>CAWBPZ010000001.1:0-30389 GCA_963790855.1 uncultured Acidobacteriota bacterium
GGGATGCACTGCGCGCGTTCGATAGTTCCGTTTGAAGGAAGCCGCTGGCGGTTGAGGTAGCTGCCATGCCCAGATTCCAGCGAATAATTCGCCCATAGACATGTCCCTACGCATTATGCGGGCGGAAACTCGAGAAAGCGTTGAAACGCGAATGACAACATTGCTGGAAGACGATAATTTGACGCATCTGAAAGCAGTGTACCTAAGATGTACCGCCTGCACCCACCAAACGGAGAAACGCCACACAGACCAAGGCAAAATGCGCCAATGCAGCTCTTGAAAAAAACTCTCACCTGTACATTTTTAAGTGGAATGGTGCGGGTGCAGTCTTAGCGCCTCTCCGATCGAATCTGGCTGCAAGTGCGAAGAGTTGGGGCAACACGAAATTCACGGCCGGATCATTACTTCGTTCGGTCCGGACGGCAAACTAAACTTCGTGCCCCGCTCCTGATTCAGTTTCAGGGTTGCGGGAACGTCCAGCTGAACAATGTGAACCTTTCGTGTCCACGAACTGCTGCTCCAATGATCTGCGCTGGTGTATATGGTTGAGGCTACGATCACAGATTTTCCTATCTCTTCCTTGTGCCCATCGCGAAACACGAGCACGGCGGGTGGAAGCTCGCTAGGAGGATCGGCAGCAGGAATTCGGCGAGGAATATTGGCAGGGGTAGCGGATGGTAGATCGGACGCTTGCTCCGACTCTGGCTCGCTGGATTGTCCATCAGTCTGTGACTGCCCGTAGTTTGTAATTCGCACCCAATGATCACCCTGCAATTCAAGCAGCAGCGACTGGGGCGGGGTCGGCACTGGTGCCGGGGAAGTTGGCTGAGCAGTCCGTTCGGCGTTCTGATTCGTAGGCATCTCGATTATCCCCGAGTCGGAATCGTAATCAGAATAGAAGTATGGCGCAAATCCCGAACCAGAAGAAAATCGTCGCGAACGGTGCGAGGGGACGACTGGGGATCTCACACCAGCTCGACGTGCGAGGTTCATTCGAGGTCGACTAGTTTGAGCAGACGCGACATGTCTCTGAGCTTGCGCGGACGAGGCGAATATCGTCGCCGCGAGTATCGCGAGATCTAGCATGAATAGGCGGTTTTTCATGCACCAATCCGTTCCAGAGCGGCTTTTCCTTCCAAGCTGCGTATAGTCTCAGGGGGCCCGGGAGTCAAGTTTTGGTTCGCTCGTGATCCGACCGACAAATTCCACGCTGTGTTCTTGGCCACCACAGAAAACGGCCCATTCGTTGTTCTGCTGGCAAGTTTTGCGTATGTCGTTACCTTCGTCGGCAATGATTCGCTGCGGTAAGCTTTGAGCACATTCGCTGTTTGTCCTACCCCTCGCCGCCTTCGTCTCCAGACTCCAACATACAGGGATGCCACTCCTCATCCTCGGCGTGGATGTCGCAGAACCACTTATCGCAGGTCGCACAGTGCACTGTAGCCGGATTAGTGCACAGCTCGTTGTTAGGTGATTCGCCCTGACACAAGCGCATCAGGTCCTCGCTCTATTCGTACCTGCAAGCTACTCTTGTTTTCGGCGAAGTCAAGGCTTTGGCGGAAACTTCAGCAGGTCGTTGACTCTCGTGCGATCGAATCTGGCCATCGGTATGAACGTGAACCGAGCGTATGCATTTGACAGCACGAAATCGATTACCTTAGGGTTTACAGCGACTTCAAGAACTCGATGATGGCCTGTTGGTCTTCGCGCTTCAGTTTTTCAAATCCCTCGCTCACATGCCTGGCCTCGCCGCCGTGTCGCAAGATAGCGTCACGAAACGTCAACGACGCGCCGTCGTGCATCAGGCGCGGACGCAAACGGACTCCCCATAACGGTGCAGTGCGTATCTTGTTTCGACTGCTCTCGAAATCCTGTTTCGCAAGATAACCCGACATCAATTGGAAAACTTTGTTTCCGTAGTGCTCACGCGTCGCCTGCAGGATTCCGTCACCCGTACCGATGTCATGCATCAAGAAATCTCCGTACGGATGAAATGTGACTGACCCGAGCGCGGCGGGAATCGTGAACGTTCCGCCATTGATTTTTGTTCCGGCGGGAGCCGTGGTCAAGGTTTCGACGTGGCATGTCACACAGCCGATCTTGGCAAACAGATTGGCGCCCTTCTTTGCAACCTCGCTGTTCGTGAGCTGCGAATCGCGCGCTGGCGCTTTCGTGGCTCGAATAAACCGCGCGAAGTGATCGATGTCGGAGAGGCCGTCCGGTCCCGGCGTATCATTCGGCTCCGGAGCAGTGTTGCAGAGCTTAGTCACTTCATCTGGTTGCAGGCGGTTTGTGATGCCCATCTCATTGAGATAGGCGTCGGCAGAGAACGATAGTAGGCTGGCATGCTGGTCCTTCCAGCCGAATCGACCTACGCTCATCTGTCCTGGAGCTTCCACGATTGGCACCTCTAGTACCTGGCCGCAGATCTTCCGATGCGAAGATTTGCATTGTTGCTGAGCCAGATCGATGAGGGTTTGATCGGCAACTGCCTCGACGAAACCATCGCCCAACAGATTTAGAGAAAGGCGGAACGTCCGGATCGTCTCTGTTTCCGGAACTCGTTCTTGAATCTCGTTGTTAGGAAAGGCAGCGTTCGGGCAGATTGCGCGGTCATTCACTAGAGACCGACCTGAGATCACTTCGGTTCCATGAGCAATCGGGATTTCGGGATTGTGAAAGTGTCCGTCCGGCCCTTGATGGCCGACTCGTAACTCCGTGACCTGAGAGGCGGCACCTGAAACCGGATTCTGGTGACATTCACGGCAGGACTGCGCGTTATAGAGCGGTCCAAGGCCATCGCTTAGCTGCTCGACTTCTTCGAATGTTTTTTGATCGGCCTGATGAGTCGTATCGTCCGTGACACCGTTACTATGGTTGTCAAAACCGGCGGGAGCTTCGGTTAATTGGGGGGCAGAAGCGACGAGGATAAGAGCCAGAACGCCCAACGAACTTAGGAGTCGCATGGCTTATTCCCTTCCTTAGGACGGTCTAACGACAGGCGCTGTCGCACGCAGGACTTATTTCCACTCGCTCAGGAATTACGCAGGCTCATTTCTGCGGCAAATTTGTGACGCTGTGCCCGAGTCGAAAGGATCGGCCATCCTTAGTGGTGAATACTCCCTTCTCGGGTTCTTCCCAAATTTAAGATCAAGTACGGTGCCTAAAGCGTGACGTCCGTGGGAGACATGTAAGTCAGGGCAAACTTACTGCAGAGTTTTCGCGCGTGCCTCGGAGCGCAATTCTCTAAGTGGACGGGCTACTTGGCTGGTGGGTCGTCCAACCAACCTACCATTCGGGCGAATCGGCAGGGTTGTCTGTGTAGCCCGCAGCAATGCGTCCGCAATCGAATGGCCACGGGAGTTTCGCCAGCAGCATTTCGTAAGCGCCTAGATCTAAAGTGAATGAGTTGCCCACGCCGTTCGAGTAGGGACTTTTCTCAATTGATACAACAAAATCTTGCCTAAAATGTGAAAGGACGTCTCCAACTGCTGATTCCCCCAAGTTCTCCGCTGCCGTGCGCTACTACGGCTAGTACGCTACTCGATACAGCTTCAACCCGATGGTTCGGAGACCGAGAAGCGACCACACTAAGAGCGACTTCATGCCACGCTCCTTGCTGTGCGTGAGCCCACCAGTCCAACACTGACGTTCTTGCTTTCTTGTGGGCACGCGTTTTGGTGCCGGGAGGCAAAGTGATAGAAATGGACCGCGAACGTCGTCGTGGACCACGGTATCTGTTTAGTGCGGACACCGAAGTGACCGACATGCCATCAGGTCCGAAGCGTTCCGCCCGGACCAGTGAACTCAGTATCAGCGGATGCTTCATTGATACGCGGAATCCTGCGCCGGCAGGCACCGAACTTCGGATCAAAATCTCTCAAAGAAATACCACATTCACTGCGTTCGGTTGTGTCATATCTGCCATTCCCAACACGGGGATGGGTATCGCTTTCACGAGCATTGAGCACAACCAGCTGTCAGTCTTGGAAAAGTGGCTCCCAGCCGCAATTTGAATATGGCGTTAAGAAAGTTCATCGCACCTACCCTGACGTCCAAACGAGAATTCAGGCTGACTTGCCCAGCTAAGATACCCAGCATGGCGCCAGTTTTTCACGAAATCACCCAGGAGACTTGTCATGGCAAAAGTCCTTCGCTGCAACGATCTCATGCCCGGCTGTTCCTTCGAGGCGCGTGGCGATTCAGAAGAATCAGTCCTGGCGCAAGCTGCTGAGCAGGCCAAGACGGCGCATAATCTAACCGACATCCCGGAAGAAATGATTTCCAAGATGCGCGGCGCAATCCGCGAGGATGAACAGGCCAGCACACAGACAGCTTGATCGCAGTGACCTGCCCTTTGCCTTGTTGATGATGTCAATCACGGTGTCGATAAGGCGCTTACTGCCCGACGCGTCCCCCAGCACTGCGAAAAGCCCTTTTAACTCAGAATGCGTGGGATAGTAACTTTCGAAATTGTCGATGATCTCCTGCCACAATACCTGCGCCGTATAACCGGTGGCGCCAACAGGGATCAGCAAGAGCCCGATCGCTTTCGCAATCTTGAATTCCCGCCGCACGCCATTGGCCAGCACAACACTGCCCGCCTGTCGCCGATCTGTGTGGCGCGGTTTCGCATGTCGATTGCCAGCGGCTCATCGAGAGCCACCGCTATATTCTTGAGACATACGGCCGGATTCTCCAAGAAAAGAAAGGAGAAGGGTAAATATGACTCTATATTCGTTTGTTCTGTTTGTTCATGTTGTATCCGCCATAGGATTATTCGTCGGCCTCGCCCTGGAGGGATTCGGCTTGCCTCGCATTCGTTGGGCGCAAGATGCCAAACAGATGCAGGTCTTCGTTCGGGCATTCAACCGCCTGCACTGGATATTCATTCCGTCGTTTGCCGGCATTTTGCTCGGCGGTCTATATCTGGGTTCGTCCCATGGCAGAGGAACATACTGGATTCCAGCCGCCCTGATCGCCGCTCTCGCGATCATGCTCGTCGGCGGGCTCATCGCCGGGCGTAAGCTGAATCAACTGAAGAAAACTCTTAATAAGGATGACGAAACATTCGAGATGCTTTCCGTCCGAGCGCAGGGAGAGCTTCTGACCCTGTCGTATGGGCTGCGCTTGGGGAAGGCTCTCGGAATCGCGTTCCTGATGACAGCGAAACCAGGATTGTGGCCGTCAGTGTCTGCGTTAGTCGCGGGCTGCGGCGCAGGACTCTTTGCAGCGGCGGCCATAGAGAACATTTCGCGCATCGGTAGCCAAGGTTGCGGGCCATCGAATCATCGTCGGTTCGAGGACGCGTCGGCGGCATCGACCCTCTGAATCTCGTTTCCGTTCAATGAAGGAAACCATGAATTCGCTATCCGGAAGAGTCGCGCTTGTCACTGGCTCAAGCCGAGGAATCGGTGCAGCAATTGCTCGCCTGTTTGCGTGGCAAGGTGCAAAGGTTGCCCTACATGGTAGAGATACCGCTGCCCTATCGGCGGTGGCACTTGAGATCGAGAGCAGCGGTGGCGCGGCAATGCAGGTGGTTGCGGACGTCACGAATTTTGCCATGGCGCGCTCCAGTACACGGTGCCTAAATCTGCAGCGAATGCTTGCCCGACGACCTCGGGAACGATTCGGCGTCGTTTCGTCAATGCAATCTAGGGAATACCGGCAAGGTTACACCGAGCCCGATCGAATCAATCCACAAGAACTTGGCGAAGATAGCCCGTCGTCGGTCATTTCGTCGGGAGCCCCTTGCCCGGCAGAATTCCCGCTCCCTCTTTAATGGTGACTAGTTGATTCGCCGCAATCCCATTGAATCTTTCTTTGAAGCCGCTCGGCCAGGCAACCTCGATTCCCACCGTGGTTTCGGCGCCTAATCCGAAATGCAGACGCGGGTCGCTCGCGGAATAGAAGCTGGATTGACTGAGCACCGCCTGAGCCTGGGTTTTACGTCCATAGTGCACCAGCACGCGCGCCCCAATCGCGCTGCGATTCGACTTCACGCCGATGAGCCGTACTTTGAGCCAGTGGTGATTGCCACGCAGATCGTTGCGGAGCAGGGAGGGCGGTTCGTCCCTGTTGACGATCAAAATGTCCACGTCTCCGTCGTTGTCGAAGTCGCCGAAGGTGCAACCGCGGCTGGAATGCCGAGCCGCCACACCAGGCCCACCTTCATCGATCAATTCTTCAAAAGTTCCGTTGCCTAAATTGCGGAAGATCATGCGCGGGCACTTGTTGGTGTACTGCGGAAGCTTTCGTTCAATCCCAGGATAGACGCTGCCTGCCACCACAAAAATATCGGGATGGCCATCGTTATCCAGGTCCACGATGCCCGTGCCCCAACAAATATAGCGAGTTTCAACCCCGAGATGCGCGGCATAGGTAACGTCGTCAAAATCGGCCTTGCCGTTGTTGTGATAGAGAACGTTGGTATCGTCGGCGAAATGCGTTTTGAAAACGTCGAGGTGGCCGTCAAGATCGTAGTCGCCTATGCCGATACCCATGCCGGCCTGTTCCATTCCGTCTTCATTGAGCGCGACGCCACGCGCCAGTCCTTCTTCACGAAAGGTACCATCATGATTGTTCATAAATAGAAGACTCGGCGTCGAATCGCAGGCGACGTAAATGTCGGGCCAACCGTCTTCGTCGAGATCGGCTGCAACAACCGTCATTCCGTAGCTTCCACGCGAGGCCGAAATGCCCGCCTCCCGGCTCACATCACTGAAAGTCCCGTCGCCGTTATTTCTGTAAAGCGAATGGAAACCGGTGGGCAAACCACGAGGGCCACAATTTACTGGGATTCCTTTCCAATTGCAGTTGGCGTCAAAGCCCGGTTTCGGAGTGTGTTTGACTTCGATTTGGGCATAGTTGGAGACGAAAAGATCGAGCAGGCCGTCGCGATTGTAATCAACGAAGGAACACCCGGCGCCCCATCTCGCGGGATCATTCCTTAGACCGGCCTGCAAGGTCACGTCCGTAAAAGTTCCGTTGCCGTTATTGCGATACAGAGCGTTTTGACCGAAATAAGTGACGAACAGGTCTTCGTAGCCGTCATTGTTATAATCTCCCACACACACTGAGGAAGCCCAGCCAGTTTTCCGCAGCCCAGCCTCTTCCGTGACTTCGGTGAATGTTCCATCTCGATTGTTCTTATACAGACGATTTGTTGCGTCTGGAGGATCTCCCTCGATGCGCGAGCCGCTTAAAATGAAAATGTCCATCCAGCCATCATTGTCGTAGTCGACGAAAGCGCATCCGCAACCGATCACTTCGAGAATGTAGTTTGCATGATCGGGCTCCCCGCAGATCGTGGGTGAAATCAGACCTGCCTGGCGGGCGACATCCAGGAAATAGGCATCGAATGGCCGGCCGGATGGCGCTAGCTTGGTTTGGGCTTTTACGTTACGCGAAGCTTCGCCTTGGCCGTACGCGCTGAGAATCGGCACGCCGAGCGAAAGCGAAGTGAGAAACAGTCGACGGGACAATTTCATCACGTCGCCGCGTTGAGGCGTTTACCCGAAACCAAGGGTCGCTCCAGGAAACATGCTATTGAATTGTAGCGGCCTGCTGATTGAGACAGCGCCTGCACACCCACGCTGATCGCTTCGATCGCGTTGGAGCTGTCACGCCAGCAGGATTGCCAGACGGCGCACAATTTCATGATACACGGGAGAGCAACTGTTCAGAAGGCGCAGGGCGTTCGAATTTCGATTCTTTGCTCCGCTGGAGGCAGGTCCAGCCGTCAAACAGAGTCATCGGCGCCCCTTCTCTTCGGTTTCTCGAACCCTGGGGCAACGTTACGATAAGTCCGTGAATCCGATCCTTCCAGCGATGCATTTCCTTCTTTAGGACTTCACTCACCAGGAGTGGGTTGCAGGTGGCCCCGACCGCCCCGTGATCGAGCGCGTAGTCTGCTTCCCGAAGAGATGTCGAATCATTCCAGAGGCACGCGGGAGTGGCATCGGTCATTTCGTGCGAGGGACGATTGAATTTGCGAATTGCTTCATAATCTCGTGGGCCGTCTGCGCGCGCAGCCGCCATGTCATCGAGTCGTGGGACGCGTAAGTCGGCCACGAAACAAGAAATCAGGGCGGACGACCTGATTTCTGCGGCCCAAGCCGGGTATACGGCAGACGCGGTACAGGAGCACGAAGTCCCGAAACGTTTTGGTTTTTGCTTTGTGACGTTTTCTTAGTAAGCTCGTAGTTTGCAAGACATGTCGACTCCATGCCTGAACACCGGAGTAAGGAGAACGAGATTGAAGTCAAGAGCGAAACGTACAGGGCGCCACGTTACCATTCACGAAGTGGCGAAAGCCGCGGGGGCCTCCGTCTCCACAATTTCCGCAGCACTGAACAATTCCGACTATGTCAGCGCGGACATGCGGAGCCGAATTGAAGCAGCGATCAAGACGCTGAAGTATTGCCCTAACGACCTCGCGCGTGGCCTTCGCCTGCAGAGAACGCACTCCATTGCCATCGTGGTTCCCGACCTATCGAATAATTTTTACATCGAGCTTGTGCGCGGGGTCAAAGACTATTCCGCCTCGGCCAGTTACACGGTGCTAATCGGAGACTCTCGAGAAAGTTGGGAAGAAGAGCGGAATTATCTGGATTCGTTTCACCGGCGCCGCGTGGATGGAGTTGTGCGGGTTCCCGCCATGAACGCAGCAGGAGGAAAAGCGAGAGCAGTCTTGGGAAATCTTCCGGTGGTTTACGCGGACCGTCACCCTCGGGAAGGTGATACCCATATCGGAAGAGTGGGAGTGGACAACGCGCAGGCCGCGGAAAGCGCGACTTCCTATTTGCTGAGCCTGGGACACCGCGACATCGGAATTATTACGGGCGATGCTTCCAGCGGAACTTCGCGCGATAGATTGCAGGGATTTATGTCGGCGATTCGCCGTGCGAAAATTCCCCTGGACCGGTCGACGATACATGCCGGACACAATGACATGGAAAGCGGCCATTTCCACGCGATGCAGCTCTTGACGCGAGGGCAGCGTCCCACGGCAATTTTTTGCACCAACAACATGATGGCGTTGGGCGCGCTGGCGGCGATACAAGAGATCGGCCTCGCGTGCCCTGAAGAAATCAGCCTGCTCGGGTTCGACGATTTTTATTGGGCGACATTGCTGCGGCCCAGGCTCACCGTGGTGTGTCAGCCGGCGCGAGAGATCGGAATGATTGCGGCGAGAATCTTAATCGATCATATCGAAGGCAGGTTAAGCATTCCTACGCCGGCTTTGCTTAAGACACAACTTGTCGTGCGAGACTCTTGCTGTCCTCCGAAGAAAATGTAAGTGATATTTTTTTGCGGTGCCTCAGGCAATCGGCGACGAGCGGCCGCCGCCTTGCCCGAATGGCCATGATTTGAGGGCCCGGGAACGCACATAGTACGCACCCAAGCCCGCCGCTAAAAGAATGACCGCGGTGCCGATGTTCTGGCGTTGTTCCGGCGCGCACGCGACATAGATCCACCCGATTAGAGCTACGATTGCCGGGACGGGATAAAACCACATGCCGTACGGACGCTTGATTTCCTTGCGATATTTGCGGATGGAGAAAAGTGCGATGATTTGAGGAATGAACTGGAAGACGATCTGAATGATCATCAGCGCCGAAAGCAACCGCTCCAGCGAAAACCAGCAGAGTGGAATGGCCATCGCGTTGGTGGCGAGAAGTGAAACGGTCGGAAAGCGTCCCGTCGGATGGACGCGACCGAACACCTTGAAAAAGTTTCCTTCGGCGCCCGCAGCGTATAGGATGCGAGAATAACCGAGGCTGCCGGTGAAAGCACCGGCCAGCGTGGCGACAAGAATGAGGCACGTCATCACCGAAGCCGCGCGCGAGCCATACAACTTACCGATGAATTCCGACACCACTGCGTGAGAGACCGCGGCATCTCGCCACGGAATCGTCCCGATGATCACCACGCTCATGAGAAGGTAAAGGACGGCAACGATCAAGACCGAGAAAACAATGGCCCTCGGGATATTCTTGCCGGGATTCTTAACTTCGCCTCCGAGGTAGGTGATGTTGTTGTATCCGCCATAATTATACATCGCGATTAAAGTAGCTCCCGCTAGCCCGTAAAAAAACGACTTGGAGAGATGAAATGCGCCAGGCGGAAAATCAAACGCCAACTTCGTGTCGATATGAATAAGTCCGGACACGATTACCCAAAACATCGCGGCTAACACCACCGCCAACATGATGACTGAGTAACGCCCCACTTCCTTGACGGGACGATACAGTAGAAATGTGATGAGCACACAAACCGCACCGGCGAGGGCGCCAACTCCGGCGTGGCTTAATCGAGGTAAGAAGTAATGGGTATACTCGGCAAAACCCACGCAGGCGGCTGAGATAGCCAACGGCGCGACGAATATTGTTTCCCACAGGAACAGGAAAGAGAAAAGATGACCCCAAGTGCGTGGGTTAAAGGCCTCGCGGAAATAAATATACGCTCCGCCGACTCCCGGCATTGCCGCGCCCAGTTCGGCGTAAACCATCCCGTCGCACACGGAAAATAACGCGCCAAGAAACCACCCGAGGACTGCCTGCGGCCCGCCCATCGCGGAAAGGATCACACCGATGGTGATGAAGGGGCCAACGCCAATCATCCCGAGCATGTTGACGGCGACCGATTGAACCAAGCCCATGCCGCGAACAAGTTTTTCAGAGGGTCCTGCGATCTCGGCGGGAAGATAGGGCGAAATGTTTTCGGCCAATGCAGGCGTCCCGGAAAAAAGCGAATCGAATGCCGAGGGTGGACTATAGCAGCGGGGCCGGACACGGGCAAGTCAAGAAGCGAATTTACTGAAACGTTTTGGCATGAGTTCAGCTTGGCCGCGCTGGGCAGGCGATACGGGCTTGCGCAGATTTCGCAAAGAAAATAGGCGTGGACAACGCGCAAGATCGTAGGCTAGCCTCCCAGTGATTTTGCGAGTGAGGGCGTGTGACGCGGATCGCGAGAAGGGATGTGCTGCTGGCCGGATTGGCTCTGCCCGGAATCGCCGCCGTAGCTAACCGGGACGCTGCGGACGACGATAGGCCGCTACAGCCGAAACGATTCGAGGAAATCGTGGGATTCGAAGTGGCCAATGTCGCGGCCAGTCATCCCCTGGCGATGCTACCGCTGGGAAGCCTGGAGTTTCACGGGCTGCACAACCCGCTGGGCGCAGATTCCATTATCATTTCAGGAATTGCGGAGCGCGTAGCGGCACGGACGCGTGCGCTCTTGTTTCCCGTAATCAAGTTCACGCAATGTCCGGCGAACACCGCGCATTTCCAAGGCACGATCTCAATTCGACCTGAAGTAATGACGATGTATTACGCGGACGTCTTGCGCAATCTTCTGCGGATCGGATTTAGCAAGATCTTCATCCTCAACGGTCACGACGGCAATATCGGACCGGGACGCGGCGCAATCGCTCAGGTGGCCGATGAGGTGAAAGATTCGGCGATTCTGTTTGTGAATTGGTGGGAGTTTCTTCCCGAGGACATGATGAAGACGTTGGGGATGTTTCATCAGGCCAATGGAGGCCACGGCCATGGTGGCCCCCTCGAAACTTCCGCAGTTGCAGCCTTCCGCCCGGATCTGATTCATCTCGACAAGGTCCGCGATCTTCCCGAACCGCCCGATCTCTCCGGCGGGCCACCTTATTTTCTGCAAAAGTCCACGGCAAACGACTGGCCGGGGTATTCTGGTCAGGTAAGCGAAGCCTCCGAGGAAAAAGGGAAAAAGCTGATTCAGATCAGCGAGGACGGTATCGTGAAGCTCATCGAGGACTGGTTAAAACACGGGGACGTGCCGGGTAGCTGGTAGGCGGGAAACTGTAGCGAGTCGTTTTACGCAAAGCTTCGTGCAGAGCAGAGAATTGCAACGCAAAGTGATGAAGCCGGGAGAGACACCAGCCGTGACGAAGTGCCGAATTGTTAGGCGATTCGCTCTGGGTGCCGGCACATTGTTGCTCTCGGGTTTCACGCTCACTCCCGCCGCACAGCAGAACCAATCCTCACCACCAGCGCATCCCCCTCAGGTCTCAGAAACACTCGCTGAAGCGCAATCCTCTCTCGCGCACGGAAACGCAGAGGAAGCGATACGAATTCTCTCGAGCTATCTTCAAACCCGGCCCAAGGATTCCGCCGCACGTACCCTGCTCGGACAAGCGTATGCCAGCGTCGGGCAGAACGAACGGGCGGAGGAAGAGTTGCACGGTGTTTTGCAAATCGCACCCAACGATGCCATCGCTCTCGCAGCCCTCGGCGAGATTTACGAACGAGAAGGCCAGCCGGAAAAAGCCGAGCTCTTGCTGGCGAATGCTGCGAAAATTATCCGCAGCGATCCCCGGATCCGGATGGAGTGGGCGGTAGTGCTTGTGCACCTCCACAAGTACGCGGAAGCGCAAAGCGCATTGGCCGGCCTATCCCCGCCGGCTGAACGTGAAGAGCGCATCGGGTTCCACCGGCTGAAAGCCTCTATAGCTCTGGGACTCGGAAATGCTCCGGCGGCCGCCTCGGAAATGGAAAAGGCTTTGGCTTTGGAGCCGGCTGACCTTGGATTAGTCATGGCGACGGCCGTGGCAGAACTGCAATCCAAAAATTGGCAGCGCGCGGCGCGTTTGGCAGAGCCTTTATTTTCCGAAACTCACAATCCCCAAGCTGGCCTCGTTTCTCTGCAAGCCGAATTGGAAATGCGTTCCGATTTTCATCAAACCCTGGAACTGCTTCGCGCGACAAAGCTGGCATTTTCGGAAGAGTTGGCGCTTCACCAGCGCGTGGCGCAGCTCCTCATCTCTTACGAAAAATATTCCGAATCCATTGATGAGTTAAATAGGGCCGCGGAGCTCGACCCGCAGCGCGCCGACCTGGAGTTCAATCTGGCTCTGGCACAATTCCGAGCCGGTCGACCTGACGACGCCTTGGCAAGCGCGGAAAAGTGCAAAGAGCTTGGTGATAACGCGGATCTCGAAGACCTGATTGGCGACATTCAGGAGGCGCGTGGCGACAGCCTCGCCGCCGTGAAGGCTTATCAGACGGCCGTGGAGCTGGCGCCAAACGAGGAGCAATATCGTCTCTCGCTTTCGCTGGAATTGATCCGGCACAGCAGCTTCGAACCTGCAAGAGTCGTTCTCAAACAGGCTGAGGAGCTGCAGCCGCAGTCCTGGCGAATCCAGCTCGCATTGGGCATGGTTGAGCATTTTGGGGGAACCGACGACGAAGCCACAAAATATCTGCTGCGTGCGGCGGAACTGGCTCCCCAACCCCAGGAGCCGCTGCAATATTTGGGAGACATTCAGACGGACCGGGCCGCGGCGCCCGATCCCGCGGCTGTCGCAAAGCTATGCGAGTACTCGGACAGCCGGCCGACGGTCGGACAGATGCAGTACTACTGCGGCGCGGCCCTCTTTCGCACAGACTACGTTTCGGGAGACAAAACCCACGCCGCGGAGATTCTGCGACGCTTGCGCGCGTCACTAGCGCTGCTTCCGAAAGACGATGCCGCGCCGCATTGCCAATTGGGTAAAGCCTATCGATGGCTGGACCGCTGGCCAGAAGCGCTCGCCGAATCCGAAATCTGCGCTCGCTTGGACCCGGGATCCGCGGATGCGCATTACCGGCTGGCCCAAATTTACGAGCACCTGCAGCAATCGGAAAAGCAGCGGAAGGAAATAAAGCTCTACGAAGCCGCGTCAACGCGCGTCGCGGATGAGAACGCGCGGCGCGAAGCTACGATGAAGACTTTCCTCTATACGATGCGGAAAGAAGCGCAGGAGCAGAAGGAAACGCCGGATCATCGGTGAAAATGGTCCGGCGTTGATCGCTACGGCTGTCCGCTTCACGAAATCAGGGACGGGGCTCCCCGGACGGCTTGCTAGCGTTTGCGTGTGGAGCTTTCATGAGCTCGGGATTCTTTCCCAGGCTGACCATGTTGGCGAAAATGCGATATGCGCCCGGAACGCCTTCGGGCATCTGGCGGTAGAAGGCGTAGGCGTTATAAATGTAAATCCCCTTGCCGTACTTGGCGTAGATGAGGCCGCCTTTTTGAGGTGCCTGGCCGGGGTCGTGCATTTCGAGCAGTGGGACGTACTGCGAGTCCCAGCTCTCAAGGAATTTCGAGCCGCGCTCCTCGACCCAATTCTCAAAATCCTTGCTGCTGATTTTATTGGGCCAGGTGAACACGGGATTTGACGGCGCCAGGATTTCGACCTGGGAATTTTCATCCGTAACTTCTTCAGGATTCGATCCCATTTTGTAGGGATAAGGGCCGTAATTGTGATCGAACTCGGGCGTGTTGTATTGAACGATGACGACGCCCCCGTTTTTCACGTAATCTAGGATGCGATCGTTGTGAATTTTAAGGTCCTCGCGCACCGCGTACGCGCGCACGCCGAGAATGATGGCGTTGAATTTGGAAAGATTTCCGCTGGCCAGATCTTCCGACGTGAGCAAATGGACGTTGATGCCGAGATTCAGCAGAGATTGAGGCATGTCGTCACCCGCGCCCACGATGTATCCGATCTGCAGGCCCGGAGCAACCTTCACATCAACACCGGTAGTGCGATAAGTGGCAGCGCGATAGAGATTGTAGGGGCGCAGACCGGAATAGCCGATGGTGTGATACCCCTCTCGATAATCGTGGCCATCGTAGGCGGCGACGGCCGTTATGGCGTAGGACTTTTCTTTTAGAGCGCCGGGAGTTACTTGGAAGTTGAGCGATAGATCGTCACCGTCCTTTGACGTTGAGAATTCCTCCTGCGGGGCCTTCCAGCCTTCCGGTAAGTCTAGTTTTACAGTACCGTGCGCGGCACCCTTGACGTTGCTGTGAAGCCTGACGGTCACTGCGAAAGTTTTGGTATCGAGGGAAACAATTCCCGCTTGCGGCATGATGGAAAGGGAAATGGCCGGGGCGACGATCAGTGGCTCCAGCACGGTGCCCGGGCCGACGACGCGCTGCACGGATTGAACGACCTGCGCCTGATCGAATGGCACGCCGTCGAAAACGAATCGTATCTTGGCTGAAAGAGGATACGGAGCCAGAGGCAGATTCAGATCTTTTGGCGGCTGAATGTCATAGTAGGCCTGCTCGATGTTAGGACGCGTGAAATAGGGGCGCGTGAAACTCGCATCGGAGGCCGCGCGAACCGTGAATCGCAGATCCGCGGACTGATTGCCTCTGAGCGTGCTGCCCGTTTGCGTCGCGGGATCGATGGACCATTGTTCGTTCGACGGAGACTCGAGCACCGCGCTCTGCAATTCCACGGGAAGATTCGTTGGACTTGTTGCGTGGATTTTCACCCAGAATTCCTGTCCGGGAATGGCCACCTGGAACGATGGCGGATTTTTGAAAAAGCGAGCGAAAGGCCCTGTCGGTTCCTTCTCAGGAGCCACGGTCGCCAGCACCGAAATGCCGAGCGATTCAGCCAGCGCATTTTCAAATTGCGCTTGCTTCACTCTCAACTCATACGTCACGTCGTACTTCGAATTGGCGGTCAGGTCGCTGCCGGCTACTTTTTCGATCAGTTCGTTTGTTTTTTTCAAGCCTGCCGCGAGTGTCGAAGAAATCGCTTCCGGGTGTTGCGCCGTGAAATCATTCATGGCTTTATCGACCAGCGAATTGATCTGCGATAAGTCAGCCTTCAGAAAAGTGGAATCGCCGCCTTGGGCGAGGCTCGCGATTCCGACCAGCGAACCGTCGATGCCATCGTAGAAAGACGACTCTTTTTCCCGCACGGTGACAAGCGACGCGAAGCGGTGATACGGAGTCATCTCCGCTTCCGCCGGCGGCATGCCGGTGCCACCGCTCTGCGACTTTTGCTGCCCGAGTCCCACGCGGGCGACCTGAACGTACGTTAATCCGAAGAGGGGGTCGTATTCGCCCTCCGGGATTTCGACAGAAGCGGTAAGCGCGCCGTGAATGACGGCGCCCTCCGCATAATTACGAAATTCGGCGGGGTAATATTTGCCGTCCGCGTAGTCAAGGATCCCCTTATCCGTGACGGGGGAAAATGGCACCAGTGCATAATCCTTGAGCGCCTTCCAGGGGCGCAGTCCTTCCTTAATCTGGTCGGGAAACATGGCGGGATCGCCCGCTGCCTTGAATGCCTCCTGCGCTATCTGCCCAGCGACTTGGTGATTGCCGTGGCCGTCGGTGCGCCCTCCGACAAAGACGGAAGCAATGACGAGCGGGCGAGTGATGCGTACGACGCGCACTGCATCGGAAAGGGTTTGATCGTGCCCCCACTTCTCGAGCGCCTCTTCTTTTGTCTTCGAAAAACCGTAGTCACACATTCGCGAGAAATATTGCTGTACTCCATAGTAGCGATCGGCGGCGAGAAGTTCTTCCGTGCGCACCAGCCCTAGCGCGTCAAAGTAGTCTGAAGACATGACGTTGGCGCCACCTTCGCCACGATTGAGCGTCAACAGAGCAACGCGTGCGCCTTGCCCGCGCGATTCATAGGTCAGCATTCCGCCGTCTTCGTCGTCGGGATGCGCCGTGACCATCAGTAGGCTTGCGCGCGTATGGAGTTTTAGAAGGCTCTGCCAGAGTGCCGCTGCTCCTCGATCAAAATCCAGCGGCTCCGCAGAGACAATTGCCTTCGAACTGACTGCGGTCGGAGATTGAGCGATCACCGGACCCGATCGAAAAAGAAAAAACAGTGCGCATGCCAATAGGACGAAAATTACAGTAAGAATCCTGCCGCATCGCAATGCCATACTGTCTCCTTTGCATATCGCGAGCTATCTAAATGGAGTATTCGGTTCGTGCGGGAATCGGCCATCGCCATGTCTTGGCCGCACGCGCACTGACCATATCGTTTCGAGTGAGGGCAAACGCCGAACCTCAGCAGAAAGTCTTGCTTCGATCCGGAAGACACGTGTTACAAATTCTGCTGCTGCGCCTCTGCAGAACCCATCCGCGAAGTGCGCGGCGGTTTGCATTCGTTCGATTGCTGCGGCCCTCGGCGTGTTCACTCCGTTTTTTTCTTCGGCGCAACGGCATTGTACGTCCGCAACAAACGTTGTCAATACAAATGCCGCAACGTTCTGGCATCTGGGGGACCGATCATTCCGGGCCGTCATGCACTTGCGAATATTGCAAAACTCTTTAGCAGATACTCGATTTTTCAATAAGAAATGACTTGACAACGATTTTTGCGAATGTTACATGTGCAGCCATCGATGACCGAATCGTTTCGGTGCAGCGGAGGGGTGGTTCTTTAGGGGGCAGTGTTCGGCTGACGATATTTCATTCGTCTTTTCCAAGTTTTTCCGTTTCAACCTGGTCTGCCATACGTTTTGTGTGGCGTGCGTATGCCGGAGAGCAAGCGGTCGAGGGCGCCGATTATTCAGAGGCGATCGAGTTCGCGGGCTGTCCCGTTTTTGCGTGGCCCGCGATGGATTCGGACTTAAAAGTTTCTGATTTGTTTCCAAGCGAGCGGCGGGTAGCCGAGCGGTTTTGAGTCCAGCTGAGTGGGAAGTCGGGAGACTGCTCTTCGAATCTGAAACGCGGAGGATGCAATGTATCAAGGGATGAAGAATCGCGGGTTGCTCGACCGGGTGATGCTGCTTGCCGTGTTGCTTGGCTTTTCTGCCCTGCCTGCGTTTGGCCAAATTGACCGCGGAGCCATCGCCGGCAGGATTCTAGACTCGTCTGGTGCTGTCGTGCCTAGCGCGAGAGTGACGATCACAAATAAGGCTACGGGAGTCGAAGTGAACACCCCTGTGAATGCGGACGGCGAGTATCAGGTTCTGACATTAATTCCCGGCGCGTACTCCGTGAAGGCGAGCGCTGCCGGGTTTGAGAGCGTTTTGCGCGATGACATTCAAGTGCACGTGCAAGATCATCTGTCCATTAATTTTGCGTTGAAGGTTGGCTCAGTGAATACGCAAATCGTGGTTACGGGTGCTGAGTCAATCCTGGAGACACAGTCGGCCGACATCGGAAGCGTGGTAAATGAACAGCACATCAACGACCTTCCTCTCAACGGGCGTCGTTACGCTGACTTGGCGCTTTTGGAACCCGGCGTTTACAAATTTTATGCCCCGGCGAACCCTGCTCCCGACCGCTTTAGCGCCAACGGCAACAGCGAGCTTCAGAACAATTTTCTGCTGAACGGCATCGACAACAACTCGTTCTCGGAAAACTTGCAGGAATTGTCGGTGCAAGTTGTGCAGCCGCCGCCCGACGCCCTGCAGGAGTTTAAGGTTCAGACGCGCACGTACTCGTCTGAATTCGGCAATTCGGCGGGTGCCGTGGTCAACGCGACCATCAAATCAGGAACGAATGGGTACCACGGAGATCTGTACGAGTTCTTTCGGAATAAGGTCCTGGACGCAAACACGTGGATCAACAATTTGACCGGTATACCACGCACCGGCTTTTCTCAAAATCAGTTCGGCGGCACATTCGGCGGCCCGATCCTGAAGGACAAGCTGTTTTTCTTCGGCGATCTCGAACGCTTCACCAGCCGGAATGGCACTACCGTCCAAAGCACTGTTCCGACGCCGCTGATGACGCAGGGCAATTTTACGGAATTGCCGTATGCATTAGCCAATCCACTGGTCCCGGGCCAATCCGGATGCTACGTCGGGAACATTATCCAGACGGGTTGCTTCGATCCCGTTGCGCAAAAGCTCATGGGTCTGGTCGCCGGCACGGCCGTTCCGAATATCCCATCCGCGGTAGCTGTGGAAGGAATCCCTGGGAGTTGGACCGGCGCGCCGAACTATGTATTTGCGACGTCAATTCCTAATGACTCGTATTCCTTGGATGGGCGCATCGACTACACTCTCAGCCCAAAAGATCAGATATTTGGAAGCTATAGCTACCGGCACGTCAACAAGCAGGACCCGCTGTGGACCGGCAATCCGTTGATCGGCAATGGCAACTTCGCGACACAGTATCGCTGGCACCAGCAGTCGATCGCGCTGGGTTGGACGCACACGCTTTCAAACTCACTGGTCAATGATCTGCGCTTCGGCTTCAGCCGGGACTACGCCCATAGCGATCCCAATGGTTTGAGTGTTGGTACTTCCGAGGCCGCATCAGCGATTGGTCTGTCAGGAATTCCGGATGGCCCAGGATCCGCCGGCATACCTCCATTCTTCATCAGCGGCCTGACCACAGAAGGGTCGGCAGCTTGGCGGCCTCAGTACCAGATTTCACAAGGGTGGAACGTGGTTGAGAACCTCAACTGGCTGAAAGGCACGCACAGCTTCAAGTTCGGTTACCAATACCTCAGGCGCAGCGACAATTTTCTCGATATCGAAGCTCCCCAGGGCCTTATGTTAGAAACTGGCGTTGTCACCAGCAGTTTTTCGATGGCGCTGCCCGATTTGCTGCTCGGAGACGTCAATTTAGTAATTTTCACCACACCCCACGTCGTCCATTATTTCACACCAGGAAGCTCCTTCTATGCGATGGACACTTGGAAGGCGACTTCGAAACTCACCCTGACTTACGGCCTCCGATACGAACTTTTCGCTCCACTGATCGATAGGCATAACGAGACCTCGAACTTCACGCCGGTGGGCGGAGGAGGAATTATCACCGCGCCGAGCAATGCGACCGGTTGGTACGATCGTTCGCTGATTCATCCCGACTTCAACAATTTTGCCCCGCGTCTTGGTTTTGCTTATCAGATGATGCCTCGCCTCGTATGGAGAGGTGGATATGGAGTTTTTTATCAGCATGTAAATCGCATAGGCTCGGAAGCGTTGCTTCAGCTAAATCCGCCGCAGTTTGTTGATACGCAAATTTCTACCGGCGGAACCAGCGCCGTGTTTCAGCTAAAGGATGGGTTCCCTGCCTCGATTATCGATGCAACTGCCCCACCTTTGTATCAGCTTCAAATTCGCGCGCAGGATCCGAACCAGCGCACGCCGTATGTCGAGCAGACAAGCTTCGGATTTGAATATCAAGTTGCGAGTGATACTGTAGCTTCAGCGACCTACGTTGGAAATTGGGGGCGCAAGGAGGAACGCGTACGCGATTTTAACCAGCCACATGTCACTGGTTTCGATACCGGCTGTCCGATTTTGCTGTATCCTTATGCCAATCTGAGCACAGTTACAAATATAGATACATTTGCAGGAGTTGGTAATCCCTGTGCCACCACAGGTACGCATGCGTACCTGGAAACCGCGACGAACGACGGAAATTCGGCCTACAACGCCCTCCAGCTTGACTTGCAACGGAGAATGTCCAAAGGCTTGAGCTTCGGACTAGGGTATACGTTCGCCCACGGTCTCGCCAATTACCGCGACAACTTGACGGCGCCTCAGCTACCTCAAAACTCGTATAACTATGGCGCGGAGATGGGCAATTCGGTTCTCGACATTCGCAGCCGTTTTGTCGGGAATTTCATTTGGGAACTGCCGTTTGGACAGGGGCAGCGCTTCATGTCAGGCGATGATTTCGCCGCTCGTTGGCTGGGTGGATGGCAATTCAACGGAATCGTGACGCTGCAGACCGGAACTCCGTTTAACGTCACCGCCAGTAATGATGGCTTGGTGGACGGCAATAACCCCGTCTATGCGAACTGTATCGGGAATCCCTACGCCGGCGCGACAACCAATCCTAAGTTGTTCACGACCACGGGGTTCATAATCAATCCGGCGGCGTTTTCGCAACCCGGTCCCGGACAGTTCGGGACATGCGCTCCCTATCAGTTTTACGGTCCCGGAATTCAAACATGGGACCTGAGTGTGTTCAAACAATTCAAGTTCACGGAAAGATGGCAGCTGCAATTTAGAGTTGAATTCTTCAACGCCTTCAATCATCCCAACTTCGCAAACCCGAGCGCGAATATTGCCTCGCCAGGTTCGTTTGGAAAGGTCAACAACACGCTCGCCCCGATTCTAGGTACCGATTCGGGCGGACCGGGCGATCCTCGTGAAATCCAATTCGCGCTGAAGCTGTACTTCTAACGCCTGCCGCCGGAGCGGAACGAGCCGCTCCGGTATCTTCTTTCTAGGGTTTCTGATTCCAGTAATGGATGGGATCAAACGCCTTCTGGGAGGCCGTTTTTGTCGTCCACATTTCAAGTCACGGCGGCGCAGGCGACCATCGAGTTTTTGAAAAATGAGTATGTCGAGCTAGACGGAGTCGAGCGCGCGCGACTTTTTTTCCGGGGGCGGGAGACACCATGAATTGGTGTGCTGATTAGGAGTATCGAGATTGGGCGCGGCGGGCGCCGTTTCTCAGGGGAGGTATACATGGCTCAAACTCATTACGAAGAGGAGGTCTTGATTCACTCGGCCCCCGTCGCGCACGACAAATCCGGTGTCCTCGTGTCTGTCACGCGCGAGCGAGCAAACTGGAAGACCATCAATTTCTCGGTCCGGCGGCTCATCGCCGGACAATATTGGCAGAGCAACACTGGTGACCAAGAGGCTGCTCTCGTCGTCCTCGGAGGAAAAGCGACTGTGGACTGGGGTGAAGGTCCCCGCGAAGTTGGGGGACGCAAGGACGTTTTCAGCGGCTATCCGTACGCGATTTATTTGCCGAGCCACACGTTTCTTGAGATTTCGGCCATCTCCAATTGCGAATTTGCGGATTGCCGCACTCCTTCTTTCGCTCAGCTTAGTCCTCGCATCATAACTCCCGCAGATTGCCGCGAGGAGATTCGCGGCGGGGGAAATAGCACTCGTCAAATCGTTGATGTCATTTACCCGGAGTTTCCTGCTGATAAGCTTTTGATTTGCGAGGTCTATACACCCAGCGGAAATTGGTCGAGCTATCCTCCGCACAAGCATGACGTTCACAACCCCCCGTTCGAAGTGGACCTGGACGAAACCTATTACTACCGGATCAGCAAGCCGGAGGGTTACGCATTCCAACGCCTGTACGACGCTGCGGGAACGCGTGACAACACGCTGACTCTCATCGACGGCGATTTAGTACTGATCAAGGATGGTTACCATCCGGTTGTCGCGGCTCATGGGTACGACGTGTATTACCTCAATGCGCTTGCTGGTAGCGCTCGTTCCATGGCTGCCAGCGACGATCCGCGCTACACGCACCTCCGCAAGAGCGGCCTGGAGCGCGATCCTCGCGTTCCGTTGGTTCACGCTCTTGGGTCGCAACGAAGTTCGTAGCTCGGGCTATGTTGCGCGGCGGGCCTGCAGCGGGAAGTCGGCAGATGACCGACTTATTGGCGTCGCGGTAGTGTCGGGCTAACGATTTTTGGCTGAGCAGTTTGGGGCCAGGAAGGACGAGGTCGGTAATGCCACATAAGATTGGAATCGTTGGAGCGGGGGGTGCTGGAAGCATACATGCCACAATCTTGGCAAAGGATGCCCGCGTGACGCTTCAAAGTGTTTTTGACGTAGACGGGGCCCACGCGCAAGCAATGGCCACCAAGTTTGGCTGTCAGCCTGCCCGATCGCTTGAGGAACTCTTCAATGAGTGTGACGCCGTCTATATCTGTACCCCGAATACGACTCATGAAGACGTTGCCACGCAAGTTCTGGATGCCGGCAAGCACGTTTTTTGCGAAAAGCCCTTCGCGTTGACTTTGGAGCACGCCACACGACTGCGCAATCGGGCTGTTCGCTCCGGACTCGTCTATCAAGTGGGCCACAACCGCCGTTTTGCGCCGGTTTACAAAATTCTTAAAGGTGCAATCGATCTCGGCGAATTCCGTCCGCTTTCGGTCCACGCTAAAATGAACCGCGGAGAACTCATTAACCCGCCCTGGGTATGGAATTCGAGCCTGACTGGGGGCTTCCTGTACGAGACCCCCGTGCACATGTTCGATTTGATGACCTATTTCTTTGGAAAGGTTGAATGGGTGCAGGTAGCTGCTCGCGCTCACGAACATGGCGAACTCGACGATTTTTCCATCTTGCTCAGCTTTCATTCCGGTTTACAGGCGACGATGAAGACCTACGCGCACGCCAGCTGGCACTTCCCTTTCGAGCGCTTCGAGGTCTATGGGATGCACGCAACCTATGAAACCTTCGAAATGGAGAGAATCTCTTTCACGAGCGGATTGGAGAACCGCACGACCACTTACGATTTCTCGCTCGCGACCATGCATGAGAAGTGGGGCTACGTCGAAGAAGATTGTCTTTTCGTCGACGCCCTCGACGGGAAATCGCCCGCTCCCGTCACCGCCGATGACGGATACAACGTCGTTGAATTGATCGAAGCCTGCTATCAGAGCGCCAAGGAGGGCGCGCGCGTGCACTTGGGCGCACTCGCGAAGAGGCCGTAAATTGCAGAAATTCTCTGACCAGATCCGCTTTGCATCGGCCCCCGTTAGTTGGGGCGTGCAGGATGATCCGGGGCCAGCTTGGGAGCAACCCTACGGGCAAATTCTCGAAGAAATCGTCTCCGCGGGCTTCACGGGAACGGAGTTGGGACCCTTTGGTTATTTCCCGACCGATCCCCGGATTCTAAAAGAATCATTGCAGCGGCTCGGATTGGCCATGCTTTCTTCTTTCGTTCCCGTTCCGATCACCGAACCTTCGCGCGTAGAAAACGTAATCGCACATGTCCGCAGGGTCGGCGCACTGCTCGCCGCATTGGGTGCCAGATTGGTCGTTCTCGCCGGTTGCCAAACACCCCAACGAAGGAAAATCGCGGGTCGCGTTCCGCTGGATGGAAGCAAGTCGTTGACCCTCGCTCAGTGGAAGCACGTAGGAGCGGTCATCCGGCAGGTCGAGCAGGCTGCTGCGGAATTCGGCCTCCGCGTTGTTTTCCATCCCCACGTCGCCACTTTCGTCGAGACGCCCATGGAAGTGGAACGCCTTTTCGAGGTACTCGCCGGCACGCAGGTCGGGCTGTGTCTTGATACCGGGCACTGCGTTTACGGAGGGGGAGATCCCGTCGATGAGGCGCGAAAATATCGATCTGTGCTGCAGTACGTGCACATCAAAGACGTGGACGCCGGCATATTGGGCGAAGCGCGGCGCCAGAAGCTTCACTTTGATCAAGCCATCGGCGCCGGGGTGTTCTCTCGAATCGGAAACGGATGCATCGATTTCGACAGTTTCTTTCGATTCCTGGCCGAAAGCAGCTATTCAGGCTGGGCTATCGTCGAACAAGATGTAATCTACGGCAAGACGCTCGTTCCGCCAACGGAGAGCATGCGCACTAGTTTGCGCTATTTGAAAAATGTGGTGTCTAAAATTTCGCCTGCAGATTGACTCACGTAAACGCACTGCGGATCGAAAACAGCCGTCATTCGGAACGAAGCCTTTTACGCCGCTTAGAGTTTCATCTGTTGTCCGAACGCCTGAAGGTATTCGGTCAGTACTTCCTGGGCCACATCCTGACGGCCAACCAGAGGGTTTTTCTCGAGTGCCGCAAGAGCGAACTCGCGTGAATGCTCGACGGAAGCGCGCACCGCGAGCCGTTCATACTCTTTCACCTGGAGCAGCAAGGGACGAACAGCGTTCGGCGCACGCTCCACCGGAAGCACCCGAACGCCCGATGAAGAAACTTCGCACGGCAGTTCGACTGCGTCATCGGCATCGAGATCCTTCATTGCTCCGTCATTGCGAATCGTAAGAGGAATCAAGGAAGGCGTTTCTGCATGTAACGCCTGTAGCACGAGCAGCGCTATCCGTTCGTAACCCGAAAATTCCGAGTAGAGCTCCTGATTCTCTTTGCGTCTCTCCCCTGCCGTTGCCTCGATACTGAAGTAAGAAGCATTTCGTTCGCGCAGGTAATCTTCATAGATTTCGATTAGCTTCGCCTCTGGAGCCTGCGCCAGCCTCTGCAACAGCCGCGTGCTCATCGCTGCGACGGCCTGCCCGCGTGACTGGCCGCTTTGTTGCGTGTTCTTGTACGCGGCCTCTGGGAAATAATAAAAGTAGAGATATTCCGTGGGCAGCAGCCCCAGTTGTTGAATGAACTGCGGCGGGAAAAGGCCGTGCCGATAGCATTTCTGAATGATTTCCGGTGCAGACAGCACTTTCGGAAGGAGTTCTGCCCCAGTCTCATCGCAAATCGACCGTACCCAGCCTAAGTGGTTCAGCCCGAAGTAGCCGAAACGCAATCCAAACGGAGTTCGGTCAAGCGCATGGGCGATCGCTTCAAACGTTTCCAAAGGAGTGTCGCAAACGCCGATGAGTTTGACTCCGGAGTAATTCAGAAGTCCTTGCGAAATAATTCCGACCGGATTTGTGAAATTGATGACCGTCGCGCGCGGAGCCACGCGTTCAATCAGCCGGGCATATTCCAGCATCACTCCCAAATTCCGCATGGCGCACGCGAAGCCACCTGCGCCCACCGTTTCCTGGCCGACCAGCCCATGTGCCAGAGCGATCGTTTCGTCTTTGACTCGCGCGTCGATTCCACCGACGCGAATACTTGTGATGACGTAGTCCGCTCCTTCCAGGGCATGCTCGGGATCGGAATACGCCGTGAGGCGCGCGCGCAATCCACTCCGCTTGCCCATCGCTTCCGCGACCCTCTTCATGATCTTCACGCGTTCAGGATCGCTATCCCAAAACGCCAACTCGTCCAGCCGCACGTTGCCGCTAAGGCCTGCGAGACCGTGGACTAGCAGTGGGGTACGCACCCCCGCGGCTCCGACCAGAGTGATTTTCATGATTGCGCTACGTCCTCCCCGTCGATTTCCCGCTGAGGTTTTGCGACGCGGGCCGCAATTCGTCCTCGTCGTACCTCATATCCATGTCAGCGAAGCCTTTTCATCAACTTCCTCAGGTTGTTCGCTGTCGGAATTGCAGAAGATCCTCCCGCACCGGTCGTGGCGAGCGCTCCGCAAACATTTCCCGCTCGCAGACACTCCTCGAGCGGCCACCCGGCAAGATACCCGTGAAGAAAACCACCATCGAAAGCGTCGCCTGATCCTGTCGCATCCATCGCGCGGACGCGAATCGATTTCATGCGCACGATTCTGCCGTCACGTACGGCCAGAGAGCCGTCCGGGCCAAGCTTGACGACGGGAACGCGGACCCTTCGCGCCAAGTTTCTTGCAGCGACCTCGATTGTTTTTGCTCCTGTCATGGCCTTCGCTTCCGATTCGTTTGGAAATATAAACTCGAACTCCTTCAGCAGCGACGGCAATCGCGGAGACTTGAGTACGTCAGGGTTCCATCCGCAATCCGCCGAAATCGTCAAGCCTCGCTTGCGCAATTTGCGAATTGCCGCCATCCACAGCTGTGGTGGCCGCAGCGCACACGCCAAATGCAGATGCCATCCGCTTCGCAACTGCCTCTGCACACTCGGTCGCGCCAGGAGTCTTTCCAATTTCGCATTGATTCTGTCGTGAGTAATCATCATGCGATCACCTGCGCAAGCTGCGCAGACTGTTATTGCCGTCGGTAAATGCGCATCGAATTCACAGCCTCCGGTGGAGATCCCGCTCTCGACCACCCTCTGCCATTCCGGACTTTTGAGCGCATCCCTTCCGACTCTCGTAATCGCTTTTGTCGGAGTGCCTAATCCCGCCGCTACTAATGCGGTTGTTGCCAGGCCGCCACCTGCAAATCGTGCGAAGCTCGCGGTCTTAACTTCTTCTCCCATTCGAGGAATCGTTGGCAGGTCGTAGAACACCAGGTCAAAAAAAAATTCACCAAAGACCACCAATCCTCGGTCGCTGCGAGAGGAGACAGAACTCGCCATATTGGCAATCATAGCAGAGTCGGTTTAGGGGACAAAGAAACGAAGCGAATACACCGAAACGTTTTGGTGCCTGTATTTCCACGCTTTATCGAAGGCTTGCTGCCTGGCGTTCCCATCGATTCCGTCACAACGCGCCGGCCTCTATCCACTCCCGATACCTCCGCAGCATCCTGAACCAGCCAGCAACGCGAGCAGCCTGGGAACTGCAGACCGGCCTCGGTCCCGCAAACTTTTGAGTGGTTCCTACTCCGACGCAACCTGAACAAGCGTCTCGTAAATCAGCTCCGTTCCTTGTTCCAGCGATTCGATCGCCACTCGTTCATCGTTTCCGTGCATGCGCGTCAAATCTTCGGGTGTAATGGGATACGGATAAATCCCGTAAACGGGAACGCCTCGGCTCCGCCATGCGGTCGCGTCCGTACCCGCTTGAAATAGATATGGGGTCACAGGCCTCCCCGGCCAGGTCGAATGAGCGCTAGCCTCCAACGCCCGGTAGAGATCTGTGTTTGTGTTCGACGACTTCAAACTCTCAGTTTCTCTTACAAGTTCCTGCACCCGTGCAGCGTCCGGGTTGTCCCCCGAAGGAAGTGAAACATCCACGCGTGGGTCGTCGATTACCTCGCGAATCTCCGCTATAAACTTTTCCAGGTCGCTTCCTGGAATGACCCTCAGATTAAGAGTCGCCTGCGCCGATCCCGGAATCACGTTCCCCCGAAATCCAGCTTTGAGGAATACCGGAGCAAAAGTGTTCCGCATAATCGCATGCAGCAATGGGTTTTTGCTGATTTCTCGATCCGCTTCCTGAATCACTTTCGGGTCCTTGCCGTTTACCAGGGCGTCGAAATATTTGGACAGCGGCGGCTCGCTGGTCTTGGCGAGCATTTCGAAGAATTCTCGCGTGCTGGGAATCAACTCTACCGGCGTCTGGTAATCCGCCAGCTTCGCCATCGCCTTGGACAAAGTGAAAATAGCGCTGTCGGATCTTGGCATCGAGGAATGCGTCGACGTTCCTTTAGCTTCGACAAGCAAGGGAATCGACACCTTATCGCCCGTCGAGATGCTTACGTACTGCACTCCACCGTTCGCACTTTTCATTATCCATCCGCCCTCATTTAGCGCGAATTCGCAGTTGATCAGCTCCCAATGAGATTTGGCGAGCCAACTCGTGTCGTAGCGGCCACTTTCTTCATCCGCTTCTGACAGTAGAATTATGTCGCGGTGCAGCGGGACGTGATTCTTTACCAGCTCTATAATCGCCTCGGCAAACACAGCTATGCCTCCCTTGAAATCCATCGCGCCGCGGCCATAAATATAGCCATCCTTCACAGTGCCCGCGAACGTATCGACGGTCCACTTCTCCCGTTCCACTCCCACGACGTCCGCGTGCGCCGCCAGCAGCACAGGCTTTTTTGACCCGTCGCCTTTGAGTCGCGCAATGAAATGGACTTTCTCTGCGTCCGGCGTCGGAACGATCTCGACCTCGACGCCGAGCGCGCGAAACTTCGTCTCCGCGAGCAGTTCCGCGAGTCCGCCGATTGTTTCCCGGGGGATTACTGCTATTCACACGAATCAGCTCGATCAAGAGATCCGCCGTGGGATTTTGTTTCAGCTGCGCGGGTCCCTGCTGAGTGAGAATTAGGCAAACTCCCGCGACGATCGCCAATTTAAACAGCATCGATGGCTTCATTTTTGAGAGCTCCAATGTATTTTGGATAGACGAAAGGCATTCGTTGAAAACTTTCCATTGCCGCCTAATTGGCCGGAGTGTTACGCCAGAAATGCATTGAGCCCAAGAAGAGTCGTGGCGCAAATATAACACACCGATGTACCGCGAGGTTGCATTGCGAAGTCGAGTCCGCTGTAATAGGACAGTGGCGTGGTTATCGGTTTGCTCCTCTGCGCAACTTCTCGGCGGCCACGCCGTCTAATTTCTCCACCTTTCCATTCCTTGCCGCACCAGGTGCGCTGCGGAGCGGCTTATCCGTATTCGCGTTGAGAGTGAATGCGATATCGGCTAACGTATGGAGCAAGATGGGATTTCCATGGCGTCAATGAAGCTAATCAGCATCGTCGCAATGCTTGCCGGCGTAGCTTCTCTCACTGCTGCAAGCGTAACTCATGCCGCGCCACAGGCAGACTGAAACTTTCCCTCCCGGCCACGCTAAAACATCCGCCGACGAAATAAGAACAGCCTCTCGCCATGACTTTTTGGGAGACGCGGCTTGCCAGGAGTGCCACCGGGAAATCGTCAACACCTATGTGTGTACCGCGCACCACCTGACATCGCAACTTCCCAAAGAAGACTCCATTTTGGGCGAATTTGCAAATGGCGAGAATATTCTGCAGACCGGCGATTCGGATCTGCATTTCCGCATGGATGCAAAAGAAAATGGATTTTACGAAACCGCTGGAATCCCGGCAGCCGCCGCAGCAGAAAACGCGAACCGAGCGAATCGATATCGTCACTGGGTCTGGAATCAAGGGCCAGACCTATTTGTATTGGAAAGGCGATCAGCTTTTTCAATTGCCGGTGTCTTACTGGACAGACTTGAAACGATGGATCACGAGCCCGGGATATACCGAAGGCGTCGCGAACTTCGACAGGCCGATTGTGCCCCGGTGCCTGGAGTGCCAATGCTACCTACTTTGAGTCGATTCCATCGGAAAAAGCCGAAAACTTCTATAAGAAAACCGGGTTTGTTCTCGGCATCTCTTGCGAACGATGCCACGGCCCGGGCCGAGCGCATGCGGAGCACGAGCGAGCGCAACCTGCCGCGGCTTCTTCGGGCGCTCCATCCATCGTGAATCCGGTTAATTTACCGCGTGACCGTCAAATTGAGGTGTGTGCACAATGTCATGGCGGAATCGGACAAGCGATTGTCGCGGCATTTTCGTACGTCCCGGGACAACAACTGGAGAATTACGTCAGACTTCCATGGCCCGACGCGGAGGACCGCGTCGAGATGTGCACGGCAATCAGGTGGCACTCACGCAAAGAAGCCGCTGCTACCAAAACTCGCAGATGACGTGTGCAACGTGCCATGAGGTGCATGCGCCGGAACGTGCCGCAGCGTCTTATTCAGAAAAATGTTTGCAGTGTCATCAAGATCGGGACCGCGGCGAATTTCTGAAGCTGGGTGCGAAGATTCGCGAGAACTGCATCGATTGCCACATGCCGCTGCAGAATTCCAACCTGATCGTCTCCGACTTGAATGCAGAGCAGTTCAAGGCGCGGATCCGGAATCATTGGATCAAGGTTTATCCGATGGCTCAGAAGCCGTGATTCACGTCCAAGGAATAATCGAAAGCGAATTGAACTATAGCCCACGAAGCACCCATGATTAGACAACTCGTCTCTTCGAGCAGGGTCCCTGTGTACTGTATGCTGCTCCGAGCACTGTCCGATGACTGTCCGTGAGGCCGCCAAGTTCGCTGGCGTGAGCCCGCAAACTCTGCGTCTTTGTGTCGAACGAAAGCAGATTCCCCATCGACGCGTAATGCTCGAAACATACGAGTTCTCAAATCGGACCTCAAGCCTTTTCGCGCTTCGTTCAAAGGGTGAGATGGAGAATGGCAGGACCACTTGAACAAGATGGAGCTGGATATCGCCGCTAGAGCTCGAACTTTTGGTGGGTGCGCTACCTCGACCGGAGCTGCATCCCCCTGCAAGCGATCCCAGCGAAAGAGCGCCGAGCGTTCGAAGGAATGGAGCAGCTTCTTATTGGACACAAACGGGCCCAATTTGCGGGTCTCTGCAAAATCAGAATTAGCAAAAGACTGAT
>CAWBPZ010000002.1:0-122805 GCA_963790855.1 uncultured Acidobacteriota bacterium
CGTTGGCCCCTTCATCACCATCGGTGTGATCCTTTCCGCGATGGGCGGGCCGCAGGCAGTCCTCGGGTGGTTTCTCGGCGCGTTATTTTCCGTGTGCGACGGGATGGTTTACGCCGAACTGGGCGCGGCAATGCCGGGAGTCGGCGGAGCGTATATTTATTTCCGCGAGGCCTTTAACCCACGCACTTGGGGTCATCTTTTCTCTTTCCTGTTCCTGTGGGAAACAATATTCGTCGCGCCGTTGGCTATCTCAGCCGCCTGCGTGGGTTTTGCCGAGTATACCCATTACTTCTTACCTCGATTAAGCCACGCCGGAGTTGGCGCCCTCGCCGGTGCGGTTTGTGTGCTCATCACATTTCTACTGTATCGTCCCGTCAAGGAAGTGGGGCGTTACTCAGTCATCATGTTGGCGGTGGTGTTAGCCGCGATGTTTTGGGTAATCGTGTCCGGACTTATTCATATCGACACGAAGTTGGCGTTTGATTTTCCGCCTGGCGCATTTCATCTCTCCAAGTCGTTTTTTTACGGGCTAGCGGGAGCTACTTTAATCGCGATGTATAATTATGGCGGATACAACAACATCACCTACCTCGGAGGCGAAGTTAAGAATTCCGGCAAGAATATCCCGAGGGCCATTGTTTTCTCGGTCTTGATCGTTGCCGTCCTTTACCTTCTCATGAGCGTGGTGATCATCGGGACGATTCCGTGGCGAGATGCCGCGGTCTCTCACGCAGTGGTGTCGGAATTCATCGGTAAGTTGTATGGCTCGCGCGCGGCTTCGGTGATGACGTGCCTCATTCTTGTCGCCACGCTGGCCGGTGCTTTCACCGGCAGCCTCGGTTATTCTCGCATCCTATACGCTGCGGGCGCCGAAGGAAACTTTTTCAAGGTGTTCGGTCGCGTCCATCCGACGGGACGCTTTCCGACCGTTTCACTTCTCGCCACCAACGCGATGGCCATTCCACTCTGCTGGTTTTCGCTGGAGCGGTTGCTTTCGGCGCTGATGATCATTCAGATCGTCTTCCAGTTCATTCCTCAAATCATCGCACTTTTCTCCATCCGCAAATATCGCAAGGAAATCAAGCGTCCGTACGGCATGTGGTTTTATCCCGTCCCGGCAATCGTAGCTCTAATCGGGTGGATCTATGTCGCGTGCGCGCCGGAACAACGCCAGAACATCGGCACCGCGGTCATTCTTTTAGCGGCGGGCTTCGGTGCGTACTATGTGCGTTCCCGGGCCCTCAAATCATGGCCATTCGGGCAAGGCGGCGGCCGCTCGTCGCCGATTGCCTGAGGCACCGCAAAAAAATATCACTTACATTTTCTTCGGAGGACAGCAAGAGTCTCGCACGACAAGTTGTGTCTTAAGCAAAGCCGGCGTAGGAATGCTTAACCTGCCTTCGATATGATCGATTAAGATTCTCGCCGCAATCATTCCGATCTCTCGCGCCGGCTGACACACCACGGTGAGCCTGGGCCGCAGCAATGTCGCCCAATAAAAATCGTCGAACCCGAGCAGGCTGATTTCTTCAGGGCACGCGAGGCCGATCTCTTGTATCGCCGCCAGCGCGCCCAACGCCATCATGTTGTTGGTGCAAAAAATTGCCGTGGGACGCTGCCCTCGCGTCAAGAGCTGCATCGCGTGGAAATGGCCGCTTTCCATGTCATTGTGTCCGGCATGTATCGTCGACCGGTCCAGGGGAATTTTCGCACGGCGAATCGCCGACATAAATCCCTGCAATCTATCGCGCGAAGTTCCGCTGGAAGCATCGCCCGTAATAATTCCGATGTCGCGGTGTCCCAGGCTCAGCAAATAGGAAGTCGCGCTTTCCGCGGCCTGCGCGTTGTCCACTCCCACTCTTCCGATATGGGTATCACCTTCCCGAGGGTGACGGTCCGCGTAAACCACCGGAAGATTTCCCAAGACTGCTCTCGCTTTTCCTCCTGCTGCGTTCATGGCGGGAACCCGCACAACTCCATCCACGCGGCGCCGGTGAAACGAATCCAGATAATTCCGCTCTTCTTCCCAACTTTCTCGAGAGTCTCCGATTAGCACCGTGTAACTGGCCGAGGCGGAATAGTCTTTGACCCCGCGCACAAGCTCGATGTAAAAATTATTCGATAGGTCGGGAACCACGATGGCAATGGAGTGCGTTCTCTGCAGGCGAAGGCCACGCGCGAGGTCGTTAGGGCAATACTTCAGCGTCTTGATCGCTGCTTCAATTCGGCTCCGCATGTCCGCGCTGACATAGTCGGAATTGTTCAGTGCTGCGGAAATTGTGGAGACGGAGGCCCCCGCGGCTTTCGCCACTTCGTGAATGGTAACGTGGCGCCCTGTACGTTTCGCTCTTGACTTCAATCTCGTTCTCCTTACTCCGGTGTTCAGGCATGGAGTCGACATGTCTTGCAAACTACGAGCTTACTAAGAAAACGTCACAAAGCAAAAACCAAAACGTTTCGGGACTTCGTGCTCCTGTACCGCGTCTGCCGTATACCCGGCTTGGGCCGCAGAAATCAGGTCGTCCGCCCTGATTTCTTGTTTCGTGGCCGACTTACGCGTCCCACGACTCGATGACATGGCGGCTGCGCGCGCAGACGGCCCACGAGTTTATGAAGCAATTCGCAAATTCAATCGTCCCTCGCACGAAATGACCGATGCCACTCCCGCGTGCCTCTGGAATGATTCGACATCTCTTCGGGAAGCAGACTACGCGCTCGATCACGGGGCGGTCGGGGCCACCTGCAACCCACTCCTGGTGAGTGAAGTCCTAAAGAAGGAAATGCATCGCTGGAAGGATCGGATTCACGGACTTATCGTAACGTTGCCCCAGGGTTCGAGAAACCGAAGAGAAGGGGCGCCGATGACTCTGTTTGACGGCTGGACCTGCCTCCAGCGGAGCAAGGAATCGAAATTCGAACGCCCTGCGCCTTCTGAACAGTTGCTCTCCCGTGTATCATGAAATTGTGCGCCGTCTGGCAATCCTGCTGGCGTGACAGCTCCAACGCGATCGAAGCGATCAGCGTGGGTGTGCAGGCGCTGTCTCAATCAGCAGGCCGCTACAATTCAATAGCATGTTTCCTGGAGCGACCCTTGGTTTCGGGTAAACGCCTCAACGCGGCGACGTGATGAAAATGTCCCGTCGACTGTTTCTCACTTCGCTTTCGCTCGGCGTGCCGATTCTCAGCGCGTACGGCCAAGGCGAAGCTTCGCGTAACGTAAAAGCCCAAACCAAGCTAGCGCCATCCGGCCGGCCATTTGATGCCTATTTCCTGGATGTCGCCCGCCAGGCAGGTCTGATTTCACCCACGATCTGCGGGGAGCCCGATCATGCAAACTACATTCTCGAAGTGATCGGTTGCGGATGCGCTTTCGTCGACTACGACAATGATGGCTGGATGGACATTTTCATTTTAAGCGGCTCGCGCATCGAGGGAGATCCTCCAGACGCAACAAATCGTCTGTATAAGAACAATCGAGATGGAACATTCACCGAAGTCACGGAAGAGGCTGGGCTGCGGAAAACTGGCTGGGCTTCCTCAGTGTGTGTGGGAGATTATAACAATGACGGCTACGAAGACCTGTTCGTCACTTATTTCGGTCAAAACGCTCTGTATCGCAATAACGGCAACGGAACTTTTACGGACGTGACCTTGCAGGCCGGTCTAAGGAATGATCCCGCGAGATGGGGCGCCGGGTGTTCCTTCGTTGATTACAATCGCGACGGCCTGCTCGATCTTTTCGTCTCCAACTATGCCCAAATCGAAGTCAAACACACTCCGAAACCGGGCTTTGACGCCAACTGCAATTGGAAAGGAATCCCAGTAAATTGTGGCCCTCGTGGTTTGCCCACCGGTTTCCATTCGCTTTACAGAAATAACGGCGACGGGACTTTCAGTGATGTGAGCCGGGAGGCGGGCATTTCGGCCTCGCGTGGAAGCTACGGAATGACGGTTGTTGCAGCCGATCTCGACGAAGACGGTTGGCCCGACATTTACGTCGCCTGCGATTCGACGCCGAGTCTTCTATTTATGAACAATCATGATGGTACCTTTCGTGAAGAAGGACTGGCGCGTGGCGTCGCGCTCAATGAAGACGGAATGGAACAGGCCGGCATGGGTATCGGCATAGGCGACTACGATCTTGACGGCCACCTCGACGTTTTCAAAACGCATTTCGCCGACGATACCAACGTTCTCTATCACAACAACGGCAAGGCCGATTTTGACGACGTTACCTATGCCGCGCATCTCGGGGTTGAAACTCGCTATATTTGTTGGGGCACGGGCATCGTGGACCTGGATAACGATGGCCATCCCGATATTTTTGTGGTGGCAGGCAGCGTCTATCCTGGGATTGAACGAAAGCTTCCGCAGTACACCAACAAGTGCCCGCGCATGATCTTCCGCAATTTAGGCAACGGAACTTTTGAAGAATTGATCGATGAAGGTGGGCCTGGTGTGGCGGCTCGGCATTCCAGCCGCGGTTGCACCTTCGGCGACTTCGACAACGACGGAGACGTGGACATTTTGATCGTCAACAGGGACGAACCGCCCTCCCTGCTCCGCAACGATCTGCGTGGCAATCACCACTGGCTCAAAGTACGGCTCATCGGCGTGAAGTCGAATCGCAGCGCGATTGGGGCGCGCGTGCTGGTGCACTATGGACGTAAAACCCAGGCTCAGGCGGTGCTCAGTCAATCCAGCTTCTATTCCGCGAGCGACCCGCGTCTGCATTTCGGATTAGGCGCCGAAACCACGGTGGGAATCGAGGTTGCCTGGCCGAGCGGCTTCAAAGAAAGATTCAATGGGATTGCGGCGAATCAACTAGTCACCATTAAAGAGGGAGCGGGAATTCTGCCGGGCAAGGGGCTCCCGACGAAATGACCGACGACGGGCTATCTTCGCCAAGTTCTTGTGGATTGATTCGATCGGGCTCGGTGTAACCTTGCCGGTATTCCCTAGATTGCATTGACGAAACGACGCCGAATCGTTCCCGAGGTCGTCGGGCAAGCATTCGCTGCAGATTTAGGCACCGTGTACTGGAGCGCGCCATGGCAAAATTCGTGACGTCCGCAACCACCTGCATTGCCGCGCCACCGCTGCTCTCGATCTCAAGTGCCACCGCCGATAGGGCAGCGGTATCTCTACCATGTAGGGCAACCTTTGCACCTTGCCACGCAAACAGGCGAGCAATTGCTGCACCGATTCCTCGGCTTGAGCCAGTGACAAGCGCGACTCTTCCGGATAGCGAATTCATGGTTTCCTTCATTGAACGGAAACGAGATTCAGAGGGTCGATGCCGCCGACGCGTCCTCGAACCGACGATGATTCGATGGCCCGCAACCTTGGCTACCGATGCGCGAAATGTTCTCTATGGCCGCCGCTGCAATGAGTCCTGCGCCGCAGCCCGCGACTAACGCAGACACTGACGGCCACAATCCTGGTTTCGCTGTCATCAGGAACGCGATTCCGAGAGCCTTCCCCAAGCGCAGCCCATACGACAGGGTCAGAAGCTCTCCCTGCGCTCGGACGGAAAGCATCTCGAATGTTTCGTCATCCTTATTAAGAGTTTTCTTCAGTTGATTCAGCTTACGCCCGGCGATGAGCCCGCCGACGAGCATGATCGCGAGAGCGGCGATCAGGGCGGCTGGAATCCAGTATGTTCCTCTGCCATGGGACGAACCCAGATATAGACCGCCGAGCAAAATGCCGGCAAACGACGGAATGAATATCCAGTGCAGGCGGTTGAATGCCCGAACGAAGACCTGCATCTGTTTGGCATCTTGCGCCCAACGAATGCGAGGCAAGCCGAATCCCTCCAGGGCGAGGCCGACGAATAATCCTATGGCGGATACAACATGAACAAACAGAACAAACGAATATAGAGTCATATTTACCCTTCTCCTTTCTTTTCTTGGAGAATCCGGCCGTATGTCTCAAGAATATAGCGGTGGCTCTCGATGAGCCGCTGGCAATCGACATGCGAAACCGCGCCACACAGATCGGCGACAGGCGGGCAGTGTTGTGCTGGCCAATGGCGTGCGGCGGGAATTCAAGATTGCGAAAGCGATCGGGCTCTTGCTGATCCCTGTTGGCGCCACCGGTTATACGGCGCAGGTATTGTGGCAGGAGATCATCGACAATTTCGAAAGTTACTATCCCACGCATTCTGAGTTAAAAGGGCTTTTCGCAGTGCTGGGGGACGCGTCGGGCAGTAAGCGCCTTATCGACACCGTGATTGACATCATCAACAAGGCAAAGGGCAGGTCACTGCGATCAAGCTGTCTGTGTGCTGGCCTGTTCATCCTCGCGGATTGCGCCGCGCATCTTGGAAATCATTTCTTAGGGATGTCGGTTAGATTATGCGCCGTCTTGGCCTGCTCAGCAGCTTGCGCCAGGACTGATTCTTCTGAATCGCCACGCGCCGCGAAGGAACAGCCGGGCATGAGATCGTTGCAGCGAAGGACTTTTGCCATGACGAGTCTCCTGGGTGATTTCGTGAAAAACTGGCGCCATGCTGGGTATCTTAGCTGGGCAAGTCAACCTGAATTCTCGTTTGGACGTCAGGGTAGGTGCGATGAACTTTCTTAACGCCATATTCAAATTGCGGCTGGGAGCCACTTTTCCAAGACTGACAGCTGGTTGTGCTCAATGCTCGTGAAAGCGATACCCATCCCCGTGTTGGGAATGGCAGATATGACACAACCGAACGCAGTGAATGTGGTATTTCTTTGAGAGATTTTGATCCGAAGTTCGGTGCCTGCCGGCGCAGGATTCCGCGTATCAATGAAGCATCCGCTGATACTGAGTTCACTGGTCCGGGCGGAACGCTTCGGACCTGATGGCATGTCGGTCACTTCGGTGTCCGCACTAAACAGATACCGTGGTCCACGACGACGTTCGCGGTCCATTTCTATCACTTTGCCTCCCGGCACCAAAACGCGTGCCCACAAGAAAGCAAGAACGTCAGTGTTGGACTGGTGGGCTCACGCACAGCAAGGAGCGTGGCATGAAGTCGCTCTTAGTGTGGTCGCTTCTCGGTCTCCGAACCATCGGGTTGAAGCTGTATCGAGTAGCGTACTAGCCGTAGTAGCGCACGGCAGCGGAGAACTTGGGGGAATCAGCAGTTGGAGACGTCCTTTCACATTTTAGGCAAGATTTTGTTGTATCAATTGAGAAAAGTCCCTACTCGAACGGCGTGGGCAACTCATTCACTTTAGATCTAGGCGCTTACGAAATGCTGCTGGCGAAACTCCCGTGGCCATTCGATTGCGGACGCATTGCTGCGGGCTACACAGACAACCCTGCCGATTCGCCCGAATGGTAGGTTGGTTGGACGACCCACCAGCCAAGTAGCCCGTCCACTTAGAGAATTGCGCTCCGAGGCACGCGCGAAAACTCTGCAGTAAGTTTGCCCTGACTTACATGTCTCCCACGGACGTCACGCTTTAGGCACCGTACTTGATCTTAAATTTGGGAAGAACCCGAGAAGGGAGTATTCACCACTAAGGATGGCCGATCCTTTCGACTCGGGCACAGCGTCACAAATTTGCCGCAGAAATGAGCCTGCGTAATTCCTGAGCGAGTGGAAATAAGTCCTGCGTGCGACAGCGCCTGTCGTTAGACCGTCCTAAGGAAGGGAATAAGCCATGCGACTCCTAAGTTCGTTGGGCGTTCTGGCTCTTATCCTCGTCGCTTCTGCCCCCCAATTAACCGAAGCTCCCGCCGGTTTTGACAACCATAGTAACGGTGTCACGGACGATACGACTCATCAGGCCGATCAAAAAACATTCGAAGAAGTCGAGCAGCTAAGCGATGGCCTTGGACCGCTCTATAACGCGCAGTCCTGCCGTGAATGTCACCAGAATCCGGTTTCAGGTGCCGCCTCTCAGGTCACGGAGTTACGAGTCGGCCATCAAGGGCCGGACGGACACTTTCACAATCCCGAAATCCCGATTGCTCATGGAACCGAAGTGATCTCAGGTCGGTCTCTAGTGAATGACCGCGCAATCTGCCCGAACGCTGCCTTTCCTAACAACGAGATTCAAGAACGAGTTCCGGAAACAGAGACGATCCGGACGTTCCGCCTTTCTCTAAATCTGTTGGGCGATGGTTTCGTCGAGGCAGTTGCCGATCAAACCCTCATCGATCTGGCTCAGCAACAATGCAAATCTTCGCATCGGAAGATCTGCGGCCAGGTACTAGAGGTGCCAATCGTGGAAGCTCCAGGACAGATGAGCGTAGGTCGATTCGGCTGGAAGGACCAGCATGCCAGCCTACTATCGTTCTCTGCCGACGCCTATCTCAATGAAATGGGCATCACAAACCGCCTGCAACCAGATGAAGTGACTAAGCTCTGCAACACTGCTCCGGAGCCGAATGATACGCCGGGACCGGACGGCCTCTCCGACATCGATCACTTCGCGCGGTTTATTCGAGCCACGAAAGCGCCAGCGCGCGATTCGCAGCTCACGAACAGCGAGGTTGCAAAGAAGGGCGCCAATCTGTTTGCCAAGATCGGCTGTGTGACATGCCACGTCGAAACCTTGACCACGGCTCCCGCCGGAACAAAAATCAATGGCGGAACGTTCACGATTCCCGCCGCGCTCGGGTCAGTCACATTTCATCCGTACGGAGATTTCTTGATGCATGACATCGGTACGGGTGACGGAATCCTGCAGGCGACGCGTGAGCACTACGGAAACAAAGTTTTCCAATTGATGTCGGGTTATCTTGCGAAACAGGATTTCGAGAGCAGTCGAAACAAGATACGCACTGCACCGTTATGGGGAGTCCGTTTGCGTCCGCGCCTGATGCACGACGGCGCGTCGTTGACGTTTCGTGACGCTATCTTGCGACACGGCGGCGAGGCCAGGCATGTGAGCGAGGGATTTGAAAAACTGAAGCGCGAAGACCAACAGGCCATCATCGAGTTCTTGAAGTCGCTGTAAACCCTAAGGTAATCGATTTCGTGCTGTCAAATGCATACGCTCGGTTCACGTTCATACCGATGGCCAGATTCGATCGCACGAGAGTCAACGACCTGCTGAAGTTTCCGCCAAAGCCTTGACTTCGCCGAAAACAAGAGTAGCTTGCAGGTACGAATAGAGCGAGGACCTGATGCGCTTGTGTCAGGGCGAATCACCTAACAACGAGCTGTGCACTAATCCGGCTACAGTGCACTGCGCGACCTGCGATAAGTGGTTCTGCGACATCCACGCCGAGGATGAGGAGTGGCATCCCTGTATGTTGGAGTCTGGAGACGAAGGCGGCGAGGGGTAGGACAAACAGCGAATGTGCTCAAAGCTTACCGCAGCGAATCATTGCCGACGAAGGTAACGACATACGCAAAACTTGCCAGCAGAACAACGAATGGGCCGTTTTCTGTGGTGGCCAAGAACACAGCGTGGAATTTGTCGGTCGGATCACGAGCGAACCAAAACTTGACTCCCGGGCCCCCTGAGACTATACGCAGCTTGGAAGGAAAAGCCGCTCTGGAACGGATTGGTGCATGAAAAACCGCCTATTCATGCTAGATCTCGCGATACTCGCGGCGACGATATTCGCCTCGTCCGCGCAAGCTCAGAGACATGTCGCGTCTGCTCAAACTAGTCGACCTCGAATGAACCTCGCACGTCGAGCTGGTGTGAGATCCCCAGTCGTCCCCTCGCACCGTTCGCGACGATTTTCTTCTGGTTCGGGATTTGCGCCATACTTCTATTCTGATTACGATTCCGACTCGGGGATAATCGAGATGCCTACGAATCAGAACGCCGAACGGACTGCTCAGCCAACTTCCCCGGCACCAGTGCCGACCCCGCCCCAGTCGCTGCTGCTTGAATTGCAGGGTGATCATTGGGTGCGAATTACAAATTACGGGCAGTCACAGACTGATGGACAATCCAGCGAGCCAGAGTCGGAGCAAGCGTCCGATCTACCATCCGCTACCCCTGCCAATATTCCTCGCCGAATTCCTGCTGCCGATCCTCCTAGCGAGCTTCCACCCGCCGTGCTCGTGTTTCGCGATGGGCACAAGGAAGAGATAGGAAAATATGTGATCGTAGCCTCAACCATATACACCAGCGCAGATCATTGGAGCAGCAGTTCGTGGACACGAAAGGTTCAGATTGTTCAGCTGGACGTTCCCGCAACCCTGAAACTGAATCAGGAGCGGGGCACGAAGTTTAGTTTGCCGTCCGGACCGAACGAAGTAATGATCCGGCCGTGAATTTCGTGTTGCCCCAACTCTTCGCACTTGCAGCCAGATTCGATCGGAGAGGCGCTAAGACTGCACCCGCACCATTCCACTTAAAAATGTACAGGTGAGGGCTACTTCTCAAGAGCTGCATTGGCGCATTTTGCCTTGGTCTGTGTGGCGTTTCTCCGTTTGGTGGGTGCAGGCGGTACATCTTAGGTACACTGCTTTCAGATGCGTCAAATTATCGTCTTCCAGCAATGTTGTCATTCGCGTTTCAACGCTTTCTCGAGTTTCCGCCCGCATAATGCGTAGGGACATGTCTATGGGCGAATTATTCGCTGGAATCTGGGCATGGCAGCTACCTCAACCGCCAGCGGCTTCCTTCAAACGGAACTATCGAACGCGCGCAGTGCATCCCGCCACACTTCACGCTTTCCTGAAAACGCGCCTCCGATAGATCACTAGCGTGGATCTCATCGGGAATAACACTCCGACGCGAACTTGCTTTTCGGATTCACGCTCCGACCAAGCCGACGCAATAATTGATGCAGGCGAGAAGCGAAGTATAATCCCTGCCATGCCACGACACGACCTCAGCAAACTCTGGGAAGAACACACCGCAGACGAATTCGTCACGCGGGACACTGAAGCCACACTGGCCACTATGACCGAGGACGCTTACGTCAACCACATCCCCGTGATGACGGGCGGTTACGGCAAGGCCGCCCTGCGCCGCTTCTATGCGCACGAGTTCATACCTGTGATGCCACCCGACACCTCGCTTACTCCCGTCTCCCGCACTGTCGGCGAAGATCAGCTCGTTGATGAAATGATCTTCTCCTTCACTCACACGCAGGAAATGCCCTGGATGCTGCCCGGAATTCCGCCCACCAATCGCCGCGTCGAAGTGCCTCTGGTCGCGATTGTTCGTTTCCGCGATGGCAAACTCGCTCACGAGCACATCTATTGGGACCAAGCATCCGTCTTGAAACAGCTCGGGCTTTTGAACGACCCGTCGTTGCCCGTCGTTGGTGTGGAAAGCGCCCGCAAAGTCCTCGACCCAAAAATCGAACGGAAATATTAGATAACGCGTAATCTGCAGAGGTCCTGCGTAGAGAGCCGCTTTTGTTTCGATATTCCGAGAATGTCCATGTGGTCCGTTGGGTCACTGCATGGTGCGAAGGATCTCGTCGACTGCCACCATCGCGAAATCTATTTCCTCATCCTTGTTGTAGAAGTGTGGCGACATCCTCACGCCGCCGCCCGGCCGCCAGTCAACCAGAATGTCGCGCTTGAGCAACTCGGCGCACACTGCCTTTGCCTTGGGCATATTCACTGCGACGGTGCCGCCGCGGCGCGCCGGATTGCGCGGCGCGTTGACGTGCCAGCCACGTTGCTCTGCGAGCGAGACGATCCGCGCCGTGAGGCGCTGCGATTTTTCGCGCACCTGAAGCATGGCCAGTTCGCGGAGAATCTTCAGTCCAGGAAGCGCAGCGTACAGAGCCGGAATGTTCGGCGTTCCGTTAATGAACCGATAAGCCCCGTGCGTGTAGCGCGTCGCGCCGGTTTCAAAACCGAACGGATTCTCGTGCGCAAGCCATCCCGTGAACTTCGGCTCTAGCGTGCGGGCCAAATCCGGGCGTACGTAGAGATAGGCGGCTCCAGGACCGCCGCAGAGCCACTTCATCAGTCCTCCGCAGGCAAAGTCCACGTTGAGCTCTCGCACGTCCACGGGAACGCCAGAGCCGAGCGATTGAAAGGTGTCGAGAATCACGTGCGCGCCCACCCTGTGCGCCTTCTCGCAGATCGCCTTGGCATCGTTAATATACGAGCTGCGGAAGATCACGTGCGACACCGGAACGAGCAGCGTGGTTTCGTCAATCGCATCGAGCAGCCGTTCGGTCGGAACCTCGATCCCATCATCCGTCTTGACCATGTGGACGCGCGCGCCGCGCTGCCGCTGCGCTTCCCAGAAATACATCACGGAAGGAAAGTTCAAATCCGTGTAAACCACCTTATTGCGCTCGTCGCTGAAGTCAAAGCAGGAAGCGACCACTGCCTGGCACTGGGTGACATTGCCGTGCATGGCCACTGAATTCATAGGCGCGTTCATCAGCTCACCGATTTGGTTGCCAATCTCCAGCGGCAGCGTCCACCAGTATTCCTCCCACGCACGCACTCCGCGCGCAGCCCAAACCTCGGCATAGTCGTGGAGTGCGTCAAAGACTCCACACGGCATCGCACCCAGTGAATTGCTGATGAGATAAGTCGTCTTCTCCAGGATTGGAAACTCCTGGCGATAGCGCAAGAGAGGGTCAGTCATGCCGGCACCTAATTCCGTGAACGTGCTTTTTTCGCCATGAGATAGAAGACGGTCAAGAGAAACAGATACGGACCTGCACTGACAATGGTAATGCGAGCTTGCGGTGTCCACCACGTGCACAGCACGATCACCACAATCGCCGCGAACGCGACCTTGGATGCCGCTGCTCCGCCGGGAGCGCGCATCGGCAGCGCCGCTACTTGCTCTGGCAACAGCCTTTTGCGCATGGCCACGTGCGAGGCGAGCGCGATGCACCACGCCAGCATTCCGCCGACCAGCGAAGCCCCGATGATATACAGGAAAGCATTTTGCGGTGCGACGTACTGCACGACCAGAGCGACCACGATTCCCGACGCGGATAACAGCACGGCGTTGCGCGGCGAGCCCTTTGCCGATAGCTGCGCGAGTCTTGCAGGTGCATATCCGGACTCAGCCAGCGAGTACAGCATGCGCGAAGTCACATACAAGGCGGCGTTCGCACCGGAGAGTGCGGCCGTCAGCACCACGAAGTTCATCACCAGTGAAATGGCCGGCACGTGCGCCACCTCGAACACCGTCACGAAGGGACTCTGCCCCACGCCAACCAGGTTCCACGGCACGACTCCTACGAGTACCGCGGACGCGCATAAATAAAGGAAGGTGAGAACGCTCAGTGATATGTAGGTTGCGCGCACGATGTCCGAAGTGGAACGTGCTTCGCCCGAAGAGATGGCCACCATCTCGGTTCCAAGAAAATTGAACAGAACAAACGGGAGCGCCAGCAACGGACCTGCGACGCCATGCGGCAGGAAACCGGCATCGGTGGTGTAGTGCGCGTGCGCCCTTCCGCCTAGCAGCAATCCGGCGCCAATCAGAATGAAGGCCGCAATCGCTACGACCTTGATCATCGCGAACCAGTATTCAAAACTGCCGACGGTATGTACCGCCCCCAAATTAATGATTAGCAGGAGCGTCGCGAATCCCGCAATCCAGGCCGCGGCGGGAATATGTGGAAACCAGTAACGCATGTACGTGGCGGATGCCACGAGTTCACCGCTGATGGCGATCACCAGTGAAAACCAGTATCCATAACGCGAAATGAAGCCTGCCCAGCGGTTCAGGTACTTATCGGCGTAGACTCCAAACGAGCCGGCGGCTGGATGCAGGCTCGACATCTCGCCCAGCGCCGTCGTCACGGTGAAAGCAATCAGCGCGCCCAGAATGTAGGAGAGGATGACTCCCGGCCCGGCAATCTGGACCGCCGCCCCCGATCCCAGCAGAAGACCGGTGCCGATCGAGCCGCCGATCGCGACCATGGCCATTTGTCCTGCGCGGAGCTCGTGGCGAAGTTGGGGAGGTTTTTGCTCCATGAAGTTGACGAGGGAAGGGTAGCCCGCCACCGCGCTTTGGCCGCCGCTGCTGTTTCCTTGGATTGATCTCCTTTTCGCTTCAAAAACAGGCGCCATTCTACACCGGCCTTGAAAGTTCGCAACGCCCGATCGGACTAGCGACATCCTCGACAGTTCGAAATATTGGAGCATCTTTGGAGCAACAAGAGGGGTGGCGCTCAATGCGATTCGCTCCGATTCCATAGCCTTCGCGAAATGGCGCTGCATGAAAAACGTAAGTTCGTGAAAAAACGTTTCCTTTGCGAATCGCGTTCCCAACCGTAGCAATTCTGGCAATCTATCGTCGGAAATACCCGTGCCGTACAATAGGTCTGCCAAACGGTAGAGAAGAGTGAGTCGTTGGGCGTCGTTAGGAGATAATAGTCACAATGCGTGTTGGAGTCTTCACACCCCTGCTCTCTCAGCTTTCACTACCTGACGTTCTCAAGAGACTCGCTGCACTACACATAAATACAATCGAACTTGGCACCGGAAATTATCCGGGTGATGCGCACTGCAAGCTGGCAATGCTTGACGATAGCCGCGCCCTTGCCGCGTTTCAAAAGGTGCTTGCCGACCATGGGACGGGGATTAGCGCCCTGAGCTGTCACGGCAACTCCTTGCATCCTGATAAGGCGCGGGCAGAGCAAGACCGCGCGGTGAGCCGCAAAACTATCCTGCTCGCGGAAAAACTCGGGATACCCGTGGTCATTGATTTTTCGGGATGTCCCGGCGATTCGCCGCGCGCTACCGCGCCCAACTGGGTGACCTGTCCGTGGCCTCCGGAATATCTGAAGGTGCTCGACTGGCAGTGGAGTGAAGTGGTCGCGCCTTATTGGATGGAGCATGCAAAATTCGCCCGGGACCACGGCGTGAAGCTCGCCGTCGAGATGCATCCCGGATTTGTGGTTTACAGTCCGGAGACGATGCTAAAGCTGCGCGCGCTCGCCGGGCCTGTTGTGGGTTGCAATTTCGATCCGAGCCACTTGTTCTGGCAGGGCATCGATCCCATAGGCGCGGTGCGCGTGTTGGAAGGGGCGATTTTCCACGTCCACGCTAAAGATACGCAGCTGTACCCAAGTAATCTGCAACGCGCCGGGGTGCTGGACACCAAGCCCTACACCGACGAGCGCGCGCGCAGTTGGATTTTTCGCACCTGCGGCTACGGTCACGGCGCAGCGTGGTGGAGCGAATTCATATCCACGCTGCGAATGTTCGGTTACGATTACGTGCTCTCCATCGAACACGAAGACAGCCTACTCTCCGCGGAAGAGGGCCTCAACAAGGCTGCAAATTTCCTCAATGAGATCGTAATCCGTGAGCGCCCGTCGGCGGCGTGGTGGTTGTAGCGCGTGGCGGAGAGGCTGTGATGCGCTCACAACGAAATTGAATCCGGAAGTCCTTGCGCGCTAAACCGTCAATGCTTTCATGTACTCCGCGTCAATCTTCAGCGCTTCCATCGGCGGCATGTCGTACTGCTCTTGTTCGATAAAGGCATGCGTGATGCTCGCCTTTTTTGCCGCCGCGAAAATTGGACGGTAGTCAATGCTTCCGCGGCCCATTTCGGCAGAAGTCGGCGGATCCGTATCGGAACCCGGCGCGCCGCTCAACTTGAAGTCCTTCACATGCAGCATGGAAATGCGCGTAGGGTAGCGGCGCAAATAATCCACCGGATTTTTGCCGCCAACGATCACCCACCCGCAGTCCATTTCCATCGTTACTTTTGCGGGATCGGTCAGACGTAGCAGCTCGTCGTAAATCACCACGCCGTTCAGCGCGCGGAATTCCGCTGTATGATTGTGGTATCCGAATTTGATTCCGGCCGCATTCACGGGCTCTCCTATCTGATTGAATCGCTCCGCGTTCCAGCGCCAGTCGTCGAGCGTCATAGCTTCTCTGGCGACCCGCGCATTCGCGGAATTCGCAGCCGATCCATCCGGAAGTCCGGGCGATGAGCAAATGATGTACTCAAGTCCGAGCGTTTTTCCGAACTGGATGACGTCGTCGAGGCGTGGCGCCAGGTCTGCATACGAATAGTGAGCGCTCACGCATTGCAGCCCTGATTGCTCCATGGCCTGCTTTACGTCGTTTGCGCCGCGGCCAAAAAATCCCGCAGCCTCAACCTCACGGTAACCCATCGCGCTCAGCTGACGGAGCGTTCCTTCGTAATCTTTTGGCAACAAATCCCTCACGGAATAGAGCTGCAATCCGAGTGGCAAGCCCAGCGGATTCGCCATTAGCCATGGCGCATCGGTACACGCGGCGGCTAAAGCCACCGATGCCGATGTAGTCCGCAGAAAATTCCTTCTGGAGATTCCTCGCATGGTCACCTCAATAGCAGCTCTCGCCAAGCGCGTTCACCCGCGAATCGCCTTCGCGTCCCCGTCCCACTTCGCAATTGTTTTATTGAAGTACGCGTAGTTTGCCAGATGGCAGCCAATCGCGGTGTGATTGCCAAACACTTCATTCTCAACAGGGGCTCTGTGCGTCCGCACCGCATTGAAAAAATTCGCCTGGTGCGCCGAAACATCGCTGTATCCGGCCGGCGCCGTAAAAATCTCGGACTGGACTGTCGTCTGATATTCGAGCGGCGCCGGTTGCGGATTTTCGATCGCCCACTTCGCGAGATACGCATTCCGAAGCCGAGCGGGCCAACCCTTAGTCGAATATGTCTCGGGCTTGGGAGTAATATCTTGCGGCGTAAATGTCAGCGTCTGGTTCAAAAGTTCCATCGTGCCCTTCGTACCTTGGAATTTGATCGGCTCGCCGCCTTGATTACTATTATTTAGATTGCAGTACAGCGACACGCGGAAGTTCGGATAGTCATAAACCGTTTCAATCACGTCAGGGAAGTCGCGCCCATCCTTCCAGCGAAATAGTCCGCCAGTTGATTGCGCGCGTTGCGGAACTTCATTGATTCCTGCAATAAAGTGAATCCCCGAAAGCAGATGAACAAACAGATCGCCCGCCAGGCCCTCGCCATAATCAGCGAAACAGCGCCAACGGAAGAACCGTGCCGCGTCAAACGGGCGCTGTGGCGCTCCCACCAGGAAAGCATTCCAGTCAATGGTCTGTTCGCTCGCGTCCGGCGGGATCGGATACACCCAAGCGCCGCTGGGCGAATTTCGATTTGACGACCCCTCAATCAGGAAAACCTCTCCGAGTGCGCCCGACGAGTAGAGTTCGCGCGCCTTTTCATACACGATGGAGCTGACACGCTGGCTGCCGACTTGCATGATGCGATTTCCTTTTCGCACGGCATCCACCATCGCGAAGCCGTCCTCCACGTTGTGCGACATCGGCTTCTCGCAGTAAACGTCTTTCCCAGCCGCGCAAGCATCTACCACCACTCTGCGATGCTGATGGTCGGGGACGGCCACGATCACCGCGTCCACATCCTTGCGATCGAGAATCTCTTTATAATTGCGCGTTGCCGGCACTTGTTTCCGCACGGCTTCTTGCGCCGCCTCGTGCCGCATGTCGTAAAGATCACACACCGCGATGCATTCCACGCCAGGCACCGCGAGCGACGCATCGAGAAGTTCGCAGCCTCGCGTGCCCGTGCCGATGGATGCGAATCGGACGCGATCGCTCGGCGCCACGGCGCGTCCGGCACCCCAAAGCTCTGCCGGCTCTAGGAGGTTGACCTTGGAACTGGCTCCGGCGACGGTGCCCGCGCTGATCCGCATGAATGTTCTGCGTGTTAGAGGGTTCATTCCTTATCCTTTCCTGCACACATAGCCCGCGCTCGACAAACGGCATTGTCAGCTGCGGTAAACGCGATGTCGAGATTTTTCTCTACCGATGCTGTCGGGCGATTCAGCACAGCTAGATCGGGCGACGTGAGAACAAGCGAATAGCCTGGGAATCAGACGACAACGAGAATCACAGCGAAAGTTATTTTGTGGAGGCGGGATCCGCCAATTCGTAGCTCACAAATGCCAATCGTTTGCTGTCCGGCGACCATGACGGCACATTAATTGTGCCCTGCCCGCCGAACAATTTGGCTAGTACGCTGATCTTCCCATCTTCGCGGGACATCAGCCGCAGCGTAACGTCCTTATTGGGCGGATGACCCGTCACGCTTTTATCGTAGGAAAGGATGACCATCCATTTCCCGTCCGGAGAGATGTGCGGGAACCAGTCGTTGAAATCATCGCGGGTGATCTGTTCCTGTTCGCTTCCATCGGGGCGCATGCGCCAAATCTGCATGATGCCGGTGCGCACGGAATTGAAGTAAATATATTTTCCGTCGGGCGAATATTCGGGTCCGTCGTCGAGGCCCTTGGCCGTCGTCAGCCGCGTTTCCGTGCCGCCCGCAACTGGAATCGAATAAATATCGAAGTCCCCGTTTCGTTCGCCAACAAATGCCAGCGTACTTCCGTCCGGCGACCACCCGTGCCAGTAGGACGGGGAGTTCTGCGTGATGCGGTGAGGCGCGCCGCCGCCAAACGGAACCGTGTACACGATCGAATTATGGTCACCCTGCGATTGATCGCTGATTGCGATGAACGTTGAGTCAGGCGAAATCCCGTGATCGTTGTTGCAGCGGATAGCGAATCCTGTGTCAATCACTTCCGGCCTTCCGCCGCTAACAGGCAAGCGATATATCCGTCCGTCCTGGTTAAACAGAAAAAATGCGCCATCGCGCGTCCAATTCGGCGCCTCGAAATGCTCAAACGCGGCGTAAACGACCGTTCGCACCTTTGACTCGATGTCAATCGTTTCCAACTTGCTGAAAAGCGTCATCGTTGGGGGTGCTGATTGACCCCAAGAGAAATTCGACACCATAAGAAGAACGCAAATCGTCGCCACTGCCCAGATGACGTTTTTGTTCATAAACTTCTCCACCGTTGTGAAATGCAATCGGCGCTCCGTTGTCTGTGACATGCGCTCTGGAGCAGGGCGTTATCTCCAATAATAGAGCGCATTCTAGCATGGTGGAATTCCACTGACAGAAAGCAGCAGGAACTGCTGATTCGAACTTGCGAGCGAAAATAGATTACGATCCTGCTCTACGGCTTCCAGAGGGCAATCCCAAGCTCTCGCCGTTGCCCAGAATCACCCGTTCGTGGGCAACAAGAATTGCAACTTTCAGGCACCAGAATCTAAGCACTCACGAGACACTTGCTATTAGGTTTTTGGGCCATACCAGGTGCATCGAAAGACATAGCAGGAGTTCGCCGTGACGCAATCAAATACGCAAGTTTTTGATCAGAGCACGGAGGAATGGAGGGCGACCCTGTGAATGCGGTCGCCCCCTGCAGCGTATTGAGTCATTTCAGAAGCTTAGGGTTTTTGAGCGGCGTAGACATCCACTTTGACATTGCAACCAGGGCCCGGGGGGGCCGCTGGGCCTTTTGCTCGTGTTCTTTTCGTCAAGTACCAGCTCGGCGATTGGAACGACACGGGCATTCGGCTTCACGTTGTCGCTCCTGTCTGAAGCTTCGAGGACTGTAGTGACTTTTGTAGCGACTCGACGTGCAATAGGCCACATCTGTACACATCCACACACACCCTGCCGAAAGATCTAAGTTTTGATTTTTCTATCGCTTGATTGATATGGTGTGACTTGCACAAAGTAGTGGAGCTGTTTTGCAAGCAGGGGGTCACCGGTTCGATCCCGGTCACGTCCACCAACTTCTTCCTGATTGCAAAAGAGTTAGAAAAATCACCTCGGCCCGAACGCTCTTTTATTCGTGCACTGGAGTGAACCCCTAAAGTGAGACAGTTTCATGATGCACAGTTTGCGGAACCGCAAAATGGGGCCAAAAAGTGCGCACCGACGCTTCATAGAAGCGCGACCTGGGCTCCAGGCCGCCGTTTATCCGCGTCTCGCAGGCGCGCTCCGGCACTCTAATTCAAATTTTCAGGCCTTCGTGGGCTTCAAAACCAGAGTGTGATGCACACATTTGTCTCAACTTGGGGTTCACGTCCCAGAATTTTCGGTTAAGCCAAGTTTCCCTAAGGGTGCGCTACTTCTGGTCGTCGTCCTTCCGAATGGACGAACGGCACCCCCTGCCTAGTGAGCACGGGCTCTGCCACAAGGGGTCGTCAGTTCAAATCAAGCCTACGCAACCATAAGCTACTCTGCCGCTGTGACTTACGAATAGCCCGCAACCATCCGAATTAACGACATTGAAGGAATAACACTGTCGATTCACAGGGGGGACGTGGGTGCTGGCCCCAATCCTTTAGAGCGACAGCTTAACCGAATCTTGACTGCTGCCGAAGAGAGTGGGGCCTGCCGCGCGGCCCAAGTCTTCGTCAACACTTAGGCGATCTGCTGGATCATTGGCTCGGAAGCCCTTGTCCCAGAGTCGCGCAGTGCGCGGACATCTCTGATAGGTGGCTGGCCGAAGAAGCGGCTGTATTCACGATTGAATTGCGTCGGACTTTCGTAACCAACCTCAAAAGCGGCGCTCGCCGCATCCATGCCATTATTCAGCATCAAGTTTCGCGCTGATTGAAGCCGGAGTTGCTTTTGGTACTGAAGCGGGCTCATCGAGGTCAGCATCCGGAAATGGTGGTGCAGCGTAGACACCCCCATGCTAGAAAGCTCAGCGAGTTCCTCCACACGAAGGCTCTTTGCATAGTTCGCCGCAATCCACGCAATCGCTTTGGCTGTGCGGTGACTCTGATCACCTAGCGTCGCAATCGCGCGCAGACGAGCGCCCTCGGATCCACGCAGAATGCGGTAGATGATCTCGCGCTGAATCAGGCCATTTAAGAACGGAATGTCCTCAGGACGGTTCAGCAAATCCAGCAGACGGTGGCATGCGCTCAGGAATTCCGGTGTTGTTTCGCCAATCGACATGGCGGGGCTGTCAGACGGCGCATCCGCGACATGAATCTCCTCGCGGCTAAGAAGGTCTCGAACCATCGAGATGTCCAGTTTGAGCGATAGCACGAGGCAGGGGATTTCCTGAGTAGCTTCGGCAACCCAGCTCACAATCGGCAAATCGACCGCCGTTAAAAGGTAGTGCGCCGCGTCATAGATGAAGGTGCTCTTGCCGAGGTTCACATGTTTGCAGCCTTGCGCGACTACGATAATGCCAGGATGGTAGGTCGTCCGGCACGGAGGGGTAGGAGCATTGCGGCGGTGCAGGCTCACGCCAGGAATCTCCGTTATCCGATTCTCTTCATCGCCAATGAGCGAGGCAATCTTGCTGGCCAGCTCGGCGCGCGAGGGTAACGCAGGATCTAATTTGCTTATCATGATTTGCGTTCTGTTCTTCATCCCGGGAGTTTGCTCGGTATCCTGCCTAACATAATCCCCCCGGTGAACGCATACCAGTCAATTTTCGTCCTCCAAGAGGAATAGGCAATAACTAGACAGAATCGGGCTACCGCTTGAGGCGGCCACGCTCCTATTTTCAAGACAAGCAAACACACAGCAAGGAGAAACAGATGAAGAAGCGAACTCTGGGGCAAAACGGGCTGGAGGTTTCGGCCCTCGGCTACGGATGCATGGGACTTTCCTCCGCCTATGGCCGCCCCCAGCCGCGAGAAGCCGGCCTAAGCATCATTCGAGCGGCTTTCGAGCGCGGCGTGAATTTCTTCGATACTGCTGAGGCATACGGACCCTTCGTGAATGAAGAACTCGTAGGCGAAGCGGTCGCACCGTTTCGTGATCAGGTGGTGATCGCAACCAAATTCGGCTTCGACATCGATACGAAAACCGGGCAGCGAAGCGGCGGGCTTAACAGCCGCCCCGACCATATTCGCGAAGTCGTCGAGGCGATGTTGAAACGGCTCAAGACCGACACCATCGACCTTCTCTATCAGCACCGAGTCGATCCTGCGGTGCCAATCGAAGAAGTTGCGGGCACTGCGAAGGAACTCATCGCCGCAGGCAAGATCAAACACTTCGGGCTTTCAGAAGCGGGGGCGCAAACCCTTCGCCGTGCGCACAGCGTGCAGCGCGTGACTGCCGTTCAGAGCGAATATTCGCTGTGGACCAGAGATGTAGAGCAGAACGAAGTTCTACGGACATGCGAACAGCTGGGCATCGGATTCGTTCCGTTCAGTCCCCTCGGTGCAGGCTTTCTGACGGGCAAGATCGACGCGAATACAGCGTTCGATTCCACCGACTTCCGTAGCATGTCGCCGCGCTTCACTACCAAAGCACGCGAAGCGAACCAGGCTGTGGTGGACCTGTTGAAAGAAATCGCGGATAGAAAAGGAGGAACGCCGGCGCAGATCGCGCTCGCGTGGCTACTCTCACAGAAGGATTGGATTGTTCCGATTCCTGGTACGACGAAACTTCAGCGCTTGGAAGAAAACCTGGGCGCGGTCAACGTTCAGCTCACGGCAGAAGACTTGCGGGAAATTAATATTGCGGTCTCGAAAATTCCGATTGAGGGGCAGCGACTGCCGGCCGCTGTGCTGAAAATGTCGGAAGGTTGATGCAAGGTCAATCGCCGTGAATCGGGAGAGACTACAAAGGAACAGGATGACTAACTCGAACAATAAATCTCGCGAAGCACAGGGGGACGCGGTTGGACGACGGGACTTCCTGGCGAAGGCAGTTTTTGCGGGCGCAACCGTGGCGCTTGGTTCCGTGCCCTCGGCCGCGTCTCTGCACCAGGCATCGTCATCGGGTGCAGGTGAGGCGACATCACAAGCTAAAGGCCGTCGCAAGCTTGGCACGCTTGAGGTCTCCAGCATCGGCTTCGGTGTTCAAAACATGAGCCGCAAGTACGAAACGACCGTCCCGTTCCGGCCGGAAATGATAAAGATCATCCGCGCCGCTTACGACCAAGGTGTCACGTTCTTCGACACGGCCGAGGCTTACGGACCTTTCGAGTGCGAGCGAATCCTCGGTGAAAGCGTCACACCCTTTCGCGACAAGGTCGTAATCACGTCAAAGTTCGGTTGGAACATCGACCCCGAAACAGGTCAGTTTCGAATGGGTCTCAATAGCCGCCCGGAACATATCAAACAAGCGGTCGAAGGGATGCTTAAGCGCCTCCGCACCGACCGCATCGATCTTCTTTATCAGCATCGCGTCGACCCACAGGTTCCAATCGAAGACGTCGCAGGCGCGGTCAAAGACCTGAGGTCACAGGGCAAAGTTCTCCATTGGGGCCTCTGCGAAATGGGCCCGAACACTCTTCGACGTGCCAATGCGACCCTGCCGGTAACCGCGGTACAAAATGAATATTCGATGCTATGGCGCGGCCCGGAAGAGGTCGTCATCCCGATTTGCCAAGAGTTGGGCATTGGCTTCGTCTGTTGGAGTCCGCTCGGTGTCCAGTTTTTGACCGGAGCCATCGACGCCAACACGCGATTCGCTGCCGGCGATATACGCGGCGCGGAAACCCGCTTTGCTCCCGACAATTTGTCCAAGAACCTGGCACTCGTGAAGCTCGCCAAGGAATGGGCGGATCGCAAAAACGCCGCGCCTGGTCAAATCGCTCTCGCGTGGCTGATCGCACAAAAGCCCTGGATTGTGCCTATTCCCGGTACAACGGAAATGGCGCACATGGTTCAGAACGCGGGAGCCAGTTCGATTGTATTCACCCCGGAGGAGTTCAAAGAACTGAATGCCGCCGTGGCAGACATTCACGTGCAGGGTCAACGCTTGCCAGACGGCGTGCTCGCCCTTTCGGGCGTCGAGGCGCCGCCGAAGTCATAGGAACACAATCGATGGACTGCAAATTCCGAAATAACCGCAAGCCGAGGCTTCTGTCACGATGAAGCACACGATTTCATCGCTGATTGTCTTCGCAACTCTCTGCCTTCTGTCTGGCCTCTCAAGGGCGAAGCAATCGTCAACAATAGGAGAAGCGCGACCCACAGAGAAAAAAATTCTGATCGTGTACCTCTCACGAACGAACAACACCAAGGCCATTGCAGAGATCATTCAACACGTTGTCGGCGGCAGACTGGTCGCACTCGAACTAGAAACACCGTATCCGGCCGATTATCACACGACTGTGCAGCAAGTCGTCCATGAGAACGAGACAGGATATTTGCCGCCTCTCAAAACAAAGATCGAGAGCATGGAGCAATACGATGTTCTCTTTCTTGGCTTTCCGACCTGGGACATGCAATTGCCGCCGCCTATCAAGAGTTTCCTTCACCAATCGGACCTCAAAGGAAAAACAGTAATCCCTTTCAATACGAATGGCGGCTATGGCCCCGGCAACACGTTCGCGACCGTACGCACGCTGTGCCCGCGAAGCACAATCCTGGAAGGATTCAGCACTAGAGGCGGCTCGGAGAGGGACGGGCAATACTTGGTCATCAGGGATGCTCGGGAAAAGGAAGCGAGCGGCGAAGTTGACGTTTGGCTGAGAAAAATAAAATTCCTGAAGTAAGCGTTGCCATTCGGTTCGAAGAAAACAGGAGATCGTTATGAAAAAGAGAAAATTGGGAAGCGGTGGGCTGGAAGTTTCGGCTTTGGGACTCGGCTGCATGGGGCTGAGCTTTGGCTACGGCCCGGCAACGGAAAAAAGCGAGGCGATCAAGCTGATCCGCGCCGCACACGAATGGGGAGTGACGTTTTTCGATACGGCGGAAGCGTACGGTCCTTACGCAAACGAGGAATTGGTAGGTGAAGCCGTTGAGCCGTTCCGGAAGGATGTGGTCATCGCCACCAAGTTCGGCTTCAAGGAGGGCACTCCGGCGAAAGGACTCGACAGCCGGCCGGAACGCATTCGCCAGCACACGGACGCTGCGCTGAAGAGGTTGCGGACCGACTCGATCGATCTCCTCTATCAGCACCGTGTTGATCCCAATGTGCCGATCGAGGAAGTTGCGGGGGCCGTTAAGGATTTGATTCGCGAGGGCAAGGTGAAGTACTTCGGGATGTCGGAAGCCGGTGCGGAAAGCATTCGCCGCGCGCACGCCGTTCAGCCCGTCGCGGCGCTCCAGAGCGAATATTCGCTGTGGTGGCGGGACCCGGAGAAAGAGATTCTGCCGACGCTCGAAGAACTTGGTATCGGATTCGTTCCCTTCAGCCCGTTGGGCAAAGGCTTCCTAACCGGGGCCATCTCCGACAAAACAGAGTTCGACAAATCGGATTTCCGAAACGTTGTGCCTCGCTTCTCTGAGGAATCCCGCAAGGCAAACCAGGCACTGGTCGATGCGCTCGGACGAATTGCCGACCAGAAGAAAGCAACGAAGGCGCAGATCGCACTGGCATGGTTACTCGCGCAGAAACCGTGGATCGTGCCAATCCCTGGCACCACAAAGCTGCACCGTCTCGAAGAGAATCTTGGATCGGCCGACCTGTCACTAACGGCGGCTGACTTGAAAGAAATCCGGAATGCGATTTCCGCGATTGACGTCCAGGGCGACAGGTACCCGGCGCACCTCCAGAAGATGGTCAATCGCTAGTTTTTCACCGGGTGATGGAACGAGGAACATTCGGTTCTTGCCAAGGGCGGGACCGGGAATGCGAAGGAGCGATGAGATGCGTGTGAAGAATTGGAACAGCGCCGTGACGGCTTCGTGTTTGCTTAAATACTCGTTATGCTTCCTGGCGGGAATCGCAGCCTTGGCTGCTGGAACTGCCGCTCAGAAGCCCCCCGCAGTGCGACTGGACACCGGCGAATTGCAAGGAGTCGCCGACGACGGCGTTGCGACCTACAAAGGCATCCCCTTCGCAGCGCCTCCCGTAGGCGAGTTGCGATGGCGTCCGCCTCAACCCGCCGCGCCGTGGACTGGAGTGCGCCAGGCTACCGAATTTCGTGCGGACTGCATGCAGGGGCGCTTCGGTCCGCCACCGGCATCCGGTGCTCCCCCGCTTCCACCTCCTCCGGGACCCAAGCCGTCGGAAGACTGTTTATTTGTTAACGTCTGGAGTCCGGCGAACGCTACGCCAGGCGCGAAGCTGCCCGTGATGTTCTGGATCTATGGCGGCGGCTTTGTCGGCGGCTCAAGCGCATACCCCGGCACCTCGGGGACGCAATTCGCGAAACACTGCGTAGTGTTGGTCGCCGCCAATTATCGCGTAGGCCGCTTCGGTTTCTTCGCTTTTCCGGCGTTGAGCCGCGAGCGTCCCGACGAGTTGAAGGGCAACTATGCGTACATGGATCAGATCGCTGCCCTCCAGTGGGTCAAACGCAACATTGCGGCGTTTGGAGGCGATCCGAACAACATCACTATCTTTGGCTTTTCCGCAGGCGGCGTCTCCGTGCATAGCCTCCTCGCCTCTCCGATGGGGCGAGGCCTGTTTCAAAAAGCCATCGTCGAGTCGGGCGGCTCGCGCGACAGCGTGCTCACTGCGCGGCCGATGAGCAAGGACGACACCGATCCGAACTATCCCGTGTCGGCCGAGACGATCGGACTCCAGTTTGCGCATTCGATGGGGATCGAGGGAAAGGATGAGGCCGCGCTTGCCAAACTGCGCGCCCTCAGTAGTGAGCAGGTTCTTCACGGCGCGCCCGCCGGTGCAGCGACTCCCACCCCGTCGTACGAGACGACTCCAATGCTCGATGGCAAGCTTGTCACCGAAACAGCGGAAACCGCGTACAAAGCGCACCATCAGCCTCATGTTCCGATCATGCTCGGAAGCAATAGCGCCGACACCGCCGGCAACCGGATAAAGGCGACGATCAAGGAGCAACTCTTTGCGCGCTTCGGCCAATGGAGCGCGCAAGCAAAAGCGGCGTACGATCCCGACGGATCGAAAGATGTGGCCACGCTGGTATCGGAGGCAAACAACGACTTTGGCCAAGCGGAGCCGGCTCGTTTCGCGGCCCGCGCCTTTGCTGCGAACGGATCGCCCGCCTATCTCTACCGGTTTTCTTATGTTCAGGCAGGAATGCGAGAGTTCTTAAAGGCGGGAGCCCCTCACGGCGGCGAAATCGGCTTCGTGTTCGGCACTTTGGGCGTCGGAGGGTTCGGCCCACCAGTACCGCCGACTGCACAGGATCTTGAGGTGTCTCGTATAGCGCAAAGCTACTGGATCAACTTCGCAAAGACTGGCGACCCCAATGGTGTAGGGCTGCCTGATTGGCCGCATTGTGATCCCAATAAAGCTTTGATTATTGATTTCCGTCCAGATGGCACCGCGGGCTCTGGTCCGGATGCATGGAAAGCGCGGCTTGATGTCACGCAGTTGGCCACCGAGTCGGGTAAGCGCGCCGATTAACAAAATGTGTACGCTTACGATTGCAACACAAATCGAGTGAAAAGAAAAAAGGAGCAAGTTAGACATGCGAACCAAACTTCTGTTCGTCGCTTTCGTCGTGAGCTCTCTGTTTATCTTTCAATCTAAGGCACAAACACCGGATTCGGGTTTTCCGAAAGGTGAATTGTCCACTGCGAAGAATCACACGGGAGATATCTGGCTCAGCGAGCTGAACGTGGGAGACAGTACATTCGATCCCAGTATTGCTATGGCGACCTACGGTGCCGGTGCAAAGCTCGATTGGCATTCTCATCCCGGCGGCCAGGTTCTGCTGATCACCGAAGGCGTTGGCTACTATCAGGAACGTGGAAAGTCGGCGCGCATCGTTCACAAGGGAGATGTAATTAAATGCGCTCCGGGAGTCGAGCATTGGCACGGCGCAACCCCGAACAGTGGCTTTGGCTATCTGGCAGTGACACCCACTCAAAAGGGAAAAACAATCTGGTTGGAGCCCGTGAACGACAAAGACTATAACAGCGCGAAATAGATTTTCGTGAGTTTCAATGCGTTCGGCACTCCCGAGTGCTTGTAAGTTGTTGTAAAACCTATTCACGCAGCGCTGTCACGGCAAATGCCTCCTTAGGCGGCGGTTCGCACCATGGGAAAGCGGAATGGCAAGACTAAACAATTCGGATGGTTGCAGGCCCCCGCAACCATCCGAATTGACAACGGGGCCGCATCGGTATGCGACCCTGTTTCTTTTCCGACGAGATCCCACGATCCTTCCGCCACCTAATGCGACCTCTTGTTGCCGGGCTGACAGCGCGCGGCATGCACCGCGAGTGGCGCGCCGCGATGCCGAAAGATCTCGCGCAGGTGGACTACGTGCGCGAGTTCATCGATCTGCTGGAGAAGAACGCCCCGACGGTGAAGCGACCAATTGGCCGATGCGGAGGGCGAAGCCGTCGATGGCCGCGATCTCACCGCCTTCCGGTTCAAGACCCTTCCCACGCAGGAGTTCCTCGTCCATGAACAGGCGATAGAAGAAAACCTCTACACGTCGTTCACGCTCTTTTATTCCCATTTTCAACCCCACAACCGACCGAGTACGCTCGCCGAGGCGTTGGCAGCCAAACGGCTACCACTACATACGCCCACCCAAGATGCAGTCGATCTGCCGAAGATGGTTCAAGTCGTGTGCCGCTTCCAAGCGGACGAACTCCTCGACCGTTTGCCGTCCGCGTACCTCGTGCACCCCATAGCACTCCACCCAGCGTGCGCGCGGGACCGACTCCAACAGTCGCAGGTTGCTCTCGCGCAGCGCCCGAAAGACCCCTGCCGAAAGGCTCGCATCTTGCTGCGCGTAACCCAAGCGCTCCGCCCATGCCGCCTCATCCCACCACGTTAAGGCCACGCCCGGATTCGCCAGCATGTTTCGCAATCGCCACCCCATCGCCAGCTCCGCGTCCGCCAAGTGCGCTACGATCTCGGCAATTGACCACTTTTCAGGCGCAGGGCGCCGGATCAACTCCTCGGGCGCGACATCGCGCAGACGCCGACCGAGCTGCGATGGGGTCGCTTGTTGGACACCGATGGGCTCCTCATCGCCAAGATAGCTTAGGACTCGAGTTCGGTATGCTTCGAACGTCTCTGCCATTGGTCCCCTCGGTAGACTGCGTGTATCCGGCCGAACATCTGGTGGAGCAGACCGAGCCATCCTGGTTCGCAATCATACGGGTGTGATGACGTAACACAAACACCGCGACCTCACTGCGCTCCGCTACAACGCCGAGCTGTTTCAAAATGTTATCTTCCATGAACGACCCGTAGAAAAAGGTCGCCACCCTTCGGTCGCCCATAAAGGCTCCTTAGATTTGGTCCAAGCCTCGCGGTTCTAGCTTTCATGTAAGGCAATGATTGGATCCACCATCGTCGCGCGGCGAGCCGGAATGTAGGTGGCCAGAAATGCTACAAACATCAAAACCAGTGGAACTGTCGCGAATACCGTCAGATCAAACGGATGCACGCCATACAGCAGAGTTGCAATCATCGGCGCTGCGGCTGAGGCAAGCACCAGTCCAATTGCAATCCCAACGCCCACGAGCAATAGCCCTTTCCCGAGAATGAGCGTGAGGATATCTGACCGCTGGGCTCCCAAGGCGACTCGGATTCCAATCTCACGAGACCTCTGCCCAACCATGTAGACCAGCAAGCCATAGATGCCAATGGAGGACAAGAGCATCGCGACGGCCGCGAACACTCCAACCAATTCCGCCGAGAATCGTCGCGGAGCAATAGAAACATCCATCACGTCGGTCATTGATCGGACATTGAATACTGGCAGACCAGGATCGATAGCCTGTATCTCACTCCGAATCTGCGATTCGAGGAGTGATGCGGGCAGAGGCGTCCTTGCCACTACGCTCATGGCATCACTCCTCGGCCCTGATTGCTGATAGATAGGGCTGAATATGTGGGGGACACCATCTGTGTCAAGCCCGTCTTGCTTTATATCCTTGACGATGCCGACCACGGTTACCCAAGGAAGGCTGGGATTTTCCCCCAACCGCAAGCGCCTGCCGACAGGATCAATGCCCGACCAATAGCGTCGCGCCGTAGTCTCATCAATGATGCCTACTTCCTGCTTTCCTCCTTCATCGCTTTCCAGGAAAAAACGCCCCCGAATCAATGGGGATTGCATCAGCATGAAATAATTCGGACTCACTCGAATTAGTTCCGCTATTAAGCCTTGCGATGAATCGGCCGCGCGGTCCTCAATCACCAGTGCGGCGGTTGTTGATGGACGCGCGCCTGGCAAATCCGAGGTCATGGCGACCCGATCGATTCCTGGAATCGTGGCCACACGCCGGATGACCTCTCTGATGAAAGATGTCCTTTTTGAGAAGTCTGCATACACATCCATCTTGGGATCGTTCGGTACCGGTAGGTAGACGCTTGCAGTAACTACTCTGGAAGGATTAAAACCCGGATTCTCCTGAAGCAATCCCCAGAAAGTCCGCAGGAGCAAGCCGGCTCCAACCATCAACACAACAGCAAGCGCCAATTCAGACACAATCAGCAGACTCCTCAACCGCAATGTCTTAGCGCTGTAACCAGAGCCTTGAGCACCTTCCCGAATTGCGGCAGTCATATCGGCCTTCAATGCCTGGAAAGCTGGAGCGAGCCCAAATATGATTCCGGTGAAGATGGAAAGCAGCAGGGCAAAGAGCAGCACAGTCCGGTCTATACCCACTTCGGCGAGCCTGGGAACTGAAGCGGGAACATAGCGAAGGATGAAACTCAAGGTGAATTTCGCTGCGAGTACGCCTGCTACACCCGAGATAAAGGAGAGCACGAGCGACTCCGTCAGCATCTGGCGCACCATGCGAAAACGGCCAGCCCCAAGCGCCATGCGAACTGCCATTTCTCTTTGTCTTCCTGAAGCGCGAGCCAGAAGAAGGTTCGCGATGTTCACGGATGCGATTAGCACGACCAGGACTACCGCGGCCATTAATACCAGCAGTTGGGGACGCACATTGCCTACGAGTGAGTCCTGCAAAGGTTGGATCTCGATGGACCATTTGGCCTGAGGAGGATAATGATTCGGGAAGTCAGCGCGGATTTCGCTGGCCAGTGCCGTCAGTCTCGCCTGAGCCTGCGTTACATCGATGCCCGGTTGCAGCCGTCCGATTGCATCGCGCGCCACCGGCACGTTGCGCGCGGGTTTCGGATAAGGATCCCCGCTGAACCCGCACGTGACCCACACTTCCACATCCCTGGCGATCGTCTTTCCGGGGTGGCGAAATCCGGCAGGAACCACTCCCACAATGGTGTACGGATCGTTGTCCAGCTGTAGATGTTTTCCGAGAATATTCGGGTCGGCGCCGTAAGAGCGGCGCCATAAGGCATCGCTAATCACAGTTGCTTCCGCAAAACCAAGCGCAAAATCCTGCGGACCAAATAACCGCCCGATTTCTGGTGTTGTGCCGAGCATGGAAAAGTAGTTGGGGCTCACTTCGAGCACTTCAAGGCGTTCCGGTTGTTGGTTGGCGCCGGTCAAATTGGTGGGGCCAGAGACGAGAACGCTTACTTCCTTGAAGATACCGGCTCTTGACTTCAGATCCTCCAACTCGGGGACAGAGTAGGGGACGTCACGCAAACCTATTCCAGGATTGTTGAAAGTGATCTTCACTAAACGACCGGGGTCGTAGTACGGCAGGGAACGCAATAGCACCGCGTTAACGATGCTGAAAATCGATGCGTTCGCCCCAATTCCCAATGCCAGCGTGAGAATGATTATGAGAGTGAAGCCGGGACTCTTTCGCATAATGCGGAAGGCGTACTGGATATCTTGGAATAGTATTTCCATGATTTCATTGCTCCCATGCATCAAGTTCTCAGATTGGTCGCTTCGTACGGATCTCCGTTTAGGCGTTACAGCTTTAAAAATGGGAGCATCGCTCTTACTTCTTGGCGGTCGGCGGCAACACGCCGTTTAGACGTAGATACATTGCGGCTTCGGCGTAGTGGTCGGCCCAAGCACCGGCTAGGACCAGGCTGAGCCAGGCACGCGTCACTTGTTTTCCGCCGAATCCTTCCGTGGTCTCCGCTAGTCTTGAGTCGTCCATTTTCGCCAACGCGTCGGAGCAGAAATCGAAGGAGGTCTTGAGCGCGGCGACCAGATTGTCTTTCGAGTCCGTGTCTTTCACCTGCGTGACGTTGGGAGCCGGGAAGGCGGCGGCCTTGCTGCACAGCAGGTAATTCGTTTCGACCATGTGGGCGACGAGATGGCCGAATGTCATCTGGTCGGCGCTGGGTTTGTAGTTGAATTTGTCTGCGGGCATGGCTTCGACGGCCGCGACGGTGTTTTTCTGCCGGCCGGGCAGGATGTTTCTAAGGGCGGCGGCGACCGGGTCGTTCGTTTGTGCGAACGTTGTTTGTACGGTCGCCGAAGCGGCGAGTAAAAGCAACACAGGGATCACGATAGTTCTCTTCATTTTGTCCTCATTTTTCGGTGAATCTGTGCGGAGAGCAGGATAGCGCGAGGGCGGGTTTTGAGCCCCTGCCGGCCACAGCGTTATCCCAACGCCAATACGTTCTTGGCGATGCTCCTGCTCGCGGAACAATATGCCGCGAAGAACCAGTGTTTGCAGGAAAAGTGACATGCGGCGTCTGAAATGAGACAAGCGGTCAGAGTTGGCCGTCAAATACTGTTGCAGAAAGAAGGCCAAATCTTTGGCGGGGCGCTGGTGGATGTCGAGATAGATCTGCGGAATGCCGAGCAAGGAAAGCGTGATCGAAGGCAATCTCCTTTAGATCGCCGTGGCAGCCACTTGGCTCGCCGCAATGATCTAAAACGAACCATTCATTCGTTGCGCAACGCAGTAATCGGGTCGATGCGTCCCGCGCCGCGCGCCGGAATGTAGTTCGCAAGCATTCCGATTACGATGAGCGTGATTCCTGCACAGGTAAGGACCAGTCCGTCTTTAGAGTTGACGCCGAACAATAAGGCCGCGAGCATGCGCCCGGAGAATACCGCTGCGGTGCAACCACATGCCATTCCCACCAAAACGGGAATCATGCCATCGCGTAGGATCATAATGACCAGCTGCTGGCGGCTGGCTCCGAGAGCCGAGCGTATGCCGATCTCCTTTTCACGCCGCACCACGGAATAGGAGGCAATCCCGTAGACACCCACACAAGTGAGGAGCAACGCTACCAGCGCGAAGGCTCCAAGAAGCCACGCCGCAAAACGGCGATCGCCCACTCCGTTGCTGATCAAATCGGTCATCGCTGTCATGTCAGAGACGGGCAGATCGGGGTCGACGGTTTGTATTTCACGCCGCACATCACGCGTCAACGCCGCCGTGTCTCCTACGGCTCGAACAAGTACACCAAAGTCCCTTCTTGAATACTGGTACATGCTCTCGTAGATGTGAGGCACCTCAATTTCATCGAGGCTGGAGAGCTTCGCGTTGCCAACAACGCCCACAACCGTCATCCAGGGCGCAGGCACAGGCCTCAAACGGCTTAAAATAATGTCTCGGGAAGAGCGGACTCTACGCCCAACCGGATCGACGCCACCCCAAAGAAGACGCGCTGCGGCTTCATCGACCAGCGCGACTGGTTGGGACATCGGGTCATCGCTTTCCTGAAACATGCGTCCGCGCAGCAGTGGCGTACCCATGGTCGAAAAGAACTCTGGAGTTACAGATACTTCCACTGCCGTGGGAGCGTCTCCCTTGTCGGACACGCCTTCGACGCGAAATCCGCCCGGAATCACTGGGCCATTGAGTGGGACAACGCTCGACATGGCAGCATTCTCGACCCCGGCTACGCCATGCAGGCGGCGAATTGATTCGCGAACCAAGTGCGTACGTTGATCGATATCGGCGTATTCATCTGCTTTTGGATCGTTCGGGACTGGAAGCCGGAAACTTCCTGCAAGAAGGTGGTGCGAATTAAAGCCGGGATTGACTTCCATCAGGTTCCAGAAGGTCTTTAGCAATAATCCGGCGGCGACCAGCAGCACCAGGGAGAGGCCCACTTCGGCGCCAATCAAAGATTTGCCGAGTCTAGCGGCGTTGCGCGATGCGGAGCCGCCCCGTTCCCGCAGTTCCGCCGTGCCCGGATGCGTGCGTGAAGCCTGCCATGCTGGAATGAGTCCAAAGACCAAGGTAGTCAGCAGCGCAATGGCGAGAGAAAATCCCAGCACGCGGGCGTCCACGCCAATCGGGTTGAGCCGCGGGAGCTGCGACGGCAACACTCCAACCAAGACTGGTACGCCGATGGCCGCGGCTCCCACCCCGGCGGCTGCCGAAATCAGGCTCAGCAAAACCGATTCGGTCAGCATTTGCCGGATGATTCGCTCTCGGGTCGCGCCAAGAGCGAGCCGGATGGCTATCTCACGCTGCCGTGCAGTGGCATTGACCAGGAGAAGATTCGCAACGTTGACACATGCGATCAGGAGAATCAATCCAACTGCGAGCAGAAGAGATGTCAGCAGAGTTCTGGCGCTGCCCGCGACCACTTCCGTCAACGGCGTGACCGAGAGAGTCCAGCCGGCGGTTGCCGGATAGTCGCTGCCGTAGTCGCGGCGCAGGGAATCGCTGAGGACTTCCAATTGCGCCTGCGCTTGCTGCTGAGTGATACCCGGTTTCAGTCTTGCGATAATTCCGGGGAGAAAGCGCAGGCTGCGCTTCGGCGCCGGGAAGGGAGCCGCACGAAAGCCCGCGGTGAACCACAGATCGACCGGGTGCAGGCCCGGGATCGAAGGATGGTGAAACCGCGGAGGAAGAACGCCAACGATGGTATAGAGGTCGTTGTCGAGCCTCACGCTGCGTCCGAGCACGGACGGATCACCCCCAAACTCCTTGTGCCAGAGGCTGTCACTGATCACCACGGCCTCTGCAAATCCATCGGCGGTGTCTCTCGCATCAAACAGGCGGCCTAACTGTGGCTGCGCTCCCAGAATGCTGAAGTAGTTCGGACTTACCCCCAAGGCATCAAGCCGATCCGGACGATCTCCGCCGGTAAGATTCGCAGTGGTCTGCCAAACGACGGAGACCGCAGTGAAAATACCGGCGCGATCGCGAAGATCTTCGAGCTCGGGAACAGAGAAGCCGACGTTATGCGCTCCAAGCCCTCGTAAGTCCGCACTTAGCTCAACCAGTTCTCCTGGATTGTGAAAGGGCAACGGTTTAAGGAGAGTGGCGTTAACAACGCTGAAGATCGCTGTGTTAGCACCAATTCCCAGAGTGAGGGTTGCCAACACCGTCAAAGCGATTCGCGGCGACTTCCGCATGGACCGAAGCGAGAATTGGACATCCTTCCACACGCTCATTTGCACTCCTCGTCCTACGATCGAAAGCGTCGATGCGAAGGGTCGTTATCGCATCGGCGGCGGCCAGATCACCCCGCGGCGCTGCTACTTAGACCAGGGCGGAACCACACCGTTGGTGCGCGCGTAGGCGATCGACTGCCCCAGATGCTGGTGTTGATCTTCGAGAATCAGCATCAGCGCGCCCCGCTTGGTGATGTCTCCTCCGAACAGACGGTCGCTGTTGCGAGACTCTGGTAAGCGCTCTCGTTATTGCCCGGGCGTTTTCAGGTACTTCGCGGGCAGCGTCACCCCTGGTCGCTCATCATCAAAGATGAGGCTGGCGATCCAGAAGCGTCCGCGAGTATGCACAATCTGGAACGAATCGATGCCTCGCGAGGATGGCTGGGCGTCGTCCTTTGCATCCCGGCTTTCCTTCGTACTCCACACCTCGACAAGATTGCCTAACTCCTCGACTCGCTTCGCGATGCTGCGCTCGAAGAAACCGTTCGTCTTGAAGTAGGCATCGTTTTGCTGCACGAACATGTCGGGAGTCAGGAAAACGGCATCACCCTTGCGTGCCGGTGCATCCTTTGTGGCCGCAGACTCCGGAACAATCCAGGCAAGCCGACCGTCGGGCACAAACAGCGCGCGGAAGCGGACCCAGTCGCGCTGTCCAGGTGGGCCGGAGACCACGTCATAGAGCGAAGCTACCAGATGGTCCACAGTGTCCACGTCGCCCGGGTTCTTTGCCGCAGGCCAGTCTGGATGCCCCGCAAGTGTTGCCACTGGCGGAGGCGGCGCAGATGCGGCAGGAGTAGACTGCTGTGCGCTCGCATTGAGCGTCAGTCCCATAAGAAAACAACACAATATGAGATTGCAGCTACGAATCATGAGATCATCTCCTTGTTTTATTAAGTCAACCCGTGCGCTATGCGATAAGAACCGGGCCAGACCGCGCGCGGCGCTGCTACTTAGACCAGGGCGGAACGACGCCGTTGGTGCGCGCGTAGGCGATCGACTGCCCCAGATGCTCGTGTTGATCTTCGAGAATCAGAAACAGCGCGCCCTGCTTGGTCATGTCTTTTCCGAACAGTTTCACCGGCGTCTGCAGGTCGCTGTCGGAAAGTCCGGTAATCGCTTTTTGCAGATCGGCGTAAGAATCCTTCAGAGCTTCCTGCATTTTCTCCGGATCGGTGATCGGCGCGGGCTTTGCCCCCGTATTTGGTGTGCCCGAGAGCACGCCGGCGAGCATGCCGTTCTCCTTAACGATCAGGTTGAACACGTCGCCGACGGAGCGAACGCCTTGGCCGGGCTTCCAGTCGTACTTGCCCGACATAACGCGCGCGAGTCCGGTGAATTTGTCGGAAAGCGTTCCGGCATCTTTTCCGAAGGCGGCCTGCAATCCTGCCGGCTGCGCCTGCGCTTGCGCCAACGGCACCATCAGAGCGATTGCAAGCGCGCACACCAGGTGCTGAGTCAGAATCTTCTTCATGTGGAGCTCCTGTACGTCAATTTAATCCACTCGTGCTGCTCGTAACGCCGAATACAGGTCTTGGCGATGCTCCTGCTCACCGAACATATGCCGCGAACAACCAGTGTCTGCAGGAAAAGTGACATGCGGCGTCCGAAATGAGACAAGCGGTCAGAGTTGGCTGTCAAATACTGTTGCCGCGGATCCGTTCACAGGCCAAAACCGGAATTCAAATAGTGGCAGCGGTATCCAACACAAACGTCTGGGCGGTCGGCGGCCAAAGACTTTGTACTTTCCGTTTCAAAAGCTTCGTTACATTGGGATGGCAGCACGTGGAGTCTTGAACTATTTTCTGTTTTCCCCAATCGACTTAGATAAGGGCCGTTCTACAGCTGCGATGGGGGTCTGGTTGCCGCGTTTGCCGGCAACTGCCCAAATGCCGGCTCGCAAACCTGGACCGATGAAATTGCCTTGCCGAGCCAACTTGGCACTCTTGACGGCCCTGTCCTCACTGATGTCTCGTTCGAAGGTTCAGCTATAATCCGTGCCGGAGGTTCGACACACCCATTGCCGCAGGCCACGCCAGATACGGGACGGGCGAGATGGATTTTGATCCTGTGTGCGTGGACGATCGTAGGACTGTTATTTGCCGTGCGCAGAATCGTGCTGGTGAAGTTAATGGGTACCAACGTCAGCTGGGTGCTCGTGGGTACGCTCGAACTTGTCTACTGGTATGTATGGGCGGCATACACACCGCTTGTGATCGGTCTTGCCAAACGGTTCCCGTTGACGGGGCCGAGGTTTGTACGTCATATAGCGATCCACACAATCACGTCGCTCATGATGGCTCCCCTGGCGTCTGTCACCGAATACGTTCTGAGCTTTGGACTTCTGCGATTAGTTTTTCGCATAACTGATCCTGGCGTGATGCGCTTTCTCTCGCCCTTCGGAGTCAGTGTTCTATCTATGAGTTTTACTGGCATGCTTACGTACTGGTTAGTTGTGGGATTGTATCAGTCGATCCACTTTTACCAGGCCGCTATGGAGCGCCAGACCATCGCGGCGCAACTGGAGATGCAGCTCTCCCAAGCCGAACTGGAGAACCTTAAGAGCCAGTTACATCCGCATTTTTTGTTCAACAGTCTTCACACCATTGGAATCCTGATGCAGGAAGACGTGGATGCTGCGAGCCATCTGCTGGTCTGCCTCGGCGACTTGCTGCGCATGGCCCTCGAACGGCGCGAGAACGAGATCACCTTGCAGAGCGAGCTCGAGTTCGTCGGCAAGTATCTGGAGATCGAACAAACCCGCTTTCACGATCGCTTGCAAGTTCACATGGACGTGCCGCCTGACCTTCTCGCAGTCTATGTACCGAGCCTGGCGCTTCAGCCACTGGTTGAGAATGCCATCAAGCACGGCATCAGCGTCGATTCCGCCGCAGGCCAGCTGGAGATCACTGCCAAACGCCACAACGGCAGAGTTTGGCTCTGCGTCCGCGATGATGGCCCGGGACCGCCACCGGGAGCGCACCTGCGATTCGGCGTCGGACTCAGCAACGTCCAGTCACGCTTGAAACAGCTCTACGGGGACGAGTCGTCGCTGGAACTGACCGGGGGCAACGGTCGAGGCTGCGAGGCCATCATCACCATTCCACTGAGGAGTTCGCATGAAGACACGAGTCCTCATCGTCGATGACGAACCGATCGCCCGCCGCGGTATCCGCCGCTATCTGGCCGAACACAACGGCATTGAAGTTGTAGGCGAGGCGGCGAACGGAATAAGCGCGGTGGAGCAGATCAATGAACTTCGTCCTGACATCGTTTTTCTCGATGTGCTGATGCCTGATCTGGATGGTTTTGGAGTCATCGAAAATGTGGAGCCATCCAACGGCCGCGCTCCGGTATATATCTTCGTCACGGCTCACGATGCGCACGCCATTCGTGCATTCGAAGTGCACGCTGTTGACTATCTCTTGAAACCGTATGATAAGGTGCGATTTGCCAAGGCCCTGGTGCACGCACGCCAGGTCCTCGAACAGCGCGGGAAAGCAAACCGAGGTCTCGAGCCACTGCTCCAATCCCTCCGCGGTCTCCGCCCGCTGGAACGCTTTGTGGTAAAGGACAAGAAGCGGATTTTCTTTGTTCCCGTTTCCCACGTTTTGTGGATCGAAGCCACGGGGAACTATGCCTGCATACACACCGCCAACAACAGTCACCTGTTGCGGGAAACGCTGGCACACCTGGAAGAGAAGCTGGCGCCACAGCACTTCATCCGCGTGCGAAAATCGGCCATGGTGAACAGTGCCCGCATTAGCGAGATTCGTCCGATGTTCGATGGGGTGTACGACATCATACTGGCAGAAGGAACGGTGGTCACGTCGAGTCGCAGATATGCTCACAAGTTACGAGCTCTGCTGGAATCCTAGTCTTGGCACCTGGGATGTAAAGTGGCGCGTCGGCGTGGAATGCGAGCGGCGGTAGTGACGTTCTTTGGCGGATAGGACATGACATTGGAACAGCAATCCCGCTCTGAAGTAGGGTGTGATGCACACTTTTGTCTCACCGAGGGGTTCAGTCTCGGGTGGAGTGAACCCCCAAAGTGAGACAGTTTCATGATGCACACTTCGCGAAATCGCAAAATGTGGAGTTCAAGTGCGCAGCGGCGTTTCACGAGAGCGCGACGTAAGTCCCAGACCGCTGTTTCTCGGCATCTCACGGGCGCGATCCGCGGCTCAAATGCGAGTTTTCAGGCCTTGGTGGTCTCCAAAACCAGAGTGTGATGCACACATTTGTCTCAACTTGGGGTTCACGTCCCAGTGTTTTCGGTTAAGCCAAGTTTCCCTACATGTGTGCTACTTCTTGTTGTCGCCCTTCCGAATGGACGAAGGGAACCGCCTGCCTTGTGAGCAGGTGCTCCGACAGGTAGTTGGCAGATAGCCTGGAGCCGGTGCGTATCCCTCCACGTGCGCAGGCGCATGGTGGGGACGGAGAGCAACTCTGAATTGTGCGTATGATCCAGCGCTCCGTTCCTTACCGGGTGCCAGGTGTACTCCCGAAGCGAAATAAGCTCCAAGTTCTTCGAGTGTGGGCTGGGTCTTCGAAGCTACGAAGCATAGCCTCCAGCGAAGCGGAGCTGATTTAGAGAATGCCGTTGTTGTTTTTCCATTCTTTTTGCGGCGGAATCGATTCAGGGAATCCCCAGTGCTCGGCCATCTTCCCGTCTGCAACTCGGTACAGGTCGATATAGACGCACGGGGCGCCCTCGTGCGTTCCCTTGGCGGCGACGAAAACAAGGTCGCCTTGGCCCAGCACGAACTTGATCTCGTCGATGGTCCGGTGGCCCTGGATTGCTTCCAAGTCGCGCAGGAACGCGGCGAGTCCGTCGCTGACGCCGGGTTCGTGGCGGATGGTGTCTGCCGAAACGTATTGCGGAATTTTGCTGTGGTCTCCCGCGATGTGCACGGTCTGGTAGTAGTCCCGGACGATCGATTTGTTTTTCTCCGTGTCCGCGAGATTTTTGGGCTCGGTGGGACCGTCGGCCTGGGTGTGGCCACTTTTGTTCGCAGCCGGCGCCGCTTTTTCGGAGAAGATCCACTGCTCGACGATCAGACCTTCTTCCATTTTGAAAATCTCGAAGAACACTCTTTCGCCGAGCAGGTCTCCCTTGGAATGCGTGAGAATATACGGGCCGTCCTGAAACGCGCGAATCGTCTGCAGCGGACTTTTCATCCGCGGCAGATGGTTGATCCACGTCCGCACTCCATCAATGTCACCAGCCGCCTGCGGATTATGTTGTTTGTATTTCGCCGAGTCGATGAACTTGACCGCAAGCTCTGGGTGCCTGCTGCCGATGCCCTCAAATACAGTCAGAACCCTTTCGATGTCGCTGGCTGCCATGATCCAATCTCCTTTGTGCAGGAGGGCCGGGTCGCCTGTCTTTTTATTAGCGGTTTGCTATGCAATCCGTGCCGTCGTCGCCGGCTTCGCCGTGAAGATGCCGCTGAAACTTTCACGGTGCGGAATGAAAACCACCACCCACAGCACGCAGGCCACCAGCGCGGGAGCGATCGTCGCCGGCGAAAGCGTGATATGGAACGCGAGTATGTTGTAGAGTTCGCCTGCGAGCACCGTTAGCGCCAGCGGTACGAAATAGCCGGAGAGCAGCAGCAGTCCTCCCAGAACCTGCAGCGCGAAAAAGAACGCCGCAAAGTGTGACGCGCTGACTGCCACAAAAAACTGAACGGCCAGCGGATTCGTCGGTGGCGGCTGCGGAATAAAATTCAAAAACCCGTTCAGCCCAAAAACGGTGAAGATCAACCCCAGCAAAAGGCGCGCGATGATCGTAGCGATTCTCATGCGCGGCCGCCCTGCGGTGTTTGCACGTGGGTCTGCACCGCGTGCAGATGCGGCGCGAGAAATGTTTCGCGATTTTGCCCCTGGTTCAGCGCCGCGGTGCCGCCGGCGGTCAGGAACTTCACATCCGTCACGCCCAGGAAACCGAAAACCGAGCGCAGGTAGGGTTCCACAAAATTGAACGAAGCCATCTGGGTCTGCGCGTCGTAAATGCCGCCGGTCGCGATGAGGAACGTGGCCTTCTTGCCGGCCAGCAAGCCCTTCGGCGCTCCGCCGGTGTAGGAAAAAGTTTTTCCTACGCGCGCGATCTGGTCGATCCAGAGTTTCAACGCCGAGGGCACGCCGAAGTTGTGCATCGGCACACCAATGACGTATTCATCCGCGCGTTCCAATTCCGCGACCAGAGAATCGGACAGCGTCAGGATTTCCTTTTGCTGCGGAGTGCGCGCGTCCTCCGGTGTGAAAACCGCGCCGACCCATTCCGCAGATACGGGCGGTATCGCCGTCGCATTGAGGTCGCGGTAGACCACCTGTCCGTTCGGGTGCCAAGTCTTCCACTCGGTGACGAACGCCGCCGTCAGTTCGCGAGATACTGAACGACCGTAGAGCGGACTGGAATCGACATGCAACAATGTGGACATGGATAAATCCTCCTATACGACAATTGATGCATAGTAATCACATGTAGACTCAAAGAAAATAAACAACTGTCGTTTTGGAACGTGGAGGAGTCAAATGGGGTATATTAAGGACCGAATGACTCCGGAAACCCAGTCCGCCCTGGATACGACGGATCCGCGCATCCTGCGGAGCCGCCGAATGCTGATGGACGCTCTGGCTAAGCTGCTGACCCAGAAGGAGTTTGAGCAGATCTCCGTCCAGGAGATCGCCGACGAAGCGACTCTAAATCGCGCTACCTTTTATCTCCATTATCAAGACAAGGCCACGCTTCTGCAGGCCATGACCGAGTCTCGCTTTCGCGAACTGATCGATCGCCGGGGCATCTCGTTTACCGACTGCGATCAGGCGCTTCGGGCGATTGCCCTCGGCGTCTGCGACTATTTGACCGAGGTCACCAACTGTCCGGTGAAAGGCGCGCTCATCCCGCTTGAGGGCTCGATCATCCCGGTCGTCGAAGCCATGTTCAGGCATGGGCTCGAGAACCACGGCCCGGCGCCGCGCGGCGACGCGGCGCTTCTCGCGACCACTGCGGCTTGGGCCGTCTTCGGAGCTGCGCGCCAGTGGTTTCAAACCGCCGACCGCATTCCCGCCGAACAAATGGCCGCGAAGATCGAAGCGCTGGTAAAGCCGCTGTTCCTCAGCGCCGCGGGCTAGTCGCTATGCCGAGACCGCACGTCACCGGTGTCGGAGCCGGGCTCGGAGGCTTGGTCCTCGCGCGCATCCTGCAAATCCGCGGCGTGCACTGTACCGTCGTGCACACCTTGGGAAGCTCCGATTTCTCCTGGATTGCCGATAGATTTCCGATGTTTCGGTTCAAGCAATGCAGCTTGAGCGACCGCGAAATATCCCTCCCGCCGTTTGCCAATCCTACGCATAGGACGTCGCACGGCAGAGTCGAGCTCACGGTAGCTTGTCGAAAAAGAGATATACGGCGGAAATCCGGCTGTCTTGGGCAATGATGAAGTCAGTTCCGGCGTAAGCTGGCGCCTCACCGGGGCGGCCTGATACCCAGCGGACCAGCCCGCTATCGCCCGATTCCGCAGGCTCGGTAGTTGGCTGATATCGGAATTCAGGGTGAGTAGCTTTTATCGCGCCCGCGATGCGGTCGATTTCGTCACGGCCGCGATAGACTCCCTTGCTGGGGTCGTAGAAAACGCAATCTTCCGTGTAGATCTCGTCGATGGCGGCGCGCCGGCGAGCGGGATCGTTTTCACCGAAGACATCACGGAGATTGCGGATCAGCAAGGTCGATATGCTGTATGGCATGGCTTGTCTCCTCTAGGCATCGAATCCAGCTTGCGATATCTCGACCCGGAGCGGCTCTTTCGTTTGTCTAAAGTTGCGTTACGAAATTGCTTGTCCTTAGATGGCTTACAACGATATTCGTTGCAACCGCAGATGGTCGACTCGATGGGACAGATAAGCGACGAGCGGTAACAGCGGTAATGAAAACCCACATTATTTTGGCAGGTGGCTTGGAGAGTCATCCAGGCCGGACGAATCGTGTCTGGATTGGAGTGAACCCCTAAAGTGAAACAGTTTCATGATGCACACTTTGCGAAATCGCAAAACGGGCCGGAAAAGTGCGCGGCGGCATTTCACAGAAGCGCGACGTAAGTCCCAGGCTGCCGTTTATCCGCATTCTCGCAGGTGCCACCCGGCAGTCTAATTAAAATTTCCAGGCCTTTGTGGCTTCAAAACCACGGTTTGATGCACACGTTTGTCTCAACCTGGGGTTCACGTCCCAGAATTTTCGCTTAAGCTAAAGTTCCCCTAAGTGTCTGCTGCTTCTGTTTGTCGTCCTCCCGAATGGACGAAGGGAACTCCTGCCTAGTAAGCAGGTGCTCCCTTAGCTGGGTCACACATTCACACTGAGGGCTTCTCTTGAGCAGAGAGCCCGAATGCCCTTCGGTGAATCATACGGGAAGGTTGGGAAACAATTTCGGCGTCTTTTTCGCAGCAAATTCCTTGAACAACTGTACAGCGCGAGGGAGATGCCTGTTTCCGACGTGGAGCAGCCAAAGATCGAAAGTGCGCAAGCGCCAGTTGTGCATTACCTCGACGAGCCGGCCCTGCTGCACCAATTCCGGACGCACGAGTGGCGGAAGCTCTCCGATGCCAGCTCCCGCCAGTAGCGCGGGAACAATTCCGGCGTAATCGTTTATCGAAAGATACGGCTCGAACCGCAGTTTTGTCGTTTCCTTGCCACTGGCGTGAACGAAATGCCAGCGGTTTTCGGGCTGCCACCGCGAGAATGCGATTAGGCGATGCCCGAGCAAGTCCTGCGGCGTCGTGGGTCGCTTGTGGCTCTTCAGATAGGCAGGACTCGCGAGCAGTTGGTGCCGATAGGTCAAAATCTTGCGCGCAACGAGACTGGAATCCCTCAGCGCGCCGACCCGAAAGAGCAGATCGACGCCCTCCCCGACGTGATCGACGATCCGTTCGGTGATCATGATTTGGACGCGGACGTCGGGATACGATTTCTGGAACGAGTTAACCAGCGGCGCCAGCAGCGAATCGGAGATGCTGGGCGGCGCGGCCAGCCGCAAAGTACCCGAGACTTTCGACGAATGGTCCGAAGCGATGTTGTAGACAGCTTCGCTCAACTCTGCGCTACGCAGCGCGAACTGAAGCACACGGGATCCCACATCGGTAAGCCGCAAACTGCGAGTGGAACGTTCCAGCAGGCGCACACCCAAATCGGACTCGAGCTCGGAGACGCGGCGGCTCACCGTCGAAAGCGGCATCTTCAGACGTCGCGCAGCCTCGGAGAAGCTGTTCGCGTCAACCACTCTCGCGAAGATAACGAGCGACCTCAGATCGGGCATGCTCATGGATCGATGATTGTCAGATACTCGTCGCGCGTCTCGATCGCCGCTCGAATGTTGGCCGAGCGCGCGGCCGAGAAAGTTGTGAACCGATGTCACGGCCGCTGCGCCGTCGCCGATGGCAAACGCCACTCTTTTGGGCGCGCCGCGTCGGCAAGCTCGGCTTCCGTGAGGCGCGGAAAAGCGACCTCGTCCGCGAGAGGGCCGAAACCGAGCCCAGACGTTTCCTGCGGGAGCCATGCTTCCAACGCTTGCGATTCGCCCTCATCTGACATCGCGTCCGCACCTTTCCGATCTGAAGCTTGATGGATTCTGATTTTCGCTCACTCGGATGTCAAGGGGGCGATCGCATGATTATCCCAAATGTGGAAAATAGATTTGTGATTCTATCGATATTCGGGTAAAGCCGTCCGGCCTATATTTCGTGGTAGCCGGATCCGGCGAAATGTCGCCCGGCGCGAAAGGCTACGGGCGTGAGGAAATCATGAAAAGACTGATATTCATTTTGGCTGTTTCGGCGGCTTTGTGCAGCTCTGCTTGGGCGCAATCTTCGGACGAAGATCTAAAGCGCTACGTGCCCATTCTCCCGTCGGTAAGAGCGCAGTTTTTCGACATCGATCCGAAACTCGGATACGCCGTGAAGAATATGGGCCGCGGCATGTACGTCATCTCCGACAACATGTGGCAATCCGCATTCTTCGTGACGACCGAGGGCGTCATCGTATTTGACGCGCCAGAGAGTTTCGGTAAAGGCATTCCGTCAGCCATCGCAAAAGTCACCGACAAGCCGATCAAATATCTCGTCTATTCACATGCGCACAAAGACCACATCGGCGGCTCGACGGCGTTCAAAGACATCAAGGACCTGAAAATCGTCGCTGTCGAGGGCGTGGCGGCATTCTTGAAAGAGCAAAACGACCCGAACCGTCTGATTCCCAATGTGGTTTTTGCCGACAGTAAGAGAATCACACTCGGCGGGAAAACCGTCGAGCTGACGCGCCACTTCTACCACTCCGTCGAAGGCGACCTTTTCATCTACGTGCCGTCGGCCAAATTCATGATGGCCGTCGATTGCGTGACGCCGGGCTATGCGCCGTTCCAGGGATTTGACATCACGGCCAATTTCGGTCAATACATGAAAGTCTTCGACGAGCTGATGGCCTACGATTTTGACACGTTCTCTGGAGGGCACCTCACAGCCACCGGCTCCAAGAAAGACCTCGAGATCACCAAAGAATTCACGCTGGACGTCTATCAAACCGTGAAGCGAATCCACAACAATTTGGATCAGAATGCGGTCGTGGCTCAGGCAGCGCAGATTGTTGGAAGCGACAACAAATTCCTGCTTTTCAAAGTTGTCCTGGACCGAGTCACAAGTGATTCGGTCAAAGAATTGCAGCCCCGATGGATCAATCGCCTAGCCGGAGTCGATGTTTGGATGGAAAGCCAGGTACGCGCGGCAATTCTGTACGTACGCTGGGACGACAAATACTGAATCGTACAGGCATCGAAGGAGTCGGCATGTCGATTCGGCCGGATCACAGTGCTGAACTGAAGTTGGTCGTGACAAATACCCTTATCGTTCGAGACATACAGCGATCCGTCGAATTCTATCGCGACGTGCTCGGCGCCACGGTGCTGCGTGAGGGCGAGCCGACATTTCTTCGACTCGGGAATATTTGGCTTACGATCAATGCGGGAGGCGGCCCGACCGACGACAAGCCGGAAGTCGTCGTTTCGCCGCCGCGCGATCCAAACGTCTTGAGCATATTTCTGAACCTTCGCGTGGCAGACATCCGGGGTTGCTATGACGTTTGGCGGTCGCGCGGCGCCAAATTCATCACCGAACCGAAAGTCCACGCGACAGAGTTGCGATGCTACATGCGCAACCCGGATGGATATCTCATAGAGGTCGGACAAACGACCATGACCGCGGGTCCTTTGGACTTGTACGTGTGAAGCCTCCGAACGTGCTAATTTTTGCCGCGGGACGTCGATGAGAGCCGCCGGGTACGAAAAGCAGGGTCCCGCTCGCGAGGTCTTGCACGTCGGCGAACTGCCCGGCCCGACGCCCTCGGCCGGAGAAGTCCGCATTCGCATCGCTGCCTCGGGCATCAATCCCGGCGACACCAAGAAACGTGGAAACGCATTCGGCATCGGCATGCCGTATCCCCGCGTGATTCCTCACAGTGACGGCGCGGGTCGAATCGACCAGATCGGCCCGTCAGCCCTGAATGGATCGGCCGAAATTTGTGGTGCTAGGGAGCGCCGTCGTATCGCGCCTTCGGCACGGCGGCGGAATTTACGGTCGTACCTGTCGATCACGTTGCGCCGCCGCCCGAAAACGTTTCGACGGAGCAAGGCGCGTGTCTCGGAATTCCGGCCATCACGGGACATCGCGCGGTTCATGTTGACGGTGACATTCGCGGGCGCACGGTTTTGGTTCAAGGCGCGGCGGGACCCGTGGGACTTTGCGCGGTGGCTCTAGCGCGGCATGCCGGAGCGCGGGTGATCGGCACCGTGCGGTCTGGGTCGGACGAGCCAACGGCACGCAACGCCGGCGCACAAGAAGTGATCGTCAGCAGCAGAGCGATCTGGTTTCGCGCGTGAAAGCACTCGCGCCCGATGGCGTCGATCACATCGTCGAAGTGGCTTTCGGCGCCTACATCGATGCCGACCTCGAGCTGCTGAAAAATGACGGCTCCGTCGCCACCTATGCTACCGACAAAGCGACTCGGACGATTCCTTTCTGGCAAATGGTCTTCAAGAATACACGCTTGTACTTTCTTGGGAGCGACGATTTCCCCCGCGAGGCAAAAATGCAGGCAGCGCGGGATATCAACTCGGCGCTCGAAGCCGGTTGACAGGATTCGAAATCGGCGAACGACCCCCGCTTGCGGAAATCGCCTGTGCCCGCGAGCGGTCGGCCGGCCTAAGCGGCGGTCTACTTATCGCGATCCGCTAGCTGTGATCGCAGGCGTGAAAGCCGCCGTGGGCTGCTTGATGGTCTTGCTCCCTGAACGACTTGACCACAAGCGGTTTGGAGTGAACCCCCTGGAGTTAGACAGTTTGATCGTGCACACTTTGCGGGAATGACCTGCCCCGCATTTTGCGGCAGTAGCGAAGTTGAATCCAGGACTTCAGAACTCCAGGCGCAATTGGAACGCAATCATACGTGGGGTGCTATCACCGCCCAACCCAACCCCGAGCAGGCCAGTCGGCGGAGAGGTCGTGTACGTGAGCGCTCCAAACCCTGTCTGCGTAGCAGGCTTTCCCGGAATGCCAGCCAGCACCATGCTCGGAAGAGCAAAATTCGGATGATTGAATACGTTGAAGAACTGTGTGTCGAACCGGAGCTTCACACCCTCGCTCAAGGAAAACGATTTCGTAAGGTAGAAGTCACTCCACGCAAAATTGGGGCCGCGTAGAGCGTTGCGCCCGAGATTCCCGAATTGGCAGTGCGCGGGGCTGTCGCCTCCCAGGCATGCCCCCGTACTCGGATCAACGGTTGATACAAAAGCAGTGAGATTGAGCCACTGAACTGTGCCCGGTTGTGTGACACCAGGAATGGGACTGTGTTCGTAGAGTGGCACGCCGCGAACGAGGTCGGCGAATTGCGGCCCGCTGCCGTTCACGATGCCGTTTCCATCTGCTGAATAAGGGGTGCTTAAAACGGAGAACGGAATCCCGCTATGCCAAAACACGGTTCCCGACACCTGCCAACCGTTTAACACGTAGCCAAGACTTCGGTTTTCAACCTTGAGCGGCAGTTGGTAGACATACTGCGCGTTGAGATTGCTCCGTATGTCGTAGTCGCAGGGACCGTAGTCGCGGGCCAATTCTCCCGGTAGAGGGGAAAGAATTCCTCCCGAGGAGAACTGCAAGAATCCGCCGTTGGAAACCGTATCCGTGCAGCGGCTCCAGGTATAGTTGACCTGTCCCATGAGGCCGTGACCCATGTGCTTTATCGCAGACACTTGCAAGCCGTGGTAGTGGCTGTTCGCGCCGGTGGAAAATTGCGTAACGGCCCCGAATCGAGGGTCGGTGGATTGCGCATAGGGAAACGGTGCAAAACAACCGTTGCAGACTGTTTGATAGCCGTTCACCTGCGATAGATACGGTTGGTTAACCGCGCGCGTGCCTACGTATTGCGCGTGGATACTTCCCGTGCTACCCAATTGATGTTCCAGGCCAAGACTCCACTCCATGAAATATGGCGCATGGAGTTCTCCACTCGGTATCGCCGTGATGGCAACCGGAGGAAGGCACGTTGCAGGATTTGCTTGTGCGGATGCACAGGAAAGTTGACCGTTTGGAAATCCCAGGCTGAAGATCTTATTGGCGGCTACGGTTGCGTCAATGGCGCTATTGGGCACTCCGGGTGCGATGGCTGTGCCGCCGACCGTCCCAAGAACACCACCCTGGAAAGTCTTGACGTAGGGCGGGTTCACGTCAACGACGTCGGCGACACTCCCCGGCAAAATATCACTGAAAATTCCAAAGCCGGCTCGCAGCACGGACTGAGGCTCAAACTGCCATGCGATTGCTGTGCGCGGTTGCACGATCGCGAAGGGTGTAGAAGAAAATACGTCGCCTAGACCGGTCTGGATGGCGGCGTTTAAGGGCTGATTCACATCGTGGGAAATGGAATCGAAAGAGCCGCTCAGTCGAGCGATCTCCCGATGCGGATTCAATGGGTTGGAATTCAGGGTATCTCGAATGCCGAAGGTCCACGTAAGCTTCTTGGTCACTTTCCAGGTGTCTTGCGCATACAGGTCGAGGTTCAGGAAGTTGAAAGGCTGGTTTGCTGACGTTGGAAAAGTCTCTGTTGCCGTGGACGCGACCCCATAAATGTACTGCGGCAGGTCGGTGTAGGTGACGGTCGGGACCGAGCCTTCTCCGAAATCGTAGTCGTTCAGCCGGAGGATGCGAGTATTGGTGCCAAAGCGAAGTTCGTGCGCGCCGTGGCTCCATGCGAGGTTGTCATTGATAAAAAAACGGGAGGCCCGCCTTCCCTGAACCCAAGTGTTGTCCAATCCCCCGACCGTGGTAAATGGCGCATTCGCACCGCTACCTTGCAAAACAATCGGGAATGCAGCGAGTGTTTTCTGAAGATCGCTGGGGCCGAACAGGCTCTCGTACCACGAGAACGCCGGATTGAAATAATTCACGAGATTCTGCGAAAAGACGTGTGTGTATCCGGCCGCAAAGGAGTAAAGGGGTTGTGGAGAAAGAGCGTTGAACAAGGGGTTGATCGGATCGGTGTAGGCAGCTTGAAGCCCGGTATCCGCCTGAAACCGGAACCACGTGGAGTTTTTCTCGTCGCTGTTGTAGTCAACGCGAGCCGTCTGGACCTGTTCATGGTCATCGCTTGAATGAGAGACACTCTGGCGATTCGCGCAACCGTTTCCATCATTCGCAATGACGGGCAATCCTCCGCCAACATCGAATGGGCAGCCGAGCACCGTGAGAGGCGTTCCGTTCGTATTCCCGTACAGTAAAAACATCTTCTGATAGAACGGCACCGACTGCGGTGACGGCTGATAGACCGACCCCGTGACGGAGTCGGTTCCACCGAACGGAAGTTGCTGCAGGACATAATTCTCGAACGCCGATGTTGGAACGGTCGTGGCGGTGACAATCGGGAGCGCAATCCGCACCCATTCGCTATCGAAAAAGAAAAACAACTTGTTGCGAACAATCGGGCCTCCAACGCTTCCGCCGAAATGGTTCACCGTTGACCGAGGCTTGTGATTCCCCGGTGTCGCGTTCGTAAAATAGTCCGCGGCGTTCAATATCGAACCGTTCCAGATTTCGTAAAGATTTCCATGAAACTGGTTCGAGCCTGATTTAGTAACGTAGTTGACCTGCGACGCTCCGTACCTTCCCTGGTCCACCGCGTAGGAAAGCGTGTTCACGGTCACTTCCGATATCGAGTTCAATCCGAGGACGAGGTTGGTCGAGAGCCCACTGTTCAGATTCGTCAACGGGTCATTCGTTTCCAGGCCGTCCACGATATACCCGTTTGAGAGTGCGGGCAGCCCATTGAACTCGACATTGCCGTATCCGTTGGTCCCGCCGACGAAGTCATTGCCGCTGCCCGCCGTGTTGATGAGCGCGCCCGCTGCGAACTGAAGAGGGTAGGTTAAATCACCGCCTGGATTGGGGATATTTTCCAGCGCCGGCGCATTCAGGTTCGTGGAAGTGTTTGGGTTTTCCGGGTTGAGGAGAGGAGCTGCACTGCTTACCTCAACACTCTGATTTGATTGAGCCACCTTAAGCGTGAAATCGACCGTCTGCTTTTCTCCCAGGCCCGAAACCACGTTGTCATTCTGCTGCGGGTCGAAGCCTCCTGCTTGCACCCTGACCAAATAGGTGCCGGGTTTCAGCTGCGGGAAATTGAACCGGCCCTCATCGTCCGTCTTGGCGCCGCGCTGAAACGCGGTCTCGCGATTCGTGATCGTGACGGTGGCGCCCGGAATGGCCGCGCGGGTCGCATCAGTCACTTGACCAACGATTGCACTGGTGGTCTCGCCTTGCGCCAGTGCATCGATAGGGCTAAGAGATAAGAGTAAACCCGCGAAAAGGGACCTTGTAAGAATAGTGCGCACTGTCATTTGCGGCTCTAGGCCTCATATGTTAAGCGAGATTAACTAAAAAAGTAAAGCTAAGTAAACATATTCACTGAAAGAAACGGAAGGGAGCGTAGAGTGTTTCTGATTCTTGTACGTCTGCGATTCGGCCTGCAATATGGGGCATTGCTTCATGCCGGTGGGATCAATGTTCACACGAACGTTGTGGGGGCTCGGATTGCAGCCGCAAAAGCGGGGCGTCTGGAGTGCGGAACTTTGCGCTTCGAGTGTGTGGTTAATACTTACCACATTTGTGGTAGAATCATACTATGCTTGACATGCGATCCAAGGCACGTCAAAAACTATTGGCCTATTACTTCACGAATCCCACGACCCGTCACCATCTGCGGGATTTGGCAGAGCGACTCAGCGTCGATCCGTCGAACCTCTCGAAAGAGTTGAGCCGTTTGGAGCGCGACGGTTTGTTTCGTTCCGAAGTGAGTGGCCGCCAAAAGTATTTTCAACTGGACCGCGAATATCCCCTCTTTAATGAGGTGCGTAGCATCATCGGAAAGACCATCGGTGCGGTTCCCCGACTCGCAGAATCGCTCAAGAAGATCGACGGGATAGAAGAGGCCTATTTGTATGGCTCGTTCGCCCGAAACCAACAGGACGCGGCTAGCGACGTTGATATTCTCGTGATCGGCAAGCCGGAAAGCGACACTTTGGCGGTAATAGTGCAGAAACTCGATCGGCAACTCGGACGTGAAATCAATTATACGGTTCTCACAAGGAAGGAACTGGAGTCGCGGCGCGGCCGCAAGGACGCCTTCCTCGAAAACGTCTGGCGTAATAAGCGCGTCTTACTTGTCGGTGCCGCAAGAAGAAGCTCAAGCCGCACACGGCTGACTGGGCGCAAATAGAGCGCTTCGTTGCAAGTGCCGAGAAGAAACTTGCTTCTGCCCATAAGATGCTGGCTTTCGACGAAGAGGCTTGCCTTCAACAAGCGTACGAAGCGATGCTCAAAGCCTCGCTGGGCTTCATGTTCAGCCGCGGTTTCCGCGCTAGGAGTCAACCTGGCCACCACATCGCAATCATCGATTTCGTGCGGGCGCGCATCGACAAGAAGCACGCGGGTCTAGTCTCGGTCTTCGACCGTCTCAGAAGGAAGAGAAATCTCGCTTTGTACGATGACAGAGGCTTCGTCTCCCAGAATGACGCCATGGAAGCGCTCCAAGCGGCCCGCGACTACCTCGCCGTCGTGCGCGCAGACATCATCGCGCGAAAAACTTGACGCCCGGCGGTGATGACTGTGCACGGACTGTGCAAGACTGCATCGTTTTCATGCCATTGGGGTTAGCCATGAGCGAAAAGCAGGTTCCCCGATTTGTTGGAAACGTTAGTAGTTGGCAGGAATGGATGGAGCGGTTGGAATCGAATCCGATGCTTTGCAAGCAGGGCGTCACCGGTTCGATCCCGGTCACGTCCACCAATTCTTTCAATGACTTACGGGTTGTTCTCATCAGTTCACTCTCTCGGGTGCAGTGACTTTTGTAGTGACCCTCTGACTTTGCTGCAAGTCTGCAGCGCTAATAATCCCGTCTGCGCTGAATTTCTCGAATCTCTCCATCGCCGTCTTTTTCTGTTCACCCTCGCCTGCGGCGAGAGTGCGGCACGCGGAAGTTCAACTGCGTTCGTTTGGGTGATGGGGAGGGGTCGGCCACGGTTGACGGGGCAGCGCGTTTGACAGAGACCAGGGAGATTCGCTCCCTGCTTCCGGCGAGGAAATCCATCCAATCGCAGATCGCCGCGGCGTCGTGCGTGCCCTCACTGCTTCGCCTTCACTACTTCGCGGAACTCGCCGCCGTAGGGTGCGGTTCGCCAAAATAGGGAAAATCCGGCCGCATCAGCCGCATATCGGGCGCCACCCGATCGCCGAGGGCCGTGTTGGTGACCAGCGTGAGAATCACGTCCATCACGTCGTCGGAGAGGCCGCGGCCGTTGAAGGCGGCAAAGCTGAATGAGGCGGGCGTGTCCAGTTCATACGGCAGGACCGCTGGGCAGAGGCGCGCAAGGAGCTGCGTGGCGTAGGCGGACGGGTCGGCCGCTGAGTGGGCAAGCGCGACGACTTTTTCCACGAACTCGCGGATCGGTTTGGAGAATAGCGCCACTTCGTCCGCCGGGACCGCGCGGTTGTAGTTTTCCGATGCGTCGTGCAGCGAAGGATCGGAGAGCAAGAAGTGCGTGATCATCGGCAGGCCCCAACGCGACACTTGCACCTCCGGCGCATGCCCGTAGAGCGACGCGGTGGCCCAGGCGTGCACCACACCTTGGCCGATCAGGCTGCTGGGGACCTCCAGGACGATGGCGCTGACATTGTTGCCGGCGAAGAAGCTCTGGCCATTCTGGAACGACTCCGGGGCAAACCGGTTTTCAGACCACAGAGCTTTTCTGAAGGCTCCGAAACCGACGCCATCGGTGGCGAATAGGTCGGGCGCGAGGCCTGCGTACGCCAAGCAGCCCTGATCCGCTTTCACGACGCGTCCCGTGTTCCCGGAAATGATGAGTTCGCCCGCGGCACCGTTCAGCGCGTCCGCTCCGGTGGCGCGCCGGACCGCGAAGGTCTGAACGTGGCGGTGCTCGCCGCCATCGGCGTGGGCAGGCGCGCCGAACTGGACCTTGAAGGTGACATCTTCGCGAAGATCGCGATTCGTGTCGAAGCGAAAGGCGTAGAGACCTTCGTCGCGGAACGTGTCTGGCGCGCTGACGCCGGCGTTCGGATTCACGGTCAAAGCCATGACCGTTGTGCCCGGGCGGCGGCGAAACAAGTAGAAGTCGCAGATGTTGATGCGGGGGTCTTCTTTTGCGGTCGGCGTATCGAAATGATGCGACATGGCGAATCTTCTCCTAAGGGGTTAGATGCGAGGCCAACAGGTAAAGCGCTTGGATGGGCACCTGATGGGGCGATCATCCTGGCCATCCTCAACCTCATCCTAAGATTTTTCAAGTTTGGTACGGAAACGAAGCAATTCCCAAGTCGTGATAAGTCACGTTACCGAAGCTGTGACTTGTCCGAGTAGCGCGTTCAACAGGACTTGAGGACTACTTCTGGGTTGTCCGCCATCCACTTCAGTGCGGATTTCCTTCCGCGTGAGCCTTCGCCAACGCGGGCGGCGTGAATGCCTCTTGAATAATGGGAGCTCCAAACGGCGCGCCGGTGGCTCCGCCATCCACCATCAGCTCGACCGCGTTGACGTAGGAGGAATCGTCCGACGCGAGGAACAGCACGGCTTTGGCAACCTCTTCCGGCTCGCCCCAACGGCCCTGCGGAACCGCGGAAGAGAAGAACTTCGCCAACTTAGCAGAATCTTCTTCCGAAGCAGAGGCGCGGGGCCCGCGCTTCCAAATGGGAGTTTTGATCGCGCCTGGTGCGACGACGTTGACGCGAATGTTGCGCGGTGCAAGGTCGGCGGCGATGGAACGCGCCATCGAGACCAGACCACCCTTGGTGGCTGCATATGCGGCGAGGCCAGGTTGGCCGAGGTAGTTATGCACCGATCCAGTAAAGATGATGCTGGCGTTGTCGTTCAGCAGAGGCGCCGCTGAATTCACCGTAAAGAAAGCGGAACTAAGGTTGATGTGGATCACGTTCTCAAAAATGGCCTCGTCGGTCGACCCGGTAGGAGTCCGGCCGGAGATGCCGGCATTGGCGAAAACAATATCGAGCCTCCCGAAATCTTTGGCCAGGGCTTCAAAGAGCCGCTTGCGATCTTCCGCAATGGTGACGTCAGCGCGGTAGCCACGCGCGCCCGATCCAAGTTCGGTGATCGCTTCATCGAGCGTCTTCGGGTCGCGCCCGGTAATGGCGACCTGCGCGCCCTCCGCGACGAAAAGTCGCGCGGTGGCTAGACCGATGCCACTGTTGCCGCCGGTAATAAGCGCCTTCTTCCCCGTAAGCTTCATAACCCCTCCTTCTTGTGGGACTCGCAAATGTGATGATCATCGTCGGTGGAAGGATACAAACAATATACGCAATCCTGCCGAGGGCACCGTCGCAAGAGATGAACGGATTGAGATTGCTGCCGGGATTTTTGGCTTTTCGGTCGGAGGACGGTCCTGTGCAACGTTGCTCCGCACTCCTGCCTTGGAATCCCGCACTTCTGCACCCGCTGAATCTTGCACTCCTGTGCTGAGGACGGCCGACAAATTCATTTTTCGGACGCGCGTCCCATATTTTGAGTGCGCTCCGCGGCGAATCTTCAACCGCCTTCTTCCCAGCGGTTCGCTCTCACCTTCGAGGTCAGGCTCCAGGAGAGCCAACTCCTTCAGGTCGTCGAGCAAAGAGACCGTTTTTCTGCGCGACCATCTAAAGTGCCGCACGATCGATGCCACCGGGGGGTAGATTCGCGAGCCGTCGGGATTTCCCGCCGTCGCGAGCAACGCGGCTAGCCCGTGCCGATCTCTCGCGCGCGGCTTCCATTTGCGGCCGTCTCGCGGCAGCCGAAATCCGTCCACCGTAGTCTCTCTCTCCGAGTTCTAAACGCTGCAGTTCGTGATTCTGGAATGAGGCTGCTTCGGTGCGGCGGCCATGGATGGTCGTGCCTACTATGACTGCTCTTTGCATCCTTGTGCCGGCGAGAACCATCCAATCACCCTGGGCTCGGTGAGATCTGTAAGCCACTGTCATCGTTCGGCACGAATTCCATAAGATAGAGGATCCGATGGCGGAATATAAAAAGAACGCGGAGTCTATATCTCGTTTGACTCCCGAGCAGTTCCGGGTAACCCAACAAAGCGGGACGGAGCGGCCCTTCGAAAACGCTTTTTGGGACCACGATGAACCAGGCATTTACGTAGATATCGTTTCGGGCGAGCCGCTTTTTTCTTCGCTCGACAAATTCGATAGTCACTGCGGCTGGCCGAGCTTCACCAAACCGGTAAATCCGGAAAACGTGGAGGAGCGGCGCGACAATAGCCACGGCATGGCCCGTACCGAAGTGCGCTCAAGCCACGGCGACAGCCATTTGGGTCACGTGTTTGACGACGGCCCACGCGACGCGGGTGGGCTGCGCTATTGCATCAATTCGGCGTCATTGCGCTTCATCTCCTTCGACGAACTAGAAAGCGAAGGCTACGGCGAGTATCGTAAACTCTTCGCACATCAGGATAAGGAGTAGGCACATGACCACATTGCAAGAACGGGCAGTTCTCGCCGGCGGCTGCTTCTGGGGTATGCAGGATCTGCTGCGCCGCCGTCCGGGCGTGATTTCCACTCGGGTCGGTTACACCGGCGGCAACGTTGCGAATGCAACGTATCGCAATCACGAAGGTCATGCCGAAGCGATCGAAATCATTTTCGATCCACAAAAGTTGAGTTATCGCAAGCTGCTGGAATTCTTTTTCCAGATTCACGATCCCACGACGAAGAACCGCCAGGGAAATGACGTCGGAACCAGCTACCGCTCGGCCATTTTCTACACAACCGAAGAACAAAAACGGGTTGCGCAGGAAACGATCGCGGACGTTGAAGCTTCGGGACTCTGGCCCGGAAAGGTCGCGACGGAAATTAAGCCCGCCGCTGAATTCTGGGAAGGCGAGCCCGAACATCAAGACTATCTGGAGCGCATTCCGAACGGCTACACCTGCCATTACGTCCGGCCCGATTGGAGCCTTCCCGACCGGCGGGTTGAAGCAGCCCGCAAGTCGGCGAATTAGTCGCGTGCCGGCCGCGTGGCTCGATCCAGTAGTGCGAGAGCTAACAACATCACACTCGGGACCAGCAAGGTCCACGCTGCCAAGCGAGACGAGAGCGCTGATCCAAGAATTGCTCCGCCCAGGAAGGCCGTCCATATGCTGGCCAGCAGGGCGGCGCGGGCCCAGCGTGTATCCCAGGAACCCTGCGCTTCTGGCAGGGGCGCGCCCTTAATTCCCAGCGCGACGTGCTGAGCCAAGTTATTCAAATCTCCAGTCACGAAGCCCAAGCTCACCGTCTGTCCACCCACGTGAGTGATGGATGTATTAAGGATGCCCATCGCGGCGCTCAGAATCATGATGCTCAGCCAACCTGGCCACGCGCAGTAGCCAGCGCAGGTGCCGGCAGCCAGCAGGGCCGCGACTAGCGTCAACAGCCGATGCAACTGATGATGTTCATCTGCCTGCACCAGGAGGGTCCCCACGAAGATGCCGAGTAGAAAAAACGGAATCGGAAGGAAGCTATGTCCTGCCGCGACGAGCTTGGCCTGTCCGGCTTGGGAACCGCCGGCCGTCGTGTTGCCGCTCATGAAGGATGCGAAAACGCCGAATTTCAGAAGCGTGTAGGAATCCACGTATCCGGAAATCAACGCGAGGGCGCCGGCTCTCCGCCACGCGGTGCTTACGGCCGTTTGCGGTGTCGGCATGGTCGCTCCTCCAGAACCGAAATCCTGGTGCTCCTGGAATTGGATGTTTTCCATCAGTCTTCAGGCGAAGCGAGAAAGCAACACGGCGCGCTAGAACTCCAGTTTTGTTCTGAGTCCGAAAACCATCGCGCGCTGCGTGCCTCCGCCGACCTAAGGCTGATTTGCATTATTCTTCCGCGATTCGTCAGCGGCCCGCAACAGCACCAGTGGTTCTTCTCTCCAATCGAGCAACCTCCGCGGTTAAGACGGCCAAAAGTGCCAACCTGACAAGTTGTGTTCAACAGGCTGACACGCGCACCGTCGGCAGCGGCTGCACTCGGCGTTGGACTATTGTTCCCGAGAGAGTATCGCGCTGACCGATACCAAAGTATTGTCAATACCATCGTCCAATTGTTCGCATTCGGCGTTTCTGTTCTTATCGGGCTATGCCGCCCGACTCAATCGGACGTGCATGACGACGTACAGAGGAGAGGGAATATGAAAATAGTGATGGTGTTAACCTCCCACGATCAGCTCGGTAACACCGGCCGCAAGACCGGCTTTTGGCTCGAAGAATTTGCGGCCCCTTACTTTGTTTTCCGGGACGCGGGCGTGCAGCTTACTCTTGCATCACCGAAAGGCGGGCAGCCGCCGATTGATCCCAAGAGCGATCTTCCGGAAAATCAGACGCCCGCCATGACGCGTTTCAAGCAGGACGAGACGGCGCAGACGGCCCTTTCCCAGACGGTGAAGCTCGCCGACGTGAAGTCGGAAGATTACGACACGATTTTCTATGTGGGCGGGCACGGTCCCATGTGGGATCTCGCAGAAAGCCCCGTTTCCATCGCTCTACTCGAGTCCTTCTACAATTCCGGCAAAGTAATTGCTCTGGTCTGCCACTCGCCAGGCGTGCTGCGCCATGTCACCTACAAGGGTGAGCCCCTTGTGAAGGGTAAACACGTCACCGGTTTCACCAATGGCGAGGAGGCGGAGGTGCAGCTCACCAAAGTTGTCCCGTTTCTGGTCGAGGATGAGTTGCTGCGGCTGGGCGCCATCTTCGAGAAACGCGCGGACTGGCAGCCATTTTCACTCGTTGATGGCCGTCTCGTTACCGGGCAGAATCCCGCATCCTCCACCAGCGCAGCCCAAGCGCTTCTAAAGCTGCTCGGACAGGAGAAAGCCGCCTCCGCTTAGGCCCCTGCTCCAACAGACGAAAGCCAACGTCCTTAATCGTCATTCATATATATGGCGGCCAAGGTGATCCACCCCCACTCTGGCCGCACAGGTCGGTCGTTGCATGTGCAAAACGCTCATAAGGAGAGTGTCATGAACCAGGAAATCACGCTGGAAATCGCCGAGACGATGATTCAAGCGGCGAAACGAAAAGCCGAGGAATTGACGGTGCGACAAGATATCGCAATTGTGGACGCGAGCGGAAATCTCAAGGCGTTTGTTCGAATGGATGGCGCATGGCTCGGCAGCATCGACATCGCCATTCGCAAGGCTCGAACCGCTCGTTATTTCGATATGGAGACGGCTGAAATCGGGAAGATGTCGCAGCCGGGGCAGCCTCTTTACGGCGTCGAGCACAGCAACGGTGGCCTGATCACTTTTGGCGGTGGAATACCCGTAAAAGATGCGGACGGAAGGGTGATTGGCGCCATCGGCGCCAGCGGCAGCACTGTGGAAAACGACGTTGCAGTCGCCAAAGCTGGAGTGGAGGCGAGTAAAGGGCATAAATCCGCGACTGCCTGAAGCCGTTTCGGACTCGGTTCAAATTTAGACGTTAGGAGGTAGCGACAATTGAAGGGTGGGCTTAGCGCCATGCAGCGGAACGAGACGCTGCGGCGAGGCAGAAGCAATACCAAAGTACAATAGACGCCCCTCAGTGAATGCCGCATCATTTTGCTATGACGCCCCTGAAGGACAGGAGCGGGAACGGACGCCCGCTTCTATCCGTCGTCGATGATGATGAGTCCATACGCGAGTCGCTGCCTGACTTGATTAAGGAATTCGGCTTCGCTGCTCGTGCTTTTTCGTCAGCGGACGAGTTTCTCTCATCCGGTGCTGTCGCTGAGACCAGCTGTTTGATTCTCGACATTGCCATGCCGGGAATGAGTGGGCCGGAACTATATGAGGAGCTGAAGCGCCGCGGAGAAAAGATCCCGGTGATATTCATCACGGGTCAAAAAGATGAGAGGGTTCGAGTTCGAGCGTTCGAGCAAGGCGCGGCAGGCTTTCTGCTGAAACCGTTCAGTGAAGCAGCTCTGCTTGCGGCCGTCAAGACCGCACTGCAAACCAGCTGAGGGTGCGTTGGTGGATTCCTCCAGGGGGATTACAATGATTGCGGCGCGCACACTTAGTTGTGAAGTAGTTCACCGAGTAGGGGCATTACCAATGCCGAGTCCCATCCCCATCGTGTTCATTGTTGACGACGACGTGTCCGTCCGCGAATCACTGGAACTGCTGGTCCGGGATGAGAACTGGAAGCCGGAAACGTTCGCTTCCGCACAAGAATTCCTCGACCACCCCAGAAAACGCGTCCCCAGCTGTCTCGTCCTTGACCTTTCACTTCCCGGCCTGAACGGTCTTGAATTGCAGAAACGGCTTGCGACGGAACACATTGACATGCCAATCATCTTCATCACCGGTCATGGCGATGTGCCGCAGTCAGTGCAGGCCATGAAAGCCGGCGCTCTGGAATTTTTGACCAAGCCCGTGAATAACGACGCGTTGTTGAGCGCCATCCGCAACGCAATCGAGCGCAGCAGTTCCGCCCTTGCCGAGAACGCGGGTATGCAGGAACTTCGCGATCGCTACGCCTCGCTTACGACCCGAGAACGACAAGTGATGGAACTAGTCGTGGCTGGGCTGCTGAATAAACAAGTCGGCGGCGAGCTCGGCATCAGCGAAATCACGGTAAAGGCGCACCGCGGGCAGGTGATGCAAAAAATGAAAGCGAATTCCCTCGCCGACCTGGTAAGGATGGCGGCCAAACTCCGTCCTGCGAGCGCGACAGCTCACTTGGCTTGACGGCAGCTCGGCCCTGCTGAGTTCGCGACAGAACCTGGCTCTTCAGACGCTCAACACTCCCAGCGATCGGCTCTGAATAATGGTCCGCTGCCATGAATGCTCCTCCCGTTCCTCTGCCAACAATACACAGCAATTACTTCTAGCGCCTTCCTGCAGCGGTAACGTGTGTGATCTTCATTACCAGATTTATGGTCCCACCTCTCGCCAAGCCACCTCGAAACTGCAACCGATCCATAGTCAGCCGCGTCAAAGGCATCCAGAGTTTGAGCGCATTGTCGCTTTGGTTTGCGTATCCACCATCAATTTAGTTGCCGTGGGGAGTCTGCCTGACGGTTACGGCAGTATGGCTGGGTTGGGACGGCCGCTGGCGATTTCTGCTACCATCCCTCGGCGCGACCAAGGAAAACCGATTGCTGTGCGAGGCGTTCACGCGATCGCTTATTCCCGACGTTGCAAAGGCGGTAGGAACTGTCTCCGCTATCCATCCGAATCAAGCCGATGAGTCGCGTGATGCGCTGCGCCAAACGGCGCCCAAGCCGCTTCCGACATTTAAGCATGGCGGCGATTCTGCTGTCGCCGTTCCTGTTTTCCGGTTGCAGCAAGCCCGCACAGCCCGTGACAATCACATTTTTCGATTCTGACGCTAGAGGAGTTCCCGGCGACCATCGCATGATTCCCGACGCCTATTTGCAGGAATTCGCCGAAGAAACAGGCATTCGCGTCAACGATCTTCCAACGCCAGAGGACACCGGATCGAAACTCGATCTCGCCATGAATTTGCTCCGCAGCGGAGCCCCGTCCCCTGACGTTTATGGCGTGGATACGATCTGGACCGGAATCATGGGTGAATACCTGGTGGACCTGCAGCCTTACTTTGCCGCGGAGATTGCCGCCGAGGATCCCGCCATCATCGAAATCTACAGGATTCAGGGGAAGGTTGTGGCCATGCCCAACCAGCCCCTGGGTATGCAGGTTTTGGTCTATCGCACGGACCTTCTGGCCAAGTACGGCTACAAGGCGCCACCCCGGACCTGGGATGAGCTGGAGAAAATGGCCGCCCGGATTCAGGCGGGAGAGCGCGCCAGCGGGAAGAAAGATTTTTGGGGCTTCGTCTTCGCCGGAGCGATTGCAACCGACAGTGAGCAACTCACGATGGAAGGATTGGAGTGGCAAGCAGCAGAAGGCGGCGGGCACATCATCGAGCCCGACGGAAAGATCAGCGTAAACAACGCAAATGTGATCCGCGCCTGGGAACGCGCGGCGCATTGGGTAGGTTGGATCTCTCCCCCCAGCGTGGTTTCTTACACCGCCACGGACGCGGAAAATAAATTCTGGGTTTCGGGCGAGGCAGCGTTTCTGCTCAGCCACGCCATCGTCTATGAGATTTTTGCGGAAGACAAGCCATTCCGCGACCTGGCGGGAGTCACCAGCGTCCCTGCTGGAACGAGCGCGCGGGTAGGTACCATCGGTGGCTACGCTCTGGGGATATCCCGCTTTTCAACGCATCGCGTCGAATCCGTCAAGTTCATCCAGTTCCTTCTCCGCAGGCACGCGGAATTCACGGCGAATCATTCTGAAAAGCGAGGCCGCAAGGTGGAATACTTTGAAGTTCCACCTTTGATGAAGGAAATTTATCCCTGGTGGTACAAACCGGGAGAAACCGGAGGCAGTGAGATCGTTTCGCGCCCCTCGGCGGTTGCGGGAGCGAACTATGAGGCGGTCTCCAAAGCCTATACCCGCGCGCTGCATTCCGTGCTGACGCGAGAGTCCACCGCTCCAGCAGCAGCCGCGGCGCTGCAGAATGAGCTCGCTCAGATTATGGCTAATAACAAAGCTCAACCCGGAACTGGTTCGCACTGAGATGAATCGCCTACGACTCAACATCGGCCCACGCCTGGTTCTATGCTTCGCGCTCATCATCGTCTTGATGTTTGCCGGTGACGTAATCGTTCTCTGGCAATTCCACATCGTCCAGGCGCAAGCACAACGGCTCGATGAATATGACGAGGAGTTGGTCGCGGTATTACGCGTTCACTCCGACCTGTTGAAGTTTCGCGACACACTTGAATTGCTTGCGAACGCCAGAGACCCCGAACACCTGAAGGCCGAAACTCAATCAATGAATGAAGGCTTTGCGGAGGACATGCAACGCGCCAAAAGCGCGCTGTCGGCCGTGCATTCCGACAACGCCTCTGACCAGACGATTCTCCCCATCCTCGCAGTGGTCCAGTCGAACCTGCAATCGGAGAGCGCCTCGGTGATTGACTTGGCTGAAGCGAATGACTGGAACGCCCTGCAAGTACGGCTTGCCAATCAGCTGCGCCCTCTGGAATTTTCCATTTCTGCCTTGGTGGAAAGAGTAGACCGCGAGGTGAAAGCAGAACACACCCAAGCCGCAGCCAATATTCGCCACGTACAGCAGCGGATTTCCATAGTTGTGCCGGCCACCGTCATTCTCACCTTGTTGCTTGCCGCAACATTGGGACTCATCATCACGCGCAGCATCACGCATCCGCTCGAACAACTGGTCGAAGGCTCCAAGATGCTGGCGCGAGGAGAGTTCAAACATCGGGTTCCCATCGAGGGAGAAGATGAGCTTTCCCAACTGGGAGGCGTATTTAATGATACGGCGCAACGATTGCAGGATCTCTACGAGAGCTTGCAAAGCAGCGAGGACCGGCTCCGCCGCGTAATCAACACGATTCCGGCCCTGGTGTGGAGCAGTCTGCCGGATGGTTCCGTGGACTTCATCAACCAGCGTTTGCTGGACTCCACCGGGCTGCCGATCGAGCGATTGCTTGGATCCGGCTGGCAATCAATCTTTCATCCGGATGATCGCGCTCGATATGTCGCTCAATGGAAAGCAGCATTGGCCGCGGGAGAACCCGTCGAGATGGAAGCGCGCGTCTGGACAGCACAGCGCGACTATCGCTGGTTGCTGGTGCGCAACGTTCCTTTGCGCGATGTTCACGGGGCGATCGTCAAGTGGTACGGTACCGGCATCGATATCGAGGACCGCAAACGCGCCGAAGACGCATTGCGCAAAGCCCAGGCAGACTTGGCGCACGCGAATCGCGTAACCACGATGGGCGAACTCTGTGCCTCCCTCGCGCACGAGATCAATCAACCCATCAGTGGCGCCATCACGAATGCTTCCACCTGTCTGCGCCGGCTCGAGCGCCAGCCGCCTGATCTGGAAGGCGCAAAGGCCGGGGCTACATTGATCATTCGTGATGCCAACCGGGCGGCGGAGATCATCAACCGAGTGAGACTGTTTTTCAGAAAAGGCGTTGTGACCAAGGAGCGGGTGGATATCAACGAGTTGATTCGGGAGATGGAGATCCTGCTGCACAACGAAGCGACCCAGCACTCCGTTTTCGTACAGACAAAGCTCGCCGCCGATCACCCGCTCATTGTGGCAGACCGCATCCAGCTGCAGCAGGTATTAATGAACCTGATGATTAACGGCATTGACGCAATGAAAGCCGTGGACGGCCCGCGTCAGCTCACGCTCGGCACCAAGAACGACGGCAGCGAACAGCTTCTGGTATCGGTGGAAGATACTGGAATCGGGCTTCCGCATGACCAAGCGGGCCAGATATTCAACGCTTTCTTTACCACCAAAGAACACGGCACTGGCATGGGGCTTCGCATCAGCCGCTCCATCATCGAGGCCCACGGCGGCCGCCTCTGGGCGACGGACAATCATCCCCGCGGAGCCAGTTTTCATTTCACGCTGGCAGTCTCCTCGGAGGCCGCGAGCTTACAGGCCGACTAAGGCTGGAATCCGTCCGCCATCCACTTGGCGAATAATTCAATTCGAGATTGCGGCCAAGGACCTTCGCCTCTTGGTGGTGGGGGCGGCATTACCGCGCCGCCGATTCCACGAATGCGATCGTAGATGGCCGCAGCGTTCTTCTTGACGTCATCGTAATTTGCCAGGTTGAACGCCTTCATCATTCCTTGGATGTCTCGCTCCGTAAAAAGCGGGCGAATGTCCCGTTGAAAGCTCGTGGTGTTCGTCATAGCGCCTCACAGGTATTGGATTATACGAGTATCGCGGTCTCCTCGGTGGAGGCAAAACTTCCTGTCTCTTGACGCGGGGCTGGCCACCAAGTCTATCGTTCCGAGCGAGTCCCGTTGCGCGCGCGACGCACCGGGAAGACGACGAATCTGCTACTCCGGGGTGCGGGCGCAGCTCGGAAACGATCCCGCGAGGCCGCTGTGTTTCAGCCTGCTGTCTGCCGCGCAGCCTGCTGGACTTCCCTGATCAAACCGGTCTCCACGTCGAAGATAAAACCGCGCACCGGAACGTCTTTCGAGATCCACGGATGCGATCGGACCTTCTTGATCTGTTCGCGGGTATTTTCCTCGGGGTCCTTATAAGAGAAGAAGCGCATGGGAGCCGGCGAAGCATCGCCGGTCACCGCGGTCAGCTTCGCGTTCAGCTCTGCGTCTGTGAATGTGGTGAATCCGCAGCCGGTGTGATTGAGCAGCAGTATCTCCGTGGTCCCCAGTATTCGGTTGGAAACAACCAGCTCCCCGAGAACATCGTCCGTTACGGCGGGCCCGCCGGTCCGGATAACGTCCAGATCGGCCTGCGGCAGGCCCAGGATTCCAGGGAGGTCGGAGAGCCGTGGATCCATGCAGGTTACCACCGCGATTTTGGGAGCCGGACGCTTCCCCAGCGATGGATCGTAGTTGCTTGCATATTTGCGGTTCGCTTCCAGGGCCTTATCAATAATGCTCATCGTTAGCCTCCTTAGCGGCTGATGGAGTCGGGCGTCGTCCCAATGCCACAAATGCCCGATAACAAATGTTCATCGTGGTATCGAGTGCCTCGATTCCCGATGCGCATGCGCGATAAGACCATGAGCGCGAAACGAAATCTATTGGACGAAGGTATCGATCGATGCGCTAGTTATTTGGCGACGCCCGCGACCATCGCCCAGCACCTCAACAGCTAATACCAACGTATCGTCAATACCATCGTCCAATTGTCTCGCCTTCTCGCCTCTGTTTTTATGCATCCAGCACATACGAATCAATTCCGTATGCGCGAACGAAAAACCGCGCAGGAGGAGACTACGATGCAAAGCAGTGCCGCCGCAGCGCCAGTACAAGGGGGAGCTATGTTCCCATTCGAGATCCAGCCGAGGGTAAACGCATCCAGAAGCCTACCCCTGGGGCCGGTTACCGAGGACCCGTCCGACGAACGCGCGCTTGTCGCCAAGGCCAAGTCCGGACACCCTGACGCCTTCGGAGAACTCTACAAGCGTCATCAGCGCAAAGCGTATCGCACCGCCTTCCATATCTTGCGCAATCAGCAGGACGCGGAAGATGCGGTGCAGCGCGCGTTTCAGCGCGCGCTGGTCAACCTGCAAAGATTCCGCGAAGACTCCACTTTCTCCACCTGGGTCACGCGGATCGTCATCAACGACGCCTTGATGCTGTTGCGCCAGCGCCGCAGACGAGACCCGCTCCACGAAAATAATGTGGATGCCGAACAGGATGACCGCAGCTTGGAGATTGCCGACGGCAGGCCGACGCCGGAAGAAATTGTGTGCGAAGGCGAGCGCCGCGCAACCGTCCGCGAAGCCGTTGCGTTGCTTCGCGACAGCCTAAGAGTTGTTGTGCACCACAGGGAGTTGCAAGGCCTTACCAGCGCCGAGACCGCCCGGCGTCTTGGCTTGACGGTGAGCGCTGTGAAGGCGCGCACATTTCACGCGCGGAGGTTTCTGCGGAAGCATCTGGAACGGAACTGTAAGGGGGCAAGCGCACTGAGAACGCTGCAGGAGAGACAGGCATGAAAGCCGGCGTGGAGAATGCTTTTGTTGCGGGCGAACTGCTCGTGCGAACGGCGCGGTACCTGGCCGTCGTGACGTTGCCGGCGGTTTGTTGGCTGGCGGCGCAGGAATGCCCGACACAGGCGCTGTTTGCCTGGGCTGTGCAACGTGGCACGGATTTGCTTGCCACGCGCAGGACCGCGGCTCGCGCGAGAGGGAGGTTCGGCGCCTCACCCGCGACGGAAGATACGCTTGACTAAATCAATCGCATTCATACCAGATAGAGGCTGAATAAAGTGGTGTAAACCGGCATTCCGGGTCTTATTCCGGGAGGGAGCTGAAAATGGAAGCGAAACCGCAGCCAAGTCAGTCCGCTCAAGAGCAACAAATCCGTGCGGCGCTGGATCAGCACTGGGCGGCGTCCGATGCCAACGATTTTGAAACCGAACACCGCATCTATCTCGACGACGCAGTGCTGGAATACCCGCAGTCCGGCGAGCGCACCCGCGGTCGAGCCAACATACAGGGCCAGCGCGCCAGTCAGCCTAACCAGAAACGGTTTTCCATCCGGCGAATCGTTGGCAGCGGTGAGCTTTGGGTCACCGAATTTATCCTAACGTATGACGGCAAGCCCTCCTACACCGTGAGCATCATGGAGTTCAAGGGCGACAAAGTTGCGCGGGAAACCCAGTACTTTGCGGATCCGTTCGTGGCTCCCGCATTCCGCGCCAAGTGGGTCGAACGGCTGGACTCCTAATCTCGAGCCGTGCGAGATTTCGCTAACGACACCGCCTGCGACGGAGGCACAAGAGATGGATTGGAAAAAGTTGGTTGAGTTTGCGCTTTTGGGTAGCAGCGATTTGGAACAATACGCGATCCTGCTGGTACGCGTTTCGATCGGGCTGTTCTTCGCCATCTCCGGGGCAAACAAATTGTTTCGCGCCGGCGGCATAAAACCTGTTTACGATACGCTCGTTCAGGCCAAAGTCCCGTTTCCCCACCAGACGGCTTATTTCGTGGCGGGCGTCGAGTTCGTTTGCGGCACCCTGCTGACCGTGGGGTTGCTTTCGAGCCCGGCCAGTGTGGCTTTATTGATCGATATGATTGTCGCCGTGCTGACTAACACGCTTGCCACTGTGCCTAAAGGACTTTCGAGCCTCAACTGGCTCGACGATGTCCTCTATCTTCCGGAAGTCTTGTACGTGCTCTTCTTTATCTGGCTGATCTGCTCTGGTCCGGGAAAGTTCAGCGTGGATTTCTGGCTAGCCGACAAGTTACTACGTTGATCGAGCGTCCTTTCAGCGGTAGTAAGATTCATGTGGGAGGAATCCTAACGGTATGGCTCGGCTGCTATCGGTGAACGTCGGGCTTCCGCGCGACGTCGTGTGGAAAGAGCGCACGGTACACACCAGCGTCTGGAAAAATCCGGTGACTGGTCGCTGTCGCGTCGGCCGATTGAATCTCGAGGGAGACGGTCAAGGCGACCTGGCCGGGCACGGAGGCGAACATCGAGCCGTCTTCGTGTATCAGATTGAAGCGTATCGCTACTGGCAGGAGCAACTGAAGAGGAGCGATTTCGTTTACGGACAGTTTGGCGAGAACTTCACAGTCGAAGAGTTACCCGACGATACCGTGTGCATCGGCGATCGATTTCAGGTCGGCACCGCGCTATTCGAAGTCACTCAACCTCGCGTGACATGCTATCGCGTCGGCATTCGCATGAACGAACGGCGGATGGCGGCATTGCTCACATCCAGCGGCCGGCCGGGCTTCTATTTCCGCGTTCTCCGCGAAGGTGACGTCGGTGCCGGCGACGAAATTGTGAAGGTGGGCGAGGCCGCCGAGCGCATGACCGTCGCTGAGATCAACGCGCTGCTCTATTTGCCTCCTCACCCACGCGATCTTCTACAGCGCGCGTTGCGTATCGAAGCGCTTTCAGCCGGATGGCGCGGCTCGTTCGAAGCGCTGCAGCAGAGTGAGCAAAACGGGGCGGAAACTGGGAACGCGGGCCTGGCGCCAGCCGCCGCGGCCCATCCGGCGTCGTCAGGATTTCAGTCGCTCGTCGTCACCTCAATCGATCGCGAGTCCGCGGACGTTCTTTCGTTTGCCATGCAGAGCGCGGACGGTCGCGAGCTTCCCATGCCGCTGCCGGGTCAGTACGTCGTCGTGCGTCTGCAGCCCGGCGCCGGCGCCCCGACGCTTTTTCGCAGCTACTCGCTCTCCGGCTCACTTTCCACGAAGCGTTATCGAATCAGCGTGAAGATCGAGCCGGATGGAGCGGCTGGAAAGTTCGTGCGCGAGCGTGTGCGTGTGGGCGACCGGCTCGACGTCAGCTCGCCGCGCGGAAGTTTTGTTCTGCAGCCGGGAGAGCGGCCGATCGTATTGCTTAGTGCCGGCATCGGCGCCACACCGGTTCTGGCGATGCTGCACGCACTCGCGGAGAGGCGTTCTGCGCGTCAGGTCATCTGGTTGCACACAGCGCGTGACGGACAGCATCACCCGTTTGCCGGCGAAGTGCGCGGCCTGATGAGCGCTCTAACGAACGCCCGCAACTACATCTGTTACACCAGACCCGACTCAAGCGACAAAGCGGGTGACGATTTCAACGCGACGGGCCGCTTCTCGCGATCGGTTTTCGATGAACTGGCACTCCCACGCGACGCTGACGTCTACCTTTGTGGCCCAACCCAATTCATGGCGGATATGAAAGAGGCGCTCACCGCCTTCGGTGTGGCGCTAGAGCATATTCATATCGAAATCTTCAACGGCGGCGAGTCCCGAACTCCTGGCGTCGTCGGCGCGACGGCGCGAGCTCCGCATCTGCCTAGCAACGCAGCAAGCACCGGCCCGTTGCTGTCGTTCGCGCGCAGCGGCATTTCCACACACTGGGACGCGTCGCGGTACGCGAGCATCCTGGAAATGGCCGAGGCGTGCGATGTCCCGGTCCGTTGGGCGTGCCGAACCGGTGTCTGTCACAACTGCGAAAGTGGTTTGGTTTCGGGCGCAATCGTCTACGATCCGCAGCCGCTCGACAAGCCGGCCAATGGCAACCTTCTCGTCTGCTGCTCACAGCCGGCGGGCGACGTTGTTATCGATCTGTGAACCCCGGCCACGCTGAATTTTGAGAGTTTCCCCGAACCGACGGTAGTAGCGGTTGCTACCAAAGTATTGCCAATACCTTAGTCTAATTGTCTCTCCTCCACGCTTCTGGTGTTATCGCCCCAGCGCAACTGGCCTTATTGAATGTGTGCAACCGACGGTGAGGGCATCGTGAATTTCGCAGCCTTGAAGACGTTGACTGGCGACCGTCGGACCCTTCGCGGCAACATGATCGCCCTCTGCTTGGCTCTGTTCGCAACAGCTCCGCTTTACGGACAGTCCGGAATGACCACTGCGTCTGCCGCTCAGGGCACTTCGCAGTCAGATTCTCAGTCGCAAAGTCCCTACCTCGGAGGAGTTCCCACCGGCATAGCCAGCTCAACGGCGTTGAAGCTTCCTCTGGAAGACGCCGTGGCTCGCGGTCTGCGCCAAAACCTTGGCGGACTTCTTTCCGCGGATGCCGTCTCCGGTGCGCGAGGCGAGCGCTGGCGATCACTCAGCGCGTTGCTGCCAAATCTCACCACTGCTACCAGTATCGGCGTGCGCCAAAATGATTTGAAGGCGCTCATCGGTATAAATATCCCCGGCCATCCGCCCGTCATCGGCCCTTTTGGAGTCTTCGATACGCGTGCATACCTTGATCAGACCGTTTTCAGCTGGGAATCCACCGAGCGTGCACGCTCCTCCGCCGCGCAAGTAAAATCGGCCCAATACAGTTACAAGAATGCCCGCGAACTGATTGTTCTCGCCGTTGTATCCAACTATTTGCTGGTCATCGCCGACCAGTCGCAGGTCGAGTCTGCTCTAGCTCAGCGTGACACCGCGAAAGTCCTCTTCGATCAGACGAGCGACCAACACAAAGCCGGCCTTGCGGCTGCGGTGGACGTACTGCGCTCCAATGTTGAGCTGCAAGCGCGCGAACAAAGTCTGATCGTCGCGCGCAACAGACTTGCGAAACAGAAATTGGTTCTGGCACGCGCGATTGGACTTCCGGCGGGTCAGACGTTCGAGATAACCACGGACGTCGCCTATCAGCCGCTTACAACTTCAACCCTCGATGAGGCCCTGCGGCAGGCCTACGCCTCGCGCGCCGACTACAAAAGCCAAGCTGAGCTAGTACGCTCCGCTGAGTTGCAAAAGAAGGCCGCTGAAGCAGAGCGTTACCCGACTGTGTCCGCTCTTGCAGATTACGGAGCCATCGGCACCAATCCTGCCTCGAGTCACGGCACGATTGACGCAGCCGCGGTCCTTCGATTCCCCATCTTCCAGGGAGGCAGGGTTCACGGCGATAACCTTGTCGCGGATTCTCTCCTCGCCGACGCCAAGCAGCGGCTGGAAGACCTCCGTGCCGGAATCGACCAGGAAGTTCGTGACGCTTTCCTCGACTTGCAAGATACAGCCCAGGAAGTCTCCGTCGCAAAGAATGCCGTTCAACTTGCTACTGAGACCCTGCAGCAATCACGCGATCGCTTCGCCGCGGGAGTGACCGACAACATCGAAGTGGTGCAGGCGCAAGAATCTCTCGCGGATGCCAACGACGCGTATATCGCCAGTCTTTACCTCTATAACATTGCGAAAATCTCTCTGGCGCGCTCGATCGGTTTCGCAGAAACGAATTACGCGACTTATTTGAAAGGAAAATAAAATGTCCGACGCCGAGACAGCCAAGAATCCAGACGCTTCGTCGTCCTCAACGCGCAATGCCGCGGCGGAAAATCCCGCCACGCCGCCACCCGTCGCCTATCCGAGCCGGCGTTCTTACAAGCGCTGGATTATTGTCGCTGTCGCGGCGGTAATTCTCATCGGTGGCGCCTTTCTGTGGCACTACCTCTCGGGTTTCGAGTCCACCGACGATGCGCAAGTGGACGTTCACCTCTATCCGGTGAGCGCGCGAATCTCAGGCTACGTGCAAGCCGTGCACGTGGAAGACAACCAATACGTGCAAGAAGGCGCCACACTCATAGAGATTGACCCAAAAGACTATCAAGTGGCTGATGCCAAAGCGCAGGCGAGCCTCGAAACTGCCCAGGCTTCCGCTCGCGCGCTGAACATTGATGTGCCCATCAGCTCGGTGGACACTACCAGCCAACTGAAGTTCACTTCCTCGGACATCGAAAACGCCAAAGCCGCAATCGCCGCCAGTGAAAAACAAGTTGCCGCCGCGCAGGCGCACATCGTGGAGGCTGAGGCGGAAAACGTAAAAGCCCAGGACGACGTTGAGCGTTACCGGCTGCTGCTGGCTAAGGACGAAGTACCCAAGCAGATTTACGACCACGCGGTGGCCGCAGCACAAACGGACGCCGCCGCAGTCGCAGCCGCCAAAGCGGACGAGGCGACTGCTGAACAAAACGTCGCGCAAGCCCGCAGCCGGCTCAGCGAAGCCATTGCGCGCGATGAATCCGCCCAGGCCGGACCGCAACGCGTGGCATCCACGCGCGCCCGCGCGCTCTCAGCCGTTGCCGACGAACGGCAGAAGCAGGCCGAACTCGACCAGGCCGAGCTCAACTTGGGATACACGAAAATATTGGCGCCCGTCAGCGGTGAGGTGACCAAGAAAGTGGTTGTGGGTTTGAATGTGGACCCCGGCGAACAGCTGCTCACAGTGGTTCCGCTGGATCAAGTGTGGATCACCGCGAACTTCAAAGAAACGCAACTCAAGGACATGCGGCCGGGCCAGAAAGTGAAGATCAGCTGCGATTCCAATGGCCGTTCCTATCAGGGGCATGTCGACAGCATCTCCGGAGCTACCGGACCTCTGTTTAGTTTGCTGCCGCCGGAGAATGCTACTGGAAACTACGTGAAAATCGTGCAGCGCGTGCCGGTGAAAATCCTTCTCGAACCGGGCGAAAATCGTGACCATCAGCTTCGGCCCGGCATGAACGTAGAGGCAAAGGTGTACTTGCGATGAACTCCGCAGCGGCGACCTTGCCTTTCGACCGGGTTGTCTGGCGTCCGAAGGTAAACCCCTGGCTGATCGGCGCCACCGTTTCGATTGCGGCATTCGTCGAAGTCTTGGATACGAGCGTTGCCAATGTTGCGTTGCCTTACATCGCGGGAGGCTTGGGGGCCAGCTACGACGACAGCACGTGGGTGCTCACGTCCTACCTCGCAGCGAACGCTATCATCCTGCCCATGAGCGGTTGGCTTGCCGAAATCATCGGCCGCAAGCAGTACTTCATGCTGTCCCTCTCCATTTTCACTATCAGTTCGTTGCTCTGCGGACTCGCGCCGACTCTGCCTGTATTGTTGTTCTTTCGCGCTCTGCAGGGCATCGGTGGAGGCGGCTTGCAACCGATGGCGCAAGCGATTCTCAACGATTCCTTTCCTCCAGAAAAGCGTGGCGTCGCATTTGCTCTTTACGGCATCTCCGCGGTTCTGGCCCCCACAGTCGGTCCGATGCTCGGAGGCTGGATTACAGACAACTACTCCTGGCGCTGGATCTTTTTCATTACCTTGCCTCCGGTTCTGCTGGCCCTCTATCTGACCTATACACTGGTTGAAGATCCGCCGTTCCTCCGTCGCATAAAACGCGGCGGGATCCGCGTGGACTGCATGGGAATTTCTATGTTGGCGCTGGGAGTTGGATCGCTCCAGGTTCTTCTGGATAAGGGGCAGGAAGACGACTGGCTGGGCTCGCATTTCATCACCACCCTCGCGATCACCGCCGCAGTTTGCTTGATCATATTGGTCATCTGGGAATGGTTCCGCAAAGATCCGATCGTGGACGTCCGTATGTTCCAGAGCTTTAACTTTGCCGCGGCCAATTTGATGATGTTCATGATGGGATTCATGCTTTTCAGCACTTTGGTTTTGATTCCCGAATATCTGCAGACGCTCATGGGGTACACAGCAGGACTCGCGGGTCTGGTTTTGTCCGGCGGAGGAGTCGTCTTGTTGGTGATGATGCCGATCACCGGCCGACTTACGTCGAAGGTTCAAGCCAGATACCTGATCGCGCTGGGATGGTTGTGTCTTGCCGTCGGACTATTCTATTCGGCGCACCGCATCGATTTATTCATCAACTTCCGGTTTGCAATGTGGCTGCGCGTTACGCAAGTGGTGGGAGTCGGATTTCTTTTCGTCCCCATCACCGCGGCAGGTTATATCGGAGTTCCTCCGGAGAAAGGCAACAGCGTCTCTGGAATAATCAATTTCATGCGCAACATTGGCGGCAGTATCGGGACTTCCCTGGTAACGACTCTGATCATTCGGCGCTCTCAGTACCACCAACAAATCCTCGTCGGTCATGCCACTCCGGATACTCCTGCTTTTCGTTCGGCGCTCCATGCCCTGAGTTCTGAGATCGCGCATTTTGGGCTTCGGGCCACAGATGCGCACAATCAGGCCATTGCACGGTTCTACGGCTTGGTGAATCAACAAGCACGCGCGCTGTCTTATATGGACACATTTTGGGTCCTGGGTGCGCTCTGCTCGCTCATGTTCGTTCTCGCATTTTTCTTGAAAAAGAATGATCCCGGAGCAGGCGGAGCTGTGGCGGCGGGTTGAGGATACGCGCGATGATTCAAGCCATCACAATCGAGCGCGAGTTTGGCTGCGGCGGTTCGGAGATTGCCGCAAAGCTTTCCGAGCTGCTGGGTTGGAAGCTATGGGACCACGAACTGACCGAGGAAATCGCGCGGCTGACCAACAGTACGCCGCAGGTCGTCGAGAAACGGGAATGGAAAGATGATCCCGCGGTTTATCGCGTCTTTAAATCTTTTCTTCGGGGCGCATTCGAGGGAGGCCTGGCGCCAACCGACCGGCTGGAATTGCTTGATGCGCGCCGGATCGCCATTGTCTCCGAGCAGGCGGTCAAGAATGCCCTTTCCGGCGGCCCGTGCGTACTTGTTGGTCGAGGCTCGCAATATTTTCTTCGCGATCGCGAGGATGTCTTTCGGACGTTCTTGTACGCTTCGCGCACGTCTAAGATTCACAGGCTGATCACAACTGGAACACCTCAGGAAAAGGCAATCACGGAGGTGGACACGATTGATAGAGACCGCGCTGCGTTCGTCAAGAGATACCTGAATCTGAATTGGCCCGAGTATCATTTGTATGACGCAATGTTCAATACAGAGCGGGGCGATTCCTATGTCGCGGAAATGCTCGCTCAGTGTGTTCAACAGCTGTCCGCTAGCGTCTCGCATCGCACCCTGCCTGCTATATAATTCGCGGGAAATGAAAAGATTGAAGTCCAACGACGCGAGGTTTCAACCCGCTAGCGATCGGTCGATATTGGTTTACTTCGGCCAGCAGATCACGCTTGGCGCTCACCAGCGCGTAAGGAAGTTGCTTAGCCTGCTGGAGCGGCAACCGATCGCAGGCGTGCACAACCTTAACCCCGCCTATTGCTCGATTCTGGTGAGCTTCGACGCGCTGCGATTGAATCACCGCGAGCTGGAAGAAATTCTGCTCGGTTACATTGGCCGCTCCGACGCGATGCAAATTCCCGCCGGCCGAGAGCTGCAAATCCCCACCTGCTATGGCGCGGAGTTTGGCCCGGACTTGAACGAGGTTGCGGCTCTGCATGGAATGACTCCTCAACAAGTGATCGAATTGCACGCGTCCGTTACATACATCGTGTACTTTCTCGGATTTGTTCCGGGCTTCGCGTACTTGGGTGAATTGCCGGAAGCGCTGGCGACGCCGCGGCTGGATAGCCCGCGCCGCAGCACGCCGCCTGGCAGCGTGGGGATTGCGGGCAACCAGACTGGCGTGTATCCATTCGCCACTCCGGGCGGCTGGCAATTGATCGGACGCACGCCCATAGCGATGTTTCGCGCGGACCGCGAGGCCATGAGTTTTCTTTCTATCGGCGATCGCGTCCGCTTCACGCCGATTTCCGCCGCGCAATTCGCCACGATGGAGAAAGCGTGAGCACGATTCATGTGCAGACGCCGGGGCTGCAGACCACGGTGCAAGATCTGGGACGAAACGGCTTCGGTCCCGCGGGCGTTTCGCCGTCCGGGGCTGCCGATCCAGTCTCGCTTCGGCTAGGAAACCGACTCGTGGGCAATGACGAGAGCGCGGCCGGGCTGGAGATGATGCTTCTCGGTGGAACATTTTTTTTCCCCGAAGGTGCAACGCTGGCGCTGACAGGCTCCGATTTCAGCCCGCTGCTGAATGATGCTCGCGTCGAATTGGGTGAATCTGTTGAGGTGCGGCCGGGCCAAACACTTCGCTTGGGCGCGACGAAATCGGGAGCACGCTGCTATCTTTGCGTGCAGGCTGGAATCGATGTGAAGCCGTTTCTGGGGAGTGCGTCCACGCACATTTTGAGCGGGCTTGGCGGTTTCGAGGGCCGGGCCTTGCGGAAGGGAGACGTGCTGCGCATTAAACCCGGGACCAAAACTTTTCCCAACAGAACCATCGCGCCGAAAGCGTTGGAGCATTTGTCGCGTCGCGTGGTCTTGCGTGTAACTGCTGGGCCGCAGATCGATTGGTTTTCGGAGTCGTCGCTGCGCTCGTTTTATGCGAACACTTATCGAGTGGGCGAGCAATCGAATCGCATGGGGCTTCGCCTCGAAGGCGCGGCGATAACGCAGCGTGGCGCCGGACAGATGATTACGGAAGGCGTTTCGCTCGGCGCCATACAGGTGCCTGCGGGAGGGTCGCCCATCATTCTATTTGTCGAGCAGCAGACGACCGGCGGCTATCCGAAGATTGCGAACGTGATTGCCGCGGACATTCATCGCGTGGGACAACTGCGGCCGCGTGATGAGATACGATTTGAAGAGGTGACGTTCGACGCGGCGCGAGCTCTGCTGGTCGAACAGGAAAAACTGCTGGCATCGCGGGAGTTGATTCTGGAATGAAGCGCATGGATCTGAATTGCGATATGGGCGAGGTGCCGGAAGCCGTTGCCGATGGCACGCAGGAATCGCTGATGGCGTCGTTGACTTCTGTAAACATTGCCTGCGGAGGGCATGCCGGCGACGCGCAGACCATGAAAGCGACGATCGAGCAGGCGCTGCGCTGGAAGCTGGACGTGGGCGCGCATCCCGGTTATGCGGATCGCGCGAATTTTGGCCGCGTAGAATTGCAACTGCCGCCGGAATGGATCGCTGACTCCGTGTTCGAACAAGTGCGAGCGCTCGCCGAGGTTGCAGCAGGGTGCGGTGCGCCTGTGACGCATGTGAAACCGCACGGCGCGCTTTACAACCAGGCGGCGCGGGATCGCGTGGTGGCCGGAGCGATCGCCGACGGAGTTGCGCGCTGGAGCCGTGACGTCGCCCTTGTCGGTTTGGCTGGATCGCTGATGATAGATGTGTTTCGCGAAGCAGGATTCCGCGTGGCGGCGGAAGCGTTCGCGGACCGACGGTACGAAGCGGATGGCAGCTTGCGTCCGCGCAGATTTGATGATGCGCTGATACGCGATCCAGCGGAAGCGGGGCAGCAGGCGTTGCGCATCGCTCAACATGGGACAGTGATGGCCTGGGGTGGAACCGAGGTTGCGACAAACGCGCAGACCATTTGCATCCACGGCGACACGCCAGGCGCGCTGGGAATCGCTGCGGCGGTAGCGCACACTTTGAGGGCAGCTGGCGTCGAACTCAGCGCGCTCTCGCGATTGTCTGGCAACGATTCCAGACGCTAGCGCTTCGTCGTAGGATTTCTTCGCAGCATTGCGCCCTGCGACTCCGCGTCGTACAAACCCGCGTCCTACAACTTCGCACCCCGCCAGCTCGTGCTGTGCATTTTTCGCCAGAGCCAGTAAACCGGCGCGCCCGATAAAATCAGGATCAAACCTGGCCACGTGTATTGCGGCTTGTAACGCAACAATTGCACCTCGATGAATGAGGCAAGCAAAAGATACAGCGCCGGAAGAACCGGATAGCCGAAGACTCGATACGGCCGCTCCATATCCGGGCGCCGAAAGCGCAGGAGAAAAAGACCGAGAATCGTCAGTATGTAAAACATGACAACCGCGAAAACCAGAAAGTCGAGTAATTGGGCGTACGTGCCGGAAAGGCATAAGATGCAAGCCCAGATGCATTGGACCCACAGGGCGACCGAAGGGGTGTTGCGCTGATTTACGCTGCCGACACTTTTGAAGAACAATCCATCCTTCGCCATGGCGTAGTAAACGCGCGCGCCGGCCAGAATCAACCCATTGTTGCAGCCAAACGTTGAAATCATCACGGCGACGGCCACTAGAAATGCGCCGCTGGAGCCGACAATCACTTCGGCGACGGCCGTGCCCACGCGGTCGCCTGCCGCGAACTGGAGTCCGCGGGCCAGTGCGGATGTGCCGTCCGCAGTTCCGGCCAATGGAAGAACATTTAGATACGCGAGGTTGGCCAGGACGTAGAGCAACGTGACAATTCCGGTGCCCAGCGCCAGAGCCAGAGGCAGGTTACGCCTAGGATTGCGCACTTCGGATGCAATGTAGGTGACGTTGGTCCATGCGCTGGAGGAAAACAGAGCGCCGACCATCGCGAGACCGACGAGCGTGAGGACGCTGATCCACACAGTGCTCTGCCCAGTTTGGTATGGATGCAATCCGGAGAAATTGACGTTGCGCCAAAAATCGCTGAAGTTGGAATGACGCGCTGCTTGCGTTGCGAACACAAAACCGAGCAGCGTCAATCCCGCCAGCGCTGCAATCTTGGCGAACGTGAAAATATTCTGCACCACGGCTCCGACGCGCAGGCCGCGCGTGTTCATCCAGGTTAGAAAGATGATCGAGGAGATGGCAAGCAGGTTCAGCGTGTTCAGCCCGACGTTGTACGGCCCCAGGGCGCCGAACCACATTTTGTACGGACCGAGCGTTCCCAGTTTCCAGATCCACGCGGACACAGAGACGGATGAGAACAGCACACCGGTGAAGTTCGCGAATGCGATGGCCACGGCTGCGATGGTCGCGGTTTGAATGACCAGCAGAGTGGCCCAGCCGTACAAGAAGCCCCACAGGGGGCCGAGGGACTCGCGCAAGAAAATGTACTCGCCGCCGGCGAGAGGCATCGCGGCGGCAAGCTCTGCGTAGCAAAGAGCGGCGATGGTGGTCATGAGGCCGCTGACCAGCCAGACAATCAGGAGCAAGGCAGGGCTGGCGACTTGCCGAGCGATTCCGGCGGAGACGATGAAGATTCCCGAGCCGATCATGGAGCCGGCGACGATCATACTGGCGTCGAGGAGTCCGAAGCTTTTGATGAGGCCGGATTCGGCGGCAGCTGGTGCTGCGGGTTGCGGCTGGATTCGCTCGGACATGGGCGGCGATGCGTAACATTACACTGGATGGGCGAAAATCAAGAAACTGCAATGTGAGCCGGGTCAAAAACGACAAGAAATGGTTGATTAGAAATGGGAGTCGGTGATTGTTTTCAGGGAGTCGTGGCGATTTCTGATCACCGGAGCGTCGATTAGAAAAGTGCTGAGGCGTACGTAGCTATGCGATTTTCGTGATTTGTAATTCGTCGTTCGAGATGTAAGGATGAATCGCGCTGCAGCGCGATTTACCAGGGAAGAAAATGGTGGGTGCCGAGCTTGTGCTCTATCGTGGTGACGGCTATGGAGATGAGGGCGACCACACCCAACACGGCCAGGCCGAAATAGATGTCTATGTAGGAGAAGAGCCTGCTTTGGGTGATGACGTTGTTTTGAAAGAGCTGCAATGCACCCAGCGCGGGATTGCTGGTAGCGCCGCCGTTGTGGTGGATCAGATTCGCGTATTGGGCCAAGGTGGAGCTGGTAGTGGCGTCCAGTCGATTGGAGACGTCCAAGAGGCGGGAGGAATGCAGCGACATGCGGCGATCAAACAAGACGGTGGCCGCAGTGACACCGAAAGTGTTTCCGAGCTGGCGCACGAAGAAGTACGTGGTGGAAATGTCATTGACCTGGGCTATCGGCGCATTGGCAGAGACAACGTTTCCGGCAGCGAGGATAACGGGCCCGATGCAAAAGCCTTGCAGGAAAATTACAGGCGCCAAGACGATGGTGGGGGTGGTGGGGGTCCAGATATAGCAAATCGCGAGGTAGGCCGAGGCCAAGATCAGCATCCCGCCGACGAGCGTGCGCACGGGACCCAATCGTGGAATCAGCAAGTGCAAAGCGTACTGTAGTCCTAACCCTAGGCCGAGCGTGTACATCGAAATAAAACCGCCCGCTTGCAAGGCGCTGTAGTCCTGGACGAAGCGAAGGTATTGCGGCACGACGTAAAGCCCGGCGCCGAAGAACGCTCCCACGATCAAAATCACCAGGAAGAAAGTGCGCAGTGCAGCGTGGCGGACGATCATGCGCAAATGCAAGACCGGCGAGAGGTTCTGAGGGCGATAATCCCACCAGAGAAACGCGATAAAGAAAATCGCTGCCGCGATCAGAGCTAGAGTGATCCAGCTCGACTGGAACCAGAGATCGCGCTCGCCACGGCTAGTGGCGGTTTCCAGGCAGGCGAGCGAGGCAATCAGCAGAAGCGCGCCCCAGAGATCAACGTGGCCGTCTTTCCGGCGCTCGTACAAAAATCCTGGGGGGACAAGCTTCCAGATAAAAAAAGCGCCGATCGCCAGAAAGGGAAAATCAACCAGGAAAGCATAATTCCAGTGAAACGTATCAGTGACCCACCCCATGACGACCGGATACGGGACTTCAAACGCGGTAAGAACGAGATAAAGCTTCGTAACCGCCGCCATTCTGGCCTTCCCGGGAAACAGCAGCCCGGAGAGAATGACGACGCGCACCAGAAACGCGCCGCCGCCGAATCCCATGATCAAGCGCGAAGCCAGCAGTTGCCCCAGACTGCCCGTGCTTAGCACGCAGCCCATCGCACCCGTGGCGTAGATCGCGATGCTCAGCAGCAAGTGACGTCTAGCGCCGATGACGCGCGTCATCCAAGACGCCATTGCTATGGAGCAGAGGTAGCCGACGTTATAAAGAATAATCACCCAGCTGATTTCATCGGAGCTGGCGCCTACGTTGCCCTGCATGTCTGGGAGGAACACGTTGATGGAAAGGCGGTTGGAGATTTCGATGGCGGCAACCATGCCAACGGTCAGAAGGACGGCTAGGCGGCGCGCGTAAGGCAGGCTCGGCACTGCGCTGGTGAGGAACTGCTCTTGTTCCAGTTCCCAGGATTCTGGGGGACTACCAGCTAAATAGGACATTGCGCCTCTTCCTTCTCAGCGAGTGTAAATAGTTGCTTCCACATTCATGCCAGGCCGCAGCACGAGATTCGGATTCTGGTTGGGCTTGACCAGGATTTTCACCGGGATGCGTTGCACGACTTTGATGAAATTCCCGGTGGCGTTTTGCGGGGGTAGCAAGGCTTGGCGCGAACCGGCCGCCCCAGCAAGGGAATCCACAACGCCTTCGAATTCTTCGCGGTAGGTGTCCACGTGAATGCGAACTTTCTGACCTGGTGCGACATGTTCGAGTTGCGTTTCCTTGAAGTTCGCGGTGACGTAAACCTGATCGAGCGGAACGATGGTGAAAAGCAATTGTCCCGCAGAAACGTACTGGCCGAGGTCCACGGATTTCTGGGTGACTTGTCCGGTGATGGGAGCGGTTATGTGAGTGTAGGCGAGGTTTAGTTCAGCTTGTTGCAGAGCGGCTTTGGCGCGTTCCACCGTGGCTAGCGCAGATTTATAGCTGGCTTCGGCGATGGGGACTTGTTGCTCGCGGGCTTTGGTCTCCATGAATTGAGATTCGGAGCGCGATACACGAGCCTGTGCGGAACGCGCATTGGCGCGGGCAATCAGCACTGCTTGTTGCGCGGCGGAAAGTTGCTGTTCGGCGGCAGCGAGATCGCTTTTGGCCACGCGCGCGGACGCATCCACGGCGTCAAATTGATATTTGGAGACGTCGTCGGTGCCGAGCAAAGGCGTGTAACGGGCCAGATCGCTTTGCGCGCGATCGTTGGTGGCACGCTTGGCAGCGACGTTGGCCTCCGCGACCTGGAGATTCGCGGTGGCGGACTGTTCCAGTTGCGCCTGGGACATGGTGTAGTCGGCGGCATCGGATTCCTTCTGGTGGACGGCGCCGCTGGTGCTTTGGGTGGTGGTTTCGCGCGTCAGGCCGATTTGGATTTTCGCAGAATTTGCCTGGGCTTCGGCGAACTCGAGATTGGCTTTGGCCTGCGCCACTTCGGCTTCATATTCGCGGGGGTCAACTTGCACCAAGAGGTCGCCTACTTTTACAGGAGTGTTGTCGTTGATGAGCAAGTCCACGACGTAGCCAGGAACTTGCGGCGCGACGGCGGTGATGTGGCAATCCACTTGGGCGTCGTCGGTGGTGACACGGCCGGCGAAGATGTACCAGACGACAGCGAGCGCGACGAGGGCGACGACGAAGGCGCCTTTTACCAAGGGATTCAGATTTTGGAACCAGTGCCGCCAGGAGAAGGATTCCTGCGCGGGCTGCGACGCTGCAGCGGGGGTGGTAGCGGCTGCGGCGGGTTGCGGCGTTGGCGTCGGTGGCGTGGAACTCATGATCTGGTTCACCTTTCAATTTGTGTAGATGTTACTTCGAGTACATGGCTTCGACCTCGCCGGTGGCGCGGGCGAGTGATGCGCGAGACAGATTGAATTGATAGAGAGCGCCGATTTGATTGTCGTTGGCGCGTGCCAGCTCATCCTGCGCGGTGATGACTTCGACGTTCGTCGTAACACCGGCTGCAAAGCGGCGCTGCGCCTGGGCCACTTCTTCCTGAGCCAGCTGAAGGCCCAAATTTGCGACGTCAACAGAATTGCGCGCGGCCGTGAGTTCATCGAGAGCGGATTTTACTTCATTGACGATTTGCGCTTCCAGTTGGCGGCGAGATTCCGCGACGTGCCGCTCTTCGAGTTTGGCACGGGCTTCTTCGGCGCGGATGCGGCCACCGGTGAAAAGCGGGAATTCCAGAGAGACGGCATAGTTGTAGGCCGGAATGCCATTGTTGAAGTGAGAGCCCTGATAGAGCCAGAAACCGGAGAAATCCAATTGCGGGAGACGCTGTTCGCCCGCCGCATCCGTCCTCAATGTGGCGATGCGCTGCTGCGAATTCAGGGAGCGAATTTCCGGGCGCGACGTCAGGGCCTGGTCGAGCAGCGATTGTTTGTCGAGCGTCGGAAGGTCGTAGAAATCGAGGTGGTCGGCGACTTCGAGATCCTGGTCGCGAGGCAAATCGAGGAGCGCCGCTAATCCGTACTTGGTAGTGTGGGTGAGCGTTTCGGCGTCAATCAGATTCTGGCGTTCGTTTTGCAGTTCGACGTTGGCGCGCACTGTGTCTATATTCAGGCCGATGCCGGTTTTTTGCAGTTCGGCGGCCTGCTCGTAGAGGCGCTGAGCGAGCAGGACACGAGCGTTAGCCGCATCGCGCGTGGCCAGGGCGCGGAGAATCTGCAGATACTGGTCGACGACGGCATTTACCACGATTTCGCGGGTCGTTTGTTCGTCGGCACGCGCCTGGTGCGTGCCTTCGCGGCCTATCTGGTATGCGCGGATCTGCTGGAAGTTCAGGATTGTTTGGGAAAACGCAGGGCCGGCTTGGATGATTTGATAGGGGCCGAGCCCTGCGCGCTTCTGTCCACGCTCGATGCTTTGAATGTTGTATTGGTTTATGTAGCCCTGCGCCTCGACGCCCGCATGGGGAAGCAATGCGGAGCGAGCGATCTGACTGTTGCGATCGCTTTCGGAGACGAGAATTTGAGCGATGACGCGCTGGGGATTTTGTTTGAGCGCGAGCTGCACGGATTGCTTGAGCGTGAGTTGCAACGGCGCGGGCGGGGCCGATGGCTGCAGTTGCTGCGCGGAAGAGGCGAGCGGAAACGTCACGTGCAGAATTAACACCAGTAGGATGAATATTTGCCGGAGACGCGCGGCCATCTATAAACCTCCCAAACACTCAAACAGAAGCAGCATTGGATTCTATCCTTTTTTATGAGATGCGCGCCTGCCCGGTGAAGGGCGCATGTGGCGAGAGAAGGCGAGGGCGTGGCGCATACGTCACGGCTTTGGCAGTTCTAATCTTATGAGATTTAGGGAAGTGAGAAAAACGAAGCAGCAGTTCTGAAGCAGCTGAACCTGGGACCACCTCTCGATTTGGGCGCTTGCTGGAGTTGCGCGAGCGCTTGAACTTCCCAAGATTTAGCCCCCTTTCGATGAATGCAGGTTCGCTGCGCTCAGTTTTTTGCAGGTGTCGCCTGGCATTCCGGGGCGCATGAGCACGCCTAGTGCGCGGCGGATGAGCGCTGGCCAGAGTGCGCACGGCACGTGCGCGGCGATTTCAAGATGCCGGCGTTGCATTCGGACGGGGCGTATTTTGGGCCGCACTCTCTTACGTTGTTCCGCGCGGTCTCGTTGAATGGCGAGAAAACCGGATCCATCGCGATTGTGTCCGACTTGAGCGGGTTCGGCGTGATTATCGGCGAGTACACCAAGATCGCCAGCCTGGTGCTGCTGGTTTCCATTTTCGTGACGTATTTGATCTCGACGAGTTTTCTGCGCGTGATTACCGGGCTGCTGCTGGAATTGGCTGACGTGGCCGGGCGCGTTTCGCAGAAGAAAATTATACGTTGTGCTCTGCGCTGCCGCGCGGGTCGGATGAAATCGCGCGGGTGATTCGCTCGTGCAATCAAATGCTGAGAGTATTTGGCTGGATGGATTTGAGTTTCGGGCACGACGGGCCGGAGGCGGCGTTTGTTTTGATTCGGGCGGCGATGGAGCATATTCTTCGGGCGTCTGTGTCAACTTAGTACTTTGGTACCAGTAACTTACAGGGCTATCGGCAGCAGGCGGTCCATCGACAGGCGCGCCGTGCGCCCCTACCTTAATTAAGGATACGTCAGGCTTGCGCGAGTTGTCGGCGTCTGCGGCTGGGGCCGAGGTGCTGCCGGAGACGCTTGCGGTGCGTTCGAGCCAGCTCGCGAGCGGCGGCATTTGTTGCGCGCACGATTTCTGCGGGAGGGATTGATTTGATGGAAGTGCTGCTGCGAGTTCGAGATTTGAATGTTTCCTACCGCGGAGCGGACCGCAGCCGGCACCACGCCGTGCGGAATGTGAGTTTTGAAATCGGCGCAGGCGAAGTGTTGGGGCTGATGGGCGAATCCGGATGCGGAAAGACGAGTACTGCTCTCGCGTTGCTCGGATTGCTTTCGGCGGAGCAGGCTGACGTGTCGGGTTCAATCCAGTTTCGCGGCGAAGAATTGCTTTCGAAGGACGGGCGGGCGCTCCGTGCGATTCGCGGCGCGGGCATTTCGCTGGTGTTCCAGGAACCGGAGCTGGCGCTGAGTCCGGTGATGAACGTAGGGGAGCAGGTGGCGGAAGTGATTCATGCGCACAACGATTGGAAATGGGTGCGGTGCCGCGCGGATGCGGAATTGGCGCTGGGGCGCGTCGGCTTTTCTGACGTGGCACGAATTTCTGCGGCGTATCCGCATCAGTTGAGCGGAGGGCAACGGCAACGCGTGGTGCTGGCGCAGGCGCTGGCATGTAAGCCGGCTTTGCTTATTGCGGACGAACCTGCGGCTTCACTCGATGCGCGAAGCCAGAGGGACATTTTGACGCTGCTGCGCGAGTTGCAGCGCGATTTGCGCATTGCGATTCTGCTGATTAGCCATGCGCCGGAAGTGCAGGCGACTCTGGCGGATCGGCTGATGGTGATGGAGAACGGCCGGATCTTGGAGCAGGGGCCTTTCGAGCAGCTGTATCGCAATCCCACGCATGAATGCACGCGGGCAATGCTGCGGGTTGCCACGCCGGCGAGCGTTGCGGAAGACATGGGTTTCGAGATGGTGACGTAGATAATTTCTACGTCGCGATGCCGGAGCAACAGGGGCAGAGGATGAATCCTGGGCCAAAATCGAATATTTGCCGAGACGGGGCGCTGTTGCGCGTTTGTGGCTTGAGCAAACGATACGTGCAACGCCGTCCTCTTTCGCGTCGGGAGATCGCGGTTACTGCGTTTCAGGATGTATCGCTGTCAATTTTTCCGGGTAAGACGCTGGCGGTCGTGGGAGAGTCTGGCGCCGGGAAATCGAGCCTGGCACGGTGCATCGCACTGCTGGAGCGTCCGAGTGCGGGAGAGGTCGAGCTGGGCGGAAAGAATTTGCTCGCGCTCGAGTGGGAAGGAACTTCTTGCGATGCGGCGCGAGGTGCAGCTGATTTTTCAGGACCCAGCGTCGGCGCTGAATCCACGGTTGACTGCGTGCGAGATTATCGCGGAGCCGCTGCTGATTCAGGGTGAGGGAACGAAATCACAGCGGCGGGCGCGCGCGTTGCAATTGATGGAGCAAGTGGGACTCGACCCGGCGTGGGAGAGCAAGGGGCCTCTTGAACTCAGCGGCGGGCAACGGCAGCGGCTGGCGATCGCGAGGGCTCTGGCGCTCGGGCCACAGCTGCTGATTCTGGACGAAGCGTTATCGAATCTCGACGCGGCGAACCAAGAGCTGATCTTGAAATTGCTAGCGGAGCTGCAGGCGGCGCATGCGCTGAGCTTTTTGCACATCTCGCACGATCTGCGTCTGGTGGCTGAGCTTGCGGACGAAGTTGCGGTGATGTACCAGGGCAGGATCGTGGAGTGGAAGAGCACGCGCAAATTATTTGATTCGCCTGAGCATTCTTACACCAAGGAACTGCTGGCAAGCGTTCGTTCCGTGGAATCGATTCTGCTCGAGCGGTCGGCGTAGGCGCGGGCATGAGATACCTTGCGCGACGGCTGCTGCACTCGATATTGCTGCTGTTCGGAGTTTCGATTTTTTCGTTTGCGATTCTGCAGCTGGCGCCGGGCGATTTCTTCACTCCAATCAGCATGAATCCGCAGATTTCCGCGCACACGGTTGCCGCGCTGCGCTCGCAGTACGGCCTGGATAAACCATTTCCAATTCGCTACGGGCACTGGCTGCATTCGGTTTGGCGCGGGGATTTCGGAACTTCTTTCGCATACGGCACTCCGGTCGCGCCGCTTTTGGCCGTGCGCGCGCGCAATACTTTGCTTTTGACCGGAACATCACTGCTGCTGGCATGGTTGCTGGCGATTGCGATCGGAATATGGAGCGCGGCGCGGCGCGGAAAATGGGGCGACCGCGCGGGCGGTGTGGTGACGTCTTCGCTGCTGACTGTGCCGGACCTGGTATTGTTTCTGGCGCTGTTGCTGCTGGCGGTGCGCACGGGATGGTTTCCGACCGGTGGAATGATGTCCGCGGGAGCCGAAGACTTGGGGCTCGGCGGAAAATTCAAGGACCTCGCAATTCACTTATTTTTGCCTTGCGCGGGGCTGGTGCTGGCGACGTTGCCGCCACTGGTGAGGCATGTGCGCTCGGCGATGATCGAAGTGCTGGACGCTCCGTTTGTGCGTGCCGCGCGCGCGCATGGAATTTCTGAACGCCGCGTGCTGCTTCGTTACGCGTTGCCGGTGGCGGCGAATCCCTTGATCACACTTTTCGGGTATTCACTTGCCGCGACGTTGAGCGCTTCTTTGCTGGTGGAAATGGTGTTGAGCTGGCCCGGCGTTGGGCCGCTGCTGGTGGACGCAATTCTGGAGAAAGATGTTTACTTGGTGGTGGGCGCGGTGATGCTGTCGGCTGTTTGTCTGGTGGCTGGAAATCTCGTGGCGGACGCATTACTTTTTGCGACGGATCCGCGGATTCGGGTGGAGTGACTTTTTGACGCCGCGACAAAAACTCACCTGGGCAGTAATCGCACTGGCGGCATTCTCATGCGTCGTGCTGTTCGCCGGTTTTTTTGCTCCGTATGATTTCGCGGCGCAGGATCGTGAGCAGCCATTCGCGGCGCCGACGGGCATTCACTTCGTGGATGCAGCCGGAACGATTCACATTCGACCCTTCGTTTATGGACCCCGTGATTCGGGCGCGAGCGCTGCGACTGCTGCGGGTGTGGCAACGGATTCGGGGCAAATTTTATCAATACGCTGGTTGGTTCGCGGCACTCCCTACAAAATCGCCGGCGTTTTCACCTCGCGCGTGCACCTTTTTGGCGTTGAACAGCCCGCGCGAATATTTCTGCTGGGTTCGGATGGTTATGGCCGGGACCAATTTTCACGATTTCTTTATGGCGGGCAAATTTCGCTGCTCGCCGGGCTGATTGCGGCCGTCTTTTCGGTTTCGCTCGGAGTTGTTACGGGGGGAATCGCCGGGTATTACGGCGGATGGATCGATGACTTGCTGATGCGCGGCGGAGAATTGTTTCTGGCGCTGCCGTGGCTTTATCTACTGTTCGCGGTGCGGGCTGCATTGCCGCTGCACATTTCGCAATGGCAAGTATTTCTGCTGCTCCTCTCGGTGATGGGGCTGATTGGCTGGGCGCGTCCTGCGCGGCTGATTCGAGGCGTGGTGTTGAGCGCGAAAGAACGCAATTTTGTGCTCGCAGCGCGCGGCTTCGGAGCTTCGGACGCCTATCTGCTGCGCCGGCACGTGCTGCCGCAAACTTATGCGGTGCTGCTGACGCAGATCACTTTGCTGGTTCCGCAATATGTACTGGCCGAGGTGACACTCACCTTTCTTGGCTTGGGAGTTGGCGAGCCGATGCCCAGCTGGGGTGCGCTGCTGACTTCGCTGCAGCAGTACTCGGTGCTTTCTTCTTACTGGTGGATGTTCTTGCCTGCGCTACTCTTGATCCCACTCTTCGTCGTATTTTACGCCGCCGCCGATGCTCTGCAGGAACTTCACAAATCCGTGCCGCTGTAAAAACTAGTAGATCTCTGTTAAGAGTTGATACATGAGAAGAATTGGACTGTCGCGAGCGTGCATTTTTCTGATTGCAGCGATTGCCTGCGCTTGTTCGGCCGCGCACGGCGTTCCGTTGCAGGCTGGCGAAGAGCGGATGATCGCCGACAGTACGCCGGGGCATGCGGGCGGCAGGCTGGTAGTCGCTTTGCGTTCGGAGCCAAAAACTCTGAATCCGGCGCTGGCGTTGGACGAGCCGTCGCGCGACGTGATTCGCTGCATGACGGCGGATTTGATTCACATCAATCGCGGATCGCTGAAGACCGAGCCTGCGCTGGCGAAATCGTGGAGCGTTTCGCGCGATGGCAGACAATATACGCTGCAACTTCGGCGCGGAGTGCGTTTTTCGGATGGCGAGCTGTTCAACGCGGATGATGTGATTTTCAGTTTTCAGGTGTACCTCGACGAAAAAGTCGATTCTTCGCAGCGGGATCTGCTGGTGGTGGGCGGAAAGCCGATTACCGTGGTGAAGGTGGATGATTACACGGTGCGTGTCGAATTGGCGCAGCCTTATGCGGCGGCTGAACGCTTGTTCGATAGCATTGCAATTTTACCGCGCCATCTTTTGCAAAGCGGTTACCGCTCCGGTGGACTTTCTCAGGCGTGGAGCCTTTCCACGGGGGCTAGCGAATTCGCGGGGCTCGGGCCCTTTCGTTTGAAGGAGTATGTTGCAGGACAACGCGTGGTGCTGGAGCGCAATCCATACTATTGGAAGGCGGACCGCGCCGGAAATCAATTGCCGTATCTGAACGAGGTAGTGTTTCTGTTCGTGCCCAGCGAGGATGCGCAAGTGATTCGCTTTCAGGCAGGAGATACGGACGTGCTCAGCCGATTTAGCGCGGACAATTTTGCGGTGCTGCAAAAACAGCAGGGGGTGAAGGGTTATCACCTGGACGATCTGGGAGCGGGGCTCGAATACAATTTTTTATTTTTCAATTTGAATGATTTAGCCGCGGCTGGCGTTCCGGATGTTGCGAAGAAACAGGCTTGGTTTCAGGATTTGCGGTTCCGGCAGGCCGTTTCGGCGGCGATTGACCGCGAAGGAATCGTGCGCCTGGTGTATAGCGGACGCGCGACGCCAATCTGGGATCAGGTGACGCCAGCAAACAAATTGTGGCTGGACGAAAACATTGCGCATCCGGCGCGTTCACTGGAGCACGCGCGGCAGCTGCTTCAGTCCGCGGGCTTTTCGTGGAAGAGCGATGGGGCGCTGGTGGATCCGCACGGCGTCCCTGTGGAATTCTCAATTCTCACCAGCGCGTCGAACGCGCAGCGCACGAAAATCGCAACGATCGTTCAAGATGATTTGAGCCAATTGGGGATGACGGTACAGGTGGTGCCGCTGGAATTTCGCACGATGGTGGACCGGCTGACCAATACGCACAACTATGAGGCGGCGGTAATGGGATTGGTGAGCGGTGATGCTGATCCGACGTCGGAAATGAATGTGTGGCTATCGAGCGGCGAAACTCATCTGTGGCATCCGCGCCAGGAAAAACCGGCGACGGCGTGGGAAGCTGAAATCGACCGGTTAATGGAGCAGCAACTCGTCACTTTGGACCACTCGAAGCGCAAGAGTTTGTATGACCACGTGCAGGAAATTGTGGCCTCGGAGCTGCCGATAATTTGTCTGGTAAGCCCGAATATTCTGGTGGGGGCTGCCAATCGCGTGGGAAATTTCCGACCGGCGATTTTGGTGCCTTACGCGCTGTGGAATATCGAACAGCTGTACGTACAATAAATGGCGAACGTGAGCCGCAACGCTGCCCGAACACTTCCGGCGCCAGATGATGCGCGCGCGGCGTGGCCGGACACGCGGCTGGTCAGTGCATGCATCGGCGGCAGCGAAGAGGCTTGGCGCGCGCTGCTCTTCAAGTATAAGAACCTCATTTATTCGATCCCCGTAAAATATGGTTTTTCCGCGGACGATGCGACGGACATTTTTCAAGCGGTGTGTTTGGATCTCTTGTCGGAACTGCCCAAATTGCGCAAGGTGAAGGCACTGCCGAAATGGATTATGCAGATTACCGCGCATAAATGTTTTCACCGGAAGCAGCAGCAACAACGCACGGAAGTGATGGATCCGGCCGCGAAGGAATTCGAGAAGAGCACTCCCTCCCGCGCGCAGGAAATCTTGCAGGAGGCGGAAGACGAGCAGAAATTGCGGCAGGCGATGGCCGAACTGCCGCCGCGGTGCCGGGAACTGGTGCATATGCTTTTTTACGACGAGCCGGTGCGGCCGTATCAGGAAATTGCGGCGACGCTGGGAATCGCGGTGGGATCGGTCGGATTCATCCGGCAACGGTGCCTGGAACGGCTGCGCAAACGCTTGCTGGAAACGGGATTCGCGTGAAACCGAAAAGCAAGAAGGATCCGCTATCGGAGAAATTGCTGCGCCAGTTGGCTGCGCTGCCCGCGGAATCCATCCGGTACAAATACATTGCGACGCATCCGCGGCTGTTGCGAGACGCGGTGGTACAGCAACTGAATGAAGTGGTGCGCGCTAAATTACGGGAAAACGCGCGCGAGGCGCTTTCGCTGGCGGAAACGAGCGTGATGATCGCGCGGCGTTTGCCTAATCAGGACGCGCTGGGGCGCAGCCTGCGATCGAAAGCGAATGCATTGTACATGCTGGGGGAAAATCAGCAGGCGCTGGATTTTCACGCCGAGGCTCTGCGCGTTTTTCGCGAAATTGGCAATGCGGAGGAAGAAGCGCGGACGTTAATTCCTTCCATTCAGCCTTTTATTCTGCTGGGAAAATACGATCAGGCGTTCGCGGCCGCACAAAACGCGAAGACAATCTTCCGGAATCTCGGCGACGACAAGCGCTGGGCGCATGTGGAGATCAATGTCGGAAATATTTACCACCGGCAGGACCGTTTCGAGGAAGGGCTGGCTTGTTATGAGCGCGCGTACGAAATGCTGCTGCCTTTTCGCGATTCCGAGGGGCTGGCGGTGGCGCTGTACAACATGGCCGTGTGCCTGATTACGCTGAATGATTTTCCGCGCGCCCTCGCGACGTACCAGCGCGCCCGGGAAATGTGCGTGAGCCACGGCATGACCCTGCTGGTGACGCAAAGCGACTACAACATTGCTTACCTTTATTATTTGCGCGGCGAATACAGCCGGGCGATCGAGATGCTGCGCGCCACCCGCGAGGAGTGCGAGAAAAACGGCGATGCGCACGTGCTGGCGCTCTGCTACCTGGACGTATCGGAAATTTATCTGGAATTAAATCTGAGCAGCGAAGCGAAAGAGGCCGCGCACGAAGGCTATTTGCGTTTCCAGAAGCTGGGAATGGGGTACGAGGAAGCGAAATGCCAGGCTTACGAGGCCATGGCGTCCGGCCAGCTGGGAAAGGCGCTCGGTTCGCTGGAATTGTTTGCGCAGGCGCGCGCGAAATTCGTAACCGAGAAAAACCTGGTGTGGCCATGGCTGATGGATTTGTACCAGGCCGTGGTTCTTTACAACGAAGGCCGCTTGTTTGAAGCGCGACGGCTGTGTTCGGGCGCGGCGGAATTTTTCGATGGATCTTTTCTGCCGAGCAAGGCTGTGCTTTGCCATTTGCTGCTGGCGCGGCTTTCTCTGCGAACCGGGGAGCTTGCGGCTGCGCACGCGGAGTCGTCGCGGGCGATCGAACGCCTCGCTCGTTTGGAAGCTCCAGTGCTGCACTATCAGGCACATTTTCTGATGGGACAAATTCAGCAGGCTTCCGGCGACCTTTCCGGCGCATACGATTCCTGCCAGCGAGCGCGCGAATCGCTGGAAACTTTGCGGAGCAGCTTGCACGGCGAAGAGTTGAAGATCGCGTTCATGAGAAATCGGCTGGAAGTTTACGAGAGCCTGGTGGAGCTTTGCCTGATGCGCGGCGACGGGCCGGATGGAGCGGAGGAGTCCTTCGGCTATATTGAAATGGCCAAATCGCGCAGTTTGGCGGAACTTCTGACGCGTTCTGGTCCGGCGGTTCGGCCGGCGGATGCGGGACAAAGCGAGTTGGTGCGACGGATTCGGGAGATGCGCGAAGAGCTCAACTGGTATTACCGGCGAATTGAAATTGAACAGTTGCGCGCGGAAGAGCCCTCGCCGGAACGCATCGCAAAGCTGCAGAAAGAAGCGCTGGCGCACGAAAACGAGCTGCTGCATGTGCTGCGGGAAATGCCGCACTCGGAGAGCGCAAGCGACGGGCCGGCAATCCGATCGCTGGATGCGATTCGCGAGTGCCTGCCGCCGGAGGCGGCGCTCGTTGAGTATTTCAGCTTGAAGGATCAGTTCGTTGCAGCGGTGGTGACGCACGACGGGCTGAAAATCGTGCCGCTGACGCCGGTGTCGCGCGTGGTCAACCTGCTGCGCATGATGCATTTCCAGATTTCGAAATTCAAATTGGGCGCGGAATACGCACGAACGTTTGAGACATCAATGATGGAGGTGGTGCAAGCGCACTTGCGCCAGCTTTACGAAGAAGTGTTTGCACCGGTTCGCGCGCAAATCTCCTCGGGGCAGTTGATCATCGTGCCGCATGGTGTGCTGCATTATCTTCCGTTCCACGCTTTGATGGACGATGGCGGCTATCTGATTGATTCCTTCACGATTTCTTATGCACCAAGCGGGAGTATTTTTGCGCATTGCCAGGAAAAGGCCGCGCACGCGCGCGGTCCGTCGTTGGTTCTGGGAATTCCCGATCAGCGTGCGCCGTTGATTCTCGAGGAAGTTCGCGCGGTGGCGGAGATGGTGCCTGATGCGGAATTGCTGATAGGCGCGCAAGCGAACGAGCGGGTGTTGCGCGAGAAAGGTTTGCAAAGCAGGCTGATTCACATCGCGACCCACGGAAAATTCAGGCAGGATAATCCGATGTTCTCCGGGATTCGGTTGGGCGACGCGTATCTGAATCTTTACGATCTTTACCAGCTGAAGTTGAATGCTGAGCTGGTGACGTTGAGCGGTTGCGCGACGGGGATGAACGTGGTGACGCCGGGAGATGAATTGCTGGGGCTGATCCGCGGGCTTCTCTACGCCGGAGCACACTCTCTGCTGCTGACTTTGTGGGACGTTCACGACCGAAGCACCGCGGATTTTATGGCTATTTTCTACCGCCGCTACCAGGACGGGGATGGGAAGGCCGCTGCGTTGCGGGGAGCGATGATCGAATTGCGCAAACGCTATCCCCACCCCTACCACTGGGCTCCTTTCACAGTAATCGGCAAGATTTCCCCCGCCTGACTTCCCGCATCTTTTTTTGATACCCCCTATATTTTTTGAATAGGTGCCCACCCTTATGAGTTGTCGGTGGAAGTGGGTCGTGGGGCTGCACTTTGGGCGAGGCAGGCAGATCAAATTCGGGGGCATCGGATGCGACACTACTCGTTGGAAAAGTGGGTTGATTTTGCACGGAATGTAATTGGAGAGGACGAAAAGGCGGAGATGCAAAGCCACTTACAGACCGGTTGCACGCAATGCGCGAGGGATCTGAGTATGTGGCAGCGTTTACAACAAGTTGCGCGACGTGAGCCGGCGTACACGCCGGATCCTGGAGCCGTGCGTATCGTGAATGCCGCCTTCTCCAACCGGTCGGCTGGCCGACTCGGACCTAAGACATCGGAGGTTGCCGCGTTGCTATTTGACAGTTTCCGTAGTCCGCTATTGGCCGGCGTGCGATCGGCCAACAGTACATCACAACAATTGCTTTACGGCGCAGGAGACTACCGGATCGATGTGCGAATCGAGCCACAGATGGACTCAGAGAAGGTGGTCTTGATCGGCCAGGTGCTCAACTCTTCCGACCCTGCTGAACGCTTGTCCGCACTTCCGGTTAACCTTCTGAAAGGAAACAAGATACTGGCTGAGTCTGTAACGAGCCAGTACGGAGAGTTCCAGATCGAGTGTGGATTGGAGGAATGCTTTCGGCTGGCGGTGCTGCTGCCGGGCGGAAGAGAGGTAAGCCTACAGCTGGTGGAACCAGTATTTCTCCAAGCTCCGACGGCCGCGCAAACAATTGAAGATAATAAGATTAGGAAGACATCGAGAATCAAGAAAAAGGGTACTAGAACTAATGATTGACGCGGTGAGTGCGGAAAGTAGCCCTTTGTACCATTGATCGGAATTTGTCGCCCGACCAAAATGGAACAGAGACAGCTGCACAGCAGTCGGGCTATTGGCCAGCACTTAAAAGGAGCACGAGTAATCATGAGACGTCTCATCGGACTTCTAATACTTCTAACCCTGGGATTCTGGGGCCAGCCGGCCGGCGCTCAAGGGCTATTGGGCGGCCTTCTGACAACCGTCAGCCAGGTGCTTTCTGGTCAGAATCAACAACAGGGAGTTATCGTCCGGACGAGTCTGGGGCTTAGCGGACTGCGGAACGTTTGCTTGTCCAACGGATGCACGGTGGTCGGCAACCTGGACGGAGGCGCCAACCAATTATTCCTGGTGCGGCCGGCGCAGGGCTTGTTGCCGCAGCTGCTCGCGGACGTGCTGCAACTGGTGACCGGGATTCTGGACGCAGAGCCGGATCAAACTTTGCTGATTCCACCGAACGTAAATAATCAGGCGACTGCTTCTACCGCTCCGCAGGGATTGTGGGATAACACTCCGGTCAACTACTACGGAACAACTGTTACGCACGGCTATGTGAATCAGCCGGCGGCGCAAATCATACGCGTGGCGCAAGCGCACAGCGTTTTCAATGTTAGCGGCGCAGGAATCGTGGCGGACATCGACACGGGCGTGGACCCGAATCATCCAGCGCTGCAGGGCGTGTTGCTCGCGGGTTATGACTTCACGCGCAACCAGCCCGGCGGCTCGGAATTGAACGATATCAATATGTCCGCGCCGCCGCCTTGCCAGACTTGCGCTGCGGCGTACGTAAATCAACACACGGCTGCGATGCTCGATCAGCACACGGCCGCGATGCTGGACGGCTCTCAGTACGCGGCGTTCGGACACGGCACGATGGTGATGGGCGTGATTCACCTGGTGGCGCCGACCGCCAAACTGCTGCCGCTGAAGGCATTCAGTGCGAATGGAAACGGATCGCTTTCGAATATTCTGGCAGCGATTTACTACGCCGTGCAGAACCATGCGAACGTGATCAACATGAGCTTCGACATGACGACGAGCTCGAATGAGTTGAGCACAGCGATCCAATATGCCAACACTCACAACGTGATTCTAGCGGCTTCTTCCGGCAATGACGGGAAGCAGGAGATCGTTTATCCGGCCGGATTGCAGAACGTGATGGGCGTGGCTTCGACGAACAATCAAGACCAGCGCTCCACCTTTTCGAATTACGGAAACCAGATCGTGTGGGTGGCGGCTCCGGGCGAAGGCGTCATCACTACGTATCCGTTTGCGACGTATGCCGCGGGTTGGGGAACGTCGTTCAGCTCGCCTATGGTTGCCGGAACCGCGTCTTTGCTGGTTAATTTGCAATCTACCTCGAGTGAAAATCAGGCGGCCTGGGCAATTGCGCACGCGAAGTGGATCGGTCTGAGCATGGGCAATGGACGGCTGGATGTTTATGGATCCTTGTCCGCCTACAACCCCCTTCAGGGCTTGTTGCAGTAGGTTTTCGATGATGCAAATTGCAACGCCAGCGAACGATATGCAACTAGCCGGCGGCTTGAATCCGATTCCAGCAATCGGGCAAGCCGCCGAGCGTGCGATATTTTCAGCAGGCGCTGCGGCTGCGAAAATCGCGGCGCCATGGGTGTCTGCCGGCATTCATGTGAAGCAAATGGAGGAACAGATCGGCGCATTGCGCAGTTCTTTAATCTGCGCATTCAATCAATTGCTGGACTTGAAGGACTTGAACACGGGAGTGCACAGCACGCGCCTGGCGGAATGGGCGCTGCACGTTGCAGGAGAGCTGGGACTGGAGCAAAGTTATCTAGGCGACATCGAAGTTGCAGCACTGCTGCACGACATCGGAAAAATTGGAATCGCCGACGCCATCCTGAACAAACCCGCCAAACTGACAGCTGAAGAATACGAGCTGATGAAGAAGCATCCGGAGTACGGCTGGGCGGTATTGCGCCAGGTGCCTGGGATGGAGCGCGCCAGCTTGATCATTCTGCATCACCACGAAAGTTACGATGGCAAAGGTTATCCCGGCGGTTTGCAGGGCGAGGAAATTCCGATTGGTTCGCGCATCGTCTCAGTGATTGATGCATTCGACGCGATGGTTTCTTCGCGTCCTTATCGCCAGGGCCTGCCGTTCGAGGAAGCCGAGCGGCGTCTGCTGCAAGCGAGCGGCACGCAGTTCGATGCGCGCGTTGTCGAACGCTTCCTGCCGCTTGCGCGCGCGGAGATGTCGTCGGTGTTCGCCGCAGCTGGAACGGCTGTCTCGACTGTTCTGTAACTTTTCACTAAACAATCACGCAAATTGCGGATTCCATTTTCAGATTCACCCGGATTCGCTACTCACCTGCCGAAAAACCTTTGCAGAAACTGAGCCGTTGAGTATTATGCGCCACTCGTTCAGCACGGCGGGTGAGCCGTCCATGAAAATGCGAAATATTGGTTTGTGCTTGAGTGTCACGATAATCGCGGCGGGAGCAGTGATGGTCGCGGCGGTTCCTCGTGGTGACACTCTCGCCTTCGTGCACGCCACTGTGATCGATGCAACTGGTTCGCCTGCGCAGCCGGACATGACCGTAATTGTGGAGGACCGGCGCATCGTCGAGATTGGAACCAGCGCTAGCGTGAACGCCCCCAAAAATGCGCGAGTGGTGGATGCCCGGGGCAAGTTTCTGATTCCGGGCCTGTGGGATATGCACGTGCACGAAATTTTCGGCGATTGGATTCCGGAAGACGAAAAAGTAACTCCGCTGCTGTTTGTGGCGAACGGTGTGACGGGAGTACGCGATATGGGCGGCGACCTGGAGCCGCTGAAGAAATGGCGCTCGCGTATTGCATCCGGTGACCTGCTTGGACCGCGCATGATTATTGCGGGGCCCATGCTCGATGGCCCCGTTCCTGCGTTTCCCAGCTCGGCGCCGGTGAAAGACGCCGCGGACGGACGAAGAATCGTGGATGAACTGAAGGCCAATGGCGCGGATTTCATTAAGATTCAATCGCTGGTTCCGCGCGATGGATATTTTGCGGCCGCGGATGAAGCAAAAAAGCAGGGCATTGTGTTCGCCGGCCACGTGCCGGATGCGGTTCGCGCCGTCGAGGCTTCCAACGCCGGGCAGAAAAGCATCGAGCACCTGACGGGAGTGTTCGAAGGATGTTCTTCGGTTGAAGCCGAATTAATGGCTAAGCCGCGCGGGCCCGGCCGCGGGCGCTTCTTATCCACATATGATCCGGCGAAAGCGAAAGCGCTCATTGCGTTGTTCCTGAAGAATCAGACATGGCAGGTGCCGACCCTTTACTGGGAACAAGGCGAATGGCTGATCGAGCAAACGAATTCCGATCCCGATCCGCTGCTGAAATACGCACCGACTGCGTGGAGAGAACGCACCTGGCCGATGTTTACGCACGACATTTTGAAGAACTGGTCCACTGACCCGGTAGCGGAGCGCGAAGCATTCGTGCAGGCCGAATTCAAAATGGTAGGCGAGATGCATCGCGCGGGTGTGCCGATTCTGGCGGGGACGGACACGGCGGCCGGGGTGCGCGTCTATCCCGGATTCAGCCTCCATAGCGAGCTGGAGCTGATCGCGAAATCCGGATTGTCTCCGATGGAAACTCTGCAGACGGCGACGCGCAACGCCGGTTTGTATTTGGGGCTAGCCGATACCGGGACGATCGAAAAGGGCAAGCGCGCGGACCTGGTGCTGCTGGATGCGAACCCGCTGGATTCGATCAGCAACACGCGCAAGATTCGCAGCGTGGTGATCAATGGGCGTTACCTTTCGCGCGCTGACCTGGATGGATTGCTGAACACAGTCCAGCTTGAGGCCGCGGACTCGAAGTAATTTCTGTCGAACGCACTGATAGACCTACAGTATCATCGGCGCGATGCGCGCGCTGGGATTGGCGCGCGGGAGGAATGTTACGTCCGATCGCGAGGATTCGGCCCAGCAAAAGGAAGTGAGCGCGCACGGGTTCAGCCGCGGGCTGGGGCTGTTCGATAGCACCATGATCGTGGCCGGATCCATGATTGGCTCAGCGATCTTCATCGTGTCTGCGGACATGTCTCGCCAGCTGGGAAGTTCCGGCTGGCTTTTGCTGTCGTGGGTTATCGCCGGCGTGCTCACGATCACTGCAGCACTTTCGTACGGCGAACTGGCGGCCATGATGCCGCAGGCCGGCGGGCAGTATGTCTATTTGCGCGAATCATTTTCGCCGACTCTGGGATTTCTGTATGGCTGGGCGCTTTTTCTCATCATTCAAACCGGAACCGTTGCAGCTGTGGCGATTGGTTTCGCGCGGTTCCTGGGCGTGTTGTGGCCGGCGATCGGGGAATCGCATTACATTATCGAGCCTATGCACGTCACATCCGGTTATGCAATTTCTCTTTCCACCGCGCAATTGGTTGCCGTGCTCGTGATTCTGTTGCTCACGTGGAGCAATACGCGCGGCCTGAATTACGGCAAAGCGATTCAGAACATTTTCACGACCAGCAAGATTGCGGCCCTTGCGGGGCTGATCGTGGCCGGCATTTTCTTTGGACGCAACGCCGCGGCGATTCATGCGAACTTCAGCGCGGTGTGGTCGCCCGGCGGATACGTTCCGATCGCAGCCGGAATCAGCGCCGCGACTGGTTACGGACTTTTTGTGGCGCTGTGCGTTTCGCAGGTAGGCTCGCTCTTCGCGGCAGACGCCTGGAACAACATCACGTTTACGGCTGGAGAAGTGAAGAACCCGCGCCGGAATATTCCTCTGTCGCTCGCGCTGGGCAGCGGAATGGTGATTGGATTGTACCTGCTGGTGAATCTCGCTTACCTTTTCACGCTTCCGCTCGGCGCGATTCAGCACGCGGAATCCGATCGTGTCGCTACGGCTACTCTGCAGGCTGTATTCCCCGGGCTGGGCGTCACGTTGATGGCACTGGCCATCATGGTTTCCACGTTTGGCTGCATTAATGGAATGTTGCTCACCGGTTCTCGTGCTTATTACGCGATGGCGCGCGACGGGCTGTTCTTCAAGCGTACGGGAATCCTGAATCGCGCGGGCGTGCCTGGAGTTGCGCTGATTGTGCAGGGAGTGTGGGCTGCGTTTCTGGTGTTGCCGCGAACTTACGACCCGGTCAACGGAAAATATGGAAATCTTTACAGCAACCTGCTGGACTACGTGGTCTCGGCAGTGCTGATTTTTTACATTCTGACGATCATCGGGATTTTTCGTTTGCGCCGCTCGAAACCACAGGCGGAGCGTCCTTACCAGACGTTCGGTTATCCGGCGGTGCCCGCGCTATATATCGTGGGGGCGAGCGTAATTCTGGTGATCCTGCTTTGCTACCGGACTTCGACGACGCTGCCGGGACTGGTGGTGATCGCCAGCGGGCTCCCTGTTTATTTTTTGTTTCGTGCCGTCTGGCCGCGCAGTACCGAAAATATTTCCCCGGAGAAAGAATGAAAGCGAAATGGACGAAGATTTCTCTTCTGTCAGCCACCAGTTTGCTGTTGTGTTTGGCTTCCGTCGCACAGAGCGCGGCAAAACCGAAATCAAATCCAGCGCTGGATGACGCGATGCGCGCGATGTTCGGCATCCATGCGTTCCAACAGGCCTCGATTTCGCCTGACGGAAAGCGCGTGGCTTGGGTCGAATCGCTACCCGGATCAGGCACTGCGCCTGCGTCGAATTCCGCCATTTATGTTGCAGCCACGGATTCCGCCGCCGTCGCGAAGCGAATCACTGCCGGGGAGGGCAAGGTCGCGCATGAAGAACACGATTTGGCTTGGTCCGCGGACAGCCAGCGCATCACCTTTCTCTCTGATGCCGGATCGCCGGGCCAGCTGCAACTTTTCGTCATTGAGGCGAGCGGTGGCGCAGCGAAGCAGCTCACGCATCTGAAGGGATTTCTTTCCGCGCCTGGTTGGTCTCCTGACGGCAAGACGATCGCGCTGCTCTTCACCGAAAATGCCACGCGCGCTTCCGGACCTCTGGTGGCGGAGACCCCGGACCAAGGCGTCGTGTCCGAAGATTTACACGAGGAACGGCTCACGCTGGTGGACGCCGCGACCGCGCGCGTGCGTCAAATTTCGCCGAACGATCTTTACGTGTACGAATTCGATTGGGCCCCGGACGACAAGCGGCTGGTGGTGACCGCCGCGCACGGAAGCGGCGACGACAACTGGTACATCGCGAGCTTGATGACGGTGGACGCCGCATCCGGCGCGATGAAGACGCTGATCGAAAAGCCGCGGCGGCAGATTGCGCAGCCGCGCTGGTCACCTGACGGAAAGAAAATCGCGTTCATCGGCGGGCTGATGAGCGATGAAGCGATCGTCGGCGGGGATGTCTACTCCGTGGCCGCGGACGGCGGCGAAATGAGCAATTTGACGCCGGATATGAAATTCAGCGCGTCCAGCCTTAGCTGGTCGGCGGATTCATCGAACATTATGTTTGCGGGGATCGTTGATGGCGGAACCGGAATCGCCCGACTGAATGTTGCGGATAATAAGGTTGTGGAGCTTTGGCGCGGTGAAGAACGCGTCGCTGACACGGATTACGATTCCAGCATTTCGCTTTCCGTGGATGGAAAGACCTCGGCTGTCGTCAGAGAATCGTTCACGCAACCTGCTGAAGTTTGGGTGGGCGCGATCGGCGCGTGGCGGCAAGTGACGCATCGCAACGAGGGATTGCGGCAGGCTTGGGGAAAATCGGTGAGCTTGCACTGGACGACGGACATCGGAACGGTGCAGGGGTGGCTGACGTATCCCAAAGATTTCGATGCGTCGAAAAAATATCCGCTGGTGGTGCGCGTTCATGGCGGACCTTCGTGGGCGGTGCAACCCTTCTGGCCGACGCGCTGGGATTACGCGATGGCATTGCCTTCGCAAGGATATTTCGTGTTGCAGCCCAATCCGCGCGGCAGCTATGGGCAGGGCGAGAAATTTACGGCGGCGAACGTGAAGGATTTCGGTGGCGGCGATTTTCGTGACATTCTTGCGGGAGTGGACGAAGCGATCAAGAATGCGCCGATTGATCCGGCGCGTCTCGGCATCACTGGATGGAGCTATGGCGGGTACATGACCATGTGGGGCGTGACGCAGACGAATCGTTTTCGCGCGGCGGTTTCCGGAGCGGGCCTGGCGAACTGGCAAAGCTATTACGGCGAAAATAAAATTGATCAGTGGATGATCCCGTTCATGGGCGCGACGGTTTACGATGATCCGGAACTATACGCAAGAATGGCCCCGATCACGTTCATCAAGAAGGTGTCGACGCCCACCCTGGTGATTGTGGGCGATAGCGACGGCGAATGTCCCGCGCCGCAGTCCTACGAATTCTGGCACGCGTTGAAGACGCTCGGAGTACCTACCGAGCTGGTGATTTACCCGCACGAAGGGCACCATTTCGCGAACCCGGCGCATTCTCGCGATGTAATCGAGCGCTCGGTGGAGTGGTTCAACCAATATCTTGGCGCTGCAGCGAACTAGTAAGCGTTTTTCCGCGGCGCATCTGGATCGCGCGGTGCAATCGGGCGCTACGCTCAGCGCTCGCTCTTGAATTCCTTGGCCATCCGCACGATCGGCAGCGCTTCGCCGTTGCTTAGACGCACTTCGAGATTTTCGAGCGCTGTGTAGCCCTTCGCGCGATAAAAAGCTACGCCGCTCAGGGTTGCGCCCATTTCCAGACGCGTGAAACGGGCTTCGCGGGCTGCATTCTCGCAGGCTTCCAGGATTAAGGTGCCGATGCCGCGCCGCGCCCAATCCGGATGCACGAAAAATGCGCGAATCTTTGCGGCATCCCGCGCGGGATCCAGCAGCGAATCTTCGCGCTGCGCGTATTGGTCGCCTCCGTACAACGTCTTGCGTTTGCTCCAACCGCCACAGGCGACAATTTCAGGTCTCATCGCTCCCGCTTCATTGAGTTCTGCCACCAGGTACGTTCCGTCCGCGAGGAGCTGGCTATCCACTCCATAGACCGATTGCAATGCCCCCTCAATCTGCTCAGGCGAATAATCTCCGGATTGCAGGCCGCGCACCGACGCGTCAATCACTTCACGCAATCGCGGAACATCTGCTGGGACCGCTTTGCGTATGTGAAAGTTCATTGCGTCGCGCCCCTCGCTGGGTTTCGGCAATTCTAGCTGGAAATTTCTGTTTGGCCACGCATCGGAGGTGTTTTACTTTCGTGTACGGGCATCTTTATGCGGATCAGGTAAAATCTCTGCGCGCCGGTTAAATATCAAAGCAGGAAGGGTGACGGGATTTGCGTAAACCAGTTCTGGTGCAGACCGAACATTTCACAGCGGACGTCGAGGCCCGCGTCGCACAAGATTTCACCGCGCGACGCGTACCACCGGACTCGCCTTCGCGATCTGAAGAGCTGCTGCGCGCGGCGGAAGGAGCGGATGCGCTTTTCATTAGCCCAGTGGACAGGCTGGATGCGGAATTCTTTCGCCGCGTGCCTGCTTCCGTGAAAGTGATTGCGACTTTCTCGGTGGGCTACGATCACATTGATCTGCGCGCGGCGGCTGCGCGGAACATAGCCATTGCCAATACTCCCGGCGTCCTCACCGACGCAACGGCGGACTTGGCGATGCTGTTGCTGCTGGGCGCTTCACGGCGCGCTTATGAGGGCCAGCAATTGGTGCGCACCGGCGCATGGGAGAAAGCAAGTTCTGCCGGGCTGCTGGGATGGCAGCCGACGGGGAAGGTGCTGGGCATTTTTGGCATGGGGCGAATTGGCCAGGCCGTCGCAGTGCGGGCGCGCGCCTTTGGGATGAAGATTCACTACTCCAACCGCAACAAACTTCCAAAAGAGCTGGCCGCTGAAGCCGAGTTTCATAATGACCCACTGGATTTGCTGCGCGTCAGCGAGTTCTTGAGCCTGCACGCGCCACACACGCCGGAGACGCATCATTTTCTGAATACGCAAACGATCGCGCTGCTGCCGGCGGGCGCGATTGTGATCAACTCGGCGCGCGGAGGACTGGTCGAGGATGCCGCTCTGATCGCGGCGTTGAAGACAGGTCGCGTGGCGGCTGCAGGGCTGGATGTGTTCGAGGGTGAGCCGAAGATCAATCCCGAGTACGTCCGGCTACAGAATACTTTCTTGCTGCCGCATGTGGGAAGCGCGACGCTGGAAACGAACACAGCGATGGGAATGCTCGCGCTGGACAACATTGACGCGGTGCTGGCCGGAAAGCCCGCGCCGTCGCTATTGAAACTCTAAAGCGATAAATCTCTTGCGTGATCTGAAAGGACAGGAGAAGCCATGAAAGCGATTCGCGTGAAAGAATTCGGCGGACCTGAGGTTATGCGGCTGGCGGAAACGCCCGATCCACAACCTGCTGACGCGCAGATTGTGGTGCGCATCCGTGCGGCGGGCGTGAACCCTGTGGACGCGTATATAAGGTCCGGAGTCTATCCGCGAAAACCAGCGCTTCCGTATACGCCGGGAACTGACGGCGCCGGCACGGTGGAATCTAGCGGCCCGGATGCCAAGCGCTTCGAGCCGGGAGACCGTGTATATCTGGCCGGCAGTTTGTCCGGAACTTATGCGGAGCTGGCGCTGTGCGAAGAGCAATTCGTGTTTTCGCTGCCGGCGCATGTCTCGTTCGCCCAGGGCGCGGCGATACACGTGCCGTACGCGACGGCATATCGCGCATTATTTCAGCGCGCGCACGCTGTGGCCGGCGAAACTCTGCTCGTGCACGGTGCGAGCGGTGGCGTGGGAATCGCGGCCGTGCAACTGGCGCGCGCCGCGGGGCTGCGCGTGATTGGCACGGTTGGTACGGAGCGCGGGCGAAGACTCGTCCTGGCCGAGGGCGCGCACGAAGTGCTCGATCACTCTGCGCCCAATCATTTTGCGGATGCGCTGGCGGCAACCGGCGGCCGCGGTTACGACTTGATTCTGGAAATGCTGGCGAATGTGAATCTGGGGCGTGATCTCGGCATTCTCGCTCCGCACGGACGCGTCTCAGTCGTCGGCAGTCGCGGCAACGCTGAGATTACACCGCGCGACATCATGGGACGCGACGGCGCGATTTTTGGCATGAGCTTGTGGAACGCAACGCCTCAGGAGCTAATCAGCATCCACGCCGCGCTGGTCGCGGGCTTGGAGAACAAGACTTTGCGACCAGTTATCGGCCAGGAAATTCCTCTCGCTGAAGCGGCACTCGCGCACACCACGATAATGGCCGGCGGCGCGCACGGGAAAATTGTGCTGATTCCGTAAGAGCGCCGGTTCGCGGCGCCACAATCAAAATGCGGGTAGTGTGCCTCGTCGGCGGCGGGTGCTCTATGCGTTCGCTGTGCGCGCCAGCTTCAGGTTCGGACGCATCAACGACGCCGCAGCGCGTGGTCGCGGACGGGCCAGCCTTGGCGCGCCGAGGACATTCACCACGTCCTTCGCACCGTAAAAATTTTCCTTCTCGCAGGCCTTGCAGCGCAAATTAAACACCACGGGAAGAGCTTCAGCCGCAGGTTCGGATGCTTCGGCTTGGTGCGCCGCCAGGGCTTTTTCAACTCTGGCGGGCAGCGAAATCGGTTCACCACAGGCGCGACAATAGACTCCAGAGTATTGCTGCGTTGCGATTGCTTGAGTCACGAGACACCTCAATTCGTAATTACTCAGGAACGGGTAGGAGGCTACATTATACAGTGGCTGGGGGCGGTAAAGTAGCCCCATGCTGTGAATTCTGGGGCGGAGCTGTGAATTTTTCAGGGATGGGGAGGATTTGCGACAGGTGTGATGTAACCACATATTTATCAGTCGCTTAACCGATAGTTTGAGCGCCGCCAGCCCTGGTTTCGGGTGCCTAATACGAGGGGAATTCCACAGGCGAGCGGTTCGGCGGTCGGACTAGATTGCGGCGGCAGGCTCGCGCCAGATTTCAGCTTCGCGCGGCGCCGAGACATGCGTTGTGCGATTTAAAAGTGCGCCTCGAACCGGCTAAACTCGAGTTCTTCTTTCCATTGGAGGCGCGCCCGCTCACTGTCGGCCAGATGATTTCGGCAGGCTGCGGATTGTGGCTCGGCTTCGAGGCGGTCGCTCGAGCACGCCGGAACCATCGTGAAATTCTCAGGCGCAACCCACAAACTTGCGCCAGGGATGAACGCGTGTTCGAGGCTGTCGCGCACCATGCGTTTCAGCGTCGGATAATCAACGTGGTATCCCTCGACCGCGCGCTTGAAGTACCAGGTCAGCTCGGAGCGCACGATACCTTCGTCGTCCGTCGCCAGCGCCACCGGCACGCCGGCGCGCAAGTAGATCGGCAGCACATTTTCCGGGCCCGTCATGCCGCGGACGATTTCATGGCTGTACACGCAATCTTCCACCAGGATGTGGCGCTGGGCCATTTCTGCCAGCAGGCCGGGGACATCGGCTTCGTACAGCACGTCGAGGCCGTGGCCGATGCGTTCGGCGTGGCCAAGTTCGATGGATTCGCGTATGTGCGAGGCGAGCAGCTCTTCCGGTTTCACCTCGCCGGGAGTGAGCTCGCCTGCGTGGAGCGAGATGTGCACGGCGGGATAAACGCCGTGGAGGTAATCGAGCATGCGCATGTGCAGATGGAAATCGTGAAGGGCGCGGTATTCGTCCTGCGATTGCACCAGATTGACGGCTACCACTCGGGGATCGGTACTGGCCAGCTCAAATCCCGCGAGCATTTGGGAGAACACTTCTTCTTTGGGGAAGGCGCGTAGCACCTGATTCTGAAAACGGAGAGTGACGCCGCAGCCTATGTCGGGTTTCGCCGTCGCGCATCCCAGAATTTCGCGCATGCCACTCTCGCCGACATCCAGATTCTTGCGAGCGTCGGCTACCGCTTGTGCCATGCCGCCTGCTAGCAAGCGCGAGCGCATCGTGGCGAAATCATCGTTCCAGCCTAGCGTGCGGCCCAGCTTCGTCGCTTCTCCCTGATCCGGCGTGAGCATCGTTTCCAGATAAATTTCGTGCTGCGCTGCAGCGCGGTGCACTACTTCGGCGAACATTTCGCCCCAGTGCTTGTTGGTGACGGGTTCAAACTTTCCAAATGTGGCGAAAAAATGATGGCGCACGTCGCGGTCGTCAGGAGCCGGCACAAAATTGCGGATGGACCAGGTATCGATGACGTGATTGCGCAGCGGAAAATCGGTGAGCGCCTGAGCAGCGGGAACTTTGCCTTGCGCGGGATCGCAGGGCGGTGGGGAAAGCGTGACCGCTACGCGATCGATGCACAGCCCGTCTTCCACGGCATAGTCAATGTAGCTTTCTGCGTAGATCGCGCCGGTGAGGTGATGATGCAGATCGCCACCTTTGGGCATGCGTGCCAGAAAATCCATCAGCGTGGCGGGATTGTTGCGCGCGGATTCCAGAAATTGCGCGCTGCGGTCCGTGGGCGAAAGCGATTGCGCGGTCACCACTAGACAGCAGGACGCCGCAAGCACGAACACGACGACTCTGTTCACGATTGCCATTCAGGCTCCTGTTGCTCGCGATTTCGAAATCGAGAACGGCCCACCCGAGAAAACGTGCCGGTTTCTTTTATGGCGTGCTTGGCTCGGTCTTCCAGAAATCGATTCCGGCGGCTTGGGTGGGGACATCGAGAGTTGCGACAATCTTGAGCGTATCGAGATCAATCACCTCAACCGTGCCTGGATCCGAGCCGATACCCTCGACTGAAATGAACACGTAGCGATTATCTGGCGTGACCACCGCGCCGTGGACTACTTTGCGCTGGGTGGGCAGGCGCGCCAATTCTTTGCCGGACTTCGGATCGAAGATGGAAACGGACTGGTCGCGCTTGTTGGTGGCGACGAGACGGCCGTCTTTGGTCATCGCCAGGTTGTAAACGCCATTAGCGGCAGGAAAGCGCCTCACCATTTTCCAGGAGGCGGTGTCCACCACGACGATGTCGTTCGATTTGTTGCAGGCAACGTAAATTTGCGCGCCGTCGTTGGAAGGTTGCGCCCAGGTAGGCACGCAGGAGAGGTCGGCCATTTTCATCTGCGGCGCGGCTTGCATGCCCATTTCTTTTCCCACCGAGAGCATGAAGTAACGCGAGACGGCGAATTTCTGCGTATCAATTTCGGCGAGCACGTCGTCCATCATGCAGGCGGAGTAATGCCTGGTGCCGTCTGGGCTGAGGCGCGAGCCATGCGGCATGGTACAGGTGGTGATGCGTTTTACTTCGAGCATCGCGCCGGTGGCGACCACGGAAATCGAGGAGGGCACCATGTCGCCGTGGAAATTCGCGTTGGCGACGTAGAGGAATTCGCCGTCTTTGGAGATGTCCGCCGTCGCAGGGAACAAGCCGAGCGGCGTGTACTTCACCACTTCTTCGGTGCCGGCCTTCAGTTTCCACGCCGAACCGTCCGGGCGGCCGTGACCTACCGAGACGTACACAAATTGCTTGTCGGGAGATACGGCGATTCCGTGCGGGCCGTTGATATCCACCGGAAGCAGGCCGATGTGCGTTTCATGTTCCTCGCGAAGACCGTGCGGGCCGAAGCGGAGCAGCACGACTTTGTCGGCTGATTCGCACACCACGTAAACCAGATAGTCCTGCGCGGGACCCGCCGATGAAGCTGCGGGTGATTGAGCTTGCGGCGACGATTGCGTTTGCGCCATGGCTGGCGGCGCGAGGATTGCTGAAAGTAACGCGACGAAAATCAGGACAGGGGCGGCAGGCGCAATTTGCGCATTACAAGAGGCGAGCGCGGGTGTGGAGCGGTACATCATCAAGGCACCTCGTACCCATGGAAACGGTCTTCAATGAATCAGACGATTTGCCGCAGGCAAGTCTACATCCGAAGGTTTCGATTATAAGAGAGCAAATCGTTGGGACAAATCTAGGGGCTAGCGGAAGTTTCGCGGATATTTTGCGGAGAACGACTGGGCTAAATCAATTGCGAAAGGGGACGAGCGCCAAAATCCCGGAGCGGAATGCAGAAATTCCAAACCCGCGAGCACCTGGCCGCGTTCGCTGCGAATCAGGCGCGCCACGCGGCAGGTCAGGTCCTGATCGGTTTGCAGGTTCGTTAGAATCAATTTCTGAGCACGCACCACGGCGGCGGAAATTGGCACCAGCCCGCCGCAGGCGCTCACGTTGATGGTTTCACTGTTTTCGGAAAACGGCACGCCGTCCAGCTTGCCGTACACCTGCACGGGCAGGTAAATCGGCAAACGCTGCGCCCTGCGCTGATCATCCAGCAATCCGATCAATTTCTCTCCCGCCTTTCGAAGAAATCGGCGGACGTGGGTCCCCACAGTCCAGGAAAAGAACTTCGCCAAACCCACACGAACCCCAGGGAAGATATGCTCCCATCCGAATTGGGCCGCAAGGGATTTCGAGAGTGGACCGTTACCCACAGGTCACATCCGGAAATGACGAGCCCGCGGCCATTTCCAGCGGAAAGGCGATTGACTTGAAGCACGACGGGGCATATCGTTGCGCGGCTTGTTTACCTCGCGCTGTAAATCGACAGAAATTTCCGACAAGAGACAAATTCCAACAGCTCAACTACGAATGTTCGGACCCAAGGAGGGTCACTCATGAAGCGTCTCTTACAATTCGTCGCGGTTACGATTTTGGCTTTCGCCGGTTCCGCCGCGCTGCGAGCGCAGAGCAATCCGCTGGTGGGAACCTGGAAACTGAACGTCGCAAAATCGAAATTTGATCCGGGACCGGGGCCTAAGAGCCTGACACGCACGGTCCTAGCGCAAGGGGATGGCGTGCAGTATTCGTTTGAGGGAGCGGCGGCCGACGGAAAGCCTATCGCGTATGGCTTTTCCGCCACATTTGACGGCAAAGACAATTCCATCTCGGGCTCGGCGCCCAACGGCGCAGACACGATTTCGGCGAAGCGCATCGATTCCAACCACTATGTGGCGACACAAAAAAAGGGCGGCAAGGATATTGCCACTTCGAAAGTCACAGTCTCAAAGGATGGCAAGGTCACGACCGTCGAAGTAACTGGCACTACCGCGACCGGCGCAAAGGAGCACGATGTGCAGGTTTACGACAAGCAGTAGGGAACGAAGCTAGCTGCAGAGCATTTCAATTAAGGATGAAACTTGGGGGCGGCCCGGAGGCGGGGCGCCTTTTCATTTCTGCCGGGCGGCACCGAGGCTGCGGCACGCTTGGCCCGCGCCAGTAACGGTGATAGATTCGCGGCGCCTGCCTCCAGCAGCGTCAGCAAGCTTCGCGGGCGCATTTTTTGGCGGAAAACACTCCATCTCGCGACTCACAAACCGCCTCGCCGAATTCGCAGCCGGAGTTACGACCAACTCTGGCGGCGCGCTTGGGATTATTTGACGCGACGATGCTGGTGATGGGCGGCATCGTAGGCTCCGGAATCTTCATCAATCCGTACGTTGTCGCGGGGCTGGTGCATACGCCTGCGATGATTCTTGGCGCGTGGCTTGCCGGCGGAGCGATTGCGCTGGCGGGCGCGTTCATTTACGCCGAGCTGGCGGACAGAATGCCAAAAGTCGGCGGCCAATATGCCTACATCCGCGAGGCTTATCATCCGTTGCTCGGATTTTTGTACGGCTGGATCTGCCTGCTGACGATTCACGCTGGCGGCAGCGCCGCGGTGGCTGTAACGTTCGCGAAATATTTCCACGTATTTTCGCACGACACGATTCCGGAAAAATGGATCGCGGTCGCGGTGGTGCTGGTATTCACCGTGGTGAATTGCCTGGGCGTGCGCGCCGGCGGCAGCGTGCAGAGTGTTTTCATGCTGCTGCGCATCGTGGCGATTGCGATGATCGTCGCCTGTGGCGCGCGGCTAATTTTCTGGCCGCCACCGAACGCAGCGCACACTGCATGGTTTCCGTTGCTGGATCGCCCGCTTTCGTTCGATCTGCTCACCGTGTTCGGCGCGACCATGATTCCTGTGCTGTTTGCCTACGGCGGCTTTCAGACCTCGAACTACGTGGCCGCTGAAATTCGCGACCCGCGCAAGAATCTGCCGCAAGCGTTGCTGCTCGGCGTGATTGGCGTGATCGTGCTGTACCTTGCCGCGAATTTTATTTACGTGCAGGCGCTTTCGCCCGCGGGACTCGCGACTAGCACGACTCCCGCGTCATCGGTGATGAGCCAAGCGCTCGGAGCGCTGGGCGGGTCATTGATCGCGATCGCCATCGCAATTTCCACACTCGGCTTCCTGAGCCAGGCGATGCTCAGTTATCCGCGCGTGGCGTTTGCGATGGCTGAAGATGGAGTGCTGCCGGGCGTCTTTGCGCGACTGGGGACGCGCAGCCGCGCTCCGGTGGCGGCGATCGCATTGCTGGGCGGGTTGATCAGCGCCACCGTGCTACTGGGCACTTACGAGCAAATTCTCAGTTATGTGGTGGTGATGGACTGGCTGTTTTTCGGATTGTCCGCGAGCTGCCTCTTCGTCTTTCGCGCGCGCGATGCACGCCGCGGCGTGACGGCGCAGGAATCCGGCTACCGCGTCCCCGGACATCCCTGGACCACGGGCATTTTCGTTGCTGTCGCGTGGCTCGTGGTGCTCAACACCATCTACAAATTTCCTCGCAATGCAGGCGTCGCTCTGTGTATCCTCTTCGCCGGGGTCCCCGTTTATTTCCTGGTTCGCGGCCGCGCACGACGCTCGCGTAGTTCAAAATAAGAGTCCCGTGAGTCCAGCCCTATGAGCCCACAAAGGCGAGAAATTCGTTCCGGCTATATTGAATGGGCCAAGCTGCGGTCGAAGGCCCGTTACAATCTGGCGATCAGCGACGTGGAACATGTCCCGCTGGCGGATCTCCACGCTCAGATTACGGACTTGGAGATTTCCGGTCCCGGCGGCTACGGCTACGAGCCGTTGCTACAAAAGCTCTCCGCGAAATCCGGCGTGCCGGTGGAATCCATCGTGCACGCGCAGGGTACGTCGATGGCGAATCATCTGGCCATGGCCGCGCTCGTGGAGCCGGGCGACGAAGTTTTGATCGAAGAGCCTTCTTACGGCGCGATTGTTTCCACCGCGGAATATCTGGGCGCGAAAATCCGTCGCTTCCCGCGCAAATTCGAGTCGGGGTTTCAGCTGGATCCGCGCGAAGTGGAACGCAGTATTTCCGCGCGCACCCGCCTGATCATCATTACCAACTTGCACAATCCCAGCGGCGTGCGCACCATGGAGGCGAAGCTGCGCATCGTGGGCGAAATCGCGCGCAGCATGGGCGCGCACGTGCTGGTGGACGAGGTGTACCTGGAAGCGTGCTTCGATTCGCCGTGGCAAACTGCGTACTTGCTCGGGCCGAATTTCGTCACTACGAGCAGTTTGACGAAAGCGTATGGGTTGACGGGATTGCGTTGCGGCTGGATTTTTGCGGCGAAACCGCTCGCCGAACGCATGTGGCGGCTGAACGATCTGTTCGGAATCATGGCCCCGCATCCGATCGAGCTGCTCAGCGTCCTCGCTCTGGAGCATCTGCCGGAAATTGCCGCGCGCGCAAAGCAAATACTGACGACAAATCGCGCTTTGCTAAAAGAATTTTTCAAAAGCCGCAGAGACTTGCTGGCGATCTGGCCGGAAGCCGGATCGATCGCTTTTCCACAGCTGACCAGCGGCCACGCCGACGCATTCTGCCAACTGCTGCGCGACAAATATGAAACGGCGGTGGTGCCTGGCCGATTTTTTGATATGCCGGAACATTTTCGCATCGGCGTGGGCGGAAAGACCGAGGACGTGCGCGAAGGCCTGGCGCGCATTAGCGCGGCGCTGGATGAACTGGCTGCCAAGGGCTAGTGTTCGCTCGGGCCGCTCTTTACTCTCGCCGGCGCTTTCTTCCGCGGAAGAATAATGTCCACTAGAGCGCGCGCCGCGGCGGTGAGCGGGCGATCCTGCCGATAGACTAGATAAAGTTTCCGCTCGAACCGCATCTGTTTGATTCGCAATTCGCGCAAATCCCCGCGCGCCAGTTCGCCTTCCACACACATGCGCGGCACAATGGCCACGCCCTTTTTCATTTCGACGAAACGTTTGATGCTTTCGATTGTCGGCAACTCTACTTCCATACGCAGCGGCACTTTGTGTTTCGCGAACAATTGCACCACGCGATGGCGATAGGGCGATTCCACAATATGCGCGACGAAAGTTTCATCGCCGAGCGCGGTGATGTCCACTTCCTTGCGCTTCGCCAGGTGATGGCCGGGCCAGACTACCAGCACCAGCGCGTCGCGGTAGAATTCCGCGGTGGTGAGCTCGCGTTCTTCGGGCAAATACGAAATTACGCCGATGTCGAGCTGATGATTGAGCAACTCGCGCGGGACTTCGCGGGAAAACACGCGGTGCACGCGAATGTGAATCCCGGGATGCTGGCGGCGGTAACGTTCCAGCGCCGGCAGGAGCGCGTGAATCGAGCTTTCATTCACGCCCAGGGAGAGTTGGCCGCGTTCGAGGCCGCGCAGTTCCTGCAACCCTTTGCGGATCTCCTCGCGCATGTTCAACATCCGCTCGGCATATTCCAGCAGCAGTGTGCCGGCGTCGGTGAGCGTGCGGGCGCCGGAGCCGCGCACGAAGAGCGGCTGACCAACCCAGTCCTCCAGCTTGCGCATGGCGATGCTGATTGCCGGCTGGGTGCGAAACAGCTTCACCGCCGCGCGCGAATAGCTGCGCTCGCTCGCCACCATCTGAAACATCTGCAATGCCGCCAGGTCCATGCCACGGCCTCCCAAGGCCATCCTCTTGTATAAGAGAGATTTATCGTACATGCAAGAATTATAAATTGGACTCCTCGCCGTGCACACGAAACACTGGTACGGTCCAAAGGAGTCTGCATGGAACACGTCCACATTTTTGACACCACGCTGCGCGACGGAGAGCAGTCCCCCGGCTTCTCCATGAATACGGAGGAAAAGCTGCAGCTGGCGCGCCAATTGGAGCAGCTGGGCGTGGACGTGATCGAAGCGGGCTTCCCGATTTCGTCCCCTGGCGACCTGGCGGCCGTGCGCGCCGTAGCGGCGGAAATCAAGGATTGCCGCGTGGCAGCGTTGGCACGCGCACGGCAGGAAGATGTGGACGCGGCGTTGCGTGGCATCGAACCTGCGGCGAAACCGCGACTGCACATTTTTCTGGCTACATCCGACCTGCACTTGAAGCACAAACTGCGGATTTCGCGCGGCGAGGCGCTGACGCAGATTACCAAGGCTGTGGCATATGGCTGCACGCATTGCGACGATGTGGAATTTTCCGCGGAAGACGCGAGCCGCACCGACCTGGATTTTCTTTTCGAAGCGATCGAAGCCGCAGCCTCTGCGGGCGCCAACGTCATTAATCTTCCGGACACTGTCGGTTACACGACGCCGGATGAATATGGGGACATGTTCCGCGCCGCGCGTAAACATCTCGCCGCCTATCCGAAAGTGGTTTTCAGCGCGCATTGCCACGACGATCTGGGTCTTGCAGTCGCCAATTCGCTGGCCGCGATTGCAGCGGGCGCGCGCCAGGTGGAGTGCACCATCAACGGCATCGGCGAGCGCGCTGGGAATGCTTCGCTTGAGGAAATCGTAGTCGCGCTGCAAGTGCGCAAGAGCCATTTCTCGGTGCGCACCAATATTTCGCTGGAGAAAATTTACGCTACGAGCCGCATGCTTTCTTCCATCACCAGCATCAATGTGCCACCGAATAAAGCGGTGGTGGGTGCGAACGCTTTCGCGCACGAAGCGGGGATTCACCAGGACGGCATCCTGAAGAATCCGCTCACCTACGAAATTATTTTGCCGGAAAAAGTAGGCGTTCCGGCGCGACGCTTGGTGCTGGGCAAACATTCCGGACGCAACGCTCTGCGCGCGCGACTGGAAGAACTGGGCTATACGACCAGCGATGCGGAGCTCGTCGAATGCTACGGCTTGGCGACAGCGCGCGCCGACGCCGCGAAGCAAGTCACGGATCGAGACCTACTTTCGATCATTCATAAAGTGCGCCGCGCGCGCACACAAGCGCCAACGCGACAGACCGCAGCTGCGGGAGTCACACGCTGAATTGAAGAATTTTCATCGGTACGGGAGATTACAGTCATGTCTGGTGTAAGGAAGACCATCGCCGTGCTGCCGGGCGACGGAATCGGACCCGAAGTGACGCACGCCGCGGTGCAGATCCTGGAAGACTGCGCAAAATCCTTCGAACACAAATTTGAGTTCCGCGAACTGGCGTTTGGCGGAGCTGCAATCGAACAATTTGGCTCACCGCTGCCTGCTGAGACGCTGACAGGCTGCCGATCGGCCGATGCGATTTTGCTCGGCGCGATCGGCGGACCGCAATGGGATGGTCTGGCGCTTGATAAGCGGCCGGAAGCTGGTTTGCTGGGCCTGCGCAAAGCACTCGACTTGTACATCAATTTGCGGCCCATCCGGCTGCGCCCCGCGCTGAGCGGCATTTCTCCACTGCGGCGCGAGCGCATTGACGATTGCGATTTTGAATTTGTTCGCGAATTGGCTGGAGACATTTATTTCGGCGAGCATTCGCTGACGGGAGAAGGCAGCGGCGCCCGCGCGCGAGACGTGGCGGAATATAGCGCTGCCGAGATCGAACGAGTTGCGCGTTACGCCTTCGAGCGAGCGGCTGGGCGCAATCGCCGCGTGGCCAGCGTGGATAAGGCCAACGTGCTGGCGACATCCGCGCTGTGGAGGCAGACCGTAACACGCATTGCGCGCGATTATCCAGAAGTTACGCTCGAACATCTCTATGTGGATAATGCCGCGATGCAGTTGCTGCTGCGGCCTGCTCAATTCGACGTAATCCTCACCGGAAATCTTTTTGGCGACATACTCAGCGACGAAGCAGCCGCGCTGGCCGGCTCGATCGGACTGATTCCTTCGCTCAGCCGCGGCCACGACGGCCAGCCTGCGTTGTACGAACCGATTCACGGCTCGGCGCCATCGCTCGCGGGAAAAGATGTGGCCTGCCCGCTCGGCGCAATTTTTTCCGCGGTGCTGCTGTTGCGCGAATCCTTTGGACTGGAGATCGAAGCGCAGTGGATCGAAGCGGCTGTCGATCGCGTTCTGGATCACGGGTTTCGCACCAGTGATATCGCGGAAACCGGCGGGCGCGTGCTGCGCAGCTCTGAATTCACCGAACACATTCGCGCGGAATTGCACGACGCGCTGGTCCATTCCGAACGTTACGGCTGGGGAGTGTAAAGGTTCGCTTACGTTCTGCGCAGCACCAGGCAGCTGGCGATCATGTCGTGCAGCGCTTGCTTCTTCTCCGTGAATCCCGCCATCGCGAAACCGATCCCCAGGGGAATCAGCCCGGTGATGATCTTTGAGAAGTACCTGCCGCTGGCGTGGCCAAAACCGATTGGCCTCCCTTGCAGGTCGGTAACGATCAACCCCAGCGCCATTTTCCCGAGCGTCCCTTGATGCCGGGAACTTTCCATTCCGGCATTGTAAATCCACGCGAGCAGGACCGACGCAAGGATCACGAAAAAGATCGCAGAGATCAGCGCCGCGGGAATCTGGGGGGATTCGCCGTTCATGCCTTCGAACGTTGCGCGAATGGATCCGATGCCAACAATCGCCACTCCGAGCAACCCTAAAATGCCGATCCCGATGAGTAACAGCAGATTGTCAATCATATGCGCCACAACACGCAGCCAAAATCCAGCGTAAGGCGACGGCAGAGGTGGCGCAAACGCGGACGCGGGCGCTGCATAGGCTGGCGGTAATCCGGGAGTTGGATGCACAGGCGCCGCCGGAACCGGCGTCACGGCGTTGGCGGGCTGGCCGCACGCGCTGCAAAATGCCGCAGCCTCGGTGACGTTGGTCCCACACTTCGAACAGAACATTGCGCCCCCTTGGTTTAACTACGCAACCGCGCCTGTGAATGTTTCTATAGTTTGCGGATTACCAGCGTGCCGGCAAGAATATCGTGCAGAGCTTGTTTCTTCTCCGTGAACCCCGCCATGATGTAACCGATGCCGAGGATGATGCTCGAAATTATTTTCGCGAAGAACCGGCCCGTGGCGCGGCCGAAGCTGATGCGATTTCCATCCAAGTCCGTGACTTCCAGCCCCAGCGCCTTCTTGCCTAACGTGGCTTGCCACGCAGAACTTTCCAGCAGCGAGTAGTAGAGCCAGTTGAGAACTGTGCGAATCAGCGTCAGCCGAATCATTGTGTGGATAAGTGGCAACATCCCTTCGATGTTCGGTGGCCGCCCAGTCATCATTCCGCGCATCCCCATGCCCATCGACGCTGCAAACGGAAGCGTCACGATGATCCCCACAAAATAGAGGACGAGAGCATCAATGATGAAGGCTACGAAGCGCAGCCAAAATCCCGCGTAAGCTACACCTGCGGGCGCTGCCGGAGCTTGCCAGCCTGCTTGCGCGGGCGGCGCGTAAACCGTCGCACCTGGCTCCGTTGGGGTCGCTGCGGCGGCTCGCCCCACGGAAAATCCCACCATCGGCTGCCCGCACGCGCTACAGAACGCAATACCATCCGCAACATTGGCCCCGCACTTTGAACAGTACATGGCGCCTCCGCGCAGCCGCGCTGGGGCTGCGGATCCGAGAATATTGCTGCGCATCGTAACCAAGCGGCAAGCGGCGGGTCAATGCAAATCGTGGCGCGTCGCGCGCCGAAGTTCCATGCTTGCAACGTGTTGCTCGCTTGGCGCGACCTCGCTTAAACTCGTGAGGATAAGTCATCGCTGAGGAGAACCAATGCGAATCCAGTTTACGAATGCGGGGAAGATTTTCTGCGGCATGCTTGCCGCGGCGGCGTTGTTTGCCAGTGGATATGTGGCGGGACAGAACCGCTTCGGCCAGCCGAAAACAATTCTGCACGTCGTGGAGCTGAAATGGAGTCCGGCGGCCACCGATGCGCAGAAGCAACAAGCGATTGACGGGATCAGGGACATGGCCGCGAAAATTCCCGGCATCAAAAATATATGGATTAAGGGTGAACGCATGCAGCCGCGCGATTTCAACGCCGCGTACGCGATTGAATTTCGCGATCGGGATGCGGCGGATGCCTACGCCGAAAGTCCCGCACACGCTGCGTGGGAAGCGCAATATGTTCCGCTGCGCGCCGCGAGCGTTTCGATTCAAGTGACCAATCCCTAGCCGTCGCGCAAAATCGAGCGTCGCACCTCTGATAAATCGCCTTGCGGACGAGCCCTCGCAGAAACGCTCAACGGCTCCGGTGTGGTGCAAAAATCGCTATCGCCTTCAGCAATAGCGGTGCTAGGCTGCGCCTACCGGAGTGCGCCGGCACGCGCTCGGAGCATTTACCACTCACATATTTCTCCAAGGCTCAAAAATCTGGCGGCAGGAGGCGATCACGTCCATGAAGAAATTGCTACTGGCGATTGTCGCGGCGTACGTCGTGCTGATGCTGACGAACTATCTGGTGCACTCCGTGTGGCTGATGAGCGACTACGCTGCGATTCCGGCGAGCCATCGCTCGACAGAAGGAATCATGCACCGTTTTTGGGTGATGGCCGTTGGCCAATTCTTTTTTGCGGCGCTTTTTGCCTACATTTATACGCGCGGGGCCGAGAAAAAATCCTGGCTGGCGCAGGGCATTCGCTACGGCGTGCTGATCGCATTTCTAACGGTGATCCCGACCGCGTTGAGCGAATACGTCGTGTACCTCGTGCCTTACCAGTTGGCAATCAAATGGATGGTCGCGGGCGGAATTCAGATGGTCATCCTGGGGCTGGTGGTCGCGGGCATCTGCAACGAATCGGCGGCCTGAAGTCGCGCGCATTCGCGCGCCAATTATTTTCGCGCGCCCGTTCGTGGGGTCCGCTGAAAGTCGGGGATGCCCATGGTCTTGCGCATTTGACGATCCATGGCGCGATCGGAAAGCCAGCGCCGGGCAAGGATACCGATCTTAGCCTCACGCGTTACGGGGTAGCGCGCTTGCGGCCGATCGTCTTCGACCGCACGCAGAATCACCCTCGCACAATCTTGCGGCGTGTAGTGCGATGACTTGGTCGTCTTGCCCCACGCGTTGAGAAATCCCTGATACACCGCTTTGTACGGACTCTTTTCAGCACCCTTGGCGTATTCAGAAGACAGCTCGGCGGCATTGCGATTCATGCTGGTCGAAATGTAGCCCGGCTCGATCAGCACGACTTTGATCCCAAACGAATAGACTTCCAGGCGCAGCGCGTCGCTTACCGCTTCTACAGCGTGCTTGCTGGAGCTGTAGGGCCCGAAAAGTGGCGAGACCAGCTTGCCGGCGATGGAACTCATATTGATGATGCGGCCGCTGAGCTTTCGCCGCATTCCGGGCAAAACTCGCTGCGACATGCGCACCAAACCAAAATAATTCGTCTCGAATTGCCGGCGCAAATCTGCCAGCGTGATTTCTTCCATCACTGCGGCGATGGCGATGCCGGCGTTGTTCACCAGCACATCCACGGTGCCAGCGGTTTTCTCGATCTCCGTCACGGCGCGATCTACCGAGGCGTCATCGCAAACGTTCAATTCGATTGCCGTCAGCGGCAGTTTGCGTTCTTGCGCGAGCTGCTGGAGCGCCGCGACGCGTTCGGCGCTGCGTCCTCCGGCGAAAACGCGAAAACCGTGTTCAGCTAGCATCACGGCTGTAGCGCGACCCAGACCATCGGTTCCACCCGTGACTAATGCGATTCGGCCACCGCTCGATTGTGTCTCGGGCGCCACTTTATGCCTCCGTGCTGCTTGAGAACATATCGCAGAAAGTCGCGGCTGGCGAGGAGCTCTACAGCAGGCATGGTATTGACTCCGCTGTGCGGTGAGGGAAAATCGGCGCAGGAGGGTGGTGCATGATCAAAAAAGTAAAAGGCGGATACAAAGTGCTTTCTGAGAAGACGGGGAAGAATCTGGGCGGCCCTTACAAGACGCGCGAAGAAGCCGAAAAGCGTCTGCGCCAGGTGGAATTCTTCAAGCACAACAAAGGCTAACCGCGACCCAGGCGAGCCGCATTCTTCACACGCACGGAATATCCACAGAAGCAGGTGAAATCCACAGAAGTATGCCAAAAAAATAAATCATAAATACTTGACGAAATTTCTAAACTTGCTATACTCCCCTGATGCGAATACGCACCTGCAAAGGTGTGCACTTCGCATACGAACCGGTTTCCGCCTTCTAACCAAGAGGTGAGTTTGGATACAAACACCGGGTAGAAAGAAATCGAGCATCGAGCACGTCCGCCCTAGAGGCCGGTAGTATGGCCCGCAGGATCGGCGGATCCGCCCGGCGCTCGACGCCGGGTTTTTTATTGCAAAAAACAGTTTCGCGGCTGCGGCTCCAAACCGCTGACGCGCTCCCCCGGGAGGGGAGACAATCCAGTCGGAAGTTGTTGACAGGATTGAAGTTCTTTGACAACTGAAGGAAGCTGGCACTACGTTATGCGAGTTTCAAGTCTCGCATGGCGTAGTAAACCGCAAATATTTGCTCGAGAGTAGCGCAATGTGGAAAGGCGAATTTACTCCACGCGCGGTGTCGGACTTCTGCATGAGTGATCATCCAGGAGCCGGCGATGGCGACGTGTTGGGTAAGTTTTATGGTTAAGCTACTAAGGGCGTACGGTGGATGCCTTGGCGCCAACAGACGAAGAAGGACGTGGCAAGCTGCGATAAGCCTCGGGGAGCCGCAAGCAGGCTTTGATCCGGGGATTTCCGAATGGGGAAACCCATCCTGGTAAAACCAGGTTACGGCCGACTGAATACATAGGTCGGTGCGAGTCAACCCAGGGAAGTGAACCATCTCAGTACCTGGAGGAAAATAAATCAACGAGATTCCGAAAGTAGCGGCGAGCGAAATCGGAACAGCCCAAACCGGGATATTTATATCCCGGGGTTGTAGGATCCCATAAGTAGAGTTACCAATCCGGAGGCTAGGTGAACTTGCTGGAAAGCAGGGTCAAAGAGGGTGAAAACCCCGTAGCCGAAAGCTTACCGGACTCGAAGGGATATCCTGAGTACCACGGGGCACGAGAAACCCAGTGGGAATCCGGGGAGACCACTCTCCAAGGCTAAATACTCGTTGGCGACCGATAGTGAACTAGTACCGTGAGGGAAAGGCGAAAAGAACCCCTGCTAGGGGAGTGAAATAGAACCTGAAACCGTATGCTTACAAGCAGTCAGAGGGCTATGCCGTGTCTTCGGATGCGGAAATGCCTGATGGCGTGCCTCTTGCTTAATGAGCCGGCTAGTTATTCTCACACGCAAGGTTAAGCGAAAGCGAGCCGTAGCGAAAGCGAGTCCGAATAGGGCGTTCAGTGTGTGGGAATAGACGCGAAGCGGGATGATCTACCCTTGGCCAGGTTGAAGGTCGCTTAACCGCGACTGGAGGACCGAACCGGTGTGAGTTGAAAATCGCTCGGATGAGCTGAGGGTAGGGGTGAAAGGCTAATCAAATTCCGTGATAGCTCGTTCTCCCCGAAATGCCTTTAGGGGCAGCCTCGTATGATTTGCCACGGTGGTAGAGCACTGAATGGACTAGGGTCCCATCCAGGATACCGAATCCAATCAAACTCCGAATGCCGTGTACAACAGTACGGGAGTGAGACTACGGGGGATAAGCTCCGTGGTCGAGAGGGAAAGAACCCAGAACGCCAGCTAAGGTCCCCAACTGTAGACTAAGTGGGAAAGGACGTGTGAGCGCACAGACAGCCAGGAGGTTGGCTTAGAAGCAGCCATCCTTTAAAGAAAGCGTAACAGCTCACTGGTCAAGTGTTCACGCACCGACAATCCAACGGGGCTAAGTCTACGACCGAAGCTGCGTAATTGACGATTTCTACGGAGATCGTCATTTGGTAGGGGAGCATTCTGTTGTGTTCGACGGTAGATCGAGAGAACTACTTGACGCAACGGAAGAGACTCTGCCGGCATAAGTAGCGATAAACACGATGAGAACTCGTGTCGCCGAAAGTCTAAGGTTTCCTGAGGAAGGTTAATCCGCTCAGGGTTAGGCGGGTCCTAAGGTGAGGCCGAGAGGCGTAACTGATGGACAACAGGTCAACATTCCTGTCCCGCCGTTTGAACGTTATACGATGGGGTGACGCAGAAGGATATGGGAGTCGGGTGATGGATGTCCCGATGTCTCGGTGCAAGCCGGATCTCGCAGGAAAATCCACGAGGTCATTCAACGGTCAGACCGGGTCCGAGGCCACACGGCCACAAAGTCTCTGATTTCACGCTGCCAGGAAAAACCTCTAAGGAGTTCAGACGGTGCCCGTACCTCAAACCGACACAGGTAGACAAGGTGAATATCCACAGGCGCTCGAGAGAACGCTGGCTCAGGAACTAGGCACATTAGCCCCGTAACTTCGGGAGAAGGGGTGCCCCGCTAGGGTTTATAGCCCGAGGGGGCCGCAGTGAAATGCGTTCGGCGACTGTTTAACAAAAACACAGCTCTCTGCTAAGTCGAATACGACGTATAGGGGGTGACGCCTGCCCGGTGCCGGAAGGTTAAAGGGAGGGCTTAGCTGCCGCAAGGTAGCGAAGGCCTGATCTGAAGCCCCGGTGAACGGCGGCCGTAACTATAACGGTCCTAAGGTAGCGAAATTCCTTGTCGGGTAAGTTCCGACCTGCACGAATGGCGTACCGATCGAACGACTGTCTTGGCCAACGGCTCGGCGAATTTGTGGTTCCGGTGAAGACGCCGGATGCCCGCATCTAGACGGAAAGACCCCGTGCACCTTAACTGCACTCTGGTCATGATTAACGGTACTGCCTGCGTAGGATAGGTGGGAGCCTGGGATCTCCTGGTTTCGGCTGGGAGGGAGGCAACGGTGAAATACCACCCTGATAGTTCTGTCGCTCTAACTTGCACCCCTAGACGGGGTGGAGGACACGGCCAGACGGGTAGTTTGACTGGGGCGGTCGCCTCCTAAATGGTAACGGAGGCGCTCAAAGCTCGGCTCAGGCGGATTGGAAACCCGCCGTGGAGTGCAAGAGCATAAGCCGGGTTGACTGCAAGACACACAGGTCGAGCAGGCACGAAAGTGGGATCTAGTGATCCGGTGGTTCTGCGTGGAAGGGCCATCGCTCAACGGATAAAAGGTACGCCGGGGATAACAGGCTGATCTAAGCCAAGAGTTCACATCGACGCTTAGGTTTGGCACCTCGATGTCGGCTCATCGCATCCTGGGGCTGTAGAAGGTCCCAAGGGTTAGGCTGTTCGCCTATTAAAGCGGTACGTGAGCTGGGTTCAGAACGTCGCGAGACAGTTCGGTCCCTATCTGGTGTGGGCGCAGGAAACTTGAGAGGAGCTGTCCCTAGTACGAGAGGACCGGGATGGACGGACCTCTTGTGATCGAGTTGTCACGCCCGTGGCATAGCTCGGTAGCGAAGTCCGGAAGAGATAATCGCTGAAAGCATCTAAGCGAGAAGCTCGCCTCGAGATAAGGTTTCCCAACCCTCCTGCGGGGGGGTAAGAAGGCCAGTCGAAGACTACGACTTTGATAGGCGGGAGGTGGAAGCGCAGTAATGCGTGTAGCTAACCCGTACTAATCGGCCGTTCGGCTTAACCATAAAACTTTCCTAAACCGTCGCCCCTTAGAAAGGCGCGGAGGAAAGACGCACTTTTCGCATTGACTACGATCAAGCGAAATTGCGGTTTGTTGTTACCAACTTCCTTCAGTTGCTCATCGAAACTCTGAATTTCGGTTTCGAGACGCGGCGTTCGCTGCGCGGTTCGAATTTCGATCTCCAGTTTCGATGCACAAGTTTCCTGGTGGTCTTACCGCAAGGGTCACACCCGTTCCCATCCCGAACACGGAAGTTAAGCCTTGCCGGGCCGATGATACTGCGCTGGAAACGACGCGGGAACGTAGGTCACCGCCAGGATTAAACTCAAAAAAAGGCTCCGAGCAATCGGAGCCTTTTTTATTTTCAGTGTGACGGCGGGACCCTTCGGACTTCTACTTGCGCTTCAAGAAGCCGAGCGTACCCAGCCACTCGAGAAATCGGTCGGGCCATTCTGCAATTGCACCGCTGTTCGCGCTGCGCACGCCAAACCCGTGCCCCACGGCGGTGTAAACGTGCAATTCGGCGGGCACGCCGGCGTGTTTGAGCTGGATGAAAAGTTGTGGAAGTCCTTCGGAAATTCCCGCGCGGTCATCTTCGCCGCACAACAGGAACGCCGGTGGTTCATCTTTTGAAACTGGCAGATCCGGC
>CAWBPZ010000003.1:0-778785 GCA_963790855.1 uncultured Acidobacteriota bacterium
GCTCCTTTATATCGGGTTTGGCCAAGTCGTGTTCCCCTTACTGCTGATCGGTGTGACGGCGCCGAAGGCGTGGGTGGTGTTGGCAAATGCTAGGTTCTCTGCCGTTGCCGCGGCCATTCTGTTCGGGCTGGGTTGGGGGATTGGCAATGTATTGTCGGGTATCGGTTACACCATCCTGGGGGTCGGCCTGGGGTTGACCATCATCTTGGGATTGACAGCTTCGATGGGATCACTGATTCCTCTTGCCGTTCTCTACCCGGAGCGGCTGGCCAGTACCGCTGCCCTCTCTCTTTACCTTGGCGTTGCTGTGATGCTGGTCGGCCTCATAGCCTGCTTTCATGCGGGTAATCTTCGTCAAAAGCACCAGCCGAGAAATGAGATCTCAGATGGTGCCGACCTTCAGGCGTTCGGGAAGGGCGATCTGCGTACTGGGGTTCTCGTTTGCGTAGCGTCCGGGATTCTATCGAGCATGGTGAACCTCGCGTTCACATTTGGAGACGGCATCCGCACTACCGCCCTGCGGTTCGGCATGTCGCCTACGGCTGCCGTCAGCACCTTATGGTTGCCGATCTTCATATCGGGCTTCATCCCCACGCTCGTCTACTGCATTTACCTCTTCGTGCGGAACGGCTCCGTGCGAGCGTTCATTCAGCCGGGGACCGGATCGAATTGGTTAATCGGCGCGCTGATGGGGCTGCTGTTTGTAACGGGGCTATCTTTCTACGGGACCGGGAGCTTACGCTTGGGCAGCATGGGTCCGGTCCTGGGGTTTCCCGTCTACACCTCCGCAATGGTCCTGTCGGCCAACATTGCGGGTTTCCTGACTGGAGAGTGGCGCCGCTCCCCTCTAGCCGCGTACATCTACGAGATTCTCGGCATACTGCTCTTGATTGGTTCCATCGTCATCATCGCCGCGGGCAATCGCACATTGGCTTAAAGCCAATATCGCGCAATTGTGTCAAGGAGGCTTCATCATGAACCCGATTGAGAGGGTCGGGATCGGCCAGACCGAACTCAAGGTTACACGCCTTGGGTTCGGCAGCGTCCCGCTAGGTGGGCTATATAAGGATCTGTCGGAAGATGATGCCGACGCCACTGTTCGTCGAGTGCTCGAACTGGGCATCAACTATTTCGATACAGCACCGATCTACGGATTCGGGAAAGGCGAAACCCGCCTTGGGCGAGAATTGGCGCGAGTCAATCGCGAGTCAATCGTCGTAGCCACGAAAGTTGGCTACACGCTCGTTCCCGAACACCACGGTCACGACGAAAAAGTCTTTCACCGATTCGACAATGTGCCGCCGGTCCGCCCGGTCTTTGACTACAGCTATGACGGCATCATGAAAACTTTCGAGGGCAGCCTGCGGCGTCTGAACCTCCAGCGCGTGGACATATTGAATATCCACGATCCGGATCACAACTGGGAGGACGCGATCGGGATCGCCTACCCAACTTTGCATAAGCTCCGAAGCGACGGCGTGGTTCGCGCGATTGGAGTGGGAATGAACCAGGCAGGAATGCTTGTCCGATTCGCCCGCGAGGGCGACTTCGACTGTCTGCTCGTAGCAGGTCGGTACACCCTCATCGATCACACGGCAGCGCACGAGCTATTGCCGGTCTGCAAACAGAAACGGATCAGTGTGATTATCGGCGGTCCATACAACAGCGGCATACTGGCTACCGGAGCGCGGTCGGGAGCGACCTATAACTATGTTGAGGCCCTGCCCGCAGTGATGGAACAAGTGGCGGCCATCGAGGCGGTCTGTGAGCGACACCATGTGCCGCTCAAGGCCGCGGCACTGCAATTTCCGCTCGCGCATCCTGCGGTGGCCGCGATCATCCCGGGCGCCCGCTCCGTGGCCGAAGTCGAGGAGAACTTTCGGCTGCTAAGCGTGGCCATCCCCGACGACTTTTGGGAGGAGCTGCGTCACCTAAACCTTATACCCCTGGAAGCTCCGACACCGCGGTCGGAGAGGCTGCGCGAGATGCCGAGATCGTAAATGCGAAGGCCTATTGGGAAGAATTCCGGCTCAAGCCGTTGGCCTATTGGCTTGGAGATGGTAGAAGCGTGCAGCATTGTCGCCGAAAACGGAATCCTCGGCCGCCGTCCCGAGCCTGCTTGTTACGAGACTTCGTGTCGTTGACAATACTTTTTCGTAGCTGGCAGCTAGCAGACACACTGGCCAATCACTCCCGAACATGAGGCGCTCTGTGCCGAATGCCTCCATGACATGATCCGCGTAGGGGCGCAGTTGCTCCACATCCCAACTCGTGTTATCGGCCTCCGTGACCATTCCGGAGAGTTTGCAATATACATTTTTGTGCAGCGCGACCTCGCGGATAAGCTCCTTCCATGGATGCGTCCTGCCGACTTTGATTTCCGGTTTTGCCGCATGGTCGACAACGGCGCGCAGTTTGGGAATCCTATCAAGCACCTTCAGTATATAAGGGAGGTGACGAGTATGGGTAAGGAAGTCGAACGCAACACCGTTGTGAGCGATTAGCGAGAGGGAATCCAGTACTCGCGGCCGCCCGATCCAGTCATCGGGCAGGCTTTCCAGCATGGGGCGAACCCCGACAAAGTGGGGCTTTCGCCGATAGCGTTCGAGTTCATCAGGAAATTGGGGGGACTCAAGGTCGAGCCACCCGACAATGCCCCCGATAAAACCGGAAGTTTCCGCCAGTTCCAGGAGGAAGTCCGTTTCGGCAGTAGTTGGAGACGTCTGCACAACGACGGTTTTGTGTATTCCATGTGCCTTCAGGATTGGACCCAGGTTCTTAGGCAGGTAATCCCGCGACAACACAACTTCAGGGCGAGAGAACCATCCCTTGCTCCATTGCCAGAAATGCTGATGACCGTCAACAAGCATCAATTGCCTCCGCGCGTTGCGGCTGGCGCCGACAAATTGAATCACCATCCAGCCCGGGAATTTAGAGCGCGTTGGACGAGGGATTTCCTCTCACCTGCGACGCCTATGCCATTCGTTTATGGACGACTACAAGTTGCTCCAAGTCTTAGGGTATAACGTGGGGAGCGCCCTTTGCGATCATCTTTGAACGATGCGCCTGCGATGCTCCTCAATCCGCGGTGATGCGGGCGGCGCGCTCGCGTAGTTCTTCGACAGACACTTCAACAACCGCGCCGTCAAGCCAAACATAGATTGGACGTCCCTCACGGGCACTTTCGAGAATAACATTCTCCACGGCCGCCTTCGGCGCCATCTCGGCACGTTCTTCCAGCGGCAAGGCGAGTACATTGGCACGGGGCTTCGTCATAATGTCGCGTAGCTGGTTAAGAGGCTCTCGTAAAGCTCTCGATTCATTATACGAGGACTTGCTTCTTTCTAGAAAGCAACGACGACAGGTGTTGTGCCCGCATTGTCAAAAAGCATTCAAGAGTCACTCAAAGCGCGGTATCGAAGCAGAAAATTGCGAATGGAACGCTCAAATCGCCTTCGCACGATGATCTCCGGCACGTTGTGTCCCCATCGAAGGACTCGATCTCTGACTCGGGTCAATGCCAGAGAAACGGTTGGCACCCGAAGAAAGAAAAAATGCACCTCGTATCTAGACTTCTTAAGGCGACGGAGTAACCTCAGACGACCCAACCCCGAGAGCGTTGTCTCAAAGCCGAAAGTCTCTTTGGGACCTGCGTAGCGCTCTATTTCTTCAAGCATCAGCCGCCCCGCGCGGAAGGCAGCAGCGTCTGGTGAAAAAGGCGACATCCCCTGCGCAATGAGATCGGCATTGATGAACTGCTTGCAGTCAGCGTAGTGCGGTAGAAATTCGCTAGCGAACGTCGGCTTGCCGGCACCATTCGGTCCTGCGATGACATAGATTCTTGGCTTGCTTTCTCCGTTGTGAGCCGTGTTCCTTCTGTTCCGGCAGGCCGAAGCACGAAGTCCAGCACGCGGGGTCCGATTCGCCGCAAAGGGGTTAGGCCGACGATTACTTTGCGTCCCAGAGATCACTCAGAATGCGATACTCTTTGGTGACCCGGATTGGCGCCATTGACCAGAGCGCCGATCCGGGTTTGCTTTTTGCTTGACATGGGCGACATTATGTCGCATAAGTTGAATGGGCGAAAAATATTCGATTTCTGAGACCGCTAGGCAGTTGTTGGTCCATCGATCGACGCTTCACAGATGGATTGATGCTGGATTGGTTCCAAAGCCAATTGAGGAGAACATAGCCGGATCAAGACTTCGCTATTGGAGTAAGGACGGATTCGCCAAGGTGAAGAAGTACAAGGACAGACATTTTGGCGAAGGGCAAGGAAGAAGGAACGACATTAAGAAGAAGAGAACAACAAAGATCAAGTGATCGAGCGGGACGCGCCGGTGCTTGTAACACCGCCGCGCCCCTAACCAGGTCGCACGTCTGAGGTGCAACGATGGCTGCAAGAGACCTTATCTATTTCCTATTCTCCGCGCAACTCACCTCGCGCTCATTGTTTCCGGCCCTACCGCCTCCTGAGCCGGTCTCAGAATCTCCTCCCTAGCTGACTGGCAATTGTGTCTGTCGAGCCCGGTCGAACTTCCGACCGCTGGCTACCCGTGGGTCTCAACGCTTCCATCAAGGATCGGACAGCGGCTTGCCGCCGCACGCGACGAGGAGATTCAAATGCAAAAAGCGCATTTGTACGAAGCGATTCTCTTAGTGAATCGAGGTGTCGACGAAGCCGTGCGTGGGCTCGAACGCCTTAAACGAGCCAAGGACTCGCAACTCGATTCCTCGTGCTTTGACGAAGAGCTAGTCCTCTTCGAGGATCATCGCGCGCGGCTCAATTCGTATTTCTGCACAGTCCTCCAGCACTCGGAGCTGCAGGACTCGGCCCGGTTCGGGACGCGCCACCGCGAATACGAAAAGAACACCTTGGACGAGGTCCAGGTCTATCGCGACGTGCAGGTCGTCGAAGATCGCCGGCGCGCCGAGGGAAAACCGCCCAAGGTGCGATTCTTCACGCCAGAGGAGCAGCGCGAATGGGAACGCCAGTACCGGAAGCCGCCTGGCGATTCCGGCAGTGAGCCTCACCGTAGCAGAGGGGAGCAGTCATGAAACTTGCCCTGTTCCAAGAACTCCTGGATTTGAACCGGGCGTTCGAGCAGGTGATGCACGGCCTCTTAAGACTGGAGAGGGTTCGAGCCTTCAATAAGGAACAGATTCGAGGTGCCCGTGCGGAAGTAGAGACTGCCCGTGTCGATGTGAATCGGGAATTCTTCGACAGCTTCGGCGAGATGGTCGAGGACGAAGCCTCGTGGGCCTACAAATTCCAGCGCGAGTACAAGCAGAAAACCAAAGATCTGAACGATGTTTATTTCGATATCAAAGAAGCCGAAGAGCGGCGCAAGAAGAAGGGCTTGCCGCCTCGCGTGGCGATCCTCCCTGGATGGGATGTGAACGACGAGGACCGCTACGACGAGGAGCAGGCCAGGAAAAAGAAACGGGCGGTAAGGAAAAAAGCGGGTGCGACGAGACGACGCAAGTCGAGTCCCGGCGGTAACAAAAAGCGGACGCAGGCTGTCGTTACTCCGGCGTCCGAAGGAGAGGCCGGCCAATGAAAAAGAGAAAAGCAGCGGAGAAGTTGACGAGGGATTTACCCAGGCCTGGGAAGAAGTATCCTGGAGTCCACGGCAAGATCGTGGATTGGGCCGAGCACGCTTTCGAGGAAGGGATGATGTACGTGCGAGTGCGCTTCACGGACAAGACCGAACTGTGCTGGGTGCTGCAGACTGCGCATGTACTCCGGGAATCCGACCTGAGCGACTGGAAAACGGGGGACTGCAAACAGCTGAAAGTCTACGCGGAGAACGAAATCGATTGGCCAGAGTAACCAGGAAACAGTTCCGCCGGGGCCTAAGCCGCGGCGCAATTCCGCCAGGCGGGCTTGCCGCTGATGTTCGCTAGATTGTCTCCGCCAACTCCGAGAACGCGTTCTAATCCTCCCCGTTCGCATTTGCAGCGAGGCGGCAAAAAGGTGGCATTAGCTGTCCCGAAGGATGCTAAGTCCTTCCGATTCCGTCCACGGCCTTCCACGTAAATACTCGGACAATCAGCTTCAAGTAAATTCGACACCCACACGCTTCCGCCAATTCCGTTCGACCCGAGTGCAGCTAGGGGGAGACTCAATCCCGTACTGCTTAGATTCTTATCAGCCGCGGAGATCCCTAGCAAGGGTCCTCCAGCGCAACGAAATTACTCTAAGATATCTCCCAGCCAACCACCGGCGACGGCGCGCTTGGTTCCCCAAATTGACTGTAGTGAAAGTTGTAGTGACCGCGTAAGCGGTTGCACACCTTCTGCCCCAACCCGGCACAGCACCGCTATTTCGCTAAACGCTGACTTTTTGGGCTGTGCAGTCTACAACTCATTGAAGGTATTGGTCGGGGCGTGGAGATTTGAACTCCGGACCTCCTGCGCCCAAGGCAGGCGCGCACGCGAACTCGATACTACGTCGATCCAAGTGACGGCTCCCAGAGTGCGAGGATCTGGAAGAGTTCGAGCTTTGCGCCTCCAAATTGGCCGTTCCGGGGCGCGGTCACCAAATTGTCACCTCAAACCTGCCGAAGCTGGAAAGCCTGAGATTTTTGACATCCGCGGAATCTCGCCCCCCTTTCTTTTTCTGGAAGTTCCAGAGTGAGAGAAGGATGCGCAATTGCTTCATGAAATCCGGCTTGTATGTTCACTCTAGGGATTTGGGGCGAAGTTCCGGATGGTGCGCAATGCCTGGACGAATCGCTCGTCAGACGGGACGATAGGACGTCACGAACGCTCTTGAGACAAACCATGGCCTCGCAATAAAGCTCCCATGCAGCTAATTTTCCGACCATTCGGGACGTGACCGAGAGCGTGGTTTTTGTAGTATTTGTAGTGATTGTCCGGATAGGAGCGGTTGCAACGCCGCTGTTTGTGGGGTTTTGGTAGTACAGTAGAATTTTCGATCCCCACCGCCCCTACCAAGACTTTTTGCGCCGCGCGGTTACGAAAAACGAGCCTCCATTTCGCCGGGTTGGCATGGATCTCACTTCCTTTCGAATCGTGATCCCCAGACGATGCCGCATCTGTGCCGTTGCTCTCCCGTTAGTGCCGTTCACGAGTCGCTCTTCAAGGCTATCCCGAAGACAAATCTGAATAATTGGAATTGGACCTTCGCCGCGGCCTTGGCGCTCTGAAGGCGTTGATTGCGTCCGCACTACCGCGAGATACTCCGGTTAGCCGGCTCAGGATAGCATCGGACTGTAGCGCTTTCGTATGGCGACAGCTTGTCACTTCTGACAATGGTAATCGGCGGCTGCGTGTGAAACTATCGGGACAGGGCTGGCGATGGAGAGAAGGTGTGCGAGCACTCGTTTACCTTTTGTCGAAAGTGGCCGATCCGCCGAAACCGAGGTTTGTCACGTTGTCCGGCAACAGTGCTGGGACGGAGAGAAAAAGATGATCACGACGTTCGCGAAGCAGATTTTGTCAACGACGCTATCTCTTCTGCTGCTTGTGGGCTTTACGCCGTACCAAGTGGGAGCGCAAACGGGCCAAGCGCCTCCAGCAGGGTATTCCGGCCAGGGCGTGCCGCTAACTGCGGCCGAGTTACAGCAAATGGCGGCGCCAATTGCGCTCTATCCGGACGCGTTGGTAGCGCAGGTGCTTGCAGCTGCGACCTTTCCGGATCAAGTTGCTGACGCGGAAGGCTGGTATCAGTATCACAGCAATTTGAGCGGCTCCGCCCTGATGGCGGCGGTCGACGGGCAACCGTGGGACCCGGCCGTGAAGGCGCTCACACAATTTCCTTCCGTGCTCGCTATCTTAGCGAACAACCTCACGTGGACGTCATCGCTGGGAGAGGCGTATCACACGCAGTCAGCGGACGTGATGGCAGCCATCCAGGTGTTGCGCGCGAAAGCATACGCGGCCGGGAACTTGAAATCATCAACGCAGCTCTCTGTCGTGCAACAGTCGCCGCAAGTAATCGTGATTCAGCCGGTGAATCCGCAGGTAGTTTACGTTCCGATGTATAACCCAGCTGTGGTCTACGGCTATCCCTACGTGGTTCCAGCCTACGTTTACGTCCCGCCTCCCGCGCCTCCGGTTGGCGCCGCAGTGGTCGCGTTTGGAGTTGGCGTTGCGGTCGGGGCCATGATGGCCGGTAGCACTTACGCGTGGGGATACAGCAGCTGGGGCTGTGGATGGCACGGCAGCACGACTGTGGTCTATCACGGCGGCGCATATTACGGAAACAATGCGTGGCATGGCGGATACTACGGTTCCAGCGCGTCTGCCTATGGAGCCTACGGCGGAAGCGCCCACGCCTCAAATGGCTACAATCCCTCCACAGGCACCTACGCCCGCGGCGGCACGGTGTCAAACGGTTACGGAAGCGTTAGTGGCGCTCAAGCGTACAACCCCCATACCGGGGCCTCTGCGTCGACGGTGCAAGGGTCCAATGCGTACGGCAGCTATGGAGCCTCGACCGCTTCGAAAAATGGCACGACCGTTGACAGCCAGCACCAAACGAATGCTAACGGAACCACTGCGCAGGCGCACAGCTCGAATGGCGGTTCGGCTTATGCCGCGTCTGGCAAGAACGGGAACAGCGCTGCGGTTGGCCAAACCGCAAATGGCGACAAGTATGCGGCGGCAAACGGCAAAACCTACAGCAATACCGGCAGCGGTTGGGACCAGAAGAGCGGAAGTCCATCAAGCTATAACAAGTCCAGCTCCAGCGGGTACGGAGGCCAGGAAAAGAGCGGCGGGTCATCGGCCATGAGCAGTGGAGGCGGCGGATGGAGTTCGCGAGCTTCCAGTGCGCGGGGTTCGTCAAGCTATGGTGGTCACAGCGGTGGCTGGGGTGGTCGAAGGTAAAGCTGGCGCCAACGCGGTTGAGGCAAACGAAGTGCAGCTCGGCAGGTTGGCGATGCGGTTCGAGTTCAATTTTTGGAGGATTGGTATGTCGCGAGCAAAGCGCAAAATCGGTTTTACCAGTTGTTTCGCGCTCCTGGGGATAGTGGTTTTAGCTGTCGGATGCAGCAAGTCCGCTAAACCCTCGTACCAAGTATTTGCTTCACCCGATGACGCGAGTAACGGGCTGGTGGCCGCGGCAAAATCAGGCGATGTAAACTCGGTGCTCGCCGTGTTTGGTCCCGACTCGAAAGACATTATTCTTTCCGGCGATCCGGTGCAGGATAAGGAGATCGCCGGCGTGTTCGTGCACGAGTACGACGTGATGCATCGCTGGCGCAAAATGCCTGACGATTCGCAAATCCTGCTGATTGGAGCAGACAATTTTCCTTTTCCGATCCCGCTGAAAAAAAATGCCGCCGGGCAGTGGTACTTCGACGCGCCTGCGGGAAGGGAAGAGATTCTGGTCCGCCGCATCGGGCGTAACGAATTGGCTGTGATAGACGTTTGTATGGCGCTGGCTGATGCTCAGACCGAGTACTTCACGGAGCGTCACGCCGACGGCAGCACGCACGAGTTCGCAGTGAAGTTCATCAGTGACGCCGGCAAGCAGAACGGACTGTACTGGGAGGCGCCGGAAGGTCAGCCCAAGAGCCCGCTCGGGCCGCTGGCGGCATTCGCGACCAACGAAGGCTACAACGTAAAGCCGGATTCGCATGTGCCATTCCATGGCTACTACTTTCACATGCTCACTCGGCAAGGCAGCAACGCACACGGCGGCGCGAAAGATTATATCGTGAATGGAAAGATGACCGGCGGCTTTGCCTTCGTCGCCTATCCCGCTGAATACCGCAACTCGGGCGTGATGACCTTCATCATCAATCAGGACGGCATCCTGCTGCAGAAGGATCTGGGGGCTGCCACAGCGCAAACAGCAGCCGCAATGACCGAGTTCAATCCCGATGAGAGTTGGACCGCGGTGCAGTAATAGCAGGTTCCGCACTGCCCGTGTCAACCGCTTGGAAACTGCGCAGCTCGCCAGAATGTGGCGTCACGCCGCGCGTGGTAGCATCCGTGCAAGCTGTTATCGCCAGGAAAGCGTATGTGCAGTTGCAGTGGAACGGTCGGCCGGGTAAGCAAATCAAAAATTCGGTTTTAGGTTCTCGCGCGGGCGAATTCGAGGTCAATTCATTGTTCAAGTTCAAGCAGCTCGTTCAAGTTCTTCCTGTGCTCTCGATTCTTGGGTTGTCCGGTTGCATTAGTTCCGCCGTGAGCAACCTATTCATTACCGGGGTCAAACTCACTCCGGCGAATCCGACGATTGCGGTTAGCGCGACGCAGCAATTCGTTCTGACCGCGACATATCTGGACGGCCAGACCTCGAACGTAACGACCAGCGACTCCACATACGCATCGGACAATAAGGCGGTGGCGACGGTCAACGGTTCGGGCTTGGCAACAGCGGTTGCGATCGGAACGGCGAACATCTCGGCCAGCTACCACGGTAATAACACAAAGACGCTTTTGACTGTGGCGGCTACCCCCCTAAGTGTCGTGGAGGGCGATTCGCGCGTGCTGCACGTCACAAATGTACACTCCGGGCGGCGGATGACATTTGCGGCGAACGGATTGAGAGATTCGGTGATGGTTTCGCGGGACGGTGAGATTGGAGCCGCGACTGAGGTGTCTGTACTTCCGGAACACGGCCCGGGCTGGATGGCTATCGACCCCTCTGGCCACTATCTGTATGTGGTGAATCACACTTCGCTGAGCATTTCGGCCTTCGATATCAATTGGAAGACCGGCGAATTGACGACCGTTGTCGGTTCACCGTTTCCAGCGGCTGCGAAACCCTCAAGCGTCGAAGTCAATCCCGATGGCACAGGGCTTTCCGTGGCACATTTCCAGGATTCGACCGTTTCCTGCTACCGCATCGACCCCGCGACCGGGGCGCTCACTCCGGAGCCGTAGCGTCGCTGTAAGTCCCGGGCGATTGTTGCTGCGACTCCGGAAGGCGATTGTGCGATCCGAGCTTCGGCTAATTGACGCCGGGTGTCCCTTTCCAGTCAAGAACGTCCACCAACTTCCATGAGTTTTGCGAGAGATCAATCTGCAGCTGCCCTTGCTTGTCTATCACCAGTTGGGCTCGCGGAAACAAGACGCCAGTGCTCTTGCTCTTGTCGGAGTCGTTGATATCGATCTCGCCACCGCTCAAGTCAAAGGACTGTGAAGGGGAGTCCGTCCAAGCTTCGCCGAAACGGATCGGGCGATTTGTGACGAAGCGAATTTTTCGGCCTGTCGCTGTCGGAATCATACGAATAAAGCTAACGTCATACCCAACAGTGCCAGTAAGCGAAATGCGACCGACCGCTCGCATCTTTTGCAGCGCGGTGACTAAACCCTGGTTCTGGCCTTTCGCGAATGCGTCCACCAAAACTTGCCGCTCCTCCATGGTGGAGTAGTCGTTAATCGTCAGGCGAATCTCGACCTCTTGGCCCAATTGAGTGCCGGTCCCCATCGCAGCGGCTTCAATCGTCTCCGCCTTTTGGCACAAGGCAGGAGAACTACCGAGCGTCAGCAAACCGGCTGCCAGCAATGTAGCGAGAACCAGCATCTGAATCCTTGGCATCGCGTTCGTCATTTTTCGCACCTCATTCCTTTTGTTCATTGAAACCACCTAATGCATCCGGAGAATCCGTCCTGGAGTGAGCTATTTACCCCAGAACGCGGCGAAAAACCATTGTCAAAACTGACATAACCGCCGGTATTGTCCGTTTGCGACGCGATTCGGCGGTTTTGGGAATTCCGCTGATTCTGGCGCTCTGCAGGATGAAGCTGGTGAACGCGTTCCGGGTATGACGCTGTTTCGCGTTCCCGATTGGTAGTAATGACGATACGCGGCAAGCCAATTCGCATATAATCTCGGCTCTGCGGCCCTGGGGGGGCAGATCGGGTGCCGGCGAGCACGTTTGCTTCAAGCTATGCCACGCCGGAACGCATGGTCTTGTGGCGCGCAACAGTTCATATGTTTCGGCGTACTAATGGTTGGAGCACATTCGGATGGCCCTGCTTCCAAATTTGAGACTGCGGCGAAAACTATTGGTCGCCATGGTTCCGCTCGTGCTGATGGTGGTGGCAGCGGGAGTCTATTCGTCGTTTGAAACCAAGATGATTGACACATGGTACAGCGAGTTGATCGCTAACCAGGTGGAAGCGCTCAGAAACGTGGGCGAGGCGCGCGCGCATACCAATCGATTCGGGCTGTTTCTGTTTGAGCTGGCTGACGAGACCGATCCCGATCGCAGGCAAGTGCTCGACGCACAACTGGCGAAGGTCGGCGACGATTTCCACAGAGCGATGGTGGCGGCGCTGAAACAAAGCCCGGAGCGCGCAGCGAAGATCAACGCTGCAACCGCTCTATTCGATCAGGCGGAGGCTGATGCCCGGCCCGCGCGCGCGGCAGCTCTGGACGGCAACACTGTGAAAGCGGCAAATATCCTGCGTGGAGGCGTGAACCAGGAGCTGCAGCGGGCGCGCCAAGCGACCATCGATATCATGCAGGATTTGCAAACATATATTGACCAGCGCTCCGATCAATTGACCAATAATACGCACCGCGCGATTTTGATCACTTGGCTCGTGATTGGTTTCGGCCTGCTGGCATCGTGGGCCGCCGCCTTCCGCATCGTGGAATCACAAGTCGTGAACGAGTTGGTGGCGCTACAGGGCAGTATCCAGGATTTGGCCGATGGGCGGCTGGACCAGAACATCCCTTACCTGGATCGCAAGAATGAAATCGGTGAGATCGGACGCGCGCTGCGTACGTTGCAACTGGGCGCGCGCGAACGCGAAACGCAGGCATGGGTAAAGGCGGAAGTGGGCGCCACGCTGGAGGCGTTGCAGTCGGCGCAGGACTATCCGGGATTCGGGAAGGCTTTATTGTCGCGGATGTCGCAGCCCATTCCGCTGATTTACGGAGCGTTCTACGTCGCAAATGAGGGTCGCACGAGTTTTTCTCGGGCGTGTTCGTTTGCCCATACGGAGGCAGGCACCCCCAGCGAATTTGCACTCGGCGAAGGACTTGGCGGGCAGGCCGCGGTGGAACGGCGCATGCTTGAGGTTACGGCCGGGAATCAGGTTCGAATTTCCGCAGGTATGGGTACGCTGACGGTGGGGAAAATCCACTTCATTCCCGTGGTGAATAAGGATCAAGTAACCGCCGTCATCGAATTGGCCACGAATTCATCGTTGTCGGAGCGCCAACGAGCGTTGTTGGACTCCTTGCTGCCCTCCGTCGCGCTCAGCGCTGAAATATTGTCCGGCAACATCGCCACACGAGAGTTGCTCGACCGAACGCAAGCCCAGGCTGAATCTTTGGCGGCTTCCGAACGCCAGTTGGGCGCGCGCAAACAGGAACTGGAGAACATCAATCAGGCGCTGGAGGCGTCTGGCGAAGAATTGCGGCGCGCCAAAGAGGTGGCGGAGGAAGCCACCAAGGCCAAGTCTGATTTCCTGGCGAACATGAGCCACGAAATCCGCACCCCGATGAACGCGATCATCGGCATGTCGCATCTGACGCTGCGCACGGACCTGAATCCCCGGCAGCGCGACTACGTAAGGAAAATTCAACTTGCCGGCCAACATTTGCTCGGCATTATCAACGACATTCTGGATTTCTCGAAAATCGAAGCGGGCAAGCTGACGGTGGAAAACATCGATTTCGATCTGGAGCGCGTGCTCGAAAACGTCAGCAATCTGATTTCGGAGAAGGCTACCGCGAAAGGTCTGGAACTGATCTTCGACATCGATCCGGCAGTTCCTACCCAACTGAAGGGCGACCCGCTGCGCCTGGGTCAAATCCTGATCAACTTCTGCAATAACGCCGTGAAGTTTACCGAACAGGGCGAAATCGTAGTTGATGCGCGGATTCGGGAAAAAACTGCTGACGGCCAGCTGATTTACTTCGCGGTGCGCGACACGGGCATCGGCCTCACCAAAGAACAAATGGGCAGGTTGTTCCAAGCGTTCGAGCAGGCGGATGCTTCCACAACGCGCCAACACGGCGGCACCGGGCTGGGCCTCGCGATCTCCAAGCGGCTTGCTCAGTTGATGGGAGGAGATGTCGGCGTTGACAGCGAAGTAGGGAAGGGCAGCACATTCTGGTTCACCGCGCGGATGGGCAATGGCGTGGCGACTCGACGGGAGACCGCGGTCCCACCCGACCTCCGCGGGCGCAGGGTCTTGATTATTGATGATAATTCGCAAGCGCGTGCCGTGCTTTCCAGCATGTTGATCAGCATGACATTCGAGGCGGATGAAGCTCCTTCCGGGTTGGAAGGAATTGAAATGGTGCGCCGGGCCGCGGAAGCAAACAAGCCGTACGAAATTGTCTTTTTGGACTGGCAGATGCCAGGTCTGGACGGCTTCGAAACGGGGAAACAGATTCGGGCGCTGCCTAATCTGGAGGTTCGGCCGCATCTGGTGATGGTGACCGCTTACGGCCGCGAAGAAGTTTTGAAACAGGCTGACGAAAACTCGTTCGCAAATATTCTGATCAAGCCAGTAACCGCCTCCATGCTGTTTGATTCGGCCCTTGACGTCCTCGGCGCAGCTACTTCCAAGGATTATGCAGCCGCGGCGGCTCCTGGAGTCGACCTCGCGCAAATTCGCGGCGCGCGTGTCTTGCTGGTCGAAGACAACGAACTCAACCGCGAGGTCGCGCTCGGCCTGCTGGAAGATGCGCACTTGGAGATTGAGACAGCCGAGAACGGACAGGCCGCGGTGCAGATGGTCGCCGAACACCATTACGATCTGTTGCTGATGGACATGCAAATGCCGGTGATGGATGGTCTCGCCGCTACGCGGGCGATACGCTTGAAACCACAATTCCGGTCGTTGCCCATCATCGCCATGACGGCCAACGTGATGGAAGCCGATCGCGAAAGATGCACAGAAGCGGGAATGAACGACCATATCGCCAAGCCGATCGATCCCGACGTTCTTTTTGCTGCATTGTTGCGCTGGATAAAACCGCGCGCAACCGCCGCCGCAAAGCCGCCCACAGAAATCGCTACAACAACCGCGGGCGCAGCAGCGGCTGCCGCGCGCTCGCCGGAACTGGCCGCCGCGTTACAGATTGAGGGTATCGACACCCAATCCGCCCTGCGGCGAACCGGCGGAAATCCCAAACGCTACGAGATGTTGCTGCGCAAATTCGCGGATTCGGCAAACGTGGAAGAGATTCGAGTCGCGCAGGCTGCGGGTGATGCAGCCACAGCCGCGCGCGCAGCTCATTCACTGAAGGGTGCGGCTGCGAATCTGGGCGCAACGGCCGTAGCCAACGCAGCAGCCGAGGTGGAAACGGCAATCAAAGCGGGACACACTGCGCAGCCTCTGCTAGACACGCTAGCCACGAAACTTCGTGTCGTTGTGCAGGCAATCCGGTCAGCCTTGCCTAACGAACAAACGGCGGTCGACGTCAGTGCTGCACCCGCCGACTCAGCCTCCGTCGCGGCACCGTTGCGCAAGCTGAGAAAGCTTCTATCGAACGACGATGGCGACGCTGCAGATTTCATTTTGGAAGCGCAGCCGGACTTTGCGAAGGTGCTTACGGGTTCTGAAATCACCGCCCTGCAGGTATTCGTCGGAAATTATGATTTTGTTGGCGCGCTAAAGTGCGTTTCGGAGATTGCCGGTCGTTTAGGTCTTCTACTGGAGTGAAATCATGCCTGAGACGTCGGCCCAAAAAACAATTTTGATTGTGGACGACACGCCCCTCAACATCGGAGTTATTTCCGGCGCGCTGCGGGATTCGTTCGCGACGAAAGTCGCAACCAGCGGCGAAAAGGCTCTGGCGATCGCAGCGGGGAAGGACAAGCCGGACTTGATCCTGTTGGACATAATGATGCCGGAAATGGACGGGTACGAAGTCTGCCGCCGCTTGAAAAGCAATCCCGACACGCGCGATATCCCGGTAATTTTTCTCACCAGTCAGACAGAGGCCGAGGACGAGACGAAAGGCTTCGAGGTTGGAGCAGTTGACTACATTCACAAACCATTCTCCGCCGCAGTTGTGAAGGCGCGTGTGCACACTCATCTGATGCTTCGCGAAGCACATGCCCAGATCGCGCAACAGCTCGTCGAAATAAATGCGGAACTGGAAATGGCGCGCCAAATTCAACTATCCATTCTCCCCAGCAGCACGCCGCAGATCTCCGGAATGGATATTGTGGCGCGCTACATTCCCATGACCTCGGTGGCCGGCGATTACTACGATTTCATCGTCGCGGACGAACGTCACGTTGGCATCTTGATGGCAGACGTCTCGGGCCACGGCTTACCGGCCGCACTCATCGCGTCGATGTTGCAGGTTGCCCTGACCGCACAGGCGCGCCACGTTGCTGAACCAGCCAAAGTTCTGGCGGGGCTGAATCAAGCGCTCTGCGGCAAATTTCAGCATAATTTTGTTACCGCCGCCTATGTTTACGTGGATTTGGAAAAAAACATCATGACCTATGGTGGCGCAGGCCATCCGCCGCTGCTACTTTGGCGTAAATCAACCGGCAGCTCCAGTCAGCTCGAGGAAAATGGATTGGTCATGGGGCAGTTCGAGGAAGCTACCTACGATTCGGTGCAAATTCCAATCGAGCCCGGTGATCGCTTCTGCCTTTACACCGATGGAATCCTGGAAACAACCAGTCCAGCGAACGAGGAATTTGGCACGGAGCGTTTCATGAAGTTCATGGAAACTAATAACAAACTTCCCGCTGGCCCATTTGCCGATGCACTGTTGCTCGAACTGGCTCGTTGGCTGGAACAACCCCCGGGCGAGGGCCACAAAGATGATATTTCGCTTCTGGCCATTGACTTCACGGCTCGCTGAGAAGCGATCTATTGCGCTTCGGTCTGTTTATGGCCGCAGCTGGCGAGGGTTATTCGTGTCCAAGGTATAGCAGGTTTCTGCGGACTTCGATTTTCCCTTTTTGTCAGCAGTCGTGTACGGAAGACAGATGACGGGCAGGCCCTCTGCCGTCGTGATGTAATCCCGATAATTGAACTGGGTATCCTTTTCCTGAACCAGGCCTTCGAGCACGGCTGGCGCGAATGCGTCATGGTGCTTGTCCACAAACCGCATCGCGAAATAGAGCGGGCCGTCCGGAACTAACCGGACATACGTGAGGTACGAGACGGGATTGTCGGTGCAACTCAGCGCTCCCGCAGCTGCGTCACACGCCCACTCGTAGTGCCTGCCGATGGAATCCACGCGCTCGGTGTTCACGTAGTGAGTTGGCACGGCAATCGCCATGCCTTGCTTGTCGTAGGTTTTGGTTGCTGCATCGTGCTTCTTCGCCGGGGCTGCAAGGGCCAAGGAAGTGAGAAGCGCAAACGTGGCTGCGACTTTTGTCATGACAGCACCTTTGTTGCGGCGGCGTGGTTCGGGCGCGCGCACTACTCCAGAATTTCCAGCACGAACCGTTTCCGCTCTTTCATTCCCATCGCGCCCAGCAGGGTACGGATCGATTGAGCTGTGCGTCCCTTGCGTCCAATCACTTTTCCGACGTCGTCGGGATGGACGCGCAACTCGAACACAGTCACTTGTCTGCCTTCGACGACACGGACCTGAACATCGTCCGACTTGTCCACCAAGCCCATTGCAATCGCCTCAATTAGCTCCTTCACTGGTGCACCTCCGTGCTTATGGCAGTATCCGCATGACTTCCAGCTTGTGCGTGCTTCTTCACGCTGACAAACTCGGGCCTGTAGCTTCCCTTGCTCGCATGAAAATTTCACCTGCGAATGCCGACAATCCGGACTGTGGTTGCAAATTCACAGAATCGGCTTTGGGTCGGTCGTCTTTGCGGCGTCTAAAAGACATTTCAGCTCTTTCACCAACTCCCGCACTCTTTCTTCCTCGCGCGAAGGGATTTGCACGAGATAGACCTTAATCGCCAGGTCTTTCAGTGTCTCTGAGAGGTCATCTAATGGCATTCCATTCCTCCAGTCCTTTCGCACCCGCATCACAAACGGGCGGAAAGTGAGGTCTGAAATTAGTCAGCGCGCGACAGAAGACAGACTGTCGGGCGATCGTCTTGCTTTTGTGGAGGCTTCCCTAGTTCTAGCTGGATACGGGGAAGCCGAAGCAATCAGGAGTGGTGAACTTCCGAAGGAGGGGCACGTCCGGAGTGCGACGTCAGAAAGGAATCAGGAGGAAATCCTGCAGTCGAAGCGACGATCAAACTCGCTCGCGATCCGTTGAAGCCTGAATCATTTTCGTCCGGGCAAATGCCGGCACCCGATCGTGGCGACATGCCAAGTGCATCCGTCGCCGGATTTGGCGCAGAGACCAAGTTTGCCGCGCGCGCGCTGAATACTCCGGAAAATGCAGCGACTTCCGCGCGCGAAAAACTGCCGTGGCCGTCGTTAAGAAATATGGCCACGGGCTGCTCGCGCCACGCGGTTGAGACGACCAGATCTACCGTGTGGTCTCCATCAACGTCGCGCGCCTCGATCAGCAGGCCGCCTAGCGGAGCAACAACGTGAATCGATCGTCGTCCAAGCTCGGAAAGGTCTAATTGAATCGAGTAGTCGGAACCGCCGGGCCTCTTTTGTCCCGGCTGAATGCTGGCGAAATCTGGACGACGGTCGCCGTCGAAATCGGCGATCGCAAAGGTTAAGCCGGGTCCAAGCGCAACAGCGTGCGGATTCTCAGCAGATGCTCGCGCGGCCGTCCCGCCGTAGAGCAGGCCAAAAAACAGAAATGAAATTAGGAAACCAGACAATAGGTGCGGCGTCGTTGCAAGCCGGTCCCTCCGCATAGAGGGTAAGCCGAGCTGGCGAGCGACGTTGTGCACGACTTTTAACATCGGATTCTTCGCCTTGACGATACCATCCGTCAACGCCCTTGGCGAACGAGAAATTCCGCCGACCTCACACTGTAATCAAGTTGCCTTGCCGAATCAACGCGTTGGGTGGTTTTGCGCCGGCCGGTTGAGCCGCCGGCACTCTTTAAGCACCGGACGGCCGAGAAACACGATTGGGTGAACTCAGGAAACGGTGGCCCATATCCAGTTCGCTTATTCGCTGTTGCGGGCGGCGCGGACATTGGGAGCTGGTTGCCGCAATTGTGGGCGTTCCCCACTGTCCGTCTCAATATCGCCATATTTTACTGCCGAAGGTGCGGACGAGAACAATGGAATCAGCCCCTCCACAAGAGTAGGGTGAGTCAGTATCGCGTCGCGCAGCGCTGTGTAAGGCATCCCTGCCGTCATTGCAATCTGCACGGAAGTCATCACTTCGCCTGCGCCCACACCAAACGCAGTGAAGCCGAGAATGCGATCGCTATCAGTTTCCACGAGGGCCTTTAGGAATCCGCGAGTTTCGGAAAGTGTGCGCGCGCGGAGCACCGCATCCATCGGAACCTTAAATAAACGGTAGGGCACACCCTTCGCTTGGGCTTCCTTCTCACTGAGACCAACGCGCGCAAATTCCGGGTCGGTAAAGAGACAAAACGGAACGTGCCGGCCAGTCGTCACCCGGCTACCCCCGGTGAGGCCGGAATGCACCACACGGAAATCGTCAATACTGATATGTGTGAACTGAGGGCTGCCGGCTGCTTCGCCGATCGCCCAGACGCCTGCCGCAGTCGTCTGCAGCCGCTCGTTCACCTTCACGTATCCTTTATCTGTGAGTTCAACTTCGGCCCGTTCCAGTCCGATGCCCTCGGTATTCGGAATGCGGCCCGCTGCCACCAGCAAATGGCTGCCCTTTAAGATTCTCTCGACTCCGTTTTGCTGCAGAGTGACTTTGACGGATTGGCCCGATTGTCCCGAGACGCGCTGAATTTTCGCATTCAGAGCGAGTGCAACGCCGCCATCTTCAAAGAGGCTGCGCAGACCTTCCTGAACGTCGTCGTCTTCTCGAGGCAGCAAGCGTTCGCTGCGCTCGATCACGGTGACTTTGCTTCCGAACCGGCGCATGGCCTGCGCGATTTCCAATCCGACATAGCCGCCGCCGATCACAATCAGATGCTCAGGCACTTCGTCCAGTTCGAGCGCTTCGATATGCGTGAGCGGCTGCGCCTCCGCAAGCCCTGGGGTCCCGTCTAACGCGGCGCGCGTGCCGGTGCTGATAATCACGTTGGTCCCGCGCAGCTGGCGCTTGCTTCCGTCGAGCAACGTTACGTCCAAAGTCGTTGGCGCGACGAAACGTCCGGAGCCGAGGATGAATTCCGCTCCGGTTTTGCGGTAGTTGTCGAGGTATAGGTCGTTCAATGCCGTCACCATCTTGCGTTTGCGATCACGCACCGCCGCCATATCCAGAATGAACGGTTGTTTGGTTATGCCGAATTCTTCGCTCCTCCGGAAGTAAGCAGCGACCTGCGCGCTGTGAATAATGTTCTTGCTAGGCAGGCAGGCGATGTTGGGACACGATCCGCCGATGTATTTGCGTTCGATCACGGCGACGCGTTTCCCTTCGCTGGCAAAGGTCCACGCGGCGACCGTTGAGCCAGTGCCGCCGCCGAGGATCACAACATCGTATTCTTCCGGGGCCGTCGTCTTGGTTGATTGCGACGATGAGATTTTGTCCATACTGTTCATGCGATTTTTCCTTTCAGGCCGCCTGGCTCGCCCTCCCCATTCCTTACTTCTCCGAGACCGCTTGTTCAGGCGTTAGCGGCGCCGCGCCAAAATTAAAGCTGAACCGTTTGCACCACACCGAAACCGCGCGATATTTTGCCAGGTCCACATCGGGGCCAAGCGTATAGTTCTGGTCGCCAATATTCCCTTTGATGATGCCCAAATCGATGAAGCCCGCGCGTAACACGCTGTCGTTGTCCTTCGCGTCGTCTGCGGCCACCATATAGACGTGAACGTCTGGACCGTTCGAGGTCTTGAAGTTCGTCAAGCGAAGCACGCGCGTGCCATCTGCCATGCGATAAATGGTGGCCGTACCTTCCGTTGGATGCAAAATACTATAAAAGGTTCCGGACTCGAGAGCCTGGGCGGGCGAACCGCCCAAGGTGGTGGGCATTGCTTCGTTAACAGCGCGATTGACGTACAAACGCTCCGGTCGAAATTCGTACCAGGCAACGAACAAAGCGATCAGCACGAAGGGAATTGCAATTTTCCATACCTTCATTTTTTCGTCTCCTTTAACCAAAGTTTTAAGAGATCGGTCCGAGTTCAGATGCCTTTAATCTCGCCGCCGTCCATACGCACGGCGGCGCCGGACATCCATTTCGCCACGGGCGATACCAGGTAGCTCATCAGATCGGCGATCTCTTCCGGCTTTCCAAGGCGCGTGATCCCGCGTTGCTCTGGGAATTTCTTGATTGCTTCTTGCACTGTGAGATTGTGGGCCGGAGCAAATTTTTCAAAGAAGGCCTGCCGGCGTCCAGTCATCACAGCTCCGGGCGAGATGCTGTTGACCTGCACTCCGTCCTTGATTCCTTGCTCCGCGAATGACTTCGCGAGTGCGTCTATGGCCGCGTTGATAGCCGCGACTGCCGCGTTTCCGGGCTTGGGAGCGAGCGCTGCGTTACCTGACATGAATACCACGGATCCCTGCGAAGCTTTCAGCGCGTCCCAGGCGCGTATCGTCAGCCGGCGCGCGCCGTGAAATTTCAGCGCCATGCCGTCGTCCCACTGCGCGTCCGTCAGCTGAAACAAATCCATCTGCGGCACGGCCCCGGCAATGTTGAGAAGGGCGTCCATTCTGCCGAAGCGTTCGAGAGCGCCTCTGACCACTGTCTCTGCCGATTGCGGCAGGCGCAGATCAACGGCAAATACCATGGCTTTGGCGCCTACCAACGAAATCTCTGCGGCCGCTGTCTCCAGGTTTTCCTTGTCTCGCGCGACGAGCACGACGGCTGAAAAATCCCGCGCGAGTCGCAAGGCCGTGGCTCGTCCGATTCCACTACTCGCGCCGGTGACAACCGCGACGGACTTATTTTCCATTCAGGCACCTCTTCCAAAAGACTCACGCTGCGAACGCGCTACTGCGAAAGTGTCTTTCGCGCAGCTTCTAGAATCACGTCCACTACCGGCCCCGGCGCTGAATACATGGGTGAGTGGTCGACAGCATGCGGCCTCACCGTCGCACCCATGCGGTCGGCCATGAAATGCTGCGTCTTCGGATTGATCATGCGGTCCTCTTCTGCGACCAAGTACCACGACGGTTTTGCTTTCCACAGCGGCGTCGGCGCCGGCTCTTGAATGCATTGAACCGAAATCGGCCGTTGCACCGCGGCTGCGATCTTTGCCTGATGCGGCGACGCGTTTTGTGCCAGCGCCCGGCTGAATGCGTCGTCTGGCATCCATACATAGCCATGGGAATCGGGAACCATCTTGGGCTGTTCCGGACTCGGCGTGTCGCGGTAGAAGACCTTTGCAACCGCCTCGCCTTCGTCCGGCGCCAGCGCTGTGATGTATACGAGCGACTTGACCCGTTCTTCTTTCACCGCGGCGATCACGGCGCCGGAATACGCGTGTCCCACCAGAACCACCGGGCCGCTGGTCCGTTCGATCGCCCAACTCAAAGCGGTTGCGTCGTTGGTTAAGGATGTGAGCGGGATCGGCGCACAGATCACGTTCAGACCGCGCTGTTCGAGCGGAAGAATGATATTGCTCCAACAGGAGCCATCGGCCCACGCCGCGTGGACCAAAATGATGGTCGAGTTCTGGGGAAATTCTCCAGTCTTGGCGGCATGCGCAGGCAAATTGGTCGCGACTGTTGCGGCGTTTTCGGCTCGAGTGGAGTCGGTGAAAGCGCCCCGGAGCGAGACGCCTAGCGATGCGGCCGTAAGCGCACCGAGAAAACTACGACGATCCATTGCTTCCTCCTGATTCCAATCTTCGCTTGCTGAGATGCGAACTATCGTTTAGCAGCGTTTTCCCGCGACGGCGCGCTTGAGGCCATTCGCAGTGAAGAACGTTTTCATCGCGGACGCGATTTCCACGACGTGCGTCTCGATCGCAAAATGTCCGGTATCCAGAAACTCGACCTTCGCGTCAGGTAAGTCCTTGCGGAACGCCTCCGCTCCCGCCGGAATGAAAAAAGGATCGTTCTTGCCCCAGATCGCAAGCAAAGGCGGCTTGGATTTGCGGAAATATTCTTGGAACTTCGGATACAGCTTCACATTCGATGCGTAATCGAGAAACAAGTCGAGTTGAATGTCTATGTTCCCTGGGCGTTGCAGTAGTGCCCAGTCCAATGTGAACGATTCCGGCGCTACGGTCTCCGGGTCGGACACCCCGTGTGTGTACTGCCAGCGCGTTCCTTCCAGCGTCAAAACATTCTTGCGGATCACGTCGCGGTTCTCGGAGCCGTGGGTTCAGCCCAGTACTTGCGGATCGGGCCCCATGCGTCGCCAAGGCCCGCTTCGTACGCATTCCCGTTCTGCGAAACGATCGCTGTGATCCGTTCCGGGTGAGCCATCGCCAGGCGCAGACCGGTTGGCGCGCCATAATCGAAGATATAAATGGCATAGCGATCGAGGTTCAGCGCTCGCGTGAACGCGTCGATCGTCGAAGCTAATCCGTCGAACGAATAAACATATTTTCGTTCCGCCGGAATCTCCGTAAATCCGAAGCCAGGAAGGTCTGGAGCGATCACTCGGCAATCATTCGTGAGACGCGGAATAAGTTCGCGGAACATGAACGATGAGGCCGGGAATCCGTGCAAGAGCAGAACCACTGGCGCATTCGGGTCGCCGGCAGCGCGATAAAAGACCCGCACGCCATCGACTTCCACCTTGTGCATGGATGTAAGCGGCGCTCCGGACTTTGGGTCGGCTGCGCGTGAAGCAGCGTCATGTTTCGTTTTCGCTGAAGACGATTGGTTCATGATGACTCCTCGTTGTTTGCTGAAATAACTGCTACTAAGCCGAAAGAAACTTCCCCAATTGCTCCGCAGTTTCCACTGGGTTCTCTTCAGGGAAGAAATGTCCGCCCTTCATCGCCCGTCCAGTTACATTGGGTGCCCACAGTCGCCAGATTCCGAGCGGGCCACCGGCGCTAGAGTAGAAATTGTCGAGCGGTCCACCAATCGCCCACAGATGAAGCATCGGACAATTGATTTGATGCTTGGCTGCTAAATCGATGCGGTCATGTTCGACGTCAATCGTACCCGCGGCTCGATACTCTTCGCAAACCGCGTGCACGCGAACGGGATCTCGATACATCGCGACGTACTGTTCGCGTATTTCTTTAGCAAAAGTTCCGGCGCCGAAGGGATTGTCGAACACCGCGTCGGGGGCGCCAGACAAATATCTTTCAGGCAGCGGATTCTTCTGCGATAGCAGAATCCAGGGCCAATACGTCTGGGCGAACCTGGCGTCCGTGCGCGCCCACGCCTCCAGAATCGGAATCACGTCGAACACGGCGAGCTTTTCGACCTTCTCGGGATGGTCGAGTGCCATGCGATAGGAGACGCGTCCGCCGCGATCATGTCCGACGACGGAGAAATTTGCGAATCCGAGCTGGTCCATCACCTCCACCAACTCGCTCGCCATCGCGCGCTTGCTGTAGGGAAAGTGATCGTCCGTCGAAGCAGGTGAGCCACTATGTCCGTAGCCGCGCAGATCAACGCAGACCACCGTATAGCGATCCGCCAAACGCGGAGCCACATCCCGCCACATCAGACTGGTGCGTGGAAAGCCGTGCACCATCAGAAGGCCTGGCCCCGTGCCGCAGACACGAACGAAAACGCTGTTGTCCTTGGTCTTGAATTCAGTTGAGCGGAATTCCGTCGCATCAAACGCGGTTGCAAACCGGTTCACCGCCTGACCCGATTCGAGAATTGATAACGGTCCTGCCGAAAGGACAGTAACAGATGCTGCGGTGAACCCTCCCAGTACAGTGCGGCGTTTCAGAGCAACCTCCTTTTGCCAAACGTTTGCAGCGCCGCATTCTTGCGCGCGCCGTGGACTTCCGCGTTCATCCGCTTCGTTTCGCCTCGTGCCGTTCATCCGCTTGTCCACCCCGCAAGCATGAAGGAGCGTCGAATTTAGGCCCACCCCAAATGCGATAGTTCCTGTCCTACACTTTTCTAGAGTGTGACGCGCGCCCTCCTTCGCTGAGGAAGACGCAAAACTCCACATTTCAGACGGCCGTCGCAGGAGTGCCCGTGCCGAAATCCAATTCCTTTGCCGGTATGATAAAGATGGTTAGAATCCCCAAAGGAGGGAGTTGCGATGGGTCCGCGCGCCCGAATTCGCATACTGACCGTCGAGGACCACCCGGTATTTCGTGCAGGTCTCAGCACGATCATCGGTTCGGAACAAGACATGCATCTGGTCGCGCAGGCAGCGAATGCAGTTCAGGCCATCGCGGAATTTCGCCTTCACCGGCCGGATATCACACTGATGGACCTACGGCTCCCCGGCACCAACGGTACCGACGCGCTCATTGCGATTCGAGGAGAGTTTCCTCAAGCTCGCATCATCATGCTGACAACCTCGGACGGTGACGGCGAAATTAAACGAGCGCTGCGAGCTGGCGCTGCGGCGTACCTGCTGAAGAGCACGCCGCAAGATGAACTGCTGGGCGTGGTGCGCGCGGTGCACGCGGGGAAGAGAACGCATGTGCCGCCAGAGATTGCGGTGCGCCTTGCCGAGCATTTGGGCGACGAAGATCTTACGGGTCGGGAACTGGAAGTGCTGCGACTGATCCGCGATGGCTATCGCAACAAGCAAATCGCGGATCAATTGGCCATCGCGGAGGCGACCGTGAATTTTCACATCAAAAATCTGGTCGGGAAGCTCGGCGCGAACGACCGGACGCATGCCGTCACCATTGCCGTGCGGCGCGGCTTGTTGCAAATCTAGTCATATAGACCTCTATAAAACTAGAGGTCGGTAACTATGGATACTGAGGTATCGCGAAATCGGTCCACGCGGTAAAGTCCAGAGTTCGGTTTAGCGACCGCATTCATGGAAAACGGTTCAGTACTTTCTTCGGCGAGCCGCAGATGCCGTTGGGTTCCGGTTGCGGCGTGCTGCGGAATGCTGCGGATTGCATCCCGACTTCGAGGCTGAAAATCTGTGAGACGTCTCGCGCTAATCGCCTCGATCCTATTAACAGCTTGCCTGCAAAGCTTCGGCTTGGATCCCAGAGCCGCAATCACTCAATACGCGCATATTCCCTGGCGTGTCGGTGAACGGGGACTGGAAGCTTCTCCACAAAGCATCGCACAAACAAAAGACGGCTACCTCTGGATTGGGACCAGGCACCAACTCTACCGCTTCGACGGAACACAATTCACGCCGTTACCGGATCCGGAAGCCCATACGCCGTACGTGGAAGACACGCGATTCCTTTTTGCGGCAAGCGACGGAGCTTTGTACATCAGTTCCAGATCCTACGGCGTATTTCGATGGCAGGATGGCAAGCTGCAAAAGCTTGGCACAAATATTTTCCATCCCGGCCCTTTCGCGGAAGATTCTTCAGGAACCATATGGTTCACGCCCGGCAGATTCGAAAACGCTACGTCTATATGCCAAATCTCTCAGCTCCAGGAGCAGTGTGCGAATCAGGGCAAGGATGGTCTGCATGGGCCCTTTGCCAGCCTGTTGCTGGAGCAAGGCGGTGCGCGATGGCTCGGAGGCGAAAATAAACTAGTCCATTGGATACCAGGCCGGTCACCGCAGTTATTTCCTCTGCCGGCAAAGCCCCGAACAAGTCCCAAGATGGTTGTCGCTATCGCGAAAAGTAAAGATGGCGCGATCTTCGCGGGAATCGAAGACGGAGACGAAAACGAAGGGCTCGTCTTTCTCCGGCAGAACAAGCTCGAAGACTACATCGTCCCGGGTCTCGACGGCCGCAAGATCAAAGTACGCTCACTATTTACAGATGCCGCCGGCTGTGTGTGGATTGGCACATCCGGTGACGGTCTCTATCGGATCACGGGTTCACGCGTAGATCACATCTCGGTTAGGGATGGCTTGACCGGCGATGTGGTGAATCAAATATTTGAAGATCACGAAGGAAGCATATGGGTCGTAACTCCGCAGGGATTGGACCAATTTTATAACCTTTCTGTATTGAGTTACGGCGAACGCGAAGGCCTGGTCGGAGCACCGATCCGGGCCGTAGCGGCCACGGCGACCGGCGATGAAGTATGGGCTGGAGGGCTCGACGGATTATGTATTCTCGACGCCAGCGGCTCGCGGCGGACGCGCCACATAGCAATCTCGGAGATTGGATCAATCGAAGATCTATATCGCGATGACGCCGGCACGATGTGGGTTGCGGGCAAAAGGCGCCTGGCGTTTTACAAGGACGGCGCGTTTCACCTCGTGCGCTACGAAGGCGACGCTGATATCGGTACTGTTGTCGAGCTTTCCGAGGATGCGTCGGGAGATCTTTGGGTCATAACGCTCGTTCCAGAATATGGCTCAGCGCTTAATCACATCAAGAAAGGAGTCATCATCGAGAGATATAACTGGCCCCAATCTTTGGGCCAGGACACGATGAGCTCCATCAGCGCGCATCCCGGCGTAGGGCTATGGCTCGTCACCGTGAGAGGGCAGCTCTTTTGGTTTCGCGACGGCAACTTCGAAAAGTTTTTGTCCGAAGGCGGGGGCTTCGGTCTGGTTCCCGACCGCGAGGGATCGTGGGAATACCCGGCAAATGACCTGATTCGTTTGCAGGATGGAAAGACGCGCACCCTGAGGCTGGGGGTCGGCTCGGCCACAAACAGCGTTATCAATATGGTTGATGATGGACATGGTTCTCTGTGGCTCTACATGTCTTCCGGGCTGGTGCAAGTTCGATCAGTTGATATCCAGCGCTGGTGGGACGAAAAGACGACTCAAGTTCCTTGGAGACTGTTTGATTCTACCGAGGGCGTGTTCTCCGGAATTTCCACCTCGCGCGCTGCTGTGAGCGAAGATGGCCAAGTCTGGTTTTCGAACGGTCAATATCTTCAAAAGATTGATCCCAGACGCATTCCTCACGATGCAGTAGCGCCTCCCGTGCACATTGAAGCGGTTGCGGCTGACGGAAAACCGTACAGCATCGCAGACAACGCGGTCGCGCTTTCCTCGAATATAAAGAGTCTGGAAATTCATTACAGCGCTCTCAGCTTTGTGCGGCCAGACAAAGTGAAATTCCGATATCGTCTGGTTGGCTTGAGCCACGACTGGCTGGATGCAGGCTCCCGGCGCGAAGCAATCTACAACAATCTCGCGCCTGGTAAATACACGTTCCAAGTGGCCGCAGCGAACAGCGACGGGATTTGGAATAATGACGGCGCAAGTCTGGATTTCAGCGTCGCTCCTGCATGGTTCCAGACCAAATGGTTCCTGGGTCTCTGCGTCCTAAGTGGCGCATTTCTGATCTGGGTTTTCTACCGCCTGCGCGTGCAGCAGATTCACGACTCTCTGAGCGCCCGGTTCGACGAGCGATTGGCCGAGCGCACCCGCATGGCGCGCGAACTGCACGACACGTTTTTGCAGACGATCCAAGGCAGCAAATTAGTGGCGGACAATGCTCTGAAGAAATCGGACGATCCCGAACGCATGCGACACGCCGTGGAACAATTGTCCGTCTGGCTGGGACAGGCGACGCAGGAAGGCCGCGCCGTGCTGAATTCGCTGCGTACATCAACCACACAGCAGAACGACCTGGCGGAATCATTCCAGAGGGCGACGGAAGAGTGTCGTTTGCTCGGCCCTACCGAAGCGTCTTTTTCCGTGACGGGAGACGCAAAGGAGTTGCATCCAGTTGTCCGCGACGAGATTTATCGCGTCGGCTTTGAAGCCATTCGTAATGCGTGCACGCACTCTAAGGGCAGCCGGCTAGAAGTTGAACTGAAATATGGGCACGATCTTACTTTGCAAGTCAAAGACAATGGAGTTGGCATCGACTCGGCAATTGGAGATCATGGTAAAGCGGGGCACTTCGGTATGCAAGGAATGCGCGAGCGGGTTGCGCGAATCGGAGGCAAACTGACCATCGTCAGTTCGGCCAGTTCCGGAACAGAAATTACTGTGATTGTCCCAGGAGGCATCGTCTTCCGAGAGCCCAGCGCCAGTCCGCTGGACAAAATGAGAACCATCCTGCGCAAGGTAGGCCCGAACTCCCACGCCAAATGATCGCGATCGCTCCGTTCTGGCCAACGCGAAAGGCTGCCGTAGTGGAATGAGCTAGTGGAATGAGACGGGGCGCGCCCAATTGGGCCAACCCAGTGATATTATGCGTGCCCACAGCCCGAGCAGCGTTTCCCCACGCGAGCGGAAAAATCGCGCCGCGCCAATGCGCTGGCAAACAGCCGAATGCAAATTATTTCGCAGCCTCGCGGCTGCACGGCCAAAGTGGAATTGTTCGCATGACGCAATCCAGCGCCGGCGATCCCGCAAGCTTGCCAGAGGCGAAGCTGGGTCGCAGGGATTGGCTCCTGCTGCCATTGCTCGGCCCGCTGACACTCGTTCTCATGGCAGTTTCGTCTGAATTCGTTGCGCGACGATACTTTGGAGAGTCGAAAACCAGCCTGAACAATTGCCTCGTATTAAATGACGCCGCAACGGGCGTGCGTGGCATTCCGAACCCCGTGTGTTGGGAAAAAATTCCCGAAAGCCCGCTGATCGAATACAAATTGGATTGCTCCGGCTTCCGCACTGGCATGGCGTGCGGCCCCAAACCGCCCGGAACATACAGGATTGTGAGGATGGGCTCCTCGGTGGCAATGGGCGAGCGCGTGCCGATCGAAAACACTTTCGCAACGCTGCTGCCGAACGAAATCTCTCCGCCGCCCGGACGCAGAGCGGAGCTTTACAACGAGGCGATGGGCTACGGATTTCCGCGAAATACGGTTTTGCGGTTCGATAAGGTCCTCGCGGCCAAGCCCGCCCAGATCGCCTGTATCTTTGCGGCCCTGAGCGCAACGCAATGGCTCGTTACCTGGCTAGGCATCTGGTTGTGCTCGACAGCAGTGTTGGCATTATGGGAATGGCTGCGCGCCGCGCTGCTTTCAATCAAAACCGCCGAGGGCCCGCTGCTCACCAGCCGTTATGCACGCGTGGTGTACGCAACGGCGTTCGGCGCGATCGCGCTCGTAATAACATTTCTGCTCAACCAGCCCGCACCCGTGATCGTGTACAAAGCATTTTAAGCAGAAGCGCCATCAGCAAGCTTGGAAGTACTACGCAGCCATCCGCGTTATGCCCGCGATTCGCCAAGACAAGAAGTGAATTGCCCCGCAACGCCGCAGATCAGGTCCCCGCCTCCTTCGCCGCCACCTCGCCGGTTTTATCGTCACGGTTGATCTTCCCGGCCTCTTCCGCGATCGATTTCACATCCTTCCATTCGTGACTCTCGCGCTGCCGCGGTCGACCTCTCTTCTTGCGCAGCGCGTCCACCTCCACCAACTCTTCGGCCAGCTCTTCGATAAAACAGACCGCGCAATCTTTTTCAGGAGCTGGCGTTTCAACAGGCTCGGTCATGTTCGCGTCCTTCTTTTCGCTTGCTACGGTGCTGGGTTCACGTTCGGGGGAGATTCGCGCGGCGTCTTGGGGCGCAACCGTCGCTTCGGGGCGAACTCCTTCCACGCTATAAATAATTGATTGAATCCGGTAAAATTCTTCCCGGGCGCGCCAGGGCGAAATGGGGCGCGCGTCTCGGTTCTGCGATATTCTCGCGCAGCCGCGAAGTGTGGCGCACGCAAGCTTCCTGGTCTTCATAACAACCCTCTACTAAAGGAGCACCAAAATGGCAGCACGCGCAAAATCCGCTGTAAAGGCAACTCTCAAAGCCAAAGCCATTACGCCTCTCACAAAACGCAAGGCCTGGAAAGCTCTCGGCGCGCACTACAAGAAGATTTCGAAATTACATCTGCGCAAGCTCTTCGCGGACGATCCCAAACGCGGCGAGCGCCTGACGCTGGAAGCTGCGGGCATTTTCCTCGACTACTCCAAGCACCGCATCAACGACCAGACCATCAAGCTGCTGCTGCAGCTCGCCAACGAATCGCGCCTGCGCGAACGCATTGACGCGATGTTCAGAGGAGAAAAAATAAATATCACCGAAAAGCGTGCGGTGCTGCACGTGGCTTTGCGCGCTCCGAGAGGCTCCTCGATCATCGTTGACGGACGAAAACGTCGTGCCCAGCGTTCACGCTGTGCTCGACAAAATGGCCGCCTTCTGCGACCGCGTGCGCAGTGGCGCATGGAAAGGCCACACCGGCAAACGCATTCGCAACATCATTAATATCGGTATCGGCGGCTCTGACCTTGGTCCGGTGATGGCCTACGAAGCCCTGAAACATTACAGCGACCGCACCCTCACGTTTCGCTTTGTCTCCAATGTGGACGGCACCGATTTCGCCGAAGCTGTGCGGGACATAGATCCAGCCGAAACTCTCTGGATCGTCTCCTCGAAAACATTCACGACTCTCGAAACGATGACCAATGCTCACACTGCGCGCGAATGGACGCTCGCTGGCTTGGGCGGCGATGAAAAATCCATCGCCAAGCATTTCGTAGCCGTTTCCACGAACGCCGCCGAAGTCACCAAGTTCGGTATCGATACCGCCAACATGTTCGAATTTTGGGACTGGGTTGGTGGGCGCTACTCCATGGATTCGGCGATCGGTCTTTCCACCATGCTCGCGATCGGCCCGGATAATTTTCGCGCGATGCTCAGTGGCTTCCACCAGATGGACGAACATTTCCGCACTGCGCCCTTCAAACAGAATCTGCCTGTGCTGATGGGCCTCCTCTCCATCTGGTACGGCGATTTCTTCGGTGCGCAAACTTCGGGCGTCTTTCCCTATGAGCAATATCTGAAGCGCTTCCCGGCGTATCTGCAGCAACTCACCATGGAGAGCAACGGCAAGCACGTCACGCTCGATGGCACGCACGTGAACTATCAAACCGGAGCGATTTATTGGGGCGAGCCGGGCACCAACGGCCAGCATTCTTTCTATCAGCTGATCCATCAGGGTACCGAGCTGATTCCTTGCGACTTTATCGCGTTCGCGCAACCGTTGAATGCCGTCGGCCGTCATCACGATATGCTTCTGGCAAACGTGTTCGCGCAAGCCGAAGCCCTCGCCTTCGGCAAGACGCCCGAACAAGTGAAAAAAGAGGGCACACCAGACTGGCTCGTTCCGCATCGCGTCTTCGAAGGTAATCGCCCATCGAACACAATTTTTCTGGATCAGCTCACGCCCGAAGCACTCGGCAAGTTGGTGGCGCTTTACGAACATAGCGTTTTCACGCAAGGCACTATCTGGCACATTGATTCGTTCGATCAGTGGGGCGTGGAACTCGGCAAGGTTTTGGCGCAGCGGATCATTCCAGAAATCGAAAGCGCCACCGAACCCAAGCTCGCGCACGACAGCTCTACAAACGGTTTGATCCGCCGCTATCGCAGATTGAGGAAGCCTTCGTAGGGACGATTGCGCTTACGGGGATACGCCGTAGAGAACGGAAGCGTGCGGGCGCAGCGTGGCGTCGAGATTCCTTTGGCGGCCTAACGTTTTGCCCAACCACAGGTCGCGGACCACGGGGTTCGCGATCTGAATTCCCAGCTCCGCCCATTTCAGATGCATCGTCTCGTCCGCATCGCCTAAATTAAACACAGCGGCATATTTGTCATGGCTTCCCGGCACATCGGCCATCCAGGCGCGCAAGTTCCCACGCTCCATTACTTGCCGATTGCCCGTGCTGCTCTGATTGACCTCGAGCACTTCGCGATTGGTCAGCAGCGCCAGCGTGGCTGAATCGGCCGAACGCAAATCTCCGCCGAATATCAACGGTGAGCGGAACATGCACCAGAGCGTCATCAGCGTCTGCTGCTCATCCGGAGTGAAGCGAGTTTGCTGCGACGCGCTGTTTTTGTCCGTGATGCGCAATTTCCCCAGCGGCAGCATATCCGCATCGGGCCACGTGCCGGCGTTCCCAATGTAAGGCGCCCAATCCCGCGTGTAATCAAATTGCTTCTTCAGCAATCTCCAGTCGTCCCAGAAGTCATCGGAAATCCGCCACATCTGGGCGTTCTGGCGAAGGTCCGTGGCCTCAGAAATCGGCGCAGGCCCCGGCGACAAACTCAAAATAATGGACGAGCCACTTTGCCGGATCGCGCTGCTCAACGCATGCACTTCCCGCGCGCGCAAAGCGTAAGGCCGGCTCATGTCGTCCGCCTTGATGAAATCCACGCCCCAGGAAACGTACAGCGCAACAATCGAATCGTAGTACGCCTGCGCGCCAGGCTTGGACATGTCCACTCCATACATATCCTGATTCCACTCGCACAGGTTGACGCGGTCGGCAATTTCCGCCGCGCGATAGCGGGTGCCCAGGATCGGCAGATTCTGCTCCACAGCTTGCCGCGGAATCCCGCGCATGATGTGAATTCCGAACTTCAAGCCTTTGCCGTGAACATAGGCCGCCAAATTTGCGAATCCAGCGCCGCCGCTCGCGGAAGGGAAGCGATTCGGCGCTGGCACCAGCCTTCCATACTCATCCATCGTCAGCGGCGCGCCCGCCCGGTAATCATGTCCTCCGGCATTCGGCTCGTACCACTGAATGTCCACGATGATGTACTGCCAACCAAATTGCAGAAGTTCCCGCGCCATCGCGTCCGCGTTCGCTTTCACTTGTTCTTCGCGCACCGCCGTGCCGTAGGAGTCCCAACTGTTCCACCCCATCGGCGGCCGGCTTGCCAGCGGTCGTCCGCCGCCAGAATTCGCAGCCGGCGGAATACAACAGATAAGGACTGCGATCGCAGCGACGAACCTTATTCCGCAGCAGGCCACTCGCTGGCTGATGTGCATTGATGCCATCTCCCGCCCTTGGTTCTGCCGACAACGCACAACCCACTCGTGCCATTCCGACAAACACCTGCCCGCGCCATGTCGTACGCGCGCTAGACATTTTAGTTGCAGTAAGCGTTTTCTCAATGCTAGATATGCTGTCCCGGCAATTTGCTATCGTCGGGCGAATACCTTGCGGGCACGACACCGCAAGGCGCGCGAAACAAGTGACGGTCGCCCGTCGCTCGCGTCAACCAAGCAGCAACCGCGCCACAAAAGGGGACCTATGACCATCGAACGTCGGCGATTCATCCGCAACGCAGCTCTGGGAGTCGGTTCCGCACTGCTCGCTCGGCAATTCAGTTTTGCAGCCACGGCCGATGCCCGCATCGAAGTCTTGCTGGACGAGCCGCTTGGCACCATCTCGCCGAATATCTACGGCCACTTTACCGAAAATCTCGGCGGCGTCGTTTACGACGGCATATGGGTCGGCGAAAATTCCAAAGTCGCGAACGTCCAGGGCGTGCGCAAGAACTTGGTGGACGCGCTGCGCAAAATCAAATCGCCCGTAATTCGCTGGCCCGGCGGATGCTTCGCCGACGGCTACGATTGGAAAGATGGCGTCGGTCCTGCCGCGCAGCGCCCACGCCGCACAAATTTCTGGGCGGGCGAGCAGTTGGTTCGCGACCAGGGGAATATTCCGCAGAAATACGATCCCAATCAGTTCGGCACCAGCGAATTTGCACATTTCTGCAAACTCGCCGGCAGCGAGCCGTATCTCGCTGCAAATTTGCGCAGCCTGCCTGTGGAAGATTTCTACCGCTGGATCGAATATTGCAATTCTCCCGCTGGCAGCACAACGCTCGCCGACCTGCGTGCCGCCGGTGGTGATCGCGATCCCTTCCAGGTGCGTTACTGGGGAGTGGGAAACGAATCCTGGGGTTGCGGCGGGGATTTCACTCCCACCGAATACGCGCAGGAATTTCGCCGTTTCGCCGCATGGGTGCCGCGCTACGGAATGCAGGATGTATCGCTTATCGCCTCCGGTCCTAATTCAGACGATTGGGGCTGGACGCGCGGTTTTCTACAGGGACTGCTGGAGAAAGGCCCGCGCCAGCTGCGTTCCGTCTGGGGATTGTCGCTGCATTACTATTCTTGGAATCTGAGCCGCGGCAAAACGCAGGACTGGGTTCAGGGCAAAGGCGACGCCGTAAATTTCGACGCGGTGGATTGGTACGAATTAATGCGCGAAGGCGATCGCATGGAATCGCTGATCACCGGTCACTGGCAAATCATGCAGGAGTTCGATCCGCAACATCACATCAAGCTCGTCGTGGATGAATGGGGCCCATGGTACAAACCCGGCAGCGAAGTTTCACCAACCGACATCCTGGGACAGATGATTACGCTCCGCGATGCAGTGATGAGCGGCGCAACACTCGACATTTTCAATCGCCACCCCGAAAAAGTCACCATGGCCGCCTGCGCGCAGCTCATCAACTGCCTGAATTGTCTGTTCCTCGCGCACGGCGATCATTTCGCGCTCACGCCGGTGTATCACGTCTTTCAAATGTACTCGGCGCACCAAGGAGCGCAAGCCGTCCGTGCGATTTTCTCCAGTCCCTCCGTGAATTACGATCGCGACGGCAAGCCCGCGTCGTTCTGGGGTCTGCAAGGCTCCGCTTCCATTAAGGACAAGGACTTGACGATGACCGTCGTGAATCCAGACGTCAGCCAGCCTCGCGAAACGGAAATTGTGCTGCGTGCGTCAGAGATAAAGTCCGGCACCGTCACCGTACTGGCGGACGGGGACATTCACGCGCATAACACGTTTGATAATCCGAATGCAGTTCACCCGCGCACCGAGGATCTGGCGGCCACGGGTTCGCGCATCCGGCACACCTTTCCTGCAGCCTCGGTAACCTTAATACAGGCGAAACTGGCCTGAGGGGCGCGCGCCCGAACGCTGCGCAAAGGGACACCCTGAGCATTCCAGATTGACCATCGCGTGCTAAAATAGAGTAGTATTTATTGGCAAGTAAGCGTTTTCTCGGTTTTGCCACTAGCTTCACGACGAGGGCACGGCCCATGAAATTGCAACGCCTAAGAGAGCAAGTCCTGGAGGCGAACCTGGAATTGGTCCGCCGCGGCCTGGTGCTCTACACCTTCGGAAATGCCAGCGGAATTTCGCGGCAAGACGGGCTGGTGGTCATCAAACCCAGCGGCGTTCCCTACGACGAACTGAAGCCCGAGCACATGGTCATCACGGATTTGGAAGGCAAGATCGTGGAAGGCGATCTGCGGCCATCCTCTGATATTCCCACCCACATCGTCATCTATAAGGCGTTCGCGAACGTAGGAGGCGTGGCCCATACCCATTCGGAGTTCGCAGTGTCCTGGGCGCAAGCGGGCCGGCCGATTCCGTGCCTGGGCACCACTCATGCCGACACATTTCACGGCGCCGTTCCGGTCACCGCGGATCTGGCGCCGGACGAAACGGAGAACGAGTACGAGAAGAATACCGGCATAGCTATCGTGCGTGCGTTCAAGCAGGTGAACCCGGACAGCGTTCCCGGCGTCTTGGTAAAGAGTCATGGCCCGTTCACATGGGGCGCCGACCCCGGCACCGCCGCGCACAATTCCGCGATTCTGGAAGCTGTCGCGCGCATGGCCTACTACAGCACGAACTTGAATCCGGCGGTCGAGCCGATTTCGCCGTGGCTGCACGATAAACACTTTCTGCGCAAGCACGGCAGCGCCAAATACTATGGCCAGCCGGTGAAGAAGTAATTTCTGTGTAAATTCTTGGCGGATCAAACTCCGACCCGCCCGAATTCGTCGCTCCTGTTAATCGCGGATAGAAGGGACCCATGGAAAAATCGAAAATCACGCTAGGGCTGATTGTGGGAAATCGCGGCTTTTTTCCGGGCCACCTTGCCGAGCTTGGCAGGGCAGAGATGGTGAAGGTGCTGCAGGAGTCCGGTGTGGATGTGGTCGTGCTGGACGTGCAGTTGAGCAATTACGGCGCGATCGAAACCTATGAAGAAGCTTTGCGCTGCGCCGAACTGTTCCGCGCGCAGAGCGACCGCATTGACGGCGTCGTCGTCACGCTGCCGAATTTCGGCGACGAGCGCGCCATCGCCGACACCATGCGTCTCTCGCGCCTGAAGATTCCGGTGCTGGTGCAGGCTACGCCCGATACGCCCTCGAAAATGACGATCGCGCACCGCCGCGACAGTTTCTGCGGAAAGATGTCCGCGTGCAATAATTTGCGGCAGTACGGCATTCCGTATTCGTTGACCACATCGCACACCGTCAGTCCTTCGTCGCAAGAATTCAAGAAAGATCTCGCGTGGTTCACGGGTGTCTGCCGTGTCTATCGCGGCTTCCGGAATCTGCGCATCGGCAGCATCGGCGCGCGTCCCGCGGCGTTCAACACCGTGCGCTACAGCGAAAAATTGCTCGAGGCCGCCGGAATCTCCATTGAGACGCTGGATCTTTCCGAAGTAATCGGCCGCATCGAGCGCATGAAGGACAACGACGACGCCGCGCAAGCGAAACTGAAAGCCATACACAAATACGTCACCACCAGCGGCGTACCCGATGCCGCGCTGCTGAAAATGGCGAAGCTCGGCGCCGTAATTGACGAATGGATGAAGGCCACGCACGTCACCATCAGCGCCGTGCAGTGCTGGACTTCTATCGAAGAAAATCTCGGCGTCGTCCCGTGCACGGTGATGAGCATGATGAGCAACGAACTGCTGCCGAGCGCCTGCGAAGTGGATATCTGCGGCACGCTCAGCATGTACGCGCTCGCGCTCGCTTCGGAAACGCCGAGCGCGCTGCTGGATTGGAACAACAACTACGGTGAAAATCCGGACAAAGCCGTCTGCTTCCATTGCAGCAATTTGCCCAAGCACTTTTTCAAAGAAGTCCGCATGGATTATCAGCAGATCATCGCCGGCACTGTGGGCAAAGACAACACCTTCGGAACTTGCGTCGGCCAGGTGAAGGCCGCGCCGATGAGCTTCGCGCGTTTTTCCACCGATGACGCAAACGGCGTGATCCGCGGCTACGTCGGCGAAGGCCGATTCACCGATGATCCGTTGGAAACTTTCGGCGGCGCCGGAGTCGTCGAGATTCCGCACATGCAGAAACTGCTGCGCTACATTTGCGAAAACGGCTTCGAGCATCACGTCGCCGCGAACCTCGCCACCGTCGCAGGCATCGTCCATGAAGTCGCGACGAACTACATGGGATGGGAGACGTACTGGCACGGCCGCTGACGCTCGTCAAGGTCCTGGCACAGGCGGTGTTGGTAGGGGCGCTGCTGGCTGCGCCCCTGCGTCAACACGGAGATACCTCAATTTTGTCGCCCGCAGTAGCACTCATCAAGAATATCTATCGAACCCATCTGCACAACCAATGCCATAAAATTTCTATCCATTGCATCAACTTTGTGAGTTGTACTGCACGACTCCACATGAGTTAGTTATGTAGCATGCAGCCTTCGCGTTCCAAGCCAGAAGTGGATCACGATGCCTGTGGAGTGGGCTTCATCGCGCAACTGGGGAGCAGCGGCTCGCGAGACGTCGTTGAGCGCGCCCTCACTGCGCTGGAGCGCCTTTGTCATCGCGGCGGAGTTGACGCCGATGGCCTGAGCGGCGACGGCGCTGGCATCCTCACCCCGATTCCCAAGAGTTTCATCCGCAAACGCGCGCGCGAAATCGATATTGAATTGCCCGAATCGTTCGGCATGGGCATGGCTTTTATTCCGCCGGGTCAGGAATCCGCTGCGCGGGCGTCCGTTGAATCTGCTGCAACAGAATTGGGATTGCGCTGCCTCGGCTGGCGCGAAGTTCCCACCTATCCGTCGCTGCTCGGTCCTTGCGCACTCGCGACGCTGCCTCTGATCCGCCAAAGTTTTTTCGTCAGCGAAGATTCCACCGCCGATCTGGAACGCCAGCTTTTCCTGATGCGCAAGCGCATCGAATCCAGCGCGAGCTCCGGGATTTATTTCTGCTCGCTCTCGTCGCAGTCGCTCGTCTACAAAGGATTGCTCACGCCGCTGCAGCTCGCCGCTTTCTATGCCGATCTGGCGTGCTCGGATTTCGTCGCGCCGTTCGCCATTTTTCACCAGCGCTACTCCACCAATACCAGCCCGTCCTGGCAGCTCGCGCAACCTTTCCGATTCGTCGCGCACAACGGTGAAATCAATACCATCAGCGCCAATCGCCGCTGGACGCGCGCTCGCGAAGGTTCGCTGCAGCAGGAATTCGGCGCGCCAGATCAATTTCGCGTCCTGGAAGAAGGCGTCAGTGACTCTGCCAGCTTCGATAACGCCCTCGAAGCTCGTCTGCGCCAGGGTTCCGGCGTGGCCGCGGCGATGCTGCGTATGGTCCCGCCCGCGTGGGAAAGCGATCCGCAAACCGGTCCCAAGCTCCGGCGCTTTCTGCAAAGAGCCACGCGTGAACAGGAACCGTGGGATGGCCCCGCCGCGCTAGTGTTTAGCGATGGTCGCATGGTCGGCGCGAAGCTCGATCGCAATGGTCTTCGTCCGATGCGCTACACGATTACTTCCGACGGGCTGCTCGTCGTCGGCTCCGAAGTGGGCATCGCGGATTTGCGCGGCAAGAAAATCGCCGAACGCAATCGCCTGGGCCCTGGCGAAATTTTCCTGGTGGACTCTACAGCGGGCGCGATTTTTCGTGGCAACAATGAAGTATCCGAATTGCTCGGCGCGGAACCAAGCCGCGTCGGCTGCCGCGACCGTGATTCGCAGGTACGCATCGCACGCCTTGAAAGCGCCGCGACCCAACCTTACGAATCCGAAATCGAGCCGCAACGACTCGCCGCCGCGATGGGCTGGACAGAAGATCAGTTCCGTCTCCTGTTTCAGCCGCTCGGCCGGGAAGGGAAGGAAGCCGTATGGAGCATGGGCGACGACGCGCCGCCCGCGTTCCTTTCTTCCGTCAAGCGTCCGCTGTGGGATTACTGCAAACAGCGTTTCGCGCAGGTAACCAATCCGCCGATTGATCCGCTGCGCGAAGTTCACGTCATGTCACTCGACGTGTATCTGGATCCCAACATTGTGGCCGGTTCGCCGGTGCTCGACGCAGGTCATTGGGCGGCGCTAGAAGCCCGGTTAGGCACGCCGCTGCGGCGAATTGATTTCACATTTGATGTGGCCGGTGGCACAGAAGCAGCCCGCACGGCGATGCAGCGGGTGCGTCAGGATATTTCCGCCGCTCTCGCCCTCGCCTCCGCCGAGAAACCCGCGCTGATCGTGCTGAGCGATCGCTTTGCGAATGAGCAACGCGCCGCGCTCCCCGCATTGCTAGCGGTTTCCACTGCGTGGAAAGAAATGGTTCGCGCCGGCGCGCACGATGTGCCGCTCGTCGTCGAATCCGGCCAAGTAATTGAAACACATCACATCGCGCTGCTGATCGCTGTCGGCGCCAGCGCCGTGTTCCCGTATCTCGCGATGCAGCTTTCCGAAAATCTGAAACCGGGCGGTGCCATAAGCTATCGCGTCGCAGTCGAAGCCGGCCTGCGCAAAGTTCTCGCGCGCATGGGCATTTCCACCGTGGCAAGCTATCGCAATAGCCACCTCTTCGAAACCGTCGGTCTGGACGAAGATATTTGCCAGGAATTTTTCGAAGACGCATCCTCGAGCCTCCGCGGCAGAAATCTCGACGACATTCTCGAGACGAGCATTTACACGCATCAGCGCGCGTTCGCCGCAGGCGATGCTCCGCTGCAGGATTCCGGGCTCTATCGCTTCCGCCACGCAGGAGAAAAGCATTCCACATCACCCGAACTCGTGCGCCGCATGCATGCATATCTGAAAGCTCCGACGCCGGAAAATTACTCGGCATATTCCGCGCTCGCCGATAGCCGCGGCGCCGTTTCCGTCCGCGATCAATTCGAATTCGCGCCAGGTTCTCCGATCCTGCTTGATGAAGTCGAACCCGAAAGCGAAATTCTCTCTCGTTTCTGCGCGCAGGCCATGTCTCTGGGCGCGCTCAGCCCTGAAGCACATCGCACGCTTGCGATCGCCATGAACCGCCTAGGGGCGCGCAGCAACACGGGAGAAGGCGGCGAAGATCCCAGCATCTATCGCTTCGAACCGGAAGCCTCGAATCGTGTGAAACAAGTCGCGTCCGCTCGCTTTGGTGTGACCGCCGAGTATCTGGCGCGCGCCGACGAACTCGAAATCAAAATGGCGCAAGGCTCGAAGCCCGGCGAAGGCGGCCAGCTTCCCGCGATGAAAGTAAATTCGTACATCGCTCGTTTGCGCCACGCAGTTCCGGGGATGTCGTTGATCTCTCCGCCGCCGCACCACGATATCTACAGCATCGAAGATCTGGCGCAGCTGATCTATGACCTGCGCTCCGTAAATCCGGTGGCGCGGATCGGCGTGAAGCTGGTTTCCGGCGCGGGCGTGGGCATTATCGCCGCAGGCGTCGCGAAAGCAGGCGCTGACGTGATCACCATAGCCGGATTCGACGGCGGCACGGGCGCGTCGCCGCTCACTTCGATCAAGAATACCGGCCTGCCCTGGGAAATCGGCTTGCGCGCCGCGCATTCCGCCCTGGTGCGTTCAGGTTTCCGCGAACGAGTCCGCTTGCGCGTGGATGGCGGCTTCAAATTTGGCCGCGACGTGGTGATCGCAGCGTTGCTGGGCGCCGACGAATTTGGTTTTGGCACCGCGACGTTGCTTGCAATCGGTTGCGTAATGGCGCGGCAATGCCATCTGAACACTTGCCCCGTAGGTATCGCCACGCAAGACGAAAAACTGCGTGCGCGATTTACCGGTAACCCGGAAATGGTGATGGCCTACTTCCGCGGCGTGGCCGCCGAAGTTCGCGAACGCATGGCGGCGCTGGGAATTCGCTCGCTGTCTGGAGTAGTCGGCTCGGTGGAAAGATTGCGTCCCCGCAACGAATCTGCGTCGCACTCGGTCTCCGATTTGCTCCGACCGAGGGAGCAATCCGGCGCAACAATCCGCGAAAGATTTGCCGCTCGAGATCCATCTGCCCGAAACCGCGAAAGATATTCGCCGCAAATTGCTGCGCGGCGTGGACGGCCTGAAGGCATTTCCGTTCGTGCACCATTCGCTTTCCATTTCGAATTCTGACCGCAGCGTCGGCGCTCACCTCAGCGGCCATATTCTGCGCCGTACAAATTTCGACGGCTTGGCAGCAGGGAAGAGCATTCGCTGCGAATTTCGCGGCTCTGCTGGGCAAAGCTTCGGCGCGTTCCTGGTCCCCGGCATTCGTTTTCGACTGGTCGGTGACGCCAACGACTATGTCGGCAAGGGCCTCAGCGGCGGCACCATCGCCATCACCGCAGGCGCCGCAGCGTCGAAACGCGGCGACGTGCTCGCCGGCAACACCGTGCTCTACGGCGCTACCAGCGGAAAGCTTTTCATCGCCGGACGCGTTGGCGAACGCTTCGCCGTGCGTAACAGCGGCGCGCTCGCCATCATCGAAGGCGCCGGCCATCATGGCTGCGAGTACATGACGGCGGGCATTGCCGTAATTCTGGGCCCCGCCGGCATGAATCTCGGCTCCGGAATGACCGGCGGCCTCACCTACATTCTTCGCGACGCACTCACCGGCGACAATTGCAATCACGAATTCGTACGCTGCGCGGAAATTGGCGACGGCTCTGGCGAACAGGAAGAGAGTTGGCTGCGCACGCTGCTGCAGGAACATTTCCGGCTCACCGGCAGCCAACGGGCGCGGCGCTTGCTGACATCCACTCACTTGCTGCCGCTGGTGCGCCTGGAGCCCGTGCACCTGCCGTGCTCTATCGCCGACACGTGGGCGCCCTTCCTCACGCGGCCGAGCGTGCGCGAAGAAGTGGAAGTTCCGGAGGTTGTGCGCACGCTGCCACTGGAGAACGAAACCATGCGCCAGACCAGCAACTCGGCCTGCTGAATTATTTCGCGCGTACAAAAATTGCTTGACGCTCCCCGCGTCTGTCGCATGCTTCAGCACGATATTTCGTATAAGTGGCGTGGCACATCGAGCAACGAACAAGGCAGAGGAGGCAAACGCGATGCTCCCCAGTGATTCCCCCAGAGCGTTCCGCGTAGGCGTCGCCGGACCGGTCGGTTCGGGGAAGACAGCGCTCGTTGACCAACTCACGCGCCAGCTCTGGCCGCGCACCAATCTCGCCGTTGTGACCAACGACATTTACACCAAGGAAGACGCTGAATTTCTGGTCCGCCAGGGCGTGCTGCCCGCCGAACGCATTCGCGGCGTCGAAACCGGCGCCTGCCCTCACGCCGCGATTCGCGAAGACGCGTCCATGAATTTGCAGGCCATCGCGGAATTGGAAGACGCGTTGCCAGGGCTCGAACTGATTTTTGTTGAGAGTGGCGGAGACAATCTTGCCGCCGCGTTCAGCCCGGAGCTGGTGGACATCTGGATTTACGTGATCGATGTGGCCGAGGGCGACAAGATTCCGCGCAAAGGCGGCCCCGGCATCATGCGTTCCGACCTGTTGGTGATCAACAAGATCGATCTTGCGCCCTACGTTGGCGCTTCGCTGGATGTGATGGAAGGCGACTCGCGGCGCATGCGCGGCGAGCGCCCTTTTATTTTCACGAATCTGCGCGGTGGCGTGGGGCTGGATCGCGTGGCGAGCTGGCTCAAGGAAAAGTTGGACGGCCCGGCCGACGCACGGCGTCAGCTGATTGACGCGCACGCGCCCTACGCTGCGCATCGTCATGAGCACGGTCACGATCATGAGCAAAGTCACACTCACGACAATGGGTACAGCCATGCGCGCGGTGCCGGAAATGATTAAAGACACAGCCATGCGCGCGGTTGTTCTTACCCGGCCCCAGGATTCGTGAACATGGAACAGGGTTCGGCGAACGAATCTCTCACGCAAGCGGACAAGCTTGCAGAGTTGCGACTACTTCATTTGGCCGATAGCGCTTTGCCCATCGGTGCGCTCGCGCATTCCTTCGGCCTCGAATCGCTCACTGCATGCGAGATGGTCACGACGCGCGATGTGCCAGATTTTCTGCAGACGTACCTGGCAGAAGCCGGCATGATGGAAGCGGTTTTCTGCCGCGAAGCGTTTCGTCTGGCCGCTAACGCCGCGTCGGAGAATGAGTTCTCGGCGCGCTGGCTCACTCTCAACGATCAATTGAGCGCGCGCAAGCCGGCGCGCGAAAGCCGAGCCGGCAGCGCATCGCTCGGCGGAAATTTTCTGCAGATCGTGCTGAAGCTCGCTGACACTCGACTGGCAAATTTGGCGCTCGATGCATCGAAGCGCTCGGCAAAATCAATCCATTACAGCACGGCGTTCGGCCTCGCGTGCAGCCTGCTCGGTCTTGCGGAAGATCGCGGGGCGCTCGTGTATCTCCATCAATCCGTCGCGAGCCTGGTATCTTCCTGCCAACGACTACTACCGCTTGGTCAGTCCGAGGCCGCACGCATTTTGTGGAATTTGAAGTTGGCGATAATTCAAGCAGCCAACCGCAGCGCGCAGTGCTCGCTCGATGACGCGTGCTGCTTCATGCCGCTACTCGATTGGGGCGCGATGGAACATCCCTCGCTCAATACACGACTTTTTATAAGTTAGGTTGTCATGCATTGATGGCGTTCGCGAACAACATGGCCTCCGTCGCACAAAACCTGCGCGCAATCGTCCTGGAGCCCGGCGCATCGCCCCGACTGCAAGCTTCTCTCACGCTCGATTTCGCGCGTGATGAATTCACAGGACACACCGTGCTCGCCTCCAGCCGCCAGGAACCTCCTCTGAAAGTCGTGCGCGCGTTCGCTGTACAAGACGGCGCCGCCCTCACGCATCTGCATAATATTTCCGGCGGATTGCTTGGCGGCGATCACCTCGCTCTGAAAGTAAATGCCGCCGCGGGCGCTCGCGTGCAATTGACCACGACCGGCGCCACGCGCATTTATCGGCCGCGCCAAGAAGCGCTGCCGGCAACACAATCGAACGAAATAACGGTGAACGAGGGCGGCCTGCTCGAATACGTCCCGGACGCGATCATCCCGTTCGCTGGCGCGCGCTTCTCGCAATCGACCACGATTCACCTGGCGCAAGGCGCCGGATTATTCTGGTGGGAAATTCTCGCGCCTGGACGCGAAGCGCGCGGCGAAGCATTCGCATACGATTGCGTGGAAATGAAAACAGACATCGCCGCGCTCGGCCAGGCGATCGCCAGCGAACGCGTGCGCATCGAGCCACACAAGCGCCCGGTGCAATCGTTCGGCCGCCTCGGCCCGTATAAGACCTGGGCAACGTTTTGCATCGCTCGCGTGGGGCCGAGCACCGCGGAATGGCTTGCACTCGAACTCGAACTTCGCGAACAGGCCACGCTCATGTCGAAGCACGGCGAAACACTCTGGGCAATCAGCATGCTTCCCGCGCACGGACTGATGGTGCGTTGCGTCGTGGTTCACGGGCGTCACGTTCTGCCGGGGCTGCAAGCTTTGTGGCAGACGGCAAAGCGACGATTGTACGGCTGCGATGCCGTGCCGCCGCGAAAAGTAAATTGACGATTCAGCGAGCGTGAATCGCCATACACGAGGCAGCACAATTCAATCGGGAGCAACGCCGTGCATTTAACTCCGCGCGAGCAGGAGAAATTGCTGATCGTGGTCGCCGCAGACGTGGCCCGCCGCAGGCAAGCTCGCGGCCTGAAGTTGAATTACGTCGAAGCCGTTGCGATTCTTTCCGCCGAAGTGATGGAAGCCGCGCGCGATGGCAAGAGCGTCGCCGACATCATGAGCTTCGGCGCATCAATTCTGAAACGCGACGACGTAGTGGAAGGTGTCGCGGAAATGATCCACGAAGTACAGGTAGAAGCCACCTTTCCCGACGGCACCAAGCTCGTCACCATTCACGATCCAATTCACTGAACGCCGCCGCGACCAGGAGTACGCATTTGAAACCGGGCGAATATTTTCTGAACGAAGCCGCCGGTCCAATCGAGGCAAACGCCGGCCGCAGCACCACACGCTTGCTTGCGCGCAATACCGGCGACCGCCCCGTCCAAGTGGGCAGCCACTATCATTTCTTCGAAACCAACCGCGGACTCGAGTTTGATCGCGACGCCGCCTACGGCATGCGCCTGAATATCCCCGCGGGCACCGCCGTGCGCTTCGAGCCGGGCGAGGAAAAAGAAATCGAGCTGACGCCGTTCGGCGGCAACCGAGTGATGCAAGGCTGCAACGCGCTGGTGGAAGGCCCGCTCGATGCCGAAGGTGCGCGCAATAACGCCCTGACCCGCGCGCGAAATGCAGAATTCCGCACAACCGGCGCAAATCAATCCGAGAAACTCCCATGACCTTGAAAATCCCGCGCCGCACCTACGCCGACCTCTACGGCCCCACAACCGGCGACCGCATCCGCCTGGCCGACACCGAACTGATAATTGAAATCGAAAAAGATTACACGCATTACGGCGACGAGATCACCTTCGGCGGCGGCAAAGTGATTCGCGACGGTATGGGCCAAAGCGCTAGCGCCACAAGAGAACGTGAGCACGGAGCGCTCGACCTCGTCATCACCAACGCAGTGGTCCTCGATCACTGGGGTATCGTGAAAGCCGACGTCGGCGTCAAAAACGGCCGCATCGTGAAAGTCGGCAAAGCAGGAAATCCCGATACCATGGAAGGAGTCGATCCCGACCTCGTCGTCGGCGCGTCCACCGAAGTAATCGCCGGAGAAAATCTGATCCTCACCGCTGGCGGCGTGGATAGTCACATCCACTTCATCTCACCGCAACAGATCTACGAAGCTCTTTCGAGTGGCATCACCACCCTGATCGGCGGTGGCACCGGGCCAGCCACTGGCACGGCCGCCACCACCTGCACTCCCGGCGCGTGGAATCTCGCGCGCATGCTGCAAGCCGCCGAAGCATGGCCCATGAATTTCGGTTTTCTCGGGAAGGGAAATAGCGCCACGGCCGCGCCGCTCGTCGAACAAATCGAAGCCGGCGCCTGTGGCCTGAAATTGCACGAAGATTGGGGCACCACGCCGGCCGCGATTGACGCCTGCCTGAAAGTCGCCGACCAATTTGACGTCCAAGCTGCCATCCACACCGACACGATCAACGAAGCAGGCTTCCTGGAGGCCACCGTCGCCGCAATCGCAGGACGCGCCATCCACACCTATCACACCGAGGGCGCCGGCGGCGGCCACGCGCCGGACATCATTCGCATCGCCTCGTTCCCGAATGTTCTGCCGTCGTCCACCAATCCCACGCGCCCCTACACGGTGAACACCATCGCCGAGCATCTCGACATGCTGATGGTCTGCCATCACTTGAATCCGCAAGTCCCCGAGGATGTAGCCTTCGCCGAAAGCCGCATTCGCCCCGAAACCATTGCCGCGGAAGACATCCTGCACGATCTCGGCGTAATCAGCATGATCTCCAGCGATTCGCAAGCGATGGGCCGCGTCGGTGAAGTAATCATGCGCACCTGGCAAACCGCGCACAAAATGAAAGTGCAACGCGGCACGCTATCAGCCACTCACGCAGGCACGCTGGCAGGCGATTCCCAAGGTAACGACAATTCTCGCGCCAAGCGTTACGTCGCGAAATACACCATCAACCCAGCAATCACCCACGGCATGGCCGCCGAAATCGGATCCGTTGAGCCCGGGAAACTCGCCGACCTAGTCCTCTGGAAGCCCGCATTCTTCGGCGTAAAACCGGAAATGATTGTGAAAGGCGGTTTCATCGCCTGGAGCGCCATGGGCGATCCCAACGCCTCGATTCCCACGCCGCAGCCGGTGCTCTATCGCCCGATGTTCGGCAGCTTCGGCGCCGCGATCGCCGCCACCGGCGTCACGTTCGTGTCCGAAGCCGCACGCACTGCCGGCATACCGCAGCGGCTGCAACTAAAGAAACGCATCGCCGCGGTAAGAAACTGTCGCCGGATCGCTAAAAAGGACATGATCCACAACAGTGCAACGCCCAACATCGAAGTAGACCCTGAAACCTACGAAGTCCGCGTGGATGGCACCTTAATAACCTGCGACCCCGCCCGCGTCCTGCCCCTCGCCCAGCGCTACTTCCTGTTCTGATTCTGGTTTCCTCGCCACCGCCCCAAAATCCCGATTGCCGCCCGCGCCCGCCTTCATTTCCCGCCATTTCGTCTGGGGTCTGAGCCGGTTTTCCCATCGAAAATTGGTCCAGACGCTACTGTACCGTCTCGCCATCGTTAACTTTTTAGCACACGGCCCGGATATTCAGGTTGAGCGCACCCCCCATGCCATTTAGGTTAACACTAGGCGTTGTACCGTTAACTGGAAAGCAACTACAAATCTAGAACTTGGGCGGTTCTATGGCAGTCTCGGGGGAATCGACGGCGGCACGTCTGCGCCGAAGTTCCAATGTAGTTTCGCGGGTCGTCGCTGACGAAGCGATTGTTGTTCCTATTCGCCGTGGCGCCGCGGATCTGGACTCCATCTATACCTTCAACGAATCTGGCACGAAGCTCTGGTCCCTGATCGAATCCGGCCTGGATGCCTCCGCATTGGCTTCCTACCTCCAAGCAGAATATGGGCTTACACCGGCCCAGGCCCTTTCCGACGCGGAAGCTTTTGTAAGAGACCTGACTCAGGAGGGTTTGGTCGAGCCTGCTTAGCGAGCAGGCATCACCCCGGCTTAGGCGGCCGGGCACTTGGGAATGAACGAAACAACCTATTCCGCATTCAGCATGGGCGTGCATCAACGCACGTCTGGCAAGCGCGTGCCGATGGAAGTATCCATCGAAGTCACGCGGCGTTGTCCATTGGAATGCCTGCACTGCTACAACAATCTTCCCATGGCGGATCGCTCCGCCCGTAATCGCGAGCTTTCCCTCGACGAATATCGCCGCCTGCTCGATCAAATTGCCGACGCCGGCTGCTTCTGGATTCTTTTCACTGGCGGCGAAATTTTCGCGCGCGCCGATTTCCTGGACATCTATTCGTATGCCAAATCCAAGGGCTTCCTGATCACGCTCTTCACCAACGGCACGATGATCACCGAGCGCCTCGCGGATTTTCTCTCGGAATATCGGCCCTTCGCGATTGAGATTACGCTCTACGGCGCCACGCGCGAAACCTATGACGCGCTGACGCAGATCCCCGGCTCCTACGATCGCTGCATCCGCGGCATCCGCCTGCTGCTCGAACGCAAGCTGCCACTGAAGTTGAAGACGGTTCCCACGACAGTGAACCGCCACGAAGTCTATGAAATGCAGCGCATGGCGCAGCAGGATTTTGGCGTGGACTTCAAATTCGATCCGCTGGTGAATCCGCGCATTGATTGCTCGCAAAGCCCGGTGGAAGTGCGGCTCACCCCGGAAGATGCAGTGGCGCTGGATTTGCATGACGCCCGCCGGCGCGCCGAAGCTCTGAAACTGATCGAACGCGATATGGCACTGCCGGGCGATGCTTTCACTTCTGAAAATATTTACCAGTGCGGCGGCGGCCTCACTTCCTGCGCCATCGATCCCTACGGCCAAATCAGCATCTGTGTGCTCTCGCATCAGGAAAGCTATGACTGGCGCTCCGGCAGCTTCAGCGCAGGTTGGGACAATTTCCTGGGCCGTGTGCGCGCGAAGAAGAAGACGCGCCAGACCAAGTGCGACGCCTGCCGCATCAAGACTCTCTGCGGCATGTGCGCCGCCAATGGCGAGCTGGAAAAAGGCGACGCCGAATCTCCCGTGGATTTTCTGTGCGAGGTGGCTCACCTGCGCGCCATGGCCCTGGGCGTGGAAATTCCCGCGCACGGCGATTGCGAATGTTGCGCCGGCGGAATCGCGCACGCGAAAGTGTTGCGCTCGGCTGAGCGGATTAAGAAGGGAGAAGTGGACGTCGGTTCCTGGACACCCACGCCCTCCGCCGCGACGCTGCCGATCTTGCAACAGAGCTCAGGCTGTGGCACCGGCTGCGGTTCCTGCGGAGCTCACGCATGAGCAGTGGCGCGCCCATGACCGATCAGAATCAAAATCCGCCGCGCGGCACGAAGCCGTACGAGGCTCCGAAGATCATTCGTGTGAGCCTGCGCCCGGATGAAGCGGTTCTGGGCCATTGCAAGACGCCGTCGTCCGCCGGTCCGGCATCTCCGGGCTGCGGCATCGCTCTGGGCGGCTGTATGTCCTTCGGTTCTTGATATGAGAGCTATGAATTTACTAACTCGAGCGCAACAACTGTGCGCCGGTGGCCCGTCGTCACGAATCGCGGCGCGCATCGGGGGCATTTCGCTCGGCGCCAGGTCCATTGCAGGCGGCCCGGCGCTGCTCGCGGATTCGCAGCTCAAGGATTTTTTGATTACGGACCTGATCTGCGACCTGGAATTCGATGTGGCATTCGGCAGCCGCTTCGATTCTGCTCCAGGAGAATTGGTTTTCGATTCGCACGGGCTATGGAAGCTGTATCGCAATTCCGAAGGCTTCTGCTTTCGCTTGACCACGAATTTCATCGGCACGCTCCCCTACAAGCAAGCCATCGTCGCGCCCGATTTCAAATCTGGCCGCATCGAGATTTCCGGCGAATATTTCGCGCAAAGCCACGCGCTAAATCCGCTGGAATATCCGCTGGACGAACTTCTCTGGATCCATCGCCTCTCGATGGGCGAAGGCGTTGAAGTGCACGGCTGCGGCGTAATTGGTCCCGATGGCCGCGGCCTGCTGCTCACAGGCCACTCCGGCGCGGGCAAGAGCACGTCTTCGCGATTGTGGTCTCGCCGCGATGGCGCGCGCGTTCTCAGCGACGACCGCATCATCCTCCGCCGCGAACACGGCCACGTATGGATGTACGGCACTCCCTGGCACGGTGACGCGGGCATCGCCGAAGCCGCCTGCGCGCCGCTGGATGGAATTTTCGTGCTGTCCCACGGCCAGCAGAACGAAATCAGGCCGCTCAGCCGCACCACCGCATCCGCGGAGCTCTTCGCGCGCAGTTTCGTGCCGCATCACTCGACCGATGCGATCACCTTCATCTTGGAATTTTTCAGCAAGGTCACCGATTGCGTCCCTTGCTTCGATTTTTCGTTTGTCCCGGATTTTACGGCCGTGGAGGCCCTGCTCAGTGAAGATGTCGGCAAAATTATTGCGGCGTGATACGACGCAATTCGCGATGCTTTGCCAAGCCGCACTCCAGCGCGGCTTGCAAGTGCGTTTCCTCGCGCATGGTCAGAGCATGCAGCCCAACGTGCTAAATGGCGACGCGGTTATCGCCGAGCCGGTCGTCGCGCAAGAACTGCGCCGCGGAGATATCGCACTCACGCTCGGCCAGCACGGTGTTCTGCTGCATCGCGTCATCAAAATCGATTCGGCAAACAACAAGATCGTCACCCGCGGCGACGCCGGCCAGCAGGACGACACTCCCGCCGAGCTGGTTCTCGGTCGCGCCGTCTGCCTCGAACGCGACGGCAAAAGAATTTCGCTGCAGACACCCGGCACAAAATTGTTGCACGCGCTGCGCAGGCAATATCGCCGCGTCATCCAGGCTGGCGCGCGCCGTTCCCCGCGCTTGCGCTCAATGCTCGCTCCGCTGCTGTGCGCGCTCTTCGCATTGTGCTTGTACGCTTCACCCGCCGCCGCGCAATTTACGATTACCAATAGCGTCGCTCCAACGAACGTCGCGCCCGGCGGCACGGTCGTATTCACGCAAGTTCTCACCTACACGGGTGCCACCAACTTCACTCCCTCGGCCGGCAACCCGGTAGAGACGACGCAGCCAATCCCCGCCGGCTTGACCTACGTCAGTGCAGCCTTTGCGGGCAGAGCCAGCACTCATTGGGCGTGCGCGGCGGCTGCCGGCACACTCACGTGCACCGACCAGAGCAACGCAACGGCCTATCGCAACGCCGACACCACGACCTTCACGATCACCATGACCGTCGGTGCCGCTACGCCCAGCGGCACGCTCACCGATACTGTCACTCCCACTCCTGGCGGTACCGGCGTCAACGCGCAGTTCACGGTCGGAACTCCGGACCTCTCCGTCACCGGGTCCGCAGCTCCCAATCCCGTCGCCACGGGCGGGCAAATTACTTTCTCCGAAACAGTCACGAACAACAGCACCGCCACAGCAGCCGTCGGCGCGACGCTAACCCAATCCACGCCTCCGAATACCACTTTTGTGTCCGCCACTCCGCCCGGCACATGGACGTGTGGCACAACCCCGGCAGCCGGCGGCACCGGATCAATCGTCTGCACGGCCACTGGCACATTCGCTGCGCAAGCGTCCGTAAATTTCAGCATCGTCGTGGCCGTCAATTCGGGCGCGCCCGGCGGAGCCACGGTCACGAACAACCCGATAACCGTCAGCGAAACCGGAACCGATCCGGTACCTGGAAACAACATCATCTCGCTCTCCACTACCGTGCAAGGCGCTGATCTTTCCATGACGCAAGCTGCCTCAGCGCCCGCAGTCGCGCCCGGCACCACCATTACCTATACCGAGACCGTCACTAACAACGGCCCAAACGCAGCCACCGGCGCCGTGCTCTATCAGCAAGTTCCGCCCAACACCACCTTCGCCTCGATCACGCCGCCCACGGGATGGACTTGCGGCACGCAGCCTGCCGTAGGCGGAACCGGTGAAGTGCTTTGCTCGGCGGCCGCCGCGGTCGCCAGCGGCACCACATCCGCAGCATTCACGTATGTCGTCACAGTTGCCACCGGTGCCACGGCCGGCACCACCATCGTCAATTCCGCGGACGTAACTTCGCAGACCACCGATCCAAATTCATCCAACAACACCACATCTACATCTGTATTAGTTGAAGTCACGGGCAACGCGGACCTTGCAGTTGCGATGATCGCCTCACCCACGCCGGTCTTTGAATCCTCGGCGCTCACTTACACAATTCAAGTGACCAATCTCGGCCTCGCTTCTGCCGCAGGCGTCACCGTCGTGGACACGCTGCCCACCACGCTCGCAGGCGCTTCGGCGGTCAGCTCGCAGGGAACTTGCGGCGCCGTAACCGCCGGCACAATCACTTGCACTCTCGGCATACTCGCCTATCCGCTCGCGGCCCCCATCACGATTACAGTCACCGGAACAACTCCCGCAACCGGCAGTCCGCTGACGAATCAAGCCGTCGTCAGCACCACCACCACGGATCCCGTCACAACAAACAACACGGTCACAGTCGTCACCGTCGTGCAACCGCTTGTCTGCGCCATGCCCGGAAAAGATGGCGCCGGCGGCACGCTCAGCGGTGTCGTCAACGCCTACTTTCCGCCAGCCCTCGGCACCGTCGCCGCGGGCGCGAAAACCATTACGCTGGGCGCCGCTGCTGCTGCCCCCGCCGCGCAAACCTCCATCGCCATCGGAGATTTGCTGCTCGTCATCCAAATGCAAGGCGCGCAAATTAATTCAACGAACACCAGTTCGTATGGCGACGGAGTTCCGGGCGATCCGGCGTCCGGCTCTACGAGCCTCGGCAGTTCCGGTCAGTTTGAGTTTGTCACCGCGACAGCTGCAGTCCCACTGGCCGGCGGCTCTCTTACGTTTACCGGAACCGGCGCAGGCGGCGGGCTGCTGAATTCCTACACCAGCGCGGCGGCCACCGCCACCCAGGGAATTCAGACCTATCACGTAATTCGCGTCCCGCAATACACCACCGCAACCTTCAGCAGCACTCTCGCTGCATTGCCCTGGAACGGTGCGGTCGGCGGCGTGCTCGCGCTTGATGTTGCCTCGCAACTTACGCTTGGCGGAACTGTGAGTCTTGACGGCCAGGGTTTCCGCGGCGGTGCCGGACGAATCCTCGGCGGTGCGGCCGGCACGCTCGCCACGGACGTAATCACGCTATCAACTCAAGCTACCAACGGTTCCAAGGGCGAAGGCATTGCTGGCACGCCGCACTACATCGCTCCCGCGCTCAGCAGCATCACACCTGCCACCACCGCGGTGAGCACCGGACAGGCCGTTCTCGAAGGCTTGCCAAATGGCAGTTATGCGCGTGGCGCTCCGGGCAACGCAGCCGGTGGCTCAACCGACGCAAATCCAACCGCCAATAATCAGAACAGCGGTGGCGGCGCCGGCGCGAACGGTGGCAATGGTGGCACGGGCGGCTTTGGCTGGCAGAGCGCTGGCATCGTCGGAGGATTCGGCGGAGTAGCTTTTCCGGCCACCACCAGCGCCGTGGTGATGGGCGGCGGTGGCGGCGCTGGCACCACGAACGATGGTTCTTACTGGAATCCCACCACCAACGCCGGTGGCGCGGATTGCGGCGCGAATTGCACGGGCATCTACAGCAGCGGAACCGCGGGCGGCGGAATTGTGATTGTTCACACCGGCTCCATCGCGGGCACGGGAACGATCTCCGCCAATGGTCAAACTGCTCTCGAAACTGAAAATGACGGTGGCGGCGGCGCTGGAGCAGGCGGTTCGATTCTGATTTTTGCGAATAGCGGTTCGCTGACCGGACTTACGGCCAGCGCCGCGGGCGGCAATGGCGGTGTCACTTGGCCTGCGGATCCGCCAGGAACTCCTTTCCCTGGGAATCGGCACGGCCCCGGAGGCGGCGGTGGCGGTGGCGTAATTCTTGCGTCTGCCGCGCCTGGAACCGCAAACGTAAGCGGCGGTATTCCCGGCTGGTCCACCCTCGCCAACGATTCGTACGGAGCCACGGCTGGGCAGGCTGGGTTTCTCAGCTCGGGATTGACAATCACCGAAACTCCTGGCACGCAGTCCGGCGCTTATTGCGCCGGCGCGGATCTCGCCGTCACGAATTCCGGCACGCCCAGCGTCGTCTCGCCCGGCGGCAACATCACTTACACCCAAGTCGTAACCAACAACGGTCCGCAAGACGCGGTCAACGCTGCGTTCATCGAAGCCGTTCCAGGCAATACTACTTTTCAATCGCTCGCGATAGCTCCCGGCTGGTCGTGCACCACACCAGCCGTCGGCAACACCGGAAACATCAGCTGCACGGATCCAGATTTCGCGAATGCCGCCGTCGGAACTTTCACATTGGTCGTGCAAGTTCTTCCCGGCACTGTGAACGGCACGCAAATTCTCGACACTGCCTCGGTTTCATCGGGCACCAACGATCCCAACCTCGCAAACAACACCGCGAGCGTTCTCACCATTGTAGGCGCGGCGACCAGCGCTGACCTCGTCGTCACCATGTCGGCCACGCCCAATCCTGTGCAGGCCGGCAATCCAATTACCTATACAGTCACGGTGCACAATAACGGCCCGGCCGCCACCAGCTCCGTCACGTTTAGCGACACGATTCCCGCGAACACCACTTTCTTTTCTCTCGCGCAGAGTGGCACCGCATGGTCTTGCCCTGCTCCCGGCACGGCTGTCAGTTGCACCATTGCGTCGTTGCCCTCGGGAGCCACAACCACATTCACTCTGATCGTCACAGTCGCCTCCGGTGCTCCTTCCGGCACCGTCATCACCAATACCGCGAGCACTTCCACTTCGACGCCGGACCCGAATCCTTCCAGCAACAGCGCCACGGTGACCGTCCTAGTCGCGTCCGCTGGCCAATACGATTTGAGCGTCACCAGCTCGGCGTCACCGAACCCCGTTACGGCTGGAAACAACATCACCTTCCTGCTGAATTTCGCGAATAACGGTCCAAACTCCGTCAGCAACGTCGTCTTCACCGACACAGTTCCGGCCAACACGACTTTCGTTTCGCTCACCCTGCCTGCCGGCGTGACTTGCCCCACTCTTCCGGCCGTCGGTGGCACGGGCGCCATCAGTTGCTGCCCGGGAACCGCCGGAGTTTGCTCCGGCGCCGCAGTTCCATCCGGCTCGACCGCGCAACTCCCGCTGATCGTGAAAGTGAATGGCAGCACTGCGTCCGGAACCGTGATTTCCAACACCGCGAATATTGCTCCGACGACGAATGACGTGAACGTCGCAAACAATACGTCCACCGCCACCACAATCGTCGCTTCGCCGACGCAAGCAGACGTCGCAATTCTGAAAACAGCCGCGCCCCAGCCCGTGGATCAAGGCGCGACCCTAACCTACACGCTGCAAGTGACGAACAACGGTCCCGCAGTCGCGCAAAACGTGAACGTTTCCGATCCGCTGCCCAGCGCTGTCTCCTTTGTCTCCGTCTCCACCACGCAAGGTACCTGCACGCAAAGCGCCGGCACGGTTAGCTGCAGCCTCGGCTCCGTCAGCGTCGGCGGCCTGGTGATCATCACCATCAACACGACGGCCGTGACGTTCAGTTCGTCGTCGCTCGTTCTCAACACCGCCACGGTAGGCTCCTCGACCAGCGATCCGAACACGAACAACAATTTTTCGTCCACTATTTCAACGATTCAGGCGCCCACCGCTGTGCAACTTTCTTCCTTCCATGCGCAAACGCGCCCTGGCGGCGGCGTGCTCCTCGAATGGCGTACGCGTGAGGAGGTTCACAACCTCGGTTTCCATATTTATCGTGACGACGCGCAGGGCCGGCACCAGCTCAATCCGTCACTCATCGCTGGTGGCGCTCTGCTATTGCGCGGCGGCCAGCCTCAGCATCCCGCGCGCACATATCAATGGGTTGATCCGCAAGGCAGCGCTGGCTCGTCGTACATTCTCGAAGACGTGGACCTCAACGGCGTCCGCAACACGCACGGACCCATAAGCGCTGATTCGACGGTCTCTGAAGCTGCGTCCTACTCTCCCGCGATGCTGCTGAATCAACTCACGAAATCGCTGCCGTCCGCATTGCCGCTGCCGTTGCCGTGGCGTCCCGGTGCGCCGGTGCCCCCTGCGACCCCGTCGGGCGGCGCAGAAGTCTCAAGCACGTATCTCGACTCGCTTCCAGCCGCGAAAATTTCTGTCAACGCGGAAGGCTGGTACGTCGTCACACGCGCTCAACTCGCAGCCGCAGGTTTCGATCCCGGCTCCGACGCGCGCACGCTGCAGCTCTTCGCCGAAGGCGTCGAGGAGCCGATGGCGATTCTCGGCCAGCAGGGCAGCTATTTCGGCAACAACGGTGCCATCGCTTTCTATGGCACCGCGATTGACACGCCCTTCTCGGGCACACGCGTCTATTGGCTCGTGCGCGGCTCGCAATCGGGCAAACGAATTCCCGTTTCCACTTCAGGCGGGTCCAGCGCCTCAAGCGTGCAAAGTTTCTTGTCCTCCGTCACCCTGGAACAACGCACTACCTACTTCGCGGCGCTGCTCAACGGACCCAACGCCGACAACTTCTTCGGCGCTCTGGTCAATAACGATCCCGTGGACCAGGATCTCGTCATCCAGCACTACGATTCGTCGTCCAGCATTCCCGCGCAAGTAACCATCACTCTGCAGGGCGTCACCGCCGGCCAGCCCCACAGCGTTAGCGTTGCCGTGAACGGTTCATCCGTCGGCGTTCTGAATTTCAACGGCCAGGATAATTTCAGCGGCACGTTCCCGGTCCAGCAGGGCTCGCTTCAGAACGGCACGAACACCGTCACCCTCACCGCGCTCAACGGCGACTCGGACACGAGCCTGGTGCAATCGATCGTGCTGAATTTCCCGCACACCTACACCGCGGATTCCGATTGGCTCCGCGCCGCCGCTCCCGCAGGCGCACAGGTGAAAATCAGCGGCTTCTCGAGCCAGCAGATCCAGGCCTACGACATCTCCGAGCCGCTCAACATCATACAGCTCGCCGGCCCTATCACTTTTGACAACACGGGCTCGAGTATCACCGTCACCGTGCCGGGCGCGCCGTCCAGCACCACACCGCACACGCTCATCGCCTTCGCGGCTGACCAAATATCGTCAGCCTCAGCGATTACATACCATCCGCAAAGTACGCTCGCAGAACAACGCTCCGGCGCGGACATCGTCATTATCACGCACCCCGATTTCGCGTCCGGCGTCGCGCCGCTGGTGAGTCTGCGCAAATCGCAGCAGCATGAAGTCGCTGTCGTCACCGTGGATCAGCTCTTCGACGCCTACAATTACGGCGAACGCAGCCCATTTGCGCTGCAAAGCTATCTCCAATTCGCATCAACTAAGTGGAACCAAAAGCCGCAATCCGTCCTGCTTCTCGGCGATGCCTCGTTCGACCCGCGCGATTATCTCGGCCTCGGCGATTTCGATTTCGTTCCCACGCGCATCATCGAAACGGCCGCGTTCAAGACGGCGTCCGACGATTGGTTCAGCGATTTCCAGAACACCGGCTTCGCCACGATCCCAACGGGACGCATTCCCGCGCGCACGCCTGCCGATGCGGCACTGGTAATCTCCAAGATTGTGAATTATGAACGCAACACTTCACAGGGCAGCTGGCAGCAGCAGGCCCTGATCGTCGCGGACCAGAATGTCGGCGTGGATTTCTCAGGCGAAGCGGACATGGCCGCGGCGCTGCTGCCGCCGTCGCTCGTCGCCACCAAAATTCTGGCGGACGGCCAGTCCACCACCGCCGTCTCCCAGCAAATTCTCGACGCGGTCAACAACGGAACACTGCTCGTCAATTACACGGGCCACGGCGCCGAGCAGCAGTGGTCCTTCTCCGACCTGCTTGATAACACGTCGGCCGCCGCGCTCAGCAACGGCGGACGCCTGCCCGTCTTCCTGTTGATGGATTGCCTGAATGGATTCTTCCACGACGTTTACGCGGAAAGCCTTTCCACCGCGCTGCTAATGGCGCCCAATGGTGGCGCAGTAGCCGTCTGGGCTTCCTCCGGATTCACCACCGCGCCGCCGCAAGCCTCCATGGACCAGGCGCTGCTCCGCACGATGGCAGCCAATCCGACGCAGCCGCTGGGCCGCTCGATCTTGACGGCCAAGCTGAAAATCACCGATCCCGACGTACGCCGCACCTGGATCCTCTTCGGCGATCCCGCCATGCGCGTAGCATTCCCAACTGCATCCTCAACCTATACAGTGAAGCCGCGCATCACCCCTGCAACCCAAAACCCGCGCTAAATTTGTGTCGCACTCGAGGCACTGGGGGTGTCATCCGGAACGCGCGCTAGGGTGTGGGATCTGCTTTTCGTTTGTGCGCAGGGGCACAGGCCAACGTCTCGATGATGGTAGGGCAGGGAATTCAACTCAACTCCGCGATACAATCCTAACAGCCACTAACCATGCCTAGCCTCGACAAGCTCTCCAAACAAATCGCCATAATCGTGCTCGGCACGATCGCGCTCTCCTACGCCGCCGACTACGCCGTGTTGCAACTCAAAATGAAAAAGAACAACGGCGCCGACGCCCTCGGCTCCGTCACCTCCTACTACGGCACCGCGCTGAAAGACGGCAAAATGGAAATTTTCACCGACCAACCGCAAATCGAAACCTGCGTCCACTCCCTGTTTCCGCATTCCGGCTACCGCCCCTGCTGGTACGCCAGCCGCAACAACGTGAAACCCATCGGCTAAGCGGCCATCTGCGAGTCTTCATCTTTTCCGACTGCGCGTCCTCCGCACACCGCTTTCCGCATTTGCCGCCCTCTGCAGCAGCTGCAACAAAGACTGCGCATCTCGCGTAAGCGCCCGGTGCCGCGGATAAATCACGTCCAAATTTCTCCGCAGCGGCTCCTCATTCACAATCGCAATCGCCACCAGCTTGCCCTTGCGCAGTTCGTGCGTCACCGCAATCAAAGGCAGAAAACTCAGCCCCAGTTTCCGCTCCACCATCCGCTTTGCCGCCTCAATCGTCTCCACTTCCAGCACGGTATTCGGTAATTGCCCCGCGCGGCGAAATAACCCCTGGCTCAAAGTCCAGTCGCTCGACCCGCGATCGAAAAATATCAGCGGCATCGCCTCCACATCCGCCAGACGCACCCGCCGTTTTCGCGCCGCCGGATGCTTCGGATGTCCCACCAAAATCAATGGATCGTCGCGCAGCGTCATCGTCTCCACTTCCGGGTGATTCAACGAACGCGCCACACCAATCTCCGCCTCGCCGTCCAGCACCATTTTCAGCACCTGCGCCGAAGTTCCCGAGCGCAGGTTCACTAGCACCTTCGGATGCGCCGCCTGGTAATCCTTCATCACATCCGGCAAAAAATAAGTGCACACCGAAAGCGCCGCCGCGATGCTCAACGACCCGCCGGCGGAAGGCTGCAGCTCATGCACCGCCTGTCGCGCGCGCGTCACATCCCGCAGAAGCTGTTCCGCATGTGGACGCAGCGCCTTGCCCGCCGGCGAAACCGATAGATTTCCGCGCACACGTGCAAAAAGTTTCACGCCCAGCCCGTCTTCCAGCGCCCTCACCCGCGCGCTCACAGCCGGCTGGCTGATGTTCAATGCGGCCGCCGCGCGATGAAAACCGCCGTAGGTCAGCACGGCCAGAAATGTCTCCAGTTGATCGATTTCCACGTGACCTCGCTACGCCGCGGCCCCGCAGGGCAGCGCCATCTGAGTGCCAGTACCATGCAACTTAGTACCGCGGTTGGAAACTGCCCGATAATCATATTCTATCACTATGATAACGCCAATCAGTTTGACTGATTGCCTTGCCTGCCCCCACACTAGCCGCCAGTCGCCAGTAGTTCCCCGGACCGCGAGCGCCTAGCAACCCCGCTCCCCTCCACCCTGGCTGCTCCGGCCCCCAAGTCACAGCTCCACTATTTCGATAGGAAGAAAGGGTCGGCAGCAGCGGCCTTCTTCCATCGAAGAGGACGCAACCGATGACGACCAACGGAAATCACCGTAACCTCGAGCATCACTGGAAGACCGACCTGCGCTGGGAAGGCATCACTCGCCCCTACTCCCAGAAGGACGTCGAGCAGCTTCGCGGCTCCGTCCACATCGAACACACTCTGGCGCGCATGGGTGCCGAGCGTCTTTGGCATTTGTTGCAGGACGATCTCTACGTCGCCGCGCTGGGCGCCCTCACCGGCAACCAAGCCGTGCAGCAAGTCGCCGCCGGCCTGCAAGCGATTTATCTGAGCGGCTGGCAAGTCGCTGCCGATGCCAATGACGCCGGCCAAATGTATCCCGATCAAAGCCTGTATCCCGCCGATAGCGTGCCCAATGTTGTCCGCAAACTAAACCAAGCCCTCGCGCGCGCCGATCAAATCCATCACGCCGAAGGCAAAAATGGAATTCACTGGTTCGCGCCGATTGTCGCCGATGCCGAAGCCGGATTCGGCGGCAACTTGAACGCATTCGAACTGATGAAGGCAATGATCGAAGCCGGCGCCGCCTGCGTTCACTTCGAAGATCAATTGTCCTCAGCAAAAAAGTGCGGCCACCTGGGCGGAAAAGTTCTGGTCCCCACGGTCGAAGCCATTCAGAAGCTTGTCGCCGCTCGCCTGGCCGCCGATGTGATGGGCGTGCCCACGTTGATCATGGCGCGCACCGATGCCGACAGCGCGCATCTTCTCACCAGCGACATTGACCCGCGCGACCGCGAATTCCTCACCGGCGAACGCACCGCTGAAGGCTTCTTCAAAATCCGTGGCGGCCTGCGGTCCGCCATCGCCCGCGGCCTGGCCTACGCGCCCTACGCCGATCTAATCTGGTGCGAAACTTCGAAGCCGCATCTCGGCGAAGCCCGCCAATTCGCCGAAGCGATTCACGCCAAGTATCCCAACAAGATGCTGGCTTACAATTGCTCGCCATCCTTCAACTGGCGCAAAAATCTCGACGACAACACCATCGCGAAATTCCAGCGTGAACTCGGCGCCATGGGCTACAAATTTCAGTTCATCACCCTCGCCGGCTTCCACGCGCTGAACCTCTCCATGTTCGAGCTGGCGCGCAATTACAAACAGGACGGCATGACCGCTTACTGCCGCCTGCAGGAAAAAGAATTCTCGAGCGAGCAGGCGTTCGGCTACGAAGCCGTCAAGCATCAGCGGTTCGTCGGCACCGGTTACTTCGACACGGTGCAGCAAGCGATTACCAGCGGCACCGCTTCCACCACCGCGCTCGCCGGCTCTACCGAGACGGCGCAGTTTCTGGAAACAAAACCGCCCACGCACCTTCCGTCGCCGCGGAAAGAGGAAATGCGCCAGGCAGCTTCAGCCGACTAAATCTCGCGCGGGCGAAAAAGTTGCGGGCAGACAAAAAAACGGGCGAGCTCACATCGAGCCCGCCCATTCGTTCGGTTTTTCGTAGACTAGAAGCGCCGCTGCGTGGATCGCCGCGCCTCAACTAGCCACGCCGTGCAGCCACAATCTTCGCCGTAGTAATCGCCTGGCCCACATGCCGCTGCGTGTGATCCGCAATGTGCACCAGCAATCCGCCTGCAGTAGTCGGCAGCAGCTTCGCACCAACCGGCCGCAGCTCCTCCAAACGATTCACGTCGAACTCCCGGATCCGCAGCGCAGCCCGCTCCAAAGCCGCATCCAACTCCGCAAACAACTCAGCGCGCGTCGCGCCGCCGTCCAACTCGCTCTTCAACGCCGCAATCTGCGAATCGTCGAGCCGCTGTCCCTCCGCGTAACTCAACAGTCGGTCAATGCTGCGTGCAATATGCCGCAGATGAAACGCCACCGGAGCAATCCCGTGCGGCCGCGCATTCAATTCCGCTTCGGTCAGCCCGCCGCACCAGCGCGTCAAATCTTCTTGCGCCAGCTCCAGCGCGTGCAACACCGCGCGAGGCACCGCCGCCACGTCCTTCAACGTCCCACGCAACCACGGCTCGGGCATTCTCACTTCACTCATTCGTGCGCGCCTCCCATACCCAACCTACCCGAAATCGCGCGCGCGATAAATGACGACAATGATCAGAAGATGTTCAGTGCGGCGCGGAGGCAGGCTTCGCGGCAGGAGCCTCAGCAGGATTTTTCACCTCGCCAGAATTCGCCGCCGCAGGCACAGCATCGCCCGCCCCTGCGACAGTCGTATCTTCCGTCCCGGCTTCACCAGATACTGCACGATCACGGAAATCCGCCGGTTCGATGGATCCAGCACGCAGTTTTCTTGCGCAATCGCTGGTCGGCGAATCCGCGCATCTGCGTCTGCGTCACGCCATTCCTTTGCATTAACCTCCGCGCCGCATTGGCGTGATCCGCCGAAAGTTCCCAGTTGCTGTAACTATTCCCCTTGGAATAAGATTTCGCGTCCGTGTGGCCCTCAATCGCCAGCCTGTTCGGCAGCCTCCCCAATTCTTGCGCCAGCACGATCACGATGTCGCGCCCATCCTTGTTCAAATTCGGGCTGCCGATATCGTAAAAAGTTCCTTTCGCTGATTCCAGCAGCTCGATGCGCAATCCTTCGTTCGTGATCGTCATCTCAATATGATCTTTCAAGTTATCAAAATTCGGCACTTCGCGAATCGCCTTCTCCAGCTGCTGCTTACTCCGTTCTTGCCATCCGCTTTCTGCGGCGGGGAAAAATCCCGGCAAGAATGTCCTGCTATGTCCTGCCGCAGGTGCCCCGTAAGGAGTTCTGCGCCATCGTTCCAGAATTGTATCTTCTGCTCGCAAGCCACCATGTACATGCCGGTATGCAGGTACTCCAGAACAGTTCGATAAATCTCGAGGTCTGCAAACACAGACATAGACGGCTCCATATTGAATCATCGGTCAAAACCCCCACAAGTTTAGGTCCGCATTGGGTAGGTTTCCCGTGCGTGCCGATTGCCAGTCTGCGCACCCGGCGAGACTCGCGTGCCCGCAAACGGGTCCATTCACGCACCCGTAACACTCCGCTAATAGTATGCTCAGGCTCACGGGCGCCCGCGCCCAAACGCCCTGCCCAAACTCGAGGAGAATATTTCGGATGGAAAAGCGCAATTTCCTTTTTGTTTCTCTCACCGGCCTCATCAGTGACATCGCCTGGCAAGTTTCCAAAGAAGGGCACGAAGTCCGTTACTTCATCCAGGACAAAAAGGAGCGCGATATCGCCGACGGCTTCGTCGCCAAGTCAAAAGATTGGGAGAAGGACGCCGAGTGGGCCGACATCCTCATCTTCGACGACACCCTCGGCCAAGGCGAAAAGGCCAAAAATCTGCGGGCGGCAGGAAAAAAAGTGATCGGCGGCACGCCTTACACCGACCGCCTGGAAGATGATCGCTCTTTCGGCCAGGAAGAACTGAAGAACGCCGGCGTCAACATCATCCCCTACGGCGAATTTTCATCGTTCGACGACGCTATCGAACACGTCGAGCAGAATCCCGGCCGCTACGTCATCAAACCCAGCGGCGAAGCGCAGAACGTGAAGCGCCGCCTTTTCGTCGGCGAAGAGGACGACGGCCAGGACGTCATTCACATGCTCGAAGCCTACAAAAAAGCTCTTTCCGACGAAATTAAAGTTTTCCAATTGCAGCGCCGCGTCACCGGTGTGGAGGTAGCGGTCGGCGCATTCTTCAACGGAAAAAGTTTCGTCTATCCCATCAACATCAATTTCGAACACAAAAAACTTTTCCCCGGAGAAAATGGCCCGCCCACCGGCGAAATGGGCACCACTATGTTCTGGAGCGAAGCCAATCATCTCTTCGACCAGACCCTGCTGAAGATGGAAACCAAGCTCAAGGAAGAAGGCTACATCGGCTACATTGACCTGAATTGCATCGTCAACCACCACGGCATCTACCCGCTGGAATTCACGTCGCGCTTCGGCTATCCCACCATCAGCATCCAGCAAGCCGGAATGATCACTCCTATCGGCCAATTTTTCTGGGATCTCGCCAACGGTAACGACCCGAAACTCAAAGTCCGAAGCGGCTTTCAGATCGGCGTCCGCATCGTCGTCCCACCATTTCCCTTCGACGACGACGAAACCTTCGACTCCTTCTCCAAAAACGCCGTAATCGTTTTCAAAAAGCCCCCCACGGACGAAATGCACATCGAAGACGTGAAACAAGTAAACGGCCAGTGGCTTGTGGCCGGCACCTCCGGTGTGATTCTAGTGGTAGTGGGGCTAGGTCAGACCATGAAACAAGCCCAAACCCAAGTCTACTCGCGCATCAAAAACGTCCTCATCCCCAACATGTACTACCGCACAGACATCGGCGACCGCTGGGTAGAAGACAGCGACCGCCTCCACACCTGGGGTTATCTGCGCTGACGCTGTTGATGTGTCTTTCGTAGCGGCGCACTTCAGTGCGCCATCGCTTGCGCGGCAACCACTGATGGCGGTCTAAAGACCGCCCTTACGAAACTTCCTCACGCTGGGCAGTGAAGCCCCCGCACTCTGCTTGTCAACCACCCCTCCCTACGCTAAAGTAACCGCTCTTTCAGGGAGCGCTCCGCAAAATGCCCGTAGTCGCCGGAAAAGAAAAACTAAAAGTCCTGATCCGCCGCGCCGCCATCCAAAAACGGGTACGCGAAGTAGCTCACGAAATCACCAAAGATTTTAAAGGCGAGCGCATCCACCTGATCGGCGTCCTAAAAGGCGCCTGCATCTTCCTTTCCGACCTGGTCCGCGAAATCAATCTGGAAACCTCCATAGACTTCATCGCCGTCTCCAGCTACGGCAAAAATAAAGAAAGTTCCGGCCAAGTCCGCCTGGTGAAAGACCTCGATAGCAGCATCGAAGGCCTCAACGTGATCGTAGTCGAGGACATTCTCGACACCGGTATCACGCTCACCTACCTCCTGCGCGTCCTCGCCCAACGCAAACCCAAATCTCTGCGCATCGCCGCGCTCCTCGACAAGCCTTCGCGCCGCATCAAAGAAGTCAAAGCCGATTACATCGGTTTCAAAATCCCCAACGATTTCGTAGTCGGCTACGGCCTCGATTACGCCGAACGTTATCGCAACCTGAAAGACGTCTGCATCCTCACGCTACCGGAATGACCATGCCCTCCACCGAGTCCGAAATCGCCAAACTGATTGACCACACGCTCCTGAAACCCGATGCCACCCAGGACGAAATCCGCAAACTCTGCGAAGAAGCTCTGCAATACCAGTTCGCGTCCGTCTGCGTGAATCCCTGGAACGTCGCGCAGTCCGCCCACCTTCTCCGTGGCAGCACCGTAAAAGTCTGCACCGTAGCAGGGTTTCCGCTAGGCGCCACCCTTTCAGAAGTAAAAGTCTTCGAAGCGCAGAAATCCATCGAGCGCGGCGCGCAGGAAATAGACATGGTCATCAACATCGGCGCTCTGAAATCCGGCCGCGCGGACGCGGTGGAAACCGATATCCGCGGAGTGGTGACAACCAGCCATCATGCAGGCGCGATCTGCAAAGTAATCATCGAAACCTGCCTGCTCTCCCGCGAAGAAAAAATCCACGCATCGCTCGCAGCCAAGAATGCCGGTGCGGATTTCGTCAAGACTTCCACGGGTTTCAGCACCGCAGGCGCCACTCCCGAAGACGTGCGCCTGATTCGCGAAACCATAGGCCCGAACACCGGCATCAAAGCCGCCGGAGGTGTCCGCACCCTCGAAGATCTGCAGAAAATGGTCGAGGCCGGCGCCACACGCATCGGCGCCAGCGCCGGAATCAAAATCCTCCAGCAGCTGCGCTCCGGAAAATCACCAGCGGCGTCCGGCGCCTCTTCCGGCGATAAATATTGAAAATTTCAATGCAGGCTCATCTCGGCGGCAAGCCCTTCACACTCGCCTGCTATAATGAATCGATTCTGCGCGCAGTTTCCGGCGCCGTAAAAATATCCGCAAAGCGCGCGCATTTCCCGGCGGGGGCTCGGGAGTTCCGAAAATTGTCAAATGGACGCGGCAAAACTAAATCCTAAAATCGATGTCCCCGCGGACGCTCTAAAAATCCTGGCCGAGCTTAGCCAGGAGATCAACGCGTCGCTCAACCTCGACGAAGTTCTGCCCACCGCCGCCGCGCTCATCAAGCGCCTCGTTGATTATGAGATTTTCGCGGTCCTCCTTCCCGACGAGGCCACCGACCAGATGTATTTCCGCTTCGCCATCGGTCATCGCGCCGAAGTCGTGAACCACTGGCGCATCCCCATGGGCGAAGGCATTATCGGCGCCGCTGCCGCCACCGGCCAGGCGATTCGCGTCGGCGATGTTCGCGCAGACCCGCGTTACCTCAACGCGCTCGACGCCGTTCGCTCCGAACTCGCCGTCCCGCTGATCGTCCGCGGCCGTGTCATCGGCGTTCTGGACATCGAAAGCAGCGAGCTTGATTATTTCACTCCCTATCAGCAAACGATTCTCACGCTGGTCGCCTCGCGCATCGGCACCGCCATCGAAAATGCCAAGCTGTACGAACACGAGCGCAGCCAATCCGAAACTCTCCTGCTCCTGAACGAAGTCGGCCGCGAAGCCAACTCGTCGCTCTCCGTCGAAGAAGTCCTTCGCCGCGCCGCCGAGCTGACAAAGCGCCTCATCAATTACCAGATTTTCAGTATCCTGCTCTACGACGAAGCTGACACTGTGTTCCGTCATCGTGTCACAGTGAAATTCGGCCAGCGTGTTCAGGAAAAATTCGCCGTCCCCGCACACGAAGGCATCGTCGGCGCCGCCGCATCCCTGAAACGCGCCGTCGTCGTGCCAGACGTCACTCTCGACCCGCGCTATCTGCTCATCAATCCCGAAACGCGTTCCGAGCTGGCCGTCCCCATGCTCAACAAAGATCGCGTCATCGGCGTGATGGACCTCGAAAGCCCGCAGCTGAATTATTTCACTCCGGACCACGTGCAGGCGCTTTCGATTCTCGCCGCGCACCTCGCCGTCTCGATCGAAAACGCGCGCCTGTACGAGCAGCTCGCCCGCGACGAAGCCCGCATGGAACGCGACCTCAGCGCCGCCCGCCGCATTCAAGGCGCTCTGCTGCCGCGCCTGCCCAGCCCGGAATTCGGCCTCGAAATCGCCGCCCGCGTAGTTTCTTCGCGCGAACTCAGCGGCGACCTCTACGATTTTCTCCGTTACGGTCCGCAGGAATTAGCGATCGCGATGGGAGACGTCAGCGGGAAGGGAAGCGCCGCCGCGCTCTACGGCGCTGTAGCCATCGGCACTCTGCGCAGCCTGGGCCCGCAAAAACATCGCCCCGCTGAAATGCTGCGCGCCATCAACGGGTTTCTCGGCGAGCGCCGTATCGAAGGCCGCTTCATGACCCTATGTTTCGCCACTTGGCACCGCGGCCGCCACAAATTGCGCATCGCCAATGCCGGACAAGAAGAACCGTTCCTCTATCACGGTGGCCGCTGCGAACGAATCATGCTCGCCGGCTTTCCACTCGGAATGTTCGAGGAATCCACCTACGATCAGCGCAGTTACATCCTGAATGAAGGCGACATCGTGGTATTTCACTCCGACGGCATCGGCGATACGCAAAATTCCAGCGGAGAATTCTTCGGCCACGCCCGCCTCGGTGAACTGATTTCCGCCAACCACCAACGCAGCGCCGACGCCATCGCTGACCACATTCTCGAAGAGGTAGACGCCTTCTCCAACGGCGCGCATCCCGCCGACGACCGCACTCTCCTCGTAGTGAAAGTAAAGTAGCTCGCTGCAATTATCGCAAACCCAGGTTTTGAATTTGTAGCGGCACACTTCAGTGCGCCATTTCGCCCGCTCCATCGACCTTTGTAACTGCCCCGCCCGCCTTCGGTTTCTTCAAATGGACAAAGGCATTCACCGAATCATTGAACATCTCCTGCTGGTCCACAAATGTCATGTGTCCGCTCTTCGGCAAAATCACAATCTGCGAATCCGCGACCTTCTGGTGCATTTCCTGCGACAGTGCCGGATCGCACTCATCGTGATCGCCGGCAATAATCAAAGTAGGGACGTGAATCGTGTGCAGCCGCTCCACGTACTCCACCGACTTCAAATTTCCATCAATCACAAATTCGCCGTTCGATCCCCACATCTCGCGATACAAATCCCAAGCCGCGTTACCGATCGTCGTAGGGTCGTAATTCGGGTCCGGATGATTCTGATACAAGTACGGAAAATAGCCCCCGCCCCAAGCCGCTATCATGTACTCATTCGTATAACGATTTCTCTGGTAATCCTTGCCGTGGCCGTACAGTCCCGCCTTTTCCTCGCGATCGATCTGCTCGCGTACATCCTCAGGCGCCGCCCGTTTGATCCGCGCCAGCACCTGGTTCATCTCCGTCGTGCTCGCAAACGTGCTGCACAAAATCAAATGGCTCAAATTATTCTGGTACTTCAACGCATACGCCTGCGCAAGCACGCCTTCGTACGAATGTCCCAGCAGCGTAATCTTCCCCAGCACCAGCCCCTGCCGCACCGCTTCCACATCCTCCACCATATTTTCTACGGTGTATCCGGCAGGATCATCCAGCTTCTGCGATCGGCCCGAGCCTCGCTCATCAATAAAGATCAGCCGGTTCTGTCGGGCCAGCGGCAGCAGGTACGGCAGAAAATAATCGTGCGACGCGCCCGGCCCTCCGTGCACGATCACAATCGGCGCCCCACGCCCAATCGTCGCGTAATAAATCAGCACGCCACTCGAATCAACGTACCCCTCCTGAATCGGAAAGTCCGCCACGGGAACTCTGCGCGGCGCCGCCGCGTCACTCGTCGTCGCCTGTGCCGCCGGCGCAGACTGCGCACGTAGCCCCGGCGCACACGCGCACACCAGCACCATCAGCACAAAATAAATCGTCAATCGCATATTATTTCCTCCGAGGACGAAAGTCGCTCCACTCAGCGCTCTCCCCACCGCAGCTTGCTGCGCAGAATTTCGTAGTACGTTTTCCGAGGCGGGTTTACCACTTGTACTTTCGTCGCAGCCTTCGTGATCACCACGCGGTCCTGCGGCTGCAATTGAAATCCAATCTGTCCATCCAGCGTCAGATACACCGGCTCACCCGACGCCGAAAAATCCAGCTCCACATGCGCCGTATCCGGCACCACGAGCGGTCGGTTTGTCAACATGTGCGGGCAAATCGGAGTAATCACAAACGCATCCAGATCCGGATGAATGATTGGTCCGCCCGCAGCCAGTGAATAAGCAGTCGAGCCAGTCGGCGTCGCGACGATCAATCCATCGGCGCGATAACGCCCCACATGGTGATGATCCACGTGCACGTCAAAATCAAGCATGCGCGCCAGCGCCGCCTTGTTTGCCACCGCATCGTTCAAAGCGGTTAACTTCTCGGCCGGCTTATTGCTGTGCACGATCTCCGCTTCCAGCATCATCCGCTCACTGGTGCGGTGTTCGCCCGCCAGAATCGCTTCCAGCACGGGATACAATTCATCCAGCGTCACGCTCGTCAAAAATCCCAGCCCGCCCAGATTCACCGCCAGAATCGGAACGTTGTGTCCGCCCAGCGCCCGCGCCGCCGCGAGCAAAGTTCCATCGCCGCCCAGCACGATCAGCAGGTCAACTTTCGCCGCCATTTCTTCCCGCGTCATCGCCGGCCCGGACGGGTCCAGCGTCGTACGGGTTCGCGGATCCACGGACACTTCGACCTTGCGCGTCTCCAGCCAGCGCCGCAATTCCGGCACCACGGCCGTCACCATTTCGGGGATTGGTTTGCAGATAATGCCCGCGGCGCGAATCATAATGGGAGGCAGAATTCTACTCTACCCGCGAGCGCGGGCGTGGAGAAAAAACTCCTGGTTGCCTTCCGTCCCCGGCAAGCGGCTGGGCCGCACTCCCAGAATTTCCAGGCCGCAGGTGGCAGCCGCTGCTTGCACCCGCTCGATTGCCTTCTGATGCAGCGCGGCATCGCGCACGATCCCGCCCTTGCCGATTTCACTCTTCTCTAACTCAAACTGCGGCTTGATCAGCACCAAAAAATCCGCGGCCGCCGCCGCGAGCGGCACAACAGCCGGCAAAACTTTCGTCACCGAAATAAACGACACATCCATAGTCACGAGCATAGGCCGCTCCGCAATATCTTCAACCTTCAAATAACGCGCGTTGCATTCGACGGTCGTCACGCGCGAATCCTGCCGCAATTTCCAATCCAGCTGATCCACTGTCACATCCACTGCAAAAACCCGCGCCGCTCCACCCTGCAGCAAGCAATCCGTAAACCCGCCAGTCGAGCTCCCCACATCCAAACAAACGCGCCCCTCCGGCGAAATCGCGAAATCCTCTAGCGCCCCCTCCAGCTTCAGCCCGCCCCGGCTCGCATATCGCGGCATCTCTCCAATAATCTCCACGCGCGCATCCGCAGCCACCTGCGATCCAGGCTTTTCCATCTTCTGCCCATCCACCAATACATTCCCCGCCAGCAAAAAAGCCTGCGCGCGCTCCCGCGAAGGCGCCAATCCGCGCTCCACAATCAAAACATCCAATCGTAATTTTCCAGGTTTGCGATTCCGAAGGGTTTTGTCCACAGCAGCCGTCTCAGAAGTGTTTCATGCCCGCCGCGCCACTAAAAATTGCGCCAACTGCCGCAACCTCCCCGCCCGCGCTCCATAAAATTCCAATTCCTTCAAAGCCTTCGCCTCGAGGTCCGCCGCAATATCCCTTGAAACCTCCAGCCCATGCAAAGCCGGATAAGTCGCCTTCTTCTGCGCCTGATCCTTGCCCGCAGTCTTCCCCAGCGCCGTCGACGATTCCTCCACGTCCAAAATGTCGTCCACCACCTGAAACGCCCACCCGATGTTCTCCCCAAACGCCAGCAAACGCGTCACGTCCCCGCGATCCGCCCCACCCGCAATTGCCCCCGCCACAATCGAAGCACGAATCAAAGCCGCCGTCTTCGACCTGTGGATGTACTCGAGCATTCCCTTGTCCGATGCCTTCCCCTCCGCCTCCAAATCCGCCACCTGCCCGCCAATCATCCCGCGATCCGTCCCCGCCGCTTCGGCAATCATCGCCAGAATTGTCAGCCGTCGCTGCGGTTCCACCGGAGCCAAAGCTAAGGTGTGAAACGCCAAAGTCAGCAGCGCGTCGCCCGCCAGAATCGCCATCGCCTCGCCAAACACTTTGTGGTTCGTCGGCTTTCCGCGCCGCAGATCGTCATTGTCCAACGCCGGCAAGTCGTCGTGAATCAGCGAATAAGTGTGAATGAATTCCAGCGCGCAGCCCACTTGCACCGCGCCGCTCTGCTCAGCCGAAAACATCCGCGCCGCTTCCATGCACAAAATCGGCCGCACGCGCTTTCCGCCCGCAAACACGCTGTAACGCATCGCCTTATGAATCGTAATCGGCAGCGCATCGTCCGGCGGCAATAGTTCCTGCAACGCCGCTTCCACGGTCGTTCTGTCCTGCTCAAAAAAATCGGGGATCGTCATAGGCTCGGTGCAGATGTCTGGAATGCCAATCGCGCTGCAAAAATCAGCCGGCCGACGTTAATTATTTTCGTCTTCCGGATCGAACGGCTCCGCCACAATCTTCCCGTCCGCTTTCTTCAGCAAAATCTCCACGCGCCCTTCCGCCTCTTCCAGCTGCTTCTGGCACTCGCGCGAAAGCTTCACGCCTTCCTCAAAGAGCCGCATCGCCTCATCCAGCGACAAATCCGCGCTCTCCAGGCGTTTCACTACTTCCTCGAGCCGCGTTAGCGACTTCTCGAAGTCGCCCTTCTTCGGCGCTTCCACCGGCACAACTGATTTGTTCGACGTCGGACTCATTCTGCCTCGTTCCGCGCAACCCGCAAGCGCTGGAAATATCCCACCACTGTAGCAGCCAACCGGATTCTATCGCGATGATTTTCTTGCAGCAATGCCACACTGCCGCCGGTTATGCCTCGGTTTCCGATTCCGCCACTTACCAGGGCCCATCCGGCCGGTGCAAGGACGCGAGAATTTTGATAGCCTGCTGTGGAAGGAGTCGAAACGAGGTGAAAACATCGGCATTCGCGCTACTTGCCCTGGTCTTGCTCGCGCCCGCGATTGTTCGCGCCCAAACAGAAACGGACTCGAGATCTGTCCGCCAGATCCCGCAGGATTTCCGCGATGCTTGGGCGAAGCACGATGGCCACGCGCTGGCACAAATCATGGCGGACGACGTGGACTTCGTGAGCGTTGGCGCCACTCTGATACATGGCCGATCGGACTTGGAGACCTACCACAGGCGCCTGCTTTCTGGGCGTTGCGAGGATTCGACGATCGCGCTGCTGCCGGTGGACGTTCGCTTCTTACGGCCGGACGTGGCCATCGTGCACTGGATTTGGAAAATCACAGGCGATAAAAATCCGGATAGCTCACCGCGAAACCCGCGATAGGGAATGATGACCACGATCGCAGAGAAACGCGGCGGCGCGTGGCTCGTGGCCGCGTCACAAAACGACAACTCCACGCCCGCCACGCCACCCGAATTCGGTGGTTTAACATCGCCGATGCCGCTTCCCGATGCAGTCGGAATTCAGCCGTCGAATCCGAAATAGTGCGGCGATGAAACCCGCGGCATCTCGCGCCGCGCGATGCGCTTGCGAGTACTGACGCCCGACTAACGCCGCAACCCGAAACAGACCCGCTATTTCCTATCGGTCGGTAACAGCGTCAGCCGATGCGCACGCGCCGCATCTTCAGCCGCAATCGAAAACGGCGCAGAAATTCCGCGTCCCGCAAACCATTCCGCAAACTGATCCCGATAATAAGGACTCGCATACTCGCCCGATTCTCCAGTAGGAATTTCCATCAACGACCGATCGAAGTTCGAAAGGTCCGCGACAAAACGCATTGCCGGCCCATGCCCCACGCCCATCGCCCGCACCGTATCAATCGTCCCGCCCTGCTCGTACGGCCCAATACTCAGCAATCGGTGCAGCAATCCCGCGCGGCCCAGCGGATGAACCATGTCCAGCGGGTGCAGCCGTCCCCAATTCCACCCTTGCTCAGTCGCTTGGCCTGTTTGCTTCTGCAATGCCGTCACCGCATCATCCGCGCTTGCCATCAACAATTCATCGTAGTTCGCAAACCCGCTCGGCAGCCACCCCGTCGGCCGCTCGCGCAACACATTTTCCAGAAACACTTTGTCGCGCCACCACACTTCGCCGTAAACACTCTGCGGCTCCCACAACTCGTACTTCGTAACCTCGTCGCCCAAATAAGGCTGGAGCAAACGCACAAAAAGCGCACGCCGCGTGTACTCCACAAACGAAGTCTCGACAGATTCCCCCGCAGCCCGCGCAGCCCAACCCGCCAGCTTCGCGATCAGCCGCTGTGCCCGAGCATCAGCCGGCTGCTTCGTTTTCGCGGCTTGCTCCAGCACGACCGCCAAAAATCGATTCGGCAAACTGACGATATCGTTCTGAATCCCGTTGCAGTCCGCAGCCGTTAGCCCGTTGTGCCCAGCCAGCAATTCATAAAGCCGCGCCGTGCGATAAGGCCCCGCCTGCCGTTCCGACAAATAATATTTGTACCCCGGCCCCACCGTCCGCGCATTCGCCGTCGCAATAATCCCGTCCGCCGGATTTTCCACGCGCGGCAATTCCTCGAACGGAATGTATCCCTTCCACTCGTACAAGTCCGTATCTCCGGGCACAGGCAACTCGCCATTTCCATTCGCGCGCACTGGAATCCGCGCCGGAATCGTGAACCCGATATTCCCATCCACATCCGCGTAAATCGTGTTCTGCCCCGGCCCCGCAATATGCCGCGTCGTCTCAACAAACGAATTCCAATCCCGCGCCTTGCCCAAGAACGGAAATCCAAAATCCAATCCGCCAGGCTCCAGCGCCGTCCAACGCAACGCATAAGCTCTCCCGCCTTGCTCTGCCGCATCGCGATGAACGATCGGCCCATGCCTCGTCACCACCACATCCAGCTGCACATCCGCTTTCCCGCGTACCGCAATCACTTCATGCCGCACCTCAGCCGTCAGCGTCTTGTCGCCGGCGGAATATTGCAGCGGATTCGCATCAGAAAACTTCTCGACGTAAAGATCCTCCACGTCCGCATTGCTGTTTGTGAATCCCCATGCAATCCGCTCGTTGTGCCCGATGATCACCAGCGGCGCCCCGGGCAACGCAAATCCCTCCACGTTCAGCCCCGGCGCCGTCAGATGCACGATGTACCACAGCGCCGGCACCGAAAGCTGCAAATGCGTGTCGTTCGCCAGCAACGGTTTGCCCGAAGCCGTATGCGCGCCACTCACCACAAAATTGTTGCTGCCGATGATTTCCGACGACTCCTCCTCGAATTGCGCCAGAAAATTCCGCGCCCTGTCCCATGCCAACGAAGCAAAGGGCGACTCATCAGCACCACCTCCCGTCCCATTGGCGATTCGGGACGAGGACTGCAAGCCCACAGCGGAAGCGTTGGACGGCAGGGAAATCCCCGCACGCCAAACAAAATGGTCCAGCGGCGAATCGCTCACAAACAAATCCCGCGCACGCTCCTCCCCCACCTTCTCCATAATCCACTGCCGGTTCAATTTCTCCTTCCAAGTTGAAGTCAGCGTCTTGTACATATACAGACTGATTAAATAAGTGTCCGCCGAAGTCCAAACCCGCGGCTTATACCCTAGCGCCACAAACTCAATCGGCAATTTCCCGCCGCGCTCGGCGATATTCTCGTTCACGCCGCGCGCATAGGCTTCCAGCAACTCGCGAATCTCCGGCGCCGAATCCGCCACAGCCCTTTCCGCCGCCTGCCGCATCCCCAAAGTCCGGTTTTCCCGGTCGTACGCGAGCGCCACGTCCCCGAAAATCTCAGCCAGCTCCCCGGCCGACGCTCGTCGCAGCAAATCCATCTGCCATAGCCGGTCCTGCGCCATCACGTAGCCCTGCGCGGTCACCACATCCCGCAGCGATTTCGCGCGAATCCACGGCCGTCCCCACTGGTCGCGATCAACGATCACGCCATCCTTCAGTCCGCCAATCGCAACGCTTCCATCCAGCCGCGCCAGCGGCCGTCGCACCAGCCACCACCCGAGCACCAATGCGCCGCCGGCTACGAGTAGCACCCCCGCAAACAAAAATCGAAATATCCGCGACACGCGTGTCATTTGTTTGGGCCTTCCGCCCCCGCCAGCAATGGCGGCGCAGTGTAGCCCACAAAATCACCAGCGTGCAATCGGCGGAACCGCCGGTGCACGAGCGACCTTTCGCGCCCGCCCGGCCAACTATTGCCTCCGCGCCGCAAACGATGCAAAATCTCGCCATGCCTCACGAATTCACCACCTCTTGCGTCACGGACGCCACTCGCGTGCTCCGCCATTACAAGCATCTCGGCGAACGCGCCATCGCCCAAGCTCCCGACGAAGCGCTCACCATCGCCCTCGACGCTGAATCGAATTCCATCGCCATTATCGTCAAGCACCTTTACGGCAACATGCGCTCCCGCTGGACCGATTTCCTCACCACCGACGGGGAAAAGCCCGACCGCAATCGCGACACCGAATTCGAATCTCCCGCTGCCACGCGCGACGAACTCATCGCTCAATGGGAAGCCGGCTGGAAATATCTCTTCGATGCCCTAGCCGCGCTCACCGACGCCGATCTCGGCCGCAAAGTCCTAATCCGCAGCGAACCTCACTCCGTCATGCAAGCCATCAATCGCCAAGTCGCGCACTATTCCTACCACGTAGGCCAAATCGTATTCCTGGCCAAACATTTCGCCTCCGCTAATTGGACTACCCTCACTGTCCCGCGCGGAAAATCCGCCGAAGTCACCGCAAAGACTCGCGCCGCCCAAGAGCAGCGACAACCGGCAAAGTAGTCGAGCACTCCCGGCCCACATCACATGCGCCAGAACTGCACGCGCTAATTTCTCATCACTCATCGCTCATCTCTCCTCACTTAACACTCCCCTCCGCTTTTCCCCCGTTACCTACCTCCTCTTGCTAAAATCAATCAACAATGATCGCCCTGCAACTCTTCGCAGTCTTGGCGCTGGTAGGCGTCAACGCCTTCTTCTCCGCAGCCGAATTCTCCCTGATCGCCGTCCGCCAATCGCGCGTCCGCCAGCTGGTTCAGCAAGGTGACGCTCGCGCCAAAGTCGTCGAAATCCTTCTCACCGACCTCACTCGCGTCGTCTCCGGCGTACAAGTCGGCATCACACTCGCTAGCCTCTCGCTCGGCTATCTGGGAGAAATCACGCTAGCCGGAATCCTCAGCCCACTCGTCCAAGCCATCCCGCGCCCCTGGGCCGCCATCATCGCGCACGGCGCCGCGCTCGCCATCGCCTTCGGCCTTCTCACCGTCCTGCAAGTAGTTCTCGGTGAACTTGTCCCCAAGAGTCTCAGCCTCGCCCGCGCCGAACGCGTCGCCCTGCTCGTCGCGCGCCCCTTTTCCTGGTTCCTGAATACCTTTCGTTGGGCCATCGACCTGCTCGATCACGCCGCCGAAAAAATAGTCCGCGCCCTTGGCGTAGTCTCCCCGCACAGTCACACCCTGGTTCGCTCCACCGAAGAACTGCAAGTAATGATCCAGCAAGCCCGAGACCGCGGCCTGCTTCCCGCTGCCGAAGTAAAATTTATTCAAGCCGCCATGGAACTCGGCCAAATTCAAGCCCGCGAAGTCATGGTCCCGCGCCCAGACGTACACGCCCTCCCCGCCCGTGCCACTCTCGAAGACACCATGACCATGTTCGCCACCACGCAGCGCTCGCGCATCCCCGTGTACGAAGGCACGCTCGATCACATCCTCGGCTTCGTCCATATCAAGGATATGATCTGGATCCTCCTCGATCGCGCCCGCCGCGCCGAAGATCGCCAGCCGCTCGCCGATTTCAATCTGCGCACCGTCCTGCGCGACGCGCTCATCGTTCCCGAAACCAAGCCCGTCAGCGAACTGCTCCTGGAATTCCGCGCCCGCCGCACCGGCCTCGCCATGATCGTAGACGAATTCGGCAGCATCCTCGGTCTCGCCACGCTCGAAGACATCCTCGAGCAAATGGTCGGCGAAATTCACGATGAGTTCGACGTCGTCGAGCGCCCTTTGACTCTGCCCGACGGCGGCATGATCTTCGATGCGGCAATCAAAATCCGCGAGCTCGCCGCGCGGTACAACATCATGCTTCCCGAAGACGCATCCTACGAAACAGTCGGCGGCTTCGTGCTCACTCGTCTGGGATTCATCCCTCGCGGCGGCGAAAGTTTCGAAGCCGATGGCTATCGCTTCACCGTAATGGAAATGGACCATCGCCGCGTCTCGCGCCTGAAAATCAAGCCGCTGCCGCCGGCGATCGTCCCGCCTGCCCCGCTGAAATCCGAGGAGACTCCGCACTCCGAGCAGCAAGACGAGAACGCGCATCGCAGTCCCTCCAGCGAAGTTTTGCAGATGCCCGCGCCCCCCGCGGATTCGCAGAGCGCCAAAAAATCACGCCGCGCCGCCCGCAAAAAATCCCGCAAGCCTTCCGCGGAAACCGATGTACCCTCGCCCGACGAGCCTCCTGCAGACGATTCACCGTCATCAGGCCCAGCCCATAAATGATTCGCTACATTTCAATCCGCTTGCTGTTCGCGCTGCCAGCGCTCTGGCTCATCCTCACCATGGTTTTTCTTCTCGCGCACATCGTTCCCGGCGATCCCGTCGCGCAAATGCTCGGTGAAGGCGCCCGCGCCGAAGACCTAACGCAACTCCGCCACGCGCTCGGCCTCGACCTGCCGCTGCCCGTGCAATACGGCCGTTATCTCGCAGGCGTGCTGCACGGAAATCTCGGCGAATCATTCCGCTTCCAGCAACCTGTGCTAAAAGTTGTCGCCGATCACTATCCCGCCACTCTCGAACTCGCCTTCGTCGCGCTGCTCATTTGCGCGCTCATCGGCATTCCCGCCGGCGTCCTAGCCGCGCACAAACGCGGTGAAAGAACCGATCACGCCGTCGCAGTCCTCACACTGTTCGGCCTCTCCGTCCCCAATTTCGCGCTCGGCCCCGTTCTCATCCTCTTCTTTTCGATCGTACTCGGCTGGCTCCCAGTTTCCGGACGCGGCGGCATCTCGCATCTCGTCCTTCCTGCATTCACACTCGGTGCCGCGCTAGCCGCCATTCTCACGCGTATGGTGCGCACTTCCGTGATCGAAGAGCTTTCCGCCGACTACGTCCGCACCGCCCGCGCCAAAGGAGCCTCTGAATCCGGCGTGCTCTTCCGCCACGCGCTGCGCAACGCGCTGATTCCCATCTTCACCATCCTCGGCCTGCAATTCGGCACGCTCCTCGCCGGCACCATCGTCACCGAATCTATTTTTTCCTGGCCCGGCATCGGGCGCCTCGCGGTCCAAGCCATCGGCGCGCGCGATTATCCTTTGCTCCAAGGCTGCATCCTGCTCATCGCCGTCTCGTACGTTTTCGTCAACTTGCTCACCGACCTGGTGTACGCGCTGGTTGACCCGCGGGTGCGCTTCGAATGAGCAACACGCCAAAGAGATCCCAGCCACGCAATCTTGCTAGCGAACTTCTGCGCGAACTCGCCGATTTCCTGCGTCGCAGTGCGCCCGGCCGCTGGGGATTCGCGCTCACACTGCTTTTAGTCATCGTCGCGCTAACCGCCCCGTGGCTCGCTCCCTACGATCCGGTCGCCCAAAATTTGCCCGCGCGCCTAGTCCCACCCACCGCCGCGCATTGGATGGGCACGGACGAGCTCGGCCGCGACATCCTCTCGCGCATCATCTTTGGCACACGCGTCTCCATGCTCGTCAGCATCTGTGTGGTTTTCGGTGCGGGAGTAATTGGCGTGGCAATCGGCGCGGTCGCGGGCTATTTCGGTGGCTGGTTCGATCGCTTCGTCAACATCATCCTGATCAACGCGTTTCTCTCGTTCCCCGGCATCTTGTTAGCCATCGCCTTCGCGGCATTTCTGGGCCCCGGCCTCGACAAAGTAATTCTCGCGCTGGTGGTCACCGGGTGGGCCGGCTACGCGCGTCTGGCTCGCGCGCAAATCTTGCAAGCCAAGGAAATGGAATACGTGCTGGCCGCGCGCTCCCTCGGCGCATCGCACACCCGCATTCTAGTTCGCCATCTGATCCCAAATATTTTGCAGCCCATTCTCGTGCAAGCTACCATCGCCATGGCCGGCGCCATCCTCGCGGAATCCACCCTGAGTTTTCTCGGCGTCGGCGTTCTAGCCCCGATGCCCAGCTGGGGCGCCATGCTCAACGACGCCCGCGCCCACCTCTTCGACGCCCCGCATCTGGTTCTTTTCCCATCCCTCGCCGTAATGACCGCCGTCCTGGCCTTCAACCTACTCGGCGACGCCCTCCGCGACTGGCTCGATCCCCGCATGCGCTCTCACCTAATCATCGCCTCGCTAGCTCGCTAGGCAAGTCGCGGTTGAATTCGTAGCGGCGCACTTCAGTGCGCCATCGTCGTTGTGACAACGATCACAGAGCTCGGCGAAACTCGCGCCCAAACGCGAGCACACAACGACCCATCAATTAAATCGGAACAAACCCACAGGAAAAATCCGCAGAAAATCACAAACAGAAGAACGCTAAAATCACCCCAACTCCACCGTAACCTCTGCCCCCCTGCCAATCCCCAAAACCCGCGCCGCATTTCCCTTATTCACGCACAATTCCAAATACCCGCCCGACCCGATAATCGCAAACGGTTCCCCCGCCACGCCGGATGCGAACGTCGGCAACAATTTCTTGATCTCCGCATTCCCCGCACGAATCGTGAACTTCGCATCCGGCGTAATCAAAGCCGGCGTCTCCTCGCCCTTCAAATTCGTAATCAAATTTCCAAAGTTATCCAGCTTCAGCACCACGCATTTGATCGTATTCCCATTCACCTTCGGCTTCGGAATGCTGAATCGCACGAAATCCTCAATCAGCTCGCCAAAACTTGCCGTCTGCCAGTTCTTCGAAAGCCATCCCGCCACCGGCGCGAAAATATCCCGCCCATGAAAAGTATTGCTCACTGGCTGCCGAAAATAATGTTCCGAAGTAATGTGCCACGCGAAGAGCGATTCCGACTGATCGTAAATCGCCGAAAGCACTCCATTATCTGGCGCCACAAAATAATGCTGATCTCCCGCAACCAATATCGGCCGTCGCTGCGTCCCTACGGAAGGATCCACCACGACCATGTGAATTGTCTTGGGAGGGAAATATCGGTACGCCTGGCTGATCGTCAGCGCCCCATCCAGGATGTCGTGCGCGATCACGCTGTGCGTGATGTCCACAATATTCACTTCGGGATTGATGCTCAGGATCACGCCCTTGAGCACCCCTACCAGGTGGTCGCTCGTCCCGTAATCCGTCGTCAAAGTAATAATTGGCCGCGCCAAGTTTTGCCCCCAGGAATCGCGCGGCATAAAGTCAAAAACCTATGAAGCCGCATTCTTCGACGCTATCGGACACCCGCAACCCTGTCAAGGCAACCTGCGCCTGCATGTAACGCACTCGTACTACACCGTACGAAGGACGATTTCAGGCCTCTGCTTGACCCCTTCCGCGCGTACCGCTATCCTAAACACTCACATCCTATCGCCATGAGCATCTATCTCGATTACAACGCGACCACCCCCGTCGACCCCGCCGTCCTCGAAGCCATGCTGCCGTATTTCGCCGAAAATTTCGGCAACGCCAGCTCCATTCATTCGCCCGGGCAGCGCGCGCGTTCCGCCGTTGATGCCTCCCGCGCATCTGTAGCCGCCCTGTTCGGTGCCAAGCCCTCCGAAATCGTCTTCACCAGCGGCGGCACCGAATCCGATAATCTTGCGCTCTTCGGAGTCGTCGCTGCGTCGCAGGAACCGCGCAAGCACATCATCACCACCGCCATCGAACATCACGCCGTCCTAAATGCCGCCCAAGCTCTCGAAAAGCACGGCGTCGAAGTCACCTACGTTTCCGCTGGCCGCGAAGGCATCGTGGATCCCGAAGACATTCGTAGCGCGCTCAAGCCGGAAACAATTCTCATCAGCGTGATGCACGCCAACAACGAGCTCGGCACCATCCAGCCCATCGAAGAAATCGGCCGCATTGCCGCCGCTGCAAAGGTTTTGTTTCATTGCGACGCTGTACAGACCGCCGGAAAGATGCCGCTTGACGCAAACCGCCTCAGCGTGGACCTGCTCTCCATTTCCGCACACAAAATTTGCGGTCCCAAGGGCGTCGGCGCGCTGTACGTCCGGTCCGGCACTCCGCTCGAGCCGCAATTCCACGGTGGCCATCACGAACGCGACCGCCGCCCCGGCACGGAAAATGTTCCCGGCATCGTGGGCCTCGGTAAAGCTGCGGAACTGGCCCGTAAGAATATGATGACCGACTGCGCCCGCATCACCTCTCTCCGCAATCGGCTGGAAGAAGCGCTGCTCGCGGCCTGCGCCGAAGCCCGCGTAAACGGAGATCGCGCCCATCGCGTATCCAACACTTCCAACGTATCGTTCCACGCCGCTGGCGGCGAAGCGCTGGTCATCGCCCTCGACCTGCAGGGAATCGCCTGCTCCACAGGCGCCGCCTGCTCGTCCGGAGCCGTCGGCCCTTCGCATGTGCTGACGGCCATCGGCCTCTCCCCCGACGAAGCCCGCAGCAGCCTGCGCTTCAGCCTCGGCCGCACTACCACAGCCGAAGAAATTGACCAAGTGATCGCGGCAATCCCGCAAACAGTCGAACGCCTGCGCGCCCTCTCGCCCTTGAGCACAAACACAGCGTTCTCGGCGTGACGGGCCTGGATTTTGTTGCGGCGGTCTTTAGACCGCCAGCCCTTGCCGTTGCTTTTGAATTACGCGGCGCAGAAATCGTTTCGCAGAATTCGCAAACGAAAGAAAAGGACTAAAAAGTTGTCGTTAGTAAAACAACCCGAACTCGCTACCAGCAAGCCGGCCATTGCCACGGCCAACACCGTCGCCGTCGCCATGAGCGGCGGCGTGGACAGTTCCACCGTCGCCGCCATCCTTCACGACCGCGCGCAAACCATCGTCGGCCTCACCATGCAACTCTGGAACCAACGCCGCCTGCCACGACTGGAAAATAACGGCCCCGCGCAACATCGCTGCTGCTCCCATGATGACGTCTACGACGCCCGCCGCGTAGCCGAACACCTCGGCATCCCTTTCTACGTCGTGAATTTCGAACGCGAATTCGAGCTAAATGTCATTCAGCCGTTCGTCGCGGACTATCTGGAAGGCCGCACGCCCATCCCCTGCACCATGTGCAACAATCACGTGAAGTTCGATCAGCTCCTCGTCACGGCGCGCCAGATCGGCGCCGAACGCATCGCCACCGGCCACTACGCCCGCGTGCGCCACAATACCGCGACCGGCCGCTACGAACTCCTCCGCGCCGTGGACGAATCCAAGGACCAGTCCTATTTCCTCTTCGGCCTCACACAGGAGCAGCTGGCCCGCACCGATTTCCCCCTCGGCGAACTCTCCAAGCACGAAGTCCGCGAAATCGCGCGCCGCCTGCAAGTCCCCGTAGCCGAAAAGCCTGAAAGCCAGGAAATTTGTTTTGTCCCCACCGGAAATTACGTGCAGTTTATCGAAGGCTATCTGCAAGAGCAGGGAAGTGACCTGCCAAAAGAACCAGGCGACATCGTCACCACCTCTGGCGAAGTTCTCGGTCGCCACACCGGCCTGCATCAATTCACCGTAGGTCAGCGCAAGGGCCTCGGCCTCGCCGGCGGTCAGCCGCCGATGTACGTCGTCGCGCTCGATCGCGCCCAAAATCGCCTCGTCGTCGGCGAAGATCAGGAACTCCGCCGCACGACCTGCGAAGTCCGCAACGTAAACTGGATCCCGTACGAAGTTCCCGAGGAGCCCGTGCAAGCCATGGTCCGCATCCGCAACCGCCACGAACCCGCCGCAGCCGAAATCACTCTGCTCGACGCCACCACCGCCCGCGTAAATTTCCGCGATCCCCAACGCGCCATCACCCCCGGCCAAGCCGCCGTATTCTACGCCGCCGAAAAAGTTCTAGGCGGCGGCTGGATCCGTTGAACGAAACCGCGTCGCGCAACTTTTACAAATAAATTCCCCGTCGGAAATCTTTGTGGGCCGTGCCTGAAGCCACGGCATAACGGCAAAACAATCAGAGCGGCTTCAACCGCTGAAGTACGCATTTTGCAATCGCTACAAAGATCAGGGATTCGATCCGAAGTATTCGTAGCGCCCCGTAATCTTCCAACTGAATAGCACATCCTCCATTTTCGGCCCTCGCCCAATATTGTGGACCACCATGTACCTCCCGCTTGTCGCCTGGTGGTCCACCACGATGCCGATATGCGGCACGCCGCCGCCGAGATCCCAAGTTACAAGATCACCCGGCGAATAATCTTCGCGGTGAGAAGTCACGGGCAGCCTTTTTCCTTTACGGCTGAAAAACACCATTAAGTTCGGCACGCGCCTGTGATCAATATTAGAATCCGGGCTGCTCTCAAGCCACCGCCGTTGCCGCGGATACAGCGAAAAATTCTGCTCCATGTCTTCGTGAACTTCCTTCTGCAGATCAATCCCGAGCGCCCGGTACGACCGAATAATTTCATCCGTGCAAACGCCAGTGTCCGCCGGCACATCCCCGCCCGGATAGGTCAGCCGCAGGTAAGCGGGATCGTAGCGGACAGTATGGCTCGTCCTCTCGATGGCAGCTGCGGATAATTTGTGGAGAAATTCTAAATCGGAAGGGGATTCAATCGTCCCGGTCTGCGCCAGTGAAATCGAAAATTGTAGCGCGACCAACAAAAGCACAAACACGAGACGTGCACGCGCGCCAATCCGTCGCCACATTCGCCAATTCTACAATTTCTTGGAACGAGAAGACTGCCCGTCGAGGAAGCAGTTGCTCAACCGGGGAGTGAAGCCTCAAATAAAAAGCTCTTCGTCCTGCGAAACCGAGTCCGCGTCCGACTCCGGCTTGTTATTCTGCTGCCGTCGCAGCATGTCCAAACCTACCTTGATCCCCTTCATCACCGCCGAAGCCTGCCGGATCGGCCCCCACAAAGTATTCCGGAACTTCGTCCCGGCCTCGTCCACCACTTCCAACGCCCCAGTCAAAATCTGGTCCGCGCGAATCACCTGGATGCGCAATCGCTCCAGCGCTTCGGTGACCACGCGATCCATCTTTTGGGCTTGGCCGCGCGCCAGCCGGGTGATTTCCGCCGTATCGCCCATCACGCTGGAAATCCGCCCCTCGGAATCTTCCAATATCCGATTCACGCGCAACAGGATCGGGTCCACGCGCCCCTGCAGATCATTCGCAATTCGTGTAAATTCCTGCATGGACATTTTCAACTGCACGAACATCGCGACCAGAATCGCCATCTGCACAACAATAGCTACCGCCGCGATGATGATGAACGCCTGGACCCAGCCCGACATGGAACTCCTTGCAGTGCCTTAGGAAGCCTTCGATTCCTTCCGGTAAGTGTCCTTCCCCGCATCCACCGCCGAGGAAAGCGCATCCTTCTGCCGCGACATGATCTCTTTGCTACGTTCGATCAAGTCTTCCGCGCGCTCGCGCAATTCCCGCGCCTTCTTCTGCGCGAATTCGCGGCCCTCGTCGGCCTTGCCCGTCAAATATTCACGTGTCTCGTCGCCGGACTTCGGCGCGAATAAAATGCCTACCAGCGCTCCAATTCCCAACCCCACCAAAAACACGCTAACCTTCGAACCTACACTGTTGTCGCTCATGGTCCACCTCAGAACTCGACAGTAGCACAGCCCTCCCAACCGAGGCAAGCAAACCAGCGCAACCGCGCAAAGACCATGACACAGAAAGGCATGCACGTCCGGCCGCGACATCGCTTACAGCAATGGCATTTCCTCGAACGAACCTCCCCGCTTTTATCCTTTAGCTACCGCCGCTTTTCTGACGCTTTCCCGAATGGTAGAATCACGGAAGTTACCAGCGCTCAGGAGTGCGTTCGGACCGTGTTCTCTCGCCAATCTACTGATCGGCCAAGCTCCACAAGCAACTGGCGCTCGCAACGCACCGCGCACGTATGGTTCTTGCTGCTGCTTTTCGTTTCCACAGGTAGCGCCACCACAGCAAAAGCCGCGGCGACTCAAAACGGTCCAACGATTTCTTCCGGCGCGGGCCTGACCATCGCGATCGCCGATTTTGACGGCGACCGCCGCCCGGACCTCGCGAGCGTTCAGCCGGGTCGCAACGAATCCGGCTCCAGCACCTACTGGATTCAGCTTCAGTTCTCCGCCTCCGGCCAGCAATCCGTGCAACTTGTCGCGCCCGCCGGTGGCCTCGGCATCGAAGCGCGCGACGTCAACGGAGATCACGCCGTTGACCTGATCTTCACCACCGCGTGGCTCCGAAAGCCCGTAGCGATCCTGCTGAACGACGGACATGGCACCTTTTCGCGCGTGGAGCCAGCCGCATTCCCCGCGGCCTTCGACGAACCGGGCACGATCTGGGCTTGCGGCATCCACCTCGGCGCTGACCTAGTCGCATTGCCGGCGCAGTCGCGCATCGGGATCGACCACGCCAATGAATTTCCACTGCATCACCGTTCCTCAGCGGGGACGATTCTGCTCCGAACCCCCGAGTTTCCAGTTGCCCCTGCACTGTTTTTCTCCGCAGGGCGCGCTCCACCTTCCGCACCCACGCAACTCTAATCGCTCCATTCGTCGTTCGTTAAACACATGGTAAACGCTGCCCCGAGCCGGCACGCTTACCTGCATCGCCGTGTACCCGGACGCAATCGAGCGCTCCACACCACGCGCCAGTTCAACAATCTCAGTTCGCTTCTTCCACAAGCTGGCCGGGCGCACTTTTTTTGTCTCTGTGCACTCACTGAATGTGCTGGAAATTTCAGTTTTAGATCGGAGGACATCGTGGCTTATGGAACTGGTGAAGCTCCCAAGACGGGCGATTACGTCAAGAATAAATTTGAACAGCCTGGCACGGTCACCGCAGTGATCGCCGCGCAAGCGGGCCGCGAACTGGTGAGCATCCGTTGGGACGACGGCGGAGTCGAGGCCCCCTTGAAGGCCGCCGAAGATTTCGCGCTGATCTCCCGGAACGGCTCGTGAACGATGCGCCCCTCGCCACTGCCCGTGGCGCGCCTAACAACGATCGGCAAGCGAGTCCGGGTTCTGAAGCTGTGAACAACGGCTCAGGCCCACACATTTGCATCATCGTCGAAAATCAGCCGGTGCCTTTCGATCGCCGCGTCTGGCAGGAAGCACGCACGCTCCGCCATGCCGGTTATCGCGTCTCGGTCATCTGCCCCAAAGGCCCGCAGTGCGAAGCCAGTCGCCAGACGCTCGACGGAATCGAAATTTACCGCCACCGAACCTGGGCAGGCCAAGGCCGCCTCGGCTAGGCCCGCGAATACGCCTGCGCGTTCGCTGCCGAACTTTATCTCGCCGCAAAAATCTACAGGCGCGCGCCATTTCACGCCCTGCAAGCTTGCAATCCGCCGGATACGATCTTCCTCATCGCCCTCCTGCTTAAATTTCTCGGCGTCCGTTTTGTGTTCGACCACCGCGACCTCAGCCCCGAACTTTACGACGTCAAATTCTTTCGCCGCGGCCTTACCTATCATGCCGTCCGCCTGCTCGAGCACCTGAACTTTCGCGCTGCGGACTTGTCCATCGCCACCAACGAATCCTACCGGGAAATTGCCATCGGGCGCGGCAACGTCCACCCCGGAAAAGTCGTGGGAGTCCAAACTTGCGCCGATTTGCACGAAGTTAACGGCACGCGGCCCAAACTCGAGCTAAAACGGGGAAAGCGGCACCTGGTGGTCTATGTCGGGGAAATGGAAATTCAGGACGGTGTGCGCTTGCTCATCGAATCCATCGAATATCTTGTCACCCAACGCGGCCGCAACGACACACAATTCGTGCTCATCGGCTTTGGCAGCCAAATTCCCAGATTGCAAGCCCTCGCGCAACAATCCCGCATCGCAGATTTCGTCGAATTTGCCGGTTTGCTCTCGCGCGAAAAGGTCGGGCTCTACCTCGCTACTGACGACGTCTGCGTCGCACCCGATCCATCCAACGCTCTGAACGACCATTGCACCATGATCAAAAATCTCGAGTACATGGCGTAGGGAAGACCGGTCGTCCTATACGATCTGAAGGAAGGCCGCCGCACTCTCGGCGACGCCGCACTCTACGCCCGTCCCAACGATCTCATCGATTTCGCCAAAAAAATCGAAACTCCGCTCGACTCACAATACCTGCGCGAAACGCTCGGCGCCTGCGGCCGCCAACGCGTCGAACAAGAACTAAACTGGCAGGCACAAGGCGAAAAACTCCTAGCCGCGTTCAACAAACTGCTCGGCAATCACACGCCCCACCAAAACTCGCCCCAGGTCAGCCACGCCCCGGAAGTCGAAAATAAACCGGTCTAACGATTCGCGGCTGTCGTCTTCGCCTGCGCAGGCTGCTGCTGCGACGCCAGAGGCTTCACAATATCGTCCAGATAATCCGCCGTTCCCTCCACTCGCTCTAAAACCGGGAACTGCTCGCCACCGTGGTAATCAATGTCCGCGACAGAAATCAAATTATCCATCTGCACAATCAAATGAATTGCCTCCGTGCCGCCCTTCGCATCGCGAATCGCAGCGCGCAACAAATCGCCGGCATAACCGTGGCCGTTGACCGCGATAATCTTTGCACCCGGCACAATCTTGGCCTGGTCCGCGGCCCCATGCCACAGCACATCCACGATGCTGCCATCACCCGCGACGATCAGCCCCACCGAGTGCCAGGCGTTCACTCCACGCTCGTCCGTGCCAGTAAAGTAAGCCGTTTCCTTGCCGGTCAAACCCGCCTCCAAAGCATTCAGTGTATCCGCGTACATCAGTTTGTATCCGCCGCGCTCCACTCCCGCCATATCCACGTGCGGCTGAATCTTTTCCAGGCGCTCATGCAAGAACGCCGCCCAGTCATAAGCCATCACCTGACTCAGATCGCTCACCACCTCGTCAAATGTAAAAGCCACAATCAGCGGCCCGGTATTCCCGCCTTGTCCCAGAAAAATCCGCGCGAAGTCGTCCAGCGATTTCTGATTATTCGTCGCCTTTCGAATCAACGTGTCCGCATCCAGCCAGATAAATTGCCCGTCGTCGTAATAATCTTGCCCTCGCCTCCAGTTCGCCCACGGCACATTCCCGTTGCGCAGTAGACTCGCCGCAATCGCCGTATCCGCTGTCGTCCGCCATTCCCGCCCTGGCGTGTGCTCCAGATAAGCCGCCGTCATGGCGAGCACGTCGCGATGCAATGCCGGAGACATGAACCCCGCCCGCGTCGCCAGCACCTCGCCGTAATACTGCGTCAGTCCCTCGTAAACCCACAGCAGAGACCCTTGCTGCGGCGTCGCGAAATCCGGTTGATACAATCCCGCCGGACGTCGGTATTTTCCGCACCATGAGTGCGAGTATTCGTGCGGTAGCGTGCTGTCGTCCGGCAGCATTTGCGAATCATCCGAAAAACTTTTCTCGCCCACGCCGTTTTCCGACGACTGTCCGTGCTCCAGCGTCCTTTCGCCCGTAGCAGCATCCGAAAGCGTCAGAAGAAAATGATAGCTGCCGTAATGATGCGACCGATACAGCGCGTCCGCCTCCCGTACCAGATTCGAAAGCTCCACCAGCACGGAAGCCCGCAGATTCGAATCCGCCGGAAGGTCGGAAGCCACATCCATGTAATGTTTCGGCGAAATTTCCGGCGCCAAGACAAATTCGTGAAAATAAAGTCCCGTCATGATTGGAGAATCCTGCAACTGCTCCACGTTCGTCGCGGCAAAGTGCGTCACGCTCCCCGAAACCGGCACAGGATATACTCCATCGCCTACGGGAGTCAGCGCAGTCCCGATTCCCCAACCCGCTGGCACAATCACCGCAGGCTGAATGGGAATCTCGCGCACCGGTGTGTTCGCTGGATACAGCAGCAAGTTTTCCCAGTCCAGCACCGCCGTCTTCTGCGACACATTCGCCGTCACAATGCAATCCAGATGCGCCTGTAGCGTCGTCACCCCCGTCGGAATCGTCAAATGAAACTCATAAAGATCCACATCATCCCGCCGCCACGCCAGCGCCTGCCCGTTCGCTGTGAACACCACGCCCACAATGTTTCCCGCCGGACCCGCAGGCATGTGCTGTCCGGGAACCCATTTCGGAGTAGTAAGCGTCAGTGCTCCGGCCGTCACCGGCAAATCCACCTCGGCATGAAAAATCTTGCGCGGCGCGTCGGATAGGTCGGCAGTGATTCGAATCGGCGATTTCGCGCTCTGTGCCGACGCCACAACGGAAGCCACCAATCCAAAGAGGAAGATCGCGACGATGCGGAATAAATGTCGACACGATCGCATTCGATAGGCTCCTTCTCCGGCGCACGATTCCATTTTGCTTACATGCTAGGCGACAATATACCTCCAGCCACTCCCGCATGCGAACCGTTTGCGCTCGTTCCACGCCGAGCCTCGCATTGCGGCAGCGCACGAAGCGCCCCAAGGGAACAGACTTCTCCCCCGAAGGCCCGTAAGTTGGCTGTGCACAGAAATTCCACGCGCTGTGAACGGTGTAGCCGCGAGAGTTTCACGGCGGGGGTGCGTCCTCAGGTTTTGCATCGCGCAGCCCTTCAAACACCCGCTGCGCCTGCGCGCGTGGAACTTCAGCCGCAAGTTGCTCCAGACTGAGCTGCCGCAGCTGCGCCACGCTGCCAAATCGCTGCAGCAGCTTCTGCGCCGTGCGCGGCCCGACGCCGCGTATCTCCGTCAACGCCGTCCGCAAACGCCGGCTCGATCGCCGCTGCCGGTGAAACGTCACCGCAAATCGGTGCGTCTCGTCGCGAATCTGCTGTATCAAGTGCAGCACCGGCGAATGCCGCTCCAGCACCACCGGCTCATCTTCGCGTCCCAGCACGTAAAGTATTTCTTCCTTCTTCGCGATGCTAGCCATCGGCTGATTGATAACCGCCAATTTGTCCAACGCTTTCGCCGCCGCGTGCAGCTGCCCAATCCCACCATCTATCAAAATCAAACTCGGCATCGCTTTCTTTTCCAGCTGTAATCGCCGATATCGCCGCTCCACCGCCTCCTGCATGCTCGCAAAGTCATCGCGCAAAATGCCTGCGGCCTTCTCCGCGCCTTCCGGCATCGCCTCGCCGCGGATAATAAATTTCCGGTAGTCCGCTTTCTTCATCTTGCCGGATTCCCACACCACCATCGAAGCCACGGTATCCGAACCTTGAATATGTGAAATATCAAAGCACTCAATCCGTTTCGGCGGCTCCGGCAGCCCCAGCGCCGATTCCAGCGCATCCACGATCGCAGCCGAACTCGGCTTCAATATCCGGAAGCGCTGAATAAACGAATGTTGCGCATTCTTCTCCACCAATTCCAAAAACGCATGCTTCTGCCCACGCTGCGGATTCACAATCTCCACGCGATGTCCCGCCTGCTCCGTCAACACTTCCTCAATCAGCGCGCTATCCTCAAATTCCATCGGCGTGTGAATGTAGCGCGGCCAGTAAGCCGCATCCAAATACAGCTGCTTGATCAACGACGGCAGAAATTCCTCCGGCTTGAATTCCTCCATGTCCTCCCAGTAAAAATCCCGCCGGTCCACCACTTTCCCGCCGCGCAAGTGAAATAAATTCACCGCCACCTGCGGCGGTTCCGCGTACCAAGCCAGCACATCCGTGTCGTCGCCCGAAGCCGCCGCGATTTTCTGCCGCTCCTCCATCTCGTTCAACGTGCGCAGCAAATCGCGATACCCCGCAGCCTCCTCGTAACGCTCGCCCTCCGAAGCACGCTGCATGCGATCCTTCAAGCTCTGCGCCAAATCGTTGCGCCGCCCCTCCAGAAATAACCGCACGTCGCGTGCCGCTCCGCCGTAACGTTCATCCGTCACCAACCCCGCCACACAGGGCCCCAAACAACGATGAATGTAATATTGCAAACAAGGCCGCGGATGCGCCCGCGTCAAATCCACCGTGCACGATGGCACCAGAAAATGCTTGTGAATCAGGTTCACCATCGAATACGCCAGCCGCGCCGGAAAATACGGCCCGAAATAGATCGAGCCATCCTTATTCAATCGCCGCGTCACATACACCCGAGGATATTTTTCAAACGCCGTGTACCGAATGTACGGATAGGTCTTGTCGTCGCGCAGCAGCACATTAAATTTCGGCTTATGCTGCTTGATCAGATTATTTTCCAGCGCCAGCGCTTCCTTCTGATTGTCCACCACGATGTAATCGACGTCGGCAATCTCGCGCACCAGCGACCCGGTCTTGGCATCCTGCCAGTGCGATTCCAGAAAGTAAGACCGGACCCGGCTGCGCAGCGAATTCGCTTTGCCGACGTACAAAATCTTCCCGCCCGCGTCCTGGAACAGGTACACCCCGGGCTGCATAGGCAATTGCGCGACTTTTTCGCGGAGTTCCATGGCGGCGAGTTACAATACCAAGCGTTACGATTTCTGGCGACGGCCCGCGCGCGGAATCATCCGCCGGACCGCGTACAACGTTCATGATAGCAAACGCTATCTAATTGCTGCAGGAGCCTGATGCCTCGCAACGTCTCAAAACTCGGAATACTCATTCTGCTCGGCGCAACTCTGCCCGCAGCGGGGTTGCTCTCGGCTGCACCGTGCTACAGCCAACAAGATCAGCAGGACCAACACAATCAATCAGGCCAGCAGCCCGCGCAACAACCGGCCGCTCCGCCGCAGCAACAGCCGGCGGACGCCGCGCCCGCGCACCCAACCTCAACTCCCAACTCCGGCCAGGATTCCTCACAAGAGTCGTCGTCAAAAAAAGTGTTGCCGCCCGACGATACCGCATCCACAAAAACTCCCGCGGAGGCCCCCAAGAAATCAAAGCCCGGGGTGCTACCCCCCGAAGACGATCCCGCCTGGGACCCGTTCCATGCACAACAGGATATTGACGTGGGAATGTTTTACTTGCACAAAGGTGACGTGGACGCAGCCATCGCCCGCTTCGAAGACGCGATCACTCTGCGCGCCAATTTCGCCAAACCACGTTTGCTGTTAGCCGAATGCTACGAGAAGAAAGGCGACCCATCCGAAGCCGTGCGCTACTACAAGGAATATCTGCAGGTCCTACCCAACGCCCCCGACGCCAAAAAAGTCCGCGAAAAAATCGATAAACTCTCCAAGAAGCAATAGCCGCCGCGAAAAAGGCAGGTTTTGTAGCGGCGGTTTTCAAACCGCCAGCACTACCGCCCCGGAAACCGATCCAGAAACCTCATCGCCCTCTGATAATCCGCAAATTTCTTTTCTTCGCGCCGAAACTCCGCCCCATGCGACTCCCTACGGCACCGCGCAAATCTCATCGGATGCTTCACGTGCAGCATTTCGTGATACATCACATAAGCCACCACAAATTCCGGCACGGCCTCGCGATCCAGTTGCCGGTTAATCACAATCTGCTGCAGCGCCGGATCAAAACATCCCAGCAAACTGCTCCACACACGACGGCTCCAACCCAACCGCGGCTTCACAAGCGCCCCATCAAAATAGCGCGCATTCAGCCGTTCGAATAATTCATCCAGGTCGTGATGCGTCCCAGTCGGCCGATGCTCCACCCGCCGCGCCCGCCGCTGCCGCAAAGCCAGCAAGCGTCGCCGCGTCGCTCCCGCATAGGAAAATTCCCGGTAAGTCTGCAGCAATTCCTTAGGCGGCTCCCTCCGATACAGACGCCCCAGCAAAATCGCTGCCGTAGCCTCCACCACCGGATGCGGCGCATCATCCAACGCATCCGACAAACGCACGTAAGCCGTACCTTCCCGCAATCGAATGGTGTGCGTCAGGTCCGTATAGGGATGAAACTCCACCACAAAATGCGGCGGCCGCCCTTCGCAACCAAGCCGCGTATAGATTCGCTGAAAAATCCGTTCGCCGCCCGGCACCGCATTTTTCATGCGACGTTTCGTCAAGACGGTTTTCTCCGCACCGGCGCGGTATTCAATTCCTTCAGTGCCTTATCCACGTCCGTCAAAGCGTCCTGCGTCCCTTCAATCGCGTCCTGTAAAGTATCCTTGTATGTGTCGTATTCAGGCCCGCCCTCGTTGATTTTCTGCAAGGCTGCCAGAAATTCCTTGCCCTTCGATTGCATATTTTTCAGCGCCGCGCGAATATCCACCTGCTTTTCCCGCGCCACCTCAATCTGATCCGCCGCATCATCAATGCATCCCGCGTAAGCATTCAACAGCCCGTTCAAAATCTCCGCCCGTCGCCCTTCCGGCACGGTCCGCGTCAACTCGTATTGGAATTTCTTCAGCCGGTCCTCCGCAAACGTCACGAACAATTTCATCCGTTCCGGTGGAGTCACCGCATCGCGTATGCGGTCGCCCTCCGCATCCGTCAAATAATCTTTTTTCTCTTGCTGCGCCTCAACGCAACGAGCCGAAGTCGCTGTCACCGCCATCAGCAGCAGCATCCAGCTCGCCAGCCTTTGCACTCGCCGCCCCATCGCGCGCTCCTCACTAACTCTTCGGTTTCTCTGTCGCAGCCGCCGGCTCCGGCTGCTTCGGGAACAGCTGATGGATCATTTGCCTGTCGAGCTCGTCCAAATCCTTGCGCACTTCCGCGAGCGGCGCCCCCTCGTCCTTCGCCAGGCTCACCATTATATCGTCCAGCCGCCGCATGGATTCGCGCACCGAAATTTCCAGTTGTTTGTACCCGTCCGGGTGCGCCTCCGCGTCGCGGATCTTCGCATCAAGTAATTTCTTGCTGGCCTGCGCTTCATCCCGCACCCGCCCCGCAATTTCCGCAGCCCCCGCCAAATCCCCGGTGTCAATCTTTTCGTGCATGTCGCGAAATTCGGAATCAGCCAACAGTGCCACCTGCCGCGCCTTGCGCACCGGATCCGATTCCTTTTCGAATCGCGAACGCAACGCCGCCGTCCGGTCCTGAGCCAGCAGCGACCCCGCAACCAGCGTCACCCAAAAAACGGCTACCCAAAAACCGCCACGTGCCGGCAATGTACTACCTCTTCTTGTTCGCGAGCTCTCGAGTCAGTGTTCGAACGCGTGCGCTTGCCTCAAAGTACATGTCGCTGTTCTGGTCCTTGTTCAGTTCCAGAAATTTCTTGTACGCATCGAGAGCCGGCTGCACCTGCCCCAGTTTATCGTAACAGGTCGCGCGCACGAACCAGCTTCCCACCGGCGGCGTTTCCTTTTGCGCCAACACATCCAGCCCGTGCAGCGCCGCCGGATAATTCTTGTTCAGATATTCCGCCGTCACCAGATCCTTCAGCACGTCCATGGACTGCGGATTCATTTTCATCGCTACGACCAGCGCGTTCACCGCATTCGGATAATCTTTTTTCTCCAGATACGCATGGCCCAGCTCTGCCGGAAGGTCCACATCCTGCGGCGCCAGCGCGATCGCCTTCACCAGCACCGGCACCGCGTTGTCATACTGCTTCTTGCGAAAATAAATCGCCGCGCGCAATTTCAAAGCGCGCAGAGATTCCGGGCCCGCCGTCGCAGCCTTATCGAGTTCCGCCAACGCATCATCATCTTTTCCCGCATCTACCAGCAGGGAAGCGTGCTCTAGCTGCAGCGCCGGGTCACCAGGATGTGCCGAGAGATAAACTCCCAGCTCCGTAGCCGCCTGATCATTCTTTTTCTCGGCGAGCAGCGCCTGCAATAATCCCTTATGCGCCTGATCCGCCGCCGCGCCCGTGGGCCGCAGCGCCAGCGCTTCGCGAAACGCAGTTTCCGCATCACCCGCGCGTCCAGTCCTCAGCAGTGCAAACCCCAGCGAATTGCGAACCTCCGCACTCTTCCCGTCCAACTTTTCCGCCGCTTGATACTGCTCGATCGCCAGCGCATCTTTCTTCGTAGCTTCAAAAGCAATCCCCAAGAGCCACTTCGTCCGCGCATCCTCCGGCATCAATTCCGCCGCGCGCTGCAAAGGCTCGATCGCCGCCGCGGGATCCGTCGGAATCAAAGTCACTCCCAGATTCTGGTAAGCCGCCGCCATCTTCGGATCCAGCGCGATCGCTTTCTCATACTCACTCCTCGCATCTGCCGGCTGCTGCAGGGCGGTGTACGCGTAGCCCAAATCGTAATGCACCACCGCATCGTCCGGTTTTTTCGCCAGGTAAGCCTGATAATCCTGCGCCGCGCTGGCGTAATCCTGCTTATTCACGGCATCCTGCGCATCACTCAGCAGACGGTTCAATTCAATTACGTTCGGGTCCCGAGGAATTTTCGTTCGAGAAGTACCAACGGTTTGCGCCGAAGCCACGCCCGAAAATGCCGCGAGCGCCGCTCCCAGAAGAACGCCAAAAGCTCCAAACACCAGCGGCCTGATCAATAGAGTACTCCGCCGTTTCATTCCGTCGGCAAATCAACCGGCCGCAGCGGCGGTGCGCCAGCAGCGTCGTGCTTCTCCGCCGCATGATGGCCATGATTCGCGCCATTGCCGTTGCGCCCATTCAATACACGCGCCAAATATTTCCCCGTGTGCGATTGCTGGTTGCGCGCCACCTGCTCTGGAGTTCCCGCAGCCACCACGCGTCCGCCTGCCTCGCCACCCTCCGGACCCAAATCAATCACCCAGTCCGCCGATTTGATTACGTCCAGATTGTGCTCGATGATCAGCACCGAAGCGCCACCCTCAATCAATTTGCGAAACGCCGTCAGCAATTTCTGTATATCGTCAAAATGCAGCCCGGTCGTGGGCTCGTCAAATATATAAAGGATGCCCGTATTTTCCTGCCGCGTAAGATGCGCCGCCAGTTTCAAACGTTGCGCCTCGCCGCCCGATAGCGTCGTCCCGGATTGTCCCAGCCGCAAATAACCGAGCCCCACTTCGTCCAGCACGCGCAACTTCGCCGTCACCTTCGGATGCGCCGCAAAAAAACTGATCGCCTCGCGCGCCGTCATCTGCAGCACGTCGTGAATATTCTTATCCTTGTACCGCACATCCAGCACCGCGCTCTTATAACGCGTCCCGCGGCACTCCTCGCACACCAGTTCCACGTCCGCCAAAAATCGCATCTCGACGGTCACAGTCCCGTCACCCTGGCAAGCCTCGCAACGCCCGCCCGGAATGTTGAACGAAAAATGTCCCGCCGTAAATCCGCGCTTCTTCGCCTCGGGCGTCGCGGCAAATACTTCGCGAATCGGATCGAACGCCTTCAAATAAGTCGCCGGATTCGACCGCGGCGTCCGCCCAATTGGCGACTGGTCCACCATCTCCACTCCCGCCAGCAAATTATCGCCCTCCAGCCGGTCGCAGCATTCCTTCCAGTTTCCGCCGCTGCGCTTCGCCTGCAACGCTTTGTAAAGCACGTCGTACACCAGCGTGGATTTTCCCGACCCCGAAACACCCGTAATCGCCACCAGCAGCCCGAGCGGAATCATCACGTCCACTCCGCGCAAATTGTGGCTGTGCGCGCCAATGATTTTCAGGAATTTTCCCGTCGGCTTGCGTCGCCGCGCCGGCACCGCGATTTTCAGCTCGCCGCGCAGGTAACGCCCCGTCAGCGAATGCGCATCCGTCAGCATCGCCTCGCGCGTCCCCGCAAAAATCAATTTGCCGCCGTGTTCGCCCGCGCCCGGCCCCAAATCCAGCACGTAATCGGCCGCCATGATCGTGTCCGGATCATGCTCCACCACCAGCAAAGTGTTTCCCAGGTCGCGCAACCCCTTCAAAATTTCAATCAGCCGAGTCGTATCGCGCGGATGTAATCCGATCGAAGGCTCATCCAGCACATACAAAGCGCCCACCAGATGCGACCCCAACGATGTCGCTAACTGAATCCGCTGCGCCTCGCCGCCCGAAAGCGTCGAAGTCAGCCGGTCCAGCGTCAAATAATCGAGGCCCACGTCATCCAGAAATCGCAGCCGCTGCTGCGTTTCTTCCAGGACCTTCTCGACGATCGCCGCCTCAGTCTCGCTCAATTGCAAATTCTGGAAAAACGGCCGCGCGTCCTTCACCGTCATCTGGCAAACTTCGGTAATCGACTGCCCCGCAATCTTCACCGCCCGCGCCTCAGCCCGTAAGCGCGTCCCGCGGCAATCCGGACAGGTCGCATACCCGCGATATCGGCTCAAGAAAACGCGCACGTGCAACTTATATTTCTTCCGCTCCAGCCAGCCGAAGAATCCCTTCACTCCGATATAATCTTCGCCCTTGTCGCCATCCAATATCGCGTGCCGCTGCGCTGGCGACAGATCGCGGAACGGCACGTCCATCGGAATCCCTTTCGCGCGCGCAAACCGCCGCAGGTCCATCATCAGCTGCCGGTAACGCGGCTTGGTCCACGGCTCAATCGCGCCTTCGTTCAGCGACTTGCTCTTGTCCGGGATCACGCGGTCCAGATCGAAATCCACCGTGTTCCCGAATCCCTGGCAGCGCGGGCACGCCCCATAAGGATTGTTGAACGAAAAAAGCCGCGGCTCCGGCTCCTGATACACCGCGCCGCACTTTTTGCACTCGAACCGCTCGTTGAAGACCATCCGCTCCGGCTTGGTGCCCGGCGTTTCCGGCACAAATTCCAGAATCGCTTCGCCGCGCCCTTCGCGGTAGCAAATCTCGATCGAGTCCATCACACGCGAACGCACTTCCGGCGAAAGCTCCAGCCGGTCCACCAGCACGTACACCGGCTTCGTGAAATCGACGTCCAGCAATTCTTCCGGCGTCGAGAATTCAAACACGCGCCCCGCCTGATAAATCCGGTTGAACCCGCGTTTGCGCAAACTGATCAGCGCCTCGCGCACTGCATCCGCACCCAAACGCACCGGTTTGCGCGCACGCGGCGCTTGCGGCGCATTCGTCACCGTCTCCGGCGTCAGTTTCAATTCATACAACACATAAAACCGCCGCCCCACCGGCAACGCCAGCACCCGCGTCGCGATTTCGTCCAGCGTGTCCTTGCGCACTTCCTCGCCGCAGCGCAAACAAAACGTCCGCCCGATCCGCGCATACAGCAAGCGCAAGTAATCGTAAATTTCAGTAGCCGTCGCCACCGTCGAACGCGGATTGCGCGTCGAGTTCTTCTGCCGGATCGATATCGCCGGCGCGATCCCCGTAATCTCATCCACATCCGGCTTCTCAATCCGCTCCAAAAATTGCCGCGCGTAAGCCGAAAGCGATTCGATGTAGCGGCGCTGCCCCTCGGCATAAAGCGTATCGAACGCCAGGCTGGATTTGCCGGAGCCGGAGACCCCGCTGACGACAGTGATTGCGTTATGCGGAATCACAAAATCTAGATTCTTGAGGTTGTGCACGCGCGCCCCGCGCACGCGGATCTCCTCAATATCGCCAGGGAGGGGAACCCCCGCGCCAGCGCCAGAAATCGTTCCAGCGGTCGTCCCACTGGAAGCGGCCGAGCCGCCAGACGGGCTCCCGCCCCCAGGAACAGCCTCTGGTTCCGCTCGGTCACGCGGCAGCTTCTCTATAGGTTCCGTAGCCATATGTGTAAACCAAAAATTATACGCCCTGCCGTCAACCCCCGCAAATTGCCCTCCGCGCAGGGGATGCCCCGATTCCCGATTCTGGGCCAGTCATCATCACGTCGTCCGCGCCGTCACCGTTTGATTTTTCAGCTCACCTGAACTTCAGTACAGTACCTCTACCGTACCCGCGTAGTTATCATACCTCATGCTCAAACGACACACTCCTGCGCAGTCCGGAATCGCTGGCCTCTTCGCGCTCCTGATCCTTGCGCTAGCTACCACCTCTTGTATGCACTTCGACTTCAACCATCACGCCTCAATCGAAACGATCATGCAGGCCGTCCACGACTACGGCCGCGGCCACCAGGTCTTGCCTCCTCCCGTCGCATCCCCCGCGACCTCGGAAACCGAAGAAGCCTATCGCACCGACATCAGCCTGTTGCTCGCCGAAGAAAATTTCGCCGAGCTCGAAAAAATCGCCGCACAGAACCGCACCGAGCGCGGTCTTTTCGTCGGCGGCGTGTGGAAGAACAATGTCTTCTTCAACGCCACAGGCTATCCGCCCCACGAAGGCGACATAACCGACTCCGACTACAAATTTCAGATTCGCCGCATCCAAAAATGGATCGCTGCCTATCCACAATCTTCCGCCGCCCGCATCACTCTCGCGCGAACCTATACCGACTACGCCGATCTCGCGCGCGGCGACGGCACCGCCGACACCGTGTCCGACATTCAATGGAACCTCTACAACGAGCGTTCCGCTCTCGCCACAGACGCTCTGCTCGCCGCCGCACGCCTCCAGGAACGCGATCCCCATTGGTACGAGGCCATGCAGCAGGTCGCCTTCAGGCAAGGATGGAAGAACGCTCAAGCGCGCGAGCTTCTGGAGCAAGCCCTGGCCTTCGAGCCTGCTTACTATCATTTCTATCGCGAATACGCCGACTACTTGAAGCCTCAGTGGTATGGCAAACCCGGAGCGATCCCGGCTTTCGCCGAAGAAGCCTCCGCTAAACTTCCCGAGCCCGATGGTTCGATACTTTACTTCCGCATCGTCAGTTCGCTCGCCTGCAACTGTGCGCCGGAAATCGCGGAAATGCCCGCCGTATCCTTGCCGAAAATCAGAGACGGCTACAACAACGTGCAGCGCCTCTACGGATTCTCCAATCTCAACGCCAATCGTTTTGCGATATTGGCTGTCCATCTACAGGACAAAGCTTCAGCCCAGCAAGCTTTTGCTTCCATCACGACCCCGGAACACGATGTCTGGTGGGGCCCCCGCACATTTGAAGCTGCCCGCACCTGGGCCAATACTCCGTAACCCGAGTTCGATTTCCGATCGCATTAAACCTTCGGCGCAGAGCTGAACGAGCGCTTTCCTCGCAAGCCACTCGCCCCCGCAGCACGCCCGCACTGGCGCAGCTACAACTGTGGAGTACAATCTGATTTCCGCAGCGCCGCTAAATCAGATGAAGAAGGAGGCGTCAGTGGGGCAAGGCGCAACGCATTTCGCGCGCGTAATCTGGATCGTCCTCGATAGCGTCGGCATCGGTGAACTCCCTGACGCCGCCGACTACGGCGACGTGGGCCGCGACACCCTCGGACACATCGCGCGCTCGCGCCCGCTGCATCTCCCGAATCTCGTGCGCCTGGGCCTGGCGAACATAAAACCGCTCGACCATCTCACTCCGCCCTCGCGCCCATCCGGAAGTTACGGCAAAGGCGCCACGCGCTCCCCAGGAAAAGACACCACCACCGGCCACTGGGAAATGGCCGGCATCTGGCTCGACCAAGCCTTCCCAGTCTATCCCCACGGTTTTCCGCCAGCGTTGATCGCCGAGTTCGAACGCCAGATCGGCCGCCGCACCCTGGCCAACAAGCCCGCCTCCGGCACCGAAATCCTGAAAGAACTAGGCACAGAACACCTGCGCACCGGATACCCCATCGTTTACACCTCCGGCGACAGCGTCCTCCAAATCGCCGCCCACGAAGATGTCATTCCCGTCGCAGAGCTGTATCGCATGTGCGAAATCGCCAGAAAGCTTCTCGATGGCCCCAACCGCGTAGGCCGAGTAATCGCCCGCCCCTTCACCGGAAAGCCAGGAAATTTCCGCCGCACCGAACGCCGCCATGACTACGCCGTCGAACCACCGAGCCCCATGCTGGTCGACGTCCTTGCCGAAAACAAAACCCCCGTCTTTGGCATCGGCAAAATTCACGATATCTACAACGCCCGCGGCCTAAACGATTACGTCAGCACAAAAAATAACGCCGACGGTATGGCCAAACTCACCGAAGCCCTGGCCCAACGATCGAAAGGTCTGATCTTCGCCAACCTCGTAGATTTCGACATGCTCTACGGCCACCGCAAAGACGTAGAAGGTTTCGCCCGCTCCCTGGAGGAATTCGACCAACTGCTCGGCCCGTTCCTCGCAGCGATGCGCCCCGACGACCTCCTGCTGATCACCGCCGACCACGGCTGCGACCCCGACCCCATAAATCCCACCACAGATCACTCCCGCGAATACGTTCCAATCCTCCTCTACAGCCCCAGCATCGGCACAAGCGGCGGCGCAAATCTAGGCACACGCGACACACTTGCCGACATGGGCCAAACAGTAGCGGAAAATTTCCACACCAAAATTCCGCACGGCGTCAGCTTTCTGCAGATGTTGAAGAGTTGAACAAGTAATGCGAGGAAACAGAAGTAAACGAACCGCCTTCGCTCAATCCCCTTGCGCAGCCTTCTGCGCATAATATCCAGTCCGCGTCCGCACCGCCAATTTCTCGTGCCCCTTCGACGCGTTCAATTCCACCTTCACACTTCGAAACGTCCCGTCCTTCGCCGCATTCGTCGGGTAATATCCCAGCGTATATTGATTCCGTATATCCCGCGCCACCTGCACGCAAACCGGATCCACATCCTCCAACCGGTCCGGAAAGAAAGCCAAACCTCCAGTTGACTCCGCCAAAGTAGTCAATTCCTTCTTCGACTTCCGCACCATCTTCTTCTGATTCTTGCGATCCTCATCACTAAAAACGCCAATCGCATAAATCACCGCGTTCGATTCCACCGCTGCCTTCACGGTGTAAGCAAAATCCTTCCGGCTGGCGTCATCATCTCCATCAGTAATCACCAGCAACACGCGCTTGTCCTTGTGCCCCTTCTTCAAATGGTCCAGAGACCCGATAATCGCGTCGTACAGAGCCGTACTGCCGCGCGTATCAATCCGCTCCAGCGCTTCGTGCAATTCCTGCGGGTTACTCGTGAAATCCTCATCCAGATCCAAATAATATTCGTCGTTAAAATTCACCACAAACACTTCGTCCGCCGGATTGCTCGTCCGCACAAACGAAAGTGCCGCCGCATTCACCTGCGGCCGCTTCTCCTTCATGCTCCCGCTGTTGTCAATCACCAGCCCCATCGTCACCGGAATATCTTCTCTCGAAAATACCGAGATCTTTTGCTCCACCTTGTCTTCGAACACGCGAAAATCACCCTGCGTCAACCCCGGCATAAATTGCCCCTTCTCATCCACCACCGTAGCGTGCAGCACCACCAAATCCACCACGGATTTCAAATGCCGGCTTTGATCCGTCTGCGCGTTTGAACCTGCGGCCCCAGGAGGAGGCGGTGGCGGCGGGGGATTGGGAACGGGAAGGGGATTTTGCGCGCGCGCACACGGCGCCGCGCACACAACCAGCAGCATAATCAAAAACACAAAAGAAAAAAATCGCCTAATGTCCCGGCGCGTAATATCCGGTCTTAGCATAGACGGTAAGGGGAGGAAGTCCCTTCGGGGGCCGCAGTTTGATCTTGATCTTGCGCCATTTTCCATCGCGGTTGTGATCGCTCGGTCTGTATCCCAAGACATATTGATTGCGCAGCTCCATGCTGATTTTCGTCGCGACATCCGGCAAATCCTTCAGGTTATTCACCGCGAAAGCGCGGCCGCCCGTCATCTGCGTCAAATCCGCCAGCAGCGATGGCCCCATTTGCTCTTCCGTCGTCGGACCGCCGTTCGGCTCGAATAGCCCGATCGCATAAATCTGTACGTCCGCTTCTCGCGCGTACCGGCGAATGTCCGTCTCGGAATAGCGGCTATGATTATCGCCTCCGTCCGATATGATGAGCAACGCCTTCTTTGTGTTGCGTGCTCCTTTCATCTCACTCAGTCCCAGGTAGATCCCGTCCAGCAGCGCCGTCTCTCCGCGCGCTGCCGTGAACATCAAATGGTTCTGCAGTTCCTCCACGCTTCCCGTAAAATTACTCGCCAGTTGCGCCCGATCATTAAAATTTACCAGTAGAAATTCGTCCTGCGGATTCGCTGTGCGGAAGAATTGCACCGCCGCCAGCCGCGATTTCTCGATTTTGTCGCCCATACTGCCGCTCATATCGAAAATCACGCCAATCGAAATCGGCACATCCTCACTTGTGAACCGCACAATCTCTTGCTCGGTATTGTCTTCAAATACCCGGAAATTTTCCTGCTCCAATCCGGTAACCAGCCGCCCATAAGGGTCCGTCACCGAAATGGGAACCAGAGTGATCTCCGTCTCCGCCTTCAGCGATTTTCCTTTTTCGATTTTCTGGGAATTTTCAGGATGCGTCGGGCCTTGCGTTTGCGACCATGCCGTTGTTACAAGCAGGAAGGAACAGCCGAAAACCAAAAGCGCGCAAAACCCCACAACCCTTGCACTTCCAGTCGGCTGCGGTGCGCGGTATCTCAACTTGGCCCCCACTTCTGCCGCGGGACTCGCGTGGCTCTGGGCAGCTCTGCAGGTCGCTCGCGGCGATTCTATCACTCGCCATTCCTAAAGCAAGCGCCACGTGTAACTTCTATGTAACTTCGCAACTGTCCCGGCCGTGCAGATTCCAGCGCCGACTCTCCGGCAATACCGGACAATAAATGTTAAGATTCCTACGCTGGCGAAAGGTGAGCAAGGCCCATGCCAAATTCCGGCGAACCCACAGTCCTGGTAGTAATCCCCGCGCGCTACGCGTCCACGCGTTTTCCCGGAAAGCCGCTCGCTCCCATCTCCGGCAAGCCCATGATTCAGCACGTCGTTGAGCGCGTGCGCCTCGCCACCCTCCCCTCCCGCATCATCGTCGCCACCGAAGACGACCGCATCAAGTCCGCCGTCGAATCATTTGGCGGTGAAGCCATTTTGACTCGCCCCGATCACCGAACTGGCACCGACCGCATCGCCGAAGTCGCCACCCACATTCCCGCGGACATCTACATCAACGTCCAAGGCGATGAGCCCCTCATCGACCCCGGCACCGTGGACGCCGTCGCCGCCGCCATGGCCGAAGACGATGCCATCCAACTCGCCACTCCCTGCTCAGCCATTACTCTCCCCGGCGAAATCATGGATCCTAACGTCGTCAAAGTCGTCCTCGATTTCGACGGCCAAGCCCTCTATTTTTCCCGTGCCCCTATCCCATGGGTTCGCGACACCGGCGACCGCGTAGCCGCCAAGCACTGGAAACACATCGGCCTCTACGGCTATCGCCGCGACGCCCTCCTGGAATTTCCCACTCTCCCTCCCGGCGAACTGGAACGCATCGAACAACTCGAGCAGTTGCGCTGGCTCGAAAACGGCTTCCACATGCACGTAGTAGAAACCATGTACAACGCCGTAAGCGTTGACGTCCCCGCCGACATAGCCCGCGTCGAAAAACTCCTCCAATCCCGCGCCAAAGCTTCCAGCCAATCCACAAATTAATTGCCGTAGCGCCGGCGTTCCGCCAACTCTCCGCAGTTGGCGTTGTAGCGGCCGTCTTCAGACCGCCATCGATCCTTGGCGACCACACCAATCGAGCCCTAGGGCGCTGCTTGTGAATCGTCCCACCGGGCGATTCATCCTGAGAACCGGCGGTGCCGTTTCGAAGGGCTGCGCCCCAGCCTGCCCGGGCGTCAACATTTTTGCAGCGCCGGTTTTCTCTGTGTCCTCAGCGCGTTCGCGGCAAACGCCTCCATCTTTCTCAGATTTTTCTCCGCCATTCTCTCTGATCTCTCTGTTAAATCTTTCCGATCACCGCCTCGCCTCAAAAATTTAGATCCTCCCAAAAGAAATTCGTAATTTGACTCTCATCCCAAATCCCCGCATAATGCTTCGTACGCAGATCGTCCCGGAGGATTTCACCCGACTTGCGCACCGCCCCAAAATACATTTTTGTGACGGGTGGCGTGGTTTCTTCTCTCGGGAAAGGCGTAGCAGCGGCCTCCATGGGTTGCCTGCTCGAAAGCCGCGGCCTTCGCGTCACCCTCCAGAAGTGCGATCCTTACCTCAACGTTGATCCCGGCACCATGTCTCCCTATCAGCACGGTGAAGTTTTTGTTACCGACGACGGCGCCGAAACCGATCTCGACCTCGGCCACTACGAGCGCTTTACATCCGCGCATCTAACGCGCGACCACAATTGGACCACAGGCCGCTTCTACGAATCCATCATCACCAAAGAACGCCGCGGCGATTACCTCGGCAAAACAGTCCAAGTCATCCCGCACGTCACCGACGAAATTAAATCCGCCTTTCGCAAAGTTGCTGAAGGCGTGGACGTCGTTCTCGTCGAAATCGGCGGCACGGTAGGCGACATCGAATCGCTTCCGTTCCTCGAAGCCATTCGCCAGATGCGCCTGGAGCTAGGCCCCGAAAATGTAATCTTCGTGCACCTCACGCTGGTCCCATTCATCCCCACCGCTGGCGAATTGAAAACGAAACCCACGCAGCACAGCGTAAAAGAACTCCTCAGCATCGGAATTCAGCCCGACGTGCTGATTTGCCGCAGCGATCGTCCGCTAGCCGCCGATCTCAAAGCCAAGATAGCGCTCTTCTGCAACGTCGCCGAATCCTGCGTCATCTCCGCGCCCGATGTCGGCAACATTTACGAAGTCCCCATGACCCTAGCGTCCGAAGGCCTCGACGAACAAATTCTCCGCCTCCTGCGCCTCGAGGCTCCGCCGCGCGATCTAAGCCGCTGGCTGGCAATGCTGGAAACGCTTGAGCATCCGAACGGAGAAGTCCGCATCGGCGTAGTAGGGAAGTATGTCCAGCTGGAAGACGCCTACAAAAGTTTGCGCGAAGCCCTGGGCCACGGCGGTCTGGCCAATCGCCAGCGCGTAGTAATCGAATGGATTGAAGCCGAAGAAATTGACTCGCCCTCGACCGCCGAGCGCCTGCTCCGCCATGTGGACGGCATTCTCGTCCCGGGCGGCTTCGGCAAACGCGGCATCGCCGGCATGGTTCATGCCATCACTTACGCCCGCGAGAAAAAAATCCCGTTCTTCGGCATTTGCCTCGGCATGCAGTGCGCCACCATCGAATACGCGCGCCAGGTTTCGCACATCGAACACGCCGATAGCACCGAATTCGATCCCTCGACACCGAATCGCGTGATCTATAAACTCCGCGAACTCCTCGGCGTGGACGAAATGGGTGGCACCATGCGCCTGGGCGCCTGGCCCTGCAAACTCGAAGCCGGCTCCTTCGCGGCCAAAGCCTACGGCCAGCTCGAAATTTCCGAGCGCCACCGCCACCGCTACGAATTTAATTGCGAGTACGAAGAAACCCTGACCCGCGCCGGTTTCCGCATCACCGGGCGCACGCCCGACGGCGTCTACGTGGAAATTATCGAAGCCCCCAATCATCCCTGGTTCGTCGGCTGCCAATTCCACCCCGAATTCAAATCCAAGCCGCTGGTTCCGCACCCCCTCTTCGCCGCCTTCATTCGCGCCAGCCTGGAAAATCGCCACCGCCGCCTAGGCGCCGCAACCGAATCCCGCCTCACCGCCGCCGAACCCGCCACGGATTAGCATCCGCGCCGTAATCCTTCTCTGTGTTCTCCACCTTTCCTGTGCCTTCTCTGTGTTAACGTTCTCGCCGTTCTCTGACGATGCGACGAGCATCGTCATCCTGAGGGCGGCGCCTTAGTCTCAAGTCGGCCGAAGGATCTCTCCCGCACTCCCGCACCCTGCTCCTGCGCAATTCAAAGTTGAAATACCACCCATTCCCGCATAACCTGTTCCCGCAACCAGACATGCCACCTACCGCCAGCTTCCAGATCGCTAACATCCGCTTCTGCCCGAACGCCCCCCTATTCCTGATCGCCGGCCCCTGCGTAATCGAATCCGAATCCCACGCCACCACCATGGCCGAAAAAATCGCCGCCATCGCCGCCGACCAGAAAATCCCTTACATCTTTAAAGCCTCCTACGACAAAGCCAATCGCTCCTCCGTCGCCTCCTTCCGCGGCCCACAACTTGAAGAAGGTCTGCGCATCCTCAACGCCATAAAAAAGCGCACCAACCTTCCCATCCTCACGGACGTCCACGACGTCTCGCAGGTAGGCCCCGCAGCCGAGGTCTGCGACATCCTCCAGATCCCCGCATTCCTCTGTCGCCAAACAGATCTCCTTGCCGCCGCAGGCCGCACCGGCCGCGTCGTCAACATGAAAAAAGGCCAATTCGTGTCCCCCTGGGAAATGGCCAACGCGGCAGAAAAAATCGCCAGCACCGGAAACGAAAAAATTATCCTCACCGAACGCGGCACTTCCTTCGGCTACCAAAATCTAGTAGTCGACATGCGCTCGTTCCCCATCATGAAGAAATTCGGCTACCCCGTAGTCTTCGACGTCACCCACTCCGTCCAACTTCCCGGCGGAGCAGGGAAGTCCAGCGGCGGCCAACCAGAATTCATCGAGCCGCTAGCCCGCGCCGGCACAGCAGCAGGCATCGACGGCCTGTTCCTGGAAGTTCACGACAATCCCGCGCAAGCACTCTCCGACGGCGCGAACGCTCTCCCACTAGAAAAACTCCGCCCGCTTCTCCAAAAAATCCAAAAGTTAGCGGCCCTAATGCGCGAGTGGGAGGCCCAACCCCAATGAGCCTCGAAACCGCCAAGCGCGTCCTCCGCGTAGAATCCGAAGCGATCGCCAGTCTGATCGCTCGCCTCGACGCCCGCTTCGAAAAAGCAGTCGAGCTCCTACACAGCTGCAAAGGCCGAGTAGTGGTCACAGGCCTAGGCAAATCCGGTCTCGTAGGACGGAAACTCGCCGCCACCTTCGCCAGCACCGGCACCCCGGCCCTCTTCCTCCACACCGGCGAAGCCCTTCACGGCGATCTCGGCATGCTAACCGCCGGCGACGTAATGCTGGCAATCTCCACCAGCGGCGAAACCGCCGAACTAATCGAACTACTTGAAACCGTCAAACGCCTGGGCGTCCCGCTCTTATCGCTCACCGCGAATCCGAAATCCACCTTGGCCCAAGCCAGCAAAATCGTCCTCGATATCGCCGTAAAAGAAGAAGCCTGCTCGCTGAATCTAGCCCCCACCGCTTCCACCGCTGCCGCCATGGCCATGGGTGACGCGCTAGCCATCGCCCTCCTCGAACGCCGCGGCTTCAACGAACAAGACTTCGCCGCCCTCCATCCCGGCGGTCGCCTGGGCAACAAACTTCGCCGCGTAGAAACCCTCATGCACCAAGGCGAAAACACCCCCCGCGTCCTCCCCACCACAAAAATGCCTGACGTAATCTACGAAATGAGCCGCAAAGGCCTCGGCCTCGCCGCCGTCACCGAAGCCGACGGCAAACTCCTCGGCATCATCACCGACGGCGACCTCCGCCGCGTAATGCAAAAACGCCAGGAAAACGTTCTCGCGCTCACCGCCGCCGATTGCATGACCAAAAATCCCATCACCCTATCGCGCCACGAACTAGCCGCCAGCGCCCTGCGCGCAATGGAAGAAAAAAAGATCACCAGCCTGCTGATCACAGACCCAGCAGGCAAACTAGAAGGCGTCCTGCACATCCATGATCTATGGACCCTGCAATTGCTCTAGAGTTTTTCGGTTAGCGCCAGCAATAGAAGGAAACTCAAGATGCCGATACGCGAACTAAAATTCCCCGCCGCAGTTCTCCGCCGCGCCAAGCCCATCAAGGTCCTCCTGATGGATGTCGACGGCACCATGACGCCCGGCTACGTCTGCCTGCAAACTTTCCCCGACAACAGCGTCGCCGAAATGAAAATGTTCCACGCCCACGACGGCGCCGGCATCAAACTAGCCAGCATCATGGGCATCCGCACCGGCCTGATCACTGGACGCGACTCCCCGGCCAACGCCCGCCGCGCCCGCGAAGCCTCCATGGAATTCGTAATCCAGGGACAGCCGAAAAAACTGGAAGCCTACAAAGCCATCTTGCTCCGCGCAGGAGTAACCGACGAAGAAGTAGCCTACATCGGCGACGATCTCCCCGATCTACCCATTCTCCAGCGGGTAGGCCTCGCCGTTGCCGTAGCCAACGCAGTCTACGAAGTAAAACGCGCCGCCCACTATATCACCACAGTCCGCGGCGGCGACGGCGCGGTCCGCGAACTCGTCGAACTAATCCTGAAAGCCCAAGGCCGCTGGAAAAAAGCTATCCCCCAAGCCATCGCATAGTTTCACGTGCAAGGTCACGCGCGATTCAGCGCCGCTCGAAGCGTTGCCCTCACGGTCCGCTAACAAAACGCTTCGCCATCCTCGCGAGCGATGCGACGAAGGATCTCTCTTCGTTTTGCCTTCATCTTTGCCTTTATCGGTGTTTATCTGCGTTCTTCTGTGGTGCCTTTGACTTACCCGTGCCCAACCGCAGACACAATTCCAGCGCGTCACTCTTTCTGCCTCTCCTTCCGCATCTGCTCGAATATCTGCTCGGCCCACCCCGGCGGCTCCGGCCCCTTGCTCAAATCCAATTTCATCCCCAACGCCAATTTCCACCGGTCCATCCACAAAATTCCCGTCCCCACATAAAGATCCGGCGTCGCATAAGCCGGATCGCTCATCGCCCTATCCAGCGACACAAACTTGTACCCGCGTTTCTCCAATTTCTCGAGCACACCATCCAAACACTCCATATTCAAAGCATTATCGTGCACCAACAAAATCTGCGGTATCTGCCGCCCAAACATCTCCCCCGATTCCTTCTCCGCATAATCAAGCACCGTATCCACATACTCCAGATATTCCTTCTTCGCCCGCGCCGCCATCTTCTTGTCCTTTTTCTCGACAGCGTGCGCTAACGCATCGTTAAACACGTAATCCGCGTCCTCAATCGTCACCGGCGCAATCGTGTACCCGCGATCCTTCAAGAACGAATCGAAAGCTGTCTTCATGTCCATCGTCATCCCCGTATTCAAATAAGGATGCCGAAAATATTTCTCGCTCTGTCCCGCCGCCTTCAACAGCGCCTCCGTCACCACCTCGCCGCGAATCAGGTCGTCCTCATATTTCTGCAGCGGAGTATTGCTGAAATCATCGTGCGCGTAGTTGTGATTGCCCAAGAACAGGCCCGCGTCGAGCCACATCTGCAACAATTCCGTCCGCGCATCACGCTCACCTTGCACCTGCAGCTTCCGCTCGTTCACAAATCCGATCGCCCACGCGTGATGCGCCTTCAAAGCCGCCGGTATCGCCCGATTGATCCTCTGCAACTCCTTCAACTCTCCATAAGCAAAATCGTCTCCTGGCAGCGCCCCAGGCAAATCATCCACCGTAATCGCAATGCTGCGTTGCACTACGGACTGCGCGCCACTTTGCGCAGAAGCTTGCGCAGCGTCTTGCGCTCCGCCTCCGCGAATCGCCGCAGCCGACCGCACTCCGACTGCGCCCGAAGCCACCGCCGCACAAAGCAGCGCTGCAACGCCAATCAGCCGCAAACCCCACCGTCGGTTCTTCAAAAGTCCCTCGCTTTGCCTCAAATTAAAAGACTCGCCACAGCCAACCCGCCACACGCGCGCTCACTTCTCTCGCAACGCCCGCAGCAACGCCGCCGCCCGCAAAGCTCCCACCGGCGTCTCCTCGTGCCTGAAATAAACAAACACATCCCCACCAAGCGCCAGTCTCCGTACCCGCTCCACCACGGCCTTCCTCGAATATCTTTGCTTCCGCAGCCGCAAATAACAAAAATCCGCAGTCACCACTTCCGGCGTCGTGAGCTCTGCGTCCTCCGCCAAACAAAGCGCCGCTCCACCCTCGCGCAACGCTGTATGCACGTCATCGCTGAACCAAGACTCCTGCCGAAACTCAAACGCCGCGCGCACCCACGAAGGTAGCCCCGCCAAAAACTCCCGCAATCTACCGACATCACACTTGAAATTCCCCGGCAGCTGAAACAACACCGGCCCCAGCTTGCCCGCCAGCCGCAAAGGTTCCAGCGAAGCCAAAAATTCCGCCGTGACCGGCGTGGCATCGCGCAACCGCTTGCTATGCGTAATCCGTCGGTGCGCCTTCACCGCAAATCTAAAATCTTCAGGCACCGCCTGAGCCCATCGCTGCAACAACTCGTCGCTCACTCGCCGCCCAAACGTGTAATTCACCTCCACCGAATTCAACCGTCCCGCATAATGCTGCAAGAATTTTCCGGTCCCCATCTTCGCCGGATAAAATCCTGGCCGCCAGCTCCCGTAAGCCCACCCCGAAGTGCCCGCGTAGATAAGTCCCATACGCACGACATTCTAATCGTTCAACGGAAACTTGCGCACATAATCTGCTCCGCATAAACGAATCACTGCATACTCGCACCAACTCTCAAAGTGCTAGAATCTCAATCTGCAGGAAGCTAGCCACCGTGAAGATTCAGCACGTCGTGAGGCATCATGGCTCCGCCACTCGAACTCGAAATCAACGGTCAAAGATACCCAGTCCACTCCGACCCTGATACCCGCCTCCTGACCGTTCTCCGCGATGAACTCGGCCTAACCGGTACAAAATACGGCTGTGGAGAAGGGCAGTGCGGCGCGTGCACAGTCCTGATCGGCGGCTCGCCCCGCCGTTCCTGCCAACTCCCCCTCGGCGAAGTCGTCCAGCCGGTCACCACGATCGAAGGCCTGGAAAAAGACGGCCAGCTCCATCCCATCCAGCAAGCCTTCCTCGATCTCGAAGCCTTTCAATGCGCCTACTGCACGTCCGGCATGATCATCAGCAGCGTCGCGCTCCTCAGGCAGAAGCCCAACCCATCGCCCACTGAAATCGTGCAATTCATGCAAGGCAACATCTGCCGTTGCGGCACCTACCCCCGCATCGTGGAGGCCATTCAGCAAGCCGCGAAGTCCATGGAGCAGCATCCGCGATGAGCACGGTCGCCAATAAATTGCCGAACGAAATCGCGCAAGAGCACGCCCCCGAACCCGAGCGCTACGAATTCCGCGAAGCGCCAATCCATCACTTCGCCCTCGACCGCCGCGATTTTTTCAAATTTTTCGGCGCCGGAATAATGGTCTTCGCAGCCGCCAAAGACGCACTCGCCGTGCAGGAATCCGGCGGCGGAGCGCGGCAAAATCATTCCGATGCGCTGCCCAAAGAAATCACCGCCTGGCTGCACATTGCCGAAGATGGCAGCGTCACCGCCTTCACCGGGAAAGTCGAGATCGGCCAGAACATCCGCACCTCGCTCGCGCAAAGCGTCGCCGACGAACTCCGCGTCCCCTTCGAATCCGTGCGCATGGTCATGGGCGATACACAACTCACTCCCTTCGACATGGGTACGTTTGGCAGCCGCACCACTCCCACCATGGCGCCGCAACTCCGCCGCGTCGCCGCCGCCGCGCGCGACCTGCTTCTGCAAACGGCAGCGAAAGAATGGAACGCAGCCTCCGAAAAGCTCGTCGCAGCAAACGCGAAAATCACGGACCCATCTTCTGGACGTTCCACCACCTACGCGGACCTCGCGCGCGGAAAAACGCTGGCACAAAGAATCCCCGACGAAGACCCGATGACCCCCGCATCCGAATGGACAGTCGCGGGCAAGTCGCTGCCCAAAGCAGACGGCCGCGCGTTCGTCACCGGCCGCCACCAATACACTTCCGATCTACGCCCGGCGGGTCTCATGTACGGAAAAGTCCTGCGCCCGCCTTCCTTCGGTGCGACGATCACCTCTTGCGATATAACTGCCGCGCAAAAATTGCCGTCAGGGGTCGTGGTCCACGATGGCGAGTTCGTCGGCGCAGCCGCCCCCAGCGAAACCGAAGCCGAAGAAGCCGTCGCCGCAATTCGCGCCCAATGGAAAGAAACTCCGCAGGTTTCCAGCAGCGAACTGTTTTCGTACCTGAAGGCAAACGTTGACACCGGCGACCGCAGCGACCTCACGCAGTCCGGCTCTATCGCAGACGGTCTCGCACGCGCCGCGCATCGCCTCGATGCCACCTACACCGTCGCCTACATCGCCCACGCCCCGCTCGAACCTCGCGCAGCCGTCGCCGAATGGAAAGGCAACAAGCTAACCGTCTGGACCGGCACACAACGTCCCTTCGCCACCCGCGACGCCCTCGCCGACGCTTTCCATCTCGCCAAAGAAAACGTCCGCGTCATCGTCCCCGACACAGGCTCGGCCTACGGCGGAAAACACACGCCCGACGCGGCCCTCGAAGCCGCCCGCCTCGCGCGCGCCGCCAGCAAGCCCGTGAAAATCGTCTGGACCCGCGAAGAAGAATTCACCTGGGCATATTTCCGTCCCGCCGGCGTAATCGAAATCAAAAGCGGCGTCGCGGCCGATGGCACTCTCACCGCCTGGGAATTTCACAATTACAATTCCGGCGCCTCAGGCATCGGCACTCCATACACCGTTGCGAACCAGCACATCGAATTTCACCCGGTCCGCTCGCCGCTGCGCCAAGGCTCCTACCGCGGCCTCGCCGCCACCGCCAATCATTTCGCCCGCGAATCGCACATGGACGATCTCGCTCACGCCGCGAACATCGACCCGCTGGATTTTCGCCTGAAAAATATTTCCGACCCCCGCCTGCGCGACGCCTTTCAAGCCGCCGCGAAATCATTCGGCTGGCCGGCCAAGAAAACCAAAGCCGGACAAGGCTTCGGCATCGGAGGCGGAATTGAGAAGGGCGGCTATGTGGCAACCTGCGCGGAAATTTCTGCCGACGACGCGCGCGGCGCAATTCGAGTCGTGCGCGTAGTAACAGCTTTCGACTGCGGCGCCATCGTGAACCCCGACGGCCTGCGCAATCAAATCATGGGCGCGAATATCATGGGACTCGGCGGCGCGCTCTTCGAAGCCATGGCCTTCGACGGCGGCCGCATCACCAACGCCCGTTTCTCGCGCTACCGCGTCCCGCGCTTCCGTGACGTTCCCGACATGGAAATCGTCCTCGTTGATCGCAAGGACATCCCGTCAGCCGGCGCCGGCGAAACTCCACTCGTAGGCCTCGCGCCCGCGATCGGCAACGCCATCTTCGACGCCACCGGCGTCCGTCGCACTACGTTGCCGCTAGCCCCTCGCGCGTAGCACCGCGCTCAGTCCGGATTCGTAGTCATGGACGCGCGGCGCCCCGTGGCAATCGAAAAATATTCCATCCACTGCTGACGAATCCCGTTGGTCCGCTCCATCAGCTCGCTACTCGGCTTCTCGCCGTGCTGAACGACAATCACCATCCCGGTGTTGAATTTCCGTTGCGACTTATCCACGCCAGGCACGCGCGGACCTTCCGCCGCAATCACATCCTGAATCGTCACCTTGGTTCTGTCCGCTTTGAAAATCGGATGCCCGTTCGCATCTTTTCCCGCGGCCACCAGATTGCGCAAAATAAAAAACTCCGGCACCTCCGCCGGAGAAATCAATCCCATCAGATACAGGTCGAGATATGAATACCCAGTCGCCGGCACGTAATAATCGTCGTCGAGCTGCGTGTAGGTGCCGTCGAAATTGTCCAGCCACACCCCGCCGCCCATGATCGAAGCTTCCGTCGGCCGCACATACGGAAATGGCACGATGGCCTGCAAACCCCTCGCCCAGTGCGTCGGGCCGAGCGGAATCGTTTCGTCGCCCACCTTCGCCGAAACAAACGCCGCCCAGCGATGCCCCATCTCGTGCGCGATCTGCGACATCGCGTACATATAAGGAGGCATCTTGCCGTCCTGCGAAATCTCCGCCAGCTGTTGCTGGTAAAAAGTGATGTCGCGATCGTTACCCACTGGCGCATCCTGCGGCGGCCGCTCCTGCATTTGGTTCGACCCCACATATACCGGCTGAATGTATTGCCACTGAAATCTTCCCGGCGTGCAGTATTTGTCCAGCCCACTCTGCTTCGCGGCGATTCCCGTAACCGCGCCTCCCACCGAGCCCAACGGACCGTCGCTCGGCGTCCCCGCTTCCTGGTTGTCCACGCGGAAATCCGAATAGTAGGCGAGGAAGTCGTACTTGTCGCCCAAACTCTTGATCACGCTGCACGTCAGATCGCGCGCATTCGGCAGCGCGTAATAATGGAACGCCTCATAGACCACCGGGAAAGGCCCGTCATGCTGCGTCAGCGCAGAAAGATGCATCTCCGGATTGCGAATCGCGCCGAGCTCGACGGCCCGCGCAGGAATTTGCGCCGCAGGCGTCTCCGAGTCGCGCGCCGAGCTGTCGGCGAAAACCGTAACTTGCGCAGCGTCCCGCAGCGTCGGCGGCAGGATCCCCTGCATCGAAATCGTGTTGCCGCTGACCTTCACTCCGCGCGAAACTCCCGGCCCAAATGCGACGTATCGCGATTTGCCCGCGCTGGCACGACGCGGCGCAAAGCCGCGAATTGTCCACACCGCATCGGCGTCGGCGGCGCTGACAGCCTCGCTCGAAAGTTTGTGCGCCGCCAAGTAAAGGTGATAGCCGATTCCCGCAACTCCCGCATCTCCCTCCGTCAGCACTGGTCCCGCAGTCTCGAACGTGACCTTCAGGAACAATCCATCAACCACCGAAAGTTTCACATTTCGAATATCCAAATTCGCCGCGACGGCCGCAGAACCGGCTAAAGACGACGCCGAGTTTTTCGCTCCTGACAGCGTCACCAGTGCCTTTTCCACCCCACCCGAAATCAACGGATAGACGCCAACAATCGCATCCTTCGCCGCCAGCTCCCTGTACGACATTTCAACCGCGCCATCCTTGTGCAGCACCGCCTGAAACCGGTTCACCGTCTTCGCCCAAGTAAAATCCTGAATGTTGCCCCACGGTTCCGTCACATCCCAAGTCACCACCACGCGATCGGCCATCTGTTTCACAAATTCGTTGCCAGACATCCGCGGCTTGAAAAAAACGCAAATCGCCGGAACCGTATTCACCAAATTCGCGGCGCCTTCACTCAGCGGGTCGAACCGCGCGATCGAAACTCCTCCTTCTTCACCGCGCGGCGGCGCGCCCCATTCTCCAGTCTCGTTGCTTTTCTCGCCGAACCGGATCGACCCGGTAACACCCACAGAAAATGAATTCCAGCTCTTACCCGAAAACGGAAACGCGAAATTTTTCAGCGTCACTTCATGTCCACGCAACGCCTGCCCAAAATCCGCATCCCAATTCAACGGAAGATTTTCCACGCGGTATCCCGCAGCCGTAGGCGTAAAACGCAAAGTGCGCTGTCCCAAATCAAAGAGCTTCTGGTGCCCCAGCGCGCCTTCGTCCAGCTCCAAAAGGATCAAGTTTCCCGCAACCGAAATCTTACCGATGGGTTTCCCCGGCGCCTCCCAATCCTGCGCGCGCACAGCACCCCACGGCAGCAGGAGGACAAAACAAAAAATCACCACCACTCGCATTACAAGGGAATTAGGTCGAATCACGTTTCCTCCTCCAGGTCCGGGAGCATTGTATGTATACAATATCCAGTCTGGGAAGCAATTTCATTTGTTGCCCGCGCGTCTCTTCGTTCTTCCACCTAGCTTGTCGCCCTAACCCTGAACGGTCGATCGGTCTGAAGCTGGAAATGGCCATCTGGTTCAGAAGCGGCGCGCAGACGCGGTACGACCTTCTTATCTCGTGGTGAATGGAAAATGCACGACGTAATTGAACTGCGCTGGAAATCTGGAGCGGGCGATGGGAATCGAACCCGCCGCAACACACGGCTAACCTATTGAATCCACTTATCTCTGCGGCTCGATTGGGGCCCATTAGGGTCCACAACCAAGGCTACTTTTTCAACGGCCTCCCGGTGCGCTTCACCTACAACGTGCCCGTAAATCTGTAGGGTCGTGCGAGCGTCGGCGTGACGGAGTTGCCGTTGTACGACCTTCGGCGTTGCCCCAGAATCGAGCAATAGAGCCGTGTGAGTGTGACGAAATGCGTGGAGGCCGCACCGTGGAATCTCGAGCGCGTCGAGAATCGGCCAAAGGCGGTGCTCCACGACGTTGTTGGATGAGGGTGGTCGTTGGTTTCTGGTGACGAACAGGAATCCATCGGGATTCGGTTTCCACTCGTTGCGATAGTTTTTCAGAATCCCGGCCAAAGCGTCGGGAATGGGAAGCGTCGTCTCGCTTTCCCGGCTCTTCGGGAGTCTGAGTCTTCCCGTACCAAGCGGTTCTTCGGATTTGAAGTATTCGCTGTTCGAGGTCAATATCGCCCCACTGAAGTCCCAATGCTTCCCCGGCTCGAAGGCCATCCAACGTGCAGATGCATAATAGCGTGCGCCAGGGTTCTCCAGCTAAGGCGAGAATTCGCTGAACCTGCTCAATCGTGAAGTGCCGCGCCTCAGACGCGACACCGCGCTGTGGCAGGCGCAGCTTTTTCATATCGATCTGTTCACAGCTGTAACCCCAGTTCCGTGCTGTTGCGAGGATCGTGGAGATTGTTGCAATGACATTCAGGATTGTCTTTCGGGAGACAGCCTTTTCCGTGGATCTCTCCGGCATTCGAGTTATGAATCGTTGCTGGTTCTCGACGCCAAATTCGTCCAGACGTAGTTTGCCAACCTCTGGAATGATGTAGCACCTGAGGTGCGAGCGAACGGCTCGCGCAGAGGATGGCTTCTGTGTGGTTAGCACTTCGGTTTCCCACCGTTCGATGAACTCCCCGAACGTAGCAGCACGTCCGGGCCGGTAGTCGAGGCAGTTGATACGGGCAAGGATGGTGGCCAAACGACGCTCGGCGAGCCGTTTTGTCGGCAACTCGCGCTTGGTCCCGAGGATAACGGAACGTCGAACACGCCTTGTTGTTCCGGTGACTTCCACCACATCTTCCCTATATCTCCCGACCCATTTTTCTTCTTTCTTTCCTTTCAAGAATACACGTCCATTCTGGTACCGCTTTCGGGCCATCGAGTTCTCTTTTCCCGATGTCCCAACTGCCCTATGGGGACAGAGTGTATCAAATTGCGCGATGTTGGAATTGTGCGACATTTACTCTCGCCGAAAAGAGTGCCCGTGCACGCAAGAAACTGACGCCTTCAGTAGCGTGGTGATCTGATGCACGGTCAAAAGGTCAGTGTGGTTTTCATCTCCGTTGTTCATCACTGTGGTCCCCTGCTGCCAAATGCTGCGCGGACAAAACACTCTGCGCGGTCACCGCGCAGTTGGGCTGGAGCGACCCCACGAATTACTTTGGGCACGGAAACGTGCACAAAAGTGGGGTCGCTCCAGCCCAATCCGGTGTTTTGTCCGCGTCCAAATTGATCGTCGTGCCATCTGCAACTTCTTTTGGTTCGGACTCTTCCGAAAATCCTCCGGTGAACCGAAAAGTGAACGATAGGGTGAACTGTGTCTTTCATGCACCGTTCACACTCCGAAGAAGCATTCGGGCGGATGCTTAGAAAAGCTGCATTAGAACGGAGGGCTTCTGGCGCGATGATTTCGTCTGCCTGTCGCGAGGCCTCAAAACGCACTCCATTTCTGGTGTCTGAATTGGGGCCACGAAACGCGGCCACAGAAGAAGAGATGAGAAACCCTAGAGAAGAAATGCGCCCGAACCTCATGCCGAACATTGGGCCGCGAGACGCTCGCATTTCTGAATGGGAAAAATCGGGAGTAGATTCAAACTTTATTTCCAGCGGCTGATCTCGGCACAGAATTTCAATGGGAAAGAAAGCCCGGCGACTCTTGACATCAGGCATCCCAGCCGTATCTGCGGAACCACGCATCGATAAGCTCTCCTACTTTCTCCTACTATATAGAGGGGGAAAATCCGCCAAACCTCACCGGAAAAATCATAGAAATCGGGATGATGGCCCCTACCTATAAAGAGGCAGAAAAAACCGAAAATGTGAGGGGGAGAGAGTCATGTGCGAGAGCTATAATCCAGGGCCGAAGAGGGGATTCCTTGAAAGACAATGGGACGAGGGTGCGCCTAACAGGACTTGAACGGTTTGGGCTAGACGAGGCCGCATTCCGGCGTCTGAGAAACCGGAACGTCATGGGCTACGTGCACCTTGGGACATATGACCTAACACCAGCAATCCAGAGGTTGCCGCGCTTGAAGAGACAGCCTTATATGGCTGCCCGCGTGGATCGGTGGATCGAGAATATGCGGAGCCGTTATCCAGATTTGTCTTTTCTGGTTCCGTCAACTTGATTTGGCCCCTTTTGATCGTTTGATTTGGCCCCGCCCTGCTGGTGAATTAAGTCCTTCTAGGGAACCGCCGCCGGGCCTTGTGGGAACTGTGGAAAGCGCTTTGTGCTTTCCAAGCCGCTGTGGGAATCCGCGTTCTTTGCGGATTTCCATCAGCGGCGTCAGTTTCCACAGGCCTCCGTTTTCTTTCTTTTTTGCTCCTTTTTTCTTTCTTTGTGCCTGTCTCCAGTTTTCCACAGAAAAATATCGCGCCAGAATCCTCCAGGAGCAACGATCGCCCACTCGATCGACCCGCCACATCCCCGGTTTTTGTCTCTTTCCTTCATCCCTTGCCACCTTTTTTCTTTTCCAGCGTTCTGCGGAAACGATACGACTCCGTGCCCGTCTCGATAATATGGGCCTGGTCGGTCAGCCGGTCCAGCATCGCCTTGCATAATCGCGCGTTCGGAAACATGGTGGTCCACTCGGAAAACGGCAGATTCGTTGTCACGATCACTGCGGCTCTTTCCGCTCTCCCGGCGATGATCTGGAACAACAACTCGGCGGCTGCTTCGGGCATCGCCACATAGGCCATCTCGTCAATCACGATCAGCTCGTACCGCGTCCAGCGATTGGTCACGCGATTCAGTTCGCTCCTATTCTTCGCTTCGCTGAGTTCGTTGACCAGTTGCGCCGCCGTCGTGAAACGCACCGGCTTTCTCTGCCGGCAAGCCTCCACCGCCAGTCCCGTCGCCAAGTGCGTCTTGCCCGTTCCTGCTTCGCCCAGAAAAATGATGGGTTCGCTCCGACTCAAGTAGCCGCCCTCAGCCAGGTTCCGTACCAGCGATGCGGGAATGTGCGGCGCAGCGGAGAAGGCGAACTCTTCCAGCGTTTTCACCTTGGGGAAGTGCGCCTCCTTAATCCGCCGTGCGACCGCATTGCGGTCTCGCTCTTCCACTTCGGCTCCGAGTAGCGCTTCCAGATAACTGAGATGACTTTGCTTCTGGCGGATCGCCTGCTCGGCCACCTCTGCGAACTGCCCGCCGATCGTTCGCAGCTGGAGTTGCTTGGCATACTGCCGGATGGTGGCCTGTTGTACGGGGGCGTTCATTGAATCACCCCGTTCGACGGGCAGTTCGCCAGCAACTGGTCGTAGTTCCTCGTCGTGGGTTGCGGTCGGTCATACGCTCGCAACGCGCCAATCTCGATCGCTTCACTCACTTCACGCTTCCCGGCTGGGTCGGTGGTAAGCAGCAAGCGTACGGCCTCGACATCGAAACAACTCAGATCCAGAGCTTTCTCCAGCGCTTCCTTTAGTCGCGGATATCCATGCGGGCGCCCCAGCAGCAGCACGTCGATCATGGCTCTGGTCCCATCCTGCTTGCCTCTTCGTTGCTTCAATGCCTCCCAGAAGTGATCGAAGCTGGCCGGCCAGCGTCCTTGGGCCCGCCACTGCTCGAGCGCTGTCGAACCCGCAAAAGCTCCGGGCTTCTTCGTCAGTGCATCCAGGTAATGCTCCAGGTTGAGTACTTTCTGCTGCCGCTGAAAGCAGCGTTCGTGCCGTGCCACACACTCTCCTTGATGCCAGATCTCCACGTAGGCGGAGTGCACCTTGGCCTGCACTTCCAGACCCACCGGTAGCGGAACCGAATAGAAGTTGGTCAGCACCTTCACGCAACCGCTGCTGTTCACGTGGGGGAAGTGCACCGCGGCCAGATCGAAGCTTTCCTTGAGCCCCTTTAAATGCTCCTGCTCCAGACTCATTCCCGCCCCGACGGTCTGCATCCGCTCACCAATGGTGCGTTGCTCATCTTCCTTGGAAGATCTCAGCAACAACGCATCGAGTTCTTCCCAACTGGCCGCATTCGGCACCGGCACCATATGGTTCCGGCGAAAGTATCCGCCTTCCCCTTCCACGCCGCCTTTTTCGTGGCCTTCCGCCGGCGTACAGAACTCGGACTCGAAATCCCAATGGGAGCGGAAGGCGATGAATCGCGTGGTCTCCTCTCGCTGGTGCCCGCGCAGAATCCTTTTCACCGCAGAGCGGAGGTTGTCATAGCGCAGGATCTTGAACACCCCGCCAAAATAAGCAAACGCCCGCTCATGAGCTTCCAGAAAGGCCTGCTGGCTCGCATGCGGGAAGGCGCAATGGAAAGCTCCGCCACTGGCCATGCTCCGCATGCAAAACAGGTAGGCCTTCTGCCTTTCTTCGCCAATGTCCGCATACGCTTCATACCAGTCCACCTGCGCTTCTTGACCCCAGCTGTAAGACTGCGCAATGAACACTTCCTGACTGAGCAGTCTGAGTTCTATCTTTCGCTCGCGCACGTAGCGACGAATCGTGGACTCGCCGATCTGCACCCCAGGCATCTCTGCCCGCATCCGACACCAGATTCGATGTGCGGTATGCCGTTGCTTGCGTGGCGCCTTGCGGTCCGCTTCCAGAATCGCTTCCACAAAAGTCTTCACCGGTTCCAGTTTCGGTCTCTCGCGCACAGCTATCTTTCGCTCCACGGGAACAGCACGGAGCACGGCCTCACGCACGATGCGCCGGTGAATACCTAGCTTCTTGGCGATTCCTCGGATCGTTCCCCACCGTGTTCGTACTCGCGTCGTATCTGCTCGAATAGCTCCACCTTGGCTCTCCTGTTCACCCGGCCTCCCTTGGGGCGACTGAGCCCGAAGCGGAGTACACGGTATATGAGTTTCAGTAGGGTGGGGCCAAATCAAACGATCGAAAGGGGCCAATTCAGAGTAGCGAAATCACTTTTCAAATAAAAGGCGGCAAGCCGTCTGTCGCAACTGCCCGGCGTTGGTCGGAACTACCCACCACCTTGAAGGTCAGGGGCACAGCACGCAAGATCCTGGAACTGGGTAGCGCAGCTGGAGTGCGGTTAATTTACGTTACGCAAATTGCGGGTCATCGTCGTCGCCGCTCACGCAAGACACAGTTGGAATGGTATTGCGTCCGGGCTTTTGTAGTAATCCGGGTCGAGCGCGCAGAGTCGGGGTTGCAAAATACTGAAGACCGCTTCATGTTGGTGCGCACTTCGTCCTTCGAAGACGCCAAGAAACGCCTCCGTAAGCAATGGCGTGAATACGAAACTCCGTACTTGAACTCCGAGGGGCGGATGGTTAGCTGGCACCTCGACCGGATAGTTGATGTATATCAGACATCCGAGACCGAGGTCGACCCTAACGGGACTGAAGTCTATTCAAAACTCGGTCATCGCAGAATGCGTCCCAGGTATGTATGGCGGCCACGCTTACGGAGCTAGTAACGGTCCCGCTCGGCCTCGACGCTCCATTCCCCTTCTTAGTTGACCTCCTATCGCAATAATGCGATAATCATAGGCGCGTGAACAGCGGATTCACAATTGAGTATGTGGAGCTGCCCAACGGGCGGGTGCCTGCCCGAGAGTTCATGGATTCGCTGGATGACAAAGCAGCCGCCCGTATAGATGCTTTTATCGACCGCCTGCGCACCTATGGCAACCGGATGCAAGGGAAGTTCGTTAAGAAGCTCACTGATGACATATTTGAGCTAAGGGTCAAGCAATTCGACCGGATTTTCCGGGTTCTCTTCTTCTACCAGCCGGGCATGCTGATCGTGATTACGTCAGGGTTTCAGAAAAAGACGGAACAGACTCCGCCGGGCGAGATTACAAGGGCAGAACAGCTAAAAAAGCTCTGGATGAAATACCGAAACCGTTACACGGGATCGCAGAAGGAAAGAGAAGCCATCCTGAAGGAGTTGGGCCAATGAAACAAACCGTCAAGCGCGACAAACATAGTGAAATTGTCGAACAGCGCGCCCGTAAGAGCGCAACCTACCGTAAGACCTTCGGGCGAACCTTGCATCAGATTGACCTGGCCTTACTGGTGCGCGAGATGCGGGAGGATGCGGGGCTGACTCAGGCCGAACTAGCGAAGAAGGTGGGCACGACACAGTCCGTAATTGCTCGCCTGGAGGATGCCGAATACACGGGCCATTCGCTCACGATGCTGGAACGTATCGCTGCGGTCTGCGGCATTGCCCTCAAGCTCCATGCGGAGAAAAAACCCAATTTCGACCGCGAGGTCGCGCTGGTCTAGTCCCACGGAAAGCAAGTCATCGAACGACTGGCCGGTTTCCTCTGCGAATCGTTGGGGTCCAATTGAACTCAATGGGGTCCGTTTGGGGTCCAAAACCGTCCATTTTCAAGCTGGATTCAGTTAGGTTAGCCGTGTAAGGGCAATTGAAACATCGTGAGTTATGGAGCGGGCGATGGGAATCGAACCCACGTCCGAAGCTTGGGAAGCTTCTATACTGCCATTGTACGACGCCCGCTCGTTCCGGCTGCCGAGATTATACCTAATCGCACCGCCCCGTGAAAAGGTCCGCGCACGGTTTCTGCAGATGAGCAGTTCAGGTCACGAAAACTCAAACCATTCCCCGCGCCGCCCCCACCCGCATCGGATAAAACTCAAAACAATTCATCCCCGCCTTGATCGAAGGATCCGCCTCCCCAAATATCTGCACCTCAGCTGCATCCTCCATCTCCAGCACCGCCATGCCAAAAGCTCCCGCGCTAGCCATCACCGGCCCATAAATCAATATTTTCCCCGCGTCGAACGCTTCGCGCGTGTACCGCACGTGCTCCTGCATCAACGCTCTCTCCTCCGCCGTCATATCCGCGCCAAACGTCGCCCGCGGCGGAATCAACTTGAAATAAAAATGTTCTTTGCTCATCGCATGCCCCTCTTTCCCGTGGTAACTCAAGATTTCCGCGATCCGACTGAATCGCATCCGGCAAAAGTCCGCGAAATAATAGCGCACTTCCCCCAAACTAGCCGTAACGAATCTTCCATCCCTGCCGATGAATCCAGTGTGCCACATCACGATCCCGCCGCAGACGCAGTGCACGCGCAATACTTCCGCGCCGCCCTACATCAGGGCAGAGAAGCCGCGCCCCATTCCGCAGATGCCCACAAACGCGCCCACCTCCGCGCGCAAGTAAATCCATCCGCGAACAACCTACCGGGAGGCGTTCCGCGTGCCTGAAAAACTAATCGTTGTCACTGGCCCCAAAGGCGGCGTCGGCGCCACCACCGTCGCTCTGAATCTTGCCGTGCAACTCGCGAAACTCACCTCCAAAGGCGTCGCGCTCCTGGAATTCGCGTGTCCGTTCGGCCAGATCGGCCTCATGCTCGATTTCCAACCACGCTTCACCCTCCTCGACGCGCTCGAACGCATCGATCGCCACGACGGAGCCCTGCTCCCGAGCCTCTTCACCCGCCACAAATCTGGCATAGACACTCTCGCCGGCCCGTTGCACAAAGCTCTCCGTGCCGAGCAGCGCCAATCCGTCACCCTCGAAGCCCTGCTGCGCATCCTCGAACTCGCCCGCAGCGCATTCGACTAGGTCGTCGTGGATCTCGGCTTCGTCAACGCCGCCGAATGGTCGCGCGTCCTGCACACCGCCGATACTCTGCTGCTCATCGCCGAGCCCAGCGCCCTCGCTCTCGGCGTGCTGGAACGCTACCTCCACGCCGCGGACTCCGCCGGCCTCGATCGCGCCCGCTTCCAGATCATCATCAATCGCGCCCGTCAGAACGACGAAGACCCCGTCCTCCAATCCGAAAAAATCCTCAAACAATCCTTTTTCGCCCGCCTCCCCAACGACTACCTCCAACTCAGCGAAGCCGTTACCCTGGGCATTCCCCTAACCTCGGCCTCCAACAATGCCCTAATCGCCCGCTATCGCGACATCGCCACCCGCCTGATCGCTCAGCCGCCCGCAAAACAATCCGAAGAGTCCGACTCGCGTGCTGCTTAAGCACTTCCAGTCGGCGCAAAATAGACCCCGTCACAGCTTTCTTTCCGTTTTTCTCTGCGCTCTCTGCGGTAAACGCCGTTAATCTTTCTCTGTGTTCTCCGCTTTTCTCTGTGTTAAATCTTTCGCCTCTATCCGTGTGCTTTTATCTGTGTTCATCAGCGTTCATCTGCGGTGCCTTTCACGTCCTCCCTCATCTCTCGAACTCTCAGCCCAAGCGTCACAATTTTCTTCCCGCCATTCCTCCATGCTAAAGTGTCAACGCCAAATCCAAGGAGCCGAAGTGCCTCACAAAGATCTCCGCGATTTCATCCACAAGCTGGAAAAACACGACGAGCTGAGACGCATCGCTCTCGAAGTTGACCCCATCCTCGAAATCACGGAAATCTCCGACCGCGCCGTAAAAGCAAAAGGCCCCGCCCTGCTCTTTGAAAATCCCAAAAATTCAAAAATCCCAGTAGTCACAAATCTGGTCGGCACCGAACGCCGCATGTGCATGGCCCTGGAAGTTGACGACCTGAAAGAAGTCGCCGATCGCATCAGCTCCTTCCTCGACCTCCAATCCCCCCAAGGCCTCTTGGAAAAAGTAAAAATGCTCCCCAAACTAGCCGAGATCGGCTCCTTCTTCCCGAAAACAGTCCGCAATGGAGCCTGCCAGGAGGCAATCCTCACCGACAATTTCTCGCTCGACCACTTTCCCATCCTGAAATGCTGGCCCCAGGACGGCGGCCGCTTCATCACCTGGCCCATGGTCATCACCAAAAATCCGGAAAACGGTAAGCGCAATGTCGGCTGTTACCGCATGCAGGTTTACGACTCCCGCACCACCGGCATGCACTGGCAAACGCAAAAGCACGGCGCCGACCACTACCGCAGCAGCCGTGCTAAAAATCCCAATGGCAAATTGGAAGTCGCTGTAGCCATCGGCTCTGACCCGGCCACCGCGCTAGCGGGCATTCTCCCCGTCCCTCCGGACATGGACGAATTTATGTTCTCCGGCTTCCTCCGCAAAGACCCGGTAGATCTCGTCGCCTGCAAAACTGTGGACCTCGAAGTCCCCGCCAACGCCGAAATCGTCCTCGAAGGCTACGTCGAAATCGGGGAGATGCGCACCGAAGGTCCCTTCGGCGATCACACCGGCTTTTACTCCCTCGAAGGCCAATTTCCTGTTTTCCACATTCAATGCATCACGCACCGTAAAGATCCGCTCTATCTCACCACCATCGTTGGCCCACCTCCGCAGGAGGACTACTTCATGGGCCATGCCATCGAACGCATCTTTATGCCCGTGATGAAAATGCAGTATCCGGAAATTGTGGACGTAGCCATGCCCGCCGAAGGCATCTTCCAGAACTTAATGATCGTCTCCATCCGCAAAAGCTACCCCGGCCAAGCCCGCAAAATAATGAATGCAATCTGGTCGCTCGGGCAGGCCATGTTCACCAAAGTTGTCGTCGTCGTGGACCATGATGTTGACGTCCAGAAATCCAGCGAAGTCGTCTGGAAAGCTCTCTGCGCGATCGACCCAGAGCGCGACATTCAATTCGTTCTTGGTCCCGTGGACACTCTGGATCACGCCGCGCGCCGCCAGGATTTCGGCTCCAAAATGGGTGTGGACGCCACCCGCAAATGGCCCGAGGAAGGTTTCGCCGGGCGTTGGCCTGACGAAATAAAAATGGATCACGCCACAAAAAAGCGCGTGGACACAATATGGCAGCAACTTAAGCTCGGTCCCGCGAACAAAAAGTAAACCCTAGGCGAACACCCAAACTCTTCGCCTTTTTGGGCCTTTCCCGCAGTATTTGAGGCCTTTAGCGACACTCTACCTGTCCTTTATACCTGTACTCTTCGCCTACCTGTCCTTCCGGCCTATGTTTTACCAATAGCACACCATCGGAACACGTTGCTTGACACTCCGTGCTGTGGATGTAATAAACGGAGAAAGAGGAAAGGTACCGGGCGTAGCAGTACTGACGGTCCTCTCCAGAGTTGGCGCAGTAGTCGGGGTGCTGTCGCGAAGCGGTCAGCAGGGTTTGGGGAGTTTTTTCCAAGAAAATTTTTACGCACCAGATGAAGCCGTGCCCGTCCTGCGAAGCGGGATGGGGTGAGGAGTGAGGGGCCGCGCGATGTTCAATCTGGGTAAAACGAAATCATTAATCGGCCTGGACATCGGCTCGAGTTCTGTCAAGGCTGTCGAGCTGAAGAAGACCAAGGCGGGCTTCGAGCTGGTCAGTTACGGAATCGAAACCCTCGCCCAGGACACCGTCGTGGACGGCGCCATCATGGACGCTCCTTCGGTCGCCGAGAAAATCATCTCGATCTTCGACAATCAGAAGATCAAGACGAAAGACGTGGCCACTTCCGTCTCCGGCCACTCCGTGATCGTCAAGCGCGTCAGCATGCCGCTGATGACCGAAGACGAACTCTTCGACCGCGTGCAGGCGGAAGCCAGCCAGCACATTCCTTTCGACATCGCGGACGTCAACCTCAGCCATCAGCTGCTCGAGGCCACCGAAAATCAGATGGACGTCCTGCTCGTCGCCGTTAAGAAGGACAAAATCCTGAACCACACGAACGTGCTCGCCCAGGCGGGGAAGACGCCGGTGGTTGTGGACATTGATGCCTTCGCTTTGCAGAACTGCTTCGAGGTCAATTACGAACCTGACCCTTCGCAGGTCGTCGCTCTGCTTAACGTCGGCGCCAGCGTCATGAACATCAACATCGTTCGCGGCTGGACTCCGCTGTTTACCCGCGACGTTTCCGTCGGCGGCAATCAATACACCGACGCGCTGCAGAAGGAATTGGATCTAAGCTTCGAAGACGCCGAAAAATTGAAAATGGGCGGTACCCTGGCGGGCGTCAATGAAGAACAGCGCACCGCCATTCTGCGCTCCGTCTCCGACATCTTGATCCTGGAAATTCAGAAGACCTTCGACTTCTTCCGCGCCACCGCCAGCGGTGAAAATATTCGCCGCATCTACGTTGCTGGCGGCACGGCGCGCGTTCCCGGCCTGCTCGATTTGCTCAAGGAAGAATTTGCCATGCCGGTCGAAGAACTCTACCCGTTCCGTAAAATTGCAATCAACCCTGGGCGTCACGATGAAAGCCAGATCCGTGAGTTGGCGCCGCGCCTGGCGATCGCTGTGGGCCTGGCGCTGAGGAGCTTTGACACGCCATGATTCGCATCAACTTACTGGGCCAGATCCGTCCTAAGGCCACCAAGCAGTCCGTGCCGCTGGAGTCCACCCTCCAGATTCTGCTCGGAGTGGCCGCCCTGGCTATCGCCCTCATCGTGCTCTCGGTCACTTATTATTCGCAGAAGCGCCAACTCGACGACACCAACACGCGCATCGCAGCCCTCAAAGCCGAACGCGCCAACCTGCAGCAGATCAAGCAGGAAGTGGATCGCTTCGAAGCACAGAAGGCAGCACTGCAGACCCAAATCGGCGTCATCGAAAACTTGCAGAAGAATCGCACCGGCGCACAGGAATTGCTCCAGATGGTCGCCAACACCGTCGTCCGCGTGGACCAGCTCTGGCTTACCTCCCTCGATCGCTCCGGCGACAATCTACATCTCACCGGCGAATCCGGCAGTGTCAATTCCATCGCCAACTTCATCACGCAGATGAAGCGCTCCGGTTACTTTGACAAGATCGAAATCGACGAAGCCAAAGAAGACGACGTCGCCAAGTCCGTCACCACTTACGGTTTCACCATGTCTGCCGCAATTGCTCAGGCGGCTCCCGCTGCGGGTCAGCCTCAGACGAAGCCCGCTGCCGGAACCAGCACCACGACGCCCCCACAGCCCGCGGCTAAGGGGAGGAGTTAGCGATGGCTACCGCTTTCCGTGATTGGCCCTGGCCGCTTCAGGCTCTCTTTTTCCTGGGGCTCGCTGTCATTTTGATCGCAGCTGGGTTCTACGTGCCCGGTTCTCCGGTCTCCACCGTTCGTTCCGAGCTCGAAGCCGCCCAGCAGGAAGTGAAGCCGCTGGAAGCCGACGTTGCTAGCCTGCGCGTTTACAAACAGCGCCGCGCTGAACTCCAATCCGAAATGGATGCGCTTTCCAAGCAGCTCGCCACCCTGCAGACGATCGTTCCCGAAGACAAGAAAGTGGACGAGTTCATCATCATGATCCAAACCGCGGCCACCAGTTCCGGCGTTTCCATTCGACGCCTTAAGGCTCTGCCCATCGCCCCGAAGCAGTTTTACTTCGAGGTCCCTTTTGAAGTCGATTGCGATGGACCCTATTTCGCCGTGCTCGATTTCTTTTCCAAGCTCGGCAGGCTCTCGCGCATCATCAACGTCGGCGACTTGAAACTTTCCAGCGCGGCTACCAAAGCCGGCGGCACGTATCGCATGAGTCCCGGAACTTCCGTCTCCGGCGTCATGACGGTTACCACTTTCTTCTCGAAGGCGGCGGATGCTGCGCCTCCCGCGGCGGCTGCAGCAGCGCCGGCAAAGCGATAGGACGACAACGATGAGACTGCCCAAGGCATTCAACTTAATCCTTACCGCGCTGGCACTGTCCCTTTGCCTCGTCCCGGCTACTTGGGCCCAGGCGCAAGCTCAGTCCCAGCCCGCCAAGCCGGCCAAAAAATCAGCGCACAAAGCGAAAGCCGCTCCTGCGCCCAAGGTTGCTCCTGACGCCAATGCCGCCGCGCCCAATCCGGCCGTCGTCAAAGTCGCCGCGCGCGATCCTTTCGTTCCGCTTGTCAATGAACACAAACCCGGCGGCGGTCCGCCACTTCCTCCAGGCAAAGCTGGCCTGGTAGTAGCTACCATCCGCGTGGACGGCGCCGTTCGCTCGCCGAACGGCATGTTCGCGGTTGTCACCAATCCCGATCAACGTGTCTACTTTCTCCGCGAAGGCGATCAGCTCTACGACGGCGATGTCGAAAAAATCGGCCTGGACGGCGTCACTTTTAAAGAAGTTTCCAAAGATGCTTTCGGGAAATCTGTCGAAAAAATTGTTACGAAACGAATCTACCCGAGTGCAGGAGAGCAGCAATGAGGATTATGCGGAGGGCGTGGGGCCTGACTGCGTTTGTGGCGGCAGCCCTGATGTTGACGAATGGAGCTCTATCGGCCAGTGATGCGCCGGTAGTGCATGTGAAGGCCGTGGTCAAAGACGGCGCCGTGACCCTGGATGCTCAGGCCAACGGCCCCTTCGAGTACACCACGTACCGCCCCAGCGAGAGCCTCTATGTGCTCGACCTGTCCGGCGTCTCGGCGGGCGATACTTCCGGCGCGCGCGTGGTGCCCTCGGAGCTCGTCAAGAGCTACCGCCTCACCACGTACTCCGCGGGTCAAAAGCCCGTGGTGCGCTTGGAGATCCTGCTGCGGCCCGGCATCACTCCGCGCCTTGCGCGCAATGGCAATCAGGAGCTAACGCTCTTCGTGTCTGCCAATGGTAACGCTGATGCCTCTGCCGAGCCGATCGCCATCACGGCCGCTCCAGCGGCTGCGAAACCAGCTCCCGCAACACTGAAACCCATCGCGTCCAAACCGTCCGAAGATAAGGCCCCTTCGAGCGATTACCAGAATATCGAACAGGTGAATCTCGCGCAGGTTGGCGCGCGGACCGAAGTCAACGTCCTCGGCAACGCCAAGCTTAGCTATCACGTCAGCCGCCTGCACAATCCCGATCGCATCGTGCTCGACTTCTCTGGCGCGCGCCTCAAAACCAGCGAAAAGCAAATCGCCAGCAATCTCGATCCGGTAAAAGAAATTCGCCTGGCTCAATTCACTCCAGAGGTTTCGCGCATCGTCATTGATCTGCGCACCCCGGCTCGTTACAACGTGAATGCCTCCGGCAACGCCGTCACCGTCGCCTTCCGCGCCGAAGCCGCTACCCCGGCTTCCGGTGCCTCCAGCGACTCCGCTCCGGCAGCCAATGGCCCGTCAGACGACGTCACGACTACCAAAGCGATCAGCGCCCCGGCAGCACCTGCAAGTGTCCCGACGCCCGTCGCCGCTCTTCCCACGGCCCTAACGCAACCAACCGCGGCACTCGCCGTTCCGGTTGCGCGAGCACCTGAGCCCGCCGCCGCTGCTGCCAAACCAGCAGTCGCCAATGCGGGCTACACCGAAATCAGCGACAGCACCCCGGCCCCCGCTCCGGCCTCTTCCGCCGCAGCGCAACAGGCCGCCACGCCGCCGCCCACCGGCCGTTACTCCGGTGAACCAATTTCGGTCAACTTGAAAGACGTTGACCTGCGCGATTTCTTCCGCCTGATCCACGAAATCAGCGGCCTCAACGTCGTCGTGGACCCTGCCGTAAAGGGCAGCCTCACGATCGTTCTCGACGATGTGCCGTGGGATCAAGCCCTCGATATCGTCCTCAAGAACAACGATCTCGATAAGCAGCTCGACGGCAATGTGCTCCGCATCGCCACCAAGGAAACCCTGAAGCGCGAAGCCGAACAGAACCGCGATCTCGCCAAGGCTCAGGCCGAGTCCGCCGATGTGGTCACCACCACGCGCGTCCTCAGTTACGCCAAGGCCTCGGACATGGTTCCCACGCTGAAGAAGTTCCTCTCCTCGCGCGGTGACATTCTCGCCGACAGCCGCTCCAACACTTTGATCATCCGCGACATTCCCACTGTCCTGCCGGTGCTCGATAACCTCCTGCGCCAGCTTGACCGCAAATCGCAACAGGTGGAAATCGAAGCGCGGGTCGTCGCGGCCAACCGTTCTTTCTCGCGTGAAATCGGCACCCAGTTCGGCCTCGGTCTCGGCGCGCACGGCAGCACCATCGGTGGCGCGTCGCAGGTCGGCACCAGCCCCATCATTCACACGCCGGCTCCGCCGTTCGCCGTCGGCACTCCGCCGCTAACGTCCGGCTCTGTTCCGCTGCTCACCAACCTGGGCGCGGCTACACCGACCAGCGGCTTCGCGTACTCCTTTGCCAACGCCAATTTCGCTTTGGATATGGTCATCACTGCGGCCGAAGATCGCGGCGTCGGTAAACTCATCTCCAAGCCCAAGATCGTCGCCCAGAACAACCAGAAATCCATCGTCAAGCAGGGCACCAAGATCCCTGTCCAGACCATCGTCAACAACACCGTATCGGTCCAGTTCGTGGACGCCGTTCTGGAACTCGACGTCACGCCGCAGATCACCTCTGATGGCACCATCTACATGGACGTGGACGTCAAGAACGACCAGATCGACTCATCCATCCCGCGCGTCGAAGGCATTCCTGCCATTGACACGCAGGAAGCCACTTCCAAAGTCCTGGTCGCCGATGGCGCCACTATGGTCATTGGCGGTGTCATCGTCACTCAGCAGCGCACGGACATTCAGCAAGTCCCCGTGCTCGGCAGCTTGCCCGTCGTTGGCAACCTGTTCAAGCACACCACGGTCAGCTCCACGGCCCAGGAACTTCTCTTCTTCCTGACCCCGCGCATTCTGCCGGGTTAGTCGCATAACGGAAGAAAGGGGGTTCCTACGTAGGTCGTGGCCGAAGAAACTGTGCACGCGAAATCAGCCCGGAGCCGGATCCATCGGCTCCGGGTTTCTTTTTCCGCCCTCCATTCAGACGCGCTTCTCGTCACGCATCTTCCCAACATCCGTTATCTCTGCGGCTTCAGCGGGAGCGCCGCCATCCTGCTCGTCGAAAATTCTCGCGCCACTCTATTTACAGATAGCCGCTACACCCTGCAGGCTCGCCAGGAAGTCCATGACGCCGCAACCATCGTCGCGCCGCACGGCCTCCTCAAAGCCGTAGGGGACGGTCTGAAAGCCCGCCACGGCACCATCCGCCTCGCCTTCTCTCCCGCGCAGCTCACCGTGGCCCAGAAGAACGCGCTGCAGCTCGCCGCCGGCACGCGCCTCCGCTGGCTTGCCGCGCCCGATCTCATCGAACGCCTCCGCGCCGTCAAAGACCCTGACGAACTCGCCCGCATGCGCCAATCCGCGCGCCTCATCAGTGCCGTCTGGACCGCCGCCGTCCGCCACGTCCAGCCGGGCATCTCCGAACTTGCCGTCGCCGCCGAGATCGACCGCTCCATGAAACTGCAAGGCGCCAGCGGTCCATCGTTTGAAACCATCGTCGCCTCCGGGCCGCGCTCTGCCTGGCCCCACGCGCGCCCCACGCCCAAGCTCCTCAGGAAAAACGAGTTGGTCGTCCTTGACCAGGGTGCTATACTGCGCGACTACTGTAGCGACATGACACGTACCGTCTTCCTGGGACGGTCTTCTGCGAGAGTGCGTGCACGGGCGCGTGATAAAGTGCGCTCGCTCTACAACGCAGTCCTGCATGCCCAGGAAGCCGCGATCGCCGCCATCCGGCCGGGAATTTCGGCCGCAGCCGTGGACGCTGCAGCGCGCAAAGTTTTCAAGCAATCAGCTCTGGAGCGTTTCTTCACTCACAGCACCGGGCATGGCTTGGGCCTCGAAATTCACGAGACGCCCCGCCTCGGCCGTGGCGAGGAAACGTTGCTGGAAGCAGGCATGGTCGTAACCGTCGAGCCAGGCGTTTACGTTGAAAGCCTCGGCGGTATTCGTATCGAAGATGAAGTGCTGGTAACCTCGCGGGGCGGGGAAGTCTTGACCAGCGCTTCCCGGGAATTTCTAGAACTCTAAATGGCGAAAAAACAGACTCCCAAAGCAGCATCCAGCTCGCCCACGCACGGCGTGGACCTCCCCGAAATCGAAAAGCTACTGGACTTCATGCGCAAGCATGGCCTCGAAGAATTTGAATACGAGCGCCAGGGCTTCCGCATCCGCCTGAAAAAACCGTCGTCGCCGCCCTACTCATTTCCGTCAGGCTCAGCTCCGGAAATCGTAGTAGCTTCCGCCGCGCCGCACGCCGGCCACGCCTCGTCGGCAACCGCCTCCGCTGCCGCGCCAGCCGCTGCACAGCACGCGCCGACCGCGGACACCACGCGCCACGAGGATCTGCACATCGTGAAGTCGCCCATCGTCGGCACGTTCTACGTGGCCGCCGGTCCCGACGCCGATCCCTTTGTCTCCGTCGGCTCTAAAGTTGAAACCGGCCAGGTCCTCTGCATCATCGAAGCCATGAAATTAATGAACGAAATCGAATCCGACGCTGCCGGCGAAGTAGTCCGCATCTTCGTCGAAAACGGTCACCCGGTGGAATACGGCGAAGCCCTCTTCGGCATCCGCCCCCACCGGAAGAAATAACTTTGGTCTTTGAATTTGGTTTTGAATTTGTAGCGGCCGGTTCGGGTTCATCGAACCGGGCAGCCGTTGCCTTTGCTTCCGCTTTTGAATTTGTGTTGCTACCGCATCCCATGCCCGCTCCATCACCACCGGGCACCGATTCTTTAGGGGCGGGTCTCAGACCCGCCCCGCTTTAGTTCATAGGGGCTAACAAATCATCCGTCATCAATCGCCATGTTCCGAAAAATCCTGATCGCCAATCGCGGCGAAATCGCGCTTCGCATCCTTTCCGCCTGCCGTGAACTCGGCGTCAAAACTGTCGCCGTCTACTCCGAAGCCGACCGCAACTCGCTCCACGTCCGCTTCGCCGATGAAGCCATCTGCATCGGCCCTCCCCGCAGCAGCGAAAGCTACCTCAACATCCCGCAGGTAATCAGTGCTGCCGAAATCGCCAACGTGGACGCCATCCACCCCGGCTACGGATTCCTCTCCGAGAACGCCAACTTCGCCGAAGTCTGTGAAGCCTCGCACATCACTTTTATCGGCCCCGCCCCGGACGCGATCCGCCTCATGGGCGAAAAAGATAAAGCCCGCGAAGCCATGGCCGCCGCCGGTCTCCCCATCATTCCCGGTAGCGCCGGAGTCGTGCCCGACGAAGACGCCGCCAAAAAAATCGCCGCCGAAATCGGCTACCCCGTCATGATCAAAGCCGCCGAAGGCGGTGGCGGACGCGGCATGAGAATCGTACGCCACGCGCGCGAGCTCATCCCTCTGTTCCAAACCGCCAAAGCCGAAGCCCAGCAGGCCTTCGGCAGCCCCAACGTTTACATCGAGAAATTAATCGAACATCCGCGCCACATCGAATTCCAGGTTCTCGGCGACAAGCACGGCAACGTGGTCCACCTCGGCGAGCGCGAATGTTCCTTGCAGCGCCGCCACCAGAAAGTTCTCGAGGAATCGCCCTCCGTCGCCATGGACGGGGCCACCCGCAAGCGCATCGGCAAACAGGTAGTGGACGCGCTGAAAAAACTCGGCTACTCCAGCGCCGGCACCGTCGAATTTCTGCGCGAAGAATCCGGTAACCTGTTCTTCATCGAGATGAATGCGCGCATCCAGGTCGAACACCCCGTCACGGAAATGGTCACCGGCGTGGACCTGGTGAAATCCCAGATCCGCGTAGCCGCCGGAGAAAAACTCACGGACATTCTCCCCGGCCCCATCGAATTTCGCGGCCACGCCATCGAATGCCGCGTCAACGCCGAAGATCCCGAAACTTTTGTCCCCAGCGCCGGTCGCATCACCGCCTTCCGCGTTCCCGGTGGCCCCGGCATCCGCGTGGACACGGCCAGCTACTCCGACGCCGTGATTCCCCCATATTACGATTCCCTCATCGCTAAAATAATCGCCCACGGCAACGACCGCGCCGAAGCCATAGCCCGCATGCACGGCGCCCTCGACGGCTTCGTCGTCGAAGGCATCAAAACCACCATTCCCCTGCACAAAAAAATCCTGGCCGACCCCGACTTCATAGCCGGCAAGTTCGACACCCATTTTCTCGATCGCGCCCTGGCCATAGCAGCCAAGTAGCGCGGAGGCCTGGTTGTTTCCCACTCTCTATGCTGTCATAGACATCGCTCGAAACCTCACCACCGAAGCGGCTTCGTACTTCGCGCAGGAGCTGGCTGACGATCTGGCGAAGGCGGGCGTCAGGATCATTCAATTGCGCGCTAAGCACTCATCGGCTCGGTTTCTTTTCGATATTTCGAGCACGCTGGTCGACCGCTTAAGCGCTGAACCGGTCCGCATCATCATCAACGACCGTCCCGACCTCGCCAGCCTCACAAAATCCGCAGGCGTCCATGTAGGCCAAGAAGATCTCGAAGTCGAATCCGCACGCCAAATCTGTCCGAGCCCACTATGGGTTGGCGTCTCGACACACAATCTCCAACAACTCCGCGCCGCCGACCTCACTTCGGCGGACTATATAGCCGTGGGCCCCATCTACCCAACCACTACAAAACAAAATCCCGACCCCGTAGTAGGCCTCGACCTGATCCGCGCCGCCAGAAAACTAACGCGTAAACCCCTGGTGGCCATCGGCGGCATCACCGTAAATTCCGCTGCCGAAGTCTTCGAAGCCGGCGCCGATTCCGTAGCCATTATCAGCGACCTGCAAAACGCACCCGATCCAGCGCAACGCGCCCGCGAATATCTTGCAATCGCATCGCAAACTATCGCCGCGCGCAGCACCGGGACGTGACGCGAATTGGTGCACAACGACGATTTAGTAGTTGCTACCTCGCGGCTCTGTGCTATTTTTCATCCGCGTTAACCGCAGGCCATTTTGGCGCGCGTTTGAAATATCAATGGCGTTATCAGTCTCGACCAGTGTTCATCAGTGATGTCTTTGCGTTTGACGTTCTGACGAATCCGCAACACGACGGAGGACGTAACGAATGAGCATGCCGCTGTTCAAGAAGAAGCCCATGGACTGGCTCCTGAACGAAGCGAAAGCCACTGGCGAGCACACTCTTAAACGCACGCTCGGCCCCGTCTCCCTCACCGCCCTGGGCGTCGGCGCCGTGATCGGCGCCGGCATCTTCGTCCTCTCCGGCCTCGGCGCGCACTACGCCGGCCCCGGCCTCATGCTCTCCTTCATCATCTCCGGCCTGGGCTGCGCCTTTGCCGGCCTCTGCTACGCCGAATTCGCCGCGCTGATTCCGCTGGCGGGCAGCGCTTACACCTACGCCTACGCCGCGCTCGGTGAATTAATCGCCTGGATCATCGGCTGGGATCTCACTCTCGAATACGCCATGGGTGCCAGCACCGTATCTTCGGGCTGGTCCAATCACTTCATCGAATTTCTCAAAATTTTTCATCTCAAAATGCCGCTCTGGCTCGCCTACGACCACTGGACCGCTCTGATCACGGCCGAGAACATCATTGCCCGCCAAATGGCTCACACCCAGGATCCCTCGCTCGTCCTAGGCAGTCAGGCCTTTCTCGGCCGCGTAGGAGACATCATCACGGCGCAATCTCCCGAACTCCTCCAACGCGCCCACGACTTGGTCGCAGCTCCCGTACTGTTCGGCGTGGAATTCGGATTCAACCTTCCCGCCTTCCTCATCGCTCTCGTCATCACCGCCGTGCTCGTAATCGGCATCAAGGAAAGCGCCTCCTTCAACGCCACCATCGTCATCATCAAAGTCGCCGTCGTTCTTTTCGTCATCCTCCTCGGCATGCATTACGTCAGCGCCTCCAACTGGGGCCATGATTGGACCAGCTTCGCGCCCATGGGTTTCGGTGGCATCGGCAGGGGAGCGGCCTACATATTTTTTGCCTACATCGGTTTTGACGCCGTCTCCACGACAGCGCAAGAAGCTAAAAATCCCCAGCGCGACTTGCCCATTGGGATTATCGCCTCTCTGGTCCTCTGTACCGTCCTCTACATTCTCGTCGCCGCCGTCCTCACCGGCATGGTGCCCTGGAAGGAAATCAATATCGAAGCTCCGCTCGCCGTCGCCTTTCTCGATCGTGGCCTAACCAAAGCTTCCTACCTGATCACCGCCGGAGCGCTCGCTGGTCTCACCAGCGTCATGCTCGTCATGCTCCTGGGCCAAACCCGGGTCCTGTACTCCATGGCCAACGACGGTCTGCTCCCCCGCAAATTCTTCGCCGCTATCCACCCCAAATTCCGCACGCCCTACAAGAACACAATCCTGGTCGGCCTAATCGCCGCCATCATCGGCAGCGTCACCCCCATCAACATCATCGGCGAAATGGTCAACATTGGCACCATCTTCGCCTTCATCATCGTGTGCATCTCGATCATGGTCCTTCGCAAGACCAATCCCGGCCAGGCCCGCCCCTTCCGTACCCCGTGGGTGCCCCTCGTCCCCAGCCTCGGCATCCTCTTCAACGGCTACATGATGTACAAACTCGGCTGGGTCAATTGGGCCCGGCTCATCATCTGGCTGGTAATCGGCCTCTTCGTTTACTTCGGCTACAGCCGCCACCACAGCCGCGTCCAACAAAACGATCGCAGCGCCCTGTGATTTAATTTCGCGCAAATTACCGCGCGTCCTCATCCTGCCTGCCCTGAGTGATGTTGCGAAGGGAACCAGCGAAGCGGGTGAAGGATCCCTCTTCGCCTTCCGCGCAACGCCGCACCCATCTTCCATAACAGCTCTGCGTCAGCTATTCTTCTAACGTTCGAAACGAACCGTGAACCGACTCTCCCCTCGCCGCCTTTTCATCTTCCTTCGGCACACCTCGCCGCTGGACATAATCGCCGTTGCTATCATCGCGCTCTATGCCGCGGCCCGCATCGCCCTAGCCCTCAACGCCCGCATCCCATTCACCGGCTTCCTCGGCTTCCTAGCCTTCCTCGCCGCAGTCTATCTCTTCGTTCGCCTCATCCCCTGGCTCCGCAACCGCTTCATGTGGACTCTCCGCAATCGCCTCATCGTCACCTACGTATTCATCGCCGTAGTTCCTATAATCCTGCTTCTCTCCATGGTAGGCCTAGCCACTTACGGCCTCTACCTCCAACTAGGCGCCCACCTATTCCACGACGACCTTCAAGAACGCATCAGCACCATCGCCGCCGATGCCGACGCCTTAGCCGGCGCAGTAGAAATGGAAGCAGCCCACGGCGCCGAACCCAAAAACGAAACCATTCTCCAGCGCCCCGGCGTAGCCAACCTAATCGAAGCAGAACGCCGCGAATGGCCCGACCTCCGCGTCTTCCCCAACCGCGGCCAGCGCCTCATCCAATCCCAGTCCGAAGACGGCCAGCATTTCGCCGGCCTCGTCGAAATTGACGGAAAAATCTTTATCGCCGCAGCGATCAGCAAATCCGGCCCCGCCGGCCCATTCAATCTAGTCGTGGCCACGCCCCTGAACTCGGCATTCCTCGACAGCTTCGCATCCGAATTCGGCCCCATCGCAATCATCCCGCTCCGTCCAGGCAGCGAAAATAATCCTCCCAACATCTCGCTCAATTTCAACGGCCACGTTTTCGTCCCCGGCGAACAAATCGCGAGCCGCCGCCGCACGCTCGGACCGCCGCAAAATTGGGCAGACATCCGCATCAACGGCGTCTCCACCATCGAATTAGCTCACGTCGGTCCGCAACCTCCCGACGCCCCTGCCGCAGTCTTCGCTTCCTTTGGCATTCGCGCGTCAGCGCTAAGCCAGCGCCTCTTCACCTCAGTCGGCGACGTTGGCCCAGTGCTAGAAATTCTTCTCATCGCCGCTGCGATAATCTTTCTGCTCCTCGGCATCGCCGGCCTAGCCACTGGATTCGTCCTCACGCGCACCATCACCACATCGGTTGACGATCTCTACAAAGCCACCCTCCACGTTCGCCGCGGCGATTTCACCCAGCGCGTCCGCGTCCATCAACGCGACCAGCTCGGCGCTCTCGGCGAATCATTCAACGAAATGACCAGCTCCATCGCCGAACTGATCGAAGAACAATCCAAGCGCCAAAAACTCGAAAACGAAATCGTTATCGCACGCGAAGTCCAATCCCAACTCTTTCCCCAAGTTCTCCCCACGCTCCCCGGCCTGGAACTAGCCGCCATCTGCCGCCCCGCTCGCGTAGTCAGCGGCGACTATTACGATTTCATCCGCACCGGCACCAACACAGTAGGCATCGCCCTTGCCGACATCAGCGGCAAAGGCATTTTCGCCGCCCTCCTGATGGCCAGTCTCCAAGCCACCCTCCGCAGCCACGCCGGTTTCGACGGCTTGGCCGGCACAGCCGAGCTGGTCGCCCGCCTCAATCGCCATCTCTTCCGCAACACCTCCGACGATCGCTACGCCACATTCTTCTACGCTGTTTACGACGTAGCCGCCCGCACCCTCACCTACACCAACGCAGGCCACCTCGCCCCATTTTTCGTGAATGGCTCAAACGTCCAGGAATTAAGCGAAGGCGGCACAGTGGTAGGCCTGATCGAAGACTGCAATTTCACTCAAGGCACAATTAAAGTAGAACCCGGCAGCCTCTTCGTAGCCTTCAGCGACGGCCTAACGGAACCAGAAAACGTCTACGGCGAAGAATTCGGCGTCGCCCGCCTGCGCGAAGAAGTCCTCCGCCAACGTAGCCTCCATCCCCAACCCATAGCCGAAAACCTGATAGCCGCCGCCGAACAATGGGCTGGCACAGCCGAACAAGCCGACGACATCACCGTAGTAGTCGCCCGCATGGGCTAGCCACGCCATCCGCAGTCGCGCTCGCCCCAAGAAATCGCAGCGCCACGCCGCACCGCTCCGCGCAGCGCCACGCGAAGCCACCTCGTCCTGAACCCGCGAAGCGGGTGAAGGATCTCTCCCGCCTTCTCCGTGTTCTCCGGTTTTTCTACGTATTCTCCGTGTAGAATCTTTTGCCTTTCTCTTAGCCCTCTGTGTCAGTTCTTTCCTCTTCGCCTCGTCTTTATCGGGGCGCCTTTATCAGTATTCATCTGTGGTGCCTTTGACTTCCTATTCCACCTCTCGCAACGTTCCGCCACTCCCCCACCCAAATCCCAAAAAAATCCACTATACTTACGCCACCCTAAATCCAGGAGCCACCGTGCCCTTACGCAATCGCACCGCTCTAATCACCGGCGGCAGCCGAGGCATCGGCAAAGGCATCGCCCAAGGACTAGCCCAGGAAGGCGTCCGCATCGCCATCTCCTATCGTACGAATAAAACCGCTGCGCAGAACACCCTCCGCATTCTCCAATCCCAAGGCGCCGAGTGCTTCGCAGTAGAAGCGGACGCCACCGACCCGGAAAAAGTTCAGTTCCTGATAGACGCCGTCCTGGAACGCTTCAACCGCCTCGACATCCTCGTCAACAACGTCGGCGAATTTAATTGGAAACTAGTAGCCGACACGAGCGCCGAAGAATGGCAAAAAGTAATCGCCTCCAACCTCTACAGCGTCTTCCACGCCAGCAAAGCCGCGCTCCCCGCGATGCGCCGCCAGCACTGGGGCCGCATCATCAACCTGGGAGCCGTAGGCGCCGAACGAGCTTTCGGGCAGGGAACGATCTCTGCCTACGCCGCTGCCAAAGCCGCCGTAGTTTCCTTCTCCCGCTCCCTCGCCATTGAAGAAGCCAAAGCCGGCATCACCGTAAACGTAATCAACCCTTCCAACATTGACGAACGCGAACTAACCGCCGACGAAGCCCGCCGCATCCGAGACGCCCGCTCCCCCATGGGTCGCCCTCCCAGCTCCGAAGACGTAACGGCCGCCGTTAAATTCTTCGCCTCCGACACCGCCGACTACATCACCGGCCAAGTTATCAACGTAACCGGCGGCTGGATGCTTTAGCCAGGGCGCATAACTGCACAGAAGATCACTGCGGTAGATCGAACCGGTAGGTTAACCCGAAGCGCGCCTGAAACGGTTCGACGGGATGGAAAACGTCACTGAATTCCGCCGCGTCTGTTGGCGTTATTCGGGAGATATAGGCGTAGTCAATGTCGTGATCGCGGCGGTCAAGCAAATTCAAAAATTCGGCCTTAACACTCCATCGCTCGTTAAATTGATAACGGACCTCCGCGTTGAGCAACGCCGTTGAATTCGAGCGGTAAATTCCGTCGGACGTCAAATCGCGCGGGCCAAAGAAGCGCAGGCGCAAACTCGCTGAAAAGCCTTTGTAATCATGCAGAGTGACGCCCGAGGAAATCACCCACTCAATCGCTTCGGGCACCAGATATCCACCTGGACCTTGCACAGGATACAGGCCACCACCCACGTTGGTGTATGCCGCATCTTCTGGGTCTATTTGGGTAAATCGGGCGCGGGAGTCCGCAAGGTCAAAATCAACTGCCCAATGTTCCAGCGGCGTGTAGTAGTTGGCCCATTCGACCCCATAGCGGTTGCTCGGCGATGCCGAGGCGACAGTGCCCCCGGTGTCGCCATCCTGCTGCAGTTCGGAATTACTGTGGAGATACCAGAGCGAAAAGGTGCTTTGCAAGTGCGGGACTACCGAAGTGCGCACACCGATTTCCGCGCCTTTGGTTTGCACCAGGGGAGTAATTGGAATGCTGGGCGTCGGGAAAGGATAGTCCGGCGAAATCGGTTGCACGTGTTGCGTTGCGCCACGCGCGTCGTTGCTGTGGAAACTGAATCCCCCCTGCACATAGAACTCCGTCTTGGCCCACGGGCCGAAAATCAAACTTGCTTTGGGGCTGGGCAAGAACTTGCTGGCCGACCCTGAATTAAGCACGGCAAAGTTGAGCAGCGGAGCGCCAGGCAATTCGGTGGCGACATAAGCCGGAGTCAAGCTGGTGACGTTGTATATGGCCTGATCGCCGCGCAGGGCCAGGACCCAGCGGAATTTTTCCGTCCACTGGATTTTATTTTCCGCATAAAAACCGATCATCGTGTCGGTAAATTTGTTCAAATCAGTGTCCGCGGGCAAGATTGCTGTGAGATTCGGATTGGTAACGCACTCGGGGATGGGTTCCTCATTACAGGCGTTGATATCATTTTTGTCCGTGCGCTCACGGTCTTCGGAGCGGAAAAGGCCGTTGTGGATCCAATCGTTGCGGAGCTGTAGGCCGAACGTATTTGCCACCTTGTGCCCGAACCATGAATCGAAAATCGTGTGGTGCGCGTCAAGTCCGGCCACCCAGCGCCGGTCCTGCTGTTCGAACTGATCGCCCTTAACGGGATCATCCAGGTAGTAAGTGAAATCAGAAAATAAATTAAGATCATAATAAAATCCGTAGGCCATGATTTGCGTCTCGGAATTTTCGCTTTGGTGATGCCATTCACCCTGCAAGCTATAACGCTGCGACTCGCCACCGTCGGTCGGGTTCAGCGCGCCAAAGAAACCGACCAGAGGTATGGCGGTAACCGGGATTTGATCGCTCGAGTTCCATGTTCCACGGTAAGCTCGGGCCGTCATGCTGAAACCGTTGTTTTGTCCGCCTCGGCTGTAGGTCACCAGGCCATTGAATTTGTAATAATTATCCTCATGTGTCGTCCATGGTCCGTTATCGTGATAGGCTTCTCCGCCGTACAGTAAATTGCCTTTGAAGAGCTTTCGCGATACGCCGAAAACGAACCGGCCAAAGCCATACATGCCGCCTTCCACCTGAATGAAGTTCTCGGGCAGCGTCTTGAAAAATTCCAAATGGGCTGATCCAGCCGACCCATAGTTACCGACGGCAGCGTAATAAGGACCTTTCTCGTAATCCAGCCGCTGCACAAACTCCGGGACGACGGTGTTCATGTCCGCGTACCCCTCGCCGTGCGCGTGCGACGGCAGGTTCAGCGGCATGCCGTCGAGGAAAACGGCGAAATCCGTGCCGTGGTCGAGATTGAAGCCGCGCAGAAAATATTGGTTGGCTTTGCCGCCGCCGGCGTGTTGCGTGATGATCAGACCCGGAATCGTTTCCAGAATTTCTCCGGAACGAAGGATCGGACGATCCTGTATTTCCGCAGCGCCCACCGTTCCCTGGCTGGCGGAATCAGCGATGCCGATCAGGCTATCCTCCCGGCCCTGTACGTTTATGGTGGTGCTCAGGGAGCTCACAGCCAGAGAGATGCGCAACGGGGCCGGCGCCTCACGGGCCCCTATGGTGACGGCGATTTCTTTGGTTTGCAAACCGGGATTAGATACCACGAGCCGATAATTGCCTGGCGCGAGTGCCACAGTCAGGAAGGAACCGTTCGCGTCGGTCTGTGTGTTTAATTGTACAGTTCCGTTCGCGCTACGAAGCTGCACGGTAGCCCCTGCAATCACCGCGCCAGACGCGTCAACGACAGTTCCTGACAGTTGAGTGCTTCCTTGCGCATTTGCAGCGATCAGCGACCGAGCTGTGGAACATGACAGAATGATCAGCATCACCATGCACGTGCGCAGGCGGACGGCCGAGCACCTGGATCGCATTTCATCCTCAACATACGACTATCGAATACGTGTTACCGAACGAAGGAGTGTGTATCACGTTGTTGCAATTCGTGCTATCGGGGATTTCCCTATGGCTGGACGATCACCGGACCTGTAGCGTGGCCTGGGCAGGAGGCAAACCGCCCGGCTGCAACTGGCCTCTCGCCGGGCGCGCGTGCTATATAGAAGCGTTCATTCTGGAGATTCTTTTGGACTGCACAGCATAGGATTAAACATGTCCGAGTTAACTAGAACGGGGCTTTCTCTAGATCGAGAATTGCTGGCAAAGTTTGACCGAGCCATCGCCAGGAAGGGCTACAAGAATCGTTCCGAGGCGGTGCGCGACCTGATCCGCGATCACTTAGTGTCTGTCGAGGTCGAACAGGACAAAGAGATTGTGGGAACTTTGACGATCGTTTACGACCATCATCGCCCGAATCTGACGGAGAAATTGGTCGAGGCCCAGCACCACGCGGGCAGTCAAGTGCTGGCAGCGACGCACGTTCACTTGGACCATCACAATTGCCTGGAAGTTGTAATTATGAGAGGCCGAAGCGGGTCCATCCGTGATCTAGCGAACCGAATATTGAGCCTGCGCGGAGTGAAACACGGCCAGCTGGTAATTACCAGCACTGGAAAGGACCTGAAATAAACCGCTAGATGCCAGCAGGTCCTGATGATCGCGTTGCCGGACTTTTGCAGCAGCCGTATCTTTCAGCTGTTGAAGGCTGCGAGTTTATACGTTAATCCGTCACCCAACTTAGTGAAATACACCTGCCGAGGATCGTTCACTCGGGTGCAGCTTACTCGCTGCACGCGAGGGTTCGGTTCTTGCACTTGCGCCGCTTGCGTTGCCGACACACCGTCACTGTTACTGCCAACTGACCCAGGTTGAATCCGTTTTACCTCAGCTAAGCTTTTCCAGAATCGACTCGCTCGAAATCTCGCCCTCAATCTTCGGCATCGGTTCCGCCGCCGCCCCGACTGGCGCGGCAACAACAGTCTTCGCAGGCGGCTCCGTGTAGCCAGCCTCCCCAGCAAACGCGAATTCCTTGCGGTCTAGCCCGCGCAGCATCCGCCCGTTAGCGCACTCCACCGAGAGAGTCAGCGTGCCACCGATCGTCTCGACGGCCGTCACCACGCCGTGCGCGCCCGACGCCCGATGCATCACCTTGTCTCCCGGCTGTGCAACAGCTTGCTTCGCTTCCGGCTTCTCAGGCGTCGCGTTCTGCCCTATGGTCGAAATCTTCTCCCAAAGTTTGCTCATGACCTTGGCTCCTCGATGCGTTCCTGGCTCAGAATACGTGCTTTTGTCACCTCTTTTCCGGTTTTCGCGCCACTTCGTCCGTATCAAGCAACCACGGTTTCCGAAAATCCTAGGACCGTAAATGCTAGTTCTGTCCGGCTTGTGTAGACACGTACAGCTGTGCATTCGACGATTGCGTGTTAGCTTTGTGCGGAAATAAAAAATGAATAATATTCAAAACTCGCACAAACTAGGGAAATTGTCGCCAAGGCCGCGGCCCGCAAGAAAGTCACCGAGCGGTCGTACCGCAGAATCGCACAATCAAATGCCGCACCGCACGGCCCAAGTACCCGTGCCCCAGCAATCTCAGATTCGCTCACAACCGCGCTGCGCCCGTCGCGACCGTACGCATATCTACGCACAAATCGTAACGTTCGCAGCGTTTCTAATCGACGTCGCGGCGATTAGAAATCGCCGCAAACAACCGAAAACAAACAACAGCACACATTTCTAATCAATCATTTGTAGTCGAAACGAAGCAATCGAGCCGGAAACTCAGAGGCCCGGCGTGATATAAATTGACGCAACCAAGACGCACAACGCACGGAGGCATGCCGAAACTATGAGGAACTGGACGAGCAGCGCAAAGGTTCTAGCGATGGGTACAATATTGTTCTCCGCCTCGCTAGCCGCAGGCCAGAACACCCCATCGCCGCACATCTATCACGTCGAAGGAGACGTAGAAGGCGTCCACGACCCCTCGATCATCGCCCAAAACGGCACCTGGTATCTGTTCGGCACCGCCACAGAGAATGGCCCCCACGCGCAGCTCCCCATGCGCTGCTCAAACGATCTAGAACACTGGAAGCGTTGCGGTGCCGTCTTCGCCACCATCCCCAACTGGATCCAGAAAGAAAGCCCCGAAACCAAAGACCTCTGGGCTCCCGACATCTCCTACTTCAACGGAAAATATCACGTCTACTACGCATTCTCAGCGTTCGGGAAAAATACTTCCGGCATCGCTCTGGTCACCAACAAAACGCTCGACCAATCCAGCCCCGATTTTCGCTGGGTGGACGAGGGACTGGTGTTGAAATCCCTAGCCAGCGACGATTTCAACGCGATTGACCCAAATATCGTGTTCGATTCCGCCGGAACGCCGTGGCTCAGCTTTGGAAGTTTCTGGACCGGCATCAAGATGCGCCGCATGGACGCCGCCACGGGAAAACTTGCTCCGCAGGACGGCAAACTCTATTCGCTGGCGAGCCGCGAACGCCCGGAAAATCCCGCGCCCGCGCCGCCCGGCTTGCCCGCGGATTGGCAAGCGATCGAAGCTCCCTTCATCGTTCACCACGGCGATTATTATTATCTGTTCGTCTCGTTCGATCTCTGCTGCCGCGGCCTAAAAAGCAACTACCGCACCGTAGTAGGCCGCTCCCATGAGGTGACCGGCCCCTACGCGGATGCCGGCGGCAAACCTATGCTTCACGGCGGCGGCACCGCGCTGCTGACTGGCAACGCGCGCTGGCTCGGCCCGGGCGGGGAATCCATCCTGCTGCAACCTGGCGGCGACATCACCGTATTCCACGCCTACGACGGCAAATCCGGACACCCCTTCCTGCAAATCTCAACAATCGACTGGACCACCGGCTGGCCCCGCGCCGCCCTGGAAGGAGATTCGCCTGCGTCGAAATGACCGCGCGAAATCGCGAGCCGCAGAAATGACGATGCGACGTTTCATCCAATTCTTGACTCTGTTGCTTCTGGCGTTTTGCGTTTTTCACTTCGCGCCTGTGCAAGCGCAACAGAAGAAAAATGATTGCGGGAAGCCGCCCCAATTCATCCCGCCTCCGAAGCCGTCGAAGGAAGAGAAGAAGAAACAGTCCAAAATCAAACTGCAGGGCAATGTGGCGATCGAAATGAGTGAGGAAGGAGACGTGATCAGCGCCAAAGCTGTGGACCCGGTATCCGGCGATGAGGCCGACCAACTTGGCGCGTTGGCGAAGTCGATGAAATTCAAGCCGCGTCCCGGCTGCGGAGTTTACAAGACGGTGGTGTACTACATGATCGGCATGTCCTAGCGTGAGCATCAGGCACGCCGCCAAATTTGCACAAACAATTCGGAATGAATCGGGTTGGGCGCTTCGTGCGCGATCGCCCACTCGTTGCCGAGTTTGAAATCGTCCTTGGCGACGGTGATTCGATCAATCGGATTCTCCCAGCGCAACCATTGCTGCGAAAAAAAATGCGCTCGCGTTAGGCGCTGGATCTGAGCCAGAAAATTCGCGCACTGCTCGTGCTGCATCTCCATCAGCGAATTCACGTAGACGAACAGGTCGAAATATCTCGCGGGTCGCAGTTCGATCTGATTCGCTGTGAAAAACGCGAACCGCGATTCACGCAGCTCAGCCTCAATCTCCGCGAAGCTTTCGAACGGCCGAAACGCGAAAATCTTCTGTTCGGAAAACGCCGCTCGATGCACCACTGCGAAACCTACAATGCCGGCGTGATATCAATGATCACGTAGCGATAATTTGTGGTCAGTCCAAAAACTTCCGCAAGCCTTCCGCTTCCACCGCCGAGTTCGCCGACGACCAACGCTTCCGATCCATCCAGCGCGCCGGTCCCCAGCATCTGGTTCCGTTCGCGAAGTCGCTCGTCCACTTGTCACGGTAGCTGACGATCACCTCCTGAGGCTAACAAGAAGTGTGTGTTACGCCAGGCGTAACAATTGCAGGAACTTCTAGGGAGCGAATCGGGGAGAACAGATTCCGGCAGATTCGAAGCCAACCTACGCATGAGATAAAGTGCCAAAAAAAGAGCCCATCCTTCCTGGGAGGAGCTTGGGAAGGATGGGCTTGTGTGCTACTCGCTGCCATTCGAGCCTTCGCGTTGCGGTTACAGACTAGCGATGGCCGCCACCGTGGCCGCCGTGGCCGCCACCACCGTGGAAGCTGCCACCGCGCGCTGCGCCACCGCCGCGTACTGCGCCACCGCCGCGTACTGCGCCGCCGTGGAATCCTCCGCCGACCGCTACGTGCGAGGCGCCACCACGGAAGCCGCCAACCGCGCCGTGTCCGACGTAGCCGTTACCATGCCAGCCGTATCCGCCGCCGTGCCATCCGTAGCCCGGGCGTCCGTAGTAGCCCCCGTGGAACCACGGGCCTGCTCCGATAAAGATGCCGCCGGAGAACCAGCTTGGGCCGTAATAACCGTAAGGGGCGCAGGCGTACGGGTAATATCCGTAGTAACCGTAAGCGCAGACGGGAGCTGGGCCAACGTAGCCCGGTCCGACGCCCACGCCGACCACAACGCGCTGGGCGCTCGCGTTTGGCGCAAGAGCCAAGGCAGTTCCGAGTACTGCAAGAACCATCAAATATTTCACGAGGTGTTTCATATTTGGGCCCCTTCTGAGCCCGTAAAGCCCTTCTGGCCATAACTGCTTTTCGACGCCCCCGGTTGCTTTCGTTGGCGTCTGATAGTGAAACACGCCTTCCAGCGGAAAGTTGCGGTGGGGGCGAAGAGGAGGCAAAGCATGGGAGGAGCGGGAGATAGAGCCGTCCTTGGTATGCGGTAATTAGAGATACGTGAACCGCGAATCCCAACCAGTCGTCCGCGACCGGTGCACCGCAGTACGCAAGGCAAGACGACAGACAAGGGTAGGTGTGCCACGAAAGCCACGGTAGGCACTCCGGGATCGGCTGCGCTCCAGGAATCGGTGCGCGTTGACGGGGTGCGCGGGTGCTTGCTACTCTGAATCCCCGGAAATTGTGCCGCATCGAATGTTGATACCGAAAAAATAGCGGATGGCACTACATAGATTACGGAGGAATGCGCATGGCTACGCCAGCTAGTCCCAAGGTTTTCAAGAACTTCATCAATGGTGAGTGGGTGGAGGCGCGCAGCGGGAAGGCCATCGAAAACCGCAACCCTGCGAATACCGGGGAGCTTGTCGGCATGTTTCCTGCGTCCACGGAAGACGATGTGAACCTCGCGATTGACGCTGCGAAGGGAGCTTACGACAACTGGCGGCTGACGCCTGCGCCCAAGCGCGCGGAAATTTTGTATCGCGCAGCGGAAATATTGATCGAGCGCAAGGAAGATTATTCGCGCGACATGACGCGCGAGATGGGCAAAGTGCTCGCTGAGACGCGCGGCGACGTGCAGGAAGCGATTGACATGACCTACCTGATGGCCGGCGAGGGAAGGCGACAGTTTGGGCAAACCACGCCGTCGGAACTGCCGAATAAATTTGCGATGTCCGTGCGTACGCCGGTGGGAGTGGCGGGGCTGATCTGTCCTTGGAATTTCCCGATGGCGATTCCGTCGTGGAAAGCGATGCCGGCGCTGGTGACGGGAAATACGGTGGTGATCAAGCCGGCGGAAGACACGCCGCTCTCGACTTATAATTTGATGCAGGTGCTGAGCGAGGCTGGATTGCCGCGCGGAGTTATGAACGTGGTGTTCGGCGACGGTCCGGAAGCCGGCGCGCCACTTCTCAATCATAAAGATGTGGGCCTGGTGAGTTTCACTGGATCCACCGAAGTGGGGCGCATTGTCAGTCAGGCTTGCGCGCCATCGTTCAAGAAGTGCCACCTGGAAATGGGCGGCAAGAACATCATCATCGTGATGGACGACGCGAATCTGGATCTGGCGGTGGACGGCGCGGTGTGGGGCGGATTTGGCACGAGCGGGCAGCGTTGCACCGCAGCGAGCCGCGTGGCGGTGCACAAGAAAGTGTACGGCGAATTCGTCGAGAAATTTGTGGCGCGCGTGAAGGCGCTGAAAGTCGGCGATGGGTTGGATCCTACGACGGACATGGGGCCGTGCATCAACGAGCAGCAGCTGAACACCGTGATGAAGTACGTGCAAATTGGCAAAGACGAGACCGCGAAGCTCGCGAGCGGCGGGAATCGGCTGGAAAGCGGAGCGTGGGGACGCGGCTGGTTCCACGAGCCGACGGTATTTACGGATTGCAGTCCGAAGATGCGCATCGCGCAGGAAGAAATTTTCGGACCGGTGGTGGCGGTGATTCCGTTCGAGGATTTTGATGAGGCTTTGGATATCGCGAACGGAGTGAAATACGGATTGTCTGCCGCGATCTACACGCGGAACGTGAACAATGCGTTCCGCGCGCAACGCGATTTGCAGACCGGGATTGTGTATGTGAATGCGCCTACGATTGGCGCGGAGACGCATTTGCCGTTTGGCGGGATCAAGAATACGGGAAATGGACATCGCGAATCGGGCGAAGCGGCGCTGGATTTTTATTCGGAGTGGAAGACAGTTTACATCGATTATTCGGATCGGTTGCAGCGCGCGCAGATTGATAATGCGTGAGGGGCATGAGGGCGAGAAAAAGCGGGCGGTCTAAAGACTGCTGCTACACTTTCAGGCCTATTAGGCGCATCAGCTCCAGGGCGTTGCTTTTGGCTACTACGCCTTCGCGCAGTTTGTGATCGAAGCGCATTTTCCCTTCCTCGACGTAATCCTGGAAATGTACGTTGCGTACTGCGCTGGGCAATACCTGCGCGATATCAGTTAGGGCGAGATCGTGCGTGGTGACGATTCCCATCGCGCCGCGTTCGAGTAGGGCGCGCAGCAGACCATCGGAGCCAATCCGACGGTCGTTTGAATTGGTGCCTTCCAGCAGTTCATCGAATAAGAACAGTACGCGGGCGTTGCTTTCGGTTAGTTCGAACACATCGCGGATGCGCAGGATTTCGGTGTAGAAACTGGAGCGATGTTCTTGCAGGGAATCGACGCGGCGAATGCTGCTGCCGAGCAGGATAGGCGTCATGCGGAGAGATTTGCCGCGAATGGGCGCGCCGGCGAGGGCCAGCACTGCGTTGATTCCCGTCGTGCGCAGGTAGGTGCTTTTTCCGGACATGTTCGAGCCGCTGACGAGCAGCACGCGCGTCTGCGGATCTAGCTGCACGTGGTTGCGCACGCATTCCGCAGCCGGAATGAGCGGGTGGCCGAGCTCTTCGCCTAGAAAAATCGCGGGCGCGTTGGGATTTTCTTCTGCAAATTCCGGGAAAGGATCCGCCGGACGTTCGTAGGAGTAGCTGGCGAGCGAGAGCAGCGCTTCCATTTCTGCGGCGATGTCCACCCAGGCACGCAGTTTGCCGCCGTGAAGTTTTCGCCATGCTTCTGCGGCGAAGGCGCATTGCACCGTGTAGAGCACAGGCAATTCAAGCAGGCGGCCGAGCAAATCTTCGCGCGCGTCAATCCAATAGACGATGTTCGCGAGCAGGCGTACGGATTGCGAGGCGGTTTGGGGCCCGGACTTTAATCCTGTGGCGAAATTGTGCAGGCGCGGCGAAGCGAATGGCTCTTGTTCGAGGCGACGCAGAACGTCCGCGAAGAGGCCAAGGCCTTCGGCGTTGCATGCGAGAGCGGAGGCCACTTTTTCGGCACGCACACGCAGCCAAAGCAGGACGATCACTTCGAGAGCGAGCGCGATCGTCAGCGGCCAGAGCCGCAGCGTGACAAGCAAATAGATCGTAGTGGCCGCGGCGGAAATTGCGAGAAGCGCGGCAACGATTCGCCAGGGCCCCGCGGGCAGAAGCGGGGGCGCTTCGGCCCAGTTTTCGAGCGAGCGTGGATCGAGGCGCACTTTTAGGTCTTCGCCGAGCAACGCGAGTTCTTCGCGCAAATCGAGTTTTTCGCGCAGCTCGAGGATCCCTTTTTGCCTTTCGTGGATTTCCGGCACGGGCGAGGCGGCGGTGAGCCAATGCGCGAGGCGTTCTTCGCCCATCGGGAGGCGCGCGGTGGAAAGCAATTCGAAGAGGCAGCCGGGGCCGAAGATGTCGAGGTCGTCGGCGTAAACGTGTTTGGGATTGCGGAAGCGTTCACCGGATGCGCCGCTGCCGGACCAGCGGTCTTCGAGTCGCGCGAGACCGCGTTGGTAAAAGGCGACGGCGGTGCGGGCGTGAGCAAGCCCGCGCAGTGCGAATTCGTGCGCGAGGGCGAGGGCTGCGTAAATCACAATGGGAAGCGCGAGCCAGTATGTGGAGATTATTTCGTCTTTCAGCGACAGCCAGAGGATGACGATCGCGACGAAGACAGCTGCGAGCTTGGCATTTCCGATTTGGTTGTGCAGGGCTTCTTTGGCGCTGACGCTTTTCTCGCGGGCGGCGAGGCGTTGTGTGTATTCGGCGTGGGGTTGCGGCAAAAGCTGCCTCCGTTTGGCGGGGTTAGTTTACTACTCGAACGGGTACAAATTAGCGTCGTGAATGCGGAGGATTGCGCGAAGAGCCCGCGAGACGCCGGCGCTACAAATGTAGAAGCAAAGTCAGCGGCGCAGAGTTCACTGTTGCGGAGCTGCGGCGGTTGGCATGTACATGGGAGCTGGCGGCGGAGTCCAGGCTGGTTCGGCGACTTGCTTGGCTTGGTAGTTGCGATACCAGAGGGCTTCGCTGGCGCGCTGCCAGAGGCGCGTGGCGATCCAGATTACGATCATCAGCTGGCTGAGGAGAAACGCGGGGACGATGGATTGCGGCTGGAGTATATGCGTCCATGCGTATAGACCAAGCGCGAAGAGCGCGCAGGCGATGATGCTGATGCGCAGGTAGAGCCAGAGCAGGGAGAAGAAATTGCGGCGCAACAAGCCGAACGCGCGACGGAGGGCGCGATGCATTTTCTTTTCGTCTTCGGCGACGGCGATGACTTGAGCCATGTCAAACCAAACGCGCACGATAATCAAGAGGAGCAGGATGACGACGGCAGCTGCTTCGACGAAATGGTCACCAGGGTAGGGAGAAATGGATTGGTCGTCGATGCGCTTGTGCATGGCGCTGGTGGCGGCGGCGAGGCCGGCGATGGGGAGCAGTACGATGGCGAGATAAATTAGCAGACGGAAAAAACGCCAGAAGTGATGGCCGGCGGCTTCGAAGAAGGCGGTGGTGGTGGGTTTTTCGTCGAGGACGTACGCGGCGAGGATTCCGCCCGTCGCGAAAAGCATGAAGGCCACAAATAGCAGCGAGAAATGAACGATGTTGTGCCCTTGAATTTCCAAGGGCGAATCGGGCAACTGCTGCAGCAACCCGATCGCAGAGAGATCGAAACCATTTACGAGGCGTTGCGAGGCCATGCTGTGGTCGAGAAGTGAGTGCGCGCGCTCGGTCATTTCCTGCGTCGAGAAGAAGCCGAAAATCAGGCAGACGGCGAAAATCCACCAGAGCAGGCGCTGCCATTTCCACACCAGCCCGGCGCCTGAAAAAAATATTTCTCGCTTCGCTGCAGCCATTCGTGTCGCTCCTTCGCTGCCGTTAGGTCAGCCACGCCAGCAATTGCGAGAGCCATTCGCTGGCGAAGACCCAGATGGTTCTGAGTTTGTGAACCGCGCGCGGATCTGCATCCTCCGTGAAACTGTTGTTGAACGGGTCGCGGTCCATGAAGATCTGATTGTGCGTGTCAATTTGCGCGGACTGAATTTTGGCCTTGCGATCGTATTGGTAGCGCACCCAGCGATCCTGGCCGTCCCAGTGCTCGATGGCGGTTGAACCATCGTCGAATTTGATATCCACGTCCACCGGGAACACGAAATCGCCCTTGCGCACCACGGTGATGTAGGTGCGATACACTTCGTCCTTGTCGTTTTTCTTGGAGGCGTGCGCCGGAGTATCCCACCACTTCAGCGGATCGGAGTGGGCATCAGCGAGCGAATAATCCAGGACTTGCGTGCCGTAAATTGCTTGATCGAAATACCAGCGCAGATTCTTTCCGGAAACTTCCTCGATCGTTTTCAGAAAATCTTCACCCGTGGGGTGCGTGAACCGGTAACGCATGAAGTAGGTGTGCAAGGCCTGGCGCAAAGTGTCTTCGCCGATTACCTTTTCCAGCGTGAGCAGCACGGTGGCGGTCTTGCTGTAGGTGATGTCGGCGTAGGAATCGCTGTTTATGAATTTCCAAGCGAAGCGGGCGATGGGGTCCTTGGCTGGATCCGAAAAATAGCCGGTCTGCTGCAAGCCTGTTTCGCTCATCTGCGCGAACGGGAAATTAATCGCTGAAGTATTCTTGCCGTAAAGCGCATCCATCACTTTCACTTCGGTGTAACTGTTGATGCCTTCGTCTAGCCACGCTTCTTCGAATTCGTTGGTGGCGACCATGCCGTACCAATACTGATGACCGAATTCGTGTTCTGTGACAATTTCTGGCGCGAGCACACCTTGAGGCATGTGCACGGAGGTTCCGAGCGTGATGAGCGTGGGATATTCCATGCCGCCAGCGTCGAAGCCGCCGTGGGGCGGGTCAACCATGGTAACGCGATCGTAAGGATAAGGGCCATACCATTGATCGAAGAGACGGAGCGAACCTTTTTCGGCGTCCATGTAACGCTGAGCGGAAGACATGTGGCCGGGCGACATCAGCAGGCGGATTTTTACGGGACCTTGGCTGCCGGTCCATGTGTCTTCGACGACGGTGAAGCTGGGGCTGGCGGTCCAGGAAAAATCGTGGACGTCTTCGGAATGGTAGGCGAGTGTTTTTGTGCCGTCGGAATTATTTGTACTGGAAACGAGATCGCCACCGGCGCCGACGATTTCATTTTGCGGGACGGTGACTTTCACGTCGAAGGTACCGAAGTCCGCGAAAAATTCTGTGGTGGCGTGGAATTGATGGCAGTTCCAGGAGTTCTTCCACCAGACGCCGACCTTCGGGAACCATTGGCCGACCATGTCGAAATCGTGGGCGTAGCCGGTGCGTTCGACGACTTTGGGAAGCACGTCGTGAAAGGCGATGTGAAATTCGACCGAAGCTCCAGGGGCGATTGGCTTGGGCAGCGTGACTTGGAATACGGTGCGGTCTTCCGCGTTGTGATCGTCCGGTTGGATGAATTCCATTTTGTTGGTTAGGTCGCCCGAGCCTTCGACTTCGAATCTATCTACCGTGATAGAGCCGAAATGTTTGGGGTCCCAGTCGGAGTCGGGGCCATTGCCGCGTGTGCCGGAGCGACGGACTTCGGTCATGAAAGTGGATTGCGGTTGGAAGGCGTTGAGGTAGAGATGGAAGGGAAAAGTTTGCTGCGGCTGGCCGGTTAGATTTTTGTAAGTGAGAGTTTCGCTGGCGGCGATGGTGTGTTTCGTGGCGTCGAGTTTGGCTTCGATTTGGTAGGCGACTACTCGGGTGGAGAGGGGTTTTGTGGCCGTGTCAGAGGATCCGGTGGGAGCGGTCGCTTGCGAAAAAATTGGGCCGCAGGAAAGCGCCAGAGCTGCGGTAAGCACAAACACTTTCGTGAATCTCATCCATCCTCCCATACGAAAAGCGCTTTGAGGGGTATTCGCCTGAGGCAATGCCCGTACACAATATGATACGAGGCGGAGGGGGCGCAAGTTTCGTTTCGGGAATTTCTGGCCGGATTATTTGCGCTGCGGTTGCGAGGCGTTTGATTCCGCGGCCGCCTGCGTGGGATCGGCGGTGCGTTGACTATAGCTGGCGCACTGAAGTGCGCCGCTACGAAAGCGGCTTCGAGGAGCAGTTGCGTATAAAGGATGTGCTCGTTGCGCGACTGTTTGCTTTGGGTCAAGTTGACGGGTTGCGGCGCAGCGTCTACACTAAAATCAGGATGGGAGTGTTGCGCCGCGCTTGCAATCATGCGCGCTGGCAGGTTCTCGGCGGAAATTCATGAGTCCAACGGTTTTACAGCAGAAACGCCACCAGCAAATTTTGACGGACGTGGTGCGCGCGTACATCGAGACGGGCGAGCCGGTTTCTTCGCGCAGCATTGTGCACCGGCATATCGAGCCGCTGAGTTCGGCGACGGTGCGCAACGTGATGGCGGATCTGGAGGACGCGGGTTTGCTGTTCCAGCCGCATACTTCGGCGGGGCGTGTGCCGACTGCGGCGGCGTATCGTTTTTTTGTGGAGCAGGTTGCGGCGCAGGCGACGGCTAGTCCCTCGGATCTGCTGTGGATTCGACGCGAATTAGCGGCTGCGCAGACTCCCGAGGCGGTGATGGAGCGCGCCAGCCACGTGCTGGCCGCGGTTTCGCGCGGGCTGGGAATTTTTATCGCGCCGCCGCTGGCGCGGAGTGTGGTGGAGCATTTACGCTTTCTGCTTCTGCCGGATGGGCGCGTGCTGGTGATCCTGATTTCGGGCGGGGGAGTGACGCGCGACAAATTGATACGGCCGCAGCAGCCGTTCCTGCAGGAGGATTTGGATCGGACGTCGGAATATTTGAACCGGCACTACATCGGTTGGACGTTGGAGGCGATGCGCGCGGATTTGCGGAAGCAATTGGAGCAGGATCGCGAGCAGTACGGGCAACTGGCGGGCACGGCATTGATTTTGTGCGACGCGAGCGTGCTGGGGGACGTCGCAGATCGCAAAATTTATGTGGATGGCGCGGCGCAGATCGCGTCTTCGCCGGATTTTACGAACCCGGAGCAATTGCGCGAACTGCTGGAGGCCATAGAAGAGAAGGATCGCTTGATCGCGCTGTTGAGCGGCTGCATTGAATCTCCGGAGCCGGTGCACGTGGAGCTGGGGCTGGATAAGATTTCGAATGCTGGAAAACATCTTGCGATCGTTTCCGCGTCGTATTCATCTAAGGATCAGGTGCAGGGCACGCTGGGCATCTTGGCGCCGATGCGCATGCACTACGAACGGGTGATTACCGCGGTGGCGTTCATGGCGCAGTTCTTTTCTGAAGAGCAAGAGGGGAGCTAATTTCTTTGGCGTCACACAAACAACATAAAGATAAGGATTTTTCGGACGAGGGTTTCGCGGTGGTTCCCGGTCCGGTGGAGGAGTCCGCGACGGATCAGGCGAAGGCGGAGTCATTGCCTGCGGGTGATGGAACGGCTGCTGAAGAGATTCAGAAGCTGGTCGCCGAGAAACAGGATTTGCAGAACATGTTGGTGCGGCGGCAGGCGGATTTTGAAAATTACCGCAAGCGTGTGGAGCGCGAGCGTCAGCAGGAGCGGCATCGCGGCGCCGAACAATTGATCGAACAGGTGCTGCCGGTGCTGGACGCCTTCGACCTGGCGCTCAAGGGGCAGAACAGCTCCGCCAATGCGGAATACCGCAAAGGTTTTGAGCTGATCCGCACGCAGCTGTGGAATGCGCTCTCGAAGCAAGGGCTGCAGCCGATTGAAGCGGTGGGGAAGCAGTTCGATCCCAATCTGCATCACGCGATTGAAAATGTGCCGACCGCGGACAAGCCGGAGGGCACGGTGCTCGGGGAGATGCAGACGGGATATATGTTCCACGATCGCGTGCTGCGGCCGGCGATGGTGCGCGTGGCGACGGCACCGGCGAATTAGCACGCTGCTTGTACGACGCGGGGTGAGCAATTCTTGCGGCACTTCAACTTTATAATTTGGAGACAGAGAAACGATGGCGGCCAGCAACGGCAATGATTTTTACGAAGTTTTGGGTGTGGCGCGGGACGCTTCGCCCGAGCAGATTAAATCTGCTTATCGCAAGGCGGCGCTGAAGTGGCATCCCGACCGCAATCCTGAGAGGAAGGAAGAGGCTGAGCACAATTTCCGCGCGGCTTCCGAAGCGTATGCGGTGCTTTCGGACGAGCAGAAACGTTCCATCTACGATCGTTATGGCGCGGCCGGATTGAATAATCGCGGATTCGACGCGGGCATCAATTCGACGATCTTCGAGGAATTTCAGGATATTCTCGGCGATCTTTTTGGATTTGATGAGGTGCTGGGCGGCGGACGGCGTCGCGGCGGCCGTGGCGGGCGCGGGCAGCGTGGCGCGGATTTGCGTTACGACATGTCGCTGTCGTTCGAAGAGGCTGCGGTGGGCGTCACCAGCAAGATTCAGCTTACCCGGCACGAGCTTTGCGAAGCCTGCAAAGGCACGGGCGCGAAACCTGGCACGGGCATGTCTACTTGCGCTACGTGTGCGGGGCGCGGGCAGCTGGCCTACTCGCAGGGATTTTTTTCCATCACGCGCACTTGCCCGGCGTGTCAGGGAGCAGGGCAGACGATCAAGGACGCTTGCGCGAGCTGCCGCGGCGTCGGGCGCATCGAGCGCGAACGCACGCTGGAAGTGGGCGTGCCGGCGGGAGTAGATTCCGGGACGCGCTTGCGCATGACGGGGCAGGGTGAGCCGGGGACGAACGGCGGCGGGCCGGGCGACCTTTACATTTTCCTGGAAGTGAAAGAGCACGCGTTTTTTGAGCGGCGCGGGTCTGACTTGATCTGCGAAATTCCGATCAGTTTTTCGCAGGCGGCGCTGGGTGACAAGATCAAGGTGCTGACGCTGAAGGGCGAGGAAGAGTTGGAAATTCCGGAGGGCACGCAGTCCGGCCAGATTTTCCGCAAGAAGGGCAAGGGCTTGCCGAATCCGCACGGCGGCCGCGGGGATCTGTATATCAGCATCCGCGTGGTGATTCCTGCGAAGGTGTCGCGCGAGCAGCGGCGTTTGCTGGAGCAGTTGGGGCAGATGCTGAAGGTAGAGAACAAGGCGGCGGAGCGGAATTCGACATTCTTCGATAAGGTGAAAGATATTTTCGGTTGATCGTTCCCCGAGAGACGTTTCTCGCGTCTGGACGCGCCCTAACTCGGATGGGTCCGCAGCAACCCTTTGCCCGCGATCAAGAGTAGCGGTACACCGGCTATCAACGCGGGAAGGCCAAGTGGCGCTGCGATTTCGGGAAAGTGGCGAACGGCCGACACGCCCAGGCCGAGGCCGATGAGGACACGAGCGAGAACTAACAGCCATACTTCTGTTCCGCTAAGATTCTTCAGCTTCCCTGCATTCCAATGCAACACAGACGCGTTCCTCCTTTACCGCATCGTACCGTAACGACTATGGTCTGGCGCGACCTCAACACTGGGTCGGTGTCAAACTAGGACACGGACCGGTTTTTCCGCGCCTTAGCATTCCAGCCGTCATCGGGATAGAATCGCAACGATGCGACGGCGATTTTTCGTTGATAAATTTGAGGAAGCTACAGCTACCGTGCGCGGCGATACGGCTGAGCATTTGGGGCGGGTGTTGCGGGCTGAGCCGGGCCAGCTTTACGAACTGAGCGACGGGGATCGCGTGTGGTTGGCGCGTGTGGAGCGCGTGGGGTTGTTGAAGCGCGGCGACAATCGAGTGGAGTTCTCGTTAGTGGAGCGGATTGAGGCGCGCGAGCCGGCGCTGCATTTGCATTTGCTGATTGCGTTGGTGAAGTTTGATCGGTTCGAGTGGTGTTTGGAGAAGGCAACTGAGTTGGGAGTGAACGAAATCACCCCTTTGATTGCTGCGCGGACGGACAAGGCTTTGGTTGGGGCTGCGGCGAAGCGGCAGGCGCGGTGGGAGCGGATTGTATTGGAGTCCGCGCAGCAGTCGCGGAGGTTGCGGGCGCCGAAGATTGCGGAGGCTATTTCGTTGGAGAAGGCTTATCGCGGTTCGAGGGCGGAGTGCAAGATTTTGCTGTCGGAACGCGGAGATGCGCCGGCGATTCATGAAGTGTTGCGGGATGTGACGGCGCGGAGTGCGGAGATTTCGATTGGGCCGGAGGGTGGGTGGACAGATGCGGAGTTTGCGGCGGCGCGTGGGGCTGGGTTCTTGGAGGCTTCACTCGGGGAACTGGTTTTGAGGACGGAGACGGCGGTGCTGGCGTCGCTGGCGATTTTGCATTTCGCGTTGGATGCGTGACGAAGGATTAACCGGGGAGACGGAGAGTGCGGAGAGAACGTCAAAAGATTTATCCAGCGAAGCCGGAGGAAAGGCGGAGAAAAATCTGAGAACGACAGAACCTTCTGACGAAATGTTTTTGGTTTATCTGTGTTCATCTGTGTTCATCTGCGTTCATCTGTCGTGCCATCGCCGCTGATTCTGCAACCGAATGTCTACGCACCGCATCTTAACTAAGCAAACGCCACACACTTGGCGGGCGCTATCTTGCCGTGTTATAAATATTTGAGAGCGGAATGACGGAAAACACTCAGCCTGAGCCGCAAGAGCTGCACAACAACTCCACTTTGCCGCGCTTGCGGCACGAATTGCGCAGTTGGACGCGCGATTTGGCCGTGGCTTTGGGTCTCGCGCTGGTCATCATCATCTTTTTGTATCAACCGGTAAAAGTGGAAGGCACCAGCATGGCGCCGCTGCTGAGCGATCAGGAGCGGATCTTCATCAACAAGTTTGTTTACCGGTTTGAGCCGATCGAACGCGGCGACGTGGTGGTTTTCTGGTATCCTCTGGACCATTCGAAATCGTTCATCAAGCGCGTGATCGGATTGCCGGGCGAGACGATCGAGTTGCGTGCCAGCCATTTATATGTGAATGGCAAGGAGCTGACGGAACCGTACGTGCCACCGAGCTATCTGGACGGTTCCAGCTACGGTCCGGTGCAGATTCCGGAAGGAAATTATTTTGTGATGGGTGATCATCGCGACAGCTCGAATGATTCGCGCGTGTTCGGGCCCGTCAGCCGGCCATATATTTATGGCAAGGCGGTTTTCGCGTACTGGCCGGTGGATCATTTCGGCTCGCTCTCTTCTTCGTACACGGTAAACGCGGCATCGCGATGAAACATTCTGGAGGTTACACTGACGGAGCAGCAGGTAACGCGCGCGACCCTCGCGCTGGAAGACGGACGAATATTTAGCGGCCGTGCCGCGGGTGCGCGCACCCGGCGGGGCGGCGAAGTCGTTTTTAATACCTCTCTCACTGGCTACCAGGAAGTCTTCACCGACCCTAGTTATTCCGGGCAGATTGTGTGCCTGACCTATCCGCACATTGGAAATGTGGGCGCGAATTTGGAGGATGAGGAATCGGCTCGTCCGTATATTGAAGGGCTGATTGTGCGCGAATTTTCGCCTTTGGCTTCGAATTGGCGGTCCAGCGAATCGGCGCAGCAATATTTGGAGCGTTATGGCGTGCCGGTGATTTGGGACTTGGATACGCGTGCGTTGGTGCGGCATTTGCGGGATGTGGGGGCGCTGCGAGGAGTGGTTTCTACGGATGGGACTCCGGCGGAAAGACTCGTGGCGGAGGCCCGGGCTCTGCCGACGATGGCGGGGCTGGAGTTGGCTGGGCGGGTGACCTGCGCGAAGGCCTATGAGTGGAAGCAGGGGTCGATTGATTTGGCTGCGCCGGTTGGTGGTGCGCGTGCATCGGCAGTCGCGGATTCGGACGCTGAGGCGCGGCGGCGTGTGGTCGCTTACGATTTTGGGATTAAGCAGAATATTTTGCGGCTGCTGGTGGATCAGGGGTGCGAGGTTACCGTGGTTCCAGCGCGAACTTCGGCCGCGGATGTGCTGGCGCTGAGACCGGATGGGGTGTTTTTGTCGAATGGGCCAGGGGATCCGGAGCCGGTTGAGTATGCGGTGGAGAACATTCGCAAGCTTTTGGGGCGTGTGCCGATATTTGGGATTTGTTTGGGGCACCAGTTGTGTGGGCTCGCGCTCGGAGGCAAGACGTTCAAACTGAAATTTGGACATCATGGGTCGAATCATCCGGTGAAGAATTTGCGGACTTCGAAGGTCGAAATTACCGCGCAGAATCATGGATTTTGCGTGGACCCGGATTCGTTGCCCGCGAGCGATGTGGAGATTACGCACGTGAATCTGAACGACCACACGAATGAGGGCATGCGGCATCGGTCTTTACCGTTGTTTAGCGTGCAGTATCATCCCGAGGCTTCGCCGGGGCCGCACGATGCGCGGTATTTGTTTGCTGATTTTGTGACGATGATGGATGGGGCGCGGCGGTGAGGACGACAAGGAGCGGTTTCAGGTTGATTACGACGCGGGAGACGGTGGTTTAACGAGAGCGCATGCCGAAACGGACTGACATTCGGAAGATCATGATCATCGGCTCGGGTCCGATCATTATTGGGCAGGCTTGCGAGTTTGATTATTCGGGGACGCAGGCTTGCAAGGCTTTGCGCGCGGAGGGTTACGAGGTCGTGCTGGTGAATTCGAATCCGGCGACGATCATGACGGACCCGGAGATTGCGGACCGGACTTATATTGAGCCGCTGGCGAAGGAATATTTGGAAGCGATCATTGCGGCGGAGCGGCCGGACGCGTTGCTGCCGACCGTGGGCGGGCAGACGGGGTTGAATCTTGCGGTAGAACTGGCGGAATCCGGAATTCTGGCGAAATACAATGTAGAGCTGATCGGCGCGTCGCTCGCGGCGATCAAAATTGCGGAAGATCGGCTGCTGTTCAAGGAAGTTTGCCGCAAGATTGGGCTCGAGGTGCCGGCATCGGAGGTGGTGACGAGCGTGCCGGAAGCTGTGCGGCTGGCGGACGAGCTTGGGTACCCCGTGGTGATTCGTCCTTCATTTACTTTGGGCGGAACGGGCGGGTCGATTGCGTACAACCATGAAGAATTTGCGGATTTGATCGCGCGGGCGCTGGATGCCAGCCCGGTGCATCAGGCGTTGATCGAAGAATCGGTGCTGGGGTGGAAAGAATTCGAGCTGGAAGTGATGCGCGATCATCGCGACAACTTCGTGGTGATTTGCTCGATTGAGAATTTTGATCCGATGGGGATTCATACCGGCGATTCGATCACGGTGGCGCCGGCGCAGACTTTGACGGACAAGGAATATCAGCGGATGCGCGACGCGGCGGCGGCGATTATTCGCGCGGTGGGCGTGGAGACGGGCGGATCAAATATTCAATTTGCCGTGGACCCGGCTTCGGGGCGCATGACCGTGATCGAAATGAATCCGCGGGTTTCGCGTAGCTCAGCTCTGGCTAGCAAGGCGACTGGGTTTCCGATCGCGAAAATCGCGGCGAAACTGGCTGTGGGCATGACGCTGGACGAAATTCCCAACGACATCACGAAGAAGACTCCGTGCTCATTTGAGCCGACGATTGATTACGTGGTGGCGAAAATTCCCAAGTGGCAATTCGAGAAATTTCCTGGCAGCGATACGACTTTGACGACGCAGATGAAATCGGTGGGCGAAGTGATGGCCATCGGACGCAATTTTCAGGAAGCGTTGTGCAAGGCGATTCGTTCGCTGGAGCCGAGTTCGGCGTGGCGTCCTCCGGCGGAAGTGACGACTGTGCTGCTGCGCGAGAAATTGCATGTGCCGGGGCCGGACCGATTGCACTGGCTGTTTGAAGCGCTGGAGCGAGGGATGTCCAGCGAAGAAGTTTGCGAGCTGACGAAGATCGATCCGTGGTTCATTCGTCAATTGCAGGAAATGCTAGCGGTGGACCGGCGCGTGGCGGCGACGACTTTGGGAAAATGTCCGCCGGAATTATTGTTGGAGTCGAAGCGGTCGGGCGCGAGCGACGAGGAAATCGCGAAACTTTGGGGAGTGAAGGCCGCGAGCGTACGGGCGCGGCGCAAAGAGTTGGGCGTGCAGCCGGTTTTCAAGCGCGTGGACACCTGCGCGGCGGAATTCGAATCGTACACGCCGTATCTTTATTCCACGTACGAACAAGAGGATGAATCGGGCGCGGTGGACCGGCCCAAGGTGGTGATTTTGGGCAGCGGGCCGAATCGCATCGGGCAGGGAATTGAATTTGATTATTGCTGCTGCCACGCGGCGTTCGCGTTGAAGGAAGATGGATACGAAACGGTGATGGTGAATTGCAATCCGGAGACGGTATCGACAGATTACGACACTTCGGACCGGCTGTATTTCGAACCGTTGACGCTGGAAGACGTGCTGGCGATTCTGGATCGCGAAAAACCGCAGGGCGTGATCGTGCAATTTGGCGGGCAGACACCGCTGAATCTGGCGCTGGAGCTGAAGCAAAACGGGGCGAAGATTATTGGGACTGCGCCGGAGTCGATTGATCTGGCAGAGGACCGACGGCGGTTTGGCGGATTGCTGGATGAATTGCGAATTCCGCAGCCGCGTAATGGGACGGCTTTGGCGCCGCAGGAAGCGGTGAAACTCGCGGGCGAGATTGGTTTGCCGGTGTTGGTGCGGCCGAGTTACGTGCTGGGCGGGCGCGCTATGGTGATTGCTTACGATCTGAAGACCGTCGAGGAATATGTGGCGCAGGCGGCTCTGATTGGTTCGGGGACGGATCCCAAGCGGCCGATATTGATTGACCAATTTCTGGAAGACGCGACCGAAGTGGACGTGGACGCGCTGGCAGATGGCGAAGATGTGCTGATCGCGGGAATTATGGAGCACATCGAGGAGGCCGGGATTCATTCCGGCGATTCTTCGTGCGTGCTGCCGTCGGTGACGCTGAAGCCCTCGGTGCTGGAGAGGATTCGCGATTACACTTCGCGGCTGGCGAAGGCGCTGAAAGTGGTGGGGCTGATGAATGTGCAGTACGCGATTCAGCGCGATACGGTTTATGTACTGGAAGTGAATCCGCGGGCTTCGCGGACGATTCCTTATGTGAGCAAGGCGACGGGTGTGCCGCTGGCGAAGGTGGCGGCGCGATTGATGACGGGGCGGAAGCTACGCGATTTGCATTTGCCTTATACGGAGACGAACGGGATTAAGGAATTGGCGGTGCGGAATTTTTATGCGGTGAAGTCGCCGGTGTTTCCATTTAATAAGTTTCGCGGTGTAGATACGATTTTGGGTCCGGAGATGCGCTCGACGGGCGAAGTGATGGGGATTTCTTCGACTTTTGGATTGGCGTTTGCAAAGGCGCAGCTGGCGGCGGGCCAGCGTTTGCCGCGTGAGGGGACTGTGTTTCTTAGCGTGAATGATCATGACAAGCGGCATGTGGCGTTTGTGGTGCAGGATTTGCTGGCGGCAGGATTGAAGGTGGTGGCCACGCGCGGGACGGCGGCAGCGCTTGCTAGCGCGGGGATCGAAGTCGAGTCGGTTTATAAGGTGAATGAGGGGCGGCCGAATATTGTGGATTTGATTAAGACGGCGAAGGTGGATTTGGTGATTAATACGCCGTTGGGGCGCGAATCTTTTTACGATGAGAAGTCGATTCGGCGGGCGGCGATTCGTTACAACATTCCGTGCATTACTACTCTTTCGGCGGCGAGTGCGGCGGCGCGGGGGATGCGGGCGATGGCTGGTCACGGAGCGGATGTGGCGGCGTTGCAGGATTTGCATCGCAGGACTTCGGCGGCTGCGGCGCCGGCGGAGAAGTAGCGGCACAGTGTTTCTGCTTGGATGCTCTGGCGTTTGAGATAAAATGACTCGCATGGAACTCCATGGAATCTTCGCTCCGCTTACCACGCCGTTTGACGCCGACGGGAACGTTGCGCTGAGGCAGGTGCGCGACAATGTGGCGCTTTATAACAAGACGAAGCTGGCGGGGTATGTGCCGAACGGCTCAACCAGCGAATCGGTGCTGCTGCTTTGGGAAGAAGTTTACAAGGTTTGGGAGGCGGTCCGGGATGCAGCTGCGCCTGGGAAAATTCTGATTGCTGGGACCGGCGCGGAATCGACGTCCGAAACGATTGAGCATACGAATCGCGCGGCACGCATAGGGTACGCGGTGGCGCTGGTGCGCACGCCGAGTTTCTACAAGCCATCCATCAACGATCACATGCTTGCGGAACATTATCTGCGTGTGGCGGATAACGCGCGCATTCCGGTGATGGTGTATTCGGTACCGGTATTCACGCACGTTACGGTGGGGGCATCGCTGATCGAGCGGGTGGCGAAACATCCGAACGTCGTTGGCATGAAGGACAGCTCTGGCGATATGCAGGGCATCGCAGCGATCATCGCCGCCGCGCCGAAAGAATTTCAAACGCTGACGGGCGCTGCTTCGACGCTCTATGAAGCGCTGGAATTGGGCGCGGTGGGTGCGATTCTCGGCTTGGCGGATGTGTTTCCGGATTTGTGTGCGGAAATTTACGAAGCGTCCCGGGCGGGGGATCGCGCGAAGGCGCAGACGCTGGCGCAGAAGCTGGTGCCGCCCGCGAAAATGCTGTTGATGGATTACGGCATCGGCGGGCTGAAGTACGCGCAGGATCGCATGGGTTTCTTCGGCGGTCTGCCGCGGCTTCCACTACAGAGTGTGAGCGACGCGGGCAAGCAGGAAATCGACGCGATGTTGGCGAATCTTATCTCCCAGCCAGCGCATCATTTGTAGCAGCGATTTGCGGTCGCATGGGGCGCGCTGGGAGGACGTCATTCACACGAGTTGCCGGAACGCATGCAATTTATGCGTCGATGCGCGGCCAAATTGGCACCTGGGTGTGCGTTGTGGCTGCTGTCCGCGCAGTCTTTCCGCTGATTGCTTTCCCGCGCGGGCGTCCTTCGCCGATTGCTGCTTCTCAGGGCCGCGTGTATCATGAACCCCTCGATGGAGTCTCACTGTCTTTCCTTCCGCGATATACCGCAAACATCTAAAATATTCTCGACATTTTTGGAAGATTTTCGCCGAGTAGCGAAATATTACGGGCACGCGCCTTCGATCGGGGGCGTTGTGGCGGCAGCGAAGGAAGTGGAGATTGACCCGGCGGTGCGCACGGGCGTGGTGGAAGTACTGCGCGAACAGAATTTGAAGTTTGGCGGAGCGGCGGCGCTAGACGCTGCGATTGCGCGCAATCTGGAACGGCTGGCGAACGGCGCGGTGGCGATTGTTACCGGGCAGCAGGTGGGGCTTTTTACCGGGCCGGCATACAGTTTGTACAAAGCGATCACGGCGGCGGCTTGCGCGGAGGAACTGACGCGGCGTGGCGTGGATGCGGTGCCGGTTTTTTGGCTGGCGACGGAAGATCACGACCTCGCGGAGATTAATCACGCGGCGTGGACTACGCGCACGGGGCTGGCTGAATTTATTTTGCCTGGCAATCCGGAGGAAGAAGGCCGGCGCGTGGGAGAAATTGCGCTGGGTGCGGCGGTCACTCCTTCTGTGGTGACGGCGATGGATACGCTGGAAGGACCTTACGGCGCGGAAGTGGCGCGCGCGCTGCGTGAGTCTTATACGCCGGGTGATACGTATGGCTCGGCTTTTGGGAAGTTGATGACGCGGCTAGTGGCGGGGCGAGGAATTGTTTTTCTGGATCCGCTGGATTCGCGCCTGCACTATTTTGCCAGCGGAATTTACCGGCGGGCGCTGGATGATGCCGAGCCGCTGGGGAATGCGCTGCTGGAGCGGTCGAAGGAACTGGAACGGGGAGGATTTCACGCGCAGGTGAAGGTGACGCGCGAATCCACGCTGCTTTTTTATAATGTGGATGGCGTGCGCCAGCCCTTGCGGCGGCGGGGGGGAAAATTCCATGCCGGCGCGGCCAGCTTTTTGCCTGAGGAACTGCGTGCGGCGATTGAGAAGACGCCGGAAGCATTTACGCCGAACGTGTTGTTGCGTCCGGTGGTGCAGGATACGTTGTTGCCGACTGCGGCTTACATTGGCGGGCCGGCGGAAATTGCTTACATGGCGCAGGCGCAGGTGGTTTACAAACATTTGCTGGAGCGGATGCCGGCGATTTTGCCGCGGGCCAGTTTTACGCTAGTGGAGCCGCCGATCGCGCGTCTGCTGAAAAAGTATAGTTTGGATTTTCGCGACGTGATGCGCGGAAGGCAGCATCTGCGCGGGCGGATGGAGATGAAATCGTTGCCAAGGGCGCTGGCGGGGCGTTTTGCGGCGGATGAGAAGGCGCTACGGCGATTGTTGGCGGCTTACCGCAAGCCGCTGGGGCATCTGGACCGGACTTTGACAGGGGCACTGGATTCCACGGAGCGGAAAATATTGCATCAGTTTTTGAAATTGAAAGGGAAGGCAGGGCGAGCTGAAAATTTCCGCACAGGGATTTTGGACAGGCACGAGCGGATTCTGGTGGACGCGCTTTATCCGCATCGCGGGTTGCAGGAACGCACGCTTTCGGCTTTGCCAGCGCTGGCGGCTTACGGGCCGGAGCTTCTGGATGACTTGGCTGGCGTTTCGGTGATTAGTGGGCCGGATGTGGAGCCGGTGATCAGCGTGGATGAGGATGCGGCGGCGAAGGCGCAGCCTTGCTCGCATCAGCATCATGTTTTGTTTATGTAGCGCATCTCCCGCCGACACAATTCGCCGTAGCATCCCTGGTTTGTCGCTTGCAGACCCGTTCGTCTTGGGCGGACGCGGTACGCCTACCGACTCTGGTTCGCCACATCGATGCAGCAACGCCCAACGAAAGAGGTACAACCATCCAGAAGAGAGGGAAGACGGCGATGAGCGCGCCGACAACCACTCCCGCCCGCAGAAGATAGAAAATGTAACGCAAGGCAAGATAAGCCGCGACGCCGAAAACGGAGATGATCGCGGAAAAAACGACGGCGAATCCAAACGTAAATCGGATTCGCCGTTTCCGTTCCCACGCGCTGCAATGATCCCATTCCGTTGCCCCGGTGAGATATTTTTGGTCGCACTGGCAGACGTACCTCTGACGCCCCATCGCCCGCCACGTGTGCGCCTGTCCTGGATGCAGATGCTTGGTTATGTCGCGTCCGCATTTGTCGCAGAGATATACATCTGCCCGCTCGGGGAACAGACCCGCAGGAAGCTGGATTCGGGGACGCGCATTCAAGTTCAGGCTGGACATGTCCTTCAAGCGGCCTTTCGGAGTTGAAACAATAGAAATACGCTGTCCATCCGCATTGTACAAAATCAGGACGGCTGGAGCGAAGCGCGTCGTTGGAATCAGACCCAACTGTTCCGCGAAAAGCAGGTCCCTCACTCCGTCCCGCGCCCGCCAAACTGCGAGAGAGATCCTTCGGCCGGCGTAAGGCAGAGGCGCGGCCGTCAGGATGACGATGCTCTTCGCATTGTCAGAGAATGCGCGGGACTGCGTGTGGGATGACACGCGATTTTCTATTTCGACGAAGCGGCGACGCGTGGCGCAACTGGGATGGCGCCCTGAAGGGCGCCGTTGCAAAGGCCAGGTTTTTAGGGCGCTAGAAACAGTTGTTTGAGCTGATCGAGATCTGCGTATGCGGTGTCTGAGACTGCCGTGAAGGTGAAGCCGTTCTGCTGCCAGGATACCCAGTGATAACCTTGTAGTTCACCTGAAGCGTCCTTCGAATCTTCCGGCTGCGCTTTCTCTACGAAGACATTCACGATGTGTTTGCGCCGGCCATACACGAGGGCAGCTGCGGTGCGGCTGTCAATTACGTCGAGGCGGCCGCCCAGCAACGGGAAGCCGTCGCTCGAAAGATCGCGGACGGGTGGTGCGAAATCTATTTTGCCGTCGAACCACGGTTTTACGGTGTGCTGGTCTGTCGAGACGACATCTTCCAGGTGCCCGGGCTGCAGTGAGCGGAGATGGGCGTCAACGATCACGGCGGCCATGGCCTGCTGCCGCGAGTAGCGATTCAGTTTCTGAATGTATTGCGTGCCGAGGAGCACGGCGAGAATCAGCGAGGCCGCGATGGCGAGCCAGCGCCAAGACTTTTCGACTGGTCCCCTCGGATCCTTCAACGGAGGCGGTATGGCAGCTTTCGGCAAAGTGACTTGTAATTTTCTGCGCAGAGTTTCGGGCGCCCGCGCGTAGAGTTGTGCGCCGGCTAGTGCGGAGCGGAGTTTTTCTTCAGCGGCAAGGCGCAATTCGCAATCGGGACAGGATTCGAGGTGGCGTTCGAATTCGGCGGCGCTCATGGCGTCGAGTTCGCCGTCGAAATAGGCGTGCAGGCGCGTTTGCGAGACGTCACAGGTCACGGATGTCCCCCGTTGAAACAGGCTCGGTCAGTAAGGTTCTTAGCTGCTGCCTGGCGCGAGCGAGTGCGGACATCACGGTGCCGATGGGGCGCCTGGTGATGGCGGCGATTTCTTTGTAAGAGCAGCCCTCGAGTTCGCGCAGCACGATGATTTCACGGAAATGCGCGGGCAGGTCTTCGAGGGCGCGTTGCAGGCGCTCGCGCTCGTAAGTGGCCATGGCCAGCGATTCCGGATTTTCAGCTTTCGGCGGCATGGTCTGTTCGTCGAACTCCGTCATTTCCTCGGCTACATGATTCTGCTGCAGCCAGGTGAAGCAGCAATTGCGCACGATCTGCAGCAGCCAGGCGCGGGCGTTGCCGGTCTGAAACGAGCCGAAGGATCGGTACGCGCGGAGGAAAGCTTCCTGCGTTACGTCCTCGGCTTGCGCGCGGCCACACAATATCCAGCGCGCCAGATTGTAAGCGGCATCGCGATGAGGCATGACGTCGGCCTCAAAGCGCGCGCGATCTTCCTGCTCTAACACGTCCGGCCCTTTTTACTGCCCCACATAGAGACAACCATGGGGGAGGCGATTTTATTCCCGGTGGGGGCAAATTTCCTGAAAAAGATTGGGGTGGCGCGCGCCGGGAATAAAACCTCGGGAGCGGCGGTCTTGCACAGTGAACACGTCCACAGGTGGCGCGTTGCTCAAGGGCGCACAACGGGCGCGCGCCACTCTTAAGAGCGTGAGCGGTGCAGGACGCAAAGATGCTTGCAGACGAGGGCTGAGGAGGACGTAAATGCTACAAAACAAGAAGGATGAGATCTTGCATGACCACAACCACGACGGAATTGACCGGCGCGGCTTTCTGAAGTGTATGGCTTGGGCGGGGACCGGGGCGCTGTGCGTGATGCAGGGCGGGGTGCTGACGTCTTACAGCATGAGCCGGGCTAGCGAGTGGAACGCGGCGAAGATGGCGGGGGAATTGAGCTTCGCGCAGATCAGCGACAGTCATATGGGATTCAACAAGGCGGCGAATCCTGATGTGGCGGCGACGTTGAAGGCTGCGGTGGATAAAATCAATGCGCTAAGCGTGCAGCCGGAATTTTTGCTTCACACGGGGGACATCAGTCATCTGGCGAAGCCGGAAGAATTCGACACTGTGGATCAGATTCTGAAGGGCGCGGTGGCAAAGGATGTGTTTTTTGTGCCGGGCGAACATGACGTGATCGGCGACGAAGGGAAGCTGTACCGCGAACGCTACGGGAAGGGTACGCAGGGCGAGGGCTGGTACAGCTTCGAGAAGAAGGGAGTGCATTTTATTGGATTGGTGAATGTGGTGAATCTGAAGGCGGGCGGGTTGGGGAATTTGGGCGGCGAGCAGCTGGAGTGGCTCGAGGCGGATGTGAAGCATTTGAAATCGAGCATGCCGATTGTGGTGTTTGCCCACATTCCTTTGTGGTCGGTGTATCCGGAATGGGGATGGGGGACGGATGACAGCGCGCAGGCTTTGACTTATTTGAAGAAATTCGGATCGGTGTCGGTTTTGAATGGGCACATTCACCAGATCATGCAGAAGGTGGAGGGGAATGTGACCTTCCACACGGCGGCGTCCACGGCATTTCCGCAGCCGCAGCCGGGAAAGGCGGATTCGCCGGGGCCGATGAAAGTGCCGGCGGAGCAGCTGCGGAGTTTGTTGGGGATTACGGATGTGAACTTCGTGCGCGGGCAGCATGCGTTGGCGATTGTGGATTCGCAGCTGGGGTGAAGTGGAAGTGGCTGCCCATTGTGAAACATTATTTCAAATTGATTGAGGGGAGAAAGTCATGAAATACGGACTCGCGAGGATTGGTGTAGCGGCTTTGATGGTTGTTTTGCTGGCGATGTTGATTACGGTGGGGCGGGTTGACGCCGCAGGCGCTCAGGAAAAGACGGCTGCGACCGCGGAAGTGAAGATAGACAATTTCAGTTTTGGGCCTGTCGCGCTGACTGTGCCGGTGGGGACGACTGTGACGTGGACGAATCGCGACGACATTCCGCACACGGTGGTGAGCACGGACGGAGTATTCAAGTCGAAGGCGCTGGATACGGACGACAAGTTTTCGTTCGTGTTCACGAAGGCTGGGACGTATCCGTATTTTTGTTCGATTCACCCGAAGATGACCGGGCAGGTGATCGTGCAGTAGGGAGAGGCTGATGAATCCGTTTGATTTGCGGCAAATGGTTATGGAAAAGCACGCGCAGCATGTGGTGCTGATCCATTTTCCGATTGCGCTGTTCATTGCGGGGGTGGGACTGGATTTTGTGGCGCAGTGGACGAGGCGGGAGACGCTGCGCTTCGCGGCTTACATTAATTTGCTGCTGGCGGCGGTGACGGCGCTGCCAGCAGTGGCGACTGGATTGGTGGCGTGGCAGTGGGCGCTGGAGGGGCATCGGGTTCGAGGGATCCTGCGATTGCATATGCTGTTTGGATTGAGCTCGACTGTGGTGATCTGGGCGGTTTGGTGGATCCATTTTCGTGCGCGGCGGGTAGCTGGCGCGGTCCTGCCGAATTACAGGCTGGTGTCGGAATTTGTGGGCGTGGTGCTGCTGGCGATTACGGGGCACCTGGGTGGATTTCTCAGCGGGGTGAACATGTAACTGTGTTCACCGATGATGCCCTCCGGCGTACCGCGGGCGTTGGCTCTCGTGCTAAAATGCGGCGTTCAATAATTTCGAGGGCTGCGGAGGGACGGATGAGGGTTACGCCTGGCAAACAGAAGGGGTTGAAGGCGGTGTCGGACGCGCGCGGCGTGATTGCGGCGGCGGCGATGGACCAGCGCGGCTCGCTGAAGAGCGCGATTGCGAAAGACAAGGGAATTGACAAGAAGGATGTGCCGGCGCAGATGCTGGAAGAGTTCAAGACGATCGTGACGCGCGTGCTGACGCCGCACGCGAGCGCGATTCTGCTGGATCCGGAATATGGATTGCCGGCGGCGAGAGCGCGCGACAAGAATGCCGGGTTGCTGCTGGCGTATGAAAACAGCGGCTACGATAATACGCGTCCGGGGCGGCTGCCGGACCTGCTGGATATATGGTCCGTGCACCGGCTGGTGGGGGCGGGCGCGGATTGCATCAAGATTTTGTTGTACTACACGCCGTTCGATCCGCCGGAGGTGAATGACATCAAGCACGCGTGGGTGGAGCGGATTGGCGGAGAGTGCACGGCGGCGGATGTGCCGTTCTTTTTGGAATTTGTGGGCTACGTGGAGAACGGTGACGAGAAGGGAATTGAGTACGCGAAGCAAAAGCCGGAAATCGTGCGCAGGAGCATGGAGGAATTTTCCAAGCCGCAGTACGGCGTGGACGTGTTGAAAGTGGAAGTGCCGGTGAACATGGCTTTCGTGGCGGGGACGAAATCGTGCAAGGAGGATTCGGCCTACACGCGCGATCAGGCCAAGGAACATTTCCGGCGCGCCGCGGCGGCCGCTAAGAAGCCGTTCATTTATCTTTCGGCCGGCGTGAACAACGATGTGTTTGCGGAGACGCTGGATCTGGCGGCGGAATCGGGCGTGGAATTTTCCGGCGTGCTGTGCGGGCGCGCCACGTGGAAGGATGGCATCCCGATTTATGGCAAGCAAGGGGCGAAGGCGCTGGAGGATTGGCTGAGCGATCAGGGCGTGAAAAACATTAACAATGTGAACTCGCGCCTGACGGCGGCCAAGCCCTGGTACAGTTTTTACGGCGCGACTTCGGCGGCGGCGCTGGGGGATTAGGCCGGGGCGGGGCGTTTTGGCTGCGTGAGTTCTTGGCGGAAAATTAATTGGCGGGAGCGCTGTGGTGCGGCAGCGGCTGAAGCCGCGCCTGCGGCGTTCCCTTTTTTTTGCGTATTTGCCCACCGCTCCCTCGCGTCGGCTGAGTCGTGAGGCGCCTACGGCGCTGAGCGGCGAATTGGCAGGGCTTACCTCGGAGGCTGGCACTTGCGGGCCTCCCGACCCGTGCGAAACACACCGCGGCTTCCATCCTGAAGTGACCTGTACTAGTCGTAACTGAATAGTTATAGTCTAGCGGCTTCCCAATCGGCACAGCGCTGCACGCGCGCGACGTGTTGATTACACTGGTTCGCGTTCAGATTGCGGAAGTCGTGCATTGAGGTGAACCCCGTGAGGTATATCCCCAACCCGCTGTTCGTCGTCCGCTACATTTGTGTTGTGATGTTTGCGCTGGGCTGCTGCACGGCGACAAATGCGCAGAATTCGGTGGCACGCAGAATCACGCAGCCCATAAATGAGAATCTGCGCGTAACGCTGCGGGGCAATACACATCCGCTGGCACAGGCCGCCTACGACCAGGGCGCGGTTCCCGATTCGTTTGCGACGCAGCGAATGTTTCTGTTATTGCAGCGGTCCGCGCATCAAGAATTCGCGCTGCGCGAGTTCATCACGAGCGCGCAGACGCTTGGCAGCGCGAACTACCACCAGTGGCTGAAGCCCGAACAATTTGGCAGCCTGTACGGACCCGCGGACTCCGACATCGCTGCGGTAACGGCGTGGCTGCAATCGCATGGCTTTGCCGTGGCGCGAGTGACCAAGGGCAAGACCGCCATCGAATTTTCCGGGACGGCGGGTCAAATTCGCGCCGCGTTCGGCACGGAAATTCACAATTACCTGGTGCACGGCGAAGCGCACCACGCCAACAATAGCGATCCACAGATTCCAGCGGCCATCGCGCCGTTGGTGGTGGGCATTTCTGCGATGAACGATTTCAGCCCGAAATCGTATGTCAAGCTTTTGGGCAACGCTGCGTATAACCCCGCGACGCATCAAGTGACGCCGGAGTGGACACTCAATCAATTTGCGCTGGCGCTTGCGCCGGGCGATTTCGCGGTGCAATACGACTTGAATCCGGTTTACAACGCTGGAACCAACGGCGCCGGGGTGACGATCGGCATCATCAGCGCTTCGACGGTGGACCTGCCGACTGTTGCGTCCTACCGTTCACTTTTTGGGCTGCCTCCGCTGACGATCAATAACATCGTGGATGGCAACGATCCGGGCGAGGCGCCCGCAATCATCGAAGCCCATCTCGATGTGGAGGTTTCGGGCGCGGTCGCACCCGGAGCCATTATCAACGTGTACGCGTCCAAAGGGACCGCCGTGCAGTACAGCATCAACCTGGCGGCGCAGCGCGCGGTGGATGACGACGTGGCGACGGTGTTGAGCACCAGCTACGGAGAATGCGAGCAGAATCTGGGAGTGGCGGGCAATCTGTTCTGGGCCGCGGTGTGGGAACAAGCTGCGGCGCAGGGGCAGACATCGTTCGTCAGTGCTGGCGATGGCGGATCTGCAGGGTGCGATGATTTTGATCTGCCGCAGCCAGCTCAATTTGGCTTGGCGGTGAATGGCATCAGCTCGACGCCTTGGAACATTTCCGTGGGTGGCACCGATTTCTACTACACGTCGTACAGCGAAGATTCTGCCGCGCAGAGTGCGCAGCTTGCCACGTACTGGAACGTGGGGCCTGAGCCTCTGCCCGCGACTTCACTGCTGAAGCCCGTGCCGGAGCAAATTTGGAACAACGCGTTCGGCCTGAACCTTACGACGATGGGCGCGTATGACTCAGATGGGCCGACGATTGTGGCGGGCAGCGGCGGCGCGAGCAGTTGCTCAGCGGGCGTGGCTTCGCCAGTTGACCCGCGGCACCCGTACACATCTTGCACCGGCGGCTATGGCAAGCCTGCATGGCAAACGGGAGCGGGAGTGCCTGCCGACAACGCGCGCGATCTTCCCGACTTGTCGTTGTATGCCGCGAATGGCGCCAATTACAGTTTTTATCCAATTTGCATTCCGTTGCTCGATTGCAATCCAACCGCAGGCAGCGCACAGATCGTTGGCGTGGGCGGGACTTCCGCTTCGTCGCCTGCGATGGCCGGAATTATGGCGCTCATCAACCAGAAATACGGCGCGCAAGGGCAGGCAAACTTCACGTTGTATCCACTGGCGTCGCAACATCCCACGGCGTTTCACGATGTTACGGTAGGCAGCAACAACGTGCCGTGCGTGGAGGGAACTCCGTCTTGCACGCTGAGTAGTCTGAACGACAACACGAATGGCTTTTTTACGCTCGGGGAATACTACGCGGGCGCAGGCTACGATTTGGCGTCCGGGTTAGGCAGCGTTGACGGCAATCTGCTACTGAAATACTGGACGTCGCTGACATTCAAGCCAACGGAGACGACGCTCGGCATCAGCCAGACGACTTTTACGCACGGCACTCCGGTGAACGTAAGCGTGGGCGTCACGGGGAGTGGTGGCACACCGTCTGGCGATGTTGCGCTGGTTTCCACCGCCGCGCCTGCGATGAATACAGGATTGGGCGAAGGGACGCTGCAGGCCGGCAGGGCATCGCTGGCGCTGAACAGCCTTCCGGGCGGGCAATACAATGTGACCGCGCGGTATGCAGGTGACGCTTTATTTGCGCCCAGCACTTCCAGCCCCATTGCGGTGAATGTATCGCCCGAGGCCAGCACGATCAATTTCACTGGGAAGGTGTACAACTTCGCAACCAGCTCATTCAATGGCATCACGAATGGCGCGAGCATTTCGTACGGATCATACATCGCCATTGACGCGCAGCCCGTAGGCGTACACGCGGCAGCGGGCAAATCCGACGGCATCGCGACCGGAACAGTTACTTTCAGCGACGTAACTGGCGGCACGACGAGCGGTTCGGGCGCGCTGAATCTGGACAGCACGGGCCTGGCGGAATGGTTTAACGCCAACGGATTCCAGGTTGGTTCGCACAGCCTGGGCGCGAGCTACTCGGGTGATGCCAGCTTTAATGCTTCGGCAACCGCGGCGCCACTGACATTCGTGATCACGAAAGCGGCGAGCACGGTAAATCTTGCGGCGGGCGCCAATACGATCGGGCTCGGCTCGAGCGAGGCGCTCACGTTGCTGGTGATTGCTTCGGACAACGTTCCTCCTCCGACGGGAACCGCGACGTTCTACTTCGGTAGCACCGCGCTGGGAACGGTGACGCTGGGGGCGGACCCTTACAATCCACACGTTGGGCAAGCCGTGCTCAACACGTCCGCGCTGCCGCTGGGGATTGACACGGTTACCGCGACATACAATGGCGACTCCAACTGCAATCCGGCTACATCTTCGCCCGTAACGGTAACGGTGAAGCAAGCGGCCATGGTTTCGGCAGTGCTCTCTCCTAATCCGTTCAACGAGGCGCAGGGCTTCACGCTCACAATCAACGTGGCCGGCGTGGCGGGATCGCCCGCGCCCACGGGAGGGGCGGGCTACTCTGCGGTTGGAGGCTTTGCCAGCGCTTCGGATTTCGCGACGCTGGTCAACGGCTCGGTGGCGCTCTCCGGCAGCGGAAATTTTTTCGGTGTTGGGAGCGTGACGTTTACTGTAGAGTACAGCGGCGACGCGCGCTATGCGCCGGCCACTGCGACCGTGGTGTCCGCCGACACGCTTCCGTTCAGCCTGAGTGGAACAGCGGTCACGATTGCAGCGCCCGGTGCTACCACCGGCAACGCGTCGAACCTGGCGATCACGCCGATGGGTGGATTCACTGGCGCGGTGAATCTCTCTTGTAAGCTCAATACTTCGCCGGCGGGCGCGCAGTACGCGCCGACGTGCAGTGTGGCTCCGGGCTCCGTCACGATCAATTCCGCAAGTGCCGGGACAGCGATGATGACGATCAATTCCACTGCTGCATCTTCTGGTGCAGCAGTTTCTCCAGCGTCGCAACACACGTCGCGGCTCGCGCTTGGACTAGGACTGGGTGTTTTCGGGGTCTCGATTCTGGCAGTTCCGAAGCGGGGGCGGACGAGGCGCTCGTTGCTGAGCCTGCTATTTGTGCTGGCGATGATTGGCGGGCTGGTGCGCTGCGGCGGGGGAGGTTCTGGCGGTGGAGGCGGGGGCGGCGGAATCGCGGGCACGACGCCGGGCAGCTATACGTTCGACCTGTTTGGCGTTACACCGGGGCCCAATGCCGGGCTTCCAACAGTCCTGGTCCATTCGACGATAACCGTGACGATTCAGTAGGGGCGCGAGAATGATTACGGATGGGTGCGCGAACCGGGGCTCGCGATTTCTGAGTGTTGCGCGGGCGGGGCGAATGTCGGCGGCGCGATTAGTGACTCGCCAGAGCTTGATACTGCTCGGCGGTTAACGGGACGACGCTGAGTCTGCCTTGGCGGACGAGCGGTGACGCGGCGAAGAGTTTGTTGGATTTGATTTCAGCTAACGAAATTGGCTGAGCGAGAGGTTTTCCTGCGGCGATTTTGACCTGCGGCTTCCTGGGATCGCTGGCGTCTACGGAAACTACGGTTGCGGTGCCGACGGCGCTGGTGACTTTACCTGTTTCGTAGATGATGAGCTTCGCACCGGGATGCATTTCGCGCAGATTTTTTACGGCGGCAGGATTGGAGATGCCGTCCCAGGTGGTGGACTTCTCGCGCTGCAGATCCGCGAAGGAATATTCGGACGGCTCGGTTTTCAGCAGATAGGCGGAAGACATTTCAAGCGCTCCTGCAATGCACGGCGTACATTCTACATCGTTCTTAAGCCCGTAGCGCACGCCGTGCGTCGCCGCGAACCCCAAACGCCTGGCGAGTTTGATGGAAACTGTTGCGCCCTACTTGACTCCTGCGGTCCAAGCGCGACGATGGCGGTACCCCTTCAGAACCACTTTTCCGTAACGGCTGACTTCTCTCTTCAGTCTGTAGCCGCACGCGCGTTTGGCGCGGTCCACTGTGTTGTGGCGAGTTGTCTTCGGGCCGTTCAACCGTAAAGGGGGAAGTAATGAACGATATCCAAACAGATGTAAAAATCTCAAACTTACTGCTGGTTGAAGACAGTCCGGGAGATGTCCGGCTGACGCAGGAAGCATTCCGCGAGGCAAACCCTTCGGTCTGTTTGCACGTGGCCAATGACGGCGTGGAAGCCATGATATTTCTGCTCAATCAGGGAAGCCAGGCGCATTCGCCGCGGCCGGACCTGATCTTGCTGGACTTGAATCTGCCTCGAATGGATGGGCGGCAAGTGCTGGCGAAGATCAAAAAGGATGACGCGCTGCGGATGATTCCGACGGTGATCCTGACGACTTCCGAGGCGGAGGTGGACGTGGACGTGGCCAAAAGCCATCAGCTGCAGGCGAATTGCTACCTGACCAAGCCCGTGCAACTGGAAGCATTCGAGGATCTGGTGAAGAACATCAACGACTTCTGGCTGACCACCGTACAATTGCCGCAGAAACGGAACGTCGCATAACTCGGTATCACGTCGTATCGCCTGGCGGACGTAGAAGCTTGCTCAAGACATTTGGAGAAGTGCAGTAGCAAAGGGGCGCTCACGCTGGTTTGGTTCCGGTTGTTGGTAGCTTCAAGTATCGCGGTGGAGTGACACTAGCCGAAGGAGGAAAACAGGTGCCGGCAGAGGTACTGTTGGTGGAGGATAGCTCGGGGGATGTGCGGATGACGCGGGAAGCGTTCCGCGACGCCGATTCTTCGATTTACGTGCACGTGGTGAACGACGGAGTAGAGGCGCTGACTTTTCTGAGACGCGAGGGGGTTTATAGCAACGCGCCACGGCCGTGCCTTATCTTGCTGGACCTGAATCTGCCCAAGATGGGTGGATTGGAAGTGCTGGGCCAGATCAAGAAAGACGTCAACCTACAGACAATTCCCGTGGTGATACTGACGACGTCCGAGCGACAGGCGGATGTTTCGAAGGCCTACGAACTACGCGCCAATTGTTATTTGAACAAGCCCGTGCAGTGGGATGGGTTCAGCACGATGATTGCGAGTCTGAACCGATTCTGGGCGCCGGAGATTACGGCAAAAATTCCAGCGCCGATGGTGTGACGGCAGGGGCGGCTGTTTTGAGTGAGGTCGGGGCTGGGGCTGCGGCCGCGGATGCGCGGAATGTTGATTTTCTGCCGGCTCCGCCGGACGGCTTGCGCGGAGCAATTGACTATTGGATTGGCGCGGCGGCGGAGTCGCAGGAGGTTTGTGGCTTCACGGTGAAGGCGGCTACGAGGCGGACGGATTCGGCTGCGGCTTCTGCTGCGGGAAATATGCGCGAAGCTTGCGCGTTGAATTCGATATCGAGGTTGATGGGTGTATCCGGTAGGACGCGGAAGTAGCCGCCGGAAATGTGGTCGGACGAAATTTGAAATTGCGACGTGGCGGTGTCCAGTACGAGCGGACGGATTTTGCCGTCGGATGTAACCACACAGTTGAAACCTACAATCCCGCAGACGTTTTCCTCTGGTACTGGCTCGTCTGTCGCCGGCTGATTGGGAGAGAGGCGCAAGCGGATTTGACGGTAGGCGTCGGCGGGGATGGCGCTTTCGGCGAACGTGTTCTGACTCTGATTTTGATCGCATGAATGAGCGTTAGGCGCGAGCAGATCGAGTTGCGCGGGTTTCATGGCGAGCTTCGGAGCTAGTTCGCGCCAGTTGGGCGAATCGCCGTCGGGGATGGCGCTCGGTAGGGCTTCGATGCCGCGCAGCGTGACGAAAACATGCTGGATGGTCGGTGATGAGGTTGCGTCTGCGGGGGGCGTGGGAGAGGCGGTTACACGCAGGCTGACGGTGCCGGTGGCGGTGTTGAGCTGGCAACTCGGGGTGGTCGCCGACGCCGAACCGCCGGGGTTGGAGATGAATACGAAGCAATAGTTGTCGCAGCCGATGAAGCTCAGGCAGAAAACTAGCGTCATGAATAAATACGTGCGGGACGGATGCGTTACCTGCTGGAGCGAGCAGCAATACTGCATGGGAGGGCCTCGATACCGGGATTATGGCTGCGGAAATCAGGGGCGTCAAGTGAGTGGCGCGGGCCGCAGTGGTGAGCGCGGCTCGCGCTGGTCGTTGCGCCATTCCTCGCGAGGAACGTGAAAGGAATGGCGGGATTGGGCCGGTTCCGGGATTATTTCCATTCGAAAGTTTGCGTCAGGCCGCCGATTTCGACGTGGAAAAGGCCTGGTTCGACGACGGGCTTGTTCGCGGCGTTGATGAAGGATAGGTCTTCGGGTGTGAGTTCGAAACTGTAGCGGCGGGATTCGCCGGGTTGGAGCTGGATTTTGGCGAAGCGCTTGAGGCGTTTTAGGGGCGGAGTGATGCTGGCGGCTTGTTCGTTGAGATAAAGTTGGATGACTTCTTTACCGGCGCGATCTCCTGTGTTTTTTACTGTTACTGCGACTTGAACGTTCTGCTTGCCCATGGCTGTAGGCGGCGTTACCTGAAAATCCGAATAGGCGAAATGGGTGTAGCTCAGGCCGTAGCCGAATTCGAATTGCGGAGAATAGAGCGCGGCTGCGTCGCCGTCCTCGCCCTCGATCGTTTTGTGGTCGTAAGTGAAAAGCATGTCGGCGTAGCGCGGATAGGTGATCGAGAGTTTGCCGCTGGGATTTACGTCGCCGAAAAGGATGTCGGCGATCGCTTGACCGCCTTCGTTGCCAGGATTGTAGGCCATGAGGATTGCGCGTGTGCCTTCTACGATTGGGCGAATGATGCGCGGGCGGCCTTCGGTGAGGATGAGGATGACGGGCTTGCCGGATTCGAACATTTTTTGCGCGAGATGGATTTGCGCGTCGGGCAGGGCGAGGTCTGCGATATTGCCGGGAGTTTCGGCGTAGGCCCATTCACCGAGGCAGACTATGATGGCGTCAACATTTGCCGCGGTTGCTGCTGACGCTGCCGGCGTGATGTCGAGTTCTTTGTCGTAGGTCGAGCCGGGGACGTAGGTGACGTGTTCGGCGCCGATTTTTTGGCGTATGGCGGCGAGGATGGTGGAGTAATCCTGCGTTGGATATGCGGAGGCCTTGTCGCCCTGCCAGGTGTAGCTCCAGCCGTTGTCGAGCGGGATCAGTGAATCGGCATCGGGGCCGGTGACCAGCACGTGCGCGGTTTTCGCGAGAGGCAGCGTGCGGTTTTCGTTTTTCAGCAGCGTGATGGATTCTTGCGCGGCGGTGAGGCTGGCTTGGCGCGATTCGGGCGACGCTAGCGTAGTACTGGAATCGGCGCCGCGCATGGGGTCGTTGAATAAGCCCAGCTGATATTTGAGTGTCAGGATGCGGCGCACGGCTTCGTTGATGCGCGCCTCGGGGACTCGGCCTTCTTGCACTAGCTGCAACAGCAGATCGCTGAAGCGGTAATCCTTCGGTACCATGCTCATGTCAATGCCCGCGAGAATGGCTATGCGCGTGGCTTCTTTTTCGGTGGCGGCGATGTGATGCGCGGTGACGAGGCGCTCGATGTCCTGCCAGTCGGAAACCACTACGCCCTGAAAACCTAATTCGTCGCGCAGAACCGTTTTCAGCAGGTAGGCGTTCGTGTGGCCGGGGATTCCGTTTACTTCGCCGGAATTTACCATCACGGTGTGCGCGCCTGCTTTCACGGCTGCGGCGAACGTAGACAGAAAATATTCGCGCAGAGTGGATTCGGGGATTAGCGCGGGGCTCCGGTCGCTGCCGGTGATAGGGAAGCTGTAGCCGATGTAGTGCTTGAGCGAGGAGCTGACGTGCGTCGGGCTGGAGATGTCGTCGCCTTCGTAGCCGCGCACGGCGGCCACGCCCATCACTGTGGCGAGATAGGTGTCTTCGCCGAAAGTTTCGTAGAGGCGCGGCCAGAGCGGTTGGCGGCCGACGTCCAGCACGGGGGAGAACGACCAGGGGATTCCGGCTTTGCGCGTTTCGGCGGCGGAAATTTGGCTGCCGCGCAGCATCAGTTCGGGATTCCATGTGGCGGCCATGGCCAGAGGCTGCGGGAAGAGCGTGCCGCCTTCGACGTAGGTGGTGCCGTGGATTGAGTCAATGCCGTAGAGAATGGGGATTTGCAGACGCGTCTTTTTCGCTTCAGCTTGGATGGTGCGGAGAATTTCGTGCCACTTTTCCTGCGCAAGGGCTTGGTCGAAGACGTTGAGCAGGGAGCCGACGCCGTATTCCGCGATAGCTTTGTGCAATTTTTCGGGGTTAATGCGGATGTCCTGATCTTTGCCGTCAACGATTGTTTCGATCGTCAGCTGCGTCATTTGGCCGACTTTTTCTTTCAGCGTCATTTGCCCGAGGAGCTTTTCGACTGCTGCTGCGCTGGCGGCGGGGCCTGCGGGCGTCATGTGCGTTTGCAGGAAGGCTTGGCTGTCTACGGCCGTCTCCGAGGCACGAACTGCGGCCTGCCCGGTGGCGCGAACTTCGGCACGGTCCTCGGCGCCAAGAAAACTCCACGCGCCCGCGCACAGCACGGCAATAACGATTATGTAGAGGGTCAAATGAGGTTTGGGCATCCGGATCTCCCGGCCGGAATGATACATGCGCGTGGCGGGGAGTTCCACGTGCGATTTAGCGCGGGAGTAGTTTGCGATGCTGGAATCGCCTAGGATTTCACTTTCTTGGAAGGCTTCAATTTGGGTTTCGGCTTGCCGGAACTGTTGAAGGCGACGGCCTCGCGAACGAGCGCTTGGAACGCGGACTCGTTCACTGCTACTCCTTCGTGGATGTCGATTGCGCGGCGGACGTTTCCATCGAGACTGGAATTGAAGAGACGGGCGGGGTCTTTCAGCGACGCGCCTTTGGCGAAGGTGAGTTTTACGACCTTCTTGTAGGATTCGCCGGTGCAGAGGATGCCGTCGTGCGACCAGACTGGGATGCCCCACTTCCACTCTTCGACGACCTCCGGGTCGGCCGATTTGATGAGCTTACGCATTTTGCTGAGGGTTTCGCCATGCCAATCGCCGAGCTCACGGATGCGCTGGTCTATGAGCCGGGCGGCGGCCTTCCCGGTGGCTGGCTCACTTTTGATCATGTTTTTTCTTTCCTCTCGCAGACGGTGGCTTCTCGGTATTTTGATCCAGCTCGGCTAGTCTGGTGCGAACTAGATCCTTCACTAATTTACCATCCAATTTCCAATCGACCGGGAAATGAAAGCAGTACTTCTTGACGACAAAGTTCCGTAGCCTCGGCTTGAAGTCTGCAATTATGCGAGGACTCCAGGGTGCGTATGTCAGATGATGCTTGTAGGCGCAAATCCCAACGACATACTTTCCGTCCCGGTGGATGTTCGGCACGTTCCAGGCGATTTTGGACTGCAGCCCAGGAAATTGCTTGAGAATAAAATCAATCACCGACCTGATGGTGTTTTCTTTCGTTGGGTCCAGTGAGGCTAAATAGTCTTCCACTGAACTGAATCTCGGGGATTTCATTTTATTCCGATTCGTCGTGTAAATGGCGCAATCGCATTTTCGTGGCTAAGAAATATTTCTTGTAGAGGCACTGCGAGGCGGCTAGAAGCTGCCTGCAGCGCTTTGTTGAGCCGATCTTCTTGGAATAAGGCGCCGAAGAAGATGGCCCTTCCACATCCACAATCCTGAAACGAGCATCATGGGAACGAAGATACGCCGAACCGCAGGTGCGTACTTCGGAATTTCTTCGAACGGGCTATAAATATAGCCCAGTATCGGAATGCTGAAGACGATGTGAATCCAGCGAAAAATCACACGACGGACAGCTTGGCTCATGGTTCGTCGAACCCTCCTTTGTCTAGTCTCGGTTAGTCCAATCCCGCCGGGCCCAAACTCGTCAATGCAATGCTCCTCAGTCCAGCCCTCCAACGACGCGTTCCATGTTGCCGATGAACTTCGTCCAGCCGTAGGTCGCGCCTTTGTAGTTAGCATCAGATTGCGACCGGAAACCGTTTTGCTCCATGCGGACATGCGTGCCGCTCTTGGTCGGCGTCAAAGTCCAGGCGACGACGCTCTTCGTACCCATCGTTTCCCAGCTGTATGAGAGCCGTGAATTCGGTTCCAGTAGCAGGACTTCGCCGTCGATCAGCCCGTTCCACCCCGGCACCGGCGTGGAGCGAAAACTGAAACGGTGGCCGACGACCGGCTGGAAATCATTCTTCATCAGCCATTCTTCGATCAACGCGCCTTGCGTGAGCGCGCGCCAGACTTTTTCCGGGGGATGCGGCATTTCGCGTTCGATGACGACGGAAAGGGAAGCTGCGGGTTCAGTCATTGGTCCATCCTTTTTAGTAGAGATTCGAGGCGATCAAAGCGGTCGTGCCAGAAAGCGGCATACATCCCCATCCAGTCGAGCATGGGTTTTAAGGCTTGCGGTTGCGCGGTGTAGTGGGTCTCGCGTCCCTCGCGCCTGTGGCTTACCAGCCGGGCGTGCTTCAGGATTCCCAGGTGCTTGGAGACGGCGGGTTGCGACACGCCGGCGCGGGCAGTGAGGGCTCTGACGTTCTGTTCGCCGTCGCGGGCTAGGTGCTCGAAGATAGCGCGACGGGTAGGGTCGGCCAGGGCTGCGAAAACGTGATCGGTTGCGACTTGTGCGACTTGGGCATGCATGGCGCGAATCATAACCATACGGTTATGGGTTGTCAAGAGCAAATTTGCGAAGACTGGTGCTTTTTTTGCGGATCGCTGGGACAAATGCGACTGCTTCGTCCGTTTATGAGTGTTTGCGGAAGTGTGTGCTTTCCGCTAAAATGAATGTTTCAGCATGTGCGCGCGAGGCGCCCTGAAGCACTGGCCGCACGTGCGACTCGTTGGGCACCCGGACACCCAGAGGGAATGGCGGAAGAAAACCACAGCAGCACACTAGCCTTCGACGCCGCCGACGAGTACCGCCCGGAAGCACCTCCGCCCCCTGAAATTCCCGCGTGGAAAGACGGCAGCATCCGTATTGGGATACATACGTCCATAGCAGGCGATATCAGTTCGTCGCTGGAGATTGCGCACGGCCTGGGTGCGAACGCGCTGCAGATTTTTTCGTCGAGCCCGCGGATGTGGAATCGCGGCGGGATGCGGATTGCGGAGGCCGAGGCTGCTCGTTTTCGGGCGCGGCGCAAAGAGCTCGGGCTTGGGCCTCTGGTCATCCATGATAATTATCTGATTAACCTGGCTTCGCCTAATCCGGTGCTGCGCACGCGCTCGGTGCAGGCGTTTCATCAGGAATTGGTGCGCGCGATTGCTTTGGGCGCGGATTATCTGGTGGCGCATCCTGGGAGCGGGCGCGAGAGCACTCCTTTGGCGGCGGTTGCGGCGATTGCGCAAGGATTGAAGCAGGCGGCGCGCGGGCTGAAGCTCGGCGATCTGAAAATTTTGCTAGAAAATACGGCGGGGCAGGGAACTTCGATCGGTTCGCGTTTTGAAGAGTTGCGCGCGATTCTGGATTCTTCGCCGGATCTGCCGCTGGGGATTTGCATCGACACCGCGCACACGTTTGCGGCGGGTTGGGATCTGCGCACGGCAGAAGGGCTGGAGCAGACTTTGCAGGCGCTGGACCGCACGGTGGGGTTGGATCGCGTGTACGTGGTGCACGTGAACGATTCGAAGACGCATGTGGGTTCGCGCGTGGATCGGCACGAGCATATTGGTAAGGGCAAGATAGGGCTGGAGGCTTTCGGGCGGATTTTGAATCATCCGCTGCTGGCCGCGCGGACCTTCATTCTGGAAACGCCGATTGATGCGCCGGGAGACGATCGCCGGAACGTCGCGGCGCTGTGGAAATTGCTGGGGCACGTGGTGATGGCCACGGGCGAGGGCATGAAGCCGCGCCCGCATCGCGCCAAGAAAGCGAAGGCCGCGAAAGCCAGGACGTCACACCGCGCGAAGACGAATTCCAAGACGAAGAAGAAGGCAAAAACGAAATCACGCTCGCGAGGGAAGTGAACTTGGCCGATTCCGACCACAAACATGCAAATTACGATCCCGCGCAAATCGAAGCAAAGTGGCAGAAAGTGTGGGAAGAGCAACAAGCCTTCAACGCAGTAGATAACGACGCTTCACGCCCCAAATATTACATCCTCGAGATGTTGCCTTACCCTTCCGGCACGATGCACATGGGACATATGCGCAATTACACCATCGGCGACGCCGTAGCGCGCTACAAACGGATGCGCGGATTCAATGTGCTGCACCCGATGGGTTGGGATGCGTTCGGCTTGCCGGCGGAAAACGCGGCGATCAAGAACGGCACGCATCCGCGGGAATGGACCAGCGGGAACATTGCGGAATTTCGCAAGGTGCTGCGGCGGTTTGGATTCAGTTACGACTGGCGGCGCGAAATTTCCACATGCGAGCCGGAATATTACCGCTGGAATCAGTGGCTATTTTTGCGCATGTTCGAGAAGGGCATCGCGTACCGCAAGAAAAGCAAGGTGAACTGGTGCCCGGAATGCGCGACGGTGCTGGCGAACGAGCAGGTGATTGATGGTTTTTGTTGGCGGCACGAGACGACACGGGTGGAAGTGCGCGAACTGGAGCAGTGGTTTTTCCGCATCACGCAGTATTCCGACGAATTGCTCGCCGATATGAAACAGCTGGAGGACGGCTGGCCGGAGCGCGTGCTGGCGATGCAGCGGAATTGGATCGGCAAATCGCAGGGCGCGCGCGTGAAGTTTGTAGTGTCGCAGCTGGAGGGTGTAGCGCTGGAAGTTTTTACCACGCGCATCGATACGATTTATGGCGCTTCGGCGCTGGTAATTTCGGCAGGGCATCCGAAGCTGGATGAACTTCTTGCAGGCGTGCCCGGACAAGGCGTGTTGAGCGCGCAGCTGAAAGCCATGCGACAGAAAAGCGTGCGCGCAGCGGACATCGCGTTGGCGGAGAAGGAAGGATTTTTCACGGGGCGGTTCGCGGTGAATCCGTTTTCGGGCGCGCATGTGCCGATATGGGTGGCGAATTTCGTGCTGGCGGAATATGGAACGGGCGCGGTGATGTGCGTTCCGGCGCACGACGAGCGCGATTACGAATTCGCGGGAAAATATCATCTACCGGTGAAGATTGTGGTGCAGCCGCTGACTGGGGTGCCGCTGCGCATTGATCGTATGAGCGAAGCTTTCACGGAGCATGGGCGGTTGGTGGATTCTGGTCCGTATGATGGTTTGACGACCGAACAGGCGCAATCAAAAATGATCGCGGACGCGCACGCTAAGGGGTACGGCGCGGGCGAGACGACCTATCGGCTGAAAGATTGGGGCGTTTCGCGACAGCGTTATTGGGGCACGCCGATTCCGATCGTGTACTGTGAAAAAGATGGGATTGTGGCGGTGCCGGACGATCAGTTGCCGGTGCGTTTGCCGGAAAATGTGACGTTGACGGGGCAGGGGCAGTCGCCGCTGGCGGGTTCGCCGGAATTTGTGAACACCACTTGTCCGAGGTGCGGTGGGGCGGCGCGACGCGAGACGGACACGATGGACACGTTCGTTGATTCTTCCTGGTATTTCTATCGCTACACGGATCCGCACAATAGTGCGGCGCCTTTCGACAAAGAAAAAGTGCGCTACTGGTTTCGGATTGACCAGTATGTGGGCGGAATCACGCACGCGATTTTGCATCTGCTGTATTCGCGATTTTTCTGCAAGGTGATGCGCGATATTGGTTTGGTGAATCACAACGAGCCGATCACGCGGCTTTTCACGCAGGGCATGGTGCAGAAGGGCGGCGTGGCTATGTCTAAATCGCGCGGCAACGTGGTGGGCGCGATTGAGATGGCGGATAAATACGGGTGCGATACGGGGCGTTTGTACACGCTCTTTGCGGCGCCTCCGGAGAAGGACCTGGAGTGGAGCGAAGAGGCGATTGAAGGTTCCGCGCGGTTTCTGAAAAAGGTTTACCGGCTCGTGACGGACCACGCTGAGCGGCTGCGCGGGATTCAAACGGATCTGAGGCAACAGACGGATTTGAGCAACGCGACCGCGAAAGAAAAGCTGCTGGTGCGCAAGACGCATCAGACGCTGAAGCGCATCACGAATGATTTTGAGGTGCGCTGGCATTTCAATACTTCGGTGTCGCTGCTGATGACGCTGGTGAACGAGATTCATGCGCAGGAGCCGCTGGACGTCGAGCTGAGCCCGATGATTTTGAAGCGCGGGCTGGAAATGCTGCTGCTGATGCTTTCGCCGATGGCGCCGCACATTGCGGAAGAGTTGTGGCAGATGTTGGGGCATTCGACCAGCCTGGCAAGCGAGAAGTGGCCGGCGTATCGCGAAGAACTGGCGCGTGAGGAGCAGTTCGAAGTGATCATTCAGATCAACGGACGGCTGCGCGGGAAGATTCTGGTGGAAGACGATCTGAGCGAAGAGGAAACTTTGAATCGCGCGCTGACGGACCCACGGATTGCGGTGCTGATTGCCGGCAAGGAAATCACGAAAACCATTGTGGTTCCCAGAAAGCTCGTAAATATCGTCTTGCGATAGCGCGAACTCGAGGAACTAATGACTGCGAATACCGGAACTGCAGTGGGACAGCAAGCCGGAGGCACGGTGAGTACGCGACAGGGAATTGTGGTGCTGGATTTCGGCGGGCAGTACACGCAGCTGATTGCGCGGCGGATTCGCGAGCAGCAGGTGTTCTCCGCGATTCTGCCGTGCACCGCAAAGCTGGAAGAAATCCGCGCGCTTGAACCGGTGGGGATCGTCCTGTCTGGCGGGCCTAGTTCCGTGTATGACAAAGATGCGCCGGTGTGCGATCCGCGGGTGCTGCAGATGGGCGTGCCAGTGCTGGGCATCTGTTACGGGATGCAGTGGCTGACGCACTCGCTGGGCGGCAAGGTGGCTCCGGCGGCGCGGCGAGAATATGGGCCGGCGCAGCTGGACATCGCGTGCGAGTCCAAATTATTCACAGGATTTCCCGACCATCTGAAAATCTGGAACAGCCATGGCGACCACGTGGTCGAGGTTCCCACGGGTTTTGCAATTACTGGGCGCACGGACAATGCCATCGGCGCGGTCGAGCACGTCGAAAAGCGGATTTATGGCGTGGAATTCCATCCTGAAGTGAATCACACGGACCGGGGCACGGAGATTCTGCAGAATTTCGTGTTTGCGATTTGCGGCGCGAAGAAAAACTGGGACCGCGCCGGGTTCATCGCCGCAACGGTGGACGCGATTCGCAAGCAAGCAGAAAGAGCGCGCGCGATCTGTGCGCTTAGCGGAGGCGTGGATTCGGCGGTGGCTGCGGCGCTGGTGCATCGTGCGATGGGCGACCGGCTGATCAACGTGTTCGTGGATACTGGGTTGCTGCGCGGGAACGAATATCGCGAGACTCTGGAGCTGTTGCGGGATCGCATGGGGTTCACGGTGATCGGCGTGGATGCTTCCGAACGGTTTCTGGGCAAGCTTGCAGGCGTAACTGATCCCGAGCAGAAGCGCAAAATCATCGGCAACGAATTTATTTCCGTGTTCGTCGAAGAGCAGCGCAAATTGCTGGCGAATACATCGGGCCTGCCGGTGAAATTCCTGGTGCAGGGCACGTTGTATCCGGACGTGATCGAGTCCGTTTCGGTGAAAGGCCCTTCCGCGGTGATCAAGTCGCACCACAATGTGGGCGGTCTGCCTGCGGACATGCCGTTCGGGCTAATCGAGCCGCTACGCGATTTGTTCAAGGATGAAGTGCGCCAGATTGGCCGCGAATTGGGGCTGCCCGAGGAAATCCTGGTGAAGCATCCGTTCCCGGGGCCGGGACTGGCGGTGAGGTTGCTGGGGGCGATCACGAGGGAAAAGCTGGAAACACTGCGCGCCGCCGATGCTGTGGTGGTAGAGGAAATCCGGCGCGCGGGACTGTACGAAAAAGTGTGGCAGGCCTTTGCGGTGCTGCTACCGGTGCAGAGCGTCGGCGTGATGGGTGACGGAAGGACGTACGGCTACACGATAGCCGTGCGCGTCGTGGATTCATTGGACGCGATGACTGCCGACTGGACTAGACTGCCGCGTGAAGTACTCGAGCGGATCTCGGTGCGCGTCGTGAACGAAGTTCCCGGCGTGAACCGGGTCGTATACGACATCAGCTCGAAACCGCCGAGCACGATCGAGTGGGAGTAGAGCAGGTAAACGCTGAGAAATCCGCAGAAGCAGATTCTTAACGGTTAGCCATTTTCTGGGCCATGTACATCAGCAAGCGACGGTCGCCCTCGTCAATACGGCCAAGCAACCGGCGGAAGCGTCCCAGAGCCCGAGCATCTTTCCCACGGCTTCCCCACGCGATATCGTCGGCCGACTTCCGCTTGGGAAGGTTCGGCAGCACGGGTGGTTCCTCGCCGTCGTAGAAGAGCTGGTAGAGCGGGACTTCCATAGCCCGCGCCAGTTTTTCCAGCGTTTCGATCGCCGGAACGGTGTGACCGTTCTCGACGCGCGAAATGTAGCAGCGAAGAAGCCCGGTTCGCTTCTCGATGTCGCCTTGGGAAAGTTTCTTCGTTTCACGGAGCAGACGGATGCGTTCACCAATTATCATGGGCGGTATTGTCACATGATAAGCTATCTCCTGCAACAAGCTAATTATCGGGAGCGGTAAAATTACAGTTGTAACCAGAATCGCGTGCCTAACGTCCCAAAGAATATGGCAGCCACTGCTTCGGCGCTATCTTTGCCGGTGAGCCGGCGAGAGAAAGGCGAAGAAGAAAGGCAACTGGTCCGATTGGCCCAGAGCGGGGAAGAGGCCGCTTTTGAGGAGCTGATCCGGAGGCACCAGCAACGTGTCTTCGGGCTGGTGAGCGGGATTCTGCGCCGCCGCGAAGATGTGGAAGACGTGGTTCAGCAGGTGTTTTTGAAGGTATTTGTTTCGCTAAAACGCTTCGATCAGCGCGCCGCTTTTTCCACCTGGCTGTATAAGATATCAGTAAACGAGTGCTGGGATTATTTGCGCAAGAAGAAGGTGCGCCCGCTGGTGTATGAAGCGGACCTATCGGAGGAACAAGTTTCGCGGCTGGATGGCGTGGTTTCGGCGGACCAGCCGCCGGCAAGTTCGAGCGACCGTGCGGAAGCCCGCGATTTGCTCGAGCGCATGATGCAGAAATTGCCGGAGCAGGACCGGGAGTTGCTGGTGCTGAAAGAAGTGGAAGGTTTTTCGGTGCAGGAGCTGGCGGAAATTCTCGACCTCAACGTGAATACGGTAAAGGTGCGACTGTTCAGGGCTCGTGCTCGTTTGATGGACGTGTATCGGCGTCGCCTCCATTCCAAGCCGGCTGGGGCAGCGGGACCGGCGGAAGATAAGGAAGGATAAGGAAAATGAGCATGAACTCAGAAAACAGGAACACGGAAAAGAATTACGCGGCTTGTAGTCTGTACGAAGCGATGCTGGAAGATGATCTGCAGGGCGAGCTGCGCGGGCCGGAAGCGGCGACGCTGGCCGAGCATTTGCAGAGTTGCGTGGGATGCCGCGCGGCGCTGGAAGATGCCGCGGCGAGTTCATGCTTGCTGGCGATTGCGGAACCGGCGCTCGATCCCGGCGCGGGATTCAGCCGCATCGTGATGGCGCGGATTCGCGAGGAACTGCAGGCGGGCGACGGTAAGTCCATTTGGCGCCCGGTGGTGTCGGTGGCCTGGCGGTTTGCGGCTTCGGCCGCCTTCGCGGTGTTGATGCTGGTTTCGTTTGACCTGGGGCGCCAGAGCCAATCGCAATCGGATCAATCCATCATGGCGGACAATCGCGTCCCGGAAATTGCTCCGGATCGGCCGGCGCTGCCAGCCAGTCGCGATGAAGTGATATTGCTGATGGCGGATACGAGCCATGGAAAACAGTAAAACACGGCGCGAAGCGGCACTGCTGGTGTTCGTGGTTTTCCTGCTGGGCGTGCTACTTGGCGGGATGGGAACTCATCTGTGGGGCGAACGGGTGTGGGGCCGGCAAATTTCGCCGGGCGGGCCGACGCGCGACGAGTTGGTGAACGCCCTCACGCACGAGCTACAGCTGACTCCCGCTCAGGAGCAGCAACTGGGCGCGATTGTGGACGACACGCGGGCGAAAATCCACGCGGCTTATACGCCGGCGGATGCACAGCGTGAAGAACTGCGGCAACAGGGGCGTGCGCGCGTGCGTGCGATATTGACGCCGGAGCAGTTGCCCAAGTTCGAAGCGTTCATGCAGCGGGTAGACGAGCAGCGGAAGAAGGACGAGGCGGAGCACCCCAAGCATTAGTTCGCGCCGCGGCCGGGCTGGCTGGACAGCGGAGATTGTGTAGGCCGACGAGGCGCGCGATTCCGCTTCACTGGAGCCATGCATGAGATTCCTGCTCGCGGTACTTCTTTTCGCGCCACCTTGTTTCGCGCAAAGCAAGGTCCCCGTAGTGAATCCCGAGGCAGCCTGCGGTAACAATGACGTCGAGTTCAGTGTAAAGCCTGATCCGCGAGGCCAGATCCCGGCGGCTGCTGATTCCGGCAAAGCGCTCGTGTACTTTGTGGAGACGCAGAAGATTGACGACCTGGTTGGGAACGTTACGGCTAAGATTGCGGTGGATGGGGCTTGGGTAGGCGCCAATCAGGGCGATTCGTTTTTCTTTGTAAGCGTCGCACCGGGTGAACACCACTTGTGCGCGAGCTGGCAGTCCAGCCTGTCGAGCCGGCAGCAAGTTTCACTGAACAACCTGGCTGCGGAAGTGGGCAAGACTTATTATTTTCGGATTCGAATCACGGGAGACGATCGCTCAGGTTATTCGTTTGATCTGCTGAAGATAAATAGCGACGAGGCGCAGCTGCTGATTGCCAGGTCGCCGTATAGCATTTCGCGTGCGAAAAAATAACGAGTTCGTCGCACGCGAAATTGTTCGCCATGAGCTTCTGACATCGGGGCCTGCCAGAGCGACGTTGTTAGAAAGGGATGTCTTCGTCGGAGATTTCCGGTCCATGGCTGGAATGTTCGTCTCCCATCGGAGCGCCTTCCATATCTGGATCGGCTGAACGGCCGCCGCCAAATCCACCACTTTGCGATGATGCGCCGGCGCTGGCCCCGGCTGCGGCGCCTTCGGCGCGACCGCCCAACATACGAAAATTGCTGCAAACGATATCGTAGCTGGTGCGCTTCTGGCCTTCTTTATCCTGCCATTCGCGCGTTTGAATGCGGCCCTCGACGTACACGAGAGAGCCCTTTTTTAGATACTGCTGGGCAATTTCCGCCTGCTTGCCCCAAACCGTGATCTTGTGCCATTCGGTGCGTTTCTGGCGCTCACCGTTCTTGTCTTTGTAGGTTTCGTCCGTCGCGAGGGAGAAATTGGCGACGGCCTGGCCGCCTCCGGTAAAGCGCGTTTCCGGATCGCGCCCGAGGCGCCCGACGAGAATCACTTTGTTGACTGACATTTGTTTTCCTGCCTGTCCTAAGAGGATTTCCCTGAAGATCTGAGTATAGCCGATGTGTGGCGCGGCGGCGATAAATACCGCGCGGCGGGTTGTGGGGGCGCGTTGCTCTCTGAATTTTGCTAGAATCCAGCGGCGTTGGCAGGTTGCACGTTCACCGAGGAGATTACATGGCGCAAAATTTTCAGAATCATGCGAAGTACGTGCCGGTGTTTCATTTTTTTGTTTTGCCGGTGCTGCTGTTCAATTTTGTGTGGGCAATCGTGCGCGTGGTGCGGTGGCCTTCCGGCGGATCCGTGGAGGCTTTGGTGGTGGCGCTGGCGCTGGTGTTGCTGGGACTTTATGCGCGGATGTTCGCGCTGGCAGTGCAGGACCGTTTGATTCGGCTGGAAATGCAGTTGCGGATGCAGGGTGTGCTGCCGGCCGAGATGCGGGCGCGGATTCCGGAATTCACGGTGAACCAGTTAGTGGCGCTGCGATTTGCCGGCGATGCGGAATTGCCGGGTCTGGCCGGCAAAGCTCTGGCTGAGAATTTGCAGGACCGAAAGACGATCAAGCGGATGATTCAGAATTGGCGGCCGGACGATTTGCGGGCGTAAGAGAAGCGCCGACGCATTCGACGCGCTGAAGACTCAGCCGTAGCGGCGCAATTTAGCGCGCCATCGCTGGTGCGCGTCCGATCGATGGCGGTCTGAAGACCGCCGCGAATTTCTTTTAGTGGGGCGACGTATGAGGCGCTGTGGTTGTGGCGCCGATTTCTTTTAGCTTGGCTTGGGCGCGGCGGGCTTCGTCTGCGCCAGGGAAGCGGCGGACTACTTCGCGAAGGTCTTTTGTGCCGGTGGCCTTCATGCCCAGCTCCAGTTCGGCGAAACCCTTCTTCAGGAGTGATGCAGCGAGCTTGTAACTTTGCGGGTAATTTGCCAGGACCAGGTTGTATTGTGCGATGGCGTCCTTGTAGTCCGCTTGCGCGTAGGAAATCTCACCCAGATAGAATTGCGCGTTCGAGGCGAGATCGGTGGAAGGGTAGCGCATCACGTAATCGCCGAATTCCTGCCGGGCCAAATCGTATTTTCCGGTAGTGAAATCGCGCAGAGCATTTTGGTACAACGTGTCAGACGAAGCTCCAGAGAGCGAAGAGATACCGCCGCGACCGGGCGGGTTCTCGGGTGCGCCGCCGGAGTTGTCCGCGGAAGCAGGCGCAACGGGTCCGTTCACTCCAGCGCCGGGTGCGGCGCTGGGGGCCGGAGAGCCGCCGGCGATGCGGCCGTCAATACTTTGCAGCGTGCTTTGCATGTCGTTGATTTGTGCCGCGACTTTGCCGACGCGCGCCTGGACGTCCTGCAGATTGTCAGAAACGCCCTGCGTCTGCGTTGACATCGTGTCAATCCTGGAAGAGCTACTGGCCGTTGCTTCCTGGACGTTTTTCTGAAGCGTGGCCATTTGCTGATTCAGCGCGTTCACAGAATCGAGCGACTGCTGGAGCAGAGTGCGCATCGACGCGTTATTGGCGTCAATGGTACTGCGCATGGTTTGCTGCCCCTGCAGCAGCTGCGAGACGTCTTCCTGCAGCTGGATGATTTCCTTGGACACAGCGCCGGTGGGCGCGGGATTCAACATCGAGCCAAGGACCACGCCAATAAGTAATGCTGCCACCGCGAGCACTGCCGATCGTGCGCGCATGTTTGCCTCCTGGACTGAATTCAATCGAGCGAATAGGACTCGAAGCGACGTCCGCGCAATTGATTGCTGCCGGACGTTCTGGTTAGCAGGGGCGGGCGCCGCATCACGATACGATGCGAAAACCCGCCCCTATGTTTTCGTGAAAGCTACGCGAGCTCGCTATTGCGCCGCGACGAAGTGCCCGCGGCGATTTTGCTGCCAGCACTCTTCGGTGTGCTCGTTGCAGAAGGGGCGCTCTTTGCCCCAGCTGACCGTGTCCATGCGATTGGCGCCGATGCCCAGCGAAATCAGATAATTTTTCGCTGCTTGCGCGCGGCGTTCGCCCAAACCAATGTTGTATTCGGTGGAACCACGCTCGTCGCAATGGCCTTCGATGGTCACGCGCACTTGCGGATAGGAGCGCAGGAATTCCGCGGTTTTGGCCAGCGCGTCGCGGGCGTCGGGACGTATGTCGGCCTTGTTGAAATCAAAGTAGGCGTCCTTCACATTCTGCTCGAACAATTCGCTCATGCTTTGATTGTTGGCAGGAGGAACTCCCGGAGCGCCAGCGTTTACGGTGACGCGCGTGGTGGCCGTGGCGGTGCCCCCCGGTCCGGTGGCGGTGATCGTGAAAGTGGTGGAGCTGGTAGGGTTCACCGGCGTAGAACCTTGCACAGCAACTTTGCCGACGCCCGGCTCGATGTCTGCATCGGTGGCGTCGGTCGAGCTCCACGAAAGAGTCGTCGTGTCGCCGCTATTAATCTGCGCCGGAGACGCCGAGAGCGTCACCGTGGGCTGCGCTGCGGCGGGCGCGGGTGCGGCATGAGTGGGCGGCGCGGTGGCCACCTGTTTCTTACAACCGCCGATAAATGCAAAAACCGCGACCACTCCCAACAAGAGCGTGAATTTCCGGACGGTACCCGCCTGCATAGATTGCCTCCTTCTGCGATTTCCGGGTTTCCTTGAGGAAACTGCCGGGATATTTAGTGCAGTTGCTTTTCTTTAGTGCTACTGAGTGCTACTTGGCCTTAAAAAATCCTGCCGCTTAAAGTGGTTCGCAATTCGCGAAGCCGAGCGGCGTGCATTCGCTGTTTCAGGCGCTTACTTTATTTCGGCGACCAGTTGGGCGATTCGTTCTGGCCCTCGTAGGTCAATTGCCGCGGCAAGCTGCCATCCGCGAGCATGCACCAAATGTGCTTCGCGCCGGTGCGCGTGGATTCAAAAACGATGTGGCGTCCGTCGGGCGCCCAGCTGGGCCGTTCGTTGCGGCCCTGGTCGCGGGTCAATTCCACGAGCTGCCGGGACACAATGTCCATGATATAGATATCGAAATTACCGCTCGGACGTCGCCAGCTAAATGCGAGCAATTGTCCATTTGGTGACCATGAGGGGTCCACGACGTAGCCCATGTCCGGCATGTCGAGTTTTTGTACGTCGGTGCCGTCGGAATTGGCAAGATAGAGCACGGGATCGCCGCCGCGATCGCTAACGAAAACAATCTGTTTGCCGGTCTTGGGATTCCAGGCCGGAGATGTGCTGACGCCCGCGGCGAAGGTGATGCGTTTCAGGCCGCCCCCGCTGGCGTCGGTGAGATAGATTTCCGGATCGCCGTTCTGGCTGGACATGAAGGCGATTTGATTGCCGTCGGGCGACCATGCGGGCGAGCTATTGGATCCGAGGTAGCGCGGAAAAGATATCAGCCGGTCTGAAATTGTGGAATAGAGGCAAATCTCCGGTCTGATGATGCCGCGGAAGGGCACGTAGCAGGTGAAAGCGATGCGGTCGGCGCTGGGCGACCACCGCGGCGTGAGTGAAATGGATTTCAGGTGCGTGAGCTGGTGCTGATTCTGTCCATCGTAATCCATGGCCCAGATTTCCTTGTTGCCGCTGCGCGTGCTGGCGAAGGCGATCTGGGTTTGCGCGATTCCTGGGGAGCCGCCGCTGAGCAGCGCGACGATATCGTCGGCGAACTTGTGCGCGAGTAGGCGCGCACCGGCGTCGGTGGCCGGGCCGCGATAAATTTTTTGCAGCGCGATGGGGGCTTGCGGATTATGGACGTCGGAGAGATATCCCGCGGCGGCGAGGTTCGCAACGTCACCGGACAAATTGCCGTAGGCCAGCATGTAAACATTGGCTGGGGCGGCGGACCACTCCGCGAAGTTCACTTCGCTGGGCTGGCTGGGCATTTGTGGCGGATAAAAACTGGGACTGACGAGTTCCAACACGCCGCAGAATTCCAAGTCGGACCAGAGCACGTCGTGGAAAGTTTTCTGGAGCGCGGGCGTGGCGGATTGGCGCACCGCAAATTCCGGCACGGCCACGCGTGCTTTGCTGACGCCGAGGCCGGTACCGGTCTTGAACCAGTCCTGCGCAGAAGCGTTGCCGGTGCAGAGTAGCAGGGCAGCCGTGAATAATGTTGCGATGATCGCGAGTTTTTTTGTCATTTTTTTGTGGGGCGCTAGTTCGCCACCGCGTGTATTGCTTTGCGCGCGGCTCGCTCACGCTTCCTCATCTCTTGAAATCAAACCAGAATTCGACGCTTACTCTTGAGCCGGAATACGCGGGCGGCAGCTGCTGCATCGGGCTCGCATCGCGAATGGCGCGCACGGCCGAAGAATCCACCGAAGCGTTCCCACTGGATTTGGTGACTTGAATGTTGGTGACGCTGCCGTCGCGCAGAATGTCGAACGTGGCCACGACGCGCGGAGCAAATTGCACGCTGGGATCCACGGTGGATTGCAGCCAGGTGCTGCTGATCTTGCGTTGCACGGCTTCCACGTACCAGGAAAAACGCGCGCCGAAATTCCCCGCGCCTGGGCCTTCGAAACCCATACCGGCTTGTGTGGAGGAGCCGGCGCCCATGGCGAAGGAGCTGTAAGGGACGGTGGGAGTACCGCCGCCACCGTAGGGAACTGCGTTCGGCGGAGGCGGCGCGGGATTTTCCAGAACTTTCGAAGGACGCGTTACATATTTTGGCGGTTTATTTTTTTCAAATTTTGGAATCGGCGTGGCATCAGGCGGAGGCACCGCTTTCGGTTGCGGCTCGGCTTTATAGAGGCCTTTCGATTCGTCCACCACGCGGCTGGGGGTTTCCACTTCCGGGCGCGGCATGGGAACAGCGGGCAAACTTCCGACGACGCCGACGGTGACTGCTCCGCCCGGGCCGCCCCACGAATCGCCCTGATGGCTGTAAATCGCAGAGCCGATGAAGAGCACCACGAGGCCGGCGTGCAATACCAGCGAAGCCGACAGCGGTCCCTTTAAATTGTCTGAGCGCGGATTGGTGGCGAGTGTAGCCATGTTACTGAATGGACGAGCGCTCAGTGAGCGGCTGGGTGACGACGCTGATATTTTGTATGCCCGATTGGCGCAACGAATCGACCACGGTGGCCCAACTGCCGAATGGGACTGTTTCATCGCAGCGCACGTAGACGGCCTGATGTGCTGGGTCTTTCATCTGCGAAAGCAATTGGGAGCCGAGATCGTGGATGTTTACCGGCTTGTCGTTCAGATAGACGCGCTGGGCTTTGTCGATAGTGACGACCATGCGGACTTGCGTGAGCTCTCTTACGGTTTTCGTCTTGGGGACGTCCACTTCGATTCCGGACTGCAGAATGGGCGCGGTGATCATGAAAATAATGAGCAGCACCAGGACGACGTCAATAAACGGAACCATGTTGATTTCCGAAAGTGACGACCCGGTTTCGCGTTGTATTTGCGGCATGGTTTTCTGTTTACCCTGCTGCGTTATGTAGTGCTGTCGGCATGGCGGTTATGCGCTGTAAATCGTTTCAATCTTCGCGACGAATTCCGAGGCGAAACTATCCATGCGTGCTGCTATGCCGCGAATTCCGCCGAGGTAATAGTTGTAAGCGATCACCGCGGGGATGGCTGCGAACAATCCCGCCGCAGTAGTGATCAGCGCCTCGGCAATTCCCGGCGCCACCGCGCGCAAACTTGCCGAACCTGCATCGCCCAGACCAGCGAACGCGTCCATCACGCCCCACACGGTGCCGAATAATCCGATGAACGGCGAAACTGAGCCGGTGGTCGCGAGCCACGGCATCCATTTTTCCAGCTTTCGGACTTCGTCGCCCGCCGCGACTTGCATCTGCACGCCTACGGCGTTGGCATTTTTTACGCGCGGCGCGCTGGCTACAGCCGTGCCGCCTTCCGCAACGCCAGGCGCGACGGGACGTCGCTCGCGCGTGCCGAGTTGCGCCTCGAGTTCGCGATAACCGGCTTGATACACGACCGCCAAGGGAGTGCCGCCGGCGCCCATCCGCAGCGTGGCCGGATCAGGAAGCCCGCGTCCCGCGCGGAACATCTCCAGAAATTTCTTGGTTTGTGATTCGATTTGCCCGAGAGTCCGGGATTTTTGGAAAATGATAGCCCACGAGAAAACAGAGAGGACTAGTAGGATGCACAGTACGACTCGCGCCACCCAACCCGTTTGTGTGATGAGCGTTTCGAGCTGGCTGGAGAAGACTAACAGCGCCAGAACAGAAATTGTTCTCCCCCCAGGAAAAAGTTTTTAAAAATCGCCCGTAAACACCGTAGCACACGCACAGGGGAGGGTCAAACGAATCAACAACCTACAGGAAATACCCGATGCTCTTAACGACACAACAGTTTGTCGGTTTGCGGGCTGGGGCTTGCGGCAATTGACGAGGTTTGGAAACGCCCCGGTGGCCGCGACAGTGCGTTAGTTACTTAACCACAGAGGTAGTCCGGCGAATTGCAAATCTCCAGCAAGCAAAGTATGCTCCGCCATCTTGTTGCGGCACAGAGATTGCCGGATGGCTGGCCCTCCTCACCACGAGTTCGCGCGCGGGTCCGACCGGAACGATTGCGGTGCGGCTCCCGTCCCACGTCGCGACGTTCCCTGGAAGATTTTTCTATTCTGCCTGCTGACGCTGGCGCTGCCAGGCCTGGCGCATTCACAGGATTCGCTGCGAATCGAAAGCATTGGCCTGGGCGATTACTACTCGGATGCGAAGCCGACTCCTGTGCGCGTGCACATTCCCGCAGCATCGCACGCGCAATCCATCGAGCTGGAGTTCCTCGTGCATTCCGGCAACGGGCCGTGGCACCGCGAAATCACCCGCACGGACCGATTTACCGAACACGCCGAGGCCGCGGCTGGGCAATCATTGGAGATCGAAGCGCCGATTTTGATTCCGCAGGCGAATTGGCGTGAACTGCAAGTAACCGCTTCGACCGCGGACGGACAAGTGATCGGAAGCGTAAGTCGGGAACTGAAAGATACAACCGCTCTCGCGAACGGCCCTTTTCTTGTGGCCGTTTACTGCACCGACGATGCGATTTGCAGGAAGGTGCAGTCGCAGATTGCTTTTGGCGAGAAGGGCGCGTCCGGCGCCCGAATGGATCAGAATCTTCGCCTTACTACGTTTCGCGACGCGCGCGTGGATTGGTGGGCGTATCGAGCCGCACAAACCGTGGTGCTTGCGGGACCGATTTCCGGATTTTCCGGTGGCGAGCGCGAGGCGCTGGAAAACTTCACGCGCAGCGGCGGTGAACTGGTCGTTTTGGAAGAAGAGACTGCTGACAAGGATTTTTTGGCGGCCTACAGGCAGGGCGCTCCCGCTCCGGTGGCAATACAGGTCGGCCGCGGACGCATTTTCCGGGCACGCAGTGTTGCGAGCGAGGATCTGGGGCGAATATTTAGCAGCGGCATGACGCGTCGAGTTGTGAACGAAACGCCGAGTCTTCCAGCACAGTCCTCGGCTGACCGGTTTCTTACGCGCATCGGGGTTGCGTTCACGTTCCCGCGCTTGCGGTGGCTGATGATTTGGCTGGCGGTTTATTTGCTGGTAGTCGGGCCGTTGAACTTTGCGATTCTGCGACGCATGAAACGGCTGGAATGGGGCTGGGCGTCGGTGTGCGTGCTCGCCGCGCTTTTCACGGTGGGCTTTTATATTTCAGGCTCCGCGCGAAGACCCAAGAACTACACGGTGGACAACGCGACGATCTACTCACTGGACGAGCACAGTCCCGTCGCGGTGGAATATCTGAGTTTGCGCGCTTCCGCACCAGAGCGGGGAGACGTGCGCATTTCCGTGGATGACGCCTTGCTGGTGATGCCCGTCACTGATTATCGATACGCGCAGCGACAAGCTGACGAGGAAGATGGCGTAGATATAGGCGCGGGCGTGACGGACAAGGCGCGCATGCAGAAAGGCTGGGATGTGGAGCTGGGCGTACCGGTCATTATCAGGTCGCCGATGCTGCGCTGGTCGATCCAAGACTGGGATTTCGAGGGGTTTCGGAAATTTCCTGGCACCGTACACTGGACGCCAACGGGGAAATTGAAAAACGAAACCGGCTTGTCGTTCCGCGAAGCCGTTTACTTCGACTTTAGCGCCAACAAGCAGTACCTATTTTCGAGCGTGGCGGCGGCTGAGGAGATTGACTTGGCGGGAGTGGCGGCGAGCGATATTTGGGAGCGGGAACTGTTGCCCAACAATCAGCCTCAAGAGAGCCTTCGTCTCGCGACTCGGCATCAGGATGGGTCCTTTTCGATCGCGGAGGTGCCGTCTTGGGATTTTCAGATTCCCAAGGTAGGGCATATGTTCGCAGGCCTCTCCGACGGGCCTGTTCCGGGCGTTGAAATGCAGCCCGCGGGAGTGCACCGCACCGCGAAAGCCGTGACAATCGTGTACCTGGGCGATAAATGATTGAAGTCAGCGAAATTCGAAAGAACTACAACGGCTCGCGCGCGCTGGACGGGTTCAGCTTGCGCGTCGAAAAGGGCGAGCTGTTCGGATTGGTGGGGCCGAACGGCGCGGGCAAGACTACCTTAATTAAGATTCTGTCCACACTGATTCGCGCGGATTCAGGCGTCGCGCGGATTGCGGGCATGGACGTAGCTACGAACCCGCAGGGTGTGAAGAGCGTCGTGGGGTACATGCCAGACCAGCCCGGACTGTACCAGGACATGCGCGTGCGCGAATTTCTGGAATTTTTCGCGGAGGCGTTTCATATTCCAGGGCAAAGGCAGCGCACGGTTGTGGAACAGGCGCTGACGGATTCGCGACTTGGGACGCGCGCCGAAAGTTTCGTGGAAGAACTTTCCTTCGGGATGAAACAACGATTGTTTCTCGCCAAGACGCTGCTGCATTCTCCACAAGTACTGTTGCTGGATGAGCCTGCCACCGGGCTTGATCCGCTGGCACGCGTGGATTTGCGCGATCAGCTGCAACGCCTGAACCAGCAAGGGATTACGATTTTGCTTTCTTCGCACATTCTTGCGGATCTGCAGGAGATTTGTTCGCGCGTGGCGCTAATCGCCAGCGGCAAGAATCAGGAGGATGCCGGGGGGAGCAGCGTTATCGAACTGCGCGACCAGGATGCCTCGCGGCCTCGTTTGTATGAAGTGGGCGTGCTGCGAGATGGCGAGCGCGCGGGGCGATTGGCCAGCGGAGTTTCCTCAGTGAGGGTATTGCACGCCGAGCCGTTGCGGATCGTGGTGGAAATTTCCGGAGACGCGGCGGAAGCGCCGGAATTTCTGCGTCACCTGGTGGTAAACGGTATTCAAGTGGTGCGCTTCGATCGTCCACCGGGGAGCCTTGAGCAACGTTACCGCGAAGCCTTTGGAGAAAAGTTGCGATGAATCCGATGATTCGCAAAGAACTGCGCCAGCGGATGAGAGAACGCCGCGGCTGGATTTTGCCGTCGCTCTATCTGCTGACGCTCAGCGCGATCATCTCGTTCGCCTACTATGAGGCGGCTTCGGAGCCCAGCGCCGCGATGCAAGGATGGCAAATCGGCGCGACGTTGTTTCTGACCTTGACCTATTCGCAACTGGCTTTGCTTCTGCTGATGGCGCCGATTTTCAGCGCGGGCGCGTTGACCATCGAAAAGGAGCAGCGCACGCTGGGTGGTCTGCTAACTTCGCTGCTGGGGCCGGTGCAAATCTGGTGGGGAAAATTCGCCGCGTCGCTGATGTTCATTCTTCTTCTGCTGGTGATCGGCATACCTGTGCTGAGCGTGGTTTTTGCATTCGGAGGCGTAGGCCCGTGGGAAGTGGGTATCGAGGCGTTCACTACTATGGTAATTCTGGGGACGGTCAGCGCGATCAGTCTTTACTGGTCTTCTGCGTTCCGGCGCAGCGTGCATGCGACGGCGGTGAGCTACGTCACCGTGGTGTTGATGACAGTGGTGACGCTGATTATTTTCGGGATTGCGACATCCCGCGTGCACTCGCAGGACGGCTGGCACGCGATTCCGCTGCAAGTGCGCGCACCCCTCTATCTGAATCCACTATTTTTTCTCACTTCCGCCTTGGTGCCGCGGAATCAGCTTTATCCGGAATGGTTCATCTGCTTGAGTGTTTTCGTCGCGGTTGCGGCCCTGTGCGCGGTGCTGACGCTGCGCAATCTGCGCCGTAGCGGCGACATTGCCTAAAACTACGGCAGCGGCGCCGTGCATCGCAACGGCCCGAATCACGCCTGAGCAATCACCGATTACCACTCACGAATCGCGGTTCGCCGAGCAACGCTTTGGCTTACAGCGTGGTGCGGCCGCTCGCGGTCTTGTACGTGTAGGTGATTTGTGCGAGCGCTTGCGCGAACTGGATGGCTTGGGCGGTGGTTATCGTGGCCGGGAGCTTGAGCAGGCCGGCGCTGGCGAAGTTGGTGATCATGGTTGCGATGCCCGAGTTCGCTTGGGTCCAGTTCACTGTGCCGCTTGCGGTCGCGGTGACTACGTAGGAATCAATCACGCGCAGCATGGTGCCGGGGGAGAGCAGGATCCCGTTGTTGGTGTTCATCACGTTGACCAGGTCGAGCGAAAACCATTTCAGGTCCTGCGCAGTTGTCTCCGTCGGAAGAATGAGGAAATTATTAGCGATGCCTGCGTCCACGATGGAATCAATCGCGGCAGTTTGCGCGGCCTGATTGGCTGAGCCGTTCGCGTTGGTTGGGGGCAGGGCATCGGCTACTGCGCTGGCGAGGCCCACGACTGCGAGGGCCGTCGGCTGTTCCTGAACGATCTTCGAGACGGACACGCCGTACGCTTTGAATTGCGACATGGTCATGCCATATTGCACCGTCACCAGGTTGGTTCGCACGGCATTGCCGACGAAGCACTGCACGGCGGCGTCTTGCGCCGAGGCACAGCCGCCCTGCGCACGCAACGTCGGCGCGGCGGCGGACACGGCGATCAGGCACACCCCTGCCCAAGCAATATTTTTCAGGATCATTTTCGAAAGCTCCTCAGAATGAAATGACGGCTGCGCGGTTCAACGTGGGCTTGGGGCCGTGGAAGGCGCGCTGGCTAATTGCGTTCCAGCTAGCGCCATGATGCGCCGCGTGGCGCGAGGTCACAACTGTCCAAGTGGACAGATTGAGGCCAGTCAGGAGGGCGGATGCATGCGCGATCGTGCGGTAGGTTGGGGACGCCGCATCATTCGTAGCGCAATGCTTCCACGGGATTTAGCCGCGCGGCTTTGGTGGCAGGCCATACGCCGAAGAGCAGCCCAATGCCGACAGAAACCGTGAAACCCAGTACCACGGCCCAGGGCGAGATCACGGCTTTCAGCGAACTCACTGCGGGAATCAGCAGCACCATGCCGCTGCCGGCTAGAATGCCGATGATGCCGCCGGTGCCCGTGAGCGTCATGGCTTCGAAGAGGAATTGCCAGGTGATGTCGCGGCTGCGCGCACCGATGGCTTTGCGCACCCCGATTTCGCGGGTGCGCTCGGTTACCGAGACCAGCATGATGTTCATCACTCCGATGCCGCCGATCAGCAGGCCGATGGAGCTGAGCACCACGATCACGAGCGCCACGCCACCGATGATGTCGTTGAATTCTTTTACTGCGTCGGAGTTGGTCTGAATGGAGAAATTATCGGGCTTGTCGTATGGCACGTTGCGGCGGCGGCGCAGCACTTCGCGCGTCTGGTCCACGGCTAGGTCTAGTTGCCCGGGATACGCGAGGATGCCGAGAAAAACTTCGAAGCTGGCGGGAAACATTTTCGTGAACGTGTGATAGGGAATTACCACGCGGCGGTCCTGGTCGTCATGGCCAATGCCGCCGACCGGTTTCTCGAACACGCCGATCACGGTGAAATTGGAGCCGTCCACTAGAACTTCCTTGCCGAGCGCGTCATCGAGGCCGGCAAACAGAGCTTTGGCCACGTCTTCGCCGATCACCACTACGTTTTCGCGGTGCGTGTTTTCCGTTTCGGTGAAGAAGCGGCCGCGCTTCATGGTTTCGCTGGAATCCACTTCCGGATAATTGGAAAAAGTGCCGCGAAATTCGCCGCCCTGCACTTCATTATTCTGATAACGGACGTTGTGCGGGTGTTCCCAGTTGTAGATAGCGATGGTCATTTCTTTCACGGCAGGCGAAAGCTGCGCGACAGCTTGGCCGTCTTCCAGCGTGAGCGGCTTGCGCAGGCGCTCTTCTCTTGGGCGGCGGCCGTTGCTCGGTCCTTGATTGAATCGCCATGCCCATGCGGTGTTCACGCCCTGCGCTTCGATCATGTCCTGGATCGTGGTGCGAAAACCTTCCACCAGGCCCACGACCAGGATGATGAGCATCACGCCGATGGTGACACCGAGGACGGCGAGGAAGCTGCGCAGTTTATGCTCGCGGACGGTATCAATCGCTAACTCGAAATTTTCGTGGAAGTTCTGCTGTATCTCCATGGGCTAGGCTTCCGCTCGGAGAGCTTCGATGGGATCCAGACGGGCCGCGCGCATCGCCGGATAAATGCCGAAGAAAAGTCCGACGCTGGTGGAGAGCAGAAGCGAGATGACCACTGCGAAAACCGGCGTAGCGATGGGAATCGAAGTTGAGGAGCGCACCAACGCGGCTACGCCCAGAGCGATGGCGACGCCCAGCAGTCCGCCGGACGCCGCCAGCAGGGAGGACTCGACCAGAAATTGCATCACGATGTGGCGCCGCCGCGCGCCTAGCGATTTTCGCAGGCCGATCTCGCGCGTGCGCTCCGTGACGCTGGCGAGCATGATGTTCATGATCACGATGCCGCCGACCACCAGAAATACTGAGGTGACCCACACGGCGACGCCGAAAACGTTAGCGGTGAGATTGTCCCAGATGCCCATCAGCGTGGAAGGCTCGACGATTCCGAAATTATCTTCGGCTGCATAGGGCACGTGGCGGCGCGCGCGCAGGATCATTCGCGCTTCGTCCACTGCCGCGGACATTTCCTGTCGGCTGCGTGCTTCGACGAAGATTTGGACGGAATCTTGCGGCGTCAGCCATTCCTTGCGGTACGTCCCCAGCGGGATCATCACAAAATTGTCTTGCGTTTGGCCGAGGACGGAGCCTTTGGGCGCGGCGACGCCAACAATTTCGTAGCGGCCCTGGCCGGCGCGTATTTCGTGGCCGATGGGATCGATTCCGTCAAAGAGTTTCGCGGCGACGTCTTGGCCGATCACGCAGACGCCGGCGCGATGGGCTTCATCAACCGTGGAAAGCAGGCGGCCGTTGGCGGCGTCGATATCGCGAATTTCTGTGTACTCCGGAGTCGCGCCGATGATGCGGACGTCTTCGCTGAGACCGCTGCCGAAGCGCGCGTCAGCGGCGGTTTCCTGCTCGCCCGCGATGTGGGTGGCCAGTTTCATGCCACCGCGCAGCGCGTCCATGTCGTCCAGGGTGAGTTGCGGACGTTTGCGCGCTTTGTTCCACTGCTCGAGGTTGGTGACGATGCCGATGCGGTCAATCGCGAAGGCGTTCGAGCCGAGATTAGCGACTTTATCTGCGATGTAAAGGTTCAAGCCGTTGAGCACGGACATTACGGCGACGAGGGTGGTGACCGCCAGCATCACTCCGAGCAGAGTGAGGAATGTGCGCAGCTTGTGGGAACGAAGCGTGTCCAGCGCAATCCAGAACGTTTCTTGCAAGGCTACCAGGGTTTGGCGCGCGCTGGTTTGAGCTGGAGAGGATTTCATTGATGTGTGTTTTACACACGGACCATCGCGCGCGATGACTGGCCACTGTGTGCTGATTATAAAACGTTCGCCGGAGCGGAAATGTTCCCGGTTTGGGAATCACCAAGCACGCCGCCTGCCGCGCACCGTGCTAGACTTTAGATTGAGCCATGGCCAAAACGTTTGACGTCGGGATCGAGTCGTTGGTGAGCGACGGCGTGCGTGCGCCGGCCGCGGATCAGCCAATGGGACGCGAGAGCGCTGCGGTTGGGTTGCTTCCGCTGCCATTGCGCGGGGGGCGTGGCGCCGCGCTGTCTGAAGATGGCTCGGCTCCGGCAGGGAAGTCATTCTTCCTGGAAACTTTTGGTTGCCAGATGAACGACCACGACAGCGAGAAAGTGGCCGGCGTTTTGCAAGGGCGCGGTTATCGCGCTGTGGGGAGCCCCGCGCAGGCGGATCTGGTCCTCTATAACACATGCAGCATCCGGGAAAAGGCTGCGCAGAAAGTGTTCGCGCGGCTGGGCGACTGGAAAACTCTGGCGGACGGAAAAATTATCGGCGTGCTGGGCTGCCTGGCGCAGCAGGAAGGCGAAGAAATTTTCGAGCGCGCGCCGTGGGTGAGCTTGGTGTGCGGCTCGGCGAGTTATCGCAAACTGCCGGAATTGATCGCGCGACTGGAGTCCGGCGGGCGGCGCGTCACGGGGCTGGACCTAGATACTGACGAGACGTTCGAGACCGAAATCACGCAGCGCGACAATATGCTGCGCGCCTACGTTACGATTATTGAAGGCTGCGACTACGCGTGTTCGTACTGCGTGGTGCCTCATACGCGCGGGCCGGAACGCAGCCGTTCGAGCGACGCTGTGCTGGCGGAAGCGCGCCGACTGGCCGACGCCGGTTACACCGAAATACAATTGCTTGGCCAGACCGTGAATTCCTATCGCGATCCTTCGCCGCGCGGATGGAGATTCGTGGACCTACTGCGCGCGGTCGCTGCGGTACCGGGAATTCGCCGCCTGCGTTTCACGACCTCGCATCCCAATGATTTTCACCGCTCGATCGTGGAAGCGATTGACGAGGTTCCGGAGCTTTGCGACCACGTCCATTTGCCGGTGCAATCCGGTTCCACGCGGGTGTTGCGGGAAATGCTGCGCACTTACACGCGCGAAGAGTATCTGGAGAAGATTGCCTGGATACGCGCGGCGCGCCGCCAAATTAGTATCACTTCCGACGTGATCGTGGGATTTCCCGGTGAGACGGAAGAGGAATTCGCAGAGACGCTTTCGCTACTGGACATCGCACAATATGACGCAATTTTCTCGTTCAAATATTCGCCGCGGCCGAACACTTCGGCGATGCACATGCCTGACGCGATTCCCGAGGACGAGAAGTCCCGGCGCCTGGCAGTTTTGAACGAACGGCAGCGCGCGATTCAGATTGCCGCTAACGAAAAGCTGCTCGGCCAGTCCTATGAAGTGCTGGTGGACGGTTGCCATCCCGCACGCACGCAGTGGGGCGGGAGAACTTCCTGCAATCGTTTGATAAATTTTACTTCGCCACGCACGAATCTTCTGGGAGAATACCTGCAGGTGAGGATAACGCGCGCTGGTCCAAATAGTTTTTCTGGCGAGCACATCATCTAGGACCCTCGGGAGGCCACCATGGAACTCGAAGTAAAGATTCGAGGCTTAATGATGGACCCCGTAACGAACATGCCTGTAGTCGTACTGAAAGAAACTTCCGGTAGCGGAGTTCTGCCCATATGGGTGGGTGTGTACGAAGCCAACGCCATCGCGCTGGAAATCGAAAAAGTGCAGACGCCGCGGCCGATGACGCACGACTTGCTGAAAAATGTGCTGACCGGGCTGAACGTGCACGTGCAGCGCGTCGTTGTGTCCGATCTGAAGGACGATACATTTTACGCGCTGATTTGGATGGAGCGCGACGGACAGACCATGTCCATGGATTCGCGGCCGAGTGATGCGCTGGCGCTGGCCTTGCGCCTGGATTGCCCGATTTTCGTCGAGGATGAGGTTCTGAAGCATTCCCGCATGTCCACCGCCGTCACCGAGAAGAGCTCCAGCGAGGATTTGCGCAAGTGGCTGGAAAATCTGAACGACGAAGACCTTGGCCGCTATAAGATGTAGTCGTGCGTAGCTCACGACAATTTCTGCTTTTACTAATCGCGCTATTTCTTTCACCGCTCATCGTGTTCGCGCAAATGTCTGGTCGTCAACCCGGCAGTTCGCCTGGCAGTTATCCGGGCGGAGCGCCTTCCGGTCCGCCGAACATTCCGGATAATCCTGCGCCTCCTGCCACGCCCGAACGAACGCAACGAATTTACGTTACGGATTTTGAGTTCGACTCGGATAATCCGGCGGCAGATGCTTCCGCCGCGCGGGCGCAACACATCGTGAAATTGATGTCGGACAATTTGCTGAAGGATTTCACGAAGGCGGGATACACCGCGAAGCTGCTGCACCCGAGCGATCCGCGTCCGGATGACGGTTTCCTGATTACGGGAGTGTTCGCACACGTGGGCGAGGACAATCGTTTGCGGCGCGCTGTGATCGGTTCCGGTCAGAGTGCTGAGACTTTGCAGCTTTACGTCGCGGCGAAAGACCTGGCGCATTTTACGCCGCCGCTGTACACGGTTGATCCTTCGGGAGCCAGCGACGCGAAGCGTGGAGCGGTGATCGAGCTGAATCCGAACGCCGATGCCGTGAAGTATTCGATCGAAGCCGGCATCACGGATAAAGACATCAAGCAAAGTGCGCAACGCATCAGCGCCGAATTGGTAAAACGCATCACCGCCGCGGTGAAAGCCGAAGGCGATCCGTTGAATCGTTACGCCAAACCCTGACGCCGCGCAGTCTCAGAATATACCGGGTGGAAGTTTTCCCAGCTTTTTCAGTAGCGCGAAACCCAATCCTGCAAACGAATCCTGCATCGCGTGCTGAATCATTCCCGGACGCAAGCTTTTGCGGTACACCGCGAGCATTCCGAATAGCGCTCCGTATAGCGTAATCGTGATGATAGATTTCACTCCCTGATAGCTGTGTGCGATTCCGAAACAGACGGCCTGTATCGTCACGGCAGCGGCGTCCGAACCGGTGATTGCGTAGAATTGCTTTTGCAAATATCCGCGAAAGACGGATTCCTCGCAGAAGCCCGCGGTTGCCGCCAAAATAATCCACACGATCATTTCTGGCAGGGTGTCCGGCGCTAACATGAATACAGCCTTGGTGGTCTGCGGGCTGCTGCCTATCGAAAATTTCAACGCGACGAGCATCACGATCACCACGAGCCAGAAAAGGAGGGCTGTGCCAATATCGCGCAGCACGTCCCTGAAATTGTTCCACTTGCCGCCGATCAAGCCACGAAAACTTCCGCCGGCCGGCTTCACTCCCAGAAACCACACATATAACAGCAGCAGCAACTCGAGCGCGATCATGTAAAGGTAGAGCGGCAGTTTGCTCGTGAGATGCATACCTTCGACGCGGGAAACCGTCGTCCGTCCGAAGTAGGCGTAGCCGATCATTATTAGCACAAAGACGATCGTGTGCCAGCGCGGCGCAATCAACTTGCGCTCAGGATTTGATGGCAGGTCGGTTTCGGCGGGCGTGGTAGCCATGTTTGTGTTTGCAAATCCGTTCGCGATTCAGAATATCTCATCGCTGCCTCTGGCGATGCGCGAATTGCGGAGCGCTGAGCAAGAGAGTTACGGAACGGCGCACTTGTTGCCGTAACCCCAATGGCAGTCTGAAGATCGCCGCTACGAAAGAGTTCGCGCTACGCGAGTGGTTTGGACATCAGCACGAAGTGACACGGCAATTTCGATTTGATGTCAGCGGGGAAGGGTTCCGTGCCGGTTTCGAGATAGCCGAGGCGGCGGTAGAATGGCGGCAGTTCCGCGCGGACGTTTACGATGCGTATGTCCATCGCGCTGCAGCCGGATGCGCGCGCGTGATTTTCCGCCTCATCGATCAGGTGGCGGCCGAGGCCGCGGTGCTGGCGGGACGGGTCAACCGCAAGCAGACCGAAATAGGCACGCTCGCCGCGCAGCTCCACGTACACGCATGCAGCGGGTCCGGTGGCATCCTCGGCCAGCAGAAAATTGCCTTTGTCGAGCATGGGCTGCAGAGTTTCGGCGCTGATGCGGTCGCCTTCAACGAAAAAGCTCTCGGCGGCGCGGAAGGCCAGATTGATCAGGCGCACGATGGCCGCGACGTCGCGCGCTTCGGCCCAGCGAATTCTGATTTCGGCGCTCATTCGTGTGTTACCGGCAGGGCTATACTGTCATCCCGAAGACGCGGCGCGCAACCTGACGGACGGGTGAGCTGTCGGAGGTCCGTGCCAATCGGTTCTCGACTGCTCCGTGCCGGTGTGGGATGGGCGTCCCTCTCCGGGACCCCCAAACTCCCTAAATTCCCGGGCTTAGGCACATTTTTCCCTTGCAGTGGGGGTCGGGAAGTGGGTAGAGTGGGCCTACTCGTGGTAGGATTGGGTGCGAAGGCCGCCATATATGGGCCTACGGTTGCCCAAACGGGGAACGAGGGGCACAGCTTGACTTGCGTCATCGCAGTTGCCAATCAAAAAGGCGGCGTCGGTAAGACCACCACATCCATCAATCTAGCCGCCGCTCTCGCCCTGAAAAAGAAACGCACTCTGCTTGTGGATCTCGATCCGCAATCCAACGCCACCATCGCTTTCTTCGACCCGTCTGAGATTCAGGCTTCGATGTACGACGTGTTCGCCGATCATCCCACCGAACTGGCGAAGGTGATCAAGCCGACCAAGGATCCCAACCTTTTTATGGCGCCGGGAGTTCTGGCGTTGGCGCGACTGGAGCAGCAACTGGCTGGACAGTTTGATGCGCCTTACAAATTGAAGGACGCGCTGACGCCGGTACTGAAGGATTACGACTTTGTGGTTTTCGATACGCCGCCGGCGCTGGGCATTCTGACAGTGAACGCGCTGGTAGCTTCGACGCACTTGCTGGTGCCGATTCAGGCCGCATATTTTGCGATTGAAGGCACCGATGACCTGTTGGAAACCTACGCGCGGATTCGCTCGCGGCCGAATCCGGATTTGAAGGTGCTGGGCGTGGTGATCACGCTGTTCGACAAACGAACCAATATTTCGCGCGACACGCACGAACAGATTCGCGCCACGTTTGGCGACGCGCTTTTCAAAACGCGCATCAGCAAGAACGTGCGGCTGGAAGAAAGTCCGGCCTACAAAGAGACTGTATTTTCCTTCGCGCCCAAATCTTCCGGCGCCGAGGATTACAAAAAGCTTGCTCAGGAGGTATTACAACGTGTCCAAGAGGATCGGGTTACCCGTCACTCTCAAGATGCGGCATGACGCGCATTATGTGGAGACGCTGACCAGTTTCAGCGGCGCGTCCATCGGCCGCATGATTCCGACGGATAAGATCCGCCCGAATCCCGAGCAGCCGCGCAAGGCCTTGGGCGATCTGCGCGAGCTTACCGATTCGATTCGCGAGAAGGGCGTGCTGGAACCGCTGCTCGTGCGGTTTATTCCGCGCGAAGACACTTACTACATCATTTCGGGTGAGCGGCGCTATCACGCTTCGAAGGCTGCGGGGCTGCACGAGTTGCCTTGCATCGAGAAAATTGCGGACGATGCTGAGACTCTGGAACTGGGGCTGATTGAGAATTTGCAGCGCAAGGATTTGACGCCGTTTGAAGAGGCGGACGGATTGCAGCGGCTGGCGGATCATTTCGATTACACGCATGATGACATAGCGAAGAAGATTGGGCGGGCGCGATCGAGCGTTACGGAGACGATGTCCTTGCACGTTATTCCGAACGAGATTCGCAAGGCTTGCATCGAGCGCGGGATTTTGACGAAGTCGTTGCTGCTGCAGGTGGCGCGGCAGCCTACCGAGAAGAAGATGCAGGAGATGGTGCAACGCATCGCGCAGGGCGGATTGACGCGCGATGAAGCGCGGCGGACTCGTCAGGAAGAAACCGGATCGGCGCCGCGTCCGCAGCCGTACTTGTTCGACTATCGCGCCGAAGATGATTCTTTTCACGTGCGGGTGCAATTCCGCAAGAGCCAGGTGAGCCGCGAAGAGCTGGCGTCGGTGCTGCGCAAGATTTTGCGCGAGATCGAGTCCGGCACGATTTCCTCATCCGCGGCGTAAAGTCGTTCGGCCGAATCCAGTCGTGTAAATTGTGGCAGAGCCATTCTTGGTTGTGCTGTTTCGCTCTTTGTCGCTCGGCTGCTATCCTGAATCCGCATGGACCTCTCACCGCAGCAGCTCGCGATTTTGCAGCGCTTGCACGCAGCGGGCTTTGAGATTGTGGCGTTCCCGATGTATGCGAATTACGTGGGCACGCGAAAAGGGAATTGTGCGGCGTTGCTGGCTCCGGCGGCTGGCGGTTTCGGGATATTCGGCGCGCCGGCTTATTTGATTGGCGGAAACTTCAGCGTGCGCGTACGGCGTGAAGGGCGCGAATTCTTTGTGTGGAAGAAAGCGGCGCTCGAAGTGACGCCTGCCCGGCTCGCGGAACTGGATGCTTTCGCCGCCGAATTGTCGCAGGCTCTGCTGCCGCAGCTCTAAATTCCGCTCGTGTGAATCAGCGCGACTCCTACCAGCATCAAATTTTCCGGCGATGGAGTTGAATTCGCGGGCGTCCCATCGCACACTACTGCCATGAGCGATTCCTACGACATTATCTGCATTGGCGCGGGGCCTACCGGGCTCGCCACAGCCATTGAGGCGCGCATCGAAGGGCTGCGGGCGCTGGTGATTGACAAAGGCTGCTTGTGCAATTCGCTGTTTCACTATCCGGTGAACATGGCGTTCTTCACCACGCCGGAGCGCATGGAGATTGGCGAGTTGCCGATGACCGTCGCTGCCGGAAAACCGACGCGTGCCGAAGCGCTAAAATATTATCGCCGCGCAGTGGAGCATTTCGAGTTGGAGGTGCGGCAGTACGAGCGTGTGGAGCGCGTCGCCGGCCACGACGGGACTTTTATCGTGCATGCGAAGGATTCGCAAGGGCAGCCGCAGAAATATCACGGGCGAAAAATTGTAGTGGCCACGGGATTTTACGATCATCCGAATTATCTGGATGTGCGCGGGGAAAATTTGCCGCACGTTTCGCATTACTTCACCGAGCCGCACCCTTACTGGAATCAAGACGTGGCGGTGATCGGAGGAGGGAACTCGGCGGCGGAGGCGGCGCTGGACCTGTTTAGAGCCGGGGCGCGCGTGACGATTATTCACAGGGGCGCGGAGATGGGGCGCACGCTGAAATACTGGGTGAAGCCGGACATCGAGAATCGCATACGCGCCGGGGAGATTCGCGCGAAATTTCACGCACAGGTGGTGGGGATCGAGCCCCAGCATGTGCTGATCAAGAACGGCAGCGGCGAGGAAGCTGTGCCGGCGAGCCAGGTTTTCGCGCTCACGGGGTATCATCCGGATTTTGCGTTCCTCGAAAAGCTCGGGATTCGGCTCGCGACCACCAACAAGAAGCCGGCGATTGATCCGGAAACTCTGGAAAGCAACATCCCGGGAATTTATCTCGCGGGAGTGGTGATCGGCGGGAATGACACATCGCACATCTTCATCGAAAATGGCCGCTTCCACGGCAGGCAAATCATCGCCGCAATTACCGGCAAGGGGAAATTGCCGGACAAGGAACCTGTGGCGCCTCCGGGGGAGTAATTCCTGGGTAACCGCTATCCGGATGATTTGGCGAAAGGATTGCGAATCGTGAGTTGTCCGTCGAACCTCTGGCCATCGTGCAGATCTTCTGAATACAAGGTGGCGCATCCAGCTCCTAGTGCAGCGGCAATGTCTACAGCGACGCCGTAAGGTGTAGCAAGTCCGGTGGAGGCGACTACTGTTTCCGTGTAGCCGCCACTCGCTGCGGGGGTTTCCCTCAACACACGGTTGTTCTGCGCGTCGGTGATGTAGACGTTGCCGAGCGAATCCACCGCGACGCGGTAGGGATAGCTCAGCTCGCTGGAGGGCACAGGGATTTGCGCAGCGCTGAATTACGCGGTGACCTGCGCCTGCACGCTCACGGATGCCAGAAGAGCTAGCGCTTCCAGCGCTCCCAGCGTCAGTACGCGAGTGCGCAATGGCCGAAGGATGGAGCGCCAGATCTCGGCGAGGCCCGCGACGCACGCCGCCAGGATTTCTCACGCCGCATGGAATTTTCTTCTGTAATCATAGACGTTCATCCTCCGAATTGTTTCGTCTGCTGGTCCGCAGCTACTGCAGTGAACTTAATCTTGGTGACGGCGATGCTCGATCGCGGCACGGCGCCCGCGCTTCCCGTCGAGCAGGCCCGGAAAGCATGGGCGCCTACTTCTGAAATCAATTTGCGCCGTGGCCGCTTCCGTGCGCTTTATGGCGCAGGAACGTTGACGACCGTGTTCACCATGGTGACCGAAGCGTTCAGTCCGATCGCGCGGCCGTTCAATGTGCAAATCGCTGCATTCCCGGGAATGGAGAACGTGACGCCCATGGGCGCGATAATCGTGCCGACCATGGTGCCGCCGCCCGCCGCGTTGATCGTGGCGGCGCTGCCCACTTGCCAGAACACGTTCTTGGCTTGCGCGCCGTTGATCAGAATTAGGTTGCGCGGAGCGCCTGGACCCCCGACGGTGAGCGAGCTGGAAGTCTGGAAGACCGAGACGGCGTTGGTGTCGCCCTGCGCGTCGAGAGTGAGATCCGAGCCGGTTATCATTCTCGTTGGCGCGGAGTTGCGAAGTCGCAAGGACGCACGCCGGCGCTGGTGCAAAAAACGAAATTTGAATTCGGGACTGCAAAATGGCACACCCGGGAGGGAATCTGTGCACACTCGGTGCCAAAGCGGCGTAGCGTTTTTTTGCTTGGAAGTGTGAGGATTCTAATCCGGCGGAGCGATTTACTTTGCAAGCAAAGGCAAATTGTCAAGGCTTCCGCGACGGTACAGGAGGCTTGTTGCGCGGTGTCGTGTCAAATGGGGAATAAAATCGTGCCAATTTTGAATGCGGCTTTGGGCGTCATGCCGGGTAGCGCTTTTTTCTTGCCGCATGCACTGGCCGCGGTGTTTTCAGAAGCTCCAACGGGGGATTGGCGTTCCCAGCAACTGCACTTGACGCATTGCCGTGGGGGGTGGTACCACTACGGCAGTTAACCTAGAAGTACATGGCGATGTGTGGCGCTCGACCGCGGCACTTTGGGAGGTCTCCGATGCGCAGTGCCCTTATCACGCTGGCTTTGGTCTGTGCGCTGTCGCCCCTTCACGCGCAAACGAATGACGTCAAACCCACCGACGAAAAGGCGCTCAAGTCTTACAATGCCGCCTTGCAACTGCTGCGCGAACGCGAGCAGGCCGCCGCGCTGGGCGAGTTTAGGAAAGCGGACAAGCAGGACGGCGGTCATTGCTACGCGTGCCAGCAGCAGATGATGAGGCTCGGGCTTGAACTATACGACTGGAAAACCGTGGAGCTCGCTGCACAGGAAATGATTGCCGGAGCGCAAGGCGAACGTGCCACCGCGATCGCGCATTACGAGTACGGCGTGATCCTCGTTCGCGAGGCGACGGAGAAACACAAAGAGGAATTGTACACGCGCGCGCACGACGAATTCGTGAAAGCCCTCGCGGCCTATCCTGGATTTCCGGATGCGCTGTTTCAGGATGGCAAAGTGCTCGCGCAACTGCATCAGGACGATGCCGCAATCGCCCGCTTCGAGGAATTCGTAAAGATGGAGAAGCCGGACGAACCCAATCACCAGCGTGCGCTGCGTTACATCAGCAATCCGGAACTGGCGCGCGCGCGGATGGCGCCGGCTTTCGCCGTGACCACGCTGGATGGCCAGCATATTTCCATGGACGATTTGCAGGGGAAAGTGGTGCTGCTGGATTTCTGGGCCACCTGGTGCGGACCTTGCCGCGAAGCACTGCCGCATCTGCGCAACATCGCCAAGAAATTTGAGGGACAACCTCTCGTTGTGCTCAGCGTGAGCCTGGATGCGAACGAGGAGCAGTGGAAGAAGTTCGTCGCTGAGAATGCCATGACTTGGGCACAGTATCGCGACGGCGGGTTTACTTCGCCGATTTCGAAGCTGTTCGGCGTCACGGCTATTCCGCATACGTTCACGATTGATGCCGAAGGCGTATTGCAGGATGAACATATCGGCGACGCGTCCATCGAAGGCAAGCTGAAGAAGCTAATCGCCCAAGCGCGCGAGCTGCAGCCAAAGCCGCAGCCGAAAGAAACCGCGGCCGCGAAGTAAGTTTCGCACGCTCATCGAACGAAACTGGTTGGGTCGGAGAGACGATTGTGGCCGTGATTGCGTTTTCAGAGGAGCCCAAGGAAACCTGAGTTGTTGCCGGTTGGGCATTTCGTCTGGTTCTTGATGGCACTGCATCCCAGCACCCTGACGATTCCGAGATGGCCACGGCGTTCGAAGCAGCGAAAGCGATCGAGGGACTGCTTGTTTACAGACTCAAGCCCGACTTCGAAATCAGAGTGTCGAACTCCATCAGGGATGTAGTGAGGGGAATCTTGTCTGGGAACATTCGGTCTGGGATAGTGGGTCACCCCTACGGCGATGAGAAGACCGTCGAAGAGTACCGAAAGGGATTGCAGCACCTTCTGGAAGCCATCGCTTCGACAGGAATATCGTGTGCAGAGGATTAGCGGTTCTCAATTGATGCCCCGCAGCGACGGCGCCGCGAACAGGGACCGCCATCGGTAAGCAGCGCACCGTCGATGGCGCATTAAAGTGCGCCGCTACGAAATCAAGACATTGCTCCGCAGTGGTCTGTCGCGAATCTTTTAGGGGTGCTTTTCCAGCCAATGGCCGAGGACAGCGGCGGCGTGTTCGCAGATGATGCGATCGTCGGGGGTGAAGGCGGCGAGGAAGTGGCTGTCAATATCCAACTCGCCGACAACTTTCTTTTCGACGAATACGGGGACCACGATTTCGGATTTGGTTTCGAGCGAGCAAGCCAGGTAACGCGAGTCGGCGCTGACGTCGTCAATGACGATCGTCTTGCCAGTAGAGGCAGCGGCGCCGCAGATTCCTTGATTCAGCGGGATGCGCGTGTGCGGCGTCATGGTGCCGCGGAAAGGGCCGAGCACTAGCATGTCCTGCTTGTCCTCTTTTTCCAGCATGTAAAAGCCGACCCAGTTGTAACGCAGCATTTTCTGGTGCAGGAGTTTGGTGATGCGCTCCATCAGGTCCTGCGCGGAGCTGGCGGAGGCGGCGAGCGCGTTGAGCTCGCCAATTATTTCGCGCGAATTGGGGTTTGCAGCCGGCATAGCTACGGATACTAACTTGAAATCCTGGGTTAGGCCACTCGGTCACGCGTGGCATGTTTCTGCTACGGCAGCTGCGCGGCGCTTGCGACAGTATCCCCGAAACCGCACCGCGTTATTTCTTTTTCTTCCCGAAGATTGAAGTGATGGGGCGTGTCGTCTTCTTCATCACTCCGCCGACGTCGGCGGTGATGTAGGGATCGTAGGGCGTACCCTTGATGCGCAGCGGCACTCCCGATTTCTTTTCCGAACCGCCGTTTAGCGCAGAAAGCAGACTCACGCCGACTTTGCCGGCGCCGGAGGCAGAGGTGACTTTCGCGACGAGGTCGAAGTCCAACTGATTCGCGGCCGAGATTGTTCCTTTGCCGTTCAGTTCGCCCAGAGCAGGGATCACGGCGTAAATGTCATTGGCCAAGATGCCACCATTTGTGACGCGGACGTTAACTTGCAGCCTCTGAATTTCAGTTGTGTCTCCCGTCTTCACGCCGCTCAGCGAGGCAATGCCGTGAATTTTTGAGCCGACATCGAATCCCACCAGGCGCGCGTTGTCCATTGCAATCGGTCCAGTGATGACCAGCGATTTTGCGGGGCCTGCGACGGCGAGGTTCATCGAAAGCGCACCGCCTCTAAGCTTTGAGCCGTTGGGCAGACGAACCCCGGCGGCTGTCATCAGTGACTGCAATTCATCAATGGGCAGATTTTGTCCGGAGATTTTCAGATTCAGCAGCGGGTCGGCTGCGCCGGGCACGCTGGCCTTCCCGCGCCCACCGGCGGCGCTGGCTTTGCTGCTCGCCCCGGCCTGGCTGGGCGCTGCGGCTGAATACGTGCCGCTCGCGTGAATTTCGGCATCACCGACCTTTACCGTGGCATCGTCAATTTGGCCGCTGTCTTCCTTCACTCGGTGCGTGCCGCTGTAGGTGAGGTCAAGCGGCTTCGGCGCAGCGGCGGCACCCTTGCGAAGCTTGAGGTTCTCGATATGAACCGTGCCCTTGGTGGTGAACGTCTCGCCGTCAAACGCGCTGTGTACGTCCAGATCCGCGAGGAACGAGAGACCGTCCTCTGGACCGAGAAATCCTGCGCCCACAGGATCGAGGCGCTGGATGTTGATTTGCGCGCCTATCGGCGTGGCGGACGCGTCCTCGGCATTGATGGGCCCCAGGCGACCGCTGATCGTAACGGCGCCGCCGGCGGGCAGGTCCGCACTCAGGTCGAAGGAAAACTGCGACGCCAACGAAAAATCGTGCGCGGTGATGTTCACGTGGTCGTACACAGTAGGCTGCGGTTGCCCGGCGGCGGTGGCGGTGGAGATAACAGCACGGCCATCTTCGATGGCCAAGAGGCCAACGAAGAGTTCGGGAAGCGGCGCGGAGGAACCTTTTGCGGCGTCCGAAGTCGCGGTGCCCACGATGTCGCCGCCGGGGAGCGTGGGATGCGCCACGTGATGCCCGATGCTCGAATAATTCCACGCGCCACTGGAGTCGCGAATCACCGCAATTTGCGGAGACTCAATAGCGAAGCTGCGCAACACCACCTCGTGCGAGAGCAGCAGCGGCCGCAGCGACACGCCGATGCGCAGTTCCTTTGCGGTCAAGAACGGCGCCGCGTTGAAGTTGGGATCGTCGGCGACGCTAAGGTCTTCGGCGATCAGGCTGCGGGCAAATACGGAGAGGCGCAGGCTTCCACACTTCACGCTGCGGCCGAGCGCGCGCGTGAGCCGTTTTTCTATGGTGGGGCGGAAAGTGTTGGCATTCACGAAAAGAGGGATCATCGCCCCGACTGCGACGACGAGCAGGACGATCGCCAGCAGAGTCTTCACCCAACGTTTCACGGTGTCGCCCGGGCCGGGAAATTTCGATGCGCGGAAAAGCTCGAGGTGAGAATTATACGAGAGGGCGAGAGCGATTAGTAGCGGGTTAAGATTACTTGCGGCAACCAGAAACGATCCCCACAATCCACATGGCCCGGGTTCGGGATCGGAGATCGGGCATCGCCCAATCCGAATAGGCTGAGGCCCGCGGACTTTCGGCGCCTATCGTTCGATCATCTCTTCCATTTCGCTGGCGCCGGATTTCTGCGCCGCATGTGGCGCGCCCGACGGAATATCGCCGTCCCGGCCTTCCAGCATATCCGCCAGTAGCAGGCGCAGATTGCCTTCGTTCGTCGAGTAGGACAGCCCGGTGTCAATATCCAGCACTTTCGAGCGGATGAGCTTTTCGATTTCGATGTCAAAGCACTGCATGCCTTCGCCGGCGCCGTCACGCATGGCATCGAGGAGGGATTTTCCTTCGGATTCGCCTTTTTGCACGTACTCGCGGGTACGCAGCGTGGATTTCAGAATCTCGAATACGGCGGCGCGGCCGGTGCCGTCGGCCTTGGGAATCAAGCGCTGCGAAATGATGTAACGAAAAGATTTTGCGAGGCGTCCGCGAATGGCGGGCTGGTCGGAATTCGGGAAGACGCCGACGATACGTTCGATGGTCTTCGATGCGTCAATCGTGTGCAGCGTGGAATAGACCATGTGGCCGGTTTCGGCGGCTTCCAACGCGACTTCGATGGTTTCCTTGTCGCGCATTTCGCCGACGAGGATTAATTTTGGCGCCTGGCGCAATGCGGCGCGCAAGGCCAGCGCGAAACTGGGGGTATCGCTGTAAAGTTCGCGCTGATGAATCGTAGCCCGTTTGTGCTGGTGCAGAAATTCGATCGGGTCTTCAATGGTGATTACGTGGCAGGCCTTTTCCTCGTTGATCTTGTTGACGAATGCCGCGAGCGTGGAGGATTTTCCGCTGCCCGTCGGCCCGGTAACCAGCACAATTCCGGGACGCACTTGCGCTGCGTCGGTCAATTGCTCGGGAAGATGCAGCGTCTTGAAATCGGGCACGCTGCTGGGAATCACGCGCATGACGATGGCGCAGCTGCCGCGCTGGGTGAAGATATTCACGCGGAAGCGCGAAAGTTTCGCCACGCTGTAAGAGATGTCGCACGAGCCTTCTTCTTTCAATTTTTCCACTGCGAATGAATTGCGGCCGATCAGATCCGCAGCGAGGCGCGCGGTGTCTTCCGCCGAAAGCACGCCCACGCCTTTGATTTTCAATTGCATGAGCTGGCCGTGGAGTTCCACCTGAGGCGCGCGCCCCGGCGAAAAAATCAAGTCGCTGGTCTTCGGTGCGGCCTGCAACATAGACGCGATAATATTTGCTGTGGGCGCGGGGCCAGTCTGTTCGGCTGCGGGCGCAGCAGTGACCGCAGGGGCAATCCTCGGCGCAATCGTTGGGTCTGGCATGCCATCTCCTCCACCCAGCCGTCCTGTGAAGGGGCCGGCACGTCGTCTGGTCTTAATACAGTATGAACCATGCAGGGCACGGGGCAGCGGGGCGGCGTGCGCCGGTGTTCTCAAACGATTAGCTGTACTTTGCTGTTCCTGGGGCGGGCCGGGGCTCTGCAGGGATTTTTGCGCTGAAATCGCTTTTATTTGCGGGGGTTTATGGGTGGTTCGACCCGATACTCTTTCCCTACACCTGCCCTTCGTCGAGCACCGCGCCGCTCGCTTCTCTCTTACTCTATAAGGCAGGGACATGAGCGAAACAATCAATCCGAAATCGGGCGTTCCAAAACTGGGCACTTCCGGGGCGGGCCGTGCGGGGCGCGGTGCGTCTGACGCGTCCGGTTCGTACGGCGCGGATGCGCCTGCGCGGACAGCAGGACATCGCGATACCGTGCTGCTGAGCGATGTGCCAGATGCGACGGCGGTGCTGGTCGAAGGCGCAGCGGCTGCAGGTGACGTTCCCTCGCTAAGCCCGGCGGCGCTTGCTGCCCTCGGCGTGCGTTACGAGATTTTGGGCGAGGCCGGCCACGGCAGCATGGGCAACGTTTACAAAGCGCGCGATCGCGAGACGGGCGAGACGGTGGCGCTGAAACTTTTGAAGCCTGAGATTGCTTCCGATCAGGCCATGATGGACCGCTTCAAGAACGAGTTGCTCTTCGCGCGGAAAATCACGCACAAAAATGTTTGCCGCGTTTACGAATTCAATCGCGTGGCGGGAATTGCCTATACCTCGATGGAATTTGTGGAAGGCGAAAGCTTGCGTTCGGTGCTGAATCGTTTTGGCGGGCTGCCGCAGCGCAAAGCGACGGACTTGGCGCTGCAAATTTGCTCGGGGCTGAAGGAAGCGCACGCGCAGGGAATCGTGCATCGCGATTTGAAGCCGGAAAACGTGATGATTGACGCGCAAGGCAACGTGAAGATCATGGATTTCGGCATCGCGCGCTCGATGGAGGCAGGCACGCGGTTGACCGGCTCTATGGTCGGGACGCCCGCGTATATGGCGCCGGAACAGGTGGCGGGCAAGCCGGTGGATTACCGCACGGACATTTATTCACTGGGGCTGATTTTGTACGAAATGTTTACGGGTACTCCGGCGTTCAGCGCGGACAATTCGATTGCGGTAGCGCTGAAGCAGATGCGGGAAGATCCTCCGGCGCCGCATGAGATTGAGCCGAATATTCCCGTGGGAACCGAGCGCGCGATTCTGAAATGCTTGGAAAAGGATCCGGCGAAGCGTTTTCAGTCTATCGCCGAGCTGGAATCCAATCTGCGCTCGGGCACGCCGGCACCGCCGCCTCCGCAGCCGGTGGGTACGGCGACAACCGCAAATTCGAATCGCATTTCGACTGGCGTGCCGCGAGCCAGCGCCGTTACTGCTGCGGCGATTTCGCAGCCGGCGCCGCGACGCACTTCACCCCTCGTATGGATTTTGCTGGGCGCGTTGCTCGTGTTAGGCACGCTTGGCGGACTGCATTGGCTGGGAGTAGTGCAAGCAGCGAACCGAATTGCACCGCCGGACGCAGTAGCGACGCCGAAACCTCCCGATTTTGCGTACGAGATTCCCGCGCCGCCTCCTGCTCCTTCTGCGCCAGTTGTGGAGGAAGCAAAAGCGCCGGTAGCGGAAATCAAAGCGCCGCTCGTCAAGCCCGTCACACATGCAAAAACTCCCCTGGCTGAAGCGGTGAAACCTCCTACGCCCGATGTGTTTCCGCGCATGGAGACTGGGCCGCTGCGGAAAAATTCTCACGGCAGCGCGGCGAATCCCGCGAAGGGGCGGGCGTCTGATTCTGTAATTACCAATTCGGTGTACTTGTGGGCAGGGCGATTCGAGCGGGAGGACAAGGCGCAGGCCGCGGCGAAGAAGGTGGAAGGAATGCAATTGCCTGCGTATATCGCGACACGAACGCTGGGATCGCTGAAATTTTATGTATTGTATTGCGGCCCGATTGATGCCAAGCGCGCCAGCGGGGTGACAGATCGGCTCGAAGCCAAAGGTTTCTCGAATGTGCACCAGATCAGCAATCCCATGGGCGGTTCGAAACAAAGAGACTAGCCGCGGGTTCGATCCGTGATGTTCGTGGGCCGAAGATTCCAGGGCCAAACAAAAGTTTTCGGGGCGACGCTTCAACTGGGGTGGAGCGTAAGGGAAGTGCGATGGAAGTTGGCGCGCGCAGCGATACAGGGCGTGTTCGCGAGAACAACGAAGACAGCTTTCGGCTCGCGCCGGAGTTGAATTTGTTCGTGTTGTCCGATGGCATGGGCGGGCTGGAATCCGGTGAACGCGCCAGCCGGCTGGCGACGGAAACGGTGCTGACGCATTGCCGCGACGCGCAGGCCGATGCAGCGCTGGCGGTTTTCGGCAAGCAGATCGAAGGAGTAGGCGACGCATCGAATCGCCTGGCGAGCGCGATACGCCTGGCGAATCAGGAAATTTTTCACGCCGCCCAGGATTTGGGCGGGAAGGGTGGCATGGGCGCGACGATTGTGACCGTGCGCTTCCTCGCAGATCGCGCCTGCATTGCGCACGTGGGAGACAGCCGGGCTTATTTATTTCGTGACGGGCAGCTGAACCAACTCACCGAAGATCATTCCTTCGTGGCCGAGCAGGTGCGGCGGGGAATTCTGACCGTGGAGCAAGCCGGACGCAGCCGCATGCAGAACGTGCTGACGCGGGCGCTGGGTGTGGAGCAGAACGTGGACGTGGAAGTCACCGAAGAACTTTTGCGCGAGGGCGATACCTATTTGCTTTGTTCCGACGGATTGTTTCGCGAGCTTTCCGAACCGCAGATCGCCGGAATTTTGCAGGGAACGACGAGCGCGCAGCAGGCCGCGGATTCGCTGATCGAGCAGGCGAACCATGCGGGCGGCGGCGACAATATTACTGCAATTGTCTTGCGTCACGCGCCGAAACAGAACGGCGCGATAAGCAAGATCGGCCGATGGTTTAAAGCATCCGAAGATCCGACTTGATAGGGAGGGCGTTCCCATGTCCAAGCTGGTTTTGAAATTTGAGACTGCGATATTGAAAGAAGTGGCGGTGGGACAGCAGGAGGTGAGCATCGGGCGCTCGCCGGACAACGGCATCGTGATTGATAATCCGGCGATCTCGAGTTACCACGCGCGCGTTTTTCACGAAGACGGCCGACTGATGCTGCAGGATTTCGGCAGCTTGAACGGTACATTCGTGAATGGACAGCGCGTGAAGATGGTGATGCTGAAGCCGGGGGATTCGGTCGGCATCGGCAAGCACACGATTGTGGTGACGGATTCGGTGGAAGTGCGAGCGCATTCGCTGGACAACGTTGCGGTGAAGCCTGCGGTGCCGAAGATCAACGAGACGGTGATGCTCGACACCAAAGATCGCCGCGAATTTCTGCGCCAGGTGGCGGCGGTAGGCGAAAGCGCGCAGCCCGCGCCCGGCCGCATGAAATTGCCCACTCTCGTCGTGCGTAAAGGCAGCACCGACCGGCACGAATACACGCTGACGGACAAGCTCACCGTGGTAGGGAAATCCGCGATGGCCACCGTGAAGCTCAAGGGCTGGTTCAAGCCGAAGGCCGCCGCGCAGATTAATCGCCGCGATGACGATTCCTACTACGTAGGCCCGGCCGACAAAGTGCCGAGCGTGAATGGCACCCCGATCACGCATCCCACGAAGCTGGAATCGGGCGATGTGATCGAGGTAGCTGGCGTCGAGCTTGAATTTGTCGTGCGGGATTGAGGCAAGTTTTCAAGTTCGACTCCGTGGGACCGTAGTCCTGCGCCGCACGGGGAACTTTTCGCTTCACGCTGGAGTCAGAATTAAGTATGCGGACGCCTACGGCCGCGCGCATATGGCTTAGCACCTCGCTACTTTGCGCGGGCTTCCTGTTGTTTCCCACAGTTAACCGTTGGATGGAGACCCGCACATGGGTCGCGGTGGACATGCCCATTTCGCTCGCGCCTGGACACATCAGAACGGGCAGCTTCCCGATCAATCTCAGCGCCGATTACCAAATCGAGATTGAATTGAATGACTACGGATACGGGCAAGGTCCTGAGTGCGAAGCCTACAAAGTGGTTCAGACGCGCTGGTGGCTTTACCGCGACGGGCACGTCGATTCCAATTGGGTAGATGATTGGTACAATCGCTGGGACGCCGAGCCCAACGGCCCCCTGACGGGCTCATACCTCGGAGTTTTCGATAGCAGCCCGGGTCGTTACACGCTCGATGTGGAAATCCTGCCTGGCGCCACTTGCCTGCAGGCATTTCAACCGCGGCTGCGCGTTTTCAGCGACGACAGCGACTACGTTCGCGGCGGCTGGATCCGTGCGGCAGCTCTGCTTGCTTCTTTTGCGCTGGTCGGAATCAGTTTTGCGTCTGCTGCTCGGCTCGTTCGCATCGGATTCAGTGCCAGTGACACGCGGCGAAGGCCTAGCGATTTTCAATACGTTGCGCGCGGAGCGCCAGTCGGCCCGGCGGAAGTTGCAACTGATGGGGCCGGAGTCGAACATCCCCAGCATTGGATACCTCTACGCACTGACTTGCTTCCTTCTCTTCCTGACGATGGCTCCGCTCATTCTCGGCAAATATGTGCAAAGCAGTGGGATCCCTGCGCGCCTGCTGCGGCCCGGCATCATTCATGCGAGCTCCAACGCGCAGGAGACGGGGTTACTTGTTTATGTGGACCAAAGCGGCAGGCTGTACTTGAACTCCAAGCCGATCGTAGCGGAGAAACTGCCGCGCGCGCTCGAAGCCGAGTTTGCGCGCCGCGCAGATTGGTCGGTGTACGTCGAAGGAGATCGAGGCGTTCAGTTCCAAGCGGTGGCGCGAGCGATGGATTTAATACGCGGGACCCACGGTGAAGTCATCATGCTGACGCCAAATATGCGGGCGGAAGCTCAAGCAGGTATTCGCTGAATCTGCGCAGCGGCTGAGCTCAGCGAAGAATTTCGACAAGCAGGCCCCAGGCGCAGATGGTGGAGGTGAGGAAGGCGAAGACGCAGCCGGGGATCAGCCAGGTCATCCCTTTTGGATTGCCAAGCAGCTGTAAGGTTCCGGCGATACAGAAGGAAAGCGTTGTTAACTGGCAGGACGTGACGCGTAAGGCCAGCCACCACCGCGGATTCTTGGTCCTGCGCAGCAGTTGGCGCATATGAAGAATCACGGTGAAGACCCAAAGCACGCTGCCCACCGCGAGAATTTCCGTGCCAAGGATTTCTTGCGATTGATTTGGCGCGAGGCCAAGCGTCGAGATGATCAGCACGCCGATCAATAGAGCGAGCGCTTCCGCGGCGCGTCCGGTAACGCCGGGTAGCTCGATAATCTTGGCGAGATTAATTGAGACTGCGACGAAAATCAGGCCAGCCAGGGCAGCCGCAGCGCCCGCCTCGGCGACGAGAAAGTTCGACCAATCAGGGGCAATGGGCGCCGCCAGCTTCGGTGGGATTGTAGCGCGTTTCGCGGCGAGTATTCTGGTCTGGTGATTCGTATGTCATTCCGAACGATCCCGCTCCGCTGATATTTCTGCCCCACCAACCCGAAAGGTTCAGATCGCGGCGATACCCTTACCACTGCGGCGGCCGGCAAATTATTTATTGCGGCTGGGATCGTCACTCGGGTTGACGTAGTTGAATTGCAGCGGCGCCGTGCCGTGCACTTGCACAACAACTTCCCCGGTGGCCATCGCGTAATGATGCATGTCCGGATCGAGATAGGCGAAGCTGCCCGCGGGAAAAGCTCCCATCTTGCTCTCGTCGAAACGATCGCCCATTCCGACTTTGAACGTGCCGGAGAGCACCGTGACGTTTTCCCGTTGCGGATGCCAGTGCGGCGCGATGCGATATCCGGCCGGCATTTTCAGTCGAACGGTGTAATCCCCGCTCGGAGCGCCGGGGTTGCCCTCCAGCACGGCCAGCTGCGCACCCGGTGCGACGAAGGCCGGCGCTGGACCGTAGGGAATATCATCGGGAGTGAAAGCATTTTTTGCAGAAGCGGCGGGGCGAGCCGCGGCAGAAATCGCCAGGCCGGCCGTGCCTAGCAGGCCGAGGAGCGCGAGCGTGAGAAGGATGTTGTGTTTCATGGTTATACCTCCAGAGTAGAATGTTGACCCGCGAGAATAATCCGCCCATCGCCGAGCGGATTCAATCGAAAGCAGATAACCTTTGCATATCTTTTGTATATCGTCGTAAATCATTCAATCTTGGTGGATAATGCTGGAAAGGAAGGCCAATGCGCGCGAGCAGTCGAGCCGACGGTAAGATCGAGCTGGACCTGGGGCGCTACGAGCTTCGTCGGAACGGGCGGCGGGTGAAACTGGAAAAAAAGCCGATGGAGTTGCTGATTTTCCTTGTGAGCCGCCGGGAACAATTGGTATCGCGCCAGGACATCGTTACCAAGCTTTGGCGTTCGGACCTCTTTATTGATATTGAGCCCAACATCAACAACATCGTGCGCAAAATCCGCGCCGCGTTAGGCGACAACTCCGCGCAGCCGCGTTACCTGGAAACCATCGTTGGCAAAGGATACCGGTTCGTTGGTCCTCTGCGCGTGATTGATGCCCGCTTTCCGCAGTCCGATCGACAGCAAGAATCAGTGCAGCAGTCCAGTACGGAACGTGCCGCCGCAGGGAGTGAACGCACTTCGCTCGCCGTGCTGCCACTGCTCCTGCTGGGGAATATATCCGATGAACAGGGCGTGAGTCTGCGATTTGCGGACGATCTGGTTTCGCGTCTCGGAAATCTGCAAGGAGTGGATGTTTTGCCGACGTCGTCTGTCATGGACGTGCCGCTGGATGCTTCAACTGCGGACCTCGCCGCGCGCCTGGGCGTGCGCTTCGTGCTGCGTGGCGCGATGCAGGAATCGAAAGGGCAACGGCGCGTGTCGCTGGAAATGTTTGACTCTCATTTGCAGCGGGTTTGCTTTTCACGCAAATGTGATTTAGACGCTAACCGCCTTTTCGAGCTGGAAGACGAGACCACCCAGCAAATCGCCCGCGCATTGAACCGCACGCTGCATGTCTCGACGGTCAATCGCCGACCGCGGCACAGCCAAGACCCGCTCGCTTATGCGGAATTCACGCACGGATATCGCTTGAGTTCGTCGGGCGATTCAGCCGGGCTGGAGGAAGCCGTGCGGCGACTGGGTAATGCAGTGACGCGCGATCCGAATTTTTCGCTGGCACACGCAACGCTTTCACTGGTTTGCGCAACGCGCCATTTCGAGCTGGACCCGGCCAGCGTGTGGCTGGAGAAGGCTGAGTTTCACTGCCGCCGAGCGCTGGAACTGGACCCTGATCTGCCCGAAGGGCACGTCGCCAAAGCTTTTCTGCTCTGGGGGCCATCGAAGAATTTTCAGCATCTGGAAGCGATCGCGGAATTGCGGCGGGCGCTGGCATTGCAAAAAAATCTGCCGCACGCTTACAATCGGCTGGGCACAATTCTGGCGCACGTTGGCTTGCTGGAGCATGCGCGTGAAATGTACGAGCGGGGGAAGCCGTTTCATCCGCAGAAGGCGGTGAGTCACAGCATCGTCCAGGTTTACGTCTGGAGCCGGCAGTACGATTCGGCAAGGGAAGAGATCGACGCATGGCGAAGGGAAAGCCCCACTAATAAGTATCCCGTCTATTTCGCGCCGCAGCTGGCCATGATGACCGAGGATTGGCACGCGGCGAAAACGCTGCTCGAGGAAGCCATACGGGTTTTGCCGGATGAGCCGCTGACGGCGAGTCTTTTCGGGGTTTTTTACGCGTTGCGCGGCAAACCGGAACGGGCCTTGGAATTTTTGAACCGCGCGTGCGCCAGCCCAAAATCGTTCGGTCACGCGCATCACACCTACTATCAGGTAGCCTGCATTCTCGCTGTGCTGGGGCGGCCGACCGAGGGGTTCGAGTGGCTGGAGCGAAGCGTGAGCACGGGATTCGCGTGCTGGCCGTTTTTTGTGAAGGACCCGTGGCTGCGGAATCTGCGCGATCGTCCCGAATTTGACGTACTGGTGAGTTCTTTGCAGGCCAGATATCCGGATCATCTGGGTTTGCTGTAGCCCGCCCGCGCCGCCATCTACTTCAACAGAATCGGCAGCGGCGCGGCGGCTTGCGGCACGGCCGTGCGGTAATCCTGGCCTAGAAGTTGCGCGACGGTGGCGGCGATTTGGCTTTGGGTTACGCGCGGGACGTTGGACATCTCGCCGGTAGCTGGCGTGTCTGGGCCGATGACTGCGATCCAGATGTTTTCGGCGCCGGCGATATTCTTGTCGTGATCGCGCCAGAGTTTCAGGCCGCTGCCGCGGCCGTGGTCGCAGGTGATGATGAACGTCACCTGGTCGTGATATTCGGGCTTGGCTTGCATGGTGCGCCACAGTTCGGCGATGCGCTGGTCGTCTTCGTGCGCGGCTTGGAGCACCAGGTCGTATTTTCCTTCGTGGGCCCAGTCGTCCGTCTCGCCGTAGCCGACGAAGAGGGCGCGTGGGCTGTGGGTCTGGAGATAATCGAGCAGGTCTTCGTGCGTGAAAGAATCAGGAACGTCGTCGTCCTCCACTCGTGTGCTTGTTTCGTAGAGTTTCTTCAGCAGTTGCTCGCGGGGCGTCAGGTCCTGCGACCATTGCAGATTCCATCCGGCGCGGACTAGCAGGCCACTCGTCTTGGCGCGAAAAATGTCGCTGAAGGTGTCCCATGTGCCGAAGATCGCGACCTGGTTTCGAAATTCCGGCTGCTTATTGAGCCATTCGAAAACTGTGGCGTTGGGATTGGGGCCGAATTCGTTGCTATTGATCTGCGGATTGGGGTAGCCGGTGGACATCTCGTTGTAGCCGGGGTAGGAAAATTTGTAGCCGTTGGTGACGTGCGCGACGCTGCCTTTGTGTTGGTTGCCGTAAATCTGGCCCTGTTTCGCGACGACGGTCCAGAGGAAGGGCAGCAGAGCTTCGCGGCCTGCTTTGGGCGTGTCGCGCCAGAAATCTTTGCGCAATTGGGACGCGTCCTGCGCGTTGCCGTGTTTTGCGTCCATCAGATCGTGTTCGGGGCCGTCGAAGACTTCTTGCCAGCGGAAGCCGTCGAGAACGATTAGCAAGACCGCGCGGGTTTTCAGTGGTGTCGCGGGTTTCGCTGCGGCGAGTGCAGTCGCCAATGCAGCGATCCACGTAAAGAGGGCAAAAACAAATACCACGCGGCGAGGATTCTTCAAAGGATCTCCCAGGGCGGGATCATACCTCAGAGCCAGCCACGTTTTAATTGGATTGCGAGCTGGTGGCCAGGGGCGAGTCCGAGAGGTAGGCATCGAGCGAATTGACGGGGAACTCGACAATGAATGTGGCGCCGCCTTCCGGGCGGTTGAAGCATTCGATGCGGCCGCCGTGTTCCTGCACGATTCCGTAGCAGATGCTGAGGCCGAGTCCCGTGCCTTTGCCAACGGGCTTGGTGGTGAAGAACGGATCGAACACATGCTGTGGCGACTTGATGCCGGGTCCAGTGTCTGAAAATTCGATGGAGAGTTTGCCGTTGGCATGCGAGCTGCGAATCACCAGCGTGCCGCCGCCGACTTCCTCTAGCGCGTCCACTGCATTGCTGATCAAGTTGAAGAAAACCTGCAGCACCTGATTGGCATCGCCAAAAATGTGCGGTAGAGCCTCGTCAACATCGGTGCGAACCTCGATGTGTTTTCCGCGCAAGTCCAGGTTGCTCAGATGCAGCGCGGATGCGATCACCTGATTCAAATCGAGCGCCAATTTTTCCGTGGGCACGCGGCGCGCGAAGCTGAGCAGGCTGGTGACCAGCGTCTTGATGCGGCGCGAGAGCGTGCGAATTTTCTCGGCGACCACTCGCTGCCGTTCGCCCAGCGTAGGGTCATCCACCAGCAGATCGGAATAGCCCAGAATACCTGTAAGCGGATTATTGATTTCGTGCGCGGCTCCAGCAGCCAGTTGCCCCAGCGAAACCAATTTTTCCGTCTGCACCATCTGCGCTTGAAAATGCTTCAGGTTCTCGAACGATTCGTGCGACGCATCGAGCAAACGGATGCGATCGTGATCTACCAGTCGCTGGCGCATGGCGATCAGCAGCGCCACGACCACCAGCGTCACTTGCGTGACGCCAATGCGGAACATGCGTATGTCCGGCGGATTGCGCGTACTCCACAGGCTCCACAGCGCCATCAGCGGAATGGAAAACACGGCGGTCATGGCAAGAAGGGCGGCCCATTTTTTCGAAAGGTCACTGCGCGACGAAACTGTTTCGCGCGCCGGTTTCAGGCGGTAAGCCATAATGCCCGCAGTGCCGAACCACACGAAGGAAGCGACGAGTGGCAGATCGAAAGGACTGCCCGTGTAATAGTCCATGCGATCAATCGCGCGGTTGGTGATGTAGGAACCGGCGGCGTAGAGCAGGGAAGCGCTGAACAGGTGCGCATAAACCTCCTTCCACGCGCCGCGCGCTTTGGTAATCAGCACGGCGAAGCCCACGGTGAGCACCAGGTTTTCAATCGCCGCTAGATGGTCGTAACTCCACCCGTACGTCAGTACGTTGGGCGCGATGTATTGCCAAGGGATCACCACGAAAAGGTAGAGATAAACCCACCAGACCAGCAGGAGCGAGAAATCCAGATATCCGATGTGAACATTCAGGTCGTCGCGCTTGTCATGAGGCTTCAGAGCGAGCGCGCCGATCATTGGCACCGGATGCAGGAACAGGATTACGTCGCCGATGAAAGGGTTGGGAGCGCTTTGCCGCAGATCCACTTCAAAATAAGTCCAGATTAGCTGGCCGGTAAGCCAGGCGAGGCATCCGAGGCTGAGCAGCACCCAGAAGACCCGCGTGCGTTTTTCGGCAGCGCCCCAGTTCAGAACCAGGCCGCCGCAGGCAAACATGGCGGCCAGGCACTGCACGATATCCCCGAACGCGGTGAGGCCCCGGCCGTTCGGAACTGTAAGAGCCGCAACGGAATAGCTGCCGACGAGCAGCACCCAACCGGCAGTGAGCGCCCATCCCGTCGGCGACAATTGCCGCAGACCTCTCTCCACCGTTTTGTGCAGCGGTATCGTGGCGCTCATGGCTCGGGCGGACTGGTGCGACCTGCACTAAGGATACGGCGTCCGGGCGTGGCGGGGTGACCCGTTTCAGCGCTGCGTGCCTTTGCGTGCAATAGTTACCATTTGCCAGCAGGTGGCGTACCGGCGCGGGCTGGAAGGATGCGCCAAAAACGGGCGCGATTTCGGCTGGGAAGGTTTGACGGCAGCAGCTGCGTCGAACGCTGCCCGGTCCCATAGAGGGGACCGGCCGCTGCCCGGTCCCATAGAGCGGGACCGGCCGCTGCGTTTCGATTCCGCGCTAGGAGACGATTCACAAGTCTTAAGGCGCGCTTATCGGGGAGGTCGCGTCGCCGCGAATTCTTTACTGCGGCTGGCTTAGTTGGCCGGCCTCACGTGTGGCCAGAATTTTGCGCGCGTTCTGGTAGAGCGCCTTGGCCTGCGGAATCAGCTCGATGGCCTTTTCCAGCTGCACGTCGTCCTGCAATTCCACTTTGTAGCCATCGTTCAAACCGAAGTAAGAAGTGAAGACTTCGCGCTTGATCTGCCACTTCAGCCAGACGATGTTGGCCTGAATGTCCGCGTCCGTGTATTTGATTTTCTGCTTGTCCAGATATTTGCGGAAGTCTGTGATGACAGCGTCGTTCACGGCAAAATCCTTGGTGATGTCCGGCTTTTCGCCCAGATAGTAACGGGTGAAGTCGCCGACGCCCTGCTGCTGCGAATAGAAAACGCCGCGGCGGTAGAGCATTTGCTGGAAATCGTCCGGCTTAGGAGCGGCGATGATGTCGTCCGGCGTAATTCCGCCGCCGCCGAATACCTGGCGCCCGCTATCGGTGAGTTTCACTTCCGGTTTTGTGGGAGGCTGCGGATTGTAGTGATAGTCGTAGAGCGAAACGTTCTTGTAATCGCGCTGGATCAGGCGTCCGCTGGGCGTGTAATAGCGCGCGGTGGTTAGCAGCAGCGCGGTGTCTTCGCTGAGCGGGAATTGCGTTTGCACCAGGCCCTTGCCGAAGCTGGTTTCGCCAACAATCAGACCGCGATCGTGGTCCTGTATCGCGCCGGATACAATTTCCGAAGCGGAAGCGCTCTGCCCGTTGATCAACACGATCACCGGGACTTCGATGCCCTGATTTCCGCGGATTGCGTAGTAGGGACGGTTCTGCGAAGCGCGCCCGCGATGCGACACGACAATCTCATTCTTGTCGAGGAACATGTCCGCCATGCCCACCGCTTGATTCAGCAAGCCGCCGCCGTTGTTGCGCAAGTCAATAATCAGGCCATCGAGCTTGGAAACGTCCAGTTGGCGCAGAGCTTCGTTCAGATCGCTGTCAGTGGTTTCGTTAAATGTGGAGACGCGCACGTAGCCGATGCCCGGCTTCACCATCGTGAAATATTCCACACCGGGGCGGGGGATTTCGTCGCGCGTTACGGTCACTTCGATCGGTTTTTCCCAGCCTTCCCGGCCGAGAGAGATATGCACGATGGTGCCCTTCGCGCCCTTGAGCATATCCGCAACTTCCGTGGTGGTGAGGCCGTCGCAGGATTTTCCGTCCACTTTCTGAATGATGTCGCCCGGACGTATCCCGGCCTTGTAGGCGGGCGAGCCGACGAACGGCGCCAAAACCACGGTCTGGTTTTCGCGCTGCTGCACCGTCATGCCCACGCCGTAGTATTTTCCCTGCTGTTCTTCCTTAAAAAGCGCGTACTGTTTGGGATCGAAGAAGTTCGAGTGGGGATCGAGCACGCGCAACATGCCGGGTATCGCGCCATCGTAGATCACCTTATCGGTGTCCACTGGCTCGGCGTAATTGCGCTCCACCACGGAGAGCACGTGCGTGAAGCTCTTTACTGAGTCCTGCAAGTCGTTCTGTCCCGCGGCTGTGGCGCGCACGGACGGCCCATACAAGCCGCCCAGCACCGCCGAAATACCCAGTACTACAACCAGGACAACGACACCGCGCCTTGACGACCCCGTTGATTCCATGCGTCCTCGCTTGAGCCCCAGCAATCAAGTATAGCACAACACTTTTGCGCAGTTTGACAGGCCTGTGGCCCTCTTCTATGATTCAAAAACGGCGCGCACGATGCAGGCGAATTGCGCATCTCGGCCGTTTTGCACCCAAAGAAGCCACATGTTCAGCGTCCCACACCTGATTATAATTTTCGCCGTCGCTCTAATGGTGTTCGGCCCGGAGAAACTGCCAGAGCTGGCGCGCACACTCGGCAAGGTGATGGGTGAATTCCGCCGCGCCACCGGCGATCTGCGTTCCACGTTCGAAGGGCACATGCGCGAACTGGAGCGCGAAGCCGAATCGCGGCGTGTACGCGAAGCACAGCCACCCACACAGACGATTGGAGGCGGTACGGCTGCTCCGGCGTTGTCTGTCTCGACGGCTGAAGCGTCGTCGGCACCGTCGGACGGGGCGACGTTAGGGGATCCGCTGCCCCCCGCGCCTGGAACCGTGGCGACGGAGCCGCCGAATTCGTTTGCTGCGGGCGATTTAGCGGAACCCAAACAGCTACAATTCGAAGCTCACTCGATCACCCCGAGTGCGCAACCCGAACAAGATCCTGCTGCCGACGTTCCCGCATCTGGACCTGAAGATCCCGAGAAAGTGAGCGATGGTCGCGCCCGTCCAGCCTGAGCCCCCCATCGCGCCGCCCGCCGAAGAAGACGCCGGCGGACGCATGTCGTTTTTCGAGCACCTGCTCGATTTGCGCAAACGGCTGATTTATTCCGCTGCGGCTATTGCGGTGGGTGCGGGCATTGGTCTGCTGGTCTCCAAACATTTCATCGTGATTCTGGTAGAGCCGATGCAGCAGGCGCTGCGCTCGGCACATTTTGACGACAAGCTGTACTTCACTTCGCCTGCTGGATATTTAACGCTGGTCATCAACATCGGCTTGTATCTGGGTGTGGTGCTGGCCATGCCGTTCGTACTGTATCAGGTGTGGTTGTTCGTCGCGCCGGGGCTTTATAAACACGAGCGGCGCGCGGTTTCGGGATTCATCGTCTCTTCGATGATTTTATTTCTCTGCGGCATTGCGTTTGGCTACTTCATTATGCTGCCGCGCACTTTGGGATTTTTGATGGGCTTCGCCACGGACTCTCCCGTGAAGCCGCTAATCAATTACAACGAATACTTCGAGCTGATCCTGATTATTTTGGTGGGGCTGGGCGTGATCTTCGAGCTGCCGGTGCTGATTTTCATTTTGTCGCTGTTCGGGATTGTGACGCCGAAATTCCTGCTGAAGAATTTTCGCTATGCGATGTTGATCATCACGATCGTGGCCGCGATTGTGACGCCTACGCCGGACGCTACGACGATGCTCGTGTTCATGGCGCCGATGGTGGTGCTGTATTTTGTGGGCGTCCTGGTTTCTTACGTTGTGCTGCGCAATAAACAGTCGCAGACTGTTCCGAACGGGGAGGCGCAATAGCGTGCCGAAATTGGTAAATGGAATCTGCGGCAAACTTTCGAGCAAGTGCTGGTTGGCGTCGGCGGTCGTGGTGCTGTCCGGCGTCGTAGCCTGCGGCGCGTCGAATGCTCCGTCACCTGCTTCTTCCGGCTCGGCTAATTCAGCCGCGTCAGGTTTGGGCGCCGGCTCGGTGGCGCCCGATCCGTCTGCTGCGCCGCCAAGATTGGCGGAAGTCGCGCCACCCGCCGATCAGACTGGCGGGTTCGACGGCGCGAAAGCCTACGAGCACGTCGCGAAACTCGTCAGCTTCGGCCCGCGCCCGCCTGCTTCCGAGGCGCTGCATCATTCGCAGGATTACATCATCGCGCAACTGAAATCCGACGGCTGTGAAGTGGATCAGGACGATTTTCATGCGTCGACGCCCAAGGGCGACGTGGCGATGAAAAACATCATCGCGAAGGCGCCCGGCACCGGACAAGGGATTATTCTGCTTCTCACGCACTACGACACGCTGAGCAGCGTCGAAAATTTTGTCGGAGCGGAAGATAGCGCATCGTCCACGGGCATGATGATTGAAATGGCGCGCCTGCTCTGCGCCAAGAAAGGGCCGAACTCGGTTTGGATGGCGTTTCTGGACGGCGAAGAAGCCTTCGTGAATTGGGATCAGGATGACGACCACACCTACGGCAGCCGCGAACTCGCCGCGCGCATGGCCGTTTCCGGTGAACTGAAGCGCGTGAAGGCCGTCCTGCTGGCGGACATGATTGGGCAGTACAACCTGAAAATTATGCGACAATCCGATTCGCCGAAGTGGCTGAACGACCTGGTCTGGAAAAAAGCGGCGCAGCTCGGTTACAAGGATATTTTTGTTTCGGATGAAACCACGACCAGCGACGACCACGACCCGTTTCTCGCGCGCGGCGTTCCGGCGCTGGACATAATTGATTTGAACGATTACATCACCGCCGGTTATTGGCACACGCCGCAAGATACGATGGATAAGGTGAGCCCGCGCAGCGTGGCAATTGTCGGGTACGTGATCTTAGAATCGGTGGACGAGCTGCAGAAAAAATTTCACTAGCCGCCTGGGAAAGCCAATCCCGGTTTCCGGGATTGGCCAGTTTCGCCGCTCACCTGTGCTACATTTCCTTGACTCCAAAATTATGCCTACCATCCGCATCAAGTCATCCGGCGGCGCGTATCAAGTGCAATGCGCGCCGGGTGTATTCGCGCGCACCGGCGCAGCCGTCGCGCGTTTGGGTGAAACCACCGGCATCTACGTACTGTCTTCGCCGCGGGTGTGGGAACACTGGGGACGGCCCCTGATTCGCGCTCTCGGCAAGGTCAAGAGGCCGCGCCTGCCAGTGCGCGCGATGCTTTTCGACGACAGCGAATCCGCGAAAGACCTAACGACGATCGAGCAAATCGCGCGCCAGCTAGTGCTCGCCGGCGCTGATCGCAAAGCCACAATTGTAGCGATGGGCGGCGGCGTCGTCGGCGACGTCGCCGGCTTCGCTGCATCCAGCTATCTGCGCGGGGTGCGCCTGGTCCATGTGCCGACGACGCTCGTCGCGCAAGTGGACAGCTCAATCGGCGGGAAGACTGGAGTGAATCTCCCGGAAGGGAAAAATCTAGTCGGCGCTTTCTATCCGCCGAAGCTAGTGATCGCCGATCCGAAAGTTCTGCTCACACTTCCGCACCGCGAATACCGCTCCGGCCTGTACGAAGTGGTGAAGTACGGCATCATCGCCGACTCGGAACTTTTTGCTTACCTCGAACGCCACATGCTCGCGCTGCTGCGGCGCGACGCCAAATCACTCGAGTGGGTGATCGCGCGTTGCATTCGGATCAAAGCCGACGTAGTCGCGCGCGACGAACGCGAAGGTGGCCTGCGCCACATTCTGAATTTCGGCCACACGCTGGGCCACGCGCTGGAAGCCGCCACGCGATATCGCCGTTTCCTGCACGGTGAAGCCATCGCCTGGGGAATGCTCGCGGCCACTTTGTTCGGCGTCGCCACCGAACGCCTGCGCGAATTCGAGGCGACGCGCATCATGCGCCTGATCAGCAGCGTGGGCCCGGTCCCGTCGCTCGCGGGAATTCGCGCTGCACAATTGCGTCCAATCCTCGCAGGTGATAAGAAAGCACGTAGCGGACGCGTGCTATGGGTGCTGCCGCGCCGCCTTGGTAAAGCGGAATGGGGCATCGGCCTTCCCTGGCATCTCGTGTCCCGCACCTTCGCGGAACTTCCCGCCCTCTCCGCGACGGCCAAAAATTGATGCGCAAGTACGTCGCATGACGATAAAAACTGAAAAGCCGCCGAAACTCCCGGGCACGCGGCCTGCCGGCACTCGCACGGAAAACGAAGCGTCGGTGCGCGTGCGCGAAATGTTCAGCCGCATCGCGCCGCGCTACGATTTTCTGAATCACGCGCTCTCCTTTTCGCTGGACAAGGTGTGGCGCCGCCGCACCGCGCGGAAATTCCGTCGCGTGCTACGCCGCACCGATGCGCGCGTGCTGGATTTGTGCTGCGGCACCGGCGACCTCACTTTTGCGATGGAGCAAGTCCGCGTGCACGAGATTCGGGATCGAGGCGCGCACCGCTTCCCGCTGGTCGGCAGCGATTTCGCGCAGCCGATGCTGGAACGCGCGCGGCGCAAAGCCGTCAAGCGTTCGCGTTCCACGGTGTTCGCCACTGCTGATGCATTGCATTTGCCGTTTGCGGATGCGTCTTTCGATCTGGTCACCAGCGCTTTCGGATTTCGCAATCTGGTGAACTACGAGCGCGGGTTGAAGGAAATTGCGCGCGTGCTGAAGCCGGGCGGGGAAGTGGGCATCCTGGAATTTTCCGAGCCGGGATCGGGGCCGATGGCGGGACTGTTCCGTTTTTATTTCCGCAAGGTTTTGCCGCACGTGGGCGCGGCTATTTCCGGGAACAGTGAGGCGTACACGTATCTGCCCGGCTCGGTCGCGCGCTTTCCCGTGCCCACGGAAATCACCGCGCTGATGCAGAAAGTCGGATTCACGTCCGTGCACACTACCTCCTGGAATTTCCGCAGCGTCGTGCTGCATACCGCGCGTTTGCCGCAGGACTGAAGGCCGATGCAGCGTGGCGTGGGCTGGCCAGTGACGCCAGAGTTCCGCCACGCTGAGTCCTGATTCAGGAAACCAATGAATCGCCGCAGCCATCAGATGCAAAAGAGCCACTTGCCCGGCTCTTGCGTCAAAATAAAGATGCGACGCCGCCGCATAAAATCAGGCTTACTGTCGTGGGCCCTCGCATTCGGAGCTGCGGTATTGCTGTGCGTTGCAGTGGCGTCGGCCACGCGTGCTGACGGAACGCCGATCCCGCACGGCACGCTCGAACTCGTCGCCGAAAATCAATGGATTGCCGCAGGCCGCACGAATCATCTCGGTTTGCGTTTCCAGCTGGAAAAGGGCTGGCATATTTACTGGCTGAATCCCGGCGATTCCGGCGAGCCGTCGCACGTGAAGTGGCAACTGCCCGCGGGCGTGAAAGTCGGCGAAATCGAGTGGCCGACGCCCCGGCGCTTGGGCACAGCCACTATCGTGGATTTTGGCTATGAGGATGACGTGATGCTGCTCGTGCCGTTGCGCGCGTCGGCGGCCGCGGCGGCGCAAGGACTAGCGCAAATTGGCGCCGAGGTGAAAGTGCTGGTCTGCCGCGAAATGTGCATCCCGGGCAAAGCACAGCTTTCGCTGACGCTGCCGCTGAAGTCGCAGCCGCTCGCGCCCGATGCGCGGACCGCTGGGTTATTCGCAGCCGCTCGCAAAGCGATGCCGCGGCCAGTGCCGGCGACGTGGCGAGTCAGCGCGACGGATACGGGTGATTCATTCGTGCTGTCGGGGAACCTAGGGTACCGTGCGACGCAGGTGGAATTCTTTCCGGCCGTTGAGTCGCAGATCAAGAACGCAAGTCCGCGACAATTGGAAATCAAGGTCGGCAGCTTCCAGCTGGTGCTGCAAAAATCCGATCAGCTGCTGCGTCCGATTCAGCGGCTGAAAGGCGTGCTGGTGCTCGCGGGTGATCGCGGCTACATAATTGATGTGCCAATCAGCAAGGCCGTGGCCGCACGCAGTGACGCCGGCAACAGAATTAATCCGGCAGAATCCTCGAAGGAGGTAACACAAAAATGAAACGCTCGACGCTTTACCAGAGTTTCGTCGTGGTCGTGCTGTGCGCGGTGCCGCTGCTGATCGCCGCCGCAAAAGTAGGAGACTCTGCGCCGGAATTCACCGCTACGGCGAGCAACGGCAAGACCGTTCGCCTGGCGGACTACCGCGGAAAATACGTGGTGCTTGAGTGGCACAACAACGGCTGCCCCTACGTCGGCAAGCACTACAACAGCGGCAACATGCAACGTCTGCAGAAACAATGGATCGGCAAGGGCGTGGTGTGGTTCACGATTCTTTCTTCGGCGCCGGGCAAGCAGGGTTACCTAACTGCAAGCGAAGAGAACGAATATCTGACGAAGGAGCAGGCCGCGCCCACCGCCGCGCTTCTCGACCCGACCGGTGAGATCGGCCACCTCTACGATGCGAAGACTTCGCCGCAAATGGTCGTGATCAATCCGCAAGGCACAGTGATCTACAGCGGCGCAATTGACGACAAGCCCACGACCGACCTGCAAGACGTTCCAGGCGCCACAAATTACGTAAGCCTCGCGCTCGAGCAATCCATGGCCGGAAAGCCAGTGCAATCTCCAGCGACACGCCCTTACGGCTGTTCGGTGAAGTACGCGAACTAGATGTGAGAGCGCGTGCGGGATCACGCGCCGTGCCGATGCACCAAACCAGTTGATAGCGGAGCGCGACGCGGTTTAATTTTCCAGGCCCAGGACCCGTATTTTATTGAGCAGCGTTTTGTAGGAGACGCCGAGCTTTTCGGCGGCACGGGTTTTGTTCCACTTGGCGTCGCGGAGGGCGTCTTGGATCTTGAAGCGTTCCACGTGCTGTACGGCGCGTTGCGAGACTTCTTCGAGCGGGCCTTCCCACAGAAATTGTTCGGCCAACATGCCGCCAGGCAATTCCTCAACGGTTGGCTTCGATTCCGGCAACTGCAGCGCGCTTTCGTTGATCTCGGGGCCATTTGCGAGAATCGCAGCGCGCTCGATGGCATTTTGCAGCTCGCGCACATTTCCCGGCCATGCATAGGTCAACAAACGCGCGCGGGTCTGCTTGCCCAATTGCAAATCGGGCTTGCGAAATTCGCGGCGGAATTTGTCCAGGAAATATTCGGCCAACAGCAGAACGTCATCACCACGTTCGCGCAGAGGCGGAATGGTTATAGGCACAGCCGAAATCCGGAAGAAGAGGTCTTCGCGGAACGTCTTATCTGCCACAGCCGCGCGCAAATCCTTGTTGGTTGCGGTCAATATCCGCACATTCACTTCAATTTCCTGCGTGCCGCCGACGCGTTCGAAGCGTTTTTCCTCCAGCACGCGCAACAGCTTGCTCTGAATTGCCATGGGCAGCTCGCCAATCTCATCCAGAAATAAAGTCCCGCGATGCGCCAATTCCAGCTTGCCAATTTTCCGCGCGCCCGCGCCGGTGTAGGCACCACGCTCGTGGCCGAACAGCTCGTTCTCAACGAGCCCTTCGGGAATGGCTGCGCAATTCAGCGCCACAAACGGATGAGCAGCCCGCGGGCTCAAATGATGAATCGCGCGCGCAAATACTTCCTTGCCCGTGCCGCTTTCGCCCAACAGCAACACGGTGGAATCGGTAGCCGCGACGCGCTGCGTCATCGAGCTGGCATCTTTCATCGCGGGATGCTCGCCCACGATGCGCGGAAAGCCATAACGCACCGCGTATTCCTCGCGCAGCAATAAATTTTCGCGCAGCAATTCTTGTTGCTCCGCTGCGCGCTGCAGCAGCAATTTCAAATGATCCAGGTCCACTGGCTTCTGGATGAAATCAAAAGCGCCTTCTTTCATGGCGGTGACGGCTTCTTCCACCGAGCCGTAAGCCGTCATCAAAATCACCGGCAAAGTAGCTTCCACTTTCCGCGATTCGCGCAGCACGTCCAAACCAGAACTGCCAGGAAGTTTTAAATCGGAGAGAACCAGCAGATAACGCCGCCCGCGCACTTTCTCAATCGCCGAATTTCCGTCGGGAGCTTCTTCGACCGTGTAGCCCGCGCGTTCCAGCGCCTTGCGGAGCATCGCCCGCAATTCGGCTTTGTCTTCGACAAGGAGGATCGGTTCCATGAAGCGAAATTTCTAGCGCGCCCATCCGGGATCGCCGCCAGCGCGGTGCAATTCCTCTTCGGCATCGGTGACGGCCTGCTCGTCGGCCTCGATGGTTTTTTTCTTGGCTTCGATCTTGTCTGTTTTCTCGTTGATATCACTGCGCGAATAGCCCTGCTGCATGCTTTTCACCGGATCGTTGTAATACTGCACGTCCAGCACGCCCAATTCGCGCTGCATGATATCGAGGTCCGCCTGGTCCTGCTCCAATTTCTTGCGCAACTTCGCAAACCGATCGCGCCACTCCTTCTCGCCGTTGGCGGCAGAAGCTCCGCCGGACGCTGGCGCGCCGCCGTTGCCCGCCGCTGTTGCATCGGTGCCGTCAGCGTTATCCGCAGTCGGAGCCACGCCTACTGCGGAAACTCCGCCCTGCGTGGGAATATTGTCGTTGTCGAAAACTCGTGCTGGCTTCGCGCCGGTTTGATCTTTCCTCTGCTCACGCGCCTTGCGCGCCGCCGCGACCAGCGGATCGGTTGTCTGCGGCGGCAGACTCACGGTAGTGGATTGCGACGAAGGCGGGGGAGCTGATGCGGATTGCGCAGGGGATGCTGACGCCGCGGCTGGCGGAGTAGAGGGAGCCTGCGTCTGCTGCTGTTGCGCCTGGCTCTGGCTAGGCTGTCCCTGCGCGTTCTGAAACGCAAACGCGTGCCCCGATAACAATAGAAATGCCGCGACACTGGCGCACAATAAGTCTTTACGCATGGGCTAACGCCTCCTCGGAGGTCCGTGGAACGCTTGCTCTGAGTTTAGATGCGGGCAGCGCGGGTGGCAACATTGGATGGTGTGGGGTCCTGCCGCAAAGGTAACCACATCAGGAACTCGGCTCCGCCGCCCTGGCGGTTGCGCCCTTCGATACTGCCACCGTGCTGGAGAGCCACTTTCTGAACCACGGCAAGGCCCAGGCCGGTGCCTTCGGATTTGGTGGTGTAGAAGGGCAGGAAGATTTTCGGCAGGTCCGTCTCTGGAATTCCGGGGCCGTCGTCCGCGACGCAGATTCGCTGCCATTTGCGGCCGCCCAATTCCTCGATCGTGCCGGAAATTGTTACGCGCGGAGTTTTGCTGGTGGTGAGGGCCGATTCGGCGCCGTTGCGCGCCAGATTCAGCAGCGCCTGCCGCAGCAATGCTTCATCACCCGGCAAATCCTGGAATGTGCCTTCGAATTCGACGGCGCACTGCGGCATGGTTTCGTGCAGCTCTTCGGCCACCTTCTCGACGACCGTCTGCATCGGCACTGTCTCGTAGCAAATTTCCAATGGCTTCGCGAAGCGCAGAAATTCCGTGACCACGTGCGTAAGCGCCCGCGTCTGCTCCAGAATGCGTTCGGAGGACTCGCGCACGTCGCCGGGGGTCGTCTCGCCGCGAATCATCTGCGCGTAGCCGGAAATCGTCGCCAGAGAATTCTTGAATTCGTGGGCGATGCCCGCGGACATCTCGCCCAGCGCCGCGAGATTTTCCTTCCAGCGAATTTGTTTTTGCAGCGCGGTGAGTTCCGTCAGGTCGCTCATCAGGCACAAGGCGCCGCTGATCTTCATGTCTTGGGCGTGCGGGTCTCTGGCCTGGGACAGGTTATCTGCGACGCCGGACTTACCGGAAGCGCGCGCCGCGCGGTAGATCGGCGAAATCGTCACGCCCAGATTGCGCACGGCCCCGTCTGAAGTGAGGTGTTCGATCTCGCCGCGCTGGAACGTCTTGCCGTCGCGGATGCAGGCTGTGAGCATCTGCGTGAGCTCCGATTCCGCGCCCAAAATTTCTTTGTACGAACGGTAGCGCAAGGTGCGTATGCCCAACGCTGCTTCCGCTGCCGGGTTCGTCGAGCTGATCGCGCCGGTAGCGTTCACCAGCAGCAAGCCCGTAGGCATGTTGCGCGTCACTTCCTCAGTGAGCCGTTCGGATTCCTGCGCGCGCTCCTGCGCCAGCAAGTGCAGTCGCGCCAGTTCCTTTTCCTGAGTGCGCAGTTTTTCGATCACGCCTTGCATGGAAGCGGCCATGAACGCAGAGGGATTTTCCACGTCCGTCTTCGGCGTGGTCCAATCCTCTTTGTTCGCGCGCGCCTGGTCGCGCATGAATTTGCGCAGCAGCACCGCCGCTACCACCATGCCCGCGAACAGCACGACCACCAGCGCCACCGCGAAGCCCATGTTGAAGGGCAGGGCAGACACCGTATGCGGATGAACCGGCGCGGTCATTGAATTTTCTCTTTCATCAGAATCATTAACGCACCAGCAGCAGAGACTGATACCAATTCACCAGCGGCGTGCCGAAGAACACCACCAGCAGCGCCCCAGCTCCCAGAAATGTGCCGAAAGGCAATTCGTAGTCCGCGTCTTTGCGCCGCGCCAGAATAATTGCCACGCCCAAAAAGCTGCCGAGCAGCGAGCCGGCCAGAATCGTCAACAGCGTACGCTTCGCGCCCAGAAACGCGCCGGCCATCAGCATCATTTTCACGTCGCCCAGGCCCATGCCTTCGCGCCCGCGCAATTTGAAATACGCTTCGGAGACCAGCCACAGCAGGCCGCTACCGACCGCTGCGCCCAAAATCGCGTCCCCCAGCGAAAGCACGGGCGACGGGGGAGGGTAGTCGAACAAATGATTCGCAATCCACAGCGCTGTGCCATCGGTCGGCTTGGTGAACAAACTGAAAATCAGCCCGATCGCGAGGCCGGTGAAATTCACCACGTCGGGCAAGATGCGCTCGCGCAAATCCGTGAACACCAGCACCACCATGATTGCCGAAAACGCCGCCCACTTCCCGGTCTCGACGCTGATTCCAAACGCGTAGAAGCAGCCGAGGAATAGCAGCGCCGTCAGCAATTCTACCAGCGGATACATCAGCGAAATTTTCGTCTTGCAGCCGCGACACTTTCCGCCCAGCAACAGATAGCTCAGCACCGGGATATTGTCGTACGGGCGAATCGGCTCGCCGCATTTCGGGCACGCCGACGCCGGCAGCACGATGGACTTCCCCGATGGGATGCGCAGAATGCACACGTTCAAAAAACTGCCGATGATCAGCCCGAACAGAAAGACAAAAATCCCGATGAAGGTAGTTAACGCCACATCTCAATTCTGCCCGAACGTTGCGCGCCCCTCAAGCCACCGCTTCGCCGTCGTGCCCGAGTGCTAACGCAGGCGAATCGACGTGCGCGGAGGTTTTAAAGTTGTAGCGGCGCACTTCAGTGCGCCATGGGTGGGACGGCTCTGATCGATGGCGGTCCCGCGCTGCGGGAGCGCCACTAGGAAGTCCCAAAACGGCAGTCCCAATATGCGCTCGTATTAAAGAACTTTGTAGTGTAAAGTACTTCTCAGGAGGTTACCCGATGCCCACATCCCACGCTTCGTCCGCTGCCCAATCCGCATCCTGGCGCCGCTATTTCCTCAGCCGCGCCGCCGCCCCGGACCAGCTGCCGTGGAACGATCCGACGATGCTATCCCCTGAAGAATCGCGCTGCATTCAAAGCTCCATCCAACAGTTTCAACTCGGCGAAGGCGCCCGCGGCAGCCGGCTGCTGAAACGCGGCCAGGACTTCGCCGATGCCACGTCCGACCCGCATTTCGTTGCCTCGCTATCGCTCTTCGTGAAAGAGGAGCAGCGCCACAGCGCGTTCCTGCTGCGCTTCATGCAGCGTGAGAGTATCCCCGCGGCGTCCAGCCACTGGGTAGATACGATTTTCCGCCGCCTGCGCGTCCTCGCCGGATTGGAATTGTCCCTGCGCGTGCTGGTCACCGCGGAAATCATCGCCATTCCGTACTACCGAGCGCTCGGCGCGGCTACACAATCGCCGCTGCTGCAAGCCATCTGCGAAGGGATTCTGCAGGATGAAGCGGCGCACCTGCGTTTTCAATCCTCGATGCTCTCGCGTATCTCCGTAAGCCGGCTGTTCTTCGCCGATCGCATCGTTTCCGCAATCCATCGCGTGTTCTTGCTGATCACTTGCCTGGTGGTGTGGCACGAACACGGCCGCGTATTTCGCGCAGCCCGCTACGCGCGCGGCGGATTCCTGGCGGAATCGTTCTGGGAATTCGATCGGCTCGACAATGCCATCGGCTGCGGCCCCGTACTCGCGTGCATTGCACAAGCCCAGGAGGCACAAGCGGCCCAAGTGGAACAAGAGGCTCGAGAGGACCAAGTAGAGCGCGCTGCAAACGTGCCGCCAGCTGAAAGCGTCATGGTGAAGAGCCGCGACTGAACGCAGCTCTGACGCGGTGGTCAGCAAGGATTAAAGAGCGTCAAACCACGATCCGCGAGTGCGCCCATTCTTGCAAGCACCAAGAATGGGCCACCGACAATCCCGTTTGCTTCCGCGCCGCAAAAAACTACTCGATGTTGATCGAAAGGCGCAGTCCTGGGTGTATGCGGTCGTACATGTAATACCCGCCGTCGGAGTAAACCACATACACGTCGTCCTGGTAGCCCCAGCCCACTGACCACGGCTGAACGAAACCGAAGTTGTAGCCGCCGTATGCGAAGCGATGACGGTCGTAGTCGGCGCGGTTCACGTGGAAACTGTGCCCACTACCGAAGCTAGCGCTGTAATGTGCCTCTGAAATTCGGCCGTGCGGGCCGCTGTCACCGCCGCCGTGATTTTGCGCCGCGGAATGTGATTCCGTCGCGTGAGTCACGGTCGTGGTGGTATGGGTTTGCGTCGTTTGCGCGGCCTGCGTGTGCTGTTGCGCTGCGGGCTTGGCTTCTTGATGATGAGACGCTGCCGCTGGCTTGGATTCCTGCGCGTGTTGTTGCGGCGCCGGCTTGGCGTGTTCCTGCGCGGGTTTGGCTTCCTGTGGATGGCCTTCCTGCTCATGACCTTCTTGCTGCTTTTCTTGGCGGCCATAGCTGGCAGCAGTGGTTCCCAGAAGAAAGAGTAGTGCCGTCATAGAGATTGCGAATTTCATGAAAGTCACCTCGGATGGAGATACAGGTCAGTCTATCGGCCCCGGGCGCGGGAATCTGTCCTAAACAGGACAGGTTCCAGGCCAGCCCCTCGAATCTTTCCCGCGCGAGAATTTGGCAACTCACTTCTTCCTCCGTCAATTACGGGCTCGCATGACCGAGCCGCTGCGCGTTCATCGCCCATTTATCCGCCCACGAGACGAAAAACTGACAACCTCGCGACAATCATTTGATTTGTCCGTGACAAGCTCCGCCGCGCGCTCGCCTAACGTAATCACTCGGGCTACGGCTTTTAATTCAACATGAGAGGAGCGTCATGGAAAAATCAAAAGGACCAATCAATAGCAAGTTAAATCGCCGGTCGCTGTTGACGAAGGGCATGATGGCGGCAGGCGCGGCTACCATGGGCGCGGCGCTGCTGGGCGGAGCAAAATCGGCATTCAGCGAAGAGGACAACGAGAACGGAAGGCTCACGCGCGGCGATGCGGCAATTCTGCGATTTCTCGCCGCCGCCGAAATCCTCGAAACCGATCTGTGGGTTCAGTACGCGGAACTGGGCGGCATTGGCAACAATCCTCCCATCGAAGTGGACCCAAACCAGGCCATGAACAATTATCAAATCGCGCTGTCGAATCTGGACGGCGACGGCCCGCAATACATCACCAGCAACACGCTGGACGAACAGAGCCACGCCGCGTTCCTCAACGCCTATCTCGAATCGAAAGGCGCCGAGCCGGTTAACCTCGACCAGTTCCGCACGCTGCCGGGCAGCACCGCCACGGGCTCATCGGGCAAGAAACGCCTTACGAATTTGATGCATCTGAACGTGGACACGAGCTGGTACGTGCGTTACCGCAGCACTACCAATCCAGATTTGGGTGGCACGTTTCCGCAAGCGATTTCACTCAACAACGTCACGGCAATTCCGCGAAACAACGACGATTTTAACGGCGCTTCGAATCCGAACTTTCCTGGCAACGATCACATTCAGGCGATTGCTAACGTCGCCGCGTTTCATTTCGGCATGATCGAACAGGGCGGTTCGAGTCTCTATTCCGCGCTCGGTCAGAAAGTCAGCAGCAGGGAAGTGTTGAAAATTACGCTGGGAATTGGCGGAGACGAAGTCGCGCACTTTCTGGAATGGGTGGATTTCGCGGGTAATGGAGTGCAACAACCAGTCGCGCCGTTCACCGACTCCATTTCCGGCCTCACGTTTCCCGATTTCTTCAACGATCCACCACTGAAGCCGGCGAACCTGGTGCAACCCAGCCTGATCTTTCCCGTGCCCTGCGAATTCATCAGCGCGAATCTGCCGCACTGCGCCGTAATTCGCCCCAGCGACGACCGATTTGCAGGTGCCCAGGCCGCCGTCACAGCGCTCACAAACGATGGCCTGTTCACCGGCCAATCCCAGAAGTTCTTCCAAACCCTCAAACAATTGGCCGAACAAGCCGACGGCGCGCACCGCGAGTCCTAGCCGGCGGCAACCGAATGTAGTAAGGGATTGGTCCCGAACGCACCTGTCCGAGCAGAAGCGTGCGGGACCACTTCTCATTCGGTTTTCTTCAGGCTTATCGTAGACTTCCCCGCGCACCGCTCGCCGCAAGCTGCTCAGGGCAGCCGCATGCCGGTGCGGCCGCAGCTTTCGAACACGGCGAGAACGTTCGTGATGCTGAGGAGTTCGCGGATGCGCGGGCTCAAGTTGTGCAATTGCATTTCACATTTCGCACCCTTCGCCGAAATGTAGAGTCCCACCAGCGTCCCCAGCCCGGAACTATCCATGTAGCCGAGTTCGCTGAGGTCGAGGATCAAGCGCCGTTTGTTCGGCAGCAGAGACTTCACTTCCATCTTCAGTCGCGGCGAAGTTTCGGCGGTGAGGCGTCCGGTGCAACGCACCACGGTCGCGTCTTCCCAAGCGTACGTATGCAGATTCAGAGTGAGCGTAGGGATCGAAGTGTCACTGGACATCGGCGCTGCCTGTTTACACTGGTTACTCAGCGATGGCAAGCTCTTTTGCGATTGTGGCACGAAAAGGAATCGGGCACCCGCACGCGTTTGTTGCGTTGCCGGATGCCCGACCAATCCGGAGAAATTGTCTGCGCCCGTGGCGCCGGTTCGTGATTATCGAGTGGCCGCGGCCGCAATGGGCTTGTAGCTAGTGCTGCCAGCGCGCTTCACCGCTTCCAGCGTTTCCTCGGTGGTTAGCAGCGGCGTGGTCTTAACCGCTTTGCAGCTTCCGCCTGCCGCGACGGCGATAGCGATCGCAGCGGCTTCCACGCTGGAGGGCATCTCGACGACCACGATCGTATCGTAATCGCCAAAGCACGCCCAGTTTCCGACCATTTTCCCGCCCATGTGCTCGACGGCAGCACGCACAGTTTCGGTGCGGTTCTGCGGGGTTTTTACCAGGGCCTGCAAAGCTTCCGGAGTGCACGCGGCCTGTATCATGTAGTGAGGCATGTGATCCTCCTTCGGGATCGAACGGACGCGCACTCTGCCACCCGTATGGAGCGAAGTCAATCAAAGCCCGCAACTTCTGATCTGTCGCGCACTCGCCTTTGTCTGCTACCTAAATTCCATGCCGTTTGAACCCACCCCGGGCACTACGCTATATTCGATGGTTTACACGTCATGTCTTGGATCGAACAGAAGGTCATCGCTTACGAACACATGCGCTTCGCGCAGGAGCCGGATCGCCGCGTCCTGCCCTTTGCATGGGGCTTGGAACACATCGGCGGCTCGGCCAATGAAGGCGACCCGCGCGGCTGGCTGGAAAAGTTCGCGCGCGAAACGGTAGTGCACAGCAACGACTGGTTCGCCACTACCCCAGCTGACGATTACGTTCTGAAAGACCACGTCCTCACCTTCACCAGCGCCATCGAATCCCCCTGGCCGGAAAATAATCGCGTGCACGCACAATTTTTTCCGGTGCGCCGCAGCGGACCGGCCGTCGTAGTCCTGGCGCAATGGAATTGTCGCTGGAATGAGCAGCGGAACGTTTGCCACTGGCTGAACCAACTCGGCATCTCCGCCATAAAACTAAGCCTGCCGTACCACGATCGCCGCGCCGTTCCCGGCCATCCGCGCGCGGATTATATGGTGAGCGCCAACCTCGGCCTCACGTTGCAGGCCAATCGTCAGGCCGTGCTGGATACGCGCCGCACTCTGCGCTGGCTCGAGCGGCAGGGCTACGACCGTCTCGGAATTCTCGGCACTAGCATCGGCTCGTGCCTGGCGTTTCTCACTATCGCGCACGAACCCGCTCTGCACGCCGGCGCGTTCCTGCACGTCTCCACATATTTTGGCGACGTAGTCGCCGCCGGACTTACCACTTCGAACGTGTGGCAAACTCTACATCACGAGATTTCGCTCGACGAAGTGCGCCGCTACTTTTCGCCGATCAGCCCGTATCCATACATCTCTCGTCTACACGGTACGCGCAAAAAAATCCTGGCGATCAGTGGCCGCTACGATCCTACTTTCCCCAATGAGCTCACCAACGAATTCCTCACCGCCATCCGCCGCGATGGCGTCGCGTTCGAAAGCCTTTCGCTTCCGTGCGGACATTATTCGATGGGAGTGCCGCCGTTCAGCTACGCGGTGGGCTACCGTTTCGGTACGTTCCTGTTTCAAGCCCTCGCGTAAAGGGCCACATTACGCGCCGCGCAATGCCGTATCTCCGTTGGATCAGCACAATTTCCACCGCACGCGCATTTCTTGCCGCGCGGCGAGCTTATCTCTAAAGAACCCTGCAGCATTTGCCGATACGCGAATTGGAGGCAATCCAGTGGCAAACCCGGTCGGAGCAGTTTCACACGCTCCACAAGTGGCACCAGCTTACGAAGCTCCGGCTGCGAAACCAGCAGCGAACGTCACGAAAGTAACAGCGCAAGACGCGGTCAACATTAGCGCGGCTGGAAAAGCAGCGAGCCAGGCGAAGCCCGCACCAAAAGTAGCGGAAGACGCCAAGAGCGGCAGCGAAAAGAAGGAAGCGAGTTTAACGGCTATCGGATCCAACCGGCCGCGTTCGGCGCTCCGTCACGACGAGCTCGGAGTTCCGATCGCGGTTGCGTTTCTCATGACGCCAGAAGCTCGCCGCTTTTAGTGCAGAATTTCACTGAACGCGCCGACGGCGATGCGTTTTTCGACCGCGCGAATATCGGGCGCGAGCGAACGATCCGCCTCCATCATTTTCGATTCTCCGCGCACGATCGCATGCGCCCTCGCCGCCTGTTTTCCAGTTTGCAGCGGCGCGAGCAAATCAATCCCTTGGCAAGCCGCCAATAATTCGATCGCCAGCACATTGCGCAAATTTCCCAGCATCGGCTGAATCCTGCGCGCCGCTCCCATCCCCATCGAAACGTAATCTTCCTGATTGGCAGACGTAGGAATCGAATCCACGGAATGCGGCGTCGCCTGCGTTTTCATTTCGCTTGCGAGCGCGGCCGCGGCGACTTGCAGGATCATGAATCCGGAATTCAGACCTGCTTCGCGCACTAGAAACGCGGGGAGAAGGCTAGTCTGCGGATTGGTCATTTGTTCGATGCGCCGCTCGGAAATTCCCGCGAGCGTTGCCAGCGCCACTGCCAGTTGATCGGCTGCCATCGCCAGCGGCTGCCCATGAAAATTTCCCCCGCTGATCACCTCACCGGAACCCGCACCGGAATCCGCGAACACTAAGGGATTATCGGTCGCGCTGTTCAGTTCCACGGCAAGCGTCGTGCGCACTTGCGCCAGCGCGTCGCGCACTGCTCCATGCACCTGCGGCGTGCAACGCAAACTGTAAGCATCCTGCACGCGCTTGTCTTTTTCCGCCGCGCGATGTGATTCGCGGATTGCGCTGCCTTCATTCAGCCTGCGCAAATTCCGCGCCGTAATCGCATGTCCCGCATAAGGCCGCGCCGCTGCGATGCGCTCGTCGAACGCCGCAGGACTGCCGCGCAAAGCATCGAGCGATAGCGCCGCGGCGACGTCGGCGGTATCCACAGCAATCTCCGCTTCGCGTAAACCGAGTGCGAGAAGGGCCAGCATCGCTTGCGTGCCGTTCAGCAGCGCCAGGCCTTCCTTCGCTTCCAGCTGCAAAGAAGCGATCCCTGCGGTGCGCATCGCGTCGCCGCCGGAAACTTTGCGGCCTTGCAGAATCGCCTCGCCTTCGCCAATCGCCACCTGCGCCAGATGCGCCAGGGGCGCCAGATCCCCCGACGCGCCCACCGATCCCTGTGACGGAATCACTGGATGCACGCCCGCATTCAACATCGCGCACAAAGTTTCCGCAACCACCGGGCGCACGCCGGAAAAGCCCTTGGCGATCGCATTCGCGCGCAGCAGCAACATAGCCCGCGTGTCATGTTCGCTCAACGACGCGCCAACGCCGCACGCGTGGCTGCGTACCAGGTTCACTTGCAATTCGCCAATCTGCTCGCGCGAAATGCGCACCGACGCCATTTTGCCGAAGCCGGTATTCACGCCGTACACGGCCTGGTCGGACGCAATCAGCCGCTCAATCACCGCGCGCGATGCCAGCATTCGGGCGCGCGCCTGCGGCGCCAGTTCCACTTTCGCGCCTTCAAATACGACGCGGTGAAGCTGCGCAAAATCGAGATGTTCGCCGTTAATCTGTATTGCGCTCATGAGTGTGTATGTTTCCGCTCGCGCGAATGGTCACTGTCCTTCAGGGCAGGGAAGTACTTGCGATATTTTTCCGGCAACGATTTCGGACGCCCCTGCTTGTCGCAGAAAACATGCAAGGTGTCCCCGGTGGCCAGTACTTCGCGCGATTCCTGATGTACGATTTCGTAACCAAACTTCACTGTGCGCCGCTGCGAGGCCAGCACTTTGGTGCGCACGACGAGCACGTCGTCAAACCGCGCCGGACGCTTGAAGCGGCAGTGCGCATCCGCCACCACGATGTAACTATCATCCTCTGCTTCCATTTTCTTGTATTCGAATCCAAGCTGACGGCACAAATCCACGCGCCCCACTTCGAACCACGTGAAATAATTGCCGTGGTAAACCACTCCCATCTGGTCCGTTTCCGCGTAACGCACACGAATTGTGGTTTCGTTATAGTCCATAATTGTTTGGGAAATTGCTCAGGCCAGCAGAAGGCAGCTCCGATCAACAGCTCCGATTTGTGGCGGAAGCGACCTCACTCTCCCGTCCATTTCGGGCTACGTTTTTCCAGAAACGAAGCTAGCCCCTCGCGAAAATCTTCGGTCGCGCGAATTGCCGCATTCTCCTGCGTCGCCATTTCGATTTCCTGCGTCACTTCCTTATCGTCGTATTGCAGCAGCAGCCGCTTGGTGCGACGCAAACTCGTTGGGCTCGCTTCCAAAAATTTCGCCGCGACCTCGTGCGCCCGCTTCAGCAACTCCGTCGCCGGCACAAGTTCCGTCACCATTCCCAGCCGAAGCGCCTCTGCCGCCTCAATAATCGCGCCCGTCAGCAGCAGCTCCCGCGCGTGTTTTTCGCCAATCTGCCGGCGCAGCAGCACCGAAACCAGTGCCGGAATAAATCCGATGCGCACTTCGGTGTAGCCGAACTTCGCTTCCGGCACAGCCAGAGTGATATCGGAAAATGTGGCGATGCCACACCCCCCCGCGATCGCTGCGCCGTTCACTGCCGTAATCAGCGGCTTCGGAAAAGAATAGATGCGGTGAAACATCCGCGCCGTCTGCCGCGAATCCGCCAGATTTTGTGCGCCTGTCTGGTTCGCGATCGACTGCAAAGTCTCCAAGTCCATACCCGAACAAAAAGCCTTGCCCGCGCCGGTAAGAATCACCACGCGCACCGCGCCGTCGTTGTCCGCCACGTTCAGCGCGCCCAGCAATTCCTCAATCATCGCGCTGGAGATGGCATTGCGCTTCTCCGGCCGATTCAACGTGATCGTAGCGATCGCGCCATCCCTCTCATATTTCAGCGTGTCGTAATTAGCTGTCGCGGAAGTTTGCGGCTTGCTCGTCATCAGGTCTTCTCTGCGTCCTCTGCATCTCTGCGGTAAAAGTGCGCCGCAGTCGTCTAATTCGGCTTACCCGTCTGTTCCGCATCCACCGAATCCGCCGCGTGCGCGTACTTCTCCCGCAACTCCCCAGTGATCGCGCAAGCCACCGCCAGCGACTTCGTATCAATCCCGGTAGAAGCTCCGCGCGACGCCAAAGTCGTCAGCACCGCCTCAGTCGGAATATTCCCAACCAACTCGTCCCCAGCAAACGGGCACCCGCCCATCCCCGTCAACGCCCCATCAAATCTTCTGCACCCTGCCTCATACGCCGCCAATATTTTTTCGGCCGCGCGGTCCGGCCGGCTATGCAGATGCACGCCGATCTCAACTCCCGCGACGCACCCCTTCACTGCCTGATAAAGTCCCGCCACCTCTTCAGGAGACGCCGTCCCCACAGTATCCGCCAGCGAAACCGTGCGCACACCCAAACCTTTCAACCATAGCAGCGTCTCCTCCACAATTTCCGCGCCCCAAGGCTCATCGTAAGGATTTCCGAACGCCATCGAAATATAAACCACCAGGTTCTTGGCGGCCGCCTTCGTCTCACGCTGTAATTTTTCCACCAGCTCGCGCGATTCCGCTCGCGACATATTCGCGTTCGCCCGCCGGAAATACGCAGAAATAGAGTAAGGATACCCGACGGTCGTCACCCCCGGAGTCGCGAGCGCCCGCTCCAGCCCCTGGGCGTTCACCACGATGCCGATAATCTCCACCGCCGCGCCGCCCCGCGCTTTCACCTGGTTCAGACGCGCCATCACGGCTTCGCTATCCGCCATCTGCGGCACGTGTTTCGGCGAAACAAAACTCACCGCATCAATGTGCCGAAAGCCGAGCGCGATCAGCTGGCTCAGATACTGAATCTTTTCTTCCGTAGGAATTATGCCGCGCAGTCCCTGCCACGCGTCCCGCGGACATTCCACGATCGTCACTTCATTCGCCATAAGTTCTCAGAACCACGGGCTCCGATATATGTGCACCGCGTACCACAACAAAAAAACCGACAGCAACACGGAAAATCCCATTAGCGTGACGGCGATTCGCGAGCTTTTGCCGTCACTCGCCTTGATAACCGTCAGGGCCGCAGCCACGACGATTCCGATCACGCCGACATATTGCGACACCTGATACATGAACCACAGCGCCGAACTGTGGTACGCATTCCCCGAGATCTCCGCCGAAACGAACACGTTGAGCATCGCCGGCAGACACATCAACATCGTCACCCCAAACGTTCCGTACCCGCCCCCGCGCCGCTCGTTCGTCATCGGCTGATTATGAGCTCGCCGCCGAGAGTTAACAGCTCACAGTTAAAAGTTAAAGGCTAACTGCCACGATGGGGCGGTCACGGTTTCAACGATCACCCTCCACCGCTTTTCGCAACCCGTGCAGCATCTTCGAAATCTCCTCAATCTCTTTCCGCGGGCCAACCTAAGACCTGCCGGCGATGTAGCCCAGATCGCGACATGCCATCAAAAGATACTTCGTCTCCGGAAGAGAGCCTTCTGCGATGTTCCGGAATCGCGCGTAATCGCCGCGGCGGATTCGCTTTGATCCTTGCGCAATGATTTTTGGAACCGATAACGCCGCCCTGCGGATCTGAGAAACTAAATTGAGTCGCTCGCCGCCAGGGAACTCGCGCGTAAGCTCGTAAATTTGCAGCACAAGCGCGTGGCTCCGTCGCCAAACCGTGAGATCGGTGAATCGCTGCACTCGCGTCCAATCCACAAACTGGTTTTAGTTTTTTACTTTCAACTTTCAACTATTAACTGTCAACTATGTTTGCAAGACACCAGTCCTAAATTCCGCGACCTTGGGATTTAACGAAGCCGCCTCTAAGGCTTCAATAAGCGCTTCACGGGTGTGCGCCGGATCGATGATCGCATCCACCCACAAACGCGCAGCAGCATATCGCGGATCGGTCTGCTCTTCGTAAGTTTTGCGAATCGATTCGTGCAGCTCCTTCTTCTCCGCGTCGCTCAGCTTTTTCCCTTCGCGCTCCAGCTGCTTGATCTTGATCTCAACGAGTGTGCCCGCCGCCGAATCGCCGCTCATCACTGCATAACGCGCCGTCGGCCACGCAAAGACAAACCGCGGGTCGTAGGCCTTGCCGCACATGGCGTAATGGCCGGCGCCAAAACTCCCGCCGCAAATCACCGTGATCTTCGGCACCACGCTGTTTGCCACCGCGTTCACCATCTTCGCGCCGGCGCGGATAATCCCACTCCACTCCGCTTCCTTGCCCACCATAAACCCGTTCACATCGTGCAGAAAAATCAGCGGCACCAGATTCTGATTGCAGTCCAGAATGAATCGTGCGGCCTTGTCCGCCGCCTCGTTGTAAATCACTCCGCCAAACTCAATGCGCTTCTCGCCCGTGCCTGGCGCCACGGTGCTCACATTCTTCTTCTGATTCGCCACGATCCCCACGGCCCAGCCGCCGATGCGCGCGTAACCGCACAACAGCGTCTGCCCGTACTCCGCGCGATATTCCTCGAACTCGCTGCGATCCACAATCCGCGCGATAATCTCACGCATGTCGTACTGCTTCCCGGGCGAGGCCGAAAAAACGCCGTAGATGCCTTGCGCGGAGTACGCCGGAGCCGCGGCAGTCTTGTGATCAAAAGGCGCGCCCGCCGCATGCCCCATCTTATCCACCAGCGCGCGCAAACGCTTGATGCAGGCCGCATCATCCGGCTCACGAAAATCAATCGTGCCGCTGATCTGCGCGTGCATCTGCGCTCCGCCCAATTCTTCCGCCGACGTCTTCTGCCCAATCGCCGCCTGCACCAGCGCTGGTCCAGCCAGAAATAGTCCGCTGCCCTCAGTCATCAGAATCTTGTCGCACATCACCGGCAAATAAGCCCCGCCCGCCACGCACATCCCCATGATCGCAGTAATCTGCGGAATGCCCATCGCGCTCATCACCGCGTTATTGCGAAAGACGCGCCCGAAATCGTCTGTATCGGGAAACACATCCTCCTGCAGCGGCAGAAAAACTCCGGCGGAATCCACCAGGTAAATTGTCGGAACGTGGTTTTCAATCGCGATGTTCTGCGCGCGAATCACTTTCTTCGCGGTCATTGGAAAAAACGCGCCCGCCTTCACCGTCGCGTCATTCGCGATGATCATCACCTGCTGTCCGGAAACACGCGCGAGGCCGGTGATGGTGCCGGCGGCTGGCGCGCCGCCCCATTCCTGGTACATTTCGTGCGCCGCGTAAAGTCCCAGCTCAAAAAATTCCGTCTTCGCGTCAATCAGTTTTGCAATGCGTTCCCGCGCTGTCAGACGGTTCTTCTTGTGCTGCGCTTCAATGGCCTTCGCGCCGCCGCCCTGACGGATCTGCTGCTCTTGATTTTTTATTTCCGTCAGGCGCTCCAACATCAGCCGGCCGTTCTTCTCAAATTCCGCCGACTTCTCGTCCACGCGCGTTTCGATTTTCGTTCCGCTCACCCAGCGCTCTCCTCGCAGCAATCCGCACGATAATCGCTCTGCAACGTTCGCGGCAGATGCAGGATTCTATCACCCCTGAATTGTTTTGACTCGCGCTGCCGTTGCGTTAGAATCGTCGAGGCTCGCGGTTCTGCCGCGCGCCACATCTCTCCTCTGGAGGCGCCTATGCGCTGCGGTCTGCATGCGAAGGATAGGACTGTCTCCGGCTCGCCACGCCCGTTGAGCTAGCCTCGGCGTTTCGGCGCTTTCCTAAACTCTGCGATATCGCCAATCACGCGATTTAATTTGGCCCTCGCTCGTCTAACCGCGCGCGCAGTCGCGCACAGGAGATTCACCAATGTGTTTTATCGATTTGGATTTAGCACGCCGTGTGGAAATGGCCGAAGCCAACGCCGGCCGCGCATGCGCCGAAGCCTGCCAGCGCTTTCACCCGGAATATTCCCTGGCCATTGAAGAAATTGCGGGTGGCGTCGCAGTTTTCGCAGGTGTGGATTCACCGATTACCCAGGCCATCGGTGTGGGCCTGCACCGCCCCGTGAGCGACGCCGAACTCGACAGGCTCGGTGAATTTTTTCATTCGCGCAAGGCACCCGCGGCCATCGAGTTATGTCCGCTCGTTGACGCAAGCCTGTACGAGAAATTTGCGGCGCGCAATTATCACCTGCTCGAACTTTCGGATGTTTTGATCCTGGACGACCTCGAACCGGCGCGCGCGCCGGGCACGATGTCTCCAGGCGTCGCCGTTCGCGTCTCCGCGCCGGACGAAGCGAAACTCTGGACGCAAACCGTTGCGCAGGGCTTCGCCGAACACTATCCAGTCACACAGGCGATTCTCGACGTGATGGAGGGCTTTTACAGCCGCCGCGACGCCTGCTTTTTTCTGGCGTTCGTGGACGGCGTCGTCGCGGGTGGTGGTGGCGTATTCGCTGGCCAAGGAGTCGGCGGGCTATTTGGCGCAAGCACGCTGCCCGCATTCCGTCGTCGCGGCGTGCAATCAGCCTTGCTCGCGGCCCGCCTCGCTTGGGCGCGCGAAAAAGGGTGCGATCTCGCAGTCAGCTTCGCACGGCCCGGCAGCATTTCGCATCGCAACATCGAGCGCAACAGCTTTCGCGTGGCCTACACGCGCACAAAGTTAATCCTCCCGCCTTCGTAGTCGCGCGAAGTCGGCGGTCGCGTAATTTGAATGTAGGGGCGGGTCTAAGCCCCGCCCCTACAGCACGGGCATCAAGCTATCGTGCAAGCGCGCGGGCCAATCGAATAGCATCGTCCACCAATTCGTCATCCGCGGAAACTTTGCTGATCAATCCCCACGCCTGCGCATCGCCGGCTTGAATCCGGGCACCGGTAACCAACATTTCCAGCGCCCGCCCTCGCCCAATCAATCGCGGCAGGCGCTGCGTCCCGCCCCAGCCTGTAATAATCCCCAGCGTGACGCCTGGATGCGCGAACACCGCATCACCCGCGGCGACGCGCGCGCGACATGCCAGCGCCAAATCGAGACCGCCGCCGATGCTGTAACCGCGAATCGCCGCAACCACCGGCTTCGTGCTCGATGCGATCGCGCCGAGCAGCTCTTGCCCGCGCCGCGAAAATTCAAGCGCCGAAGCTGCAGTCAGTTGCGCGACCTCCGCAATCTCCGCCCCCGCAGCAAATGCCCGTTCGCTGCCAGTGATCACAGCGCCGCGAAGTTCGGGCGCCTTCCCCAGCCGTGTGATTTCGCCTTCGAGCGCGTCCATCACCCGCATCTCCAGACGAGGAAATCCGTCGTCGCTTACAAGCCGCAACAAAAGAATGTCGACCTGCGAGTTGACTACAAGGCGAGTGCTCACCGCAAAATTACGCTTCGCGCGGAGCAGCAGAAACGCGGTGCCGGATGAAATCAACGATCGCTTGCGTGGTAGTTCCGGGGAGAAAAACTTCAGCGATGCCGCCCTGTTTCAGCGCCGGAATGTCCGCCTCGGGAATAATTCCGCCGATCAGCACGGTCACGTCGTTCATGCCCTTGTCGCGCAGCAGTTCCATCAAACGCGGACAGAGCGTATTGTGCGCGCCGGAAAGAATCGAAAGCCCGATCACGTCCACGTCTTCCTGCGCCGCAGCCGACGCAATCATTTCCGGCGTCTGCCGCAGCCCGGTGTAAATCACTTCCATCCCGGCATCGCGCAGCGCACGAGCAATGATTTTCGCCCCGCGGTCGTGCCCGTCGAGCCCCGGCTTGGCGATCAACACCCTAATTTTCTTGTCAGGCATATGTACGCAAGAATACTTGAAATCCGCAAGCGCAGCCATATTCTTGGTCTAGGAGCGTTCCTGCGCGAATGCACTGAAGATTGCGCTCGCTTGGCCCTGTCAAATTAATCGAGGCTGGGGAATCCGAAGTCGTCCTTCTCACCACATTCCCATCGCAACCGACCGCCGAGTTCTTTATTCAGAACCTCAAGTTGAACTCCGAGAATTGAAAGGGCAAGTTGAATCGCCTGCAACGCATCGACGCCAAACGCGTACCTACCTTCTTGTCTCCAGCACCTTTGATTTGATACGGGCAGTAAAACTCCTCGCCGTGAGCCCGCGGTCGGCCGAGCAATACGGTGGCTGCGCCTTGTAGTTCGTCATCGCGCTCCAGGACCAGCGTTCTTGTGGCGAGTACGTCACCAACATTCTCGAGTTTCAGCGCCATTTTCCCGGCAGTTACCTCAAACCCACCAGAAAATCCTCGACCAGCGCATTGAACTTGTCCGGATCGTCCACAAACAGAGCATGGCCGTCGCCATCGAAACTTTCCAACTTCGAGTTCGGAATGCTTTTCTGCATTGCCACAATCGTGCTCATGTATCCGCTTTTCGCTGCGCAAACAATTACCGGCTTATCAATCTTCGGGAGCACCGGCCGGTAGTCCGCCACGAAATATCCCACCAGCAGCGCCACCGCCGAATTCGTCGGGACTTGCAACGACGCTTTCTCCAGCTTAGCGATGTACTCCTCGGGATGGGGCTTCTTGAAATTTAAATTACGCATGAATCCGTCAAGCGACTTCTGGCGATCTTCCAGAACTCCTTTGAGCAGCCCAAAATCCTGGTCGGCGTCCGCGGGCGCGCGTCCCCCCGCGTCGTTATCCACCAGAATCAGGCCCGCGAAATCACCCGTGCCGAACTGATCCACGTACGCCATCGTCTCCACCACCGCCATGGACCACGACACAATCACCACCGGAGCCAGGTGTAACTGATCCACGACCGCTTTGATATCGCGGGCGCGCGCGGCAGGGTAGAGGCCGTCGTTCGACTGTGAAGATTGCCCCTGCGACCGCGGGTCCATCGCCACCACGCGATAGTCATGCGCAAAATAATCAATCTGGCTCTGCCAAATCCATGCCGGCATCGTCCATCCCGGCACAAATAGAATGGAAGGGAACTGGTGCGCCGCGGAAAGCCCGATCTCTCCCTGCTTGATCACCGCATCCTTCGGCATCGGATTCCCAATCTGCGCGCTAGGCGAAGTCGCCAGCCGCCCCGCCTCGATGTAATGAATCTTCACTCCGTCGGAGGTAGTGATGAACCCGCTCCTCTCGCCAGGCTTCTTCTCCTTGTTCGCTGCCGACGCCGCGTCAGCAAAAGTCACGACCGCACACACCATCGCAAGTGCGGCGATGCTCCATAACGATAGCCGCTGCCTTAGTTTTTGCATTGTTAAGTAATTGCTACCTCTTCGTAGATGCCGAACACAGCGCGCATTGCGTCGCACACTTCGCCGAGCGTCGCATACGCTTTCACTGCGGCATAAATAAACGGCATCAGATTGTCCTTGCCTGCCGCCGCCTTGCGCAAAGCGGCCAAATGCCCCTCAACTTCCGCGTTCGACCGTTCCGCGCGCAATTTCTTCAGCTGCGCGGTCTGACGCGTGCGCGACGGTCTCATCAATCTGCAAAATGTCTATGCCTTTTTCTTCCGCTACATAATCATTCACGCCGACGATGATCTTTTCCTTGCGATCCACCGCCTGCTGATATCTGTAAGACGCCTCCGCAATCTCCCGCTGCGGATAGCCGCGCTCAATCGCCGCCACCATCCCGCCCAGCGCGTCAATCTTGTGTATGTAATCCCAAGCCCCGCGCTCCTCTTCATTCGTCAGCGCTTCCACAAAATACGAACCGCCCAAGGGGTCGGCCGTATTCGTCACGCCGCTCTCATGCGCAATAATCTGCTGCGTGCGCAAGGCCAATGTCGCAGCAAATTCCGTCGGCAAAGCCCAAGCCTCGTCCAAAGAATTCGTATGCAGCGATTGCGTCCCGCCCATCACCGCGGCCAAGGCTTGCAATGCGGTGCGCACCACATTGTTGTAAGGCTGCTGCGCGGTCAACGAGCATCCCGCCGTCTGCGTGTGAAAGCGCAGCGCCCAGGAGCGCGGATTCTTCGCGCCAAACCGCTCCGTCATCGTCCTGTGCCAAATTCGCCGTGCCGCGCGATATTTCGCAATTTCCTCGAAAAAATCACTGTGCGCGTTGAAAAAGAAAGAAAGCCGCGGCGCAAACTCATCCACATCCAGACCGCGCCGCACGCCCCATTCCACGTATTCAATCCCGTCGCGCAAAGTAAACGCCAATTCCTGAATCGCCGTCGAGCCTGCCTCGCGAATATGATACCCGCTGATCGAAATCGGATTGAATCTCGGAGTTTCCTTCGCGCCGAATTCCAGCGTGTCAATTACCAGCCGCATGGAAGGTTCCGGCGGGTAGATGTATTCCTTCTGAGCGATATATTCCTTCAGGATGTCGTTCTGCAGCGTGCCGGAAATTTTCTTCCAGTCGGCGCCCTGCTTTTCCGCCACCGCCAGATACATCGCCCAGATCACCGCGGCCGGCGAGTTGATTGTCATCGAAGTCGTCACATCCGCCAGTGGGATCTGATCGAACAGCACTTCCATATCCGCCAGCGAACTGATCGCCACGCCGCACTTGCCAACTTCTCCTTCGGACAGCGCGTGGTCCGCGTCGTAACCCATCAACGTCGGCAAATCGAACGCCACCGAAAGTCCCGTCTGCCCCTGCGCCAGTAAATAACGGAATCGCGCGTTGGTGTCCTGCGCCGTGCCGAATCCCGCGAACTGTCGCATCGTCCACAGCCGCCCGCGGTACATCGTCGAATGAATACCGCGCGTGTAAGGAGGCTCGCCCGGAAAGCCCAAATCCTTCTCCGGATTCCAGTCCGGCAAATCCGCTCCCGTGTATAGCCGCCGAATCGGATAGCTCGAAACCGTCGTGAACTCGTGCGCCCGCTCCGGCGATTTCGCGAGCGTCGGTGCCAAGCGTTTTTTCCTCCCAAGCGCGCTCGCCGGCGGAAACATTGCGCTCCGGCGTCAAGCGTAACCGTCGCCTGCGATTTCCCCGTCTTGCCGGCCTTTGCGATTATTTTCTCAGACATGAGGGAAAGCTCCTCCAAGCGCGCGCCTGGCGAAAAAACACACGCAGATCAACGGTCCACACTTCATCTTAGGGCAAGGGAAGAGAAGCAGCAACAACCAGAAACCAGGGCAGTGCTCCGAATGGACGCGGAGAAACGCCTTTACAGCGAGCGGTCCCGCCAAGGCGGGGCCGCCATCGATCCGCATCGCAATGCAGATCCGGAGCGAGTGGTCGAGCCGCGCCGCGACGGAAGCCATCACCAAGCCCGCGAATTGTTACTTCGCGCCTACCACCGATCCAGGATTCGGCGTCCCCGGAATCAAAGGATCCCGCGACATCTCGCCACGCAGCGCGTCCGCCACGGTAATGTGCTGCACTTCCAGCGTGCGCCCCATCGCCTGATTGAAATTCACGAGCGCCTCCGCCAGATTCGCCTGCGCCCGCAGCGCCGTCCCCTGCGCTGCCGTCAAATCGCGCGAACGCAGAACGACTTGGTAGGAAGTTGAAGATCCCAGCTGATATTTCTTCTGCTCCGCGTCCAAGGTCTGCTGCGCCAGATTGCGCGCTTTCTCCGCCGCCGCCACCTGCGAACGGTCCTGCTGCAGCGTAATAATCGCGTTCCGCACGTTTATGACGATGGTGTTTTCCGTCTGCCGGTATTCCACCCGCAATTGCCGCTCATCGAACTGCGCCCGCGCGCTATCCGCCTGCGCCGAACGATTGCGCAGCGGCATGGTCAGAGTCACTCCCGCCGCGTAAGTGGGGTATTGATTTCTGAACACCTGGCTAAGTGCGTCGCTCACTCCGCCGTGCGACAAAGTGGTTGTCGTGGCAGGCACGCCCGTATAAGCAGGATTGCCGCCGATCAGAATCACGTTCCCGTTCGCATCCACCAGTGGCGCACCTGTATCGGCGATGAACGACCCAGGAATTTCGCTCGTATTGATTCCTGTTCCGTTCAGTCCTTGCGAGACGTATTGCACGTAAGCATTCAGCGAGGGCAACAGGGAATTCCTGGTAGCCTTCACCTCGATCTCGGAGTTCTTTAGATTCAGATCTGCCTGATACAGTTCGGGACGTTTCTTCCACGCTTCCTGCACTGCGTCCTGCAAAGGAATATTTTCCACGATGTCCGGAGTGGAAATCGCGGTGGTCGGCACGATTTCGATTCCCGCCACATCTTTCGCCAGCAAATTCTTGGCGATGTCGTTCAGCAGCACGGTTTCCTGCGTCAGCTTCGTGGTCTGCGCCACGATCAGATTCTGCTGGTCGGTCGCTAGCTGCGATTCCGCCGTCAGCACGTCCAACGGCGCCATCGTCCCAATCTCCAGCTGCTTCTTATTGTCCTCCCACAGCTTTTGCGAGACGCCCACCGCCGCTTCCTGCACCTTAACGTTCTGACGGTCGTACACCAGTTCCCAATAGTCGATCGAGGTCTGCGTCACCACCGTGATCACCTGCTGCGCGAACTGCGAATTCGCCGCCTTGATCGTGTTTTTCTGTTCGATGATGTACCGCGTGTTCGGCAGAATCCCGAACCCATTCAACAGCGGCTGCGATAAAGTGGCTGTCAGCACCGGACTGAATGCCGGATTGAAGAACACATCTGGTTCGTTGGTCGCGGATCGCGGCGTATTCAGAGTGACCGAGAAATTCGTGCCGGTGTGAAATCCCTGCGTGTATCCGAAATCAAGCGCCGAGGAGTTTTGGTTTACCACAAGAATGTTAGTGCCCGTGCCGGTCCCCGAAATAAACGGGTTATTCACCGGGACGTTCGAGTGATACCAGCTGTACCCTGCCGTAAACACGGGATCGAATGACACCGACGGCGAAGAGCCCAGCACCACTTGCTGCGTGCTGAGGCTTTGTGGAACGCCTCCCGCTTGCGCTTTCAGCAATTGTGTTTCGGCGATCCAAGGAGCGAACCGTTCGACAAAGATATTCAAATTGTTTTCCAGCGCCAGCGAGATGGCGTCGTCCAGACTCAGCATCAGTTTCCCGTCCTGGATCAACTGGTCCAAGCGCGTCGAATTCGTCAGCATCGGCTCCGGCATGCTGCGCGGCGCGTAAGGCGCAAAAATGTTCGGGAACATCGGCTTGCCGGTGGAGTAGTCGGCACCCATGCCCTCCCTCAGGTTGCGCGCCGGCTCGGATGCAGCCGACCCCGTCTGTGCCCCTGGCTGGCTGGCGGGTTGCGCGCCGGCCGCGTTCTGTCCCTCTTGCCGTTGTTGCGCCGGACTTTGGTTTTGGCCTTGCTGCGCCTGGGCGTACGCAGGTGACACTATCAGCGAAGCAGCCGTCAGCAGCGCCACCGCTACATGCCTTAGACTTCCGTTCATCGTGTTGTCCTCTCCAAAGTTCGTTCTTGAGCTCGCGCAGGCCTCTAACTTACTCAAACGCGCCAACTAGGGTATTTGTTTCATTTTCTGTATTCCCGATGCAACACTGCGGCCATGCATAACCGCTTGAATTTAGACGATTAAACGGGAAATAGTGAGCGTCGGGCGTTCATTTCCGGACAGTACCGTGCGTACCCGGACACGCGATAGGCGCGCCGCAAAGTTTAGCATCGCGCCCTGCCGCTCGCAATCGTGGGCGCGACCTCAGGTTTTTCATCCGGTGAAACGCATGATCCTCCTAGCGCAAAATACCAGCATCACCTGATTTCCTTCGCTGACCCTTGCGCTAACCTACGTTTCTGTCGTGAGCAGGAACCGCAATCCGAGATGGGTCGTTGATTGCCGCAATTGCCTTGCGAGCTTCACGCACTCCGAAGTTGGCAGGGAACGAAAGCTGATTGACTATCTGGTTCCCACAGCTCCCCAGCTGCCTCCCGGTGGCCAGGAAATGGAATGCCCACGCTGTCGCTCCAAAGCGGTCTATACCGGCCAGGATTTGCATTACCGCTACATGTGACGATGCGACGGGCCTGGTCATCCTGTCTGCGTTGAGTGATTTTGCGAAGGGAAACCGTCGCCTTTGCTTCATGCCGGCTGAAGAATCTCTCTTGCCTTTCTCCGCGCACTCTGCGGCTCGGCGGTAAAGCCGCTCGCTTCTCTTTCTCGGATTTTCCTCCGCCTCTCTCATACTTTCTCCGTGTTGAATCTTTAAATCTTTGCCTCACCTCGACCGCCCCCCGCGCGTTGACACTCGACGCAACAACGAACTAACATGCGGCCGCACACGATGACGCGCAACCCCAACCCGCGCTCCAGCTCAATTCCGGTATGCCAATTTCTGGCGCGAACCGCCCTGCTCCTGTTGGCTCTGTGTCTCGCCGCGCTCGCGGCGGCCGCTCAGGCAACCGACATCCCCGTCAAGCCCAAGGGCGACGTCGTTGATGTCCCCGCCAAGCCAGCCGCCTACGTCAACGATTACGCCCGCGTCCTAAGTCCTGCCGCCCGCTCGCAACTGGAAGCGCTGTGCAGCGAAGTAAACGACAAAGCCAAAGCGCAAATTTTCGTCGTAATCGTCCCGTCTCTAGGCGATCGCACCGTCGAGGATTTTTCGTTCGATGTCGCGACGAAGTGGGGCGTCGGCCCGAAGCAATCTTCGAGCGGCGTGCTGATATTTCTCGCGGTCAACGACCACAAGTACTGGACGCAAGTCGGCTACGGACTCGAAGGGATTCTCCCCGACGGCAAAGTCGGCGGTTTCGGCCGCGAAGCTGTGCCGTATCTCCGTCAGGGAAACTACGACGCCGCTGTGACGCTGCTCACTCGCCGCATCGCAGACGTCATCGCGCAGGACCGCGGAGTCACTCTCAGCGGCGCACCACCGCCTGCTCCTCAAACGAATGGCTCGGCGCATGGCCAAGATTCCAGCGGCATACTCGGCCTGATTCTCCTCGGTGTCTTCATTTTTTTCCTGTACGCGATGATCAATCGTGGTGGCGGCTCCGGGCGCGGTCGTGGTGGCGGCAGCGGCTGGTGGATTGGTCCGTTGATCGCCAGCGGAATGGGCCGCGGCGGCTGGGGCGGTGGCGGATTTGGCGGCGGCGGTTTCGGCGGGGGTGGTGGCGGCTTCGGTGGTGGAGGCGGCGGATCGTTCGGTGGCGGTGGCGCCGGCGGCAGCTGGTAATCGACTGGTTCTGTAGGGGCGGGTCTCAGACCCGCCCGTCGTGAATGTTAATTCAGCAAAGGTCGCGCAATGGAAGCCAAACTAACTGAACTCGTAAGCCGTATGAAGGCTGGAGCCGAGGCCAATCTGAAATCCATCGTGCTTTACGGTTCTGCGGTCACTGCCGAATTCCGTGCCGGACATTCCGATCTGAACATCCTCTGCATCGTCGAACGCGCCGCCTCCGAAGACCTCGAGCATCTCCACGACACCTCGGAATGGTGGGTGCGCCAAGGCAATCCTCCACCGCTGCTTTTCACACTCGATGAACTCCATCGTTCTGCCGATGTGTTCGCCATCGAGCTGCTCGATATCACCCGTCACCACCGCCTGCTTTTCGGCACGGACTTCTTCGCTGATTTCGAAGTTCCGCTGCGTCTGCATCGCCTGCAGGTCGAACGCGAACTGCGCGCCGATTGGCTGCGCCTGCGCCAAGCCGTCTTGGCCGCTCCTCTAAGCTACAAAGCGCACCTCGGCATCATGTCGCAGTCCGTCTCCACGTTCTGTGCGCTCTTCCGCCACGCGCTCTGGGCGCTGGGCCAACCCATGCCCGCCACCAAACGCGAGGCCGTCGCCGCCGTAGCCGCACTCACCGGCGCCGACCCCTCTGCCTTCCACGCCTTGCTGGATGTGCGCGAAGGCAAACGCAAACCCCGCCAAATAGACGTCGAAGCAAGCCTGCACACCTATCTGGAATTCGTAGAAGTAGTAACCAACGAAGTTGACCGCCGCCTCGACGCGCTCTGACGATGCCGCCGCCCCGTGCAAGATTCGCCGCTCTTGAAGTATGATGTCCCCGCACCACCAACTCGGAGGCAGTCCATGAAAGTAGCCCTCGGCGTAATCGCCGTCATTCTGATCCTCGCGCTCATCGTAGGCGGCATGTACGCCGGTCGCCGCAACGAAATGGTCCGCCTCAACGAGCAAGTAAAATCCAACTGGGCGCAAGTGGACGTAGTCCTGCAACGCCGCGCCGACCTGATCCCCAACTTGGTCGCCACCGTCCAGGGCTTTGCCGCGCACGAACAAACCGTCTTCGACGATATCGCCAAAGCCCGCACTCAATACATGAACGCGCAGACCCCCGCCGACAAAATCGCCGCGAGCAACCAAATTTATCCGTTGGAATTGAAAGTCCTGGCACTATCCGAAAATTATCCGCAGCTCAAATCCAACGAAAACTTCCTCCGCCTCCAGGACGAACTAGCCGGTACCGAAAACCGCATCGCGGTCGAACGCAAGCGTTATAACGATTCCATTCAGGAATACAACACCTACATCGGCCTGTTCCCCAACAACATCTTCGCCGGATGGGCCGGATTCAAACGCAACAACGATTATTTCCAAGCCGCCGAAGCGTCCCGTGAGGTTCCGAAAGTCCAATTCCCAGCCGCCAAGCCCTAAGCGGTCACGGGAAAGCGCGCACAGCAATCCAAACGAAGGCCAAGCCGCCGTGGAAATCCCGCATCTCGATAAACGTTGTGATTATTTTTTGTCTTGGGGGCCTGCTGAGCTCGTCTTAGGCGGTGCTGGCGCGCGCTTGCGTTCCGAGGACTCGCTCCAATCCTCCGGCGGAAATCCAATGCGCCAAAAAAGCGGCGAAGGTTCGGTAAACTCCAATCCCACTTCTGATTTGCTGCCTTTGTTCTCGCTGATGAACGCCACGTTGCATGTCAGTTCTTCCACCGTCTTGGAATTGACGATCGAAACCTGTTGCCCGCGCGCGACCGGCGCATCGAGTGAAACCAGGCAGCCGTTGGCGTTCACCGTAGTCGTCTTGGTTTCTTCCTCGAACGGTTTACCTTTGCTGGTGCCGCGAACGATCACCGCCATCTGAATGTGCACGCGCTGGGTGCGTCGCAATTTGCTGTACTGCTGGGCCGCTGGCATCTGCGGTGGTTCTTTGCCGTTCGTCATCCAATTCTCCCCGGAAACAGCCACCCAGTATAATCTTGAGGGATTCGAGGCGCCCAACCCGGCATATTCAAACCAGCGGTGCCCAAAAGCGAAACCTTCACCCCCTCGCTCCTCACAGCGGCATCGCTGCCGCTCGGTCGCCGGTCCGCCGCAAATCAGCCGTCCCTTGAATATTACTCTCCGGTGAATCCTGCGCCCCCCGCCTTGACCCTCCCGCCTTCCCGCGCTACGCTGATTCCAGATAGGGGTCGTCTCCAGGAGGCTTCGCTTCCGCGAAACTGAATGAAACAAACTGTCCGGCTGGCAGGTGGCATCAACGAACTCTTCGGAACCCTCGACGAAAATCTTAAACTCTTCGAGTCCGCCCTTCACGTCACTACGCATCTACGCGACCACGACCTGGAAATCGAAGGCTCGCAGCCCCAAGTCGAGCGCGCCGCGCAAATCCTCGGCGAATACAATCAACGCATCCGCGACGGTCGGATTCCTGACAGCTCAGAAGTGAAATCGCTGCTGCGCATCGCCACAGGCGCCACCAGCGAACCCGCCCCGTCCCCACGCGGCGCATTTGCGCTCTCCAACACTCGCTCCTTCGGCAAAAAGACCATCACCCCGAAAAGCGCGAACCAGAAACGCTACATGGAAGCCTTGGAAGCCTACGACATGGTCTTCGCCATCGGTCCCGGCGGCACGGGCAAGACATATCTCGCCGTTGCCATGGCCGTCACCGCGCTGCTGTCCAAACAGGTAAATCGCATCATCCTCGCCCGCCCCGCTGTCGAAGCCGGAGAACGCCTCGGCTTTCTTCCCGGCACGTTGCAGGAAAAAGTGGACCCCTACATGCGCCCGCTTTACGACGCGCTGCACGACCTGCTCGAAGCGGACAAGCTGGAAAGTTTCCTCGAGAAGGGCATCATCGAAGTCGCGCCGCTCGCTTTTATGCGTGGCCGGACGCTCAACGATTCTTTCGTCATCCTCGACGAGGCCCAGAACACCACCAGCGAACAGATGAAAATGTTCCTCACGCGCCTGGGCTTCAATTCCAAAGCCGTCATCACCGGCGACGTCACTCAGATTGACTTGCCCGAATCGCGCCGCTCCGGCCTCATCGAAGCCATCGAAATCGTCGGCAAAATCGAAGGCATCTCCTTCACTTATTTCGATGAACGCGACGTCGTACGCCACAATCTGGTGCAGCGCATCATCAAGGCCTACGACGAGCACGCCGCCACTCATCCCGGTCACAACGGTCGCGCTGCAGGCAGCGGGCGCGCTGGCCACTCCGGTCTGCAAAATCCGCGGGACTGATTTCGCGCGCATGATCCTCAATCAACAGCGTCGCGTTCGTGTTTCCATTTCCGGCCTGGAGAGCTTTCTCGCCGCCGCGCGCAAACGTCTGCGCCTCGCGCCGCGCTTGCTCACTGTAGCGCTGGTCACCGACGCGCAGATCAGACGCTGGAATCAAGCGTACCGTGGCAAAAATCGCCCGACCGATGTATTGTCCTTCCCAGCAGATGGCGCGCCAGCAGAAGCCGCAACTACTCGCAAGCACCGTCAGCCGCGCCGCCCGCGTGCCGCACGCCTTTCTGCGTCAGCGCAAGCCGCGAACTATCTCGGCGACATCGCCATCGCGCCCGCCGTCGCTCGCCGCAACGCTCTACGCCTCGGCCGCGCCTTCGATCACGAAATGCGCATCCTTATTCTTCACGGCATCCTGCACCTGATGGGCTACGATCACGAGACCGACTCAGGCCAAATGGACCGCTTTGAAAATCGCCTGCGCCGCGACCTAGGATTGCTCTGACGATGCCGATCTTTTTCTACTCCGCAGGCGTCCTCGCTCTCACAGCGGCCCTCGTGGTCTTCTCCTACCTCGACCGCGCCTATCGCGAACTCGGTCGCGTGCATCCCGGACGTATCCACCAGCACCTCGAAACGTTTGAATTGGACGTCGAGCCGCGCCTGCACATGGAACGCCGCCGCGCCGCTCTCGGCTTCAGCCTCCTCGCGCGCTTCTGGCTCGTCTTTGTCGCCGCCATCACCGCGCGCGGTGTTCTCTTCTTCGTCCCCGGCACGCGCGAAGCCGCCGTGGAAATGATTTTTTTCCTGGGCGCCGAAGTCGTCATCGCCATGCAGTTTTTCCCTGCGCTGCTGCTCGCCCGCGCGCCAGGAAACTGGGTTCTGCCGCTCGTTCCTGTCGTGCGCGCGTTTCTGTTCATCATTTGGCCGGTGCAAGCCGTGCTCGAGTTGCTCATTTCCGTGCTGCATCTCTCCGAGGAATCCGAAGAAGCGCAAACTCCTGCAGCCGAGCAGCAGCAGGCCATCGAAGCTCTAGTGGACGCCGCCACCGAAGAGGGCATCATCGAACAGGACGAAGCGCGCCTGATCGAATCCGTCGTCGAATTCGGCGACAAGCGCGTGCGTGACGTGATGACCCCGCGCCCCGATGTAATCGCCATCCGCGCCGACGCTTCTCTGGAAGAATTGCGCGACCTCGTCGTCGAAACAAAATTCTCACGCCTGCCCGTCTTTGAAAAAACTCTCGACGACATCGCCGGCATCGTCATGGCGCGCGACATGCTCGAAGTCCCCGACCGCGAAGCCGCGCACCGCACCGTGCGCGAACTGATGCGCCCAGCTCTTTTCGTTCCCGAAACAAAATTCGGCTCCGAGCTGTTGAAAGAAATGCAGCGCAAGAATCAGCAGATGGCCGTCGTGATCGACGAATATGGACTGATGGCCGGTCTCGTCACCATCGAAGACCTGGTAGAAGAAATCGTCGGCGAGATCGGCGAAGAAGACCGCCGCCCCGCCCCGGACGTCGTGCGTGAACCCAGCGGCGCCCTGGTAATTCGGGGCAGCGTGCAACTGGAAAAAGTCAGCGAACTTTTCGGCGTGCAACTCGACTCTGGCATGCAGCATTCCGCCGCTACCACCATCGCGGGCCTGCTCAATAGCGTGGCCGGCCACGTCCCCCGCACCGGCGAAGTAATAGACGCCGACGGCCTCCGCTTCGAAGTAATCGAAGCCAACCAACGCAAAGTCCTCCGCGTCCGCGCCAAACCCATCCCCAACACCGCCGCTTCCTCCGCGCGCACCGTCTAGCGCCGAACGATCACCGCAAAAAAATCGGGCCCGCCAATGGCAGGCCCGATCACCACGTTCCCAATCATCCCCAAACGCAATCGCAACTGAAGCGCCTAGCTCTGCCCCGCGGCCTTCGCAAAAAACGCCGCAGCGCGCTTCCCGATCTCCTCCGGAGCCACATCCTCCACATGCGTTGCGATCCCCCACTGGTGCCCAAACGGATCCGTCACCTTGCCGTAACGATCACCCCAGAATTGATCCTCCAGCGCCATATCAATCTGCGCGCCGGCGGCCACTGCTCGCGTGAACGTCTTATCCGCATTCTCAACGTAAAGGAACAAATAGATCCGCGGCGCCCCAGGAGTGATAGCCGCCGTTGGTCCCATTTCGTCATTTAGGAAAATAATCGAATCCCCGATTTTCAATTCTGCGTGGGAGATTTTGCCGTCCGGGGACGGCATGCGCACCATTTCTTCGGCGCCAAACACGTGCTTGTAAAAATCAATCGCACGCGCCGCGTCTTTACAGGTTAACGATGGACTTATCGAGTGATATCCCTCGGGAATTGCTCGTACGGGGTAGGCCATAGAACCCTCCTATTGGTTACCGATCGTACCGTGCCATGCAGGTCACAGCGTGGGCCGCGCAACCACTCAATCCACAGTGGCCGCGATGAACCGCGTTGGATTGCAGTCTACAACGATGCAAGCTGAAGTCAACGATTCATAGCGATTCTTAGTGTGGAAATCCCAACCACCACAATTGTGCTTCGCCAATTCGTCCCGCTGTAACGCAATTTGCACCGGCGCGTCGTCATCCCGAACCCGCGCCAGCGGGTGAAGGATCTCTCTTCAGGTCTTCTCTTGTGTCCTCCGGCTTTCCTCTGTGTTCAGTCTTTTCACTTCCTCCGCCCAGCTTCCGCCTCGCCCTCCAAAAGCGTACAATTCCCTAATCCATGCCGTTTAAATCCGGTTTCGTCGCAATCGTAGGCCGCCCCAACGCGGGCAAATCCACCCTCGTGAACACCCTCGTGGGCCAAAAAGTCGCTATCGTCTCCTCCAAACCGCAAACCACCCGCAATCGCATTCAAGGCATCCTCAACCGCGAAGACGCCCAAATCGTCCTGATCGACACCCCCGGCATCCACCAGCCCAAAAACGTCCTCAGCCGCATGATGATGGATGAACTCCAGCACGCCCTCGAAGGCATAGACATCCTCTGCCTGATCGCCGACGCCTCGGTTGACTACGGCCCCGGCGACCGTTTTTCCATCGAATGGATCAAACGCTTCCACGGTCCGGTGTACTTGCTACTGAACAAAGTAGACCGTATCGCCAAGCACCTGCTCCTGCCGCTGATCGAGCGCTACAACCAAGAGTTTGCCTTCGCCGAAACTTTCCCCATCTCCGCGCTTACCGGCGCCGGCTGTCTCGACCTGGTCAATTCCTGGCTCACGCGACTTCCCGAAGCTCCGCCGCATTTTCCACCCGACCAATTCACCGACCAGCCCGAGCGCTTCCTTGCCGCCGAGGTCGTCCGCGAAAAGGCCATCCTCCAAACACGCGACGAAGTCCCCCACGCCATCGCCGTCCTAATCGACAACTTCGAGGAAACCCCCAAACTCCTGCGCATCCGCGCCACGATTTACGTAGAACGCGAAGGCCAAAAAGGCATCCTCATCGGGAAGGGCGGGGAAGCCATAAAAAAAATCGGCACGGCAGCCCGCATAGAACTTGAATTCATCCTCGGCGCAAAAATATTCCTCGAGCTCTTCGTAAAAGTCCAATCCAACTGGCGCCAGAACTCCAGCCTCGTCCGCCAACTCGACTGGCACCGCCAACTCGAACAACTAGCCCAATTTCAGGAAGCCGAAGAAGGCTAGAAGCTAGGCAGGCGCCGAATTGGCCGCATGCTTCTTCCCGCATTGGAAATCAGAAGTAGGCAGCCAATACGGCTCTTTCCCTCCGTGCAGCGTACTGTATTCTTCCTGAGCGACTCTCCGGAGGCTTCCGCGATGAATCAACAAGATACATCTGCACTCTTGGCTCGCGCTGCCGAGATGGGCGCGCGTTACACCAGCGCCGTTCACAAGCGCCGAGTTTCGCCGACGGAAGCCGCACTCGCAGCGCTCCAGAAATTCCACGAGCCATTTCCGGACGCGCCCCGCGACCCGCACGAAGTTCTCGAGCTGCTCGACGAACTCGGTTCACCCGCCACCGTAACCACCACCGGCGGACGCTACTTCGGATTCGTGATCGGCGGTACTCTCCCTGCTGCCATGGCCGCCAACTGCCTCACCGCAGTCTGGGGCCAGAATTGCGCGTTGCATGTCATGTCTCCCGTCGCTGCCGAGTTGGAGGAAATCGTAATCCGCTGGACCTGCGAAGCCCTCAAGTTGCCGCCTGATTGCGAAGGCGGTCTTGTGACAGGCGCAACCATGGCGAATTTCACCGCGCTTGCCGCGGCGCGATGCGCACTGCTCACGCGCGAAGGCTGGAACGTAGTCGAAGATGGGCTCTTCGGTGCGCCGCCAATCGAAGTTGTAGCCGGAGCCGAAATTCATGCCTCGGCGCTAAAAGCATTGAACATGCTGGGCTTGGGCCGCAGCCGCATCAAGCTGGTCGAAGTGGATGGTCAAGGAAGAATGCGCCCGGACAAATTACCCGAACTCTCGCGCAACACCATCGTTTGCATTCAGGCCGGCAACGTAAACACCGGAGCATTCGATCTCGCCGCTCCCATCTGCGCAGCCGCGCACCAGCAGGGCGCCTGGGTCCACGTGGATGGCGCGTTCGGGCTGTGGGCTGCTGCTTCGCCGAAATACCGCCAACTCATGAACGGCTACGAGCACGCCGATTCCTGGGCCACCGACGCGCACAAATGGCCCAACGCTAGCTACGATTGTGGCCTCGCGATTGTCAGGAACGGAGAAGCTCTGCGCGCCAGCATGGGACTTTCCGCCGCATACCTCGCATCCGGTGCCAAGCGTGAGCCAATGCATCATACGCCCGAAGCCTCGCGCCGAGCACGCGGCGTCGAATTATGGGCCGCGCTGAAATCCTTGGGTCGCGCAGGCCTCGCCGATTTGATCGAACGAACCTGCGCCCACGCTCGTCAGTTCGCCGATGGCCTGCGCACCGCCGGTTTTGCAGTCTTGAACGAGGTCGTCATCAATCAAGTGCTAGTCAGCTTCGGTGACGCACAGAAAACTCAAGAAGTCATCCGCCGCGTTCAAGACGAAGGCACGTGCTGGTGCAGCGGCACAGTCTGGCAAGGAAAAACCGCGATGCGCATCAGCGTATCGTCCTGGGCCACAACCAGCGACGACGTTGAACGAAGCCTAGCAGCGATCGTGCGTATCGCGCGCGGCGCCGGCGCTTGATAGTTTTTCGCGTCGTTGTTTCCTAGATCGATTCGGCGAACCCGATGAACTACCAGCGGCATAACGTAAATCCCTAAGCGCCTCTACTCCCTTCCGTGTATGGCCCAACGTGGCACCGCTGCGTATTCTCACATCGAGAAAAGGTGGTTCGGCCGCTCGACAAAGGAGGTCAACAACCCATGCCATTGATGACCGTAGTGATGGTTCTGATCGTAGTAGGAGTATTGCTGTGGCTGGTCAACCTAATCCCAATGCAAGGCACAATCAAATCCATCTTGAACGCGGTTGTAGTCATCGCAGTAGTTCTCTGGCTCCTGAATATTTTCGGGCTCTTTAATACCTTCTCGCACATCCGCGTCGGCTCGTAATGGTTTGCGCGCCGTTCGTTCAACCTGCAGTGGCGCGTCCGTTTGTAAGCTGGCTCTGTATGCGGAGAAGGGTACTAGGAGTTGCGAGTCGGCTATTTGAGTGCGGAAAGGCCGGGCTCAAGGGCGCGGGCTTTACGTTTCTGGAATAGGATTACAGGGAGTGAAATCAGGCACATCAAGCCGCCGATCCCGACTCCAGCGAATCGCAAAAGGACAGCTATCTCTTGATCGCCCCTCGCGCATGGCCCCATCGCGGTGACCGACACCACGAAACTGAAAGCCCCGAGCCCCAGAATGATTAGCCCGATTCTGAGCGACTTACGCGCCATAGTAAGCACAGAGTAATCCGTGTATATGACTTCCAGTTAATCAGCAGAACCCTGCAACCCGCACCATACATGCGGCGCTAATTCTCACACTCGCGTCGGCGCAATCCCCAGCGAACGCATCTTGCGATACAAATGGCTGCGCTCTAAGCCCAGCGCCTGCGCCGCCTTCGTCATGTTCCAGCGATTTTCTTCCAGCTTACGCAGCACGAATTCGCGCTCGTACGCCGATCGCGCTTCCTGCAAACTTTCATAAGGCTTCTGCGGACTCTTCGACGCGCCGCGAAAAAGCTCGGGGGGTAAATGATGAGGCTCAATTCGCGGCGAAGGGCAAACAATCACCAGCCGCTCGACAAGATTTTTCAACTCGCGCACGTTTCCCGGCCACGGATAATTCAAAAGCACATCGAGTGCGGTCGGACTGAACTCCTTCGCCTTCTTCCCATATTCCTGGCAAAAAGCTGCCAGAAAATGCGCCGCCAGTATCGGTATATCCGCCACGCGCTCGCGCAACGCCGGCACGTAGAAGGGAATCACGTTCAACCGGTAAAATAGGTCTTCGCGAAACGCATTACGCGCGATCTCCTCTTCCAACTTCTTGTTAGTCGCTGCAATCACGCGCACGTCCACGGTAGCAGGCTGATTCGATCCCAAAGGCTCCACGCGCCGCTCCTCTAGCACGCGCAGCACTTTCGATTGCGTCTTCAAACTCATGTCGCCCACTTCGTCCAAAAACAGCGTCCCGCCATCCGCCTTCTGAAATTTCCCCACTTTGTCTTCACTCGCGCCCGTAAAACTGCCTTTGCGATGCCCGAACATTTCCGATTCGATCAATTCCTCCGGAATCGCCGCGCAGTTCACTTCCACAAATTGCATCGAGCTGCGCAAACTGCTCGCATGCAGCGCCCGCGCTACCAACTCCTTGCCCGTCCCGCTCTCGCCGTAAATCAGCACGCGCCCATTCGTCGGCGCCGTCAAAGCAATCTGTTGCCGCAGCGCCTTCATCGGAATGCTGCCGCCCAATATCTGATGCTTCTCCTCCAGCTCCGCGCGCAGACGCCGGTTTTCCGTCTCCAGCCGCAAATATTCCAACGCGTTGCGCACCACCAGCACCACTTTTTCCAGCGATAGAGGTTTCTCGACAAAATCAAAAGCACCAAGCTTCGTCGCCCGCACCGCCGTCTCAATGTTCGCGTGCCCCGAAATCATCACCACCATAGGCGCGCCCTCCTGCGCCTGCATCCGCTCCAAAGTTTCGAGGCCGTCCATCTTCTTCAGCCACACATCCAGCAAAACCAAATCGAACGTCCGCGTCTCTAAGCGCGCCAGGCACTCTTCCCCCGACGCGACCGCCTCCACCTCATACCCCTCATCGCGCAGCAACGCGCCGAGAGACTCGCGTATCCCGTTTTCGTCGTCAACAATAAATATAGAAGCTGGCATATTCTGCAGGTTTTCTCTGCGCCCTCTGCGGGAGAAGTCCGTTCTTGCCGTGGGCTTTCAATTGTTAATGGGCAACTGTTAGCTCCGTCTTTCTCCGCCTTTTCTCTGTTTCCTCTGTGTTAAAACTTTTTGACTTACGCCGGCGATACCGGAATCTCCGCCGCCGGAAACCGAATCACAAACCTCGTACCCGTCGGCAAATTATCCTCCACCCGAATCGTCCCGTTATGCTCCGCAATAATTCGGCTGGCAATCGCCAATCCCAATCCTGTCCCGCGCTCTTTCGTAGAAAAATGCGGCAAGAACAATCGCTCCTTATCCTCCGGTGAAATCCCCTGCCCGCTATCCGAAATCTCAATCTCCACCGCGTCCCCGTCTCCATCCACACGCGTCGCCACACGCATTCGCCGTATAGCCGACCCCTCCATCGCCTCCGCCGCGTTATCGATCAGATTCGCCAGCACCCGCCGCAACAACTCTCGATCCGCCTTCACCAAAGGCAAAGCAGCCGCCAATTCCGTCCGCACGGTTACACCCTCAAGCCGTCCGTGAAAAAGATCCAAAGCGCTCGAGACAATCGTATTCACGTCCTCAGCCGCCAACCGCGCAGAAGGGAAGCGCGCAAACTGCGAGAACGCATCCACCAGCGACTTCAAAGTATGCACCTCGCGCTCGATCAATCCCGCGCACTCCGCCACAAGCCGCTCCAGCTCCGTCCGCAAAGCCGCAGCCTGCTGCGACCCGCCACTGCGTTCCAAATAACGCAGCAATCTCTGCGCCGACAACTGAATCGGCGTCAAAGGATTCTTGATCTCGTGCGCAATCCGCTGCGCCACTTCCTGCCAGGCCGCAGCCTTCTGCGCCCGCAGCAAATCCGTCAAATCGTCAATCACGATCACGTAGCCTGGATTCGAAAGCCGCGGCCCCAGCGAACTGACCGTCACCGCCGCGCGCACCAGCCTCCCCGCGGTAGCAATCTCTATCTCGCGCGACGCGACTCCCATGCGCAACGACCGCCGCATCAAATGCAACACCGCCCGCGCCGCCTCTTCGCCCACCAACTCCGGCAAAGAACGCGCTTCCCGCGCCGAATCCCCCAAAATCGCCGGCACCGCCGAATTCACTCGCGCCACTTCGCCCGAAGAATTCAGCGAAATCACGCCCGTGGGAATATTTTCCAGAATCGCCTCCATCAACTTGCGCCGCCGCTCGCGCTCCTCAATCGCCTGTTCCAAACTCTGCGTGAATTCGTTGATCTGCCGTCGGCCTTCGCCCAGCTGTTCCGTCATCCGATTGAACGAACGCACCAGCATTCCCAATTCGTCCTGCCCCTTCACGTCAATCCGGTAATCGAAATTCCCACGCGAAATCTCTCGCGTAGCCTCGGCCAGCGCCTGAATCGGCACCGTCACCTGCTTCGACAAAAACAGCGCCACCCAGGTCGTCGAAAATCCAAGCACGACCGTCACCAGGAACAATCCCAGCAGCACGTCTCTCTTATAGGCGCGCAGCCGTTGCTTCTGCATCGCGTACGTTCGCGTCTGCGTCTGAATTTCCGAGTAACGCGCCAGAAAATCGTTCGGCAGAATGCGTGCCACATACAATCTTTCGTTGTCCAGCGGCGCGCTGCCTGCCACATACAAATGATCGTCGGTGTGCCAGATTTCCGCGCCGTCCGGCAGCGTCTGCATCAGCGTCGGCGTAATTGTCTCCATCTCCGGGATGGCTTCATCCTCGGCGTCGCTTGCCGGCTTGGTGTAGGCCACGCCGTCATCCGCTTGTCCGTTGGAATGGGCGATCCAGGAAGCGTCCACCGACCAGGCCAGGCCCAGCAACGACTGATTTCCCTTGCTGGTCGCCGCGGCCTTCTCCGCGATCGCATCCAGGTGATTCCGATTCGCCCGAGCCATATCTTCCAGCAGACGCTGGCTCTGCTCGTTGGCAATTTCCAGCGGCCGCGGAAACCACAACGTCAGCGTCCGGTTCACGATCGCGTAACTGAAGAAGAAAAAAAAGACGGTCGGCAGCAGCGACACGCCGATCGCTCCAAGCACCATCTTCACCTTGAACCGCGAACCCATCTGCCCGCTGCGCCGCTCGATCCACAGCCGCACCAGGCTGCGCGCCAAAATTACCGCGAACACCAGCAGCGCCGCCGTCAGCAGCGTCGTCAGCGCAAAAAACACCACAAACTCGCTGCCTTGCTCTGGCCGCAGCGGCACGTCCAGCGACCCCACCATGAACACGGCCGCCGTCAGGAGGGTGACGACGATCCCGCCAATCCACGGCCATAGCCGGTTTCTCCGCGCCGCTCGCTCCGCCTTCAACGCTGCTCCTCCCGATACCGCCTCAGCATGCGCGATCCGCATGCCTGTGCCAATTCGGTTGCAACAGCGAGTCCGTCGGTACGAACTGCAAGCCGATGGGAGCAAAAACCAGCCATTTTGAGTCGATTTGCCATCGAAATCACACGATACCGGGCCTAAATCGCCAAGTCAAGCCAACTGTTGCGTAGTTGCCACACTACTGTGGCTCTTCGGTTATGCCTGCATGGAGGTCTTGCTTCTGGAGTTGAATTATGTAGAGGCCGGTCCCGCTTGGCGGCGCCGGGCACTGCCGCACAATAACAATCGTCCGCCCTACCCGTTCGCCTGCTGAAACGCCCGCATGAAATCCACGAGTCCGCCTACCGTCTCGATCGTCACCGCGTTGTAAATCGAAGCCCGCATTCCTCCGACGGACCGATGCCCGCCAAGCCCCACCATCCGAGCCGCCGCAGCCTCTGCCGCGAATTTCTTCTCGACGTCCTCGTTCCCGCCTGCCACCCGAAACGTCACATTCATCTTCGACCGGGAGTCCTTCTCGATCGGCCCCACATAATATCCGCCGCTGGAATCAATCGCATCATAAAGCAGCTTGGCCTTAGCCTGATTGCGCTTCTCAATAGCTGCCACTCCGCCCTCGGCCTCAATCCACTCCAAAACGACCCCCACGATGTAAACCGCAAACGTCGGCGGTGTGTGATACAGCGACTTCTCCTTGATATGCGTGCGGTACTGCAGCACGGTTGGCAAGTTCTTGTCCGCCCGCTCCGCCAAATCCTTCCGCACGATCACGACGGTCGTACCAGAAGGCCCCAAATTCTTCTGCGCCCCCGCGAATACCAGTCCAAACTTCCGCACATCCACCGGCCGCGACATAATGTCCGACGACATATCCGCCACCAGCGGCACGTCGCCGGTGTCGGGCAGCCGATTCCACTGCGACCCCTCAATCGTATTGTTCGTGCACATGTAAACGTACGAAGCGTCCGCCCCCATCTGAATCTCTTCCTTCCGAGGCAGTCGCGTAAATTTCACCGCCTCCGTCGAAGCCGCAATCCGGTAGGGCGTCCCGCGCTTCAATTCTGTCAGCGCTTTCCCAGTCCACATGCCCGTGTGCAAAACGTCCACCGGCTTCCCCGGCAAGCACAAATTCAGAGGCGCCATCGTAAACTGCGCACTCCCGCCCCCTTGCACGAAAATCACCGCGTACTCCTCAGGAATCCCGATCAACTTCCGCAGATTCTGCTCCGCCCGCCCGATAATCTCCTCAAACTCCTCCGACCGGTGGCTCATCTCCATCACCGACATCCCAGTCCCACGGTAATCCAGCAGCTCCTCGCGAATCCGCTGCAGCACAGCCAAAGGCAAAGCCCCCGGCCCCGCATTAAAATTAGCCGCGCGCTCCACCCCGCGCGTTGAAGCAACAGAAAGTGTCACGATGCCATCCTCTCCCCAATGATTTCGGTACCCACGTTCGGTTCTCACGGTTGGGTACAGCGATCACACTAAAGCACAAGAATAGCAGATGCTAGCGCTCTCAGCGAATCCAGCCAACCTGGCCGGTGCTTCAATTCACGAATAGCGCTGGGAGTTCGACTGGAAGGAATTCACGGGACGCGGCTTACAAAGAAAGAATCTAGCGAGGATTGGTAGAAAGAGAGCTCTCGGTGCTCACTGTCACCTTTTCTGGGAGTCCCATCTTAGCGGCGCACTTGGCTGCCGGGTCCTTCTTGTAATTCCCATCGTCAGTATGGACGTAGGTGACCGTGAAGGTTGTTGGGTCGTGATCGGCAAACTTCCACGTGCGTACAATTGCTTCGGCAAACGGTTCGAGAATTTGCGCCGCCCGTATTGCCTACACTGCGGTAACCGCATGCCCGTCTGTGGTGATCCGCATTAGCACGATGCCTGATATGTGCGCATCGCGCGCCTTCCGGGGGAACTGCAGGCATTCGAATTTCGTCACGATAGGAAGGTTAGAATCGTTCTTTTGCGCAGTCGCACGCCACGGCAGCAGAGATAGTAGGAAGACCGCCAGCGCTAAAGTCCGCGAGCGACCCTTATATCGTATTTTGGCCGACCTGCGTTCGCTTCAGGGACGACTGACAGTTTGGCCGAATCCTGTTTTGCTCATATCAGCACGCCTCCGAGCCGCGAATCGACCCCCGACCGGAAACAAACTACCCGACTCTCCAATCCGTAGAAATTCCTCCACAGGTAGGCGCATTTGCTGTTACCGGAATGAACACTTTCGGTAGCAATCGCTGTCGCCCTCCGCCCGCTCCGGTGACATTATCTCCGCATCGCACCACGATCTTGGGGAAATGCAGGCAGGGGAACGCAAGCAGGGGGCGCACATGCAAAAAATCAAGCTTTTGGCGAATTACAGTATCCCGGTCGTCTGGTTTGTCGTCGGCCTGGTCATCGGCTGCGTCGCGGTCTACCTTCCGCTCTCCTACATGTGGGAACGCGTCATCGTCACGCCCGAAACCGTCACCCCCGCCGACGGCCTAACCGTCCTCATCCTGTCCCTAATTGGGGGCGTCTTCATTGGCTCCGCCGCCCTTTTTGGCTCCGCTCAGAATCGCTGGACCGCCCGCCACTAATCACTAAATTTCATCACCACAGCCACTTGCCTTGACACTCCGCGCAGCCTGCCAGTAAACTGATTTGCTCGTTCATACTGCGGAGTCGAACCGAATGCTATTGTCGCGCGATTACGTCGGTTACATGGCCAAGGAAATCGTGAAGCGCCTGGTAGCCGCCAAAATGATCGAAGCCAAGAACGCGGAGAACCTCACCCAGCAGGTCCGCCAGGTGATGGCCGAGGAAGTCACCATCGAGGACCGCCTGAACGAAGAGGTCCGCGAAATCCTCGCCAAATACGCCGAGGAAATGCGCACGTCCGGCGCGTCGTACCAGGAAATGTACAAGAAAGTGAAGGGCCAACTGGCCCGCGAAAGGAAATTAATTCTCCGCTAACCAGCAGCCCGGGGATATGCGACCGACGACATGCGACTGACACGCGAAAAAACCGTACGCCTCTCCCATCGCATCATCGATTTCCTGGTCTCAAGTCCGGAGGTGGACTTCGTCGAAGACCGCGACACCATCCGCCAGGAAATCGTCAACATCATCACCGCGCTGCTGAAAGTCGAAGCTCAGGTGGATACCGAAGTCCGCGCCAAAATCGCCTCCCAGAAAAAGGAAATCCTCGAAGGCAGCGAAGAGTGGGACATCCTCTACCGTAAATACTACGCGGAAGGCCTGAAACGCATGGGCGTAGCCGAAGTCCAGACCCGCTAATCTCAGTAATCTCCGCCAATCCAGCGCAAAAAAAGCGCCCGGCAAATGAACCGGGCGCGTAAAGTTTCAACTTTTAACTCTGAACTGTTAACTGTTCTTCACGGTTGCTGATTCGGGTCCGTCCGGTGCTGCAAAGTCGGCCGGTCCGGATCAGAATTCGGATCCGACGTTGTCGAAGTATCCCCCGGCTGCGGCGCCGTCGTCTGCGCGGTCTTCTTGCGCAAACTTGGCTTGTTCGGATTCTTGTCGTTCACCTTCACGTTCTGTTCAATCAATTGCAAGCGGTGTTTCACCACGTCAAACTCCGACGTAGTCACGATGTACTCGCTGCGCTGCGGCAAGATCGTCGCAATTTCCTTCTGCGAAGCCTCAATCCTGTCCGGCGTCGGCGGATGGGTCGAGAAAATCTTCGGAATCGTTCCCGGCTGCTTCTTCTCGTCCGACGCTACCTTCTCGAAGAAAGCCACAAACGCGTTCGGGTCATACCCCGCCTTGTACATGTACTCGAGGCCCAGATAATCCGCTTCCTTCTCATCCGTCCGCGTGAATTGCAAAAACGCCATCGGGATCGCGAACTGCATCCCCTGATAAATCGCGTACCCCGCCAGCGTGTAAGGAATAAAAATCATCGCCGGAATCATGGCCAGCTGCGCAATCTCGCCCTTGGTGGCTTGCTTCGTGCCATGTCGCGCGCAGACGTGCGCAATCTCATGCGCCATCACACCAGCCAGTTCCGATTCCTCGTCCGCGTGCAGAATCAATCCGCTATTCACGTAGAAAAATCCGCCCGGCAGCGCAAACGCGTTCACCACGTCCGAATCAATCACCTTGATCGTGAACGGCACTTGCGCGTCGGAATTCCGGACCAGGTTCTGCCCCACACGGTTCACGTACTCGACCACCACCGGATCGTTGATGAATTTCGCCTGGCGCTCTACTTCCGCCGACAACTGCTTTCCCAACGAAATCTCGTGTTCCAGCGAATAAAAATTCAGGCCATGGCCCACGCTGGTGCGATTGCCGATCGCGCTCACATCCGACTTGCTGCCCGCTTTCACGTTCGGATCGGTGGGCTGCTCAACGGGCTGGTCCGCTTGCTGCACCGCCCCCTGTTGCTGAGAGCCGGACGCACCCGTGCTCGAGGGATTCGTGCCTGGTGTCGTGCTGCCCGGAGAAGTCGTGCCGCTGGAAGGTGTGGAAGGCTGTTGCGCCGAGGGTTGCTGCGCCGGCGGTGTCGCGCCCTGTTGCGCGCCACTCTGCTGCTGTGACGAACTCTGCTGCCCGCCCTGCTGTTGCATCGGCGGCACGGCGGCGATGCTGGTCGAAGTTATCAGCGCTGCCGCGACTATCAGCGTCCCCAACTGCCCCGCCAAACTGTGTCTCATGGCTACCTCCGGCGGATACTGCCCGGATTATACACCCCTCCGGGCACCTTCCTACTCTGAATTCCTTGGATGTACCTCACTCCCTTTTAGTTTGCTCGAGCATGTAAAAGGTAGGTCACAAAGGTGTCCACGGCCAGCGGAAGCATTTCAGCTTACCGAGCTTTCGAGGCGGATTTAGACACACACGACGCGCCGTCCAAATCCCCGCCAGATGTTGCCCTAGGGAATCACCTCCGCGCACTCATATTGACGGCCCCCCCGATTCTCACTACATTAGTTACGTGCCCGCGCGCAAACTCCAAGTCGGCCAGGTCTGGAAGAAGGAAGACTCCGGCGAATCCTATTTGGTTACTAAGGTTTACAACGAAGCCCTAACCACCTTCGCCATCCTTCGCAAAGCCGGCGCAGAATCCGAACGCCCCGTCAAAGTAAAAGTCGACCGCAAAGGCCCCGCCTACAGTCTTCCCGGTTTCAGCTATGCCCAGGAATCCGACGAGTTTTGACGATGCGATGAGCATCGTCATCCTGAGGGCGGCGCCGTTGTCTCAAGCCGGCCGAAGGTACCTCCGGCTCTCTGTGTGTTCTCGGCCCATCTCCGTGCACCCTGCTTTAGATCCGTTAAATATTTCAGCCAACCTCACATCGACCGCACCTGCATCTTCACCACATCCTCCACCTGCATCACTTCCTTAACAATAAATCCCTCTGCATACCGCACCCCCACCAACCTCCCGTAATACTGCGCCATCGAATTCATCCGCGCCTCCAGCTCATCCAGCGGCAGCACGACCTTCGATTTCCGCGCCTCCTTCGGCGGCGTGAATTGTGAAGCGTAGGCCAAGATCGCCTTCTTCCTCCGCGCGAACTCCTTGGTAATGTCCACGCAAAATGTAGGCCGCTGATACTCATAAGCAGCCGCGTACAAAATCTTGAACGGCCGGTAAGCCTCGCCCCCCAGCGGATAATTTTTCAGCCCCGCGACAAAACAAGCCTCATATCCCAGCTGCGCCGCCATGTAATGATCCGGATGCCGCCCCTCCCAGAAGGGAAGTATCACCGTCCGCGGCTGCAGCTCCCGAATCACCTCCGCGATCGCCACTTTGTAATCCTCGCGCATTTCCAAATGCGCGTCCGGCAAACCCAAATTCCGCCGCACCGCCACGCGCATAATTTTCGCCGCCCGCGCCGCCTCCTTCAATCGCGTCTCCGGAGTCCCACGCGTCCCCGTCTCCCCTCGTGTCAAATCCAAAATCCCCGTGCGGTATCCAGCCGCCGCCGCGCTCAGCAAAGTCCCCCCGCTGGTCAACTCCACATCGTCTGGATGCGCCGCAATCGCGAGCAAATCAACTTTCATCCCGCCTCCAAATTCACTGACAAGTGATAAGTGACGAGTGACAAGCAAGCATGCCACAGTCCCGAGATTCTACATCAATCACCGCGTCCGCTTCGTTGCGCTATCTAACGCCCTTCTCTTTGCCGCAGTGGCAAATCTTTTGATTTTTCAGTCCACCGCATTCCCCACGCCCCACAAAAATGTTAACGTGCCTTCGACAAGGAGCAAATCCACATGCCCGAAAAATCCCTAGCAGGACAAGTAGCTCTCATCACCGGCGGCTCCAAACGCATCGGCCGCAGCATCGCCCTGCGCTTCGCTTCCGAAGGCGCTGACATCGTCATCAATTACGACTCCTCGAAAGCCGATGCCGACTCTCTCGTCAGCGAACTCAAATCTCAAGACTGCCGCGCCCTAGCCGTCCAGGCTGACGTCTCTCATCGCGCCGACGTGCAGAAACTCTTTACAGCCGCCGAAAACGAATTCGGCCGCATCGACATCCTCGTCAACAACGCCGGCATGTTCTTCGCCGCGAAATTCGAAGAACTGACCGAAGAGCAGTGGGACCACATCATGAACGTAAACCTGAAATCGCAATTCCTCTGCGCGCAATCCGCCGCCCCCATCATGAAACGTCAGGGCCGCGGCCGCATCATCAATCTCTCCTCGCTCGGCGGCCTGCTCCCCTGGCCTGCTTACACCCACTACTGCGTCTCCAAAGCCGGCTGCATCATGCTCACCCGCTGCCTCGCCCGCGCCCTCGGCCCCGAAATTCTGGTCAATAGCATCGCCCCTGGCACTATCCAATTTCCCGGCGAACCTCCCGACGAAGATTACATCCGCCAGGTCCCGTTGCATCGCACCGGCACAGGCGATGACATAGCCGAAGCCGCATCGTTCCTCGCCAAAACCGACTTCGTAACCGGGCAAATCCTTGCAGTCGACGGCGGCCGGTCCTTGGTCTAATCACGCGCCAAGAACCTGTTCACACAAAAGAAAAGCCCCGGCTCGAAACCTCCCAGCCGGGGCCGCGTCCTTTGCGAACGCTGGAGACCGCCGTTACGAAATCACCGGATTTACCTTCTCCGGATCAATCCCCAAATCCGCAATCGCCTTCTGGACCACGCATTTCTCAACCTTTCCATCCAAAAACAATTCATTCAAAGTCGCCAAAGTGATAAACCGCGCATCCACCTCAAAGAAATCCCGCAATGCAGCCCGTCCCTCGCTTCGTCCAAATCCATCCGTCCCCAGCGAAGCCATCCGCCGCGGCAGCCACCGGCTAACCATATTCGGCAAAGTCTTCAAATAATCTGTAGCGGCCACCAAGACTCCCGGCGCGTCCTTCAATAGCTCCGTCATGTAAGGCACGCGCGCCTTTTCAGCCGGATGCAACCGGTTCCAGCGATCCGTCTCCATCCCATCCGTATAAAGCGCCTTATAACTCGTCACGCTCCACACGTCTGCCGCCACTCCGTATTTCTCCGCCAAAATTTCCTGCGCCTTCAGCGCCTCGTTCAAAATTGCTCCGCTGCCAAAAAGCTGCGCGTGCAATGCCGATTCCTTGTTCGCCGCCGCTCGGAACCGGTACATCCCCTTCAAAATCCCTTCGCGCACGTCGCCCGGCATCGCCGGCATCGGATAATTCTCGTTCATCACCGTGATGTAATAAAATATGCTTTCGCCATCCTTATACATCCGGCGAATCCCGTCCTCGATAATCACCGAAAGCTCGTAAGCGTATGCCGGATCGTAAGCCCGCAGATTTGGCACCGGCAAAGCCAGCACATGGCTGTTGCCGTCCTGGTGTTGCAATCCTTCACCCGACAAAGTCGTGCGCCCCGCCGTCCCGCCCAGCAAGAAACCGCGCACGCGCATGTCCGCCGCCGCCCAAATAAAATCCGCGATGCGCTGGAATCCGAACATCGAATAATAGATGAAGAAGGGAATCGTGTTGATTCCGTGCGTCGCATAAGCCGTGCCCGCCGCGATGAACGACGCCACAGACCCTGCCTCGGTAATTCCTTCCTCCAGAATCTGTCCGTCCTTCATTTCGTTGTAATAAAGCAGCGTGTTCACATCCACCGGCTCGTAACGCTGCCCCACGCTGGAATAAATTCCCGCTGTGCGGAACAAAGACTCCATGCCAAACGTCCGCGCTTCGTCCGGCACGATCGGCACAATCAATTTCCCCATTTCCGGGTCGCGCAACATCTTCCGCAAAATCCCGACGAACGCCATCGTCGTCGAAACTTCGCGCCCATCGCTCCCAGTCAAAAATTCCTTGAACAATTCCTGATGATCCGCCACCAACGGCTTCGACCGCGCGCTCCGCCGCGGCACGTACCCGCCCAGTTCCTCGCGTCGCGCGCGCATGTAAGTCAGCTCTTCGCTGTCGTCCTCCGGCCGGTAGAAAGGCACTTCCGCGCACTGCGCATCGCTGAGAGGGATATCAAACCGCGTGCGAAACTCCTGCAGTTCGTCTTCGTTCAGCTTCTTCTGCTGGTGCGTGATGTTCTTGCCTTCACCCGCTTCGCCCAGCCCGTAGCCCTTGATCGTCCGCGCCAATATCACCGTCGGTGCGCCCTTGTTTTCCGTAGCGGCCTTGTAAGCGGCATACACTTTGCGGGGATCGTGCCCGCCCAAGCGCAAACGCCGCAGCTCCTCATCAGAAAAAGGCTCGACCAATTTCAATAGTCGCGGATCAGATCCAAAAAAGTGCTCGCGCACATACGCGCCGGAGGAGACCACCAGCTTCTGATACTCGCCATCCACCAGTTCGCCCATGCGCTTCACGAGCAATCCTTCCGTGTCGCGCTCCAGAATCGCGTCCCACTCCGTGCCCCACAGAACTTTGATCACATTCCAGCCCGCGCCGCGGAACGCCGACTCCAACTCCTGAATGATTTGCCCGTTGCCGCGCACCGGTCCATCCAGCCGCTGCAAATTGCAATTGATCACAAAAATTAAATTGTCGAGTTTTTCACGCGATGCCAAAGTGATTGCGCCCAGCGATTCCGGTTCGTCCGTCTCGCCGTCGCCCAGAAACGCCCACACTTTCGCGTCCGTCGCCGGTTTCAATCCGCGATTTTCCAAGTACCGGTTATAACGCGCCTGGTAAATCGCCATCAGCGGGCTGAGTCCCATCGAAACAGTCGGGAACTCCCAGAAATCCGGCATCAGCCACGGGTGTGGATAAGAAGAAAGCCCGCCACCCGGCTTCAATTCCCGCCGGAAATTCTCGAGCTTCTCCACCGACAGCCGGCCTTCCAAAAACGCGCGCGAATAAATTCCCGGCGCTGCGTGTCCCTGAAAATAAATCGTGTCGCCTTCAAATTCCGGCGTCCGTGCCCGGAAAAAATGATTGAGCCCAACCTCATAAAGCGTCGCCGCGGAAGCGTACGTGGAAATGTGCCCGCCGATGCCGTGCTCTTCGCGATTCGCGCGCACCACCATCGCCAGCGCATTCCACCTCACCAGGCTCTTGATCCGCCGCTCGAGTTGCTGGTCGCCCGGAAATTCCGGCTGCAGGCTATGCGGAATGGTGTTCACATACGGCGTGTTCGCGGTAAACGGAATCTCGATCCCCACTACTTTCGCGTGCGCGCGCAACCGTTCCAGAATGTACGACGCCACATCCGGTCCGCTCGACTGCAGCACAGCATCGAGCGATTCCAGCCACTCCTGAATTTCCGCCGCGTCCAATCCCTGCAACGGCAAACTGATCTCGTTATTCATATCTTCGTTCGGCCCTCTCATCGCGCCAGCTGCCACTCTCGAACCCAGCGTCGCGCATCCAAGAACGGCGCGCCTAAGTCTTTTTTCGCACCAATAGAATACACCCCAACGCCAGCAATCGCACCCCACCAACGATTCCTTTTTTAATCCGTCGTCGCGCCTACGTTCAATCGCGTGCGCCCGCCTCCGTCGCGGCACAGTCGTTAGGAGACGTCATCTGAGCGAAGGATCTCTCTGCGGTTTTTCTTCAGCAATCCCGGGCACTGTCGGATGAGCCTTGAACTCCCTCCGCACCAATTTCCCCACAAACTCCCGATCCGCTGGCAAAAAGTTCAATTCGCTCAAATCCTCCGCTGTTCGCCACTGCATGCTCGCAAACACAATGTTGCGCACCGCAGCGCGCTCCAGCGTCACCACGAAAAATATCAACTCGATCTCCTCGCTCATCTCCGCATAACGGTGTCGCGTGCGAAAAACTTCCTCGCCGACTACCGCCTCCACGCCCAACTCCTCGCGCAACTCCCGCGCCAGCCCCGCCGCCGGTGCCTCCCCGCCCTGCAATTTTCCACCGGGAAATTCCCACATCAATTCGAACCAGTCCCCGCGCCGGCGCTGGCACACCAAAATCTTACCGCCCACCTCGATCAACCCCGCTACCACGGTCAACATGCAGACTCCGTAATCGCCCGCGCCAACTCCCGCGCGCCACGTACTAATGGTGGGCCCGGCGTATTCAACAGCTCATCCCGAATCACCACGACGCGCCCATTTTGCACCGCCGGCACATACCGCCAAGCGGGATTGCGCAAAGCCGTCGAAACTTTCGCGCGCGCACCAGTAGCCGCCCAAGCCAACACAATCAGGTCCGGCGCAGCCCGCGCCACTTCCTCATCCGTTACCCGTGAGCCCGGCCCCACCACCATCTCGCCCCCCGCCATCTCCACCAGCTCCGCCACCCAGGGAGGGGAACTGATCCGCGGCTTGGGCCAAGCCTCGCAATAAACACGCACCCGCCGCGAAGCAACGCCCTGCCGCCGCGACCCCCGCGACACATCCGCAAATGCGTCACGCATCTTTCGTATCAAACGCTCCGCCGCCGCCCCCCGCGACACCAATCTTCCCAGCGTGCGAATATCACTAAAAATATCCGCCACGGTCCGGGGATTAATCGCCAAAAACGCTACAGCTTCAGCCAAAATCTTCTGCACCATCTCCGTCGCAAACGGCACCGACCCAATCAAAATCGTAGGCCGCAGCCGCATCACCTCGCGCAAATCCATCTTCCAACAATCGCCCACGGTCGGACGCGCGCCTACATCCGCCACATCCTTGCACCACCGCGAAACTCCCACCAACTCCCGCCCCACCCCCAACGAAAGCAAAATCGAAGTCACACTCGGCGCCAGCGATACAATGCGCAGCCCATCGCTGTTGTTTTTCATCACCATAGTTGCCAGCATTCTACTACCCCGCGCGCGCCTTTCCTGGCGTCCCATCCGTCTCGGCGGTGAACGCTGTTGCACGTCCCCCAAAACAAAAACGCGCCGGAGAGCCTCGCGGCTCGCCGGCGCGTTCAAACCAAATCTAATAAACTACTGCGCCGCTTCCACCTTCTTCAACGCCGGCTTCGGGATCTGCCAGATAATCCCCGAATCATCAGCATTGTTCGGATAGAACTGCGCCGACTTCTTGCCCGAAGGCAGCAAGATAACGTCCGCGCGGCGGTTGTAAGCATACCAGGTCCCTTGCGCATTCTTAGCCCGCGCCTTGGGAGCCGGGTTCGGATTCGTGCTCTCCAGAGTCTTCACTTCGGACTTATCCATCGGCCGTTCCTTTCCGTATGCCGCCGTCTGGACTTTGTCCGCCGAAATCCCCTGGTCCACCAGATATTGCTTGATGCGCTCCACGCGCCGTTCGCTCAGGTCCTGGTTGTGTGGTTTCGAGCCGCGCACGTCCGCATAGGCTTCCACGGAAAGCTTCGCGTCCCCGTCGTATTCCAGATATTTCTTGAATCCCGCCGCCAGCGTCGCCAGCTGCAGTTGTTGGCTCTTCACCAATCCAACTTGCGGGTTCTGCTTGTCCGGATAATCCGTCGGGTAGAACACGCTCTGCAACACCACTTCCGGGATCGGTTCAATCGAGCCGGTGACGTGTACCGTCGCCGTCTGGTTGAGCGAGCCGCCGCAGACGTTCGTCGCATGCAGCACGTAGTTACGATTCTCGTCCACCGGACCGATGTCGGTCTTCGCTGGATCGGCCTTCACCGTCTGCGAGCCGCTGAGATCCACCTTGCCGAACGGGTCTACGTTCACCGAATCAGCATTTCCGGTAGTCCACGTCACTGTGCCGCTGTCGTCGGTGATGACTTTGTCGCCGATCTTGCGGTAGTGCAGGTCCGTCGGGCTCGCCGAAATGCTGCCCGTAACGACGGTATTCACGTTCACTGTCTCGGTTCCCGTGACGATGCCGCCCGGTCCCGCAGCCGTCAAAGTGTAGGTAGTGGTCGCACGCGGCGAGACTCCTTGCGTTCCGCTGTTCGCCACTTTGCCCACGCTTTGATCCCATGAAACGTCCACCGCGTCCGTCGTCGTCCATTCCAGGTTCGCGGTCTGGCCGCAGTTGATGTTCGCCGTCGCATTCGCAACCGTCGCGTGCACCGGCGCAACCACCACCGTCGCACTGGCTATGCCCGCATGAAAACGTGGCTGCGGCGCCTTCTTCGTCAATTCCGCGTCGCGACTCGTCCAATCCGTCGTCACCTGCGAATTCTTGGCAACGTTGATCGAAACCTTCTTGCCCGCCTCCACCTTCACGTCTCCCGACCACAATTCCTTGCCCGCCCGCGTGACCGTCAGGTGATGCGTGCCCGGAGGCAGAATCAATTCCTGCTTCCAGACCCAGAAATCGTTGTTGAATTCATCCACATGGCCCACAAAGTATCCCGGAGTCTTCCCGTTCGACAGCACCGCGGCGCGCACATCCGTTCCCGCGATGTACACACGGCCCCACGGACCGGACACCTTGTCACCGTACGCTTCCAGCGCGACGTTGAGGTCCGAGGTCTTTCCGGCCTCAATATTCACGTCCTGTGTGGAAATCTTGTAACCGTAGTTCACCACCACCACGGTGTGTTTGCCCGCTGCCAATTTAATCGTGTGGCTGCCATCGTTAATGGCATTGCCATCTACGAATAAGTACGCTTGTGGCGGCGTTACTTTAATCTTCAGCTTCCCGTCTTGCGCGAAGCTGGCGCTCGCCAACATTGCGAAGGCCACCGCGAGGGTGAAGACATATCCAAGTCGTCGCATCTGTCTATCTCCTGACAATTTCTTAGGCGAAGTGAGAGACCGCTTTCCGCGCCCGGTTCGGATAAGCGCTGGCTGGGACTGCTAAGTTACTTTCTAACCCCACTTGTGTCAACAACATTGACAGAAAAAAGCGAAACTATTGCAAACTCCCTTGACTGTCTGTCTATCAACTATTCAATCGCGAGCCCGGAGCATTATACTCAACCATGGCTGGTCGTCACTGAAAATTATTACTCGTTGGTTGAAAATTGTTGATGCGGAATTTCCCATTCACAAATTTCGCAAATCTAAACCCAAAATGTTCAACGAACTCATCCTCGATCACTTCCGCTCTCCGCATAACGCCGGCGATCTCTTAGATGCCACAGCCACCGTCGAGGTGACAAATCCCGTCTGCGGCGATGTTCTGCGACTCGCCGTCCGCCTCGATTCCGGCCGCATCGCCGCCGCGCGCTTTAAAACCCAAGGCTGCGTCGCCGCCATCGCCTGCAGCTCCATCCTGACCGACACGCTAATCGATAAATCCGCGCCCGAACTTTACGGCATCACCCCGCAGCAAATCTCCACCGCGCTTGGCGATCTCCCCCCGGCCACGTTCCACGCCGCCCAACTCTGCACCGACGCCGTAGCCGCGCTCCTAAAAAAAATCAGTTGACCCGCTTTTCTCTTCGACCTCTGCGTCTCTGCGGTTCATGCCTCTGTCTTTCCCAGACTTTCCTCCGCCTTTCCTCCGTATCCTCTCTGTAAGGTCTTTGACCTTCCCAAACCGCTCCTAACCCTAATGCCCGATCGCCTTTCGCACCGTCTCCGGATCGTTCAAATTCAAAATCACTCCCTCCTCTTCCGTCTCCACCTCCACCACCTCCGCCGCGTGATCCCAAACCACCTGCCGCGCCCCCACCGTCACCGGCGCCGCCAGCAATTCCTCATATAGCCCAGCCCCAAAAATCACCGGATGCCCCCTTCGACCCCGATGCTTCGGCAAAACAATCACTTTCCCCCCTTCATCAAATGCCGCAATCAAAGCTCCCACCAAATGCGCCGAAACCAGAGGATGATCCACTGGACAAACTAGAATTCCCTCCGTCCCGGCCACCGGCAAACTCCGTATCGCCGCCTGAATCGAAGAAAGCTGCCCCTTCGGCCAGTCCGCATTCACGACAATCCACGCCGGATCGATCTTCAGATTCGCGCGAATCCCTTCAGCCCCCGCGCCCAGCACTACGCGCGTAATCCCCACGCGTGCATGTCGCGTTGTCGCAATCAGATGATCAACGAAAGTAGATCCTTGGAAGGGAACCAACGCTTTAGGCTGACCCATCCGCTTGGACTCTCCGGCAGCGAGGATCGCGGCGGCAAGCATCGCAGTTCAATCACCCAGCAGTTGCGCGGCTTCAGAAAGTTTTATTGATTTATTCGGCAGCCCCACGGCATTACGCCGCACGGCGATCAATTCCGCTGTAATGCTTACGGCAATCTCTTCCGGAGTGAGCGCTCCGATATCCAATCCTACCGGCGCATGCACGTGTTCGAATTGCGCCGCGATAAATCCTTCCTTCTCCAGCGCCTTGTACACCGCAATCACTTTGCGCTTGCTGCCCATCATCCCGATGTAACGCGGCGTGAACCCGCGCGCCTCCGTCCCCACCGCCCAGGCCAGCACGCGCATGTCGCCGCTATGCCCGCGCGTCACAATCAGTAGATAGCTTGAAGAATTCGGCTGGACCTTCTCAAACGCTTCCGCATACGACGTGTAAATCTCCGATGCCATCGGAAACCGCTCTGCATTCGCAAACGCCTCGCGATCCTCGACAATCACAATCTTGAATCCTGCCTGATGCGCCAACGGCGCCACCGCCGTCGAAACGTGCCCGCCCCCAAAAATATAAAGCACCGGCTGCGGCAAAATCGGCTCCACAAAAATTTCCAAAGTGCCGCCGCAAATCAACCCCGCGTCAAACTGCGCATCCTGATTCAAATTAAAAATCATTTTCCGCGGCTGCTCCGCCACCATCACTTCCTTCGCCGCGGCCCATACCTCTGCCTCGACGCAGCCTCCGCCCACCGTCCCCACGATAGACCCATCATCGCGCACCAGCATCCGCGAACTCTCATAGCTCGGTATCGACCCGTTCGTATGCACAATCGTAGCCAGCGCCCCGCGCTCGCCCGCCTTCCGCATCCTCACCACTTCTTCAAATATATCCATCACTCTTCCGTAACCGCGTCGTGGCACAGCCACTCCTGGCTGTGCTCTTTCTTTGGTTCGTCATCCTGAGTCCGGCGCTTTTGCCTCATGCCGGGCGAAGGATCTCGCTTCAGGTTTTCTCGGCGCCCGCTGTGCCAAATTTGTTGCCGTCAGCAACCGCACCACAAGTCCCTAAGATACCGCACACACCAATCCCCACGGTATCCAAACTTTCCGGAATTCGCGCAGACGTAGGACCTCCTGCCACGCGATCACTTCCGCATGCTAAAGAATTACAACGCGCCTGCCATCACTACGCCGACTTCGCCACCAATCCCTGCCCACCACCGCCCGCCGCCTGCTCGTTCGACGACTCATACACCGCCGGCTGCGCGCACAATGTCACTGCTTCCGAAATCTGCAACATCTCATGCTGCATCGCCGTCTGCCATTTTTGAAATGCTTCCTTCTCCGGCTGCACTTCCGTCAAATTGCGATTCATCCGCTCCACGTACTGCCGCGTCACCCGCTCCATCTCAGCCTGCAGCGAAGAATTCGCCTCCGCCCGCCGTGACCAGTACTCCTCGAACTTTTTCCTCTGCTCCACTTCGTAAGCAGCCACCGCCGCCTGCCGCTGCGCCATGTCCTGCAAAATATCTCCCAGCGGAATTCCCGCCGCCGTCAGCGCCATCAGCACCGACGCGCGCTTCACCTCATCGCCCAGTCCCCGCAAATGATCGCTCCGCAGCATCTCCACCACTTTCGTGATGCTGTACCCCATGCGCGGCTCCATAATCCCCGCCGTGCGATAAATATCTTCGAGCGGCAGCAAATCTCCCCGCGGCGGCGCCAGAGTGGTGTCGCCCGCCATCCCCGGCGAAAAATGGGCCGCGCCAATCCCTCCGCCTCCGTTCGCGCCTTCTTTTTGCTGACCCTTAGATCCCAGATTGAGCCACTTGTTTGACATTTCAGTCCTCTGTTCAAAGCACGATGTTGTTCGCTTCTGATACTGCGCACTTCAATCTGTAGTTTCGCGATTCGTCGCCTCTCGCGTCGAACTATCCAAGGCAATTTCGGAGCCAATCACTGGCTCCCTAATCACCGCCGCTGGAAATGTTATCCGCATCAACGGCAGCGGCTTCGGTGTCGGTATCGGGATCAAAGTTCCCCTGCGTATCAGCGGCCGATGCGCGGGCGGAATGTGCTGCAGCATCGCCGGCACATGCGCCTGGATCGGCGGCGGCGCGCTCGCTGAAACCTCTCTCTGCGCTTCATGCTGTACGGCTTGCTGCACGTCTTGGTGCACTTCTCGCCCGACGTCTCGCCCGACTTCGTGCCGGATTTCGCGCGCGCTCGGCGTTTCCACTTCGTGCACTCTCGGCATCTCCACAGCGCTCACTCAAGGCGCATCCACTCGCCGCGCTGGAGGACGATCCACTTCCCGCGCGCTCGTCTCATGCGTTCGGGCCACGATTCTCGTCAATGTCTTGTTGGCGATCCGATCCCGCTGCAGCCCCACCGCATACTCGCCTTCTTCTTCCCGGCACCATTTAGCCATTCCGGAAAATTCGTCCCGGCACCAACTCACTTCCACCCTTGTCCCGCACCTGATCGGCACTTTCAACCGAAAGCATGCGCCGGAAGGGGACGTGTCCTCTCTCTTCGCCCGCGCCGTCCTCCCCGTCTCATCCTCCCAGGTAACGGTAGCGACAGCCATCATCGCCTTGCTCGTCTCGGCCGCAACCCGGGTCGTGCTATCCATGCCAGTCATATCGGCCACACAAGATTCCGGTTCACCCGTTTGGCGCCCCAACAATTCAGTTTTCTAATTTTTCCACCGCACCATCAGCCGCTCGCTTTGCTTTCAACTCTTAACTCTCGACCTTCAACTGTTGCCAAGGCTTGTGTACCATCCCGGAACTTTGTAGCATGGCCCGCGGAGCCCCCATGCCCAGCCGACGCACCCAGCCCGTCGCCACATGGCTGATTGGCAGCCTCGCCTCCTGCGAAATCGTCGTCAACGACCCCACCGTCTCGGCCCGTCACTGCCGCCTCACCCAATATCCCGACGACCATTTCGAACTCGAAGACCTGGGCTCCACCAACGGCACCTACGTCAACGGCCAACCGTTAATCGCGCACAATCCAGTTGACGTCTCCCCCGATCAACGCATCACCCTCGGCCCTAACGCCACCTTTCCCTGGCCCGCCAAGTCCTCCGCCGCAGCTGCAGCCGCGCATCCGTCAGCCGACACCGCTCCCGGCGCCCGCATCATCCGCATCGGCCGCGCCCAGGAATGCGACGTCATCCTCGACTACGGCGTCGTCTCCCGCGAACACGCGCGCATTATCGAAAGCGCCGGCAACTACGCCATCGAAGATTTGCACTCCACCAACGGCACCGCGCTGAACCAACTTCACAATCGCATCACCTCGCGCGCAACCATCCGCCCCGAGGACGAACTCTATTTCGGCTCCTTCAAAATAAAGGTCTCCCGCCTCCTCCACGAACGGGGCGCCATCGTCGGCGAAGCCGTCTGCGAATCCATAGGCTTCCAGGGCAGCTCGATCATGCTCGGCCGCGACCCGCAATGCGACCAGCCGCTCAGCAGTCCGCTAATCTCTTGGCATCACGCGCAAATCACCCGCACCCCGCAGGGAATTTTTGTCGAAGACCTCGGCTCGCTCAACGGCACTTTCGTCAATCGCGAGCGCATTCAAGGAAAAGTCCAAGTTGCACCTGGCCAGGAAATCAGCCTCGCCAGTTTCCGCTTCCAAGTTCGCGCCGATGGCCGCCTCGAACGCCGCGAAAACAACGGCAACGTTTCCATCGAAGCCGCACAGATAACCGTTAACGCGCCCGACGGCACCCGCCTCCTCGATCCCATTTCACTTACCGTCTATCCCTCAGAACTCGTCGCCCTCATGGGCCCTGCCGGCTCCGGAAAAACCACGCTGCTCAAAGCCCTCAACGGCTACACTCCGCCCGCCTCCGGCAAGGTCCTCTTCAACGGTGCCAATCTCTACCGTTATTACGATTTGTTCCGCCAGCAAATGGGCTACGTGCCGCAGGACGACATCGTTCACTCCGAACTCACCGTCCGCGAAGCCCTCTATTTTTCCGCCAAGCTCCGCACCGACCTCTCCGACGCAGAAATCGAAAAGCGCATTGACAGCCTCCTGGAAGAACTCGGCATCGGCGACAAAAAGAATTCCCGCATCGGCTCGCCCGAACGCAAAGTCCTCAGCGGCGGCCAGCGCAAACGCGTCAACATAGCAATGGAACTGATCACCGACACGCCCGTCCTTTTTCTCGACGAGCCGACCTCTGGCCTCTCCTCCTACGATGCCGATGGCGTGATCGAACTCCTCAAACGCCTCGCCCGCGACGGGAAAACCATCATCACCACCATCCACCAACCCAGCATCAATATCTTCCGCAAGTTCGACGACCTCATCATGATCTCCCGCGATTCCGGCGGCCCCGGCGCCATGGCCTACTTCGGCCCCGCATATCCCGACTCCATCCAATTTTTTCGTCCGCGCCCCGCCGGCGATACCGCTGCCGCTGACGGCCACGACCTCAGCCCCGAAATGCTTCTCACCGGACTGAACAGCGCTCCCACGCCCGAATGGTGCGGCCGCTTCGCGAAATCCGAGTACCACAAACAATTCATCGTGGACCGCGCCGGAAAAGTTCCCGAAGGTGCATCGCAATCCCAGCCGACCATCACCCGCCGCTTTAGCACCAAGCAATGGGTGCAGCTGGTGCGGCGCAATCTCATCTTGAAATTCCGCGACCGGGCCCAGCTCGTCATTCTCGCGCTGCAAGCTCCGCTCTTTGCATTCCTGATCGTCCTGATTTTCGGCGCGCTGAAAGAGCCGCCCAACTTGAACGCACCAGGAATTGCACCAAGCATGGCCGCCGCCAAAGCCTTCAGCGACCTCGGCGGTAGCATTGCCGAAATTGAATTCCTCATGGTCGTCGCCGCCATATGGTTCGGCTGCAACAACGCCGCCCGCGACATCGTCGGTGAATGGACCATCTACCAGCGCGAGCGCATGGTAAATCTGAAACTCCCGTCCTATGCGTTTTCAAAATTTGCGGTTCTGTGCGGGCTGTGCATCTTTCAATGCTTGGCGCTTCTGGGGATCGTCACAATCTTCTGCGGACTGAAAGGAAACTTCTTGGAAACTCTGGCGGTCCTTATACTCTCTTCACTGGTCGGAGCCGCGCTAGGCCTCGCAATTTCCGCCCGCAGCAGCACCACAGAAGGCGCCATCGCGCTGTTACCAATCGTCCTGCTGCCAATCCTGGCTCTCGGCGGAGGGGTCCGCGCGTCCTATAAAATGCCCGCCCCAGCCCGCTGGATCAGCACACTGGTCCCCTCACGCTGGGCCTTCGAACGCAACGTAGTAACCGAAGCACGCGCCCACAATTGCGGCTATCCCCCGGGCTTGGAAATGTGGGACGCCTGCCCCTCCGGCGGCAAAGGCGTTGACGCCGCCACAATGGTCGTCCCCGAAGCCGCCACAGGCCCCGCCGATAATCGCGAGCCAACCGCACGCACCAGCGGCGCCGAAAGTCTGCGTTACTCGTTCACTCAAACCATCGCCGCGCTAAGCGCCATGCTCGTAGTGCTATTAGCCGCAGTCCTTGCATCCCTAAAATCCCGCGACGTCCACTAATTTTGCCGCGCGGGTCCAGCCCGTTAGATAATCCTGTAACGTTTCCCCTTCCCGCGTCACTACTAGATGATCCAAGCACCGGAGGAAACCAATTGTTCCTGATCGCCGCACTATTAGCAGCCGCCGTGACCTACGAGCTTCTCCAATCCCTAAACCGCTTCGCCGCCCTCACCCGCGACGACATCCGCAGCCCCGAAAAGCGATCCGAACAACCCGTCTCGCGCCTAACCTCCCCGTTACTGCTCTAATCCTGCGTCCGGTTCAAAATAAAACCGATAATGTTTCCGGCATCCCGGATTAAACCCCGCCCCACACCCCGGACAACGCGACTCACACGCCATGTACTGCAAAATATTCATCTCCAATCCGCATGCCCCACAAAGTATCGCGATAGAATCCCACTGGCCAACCGGCCACACCGCAATCTCATGATCCGCCAACTCCACATGACAATCCTTGCAAGCCCAATATTCCCCGCAGCACTTCATCTTGATCGCGATAATATCCGTTGCCCCGTGATAATGTCCGCACCGCGTCTGCGCATCGAGCCCGACTCCGCGCACCTGTGGTAAATTCAGATTCATATTTTGTCATCCTTCAGCCGGTGAGGCTACCGTGCCCAGCCAATCCAATCGGCCTCTCGCGAACGTACTATACTTAGGCGCCGAACTCGCGAGCCACCACGCCGCAAGTTCCCGCGCGCACAAGCAATGTTAATCTATCTATTAGCCTTCGTCGGCGGCGTCCTCACCATCCTCAGCCCGTGCATTCTTCCCGTGCTGCCGTTCGTCTTCGCCCACGCCGAGCGCCCCTTCCGACGCGCCGGCCTGCCGCTGCTTCTCGGCATGGCGCTCACGTTCGCAATCGTCGCAACCGCAGCGGCATACGGCGGCCACTGGGTAGTCCGCCTGAACCAAGGCGGACGCTACGTTGCCATGTTCATTTTCCTTCTGCTCGGCCTCAGCCTGCTTTTCCCCGAGCTAGCCGAAATCGCAACGCGCCCACTCGTCCGCGCCGGCAGCCGTCTCCAGGGTGGTCCTTCGGCACAAAAGCAAACCATCACCAAATCATTCGTCCTGGGAATTTCCACCGGCCTGCTCTGGGCCCCGTGCGCCGGCCCCATTCTCGGCCTCATCCTAACCGGAGCCGCCATCCAAGGCCCCGGCGCGCGCTCCTCGTTCTTGCTATTATCCTACGCGCTAGGCGCCGCCACTTCGCTCGGCATCGCGCTCTTTGCCGGAAAGAAGGTGTTCTCCACCATGAAGAATTCTCTGCGTTTCGACCTCTGGATCCGCCGTGCCCTGGGAGCAGCAGTAATCCTCGGCGTCATAGCCATCGCGCTCGGTTGGGACACCAACCTCCTCGCGAAATTTTCTTTCGTCAACACCGCCACAGCCGAAGAACATCTAATCCACGCATTCGGCGCGCCAAAGCCGTCGATCGAAAATGTCAGCGCCGCCGAGCAAACTTCGCCTCTCGCCGACGAAGGCCCCATGCCGGAACTATCCGGCGCAGTAGCGTGGCTAAATTCTCCGCCGCTAACCCGCGACCAACTCCGCGGCAAAGTTGTCGTGATAGATTTCTGGACCTACTCCTGCATCAACTGTCTCCGCGCGCTCCCCTACGTCGAAGGCTGGTCCGCGAAATATAAAGACGCCGGTCTGGTAGTAATCGGCGTTCACACCCCCGAATTCGCATTCGAAAAAGAACGCGCGAATGTCGAACAAGCCGTCCGCGACCTGAAGATCGCCTATCCCATCGCCATAGACAGCAACTACAAAATCTGGCAAGCCTTTCACAACGAATACTGGCCCGCGCACTATTTCATCGACGGCCAGGGCCACATCCGCTACCACCACTTCGGCGAAGGTCAATACGACGAATCCGAACGCGTGATCCAGGAACTCCTGAAAGCCAACGGGGCAAAATCCCTGGCCGACGGCACCATCAACGTCTCCGCCAGCGGCGCCGAAGCAGCTCCCGATCTTGCGAACACGCGCTCGCCCGAAACCTATATAGGTTACAAACGAGCCGAGCACTTCGCCTCAGCCCAACTCTTCGCGCAAGATACGAAAATGGCCTACACTCCACTACCCCGCCTCACGCTAAATCAATGGGCCCTGGGCGGCAGCTGGAAGGTAAGTCCCGAAAGCGCCGTCCTCGAAACCGCTCCCGGCAAAATCGTTTACCGCTTCCACGCGCGCGATCTGCATCTCGTGCTCGGCCCCACAAAAAACGGCAAACCCATCCGTTTCAAAGTCACGCTCGACGGCACCGCTCCAGGTGACGACCACGGCAGCGACACAGACGCCAGCGGAGCCGGCACAGTCCAAGGCAATCGCCTCTATCAACTCATCCGCCAAAAAGGCGCGGTCGAAGACCGCACTTTCGAAATCGAATTTCTAGATCCCGGCGTGCAAGCCTTCGCCTTCACCTTTGGCTAAAAAATAAGAGAGACGAAAATGTTTTCAGATAACCAGCAGAATGAAACTCCCAACGTGATCAGCCGCCGCACATTCTTGACCGCAATCGGCGCGGCAGCCGTGGCGCTCACCTGGACATATTTTCAACGACGCCAGCCGGTCCACGCCGCCCCATCATCCGCAGGCTCGCCGAAGCTCGTCAAGATCGTCATCTTCAACGACGTCGGCCAGCGCCAGGAAACCGTCACCGTTCCCAAAATCGTCAAGACCGAAGACCAATGGCGCAAACAGCTCTCCGCCGATTCCTTCGCGGTATCGCGCGAAGCCGCCACCGAGCGCCCCTACACCAACGAAAATCCCAACAATCACGCCAAAGGTATCTTCCGCTGCATCTGCTGCGATACCGCCCTCTTCGACGCCAGCACCAAATTCGATTCCGGCACCGGCTGGCCAAGCTTCTGGGCCCCGATAGCCAAAGAAAATATTTCAGAAACCTCGGACATCAGCTTAGGCATGATTCGCACCGCGGTCTCCTGCCGCCTCTGCGATGCGCATCTGGGCCACGTCTTCGACGACGGACCCCGCCCCACCGGCCTGCGATATTGCATGAACTCAGTAGCCATGAAGTTCGCCAAAACGACGTAGCATCGTTGTAGCTGCCGTTGGATTGGCGATTGAATTTGGACCCGCCGGTTCAGTTTCATCGGACCGGGCAGCTGTTGAAGTAGGTTCTGGTTGTATGGCGACGGTCTTCAGACCGCTATCGCGGGCAGCTGCAATTCCAGCAACATAGGGTAGGGGCGCTGCTTGCTGCGCCCCGACTTGCCCAGGCCTCCGTAGCCGCGCCGCCGTAGGGGCTCGGCATGGGGTGAGAGCGCGCAACGCGAAACGACTCTATGAATTGCGGCACGAAGCGCAAACGCTCATCGATGCATCTAACAACGAGAAGGGGCCAACAAAGCCCGAAGGCAAGAAAATGAATCGCTCCGTGAAAGTAACTGTCGCCTTCGCTGTCGCGCTGCTAATCTTCGCCGCGTTACGCCACGGCTCAACCAGCGCCGCCACCGCCCTCCCCGATCCCACAGTGGACGAATCCCTCTCCGCCCAAAAAGGCCAACAAACCCTGGTGCTCGCCGGAGGCTGTTTCTGGGGCGTTCAAGCCGTGTTCCAACACGTAAAAGGAGTCACCAGCGCCACCTCCGGCTACGCCGGGGGCACTGTAAAAAATCCCGACTACGAAGAAGTCAGCAGCGGCTCGACAGGCCACGCAGAATCCATACAAATCATCTATGACCCGTCGCAAATCACCCTGGGCCAACTCCTGAAAGTTTTCTTCTCCGTGGCTCACGACCCGACAGAACTGAATCGCCAAGGCCCAGACAGCGGCACCCAATACCGCTCCGCAATTTTCTTCGCCAACGCCGACCAGCAACGAATTGCCCAAGCCTACGTTGACCAACTGAATCAAGCCAAAGTCTTCAGCAGTCCCATCGTCACCCAGATCGCGCCGCTAAAATCCTTCTACCCCGCCGAAGACTATCACCAGAACTACGCCACTAATCATCCCGACAACCCCTACATCGCCACCTTCGACCTGCCGAAGGTAAAGCATCTCCAACAACAATTTCCCAACCTCTACCGCTGAAGATGCGACAAGCATCGTCATCCTGGCTGCCCTGAGTGATGTTGCGGAGGGAGACCGGCGCTTTTGTTTCTAGCCGGTCGAAGGATCTCTCTTCCGCCGTTCTCTGCTACTCCCCGTCTCCGCGGCAAACGCCTCTGCCGTTCGTTCTCGTTTTTTGACTCTTAACTGTCAGCTTTTAACCGTTCACTGCCAGGCGATTCAACCAGACCAACCCCTGTGCTAGTCTTTCGCCATGGTAAAAGTCGAATCCACCCGCGCCGCCGCCCTGCTCCAAGCCCAAAACAGCGCCAACGAACTCTTTCGCGCCGTCGAAACCCAGGGAATCATCCGCCCCCGCGTGACAGAATCCCAAATCAACCAAGACATCTACGACCTCGCCGAAAAAATGTTCGGCATCTCCACCTACTGGCACAAACGCATCGTCCGCGCCGGCAGCAATACGCTAAAACCCTACGACGAAAATCCCCCCGACCTAGCCCTCACCGAAGACGACATCCTTTTCCTCGATCTCGGCCCGGTCTTCGAAGCTTGGGAAGCCGATTTCGGCCGCACTTTCGTCCTCGGCTCCGATCCCCACAAACTGAAACTCCGCGACGACATCGCCAAAGCCTTCGCCCAAGGCAAGCAATATTTTCACTCCCACCCGGACATCACCGCCGACGAACTTTATCGCTACGCCCAGCAAATGGCCCGCGATTACGGCTGGGAATACGGTGGCCCCATCGCCGGCCATCTGATCGGCCAATTTCCCCACGAACGCATCCCCAACGATAAAATTTCTCTCTACGTTCATCCTGACAATCCCATGAAAATGCGCGGCCATGACGCCGAAGGCCAGCAACGCCACTGGATACTTGAAATCCATTTCATAGACCGCGCCAAAAAAATCGGCGGCTTCTACGAAGAACTCCTGACGATCGGCTGAGCAAGCATTGGCTGTGAATCGCCCTGTAGGGCATTCATCCTGAGATCCCGCGGCGCCAGATCGAAGGACCCCGTTTGCCACGTTTGAAATCGCCGCTGCAGTTCACTACTCACTACTTACCAATCACCAACGATAGCCCCGCGCCGCACGAAAACCATCTAGCTACTTGACTCAATTCCACTACCGTTGTTAATTGTGGGCCTTCATACAGCTGAGGAGCACACATGAAAGCCATCGTTTACGCCGCGCACGGCGGCCCGGAAGTGCTGCAGTACAAAGATGCTTCAGAGCCGCAGATCGACCCCTACGAAGTCCTCGTATGCGTCCGCGCCTGCGCCCTGAATCACCTCGACCTCTGGCTCCGCATGGGCCTGCCCGGAACGCACGTCCCGCTCCCGCACATCCCCGGCAGCGACATCGCCGGCGAAGTAGCGAAGATCGGCGACAAAGTCACCAACGTAAAGGTCGGCGACCGCGTTCTGTTGCAGCCGGGAATCTCCTGCGGGCAATGCGCGAGCTGCCTCTGCGGCCAGGACAGCATGTGCCCTGCCTACACCATTTTCGGCATGGGTGTTGACGGCGGTTGCGCTGAGTTCGTGAAGTCCCCGGCAGTGAATTGTGTCCCGATTCCAGAGAATCTTTCGTTCGAGGAAGCGGCCGCGTTTCCGCTGGTTTCACTCACCGCTTGGCACATGCTCATCGGCCGCGCAAAATTGCAGCCCGCCGAGACCGTGCTGGTACTCGGCGCAGGAAGCGGCGTCGGCGGCGCCGCGATTCAAATCGCTAAAGCCGCCGGCGCGCGCGTGATCGCCACCGCCGGCTCCGACGCGAAGCTTGATAAGGCCAGGGAACTGGGGGCCGACGCAGTCATCAACCACTCCACCCAAAAAATTGTCGACGAAGTGAAGCGCCTCACGAATCGCCGTGGCGTCGAGGTCGTCTTCGAACATGTCGGCCAAGCCACATGGGACAGCAGCGTCCGCAGCCTAGCCGTCGGCGGCCGCCTGGTCACTTGCGGCGCGACCACCGGCTTCGACGGCGCAATTAACATCGCGTATCTTTTCACGCGCCAGCTCACCATCCTCGGCTCCTTCATGGGCAGCAAAGCCGAGTTGCTCTCGGCGCTGGAGTTGCTGCGCCGCGGCCTCCTGAAACCAGTAATTGACGTCGTCCTCCCGCTCGAAAAATGCGCCGAAGGCCACAAACGCATGGAAAATCGCGAGCTCTTCGGCAAAATCGTCCTAAAGGTGGCGTGATGTTACAAGAGCCGGAGCAGAAAACGCCGCACACTTTGCGGAACATGTGGATGGGATTCGGGGTGCTCGCCGCGATCGTTGTCGGCTACACCGCTTTTGTCTTCTGGTCGCGCTGGCAGGAAAATCAGGACATCGTCGCCAAGGAAAAAGCCGCGCAAGCTGCCAAGGAGCGGGAGGAGGCTGCCAAATCCTTCGAAGTGCTTGGCGGCGCGGATTTCAAGATCATCAGTTTCTACGCGATGCCTGGGACCATCCATCGCGGCGACGAAGCGGATATGTGCTACGGGGTTTCCAACGCCAAATCCGTCAAACTCGACCCGCCGGACGTGCCGAGCATGTTTCCCTCGCTCGATCGTTGCGTAAAAGTCGCGCCGAAAAAGACGACCAGATACACCTTCACCGCCGACGACGGTAAAGGCAACACGAAAACCGCGCAACTTACGATCGAGGTGCAGTAACGAATGTACGTATTTGCAATAACGGACTGCTCGCGATCGCGGCAAGAACCGCAACACAGCGCTGCGTTGCAAAGCTCGCCGCAAACAGGCAAAATGAATGCAGTCGGCGCCTGAGGTTGCGCCGCTACGGAGTCACATAGGCCATGGCTGTCGAACTCGCGAAGGGCGTCACACTTGAAGCCCCAGGACAAGACGCAAACTTCCTGAAGGACGAAGGCATCCTCTTCGCATCGCTAGACAAAGTGGTGAACTGGGCGCGCCGCAGCTCCATTTGGCCCATGTCCTTCGGCCTCGCCTGCTGCGCCATCGAAATGATGTCCATGGCCTCGTCGCGTTACGACATTGCGCGCTTCGGCGCGGAAGTTTTTCGCGGTTCGCCCCGCCAATCCGATCTGATGATCGTCGCCGGCCGCGTCTCGGTAAAAATGGCCCCGGTAATCAAACAGCTCTACGAACAAATGCCCGAACCCAAGTGGGCAATCTCGATGGGCGCCTGCGCCACTTCCGGCGGCGTCTTCAATAATTACGCAGTAGTGCAGGGTGTCAATCAAGTGATCCCGATTGACGTGTACGTCCCCGGCTGCCCGCCGCGCCCCGAAGCCCTCCTCTACGCCATCTTCCAGCTGCAGAAAAAAATCGACAACGACCGCGGCAGCTTCATGCGCTCTATGAACTTCAGCAAGAGTTGAAATTGCATTCGCGGTTGAAAGTCGAAAGTCAAAAAAATCGAAACTTAAGAGTCGGTACGCATTATTCTTTAGTGGTTTCGTCCGGCTCTGCGCTCGCTTCCGCCTCCGAAGGCTTCTGGTTCAACAAGTCCGAAGCAATCGCCGCATCCGTACTTCTCACCTGCAGCTTCACTCCTCCGAGAGCGTTCGAGTAAAGCCAATTCATGCTGATCACGTTCTCGTCCGCCAAATAGCTTTCAAGCCCCGCGGAATCCAAAATGCCCTTCGCCATGATTGCTTCCTGCACGGTTAAAAATTGACGCACGGTTACAACGCTAGGTAACTCAGAGGTTTTCGGCTGCGGGGGCGATTCTCGAACTGCGATAGGCAGTTGCCTGTGGGACAATTCGTGCTTCAAGGCGACTCGTGCCAGTTCCGTGAGCGTTCCGCCTCGCTCCGCTAGCTCCTCCAGTTCCTCATCCGTCTTGCCGGCGTAAACCTCCGCGAGGCGTTGCCGTTCGCGTTCGGAGTCGGGAGATGTCATGACCAGCGGAATATAAGTTAAAGCGTGATGCAAACCAAGCGGAAGTCGTAAGCGATGTGCTACGTATTTTCGGTGGTAACGACAGTCGCAGTGCCGCCGTTGCAATCGAGGATCGAGCCTGGGGAATTGTGTTCGCGGCGGACGTAGGCCATTCCGATCGCGGCCTTGGCGGCGGGCGAAAATGCGGAGCTAGTGACGATGCCGACTTCTTTGGGTTCGGCGGTTTTATCCTCGGCACTTGCTGCATAGAGGCGCGTCAGCACAGCGGCCGGCTCGGCCGTCGAGAATTTCAGCTGCACGCGCCGGCGATTCACTTGGCCGCGCGATCGGACGCGTTCGACGATTTCCTGGCCTGTATAGCAGCCTTTGCTGAAGCTGATGTGCGTCGCTTCCAACGCAGCCTCCTGCGGAATCACCGTATCGTTGAAATCATCAGGGAACCACGGAATGCCAGCTTCCAGGCGTAGTGTATTCAACGCCCGCATTCCAGTTGCCGCGCCGTGCTGCGCCAAGACGCTGGCGCGCAGGTTCTTCCACAGCGGCGCAAGCCGCTCGCGCGGCGCGATAATTTCCGCGCCCGGCAAACCAAAATGCGAATGGCGAATCAAATGGCACGCGACTCCATCGATCTGCACTTCCGCAATAGCATGCTCGGAAAAGCCTTCAGGCGCCAAGCCGCAAGCTTCAGCGATCACCGTTCCAGCGCGCGGCCCTTCAATCGCGAAGCTGCCGAACTGCTCGGTGACGTCGCTCAAAGTGACGTCGTCCATAATGATAAATTTATCCAGCGTCGCGACCGTGCGTTCGCGTACCGAAGCGTGCGACAGAACCCGCAACTTCTCCTGCAGTGCGTAAATCTCCAACTCCGCCAAAATATGTCCTTGCGGATTCAGTAGCAACGCCAGCGTGCCGCGCCCTTCGCCCAGAGTTTTCACATCGTTCGAGACGATAGCGTTCAAATAACGCACGCGGTCAGGGCCTGAAAGCTCGACGATGGTATGCCAGTTCGTGTCAAAGATCGCGACCGCTTCACGCGCGGCGCGGTATTCATCCGCGAAAGAAGAAAAAACGTCCGGCAAGTTGCACCCATGGAACGACGCGAGGCTCACGCCAGCCAACTTGTGTTCGTCGAGTAGAGGCGTATCCATAATTTGCAGATCGCGCTGTCACAAATCACCCGCCGCGCGACACGCATTCATACTATCAGATGACATTGCGGTGCGGCCGGACGCTGAAACATGCTGACTGCCAGTCACACACTCTCTCGCGCTCAAAAAATTCCAGCGCCTTACCTCGCGCATACCTTGAGGAGCACGCCAATCAGGTTCAGACTGTGCCACGGGCGGGCGTAGATTCTCACGTTCATGCAACCTTGGCTCGACGCTCCTAATCGAACTGCACTTCAGCTCGCAACGAACACGGCACCACAGGTCTACGCGCCTCCGTGGCTCTTAAACAATAAGAATCTCGCGCTCAACGCACCCGCATCGTTCTGGAAATCGAGATGCTTCGGAAGAAGACTCGTCCCGCGAAACCGCGCGCGAAAAGCCCCGCCAAGATCGCAACTTCGTTCGTGGATTGGTTCCACAAATACGAACAAGTCCTGGCAAGTTTCCAGGAAATGATCGCCGTCGTGGACCGCAGCTTCCGCTACGTCATGGCCAACCGCGCATTTTTGACCCACCGCGGAGCTCAGCGAGAGCAAATCGTCGGCCAGCTTGTCTCCGACGTGTCGGATCCACACACCTTTGCCAGCGTGCTCAAAGCGAAGCTACAGGAAAATTTCAAAGACCACTCCATCAAATTCGTCGTGACGTGCACCTACCGAACCGGCGGAGAAGGGAATCCATTCGTTTCCTACTATCCGATTAGGGGGCCCGCCGGACTAGTGCAAGTCGCTTGCTTGTTGCAGGACATCTCCGAGCGCAAACTCGTTCTCGCGGCGAGACGCGACGAGCGCGACCGCCCCCAGAGCTATCTCGATATTGCCGACGTGATTCTGCTGGCTCTCGACCTGCAGGGCCGGATCACACTGATCAACCGCAAGGGAAGCTCGACTCTGGGATGGGAAGAAAGCGATTTGCTGGGGCGGCACCTATGTCAGCGGACTGAGTCTGGCCTTGGGCAAAATACGCACTTTCCTGGATGATGCGAATCCCGAACATCAAAGCGCCATCGCCGAGTGCCGGGAATTGATCCAAGCCGCCGGCGCGGAGATTCGCTCCATATCCTATCTTTTGCATCCGCCGATGATCGAGGTGATGGGGCTGGAATCCGCGCTGGAGTGGCTGGTGCGCGGTTTTTCCAACCGCAGCGGAATCGGAATTTCGTTGCAGCTCGCTCCGGACCTGGGCCGTTTGAAACCGGAAATCGAGATGACGTTGTTTCGCGTGACCCAGGAAGCGCTCAGCAACGTGCATCGTCACTCCGGCAGCAGCACTGCCGCGCTGCGCATGTTCCGCGAAAACGATCAGATTGTGCTGGAGGTCGCGGATCAGGGCCGCGGCATGCCGCCCCGTTCCGTTGGATCCGCTCCAGAATTCACGGTGGGGATTTCAGGCATGAAGGAGCGCGTCGAAGACTTGGGCGGAACGTTCAACATTGAAAGCGTCCCTGGCGAGGGATGCACGGTGCGCGCCGCTCTGCCCCTGGCGAGCAGGCCGTGATGGATTGACGCTAAGAGCGACTCGTCTTTGTCGCGCATCAGTACCGTGGCGACTCTGAGCCCGAGAACTGCGGCACTCATCGACCAGTTGCGGCGCGCATATCTTGCGCGAAATCCTGGAAGGCCGCTAAATCTTCCGCTGGGCCCGATCCCAGGTTGTTGCGTTTTGTAATTGCGGTGCGCGCCGCATCCTCCGGGGTCCAAGCTTTCAAGAAAACACCTTCGCGCAGGTATCTCAGCTGTTGAAGCGTGGCTTCGGATGCGCCCCCGTACTTGTTCAGCTGCCGAAGGAAGAAATCGAAAAGCGGTTTTGGAAATTCGAACGAATCCGGCACGTCGCGACGGGTGTACTCGTAAATGATCTTCTGATGCCAAGGATCGAACTTCCTGGTGTCGAAGGTATCCGTTTGATCGAGGAAGATTTGCGATGTAGGAATCACCACGCGGACCACGGCTCCCGCTGCGGGACGCATCGTCCAGACCGCGACAGTGTGATTCGCGTACGGCCAGAAAAGCCCAATAGGCTTGACGCCCGCGCGTTCGACAAGAAATGCATACAGCGCGGAAAGCTCGTCACATTCCGCCGTCGCGGTCGGCCTCAATGTGGAGGGCTGATTGACGCTGCGCCATTGCCTCCAAACGCTATCGGAGTTAGGCGGCTGGTCGGTGATGGACCAATGCATGTTCCAGAAACCTGCATCCCTGGTGGCCTCAAACAGCACGTGCGCGACGACGTAGTCGTGGTAGCGGACGCTGTCTGGCGGCAGATTGTGCGCGGAGAGGAAGGAACGAAAATCCTGGCGTAGACCGGAGCTGGCTTCAAGGGTCCTGGATCGGGCACGGATCACGTTGACGAACAGCGCGAGAGTGCTGTGGGAATCGGAAGAAACCACCGGAGCGGGGTTCTGCTCCTGGCAATGCACCTCGGCCACCGCAGGCAGCACAAAAGCGATTGCAATTAGAACCCAGCCGAAAGGTGGAGGGCGCACGGGAGTTAGTTTACGAGCATTCGGCGCAGGCGCCGGAGAAATTTCAGGCCGTGGACCGTAACGATTAGTTTTTGGCGCTCTTCAGCAGGATGATGTCGCTGGATTGTGTGCCGCGCGCGAGGAACAGGGTTTTGCCGTCGGGCGACCAGTTGAAGGCCCGGATGAGGCCGCCTGGGAAATTTGTTATCTGCTTCATCGCGCCGCTCGGAACAGGCTGCCGCCAAATATTCGCGGCGCCTCCACGAACCAATACCATGTCAACTCCGTGATCGTCCGGCGACCAATGTGGGAAATTTTGGGCGGTGCCGAGCGGTACGTCAAACAAAAAAACGGACGCTCCGCCTCCTACCGGTGCTCCGACCAATTGATCGCGCAGCTGCAGCGCATCGGGATGCCCCAAACGATAGAGGACGAGTTTATTGTCCTTCGACAAAAAGACGACAGGGGTGGTTTGATTGTGCAAGCCTAACGACGTGGGATTTGAGCCATCAATTCCCATGCGCCAGGTACTCAGTTGATCCTCGTAGTCGAAAGTGACCGTCGAACCATCCCGCGAGCATACCGGCAGGAGCGCGGACTTGTCGTGGGTCAACTGCAATTGATTCGAACCGTCCGCGTCCATGCGCCAGATATCGGATGCATTGCCGCGCGGCACAGCAAACACGATGTGATTTCCGTCACCGCAACCCCACGCGAACAAGATGTTGCGATCGCTGCCTGCCACCTGCCTCCGAGCGCTTCCGTCATAGTTCGCGGTGAAGAGTTCGCGATTGCGATTGCCGAATAGAATGCGGTCTGTGCCCAACGTCGAAACGCTGCCAATGGCTGGGCCGCCTGAAGTGATTTGCGTGGCGCGCGCCGAATCTCCACCGGGCGCGTTCCAAAGGTCCGAGGAAACCGTGGTCTCCACGGTGACCACAGTCGAACCGTCCGCCGTCAAATCCAGCCAGGGCAAACTGTAATCCGTCAAGTCGTTGGTCAGCCGCTGCGCTTCTCCGGAAGGATAGGAAATTTTCCAGAGCTGGCCTTGCGCGCCGCCGCTCTCCTCGCGCATGGGAACCAGGAGCGCGTCTCCATCTGGCAACCAATGTGGGCGTCCCAGATTGCCGTGGGTAGCGAAGAGCGTGCGCACCGCTCCGGTGGCGACGGTGAATTCGTTCAGCTTGCTGCTGACCGACGGCAGCAAAGAGGCAAAGATGATGGTCTTGCCGTCCGGCGACCACGCGGGAGTTAGAAGACCGGCGGAGTTTATGTTCGCGCTCATCGAGGTCAGGAGTTTTTCGCCCGAGCCGTCCGCATTGGCGGACAGCAGTTTAAAGGTTCCATTCTCTGGAATTCCGCGGATGAATGCGAATTGCTTGCCATCGGGAGAGAAGCTGATGGAAGTGTCTATATCGCGCAAGATCTGCTGTGGATTGCCGCCGAGTGCGGGCATTTTGTAGAGTGAGCTGAAGAGCTGATTTTCCTTGGAGGCTTGGGTGAAATAAATGTAGTTGCCGTCGGGAGAAAAGGTGAGGCCGTAGAAGATGCTCACGGCGGGCGCGAGGATTTGCACGTCGCTGCCGGTGGCCACCTGGCGAACCATCAGGCTTTGCATTTCGCCGTCGCGCAGGACGTACACGACGTATTGGCCGTTAGGAGAAATGGCCACGCCGGACGCTTTGCCGGTTTCTGTGAGCTTTACGATGCTCATGTTTTGCGCGTTGAACGTGGTTTGGTGGCCACGCGATTTGCCGACGAAGAAAGCGATGGCGGCAGCGACGAGCACGATTACGACGACCGCGGCGATCAATTTACCTTTGTGTTTTTTTGCTTCGCCGAGGACGATGGCGGCGCTGCCGGAACCGCTCGCGGAAGTTCTCGTCGAACCGGAGCTTTGTGTCGGTGGCGGAGGTGGCGGCGTGGGCGCGGCGGAATTTGCGCCAGACGAGCCGGCGGAAGCTGTCGCTGTTGTGGCGGCGAGATTTGCAGCGCTGAAATTTTCGGCGCTGCTTACCTGTGTTTTGCTGGAGCCGGAATCGCGCTGCAGACGCCTCAAATCGGTGCGCAGGTCGGCGGCCGTCTGGTAGCGCATGGTGCGGTCTTTTTCCAGCGACTTATTAATGATGCGTTCGAGTTCCTGCGGAACGTCGGGATTGATCCGCACCGGGGCGACGGGCGCGCGATTCAGGATGGCGTCGAAAATGGCCGCGGAAGTGGAACCGGAGAAAGCCTGCCGTCCGGTCGCCATTTCGTAGAGCACCACACCGAGGGAAAAGATATCCGTGCGCGAATCGAGGTCCTTGCCCAGGGTTTGCTCCGGCGACATGTACGCGACGGTGCCGACGGCAATCCCAGGGCTGGTGAGATTTGCGTTGTCTAGTGTGGCAGTACCCGAAGCAGTGTGGCCGTCGCTGCCCGGAACCGCCATCATCTTGGCCAGTCCGAAATCCAGAATTTTCGTCTGCCCGCGATCCGTCAGGAAAATATTCGCGGGCTTGATGTCGCGATGGATGATGCTCTCAGAATGAGCGGCGTCCAGCGCATCAGCGGATTGGATGCCGGATTCCAGCAGGGCCTCAAACGCCATGGGGCCGCCCGTGATGCGATGCTTCAGCGTCGCGCCCTTCAGCAATTCCATCGCTATGTAACTGCGCCCCTGGTATTCGCCAATCTCAAAAATCGTGCAAATATTCGGGTGGCTCAGCGCCGCCGCCGCGCGCGCTTCGCGCAAGAAACGATCCAACGCCAGCTGGTCCTGCGAAACTTCGTCGGGCAGAAATTTCAGCGCGACCATGCGTCCGAGCTTGTTGTCTTCCGCCTTGTACACCACGCCCATGCCGCCGCCACCAAGCCGTTCGATAACGCGATATTGGGAAATAACGTGCCCGATGAGGGGCTGGGAGTCTGTCATTCCGTGCCCATATTAGATTCCGCGCACACACAAGTCAACGCGGGCGCGCGGGCGCGATTCTGATGGTGCGTCAGTTTCCGGTATCGCGGGTGGTCTCGATGGGTCGATGCAACACCATGCAGTGCATTGATTCCGCAATGCTTCAGCAGGAGAAGCATCTGTTTGGCTGCACTTGGCCAAAACCTAGCCAGGGCGGCGTTCTTGTCGGTCTTACACGAGCAAGCGATTTTGGCTTTTGTTTTCAATGCGACAGGGCTTCAAGCTTTATGTTGCGTCGACCCATTGAGATCGCCGCCGTTAGCGGAGAAGTGGAATTTCGTAGTTTTCGGTTGCGCGACGGGTGAAGCATCGGACACGGGTTCGATTACCATCGCCCGCTCCAAAAACCTTGTTTGCCCCTCATGACTTAGCGATTGGTCGCCGCGGCAACGGGTGGCATTAAAGAACGAAACGAGCTTCGAGGGTGGCACCGCTAGTTCGTGCGAAAAGTCCGAGACACAATTCCTCACTTCGTTGAATTCTGGCTGCGCTAGCTCGAACTGCAGTCGATTTACGTACTTGTGACTTCTATGCCTTGGGAACGGTAGGGATTCAGCTCATCTTCGTCTGAGGCATCGGTTATCAAACGTGTCAGTCGGGAAGCAGCACCGACGAGGTAAGGCAGCGACGTCCCCATTTTTCCCTGTGAAATCAGGCCAATAACTTCCGTTGAAGCCCCTATCATCGCTTTTTTCACGTACGCTTCTTCTCGGTCGCCGACGGTTATTCCTACCTCCGGGTGCAAACTGCACATTCCGAGAAGGCATAGATCAGCGCGAATGGATTCGATTCCCCGAATGGTCTCGATACCTGTCGTGACCCGCGCCTCTTTATGAAGATTTCCTCCGAGCATCAGCACGGTCACCTTCGAATGATCTGCCAACGCAAGCGCAAGCGGCGGGCTGTTGGTAACAATCGTTGCTGAACGCTCTCTGGAAAGGTAGGAAGCAATTCTTAGATTAGTCGTACCTCCGTCAATGAGCACTACCTGACCATCTCGGATCATCTCAGCTGCCGCTCGAGCAATTCCGGTCTTGCTTTCAATATCTATTTGTTGACGAGAAACGAAAGGAATAGCCTCCGCGCGGCGAGGCAGGGCGCCGCCGTGAACTCGTTGGATCTTTCCCGAACGCGCCAACTCGCGCAGATCTCGACGAATCGTATCTTCAGAAACGCTGTATCGACCGCTGAGGTCCGCGGCGACGACTCGACCCTCGCTGCCAAGCAGCTCCAAGATGTGTTGGTGGCGCTCTTCCTTCAGGGCGATTTGGTCTGCTTCAGCTTCCGGCTTCATTCTGCACCATATTACACGAATATACTTGAATGTGCACGTGTATGCATGTATTGTCAGCTTCGTGCACGTTACTGCCAACCTCAGCGCCTTACAAGGTCTTCCGCGAAAGCGCTCGAATCGCGCGGAACCCGATTGATGCGCGAACGCAGCCTCCCACTGGTACGCGTGAGCGTCTCCGTAATCTTTCTCATCCACGGCCTGATCATCGCTACCTGGGCTTCCAGGATTCCTGCCTTTCAGGCGCAGCTACATCTTTCTTCCGCCGTTTTGGGCAGGTCGCTGATGATGGCGGCAATCGGTTCCGTTTTCGCCATGCCTGTGGCCGGATGGCTCGTCAACAAGTTCGGCAGTCTGAGCATCGTGATTGGTTCGACGCTGGGGTTTGGCCTCGCACTGCCCTTGATTGCTGAATCCAATACGGTCCTAATGCTGTCGGTCGCTCTTCTTTTCTATGGGGCGATGGGTGGTTCGATGGACGTAGCGATGAATACTCACGCCGTGATCCTCGAGAAGCGATACCAACGTCACATCATGTCCTCATTCCACGCCCTCTTCAGTTTGGGTGGAATGGCCGGATCTGCGTTAGGGGGATTGGTCGCTTCACGTGGAGTTCTGGCTGGGGTTCACTTTTGGGTCAGCGGTATAGCGCTTGTCGCAATGTCCATGCTTGCATTCAGGTGGCTTCCTCTTCCCTCAGCATCTTCGGATGCGGAGACAGCGGCATCCGGAGGCACGATTGCGTGGTCCGTTCCCTTAGGGGCTCTCGCTCTTCTTGCTTTTTCGATTATGCTCATTGAAGGTGCAATCGCCGATTGGAGCGCAATTTATCTTCGTACTTCGGTTCTCACCGGGCCGGGACTGGCCGCTCTTGGATATGCGGTGTTCTCAGGCGCTATGGCTGCAGGTCGTCTGACAGGCGACTATCTCACTGGGAAGCTCGGCCGCAGGCACCTCGTATGTTACGGCGCACTTCTAGCTGCGACAGGTCTCGTGTTTGTCGTATTGTTCGGCAACGCGGGTTCGGCGTTGCTGGGATTTACGTGCGCTGGAGCAGGTCTAGCTACGATTATTCCCAATACGTTTGCGGCTGCTGGGAACATTGAAGGCAGCGCACCCGGCCCCAGTCTCGCGGTAGTCACGACTGCTGGTTACGTTGGCTTCCTTGCCGGTCCGCCCCTGATCGGGTTTGTCGCGCAGCTTTCCACCATTCGCGCTGCGCTGTGGATACTTGTGGTCTTGAGCGGGTTGAGCGCTTTCGCATCAACCGCAATGAAAGGGAATTCATCTCTCAGAAAAATACCCTGACGTACACCGTGGGGCGATAGAACCCGGCCGCGTCAGGGATGCGGCGCGCGACGGGTCATTCGACAGATCATACGACCGGTCATTCGACGTGTGATTCGACGTACGATGCCCGCGTAAATTTCAAGGGATAGGAAGAACGTGCCAAAACTTTCCAGGCAGATGTTGTGGGGAATCGTGGCGGGGCTGATCGGCGCGCAGATGGTTCTGACGCTGATGATGGTTCACCGCGAATCGCTCACGTTCGACGAAGGCAACCACATGTTTGCCGGCTACATGATGTGGCACACCAAAGACTACGGTCTGAACCCGGAGCACCCACCGTTCGTAAAGCTGCTGGCGACGGCGCCGCTGCTGGGGCGGCCTCTGTGGGTGCCGGAGCTGAAAGGCCGCGATTTCAAAACTGAGGCGTATTTGAGCGGGCGGGACTGGCTTGCGCGCAACGACGGCGATCGCAACCAATTGGTTTTCGAAATGCGGGTGGCGGCCGGCTTGTTGGCCGGGGCGCTTTCGCTGGTGGTTTTCCTGGTGGCGCGAGAATCGTTCGGGGACTGGGCGGCGATTTTCGCGCTGACGCTGGCCGCGTTTGATCCGAACGTTCTGGCGCATTCGGCACTGGTGACGACGGACATCGGCGTCTCGCTGTTTTTTCTGGCGAGTACGTGGTGTTTCTATCGGTACGTGAAGCACCCGACGGCGAAGCGGTTGGTAGTGGCCGGCGTGGTGGCGGGACTCCTGCTGGCGACGAAACATTCCGGAGTGATGCTGGCGCCAATCCTCGTGCTGCTGATCGCGCGCGAGATCGCAGCGGCGGAGAAGGGAACGCGGGCGCGGCAGGCGCTGCGGCTGGCGGGAGCGTTCTGCGGGATTTTTCTGATCGGCGTGCTGGTGCTTTGGAGCTTCTACGGTTTTCGTTACGCACCGCGGCCCGCGGGACTGCAGATGAGCACCACGCTCGGGGATTACGTGGCGCCGCTCGGTCCGCACATTTCGTGGCTCATCAATCTTGTGGGTCGGCTGCACCTGCTGCCGGAGTCTTACCTGATCGGTCTGGTGGACGTAGGGCGGATGGCGCTGTTCTATCCGACATTCATATTTGGGCGGAACATCGCACACGGCGTCTGGTGGTATTTCCCGTCGGTGATCGCGATCAAGACGACGCTGGGACTGCTGGCGTTGGCAGGCCTGGCGACTTATGCGGCGGCGACTCGAAAACTGAAAGGGGGACGCGAACTGGATTTTCTGCTAATTCCGGCGCTGTTCTATCTGGCCGTGGCGATGGTATCGGGGATGAACATCGGGGCGCGGCACCTGTTGCCGTTTTACGCGTATTCGTTCGTGCTGGCCGGCGGCGGAGCTGCGGCGCTGGCGGCATCCAGCCGCAAGTGGTTCGCCGTGTGCTGCCTGGTGCTGGCGGCGCACGTAGGTTCGTCGCTCGCGGCGTTTCCCAATCACATGGCCTACGCGAACGAAGCGTGGGGCGGCCCGGCCAACGTGCATAAGCTGCTGAGCGATTCGAACTCGGACTGGGCGCAGCAACTCTTCCAGGTGAGAGCCTGGCAGCAGCGGAATCCAGGAGAAGAGTGCTGGTTCGCCTATTTTGCGTATCCTGAGGTGAACCCGGGAACCTACGGAATTACTTGTCACCATTTGCCCACCGCGGATACATCCGGGCTGGGAGGCGCGGACATCGTGCCGCCGCTGATTGATGGCACCGTGATTCTGAGCGCGGGGGATCTTTCGGGATGCGAGTGGCCGGCAGCGTCGCTCAATCCGTACGATGCGTTTCGACGCGCCAAACCAGAAGAAACAATTGACCACAGCGTGATGATCTACCGCGGCCGGTTTGATTTGGCCCAGGCGGCGGCGATGAGCCGCGCGCAGAATGCGACCGAAGTCGTGGCGAAGGGCGATGCGGCGCGGGCTCTGGCGCTCGCGGAGGAAGCGGTGGCGCTCGATCCGTCTTCGATTTTTGGGCACCAGGCGCGGGGAGATGCGCTCGCGGCAATGGGGCGAAAGGAAGAGGCGCGGCAGGAGTGGGACACGGCACTCAGCGAAGCGCGAAAGCTCGAACCGGGCGCGCAGCCGATGTTCGTCCCGGATCTTGAGAGCAAGCTCAAAAAGTAGAGGTTTCCCGGAGCGGGTTTTTCGAGAAGCTTAAGTGAGAATGCCGGCGGATGGAGATTCCAGCGCCAAGACCGAGGAAAAGCGGAAGGCGCATGAATGTGCGGGCGGGAGGAATGGCGCGCCCGAGCCGACGATTCAAAAACTTTTGCCGCCGATTTCGCGTCGTTTCTGTCGCAGCTTCGCCGCTGGATCAAGTCCACAGCTTGTTTGGCAGCAATAGGGGACTTGATTGCATAACAATGTCGGCCCCCTCGACTCGAGTGGGCTTTTGTTGACAGGTTCGGGAAGACGGAGCTGGAATTTGGTTCGCGCGCGGGACAGCTCGGTACCGGACATGACGTGAACGAGAACGCCGGGCACTTGAATGGGCATCCCGCTCCCTCGCGAGTTCGAATAACGAATCACGGTCTGAAGTTTACGATCGAACAGATGTATGGGTCGGAGGGAAACCGACGGCTAGATTACCAGCGAGCCGAAGTCGTCAAGGCTGACAAGTAAGACCACCCAGGAAGCGGAAGAAAAAACTCTTTTAAGTGCGTGGATAAGTCTGCTCAAAAAGTGTTTGACAGGGCCGACATTGTTCGAAATGTCCGGTAACGCGACTTGCCGGCTAGTCGAGCTGTATTGTTTGAAGATTACTTCCGGGTCGCCCGTCACGCGTCCTCACGGTTCCCGCGGGACGAGCGACGGGAGCGCTGCACGCCGGGTCGGTCACCAGTTGTCGTCCGTGCGACGCCACGTCTTGTCCGGATTGTAGCGTTCGATCGCCGCCGCGGTCGTTGCGGTATCAGGTCCAAGGTCCCTCTGGTAGACGATTCCGCTGTAGCTCACGATAAAAGTCTGGACCCCCGTGACCTTGTACTCAGCGGGCCAAGCCACCATCGCAAATCCGCCGATCATCACGCCGTTGATGACGTAGTCGAGTTCTCCGTTCCGGGCAGCAGGTCCCTGACCCTTCAGAACTTTGAAATAGTAGCCATGGAAGGGTTCGCCGCGGGTCGTGTAACCCTCTTGGATTGCTTTCGCGATCGTCTCGCTCACCGGACCTCCCCAGCTTCCATCTGAATTCTTCCACGCCAACCCATCTTGCTTTCCGTCTGTACTGATCATTCGCTGAGCGTACTGATTGATGCCTGAGTTATCGTGAACCTGCGAAGCGTATTCCTCTTGTGCTTCCACGAAGCCACGGCAAATTTGAATGGCGTCCAGTTCGTTGGCTCCGATGCGGCGGTAAAGGACCTCATCGTGACCCGCCTTTGAATCGAAATACCATTGCGCGCCTTTCTTGACCAGCGGAACGGGCAACGGCCACGCCTCATCGCCCACCAGGATCGTGGCGCGGTTCGGGTCCTTCGGATCCATCACGACCGAGTTCTTTTTTTGCGCCCGCTCCGCAAATGCGGCCGCGTAGTTTTTGTCCTGGACGTGGTCGGCCGTGCTCACCAAGCCTTCACCATCTGTTCCGAACATCGCTGTCAACGCTTGCAGGTCATCGTCTCCCGCCGCTTTGATTAGCGCGGCAGCCGCTTTTTGCGGTGTTGCAAATCCTGTCTGGGTAGTTTGCGGAGACGCGACCGCATTGGGTCCGGAAAGCGGCTGCGCCTGCACAGCCACCCAGGAGCACAGGGCAACTATGACGGCGGCCAAAAGTGCGGCGCGTGTGACGGAATTCTTAGGTCTTGCGCTCATGGCTTTCTCCTTGTTCATGGCTGTGCTCACTGGCGTCGCCCGCCGCTTCTGGCCGCGCCGCCACGGGAAGCTCCCATGCTGGAAGCTCCTCGCTGATTGCTGGTACGAGCTGCGTTGCCGCTCATTCCGCTCGACGCACCTCCGAATGCGCTCTTATTTGTGGCGCTCGGAGTATTGGGAACTTGCCGATTGCCCACGCGCTCACTGCCCGCTGGGCGCGTGGACGCGTTTGCGCCTCCTCCCCCTGGTCGTGCGGAACCGCTTCCTCCGCGATTCATTGAGGCGGGCTGTTGCCCGGCTTGGCTCTGCCGAGCATTCGCTTGTCGCGTGGCCGCGGAATCCCCGCGAGCAGTCCCGCCGTATTGGGTCGCGGTCGCCCGGTTTGAGTACGGAGTTCCACCACGATGTTGCGGATTATGCTGCCAGTTGTTGCCGCCGGCAGGCAAGGTGCTGGGCCGGTTGATATTGCCAGTGTTGATGTTTCCCCGATTGATATTCGTGTTGTTGTAGTGACGCACGTAATTGTTGTTGATGTTGATGTTCACGTTGCTGTGCCCCCATCCGCAGCCCCAGCCCCATCCGCCGTGGTAGTAGGAACCGATGGCAAGCCCGACCCCAAATGCGATCGCAACGCCCGCGGCGTAATAACTGGGCGGCGGGTAATAAATTGGAGGATAGGGATAGACGGGAGGGCCGTAAACGACCACCGGATTGTATGAAGGCACATAAACCACCTGCGGATTGGCCTGCTGAATCACCACAACCGTCTTGCTCTCCACCGTTTTCGATTCCACGGTCTGTTGCTCAGTGGATTTCAAATTTCCCGCGCTCTGCGCTTTCAAGCGCATGCGTTGCACGGCGTCCATCACATCACTTTGTTGCGCAAGAAATGCGTTTCCAAGATCGGTAGTCCACTTAATGCCATCGAACATCTGTTTCACCAGGTCCGGAAACGGGGCCATCGCCTGGACGCTGGGGTCCCAGTCCTCCTTTTGCACCGCATCTGTCAGGGCTTCCCCTTTCAAGTCCTTGTGCATCTCCAGCCACTGTTGCAGCTGAACGATTTCGAGCGGATAGGTGGAGGCGGCCAGCACCTGCGCCAGTAGTGGGTCGGGGTAGAGCGCGATGGGCGCGACCAGCGAATCCAACTGCTCATTGGGGATCTTGAAATCCTGCTGGTCTTGCGACGAAGCGTCCTGCCGCGTCGGCCGCGCATACGCCCAGGTCTCGCCCGGAGCAATGAGCAGCGCGCAAAGAATTGCCACCAGAAATCGAACCTGGTTCGATCTCGGATGCGAATACGCGCCGGCGTTCGACTCCGCGGCTCTGTATCTGCAATTTAAATCTATTATCTTGACCCCGCATGTCCACATCGCTTGAGTCCTCCACTTTTCACGGCAGTACGTCTAGTCGTCCCCGGCCCAAAGTGCGTCGCGCGTTCCTCGCAAAATGTGCAAACGATTCCCCCAGACACAGCCACGCACACTTAGATTTCTTGGTAGAGCTACACTAACGGAATTCGACAGCCATTGTCAAAACAGCGGGTTTCGCCTTGGGTCAAGACGATGCCGACGTGCGGAACATTGCGGGAAAATCCCGGGAAAAATGTCATTATTCGACGCTAGAAGTTCCTCGCGCGTGATCGCCATCGCAACAGCACATCGCGCGACAAGACTTCGACTGCATGGCTTATCCGCCCTCCGAAAAACTGTGATAGATCTGCCCGCGCGATGCTCCGTATTGGCCGCAAATTCTACTTGAGCCGCGCGGACGCGCACCCTTCCCACAATTGGTTTGTAGGCGCGGAAGCGAGGGGCTGTGCCCGCCTCCGTGGCCAGGAGCTGGAGAAACTCGCGATGAAATTCGGCCTTCTCAGGAGAGGATCGTGAACACCGGTTGCCTCTACGGAACAAACGAAATCATCATCTACGTTGTATTTTTTGTTTTCAAGCGGGTAGCGCCAGATGTGGGGTTCCGGTTCGGTCGCAGGTTCGAGACGCGAACTCCCGACAAAGCCAAGTCGCAGACATCCGCGGTCAAGGACGCGATACTCGGAATGGTTGCGCTGTTGCTCGGGTTCACGATGTTCATGGCCGTATCTCGCTTCGACGCTCGCAAGCAGCTCGTGCTGAATGAAGCCTATGCCATCGGTACCTGGTTGCGCCGCAGAGCGCTCCTCCCGGCTCCGGACGGCTCCGAGATCGCCAGCTTCTTTCGGCAGTACGTTGCTGTGCGGGTGCAACACGGAACGTCGGGAAATGATCTCGCGCGCCTCGATTCTTTGCGCGTGCAAACCGTGCGGTTGCAAGATGAATTCTGGGCGGGGGCGATGCCAAGCGAGAGTGCCATGCTATCAGGCCATTAACCTGATTCAGGAGATAAAGGCATCCCGGGTACGAGGTCGAGCGCATCCTGAAGATTTCGCGCACGCGAAAACCGAGTATGCGGACGATTGCAAGTACGCAAACGCACATCCATCACATGGTACTCCACGCGCGGCTGCACGGAGTGCCTAGACTCCTTGCGCGAAACGCCGTTCACCGTTGAAGAGCCGCAGACGAGAGCTGACCACTTGTTTCACTGCGTCGACGGCGGGCGGTAGAATCTTGTAAGGTACGACTTCTTCGGGATGTTGAGCCAAACCCTGTTCCACACCACGTCTCCACGCGACGCGGAGTTCGGTATTGATGTGGACAATGTTGATTCCGGCTGCGATTGCCTTGCGGAAGTCTTCGTCATCGGTGCCGGAGCCGCCGTGGAGCGTCAGGAAAACCCCCGCCGCTCGCTTGATGCCCGCGATCCTCTCGATATGGAGCCGCTTCTTCGTTTCTCCACTCACCATGCTGCGCAGCATTCCGTGCATGTTGCCCACTGCGGGAGCGAGGATGTCCACTGCAGTGCTCTCCACAAATTGTCGAGCCTGTTCCGGCGTTGAGAGTCCCTTCGAAAGGTCGGGGGCCTTGTCGTGTATCTCAGACCCGGAACCGATGTCGCCGATTTCTCCCTCGACGAGCATGGCAGGATTGATCTCTTTCAACTCTTCGACCGCCTGCTTGGTTTGGCGCACATTTTCGTCGAAGGGCAGGGCGGACATATCGAAGACGATTGAGTCGAACCCAGCTTTCGCGGCCTCCACGCCCTTAGCGAGCGAGTGTGTGTGATCTGCGTTCAGGAAAATCGGGTAGTCGAATTCCTCGCGTAGGCTTCGCACGAATGCCGCGATCGGGCGAGCCCCCACAAACTCGCGCTCGCCTTCGGACAAGCCAACCAGGACCGGCACGTTTACTTCGCGTGCAGCCGCAAACACCGCTTTCAACAGCACCAAGTCGGAAATATTAAAATGCCCGATCGCCTTTCCAGTTTGTTGCGCGTCCTGCAGCAGATCCCTTAACGAATGCATATGATTAGCTCCTCTCGCTCGTAAGCAAGGCTTTACAACGGGAGCGATTATACCGCCGATGCAGCGAACGCGGATGAGCCCGGAAAAATCTTCGCGCCGGCCAGGTGAGCCGCACCGGAAATCGGAAACTGACCCACTGCCGACGGAGTTGCTATAATTTCAACGTGAGCGAAAAACTGATCCACGAGATCATTCCCGTAGGGATGCTGCAGTGCAATTGCTCAATCCTCGGCGATCCGGAGACGCGTGAAGCGATCGTCGTGGATCCGGGCGACGAGGTCGAGCGCATCCTCGGAATTCTGCGCGAGCACCAACTGAATGTGCGCGCGATTGTCAGCACTCATACGCACATTGATCATGTCGGAGGCCTCGCGCTACTGCATGCCGCAACGAAAGCTCCCGTCCTGATCCACGAGGCCGACCTGGAGTTGTACCGTCATCTGGACATGCAGGCGCAATTCTTGGGCATGCGCACGCCGGAAAGCATGCGCATCGAAGATTTCGTAAAAGAAGGCGACAGCGTGCGTTGGGGCGGCTACGCAGCGCGCGTCATTCACACGCCAGGGCACACGCCCGGAAGCATCAGCCTGCTCGTGGAAAAAGGATTGCCCGGCGCACTCGTGGCCGTAGACCACGCGCGACCGCTATCGGCGAAAGCCTCTGCGGATCCTCATGTACAAGCGCATTTGCGTGGACTCGCGGCTGAAGCTGCGCCATCACGTTCGCGCGAAAGCGCAATGGCGCCGCGGCGGCTGCTTGCCGGCGATACTTTATTTCAAGGCAGCATCGGCCGCACTGATTTATGGGGCGGCTCGATGAAAGATATTTTGAATTCAATCCGCGAAAAGCTTCTCGCGCTTCCCGACGAAACGCTGGTCATTCCCGGTCACGGCGACAACACCACCATCGGCGAAGAGCGCGCAGAAAACCCCTACCTGCGTTAACCGCACGCGAAGTTAAAACTTCACGTCCTTGACGTGCGTGGCCAGCGACCACAGATTGCCGGCGGGGTCTTGCACCGTCGCAGTCCGGTCGCCGTAAGGGGCGTCCTCAAGACCGCGAATCGAGGTCGCGCCGTGGCGCAAAGCGTTCCCGTAGACTTCGTCGGTATTCGGAACGTACATGTGCAGCAGGAACGGCGCCGCTTGAAACTCCCCGTGCACCTCGCCGCCGGACAAAATGGAATTGCCCACACGGAGCCTCATGTGCCGGATTTTGCCCGCCGGATCCGTGGTCATGAAAACTTCTCGTGCGTGGAATGCTTGCTTCAGGAACTCCACATATTTATCGGCATTTTCGACGAGAAACACTGGAACAATCGAAGGAGTGTCGGCAGTTACGTGATCGCCACCGCCGTGAGTGGTGATGTACCAGGTGTTGCCGCCAGGGTCTTTCACAGCGCCATCGCGATCACCCCAAGGACGATCAGCGGGCGCAGCCAGCGAAGTGGCGCCCGCTTCCACAGCGCGGAGGAAAACAGCATCCACATCCGGCACGTACAAAATATTCGAGGAGGCGCGGGGCTTGAATTCCGCCGTCGCGTCGGCGAGTTCGATCATGGATCCGGCGATGCGAACTTCGGCGTGCATGATGAGGTCGGAACCGGGGCGCGCGACGCGAAAAAGTTCTTCCGCGCCGAACGCCTGTTTGTAGAAGTTGATGAGGTTCGCGGCGCCCGGAACCAGCAGATAGGGCGTCAGCGTGCGGAACCCTTTGCGGATGTAAGGCACGGGCAGAGTCCACTTCGGCTCTTCCGCTTCGGCGGATCGCGCGCTCGCGGGCTTTTGCATTGACGCGAAGCGCCGCTCGATTTCTTCGGCTGTGAGCTGTTCGGTTTGCGTGGAAATCATCCATGTATAGCCGAAGGGATCGGAAAATTGTCCGGAGCGCTCGCCGTAGAATTGATCCTGCACCGGACGAACCACTTTGGCCCCGGCAGCAACGGCGCGCGCAGCGAGTGCGTCCACATCATCCACTTGAAGATGGATTCTTATGGGTGAGCCGCCCATAGTTTGCGCGCTGACGGCGCCGAAATCCGGGAATTCATCGGCGAGCATGATGGTCGAATTGCCGATGCGAATTTCCGCGTGGCCGATGCGTTCGCCGGGGCCACGCAGGCGCATGATCTCCGTCGCGCCGAACGCCTGCTTGTAAAATTCAATCGCGCCGGCGGCGTCGTTCACGATCAAGTACGCAGTGGCGGTCTGTTTTGCCTCAGGTGCTGCTACGGCTTTGCTGGCCATGAGTGGTCTCCCTTCGAGTTGCGCTCGTAGTGCTGCTTTGAATTCTGTGCGGGGCAGGCCGCGGAGCTGAGACGCGACGCCCGCGAGCTTGCCGATGGTTGCTTTAGGTGCGGCTCCATCGCGGCGGCGCAGCGCCGGGCCGGGCGTCAGCAGCGCCTGAATCGCGCGATCCAGTTGTTCGCTCAGGTTTGGTTTAGGCATTGGCGGCACCCGACCGATTTTTCTTCTGTGGCGCACTACCGGCCGCTTGCTTGCCGGAAAGTTTTGCGGCTTCCTCGCGCAGAGCCTGTATGCCGCGGAACTGGAGCTGCTTTACGGCGCCTTCGGTGCGTCGCAAGGCCTGCGCGATTTCACGTATGCTTTTTTCTTCTGCAAACCGCATCTGCACCACTTTCCGTTGTTCGATTGGCAATTCCTGCACCAGGCGGAAAAGCTGTGCGCGGATTTCGAGTTCTTCCGGGGTGGGTTCAGCGCTGGCGGGGTCGCGTGCAAACTCATCGGACATTTCGCGCGAGCCGCGGCGCCAGCGGTCGGCGATGGCATTGGAGGCGATGCGCATGAGCCACGCGCCGAAGGGAGCGCCGCGCCACTCGAATCGCGGCAGGTTCGCGAGCGCGTGGTGAAAGACCTCGGATGTCACGTCTTCCGCCGCTTCGCGATTGCCCACGCGGCGCGAAACGTACGCGTACACCCGCTCGAAGTGAATTTCGTAGAGCGCAGCGAATCGGCTAGGATCCTGCTGCGCCGCTTCGATCAGTCGCCGCTCGCTCGGTTCTTGTACGGCCTTCAACGAGAGCTCCGGAGTTGTAGCTGCCATAGTATAGAACTGCCAGTGAAGGCGAAGGTTACGGTCAAAAGAAAATAATTTTGTGCCGGGAAGGGGATCGAAGCTGAAACCTTGGCAAGCTGGGGGCAGCCCTTCGATCCCGCCCTGGGGGCTCTCAGGATGAATCGCGCCGCAAATTGAATGTGGTCCGGGCTCGGCCTTTCCATTAGTTGACAAAAGCAACTAAGTGGATGACAATGGCACGCATGGCGATAACGCACACCACACCAGCGAAAAGAAATGCGCACAACAACGCCAGAGTGAACGCGATCCGCCGCTTCAATCGTTTCTATACGCGCAAGATCGGCGTGCTCCAGGAAGGGTTCCTCGGCAGCGCGTTTTCCTTGACCCAGGGGCGCGTCCTCTACGAGATCGCGCACTGGCAGAAACCCACCGCGACAGCAGTCGGCGCCGAGCTCGGCCTCGACGCCGGCTACCTCAGCCGCATCTTGCGCGGGTTCAAGAAGGACCGCGTGATCGGCGCGGAACGCTCGGACGCGGATGGCCGCGAGACGCTGCTGTCCCTAACTGCACGCGGGCGAAAAGCTGTTGCGACGCTCGATCAGCGGTCCAATGAAGATGTCACAGCGCGATTGCGCGGTGTATCAGAAGCGGATCAACAGCGGTTGGTGGCTGCGATGAATGAAATTGAGTCAGTGCTGGCGCCGCCTACCAACCAAAGCGAACCGTACATTTTGCGGCCCCATCAGCCGGGAGACATGGGCTGGGTGGTGAGCCGGCAGGGCCTATTGTACGCGCAGGAATATGGATGGGACGACCAATATGAAGCGCTGGCGGCCAAGATCGCTGCGAATTTCATCGAGAAGTTCGACGCGCGGCGCGAGCGCTGCTGGATTGCCGAACGCAGAGGCGAACTCGTCGGCGCGGTCTACCTTGTGAAACATTCGCAGACCGTCGCGAAGTTGCGGCTGCTGCACGTGGAGGCTGCGGCGCGGGGTTTGGGAATTGGCAAGCGCCTCGTCGAAGAATGCATAAGGTTTGCGCGCCGCACGGGGTACAAAAAGATTACCTTGTGGACCCAGAGCATTTTGCTGGCGGCCCGACACATTTATAAACAGGCGGGGTTTCGCTGCGTCAGAAAGAAACGGCACCACAGTTTCGGTAAAGATTTGGTCGCGGAAACGTGGGATCTCAAGCTTTAACGAAATTGGCGGAACGCCGCTCCGAACTCGAACACATTCACGACCGTTGCAACATGCCTTGATTTAGCCCTTCTTGTCTCGTTCCGCGCGCATCGCCTCCATCACACTTTGAATCAACTCCTTGGCTTTGCCGATTTCTGCCTGGATGATGCGGATGTCCATTACAGGCACATCCGGGTCGCGATTGGTGTGGCAATAGACGCCGTGTTGGCCGACCAGGACTAGCGCATTGGTAAGGAGATCCAGCGAAACGGCCAACCGTCCACGGTGCGGCCCCATCATCGTTTCGTAGTGCTCCAGTTCGTCCTTGTGTTCGTCGAAGACGGCCATTGGTAGCTCCCTGAAAGTATTGAGAATTCAAGTTAGCGTGTCACGCCGGGATGCGCAACACACCTGACGCGACGCCGTGAAAGCCAGCGCTTGGTTCTAGAACCACGTGTTGCGGACTATGGAACAGCCCCGGCCGCTATCCTTTACTATGCTGCAGTGAGATTAGATAATCTGGGCCGTTGCGTTGACTCCGCCGTGGCCCCAAGGGACGACAAGGTCCGATCGGATGAAGGCATCACGATGCGAGCCTTCGACGATGAACCGGCTGCAGGGCGTACGACGCGTCGATGAATTAGCGGAACTTAGCGACTGGGGCGCTGAGCACCGTTTCAATTCGGAGCAGCTTTTGTTGGAACTCCGAACGAAGCTATACTACCGGGAACGAAGCTAATGCTTCACGCTGCGCAAGCCCGTTCCTGGAACGCCCATCGGCCCGTTTTCAACGACGACAGAACAATTTGAATTGCACCGGGGCTGCTGCCTGGGATGAATGCGGCTCCTGAGATCCGCGGGGTGAACAAACGATGAGACGTTCAGACTTGGTACGCAATCCTGGGAAGACCAAAGCGGTGCGCACTTCGCAGATCGTTTTCGGCGAGCGGCAGCATTTGCTGCGCGTGCTGGATTCGGTGGAGCGCAGCGCATTGCCGGCCGCGCGCCTTGAACAGGAGCGTCGCGTGATCGAACAACTGATTCACGCGCGGACGCAGGAACTGAATCGCATCAACCCCGGCTGGGACGAAAAAGTGGGCGTGGTGCTGAGCGCCGAAGTGAAGCCGGAAACTCTGGACGGACTTTCGCGGCAAGCTCCCAAGGAAGACTTTTATTTACTGCGCTTGATCAGCGAGCATCCGAAAGTTTCGGCGAAGACGCTGGGCCGCTTGTCGCATCATCCGTATTCCGCGATTCGCGAGAATATTGCGCGTCACCCGAACAGCGATGCGGCTACTTTGTCCAGGCTGAGCAAAGATCGCACACAGCCGCTGTGGTACCTAGTGGCGTTCAATCCGAACGCGCCGATGACTCTGCGGAAGAAACTGCAGGAGCGGATGCGCAGGCTGGGCGAGAAGTCGGCGACGCAGTAGGGCAGTGAGCCGTGATTGGTGCTTAGTGAGTCGTGGTTTGGGGTTGGAGCTGCGGCACAGATTAAATTCATGCAGTTTCGTCAGGGCGCTGCTTAGGCGCCCTTTTATATTTGCCGTGGGTTTTTTCGCGTGGCCCGCTCTGCCGTAACAGCTTGCTGCGCGTTTTTTCTAGAGTAGAATCCTGCCATGGCGGATTTCTCTCCCTTGCCTGCCTCTGCAGCTTCCACGGTGCGCGGACCCATTTACAACATCGCCGATGAATTTGTCTCGCGGCCGGCGCGACAGCATTCGGAGAAGCTTGCCATCCTGGGGACTGGACGCGCGCGAACGTTCGCGGAACTGGAAACGTTGGTCGGGCGCGTGGCGCAGGCGCTGCGCGGTGCGAATTGCCAGTCGGGCGAGCGCGTGCTGCTCGCTTTGCCAGATTCAGCGGAGTTGATCGCGGCGTTTTTTGGGGCGGCGAAGATTGGCGCGATTGCTGTGCCGGTGAATCCCACGGCGCGCGCGGCCGATTACCAGCATTGGCTGGAAAATTGTGGAGCGCGCATCGCGATTGTGCACGCGCCAATTCTAGGCGAGTTCTGCACTGGCGTCGCGGAGAACACTGCAAAAGACGCGGCGCTGGATTTGCTGGTCATTTACGAAAGCACGTCGGGAGCAGAGAAGCCGGAGCGCGTGGCGCCTCACATCGTGAACTGGGAGGACTGGCTGCCGTCGCGTGCTGGAGCGGTTGCTACACACCCGACTTCCGCGACCGACCCGGCATTCTTCTTGTACACATCGGGCAGCGGCGGCACGCCGAAAGCCGTCGTGCACCGGCACCAGGATATGGCAGTTGCCGCGCGGAATTATGCGCAGGGCGTGCTGGGATTGCGCGCGAATGACCGGTTGTTTTCGGTGTCGAAATTGTTTTTCGCCTACGGCCTGGGAAATGGCATGTATTTTCCGCTCCATTTCGGGGCCTCGACGATTTTGTATCCCGAGCGGCCACGGGCCGATGAAATTGCGGCGGTGATCGCCCAGCACCGGCCGACTGTGTTTTTTTCGGTACCCACGTTCTATGCCTCGCTGCTCCGCGAGTCTGAAAAAGGCCTGGCGCTGGATTTTTCTTCCGTGCGGCTGGCCGTTTCTGCCGGGGAATCGTTGCCGGCCGAGATATTCGAGCAGTTTCGCCAGCGCTTCGGAGTTGAGATTCTGGATGGTATCGGCTCGAGCGAGATGCTGCATATATTCTTGTCGTCGCGACCGGGCGAAGCGCGCGCGGGCAGCTGCGGGCGGGAAGTCCCAGGATACGAAGCGCGCATTTTGGATGATGCGGGTGAGCCTGCTGCTGTGGACGAGGCGGGGAGCCTGTGGGTGAAGGGAGAAAGCGCGTTCGGGGAATATTGGCGCATACCAGAGCTTACGCAGCGGACCAAACGCGACGGATGGGTGAATACCGGCGACAAATTCTCGCGCGATGCCGACGGCTATTTTTATTACCGCGGCCGCGTCGACGACATGATGAAAGTATCCGGCATGTGGGTTTCGCCAGGGGAAGTGGAGAATGCGCTGCTGGGGCACGCGGCAATTGCGGAGTGCGCGGTCGTGGGGAATGCGGACTCGGTAGGGCTGGTGCGTCCGGTGGCCTACATCGTCTTGCGCCAAAGCGTGACGAACACCGCGGGCGGACTCGACAGCGAAATCTACGGCTGGCTGCGCACCCGCTTGCCGGGATTTAAGTGTCCGCAAGAATATCGCTTCGTAAAGGAGTTGCCGCGAACCGCGACGGGGAAGCTTCAAAGGTTTTTGCTGCGGGGCAACGGTGGCGAGGCGAAAAATTGACGGTTAACGGTGGAGCGTTAGGAGTTGCGTCTGGGAAGTTGAGCGTTACAGAGTCGCTATCCGAGTCAGCCGCGTATCTTCTTCCCCGCAAGATTTGACATTTAACTCTACTTTGAGTCGCGCTTCGAATCGCCCGAGCACAACCACATTCCTACAAAAAGACATATCATTCCACACAGCAACTCCAAACCCTTCTCAACGCCTCCGGGCCCAAACCAAAGATTGATTCCGGCCCGGTGAACGTATGAAAGGGGTAGAAACAACACGTGCACCATAAGCGCGATTCCGATTAAGGATAATAGCGAAGCTGGATTCAGATTGGTGGTTCGCATGCAATGAATGAGAAACGCATATCATATCTGTTGTCGATCCTTCCAGTCTCGACTTTCACGAAAAAATCAAATCACTGCTTTGTCGCCGGGAGGGCCACCCGGGATGAAGCGCAGCTCCCCGCACTCCGACCCAGAGACATATTGGCTCTTTACGATTATAATTGCTCCTGTATATTGGACTGCAGGAGTGAGCCAATGCTGCCGCTACATCTCCAGTCTGAAAGCCACATTCCGCTGTACGTGCAACTGCGCGATCAGTTGCGCGCGCTGGTGCATTCGGGCGAATTGCGCACCGGCGATCGAATTCCCGCCAGCCGCGAACTCGCTACGCAGCTCGGCGTGCATCGCACGACCGTCGCCAATGCTTACGCGGAACTCGAATCCGAGGGCTTGATTCAGGGGCACGTGGGCCGCGGGACATATATTTGTGGCGCGCCGGCGCGGCAGTTCACCCCGCCGCCCCGGACGAATGGGAATGGCGGGTCGGTGCGCTGGGAAACTTTGTTTGCGGATGAACGCGGCGAGGATGGCCTGAGCCGGTTGACTCCCGAGGTGCCGAAAGACGCAATCGGTTTCGTGGCCGCGCGGCCGCCGGAAGAACATTTTCCGCTCGAAGAATTTCGCAGCTGCTGCAACGCCGTGCTGCGCAGCGACGGGCGCAAAGTGCTGCAGATTGGCTCGTCCGACGGCTACGAGCCGCTGAAGAGCGCGTTGATTGAATTTTTCCGCGAGGAAGGGCTGGCGGTCCGCAGCGAGCAGCTACTGATCACGGGCGGATGCCAGCAGGCAATCGATCTGGTGTGCAAAGCGTTCTTGCGACCGGGAGATGCGGTGGCACTGGAAAATCCCGCATATCCGGGGGCGCTCGCCACTTTCGGAGCGGCGCGAATTCGCACTTTGGCGGTGGCTGTTGATACGGATGACGCGCCGGCCGGGCGGCTGGGCCTGAATATTGACGCGCTCGAATCCGTATTGATGCAGAACCGCGTGAAATTTATTTTCGCTACGCCCGATTTTCACAATCCAACCGGGACCGCGCTCCCGATGAGCGAGCGGCGGCGTTTGCTCGAGATGGCTGCGCGTTATCAAGTGCCGGTGATTGAAGATTACATTTACGGGCGGCTGCGCTTGCGCGGGACGGCGACTCCTTCGTTGCGTTCGCTGGATCGCAACGGCAGCGTGATTCAGATTGATAGCGTATCCAAAATTGCGTTTCCCGGATTGCGAGTGGGTTGGTGCATCGGGCCCGAAAGCGTTATCGAAAGATTGCGCCTCGTGAAACAAGCGACCGACCTGCATACGGATCAGCTGGCACAAGCAACTCTCGCGGAATTTATTCAGCGCGGGCATCTGACGCGCCATCTGGCGAAGATGAAGAAAGTGTATCGCAGCCGTTTGGACGCGATGGAATCGGCGCTCGGAAAATTTATGCCGGAGGGAAGCTCGTGGACGCGCCCGGAAGGCGGGATGTCCGTGTGGTTGAGCTTGCCGGCAGGATTTGATGCGGGCGAATTGCTGATTCACGCGCGGGAACAGGGCGTGATGTACGTTCCCGGGCGATATTTCTACCATCAGAATCCGCAGCCGAATACATTGCGCCTGGGATTTGCAAGCCTCGACGAAAAGCGAATCGCGCGCGGGATTGAAATCCTCGGCGCAGTCGTGAAGACGGAGTTTCGCAAGCGGCAGCGCGGCGCGAGAAGTGAGTTCCATTCGCGCGTGGCGTTGGTCTAAGGAAATCGTGCTGCTGAAACCGAATCCGGCGAATCTGTGCTTTGGCTGCGGCGGCGCGAACGAGCGCGGCATGCTGCTGACCTTCGAACAGGATGATGCCGCGAAACGCATCCGGGGGAATTTTCGGCTGGGCGCGGAATATCAAGGTGGGACCGGATTCATTCATGGCGGTATCATAGCCACTGTGCTGGATGAAGTGATGGGCAAGGTGTGCCGCTTCCGCGGCGTGCACGCGGTGACGGCCGAACTGACCATCGAATATTTGAAACCGGTGCCGGTGGATGTGGATTTAGTTATCGAAGGCTACGAAACGGAAGTGACCGGCAGAAATTTGTTTATGGTTGGTGCGATACGCGATGTTTCGGGTAAGGTGTTGGCGCGCGGCAAGGGGCGGTTTGTAATTATTAATCCGAAGCAAGCACCGCAAGCAGACGCGCCGCGGGTATTAGCAGGGAGGCCGCTCCAGAAGTGAAATTCGCAACCGAGACCGAGGGAGAAACTCGATGGAACTGATGAACAACAATTTGTGGCGCGTGAAAGTTGGTCTGGCGGAAATGTTGAAGGGCGGCGTGATCATGGACGTGACCAACGCCGAGCAAGCCAAGATCGCCGAAGACGCCGGCGCCTGCGCCGTGATGGCGCTGGAGCGCGTCCCTTCCGACATTCGCAAGGAAGGCGGAGTGGCGCGCATGGCGGCCCCGCGCATCATTCGCGAAATTATGGACACCGTATCAATACCAGTGATGGCCAAAGTTCGCATCGGCCACTTCGCGGAAGCGCAAGTGCTCGAAGCTCTGGAAGTGGATTACATTGACGAGAGCGAAGTGCTCACGCCCGCCGACGAAGAGCATCACGTTTGGAAGCACGGCTACAAAGTGCCGTTCGTTTGCGGCGCGCGCAATCTGGGCGAGGCGCTGCGCCGAATCGCCGAAGGCGCGGCGATGGTGCGCACCAAGGGCGAAGCGGGCTCGGGGAATATCGTGGAAGCGGTGCGCCACATGCGCACGATTGTCAGCCAGATGAAGCGGCTCACGCTACTCGGCGAAGAGGAATTGGTGCACGAATCGAAAGAGCTCGGTTCGCCGTTCGAGCTGGTCGCGTGGGTAGCGAAGCACGGCAAATTGCCCGTGCCGAATTTTTCCGCCGGCGGGATTGCGACTCCTGCGGACGCGGCTCTAGTGATGCAGCTGGGCGCCGAGGCCGTGTTCGTCGGCTCAGGCATTTTCAAGTCGAGCGATCCCGCCGTGCGCGCCCGCGCGATCGTGAAAGCCACCACGCACTACAAAGATCCGAAAGTAGTGCTGGAAGCGTCCGAGGAATTGGGCGACGCGATGAAGGGCCTCGACGTTCGCCAGATGGACGAGAAGGATCTGCTTCAGACTAGAGGTTGGTGAGCCGGGCTGGAGTCACGGATTCAGGGCTGTGGGTGCGCGGTCGAGGCGCGACTTGTGTGACGCCTACGGTGCTTGATCGTGACTTGGTTGTAGGGACGGGTCCAAGACCCGCCCCTACGTTTTTCTGTTGAACGTCGGCGCCGAGGACACTTTTTAGGTTAGGCTTATTCAAATGAAAAACGACGAATTGAAAATAGGAATCGTCGCAATACAAGGTGATTACGGAGCGCACGCCAACGTGCTCGAGCGTCTCGGCGTAGAGCACACGTTCGTGCGCACTCCTGCGGCTCTCGCGGGCCTCGCAGGCGTGATTCTGCCCGGCGGCGAGAGCACCACGCATCTGAAAGTGATGATCGAAGAGGGCCTGTTCGATGCACTGAGGAATTTCGCGGCAGCCGATGGCGCGTTTTTCGGCACTTGCGCCGGAACAATTTTGCTGGCGAAAGAAGTGCACGGCCCGGCGCAAGCTTCGCTGGGCTTGCTGGACGCGTCGGTGCTGCGCAACGGCTACGGGCGGCAGCTCGCGAGCGACGTGCACATGGGAAGGACAAAATTGCGCGCCCAGCCGCTCGAGATGGTCTTCATTCGCGCGCCGATTATCGAATCAGTGGGCGCGGGGGTGGAAATACTAGCAGAGGATGCGGGCCTTCCCGTCTTAGTGCGCCAGGGAAAGATTTTGGCCGCGACATTTCATCCGGAGCTCAGCGACGATGCAGCCGTGCACGATTATTTTGTTCAGATGGCGCGTAGTGGCGTCGCGGTTTCGCGCTAGCTGTGGTATTGACCGCCGCTCCAATTTCAATTTCATAGGTCAGCGGTTCAATCCTACCTTAATTTGTGAGATTCTGTCGCCCGCATGAGTGCTCCAGTAAAAGTCCTTTTCGTTTGCGTGGGCAACTGCGTACGTAGCCAGATGGCGGAAGCGATCGCGCGCCATTCGTATGCAGATATCATCTTGCCGGAAAGCGCGGGAGTTTCACCGCTCGGGTTCATTGACGCCACCACGCAAGCGGTCTTGCGCGAGCGTGGCATTCCATTCGATGGCCAATTCTCGAAAGGCCTACACAATCACAAGCTGCGGAAGCCGGACGTAGTGATTAATATGTCCGGAATTCACGGCAAAGCGCTGTTTCCCGAACACGACGTCGAAGAGTGGCCCGTGCGCGACCCCTTCGGCGAAGATATCGAGCTTCATCGCACGATCTGCGATGACATCACAACGCGCATCACGTCTCTGGCGGAGCGTCTGCGCACCCAAGCGGCCAGCGCGGGCTAACAAACGCAGAGGACTAGAGCGAGGAACAATGCGGCGCGAAACCACAAGCGTATCCCAGGAAGATTATCTGAAAGCTATCTGGGAACTGGTACAGGAAGAGCAAGCGCCGATCAGCGCGCGCCTGGCTGAAGATTTAGGCGTCACCCCTCCAGCAGTCACCGCAGCTCTGAAACGCATGACCCGCGGCGGATATTTGCGCGTGCGTCGCGACGGCCACATTGAACTTTCCCCGAAGGGACAGGAGATCGCCCAACATCTCGTTCTGCGTCATCGCCTCGCGGAAAAGCTGCTCACCGACGTGATCGGCTTGGAATGGGCGCGCGCGCACGAAGAAGCAGAGCGCCTCGAGCACGGAATCTCGCCCGAAGTCGCGGAACTGCTACTGAAGCGCTTCGGGCGCGACAGCCGTTGCCCGCACGGCGTGCCGTTGCTGGGCGGAATGGCCAAGCTGCGCCGAAAATTTGGTGCGGTGCGGCTCTCAGACGTTTCAGTGGGAAAGAGCTACGAAGTGCTGCGCGTGTACGAGAAGGATCCCAAGTTCTTGGAATTCGTGACCGGACTCGGTTTGCGCCCCGGAACGAAAGTGCGCGTTCATCAGCGCGAATATGACGAGACAATGGTCTTGTCCGTCACCGGCCATTCCGCCCGCATTCATTTAGGCAAGCCCGCCACGCAACGGGTCTGGGTGCGCGGGGCCGCCTAGCCCCAGGCGCTATCTATAAATAAAGATGATGCGCCGCATCTGCTTGAGCTATTGCAACCGGCGGGGCGGGCGACTATGATAAGCGGTGTTAGCCCCCGCAGGGTGACTGGAATGGTCCAGAAAGCCTTGATTGCATCGCGCAGCTTCCAGCCAGGATTGAAGACGACGGATCGTTTTTCTCAGCGGTTCGCACCACGCGAATTCGCAGAATCACGCACGCTGGGCAGCGCGATTTCGGGCAATAACGAATTTTCGGCAGGGCTCGGGCAAGATTGTGGATTTCCGCAAATCACTGAAGACTGAAGGAGGAAGACGATATGGCAACTGCATCCGCGGCTGTGAAACCGACTGAAAATGTAACCGGGTATGTGACCAAGACGCGCAAAATGCTGATCAACGGCAAGTGGGTTGACGCGGCTTCGGGCAAGACGTTCAAGACTTACAATCCGGCGACCGGCGAAGTGCTGTCGAATGTCGCCGAGGGCGATAAGGAAGACATTAATCGCGCAGTAGAAGCGGCGCGTGCGGCCTTCGAGACCGGGCCGTGGTCGAAAATTTCGCCTTCGGAACGCGGCCGCATGATGTGGCGTTTGGCCGACCTGCTGGAAAAGCATCTCGAAGAATTCGCGCAGTTGGAATCGCTGGATAACGGCAAGCCGCTGAAAATTGCCCGCGTCGCTGATCTGCCGCTTTCGATTGATCATTTCCGTTATTACGCCGGCTGGGCCACGAAAATCGAAGGCAACACGATTCCGATGTCCGGTTGGAAGCAGGGTATGTTTCACGCGTACACGCTGCGCGAGCCGGTGGGCGTGGTGGGACAAATCATTCCGTGGAATTTCCCGCTGCTGATGGCCGCGTGGAAATTGGGTCCGGCTCTGGCGACGGGCTGCACGATTGTGCTCAAGCCTGCCGAACAGACGCCGCTGACGGCGCTGCGCCTGGGCGAATTGATCCAGGAAGCAGGCATTCCGGATGGAGTGGTGAATATCGTTCCGGGTTACGGCGAGACTGCCGGCGCTGCTCTTGCTGCGCATCCGGATGTGGATAAGGTTGCGTTCACGGGTTCCACCGAAGTGGGCAAGCTGATTTTGCAAGCCGCGGCGGGGAACTTGAAGAAGGTATCCCTGGAATTGGGCGGCAAGTCGCCGAACATTATTTTCGACGACGCCGACCTCGACACAGCGATTCCGGGAGCTGCCAGCGCGATCTTCTTCAATCAAGGTCAGTGCTGCTGCGCCGGTTCGCGCCTGTACATCGAAAAGAAAGCTTTCGACAAGGTAGTCGAGGGTGTTGCGGACAACGCTTCGAAAATCCGCGTGCGTCCGGGATTTGATCCAGATAGCGATCTGGGCCCGCTCGTTTCCGAAGAGCAGCTCAATCGCGTGTGCGGCTATTTGGAGAGCGGCGCGAAGGAAGGCGCAAAGGCCGTCACCGGCGGTTCGCGGGAAGGCACGACTGGTTACTTCGTGAAGCCGACCGTACTGGTGAATACTAATCCGAAGATGAAAGTGGTGCAGGAAGAAATTTTCGGACCGGTGGTTACCGCAATTCCGTTCAGCGATCCGAGCGAAATCGTGTCGACTGCCAACGACACGATCTATGGCTTGGCTGCCGGGATTTGGACGCGCGACATCAAGAAGGCGCATCAGATGGCGTCCAAGATCAAGGCCGGCACGGTCTGGATCAATTGCTACAACGTGTTCGACGCAGCGCTGCCGTTCGGCGGCTACAAGCAGTCCGGTTGGGGCCGCGAGATGGGACACGAAGTGCTGGAGCACTACACCGAAGTTAAGTCGGTGTGCTCGGCGCTGTAGTTTCGGTTCGGCAATGTAGCCGTGGAGTTGATTTGTGGTTGTGGGGGCGGGTCTTCGACCCGCCCCCAACAACCGATCCTCCCGGGATGCTGAGAGTTGTGAGAGAGCATTTTTCGTGGCCGAGCGCTTGTTGCTCGGCCGTTTTTATTTTTCTATTGTTTCAGTGCGAGGCGGGCATCGCGCGAGAGCACGCGATGGCAGGGCACTTATTCCACAGGAGCTTGCATGTTGATTGAAGTGGCATTGAACGGCGGCAGAACACGGGCGGAGCATCCGCGTGTGCCTTGTTCGCCCCAGGACATCGCTGCTGCAGCGAAGGAAGCGGTCGCGGCAGGAGCGGGCGCGGCGCATTTCCATGTGCGCTCGGCCGACGGGCGCGAGAGTTTAGACGCGGATGATGTCGCGCGCGCCGTGTCAGCAGTGCGCGCTGCTATTCCTGGCGTACCGTTTGGAGTGAGCACGGGCATGTGGATGGTGCGGAATGCGCACGAACGTCATGAAAAAGTCGCGGCGTGGAAAACCCTTCCAGATTTTGCCTCGGTGAACGTCAACGAAGACGGCGGGATCGCGCTGGCAGAAATGTTGCTGTCCAAGGGCCTGGGCGTCGAGGCGGGGATGGGCAGCGTCCTGGCCACTGAGAAATTTCTGGAGAGCGGCCTTGCGGCGAAGTGCCGGTGGGTTTTGCTGGAACCCGAGCATCAGGAGATGGACGCGGCGCTCGCGGTTGTCGCGGAGATTGAGGAGATGTTGCGCAGCACCGGGATCGCATTGCCGATCATTTTGCACGGATTGAATCGCACCGCGTGGGATTTTATCGAAGTTGCGGCAAAGCGCGGCTACGACACGCGAATCGGCCTCGAGGATGTGCTTACTTTGCCGGACGGCAGCCACGCGAAGAACAACGGAGAACTGGTTGCCGAAGCGGTGAACCAGGCTGCTCGAGCTACGGCGCCGAAACGGGGAGCGTGAGATTGATTACTGACAGTGTGCGGCAGGCCTAAATTTTCCCGCCGCTCGCCTTCTGTTCCTTCAGTTGCTGTTTCCAGCCGAGGATGCGCGCTTTATTACCGGCTTCTTCGGCTTCGGGGACCATGCCTTTGCGTTGGTAGGCGCGAGAGATGGTGGTCCATGCGAGGATGTCATCGGGGTCGAGAACCAGAATGCGCCGCGCGGTCTCAATGGTGCGGTCAAAATCCTGCTGGGCGTGATAGGCTTGCGCCAGGCCATGGAGCGCGTCGCTAAATTCGGGATCCAGCTCCAAGGCCCGCGTGTATTCCGCAATTGCTTCCGGGAGTTTTCCCTCACCGAAAAGATCAATGCCCGCGTAATAATGGTCTTCCGCGCTTTGAGGAGCCTGACTATTCACGCAGCAATTCTAACACCCGTCCCGCCATGTTGAACGCCCTTCGCTACTACTGGATTATCGCGCGGGGCTACCGCCTGCGGCCGTGGGCATCGCCATATTTGCGGTGGAGGCTGGAGACTTTCTTTGGCCGTGACGCAGCCGAGCTCGATGCGGGGAAATTCTTCAGCTTGATGTGGTGCGAACGCGCGCGGATGGAGCGATTTTTGGAATGGGTGGGGGATCGGCGCAGGGAGCAGCGATCGTAGCCATTCCTATCAGGCGCAAGGTGCCGATCAGATATCCAGCCGCGCGGACATGCGCGACAATATTTTGCCGTTGGCGGAGACGACGGAAAGAATCAGGTGGTCGGTGAGCGGGACGCTGTGGTCGCGAAGTTTGATGATGTAGAGCATTCGGTTGTCGCCCTCTTCCATTTGCAGCGGTTTGCGTTCGATGCTCACGTTGGCCACCGGCCGCAAATATAAACCGCGCTTCCACTGCACGCGAAATTGAATACCCCTCAAGACGTCCGGAGTCTTGGCCGGAGTATACATATTGGCGTCGCATACCTCGATTCGGATATTGATTTCGAGGACGAGGTAATCCGGGAAGAAATCTACCGGGTGGGAATTGCGACGGAATTCGGGGCCTTCCGGCGTTTCGATTCGTTCCAGTCCATTGAAGAAGCCCACCGATTGCAGGACTGGGAGGAAATTCACGCAGACATCGCCGGCGCGGATCTGTCCGGTGGAGAGCGTGACGTCGTCCTTATATTCGTGCATCCGTCCAGGCGTGCCCTCGGAAGATTGCGCGCGCGCGATGGGTCCAAGCAGCAGGCAAGCTGCGGCAACGAGAAACGCGGTGGGCCGAATGAGTTTCATCTTCAGCGGGTGACTCGCAACGAGAGCAGGACGGTGCGAAATTCCACCCAGCCACGATATAACGCGGCCTTGGGCAGTGGCAACTGTGGTTGGATGCTGCGGTGCTGAAGTAATCGCGGGCCGATCTGGAGGGGCGGGTCTCAGACCGCCCGTCCGCGCCTCGCCGCCGAGGCGCACCACGATTCGCCGCGCAAAATCCGATCGCATAATTAGAGCGTATAATTGGGCCTGAAGGGCGCATGCCATGCAGGGTCTGAAAATATTGCAAAAGTCGGCGGAATTGCACGAGGCGCGCTGGTGGGAGCCGGAGCCGGGCGGCAAAGTACATTGTTATCTTTGCCCGCGCCATTGCCATATCGGCGAGGGGCAGGCGGGCTTCTGCTACATACGCGCGAACGAGGGCGGAAAACTTTACAGCTTGGGCTACGCGCATCCTGCGGCGATGCAGATTGATCCTATCGAGAAGAAACCGCTGAACCATTTTCTTCCCGGCACGCGCGTATTTTCTATGGGGACGGCCGGCTGCAACATGGGTTGTTTCTTCTGCCAGAATTGGGACATTTCGAAATCGCGCGCGGACCAGGTGGGGTCGTCGTACGTCCCGCCGGAAGACGTGGTGCTCCTCGCAATCCGCAATCACTGCGATTCGATTGCCTTCACCTACAACGAGCCGACCATTTGGGGCGAGTATGTGATTGATATCTGCCACGCCGCGAAAGAAGCGGGCCTGAACACGGTGATGGTTTCCAACGGATACATCACCTACGACGCCTTCCACGATATTTACGATCACATAGACGCGGCCAACATTGATCTGAAGGCGTTCACGGAGAAATTCTACGGAAAAATTACGCTGACGCATCTGCAGCCCGTGCTGGATGCGCTGCTGTGGCTGAAGAACGAAACAAATGTGTGGTCCGAGATTACCAACCTGATGATTCCCACGTTGAATGACGCCGCGGAGGAGACGCGCGAGCTGTGCGGATGGATTCTGCAGAACCTAGGGCCGGATGTGCCGCTGCATTTCACCGCGTTTCATCCTGACTTCAAATTGCAGGATAAGCCACGCACGCCACCGGAAACGTTGCACGCGGCGCGGCGGATTGCGCTGGAGATGGGGTTACACTACGTGTACGAGGGGAATATTTATAGTGACGGCGCGCATACGTCATGTCCCTCGTGCAAGACTTTACTGGTGAAGCGCTCCTGGCACGATGTGCAGCAGAACCGGTTACAGGAAGGGAAGTGCCCGAAATGCGGCACGGCGATTCCGGGACGCTGGGCGAATCCTCACGGCAAGACTCCGCAGAAACTTTACGAAAACGCGCGCGTGACAACTGCATCCAAATACTCGGACCTGAATTTGTAGCGGCGCACTTTAGTGCGCCATCAAGGTTGCACGACCGGTCGATTGCGGTCTAAAGACCGCCGCTACAAAAGCTTTCCTGTATGTGTAACGAACGGTGGCGGGTGCGCGTAATAATAGTGTGGGGGATATGACGGGCACTTCTAACGGGTTTGCTGTGCGCACGGAACGCGTGTCGCGGCAGTATGCGATGGGCGAGGCGATGGTGCGAGCGGTGGAGGATGTCTCGATCGCGGTGCGGGCTGGGGAGTTTGTGGCGCTGCTGGGAAGTTCCGGGTCGGGCAAATCCACGCTGCTGAATCTGCTGGCTGGGCTCGACCGGCCGACGGCTGGGGCGATTTACGCGCACGGGCAGAATCTGGCAGAGATGACGTCGCAGGAACTGGCTCATCATCGCAGTCATACGGTGGGCATGGTGTTTCAGGCGTTCAACCTGCTGCCGCGGATGACGCTGGAGGAGAACGTGGAGCTGCCGCTGCGTCTGGCGGAGGTGGATCGGGCGGAGCGGCCGGCGCGGGTGCGTGAGGCTGTGGAGCGGGTGAGTTTGGCGGCGCGGTTATCGCATCGGCCTGGTGAGCTTTCTGGCGGAGAGCAGCAGCGTGCGGCTTTGGCGCGGGCGTTGGTGAACCGGCCGACGATTTTGCTGGCGGATGAGCCGACGGGGAACCTGGACAGCGTGACGGGGGATGCGATCATGCATCTGCTACAAGAAATAAATCAAAATTTGCAAATGACGATTGTGATGGTGACGCACGACAAAGTGCGCGCGGCGCGGTATGCGCACCGGATTATCACGATGCGCGACGGGAAACTCGTGAGCGAGGGAGCCAGCGATGAAATTGCGTGACCTGACGGAGCTGGCGGCGCGCAATCTGCGGGAAGCGGTGCTGCGCAATTCGCTGACTACTCTGGGGATTGCGGTGGGGGTGGCGTCGCTGGTGGCGATGCTGTCGCTGGGAGTGGGATTGCAGGAGTTGGCTAGCACACGCCTCTCGCGTTCCGGGCTGTTTGATGCGGTTTTTGTGACGACGCAGGCGAATATGCGCGCATTTGGCGGGCCTCCGCGCGCTTCGGCCGATCGCGTCTCGACCGGGCCGGCGCGCAAGCTGGATGAGGATGCGCGGAAGCAGCTGGGTGAGATCAAGAATGTCGTCGAGGTGTATCCCGAGGTACGCTTTCCGACGGAGGTGCAGTTCGAGGGCAAGCCGTACATGACGACTGTGGCGGGGATTCCGGCGTCGGCGCGGAGCGATGGCGCTTTCGATGAGATGAAAGGGTCGTTCTTCTCCGGGCCGGAGGCGAATGAGGCGATCTTACAGATTGAATTTGCGCGCGACCTTTCGAAGCAGACGGATTCGCTGATCGGGAAGGATTTGGTGCTGCGGTATGCGGAGAAGGAGCCGTTGCCGGCGGATTCCGCGACGGGAAAGGCCGCCGAACAATCTGGGGCGAAGAACTCTGACGCGGATGATGCGCCAGCTTCTGGCGGATTCTCGCTGGTCCCGCGCGAAATGAAGCTGCGCGTTATCGGAGTGGTGGAGACGGAACCGGCTACGGGGTTCGGCGGGTTTGGGCGCGGGCGATTGCTGATACCTTTACAGGTCGCGCAGAATTTGCGCATCGCGCAGCCGACGGACATGCGCGAGATGCTTCGTGGAAATACGGGGAAGCCGGCGTATGAAACCTTGACGGTGCGTGTGAGTTCGCCGAAAGCGGTGCAGAGCGTCGAGGACACGATCAAGGGCATGGGGTTCGGGACGTTTTCGATTTTGGACGCGACGAAAAATATGATGTTGTTTTTCACGGTGTTCGATTCGTTGCTGTTGATTTTCGGGAGTTTGGCGCTGACGGTTGCGTCGCTGGGAATCGTGAACACGCTGGTGATGGCGATACTGGAGCGGCGGCGCGAGATTGGGATTTTGAAAGCGCTGGGGGCGGCGGATCGCGATGTGCGGCGGCTATTTTTTGTGGAAGCGGGCGCGATGGGATTGCTCGGGGGAGTGCTGGGCGTCGGGATGGGATGGCTGATTGGCCGGGCGCTGACGATTGGGACAAATGCGTATCTGAAGCGGCAGGAACTGCCGGCGATCGATATATCGTCAATCCACTGGTGGATGGTGGCGCTGGCGATCGGGGTTTCGTTTTTCGTCAGCCTGGCGGCGGGAATGTATCCGGCGTCGCGGGCGGCGCGGCTGAATCCTGTGGAGGCGCTGCGGTATGAGTAAGGCCCGCAGGCGGGCGCTCGGTTTTGCTGCTGCGCTGATGATGCTGCTGGGTTGCACTGCGATTTGTGCTGCTCCGGTTGCGGCCGCGCCGGGAAGGGCAGAGTGCCGCACGGCGCCGAGCAAGATTCTGGGGCATCCTGTTCCGTACTGCGTGATTCTTCCTTCCGACTACGACGCCGATAAGACTAGCAGCTATCCAGTGCTCTATTTTCTGCATGGGCTGGGCGGAAATGAGCAGCTGCTGCTGAATTCCGGCGGCCTGAATATGGTTCAGGATTTGCGTGATTCGAAACGGATTGGGGAATTTCTGATTGTGGCGCCTGACGCTGGGCGCAGCTTCTATATCAATTCGCGCGACGGGAAAGTGCGTTATGAGGATTTCTTCATACGCGAATTTCTGCCTTACATCGAGAGCCATTACCGTGTGTGGGCGGAAAGGAAGTTGCGCGGGATCACCGGCGTTTCGATGGGAGGGTATGGGGCGCTGCGATTTGCGTTGCGGTATCCGAATTTGTTTGTGGCAGTGAGCGCGCATAGCCCGGCGCTGATCGAAACGCTGCCGAATATCAAGGTGTCGCGCGATCAGGCCGAGGTTGTGGCGGAGGTTCTGGGGAAGGCATTCGGTTCGCCCGTGGATGCGGCGTTCTGGCAGCGCGAGAGTCCGTTTACGATTGTGAAGGACGGGCGGCGGCCGGAGGGATTGCGGATCTATTTTGATTGCGGGACGGACGATGAGTTTGGGTTTAATAAGGGCAACGCGCAGTTTGATCAGTTGCTCACGGCGCGCGGCATTGCGCACGAGTTTCACCTGTACCCGGGCGGGCATGATTGGGATTATTTCGCGGAGCATCTGCCGGCGTCGTTTGAGTTTCAGTCGCGTGCTTTTGGATTGTCGGCGCTCGCGAAATAGCACGCCTCCAGGCAAAACGCCCGAAAAACCAGAGATTAGAATGGGGCGCTGACGTTTGTTTTCAATCATTTGCGTCCGTTTCTGATAATTGGCGACTAGAGATTAGAATCAGGCAGCGACGAGTGATGGGTGATGAATGGCGAGAGGCGGGCCAAGTGGCGCAGGCGCGAAAAATGCTGGAAGTGGTAGCGATTGGAAGGGTCGCCGTTGTTTGTTTTCTGTGACTTGCGTGCGATTTTAATTCTGGAGTAGCGACCTACAGGTGATTCGCGCTAAATAGCCGGCCAACCAACTCCTCCACGTCCACAGTTCCAAGTTTCGGATACGCCGTTGTCTGCGCATATGGAATGCGTTTGCGAAGTGGGGAGATTGGTTGGTGCGAAGAGGAGCCGGTGCAATGGTCTGGCGGCACGGAAGGACCAAACCCGAGTCGAAGCATGAGTGATGGGAACGCCTCAGAGATTTGCTTTGCGCGATGTGTCGAGTAGTTCTGCTACTAGAGTTTCCAGCGCAGAATCATCTGCTGGGGCGGCGCAGTTTACGCCGGGGAAGCCCATGCGGGTGGCTTGGGCGGGGAGTTGTTCGCGGAGTTCTGTGGCGGAGCGGGATGGCAGGGCGGTGAGGGCTTCGAAGACGACGCGATGTTCGGGATCTTGCCAGCGGTGCGGGCGTAGTTTCGCTAGGATGGTGGCGCGCGTGGCTGGACCGTCTATGCGAGGTGACTCGTTGCTTGCGGGTGGCGCAATGCAGTGCGCCGCTACAAAAGCAAACTCAACTGCTGCCCGATTCGATGAACCGGAACCGACCGCTACAGATTCAAAAGTAAAGTCAAAGGCACCGCCGGGAGTGCATACCCATCACACCGGCGCTGCCGGTTCTCAGGGTGGATCGCGCATTCGCGCGATTCAGAGGTCTTCGTTGAGTGATATCGCGAGTAATTCTGATACCAGGGTTTCGAGCGCGGCGTGGTCATCGCTGGCGGCGAAGTAGTGATCCCAATTTACGTCGGGGAAACCCATGCGGGTGACTTGGGCGGGGAGCTGTTCGCGGAGTTCGGTGGATGGCCGTCCTGGCAAGAGGGTGAGGGCTTCGAAAACGACGCGATGTTCGGGAACTTGCCAACGGTGCGCGCGGAGCTGCGTGAGAATCGTGGCACGGCCGGAGACATGGTGCGTTCCGGGAGCGGCGAAAGCGGATTGTCCGGTGCACAGCGCGCGGAGGATTCTGGATTCGAGGTCGAGCATGTCGAGTCCGTCCTGCGAAGGGTACTACAGGGGAGCGCCGAACGGAACTCCCCGAACTTGGGACGGAAGATTAAGCTGCGCTGGAGACGACTGGGCGGACGAAGTCAATGCGGTCAATGGCAACGGCTACGCCGAAGACGGGAGTGACTTCACCGGGCAGCTGAGTGCTGCGCAGAGTTTTGGCGCTGGCACGGACCAGGACGGACGTGCCCCGCTCGCGCTCTGCGGGAAGCGAGAAAGTGAGTTCGAGGCCGGTGCCGGACTCGATCGGAACGTCTGAATGAAAGAAGATGCCGGTACGGGAGACGTCTCGCAATTGCCCGGTGTGAAATTCCACTGGGCGATGCTTGGACATACAGACCTGTACGGGCAGGTAAACCTCGTAGCGTCTAGCTTTTCTACGCTCTCCCATAATATACCCCCAGGATTAGATGCACGACGGCAGCCAAGGGGAGCTAGAGGAGTTTTATTGAAAATACGGGATTTACGTAGGAGTAATGTATGTCAATTCGGGAGGCGGGATGCAAATTCTTCCTGGTGTGGGAAATAGCGACATGGTTTTGGGGTGGCGAGCTCGGGGGAAGGTGGGGGCAGGAGTTGAAAGTTGACAGTTAAGAGTTAAAAGCAAGAGCGAATTGGAGTGAGGTTACGGTGCAGACGCACCTTTCGATCCCGCACGGCGGAATCTCGGGATGAATCGCGCTGTAACGCGATTCAGAGAAGGGCGGAGGGAAAGCGGAGAAGGAAACGGGCAAGAAAAAACGCCAATCCCAGTTCATGAGATCGGCGTTCGGGGTTGGATCGTTTCGTCCGGCGCGAGCGACTTATAGCACCGGATCGTGGAGGACGGAGGTGCCTTCGGCTTCGGTCAGGAGGCCTTTGCCGATCAGTAGGTGGACCATGCGGACGAGGGCGGTCCATTCGGGGCCGCGATGGCTGCCGGGGGGCATGGGCATGCGGACGATTTCGGGGATGGCCTGGGCGTCGCCGGTGATTTCTGCTAGCCATTCGCCGAGGGCGGTGCGACGGGCTTCGTCCTGGTCATCGAAGGAGATGCCCATTCCGAGGCCGTGCTGCGAGTAGACGACGGTGCCGCCGGTCTGGAAAGTGGTCTTGGCTTTTTGCAGCGTGACCCGAACTTTCGAGCCAGTGGGGAAGGGGCAGACGGTGTCCACGAAGCAGCCGCCGGGGCCGAGGTCGGTGGTGCGTGTGGAGAAGCGCGCGCCGGATTTGAGTTCGACGACTTCGGCGGCGGCGGTGAACATGTGGCGCGTGGTGCCGCGGCGTTCGGTTTCGAGGACGTCCACGGATTTGCTTACCGAGTGCGAGAGCTTGTGATTCGAAGAGTTGTGCATCATTTCATCCTTTGTGCAGGTGACGATGTCCTGCTGCGGAGTTGGTTTCGAATGCTACAGCAGGAATCGGACCGCGATCCCCATGGCGCCGTCGGGCCGCTCTTCCATGCGCACGATGGTGCCGAGAAACTTCTTGTGAGCTGAGATTTTTTTGCCGAAGGGAAACGTGACGAGCAGGCGCATCCCCACGAAATAGTGCGGCATGCAGGAAGCGAAATAGAGGCCGTCGCGCGTGAAGTCCACGACTTCGCCGACGTCGGCGATATCCACGAAGCGGGCGTCGAAGGGGCGGACTTCGACGGGGAGAGACATTTTCAGGCGTTCGCGCCGGCGAGCTTCGCGCGCAGCCGATTTTTTCGATGGATGATAGGCTGCGGAATGCGGAGTATGAACTGCCGTGGCCATGAACAACCTCCGAGACGCGAATGGCGCCTAGCCTTGCTAGATTGAATGTAGGTTGCGGGCGAAGAGACGCCAATAGGCCGGCAGTACTATCGGGTGCTTACTTGCGGGTGGAGACGTGGCCGTGGCGAGGGTGAGGCTGGTGAGTAAAGCCTTTGTTTACAGGGGCATATTCCCGAAATGGAACTGCTTCAGGGCTGCCTAGTTTTGTGGTTGCGGAGTTGCTGCGGGCCTGCGGCGGTTCGTGCGGAGGGAGCGCGAAAAAAGCTTCGCGTTGGGCGCGGTGACGGCCTGTTATTTTGCGGCGGGCGGAAGGTCTTCGGAGGCTTCCTGCGCTGTGGGGTACATGGAGATTACGCGATGGACTTGGGTCATGGTGAGGACGCCCTTGACCATGGGGCTGCACGCGGCTAGGCGGAGCGTGCCTCCGGCTTTCGACAAGCGCGAGAAGGACTTCACGATTTGGCCGATCACGGCGCTGTCAATGTGATCTACCTCGGCCATGTCCAGGATGAGGTGATGCTCTTGGATTTTGATGTGCTCTTCGACTTCTTGATCGATGCGTTTGCAATCGGGGCCCATTTGCACGCGGCCGCTTAGTTCCAGAACCCATATGCCGGGCTTGATTTGTTTTTTCTTCAGAAACATTTGAGGTAGCTCCTGGCCGGTGCGCGGCGCGAATTATTCTTCACAGGGAAATTGGCGGATGAGGCGCATGCAATCCGCGAGCGCTTTGAGGACGGAATCGCCCCAACCGGACGGCACGAAACCGGCGGTGCCTTGGTTGACGGGGCGATCGGCTTGCGCGAAGAAACGCAGATGCTGGCCTTTGGGCGCGACGGCGTATTCCTTCACGGTGATGGCGAAGGGGATGTCTTTGCCGTCTTGATGCTTGGTCATCGAAAAATGATGATGTTGCGCTAATTCTTCGCTGCGGTCTGCCTGCGCATACTGCCAATCTTCCACGGTGCTCCTCCCAGGAGTGGTGGCGGCCGACAGATGCGGCCTGAACGCGGGAATCTTAGGCTGGCGGGGGCGGCAAGTCAAATGTGAGGCGGGTGATGTGAGGCGGGTGATGGCGCGTGATTAGGTGAAGTGTGCTGCGGTGCGATTCGTTCGCGGTGACGCTAGGTTGCGAAAATTTCGTGTGATAGAAATTGGGGAGACGATGAAGAGCGAGCGATTGAAGATTCGGCGGCTGAAGCGCGATGATTTGCCGGTACAGACGGTGAAGCTGGCGCGATTTTTGATTGGCAAGACGTTGGTGCACGAATTGCCTGGTGGACGGCTGGTGGGGAAAATCGTCGAGACCGAGGCGTACGTGACCGGGGATGCGGCGTCGCATACTTTTCGCGGAATGACGGCGCGCAATCGGCCGCTGTTTCTGGAGCGTGGGCACGCTTATGTGTATTTCTGTTACGGCAATCATTTTATGTTGAATGTTTCGGGCCAGCGAGAGGGGATTGGCGAGGGAGTTTTGTTGCGGGCTGCTGAACCGCTGGAGGGGATTGCGCAGATGGAGCGGAATCGCGGGACGGAGCGATTGCACGATTTGGCGCGAGGGCCGGGGCGGCTGGCGGAAGCATTTGGGGTGGATCGGCGGTTGGATGGCGTGGACTTGGTCGGGGATAGTGTTTTGTGGCTCGGTGCTAACGTGTGGAGTGCGGGGCGGATTGGGGTGAGCGTGCGTATTGGGATTACGAAGGAGGCGGAGCGGTTGCTTAGATTTTATGAACGCGGGAGTGCGTTTGTTAGCGGGACGAAATCGTTGAGGGAATGAAGGCGGAGTTACCAGTTGAAAGTTAAAAGTTCAGGCGCGACTCTTTGGCGGGTTGTGGGTGTTGTGCTGTTTCAATCCGGTTCGGTGAGGAACTCGGGATTAGGATTCGACGCTGCTGGTGGGGAATCCTGCTATGCTGCTGGCAGTGTGGAGGTTGAACTGGCGGCAATCGGCTGGGGGCTTTGGCGCATCTAACGTTTATGCCTCGACGAGCGAAATCTAATTTGGTTTCTAACGTGTTCCAGGCGTCCATTCGCGCGGGATTTCGGCGCGCTTACAATGGCGTGCAGGTAGACCCGCAGAAATATCTGCAGCAATTCCGCAGGGCGAACCGGTTGCCGATTCATACCTGGTCGGACATGTTCTATGTGGACGAAAAATTGGTGCATCATCATGCGGGGCGCGTGGTGAAATCGGCGATGCGCGCGGCGGCTTTTGAAGGGGCGGGGCTGGGGCTGGGCGGGATGCTGACGATTTTGCCGGACGCGGGAATTCTTTCGGCGATTACGATTCGCATGTTGCAGAAGCTCAGCTTGATTTACGGGTTTGAGTACAAGACCGAGGACGAAGTCACCGAGCTATGGGTGGCTGCTGCGAGCGCTGCGGGGCTGGACCTGGGGCGCGAATTCATCGAGAAGCAGGCCGTGGAGAAAATTGTGCCGCGGATTATTGATCGCATAGCGGTGCGCGTTGGTGCGGAGGTCGCTGAAAAATGGTCCGGCAGGCTGATCCCGCTGCTGAGTTCAGGGATTGGCGGCACGCTGAATTATTATTTTGTGCGCGGCTGGGGGCGGCGCGCGCAGAAACATTTTCTGGCGCGGCACCGCGAAGTGCGCTCGCATGGGCTGCCTGAGTCGCGTATTTTGAATTTGCCGTCGCAAGCGCGTTTGCGCACGGCCAATTGACGACGCAACGCCGCTAATTGATTGCGATGTAAAGATCGTTACAACAAAGACTGCTCGGGTCGTTACGGTATTGCCCGTTTTCGTTCTCCGTGCCATCCTTTCCCACCTAGTCCCTGTTGAATCGGAGGAAATGGCATGCCCGTTTGTGAAGGCTGCGGCACGCGCACCGACGAAGCGCACATAGCGAGCCGCGCCGAGCGCATCGAGCTGGCGGGACGCTATCGGCCTACTCAGATCAAAGTTTTATTTCTGGATGCGGCGCCGCCCGTGCGCATGGAAGATTTCTTCTACCGTTCGGCGTCGGATCGGTCCGTCCGGTCGCTCGCTTCGCGCATGTATTTTGACGAGCTCGTGAAGGCCACCGGGGCACCCGCACACTCTTCGGCGCAGGAAGAAGCGGCGCTGACGGATTTTCGCCGGAAGGGATATTTTTTGAGTTATGGAGTGGAGTGTCCGTTCGAGTCGGAGGGCGAACTACATGCGGCTTTGCGGCGCTTGGCTCCGACGGCTTTGAAGCGCGTGCAATATTCTCTGCAGCCGAATTACATTGTGCCGGTTGGTTCGGCGACGAAGGAATTGATACGGCTCTTCGGATTGATCGGCTGGGGCGACCGTCTCGTTTTGGATAAGACGGGACCGTTCGTTGATCCGTACCTCGGCGATTTGAAGAAGCAAACTACGTTTGGGACAGCGTTTGGCGAGCGGATCAGCAAAGTACTGGCGGCATTGCCGTAGCACAGCGGGGACTCCGCGGTTCCCGCGATGGCTGTAGAAAAAGCAGATTCTTCGCGTAAACTGCGCCCTCGGAATGACAGTTCCCATTTTTTATCGGTGACATTCCGACCGTTTCAGTTCACTTCTGTTTGTAAATCTTCCCGTCTTTCATTACGAAGCCAACGTTTTCCAGGGCGTGGACGTCTTGCAGCGGGTCGGCTTGCACGGCGATGATATCTGCGTATTTTCCGGGCTTGATGGAGCCCAGGACGTCGCTGTGGCCCAGCAGATCGGCGGCGTTTTTGGTGGCGGCTTGGATGGCTTGCAGCGGCGTCATGCCGTATTGCACCATGAATGCGAATTGGCGCGCGGCCACGCCGTAGGGGCAGACGCCGGCGTCGGTGCCGAAGGACATTTTCGCGCCAGCGGCGACGGCTTTGTGGAAATTGTCGCGCTGAAGCTGACCGAGCGCGGCGTCGTGTTGTACGAAGTCGGCTGGAATCGCCCCGTGGCGGGCGTCTTCCTCGATGCATTCCTCGTCGTAAATATCCATGTCGAGATAGGTGCCATGCTGCTTGGCCAGCGCTATCCCTTCGTCGTCAATCATGCTGGCGTGTTCGACGGAGGCGACGCCTGCGAGGATGGCGTTCTTGATGCCTTGCGTGGCGTGCGCGTGAGCTTCGACGCGCAGACCGAAAGCGCTCGCTTCTTCGACGGCGGCGCGCAGTTCTTCCATGGTGAATTCCTGGGCGTTGGGATTGCTGCCGTGTTCAAGGACCGCGCCGGAGGAAAGAATTTTGATGTGGTCCACCCCGTTGTTAGCGAGTTTGCGGATTATGGCGCGAACTTCCCAGGGGCTGTCGGCTTGTCCGTAATGCAAATCCCACGGCAATTGAATGTCCGGCGCGGCTCCGGTGAGCGCGCCTGCTCCGCCGGTGATGGTGACGTATGCGCCGGCTACGTACATGCGGGGGCCGGGAATGTCCCCGCGGGCGATCGCGTTTCTTAGGGCAATATCTGTGAGGGCGCGGTACACGCCGACGTCGCGGACAGTGGTGAAACCGGATTCGAGAGTTAGGCGCGCGTTGGGGACGGATTCGAGGGCTACTTCGGCGGCGGTACGTTTCAAGTAGGTGAGGGGATCGCCACTGGGGTCGCGGGCGCCGTCGGCCAAGTGGGTGTGGCAATCAATCAAGCCGGGCAGGACAGTCATGTTGGAGAGGTTGATTACTGTGGCGCCTGCGGGGATTTCTAGGGCTTTGCCTACGTCGGTGATGCGATTGTCGCGGATGAGGATGATTTGATTGGTTAGTTCTTTGCCAGCGTCAACGTCTAACAGGCGGCCGGCTTTGATCGCCGTGACGTGTGGCGCTGCGGTTGGATTCGTGATCGCTTGCGCGTTGGCGGCGATCGCGTAGCAGAGTGACAGAATGATTGCGGTGATGAGCCGTGTGGTCATGTATCCCCTCGGGTGCGCGACTTGCTGCTTGTCGAGCGCAGGCATTCTACACGCGTGGCGCGGATTGGCCACATGGGATTGGGATGGGTGAGGCGGTTCGTGTGAGGAATGAATGGTGCCGAGGGCGGGAATTGCTCCCAACTGCCTCCTACGCTACGGCCTGTAATTCCATTTCACGGGATTTTCAGGAGAGCGGCGTGAGCGTGGCTGGGATAAGACCGTTGGGTTATGAGCCCGAGAGGTCAACCCTAAAGCCTGTTGATGGTGTTGCCCTTACCCCCCACACCACGCCATTTTCTCCTATGAACATACTAGTTTTGGCCACCAGTTGGACACAACGGTTGTATGACGTTTCGGAGTGCACAAGAATGGCCGCAGGAAACTCATTTAGGAGGAAGCATGAACTCAGATGACTCAACTGTATCTGTTTCGGCACAACCCGGCGTCTGCCGGGAATCTCCGCTAGACCCAGACCTAGACAAGGAGCCTGTGGGTTTCGTCGCTACGTATAGCGAACTCATCATCCTGGTGAAGCAAACATATCTCGAGTACCTGGACGTCGGCTGGGGTGGTTTTTTGACTGGGTGCACTGCGTGGGATTTGGACCTAAAAATTCTGAGCCGACTTGGGAAAATGGCAGCCTTGCTACCGGAGGAGGTATATAACCGGATGATTGCCGAAACATTTGCAGAGTTCGGCAAACAAGTTGATTCCACGTTGTGGGATGTTTATTTGCACGAAGACGGAATCGATCAAATGGCTGTGTGGATCGCAACGGACACAAACCAAAATCGCAAAAGGCGACTGGGAATGAAAGCATTCTTAAGCTTGGTTCGAAAACTGGCGAAACGCGAGCGCGGAAAGAGTGGCACGTCCACCTAACGCTGCGAAGAGTCTGGGCCTGAAAAAAGACGAACAAGTTCGCCCGTTTGAGCTGATGAGAAGACGAGGCAAACTCACCCTAAGTTGATGGCAACATCCGCGCGGTCAATACCGAAGAGTCGCACACCACATCGGCATCTAAGCGCGCGCCAGCGTGCAATGTTAGAGAGTATCTCGAAGGGCATGACCGCAAGGGACGCTGCTCTAGTCGCCGGATATTCAAAGAAAAATCCTCGCCAATCAGGCTATCAAGCGCTTCAGGGCCTCAGAAACAAAATGCCGGAAATTATGGAGAAACATGGATTGTCCGACGACGTGCTCATTGACAAGTATTTACTTCCGGCACTCAATTCCTACGAGACTAAGTTCGTGCAGACGAGGGGAAAGATCACGGATTCTCGTCAGGTCGTGGCATGGCGTTCACGCGTCAAGGCACTCGACATGGTTCTTAGAATGAAAGGGCTCTATGCAAGGAGGCGAAAGTCAGAATCCGTCTCCGGACACGTAAAGACGATATTGGTAGATCGGCGTCCACCGCCCCCGTGATCCCCTAAAATCAGTACGAAGCGTCCCGTCGGCAACTACTTCCGATCAGCTATTTCAAAGCTAGCAAGGCTTGCAAATAAGGTTGCTCAAGACCAGTTGAGCCTGCAGCGATTATCGGGAGTTGAGTTCGATAAACAAAGTCGTCAGTAAATACTGCACCATTAGATAGGAGACAAATTCGGCGCCGAGCAGATCACTGGCAGCGCAACACCATATGGGTGAAGTCGAAATCGATGCGTTTTGCATGAAAGGATGCGGCACCAAGAATGCCGTCCACTCCCGGAAGGTCGTCTTGACCAGGACCACCAATCAGAAAGACAATCCTCACCTGGTCCGATCCCCCGATTCGCACGCTAGGCAGTCTGACCTCGGTAGCTCGCACGCCACTCTCTACTACCTCGTTCGGTTCGCCTTCCGTGCGCATCCTCGGCAACCGTTTCCGAACGCGGTCTCGGTATAGCAGGATGCCTTGAGACCCTGTATCCACGAGGAGCTGTACAGTCGCTCCTTGTACGACTATTGGAATCGTAAAACCCCGCACCGGGGCCCGCCCGTCAGGGAGCCCATTCGCCAACTGGAACGACAGAATCCTCCGATCGTAATCAATACTCAAGTACTCGCTCCTGGATAACAGATCAAGGCCGATGACACCGTCAACGTTCTTCCCATACCGTGAATATTTCGAAAGATCAATGACCATAACCCGGAGCGCTTTAGCAACAATCGGTCCCACCCTGAATTCCGGAATCTCCGTCCACTCGACCGGAATGCGTCGATCAAAGGTCATGACTTTCCCGGCGCTTCGTGGCAACCGTAGCCTGTCAGCCACCTTCGCATCGATCACGCTACTGGTGGCGCCCGTGTCCAAGATGAACCTCATAACTCTCAGATTTCCGATCTGCCCGTTTACGACGACCAAGAATCCCGAAACCAACTCGAAAGGCATCGTTGGGCTATCGCTGGGGCCGACTGCGTCTTGGGCTTGGGTGGGGGACGTGGAGATCATTCCAAAGATTAGAATGGTCCCTACTGCAATTCGCATCCAACGATGCATCCCGCACCCCTCGGCCGCAGCAGCGGCTTGGGTCAAGGGTCGAGCAGGCGAGCTGGTACCTCAATACACCCAGCTTCTCTTCCTTGTATTGACTTTGTTAACCTCTAATGATCTGATAACGCAAAGGTTAAGTGTAGTTGTCTCCGCGCACAATTGCACCGAGGCATCGAATCGTAGAGTGGGTAACTTGCGAGGCATTGAATGTCTGAGTCCGTTCGAAATTCCAAGATTCGATTCGGAGTCTTCGATTTGGACACGCGATCGGGCGAGCTTCGCAAAGCGGGCACTCGGATTAGTCTGCAAGATCAGCCCCTAAAAGTTCTGAACGCCCTTGTGGAACATCCCGGCGAGGTGGTTACCCGCGAGGAACTGAAACGCCGAATCTGGCCGAATGACTCCTTTGGCGACTTTGATCACGCCGTAAACGTCGCGGTGGCCAAGCTCAGGGCGGCGCTGGGAGATTCCGCGGACGTCCCGCGCTATGTTGAAACCCTGCCTCGCCGCGGTTATCGGTTCATCTTCCCCGTCGCCCTGCCAACGGCACTGGAATCAGGAGCTCCATATGGTGAGGCGGAGGCCGAGGTAAAGGCCGCCAAGAGAGCCTACCGGTTTCTATGGGCGGCCGCTGCTGCAACAATTGTGATTGTCGGACTGATCGTGGGAGGCTGGTGGTTTTTCTCACACAAGACATACGCGCCAATGCAGCTCAGTGCCGAACTGCCAGTTGGCGCAGGAATTGATCGGTTCTTCGGCGCTCAACTGGCACTATCACCTGACGGTACTCACATCGTTGTTTCCGAGGACGAGCCGGACCACAACTGGCGCTTGGTGATGCGCAGTCTTGATCAGAGTCAGTTTGTGCCGCTGTCCAGTGCCAACCACGCTTCCCGGCCGTTCTTTTCGCCCGATGGTAAATGGATTGCCTTTTTTGCTGATCACAAGCTCAAGAAATTGCCAGTAGAGGGCGGCGCGGCTGTGACTTTAATCGACGCGCCCGGATACTGCAGCGGTGCAAGTTGGGGTGACGATGGCAACATCATAGCGGCATTCAGTGGGGGCACGTCCGGACTGGTGCGAGTTCCTTCAGGCGGAGGCGCACCCGTGGAGGTAACCCAGCTAAGCAACGACAAAGGCGAAACCGCGCACGCTTGGCCGCAGGTTCTGCCGGGCAGCCAGGCGGTTCTATTTACCGCCTACGGCAATGGCGCTTATGACGACGGAGAAATTGTCGTCTTTACCTTCAAGACTGGAGAGCGGAAGACTCTTCATCGTGGCGCCTCCTTCGGCCGGTACCTGCCAAGCGGACATTTGGTCTACCTACATCAGAACACTCTGTGGGCCGCTCCGTTTGACCTCCGACGGCTGGAAGTGACCGGAGCCCCGCAGCCCGTGCTCGAAGAGGTCAATGGCAACGTTAGTGGGGGCGGCGACTTCGACTTTTCCCAAAACGGAACTTTCGCTTACGTCAGCTCGAAAATGCCGATTCCGTTTCCCTATTCGATCTGGTGGCTAGAGAGCACGGGCCAGACCAAGGCGTTACAGATTCCCCCGGGATTGTACGAGAATCCGCGTTTTTCACCCGACGGTAAGCGATTGGCATTTGAGTTGGCAACTACTTCGGTGCGAGCGGACATCTGGGTGAAAGACCTCGAGCGCGACACCGTGTCGCGTCTCACAAACCTGCCGGGCCGGAACAATTTCCCCGTGTGGACTCCGGACGGCAAAAACATCGTTTTCGAATCGTGGAACTGGGCAGGTTCGGGCATGTATTGGATCCGGGCTGACGGTGTGGGCGAGGCGCAACGGCTGACTGAGTCGGACTTAAAAACTCTTCAGTATCCGCTTTCGTTCTCGCCGAACGGCAAAACGCTCGCTTACTCTTATTCTCAGGAAAGTTCCGGCTTCCGTGCGGAGATCTGGACAGCACCGATGGAAGGCGACCGGGACCATCCGCGGCTCGGAAAGGCGGAGGTATTTCTGCGCACATCATTTTCCGAGTGGGATCCGGCGTTCTCGCCGGATGGCCGTTGGCTGGTCTATTCCTCGGATGAATCGGGGAAAGAGGAGGTGTACGTGCGACCCTTCCCAGGACCGGGAGGCAAGTCACAGGTCTCAACCGCCGGCGGCTCGTACCCCCTCTGGTCGCGGGATGGGCGCAAGCTTTTTTTCCTTACTCCGGATTGGCTCATCATGGTGACCAGCTGCTCTGCCAAAGGCGGCTCCTTTGCCGCCGGAAAACCCCAGGTTTGGGCCCGGGAGAACTTGCCGTCTCTGGGCGGTAACTACCCTTACGACTTGGCGCCCGACGGAACACGTTTCGCGGTGGTGCTGAATCCAGGTGGGACGCAAGTGAGGTCTACCGACAGCGTCACAGTCCTCCTGAACTTCTTCGACGAGCTCCGCCGGAAGGTGCCCCCTGGGAAGGATTAAGAGTGTTTTCGAATATGAGCACTGGTATCGCGCGGTTTGAGCGAGAAAGCACTGGGCATTCCGGTCCTCCAACTTTGTAATGATTCGATTCGGTGCGCCTAAGCAAACATCTCAATTTCACAATTCTAGTATTCGTGGTCGAAATTCAATAGATACCCATTCGTGCAGCTGTGTGTATCGCTCGAATTCTACTTGCCTGGTTAGCCGTTAATCAGGACTTGACTCTCAACTTGGCCCCATTCGTTGACTTACCTCAGACACGCAACTTAAGATGAGCGCCTGATGGCCGACTCCTTGTCACTTATTGGCCAAACAATTTCGCACTACCGGATAGTCGAAAAGCTCGGCGGCGGCGGCATGGGTGTGGTCTATAAGGCGGAGGACACGGAGCTTGGTCGCTTCGTCGCCTTGAAGTTTTTGCCTGACGATCTGGCGCAGGATGCTCAAGCGTTGGAGAGATTTCGGAGAGAGGCTCGCGCCGCTTCTATTCTGAATCATCCCAACATCTGCACAATCCACGAAATCGGCGAACAGGACGGCAAACGTTTCATTGCCATGGAATTTCTGGATGGCATGACGCTAAAGCACCGCATCAGCGGAAAGCCTATCGGGACAGATGTCATGCTCCCGCTGGCGATTGAGATTGCCGACGCTCTGGATGCTGCCCATGCTAAAGAAATCGCTCACCGCGACATCAAACCCGCCAACATTTTTGTAACCGAACGCGGACACGCGAAGATTCTCGACTTCGGCCTGGCGAAGGTCAAGTTCACCGGCGTTGGTGCTTCAGGAGCGACGGTTACAAGAGAGATCACGGAGGACGTCAGTGCTGAACATCTGACGAGCCCGGGCACTACGCTTGGCACGGTCGCTTACATGTCGCCAGAGCAGGTACTCGGCAAAGAGTTGGATGTGCGCACGGATTTGTTCTCGTTCGGAGTCGTCTTATACGAAATGGCAACAGGTACTTTGCCTTTTCGCGGCGAAAGTTCTGGGGCTATATTCAATGCCATCCTGGAACGACAACCCGTTCCCACACTGCGTCTGAACCCCGACCTGCCGCCGAAACTAGAAGACATCATCAATCGGGCCCTGGAAAAAGACCGAGAACTACGTTATCAGCATGCGTCAGAAATGCGTTCCGAACTCATGCGGCTGAAGCGAGATTCGGATTCGGATCGAGGATTGTCTTCAGGGAGCAAGCCTGTTCACGATTCCGATGCAGAGCCTGCAACCGTCTCGACAGGGGCAGCGCCTCAGCCGTCTGAGCACCACACTCGAAAGCTTTACATTGCTTTGGCCGCTTGCTGCGCGCTACTTGTAGCATGCTTTCTGGCATATTACCTTTGGCCGCGAACGATGATTTCTAGCGGCGCCGCAAAGATTACGCAAATCAGCCAGTGGAACAAACCGCTGGACGACGCGAGGCTTTCACCCGATGGCCACGCCGTGGCGTTTGTTTCCCCGGTTAGCGGCATCGCACAACTGTTCCTGATGCTCACTTCTGGCGGGGAGCCTCTGCAGCTCACGAATGACGAAGGCGACAAGGATATAGACAATTTTTCGCCCGACGGAAAAGAAATCTATTACCAGAAGAATCTCGGCCGCGACGAGACCTGGTCGGTGCCAACACTCGGCGGCAGTCCTCGGCTCTTGGTAGCTGCACGATGGATGGTTCCTTCTTCCGATGGTGCTTCCATTTTTTATGCGAAGTCGGAAGGCTCCGGAATATTTCGTGCAGGAAAATCCGGATTGGACGAAGAACTAGTTTACGACGCTAAGGGTACTGGCCTGTTCTTCATCCCGGTACTGCCGTTTCCCGGCGGCAAGGACCTGCTTGCAGCTGGTTTTCAAGTGGCCTTTGAGTCCAAATTCCGCTTTTACAGAATAAACCTGACCAGCCATGCAGCGGTTGATCTAGGTGAGGTGTCCGCGAATGCGTTTGACGCCGTGTGGGCCGAGCCAGGGAAGACCGTGCTATTCGGTCGGGTGGTAAATGGACTGATGAACATCTGGAGTTACAACTTGAGCGACCGGAATCTGACGCAGATTACTTTCGGAACAGGACCGGACTACGCTCCTATGCCGGATCCGGGAGGAAGAGGAATTTATTTTGTGAATGGCAAATCCTCCGGGTCCCTGACCGCATACCACGTTCATTCGAAGGAATCCACAGACATAGCGGAGGGCGCAACTGGGCCGAGCATCTCGCCGGATGGAAAGCGCGTGGTTTACGTCACGTTTCCATCAACCCACGGGTCCCAACTCTGGGTGTCGGACCTCGATGGTGGCAACAAATTCAGGATCGCCACCGGAGAGGCTCTGTGGACTGGGTCTTGGGCGCCAGACAATTTTCACGTGACGTTTAGTGACTCAGGAGTCAGCACAGAGGCCAAAGCTTACATCGTTGGGACCGATGGCAGCGGACTTCGTCAGCTGCCCCCAATGGGCGGTATCCCCGATAATCCGGTATGGAGTCCCGACCAGAAATCCCTTTACGTCAGTGTCGAGGAGAAGGCGACTTCGATATCGACCGTTTGGAAATGGATCATGGACGGTTCAAATCCGGAAAAGATCGTGGAGAACTGTACTTTGATTTCGGACATCGACCCCGGCGGCGAGTACTTGCTTGGCTTCGGAAGGTATGGAGAAAAGACTGGAATCTACGACGTGTCCACTTCCGATAAGAAATGCATCTCATTGCTTCCCGGCGTGGCAACTTTCGGTGCAATTTTTGCTCGCGATGGCAAGTCCTTCTTGTATGCCGTGGCTTCCCGCGCCGAAGTCACGATTTACCGTCAACCTTGGAAAGACGGTAAAACCATCGGGACTCCCCAGATCGCTTTGAAGCTTCCCTTTACTTTTCCAATGAATTACGGCGGTAGCGCTTACGATTTTTCCAGAGACCTTTCCACCATAGTTTATGCGCGCCCCGGCGGTCACGCGGACCTCTATCTTCTGAGTCAGAAATGAATCCACATAACAGAACAGAGTTCCGCTAGGGTTCTTATAAGTCGTTACCGGAGATGTGAAGTCCTAGTACGCCGACCGGCCGGGGTAGTGGCGCGCGTCACCGGTTTTGAGTTCGGCGAAAAGAGTTCTATCTTCGCTAGCGTGTCTCTTAGGACCCGTTCGCTACCGTTCAACTTTGCCCAAAAACCTTGCCGCCGCGAGCTTTCCAAATGCTTGATTCTGTTCACCGCAAAATGAAAAGGCCGGCTGCCCACAATCAGCTGTTTTCGGGCAGCGAGACTGACGTGGAGTGGAGGAAGCTCGCTCACGTTTTCCTTTGGCCAGTTCCACTTCAGCCTGCCGCAACAACGGCACAATATGCTCCGGGTTCTATTCGTTTATTGGCGCACCAGTCTATCACTATACTGAATTCTCTCTCTCTCCCGTTGATACGAAAAATCCCGTCGGGTCAATTCACCGGAAGTGGTCGGCACACCGCTGTCCGTTTTCGTCAGTCCCTCGTGGAGGTAGTCTCCCTGGACGTGATCTCGTATTTAAAATTGTCCGGATCGAGGCTATCGAGGCGGCCTTCGGAAGTTTCCGCCTGCGGATACATGAGAAAGCCGAGCGGCGCGCCGTTCGATCCGGGCAAAGCGACGTCATGTGCGAAGTTATACGCCATCCAGTTCATCTCCCAGGAACCGAACAGCCGCGTCCGCGCGCTCTTCACCATGTCGTCGTCCATAGGACGATTCCCCGGCGGTTCTTCCAGCACCACCTTGCGAACGTCGGCTGGATCCACTGGCACCCAGCCAAACTCGCTCAGGTAAACCTCCGCCCGGCAGTGCTGCGATTTTGTGACGGTCTCCGTCGAAGCGCCCAGGCTCTTGTAGCCCATTTCTGATTTGCCGACGCGGATGCCGTACACGTCCCGCGCGGGAAGTCCGGCCGCCATCGCCAGGGCGACGTAGAGCGCGTTCAGATCCGCGCACTTGCCACCGAGATCGCGCGACTCGAGCATAAAACGAATGTCGCCGACGCCACAGCCGCGAGTCTTCGGATTCCGAAAGGTGTTGTCAACGACCCATTCGTAAATGGCGCGGGCTTTTTCGACGTCGGTTTTCGCGCCGCTGGTGATTTCTGTTGCGGTGGTTTTGACGATGCCATCCGTGGGCAGGAGCTTTGTCGGTTGCAAGAAATGTTGCAGATCCGCGCGGTCCATTTTTGGCGCATTGGTTGGCGCGGAGAGATCCACAACGTAGTTCTTGGTGGTGATGCGGGTGGTGAAAGTGAGGACTGGCTTCACGCCCGATGGATATTCCGCGGCGATGATGCCGAGCGACTCAGGCTTGTTTTGTATCATTTTCGCTGTGCCGCCCCTCGAGGGCTCGAACGAAGCAGAGAGCGTTTGCTGAAAGGGGGATTCGCTGAGAAGAGGGGTGGGCAGCCAGATGCGCGTGGCACCGGAGGGTTTGAGGATTTCCGCGCGCGTCGTGACTTCGAAGGTGCGCCACTGGTCATTCGTTGAGTCAAGCGTTGTGTCGCGCGCAAAAATTCGCCCAGGTTTAGCGAACGCGAGGCTTGCTGAAAAAATTCCTGTTGATCGGAGAAAATCGCGTCGATTCATATGCCGCCCTCTGAACCAAAAATTCTGCTCTTACTCGCCGGCCGAAGGATAGCGTACACTCGACTCGCTCGGTAGGCAACATACGAGGCGAATCGTTGGAATCTGAGATCCGAATCCCCGATACCTTGCGTTTCCAAGACGCGGAAAAGTACGCGGCTTACATGAAGACGACGGCGGGCAAGCTGCGCTCCGAACTGGCATGCGAGAACTTACGGCGTTTTCTGCCGCGCGATGCGTCGAAACACTGTGCGCTCGATGTGGGTGGTGGCACTGGGTTTGCGAGTATGCAGCTCGCGCGGCTGGGCTATGAGGTTGTGCTGTTCGACGGTTCTGAACCAATGCTGCGGATTGCGCGTCAAGGCGCGGAGGCTTGCGGCATGACGTCGCGAATTTCGTTTTGCCACGGCGAGACCGGCCGATTGCGCGAACTCTTCGCGGCTGAGTCGTTTGACTTCGTGATCTGCCACAACCTGCTGGAATACACCGACGATCCTTCCGCGACTGTTCGCGATATCGCTCACGTGATTCGGAAAGATGGCGCGGTTTCGGTATTGGTGCGGAATCGTGCTGGAGAAGTGCTGAAGGACGCCCTGAGATCGGGTGACTGGAAGCTTGCAACTGCCGATCTCACCGCGGAGACCGTGGTAGATAGCCTCTATGGCAACCGCTTGCGCTTATTTGCCCCCGCGGAGGTCCGCGAAATGTTTGCGCAAGCCGGGTTGGAGGTTGTCGGCGAACATGGTGTCCGCGTGTTTTTCGACTACGTGGGCATCGAGAATCCGACGGATGAGACATACTCTCAAATCTTCGAGTTGGAATTGGAGTTGGGAGCGCGGCCGGATTTCTATGCGATTGCGCGCTACATTCAGGTAATCGCTCGCCGTTCCGGCGCATCTTCCAGCGAGGTCCGCGTAACGTGACACAGCCAAGCGTTCATTCTGCCTCGCAGTCTGGTGTGGGCCCTCCCGTCGCGACAAACGGATTTGCGCTGGGACTTGGGCTAACCAACGAGTGCAACCTGGCTTGCTCATTCTGCTATCGCGACCCGGCGCGAACGGACCGGCTTAACCTCGAGCAAGTGAGATCGGCGATGGAGAGTCTGCCGATCCGCTCTGTGAATCTGGGAACTGGCGAGAACGGAATGCATCCGGAATTCCGTGAGATTTTGACCTATCTGCGCACTCTGGCGGTCAAGCTGACCATCACGTCGAATGGCCACAGCGCGGCGGTGCTCACTGATGACGAGCTTTGTGCTTTTCACGATATCGAGTTTTCACTGGATTATTCCAGCGAAGAAAAACAGGACGCCCAACGCGGCCCCGGCAATTGGGCGCTGATCCACGAGCAGGCGGAGCGTTGCGTGCGACTCGGAGTTCCGGTCACTTTCATAGCGGTAATGATGAAAGCCAATTATCTGGGATTAGCGAACGTGGCGAGGGTGGTGAAGCGCCATGGAGCGCCGTTGCGCGTGAATGTCTATCAGGCCGTGCGTTCTGATCTCTATGCGTTGAGTTACGATGAGTATTGGCATGGTTTTCGCGCGTTGTTCGCGGAGACCGACGTGATCGCGATCGGCGAACCGTTGGTTCGCGCTATGGCGGGTCTGCCTCCAAGGACCGGCGGCTGCGGAGTGAGCACTGTGCGGGTTACTCCGCGAGCCACGACGCAACCTTGCGTGTACTGGACGGGAACGGGAGAGCCGCTCTCGCTCTTGTGCACGCTAGGATCGGCGATTGTGGAGACTTCTCCTTTTGTAGAGGCGCGCTCCGTGCCCGAAGCCTGCCGCTCGTGCGATTATCTTCAGAGTTGTTACGGCGGATGTGCTGGCCGGAGGCGGCTGCAGAGCGCACTTGATCAGCCGGATTTCTATTGTCCAGTGGTCAAAGGACGAACAGAAAAGTTAGAGATTCGCATGGCTGCGGCGCGCGAACTTCCGAAGGCAGAAAGCGCGTGTACGACGATCGTTATCGCCCGTGATTAATTTTCATTTCGCGAGGAGTGAAAGGGCAATTTGGATCGTAGCACGAAAGAAAAATCCTACCTACGGAGATGGAGAGAACTATTATGACGACTAGCCCCAGCTCATCATTCGATAATTCTCAAGAAGTACCGCAGCCACAAGCTGGCTGGGGGTTGACCATCGTGCGGCTGACCATTGGCGCGATGCTCGTGTGGGTATTCTTCGAGAATTTAGGAAAAGGACTCTACACGGCAAGCGGCTACGCAGGATTAATCAACTATTACATTCAACATGATCACGCTCCGGCCATTTGGAAAGCCGTAATGGCGGGAGCCGCGAGTCACGCCGCGCTGGCAGCTCCGGTGCAAGCGATCACGGAAATCTCTCTCGGGGTTCTGCTCGTGATCGGTCTGCTGACGCGCCCGGTCGCAGCCGTAGCGTTTCTGTACCTCGCCAGCCTTTGGGTGTCTGAATGGGGCACGGCGTGGATCTGGGAATTGTTGGTTCCGGTGATGGCGTCGCTTGCGCTCGTGGTGGGCCGTGGCGGTCGAACCTGGGGCGTTGACGCCTTGCTCGCGCGGCGCTGGCCGTCGTCGCCGTGGTTTTGAGTTGAGCCTCGGTCCGGTGCGAGTGTCGGTCGTCATTCCTACACACAACGAAGCGCATTCCATCGGCCGCGTGTTGGCTGATCTTCCTTCCGATATCGTCACCGAAATCTTGGTGGTGGATAGCGATTCAACCGACGGAACCGCCGAGATCGCTGCAAAGATGGGAGCCCGGGTGCTTCATGAGCCTCGTCGCGGATACGGGCGCGCGTGCCTTACCGGTATCGCCAATGTACTGAATCCAGACATCGTGGTGTTTTTGGACGGCGACTACAGCGATCGCCCCACCGAACTTCCGCTGCTACTCGCTCCCATCATTGCGGCCCGGGCGGACATTACATTGGGATCGCGCGTCGTCGCGGAACAAAACCATGCGGCGCTTCCCTGGCATCAAAGGCTTGGCAACCGATTGGCTGCTACCTTAATAGGGCTTCTCTACCACGTGCAAATCACTGACCTAGGTCCGTTCCGGGCGGCACGCATCGAAGCGCTTAATGCACTGCACCTGGAACAGGCCACGTATGGCTGGGCCGTGGAGATCATTCTGAAGGGCGCCAAGGCCGGGTTCCGCATTGTAGAGGTTCCCGTGAGTTATTATCCGCGCATCGGAACTTCAAAAATCAGCGGGACGCTAAGGGGCACGATTGGTGCAGGCTGGTACATACTCGCGCTGATCGCGCGCTATTATTTCTGGCGAAAACGGCCGGTCCCTCAGCAATCGGCATGAACATCCCTGGAGCTATGTAGATGCAATCTCCTCCTCAGCGAAATGATAGGTGCACACTGGTCATCATGGCAAAAGCACCCAGACCGGGGATGGTGAAGACACGTTTAGCGCAGAGAATTCCGGTGGACGCGGTCACCGAGCTATATCGCTGCCTTTTGGATGACACTGTGGCGCTGGCGCACTCATTGGACGGTGTCGAGATTGCGATTATGTGCCCTGCTTCGGACGTCGAAGAACTAACGAGGTTGGCGCAGGGTTCGGTGCGCGTGGTCGCGCAGAAAGGAGAGGGCCTTGCGGCAGGACTCACTTCAGTGTTTGCGCACTTCACAGTGCGTGGGTCGGGACGCGTGGTTGCCTTCAACAGTGACAGCCCACATCTGCCGGCTTCGATTCTTTGGAGCGCGTTTGAAACGCTCGCCGATCACGATCTAGTTGTCGGCCCCACAAATGATGGCGGTTATTATTTGGTCGGGGCGAAGGCTGCTCATCCAGCGCTCTTCGATGGTGACGGTATGGGCACTCAGAGTGCTCTGGAGGCCCTGCTGGCGCGCGCTCGCAGCCTGCAACTTTCAGCTGGCCTCACCGATCCATTTTACGACATTGACCTGGAGGCCGATCTAGCTCGGCTTGCCGCGGAACTGCAAAGGATTCCCACGCGAGCGCCGAGAACGGCGCGGTGGCTCGCGGAATGGAGGCGAGCCGCGCCACTGGACCAAAGCAGCGGGGACCGATGACGATCACCGCATCGCGCAGGCTATATGGGCTTGGCGCCATCATGTTTGTGGCGCTTGTAGCCTGCGCCGAAATCCCGGGCGGCGTTGGATCCCCTGCCTACCTCATCATGCTGACCGTCGCAGGGATTGCGTACCTTCTCGCCGTTCGCGAGTTTTTCTCCACGCCCAGATTTCCGCGCCGCGTCATCATCACGGGGCTTGTGCTGGCCGCGCTGTGGCATATTCCATTTCTGCTGATGCCGCCTGGTTCAGATGACGATATTCATCGCTATGTCTGGGATGGCCGCGTGCAGCAGCTCGGCTACGATCCTTATGTTCTGGTTCCCGGTGATCCCGCGCTCAGCGCTCTGCATACACCGGAGACGCGCACGCTGAACAACCCGGAAGTCTCGAGCCCATATCCAGCGGGCGCTCAGTTTTTTTTCCGGGGCGTGACGGCAATTCATGAATCAATCTTTGCATTCAAAGTTGCGTTCGCAGCGTGCGAAGTTGCGATCGTCCTACTGTTGTTCGCCGAGCTTCGTCGCCTGGGGCACGCGGAACATTGGGTTCTCGTATACGCGTGGAACCCCCTGCTGGTCACATGCGTGGCTTATAGCGGTCACATTGACATCCTCGGAGCGCTGCTTCTGATGCTTTCCGCCGCAGCGCTGCAACGCCGCTGGCGAGCCGTGGCCGCCGTCACATTTGGGCTGGCTATTGCCGTGAAATTTCTTCCGATTGTGTTGACGCCACTTTACTGGCGTCGGGTGCGTGTGCGCGACGCGTTTGGGGCGATTCTGACCGTAGGGCTGCTGTATGTGCCGTTTCTGCATCGCGGGTTGGCGCCGATGGGATCGCTGGGAGTGTACGTGCAGCGGTTTCGCTTCAATGATCCAGTCTTCGCGACGCTCGCGCGAATCGCCAGTCCCCAAATCGTGGCTGGTTTGGCAGTCTTAGTTGGGCTTGCAACGTCCGTGTGGATGCGAAGACGTGACGATGAGTGCTCGCCGGATACATTTGCATTCCCGATGGCGGCATCGCTGCTATGCGCGCCGGCCGTGTATCCTTGGTACCTTCTATGGTTGTTGCCGTTTGTGCGGTCAATCTCGACAGTGCCCCTGATGATCTGGACCATCAGCATCCTCCCAACTTTCTATGTATGGCATTTGCGCACGCTCGGCGGCCAGTGGTTCGTTCCAGGCTGGATCATGTGGTTGGAATTCGGATCCGTGGCTGCGGCTGGTGGAATTATATTGTTTCGCCGGTTCACCCGACCGGCGGTAGCCTGATGCTCATCGAACTAGGTGCCTCTGGCGACTGCGGTGAGTAAGACCGTGGCACGCAGCGGGAATGGCCCCAGCGCTAAACGAGCGGACGATCACTCTCACTGTGATGTATAATCCGCGACCGAACGAGAAGGGTTGCGACTGGCTGTCGCCGGCGAACATTTGTTGCTGAAGTGTTTTCCCGTATCCCGAAGCTTCTGCCGATCATCTAACCCAACATCAGTGCAATTCATAAAGGAGCAACCTTCATGACGAATATGGAGCGCTTAACGATCATCGGTCTTCTGGCATTCGGGGCGCTAAACCTTGCCGCAAGCTCCAACGCTCAGACCCGCCCGCCAATTCTCGAACAGGTTGCCAAAGCCTACGGCCTCGATTCGTGGGACAACATCACGGCGATCCGTTACACGTGGCACGTACAGTTTCCCGGGGTGGATGTATCTCGAACGTGGACTTGGGAGCCCAAGACCAACAAGATTACCTATCAGGGGAAAGATAAAGACGGTAAGCCGGTGACGGCCACCTACGTGCGCTCCCAGCTCAGCAGCCAGCCTGAGAACGTCCGGAAGGATATCGATCCCGCTTTCAATAACGACAACTATTGGCTGCTGTTCCCTTTGCATGCTTATTGGGACACTAGCGCGACCGTCACTGATGAGGGGATGAAAAAACTGCCGATTGGTCCTGGCTCGGCCACGCTCGTCCCCGTGAAATATGGCGGTGGTGGTTACACGCCGGGCGACACATGGGACCTGTACATCGGCAAAGACAACCGCGTCGTGCAGTTTGTATATCACCGCGGCGGGGCAGTGAAGCCGAGCGTCGTAACCACAACGTGGGCAGCGTACAAAAAGGCTGGCGGTTTGGACATCTCAACGGAGCACCGCGGCACCGCCGATGGCAAACCGTTCCACCTTTGGATTACTGACTTGGCCGTGAAGGTGACGGGGTCAGGCGCGTGGGTGAACGCGCAATAAACACCGGAGGAGGTCGCCCGTGCAACTGATAGCGCGTTTTTCGTTCAATTCATTCAACACTTCGGTCGAGTAGCCGACATTGTTATGCAATCAAATACTTCGCGGAGATCCAGTTCCTGAAGCGTTGTGGAAGTTTTTTCCCCTTGGCGCACTCCGGTAGCACCGGTGGCCAGGAACTGCCGGTTCTGGGCATTCATGACGGTGTGGCATACGAAATTTGGATGGGGCGCCGGATATCATTCCGCCTGGTACTCCACATGTCCGTTAATCAGGAGCTAGCCTGACTGTCGATATCCCATATAGTGGGAAGTAATTTTAATCGAATCGCCATATTGCGGATCCGCCGCATGCGCGAGCGCGACGAGCAAATTCTAAAAACTAAGTCCATCATCTGACCGCGATAGGTTTCCGATAATCCCGAGTCCACAATTGTTTATCGGCAGAGAGCGGCGTTGTCAGGAGGGCAAGCTTTCCCGCGCCGCCTCGAGGATTACGTCGACCACAACGTTCGGGTCGGCGTACATCGGAGTGTGGTCTACGAGATGGGAATGTATCTTCGCTCCCATGCGTTCGGCCATGAAATGCTGCGTCTTCGGATTAATCATGCGGTCTTCTTCGGCTACCAGGTACCACGTCGGTTTTGACTTCCACAGCGGCTTTGGGGATGGGTCCTGAACACATTGAACGGCGATGGGCCGTTGCACAGCGGCGGCAATACTCGCCTGCTCCGCGGACGCTTTGTGGGCGAGCGCTCGGCTAAATGCATCTTCCGGCATCCATACAAGATTATGGGCGTCGGGAACCATCTTCGGCTGATCTGGATGCGGGTCGTCCCGGTAAAAAACTTTACCAACGGGCTCGCCTTCATCGGGAGCGAGGGCAGCAATATACACCAAAGACTTGATTCGCTCTTCCTGTGTCGCGGCGATCACCGCACCGGAGTAGGCATGCCCAACCAGCACCAAAGGCCCGCTGGTCCGTTCCAATACTCTGCTCACCGCCGCAGCATCGTCGCCTAAAGTCGTCATCGGTATCGGCGCGCAAATTACTCGAAGGCCGCGCTGTTGCAACGGCACAATGATGTTGCTCCAACATGAGCCGTCTGCCCATGCCGCGTGTACTAAGATGACCGCTGAGTCTGCGGGAAATTCGCTGTTCATGGCTCTCTCCTGTTCCATTTGTGGGGAAGAACGGTAGGGCGGCCCGACTGTCCGCAGGCCGCCCCGAATCGCGTCCGATAAGCCAACCATCCGGCCGTAGCAACATTCGATTTCGTTGCAACCCTACGACGCCGCCCTATTAGCCTTGCCTTGCGCCATCCACTCGACGATGGCCCTGCCGATTTCGTCCGGCGAATCTTCTTGAACAAAATGGACTCCCTTTATACTTCTCTCAGTAAGCGCTGGCCAGCTCCGCACCAGATTCACCAGCTTCTCGCTCGCGAGAATGGCGCCCGGTTCAGCCTTCAGAAAGAGCTTGGGCACATTGCTCTGCCCCAGCCAGTCTCCGTAGGCAGTCGCGATCGCATGCACGTCAGCCGGTTCGCCTTCGATTGGAATCTCGCGCGGCCATGTCAGCGTGGGTCGTCGTGATTCGCCAGGCTCGGTATACGGCCGTCGATACTCGGCCATTTCTTCGGCGGTAAGCTTGCGCAGAATTGCGTTCGGCAGGATCTCTTCGATGAAATAATTGTCCTGCAGAACCATCTTGTCGCCGACCTCCGAACGCACCGCCTCCAAGGCTTCGCGCATCCCCATTTTGTCCCAATGGTCTTTGCCCTGCGGCGCCACGATCGCTTCCATGAACGCGATTCCTTTGACGGCATCGCGATGGCGGTTTGCCCAGTCGAAGCCGAGACCCGAACCCCAGTCATGAATGACCAGCGTCACGCGTTCGCGCACATTCAGCGCGTCGAGCAAGGCATCAAGGTAGCGGCGGTGCTCGACGAAGCGATAGGAGCCCGGGCCACTGTTCGAAAGCTTTTCGGAATCGCCCATACCGATCAAATCGGGAGCAATGCAGCGGCCCAGGTGCTCCAAGTGGGGTATCACGTTGCGCCACAGATACGACGAAGTGGGATTTCCGTGCAACAGCACGATCGGGTCGCCCTGTCCTGCCTCGACATATGCCATTTCGCGGCCGAGCACTTGCTTCCGTTGCTTCTTGTACCGAGAAGTTGCAGCAATCATGTGCGTGTCTCCTTCATGTTTGAACGATAGTCGCCTTGTGGGCGGCCTTTGCCATACTGATGCGCGGGCGACAGTCTTGGGTTCATTCGTTCGTGCGCAGGCGCTCTTCCTGCGGTTCTAAGTCTTACTAAACTACATTTGAAGCAACGATTCACTCCTAGGGGAAAAGTGTTTATCAGACAGTGGGCGGTTTGAAGCCATAATCCTGGCTTCGTCGAGTTTGAAGAACTGAGCAAAGTTTTTGTCCTCGCGCACTTCGTCCCAGCCGAACAAGCGCTCGATGATCCAGCGCATCGTCTCGAAGTAAAACGGGTTGTGTCAATGCCGATAAGTCGCGATACCGTCCATCTGACGCAGAACTTCACCTGTCCGGTTTGCGCGTTTAGAACGAAGCCGCTGGCGCGGCGGACGCGAACACAGTTGGGCCCCGTCGAGCGTGAAAAGCATTTTGGACGTCGCAGGCGGAATGGATTCGCCCTCGCTTCGCCAGGCGATCACCGAACGCGAAGCCGAGATCAAAACATTGACCGCTAAGACCCTCGGCCGCGGAAAGAATTCCGTCCACGCGCAAATTCGCGACCTTCGGAAACGTGTGGCGGACGAACTGGACGATTTGCGCGCTCTGCTCTCGGCCCGCGACAACGCGATGGCGATGCGGATGCAGCTAGCGAAGCACGTCAAAGAAATCGAGCTGCTGCCTGGAGACGGTGGCACGATTAAATACAAAGGCGAATGGAATCTATTGGGTGACGGTGACGCGCTGCGCAGTTGGGATGGTGCCGAGGGCCAGAATCGGACTGGCTACGCCGGCCTTTTCAGGGCCGCGCTCTACCGGTGAGCTACCTCGGCACCGGTGCGTCAAATGATTCTACGGAAAATTCGGCGGAGTGACAAACGAAAACGGGCGGATGGAAAAACGATTTTTGGGGACCTCGTCGCGGCGGCTCTGCTTTGCGCAACCGCCGTCGGTGGATGGCGCAACGCCGATGGCGGTGGGAAGATCGCCGCTACGAAAGCAAAGCAACAGTTGCCCGGTTCGATGAACCTGAACCGGCCGCTACAAATTCAAGGGCAAATTCGAAGGCGCCCACATGAAAGTGGACGCTACGACGGCCACACACGATTCTCGCTTCGGCTCGCTAGGTTTTCACTTCACCGAGTCGTCGTATTCTTTCATCCAGTTGCGGGCTTTTAGGACTTCGCGAGCTTTGGAGCCGTCGGCTGGGCCTACGATGCCGTCCTTTTCCATCAGATCGATGAGGCGCGCGGCGCGCCCGTAGCCTACGCGGAGGCGTCGCTGCAGAGTGGAGGTGGAGGCGCGGCCCATTTCGCAGACTACGCGGACTGCGTCCTGGTAGAGGTCGTCATCAACATCGTCGCCGTTGTCGGCGCCGCTGCCACCGCTGCCGCTGGCGGAGCCGCCTGCCGTGTTCTCATCCTTTTCCTTCGGCGGCTTCAGGAGTTCTTCGTTGTAAATCGCCTGGGCCTGTTCGCGCCAGAAGTCGCAGACGGCTTCTACTTCGCGTTCGTGGACGTAGGGGCCGTGAATGCGATGGAGGCGCGACGAGCCCGCGGGCAAATAGAGCATGTCGCCTTTGCCCAGCAGCGATTCAGAACCGTTGGCATCGAGAATTGTGCGCGAGTCAACTTTGCTGGCCACGCGGAAAGAAATGCGCGCGGGGAAATTGGCTTTGATCAGGCCGGTGATTACGTCAACAGACGGGCGCTGCGTCGCGAGGATAAGGTGAATGCCTACCGCGCGGGCCATTTGCGCGAGGCGGGTGATGGATTCTTCGACGCCGTTGGTATCCACCATCATCAGGTCGGCGAGTTCGTCCACGACGATGACGAGGTAGGGAAGCGGCTTGTGTTCTTCTTCCTCGGCGCCGTCAAAGAGGGACAGCGATTGGCCTTTTTCGAAGGAGCGATTGTACTGCTCGATATTGCGTACGCCGCGCGCGGCGAGGAGCTTGAGGCGGCGCTCCATCTCGCGGGTGGCGTTGCGCATCACGTTGGCAGCGACTTTTGGATCGGTGACTACCGGCGCGAGCAGGTGCGGGATATCGGCATAGAGACCGAGTTCTACTTGCTTGGGGTCAATCAGGACCAATTTCAATTCATCCGGCGTAGCTTTGAAGAGCATGCCCATGAGCAGGGAATTGATGAAGACGCTTTTGCCGGTGCCGGTGGAGCCGGCGATGAGCAAGTGCGGCATCTGGGTGAGGTCGCCGGCGCGGATGCGGCCGATGAGGTCTTTGCCGAAGGGCAAGCTGAGTTTTGACGGCGAATGGCTGAATTCGGGCGACTCGACCACGTCGCGCAGGGCGATGGTTTCGCGATGCACGTTCGGAACTTCGATCCCGACCGTGGATTTGCCGGGGATGCGTTCGATCAAGATGGATTCGGCTTGCAGCGCCAGGCAGAGATCTTCGCTCAGGTTGGTGATGCGGCTGTATTTGATGCCGGCTTCGGGTTTGAACTCGAAAGTGGTGACGACGGGGCCGGGATTGATTTGGGTGATGTGGCCGCTGACGTCGAATTCCATGCACTTGGATTCGATGGCGCGGGCGCGTTCTTTCAGCTCGTTCTCGTCCATTTTTTCGCCGCGCTCGGCATTGGAGAGCAGCGAGGGCGAGGGAAGTTTGTACGTGGTTTTGCCTGTTGAGATTTTTGGTTCGACGGATTTTTTCTTCGCGGGCGGAGGGGCGACGGATTCGTTTTCGTGGAATTTGATGACTGTCGGAACGCGGCGGGAATCTTTGAACGCTTCTTCGGCTTCGCGATCTTCTTCTTCTTCCTCTACCGTGAGTTCTTTGGTCGAGACGCGCTGACGGGGGACGGGCGGGCGGCCGGCGATTTTGATTTCTTCTACACGCTTGCGCAGTCGGTCGGATTCGCGGGTCTCGCGCCAGTCTTGCACGCGGGCCAATAGCTGGCCGACGTAGCCGTCGTTGGCCATCGGCTTTTTCATCCAGGCAACGGCGGCGCGGAAGGAAAAGCTTGTGGTGAGAAAAAGCGCGGTAAGCAGCGTGGCGATGGAAACCAGGTTCGCGCCTAGCGGATTGAATGCGGCGCGCAAGGATTGCGCGAGGATTGTTCCCATCATGCCGCCGGCGGGAAGCGCGCTGCGGACTTCGGGTACGTGCAGCAGCGCTAATTCTGAGGAGAACGATGCGAGTAGCATGGTGAAACCGAGTGCTTTCGCAATCGGGGCATCTAGCAGCTGGCTGCGGAACCACTTCATCGCGACGAGAAACATCCCAATCGGAAACAGGAACGCCGCGAAGCCGCAGAACTGGAAGAACAGGTCGGCTAGATGCGCACCGACGGGGCCGATCCAGTTGCGCGCGGGGCCTGCGCCGTACGGCGGGGCGGAGACGTTGAACGAAGCGTCATGCGGAGAATAGGAGAGCAGGCTGAGAGCGAGCAGGATGGCGAGGCTGAGGCCGACGAAGCCGATCAGCTCGTTGAAGCGCTTATTTTCAGTAGGTGTAAGGATCCGCACGACGATTTCCCCTTTTTCCCCATGGGCGCGGCGTCGGTTGCTTGCGGCCGAATTATACGGCGAAAGCGCGTGACGCGGCGACAATGGGTCGCCGAAGGATGCCGCTGTAGGGCGTCCTTGGGCTCAACGGCAACGACTGGGCGCAAATAGGGGAAGGCCGCCGCGTAGAAAACCCGAGGTGCGCCGGCGCTAACGCGCAAAACCCAGGTGGAGGAACGCGAGCAACAAAATAACTATACCAAAGGCAAGTCGGTAGTAAATAAAGATTTTCAGTGTGCGTGTCTGCAAATACTGGAGGAAGAAAGCGATGACAATGAAGCCGACGATGGCGGACACCGCGATGCTGATGATGAGCGTGGACTGCGGGAGGTCGAGGGCTCCGGCGTGATGGAGTTTCAGGAGTTTGGGGACTTCTTTTGCGGCGGCGCCGGCGATTAGTGGCGTCGAGAGCAGGAAGGAGAAGCGGGCGGCGGCTTCGCGCGTCATGCCGCGGAACAGGCCGGTGGTGATAGTGATGCCGGAGCGCGATACGCCGGGAAAAAGCGCGAGAGCTTGCGAGGTGCCGATGGCGAGCGAATCGCCGAGGGAAGTTTGTTCGAGGCGGCGGGTGAGGCGGGCGGAATATTCGGCGTACCACATCAGCAGGGCGATTCCGATCATGGCGCAGGCGATGGGGATGGGGTTGCGCAGATTTTCTTCGATCCAGTGTTCGAAGAAAAATCCGACCAGGGCACCGGGGATCGTGCCGGCTACCAGATACCAGAACAGGCGCTGATTCTGCAGAACCATTTGTTCGCTGGCGCGCTTGGGATAATGGAAACCGAGGCCGCAGAGGGTGAGTTGAAGCCATTCGCGGAAGAAATAGAGCAGGACGGCGATCAGAGTGCCGAGGTGCAGAGCGACGTCGAAGGCGAGGCCGGGATCGGGCCAGTGCAGCAGGTCGGGAATTAGGATCAGGTGAGCGGAGCTGCTGATGGGCAGGAATTCGGTGAGGCCCTGCACTACAGCCAGGATGATTGCTTGCCAAAGAAGCATCGGTTTTCAGTTCTCCCTAGTGACGGCTCATGCCGCCGGAAATTGCTGCGTGCTGCACAGCTATCGTGGAAGGGTCTTGCTCATCGCGAACGCATCGCGGCCGCCGGGATAATAGTCTTTTTTGACGCCGAGTTTACGATAGCCATGGTTGGTCCAGAAGGCAACCGCGGAATCGTTGTCTGTTGCCGTTTCGAGCGCTACTTCGCGGACGCCGCCGGCGGCGAGGCGGCGTTCGATTTCGTCTAGCAGCTTTGTGCCGACGTGGTGGCGGCGAAATTGGGGCAGGACGTCAATGGTGACGATGTAGCCGCTTTCTTCGCGGCGGGCGCTGATGCAGAAGCCGGCGATTTGTTTTTCGGGCGCCTGTGCATCGGCGGAATCGGATTCGGATCTGGCTTGCGCTTCCGCTTCTGCGATCAGGCAATCCGAGCCGCTGAAGCGCAGGTAGGCGCGCAGCTCGCGCTTCGAGTACGCGACTTCCGGTTCGTAGCATGCCTGATCAATTTCATACAGCGTGTCGAAATCTTCGGGCTTGAAACTTCTGAGCGTGATATTCACAGCGGAGTCTAGACTTCCAGGATCACCGGCAGAATCAGCGGGCGCTTGGCTGTTTGTTTGTTGAGGAAGCGCTTCAGGTCCTGGCGAACTTTTTCTTTGATGACGCTCCAGTCGGTTTTTTCTTCCTGCGTGGATTGCTCGATGGTGCGGAGGATGATCTCGCGGGCCTGATTGATGATTTCGGCGCCGTCTTCGGAGGGCAGGAAGCCGCGCGTGACGATTTCCGGGGCGGTCTCCATGCGTCCGGAGTGCTTGTTGATGACCATGATGGGGACGACTACGCCGTCTTCGGACAAGTGGCGGCGATCGCGAATCACTACTTCTTCGATTTCCTCGAGCGAGCCGGAATCCACGAGCACGCGGCCGGCGGTAACGGGTTCGCGGCGGTGTGCGCCACCGTCGGCGGTGAATTCCACTGGCTGGCCACTTTCGAGCAGGAAAATCTGGCTGCCGACGGCGCCTAATTGTTCAGCGAGCGCGGAGTGGCGGAAAAGCTGGCGATATTCGCCGTGTACTGGCACGAAATATTTTGGGCGCACCAGTTGCAGCAGGATTTTCATTTCTTCCTGGCTCGCATGGCCGGAGACGTGGATGGGAGCGGAGCGTCCGCCTTCGTAATAGACCAGCACGCGGCGGCGGAAGAAATGATCAATCATGCGGAAGATGGCTTTTTCGTTGCCCGGGATGATGCGAGAAGAGAGGATTACGGTGTCGTTTTCGGCGATGCTGAGCAGGCGATGATTGTCCACAGCGATGCGGGAGAGGGCGGACATCGGCTCGGCCTGTGTGCCGCTCGCGATCACGACGAGTTTCTGGGGATCGAACGTACGAATATCCTGCGGACGCACGACGCTGCCATCGGGCACGCGCAATTTGCCGAGGCCATGCGCGATTTCGACGTTGTCCACCATGCTGCGGCCGACGAAGCCGATTTTGCGGCCGACCATGCGCGCGATATCAATCACTTGCTGCACGCGGTGAATGGAACTGGCGAAACAGGAGACGAGAACTTTAGCTGGTGCGGCGCGGAATAATTCTTCCAGGCGGACAACGACCGCGCGTTCTGACGGAGTGAAGCCGGGGCGTTCGACGTTGGTGCTGTCGCTGAATAGCGCAAGGACGCCTTCCTGTCCGTAACGCGCGAAGGCATGCATGTCGAAGGGCTTGTCGTCCACCGGCGTGTGATCAATTTTGAAATCGCCGGTGTGGATGATCACGCCGACAGGAGTGCGCACGGCGAGCGCGACGCAATCAATGGTGCTGTGCGTGACGTGCAGATATTCGATGGAGAATGGGCCGAGGACCGTGGTTTGTCCGGCTTTCACTTCGTTCAGCTTGGCTTTATCGAGCAGCGCGTGCTCTTCAAGCTTCTTACGCACGATCGCCAGCGTAAATTCCGTGCCGTAAATCGGGACATTTATTTCGGGCAGAATATAAGGAATGGCGCCGATGTGATCCTCGTGCGCGTGGGTAAGGATGATGGCGCGCACCATGCGTTTATTTTGCTTCAGGTAGGTGATGTCCGGGATGACGATGTCCACGCCGAGAAGTTCCTGCTCGGGGAACATCAGGCCGGCGTCAATTACGATGATGTCGTCGCCGGTGCGAAGCGCGAGCATGTTCATGCCGAACTCGCCCAGCCCGCCCAGCGGAATGGCCCATAGTGATGGTTGGCTCAATTTGTGTGTCCGATTTGTTCGTTCCGCTCGACCAAGGGGGTTGCACGAAGCGAGAGCAGTCCCGCAATGAAGCCGATGCACGAAATTGTTCGATCTTTGTTCGCGGGTATCGTATCACACCCGGGTGGTGGGGATGGCGGTGCCACGTGGGGGAGCTGTCGGAAGTGGGTCAGTTTCCGATAACCGCTTAATCAGGCATGCGGGTTGCTTCCGGATGCGCGGCGATTCGAACCGTCATCTCCAACAACGACAATGCAGCAACCCATCGCGCGTTTTTGGTGCGTTAACCGCCTTAAGATCCGCGCTGCATTCCGATTTAGCGCGGTGGAAGTTCGATGAATGCGGGCCCTTTTATGCCCATCGCCAAGGCACATTCATGCGCCTCTAGTGATGTGCGGGATACCGGTTGGGCGTGGGCGCCGAATGCTGTTGCGGCCGGAATTCAATCGTGACGTCCTGTTGAGCTTGGACAGGGCTTTGGTTCACAAGAGTGGGCTTGAAACGCCACTGGCGAATGGCGCTGATGGCAGCAGGAAGAAGAGAGACAGAACCGCTCACCCGTTTTACGTCCAGCACTTGGCCCAGTTCTCCGACGGTGGTGCGGACCTTTACGGTTTCCGGCCTTGCATGTCGATCCCCCTGCTTTGAATAGCGAGGCCAAACGAAGGAGACTAGCTCGCCGGCTTGCAATCGAGCGGGCTCGCCTGCCGCTGCACGTACGCGCTCAGGAGGTACAAGAACTGAAAGTTGGGAGGTAATTGCGAACGTGGAGGATGCGGCGATCGGTTTTTCGGGAAGCGTCAGTTTGAACGGTTTGCTGCCATCACCTGGGCCAGTGAAAAGGATGGTCGGAGGTGACGATAAGCGGGGCGCTCTCAGCGTCGCGGGCGTCACCCTGCGCGGGGCGGGAATGGCCGCCGCGCCGTTCATAGGGGGGACCGCCTTGGGCGAATGTGCGGGCTGCGAATTCTCGGGCGGCGGCGCATTTCTCGCTATCAGCCCGGTCGAATTCTTGCGCTCAGGGCTGGCGTCGGGATTATCGGAAGCAGGAAACGATGGGGTTGTTATCGTTGCAGATGGTCCGGTCGGCGCCACACTGGCAGCTGGATCTTCCGGTTTTGGGTTGAGAGATTGGGCAGACAGAGTTTCTGGATGGGATTCTGCCGCCGCCGGCGCAGGCGGATTGACGGCAGCTGTAACGGACCTATCTGCTGCCGGCGGAGTAGAAGTTCGCGAGGTCTTTTCGCGCAGTTGATCAAGCAGTGCTTGTGAAGTGTGATCAGTAGCCGGTAATGATTTCTGTGTGTCCTCCGGGGGCGATCGGAGCGGGCTGCGTCGTGCTGTGAGCCTCACGGCCAGACTGAGCAGCACCAACAAAAGTACGACTGCAGCGACGCGGAGTCCGGATAACCCAAGAACATATGAGCGTGGCGCAGAGCTTTCGATTCGATCTTCTGGCGACTCGGTTTTGCGGGTTCGAACTAGCCTTCCAAGAACGGCGGCGGAAGCGTCGCGGTGTAATTTTGTCGGGAAATCTTCGACAAAGAGTGGCGCGTTTCTATTGCGACTCTCGGGCGTCACGAGCTCAGATCGTCGAGACTCTGCACGAGCAATTCGTCCGGGCGTAGAGGATTGGTCTTGCTCGGGGACAACACTTCGCAGCGGATCTTCTGAGCCGCTTTCCAGGATTGCGGGGAGCAGGCTCTGGCCAGGCGCCGGCGTTAAGCCTTCAAATTCCGTGGATGGCTGTTCCGACGCGATCCAGTTTGCAATTCGATTGCGGGTCTCGGTGGTGAGATCAACAAATCGGATCCCTACTTGTTTTTTCGATTCCGCTAGCCAGACAACGTGCGCTGAGACATTGATCCTCTGCTCTACGTTGGGTAATCGAAAGCGAATGTACGGCAGGCGGTCAGCTACTTCCAAAGGGTCGGCTGCGCCAACGGCCATGCCAGTCTCGCTGATATTCAGGACCATGCCGCCATTGACGTCATCGAGCGCGATGTACGCGCACGAGGTAGGCGTGGCGCGCATCCGAAGGCGGCGGTCGTGCGTGGGATGAATCGCCTCAACCGGTACATGGCGTTCGGAGTTGGGCGCGGCGGCTTCCGCATTTGCCGGTACGTCCGCTGCCCGTTCCGCCTGATTCCGCTGCGCGGCTTCTACGAGTGTTGCCAACTTGCCGCCGGCCTTCAAGAGCGCCTCAAACACGTCCGCAACATTCTTGGGGTTGAACTGAAGTTGCCGCGCGGTAAGAGTCAGGCGGATGCTTTCGTCGATTTCATCTCGCTGGCCTTTGGAGAGATAGTCTTGCAGGCCAGAATAGATTGCGCCGTTCTCGTAATTCTCTCGCCACTCGAGTATGGCCTGAAGACGACGACTGGCATCCTTCTCCAATTCTAGTTCTTGCTCTTCTGCTGCGCCATACTCTGCGAAGACTTCTGTTTCGCCGTAGGGTAATGCCATGGTTATTTCCGCCAATCCACCACGCAGTTCCTTAACCTTGTTTGAGGGTAAAGATGTTGTGCGGCAGACCCACTCCCCGCGCGTCTTGTCGAATTCGATCGAAGCGCGATACTCATCCGTTTCGCACTTGAATACTGGCAACGGCCTAAGCGGTGGCCAACGACCAGCCAGAAGTACGCCCATCTCAGCCCGCTGCGCGGGAGACGTGAGACCAGCAATGTTGGGCCTAGGGGAGGGCAGGTCCATCTCGTCACCTCTTGCAGCCCACTTCAGTGTGGGAAGAACCCCTTCTGATCAACTTCCTTTGTCTGCTTTCGCTACGGGCCTGAGTGCAGTCAGTTCTTAACCCCGCCCGGCGGGATTAGTTGCGTACATCCGCTCGACGAGATCTCGCTTCGGCGATTGTCTGAGCTCGGAACAGGCGATGGAGTCCGCAACCGATTTTCGTTCAGAAGCTGCTGTACGGGCAGCTATTATGCAAATGACAAAGGACATCAATCGGGGCGAGTCACGCAAGTGTCACGTTATGAGCCATCTCGGCACTGGAATTCACTGCTCCGGTAAATGCGATGATCTCAATGGGTCGACGCAACGCTAAGGCTGAACCCATCTAGCATTGAAAACAAACGCCAAAGCCGTCAGACATGGTTGGACCACCAGGCACCCCGCCGGGTGTAGGTTTTGGCCCTTTACCGCCAAACAGATGATTCTCGCGCGGAAGGATTGAGGAAGTGATACCTCAGAAGGTGCTGCATCGACCCATTGAGATCACCCGCCTGGCCGGACAAGTGGATCTGTCACCAGTTTTAGTCGGCAGCGTTCGTCATTGGTACGAACTGATGGAGACCCGTGCTTCGCGAAGCGTCAGAGTTATTTAGGCATCGGGATGGACACAGCCTTACCCGCGCCGCGCTCCGCAATCCAGATTGTATCGCCTGCAGGTTCGACTCCGGTTGGTGTGTCGAGTCCATCCTTGAGCACGGTTACACTTGCCTTGTCGCCATTTACGGTGAGAGCGGAGATTTTGCCGCTGCCATTCTCTGCAAGAATGAGCTTACCGTTGGCTGCGCGCATGCCGTCTGGCCCTTTTACCGGCTGGTCCATCCAGATATCGACTGGTGTTCCCGGTTTACCCGTGGCATCGACTGGAATGCGATAAAGCTTGTTGAAGATCACGTTGTTCACATAGAGCACGCCATCGAGGAATGTAATTCCATCGACGCCCCGGAGCGTCGGATGGTCCAGATAAAGCTCTGCTGTCGAGGCGCCAGCAGGCAGCCTGAAGATTCTGCCCGGAATGGTGTCCGTAATATAGAGCGCCTTATCCGGTCCAATCGTGAAATCGTTGCACACAGTACTGTCTCCCGGCAGATTCCAGCGGATCTTGGGCGCGCCAGTCGTGAGGTCGAAGCTTCGCAGCGCGGTATGCCGTTGCGGCGGAGTAGTGTTTGGTACCGGCATTAGTTGGCATGTCTACAATGTATTGGTAGAGGCGTCCGCCAGCATGCCGAGGAAAAAAGTCTCCAGACCTTCCGAGCTGACGTCGATAAATTTCTCCGCGGTGCTAGAACCCGGACGCACCTTGTACACGAACGGCGAACTCGCGCTCCCGACAATTAGAACGCCGCCTGGGGCCACGGTCAAACTTTCCGGCTGTGACTTTGCATTCGCGATCAGAATGTCATCGGCGAAGGCGGCTTGGATAAAACTCACGACCAAGGCAAGGGAGACGGCGAGGCGTCGAACATTCAGTCTGGACATCGGCAAATCTCCTCAGATTTGATCTATAACCTTGGAGGCAAGATTAGACCACAGTGCTGAAGATCCCCGCCACATTCCCCGGCAGCGCCCATTCAAGCAAGCCGGCAAGCGCTGCGAAACAATCCCGAATCACTGCTTCATCGCCGAGCGACTCGGCCACAGCGACAGATCGAACAGTGGGCTGAGGCTGGCTCGGCTAAATAAACGATTCCCAACGATGTGAGCACGTTCGACGTAACCCAAAGAACAAAAGCAATTTTGACGGTCCCTTCGATGGAGCCTACATTTAGATTAATCAGTGACTTAGAGAAAGCAGGGTGCAGGTGCGCACGAACGGACACAGTTCAGTGTCAAAAACGCGATTTTGCGCGTACGGACTCTCGGTCGCTCGCGTTCTTTGCTATCCGTGAATCTTTCCCGGCGTCGAACCATCAGATATGTCTGCTGACACGGTAAAAATAAATCGAAACGGCTGCCCCTCCGAGCCTCTGTTTTTGTCGTCCTCGAACGACGCTGGAAATTTCAGAATATCGCGTTTCCTCAGGCCGACAGAACGAACCCTTAAGGAGCAATACGAATGCTATTGCCGAACAAAGGCCCTTCTGAAAATAGTCATGCGAGAAATATTGCAGCGCACCACCAAGCTGAGGCATGCGCAGCGGCTAGCGCGCGTCTCGCGAGAGACCTTTTCGGCGCGCGTTACGGCGCGGATCAGCGTCTGGACCTCCGCGCGGTAGCTGCCGAATATAATATCGATCTGGAATTGGTGTTAAGCACGTTCGCCGAATTCCAATCCCTCGGAATGGTCACGCTTTCTGCTGGTTTATCCGCGGTCGTTCATTCTCCAAACCCGAAAGAGATGTACGAAGCCTATGAGATTCGCGCCGCCCTTGAGGAAATCGCTGGCCGGGCTGCGGCCAAAACATTGAAGGGGAATACGGCTCGACTGCAAGCAGAGTTGGACGCCATGCGTGCGGCAGTTAAGCACGGCGATCTCGATCGCTATGCCGAACACGCAGCGAATTTCCACCGCACAATCGTGCACGCCTCTGAGAACGAGGTTCTGCTTCGCGTTTGGAACGCCTTGGCGTTTGAACTGCGTATTCGCGCCATGGTCGGCAAGGCCATCAAAGATCTCCCGGAGCTCGCCGAGTCCCACCAGCCGATCGTGGAAGCGCTTTATCACGGCCGCGGAACCGAGGCTGGAGTGCTCCTGCGCAATCAAGTTGGCACATTTCTCGACTCCCTCAAGAAGGCCGATCGCGACTCCGGTGTTTACAAAGCCATTCGGAAGGACCTCGAGAGAGCGAAGGACGTCCAGAAATCTTTTTTGCCGCCCGCCAATCTCTCGATTCCGTGTCTGGGCTCCGAAACCTTCTACTTGCCCGCTGGCGGCTTGGGTGGAGATTATTATGATTTTATTCCTTTGCAGGGCGGGCGATGGGGGATTGCCATCGGCGACGTATCTGGGAAGGGAATCAGCGCCGCACTCATGATGGCCAGTCTTCAGGCTTCCCTCCGTGCGCAAGCGTTGCATCCCCACGCCGATCTTTCGACGTTGATCGGACATGTTAATCTTGCGGTTCACCAATCTTCCCCGGCTGACTCGTTCGCGTCGCTTTTCTATGCGGAATACGAACCGGCTACTCGGCTCTTGGAGTATGTGAATGCTGGTCATCATCCGCCAATGGTTATTCGCACTCGTGGCCGGCGCTCAAAGGCCTACCAGCTGAAATCTACCGACGTACCCATCGGAATTTCAGCACAGTCGAAATTTCCCGCCGCCTCGTTTCAGCTCCACATCGGCGATTTGCTGGTCGCCTACACGGATGGAATCACCGAGGTGGAGAACCGGGATCGAGAGCTCTGGGGAATGCATAGACTGGAAAATCTCCTACGGTCTTCGACAGAAGCGACCGCGGAAGAAATCATCGAACGAATTCTCGACGAAGTCTCAACCTTTGCTGACGGCCAGTCACAACGCGACGACATAACGTTGTTGGCGATGCGCGTCCAGCCCGGATGCGACGTTTAACCTACTCATACGCCACGGATCAGCGCGGCCCAGACGCTTCGGTTTGACGGCGTTCACCCTGATTGTGCACAAGGAGCATACGCACATGAAGCCAAAGAACACGATCTGCCTCTGGTTCAACAAAGACGCGCATGAGGCGGCGCGCTTCTACGCCGTCACCTTTCCAGATAGCAAAGTAACCGCGGTTCACAAGGCCCCCAGTGACTTTCCGGGCGGCAAGAAGGGCGATGAGCTGACGGTGGAATTCACCGTTCTAGGCATTCCCTGTCTCGGTCTCAACGGCGGGTCGGCGTTCAAGCACAGCGAGGCGTTCTCCTTTCAGATCGCGACGGATAATCAGGAAGAGACGGACCGTTACTGGAACGCGATCATCGGTAATGGCGGAACGGAAAGCCAGTGCGGTTGGTGCAAGGACCGCTGGGGCCTGTCCTGGCAAATCACCCCGCGTGCGCTAACCGATGCGCTTGCGGCCGGTGGCAGTGAGGCAAAGCGTGCGTTCGAGGCGATGATGACGATGAAGAAGATCGACGTCGCCGCCATAGAGGCAGCGCGGCGAGGCTGACGCGAAAACGCTGGCACGTCTCCTGATTCGTCCTGGATCACGCGCGAGCCGGAGGTTATCGGTTCGCGCATCGTATTAGTACCGACGGAGGCCTTAGGTTTACGATTGGATTCCGCTTGCCTGACAAGTCGTGCCGGCTCATCCGGTCGATGCAACACTTTCCAGTGTATTGATTCGGCGATGCTTCCGCGGAAGAACCGTCCATTTGGCTGCACCTGGCCAATAACTAGCCAGGGAAGTGTTCCTGCCGGTCTAACCCAAACGAGCGATTTTGGCTTTCGTTTTCAATGCTAGGTGGGTTCAAGCTTAGTGTTGCGCCGACCCATTGAGACCACCCGTGTGAGCGGTCATGTTCCGTTCCAGTGCTGCGCTTGTCCGGCAAACGTGGCTGTGAGTTCTTCGCTCCACCTGCTCTAGAAAGTTCCATCTTCGGCAGAACCATAGGAGCCACAGGATCGGGATGCGCGCTGATGACCCGCGCGGACTGGAACCTTTTCTGGCCTTCGGGACAGCTTGCCGGGAACTCGCCGGTTCCTTAACCTATTTCCACAGAAGCGTTTATTCCCAGCGCATCGCCCGGATGCTCCGGGAACCCAAGGAATCTTGCCCCGCAGTCGCAGCCAGTTCGGAGGCGAAGCAGATGAAGTTTGCCAACCGTGTATACCCGGCTCTTGTGCTCGGACTTTTGACCGGCACGCTCCTGCTCCACGCAGGCTGCGCCAGTACCGGCTACAGCGGGGGCGGCGGTGGCACGAAGGTCCCGGCTGCTCCGACCGGTCTCGCTGCACTCGCTGGAAACGCACAGGTGGTGCTGAACTGGACGGGCAGTTCGGGCGCGACGGGCTATTACGTCAAGCGCTCCACGACTAGCGGTGGGCCCTACACACAGATTTCGACGCAATCTGCAGAAAACGATACCGACGTAGGCCTGACCAACGGGACGAAATACTTTTACGTTGTTTCCGCGTATAACACCGCAGGACAAAGCGCGAATTCCGCGGAAGTCAGCGCAACGCCCGTGTTGCCTATGCCAGCGTCGCCCACGGGTCTGGCAGCTACGGCGGGAAACGCCCAGGTGAGCTTGACCTGGACGGCGAGCTCCGGCGCAACCAGTTATCACGTGAAACGCTCCACGGCCAGCGGTGCGGAAACGCAAATTTCGTCGCAAACTTCCGCCAGCTTTACGGATACCGGCCTGACCAACGGCACAAAATATTTCTACGTGGTTTCCGCGGCGAACTCCGGCGGAGAGAGCGCCAACTCCTCGGAAGTCTCCGCGACGCCCACGGCTCCCTCAACGCCGCCCGCGACACCAACCGGTTTGCAAGCAACTGGTGGCAGCGCGCAAGTGAGCCTGAGCTGGACCGCGAGCACAGGCGCGGCCAGTTACGACGTCAAGCGCTCGACAACCAACGGCGGACCCTACAGCACAGCAGTCGCCTCTCCCACAACGACGAACTACACCGATACGACGGTGAGCAACGGCACGACCTACTACTACGTCGTCTCCGCGGTAAACACCGCGGGTCAAAGCGCCAATTCCGCGCAAGCCAGCGCCACCCCTGCTGCGCCCACCGCGAACGTGACCATCACCATCAGTCCCGCACAAACGAAACCGATTTCGCCTTACATCTACGGCCTCAATTTTTATTCCGGCGAAACCGGCGCTCCGCCGCAGCTCACTTTTGATCGCGACGGCGGCAACCGCTGGACCGCCTACAACTGGGAGACCAATGCTTCCAACGCAGGCAGCGATTATCTCTATGAGAACGACAACTTTCTGAGCAGCAGCACGGTTCCAGCCGAAGCAGTTCGCAGCTTCATCGCCGGAGATCAATCGATTGGCATGGCCAGCTTGATTACTCTGCAGCTGCAAGGATTGGTGGCTGGAGACGAGAACGGTCCGGTGAGCGTAGCCAATCCTCCGGATTTGACGCGCTTCAAACAGGTGGTAGATCAAAAAAGCACAGTCTCCAGCGCGCCCTTCACCTTGAATCCGCCCACGACCGACGCCAACGTGTTCATGGATGAATTCGCCTGGGCGCTCGATCAGAAGTTTTCCGGCATGGGGATTTTTGGCGCGAATTCCACGCATCCCACTTTCGTCAGCTTGGACAACGAGCCCGAGCTTTGGAACTCGACGCATCTGGAAGTGCAGGGGCCGAATCCGGTGACGTCGGACGATTACATCGCCAAAACCATCACCATGACAGAAGCTCTGAAGAACCAGTTTCCGGACATGGTGATCTTCGGCCCGGTGCACTACGGATTCCAGGGAATCTACAACTGGCAGGGCGAACTCAACGCCACGCCCAGCGGCGCGAATTGGTTTCCCGACAAATACCTCACCGCGCTAAGCACGGCCTCCGCTTCCTACGGTAAGCCGCTCGTCGACGTTTATGACTTCCACTGGTACGTGGAGGAATACGACGCGAACGGAACACGCAGCATTGATATGACCGGCACAACGCTGACGGACGCGCAGGTCCAGTTAATCGTGCAAAGCCCGCGCGCCTTGTGGGACCCCACTTTCACCGATTCTACCAACAGCAATCCGTGGATCTATCAGGAACTGGGCAACACTCCGATCAATATCCTCGGCAGGCTCCAGGCGAAGATCAACGCGGAATTTCCAGGCATGAAAATTTCGCTTACCGAATATGAGAATGGCGGCTGGAACCATATCGCGGGAACCATCGCACAAGCGGATAACCTGGGCGTCTTCGGCAGTCAGGGAGTTTTCGCGGCCAATTTCTGGCCACCGAATGGGACCTATTCCTACACGCTGGCGGGTTTTCGCGCGTTCCGCGATTTCGACGGGGCTGGCGCGAATTTCGGAGATACGTCGCTGCAGGCGACGTCCAGTAATGTGCAAAACGTGATAGTTTACGCCAGCTCGGACAGCGCCACGCCGGGCCGGTTCGTCTTCGTGGCCATCAATCGCTCCACCAATTCGCAAATCACCGCGATCAACGGCCAAGCGCTTTCCGGCACCGCCAAGCTCTATCAGATGACGGCGGCTTCTGCTCAGGGGCAGAATCCCGTTCAACCTGTGTCCATTGGAACGACAGCGGTAAGCGGCTCGTCTTTCACGATCACGCTGCCGGCGTTGAGCGTAACCACCATCGAAGTAAACTAGCGCGGCCCGCGTTCGGATGCCGGCGCCTCGTATGGCGCGTGATCGGAAACTCGAATCCACATGATTGCATGACAACGTCGGCCGCCTCGGCTCGAGTGGGCTTTTGTTGATAGGTTCGGGAAGACGGAGCTGGAATTCGGTTCGCACGCGGGACAGCTCGGTACCGGACATGGCGTGAACGAGAACGCCGCGCACTTGGATGGGCATCCCGCTCCCTCGCGAGAGGGAGTTCGAATAACGAACCACGGTCTGAAGTTTACGATCGACGAGATGTATGGGTCGGACGGAAGCCGACCGCTAGATTACCAGCGAGCCGAAGTCATCAAGGCCGGCAACAGAGATCTCCCAGGAAGCGGAAGAAAAAACTCTTTTAAGTGAGTGGATAAGTCTGCTCAAAAAGTGTTTGGCGGGGGCGACATTGTTAGAGATGTACGATTAGCGCGTCAAACAGGGCTACGCAAGCAGCGATGACACAAAAGCGTCGGGCAACTCCACGTGACAATCGTGGCCAGTGGGGAGTTCGTGGTAATTCCAACCCGCTTGTTTTGCCCGTTCGCCGAACCGCTGGAAGATGGGCCGCGCAGGATATCCTTCTGCAACGCAGGCAATGAATTTTCGAGGGAGCTTGGCTGCTGCGTCCGCTGGAATCCTGATTGCTTCCTGGAAACAATTCAAACTGAAATCCGACAACCGAGATCGTACAAAGTCTCGCGCAGGGCCAGGCTTCAGGCCCCACAGATCAAGATGTGCTTCGCCCGCTGGCAGACGCCATCCCTCACCTGCATTGTCAGCCTGTCGCCGGAACGAGTGCGCGATGGTTTCGGGAAGAAGATCGAGCGTGGACTGGCCATCGCTCGGAACAAAGGCATCGACGTACACCAGACCATTCAGGCGATGAAGCGCCTGTTCTGCGACGCCGGTGATGATCATGCCTGCATAGCTATGGCCCACAAGAGTCACATCTTGCAAATGTTCGCGGGTCAGGAGAGCAGTGACGTCATCAATGTGCGTCTGGAGGCCAATGGCAGGTGTGAGCGGGCTAGCATTGTTTTCCAAGCCGCTGAGCAGCGGAATCCGTACCTTGTGGCCAGTTGCGCGCAATTTAGGAAGCACAAGATCCCACGTGGAAGCTGTCTGCCAGGCACCATGGACTAAGACAAACTTTGCCATTTGACGAACCGTCCGCGGCTGGGATTCTAATGCTGGCTCTCGCCAAGAGAGCGGATCGTGAGGCGCTAATCCGCGCGGCCGCCGGCGAAAATGCGGGCGATTGCTACTAGCAGGACGGCGCCTACGGTGGCGGCTGCGAGGCTGCCGAGAAATCCGAACGTGACAATTCCGAGGCGGGTGAAAATCCAGCCGCCCACTACGGCGCCAACCAGGCCCAGAATCACATCGGTGACGCAGCCGAACCCGCGGCCTCGCGCAATGGTGCCGGCGAGCCATCCGGCGATCAGGCCGATGATAATCCACCAGAAAATTCCGTGGGTTTCGACATAAACCACCCAGCCGTGTTCCGTGGAAGGAAGTTGCTGCAGTAGTGCTGCCGTTGCAATCGTAGCCATGCGGTCTCCTGAATTTATCCCTGGCAGAAAATGTATCCCAGAGTCTTATAGATTAGCTTGGCGGCCAGAAAATCAGAAGCGTGATCGCGCGGGCGCGGAGAAAGCTCGGCGACATCGAGTGCGACGATTTTTTTGTGGTCGGCGACGGCGCGGATCAGCGACGTTACTTGAAACCAATCGAGGCCGCCGGGTTCGGGCGCGCCAGTGGCAGAGACGATCGAGGAATCGAAGCCGTCCACATTCACGGTGACGTACACGCGCGGCCCGAGATCTTCCAGTACTTTTGCTATCCAGGCTTTCACGGGGGCGCGCACGATGTCTTTGGCCCAGTAGATTTTCGTCTGTAGCTTCCCAATGTCCTGGGATTCTTCCTCCGAGATGGAGCGTACGCCGACTTGCACGGCGGGACACATTTCCACGACGCGGCGCATGGTGCAAACGTGGCTGCCGGGATTTCCCTGATATTCATTGCGCATTTCAGCGTGGGCGCCGATGTGCAGAACACAGAGGTCTTTGAATTTTTTAAGCGTGGCAGAAACCAGCGGCGGAGTGAGGGAATGTTCGCCGCCGAGCGCGACCGGAAATTTTCCGGCGTCGAGCAATTCCAGCTGCGCGGTGAAAAGTTCGCGCAGAACTTCTTCGAACGTGCCGTCCTGCGTATCAATGGGCGGCCAAGTGGCGATGCCGATTTCGCGGCTGGGATCGAGTTCCAGCTCTTCGTCGTAGAGCTCCATGTGGCGGCTGGCTTCCAGGATGGCGCTGGGACCATTGCGCGTGCCGCGCTCGTAGGTGGCGGTGCGCTCCAGTGGAACGGGAAAAATTACGGCGCGCGCGGTCTCGTACGCGGAGAGTTCGTCGGGAAGTCCGCCGAAATTGTGCGGCGGCATGGGCGTGTATCGGGACATGTGCGGTTCAGGCTCCTGCGATGCAGTAGAAATTTTTCTTTCGTCTCGTGCGCATTTGCAGTATCAATGATGCGCGCGCACGCGCGAATTCGTGCTCCCTAGCCTCTTGGGAGACATACATTACCTGTGAGGACGCTGAATGGCAAAGAAAAAGGGCGCGACCGGACGTATCCTGCACGATCCGGTGGAGGACCGCCTCACTCCGATTTATCCGCTGGACCTATCGAAGATTCGCACGATCGACGATATGGTGCGCGGGATGAGCCAGACGGCCTATACGGCGCGGCAGATTGGCGATGCGGCGGACGTGCTGGAAGCGATGGCGCGGGATCAAGATTGTTTTATCGTGATGACGCTTTCCGGCGCGTTGACGGTGGGAAAAATGGGATTGGTTTTCTGCGATCTGGTTGAATCCGGGATCGTGAAGGCGATCGTTTCTACTGGCGCGTTGATGGCGCATGGGCTGGTGGAAGCTACCGGGCGTTCGCATTTCCGTTACGACCCGAAGATGGATGATAACGAGTTGTTTTTGGCTGGGTACAATCGCGTTTACGATTCGCTGGAGCCGGAAGTGAATCTGGACGCGGTGGAAGTCGTGGTGGACGACGTGCTGCAGCGTTGGCCGGACGATGAAGTGGTGTGCAGCTGGAAATTAAATCAGCGGATTGGGGAATATTTGGCGCGTCATGCGAAGGGGCGCGGGATTTTGAAATCGTGCATCGAGCATAAAGTGCCGGTATTTGTGCCGGCGTTCACGGATTCCGAGTTGGGGATTGATTTTGCTTTGTACCAGAGGCAGCGGAAGAAGGAAGGGAAGGCTCCGCTGCGATTTGATCCTTTTTTAGATTTTGAACATTATGCGGAGACGATGCTGGCAACCAAGCGCATGGGAATTTTGACGATTGGCGGAGGTGTGCCGAGGAATTGGGCGCAGCAGTTTGGCGTTTATGCGGAATTGCTGGCGCGGCGCGGGTACGAGAAAATTCCGCTGAAGCGTTATAACTACGGGTTGCGGATTTGTCCTGAGCCGGTGAATTGGGGCGGCCTTTCGGGGAGCACTTACACGGAGGCCGTTTCGTGGGGAAAATTTGTGCCGCTGGAGGAAGGTGGGCGATTCGCGGAAGTGCTGGATGATGCTACGGTGGCGTTGCCGTTGATTGTCGGCGCGGTTTTGGAGCGGCTCGGATATCGGTACGGTGGTGAGGCGAAATCTGCGAAACGCAAGCCGAGCTCAAAACGGAAGTGATTACTTGCTGTCGAGCGGCGCGTATGTGAAGCATGTTTTTTGCGGGCGTTGTGTTTGTGTGTGGTTGTTGCTGCTTTCCGTTTATCCGTCTCGTGGCCGCGTTCTCGCGGTTCCTGCTCCTTCCAGTCCAAACGAGATCCGCATTCCGCGACGGCGCGTCATTGTTTTGGACGGCGTCAAGTCTGGCGCGGAGTGGGACGACGCTTCAGTGACGCAGTTTGCGGTCGCTCCCGGTTGGAACTTGCGCGTCTTGGCGGAACACGATGCGCAGTTCTTGTTTTTTGATTTTGAAGGCGTGATGCACGCGGGCGCGCGCTTGTTCCCGGAGATTTTGTTTGATCCGCGTCGCACGCGATCACTGGCATGGCCGAAAGGGGCAGTGGTGGCTGCACGTTTCGAATAATCTGTGCGAAGGGAATGGGGCGCCGAACGCGTATGAAACGAAGGGCAAGTTCCAATGCGCGCACCGCAAGCCTGGTTGGGTTGGAAATAATCCGCCAGACAAGCAGATCGAGCTTATCGAAGTGAAAATTTCGTTCGCGAAGTTGGGATTGGAGTATGCACCGGGTATGAAGATCGGTTTGGCGTTCGACGTAACCGATGCTAACGGGAAGGCGGAGCAGAAAGCGTATTCCTGGCCTGCGGGCGCGAAAATTGATTCTAGGTAAAGTTGGGGAATTGGTGTTATGGAATGAAAAAAACGGACCAGCTAGTCGTCTTCGCCGATCAGGATGGCTGCGGCTAGCACTGTGGTCCAGAGGCCGCGCTTGTCGCCTACGGCGGATTGGGTGATGTTCATGGTGCGGACGATTTTATTGGAGATGCGATAGACTTCTTTTTTCTCGTCCCAGGAAAGATCGGGATCGAATTCCACGTTCAGCGTGGTCGCGAGCATTTCCGCGGCGAGTTCTTCCGTGTATTCTCCGGCAATTTCTTCACTTTCACCGAATGAGTGGTGCTCCGACAAATATCCGAACATGGATTTGTCGGCGGGCAGCGCCAGGCCGACGCCGGCGGCGATCAGGCGATGCGGTTCGCGCGTCTGATTTTCGCTGATTACTGTGAACGCGACTTGGCCGGGCTTAATGTGCTTCAGGCCTTCGCTGCGGGAAATCAATTTACAGTAGGGCGGGAAAATCGAAGAGACGCGAACGATGTTGCACGCGGCAATGCCGGCGTTGCGCAGCGCCAGCTCGAAGCTGGAAAGGCGCTCGCGGTGTTTCCCGACTCCCTTGGTGAGGAAAATTTTCTTCGCGACGAACGCCATGAGTATTACCGAACTGCGGTGCCTCCACAGAAACAAGTCGAAAAAAACCAGCGCTCGAAAACTAACAAGCACACGTAGGGATGTCAATGGAATTCATCGTGCTTGGGCGAGCTCGGTGTCGGAAACGTGCGGGAGTCGCGGCGAATATTACAGCTGGATTAAAATTTCGGCGCGTCGGCTGAGGGCTTTTGCACTGCAGTCGCGCATGCTCAAAAAATAAAAATGGGGACTGCCGGTCGGAGTCCCCATTGAGAGAAGCGGCGCATGACGGCGGTGCCGCCACGGCCTGGTTAAACTGTTACCAACCGCGCCAGCCGTAGTAGCCGTAATACGCCGGATACGGGTATGGATACGGGCCGTAGGGGTACCCATAATATCCGTAGGGCGGTGGTGGATATGGACGCGCCAAGCGCGGCCGAGGTGCCGGTTTTGGCTGTGCGAAATCCTGGGCAGTCACTTGACGGAACGCCACGTTGCTGCGCACGGTGGAGATCGTCACCGGATGCTCCAGCCGGAAGGTGAGTATATCTTCCGGAGGAATAACCGTGGGCTTGCTGCGGGTGAACAAAACTCCGGCAACGCCCGCGACAAAACCCGCGCCCGCGCCAATCGCCGCGCCCGGACCGCCCCCGAATCCTGCGCCGATCGCCGCGCCGGTTCCAGTTGTAAGGCCAATGGCTGCTGCATATCTGCCGTTGGAACTACCGGCGGAAGCGTTCAGCAAAGTGGTTTGCACGGGCAAGAGCTGGCCGTCAACCAGCGTCAACTGGTTCAAATCGAGCTGCAATTTCGAGACGCCACCGCCGCGCGGGGCCTTTTTCGCGTCGGTCACGTGGCCGGATAAGGTTTGATTGCGGCGCATCACTACCCATCCGTCCACGACGATGGGCTGGACGAGCGTGGCGATGAATTCATCGCCCGTTTGGCTTTTTTCGCTGGAAAGCCAGTCAGTCGTGCGGACCTGTATCACGGTGCCGGCGGGAATCGTCAGCGCATCGGGCAGATTCGCAGGCCGGGTGCGCGGATATGGAGGCGGCGCGGACTGCTGAGATTGCGGCGCGGGAGCCGGCGGGAGCGGGCCAGTTTGATCTGGTGGTGGAGGTGGCGCAGCTTGCTGGTCGTTTTGCTGGGCTTGGCCCTGCTGATTCTGTTGCGGCTGCGCGGATTGGTCTTGTTGTTGCTGCTGATCTTGCTGCGCCTGCTCGTCTTGCTGCGGCGGCGTGGATTGGTCCGGCTGAGTTTCCGGGACGTTCGCGGGTGCGCCAGCTTGCGAATTGGCAGGTGCGGTCGCAGGCGGATTCGATTGGTCGGGGGGATTCTGCTGGCCCTGCTGCGCAAGCGAGGGCATTGCACTGAGCACTATTCCCAGCGCCAGAACGCCCAGCGTCCGGCCAGTCCATTGTTTGAACGCGTTGCGGTTCGATCGTTCCGAGTTCATCGCTTACTCCTGTGGTGCTCCTATGGCAGCTCGGCAACTCCACGGGAAGCGCCGTGGGCCGGCGAAAATTGCCTGCCCGACTAACGCCTGCTCCCGGCGTCCCTTATAATTGATGGCGGAACGCCCGCCCGGAGTTGTCTCCGCAGTGTGTAACCCGCCAAGGGCGAAAAAGTTTCGCCGGTTATTCGTTTAATCAGGTGCATGTCACCTAATCAGATTCGAGACTTGTCGATTGCGTTTCAGGCCCAGCCAACGCGAATTATTGCTTGATGAGGAGCGGAACGCAAGGCGACAGAGTATCGGCGACCAATTTCAGCTCGCGCAGCTGGGGATGGGTGAAGTCGGGGCCGGCGTCGGCGGCGGTCTTGCCTTTACGCGATATCTGAATCACGGCGGCGACTTTGCGCTCCTGCAGGATCGGGGCGCTCATGATTTTCTGGATGGCTTCGCCGCGCTCGTCTTCGGTGATGGGCACGGCTTCGAACACGGAAGAGTGCGGGACCACCGCGAAATGATTGATCACTTCGGGGCGTTTTTCACGCACGGTGCGGGCGGCCAGGGAATTGGTGCTGGTCAGTGGGATTTGGCCCACTTGCCTAAGCTTTTCTGGGACCACGAAGCGCAGGAATCGGTCGTCCTCGGTGATGACGAGGATCGCCACTTCGTGCGGCTGCACCGCGAAGTTTTTGCTGACCATGTCCACCACGCGGTTTAGTCCCACGAACTCGCCGTCGGAGCTCTGGCGGACGACTTCGCCTACCCACTTTTTCAAGTCATTGATGGATTCGCTGGACATGGCGGTGCTGTTCGCTTTCGAAACAGTCTAGCATCCGGAGCGGAGGCTCCTACGACCCAATCGGCAGACTGTATCCAAAGGATAGCTAGTGATTAGCGCACTGGCTTGAGCCCAGGACTAGGGTGGGCCAGATTTATGTCCGAGGTGCCGCTGATTTCTTTGTTTTGGTCGCGAGAAAGCACGGAACGGGAGAACGGCGCTGGTTCGGAGTTGATTCCGAATCGGTGCGACGCGCGATTGCCGATTACAGGATCGCGCGCACTACGCCGCCGTCTACGCGGAGCGCGGAGCCGGTTGTTGCGGAGGCCAGCGGACTGGCCAGATACACGACCGTGTTCGCTACTTCTTCGACGGTTTCAAATCGCTGCAGCAGGGAAGTGGGGCGAATGGATTTGAAGAACTCGGCTTCGAAGGCGGCGGAGTCGCCGCCGGCTCCCATTTGCGCGATGAAGGTTTCAACTCCCTCGGAGCGGGTGGGCCCTACCAGAACGCTGTTCACGGTGATTCCGGTGCCCGCGACGGTTTCTGCAATACCTCGGGCGATGGCAACTTGCGCCGTCTTGGTCATGCCGTAGTGAATCATCTCTGCGGGAATCTGTACGGCGGATTCGGAGGAAACGAATAGGATTCGGCCCCAATTTTTTTCGCGCATGGCGGAAAGATAGTGGCGCGAAAGCCGGATTCCGCTCATCACATTGGCCTCGAAGAGGCGCAGCCAATCCTCATCTGGAATCTTCTCGAATGGTTTGGGTTCAAAAATCCCCATGTTGTTGACCAGAACATCGACCCGGGGAAGGGCCTGGGTGAGTTTGGCGCAGCCGGCCGCGTTCGAAACGTCGCTCGGCACGCCCGACACATCCGCCTTGGCATGCGCTTTCCGGATTTTAGCGATGGCGGCGTCCACGCGCTCCTGCGTCCTGCCGTTCAGGATTACCGACGCGCCTTCGGCCGCGAATGTGCTTGCGGTCGCGAAACCGATTCCGGCGGTGGAACCCGTTACGAGTACTTTTTTGCCCGCGAGTTGCAGATCCATGAGCGCGTCCTTCCCTTGGCAGCGCGCAGAGTTTCGGCTGTGGTTCATTCTGGGCCTAGCCGCTGCCCAGCTTCGCAAGATAGCACATCTCGGAGTGCGTTGCTGACCGCCCCAGAACCGCGTGTGCGGCCCCCGACGGGCGTTTGCGCGGTAATTCGACTGCACCGGCAGGGGGTGTCGGATCTTTCGCCCCTTGGGTGAAAATCCCGGTCAACTGAATCGGCACACTGACGATCAAACTAGAGACGGTGCGATTGTTCAGAATCTTCGGAGACAGAAAATGCGTGGGTTCCTGAGACAAGTATCTCTAGTTTGGCTACTCTTCAGCGTGGTCATTATTGCGGCCGTTCTGTACAGGATTTATCAATCGAGAGGAATGAACTGAAATAGCCCTCTAAGTACCTTGGCGAGGTTTCGGCTCGCGAAAAAACTCCTAGTGCGTCGGCTAACAGGAAACTGAGCTACAGCCGCGGCTTTCAGCATCTTGCAAACTTTTGCGGGCGCAACTATACTGAAACTTCTGCAGGTTACCGTTTGACGCGCTTGGAGTGTGCATGTCGGTTGCAGCGACTGATTCTAAGACGAGTTATATCCTCGACAAACTGCAGTCCCTCAGCGGCGTAATACCAATTGGAGCATTCCTGGCCGAACATTTCTGGTCGAACAGCTACGCGCTAGTGAGCGTGGGGAAATACGACGACGTTTCGCGCGAGCTGCAGCAGATTCCCTGGCGAATCATCGTCGAAACCTGCGTGCTATTCCTGCCGATACTTTTCCACGGGCTTTATGGCTGTTACATCTGGTGGACGGGGAAGTCGAACGCGATCGGGCATCCCTGGATGGCCAACTGGCTTTACGTGCTGCAGCGCTGGACGGGGATCATCGCATTCGTTTTTATCGGCTGGCATTTGTACACGGAGCGGTTTCTGGGGCACGGCGTCACGACTTACGCTGATGTGCAGCGCAGCATGATGAATCCCTGGTACGTCACTTTTTACATTGTTGGAATTACTTGCGCGTCGTTCCATTTGGGCAACGGGCTTTGGAATTTCGCGTGTAAGTGGGGGATTGCGGTGAGCGTGACAGCGCAGCGAGCAGCGGGATGGTTTGGCGCGGCTGTCGCGGTTGCGTTTACATTTATCGGCGTGGCGATTGTGATTGCGCTGCATTATGGGGCGTTCCCGCTCGGGAGCTACGTCCAATGAGGCAGCCGAAAATTATTATCGTGGGCGGCGGTCTGGCTGGATTGATGGCTGCGATCAAGGTGGCCGAAACCGGAGTGACGGCTGAGCTGTTTTCGATTGTGCCGGTGAAGCGCTCGCATTCGGTGTGCGCGCAGGGCGGCATCAACGCGGCGAAAAATTTGAAGGGCGAAGGCGATTCCACCTGGAAGCATTTTGACGACACGATTTACGGCGGCGATTTTCTGGCGAATCAGCCGCTGGTGAAGGGCATGTGCGAGGCCGCGCCTGGGATTATTGACCTGCTGGATCGCATGGGCGTGATGTTCAATCGCACACCGGAAGGATTGCTGGATTTTCGGCGCTTTGGCGGGACGTTGTATCACCGCACGGCATTTGCGGGCGCGACGACCGGACAGCAATTGTTGTACGCGCTGGATGAGCAAGTCCGCCGTTTCGAGTCCGAAGGCAAAGTAAAGAAATTCGAGGGTTGGACGTTTCTTTCCGCCGTGCTGGACCACGCTGGGGTGTGCCGCGGGATCTGCGCCATGGATTTGAAGACCATGGAGATCAAGACTTTTCCGTGCGATGCGGCGATTTTCTGCACGGGCGGCATTGGAGCCGTTTTTGGCCGCTCGACGAATTCCGTGGTGTGCACTGGTTCCGCGCAATCGGCATTGTTCCAGCAGGGCGCCTACTACGCGAACGGCGAATTCATTCAGGTGCATCCGACTGCAATTCCCGGTGAAGACAAGCTCCGGTTGATGAGCGAATCGGCGCGCGGCGAAGGCGGACGAGTGTGGGTGCCGAAGACGCCGCAGGATCCGCGTCCGGCAAAGCAAATCCCTGAAGGCGAACGATTCTATTTTCTCGAAGAGTGGTATCCGAAGTACGGCAACCTGGTGCCGCGCGACGTTGCCACACGCGCGATTCACAAGGTCGTTTACGAAATGAAGTTGGGCTTGGCCGGCGATCCGGCTGTCTATCTGGATGTGACGCACATCCCGCGCGAAGTGCTGGAGCGCAAGCTGGAAGGCATTCTTGAAATTTATCAGAAATTTGTGGGCGTGGATCCGCACGTCGAGCCCATGAAAGTTTTTCCGGCGATGCATTACACCATGGGCGGCTTGTGGGTGGACAATGAGAACCAGGCTACCAACCTGCCGGGCGTTTACGCCGCAGGGGAATGCGAATACCAGTATCACGGCGCGAACCGCCTCGGCGCGAATTCGCTGGTTTCGTGTATTTACGGTGGAGGAATCGCGGGAACTGCGGCGGTGCGTTACGCGCGCAGCCTGGAATCGGGTTGCGAGAACACGTCGCCCGCGGTGTATGAGCGCGAACGCGTGCGGCAGCAGGATATTTCGGATGCTCTGCTCAACCAGCACACGGGGACGGAAAATCCGCTGACGATTTGGCGCGAGATGGGCGACATCATGACGGAGAACGTCACGGTGATTCGCTACAACGCGGCGATGCAGAAGGCGCTGGTGAAGCTCGATGAGCTGAGCGAGCGATTCAAGCACATCAATTTGCAGGACCGCACGCAGTGGTCGAATCAGACGCTGAATTTCGTGCGCGAGTTGGGGAACATGCTGGTGCTGGCAAAAGTGATAACGCTGGGCGCGATCGCGCGCAACGAAACACGCGGCGCGCATTACAAGCCGGAATTTCCGGAGCGCGACGACGTGAATTGGCTGAAGACGACTGTAGCCAGCTGGGACGCGGGAAAAATTAAATTGGAATATGAAGCGGTGGATACTTCCTTGATTCCGCTGCGCGAGCGGAAATATACCGCGGCGAAGTAGAGTGCGGAGAAAGTGAGGCAGCGTGGCCGATAAAACTTTCATCGTGAAGATCAAGCGCCAGCAGCGCCCGGATGAAGCTGTGCGCTGGGAAGAATACGAGCTGCGCTACCGGCCGCACATGAACGTGATCATCTGCCTGCGCGACATCGCTGAAAAACCTTTCACCCGCAGCGGCAGCGAATCCACACCGGTGAGCTACGAAGCGAACTGCCTGGAAGAAATTTGCGGGGCGTGCGCGATGCTCGTCAACGGCAAGCCGCGGCAAGCGTGCACCGCGCTGGTGGACGATCTGGAGAAGCCGATTCGGCTAGAGCCGCTCACAAAATTTCCGCTGATCCGCGATCTGCAGGTGGATCGCAGCTCGATGTTCGAGAATTTAAAGCGCACCAAGTGCTGGATTCCGATTGACGGTACGTACGACATTGGACCCGGGCCGCGCATGTCCGCGGAAAAGCAGGAAGTGGGCTACGCGCTTTCGCAGTGCATCACTTGCGGCAATTGCCTGGAGATTTGCCCGAAGGTGAACGAACATACGAACTTTGTGGGTGCGGCGATTGTCAGCCAGGTGCGTCTGTTTAATATGCATCCCACGGGTGCGATGCACGCGGGGCCGCGGCTGGAAGCGTTGATGGGGCCGGGCGGCATTGAGGACTGCGACAATGCGCAGAACTGCGTGAAAGTTTGCCCGAAGGGCATTCCACTCACTGAATCTTTGGCGGCGGTGAACGGGCAGGTGCTGGTACACGCGGTGAAGAGTTTCTTCCGAGGTTCGTGAGCCGTGCTTGCGAGCTTTCTGATTTAACGCCACGGGTTGTAGAATCCCAAAGAACGTATGGGTTGTGGGGGATGAATGGGTCGTAGTGGTTTGTTTGTGATAAGCGTGATGCTGGGAGGGGTTTTGTCGCTGGTGGGCCTGACTACTCAATCGCAATCGCAGCCGCAATCGAATATTACGCCCCAGGCGCGTGAGCTGCATTTCCAGTCGATCGTGATTGACACGCACGACGACACGACGCAGCGCTTGCTGAATCCGAAATTCGATTTCGGCGCGCGGCACACGGATGGCAGCGTGGACATTCCGCGCATGCGCCAGGGCGGGCTGACCGCGATTTTCTTTTCGATCTGGATTCCCGGAACTGTTACGGGGCCGACGGCGGTGCAACGCGCGCTCGATCAGATTAACGCGGTGCGCGAGACGGTGGCGCGGCATCCCAATGATCTGGTTCTATGCACGACGCCCGACGAAATTCGCCGCGCCAAGGCCGGGGGGAAATTGCGGTGCTGATGGGCGTCGAGGGCGGGCACATGATCAACAACTCGCTCGCGAACCTGGACAAGTTTTATGCGCTGGGCGTGCGTTACATGACGTTAACGCACACCGTGAATACCGATTGGGCGGATGCTTCGACGGATAAGGCCGCGCACAACGGGCTGACTGATTTCGGCAAGCAAGTCGTGCGCGAAATGAATCGCCTGGGCATGATGGTGGATATTTCGCATGTGGCGGACAAAACTTTTGACGACGTGCTGGCCATCAGCAAAGCGCCGGTGATTGCTTCGCATTCTTCCTGCCGCGCGTTGTGTTCGGCGCCGCGCAATATGACGGACGAAATGATTACGGCGCTGGCGGCCAAGGGCGGCGTGATGCAGATCAATTACCACATTGGATTCCTGAGCCAGCAATTTCAGGACGCGTCGAAGGCGCACCCTGAACTGGGCAAGGAAATCGAAGCGGAATCGAAAAAGCGCTGCGGAGCGAACGAAGCATGCCAGCTGATCGAAGCCGATAAGATCACGCGGGACATGGTGGCGCAGGGAAAGCTGCCGCGCGTGGACTGGGCCGAGATCATCCAGCACATAGATCACGCTGTGAAACTGGTGGGCGCGGATCATGTGGGGCTGGGTTCCGATTTCGATGGCGCCGATATGCCTTACGGTATGGAAGACGTTTCGGATATTCCGCAAATTACGAATGCGCTGCTTGCGAAGGGTTATACTCCGGCCGACGTGCGGAAAATTCTGGGTGGCAATACGCTGCGTTTGATGCAGGATGTGGAAGCCGCAGCCCAAAAATAACGTGAACAATAATTAGGAGGAAAATCGTGAAACGCTTCGTCCCCTTGTTCTTCGTCGCGCTGCTGACGGTTGTGGCTTTGGCCGGCACATCGGCGCAAGCGCAGGCTCAATCTCAGTCGCAAGCAGCCGCGCCGGCGGCCAAGCCGGCTACGGCGACGCATCCGCACCCGGCAACTCCTGGCACCGACCCGGCATTGCTGCATCCCGCGACGCTTACAGCGAAGGCTCCAGATGTGTACGAAGTTACGTTCAAGACGACGGCGGGAGATTTCGTCGTGACGGTGACGCGCGCGTGGGCTCCGCTGGGAGCGGATCGCTTTTACAATCTGGTGAAGCACCGGTTTTTCACCGACGCGTCATTTTTTCGTGTGGTGCCTGAATTCATCGTGCAATTCGGTTTGAGCGCCAATCCCGCGGTGAATAAAGTTTGGGACAAGGCTTCGATCAAGGATGATCCCGTCACGCAGAGCAATCACACGGCGTACCTGACGTTTGCGACTGCGGGACCGAACACGCGCACCACGCAATTGTTCATCAACCTCCGAGAGAACGGGTCATTGGACGGGCAGGGTTTTGCATCGTTCGGGCAGGTGACGAGCGGCATGGACGTGGTGCAGAAAATTTACAGCGGCTACGGTGAGTCGCCGGACCAGGCGCTGATCACTTCGCAAGGGAAAGCTTATCTGGACAAGAACTTCCCGAAACTCGATCGCATCCTTTCGGCAACAGTGACTTCGCCCGCGCCCGCGCCGGCGGTGCACACGACGCCTGCTCACAAGGCGGCACCGGCAGCGCCTAAGCCCGCGCCTTCGCAGCAGTAATTTCGACCGCGCGGAGGGTTGCCCTATGAACGATCGATGCCGCGCCCCACAGAAACGCATTTCACTTATTTCATGGAAATCATACGAACCGTGCAGGCACGGTTCCTTGGGGGAACGACTGATGACTGGAAAACCGACCTTGCTGGATGCTGGCAATCTGAAGGACACCGCCCCGGAAAAATTTGACGTTACTTTCAAGACCACTGCTGGAGACTTCGTCGTGCAGGTGACGCGGGCTTGGGCGCCGCTCGGCGCGGACCGTTTCTACAACCTGGTGAATCACGGCTTTTATGATGACGCGGCGTTTTTTCGCGTGATCCCGGGATTCGTGGTGCAATTCGGATTGAGCGCCGACCCGGCCGTCAATAATGTCTGGCGCAAATCCAACTTTAAGGATGATCCCGTCACGCAGAGCAACAAGCCCGGCTACATTACGTTTGCCACCGCCGGGAAAGATACGCGCACCACGCAGCTTTTCATCAACACCGGGAACAACGCGCAGCTCGACAAAATGGGATTCGCTCCCTTCGGTCAGGTGATTTCTGGCATGGACGTGGTGAAGAAAATTCACAGCGGCTACGGTGAAGCGCCGGACCAGGGCTCGATCACCGCGCTGGGCAAGCCGTACCTCGACAAAAACTTTCCCAAGCTCGATCGGATTAATTCCGCGACGATTGCGTAGCATGTCGTCGCGGAATCAACAAGACGGTGGCGCACGCGCGGTTTGTGTGTGCATCTGATCATGGACACGCTGTCAGCTGCGCCCATTTCTCGCGATTTCGCGACGGAGCGCGACGTGGCGCTGCGCTCGCGCGTGATGCTCTTCGCGCTGGCTTTCTGCAGACTGGTCATCCAACTCCCCGGGATTAATCACTACGGATTTTTTCGCGACGAACTGTATTACCTCGCCTGCGGACGGCATTTGGCGTGGGGCTATGTGGATCAGCCGCCGCTGATCGCGTTCGTGGCGTGGTTTGCGCGGCACTTGTTCGGAACTTCGCTGTTCGCGACGCGCTTGTTTCCGGTGTTAGCTGGAGCGGCGGTCGTATATTGCACCGGCCGCATCGCCGCGGAGTTGGGCGGCGGGTTATCCGCGCAATTTCTGGCGGCTATTGCGATTCTATTCGCGCCTGCGTACATCGCGTTCGACAATTTTCTTTCCATGAATGCTTTTGAGCCGCTCTTCTGGCTCCTGTGCGCATGGATTGCCATTCGCATCGTTAAGGGAGCGCCGCCGCAGCTGTGGCTGTTGTTCGGCGCTGTCGCTGGCCTCGGACTGGAAAATAAACACAGCATGTTGGTGTTCGGCTTCGCACTCGTCGCGGGGCTACTGCTTTCTGGGCAAGCCCATCTGTTTCGTTCGAAGTGGATTTGGCTGGGCGCAGCAGTAGCGCTGGTGATTTTCCTGCCGAACTTGCTGTGGGAAGCGCGCAACGGCTGGCCGCAGATCGAAGTCGTCCGCAACGCGCAGCAATTCAAAAACGAAGCGATCAGTCCGCTGCAATTTTTGTTAGAGCAGGTTCTTTTTATGCAGCCTTTGGCGCTGCCGGTGTGGCTCGCGGGCCTGCGGTGGTGTTTCGCCGCGCCGGAAGGGAAGCGCTTCCGCTTTCTGGGCTGGTCGTACTTGTTCGTGCTCGCGATTTTTATCGCGCTGGGAGGCAAATCTTATTACGCGCTGCCGATTTATCCGGTGCTGATGGCGGCGGGTGGTGTCGCGCTGGAATCATTTTTTGTCGCGCCGAAGCGCCGCTGGCTGGCCGTGGCGCTTCCGGCTCTGCTCATAATCGCAGGCCTGGTGACGCTGCCGTTCGGCACGCCGCTATTGCCGGTGGATACTTTTCTGCGCTATTCGCAACTGCTGCCTTACGCGAATTCGGTGAAGACCGAGCGTGACGCTACAACAGCGCTGCCGCAACTGTATGCGGACATGTTCGGCTGGGAAAATATGGCGGCGCAGATTGCGCGCGTCTATCGCTCGCTGCCGGAATCGGAACGGGCTAGCTGCGCGATTCTGGCCGGAAATTACGGCGAGGCGGGCGCGATCGATCATTTCGGGTCTGCGCTGGGCCTGCCCGCGGCGATCAGCGGGCACAATAGCTATTATTTTTGGGGGCCGCGCGCGTATACGGGCTCGTGCGTGATTCTTTTCGGCGAACGCGCCGACGAACTGAAGGATTTGTTCGAGGATGCGCAGCTGGTGGGAGTGATCACCGATCCGCACGCGGCTATCGCCGAGCGCAATGTGCACGTTTATATCTGCCGCAAGCCGCGCGCGCCGCTCGCAGAGCTTTGGCCGCATTTCAAATTGATTATTTGAGCGAGGCATCGTTTCCGGCCCGGGGTTTCGCAGCGGCGGTCCTTGGACCGCGATCGATCCGTGATGCACCACCGATGGCGCACTGAAGTGCGCCGCTACGAGTACGACAGCAAATGCAATTAATGTAGTGGTGCGTGACGCGGGTTTCTTGCGGCTCGTTCCAGCTCGAATACGTTCAGCCCTGACGCGACCAGTCTGTGGCCGATTTCTGAATCGGTGCGCTTGGCGATGGCCAGCAGCACGCACTCGCAGGTGAGAATCGGAATGCTGCGCCCCTCCACTACGTCGTGCGCGGGCGCGAGTTCTTCCGCGCTCTTCAGCAGCGCATTCAGTTCACTCGAACGTGCGGGTGGCTTGCCGTCCGCGTCTGGATTTTTCGCTGGCCGCGGCCACTGCCACTTCGCCGGTTTTTCATCGCCGCGGCGCTGGTGGTCGTAAAATTCGATCCAGTAGTGCCAGCGTTGCGGGCTGATGCGGCAAATCTGCTGTAAATATTCCTCGACGGCGTCCTGTTCCGGCCAATATTTCGAGAGGCGCTCCCAATCGTAGATGTACATTCCGGCGAGCAGGTCCGCGACCTCTACCGCTGCGGCGGCACGGCTGTGCGCGAGCATCGCCGCCAGACTTTCGGCGCGCGCCAGATCTTTGGTGAGCCGATGCGCCACGGGGACAGGCACCGCGCCACCGCGCGATTGCCCAGCCGCGTCGCCCGCGCCCGCTCCGGTTCCTGCGCTAGTCAGCTTGTCACCTTTGCGCCGTCCCTTCGCATCAGGGCCTCCAGGCGCATCTTTGCCGTTCTTTCGCCCAAATAATTTCATTTTGGATTGACGACTCCCGTAATAATCTTAGCAGACACCCGTTTTCGCCAGTGGAAACTGGGGGCGGCTTTCTCCGATTGGTCACTTGCTCTGGCGGGAACCCGGATATATATTTGCTTTTATTTCTGTAGGAATTTTCCGGCGGGCCGCTGAATCGCGGTTAGAATGCTCGGTCGCCGAGCAGCAGAGGTTTCCGGGCGGCTCCGAAGAAAGGCCCCTTTCCATGACGCAAACGCAAAGCATGACGATGCGCGATTCCAGCCATGCCACCTCGAATCCGTTTGTGGGAACCTGGAAGCTGGTTTCCATTTCCTCATCGGAATCGCGGCTGTTCGGCGAGCGGCCGGTGGGAATTTTAATTTACGATAAGGACGGGCACGTCGCGGTGCAGATTATGCGCAACCCGCGGCCGGATATTTCTTCAGGGCCAGGATTCCCCACTCCTAAAGAAGTGCAGATCGCATATAAGGGCTACTACGCGTACTACGGCACGTACGAAGTGAATCGCGAGAAGAAAACCATCACGCACCACCTGGAAGGAAGCCTGCGCCCCGGCGACGTAGGCAAAGATTTCACGCGCGCCTACGAAATTTCCGGCAATCGACTGGCGCTTACGCCGGTAGATGATTCGCAGGCGCGCGATGCTTGCCTCACGTGGGAACGCGCGACGTAGTTTGAGTCATTCAGGGAATATTCTAGCGCGGCTGGGTAGCGGTGAGAATTAGATCCCCAGCACAGTCACCAATTCCCGCACCGAAGCTGCAGACTTATCGAGCGCGGCCTTCTCGTCAGGCAACAACTCGATTTCGATGATCTCTTCGATGCCGCCGGCGCCTAATTTCGCAGGCACGCCGACATAAAGTCCGTTGATTCCGTACTCGCCTTCGAGATAAGCGGCGCACGGCAAAATCTTCTTCTTGTCCTTCAGAATCGCCTCAGCCATTTCGAATACGGCGGCGGACGGCGCGTAATAAGCCGATCCCGTTTTCAGCAAATTTACAATTTCGGCTCCGCCCTTGCGTGTGCGCGTAACGATCGCGTCGAGCTTATCTTTCACGATTAGTTCAGGGAGAGGAATTCCGGCGACCGTCGAGTAGCGCGTCAGCGGCACCATGTCGTCGCCGTGGCCGCCCAGCACGAACGAGTGTACGTTTTCGACGGACACTTTCAATTCTTCCGCGACGAACGTGCTCATGCGCGCCGAATCCAGCACGCCCGCCATGCCGATCACGCGCGCTTTGGGAAACCTGCTGATTTTGAATGCGGCTTGCGCCATCGCGTCCAAGGGATTTGTGACCACGATCAGGATGGCTTTCGGTGAAAGTTTCACGACGGCTTCGACGACGCCTTTGATCACGTCGTAATTGGCCTTCAGCAAATCGTCGCGGCTCATTCCCGGCTTGCGCGGAAATCCGGCGGTGATCACGATGATGTCGCTATTTTCCGTGCCGCTGTAATCGCCGCTGGCGGTGGAAATTCCGGTCGCGTGCGCGTCCGAGCCCATAATTGGCCCGGATTCCGCCATGTCCAACGCTTTTCCCGCCGGCGCGCCATCGAGAATATCGGTCAGCACCACATCCGCCAGGCCCGCGTCGTGAATCCGCTGCGCCGTGGTCGAACCGACGAAGCCTCCGCCCACCACCGTCACCTTCTTACGCATTCCACGCTCCTGATTGGATTGAATTTCGCCTAGCTGTTTGCTGCAGTGTCTGACTTCAGTCGCCTGCGCCCACGGCGGCTTGCATATTTTCGATGATTGCCGAGGCGTATTCGGACGTCTTGAGTTTTTTCGCGCCGGGCATCAGGCGTTCCAGGTCGTACGTCACGCGTTTCTGCTGAATGGTGCGCGCGATGCCATCTTCGATCATGCGCGCCACCGGCTTCCAGTCCATGAAGTCAAACATCATCGCGCCGGAAAGCATCACCGAACTCGGGTTAATCACATCCTTACCAGCATATTTCGGCGCGGTGCCGTGCGTGGCTTCGAAAACCCCGAAGCCGTCGCCGATATTCGCGCCCGGAGCCATGCCGAGGCCGCCCACCTGCGCGGCGCAAGCGTCGGAAAGATAATCTCCGTTGAGGTTCGGCGTGGCGAATACCTGGTATTCATCGGCGCGTGTGAGGACTTGCTGGAAGACGGAATCAGCGATGCGATCGTTGATCAGGATTTTTTTCTTCCACTGGCCGTTCCCGTGCGAGGCGGAGAGAGCCTCGAGTGTGCGTTTCACTTCTTCGTGAACCTGCTTGCGAAATTCGGCATTGGCTTGATCCAAGCCCGGCTCAACGGACGCGGCGTTTTGCTCGACCGTGATACTCGGGTTCTTATCCTTATTATCGAGGATCCAGCTCTCGCGCTCGGTGACCACTTGCGCGCGAAATTCCTGCGTGGCCAGCTCGTAGCCCCAATCGCGGAAGGCTCCTTCGGTGAACTTCTGGATGTTGCCTTTATGTACCAGCGTGACGACCGTGCGCCGGTTTTCCAGCGCGTGCACGATGGCGCGGCGCACCAGGCGCTTGGTGCCGGTGGGAGAGATCGGTTTGATGCCCACGCCAGAATCTTCGCGGACTTTTTTTGTGGTGCCTTTGAGCATTTCGTTGTTCAGAAAATCAATGAGCTTTTTCACTTCCTGCGTGCCGGCGCGCCATTCAATTCCCGCGTATACGTCTTCGGTATTTTCGCGGAAGATGACGACGTTCATGCGTTCTGGCTCACGCACCGGAGAGGGTACGCCGGTGAAATAACGCACCGGGCGCACGCAGGCGTAGAGTTCGAGCACCTGGCGCAGAGTGACGTTGAGCGAGCGAATGCCGCCGCCCACGGGAGTGGTGAGCGGACCTTTGATGGCGACGCGGAAATCGCGAATCGCGTCCACGGTATCTTGCGGCAGCCATTCCTGGAATTTTCCGTACGCCTTTTCGCCGGCGAAAACTTCCAGCCATTCGATTTTGCGTTTGCCGGCGTAGGCTTTTTCCACGGCGGCATCGAATACGCGCCGTGAAGCGGTCCATATATCACGCCCGGTGCCGTCGCCTTCGATGAATGGAATTATCGGATGGTCCGGCACGCGAAAAACGCCATCGCTGAACTCGATCCCTTTTCCGTTTGCCGGCACCGCCACGCCGTTATATGTGGTCTTCATGGTTTCCTGATTCTCCCTGGCGTCTTCTCAGCTGTCGCCGAAAGGCGCGCTTCCGGCGTCAATTCGCAACCGATAACCTTAGCACAATCGTCGGCGGGCGGGCATCAACGTTCCCGGAGCGGACGCAAAGAATTCCACGGAGCGGAAGGTCTTTGAATTCGTAGCGGGCGTTGCTCGCGACTAGTGAACGGATTTGTCGTGGCGGGTGAGTGCGAAGGTCTTATCCGGGAATAAAAAGATATTGCGGGCGAGTTCAGACGATAGGGTTTCGTCTCGGTAATATTGCTTCAGAATCGTGGACGTCCAACTCATCAAATCCGGATTCGTGGATTTAAATTCTTCCCAGATCTGCTTGTGGCCAGCGCGCCGCATTCTTTCGTGAATCAGCAGGATGTAGGCCCAGGTAATCGTCTCGTGGTACAGGCCGGCCTTGCCGTGCGCCTGTGCGTAATGAGTCAGCGCGGCGGGAAATCGCGCCAGCACATCGAGCACGGGGTACTTGCAAAGGTAGAGGAAGGCGATCTCAATGTGCACGCTGTGGCGAAGCGCTTCCAGCGGCAGGGAACAATCCTCAAATTGCCGGATCAGTTCGTCACCGTGATCAGTGTACATGGCGGATGCTCGCTTTCGGCTCTCGGCGGTTCGTCAACCAAACAATGACGGCCATCGCGTACACGAGCAGGCCGCCGACATCAAATTGGCCTTGCAGCGCGTGAAACAAAATGGCAAATGCAAAAACCGCGAGGAGCAGATAGCTGCCGGCAACATCTACGACCGGCGCGAGAAACATGATCGCCGCGACAATTTCCACGGCCGCAAGCGTTAAGAGTATCCAGGCATGGACCCCGACGTGCTCTGGTTCAGGCGCGGCCTGGATTTTGATGATCATGGCACGCAGCAATTGGCACGAAGCCCAGAGAAGAACGATGCCGAGTACCCAGCGCAGGGCTGCAATCGCCTGATTGGTGGTCCAGCCGTTCATCTGAGAGCCTTCGCCGTCTTGCCGCGCCGAGTTCGCTTCGTACGGTTGGCGCGGCGCGACGATTTCTTGCGTGGCTTCTGCGCGGCGGCGCGGGCTTCGATCAGGCGATGGCTGGCGCGAAAATCGAGGTCGAGGCCGTAGAACTTCTTGAGCTCCTTGATGCGTCGGCGCGATGGCTTCTGGAATGCGGCCTTGCCGTCAAAGGCATGGAGCACGATGCCTTCCAGCAGGTCGCCGAGTGTCAGATCGTGATATTCGGCGAGCGCCTTGAGTACTTTGACCAGGCGCTTCTCAATGCGTACTCCGGTTTGCACTCGTTCCACCACAAATCGCGATTGATATTTCTTCGTTCGCATGGTGGTACCAATGTACCATGGTAGGAGTCAGCATGCCAAGCAGATATTCCACGCTCAACAATATTGCGTCGACGAAGCAAGGGCGGCGATACGTTGCCGCGACAGGAAACGTTTGCCGCGACGCCAAAACACTTTCCGGTTGCGCTAAGCGCTGTTCTTGACGCATGGCGTCGCTGCTCGTAGCATCGGGAGAGAACGCAATCGGGAGGGCGCAATTCGAAATCATCGACAACGCTTCGGGAGTTGCTGTCATTTAGGGCTCATGCCAATTGCCACGCTACTGGTCGCGACGCTGTATGTGAATACGCCGCAGCGCGCGCACGCCGCCTTCGCTGAACCGCAGGCGCAGAAGACGGGGGAAACAAAATTCCAGTTGACGAGCTCGTCCTTCACACCCGACGCCGCGCTTCCCGCGAAATATTCCTGCGATGGATCGGACACTTCGCCCGCGCTTGCCTGGACGGAGCCGCCCGCCGGTACGCAGAGCTTCGCGCTCGTCGTGGATGACCCAGACGCGCCTAAGAAGACCGTAATGCACTGGCTGCTGTACGATTTGCCGGTAGCGACCCGCGTGTTGCCCGAAGGCGTTCCCACCAGTGCGAAACTTCCTGACGGTTCGCGGCAGGGCAAGAACGATCACGGCAAAATCGGCTACAGCGGGCCCTGTCCTCCGGCGGGTGCGGCGCACCACTATTTTTTCAAGCTCTACGCGCTGGATTACAAGACGGGCCTGAAACCGAAAGCCAAAGGCGTGGACGTCGAAAAGGCGATCAAAGGCCACATTCTGGCGCGGGCCGAACTAATCGCGCGATTTCAGCGCTGATGCGCTCGGGCGATGGCTGGGACGCGCGATTGCGCGATTGCAGGAGTGAACGGGTGCCGATGGCAAAGTTTTGTTGATAGGTTCGATTTGAATTTCTTTACCGTGCGTAGACATTTTGGGATTTGACGCTCGACAGCCTGCGCGGTACCCTACGCTGTTCAAAAAATGCATCTGACCTCGCAATTCATTCGCGATCGATCCCACGGCAAGGAGCCTCATGACTACCGATCTGCGTAATTTTCTGGCGATCCCGTACGAAGAACTCGAAGAACTGAATCTGAAGGCCAAAGCGCAGCGCATGAATCGCGTGGCGGCGCACAAAATCCAGGAAGAGCGCCTGAAATATCTCAGCGACGAAAAACGCATCAAGGCCGTCACGGTGCTTTTCAGCGACCTGGAAGGCCGCCTGCACATGCTGGATTACGACAAGAAATTTCTAGTGAAGAGCTGGGACAACCTCACGTTTGATGGCTCGTCCATTCGCGGATTTACGGCGCAACGCGAGAGCGATTTGCGCCTGGGCATGGATTGGAGCGCGTTTTACTGGGGGCCGGCGGATGTGTTCGGCTCGGGCAAGGTGTTGGTGTTCGGCGAAGTGATTGATAAGGACGGTTCGCCCTACAGCGCGGACATACGCGGCGTGCTGAAAACATTCGCTGCGCAGCAACACAAGAACGAAGGCTATACGCTGAACGCCGCCAATGAAATCGAGGGATTCCTTTTCAATGGCGCGGACGCCGAAGCGCGTTACAACGAAACCGGAAAATTCGATTACGTAAATACCGGCGGATATTACCATTCGCTGCCCGGCGATCCGCTGCGCACCTTCATTGACACTTGTGCGGAAGTGCAGCGCTCCATGGGCTTCCAGAACGAAAAGGATCACCCGGAAGTCGCGCCTTCGCAGTTTGAAATTAATTACGGATATGGCGAAGTGGTCGCTGCGGCGGACCAGATTCAACTTTACAAATTAATTTGTCGCCAGGTCGCGACGCGCATGGGGCTCACCGCCAGCTTCTTGCCGAAGCCCGTCGTCGGTGTGAACGGCAACGGAATGCACACCAACGTTTCCGTCAGCAAGGCGGGTAAGAATTTGTTCTGGGATCCCAAGGGCGAAGAAAAGCTGAGCAAATTCGGCTGGTCATTTGTGGATCGCATTCTGACGCACGCGAACGACGTCTGCCTGATGCTTAATGCCAGCGTGAACGCGTATCGCCGTCTGGATCCGCATTTCGAAGCGCCCAACCAGATCAAGGCTTCGCCCGTGGATCGCGGCTCGATGATCCGCATTCCTATTGGCAACGAGAAGAGTATGCGCGTGGAAGTTCGTTCGGTGGCGCCGGACGCGAGCCCGTATATGGTGATGTACTCGATTTTCAAATCCGGCCTCGAGGGCGAGACTTCGAAGATCAAGAATCTGCGCCAAGCCGAGCGTTATTTGCCGGATAACATTTACACCGCGATTGACCATTTCCGGAATGCGGAGTGGACCACGAAAATTCTCGGCGCGGACGTGAAAGCCCGCTACGCGGATTTGAAGCAAGCCGCCGCCGACCGCTGCTCGCGGTTGCTAGGCACGTTCGTGAAGGCTCCCGAAGTGCAATACCATCACGAAGTCTACAATCAGTATCTGTGGAACCAGTTTTAAGGTTCGGCAGCGACGGATAGATTGTGCAAAAAGGGAAACGCCCTGACCAACGGTCAGGGCGTTTAGTGTTTGGAAACACGTTCGGACGCCAGAGCCGCCGGAGTCGTGTATACTGCGCCGTAGTTTTTCTCAAGCTCATTGCTAGCAACACCTCTCTCTCTTGATGATGCCGCAGCAGCGGACGGCGGAGCGCCAGGCGCAGCGATTATTGGCTGCGAATCGGATCCCTCCGCTGCGCTTGGTCTTCTCACTCATCGTAATTCTCGGTTGTTTTACCTTTCTGCCGGCGGTGCGCAGCAATTCGCACTTGCTCTGGTCATTCCTGGGGACGGCCGGGGCTCTGCTGGTGTTTCTCTTCTTTTTACGCCGGCAAGTTCTCAGAACCGGGCGCGTACTTACCTACGAATTTCTCCCCAAGCCCGTTCACTACGTGCAGTTCACGATGCATTCGTGCATTTACGCCTACTGGGGCTGGTATTGGCGCGAGGTGTACCACCAGATCCCGCTGATCATCGCGCAAATCTTTTTCGCCTATTGCTTCGATATGTTGGTGAACTGGTCGCGCCGGGATAAATGGATTCTAGGTTTTGGCCCGTTTCCGATCGTGCTGAGCACCAATTTGTTCCTCTGGTTCAAGCCGGATTGGTATTTTCTGCAGTTCCTGATGCTAGCGACGGGCGTGTGCTGCAAGGAGTTCATCACGTGGAAGAGGGACGGCCGCCGCGCGCACATTTTCAATCCTTCTGGAATCGCGCTGTTCGTGTTTTCGATCGGGCTGATCGTCGCGCACGCCACACAGATCACGTGGGGAGAAGAAATCGCGGTCAGTTTCGACCGACCGCCGTATATCTATCTGGAAATTTTTCTGCTGGGGCTGGTAGTGCAGGCGTTGTTTTCGGTTCCGCTGGTGACGCTTTCGGCGGCGGCGGCTTTGTACGTGATGAACCTGATTTTCACGCACTACACCGGGCTGTACTATTTTGTGGATACGAATATTCCCGCGGCCGTATTTCTGGGGCTGCACCTGCTGATCACCGATCCGGCCACTTCGCCTAAAAGACCGTTTGGCAAAATTGTTTTTGGCGCGATGTATGGCGCCGCCGTGTTCGGACTGTATTGGTTTTTGGGGTTGATCGGAGTGCCGACTTTCTACGACAAGCTGCTTTGCGTTCCGCCGCTCAATTTGACCGTCCGGGCGCTGGACCGCGCCAGCGTGGCGCTGGAAGAGCGTTTTCATTTGCCACAGTGGGCGCCGAAACGCGCTAACTTCGCGCACATCGGCGTCTGGGCATGCCTTTTCGCGGTGATGTTCACCACTGCCTTTCTGGGCAGCCACCACCCCGGCACGAACCCGGAATTCTGGCGCAGCGCCTGCCTGCAAGGCCGCCCAACTTCCTGCGACACATGGGTCCGTCTGATGAATATTTCTTGCTTCCACGGCGGAGCATCGGCTTGCATGACTCTGGGTGTAGCCGAAAACGACGGGCACATGATCCCACGCGATCCCGTACAAGCGGGGAAACTCTTCGCCCACGCCTGCGAACTTAAATTCTCGACCGGCTGCAGCGGCATTCTGCAGCTGGTGCGTGAAAACGACGGCGCATTTTTTCAGAACGCCTGCGAGCATGGCGATGGCGAGAGTTGTTTCCTGCTGGGATCGCTTTATTTCGCCGGCCAAGGCGTTCTCCAAGACCCGGGACGCGCGTTCGCTCTGCTGCAGAAGTCCTGCAACGACGGTTGGATGCGCGGCTGCAGTGGGCTGGCCGAATGTTATCGCGCGGGAATGGGCACCGCCGTTGACAGCCCCCGTGCGGTCGCAGAATTCGACAGGGCGTGCAAAGGCGGCGTCGCTTCCAGTTGCTTCTCCGCTTCCGCAATGTATCGGGGCATGAATGATTCGGCCGCCGCGGAGAACCGGTTGTGGCAAGGCTGCCAAATTCACATACGTTTTGCGGAATCCAGCGCGGCCTATTTCGAACGAGGATCGCCGCCGAAGATCGCAGTTCCGGCAATTTGCGCTGCGAAATAGGGAATTGTGATTGCCCTGCGGCTTCGAGACAAATGAAAAACGCCCTGGCTTTGGGCCAGGGCGTTTTGCGTTGACGCGTTCCAGTTAGCTGTTTGTGCGCGACGTAAACTTCTACAGTACGATCTGCAATTGCAGTTGCACGCCCGGATGCGCCAAGTCCACCAAGTAGTAGACTCCGTTCACATCCACGATGTAGACGTCGTCACCATAGCCCCAGCCCGCCGGCCACACTTGCGCGATCACGAACGAATAGCCGCCGTAGGAGAATCGCGGCCGGCCTTCGACGATCGTCGGATGGCCAACATGGAAAGTATGCTCGCGACCGAAGTGCGCGCGGTACTTGTCGTCAGGGATGCGGCCGTTGTTGGCGTGCTGAGCGGCCTTAGCGTCTTGTGCATGCTGCGGGTCTTGTTTGTGTTCCGTGTCTTTGGGCGGCTTTGCGGCGTTGTCAGGACGCGGCCGGTCGTCAGGAGTCTTGGGCGGCTCGGCCTGCGGATGCTCGTCGTGGGTAGCGGGCTTCGTGTCCGGCGGTTTGGCAGGCTGCTCCTGCGGATCGTGCTGATCCTGCGCGTAAGCGGGTGCCGAAATTCCGAAAAGCAACAGCAGGGCCCCGGTTCCGATGAACATGGTGTTCTTCATGAATTTTGCCTCCCGTTCGATTGAACCTATCAACGATTCACTTTGTTGCTTCACCTTGCTACCGCGCCCGAAAGAGCGCGCGGTGAGAATGTACTTGTGCGTCTGGAATATGCGAATACGGTGGGGCCTGTATATTGCCGGGGAAATCGCGTTACGCAGAAATATGGTGCTGGTGCCGCCGCGACACGCTTCGCACTGGACTAAGGCGCTGCAAGTAAGCGAACATCGGGCCGAGGCAGAGAATTCATGCGAGGATTGCAATGGACCCGTCGCGCGACTTGGATCGCATCGTAAGTGAATTGAACGCACGTCCGGAATCCGATGGCGATGAAGCGTCGGACACTGCGCCGCTCGATCGTTGGCTCGGCGCCTTGCTTGCGAAGGGCGGCAGCGATCTGCTGCTGGTGCCGGGAGCGCCGGTGTGCATCCTGCACGAAGGCGGCGTGCGCAATCTCGAGTCCGAGCCGCTGAACGGATCGGAAATCGAAGCGATCGTGCTGCCGGCTTTGACGCCGCACGCGCTGCAGCAGTATCGCGCGGGTCAGATTGCGGATTCGTCGTTTCGCATCGCGAGCCTCGGCCGTTTCCGTATTAATCTGCATCGTGAACGCGGGCAGGCCGCTGCAGCGATCCGCGCGCTGCCATCGAAAGTTCCCCAGCTCAGCGAACTTCGACTGCCAGCAAGCGTTGAGGCGCTGTCGCATCTGCAGCGCGGCTTGGTGCTGATTGGTGGACCGGCCGGCTCGGGAAAATCCACCACGCTTGCGGCTTTAATTCACGAGATTAATCGGCGCGACGCGCGACACATCGTCACGATCGAAGATCCGATTGAGTACGAGCACACGCACGTGCGCAGCGTGATCGAGCAGGTGGAAATCGGCACGGACGCGCCGGATTTTCCCGCTGCCTTGCGCGCTGCGTTGCGCCAGGCGCCGGACATTATCGTGGTGGGCGAAATGCGCGACATCGAAACCATGCAAATCGCTGTGGCCGCGGCGGAAACCGGGCACCTCGTGTTTTCAACGATCCACACTACCGATGTGGCTTCGACGGTCTCGCGCGTTTCCGATTCGTTTCCTGTGGAGCGGCAGAACACTATTCGCCAGGAACTCGCCATGGCGCTCACGGCGGTGCTGACGCAGATTCTGCTGCCGTGCAAGACGGGCGGCCGTATGCCCGTGGCCGAGTTGCTTATGATGAGTTATGGCGCGCGGCAACACATCCGGCACAACGCGCTGCAGCATTTGCATCAGGAAATCACGCTGTCGAAAAAGAAGGGGTCGTTCTCGCTGGAGGAATCGCTAGTGAAGCTGGTGAGCCAGGGATTTATCGATCGCGAAGACGCTCTGCTATGCGCGATTCACCCCGATGATTTGGAAATTCTGCTCAAGGCGGAAAGCCAAGTCCGTGCCGCGCGTCCGTGACGCGGCGCAAAAGAAAACGGCGGAGCTAGCGCCCCGCCGTCGTGACAATTCGCACGCGCTGTAATGGTCTAGTCGTAATACTCAGAACCCAGGTGCGTGATCAGGTCCTCGCCCATCATCCAGCGGAGCGTGTTCTTGAGCTTCATCAGCTGAATGAATAGGTCGTGCTCGGGGTACAGCTCCTTCGCGCACATCGGGGATTTGAAATAAAAGCTGAGCCATTCCTGGATGCCGCGCATGCCGGCCCGCTGCGCGAGGTCGAAAAAAAGCGCCAGGTCCAGCACGATAGGAGCCGCCAGGATCGAATCGCGGCAGAGGAAGTCCACTTTGATCTGCATCGGATAGCCAAGCCAGCCGAAGATATCAATGTTGTCCCATCCCTCTTTGTTGTCGCCGCGCGGGGGATAGTAGTTGATGCGGACTTTGTGGTGAATCTTGCCGTAAAGGTCCGGGTAGAGCGCGGGCTGCAAGATGTATTCCAGCGCGCCGAGTTTCGATTCTTCTTTGGTTTTGAACGAGCCGGGATCGTCGAGCACTTCGCCGTCGCGATTGCCCAGGATGTTGGTCGAGAACCAGCCGTTCAGCCCGAGCATGCGCGCTTTGAACGCGGGCGCCAGCACGGTCTTCAGCAACGTCTGGCCGGTTTTGAAATCCTTGCCGCCGATCGCGACGTTCTTGGCCTTGGCGTATTCTTCGAGCGCCGGAATATCCACGGTCAGATTTGGCGCGCCGTTTGCAAACGGCACTCCTTCGCTGATTGCGGCATAGGCATAGAGCATCGAAGGCGCAATCGCCGGATGATTCGCCTTCATGCCTTTTTCAAACGACGCCAGCGACTTGTGCACGTCCTCGGCTTTCAGAAACACTTCGGTCGAGCCGCACCACACCATCACCAGGCGGTCCAGCTTCTTTTTTTTCTTGAACGCGCGAATATCTTCACGAAGTTGCTCGGCCAAATCGAACTTCGTCTTGCCCTTTTTTACGTGCGTGCCGTGCAAGTTCTTCACGTAGTTCTGGTCGAAGACGGCCTTCATCGGTTTGATGCCCTTCAGAAATTTTTCAGCCTTGGCAAGGTCCTTGGGCTCCAGCACGCCGGCTTTGGACGCGGCTTGATAGGCGTCGTCGCTGAACACGTCCCAGCCGCCGAATACGATGTCGTCCAGCTTCGCCAGCTGCACGAAATCTTTAATTTGCGGCGTGCGGCCGTCGGTCCGCTTGCCCAGACGAATCGTTCCCAATTGCGTCAGCGAGCCTACCGGCACTGCGTGCCCTCGCCGCACCAATTCCACCCCCGCCATGAAGGTTGTGCTCACGGCGCCCATGCCGGGCGTTAGTATTCCCAATTTTCCCTTCGGCGGAGCCACACTCACAGGCCTGCGCATTCTTTTTCCCCCAGTTCGTTTCCTAGTCGGTGAAGATGATGAAAATCAGAGCCGCGAAAAAGTTCGCGCCATCTGCCGCCGCATCACGCCGTGGCTGCTTCGTGCTCGCCGCGCGTCCAGGAACCTGCATTTTGTTTCTTGTGCGGCAGATGAGTCGTTCCGCGGCGTGTCCCCATCTAGTCGGCAGAAACGCTCAGAACAAACAATTTATGATGCGGCAACGCGCGAAGTTTTGCAAATTGATTTCCGGTCGCGTGGAAAGCGGTTGGTGCAGTAAAAATGTGCGTGGCCGTTCGTCGATTCCAATATGGAAAGCGAAGCGAAGGCCGGAAAGCATGGATGCCGGACGCGAGCATGCCGGCGCGCGGAGATTATTTCCGGCGGAAGAGGTTGGAGATCTCTCCTGAGATCGAAAGGAATACTAGTACCGCGAGAGCCCCCATCATGCAGAAAGCGATCATCATCGTCTCCGGCCGCGGCCAACTTCAAATATACATAGGCATTCCCGGTGCCAGTCGTGCGTGTGGGATATCTCTAGTATTTGCAATAGGAGAGCGACAGGCACGCGGGCGGCCGCGCAAATCAATCGTCAAAATGTGGGCTAATGGTGGCACATTGTCAGATTTTTGGGCAGTTGCTGCCTGATAGGAAAGCTGTAGCCCGCCAAGGCGCCGACAAATGCGCCGCTACAATTTTTCGATGTGAATGGAGCCGTCGCCGGAGCTGATGGCGAGCGTCGGTCCACCGGCATTCATTTTTCCGCGCACGGAGGAATGGCTCAGCGAGCCGGAAACTTGAATCGGGATATCGAGCGTGATGCTGCCGTCTCCGGTACGCGCGTCCAGTGTCGCGTTCAGATCGCCGGGGACGCGCAAAGTGATATGGCCGTCGCCGGAATGCACGTTCCAACCGCTCGCGACTTTCGAGCCGCTGCCCACTTGCGCCTCGATATTTCCGTCGCCTGTCTTCAGCGCGAGCGCGTCGAAGCGGCCGTCAATGCGCAGATTTCCGTCGCCGGTGTTGGCGTCGAGCGAGCCGTCGAAGTTGTGTCCTTCGATGTGGCCATCGCCGGTGTGGATTTTTATGTCGCCCTTGATGTTTCCGGCGGTCACGTTGCCGTCGCCGGTATCGAACTGAATTTTGCCGGAAACTCCCTGGGCTGTGACGTTGCCGTCGGCGGTGCGCACGTCCAAGTCCAGCTCGCGCGGCACGCTGACTTCCACGCGCAGCGACTTGTGGTTTCCGCCGAACATTGAAAAGCCCCAGTGCGGCACTTTTACTTCTATTGAAACGCTATTGCCCGACTGGCTCTCGATGATTTGTACGTCGTTCGGCCCGATTTTCCACCCCGTGGCGGTGACGCGCGCGTCAATGCGCTGCTGGTCCGCGCCGGTGACGACGACGTCGCCATCGCCGGTTATTACGCGCAGGTCCGCGTGGCCATTCACTTGATATGTTTTCGACCACTGGTCCGCGCGCGCTGGGGCAGCAGTAGCCGCTAGCGCAATTCCGGTCATCATCAAAGCCGCAGCAGAAATTGTCAGCCGCTTCATGGTTCGCTCCGTGGCGCTTCGCATCGTGCCTTCAATAAGAGATACGAGAGCCCCAAGAAAAAGGTTCCCTGCGCACCTACGCGGACTTTCGTTTCGCCGCCTTGCCCTTTGCGGCTCCCGGCTTCGCGCGCAACGACGCCAGGAATTGCTCGGTCGGCAAAGTGTTGACGACGTCCTTCTTCTCCACCCACCCGCGACGGGCTGTAATCACCCCGTACTTCATAAGAGGGAAGTGCGCAAAGGAATGCGCGTCGGTCGAGATGACGATTTTCACCCCGCGCTCCTTCGCCATACGCAGATGCACGTCCTTCAAATCGAGGCGGTCCGGGAAGGCGTTGCATTCCACGATGACGCCGTGTGCTTTTGCCGCATCGAGAATTCTCTCCATATCGTAATCAAACGGATCGCGCCGCAGCACCAGCCGGCCGGTAGGATGCGCCAGAATCTGCACGTACGGGTTTTCCAGCGCTGCCAGGATGCGGTCGGTCATTTCCGCGCGGGCCTGATTCATGTAGGAATGTACGGAGGCCACTACGACGTCTAGCTGCGCGAGCACTCCGTCGTCGAGGTCGAGCTTGCCGGTCTTTAGAATGTCCACTTCGATTCCGGCGAGCAGACGAATTCCCGGCACTTTTTCCTGCGCAGCGCGAATTTTCTTGATTTGCTCGAGGGTGCGCTTTTCGTCCATGCCGTTCGCGACGGTGACGGCTTTGGAATGGTCGGTGAGCGCGATGTACTCGTAGCCGAGCTTCTTGGCCGCTTCGCCCATTTCTTCGATGGAGTTGCGGCCGTCGGAGGCGGTGGTGTGCATCTGCAGATCGCCGCGAATGTCCGCAAGCTGCAGCAGCTTCGGCAAAGCGTGATTCTCGGCCGCGGCGATCTCGCCGGTGTTCTCGCGCAGTTCCGGGTCGATGTAATCCAGGCCCAGCTTTTTGTAGATTTCTTCTTCGGTCTTGCCGGCGACGAATTTTCCGCTCTTCAGCGTAGTCAGGGCGTACTCGTTCAAGGTCCAGCCCATGTCTCGCGCGCGGCCTCGAAGAACCACGTTGTGTTCCTTCGAGCCTGTGAAGTACATCAGCGCCGCGCCGAAGCTGTCCTTCTCCAGCAGGCGCACGTCTACTTGCAGGCCGTTGCCCAGCAGAACGCTCACTTTGTTTTCGCCGTGCGCGAGCGTCTGATCGATTCCCGGATATTTCAGGATGTGCGCGGCCACTTCGTCCACGTGCTTCTGTTTGTCGTGTCCAGGGCGCAGCGTGACGAGCAGATCCAAGTCGCCGATGGTTTCTTTCCCGCGGCGCAGAGAGCCGGCGGGCGTCACGGACTCCACAATTTCTTTCATCCTGCTAATGTAGGCGACCAGTTTCTGCGCGGCTTCGTCGGCGACGTCAATCTTGAATCTTCCGGAAGAACGCTTGGCAAGTTCCGTGGCCTTCAGAATGTTCGCTTCCGTTTTTTCGCCGAAACCTTCCAAGTCGCGCAGTTTTCCTTCGCGCGCGAGTTTTTCCACGCCTTCGACAGTGGCAACTTTGAATTTTCTAAACAGGAGCGCGACTTTCTTCGGGCCCATGCCTTGCAGATGCAGCAAATCGAGCAGCGTCAACGGATACTTCTTCAATAATTTCTGGCGCAGGCTGTAATCGCCGGTTTCGAGGATCTCGCGGATGTGCGCGGCCATGCCATCGCCCACTCCGGGCAGTTCCTTCAGCTTGGCGTTGTCCTGCGCCAGGTCCTCGATGCGTTCGTGGATGCTGTAAAGCAGCTCGGCGACTTTCTCGTAGCTGCGGTAGCGTCCGATGATCGCGCCATCGATCTCCAGCAGCTGCGCCGTCTCTTGCAAAATCTTCGCGACTTCTCGATTTTCCATGTGACTTCCCGGTGGCTGAGACTGGTCCCGGATTTTACTTCTTTCTGAGGTGGAACTGGAAGGGGAGGGTGTTGCGCGGCGCCGGCATCTCGCCCGCTCCTCTGCCTAACTACGATTTTGCGAAGATTTCTTTGGCGCGTGCAATATCTTTCAGGACTTGCTCGCGCAGAGCTTCCGGCCCCGAGAATTTTTGCTCGTCGCGCAGGCGTTGCAGGAACCGCACTTTCATCACGCCTGCCGTGAGTGCTTCTGCGAAGTCGAAAAGATGCGATTCGATCGCCAGGCGCGTGCCATCAAACGTCGGCCTTACACCCACATTCGTCACGGACCGATAAGTACCGCCCGGCAGTACGGTTTCGCTGACATAAACTCCGGTCTTGGGCAGCGTTTCCTGCTCCGTCGCCAGATTCAGAGTCGCCACCACCAGTTTCCGCCCCTGTCCCGTGCCCGTGCGTATCTCGCCCACCAGCGCGAACGGCCGGCCCAACATGCGCCGCGCATCTTCCAGGCGCCCACCGCGCACCGCCTCGCGAATCGCCGTGCTGGATACAACGTCGCCGCCATCAATCACCGGCGTCACAATCACGACTTCAAACCGCCAGCGCTGGCCCAATTCCTTCAGCAGTTCCACGTCACCAAGCTGCTTATGACCGAAGCGGAAGCTCGCTCCGACCAGAACGGCGCGCGCGCGCATCGCATTCATCAGATATCGTTTAACGAAATCTTCGGCGCTGGCTTGAGCCAGAACCGCATCGAACTGAAGCACCAAAGCCGCGGAGATTCCCAACGCCGCGAAGTCCGCGAGACGCTGCGGCAGAGTTTCCAGCAGGGAAGGGGCCTGTTGCGGCCGCAGCACGCGCGCTGGATGCGGATAAAACGTCAGCACGGCAGGCAGCAGTTGCTTCTGTGCATTGCTTGTGCTGCTGCGTCCGTCTGCAGCCGCGGCTCGCGCAACCACATCGCGCAGAATCTCTTGATGACCGAGGTGGACGCCGTCGAAATTGCCGATCGTTACCACGGTCCCGGGCCGGTCTTTCCCCAAACGTTCTTCCCACTCATCCGCCGAACCGAAGACGTGAATATCCGCGCGTCCGGCGTCGTGTGTCGTCAGATCGGTCAGAAACTTCAGCGTTTCGTTCGTCGCGTCCAACAGCATTAAATCTGCACCTCGAATTTCAATCCGTCATACGCCAACTGCACGCCCTTGGGCAACTTCGCATTGGCCTCCACGTGACCCAGGTCGTGGCAAATGTGCGTGAACCACGCGCGCTTGGGCTGCAGTTCGCGCACCAGCTCGAGCGATTGCTCCACGTTCGAGTGCATCGGATGAAAGGTGTATCGCAATGCATCCAATATGAAGTCATCTAGCCCATGTAGAAGTTTTTTGGAACTTTCCGGCACCGCGCTGAAATCGGTAAGATAGGCGGCCTTGCCGAAACGAAAACCCAGCACCGGCTGCGGCCCGTGCTGTGCGGGCACGGGCCTGATGCGCAGCCCAAAAAGATCGAACGGCCCGTTAATCGTGTGCATCGCGATGGCCGGCACGGAACTTTCCGTCGGCGCATCGTCGAAAACATACGCGAATTGCCGCCGCAGCGTTTCCTGCGTGGATTCCGCCGCGTACACCGGGACTACGCCGCGCTGTTTTAAATTATAAGGACGTATATCGTCGAGACCCAGGATGTGATCGGCGTGCGCGTGCGTGTACAGCACCGCGTCCAGCCGGTCAATTTTTTCACGCATGGCCTGAAAACGAAAATCCGGAGTGGTATCAATCACCACGTTGTGCCCGCCGTACTGCAGCAACAAAGAAGGCCGCGTCCGTTTGTCGTGCGGGTCCGTGGAATCGCACACGGCGCAGTGGCACCCGAGCGTCGGGACGCCCATGGACGTGCCCGATCCGAGTACAGTTAATTGCAGGGAAGCCATGGTCTGGTGGGATGTTGCAAAGATTTCTCTCGATTCATCCGGGGAAGCCGGCGGCCGCGTTACAGCGCGCCGCCCGGCGAAGTGAAATCACGAATCGCTAATTACGAATAACCAATCAACAATGACTACTCACGAACGCACGCGCTCGTCGGGCTACTTCGCCTTAGCCTTCTTCGCCATCTGCTCCGCAGCCACTTTGGAAATTTCCATGAACGTCAGCTTCAAGCTGCCGATCACTTCGATCAGCAAATTGTCGTCGTCCTTCGACAAATTCCCGCGGGTCTTTTCCCGCAGCGCATCCAGCATGTCAATCACTTCACGCGCGCCTTCCAGGTCAACGAACGCTTGCCCGGTGCGCGGGTCGGCCATTCCGCCGAGCATCGCCGCTGCATTGCGCGTCAGAAAATCGATCAGCATCTGAAAGCTGCGCGACGTGGGATTCAGCTCGCCCGCGTCCTGGGCCTCGGCCGCGGCGTCCTCAGGCGTCACGCCCGCGAGACCAGCTCCGTTGCCGGCCGCGCCTTGCGCGTCCAGCGCGCCGGAATTTGTAGCGGACGGGCTCGCCGTCTGCGCTGGCACGGGCTTAGCTGCCGAAGAAGCCGCAGCTGCCTCGGCCTTTTTCTGCGCCTGCGCCGCGGCTTTTTTTTCCGCCGCCTCTTCGTTGCGCCGCTCCTGCTCGACTACGTCCTGACGCAACTCGCCGTCTTCGCCAAACAAGCGGCGATCCACTACTTTGAATGTCTCTTCGTGCTTTGAATCCGCCACGGCAGGTATCCTTAGAAGTAGCTCCTGAAAGTTACAAACAAGTTTAACATCCGCTTCCGCTCGGCGACAAGCCGCGCGCTCTGCCACGCCACAAGCGCCCTCGTCGGACCGTATCTTTTGTATTGACACGCTTGCTTCCATCTGTTACAAGATGTAACGCTACAATGAAGAGCACACACAGCACGCGCCCGCGCAACCTGGGCGAAGTCGAACAGATGGTCATGGACTACGTCTGGTCGCAGGGCCCGGTTTCCTCGGAAGCCTGTCGCGAGGCCCTCGCCGCGCGCAGGCCCATGAAAGAATCCACCATTCGAACCGTGCTGCGCCGCCTGGAAGCGAAAGGTTACGTCGCGCACGAAATCAGCGGACGGACGTACATCTATCGCGCCGCCGAGCCGCGCCAAAATGTCGCGGTGCGCGCCGTGAAACATATCATTGACCGTTTCTGCGGCGGTTCCGTCGAACAACTAGTGATCGGTATGGTGGACAACGCCGTGATCGATCGCCGCCAGCTCGCGCGCCTGACGCAGAAAATTGCCGAGCGCAAGACGGCTCACCGCAAGGAGGGGAAGTTATGATCGTCATCCCCGTTCTGGACGCGTCCGCGAGTTTCTCGGCGCATGTGCTGCAGCCGGCCGCGCGCTCGCTGGCGTTCGCATGTTTCGCTGGCCTGGCGCTGGCGGCTTTTCGCGTACGCGATGTCGCATTGCGGCTAGCGATCTGGCGCGCGGTGTTGTTCGTCGCGCTGGCTATGCCGTTGCTGGGCCTGATGCTCCCGCCGCTTCCGGTTTTTGTGCCGCTGGCTGCGAAGTTCGTGCATACCCAGCAACCCCCCGCGGAAGTTGCGCCGTCCCACCAGCTGACTTCGCGCACGATTGTCGTCAACCAGGCTGCGCATTTAAATTCTGCGAAGCTCAGCGTGTTCAGCGCTGGCGTGAAATCTTCAGAGGCGACGGACGCAACCGATATAGTGAGCGCAACGAGCGCGCCGCATCCCTTAAACGCTTCAGCGGCAACCGCGAATCCCCGTCCCGCATTTCCGCGGCTCGCAGCGGTTACCGCGCTTTACCTGGTCGTCGCGATTTTCATGCTGATCCGCCTCGCGCTCGGCGTAATTCTTGGTCGCCGCCTCGAGAGGAAATCGGATCGCATCGAAGATTCGCACGCCCTCGCGCGGCTGGATCTCTTCACTCGCGCAGCAGGCCTGCGCCGCGCGCCGCGCTTGGCCGAATCCGAACTGCTCTCGGTGCCAGTTACCTTCGGCGTCCGCCGGCCCGCCATTCTTCTCCCTGCTGGCTGGCGCGATTGGGAACCCGCTGAACTCGACGCGGTGCTGGCGCACGAAATTTCGCACGTCGTTCGCCGCGACGCGCTCGCCGAACGCCTGGCTCTGCTGCATCGCGCAATTTTCTGGTTCAGTCCGCTCAGTTGGTGGCTCGCGCGCCATCTGGCTGATCTCGCAGAAGAAGCAAGCGACGATGCTGCGCTCGCCGCCGGCGCCGACCGCACACTTTACGCGGAAACTTTGCTGGGATTTTTCGTCGCCTTAGAGGCTGCGCCCGGTCGGGTGTGGTGGCAGGGCGTCTCCATGGCCACCGCCGGACAAGCCGAAAAACGCGTAGATCGAATTCTCGAATGGAAAGGGAGTGTCGCCATGCGCCTGAAGAAACCTGTCGTGATCGCGTACGTGCTGCTGGCAATTCCCATCGTGTGCCTCATCGCGGCCTTCCGCCCCACGATTGAAAATTTCCAGGCAAAGCCTTCGCAGCAAGCCGCGCTTCAAGCGTCGCGGGCTCCCGGGGTTCCTCCCCAGCAGTCAGCGCAGCCCCCTGCGCCGCCAGCCGCTCCGGCCGCGCCTGCAAACGTGCCAGCCGCTGCTCCGGTTGGCGTGCCCGCGGTTGCTCCGATGCCGTCCGTCACTCCAATGCCATCGCTCGCGCCAGCCGAGCCGGCAGAGTCGGCGGACGCCGTGGTCCGGCCGCTCATCTTGCCAACCGTCACTCGTCTCATCATGCCCAGCGTCACTCCGATGGTCCGGGTTGTTCCCGTTGTCCCCGTGCCTCCGGTGGGCGGGCCCGAAGTCTCTGTGGCTCCCGTGGTTCACGTGCACCCGTTTCTGCCTCCCCCGCTGCAGTCCTCTACCATCAACGGGACCAGGATCGCCGACTACAACGACGAAACCTTCGCGATCGTCTCTGGGAAAAACTACGTGAGCGTTTCGTCCAGCAGCACATCCGTGAGTACGGGCGGGTCGGGCGACGCTGACGACTCTGACGGGCGTTCCGGCTTCGTTAGTTCTCTGCGTCAAAGTTTCCCGGGCGATTTCATCTGGTTCATCCGCGCCGGCAAGGCCTACATGATCCGCGACCCGGCCACGATCAAGCAGGCGATGGATTTCTTCGCGCCCTCGCAGGCGCTGGGCCGCCAACAAGAAGAGCTCGGCAAGCAGCAAGAGGCCCTGGGCGCGCAGCAAGAAACGCTTGGCGCAAAACAAGAAGCGCTGGCCGAGCAGATGGAAAAAGTGCGCGTACAAATCCCGGATATGACCGCCGAGCTGCAGAAACTCGAAGCGGAGATGAAAAAACTGGGCGCCGACGGCACGCAGGAGGATCTTTCTCGCGTTCAGGAAAAAATCGGCGAAATCCAGGCGCGCATCGGCGAACTGCAGTCGAAAGCGGGAGAAAAACAGTCCGAACTCGGTGAGCAGCAGGGCGCGATGGGCGAGGAGCAGGGCAAGCTGGGCAGACAACAAGGGAAGCTCGGCGAAATGCAGGGCAAGCTTGGCGAGCAGCAGGAAAAAGCGTCGAAGCAAGCCGGGCGCGAAATGAAAAGGCTTCTCGATCAAGCCATCGCGAGCGGCCTGGCCAAGCCCGCATGAGGATGCACCTCGAGATTGCTATGCGTTTGTCTTTGAATTTGTAGCGGAGGCCTGCTTTCTGCGCGGGCAGTGTTTGCCCTAGGCTTCGCCACGCTTTTTGTCTACGGCTCTGCGGTAAATTTCTTGTAACAAGAATCAAGCCCGCTCGCAAAATCCCGCAACGTGCGCTAGTCTGTTGCATCAAAATACTTTCGTCAGCCCATCACCAAGGATTCAAATGCCCCGCGCTAAAACAGCTAGTCGCAAAGCGGCCGCGCCGCGCACCAAGTCAAAATCGCCATCGCGCAAATCCGCAAATCCAACGAAACCCATCGCCATCTATCACGAACACCCGCGCTGGTTCGTTCCGGTCTTTGCAGAATTAGATCGCCGCGCGATCCCCTACGTCCGCCTGGACGCCGCGCATCATCATTTCGACATATCGCCCAACGGTCAGCAGCAATACGGGCTGGTTTTCAATCGCATGAGCCCTTCAGCGTGGACGCGCGGCAACGCCCACGCGATTTTCTACACGCTCAGCTATCTGGCGCACCTGGAAAAGCAAGACACGCGCGTGGTGAACGGTAGCCACGCCTTCCGCGTGGAAACTTCCAAGGCGCTGCAGCTGTCGCTGCTGGAATCGCTGGGGCTGCCCCATCCGCGGTCGCTGGTGATCAACCATCCATCACAAGCAGTCGCCGCGGCAAAAAAGCTGCGTTATCCGATCGTGGTGAAGCCGAATATCGGCGGCAGCGGCGTCGGTATCGTGCGGTTCGACTCTCCCGAGCAACTTGCGAAAGCGGTAGTGAACGGCGCGATCCAGCTGGGCCTGGATTCCACCGGCATCGTGCAGGAATTCATACCCGCGCGCGGCGGACACATCACGCGCGTCGAAACGCTCGGCTACGAATATCTCTACGGCATAAAAGTTTTCACTGCGGGCGATACCTTCGACCTGTGCCCGATGGACATCTGCAAAACCACCGACGGCGCTGAGATTAAAACCGCCTGCGTGGTGGAAGGCGCAAAAACTGGCCTGCGGGTGGAAGGTTTTAGACCGCCGAAGAAAGTGATCGCCGACACGGAAAAGATTTTCCGCGCCGCGCAGATAGAAGTTGGCGGGCTGGAATACATCATTGACGACCGCGACGGGAAGCTCTACTACTACGACGTGAACGCGCTCTCGAATTTCGTTTCCGACGGCCCGCGCATCGTGGGCTTCGATCCCTTCGCGCGGCTGGTGGATTATTTGGTGAAGGAGGCGCGCTGATGCGTTACGGCTACTGGCTCCCCGTGTTCGGCGGCTGGCTACGCAATGTGGCCGACGAGCAGATGCCGCCGACGTGGGATTACGTCTCGCGCCTGGCGCGCCGCAGCGAAAAAATCGGCTTCGACCTGACGCTCATCGCTGAATTGAATCTGAATGACATCAAAGGCGTGGACGCGCCTTCACTCGACGCCTGGTCCACCGCCGCAGCGCTCGCAGCCGTCACCGAATCTTTGGAATTGATGGTTGCCGTACGGCCCACTTTTCATCTGCCGGCGCTGCTCGCCAAACAGTCCGCGAACATTGACCGCATCAGCAATGGGCGCCTTTCGCTGAACGTGGTATCCGCCTGGTGGGCCGAAGAAGCCAAAAAGTACGGCGTGCAATTCGATCCGCACGACGATCGCTACGCGCGCACCTCCGAATGGCTCGATATCGTGGACGGTGCATGGAAGCAGGACCATTTTTCCTATTCCGGGAAATATCATTCGGTGCAGGATTTGGTACTGCAGCCGAAGCCGGCCGCCAAGCCGCGGCCTGTGATTTACGCGGGCGGGGAATCGGAAGCTGCGAAAGAATTAATCTCGCAGAAGTGCGATGCCTTCGTGATGCACGGTGATTCGCCGGCGCGCGTTGCGGAAAAAGTCCGCGATATGTCGGTGCGCCGCGAATGCAAGAACCTGCCTCCCATGCAATTCGGTGTCGCTGCCTACGCCATCGTGCGCGACACGGAAGAAGAGGCCCAGAAGGAGCAAGCCCGCATCACCGACGTGCAGCAGAACGCCGCTGGCTACCAGAATTATCAGCAATGGCTTGCCAATACGCAGCTGGAACAGCGCGTCTCGCTCGAGGAATATTCCGTCTCGAATCGTGGCCTGCGTTCCGGCCTGGTCGGTACGCCGCAACAGGTGGCCGACCGCATCGGCCAGTTCGAACGGGCTGGCGTGGACCTGCTGCTGCTGCAATTCAGCCCGCAAGCCGAAGAAATGGACCGCTTCTCCGAGACCGTAATCCGCCCCGCCACCGCCCACGCCGCCACTCACTAGTTGTTGTTCCGACCAATTCGAGCTCGAACGCGTGGTCGCACATACGGATTCGAGTTTCGGCTCACACGCCTATTGGGGTCAGGAAAAATGGATGAGCCCCAATGCAGCCTGCGTTCCAATGAACGCATCGCGCTGAGCATTGCTTTGCACAGCACGCACCGGGGGAAAACGTCAGGCTATGACAACCGGAGTTGTCTGTAGCAAAAAAATGACCCAGTTTTCATCTTCTCTCCCGAGGACGATCGTCATACGGTGCACGGACCTCGTCGAGCGCCCACCAACGGTCACGTTCTCCCACAAAACATTTGCAATCAGACAACCAGCGGGACCTAGGTCAGTCTTCTCTAGGTGGAAACTAACGTTCTTCTTTGCGTAGGGAGCGAAGAGAAGTTCAAATTGTTTTTGAATTTCGTCGAAGCCTTGCCAATGCGTTCCCTTGGAATCTACGACTTGAGCGTTCTTGGCGAAATAAGGAATCAACTCAGTCGCGCTGGCCGCCTGAAGTCCGGTGAGAAAAGTTTCAAGAACCTGCACCCCGAGAGTGCTTGGTCGACGGCGCATTATGACAGCGTCGCTCAGAGGGGCTTTTGAAAGTTGCGCTCGGACCGCTTCTGGTTTAACGCCCGTCTCCGTCAAAATTTGCGCCGCCACTGAGCTTTCTGCCAAAAGCATGCCAAGCAGAAGGTGCTCCGTTCCGACGTGTTGGTGACCGAGTCTGTCTGATTCGTCCATTGCCAGCGTCAAAATCCTTTTAGAATCGTGTGCCAGCGGCACCTCGATGGAAGTCGAGAAGACCTCGCCCCGAGTGATTCGCTTCTCAACCTCGGCACGAAGGTCGTTGGCGCTCCCTTCTGCGTCCATGAAGCGCCATAGGAGGCTCTTGTCTTCTCGCCAAAGTCCCAGCAATAAATGCTCGGATTCGATGTAAGAGCTGCCGTACTGACCCGCTTCGTAGCGCGCGTAGAAAATGACTCGCCTAGCGTTCTCGGTGAAACGCTGGAACATTATTCTCCTTCCACTTTAGACTGCGACCGGGGGTGCTGCGGGTGATGCTGACTTAAGTCTATTCTCGCATATGTCGAGAATGCAATTGGAAGCGTGGGACGGCCACATGCCCAAGTCTTGATAGACTCCGCGGGTTCAAAGCGTCGGCGCGGGACGCGCGTGCTTGTCTCGAATCCTCCTTCCCTGTAAATTGTTGTATCGCTCATGAAGAAACGCTCCTCACGCAAAATATCGAAGCGGCCACGCCAGCAGCGCGCCGCCTCACCGCGCATTCCGCTGAATCGCCGCGACAAACTCGCTGGCGAGTGGTTCGCGAAGCTTGTCGCGCTGCAGGCACGGCTGCGGGCGCCGAACGGCTGTCCCTGGGACCGCGAACAGACGCACGCGTCGCTGCGGAAATTCCTCGTCGAAGAAACTTATGAAGTGCTGGACGCGATGGAATCGTCCGATCCGCACGAATTCGCGTCGGAGCTAGGCGACTTGCTGCTGCAGATCACCTTTCACTCGATCCTCGCCGAAGAAAGCGGTGCGTTCACCATCTCGGATGTGATCGAATCCATCCACTCGAAGATGGTGCGACGGCACCCGCACGTTTTCGGCGACGCGAAAGCCAAAGACTCCGCCGCGGTGCTGAAAAATTGGGAACAGAGCAAAGCCGCGGAGCGCGCGGGAGCAAACGGCAAGGAAGGGAAGGCAACTGCGGCGAAAGCGAACGACGGGAAGGTCGCGCGCGCCGCGTACGCGGCAACGGAGTCCATCCTCTCCGGCGTGCCGCGCTCGCTGCCCGGAGTCCTCGCAGCCTACCAACTCACCCGTCGCGCCGCGCACATTGGTTTTGACTGGGACAATCTCGATGGCATCTTCGAAAAACTGGACGAGGAGAAGCGCGAGATTCTGGCATCGCTCGAAGCCGCTGCGCCTTCCTCCTCGAGCGCATCGCGCAGCGCCAAGTCTGCAACGAAGCAACAGTCCGTCGGGGCACGACATGCCGCGCCCGCTTCAGCGGCGCGACAATCTGCATCCGCACAGCTTGCTATGGAAACGCGCTACGCCGGGCCTGCATGGCCGCACCTGGAAGAAGAAGTCGGCGACCTGCTGTTCGCCGCCGTAAACGTCGCGCGCTTCTTGGGCGCCGACCCCGAAATCGCGCTGAAGAAAGCGAATCGCAAATTCCAGTCGCGTTTCCAGTGGATGGAATCAGCCGCCCGCGCTGAAGGCCAGCGCCTGGCCGATCTGCCGCGCGAGCGCATGGAAGAATTGTGGAATCTCTCCAAGCTGCAACAACCCCGCGAGGCCGCGAACAACAAATGAACGCATCCGCCGAAACGCCATCCGCCGCCGAGCACGAAATCGAAATCCGCCACTGCGAATCGCTCGCCGAATACGAAACGTGCGTGAAGCTGGAAAAACAAATCTGGGGCGAGCATATAGCCGTGCCTTCGGCCATCTTCGTCGTCGCGCATCACACGGGCGGCCAAATTTTCGGCGCATTCGATGGCGGCAGAATGATTGGAATGACGCTGGCGCTCGCTGGAACGCGCGGCGGAAAACCTTTTCTGCACTCGCACATGACCGCAGTGCTGCCCGAATACCAAAATCTCGGTGTCGGCCGCCGCCTGAAATTTTTCCAGCGCCAGGACGCACTGAAGCGCGATATCCGTCTGATCGAATGGACTTTCGATCCGCTGGAACTGAAAAACGCGCACTTCAATTTCGTGCGTCTGGGCGCGATCGCCCGCCGCTATATTCCGAATTGCTACGGCGTCACCGAAAGCCCGCTGCACGCAGGACTGCCGACCGACCGGCTGGTAGCGGAATGGTGGCTCGATTCCGATCGCGTGATCAACATCCTGGCCGAAAATCCGCTGCCTACCGCCGCCGGTGCACAAACTATTTCGCTGCCCGCGACTCTTGGCGAACTCAAAGTCCGAGACCGCGAATCCGCCGCGCGCCTACAATCCGAAACGCGCGACCACTTTCGCAAATTACTGCATCAGGGATTCATCGCGACATCTGTCGAGCGCCGCGGCGAAACTGTGGATTACATTCTGGAACCCGCCGCTTCCATCGCGGGCCTGCGTCTGCCAGAATATCGCCCGGAAGAATTCGAAGACTAAACGCGAGAAAGCGAAGCCCAAAGGCCCCCAGCCCCCATGCGCCTGCGTAAAATCACTCTGCGCGAAATCCAGATGCCGTTGCTCGCGCCCTTCCAAACCAGCTTCGGCGAAACTTCGCTGCGCCGAATGCTGTTGCTCGAAGCAGACGCCGACGGCGCCACAGGCTGGGGCGAGTGCACCGCCGGCGAAGATCCCTATTATTCGTGCGAAACCGTGGAGACGGCGTGGCACATTATCCGCGATTTTCTGTGGCCGATTGTGAAGTACAAGGAATTCGAATCCGCCGCGGAAGTGTGGGACCTGCTCGCCCGCGTGCGCGGCCACAACATGGCCAAAGCCGCGCTGGAAACCGCGATCTGGGATGCCGAAGCCAAGCGAAAGAATCTGCCGCTAGCGAAATTGCTCGGTGGCACGCGGGACGAAATTTCTTCCGGCGTTTCCATTGGCATCCAACCTGACATCGCGACACTTCTGGCCAAAGTGGAAAAAGAACTCGCCGCGGGCTACCAACGCATCAAAATAAAAATCAAGCCCGGCAACGATGTGGCGCCCGCCCGCGCGCTGCGCGAAAGATTCCCGCGCATTCGCCTGATGGTGGATGCCAACTCCGCGTATCGCCTGGAAGACGCGGCGCTGCTGAAGCAGCTCGACGCCTTCTACCTGATCATGATCGAGCAGCCACTCGGCCACGACGACATCTACTCCCACGCCACGCTACAGCGCCAGCTCGATACGCCTATCTGCCTGGACGAATGCATCCACGACATCGAGCACGCGCGCGCCGCGATCGAAATCGGCGCCTGCAAAATCATCAATATGAAGCTCGGCCGCGTCGGCGGACATACCCCAGCGCGCCGCATCCACGATCTCTGCCAGCAGAAATCCATTCCCGTCTGGTGCGGAGGGATGCTGGAATCCGGGATCGGCCGCGCGCACAACATCGCGATGTCCACGCTGCCCAATTTCACTCTGCCGGGAGATGTTTCTGCCAGCCGCCGCTACTGGAGTGAAGACATTATCGAGCCGGAAGTGGAAGTCACGCCGAAAGGCACGATAAAAGTTCCCACCGCGCCGGGCATCGGCTATACCCCGCGCCTCGAGCGTATCGAATCCCTCACCAAACGCCGCGAGGTGCTCGATTGAATGCGAAAGCCCGAGTGTGCATTTGACTTCGCCCGCCAGCAACGTCGCAACCGAACCTGAGCCGCCGAGACCAAGCAAGCTAACGCTCGCGTTCTGGCTGCTCATGATGCTCATCCTCTGGTCCGGCAACTACGTAGCCGGAAAAATCGCGCTGCGCACGCTCGACCCAATCACGCTGGTCTGCCTGCGCCTGCAACTCGCCGCCATACTCATGCTGGCAATTTATTTCAGCAGACGCGAGCGCTCGCCGCTAAAAGCTCGCGATACGTGGCCATTCCTGTATCTCGGTTTCTTCGGAGTCATCATCAACCAGGGCCTGTTCACCGTCGGCCTGAACTACACCACGTCGGATCATTCCGCGGTGCTGATCGCCATCGGGCCCATCATCATTTTGCTGCTGGCGCGCGCCTTCAAACTGGAAGCGCTCACAGTCGCCAAAGTCGTCGGCATGGCGATCTCGTTCTGCGGTGTATATCTCCTGGAAACCGAGCAAGGTTCTCCGGCCCATTCGCCGCTGCTGCTAGGCGACATCATCACCTTCGGCGGCGTGATCGGTTTTTCCATCTACGCGGTCCTGGGCAAACGAGTCGCCGGGCAATATGACTCCATCGCGATGAACACTTTCAATTGCGTCGCCGCCGCGCTGCTGCTCCTCCCGCTTACCATCAGGCAAATAATTCATCTCGACTGGCACAGCGTCGGCCTGGGCGGCTGGCTCGGCATGGCCTACATGGCGGTCGGCAGTTCCGTCGGCGCCTACACGATCTTTTACTGGGTGCTGCGATACATGACGGCCTCGCGCGTCGGCGCCGTCAGCTATTTCCAGCCGGTGATCGTGATCCTGCTGTCCATGGCCTTCCTGGGTGAACCCCCCTCTCGAATGCTGCTAGAAGGCACAGCGCTGGTCCTGCTGGGCGTGTTCCTGGCCGAACGCGGCAAATCCTGAGCCGCCGCAACCCCCTCTGGCTGCTCTTGCCGACCTGTCCCGATGCCTGTCCTCCTGACACCTGTCCCTAAGTTCTACCGAAACTTTTTCGAAGTGCCCGTGTTTCACCCTTCGAGGGCAGGCGTGCGATTGTCGCCGGTCGTGTGATTGGCTGAAGGTGAAAGACTTAACCAATCCGCAACCAAGCAGGCGCCGTGCGAGTCTAATTGATGTAGAATGGCCTCGGCGTTCCGGGCCGCCCGCACCTCTTGGGTAGTTGTTGGGTGGAGGTACCAAACATGAACAGGTCCGCTTTCTTCAAGATTTTGTTCGGAGCGATCTTCTCCGTGGCGGTGCTTTCCGCGCCGGCCGCGTTTGCGCAACATGGTGGCGGTGGTCACGGCGGTGGAGGTGGTGGCGGCTTCCACGGCGGCGGTGGCGGAGGTGGTGGCGCTCACTACGGAGGTGGTGGCGGCGGACATTACAGCGGAGGAGGCAGCTACAGCGCCCCTCGGGGCGGTTACGGTGGTGCTCGTGGCAGCGCAAACCATTATTCCAGCGCGCCCAATCATTATTCCAGCTCCGCTAATCGTTATTCGGGTTCTGCAACAGGCCGGCCGTACAGCGCAATGGGCGGGCGCTCCGCGAATTCCTATAGCGCAGCCGGGCGCACCGGCAACACCTACAATGCAGGCAACCGTGCAGGCGTGACGCCGCCTTCGAGCGCGCATTTCGGCTCGCCGTCAACGGCAAACAACGCGCGTGGATTCAACAGCGGTTCTTCGGCGTCGGCGAATAATCGCGGCACTACGACCTCGCCGTATATGGGCCGCAGCGGTCCTGCGAATTCGGCGTCCGGCTCAACAGCGCGCGGCGCGACAAATTCCAATAGCTACGCGAATTCCCGCGGAACTTCGCCGGCAACGAACTCGGCGAATTCGGCTGGAGCGCACAATTCGACGTCGCTCTCTGCTGCTACCAGCAATCGGGGCACTGCCGGTTCGATCTCCGCGACCTCTCGAGGCTCTTCGTCAAGCGTTTCCACGAATCGCGCGGTCTCGAACATCGAGAATTCCCATTTCGGCAACTCGGCGACGTCTGCATCCAGATCAACTTCGTTCGGCGGCCATTCGTCCACGTCTCATTTCAGCAACGCCACGCTCACCAGCGCGCACTTCGGTTCCAGCCGATCCATGAGCGCACCGCATCTGGGCGGCGCGCTAAACGTTCACGGCTCGACCGGCAGCGTTGCCGGCGGCCACTCGTTCGCCAGCAATTCCGTCGCGTTCCACGGTAGTAGCTTCGGCAGTGGCTTCCACAGCAGCAGTTTCGCGGTTCACAACGGCTACGGCTATCACGGTGGTTACTATGGCGGCTGGCACGGCGGCTATTATGGTGGCTGGCACGGCGGGTGGGGATGCTGGGGCTGCGGCTTTGGTTGGGGCTGGGGCTTCGGCTGGGGTTGGGGCGGCTTCTGGGGTCCGGCATGGGGATGGGGTCCGTATTACAGCCTCGGATATTATCCTTGGGGGTGGCCGGGATACTACCCGTATTACCCGAGTTACAGCGTCGGCTACAGCGACAACCCGAATTACTCGAACTCTGACAACGCGCCGATGGATGATAATTCCAGCAGCTACAACGGTGCTCCCGTGGCACCAGACAATTCCGGTGGCATCGCGGAACCTTCGCCCAACGATAATCCCGTTACTGGCGATGTTTCATCGTCGCGACCGACCGTGCTGCTTTATTTGAAGGACGGCACGACCTACGCGGCCAGCGATTACTGGCTGCAGGACGGCATGTTGCACTACACCGTGAATTACGGCGGCGAGAGCACGCTGAACATCGACGACTTGGATCTGCAGCGCACCGTGGACGAGAATGCGCGTCGCGGGATCAACTTCTCGCTGCATCCGAATCCTTCGATCACGCAGCCGCAGCCCAGTTCGAACGGAAGCCCGGCGGCAGGATCGTCAACGGATCAGACCAACCGCTATCGCGCGCCGCAGTATGGCAACGGCAACCGGGCTACACCGGCTACCGCGCCGAAACCTGCGCCACAGCCGCCAGCGCCGACGCTGACGCAAACCGCATCGCAAACGCTGTAACCACGCATCCGCTTTCAGGGCCGCGGCAGGCCAACACCTAATCCTGCGCGGCCCTTTTTATTTTCCGCCCAAAAGCAAAAACGGCGCCGCAACCCTTCGGTTGCAGCGCCATTTCTATTTCTGCCCGCTCCGCCACGGCCTGCCTAAGCTATCCGTCTGCGGCCGGGGTAGGGAATCCAGTTCACGAGTTGCTGCCGACGCCCGCCCCCACCGGCTCCAGTTCGGCCGATGCATGTTTGTGCGACTTGCCGCGCTCGATCTCGATTTGCCCCTTCAAGTACGCGCCGTCTTCGATCAACACCCGGCCGCCGGTAATATTGCCGACCACCGAGCCGTCTTTCTTCACCTCTATGCGATCTTCTGCAAAGAGGTTGCCGCGCACCTTGCCATACACGATTACTTCCCGTGCATGCACATCCGAAACAATTTCGCCGTTCGGTCCGACGGTGAGGCGCTGACCCTTAAGCGAAATCGAGCCTTCCACCTTGCCGTCGATCTGCAAATCTTCCTCGCCCGAGATCTGGCCTTTCACGACCAGTCCCGGTCCCAGGATCGCCAGGTTGCGCGCGGTAGGAGCGCTGGAGCGAAACGATTGCGACGCTGCCGGAGCCGGACTGGCGTTATAGTTGGCCGAAGATTGCGGTGGTTGATAAGCCGCCGGCTGTGCCGCGGCCGGGTTTGGAGAATCGGACTGCTTGTTGTTGCTCCACATATTCCCTCCGGGTTATGGTTCCAAGTCGTCGCTAGGTGCTGCCAGACGCTGAAATCAATGTATGCGCGTGCTGCGCAGCGAGCAATCGCAATTGAAGCTCGAGTTGTTTGCCATGAAACTGTACGCACGTACAGGGAGAACACGACGAATGTGGCGAAGAGCGAACGTCCGATTCCGCTCGTCGCTTCCCATCTCCGAACATCGCGCTGTGGGCTAAGATTTCGCGTGGCGCGCGTGTTCCGTAGCATTCAAATCGGACTGGGTAACGTGAAACTTCGGCGTGGGCAACAAGATTTGCAAAAGAAGCGCTTTAGCGCACTATGGAGTGCCTTTAGCCGATTCGCGAGCACGTTCTGCGATAGGAACTGGAACGCGGCGACGTTGGCGGCACTTGGCGTCGCGATTGCACTTTGTAAGGTTGGATGCATGCGGAGGGATTGATGGGTGCTCTGTGGCAAGACGTTCGCTACGCGCTTCGCGTGCTGCAGAAATCGCCGGGTTTTACGGCCACGGCGATCCTCACGCTCGCCCTCGGCATCGGCGCCAATAGCACCATCTTCAGCTGGATCAATTCCACGCTGTTGAATCCGATTCCGGGCGCCGTGAACACCGGAAATATTCTCGCCTTCACGTCGGGCGGAGATTCGCGCAATCCCATCCCATTTTCCTATCCGGACTTTCTGGATTTGCGCGAGCGCACCAAAAGCTTTTCCGGGCTCGCGGGATTTTCCATCGAGCCCATGAATCTGACGGGAAAGGCGCGGCCCGAGCGCACCTGGGGCACGCTAGTTTCCGCGAACTACTTCGATTTTCTTGGCGTGCATCCCATTCTCGGTCGCGGGTTTTTGCAGGCTGAAGACAATGCGCCCGGTGGCGCGCCCGTTGTCGTCATCAGCTACCGAATGTGGCAGCTGCGTTACGCGGGCGATCGCACGGTGATCGGCCGCATTCTTCAGATCAACGAGCATCCCTACAGCATTGTTGGCGTTGCGCCGCCCGTGTTCCAGGGTACGCAGACCGGGCTGCGCAGCGAACTATGGCTTCCGATCATGATGGCGCCACAAATCATGCCCAACTCCGACAGGCTGCACGAGCGGGACAGAACCTGGGTAGTGGCACTGGGCCGCCTGGTGCCGGGTGTCACGCGCGATCAGGCGCCTGCCGAAATGAATCTGCTGATGAAGCAGCTGGCGGCGCAATACCCCAAAGATCATCAGGGCGAAAATGTCGTCACGCTCTACCCATTGTGGCGCGCGCCGTTCGGAGCCAACGGCTATCTCTATTTTCTGCTGCCGATGCTGATGGCCATCGCCGGGGCTGTGTTGCTGCTTGCGTGTGCGAACGTTGCGAATTTATTGCTAGTGCGCTCTGTCTCGCGCCGCCGCGAAATTGCCATTCGCCTTTCCATCGGGGCCAGCCGCTGGCGCCTGATTCGCCAGTTGCTCATCGAAAGCCTGATCCTTGCGCTCGCGGGCGGGGGTGTGGCCATGCTCATCACCACTTGGACTGCTGGCACATTTTCTCAATTCATTCCGCCGACGAATATTCCCGTGGCGATGGATATTCACGCGGATCAGCGCGTTCTGCTGGCGACTATGCTGCTCTCGCTGGTCACCGGCATTATTTTCGGAGTTCTCCCGGCGTGGCGCGCGTCGGACCTTGCGCCCATTTCCGTTTTGAAGGAAGACTCGGGCAGCGTTTCCGGTGGACTGCATCGGGCGCGTCTCGCGAGCGCTCTAGTCGTCGCGCAAATTTCGCTATCGCTGTTTTTGCTGGTCTGTGCCGGGCTCTTCATCCGCAGTTTTCGCGCCGCGCAGACGTTGAATCCCGGCTTCAACCCCGATCACGTGCTGGTCGCTTCCTATAGCCTTTTTCCGTCGGGCTACAACCGCGAATCCGGCATGGAATTCCATCGACAGTTGCTGGATAAAATTGCGGCGTTGCCCGGCGTGCAATCCGTTTCCGTCGCGGACTGGGTACCGCTTGGCTACACATGGGACGTCACCACGGCGAAACCGGAAGGCTACGTTCCCCAGCCTCACGAATCCATGAATATTGCGACGGCCACAGCTGGCCCGAATTACTTGCGCACGATGCAGATTCCGCTCGTCGGTGGCCGCGATTTCACCGAACAGGACACGGCAAGTTCGCAGCCCGTAGCGATCGTCAATGAAGCTTTCGTGCATCGCTATTGGCCGAATGAAGACGGAGTGGGCAAGCGCGTGGATGCTGTAGGAGGTTGGCGCACGATTGTTGGCGTGACGCGCACTGGCAGCTATTATTCGCTGCACGAAAACTCGGTGCCGTTTATTTATCTGCCGCTGTTTCAGGACTATTCCGACGAGGTGATCATTCACGCGCGCGTTGCTGGCGAGCCGCCCACCTACACGGCTGCGGTGGAAAAAGCGGTGCACGAACTGAACGGGAATCTGCCGGTGTACGACGAATCCACGCTGGCATCGCGCGTGCAAGTTGCCAGTACGGGGCAGCGCATCGCTGGCACATTCGTGGGCGCGTTCGGATTGCTGGCGCTGGTGCTCGCTGCGGTGGGGATTTACGGCGTGATCGCTTACACCACGCGGCAGCGCACGCACGAAATCGGCTTGCGCATGGCCTTGGGTGCGCAGACCACCGACGTGTTCCGCATGGTATTGGGCAACGGCCTGCGTCTGATCCTAACGGGATTGGCTTGCGGACTGGTTTTGTCGCTCACGCTGACGCGATTTCTCCGCACCGTGCTTTTCGGCGTCGGCGCCACGGACTTCATCACCTTCGCCGCGGTCGGCCTGCTGCTCAGCGCCGTCGCCCTGCTTGCTTGCTACATCCCCGCCCGCCGCGCGATGCGCGTGGATCCGATGGTTGCTCTGCGCTACGAGTAACGATCGCGTTACGCGCTGATCTGCAACACCGAACGGAACCGCACCGTGCCGTTCATCATCGCATCGTAGGCTTCGTTCACCTTATCCAGCGGAAAAACCTGCGTCATCGGACGCACGCCAGTCAGCGCGCTGAAACGCAGCGTATCCTGCGAATCAATCGAGGCGCCCGAATACCATCCGCGCACCGCGGATCGGCTGAAGATCGCCGCGAGCGGATTCACCTGGATCGGCGCGTCCGGCACGCCCAGCACCATCAGCTTGCCGTCAATGCCGAGGCCCGCGAATACGGCACTCATCGCGTCGGCGCTGTTGGCGGTGGCAAGGATTGTCTTAGCGCCACCCAGTTTCTGCAGCTCCGCGGCAGCGTCCTGCTTGTCGCTATCGATGTAAACGTGCGCGCCGAGCTTCTTCGCGAGGTCCGCTTTGTCCGCGCCGCGCGCAATCGCCACTGTTTTGCAGCCGCACTTCGCCGCGAACTGCACGCCCAAATGTCCGAGCCCGCCGATGCCGAGCACGGCGACGACTTCTCCAGGCCCGACGCCGGAATTTCGCAGCGAGTTGAACGTGGTAACGCCCGCGCACATCAGCGGCCCCGCATCGATCGCACTGACCTCATCGGGAATCAGCGCCAGCGTGGTCGGCGGCGTCACCATGTACTCCGCGTAGCCGCCATCGCGCGAAATGCCGGTGACTTGGCGATCCACCAGGCACAGCCCGAAATCTCCGCGGCGGCAGGAGTCGCAATAGCCACAGTGGCCGCCGTACCAGCCCACGCCTACACGATCGCCGAGTTTCCAGCCCTTTACGCCCTCGCCGATTGCGTCCACAACGCCCGCAACTTCGTGTCCGGGGACGCGCGGATACTGAAGGTTGGGGAACAAGCCCTCTTTGGTGATCGAATCGCTGTGACAGACGCCGCAAGCTTGCACCTTCACGCGTACATCGCCCGACCCAGGCTGCGGGATTTCGCGTTCGACGATTTCGAATGGCCCTTTGGCCTTGGAAACTTGTACTGCGCGCATTTTTGCCATGGTTCCTCCGTGGGGATTAGGATTCTGCCTGAGCTGGTTTTATCGCGGCCGGTTGTTTGGATGCTCGTGCGCCGCGCTGCGGTTCTAGAATATTCTTGTGGCGCTTGTCCGGCTGCGTTGACAGCACCGGACCCGCATGTTAGTTTGCGCGACGGCATGACTTCAACAGATTCCTCCGCTGTGGGCAAACGTATCGCTGTGATTTCTGGCGACGGCATCGGCAAAGAAGTGATTCCTGAAGCTGTGAAAGTTCTGCAGGCTGCAGCTGCGTCCGGCGGCAAGCAAGTTGCGCTGACCGAGTTTGATTGGGGCGCGGATCGCTATCTGCGCGACGGGACGACGCTGCCGGCGGACGCGGTAGCAATGCTGCGGCGCGATTTCGACGCGATTCTGCTGGGCGCGATGGGCGATCCGCGCGTCCCGACCAACATTCACGCCGCGGAAATTCTGCTGGGCCTGCGCTTCAAGCTGGATCTGTACGTGAATGCGCGGCCTTGCGTGCTGTTCGACAAGCGCTTCACTCCGCTGAAAGACCGCGGCGAAAAAGACGTGAACTTCATGGTGTTCCGCGAAAATACCGAAGGGCTGTATGTGGGCATGGGCGGGAACTTCAAGAAGGGAACTGCGGACGAAATTGCGATTCAAGAGGATGTGAACACGCGTAAGGGCGTCGAGCGGATTATTCGCTTTGCGTACGAATATGCGAAGCGGCGCGGGTTGCAGCGCGTGTGCATGTCTGACAAGTCCAATGCGCTCACCTATGGGCATGATTTGTGGCAGCGCGTGTTCAAGGAAGTGCGCGCGCAATATCCGGAGATCGAATCCAGCCATCAGTACATTGACAATTTGCTGATGCAGATGGTCCGCGACCCTTCGCAATTTCAGGTGATCGTCACGTCCAATTTGTTTGGCGATATCGCTAGCGACCTGGGTGCGCAACTGGCGGGCGGCCTGGGGCTCGCGCCTTCGGGCAATATCCATCCGGGGCAGGTGTCGCTCTTCGAGCCGGTGCATGGCTCGGCGCCGAACATTGCTGGTAAAGGTGTCGCGAATCCGATGGGCGCGATTCTCACGGTGGGGATGATGTTCGAGTTTCTGGGTTGGGTGGGGGAGGCTCGCGCGATCGATACGGCGGTCCGGGCCGCGTTGCAGGAAGGGAAGACGCCCGCAGAGCTTGGTGGTGCGCTTACTACGCGCGAGGTTGGCGATTGGGTGGCGAACGCTGTCGCTAAGTCCGGCGTCGCGAGTTAGCGCGGAAGATCAAAACCCTAACTCAAGGTTACAGAGGAAGGCTTCGGGCAAATCGGAGAAAGCAAACATCCCCGCCGCGATTGCTTCGGTTCCTGCGTGGATTTTATTCTTAATGTACTTCTTTAACTCGCGGCTCGCGAATACCTCACGCAACCTGCGGCGCGTTTTTTGGTTGTGCGCTATCTTCGACAAACGCATTAATTATTTTTTATGGATGGGTCGGCTTGTTGAACGGTTCCGGGCGCGAGATCTGTTTTGACTGTGATTTTCTGCTTGGCCACAAGCGTGACGTCGGTTTCGAATGGCTGGTAGCCGACCAGGTCAATCTTGATGTGATGGTTTCCCGGCGCGATCAGCATGGCGCGGCCTGGCCCGCGGAACTGGTTCACGGTTCCCGCGAAGTGGCCGTCAACGAAAACGGCGGCCCGGTCCGGCGTAACCTCTAGTTTGATCTCGCTGGTGACGGCCGAGAACTGCGCTTGCGGATTTCTTTGCAGCGTTACCGTCAGGATGGTTTTTTTTGCGGGCTCGGCGACGATCTTTGCTGTCATCTCGAAGTAGCCCGTCTGACGCACGGCGATATCGTGCTCGCCGGGCAGCAGGAGAATCTTTTTGTTGTCTTTCAATTCCTTCACGAAACCGACGTATTGGCCGTCGACCCAGACGCCGGCGGTTTTCTCGGCCTTCGTCTTGGCGAGAAAGGCGAGTTCGCCCATGATCTGGTTGCCGGTTGGAGCCTGTTGTGCGAATGCCGCCAAAGGGAAGAGAAGTGCGCCGATCAGGATTGCTGCAGCTAGAATCCCACCGCAGTTCCGGGACCGCGCTAAGCCAGAAGTGCCAATCGCCATCCTATGCCTCCCATGCTGACAGTAAGAGAATCATTGGTTACAGCAAAACACGGCTGGGCAATGGCTATTCTAGTCTTGTTCGCGGAAGTGAGAGCACTTTTATGAAGCCAAAAAATACCTGCCGAAAATGAAGGGTTCACTTGATGTGGTTCGGAATGCGGTTTGCTTCGACCGATTCTCGAGTTGTCGGCGCACCGACGGAGACCCAGGGCGCGGACTTCAACTAAAAGCTATAGTTCGCGCAGCGCGAGCGCGATGGGCCGCCGAGCGGCGCGCACTGCGGGCGGAACGCCACCGATCAGCCCCATCAGCAGCGCGAAGACGATTCCGATCCCCAGCAGCGGCGGCGTCACCTTGAATGCGAACGCCAGATGCGAGAACGTCTGCATGTTCATCGTACCGGTGGTGAAGCCATTCAGCGGCAGCACGAAAATGCAGCCCACGATGCCGCCAATCAGCGCGATCAGCAACGCCTCAAACACAAACGATATGGCGATGCTGCTGCCGGCGAAGCCGATGGCGCGCATGGTGGCGATTTCGCGCGAACGCTCGGAAACCGCGGAATACATGGTGTTGAGCGCACCAATCACCGCGCCAATGCCCATGATCACGGCGACCAGCGTACCCAGCACCGTAATCAGCGTGGTGAGCACCTGCGATTGCCGCGCGTAATATTCGAGCTCGCGGTCCATTTCCACCGTCAGCCGCGGGTCGGTGCTGAGCGAATCCTTCAACTGGTTGTACGCGGCGGGCGAAGCGAGCCGCACGGTGACGGACTGAAATAACTCGTCGGGCCGCTTGTACACCTGATTGACCACGCGGCTATCGGCCCATATCTCGGAGTCGAATGCGCTGCCGCCCGCGTCAAACACGCCGACGACGTTCCATGTACCGCCGCCGAACTTCGCCGGCTGCCCCATTTCCAGGCCGGAATATGTGGACGCCACATTTTTCCCGATGATCAGCTCGGTGAGGCCCGGCTGAAAGAAGCGGCCCTGGATCATTTTTACGTTGGGCCGTACTTTAAGTGTTTCTTGAGAAACGCCGCGCACCTGCACGTTCGCATCGGTGCCCGTCGCGATCAGCGGGAACGCGGCAATCACCACGACCTCCGGACTAATCAATGGCCGGCCGTCTTCGCGTGCGATTCCCGGCGCGTCCTGAATCACTTTCACTTGGTCGAGACTAATCGAGCCGTCCAGTTCGCTGGAGGAGCCCGCGCGTCGAATCAGCGCATTATCAGGAGAACCGGAATTGACCAACGTGGCGCGGAAGCCGCGAGCGAGCGAAAGCATCGCGAGAAATACTCCCACGGTCCCGGCGATGCCGAGCACCGCGACAATCGCCGAGACCCAGCGAGCGCGCATGCTGCGCAAATTGTAAACGATCGGAATCGCCATCTGTCAAATCCTCCGAAGCGCGTCTACCACGCGCAGGCGCATCGCCGAACTCGCCGGCAATATCCCGGCGAGAATGCCCACGGCGAATGCGGCAAGCATGCCCAGCAGAATCGCGGAACCGGGCAGGAAGAAAGATTGCAGCACACCGCCCGTGGGATCCCCGCTCAGCGTGAAGAGTTTCGAGAAGCCCAGGCCAATCGCGCCGCCAACAATTGCAATCAGCACGGATTCCGCGAGCACGATGAAAAGAACGAAGCGATCGGAGAATCCTACCGCCTTCATCACCGCCAGTTCGCCCATGCGTTCACGAACCGCGAGCGCCATCGTGTTTCCGGTGACCAGCAGCAGCGTGAAGAACACGATCCCGCCAATCGCCAGTATCAGAAACTCAATGTTTCCAGCCTGTTTCACCCACGAAGCAGCCATAGCCTGCATCGTTTCGGTCTTGGTTTCGTAGGGCGAGTTCGCGAAGCCTTCATCAATTTCTTTCACCACGCGCACCGCATCGTCGGGTGAATCCAATTTCACCGCGTACCAACCGACGTCGCCTTTGCCGGCGGTGCGGCGCTCGTCGAGATAATCGTAGTGCAACCAGAACTGCGTCAGGTCGGCGCCTTCGCGAGGATCGTTGTAAATGCCGCGAATGTTGAACTCCCAGGTGCCACCGTAAATGGGCGCTTTCAACGGGACGCGATCGCCGACTTTCCACCCAAATCGCTTCGCAGTCCGCGCCCCGACAACGGCTCCCTCACGATCGGCCAGAAAAGCTTTCCATTCGTCATCGGGGACCGCGAATTCCGGGAACACCTGGTGCTCGGTGACGGGATCAATCGCAAAGCTGGGGAAGAAATTCTTGGGGTCCTGATAAATTCCGCCAAACCAGCTCTGGATCGCAACGTACTTGACGCCGGGGATGCGCTGAATTCGATCGCCGTAGGAACGAGGCAACGTCTGAATGATGGAGACCTTGTTGATGACCATCAGGCGGTCGATTCCGGCCAGGTCCACGCCTCCATTGAACGCGCCGTGAATCACGGCGAGGAATCCGAACAGGAACAGCGCGACCGCGAACGAGCCGATCGTCAGCGTGGTGCGCAGCTTCTTGCGCGAAAGGTTCGCCAGAATCAGCGGAAGAAATTTCATGCCAAGCTCCCGACGCGCGCTCCTTCTACCAGCACGCCTTTATTAAGGTGAAGTGTTGCTTGAGCTCTTTCGGCGGCCATCGGATCGTGCGTCACCATCAAGATCGTCTTGTTGTGTTCCTTTGAGAAGCGCGTCAATAGTTCAAGTATTTCATCAGCGCTCTTGCGGTCGAGGTCGCCGGTCGGTTCGTCACAGAGAAGGAACGTAGGATCCGCGACGATCGCTCGTGCGATGGCTACGCGTTGCTCCTGTCCACCTGAGAGTTGTCTCGGGTAATGGTTGATGCGGTCGGCAAGGCCTACAATCCTAAGCGCTGCTTCCACGTGCGTACGGCGCTCGGCCTTCGAGAGCTTCGTGAGGAGTAGCGGTAGCTCGACGTTTTGAAATGCGGTAAGCACTGGGATCAGGTTGTACATCTGAAAAATGAAGCCCACGTGGCGCGCGCGCCATTCGGTGAGATTGCCGCTGGACATGCTGGTGATTTCATCGCCCGCCACGGTGATGCTGCCGTGGGAGGGAACGTCGAGCCCGCCGAGCAGATTGAGAAACGTGGTCTTGCCCGAGCCGCTGGGCCCCATGAAGGCGACGAACTCGCCCTGGTCCACGTCGAGATTCAGGCCCTGCAGGACGTCAATTTCTTCGCCGCCGCGTTTATATTTCTTATCGAGGCCGCGGATTTTGATCAGGCTGTTTGCGCTGCCACTGCCGTCCACTCGCACCATTTTGCGCGCTCCTATTTCTTGATCTGAATCGCTTCACCATCACGCAGCTCTGCGGGGCCCTTGACGACCACCGTATCGCCCGCCGCAACGCCTGCCATAATTTCCGCGTCAGTGCCGCGCGTGTTGCCCACTGTGACTGCGCGGCGTTCCAGCTGACTATCCTTAACAAGGAAAACGATCTTGTGGCCGCTTTCGTCACGCACCGCGCCGGAAGGAACGAGGGCTGCGGGTGACACGCCGGTCGGTTTGTCCGGCTCGTTGCCGAGGAACGTGACCTTAATCCCCATGTCCGGCAAGATTCTCGGGTCCAGCTTTAAGAATGAAATGCGAACTTTTACCGTGGCTTTCTGGCGATCCGCGGTGGGAATCACGGTGCGGACTTTCGATGGGATCTGCCAGTCAGGATACGCATCCAGAACCGCGGTGACCGGTTGGCCCGGTTCGACGCGCGAGATATACGCCTCGTTGACGTCGACTTCAATTTCGTTCGAATTCATGTCCACGATGGTGGCTACGCCAGTGCGCGTGAAGCCTCCACCGGCGGAAACGGGCGAGATCATTTCGCCGACCTGCGCGTCTTTCGAAACGGCAATGCCATCGAACGGCGCGCGAATCACGCAATTGTCCACGGCCTGCTGCGCTTCGGCGATGCGCGCTTCGGCCCCGGCCACTTGCACTTTGGTCATTGCGATTCTGGCTTTCAAGCTGTCCACGGTGGTACTTGCGTTGTCGAGCATTTCCTGACTCTGCACGCCCGCGGTTTGCAATGCTTCTGCGCGATGCTTCTCGATCTCCGCGTTTTTCAGCTGCACTTCCAGGTCGGCGATTTGCGCACGCGTGGAATTGCGATCTGCGACGGCGGATTCAAGCGCGCGTCGCACGTCGGAATCATCGAGCGTCGCGAGAATCTGGCCTTGTTTTACGTGCACGCCTTCGTCGAAGAAGACTCCGGTGACGCGCCCGGTGATTTTCGCGGCGACTGTGGCGCGGCGACGCGGAGTGACGTAGCCGCTGGCGTTCAGAAGGGCAGCGCGGCCGGTAGCGGCTTTCTGCGCGACGGCAACTTCGACCACCGGCTTCTGATCGCGGAAGGCCAACGCGGCTCCGGCGATGAGAACGAGCACCACAAGCGCGGCTATCAGCAGCCCCCAGCGTTTGCCGCCCTTTTCGGCCTTGCGCTGACTGCGGTCAATGCGCAGGGAACCGAGGTCTGGTTTTGGCTGCGGCGACGGCGTGGACATGAACGGTTGCTGCTCCTTCGCTTGGGCTTGCGGGCTGCAAATCTTACTACGCGCGACGGGGTGCGGAAGTAACGCCCTGCGCGCGGGAGTGAATGCGTGTCTGCATTGTATCTTGGCTTCGCTCCGTAGGGGAGCTAGTTTCAACGAGCCGATTTATGGACTATGAATGCGCCGCGCCCCGAATCCGATGCAGGGGTCGCTGGCACGTCCCAGCACACCTCTAGCTTTTGCTTGATGTTTCCTCAATATGTAGAACGCACGCTGGCGTGAAAGGTCACTGAGATTCTTCGCAGCGTGGCCGTCGTCCGCGTCATTGAAGCGAGGCGCGACGGTTAAAGTAAAAATTGAAGTGTGATCTCACGCATGAGGCGTAGCGAAATTTTTGAGATTTTGCTTAAGCCGCGCGACACAAAGAACTCAACGTTTGCTGGAGTTGTCGGCTAGGCGACGAATCTGCCGCGCGCGGCACTTCGAGTGCTAAGTGACATTATGAATGCGATCAGCATGCCAAGTAGAAATCCGCCAACGTGTGCCCACCACGCGACTCCTCCCGACGCCGACGCACCCGTGGTCCCCAACGATCCAAGACCGCTGAGGAATTGCATCGCGAACCACAGGCCGATGAACACCAGCGCGGGAATTCGAGCCAAGAACCACAGGATGAATAGTGTGACCAATGTGGAGATTTGCGAACCCGGAAAGAATACGACGTACGCGCCCAGGACTCCCGATATCGCACCACTCGCGCCGAGCGACGGAATGTGCGAGCCCCAGGAAAATAACGTTTGCGCGACGCTCGAGCCGATTCCGCAGACGAGATAGAAAAGTAAGTACGCGATGGGTCCCATGCGGTCTTCGACGTTCGCGCCGAAAATCCACAGGAACCACATGTTGCCGATGATATGCAGCCAGCCGCCGTGCAGAAACATACAGGTGAACAGGGGTAGCAGCGCCTGTTGCAACGTGTAGTGGCGTCCGGCTAGCGCCATCTGAATTTTGTAGGGTACCACGCCGTACGTCATGATGAAGGCGTCGGCGGCGTGCGGCGGTAGCGAAATCTGATAGAGGAACACGATCGTGTTCGCCAGGATCAGCAGCAGAGTCACGACGGGGAAGGAACGCCGTGGCGTCAAATCCTTCAGTGGGATCACGCGTTGCTTCCCGGGTGGCTGGTCACTTTTCGCTTTGCTGTAACGATCATCATCTAATTGACTGTATCTGACGTTGCGGCATTTTCAAGAGGCAATGATGTTCCGCGAGGCCTCGAAGATGTAAGAATCTGCGCTGGCAGCGCGCTGGAAATTCGTTTTGCAATTGCGCCGAATGCCGCGCTGTGATAAAAATTTTCGTTTCACATGCGCGCGCAGCTGCGCACTGAGGGCCGTCGTTCTGGGTTTGCCGGAACGAATCGGCGCGGTGCAGGGCAGCGCGCCGGCACCCTGATGCCAGTTCACGAATCCGAGGCCATTATCCTGCAGAGTTATCCGCTAGGCGAAGCCGACCGTTTGGTCAGCTTTCTTTCGCGTTCGATGGGGCGCGTGCGCGGCGTCGCTTCCGGCGCGCGGCGCACCAAAAGCCGTTTCGGCTCGACTCTGGAGCGGCTCTCGCACGTGCACATCTGGTTTTACGAGAAGCAAAATCGCGAACTGGTGAGAATTAACCAGTGCGATCTGGTCGAATCCTTTCTGGACGCGTTCCGCGACTACGGTTCGGGCGTGGCGCTGGCAATTCTGAGCGAAGTGACCGAGACGGTGCTGCCGGATCACGAGCCGTCGGACGCGAATTTTCGCTTGCTACTGCTCGTCGCGCAGACCATCAAGAAGACCGGCAAGCCGGAATTGCCGCTGGCTTATTTTGTGCTTTGGACGGTGAAACTGGGCGGGTGGCTACCTACTCTGCACGCATGTGCGCGCTGTGGACGCAAGCTGGACCCGAAGGAAGCGGCCTATTTTTCGCCCAGCGCTTCGGCGCTCTCCTGCAGCAAGTGCCGCAGGCCAGGAATGCGCACGCTTTCGCCGGCGGTGCTGGCCGCGGCGCGGAAAATGCTGGGCGAGCGTCTCGATAAACTCAACGAAGAAATGATTCCGCCGCGCGCCGCACGCGACCTTAGCGATGTTATGCTCGATGTCATCGAACATCAAATTGACCGCAAGCTGAAGTCGCGGGAACTTCTGGAGTCTCTGGCGTGAAGAAACACGTGAAGAAAATTGCGGATTCGAAACCTGCGGCGAAACCTATGAAGGGCTTAAGCTTTCAAGACCTTCTACTAAAACTTGAAGAATATTGGACGCGCCGCGACTGCATACTCCAACAGCCGTATGACATTGAGGTCGGCGCCGGCACCATGCATCCGGAGACTTTTTTGCGCGTGCTGGGGCCAGAGCCCTATCGCGTCGTCTACGCGCAGCCGAGCCGGCGTCCCGCGGACGGGCGCTACGGCGAAAATCCCAATCGCCTTTACAAGCACACGCAACTTCAAGTGATACTGAAACCAGCGCCTGCAGACGTGCAGGATTTGTATCTCGAGAGCCTCGCCGCGGTTGGAATCAACTTGAAGGAACATGATATTCGCTTCGAGGAAGACAATTGGGAATCGCCCACGCTGGGCGCGTGGGGCATTGGCTGGCAAGTGCTGCTCGACGGGCAGGAGATTACGCAGTTCACTTATTTTCAGCAGAGCGGCGGGCAGAACCTGGATCCGATTTCCGTCGAGTTGACGTACGGACTCGACCGCATCGCTTCCTATCTGCAGGGCGTGGACAACGTTTTCGATGTGCGCTGGTCGGAGACGGTGACTTACCGCCAAGTGCGGCTGGCCGAAGAGCAGCAATTTTCGGCATATAGCTTCGAGCATGCGGATGCGGCATCCACGCGCAAGCAGTTTGACTTGGCTGAGGCGGAGTCGGGCCGGCTGTTGGTGGCATATGCCGCGTTGAAGGGCCCGCAAAAGAAGGGCTTTCCCGTTTTGCAGGCTTACGACCTGTGCCTGAAATGCTCACACCTTTTCAATTTGCTCGATGCGCGTGGGGCAATTTCAGTGACGGAACGCGCAGCGATGATCGCTCGCGTCCGCAAACTTGCGATTCGCGTGGCGGCGGCTTGGCTGGAGCAGACGTCTGGCAGCGCGCCGGATGCGGCAAAGGTGGTCGCTTGAAGGCAAAGACAACAGCTGCGGCGGCGGGCGGGAAATCGCGTGGAGATTTTCTTTTCGAAATTGGCTGCGAAGAAATTCCGGCGGGGATGATTTTAAAAGCGTCGCGAGAACTTAAAGCGTTACTTCAAAAGCAATTTCTTGCGCACGGCTTGCTCGAAGAAGAATCCGCGGAAGGTTCAATTCAGACCTTTGGTGCGCCGCGACGATTGGTGGCAGTCGCGCGCGGCGTGCGCATGCGGCAAGCAGATGAGACGCGGGACATTACCGGACCGCCGAAATCCGTGGCGTACGATCAGGTCGGTGAGCCGACTCGCGCGGCGATGAGCTTCGCCGAGAAGCAGGGGATTCCAGTATCGAAGCTGAGTATTGTGAACACTCCCAAGGGAGAATATCTTTCCGCAAAGCAGGAAGTGATCGGCAGACCCGCGTTAAAAATTCTCGGCGAAGTTCTGCCGCAGGTAATTCAGGAAATTTCATGGCCGCGCTCGATGTATTGGACCGACGCGCACGGGCCGCGCTTCATTCGGCCGATCCGCTGGATCGTAGCGCTGCTGGACGGCAAGGTTGTCCCGTTTTCATTCGCGGGAGTGGAAGCTGGGAATCACACCGACGGCCATCGCTTCCTGGGAAAGAAACATATCCCTGTGAAAGGTCCCGCTGATTACGAAGCAAAGTTAAAGAAAAACTTTGTATTGTGCCGGCCCGCGACGCGCGAAGGCAAAATCGCGGGTGAGATTCGCGCGCTCAACAGCCGCGGCGGCTTACACACGCACGAAGACGTAGAGCTGCTGCAGTTGGTCGCATACCTGAACGAATACCCGAGCGTGATCGTCGGCGACTTCGATCCGGCATATCTGGCGCTGCCGGATGAAATCCTACTGACGGTGATGCGCGATCATCAAAAATACTTTGGCCTGGAGTCGCGCAACGGGGAACTCGCGCCACATTTTCTGGCGGTGATCAATCTGCCCAAGGATCCCAAAGGCCTGGTCCGCGCGGGGCACGAACGAGTGCTGCGCGCACGATTTGCCGACGCGCAATTTTTCTGGCAGACGGATCAGAAGGTCAAGCTGGGCGATTATCTGCCCAAGCTCGCGGCGGTAACGTACGAATCGCGCCTGGGAAGTTACGGCGATAAAGTGGCGCGCATGCGTTCGCTGGCACGCTGGCTGGCGGAGCAATGGTTCAGCGGCGGGGTATCGCAGGCGGATGTGGCTGGCTCCGATCGCGCCGCGGAACTTGCGAAATGCGACCTCGTCACTGGGATGGTTGGCGAATTTCCGGAATTGCAGGGCGTGGTGGGCGGCCTTTACGCGCGTGCGCAGGGCGAGCCGGAAGATATCGCCTGGGCGGTGTACGACCATTACAAACCTTTGGGCCTGGATGATCCGCTGCCACGAAATTTGACGGGGTGCGCGGTGGCACTCGCGGACAAACTGGATTCGCTGCTGGCGTGTTTCGCGGTAGGCGCCGTGCCCACAGGCTCGAGCGATCCCTTCGCGTTGCGTCGCGCGGCGCAGGGGATTGTGAAAATTATTCTGGATCGTAAACTGCCGCTGTCTTTGTCGGCGGCTATTTCAGCCGCAGGCAAGGCGCTGAAGGAAAATGCTCCGAAGATCGACGCGACCGAATCGGTGCAGAAGCAGGTGCTCGATTTTCTGCTGGAACGCGCGCGCTATATCCTGCGGGAGCGCCGCGGCTTTGCCTATGACGAGATCAACGCGGCATTCGCTGCAGGCGCGGACGACCTGGTGGACGCAGTGGATCGCGTCGCCGCGGTGAAAGCCATTCGCAATATGAAAAATTTCGTCCCGCTGGCGGCTTCCTTCAAGCGCATTCGCAACATCCTGGAGAAGTCTGCTGCGGGAATTGATAAGTCGAAGCTGGTGGTGCAGGCCGACCTGCTGTGGGAACCGGCCGAGCGCGCGTTGTACAACGCGGCGCAACAAATCGGCGGGGAAGCGACCATCAAAAAAAAGGCGAAGAAATATCGCGAGGCACTCGAAGCAATCTCGGGTCTTCGGCCAGCGGTGGATTTATTTTTCGACAAGGTTCTAGTGATGGTTGAGGACCAGAATGTGCGGCGCAATCGCGTCGCGCTGCTCGCTGGCCTGCTTAAAGAATTTTCTACGATTGCGGATTTCTCGGAACTGGGCGGCGAGGAAGCGAAGTGATTTCTGAAGTAGCGCGGCGTGCATTGAAGTGGCGGTTGACTTGTCGGAATGCCGACAAATTTTTTCAAGTATTTAGTGAGGGGCTCGCGATCAGTAGCCCCTCGCGCATTCTTCGCAAACTTAAAGTAAATCCGGAGACCAACAGATGAAATATGTTTATTTTTTCGGAGCAGGCAAAGCGGACGGCACAGGCGACATGCGGGATCTTCTGGGTGGCAAAGGCGCGGGACTGGCGGAGATGACGCGCATCGGTCTACCGGTGCCGGCGGGCTTCACCATCACCACCGAGACTTGCGACTTTTTCTTGACGCACGGCCGAAGGTATCCCAGTGAACTTGGCGGGCAAGTGGCCAAGAGCATCGCGCACCTGGAAAAACTCACCGGCAAGAAACTCGGCGACGCAAAAGATCCGCTGCTGGTCAGCGTCCGCTCCGGCTCGGCGCGCTCCATGCCCGGAATGATGGAGACAATTCTGAATCTGGGGCTGAACGACCGCGCAGTGGAGGGTCTGGCGCGTGCCACGAAGAATGAGCGTTTCGCATATGACGCCTATCGCCGATTCGTGCAGATGTATTCCTCAGTTGTGATCGGTTTGCCTAAGGAAGATCTGGAGCATCGCCTGCGTGCGATGAAGCAATCGCTGGGCGTGAAGGACGATACGGAAGTAGGCGCCGAGGGCTGGAAGAAACTGGTCGGCGAATACAAGGCTTACTACAAGGAAAAGACCGGCAAGGCGTTTCCAGAAGACCCACAAGAGCAACTGTGGGGCGCGATCGGAGCGGTGTTCGATTCCTGGATGGGAGAGAAGGCGGTCACTTACAGGCGCGTCGAAAAAATCACAGGCTTGCTCGGTACCGCGGTGAACGTCGTGCAGATGGTGTTCGGCAACACTGGCGACAATTCCGGCACCGGCGTCTGCTTCACGCGCGACCCTTCGACCGGCGAGAAAACTTTCTTCGGTGATTTTTTGCTGAACGCGCAGGGCGAAGACGTGGTAGCTGGAATCCGCACGCCGATGCCGTTGCGAGAGATGGCCAAGCGCATGCCGAAGGTGTATCCGCAACTGGAGAAAGTGCGGCAGACGCTCGAGAAACATTATCGCGACATGCAGGACCTGGAATTCACCGTTGAGAACGGCAAGCTGTACATGCTGCAGACGCGCACTGGCAAGCGTTCGCCGTCGGCGGCATTTCAAATCGCCGTGGACATGGTGAACGAGAAGCTGATCAAAGTTGAAGAAGCACTTGAACGCATCAAGCCGGAAGATGTGGAGCGGCTTTTTTATCCGGTGATTGATCCGAAGATGTCGCGCACGGAATTATCCAGCCGATTGCTGGTGACCGGAAATAACGCGGTGCCGGGAGCGGCGGTAGGCAAAGCGGTGTTCACAGCGCAAGCGGCCGAAGAATGGGCAGCGCGCGGTGAAAAAGTAATTCTGGTGCGGCATGAGACCAGCCCGGAAGACGTGGGAGGAATGTTCGTCGCGCAGGGAATTCTGACGGCCACGGGCGGCAAGACCAGCCACGCGGCAGTGGTGGCACGCGGTTGGGGCAAGTGCTGCATCGTCGGCGCGGAGAAAATGGACATCGACTTGGCGAAGAAGACGATTCATGCCAGCGGCAAAGCCGTGCACGAAGGTGAGTGGATCACTCTCGACGGCGGCGATGGCTCTGTGTACACGGGGCAAATCGAGCTGGTTCGTCCGGAACCGCCGAAGGCCTTCGCCACGCTGATGTCCTGGACCGATAAAATCCGGCGACTCGGCGTGCGCACCAACGCGGATACTCCGCACGATTCACGCGTGGCTCGCGAAATGGGCGCCGAAGGGATCGGCCTGTGCCGGACGGAGCATATGTTCTTCAAGGACTTCGAGCATCCAGAGAAGAGCGTCGAGCGCCAGCAAGCCATTCAGGAAATGATTCTGGCGGAGGAGCCAGCGGCGCGGCGCACAGCCCTCGACAAACTGCTGCCATTTCAGCGCAGGGATTTCATCGGCATCTTCGAAGCCATGAAGGGGCTGCCGGTAACGATTCGCCTGGTTGATCCTCCGCTGCACGAGTTTGTGCCGCACGATCTTGCGAAGCAGGCGGAGCTCGCGAAGAAAATTGGAATCTCACCTGAAGCTGTAGCTCGCCGAGTGGAACAACTACATGAAGCTAACCCGATGCTCGGCCATCGCGGCTGCAGGTTGTGCATTACATATCCGGAAATTTTGGATATGCAGGTTCGAGCAATCATTGAAGCGGCGATTGATTGCCAGAAGCGTGGAATTAAAGTTCTGCCTGAGATCATGCATCCTCTAGTTCTTGATAAAAAAGAGCTGAAGATTTTGGAGCAGCAGACACGCAAGGTCGCCGACGAGATAATCTCGCGGTCTAAAGTGAAGCTTCAATATCTGGTCGGCACGATGATCGAATTGCCGCGCGCTGCTTTGCTCGCAGACCAGATCGCGGAGGTCGCCGAATTCTTTTCGTTCGGCACGAATGACCTGACGCAAACCACTATGGGCCTGTCGCGCGACGATGCCGGGCGTTTTCTGCCGGAATATGTTGACGAGCGGAAGGCGGCGATCTTCAAGGAGGACCCTTTCCAGACGCTGGACGTCGAGGGGGTTGGCCTACTGATCGAATGGGCGATCGCGCGCGGGCGCAAGACGCGTCCGAAGCTGAAGATCGGAATTTGCGGCGAGCATGGCGGGGATTCGGAGAGCGTGAAATTCTGCCATCGAGTGGGGATGGATTACGTAAGCGCTTCGCCATTTCGCGTGGCAATCGCGCGCCTGGCCGCGGCCCAGGCGGTGATTGAAGAGAAGAAGTCAGGGAAAGCGAAGCGCTGAGGGGAGCACGGAGATCGACGCCCGCTGCTTCTTTGGCGCGCTGTTTTTCGGAATGCCGGCGAGGGGCAAGCCATTTCACGCGAAAAACTACCGACGACGGATGGTCGGCCACTGATCATTGGCATCTGTGGCGGCACTGGCTCGGGCAAGACCACGATCACGCGGCGAATTATCGAAGCGCTCTCCGAAACGAACGTAGTCGTTCTTCAACAGGACAACTATTACCGCGATTATCCCGGAATGCCTTTCGCCGAACGCGTGAAAGTGAATTTCGATCATCCCGACTCCATGGACACGCCGCTGCTCGCCGAAAATGTGCGCCAATTGCGCGCGGGCCAAGCGATTGAACGTCCCACCTACGATTACGCCAATTTTCAGCGCTTGAAGGGAACTGTGCGCATTGAGCCGCGCGCGGCAATTATTGTCGAAGGGATTCTGATATTCGAGAACAAGGCGCTGCGCGAGCTACTGGATATTAAAATCTTCGTGGATACCGACGCGGACCTGCGTTTCATTCGTCGGCTGGTGCGCGACATACGCGACCGCGGGCGGACGACGCAGATGGTCGTTGATCAATACATGAAGACGGTGCGACCGATGCACGAGGAATTTGTGGAGCCATCGAAACGCTACGCGGATGTGATCATCCCCGAGGGAGGGCATAACGACGTGGGAATTGACCTGGTGATTCAGAAGATCAAGTCGCTGGTGCCGCGCCCGTCCGTCGAGTGAACGAAACTCCGGTTTCGAACGTATTAATATATGTAGGTTCTGGCGCGGCCTGGTGGACTCGGGAATTGGCGCAGAGAACTGGAGCAAGGAGATGATGGTGAAATTCTTATTGTGGTGCATTCTGCTGGTGTTGTGCTGGCCGCTGGCTCTGCTGGCGCTGGTGCTCTATCCGATTGTGTGGCTGCTGCTGCTGCCGTTCCGGATCGTGGGGATCGCGGTGGACGGCGTGTTCGACTTGCTTCGCGGGATTTTGTTTTTGCCCGGGCGGGTTTTGCGCGGACCGCGCAGCGCTTGACAGACGCAAGACGAAGAGCTGGTCGCGAGCCGTCAAGAAATTGTTTAACCGTGGTCTGGCCGACAATTCTGCCTTCGGTTTAACTTTTTCCACGCGCCGCTAGAGTTAAAGAATCGCGCGACGCAGCTCCATCCCCGTGTGACTCACGAGTCTCGAATCGAAAAAGAAGCTTCAGTTTCGCTTTAAGGTTTGACCGACGCTTGCGGATCGGGCGTCTGTACCAAGACCGGAAAAACCGGCGAACTAGTCACGGTCGGAGAGACCTGAGATATAGGTTGAGGTTGCGCTTGAGGTTTCGCGGGCACTCGTTCGGTACTTGAAGATCGAGAAATGAGCAACGGGACGTCGCCGTCCACGAGCGCCGTGTAGTGGTCGGACGATGCCATGATCACTGGCGCGCCCTTGTGAAATTCGGTGAGGAAGAACGGATAGCCGGCAAACCTTCCGATAGCCGCTTTCGCATCCTGCACTACGGCGAAATTCGCCGGGATGTGTTCGCCGGTGGCGGCCGTGATATCTTGCATAAACCAAACCACCTGCCCGGAACTTCCGAAGCTGGTGCGCCTCACTGCCATGATTCGTGCACGCGCTTCCGCCCCTCTGGGAATCACAGTTTCGCCGTTCAGTATCACAGGGTCGACCACAGTCATTTCCACGACGGAGCCTTCCTGCAAATCGCCGGACGAAACATCGCTGCTCACGGCCAGCTGCACCGGCGTTTGATCGGGAATTTTTACTTCGATGGACGGCGCTCCGTCCGGCGCGGTCGCGGGGAATGCAGCGGGCGCGTGCATCATCGCCAGAATGATGCGGTCGGAAACTCCAGATTGCTTCAGACGGTGCAGCGCCGCGGGCGAAGTATCGAAATCGCAGCGCGCCGCATTCATCCGGGTGACGATGGCATCGGGACTCAGGTGCGCGCCTTGCATTTTCATCACGTTCACATTCGTAAGCAGCGGCGCGGAGTCGCTGGGTCGCGCGACAACAGGCTGTTCGCTTGGCTGGGCGGGCGGCTGAGTAGCCGGTTGGCTCGGCGTCGGAATGCTTGATGCCGCGGCCGGTTCCACAGTGAGCTCCATGGCTGGTCGTACGATCGCCTCAGCGGGCACCTGCACAGGCGGCTCAACAGTCGTCTGGACGGGCGCGTGAACAGCTGTTTCGACGGTCGTCTCGGCCGGCTTCTGGACAACAGTCTCGACGGGCGGTAGGACAGAAGTCTGAACGGGCGCCGATTCCGGCGCCTGCATAAACGGCTGAGCGGGTGTGATGTTTGATTGAGCCTCGGGCTTGGCCTTCTGTGTCCAGCCGAACGTGTAAACCGCCTGAGGAGGTGGGGCGGTCGTCGAGAGATCGCTGTTTGGAACCCAGCCGATTCTACCGTCGCTCGTTCGCACCTGCGTGAAATCGCCGTCCTGCCCGATGATCACCAGGCCCTCGCCGCAATGCAGCTTTCCCATCTCCTCAAACCTCTGTACCGATTTATAGAGCAGGATGTAGGAGTCGTAAGTTCCGCAGTTCGCAAACGCAGGTGTATTCGCCGGCGCCGACTGCGGCGCAACGAAGAGGATCCCCAGCAGAACCAAAGTATATTTCATTTGAGTCCCCAAGCCGGTTCAGGAACGATCGCCCTCAATAACGTCCCTGTCCCCGAGTTGAGGTATTTTTTGTCCCGATGCAAATCGCGGCAATAGTACTTTGAAACAGCTGTCGGATTGGTGTGGTACAGGCGGGCTAAATTGAAGTGGCGATTGAAGATTGCGAAATCGCGGGACGAGATTGACACTTTCCGGCGACCGCATCACAACGCGACAACGCGGAAAGCGAAAAAAATCGTTCAAGTTGTGTATTAGGTTTTTAAAACGGCGTGCTCTGAGTGTTCGCCTTGGCTTGAACAAATACTTTAAATTGCTGTAGGCAGCGAATGCTCATCGGCCGGAAGTTCACGAGTTGCAGCCAAGCGTTTTTCTCGCTATGTCGGCATCTTCAAGAAGAAATACACGCCGAGAAATCCAAAGATCGCGTCGGGCGCCCAAGCCGCGAGCAATGGCGGGAGTTGCCCCACCGAACCCATCGCCTCAAACAGCGCGGCCGTGGCCCAATAGACGATCGCTACACCTACCGCGACGGCCAGCCCTCCGACAGCGCCACGCGTCCCGGTGAGGAAAGCGAACGGCGCCCCCAGAAAAACAATAATCCCGGCGATCAACGGGAACGCGAATTTCTTCTGCCACTGCACGGAGAGTCGCGCCGTGTCGAACCCAGCCTGCTTCAAGCCATGAATGTACTCCCCCAACTGCCGCCAGTTCATCTGGTACGACTGGCGCACCTCACGGCGGAAATAGCTGGGCGGCTCGGAAATCTCTGGAAGCGATTGCACCTTGAACGGAGTGTACTGGCTGACTTTGCCTCCCGTGAAATCGCGGATCCAGCCTCCGGTCAACGCCCAGGTGTTTTCCGACTGCACCCACGTGGCGCGCGTGGCGAAAACGCGGCGGCGAATCTGAAACGTTTGCGGGTCGAGCTCGAAGACGCTCAGTCCGCCGAAGAGATTTTGGTCGGGATCGAAAAGCTCGTAATTATAAATCTTGGTGTTCTCACCGAAAATCCACTGGTGGGCAGGCTGAAAATACGTCTGCGCGGGGCGGCCTTTGATCTGGTTGCGCAGCGCGTCCTGGCGCTGATTGGCGTAGGGAAGATACGTGTCGTCGAGCAGGAACATTCCCGAGGCGATCAGACACCCTGCCAGGGTGAGCGGCAGAACGAGTCGGTAAAGACTCATGCCGCTGGCCTTGAAAGCGATCACTTCATTATTTTTCGCGAGCACCGCCAGCGTAACCAGCGTCGCGACCAGCGTGGCTAGCGGCGCGAGCTGATACGTCATTAGCGGAATGAGGTAACGAAAATAGCTGAGGACCATCGAGACCGGAATATTATTTTTCGAAATGTCGCCGAGTAGATCGAAAAGTGTAAAGGCGTCAAAGATCAGAATGAAGCCCGCCAGCAGCACTAGAAAATAATAGAAAAACTGCTGCAGCAGATACACGTCAATCAACATCGGGAACGCGACGGCTGAGCCTTCCGGGATAATTTTGTGGGCCTCTGCGCGCGACGTGACACCGCGCCCATTCGCGCCAGCGCCATTCGATACCGGGATCGGCGCGGCATCAGCCTCGCGGCGGCGTTCCGGACGCGAGCGCCGGAAGAAAGCGTCGAGCCAGGCGACAATTGCATTGGGTTTGCGTATGGATTCAATGCGGCGCAGAAATATCATGCCCAGTATCAGCCCCGCGATATTCCCAGCCCATATTCCGGCCCACGGCGCGATGGAACCTTGCTGCGCCATGTGCGCGCCCGTAACGAAAAGAAAATAGTAGCCGCCGATCAGCACGAGAGTGAGGACCAGCCCAGCCGCCCGTCCGCCGCGCCGCGGACGCACGCCAATCGGCACGCCGAGCAGTGCGAACACCAGGCAGGCGGCGGGAAAAGCGATTCGGCGATGAAATTCCACGCGCGCGTCGCGCCAGTGCGGGCCTTTTTCAGCAAGCAAATCGGAAATCGAGCGTTCCGAGTCCAATATCGTGGCGTTCTTCGGCCCCGCCGCCGGGCTGGAAATCTCCACCGGAATTTCGCTCTGCCCGAAAGTCGTCACATTGTAATGTTGAGGCGCGCGCGGGTCGTATTCGTGCGTGCTGCCGCTGCCCAGGTGCAGTTCGAATTTGTTGTTGCCGGGGTCGGCGACCACTTGCGCGTCTTGCGCGATCGTCACGTTGGTGTTGGCTTGGCCAGAGGACGCGAGGAACACCCCGCGCCAGCGCGTCGCTGCGGCTTCCACATCTTGCACGTATAATATGTAGTGCGGAACTTGCTCGTTGAAGACGCGCGGCTGAATCGCATAGGGCGCCTGGGTCAGCAGTAAGCGCTCTTCCAGGCGTTGCAAAGTGCGTACGGCCGCGGGGCTAAGCCAAAATGTGAGCACCAGCGTGCCGAGGCTACAGCCGAACGCAACGAATCCGATGGGAACCAGCAGTCGGCGCAGGCTGATGCCCGAAGCGTGCAGGGCAACGATTTCGCTGTCGGCGGAGAGCCGTCCCAGGCCGATCAGCACGCCGACCAGCACGGCCATCGGAATCGTGAAGGCCAGCACCGGCGTCAGCGAGCACAGAAAAATCAGCGCGACGGTGAAAACGCCGCCGGAGTGGCGGACCACAAGGTCCATCAAGCGCACGAGCTGCGGTACGAAGAAAACGAAAGTGAAGACAGCGAGGCCGAGTATGGCGTGCGAGCCGACTTCGCGACCGATATATTTATCGAGCAGGCGCATGAGAGCGCTCGAGGATTCTAGCATGGACGTTCCGAGCGTGCGGGCGAGTTAAGTTTTGTGTTAACGGAGATGCGGAGGATAAGAAGTTGGGCCGAGTGAATTTGGTTTTAGTCTGGCACATGCACCAGCCGCAGTATCGCGATCCCGTCTCGGGGCACTACATGCTGCCGTGGACGCGCCTGCACGCCCTGAAGGATTACTGGGGCATGGTGAAAGTACTGGCGGAATTTCCGGGCGTGCACGCGACGTTCAACATCGTTCCGTTGCTCGCGGCGCAGATCGAAGAATACGCCGGCGGGAAATTTCGCGAGCCGTGGTTCGAACTAGCGTTTGCGGCGGCTGACACGCTGAAGCCCGAGCAGAAAAGGGAAGTACTCGAGCGCGCTTTTCAGGTGAACGAGATTTACGTGCAGCGCTGGCCGCGCTTTTCTGACCTGCAAGCGCAGGTGCGTTCCGCCGGAGCCGAAGCCTGCGCCGCGCGTTTCAACGAACAGGATTGGCGCGACCTGCAATTGCTTTCGCAACTGGCCTGGATGGATGAAGAATACATCGCGAAAGATCCGGTGGTGAATCTGCTCGCGGCGAAGGGCACCGGCTATACCGAACGCGACAAAAATTTGCTGCGCGAAAAGCAGCTGGAATTGCTCGGCGCGGTGCTGCCGGAATATCGCATTGCGGCGGAAAGCGGCCAGATCGAGATTTCGACGACTCCTTATTACCATCCGATCCTGCCGCTACTTTGCGACACGGACATCGCGCGCGTTTCCAATCCGCACACGCCGCTGCCGCAGCCGCCCTTCCGTTTTCCCGGCGACGCGCGCGAACAACTGCTGCGCGCGCGAAAATTTCACGAACGCGTTTTCGGCAAGCCGCCGGCGGGATTGTGGCCTTCAGAAGGCTCGGTTTCCGATGAATCGCTGGGGATCGCGGCGGATCTGGGCTTCAAGTGGTTCGCAACGGACGAAGGAGTGCTGGGCCGCACGCGCAATGTCGGTTTCTGGCGCGACGCGGGCGGCTATCCCGAAAATGGCCCAGACCTTTATTCACCGTGGAAATTGCAGCGCGACGGAAAAGAGATGTTCGGATTTTTCCGCGACCACTATATTTCGGACCTAGTAGGCTTCGTCTACAGCCGCATGGGCGCGGTGCAAGCTGCGGAGGATTTGCATCGCCGCATTCGGGCCATCGGCGACCGCGAGCCAGCAGGACGCACTGCGACCGTGAGCATCATCCTCGATGGTGAAAACGCCTGGGAGTATTACCCGGAGAACGGACGGCAATTTCTGCGCGAATTTTACCGCCGCGTGCAGAACGACGGAGAAATTCGCGCGATGACGGCGAGCGAAGCCGTGGAAGCGAATGCCGGCGCGCCGGTCATGTCGGGAATTTTCCCCGCGTCGTGGATCAACGCGAATTTCGACGTGTGGATCGGCCATCGTGAAGACGTGCGCGCGTGGGACCTGCTGCGCGATGCGCGCGAAATGTACGAACGCGTGGCGCAGCGCAAATCCGCAAAAGCCACTGACGAGCAATTGGCGCGCGCTTACGAAGCAGTGCTGGCCGCCGAAGGCAGCGACTGGAACTGGTGGTACGGCCCCGAGCATGGCTCGGCGAATGATGCGGAATTTGACGATCTGTATCGCAAACACCTGACGGAAATTTACACCGCTCTCGGCGAACCTGCGCCTGACGTGCTGGCGCATCCTATCAAGAAGGCGCCCGAACTGGGCCGCCGCGAGCCGCCGGAATCTTTCCTGGACGTAACCGTGGACGGCCGCGAGACGAGCTATTTCGAATGGCTCGGCGCAGGCTCTTATTTCACCGATCCTCGCGGCGGCACGATGCACGGACGCACACGCGCGCTAGTTGGCCTTTCCTACGGCTTCGGCGAAAAATATTTTTATCTGCGCGTGGATCCGGTGGAGGAAGCGATCGCCGAGATTCCGGATTTTCAATTGCGGCTCACTTTGTGGGATTCGCGCGAAACGAGCATCACCGTGCGCGTGGCCAAGAGGAAATTCGCCGGTTGCGTGCTGGAGCAGGGCGGAGCGTGCTTGCTGCATCCGCAAACAATGGTGACGGCGGCATTCGGCAAGATCATCGAAGTAGCCGTGGCGCGCGAACTGTTCGATCTGCGTGGACGTCGTCAACTGTTGCTCAGCGTCGCACTCTGGGAAGGCAGCTTGCCTATCGAAGTCCTGCCCGTGGACGGAATGCTCGAGCTCGCGTTGGGCCAAGACAATTTCGCGTGGGCCGCGGAAGCCGAAGCAAAAGTGTAATTTCGGCCGGCCCCGGTCACTTCGCGACAGAGGGGAAGCCACATGGAACAGCGCGTGAGCATCATCACGCTGGGAGTGGGAAATCTGCAGCACAGCAGGGAATTCTACGAACGCCTTGGGTGGCGCCGGTCCATGGCCAAGGCCGAGGGCATCGTGTTCTTTCAGGCCGGCGGGATGGCTCTGGCCCTGTTCCCGCGAGACGAGCTAGCCAAGGATGCGAAGCTTACGCCCGAGGGCTCCGGCTTCACCGGAATATCGCTGGCATACAACGCTCGCAATCGAGCCGAAGTGAACTCCGTGCTCGCAGAAGCCGAGGCCGCCGGTGCAAAACTCCTCAAGCCTGCTGTGCAAGCTTCGTGGGGTGGTTACTCGGGCTACTTCGCTGACCCGGACGGCTTTCTGTGGGAGGTCGCCTGGAATCCGTCGTTCCCAATCGCAGAAGACGGAAGCATTCGAATCCCCGACTAGCTCGTCCTCCCCGCCACCTGCACGCCACTCTGCTTCGTAATTCACGCGGCCCTTAATCCATCCGTGCACCCGGTAACGACCGCAGGGCATGGCGGCGGCCAATTACCGCGCGGCACCAAAAAACCATTCCCTATTTCCTCGCTTTCGCATAAGAATGCTGTCTCTAGACCAAGGGGAAGGGAGGGCGCAATGGCGCCATCAGAACCCAACCAGGACCCAAGAAACCCGAACGGCGGAAGCTCGCGCAGTGAAACGGCACCGACGGAAAAACCTCCAGCGCCTCCGAACGCGGGAAACAACTTCGCCCGATTGGCGGTTGTTGGCGTTCTGCTCCTAGGTGTTGTGGCAGCGTTTCTCTATCTCGGCGGGTGGTTCAGCCCACAGAAGCTCACGCCTGCGCGGTTCGTTGACGAGTTTGAGCGGCTGAACGGCATCCACTCGGGCTTCCGTCGCAATCACGCGAAAGGCGTTTGCGTTCGAGGATTTTTCGATAGCAACGCCCAGGGAGCGCGCCTGTCAAAAGCCGTCGTCTTCCAGCCCGGCCACGTGCCCGTGATCGGCCGCTTTTCCGTGGGCGGCGGCGATCCTCACGCCCCCGACGAGCTGACCAACGTGCGCGGCTTGGGGCTTCAGTTATCTCTGCCCGACGGCGAAAAATGGCGGACCGCAATGGTCAATCTGCCGGTATTCCCGTTCAAGGATCCGCAAGCCTTTTACGACAACCTCGTGGCGTCGCAACCCGACCCCAACACGCATAAACCCGATCCGGCGAAGGGAGCGGCGTTCGTCGCCAGCCATCCGGAAACAGTGCAAGCAATCGGAATCATCAAGAGCCATGCGCCGTCGTCCGGTTTCGACAACACCGCCTTCAACGGCCTCAATGCATTCCGTTTCACCAATGCGGACGGCGCTACGACCTACGTGCGCTGGACTCTAGTTCCCGTGCATCCGTACGAGGCCGCAACCGGAGCAAGCCCGGACAAGAATTTCCTCTTCGACGGGCTGATCGCCAGCATCCTGCAACACCCGTTGCAATGGCACTTGGTCATGACGGTCGCACAGCCCGGTGATCCCACTGACAACGCCACGCTCCCGTGGCCGGAAGGGCGCGAGCAGGTGGATGTGGGAACCCTGACTCTCGACGCTGTCGAAAGTGAGGAAACCAGTCCTGCGCGCGACATCAATTTTGATCCGCTGATTTTGCCGGTTGGCATCGCGCCGTCCGACGATCCCTTGCTGAGCGCGCGCTCGGCGATCTATTCGCAGTCATTTACGCGTCGGGCGGGCGAGAAGAAAGAGCCGAGCGAAATCACGCCCGCAGAGGTGCGGAAATGAGCGCCCAGATGACTACGGATCGTTGGCAATTCAATGGTCTCATGCGGTTTCTGCATTGGTTGATGGCCGCGATGGTGCTGACCATGCTCGGCATCGGCGTCGCGATGGTCGCATCGCTCGGCGACTACCACCTCCTCCTCTCGATTCATCGCCCGCTCGGGATTGCGATTCTGATTTTCGTCGTGATACGCCTCGTGACGCGGCTCGCGAGCACGCTGCCCGCTTTCCCGCCCACGATGTCGCCACAGGAGCGCCTGGCCGCGCACGCTTCGGAAGTGTTGCTGTACACACTGCTGTTTGTGCAGCCTCTAGTGGGCTGGGCGATGTTGTCTGCAGCCCGCTATCCGATCGTGCTCTTCGGCTCGGTGCATCTTTTCCCGATCCTTCCCCGCAACGTGATGGTGTACGCCGTATTGCGTCAGACGCACACGATCCTGGCTTATCTCTTCTTCCTCGTATTCGTCGCCCATTTTGGAGCTGTTTTGTTTCACACGCTGATTGTGCGAGACGGGTTGCTCAGCCGCATGCTACCAGGGCGAGCCCGCGCGCGTTAGCTGTCGCGGAACGGCATTTCTCGTCGCGTGCCACGGCGGGAAGGCCTCCGACAATGATTGACATTCGCATCCGTTGGGAAGATAGCCGCGCTACCCCCTTACAGTCGCGTCTTGGGTACTCACAATCAGGACCTTTGTGTACGCGGTGTTGGAGCCGCCCAAGCGGGAAACAGAATTTCGTGCCGGCGGAGGGCGCTATGAGGCCAAAAGGGTATCCTGCCCGCGTTTTATTCTCCTTCGTGAGTGTTGCGAGCTTCCAGGGTGTGGGCCGAGTTGCGTTGCGCGAGCTGCGCACAGCCGGTTCGGGCACGCCGTTCATAGAGAATCCGCGCCAGCGAGCGAGTGGCACTGGCCAGGGTGCCGAAACCCCGACGTTAACGACGTTGACGGCGGGTTCGAAGCCGCGGCCTCCCGGTTCGAAGCCACCGAATTTGCGCGGGTATCGCGCCGCGCCTTTTCCCCCGCCGATACTTCCTTCCTTGCCGGCCGCTCGCCCTGCTGCTGAAATACATCACGCAAATTACTCTTTGCCGATCAGTTTTGAGCCGGCGGACGCAGCGGCGGCGGGATCAGCTGTGCTGTACGTCGGACGTGGCAAAGGAATGACGGTGCTGCTGGAATCCGGAGGCATGGCGGCCACGACCGCCGCAGCAACGTTTACCCCGCGCAACAAAACCTACCAGCCAGCTGGAAACTCCTGATGAGATTCATGCACCAAGCGCCGGAGATTTCACCTGGCAGGGAACCAGTCCGCAGAGCATCGCGCTGTCTGGCACAGCTTCGGACTATTGCTTGGTCCCCGCGGGAGTCGCAAGCCAGACGATTACGGCCGGCACCCCTGCGACGTTCCAGCTCCTCGCGGATTCCTTGGGGACTTTCGCGGGCTCGGTGGCACTCACTTGCGCGAACGCGGCGTTGTCGAGCGCATGCATAGTGCAACCTGCGACAGTGAATCTCACCTCCGGCGCGCAAACTCCCATCGTACGGAACGTAGCCACTGCGACGATCTCCCTGGGACCCTTCAGCAAAATGCCGGACGCGGGGCCATTCGCACCAACGGCGCCGACGCTGGACGCATTGCGTTGGCGCGGAATTGTGCTCTGGCTATTTATGCTGTATGGGCTGACTTTCGCGTGGGCTGCCGCGGCATAACGCCAGCTACCGCGTGGAATGCGATTCGCGCCGACCGGCGCGGTGGCAATTCTGCTTTCGATTGGGCAGGCTGCGTGCTTTGGCGGGGAACCGGCACCACTGCGCCGGCAGGAACGCCGAGCGGCAAATACACCATGACGGTCACAGCAACGTTTAGCGGCACAGGTGGCAGCACGACACGCAGCGTGCAGGTGACTCTGATTGTGCAGTAGCGTTCGGTCGGCGGGGAAGCCGAGAAGCGATCAGAAAACTTTGATCGCCAAATCGCGCGGATGACTCCCAACATTAATCAACGCCGTCGGCGGACGCGGCGGCGTGAGCCCAGGTTGGCCCGACGGCAACGTTTTCGTGCGAATCGCGGCCAGATCGTTCGACGCCGTGTCCACCACGAGCAGAATGTCTCCACCCGGAGTAAGCGCGCAGGTCACCGGCGATTGTCCCGCCTGAATCGGGCGACCGACTTGGCGAGTCTCCACGGCTACAGGCACGACGTGTCCAGCAGCAGTGTCCGAAACGTATAGCGTGCTCGTCGTCGGCGAGAACACCGCTGAAGTCGGCGACATTCCCAGCAGCAGAAAATCGGCGACTTCGTTCGTGTCCGTATTCACGATCACTAAGCCGTGCGCTGAACTGGAGGTGATGTAAAGTTCGCCTCCGTCCGGCTTCAGGTCCAGGTCGTCGGCCGTGCCGCCTAGCGCCAAGTTCGTCAGCAGCACTTTCCGTCTCAAATCCAGCACAGAAACCTGGTTGAACGCGCCTGAAGTGACAAACGCTTTGGAATTATCCGGCAAGATCGCGATTTGCTCGGGATCCGGCGCCGTTCCGATCGTCGCGATGGACGCCAGCGTGCCGCTATCGAGCAGAGAGACGGTCGCGTCGTCGCGATTGCTCACCACCAATATTTTCCCGTCGGGAGAGACGCGCGCGATCCACGGACGGTGTCCGGCGCGCCCACGCGCCACAATTTGCCGCGTCGCAGTGTCTATCGCGACGATCGCGTTCGAGCCGGATGCAGCCACAAACGCGCGGCGTCCATCCGCAGAAAAATCCAGCGCGTAAGGCAGCGTTCCCACCGGAATGCGCGCGACAATCTGATTCGATTGCACGTCCAAGACCCACGCATAACCGCCCGCGGAGCTCACGCCCCAGATTTCCGGACGCTTGGGATGCGCGCGCAAACCGCTCGGGCCAGGCCCCACGACAATCGTCGCCACGGGAGAAAGCTTTATCAGGTCAATCACGGAAACCGTGCCGTCGCCAGTGTTCCCCACGTAAGCGAAAAGATGCAGCCCCGGACGCAGAAAAGTCGGCTTCAGCTCCAGCGCCACTTCGCGAATGGCCAGCGCAGCAAGAAGTACCAGCAGAAATACGAGGCGGTAATTGAAGCGCAGTTTCAATTGATGGTGCGGCCCAGCACGGCGGCGATCTGGCGGCATTCCCGGACCAGTTGCTCGAATTCCGCCGGCAGGATGGATTGCGGCCCGTCGGAAAGCGCGCGGTCGGGATCGTGATGTACTTCCACCAGCAATCCATCGGCGCCCACGGCCACTGCGGCGCGCGAAAGCGGCAGCACTTTATTGCGCCTCCCGGTTCCGTGCGAAGGATCCACCACGATCGGAAGATGGCTGCGCTTTTGCACCGCGGGCACCACGCTCAGGTCCAGCGTGTTGCGCGTGAAATCCGAAAAAGTGCGCACGCCACGCTCGCACAGAATCACGGAGTAGTTGCCTTCGGACATCAGGTATTCGCCGGCCATCAGGAATTCGTCCAGCGTTGCGGACATGCCGCGTTTCAGCAGCACCGGCTTTTTGGCCCGCCCTGCGCGTTTCAGCAGCGAAAAATTCTGCATGTTGCGGGCGCCGATCTGAATCACGTCCGCATATTCCACCACCAGGTCCAGCGATTCGTGGTCAATCGCTTCGGTGATGATGCCCAGGCCGAATTCCTTGCGCACCTCGGCCATGATTTCCAGGCCCGCCTCGCCCAGGCCTTGAAAACTATAAGGCGAAGTGCGCGGCTTGTAAGCGCCGCCTCGAAAAAGGCGCGCACCCGCGGCCTTCACCTGTTTCGCTACGGTAAAAGCTTGCTCGCGCGTTTCAATCGCGCAAGGTCCTGCCACCATCCCGATCTCGCCGCCGCCAAACGCAACATCTCCAAGCGGCGTCGCGACGCGCACCACAGTGTTTTCCGGTTTCACATCGCGGCTAACGAGCTTGTAAGGCTTGCTGACGGCGATGCATTCGATGACCCCAGGCATGGATTCCAGCGTGCCCAGATCGACCGCGCCGGAATTGCCGGTAATACACACGGCAGTCCGTCCGGCGCCGGGAACTGGCAGAGCCTTGAAGCCCAGCGATTCGATGCGCTCGCAGACGGCCCGTACTTGTTCCTCCGTCGCGTGCGACTGCATGACCACCAGCATAAACGCCCCCTGAGAGAAAACGAATCCAACAGTCTACTGCATGGGGGAAGCGGCCTGCAAATCGCACGCGGGAGAGGACCGTGCGGGTAAAAAAGTTGGAGGCGCGGGGCGGAATCGAACCGCCGATAAAGGTTTTGCAGACCTATGCCTTACCACTTGGCGACCGCGCCGGTTGCTAGCGGCACGAGCGAATCATAACATTGGATGCGCGCAGAGACGTATCGAAGATTCGTATGCGGTTGATTTGATAGTCTCTAGCAGCGAGCAGTGCGGCAATATCGGATGGGGAGAAGCGCATGAAAGCAAACGAGAAGCGTGGCGCGCCGAACGGGACGCGCGTACTACATGTGCGTACCACGCTCCGGACCGAACTGCTAGACGTGACCGATCAGATCGCAGCCGCCGTGCGCGAATCGGGCTGCGCAGACGGCATGTGCCATCTCTACGTGCCGCACACCACCGCGGGCGTGGCGATCAACGAGGGCTACGACCCAGCAGTCGCGCAGGATATCGCCGCGGAGTTCGACCGCCTCGTGCCGCGCCTCAAGAATTCCGCTCACGCGGAAGGGAATTCGGATTCCCACCTCAAGACAGCGCTCGTCGGCTCGTCGGAAACCGTGTGGATCGTCGCCGGAAAGCTCGCGCTAGGACGCTGGCAGCGCATTTTCTTCGCGGAATTCGACGGTCCGCGCAGCCGCGAACTACGCGTCAAAATCGTTCCGGACGCCTCGACCTGAGTTCGCCGCCCGAGAATCGTGCGTGCGGTTTACGGGTCGGAATTGGGTCCGAGGTCTTGACGTGAAGCAAATTTAATTTAGTTGTAAACTATCTGACCATGAGGCACTTGGGGCCGGCGCCGGCAATCGTTTGCGTTCTGGTTCTTCTGCTCACCAACGGAACCAGCAGTGGAATTTCCGCGAAGGAGGACATTACGATAGCCGTGGTCGGCGATCAGCAAGTAGTCGGAAAGCCCTTTGCCGTGCGCATCCGGAACAATGGCCAAAAGCGCCTCACTTTTTGTCTGGGGATTTGCGGCGAACTCGTCGTAGCTGGCAGCGGGCGTCAGGCGCCGGCCTTTGGCGTGCAGTCGCGCACCCGCAAAAAATGGAATAAAGAGATCTTCACCTGCACGCCCGGCGCAGACGCTTCCGCCGGCATTCTGCACGGTGGTGAAGTTCTGGAATTCACGATCAAGGTGCTGCAGCCTGGCACCTATCGCTTGTGGCTCCCTTATAAGGATGTCAGCGTGGAAGACGTGGGCGCGCACTGCGAAGCGATCAAGGATGGCAAAGCCGTGTTGCAGGCTAAATCTGACGACTTCGACGTGGTCGCGGCGCCAAAATGACTCTGGGCGTTTACGTTCAGGTGCCGTTCTGCCAGACGAAGTGCACGTACTGCAATTTTCACACCGGCGTAGTGGCGCGCGAAAAATATGGGCCCTATGCCGATGCCGTGCGCCGCGAAACTGCGGAACTGGCCGCGAGCGGCGAGATTTCTGCGCTGCGCGATGCCACTGTGGACACCATGTACTTCGGGGGCGGCACTCCCAGCCTAGTGGATCCCTCCGCGCTGGCCGGAATTTTGGATGCGTTGCGCCGCAATTTTGGGCTTGCTGAATCGGTAACGCGCGATTCTGCCCCCACGCGCGAAGTGATCTCCTCCGCGGCGCCAGAGATCACCCTCGAAGCCGATCCGGAAACCATCACGCTCGAAAATGCACAAGCTTGGCTCACGGCCGGATTCAACCGCATTAGCCTGGGCGTGCAGTCGTTTGACGATCGCGAATTGCGGGCCGCGGGACGCATGCATCGTCGCGCAGATATTTTCGCAGCGTCTCGAATTCTGCGCGAAGCCGGATTCCGCAATATCAGCATGGACTTGATCGCCGGTCTCGCGCAGCAGACTCGCGAATCGTGGGAAGAGTCGGTCGCCCGCATTCTGGAGATCAGGCCCGAACACATCTCCATTTACCTGCTGGAAATTGACGAAGGCAGCCGTCTCGGAAAAGAATCGCTCGCAGCTGGCAGCCGCTACAGCGCCGAAGCCATTCCCAGCGATGACGCGATGGCCGAATCTTACGAATCCGCGCGCGCGCGCCTCGCCGCGGCCGGCTACGACCACTACGAAATCTCGAACTGGGGCTTGCCAGGCTTTCGTTCGCGCCACAATTTGAAATATTGGCGCCGCGAGCCGTACATCGGCTTGGGCGCTGGCGCGCATTCTTTCGATGGCGAGCGACGCTGGTCCAATCTGCACGATTCCGCCAAGTACGTCGCATCCATCGAAAGTGGTGTCTCGCCGCGCGAGAGGATCGAGCTGGTGACGGCACAGCAGGCACTCGATGAAGAATTATTTCTTGGCTTGCGCCAATTGGAAGGCATTGACCTGGCCTCTGTGGAAAGAAAGTACGGCGTCAGCCTGCAAGCGCGCATCGCCGGGCTGCGGCACCAGGGATTGCTGGAGATGGATCGCGGACTTTTGCGACTGGCGCCGGCGCATCTGACCGTATCGAACGAAGTATTCGTGGAATTACTGGGATAAGGAGCAGAGTGTGCCCATCGGATCCGGCGAAGCGACGAGCAAACGTGACATCGTGGATTTGCGTAGCGATACCGTGACGCACCCTACGCCGGCGATGCGCGCCGCGATGGCCGCCGCCGAAGTTGGTGACGATGTGTACCGCGAAGACCCCACCGTGAACCGGCTGCAAGCGCGCGCTGTGGAAATATTTCAGCGCGAAGCCGCGCTCTTCGTTCCCACCGGCTGCATGGGGAACCTGCTCGCGATCATGGGCTGGACGCAGCGCTCGAACGAAGTAATTTGCGAGCAACGCGCGCACGTCAATCTGTACGAGCTGGCTTCGATGTCCGCCGTGGCGGGAGTCATGCCGCGCACAATTCCCGCGCCGGGCGGAATTCTCACCTGGGACCTGATCGAGCCGCTGATCCGCGAAAAAATCTACTACGATTCGCAGACCGCGCTCATCACCCTGGAAAACACCCACAACATGCACGGCGGCACCGTGTACCCAACGGCCGTGGCTAACGACGTCTGTGAGCGCGCACACGCGGCCGGCTTGCGCGTGCATCTGGATGGCGCGCGCATTTTCAACGCTGCGGTCGCGCTGGGGAAGAGCGTCGCGGAAATCACGCGCGAATTCGATTCCGTGATGTTTTGCTTGTCGAAAGGTCTGGGCGCCCCGGTAGGCTCAATCCTGGTGGGCTCGCACGAATTCATTAAACAGGCGCACATCCGCAGAAAAATGCTGGGCGGAGGAATGCGGCAGGTAGGCATTCTCGCGGCCGCAGGGTTAATCGCTCTGGAAGAATCCCCCAAGCACCTCGTACACGATCACGAGAACGCGCGACATCTGGCGAAGGGGCTCGCCGCCGTGAAGGGAATCGAACTCGATCCAGCCCGCGTGGTCACCAACATCATAATCTTCGACGTGCGCGCAGCCGGCCGCACGGCCGCGGAAATTTGCGATCAGCTCGCCGCCAAAAAAGTTCTGTGCTCCGCAACCGATAAGTATTCCGTGCGCATGGTCACGCACTGCGATGTGGACCGCGCCGCAATCAACTCAGCGCTAGCAGCCGTTGCGCAAGTTTTGAGCGAGAAAGCACCCACAGCCGCCGCTCGCTAAAAATTAAGAGCCCCTCGCAATGAGCTGTCGCAATCCTCCCGCGCGCCTCGTCACTTCTTCAGTTATACTTTCGCGCGGATTACGGCACGGCAGGGGCAACCGCCAGCCGACCAGCACAATCCAGGAGTGCGCACGTGAAGATTGCGAGACTTTTGCCGATCTGCATCAAAGTAGGACTCCCCGTTATCCTAATCACAGGTGGACTGATGACATTCCAATCGCAAAAAGCAGCCAACGCCGCGCAACCACAGGTTGCGGCCGCGCCAACCGTCGAGGAAGCGCGCCAATTCGCCGACGCCGCGGAAAAACGCCTGCTTGAACTGTGGATCAAAGCCGGCCGTGCGCAGTGGGTGCTCGAGACTTTCATCACCGACGACACGGAAATCCTCGCCGCGCAAGCCGATCAAAACGTAAAAGCCACAACTTCCGAACTTGCCGCACAAGCGCGCCGCTTCGAGCCACTCGATCTGCCTCCCGACGTCGCGCGCAAGCTCAACCTCATCAAGCTCTCCGTTGATATCCCCTCGCCGCGCAATCCAAAAGAAAGCTCCGAACTTTCGCAGATCAACGCGTCACTGCAGAGCGATTACGGCAAGGGAAAATGGTGCCCGGACGGCGCGCAAGCAAACTGCCTCTCGCTGAATGACCTGGAAAATATCTTGGCCACCAGCCGCGATCCCATGGAGCTGCAGCGCGCATGGATCGGTTGGCACGCCATCGCGCCGCCGATGCGCGGACGCTATATCCGCATGGTCGAGCTCGCGAACGAAGGCGCGCGCGAAGTTGGCTTCGCAGACGTGGGCGCGATGTGGCGCTCGAATTACGATATGCCGCCTGGTGTTTTTAGCGCGGAGATGGACCGGCTGTGGGAACAGGTGCGGCCCCTCTACGTCTCTCTGCACGCCTACGTGCGCACGCAGCTGGTGAAAAAATATGGCCCGGGAGTGCTCGGCCCGGACGGCGCGATTCCGGCGCACCTACTGGGAAATATGTGGGCGCAGGATTGGGCGAATATTTATCCGCTGGTGGCGCCGGCAAATGCCGACCCGGGCTACGACCTGACGCAAATTCTGAAAGCCAAGCAAATTGATCCCGTTGGCATGGTCCATTACGGCGAGCGATTTTTCATGTCGCTCGGTTTTGAGGCGCTGCCGCAGACGTTCTGGCAGCGCTCCATGTTCGTCAAGCCGCGGGATCGCGACGTGGTGTGCCACGCCAGCGCCTGGGACATCGATTACGTGGACGATTTGCGCATCAAGATGTGCATCGAGCAGAAGGCCGAAGATTTCTCCACCATTCACCACGAGCTCGGCCACAATTTTTACCAGCGCGCTTACGACACGCAGCCGCCGCTCTTCCGCAACAGCGCGAACGACGGTTTCCACGAAGCCATCGGCGACACCATCGCGCTTTCCGTCACTCCGGAATACCTGAAACAGATCGGCCTGCTGGAAAATGTACCGCCCGAATCCGCGGACATCGGCATCCTGATGCATAAGGCGCTGGAAAAAGTTGCGTTCCTCCCGTTCGGCTTGCTCATTGACAAATGGCGCTGGGAGGTTTTCTCCGGGAAAGTCACGCCCGCGGATTACAACAAGGCGTGGTGGGAATTGCGCGAAAAATATCAGGGCGTAAAGCCTCCCGTCGCGCGCAGCGAACAGGATTTCGATCCCGGCGCAAAATATCACGTAGCGGCCAACGTCCCCTACGCGCGTTATTTCCTCGCCGACATTCTGCAGTTCCAGTTTCATCGCGCGCTGTGTAGGGAATCCGGATACAAAGGTCCGCTGCATCGCTGTTCGATTTACAACAACAAAGCAGCCGGCGCGCGCCTGAACAAAATGCTGGAGATGGGCCAGAGCCGCCCGTGGCCGGAAGCGCTCGCAGTGCTGACCGGCGAAAAACAAATGGACGCCACCGCAATCCTCGACTATTTCGCGCCGCTGAAAAAATGGCTCGACGAACAGAACGCGAAAGATGGCGCGAAGCTCGATTGGTAATGCTCGTCTTTGGATCACACGCTGGAGGATTTAGTGCGTAAGTTCGCTCGGTTCCTCGTCATCGCCGCGATCGGCGCATCGTGCGCGGGCCAGCCCGGCGCGAAGGCGCAATCCTCCCATCCGGCCGATGCGGCGAAGGACGATTGGGCCTACTACGGCCATGACGCGGCCGGCACGCGGTTTTCACCCCTCACCCAGATCAACCGCGATAATGTCGTCAAACTGAAAGTCGCGTGGACATTTCACACCGGCGATATTTCCGACGGCAGCGGCCGCCCCAAACGCAGCGGTCTGGAAACCACGCCCATTTTAGTGGATGGCACACTGTACTTCACCACGCCCTTCAATCGCGTCTTCGCCGTGAATCCGGAAACCGGCAGCCAACTGTGGGTTTACGATCCGATGATTGACGTAGCCGAAAGTTACGGCGACGGCCTGATCAATCGCGGCGTCGCCACATGGCTCGATCCATCACGCGCGAAAGGCAGGCGTTGTCGTCGCCGAATTTTCGAAGCCACGCTCGACGCGCGATTGATCGCATTGGACGCCGCGACCGGTGAACCCTGCATGGATTTTGGCAACCGCGGACAGATCAGCCTGCGCGACGTGGCGCGTTACATTCCTGGGGAATATCACATGACGTCTCCACCGGTGGTGATTGACGACCTGGTCGTAGTAGGCTCCGCCATTGACGACAATGCGCGCGTGGACATGCCCAGCGGAGTAGTCCGCGCCTTCGATGCACGCACCGGAGCGCTGCGTTGGAAATGGGAGCCGCTGCCGCCGAACGATCCCGATTTCGCGGTTCCGAGCGCAAGCGCTACCAACACAAACGCTACCAAAGTCTGGCGCACCGGCGCGGGCAATTCCTGGTCCGTGATGGTCGTGGATCCCGAGCGCGATTTAATTTTTGTCCCCACCGGCAGCGCCAGCCCCGATTATTACGGCGGCATGCGCGTGGGCGACGACAAATGGGCCAACTCCATCGTCGCCCTACGCGCGAAAACCGGAGAACTCGCTTGGGGATTTCAGCTCGTTCATCACGACCTCTGGGATTACGACAGCGCCTCGCCTCCGCTGCTCGTCACTTTGCAGCATGACGGCAAAAGCGTGCCGGTGGTGATTCAAGGCAACAAAACCGGATTTATCTATGTCTTAAATCGCGACACGGGCGTGCCGGTATTTCCCGTGGATGAGCGCCCCGTGCCCCAGTCAGATGTTCCGGGCGAAGTCACTTCCCTGACGCAACCTTTCCCGCTCACGCCCCCTGCTGTGGTACCGCAAAAGCTTTCCGCCGACGACGCCTGGGGAATCACTGCAGAAGATCGCGCCTACTGCCGCGACCGAATGAAAAACCTGCGCAACGATGGCCTATTCACGCCGCCGAGTTTGGAAGGCTCGCTGTCGGTTCCTGGAAACGTCGGCGGAATGAACTGGAGCGGCTATGCTTTTGACCAGCGGAACAATCTGTTGCTCGTGAATACGAATAACTTGCCCGCGATGATGGGCGTCGTCGCGGCGGACAAATACTGGGACACCGCCGGCAAGAATCCGGACCTCGATTACACGCAACAATACGGCGCGCCCTACGGAATGTTTCGCACTTTTCTATTCGCGAAAGCGCATCATTTGCCTTGCGCTCCTCCTCCGTGGGGCACGCTCACGGCGGTGGACATTGCGAACGGCACGATTCGCTGGCAAGTTCCGCTCGGCTCAATCGCTCCCAAGAAACCGATGGTTCCCGCAGGAACGCCCAGTCTCGGCGGGCCAATTGTAACCGCGGGCGGGCTGGTCTTCATCGCCGGAACAATTATTGACCCAGCGATTCGCGCGTTCGACGTCGAAACCGGAAAAGAAATCTGGAAGTTTGACCTGCCCACTTCCGGCGCCGCCACTCCGATGACCTACCAGCTGCGTCCGGGCGGCAAGCAATACCTAGTGATCGCCGCCGGAGGGCACGCGAAAGTAACAGAAGAAAAGCAGTCGGATGAGATTGTCGCGTTTACCCTGCCGTAATCACCCCGCTCACGATTGTCGCGCGCCTGGACCCCTGTGATATAAATTGTAGTGCGGGTTCGGTATTTATCCTGCTTATCTCTTATCCTGCATCTCGGCGAGGCCACGTGGAATTTGCGCTGACCGATGAACAGCAGCAGCTGCGGCGAACGGTTCGCGAGTTTGCCGAAGGCGAAATCCTGCCGCATGTGATGGAGTGGGACGAAGCGTCTAAGTTTCCCTCCGAACTAATTCCCAAGCTGGCCGAGATGGGTTTCCTCGGCGTGATTTTCCCCGAAAAATACGGTGGCGCGGGCATGGGCTACGCCGAATACGCCATCATTATCGAGGAACTTTCGCGCGTGGACGGCTCGATTGGCATCATCGTGGCCGCACACAATTCGCTCTGCACCAATCACATCTATAAATTCGGCAACGAAGAGCAGAAGAAGAAATACGTCACGCCGCTCGCGCAAGGAAAAAAGCTCGGCTGTTGGTCGCTCACCGAGCCGGAGGCCGGCTCCGACGCTGGAGGCACGCGCACCACGGCGGTGAAGAAAAACGGCGGCTGGGTCATCAACGGGTCGAAAACCTTCACCACCAACGGGCATTACGCCGACGTCTGCGTGGGCATGGCCGTGACGGACCCAGCGAAAAAGAGCCACGGAATTTCCGCGTTCATCATCGAGAAGGGAACCAAGGGATTCAAGCCCGGGAAAAAAGAAAATAAGCTGGGATTGCGCGCGAGCGACACCAGCGAAGTGGTCTTTACCGATTGCCACGTGCCGGCGGAAAATTTGCTCGGCAAAGAAGGCGAAGGTTTCGTCAACAGCCTACAAATTTTAGACGGCGGGCGAATATCGATCGCGTCGCTCGGTCTGGGCATGGCGCAAGGCGCCTACGAAGCGTCCGTGCGTTACGCCAAGCAGCGCAAACAATTCGGCAAAGCCATCGCGGAATTTCAGGCCATTCAATTCAAGCTGGCGGACATGGCCACGCAGATCGAAGCAGCGCGCCTGCTAACCTATCAAGCCGCGTGGCTCGCCGATCGCGCGATAGCCTCAGGCAATCATGACGCGCGCATCACCCAGGAATCCAGCATGGCCAAGCTCTACGCCGGCGAAGTGGCCGTGCGCGTCGCCAACGAAGCCGTGCAGATTCACGGCGGTTACGGCTTCATCAAAGACTACCCCGCGGAAAAGTTTTATCGCGATGTGAAATTGTGTACGATTGGCGAAGGTACCAGCGAAATTCAACGCATGGTAATCGCGCGGCAGATCCTCGGCAAAAACTGAAATAATATTCGCCGTCGGCCATCATCGCTTCCAGCCGTTCCAGTGATACCATTCTCCGGCTGGAATTCACGTTGCTATGACTGTGTCCATCGAAAACTGGGCCGAGCAAGTACGCGCTGGAGACGTGCGTGCGATTTCGCGCGCCGTTTCCGCGATTGAAAACCGCGAGCGTGACGCCGAAGAAATCCTGCGCCAGCTTTTTCCGCACACCGGCCGCGCGTATCGCGTGGGCATCACCGGCGCGCCCGGCACGGGCAAGAGCACGCTGGTGGACCGCCTCGCCAGCCACTATCGCGCCGAAAAGAAAACCGTCGGCATCATCGCCGTGGATCCCTCTAGCCCTTTCACCGGCGGCTCGATTCTAGGGGACCGCATCCGCATGCAGGGGCACGCGACCGACGCCGGCGTTTTTATCCGCTCGATGGCCACGCGCGGATTTCTCGGCGGCCTTTCGCAAGCAACGCGCGATACGACGCTGTTGCTCGACGCCGCCGGAAAACAAATCATTCTGGTGGAAACGGTAGGAGTCGGCCAGGGCGAAATTGAAATCGTGCGCCTGGCAGATTGCACGGTCGTAGTGCTGATGCCCGGCATGGGCGACGACGTGCAAAGCCTGAAGGCCGGCCTGATGGAAATCGGCGACATTTTCGTGCTGAATAAATCCGATCGCGAAGGCGCAGATCGCTTCGAGCAGCAGTTGAAGGGAATTCTGCAGTTGGTTCCGGAGCGCGACGGCTGGAAACCGCCCGTCGTGCGCACGATTGCCACAGAAAATAAAGGCGTGGCCGAATTGGGCCGCCAGATCGCAGCGTTCCGCAAACATTTCGAACAAGCGCACGAACGCCACGCCCGCGAAATCACCCACTGGAAAGAATGGATTTTGCAATTGCTGGAAACGCGGCTGATGGAGCGCGTAGCAGGAAAATTTCTGAGTGAGCAAAAGCTCGACGCCATCGCGGCAGCGGTGGCCGAAAGAAAAACGGACCCCTACGCTGCGGTAAACGAGATTCTGGCGCGGGCCGGATTGGGAGAGAATCGTTGAAGCTAGGGGACCTGGAATTCCACGTATTGGTGGATGGATACTTGTCGCTCGACGGCGGCGCGATGTTCGGCGTAATACCCAAAGTCATGTGGGAGAAGAAAATTCCCCCCGACGGGCGAAATCGCATCCAGCTGGCGATGAATTGCCTGCTGGTACACGCCGGCGGAAAACGAATTCTCGTGGAGACCGGCATCGGCGCGAAGATGTCTCCGAAGCTGCGCGACATTTACGGCGTGGAGGGCCCGTTCTTGAGCGACCGGCTGAAGGACCACGGTCTGGACACGAGCGAAATTGATATCGTGATCAACACGCACTTGCATTTCGATCACTGCGGCGGCAACACGCGCGTCGAGAAAGACAAAATCGTAGCGGCATATCCCAACGCAAAATATGTGGTGCAGCGTGGGGAATTCGAACACGCCAAGCATCCCAACGAGCGCGACCGCGCCAGCTACATCCAGGAAAATTACGCGCCACTGGAAGCCAAAGGAAAATTGGCACTGCTCGAGGGCGATCGCGCGATCGCTCCGGGAGTGGAATTGATTCGCGTGCCGGGCCACACCGCCAACATGCAGTGCGTCAAACTGACAGGCGGCGGTAAGACGGCATTTTTTCTCGCGGATATGGCGCCCACCACCGCCCATTTGCCGCTGCCGTGGATCATGGGCTTCGATTTGTTCCCCGTCACGACCCTCGAAAATAAAAAGAAATGGTTTCCGGAGCTGGTCAAGGAAGGCTGGCTCGCGCTGTTCTGCCACGATACGAAAACCCCGGCGGCTTACCTGCGCGAACGCAACGGAGTCCTGGAAGCAGAACCGGCGAAGGTGGATTGAAAATGGCAAAACCCGCAAAACGCACCAAGAAAAGCGCAACGAAAAATGAAAATGTGAAAATCGGCATCATCGGCGGCAGCGGCCTGTATTCCATGGCCGGCCTCACGAATCCGCGTGAAGTCCACGTGAAGACTCCCTTCGGCGATCCCTCCGACGCAATTATTATCGGCACGTTGGAAGGCAAACGCGTGGCGTTTCTGGCACGCCACGGTCGCGGCCACGTGTTTTCTCCCAGCGAAATCAATTACCGCGCGAATATTTGCGCCATGAAAATGCTGGGCGTCGAGCGCATCATCTCCGTCAGCGCGGTTGGCTCTCTGCGCGACGATTTGCCACCACTGGATTTTCTGATCCCCGACCAATTCTTCGATCGCACTCGCGGACGCGTCGCCACATTCTTCGGCGGCGGAATCGTAGCCCATGTGGGATTTGACAAGCCCACCTGCACGCACCTCTCCGCCCACATCGCCGAGGCCTGTGACCGCGCCGGAGTGAAGGCTCATCGCGGCGGAACCTACGTCTGCATGGAAGGTCCGCAATTTTCCACGCTGGCCGAATCGAATACCTATCGCCAACTACGCTTCGATGTGATCGGCATGACCAATCTCACCGAAGCCAAACTCGCGCGCGAGGCTGAACTCTGCTACGCGACTATCGCCATGGTCACCGATTACGATTGCTGGCATCCGCAGCACGACGCCGTGACGTTGAGCGAGATCATCGAGAACCTGAATCGCAACACCTCGAACGTGCAGCGCGTGTTGCACGAGGCTGTGGCGGAACTGCCGGATAATCGCGCGTGCAAGTGCGGAGCGGCGCTCGCTCACGCGGTGCTCACAGATCGTAAAGTGATTTCCGCGGCAACGAAGAAGCGCCTGGCGCCGATCATCGGCAAGTACATCGCTTAGTTTTCACGCGTTCGCAAAATTCACGAACTCAGGAGAAGTCATGTCCTTACTAGTGGTCGGCTCAGTGGCGTTCGACGGAATCGAAACACCGCACGCCAAGCACGATCGCCTCTTGGGCGGCGCCGCCAGCTATTTCGCGCTGTCCGCCTGCCATTTCGCGCCGGTGCGCCTGGTGGGAATTGTCGGCGATGATTTTACCGCAAAAGACGTCGCCGTCTTCAAACACCAGCACATTGATTTGCAAGGCCTGGAACGCGCAAGCGGAAAGACATTTTACTGGGCCGGCCGCTACAACCAGAACATGAACGAGCGCACTACGCTGATCACGGACCTCAACGTCTTCGCGAATTTCCAGCCTACGCTGCCGCCGTCATACACAGACTCGGCTTTCATATTTTTGGGAAATATCGATCCGACTCTGCAGCGCTCTGTCCTGAAGCAGGTCACGCGCAAACCCAAAGTCGTCGGCCTGGACACCATGAACTACTGGATCGAGCGCACCCCAGCCGAGCTGAAAGCAACGCTGAAGCACATTCAGGTGCTAGTGATCAACGACGACGAAACCCGCCAACTCACCGGCCAGCACAACCTGACGCGCGCCGCCAAAGAAATCTTCAAAATGGGCCCGAAAACACTCGTGATCAAGCGCGGCGAACACGGCGCCATCATGATGCACGAAAAATTCTTATTCTCGGTGCCTGCTTTTCCTCTGGAAGAAGTGCACGATCCCACGGGCGCGGGCGACAGCTTCGCCGGCGGCTTCATGGGCTATCTAGCGGGCGCCGGGAAGGTGAACGAACGCACTCTGCGCAACGCCATGGTCTACGGCTCGGTGCTGGGCAGCTTCGCGGTGGAGAAATTCGGCGTGCAGCGCCTCTCGACGCTCAAGCGCAGGGAAATCCACGCGCGCGCGCGCCTTTTCTCCAAGCTCACGTCGTTCAAACTGTAGCAACTCACCGCGCAAGTCCGGCCGCGTCGCTCTTATTTGAAAAACTTCCCACCACTCTGGCGTGCCTTCCAGTAGAATCCCTGCGCGCAGGGCACGGGGGTGCCATTGCCATGCTTCACGATCTGAATTCATACATCTTGCTGCGGCTGATGCTCGCCGCCTTCCTCGGTGGATTGATCGGCCTGGAGCGCCAACTCCGCCGCAAGCCCGCCGGAATCCGTACGAACATGCTCATCTGCTTCGGCGCCGCGCTCTTCACCATTATTTCCTACGAAATGGCCGGCACAGTGGGCGGCGACCACACGCGCATCGCCGCGCAAATTATTCCCGGCATCGGGTTCATCGGCGCAGGCGTGGTGATTCGCGATCGCGGTGCGGTCCTCGGCATCACCAGCGCGGCCACAATTTTCGTGATGGCCAGCATCGGCATGGCCGTCGGCGCTGGAATGTTGGCCACTGCCATTTTTGCCACATTGATGGTTCTAGTGGCCCTTATCGTATTGGGTTACCTGGAGGACCGCTTGGGATTGCAAACGCGCCTGATGACGTTTCAATTGATGGCTCCCGCCAGCACCGATCTGCTGGTTCCCGCGCACCGCATCGTCGAGGCCGCCAAGATCGACGCCCGCCGCTGGCAGACGCAGCAGCTCAACAGCGAACTGATCGTGGATTTCGAAGCCGAAGTCAGCTATCACCAGGAGCGCGAACTCTTCACCAAATTTGCAGCTCTGAACGCCAAAGTCGAAGCTCGCCCGCTCCGCGCGTAAAATAAAAGACCGCCCCCTCGCCCTACCCGCCGCCGGAACCGTCGCCCGTTAGAGCAATCCCTGCAAATTTTGGCCAACCAAACACCCTCGAGCCGAATCCGAGTTGACGAGTGTTCGCCAGGATGCTATCAATTCTTGGGCATTATTTAGGGGACTCGCAAGCGTTTGCATCGTTTCCCTCGTTTGGCTATCCCAGCGACGCTAACGAACGGCGGCGCCAGTTTTCGTGAACACTACCGGCAAAAATTGCAGGAGGACAGGCTTGATGCGTTTGCGGTGGACCGCGTTCGGGGTGCTTGCTGTAGTCACGATTTTGACGTCGAGTTGCAGCTCCAGCAACGGCAATCAGGTCGCGCCGGGCCAGCCGAATCCCACTCCGATCATCAGCGGACTCTTTCCATCCAGCGTCACCGCGGGAAGCCAATCGTTCACGATGTTCATTGCTGGAACCGGTTTCATAAACGGATCCACCGGAACTTCCACCGCGTTTTGGAATGGCTCCGCGCGCTCCGCCACGGTGAACTTAAACACGGGCCAAATGGCGATGACCGTCCTCGCTTCCGACATCGCAACTCCCGGAACATCGCTCATCACAGTTTCGAATCCGCTGCCCGGCGGCGGAATCAGCATTAACGCCGCGCCATTCACGGTATTTCCCACACAAACCAACACACCGCTGATCTCGAGTCTCAGTCCGGCCACCGCGAGCCCGAACACGGCCGCATTCACGCTTACTGTAAATGGCGCAAATTTTATTGCTGGTAATGCGAATATTCCGAATCCGACCATGCCCCCGCAACCGCCGTACTCAGGTTCGGTCATCGCTTGGAATGGCAGCCCGCGCACCACGGCGTTCGTCAGTTCCACGCAGATGACTGCACAGATCACCGCGCAGGACATTCTGACCGCAGGCTGCAACGGCATCAGCGTCTTCACCTACACGGGCGGCGGCAATGAAATTTACTCGCCCACAGCCAGCTTCATAACTTCTTCCACGACGGCGCCCGCGATTTGTTCGCTTTCTCCTGCCAGCGTCGTGGCCGGCTCTGCTGATTTCACGATTACCGTCAATGGCGCGAATTTCGCCGCTAATTCCACCGTCAGATGGAACAACAGCGCGCGCACCACCACCTTCGTCAGCGCCAACACCCTTACGGCGCAGATCAAGGCCGCCGACGTGGCCAACGCCGGCTCCGAGCCGGTCAGCGTGGCGAATTCCGGCGGTGGCACCACGGCCGCCCTCAACTTTTCGATCTTGCCCACTCCGCCCCCGATTCCCACAATTACTTCCGTTGCGCCGGCAAATGCCACGGCTGGAGGCGCAGGCTTCACGCTCACCGTCACAGGCACGAATTTCCTTCACAATTCCGTGGTTGATTGGAACGGCGCGGCGCGTACCACCAGCTTCCAGAGCGCAACCGTGTTGAAGGCGCAAATTCCCTCGACCGACCTCGCCACAGCCGGAACCGTCGAGATTACCGTGCTCAACACATCTTCCAACGGCGCATCGGCGTTTTCCGATCCGTTTCCGTTCACGATCAACGCGGCGGCCGGAGCAGCCGTGAAGTTTCCGCAAGTAATTTCCGTAAGTGTCGCCGGAGGCCCCGCGGATGGCGCGAGCGAAGCGCCGGCGATAAGCTCTGGCGGGCGCTACGTCGCGTTTTATTCCCAGGCCAGGAATCTGGTTGGGCCTGGGCCGGCAGTCTCCGGAAATATTTTTGTGCGTGATACCTGCGTCGGCGCCGCGAATTGCTCGCCGAAAACGATGGCGGTGGATCTGGCGCCAGACGGCGGCGCTCCCAACGGGAAATCCAGCAGGCAGGTCGCGATCAGCGGCGATGGGCGATTTGTGGCTTTCATTTCCCGTGCGACGAACCTGGTCGCCACTAATTCCGCAGCGTCGCTCGGTTACTGGGAATTGTATGTTCGTGACCTTTGCGTGGGCGCGAACGCTCCCTCTGGATGCACGCCGCACACTGAAATTATTTCCATGGGCGCTGAAGGGGAAGCCGCAAACGGCCCCAGCACTAACCCGTCGCTCAGCGCCGACGGCCGTTTCATCGCCTTCGTTTCCGCCGCGACGAATCTCGTGGCGGAAAAATCCACGCTTCTGCCGCAAGCCTACGTGCGCGATACCTGCGCAGGTCCCACCGCGACGAAATCATGCGTCGCGCATACCATGGCTGTGCCGGTGGACGATGAAGATCGCGTCGCAGGCGCCCAGGCTGGACGCCCGGCGATCTCCTCCGACGGCCGTTACGTCGCGCTGGAAATGTGGGCGGCAAAATCCGCGGCGCAGAATCCGGCCAGTACTTCGCAGATCGTTCTGGCGGACACTTGTATGGGAATTGAACCTCCCGTTATCTGCGCGGAATCCGCGGAACGAATCTCTTACGCGCCGGATGATTCGACTCTGGGCGGCGTGAATATTTCGCCGTCGCTCAGCAGCGACGCCCGCTTCGTCGTCTTCGAATCGCAGCCGGCCGATTCGTCCACTGGAAATGCAGCGCGCGTAAGCCGCGCATATCTGCGCGATACCTGCCTCGGGCAGACCGCGCCCGACGGCTGCACTCCATCTACGAGTCTGATTACGAACGACAGCGTCACGGCGACCACCAAAACGCAAAATTTCTCGCCCGCGATCAGCGCCTCCGGCCGCTACATCTCATTCGTTTCCGGAGCCGCTTCCACTGTGCCCGCGGGCCAAGTCGCCACCGAAGGTTCTCTCGTGGTGCGCGACACCTGCTTCGGCGCCGTGCTGCAGTGCGCCCCGCACACCTACGGCGTTTCCGAAGCCGCGGCAACGTTTTCGGCGACGCACGCCACAGTCGCGGTCTTCAGCAATGGCAAATCCGGGCCACTTGCCGCCGACCGCTACACTGCCGCTCCGCTTAGCTCCGACGGGCGCTTCGCCGCGTTTTACGCACCGGACACCATCGCCGCCAGGCCCGCCAGCGGCGTTGGCGATGTGTATCTGGCCGTCACGCCGTTTTAACCTTGCCGCGCGCTGCTGCTCGGATGTAAACACGCATGCGCACGCGGCTGGACTCGCTGCGCGAAATTCCTTATTCTCCTTTGCGGCCCATGCCGCAAGCTCTCAAGCCTGAAGCGCTTCGCCCCGCCGATGCGGTGCGTATTCTGTCGGTCGCCAGTCCCGTGGACGCGCCTCGCTTGCAGCGCGGCATCGAGGAAATCGCGCGCCTTGGCTATAAGGCGAAAGTCGATCCGGAACGGGTGCTCGCGCGTGGCGATTTTTTTGCCGGCAGCGCCGCCGACCGCGGTGCCGCGCTGAAGGAAGCGCTCACCGAGACCAGCACGCGCGGAATCATTTGTTCGCGTGGTGGCTACGGCTCAAATTATTTGCTCGACGGACTGAGCGTCGCGTTGGCCAATCCTAAAATTTTAGTGGGCTACAGCGATCTCACCTCGCTGCAGATTTTTCTGTGGCAGAAATTTCGCTGGATCTCTCTATACGGTCCTATGGCTGCCGCAGGCCTCGACAAAGGCGCGGGAGTCGCGGACGGCTACGATTCCGAAACTCTCACGCGAGCTCTGACGGAAACCAAGACAGGCTGGACGATTCCGCTCGTCGGCACCGAAGCGATCATGCCGGGTTCCGCCGACGGCCTTCTGCTCGGCGGCTGCCTCACACTGATCGAAACCGCGCTCGGCACTCCGTGGGAACTCGATACCCACGGCGCGATTCTGCTGCTCGAAGATCGCGGCATGAAGCCCTGGCAAGTGGACCGCGCGTTCATGCACCTGAAGCAGGCGGGCAAGCTGCGCGGCGTTTCCGGCGTGCTGCTCGGCGAATTTCCGGAATGCCAAGGTCCAGCGGGAACCGAGAGTGTGCTGGCAGTTGCCCGGCGCATTTTGGGCACCATGGGATTTCCAGTGGTGTGGGGCGCGGCCGTGGGCCACACGCCGCGGCCCATGTTGACGCTGCCGCTGGGCGTGCGCGCGCGTCTAAAGGTTGACGAAACTTCGCGCCTGGAAATCATGGAACCGGCCTGCCGCGCATAAGAGGAGACAGCAAATTTCAACCCGAGTGAACAAAGTTAACGAACACATCCACGTGCTGGGCATCGCTGGCTCCGCCATGGCCCCCGTCGCCGGAATGCTGAAGGAGCGCGGCTTTCACGTCACCGGGTCGGACGTGAACGTCTATCCACCAGCTTCCACCCTGCTCGATTCACTCGGCATCCGTTGGAACGAAGGATTTCGCGCCGAAAATTTGCAGCCCACGCCGGACCTTTGCGTCGTCGGCAACGTGATCGCCCGCGGCAATCCTGAAATTGAGCACATTCTTGACGAACATTTGCCCTACTGCTCCATGCCGCAACTTCTCGAGCAATATTTCATCCCGGGACACACCTCGATCGTCGTAGCCGGCACGCACGGAAAAACCACCACCACCGCGATGCTCGCATGGATTTTTCAGGTGGCCGGGCGCAAACCTGATTTTCTAGTCGGCGGCGTATCCCCGAATTTTGGCGAGCGCAGCTACGGCCTCGGCGGCGGGCAAGAATTCATCATCGAAGGCGACGAGTACGAAACCGCCTTCTTCGATCGGGGCCCAAAATTCCTGCATTACCATCCGGACGAGCTGATACTCACGTCTCTAGAATACGATCACGCGGATATCTACCCCGACCTCCCATCCATCGCCGTGCAATTTCACAGGCTGGTCAATCTCGTCCCGCGCGGCGGAAAGATTCTGTTCTGGGGCGAGAGTGAAGAACTAAAGCGCGCAGTCGCGAAAGCATTTTGCCCCGTGGAAACCTTTGGCCTCACCTCCGAATGCGACTGGTGCGCCGGAGACGTGCAGTGGCACGACGAAGCCACCGAATTCCGCGTCGCGTATCGCGGCAGGGAAGTCACTCGCATTCGCACGCCTGTTGCGGGAAAGCACAATGTGTTGGACGCGCTCGCGGCAACCGCCATCTCCTACGGCCGCGGCGTCGCGTGCGACGCGATCCAGCAGGCCCTCGCGACCTTTGTCAGCGTCCGCAAACGCATGGAAACCAAAGGCGAGGCCAACGGAATTTTGGTGGTCGAAGACTTCGCGCATCATCCCACCGCGATTCGCATGACACTCGAGGCCACTCGTACACGCTGGCCCGGACGAAAAATCTGGGCGGCAGTCGAGCCGCGCTCCAACACCATGCGCCGCAAAATTTTCGAGCATGTGTTGCCCGAATCGTTGGCCATCGCGGACGCTGTCGTCATCGGCCCGGTCAGTCGTGCGCAATTGCTCGAAGAAGGCGAGCGCCTCTCGCCCGAATATATCGCCCGGTCGCTGCTCGACCGCGGCCGCCCGGCGAAAGCGTTCGATTCCTCATCCGCAATCGTGGAGTTTCTCGCCACCGAAGCCCGCCCCGGCGACATGGTAATGGTGATGTCCAACGGCAGCTTCGACGGCCTCAGTGAAAAATTGCTCGACAAATTTAAATCGCTCGCAGGAGCACGGAAATGAAATCGGCCCAGCGGATCGTTTTGGTAGCAGCCCTGTTGTTTCTCGCGCGACCCGCGGGCGCTAACATCAGCTATCACATTTCCCTGAAGAATCCGGAACAGCACCTCTTTCACGTCTCGATGGAGATTTCCACGCAGGCCACGGACCAGGAAGTCATCGTTGCGCTGCCTGCATGGAACGCGTTGTACCAAGTGCGCGATTTTTCCTATCGAGTGCGTGATGTTCGCGCACGAAATGCAGCTGGCACCGCCGCGGCGCCATTGCCCGTGCTCATGCTTGACAAGCAAACGTGGAGAATTTCGCTCTCTGGCGACGGCAACGGCGCTAGCACGGGCGACGAATCCAAAACACGCGCCACTTCGCTGGATTACAGCATCGAATGGGACGATCCCGGTCCGTTCAATTCCCAACTGAACGCACATCACGCTTTCGTGAATTTCGCCGAAGTGTTGATGTACGTCCCTAGGCGCCGCGCGGAAGCTACTCAGGTCCAATTTGAAGACGTGCCAGACGCCTGGCGGATCGCGGCTGAACTTCCTGCAGGCGCCGCTCCGAATTCGTTCATCGCAGCCAACTACGACAAATTAGTGGACGCCCCAGCCGAGCTAGGCAAGTTCTCCGAATTCGGATTCGACGAAGCCGGCGCGCATTTTCGTGTGATCGTAGACGGCAAAGAGTGGCGCCGCGAATCCCTGGAATCCATCCTGCGCGACATCACCAAGTACGAAGTGCATCTGATGGGCGGCGCTCCCTTTGCCCAATACACTTTTTTCTTTCATTTCGGCCCGTACCCAGAAATCGGTGGCGGCGGCATGGAGCACTCCAATTGCGCCGCCATCTCCTCGTCATCCGGCGACGCAGCCGCTTCCGTCGCAGCCCATGAATTTTTCCACGCCTGGAACGTGAAACGCATCCGTCCGCAAACGCTCGAGCCTGTGGATTACACCAAAGAAATGTACACGCGCGCCCTGTGGTTTGCCGAAGGAGTCACCAGCACCTATGGCGACTACACGCTCGAACGCAGCGGGCTGTGGACCAAGGATCAATTTTACGGGGAGCTCGCGGGCGAGATCAGCGAGCTGGATTCTCGCCCCGCCCATCGTTGGCAGAGCGTCGAGGAGGCTAGCCTCAACGCATGGCTCGAGGGCTACGACGAGTATCGCCGCCCGGAACGCAGCATCTCCTATTACAATAAAGGCCAGATCGTCGGCGACATGCTCGACCTGGCGATTCGCGACGCCACCGACAATCACAAATCGCTCGACGACTTGCTGCGCCGCATGAACGACGTCTATGCCAAGCAGGGCCGCTTCTACAACGATTCGCAGTCCGTCGAGGCCGTCGCAGAAGAAGTTGCCGGCGTGCAGTTCGACGAGTTTTTTCGCCGCTACGTCGCGGGTACCGACGAAATCCCCTACGACAAGTTTCTAAACTCCGCGGGCCTGCAACTGAAAGTCGAACGTCGCGCCGCCCCCGAACTCGGTTTCTGGACCACTCACAGTAGCTCCGACGCGCAAACACTCGTATCTCAAGTGGTTCCCGGCTCCGCTGCGGAAGCAGCGGGATTGAAGGCGGGCGACGCGCTGATCAGGCTGAATGGCCAACCGCTGCCGCGCTATTTGCCCGCATGGTTGCGCCAGCACGAGCCCGGTGAAACCGTCACTCTCCAGGTGCAGCGCGACAACAAGGATCTGGATTTGAAATTCGCGCTTGGCTCGGTTGACCTGAACAAATTTTCCTTACTCGAATTGCCGGCCCCCAACGAAAAACAGAAACGCATCCGCGAAGGCTGGCTGAAGGGGAAAACCGATTAGCTCTCCCGCGTCCGCCATCGTCGTGCCCCGCTGATTCCATGATCCGCACCATCATGGTCTTGACGTTCGTCGCCCTGGCGCTGATCTTCGTGCAGCCCCTGCTGATTTTGTGGACGCTGCTCACCGGCGACGCCAATTTCATGTATTGGACGTTCATCGGTGCGCTGCGCATTTTCTTGCGCCTCGCCGGGATTCGCGTTCGCGTCGAGGGCGTCGAAAATATTCCCAGCGGCGTGTGCGTTTTTGCTTCCAATCACGCCTCGAACCTCGATCCCGTCGCTCTGGTGCCTAATATTCCCCGCCGCGTTGCACTCCTCGCCAAAAAAGAAGTTTTTCGCATCCCCATCCTCAGCAAAGCCCTGCGCCTGGCCAAGCTGATTCCCGTGGACCGCGCCGACAAAGAAGCCGCAGCCGAAAGCGTCGACATCGCCGTCGAATACATGAAGGAGGGCCTGTCGTTTTGCGTTTACCCCGAAGGCACGCGCAGCCGCGACGGCCGCCTGCTCCCCTTCAAGAAGGGAACCTTTCTGATGGCGATTCGCGCGGATGCGTGGGTGGTACCGGTTTCGCTAGCAGGCACGCAGCGCCTGATGCGCAAAGGCGATTGGACAATTCATCCCGGCGAAGTCGTCGTGCGCTACGGCACACCCGTGAAAGCCACCGAATATGCGGAAGATCAACGCGACCAACTTCGCCAACGCGTGCAGGAGTTAGTCGCGGCAGGCTTGCCCGAAGACCAGAAGCCTCTAGCGGGAAACTGACTCAAGCACGCAGCCCCGGCACTGATTTTCATTCCGGCGCTTTCACATACAATTTATTTTGCGCCCAATTTCGCCACAACTTCGCGCAACTCGCGCAATTCCTTCTGCATCGCCGGCAAGTGATTGAACACCGCCACCGACTTCCGCCACGCCAAATTATCCAACGCCGGATATCCCGAATAGACCGCGCCAGCCGGAACATCGCCCGGCACTCCGGACTGCGCCGTCAACACCGCGCCATCGCCGATCGTCAAATGCCCGGCCGCACCCACCTGCCCTGCCAGGATGCATCTGTTGCCCACCTTGGAAGTTCCCGCGAGCCCCACCTGCCCGCAAAGCAGCGTATCCTCACCGACCTTGCACGCATGACCCACCTGCACCAAATTATCAATTTTCGTTCCGCGTCCAATCCGCGTCTCACCCACGGTCGCGCGGTCAATTACACTGTGCCCCTGAATCTCCACGTCATCCTCAATCACCGTCATGCCAGACTGCCGCATCTTGTGCCAGCCGCCATCGTCGCGGCGCGCAAAACCAAATCCATCCGCGCCGATCGTGACGCCATTTTGCAGCAGTACACGATTCCCAATCCGGCAGTTCTCGCGCACGGTCACATGCGAATGCGCGAAAAAATCGTCGCCAATCTTCGCTCCGGGGTAAATCGTCACAAAACTGTGCAACACTGCGTTGCGCCCGATCGAAACCTCTTCGTCCACAAAACAGTAAGGCCCGATATGCGCCCCCGGAGCGATCCTCGCCGTCTGCGCGATCACCGCAGTGGGATGAATCTCCATCGTCAATCGCGGCGCCGGGTGAAATAGCTCAATCGCTCGCGCGAAATCCAGATAAGGATTGGCGGAACGCAAAGCAGCGATGCGCACCGGCCCGGCATCCTTCGCCATAAAAATAGCTGAAGCCAGCGTGGTCGCAAGCGCCGGACGATATTTGCGGTTCACGAGAAAGGTCAACTCGCCCGGCTGCGCCTCTTCAATCCCCGCCACGCCGGAAATTTCCAGGCTAGCGTCGCCGTCCACTTCGCAGCCCAGCCGTTTCGCGATCTCGCCCAATCTCATGGTCGTTTCTCCTCACGCCCGTTCCAATGCAGCCTCAATGTACAACAGACACGCAATCAGGCATACCTCGCCCGCAACGCACAAAGCGCAGGTGCCATGCGCACCACATGCTAGCGCGCACAAAATAATCTATTCGTTGAAAAGTTTGGATTGCGAAGACGCGGCTGCACCGGCAGCCCGTGGAGTCCGCCGCGCCGCTCCCACCACGCCCAGCACCTTCATCTCAGCCAGCGCCGAACGCGGAATGAACAATCGCAGGGTATTCCCATGCAGGTCCGGAGGCGTCAGTTGCACCGCGTTGTCCAGCAGATCCAACAGATCGTTTGCCACGATCCCTTCCATCACATCCTCGTCCCGGAAACGCAGCCGCACCCACAGCCCATCCAGCTTCGGCCGGCTTAAGAACACCTTCCGCTCAGGCTGAAAATTCTCCGGAAATTCCCGCACAAAATAGACCGACTTCACGGTGGACATCGCAACGGAAACATGCTCCCCGTCCGGCGTCAGCAGTTCGAACCCCTCCGACCCGGCCAGGCCAGCGGGGTTCAAGTAGCCCTTCAAATGGCTACGGTCCAACAGCAAAATCACCACTTTCTTGCGCGTCGAGGCTGGGGCTCGATCTTTCACGTTTTTGAGGCCTTTTTAGGGGAGAATCTTGCTAAATTCCCGAAGGTTATGTTATTCTTGCGCCTGTTTTTCGTCAAGTTGTTGGTGCTTAAAGGGTTAGCATCGGAGTCACCGCCGATTGACCGAAAAAGGCAAGCTCCTAAAGTCTGCTTCGGTAATAGCCCTGGCAACCGTTATCAGCCGGATTTGCGGATACTTACGCGATCAGCGGGTAGCTCTTTTGCTCGGCACCTCGCCGGCGGCCGATTCGTTCATCCTGGCGTTTCGCATTCCCAATATGATTCGCCGCATTACCGGCGAAGGCGCCCTGGGAGCTTCCTTTATACCCGTATTTACCGGGTATCTGCGCGGAAAACCGCGGACGGATGCCTGGCAGTTCGCGCAGCGGGTGTTCTGGGACGTCGCGGTCATTCTGGCGGGAATTGCGGTCTTGGGTTGGGCCTTTTCCCGGCAGATCGTCGGCAGTTTGACGGTCATGGGCGTCAGTCACGTCCGCTGGGATCTGGCGATTTACCTGAATCGGATCATTTTCCCATGCGTGTTCTTTCTGGGCTTGGCGGCGCTGGCTGCCGCGATTCTGAACAGTTTTCATCGCTTTGGGCTCCCGGCTTCGACGTCAATTTTTTTCAACGTCGTGTTCATCGCGTTTTCGTTTGGCGTAGTTTACCGGCCCATCATGAACTGGGCGCCGTCGGCGTACCGCACCCCGGCCGTCGCGCTGGCAGTTGGCATCGTCGTGGGCGCAGCGTTGCAGTTGCTGATGCAGCTCCCGGTGCTCGCGCGACTGGGCATGCGCTTCCGTCCAGACGTCAACTTCGGCGATGCGGGAGTGAAAAAGGTCGGCAAGCTGATGGTGCCCGTTTTTTTCGGCATGGGAGTGTTTCAGGTCAATTTTTTCGTGGATACGATTTTTGCGGCTTCAGCGCGCATGCCGGAGGGCAGCATCAGTTCGTTGTACATCGCAGACCGCTTGATGGAACTGGTGTTGGGCAGCTACGCGATCGCGCTCTCCACCGCGCTGCTTCCCACCATGTCGCACCAGGTGGCGGAAGGGAAGCAGGATGAGATGAAGCAAACGTTCGGCTTTGCGCTGCGCGTCGTGTCGTTCATCACCATTCCGGCGGCACTAGGGTTGATTCTGCTGCGCGTGCCGATTACGCAAGTTCTGTTCCAGCACGGCGAGTTCATGGCGCGTTCCACGGCGCTCACCGCCCATGCATTACTTTTTTATTCGCTGGGATTGCCGGCGTTCGCGGCCATAAAGTTGATTACGCCCATGTATTACTCGACGCAAGATACTTTGACGCCCACGAAAGTAGGCGCGTACTCGCTCGTGCTTCACGTGGCGCTAAATTTCGTCCTGCTTTTCGGCTTCGGGCGGTATCTGTGGAACGCCAGCCCGGCGCTGGCCAGTTCGCTGGCGGCGTATTTTAATTTCGCGGCGTTGTTCATAGTTTTTCGCGGGCGTTACGGGCGCCTGGGCTCTCGGGCCATTTTTAATTCGCTGGGAAAAATGGCGCTTTGCGCTGTAGCAATGTCAGCGGTGTGTTTTGCAGCGGTGAGGTATTCGCATTTGGCGACGCTGGAGCATTTTCTGGCGAAAGCCACATGGCTTACCGGGATCATCGCCGGATCCGTGGGAATTTATTTCGGTCTTGCCTGGGCGCTGCGCTGCGAAGAGTTGCCGGAATTGTTTTTGCTGCTGCGCCGCGCGGAGCCGAATGCGGCAACCAGCGGACTCGACGTTTCGTAGTCCGCAAAAGCCAGCGGGCGTAATGTTGCTGCCGAGTTCGTCTTACCGGCGCATGAAATTGGGAGATGTGCATTGGAATCGGAGATTCGCGCGTTCTTAAATTATCTGCGAGTCGAAAAAGGACTCTCGGCCAATACGCTGCAAGCCTATCGCCGGGACCTCGCGAAGTTCGCGGCCTTTGCGACCAAGCGCGGCCTGACCCTCGACCAATTCACCCACAGCACCGTGATCGATTTCCTGCGCACGCTCTACCTGCGCAAACTCGATAGCCGCACCGTGGCTCGCCACCTCGTCACCATTCGCCATCTCTTCCGCTTCGCCTTCACGGAAGGAATCATCAAGGAAGATCCGGCCGCTAATGTCGCCGCACCGAAATTCCGCCGCTCCTTGCCGGAATTCCTCAGCGTGGACGAGGTGGACCGCCTCCTGCGCCAGCCAGACGTCACCTCAACGCTCGGCCTGCGCGACAAAGCCATGATCGAGCTGCTCTATTCCACCGGCCTGCGCGTCTCCGAACTTTGCGGGCTGAAGGCCGCAGACATTCAAATCGAAGCCGGCTGCCTGAGCTGCATCGGCAAAGGTAATAAAGAGAGGCTGGTGCCCGTCGGCCGCGCCGCCTTGGAATTAGTCGTGCAGTATATGAAAAAATCGCGCATGGAGATCCTAGGTGAAAAGACTTCGCCCTATCTTTTTCCCAGCCGCACCGGCACGGCCATCAACCGAATCGCGTTCTGGAAAACTTCTGGCCGCGTACGGACGCAAAGCGGGGTTGCGCAAGCCCCTCACGCCGCATATGCTGCGGCACAGTTTTGCCACGCACCTGCTGGACCGCGGAGCCGACTTGCGCTCCGTGCAAATGATGTTGGGCCATGCGGACATTGCCACCACGCAAATCTACACGCACGTAGTCGAAGAACGTTTGAAGCAAGTTTATAAAGCGCACCACCCGCGCGCCTAGTAAGCCGCGCGCAAAAATTCGAGGAAGGCGGAAACTTCATGCCCGATTACATGTACTTGCTGGAAAGCCGGCTCTCGCCGGAACAACGCGCCGTGATGGAGCGCGTGCAGGAGCTTTCGCGCACGCAGGACGTGAACGTCTACCTCACCGGCGGAGCGGTGCGCGACCTGATCTCCGGCATGCCCATTCGCGATTTGGATTTCACGGTCGAAGGCAATCCTGTAAAGATGGTGCGCGAGCTGGAAAAAGGCGGCGCCCGCGTCGTCTGGGAAAGTGAGAAAATCCGCCACCACGAAATGATTTTCGCAGGAGATGTGGACGGTTCCATCTCCGCCGCGCGCGAAGATTTCTACGAACGCCCGGGCGTGAAGCCCGAATACCGCTTCTCCAGCGTGATGGAAGATTTGCGCCGCCGCGATTTCGGCATCAATGCTATAGCCATCTCGCTGAACACGCAATCGCGCGGCTTGCTCCTCGATCCGATGAACGGCCTCGCCGACCTGGAAAAGCAGGAAGTCCGCGCGCTCTCCATTCACGCTTTCACCAACCAGCCTATCCGCCTGATGCGCATCCTTCGTTATGCCGCGCGGATGGGATTCAAAATGGATCCGCGCAGCCAGGAATGGTTTGACCTGGCCATCGAACGCGGCGTCACCGATCGCATCGAGGGCGACGAAGTCGGCCACGAAATGCGCGCGCTCGCACGTGAAGACAATCCCGTCGCCACGCTAAAGCTGTGGGAATCGCACGACATGCTCGCGCTGATTCACCCCTCGCTGCAAAAACGAAAACCGGATTACGACAGCCTTAACAAGCTCGCGCGCGTGCGCTTCAACCTTTACAGCGCGGGCTTGCGGCCGCGTCTGCATTTGGCCGTCGCCTATTACACGCTGGGCCGGTTGAAATCGCGCGAGGCCGCCGCGGCCCTGCGCCACCTGGAATATCGCGCCGCCGAAATTGAAGAAGCCGCGGAACTGGTTCCCGAAACGCAGAAAGTCGTAAAAATATTGAAGAGCGCGAAAACCAACGCCGCGAAAGACGCCTACTACTATCTGGCTTCCTTGCCCGCGGAAACTCTGGCCTTCATCGAAGTAGAAATGCCCAATCCGCGCGCGCTCTCCAAGATCCGTAATTATCTGCAGAAGTGGCGGCCGCTGCGCATGGCTTCTCCGGCCGGAGAACTCGACGCGTTCGGCGTCGAACGCGGGCCCAAATTCGATAAGATCGTAGAGCAATTCTTCGAATTGCAGTTGCGCGGCAAAGGCAAAACTCCGGAAGATCGTACCAAGATCCTGAAAAATCTCGCGGGCATCAAAGACGAAATCAAAAAGCCCGAAAAAGAAAAAAAGAAGCGCAAAGGAGCGCCCGAAGGCCCCGCTCATGCCGAAGGGAAGCCCCAGGATAAATCGAAGGGCGCAGCGGCGGGTGGCAAGTCCACGCCTGCTCCCGCCAGCGACGGCAAAACCGCACCCGCCGGAAAAGCTGGTGCCGCACTAGCAAAGCTCGGCCAGTCCGCAGCCGCAGCAATCGGTGCAAAGGCCCAAGCCAAGCACGACAAAGCCGCGCATGATGACAAAGCCGCGCGCGCCGGAAAAAAATCAAAGTCGCGCCCAGCGAAAAAATCGCGGCGTTAGCAGCGATCGCGCCGCCTCGCCGCTACGGTGGCAAAAGACACCCTCAGATTGCTGTTACACCCAGGCAGCAAGCTGGTTTAGAATGAACTTCGCATGAATCCCGCGAACTTCGTTCACCTTCACCTGCACACGGATTACTCTCTTCTGGACGGCGCTTGCGAAATCGGCGAACTCACCGCCGAAGCCGCACGCCGCGGAATGCCCGCCGTCGCGGTCACCGACCACGGCAATCTTTTCGCTGCCGCGAATTTCTATCATCAGGCCACAACCCACGGCGTAAAACCCATCATCGGCTGCGAAATGTACGTCGCGCCGGACAATCACAAAAATCGCGGCACCGGCGCCGAACGCTCCAATCACCTCGTGCTGCTCTGCGAAAACGAAAAGGGCTACCAGAATCTCATCAAGCTGGTTTCCACCGGCTATCTCGACGGCTTCTACTACAAACCCCGCGTGGATCACGAACTGCTAGCGAAACACAGCGAAGGCCTCATCGCCCTTTCCGCCTGCCTGCGCGGCGAAGTCGCCGACGCGCTACTCTCGGAAAAATACGATCAAGCCCAAAAAAGCGCCTATCGTCTGCGCGATATTTTCGGCAAACAGAATTTCTTTCTCGAAGTGCAGGACCAAGGCCTCGAGCAGGACATCCGCGTCAATCGCGACCTGGTGCGCCTCTCCAAAGAATCCGGCATCCCCCTGGTCGCGACCAACGACTGCCACTACCTCACGCAAGCCGATTCGCACGCGCAAGAAGTCCTCATGTGCATCCAGACCGGCAAAACCATGAGCGACGCGCAGCGCATGAAATTTGCCACCGACCAGTTTTATTTCAAGACCGCTGAAGAAATGGCGCATGTGTTCCGCGAGTTGCCAGATGCGGTCACGCGCACGGTAGCGGTCGCCGAACGCTGCAACGTAAAAATCCAGCGCGTCAGCAATCCGTTCCCGGAATTCAGAGTTCCCGAAGGCCACACTACCGATTCCTATTTCGAGCGCGTCGTGCGCGAAGGTTTCGCCTCCCGCGCTCCGCAAATCGAACGGCTCACCAAAGAAGGCCGCCTGCGCCATCCGCTCTCGGATTACGAATCCCGACTTACCGCCGAAATCGAAATGATCAAGAAGATGCGCTTCGCCGGCTACTTCCTGATCGTCTGGGATTTCATCCACTACGCCCGCGCGCAAGGCGTGCCGGTAGGCCCCGGCCGCGGTTCCGCCGCAGGCAGCCTCGTAAGTTATTCGCTGCGCATCACCGACGTTGATCCCATGCAGTACGAACTTCTCTTCGAGCGCTTCTTGAATCCCGAGCGCATTTCCATGCCCGATATTGATATTGATTTCTGCATGCGCCGCCGCGGCGAAGTGATCGAATACGTGCGCAAGAAATACGGCGCCGAAAGCGTCGCGCAAATCATCACCTTCGGCACTATGGCCGCAAAAGCCGTACTGAAAGACGCAGGCCGCGCTCTCGACATGCCCTACGGCGAGGTGGACCGTCTTGCCAAAATGATTCCCGCCACGCTGAATATTTCGCTCGAGGACGCGCTAAAACAATCGCCCCAACTCGAAGCCGCGCGCAAGGAAGGCCAGGTAAAAGAATTGATCGAAGTGGCGCTGCGCCTCGAAGGCCTCGCGCGCCACGCCTCCACGCATGCCGCGGGCGTAGTGATCTCCCCGCGCCCGCTCACAGAAATCGTCCCGCTCTACAAGTCGAACAAGGATGAAATCACGACGCAGTACGATATGAACGCGCTCGGTCGCATCGGCCTGCTGAAAATGGATTTCCTCGGCCTCACCACCCTCACCATCCTCGACGACTCCGTACGCATGATCAAACAAAACCGCGGCATTGACCTCGACCTCACCACGCTGCCGCTCGACGACGCGCCCACCTACGCCCTTTTCGCGCGCGGCGACACCACCGGGATATTCCAATTTGAATCGCACGGCATGCGCGACATTCTCAAGCGCTACCAGCCCACGCAAATCGAAGACCTCACCGCACTCAACGCTCTCTATCGTCCCGGCCCCATCCAGGGCGGTATGATTGACGAATTCATCGGGCGCAAACAGGGCAAGAAAAAAGTCACCTACGACTTGCCCGAGCTGGAAGAAATTCTTTCGGAAACCTGGGGCGTCATCGTCTTTCAAGAGCAGGTAATGAAGATCGCGAACCGCCTCGCTGGATACTCACTGGGCGACGCTGACATCCTGCGCAGCGCGATGGGCAAGAAAAAAGCAGACGTGATGGCCGCGCAGCGCGAGAAATTCCTGGCAGGCTGCGCCGCTGGGAAAGTTCCCGCAAAAAAAGCCACCAAGATTTTCGACCTGATGGAAGAATTCGGCCTCTACGGCTTCCCAAAAGCGCACGCCTGCGCCTACGCCCTGCTCGCATACCAGACCGCGTACTTGAAAGTCCACTACCCGGTCGAATTCATGGCCTCCATGCTCAGCTCCGAAGCCGGCAACACTGAAAAAGTCGTCAAATATATCAACGAAGCGCGCGGCATGGGCATTCGCGTCCTTCCGCCAGACGTCCACGAAAGTGGCCTCTACTTCACACCTGTCGGCGACGACATCCGTTTCGGCCTCGCCGCCATCAAAAACGTCGGCGAGAACACCGCCAAAGCCATCTGCGAAGCGCGCGGCACCAGCGGCCGTTTCCGCACGCTTTTCGAATTCAGCGAAGCCATCGAGCCCAAATTCCTGAACAAGCGCGTTCTCGAAAGCCTCGTCAAAGCGGGGGCCCTCGATTGCACCGGCAACTCGCGCGGCCGCCTCTTCGCCGCGATTGACCAAGCCATCTCCCGCGGCCAGAAAAAACATCAAGAAAAAACCGTTGGCCAAGGCGGCCTGTTTCTTGCCGGACCAAATCTATCGCACGATAGCCAGCCGTGGCAGGAAACCGAACTTCCCGAAGCCGACGACTGGTCGGAAGAACAGCAACTCGCCGGAGAATATTCCGTTCTCGGCTTTTACATCTCGGGCCACCCGCTCGATAAATACGCCGGCCACCTGAAAGATTTGAACGCAGCCGAACTGGCCACGATGGAAAGCCGCAAGAACAACGAAGACCTCGTCGTCGCCGGCATCATCGTGCAAATTCGCCCGATGCGTTCTCGCCGCGGCGCTCGCTGGGCCATCCTCACGCTCCAAGATCGCACCGGCGTAATCGAAGCCCTGGTTTTTCCGGAAGCCTTCGGCAAACTCGAAGGCAATCTCAAATCCAATACGCCGCTGCTCGTGAAGGGCCGCGTCGCCGTAGAAGACGTCGGTACCCGCCTCATCGTCGCCGACGCCCGACTACTCGATCAACTCGCAGATCGTCCGCCCAGTTTGCTCCGCGTGCGCATGGACCTGAGCACCGTAAACACTGGCGCCATCGACCAGCTGCAAAAATTGTTTTCCAGCCGCCCCGGCCGCTGCAAAGTATCGTTCGAGCTGATTAAAGACGATGGTAGCGCCGCTACGCTCGACGCCGGAAGCGCCGTCCTAGCGGATCGCGAACTGGTCGAACGCGTGCGCGAAATTTGCGGCACCGATTCCGTGGCGCTGGTGCAGTAGACCGCGAGCGCTAGAATAAATGGCTCCGCGGCCGGCAAAATCGCGCCGCAACCCAAGACGTCACTCGCGCAAGGCACGAAGAGGGAAGAGAATTGACCGACGGTGATCCAGTGAGCAAGCGCCAGATCCTCGCCGAGAAGCTGCGCAAACGCCGCGAGCGCAAAGAGCGCATGAAGAAATTTCGTGCGATCAAAAAAGCTCGTCGTGCCGCCCGCGAAGCAGCTGCCGCCAAGCTCGCCGCCCAGAATCCCGTCAAGCCAGCTCCGTCGCCCGACAAGCCCGCAACGGTCACTTTGAGAGCTGGAATCAAACCTCCGCAAGTCTTGAAACCAGCCGCCGAAAAATCCGCCGCTGCAGCTGTCAGCACTCCCACTCCCGGCGAAATAGACAAGCTCAAACAGCGCGCCATTGATGCCCTGGAGCGCGACGTCGCCGACCTCAGCCGCCTCTCCGCCCCTAGCGGCGAACAGTCCGAGGAAATCGAGCGCATTCGCAAAGAAGTCGACGAGCTCAAGCGCGAGTTCTACATCCATCTCGGCGCGTGGCAGCGCCTGCTGCTCGCACGCCATCCGCAGCGTCCTTACACTGACGATTACATCCGCCTGCTGTTCGAGAATTTCTCCGAAATCCACGGCGACCGCAATTTCGCCGACGATCCCGCGCTCATCACTGGCATGGCCAAATTTCACGGCCAGCCCGTGATGATCGTCGGCAGCCAAAAAGGCCGCGACACTAAGCAGCGCCTCGCGCGCAATTTCGGCCAAGCCAAGCCCGAAGGCTACCGCAAAGCTCTGCGCGCCATGCAACTCGCCGCAAAATTCCGCCGCCCCATCGTCGTCTTCGTGGATACGCCCGGCGCCTATCCCGGCGTTGACGCCGAAGAGCGCGGCCAAGCCGAAGCCATCGCGCACAATTTGCGTGAAATGTCGCGCCTGCCCGTACCCATCATTATTACTATCACCGGCGAAGGCGGTTCCGGTGGCGCGCTGGCCGTTGCCGTCGGCGACCGCGTTTACATGCTCGAAAATTCCGTGTATTCGGTCATCTCTCCCGAAGGCTGCGCTTCCATCATGTGGCGCGATTCCACCAAGGCAGAAATCGCCGCCGAAGCGCTTAAAATCACCGCGCCCGATTTGCTGGAAATGAAATTAATTGATGAAATCGTCCCGGAGCCAGAGGGCGGCGCGCACAACGACCCCGAGGCCACGGCAAAAATGCTCGATCCATTCCTCACCCGAGCGCTCGATGAACTCTCCCGGCTTTCCTCGCGCCAAATCGTTGACCAGCGCTACGAAAAATTCCGCCGCATGGGCCAGTTCTTCGCCTAGATTACAATTCTGTGATATGACTTAGCGGACCCGCGCCATTTTTCCCCACGGAGAATTCCGATGTTCTGCCAATGTTGCGGCAACGCACTCGACCAAGGCGCGCGGTTCTGCAAATCCTGCGGCAACCCCGTGCCCGTACCGGCAGCTACTCCGCAACTCGTCGCCCCGGATCCCGTTCAGGATCTAGGCAAACACGTCCAGGTTCTCGGTATCTTGTGGTTGGCGTATAGCATTTTTCACATCGTGATGGCGATCTGGTCGCTGGCCTTCAGCCACTACTTTCTCCCCGCAATGCAGGATGCCATGTCCCGCGCTGCCACGCCTTTTCCGTTCCCAATATTTCAATTCATGCATATGATCTACACAATCTCCGCTGCGTACGGAATCGCCACCGGAGTCCTGGGAATCTTCGCGGGCGAGGCGCTGCTCCGGCGCAAGCCTGTCGGACGCGCTCTGGCAATCGTGGCGGCCTTCATTTGCGCGATCAGCATTCCATTCGGCACCGCCATCGGCGTCTACACTTTGGTCCGGCTGCTGCCCGAGCACGCGGCTCGCACCTACAAGCAACTCGCGACGCCAAACTGAAATAGCCTTACTCTCCGCGCAAAAATCCCTGCGCCCCAAAGCAAGTTGTTTCCTGCCCAGCGTCCGGCTAAGTTTCATCGAATCGGGCAGCGTCGATGTTGGTTCAGATTTGTGCCCGCACGCTGCTTGACACTCTGTGTCCCTTGTAGTCCCATTCGATAGTTGGCTGCCCAGGCCAAGCGACTGGAGGCATCAATGCGAAATCTTGGAATCTTGTGGGTTCTGTACGGTCTGCTGCGCCTGGCCGGTGCGCTCGGCATCTATCTCTACAGCGCCACGCTCACTCTGATGTGGGGCGCGCTGCTTACTCGCGTGGCAAATCCATTCACTCTGATGGATCTATTCCACGGTTTTCTGCTCTTCGCGATTCTGCTCGGCATCGTCGCTGGCGTCGTCTCAATCATCGCCGGACTGAACCTGGTCTCCAGCGGCACGTCAGCTAGAAGCCTGGGCCTCGTCGCCGCCTTCTTCGGTTTGACCAATGGTCCGCTCGGCATCGCGCTCGGCGCCTACACGCTGGTTGTGCTCGTCCCGGCTGGCGCGCGAAACTCCTAGAGATCAGCATCAGAGCGCGGGAAAAACCGCAACGCCTCCACTCCCGGCCACGCGACGGCGCGTATTCGCGCATCCCGCGCCTCACCTGCCGCTTCGTAATCCTTTCCCCATTGGAGCATTGAACACCTCGCGCACCTGTTTCGATTGCCCTCGCTCCCCCCGTGCTTTAGCTTCGTTAGCAGGGGAAGCAATCCAATGGCAGATGTGGGCATACCTCTTATGGACGAGATTTTCCGGCCGTACGAAAAACTGGTTGAAATCACTATACTCGGCAAGACGTTCCTCGTCCCCGAAAAAAATTCGTTGCTGCGCGCCTTTCAATTCATCAGCCCGGAAACCGTTCCCTATGGCCGCTTCTGCTGGAATCAGGAATGCCAATATTGCAAGGTCAGCTGTCAGCTCTCCGACGACGACCAAGCACGCCCGATCCTCAGCTGCAAATTTCTGGTTTCCGACGGCATGAACATTTCTGAAATGGCTCCCGAACTCGTCGGCTGTCTGCGCAGCAAACTAGGCGCCGCCGCGCAAAATAATCCCACCTCTCCCGCCGCTGATTCCGCGCCCAGCATCCAAAAGTCAGACGCCAAGGCCAGCGACCGAACCGAAAAGCTCGACCGCTAGCTCGCGCCAATTAATCGCGCCACCAGCTGCCGCGGCCCTGTTCTACTTCCGATACTCCCTCCACATCCTTCTGCCAAGCCCGGCTCCGCGAAGGATCGCCCGGCTTGCGCCATCAACTCACCGCGTGTCATCCTTATCGTTCGCCATTTCACCCAACGGAGATTTCCGAATGCCACTTTGTGATGGATGCGGCGCGCAAGTTGACGAAGCCCACATCCGCCGCCGTATCGAACGCCTCGAGCTCGCCACTCGCTACCGCCCCATCCATATCCAAGTGCTCGTGCTGGATGCCGCGCCGCCATCCGCTCCCGAGGATTATTTCTATCGCGCCGCCAGCTCCGTACCGCGATCCTCCGAGTCTCAAAATTTCTTCGATGAAATCACCAAATGCATCGGCTCGAGCCGGGATAAGTCGCTGACAGAAGATTCAGCGCTCGCCGAATTCCAACGCCGCGGTTTTTATCTCGCCTACGCCGTCGAATGTCCGGTCGAATCGCCCGAGCAGCTCGCTGCGAACATCACTCGCCTCGTTCCCACCGTCCTGCTTCGTGTGAATGCGTCCTACAAACCGAAATTCGTAGCTCCCATTTCGCAGGCGCTGCGGCCCCTCATCCCGCTGTTTCAGAGCAACTCCTGGGGTGGACGCTTGCTCCTGCACCACGGCGAGCCGTTCCACGATCCTTTCCCCGGAGATCCTCAGCGCCAGGCCGAACACGGCACCGCGCTCGGCGATCGCCTCTCCAAGGCGCTCGCTCAGCAGAACTGATGCGCCACGACGCGATATTCTCAGCGCGGCTACAAAACCTGGAATCTCTGTCACAATATTCGTCGCCACAAAAAGTTCCAAAAATCTCAAGAAATATTTTCTGCCGTCGCGCTCCAATCAAGCAACCCCCGTTACCCAACAGCCGTCCAACGCACTGGAGCTCCTCAGTGTTCACGTGATGGGTGTTGACCTCGCGGGCTCAGACGCGCTGGTAGTTCGCCGATAGCTCTCAAAACAAGAAACGCAGGGTCCTGCAACGCTACGGGTGTGCCCGTACCCGTGTCCCTGCGGACCAATTCAAAAAATCAACGGAGGCATTTGGAAATGCGAATCAAGATAGGTCTGCTTTTAGTGGCGCTGGCTCTGCTGTCGCTGCCGGCGCTCGCTCAGAACGGCAATTCAGAAGTGTCCGCCAACTTCACCGGAAACTTTCAGAAGCAAGCGGATGGCTTCGGTGTCATAGACACCGCCACCAATTCCGGCGGATTCATGGTGAACTATCGGTATCATTTCAATAACTGGAGCGCGGTGGAAGTAAACTACGGCAATACGCTTTTTTCCCAGGTCTATAATTCCGGCACCGTCGCCCAAGCGCGCGTTCAGGAAACCACCTTTGCCTATATGTTCACTTTCGGAGTGGATCGCGACGCCCGCTTCCATCCATTTCTCGAAGCCGGCACCGGCGCACTGTTCTTTTCTCCCACCACCGCCGGTTCCACCGGCCCGTCTGTGAACCAAAATCGCCCCGTGTTGCTCTACGGCGGCGGGGTCGCGTACAAGCTTACTCACCGTTTCAGCGTGCAGGCCGGATATCGCGGCCTCGTCTATACCGCCGCCGACTTTTCCGTTCCCACGCAAGTCACCAACGCCAAAACCAACATGGCCGAGCCTTACGTAGGCGTATCGTTCCGCTTCTAATCCACCCCTGTAACAACCACCCTGCCGCGGCGATAGCCTGTGTCCCGACGCAGCCTATCGCCGCGGATAAAATCAGCGAGCCGCGCGACGGAGTGGACTTTGAAGCGGTAGCGGCGCACTTCATTGCGCCATCGGTGTCTGAGTGCGACACGGTTCGATTCCCGCTTCGCGGTTTTGGTACCACGAAGATATCTCGAACCACCAGCCCGCACGGAACTCCATCTCCCGAATCGCCTTGCGGCCACGCACGCGCGTTATGTTAGAATTCCCCTGTTTCATCCAGGAGCACGATGGAGCGTTCACATGAATGCTCGACATAAATTCCTGATCGGCTCGGGAATAATTATCGCGACGCTTTTGGCCCTGGCCTACGTCGGCTTCACCCAAAGCAAGACCTATTACCACACAATTACGGAGCTTTCCACGCTCCAGGGCGCGTCGCTGCACCAGCGCATGCGCGTCTCCGGAAACGTGCGCGCCGGTTCCATCGCCCACGTGGACGGCCGCGTGGACTTTGTGCTGACCGAGCAGGGCAGGGACCTCCCCGTAAGCTACGTAGGCCACGACCCTCTGCCGGACACGTTCAAAGACGGCGCGCAAGCCCTCGTTGAAGGCAAAGTGGCGCCCGACAGTCATTTCGTGGCCGAACAAGTTCAGGCCAAATGCGCCTCCAAGTATGAAGCTGCGCCGGTGGGAACGACTCCAGCCTCGCCGCAACCCGGACAAACTTCGACAGGCGGCGGCACGCGACCTTCTGGAAATTAAGTCTCTTGATAAACTGAGAAAGCATCGCCGGAGAATACGTGGATATTTTAGGTTCGTTTGCATTGCTGCTCGGCTTCCTGGCCGCGGTTTACGCGGTCCTGGCCGGAATAGCGGGCATCATCACGCGGCGCACGCTGCTCACGAAGAGCGCGCGCAATGCAGGCATGGCCGTATTCGCCCTCGTAACTATCGCCGTCGGCTGCCTGGAATATTTTTTCTTCACCAACGATTTCTCCATCGTCTATGTGGTCGAACATAGCAATCGCGCACTTCCCGGCTTCTATAAATTCGCCGCGCTCTGGGCCGGCCAGGAAGGCTCGCTGCTCTTCTGGTCCTGGCTGCTCTCCATCTACGCTTTTCTCGTTCTCTTCCTGAATCGCAAGCGCCATCCCGAACTGATGCCCTACGTCGGCGTAGTTCTCGCAGGCGTGCAAACTTTTTTCCTCACGCTCAATAATTTCGTCGCCACGCCCTTCCGCGTCCTCGCCGGTCCCGACAACGCCGGCGTAATGCATCTCGCGAAAATGTCCGAAGGCCACGGCCTCACTCCGCTGCTGCAATACCCCGAGATGGTGATTCACCCGCCGATGCTCTATCTCGGCTACACCGGCTTCTCCGTCCCATTTGCATTCGCACTCGCGGCGCTCCTCGGTCGCTACCCTGGCGAAAAATGGATTCACATCACTCGCCGCTGGACCATGATCGCCTGGTGTTTCCAAAGCATCGGCATCCTGCTGGGCGCGCACTGGGCCTATGCCATGCTCGGCTGGGGAGGCTACTGGGCGTGGGATCCGGTGGAAAACGCCTCGCTTCTCCCGTGGATCACCGGCACCGCGTTTTTGCATTCCGTGATGATGCAAGAAAAGCGCGGCATGATGAAAATCTGGAATGTCTGGTTGGTCTTCACCACCTTCATGCTCTGCATTCTCGGCACGATGCTCACGCGCTCCGGCGTGGTTAGCTCTGTGCACGCCTTTGCGCAATCTTCCATCGGCAGCTGGTTCGTCGGATTCCTGATCATCACTTTCGTAGTCTGCTTCGCCGCGTACTGGAAAAACCGCGATTACCTGCGCAGCGATAATCAACTCGATTCGCTCGTCTCCCGCGAATCCAGCTTCCTCTTCAACAATTTGATTCTCCTCGCCGCATGCTTCGCCGTCCTGTGGGGCACGCTCTTCCCCGTCCTTTCCGAATGGGTGCAAGGCAGCAAAATCAGCGTCGGCGCGCCCTTCTTCAACAAAGTGAACGTCCCAATCGCCCTCTTCCTGCTGCTGCTCACAGGCGTTGGCCCGCTGTTAGCCTGGCGCAAGACATCTTTTGACGCACTAAAACGCAATTTCGCGTGGCCCTTCGCCGGCGGCCTGCTTGCCGGAACCATCGGCTTCATTGGGGGCTTTCGCGATATTTACTCCCTGCTTTGCCTTATCCTAGGCGTCTTCGTCACGCTCACGATAGCCTCCGAATTTTTCCGCGGCGCCCGCGTCATCTCCTCGCGCGACAACACAAACATTTTCACTTCCATGGGCGAACTGACCATGCGCAACACTCGCCGCTACGGTGGCTACGTCATCCACTTCGGCATGGTGCTGGTATTCATCGGCATCGCCGGCACTCCCTTCAACAAAGATCTGCAGAAAGAAATGGCCGTCGGCGAATCAATGCGCATCGGCCCTTACACAATCCTGTGCCAGACCTTCGATCACCTCGATAACGCCAACTATGAATCCGACCGCGCCACTCTGGAAGTCTTCAAAAACGGCAAATCAGACATGCTGCTTTTTCCCGAGCGCCGCCTCTTCCACGCCAGCCAGGTAACCGAAACCATGGTCGCGATTCAATCCTCCCCGCTGCGTGACCTCTATGTCGTCTATGCCGGCCGCAGCCCCGAAACTGGAAAGCCTGTAATCCACGCCTACTTGCTGCCCCTGATCAAATGGATCTGGTTCGGCGGAATCGTAGTAGTCCTCGGCACAGGTCTAGCCCTCCTTCCGAATCGCCGCACCGCCCTCCTCCTGCGCCCCGCCACGGAAAGGTCCTGGGCCGACGCCATCGCCGAATCCACCCCAGCCATCGGTGCCGTGGCCCACAGAGTGGAGGGCCATGACTAACATGGTCACTCTGCGCACAACCGAACGCGCGCCACTTCCGTCTCTGTGTCCTCAAAGCTGTTTCGCTGTTTTCTCTGTGTTAAGGTTCTCGCTTCGAGCCATAGCCATAGCCACGATCCTGGCGATCAGCGCCACGCAACCAGCAAGCGCCCAAGACACACCGCGCGGGAAGGCTCTGAGCAAACGTGTCCTCTGCATGTGCGGCGGATGCGAAGATTCCGCCGGCCTTTGCAATCACCCCGGCGGCACATTCTCCGGCCCCTGCGAAACCGCTCGCGGCATGCAAAAAGATCTCGACGCCCACGTAACCCGCGGCGAATCCGACGACCAGATCCTCCAAGCCATGGTCGAGCAATACGGCCCCACAGTCCTGGTCGAGCCGCCGAAAAAAGGTTTCGATCTGCTCGCCTGGATCATGCCCATTGTCGTGCCGCTGATCGCGCTCGTCCTGGTCTGGGAAGTCGTCCGCCGCTGGCGGCACAAAGCTACGCTCGCTCCAGCCGGTGGCCCGCAAGTAAGCGCCGAATTTCTCGCCCGCGCGCAACGCGAAGCCGGTCGGGAAGGCGGAAGTGAGCACGATGAGTAGCGCAGACATCGCCGTAGCCTGCGCGCTGCTCGCCGCCCTGATGATTTATTTCATCTTCGGCGTCAAGCTCGACCCATCCGACAACGCGCCCCATCGCACCAAGCTCGACCAGCTGATGGAACGCCGCGATGCCATCTACGACAATCTGCGCGACCTGCGCTTCGAATTCCGCGCCGGAAAATTTTCAGAACACGATTACGAGGAAATCAAGCAGTCGCTGGAAGTGGAAGCCGCGCGCGTCCTTTCCGAAATGGACCAGCTAACCGGCGGCGCTCCCACGCCCGCCACGCGCCAAACCTCCAGCCGGCTGACCGCAGCAGAAAAGGTGCGCCAATCATGATTTGCCGCTTCGCCGTCTCACAAATTCGTCACGCAACCGCAACCCGCAACCGCAGCGCGGCACTGATCGCAATGCTGCTTCTCGCCCTCGCCGTAGCCGCAACCACCGCATCAGCCGGCACGCTCAACGGCACAGTGAAAAACGGCACCACTGGCCAAGTCGCAGCAGGTGCTGACGTAATCCTCATCCAACTCCAAGGTGGCATGCAGCCAGTCGCCAACACCAAGACCGACGCGCAAGGCCAATTTCACTTCGATAATCCCCAACTCGGCACCGGCCCCATGCTCGTCCGCGTCGTGTACAAAGGCGTGAACTACCACGAGCCGATCACCCCCGGAAAAATGTCCGCGACCATCGAAGTCTTCGAGCCTACAAGCGATCCCAAATCTTTCAGCATCGCGAATCACGCCATCATCCTGCAACCAAACGGCGCGGACCTGATGGTCGGCGAAGAATATATGATCGCCAATAAAACCCAGCCGCCGGTCGCCTTCTACCGCGCCGATGGCTCGTTCGATTTCACGCTTCCCGATGGCGCCGATTTCAACCAAGCCTCCGCGTGGGGCTCCTCCGGCATGCCCGTGGTGCAAGGCACGATCGACAAGGGCAAAAATAAAATGGCGATCGCCTTTCCGTTCCGTCCCGGCGAAAGCGGCGTGCGCCTCTCCTACAAAGTTCCGTACGCCGGCAATCGCGTCACGCTGCACAACGTTTCGCCCTACTCCAGCGAGCGCCTGATCATCGCCGCCCCTCCCACCGTGCAAATTTCCGGCGCCGGAATCACCGCCGCTGGACAGGATCAAGGATTCAACGTTTACATGCGCGACAACGTGGCCGCGGATGCGCCGGTGGAAATCAGCGTCTCCGGAACGGCGCCCATGCCCTCTGCTTCGCAACAAGGTGGCGGCGGTGGCTCAGCTGGAGCTCCCAGCGCTGGCGGAAGCGGCGCAGACGATTCGCAGAATCCGTCGGTGAATTCACGCGTCGATGCGGGCGCAGCCGATGCGGTGTCAGCCAGCGCCACCACAATTCCCGCGCGACTCGACAGTCTGAAATGGATTCTCACCGGCGGCTTCGTCTCTATCTTCATCCTCGGTTTCGCCTATCTCTGGCTGCGTCCGCAACCGGCCGCCGCTGCCGAAGGCGCATGGACCACAGAAGCTGACGTCCCAACTCCGCGCTCGGCGAAAAATTCCGCAGCGCGCCCGGTGCAGCAAGCTGCAACCTACGCATCAGCAGTGGCGCAGTCGCCGTCGCCATCGGTTGCAGCCGAAGCTTCGCGCGGCGCAGTCGAAACCATCGCCGATGTTGACAACGAAGTCCGCGGCAGCCTCGACGATCTCAAAAACAACATCTTCCGCCTCGAACTCCGCCGCCAGGCCGGCACCATCTCCGAAGACGACTACACCCGCGAACGTGCCCGCGTCGAAAAAGCCCTTCGCGACCTGGTGCGAGGCTAGGCGCAACGCATTGCACGCGCTCGCGACGCAAACATCAGCCACGCCCGCTTCCATCGGCGTCTCGTTCCACAACGTCGAAAAACGTTTCGGCTCGCTAGCCGCACTGCGCGGCGTCTCGCTAGAAATCCGCGCTGGCGAATTCGTCTCGCTCCTTGGCCCCAACGGTGCGGGGAAGACCACTCTGCTGCGCATGGCCGCCCTGCTCATGAATCCCACGCGCGGTCTCGTCCAATTCACCGCTGGCCCAACCGCCGTAAGCGAAGGCGTGCGCGCGCAAGCGACGGCTCTCAGACCCAAACATCTCATCGGTCTCGTCGGCCACAGCACGTTGCTCTACGACGAACTGACCGCTGCCGAAAATCTCACACTGTTTGCGCGCCTCTACGGTCTGGAAAATATCGCAAGTACAGTCGCCACCGCGCTCGCTGGCTGCGGCCTCGCCACACGCGCGGGAAGTCTCGTGCGCACGTTCTCTCGCGGCATGCGCCAGCGCCTCGCCATTGCCCGCGCACTCCTGCATCATCCAACCCTGATCCTGCTCGATGAACCCGCCGCCGGTCTCGACCGCCAGGGCCTTGCCTGGTTCAGCGCCCGCCTCGCGCGCCTCAAATCCGACGGCTGCACCGTGCTCATGAGCACCCACGCCCGCAACGAATCCCTCGACCTCGCCACTCGCGCCATCGCTCTGGTAGGCGGCCGCGTCGAACACGACAGCGGTCCAAACGGCGACCCGCGCGCATTGTTAGCCGCCCTGCGAGCGGAGGTATAGCGTGAGCACCGCGCGCGCTGCTGGAATCGTTCTTGCCAAAGAACTCCGCCTCGAATTCCGTACGCGCGAACTCCTCACCGCCACAGTAATCTTCGCCCTCGTCGTGGTGGTCCTCTTCAGCTTCGCCTTCGACCCGACGTCGGCCGAATCCCGCCGCTTCGGACCCGGCCTCCTCTGGATCGCCTTCCTCTTCGCCGGCTCGCTGATGCTCAACCCATCCTTCGCGCGCGAACAGAATAATGAAACGCTCGACGCCCTGCGCATGGCCCCCATCTCCAGCTTCGCCATCCTGCTCGGAAAAATTCTCGCCAATTTCATCTTCATGTCGCTAGCCGAACTTGTCCTCGTCCCAGTCTTCGCCGTCCTCTCCAATCTCTCGCTCGCAGGCATCGTCTGGCGCCTGATTCTAGTTCTCGTCCTCGGCACCCTCGGTCTCACGGTTACCGGCACGGTTTTCTCCGCCGTCTCCGCCCACGCCCGGATGCGGGAACTCCTCCTCCCGCTGCTCCTGCTCCCACTTCTGACGCCGCTGCTGATCGCCGCCGTTGAATCCACGGCTTCACTCTTCGCCGAGCAACCAGCCCTCGACCGCACGTGGCTCGCGTTCCTCGCTGGATTTGATATTGTGTTTCTGACGGCTTCCTGGCTTTTGTGCGATCATTTATTGGCAGAATAAGTTGTGAAAGAATGATGCGCGGCAGCAAACGCCCGCCCCGCATCAAAAAAAACCAATCGAGAAGAAGGAACGGGCCGCACCAAATGAAAGCACGCCTCTCAATCACCGCGCTAGTAGCCCTGCTCATTCTTTGCGCAGGCTACGCCGCCCTGTTCATCGCGCCCGACGAAGCCACCATGCATGCCGTCCAGCGCATCTTCTACTTCCACGTCGCCAGTTGGAACGCCATGTTCTGCGCCTTCTTTGTAGCCTTCTACGCCAGCGTCGCTTATCTCGTCACCGGAAAACGCAAATATGACGCGCTCGGCGTCTCCGGCGCCGAAGTCGGCGTCATCTGCTGCACGATCGGTCTGATCACCGGCCCGCTTTGGGCGCGTCCCGTCTGGGGTATCTGGTGGACATGGGACGCGAAGCTCACCTCCACCTTCATCCTCTGGCTCCTCTTCATCGCCTACCTGCTTCTGCGCGGCTTAATAGAAGACCCCGAAAAGAAAGCATCACTCTCCGCCATCTTTGCAATTTTCGCGTCGCTCGATATTCCCCTGGTCTATCTCGCGAATCGCTTGTGGCGCACGCAGCATCCTCAACCCGTAATCGCAGGCGGCCAGGGCTCAGGCCTCGACCCCACTATGAGCAAGGTCCTGCTCCTTTGCCTCTTCGCTATCTTTTGCGTAATGATATTAGTCCTAATCGATCGCTTCCGGCTGGAGCTGCTGCGCAACGAAGCCGCCGACCTGAAATTTGAAATCGAATCGCGGGGCCTGGACGCAGCAGACGCCACAGCAACGCCCGCGCTGCAAAAAGGTGGACAATGAAAAATTTCGAGTTTCTGTTTACCGCGTGGATGGTCGTCTGGGCCGTCTTCTTCGTTTACGAATTAAGCGTCGCCCGCCGCATCACCCAAACGCGCGAAGAAATCGAACGCCTGAAGCAGCAATTGCAGCAACGCTAGAAGATTTGGCAAGAGGTGCACGAGGTAAACGATGAGCGGGCCGAAAAAAATCGCGGTGGTGCTCTTTCAACTCGGCGGCCCAGACAGCCAAGCCGCAGTCGAGCCATTTCTCTACAATCTCTTCTGTGATCCAGACATCATAAATTTCCCTGGCGCTTTTCTTGCGCGCAAAGCCATCGCCAAACTGATCTCCACCACGCGCTCCAAAGTCGTGGGCCAGCATTACATGGAAATCGGCGGCGCTTCGCCCATTCGCCGCCTCACCGAACAGCAAGCCCGCGCTCTCGAATCCGCTCTCAAGCCCCACATTTCCGCCCGCACCATCGTCGCTATGCGCTACTGGCATCCCAACACAGCCGAAGCCATCGCCACCCTGAACCGCGAGACTTACGACGAGCTCATCCTGCTCCCGCTCTACCCCCACTATTCTTTCGCCACCACCCGCAGCAGCCTCAACGAATGGAATCGCCAGTACAAACCATCCACACCGGTAAAAATCATTAACCATTTCTACGATCATCCCGACTACATCGCCGCCGTCGTCGAGCGCATCAATAGCGTCCTTGCCGAACTAAAGAATCCGGACGACATCCATCTCGTCTTCAGCGCTCACGGTCTCCCGCTCGCGCTGGTTGAAAAAGGCGATCCCTACCCGAAACAAATCGAAGAAACTGTACAAATGGTCCGCGATCTGGGCGCCTGGCCGAATCCCCACGTGTTGTGCTACCAGAGCAGGGTCGGCCCTCAGAAATGGCTGCAGCCTTCGCTCGGCATCACCATCGAACAGATGGCGCGCAGCGGCATCAAACGCATGCTCGTTGTTCCCATCTCGTTCCTCACCGAACACATCGAAACGCTCCACGAAATCAATATCGAAGCCCGCGAAGAAGCAGAAAAACTCGGCGTAACCGAATTTCGCATGATGCCCGCGCTCAACGATTCGCCGCTCCTTATCCGGGCCCTCGCTGACCTGGTGCTGCGCTCTGTCGGCATGCGCAGCGGCGTCGCCTCTCTCGCACGCTAGCGCGCGCAGCCGTCGCCGCACCATCAGTCCAGCTCCACATGCGCTAAATACGCACAGAAATTTTTAGTCGAGAAAGTCTTGACACAGCCACTCGCAAATCATATAACCCTTTGTTGATCAGCATTGCTTGATACGGGAATTCTCGACTCATAGATTTTCGTTGCATTAACAGCAGCATACGGGCCTATGGCAGAAATTCCGGAAGGGAAGTCGGGTCAAGCCGCACCGTCGCCAGTCGCGTCGGGAGCGGTCGCATCCCAGTCGCCGGAAGCGCATGCTGCAGCCAAAGTCGTCAATACCGGCCGGCGCAGAATCGTCTGGGCGCTCATTTGGGGCTATCTGGGCGTCAACTTCCTGATGTTCCTCCGCTTTTTCTTTCCGCGCGCGCTTTACGAACCCAACACCGTCTTCAATATCGGCTTCCCGGCGGATTTCAGCCTCGGTATTGACCAGCGCTACCTGATGACCAACCGCGTCTGGGTCGTGCGCGAGCCCGATCGCCTCTTCGTCATCTTCGCCCGCTGTACACACCTTGGCTGCACGCCGGAATGGAAGCCCGCGGAAAACAAATTCAAGTGCCCCTGCCACGGCAGCGGCTACGACAGCGAAGGCGTAAATTTCGAAGGTCCCGCGCCGCGTCCCATGGACCGCGCGAACGTCATGCTCGACCCCACTGGAAAAATTTCCGTGGATACCAGCCGGCTCTACGTGGACGACCCGCGCGCTGGCGTGAACCATTTCAATGATCCAGGAGCTTTTCTGAACGTGTAACGCCGCTTGTGCGGCAAAGTTTTTTCATTTCGGAAAGAGCTAGTGAGCAACGCACGCCACGGAGATTTGGGTTCGGAAGGGATAACACCGAATGCCTGAAGAAAACGGCGGCAGCAAAGAAAAAACCAGCGTCCTGGAAAAGGTGCAGGCCGACGCTGCTGCGCTGCGCGAAACGCTGAAAGAAAAGACCAAACAGCAGGTTGACGGGCTGAAAGAGCCGGAGAAGACCCAGCTCTATCGCTCCATGTTTCGCGTCAAGCACGACGACGAGCCGCGCAATCGCGCCCTCAGCGTCCTCTCCAACGTTTTCTTTCATCTCCATCCTGCCAAAGTCAATCGCGACGCCACCAAATACAATTTCACCTGGGGCATGGGCGGCATCACTTTCTACCTTTTCATCGTCCTCACTTTCACCGGCGTCCTGCTGATGTTCTATTACCACCCCACGAAGGTGCAGGCCTTCCGCGACATTCTCTATCTCGAGAACGACGTCCCTTTCGGCAAGCTCCTGCGCAACATGCATCGCTGGGCCGCGCACTTGATGATCATCGCCGTCTGGCTGCACATGTTCCGCGTGTTCATGACGGGCTCCTACAAACGCCCGCGCGAATTCAATTGGTGCGTCGGCGTGCTCCTGATGGTTTTGACGATGCTCCTCAGCTTCACCGGATATTTGCTGCCGGACGATCAGTTGGGTTTCTGGGCCGTCACAGTCGGCACCAACATGGCCCGCGCCACCCCCTTCCTAGGTCACGAAGGCCCGCTCGGCGGCCTGCTCGGCATGACGCCGTACAACGACGTCCGCTTTGCCTTGCTCGGCGGCTCCATCGTGGACGCGAACGCACTGCTGCGCGCCTACATCTGGCACTGCATCGCCATTCCGCTGATCGTCTCCATTTTCCTAGGCGTGCATTTCTGGCGCGTCCGCAAGGACGGCGGCATCTCCGGCCCAGCCCCGGTAATGCTAGCAAGCGAAATCAAAGAAGAACGCAACCCGCGGCCCGTAGTCCTAAGGCCCAGCGGCATGAGCATGCACGAAAAGTGAGGAAGCCCGTGTTGCATTTGAATTTGCAGCGGCGGTCTTTGGATCGCCAGCCTTTGTCTCGGTGTTGAATCGGTTAGGGGCGCTGCTTGCTGCGCCCGCCTTTGATTTCGTTTTTGGATTCGCAGGAGCCTAGTAGATGGATTGGCATCAGCTCTGGGAAATCGCGTCCGCTCCGGACAACGTGCCCATCGTGGCCATGTTGTTCCTGATCCCGTTCTATCTCTGGTACGCGCTGAAACAAGGCATCGAGAACGACAAACTAATCGCCGTCCTCGAATCCGACGCCAACCTCGCCAAAACCAAATATCGCAAGACCCAAGCATGGGATCCGAACTGGGATCGCGAGGTTCATACCTGGCCCTACCTGATGCGCATGGAATTTCTGGTCGCCATCATCATCACCGTGCTGCTAATGGTCTGGTCACTCACGCTCAACGCGCCGCTCGAAGAGCCTGCCAATCCCAACGTCACCATGAATCCTGCCAAAGCCCCATGGTATTTCCTCGGCTTGCAGGAAATGCTTGTGTACTTCGACCCGTGGATCGCAGGCGTCGTCATGCCCACGCTCGTAATCGTCGGCCTCATGGTCATCCCTTACATTGACGCGAATCCGCTCGGCAACGGCTACTACACCTACAAGCAGCGCCGCTTCTCCATCTGGACTTTCATGTTCGGCTTCGTCGGTCTCTGGGTTCTGATGATCGTAATCGGCACGTTCATCCGCGGTCCGGGATGGATGTGGTTCTGGCCGGGCAAAACTTGGGACGCTGAACGCGTGGATTACGCCGTGAACCGAAACCTCGACCAGGTTTTCGGTATTGACGGCTCGTGGTTCGCCGCCATTTTTCACACAACGAAGGATCAAGGCGCCATCTGGGCCCGCGTCGTCTTCGGCGTCTTCCCGTTGATCGCGTTCTTCATCGCCTCGGCGATCTTGGTTCACTGGATCTGCATGCGCACCGACTTCAGCCGCAAGATTTATCAGCGCATGAGTCTGGTGCAGCTCGTCACAATGTACACGTTCCTGATTCTGATGTTCTCGTTGCCGCTGAAAATCCTGCTGCGCCTGGTTTTCACAATTAAATACGTCTGGGTGACGCCGTGGTTCAGCATTTGAAAATCGCGCCGCAACGCGCATCCGTAAGGGCGGGTCTGAAACCCGCCTCCAAAACCGATACCAGTCGAGCTACGGAAAATTTGCCGGGGAGAATTCTCCTCCCCGCGCAGGAGGCCCTTGGTGCCTGATCGTTCTCCAGAAGTCGGTTCCGACGATCCGATCAAGAGTCGTTCCTTCGCCTTTCCTCTACTGATCGCCTCGCTTCTGCTGATGCTCACGGTGGCCTGGTCCTTCTACGTCGAATTCTACGGCCTGCAACCCTGGCGCCAATATCAGTCGCGCTTCGCCAAAGCCTATTCCACGTATCTCCAAAAGCAGGTCAAAGCCCAAAAGCAGAACGAAGAGACCGTCTACGCCTCCGCTGACTACAAAGCTCTGCTAGCAAAGGTTGACGCCGCGGAAAAAGCCGCCAAAGCTCAAGACGACCAGATCGCAAAGCAAATCGCGCTCCTCGACGACCAGCGCGCAGCTCTCGGCGACGCTTTCAAAGACGCCCGCGGAAAAATCGGCTCGCTCGTCTATCAATACGAAATCACTCCCGCTTCAGACAAGTCCGCCAAAGCCTTCGCCAAAAAAGAATTGGAAGACGCCGAAACAGGGAAGAGCATCACCTGGAAAGTGGATTGGCCTCTCGGCGACGGCAAGATCCAAAAAGACAAGCCTTTCACCGGCAATGAACTCAACGACGTTTTCACCGGCATCATCGCCCAGCGCGCCGCACTCGTAGGCCAGCGCGGAGAAGTGGACAAGCCAGCAAAAGAAGCCCGCGACGCGCTGAATCAATACGCTTCGGAACATTTGCCCGGACTCAGCTCCACCTCGCTCGAACTTCTGCAGCACTCCATGCGCGATTTCGATGCGCGCATCATTCAAATCAACGTAAATCCCCCGGGCGCGACGCTCAATAACCTCGGCGGCGCGGGCCTCGTGGATCGCTGCCAGTCCTGCCACCTCGGCACCGAAACGCGTTACGTTCCGCCGCAAGTCACGCTCAGCAAAGCCGACCTCGGCTTCGGGAAAAGCAAAGACGCGCCGTACACCAGCCATCCCGACCTGCTGCTTCTCGAAACGCATCCGCTCGAAAAATTCGGCTGCTCGCCCTGCCACGGTGGCAATGGCCGCGCCATAAATTCGGTCGAGCGCGGGCACGGCCGCTATGAGCATTGGCTCTATCCGCTCTACTATCCCGAAAATTACAACGCCGGCTGCCAGCAGTGCCATTCCTTGGACATGGTCACCGAGCATGCGCCCGTCCTCAACGAGGGCAAGCAGCTCTATCGTCAGAAGGGCTGCATCGGCTGCCACCGCTTCCAGGGTTTCGATAATCAGGACGAACAGCTCGTCAACGCGCGCCAGCAGGTCCTCTCGCTCGCGAAATCCAAATCCGACGATCTGCTCGAAATCCCGCGCCTGCAGAAACTCGGCGACGCTGCGTCGAGCAACGCCGCCGCCGAATCCTATTACGCGCAAGCCACCAACCTTACCGTGGACATTTCGCGCATGGATGCCACGACCGAATCGCTCGAGCAGCGCAGCCACGATCTACTGCAAGAAATAAAGAAAGTCGGCCCGGACCTGAAAGAGGCGCGTCAGAAACTTCGTAAAGAATGGATCCCGTACTGGATCGGCCACACCACCGAATTTCGCCCTACGACAAAAATGCCACAGTTCCGCATGTCGCAAGACGAAATCCAGGCCATCTCCGCATTCGTTTGGCAGGATTCGCTCCCCGGCCCTGCGCTCGAAAAACAAGCGCCCGGAGATGCCGCACACGGTAAGGAACTGCTCAACGAACGCGGCTGTCTCGCCTGTCACGCCATTGGTGAAGGCGCAAACGCCGTCGGCGGCACGTTCGCTGCGAACCTCAGCCGCATTGGCGAAAAAGAAAATTACGATTATCTCGTCCGCTGGGTCCACAATCCGCGCCAGCGCACGCGCCCGTACTGCCCCTACGAGAAAAAAGATCTCGGCCCCGAAGATTACGCGCAACACAATCTTCCCTACGTTTTCGATCTTGACCACTCGCGCTGCCCCAACGATGGCCACGAGCTTCTCGTTCAGCAGCCGACCGTCATGCCCAGCCTGCGCCTCTCTGACGCGGATTCGCGCGACATCGCCAGCTTCTTGATCACGCAAAAACACTCCGACACCACCTACGCCGCCGCGAATTACATGGACGATCCGCAAATGGCCGCGAAGGGCAAAGACCTCGTCCGCCACTATGGCTGCGCCGGATGCCACGAAATCAGCGGCCTCGAAGACGAAGGCCGCATCGGCACGGAACTCACCAACGAAGGCAGCAAGCCCATCGAGCGCCTCGATTTCGCGCTCTGGACCGAAGACGCCAAGCGCGGCGAGCAGCCGGTCTTCAACGCCGACGGCACATACACCCTGAAGCCGTACACGCGCGATGGCGAAAAAATGGCCTGGTTCGATCCGAAAGGTTTCTTCGAACACAAACTGGAAAATCCCGCACTGTACGACACGGGAAAGTATCACGCAAATCCGATGGACGCCCTGCGCATGCCTAAGCCCAACCTGCAATCGCAGGATGAGGTCCAGGCGCTCGTCACCATGCTGCTCGGCAGCACCGATCCCACTCTGCCTCCCGAATACATGTACAAGCCGGCCGATCGCCGCAAGTACATTCAAGACGGCTGGTGGATCGTCACAAAATATAACTGCATCGGCTGCCACCAGATCGACGTCGGCCAGAAATCCGTACTGCAGACTCTGCCGATGTATCAAGGCGATCAGAAAGGCAATCTGCCTCCGGTCCTGACCACCGAGGGCGCGCGCGTAAATCCCGAATGGCTCCGCGGCTTCCTCGCGAATCCCGCGCTCAGCAGCAGCGATACGAATCGCAACGGCGTCCGCCAATATCTGCAAGTGCGCATGCCCACTTTCTCTCTTTCGAACGACGAAATTCGCAAGCTCACTTTATTTTTCGAAGCCATGTCCGCTCAGCCCGATCCTTTCATTCCTCCCAAGGTCGAGCCGCTCAGCGACGCCGAACGCGCCATGGCCCGCGGCCTGTTCACCAGCCCAGCCGCGCCGTGCCTGAAATGCCATATGACCGGCAATGAAGCGCACGACAAAAATGCGTCCGCGCCGAATTTCCTGCTCGCACACGAGCGCCTGCAACCCGCATGGACCGCCCGTTGGATCACCGATCCCGCGAAAATTATTCCCGGAACCGCCATGCCCTCGGGCCTCTTCCGCAAGCAAGGCGACATATGGGTCTTTGCCGGCCCCACGCCCGGCGCCATGCAGCAATATCACGGCGATCAAGCCGACCTCCTGGTCCGTTACATGTTCACTCTGACGCCCCAGGAGCAAGCCGCCCTGCTAGGCCGCACGCCGTCCGCCAGCAACCACAGCGGGAGCGGCGCAGCAGGGAAGCAGTCCGGCGGAAAGTAGTTTGTCAGCGCCGTCCGTGATCGGTTGTCATTCCGATCCCGCGAAGTGGGCGAGGGATCTGCTTTTTGCTCAAGTGAAGCGAACCCGCAAACGCGTCACGCCGAGCATGCAGGGTCTTTCAGCGACGCATCAGAAATCGCGCGCCATCCGTACCCATTCTTGTTAGAATACGCAGTTCCGCTAAGGAGGAATTTTCCAACATGAGTAACAGATGTTTTCATCTCGCTGTAGCCGCCGTCCTCGCCCTCGCCGTCACCGGATGCGGCAGTAAAGAATCCACTCCAACCGCCGAGCAGCCTGCTGCCACCACAGCCCCTGCCGGAAAAACGGTGGACGCCACAACCGCCGGTTCCGTCTCCGGCAAAGTAACTCTCGACGGCAAAGCCGCTCCCGAAAAACCAATCAACATGAGCGCCGAGCCGTATTGCCAGAAGGCGAATTCCGGCCCCGTCGTACCGCCCACAGTCGTCGCGGACGATAAAGGCAACCTCGGCAACGTCGTCATCTTCGTGAAAGACGGCCTCGGCGACTACGTCTTCACCACGCCCACGGATTCCGTGCCGCTAGCGCAAAAAGGCTGCATGTACTCGCCCCACGTCATCGCTGTGATGACCGGCCAAACTTTCGAAGTGAAGAACGACGACCAGACCACCCACAACATTCACCCCATGCCGAAAGACAATCGCGAGTGGAACAAGTCGCAAGCTCCCGGTACCTCTCCCATCGACGACTCCTTCGCGCGCGCCGAGCTGGCCATCCCGGTGAAGTGCAATGTTCACCCCTGGATGAAGAGCTACATCTTCGTGTTCAAGAATCCCTACTACGCCATCACCGGAAAAGACGGCTCGTTCGAGCTGAAGAACCTGCCTCCCGGCACCTACACCATCGAAGCGTGGCAGGAAAAATACGGCACGCAAGACCAGACCGTAACCATCGGCCCGAAAGAGTCCAAAACGGTCGAATTTAAATTCAATGCCGCCGCACCGCCCGCGCCACCAGCGGACTAGTTCATGCATCAAATCGGCTAGAGGGGGCGGGTTTCTCTCCCGCCTCTTCATAGGTTGCAACGGCGCTCGATGCATAAAATGCCGCTCGGATTGTGTTAGGGTGCCTTTCTAGAAAAAATGCCGGAAATCACCAAAAACGAATCAGCAATCACCCCAGGCCTCCACCGTTTCGCCTTCGCCACCTCCGCCTGCACCATCCTGCTTCTGATGGCTGGGGCCCTGGTCACCAGCAACGACGCAGCCGATTCCGTCCCCGACTGGCCCCTGGCCTACGGAAAAATTATTCCGCCGCTCGTAGGCGGCATTCGCTACGAGTACGCCCATCGCCTGATGGCCGGCACGGTTGCGATCCTCACGCTGGTCCTGGCTGTCCTCCTGGCCCGCAGCGGGTCTCGTTTCCTGCGCAATCTCGGCTTCACCGCACTAATCCTGGTCATCGCCCAAGCAGTCCTCGGCGGTATGCGCGTCCTCTTCCACAACCCAGCGCTCACCGCCACCATTCACGCCATCCTCGCGCAAATTTTCTTCGTCACGGTAATCAGCATCACCCTCTTCACCAGCCAATGGTGGAACAGCGATCCAATAAAACTCGACGACCCATCCTCCCCGCCGCTGCGCACGCTCTCAGCGCTCACCGCCGCCGCAATCTTTGTACAATTAATCCTGGGCGCGGGCTTTCGCCACGGCGCATTCCAGATCCTCCCGCACCTCATCGGTGCATTCGTCGTGCTATTCCTCGCCATCTGGACCAGCCGCACCGTCCGCGTCCGCTTCGGCACCGTCGCGCATCTCCGCCGCTGGGGTATCTTCCTCGCGTCCTTCATTGGAACCCAATTCCTGTTAGGCATCGCCGCCTACTGGGCAGTCGTCCAGGAAATCAAAGCCCAGCAGCCCACCTCCACGTATGTGATCCTCACAGTCGCGCACGTCCTGGTGGGCGCGCTCACGCTCGCAGCCAGCGTGGTCCTCGCGCTTTCGGCCTTCCGCGCGATTAATGGAAATGCTACAGTCTCCGCCGCATCCAAAGTTTCTGGCGAGAGCGCCGCAGGCTCCGGCGCATGAAAAACATGAACACCATTAGCGCCACGACGATCATCAAACGAGCGGACACCACGCTATGAGCAGCAACCCCCGCGCCGAAGCCATCTCCGCGTACGAAAAGCCGTGGGCCTACGTCGTCCTCACCAAGCCAGACGTAACTTTCCTCGTCGTCATCACCACCGTCGCCGGCTTTTACCTCGGCAGCACAGGCCACATGGAATGGGCGCGCCTGATGAACACGCTCTGCGGCACGCTCCTCGTCGCAGGAGGCACCGCCGCGCTCAATCAATACGTCGAACGCCACATGGACGCCGTGATGCGCCGCACCGCATCGCGCCCGCTGCCCCTGGGAATTCTTCAGCCCAAAGAGGTAATGCTGTTCGGTGTCGCCACCATAATCGCCGGCACCATCTGGCTAGCCCTTGCCGTCAACGCGCTCGCCGCATTCATCGCGCTAGCCACCAGCGTCTCCTATCTCGCCGCCTACACTCCGCTGAAGACTCGCACCACTCTCGCCACCGCCGTAGGCGCCATTCCCGGCGCATTGCCCCCAATGATCGGCTGGGCCGCAGCCCGCGGTTCACTTTCCGCCGGAGCCTGGATCCTGTTCGCGATTTTATTTTTCTGGCAGTTCCCGCACTTCATGGCTATCGCCTGGATGTACCGCGAAGATTACGGCCGCGCCGGCATCCTCATGCTCCCCGTCGTTGACCGCTCCGGCGACCGCACCTTCAGCCTGATCATCGCCACTTCCGCCATTCTGATTCCGGTCAGCCTGCTGCCCGCAGTTCTCGGCATGGCAGGCATCAATTATTTTTACGGCGCCCTCATCCTCGGCCTGCTTCTGCTTCTCGTGTCATACTGGGCCAGCCGTGTTCGCACCAACGTTCGCGCCAAGTGGCTCATGCACGCCACCGTCGCGCATATTCCGCTGCTCCTCGGCTGGATGATTCTGGATAAGGTCTCCCGATGACCGCAGCGGCCGCAGCAGGAGGCGTGGAAATGACGTCCAAAGCGCACCGCATTGAAATCGGTGCTCTCTGTACCGCCGCAATCCTGATTTGTCTCTGGGGTATCGTCTGGGACATCACCAGCGGCCTGCTCACCAGCGGCATTGACGGCATCATGCTTCTCCTGATCGCTCTGATGATCGCTGGAATCTTCGGCGCCATGCTCGCCCACATGCTCTGGCAAGCCGGCCTGATTCCTTTCCTGAAGCCCGCCCCTGCTGCCGCCGCGCCGCCAGCAAAGCCCGCAGCCGCGCCAGCCGCAAAACCTGCAGCAACCGCCGCGACTTCTGCAGCGACTGCTGCGCCCGCCGCTAAGCCTGCTGTCACAACGGCGATACCGCCAAAGCCTTCAGCCGCACCAGCAGCCGCCGTGAACGCTCCAGCGGTCGCGCAAAGCACGCCGCCGCCCGCAGAGAAGCCAGCCCCTAGTGCGCCGGCCGCATCTCCGTCAACTACTCCGGGCGAGCCACCCAGAAAATGAATTCCGCCGCAGTCCGGCCCGCACGCTGCAGCAACAAATGAATTCATCAGCTCCCACTTCCGCTGACAACGCTGCCGACGCCACCAAGCCACAAAAATCCTTCGGCGGACGCTGGGCGCTAGGCATCGTGGTTCTCACGCTCGCCTTCGTCGTCATGCCGTTCTTATTTTGGAACGCCACCTGGTTCGGTCGGCCCATCACCGACGCGCAAATCTCCAAAGCCCTAGCCGATCGCTCCCACCCCCGCGAAATCCAGCACGTCCTCTCCCAATTTGAAAGCCGCATCGAACGCAACGACTCATCCGTCCGCAAGTGGTATCCGCAAATGGTCGCCCTCTCGAAAGATCCCATTGACGAAATCCGCGTCACCGACGCCTGGGTCATGGGCCAGGACAACACCGCGCCCGAATTCCATCAAGCCCTCCTGCCGATGCTCAACGATCCCAATCCCATGGTCCAGCGCAACGCCGCGCTCTCCCTCGTCCGCTTCCAAGACGATTCCGGCCACGCCCAAATCGTTTCCATGCTCGGACCGTACATGATGGCGGCCCCGCAAACAGGCGCGCTCGCTACGCGCCTCAAGCCCGGCGACATCGTGAATCCCGGCACTCTAGTAGCTCACATCGAAGCCGCAGCGAACAGCGGAGGAGGAACAGACAAGAGTCAAGCAGGGAAGACCGACGAAGTCCGCGCCAAAGTCCCCGGCACGGTAGATCACTGGCTAGTGAAAGACGGCACAACAGTTTCCGTTGGCCAACCAATCCTAGCCCTGGCCCCCAACGAAAGCATGGCCTGGGAAGCCCTCCGCGCCCTCTTCCTCACAGGCCGCCCAGAAGATTTGCCGTACGTAAATCAGTTCGTCCGCGGCGCCGACGGCATGTCCCCGCAGCTAGCCGCGCAAGCCCAAGCCACAGCCCGCGCCATCCAAGACCGCTCCAATCGATAACCTCACATGATGGATGTGCGCGCCGTCATCCTGAGCGCGGCGCCTTTGTTTCACGCCGGGCGAAGGATCTCTCCCGGCTTAGATTTTCTCTGCGTCTTCAGCGTCTGTGCGGTGAGAATTCTTTGGGGCTGTTGCTTTCAACTCTCAACTTTCGACTGTCAACTCCGCCCTCACTGCTTGTACTGAATCACCGCCTTCCCATCCTCAATCTTGATATCGCTAATATCTGCTGGCAGCCGCAACTTGTCCCGATTCTCCGGCGAAGCCATCATCTTCTCCACCGCCGCATTCAAAGTAGACTGCGGCAAAGGCAACGACCCCAATTTCCCGCTAACCGGATCAAACTTCATGAATCCATTCTCCGAGCTCAAATGCCCATCCAACTCCAACGAAATATCCTTCCCATGAAAATCAAAAATCACATACGCCTTCACCAAATCCCCCACCATGTCCACCTTCACATCCTTGACCGACGACTGCACATCCTCGAGCGACCGAGGATCCCCAGCTGCCAAAGCCGCGCTAGGATCATTCGCCGCATTCCCCCCGCCATCCACTGCCGGACCAGCAGGCGCGGCGCCGTACGCATTTCCCGGAGCGCCGCTCGTTGTGCCACCCGAAGTCGCACCCGCAGCCGGCCCCGCCCCCTCCGTCTGCAAACTCTGCGCCAGATAAGAATTCAATTCACCGCTATCCAGTGCCACTTTCCCCGGCTGTCCAACCGCCTTCGCCTGATCCGCCGCAGCAAACTTCTGCTCCACTCGCGCCGCCGCTCCGGGATCAAACGCAACATTCGGCGCCGGCGACTTATGCAGCACCAGCACAATCGTCAAAATCAATGCCGCCAAACTGCTCCAGCTCAAAACCTTATAAATCGTTCTTAACAATTTCGCATCAGCCATAACCTACTCCTATGCCGCAAAAGCGCGCCAATAAACGCACCAATCCCAGCATAGCAGCAGGCAAGGGAATCACAGGTTTACAGCCAAGCAGCGTGCTCAATCACCCATTGAACCAAAGTACAGCTGCAAGGGCTTGGCATCGTAGGGGCTCGGCATGCCGTGCCCGCGGTCACGACCAGCCACGATTCGTTTTCGTGGCACTGCCTTTAGGCTGTGCGGCGCGATTGTTGCCGCCGAGGCCTTGCCGTTGACTCGGTAGCGGCCGGTTCAGTTTCGTCGAACAGGGCAGCCATTAATGTTGGTTAGCAAGTTCGGCGCCTCGTTGTCGCGACCGTCGGCGCCACCATCCTTCACCTGTTCTTCGCAGAATATTTCGAGTAATAAAGAATCCCCGCCACCGTCTTCCCATCTCGTATCTTCCCGCTCCGTATCCACCGCTCCGCCTCGCGCAACGTCACCACCTTCTGCGTAATCCTCTCATCTGCCTCCGGACGAGCCTCTCCCTTCTTCAACCCCGTGGCCAAAAATATCGCCATGTTCTCCCGCAAGAATCCCGGGCTAGGAAACAAATCCACCAGCAGCTGCATTTTTCCCGCCGCGTATCCCGTCTCCTCCCGCAACTCCCGCCGCGCCCCCGCCTCAAAACTTTCATCCCCATCCCGCCGCCCCGCCACCAACTCCCACAAATACTGCTCGACGCTATGCCGGTACTGCCGTATCAACACAATCCGCCCATCCGGCAGTACAGGCAGCACCACCACCGACCCCGGATGCACAATAATGTCCCGCGTAGCCTCTAACCCCGTCGGCTCGATCACTTTCTCCCGCTGCACATCAAATACCTGCGTATGCAATAGCGCCTCGCTACTCAAAACCTTCGCCGTCGCATTTTTCTTCGCCACATTCGCTCCTGTCACTCCAATTTCGACAAACATCGTAACGCAGTTTCGCCTCCCGCCAACATCAACAGAACATTGCGTCGCGATTTCTTGCCGCCCCCACTCCCGTTGCATATACTGCTACCGACAAACCGATGCCAATCAACACTGTAATCGTTGACGACGAGCGCCCAGCCCGCGACGAACTCCTCTACCTCCTCAAAGGGTTTCCAGAAGTAAACGTAGTCGCGCTCGGCAAGAACGGCCTTGAAGCCGTCACTCTGATCAAAGAACACGAACCCGACCTCGTCTTCCTCGACGTACAAATGCCCGGCCTCGACGGTTTCGGCGTAATAAAAAAACTTCTCGAACGCAAACTGCGTGTCCCGCAAATCGTGTTCGCCACCGCATTCGACAACTACGCCATCCAAGCCTTCGACGTAAACGCGGTTGACTACGTCCTCAAGCCTTTCGACAAAGCTCGCATCTCCAAAGCCCTGCAACGCGCAAAAAAAATGGTGGACGCTCACACCTCTCCGGTCGAGCGTCTGGAAACCCTGATGGGCCAGCTCGCGTTCCCCTCCGTCACCGCGGTCAAATCCGCGCAACCAGTAAAACTTCTCGTAAAATCGCAAGAACGCATGTTCCTGGTAGACGCCGACGACATGATTTACTCCTCCATCCAGGACGGCACCATCACCATCTTCACGCGCGACTTCGAAGGCGTCTCCAACTACCGCACCATCGAGGAGCTTTCCGCCTCCCTCGACGCCGACCGTTTCTGGCGCGCGCACCGCTCTTACCTGGTCAACATCAATCACATCAAGGAAGTCGTCCCCTGGTTCAAGTCCAGCTACATGCTGAAAATGAACGACAAGCGCGCCAGCGAAATTCCAGTCTCCCGCGCCCAGACCAAACGCCTGCGCGAGCTTTTGAAACTCTAATGCCGCAGCATTGAACCAATGGTTGGACGAATCCTAAACGCATTTTCAGGGGGCACCATCATGCCACGCGCTCAACGTACTCTCAGTCTCGCAGCCGCAGCAGCGATCTGCATCATCGCGCTCTCCCTCGTGCTCCTCGCTCCGGCCGCACCAGCGCAAAATCAACCCCAATCCAAGAGCGAATCCAAGACACACGCTCCAGCCACCACCGGCTCCATCTCCGGCAACGTCTCCGACCACCAAGGCTCTCCGCTAGCCGGCGCGCAAGTCACCCTCACCAATCTTTCCACCAAAGAAATTAGCAGCGGTTCCACCGACGGCACCGGCGCCTACAGCTTCGACGACCTGAAACCCGGCCACTACACGGTTGTCTTCGAATCCAAAGGCCTGATCTCCAAAACCCAAAACGTAGAAGTAAAAGCCAACAAAAAATCCAAAGTAAGCGAGCGCCTAAAACCCCCCGAAGTAAAAAAGAAATCCGACGTTGAATAACCAGATCCTAGCCGTTGAACTGCTTTTGACGTTGCAGCGGCCGCCTGCTTTTGCCTTTTAGGCGGGCGTCTTTGCCGTTGCTTTTCCCTGTGTCCTCAGCGCGCTCTGCCTTAACTCTTTCCGCCTTTTTCTTCGCTCACCTTCACTACTGCCTTCATCTGCGTTCATCTGTGGTGCCTTTGACTGTCGCCTTGTGCTAGCATCTCCCCTACACCTCTCGATGGATTTTTCACTCAGCAGCGATCAAATCCTCATCCGCGACACCGTCCGCCAATTCATGGAAACGGAAATGCGCCCCATCCTCCGCGAATACGAACGCGCCGAAAAATTTCCCGCCGATCAACTCAAAAAACTGGGCGAACTAGGCTGCTGCGGCATGTTGATCCCCGAAGAATGGGGCGGCGCCGGCACAGACACCGTCAGCTACGCCCTCATGCTCGAAGAAGTCGCCCGCGTGGACGCCTCCACCGCCGTAGCCCTCAGCGTCACGAATTCCGTCGTCGCGGTCCCGCTCTGGAAATCCGGTACCGACCAGCAAAAGAAAAAATATCTCTCCCGCCTCTCCCGCGGCGAAATTCTCGGCGCCTTCTGCCTCACCGAACCACAAGCCGGCTCCGACGCCGCCGGAATCCAAACCCGCGCCGTCCGCGATGGCAGCCACTACAACCTGAACGGCACCAAAGCCTGGGTCACCAACGGCGGCGTCTCCGGCCTCTACATCGTTTTCGCCAAGACCGATCCCGCCGCTGGCAGCCGCGGCGTCACCGCCTTCCTCGTCGAACCGGACTTTCCCGGCTTCCGCATCAGCCGCTACGAAGATAAAATGGGTCTGCGCCTGTCGCGCTCGGCCGAAATTTCGCTGCAGGATTGCCGCGTGCCCGCGGAAAATCGCCTGGGCGAAGAAGGCCAAGGCCTCCGCATTGCGCTCGAATCGCTCGACGGCGGCCGCATCGGCATCGCAGCACAATCCGTAGGCGTAGGCCAAGGCGCACTCGAAACCGCCACGCGCTACGCCAAACAAAGAAAGACTTTCGGCCACCCGATCGCTGATTACCAAGCCATCCAATGGATGCTGGCTGACATGGAAACAGAAATCTCTGCCGCCCGCGCGCTAACTCACTACGCAGCGTGGCAACGTGATAAAGAGTTGCGCGATCAAGAAGCACGAGGAAGGGAAGTGAGCAACAGGCAAACGCGCCCGCGCGGTTCGCAAGCCTCGCGCGCCAAACTCTACGCTAGCGAAATGGCAAATCGCGTCGCGTACAAAGCCGTCCAAGTCCACGGCAGCAGCGGCTATTCGCGCGAAACCGATGTCGAGCGCTACTATCGCGACGCCCGCGTCTTAACAATTTACGAAGGGACCAGCGAAATGCAGCGCCTGGTAATCGCCCGCGACCTTCTGCGCGATTCACAGAGGCGCTAGAGAACAGTCCGTAGGGGAGGGTCTCAGACCCGCCCGCCTTCGATCTTGCTGTAGAATTTGACGTTGGTCTTGGGTTAGTAGCGGCGGTCTTCAGACCGCCAGCCTTCGATGTTGCCGTTGCTTTTGACGCTGCCTTCGTATCGGCCGGTTCAGGTTCAGCGAACCGGGCAGCCGTGGAAGTTGGTTTCGAAGTGCCGGCGTCCCGCCGGCTCTCTGCAGTTGATTGTGGTTTTGAATTTGTAGCGGCCGCCTGCTTTTTGTTTTAAGGCCGGCGGTTTAAATTTGAATTTGCTGAGCACGAAGCATCAGCGCCAAGCCCGAACTTAGGAGAACGACTTAATCTTGCCTAAACTGAAACGAGTCCTCAGCGGCATGCGCCCCACCGGCCGCCTCCACCTAGGCCATTTCTTCGGCGCCCTCTCCAACTGGCTGAAACTCCAGCAAGAATACGACTGCTACTTCTTCGTAGCCGACTGGCACGCCCTCACGACGCATTACGAAGACACATCCTCCATCGCGGCGAACACCCTGCAAGTAGCCATGGACTGGCTAGCAGTAGGCCTAGACCCAAAAAAATCGACGCTCTTCGTACAATCCCAAGTCCTGGAACACGCCGAACTCCACGTCCTCCTCTCCATGATCACCCCCCTAAGCTGGCTAGAGCGCGTCCCCACCTACAAAGAACAAATCGAAAACCTGAAAGGCCGCGACCTAGGCACCTACGGCTTCCTGGGCTACCCCCTCCTGCAATCCGCCGACATCGTAATGTACGGCGAACCAAAGCAGGAATTGCTCGTTCCAGTCGGCGAGGATCAAGCGCCTCACGTAGAGCTGACGCGAGAAGTGGTCCGGAGATTCAACTTTACGTATGGGTTCGATCTTGACCCCAAGATCGTCGAGGATGAGAAAGTGCTCCTCATGGTGTGTAAGCTAGTTGGTGCGGACTCCTCCGAGGCTAAGGGAAAGTTATTTGGAGTAGCGCTCGACTTTGGTTTTGTCGAACGTGTGCACAAATATGTCCGCGAGGTCGGTCTGGAGAACTTTCATCGAGAAGTTGGCACGGCGTCAAAATATTTTCGGAGTGAACGCATCCTCCAAGAGCCCGCATACATCCCCACCGAAACCCCACGCCTCCCAGGCCTCGACGGCCGCCGCATGGCCAAATCGTACGGCAACGCTATCTGGCTGACCGATCCTCCCGACGAAATCCGTACCAAAACCCGCAACATGCTCACCGACCCCCAACGCGTCCGCCGCACCGACCCCGGCCGCCCGGAAATCTGCCCCGTCTTCGCCTATCACAAATTATTTTCGCCGCCCGACACCGTCGCGCGCATTGACCGCGACTGCCGCTCCGCCGCCATCGGCTGCGTCGACTGCAAAAAAGAAATGGCCGAAAACCTGGTGAAGTGGATCGAGCCCATCCAGTCACGCCGCAAACAATTTGAGGCCAATCCACAGCAAGTTTGGGATATCCTCGACACCGGCTCGAAGCAAGCCCAGAAGGTCGCGCGCAAAACCATGAAACGCGTCCGCAACGCGATCTTCCAGTGGGACGAAGCGCGCCACGTCTCAATTCGGGCGCGTGCAGGAAAGGTGGCAACAGGCGAATAATGGCATCACCCTATCGCATCAATCTACCGGCGTACGAAGGCCCGCTCGATCTGCTGCTTGATCTCATCCGCAAGCAGGAGATGGACATCCACAACATCCCCATCGCTAAAATCACCGAGCAATATCTCGATTACCTCCACCAACTCGAAACGCTCGACGTGAACGTTTCCGCCGATTTCATCTACATGGCCGCCACTCTGATCCACATCAAATCAAAAATGCTGCTGCCAGTCGACCCCCTGCTAGCCGCCGAAGAACAAGACCCGCGCGACGAACTAGTTCACCGCCTGCTAGAACACGAAAAATTCAAGAACGCCGCGCAGCTCCTCTACCAGAAACAGCAAGTCGAATCGAACGTTTGGTCGCATCCCGACAAATCTCTCTACGGAGGCGACGAAGTTCAAGGTGAACTGGTCGTCTCGCTGGTGGACCTGGTCAAAACCTTCCAACAGATTCTCGAGCGCCGCAAAGAAGTCCCGCAATTCGGCTTGCGCCACGACACCGTCTCCATCGCGCAAATGATGGACCGCCTGCGCCAGCGCCTGGTAATCACCGACGATCCCGTCTCGCTCATCGCGTTCTTCGAAACCTGCGAAACCCGCAACGCCATGATCGTTGCCCTTCTAGCCGTCCTGGAAATGGTCCGTATGCAAGCCGTCCTGCTCGTCCAGTCCGACCTCTTCGAGGACATCCGCCTGCGCAAACACAAAATGTTCGACGCCGTCTTCGCCGGCCCCGATGCCATGTCCCAAATCGAGGACCAATACCTGTGACGATGAATTCCACAATATTCGCAGCATCGCGAGCACCAAGGGGAAACGCATGACGCCACAAGAAATCCAAGCCGCACTGGAAGCCATCATCTATGCCGCCGACGAGCCCGCCACGCTCGACCAAATCTCCAAGGCCCTCGGCGTCGAAAAGCCCGAAGCCCGCGCCGCCCTGGAACAACTCACCGCCGCTTACCAGACCGAAGAGCGCGGCATCGAAGTCCGCAAGGTCGCCGGCGGCTGGAAGTTCTACACCAAAGCTCAGCATCACGACGTAGTCCGTAAATTCATCAAAAGCCTGCAGCCTCCGCTGCGCCTCACGATGCCCGCTCTTGAAACTCTCGCGGTCATTGCCTACAAGCAACCGGTCACCGTCCCCGAAATAAACGAAATCCGCGGCGTCCACGTCGGCGGCGTGATCAAAACGCTCCTCGAAAAACGCCTGGTCACTACCGCCGGACGCAAAGAAGTCATCGGCCGCCCCATCCTCTATCGCACCTCCAAACAATTCATGATGCGCTTTGGCCTCTCCGACCTAGACGAACTCCCCAGCCTGAAAGAATTCGAAGCCTTGGCCCAAGCCGCCCTTGGCTCCGACGAAGGCATTGCCGAACCCCAACCCGAAGACTCCGCAGCAATTGCCGAAGCGGTCGTCGACGCAGAGGTCGTGGACGCAGAAATCGTCAACGTAGAAGTTGCAGCCGAAACCGAAGCCGCAATCAGCGATGACTTGTCCGACGCCGCTGCTTCCGAAGCCCAAACCGTGCCGGGCGCCGCACCCGAAGATTCCGACAAATCCCGCGCCGCGGCCGCCTCCGCAGGCTCGGGCAGCCAATCTACCGACAAGGAAAGCTAGGGAACGAGCCATTGCCTCCGACCTCGCGGACTAACGGGCAATAATTTCTCCTCCGCCATTCGCCCCCGGACGCTTTTTCCGTTAAGCTATACCTGCACCACGGAGCCATTCAGCCTTCCCATGCTCGAACGACTACAGAAAATCATTGCGCGTGCCGGCATCGCCTCTCGCCGCCACGCCGAAGAACTAATCAAATCCGGCCTCGTCACCGTAAACGGCCAGACCATCACCGAACTAGGCAGCAAAGCCGACGAATCCAAAGACCACATCAAAGTCCAAGGCAAACTCCTCCGCCCCGAAACCGAGCGCGTCTATCTGCTCCTCAACAAACCGCCCGAAGTTGTCTCGACCATGGTCGACCCCGAAGGCCGCCGCTCGCTCACCGATCTTCTGCACGGCCTCTCGCAGCGCGTCTTTCCCGTCGGCCGCCTGGAGTATCACTCACTCGGCCTCGTCTTCCTCACCAACGACGGCGAACTAGCCAACCTCATGCTCAAAGCCCATCACCTGCCGCAAACCTACAATCTAAAATTGAAAACACTGCTAACCTTCGACGAAATCGAAAGCCTCGCGCAATCCAGCGGCGCGCGCATCACCCGCATCAAGGGCAAAGACGCCCCCTGGTACGAAGTCACTCTCTCCGAAGCTCGTCGCGATCAGCTGCGCAACCGCTTGTTCCAGACCGGTCATCCTGTGGAAAAAATCAAGCGTGTGAAAATCGGCAACCTCGCGCTCGAAGATCTCTCCGCAGGCCACTATCGTCCGCTGTCAGATGCCGAAGTAAAGACGCTGCGCCGCATGGTCGAACCAGGCGCCGCGCCAATCAGCACAACAGCACATCCGGCGATACTCCCAAGCACTCAACTGAGTCTGCCGGCGAGGCAATCAGCAATGGGCACGCCTACGCTAGGATTTTCACCAGCAATCCCGCGCCGCCCCTTCGTCAAGCGTCGCCCCTATCAGCCGAAACCAAAACCAGGCGAAGCCAAACGCCCGACGCAACCATGCATCGCGCGCGACAGCAGCACGCCGCGCCCGCAACAAAATTTCCAAAACGCGCAGGATCGCGCAGCAATGACAGCGCCACCGCCAGTTCGCACAATTCCGTTCTCCGCGCCACCGCAAAAAAGTTTTCACAATTCTCGCCCAGGGCATCCCGCTCGCTCCGCAGTCGCGGGCGGGCGCCCCGGCAAACCGCCATTCGCAAAATCTTTCGGCGCGAAATCCCACGGCCCGAAATCGCACGACGAAAAACCGAGCGGCCCCTGGAAACCGCGCCCACCGTTCAGAAGGGAAGGCCCCAGCGGATCAAAACCCCATCACACCGGAAAGCCATTCCAGAAATTCGGCCGCGATTCCTTCCAGCGCCCAGACCAGGATGCCGACTACGATCGCCCCATCAAACCAAAATCCGAAGCTCCCTGGCGCCGCACCGAATCACAGCAACCCAGCGGACGCCCGCACGCAGCACCAGGAGGAAAATTCCGCAGCAGCGGCGGCGGTCCATCCGCAGGAGGCAGCCGCAAACCCGGCAACCCCTGGAAATCGCGCAAACCCTCAGAACCCGGCGCCTTCGGCCGCGCCAAAAGCAAATTCACGAATCCTGGCGAACGCCCAACAGGCATGAAGCCCCGCCCCGGCGGACCAAAACGAAGCGGACCCGGCCATCACAAACCAAAACCAGGAAATTTCTCCGGCCCCAAAGGAAGGCGCTGAGCCACTGCAGCGAATGACCAAACGCATTCATGACCTCGTCCCCGCTCACATTCGCGCGCTCGCTCCCTACGTCCCCGGAAAACCAATCCAAGAGGTCGAACGCGAACTAAAAATGCACCCCATCAAACTCGCTTCCAATGAAAATCCGCTAGGCCCTTCGCCGCTCGCCTTGGCCGCCGCACAAAAAGCTCTCGCCGATTCCAATCGCTATCCCGACGGCAGCGGCTTCTACGTCCGCGAAGCCCTTGCCAAAAAACACACGGTTCCCGCAGAAAATATAATTCTCGGCGCAGGTTCCACAGAATTAATCGATCTAGCCGCGCGCATCATGCTCACGCAAGCCGATTGCGGCGTCACCTCGCACGGTTCATTCCCCCTCTATTACATCGCCATCCGCGCCGCCGGAGCACGGCTGCTCGAAATCCCGCTGCGCAATTACGCCTTTGATCTCGACGCGATCGCCCGCAATCTCCCGCCCGACGCCAAAATTGTCTATCTCGCGAATCCCAATAATCCCACCGGCACCATGTTCACCGCCGATGAACTCGATTCCTTCCTCGCTCGCGTCCCCGAAACCGTTCTCGTCGTCGTGGACGAAGCCTACTTCGAATACGTCGAGCGCCCCGACTACTCGCGCTCCATCGCCGTGGCCCAACGCCGCCGCAACGTAATCGTCCTGCGCACTTTTTCCAAAGTGTACGGCCTGGCAGGCCTCCGCATCGGCTACGGCATCGGCCCCGCCGACCTGCTCCACGAAATGAACAAACTCCGCGGCCCCTTCAACACTTCCGGAGTAGCCCAAGCCGCCGCGCTGGCCGCGTTGGAAGACACACAACACGTGAGCCGCTCCGTCGAATCCAATCGCGCCGGCCTAGCTCAGCTGACCTCCGGCCTGAAATCACTCTCCATCCAATTCGTCTCTTCCTTCGCAAATTTCCTCCTGGTAGAATTCGGGCGCGACGCGGAACCCATCAGCGAAGAGCTCCTCACACGGGGAGTAATAGTACGCCCCATGCGCTGGATGGGCCTGCCCACCGCCATCCGCGTCTCCGTCGGCACCCCCGAAGAAAACAAAAAATTTCTGGACTTGCTGGCCCTGGTACGAGACACTACGCCGCGCGAATCGCAGCCCTCCATCCGCCAATTTCTGGAAGGGGATTCCCGGGACATCTAATGACTCAATCCACCAATGATTTCAACGCGCCGGCTGACGTGTCCGTACACGGCGCCGCTCCGGCCGCGCCCAACGATCCGGTCACCGAAATTCTGAAGACCAGCCGCACCATCGCCGTCGTCGGCCTCTCCAATCGCAAATTTCGCCCCAGCTACGGCGTAGCTGATTATCTGAAATCCGTCGGCTACCGCATCATCCCTGTAAATCCGCTGGAAAAAGAAGTGCTAGGTGAGAAGTGCTACGCCCGCCTGGAAGCCATTCCTGAAAAAGTGGACATTGTGGATATCTTCCGCCGCTCCGAATTCGTTCCAGACATCGTTGCTTCCGCAATTCGCATGGGCGCCCGCGCCATCTGGATGCAAGAGGGCGTAATCCATCACGAAGCCGCCGAACGCGCCCGTCGCGCCGGCCTCTTCGTGACCATGAATTCCTGCATCCTGAAAGAGCACGTCCGGCGCCTCCGCCTGAACCGCGACCCCGCCAGCATCTGAGGTCTTTGTACCGCCGGACCTCCAGGCGGAGCCCCGATTGATCGCCGCTGCAATGCCGACGAGACCGGTAGGGCGCTGCTTGCTGCGCCCCAGCTTGCCACGATGCCAGCCCGGCTGCAGCGAAGAATCGCTTGTCAGCCCAAACCAAGTCCCGCGCCTTTAGGTTCGCGCCGCAGTGTCGCGCACGCGTGACGCGGTGACGGACCTGCTTTTCGCGCGTCTAGGTTCGTTAACGAATCAGATTCACTGCGGCGGGTTTAAATCGAATCGTTTTTATCGTGTTCATCGGCGTTCATCTGTGGTGCCTTTGAATTGCTTCAACCTCTCACTGCAACCGATACATCACCAAAGCCCGTTTCCCCGGCTCGGTGACCCCCACCGTCTCCCCATCCGGCGCAACCGCAAACGTATGAAACTCCAAGCCATGAAAAAATGGCTCGAACGTTCCGTTATAAACTCCCACCCAAACCAAATTATTCGACTGCTGCGGCTGCCCGCGCTTCAACAAAATATGCTGCTCGTCCTTCGCCCACTGGAATTCCCCAATCGCCACGCGCACCACCACCGGCCGCGCGGAACCAATCACGTCGCGTACTTCGAGCGTGTCTCCATCCTTGAAATACGCAATTTTTCGAGCCGAAGGCGCCGCCGTCAAAAATCCGGCGTACTCCTCCGCTGATCCGAGCTCCGTAACCCTTTCCTGCACCAGATCCAGCTGCATAATTTTCGGAGCTCCGACCATCCGCGTATTTTCTTCAATCGCGAACGCCTGATTCCGCTTCGTATCCCACGCCACCGCCTCGAATGTGAATCCCTCGAACAACACGCGCTTCTTCCCATCCGCCGGACGTAAGGCATTGATCTGGCTCAACCCACCGGTAGTCTTCGACAGATAAACCAAGGTCTGCCCATCCGCCAACCAAGCCGCATTAAACGCATCCGACAACGTCGCCGTCTTCGATCCCGCAATCGAAATTTCCCGTCCCTCCGAATCCATCAAATACAAAATCGTGTTCGGCCGCACGGTCTGCTGTTCATCCAGCTGCTGCACGATGCTTCCCCGCGGCTGCGCCAGCTCCGACGTATCCATCTTCACCACGATCCGCTTGCTGTCCGGCGACCATGTCAGCGTGTCCACCTGATAGCTATGCTGGTGAGGCAATGGCGGATGTTTCGCGTCACCCGGATCGCTCGGCTCCTCATCAGGAGAGGAGGGAACTGGCATGAATTTGTCGCCATCAATAATCTTCCGCTTCTTCCCGTCCATCTCGCCGACCCAAAAATCGTCATGCTCCACAATCAGCTTCTTGATCCGTTTCATCCGCTCCACGGCATACACCACGTGATTGTCCTGCGAAATCGCAAATGCCTGCACGTCTTGGTCAAACATCGCCACCTGCTTCACTTCGGCGATGCCCAACACGGGGAGCACAACAACGATGATCACAGCGAACCAGAGCAGGGAAGAGACGGAAACCTTGTCGCGCGTCGCATCGGCAGGAACCCGCCGAATGGGGCTGGCTTTCAATCGCATCACTTTTCTTTCTTCTCCGCCGGCTTTTTCTGAATCCGCCGAATTTCCTCCAACCGCAACCGTAGCCGCGCCTCGAATCCTTGATCCGTCGGCTGATAATAAATCCGCCCTGCCAAACTCTCCGGCAAGCAACTCATGTCCGTAACCTTGTCCTGGTAATCGTGCGCGTACTGGTAGTCCTTCCCGTAGCCAACGTTTTTCATCAGCCCAGTCACCGCATTCCGTATCTGCAGCGGCACTGGCTCCGCCATCGTGCTCTGCAAATCGTCCCGCACGCGCCCGTAGGCCTTGTACACAGCATTCGACTTCGGCGCGAGCGACAAGTACACTGCCGCCTGCGCCAATGCCAAATGTCCCTCCGGAGGCCCAAGCAACTCAAACGCCTGCATCGCCGCAATCGTAACTTCCACAGCGTGCGGCTCCGCCAATCCGATATCCTCGCTCGCCATGCGCACCAATCGCCGCGCAATGTACAGCGGATCCTCGCCCGACTCCAGCATCCGCGCCAACCAATACAAAGCCGCGTCCGCGTCCGAATTGCGCACAGACTTGTGCAGCGCCGAAATCAAATTGAAATGTTCTTCGCCCGACTTGTCATATGGCAGCAACTTCCGCTGCAGCACATCCTCTAGCCGCTCCTGCGTCACCACCCGGCGCCCCTCAGGCCCCGGCTCGGTCCCCATTACCAGCGCTTCCAAAGTGTTGTAAGCCGCCCGCGCATCGCCGTTCGCCAGAATCGCGATGCGATGCAATATTTCCAGATTCGCCGCTACGTTCACTTTTCCCAGACCGCGCACGTCGTCCGCCAGCGCCCGCTCCAGCAGCGAAACAATCTGCTCCGCCGTGTGCGCCTTCAACACGTACACTTTCATCCGCGAAAGTAGCGGCGCAATCACCTCGAACGAAGGATTCTCCGTCGTCGCGCCAATCAACAAAATGTTACCCGCCTCGACATGCGGCAAAAAAGCATCCTGCTGCGCCCGATTGAACCGGTGCACTTCATCCACAAACACAATCGTGCGCCGCCCATACCTCCGTGTGGCCTCCGCCTTGGCCATGACTTCCTTAATTTCCTTGATCCCGGAAAGCACCGCGCTAAAAGGAATGAACTCCGACTTCGTGGTCCGCGCAATAATCCGCGCCAAAGTAGTCTTGCCGCATCCCGGAGGGCCCCACAAAAGCATCGAACTCAAATCGTCGCGCTCAATCTGCACGCGCAACGGTTTCCCCGACCCCAACAACTCTTCCTGCCCAATAAATTCATCCAAACTCTGCGGACGCATCCGGTCCGCCAGCGGCCGCCCCGCCGGCGATTCGTCCTCAGGTTGAACAGCTTCAAATAGTCCCATGTAATTAAATCACTTCACTCGCAAAGCCTTTCCTCTCCCGCGCCGCCTCGTACAAAACCACAGACGCGGCCACCCCAGCGTTCAGCGACTCCACCTCCGCGCTCATCGGAATCAAAATCTGTGCATCAGCCGCATGCTCGATCTCGTGCGGCAATCCCGCTCCTTCATTTCCAATAAAAATCGCCACCGGCAAACGCAAATCCGCCACCTTACCATCCGCACCCGCACCACTCACACCCGCAGAATGCGAACTAGCGGCCACAATCTTAACTCCAGCCACGCGCAACTGCGCCAGCAACACAGGAATCGCCATCCCTCGCAAGACAGGAACCCGCAAACCAGACCCCGCCGACGCCCGCAAAGCCTTCGGCGACCAAGGATCTGCGCTCCCTCGCGTCGTCACCACTCCCGTCGCGCCAAACGCCTCCGCCGACCGCACAATCGTCCCCACATTTCCTGGATCCTGCACCGCCGCCATCACCACTACCAACGCCGTATCGCCCCGCAACGCCCCATCCGCAGCAGTCGCTCCACGAAGCACATCATCAAACTCCCAAGCAGGCTGCGCGAAAAGCGCCGCCACTCCCTGCGGCATCCCCGTGCCAGCCACCGACGCAAACAATTTGTCCGTAGTCCGCATCACCCGCGACCGCGGAATCCCCGCCTCGCTCTCGCCAGCCGCGCGCAAAATCCGTTCCAGCTCCGACGCCTCGCCCGATTCGCTCACCAGCAGCGCCTCCGCCTGCAACCCCGAACGCAGCGCATCCTCCACCAACCTTCGTCCTTCCACTCCAATCGCTTCGCCCGCCGCCGGCCCCGTCCCGCGCAAAGCCCGGCGAAATATCTTCAGCCACTTATTCTCGCGGCTTGTAATCGTCTCTTCGCTCCAGTGTGACGCCACGCCCACAGCCTAACAAACGCCCAACGCGCAGTCGAGTCATCCGCAGAGACAGAATTGCGCGCGAACCTCTATCCTTGCTTCCATCGCAGCCCTTATGGTAGCGTGCCAAGCGAACTTGAGGCGTAACCCGCAGAGAGTGATCACTTGCCTGTCGAAGTCCTGAAAATTTCAGCCGCATCCCCGGAACAACGCGTGGTGGACTACGCCGCCGGTTTCATCAAACGCGGCCAGGTCGTCGGCGTCCCCACCGACACCTTCTACGGACTAGCAGCCGACCCGTTCAACCTCGCCGCGATCGAAGCCGCATTCCGCGTCAAGGGCCGCCCCGAAACCAAAGCTCTTCCCATTCTCGTCAGTTCGATCGAACAGGCCGTCACACTAATCCGCGACGTGCCGGACACATTTCTAACCCTCGCTCACAAATTCTGGCCCGGCGCCCTCACTTTAGTTGTCGAAGCGACTCACCGCCTACCCCTGAAAGTCACTGGCAACACCGGCCGAGTAGCACTGCGCTGGGCAAACATGGCCGTCCCCACCGCCATCATCGAAGCCGTCGGCGGCCCCATCACCGGAACCAGCGCCAACCTTTCTGGCTTTCCCAGCTGCACCGCCGCCAACCAAATCGTAAAGCAATTAGGCGACCGCCTCCCCCTCGTCCTCGATGCAGGCGACACCGGCGGCATCCTCGCCAGCACCATCGTCCGCCTCGACGGCCACCACTGGAACGTAGTCCGCGAAGGCGCCATCCCCGAATCCGAAATCAAATCCGCATTGCACGATTGACGCGGTTGTTGTATGGCGGGAAGTATTTTGGACTGCGGCGGCTTGCCGTCGCTTTCGTCGAAGCAAAATGTCAGGCAATAAATGAGCCAGGCGAGGCTCGCCTCGCCTACTTCAGATACGCAGCATCCAAGAAGTCGTAATCCCCGCCGGGCGAAAGAGCGATCCCATCGAGCCGGTCCCGATGCACGCAAACATTATCCACATACCACAAATTGATATACGGCTCATCCCGAGCCACAATCTCCTGCACCTGCGCCAATATCTCCTTCCGCCGCCCCTGGTCCATCTCCACCCGCGATTGATCCAACAAAGTATCCAGCTCCGCATTCTTGTAATGCCCGCGATTCGATCCCACAGGCGGCATCTTCTTCGAACTAAACACAGACTCGTACAAGTCCGGATCGTTGTTCCCCCCCACCCACCGCAAGGTGTACATCTGAAAACTCCCCCGCGAAATATCCGCATAAAAAGTCGCGAACTCCAGCGGCCGCAACTCCAGCGCCACCCCCACACGCTTCCACTGATCCGCAATCGCCTCACTCGTCAGCCGCGTAAATTCATCCGTCGAAGTCTTCAACGTCAATCGCAATCGCACACCATCCGCCCCTCGCGGATAACCCGCCGCATCCAGCAGCTTCTCGGCGTGCGCCGGATCAAAATCGTACTGCTGCACATTCGCATCGAACGCCCAGTGATTCGGCGGCAGCAAACTCTGCGCCGGCCGCGCCTGGCCGCGCAACAAATATTTAATAATCGTCGCGCGATCCGTCGCATAAGCCAGCGCCTGCCGCACGTCGCGCTTCGCCAGAATCGGATCCTCGAAATTGAACGACAAATACGCCATCGAACTCCCCGGCTCCTGCACCGCCGCCAGCCCGCGCTCTTTCGCCAGCGTCACCACCATATCCGGCGTAAGCGAATTGATCGCCACATCCGCCGATCCCTTCCGCAACTCCAGCGCGCGCACCGTTACGTCCGGCACAATGCGCATTCGCAACCGCTCGATCTTCGGCGCCGCCACAAAATAATTCGCATTGCGTTCCAGCACAATCTCTTCATCCGTCGCAGCGCTGACAAATCTAAACGGTCCCGTGCCAATCGGATGCTGCGCCACCTCCGCGCCCGATCCTCGCGGCACGATCCCGATTCCCGGCGAGGAAAGGTTCCAGAGCAGGGAAGCGTACGGTTCGCTCAGCCGTATCACCACCGTGTCGTCATCCGGAGTTTCCACCGACGTCACCAGCTTGTATGTCTGCCGCTTGGGAGTTTTCAAAGGCCCGGAAATAACAGTATCGAGGGTGTATTTCACATCTGCGGAAGTGAGTGGCCGTCCATCGTGAAATTTCACGCCACGCCGCAAATGAAAAACGTACGTGACGGGATCAGGCATGTCCCAGGATTGCGCCAGGTCGGGTATCACTTTCATTTTCGCATCTCGTCCCACAAGACTGGAAAATATCAGCCCATCCACATGTTCCGAATAAGCGTCCGCGCCAATCCGCGGATCCAAATTCGTCGGCGCGGAATCCAGCAAAAAATTAACAGTAGAGGAATCAGCGGAAGTTACAGACGACCCGCAGCCGCCCAGCAGCACCGCACCGCACAGCGCCGTAACGAAAACCGCACCCAAGCTGACCGGCGACAAAATTCCCGTGCATAAATTCCTAGCGCGCGTGGCCCTGCACCATTTTCCCCAGAATCGCAGCCCGCCTCGCCCCCGTAGCCGAAGGCAAATTATTCGCGCGCCCGTGAAACGCCTCATAAGCCAGCACCGCGAACGCCAGCGCTTCCTTCGCCTCCGCCGGCACCCCAAATCGCGACGACGGCACAATTTCAATCCCTGGCAAAGCCGCACGCAGCTGCGCCATCAGCAACGGATTGTTCGTGCCGCCCCCCGCCACAATCAACTCATTCACCCGCACACGCGAAAAAATAAATCGCCGGAACGCATCCGCTATCGAAAGCGCCGTGAAAATCGTAGCTGTGCGCACCAAATCTTCCGTCCGTGCCCGCCGCTTTCGAGCCCACGCAATCAGCTCATCCGCATACTCCAGCCCAAATTGCTCCCGACCCGCAGTTTTCGGTGGCGGCAAACGCAAATACGCGCTGCGCAGCATCGTTTCCAGCAACGGACGTATCACCTGCCCGCGCAGCGCAATCCGCGCGTCGCGATCGTAAGCCATGCGCCGACGCGTCACGCGCTCCACCAACGCATCAATAATCATATTCCCCGGCCCGGTATCGAACGCGAACACATCCTCAGCCCGCGCCGCCCTCGGAATCACGGTAACATTCGCGATCCCCCCAATATTCAAAGCCACGCGCCCCAGCTTCGCATCCCGATAAAGCAAATAATCCACAAACGGCACCAACGGCGCCCCTTGCCCGCCCGCCGCCATATCCCCAGGGCGCAAATCCGCAATCGTCGCGACTCCGGTTCGCGCAGCAATAATGCTCGGTTCGCCAATCTGCAAAGTGGAAGCCACTCGACGCCCTCCCAAAAATCGCGCCGCCACCCCCTGATGAAAAATCGTCTGCCCGTGCGACCCAATCAATCCAATCCGGCGCAAAGGCACAAGCCAGCGCTTGCATGCAGCCAAAGCCGCCGCCGCAAACTCCTCGCCCAATAAAAAATTCAGTTGGCTGATTTCGGCGGTGGTAGTGGTTCCGCCGTTGGCCAGCCGCAGCACCGCTCCGCGCACCCGCGACGGGAACCGTACATGATGATGTCCTTCGAATTTCACCGAAAGGGAAGGCGCCGCCCCGGAAATACGCACCAGCGCGACGTCAATCCCGTCCGCCGATGTCCCAGACATCATTCCCAGTACGCGCATCACTCCCCAGAGTCTAGAAGCCCCAAACCGCAGTTTACAACCGCCATTTCATACGAGGTTTACACATTGCCATACGTTTTCGCCTTAGGTTTTCGCTGCGTCCTCAGCGTCTCTGCGATAATCCTATTTCTCTCCGATGTTTCCCCGTCTTTCCTCTCTCGTCTCAGTGTAAATCTTTTGACTTTGCCTCCGCCTTCCCCTTACGAAAGCTGCTTCTGCAAAGCCGCCAACAAATTCATCGCCTCAATCGGCGTCAACTTATTCAAATCCGCCCCCCGCAAAGCCTCCACCACCGAAACATCCAACGCCGTAAAAGCAGTCTGCTCCGCCATCACAGCCGAGCCAGCCGCCCCCGGCGATAACTCCGCCGTCAGTTTCTCCTCGCTCTGCTCATGCCTGCGCAAAATTTCCCGCGCCCGCGCAATCACATCATTCGGCAACCCCGCCAAACGCGCTACCTCAATCCCATAACTCTTATTCGCGCTCCCAGCCTCCACCCTCCGCAAAAATATAATCTCGTTCCCAGCCTCCTGCACCGACACATGCACATTGCGCACGCCCGGCAGCAGCTGCTCGAGTTCCGTCAACTCATGATAATGCGTGGCAAATAAGGTCCGCGGCCGCGCCCCGGAATGCAAAGCCTCCACAACCGCCCACGCTATCGACAACCCGTCAAACGTAGCCGTCCCGCGCCCCACCTCATCCAGCAGCACCAGACTAGCCGCCGTAGCCGTATTCAGAATCGCCGCCACCTCGCTCATCTCCACCAAAAATGTCGAACGTCCCCGCGCCAGATTGTCCGATGCTCCAATCCGCGTGAACACCCGGTCCAGCAGCGGCAATTTTGCCGACGCCGCGGGTACAAACGACCCCAGCTGCGCCAAAATCGCAATCAGCGCCGCCTGCCGCAAATAAGTGGACTTGCCCCCCATGTTCGGCCCTGTAATCAATAGCAAAAATTGCGACTCATCATCCAGATACAAATCATTCGGCACAAACCGCTCGCCCCGCTCCTCCAGCAACTTCTCAATCACCGGATGCCGTCCACTCGCAATCATCAGCATCCCGCGCTTTCCCTTTTTCCCGAGCGTCGATTCCGTAAATTCCGGCCGCGTGTAATTTCGCGAAGCCGCAATCCGAGCGAAATTCACCAGCACATCCAATTGCGCGATCCCCGCCGCCACCCGCCGCAGCCGCCCCGCTTCCCGCGCGATGGACTCACGAATTTCCACATACAGCCGGCGTTCGATCTCCAGCACGCGTTCTTCGGCAGACAAAACTTTCCGCTCATGTTCCTTCAACTCCGTAGAGGTAAACCGCTCCGCATTGACAAGCGTCTGCTTGCGCTCATAATCCGCCGGCGCCAAATGTAAATTCGGCTTCGAAATCTCGATGTAGAACCCAAAGACCTGGTTATAACGAATCTTCAGCGACCCAATCCCAGTCCGCTTCCGCTCCCGCTCTTCCATCGACGCAATAATCTGCCGTCCCTGCCGCGTGATGTCGTGCAACTCGTCCAGCTCCGCGTTAAATCCCCGCCGAATCACTCCCGGATCGCTCGCTACCGCCGGAGGATCATCCGCAATTCCGCGCGCGATGATCTCTCGTACGTCAGCCATTTCATCCAGCTGTTCGCGCAGCACAGCCAACCGACGGCCAGCCGCAGTCGCCACCGAGTCCGCATCGTTCTTCATCATCAGCGGCTCAAGCAACCCACGCAGCGCCGGAATCTTCTCCAGCGACTGCCACAACGCCAGCAAATCCCGCGGCGTCGCCACCCCCAGCGTGATCCGGCTCGTCAACCGCTCCAGGTCCAGCACGCCTTCCAGCGTCCGATGAATCTCCTCGCGCTCTACGGTCCGCGCTTTCAATTCGCCCACCGCATTCAACCGATCCTCAATCTCCGCCGGCGAAATCTCCGGACGCAAAATCCACCCACGCAGTAGCCGGGCCCCCATCCCCGTCGCAGTCTCATCGATGGCTCGCAACAAAGTCGCCGACGCGTCATCGCCCGCCGCAGGCTCCACCAACTCCAAATTCCGCGCCGTCACCGCATCCAGAATCATCGAATCCTGCTGCTCGTAGTAAGCGATGCGATCCAGATGCTCGAGTCCAGCTCCTGCCGGACGCAGCGACGGATTTGTCGCCGAATCTTCCGGCGTCCTTGCACCAATCGCCGAAGTCTCGCGTAAATAATGGATCAGCGCCCCCGCAGCAGCCGTTGCCTGCCCGTGACCGTTCAACCCAAATCCTTCTAAAGTCGCCACGCGAAAATGTTGTTCCAACATCCGTGACGCATAATTCGCCTCGAACACCCATTCATCCAAACGCGTTTCCACGGCGCCCAGCCCATCCATCTCCGCCGGCATGACCACCGGAAACAAAGTCACCGCCCGCGCCAGCAGCAATTCCCGCGGCCGCAAAATCCCTAACTCATCCCGCAGGCGCGCCTCCGCCTTCTCCCCGGAGAATTCGGTCGCCCGAAATTCCCCCGTCGAAAGGTCCACAAACGCCAATCCGATAACCGGCTCCGCCCCGCGCCCCCCGCCCCCGCCCCTCACCCCCGCCTGCGCGCCGCCACGCGTCGCCGCCGCAGCTTCGGCAGCCACTCCCGCCGCCACACTCCGCGCCACCGCCGCCAAATAATTATTTTCCTTTGCCCCCACCAGCCCCGATCCGCTAGCCGTCCCTGGCGTCAACACCCGTATCACTTCCCGCCGCACAATCTTCTTTCCCGGCCCCGGCACTTCCATCTGCTCGCAGATCGCCACCTTGTGTCCGGCCCTGATCAATCGCGCAATATAATTTTCCGCCGCGTGATAAGGTACCCCGCACATCGGCACCGCCTGTCCCTTCTCCTTGTTCCGCGCCGTCAACGTAATCTGCAAAACCCGCGAAGCTACCACTGCATCGTCATAAAATAGCTCGTAGAAATCCCCCAAACGAAACAGCAACAAGGCAGACGGATGCTGCTTCTTCACGGCATGATATTGCTGCATTAAGGGAGTAGTAGGTTCGTTCATGAACAAAAGCCGCGCGCTCCAGAAGCCGGGACCGCCGAATCAGGGGAAATCCCGAGCCAGAAGTGCGAGCAACAAACAGATTATGCTGGCACCCCAGCATCTTTAGCAACAACCGCCCTATACTACCCTCATGCCCCAACGCAAAAAGACGCACCGCGAAATCGAAATCAAACTGCGCATCAAAGACATCCCCGCAATCCGGCGCGAGATCAAATCGCTAAGCCCCCAATCCAAACCCCGCGTCCACGAACAAAACACGCTCTACGACACTCCTCAATCCCACCTCCGCCGGCGCGACATGCTCCTCCGCCTCCGCATCGAAACCCCAGCAACCCACAACAACCCACGCGAACGAGTCGTCCTCACGTTCAAAGCCCCTCCGCAAATCGCGCCCAAAAAAAATCACCCGCCCCGCTACAAAATACGTGCCGAACGCGAACAAGTGGTCGCAACCAAATCCTCCCCCCAATACGCGAAAGACCTAATAGCCCTAGGCTTCCGCCCTGCTTTCCGCTACGAAAAATTCCGCACCACCTTCCGCCTCCCCAATCTGCACCTCGATCTCGACGAAACCCCCGCCGGCACGTTCCTCGAACTCGAAGGCGAGGCCCAAGCAATCGATCGCGCGGGCCGCGCATTAGGATTCTCAAAACAAGCCTATCTCCGCCTCACCTATTGGGATCTCTACGCCGCCGCTTGCCGCCGTCGCCGCATCACTCCAAAAAATATGCTCTTTCGAACAAAATAATTCCCCAAATCCTCACTCTTCGCTTGACAAACTTTCCTTCTGCATTTACTAGTCAATTGGGACTAAAGCAGAACGCAATGGAGCTGTCGTCCAATTCGGAACCCGGAAGTCACCGCCCAGCCGCGCACGCACGGCCCGCTCGGCTAGGGCAGGGAACTTCCGCGCAAGTATCGGTTCGCTGGACCTGTGAATTATGCGGGGACAGGGAGGCGAGGCCCGGCCTGTAGCAACAAGGGGCGATTTCTGCGCGCCCGCGGCCGGTACCATCCTCCGGCCCGGGCTTTTTTTTTGCCTGCAGACGTACCACGAAGGAGCAGCCATGCTTCACGCCACAGAAATCATCGGCGCCGAGACCTACGACTCCCTCGGCAACTACGTCGGCCGCGTAAAAGAAATGTTCGTCGAGCCTGCCGACCAGCCCAACCGCGTCGCGCACCTCCTGCTCAGCCGCGGCCAATATCGTCCCCTCGTCGCCCGTTACGACCAGATCGCCTCCGTTGCCCCGGGCCGCATCGGCCTCACCACCGACGAATCCGCCCTGGCCCTCTACCACCCCAACGAAGCCTGGCTGGCCGTAGGCAAAGATCTCCTCGATCAGCAAATCATTGATACCAACGGCCGCAAAGTAGTCCGCGTCAACGACATTGACCTCTCGGACCAGCGCACCAACGGCAACACCGAACTCCGCATCACCCAAGTAGACGTTGGCCTCCCGGGCGCTGTCCGCCGCCTGCTCCAAGGCATCGTCCCGCCTATGGCCATCCGCCAAATTCAACTCAAACTCCCGCCCCGCAAAATTCTCTGGGAATTTGTCAACCTCGTCGAACCCGATCCGCTCCGCCGCGTAAAACTCCGCCTCTCCAGCCAAAAACTTGAAGCCCTCCACCCCGCCGACCTCGCCGACATCATGGAAGAGCTTTCCCCCGACGAGCGCCAAGGCATCATCGGCTCCCTCGACGAAGAAACCGCCGCCGAAACCATCGCCGAGCTCGACAAGCGCCTGCAAACGCAAGTCGTCGAAAAACTCGACACCGAGCGCGCCGCCGGCATTATCGAAGAAATGTCGCCCGACGCCGCAGCAGACATCCTGGCCAGCCTCGAACCTGAAACCAAAAACGAAGTCCTCGAGGAAATGGACAATCGCGAAGCTCAGGACGTCGAAACCCTGCTCAAATTCGAACAGAACACCGCCGGCGGCATGATGACCACGGAAATCGTTGTCGTCGGCGAAGAAGCCACCCGCGGCGAAGTCGTGGACTACATCCGCTTCCACGAACTTTCCCCCGATCAGCTCGACAACGTTATCCTCATCAACAAAGAAGCCGCCCTCTCCGGCACCGTCCCCATCGCCCGCCTGCTCCTCTCCGATTCCGATCAGCGCATGTCCGAACTAGCCTTCGAGCCCCTGCTCTCAGTCACGCCCGATGAGCACGACAAGAATGTCTTCGAACTTTTCGACAAATACAATTTGCGCAGCCTAACAGTAGTAGACGGCGCCAAGCACCCAATCGGCAACATAACCGTAGACGACGTGGTAAGCCGCATGAGAGGAAAAATCTAGCACCGCCGTTTTCGTAGCCGCGCACGTCAGTGCGCCATCGCCGTCGCGGCAACACTCGACGGCAATCCAGGGACCGCACAAAAGTGGCGGCATCGTAGGGGCACGGCATGCCGTGCCCGGCCATGATGCAAAATTTCGAGCTCACTTTTAGAAAATGAACGACCAACTCACCAACTCGGACGCCACCACCACCGCGACCAGCTGGAAATCCCGCGGCTCGAACCTCCTCCGCCGCACGCGCATGACCCGCCGCCGTCTCGCGCTCTTCCTCGCCGTAGTCGGCCCCGGCCTAATCACCTCCAACGTTGACAACGACGCCGGCGGCATCACCACTTACACCACCGCGGGCGCTCACTTCGGCTACACGCTCCTCTGGTCGCTCATCCCCATGACCATCGCTCTCTACGTCTCCGAAGAAATGTGCGCCCGGATGGGCGTCGTCACCGGCAAAGGCCTCTCCGACCTCATTCGCGAAGAATTCGGCTTCCGCTCCACCTTCTTCGTCATGGTCGCGGCCCTAGCGGTTGACCTCGGCAACACCGTAGCCGAGTTCGCCGGAGTAGCGGCCTCGATGCAAATCTTCGGCGTCAGCAAATATATTTCGGTCCCGCTGGCAGGTATCGCCGTCTGGCTGCTGGTAGTGAAGGGAAGCTACCGCCAAGTCGAAAAAATATTCCTGGTAGCCTGCGCGTTCTATCTCTCGTACGTAGTTTCCGCCATCCTCGCCAAACCAGACTGGCTCCTCGCGGCCAAAGAAACCGTCGCCCCCACTCTCCACTACAGCACCGACTATCTCCTCATGCTCACAGCACTAGTCGGCACCACCATCGCCCCGTGGCAATTTTTCTACCTCCAAGCAGGCTTCGTCGAAAAACGCGTCGGCCCCAAACAATACAAACACGCCCGCCTCGACGTCCTGGTCGGCAGCATCTCCTGCATGGTGATCGTGTTCTTCATCATCGTCTGCTGCGCCGCCACGCTAAATAAAAATGGCATGACCGACATCACCGACGCCGCACAAGCCGCCGCAGCCCTCGTCCCTCTGGCAGGACGCTTCGCCGCCTACCTTTTCGCCTTCGGCCTCCTCAACGCCTCCCTCTTCGCCGCCTCCATCCTTCCACTCTCCACTGCTCACGTAATCTGCGAAGGCCTCGGCTTCGAAGCCGGCATAGACCACAAAGTAAAAGAAGCCCCCGCGTTCTACGGTCTCTACACCGGCCTGATCATAGTGGGCGGCGGCATCATCCTCCTCCCCAACGCCCCCCTGTTCAAAATCCTCGTGCTGTCCCAGGTAGCCAACGGCGTCTGGCTCCCAGTAGTCCTAATTTTCATCCTCCTCCTTATCAACCGCCGCGACCTGATGGGTGAACACACCAACACCTGGGGCTTCAATCTCGTAGCCTGGGCGATAAGCATAATAATGATCATCCTCACCCTGGTTCTCGTCTATGCCGCCATAACCCAACCCGCCAGCGCCGGCCTCGTCGGCTCCCTAATCCACTCCCCCTGACGAAATGCATTGCGGCGCCGTTTTTCGTGGCACAGGCGATCCTGCCTGTGCGATTTCTGTAGCAACCCGAACATTTGCGCCGCAGTCGTAGCGGCACCGCAGGCCGTGCCCGCAATCACCAAACCACGCTCGCCGACACGAGGTAGGGGCGCTGCTTGCTGCGATCCAGGTTGCCACGATCCCAGCCGCCACGAGGCATCGCAGTTGAACGGGTACCGGTTGGCCGCCGCCCATCTACGAATGCGCAATCGTCGTCATAGCGCAATCGAGCGGAACGCTGCGTCTTGGATCCTGCGCATCGTAAAAAACCGCCACAGTCATGCCCTCGAAGAGCGACCGCGAAGTGTCGCAACAGCCGCCAGCAACTAATTCTCCACCGGCGCGTTGAAAGTAGTAATCAACCGTTTGGGAATACCGTGCGTCTCCGATACTCTTACCGCCCGCGCTCCGCAGTGAGGGCAATTCACCTGCGGCATAACGGAAATGTAATACATTTCTTTAATCGTTGCGTATCGCTCATGCTCAACCTTGCACCCACCACCACCCTGTGCTAGCTTCTCACTCCGCGCATCCCGCGAGTGAACCCGAGTGAAAGCATCCGATCTGTTAAAAGCAAACAACCTCGAAGAAGCCGACCTTCTCGATAAACTCGATCCAAAACAATTGCCCCAACACCTCGCCGTCATCATGGACGGCAATGGTCGCTGGGCCCAACGCCGCCATCTCCCCCGCGTAGCCGGCCACCGCGCCGGAGTAAAAGCCGCCCGTGAAATCATCGAAACCAGCGCCCGCCTGAAGCTCCCGTGCCTCACTCTCTACGCGTTTTCGCTGGAAAACTGGCGCCGCCCTCAAGCCGAAGTAGATTTCCTGATGCGCCTTCTCCGCGAATACCTGAAACGCGAGCTTCCCGCCATCCACAAGAACAATATCCGCCTCCTCATCATCGGCCGCTCCGAACAACTCCCCGACGGCGTCCGCAAAGACATCGAAGCCGGCATGCGCCTAACCGCGAAAAACACCGGCATGAAACTAGTAGTAGCTCTGAATTACGGCGGTCGCGCCGAACTGGTTGACGCCTTCAACTCCATGCTCGATCAAGTCCGCGAAAACGGCATGTCCGCCTTCCGCGCCGACGAGCAAACCATCTCCGAGCATCTCTACACCGCCGGCCTCCCCGATCCCGATCTTCTGATCCGCACCAGCGGCGAAATGCGCGTCAGCAATTTCCTCCTCTGGCAAATCGCCTACGCCGAAATGTATGTCACCGAAACTCTCTGGCCCGATTTTTCCCGCGCCCGTCTCCTCGAAGCTCTCGCCGATTTCCAAAAACGCGAACGCCGCTACGGCGGTCTAGGCGCCACCCGCGAACGGGGCAGGGAAGCATCCTCTGCAGCAAACAAATCCACCCACACGCCAGGCCGGAGCTAACGCGCGATGCTCCTGCGCCTGGCCACCGCCGCAGTCCTGATTCCAATCGTTGTCGCGCTTGTCTGGTGGGCGCCCGCAATCATCCTTGCAGGCATAGCAGCCGTAGTAGCAATCCTCGCGCTGGTGGAATTCCTGAATCTCGGCGACCGCATCGGCCTCCGCGGCTTTAAACTCTGGACCTACTTCTGCACAATCCTCATCTTCTACGCGCAATTTTCCCTGGGCCGCATCGAAACGCGCTCCTTCTCAGGCGGCGTCTCCATGGTCCATGACGCCGCCGGCGGCACGCTCTCCATCGAAGCCGCCCTGCTCATTTTTCTCTTCGGCTCCGTAAGCCTGGGCCTGCTCACAAAGCGTCCCCTACACGAAGTCCTCCCGGCGATCTCCATCGGTTCCGCTGCATTACTTTTCATCGTCCTGCCCTTCAGCTACATCGTGCGCCTCGACGAGCTCGAACCCGTCGGCCGCCAATTAGTCCTCTTCACTCTCGTCTTGGTCTGGGCCGGAGACATGCTCGCCTACTTCGTCGGAAAATCACTCGGCCGCGTCCCCATGGCCCCCGCGCTAAGCCCCAAAAAAACCTGGGAAGGTGCGCTCGGCAACGTCCTCGCTTCCATGATCGTAGCCGTCCTCTTCGCCCGCTGGATGCAGACCGACGTAATCACCCTGCTCGTGATCGCCGGAATCGCCAACATCGCCGGCCAAGCCGGCGACCTCATCGAATCCGCCTACAAACGCGGCGCCGCCGTAAAAGATTCCGGCGGCCTCCTCCCCGGCCACGGCGGCATGCTCGATCGCATAGACAGCCTAATCCTCGCCAGCCCAGTAGTGTGGCTCCTCTACCAATGGCTCTCCCACCCCCAATAATCCACCGCATTGCGCGATGAGCCTCGTCATCCTGATCCCGCAAAAGCGGGGAAGGATCTCTCCTGCCTTTCCTCCGTGGCTCTGTGTTAAATCTTTTGACCACCGTAGCAACAACACAAAACCGAAGTTCGCATTCCACCCCAATCCCCTATAAAATAATTCGCGCAAACAAATGAAACGAATCTCCATCCTAGGCTCCACAGGCTCCATCGGCCGACAATGCCTGGACGTAGTCGCCACCAACCCCGGCAAATTTCAAGTCGTAGCGATTGCCGCAGGCCAAAACGTAAAACTAATCGCCGAACAAGCCACCCGATGCCATCCGCAAGTCGTCTCGGTAGCGACCGAAGAAGCCGCCAAAGACCTGCGCGCAACGCTAAAACTCACGCAAAAAAAGAACACGCCAATCCCAGAAATCCTCCACGGCCCACAAGGTATGGAAAGAGTAGCCACTCACGAGCAGGCAGAAATCGTCGTCTCCGCCGCCGTAGGAGTAGTCGGTCTCCCAGCCACCTACAAAGCCATCGAAGCCGGCAAACACATCGCCCTGGCCAATAAAGAAGTCCTGGTAGCCGCAGGCGAAGTAGTAATGGCCGCAGTCCACCGCGCGAAAATCGCCCTGCTCCCCGTTGACTCCGAACACAACGCCATCCACCAATGCCTCCGCGCCGGCGAACCCAGAGAAGTAAAACGCCTGATCCTCACCGCCTCCGGCGGCCCCTTCCGCAAAACCCCGCTCGCTCATTTCGCCAAAATCACCCCAAAACAAGCCCTGAATCATCCCAACTGGAAAATGGGCCAACGCATCACCATTGATTCCGCCACCTTGATGAACAAAGGCTTCGAAGTCATCGAAGCCAAGTGGCTCTTCGGCACCGATCTCGACCGAATCCAAGTCGTCATCCATCCGCAATCCACAATTCATTCCATGGTCGAATTTGTGGATGGTTCAATCCTGGCACAGCTCGGACCAACCGACATGCGCATGCCCATTCAATATGCGCTAACCTATCCCGAGCGCGTTCCGTCCAATACATGTGCCCTGGACTGGTCCTCGCTACGCAAGCTCGAATTCACAGCCGTGCCCGTGAAGAAGTTTCCCTGTCTCGCGCTTGCAAAGGAAGCCGCGCGCCAGGGCGGCCCGCTTCCATGCGCACTAAACGCGGCAGATGAAATCGCTGTAGCCGCATTTTTGGAGAAACGCTTGCCTTTCCTGGGAATCGCAGCAGCAATCGAAAAAGTTCTCGAAAGAATGCCGCGCACATCGCTCCACACCATCGCCGATGTGCTTCAAGCCGACGCCGAAGCTCGCCGCCTCGCGCGTCTTGAAATCCAACTCGTATCGCGGCGCCGAAAGAATTAAAATACTCTTTGAGGCCTTATGCATACTTTCTTGGTTGATCTCGTCACCGTCACCATCGTCCTCGGCATCATGATTTTTGTCCACGAATGGGGCCATTTCGCCGCCGCCAAACTCTGCGGCGTCCGCGTGGACGTATTCTCGCTCGGCTTCGGCCCGCGCCTTTTCGGCGTAAAACGCGGCGACACCGATTACCGCCTCAGCGCACTCCCATTCGGCGGCTACGTCCGCATGGCCGGTGACAATCCACTCGAAGAACGCACCGGAGCAGGCTACGAATTCCTCTCCCGCCCCCGCTGGCAGCGCGCCATCATCGCCATCGCCGGCCCCATGATGAATTTCCTGCTCGCCCTGGTAATCCTGTGGGGAATTTTCTGGCGTCTCGGCATACCGTCGCCGGTTTACGAACATCAGCCCGCGGACATCGTCGCCGTGCCGCAATCCATGCCGGCGACGGGCACGCAAGCGGGCGACCGCATCGTCGCCGTCGACGGCACCGCCACACCTACCTGGAAGAAAGTTTATTCAGAAGTCGAAAAAGCCAAGCCAGGCAGCTTCGTCACGCTCACCGTGATGCGTAACAACGCCAGCCAATCCGTCACCCTCACTGTCCCGGAGCATCTTACCTCGTTCGATAACGTGCTCGGCTTCGCATCTCTCCCGCCCGTCATCGCCGAAGTGGATGGCGGCACGCCCGCCGATCGCGCCGGTCTGAAACCTGGCGACACCATAATCGCCATGAACGGCAAGCCGGTCGTGACCTGGCAGCAGCTCGTTGACGGTGTCCATACCTCCGGCGGACACGCCATCCAATTCCAGATTCGCCGCGCCGCCGAGCAATTAACCTTCGACATTACTCCCATGCAAGGCACCGACCTCGACGGCCAGCCCGTCTGGCAAGTCGGCGTCCTGCCCAACACCGAAGTGGACTACGAACGCCAATCCTTCGTCGAAGCGAGCAAAGATGCCGCCGCTTCCACCGTCTCTGGCATGCATCAGATCGCCCAAGTTCTCGTCGGCCTCTTCAGCGGCAAAGTTTCCATTCGCCAGCTGGCCGGCCCAGTAGGCATCGCCCGCATTTCCGGTGAAGCCGCCAAGCGCGGCCTGCCCACTCTGCTCGAGTTCATGGCCGTCATCAGCCTCAATCTCGGCCTGCTCAATCTCTTGCCAATTCCAATCCTGGATGGCGGCCACATCCTCCTGCTAGCCATTGAAGGCATCCTGCGCCGCGATCTAAGCCTGGCCGTGAAAGAGCGCTTTGTCCAGGTCGGCCTGGTCTTCCTCCTGGGTATCTTCGCCTTCGTAATGTACAGCGACATCCTGAAGGCCGTCCAAAGTCACCGATGATCAAGAATTGTCATTGGTCGACAGTAGGTCGAGACTGTTATTCGTTGGGGTAGCGGCGCTGCTTGTGAATCGCGCTGCCGTGTGATTCATCCTGAGATCCCGCGTGCGGGACCGAAGGGCTGCGCCCCAGCTCGACGCGCTGTTAGCTGCGCCGCCGACTCGAACGAGTGTTTCAAGCGCTTCCGTACGCTGGGGTCTTCATGACGAAAATCATGTTGGCGTTCTTTCTGTTCGCCCTCCCAACGTTCGCGCAGGACTCCGGGGCGTCGGCTCTCACCGCAGCGGGCTGCGGCGCGCCCGAAACCGAGTTCAACGTTAAGTTAGACAAGAAAAGCCATCCCCTACCGCAGCCGGAACCGGGTAAAGCTACGGTCGTCGTTTTCGCCCAGCTTGGTAGCGCATGCCTTGGCTGCATCATCCTGCGCTTGGGATCCGATGGCTCCTGGGTCGGCGCGCTGGAGCACACCTCCTACGCAATTTTTTCCGCCTCGCCCGGCGATCATCGCGTCTGCGTCGCCATACAATCCAAGCTCAAGCGGTTCTCCGAGACGGCCGCAGCGGCGAGCCTCACCGCTGAAGCAGGGAACGTGTATTACTTCCGCGTTGTCGGCGCCAACAATGCGTTGCTCCTGAAGCCGGTAGACCCCGCCGAGGGACCACTGCTAATTAAGTCTGCAGCCCTGAGCACCTCTGAGCTCAAGAAGCCGTAGCATTTCAGCGCGTGACAATGTGAGCCGCGTCGCCGTATCGACTTTGAGATTTTCTGCGCCTGCTGCTTCTCTCTGCTAGATTTGTTCGCCGTTGCCTTCAGCTCTTAACTGTCAACTTTCAAATCGTAACTATTCACTCTCAACTCATCCCCACATAATTTCGATCCGCTCTCTCGCCCCTTGACTCCTTTTGGTATAATCTGCTCATACACATGTCAGCCACACCAGCACATCGCGTCTCCACCGGCGAACGAATCAATCACGAACTCCCCGGCCATCTCGAACGCGAACTCGGCGCCCGCGGCATTCGCCTCACTCGCCAGCGCCGCGTCCTCCTGCAAGTAATGGACACAGCCCGCCGCCACCTCGATGCCGACGAAATCTTGCAACGCGCCCAAAAGCTCGATCCACGCGTAACCCGCGTCACCGTCTATCGCACTCTCGATCTCCTCAAGCGCCACGGCCTCATCGACGAGCTCGACCTTCTCCACCTCCGCGGCGACCGTCACTTCTACGAGAGCCACGGCCCGCGCGACCACATCCACGTAGCCTGCATTCGCTGCGGCAAAGTCCGCGAATTCGAAAGCGAACTCTACGAACAGCTGAAATCCCAAATCTCCCGCGACTGCGGCATCGAAATCACAGTGACCCGCACAGAAGTGGGCGGCCTCTGCGCCGATTGCCGCAAACCCCGCTAGCATCCATCAACCAATCAGATCACCGCGCGGGAATTTCCGTTTAACAAATTCGCCGGTCCTACAATCATCCCGTCGGGTGCTCCATCCTTTGCTCGCTGAAGGGCGGCGGTTCAGACACAGCTCCGCCACCACGCACAATCACGAGACAAAACGAAAAGTACAACAACATCTGAAAAAATGAAGAAGTGAATCTAACGGAAGATTTCTCTACGTCTCTGCGGTAAAAGCCTTCTCCCGGCCTTGCTTCTAACGCTTACGTGTCAACTTTCAACTGCCCTAAAACGGCATCACCCCGTGCCTCCCTTCAAACTCCGCCAATGGCACCATATCAATCGCATCCCAAGGGCACCCCTCCAGAAACGACCCATCCGGCCCCTTGCTCGTGCAAAGCTTGCAGCCAATGCACAAAAGTGGATCCACCAAAATCCTCCCAAAAGGAGGATGATCCACATCCGGCACCCAGAACATGCAATCCGCCACCGGACAATACTCCACGCAAGCCGGTGACCCCGAGCACCCCGTACACATTTCGTTGATCACCGCCACAATATGCGGCTTGCGCTTGCGCTTGGTCGTCGTCCCCTCGGAAATCGGCTCGCACTTCTCGATCTCGCCATTCACATAACGCGCCACTGCCGGGGTATATTCAGTCACGCTCGCTCCATGAACCACCAAACTCGCCACATTCTCACTGCACAGAGCAGGGAAGTCAACTGAATCGCGCCACAGCGCGATTCACCCTGAGAACTGGCAGTCCCCGTTCGAAGGGCTCGCGCACTCCGCGCTATCCACGAACGGCCATCACGCAAACGCCCCAATTACCGCTGCCGTAAACTCCGCCGTCGGAGCCGTCCCCCCCACATCCCGCGTCAAACTCCTCCGCTCCCGATAAACCAGATGTAACGCATCCTCAATCCTCGCCGCCGCTCCCATCTCCCCCAAATGCCTCAACATCAAAATCGCGCTCATCAATAAAGCCGTCGGATTCGCGATCCCTTCGCCAGCAATATCCGGCGCGGTCCCATGCACCGCTTCAAATATCGCCACCGTCTCACCCATGTTCCCGCTCGGCACCACGCCCAATCCCCCAACCAATCCAGCAGCGAGATCACTCATAATGTCGCCATACAAATTCGTCAGCAAAAGCATGTCAAACTGGTGCGGATTAATCACCATCTGCATGCAAGCATTATCCACAATCAATTCCTTGTACTCGATCTCCGGATAATCCTCCGCCACCTTCCGCACCGATGTCAAAAATAATCCATCCGACAACTTCATAATGTTTGCTTTATGTATCGCGTGAATCTTCTTCCTTCCAAATTTCCGCGCAAACTCAAAAGCAAACCTCGCCACCCGCGTCGAAGCCTTCTCCGTAATAATTTTCAAACTCTCCACCACGCCCGGCACGACGGTATGCTCCAAGCCAGCGTAAAGATCCTCAGTGTTCTCGCGGATCAAGACCATATCCACGCCCAGATATCGCGCTTGCACCCCCTCCAAATTCTTCACCGGCCGCAAATTCGCATACAAATCCAGCGCCTTCCGCAACCCCACATTGATACTCGGCGGCCCGCCCACCGACGCAGTCGCCAGCGGCCCCTTCAGCGCAACCTTATTCTTGCGTATAGACTCCAGCACCCCCGACTGCATGAAGTCCTGCCCCCGCCGCTCGATCTCTGCCCGCGCCGGTATCTCTTCCCAATCAATCTGTACGCCCGACGCCCCCAATATCTCCTGCACCGCGCGCGAAACTTCCGGCCCAATGCCGTCCCCAGGTATCAAAGTTATCGTATGTCTCATAGTCGCTTTTCATTTTATGGGAATCCCCTCGGCTTGTACACGCCAGCGCAGCATCGCATTCTCGATTGATAAGCAACTCCCGCGCGCACACGTTTGCGTTTACCTTCAAGTTTAGTTAGTACCTGGCGCAGCGCCCGACGGCGAGCTGGAAACACGAGTGCGCGACAACCTTAGCGCTCTGCGGTGGTTGGCCATGGCGATTCTCTTCGCCGGCTGGCTCATCGTCTTCTTCGCCGAGAACCTGCGATGGTTGACCTTATTTAACATCGTAACCAGCCTCTTGATTTGTGCCGATTTGTACGTTCTTACCCCTCAGCCGGAGCTCTCCTTGCTACACCCCGCTGTTGATCGCAAGCCGAAGGTTCGCTTCAGCCCGCTGCGGTGGGCTGTTTTCGCACTTGTTCTCATTGGCTGCAGCTACGGCATCTAAGGCTCTTACATCCGGCTGTCGGCGCTGCTGATGATGTCGGCGCTGTCCCGCGCTGCCTTCGACCAATACCAGCGAACCAGTTCGATCGATCGGAACGAGTAGCGTTTCTCTCGCCGCAGCTACACCTTCGTAACGCCCTCATCCGTGCTCAGCTGCCTTAATCAGTGGTGCCTTTGACCCAACTCCTTTAACAGCCTTTATCTGTGTTCATCTGCGCTCATCTGGGTGGCTTTGGCTCCTGCGGCTAACCCGTTCGTTCCCAACTAACCACCCCGAAATTTCCCGCAACCATCCCACTCCCTCCAGAATCTGATACAATGTACTCGTACTTGTGGCCCGGGTCGGACCCGTGCATTTTTGGAGGAACCGAGAATGGTCCAGCTAACACCAGTAGCCATCACCAAAGTGAAGGAAATCCTGACGCAGCAAAATCCCTCTCCCACCGGTCTGCGCGTTGCCGTTGTGGGCGGCGGTTGCTCGGGTTTCAGCTATCACATGGCTTTCGAGAATCAGGTGAATCAGAATAGCGACAATGTCTATGAATTCGACGGCCTGAAAGTTCTCGTAGATCAGATGAGCGAAATGTATCTCGACGGTGTCCAGATTGATTACATCGAGACAGTCGAAGGTTCGGGCTTCAAATTCAACAACCCGAACGTCAAGAGCACCTGCGGCTGCGGCAGCTCTTTCAGCGTTTAATCGCGCTAGCTGCTCCGCCATCAGCGCTCCGCTTGATTTGAGCTTGTTGGCATGCGGGCGCGCATACCTCCCGAAGGCTCCCTCCTTCGGGAGTTTTTTTTGCCCGCCAAGCGGGCCGAAGGTTTTGACTTTGCCTTTGCGGTTGCCCTTGTGGGGGCCCGGCGTGCCGTGCCCGCTGGCAGAATTTCGCGGCTCCGCAGTTCGTCTTTGATTTCGTAGCGGCGCACTGCAATGCGCCATTGGCGAAGCGCCTTGATTTCACAAACTGTTCACCCGCTAACGCATCCGAGGACAAAACGCCGCAGGTGTGCCGCACGCCCTAACCATCGCTCATGAAAATCGCTCTAGCCCAGTTCAATCCCACCGTCGGTGACTTCGAAGGCAACTCCAAACGCATCCTCGAACTCGCCGCCGAAGCCAAATCCCGCGGCGCAGAAATCGCCTTATTCTCCGAACTCTGCGTCTGCGGCTACCCTCCGCAAGACCTGATCGAGCGCCCCTCCTTCGTCGAACGCAATCAACAAGAACTCGTCCGCTTAGCCAAAGCCATCCCGCTCCCATCCGTCGTCGGCTTCGTCGGCGATGCCATGGACAAAACCGGCAAGCCCGTGGCCAATTCCGCAGCCCTGATCGCCAACGGAAAAATCCTCTTCGAACAGCGCAAAATGCTTCTCCCCACCTACGATGTCTTCGACGAATCGCGCTACTTCCAACCCGCCCACTCCCAGCTGATTTTTCCCTTCAGCTCCGAACAACTCGGCATCACTATCTGCGAAGATTGCTGGAACGACGAACGCTTCTGGCCCTATCGCCTCTATGATCGCGATCCCGTAGCAGAAATTGTCGGGAAGGGAAGTAGCTTGCTGCTGAATCTCTCCTCTTCTCCCTACACGATTGACAAGCGCTCGCTCCGTCACGACATGCTGCAAACCATCGCGCGCGAACATCGCGTCCCGGTCGTTTACGTCAATCAAGTCGGCGGCAACGACAGCCTCATCTTCGACGGCTCCAGCGTCGCCTTCATGCCCGACGGCCGCGTAGCCGCCCGCGCCAAATCCTTTGAAGAAGACCTCGTCCTCTTCGACAGTGTCACCGGCGAAGGCGACATCCGCCCGCTCATCGAAGATGAACACGAAGCCGCTTTCGGCGCCCTGGTCATTGGCACCCGCGATTACGTCCGCAAATGCGGCTTCCGCAAAGTTGTCATCGGACTCAGCGGCGGCATTGATTCCGCTCTCGTGGCTGCGATCGCAGTAGAAGCTCTAGGCGCGCAAAACGTGACCGGCGTCGCCATGCCCGGCCCCTATTCCTCCGAAGGCAGTTGCCGCGATGCTCGCAAGCTCGCCGAAAATCTCGGTATCGAGTTCCTCACTCTGCCCATCACCGAAGCCTTCGCCACCTACCGCCAAACGCTAGCCGGAACCTTCGCAGGACGCCCGGAGGACGTAACCGAGGAAAACATCCAAGCCCGCATCCGCGGGAATTTCCTTATGGCGCTCTCCAATAAATTCGGCTCGCTAGTCCTCAGCACCGGTAACAAATCCGAAATGGCGGTAGGCTACTGCACGCTGTACGGTGACATGGCCGGCGGCCTTGCCGTAATCTCCGACGTCCCCAAAACAGTCGTTTACGAACTTTCCAAATTCGTAAATCGCAAAAGGGAAGTGATCCCTCAGGAAACCGTCCTCAAACCCCCCTCCGCCGAGCTACGCCCCAACCAAAAAGACCAGGATACCCTGCCGGACTACGCCATCCTCGACCGCATCTTAAAAGCCTACGTCGAAGACGTCCGCAGCCCCGAAGAAATCGCCGACCATTACAATCTCCCCCTCGACCTGGTCCGCTCCGTAGCCCTCCGTGTGGACCAAAACGAATACAAACGCAAACAAGCCCCTCCAGGCCTCAAAGTGACCAGCAAGGCCTTCAGCGTAGGCCGCCGCTTCCCCTTAGCCCAAAAATTCTCGGTCTAAACGAGCGTACCCCCTGTACGCCCGTCATCTTGAGCGCAGCGAAGGATCTCTGTTGCCTTAGATTTTCTTTGCGCCCTCTGCGTCTCTGCGGCAAGCTTCGCTCCTCGCACTTTGCTTTCAATCCTTGACTGTCAACTCTGTCTTTCTCAGATTCCCTCCGCCTTTCCTCCGTTTTCTCTGTATTAAATCTTTCGCTTTTCGTACACACCGCCATGTAAATTCACTTCTTCGCCAGCCTCCAAACCTTTACAATCATCCGCCGTAACTAGGCATCACCAAATGCAAAGATACCAGGAGTCGAAGAGATGAATCGCCTGTCATACCTACTGATCGCACTGACCGTATTCTCCGCACCAAACGTTACATCCGCACAGTCCGCATCGGCCGCAACGTCAGTTAATATTCCGCCCGCTGAAGAAGCTCAAATTCTGAAAGCTACTGAGACCTTCGTCCGAGAACTCTTCGGCTGGGGCCCCGAATTCAAAGTCAAAGCAGGGCCGCTCTCGCCTTCGCCCTCTTCAAATTTCTACACTGTCCCCATCGAAGTCACCATCAATGGACAAACCGACAAAGGTCCCGTCTTCGTCAGTAAGGACGGCAAAACTTTTTTCCGCGGCGATATGTTTGACATGGCCGCCAACCCCTTCGCCGACAATCTCTCGAAGCTCCACACAGAAGGGAATCCGTCCGTCGGCCCCGCCAACGCCCGCGTCACCGTCGTCGTCTTCAGCGACTTCCAATGCCCGCACTGCCGCCTGCTCGAGGGCATCCTCGCGACACTGATCCCCCAATATCCCCAGGTCCGCTTCGTATATAAGGACTACCCCCTAACCCAGATTCACCCCTGGGCCGAAAGCGCCGCCATCGGAGCACGATGCGCCTTCATGCTATCCCCCAAAGCCTACGCCCCCGTCCAGCAGCAGATCTTCGCCGAGCAAGACCTGATTTCAGCCGACAACGTCTGGGAGAAGTTGGTGTCCTACGCCACCCAAGCCGGCATCGACCCAGACGCGTTCAAATCCTGCATGTCCTCCCCCGAAGCCAAAGCCGCCGTGGACGCCAGCCATCAGGAAGGCGACTCGATCAGCATCACCCAAACCCCCACCATTTTCGTAAACGGCCACCCCGTAGTAGGCGGCGACAAAGCCACCCTGGAGCAATACATCAAATACGAACTCTCAACCGCACCCGGCGCCACCCACTAGCAGCCGGGATTTATCAGCACGCGGTTCTCTCCCATCGAGGCCCGTTCGGCCCCCGACAGCCGCGCGGCGGGATTCATCACTACCCTGTTATCTCCCAGCGAAACGCCATCGGGCCCGGCAACAGCGCAGAAAGTTAATCACTGGCCGCGCAGTCGCCCAACCCAACCCGTGACAAACCCTCGAACCCAAGCAAGCCCCGCCCCCAGCCTGTAGCCGGGCCTTATCAGCACGCTGCCGCGCCCCAGCGAAGCGTCGTCCGAGCCGAAGAGCCGAACAGAATGTTGTCGCGCAAACTTCTCCCGCAATCGTCCGGACCAGACCGCGGTAAGCGCTCGAAATCAAGCAAGCCCCCCGTAATTGAACCCAAAGACCCTCTCCGCCAACGCAACCTCGAGCCTTCTCAAACGCAACATATCGGGCTCGCCCCAACGCAGTTGACCGCGCCCGCCCGAACGCCAAACAGTCCTCGGGACGTAGCGTCATGCGTAGCAGACTCACGCCAGCCTCAACGTTAAACGGTACAGAAGAGCGCCCATGCGTGGCGCCATAAACATTCCGAGCAACGAGAACATAATACCCATTCCCGGAAGTCAATGGATAGTTGGTTCGGGATGGAGGAGTGCGTGACGGAGGATTGGAAGGACTTTGGTAGCGGAGCGCAGGGGCTGAGGCGCGACTGGGACTGGTCGGGTACTTGGCTGATGATGAGCGAATGAAATGCTTGGCTGTGCCTTGGGGAAATGATTTCTGAATCGGGATAGCCCGACGCGAGTGCGGCGCGCGGGACGAGCTGGTTGCTGAAGCGCTACGGGAGGGACCTAGCCTTGTCTGGAGCTCGGGCGCGATTGGAGGGTTCTGGGCATGGCTGGATTTCGAGCGATTTGGCTGGGGGGAGCACCTCGGCCGTGGCGGTGCGCGACCGGGTAAAAATGAGCGGGGAGCGCTTCGGGTTGGCGCTTCTCTATCGACCGCGCAGAGATGCGCGGACATCGTTTGAGTTTGGGTGGCGTGCAGCGCGATGCTTGGTCGTGCGACTTACCTCAGATCGCCGCTGTTTTCAGTCGCAGTGGCCAGTGGCGCAGACGGCGGCTGCTCCGGCAATCCTGCACGAAATCGAAGAGCGGTTTCAGATCGACGGCGCGAATTTGGGCTGTGGGACCGTCGGGGAGGTCTTGCCGGTCCGACTGCGTTCCTAGCGCGGCGGGGACTCCTTGCTGGCTCAATTGGCTTGCGAGCGCAGGGGACTCGAGTGCGGAAGTGTCGGCTGCTGCGGAAGTGGTCGCGGACGATGACGCGAACGGGGTGCACCCTTTCTTACCGGCAGACGAGGATTTTTCAGACTGCGCAGTTCCCTTCTGGGTTGTGGGCGCTGCGGTTTGCGGTGACGTCAGTGTGATGGGCTGCGGCAAAGCCAAGAATTTCGGCAGGCCGCTGAGGATCTGCGCGGGAGCATGCGTCTGGCGTTTTAGCGCTTCGATTTACGCGAGCGTGTCTTTTAGTGTGGCGGCGCGATCGTGTTCGCCCAGGTCAGCGGCATCCAGCGCTTGTTTTTGTGTTGAGATCGTCGCTTGGAGACGGAGGCCGTCATCGTCCTCTGTGAGTCAGGCGTACAACGCCGTCGTGGCCAACAGCACGGCGAGAAGAATTCCCGAGATTTCGAGTGTATTTCGCGTGTGAGTGATTGGCGATCAGTGATTCGTGATTTCTGGTCTGTGACACGTGACTCTTGGTTTGTGATTTGTGAGGCGCGGAGGCTGCGTCCAAGGTTGATTTCTGGTAGCGATCAGAGAGTAATCGAGTGTTGACGTTAACGGAGTTACGTCCATTTCTAATTCTTCGGTAGCGGTTAGCGGTGAGTGTTTGGTGATTCGTAATTGGTCATTCGTGATTTCGGTTTCAACAGGATTCGGCGCTGCCGACGCCACTGTCGCCAGCACTTGGGCAAGCCACGATCAGCCGCCAGGCGGGGCATTACGACGGGGGAGCTCTGCGTTCCAACGGATTCACTTGCACCCAAAGACAGTAAATCGGCCGCTCAGGCGCCACGTTCCGCTTCGTAAATCCTTCGCCACTGCCCTTTAATTGTACTTACGTCCAGTTGTTTGCCGGCTAGGCGGCCGCGCATCATGTATGCAGGCGTTCATCCGCGTGGGCAGCAGTGCACACGCACCTTGCGACCGGCTCGAAACATCTGGAGAAAACACATGCGACGCGCTTCCTTGGGGCTCGTGTTAGCGCTCATCTTCGTGAACGTGAGCTGCACTGGAACGACGAAGTCGTCGGCTGGGTCGACGCCGCCTGCGCAGATTACTGTGAGTGTGACGCCGACCGCCGCGAACGTGCGCGCGGGAGCCGGGCAGCCCTTCGCTGCAAGCGTTAGCGGAACGACCGATCAGAGTGTGACCTGGTCGTTAAACGGAGTCATCGGAGGAAATGCGACCGTCGGGCTGATCACCAATACGGGTGTCTATACCGCTCCGGCGGCACTGCCAAATCCCAACACGATAACGGTCAGCGCCGCGTCCGTTGCGGATCCAGGCGCGAGCGGCGCGAGCGACGTGACGTTGTGGAACGCGGCGCCGGTGCTGAGCAACGTGAGTCCTGCAACTTTTACCGCTGGTGCGTACACACTTACTGTAGCCGGAAGCCAATTCGTGAACGGCGCGCAAGTGCTCTTTGGCGGAGCGGCGGTCACGACCAGCTATGTTTCGGCGACGAAGCTCACCGCGACGGGTTCAGCGCCTACTGCCGGAATATTCGCGGTCAGCGTGTCGAATCCAAATCCGGGTAGCAGTGCGTCGGGTTCTGTGAACGTGACGGTGACTTCGCAATCTGGGGGCAATCCACCGCCGCCACCGCCGCCGGGCGCGTGCAGCGTTATGAGTGTTGGCCAGGGCGGCAGCTTGAACGGATTCCTTCCCTTCCCGGCGGACAATTTGTGGAATCAGAATATCGCGAGCGCGCCGGTGGATCCGAATTCCGCCGCGATCATTAATTACATTGGAGCGAGCGATCCGGTGCATCCGGATTTTGGCTCGGGCGAGTACAACGGCTCGAGCATTGGGATTCCTTACATCGTGGTGGACTCGTCACAAGCGCCGGTGGCGGTCAACTTCACTGCCTATGGCGATGAGAGCGATCCGGGGCCGATGCCTGTGCCGGCTAGCGCGCCGATCGAAGGCTATCCCAATCCTGGCAACGGCGATCGGCACGTGCTGGTGCTCGATAACAGCAATTGCTGGCTGTATGAGCTGTACAGTTCGTATCCGCAGACGGACGGTAGTTGGAACGCTGCGTCGGCCGCGGTTTGGGATTTGACTGCCGATGAGCAGCGACCGTTGACCTGGACATCCGCTGATGCGGCGGGGCTTTCTATATTTGCCGGGCTGGCGCGTTATGACGAAGTGGCCAGTGGCGCAATCGAGCATGCGCTACGGTTCACGTTGCAGAACAGCCGCGCTGCTTTTGTGCCGCCGGCGTCGCACTGGGCCTCGACTACCTCGAACGCAAACGCCGCGCCGATGGGCATGCGCATGCGGCTGAAGGCCAGCTTCGACGTCTCCGGGTTTTCCGCGACCAATCAGGTGATTCTAACGGCGCTGCAGCAATACGGCATGATCATGGCGGACAACGGCTCGAACATGTACATCAGCGGCGCGCCGGACGCTCGCTGGGACAACGACGACTTGCACAATCTGGATCAGGTGACGGCGGCGGATTTCGAAGTGGTGCAGATGAATCCGATCTACACGCAATCGAATTTGCCGACCGGCGCAGTGCCGGCTATTGCGAGCTTCACGGCTAGTCCTTCGACCGTTTCCGCCGGGGCGAATGTGACGCTGTCATGGAGCGTCACGGGGGCTTCCTACTTCGACCTGACACCGCAAGTTGGAGCTGTGCGAGGCAACAGCGTGGTCGTTGCCCCTTCGCAGACCACTACGTACACGCTGAATGCCACGAACGAGTTTGGGCGCAGCACGAAGGCCGTGACTGTCACCGTGCAGTGAAACTACGCGAGCTCGGATACTCCGCCCCGAACCGACTGCGTGGACTCCATTACTCGACCGAGATCACCAGATTGGATGGCGACGCCGGCGTGAGCTGTGCGGACGGAGAGACCGCTACGGCAGAAAAGACTACGTTTCCGTTGGGATCGAGGGCCATGATGCGGGCCTAGAAGACTACGGCGCCGTACGGGGGCGCATTGGGTGAATTGCGCGCTAACGCTGGCGGAGCCGCTGGCCGTGGTAGTGGCGGGATTGGGGGCGACGCCGATTTTCACGACGGTGATGCCGCCGTCGGGCGTGGTGCTGTATTCGAAGCCGGTCACACAATTTTTCGTCACGGCGGTGCGGTTGGCGGCTTTTTCGCGCCAGGCGTCAAAGGCTGTGTTCGATGCGCCGAGGCTTTGCTGCGTGATGGCCGACTGCTGCTGCGGAGTGTAATCCTGGCTATTAAGCAGGCTCTGGATCGTAGGCATCAGGAGCGACCGATCTTGCGTGTCGGATTGACCCTCTTGCGAGATTGCCTGGTTCTGCTGCGCGAGTTGCTGGTCGGTGAGATTACGGGTGATTTGCTGTTCGCCGCGGGACATAGGGTGCCTCCGTCAAATTATTTTGCTGATTGATGAAACGTTTCCAACTGGAACTGCACTACCGGGCAATGGATTTGTGATGCGTTCCAGTTAGGCCGGGCCCGGCACAAAACATTCGTAGGCGATTTTCGGCTTTTGCCCGCGGCGGACTGCTATTTTTGATTTGCGTGCAGGCGGAAGCAGTAGTGCATCCACGCGTCGTCGCGCGTCCAGCCCAGTGACGCGAGCCTGCGGCCACAGCGTTTGGCGATTGGCGGTGGCAACCAGGCATGAGCGTCGCACCTGGCGTGGATTCTTTGTAAAGATCACCGAGCGAATCCAGCGCGCGAAATCGCTGAATCAAGTTCGTGCTCGCATAGGTTTTCACGCCGTTAATTTGCGGAGTGCCGGCCAGCACGGGAAATTGCGACACCAGTCCAGGCCGCCTGCGAACGCCCTCGGGGAAGAATTCCGCGTCGCCCAGGCTCGGCAACATTCCCACCGGCACGTCCGAGGGGTCGAGCGGCGTCACCCAGGTGCCGAATACGTTCAGAGGCAGCGGAGAAAAGGATTCGATGGACATGTTCTGTTGAGCCTGGGTCGCGCGGAGGCGCTTCGCACTGCTGGGCTGGTTTCATCGAGTCGTGCAAGGAGCAGAGAAAACGCACGCCTACTGAAGTTTCTTGAAGATCCCGTAAAACGTGATCGTGTCCGCCATGATCGCTCCCGGATACGCTCCCATTGCCAGTTCCGGAAACGCACCAGCGGCGCTTCCCTGCTGAAATATTTTCACTTTGTTCCTGTTCATCGTGGCGCTAGGGTAAAACACATCGTCGTAGCCGGCCAGGCCGTCCATCCAGCCTGTCGCTTGCACCGGCGGCTGGTCCGAGGCAGCCAGCGGGACTTGCGAGAGATCGAGCGTGTCTCCTCTGGTGGTGTAGTTCCCCGACGGAACGATGGTCCCGCTTACGTGGATGCGCTTTCCGTCGTCCCATGTACCTACAATCGAAAATGTCATTGCCATGATTCCTCCAATTAGTGCGTAACTGCGGCCCGGCTCCGTCCGCTTTGGTCGCACGACGACCGTCAGACGGCCGCTACAAAACCTTGCTGTTCGCTGCTATGATGTTCAATTCGTGACGCAACCCGAAAGCCTGCAGTTGAATCCTAAGCGTCGAAGTTCTGTCCAAAGTACAAGAGGGGGAAACTGGTGCGGTTACTGAGAATTCTTTGTGTGCTGGCGGTGATGGGCTTCGCGGCGATCGCGCTGGGCATGGCGCTCAGAGATCCCGCGAATCATTCGCACGCCCAAAACCAGATTGAAATTCAGGCGAGCACCGCCGCGCCCGCACAGTCCACTGCAGCCGCTGCCCCTTCACCTGCCCGACCGGTGTCTTCTTCCGGTGCGGCTGCGACCGTGGTGGCATCGAACGTCAGCGTGCGCACCCTGGCCGTCGCGCCGCAATCTTCCGAGAGCGCGATTACAAGCGATGCCGCCGTGTTATCCACGCAGTTGTATCTCACTGCGACTGACCGGCCAGACCAGGTGTTTTCGTATCTGGTTCGCGCCACGCCGAATATTTCGCCAGCCACGGCGGCAAAGCTGCTCGCCGTTCCGGCAGCGGGAGTAGGCACCGTCGGCTCGATTGGTGACGGTGGTGCAGCCAGCGCGGCGGAACTCGATCTTTCCCTGAACGAATTCACGATGCGCAGCGAAGTCGCCGTCGCTCCTGACGGCACGCTCTTCATCGCAGATACCGGCAACGCCACCATCCGTACCGTCGCCGGAGCCGAGACCAGCGAGCCTTCCATCATCCGTGGCGTCGCAGGAAGATGGGCGCCGCGCCAAAATGTGGAATTAATCGAACCGTACGGAGTGACGCTCGATCGCGCTGGAAATCTATTTATCGCCGACCACGGCGCTAATGCCGTCCTGGAGTTGTATGGGAGCGCTTCACCCAAGGCCGGCCAGATGGAGATACTGGCGAACATGGTTTCGCCGTCGGCCGTTGCGGTAACGCCGGATGGCAACACCGTTTTCGCTGCTTCGCCTGATACTGGCGTGATCGTCGCCATCAACTCACAAACACATGCGTTGCGCAGCGCCGGGGTAACACCCGCGCCATTTTTTGCCGCCGTGCTGGCACATTCCAGTGGCGCCCGCATCATTCCCCAAGGCCTGGCCGTGGACGGAGGCAAAAACTTATTCATCGCCTACACTGCCCCAGGTGGCAATTCCGACCAGATTTTGCGTCTTGACGCGATCTCGTCGAAAGTAACCGTGGCCGCGCGCGGCTTGAGCGCCCCGGGCAATATTTCCTTCGACGCACAGGGAGATTTGTTCGTCGCCAATCAGGGCATGCGCCAAATTCTGGATTTCAAAGCGATGGGAGTTCCGGCCACCGGCGTGACGCTGGTGCCGCCGACGCCCTGCACCACGGCGCCGACGGTATTTTGCGACCAGGTCGTCGGCGGCACCAGTTCGACGCTTCCTTACGAGCTTTTCAACAACACCAGCGCCGCGATCACCGGCATCAGCGCCAGCTTCACGTCCGGCAACACCAGCGACTTCACGATTTCCAATTCTTCCTGCGCGACGTCGCTCGCCGCGAACAGCAGCTGCACTTACAACGTTGCATTCACGCCTGCGGCACTCGTCGCCAGCGCTTGCCCGGGCGGAGGCGCGCCGAACACTCGCTGCGCCACTTTCACTGTGAACTACAGCGGCGCCGCCGCACCGCTCTCAGCTGAAGCCAGCGGCGTCGCGGATGACTTCCAACTTGCATGCATGACCACCTCGATTTTCACGTGCCCGCCGATATCGAATGGCGCGCCCTATGAAATTACGGTCGAGCAAGGCTTCGCGGCGACGTTTCAATTGCAGATCGTGCCGGACGACACGTTCAACGGCTCCGTGACGCTGAACTGCCCGACCAATCTGCCTTCGGCGCCCGCAGGGAGTGCGGGAAATCCCACAGTTTGCGGAATAACGGCTGGCACCACTATTAGTCTGCCGCTTGCCAATACGATTACGGTGCCGGTGATGGCTGGAACAGCCGTGCCATTTACCGTCACATTTCAAACGACCACCACAACTGGAAAACAGTTCCCTCCTGGCCCTACGCCGGCAGCCGCCAGACGCCTGGGCGCGCTCGTTGGATTTTTCTCTTCGGGCTCCGGCGGACCGGGTAGCTCTGGAGGCTCCGGCAGCGGGCAGAATCGCGCGGCGCGTGAGTTAGCGGCAACTTTGTTGATGTCCGTGATATTTTTCCTTCTCGTTTGGCTCATCCGGCAAACGCGATTGCCGCGCACCGTCCCGGTTCTCGCGTTCACTTTTGTCGTCGCAATTTGCGCCACTGTGGCCGGGTGCCATCACAGCAGCACGACCAACATCATTCCCTACACTCCAACGGGCACCTACACGCTCACCGTGCATGGTTTCGTGCAAAATGCCTCGCGTGGTTTTACGATGACGCTGGTCGTGGACAACTAGCGCACTGTAAATTTGCAGCACGCCAGCTTGACTCGCGAAATATCCTGGCGAGAATCCAGGTCAGCCTACAGGTACACAGTTCCCCGCCGGTATCCGTAGGGCTTTCGACGGCGGCCCGTCGTCTGCTCCGGACGCACAGAACGATTGGTCAAATTCTCGATCGCGGTCTGCGCTGAGCAGATCCGCGGCCAGCGCTCGTGCCCCGCGCGAACGTGCAGCCAGCGCAGCCATGGCGCATCCCAAAGCGTCTGTGGCCGAGCGGATCTGCACCGGATCAGTGCCCAGCGTGAGAGTTGCGAGCATCTTTGCGTAGCGCGCACGCACCGTGATGGATTGCGTCCCGCCGATTCAATTGATCTTGTCCTCGCGCCATTCCCACAGCCGCATGTAGCAGCTGGGCTGCAAGTTCAGCATGCTGCCCCCGCTGGTGAATTTCTCCATGGGCATGCAGACGTCGCCAGTATTCGCCGTCGCGCGTTCCCACAACGCGTGAGGCATCAGGCATTCGGTGGGAAGTTGCGGGCTGGAGACGTCGCTGATTTCCGTATACGTCACTCCGGTTGTGCCGACCAGATCCAACCCAATGTCCTGCTGCTCCATCCGCACACTGACTTCATTTTCCGCAAGCTCGCGCTGCAGCCCGCGGTAGCCCGAGTTCAGCAGCGGCATCAGCAGCGTATCGGTGAACACTGCGCCCGACGTGTCGTTCACCAGCGCGCGCCAGCGTTAGTGCGTCTTGCGCTTGCGAATACGGGGTTGCGGGTAGAACGGGCATGGTTCCTCCGGCGAGTTAACACGCAGGTTCCGATCGGTGTGTTTTGCGTTACGATGTTTTGCGATATTTCGAGAACTCGAGCAACAAAGGAGAACTAATGGCAGCGATCGACAAACGCCAATACATCCCACCGCCCGGCGCCCCGGGCGACCTGCCCTTCAGCAACGCGGTGATCGCCGGTAATACGATTTATCTCGCGGGTCACATTGGATTCGATCCCGGCACGAGAAAAGTACCGGAGGATATCGAACAGGAGGCGCGATTGATGCTGGACGCGCTGTGCGACACTCTCACCCGCTGTGGCTTGGCCATGCAGGATGTAGTTTCGCTGACGGTGTATTGTTCCGACGTATCGCTGTTCGACCGTTTCAACGGCGTGTACCGCACCTATCTGCGCTCACCCTTCCCGGCCCGCGCGTTCATCGGCTCTGGCCCCTTGCTTTTCGGCGCGCGCTTCGAGATTCAGGGCATCGCGGTGAAGCCAGAAGCGTGACGCCTGCCTCAATCCCTCTCGCTCGCGAAGCGGTTGACAGGAGCGGCTGCGCGGAACGGCGGGCCGTTTACGTCCCGCCTGGAACGGGTTCGGAGCGGTTGTCGTCAGCGTCGCATCCGTATAAAGAGTCGCAAGTGGCGCGCAGGGGGTTCCGGTTGCTGTAGCCTGACAAACCGCAATCGCCGCGCCGGCGATCGGATGGCCGAAGGTCCGAATACAATGTCATCTCGACGCGATCCTCGTGCGCCGACCAGTGGCGATGCGCGCGCGCCGATCAGCAGCGGGAGTGCGACGATCGTGAAGCATCGCGCTACGGCCGGAATCCTCGAAGTTGCCGCGGACACGTCGCCTTCGACTCCCGCATCGCGACGTGCGCGGCTACTAATCCTTGCAGCACTTACCTGTTTCGCCATCGTGTTGTGTCCGTTCGCTCCGCAGCCTGCTGGCGCAGAATGCTACGTCGTTGGATCTAACGCTGGGATTCTAATTCCAACGCGCTATTCTTTGCCGTGCGCAGGAGCCTTTGGCGCACGAATGTTAACAATTGGTGAAAAAGACTTCCCCTGCCTCACGTGCCAGCACGCTCGCGCGAGACCAGTACGAACTAGGAGACAGAACGTCCATACTTATACCTGAATCCCCATAACACCTGTTATTTCAATCTGTTGCATGTGGCGAGAGGCTTCCGAATCGCGTTCAAGACTCCCCTAGGTGGCAGTACTACTCCGGGCAGCGCGATTGGCATCGCCCTTGCAATATTCTATACGGGCGAAGGGTCTTTACTCCGTCGCTTGCGGGCAGGGGTCACGAGTAAAAGAGGCCAAATGAGCAAGCAAAACGTAACGCGTCAACAGAACCGAACTGCACCGTACGCCAGAGTCTTCGCGCTGGCCTTGCTGGTCTCCGCCTTTGCCATGTTGCCAACCGTGGCGCATGCGGATTCGAGCAACGTCTACCAGATCAGCGGGACCACGGCGTCAGGTGGCGCTATTTCGGGAACGTTGGATTTCAACTACAACTCGAACACGCAGCAGACGACCCTGATCAATTCCGACTTCACCCTGGATGGAAAATCCTTCAGCTGCAACGGTTTCACTGGTGGAAATCAGTGCATCGTGTTCGACCCGTACGGCATTGAGTACTTTGCGGTGATTTCCGGCACCACATTGGCCGTCCTCGAGTGGAACGGATTCAATCTGACGGGCATATTCCCATCGACTTTCACTTTCAATGGCGGGTACGTGGAACCCATGGGCGGCGGATCGTGGGACTACGTTGCTGGTGGTACTGCAGCGTACGTCACGGCTCCTGAACCCTCGGATCTGTTTTTGCTCGGTGCGGGCCTGTTGGTCGTCGTCGCGCTCTCGCGGCGTCGCATCAATTCCGCCTCGATCGCTTAAACTGGCCGTAAACCTCTTCCAGAAGGGCAGAGCTACGGGTCTGCCCTTTTGTTTTTTCGCCCACTCGCTCGAAAATCTCAAAGCGCTTCGCCCGATTAATTGAACCCGGGGAGATTCGCCCGGCTATTTCTTTGCTCCGCCATCCGTTCGCGTTCGCCTCTCGTTGGTCATAGCTGCGCTTGATCCTCGCCCGTGCTTCGCAGCCTTTTCCTGATCCAGAATCGCGCGGCAGTGCCGGCAAACTGCGACTCCCGGCCTCACCTTTTCACCGCACGCCGGGCAATCGGACATGCGCATCGGAACGTATGCTCATTCGCGTTCTATGCCCAGCGCAATCGCCGCCCGGCGATGCAGATCTGAAATCTCGCTGAGCGGTCGTAACGCGACAGATTATGCATTCTGCATCTATGCCATATTGTGAATGCCTCCGTAGGATTGAATTTCGTGCGGCGCAGCGACCCCCTGATCAATTTCGTACTGTCTTTCTAGGCCGCCCGCGGTATTTGGGCGCCTACGTCGTGCAAATCTTTGCGGGATGTCCTCCTCGGACGAGTGCGTAGAGAATAGAATCGGGCATTACGAATTGCCCTGAAATTCACGAGGCTGTAATTCACCATCAAGGACTGTCTTGCAGCCTGTCCGCGTACAGTCCGTCATGCTCGCCTCGGGCTGCACCTCGGTACAGTTGAGCTATCTCTTGAAATCGCTCATCATCGAGTTGCTGGCCGATGTAATGGCGGCGGAAAGCAGAAGACGCATCCAAAACTGAACCGCAGTGGGCTCTCGCGTATTCCCCCCTCTATGCGCTGAGCGCGCGCGCACTTGACCATGGGGGATTACGAATGAACGTTGGTAAATTGTTTCTTGTAGTTGTGTTGCTGATCGGCGCCGCGCTCACTGCCCGGCCCGCGCTTTCCCAAACAAACTGCACTACCAGCCAGCAAGCCGCGGTACAGTGCTTCGTCGCCAACGCGGTCGCTACTGATCTAACCAAGCCGCGATACGGCATGACGCTCGCGCAGTTCGAATCCTACGGCGTCGCCGTTTCGCAGATTCTCCAAACACATCACACGTACCTGGTTCTGGTCGGTGTTTCCAGCGCCGTGGCTGATGCCATGCCGCCCACGAACGCCGACGGTTCGGCCAATCAGACTGCGCAAGAGAACGCAGTCACGCAAGCCGTCGTCGCAGCCAACCAGTTGGGGCTCGCGTCGCTTCCCTCAGGCACCACTCTCACTGATCTCGAACATTTCTCGCTCGACATCACGACTGCCATGAACGACAACAACGGCGTCTTGGAATTGCTCACTCCCGGCGTTGCCCTACGCATCATCGACTCTTACATCATCACCGAGACCACCAACGGCACAGTCAACTGGAGCGAAGTGAACAGCAAGGTCTCCGCGGCAATCAACACTTACATCAGCTCCGGTCTTATGAAGGTTCCCACTGGCATGACCACGGCCCAAGTGGCTTCATTCGCTAATGCCTTGGCCAAGGTCATTTACAACTACAAGGCAGCGACGCATCGCTCAGCTCTGAGCGCCGACTGAAGCCGTTCACGGGCCCGCGACGAACGCTGGACGGGCGCGCCGAAGCACTCGACAGCGCGCGACAATTGAGGCTATCAACACGCGGCCGGATCGTGTCACTTTCGGCCCCTGAGGGGTCGTTGCTGCTCAATCGCTGTCGCTTTTCTGTCGTGGAGACTTCTGTTCCTGTCCTCTTAGAGACATTTGTCCCCGGTCATCTTCGTGTCCGCAGGCCAGGCGCCTCCTGGAGCGCCGCGTGCAAATGTTCCAGCTCAATCAATCCCGCGGCGTTCGCGCCCGTCGCCCCCGCATCGGTCTCAGAATCTCGGCGCGTACGCAGCTCGACGCGCCGCCAAAATCGATCGCCAATTGATCGTTCGCTCGCGCCAAGGTAACAGAATCCTGAGCGCCCGCATCGCGCACTTCGTTCCTCGGTTCACGGCATCCAGCTCTGCGCGCCGGCTGCGTCAGCAACCCAAGTTTCGTGGTCGCTAGAATTACGATTCAATACCGGCGACGGTGCAATTGTGTTTGAGCCCATCCCCTGATCCCTTCTCCTGGAGTCTACAAATGTTCCATCGTGTACCTGTACTGGCGAGGTCATTTTCCCACTGCAACGCTGTATCTACAGCACTTAGCGAACCCGCAGCTCGTTTTCCCAGAAGTTTTCCACAATGAAACCACAGTACTATTCCCGTTGCGGCACTGCTCCTGTACATCTACTCCTAGCGGGGGGAGCTGTACGTTAGTCCAGGAGGACTCGACAGACCCTGCCTATAACTGAGGTATCACCGATGAGCACGCCGCCAATCGCCTCGGCAGATGCGAACGTAAAATCTGCGTCCTCGAATTCGCCAGTAGGAATCGAACGCCGCCGCCGCAAGCGCGCGAAAATCACCGCGCAAGTTCACATCCGCGGAGTGAATACTCCTGAACCTTTCGAAGAAATCTGCAAGAGCGTGGACGTCTCACGCGATGGCCTGCTCGTCACCGCCGCACGCGCTGGTTATTGGAAAGGCCAGCGGCTCGAAGTCACGTTTCCGTATTCCACCGCCGCAGCCGCGCTGAATTCCGCGCAAACCGCCGAAGTCGTTCGCGTCGTCGAACAGGACGGCCGCTACGCCGTGGCTTTGCAATTCGTCAACACGAAGTCCGAGTCCGCAACGAAAGATGCCACGAAAGCGGATCCCTCCGTTGCCGGAGTTTTGGCGCATGCCACGTCGACGCACACCAAGCAGCAGTCGGTCGTGCTCGCTGTCGAATCCGATCCCAAGACTGCCGAAATCATGCGCAGCATTCTTTCCAATGATGGCTACACCGTCATCATCGTCCCCACCGCAAAACAAGCTTTGGATATTCTGAAGACCACCGTGCCGGCCGTATTCCTCGCCGAAGTGGAAGGGACGGACATGAGCGGGCACGACCTCTGTCTGATTATCAAGCGCAACGATCGCCTGCAGCGGGTGCCCGTAATTTTGCTCACAAAATCAGCGCAACCTGCCGACTACTCCGCCAGCCACCAGCTCGGCGCCGTCGTCTGCATGGCCAAGCCCTTCAAGCCAGAACGCCTGCTGCACGTCGTGCGCCTGGTGGCTCCGCCGCCAACAGCCCGCAGCGCCTACGGCGCCTCGCGCTATTCCAGCGGTTCGGTCGAACGCGCCATATAGTTTCCACGGAGTCTCTTCACCGACTTCGAGTGGTGTTCATCTGCGGCTGTAGCGACGTCGCGACCGCCGCCGCTTGCTGTTTCCGTTAGAGCGCCGCCGAGTGCAAAATACCGCCCGTAGCCTACTGCATCACAAATGATCGCTGTCCCAACGCAATCGCATCGGCCAGCCTGGCTCCGCGATCGTCCGTGGAAAATCCAAAAGTACAATTCGTAAACCGCACATTCTGCAGCGACACTTCACCGCCCTCATAGCGCAGCCGCGTGCCGATAAACGTCACATTCTTCCAGCGGACTCCATCCAGCGTTTGCGCCGCGCCCGCAATCGTCAACCCATCCACGCGCACACCATCCGCCATCACCCGCGTCGAAGGCGGCAGCAGAATTTCCGAAGTGTCCGGCATCAGCGTCGCATCAACATAGTTGCCGTGCAACGCGCCAGGAGCTAGCAGCTCGTTTGCGCTCAGCGCCCGCGGCGCTGCAAAGATCACATGCCCCGGAACACTCACCTCGTGTGGCGCTTGCGCTCCCGGCCCCACATCAGTCGCGGAATTAGAAGTCGCCGTCCCAGTCGCATTTTCATTCTTCGCCGCCGCACCGCCCCCAGCGCCAACCGCATCAGGCGCCACCGCCTGCGCCGAACGCAACTGCGCCAGCTCAATCCGCGCCAGCGTCACGTGCTCCACCAATCGCGCGTTATCAGGATGCGTTCGCAGCACGCGATCCAGTTCGCGAACGGTGTGCTCGAAAAACTCAGACGTCGCCGCTTGCGCCTGCATTCGCGAGGACATCAGTATCGTCGCCGCGCGATCCGTCTGCATTTCCGCCGCCGTAATATTGCCGCCAGTTCCCTGCGCTACGGCCTGCTCCAAAGTGTCCGACAAAGCCGTCTGCCACGCCGCCACTCCAGGCCTGTCGCTCGGCGGCCTTGTAAAGAAATGCGGCGCGTCGCTGCCCGCCATCTTCGCCGGGTCTAATATTCGCTGCGCGCCCTGCCATGCCAGCGTGGCCATCAGCACCACCGCCAGACACACCACCGCCAAGCGCATGTAAGTCGGTGCCGGCGGCAGGCCGCTCTTACGCTTCAACCAGCGGCGATCCCTCCCGCTCGGCGTATCCCAAATCGTCAAACCCAACCTCACTTCGCAACCACCGCCTGCTGGCTACCATTCTAGACCAGCCCGGCGGCCAGCGCGAACCTCCGCATTCCACCCACGCGGCAACGGCGCAAATTCGACCCTGGGGCCCCTTCAGCTTGTGCGCGTTAATCACATCCGCAGGACTTACCAAACTGATCACGCAGAAAGCTGACCAAATCCCGATGATCGGCGAACACATGCGTCTCCGGACGTGCCGCAATCCTCGCCGTCGGCGCCTGCCCCGCCTGTGGCGAACGCAACGAGGCAAATCGCGCACGCGGCCCATCGCCTGACCCGATGGAATTGCCGCTCGCCGCATTCTGCACAAACCACGCTCGCCCTGCTCCGGCTGGAACGCTTCCCGGTGAAGGTGCGCTACGAATCCGGCTGCGGTCGACCTGTATGGGACGGCACCAATTCGGCCGCTTCGATTTCGACGCGATGAATCGGCCCTTTGCCCGAATCGGACGGCGAATTCCCATTCCCGTCGTCGCTTTCATCATCCTGTTCCCCGCCTGCCTGCGCGGCATCGTGCTGCCGAGCTAACAGCGCTGCTTCAGCTTCGCGCGCCGCTTCCAGTGCTTCACCCGCGATTGCATTGATGTGATATCGCCTCCGAATGAACGGCATGTTTCCTCCGCATTCAAAAGACCCAACACCGAAAATCAAAAATAGATGCACCTTGTCGTCTATCTACGACCTGCGAGGCCGCAGAGCAAGAAATCACACCGTTTTTTTCTTCCTCGCCGCGTCAATTTGCAGCATGCGATAAATCTGATGCCAGGATCTCCGCCGCATCGGCGTCACCGCGGTCTTCATCCCGTGCCCCCCGCTTGCGCGCTGACCCACTCGCTGCGCGCTCAATGCGGAAGAGCTTTCAACCGGACCTGAATTTACCGCGCCGCGCTCAGCGTCATGTGCCCCGTCACGATTCGAAGCCTTCGCCCCTGCGCCATGCGCGCCTGAATCGCCCGAATCGTCGGATCCGCCGACGTCACTCGTTCCGCCAAACGCTGTTCCCATGGCGGCCGCACTAGCCCGCTGCGCCGCGCCGCACAACACGACATCAATCCATACCGCGCCGCGTCTGCCGCGTCGTCGCCATCCAACCCGTCCCGGTGTTCAGCGCACAATCGCCCGCGCCTCACCGCCGGCCGCACGCATCGCGTCCAGGCACTTTTGGATAATTCCGAGCGCACGAATCCTACGCACACCGCCATGGGGCGAACCGGAAAACTTCAAGCGGAAAAAACTGCTCACGACGGAATACGGTCAGAGTACGCGTCTCAGTGAGAGGCGGGCGGACTCGGCGGATTGTCCGCCTTTACTTCGATGATGACCTTGCAGTCTCGCGGTGGCGATTTCTGCCCATTCGGCATCTGTGCCGAAACCCCGATACGATGCTTTCCGACCGCGAACAGCATCCGCGGACTCGTTGCCGTAATTCCCTTCATAGCCTCTTGCGCATTCGCCGGTACCGGAACCGAAAACAGCAGATACGGTTTGTCGCCGGAAATATCGTACACATCGAACTTCTGCACGCACGCGGTCGTCACTTTCGCCGAACACGGCGGCGTCTTCGTGAAATCGTAATCAAATTTCACCGTAATGCTGTGCATCGCCGATCCCGCTGGCGGCGGATTCGCTCCCTGCGGAGCGCCAGACGACTCCGGTGCGGCGCTCGATTGCCCTGGCGCGGCTTGTTGCCGCCGGAGTCCGTCGCGTGCTGCTGCGCCAGAAAAAAGTCCCCACGCCGGAATCATCAACGCGATCGCAAGAACGGCGGCATACACCCGGCAATCAATCAACGATGCTTCTCCTCGTGGGCGGCCGATTCCGCTTTTTCACGTGGCATACCCATCCTCCGAAGTTACCATCACGAGTCCTCACTCGGGAAGCTTCCCCTGAAAAATCACCGCTGTTGCGGATCGCCGCGCAAGCCGCCGCAATCCTATCCGAGGATTTGCACCGTCACGCCCGTGCCACCGAAAATCGCAATCACCTTCTCTCGCACGAAGTTTGCGCCCACTCCGGTTGCGACCAGATTGTCGCCAGTCGTCAACGCCGAACTCATATTCGCAGCGCCCGTGGGGATCGCGTACTGTGCGTCCACGTCGTTGATCGCGGTTTGCAATTGAATGTTCACTGAACTCGGAGGCGTGGCGAAAGTGATCTGCCAGCGGATCGTGCGGCCGTTCTCCGGAAAGCCAGCCTAACTCGGCAGCGCAAACTGCTGGCTCGCCTGCCCTTCCGCCGGAGCTTCGTTGTTGAAAGCCAATGAAACAGCGCCGGGAAAAATCGAGTAGGGAGCGACCTGCGAACTATAGTTCGGCTTCGTCGGGCGTCTCCAGAAGGACCTGCGTTTCAAGCTGTCTCTGCACCGGATAAAACTCAGGCAAAACTACGAACACGCACGAATGACACAGGACTTCTGCATTCAGCGCTCAGCCGGCTTCCGTGAACACTTGCACGCAAGCACAGCCGGACATCATCTCCAGCAACAGGCACACCAGTAGCAGTGCGTAAATCACGGAGAAAAAGGAGGGCTACGAGTCACCTGCGGTACTAAACCGCATGCAACTCGCTTGCTGCGCTCTACACTTTTCGAGGCTAACGAATAGGTTTATACGCTCACTTCATAACTTTGTTACGCCGTTGTGTGTGTACACCAAAATAATCCAAGGCGCGTGCGCTTAATTGAAGTTGATTCAAAGGGGAATCAGCGACCGGATCGCGGTTGTCCGAACCAAGAGATCCGGCGCCAATGCCAAAAGTCCTGCGCTCAGCGATGTTACGGCTTCTGTGGCTCGGGTTTCTCGGCTCGGGCGTCTGCGGTTCGGCATTCTCCCGCAGCACGGTCGTCGAACCGTCGCCAGTCGCCGCCGGCCGCGGCTTCAAACTGAAGTCTACGCCCCGCGCAGCGTTCTCATTCACAGTGCGCTGCAGATCCACTTGCGATTCATCCACCGCATTGTCGCCGCCATACGATGTGACGTAGTGCAGCTTCCCTGCCGTCAACCAGTAGTCGCTCACCGCAAAACTCGTGCCGTCCTTCAAATACAACAGAACGTAAACTGCGCTGCACCGCGTCGCCAGTCGTCGGCGGCGTCGCAGCCGAATTGTCCGCAGCCGCCGCGCCACCCGTGCCAGGCGCTGCAATCAAATACGAATTCGGATTATTCGGATCCGTCACGTTCGATGATCCTTCCGACGACGCATCGGTCCACCCGGGACCATAACTCGAATCCCCGCCGAACGCGCCAATTCCGCCGAAATACCCAAAGCCTCCACCGTAGCCGTAGCCGAATCCGTACCCGAAACATCCCCAGAACGGATTACACGGTCCGAAGCCGCCGCCCCACCCAAAACCCAGGCCCCCGTAAAACGGGTAGTAACCGTAATACGGGTAATACGGATAGTAAGGATAGCCGGGACGCACAGGCTGGAACGGATGCTGCGCCGCGGCAACCATCGCTGTGCCGTGCGCTGAACTAACCGACCCGCGCGTCGTGCTTGAAAGTGGCACAAACGGCCGCGAAGCATTCACATTCGCAGGCCCGTAGTAATTTACCCGTGCTGCCGCGCGCGCCGATGCGCTGGGCGGCTCCTGCCATGTATTGTTACTTGCCGCAAAACGCTGCGGAGTCCCTGTCGCGATGGTTTCCGACTTTATGTTTCCCGCAGGCACGCCATTTGCGCCTTTAGCCGGCGCTGCCGCCCTCGCCGATCCGCTGTGGAACGGATTCCACGAATGGCCACCGCCGCTACTGTTCGTGCTGTTGCTGTGACTACCACTGCCACCGCTGTTGCTCGGTGCGCTAGCTCCACCCGCATGAGATCCGCCACCACCGGACGCCGCGCTTCCGCCACTACCGCTAAATCCTCCATGCGACCCACCGCCGCCGCCAAACCCGCCGCCACCTCCATGCGCACCACCGCCGCCTCCGCCACCGCCATGTTGCGCGAACGCGGGCATCGGCGCCAATCCCAACGCGCACGCAAACATCAAAGCCGCTGCGGCCTTCACAACTTTCGAACTTTGCGGACGAGCGAGTAGTGCGGATTGCTTTTGCGGGACTTGAAACTGCTGAGGGGGCTTAGTCATGTTGTTTCCCTCCACCCGACTGGGCGACTGAAGGGTGGTGCTACGACTACCGCAGCATTCTACACCTTTGGACGCATTCTTGCTCGTTTTGGTTTCCTCGGCGTTCCTCTTCACTCAAGCGGTCGCCCCTGCGACACCCGCCTGCCCTCACCGAGCAATGACGTTATACTGATTCGCGTGATTCCGTTCCTCCACATCGGCTCGTTCGCCATACCCACCTTCGGCCTGATGGTCGCCAGCGCCATGATTGGCGCGTATTTCGTCCTGCGCGCAGACCTGATTCGCCGCTCCATCGCCTCCAAAGATTCCGGCGAAGCCGAGGCCCTCATCTCATTTCCATGCTTGGCCGGATTCGTCGGAGCGAAGTTGTACCATCTGCTCGAATCACCAGCCGAATTCTTCGCGGACCCGCTGCATTTGCTCTTCAACCCCTACGGATTCGCCTGGTTCGGCGGCCTGCTCGCCGGATTCGCCACCTTCGCATTCGTAGCCCGGCGCATCACCAAGCACAACGCGGCCGCGGGTCATCCCGTGTCGCTCCTGACGATTTTCGATGCAGGCTCTCCCGCCGCCGCTCTCGGCTATGGCATCGGCCGCATCGGCTGCCTTCTTTCCGGCGACGGCGATTATGGAGTCCCAACCTCGCTGCCCTGGGGCATGAGCTTTCCCAACGGGCTCGTTCCCACCCTCGAGCGCGTTCACCCCACGCCCATCTATGAATTCATCGCCGCTTGCGCCATAGCCTGGTGGCTCTGGAAATTGGGCGCGCCTGCTGCTGCCCCAACGGCCAGCACAAAAGCCGCCGCTCAACGAACGGATACCGCCGCTCTGAGCAGAAACCCCGGTGAGGTTTTCGCAGCCTATCTGGTGCTCACGGGCGTCGCGCGATTCCTCGTCGAGTTCATCCGCATCAATCCGCGCTCGTTTCTGGGAATGTCTAACGCACAAACTGGCGCTGCGATTTCAATTATCGTAGGAACTTTCTTATGGGCGGGCGTACGTCGAAAAACGTGAAGGCGCGCTAAGCGGACCATTCTTCGTCAGGCTTTTCCAGCGGTAATGAAGAGAAGTCCGAATGACGCTTCGCATATTATTTCGCGTGCGCCGGCCGCGCGCTTAATTCGTTTTCCGCAGAAAGTCAGTACCGATCACAGCTCGTTCTCAAGGAGAGAACGATGATGACGAAGGAAGTTACAGCGGCCAAACTGTATCGCATACTCGTCGCCGACGATCATGCCGTCGTGCGCCGCGGCGTTCGTGCCTTGCTGGAATCTCAGCCGGGCATTGAAGTCTGTTGTGAAGCTGCCACCGGTCTCGAGGCGGTCGAGTACGTCAAGAAAGGCAAGCCCAATCTGGTCCTTCTCGATCTCACCATGCCCGAAATGAACGGCCTGGAAGCGGCCCGCGCGATTCACGACGAATCGCCGGAAACCGACGTGCTAATCCTCACGATGCACTTCTCGGAAGACGTCGCTCGCGAAGTCCTGCGCAGCGGCGCGCGCGGCTACGTGCTTAAATCAGACGCCGACTCCGAACTGGTCGCCGCCGTGCGCCACGTCCAGCAGCACAAGCCGTTCTTCACCGGACGCCTCGCCATGACCATGGTCGAAAGCTTCGTCAACGAACAACGCGAAGGCGAGCCCAGTACCGATCATCCACTTCCCGGCTGCCGACTCACCGCGCGCGAAATCGAAATCGTCCAACTGCTCGCCACCGGAAAAATCACCAAGGAAGTCGCGGCCACAGTAGGCATCTCCACCCGTACAATAGAAAGCTACCGCAACCACATCATGAAAAAAATGAATTTCTCCAGCTTCAGCGAGCTGATGCGCTTCGCCATCCGCAATCACTTAGTCGAACCGTAGAACCTGCTGCGCGGACGGACTTTGATTCGGTGTTTGACCCGGTGTTCGTGGCGGCGTGCTTCAGAGCGCCATCGGTGTCATGGCAAGAACCGATGGCGCTCTGAGACCCGCGCTGCACGTCGGACCAACCACTAACCCGCAGTTCCCGCCTCAGCCTGCGCCTCAGCCCGCGCCTCCGCATCCCCCGTAAAACTATCCGCCCGCCGCAACGCCGGAAACCACCAAGCCCATAACGCCGTAACCAGTAACGTCCCAATCCCTCCAATGATCACCGACGGCACCGTGCCGAACCAGTGCGCGGTCAAGCCAGACTCAAACTGCCCCAGCTCGTTCGATGCCCCGATGAAAATCATGTCCACGGCATTCACCCGTCCGCGCATCTGGTCCGGCGTCGCCAGCTGTACCAGCGTCACGCGAATCACCACGCTCACCATGTCCGACGCGCCCACCAGCACAAGCGCAATCAACGAAACGATCAGGCTGCGCGAAATCCCAAAAACAATCGTAAAAATCCCGAACGCCGTCACGCACCACAACATCGTTGCGCCCACACGTCCTTTCAGCGGCCGATAAGCAAGCGCGATCGCCATCGCGCCTGCACCCACTCCCGGCGCGCTGCGCAAAATCCCTAGTCCCCACGGGCCGGTATGCAAAATCTCGCGCGCATACACAGGCAGCAGCGCCACAGCGCCACCCAGCAGCACGGCGAACAAATCTAGCGAAATCGATCCAAACACTACTTTCTGCTTCCAAATGTATACAATGCCCGCCAGCACCGTCTTCAAGTTGATCGGCTCGCGCGCTCGCACTTTCGCTTTAAAATGAATTCGCAAAGTGCACGCAATTGCCAGCACATAGCAAGCCAGCGCAACCGCATACACCGACGATGGCCCGCGAAACAACGCATAAATCAGCCCGCCCAGTGACGGCCCCAAAATCGTCCCCACCTGAAATATTGTCGAATGCCACGCCACCGCGTTCTGGAAATGTTCTTCTGGCACCAGTTGCGGCAATATTGCGCGGCTCACTGGACCGTTCAACGAACGCACCACGCCCAGCAACACCAGCACTCCGTAAATCGGTCCAATCGAGTGGTAATGGCTTAACGACGCCACGAGCAGCAACGTTGAGCACACCGCGAACCCGGCATAGCAAAGTATCAGAAGTTTTCGACGGTCAAAGCGGTCTGCAGCGTGCCCCGAAACCAGAAAAAGCAGGATACCCGGCAGGAATTGCGCCAACCCGACGTAACCTAAATCCAAAACGCTGTGCGTAATGTCGTAAATCTGCCAACCGATCGCCACCGACTGCATTTCCATGGCAACGACCGTGAAAAATTTCGACACCTCATACAACACAAACGCCGGATAGGTGAACGCTACGCGCCCGGCCAATCTCCCTTCCCCGGAATCAGCCGTCGCCAAGCCCCTCTCCCTCCCCAATGGCGCCGCGTCAAGCGCCATCGCGCCGCGAGTCGAAGATTATAACCGAGTCCGTGTGTCAGCTGTGGCGCGGCGCGAGTATGGCTGCGAGGTTTTGTCGGCTGGATTTGAATCGGAGCACGAAATGTTTGCTGGGCTGCCCGGCCAACTGCAACGCCTGCACGCCCGACGCGTCCCGGCAATGCTCGCTCATTTAGGTGTCGTGCGATACGACGCGGCGATCTTTTCAAATGTGGGTAAAGCATCGTTGTAGAACGTCGCCAAAGTGAAGAAGCTCAATCGCACCATTGGCCCCTCATACGCAATCCAATAGATCAGAAACTTGTACTGGGTGTCGCCGCTCCTTTGCGTTACAACAGCGACCATTCGAATTGCCTTCTGGCCATCCATCGGTACGTCGTTTTGCTCAAGCGTCTGATAATTGGAGTAGTTGCCCCGCAATTGCGTCTCTACCAGTACGCGATATGTATCCACGGTCCCAGCAAATTGTTCCGGCGTCACGAAAAACAATCGAGTTTGATCCGCGGACTGCAGCGCCGCTATCACGTCTGCGCTTTTCGCTCGAATCCCTGGCGCGAGCGCCCAATCCTTCGGTACTTCCACCGCAAACTTCCCCGTCCGGTTCACGTACTTGCCGTCCGTTAGGGATTCATCAACCGGACGGGGACTCTCGCCTGCGGTTGCTGCCTCTTTCGGCCGGTTCTCAGGAAAATTGATGGAAATCACGTCCGTTCGTGGCACCTGAATTTCGCCGTAACTCGTCTTCACCACTAGCGCGTCGCCGTTGACGCCGACTCGCTTGCCGATGATTTTCGTTCCATCCTTGAGCTGAAACTCTTCCGCACGCGTCCCTACGCAAAATGCAACCGTGCCAATGATCAATGCCAATAGGAATTTGCGCATGCAACCTCCAAGCGAGCGAACATACTACTCATATGATTAGCCAGGTAGGAATTTCTGCGTCTTTGCAAATACCACGTTCCTTGCTGCAACTCCCATGGTGGCGCAGCACCGCCTTCCGTAGGAGGCCACTCCTGAACGCGCGCCAGTGTCGTTGATTTCAAATCGCCGGCACTGTTCAAACCCGGTAGGGGCGCGGCTCGCTGCGCCCCAACTTGCCACTTCGTCAGCCCCTAGATCCCGCTTCGACTCGTCAACGTATAAATCAGCAGCGCCAACACCAGCAACGTAATCACCACGTACATCCAATCGCGCTCCATCCCAAATCCCAATACCGAGAACAACACCCGCGCCACAGGAGTCGCAATCAGCAACAACAATCCAAACTGAATCACCCCCAACGGCCGTAGCGTCATCGCGTGATGCACAATATCCGGCACCGACCGCAATTCCGCAGGCTCTCCGCGAAACGTCCTGTAGTCCTGCGACACATCGTGCGACTCCACCAAAAACCATACGCCGCCCGCGAACACGACCAGCGCCGCCAGTAGCACGCCCGACCGCAACATCTTTCCCAGAAATATCTCGACGCTTTGGTCGTCCACCTTTCCGCGCAGAGCAGCGCGGCGCTCCCCTTCCGCCATCATATTTTCCCCCGCACACCCTGATAAATCATCTCCACAGCGAGCGCCGCGATCACCACTCCAAACACGATCCGCAAAGTCCGCACTTTCGCCCCCGGCAAGATCTTCGCGCCCACCAGCGCGCCCGCCAGCACGCCCAACATCACCGGCATCGCCAGCCCCGGGTCAATGTAACCACGCCGCAAATAAATCCCCGCGCTCGCCGCCGCCGTCACGCCAATCATGAAATTGCTCGTCGTCGTCGAAACTTTGAACGGAATCTTCATCGCCTGATCCATCGCCAGCACTTTCACCGCGCCAGACCCGATCCCCAACAGGCCCGAAAGCACTCCAGCCATGTACATCAACCCAAATCCCAGCGGCACATGCCGCACATGATAGGACTTGAAACCATGCGATGTGGGATACGAGCCATCCAGCCGCAGCACCGTCGCAATTCGGTCCGGCGCCATCCCCGCGGGCGGATCATCCAGCGTCTGCGTCGAAGCGTAAGCCGAATACAGCAGCACCACACCAAACACAATCGCGATAATGGAAGTGTGCAAATAACCGGCGAGAAACGCGCCACTGACTGCCCCCACCGTCGTGGCAATCTCCAGAAACATCCCCACACGCATGTTCGAATAACCTTCTCGAAGATACGCCGCCGCCGCGCCCGAAGAAGTCGCAATCACCGAAACCAGCGAAGCGCCAATCGCATAACGAATGTCCACGCCGAACGCAAGCGTCAGCAGTGGCACAATCACCACTCCGCCGCCTAGGCCCGTCAGTGACCCCAGCATCCCCGCCACAAACGATCCTAGGGCGATCACCAGCGTGAATTCCAGCGTGTTCAATTGCCCATTCAATTGATTGAGTTCTCGCTTCCGAACGCGCCATCACTTCGGCAGCGAGATTCTAGCATCTTAAGGTTTTTTTACAGGAGGGTTGCTGTCTGCCACGAGGTCATACACAAAACGAATTTCCACCGGCCCGTTCGAGCGCGTCCTTTCCAGACGCACGATTTCAACAAGCTGCTTCCCACCGGGCGCCGGCTCAAAGGATCGCGTAATCTGCGGCCCGTGACTGCCGCCTTCATCAGCCACGAGCCGGTAGTCCTCCCAGTGCGCGTCGAACTCCTGATATTTATCGTCTTTCGATTTCTGCACCTTGTGCCCATCCGTAAAGAACGCGCGCTGCCGCCCCAAATCATCGCTCAAAAGCACTTCGCCATTCTTCGCGTCCGAAGTGTCCTTCATTACCAGCGTAATGGATCCTGGCGGATTCATTAACTCCTGCAGCTGCTGCCTGTCATAGTCGGAGTCCGCGTTCTTGCCCCCGCCGTTTCTCGGATATCCGCCGCCACTTCCCCCGCCGTTACCGCCTCCGCCACCCGGATAAGGAGATCCCATGCCGCCCATGTGAATCCCCGTGCCGTTGCCGCCGCCGTTTCGGGGACTCGCCGGGTTGTCAGCGTTGGTTCCGCGCGCTTCCCTCATCTTCTCCTGCGCATCGTCGCTCTCATCTACCTTGAACTTCCACGAAGCAAAGAGCTGCTTCTTGTCCGGCACCACCAGCTCCGGCTGCACCGCCGGCCCCGATGATCCCTCGTGCGAATCACTGGAATTGCTAGCCGGATGGATCGGGCCCGGCCCCGCCTGCGCCGCCGCACCACTGGAAAATATCGCGCACGCGCCGCTCAAAATCGCGCCAACCGCAACCGTTCGCGCCAATATCCGGATCGGGTTGCTCATCGTATTAGAATTAATCGTCGAACTAAACGTCCGAATCACTTTCATCGTCGTACTCATCCTCGTATGTTGTATCATCGGCGCGCATAATCGCACCGCCACACACAAACTCAACCGCCTGCCAATACCGATGCAAAAAATTCTCGTCGGGATGTAACGACAGCCTGCCCGCACCCCAACCCTCTACTGCCCACCTCCGGGATTCGCCCCACGCGCCTGCACGCGCTGGAGCAAAGCCATGAACTCCGTGCGCTTGTTCCCGCTCAGTCCCACGCCCGCATAAGCCACGTGAATCAGTTGCTGACTCGCTCGCCCGCCGTCGTAGCCCCACGGAAACGGGCTCACCGCCCCAATCGCCCAATAAAATTCCGCCTGCGCACCCTGGAGATTTGTCGGCAAATTAAAGTGCGCCGACGTCCCCGGATTCACAGGATTCTCCCGCTGCGCCGAAAACACATACCACGTCATTCCTGGCGACGTGACCCGCTCCATCGGCGCCATATAGAACTGCGCCGTCATGCCATAAGCCCGGGGCCCTTCATTCGTCTGTACAAACGTAATCCCGGAGCTTACCTGCGCTCCGAAGAATCCCTCCAGCGTCACCTCATGCCGGCAAGCATAAGACACCTGCAAAACCGGCGGCGCATCGCTCGAACCACTATTCGGCGAAGGCGCAAAACTCGCCTTTGCGTTGTTCGCCATCGCTTCGTTGATGCACGTCGCGGACGGCGGAAAAAGGTAATAGAACAGAAAATCAATCATGCTCATCCCCGAACCGCTGGGCATATGCAATTGTCCGTCGAGCCAGTTCGCGTCGTGGCCCACCAGCGGATTGTCAGACGTCGCAAATTCCAGAATCGCATTCTCTTGCGAATTCTGCAGCGCCAGCATCCCGCCCATGTGAAACGGCGGAGAATAAGGAGCCAGCGCCGCCGGCGCATCGCCCGGCTTGAAATCGGTCCACGCTACCGGCAACTGCACCGATACTCCGTTTGTGATTCCGTGCTCGATCATCCGCGCCGCGCTTTCGCCAGCCGCGGCCCCAGCCGCTGTCTGCGCCCCGGTCGTCCGCGCCAGAGTCGCCCACGCCAGCAGCACCGCCGTCGCCGCCACAATCCATTTCCGCCCGTCTCGCCCTGTCATCATTTCGCCACAGCTCCGCACCTCTCGCCTCCAAAGGAGTGTGCCAGCATCCCGCGCCAAAAAGAAGCCCTTCCGGCGGACCTGCAGGAACTACCCGATAACCTTTGCCAGTGTGCAACGACACCAATCCGCGACCTCGCCGCAAGCGAGACGAACCGACCAAACGCACCACCGCCCCCGGGCCTTTCGGCCCGGAAGCGATGTTCTAAAATTTCTGATTTGTCTTACGCCTTCTTGGCGGACTTGCGGCGTCCACGTCGCTTCGTCGGCGGCGTGGCGGGTGGCTCACCCACCAGCTCTGCGGACCAGATTGCCGTCACAAACTTCTTCACACCATGATCGTCAAAATCAATCGTGGTGCGCTCGTTGTTCGACTCCGTCACAACCCCCATCCCGTACTGCTCGTGCCGTATGGACTGCCCTTCGACCAGTGTCTGCACAGCTCCCTCCATGGATGATTATGACTTCCACTACAAAAAAACCGTACCATCGCGACGCGCTTCCGCCCGCCGCTACGCACTGCCAGAAGTTTGTCCTGCCTTTGCACCCAAAAGCGACAGCGGCAGGATCCGCCCCTTTCAGGGCCATTTCCATGCGCCGGCCGCGCCTTCGCCGACTACACCACGCGCGTCGGGGCAAAAAATCGAAACACATCCAGCGACTGCGCGGGAATTACGCTTCTTAGGCCCTGCAGCGGCTCGCAACGCGCGCGCTTCGCAACCGAATAACTCAGCGAACCACCGACTCGCCGCGCCAGGACCACCCAAAACTCACGATTCGTAATGAAGATTTCGCAGACTTACAGGCCGACCACGTTCTCGGCCTGCAGACCTTTCGGTCCCTGCTTCACTTCAAATTCCACCGCCTGACCCTCGTTGAGGGACTTGTAACCCTCGGACTGGATCGCGGAGAAATGCACGAACACATCCTCGCCCGACTGGCGCTGGATGAACCCATAACCTTTGGCCGCATTAAACCACTTCACTGTTCCTTGCTCTCTGCTCACGGAAACTGCTCCTAAATTATTCATCAGGTGGCTCTTAGCCACCAGGAAAGCTGCCTGTCGCCCAGCTCGTATCGCCCCGCACAAAAAAAAAGCCGTCGGACGTTTGCCCGGCAGCCGTTCCCCGCACGCGTCAAAAACGAACCATAAAGCAACAAACGCAACTACACTTTACCACGTTTCACCCTTCGCCGCAATCCCCTCCGCGGAACCAGAATCGTACATTCAATCGAGGCCGCCATCGGCTTGACAACCGGAAACCTCAAGCGCAGGATGTGCACGAATCTGGAGGAGTGACTTCCATGCTACTTGGTTTCCCGGTTGTTACCTGGATTTTGGTTGGCGTCGTGCTCGTCGTCGCTTACATCTTCCTGTCCTACCATCGCGTCGGTCCGTCCGAAGTAGGACTGGTGCTGAAGCGCGTCTCGGCCGGCAAGTTATCTGGCGACAACGTCATCGCCTTCCAAGGCGAAGCCGGTTACCAAGCCGATCTGCTCCTCCCGGGTCTGCGCTGGAAACCCTGGCTCCTTTACGAAGTCCAAAAATTCCCCTGGGTGCAGATTCCCGCCGGGGAAATCGGCGTTGTCATCGCGCAAGTCGGCTCCTCGCTGCCGATCGGCGCGAAGTCCGCCGTTTACAAGAAATCCTTCGGAAATTTTGCCGACCTCCGCTCCTTCGTCACTGGTGGCGGGCAAAAAGGGGTGCAGCGTCCCGTCTTCCCTCCCGGAACCCTCGCGCCCATTCATCCAGTCGGATTTCTCGTCGTCACCAAGAGCCAGGCTTACGGTCTACCAATTTCTCCAGAACTCCGCGCGCGTTCAGGAACCATGCGACGCCTCACTCCCGAAGCATTCGGACTCCAGCCCGATCAACTCTCGCTTCTACGAATCGAGCCCAAACCTTGCGGCAAAGACGGCGCTCTTACCGACATGGTCGGAATCGTCACAACCTATGAAGGCGATCCCCTGCCCTCGGGCGACATTGCCAGCCGCCTCGGAGGCTTCGCCGATATTGACAAAATGGAGAAGGACAAGGCCACCGACGGCGACGTAATCGAAATCCTGCTCGGCAACAAAAACAATCTGCACAATAACTATCAGGACTTTCAGGGCTTCCTCGACAACGGCGGCCGCATCGGGCTGCAACACGACCCGCTCCTCTATGGCGCCTACGCGCTGAATCCCTTTCTGGTCAGCGTCGAAATGGTTGGCATGTTGGTCGTGCAACAAGGCCAAGTCGCCGTCATAAAAGCGTACGTCGGGCTGCCAACGCAGGATATGTCCGGCACCGATTTCAAGTTCGGCTCGCTCGTGCGCCCCGGTCACCGCGGTATCTGGCAGGAACCTCTGCGCACCGGGAAATATCCGCTCAATCCGCGCTGCTATCAAGCCGAGATCGTCCCGACCTCCATCCTTACCCTGAATTGGGCCGACGAAGTTTCACAGGCTCACAATCTCGATGCGCAGCTCTCGCAAATCGTCGCAAAAAGCAGCGAGGGATTCGTCTTCAAGATAGACCTGCAAGTGCAGATTCACGTCCCAGACACCAACGCGCCGCGCGTGATTTCCATGGTCGGCACCATGATGAATCTCGTCAATGAAGTACTGCAAGCCGCCGTCGGCAATCATTTCCGCGACAAGTTGCAAAGCATGCCGGCCGTTCGCTTCATCGAAACGCGCCAGCTAGTGCAGGAAGAGGCCTTCAAACACATTAAAGAGCAGCTCGACCAATACCGCGTCGAAACACGCGGCGTTTACATTCAAGACGTAATCCTGCCCGAAGAACTCGTCAAGGTCCTCACCCAGCGCGAAATCGCCAACCAGGAAATTGACACTTATCGCAAGCAGCGCTCCGCCCAAGATGAACGCATCGCCATGGAAAACGCCAAGGGCACCGCGGAAATGCAGGCCGACCTCGCCAAATCCAAAGTAGGAGTGGATATCAAGACAAATAACGCCAATGCTCGAACCGAAGAAGCGCGCGGCGAAGCCGAATTTATTCGCCAGACAGGAACCGCGCGTGGTGCGGAGGTTGAAGCAGTGGGATTAGCGCGCGCTCGTGGCTACGAAGCGCAAGTACGCGCGCTTGGCTCGAACGCGACGGCAATGGTCAACGTCATCGCCGCGCTTTCGGAAGGAACTTCGAAATTCGTGCCGGACATCCTCGTCACCGGCGGCTCAAACGGAGGCGGCGCTCTCGATGGCCTGGCAGCTACCGCCATGCGCTATCTCGCCGGAAACGGCGGCAACGGAGCAGCCGCGGCCGCAGCGAAACCCACCGACCCGAAGGCTGGCTCACTGCCAAGCGGCTCACCGGCGAAGCCCGGCAAAGACTAAACGACGAGAAGCTTCGACGAACAGCCAAACCGCAGCGTCCCGCAGCCCGGCGCGGCTCCTCTAAAACTGCGAACTAATCGTTCCGATCAGCACGCGCGTCGTGTCCGAATCAAACAGCAGCACTGTATTCGCATCAATCGCGTAAAACGTCACATTGTAAGTGACGTTTGGATTCATACCCTGAATCACCGCCGTGCCCCGCCCGCTCGTCGTATCCGGCGCCGATGTCAGCATCGTATTCGTCACGAAAATCGGATCGCCCGGGAACACCGCGTTGAAGTTGTTAATATCGATCGTTCCGGACGTCGATGCAATCCCGGTCAAGGTCAACTGCCCCGACAAATTCTGCTGATATTTTGCCGGCGCGTTATGGAAGATTCCCTGCCCCGCCATTCCAAACGCAAAACTTCCCGTCAAGCCAGTCGGTATCGCCGCTTGCAAGAAAGCCGCGCCCGTCGTAACCGCGCTCGCATCCAGCTCCAGCATCACGGCAGGCCCTTGCGTCGTCTGATACATTGCAAATTCCTGCGTCGTCGAGCTTGCCCCCGCGGCACAAGTCCCGCTCGCCGTGCTCAGCCGCAGATCGATTCGCCCGCTCGTCGGATCCACCGTGTAGGTGCAGGTGCCCAGCGTCGTGTCGGCTGTCACCGTCCCGGCATTGTTCGTGTCAACTACTCCGCTGGTTCCGCCACTCCCGCTCGAAATAAACACTCCTCCAGCCGCGTACGAGCCCGTCGCCGACGTCCCGCCCGCGGTAAACGGATAATTCCCGCTCGCCAGGCTCGCCGAATTGAACGAACTTCCTGTCGGCGCCGCGTACGCATCTCCGGCCAGATAGTTCTTAGCGTCAATTTCCACCAAGTGCAATTGCGTGCTCTGTTCCGACGCCGTCGTGTTCACAATGTAAAACGCATACTGAATCGAACCCGTCGTCGTGCTCGTCAGCGTTAGCGTGCCCCGCCCGCTCCCCGGAAAAGTCGCGTCCATCGCGTACGATCCCGCGAGGCTCCGGTCCTCAGTCGTAACGCCGCCCGCCGGATTCAAACTGTTGTTCACGTCCAGAATCGGACTCCCGCCCGTAATTTGCCCCGACCCATTCGCAGAAAACTTCCCCGCCATTCCCTGCCCGAAAAATGCGGCATCCGCCCCCGCCACGCTGAACGCATAAGGTCCGCTCAGCGTCGTCAACGCCGTCGTCAGGCCGTTGAGATTCTGCTGATCGACCGTACCGCTGCCCGTGTTATTGGCGTCAAACCGCGTAAACACGCCGTGCTGGAAATTTGCCATCGCTAACCGCCACGTCTGCGCGGTTCCTTGTCCCGCTCCGGAGCCTGATCCCACATTCACCGTCACCGTCGCGCGGCCATCCGGACCCATCCCGTAAGTTCCGGTGAACGGCACCTGCGTCGCCACGCCCGTCGAAAAAGTGTCACTGTCTTCCACTCCACTCAGAATGTGGCCCTGCCCATCGGCCAGAAAACTTCCCGCCACGGCCACAAATCCCGAGTTGTCGTTGCCGAAATACGAAAACGTAAACGGCCCGGCCAACGAAGCATTGGAAAACAAAATCGTCGCAGTAGCGGTTGCCGTCGTGGATGTTGTCGTGTCTTCCGCGGTGATCGTGACCGTGTTACCCGGCGGCGGTGATGGCGGCGCCGTGTAAAATCCTGTGGGGCTGATCGTGCCGATGTTTCCGCCCGCAGTCGAGGACACCGACCAGGCAATGCCCTGAGTGGTAGCCACGTTATTCAGAATCGCGGCAAACGGGACAGTCTGGCCGGCAAAAACCGTTGCGGTCAGCGGGCTCACGGACAGCCCTGTCCCGATGCCGACCGTTGCAATGGCCGTATTCGAAGTGATCAAGTTCACGTTCGTGGTCGAACCTGGCACCTGCGGCGTCGTCGCCGTAACGTTGATCTGCCCGCTATTGGTCTCCGGCACCACCGACGGCGCCGTATAAACCCCCACCAGCTGATCCAACGTCGAAGTCTGGATCGTTCCTGTGCTCGCACTGCCGCCCGCCACTCCGTTCACATACCACGTCACAATGGTCGTCGTAGAGCTCGTGTCGGTCGTGTTCGCTAGCGCCACTTGCGCCGTGAATTCCGCCTGCTCGTTAATTTGCACCGTCGCCGACGCCGGAGATATCGTCACCGATGTAACCGTCACCGTCCCGCTGCCGCCGCCACAGGATGCAATCGCCAGCAGCCCCGCCAGGGCCACAGGCAGCAGCGATAATCCGCAAATGCCCTTCCGCAACGACCAACCTTCCCTTCCTGCTTCGGTCGCGTTTGCCTCAGCCCTGCGCGCCAATTCCTTCTCCGCGCGTGTTGCTTCGGGCCGCGCCGTCATGCCCGTCGTCCGATTCCTGGTCTGCAGTCTGGTCATTTGCCTCGGCCCGCTATCGCGCTTCGTCGTATCCGGTACTTCGCTCTCGGACACACACGTGGATTCCAGTATTCCCGTCCAGATAGAAAAAGTTCCAATGCTTAGAGGTAAGCGCGCAAGATTCGGTTGCACGTTAATTGCTTATTCCGCGAGCCCCGCACCCCGTAAAGCGGCAATCATCTTACATCAATCGCTTCCGCTGTCACACCCGCAATCCACCCGCAATCCACCGCAATCCAGCCACCCCTCTACCTTGGGCTACTGCGGCAGCGCCGAGCTCCCGTAAAACGCCTTCAGCAGGATCACGCCCCCCACCGTCGCCGCCGAAATACTCAAAAGAGTCCCAATCAGAAAATATTCCGCGAATTGTTCGCGCTTGAACTCCGGATACCGTGCAATGGACTTCGCCGCCAGAATCAATCCCGCCGTCGCCGGCGAATGCAGAAATAAAGCCGTCATCACCAGAAACCGCTCCAGCCACCCGATATACATTCCCGCATTGCTCATTTCCGCCTTCGACTCCCCCGTCTGCAAATGCTTCAGCAGAGGTCGTGTCAAAAACCGGATCAGGTATCCCCCGCCAAAAATCACCCCCACATACACCACGATCGCCAGCAGCGTGCGATCGCTCGGCGTCTGCAGCCAGTGCAATCCACGCAGCAAAATTTCGCCCGGCTCCACTCGCGCGATCCAGCACGCCGCCACCATGATCGTCACGAAATGCATCGCCTGATCCAGCACAAATGCTACCGTGCCTTCGGCCAGCGTCGTGCGCCGCGCCAATCCGATCTTCACCCCGTCAATCGCCAGGTGCACCAGCGTCAATGCCAGCGCCACTCCCGCAAATCTCCACGAATACGCCACCGCTGGCACGAAAAATCCCGTCAACATCACGGCGCACGCCAAATAAATCGCCCCATGCTTGCCATACCCCGCCATGCGCCCGCTCTTCTTCTGCTGCACCAGCGCACTCGTCTGAAAAACAAAATCCGTCAGCAAATGCCCCAGCAATAGCGCCAGGACCGTCCGCATCACATTTTCCATCTCACTCCGCCACTTGCACGTTTTTGTACAAATTGCCCTTCTTGTACGTTTTTGTACAACCTACTCCCATCGCTCCTGCAGCAGCGCCTTCATCCCCTTCATCGTCTCTTCCATCTGCCAGAAATATCCTCTCTTCAAATTCCGCGACACCGTTGAAACATCCAGCCGCATTGCCTTCGCGGCGGCCTGCAACCTCCGCTTCTTCCGATACACTGCAATCGTCTCCCACTGCTTCTCCGTAACCTTCAGCAACAGAGTGTCCTGCAAAGCATAAATCAGATTCGCCGTCGAATCGAACACAGCATCCTTCGATTTAAATCCCGTCAAAACCCTGATTTTATTTCCCCCTCCTTCCTTCACTCTCTCCAGCGCCACACGTGCGAATTGGAATGCCTCGCCCCCCAGCCGGTTCACCGGCCCGCGCACTTTCCCCGGCACTCTCCCCACGCCAATCCCGATGCGCAGCCGCAACGGCCGCAGCATCTCCCGCAAATCGAATATCAGTTCCGGCAAACGCGCATACGAACTCACGATCGTTTGAAACTCATCTCCCGCCGTCACCGCATACGGCAGCCGGATATACTCCCCCCGCAAATGCGCGCGCGACGCCTTCTCCAGCCTCTGCCCCAGCAGCGCCCGCAAATCCCTGCGCGTCCTCGATCCCACCACATCCGCAATCAGCACCGCATACGCCTTTTCCCTCATTTCCTCCCCTTGTACGATTTCGTACAATTCTACCAATTTGTACGCTTTCGTACAACACCGAAAACACTCTGCATTTTCTGCATCCGCACCTCATCCTCCTCATTGTTTGCGCTTCCCAATACCTCACCGCGCCCACCCTGCCTCCCCTTCTCAATGAAAGCGCACTCCTCCATACGTGAAATCCACCAGCCCATCGCGATAATCAATCTTCATATCCAGCATCACCAGCATCGCGAATCCCAGCACTCCGGAAACTTCCGTGCCCGCCGCATTGCTGACGTTCGTCAGGTCAAACGTAACCAGATCCTGCCGCTTTTGCGAAAAATGCGAAAACTGCAGATTGGCATTGCTGGCGCGATACACCTCTTTCACGTCGCCATTCAACCCCTTCACCTGCGTGTTTTCGTCGCGGCTCAATTTCGTCACTTCCTTCGCCGCGGCCGGAGAGAGCGTATCGTCAAACGATCCCGTATCAATCAAAAACAGCTTCGCTGCCGAATCGTTCACCCGCGTCGGTATCAGCATGTCGTGGCCAAACAAAAATATCGGCGTGTAATCCTTCATTTCCGGCGGCACGTACCTGTCGCGGAAATGCCGCACGGCCACGGATTTCGTATCCAGACTTGTCGCCGCCGCAGGCTCGTCCGGAATCGGCGGCAGCGGGCTCAATTTGAATTTCCCATTCGGCATGTCCACATCCACCAGGAAATGCCGGAACACATCCGCGCCAATCAACCCATCATCTCCCAGCACCGACCGCCCCGTGGCCACCTCCACGATGCAGCCTTGAAATTCCAGCTCGCCAATCTGAATTTTCTCGGCATAACCCACGAATCCCGCGGCAGCTCCTTTGTCTCCGATGCCCTGGATCTTTTCATCCACAATCGGCTTGATGCCCGCCTTCGCCGCGATCTTGCGATCCACCAGAATTCCGCTCGCGCCCGTATCCAGCATCAACCGTGACGAAACTCCGTTCAGCTTTACCATCAGCCCATAGCCGCGAATGCTTTGCGGCCCATAGAGCAGCGGCTCCATTCGCGTTTCGGTTTTTGTGACATTTGTCACCATCCGGCAATCGTGAGCCTGCGCGTCGCTTTCATTCTCAAGTGCCGCCAGCTCGAGCTCGAAGTTCTCCCTGGTTTCCGCATCGTCGTTGCTCGCGCCGGCCAGGTAACCCTTCAGGAATTGCACTCTCTCCGTACCGCTCAACGTCCGCATGTAAGCCCGGCGAATGTCCGGATCCCCCGGATCGATCTTGTACGCCTGATCAATGTTTTCCTTGGCCCGCTTGAAATTCAGCGTCACCCAGTAAATATGCGTTAGCCCCAGAAAAGCCCGCGCGTCCAGATCGCAATTCCGCAGCGGCTTGTAGAAAAGCTCTTGAGCCTCGGCCAGCTTCCCCTGCCGGTAATACACCTCGCCCAACGCCACCAGCGCCGGCGCGCGATCCGGCGTAAACGCCACCGCCTTCATTGCCGCCTCATACGCTTCGGCGACCTTGTGCTGTTTCAGATAAACGCGCGCCAGCCCCGCATATGCCCCCGCAGCCTCGCTGCCGCCGCTCGGCACCTCCGCGTTATACGCTCGGATCGCTTCCTCAAATTTCCCGCTGCGGTATAGCGCCTGCGCCGTGAACAGCCCTGGCGATAGCGGCGGATTTGTCGCCTCCGTCACCGGACACACGATGTGGCTCGCCTTCTGCGCCGTGGCTGGTTGACTAGACGCTTGCGCTTGCTTCTGTGTCGGTGTTGTCGTTGACCCAGACCCAGATACAGACCGAGCGGTCCCCTGCGCCTGACCGCTCAAATCCATCCTCGCGCGCGTGCCTCGAACCGCACGCGCACCCGTCGCAACCAGCAGCAGAGTCCCCGCCACGACCGCCCGAATCGCCCGTTTCCAGCTTTCGTCACACCGCATGAGCCCTCGCCGCGATCGCTCTGCACCTGCCACCCGGCACCGTTCGCTGCGCCGCATTCTCCCTGCCAGTACCTACCGTGTCAATCTCCTCGGGCGTGACTGGTTCGCATCACCACACTCCCGCGGCCGATCCCCGCGTCTGGCAACCCCTGTCTTCCTGTGCGGCTTCAACCGTCGCAGTACCGATTCCCGATTTGCCACAAGCGTCGGGAAACCGCCCCTCTACCATTTTTGGATGCACGCCAAAACACCTATTATCAATAGGTTACAATAGCACCAACCTAGTACTAAAACCCGCTCCAGCCTGAAGTACTATTAGAATGTGACCTTTACCCTAGTGTGCCATTCTGCCCCAATCCCTATCATCGACGTGTCGGAAAAGCGTTCCGACGAGAGGCTCGCACCGCATGAGTAAGGCGTCCAGAATGTTTCGCTCCAGGTCGAACCGCGGCGCCAATTTGGCCGTCCGACCGGTCGCCGAACTGGACCTCTCAACATTCACCGAAGCAGACCTCGGCGCGTGCCTGGCCGCGATGTACAACTCATCTACCATCTCGTTCCTCGACGAGGTCTATGCCGGAATAATCCCCGCCGCGCCGTTTACCCGCGAGGCCGATCCGGCAACCGACAATCACGCGTTGCTCAGTTTCGCGCCGAAATCCGCTGCCGACCCCTCTGAGACCGACGACGTCCTGGCCATCCTGCTGCAAACCATAGATTCCGCCGCGCAGACTGATAATTTCAGCGCTGCCGCCGCCATCGCCTCCACCATTCAGGACGACGCCACGATCATCACCACGTCGTCCACAGATTCGCGCCGCGCCGAGCTCTTCATCGTGGAAAACCCGTACGCTGCCGTTCGCCCTGCCGCGCCCTTCCTTACCGAAGTCATGGACCTGGAAGCCATCGCCGCCTCGGCCCGCGAATCCGCCACCGGCACGGCTGGCGATAGGTCCGACGCCGCTGACGCCGAAGCTCCCTGCGCCTCCGAATTTGCCAAAAAACAAGTCGTCGCAGAAATGAACGCGGTCGCCGAAGAATTTGTCGCCGAACAGCGTCAACACGCGCCTGCTGCCTCGGGAATCTCCGCGCACGAGCGCCCGCAAGACCGCCGTGAAAAGCGCCGCGCGCTGATCTCGGCTCCCATACGCGTCCGCACTGTGGTTGCGGAATCTACCGGCAACCAGGAAATTGCCACCACCTTCGACGTTTCCCGCTCTGGCATCCTGTTCCACACCCAGCTCGATTGTTATTCCCGCGGCATGCAAGTCGGCGTCGTGTTTCCCTACAGCAAATCCCCCAAAGCCGTTCACAACGAGCAGAAGGGTCGCGTCGTTCGCATCACCGAACTGGGCGACGGACTGCGTGGTGTCGCCATCACCTTTACCGCGGTGCCCGTCGACGAGCTCTCCGCTGCAGTCGAGGCCGCGCAGAAGGCCGCGCACGACGATATCTATGCGCCGCCCGCTCCGACCGAAACTGTCAAAGGCCCAGCGAAGAAGCCCATGGTCCTCGCCGTGGACTCGGACACGCAGCTGCGTGAGTCCCTCAAGATGTACTTGGAGAACGAAGGCTACGACGTGATCGCCGTCAGCAACGCAACCGAAGCCCGCGAAGTGCTCGACCTCTTCACACCTTCCCTGCTCGTTGCCGAAGTCGAAGGCAACGGCCTCGAGCGCCCCGGCTACGACTTGTGCGGCCACGTAAAAGCCACTTGGCGCCTGCGCAGCGTGCCCGTCGTGCTCACCACCTTTTCTGCATATCCCAGTGATTATTCCCAGGCGCATTCACTCGGCGCGATCGTCTGCATGGCCAAGCCCTACAAACAGGAACGCCTCGGTCACATCGTCCGACTGTTGGCTCCTCTGCCCGAGCACATCGAGAAGACCGCCGCGCCGCACACACCCGATCCCTCGCGCGTCCCCGGCCGCGATTTCAGCGCCTACAACAGTCGCGACCGAAAGAACGACGGCTCCAAATCCATCTTCGGCAGACTCCTGAACAAATTCCCCGCCTTCCGCTAGCCTTGCAAGTCTCAACTCTCAACTGTCAGCCGTTAACTTCCCAGCAACCTTATCCGTCATGATAGGTACACCTTTCGCCCATCGTTTTGCCCTGTACCAATACTGTCCTCCAGACACGTTGACCCCGCTTCTCTCGCGGACTATGCTCTCGCCCATAAACAACGTTCGCGTATTCTCGATGTACTGACGCGGACCGCAGTCCCAGTCGTTCCACAAGTTAATTTCCCCAGCATTTAACTTCGGAATAACAGTAACCGGGAGTGTGTCCACTCCATCCCGCGGCCCCGCCCGAGGAGGTTTAAAATGGCAAGCTTTAGTCGAGGTGTGTCCATTTTCGTTCTGGCGTTGTTCGTGCTCGCCACCAGCCCGCGTGTCCAGGCTCAGAATCACAACGGCCCGGGCGGGGGTGGCCCGCACGGGGGTGATTCCACGCCCACCAATTCATCTGGTGGGGCCCAGGATCCCGGCCCACGCGCCGGCAACGTGAACGCCGGCACTCCACTTTCTACGCTCACTCCTGCGCAACTTCAATTCTTTCAAGATGGCCTCTCCCGCTTCCTGCAAGTTGACTCCGTCACCGGCCAGATGGCGGGCGAACCCGGCGTTGGGCTCGGCCCCGGTTTCAATTCAAATAGCTGCGGCAGCTGCCACGGACAGCCAGCTGTGGGCGGCTCCAGCCCCAGCACCCAGTATTACCCGTTCGTCGGCCCCAATCCGCAGGTCGCTGCCGCCACCGATTATAGCGGCGCGAATTCCGTCCCCTACTTCATCACTCTCGATGGCCCGGTGCGTGAAGCCCGCTTCCCGTTCGCAGTTTCGAGCAGCGGCAGTATCACCAGCACTCCGGATGGCGGCGTTCACGATGTCTTCACCATCGCCGGTCGCCAGGACGCGCAGGGCTGCGTGATGCCACAACCCAACTTCGAGCAGATGAACAAAATCGGCAACCTCATCTTCCGCATACCCACTCCCGTCTTCGGCGCTGGTCTCATCGAAAACATACCCGATGCGGCCATCCTTGCGAATATGGCGGCCAACTCCTCGCTCAAACAGCAGCTCGGCATCAGCGGCCATCCCAACTACAGCGGCAACGACGGTTCCATCACCCGCTTCGGGTGGAAGGCTCAGAATAAGTCGCTGGAGATTTTCGCAGGCGAGGCTTATAACGTCGAAATCGGCGTAACTAACGAGATTTTCCCGAACGAACGCGCCAATCCACCGTCGTCTTGCCTGTACAACCCCACTCCCGAGGACGAGACGAACTTCACGCTCTCGGGCGATCAGATCCCCAGCGATACGGTCGAATTCTCAAACTTCATGCGCTTCCTGAGCCCTCCTACTCCATCGACCGCGGGCATTCCCGGCAATCCCTCGCCGCAGTCCATTGCCGCAGGGCAAGCGATCTTTACCCAGATCGGCTGCACCGGTTGCCACACTCCGTCGTTGAAAACCGGTCCTTCAAACTTCACTCCGGGTCTAAGCAACCAGCAGGTCGCGCTGTTTTCCGACCTGCTCGTGCATAACATGGGATCGGGTCTGGCCGACAACGTCTCGCAAGGGTCGGCTGGTCCCGATGAATTCCGCACCGCCCCACTGTGGGGCGTTGGCCAACGGATATTCTTCCTCCATGACGGTCGCTCCGGTCCGGCGAATGGGGGCTTGCTCAACGCCATCGAAGCGCATGCCAGCTCCGGGTCCGAAGCCAATCGCGTCATCAGCCAGTTCAACAACCTAAGCCCCAACCAAAAGCAGGAGCTGCTGAACTTCCTGCGCTCTCTCTAACCTAAAGCCAACGCGGCGCGGCACACGCGATCAGCACGCCCCTCCAGCGTGTGCCGCAGCGCAATTCCTGGGAACGCCAATCCCGCTTTGCGGGGTTGGCGTTTTTTTTGCGGTTGCCGGTGGGCAAACTCAAGCCGGCCGTCGCGCGCACACCACAAATCCTTAGCAGCGGCGCAAACGGCCGGCAGGTCCCGATCGTGTAAAGGCTTTCATATTCAAGTGTCCGTTCGACTGCAGCGCGAAGGCGTGGCGAAAACCGCTGTGTATGAGGGCAGATTTGGTGCAGAACCAGTACCAGCTGACCGAAATTGCGCTAAAACCCGTACCGGTTGCGCGAACAAGCCAGAGCGGCGTATCACGGCACTGTTTGCGAAGCCAAAAAGGAAATTCTGGTTACAATGAACGAAACATAAAGACAACCGGAGAACGCAACCGTGACAAAACGGAAGAGTAGCGGCGTAGATGAATACATCGCAAGATGTCCGAAAGAGGCGCAAGGCGATTTGGAGAAGATCAGGGCGGCCATACGCGCGGCCGTGCCCGCTGCCACGGAACGCACCGACTATTTCCGAATGCCCGGATATTCCCATCCAGGGATTGATTATTACGACGGGATGTTTGCCTGGTTCAGCTTCAAGAAACCACATGTACGCCTACATGTACCCCCTTCAGTCATACAAGAACATAGGAAGGAACTCGCGGGTTGTGCTAGCACAAAAGCCATCGTCAGCTTCCCAGTGGGTAACCGCGTACCAGTGACATTGGTGAAGAAACTGGTGAGAGCAAGTCTCAAGGCAATGAAGGATAAGTAGGTTTAAGGGTGCGTGAGTTGCCCGTTCGGCCTCTGCTCACTTCTTCATCTTAATCTCTCCGCGCTCGAACGAATCCTACTTCACGACACTTCACTACACTTCGTAATCGCCCGCTGCGAAAACGAATTCTCCCCAATCCCGCTTCGCGCGTACGGAACGCTCGTATCCCGCGTTTATTTTTCGGGGCAGGCGAAGATGGGGCCTTCGTAGCCTTGCAGGGCGCTGGCGGCATTGTGATCGGGGCATTCGGCGTAGGGGCAGGCGTTATCGGCGAAGGCTTGGTCGTATTTTCCGGATTTAATTTCCGGGACTCGTTTGGCGCCGAGTGCCTGGGCTTCGCGATCTTGTTCGGAGGTGAGTTGGGCGAGGGAAAAGTCGTCGCCGAACGTGCGCGATTCGACTGTAGCAGCGAGATTCCAGAGAGCGGCGAGACGGCTGTCGGCAAGTGAGAGCGCTTCGAAACGCAGCGAGGACTCATCGGGGAGCTCAAAGACTCTTTGTTTAGTGCCGCAGCGGGCGACGATGGTTTGGGAGGCTGAATCGTCATCGGAGGCGGCAGCGTTCTTGCGCCTGGCGGCTTGGATCATGGATTCGACGTCGTCTTCGGTGAAGGCGCAGAGATCGAAGTGGGCGGCAACTTTTTTCACGGTTGAGTTCGGAACGACGCGCTCGATCGCGCGGACAGTTACGTGGTGGGGGCAAGCGGGGCTTAGCGGCGCGATGCGAATTTCGCGAACTCCGACGTCGGTGGTGCTTTGTGGGTGGACTTCGAGGATGTGGTCAACCCATTTGGGGCCGGCGTGAAAGACGGCTTGGGTGACCACGTAGAAATTCTCGAGTGGGGGTTTTGGTTTGGTTTTGTCGGTGGCGGCGAGCAGCGTGATGGCGACGAACAGCGATGCGATGAGAAGCGAGTTCGAGCGGCGTTGCGGGCGTGCGGGGCGAATCGCCATTGGGTGAGTATAAGGCACGAGAGGTTGGGTGGCACGTCCAACAGCAACAGCAAGAACGAAAGATTTTACGCAGAGGCGACGAAGGAAGGTCGGAGAAAGATAAAGCCGTTTGCAGCAGGGGCGCGGACAACACCCAGACCTCGCTGGGGTGTGAGAAAGCGGGAGAGATCCTTCGCTGCGTTCAGGGTGACGAAGCGCTTTAGATGCGCGCTACGGTTTACGTAAAAAAAACGGGCCCCGCGCGATTACGCAGGACCCGCCCGATCTGTAAATCTACCACGCCCTCAGCAATTACCTCTTCGCGACTTGCTCCCGCACCTGGCTGGCGAAGGTCTCGGCGGTAACCTTCTCGCCATGCCAGGTGTTCGCGCGATTGAGGGGATAAGCGAAAACCACGGTGCCTGTGCTGCGCTCGATCAGCTGCAAAACCGGCGTCCCATCCACATGCTTCAGGCCCTTGCCGGACGCGTCTTCGCTGCCCCAGTAAAGGTGCAGCAGATAGGTCGCATGCGCGTCGCTGACCACAGGCGCCAGCGGCACATGCTTCCTTTCAAACGCCACTGAAAGATATCCTTCAAGCCCCTGCATCGGCTCGATATACACCGAAGGGCCAAGCGCAGACGGAGCCTTCAGGGATGCATCAGCCAACGCGGGAGCGGAAGCATAAGCGTAGCTTGGGGCCCCAGCATAAGGTTGCGTCTGCGCCAAGGTCGTGGGTTCGGCGGTGCTCGTGGCCGCAGAAGGAACGGGACGGCAGGCCATTCCGTTCACGTATGTCTCGTCGGGGCCCATAAAATTCCCTGAACCACTCAAATTCCGGCACTGCATCTGCAGGGTCACCGATTGCTGGCCCTGCGCGGCCCCTGCCCAAATCAACCCTGCTACCAACAAGGAAGCTGCGGCTTTCATGGCGGTATTTCCTCCAACGACAGGATGCGGGAAACGAACGCAGGCAGCAATATTACGAACGTACCATTCTGAAACACCGCTTCTGACGCGCCAGCAGGCCTTTTTGTGACGCTCCGGCACATCGCGCCCCATTTCTCTTCGCCGTCATACTGAGCCGCGTCATTTCGCTGCTCACGGGTCTGGTCTCGCGCTCGTATCCACCGATCCGTCGCGCGGGCCAGCTACAAAATAGCCAAGCCGCGTTCGCACGGTCACATCCGGACGCGCGACTGTAACTTTGATCGTGTGGAAGCCCGGACTCCGCTCGACGGTCGGCGCGTAACTCACGATGTATTGCGCATGCAACTCGTTGCCGATCTGATCCAGCGCCGTATGCACGGTGCGATCCCGCAGCGCACGATAGTGCACGCCTCCAGTCGCCGCCGCCGCCACCGCCAGCTGATGATTGCTAATCTCATCGGTACCGCGGGTAATCAGCCAGACCGCGGCGGGCATCAGATCGAGCGTGCCTCCGGGAGGTCCGCCGTTTCCCGGTATCTGCAGCGCTCCCGGGCGGGTAGGGCCGGGAATGACTCCGGGAGGATACTTGATCGGCCGGTCGGGCGGCTTGGGCCCAAAACGAAAGTCCGCCGTGCTGCTGCTCGGGCCAATCGCGTAAACCGCGATGTTCACAAGTTGCGCGTCGCGCAGCACCAGCCCGAGCTTCGCCTCGCTCGCAATATCTTGCGACTCACCAACGATTAACATCACGCGCCGATAATTCAACGGCCGCGTTTTCAGCTGTTCGATGGCTTCGGCCATCGCGTCGTACAAGCGCATTTCGGGCGCTGCGAATTTCACCTGCGCGATCGCTTGCTGCACGTCGTCGTGATCGTGCGTGAACGCCTGCCGCACTTCCACCGTGCTGTCGTAAGTGATGACGGCCGCTTCGCCGTTCAACGCCATCACCGTTTCCGTAAAAATGCTGCCCATGCCGTGAATCACCGGCGCCATCATCTCGATGTGCGAGCTGGTTTCAATCACAAGCGCTACGGCGAGCGGTTCGCCGCCCAGATCCCAATGATCAATCGTTTGCTCGAAACCGTTGTCGAACACGCGAAAATCTTTTTGCGTCAGATCGAGCACCGGCGCGCCGTGCTTGTCGAGTACGGTGACTGGAGCAATTACCTCTTCCGTGTGCACCTGAATTGTGTTTTGAGTTTGCGGCGTCGCGTTGGTTTGTGCAGGGGCTCGACCGAGCGCGCACGATGGGCGCAGCGCCGCAAACGCGAAAACTAAGCCGCCAAGCGTGCCGATTTTGAGGAGTTGCCCCATTCCGCTGCCGGATGTGATTCCATCCTCCACCTTACCGTTGCCTCAACAATTTCGCGGACGCGCCTGGCTCATTCGCTCGAGCCACGATGGAACATTCTCGCAGACCTTCACGTATGTATAATCGTCAGCATACGGAGAACAAAATGACTTTCTCTGGCAGCACGCATGCGGCTACACGAGACCACTGCGCACGGCGCTCGGCGCTTTTCTTGCTGCTATTCGCGGCAGCCTTGCCGCTCGCGGCACAAGACACAAAAGAATCCAGCGCGCAGCAATCTTCCGGCGACAACGACAGTGTCGGGTTCAACCTCGGCAAGAATGCCAGCGCTAAAGATGTCGGGCTGCCGATCTATCCCGGAGCGCGCCGCCACAAGGACGATGCCAACGACAGTTCCGCGGTGAACATGGGCCTGTGGGGCGGCTCGTCTGGTTTCAAATTGTTCGTGCTGAAAATGGATTCCTCCGACGCGCCGGAAAAAGTCGCTGCCTTCTATCGCAAGGCGCTGGCGAAGTACGGGCCGGTGCTCGATTGCAGCTCGGCGTCTTCCGCAGGCAACGCGGACGATGACAAAAGCTCGAAGAAATTGAACTGCGAAAACGAGAAACCGAAATCCGGCGAAATGTCGCTGAAAGCTGGCAGCAAAGAGAGGGAGCACGCTGTGGGGATCGAGCCCAGCGGCAGTGGTACGGTATTCCAGCTGGTGTACATCGAACTCAAAGGCACGGACTAAGAGCACATTTCGCGCAGCGGAATATCCGGTGCTATCATGCCGTCGTCATTCTTAATCGGAGCGCGTGCATGAAAACGAGATTCCCTGTTGTCGAATTTGGCGCCGTCCTATTCGCCACACTTCTTTGTGCTGCATCCAGCCAGGCGCAAACGGCAGTTCCAACCCCCTCGCCCGCTTTGCTGGTCCTTAATAAGGCTGACAATTCACTGGCCATCGTTGACCCTGCAACACAAAAAGTTGTGGCGCGCGTTCCCGCCGGCGAAGGGCCGCACGAAATCGCTGCCGCTGCTGATGGTAGGCTGGCTGTCGTCACCAATTACGGCGCTAAGGATCCGGGGCACTCTCTTTCCGTGATTGATCTTGTGGCGCAAAAAGAAATCCATCGCGTGGATCTGGGCCCGCTGGGACGGCCGCACGGGATTCTGTTTGCGGATGGCGAATTCTATTTCACCGCGGAGCTGAATAAACTAATCGCGCGTTACGATCCCGCGAGCAACAAAGTTGATTGGCTGCTGGGCGTGGGGCAAAATCGCACCCACATGCTGGTGCGTACGAAATATCTGAATGAGTTCTTCACCTCTAATGTGGATTCCGGCACCGTGACGGCGATCGAAAAAAGTTCCGACCCTTCGGGTTGGAAGGAAACGAACATTGCGGTGGGCAAAGCTGTGGAGGGGATAGATATTTTGCCCGACGACAAGGAAGTTTGGGTCGCGAATGCTGGCGACGGGACGGTTTCCATTATCGAAACCGCGACTAGCAAGGTGATTCAGACTTTCGACGCGCGCACCAAACATGCCAATCGGCTGAAATTTACGCCGGATGGGAAGTCGGCGTTGATTTCCGATCCCGCCACCGGTGAGCTGATAATAGTGGATACGGCCACGCGGTCGATCTCAAAAATGCTGAATGTTGGCAGCGGTCCGGGCGGGATATTGATCGTTCCGGATGGCTCGCGCGCTTATGTGGCGGTGGCTGGCGATAATGCTGTGGCCGTGGTCGATCTGCACACGCTCGAAGTGAGCGGCAAAATTCCGACTGGCCAAGGACCCGATGGCCTGGCTTGGGCTGTTCGCCAGTAACGTCGCACTTCCCGGCGTTGCTCCGCTGGTCGCGCGCGATATGAAGCTGTAGGGGCGGGTCTGAGACCCGCCCCTACGCAACCATCATCCTAGACCGCATCGGGGGGTGAAGCATCCGTCCCGCCTTTCCACTGCACTAAATCTTTCGCGTCTATCAGTGTTCAACTGCGTTCATCAATTGCGACGTTGCGATCCCCGCCTCCCCACTACAAAAATAAACCGTTGCCCACCCTCAACCCAACCTGCGAAAATCTTCCCGAAACTTTACGCCGCATCCCGCCATCCAAAGCAGCGGGCGTTTATTCAAGGAGCCACTGAAAAAATGGAATTCAGAACTCTCGGCCGTTCCGGACTCAAAGTTCCCGTTCTCAGCTTGGGCACCGCCACTTTCGGCGCCGGCAGTGAAGTTTTTCGCGCGATGGGGCAATCGAGCGTCTCCGAAGCCACGCGCCTGGTGGACATCTGCCTCGAGGCCGGCGTGAACATGTTTGACACGGCGGATATATACCACGAAGGGTTGTCGGAAGAAGTGCTGGGCCAAGCCGTGGCCGGACGCCGCGAGAAAGTTCTGATTTCGACGAAAGCTACCTTCAAAATGGGCCCCGGCCCGAATGAAGTCGGCTCGTCGCGCCATCATTTAATACAGGCTTGCGAAGCCAGCTTGCGCCGGCTGAAAACGGATTACATTGATCTGTATCAGATGCACGGGTTCGACGCGCTCACGCCGGTCGAAGAGACCGTCAGCGCGTTGAACAATCTGGTGCAGAGCGGCAAAGTACGTTACATCGGCTGCTCGAATTTTTCCGGCTGGCATCTGCAGAAATCGCTCGACGTCGCTGATCGTTACGGCTGGGCGCGGTACGTGGCGCATCAGGCGTACTACTCTTTGGTTGGGCGCGATTACGAATGGGAATTGATGCCCCAGGGAATTGCCGAAGGAGTTGGCTGCGTGGTTTGGAGTCCGCTCGGGTGGGGACGCCTCACGGGGAGGATTCGCCGCAATCAGCCGCTGCACAAAGAGAGCCGGCTGCACAAAACCGCGCACTTCGGGCCGCCGGTGCCGGATGAGCACGTTTATAATGTAGTGGATGCGATCGACGGCATCACCGAAGAGACCGGCAAATCCGTTTCGCAAATCGCGCTGAACTGGCTGCTGCAGCGGCCTACCGTTTCCAACATTATTATGGGCGCTCGCAACGAAGAGCAGTTGCGGCAAAATTTGGGCGCGGTGGGATGGAACCTCACGCCGGCGCAGGTTGCCACGCTGGACGCGGCGAGCAATGTGACTTTGGCGTACCCGTACTGGCACCAGCGGCAGTTCGGGGAACGCAACCCGCCGCCGACCCCTTGAAGCAGTATAAGCGTGAACTCGTCTCTGCTCTTGCTTTCGTGGTGGCGGTCCGGCCCCGCGGGGCCACCATCGGTCCGCGAATTCGCAAAATATCCGGCTTATTCAAACTGTTTGCGGAACTGGGCGAATTGCTGTTTCAACTCGGTGATTTCATTTTTCAGCGCGGCTATCTCGCTCTCCAATTGCGTGATCCTTTCGGTTTCGCTTCTGTGGCTGTCGAGGTTTCCGTGGCCCCGCTCGCGCCCGGTAGGCGTTTCCTCGATCGCACTCGCTGTCTCTGCATCCCCTGAGAGCAAATGCATGTACCGCGATTCTTTCGTTCCGGGCTGGCGCGGCAACAGTTTTGCCAGCGGCGGCTCGCGCTGCATCAATTTCTGTAACGCGGCCTGGACGTCGCCTAGCTCTTCAAAAGGATGCAGGCGCTCGCCGCGGCCGCGTATTTCTCCCGGCGTCTGCGCGCCGCGCAACAGGAGCACGCACAACACCGCGGTTTCCGGGCGCGTAAAATTGAAAACTTCTTGCAAACGGTGTTCGTACTTGCGCACGCGGCTGTCGTTCGTATCAGCGGCGCACGCAAATTCCAAATCGCTGAGACTGCGCAACGCCGCGGTTACCGCGTCATCGTCCAGATTCATCACGGGCTCGCGATTGGTTTTTTGATTGCAGGCATTTACGAGGGCATTCAACGAGAGCGGATAATATTCCGGCGTGGTGATTTCCTTTTCCACCAACGCGCCGAGCACACGCGCTGCAACTTCAGTTAATCGAATGTCTGTCGGCAACAAAATCCTCCCGCGTTAGTGTGCTGTCGCCAAAATTCCCTGCAAATCTTTTAAATCGCCATCCACTGCTCCGGTCGCAAGGTGCGAAATGTCCAAGCCCAAAATGCGCGCGACGAAGGGATACAGATTTACGTTTTCAAAGGGCGGGACTTTTTCGCCGCGGCGAATATCGGGCCCGGCGGCGAAGAAAATTGCTTTCATCTCCGGCATGTGCGCGGGATCGTAGCCGTGCATGCCTAAGGGCAGGCCTGCAGAGTGCATCGCGTCCGGTGCCACAGCCGGGCCAGCGGACGGTGCATTCACGCGTATCAAGTATGGGCCGGTAGGAATCACGACCGGATCACCCTCGCGCAAATTGCCGTCGAAATGCAATTCGGGCGGCACTTGGCCGTTGCGATAGACCTTAAACTTGTCGCTCCTGCCATTCAATGCTGCATAGATTTTCTCGGCCGCCGCCTCTGAGCGCGGATACATAAAACTTTCGGCGCTCTTCTCCAGCAGGCGCGTATCGAAATAATCGCTTAAGTTGATCCAGTCGCCTTCGACCTTGGTCATTCCGTGGTCCGCGACCACGATCACGTCCACGCGCAGATTCAGCTTGGCAACGCCTTCCGTCAGGCGGCCGATTTCGTCGTCCACCTCGCGCACCGCCGACGCTACTTCCGGACTGTCCGGCCCGTGCGCGTGGCCCGCGCTATCGACATCGCTGAAATATAAAGTAATGAAATGGGGGCGCTGTTCAACCGGTAGCTGGAGCCAATTCAAAACCTGCTCTACGCGCTTGCGATTGGGATATTTCGCGTCGTACTTCATGTAATAGGTAGGGCGGACGCCTTGAATGTCCGCCTCCGACCCGGGCCAGAAAAAACACGCCGCACGCATTCCCTGCTGTTCGGCCAGTACCCAGAGAGGCGTGCCGCCATACCATGTGCCGTCGGTCACGGTCTGGTCATCCTTGTAGCTGTAAACCTGCTTGCGCGCGGGATCGTAGAAAACATTCGCGACGATCCCGTGATGTTCTGGATAAAGCCCGGTGACGATTGTGTAGTGGTTCGGAAATGTGATCGAAGGGTACGCGGGAATCATCCCATCCGGCGCACTCGCTCCCCGCGCACCCAGTGCATCCAGATTCGGCGAGTGATAGATGCGGGGATAGTCGTAACGAAACCCGTCGAGTGAAACCAATATCACATAAGGCTTGGCCTGCTGCTCCGGAGTATTCGGCCCGCGCTCAACGATGACAGGCGCAGCAAGCTGAGCCGGCGGCGCGGCATTCTGTTGTGCAGTTGCTTGTTGAGCTGCAAGCGTCTGCCCCGGTGTAACGGCCGGCGCGAATCCCAAAACGCCAGCGAGAAAAGCCAGTCCCAGCACGCTAACCCGATATCGCCGAGGCATATTCATCCGACAATCTCCGTTCCGCGCTTCGCGCTCGCCGCCGCGCCTGCAATGCTCCGCTGCGTCGAATCACCGCACCACATTATCTTTCGTTCTGGTGCTTTTGATTATGAAAATTATGCTGCAAATGACTGAGCAATTTTCCGGAACCGCGTGGTCAGATGCGGCGTCTAATAGTTGTAGCCAGAAATGGGCTACGCGGTACAGAAAGAAGGCCAAATATGAAGGAACTTAGTGAGGTTGTAAGTACCCGCATCATCCAAAGCGCTTTTACCCTGGACGATTCCGAAAGTGACCCCAAGCCCCAGCACAGTCACACTTTGAACGAAGTACAACGGCGCGCGTACCAGGTTCATCAACGCCATGGCGCAATTTACGGCGGATACACGCTGGAAGATTGGCTGGAGGCGGAGCATGAACTGGATGAAGAGGATAATTCCCCATCGGCGAAAAAAGATCAAATTCACTGATGGCGCAGAAGGTGCCGTGCTGCAGGTTTCGTCGAGCGATACTTGCGGCTGAGCTCCCGCGGCAAATGAAAACGACGGTTGCGCGACGCGGCGCTAGCCTTTCGGCGCCGTAGCTGGAGCTCCCAGATGGCTCTGCACTGCGTTCGCGTCGATCCTCAGCTGCTTCGCGATATGCGGCACAGACTGCCGCTCGTTGCGCAGCGCCCGCGCTTGCACGGCTGTCGGTTGTTCCACCTGTTGCGCTGTCGCTGAAATTGTCACGCTGTCTTCCGCGGAGGTTGTCGCAGGCGGTGCCGCTCTGGCCTGCGCTTGCGCGACGGCCGCCGCAGCAACAGCAGCTCCACCAGATGCTGCCGTGCCAACGATTGCGGTATTCATCGTCCCCTACCTCCCCGAGGTATGCCGTTCTTACCTAGACTCTATCGGCCCACATTCGCGAAACATGAGCACCCCGCGCATGCCACGTGAGCGCGCCTCCGCACCACGCTCGCAACCGTCAGCCTTGGCAGGCAGCCGCGATTCGCCCTCCGATAGGCTGTCGCGTTCCGACACAAGGTGGTGGGTCAGTTTCCAGTAACGCGACCCCTGCGATGAATTTTGGGCTTTCAGACTCCAGCAAGTAAACTGAGCGCAAGTGCTGCGCCCCTCTTTGAACCGGCACCACTAACAGCGCGCCCAGTCCGTCGGCGACGAAATTGTAAGCGGGAGTGGGCGGTTGTCCGTCCAGCCCGGAATCAGTCTGCTGCGCTACTCTGGCGGTGTGAGTTTGTGCATCACTTCTTCCAGATTAAAGCTCGCCGGTCTCTGGCGGATGGGGTACTCCTTGAAGGTCTGCAGCCACTGAGAAACAACCGCGAAATGCGGCAGCGGTCGGCTGCGGCTGCTTGCCGGGCAATCTCGCGCAACGCGACCATCACGTCACTCGGAATATCAACGAACGCCATCGACGGAGCAAGAATCAATTGGTCGCCGTGCTCGCGCGCTCCCTTAGCTGTATCCGGGCAGGTTCGCGCCGAGGATCGTCCTCAGAAGCAAGCTCTCAAACACGCTCCTAGGGGAATCCCTAGTTGTCTCCGATTTGGGAATCAACTACACGAGAGACTTGGAGTTTTCGTTTGAGTCGTCCGCAGGACGCCTTATGGCGTCTGTGGGGCTGAATGACCTCAGAACGTTGCCGCCAAACTCCGGGAAGGAAGGATCCCGATGAAAGTCAAGATGATCGGCTCAATTCTGGCCATGACGATGCTTTCCGCAGGCCTATGCATCGCCGCAGATGACAACGAGAAGAAAAGGGACAAAACCCGCAAGATGGCTGCCGAGGTCTTGCAGGATTTGTACAAGATGGACCCCCCTTCCGAAGCAGCTGTCCAGAAAGCGGCGGGATATGCTGTTTTCGACAACATGGGGGTGAACGTACTGCTGTTGAGCACGGCACGCGGTTCAGGATTGGCCGTTAGCAACAAGACCAAGAAAGAAACCTTCATGAAGATGGGTTCGGTCGGTGCCGGCCTGGGTCTGGGAGTCAAAGACTATGACGTGGTGTTCATCTTCGAGAACGCTAAGGCCCTGGCACATTTTCTGAACTCCGGCTGGTCCGGTTCAGGGCAAGCGGACGCTGCTGCCAAAGCGGGCGACAAGGGCGGAGCTTATTCTGGAGCGGCTGAAGTTGCCCCGGGAGTATGGGTGTACCAGATCACCAAGAATGGCCTCGCCCTCCAAGTGACCCTGCAAGGCACAAAGTATTACAAGGACGACGACCTAAACAAAAAGTAGGTATGGATCGCGCGGCGCAACCAGGAATGTTTATCGGCTCGGATGCGTGCGGTAATCAATACAGGGAGAGAGGAATGCAAAAGAGAAGCGTAGTAACCGTACTTACTATGGTAGGCGGGTTGCTGCTGTCCAGCGTACCGCTGTTTGCCCAGGCCGACCAGGCTGCCAATCCCGGCGCGAACACTGCCATCGAGACAGACATCAGACTACTGCGGGAAGACGTCCGCTCGGAAAGGAAGCAGCTCGTTGCTGCCAATCTGCCTCTGACCGACACGGAAGCAACAAAGTTCTGGCCTATCTACGACCAATACGCAACCGAGGCCTGGAAGATCGGCGATGCCCGCGTGGCGCTGATCAAGGAATATGTGCAGAGCTACGACACGATGACCGATGCCCAGGCGAATGATTTCATGAACCGCTTGACGGCCATCGACGGGCAGTTTTCGGCTCTGCTAACGAAATATGTGCCGATCTTCGAGAAGGTGATCTCGGCCAAGAAGACCGCCAAGTGGTATCAAATCGAACGCCGCCTGGACGTGCTGATCGACGTGCAGTTTGCCGAACACATTCCGATGGTGGATGTAAGCAAGTGAACTTGACGCGAACTTGTTACAGATCCGGCGCATCCGCAAGTGCGCTGCGATGAATCCAAACTGCGTCGGACACCCGCGTGCGAGCGCGACTTCTGTAGTGGTTACTGATTGCCCTTGGTAGAAGAATTTTCCAGGTATCGGACTCAAGTCCCGATAAATGCGGCGATCTCAATGGGGCGATGCAACACTACGCCTGAACCCACCTGGCGACGAAAACAAGCGGCAAAATCACTCGGTAAGTTTAGAGCAACGGGAACGCCGCCCTGGCTAGGTTTTGGCCGAGTACAGCCAAACAGAGGGTTCCCCCCGCGGAAGCATTGCCGAATGAACGCACTGGAGGGCGTTGCATCGACCGGTTGAGCTGGCACAACCAATCGGGCGTCGACAAGCGATTCTGCTATATTCTTGCCTGGGCCTTCCCCGTGTGCCAGGGTGTGCCAGCCTATGCACGCGGCAGAAACGGTGAGAGCCTTTTAGGCCGATTTCTTGCTCGCAAATGATTCGAGTTTGGATCTAGCTCGGCGCATTGCCTCAATGAGCTTCGTGTTGCGTTCCTCGGAAGGCAGACCGGTGAGCGCTTCTTTGTCCTTATCGCAAAGCCCGACCCGCGTGATGATTACTTCGTCGTGGGGCAGGTGCAAATCGTACACTTGCGCCGTCCGTTCGCCGCAAATCACACAGTTCATTTCCATTGCCTCCACGCGATTCAGTTCCATTGCGTTCTCCTTTGACAGAGTTACTTCCCCGCCTTGCGTCGAGCGCGATCCGAAGGCACAATCAATTCCCATTCTTCCGGCGTAAGCGTCTCCAAAAGTGACGGTAGGTGGTAAGGGTTAGCGGCTACGTTCAAACGCTTATCGGACAAGTGAACTCAGTCCGAAAACGATTTGTCCGGTAACGCGACGCAATACCGGACCTTACCGGCGAGAAACGCTGTCGCTGCGATTTGTGAAGTCCGTCTCAACCGCTCGTGAACGAGCCTGTTTTGTCATTGAAGTCTTCATTCCGACCCAGCCTCAGCCATGGAACTCGCTCTAACCGCTTTAGGCTTTTACTCCATCGCACGCAACTAGGGAAATCCCTAGTAGCAGTGGAGACCGGAACGCCATAAGTTCCGAATCACAGGTGACATTCTGACTGTCCGAACCCAGGCTGCTATCGACTTCTGGGCTGGGGACAATGGCAGCTCGCTACTTAGAATGTCGAAGCGGCGAAATTCAAAAAAAGCGAACAAAACCCCAAACATCTTCGACAAATGAGATCGATTACGCCGGTCAAGAAACCACAGGAACTATTTGTAAATATTCTGAGTCAGATGCGACGAGGAACGGAGCGTTCGGGAGCAATCCGCCCAAAAATCCCCGATGGAATCCAGACTAAGCGAACCAGTTGAAGCCGCAATTTCTGGCTCGATGATGACGGCGCTCATCCTTGGGAAACCAAGCAACTCGCGCAAATAAGTTTTCGAGGAGAATCGTAAATGAATTCTATATCCCACCACACGGCGCTTCTACTCGTTTCGATTCTGGGCTTGTTACTCTTTCCTGCCAGCGCTGTAGCTCAGGAAACCCATTCCGCACATTGGGCCTATTCTGGCCCAGATGGTCCGGAAAAGTGGGCTAAGCTGGATCCTGCGTACTCAGCGTGCGCCTTGGGACATACCGAATCTCCCATCAATATCGTTCACGCCGAACCGTCTGATCTTCCTGCCCTGAAATTGGACTACCAACCCACACCCTTAAACATCATCGACAACGGTCACACCATCCAGATAAATCTTGCTCCCGGCAGCATGCTTACGGTCGGCGACAAGGGCTACGTCTTGAAACAGTTCCACTTTCATCACCCAAGCGAACAGCACGTGAACGGGAAGGCCTTGCCATTGGAGGCACATCTTGTCCATCAAGATTCCGACGGGCATCTGGCGGTCGTAGCTGTCCTGTTTCAGGAAGGGCGGGCTAACCCGCTGCTTGACACGCTGTGGAAGAACATTCCGGCGGTGAAGGACAAAGCCGAGGATGTTCCCTCGGTCTCGATCCAGGCGCTGGATTTGCTGCCCGCCGATCGCGGCTACTTCACCTTCGCCGGATCATTGACCACTCCGCCGTGCACCGAGGGCGTAACGTGGTACGAATTTAGGAGCTATGCGACTGTCTCCGCCGAACAGGTCGCGGCGTTTGCCAAGATCTATCCGACAAACGCTCGACCAATCCAGCCGGCACACAGTCGGAACATTCTTCAGTCAAAATAAGCCGTGAGTAACTCAGGCGTTGGTAGCCGAAGATGGTGCCAACGCCTGATTAATGCCGCCAGCTCGACCGGTCGATGCAACACCATGCAGTGCATTGATTCCGCAATGCTTCAGCAGGAGAATCATCTGTTTGGCTGCACTCGGCCAAAACCTAGCCAGGGCGGCGTTCCCGCTGCTCTAACTCTGGTGAGTGATTTTGCCGCTTGATTTCATCGCCAGGTGGGTTCAGGCGTGGTGTTGCATCGACCCATTGAGAGCACCGCATTTATCGGAAACGGACCCAATACCCGGCACAACCCACGCTCTGCACGCATTTCACAACCATGCTACAATTAAAGTTCCTTGCTCTCCGTTAACAACATCACGATGCGCTTCGGCGCCAGAGTCTTGTTCGAAGATGTCAGCACCACTTTCTTCGCAGGACGGCGGTATGGCATCACTGGGCCCAACGGCGCCGGTAAGTCCACGCTGATGAAGATCTTGACCGGCGAAATCGAGCCGACCAAGGGCGACGTCACGCGGCCGAAAAAGCTCGGCATCTTGAGCCAGGATCAGTTCGCGTTCGACGAGCACCGTGTGATTGACACCGTCATCATGGGCAATCGCCCGCTGTGGAAAGCGTTGCAGGAACGCGAAATTCTTTACGCCAAGCCGCACGAAGAGCTCACCGACGCTGACGGCATGCGCCTGGGCGAACTGGAAGGCATCGTCGGCGAAGAAGGCGGCTACACCGCCGAAGCCGACGCGGCGATTTTGCTTGATGGCCTGGGCCTGGAAGAGCCGCTGCACGATCGCAAAATGCGCGAACTGCAAGGCGGCCAGAAAGTCCGAGTGTTGCTAGCGCAAGCGCTTTTCGGTAGCCCGCCTGCTCTACTGCTCGATGAACCGACCAACCACTTGGACCTGGATTCGGTCCACTGGCTGCAGGATTACCTGCTCGAATACGAAGGCGTGCTGATTGTCATTTCGCACGATCGACATTTTTTGAACAGCGTCTGCACACACACCGCCGACATCGATTACGAAACCGTGATCATGTACAACGGCGGCTACGACGACATGGTCATGGCCAAAACTTCAATTCGGTCGCGCATCGAATCCGAAAACGCGCAGCGCGAAAAGAAAATCGCGCAGCTGAATGAGTTCATCGCGCGCTTTTCCGCCGGCACGCGTTCCGCGCAAGCTACGTCGCGCAAAAAAGAAGTCGAGCGGCTGCAGACGACCGAGCTGGCGCGCTCCAACATCGCGCGTCCGTATATTCGTTTTCAGATGGACCAGCATTCCGGGCGTCATCCGCTGGAAATCAAGAGCGTCGCGAAAACCTATGACGGAGTAAAAGTGTGGGCGCCTTTTTCCGGCAGCGTAGCGCGCGGAGAAAAAATCGCGCTGATGGGACGCAACGGTACAGGCAAGACGACGCTTTTGCGTTCCCTGCTGCGCAATTCGACCGGCTTCATTGACGACAACGATCGCCAGTTCCCAGTGGACGGCGGGCAGGTGATCTGGGGACACAACGTCGCCGTCGGATATTTCGCACAGGACCACAGCGAATCCATCACGCATGGCATGAACGCGATCGAGTGGCTACATCAATTCAAGCCGCAAGCCACGCAGGAAGAATTGCGCGCCGTGCTGGGCCAAATGCTTTTCAGCGGCGAGGAAGCGCTGAAGCAAACCGCCGCGCTTTCCGGAGGCGAATCCGCACGCCTGATTTTCTGTCGCCTGATGCTGCAGAAGCCGAACTTCCTGGTCCTTGACGAGCCCACCAACCACCTCGACCTGGAATCCATCAACGCGCTCAATATCGCGCTGCAGAAATACGACGGCACCGTGCTGCTCGTCACGCACGACCACGACGTAATTGATGAGGTCGCCACACGCATCTGGCATTTCCACTCCAATAAAATCGAAGATTTCAAAGGCCCGTACTCCGAATTCGTCGCCGCCGCAGAAGAAAAAGCCTCGTAGTGATTAGTGAGTCGTAAGTTGCGCTTGGTGAGCAGTCGACCGTGACTGGTGGCACAGCCACTCTGGGCTACGCTTCTTCCATTGACCCAATCCTTTGACTTTCCGGGCGACCATGCTTCACGCCTTTGCTTCATGCGAAGCGTGGGCTCCTGGAAGTTTTCAGCACTCTACAAATCTCCACACCGCTTGTTCAGCTCCCCACCGCAACAGAACCGGGAATAAAATCGTCGCCTCTCCGGTCTACACATATGAACGAAGCAAGCCAAGGAAACATCGCAGACAGGCTGCCAAGTTCAAAGGAAAAACGAAAATGCGAGAAACATCGAACCGCAATTCCTCGAAAGCCTTTCGCAGTGTCGCAACAAAAACCGCGCTGGCACTGACGCTGGCGATCGGCGTTATCGGCATCACCGCTGCGCCAGCCGCACACGCTGGGGGCAACTCCAGCAAGAACAGCGAAGGCTCCGCCAACTTCGTCGGTCATGTCACCATCACCGGCGGGAACGTAATCCGCATGCTACTGGTCAAGCGCGATGGTAAGGAATTTCTCGCACTCGGACTCGACTCCTCCGCACAAGTCGCTATGGTGGATGTGAGCGATCCGCACCGCCCGCACGCGCTGGACTCCGCCGCGCAGGCAACCGGAAGGCCCGGCGCTGAAGTCAACGTTCTCGCCGACAACCTGAACACCTTCGGCAAGTCTGACGCCGCAACGCCCGCGTCCGCCGAACCCAAGGAAATCCGCAGCCTCTCCGGCGTGACCGCTTTCGTGATTGACGCCGCCCACGGCCTCATCTACGCCACCAACAACGACGGCCTCTGGATCGTAAAGACCAGACGCCAAGCCAACGAAGACGCTCGCCCCGATTACTATGGCGGCTAGGCATCTACCCCGCGCGCGGTCAAGGGTCTGGGGCTCAACAAGTGAAGCCGAGACCCTTCGCCGCGCAGGCGTCCTGACGAGACTGCGCTTGTATGTCGGAGCGCAATTGCATAATGTATCCCCGCGGCAACCGGGCCAACCCTTCCGCCTAATTTCCCCGCCCCGCACAAGGACCCACGACATGAGATCTCTCCTCAAGCCCGCGACTGTGTTGCTCATAACCACTTGCACGCTTTTCCATGCGAGTCTGCTGCGCGCTGCCACCGAACAGGACGTGAAGATCGGCAACTATTTCGTGTCTGCGCCATACGGAATCGCCATTATCGTGGACGACGCCACCGCGTTTGTGATGGACCCTGAGTGCGACGAAGAGAACCTGAAGAGCCGCTACAGCGACAGCGATCCCGCCTTAACGCCTCCCGGTGTTTCCTCACCCGACTTTAGCTTCGCGCAATTCACGTGTCATCACGACGGCGCGACCGTTCGTTTCACGTGGGGCCGCTCCGGACACGGCGGGGTCGTGGGCATGCTCGAAACGGATCGCAAAGTATCTCTAACGATTCGACTGCCCGAAACAACCTGGCCGCATTTCCACGCCGACTACGTGGCAACGAGCGATGGCTTAACGGGTTACGGCGTAGAACCGACCGGGAAATTTGTCCCGTTTGCTTTTCGAGCGAGTCCTGCGCCGGCGTTTGTTCGCGCAAATACCACGTTCCACGCAGCGATCGTTTTCAACCTCGACCCGCAGGCGCCGACGCATTTTGTCGTCGGTGTGGGCGAGTTGCCGGCGCTCGACTCCGTCGCGCCCACTCTTGCTGTTGCGGAGAAGCTCTACGCTTCCACGCGCATCTCCGCGCAGGGAGATTGGGGAGATTTCCTCAGCCCCATTGCCGACAATTTGAACAACGCGAGGCTGTACGCCAGCGACACCAAACGCGTCGCAAACGCCATCGGGCGCGGCTGGTGGATGCGAACGGATCCTGATCTTGCTCCTTATTTCGTCTGGGACTATTTTTTCGACGGGCTGCTGACCAGCCTCGAAGATCCCGCCGATGGCAAGAACACGATGCGCGCGGTTCTGTCCTTCCAAACGCCGGATGGACGCGTGCCGAGCTTTTCGCACTGGGGCGTCGAATACGACACGTTGCACCGCTCGATGCCGCCCGTTGGATCGCTGGCCGTTTGGAGGATGCACGAACGTCGCCCCGATGCCGCCTTTCTTGCGGAAGTCTATCCGCACCTCGTCCGCTGGCACGATTGGTGGATGAAAGCGCGCGACGGAAATCACAACGGTCTGCTCGAGTGGGGTTCGGAACAACACATCTGGCAGGGCGCGCAATATGAAACCGGCTGGGACGACAATGTCGCGTTCCAGGAGACGGTGCTCGTCGGCAACACGATGAACGCCGATGCGGTGGACTTGAGCTCCCTGTGGTCCATTGACGCCGAATTTCTTTCTCGCATCGCGAAGGCACTCGGCAAGCCCGACGACGAGCAACGCTTCGAAGCCGATCGCGACGCGATGAACAAGCGCATCAACGACCAGCTGTGGAACGAAGAGATGGGCATCTATTGCAGCCGATTTTGGGAAGTGCCGCCCGTCGCGAGCGTCGCGCTCGATCCGCAATCCATCTTCAAGTCCGGAGTTACGCTTCATTTTTACTCGGATCCTGCTTTCTTGCACGAAGTTGCGCAGCTGCACGATCAAAAACTGGATTTCGATTGGGGCGAAGCGAGTCCGGCTGCGAATGTTCCGGCAACGGGCTGGAGCGCGCGCGTGACCACCGATTTCACGGCGCCTGATTCCGGAATGTATCGTCTCTCCGTTGGCGGAGACGAATACGTGCGCATCTCAATCGGAGGCAAGCCCGACACCCACTTGATGGTGGATAATCGCGAGCGGCGCGTCGCGGAGTGGCAGGCCGAGTCCGGCAAAATTTATCCTATCGAAATCGAATATCACCGCGGCGCACAGGGCAAAGCCGAGCTGCAGCTGAACATTTACCGTCTGACGCCCGGGAAGCCCGGCAGCGATTGGATCACGCGCCTCACTCCGATGAACTTCTACCCGCTCAGTGCGGGCGCGGCCGACAAAGTTCGCGCGGACAAAACGCTCGCATGGATGTATCGCGAGGACAAATTCTGGCTGCCGTGGATATTGCCCACGGTCGCGAAGGACGATCCGGTCTTTCATGAACAATCTTATTGGCACGGCCACGTTTGGGCGCCGGCGAACTACATTGTGTGGCTCGGCGTGCAGAAATATGCGGATAGCGCGCACCAGGCGGAGTTTGCGCGGCGCGGCGTTTCGCTCTTCATGCGAAATTGGACCGATAAGCGGCTCGACTGCGAGAACTACAAAAGCACCGACGGCACGTGCGGCGACGAACCGCACTACAGTTGGGGCGCGCTATTGAATCTCATCGGTCTCGAGGCAGTGGCGAGCGTCGGTCCCGATTTTCAGCCTGTGCCGAAGAACAATCCCGCGCTCAACGAGCACATCGTCCTGCGCAATGTCCCGTTCGGCGGCAACCTATTCAAACTCGAAGCCCGGGACGGAACCGTCACCGCAACCCCAGAACTGACGCCACCAGCCGAAAAATAGCAAAAGCGGATTCGTCCCGCATCAGCGACAGGCCCTGGTTCACGTGAACATTTCTTCAATCGTGGCGATGGGTAGGAATAATTTCAGCAGGCGGGCAGGAAAAGGCACGAAGCCGAACTTTTTGCAGAAATCAGTGCCGCACTCGTTTTTAGCCTCCACCACAACCGCCCGCGACGCAGCCTGCCTGCTAAAAGCCAAGCATCGCCGCAACGCTTTCACCAGGAGCCAATCCCCGGCGCCTGTTCCGCGATACGCCGTGTCTCGCGCCAGCCTTCCAATCAAGGTCGCAGGTACCTGATCGTGCTTGGTCAACCTTCGCGCTACTTCTGCGGGAATTTCGCCGCTCCAAATGGCGTACTGGGACAGAGTATAGAATCCCGCGATGGCGCGTCCGTTCGCGCTCATTATGAAGACGGCGGCTAGCTTCTTGCTCACATCCTGGCGCGCTTGCCTCTTGACGTAGCTTTCCAGGCGAGGCTCCTCACACGAAAAAGTCGCCCGGTTATCTGTAGACCCGAGCGGCTCGAAGAAGAATGGGGGCGTTGTATTATCTGCTTTCAAGCAGGTGTCTCGTGTGTTTCTAATAACGAGCAACCGCAGCTTTCGCGTACGTCGTAGGCGTTGGCGGGATGACCAGCGCGTTGAAGAACACCTTACGATCCGCTTCACGCAGGCGAATTGACTTGGTTTCCTGAACGACCTCGAGCGCGGCCTCTTGGAGTTTGTTCACGACAAAGTCCGTAACAGACGTCCCGCGTTTCTGCGCGGCCCGCTCGACAAGCCGCTTTTCCTCCGGCGTAGCGCGGATCTCCAGCCGCTTCGACCGCACCGGCACCCTGGTAGTCCGTGACATGAACGCCTCCCCACCTAAGTCCAATGAACGGCAAACTGCCGCGTAGGTCAACTGCCACGTACGTCGCGCTGCCGTACGCTTCATTGCCAGCGGGTTCGCCTGCCATTTGCCCGTGTCGGTCTAAGCATCTTCGCCGCGCAGCATGGCAATTTGCAATTCCCGGGCTTATAATGGCGCAAATCCGCGAATCTCAAGATTGCTTCGCCCCCGCCCGCGCCCTGATCTTGAGAAGGAGACGCAAATGAAAAAGTTCCCCCTGCTTTTTCTTCTGGCATGTCTAATGGTGTGTTCCGCAGCCCGTCCAGCTCTCGCGCAAGATACCGCCAACAAGCAGCCCGACATTCTGGTGGATGACAACAAAGTGCAATGCCCCACTGCCGCGTTTACTACGATTCAAGCTGCAGTGAACGCTGCAAAACCTGGAGATGTAATTCGCGTCTGTGCTGGCACGTATCACGAGCAAGTGGTGATCGAGAAATCGCTGAGTCTGGAGGCGGATAACGGCGTGACTGTAATTCCCAGCGATGTCGTCGCGAATGCGACTGGTTTCTCCGGCGGTAGTCCGATCGCGGCCATCATTCTGGCGAGGAACGCGGACAACGTTGATCTGCAAGGCTTCATCGTGGACGGCAGCGCCAATGGCCTTATTGCTTGCGGTCCCACGTTGATTGGCATTCTTTACCAGGACGCCTCCGGCACGATCGAACACAATTTTGTGCGCCACGTGCAGCTCGCCAGCACTCTGTCGGGCTGCCAAAGCGGCAATGCGATTGAGGTGGACAGCGGCAGCAGCGGGCAATCGAACGTCAGCATCGCAGACAATAGTGTGGACGCCTATCAGAAAAATGGAATCACCGCGAACGAGCCCGGCACCAAAGTTCTAGTCACCGAAAATGCGGTCACCGGCATCGGCCCAACCACCGGCGCCGCGCAGAACGGAATCCAGATCGGATTCGGCGCGAAGGGTCGAGTGACAAACAATACGGTGGCGGACAACGTCTACTCGCCCTGCGAATCCGTCGCCAACTGCCCGTCCAATGCTGCCGGAATTTTGATCTATCAATCCGACGGCGTTCGCGTGGAGCGCAATACCGTGGCCTCCAGCCAGGTGGGCATTTTCATCGCGGCAAACAACGGCAACATCGGAAACAACACCGTCCTTCATTCTGTGGCGCTGGATGGTATTGCGTTGGTGGGCAACGGCAATTCGGTGAGTAACAATGACATCAGCAGCAGCGATGACGCCGCCGTCTACATTCAGGGCAACAATAACGTCGTTTTCGACAACGAATTTACCGGAGCCGCCTTCGGCATATTCAAAATATCGGGCTCGACCGGCACCAATCATTACGGCAACCAGTACTTTGCCACCGTCGTTCGCGTGCAGGATCCCGCACCCACAAAAAGCCTGACTCCAAGCCCGGCGCACTAGCCAATTTCTACGCGACTTGATGAGTTGAATGGAGCAATGTTGACAACGATGGGACCGGCCGGTTCGCAATGCCGAGTCCGGAGGCTAGGGAGGCAGTCATGAAGACCGTAGTCATCGGCGGTAGTGGACTGATCGGAGCAAAGCTCGTCAACTCGCTTCGCAACGGCGGGCACGAAGTGGCAGCTGCGTCACCTAAATCGGGCGTCAATTCCGTCACCGGCGAGGGGCTGGCCGAAGCGCTGAAGGGTGCGTCTGTGGTGGTTGATGTATCGAACGCTCCCTCGTGGGGCGACGCAGACGTGATGAAGTTTTTTGAGACATCCACTCGCAACCTCCTATCGTACGAAGCGGCCGAAGGGGTGGGACATCACGTTGCGCTGTCCGTCGTAGGAACTGATCGCATGCTCAAGAGCGGCTACTTCCGAGCAAAAATGGCTCAGGAAAACTTGATCAGGGGTTCCTCCACCCCTTATTCAATTGTTCGCGCGACGCAGTTCTTCGAATTCATCAGGAGCATCGCCGATTTCTCCACCCAAGGCAACACAGTGCACCTGCCAGATGTGCTCATCCAGCCCATGGCAGCCGACGATGTGGCCAGCGCGCTCGGCCGGATCGCACTGGGCGAACCAGTGAACGGCACCGTGGAAGTGGGTGGAACGGAAAAATTTCGCCTCGATGAACTGATCCGGCGAGCCCTGGCCGCATGGAAGGATCCGCGCCAGGTTGTCGCTGACCCGCACGCGAGCTACTACGGGGTCGAGGTGAAGGAGCGAACGCTTGTTCCCGATGATGGGGCACAACTCGGCGAGACGCGATTCGAAACGTGGCTCACTCAGCCCGCGGCGAAAGCGGCGGCGAGCACTCACTAGCTGGTCTGCCGATGAAGACAGGTTTGGCCGGGCTAGCCTTTCAGTCGTTTCAGTTCGCGCAGGGCGGATAGAGCGCTTTCGATTTCTTTGCGTTCGCCGCGCGGGATGCGGGCATTCGCGAGGCGGGCGTTGATGGCGTCCTCCGCAATTTTTATGCGGATACGAAGCAGCTCGGGAATTAGTTCGAGCATGGCTGCTTTGTACAATGCTCGCCAGTTCGGTTCGGGCATGGTGGACTCCTGAGGAAATGCAGGGAGCGCGCCTCTGGTTCGATGTGCGACGACCTAGCCAGCAAGCGGCTCCCGTTTGAACGTCGTGGCTTCAACGCCTTCGCTTCAACACCTCCGCATCAGAACTTGCGCTTTAACACTTCTGCTTCGACTCTGCCGCTTCAACACCTGCGCCGGAACGACTCGGCACGAATCACTTCGCGGGTGCCGGCGCTTTCTTCTGAGCCATCTTCTGAGCCATGTGCAAGAGCAGGTTTTGGTTTCCCGCATTCATGCGGCCCATTAGTTTGCGGAAGCGAAGAAGCGTGCGCGCATCACGGCGCGAGCTGCCCCATCCTGTAACCGCGGACTTCGGAGCACGCGGCGCGGGTGGTTCGGCTTCGTAGAAGAGCGCGTACATCGGTACTTCCATGGCGCGAGCCAGCTTTTCAATCGTCTCGATGGCAGGGACGGTGTGGCCGTTCTCGACACGCGAGATATAGCAACGCAGAAGGCCGGTGCGCTTCTCGACGTCGCCTTGTGACATCTCCTTCTGTTCACGAATTGCCTTCAGCCTTTCACCAATTTCCATTATTGTTCTCCTCATTTTGAGATAGGCACGCGTTGCTTCTGCGTTGCTGACAAGCCGAGCAATAGAAACCGAAGAGCGTGGATGCCACAGAGCGCGCGGAATCCCGGAGCGCGTGCATTGCAGTTTCCCCGCAGTGACTTCCCTCTCGCCCAATCGCGCCGACACAAGCGCACAAAAGAAAGGAAGCGGCCCGGGTTGAGCCGGGCCGTAGTCCAGTGGAGTGCATCCTCATTTGTGAATTCTGGCTCGGTCAATCGGGGTGACGGCCCACCGATCATCCCGCACCTTGTCCAGAGGCCGCTCGATGCGCATCATAATTTCGATGAGCAGGTCTGACTGCTGCGGGTGTTTCACTTCACAGGCCAAGTCATAGAGAAAATCCTCCAGGGCTTGTGGATCGTTTGCGTAGGAAAAAGACCTCATTTTTCACCTGTCTTCTGCCGGTGCTTTTGCCGGCCGTTTGTCGGGTGAGACCCGAGGGTTGAGGCTGGTCGCTGGGAGATTCCGAGTGCAGCACGGTTGGAATTCTCTAAGGAATTCCGGAATCTACTGACGACAAAGAAAAAAAGGACGCAGCTGCGGGGGCCGAGGTTCTATGTTCTTATGACGCAGAGGAGCTGGAGGAGGTCGTTCGAGGCGTGAGCAGAGTGGGAAACAACAGGGAGAACTTTTGGCTGCCGGGTTTGGACTGGAGCGGGAACGGCCTTCGGTTTTGACTCTTGGGCTTTGCGGACGACGGCTGATGTCGTGTTGGCCTCAACGTTTAACAGCGAGAAGTCGTTGGAGGTGTCGTCGGCGAGCTTGAGAATTTCGGTGGTCTCAAGCGTTGCGAGACTGCAAAAGAGCAGTCCGATCACGACGAAGAAGATAACTTTGAGGCGCATTTTCGAGTCCGCCAATACAGGTGAGTTATACAGGAAACGGACGTTCAACTCAATAGCGATCCAGAAGCGCAGGGGAATGGCCAATCGTGAAGCCTTGCGGCCGGCAGGGCTGGCCCAAAAAACGTCGCGCTTTATTTTTGCGGCGCATGGGTATAGATTCCTGGCCTACGGTGGCCACGTCATGACCTCGAACCACAAACGGAGCAAAATGCACCCGCCAAAAGCAAACACGCGCGCGACGTTTAAATTGCTTGGACAGCCGCCGATGCAGGCGACGCTGCTGCATCGCAACCGCGGGGGATTCTGGATACAGGGCGGCAAGCTGGCCGAATTTCTCGGCGGGTGCGATTGCTCGGGCGTAGAAGTGGACGTGTGTTTTCTTTCCGCGAGCAAGGTGGAGTGGTACAAGGCGGCGTCGGAACATGCGCAGGGCGCGGCGGCCGGCAAGTAGGTGCGCGGAATGAGTTACGTTCGCACGCGATTGCTCCACTTGGTGACGGTAGCGGCGCTGCTGGCTGCTGCTCTGCTGTGCGCGGGCGGCGCTGCGGCGCAGCACCAGAATACGGTATTAGCTGGGCCTGGTTGGCAGGTGATGAGCGCGGATTGGGGCGCGGGAAGTCGTTGGATAGATGTGACGTATCGCGTGCGCGTGATGCTTTCCGGCAACGGCGTGGTGCGCGCGACGAACCAGAATCTGGGCGGCGATCCGGCGGTGGGTGCGGATAAAGTGCTGCGGATTTTTGCGCGCAATTCGCGCGCGCAGTCGAGCCAGTTCACCTATAGCGAAGGCGGATATATTGATGCCAGCCAGTTCTACGACTATGGGGGAGGCGTCGGCGACGGCGACGGTGGCGATGGACTGCGGGTGATGTGGGCGGACTGGGGCTCGGGCAACCAGCGCATGGAGGTGACCAAGCGAGTCCGGGCACTGCTTTCCGGCAACGGCACGGTGCGCGTGACGAATCAGAATCTGGGCGGCGATCCAGCGGTAGGCGCGGACAAGCAGTTGCGCATTTCCGCGCGGGACATGCAAGGGCGCACGCGCGAGTTGAGTTACCGCGAGGGCGCGTACATTGACGCGAGCCAGTTCTACAATTACGGCGGAGGCGGGCCGGGATATCCCGGCAACCCGGGCTATCCGCCGCCGCCTCCGCCGGTGAATCCCGGGATTCCGGGCGGCGGCCACGGAAATTTTCAGATTGTGCGCGCTTACTATGGGCTGAACAATCAGACCAACGACGTGACGGACCGGCTGCGCAGGATGGTGCAGGGCGGGTCGCTAACGGTGCGCGTGACGAACGGCAATTTGGGCGGCGATCCTGCGGCGGGGCGCGACAAAGTTCTGACGGTGATCTATCGCTATCAGGGGCGCGAGCAGACGTCCACGGTGAAAGAGGGCAATACACTTAGTATTCCGTGAACTGACGAGTCCCGAGTGGAGGCGTATTTCCGCTGGACTACTCACCTATGAACCCGCCCGGCGGCTCCCAATCCGCAGCGATTTTGTGAATCGCTTTCGGCTGGTGCGTACTCTAAGCCTTTGGCGGCAAACCGCCGGCCCGCAGAACCACCCATAAGGAGACCATCCGATGGCTACAATCATTACGAAAGACGGCACGACGATTTTCTACAAGGATTGGGGCACGGGACAACCAATTGTCTTCAGCCACGGTTGGCCGCTAAGTGCGGACGACTGGGACGGGCAGATGCTGTACTTCGGGAACTTGGGCTATCGCGTGATTGCGCACGACCGGCGCGGGCATGGACGTTCCGACCAGACGTGGGGCGGCAACGACATGAACACCTATGCCGACGACTTGGCCGAGCTTTTCGAAAAGCTGGATCTGCACGATGCAATCATAGTGGGACATTCGACCGGTGGCGGCGAAGTGGCGCGCTACTTGGGACGGCATGGCACGAAACGCGTCGCGAAGGCTGCGCTGATCAGCGCCATCACTCCGCTGATGCTGAAGACGCCGAATAATCCGCTGGGCGCGCCGATCGAAGTGTTCGACGGGCTGCGTGCGGCGCTGGCGGCGAACCGTCCGCAGTTCTACAAGGACATTACGATTCCGTTCTACGGCTATAATCGGCCTGGCGCGAAAATTTCCGAAGGCATACGCGAACACTGGTGGTTGCAGGGCATGGTGGGGAGCATAAAGGGCCACTACGACTGCATCAAAGTTTTCTCGGAGACGGATACGACGGAAGACCTGAAGAAGATTGATATCCCCGTGCTCGTGCTGCACAGCGAAGACGATCAGATTGTGCCGATCGCGGCCGCGGGTCCTGCGGCGGCGAAGCTCCTGAAACACGCGACGCTGAAAGTGTATAAAGATTTCCCGCACGGTATGCCCGCAACACATGCGGACGTGGTCAACGCTGATTTGCTGGCTTTCTTTAAGGCGCAGAAAGGCGCGACCGCGTAACGGAACGAAACGTAACGGAGAAAATGGCATCGGTCCGAACGAGAGCCGGCATGGGTGTGTGTGATTACGTGCTGCCTCTCGTTCTTTTTTTATTGCTGGTGAGTGCGCCCTGCACCGCTCGCGACCAGGCCGCTGCTTCTGCGTGTGACGCGGGCGTGGCTGTGGGGGCGCAGTATGATTCGACACACGTTTACGTTGCGCCTGGGAATCTGGATGCGTTTGTGAACAGTGTGATCGCTACCTTTGGCGGGAATGCTTCGAAGGTTTCGGTGACGAATGTGCTACCCGTGCCCAGCAGCACGGAATTTCAATATGTGTGGACTCCCGTGGGGACGCTGTCGGTGTTTGCGTTCCAGACGCCGATTCCCTTCCCGTTTGGCGAGGAGCGCACCGGGTATTTGGTCACGGACATGGACCGGGCGATCAACGAAGCACGCGCGGCGGGCGCGAACGTGATTGTGGAGCCATTCAAGGATCCGATCGGCAAGGACGCTGTGATTCAATGGCCGGGGGGCTTGAAGATGCAGCTGTACTGGCACTTCACGGCGCCGAAATACCCGGAGCTGGAAACGATTCCGGACAATCGGGTTTACGTTTCGCGCGATGGCAGCAAGTTCCTCGATACTTTCCCACGCTTTGCGCACGCCAACGTGGTGGCGGATAGTTACCGCGCTGACGCCGGCGAGATTGGGCGCCCTGGGGAGACTTTCCGGCGCATTCGGTTCAGTTCGAAATTTGGAAATATGGTGCTGTTGGTGACGGATGGGCATTTGCCATATCCGTTTGGACGCGAGACTACGGGATATCAGGTGCAAGACCTCGCGGCGACTTTGCCGAAAGCTAAAGCTGCCGGGGTGAAGATTTTGTCGGCGCCTTATGCGACGGATGACGGACGGATGAGCGCGATTGTGGAGTTTCCGGGTGGGTACCTCGCGGAGATACATAGTGTGACGGCGCGGTGACGTTGTAATTGCAGTGCGCGAATCGGGAGACTGGGGCTCCCGTGTAATGCAAACCCAAAAAATCTAGAAATGGAGTGCGCGGATCAGCAGGCCTGCGGCGGCGCCGCCGATAAGCGGGCCGACTATCGGGATTCCTGCGTAGCGCCAATCGGAAGTTCCCTTCCCTGCGATCGGCAGGATGCTGTGGGCGATGCGCGGGCCGAGATCGCGTGCGGGATTGATGGCGTAGCCGGTGGTGCCGCCGAGCGAGAGGCCGATGCCCCAGACGAGGCTGGCCACCAAGTACGGGGCTAAGCCGGAAGCCAGGCCTGCGCCTACTACGGCCCTTGAGAAAATCGCCCCGACTACGAATACGAGCACAAACGTGCCGATTATTTCGCTGATCAGGTTGCTCGCGACGTCGCGGATTGCAGGAATGGTGCAGAAGCAGGCGAGTTTCGAGGTCGCGTCGGGAGTGGCGGCCCAGTGCGGAAGATAATGGATCCACGCCACGACGGCGCCGAGGAATGCGCCGAGCAATTGCGCTGCAAAATAAGGCGCGAATTTCGTGAAGTCGCCTGAGCGTACTGCGAAGCCCAAGGTGACGGCGGGGTTCAAGTAGGCGTCGCTGCTGCCGCAGGCAATGGCCGTGAACACGCCGCACATCACCGCGAAAGCCCATCCGGCGGTGATCACCATCCATCCGGAATTTTCCGCCTTTGATTTTTTCAGTAGCACACCGGCGACGACCCCATTGCCAAGAAGAATCATTACGAGCGTGCCCATAAATTCGCCGAAGATTGCGGAGGTCAAGTGGTGATCCCTCGTTGGGACGAGCTAGCGAGCGATGGCGTCGAAAACTGCGGTTGAATCTACCATCACACGAGGGCAGAAGCTACAAGAGCGCCGATGCCAATCGTTACTTCGGCGGGTCGGCGCCCGCGTCGGGCTTTGCGGGCTGCAAAATTGGGTCTGGTTTTTTCACCGGGACATTGTAGAAGCAAGAAATCTTGAGCTCGATGGTTGCGCCGTCGAAGCCGCTCGGAAAATTGGGAAATGGCGCCGATGCGCGAACGGCTGCTACAGCCGCAGCGTCGAGCGCTTCTTTACCGGAGCTTGTTTCGACTTTTGGATCTGGATTCACGAAAGTCCCGTCTGCCCGAACTTGTACGCGAATGTCCACTATTCCCGTATCTCCCGTGTAAAACGATTCTGGCATTAAATAAATCCATTGGCGCTTGAGCGTCGCCATCATTTTTTGCGTGTAGCCGGAGAAGTCCGCGCCTCGGGTGGGGGACAGAATTTGCACCGCGTTTCCAATTTGCAGCTTTGACCGGCTTTGCGCAATGGTTTGTCCGATTGCTCCCGGCGAGAACACGGCGAGCAAAATTGCTGCTATAAAAACGCGGGTGTGCGTTGAATCCAATCTCATACGACCTCGCGTCGTTGCGGCACCAGCAACTCGGAGACGGCGCGGATGTCTTCGATTTCTAGGATGTGTTGGGGATAGGGATGGGTCACTAGGTTCAGCATGGCGCGGGCGATTTGCTCTGTGGTCAGGATTTGATCGCGGAACAGGCGGCGGATTAGGGGGAGGAGCGGTTTCGTTAGATTGTAAGCCACGCGATAAAGCTTGGTGCGAGACACTTCACCGTGAGCCGGCTCGATGAAGCCGGGGCGGAACATGTAGGCGGCGAAGGACATGCGCAGCAGGGCGTTTTCGGTTTTGCCTTTCACGCGCGCCCACATCATGCGGCCTTTTTCGGAACTGTCGGTGCTGACGCCGGAGACGTAGATGAAGACCATTTTCGGATTGACGGGGCAGAGGGTTTCGGCGGCGGCGACGGTGAAGCCATACGTGATGCGGGAATAGGCTTCTTCGGTCATGCCGGAGGCGGAGATGCCCAGGCAGAAGAAGCAGGCGTCGAAGCCGGTGAGTTTATCTTCGATGGAGGCGTAATTCGACAGATCCTGGTGGACGATTTCACGGAGCTTGGCATTTTGCTGGCCGCTGGCGCTGCGGCCGATGGTCGCGACGAGTTGCACTTTGGGATCGAGGAGGCATTCACGCAGGACGCCTTGGCCGACCATGCCGGTGGCGCCGAAGATCAGGACGTTCATGGTTCGGATATTGTCGGCGCAATGGTGGCCGAGCGGCAACAGCAAAATCGGCAGTTCTGGCACTCGGCCTTTGGAGATCGAAAACTTTGGAGATATCCTGCCTGGTTACTCGCGACCAGCGTCGTGCGGGCTGCTCACACAAATGATGCACGCGCGTCGAAGCCTAGGAATCCTTGCGGGTCAGCACAGTCCACTATAGGTAGGAGGAAGCTTATGACTTTCGGCATGTGCGCGCGCGTGAGCCTGGCTTGCCTGGGTCTTCTTTGCGCTGGAAGTTTTCAGATGCTCTTTGCACAGGCTGGCGTCCAAGGCCCGCATCTCTGGGACAAGCCGCTGGATCCGGCCATCCTGGAGAAACGCGTCAACGAGCAGCTGGATCTCGCGCAGAAGTCAATCAACGAGCTTCTCGCCGTCAAAGGGCCGCGCACGATCGAAAACACATTGGCGCCGTTCGACAACGCGACAGAGAAGCTCGATACGGCGGGCGGCCAGTCCGGCATGCTGCAGCTGCTGAGCCCGGACGCCGGAATACGCGACCGGGCGCAAGCGATGGTGCAGAAAGTGAGCGCGGCAACGACGGCGGTCTCGCTGAATCCGACGATTTATCACGCGCTGACGGAACTCGACGTCTCCAACGCGGACGCAGCGACCCAATACTACGTGAAACGTACTCTGTTGGAATTTCGCCTGGCCGGCGTGGACAAGGACGACGCCACTCGCGCGCGCATTCAGGGGCTCAGCGACGAACTCGCCAAGCTCGGCACCGAATTTGAGCGCAACATCCAGGATTCGCAGGTGAAGGTGACTGTGAAAAGCCACACAGAGCTAGATGGCTTGCCGGAAGACTACATCAATCTGCACAAGCCCGCCGCCGACGGCAACATTACCCTCACCAGTGACTCGCCGGACGTAATTCCCGTACTGAAGTTTGCGAAAAGCCCCGATCTGCGCCGCCGCATGTTCCTGGCGTATGACGATCGCGCCTATCCGCAAAACATGAAACTCCTTGCCGAGGTGCTGAAGAAACGCGAGGAGCTCGCGAACATTCTGGGCTACAAGCACTGGGCGGACCTGAACGCAGCGGACAAGATGGCCGTCACTTCGCAAAACGTCAGTCACTTCATCGATCAGATTGACGCGGCGTCGCGCCCGGTGGCGGATCGTGAATACCAAATGCTGATGGCGACGGCGCGCAAGGAGCAACCCGGGCTCAGCAATATCGTGACGTCTGACTGGCAATACTATTTCGAGCAGCTTCGCGCTACGGAATTTAATTTCAATTCGCAGGAGGCGCGGCCGTACTTTCCTTACGATCGCGTGCAGCAGGGCATCTTGGACGTGGCGGCAAAATTGTTCCACGTTACGTACCGCCCTGTAAAGGATGCGGTCACATGGGATCCTTCCGTTAGCACGTTCGACGTGTACGACGGAGAGCGCCGGCTCGGTCGCATTTACCTGGACATGCACCCGCGGCCGGGCAAGAACCAGTGGTTCAGTTCCAATCCGCTGCTCGATGGCAAGCGTGGACAGCAGTTGCCCGAGGTAACGTTGATTTGCAATTTCGCGGGAGGAAAACCGGGAGATCCGGGATTGATGGAGTACGGCGACGTCACCGTCTTCTTTCACGAGTTCGGGCACTTGATGCACTGGATTTTCCAGGGGCAGCAGCAGTGGGCCGGGTACGGCGGCAATCTGGAAAACGATTTTGTCGAAGCTCCGTCCCAAATGCTGGAAGAATGGATGCATGATCCCAAGGTGCTAGCGACGTTTGCGCGCAACTATCAGACGAACGAGCCGATTCCGGCGGACCTGGTGCGGCGCGCCAACCGCGCCGACGCATTTGGACGCGGGCTGTGGGCGCGCGGACAGCTGGTTTACACGAGTGTGTCCTTCGATCTGCATAACTCGACGCCAGATGCGGCGAGGTTGGAAACAGCGATGGCCGATAGCCGAAAGCGATTCCTGCCGTACACGCTGCTGGAAGGGGACCATCAGATCGCGGCTTTCGACCACCTGCTAGGCTATACGTCCGCGTATTACACCTACCTGTGGGACAAAGTGATTGCGCAGGATTTCTTCAGCCAGTTCAATCGCAACGATCTGCTGGCGCCAGAAGCGGCCGCGCGCTATCGCACCACGGTCCTGGAAAAGACGGGGTCTATGCCGGCCAACGATCTGGTGAAGAATTTCCTGGGACGTCCGCAAGCGATTGACGCGTTTGTTGCGTGGATGAATCAGGAGTTCGAAGGACTGCCTGCATCGGGCAAAACCACCGCAAATTAGAAGCCTGGACGCAGATGGCCAGGAGCTGATACGGGGAGGAAGGTTTTGTAGCGGCGGGCTTTAGACCGCGATCGATCCTCAACGCACCAGCGATCCGCAACACACCGCCGGTCCGCGCCGTAGCCGCGATGGCGCACTAATGTGACCCGCTACAACGACCAAAACAAAAACTACGACGCGGAAGCTTCGCTTATCCCGACTAACTTTTTGAATTCAGGGTCGTCGTGGAGGCACGCGAGGTCGGCGTCTTTCGCGGCCCAGAAGCGATTGCCGAATCCGGCGGCGAAAGCTTTTCTGAGCGTATCGAGAGATTCGGTCTTTCTGCCCAGGACGCCGTAGGTGCAGGCGGCATTGTAGAGCGTGTTGGAATCTCCGGGCCGCAGGGCGACTGCGGTCTGCAGGTGGCGAATGCACTCGTCGGATTCCTGTCCGAAGTGGGCGAGGTTGGTGGCGAGCAAAACGCGGGCGCGCACGTCCTCTGGCACCAGCTCCAGCTGTTGGCGGAGGACCTTCATCATGCGCTCGCGGATTTGATCCGCTTCTTTTTTCCTGCCCAGGCGCTCGAAAGACTGCTCGTAGGGAATATACATATTGTAATCGTCGCCGTTGAACTCCAGCGCGCGCTCGGCGGCAGCGGCAGCTTCTTCGTAACGGCCGGAGGCGAAGTAGGCGCGGCCGAGAATGTTCCAGGCGCCGTCACAGTCGGGCTTGCGTTCGATGGCGCGCAAGGCGAGCAAAACGGATTCATCATTTCTCTTCTGCGCGTAGAAGATGCGGGCGTGCGCCACCAGCACTTCGGGCAAGTCCGGCGCAAGGGCTGTGGCGCGATCGCAAGCGGCGAGTCCGCGCTCCATCCAACTGGGGCTCTGGTCGCGAACTTCAAAAATTACGCCGCAGAGGTGCGCGATGCCGGCGTGCGCCAGAGCAAAATTCGGATCCAGATGGATGGCTTGTTCAAACATTTGCAAGGCGTAGTCGAAATCCTGGCGACGTGAGTAGTTGCGGCCGCGCAGGTAGAAGTCATACGCCAGCGGGTTCTCGGTAGGCTTGCGCGCGATGATTTTATCTTCCTGCGGGGTTAGAGTGATGCGCAGGGCTTGCGCGATGCTCCGCGCGATTTCTTCCTGAATGGCGAAGACGTCGTCCATCTGGCGATCGAAGCGGTCGGCCCAGACGGAATGGCGTGTGGAGGCTTCGACGAGTTGCGCGGTGATGCGCACGCGGCTGCCAGAGCGGCGTATGGAACCTTCGAGAATGTACGCGGCGCCGAGTTGCTGGCCAACTTGCTGCGCGGTGACGGGCTTGTCGCGGAAGGCGAGCATCTCCGAGCGCGGAAAAATTTGCAGCTGTGCGATTTTTGAAAGTTCGGTGACGACGTCTTCGGTAATGCCATCGCGAAAGTATTCGTCCTCCTTCGCGCCACTCTGATTTTCGAAATACAACACGGCTACGGATTTTTGTTTCGCGGAAATCGTCTGCACGCCGGAATCGGGAACGTTTTTGGTGGCGGATGGGCGGCGGCCGGAATCGAGATCGCGGCTGAGGCGCTTTAAATCGGCGCGCAGCTCGGCGGCTGTTTGGCAGCGCAAGTCGGCGTCCTTCTCTAACGTCTTTTCCAGAACTTGCACCAGGGCGAGAGGCAGGGCTGGGTTGACATCTTTCGCGTTGGCGGGCGTGGTGTGCAGAATCCCGTCGAACACTACGGCTGCCGTGGCGCCGGTAAATGGCGCGGAGCCGGTGGCCATTTCATAGAGCACCACACCGAGCGAAAACAAATCCGAGCGCGCGTCCAGTTCTTCGCCGCGCGCCTGCTCCGGCGACATGTAGGCGATGGTGCCCATCGAGCTGCCAGGGCTAGTGAGCTGCTCGACGCCAAGGCCGCTCGATTTCGTGTGAATGGTGGCGGTGCCAACAGATTCCGAGGCACGGGCAAAGATGGGCGTCAATTTCGCCAGACCAAAATCCAAAATCTTGGCGGGGCCGCGCTCCACCAGAAAAATGTTCGCTGGCTTGATGTCGCGATGCACGATTCCCTTGGTGTGCGCCGCGTCCAAGCCGCTGGCGATCTGGATGCCAATTTCCAAAAGCTTGGCAATCTCCAGCGGCTTGCCCGCGATGCCGTGTTTCAGGGTCTGGCCCTCCAGCAATTCCATGGCGATGAAGGGGCGCCCATCGAATTCGCCGATGTCGTAAATAGTGCAGATGTTGGGATGATTGAGCAAGGAAGCGGCGCGGGCTTCGCGACGGAAGCGCTCAATGGCCTGCGGGTCCTTGGAAATATCGTCGGGGAGAAATTTCAGAGCGACGCTGCGGCCCAGGCGCGAGTCCTTGGCTTTGTACACGACGCCCATGCCACCGCCGCCTAGTTTTTCCAGGACGTTGTAGTGGGAAACGGTTTGACCGACGATCGAAGGTCTATCTGGCACCGGAGGTGAATTCTACGCGAGCCGTGCGCCTCATGCAATCGAGCGCGTGGTGAGTCAGTCTCCGAACACGCGACCCACAGCCAAGTGAGACTGTTCACGCCTGACGGTTTTAGTCGTCCTCAACGATGAGAGGCAGTCTGGTAAATGAACCACACGATTAAGGCAATTACAGCCAGGAAAACAATTACGAAAATAATTGCGAGAACCCAGAAAGCCCAAGACCATGAATCTCACTTTCTGATTTGCTGCATGGCGTTGCGCAATGAGAAAGCGGTCGCGATTGCTCCAAACCGAGTAAGTCCGAAGGTGGGCAGAAAAACATCGAGCTCGGCCCGTCCCTTGCACCCATGCCGGAGACAATAAACAGAAGGCAACACAATCGACGAGATGTAAACGATCGAAGCGAAATACGAAATTCCGAGACCCACTCTGCGTAACATAAATTCTATCCTCAAGTCTTATTGTTGCTGGCCCACGGACAACCACGTTAGGACAGCACCTAAGCTGTTCTGCGAAGCCAGATACGGGACGCCGGACGGCTGAAGCACCCTGTCTTGATACCGTAATGACGGACAATCGAGCAAACCGGAAGACCTGGCAAGTTTCCGACGACGCTGCGATTCAGGAAATACCCTTCCTTGTTAGGGTTAGGCCCCGCCGATACTGGAGAGGTGAATCGCAGGAGAAGAGTGTCCGGTTCCGGACAATCGGGATCCACCGGTGGGGTCCCCCTGTCACTTTTGACGATAGACTAAAAAGAATCCAATGAATACTGTTCGGTATCTAACGGGGAAAGCTCGGAATGCGCTGCGGGATCGCGGGTTGGAGCGCTGCGGGTTTGGCACCTTTCGGTCTGGCCCGCTCGCGTGACTCCGCAAGCTTGAAATTCGTGGCAGGTCCGTGACGGAGGCGCGCAAGCTTTGAAGGTTACGAACTGGAGTCGACAGATTCGCAGGTTGCGTCAACTGAGCGTAGCTTCGCTCATGTTTCTGATGGCGGCTGTTGTACCGGCTGCTGCGTGGCAGGTGTCGGGCGAGCAGCTGCCCGAGCTACGGCCCGTGCAACAAACAGCGGGAAGCATCAGCGGAACAATTGTTGATCTAACCGGTGCGGTCGTACTTGGCGCCAAGGTGCGGCTCACGCGGGGAGATCAATCCGCAAGCGCCGAAGTGCTAACCGACGACTCAGGGCAATTTTCCTTTGCGAACGTCGCTCCCGGCGACTTCAATCTCACAATTTCGTTTACGAATTTCGACACGCAGGTAATCTCCGGTACCGTGCACCCCGGGGAGGCCTACGTTGTCCCGCAAGTGATATTGGCTCTCGCTGAGCAGGTAACGCAGGTGACCGTCTCGCTCACGCAGGTCGAGCTGGCGGAAGTGCAAATCAAGGATCAAGAGAAGCAGCGCGTGCTCGGCATCATTCCGAATTTCTATGTCAGCTACCTCCCTGATGCGGTTCCGCTTTCGCCGAAGCAAAAATTCGAGCTGGCCTGGAGGTCGTCTGTCGATCCGTTCACATTCATTGCGGTTGGAGCTCTTGCAGGCGGGCAACAGGCAAGAAACGGATTCAGTGGATACGGGCAAGGTGCGCAAGGCTACGCACAGCGCTACGGCGCATCGTACGGTGACGTTGTGATAGGCACCTTCCTCGGAAGCGCCATCATGCCGTCTCTGCTGAAACAAGACCCGCGTTATTTCTACAAGGGAACCGGTAGTAAGCGATCACGGCTTTTGTACGCACTCTCCAGTCCGTTTATGTGCAAGGGCGACAATGGGCGTTGGCAACCGAATTATTCATTTATGATCGGAAGCTTCGCCACCGCCGGCATCGCAAATGCCTACTACCCGCCGACCAATCGGGGCGTGGGAGCAGTGGCCGAAACAGCGCTGGTAAGGCTCGGTGAAAATGCCGTCGCGTCGGTCTTTCAAGAGTTTATCGTCCGGAAGTTGACACCGAAAGTCTCCAATCGCGCTCAACCTCAGCAGTGAATGCGTCGGGGCTTACGTTGGTAGCGGTGGGGATGCGTTTAGTTCCTGACTGAAGTAGAGGCCGCCGATAGCGGCATGTTCGGTGCTGATTGACGCTGCTTATCGGAGCGGCGAAATTGAGGCAACGCCACTTGCACGATTACGCGACGCCCAACTCACAACGAATGTGTTGAGTTGTAGTACCAGCGCAGGACGCGGAGAGCGCGCAGTGTGTTCCAGCGGCTGGCGCCGCCGACCTCGGTCTCCATCTGCATTGGAATACGTTCAGGATGAAGTAGGTTCAGCGGCCAGCGCCCGTTCTGGTGACGGCGCTCGATCACGACTTTGACGGCTTCACGGACGCGACGGCCGGGTTTAGTTCCTGCATTCCGCAGATAGTCGAGTCCGCGCAAGACGTCGTAATGCCAAAACGTCGGGAACGAGAATCGTAACCAGCGCTTGTCGATGACTTTGCCGTCGCCAAGCGAGCGCAACATGCGCCGTTCGAGGAGATAATTTTCAGCGCGCTTGCGAGCCTTCGTCACAGCTGCTGCTTTGCGCCCTGCTCGTTCGTAATCGAGCAGTCCTTCGAGCACGCAGATGGTGGTGTGGAACGAAGAGCGTCGGCTGGGAGGGCGTTTCGGCGACAAGAAGGGCCATGCCTCGCAGTTCCAGCCGCCATCTTCAAGCTGCTCGCTGAGGAGTTGATTGGCCAGTGCGTCGTTGGGTTCCTTGAAATACGCACCAAGGCCGAGGATTCTGCCGTTGATGCACGGCTCAGTTTCGCCATGAAAGTAAGGTCGGCTGTTGAGCCACTTGAACACGAGCCGCTTGTCGATGCGGTCGATCATTTTGCGAGCCTGCTTGCTGGCGGGGTCGAGACCGAGGTTCTTCAAGGCGACGAGACTGTTGAGGGTAACGAGATCCCACTTCCGCGGGTCGCCCCAGTAGCCACCAGGCGACTGGGCGGCGAGAAGTTGGGCTCCCCAGCCTTCGGTGGCGATGCGCGACCGCTCGCCTGCAATCGCGTCGGGAGCCTCATCGGTCAGGTCGCTCATGACCTGCCAACGGATGGCGGGGTCAGAATCGAGGAGCCATTTGATGTGCGCGGGCCGGGGCGCGTAATCGTGTAGCCGCATTGGTCTGTTATAGCATGTGGTGCGTAGGTCTTGACTCGTGCGCCCTGGCCTTTTAAGCAGTCAATTTGAGCTATTCATTCACGCCTGCTGTGCAGGCGCGTATCCTTCGCTATCAGTCGCGGGGACTGAATCTTTGGCAACCTGCTGCTGCGACAGCTTTTGCTGCAGCGCTTGATAGCTGCGCTCGGTCACCACGATCGTCTCGGCGAGACGGTCCTGCGCACAGCGCCGGTAGGGATGAATAAAGAACTGCACAAACCCGAACCCTAGCTCCAGCGCAGCCGCGCCATAACCCAACGCCCGCTCAACCGCATGCCAGAATGTTATGTTTCGATGGGCCAGCGACACGACCCTGATCTTCAGCAGCCGCTTGCCCGGAGTCCGACCTTTGCCCGCCCACAGCAAAACGCCGCAATACAGTACCGGCACAACCACCGTGGCGGCTACATGAATGACTTCGTTGCCCTCGATGTTGATTAGTTGGAGCTTCATGCTGCCGTGGATGATGGGAACCGGAAGCTCCTTCACGACTGGCAAATGATACTCAGCCGGGCCTGAATTCCCGTGTATCTGGCGGAGATATTGCCACACGTTGAGTCCAAGCGTCATCAGTGCACTAAGAAGAACAGCCATCAGAAAACAGTCGATCAGGAATGCGACGGCCCGCTGCCAAAACTCAGCGAGTTCCAGTCCGTCAAGCTCGCGCAACAACTCCGTCTCACGCGCCGAAAATATTTTCATAGGTTAGAGTGTAATGGCCTTCGCTTCTTCCACGCTGATCGGCTCCGGTCTGCTTCGTGCCGTGCTCCCCTCCTGCGCCACGTACCACCCCGCGGCACACCGACGTTACGAGCTCGGCCGACATTTTCGTGCACTTCTGCGATGCATGGCAACTTCCAGTCAGGAATATGAACTCGCATGTGTCTCTCGCTTGGACGCCCTCAATTTAACACCACTGCAAACTGGCGAAAAGCGAAACCGAGCCTCAAGTCCGACCACCCGTCTTGGCCTGCAAAATCCAGATTAACCCATTTGCCGGAGACTGACTCGCTACCCGCGAATGAGCCGCGTTGACTTGGATGGGGTCGCATCCTAGAATGTCCGCTACATGACGGACTTGAACCTTCCTGCCGGACGAATCATCACGCATTACCGTATCGTCGAAAGAATTGGCGGCGGAGGCATGGGCGTCGTGTATCGCGCGGAAGACACCAAGCTGAAGCGGCAAGTGGCGCTGAAATTTTTGCCGCCGGAAGTGCTGAAGGATGAGGCCGCGCTCTCGCGTTTCCAGCGCGAGGCGCAAGCCGCCTCGGCGCTGAACCATCCCAGCATTTGCACGATCTACGACATTGACGAGGACGGCGGCACGCCTTTCATCGCGATGGAACTGCTGAAGGGCGCGACGCTGAAACACCGCATCAATGGCAAGCCTCTGACACTCGATACCCTGCTGGAAATCGGCATCGATGTGGCGGACGCGTTGGATGCGGCGCACGCGGAGGGAATCGTGCACCGGGACGTCAAGCCCGCAAATATTTTTGTCACGGAGCGCGGGCAGGCCAAGGTGCTGGATTTCGGGCTGGCGAAACAGATGGTGGGCCGCGGAGTGAGCGAAGCAGTGACGGCTGGCGGCGCGACGCTGGACAGCGATCCAAATCTCACCAGTCCGGGGATGGCGCTGGGCACCGTGGGATATATGTCTCCCGAGCAGGTGCGGGGAGAAACGCTGGACGGGCGCAGCGATTTATTTTCGCTGGGCCTCGTGCTCTACGAAATGGCGACGGGCCGCCAGGCTTTTTCGGGAAATACGTCCGGCGTGATATTTGCGGCGATACTGGAGCGGCAGCCCGCACCGCCTTCGCAAATGAATCCGGATTTACCGGCGGCGTTCGACCAGATCGTCGCCAAGGCACTCGAGAAAAATCCCAAGCTGCGCTACCAGCATGCTTCCGATTTGAGGGCGGATTTGCAGCGGTTAAAGCGCGACACGGATTCGGGACGGTCGGTGGCGACGCGAAGCCTCAGCGCAGGCGCGCAAACCGCAACAAGCGGTTCCGGCACGGAAGCGACGCAGTCTGGTTCGGGAGTTTCGGCCGCGACTGCCGGCGCGGTGAGCTCCGCGGCCCCGGGTTCGGGCAGCTCGGCGATCCTGCAGGCGGCGCAGGAAAATAAAGGCAAGCTGATCGCGGGTGCCGTGATTGCGCTGCTGATTCTGGGCGTGGCGGGCTACGGAGTATTTTCGATGCTGCGCGGGAAAGCGGCAGCTGTGCCGTTCCAGAATTTTACGATCACGCAGGTGACCAACTCGGGGAAAGTGCTCTTCGCAGCAATTTCACCCGACGGAAAATACGTCCTCAGCATCGTGGAGGACGGCGGGAAAATGAGCCTGTGGCTCAGAAATATTCCCACGGGCAGCAATACGCAGGTGCTGCCTCCCGAAAACGCGCTGTATCAGAACCCTGCATTTTCTCCCGATGGAAATTACATTTACTACAGCAAGGCGTCTGACGCGGCGGGAAACGTAAACAATTTGTATCGCATCCCGGTGCTGGGCGGAGAAGCTGTGCAGCTCGCGCGCGACGTGGACGTGGGGCCGACTTTTTCTCCCGACGGCCAGCGCATGTCGTACCTGCGCGCCAACGATCCGGTGGTCGGCAAATATCTGATCCTGAGCGCGAATATGGACGGCAGCGACGAGAAGACCGTTTATACCGCTCCGACGCCGTTCCCTTCCGCGCTGGCGTGGTCACCCGACGGAAAGTTGATCGCGTTCATCCAGGGCGCAGGGCAGGACGCGCAGGGCGGCGTGCGAACGCTGGACATTGCCACGGGACAGGACCGCGCGTTGGCGACGCTGGCGGACAAATTCGCGAACGCGCTGACGTGGATGCCCGACAACCGCGGGCTGATGGTCGTGTACTCGGAACGCTCGGCAGGCTTCAACCGTTTCCAGATTGCCTTCGTTTCCTTTCCCGACGGGCAATTCCACCCGCTCACCAATGACACCAACGGCTACCACTCCGTGAGCATTTCGGCGGACGGAAAGTCCATCGCCGCGATGCAGCGCCAAGATACGAACTTCATCGCGCTCCTGCCACCTACGGGACGCGGAAATGCGACGCAACTCGCGGGAGTTCCCTCGAACGAGCAGATCCGCGACATTCTGTGGGATAAGGACGGAAACTTGTTGGCAGTGATGCGCCACTCGATTGTGCGCACATCCCTCGATGGAAATCATCAGAGCACGTTATTGACAGAGCCCAACGCGGTGATTACCAACGCGAACGCCTGCCCGAACGGCGGTCCGATCCTGGTAAATTGGGCTTCGCGGGACAACACTGGGAAGTTAAATGTCTGGCGGGTGGATGCGGACGGCTCGCATCCCAAGCAGCTGACCAACGGCGTGGACGACGAGTCACCGCTTTGTGCGGCAGACGGAAAATCGTTTTACTACGCGGATCTGGATAAGAAATCCGTGATAAACCGCATGCCGATCGAGGGCGGAGCGCCGGAATTGATCAAGGCCAGCGCGATCTCGAACGGATTCGTGGCGACCCTGAGCAACAACCTCGCGCCGGACAACCACTGGCTGCCGGTGATCGTGACGAAAGTGGAGCCGGCGACGCAGGCGGATCTTCACGCGCTCGCTCTGATTGACGTCGCTGCCAACACGGAGTTGTCCATGCGCGTCTTTCCATCGCAGCCGACCATTACCCAGCCCGTGCAATACGCGCCGGACTGGAAAAACGTGGCCTACCGCGTGATTGACAACGGTACGGACAATATATGGATGCAGCCGGTGGACGGCTCGGCAGGGCATCCGGTGACGGACTTCACCACCGATCATATCCGGGCGTTCGGGTGGTCGCCGGACGGCAAGACGCTGGCCGTCGCGCGAACCCACACCGTTTCGGACGTGGTGTTGCTACGCGAAGGTAAGGCTGCGCAGTAGAGTGACGTTGTAACTCGCTTCACCCCCCGCCGGATTCGGCTTCTTTTCCAACCAGCAGGCTTACTTCTCGCAGGTTCTGGTAAATCTCCCGATAGGATTGGAAGAGCGAGGTCTCGTGGTAGGGGACGTCGTGCGAGCGGCAATAGTTGCGCACGATTTTCTGCACTTGGCGGAGTTTGTTGGCTGGCATCGTCGGAAAAAGGTGGTGTTCGATCTGGCAGGTTAGGCCGCCGGTGCAGAAATCAATGCCGGGATGATTCTTGATGTTGCGGCTGGTGAGAACTTGTTCGCGGAGAAAATTTACGGCGGTCCTGCCTTGGGCGAGGGGCATGCCTTGATGATTGGGCGCGAAGATCAACGTGAGATACAGGCCGAGAAAGGCTTGATGGGCAATCGCGAACAGGATGGCGTGCGGAAAACCGAGCAGATAAGTGAGCAGCCCAAGATACCAGGCCGCGTGAAGCACGAGCAAACTGACTTCCAGCACGGGGTGCGCGACTTTGTTGCGCTGAAGGAAGCGAATACTGTCGTATTTCAGGACGAAGGCCTCGAGCAGCGACAACGGGAAAAACGAAAAGTGCTGGTATTTTACCGAGAAGCGCGCGAGACCATGCTTTCCGGCTACCTGGTCCTTTGAAAATGCGAACGGAATTAAATCCACGTCGGGATCCGCGGTGAGATGATTCGGCGAGCAGTGATGGTGGTTGTGTTTATCGAGCCACCAACTATAGCTGAAACCGAGTATGAGATTGGAATGGATGAGTCCGAGAACTTCGTTCCCCGCGGGGCGGCTGAAAATTTCCTGATGCCCGGCGTCGTGCACGATGAAGCCGAGTTGCGCGAAGACGAACGCGAGGAACGCGGCGTTGACAAGCTCGATCCAGGGATTATGGTGAGACTTAGCGATCAGCACGAAGGCGCCGGCGAACATGACAACGTTGAGAAGAATTTTTCGAAGGTAATAAGCGGGCTGCTTGGCTAGCAGTCCGCTTTGCCGCACCAATGTCAGTAAATCGCGAAATTCGTCGCCCGCCGTTGAACCCATCGTTTCCCCTAGACGCCTGAACGGCCCTGTGCATTTACTTGCTAAAGATACGGACATGGTTTTTGTTGATGGTGCGTGCGGACGGAGCGCGATGTCCGCAGAGGTGAAACCCCGCCAACAAAAGCGCCGGCAACGAGTGGAAGGAGAGCTTAATCATAGCGGAAAGCGGAGGAATGTCACTGGTTTATTGCGGTGCAATTCCTGTGGGTCGCGGGCGCCGCGCGGCGTTGACTCTCCAGGCCGGGCGAGGTACTTTCAGCGCGTTGCGCAGCGGAGATGAGAAAGGAGGGTGGCATGGTGAAATATATCGGGGTGGCGAGTTACTGGATGGGCGTGGCGTGCGCACTGGTGTCGATCGTGGCGCGTTTTGGCAACGCGTTGGGGTACGAGTTCGCGCACGTATCGACGAGGGGCAACAGCATCGATTTCCGCAGCTTTTTGGATGCGGGCCTGTTGTTTTTATTCATCGCGATTGCCTCGGCGAATTACGAGTGGCTGCAATCGCGCCAGCGTGGTTCCTGAACTGGAGCGGTTCCTGAACTGCGAGTGCTTTGCGGCTATTCCGCGGGCTGTTTGAGCTTCAAGCGCGATTTGTTTTCTTCGAGGAAGGCGCGAAGGTCGTCGGCGACACCGAGCAGGCGATTCCATTGTTCGTAATAGAGAGTCACCGGGAAGCGGCCCAGGCCGTAAACGCTGACGCCGCCCTTTTCTCCCACGCGAAATTCCAACGCGCCGCTGCGTTTCCCGCCGGCAGCTTTCTTCTCCAGCTCGGCGATGCGGGCTAGCAATTCTTCCTTGGTAGGTTCGGTCATGATGGCGCCCCCAGTTGTTTTATAGGTCATGAGATTTTACCACTGAAAGAGTTTAGAGCGGAGTCGGCCGCGGCGCTGAAAGATGCGCAGTCAATTCGCGCGCGCAGAATCCACGCCGGCCGTACGATCGTTTGTGGCAAGTCAGATTGCGAGCCGGGAACGATGAAGTGATTGAAATATTTCACGAAGGAGACGCAAATGAAGCCAGTTCATATTGCAGTTCTGATTGCGCTGTTTACAGGCGCTGTCGGCGCAGTGGTGGCGCGACCGAAGTTTTATTCTGGCAATCGCTCTAACGATGAAGCGCTGATCCGTAGAATTGACGCATTGTGGTCAAAGGCCGCGCAGGACAAGGACCTCGAGGGCGCCGTGTATCCGTATGCTGGGGACGCGTCCATGCTTCCATTTGGCGCGCCCATCGCTACCGGAAGCGACGCAATCCGGAAAACGTGGGCGGCGCTCATGGCCAAGCCCGGTTATTCGCTGACTTTCGTGCCCACGAAGATCAACGTGGCCTCCTCGGGTGACATGGCTTGGGAAATCGGGACCTTCGCGCTGACCGTCAATGATGCACAGGGGCAGCCGATGGAAATTCCCGGCAAGTATGTGGTCGCCTGGCGGAAGGTCGGACCCACATGGAAAGTGGCGGCGGACATCTTCAACACAGATAAGTAGCTTTGAACGAGTCGCACGCGCGTCAATAGCCGACGGGCTTGCCGTTGTTGCGGCCGTCGCTGCCGCCCAGGCGTTCGCCCGTTTTCGGATCCACGGCGACGCACTCGGCGTCGCTCCAGTAGGGAGACCACTGGGCGTCTTCGTTCAGGCCGTCGATGATTTTGTATCCCATTTTTTGCAGGGCGTGGACGGCGTCTGGAGCGAACCAGGCTTCGACGCTTAGCACGTCTGGCATCCATTGCTGGTGGAAGCGCGGAGCGTTGATCGCTTCTTGAATGTTCATGCCAAAGTCGACTACTCCCATGATCGCCAGCGCTACGGTGGTGATGATGCGCGAGGAGCCGGGCGAGCCGAGAACCAGCAAAAGTTTGCCGTCTTTCAGAACGATGGTGGGCGTCATGGAGGAGAGCGGGCGCTTGCCGGGTCCGATGGAGTTTGCCGCGCCTTGAATTAATCCGTCGCCATTGGGAGCGCCGGGCTTCGCCGAGAAGTCGTCCATTTCGTCGTTGAGGATGAAGCCCAGACCTGCGGCGGTGACGCGCGAGCCGAACCAATCATTAATAGTAGTCGTGACGGCAACGGCGTTGCCGTCTGCGTCCACGACCGAGTAGTGCGTGGTATGCGTGGATTCAGGCGGCGGGGTGGGCTGTATATCTTGCGTGTGCTGCGTGTCCGCATCTGCCAGCGTGTTGAAAATAGCGGGGCGCTGAAGATCTTTGCTGGCCGATGCGTGGTCGGAATCAATTGTGGCGCGCCAAGCTGCGGCGTATTTTTTGTCGGTGAGCTGGGCGATCGGAAGCTTGGTGAAATCGGGATCGCCCAGGAACTCGGCGCGGTCGAAGAACGCGCGGCGGAAAGCTTCGGCGGTCAGGTGGACGGATTCTGCGGATCGGCTGCCGGCTTTGGCGAGGTCGTAGCCTTCCAGAATATTCAGCGTTTCGATGAGCACTGTGCCGCCCGACGACGGCGGCGGCGCGCTGATAATTTCGTAGCCGCGATATGTGCCACGCACCGGCTCGCGTTCTTTTACTTGGTAATGCGCCAGGTCTTCGGTGGTGAGCAGGCCCCCGCCTTTTTGGATTGCGGCGGCGAGTTCCTGGGCCATGGCGCCGCGATAAAAATCATCGGGATTTTTCGCAATGCGTTCCAGGGTGCGTGCTAGTTCGGGCTGGCGGAAGGTTTCGTATTGTTTGTAGAAATTGCCGTTGCGCTGGAAGATGCGGCGCGAGTCGGCGTAGTCGGCAAGATGCGAATCTTCGCGAAGGTCGCGCGCTTCTTGCCAGCTGAGGGCAAAGCCGTCGCGCGCCAGGCGGATCGCTGGAGCCATGACTTGCGCGAGCGCGAGTTTTCCGTATTTTTTCTCCGCGTACACCAATCCCGCGACCGAGCCGGGCACGCCGATCGCCTTGTAGCCGTACTCGCTGGCGCCGTCAATCACGTTTCCGCGCGCATCGAGAAACATGCTCGCGGTGGCGGCGACTGGAGCTGCTTCGCGGAAATCTATGAAATGGGTTTTGCCGTCGGCCATGCGGACCAGCATGAATCCGCCACCGCCGAGATTGCCAGCCTGTGGATAGACGACTGCCAGCGCGAAGCCGGTGGCCACCGCGGCATCGATGGCATTGCCGCCTGCCTTCATGATATCGGCGCCGGCCCTGGATGCCAGTTCGTCAATGCTGACGACGATGGCGTGCGGTGCGTGAACTGGTCTTGAATCGGCGCGCAGCGGCGTCGGCGCGGCGCAGAGCGTCACGAGAACCAGAGCGGCAACTGGCGTTACGATTGTTTTGCAAGCATTCTGCACGTTTGCCTCTTGAGCGAAGTCACCTAGTTAGGATACCGGGCGACGAGCGGCGGCGGTACGGTTGGCGGAGCGCGGCGGTGTTTGGTCGCCTGCTCGTACCCGTAGCCAATCTCGATCAACAGCTTCTCGGACCATGGCCTGCCCAGGAATTCGATGCCCACCGGGACGCCAAGCCTCGCCTTCGCAGTTGGAGAAGAAAATCCGCCGGGTATGACGATGGAAGGAAAGCCGGTCACTGATCCCAGAGCGCCGTTGCGTTCCACCTGTTTTTCCCCAATGGGCACCACCAGCCGCTGCTGATGCGGGAACAGGATCGCATCGAGCCGCTCGTCGGCCATGATCTTCATCACGCGCTGCCGCAATTCGGCGCGCTTCTGCAGACGCAGGCGATAGCTGTCGTCCATTTCCAGGCCTTCTGCTTGCGTGATGCTGTCCTTGATGTTCGGAGAAAACTTGCCGGAAGCGATGACCTCCTCGAGCGATTTAGCCGGCGTGTTGCCCGAGGCAAGATAACCGTTGATTGCCGGCTTGAATTCGTACAGATGAACGCTGATATCAGAGGTAATTTTCCCGCTGTCGAGATCCGGAGCGTTCAGCTCGACGACCGTCGCGCCAGCCCTCTTCAGATCCTCCACCGCCTGGTTCGCGATACGATTGACCTCGTCGTTGATGGCCGCAGTGCCGAAGAAACTGCGCAATACGCCGATGCGCTTGCCCTGCACGCCATTGGCCTTCAGAAATATCGTGTAGTCCGCCTCGGTATTCCCCACGCTCCACGCAGTCGTCGGATCGTTCGGGTCATAGCCGACCAGCACGTTTAACATTTTTGTCGCGTCCGTAACGCTGCGGGCCAGCGGGCCGGCGGCATCTTGCGTGAATGAGTACGGAATAATTCCGGCGCGGCTTACCAGACCGAGCGTCGGGCGAATCCCCACGATGCTGTTCGCCGACGCTGGAGATCGGATGGAGTTCACGGTGTCAGTGCCAATGCCCGCAATCGCGAAATTGGCAGCCACACCCGCGCCGGTACCGCCACTCGACCCGCCCGGCGTGCGCGACAGGTCATAGGGATTGAGAGTCTGCCCTTGGATCGAGCTAATTGTTTCGCCCCAGATCGCGAACTCGTGCAGGTTCACCTTGGCCAGGATGATTGCGCCGGCGCTGCGCAATTTCTGGGTGATTGCGGCATCGGTTGCGGGAGTGTATCCCGCCAGGCTGAGCGAGCCGCCCGTCGTCGGCATGTCCTTCGTATTGATATTGTCTTTCAGCAGCACCGGAATTCCATGCAGCGGACCCACGAACTCAGTCTTGCGAAATTGTTCATCGAGCGCGGCCGCCTCTTCCAACGCACGAGGATTCAGAAAAATCACCACATTCAGTTTCGGGCCCGCCTGGTCGTAGGCCCGTATGCGGTCCAGATACGCCTGCACCAACTCTACGGAAGTGAGAGCGCCGGACTTGTACGCCGCGTGCACATCACTGATCGTCGCCTCGTCGAGCTGAAATGGTTTCACTGAACTCTGCGCACCAGCGCCATTCGCCACCAACATCACCGTCCCGAACATTAAAAGACGAGCGAATTTCATGTGAATTCTCATCGCGGGTAATTCTTGGTCCAACCGGTCACGGTTACTGCCGGCCCACTTTACCGCGCAGGCTTTGGTAGATCGCGTTTGAGTCGTAGCCTATGCCGGCTTTGAATACGATTTCGGGCTTTTCGATTGTGGTGATGGCTTTGGCGAGATCGCCGTCGAGCAGCACGAGGTCGGCTTGTTTGCCCGCTGCCACCGTACCGATGCGTTGTGATTCGCCTAAAAATGTGGCGCCGTTTTGCGTAGCGATGTGAATTACTTGCGCTGGCGAAAATCCGGCTTCGACGAGCAGCTCGATGTTGCGTTGATCGCCGAGCCCGGCGAGCGTGTGTCCGTCGCCGGTGGGATCGCAGCCGGCCATCAGCAATCCGCCGGCGGCGACGAATTCGCGCTCAAATTTCATTTCCTTTTGCAGCAGCGGCACGAAAAGCGATTCAGCGCCTTCCCTGCTGGCGCGGCTGGTCATCACTTTGGACCAAGCTTCCGGAACCAGCAGCATTCTGGTGCGGCCCATCAGGCCGTTGCGATCCATCGGCGGGCGCAAGCCGCCTTCGAGGACCGCGAGCGTGGACGTGATGGCCACGTGATGCGCCACGAGATTTTGAATGGTTTGCTTCAGCTGCGGGCTGTCCGGCTCCACGTTCATGACGATTTCTTTTACTTCGGCGAAATAATCGGGCCCGCAGATGCCGGGCTGGCGCTTTGCGTAGAGCTCGCCGTCGGGCGCGCCGAACGGGCCGTGCTCCAGGTTATCAATGCCCATTTCAGCGGCTTCATTGTAGCCCACGGAGCAAATGTGCCCCGTCACTTTCATGTTTAATTTGTGGGCCTCGTCAATTCCGGCGCGCAGTTCCTCGGGCGTGACGTCCACGTAGGCTTTCACGGAAGTAAAGCCAACGGAGTGCCAGTAACGCACAAAGGCGCGGGCTTCGTCGGCGTCTTTCAACTCGTGCATTTGCGGAATCAGCGCAGGCGCGCCTTCCAGATACGGGGTGGTGAGATAAAAATCGGGGCCGATGATCTTTCCGGTCTCCACGTATTCCTTTACGGCCAGGTCGCCATAGGGATCCATCGAGCCGGTGGTCCGTGCGGTAGTGACTCCGCTGGCTAAGTAGAGCGGGGGGAAAGAATAAAACTGTTCGACGCCGGTGAGCGGACCGTCGGTTGCGGCAGGATAGAAAATGTGTTCGTGCATGCCGACGATGCCGGGGATTACGGTTTTGCCGGTGGCGTCAATGACCTTTGCGCCCGACGGAATCACCGTGCTCGCGGTTGCGCCTACCGCTGTGATCTTTCCGTGGTCAATCACTACGGCTTGATCCGATTGCGGGGCTGACCCGGTGCCGTCAATCAGTTCCACATGCGCGAGGACGATTAGCGGTGCGTTTTCCCGGATGAAATTTGGGGCTGACGATGCTTGCTGTGCGGCGGCGCCGGCTGCAAGAGCGGAAGCAACACAAAAACCAAGCGCCGCGATGGAACTTTTCCGCATACCGATCCTCCTGAGATTCTTGCCCGAGCGCGCTGGTGCTTAGTGAATGGTCGCGCGAATTATACACGCGCTGACGGCGCTGGCCACAGAGCATCATGCTAGTATGTGCCACGAAAAATCGGGTTGCGGCTGCAGTTAGTAGATCACCGAATAAAAGGGGCATGCACAATGTTTCAGTGGTCCGATGCCAGCGGCTTTGGAAGAGAAATGGCTTTGGCGATGACGTTCGTATGCGCAGGTTCCCTTGCACCCGCTGCGCTGGCGCAGCAGCACGGCGAGCCCAAGAAAGTGATTCTCGATACAGACCCCGGTACCGACGACGCGCTGGCGATGCTGCTCGCATTTAATTCGCCGGAGCTGCAGGTGGAAGCGATCACCGTTGTCGCGGGCAACATGACGGCAGATGCGGGACTCGAGAACGCTCTGAAGATTACGAGTTTGGCAGGCCGGTGCGACGTGCCGGTGGCGAAGGGTGCGATTCGTCCGCTGATGCAGGAATTGAACACAGGGAAATTCTGGAATGGGCCGAACGGGCTGGGCGGAGCCGAATTGCCGCCGGCCAAGTGTACGGCCGCCGCGGAGTTTGCGCCGGACCTGATCATTCAGCTGGTGCACAGGTATCCGCACCAGATCACGCTGATACCGGTAGGGCCGCTCACGAATATTGCGATCGCCGTGGCGAAAGATCCGGCAATCGTGCCGCTGGTGAAAGAAGTAGTGCTGATGGGCGGTGGAATCACGGGCGGCAACGTCACGGCTGTGAGCGAGTACAACATTCATAGCGACCCAGAGGCTGCTTCGATCGTCTTCAATGCGGGATGGCCGATCACGATGGTGGGGCTGGACGTGACGGAAGTTACTCTGGTCACGGACGACGACGTGGCGCGACTGGAACGCAAGCCGGGGCCGGAGACGACGTTCGCAGCAGCTGTGGCGCGATTTCAGATCGGGACCTATAAGGGCACTGGAATTTTTCATGGCGGCGCGGTGCATGATGCGATGGCCGTCGGCCAGGTGATCGACCCGACGATTTTGAAGACGCAGGACATGCGCGTGGACATCGAGACGGACGGAAAATTCACGCGCGGGATGACTGTGGCAAACCGCAAGAATGCAATCGAGCGCAACGTGCCCGAGGGGGACCATTTGCAGTCCATGGGATTGGAAGCAGTGCAGCCAAACGTGCATGTGGCGGTAGGAGCGGACTCGCCGAAGTTTGTGGACATGCTGATCGCACGGATTAGTGGGAAATGACGGGCCCGTATTTGTTGAACGGGTAATGATGGCGGTGTAGTCTTCCAGCAGAGGTCCCCGATGACTACCGCCAGTGAAGTTGATGACAAGAACCCGACGCCGTATGTATTCGTTAGCGGCGACGCGGAGCAGGAACACCAGGACGAGATCAATCGTTTTGCGAGCAAGGGCTACCGCGTGATCGGGATGAGCCAGAATTCCGCATCGGTGTCGTACGGCAAGTCCGTGGTGGTGCTGATGGGATTTGGCAACTACGCGCCGCACTAGACCGGAGATTATTGGATTTCCCGGAGGTACCACGAAATGAGCGCGACGATCGCACGCGCGGCACAGGACGAGTGGCCGGAGCTGCCTCTGGCCGCCTGGCAGGATACCTACGCGACGCTGCACATGTGGTCGCAGATTGTGGGCAAGATCCGGCTGGAGCTGGCTCCGCGGATCAATCATTGGTGGGAAGTGCCGCTGTACGTGAGCGCAAACGGTCTGACGACTTCGCCGATTCCCTACCCTGGCGGAATTTTTGAGGTCGAATTCGATTTCATTCATCACAAGCTGCTGATCCAAACCAATCACGACACGGCTGCGACGCTCGAGCTCAAGCCGCGTTCCGTGGCCGATTTCTACCGCGAATTCATGGCAGCGCTGGCGGCGCTGGCCATTCCCGTGAAGATTTGGAAAATGCCGGTGGAGATTCCGAATCCCGTTGCGTTTGACCAAGACACGCAGCACGCCTCCTACGATCCGGAATATGTGAATCGGTTTTGGCGCATCTTGGCTAGCACTGAGAAACTTTTCGTCGAGTTTCGCGCGCGCTTCATCGGGAAAGCCAGCCCGGTGCATTTTTTCTGGGGCAGCTTCGACTTGGCGGCCACGCGATTTTCGGGGCGGAGGGCGCCGGAGCGCCCTGGAGCGGACGCGGTGACGCGCGAAGCATACTCGCACGAAGTAAGCAGCGCGGGATTCTGGCCGGGCGGCGGCGACATCAAGGGTGCGGCGTACTATGCATATGCGGCGCCACAGCCCGAGGGATTCGCGCAGGCGCCAGTGCGTCCGGCACAGGCTTATTATCATCCGCAGATGAAAGAGTTTTTGTTGATGTATGACGATGTAAGAACATCGGCTTCACCGCGCGCCGCGCTGCTGGACTTTTTGCAGAGCACATACGAAGCCGCGGCGAACCTCGCCAAGTGGGACCGCAAGGACTTGGAAAGAGCTGCCGGCTAGCTACGCACCCCCACGTATACCGTAGGTCCACGCATTTTGCGCATGTGCACTTCAGCATTAGCAGTTTGTTGAAAAAGGCTCCTGAACTCGCCATTACGAGCGCAGCGAGGAATTCCTCACCGCTAAAACCCAACAAAAAGAGAGATTCCGTGTCGCAGCGCGCCTCGAAATGACGACCCGAAAGAGTTTTTCAACAAACTGTTAACGCGCGCAATCGCCAAAAGAAATCCTGCGCCGAGCCGCATTCTGGAAATTTCGTTTTAATTTCCAGGCTAACAGGCGGCGAGGTGCACGCGTCTAAGCGCGTGGAGACCAACTTGAATTCGACACTGAATTGCTTTGCGAAGAGCTATCCCAAACGAATCATCCGGCTCGTGTGCACATGCTAACTTCCCATTGGCGGCGCGTCATGCATTTGGCGACGCTGCTCGTCACGGCGATCTTCCTTTCCGCGTGCCACGAAAGAAATGCGGATTTTGCAGCGGGGCGAAAGGCCGAAACCATTCAGGATTACGACACGGCGCTCGTGCGTTACCATCGCGCGGTGCAAGCAAATCCCAACGATGCGGAGTACAAGCTGCGAGAGATGCACATGCGCTATGTCGCTGCGTCGTTCCATATGGAGCAGGGGCGAGACGCGGCGCAGAAAGGCGATTTCCAGCTGGCGCTATCGGAATTCGAGAAGGCCGAGACGATTGATCCATCGAATCTGGCGGCAGAACAGCAGGCCAAGCGCACGGCGGAACTGTTGACGGCGGCCCACAACGGGGAAAGCGCGATTCCGGATGAATCTTCCGCGTACGAAAAGGAGATGCTTTCCGGGCCGCCGAAGCTGAAGCCTCTTTCGCAGGAGCCGCTGAATCTGAAGATGACCAACGATTCGCGAGTGGTATTTGAAACCATTGCGAAGCTCGCGGGACTGAGCGTGATTTTCGATCCGGATTACGTGTCGCATCGCGTGACTGTGGATTTGCCGGGCGTGACGCTGGAGCAGGGCCTGGACGCGGTGGCGTTCGAGAGCAAGGCCTTCTGGAAGCCTCTGACAGGCAGCGTGATCGAAGTGGCGCCGGACAATCCGCAAAAACGGAAAGATATTGAAGATGAAGTGGTGGGAACGTTTTATATTTCGAATTCGCTGACGCCGCAGGACCTCACCGAAATTGTGAACGGATTGCGGCAGCTGCTGGACCTGCATCGCCTGCAGCAGCTAAACGCGCAGAACGCCATCGTGATTCGGGACACGCCGGACAAACTGGACTTGGCCGGCAAAATTATACGGGACATTGATAAAGCTAAGCCGGAAGTGCTACTGCACGTGCAAGTATTGTCCGCCAATCGCGACCGCATGCGTCAATTGGGCATTCTCCCGGGGCAAAATGTGTCGCTGAGCTTTAATCCGCGCTGCTCCGTGCAACCGACTAACAGCGGCTGCAGCAGTTCTTCGAGCAGTTCGAGCAGCACGAGCAGTTCCCCACTGCAAATCACGCTGAATAACTTGCAACATTTGTCCACCGCGGATTACAGCCTGACGTTGCCTGGAGCGACAGCCGAAGCCGTACTGACTGACAGCAAGACGAAGATCATTCAGGACCCAGAAATTCGCGTGACGGACGGCGAGAAGGCGACGCTGAAAATCGGGCAGCGCGTACCGGTGGCTACTGGAAGCACGCAGGCGGCGACCGGTGTTGCCGCGTCAGCGGCGGTCAGCAACCTGGTGAACACGCAGTTCACGTATATTGATGTGGGCGTGAACATAGAGGCGCAGCCCCGCGTGCATCCCGACGGCGAGGTGAGCATGAAGCTGGTGGTGGAGATTTCCTCGGTGGCGAATTACAACAATATCGGCGGCATCCAGCAGCCCGTGATCAGCCAACGAAAGATTGAGCACGAGGTGCGGTTGAAAGATGGTGAAGTGAACATTTTGGGCGGTTTGATTGAGCGTACCGATTCGGACAATTTGAGCGGAATACCGGGGGCGGCGAGCATTCCGGGGCTGAAGTATCTGTTCTCGCAAGACAGCAAGGAAGTGGAGGACGACGAGGTGCTGATCGTTCTGACGCCGCATATTTTGCGGCTTCCCAGCATCACCGCGGAGAACCTGCGCCGGCTGGCTGCCGGGACGGATTCGAATGTGCGCGTATCCTGGCAGGCCTCCGCCGAGGGACAAAGTAGCGATGCGTCGAGTAAGAGTTCTGAGTCGAATTCAGTGGCCCAGCATTCGGCGTTGCCATCGGGCACGCAAATTCTGGCACAGCCTACGCAGGTTGCCGCGGCTTATTCGCTTGGCTCGGCCGCGAGTAGCGCAGGCGCCGTGGCGCAGATTCGTTTCGATCCCGAGCGCGTGACGTTGCAGAATGGCGATTCGGAAATCGTGGGAGTCTCGATCGAGAGTGTGAGCGACCTTTTCTCGGTTCCGTTATTGCTGAAATATGACCCGCCGGTGATTCAAATTGTGGACGTGCGCGACGGAGGTTTTCTTTCGGGCGGCACGCAGGTGATCGCGATCGTCCAGCGCATTGATGCGCAGAAGGGCGAAGTGATGATTTCGTGCTCGCGCGAACCGCACACGCCGGGCGTGAATGGCAGCGGAACGATTCTCGGATTGATGGTGAAGGCTGTGGGCGTAGGCGACGCCCGGATTCAGATTACGGAGGCCAGCCCGCAGGACTCGCAGCAGCGGACCATCCCGATTACTTCCGGAGAAGCAGCTATCCGAGTGCAGTGACGCGCGCGAGAGATGGCGCCCCATCCGTCCCACCTGCGCGGCAGATGGGGCATTTTTATTGACAGTATTCGGTCGGAGGTTCGCCTCATGGTGCGCTACTGCGCGGCCTTCTCCGCTCTCTTCTTAGGCTCGCCGGCTGGCGCGGGCTTCCAGAACGCGGGATCGCCCTTGATCAAATCCGGGCTCGCATAGCTGATGGCTGGATTCAGCGCGAACAGATTGGTTTCGATCTGGTCAACGGACTCGGCCATCAGATCCTCGAGCTTCTTCAATCCGTCTTTACCGATGGCTTCGACGAATTTCGGACCGTTGGCGAAATTGCGATCTATTTCTGCGGCGGACTTCAGCGGAGTGATGTAAAGGAAGTAGTTTTGCGAGCCGCCGTAAGCGCGTTCGTACATCGCCCATTGGACATCGGGAACCTTCGCGTAGGCGTCCTTGACTAGCTTCACGATGGCGTCCCAGTCCCCGGTGTGTCCGGGTTTGACGTGGTAAACGCCGATTTCGAAGTAGCGATCGTGCGCCAGATCGGTAGCCGCGTTCAGGCTGTAGTCTTCGCGCAGGACGAAGGCGCTGGTCTCAAACGATTGCAGCAGGTCGCCGTCGGCCAGGGAAGCGCGGTCGAGCGCGGCGGAAAGCACGGCGTTCTTCTGCTCGCCGAGTGCGTCCTTCTCCCATTCCGCAAAGGAACCGTAGCCGGTGAAGAACAGCGAGCGGCTGGGACCACTCAGAGAATCCATGCCGAGATAATATTGGGGGTCTTTCGCGGCGGCCATGGCGCGCACGAAGGCGCTCTCGGTTTTTTGGTGCGTGGCGCCAGTCTTGCCGGGCTTCAAAACTTCACGGTTGATGACGAGAACTTTGGGAGGCTTGTCCATTCCAGCCGCATTTTCCTGCGCGCTGGCGACGGTACCATCAATGGCGACGCTGGCCGCGAAACATAGACATGCGCCAAGCAACACGTTCACGGCTCTATTCATTTTGTGCCGACCTCCTCGGCGGAGACACTTGAGCAAACTGCTAGCACGGAAGGGCCGAACGGAGATCCCCGCACGGAACCGCGTAAATTCGCTGGGATCGGCGGAAGCGTACTCGCGCTGCTGGATGAAGTCAAGCGAGCGAGGCGACTGGAAGCAGGGCGGTTCCGGGCCACGACATCAACGAGCTACTGCCTACTGGTAAAACTGACAGTACAATCCCACGGCGAAACTGGTATAGGTTCGCGCACACGCCATCCCCTCGGCGTGGAATTGCACGCGAGAATTCATTTGGAGGTAGGCATGAAAAGAAATGCGCCTCGCCTTATCGCAGCCGCGTTGCTCTGTTTATTACTCGCAGGTTGCGCTGGCTCTTCAAAAGTCGAGCAGGATACCAAGGAAGTGGAGGCGTTCGAAACGGCCAAAGACGCGTACGTTTATGCCTATCCCTTGATGACCATGGATTTGACGCGACGGGTCACGACGAACGTTTTGATCCCTGAAGGGACCTCCGCGCCGGTGGGCCAGTTCGCCAAGTTGCGCGAATATCCTAACGCGTCGTTCAACGCCGTGACCGCACCAAATGCAGACACGCTGTACACCATGATTTGGCTCGACGTGTCGAAGGAACCGTGGGTCATCAGTATTCCGGATTTGAGGGGACGTTATGCGCTGTTCCCGATGCTGGACGGCTGGACCGACGTGTTTCAAGTTCCAGGAAAGCGCACCACGGGGACCGCTCCGCAGAAATATGCCATCACCGGCCCGGGCTGGAGCGGAACGCTGCCCCAAGGAGTAACGGAATATAAATCGCCGACCGGGATGGTGTGGTTGCTGGGTCGTATCTATTGCACCGGAACACCCGAGGATTACAAAGCTGTGCACGCGCTGCAAGACCAAATGGCCGCCGTGCCGCTGTCGTCGTATGGGAAGCCATACACACCGCCGCCCGGAGCCGTTGACATATCCCTCGACAGGAAGACCGCCGTGCGCGACCAACTCAACGCGATGGATGGCGCCGCGTACTTCAAACATTTCGCTGAACTGTTGAAAACCAACCCGCCAACATCCGACGACGGACCCATGGTGGCCAAGCTCGCGAAAATCGGGATCGTGCCGGGGCAAGATTTCGACCTCTCCAAGCTCGGCCCTAGCACGGCTGCCGGGATCGCGAAGGCTCCCAAGCCAGCGCAGGAGAAAATCGCCGCGTGGTTCAAAGAAGGCATCGCCGCGGGAGATGCAAAACTCGAAAATGGCTGGGTTTTCAGCATCAAAACTGGACTCTACGGAACCAACTACATTCAACGCGCGACGGTTACCTGGTACGGCTTGGGCGCAAACCGGCCTCAAGACGCCGTGTATCCCACCTCCGAAGGTCCGAAAATCGTGGAAAAATACAACGGCGCTAACAAATACGACTTGCACTTCGCCAAGGGCCAGATGCCGCCGGTGGACGGTTTCTGGTCGGTGACGATGTATAACGCTCAATATTTCTTTGTGGATAATCCGCTGAACCGCTATAACGTGAGCCAGCGCGACAAATTCAAGACCAATGCTGACGGTTCGACGGACATTTACATTCAAGCGGACTCGCCGGGCAAGGCCAAGGAATCGAACTGGCTGCCGGCGCCGAAAGACGACTTCGTCTTGATGATGCGTTTGTACTGGCCAAAGGAAAAAGACCCGAGTATTTTGGACGGCTCGTGGAAGATTCCCCAAGTAACCAGGGTCGACTAACTGCGCGCGGCGTGGAGGCGCAGCGTGCGCCTCCGCGCCGCGTGCACGGAACGCCGCATTGCCCGATCGGAACGTTGGTTGTGACAGTGGATCGCGAACAGCTCGTCTTCGACAGTCTTCTTCGCAGAGGCCATAATGAGTTCACTCGAAATCAGCTTCATTACGTTAGCGGTCGTTTTTGGAGGTGCGCTGCTGGGCATCGCGCTTCGCGCCGTTTTGCCTCAGGAAGCATTGAGCGGTGAATCAAGAGAAGTTGTGAAGCTTGGCGTGGGGCTGATCGCGACGATGGCCGCGCTGGTTCTTGGTTTGCTGATTGCTTCTGCCAAGTCATCGTTTGACACCCAGAACGCCGAGATCACGGAGATGTCAAGCAAAGCTGTCTTGCTGGACCGCATCCTCGCCCACTATGGACCCGAGGCCAAAGAAGCTCGCGATACGCTACGCGGCTCCGTTTCCAGCGTCCTCGACATGGTGTCGTCCAACGCTGCTGACAGCGCCGTCCAATTTGGAACGTCCGCCAACGGCGAAGCTCTCTACGACAAAGTCCAGGGTCTGTCGCCGAAGGACGATGTGCAGCGTTCGATCCAGGCCCAAGCATTGAGCACTTTGATGTCCCTGGGACAAACACGCTTGTTGCTCGCTGCACAAAGAAGTAATTCGGTTTCCGTACCAATGCTCGTCGTGCTGGTTGCTTGGCTCACCATTATATTCATCAGTTTCGGTCTGTTCGCCCCTCGCAATGTGACGGTGATCGTCAGTTTGTTGGTCTCCGCGGTTTCGGTTTCCGGCGCAGTCTTCTTAATCCTGGAAATGTACTCCCCCTATGCAGGACTGATCCACGTCTCCGGCGCGCCGATCCGCGCGGCCCTCGCACATCTCGGCCAGTAGTCACTTTTCGAATAGGGCGTTGGCTTCGGCGAAGGGCATGGTGCCTTCGAGCAGCGTGTTGTAGGTACCGGATTGTTTTAGCTCTTGCGCGATGCGGCGTGTGAGGCCCAGGGTGGCGCGCATGATGCCGGAACCAACGCTGACGCGCGCGACGCCTAGTGCGCGGAGACGCAAAATCGTTGGCGACTTCGCGCCGGCCAGAATGTTCAGCGGGAATTTCAGCGTTTCGACGACGCGGTGAATAATATTTTCGTCAGCAACGCCGGGAAGGAACACGCAGTCTGCGCCGGCGCCGATATAGGCTTGCAGCCGTTGGCAGGCGCGTTCGAAGCGCGCAGCGGTTTCGCCAATTTCCGCGAGGTACACGTCGGTGCGCGCGTTGATCACTACGTTGATGCCAAGCCCGGTGGCGACGCGGCGAATCGTGGCAATTTTTTCGATTTGCGCCGGAATGGGCGTGAGCGCCTGCGATTCGTGGTCCATATCCTCGAGATTCAGCCCTACCGCGCCTGCTGCGATCAGGCCGGCCGTGGTTTTCGCGACGTCTCCGTAGCCTGCCTCCAAATCGGCCGAGACGGGAATCTGCACGGAGTCGCTGATTTGCCCCACCGTTGCGAGCATCAAGTCCTGAGGTATCCGTTCGCCATCGGAATAGCCGAGCGAGAAAGCGATTCCGGCGCTGGTCGTAGCGATGGCGGGAAAGCCAGCCTGTTCGAAGATGCGCGCGCTGGCGCAATCCCAAGCGTTGGGCAGGACCAGAATTTCCGATCCGCGATGCAACGTGCGGAAGAATTCCGCCTTTTCACTTTGAGTTTTCATGGGCACATTATATTCGAGCGCGGTTGCGCGTGCGCGTTTGATTTGCTCGCAGCAATTCTCCGCTCGAGCGAACTGGTTTGGCGGCGCCGAGCCATGAGCCTTCGGCCGGCGCATGCGCGGCGATCATTTTCAGGAATTGCCCGAGCTCTGTGTGATGTTAATGTTAGAGTTATATGAAAGCATCGCTACAATTTCTGATGCCCGAAGAACGGCAGCGGCGCGTCGAGAAAGCCTTGTTTCACGGGGCAAATCTTACCCTGGATAATCCCGCGTACCTGCGCGTTCTGCGTTCGCTGCTCGATGCCCTGCTGACGCCGGACCTCACTCCGCGCGATCTGACCGTGGCAGCGCTGGCGATCAAGACCCGGAAGGCCGCAGCGCAAGTGCTGGCGCGCGAACCTGGCGTCGCGGCCGGACTCGAGGAGTATGCCTACCTGCTGCGCCACCGCAGCGTGAAGGTCACGTTGAAAAAGGAAGACGGCGACGTGTTCGAGACCGGAGACGTCTTGCTGCGTGCCGAGGGCGGCGAGAACAAACTGCTGAGCCTCGAGCGCGTCGGACTGAACCTATTGCAGCGCATGTGCGGAATCGCGACGGCCACACACCGTTTGCAGGAACGAGCGCGGCGCCAATGCCCTGCCACTCGAATTGTGGGCACGCGAAAAACTCCGTGGGGGCTGCTCGACAAGCGCGCCATACATCTGGGTGGCGGCGGCACCCACCGGTTGGGCCTGGGCGACGGGATCGTCGTGAAAAATAATCATCTGGCGTTGCTCGCGCGCACCGAAGAGCTGGCCGCACCGCTGGCCGTCGAGAGAGCCTGGAAGTCGCGGCGCCGCGCGGCGTTCATCGAAGTGGAAGTGCGCAGCGAGGAAGGCGCATTGGCCGCGGCGCGCGCGTTCAGGCGCTTGCGAGCAGAGCCTCCGTCGGCCAGGTGCGAATATCCGTGCCTGGTGATGCTGGACAACTTGATGCCCGACGAGGTGCGCCAAATTATCGTCGCGATGCGCCGCGAAAAAGTCTGGGAAGGCACGCTGTTGGAAGCCAGCGGCGGAATTTCGGAGTCAAATATGGAGTTGTACGCCGCCACCGAAGTGGATGCGATTTCGCTCGGCGCCTTGACGCATTCAGTGCGCGCGCTGGATCTCAGCCAGCGGATGGGCTAGCTGCGCGAATGCGTGGCGCCCGGAGTAGAACGTGTGACAAGTGGCGAAATTATTTTGCCTGTGACTTTGCTAGGGCGGCGGACTGCGCGAAGGCTTCCAGCGTGGCTTGGTGCGCTTTGTTGGCGTGCTCCATTGCCTGCCGGGAATGTTCGTTGCCCGTGAAATGATCTTGCTTGCCGTGCTGCACAGCGGCGGCGCGGTGCGCGTGCGCGGCCAACTCGTGGAATTCCGCAGCGCGTATGTGCGAATCGTAGGCCATGATGGCTCCTTCCTCGGGTGAAAGCTCTTCAGCGATACCGATTGCAACGTTAGCGCGTTGCGGATGCGCTGTCCATTGCGATGCAGTCTCCGGGCGAGCTTTATTCTCCCAGAACACACGCCAAGGGCCGCGACGAAGGCGTCGCGCTCCGAAGTCCGCACCCTGGAATCAGTTCGGTGAATTTCCGCTGGACGCAGGCGTTCTGCGTACTTCGAGCGCGATCACGGGTGTTGCGCCACATGGCAGATTGGTGACGAAGCGCAGCGTGCCGTCACTGGCTTCGAACGCCAGACCGGCTTGGTTCGAGCCGCCGCGGTATTGGCCCCAGGAACGCGGAACCGTGGAGACACACTGTGTGTCGCCGAATTGTGGAATGTTCGCGTTGCCGGGGGCTCGAGACGTCGCCGCCATTACTGTCGCAACGATTGGCATGCTCGGCGTTGACGTCGCGTGCGGCTTCCCTGCCCTCAGCGCGACCGTTGCGCATCCTAGAATCGCGAGAGTCGTCACGGCAATCTTCGAAATTAGGTCCTTCATCGTAGCTCCCTTCGAAAATTCGTGGATATAGTGTATCGCCGCCCGCAGGACTGTTGCATCGAACTATCCTACACGCTGCGCGTTACTGCGAAATATCCTCGAGGGCCAGGCCGCGAGTGCGCGGTCCGAAGATCCCAATCGCGAAAATCACTACCGCCATGGCCGCGGCGATGAATGCGAACACTCCGCGCGTGCCGTAGTGGCGCAGGAAGAAAGCTATCAGGAAGCTCGTGAAGATGGCGCTGAGGCGGCTCCAGGAGTAAACGAAGCCGACGGCCTGTGCGCGGATCCGCGTGGGAAATAATTCCGCCTGATAGGCATGAAACGCGATGGACATGCAATTGTTCGCGCAAGTGAGCAAGACGCCGCAGGTAATGAGCCACGCCGGATCCCGTTGGCGCGCGAACAGCACTCCAAAAATGGCGATGCACGCAGCCGTAAACACGATTTGCCATTTGCGTTCGATGCGATCGGCGACACGGTACGCTAGCAGCGGCCCGAGCGGCGCGCTGAGCGCTATGAGGAAGGAATATTGCAGGCTGTTGGTGGTCGTGATGCCCGTCGCGATCAGCAGCGTGGGAACCCAGGACGCAAATCCGTAATAGCCGATGGTCTGGAAAAAATTGAAAACCATCAGCATGAGCGTTCGTTTGCGATATGGCGCGCGCGTGAGCTCGAACAGACTGCCGCGCGTTTCGGCCGGGCGGGATGCGACAAGGATCTTGCGTACGAGCTGCCGAGCCGGAGATCCGGTGGCCGCTGCCCGTTCCAGGTCTTGCTGGACGTGCGCTTCCATCGCAGCCGTCACCCGCTCGGCTTCGTCAATTCTTCCGTGCGTCATCAGCCAGCGCGGACTTTCCGGCAAGCCGCGTCGAATGAACCACACGAAAATCGCGCCAACCGATCCGGCCAGCACGACCCAGCGCCATCCTTCCAATCCAAGCGGTTTCTGCGACACCAGCCACCAGGAAAGCAGCGCGACCGCCGGCAGCGCAGTGAATCCAACAATCTGGCTCAGCGCGATCGCGCGGCCACGCAGTTGCCGCGGCATCAACTCGGTAATATACGTGTCGATCGTGACGAGCTCGACCCCAATGCCGACGCCCGCGATCATTCGCCAGAGGACGATGCCATGCGCAGTGCGTTGAAACGCCATCACGATCGTGGCGGCGGTGTACCACAGCAGCGACGAGGTGAAAATTAAGCGCCGGCCGAAACGGTCGGCGGCGAATCCGAACGCCAGCGTGCCAATCAGCAGTCCCGCAAAAGTGGCGGCGACGAAACTGGCGAGCCCGTTGAATCCGAAGAATGCCGCGGAGGTGCTGGTGAAAAGGCCGCTGCGCACCAGGCCCGGACCGACGTACGCGGTGAAAAACAAATCGTAATATTCAAACCACCCACCGAGCGAAAGCAGCAGCACCAACGACCAGATGTAACGCGTGGCCGGAAGGTGCTCGAGGCGTCCGCGAACAGCCGTGGAGCGATAACGCGCCGGATCGCGAAAAGGAGGGTCGAGCGAAAACGGAGGTAGTGGAGGCGACGCCGGCATCGTCGTCAGCGTAAACGGTCGCGACGGCTGACACAAGCGGACCTTTACCCTCTATTAAGGATACAAGGAGCGTTCGCCCAAGCACAGCCATGCCGTACTGTGATCCGGCGGCGAGGCGAAGCAGAGCGATCCGAAATTATTAAATAGTGATGCTGGAGCGAAACTGCGCGGATCCTTGCAGGCATTTGCGCACGTCACGCGAGTGGCTGCACTCACCCGGTGACGCGCGCGACTACTCGGAGGAGACAGATGGTGGGAGTGGAGAGCGCAGATGGGGCCCAGCCCTTAAAATTTTATTAATAAGGTTTCCCAATTCGCGCTCTCGTTCTCCCGATGCGCATAATCGCCAAAACCTGCGCATTCAGCCATACAGTAAATACCTGAATTTTGGCCTAGGGGAATCCCTGTCGCGCGGTCCGCTTTGACGATTCTTCGCCCAGCAAAGCGCCCGGCACGTCGTCGGTTCAAAATCCACGTCGAAGTGCGAATCGCGCAGGCTCAGGCACCACTCGGGCTCAGCGGACTTGCAGCCCCTGCTGCCGTGTCGGCGGCGGGACGATGCCGTTAAGCCGCAAGTAATAAACGATTTGGCCATAGTGATCGGCGACGTGCCACACCGCGATGATCGCCAAGCCCAACTTGGTGTTGGGCCCACCGTACCGGCCTTCGACGCGGTCCATCGCATTCTTCTCGTTGATCGTGGCCAGAACTTTGTTGCCGTAATCGAACGAGTCACGCAGATATTTCAGCAACTCGACCTTGGTAATCGCCGGCGCGGGTCCCCCCTTCTCGCAGCCGTCGGGAGGATTCTTGCCTTCAATCTCGTTGAAGAACGCGAAATTCGCGCACGCTACGTGCTTCACTTGTTCGCTGAAGGAGCGCACGCCATCGAATTTCCCGCCCGCCGCGATGGGAATGTAGGAATATTTTTCAGCAGGCATCGCTTCGGCGACCGAGAGGAATTGGTCCTCGGTGTAGCTGAGAATCCCGCCGACGCTTTGCGCGGTGGTCTTGGGAATCTCTTGTTGTTGCGGGCGCGCGGGTGTGGCCAGCGCTGCATGGAACGCCAGAGCGGCGGCAAGCGCCAAAAAAGATCGTGCGACGAATAATGCAGATTTCATGGTGAGCGCCTCCAGAAGCTAGGCGAAAGGATACCAATAGGTTCGCTATGCCGAAACGTCGGCTGCGGACCTGAGCCAGCGCTCCATTTCACGGTGACCCACCAAACCGGCTTGCTGCGATACTTTGCGGCCGCCAGAGAGAACCACGAAATTCGGGATGCTGCTCACCTGGAAGCGCCCAGCAACTTGCGGATATTTCTCCGTATCCACTTTCAACACGATCGCGTTGCCCGCCATGTCCGCAGCGGTGCGCGCGACCTCGGGCGCAGCGGCGACGCATGGCCTGCACCAGCCAGCCCAGAAATCCACCAGCACAGGCACGGAGGCGTTCTGCACGATTTCATCGAACAATTGATCGTCCACCGCGACAGGTTCAGCGATGGGCGGCAAAGGAGTTTTACAGGAGCCGCAGCGGCCAGTGCTAGCAAGAAACTTGGCCGGGACGCGGTTCTGCTTTCCACACTGTGCACACGCGCGAATGACAGGCAATCGAACCCTCCATTGAATCTGTTCAGATGTTAACCGTAGGATGCCACGAAGCGGGCACAAGCTTCTGAAAATCTCACTCAGGCGATCTGCCGGCGAAACGTAAGTGGTGCCCTTCCTGATCGCAGTGGGGGGCCCCGGGCAAGGCTTTGACGGTAGTGGATTGGTATCTCATTGCGCGACTACACAGGTGAGTGGATTTCAATCGGTAATCACAAGCGTGTTTGTCGCTACCTACGTCGTGAAACTTTCTACAAGCCGACTTCTGGCCCGCGTCCCTGAAATTTTGTCCGGGGCAAACTTCCGGCTAGCCGTCATCCTCCCGCAACTGCATGAGACGATCTTCCCTGTCAGTTTTGATGGTTCGGTCTTACTTTTCTGACACCTGTTTTAGGGCTGACAACCAGAGGTCATGGCCCCTATGCATCGCCTGAGGGTCCTTCTTGCGGAACTCTACTGCTCCCGGTCCTTTCACGACCTCTTCGGTGACCACACGACAACCCTCAGGCGCCTTGAGCAAAAGAAAAGTATGGTAGGCATCCATACCTGTCCCCTCACCGAACCAGCCGATACGCGAATTCGGCGCAAATTCATGTACCTGACTCTCGACGTGCACGCCAAACGTATCCCATGAGAATTGTGTGTCCTGATGAAGGCTGCCGTCGGGACTGTTCCGCAGCTTTACATTGTGTGAGTTTGGATACCATTCGGGCCAAGTCTGTGCACGAACGAGATGCTTCCAGACAATCGAGCAGGATGCGTGGATCAGCAACTCGTTATGAGCGAATAGGTCCGCGTCCGCGGGCGTGTGTCCAGCCGGCCAATGGACTTCCGAAGAGCGAAGCGGCCAATCGGCATTCTCGGCCTGCGGAGTCTGTCCGAATGCGCTGGCCCTCATCATGCCGGCAGTTAGGACACCCATGACCAGCCATGTCTGTGCCAGTGTGGCGATTCGCTTCCTAGAACGCATGATCCTCTCCCTCGTTGCGTTAGAATTACCGCGCGTTAACCCAGCACCGGACCGCTATCTACCACAACGGTCTGGCCGGTGCCGAACCCTTCCTGCATCAGAAACAAATAGGCTTGTGCAATGTTGTGAGCTTCGCCGACTCGTCCCCAAGACAGCCGCTTGCCCACGCTTTCCTAGAGCTGCTCCTTTTCCTCTGATTCCTCTGAGATCATGTTCTGCCACAGGTTCGTACGGACGATTCCTAGGATAAAGAATTAAGCCGGATCGGTGGCCGGAAGTCGGCTTTTCGCCGCATGTCAACGGGCACTGGTAGCGGTTCGCTGGTAACCCTTCGGCTCTCTCTCACCGGATATGTTCGGTTCGGGCTCTACGAAGCTTTCTTTGCCGGGACTTCAGTCGACGATGGCCTGAGTAGATCCCCGAGCTGCATGTTCCGTAGCAGTTCCGCACGGACACGGTCGGCAACACCATTTACGATCTCCGCCCCGTCCTGGGCGGGGTCGATATGTACTCGGAACGGGCGTGTACCGAAGGGCATATCAACGATCTTCACGATAGCCTTCGCAACGTCCAACACATCTGCGTCCGCCGCCGCTGTCAACTCAAATCCTTTCATGATCTGATTTCCCAGACTAGCAGTCGGTCCCGACTCATAGTCTTTCAACCGCGCCTTGTCTCCCGGCGATCCCGCGTGGGCGAAATGATTCGTACCCGACGTAAACGCACCGGGAACAATAATCGTGGTTTCGATGTTCCATCGTGCCAGTTCCCCCGCATAGCTCACTGCGAGGGCATCCATGCCAGCTTTGGCCGCAAAATAGGGGGCCAGGTAGGGCGGAGTTCCTCCGCGAGTGCTGGTGCTGCTTACCCAAACCACCAAACCGTTGCCCTGTTGCCGCAGTACAGGCAAAGCCGCGCGGTTCACACGTTGCGTGCTCAGCACGTTGATGTCGTACAGTTCTGCAAGCTGCTCCGGAGTAAAAGCCTCGGCAGGGCCAAAGACCATGTGTCCAGCGTTGTGAATCACGACATCGAGGTGCCCGTTTTCGATCACGATACGTTGAATCGCCGCATCTACAGATTCCTGCGAAGCCACATCCAATTCGATGGTACGGAGATCAACCTTGTTCTCTACCGCGAACTTCCTTGCTGCTTCCACTTGCGGCGCGTTACGTCCTTTGGTCTCGCGCATGCTGGCGTACACGACTTGTCCAGCCTTTGCCAATTCATGAGCGGTCAGTTCGCCAAAGCCGCTCGAGGCTCCAGTGACTACGATTACCCTCTTCATGACTGGCTTCTCCTTATTTGGTATCTCGTGTGTCTTTGCAGCGTTCGGAACTGCTTTCAGTAGGCGAACCCGCCGTTAGTACGCAATACTTGAGAGTTCACCCAAGCACCATCTGGACCTGCCAAAAAGGAAACGACGCTGGCGATATCTTCCGGTTGTCCCAGCCGTTCCAGCGGTGGCAGCTTGCTTAGTTCCGCGATCTGTTCTTCGCTCTTGCCCTTTAGGAAGAGCTCGGTGGCGACTGGTCCGGGAGCGACGGCATTGACCGTAACGTTGCGCCCGCGCAGTTCGTTGGCCAGAACATGGACTAACCCTTCGACGCCGGCTTTGGATGCGATGTAGGGACCGTACGTGGGGAAAGACTTCGCCAGTACGCTGCTTGAGAAAGCGATGATTCTTCCGCCCGATGCCACTTGCTGCGCAGCTTCAGCCAGGACCAGGAAGGCGCCGCGTAAGTTTGTGGAGATAACTTTGTCGAACAGATCCACGTCGGCCTTACCAATGGGCGAGAGCGACATGATCCCCGAGTTATGGACGACCACATCGACGCTGCCGAATTTCTTCATGGTTTCGTCAAACAGCCGCTCGACATCGGCTTGGTTTGCCACATCCGCTTTTGCAGCGATGGCGTCGCCACCGATGCGTTGGATTTCGCTCACTACTTGTTCCGCTTCGCTTGCATTGCTCAGATAATTCACGACCACGCCGAATCCGTCCTTTGCAAGCCGCTCCGCGACGGCACGGCCGATTCCTCGGGATGCTCCGGTTACAATCGCTATCTTCTTCATGCCCTTCTCCTTTGTACGCTGGCCGTCCCTCTTGATCCGGTACCGCCGTCAGAAAGCAATTTCGCACTTGCCGATGAATAACTCCAATGCATAATAGTTATATCTATTATGCGTACCACGTATCTACGTCAAGCAGACCTCAACCTCTTAGTCGTTTTCACTGTTCTCGCTGAGGAGCGAAATGTCACCCGAGCTGCGAAGCGGTTGCTGCTCAGCCAGCCGGCCGTGAGTCGCGCGTTGCAGCGCTTGCGGGACATGTTTCACGACGACCTCCTCATCCGGAGTTCATCGGGATACGAGCCCACTCCCAAGGGCCAGCGTCTCCTGCAGGAGCTTGAGATCTCACTTCCGCGGCTGGATCGCCTGCTCAGCGGTGCGGAATTTGATCCGGCTCGGGAAGAGGCATCCTTCCGGATCGCCGCAACGGATCACGCCGCTCATGCGCTTTGTCCGCCGCTATGCCGTACCGTGCTCGCAGCGGCGGGCAAGATGTCTCTTAGTTTCGTTCCATTACACGACGAAACGTTTGAGGCGATTGAGAAGGGACGACTCGACCTGCTACTCGTCGCCGACGATGGCACTGCCCCTCCGCACTTCGCGAGTGAGATCATCTTCGAGGTGGACTTTGTCTGTGTGGTGGCGAAGGAGAGCAACTTCTCGCGTGCTGTGACACTGAAGCAATACCTCGCTGCGAATCACATCGGAGTCAGCATTCTGGGGGGAATCCAGACCATTCCTGAAAAGAGACTGGCGGCGATCGGGGTTAAACGCCGGTGTCCCGTCTGGGTGCCGTATCACACGGCGGCTTTGCGTAGCCTGGTCGGCACAAACCTCATCGCGACTGTACCGAGAAGCATGGCGGAACTCGAAGCCTCGAATCCGGCGATAAGGATATTGAAAGCTCCAGCAGCACTCGGAACCTTCAAGTACCTGATGGCCTGGCACCCACGAATGACTTCGGACGCGGCTCACGCCTGGTTGCGTTCCACCATTCGCCAAGCCGTAAAAACAATTTCGAGCGAGTGAAAAACGCATCCTCGGTAATCCACAGCATGTCCTGACCGAAGGGATTTTCGTTTTTCTGACGTGTTGTCGGCGCTTCGGAACGAGTCCAGTTGGGCATCGTGCGATAAGTATCTTGAAGTCGGCTCGTAGGAAATGATCTCCGCGCTTGGCATCGACTCTGGGGGATTGCGGCGCTGGTTACGGGGCAGGCTCGCGCAATGCGGCGAACACGTTACTCGGAATATCAACGTAGGCCGTTGATGGTGACAATATCAATTGGTCGCCGCACTCGCGTGCCACAGCAGCGACGATTTCCTTAAACTCATCGACATTTAAGAATTCGCGGACGTCGTGCACATAAAGCTCGCCACAGCGATCATCCCACCGCGCCCTCGACGCGCTTTTGCAGAGAGAGTCATAAGCGGACACTCGCGCGAGAGTTGGCCGCAGGCGAATTCGGCGATGAAGATCGAGACAGACTGTTTCGATGATAACTTCTCGCATGCAGAAACCGTATTGTGCTGATTATGCTCGCACCGGAAACTAGCGGTCAATGTCCGAGTACACGACCATACATCCAAGTGAGAATAGCTGGGGCTGCCGGAGGCCACGGAGAACCGGGTTTCTGCGTGATCAGGGTAAAGGAGTGATGATCCTTTCTAGCCTCGCGAACGATATCGAGGGGCCCATAGAGGAACCCGACGAGTTGTTGGCCCCGAGCTTAGCGCGGACTGATTTGCAAGATAGCTTCTTCAGAGCCGGCTGGCGCGACTTGCGCACGAAAGACTTTGGTTTGTGAGTCGTAAGCCGTGTTATTGAGCCTACCTTGGAGCGCTTTGAGATTAGGGAGATGCGAAGCGTAACCAGAGATTGTGAGCGTGTCTTCGCCGCGGGCGAATTTGATCCGTACCTTTAGAGTGCCGTGATCTTCGACAGTTGCAATGCGTTGCTTCCCTAAGGACACAATCTTTTCGACGTCGCCCAGCAATGCCACACCTTCGCGATTCACAGGGGATAGGATCTGATAATCCCAGCCGTCTGCGAATTTTATCGGAATGCTCCCCGCCTCAGGGATCAGCACTCCGCTGTGCATAACTCAGTCATAGGCAAATACAGGCCCGCTCATTTCCAGATCACTCAGCGGGACCATGACACCCTGTTGCGACTGGCTTCGTGCGTAGGCAAAAACATAGTGCGCGCTCTGGTTGCCAACTAGAGTCTGTGACATTGCCACCATGGGCGCGCTCTCATTCAGCGCGTCGCTCGCGTACATCGAATTGATCGGGAGCAACGGCGAATCGGCTTTCACGATCAGCCCATCCGCGCGAACAGCAGCGGCTAGATTCTGGGCGCTCACCTCATTCAACGCGTCTCCCACTCCCACGGGCCCGGCGGATAACGTGGATAGAATTAGATTGGGAAGCTCGTTGCTGAAAAAAACGTCCGTCCACGGCCAGAGGCCGACAGCGGTGGCTAGTCTCGAGTCATAGAGAAACGAGTCCCACTTTTCGCGATCGAAACGGTCATTGCTGGTCCGTACCGTTTGAACATTTGAGTATTGCGTGCTCGCCATGTAGTGGCTTGGCAGCGGCATGCAATATTGAATGGTGATTCCTGTACTGAGCATCGCTTGCGACATGTTTTCGAGAAACGCCTGCGGATCCGTCAAATTCATTTCTGTTTGTGCATTGCGATCAAGCCAGTCCTGCTCATATGTGACCACGCTTGCGTCGGCTAAATATTCGGCAGTGGACTTCCAGAAAGCGGGATCAAGCACAATGTTCCCGGACACTTTGTACTGCGCACGATACGGGCTTGCACTAGAAATCCAGCGGGCGTGAGTGACCATTGGCAGCCCGAGCGATTGCTGAAACGCGGCAAGACCGTCCGGGAACAATCCCTTATCCGCCCGGTAGATATACTCACCGTCGGGAAGCGCGGAGCTTACAGAATTCCATCGACCGTTTACTCCCTTGGGATACCACCAGCTGTCGAGTTGCATATATCCAAGCGGCACGCCCAGTTTCTTAAACTGGTCTCGTATCGCAAGAAGCGTTCCCGCATATCCCAATTGAGAGTCGAACTTGTAGTAATAGCGAGCACCGTTGTCAGTCCAATAGCCAAGCTTGGCGAGCAAGACGTTGGCGTCATTCGCAGGACGCTGCTTACCTCCCAGCGCTAGCAGGGCGGAACCCCACACAGAAAAAGCTTGATTCATTCCCTCATCGAAAACCAGCAGCGTGCTGTGAGAAAAGCCGGCGGGCAGAGTTTGAATCGTCTGAACGATGCGGCTTTCTGCTGCGCCTCCGTGCGTTTCGTTCATTCGGGAGACGAGGTAGTTATCCGCTGGCGACAACATCATTACGTTGCCCGACTGGTCGAAAAGCGACCATGGGCCTTCGGAACCCAGCGCTCCGAACTCATAAGTTCCGAATGCTTTGCGCTGGTACGAAAATTTCATCAAACTGGGCGGCAGTTTGTCGAACGCCGGAAACGGATGGTCGTTTGCGCCAGCAGAATTCCAGACATCGCGAAAAATAGCGATCGGCAGCGCCTGATAAATGCGGATCTGCGCGGTTCGCGCTCCGCCCAGGTAAGTCGCGGATACGGCATCGTAAGTTCCGATTGCATCTTTTCCCGGAGTTGATTGAACGGTCTCAGGAGGTTCGGGAAGTCTGCCTACCAGATGCCAGTCCACGGCGGAAAAATCGAGTTCGTAAGTACCGTCAGCCTTGATCGTCGCCCGCAGCGCGACGTTTTGTGCTGCATGCTGCGGGAGATTCGCGGCGTGGACAGACATAACAGGAGTAAGCAGAGTGAAAGCGAGCCACACCGAAAATGAACATTTCCGATGGTTTCGCGGGCTTTCTCGCAAGCGGCGCCTCCTGACCGCGAAGATGATCGAACCTGCATTTGCTGCTTACGATGGAGAGTGAGCTGCGAGAGCCTGGATCTTGCGATAGTTTTCCATGTCACGAGCTGCCTGCTCCGTCTTGCCTTGCCGCCGGTGAATCTGAGCCAAGATCAAATAGGCCTGCCCGGCGAGCGGAGTATCCTTCTCCAGCTCGATCACGCGCTCCAGCGAGTGCGTGGCGACACCTGGATCGCTGATGACCGCCGCTTTGCCCAAGGCGTATAGAGTTTCCGGCATATCGGGGCTGAGCGAATCGGAACGCTTCAGCTCCTCAGCGGCTTCCTTCATCTTTCCCTGCTGCAGCAATGCGTTTCCCAGACGATAGGCCGCTTCCGAGCTTCCGGGCTGCAATCGTGCTTCTCCCCGAAATTGTTCTTCCGCCTTCACCCAATCGGAAGCGGCAGCGAAGACTTGTCCCAGCTCAAGCCGCAACCCCGGCAAATCGGGCCGCATGGCGATCGCCCGTTCATATTCCGTGGCAGCCTCCGGAAGCATCTTCAATTCGTAGTCGGTTTGACCAGCAGCCTGATGCCCTCGTGCGGAATCCGGAGCCACTGAACGCAGTCGGTCCAGCGACTGCCCAGCGAGCGCCGTCGCGGCGCGGCTCAGATAGAAGAGCAGATCCGGATCGTCGGGCGATTTCGCGAGAGCGGCTTGCAGATTCGTGACTGCCTCCCCGGCTTGGCCGACTTGCAATTGCGCGATACCCAAAGCTCCGGAGTCATGAATCATCTGCAAATGAAGAATTGCGTCGGCTGCGTAGCCTGTTGCTAAGAGCGCGTAGCCGAGCAACTGATGGACGGGAACGGAATCAGGACTCAATTCGGCTGCATGCTTCAGGGGAGGAAGGGCTGCAGCGTAGTCGCGCTGCTTCATGTACACCTCGCCCAATCGAAGGAAGACGATTGCAGAATTTGGCGCAAGATCCGCGGCTTTCTGGAACGCGGCGACGGCTTGATCCAGAGCGCCGCGATTTTCCGCATCAATGCCGGATTGCAGCAGCGGGAGCGCATCGGGCGGCACGGAAGGTTCCGTCGATTGCGGTGGCAAGAGCAAACACATCCAGAGCAGCGCGTGAATCATGGTTGCACCGATTCCTCGATTACGATGAATTGATCGGCCTTGACGCCATGCAAGACCTGACGAATGCCCGAGGGCCAGCGAATCTCGATCTCAGCCGTCTCGGCGGAGCCAAGGCCAAAATGCAAACGTTTGTCGTTAGAAGAGAGATAGCTTCCGGCGGCGGTGGCGAAGCGAGTCTGGCCATTTACTTGAACGCGAGCACCGAAACCGTCGCGATTGCTGCGCTTTCCGTGCAACGTGATCGTCAACCAGTGAAGTGGGCCGCGGCGATTGAAATAGAACTGCGGAGCTGCGCCGAGAGAGGTGGTAACGACGTCAATCCAGCCGTCGTTGTTCAAATCGCCGAATGCCGCACCGCGACCGGCCACCGGTAAATCCGATCCGGGGTTGGCCCGCTGGAAACGACCGCCGCGGTTCATGGCTAGCAAGGGAGGTTCGCGGTAGCGCAGCGAGTCATCGTAGGTCTCGACGTTGTCGAAGACGTGTCCTTGTACAATAAATGCATCCTTCCACCCGTCGTTGTCAAAATCTTCCAATCCGACTCCCCAGCCGGACACGTTTCCCGAGAGCACGCCAAACCCGGCTTCCAATTCCTGCGCACTGAACAATCCTCGGCCGTCATTGTGAAAAATAACGTACGGATCGTGAGGAAGCTGAGTGACAAGAAGGTCAGGAAGACCATCGTTGTCATAGTCCTGAAAAACTACGCCCATGCCCGAGGGCATTCTGCCGCTTTCCGAAAGCGCCGCGCCAGAATCCAGAGCACATTCGGTAAACGTACCGTTCCCGTTGTTGTGAAAAAGAAACTGATCAGTAGCGTCGTTAGCGACAAAAATGTCGGTGAATCCGTCGTCGTCATAATCGGCGAACCCAACGCCCAGGCCATGACCCTTTTTCGCGGCGATGCCGGAAGCGACGCTCACATCTTCAAACGTGCCGTCTCCGCGATTGCGGTACAGGATGTTTGCGATGGCAGGAAACGAACCGGGCGGGCAGTAGGTGGCTCGTTCGGAGCCGCACGTTTTGCTTTTCTCGACGCTCCAATCGAGGTAGCGCGTAACAAACAGATCCAGCCTGCCGTCGTTATCGTAATCGAAAAATCCTGCCGAGACGGACCAACCGCCCGCGGCCACGCCAGCCTTGGCGGTGACATCGGTGAAAGTGCCGTCGCCATTATTGTGGTACAGAATATTGTTTCCGAAGTTGGTCACGTAGATATCGGGGAAGCCGTCATTGTCGTAATCACCGACTGCGACTCCCATGCCGTAGTTTGAGTCACCAGCATGCGCTAGGCCAGCCTGTTCGGTGACGTCGGTGAAAGTAGCATCCGGATTCTGACGGTAGAGGCGATTCCAATAGGCTGGATTGCGACGATCGAAGCTTATGGGAGTGACCATGGTGTCGCGGACGTTTCCGCCGTTCACGAAGAAAATGTCGAGCAATCCATCGCTGTTGTAATCAAGGAGGGCTACGCCTCCCGGCATGGTTTCAATCAGATGCTTGCGAGAAGTTGGCGAGTTGCGCAGAACAAATTCAACACCCTTCGGTGATTTTACTTGGAACACTGGGTCCGATTTGGGTTTGGCCGCTTGAGCGGGCAGAAGGCTGCCGAATTCACGCGCACCGAGAGAAAACAACAGAGACAACACCTCTCTTCTGGTCATCCAGGTTCCTGACAACGCGACATCGTCTGGAGTCAGCGGCTCGCGACGGACGAAATTACTTGCACACGAGAGCCGTGTTACCCCGTTCAGAGCTTCTCACTTCGAATTCCGAATTTCCAGGCCGCCGCTCTGCGATCCGCCTGTGCACTACCGACTCAGTGCTGGTCCGGTTGTACTGTTCGAGGATACCGAGGGAGTTGGATTAATGTCCGCGATGTGCGCAAGGGCGGTGTTGATCAGACCGTTGTACTCTTCGAGCTTCTGACTTTGGTTTTTCTTGTCCTGATTCATGCTCGCAAATGCAGGCGAAGTCTCGGTGGCATGCATGGCGTCTATTATCTTGGTTAAGCCAGTCAGTTTCGCCGACAGGCCGCTCACTTCCGCGAACGCAGTTTCCGGATGATAGCCGATGCGATCTCCGGTCTGCATGGCGTCGATCAACAGCTCGGGGGCGCCGGCGGCGGGCCATGCAGCGTTCAAGATGTCATAGGTCTCGCGAAGGCGCGTCAATTTGCCCGCGAGGCCGTCGAGGATAGAGCGATCACGCGCCAACCGAGGATCGATGCGCAGTTTCACGGTAACCGAGGCGGCGGTGCTGAATTTTCGCGTCGTAATGACGGTCGTTAGCGTGTTGCCTTCAAAACGCCAACCCGGATTAGCGGCAGTACGGGAGTAGGGCAAAGGCTCATCGTTGACGGTGACCGAAGATGGCGGCCAGTTTCCCGGGAGACGGAATTCGTACCCCCGCTCCTTTGGCAAGCCCGCGAAATGGCCCTCTGTGGGCGCGACAGTCAACGTGAGTGTGGCGCCGTCGGCACTCAAGGCAGCCTGAATTGGAGTCCAGGCAAAATCTCCCAGCTGGTAGCCGGGTGTGTCGCCCGCATCGTCATAAAGGCGATATTGCGACGTCTTCCCGTTTTGTAACGGAAAGACTGTGAGGATGAGCGGGTCCACAGACTTCTCGCCGGTATAGCTCATCGGCGGTTGCATGGGAATGATGCTTCCAGCTTTCACATATAAGGGAATCTGACTAAGCGAAAAGTCGCGTTCTACGGTAGCGGGGCCGTGAAAGTTGGCGCCGCTATCGCGTTCGAACCAGTCAGCGGCAGGGAGCCACACCTGGATTTTCGCGAGCTTCGAATCCTTTGCGACTGGCTGCGTCACCGGATCGGCAAGCATGCTATCGCCAAACATATATTCATTTTTCGAGGTGTAGGACTGCGGCGCGTCCGGCCAGTCGTAGTAGAGGGGATGCAGCAGCGCAAGACCGGTGTCGTAAGTTTTTCTGGCCTCGGTATAGATATACGGTTGAAGGGCATACCGACGCGCGAAAGATTCACGCATCAGGTCCGAATACGGCTCGGGGTAGGCCCAGATACGCCGCTCCGCCTCAGGATTCTTGGTGGTGTGAGTTCGCAGGATCGGACTGAAACTGCCCCACTGAATCCAGCGAAGATAGAGTTCCGGTTCGATGGCGCCGGGCATGTGGCCGCCGATGTCGTGGCTCCAGTAGGCGTAGCCGACGTTGGCAGCCGTGGCTGTGAAGTAAGGCTGAAATGCGAGCGAATCCCACACGGATATGGTGTCGCCGGAAAATCCGATCTGATAGCGGTGATTGCCGAGGCCGCCCCAACGGTGAAAGAGCAGCGCGCGTTTACCCTGGCGCTGCTGGTCGGTGAAGAAGACGTAGTTGATCCACCAGGTGGGGTTCAATCCAACGATACTGGTGGTGTCCTCCTGCTGCCAGTCGAGCCAGAAGAAATTGATACCCTGTTGCTCGAGCGGGTGAATTATGTCGTTCAGGTAATTGGTCGCGAATTTCTTTTGGGTGATGTCGAAGGGAACGTACTGCTTGGTCGCCGGATCAATCCCCATGGAGCGAGCCATTTCGGGGTAGTGTTCTTCCCAGGGCTGAACTCCCGAGGCGGGGTGAATATTAACTGTGGCCTTGAGACCCTGTTGGTGTATGCCCTTCAGAAATTGATCGGGATCAGGGAAGAGCAGCTTGTTCCAAGAATAACCGGTCCAGCCGAGCAGGTGCCCAGACGCATCTTGTTTCTGGTTTCCCCCGACTTGGTTGAATGTGAGATGCCAATCCACGTCAATCACGAGGACGTCAAGAGGCGTGTCGTGTTGATGAAATCCTTGAATGAGTTGGTTGAATTGCTGGTCGGTGTAAGCCCAGTATCGCGACCACCAGGCCCCGAATGCAAACCGCGGCGGCAGGGGAATCTTTCCCGCCACACGTGTGAAATCGTAGAGAGCGAGCTTGTAATCGTGGCCGTAGCCGAAGAAGTACCAATCTTGACGGTCTCCCGCCGGACGGGACGTGACCCAAGGCCAAGGGCTACTTTCACCTGATGCGAAGGAAAAATCGTCGGAGTCAAAAAGCTGGCGCGTGCTGTCGTCTACGACGGTCCAGCCATCGCGCGAGATGAGTCCTGGCCCCAACTGCACATCGGAGCCCTGGATCCGATCGAGCGTGCGCGTTGTGCCGAGCAGATTGCCGGTGTCCGGCATTCCTGGCTTCCACACGATCTCTTTTCCGTTCAGGCTAAAGGTGATGCTGAGATTGTCCGAGGCAAATCTGCCGTCCGAGTTTCCGGGGGCGTAAACCAATTTCAGCGCGCTCGTTTGAATTATGGTTCGTCCGCCATTAGCCCCGGATTCGCGCGTGAATTCCGGGACGGGAAGTTTCCGATTCAGAAAGACGAGCGAGGCGTGATCTTCGAACTTGCCGTCTGGGGCCCACTCCATGCGGATGAGCTGCGGCGTCAAAATGGTGAAGCGGGCATGCCCGGTAGTGACAATGGCGCGCGGATCGGCAACCGGCTCATAACGACCGGGAGCATCCGCGGCTTCAACAGGTGAATGGGCAAGACTCAGCGCTCCCAACGCCAACACGAGCAAGCCGCCCCGAAGCCTATGAAGCAAGTCCGTTATGACCATCCCTGGGCCTCATGCCTTCCTAGTGTCAGAGGATCACCGACTTGTTTCGCGGTCGGAATCCGGTGGTACAGAGTTCTGGGAGATAGGTCATCACTTCCCGCGCGGATGAAAAACCCTTGTCGGCCGCACTGAGAACGAAGCGCCTGGCAGGTTGGGTGGCGAGCCGCGACTGGGAATCCAGTCGCCGGCACCTGCCAGGCTTTCGCGCTCCGGGTGGGGGAGATGAAGTCGCACCAGGCGTCAAAAGTAGAATTTCGCAGCCACCTGTGCGGTCCGAGCTTGGTAAGCCGAGGTTATCCTCCCGAAATTACCGGAGCTTACGTCGCCTAGATTTGTGTCCGGTTGGAAGAAGTCCGGATGGTTGAGCGCGTTGAACATTTCGAATCGGAATTGCAGGCGCCTGCTCTCGGCGAAATCCCAGTATTTTTGAATGGCCATGTCCCAATCGAAGTAGCTGGGCCCGTGAAGATTCTCGAAAAATCTGGGAGCGTTACCGAATGCGAAGCCGGTCGGTTGCGAGAACGCGTTTGGGTTAATCCAGTTGTTGATCGATTGATTGGCTGGGACCGGGTTCACTCCGGGCACGATGTTGGGGCGCTGGTTGAAACCGAAACCAACATTGTTCGAAGCCGGTTGGATGGAAAGAGGCAATCCTGATTCCGCAGTGAGGATTCCACTCCACGCCCAACCTCCCAGAATCGCGTTGACCGGCGTACTCCAGTCGGAGCCAAATCGCTTGCCTTTGCCCACCGGCAATTCGTAGATGTAAGAGGCGACGAACCTGTGCGGGACGTTGCTTGCATCCACTGAGTAGTCGGAGGCGAGATTGTACGAATTCAGGTTGCTGGTTCCGCTGCCTGGGAAAGCCCAACCGGAAGCACCTTGCACGTCGTCCCGGAATTTGGAATAGGTGTAGGAAAGGTTGAGATCGAGGCCGGAGTGCCAGCGATGAGTGTACGTGACCTGCAGTGCGTCGTAGGAAGAGGTGCCGACGGTGGGGCCGTTTTCGAACACGCTGCAGTATTGAGGAAACGGAGCGAGCGATTGCGCCAGGGTGATTGTGGGATTGTTGAGGCCGCAGCTGCTGGATGTAATGCTGCCAAAGAAGGGGTTCGGCACCGCATTGAAGAGGGCATTCCCCTGAGCCAGATTTCCCGGCGACATTTGATCCCACTGCAAACCCGTGGCGAGCAGGTTCGTACCGTGATTCCCAACGTAGCTGACATCTAGCATATCGTTGGGCGTGAACGAGTACTGGCCGCCCGCCATCCACTGCTCTACGTATGGGGTTGCCCTGTTGTGGTTCGCGATGGTGGCGCCGAAGCCGACGTCCTGCAGTCCTCCCGCGGAATTGCCAGTGGGCAGCCGTTCCGTGGTGAATGCCGGGCCGCAGGGCGCGAAAACACCGGGAGCCGTTTCACAACTTGCGTTTGCGTTTCCGCTGAGAGTCGAGGCGGGATTCAGACCGTTGTTAAGAGTTGTGTTCCAGGGTGTTTGCTGCGAGAAGCCGTCATTGGGGCCCTGGCCGTAGTAGTTGGGCACGTAAAAGATTCCGTAGCCCCCACGGACGACAAGATTCCTGGCCGCTTGAATAGCAATGGAGACGCGCGGAGCAACGTTGCCATAGGGAGTGTTGTAAAGGCCAGGATTGTTGGGCGAGCTAAAAATGAGTTCGCCGGGAACGAAAGAACCGACCTGGGCGCTGATGGGGTTCTCCGCAGTGAAGCTGAAGGAGTTTTGCGCATTGTGACGCTCGGTGGGCGCGGTTTGGATTTCGTAACGGAGACCGAGGTTCAGAGTGATCCTGGGAGTTATCTTCCAGCCGTCCTGAATATACCAGCCGAGAAAGTGTTTGTCGGTGGCGGGAAATGCCTGGAACAGCGTGCACAGGGCGCACGATGTACCATTCGTTCCACTTCCCACGCCGAGGAGAAATGAGGCAAACCCATCTCCCGTGGGGCCAGGTGCGTTATTTGGATCAGGGCCGTTCGTGGACGCGGATTGGAAATTGAGCGCCGTTTGGCCGAAGTGGCCGCCATCAATCCGCAGCCACACGTCGGTGAAGCCAAAAGATAATTCGTGCCTGCCTTCCATTTTGGTGAAATCAATCGAGCTGGTCCAGAAGGTTTGCGGCACGATGTAACTGTTGTTGCCGCCAACTGCGCCGAGGGGGGCGTAGTTCCCGCCACCGCTAAAGGAGATTTGCGGGAAAGCGGGGGCAATCCCATCAATGAATGTGGGGAAGCCAAGAGTGGAGGTTTGGAAACCCAAGCCTTGTCCGGTTGCCTGCTCCACGTGGCGATTGACGCCGAAATTCAGGTTCATGGTAAATGTGGGACTGAAAATGTGGTTCAGGCCAACGTTGATGCTGTAGCGATTGTTGGGATTGAGTAGGCCGGGGCCTCCCGGGTCATCGGGTCCGTAGAAGTCAGGCGTGTTTGTCTTGGTTTGGAACTTCTGCGAGAAGCGCGCATAGAGGCGGTTGTTCTCGTCTATGTTGTAGTCCACGCGGCCGGAGTACTCGTTGGAATGCTCTGCGGCGGCTCCGGTTGGCGTGAAATTAGTGCCAGTGGAACCGCCTCCAGTCGGCGTGGGCCAATAGTTCGCAGCCGCGAGGTTGCTGGCGATCGTGTCCATGAGTGTGCTTGGAATCTTATTGGTGACGCCCAAGCCGGTCGTGATGTTGCCGGAAATCGGGTCTCGAATGAATTCCGTGGTGCCGCCGCAGGTTACATGATTCCCGGTGACGGGATCAGTCCCTCCGCAAGTAACTTGGCGTGTGCTGAAAGGGTTGTAGATTTCACCGGCGTAGACGGGCCTTCCGAGGTAATCGACAACAGGAGTGCCGTTGGCGACGAGTTGTGAGCCCAATATCGCGGAGAAGTCTCCACCCCTTTCTGCGGTGGTAGGGAGCGTGTAGGAATTGGTGGATGGTGTGGATTGGCGCTCGCCTTCGTAGTAGGCGAAGAAAAAGAGTTTGTCCTTCTTAATTGGTCCCCCGATTGTGCCGCCAAACTGATTGCGATTGAACGAGGGTTGAGCTCCGTTGTTGAAATAGTATCGCGCGTCCAGATCGCTGTTGGCGTAGAACTCCCAGGCGTCTCCGTGGAAAGCGTTACTTCCCGACTTGGTGACGATGTTGACGACGTTACCGCTGCTCCAGCCATACTGGGCGGTGAACGCATTGGTCATCACTTTCATTTCCTGTACGGCGTCCACGGAGGGAACGTAGATCACGCCGCCCCAATCAACGCGCGTGTCCCAGGTTCCGTCCAGCAGATATTCCGCGGTGCCAAAGAAGGTGCCGCCGAAATTCAGGAAGGAAATATCCTGGTCGGCAGTTTGCGCGAGACCCGGGGCTCCTACCACCTGCTGTTCGGCGGCGTTGTTGACCGAGGAATTGATCAGGGTCAAGCTGATAACGCTGCGAAAGTTCAGGGGAAGGCCTTCGGTGAATCGGGCGGAGAGGTCTTGGGAAATATTGGCGTTGTCTGCGTTCACAAGCGGGGCCTGTGCGGTGACTTCGACGCTTTCGGTGAGCGCGCCCACGGTGAGGCGAACCTCTTGTTCAGCGCTTTGGCCGGCGGCCAGGGTAATGCCCTCTTGGCGATACTGTTTGAAACCCGGAGTTCGCGTCTCCAAGATGTAAACCCCGGCGGGCAGGAACGTGAAACTGTAGAGGCCGGTTTCGCCGCTCGAAGAGGTGCGCGAAATGCCGAGGTCGGCGCTAGTAAGAGTTACTGTTGCGCCTTTCACGGCCAAGCCAGCCGGATCGATCACACGCCCGCTCAGCGTAGCTGTGAAAGCGGCGGACGACTGACCGTGGACCGGATTGCAGCAGAGGAATACAACCACTAGAGCGGCCAGTAACACCCCGAATTGCCGTGAACGATTGCTGCCTGACATTCGCAAACCCTCCTTGAAATTCTGGCTGACGCCAGGACTCCACCCCGTACGGCTCGAACAGCCGGCCAAACTTTACCTTCGCGCGACGACCGCAGATACATCCTCAGATTTTGCCTGAAAGCGCTCGGACACCTCGCATTGGCCAGAGTTATAGAGAGTCGCGAGCACGCTGGCAACGGTTTTCAGGTAAAGGAACGGGGATAAGAGCGATAAGGCCATTAACTTCTGCTTATGACGCTCATTTCTCGTAACTTGCAAATGGGCCAGAATTACCGAAAAGCGGCCTGGGAGCTGCTTTTAGATTGCACGCTGTTCTAAAGCGCAGTACCATCCATCGAAATTAACTTTGCATTACCAGAACTGGTCGACGTGTCGGTCTACCTGACTGCGCGACGACGCACGTCACCGGGGGGTGGGGTGGGTAGCATTGCAACCAGAGCAGGTAACAGAAAATTGGACACCGTGTAGCGAAGCCGAAAAGGACGCCGTTCAGCAGCAACTCGAATTGCTGCTCGCTTCACCTTTATTCCATTCCAGTAAGAGATATCCGAGGTTCCTGAGGTTTGTGGTTGCGCGAGCCTTGGCCGGCCAGACCGATCAACTCAAAGAGCGCATCCTCGGTGTGGAAGTCTTCGACCGGCCCGCTGACTACGACACCAACACGGACCCTATCGTTCGCGTTACAGCGGCGGAAATTCGTAAGCGCATAGAAAACTATTACCAGGACCACAAACATAAGCACGAAATTCGGATGATTTTGCCGGCCGGATCCTACGCCCCACAGTTTTACTGGCCCGGCCATCCGAGCGGTCCTCCGGCGATAACTTCTCTCGCATTGCCGAATGACGCGTCGGGTATCCTCAACGCCCAGCCCGCGGCGACACTGCCAGATGTACCACAATCGAAACGAAACTTGATGACACGCAGGATGCCGGCGCTCGCACTAGTGGGGCTAACGGTTGTGATTGCGGCGGCGCTCTGGCACATATCCCGTCCGCCGGTCTTGAAACAATTCTGGGAGCCGTTCGTAAACTCGCCGAACCCGGTCCTCATCTGCGTCGCAGATCAAAGCCAGTATTCTACCATTCGGCTGCGCGACGCCACCGACCCCGCGCACGAAATCACCTTGCCGGATACTATGGTCGCCCTGATTATCGACGACGTAAGTCCACTAGTGAACGTTGCCGCTCTGCTGCGCACCTACGGCAAGACTTCCCGCGTGCTCGGTGAATCAAACACGACTCTGACCGATTTACGCCGAGCCCCGTCAATATTTATTGGAGCGTTCGACAATAGCTGGACGTTGCGCCTGACCTCTCCTCTGCGCTTCCACTTCGCCAACGACGCTGCGATGAACGAATTATGGATTGAGGACCGGGCCAATCCCAGAAATCACAATTGGATGATGGATCGTACGATTCAACAAACCGGAACCTACTCGGATTACGCCATCGTGGCGCGGTTCGTTGACCCCAACATCGAGCAGTTGGTGGTGGTGGGCGCAGGCATCGGCCGCGGCGGCACGGTTGCTGCCGGAGAATTTCTGGTGGACGAGCAACGCATGGACGAGATGCTGAAGCGGGTGCCCGGTGATTGGAAACGAAAAAACATCGAAATTGTTCTCGAAACGCAGGTTATTGGAGACCGTTCCGGCCCTCCACACGTAAGCGCGGCGTACGTTTGGTAGCGCACATCAGGCACGCGCCTTCCATCGCGACAGCCTCAGCAGTTTCCACCAAATTCTCAAAGCAAACACCGCGCCGCGCTGAAATCCAGACGGCAAAGTCCTGATGAACGCCCTCACCGGAAATTTGAAGTGCTTGTACGCCACGTCTCCGGTAGCGCTACATACCCGGAGTTGAGTGCTACAGTCGGCCTACAGACTCGGTGCATCCGAACCCGTGGTGCGGTAACGCCAGCGGGTCCTAGCGCTATAGCCCGGGGTCGCAGCGACCCTAAGCGGGTGCAATTCTTTGCAATGGTTGTTGCCTGCGGGGGAATAGTTGAGAGTGTAATCGCGACGTGCTTGTTCAGTCATGCGCGTTAACGTAAGTTCCATTGTGCAAGTTGAAGTTGCATAAAAAATCTCGCCGCAAGCCATGCTGGGAAAGTTTACCGCCGACGCTTTGTGGCGACGCGCTTGGCGGCCACCTTGCTCGTCGATGGGTCGCCTTGCTTCGCCATCTGCGCCTGCCCCACCTTGGTCATCAAGCGCGATTGTTCGTACATCTCGATCCACTTCTCGCTCGAAATCGCCGCGATCAGCTTGCCAATCGCTTCCAGCGGCAAATCTCCCGGCGACCCGAAACGAACGCAACACTTCCCCATGTCGAGCTTCTTCCCCGCCGCCTTGAACGCCGCCTTCAACTGCTCCAGCTGACGCACACTCCAAAACGCGCCCATCAGGTACAGCGAGCAGTAGTTCTTCTGCGAGGAGACCGCGACGTAGCAGATCGGCTGCTTGTTGTGAGTGTCTGGATATCGAGACAGGGGAATCGTCCAGCCGATTGTGCCCCAGACGAGGCACTCATGGTAGCCGCGCGGAATGTGCTTGTTCACGAGTGCGCGCACCGTCGCGATCGTCTTCGCACGATCGGCGGGGAGTGAGGCGATGTATTGCGCTGGCGTCTTGACGTTCGATGGTGGTTTCATGGATTCGTTGTCTTCCCGAACGAAGTCTATCACCGAACGTTCGAAGACCAGCCAGCGACAGGGGCTGTGAGTACCGCGTAAGTCCTAGTCGTGCTTGCGCGCGGCGTCTTTTGTCCGTTCTTAGCGTCACCACCAGAACAGGAGGCGGGGGCGCATGTGGAAATCGCTGCGCGATTTCCAAGGCGCGGTGCGCGCGTTTTCGGCGTGCATGGCGCAGGCCCGGCTCAAAGGTAGCTAGGTCCTGATTCAGGCGCTCGTCGGAAACTGGCCCACTATCGCTGCCACGCTGCTCTTGACTTTCGCTTTTTCTTCGCCTACACTTTCCGGCGTTGTCACCCCAACCACGCTTACCACCTTGGAGGATTTATGGCACTGAACGAAGCACTACTCCCCGAATTCGACGCCGAAATGGCCAATACGCGCAAGACGCTGGAGCGCGTCCCAAGCGAGAAATTTTCCTGGAAGCCGCACGAGAGGTCCGGAACGATGGGCTGGCTCGCGAATCACCTGGCGGACGTCCCGGAGTGGGCGGTGTACACGCTGCAGCAAGAGTCGCTGGACATGGCTCCTAACGGAGTTGCGCCCACGCCGCCTCCACCGCCCAAAACCACGAAGGAATTGCTGGCGAAGTTCGACAAGAACGTCGCGGCAGCGCGCGCGCTGCTGGCAAGGGCCAACGACGCGGAGATGCACAAGACCTGGTCGCTGCTCAGCAATGGCGCGACGATCATTGCCATGCCGCGCGTCGCTTGCCTGCGCACATGGGTGATGAACCATGGCATCCATCATCGTGCGCAGTTGGGCGTGTATCTGCGGTTGAACAGCATCGCGGTGCCGGCGATTTACGGGCCGTCGGCAGATGAAGGGGCGATGTAGCCGTCGCGCAGTGTCTGCAACGAATCGCTCCCCTGCTGGCAACCGGCGGGCGGCGGAACTGTCTCTGGCTTGCCGTGTTCGAGAGAATGCGCGGGAGACGAGACGAACGTTCCGTCGTCCGCCGCTGCTGTTTGTCGCGCTCGGTGGGCCTTAGTACGAAACCCTTAGGCCCGCACATTCGACGATTTCGGTACCAACGGCCCATTCCCTGCGCTCGGCGATAGCCGCTATTCTTCACGCGGGTCATTCACTCCCCGTGCAGGCAGGACTATGGGCCATAGGGTCTCTTCGGCTTATCTTCGCTCGTTTGCGCTCCCCAAATTGGGGCCGGCGAAGGTGCGCCTGCGCACGAAGTTTCTGCTTTCGCTCACCATAGTGATCGCAACTCTCACGTTCGCGACTTTGGCGGTAGTGCGCCACGCCGCCGAAGAGCAGGTACGCGAGTCGGTGGAGCAGGATGCGCGCAATTCCGTGTTGACGTTTCAGAATTTGCGCGCGGAGCGCCAGCTAGAACTTGAGCGCAGCGCCGAATTGCTCGCCACACTCCCTGCGTTGAAAGCAATGATGGCGGACGATCAGGTTTCCGACATTCAGGATGCTTCCGAATCAATGTGGCGTTCGGGCGACACCGAGCTATTCGCCCTGGCCAATTGGACCGGGAAAATTGTCGCGCTGCACGCGTTGGTCCCTGGATTTCCGCGCGAGGCTGCCGAGACAGCGCTGGCCCATTCGGCCGGTTCCAACGGAACTGGCGCGTGGTGGTTCAGCGACGGCCACCTATATCAGGTTGCAGTGCGGCCGATTCAACTGGGCGGCCCGACCTCGCAAATGTATTTGGGCACGGTAATCGTAGGACGCGAGATTGATTCACGCGTGGCGTCCGAGGTGGCTCGGATCGCGTTGTGCCAGGTCGCATTCCGCTACGGCGACGAGGCAGTGGTCAGTTCCCTCTCGACGATGGACGACGCGATGGCGGTGAGCGCGCTGAAATCCGCCGCCAACAAAAACAAGATTGAACTTGGAGACAAAAGCTACCTGGTCAGCTCGGTGAATCTAACGGGCGCGTCTTCCCCACCGCTTACGCTGACGGTGCTTAAACCCTACGACGACGCGATGGCATTTCTCACACGGCTTAATCACAGACTGGGGACGCTGGGATTCCTGGCGGTATTCGCGGGCGGAGCGTTGGTGTTCCTGCTGTCGCGGACGTTCACGCAGCCGCTGGAGTCGCTGGTGCACGGCGTGCGTGCGCTGGAAAGCGGCAATTATGACTATCCGCTCGGCCCGGACAGCGGCGATGAGGTTTCCGAAGTGACCGCCGCGTTTGCGCGCATGCGCGGCACGCTGCAAGCGAATGCAGAACAACGCGCGTCACTGGAAAACCAACTGCGGCAAGCGCAAAAAATGGAGGCGGTAGGCAGGCTGGCCGGCGGCGTGGCGCACGATTTCAATAATCTACTCACGGTGATCAAGGGCCACAGCGACCTGCTGGAAATGAAGCTGGGAACGCTCAGCCCGGCGCAATCGAGCGTCGCGCAAGTGCGCAAAGCCGCGGATCGCGCCACGGCGCTCACCCGGCAACTGCTGGCGTTCAGCCGCATGCAAGTGCTGCAACCGCGAGTGCTCGATCTGAACTCGCTGATTACCGACGTGGGCAAGATGCTGCCGATGCTCATCGGTGAAGAAATTGAATACTCATTCCACCCGGGCGGATCGCTGGCGCGCGTGAAAGCGGACCCGTCGCAGCTTGAGCAGGTACTGGTGAATCTGACGGTGAACGCGCACGACGCGATGCCCAAGGGCGGCAAGCTGACCATTACCACACAAAATGTGCTGCTGGATGCGGCGTACGCGCGCAGCCACCCGCCGACGGTCGCGGGACGCTACGTGCTGCTGACCGTGGCGGACACTGGCTCCGGCATGGACGAACAGACTAGAGCGAAAGTGTTCGAACCATTTTTCACAACCAAGGAGCTGGGTAAAGGTACGGGACTGGGCCTTGCGACCGTGTACGGCGTCGTGAAGCAGAGCGGCGGTTACATTTGGGTGGACAGCGCGCCGGGCCAAGGCACGCGCTTTGAGATTTTTCTGCCGCAGTGCGCCGCTGCGCCGCAGCTTCCTTCCGAGGACGAGCCTGCCGCCAAATACTCGCGTGGCGTCGGAACAGTGCTACTCGCGGAGGACGAAGAAGCGGTTCGCGATCTGGCCAGCGAGTTTCTGCTCTCGGGCGGATATCGGGTGATCGCGGGAAAAGATGGACTCGACGCGCTGGAGAAAGCCGAGCAGGAAACCGCCAAGATAGACGTGTTGGTGACCGATGTCATCATGCCGCGTATGCGTGGCACCGAGCTGGCGCAGCGCCTCAAACGCGCCCACCCGCGTATCAAAATTGTGTACATGTCCGGCTACCTGGAACACAACTCCGATGAAGGCTTCGTCCCGGATTCTGCGCATCTGCAAAAGCCCTTCTCGCGCGATACGCTGCTCAAGAAACTGTCCGAGGCGCTTGGACAAGAAGCCGACCAACCGCTGCAGACGATGTAGCCGATCCTGGCCACTCGGACCTGTTCGTCTCTCGCCGCCACAACTGTCTCGATCCACCTGAAATTAATCCGACAATCCGGCGTATAGAAGGATGGGAGGCGCACGCATGCTGCCCGTGCCATTCGCCGGCCATTGGGGATATGACGCGGTCTTTATCGTTACCTACGCGGCCTGGCTGCTGTTTGAAATCGTGACCGGCAAGTCGCGGAAATCCGCCGATCCTACTAAAGCGCGGGACCGCGGCTCGTTCCGCTTTCTGATTGCGATGATCTGGATCGGCCTGGCGCTAGCGTTTGGCTTTTGCTTTGGTCTGCGGCAGTCGGCGATCCCCTGGATGCGTACGGAGCTGTTCTTCACCGGAATCGCACTGATGTGGGCCGGCATCGGCTTCCGCTACTACGCGATGCGCGTGCTGGGGCGCTACTTCACCTTTCAAGTGGACGTGCATGCCGGACAGACGGTGATCGAAGCCGGCCCATACCGCTACATACGGCATCCTTCTTACACCGGCGCTTTGATCACCGTGGTGGGACTGGGTCTGGCGCTGGGAAATTGGGCCAGTTTGATTTCGGTGCTGATCTGCGTGCTCATCGGTTACGCCTACCGCATCCATGTGGAAGAAGCGGCGCTGGTCACTTCACTGGGTGAGCCTTACTGGGAATATATGCGGCGCACTACGCGCCTCGTGCCGTTCGTGCTGTAGCCGTGGCAGCAGCGCTAATCTTTTTTCTTACCTGGCAGCGGTGGCTTGAACGAGGAAAGATTCCCCGGTCCCTTGATCATGGACATCGTTCCGACCTTCAGCAGCTTCTGAACGCGCAGCCGGGGCTTCGCCGGTTTGCTCTTATTTGTTCCCAATGCTTTCGCTCGCGATCCTGAAAAACCTTCTCGAGCCAAGCAAACGCCCAAACTCGATCGCACAAATCCGCGCGAAGATACGCGATTTCCAGCGACGGGTCACTGCGCTTGTGCAAATCCTGGATTAATTGTTCGAGAATTCTTGCAGCGGCGGCCCGCTGGCGACAGCCGTCGCGCGATTTACGCCGTGCTCCCCGTCAATCGCTGGAGCAGCAGACGGAAGAAGCGGTCGGGATCCACGCCGACGGCCACCTGCGCGTTGGGTTTGAAGGGTATTTCCGCAGGCGGCGGCTCGGGCGCGCTGGTCTCCATCTGCGGCGACTTGCGCACCGGACCGTGGCCGTCGTAGCCGAGCGTCTGGCCGGCGGTCCATTCCCCTTCGGTTTCCACTTCCACGTAGTAGTCTTTCCGCGTGATCACATCGTGGTCAATCAGCGAGGCGACGGTCAGCGCGTCGTGCAGATCAATGTCTGTGACTTCCCCGCCGTGGCGCATGCGTTCATACGTGGCGCGCAGGATCTTTCCCGCCGCCTGGCTCACCGGGTTGTTCGCGGATTCGAGCTGCTTAATGTGATCCTCGTTCACGCGGCATTTGCGCGTCACGTCCAGGCCGACCATGGTCAGCGGAATATTCGCATCGAAGACGATGCGCGCGGCTTCCGGATCCACGTACAAATTAAATTCGGCGGCTGGCGTGATGTTTCCACCGGAAAGTGACCCTCCCATGATGGCGATCGCGGGAATCATGCTCGCCAGTTCGGGATCGGCGCGCAAAGCCAGGGCGACGTTGGTCAACGGACCGACGGCGACGATCGTGATCTCGCCGGGATTTTCGCGCACGATGCGACGGATAATTTCCGGCGCGGTCTCGTGAACCGGCTTAGTCTTTGGCTCGGGAAATTCCACACCGGCCAGGCCGTTGACGCCGTGAACGTGGCCCGAGGTCACGAGGCGTCGAACTAGCGGGTGACTGGCGCCCGCCGCGACCGGGACATCCGTGCGACCGGCAATTTCCACCAGGCGCAGCGCGTTGGGCAGAGTCAGGTCCAGCGGCACATTCCCGCAGACGGGAGTGATGGCCTCCACTTTTAATTCCGGCGACCGCAACGCGAGGAAGATCGCCATCGCGTCGTCAATGCCGGGGTCTGTATCAATAATGATGCGGCGCGGTTTGCCCGGTGCGGACGTGAACACCCGCGACTCAATCGCGCTCGGACGTGCTGCGAATTCATGCGCGGACGCCGTGTGAACCACCGCCAGGCTGCCAATCGCTCCGGCCACGGCGAAGCCGGTGGAGTTCGACAAAAACTCACGGCGGCTCCAGGCCGCTTGCTCGCGAGCGCCTGAGCTCCCGCCACTCCCGTTCTTGTCGAGCTCGATGCGTTGCGCCGTCTTTGCGTCGCCTTTCATGCCGATGTTGCCTCCCGTTGCGAATAAAGGTGCCGCGGGATTCTAGCGCGCCGTGGCCGTTATTCGCTAAGGGAAATTGCATGCGCAATGCTCCCGACCGAGCGCGTGGCATGCAGCGATTGACGTGCGCGAACAGGGCGAGTAGACTCGGTTGCAAGAGTAACTGAGTTGTAACCAGGGAACACGCAGGTTGCGCACAGAGCCGGCGGGCAGGAGTGGCCGATTGAGTACTGTTGCGGGTAAACGTACGTCGGGTTGGGCGGCCAATCAGCAGGTAGTTCGCATCGCCTGTACGCTTGCGTTGTGCGCGGGTTTAGCATGCGCCCGAGTGTGGTTTGCGCCTCCGTGCCTTGCGCAATCAACCGCGCCGCAGAATAATCCGCCGCCACCTGCAATGTCCGACGATCCTCCTCCCTCGCTCGTCAAACACCCGAAGCCGGCAACAGCGCTACCGCCTCAGGCGACTACGCCTCCTGCGCCGCAGTCTGGCTCGACGCCAACGCCTCCGGCTCAGACTCCCGCGGCACAACCGGGCGGCGCACAAACTTCACCTGATCAATCTGGCGCGTCGCCTGCGCCTTCTTCAGGCCAGAATCCCGCGCCTGCACAATCCGCAACGCAAAGCGCACCACCGCCGGCAACTGCTCCAGCCGCTGCGCCGAGTGCAGCAGGCGATCCATCAACGATCGCTCCGCAATCATCGAACAGCGGGCAATCAACCACCGCAAACCAATCGGCCGCGCCAGCCGCTGCAGTTCCGGTTTCCGACTCCTCCGTTTCCGTGCCCGAAATCAACACCCGCACTACAACGATGCCGCTCGAATCGCGCGCGAACCTGGTCCCGGTGCGCGTGGTGGTTCACGACTCCAACGGCCACACTGTAGAAAGCTTGCACAAGGATGATTTTCAAATCAAGCAAGACGGCCAATTGCAATTCATCACCCATTTTTCGCTGGTGACTCCTGGCGACACGCAAAATCAGGTGGCGCGCGGTGAAGCGATCGCGCTGCCTCCGGATTCGACCTCGTTTTCGGCTTCGGATTCCGCCGCTGCAGCATCGGGAAAACCCGGCGCGACTCCATCGGGCTCACTCACGTTGCCGACGCGGTTTGTCGCTCTGCTGTTCGACGATGTTCATCTCGACGTAGGCGACCTCTCCCGCACGAAGATCGCCGCCTTGCGTTTCATCGAATCATCGATAAAACCCAGCGAGCGCCTGGCGATTTACACCATCTCCGGGCAGCACCAGGTAGATTTCACCGACGATCTCGCCGCCATCCGCACCTCCATCACCTTGCTGATACCTAACCCGTTGGGGGCTTACGATCCCAGTTCACAGGGGGATTGCTTGCAGATCTCGTATTACCAAGCGGACCTGATCGAGAATAAGGGCGACCAGCAAGCCGCCACCGCGGCCGCCTCAGACGCCATGGCGTGCGAAGCGGAAATGCCGGGCGGCGGAAGGCAAGCGCAACAAACACAGGCCGACGCGTTGGTCAGATCCACGGTGGCGAGCGTTCTGCAAGCGGGATTTACAAATACGCAGTACGCAGTGCGGCGTTTGCAAGAAGTGGTCCGCCGGGTCTCCGCGCTACCCGGCCAGCGCAGCATTGTGCTGGTTTCTCCGGGGTTCCTCACTTCTACTTTCGAATCTGACGTGTCGCAGATCATAGACAAAGCGAACCACGCCAATGTCTTCATCAACACGCTGGACGCGCGCGGACTTTATACCGTTGATCCGATCGGCGACGTCACGCGGCGACCCGCCGCCCACGCCGGCGGCGTCACCATCGCACTCGCGCTGCAGTATCGAGAAGAAGAACAACAAGTACAATCCGACGTGCTTTCCGATCTAGCCTACAGCACCGGCGGATTTTATTTTCGCAACAACAATGACCTGGACGCGGGCTTTCGCATCACTGCCGCGGAGCCGGAAGCTTCCTATTTGCTCGCCTTCGTTCCTTCCAATCTGAAAAACGACGGAAAATTTCACAGTATCAGCGTGAAACTGACCACCAAGGAAAAATACACGGTGCAGGCGCGGCGAGGATTTTTCGCGCCCAAGCGCGGCGTAACGCCGGAACAACTGGCCAAGCAGGACATCGAGGATGCCTTGTTCTCGCAGGAAGAGCAGCAAAGCTTGCCTATTCAGCTGCATCTGCAGTATTACAAGTCCGACGTGAACAACGCGAAGCTGTCCGTGCTAACCCACGTGGACCTGACCAAAGTCGGCTTCGCGAAATTGCAGGGACGCAATTGGGACGATCTGACCATCGTCGCTGCGCTCTTCGACCGTAATGGCAATTTTATTACCGGCGAGGAAAAAACTCTAGAATTGCGATTAAAGGATGCGACGCTCGAGCGGCTGGACCAGACCGGCGTCACAGTGAAGACTAATTTTGACGTAAAGCCCGGTGGATATCTGGTGCGCCTGGTGGTGCGCGATAGCAAGGCCGCGCAGCTTTCGGCGCGCAATGGCGTAGTGGAGATTCCTTAGATATTGGCTAAGCAGACGTTGGAATGATCATGTTCAATGCAGGAAGGTGAAAAATGAACCGGCGACGCGTAGCGACCACTTTCACGATGCTGCTTTTGATTTTTGCGACGGGCGGGTTGGCCTGGCGCGCGATTCACTCGCCGTCGGTCGTGCGCGCGCAGCAAGCGTCGTCCGCGCCAGCGGCACAAGAGCAGGCTCCGTCGCAACAGCAAGCGGCGCCGGCTGCTGCACAACAAGCGCAGACCCCTGCCGGCGGCGCGATCAAAGCGGAAACACGCGAGGTGCGCGTGGACGTGGTGGTGACGGACAAGAAGGGCAACTACGTTCAGGATCTGACCACCAATGACTTCCGCGTTTTCGAGGACGACAAGCAGCAGCCCATCAATTCTTTTACTTTCGGCGCTGACCCCAATGGCCCGATCGAATCAAGACGCCATTACATGGTGCTATTCTTCGACAATGCCTCGATGGATCTAAGCGACCAACCTCACGCGCGGGCTGCTGCCGGAAAATTTATTGACGCCTATGCGGGGCCGGATCGCGTGATGGCGGTCGTAAACTTCGGCGGTTCGTTGCAATTCACGCAGAACTTTACGATGGATGTGACTCGCCTGAAGCAGGCGGTTTCTGGCGTTTCCGTCTCTTCCATTGCGCCCAATGCCAGTGCCTCCAATGGCGCTAGCAGCGCCGGTGGCGCCAATGCCGGCAGCATGGGAGCAGCGCCGCCGAGCGCGATGAGTCCCAGCATGTCAACCGCGGGACTGCAAACCGGGATGCCGAGTTTGGGAAATGCGGAAGGCGATTTCGGCGCTTACACGCTGCTGCTATCGTTGCGGCAATTAGCCAAGAGCCTTACGTCAATTCCAGGCAGAAAGACCCTGATTCTTTTTACTGCGGGATTCGAACTCAGCCCGGAGCGATTTTCTGAATTGACTGCGACGATTGACGCCTGCAACAAAGCGAACGTAGCCGTGTATCCGCTGGATGTGCGCGGCCTGGTGACGCCGATGTCACAAATATTGCGCGATGGAACGCAACAGGTTTGGGCCAGCGAGCAGGGTTACGGCTCGAGCTGGAACGCGGAGAAGTCGAACGACGCTGCAGCAGATGCTGCGGCGGGCGCTGCGATACACGCTTCGACATACGTGGCAAACGCAAACTCGGCGACTCAAGCCACTTCGCGGCCTGGACTCCAGCTCGCGGTATACCATCCCTCTGCTGCTGCGCTGATTCTTGCGGCGCAACACGGCGGCGGTGGCGGCGGAGCAGGCGGCGGTGGTCACGGCGGTGGTGGGACAGGCGGCGGAACGGGTGGCGGCACCGGTGGCGGAACGGGCGGTGGGACCGGCGGAGGCAAGGGCGGGGGCACAGGTGGAGGTACCGGTGGCGGAAAAGGCGGCACCGGAGGTGGCACGGGAGGGAGCAGGCCAACTGGCGGCAGCCCGTACATGAATTCTCCGTACAATCAGGCGCGGCAAATTGTTCCGCAATTTCCCCCGTCGGCTTCGACCAACCAGCAGGTGATGTACGCCCTGGCGAGCGGCACGGGCGGATTTCCCATCCTGAATACGAACGACCTGATGGCTGGTCTGGAAAAGATTGCACGCGAACAGAGCGAATATTACTTGCTGGGCTACACGCCCGCGGAATCACCGGCCGGCAGCTGCCACACGCTGAAGGTGAAAGTGGAGCGCAGCGGGACGAACGTGCGCGCGCGCAGCGGATTCTGCAATATCGTTTCCAACGATCCGCTGGCCGGCAAGCCCATCGAAAAGGAAATGGAATCGCGCGCGTCAGTTTCCGGAGCGGCCGCGACTGGCAGCAATGCTGCGGCTATCGCAACGACCGGCGCGGGAGCGGCGGGCGCAGGTTCGCTGGAAGCGCCATTCTTCTACACCGCGCCGAATGAAGCGCGCGTGCATCTGGCGATGGAAGTTCCCACCGCTTCGATCGATTGCCCCAAAGTAAAAGGAAAATATCACGCGGATGTTAATGTGCTGGGCATCGCGTACCGTCCCGACGGAACCGTTGCTTCGCGCTTCAGCGACGAAGTGACGCTGGACATGGAAAAGGACGAGTGGGAAAAATTCGAGAAAGCGCCGATGCCGTACCAGAATCAATTTTCTGTGGCGCCTGGGGAATATCGCCTGAGCGTGGTGGTCAGCGGCGGCGGTGATAAATTCGCCAAGTTTGAAATTCCGCTGGCGGTCGACGCCTACGACGGAAAGAAATTCAGCCTCAGTGCAGTGGCGCTAAGCAATCAGTTCCAGCCGGTCGCTGACATGGGCAGCACGCTGGACGCGGATTTACTGGCCGACCGCGCGCCTTTGCTGGTTCGCAACATGGAAATCACGCCGTCCGCGGATAATCATTTCAAGAAGGCCGACAAAGTGGCTGTCTACGCGCAAATTTACGCGCCGCAGCTCACGGACGCGAATCCTCCGACGGTGAAGTGCAGCTACGTGGTCGTGGATCAGAAGTCCGGAAAATCGGTGGGCTCAATGGCGAACATTGACATGACCCCGTACGTTCAAAAAGGCAACAGCATGATCCCGGTGGCGCTGAAGTTGCCGGTTGAGGCTCTACCGCCCGGCGACTACCTGCTGAAAATGCAGGCCAGCGAATCGGGAGGCAGCCTGACGCCGATCCGCACCGTGAATTTCGCGGTGGAGTAAAGCTGCGCCGCTCCAAGCGGCACAAAATGGTTGGTCAGGAATGCGTGCCGCCCCGTACTTTCTGCGACGTACGCGGTTTTCTAATCGCGGGGCGGTCTCTTAGAAATACGGGTCGGCTATCGTAGAATTACGGATCAGTTCCCCGCTACACAGCCAAAATCCGCAGGGTTACATCCAATTATGGACCGATCTTGGGCTGCAACTTTGCGCCCGGATTCGGGTTTAGACTCCTAGGAGTCATTCGTCTCTGGCGACTTGGCCCCGGCTCTCTACTACAGCGATTTATCGCGGTCCGTACTTACTGTTAGGGATAGGCCCCCTGCCCGGTTGGCATTCACCATAATGGGGGAAATCATATCCGGGAGTTTATTGGAGGCTTCATTTGTTGGGATGCAAATCACTGCGTTTCATAATCCTGCGGGCGTCCGCGGCGTTGGTTTCGCTATTCGTGCTTGCGCTGCCGGGATCGTTCATCACGCCATCGGCACGCGCCGACGCCGGCGTGGTGTTGAACGAGTCGCTGGACACCAGCGTCGCGCGCATCACTGGCTCGGGACATAGCGCGGTTTATCTCTCGCGCATCTGCCCCGACGGTTCGCCCGTGAAAATGCGCCTCTGCCTGCCCGGAGAACAAGGTTCGGTCCTGAGCAATTACACGACGCTGGGCGAAGATCAGCCTTACGAATGGAATATCGTTCCGCTGAGCGTTTATTTATATGGCGTCGAGGATCCGGGCAATCGCCCTTTGGTCAGCTCGAAGGCCATCAAGGCCGCGCTGGAAGAACGCTATCGCGGCAAATACCTGACTGCGATCTGCACCGAAGAACGTTGCCGCTCCGGAAAAGGCTCCGAATGGCGCGAAATGGTGGCCGCGACCCTGGAGCGCAGCCTGTACATGTTCGTGGTGAAGACGTCGGTGGAACAGGACCGCGCGCTGATCGCCGAATTCAATTCCCTGCCGAACGTAAACCATTTTAACGGGATGACGCGAAATTGCGCCGACTTCACGCGCCGCGTGCTGAACACTTACTATCCCGGCGCGGTGAAGCCCGATTACCTGAACGATTTTTTCATGACCAGCCCCAAAGCGGCGGCGCGGTCACTGACTCATTACGCCGAAAAACATCCCGAAAGCGACTTCCGCGTGCTGCATTTTTCCCAAGTCCCTGGCACGATCAAGCGTAGCAGTGAATGCCGCAGCGGCACCGAACAGCTCTACCACTCGAAGAAACTCGTGATTCCGCTCGCGGCTTTCGCGTGGCAGGGAGTTCCGGCGGTCACCGCGTCATACTTGATCACGGGACACTTCAATCCGGAGCATCAGTTCGAGGCGCATCCTTCGGCAGAAGCTGCCGGAAGCGCCACCAACGAAAGCCCCGAGATTTCCGGCGGATTTACGGTGAGCGTGCAGGAACTCGCCGCGGAAGGAACCCAGGAGCGCGAAACGATCGTAGGCACCAAGGACGAATGGAAACAATACGAGGCCCAATTCGACGCGACCGTGGACGAAGCCATCCGCAGAGAAGTGATTCCCGATCGCATGTATTTGAAGCGCGTCTTCATAAGGCTGTGCGAAAGCAGCACGATTTCCGCCGATGCCAACGGGGCGCTGTGGATGAATTTCAGTGGCGAGCAGCCGCCACTGCGCGTAGGCATCAGCGCGAGCAACCTGTTCGCGCGCGATTCCGACGGCCAATTTGCCTATCAGATTATGCTCGCGCGCATGCAAGGCGAGCTGAAGAGCCCCAAGCACAGCCGCGAGACCATGTTGGACTTCAAACAGGATTGGGCGTTGCTTTCCGACATTCGCGCGCGAGGACTAGCGGTTGCGGCAGAACGAAGCGCCCAGCCGAACCCGCAGCCTGCTGCCACTTATGCAGGCAAAGTTGGGGCATCTCCGACAACGCAGGCGTCGGCCGCCGCGCCGGCGATTCATCCGGTCGCGCATGGCGGCGACAGCTCGCTGCCGTAATTTGTCAGCGGTCAAATCCAAATTGAACGCAAAACGGTAGACGCCGCGCTAATTCTGCAATCAGCGCGGCGTCTGCGTACCTGCCGGGGGCTGGGCTCCGGCAGGGTTCACTGCGGACGCGGGAGCTGCAGCATCATGCCGCTACCCTGGCCCGATTCCACTTGCGGCAGTTGACCGTTCCACTTTTCGATGAGCATCTGCGAGTTCTCGATGCGGCGCAGCTCGAGCAGCTGCGGCGTTAACGAGTTCTGCCGGATGCGATTGGCGTCGGCTTCACCTTGCGCGCGCGTGACCATGGACTTGGCATCGCCTTCGGCCTCCGCGATTTTCTTCGCGGCCTCCGCTTGCGTGGTCGCAAGTTCGTTGCGCGCTCGCTCGGCCTGCTGAATCGCCTGCGCTTTTGCGGTGATGGCCGCCGCGATCACCTCTGGGACGCGTGGCGCGCCAATGAAACCGAACTGCTGAACGCTGACGCCCACCGGCGCGACTTTCTGTTCAATCATCGCCTGTACTTTGCCCAGAAAGTCGGCCTTGCGTTCGCCGTAAATATCCTCCACGGTGAAAGTGGAAGCGACTTCGTTCAGCGAGTTACGCACGATGTCACGCAAAATGCCGTGCGTAAACAGCTCCAGATCGCTCACGCGATACTTCACATAAAAATCCGGCACCTTGCTCGGGTCAATCGCATACGAAAGTGAAACGTCCACCAGTATTTCCATTCCCTCCTTGGAGTTGAACCCCATCTCCTCGTTGATAGGGTGTCCTTCGGCCGCGTCGCGAGTCCACTTCACGGTTTGCACGTACGTCGGAAACTCGATGATCTGCGTGCGCAACGGGCTGTAAACCACCCACCCGGTGCGAATCGGAATTTCCGAAGCGCCGCGCTGGCTGCCGGCAAGATTGATTTCCACGCCGACGTGGCCGGCTTCGATGCGCGTTACCCGCAGCAGAAACACGACTAGCAGAAGCAGCGCAATAATTGTTGTCGCGGCGATCAGCAAACCGCGGAAGTGCTCGACGGTCTTTCGCTGCACGAATTCCACATCACGATTGTCTGGCCGATTGAAAATTGTCATATCGTCTTCCCCCTGCGGATAGGGACAGGGACACTCCCGTGGACCGCGCCACCCGGCGCGCCAGTTTTTTGCCCGGCGCGTGCGCGCCGAAACAGTTGAGCTGTTTCTGAATCGGCTGATGTTAACGCGCAGGTGTTAGGAAGGAATAAGCAAAGCGTAAGGATTTTGTAAGGCGCGCGGAAACGGTTTCATCACAGCGAGCTACGGCCTGGCGATCGCGTGGAAGAACTCGAGACTCATGGCCGGAGCGCCAGAGCACCGCGCGATGCCATTGTAGCGGCGGGCCTGAGCCCGTCATTGACCCATGACCCACCACCGATCCGTAACACAGCACACGCTTGCACCGTAGCACGGATGGCGCACTAAAGTGCGCTGCTACAACTGCCAGGCTATTCCGCCGTGAGCATCACGGTTGTGGTGTGGCTCACTTGGCCGGTAGTGCTGGTGCCTGTGATCGTCACGGCCACGGGCTCGACTACGCTGGTGCCGCCACCGCCGCCTCCACCGCCACCACCTCCGCCGCCGCCTCCACCGCTGCTAGAGCCTCCGCCACCACAAGCGGCGATGCCGACCGTCATCAGGAACACAGCGCAGGCCGCGGCTGTGCTCCAGCGACGATTCTTGCCGGAGGTGATGAGCAAAATAATTGCGATCGTAAATGCGAATGCGAGAGACGCTTTTGCACCGGCGGTCCAGCGGCCGAAACTTACCGGACGAACCGCCGGCGGCACTGCGGCCGTGGAGCTTGTTGTGATTTTGAGCGTGGTGGTTCCGTTCGCGTTTACCGGCGAGGTGGTGAAGCTGCAAGTGGCGCCGGTCGGCAGGCCAGAGCAGCTCGACGCGCTAAACGCCACCGTGTCGTTAAAGCCGTTGACCGGCACGACAGTCAGCACCGTGTTTCCGGAGCCGCCCGCGGTGGTGACGGTGACCGCTGCCGGGTTCGACGAGATCACAAAATCTGCCGCGCCGCCGCTGCCGACATTCCATTCTTTGACGAGATTATAGACGTTCAGCGATCCCAGTCCGGTCGCCAGGTTGTAGCCGGGGCCGGCATTGTAGGCAAGTTGGTTGTTGGCCTGATAGGTTTCACCGACCACGTCGCCTTGGTCCACGATGTCGCAACCAGTAAAACCGCCCTGGGCCGTTCCCACGACATCGCAGGGCATCGCAATCGTTCCGGTGGTGACCTGGTTGAAGATGCATGCGCTGGTCTGCGCGCCGGCGGATTGGCAATTGGCCCAGCTCTGGCCCGCAAGCGAATAGAGATTTGTGTTCACCAGGCCCTGCGCCGACCCGGTGCTTTGATTCAGGAGCGCGACCATTCCGGCAAAGACTTCGGCGGAAACTGAGGTGCCGCCGACACCCTGAATATCCGGGAAAGGAGCGGAGTTGGTCCCGGCTGTGAGGCTGCAAGCGGCGCCACTGGGGTCGACGTCCGCTTCGCAATACTGGTAGAAATTTTGGATCGTGCCGTCACCCGCGAAGAATGCGAAATCCGGCAGGTCGCGTTTGCCATCTCCGATAGTGAGCAGGGATTGGAACAGTGGCTTGGTGTATCCACCCGAACACGTATTCGGTGCGGCATTCGTCGAAGTCGTACAAGCGCTCACGCCGCCGCTGCCGCCGTCCGGTTGGAGCAGAAACGTTATGGTGCTCAGGTTGGGATCCAACGCGATCTCGTTGCAGTCCGTTTCGATGTCAGGGCCGCCCAAATCAATAAGCCCCTCAATGATTGAGTTGGTGCAAGTATCGTTGTAAGTCGTCTCTGGAATGTAGCCTTTGACGGAAGCTTGCGTGGTAGCCGAAGGGTTCGTAGCATTCCAATAGGTTGTGGGATTTGTTGCGTCGTTGAAATCCGTGCCGCCGACGGCAACATTGTACGGCGTGGAAGCGACGCCGTTCACGGCGATCCCGAATTCCGAAATGGCCTCGGACGGTGCGTCGCAAGCGGTCGTGCCATTGTCACCGGTGGAGACGACGACGGTGATACCTTCCGCCACGGCTTGTTTCCATTCTCCGACGGAGTCCTTTACGGTCGGGCTACCGCCGTACAACGCGTTTCCCGCTGTGCCCAGAGCCAACTCGCACGAACCGTAACTGTAGCCGATGATTTTCGCCAGATCGTTATCAATGATGTACTGCGCCGAAGTGTCCCCGCCAAATGTAGTGGTTGTACTCTTCGAAATCACCAAATTGATCGCGGCTCCCGGCGCGACCGCGCCGGACCACTGCACATCCAGGTCCGCTTCGCATTCGTCGCCATTGCTGGAGCACGGTTCTATGCCCGGATTCGAACTGCTCGAGCCGGGCGTGTAGGTTCTCGTAAAATTAGCCGCAGGAAGCCCGAATAGCGAGCGGAAATTCGTGAGGTCGGCGGGATTGATGTCGCTGTCGGAAACGATGGCGATGGTTTGGCCGGTGCCGTCGATGCCGGCATTCCACAGCGGCAGAACGTTGTAAATCGTCGCAAAGTCATACGGCGCTAAACCGTAGCAATCCGTGTTGGTGCCATTCGTGTTGGTGCCGTTGCAACCGGCCGCATATGTGAATTCCGGCTTGACGGCCTTTAGCTTTCCGGTGGCCATATCGCGCGTGAACGTGCCGGCCAATTTATGCGCGGCCTTCCTGGGGAAATTGTTGAGTGAAGCTACGCCAGTCACCGCAGGCATCAGGGCCGCGGGAATGGATGGGTCGCTGGAATTTGCCCAATGCTCCTGAGCGTTTATCGTGTATTTGTGAATCGCGGTGTGAAACGCAGCTTGCACTTGCGCGGCATTGCCTGAGAACTGAATCACATTGCGGCCGTTCGCGATGTTGTCAATCTGGAAGCCTTGGGATTGCAGCCACGAAGTGATTTTCTGTATGTCCGACTCCGAGACGCCAAACTGTTCGCCGAATTCCTGCGGCGTCAGCCATTTGTGATAATTCGGCGACGAGCGGTCCTGTTGCTGCGCGAGCAAAGTCTCCAGCGCCGCGCCTTGTGCGGAAGTGGTCTTGAGCACGAGCATCATGCGGTCCATAGCCAGGCTGCCCGGCGCCACGCCCTGATCGTATTTCGCGCGCGCGAGCGGATGCGTATTCCCGCGAAGGACGACGAGCTTGTTTTCGTCAATCGGCTGAGTGATCAGCGACGGCGCGACGGTGGATTGGCCCGCGCTGCGTTGCGAAACAACGGCCACGGAAAGGACCGCTAGAGCACAAGCGCACAGCAGAAGTGGTTTGATACGCATACGTCTCCTCATGAAATTGAGCTTCCTGACATCGCCCTTCACCGAATATGACGCCTGCACACGCCGATGCGCCGGAGACGCCTGATGCATGATGCGGCGTCAACCAGCGCACCTTTTCACGAAAATGCCGCCCGCCGATGCTGCGCGCGAAAACCGGTGCGGCCTGCTGATGCTTGCTTAGGCCGCTTGCAAGCGTTTTGGATGCGGCGGCAGGCATATACGTTAGCCTGCCGCCGTCCGCGCGTTTGTAAAATCTTATGCTCGGCGCTTCGAATCCGTTACGCGTTTAGTAACCGGGACCGGCGTCGCCGGGAGCCGCTGCGGCGCCACCTTCATCGCTGCCACGGCCACCACGGCCACGCGGACCGCCGCGGCCCATGCCCATGTCTTGCTGCATCTGCGCATATTTGGTGCGCTGATCGGGCGTGAGGACTTTGTAGATTGCCGCGTCCGTTTTGGCGCGCGCGAGAGTGCTCTGCGCGGTCAAGTTGCCGATCGTGGTGGCGGCTTGTTCCATGGCGGCGGTGTCGTTCGATTGTGCGGCAGTATTCAATGTGTCATGCGCGGCTTTCATGCTGGCGCGGGAAGTTGCAGCGTTCGCATCGTTGCCGGCGACATTCAGGATCGCGGTGACCTGTGCCTGCTGGCCCGACGTGAGCGACAACCGGTCGGTGAGGAACGCTACGCGGCGTTGTACGTTGTTGCCGCCGCCGGGACCGTCCGGACCCTGGGCGAAGATGGCAGGTGCGGCAAAGATAGCCGCGAGTAAGAATGCTATGGTTGCTTTTTTCATGTTGCGAGAACCTCCTGGTTCGTTCCGTGGCCTGGTAAAGCTTGCGTCTGGCGTTCCGTTGCTGCGCGCGGATACCGTGGGGCTGCACATCCACGATCACGCGCGCCTTGCAGGAGTGATTCGCAAATATTGGGCCAAAAGTTCCGGAAATTTAAGGCGAGGAGATGAGTCGCGGGTGGGCGATATTCAACGCGATGCATTGGGCCGGGCGATCTGCAACCGCGCATGCTTAGTACTATTTGGCGCGGCGAGCGCGTTCAATTTAGCAGAAACTGCTGTATGAACAGGATTGTTGCGTAAAACTGGTAATCCACGTTTTTCTTTTTGCTGAAGCCGTGGCCCTCGTCCTTGGCCATGAGGAACCATACCGGCGTGTCGTTCTTGCGGACGGTCGCGACCATCTGCTGGGATTCGGTCCAGGGAACGCGCGGATCATTCCTGCCCTGAACGACGAAAAGGGGCTTGGTGATTTTCTGCGCGTTGTTGGCGGGCGCGATGCGCTCGAGGAAGGCGCGCATTTTGGGCTCGCGCTCGTCGCCGTATTCCACTCGGCGCAGATCCTGCCGATAGCCGGAAGTATTCTCGAGGAACGTGACCAGGTTGGATGGGCCGACAACGTCCACCGAGCAGCGCAGACGGTCGTTGTAATTCGTGGCGACGGCCAGAGTCATGAATCCGCCGTAGCTTCCGCCGGTGACCATCACGCGGCTCGAGTCGAGATCCGGTTGCTGCGCGATCCAATCGAAAAGTGAATTGATGTCCTTGTAGGAATCCTCGCGTAGGAATCCGTTGTCGAGCGTGAGGAAAGTTTTCCCGTAGCCCGTCGAACCGCGCACGTTGGGAAAAATCATGGCGATGCCCAGCTCGTTCATGAAGTAATTGTAGCTGCCGAGAAACCGGGGGCGGAACTGCCCTTCCGGGCCTCCGTGAATATCAATGATCACCGGACGCTTGCCGGTGAAACGCGCGGCTGGGCGATAGAGGAAACCGCTGATGGATTTTCCGTCAAACGTCTTCCAGTGCACCAGCTCTGCCGCGGAAAAGCTTTCCGGATTCAGGCCGCCGGTTTCGCTCTCCGTCCATCGCTCTACTTTTCCGGTGGTTACATCCACGGAATACACATCGGTGGCCGAACGCGAGCTGGTGACGCCGAAAGCGAGGTCGCGGCCGTTGCGATGCCACTTCACGCCGAATAGAAGTCCCTTTGGGAGGCGGAGCGCGGGCTTTTCCTTTCCGGTGACGGTGTCGAACAGGTGCACGACGCCGAAACCGTCTTCATTTGTGGTGAACGCGATCGTTTTGCCGTCGGGCGTAATGTCGAAGTCTTCCACGTCCCAGTGAATGTGTTCGGTGAGATAGGTGTATTTCTTCGAAGAGAGGTCCATGTACGCGAGGCGCTGGAATTCGGAGTCTTTGTCGGTGGTGAGGTAAATTCCCTTCCCGTCTTTGCTGAATTTCGCGCTGGCGTAGGCGATTTTTTCCGTGCCGCCCTTTGGAGTGAGTAGAGACTTTTCGCCGGTGGCGGAATCCATTAGCCAAAGATACGATTCGTTCGCCGAGATTTCTTCCAAGATCAGGATCTGCTTGTCATCAGGCGACCAGTCGAGCGCGCCCCAGCCTCCGCCGGTCAGTTGCGCGAGCATGCGATTGATTTTGGGATCATCGGGATGTGCGGGTTCGCTCAGCCAGATGTCCACGTCCTTGCCATCGCGGCGCGTGGAGCTGTAGGCGATTTTCTGGCCGTCATTCGACCAGACTTCCCCGGTGTTGCGCGACTTTCCGTCGGTCAACAGCGTGACGGCGCCCGTCGCGTGGTCGTAGCGATAGAGCTGATAGAATTCGCCGCCGCCAATGTCTTTGCTGAAGACGAAGGAGTCGCCGCCCTTCGCTGGGTACAGCGCGCCGCGCACGTCGTCAATGTAAAAGGTGAGTTGAGTGCGCGCGCCTGCGGGCATTTGCACTTGATGGATCTGAAATGTGTCGGCGAATCGTGTGGAGATCAGCATCTCGCGCCTGGTCGGATGCCAGCTGGCGAAAAACGCCGAGCGAAAATTCGTGTAACGGTCCGCCTGATCCTCCAGCGACTGCGGAATCGGCGGCACACCTTCCACGATCAGATTTTCGTTGGGCGCCACTACGGCCTCCTGAGATGAGTTTGCACCTTGCGCAAGCATTCGACGCGGCGGGGAGGCTACCAGCGCGGCCAGCACAACGATCAGTGCAGCGCACGCTGCAGCCCACCACAGTTTTACATGCAAACCTGCGCGCACAGTTGTCATCGTCGTTATCCTTCAGGCGTCGTGGGCGCACCGCATCGACAAGCGGCCACACCAACGCTATCTGCAAACCTGGCGTAGCTTCGTTACTGTAGTTTTTGCGCGGGACGAAGGTTACAGCGAGTGCGCGAGCACTGTCAACGAGACGTGAGACGCAATCCTTTCTTTTCGTGAATTTGGTATAAAAGCTAGCAACAGCCGCCACCGGAGGAGCACATGCGACTTTTATCGAACCAGCGATTTCTGGCGATTTATTCCGGAGTTCTCACCATCGTTTTCGCCGTCACCGTGCTTTGCGGATTCGCGACCTTGCGCAGCCAATCGTTCGACCAGATCACCGTGCACCGCATCAATTTCGTCGAGCCTGACGGCACGCCGCGGCTAATTATTTCCGATCGTGCCGAATTTCCCGGCATGTTCATGCGCGGAAAGGAGTATCCGCGCCCGGACCGGCGTGATCTGGCGGGCCTGCTATTCATGAATGACGAGGCTTCCGAAATGGGAGGTCTGGTTTGGAGTGGGCTAAAGGACAAGGACGGCAAAGTCCAAAACCACGCTCACCTGAGTTTCGATCAGTACGAGCAGGATCAGATTTTTGTGATTGATTCCGGTCGCGAGGACCAGGATCAGTTTTCCGCGATCCGTATCGGCGAACGCGGAGATTACCCGATTCAGCAAGAAATCGATGCCAGCGCGCAGGTCAACAAGCTGCCGAAGGACCAGCAGGCTGCGGAATGGAAGAAATTCTTCACGACTCATACTGGTGACGCCGACCGAATCTATCTGGGCCGGTCGCCCGACAAATCGGCGTCGCTACGGATAAAGGACGAGCAGGGCCGGAATCGCATAATCATCCGCGTTGATGCCGAAGGGAATCCGATGATTCAGTTTCTCGACGAAGGCGGCAAAGTCAACAAAGAGATCCGCGCGCAGAACTAGCCGATTGCGCTGCGGGTAGCACGCTGGCACGGGCGCAGCCCGATTTAGCCACACCCCGACGCGCTCGCCAGAAGTGACTGAGAGTTCAAGCGCAGGGCTGGACGCGTGCCGGCTAGATAATCGCCAAATACTGCCACTGGCCATCAACGGACTTCAGTTGATGCACGCGGCCATCATCGGCGTGGAGGAAATAGCTTCCGTCCGGGATCGGGTGATGGTGCGCCGCACGCACAGAGCACCGGGTCCACCGGCCACCGCGCGCAGCTCCCCATCCGCCGCCATGCTCTCTGGCTTCCTCGGTGAGTTCGATGCCATACTTTACTTTGTACTCGACGCCGGTCAACCGTGTCGGCACTAACCGCCCACTGCCCTTCAGCTGTTCTTTGCTCATGTTCGAATTAGACGCGGCTACCTAGCGAAAGGTTTCGCCGGTCCCCTCAGACAATTAAAGTGTCACTTAAGATTAGATCCCTTTCCACTACGATAATAGCACATGTGCCGCGGAATCGCTAGCGCAGGTTCAGTAACCCTGCTGGAGGGCGTTTCCATGCGTCGACCGCACAGACCGCATCCCAAATACGTGTAACTACGGTAGATAGCAACGGTCCTGGGCGCAGCCCGGTCCGTCGGCCGCGAAAACAGAAAACCGGTACTGAGGGCGCAAGCGGTCCCTCACGGCGGGCGCCGCCCATGCAGCGCGAGTCGGCGCGACGCCTGATTGGACTCGATCTATAAGCCGCACCGACGGACGCTGTGCTAGTATCAAGTTCCCCGCTGGCAAAATGATGCGCGCTGCTAATCTCTTCGTTTCGGTCGTGATAGCCACCGTCCTGGTCGGTGGAAACGCGGTCTCAGCCCGCTCGCACGAGAAGCCAGCCTATTTGCGCAGCATATCCCGCCCGAGCAACGAGGCCCGCAACCGGTCGGAATCCGCAAAATCAGATACGCAGATCATCGTAATCGGCTTTGTCGGCGGATTCGTGCGTCACGATGACCCGGTCCACAGCAGCGTGCAACTGGCCGCACACCTGCGCCAGGACTACCCTTCCGGAGTTTACGTCAACACTTTCGAGAATCATCAAGGCGACCAGGCGCACCGCCAAGTTCTGCAACTTCTCGATACCAACCACGACGGCGCGCTGTCATCTGACGAAAAACGGAACGCGCGCGTGGTGATCTACGGACACAGCTGGGGCGCTTCGGAAACTATAGCGCTGGCTAACCAGCTGAATCGCGACGGAATTCCTGTGCTGCTGACCATTCAGGTGGACAGCGTCGCGAAATCAGGTGAAGACGATTCGGTGATCCCTGCGAACGTCGAACAAGCCGTCAATTTCTATCAGAGCGACGGGCTGCTCCACGGACGCGCCGCGATTCGCGCCGCCGATCCAGCGCACACACAGATCCTGGGAAATTTCCGGGAGGACTACGCCGCGAAACCCATCCGTTGCGACGCCTACCCCTGGTGGGATCGAATTTTCATGAAGTCCCACATCGAAATCGAGTGCGACCCGCGCGTCTGGAAGCAAGTCGAATCGCTGATACGCACCAAATTGCCGCCGCCTATCCGCAGCACTGCGGCAGTCACCGCATCAGAGCAGTCGTCCGCCAAGACCGCGCAATAATTGTCCGTCAGCGGGTTTCTCCTCTCAGCAAGTCTCTTCGCGCGCGATTCAAGCAGGTTTTACTAACCTGTACCGCCGGACAGGGTAACGCCACGGACGCAACCTCCGACGCGGCGCGCGAATCGAACCAACGTCCCGTTAAGATGAACTATGGCTGCCACTTCATCTTCGGGGCAGAATGGCGGCAAACCGCCCGATACCGTCACCGAAGTAAACCCGCGCCTGACGCTTCAGCCGCTGCCTCCGCATCCGGGAGCTAACGCCGAAACCGTGAAACCGCCAGCACCGGGATCCAATTCGCAGACCGCGGCGCCTAAGAGCGATATTCGAGCAAATCCAAAAAGCTCTGCGAACGCCTGGGATCCCACAGCGCCACCGATTCCGCAGACCACAATTCCCTGCCCGAAATGTGGTGCGGCTGTGCGCGAAGTGGCGCGCTTCTGCCAGCGTTGCCACATGACGATGCGTTTCGACTGCCCTTCCTGCGGCAACAAGCAGCGCACTGGCGTGAAGTGCGAAAAATGCGGAATCAACTTCGTGAAATATATCGGTGCGGTCGTCGCCGCCAAAAAACCGGAAGAAGACAGCATCGAAGCGAAGCTGGAGCGGCGGAGCGCGTTCCTGAAAAATATCTTTGCGATCCCGCTGACCGGCGGCCTTAAGCTCTTCAAGCAACTCTTCCACGCGAGCAACCGCAAATCGTAGCTCACGAATGAAAATACCGCGACGGCGGAAACAAGCCGCGGCGTAAGAATTCGCGCCCCACGGAACGTTTTACCTCATGCACGCAGCCGGGCCACTTGCCTCCGCCGCCTGCCTCACGAAATCACGTCGCAGCAACGTGCGGGTCGACCGTGTTGCCCACCTCTCGCAAACACGTGGCATCATCGTGCCGCTCGACCGCGTAGCCAGCTTCACGCAATCACCTCGCGCAATCGCGCCTTTCTACACGCGCTCTGCGCCGCTCATCCAATTATCCGCCGCTACCAAACTCGGCTCGTCGCGCAAATTTCAAACATGGTCCTTTTCGTATCTCGCAGAACCTCCGCCTACGCCCTCGAACGTCCACATCAATCTCCGCGATCCCGATTGGCTGCGAGGCTCCGGGTCGATGCGACTGGGCGTGGAGTTTTGAAAATTAGGACTGTTTGGCGCGGGGCGGCCAGGGTTCGAGGAGCTGTTCTTTGCGATGGATCAGGGCGTTGATGTTGAAGGGGGCTAGTTCGATGCTGTGGCCGTGAGTGATCGCGTCCGTGGGGCAGGCTTCTACGCAGTAGCCGCAGAAAATGCAGCGTGAGTAATCAATATTGTAGACTTTCGCATAGCGCTCGCCTGCAGAAATACGGTTGGCGGCGGTGTTTTCAGCCGCCTCGATGTAGATACAGTTCGCAGGACAGGCTGCGGCGCATAGAAAACAGCCCACGCACTTTTCGTAGCCGTGCTCGTCGCGCTGCAAAACATGTATGCCGCGATAGCGTGGTTGTACCGTGGGTGGCGCGTCGGGAAAACTTTCAGTGGTAGTCTTGCGAAACATTGTGCGTAGCGTCACGCTGAAGCCCTTGTACAGGGTAAAGAATGTTTCGCCGACTTCCTGGATGAGGGAGGCCATCGCGTTTACTTTAGCAGAGTCGGCGCGAGCAGGCAAACGCAGTGGCGAGTGACGCGTGACGTATGAATCGGGATTTGTGATTCGTGTCGTATGAATACGGACGGGCGGAGCGAGATGATCTTGGGGGGCCCAAAACGGCAAAATTTTAGTTGATCAGAAATGAGCGCCGTTGTGTGTTTTCCGTCGGTTGGAGCATGTTTCCAATCGCCCGGAGGGCTTTTAGAGTCGTTCGTATTTCTACGGATGGCCTGCAAGTTCGTATGGGTTGCTGGGCTCGGCGGCGCTGCGCCTGCGCTGCTGCGGCGCGGGAGGCACTCACTGGGCGTGGATGTTTTGTTGGCGCTGCTGCGAAGCTGACCGTAAGACGCCGATTTAGATTTTTTCGCATCATTTTTCTGTTCGTACTACGCTAGCACGCGCGAGTGGGAAACACAGCTGTACGAGTGTGCAGACGAGGCGCAGAACCAGTACCACCTGTAAGAATAACATTCGCGAACTAAACTTTGGCGTCTGTCGAGTTTCTGCGGCGGAGATTTCCACAGTTTCCGCGTCTGTGGAAATCGGGAATAACGGCGAACGTAACGCGAAAGTATGGCTCATGCGCGTGCAGTGACGCTGCGTCTAAATCCCTAACATTAAAGAACCGAAGGGATGCAGCACCCGGAAATTCGGCCGCGTTCGTTTGAGAGAGTAAAAAGATCCGCCACCCGCCCATGCTTGCATCTGTAATTCGGCCGAAGTATATTCTCGCGGAGGTCCGGGATCTGTTATTCGGAATGGGTAATCGGTGTGGGCTCGCGAAAACACGGAAGTATCGAGCAAGATCGCACAGCTTTTATTCAAGGAGGGGCTCCATGCGACTCGTTCTTCTCTGCCTTTTAGCCTCCGCCCTGCTCCCGCGACTGAGCCGAGCGCAGGTTCCTGTTTTCGTCATTACGCCGGAGCAAAGCACGATTAAGTTCTACGTGAAATCATCGGTGGATATAGAGGGCCATTTCGATAATTGGGATGCCACTTTAACGTTTACGTCTCCTAATATCTCAACCGGCGTCTTGGACATTAAGATTCAGGCAGACACCGTGAATACAGGGAGCGGCATGAAGGATGACAAGCTAAAAAGCAAAGACTTCTTTGACGTCAAGCACGATCCCTTCATCACGTACAAGTCAACGAAGATCGTGCGAACCAGCCCAGGGAACTATCAGGTGCAGGGCAACTTTACGATACGCGGAGTGACTAAAGCTGACACCCTGGTGCTAACGACCGACAGCGAGGGCAAAGGCGTAGGCGAGATTAAAGGAACAATGGCTTTTGACCGTAAAGACTACGGGGTGAACGGGAGCATTCCTTTCATCAAGATCGCCGACCGAGTCGAGGTGACAGTAGCCTTCCAGGCAAAGCGTGTCAGCGGGCCTCCGTTAATTTTTGAGCGTTAGCCGACAGCAGTTTTCCTGATCCAAACCGCTGTAGGCCGTGAATACTCGCGTCACCGGAAACTGCGAATTTCACTTCTCTCGTAAGTGCTGCCAGCTCAACCGGTCGATGCAACCCCATCCAGCACGTTGACTCGACAAAGCTTGCGCGGGAGAACCATCTGTTTGGCTTCGCTTGGACAAAACTTAGCCAGGGCAGCGGTTTCCCGATTGTTACTTTTTACAATTATCGCGAGCGGAGCGGCGTGCGCTAATACGTTCCGCGTTCAGAAGTCGGAACTCGAACCTACGAAGTGTGCCTCGGTGAACCGATCGTTTCGGATTGGTGTCGTACAAAAAAGTGAGCATGAAACAGATATAGGGACTGAGGAGGTTGGTCAATATGGGATTCCAGATGCCATTCAGACCCCTGATTGCCGTGCTTTTGGTCGCGTGCGTTTCGATCGCGTCACCCGGCATGGCCTTCCCCCAGTCCGCCACTTCTACCACGCCGGCGGCGAAGGCTGCCGCCACGCCGACTAAGGTGTCGCCGCCCGGAGGCGACCCGTGGCCGCGGCAGTTCGCTTATCAAGATGCAAAGATTTCCGTGTATCAGCCGGAACTCAGCGATTGGACGGGAAATCGCTTGGACGCATATTCCGCGGTCCTCATCAGGACCGGCACGGACAAAACAGATTTTGGCGCGATCTGGTATACCGCCCGCACGGAAGTAGACAAGGTCAATCGTGTGGTCACTCTGGAAGATTTCCAATTGACCAGGCAGAAATTTCCGACGATTGCCAATAACGGGGCCGCCTATTCTGGCGCTTTTAATAAGGACATGACCTGGACGCAAGCTGTCCCGCTGGATCAGTTGCAGTCCAGCTTGGCCGTTACCTCCGTCGCGGAAAAACAGCAAAAAGTAGAAGTCAAGAACAATCCTCCCACAATCCTTTTCAGCACTGGCCCGGCTGTTCTCGCGCTTATTGATGGGCAACCGGTAATGCAGGATGCTGGAAACGGTCTGCAAAAAATCATCAACACCCGCGCATTAATACTCTTCGATTCCAGTAAAAGCATGTATTACCTGGCGCTGATGGACGACTGGGTCCAGTCGCAGACTCTGCAGGGCGATTGGCTGTTGGCGAAGCATGATCCAAAAAAAGACCTGGATAAAATCAAAGAGGCGGCGCTGCATGCGCACCAGAATCAGGTTCTGGGAAATCCCGAACAGTCTCTCAAGGAGGCGTTCGAAGATCTCCAGGCTCCACAGGTTTACGTCAGTACGACACCAGCGGAATTAATTCTGACTTCGGGAGCACCGGAATTCACGCCGATTCCGGGTACGGGCTTGTTGTACGTCACCAATTCCGGCGACGATATTTTCTTGGACAACGGCGCTTCTACCTACTACATACTCGTCGCTGGACGCTGGTTCTCGTCGACTTCACTGCAGAATGGTCCGTGGAACTATATTGCGGGTACAAGTCTTCCGCCGGACTTCGCGAAGATTCCCACTTACAGTCCGAAGGCTAGTGTGCTGGTCTCCATTCCCGGGACTCCGCAGGCGAAAGAAGCTTTAATCGCCAATCAGATACCGCAGACGGCGACCATCAACCGTGCAAAAGCCAAGCTGACGCTTTCCTATGTTGGTGAACCGAGTTTTCAGCCCATCACTGGCACGTCGTTGATGTACGCCGTGAATTCGACGACGCCGGTCGTGATGGTTTCGGGAACATCTTATTATTCGTGCCAAGGTGGAGTGTGGTTCACGGGACCGTCAGCGAATGGGCCGTGGACCGTGGCGGTGACCGTGGCTCCCGTGATCTATACCATTCCACCTAGCTCACCGATTTATTACGTCACGTATGCGCAGGTGTACGGCTACACACCGAGCGTTGTTTATGTGGGCTACACGCCTGGCTACTACGGGACCGTAGTCTCAACGGACGGCGTTGTGGTGTACGGCACGGGTTATGTGTACTCGCCCTTCGTGACTACAGACGTTTGGATCCCCGCGCCAGTGACTTATGGCGTCGGCGCGTCATTCGGCTGGAGCGCGGCGGGAGGTTGGGCGCTTGGCTTTGGTCTTGGCATGGCTGTGGGTGCCGCATGCAGTCCCTGGTGGGGTCCAGTTGGTTGGTACGGCTGGGGCCCAGTGGCTCCGGCGTGGGGATGGGGCGCTTATGGCGGAGTAGCGTCCGCAAATTTTTACGGCCACTGGGGCAATGCAGCTTACAGCGGCACACACGCCGCTTGGGCGAATCCTTACACAGGCAATGTCGGTGCAGGATCGCGCGGAAGTTTTTACAATCCCGTCACGGGCACGTCAGGCGTAGGCGGCAGAGGCTACAACTATAACGCGTACACCGGGAATTACGCCGCGGGCAGCCGAGGCGCGGCATACAATCCGAACACAGGAGTCGTAGCGGGTGGAGCGCACGGCGTTGCTGGAAACGCGTATAGCGGCTCATCCGCAAGTGTGAATCGCGGCTTCGCCTACAACACCCATACGGGAAACGGTGTCGGCTACAGCGACAACAATCTTTACGCCAGCCACGACGGCACTGTGTACCGAGGCAGCCCCAGCTCGGGTTGGCAGCAAAACACCGGCAGCGGCTGGAGCAACGCCACGAAATCATCCTCATCGTTCAACGACGAAGCGGCTGCGCGCGACCAGGGCTCACAACGTTGGGACAACTATCGCTCGGGTGGATGGGGCGGCGGCTCTGGCGGTGGCGGATTCAGCGACCGCAGCAGCGGCGGTTGGGGAGAACGCAGCAGCGGATTTAGCGACGGAGGATTTCACGGCGGTTCGGGCGGTGGCGGGTTCGGTGGGTTCCGCGGCGGCGGTGGTTTCCGACGCTAAATCTTGCCGGCTCGAAGCTCTATGTTCCTCGCGGTTGGTTTCTTCTTTGGCATCGCTTTCTCGAATCGGGGATTTTTTGTTTACGAATCGAGGGGCCGGACAATCGGTGAGTGAATCTTCGGCAAAATACATCTGCCCGCGCTGTGTGCCAATAGAGTCGGCAGACGGTCGTAGGTTGCGCGACTGCGGCGCAGATGAAGCGGAATAAACTGCGGCGGAGGTTCACCCGCGCGCCAGGAATGTTCTCGCCCAGCGTAAATTGGATGACGCCGGCTCAGCTCTTCGGATGGAACGGCATGCCGGGATGGCCTTCGCTTGCCGGCTCTGGCGTTTCTAGGTCGAGATTCACGACGATCGGTTCTCGGCCGTTGCGGACGACGACCGCTTCGCAAATCTCGTCCGGGCTCGCATTAATTTCCTGATGCGGGACGTACGGCGGCACGTAGATGAAATCTCCTGCCTGAGCTTCCGCACTTAGTTCCAGATCATCTCCCCAGCGCATACGCGCACGGCCTCTGACAATGTAGAGCACGGTCTCGAGCGCGCCGTGATGGTGCGGCCCGGTTTTGGCTTCAGGATGCACTGTCACGGTGCCGGCCCACAACTGGTTTGCGCCGGTGCGTGCATGAGTGATGGCCGCCGCGCGCGTCATGCCAGGCGTTTGCGGCGTGTTGGTGTCGAGTTCGTTGGCATGCACGATCTTGACTCCGTGTTCTTTCCAATCCATGTGCGCCACCTCGATCGATTGCGGCCGGATTTTTTTTGCGATGACGCCAGAGGCGATGCGCGCCCCGGGTTTCCCCGCCGAATTGCAAAATTATCAGGCAGCAGAATACCGGGTGAATGCGCCGAGGTCTATTGCAAAGCCTTGGTTTCTTCCGCACGTCTGGCGGGTGGGCCACCCGCAAGCTACGGCCCGGTCAGATGTAATTGTGCCTCGATGGATACCAACTTTGATTCGTTGTCGAACCGAAACGTCAGTCCCAGAGACTTGACGACGATTCCGCTGCCCTTGAGACAAGGCGCTTTCGCCAGAGTCGCATGAAGCGAAGAGCTATAACTAAATTTCATTCCCTCCCTGGCAAGGAAGCTCTCGACGAGCGCGCGCGAGCTGCTCAAAGGAACTTGACTACGCACGTCCCGCTCAAGTTCTTCGCCGGTAAAATGGCGAAAATCTCTCACAATTCCGGCTTCAGTTGCCGCACGACACGCGGCCCGCGCCAACACCTCCTCCCCCACAACAGCAACTGCGATGAACAGGACTACCGCGCCAACCGCCCATAAGACCCAGCTACTCACCTTTCCTGCAGTCGCAGTGCGACTGGTCGGGTGGGAGGACTTTTCGCGACGCAACATTTTGTTCAAGCCGCGCGATTGCGATTGACGCATGGCGACGGGCGATGATACCACTGCGGTAGTTAACGCAGAAGTTGATTGGTCTTTGGGTTAGCCATTGCATTTGCGGTTCCGAGTGGCCTGCCCGCTCTGAGAGCATCGCGCGCAACGAGAGCATCATGAAAAAAGCGCAGACGGACGGAAAAGTATCAGCCGTACTGAAGTGGGTCGGGTATCTGACGGCCATCTTTTCGCTCTGTGCCACACTGGCGGGATTTGCAAAATATCTTTACAGCCGCAAGGAGACCGCGAGAACCACGAACGCACTGCTGGCGACCGCAGCTGAGGAAAAAAAGGCCGGCGACTACGGCGCGGGTTGGCAGACGCTGGAAAAAGCCACGCAGCTCGAGCCGAATTCGGGCGAGGTGCGCGTGGCGCAAAATGAACTGGCGATGGCCTGGCTGGAAAACGTACATCTGCAAGAGGGTCAGAAATTCTCCGACGTAACAGACAAACTCGAACCGGTGCTGCTCCGCGCAGTAGCTTCTGCGCCGCACGGAGCAGAAAAGGCGGACCTGCGCGCGCACGTTGGCTGGGCCTACTTTCTGGAAACGCGCGACGGAAGAGCGGATCTCGATCCGGTGAAGGTGTACCAAGAGGCCGTGGCGGAGGACGAGAATAACCCGTACGCGCATGCCATGTGGGGCCACTGGATTTTGTGGCGCAATTGCGATCAGATCTCAGAAGCGCAGAAACATTTCAAGGCAGCGCTCGCCGCGGAACGCGAAGGCGAGTATGTGCGTCGGCTCGAACTGAGCGCGCTGCTGAACTGCCACACGCGAGAATCCGATCGGGAAGTAATCCGCGTGGCCAATGACATGCGGAAGGAAGGGCGCCGGTTAGATGACGGCGAACGAGCACATATTCTTGATATTTATTCTCAAGAATTCTCGCCGAGAACCGCGGACACGTTGTTGTTCATCAACGCAGTTCCCGCCGCCGAGCATGTCACGACGTTTCGGTGGCTGTTCGATGATGTGGCTGCGGATGAGAATGGCCGAGCAACTCAGATTTATTACCTGGCCGAACTGCAGGAGGCGGCGGGGCAACGGGAAGAGGCGCTTTCGAATTACCGGATGGCTGCCGGCCGAATGTCTCGATTCAGCACTTTCAAGGAAGCCGCTGATGCAGGAGTAAAGCGCCTCTCCCGTCCTCAGTGACCTTTTGCGCGCAGGCGGATGCGCCGCCGGTCTAAAGAAAACAGCGTGGCTGAATTGCAGATTCGCGAAACAGCGGGATTCCGCGCGAATGCGGAGCGGATTATTGCAGGGCCTTCGCTTTTTTCCGTACCTCCGCGAGCAATTGCGCTGGCAAGGCGGAGTAGCCTTCGAGTGCGGCGGAGCGTTGGCCGTCGCTATAGATCCAATCGAGTAGATCGCTCAGTGCGGCGGCGCGCGCGGCATCAGGCGGAGTGGTGCGCAAATAAATCCATGTGAAACTGGTGATGGGATAGGATCCCGCTCCCGGCATGTTTGTCAAAGAAGCGGAAAAGTTATTCCAGCGCGGCTGCTCGGCCGCGTCGCATGCCGCGGTGATGGTTTCCATGGAAGCTTTCACGAAGCGGCCTGCGGGATTCAAGACCGCCGCCTCCGCAATATTTGCTTTTAGCGCGTACTGATACTCCACGTATCCAATCGAGCCGGTCGTGCTTTTCACTTTGTCCGCCACGTCCGAACTGCGCTCCGCCGGATCGCCCACCGGCCACCGCGGCGAGGCAGTCACTCCGACTTCCATGCGAAATGTTGGACTCACTTTGGATAAAAAATCCGTGAACACGTAATTCGAGCCCTTCCCCGCCGGGCGGTTGATCACCTTGATCGCAAGGTTGGGCAGCGTAACGTCGGGATTCAACTTCGCGATTTGCGGCGCGTTCCACGTTTTCACGTCGCCCAGAAAAATGTCTGCCAGCACATCGCCAGAAAGCCGCAGCTCGCCATGCAAGTCGGGAAGGTCGTAAATTAGCACGATGCCGATGAGCACCACCGGCAGTTCGGTCAAGTTGCCGTCCTTGCGCTGCGTTGCGGTGAGTTGCGCTTCGCCCGCGCCGAAATCGCCGGCGCCGCGTGAAATCTCCTTGATGCCTTCGCTGGTGCCGATGGGAAGGTAGCGAATTTGAATATTCGCATCGCGCTTGCCGAACTCTTGCGTCCAGCGGGTGTAAAGTGGCGCCGGCACGCTCGAGCCGGATCCCACCAGCACAATGGAGCTCTGCGCCTGCGCTGCAACGCGACATAAACCAGACACGAAAAGTGGCAACAGCCCGAGCCACAAAAATAAACGCCAAGCGGGAAATCGCCGCGCAATGCGAGGTGGCAAGAACGTGCGAAGCACTTTTTGGTGTTCCTCCCGATCCCGGGCGGGCTATTTCACACGAACCGCTGTCGTTCGGCGTTGCGTACCCAGGCCGGCTGATGACCGTAACTTAGCATCGTTCCGTGCACCGGACGTGCACACCGAGTAGTCGTGTTGTCATACTAGGAACGTCTCCGAGGGCTACAGGAAACCACGCGCAGCGGCGCGACGGATTCGCGATGCTGCGTCTAAACCGCTGTCGTTCAAAAACCGAAGCGTGCTGCGCCCGGCTCTCCTGCCGAGAGTTGAGCCAGTTCAGTGACGACTCGCTTGAGTTCTTCGGTGAGCCGGCTGGAGCCTCGCTGCTCGTAGATCTTTAAAAGTTCGCCGAAATACCAAAGCTGATCGTTACGCCCACGTTTGAATCGACTCCAGACTGCGGCGCCAATTTTTCTGTAGTCGTCAAGAATTGCGCGCGCGTTGTAGAGTTTATCCGCTGCCGAAACCAGCAGTGTCCCCTCCGACTCCTTGGGAAGCTGCTTTATGTACGATTGCTTTCTGACTTTCCATTCCTGCTTCTTGCTGCTGTCCGCTTCGAGACTGTCCGAGCATCCCTTGACTATTTCGGCGACTTCTCTTCCGAAGTTCGCCTCGATATCACGCAACCGAAGCGAGCCGCCTGCGTCCTCGGCGGCGTCGTGCAGGAGAGCGCCGATGACCATATCCTCTGTCACCGGGAAACCTACCCGGCCAAATTCATCCATCACGAGGGATGCTACCCCCAACAGATGCGCCATATAAGGCACACGTGTGCCTTTGCGACATTCAATGTGCACGATGCGGGCGTAATCAACGGCGCGGCTGAATCGATCCGTCAAGTGGAGAAAATTCTCGGACTCGTCTTGCTGGCTGTTCGGCATGCCTACCATGTTCTCACCGTGGCAAGCGCACAGCCACCTCTCGCCACTGCAAGGTGGCGCAGCCGCCAACGCGCTCGTTCATTTCACTGCGTCTTATTTACAGGGCGGTGCGCCTTCGTTTTCGGCGGCGTGTTTCCGCCTTCGCGACCGCATTAGAAATTATCAGGGCGCGGGTCTGCTGACTTCCTTTGCGAGATAAATTATTTGGCCCACGTGATGGTAGGCGTGGGCGGCGGTGCGCAGGAATGCGGTGAAGCGATCATGCGTCTCCGGTTCCAGCGCGGCGGAGTACGGCTTGGCGAAATCTTCTGCGGACTGCTGGCGGACGGTCGCAGCGGCCATCGCGATCGCGCGGTCGAAATCGGCGAGCACTTGCTCCTTGGGGAGCTGGCGCGGCTCGTTGAACTCGCGAGCGCGGTCGCGCACGTAGCCGGTGCCGGCGATTTGCGCGCCGATGTAGTAATTCAGATTGCCGGTGAGGTGCAGCAGCAGGTGGCCGATGCTGTTGCCATAAGGATAAGGCTTGCGCCACAGCTGATCGGTTGTGAGCGGCGCGACCCATTGGTGCAGGCGCGCGCCAACTCCTTCGTAGTATCCGGCGAGAGTGGAAGCGACGAGCTGGCTGAGTTCCGGCACGGGCGTTTCCTCTTGCTGGCGGAGCGCGAACAGCGTCAGGCGTCCGCGGCGTGGTTCGCGGCGCTCGGTCGAGCCGAGCGCGCGGCGTGACAGTTCCCTTCTTCGGCGCGCAATGACTGGCGCATCGCGACGGGCGATGATACCACCGCGCCGGCCGCCATTGAACTTGATTGGGCTTTCGATTCGCGGTTTCGTTTGTAATTCGGTGAGCGTAACTATGCCGTAGACGATGTGAGCAGGCGCCTGCTCAACCCCTGAGATCGGCGAACCTGGCTTGAATCAGCCATTGGATGAGCGCGAAAACCATCGCGGTGGTTACGCCGAAGAGGAGCATGCCGTTGGCGGCTTCGAGAGGGCCGAGGAATCTCCAACGCGGCGACATTACCAGATCACCGTAGCCCAAAGTGGTGTAGTTGACTGCCGAGTGGTAGTACGCGGTGCCGAAGTCGGCGAATTCTCCGCAGCGGACGAACACTACGGCCCATAAGGCCATCTCAATCAGGTGCGCCGCGAGGGTAACGAGCATGGCCAGCACGACGATTGGAAAATCGCCCCAGAAGCTCCTGCCGGTCCGGCCCAGTCTGCGCTCGCGGCGAAGCAGGTGCAGCGAGACACTGACGGACAGGGCGTGGATGAAGATCGTACCTAAGATGACGACCGCGCCAACCGCGAGCGGAAGCAGAACCGGGATGCGAAGAATTTGGTTCATTGGTTGTGTGTGCAATTCCTGCGGGATTCTAGACTAACGATTTTGAACATTCAAATTCGGGATGCACATTTGGATCCTTGCGGCGGGTGAAATGTCGCGCGAGCAGCGAAAAATAGTGAATAATTCAACGAGCGTTGAACTATTCAGCGCTGGAGCGGGAATTAAATCCCGTATCAGATTTCGGATGGCCGGCTAAGTCCAATTGGATGTGCAGTCCGCGTAATTTCCCGCGGGTGAAACGTTCGGTCGCTGAATTGCACTATTCCTTGCGTAGGGCGAAAGATAGGATGGACTGCGATGGCGGCGAAGAAAAGCAGAAAATCCTCGGCCCGTAAGACATTAAGAAATAAGGCACTTTCGGCAGATAAGGCTCTACTCGACTATCCGCCGGTTCCATGCGCTAAAGCGTGACGGAAGGCGGCTGGACGTAATAGGAAACAATTTGGTCCATGGACTGCGGTGCCAGCCCCCCGCGGTCCCTGTTTAGAAGCTGTAGAGTCGGGCGGGAGCTTTCGGAAAGACGAAGGAAGAGGAGATTAATAAGCCCAGATGAAACAGACAAATGCGAAATCGGAAGATTCGTTTGAAAAAGCGCGCAGTGCATTTTTCGGAACTGTAGCCTCAACCTCGAACCAGAACGCGGCTGCATCGGGCGCGATGACACCACGCAACGAGCCTCCGCAACAGACCGCCGGGCAAATGACGCAAGCGATCGCATCCAGCTAACTCCCAGTTCCCTGCTCGAGCGGCGACGTAAGGGGTTCGAGTGGGGCAAATCAAAAGCTTCGACACTTCGCGTGAAGCAGAGCCGCGAGGGATGGGCCACCCGGGAAATTCAAATCTTCCTACGAGACTGATGGGCGGAAGTGTGCCTTCCACGCTTTCCTGTAACCTCACGAGACGCTAGCGATCGTCTAAACCCCACCCGCTTCGCGTGTTGTTTGGGCCTCGCCGGGTGCGCGTTTCGTTCGGCGACCGGCTCGCGGTCATTCGGCTCGCTCCTGCTCGGCTTCTGTGCGTCCTGTTTGCGTCGCTTTGCGCTTGTTTTGGCGAAAGATATTCGATTAGAAATGGGAGCGGCTCTTTATTTTCAGTGTGTTGCGTCATTTTCTAGTCGCGGGAGGTCGATTCGAGCTGGCTCGGGGACGCCCGTAGAAGTACTTAGTGATGCGGAGGAATACGGACGACGAGCGTTTTCTCGGGCTAGGTGCTGGGGCGCGGGACCGGGTTGGAACCTGGGCGCGCGTTCGGGCACGGGAGCGACGTCGAATGTGGGATCGAATTGGACGATCGGCTCGGGCTCGGAGCGGATTGCTCGACGGCGGCATTTGTGTTGCAGGTGAAGATGACGTGCTTGGCGGGCTCAACCCAATCGCCTTGGTCGCTGATGCGCGCGCAGATGGACATGGCGCGTGGGATGGCGTCGGGGCTGGGCGTGGCCTGGTCGGCGTGTTCGATGAGGAGTTCGGCGGCGAACGGAGGTTTTCGCGGCGGCGTTGGTAGAGGCCGGTGGCGCGGGCGCGCCGATAGACGGTGCGAAAGGTCGGGAGTTCGTAATCTGCCATGATGAGGTCGCTATTGCGCCAGTTGACGAAATCCTCTTCGATCTCGGCGCGGTCTGGATGGTGGCAGATGACGCATTTGCGGGCGTGACGGTCGGGGTCGGCAGGATCGGAATCGTCGCGAATGTCCGGGAACGCATGATTTCGTAATGCGTCGGTCAAAAGTTTCGGTGGCTTCGGCGACGGAGGTGCCGGGTGGGACCACTTCGAGCGGGATTACTGCTACTGGGACTGAGGGTGGGATCGCTTGTGCCGGAACGACCGCGGCTTGCGGGACCGGATTGGAGTGACGCCTGGGTTTCCGCGAAGATGTGGGCTTGGAGGGTTTCGCCTTGGGGAGAATGGCCTCGACGAGCTCGGCGACTGTCGGCTGGTGCATTTGATCGGTGAGAGTGTATTGGGGTGCATGGGCCGCGGGCGGTGGTTGCGGCGCGGCGGGCGGTGGAGTCGCGGGGATGTCGGCTGCGTCGAGCTGAATACCTAGAGCTTGTTTGGGCTTCGACTAGTTGAGCGCGGGTGCGGACTTCACAGAGGGGATTTGCAGGTTCCGGTTGTGCGGCGATCTCTCGGTCGTTCTTCCCAGAGGCCTCAACAAGATAATCTTGGCTCGACGCACTAAGCTAGCAGGAAGAGAACGTGACTTGGCCAAGCTGTCCAACTGTTCACGCAGTTCCGAATCCAACACCACCGTCGATTTCGGTCGTCCCATCGCCATAGGCACCTCCATTGTGCACGGGAGATGCCTATATTCCCAGCAATACTGAAGACCGTTATTTATGGGACAGAACACTAGTACTAACTGATCGAAAATTATTTTGAGCTGGGCTCTTTCGGAATCGCGGATGGAGTGAGTGGTGCGGGCCTCGAACGCTGCGGAACGAGCTACGCTTGAGCAACCGCGCAGCTTGACACCTGTTGGGAGGCGTTCATATACTCCTCGACGCCCAGCATCCCCGCCTGGAGGACTCCGATGAAAAACTTTCTGGTGGTATTCCTGATTGCCTGTTCCGCGAACTTTTGCACTGCGCAAGAAAATTGGAAGATTCATCAACCGAAACTTACTCCGCAGCAGAGCGGCACTACGCAGCTGCTGATTGCTGTGAGTCCTGTGGATTCCCGCGTCGTGTGGGCGGCCGGAACTGGCGGCACTTATGTGGAGACGACGGACGGTGGCGAGCATTGGAAGGCCGCGGTGGTGCCCGGAGCGGAGAACGATCAGTTTCGCGATGTGTATGGGGTGAGCGACAAGGTGGCGTATCTGATGTCCATTGGAAACGACACTACGGATTTTAAGGTTTACAAGACCACTGACGGCGGCGCGAATTGGAAGATTCAATTCACGAATGAGAATCCGAACGCGTTCTACGATTGTTTCGCGTTCTGGACTCCGGACCGGGGGATCACGCACAGCGATTCGGGGAACGGAGTATTTCCCGACATTCGCACGACGAATGGTAAAACCTGGGAATCCATTGCCGCCAATATGCCGCCTGCTCTTCCCGGCGAAGCGTCGTTTGCGGCCAGCGGAACCTGCATTACCGCGCAGGGAAAAACAAATGCGTGGATTACGACTGGCGGCGCTACGATTGCGAGGATTCTAGCTACCAAAGACGGAGGTAATACGTGGAACGCGTATGACACTCCGTTGCTAAGCTCGCCGAGCGCGGGTGGAGTTTCCGTGGCGTTTCGCGACGCGCGGCACGGGATTGTCGGCGGCGGCGATTTGAACTCAAACACCAGTGCGGACACCGCGATTTCTGACGATGGCGGGCGGACGTGGACTCTTACTCCTGCACCGCCGTTGCAGGGCGCGATTTTCTGTTTAGCTTACGTGCGCGGCACGGAGCATAAGGATGATGAAGGTTGGAGCTGGGGGTCGGCCTCGGGCGAGGAGTCCGAGAAATTTGAGCGTACCGTGGTGATCACGACCGAGACGGAGCCGGACTTCAGTTCAGGAGAAGCTGCGTTTACGCCTGATGAGGGATTTACGTGGGTGCCGATACCGGGAGCGAGCGGCTACTGGGCCGTGGCATTCGCGAATCCTCATGCGGGTTGGTTTGTGGGGAATAACGGGCAGATCCTGAAGATCAGCTTCTAGCCGGGCGGCGGCGCGGTAGTTGCGGCGCTGCGCCTACACCCGCACCCTTCAAACAGAAGCTGTGAAGAAACGTCTCGCGCAGGTTGGATTTTGAGGCGCGAGAAGGATTTTGCCTTTTTGCCCTGTGCTGCTCGAATCGATTCCGTCTTTTCCTGACCCTGTGGTTTTCTGAATCTAGCCCGCAGCCGGCGTGGGCAGCGGTTTTCGCAAGCGGATCCACTGTTGCAGGCGGTAGGTAAGGCAAGCCCAGAGCATCTGCATCTGCACTTTCACCAGCCCTCGAACGGGAAACTGGCGTAGACCCAGCTTGCTTTTGATCCAGGCATGGCGAAATTCCACGACCCTGCCACGCCGACGATAGTTTCCCCGTGCCTCTTCGGTTTCCATCTTCTGCCGGAAAGCCAGAACTCCGGTGCTCTCCTCCAAACGCAAAATCCCTCGGCCGTGGCGATTTTCCGGACAGCACTCGGGCTTGCGGCACAGATTAGACAATCCTCCGCCTTCGCCAAACCGCGGCGGGAAACTAGCCCGCCCTCCTTTTTCAAGCATCCTTCCTGGCGCAAGAACTTGCCCTCGGGACACACCTAGCGATTCGTCTCGGGCTGAAAAAGGAAAGCGCTGGGTGGCAGCCGGTGGGGAACGGTCCTCCCCGTGGAGGCAGCTTCTCGCGGCATGCTTCCCAGAAAATCCACCTTTCGTTCGGCCCTCTCCTCGATGGCCGCGCGTGTGCTGTAACCCACATCAGCCACCATCTGCTCGGGCCCTCGCTGTAACCGTTCTGCTGGGCGTTCCACCGCTGGAAGCAACTGGTCTGTGTCGTTGCCTTCCCGGGTTACCGCTACACCCACGATCAACCCCTGTGCCGCATCCGCGGCAATCGGAGCGTTGTAGCTCAGAGTCAATCCTCCATCGGACTGATGCATCACCCGTGCCTGCGGATCGCTGCTGCTCACTCGTACTTGGCTCTTTGCCTTTTCTCCGTGCTTGCGATTTTGCAGCTTCTCCAGTTCTTGCAATGCGTTTTCAGTCGCGCTTGCTGCTCGCGCCGGACGCGCTCGCGCGCCTGCTTGGTTCGGGGGTTGGTCGCTTCGTTCCTTGGATCACCCCTCGCTGCCACGCGTCGCCTTGCCCGCTCCAGATGCTCGCCAAGCGCCTGGTCCTGGTGGTAACTCCTGATGCTGGCCTGCGCCTTAATCCTCGTGCCGTCCTGCATCACTTGTTCCAGAGGGATCCGTCCTTCCTTGCGGAGCGCCGCCAGCACCTGGGTGAACAGTTCATCCAACTCCTTCTGCTTTCCCACACCAAAATCCGCCAGCGTGTGCTCGTTCATTTCGTCCAGCCCGGTCAACCACTGGAAAGCCGGATCAAACTCGCAGCGTCGCGCCACTTCCCGCGCCGATCCAATCCCCCTGGCTGTAGGCGTAGACCCAAAGGCTGATCAGCCTTTGCGGATCGAACGCCGCACGTCCGCCTTCTACTACACTGCTCTCGATGGCTTGATAAAAGGCACGCAGGTTCAGGAGCCCTGCCTGTGCCCCAATAGCTCTGGCCGAATGGTCTTCGCCGATGAGGTGTTCGACATCCACGGCTCGCCAACTCATCTGCTGTCGGTTCACCTAGCGAATCAGAGGCTGCTTGCGGATCGGATTTTCTTGGCTCATGCCGCGAGCTTACGGCAGACTCCTTTTTTGCAAGATGGAGATTCAGAGAGTTTCTTCACCGCTTCACACCGAAGAGTGCGGGGCCCGGAAATTCAACGGCGTTCGGTTGGTCAGTATGGAAGAGTGGGCCACCCGCCCAGGGCTTTCGCATAAGCGGACCCACGCTCCATCGTAACTCACTTACCGTAGGCTGCGTCGTAGGGGAAGTTCGCATTCTGCAGCCAAGGATGGGCCACGTATCCTTCCTGTAACGATTCTCATCGTCGTGTCACTACCTCGATAGATTCGTTCGGCAAACAAGGAGGTACGCCATGGCGACCGACCAAACTAAGTTGAACCCCGAACTGTCAAAGTGGTTAGAGACTAGACAAAGCGCGCTCAAAATCGTTAAGACAACGGCGACTCCCAGTGGTCAGATCCTCGACTGGATTCCAGTCGAAAGCCAAGACCCCGCTGGAAAGATTGCTACTCCTCCACCAGCGAGCACTGCGTCCCTCCCAGTTCGCACCGCGGATGCGCTGAAGCCGGTGAAGCCCGTCGGTCTTGAGCTTGATGATCCGAGAGTCGAACGCGGGCCTGCGGGAACGGTTCCTGTGGTGCGCCCGGATATCTCACGTCTGACGAAAACGATCGCTTTGAAGGACTATCTGAGCAAGCGCGGCGGCCTGTGTGCGAACAAAAAACGGCGCAACAAAAAGCCTGCCGACCCCAACCCATTCGGCTATTTCCATGGAACCGACGGTCAAGACGTGAAAGCGTATGGCTGCGATTTCTTTCTAAACGTGTGGGATCCAACGATCAATGATCCCTCGGTGCCGGGAGGTGACGATCATTCGATCTTGCAAACCTGGCTTCAGAATTACGATGGTCAAACTCAGTCGCTTGAGGGAGGATGGACGGTTGACCAAGGCCTGAACGGCGACACCCAACCCCACATCTTCACCTACTACACCGTCAACGGCTATTCACAGGATGGCAACAACCTGGGAGGCTACAACAGAACGGTCAGCGGATGGGTGCAGTACAGCAACTCAGTATTCCCCGGAATCAGGATCAATGGAACTAGCAAGTATGGCGGCGAGCAGCTCGATGTGTCGATGAAGTTCCAGCTTTATCGCGAACCGACCAATGCGGAGCTCAACTGGTGGATCGCCGTGCAGGGGATTTGGATGGGCTATTACCCAGCCAGTCTTTACAACCGCGGTCTTGGGAACGACGTCGAATGGATTGGCTTTCGCGGCGAGGTTTATTCCAGCCTGGCGAATCCTGCTTTTACCAAAGATCAGATGGGCAGTGGCTGGCAGGCTCAGACCGGCTGGACGCACGCCGCTTTTCTCAGGAATCTCCGCAATCAGTCGGACATGAATGGAACCATGGTGAACAACAATGGCGCTGCCTCCAGCGACACCGGGACCGGTGGCGGAGCGAATCCATATGACATTCAGGATTTCATGAACAGCGGAACTACTTGGGGAAGCTATCTGTATGTGGGTGGACCTACAACGTAAGCTTCTCTGGCGGCGAAGTTTGCTCAAATCACATTCGAGATCGACGGAGGAGGCGACGGCCTTCGCGGCGAAAGGTGCTCCATCAGGCGGCTTGCCGGGTCGGCCAACCGTCTGGAGGAATTTATCGAGGGGGTAGTCGGAATTTTCTCCGCAGGGCTTGCAAAGATGGACAGTCCGGTCGCCCCGGGAGCCCTGAGCCACGCGTTCATCGAATACATGGCGAGCCCCACTTTCTGGACCGAAAAAATGAAAGCGGAATTCGCGCAGATCATCCTGCCTTCGGCGGAAGCTTGGTATCGCGGGCAGTAACGCGAATCACGCCGAGCGTAAAAACGGAGCGAATCGGGCTCGAATCTCTTCGGGCTGCTCCGAAAACCATTCTGCGAGTCCAGTTTGTCCCTGGACAAGCGCTGCGAACTTCCAGCCGCGTCAGCATTGGTCCTTATGCGCTCTCTGAGCAGGCCAATCGTGTTAAGGCGAAGTGCTTTCGTGAAAACGTGTCGCTAGGTATTCGGTAATTCCGTGGGCAAAGAGAAACAGCGTCTCGTCGGTGTCAGCGTTGAATTTGAGAATCAGTTGCAGATCCGGTCTCAGGTTTTTAAAGACATCCTGCACAAACTCTTTTGTCGCTTTGTAGATCAGCAAGCGGCGATCATACCTATCCGGCACATCCGGCACGCAAGGCAGGCGTGGCGTTGCTTTCCAGCTCGGCAGTCGAGCGGTCAAATCGCTGATGATCTCCGCATCGTCTGTGAACGGAATCGGATTCAGAGGCAAATATGCGCGCATTCCTTCGCGCTTGATGATGATGTTGCGATGCGCGTAGCAAGGTATGTTGATTTCGCGGCCGCGCAACTGGGTGATGTGGGCCGCGATGGCGATCTCCTGCTCAATCCAAACGGAAGCACGGATGTGCTGATGCTGCTCCCCCGTTTCGGCGGTGTAGGTGACAGTCCCGCGCGGGTGCATAATCGCGATCAAGCCGACGGCCTCATCGAGATTCGCCAAAATGTACTTCGTCAACGCCTCCAGGCTCCCCTGCTTCCCAGCGGAGCACCCAATGTGCGGGATTAGCCTTTCGATGCGCGCGCAGACGTCTTTCCCCAGCTGCTTCTCTGCGACTGTCAGCTGGCCGCAGGAGATGAACACCAGCCCTTTTGGGTATGTCCGAACAGTAGGCATGAGGCGTGTCGCCGAGATTCTGAATCACTAGCCGTACATTCACCGTGTGAAATACGCGACTAGAACCATCGCGGCGACGGCGATGACGGTCAGAACGATTCGTAGCCAGCGGGGGATGTGTTCCCAGCCGTGGCCCCAGTTGCCGGTGGAGTGGGGTTCGGGGGCGACGATTTCGCGGGCGATAGGAGGCTGGCGACGGGTAGAATCGGCGAGCGAGCACATAGGCGTGGTCGCAGATATTTTCATTGAGTACGTGATCAGAGTGCGGATCCGCGCGATACAGGTGGTCAACGCCGATCTTCGATAATCCGCCTGACAATCCAGCGCGCCTGCCAAATCGCGGATTTGATCGGTCTGAGCAGGTTATGTAGCCGCCGCGATTGTACAGCGCCCCGCCGGGTCAGCGATCCCCGAGGCTCTCTTTGGTACTCGTACAAGAAATCGTCGTCGTGCCCGTGAAAAGCCTTCATCGCTACAGCCTCTTGCCGCAGGGTACCGCCGCCATGTCGGCAATGCAAGCGATGCGATGACTTCGCGGCTGCCGAACATTCTCAAGGCGCTCGCTTGAGCGATGTAGAACAGTGGGCCACCCGGCCGTGCCGGAAATTCAACGGCGTGCGTGCGGGTGGTGCGGAAGGGCGGCCCACCGGCCGCTTGACGCTGCTAAAGGTATGACGCGGATTTTCGGACGATGCAGGGCCCGGCCGACCCCTTCCCTAAACAAAATGAGGGCGATCCCAAAAAAAAGTACCGTACCCATCAGGACTGCGATTACCAGCAGGACTCCGAGAAATTCCTGGGCAATGTAGAGAGTCATTTCAACACCCACTCGACCGGTCTTCTTATGACAGGTTGTGATACGGAGCGGAATTGTCAAAAGTACCAAGAACGCCAAATCCCACTACGGACACGAGATAACGTGAAATTGCGAGATACGTAAATCGCGGCGGGAGGGTGGGCCGCCCGGTCGAAAGGATTTGGGGGTAGTTCGCTGTGATGGCCGATGCAACAGGGTCTAAACCCGCACCCTTCGCATGAAATAAAGGCGGCAACCCTTCGATCTCGCGCTGTGGGATCTCAGGGTGAATCGCGCAGTAGAGAGCTTGAGGATCGGGCACCGGCGCGGTGGAAATTCAGAGTCGCGCGGGATACAGGTTAAACCGTATTTTGCGGTGGGACGGCGGGGACTAATATCGTGTGCGTGGTGGCTTCGGCTGGGCGGTGGTTCTACGGCCGTGGATGGGAGGAGCTAACGCTATGAAGAGCGTGGTTGGAATTTTTGGGTCGCGTCAGGAGGCTGAGCGCGGGGCAAAGATGCTGGATTCCGCGGGGATCGCGCGCAGCAGAATTGCGGTGCTGACGCCGCAGAGCACGGAGCAGGAGATCGCGGCTGTACCGACGATGGATGCTGAACAGCCCGGGATGGGTATCGCGTTGGGCGCAACTGTGGGCGGAGCGGTGGGCCTGGCGAGCGGAGTTACGCTAGGAGCGCTGGCGAGTGTTTTGGTTCCGGGCGTCGGTCCGATTCTGGCGATTGGATTTGCGGCGAGCGCGGTCGGTCTGCTGGGTGGAGGCGCGCTGGGGGGCAAGCTGGATAATTCGCTGTCGGATGGGCTGCCGCAGGAAGAATTGTACATCTATGAAGATGCGCTGCGACAGGGGCGATCGGTGGTGATTGCGTTTGCGGAGAACCATGCGCAGGTGGAAGCAGCGCATCACACGTTGAAGGAAGCTGGAGCCGAGAGTATTGATCGCGCGCGAGAGATGTGGTGGATTGGGCTGCGCGACATTGAGAAGGAGCATTACGAAGCGAGTGGCGGCGGGAAATTCGAGCAGAGCGAGCGGGAGTTTCGCGCTGGGTTTGAGGCGGCGCAGCATCCGACGAATCGCGGGCGGTCTTTTGAAGATAGCCGCGAGCGGTTGAGTGACCGGAAGCCTGGCGCGGGCGACAGCGAGGCTTTTCGGCAGGGATTTGAGCGCGGCCGCATCTACCACCGACTGACGAGCAAGCGAGCTAGCTGAGTTCGTTAGCAGCTGCAAGTGATGAGAAGAGCGGATGCCCAGTACAGACGCTACGGGGTCGTGCGCGCGCAAGGCAGTGGAGCGCGACGCGGGTGCCATTCGTGCCGTGACCGAGCGAGAAACGCGCGAGAGAACTTTGGATAAGACAGTTGCTGATTCGTTTCCTGCCAGTGACCCACCATCAACTTTGCCGGATCCGAGCGAGGATTCGTTTTAGTGTGCGGTGCGGATTGCGGATTCAAATTGCATGGAATATGGTGGACGTGAGGGTGCTCGAACCCCTGACCTCCTCGTTGCGAATGACAAATTAGCTGTTCAGGATGTTCGCAACGGCCAGTGTGTTCAACAAAACGCGTTCAGCGGGCGCAAGCTGCTGAGGGCGTTTTCTTTGGGTCATTGGACATCGGATTGGATACCGCTGCTGATTTTGCGATTCTCAAAATGCGGCCGCCTGATCGCCTACGTCCCACTTGCGTGTCGATACCGGGGCGCGACTGCGTCGCGACTTTGGGCGGTTTAGCTGCGATCCCCATCGCGAGGATTAAGGCGCGTGCGTTAGCGGAAGAATAGAAGAAAATCGAGTGACGGCGCGGGTAAACGAGCCGTTCAGGCCTCGTAGGATCGTAATTCTTCTGTCCTTCTCGCCTGAACGCCGCGCACGTCTTTGACATGTCTATCTGATATGTACTAGTTCGATACAGACCCGCCTCGACATCGATGGTTTGCCTGTAATATGTTCCCTATGCCGCGCACCGCTCAGCCGTCATCGCAAACCATTTTTCAATCAGACCTGTCCGCATATATGCTGGGAGTGCCGAAAGCACGCCCTCGGTTCGATTGGTATCTGCTTGCAATCGTCGCTGGAGCCTTGCTGGCCTTTGCGATTACTGCAATCGCGAATTCGATATTTTGATGCCCGTCCGCCGCTTTAGACGCTGTCCTCGAAAAATCATTAACATTGGACAAGACGTTGCCAACGGTTGCCTTCCCGCTGAAACATGCGTCCAAGACTACGATCAGGTTTCCTTGATAGTTCTCTCGCAATTTTGTCAGCAAATCCTTGAGAGAGTGACTCTGGGTAATCGTTAGAGCCGTCGAGTCAAACAGCGGTAGGTACAAATCTTCGGAAGTCGGAATCCCATGGCCGCTGAAATACAGAATCAGAAGGGGGTTATTCGAACCGATCTGACCCGTTTTCTCAAAAGCCAATAAAACATTGCCGATATTTGCTTCTTTCCCGCTTAACGTTCCGTTATGTGGAGCACCAGGAACCGGAGCATAGCCCAAGTCGCATAATTCAGTTGTGACGTTATTAGCGTCTACTTGAGCAAAGTCGTCAGTTTTCCTCTCCGATGATGCAGTCGCGACGCCCGATATTCTTGTAACTCCGATGACGATGTAGTATTTGGGTCGCCGGGCCCACTCCTGTCCGAGCGTGTCGGACGCCCATGGCAAATTGGGAGCTGCCTGTTTTGCCAGCCGCACTTCAAGATCGGCGTCCAGGAATGCGCCAGAGACGCCAAGCTGCTCAGCGGCGGATTTCTGCCCGCTGACTGGTATGTATTGCCCGGGGGATCACCCACAGAGCCGCTGACGAGCTGGCGGACGGCCTGGCGGAAGATCCTGCGCGCCGCCCGGCGTCGATCGCACCAGGTTCTACAATAGCCGGCACACGGCGATTACCGACTTACTGCAAAACCCGAATGCCAGCGAAGAGACCGTCAAGTCGATCGCCGGCCACGTCGACAAACGCATTCTGGAGCGGTACAGTCACGCACGCATTGAAGCGAAGCGCCGCGCGCTCGATTCGATGGCAGAAAATTTTTCGGGAAATAGTTCTGGTACAGTTTTGGTACATTCTGGAGGTTCCGGCCCGAAGGTCGGTGCGTAAGTCATTGAAAAGATGGTGGACGTGAGGGGGCTCGAACCCCTGACCTCCTCGTTGCGAACGAGGCGCTCTCCCAACTGAGCTACACGCCCACTGCAGGAAACATTCTAGCAAAGGCAGGGAGGAGCGCCAAACGTCAGGAGGCAGAGAATTTCCTGACATTGTTTCTGGCGGGGGGAGAGATCAGAGGTGGTGCGCGATGGTGAGCCCCGCCAAGACGAGCAATAGAGCGACGGTGAAGGCGTGCAGGAGAATGTGGAGCGTGTTGGGGCGGATGCCGTTGTGCTCGGGGAGGAAGGCATGGGTGCCGCCGAACATTTGTTCATAGCGTGCGGCGCGTGCGGGATCCGGACGGACGAGATATGGGATCCACCAGGCGCGCAACTGGCCGAGGAAAAGCAGGCCGTAGCTGATCCACAGCCACCAGAAGAGCCAGTCCGGGTAAGCCCTGCCGAAGTAAATAATGCTGGCTGCGAGGCCAAAGGCGTAGGGGGAGACGCTTAGCAGCGTCGTGGTGAGAACTTTGGCTCCGGGGTTTGCGGCGCGGACTGCTGCGAGGTTATTGAGCGTGCCGAGAGGGATCCAATCGTGCAGGGCGAGGAACAGCACGATGAAAATTTGCAGCGCGAGCAGCGCGATCATGGCGGCCGAGTGCATGGCGAGTTTGATTATATGTGAGGGCTTCCGTTTTTGAGCTGGTGTGTGATTTGGGCGTGCATGGGCGAGGATCCGGCGTACAGGATTTCCCGGGGCGGAATCGGAGATTGACTGGGTGGTTTGGTTGGGCGGAACGCGAGAGGATTTGTGGCGGGAGGAATTACTGATGCGAAAAATAATCGGGAACCTTGCGGTGATGATTGTGGCGATGAGTTTGGGTGCGGTGGTGGTGATAGGCGGGTGCGAAGGACAAGTGCGTTATTACGACGCGGGGTACGGTGACTATCATACGTGGAATCATGGCGAGGTGGTTTACTACAACAATTGGGAGCACGAGACGCATCGGGAGCATGTGGATTTTGCGAAGAGGAGTGACTCCGAGAAGAAGGAATATTATACGTGGCGGCATAGTCAGAGCGGGAATCACCCGGGGCATTAGCGGGATAGAGTCAAAGCGAAAATAGAAAAAGGAAAATGGGGGCCTGCATCAGCGGCTGAGCAGGGCGCGAGAAAGCAGGTCCCTCCTACGCGCCGCGCCCGTCCCGCAGTCGTGGGACGGGAAACAAAACGCGCGGGACTTCGTTCCAGACGACACGCGGTTCGCGTGTTCGGCGAATTGATACGCCGCGTCGGCGTACGAATGCCGCACTGAAGTGCGCCACTCCGACATCGGCTGCAACGTCAAAGGCCCCCCCGATTGAATCGCAACGGGCGGGGTACCCTCCGCGGTGAATCAACCTTTTACAAATATATTTTGACTGCGTGTGTGGCGCGGCGGTTGTAGGCCGCGATGGATTATTTTGCGGGCGGGAAGGATTGGTGTTGGAGGGCGCGGGCGTTGGAGACGAATTTGGCGAAGCGATGGGCCAGGGTGAAGATGCGTTCGGACTGGCGGAGGCGGATGGCGTCTTTGGGGATTAATTCGCCGCCGATGCCGAGGGCGGCGGCGCCGGCGAGGATGAAATTTGCTGCGGTGTGTTGATTGACGCCACCGCTGGCGACGAGTGGCAAATTCGGGAATGGAGCTTTCAGGGCGCGGATGTAGGTGTCGCCGCCGACTTGAGCGCAGGGAAAAACTTTCACGAAATCGGCGCCGGATTTCCAGGCGCGCGTGACTTCGGTGGGCGTGAGGGCACCGGGCATGGCGACTACGCCGGCGCCGAGAGCGAACTCGATAATTTTGACATCCAGACCGGGGCCGGTGAGGAATTGGGCGCCGGCGTCAACGCATTGGCGGGCGACGTCGGAATCGAAAACGTCGCCGGCGCCGACGATCATTTGCGGGGCGTGTTTGACGAGGTGGGCGATGACGGAGACGGCGCCGGGGACCGTCATTTCAATTTCGACGATGGGGATGCCGCCGCGGGAGACGGCTTCGGCGGCGAACAGAGCATCTTCGGCCGAGGAGAGGCGAACGGCGGGGATGACACCGATTTGTTCGATGCGGGAGTGGATTTCGTCGCGTTTCATAGTTCGAAGGGCCTCGGGTGGTTGGCGCGATTCGACGCCGCGGCGATTCTATCGGAAATGCGGCGGGGTGGAGAGGGAAAATGCGGGCGCGGGATCTGAGGTTAGTCACGGAGTTGAAGCGGGCACGGCATGCCGTGCCCCTACCGATGCGCTACGTTGTTGAAATCTTAGCAAGCTGGGCGCAGCAAGCAGCGCCTCTACCGGGAAAATTGCGGATGGCACAGTGATCTTGAAAAATAGTCGCGGCTAGACTTCGAAAGATTCTTCCGTGTCGGGGAGTTTGTCGCTCTCGCGGGCGATCCAGACGTACATGGCAGGAAGCAGAAAGATGCCCATGATTAGGGCGGTGATGAGGCCGCCGACGATTACGATGGCGAAGGGGCGTTGGGAGTCTGAGCCTATCGCGCGGCTGGTGGCGGCAGGAAGCAGGCCTAGGGTGGCTACTAGCATGGTCATCATGATGGGGCGGAGACGGAGGACGGCGCCTTCGATGGCGGAATCTTCGATGGAGTGTCCGTGGGCGCGGAGTTGATTGATGTATTCGAGCATGATGACGCCGGTTTCGACGGAGACGCCGAAGAGCGCAAGGAAGCCGATGCCGGAAGAGACGCTGAGATGCGTGCCAGTGAGGAGCAGCGCAAGCAGGCCGCCGAGCGGGGCTACGGCTACGTTGGCCAGGATCAGACCGGCCCATTTTGCGGAGCTGAACATGGTGTAGAGGATGATGAAAATCACCAGCAGGGTGATGGGGATGACGATCATGAGGCGTTTTTGGGAGCGTTTTTGGCTTTCGTATTCGCCGGCCCAATCAATGTGGTACCCCACCGGAAGTTTCACGCGCGCTTTGACTAACTTCATGGCCTCTTCTACGGCGCTGCCCAGGTCGCGGCCGCGGACGCTGTATTTAATGGCGACGTAACGGGAATTTTCTTCACGGTAAATTTCGGAGGCGCCGTCGCGGACGTTTACGCTGGCTAGTTGGGCGAGAGAGACGCGTTCGCCGGACGGTGCGAGCAGACGAATATTTTCGATGGCTTCTTTTGTGTCGCGATAGTTGGGCTGGTAACGGACTACGACGTCATAGCGCTGTTCGCCTTGCAGGACCTGGCTGACGGCTTTGCCGCCGACGGCGGTTTCTACGGCGTCTTGGACGTCGGAAACGTTGATGCCGTGGCGGGCGGCTTGCTGGCGGTCAACCGAAATATTCAGATTGGGTTGGCCGAGGACGCGGAAGAGGCCGAGATCTTCCACGCCGGCGACGCCGCGCATTACGTTGACGACTTCGTCGCCTTTTTCTTCGAGGATTTGCAGATCGTCACCGTAGAGTTTGATGGCCAGTTCGCCTTTCACGCCGCTTACTGCTTCCTCCATGTTGTCTGCAATCGGTTGCGAGAAATTCCAGAGGATGCCGGGCATTTTGCTTAGCTCGGTGTCCATGGCGGAGATGAGTTCGTCTTTATCTTTGTGGAAGACAGGGCGCCATTCATTTTTCGGTTTTAGGTCCACAAAATACTCGGTGTTGAAGAAGCCGGTGGTATCGGTGCCGTCGTCGGGGCGACCGACCTGGCTGGTTACTTTGGTGACTTCTGGGAACGAAGCGAGGATGTCGCGGGCCTGGTTGGCGACGCGAACGCCTTCGGTGGGGCCGGTGCTGGGGGCGAGGGTGCCGCGGACCCATATGGCGCCTTCATCGAGGTGGGGGAGGAATTCGGAGCCGACGACGCCGCTAACCATGAGGAAAACGGCGAGGGCGAAAGCGGCAGCGCCGACGCCGACGGTGAAGATGCGATGATCAATGGACCAGCGGACGGCGATGCGATATTTATCGCGCAGGAAATTCATGACGGGGTTGGGCCATTCTTTTACGCCGTGACTAAAGACCAGCAGCGCGAGGACCGGCGCGATAAGGATCGCGAAAATCAGCGCGCCGAGGAGGGCGAAGGAGACGGTCCAGGCCATCGGCTTGAAGAGGCGGCCCTCGACGCTTTGCAGAGTGAAGATGGGGAGATACGCAGTAATGATGATGGCGCGGGCGTAGAAAACCGGACGCAGGACTTCCATGACTGCGTCGCGAATAATTTCCAGGGGCGATTTTTGCGCACTGGAGGAAAGGCTGAAATGGCGGACGATGTTTTCGATGATGACGACGGTGCCGTCAACGACCATGCCGAAATCGAGCGCGCCGAGAGAAAGCAGATTCGCGGGAATTTTATTTAGATCGAGGCAAATGGAGGCGAAGAGTAGCGAAAACGGAATGGTGAGGGCGACGATGAAGGCGCCGCGCGAATTTCCGAGGAAGAAGAAAAGGATTACGGAGACGAGCAGGACGCCCATCGTGAGGTTATCGAGGACGGTGTGAGTAGTGAGGTGGACGAGTTCGCTGCGGTCGAGGAACGGGACGATTTTCACACCGGGCGGGAGGATCTGCTCGTTCAGCTGTTTTACCTTTTCATGGATGGCGGCGAGAGTTTCGTCGGCGTTGGCGCCTTTGCGAAGGAGGACGATGCCCTCGACGGTGTCGTCGTTATCGAGGACGCTGCCATCGGCGCGGTGAATTCCCTTCCCGATTTGTCCGAGGCGGATGCGCGGGCCTTGGGTTACGGTGGCGATGTCTTTTACGCGGAGGACCGTGCCGTTTTTGGTGGTGATGGCGGTTTGGGCGATGTCGCTCACGTTGCTGAAAAGGCCGACGACGCGGACGTTAATTTGCTGCAGACCGGATTCGACGAAGCTGCCGCCGGCGTTGGCGTTGTTGTTGGCAAGTTGCTGCTCGACCTGACTGATGCTGAGGCCGTGAGAGACGAGCGCGTTGGGATCCACGCGGACTTGATATTCGCGGGTGATGCCGCCGAAGCTGGAGACGTCCACGACATTGGGGACGGATTTAAATTGCTTTTCGAGTGTCCAGTCCTCGATGGATTTTAGTTCCATCAGGTCGTATTTGGGATTGGTGCTGTGCAGCGTGTACCAGTAAATCTGGCCGACGGGACTCCAGTCGGTGCCCATTTGCGGTTGCAGGCCGTTGGGCAGGGTGACCTGCGAGAGGCGCTCGAGAACTTTGGAGCGATTCCAATCGTCGCTGGAGCTGTCGTCAAAAATGAGCATGACGCTGGAGAGTCCGAAGAGCGAATCGGAGCGAAGATGGGCAAGGTGCGGCAGGCCGTTCATCTGAATTTCGATGGGGATGGTGACTTGCTGCTCGACTTCCTCGGCGGCGCGGCCGGGCCACTGGGTGATGATCTGAACGTAATTGTTGGCGACATCGGGATAAGCTTCGACGGGAAGGCTGTGGAACGAAATGGCGCCCCATACGAGGAAGAGGACGGCGAGCGCGAGAACCATGAAGCGGTTATTGAGCGCGAAATCAATGAGGCGTTGCATCTAGGGCGTCGGCCTTCTGGCGTGGGGATGGAATGGCACTTATTGTTCCACCGTATTTTGCAGAACGAGCGCATTGCTGACAACCTGGTCGCCAGGTTTCAGGCCTGAGACGACTTCTTGCATGTTGTTGGGAAGCGTTTCTCCGGCGACGATGGCGAGGCGTTTGAATTTGTTCCCTCCTGCCGGCAAGTAAACCCAATCGCGGTCGTGCAGATGCAGGATCGCCGAAGCTGGAATCGCGGCGTACGATTCTTTTTTCTGTCCGCGGAAAGTGGCGGTAACGAACATTCCGGGGCGCATGTTGCCGGGATTGTGGACCTGGATGCGAACTTTGGCGGTGCGGATGTTGGGATCGAGGACCGCGCCGATGTTGCTGATGGTGCCGGTGACGACTTTATCGGGATAGGCGTTGAGGCGAACGTCGGCGAAGTCGCCGAGGCGAACGTCGTACAAATCGTTTTCGTAAACGTCACAGACGATCCAGACGTCGGAGAGGTCGGAGATCGTGAACGGATTGGTGGAGGAGAGGCCCTGGACGCCGGCAGCGTTGGTGACTTGCTGATCGGTGATGACACCGGAGATGGGCGCGACGATATCAACAATGCCGGAGGGATGATCGAGCGGAGCTCCGAGGACGCGGAGGTGTTCGGCGGTGGTTTCGACGTCTACTCTGGCTTTGTTCTCGGTGTCTTGGGCGACTTGAAAATCGTTCAGGGAGATTGCGCCGTGGTCGTAGAGGCCTTTGGCGCGATCGAATTGAGTGTTGGCAAGAGTTTCGTCGGCCACTGCCTTGCGATAGTCGGAGTAGGCGGCGGCGATGTCCGCGCTTTGCACTCGGAGGAGGAGCTGGCCTTTCTTTACGGTGTCGCCGAGGCGGGCGCGAATTTCGACGACGCGTCCGGAGGCGATGGAGATGACGGGGACGGTGCGAGCGATGTCTGGAGTGACGACGCCGGTGACGGTGAGTTGGGAGGCGGCCTTATATTCGGCGGCGGTGGCGAGGGGAAATTCCGCGACTTTGTCTTTGTCTACCTGGACTATGCTGGCGTCGCCTTCGTGTTCGACTTGAGCGGGGGGAGGAGCTTCGGCTGCGGCGTTTTTGGTGGAATCGCTGCTGCAGCTGGTTAGGAGAAGTGCGGCGGCGGCGATGAGTGCGGCTAGGGGTGCGGTGGTGCTCGAGCGATTCATTAATACCCTCAGATATTAAAATGCAATGCAGTAGATAACAGATGCCGTTAAGAAGGCGTAAAGACCGGGTAAGAATTGCATATTCGGGGGTCCGTGCGCCAGCGGTACGCTGTTTGGTGTTGCGGAGGGTTGGATGGGTGAGCGGTGGGGATGGTTGGATGGTGGTCGGTGTTGAGTAGGGATGGGAGGAAGGCAACGGCAAAGGCACCACCGATGAACGCAGATGAACACTGATAACCGCGGCGATGAAGGCGAGCGAAGAGAGAGGCAAGGGCGAAAGATTTTGCACAGAGGAGCAGGGAGTAAAGGCAGAGGAAAATCTGAGAATGACGAAGTTGCGAGTTGACCGGTAAGAGTTCGGCGCGAACGGCGAGAGACTGCTTCCATCGCAAAGGCGCAAAGAGAGGAAAAGGCGAGCCTGCGAGTGAGTCTACATCGTAGCAGGCAGGGGCGCAGTAAGCGGCGCCCCTGCCGTGGCTGCGCGCAGAAATGTGGGCGCGATTACTTCTTCACCATTTCGATGTCGAGGGTGATGGTGACTGTGTCGCCGATCATTTGGTCGCCGCTGGGGAGGTTGTTGGACAAGTAAACCATGCCGAAATCCTGGCGATTGATTTTGGTGGTCGCGGAGGCGCCGCGGCGCGTGCCGCCCATTACCTGGATGGCTTTGGAGGGGCCGGTGACGTCGAAGGTGACTTCTTTGGTGACGCCGTGGACGGTGAGGTTGCCGGTCATTTTTGCGGTGCCTTCGCCGGTGCTGACGATTTTTGTGGACTGGAAGGCGATGGTGGGAAATTTGGCGACGTCGAAGAAGTGATCGCTCTTGAGGTCGTCGTCGCGGTGTTGGACCCGGGTGTCGAGCGAGGCGACGTCGATGGTGGCGGTGACGGTGGACTTGGAGATGTCCTGGTCGTCGAGATTTACTGTGCCGGATACTTTTGTGAATTCGCCTTGGACGTTGGAGATGCCGAGATGGCGGACGGAGAATTGCGCGTTGGAGTGAGCGGGGTCTAGTTGCCAGGTGGTGGATTGAGCGGTGGCAGCGGTGGAGGCCAGGAATATTGCGAAGCCGAATGCGATTAGGGATTTTTTCATTTGGGAGGCTCCGTCGGGATTAAGCGATTTTTAATTTTGTGACGATTGGGATTATAGCAGGGCGACGGGCGTTTACCGCAGAGACGCCCGACAACGTCGCGGTAAACGTCGGACACAGAGAAAGAAGAGAGAGAGATCCTTCGCTGCGCGCAGGATGACGACGCTTGTTGCAAGGGATAGTATCAGGGTGCGAGCAGGCGGGACTTGGTCGCGGTGATGAATTTGTCGGCTTGGGTTGGATCGGGGAGTTGGCCTTGGGCGAAATGCTTAGCGCCGCCGCCTTTGCCTTGGAATTCTTTTAGGGATTCGCGCACGAGGGTGCCGAGGTCTTGCGTGAGGTTTGGGGAGCGTGCTGCTACTACGTGGCCGGATTCGCGACTGACTAGCAGGGCGATTACGTTTACTTCTGTAGATAGCTTCGCGGCTAGCAGCGCTAGATATGCTGGTGTCGCGTCGGGCGGTATAGCGACGATCAGGCGCGGAGCGTTCGACGTTTCCGGATGCTGTTGCAGCAGTGCGCGGGCTTCGAGCGTGGCTAGGCGTTCTTCGAGGCGCTTAATGGCGGAGGCGTTGGTGCGGCGATCTTCGATATTTTTGGCGATGCTAGCGGGGACATCTGCAAGCGCGCAGCTTAAATGGGCGGCGGCTTGGGTTAGGGTGACGAAGTCGGCGCGGGCGGCTGCCAAGGCGCGATAGCCGGCAACGAATTCGATGCGAAAGTGGTCGCGGCTTCTTTCGAGCTTGCGCAGGAGGATCAGGCCGGCTTGGCCGGTGCGGGCGAGGTGCGTTCCGCCGCAGGGTTGGCAGTCGAATCCTTCGATATCTATGGCGCGGAGGATTCCTTCGCGGTCCACTTTCTTGCGGATGCCAGATTCGGCTAGTTCCTGCGCGGTGCCAAAGCGGATTACGACGGGGCGATCTTCGAAGATAATTTCGTTGGTGCGACGCTCGGCTGCTTCGATTTGGCGCGGGACTACGGACGGCGCGGCGAGATCGATCGTGGAAATTTCCTTGCCTAAATGGAACGAGACGGTTTGGAAGCCGAAGAGTTCGATGAAGGCGGCGGAGAGCAGGTGTTGCGCGGTGTGTTGCTGCATGTGGTCGAGGCGGCGAGGCCAGTCAATCTGGCCGTGGACGGGACCGGCGGGAACTTCGGCTGTCGTGTAGTGGACTACATGGTGGGGATCGTTTGTGGTTGCAACGTCTGATGCGGCGGCGTTTGCGTTTGGCGCGTCAACGACTTCTACCACTTGAGCGTCTCCTAACGTGCCGACATCGTGCGGCTGGCCGCCGGAAGTCGGGTAGAAGGCGGTCTTATTAAGGATAACCTTCCAGCGGGGGCCATCGGGCGTGCAGGAAACGACGGTGGCGTCGAATTTGCGAAGGAAGGAGTCCTCGTAATAGAGCCTGTCCGTCAGGTCAGTTCCCTTTTGGTGCAGGGCAAGAATAACATAGAGGGTGTGACGCGGAGCGGCGGGACGCGGTAGAATCAGACGTGCCCATCAAACTAATTGCCATGGATATAGACGGGACTTTGCTCAACAGCAAGTCCGAGATATCGGAGCGGAATTCGGAAACGATAGCGGAAGCGGCGGCGCGCGGGATTGAAATTGTGCTGGTGACCGGGCGGCGATTTGATTTTGCTTTGCCGATTGCCAATGCCCTGCCGTGCGATTTGCATTTGATTGTGAATAACGGAGCGCTGGCGAAATCGCGGAACGGGACGACGCATTTGCGTTATTTGCTGCCGGTGGAAACGGCGCGCCAAGTGCTGGCTGCGACGCCGGAATTTCGCGGGAGCGCGGCGGTGATTTTCGATCGTCCGGGGGCGCGGCAGGTGATTATGGAGCGCGTGGATTGGGACGACCCGTTTCGCGGCGGATATTTCCGGCGGAATCGTGAGTACATTGCGGAGGTGGCGCCGCTGAGCGATTGTTTGAGCGGCAGCGAGGACCCGATACAGGTGATGTACGCTGGAAATTGCGCGCCGATGCGGGCGGCGATGAAGAGTCTGGAGGCGCTTTCGCGGGCGCGGGATTTTACGTTGGCTTTGACGGAGTATGAGGAACGGGATTTTTCGATTTTGGATGTGCTGCGGAGGGATGTGACGAAGGGTAAGGCTTTGGCGGAGTGGACTCGGCAGCGCGGGTTTGCGCGGGAGCATGTGCTCGCCATTGGCGATAATTGGAATGACCGCCAGATGCTGGAGTTTGCGGGAAGTCCGGTGCTGATGGGAAACTGTATTGCGGAGTTGAAGGAGTGCGGGTGGCCGGTTACTTTATCAAATGACGAGGATGGAGTGGCGGCGGCGATTCGGAATTATGCATTGAATGAGAATTGAGAAGGCAGTTGAAAGTTAAGAGTTGGAAGTTGAAAGTTAGGCCCGGGGTTTGGGTGACGGACAGTTTGTGAGACTGCGAAATTCATATTCAGCGATAGGGTTCTTGGTCGCGGTTGGGGCTGCCGGGCTTTGGCCTGCTGGCGCGCGGGCGGATTATGCGGTTTTGCGTTCGGGCGCTCGGTTGCATATTACTGGGTACGAACGCGATGGGGAGCGGGTGAGGTTGGCGGTGGATGGCGGATCGGTTTCGGTGGCGGCGGATGATTTGGTCGCCGTGGAGCCGGAGGAACATTTTACTGTGGTGCCGGTACCGGCTGTGTCTCCGACTGGACCGTTTGGGAATCTGATACATGCGGCGGCGGAGAAGCATGGGGTGGATGAGAGTCTTATTACTTGGGTGATTGCGGCGGAATCGAATTTTAATCCGCGGGCGGTTTCGCGGCGGCGGGCGCAGGGGTTAATGCAGTTGTTGCCGAAGACGGCGGCGCTTTATTCTGTCGCGAATATTTTTGATCCGGCCGAAAATATTGATGCGGGGACGCATTATTTGAAGGATTTGCTGGAGCGGTATCGCGGGGATCTAAGGTTGGCGCTGGCAGCGTACAATGCGGGGCCGGAACTGGTAGAGCGTTATGGGGGAGTACCGCCTTTTCCGGAGACGCAGAGGTATGTAAGGTTGATTACGGGACATATGCAGGAAAAGAAAATTCTTACAGCTAAGAATTAGATCGTTCCACGCAAAGCAGGTTCCTCACGTGATGTCACGCGTTTGGGAAGGCATTCACTACTGGTTTTTCTCGCAGCGTAAAACCGAACTGGCATAGCACCGGGCTGAGACCGTGGCGAGATGGGGCGCATCAAGCAGCGCCCCGGCCGAAGCTACGCGAGGCAAAGCGTCGGCCCTTCGAGCTCGCGCCGCGGGACCTCAGGATGAATCGCGCTGCAGCGCGATTCACAAGCCGCCGCACTCCAAGATGGGCGGGTGTGAATGCCTAGCCTGGATTATTCACGATTTTGCTGGCGGAAAAAGAAAAGGTGCTCTAAAAGATTGATGAACACTGGGTTTTATCAGAACCCGGCATTCTCTTTCGGAGCACCCAGAGATGACATCTTGTATATCACAACTGTTGTTTTCCTTCTATCGACACCAGCCCATTCGAGCTGATTTTTCTGGTGGTCAGATCAGTTCGGACGCTGGCCTTCTGCCGTTGCGGGCCTTTGATCAGCGCTATGGACTAACTCGTGGGCTGGCAGAACGCGTTCCTGATTCTCGCAAAGATGAGCGTGTTCGTCATTCCGTGTTGGCGCTATTTCGGCAACGCCTCTACCAGATCATCGCGGGCTACGAGGATGCCAACGACGCTGATCGCCTGCGGCACGATCCGGCTTTTCAGATTCTGGCCGATCAACCGCTGGGTGAACCTCTGGGATCACAACCAACTCTGAGCCGCTGGGAGAACTCCCCTGCGCCTCGCGATCTGCTCCGACTGCAGGATGCTCTGCTGGATTGGTTTGTGAAGATCTGCGGCAAACAAGTCCGCAAACGGAGAGAGATCTTGCTCGATGTCGATTCCACCGACGATCCCACTCACGGACAGCAGCAGCTCAGCTTCTTTAATGGTGCTTATGGCCAGCACATGTATCACCCCTTGCTGATCTTTGAGCGACACAGCGGTTGTTTGCTCGCCGCCCGCTTGCGACCAGGAAGAGTCGGTAGTCACGCCCGTATCCTCCCCTTGCTGTTGCGCCTGGTTCCGCGACTGCAGCGTGAATTTCCTGGCGTCCGCATCCAGTTACGTGCTGACGCGGGTTTTGCGACGCCCATGCTCTATGAATTTTGCGAGTTTTTCGGCCTGCAGTACGCCATCGGGATAGGCAACAACTCCCGGTTGCAAACTGCAGCGCGGCCCCTGCAGCGTCGTCTGGCCAAACGGTATCGTCGAAGCGGCCAGCCGCAGCGCTCCTTTTCCAGCTTTCGCTATCGTGCTCATCCTTGGTCTCACCAGCGGCGTATCTGTTACAAGGCCGAACACACCGCTGCTGGCACCAACCTGCGTTTTCTGGTCACCAACCTGCCAGGTCGCAGCCGTACTGTTTTTTCCTTCTATAACGATCGCGGGGAATGTGAGAACCGCATCGAAGAGTTCAAGAACGGTTTTGCTGCCGACCGCTTGAGCTGTCACCGCTTTCGAGCCAATGCCTTCCGCTTGTTGCTGCACAGTTTCGCCTATAACCTGGTCAACCTATTTCGCCTGCAATTGCCACCGGCGCTGCGCTCCGCGCAAATCGAAACTCTGCGCACTCGGTTGTTCAAGATCGGTGCACGCATTCGCCAAACAGCACGTTGTATCCGCATTCACCTAGCCAGCGGCTGGCCTTTTCAAGATCTCTTCCAAGCCGCCTCGCTTTGCGACTCCTCGTAGTTCGCCTGGATTGCTTGACAACATATTCGCGGAAAGGCCAGGCGGAGCTGTCTCTAAAAACAATTCTGGAAGTCAGAAAAGACGACTTGCAAACCGTAGGAGGGGCGCCAACCAGGACCCAAACCTGTCCTACGTCAGCAATGGGCTCTCTGCGCTACGATTTCAGCTTCTGATGAATTAACCAGGCTAGTGCGCATGCGAAAGATCGCAGTACGTGTTACTGCGGTCGTTGCGGACGGAATTAGCTGGGTTGGCGTTTGGGGGTTGGGGAGAATTTATTGCGGTGGCGTGCTCCCACCTGGATTGTTGCCGGGGTTAGCCCCTGGATTCCCGCTTGGACTTCCGCCGGGGCTGGCGCCGTTGTTTCCATTGGGGTTGGCTGTGGGGCCGCCACCGAAGGGGTTGGCGATTGGGATGCCTAGCCCGCTACCGGCGGCGCCGGTGGTGGCGCCGCCCAATTGCTGTTGCATTGCGGCGGCGGCGTCTTCGAGGGGGTTCCAGATGAATTCCCAGTCGATGTATTTTTTTCCGCCATGGTAGAACTTCAGCGAGCGTGCGTCTTGGGTGCAGGCGACTCCCGTGAGGAAGCCGCCGAGAACGGGGCCGTCCACGGGACCTGTAGGTTTGAGCAGGGCCATGGCGGCGAGGGTCGCTGGGTCAACGGAGAGGCCGCCCGGGGCGATGCCGCTTTGACCGTTCCCCAGCGGAACCAGACTATTCTGGCCGAGCGGAGTGATCGAGGGATTTTGCAGATTCTGCGGGCCCGACTGGTTGGGAGAAGCCTGGCCGGAGGGAGGCTGCTGGGGATTCTGTGCGTCGGACGGGGGATTTCCGGATGTGTCCGATCCAGAGGTGCCGGACGAGCTTGTGGTGTCTGTGGCAGAGGGCAGCCCGTTGGGATTGCCAAGGGCCGCGATCGCCGCAGGAGTATTGGCGGTCTGCGCACCAGAACTGGAATCGGAAAGGCTGGCGACGGATTGGCCGAGTTGACCGGGCTGGCCTTGGAGCGTGGGGAGCTGGCCGCCATTGGCATCCATCAGCGCCATTTGCTGCAGGTTGGCGTACTTGGTGCTGCCGATAATTTGTCCGGCGGCGTTTACGTAAATGAAGCGCCAGGAACCATCGGCGTGATTGGTGGGATTTTTATAGGCCTGACGGAGAAAATGAAGATCGGGCATTCCCTTCTGCAGATCGTCGAAGGTTTGGGGGTAGTGGCCGGTCTTGTGATAGTAGAGGCGAATGGCACGGGCGTATTGATTGCCACGCCAGATAGTTTCCTGTTCCATTTGGCGGCGGCGGATGGTGGCGCCCATTTGCATGGCGACGAGGCTGCCGGCAATCATGAGTAGGATGAGGCCCAGGGCGAACAGGAAAACATAGCCGGATTCGGAATTGGGTTGGCGGCCCGGCGCGCGCTGCGGCCGGCTGCGTGCGCTGCCGCTGCATGCTGCATTAGGGCGGCGAGTGGTGCGGAGTGACGCGCGGAAACGGTGCGACGCGCCGCGGATTACGTCGTAGATGCGCTGCAACTTCATTGGTTCGGTGGGCCTGCCCCGGCATCGTTGTTCGCGGGCTGGGTCATTGGAACAGTAGCGTGGCGGCCGGAAGAAGTTTCCTCGACGTCGGCGGAGTCGTTATTGATTTTGTCGAGGCGGTAACGGCCCATGAATACGGTACCCTCTTCGACGACCAGGACGTCATCTCCTTGCAGGAAAAATGCGACACGCTTACCGGATTTGGACATGTAGGCAGAACCGAAAAGCTGCGCCGGAACGGTTACGGGCGGCGGAGGCGGCGGTTTCTGCGGACCCTGCGAGCGGTAATTATCGCGGGCGATTTGTTCCTCGGATTTCGGAGGAGGTGGCGGAGGGCCGAAAATGAAAATATTGCGATGCGAGCCGGAATAATCAAGCTTCTTGATTTTGTCGAGTAGATCGAGGCGGAGGTGCGGCTCGTCCACGTTGAGCGGATGAAACGACGCATCGGAAGCTTGGACGCCGGATAGGCCTGGTGTTTCGCTGCGCTCGGAATAGAAAAGGTAGGCCGCGATGAGCAGCAGACCGATGAGCACGTAGATTTGAGTTCGTTTGGTCATCGCTCAGGTCCGGAAATAAGTCTGCAAATCGAGCTGCAGGCGGATTCCACCGCCGGGCGTATTGGGCGACTGGAGCTTCAAATTACTGAGCAGATAGAAATATTTGGAATGCTCGAGGCCGTTGATGAACTGAATGATGGCGGGATAATCGCCTTCGACGGTTTCGGAAATGTCAATTTCGGTGACGTCGCGGCCTTTCAGTTCTTTCTGCTTGAAGCTGATGCCGGAGCTGCGCAGATTGGCTTTGGTGGCGATGGCGCCGAGGTCGTCTTCGATGGTGGAGTAACCATTGTTCGCGGGCAGAAAAGTATTGTGATAGAAATTATCGTATTCCTTCCCTTCACCGGAGAGATCCGCGCGGATTGAATCGCCGCGGGCGACATCGCCCTTGAGCAAGCTGGCCTGCATTTTCAAGCGATCGCGCTGTGCAGTGAGAGCTTCGGCGCCTTCGCGCGAGGATTGCCAGAGCTGGTAGACGAGCGCCAGGTCCGCCGCGAAGAGCAGCGCTAGAGCGACCACGATCACCTTTTTCCAAACGCTCCAGGTCATGTTCATGGTCAGGTGGTGGAGTACCAGGCGGTCAACTGCACCGTGATTCTATCGTTGCCGGAGTTCTGCTCGTTGTGGCGATCGTCCTTCACTTGAATGTCCGAAAATACCTTGGAGCGTTCCAGATTCTGCAGGAATTTAATTTTAGCCTCGTCGGATTCGGCGCCGACGGTGAGTTCGACTTGGGCGCGGCCGTTGTCTAACTTGGGAGAAATATTCACGACGCGTACACCCGGCGGAAGAATCTGTTCAAGGTCCATGAAGACTTTGGTCCAGGGAAAGCTGCGCTGGCCGATCAAAGAATTCAGGAAGGCTGCGCGATCGAGGACTTGTTTGGCCTGAGTTGTCTGAAAATACGCCTCGAGAGTGGACTGTTTTTCGCGATTGGCGCGCATTTCGGTTTGCCAGCGGGAAATTTCGGCGCGCAGATCGCGGCTGGAGCGCCAAGAGGTGTAGGCGGCATGGCCGAGCAATAAAAACGTGAGCAGGCCGATAGCGGCCAGAGCGCCCGTGGTAGCAAGGAACGGCCGCTTGTTGTCGAGCGGAGTCGTCGAGAGATTGAGCCGAAGTTTCATGTTTCCTCGCGGCACGGAGCCGCTCAGGAACCTCCGTTGAGCATCCAGCCTACCAGCGCATCGAGATCCTGATGGATCAAATCCTTAGCGCTGGAATCGAGTTCAAGGGCTTTGTCGGATTGCGCGAGAGCGGCGATCGGACATTGCAACTCGGCGGTAAGGGCGCGGCGAAACACTTCTTCACGTGGGCCGAATCCGGCGATGAGCGCGCGGTCGGGAGCGCCGCCCCATGTGTCTTGAAAGTAGGCGACGGCGGGAAAGATCTCATCGAGCATGTGCTGAGGATCGAGGCCAGCGGCTTCGCTGGACATTTCGGTGGAGCGATAGACGCAGAGGTTTCCGGCGCTGACGATGACGGTGGTGAGAGTTTTGCCGGAGATGCGCACGAGCAGCGTCGAGCCTTCGTCGCCGAGCAGAGGCAGAGTGCCGAGGGTCGAGCTGAGCACAACGCCGGCGCTGGCTCCGAGCGGCTCCAAGAGATCTTCGTATTCCTTGATTATGCGCTGACGGCCGACGGCGGTGACGACTTCGAGCGAGCCTTGGCGGCTGGTCTGGCGCATCCAGGAGACAACGGTTTCGTCCACATCGAAAGGAACGCTTTTTTTCAGGCGCCAGCGGAGGAGAGAGAGAGCTTCATCGGCGCGGCGCGGGAGAGTGTCAAACGGCAAAATGAAAACCCGCACGACGGGATCGGGGATTAAGAGCGCTAGTGGCGCACCGTGCGCGGGAACGCGACTGAAAACTTTTCGCAGCACAGAGCGGACTGCGTCCGGCTGCACGACGTTGGCATCCACGGGCGAAGCCATTACGGCGCCGGGAGGCAGCGGTTCGATGGCGTGCGATTCCAGATGGCGGCCTGCGGTGGACCAGTGAGCGGCGGCGACGTGCGTGGAGGTGATTTCGACGACGAGCGAAGGATGCGGCATGGCGTTGAGCCAACGCTCGAGGCGCTTGACGGGAGCGAGGTCGAAAAATTGGCTGGCCAAGCTGGTGGAGCTAGTCAAGGAATGTCACCTTATTAATTTCGCGGAGAGTGGTGGTGCCGCCGCGGACTTTGGCGAGGCCGGAATCGCGCAGGAAGGACATGCCTTCTTCCTTGGCGACGCGCTTGATTTCCGAAGTGGGGCGGCGATTGATGATCATCTCGCGAATGTGGTCGGAGAGATCGAGCAGCTCGGTGATGGCGGAGCGTCCGCGATATCCGCTGCCGGAACATTCCAGGCAACCGGCGCCTTCGTAAAACGGAACTTTGGACCATTCGGCAGGATCGAGGCCGGATTCTTTGAGAATTTCGGGCGCGTACTGGACTGGCTTTTTGCAATTCTCGCAGATCACGCGCACGAGCCGTTGCGCGAGGATGCAATTCAGCGCGGAAACGAAATTGTAAGGCTCAACGCCCATGTTGATGAAGCGGCCGATGACGTCGGTGCAATTGTTGGCATGGACGGTGGTGAAGACCAGGTGGCCGGTGAGCGCGGAGTTGATGGCGATCTGCGCGGTTTCCTGGTCGCGGATTTCGCCGACCATGATTTTGTCCGGGTCGTGACGCAGGATAGAGCGAAGGCCGCGGGCGAAGGTGAGGCCCTTCTTTTCGTTTACGGGTATCTGCGTGATGCCGCGAACTTGATATTCGACGGGATCTTCGATGGTGATGATTTTGTCTTCGTCGTTCTTGATTTCGTTGATGGCGGCGTAGAGCGTGGTGGTTTTGCCGGAGCCAGTGGGTCCTGTGACGAGGACCATGCCGTAGGGTTCCTGAATGTAGCGGCGGAAGCGAGTTTTGTCCGGGCCATCGAAACCGACGACATCGAGAGTGAGGTTGCGGAATTTTTCGCTGAGCGTTTCCTTGTCGAGGACGCGGAGGACGGCATCTTCGCCGTGGACGGAAGGCATGATGGAGACGCGGAAGTCCACGAAGCGGCCTTTGTAACGCACGCGGAAGCGGCCGTCTTGCGGGACGCGGCGCTCGGCGATATCGAGTTCGCTCATGACTTTAATGCGCGAAAGGATGGTGGCGTGCCATTCCTTGGCGAGCGGTTGCATGGCGTATTGCAGGACACCGTCAATGCGGTATTTGACGACGACTTCGGTGTTGCGCGTTTCGATGTGGATGTCACTTGCGCGGCGTTCGAGGGCGGTGAAGATAACCGTGTCAACGAGGCGGACGACAGGGCTGACGCCGGAATCGCGCGTGAGCTTGTCCATCGAAATGTTTTCATCGCTGTCTTCATCTTCGCCGACGACCTGGAGCGTGAAGCCTTCGGTGGCTTGATCCAGGACGCGCTGGGACTGCTCGGTGCGTTTGAGGAGGTCGTCAATCTGGCGCGTGGTGGCGACTTTGATTTGCAGGCGCTTGCCGAGGAGCAGAGATAGCTCGTCGGTGAGCTGGAGCTGGCTCGGGTCGGCCATGGCGACCATCAGGGTGGTGTCATGCGCTTCCAGTGGCACGAACTTGTAGCGAAACATCAGTTCCGCGGGAATGCTGCGGAACAGGTCGGGATCAATCCGCTGTTCGAGCAAGTCCACGAAGGGGCAGCGATAGCGTTCGGCGAGGCGGCGCGCCTGATCGCGTTCGGCCGCGTCGTCCGTGCCGCCGGGAACAACCGGATTGTTGGTGGTGGTTGCCATCGGATTTTAGCCCCCCGTGCCCACCTGGAGGGAGAAGAGCGGGAGATAAAGGGATATCAAAATAAAGCCTACCACAATGGCCATGACCACCAAAATGGCGGGCGAAACCCAGATTAAGGTGCGTTGCAGGCGCGTGCTGACTTCTTCTTCGTAGAATTCGGCGACGCTGGTGAGCATGGCGGCGAGGGCGCCGGAAGCTTCGCCGACTTCAATCATTTCGAGGGCGAGGTCGGGGATCAGGCGCGTGTCGGCGAGGCTTTCGTGGAGCGTCTTGCCTTCGCGCACGCGGCCTGCAGCGGCTTGGACGGATGTGGCGATGAGGCGGCTGCCGATGGCCTGCGCGGAAGTTTCCAGGCCGGCGACGAGCGGCGTGCCGCCGGCTAGTAGTGTGGAGAGTGTGCGGACGAATTGCGCGATTTGGGATTTCAGCCAGATGTCGCCGAAGATGGGGATTTTTGGTTTCAGGCGGTCAATGGCGAGGGCGCCTTGGTCGGAACGCGTCCAGATGAAGATGGCTGCTGCGAAGCCGGCTACGATCGCGACGACGACGAGAAAATAATCACGCAGGGGCGTCGAGAGATCGAGCATGAATTGAGTGATGGCTGGGAGCTGGATGCCGAGGTCTTGATACAACTTCGAGAATTGCGGCATGGCGAAGGTGACGAGGTAGGTCAAGATGACGATTACGGCCACGACCAGGATGGCGGGATAAATCAGCGCGGTGGTGAGCGCTTTTTTGAAGCCGGCGCTGACGCGCAGGTAGGAAATATATTGTTCCAGGACGCCGGTGAGGTTGCCGCTGCGTTCGCCGGCGGTGATGGCAGTGACGTACACCGGTGGGAAGGAACCTTGGGCTGCGAGAGCTTCAGAGAGCAGAGCGCCGTCGCGAACTCTTTGGCGGACGTCTTGCAGGACTGGACGGAGACGCGGTGCTGCAGCGCGTTCGGCGAGCAGGTCGAGAGCTTTCAGGATGGGGAGGCCGGCTTTTATGAGCGTGTTGAATTGCTGATTGAAGATTACGAAATCGTTGACGACGATTTTTTTTGCGCGATGAGTGCCACTGAGCTGCGAGAGAAAATCGAAATTCGTGCGAACGGAGAAAACGTGGAAGCCTTGGTCGGCGAGGCGCTGGCGGGCTTCGCCCTCGGACTGAGCCGTCTCCAATTGTTGGAAGATGCGGCCGGAAGTGTCTCCGACTTTACATACGTATTGGCCCACGTGTGTATAGACGGCCCGGAGGGTGGGACGTCTCTTGTAAAGTTTAGCATACACGTTCGCGAGTGGGCGGGTGGAGGAGAAAAGGTGTTTAGAATTAATACTGGAGTAACAGAGGGAGGGAGTTGCGACGGGGACTGAAAAGGCGCCACTGCTGAATGCAGATGAACACTGACCAAGGCAGTGATGAAGGCCAGCGAAGAGATTGGACGCGGAGTCAAGAGTTGACAGTAAAAAGTTAAAAGCAAAAACATGGTGGGAAGCGACCTTTACCGCAGAGACGCAGAAGGCGCGCAGAAAAGCGGGAGAGATCCTTCGGCCGGCTTGAAAGAAAAGCGCCGACCTCCCTTCGCAAAATCACTCCGTGCAGGCAGGACGACGATGCTTGTTGCGTCGTCAATGGATTTGATTGGCCAAGGCGGATTCATCTACTACGGTTACGCCGGGGGGCGGGGCGAAGTGAAACATGGGTTCGGCAATGGGGAGATTCTCTTGCCAATGGGCGAAGCGGAATTCGGTTTCGAGGTTGCCGGGTTGGCGGATGATGAGGCGGACGAGGTGAGCTTCGGGATCGGATTCAAGGAGAACTTCGCGGAGTTCCTGATCGGCGTCTGGGGATTCGCGTTTAGGGACGCAGCGCAGGACGGTGTTCTGCGGGTGGATGGGATGATCTTGGGAATTGTCGGATTTGGCGGCGTCCACGATTTCGAGAGTGCGGCAGAGTTTTGCGAGATCGGACTTTCCTGTTAGCAGCGCGAGCGGGGTGCGCCAGTCGGAGCTTTCTTTCACTTTGGCGCGGCTGACGGTGCGGTCGGCGGGGACGTAGAACCAGACGTTGGTGCCGTCCACGATGAACAGTTTCTGTTCGGGCGATTCATATTCCCAGCGCATGCGTCCGGGCTGGGAGAAATAGACCGTGCCGGATTCGGCGGAGCCGGAGTTCGCGGTGCCTTCATCGCTGTAGCGTTCGTAGAATGCGGCCTTGAGAGTTTGCGCGTGGTGGTAGCGAGTTTCGATGGCGTGGAGCACGGCTTGGGCGTTGGGAGCGGCGGGAGCTGCAAGAAGGAAAAGGGCTGTGAGAATGAGGGCGAGCGAGTTCACGCGTAAATTCTAACAGAAGTGAAGTTCGGGAGGCTGCGACGTGGCGTTGGCGCGGGCGGGATTTCTGAAGGATGTGGCGAGTGCGTGGCGGCGCACTCGCTCGCGCAAAAAAAAACGGGAAGGAGGTTACCCTCCTTCCCGGCAGAGCGAAAGCAAAGACTACTGCAGAGCCGTCAACAGCTCGCAAGCAGTGTCCGTGCCAGGATCCGCGCCGCCCGCTGGATCGAAGCGGACCACACCGGATTCATCCGAGCAGAACGTGCGCTGGCCGGTCGTGCCGATCGTAACCGGAACGGCCGCAGCTTCAAACGAAGTGTTCGGGCTGGCTGCAGTTCCCGCACCACCCGCACCGGTCGCCGACAGCGTGTATCCGCTCTTGATCTTGGTGACGGTGATGATCGGGTCGAGAATGCAAGCAGAAGCCGCCGAAGCAGTGCAAGGGAGCGCACCGCCCAGGTTGGTAATCGTAGCCGCAAAGCCCTGTCCCCACGTGGAGGAGTAGGAAACTTCCGCGGTCACGATGGAACGGACCGAACCTACGGCCGAGGCTTCATTGGCCGCGATGCGGGCGCGAAGCAGGTTCGGAATTGCAATAGCCGCGATGATCAAAATAATCGCCACGACGATCAGCAACTCAATTAATGAGAAACCCTTCTGGTTCTTTTTCATTGTTTCGTGTCTCCTTAAAATTTGAAATTCCGAGGGCTGGCAGTGCGTAGCTGCCGGGCGAACGAGGAGATAAGGAGCAAGGGGCGTTCCAACTTGGGGCACGCTGTGTACTGAAACGAAACATTTAGGTAGGTGATTGAATATGAGGAAGATAGGGGGAATTTGGCGGAGAGTGGGGTGGCGAATGGCGGCGGGTATCGGCGAATCTTGACCTATTTTGGCTTTGGCAAACGACAGAAAGCGTCAAGCGGCGCTGAGCGGCAGTGGGCCACAGAGGACGGCAACGAAGGGGCGAAGCTTGGGAGAATGGCGGTGCGGCAGGTCCGGGCGCGGCGTAATTTTTTGGGAAGGTTTGCGTGAGTGCGGAGAGTATTCGAGGCTCGGGGTTTGTTAACCCTGAGCCCCTCGGGTAGAAGGCGATGGAACTTGGCACGCGACTATCGGGCGCGATGCGCTGGCTACTGCAGCGCGGGCAACGCTTCGCAGGCGGCCTGGGTAGCGGCGGCGGCGCCGGAGACGTCGTAATGAATTGTGCCGGGCTCGTCGCTGCAAAAACTGCGGATTCCGGTGAGGTTCTCTGTGACAGGAATTGCGGTGACCAGATATGCTTCGCTGCCTGGCGCGCCGCAGCCAGCCGGGGGAGTGACCGGCGCTCCCACGGAAGTGAAAGCGAAGGTAAATCCGCTTTTAGTGTTGGGCGCGGTGGTGATGATTTCATCGAGCAGGACTGCCTGGTTGCATGTGGCAGGGCCAGCGGCCGGGCCGCCCAATGTGGCCAGATCTGGGGGAAAGCCGTTGCCGTAGGTGGAGCTATAGGTCATGGACGCGGTAGTGATGGTGCGCACGGTGACGGCGGCAGCTGCCTCGTTGGCAGCGATGCGCGAGTTCAGCAAGCTGGGAATCGCGATGGCCGCGATGATGAGAATGATCGCGACGACGACCAGCAGTTCGATCAGGGAGAAACCGCGTTGCAAGGAAGCCCCGGGTTCCGTTGCGCGAATTTTTTTGTACGTGAACATGGCCTCAACTTTCGTCCTCTGGAAGCGCACTGCCCATGTGGGAAAGATGGGTCAGGCGTTTCTGCTTCCGGCGTAGAATCTGGAATCTTGCCCAGGCCGAGCCGTCAATTTCCGGCGCCCTCTACGAACCGCTTACTTCTCAATGTCTGTGTGCCCGTAAACTCGAAGCTAAGCGACTGCGCTTAAAAAAACGGGAAGGAGGTTGCCCTCCTTCCCGGCAGAGCGAAAGCAAAGACTACTGCAGAGCCGTCAACAGCTCGCAAGCAGTGTCCGTGCCAGGATCCGCGCCGCCCGCTGGGTCGAAGCGGACCACACCGGATTCATCCGAGCAGAACGTGCGCTGGCCGGTCGTGCCGATCGTAACCGGAACGGCCGCAGCTTCAAACGAAGTGTTCGGGCTGGCTGCAGTTCCCGCACCGCCCGCACCAGTCGCCGAGAGTTTGTAACCGCTCTTGATCTTGGTCACGGTGATGATCGGGTCGAGAATGCAAGCAGAGGCTGCCGAAGCAGTGCAAGGGAGCGCACCGCCCAGGTTGGTAATCGTAGCCGCAAAGCCCTGTCCCCACGTGGAGGAGTAGGAAACTTCCGCGGTCACGATGGAACGGACCGAACCTACGGCCGAGGCTTCGTTGGCCGCGATGCGGGCGCGAAGCAGGTTCGGAATTGCGATGGCCGCGATGATCAAAATAATCGCCACGACGATCAGCAACTCAATTAATGAGAAGCCCTTCTGGTTCTTTTTCATTGTAGCTCCTGGGAGCCGAAGCTCCGAATGTTGTGTCATACACCCTGGCGGGGTACGCGAGGGAAGAATGCACGGGGCGTTCCAAACCGGTACATCGGTTTACTTTTGAAACACAACGGCGCATCACTATGATGCATAGGGAGATACACTGCGTTGCACCGGGGCCATGCCCAACGTGACTATACCGCAATGGAGCGTTGTCTCAAAAGGTGACTTTTATTGGCAGGTGGCTGCGACGGAAACAGTCGGAAAGGGGGAGGGTGGCGCAGAGAAAGCGAAACCATTGATTTGGATGGGGAAAGGAGCGAAACGAAGAGGGGTGCCGCAGCCACGGGATGAAACGGCACGAGGCGGGCGCGGGAGCTGTGCGTTTTGCGGGGACTATTGCAGAGCGGCCAACGTTTCGCAGGCGGTCTGGCTGGCGGCGGTGGCGCAGGACGTGTCGAAGTGCATTGTGCCAGGCTCGTCGCTGCAAAAGCTGCGGATTCCGGTGAGGTTCTCTGTGATAGGAGTCGCGGTGACCAGATAGGCGTCACTGCCGGGTGCGCCACAGCCGGCGGGCGGGTGACCAGGGGGCCCACTGGGGTGAAGGCAAAGATGAAACCGCTTTTGGTATTGGGCGCGGTGGTGATGAGTTCGTCGAGCAGGACTGCCTGGCTGCAGGCGGCAGGGCCGGCGGAAGGACTGCCAAGCGTGGCGAGGTTCGGAGGAAAGCCATTGCCGTAAGCGGAGCTATAGGTCATGGACGCGGTGGTGATGGTGCGCACCGTGACAGCGGCGGCTGCTTCGTTGGCAGCGATGCGCGAATTGAGCAGGCTGGCAATGGCGATGGCCGCGATGATGAGAATGATCGCGACGACGACCAGCAGCTCGATCAGCGAGAAGCCGCGCTGGACGGATGTCCCGGATTCCTGTGACCGATTTAGTTTGTTGGCGAACATGGTCGTAACATTCCTCATCTGGCTTCCTTCGAAGCGCTCAGGCTAACTTGGCCTGGTAACGGCGACTGGTTAGAGCGAAGGCCTTAAGCGATTGCTTACTGCAAGAAAGCCGGTCGAGACTAAAAAAACGGGAAGGAGGTTGCCCTCCTTCCCGGCAGAGCGAAAGCAAAGACTACTGCAGAGCCGTCAACAGCTCGCAAGCAGTGTCCGTGCCAGGATCCGCGCCGCCCGCTGGGTCGAAGCGGACCACACCGGATTCATCCGAGCAGAACGTGCGCTGGCCGGTCGTGCCGATCGTAACCGGAACGGCCGCAGCTTCAAACGAAGTGTTCGGGCTGGCTGCAGTTCCCGCACCGCCCGCACCAGTCGCCGAGAGTTTGTAACCGCTCTTGATCTTGGTCACGGTGATGATCGGGTCGAGAATGCAAGCAGAGGCTGCCGAAGCAGTGCAAGGGAGCGCACCGCCCAGGTTGGTAATCGTAGCCGCAAAGCCCTGTCCCCACGTGGAGGAGTAGGAAACTTCCGCGGTCACGATGGAACGGACCGAACCTACGGCCGAGGCTTCGTTGGCCGCGATGCGGGCGCGAAGCAGGTTCGGAATTGCGATGGCCGCGATGATCAAAATAATCGCCACGACGATCAGCAACTCAATTAATGAAAAGCCCTTCTGTTTCTTTCTCATTGTTTCTCCTTGAAACTCCTAAACCTGAAATGCCAGGAACTGAGTGGCGGGGTACACGGCTGCTAGTGCGCGACCGAGGCCAGTCTGGCGGATTGCAGACCATGCGGGCGTGCGCGGGTGCGGGTGGAGCGTTATACGCGCGGTACAGCGCATTAAAATTTCCTCACGCGGCGACGCGGCTTTCGCGGAGAGGAATTCGCGAGCAGGCTCGCCGAATTGTGCCTGCTTTGATGGACTGATTACGGCGAGAGAAGTTAGCGAGGGGAGCGGCGTTCCGTTTTGGAACGGATGATCGCGGCGTGAAGCTAGATGCCGTATTTCTTGGCGTAGTGGCGGAAGGAACGGTAAGACATCTTTAGCGTGTCAGCGGCGCGGGTACGGACTCCGCCGGAGCGTTCCATGGCGGCGAGCAGGAACGAGCGCTCGAGTTTCTGAATGTAGACTTCGAGATCGAGGCCTTCGGCGGGGAGGATGGAACCGTCGCCGCTGCCATTGCCGTTTTCATGTCCGTTGCCTGAGTGATTGGAGACGGCGTCCTGGTAGTGGTCGCGAATCCGCGCCGGCAGAGCGTCGGCGGAGATGCGCGGCGAAGCTTCGAGGGCGACGGCGCGCTCGATGGTGTTTTCGAGTTCACGAACGTTGCCGGGCCAGTCATAGACTTCCAGGCGGCGCATGGCTTCCGGGTCAATGGCTTCGATTTTCTTGCCCATGGATTTTGAGTAGCGATCGAGGAACGAGCGCGCCAGGAGCGGAATATCTTCGCGGCGTTCGCGCAGGGCCGGCAGGTGAATGGGGATCACGCTGAGGCGGTAGTAGAGATCCTCGCGGAAGCGGCCTTCGGCGATTTCCTTGGCGAAATCTTTGTTGGTGGCGGCGATGACGCGGACATCTACGTCGCTTTCTTCGGTGCTGCCGAGCGGACGTACTTTCCCTTCCTGCAGAACGCGGTAAAGCTTCACTTGCATCGTGAGGCTCATGTTGCCGATCTCGTCCATGAAGAGCGTGCCGCCGTCGGCGGCCTGGAAGAGGCCGCGGCGATTTTCGTTCGCTCCAGTGAAAGAGCCGCGCAGATAGCCGAAGAGTTCGGATTCGAGCAGGGTTTCGGGAAACGCGCCGCAATTGATGGTGATAAAGGGAGCTTTGGCGCGTGCGGAATTTTCGTGAATGGCGCGGGCAACGAGTTCTTTACCGGTACCGCTTTCTCCAGTGATGAGCACGCGGCTGGACTGCGGCGCGATGGTTTCGATCAGATCGAAAAGATCGCGCATTTTGGGGCTGGCGCCGATGATGTGGTCGAATCCGGTGAAGCGGCGGAGCTGGCGGCGAAGCTCGCCGGCTTCCTTGCGCAGCGCCTGATTTTCGGCGATGCGTTTGACGGCGGGGCGAAGTTCGTCGAGCAGGCGATCGCCTTTGATGACATAGCGATCAGCGCCGAAATTCACGGCGTCAATGGCGGTGTCCACGGTGGGCACACCGGTAATAAGGATGAAGATAGTGTTGGGCGAGACTTCTTTGGAATATTGCAAAAGCTCGACGCCATTCATGTCCGGCATGGCGATGTCAGAGATGACGATATCGAAAATTTGCGCGGCCAGCCGGCGCTTGGCAGCTTGGCCGTTGGAGACCACTTCAACTTTGTGGCCTTCCTTGCGGAAGCTGATTTCCAGCAATTCGCAGATGGAGGGTTCGTCGTCAACAACGAGGAGGTGGGCCACGGCGCGTTACCCCTTCCCTACGACGCGCAGGCGCTCGTCATGTTCGATAACTTCCTGAAGCTTGGGCGCGGCGTTGGCGCGGGCACGCACGGCGCGCGGTAATTCGACGATGAATACCGCGCCGGGGCCTTGCTGAGCTTCGACGCGAATGCGTCCGCGGTGGGCTTGCAGAATTTGATAGACGATAGCGAGGCCCAGGCCGGTGCCTCCGGTGAATCCGGACTGAAAGGGTTCGAAGATGCGCGTGGCTTGCGCCGGATGAATGCCGATGCCCGTGTCGCCAATCTGAATGCGCGCCCAGTTTTCGTCGGCGTCCATGCTGACGGTGAGCACGCCGCCGGAGGGCATGGCGCGTAGAGCGTTGTTGCAGAGATTCCAGAAGACCTGCTTTAGGGCGTCGCGATCGGCGCGAGCGCGCAGGCTGCGGACTTTAAATTGGCGGACGATGCGCAGCTTGCCGACGGCGTTGGCGTCATGTTCGAGCAGCAGGAGGGTTTCTTCGAACAAAGAGACGACGTCAATATCGGCGAAGTGATAGGTCTTGACGCGCGAGTAGTCGAGGAAGTCGGTGATGATTTGGTTTAAGCGCTGCGATTCGCGGCTGACGATGTGGACGAGCTTTTTGTCGTCTTCATCGAGCGGGGCGAGGCGAGCGAGTTCTTTCAGGGCGCCGGTCATCGCGGTGAGCGGCTGACGGATTTCGTGCGCGATGGCGGCGGAAAGGCGGCCGAGGGCGGCCATACGCTCGGTGGTGACGACTTCCCTTTCGAGGCGCTTGAGCTCGGTGAGGTCCTGGAAATTGTAAACGAAGCCCATATTCTGATTTTGCGCGGTGCGCAGCGGGGAGATGGAGAGGCCGAGGAAGCGGGAGGCGCCGTCGGCGGTCTTGTACTCGATTTCCTTGCGCGCGGCGAGTGGATTGCCCTGCTCGTCGCGTTCGACGGGCCAGAAGCCGGGAAAAATGTCGGCGATTTTTTCTCCGCGATGCAGGCCGAGGCCGGAGCCGGTGATTTCCGCGCCGGCGCGATTCATCACCAGGATGCGGCCTTCCATGTCGGTGGTGAGCAAACCGCCGCGCATGGATTCGATGATGTCCTGATTGAAGGTTTGTAGGTCTTTGAGTTCTTCGCTTTTGGCTTCGAGCTCGACGCCTTTTTTGCGGAGCGTGGTAGCGAGAAGGCTGCCGAGGTAGGCCACGGCAAAAAATGCGAATAAATTGCTGGCCAGCCACGAATCCAGCGCACGCAGCGTGGGCATTGACGTTGCGGTGCGAGCTATGACTCCGTAGGAAACGAGTTCCAACGCGCCACCCAAAAGGACGAAGCCGAATCCGGCCACCACGAAAACGCCGCGGCGCGAAAATAGGACGCTGGCCATCAGGATGGCGAGCAGGTAGAGCGAGACGAAGTAGCTGTCCTGCATGCCGGTGGAGTAAACCACGCCGGTGACGAGCAGCAAGTCGCAGGCAATTTGCAGCGGGGCGTGCCAGCGCGCTTGCGGCACCCAACGGCGCAGGATGACGTAGAAAATGGCGAGGGTGTACCAGAGCGCGATTAGCTGCACGAAGGAACGCACCGGCAGCGGCATGGGGGTCAAGTGCCGCGCCGCGATGACGATGCCGACGAGGAAAGTGATCGCCAGGAAGCGGACCCGTCCCAGCCAGGAAAGCCATTCACTCACATTGGGTGTGGACTTCATTTCCGATTTTTCACCGCGCTACCAGCGCGCACCGCGTTTTGCTGCGTCCCCGATTCCCTGCCGCGCTGCGAGAGCTGCCCAGCGCATCATTTACAAGTACAAGCGGGCGCCCCGCAAAGCAGGCGCCTGGATGCGCATGCGGCGAGCGCCGCACGGGTTCTAGTGGCCCGCCAGTTTGCCGATCAACGAGAACAAAGGCAGGTACATGGATATGACGATGCCGCCGACGACCACGCCCAGTACGACGATCATGATGGGCTCCATAGCTGTCAGCAGGTCTTTGACGGCCGCGTCCACTTCGTCTTCGTAGAAGTCGGCGATTTTTTGGAGCATGGCGTCCATCGCGCCGGTTTGTTCGCCGACGCCGATCATCTGGGTGACCATGCCGGGGAACACACCCGTGTCCTTGAGCGGATCAACGAGAGAGCGGCCCGCTTCGACGGCTTTGCGGGTCTGGGTGATCGCGCGCTCGACGACGGCGTTACCCGAGGTGCGCGCGGTGATGTCCAAGCCTTCGAGGATGGGTACGCCGCTGGAGATCAAGGTGCCGAGCGTGCGCGTAAAGCGCGCGACGGCGATCTTGCGCATCAGCGGACCGATCAGAGGAATCTTCAGGATGACGGTGTCCAGCGCCATGCGCCCTTGCGGGGTGCCATACCAGGACTTCAAGGCGAAGATGCCACCCGCGAAGAACAAGGCGATGATGAAACCGTAGATGCTGCCGACGAAATTGCTGAGCATGATCACGATGCGCGTGGGCAGCGGCAGGTCCACACCTAAGCCGTTGAAGAGTTGGGTGAAGATTGGCACGACCTTCCACAGCAGCAGGATGATGACGCCGCCGGCGATGCTCAAAACGGCGGCCGGATATATCATGGCGGACTGCACGGCGCGCTTGAGCTTGACGTTCTTTTCGATGTAGCTGGAGAGGCGCTGGAGAATGGTGTCCAGAATACCGCCCGTCTCGCCGGCTTCGACCATGTTGTAGTAGAGAGGGTCGAAGACCTTCTCGTACTGCTTCATGGAGGCGGAAAGAGTGGCGCCGCCTTCGACCGAGCCGCGCACGCCGTTGAGAATCTTCTGGAAGGTGATGTTCTCCTGCTGGCCAGCAAGAATCTCCAGGCATTGCACCAGCGGCAGACCAGCGTCAATCATCACCGAGAACTGGCGGGTGAAGATGGCCAGCTCCTTGGAGTCCACGCCGCCGCCAAAGGAAGGAATATTGAATTCCTTGCCCTTCTCGGAGAGCTTGCTGACGGTGATCTGCTCTCGCTGCAGGGTGGCCTTGACTTCGGCCTTGGTGCCCGCCGTGCGTTCGCCCTGTACAGTGGCGCCCGTCTTGTTGGTTCCGCGATATGTAAACACCGGCATGACTAGATACCTCCTCTTAAACTGTCTGTGCTACGAGCTCGCCTAGCGGCGGACTGGCGTTTTGCCAGCGCCCGACTGCGGCGAGGTCACCCCGCGATTAATGAGATCCTGCAATTCATCTGGATTCGAAGAGCGGGCGAGCGCGACTTCCAGGGTAATTAACTTCTGGAAGTAGGCGTTCGCGAGGCTCTGATTAAAGGTTTGCATGCCGGACTGGCCCGTGCCGGTCTGCATGGCTGAATAAATCTGGTGAATTTTGTCTTCGCGGATCAGGTTGCGAATGGCGGCGGTGGGGATCAAGATTTCCATCACCATGGCGCGGCCGCGGCCATCAATTTTCGGGAGCAGCGATTGGCAAAGAATTCCTTCGAGAACCATGGAGAGCTGGGCGCGCACTTGCGGCTGCTGGTGCGCGGGGAAAACGTCCACGATACGGTTGATGGTGGAGACGGCGGAATTGGTGTGCAGGGTGGCGAAGGTCAAGTGGCCGGTTTCTGCGATGCGCAGCGCGGACTCGATGGTTTCCAGGTCGCGCATTTCGCCGATGAGGACGACGTCTGGATCTTCGCGCAGAGCGGCGCGGAGTGAGTTCGAGAACGAGTGCGTGTCGGAGTGCACTTCGCGCTGGTTCACGAGGCACTTCTTGTGGTTGTGCAGAAATTCGATGGGGTCTTCGATGGTGATCATATGCTCTTCATGCTCGTTATTGATTTTGTCGAGCATGGCGGCGAGCGTGGTGGATTTGCCGGAGCCGGTGGGGCCGGTGACGAGCACCAGGCCGCGCGGTTTATCGCACAAGCCGCGCACGACGGCGGGCAGGCCGAGATTATCGAACGTCTTGATTTCCCATGGAATGGTACGGAACACAGCGGCGACCGCTCCACGCTGATGGAAGATGTTGCCGCGGAAACGCGCCAGGCTCTTCAAGCCGAAGGAAAAGTCGAGCTCCAGGTTTTCCTCCAGGCGATGCTTCTGGACGTCCGTCAGCACGCTGTAGGCAAGAGCTTTGGTGTCTGCCGCGGTGAGCGGAGGCATGTCCAGCGGACGAAGCTTGCCGTGCACGCGAATGCGCGGCGCGCTGTTGGTGGAGAGATGCAAGTCGCTGCCGGACATTTCAATCATCTTCTTCAAAAGTTCGCTTAATGTGATGCCAGCCATATTTCCTCCGCTTAGAGAACCGTTTCGCGCACGACTTCTTCGAGAGTGGTGTGGCCGAGCGCGCATTTGATGAGGCCGCTGCGGCGCAGCGTGATCATTCCCGTTTCCAAAGCCTTCTTTTTGATTTCCAGGGCGGATGCGCCGACTAGAATCAGCTCGCGCAAATCGTCGTTGATTTCCATGACTTCGTAGAGACCGACGCGGCCTTTGTAGCCGGTGTTGTTACAGGTGCCGCAACCGCGGCCGTGCTGAATGACGGTCTTGTCCGCTTCTTCTTTGGTGTAGCCGGCGTCAATCAGCGCCTGCGGCAGAATCTGCAAAGGCTCCTTGCAACCGGCGCAGATGCGGCGCACGAGACGTTGCGCGCAGATCAGGTTGACCGAGGTAGCGACCAGGAACGGCTCAATGCCCATATTCATCAACCGGCTGATGGTGCTGGGAGCATCATTGGTGTGCAGCGTAGAAAGCACCAAGTGGCCGGTGAGCGCGGCCTTTACGGCGATTTCGGCGGTTTCAAAGTCGCGGATTTCGCCAACAAGGATGATGTTGGGGTCCTGCCGCAAGAATGCGCGCAGGGCCGAGGCGAAGTTCAGGCCGATCTGTTCCTTCATCTGCACCTGGTTGATGCCAGGCAGCTGGAATTCGACCGGGTCTTCGGCGGTCATGATGTTGGTTTCCGAAGTATTCAGGCGCGCGACCGAAGAATAGAGAGTGTTGGTTTTGCCGGAACCCGTGGGGCCGGTGACGAGCACCATGCCGTAGGGCTTCAGAATCTGGCGCTCGAATTTTGTGAGCGATTCCTGCTCGAAACCGAGCTTGGTCATATCCAAGCGCAGGTTTTCCTTATCGAGCAAGCGCATAACGATTTTCTCGCCGAAGAGCGTGGGAACGGTAGAGACGCGGAAGTCGAGTTCTTTTTTCTTTCCGTCCTTCAGGTACTTGATCATGATGCGGCCGTCTTGCGGCAGCCGCTTTTCGCTGATGTCCAGTTTGGCCATGATCTTGACGCGGCTGGTGATGGCGTCTTTCAGTTTCATGGGCGGCGCCATGACGTTCTGCAGAATGCCGTCCACACGGAAGCGCACGCGGTATTCTTTTTCGTACGGCTCGACGTGAATGTCGCTGGCGCCGCGCTTGACGGCGTCGGTGAGAATCAGGTTGACCAGCTTGATGATGGGGGCTTCCTCGGCGGCCTTCTCGAGGGTGGCCAGGTCCATCTCAGCTTCTTCGGCGGAAAGCTCGAGGGAGGCTTCGTCCCCAGCGAGGTCTTTCATTACCTTGTCGAGTTGTTCGACGCTCTCGACATCGCCGTAGAATTTATGGATGGCTTCGCTAATGGCGGTTTCGGAGGCGACGACAGGCTCGACGTTGAAGCCGGTCATGAACTTAATGTCGTCCATCGCGAAGACGTTCGTCGGGTCGGTCATCGCAATGGTGAGCGTGGAGCCGACGCGGGATAGCGGGACGATCTGATAGCGAATGGCGGTTTCCTGCGGCACGAGTTTGATGACCGCGGGATCTACTTCGTAGAATTTAAGGTTGATGGACGGCACGCCGTATTGACGGGAGAGCACGGCGGTAATGTCGTCATCACTGACCAGACCGAGCTTGACCAAGCAGGTGCCGAGGCGGCCGCCAGTCTTTTTCTGGTGGTCGAGCGCCTGCCGAAGCTGATCGGCAGTGATCAGACTGTCTTTGACGAGAATTTCACCGAGTCGAGAAGACATGAGTGTCCGAGAGTGGTACTAGAACCCACCCGATTAGCCAGCGTAGCATGGGAGGGTGCCGAAAAAAGTCACCGGGTGGGGAGCTCGTAGTGAATCAGCTAACAGCCGATAGGGTGCGGGAAAACCTGTACCGAAGGACAGGCTAAATTTTGCTCCTGTACCAAGGGACAGGTGTATTGCTGTGAATGACTTAGCGGGGTTGAGGTGGCTGCCGCGATGGTGGAAAATTTGCGAATATTTTGCGGATTTTGTGTGTGCGGATTCGCGCCGATTTTGGTGCGCAATTCCGGGGGAGCGCGGCGCGAAAAAAACCCACCGAGTCTGCTGCGAAAGCCTAGCGCAGCATGTGCGGAGTCTGTTAGGATGATGCGGCTGAACGGGCGGTTAGCACTTCAACATACCGTTGAAACGGCGTCGCTTGGCGACCTTTTTACACTCCCAAGACAACTCACTCTGGACTCACTGCGGAATCACGTCGGACTCAGTAATTACGATGCTCGGGTATTGACTTCTTCCTCGATCCTTTCACAACGGATGGTCAAGCCGTGCTTGTTCGCGTCGAACCGTTCTTTCCGATCCAGACCCTTTAGAAATTCCCGTGCTGCCTTGCCGATGGCTGCCGCCATCGAGCCGGTATCCACGTCTATCGTCCGACCTTGCGGGCCATTTGTGCGATGTTGGTATTCAAACTTCACTGCATACATGGATTCTCCCTCGGTTTGTTGGCTGTAGTTTCGAACTACTCTAGCATTTCTGGAGGCTGAGTCGTACCGCCGGAACCGGCTGCCGGCCGATTGGAATTCCGACGAGTCTTTGGTCGTCAACAACCAAAGTCTACCCGGGTCTAAGGAGCCGACGTTGTTATGAAATCAAATTAAAATCTCCCGACGACAACAAATCAGGACGCGGCCATTAACTCCAATTTTTGTCGCACTCAGCTGTGGCCTTGCGCGTTCCTCGCTCGTTCAAATTCACTCTGAAACCCGGGCAGAATTCCGTCCAGGATCCTGGTCGCGCCTGTTGCCACCATGCCGAGCAAAGCTCCGCCCAAAGCATCCAGATTTTTTTGGGTCGCACGGCCCAGCCTGCTCGACGGTCGGGTCGCTCCCTTAGAAATCGGCCCATCGGATGCGACGGCATTTGCAGAAGACGGTCGCTCCGCATAAACCTTCGCCGGTCCTCGCAGCGCGCTGAACAGCGCCGATAAAATAATGCCGCCGGCGAATGCCACTGCCATCATCGTTCCCGGACGTTCTTCCACCTGCGCGCGCCAATCGACCACCGCTTTCGCCCGCTGCTTCAACTCGATCAAGTTCCCGCTCAGCTCGCTTCGCGCCTGTGCGATCTCCCACTCTATTTGATTTGTTGTTTCGCCCATTGCACGTCCTCCTCTAGCGTTCGCATGGTTTTGTCAGGCGTTACATTCACCCGCTTCAATTTCGTGCTACCGGCGCCAATCAAAATTCCGGCCGCCACCATTAACACACCGCCCACGATCACCGTCGCGAGCCAAGCTGCCACGACCAACGACAGCGCGTACACGGCAGCAAGGAGTAAGAGCCCCAATCCGTATAACGCCAGGACCACACCTGCACCCAGCGTGGCGCCCGGTCTCGCGACTTTTTCCGCCCCTTCTTTCAGTTCACTCTTGGCTAGCCGAAACTCAGCTTGCACGAGCTGCGTCAGATTTGAGGCGATGTCCTCCAATATTTCCGGCACGGATCGCTGCATTTGTGGTGCTGCCATCAGCAGCCTCCTTCCTGATTCTGAATTGTCAATCGCGGCGAAAGCCACGCGCCACAATGAAGCCCAGCACAGCCGCGGCAGCCAGCGCAGGTCCCGGATGCCGTTTGACGATGTGCTTTAAATCCTCCCCAATGCCTTTCAGATCCGTCTCGCGGATATAGTCTGCGGCGGCTTGAAGCTTGTCCGCAGTAACGTGTGCCACGCCCGAGATTTGGTCAGCGGCCGTATGCGCTACACCAGACAGTTGCTCTCCACCGGAATGCAATTTCGCTGCTGCTTGGTCCAAAGCGCCCGCGGTGCTTTTCCTGGATTCGTCGATATTGCCGACCGTCTTGCGGCCGAAGTCGGCAACTTTCTCTTTCACTTCCGCGGCTTTTTCTGAAAGCTTCTGGCGCGCTGCAGTTCCAGCTCCACTTCCACCTTCCGGCTGTCCGTATGGCGTTTCGCTAGTGGGCTTGTTGTAGTCGTTCATTGTTTTTCTCCTTTTATTCCGATACTGGTGGTCGTTTCCGCGGCAGCGGTGGTCTTGAATCTGCGTAAAGCTTCGCAGCTCGCTAGCGACCCATCCTTCGCCAGCGGTCCCGGGAACCACGAAGTGTCGCAAGAGTCCCGGGCTGATGACGTCTCTATTGATCCTTAGGTCTTCCGCTCGCCCAACGGGCCGAAATCCTCACCGAAGCGATGATCGGACCCTTCCTGCTTTCCAAGTTCCGCATGCAGCATTTCGGGGTCCTAACCAGCAGCGCACCAATCTCCATGGAAAGAAGCACCTTGCTACTGAACGAATTGGGTCGCCATTAAGATTTGGTGCCAAGATTCCGGCATTTGCAAAGATGCTGACATAGCGACTGCAGCCGGGATTTCAGAGAGGTTACGAAAGTGACCAAAAGGAATATCGTGTCCGCCATGACCTGCCCAGGACGAGAATCCGAGTCGTTAGAATATTCAGCTTCTCGTCGGTTCGATCCGGAACTTAGGTCTTTCTCCAAGATAGCTTTACCATCCGAACTGCCCAGAGCCGCGTGCCGAAGCTAGCGGCAAGCTGATCGACTGCAGAGTACTTCTGTCGGATAGCTAATTTCCGAAATTCGATTGCGGGAGCTCCGGCCGTCAAAAGATGTCGGGCGCGGATTCTGGCTGGGAAATGGAACGGCTGCGCCATCGCCGCAATCGTTCATTCTGTGGAGCTCGATCACGTCGATCGCCGCAAGTTAGGAGCGCACATCATGGGAGGGATCAGTTTCAGACTGACCAACGCGGAAGCGTTGGAATCCAGACTGAAAGGGTTGGGATCGGAACTAACGCAAGCGTTGCACGTCATAACCGCCGCACTTTTGTTCCAGCTCCAAACAAAAATCGTGATGAAATTATCCGGTCGAGTTTTGCGCGTGAAAACTGGTGCCTTGCGATCATCGGTAGCGGTGCAGCCAGCACCACCAACGGAAGCAAGCGGGATCATTCGCGGTTCCGTTGGAATTCCGCATGGTCCGACGTATCCGTATGCCGCCGCGCATGAACTAGGACACTCCGCACCGTATCAGATCACCGCACTACGCGCGAAGGCACTCGCCTTCCAGCTATCCACCAAGCAAAAGGCATTGACCATCTTCGCACACCATGTCACACACATCCGCCAATTCCGCCGACGCCATTCGTCTCGTCTGTTTTTGAAGAAAATGGGGAATGGGTCATGGGTGAATTGAGGAAGACGGTCGCCGAAGTGCTCGCCAGGAAATAGAGAGCGGCATGGGTTTTCAGCCTGGAGGAAAGCCTTATTTAGGATCTTGTCTCGCCTTCGCAATGAGAGAATCTATGTCTGCCTCAGCGAATCCCCTGTTGGAGAGTGCGGCTCGAACGGTGCCTTCGGTGAGATTCTGTGCAGTATTCAAAATAGCTCCCTTTGGAAGCGCGGAATCCTCCCAGCTGATGCGAAACGTTTCGGGCTCCACGCCCTTCAGTTTCACGACGGCATAACGGTCGGCTGTCATTTGCGCTTCTTCTTCGGTACCATACGAAGAGGAAGTTGCGGTTACCTCCTCGTATTTGTTCTTTTCCCTTAGCCACGCGCGATGTGTTTCGTCTTGAAGGTACTTAAAAAAGAGGCTGCACACGACCGCAACCGCGAGGCCGAGCCCCCCCAACACGAACTTGTTCTGGTAACGCCACCACTCGACGATGCACCCGACCAAACTGACCGAGCCGACCCAGGCAACGAGTACGTTTATCGCCAATGCGTAATGCGGACCGAATATGCACAATTTGCGCAAGATAGATCGGAAACGATTGTCCTCCTGTTCGGAGGTACTTTTCTTTTTGTCGAACCTCGTCTGGTTAAGTTCATTGTAAAAACCCTTCGAACCCGCGAAAGTATCTCCTGCCAACTGACACAGGTTGACGAGTTCGGTCGTCCGAAAATCGAGAATCCGGAACACCAGCGAGACCACCAAACCGAATGCAAAGACCAAAGAGAGCACAGCAGGACTTTTGTTTTGTGAGAAGGCAAAGGCTAGAGCAGCTAGCGCGGTTAAATAGCCAGCGAATATCTTCTCGCGCCAGGAGACGTAGTGCCGCCAGTTTTGACCAATTTCTTCGTACAGTTTGTCATTGTCGATCGGCATCGCTGTCTCCGCGTCGCGCAAGCCTTACCTACGCCCTGGACGATACAAAGTCAACTTGGAAACTGCGAAAGAAGTAAACGGCCGCGCGGAAGATGGAGTGACCATGGAACCTGTAATATTCTGAGTCCCGCACTAGTCCCCGACTCCGTCGGGATATCGACCGGTTGTCTCAAGAATTCGAGGACACCGACAAAACACCGACAAACGGGGGAATGGGGGTTGGAATCCAAACCGTAAGTTGTTACAGTAGAACGGTTGGGCGGTTAGCTCAGAGGTTAGAGCGTCCCGCTTACACACCTATTTCGGCGCGCACGCCGTACATGCTCATACAACTAAACCCAAACAAATCAGCCAGACTCCTTGCGGCGTTTCGGCTGTCTTTGTATGCTCTTGCACCCAATTCGTGCAAAGTTCCAACACCGTTCTTAATGAAACCTTTCCGTTTGGCCGCTTCAGTCTGTTCTCGATGGATACCGAATCCGGTGAGCAGCAGAACTGTGCCATTCCCCTGGGCTGTCCTGAAAAAAAGGCATTAGCAGTTTGTTGAAAAAGGCTCCTGAACTCGCCATTACGAGCGCAGCGAGGAATTCCTCACCGCTAAGACCCAACAAAAAGAGAGATTCCGTGTCGCAGCGCACCTCGAAATGACGACCCGAAAGAGTTTTGTCGCGGTAGCCGATCATCGGCGGGTACAGAAGATTCCTCACGAGCTGCGAAGAAACCAGTGCCCGATAAAGCGCTAGCGTTTATGGCTATTCGAGATTGACACGAAAGAGCCGCGGTCGTATCGTTCCGCTAGAAAAAGCACTTGAAATCAGATGTCGCGGCGTAAAAGTTGGTGAAGGAGGACTTATGCCCCCTAGTTCCATTCAATCAAATCTTCGAACAGTGCTCCCTTTGCTCCTTCTCTCGTTTGTTTTTGCTGCGCCGTGCGCGCGCGCAGACAATGTCGTTACTGGTACGCTGGAAAAAGTGGACACAGGGGCGAAGACCGTTACAGTGAAAACTGCGGACGGCACGGAGGATGTAGTGAAGTACACCGGGAAAACGACCGCGGATGGCGGAAAGTCCGTCGCGCACGCCACCGACCTCGTTGGCAAGGAAGGCGGGCATGTGATCATTCACTGCACTACCGAAGGCAGCGAAAAGGTCGCGCATTCGATCCACTATGTCGGCGACAAGACCGTGCACGCCACCGAAGGCACTGTCGAAGACATCGGCAAGGACGGCAAGACTGTGACCATTAAAACCGCGGACGGCACAGAGAAGATTTTTGACGTCGCCGGTCACGCTACCATGGACGCTGGCAAGGATGTCGGAGTCTACAGCGCCGACGGTGTGAAGAAGGGCGCGCACGTCACCGTGTACTCTACCGAAGAGGCCGGCAAGGCTATCGCGCACGTGTTCGCTCATCTCTAGAAATCAATTGCATCAGAGATTCGCTGCTTCATGCGGAAGGACAGCACACGAATCCTGCACCCATCCCCGCACCTCGCGAAATTTCTTTCGTTCGCGGGGGGCCGTTCTATCGGACTCAGCTAGCGCTCGGACTCATCCGCCCGGATCGCTGGAACCTTGGCCGCCGCGTTATTCTGCTAATAGCCGTGAGCTGGTTGCCGCTGGTCTTGCTCACCGCCATTTTAAATCCCGAAGCCTTGTTATCCCTCTTAAAGGACTATCGCGTTCATTCCCGGCTGCTGATTGCTATTCCCGTGTTGCTGTTCGGCGAATATTTTATGGAGTCTCGTTTCCGCCTAGTCATGGCCCAAATACGCCAAGTGGGTCTTCTGGAAGCCTCGGACTTGGCGTACATCGATGGCGTGGTCGCCAGGTTAGTACGCGCTCGCGATGCATTCCTTCCCGAGCTTGTAGTCCTGGTAGCTCTGATTATTCACACCGCTCTTTCATACAAGGGCCTGATCGACGCTACTCCGTGGCTTGCGCACAGAGTCGGCACTGAGCTTCATTTAACCGTAGCAGGCTGGTATGCCGTGCTGGTAAGCGCGCCCCTTTTCCAGTTCCTGCTCGGTCTCGGGCTGTGGACCTGGCTGCTGTGGACCTTCTTCGCGTTCAAATTGTCTCGACGGAATTTGAAGCTGGTCCCCACGCACCCGGACCAGCACGGAGGACTCGGCTTTCTGGGCCTGACTGTGGCAGCCTTTGCGCCGATCGCCTTCGCCGCCACGGCGGTCATTGGCGCCACCTGGCGGGATGAGATCCTCAATCATGGAGCCCGTTTGGTGGATTTCAAGTTAGACGCGATTGTGTTGGCGGCGATTATCGCTCTCGTTGCACTCGGGCCCCTGCTTTTTTTTGTTCCGCGTCTGTCTGCTCTGCGCCGCCAAGGAATTCTCAAGTACGGCATTCTGGGCCAGATGCACAGCGCCGAATTCCACGAAAAATGGATTCGTGATCGTGCCGGACACGAAACCGAATTTCTCCAGGCAGCCGAGATCACCACTCTCGCTAATTTTGGAAAGACTTACGAGAAGATTGAAAATTTGAACCCTTTCCCCGCGGATAAGGGAGCTCTCTATACCTTAGCCGCTGCAGTAGCGATTCCCGCGCTGCCCGTGGTCCTTGCCCAGATCCCGCTCGCCGTCGTTTTGAAGGACTTGCTCAGCGCCCTGCACTGATTTGCTATGAGTGAACAGCTGCCTTCGCGTCGCCGCTCCCGTGACGTGTTGTAGCCGCTGCCGCCAGTAGGTGCGCAGGGTCCGAATCTTCGAGGGCGGTTGGAAGGAATTATTCAACAAACCGTAGGTATGCAATTTCAACAGCCACTGGCTCTCCTGCACATCGCTCTTGCGTCCCGGCAGATTCTTGGTGTGCCGGGCGTTGACCAGATAAACCTGGAACCCGCATTCTTCCAAAATGTCGTACAGGGGAATCCAATACACTCCGGTGGACTGCAAAGCCACGCTCTTCACTCCACAACACTGCAACCAGTTCCCCAAGCGATGCAGATCCGCGGTGAAGCACTCAAACCGACGCACCGGTTATGGATCCCAGTCTGGCCGCACCGCCACGCAATGGGCGCCACTGCCTACATCGATTCCTGCAGCGTGTGCATGGACTACCTCTAGACCCGGATTCTCGGCTTGCAACCGCCGCGCTAGTTCATTCCTGGCCTTGCGATTCCGCCACAGCTTTTTGTCTGCCCTCATCCCTGTTCTCCTCGCTGGAAATAGGGATTCGGTTCGGCCCGGTGACGAACGGTTTAAGAAACTCTCCCACGGGGTCAAAGGACCGTGAACAACCAGATCCTTGCCACCAGACTACGGATCGCCAGTACCGGGGCCATGCTAATGGTCGGGCACGAAGCGCCATGTCGCATGTCGGCCTTAGCTTGCCGAATCGAATCCCGGGATCACTCTGGCAAAGAGGGCAGCTCTAGACAAGTTTCTGGCACTAGCGACGCGTCGAAGACGCAGTTAAGGCTAATCAGGACTCAGCCAAATCCTGTCGAACTCGGCAGTCCGTCCGTTTGCTCTTCGGTCGCTTCTGACTTACGCTGTGCCGAAGAACTGCTGCAATTCATCGAAGGTTTCCTCGGGACGTTCTTCCTGGAGGAAATGGCCGCAGTCAAGACTGCGCCCGGTAACCGTTGAGGCCGCTTTCGCCCGCCAGGTCGCAAGGATGTCCCACAATGGCCCGACGGTCCGTTTCGCCCCCCACAGGGCGTGAACAGGTGCCACGATCTTGTTGCCCGCACGGTCATCCGCTTCGTCCATCTCAAGACCGATATCCGCAGCCGCTCTGAAATCCTCGCACGTGGCGTGAATCGTGGACGTGCAGCAGAAACACCAAACATACTCGCTCACTGCTTCAGGCGTGAGGGCTCCCGGCGTCTTGTTCAGTCCGCTAAGGATATTCCCCAGATAATACTGACAATCGAGCCCGATGAGATGTTCTGGCAACGGCGCTCCTTGGATAAGGAAGAACCACCACATGTACTTGGTAGCGAACTCTTGATTGGTTTGTTGATACATCGTCAGCATCGGAGCGATGTCCATGAGACAAACTTTTTTTACGCTTTTAGGAAAGTCGAGACACAATCGATGGGCGACGCGGGCACCGCGATCATGGGCGCCCACAAGGAACTGCTCGTGCCCGAAATGACGCATCGTCTCGACCTGGTCTAACGCCATCGCGCGGAACGAGTAGTTGACGTAACGGTCTCCGTCGGGCAGGCGGCTCGAATCTCCGTATCCTCGCAGGTCAGGTATGTAGACCGAGTACCGCTCCGCAAGCCACGGCGCCACTTTGTGCCAGGTAGCGTGGGTCTCGGGATATCCATGCAGCAGGAGCACTGGTGGTCCGTCGCCTTTGTGAAAGACAGGGATGGTTGCCCCGCTGGTGCGAACCTCCGTCAGCGCAAAGCTGGGGAAAAGCTTGGCTGCGAGATCCTGCGACGGCTTCGGTGGCAGTTCGGGCAAAGAAACCGGTTTCATCGGGACAGCTTGCGTGGCGCGGGTAATGCCGGGTACGGCAGAGGTCCCAATCAAGGCGGTGAACGCTGAAAGTTTGAGCATCTCCCGACGGTTCAAGGTTGTTGCTGAATTTTGCTCGTGCATGAAACACCTCTCTCGCGCCGCCGGTGCGAATCTCAGTCTGCGCAATGCCGGGTAGAGCTTCGCCGCAAGGTCCTTCGACGGCTTATTTTTGTCGTTCGGGCAAGGGTATGAACTCCACTGCGACAAATTTACTTCGCTTGAGTCTTCCCGCGATACAGCGACTCACTGTCCAGTCCCGATTAGCCCTAACCGGAAGCTGACCCTCAGTTTCCTGCTGCGGGACTAACCGAAAGTTGGCAGCGACCTGTTCCTAAACACGAGGACCATGTCCCCGGCACTCTTTGTGTATTGCATCTCGTGACCTCGGTGCGGCTCAGGATCTGTGGTTCAGGAAGGAATACGATCAGTCCGGCTCAACTCTTTCGTGGTCAGCAAATTTCCAGCTCAGATTTAGCCGCGTACAAGTTGGTTAGTCGATCGTGCAGATCTTGCGCCTCAGAAACCGCGGTACGAATTGCAGCTTTCAGGTTAACGTATAGCGCTCGATATACCGCCCGGATTTTCTCCGAAACGTCGGAAGTCGCTCCCCAGTTTAGGCGGTCACCAATCGCCAGTATGATTCGGTTCGCTTGGAGCGGAGTCAGATCTCTCTGCAGGCCGCGTTTGACCCATTCTTGAAGAGCGCCGAGTTCCTGAATGGCAGCATCCTTTTCCAAGTCAGTCATTGCGCCATTACTGATAATTTCAAGCATCGCCTGTTCGAGTGGTTTATCTATGGCCCCTTCTACATTGATTGTTGCTTTTGATTCTAAAAGAACAGCTTCAAGTTTGAGTGTGTACTCGTTGATTTTACGATGGACCACGGCAAGCTGCCCGCCTGCGGCTTGTGCCGCCTCTGTAGCGGACTTCCCTTGTCGTAGCGCGGTCTTGTAAACCTCGTAGCTTCCGGTTGCCATGTTCCAAATAGCTTCGTCCACCATGGCCCTTGCAGAATCTCCAAAAGTAAGGTCGCGGACAGGGGATCTGACACACGGTTCTGCTACTGCCGCTCTGACCTTCATCTCCACAGAGGCGTACTCAGCTTCCGATGGGGCGGAGCCGTGCGGCTTTTTGTCAGAGACGTCCTGGATTTGGGTTCGATCCTCGTTTTTTACCGGCTTGTCTCTTTGGTCCGATTGAGCCGATATGATGCGGACATCTGGGAAACATGCCCGAGAGCGTCCTAGCTGTTTCGCGTGACTTTCACACGCGTAAATTGGCTCACTTCCGCCTTCCTCCCAGCAAGTTATGACGGGAGTTCCGTAATCGCAGTCGAGCCGGTAATGCGCGGAAAGAGGCTCCGCTGGCTTTCCCGGCGGGAGCCGCCACTCAGCGCGGCTTGTGCAATGGCGCTTCGGCACACGTCAATTGTAACGAACCCACCACATCGGATGTGGTGAGCCGAGAGCTCCCGTGACGCAACATGTAACCCCGCTGCACTGTGAACCGCGCGAATTGTGCGTGGCCGAGCAGGCACTGCGCCGTTGTCAACTGTTTCACCATCGAGACCGGCGGACCAGATTTCTCTGATTAGAAAACTACAGATTTCTAATGCACTGCCGGGTTGCCACAAACGGTTGGTTTTATTGGAGTTTTGTAAGGCGAAAAGGAGGGGGTTTTCTAATCTCGTAATTGTTGAAGCGTTTTAACTTTCCTAATGCAATTCGCCTCAGCTATTTCGAGTTCGCAAAGCAATCGCGTCCCTGATACGTGATTGAATGAGGGAGGAAACGTGATTATCGAGCTTCACAGGAAGCAGTGATCGAAGTTAGTGATTCGCGGTTTTCCACAACTTTTGAAACTGTTCGATTGTCCCCGGCGCGAAACCGCTGTAGTGGTTATTTATGTAAACATAGGTGCTGACGCCCCGCCGAACCGTGCGCTGGCAAACATTTACCCAGCTCATCAATTCCCTCGAGCGGTCCACGATCACCTTGTCCCAGATCTTCGTCTGTTGCTCGATCCCCTTTCGATCCGCGAATCCGCAGAAACCAGCGACGAACAGCAAGCCCGCACAATTCTGCGCAAGAAACTAAAGCAGGTTCATGCGGACGAAATCGGCGCTCGCAAATTCGTCACTCCGAAAAACACGCGGCTCTCGATTTCCGATTTGGTCGCCGCATTGCGCGCGAAACTGGAACTGGACGGCTCTCCGCGCAGAACTCAAGCGAACTGAAAAAAGTGGAAGAGGATTTCGCTCGCGTCCGCGCCGTCGAACTGACTGCCGAAAAGTTGGACGCCTACAAAAAAGGAAAACTCGGGGAAGCATACGCGCCTGCGACGATTAACCGTCGGCTCGTTTTCTTGCTTCGCTGCTACTCTCTGGCAATCAAGCGCGGACATCTGACCACGAAGCCGCATGTCGACCTGTTACCCGTCTCGAATGCGCGGCAAGGTTTCTTTGAGAATTCCGACTTCCGCAAAGTCTACGCGCACTTGCCCGACGATTTGAAAGACTTTGCGCTGTTCGCCTTTCTGACCGCATGGCGCAAGGGCGAAGTGTCCTGCCTGAAATGGAAGCACGTGCAAAACGGCATGGTCCGCATCCCGGCCGAAGAGACGAAAAACGGTGTGGCGCGCTCCGTCGTAATCGCCGGCGAACTGACAGAGATTATCGAGCGCCGCCAAGCCGCGCGGCTTTCAGACAACATGCTGACGGATTTTATTTTCCATCGCGGCGGCGAGCGCATCACGGAATTTAGAAAGAGTTGGGCGTCCGCGTGCAAACATGCCGGATGCGCTGGCCGTCTGTTCCATGATCTGCGGCGGTCGGGCGTCAGAAACATGATTCGGAGCGGCATACCGCAAAACGTCGCCATGAAAATCAGCGGGCACGAAACGGTTGCGATGTTCAAGCGGTACGACATTTGCGACGAGGCTGACTTGCGGGCCGCGGCGGAAAGCGTACAGCGGTACAACGCCACGCAATCGGCGAACGTGGCACAGCAATGGAACGTGGTCAACATCAACAAGTAGGGTTTCGAGTTGCAGCACGGGCGGAAGGAGAATCCGCCCCATTGTCTTGTTCATGCACAGTTCATGCGCAATCGGGGGTTTTGAGCAAACTGGCACGTTTGCTTTTTAGTTCTAAGTTGCTAGAATCAAATCCGTTGGGCGGTTAGCTCAGCGGTTAGAGCGTCCCGCTTACACCGGGAAGGTCCGCGGTTCAAATCCGTGACCGCCCACCACCCACACTTACATTCCTGCCGAGTCCGCGGTAATGGGGCGTGCAGCAGCGATAACGCAGCGCGAGCGCGGCTTCCCGTGCGCGGGTCTTCTTCTCGCAACCTCACGAGGCATCTTCCGTTTCGACAAGGCGAGCCTGCAAGCCGCTTTAGCCCGATGGCGATTTCAGCCAGTTCTGTCAAGGCCTGATTGCCGCGACTGGATGTCAATTGACAAGTGACCATTATCACTATACAGTGGACTGTAGTGATCAGGAATTTCAAGCACCGTGTTCTGAAACGCCTTTATGAGCGCGGTGACCGCAGCGGGATTAGGCCGGACCTTTTGAATACGGTCGAGCGAGTCCTCACCGTGCTTGACTCTGCGACGACACCGCAGGCACTGAATCATTTCCGCTATCACCTGCATCCGCTGCAAGCCAATTTGAAAGGTTTGTGGTTCGTAACGGTGCGGGCCAATTGGCGCATCATTTACCGTGTCGAAGCGGATGACGCCTAGGACGTGGAGTTGATCGACTACCATTCGGAGGACGAAACTATGGCGATGAAAAACCCGACCCATCCTGGCCTGGTGGTCCGACGTGACTGCCTGGAGCCTTTGCAGCTCTCTGTGACTGCGGGGGCGAAGATCCTCGGCGTCACCCGGCAAGCGCTAAACAACGTGGTGAATGGCAAGTCCGGTATCAGCCCGGAGATGGCTATCAGGCTAGCGAAGGCTTTCGGCGGCACCCCGGAAACTTGGTTGCGAATGCAGCTGGCCTACGACCTGGCAGCGGCACGTAAGAACGAAAGCAAGATCAAAGTGCGTCGGCAATATGTGGTGGGGTTGCACGCGTAGGACCGCGCACTGCGAAAAGAAAGTCCTGCGCACCTTCAACCGCTCCCGCTCTTTCGTGCTCAACTCGATCCGCTCCTCTGCCATCGGGCCCCCCCGGCCCCTAGAAAAGCGGACATTTCTATTTTGCACAATCCGGACATTCTCACTTTGCGGCTACAAAGTCCTGCGCACCTGAGACAAAACGGTCGCGCTGTGTTAAATTATTAGCCGCATGAGGGCGCGAGTTTTTCCGGCGCTTTACGGGCTGTTCGGACAGGAACAGCCGCTATTGCAAGCACCTCGAACGAAACGTGCGCCGCATGCAAAACTTGCAACAGCCTCCTTGCAGCAGGCTTCACCGCAAGTCGTTAATTCCACGGTTGGGGACGTAGTTCAGTTGGTTAGAACGCTGCCCTGTCACGGCAGAGGTCGCGGGTTCGAGTCCCGTCGTCCCCGCCATTCTT
>CAWBPZ010000004.1:0-1247223 GCA_963790855.1 uncultured Acidobacteriota bacterium
CGGGGAAACACCTCGATCCAGAGACCCTGCGCGGGACCGCGTTGAACTTGGGCCCACGCCATTTCGTTGACCGGCAACACGAAGTGGCTCACGCGGTGCATTAATTCGCCAAGCACTGGAAGCCGACGTAGTGAACGCAGTGGCGCCGGCATGCGCAGTAGTAAGGAACTTGCCAACCTTCGGACGGGAGTCACGCTATTTCTCCACCAGGAAATTGCCGATTACCAACGCATCCATCCCAGAGCTGAAAAACGTACGCACGGCGTCGGTAGGCGTGCAAACGATTGGCTCGCCCCTTAAATTAAATGATGTGTTCATGACGACCGGAACGCCTGTGCGCTGGGCGAACTCGTAGATCAGCTGCCAGTAGAGCGGGCTGACGTTGCGCTCGACGGTTTGCGGTCGCGCGCTGCCGTCCACATGGGTAACTGAAGGTATCACGATGCGTTTTTCCGCCCTCACTTGCGCGGTTAGAACCATAAAGGGGGAATCCGTGGCAGATTCGATATACTCCCCAGCGCTTTCCGCGAGCATCGAAGGAGCGAAAGGTCTCCACCATTCACGGAATTTAACCGCATTATTTACCTTCGCGTTCATTTCGGGATCGCGCGGGTCCGCGAGAATCGAACGGGCACCCAAAGCACGGGGGCCAAATTCCATTCGTCCCTGAAACCATCCAAGGATTTTCCCATCGGCCAGCAATTCCGCAGCGGCTTTGGCAGGATCTGCAACGCGTGTCATTCGCAATTTGTATGTTTGCAGGACCCTTTCGATCTCCGCGTCGGAATATTCAGTTCCCAAATATGCGTGACGCATCTTCCTGACCGGTACACGCCCTCCGTCATCGAGATACGGGCCGAGCGCCGCGCCCAAGCATGTCCCATCATCGCTGGCGGCGGGCTGTACAAAAATTCGATCAACTATCCCGGAGGCAAGGATTTTTCCGTTGGCCTTGGAATTTAGCGCAACGCCACCAGCCAAACAAAGATTTCGGCATCGGGTTTTCTCGGCAGCGCCCCGTGCCAGGGTGAGCATCGCTTGCTCGCACGAGTCTTGAACGGCGAACGCCAAGTTCTTGTGACGAGCATCGATTTCGGATTCCGGAGCTCGACTCGGACCAAGCCGCGACACAATCCCGGCAAGCGGCGCCGAATCTCGCCCAAGCAGCATCCGGGTCGATACCCGATATGGGCTGTCATCTGGAACAATGAATTCGCGCAAATTTATTCCTGGGTTGCCGTACGGTGCCAAACCCATCACTTTCCATTCGTCGCTGTATGGCTGAAAGCCAAGATACTGAGTGAATTGCGCGTAGAAAAGCCCGAGCGAGTTGGGCCACGGAATTGTCCAAATATGCTCCAGCCTTCCATCCCGTCCATGCCAGAGCGAGGTAGCTTCCCACGCACCGCGGCCATCGAGCACAAGTACGGCAGCATCATCAAATCCTGAGAACGCGTACGCACTAATGGCATGTGCCAAGTGATGGTGAATGAATCGAAAACGCGCATTTGTTGCTCCGAAGCGAGCTCGAAAAGGACTCTCCCCGTCGTGCTGACGGGTCAGGCTCACGTACCGTCGAAACAGACTCGCGACACTTGTGTAATCGATGGGAAAGTCGCCTTTGATCATTCCCTTAAGATCGTGGCGAACGGATACACCGACCGGGGGCCATCCGAAGCAGACGAAGTCCAGTTGATCTGGCCTGACGGATGCAAAGTCGAAACAGGCGCGGATCGCAAGTTCGGGAAACCGCGCGTCATGCTTGACGCGACTGAGTCGCTCTTCGGCGACGGCAAAAAGGACTTCCCCATCCCTTACGATGCAAGCGGAGGAATCGTGCATTTGCGAATAATTGATTCCGATTGAGATCATAAGTTGTGAGGGTTTCCGCCCTGCCGAGACTTTCTCGCGCAACACCATGCCATTGGGGTCTCTGCCTCGAGAAATTCCAGAACCGCACCGCCATTCGTTCGAACCGTATCGGCAACCTGCGTACTTTTCACGTCCGTCCCGTGCCAGGTTTTTCCAGCCATCTCCGCGTCGAAACCCAAAAGGGACGCAGCGAACTTGCTGATTCGGTGCAGTCGCAACTCCCGCAGCAAGTCCATCAGGGCCCAGGCCATACGACCTTTCCAGTTCATATTGTTATTTGTGGTTCCGTTGAATTGAAATAGGCAGACGCCACCCACTTTCAGTACGCGCAGCATTTCGCTGATGTACGACTCTACGAGCTCTTCGGTTGGCAAGTGTTGCAAGACAAGATAGCTAAAAGCGAAATCCACTGAGTCGTTCGGAATCCCGGCCAAGTTAGTCCCGTTCCCTTGAATCCATGTAATATTGCCAATATTAGTATGGAGTGCCGCTGCGAGCTTTAACATTTCGCATGACACATCGACTGCCGTGACGCGGGTGAAGCGCTGCGCAAAGCTTCTCGTCATTCTGCCGGCGCCGCATCCGACCTCGATCATCTCCGAATTCGAGAAGATCACGTGACGCTGCAATATTTCCTCCACGAATTTCTTGTAGTCATTCTCGCCCGATTCAAAGAAAGACGACTCATTCCAGTCCTTTCGCCAGGAAGCGATGTAGTGGAAAGCATCCTTGCGAGCGCGGATGTCCCAGTCCTCTCGCATGGAGTTGATTACCTTGGAAGTCTCCATCTTCATTTGATCTTTCCATTACGAATTCGAAAGTCTTCGACCCGAAAGCCGGATCGCTCAAAGCGTGTCACGGTCGCCTTTGCTCTTTCGTTCGGTATTCCGAGTAATTCGCTCGACCGCGGACAATCTCCCTGGCCGAGGGGTGTTATGGTTGCTCCTTCTAACTCGAAAAGGTTGTACCCGTGTCCATAGAAAATCTCGGTGAGGGCCAATGCAGAAGTATGGGCCTGGTGGAGCACGATGTCATTCGCTTCAAAGATCACAGTAGGTCGTACCCGCCGTAAAACTTCTGTCGCACCCTGGAATATGCTCACTTCCGATCCTTCGGCGTCTACCTTTATCGCTGAAACACATCCATGAGCGTTTTTCGATAGCCAATCGTCTAGAGAAATTGTATCTACGGCGATATGTTCTCCGCGCTTGAGATCCCGCACCGTTGTAAGAGTGCCCCATCCAGACTCACCGGGCTCTGAAGATCGTTCAAAAATGACGGTACTTGTGCTGGACCAGACTGCCCGATTCACAGCGGTCGCCCACGGAAACGGGCCTAGATGATCTCGCAGTCGCGCGAAATTCCTGGGATCAGCTTCGAAAGCAATAACTCGTCCCCGTGATCCTACCAACGACGCCCCGAGCACCGCGTGGTATCCGATATGGCCGCCGACATCGATAAACACATCCCCAGGCGAGAGCAGAACCTGGAGCGCGTGCCGTACGTGAGGTTCATAGCATCCGCCCCACATTTGCCGCTCGATACGATCATGCAGATTGACTCGAACCATCCCTCCATTTCCTGGGGAACATGTACCCCAGCTGTTGCCTGTCGACGCAGCGATCCGTGCCATCGCGTCCGTCAGACGAACTTTGCCCGGGAAGCTAGGAGTAAAGCTCAACACTGTCGAACAAAGATCGGCCGTCAGTTTCATCTCGCAACACCCATCACTCATCCGCACCTGTGGGACTTCCGGAATTCAGTAGCACCTCACTCACTTGTGCTCTTGGCACAGGTTCTCCGAGCCAAGAGCGAAAGCGCCGCAAGTCTCGTTCGGCATATGACGTTCGAAATTTGTAGTAGAGGCGCGGTGGCAGAAAAAGTGCGAGCAGAAGAGAGATCTCCTTGTAGATACGGTATCCCAAACTTACACTTTTGTACGACATCTCAAGACTATCTCGCTCAACGCGGTACGTCTCCCACGGCATGCCGCCATCGAGCATGAGTCTCATGCGAGAAACGGAGGTTCGAATGGGCCCCACGACAATCGAGATTGCCGACGTCGTAATTCCTATCCTTCTTAATTGCGCTGGCAAATTCGAGGCCAAACATGCTAGTACCTCCAGTTTCCGACGCATGCGAACTGGATCGCCGACTCGGAATTGAAACAGATTGTCGTCATGCAACCTGTAATAGGTCAAAGGCTCCGGTAACAATACGGCCCCATCGTGCGCGACGGCCATGGCGGACATGAACTCATCGGCCTCGACGACTAATGCTTCCGGCAACGGCAGGACTTTGTCCAGAACCCTCTTACGTATGCTTACACGACTAGTCCCGAGAAAAGCCATGAAGTTGCGAAAGATTTGCGCTCCTTCGTCGCTGGCTAGATCGAAATAGCCTGTCAGCTCCGGGGAGAGAGCAACGGAGGAATTGGCTGCGCTATCGACTTCAACGATTCCGTGGCCGATAGAACCTGCGTGGAGGTTTTTCTCGAACGCCGCCATGACGCGTTGCAACTTATTCTTCGCCCACCAGTCGTCGCCATCCAGAAACGCGACAATTTCACCCTTTGCCTCTGGAATGCCAGCGTTAAACGCGGATGCTTGTCCGCCATTCAATTTGCGCAGATAGCGCACGCGCGGTGCGAACTTGCGCACAATTTCGGGAGTTCGATCAGTCGAGCCATCATCAATCACCAGGATTTCCATCTCGGCAGATGGGAAATCCTGCTCGAGCACGCTCAAGATCGCTTCTTCGACGAAGCGCTCGTGATTGTAGGTGTCAATCAGAGTTGATACAGCTGGTTTCATACAGTCCTTACCATTCGAGCTTTGATGCTCAGATCTCGTAATATGCTTACTGGCCGCACTAGCTGTGCTACCGATAATTTGAGCTGGGAAATGACTCGCCCTTCGCCCGCCTCATTCATGCGCTAGTCCTTTCATTCCGAACCCTGACCTTCAGATCCGCAGGGATATTAAGTACTCCCGCCCATGCATCTTGTTTGTGAGCAAGTGGTAACGTGTCGATGGCGAGAAATGGGACCGCGTTCCATCCTTCGAGCATGCGGCCTCCCGTCAAATTATTGCCACCGGTGAAAATTGAACACGTAATTGAATAGCTTCCGGGACGTAACGGTAGCAGGGCAACGGTTAGCTCAATGTTTTGCAGACCAGGCTCGAATGCTAGGTCATCGAAACCCCAACTGCCAACCAACACGGACATTTCGTTGTAAATGTGAAATCCAAAATGGCCGCGTCGGATCTGTTCTTGCAGATTAACCCGAAAACTGAACGAAACCTCCCGCATGCCATCTTGTAGTATGTGGCCTCCGTTCAAGAGCTCCCAACTCAGAAACACGCTAGAATCATCCGTCTCGTTGCCGCCTTGCGAAGCACGCATTGCTGCTTCTTCGTAAGCGGCGATGACTTTTCCAGTTGGGCCATCCTCGCGAATGTGGCCGCCGTCAATCCAAACGACCCGCTCGCACAGGCGGCGGATTTGGTTCATCTGATGACTAACGAAGACGATGGTGCGGCCGCTCTTTGAAACCTCCTGCATCTTGCCTAGACATTTCTTCTGAAACTCGATATCACCGACAGCGAGAACTTCATCCACGAGCAAAATCTCCGGTTCTAGGTGCGCCGCCACCGCGAACGCCAAACGCATTTGCATGCCCGTACTGTAGTGCTTCAGCGGCATGTCCAAAAAGCGCTCAATCTCGGCAAACGCGACAATGGCATCTTTCTTGCGATCGATTTCCCGCTTACGCATGCCGAGAATGGCCCCGCTGAGATAAATGTTCTCTCGGCCAGTCAGTTCAGGATGAAAGCCGGTGCCCACTTCCAAGAGGCTTCCAACGCGGCCATGAATTTCGGCAAATCCGGTGGTGGGCCGCGTGATGCGTGAAAGCAGTTTCAGCAATGTAGTCTTGCCGGCTCCATTGCGGCCGATAAGCCCTACGACTTCGCCTTGCATTACATCCAGGGACACGTCGCGCAGCGCCCACAGGTAATCCACAGGACGGCGAGCTCCATTGCGCGAAAAAGGCGCGCGAACCGCGCGTGCGATCACGTCGCGCAGAGCAAAATAGCGTTCCCGCTCGCCGACACGGTAACGTTTACCTAGTCCTTCGACGAGAATTGCTAGCGCTGTCATTTTTTTAAGCTACGTCCGCCATCACCGTTTCCATTTTCTGAAAATATGCCAAGCCAGTCAGCAGGATCACGACGACAATGCCCGAAGAGACTAGGATCAGGCGTCCCGGCGGGTCTCCGCGTCCCGCAAGTGACCATCGAAACCCTTCGATCACGCCCGCCATCGGATTGAGGCCGAAAAGCCAACGCCATTTGTCAGACATGAGCGAGGGTGGATAGATTACGGGCGAGGCAAACAGCCACAATTGCACGAGAAACGGAAGAACGTATCGAACGTCGCGATAAATCGCGTTCAGCGCCGAAAGCCAGAGGCCGACACCCAGGGCAGTCAGCACTGCTAGGAGCAGGAACGCGGGAAGCCACAGGATCTGTAAACCCGGTCGAATATGGTAGTAAACCATCATGACGGCGAAAATCGAAAACGAGATGGCAAAGTCAACGAGACCAGAAAGGACGGCTGACAGCGGCAGCACCAAGCGCGGGAAATATACCTTCGTGATGATGCGCTGATTTTCCACAATCGTGTTGGTCGCATTCTGCAGGGACGCCGCGAAATACATCCATGGCAGCAATCCGGCATAAACAAACACTTGATAGGGAAGCCCTTCCGATGGAATGTGCGCCAATTTTCCAAAGAAAAGAGTGAAGACCAGCATAGCAAGAAGGGGTTGCAGGACGGCCCACGCCGCGCCAATCGCTGTCTGTTTGTAGCGAACCTTGACGTCACGCCATACAAAAAAATATACCAGCTCGCGCGCTTGCCATAATTCAGTGGCTGGAATCACCCACCAGCGGCTTGGAGGTGTAATGCGCAGCAGCGGCGGCGGTGGTGCGACGGTGTCGGCTTGGCTGACGGGGCTCATGCGCTATTCAGTCCTGGTAGGCGTGGTCGACTTAAGCTGGTGGATATCTTCGTCTTCAATATGATTCATGAGTTGATGGCGGCGCAGGAAGTAGCTCTTTACGGTGCGCGCAGCGACGGGCGGAACCACAGCAACCTGATTATACGCGGCATCACGAAAGGAAATCGCTCCGCGTGCCGGGATTAAATGCATTCCCCACTGGAAGATGAGTCCCAGATTCCACAGGATTAGAAATAAAGTCGTGCAAGTGGCAAGGATTCGCGCTGGGCGCGCTTGCCAATGGCGAGCCAGCGCATCAAAAAACGCGGCGAGACCCAAAATAAACATAGGAGTCAGCGAAACGAAGTACCGGCTTCCGAAGGACGACATGCCATCCCAAGTGGGTTGGATTGAAATCACGTAATAAAAGGCCAGAAATGCCATCAATAGATGGGCGCCGAACGAAGGATCTCGCTGACAGAAAAGCACAAGGCCGAGCAACGCGAGGATCAGAATCGGAGTCCAACTAACCATCCCATGATCCCACGAGAACATTACGTTCCAAAGTGCGGGAGCCTTCCAATTGAAGGTCTCTGCCGAATATCCGGTTCGCAGCGGGCTGCCAAAAATGACATCCCTACTGGTCAACGTTGGCAAGAGGGCGACGATAAACACGCACACGTAAACGCAGTGTCGGGCAAAGAGGCGAGTCGCCCCTGCAAAATCGTGAGTACCGAAGATCCAGTTCTTCCGATAAGCGCCTACGGCCTCCAGCAACGGAACTAGAAGCATTACTCCATTTGCGTAGTACACATTCACCATGAGACCGGAAATAAGCCCCAAGACAACCCACTGCTGAATCGTCCGCTCGCCACGCGTTCGCTGCCAGTACCAAAGGAATAATGCGACGGCAAACGCGGAGTGTGCATGGGACCAGGAGGGATTGAAGTACATATAAACCGGCAACGAGCTAGCCCACCATATGCCCAGCGTGCCGATAAACGCCCAGCGTCTATCAAAATAGTTAATCGAAAGGCGGTAGGAAAGCCAAAGTCCAAGAAAGCCATAAAATGTCGTAGCCACAGCCATCGTTATCAGGTAGGGAAGCGAGAAACCGTCAGCTGGTATATGAGCTCCTAGGAGATTGCACAACAATACCGCGACGTGAGTTGCGATCAGAAAAGGCGCCCATAGAATCGACGGGCCAACGGTCCAGTGATTATTAATATGCCCGGTCCGCGTATATTCTGACGCTACGACTTGACCGTTTGAGTCCAGACGACCCATAACGAAACTATCGTTACCGTGCTGCCAATCCTTCTCAAAATTCAGGCTGTGTTCGATGAGAAGCGATCGCGCATAGGCGTAATAACCCACTCCGTCGCCCCGCACCCATGGATTGCTCAGCGGGACCGTGATTAAGAAAATCAGGATCAGCAGCTTTTCGTATTTGTCTGGCTTGAACACGTGTATTTTGACGCTTCCTGAACAGGATTTGAGGCCAATGGAGTACGCAAAAGCCTCTTATGCGAATTCGGTGCTTCGCACAGATCCCGGGATCCTATGAGCAATTTTACACCGGGCGTGAACCAACCTCCTTGCGCAATATCGCGATGATAGACAGCGGCGGTAAAGGTATCCAGGAGTCAACAATACGGAAGATCGGCGTCAAAAGGTTCAATAGCCGGATCTGGGCCAGACCAAAAGTTCTTCGATGCAGGACACGTCCGTTTAACCACCACGCAAGTACTCCAGCTCGATTGAATTTAAGTAGCCGCTCAACTCCAAATCCCGCAGCTTGCCCCACTTCAACCAGCTGTTTCTCGGTGTACCGCCGGCAATGCCCCAGGACTTCGTCCAACGTTCCAAATAATCCAGGCCCGTAGGGGACCAATACAATCGCGCGACCGCCGGTCTCAAGCGCATTGTAGACGTTGCGCAGCGCGCCCTGATCATCGGCAATGTGCTCCAGTACATTCAGGAAGATCACCGTGTCAAACGAAGGCTCCGCCGGGAACGAAGCTACGTTCATGGCGTCGACGTAAGCTACGCTTAGGTAGGGACGATTCGCTCGAAGCCGCTCGAGGGCATCGAGGTACTCGGGGTTTATGTCAGTAGCCCAATAGAGGACACGCGGAACCAGCTGGAGAGTCAAGTTGCCGATTCCCGCGCCAATTTCCAGGATGCGGTGCCCCGCATACGGTCGAATAACATCCGCCATCCAGCGCGTGAAGCGTGGCGCGCGGCTTAAGCGCAGCAGGATTTCCCCACCATGCCCATCGGCAGCGTAAATTTTATCGGAGAGCGAGTAGCGGCAAATGGCCCAAAACGCGCGCACGCCATCTTTCCAGTTGATCTTTTTGCCCTCGGCGTAAGTTCGTCCTGAGTAACTGATGGGCACTTCAAAAATTCGGCTGCCGCGTTTGGCCAGCTTAATGGCCAGTTCTGGTTCCACATCGAACGTCGAGCTTTCCAGTGGAATGCTCTGGAGTAAATCCGCGCGCATCATTTTGTAGCAAGTTTCCATGTCCGTAAGATTCAGATCGCAGACGATGTTGCATAATAACGTGAGCAATTTATTGCCCAGTGCGTGGCGAAAGAAAAGTGCACGTTTGTAACCGCCGGGCATAAACCGCGATCCGAACACCGCGTCCGCATCTTCGTATAGGAACAGGTCCACCATTTGCAGCAAGTCCCGAGGGTGATATTCGAGGTCGGCGTCGTGAATGACCACCAGGTGCGTGTTCACGTGAGGCAGTGCCGTCCGAATGGCCGCCCCCTTGCCCTTGTTGCTTTCGTGTTTCAACCAAACCCAGGAGAATTTCTTAAATTCCACGCTGGATTTCAAATATTTCTGAAAACGCTGAATGGATTCGGCGGTCGTATCCGTCGAGCAGTCGTCTACGACGATTACCGTGATCGCCTGCAAATGCGACGATTGGTCCAGAACTGCCAATCCCTTCAGGCTCGCTTCGAGAAGATACTGTTCGTTATATGCCGGCACTATCACCGACAGCGTGGTGCTGCATTTGTTATCGCTGAGATCCTTCTTGTGCACGAAAGTAGCTCCCCCAATGAGAGGGGAAGAGTTGGCACTTGCAACTCGGTTGGTAGTTGGCGTAGTACTCATTTCTCCCAAACGAAGTTCCTTGCCACAGTCGGCTCGCAACCAGAAGCTAAACACGCGGCGCAGTCGTGTTCGGCTTCACCCAGCGAGAAAGGCAACACTAGTGCTCCTTGGTATCCGTTGGGTAGTAAGATGTCCCCTGCGCGTAGCCGGGCGGATCGCCGTTCAGCCGAACACGAGCTCTTAATCCGCGGAAAGTCTCGCTACGGCGGTGTTCACAGAGCCAGTGGCGGTCACAGTCTTGGCCAGGCCAGTCTCCCGCTTGTCGCGGAAATAGGCGATCACGCTGTCCGCAATTTCGGTTAACGGGGTGAGGGGACGGAAACCGGTAAGCCCCTGCAACTTTTCGAGGGCGGGCACGCGCCGTGGCATGTCTTCGAATCCCGGTTCGTATGCCTCGTCGTATGGGATGTAGCTGATCTGGGATTGACTGCCGGTTCTCTGCTTCACCAAATGCGCCAACGCTTCGATCGAAACTTCTTCGGTGCCGCCGATATTCACGACTTCACCGATCGCGCGGTCATTGCCGACCAGCCGCAGCACAGACGTGACGCAATCGCGCACATCGCAGAAGCAACGCGACTGCTGGCCCGTGCCGTACACCGTGATGGTCTCGCCAGCTAGCGCTTGGCTCACAAAATTGGGCAGCACCATGCCATAGCGGCCCGTCTGACGCGGCCCCACGGTGTTGAAGAAGCGCGCGACGATTACTGGCAGTTTTTTTTCTTTCCAGAAAGAAAGCGCGAGAAATTCGTCCAGCGCCTTGGAAGCGGCATAGCTCCAGCGTCCCTTACTGGTTGGTCCCAGTACGAGGTCAGCGTCTTCGTGAAACGGAACTTTATCGCTCTTGCCATACACTTCGGAGGTGGAAGCGGCGAATACAAGTTTTTTCTTCTTGGAAGCCGCATCCAGCACGTTCTGCGTGCCGTGCACGTTGGTCTCGATGGTCCGCACCGGGCTTTCGACGATCAGGCGCACACCCACCGCCGCCGCAAGGTGAAAGATCACGTCGGATTCATCCACCAGCTCGGCGAGCAGGTGTTTGTTCATTATGGAATCGAAAATGTAATGAAAGCGATTGTTGGGTTTCAGGTGGCGGATATTTTCCACACTGCCGGTGGAGAGATCGTCCAGAACAAACACTTCCTCACCGCGATCCAGTAACGCTTCCGATAAATGAGAGCCGATAAAGCCAGCACCGCCGGTTATAAGGTAACGCATGATGGCACCTCTAGGTGGAGGGTCCGTGCGATTCACCGGACTCCGTTGGAAATCTAGGATTTTTTCCGACATCTTCGCCATACCCGTATCCGTATGCGTATGGATAGTACCGGTATGAATAATAATAATCGGGAGCGCTGGAATCGACCGCGTTCAAGACCACGCCAAGCAGCCGGCATTTCACAGCAGCGAGCAAATCCCGGGTACGAGTAAAGGCTTCTTTGGGCGTTTCGCCGCTGCGCACCACTAGAAGAACTCCATCGGTAAGTGCAGACAGAATTACAGCGTCCGTCGCAGCCATAACCGGAGGTGAGTCTATTACGACGAACTTGAAGCGGTGCCTGAGTTCTACGATGGCTTCCCTCATTCGATACGAGGAAAGAAGATCCGCGGGGCTGGGGGGCACGGGTCCGGTGGTGAGCGCAACGAGGTTATTGATGGTGGGATGCGTAATACAGACTTCGTCCAGAGTTGAAACGCCGGCGAGATAGGAACTAAGCCCTACATCTTTTCCGATAGTCAAATTTAACGCGCGGCGAATGCCGGGTTTGCGCAAATCGGAATCCAGCAAAAGCGTGCGATCGCCGAGTTGTGCCAAGGTGACAGCGAGATTCACCGCCGCCGTTGTCTTTCCTTCGCGAGGTAACGCGCTCGTCACCAGGATTACCTGCGGCGGATGATCCGCCTGCGAAAGCAGCAAGGAAGTGCGCAGCGCACGGAAAGCTTCCGAGATTTGAGACTTTGGCTGAATGTAAGACAACAGTTCAACGCGCGGTCCCGACGCGGATTGCGGCACCGCATCGCCAGCCAGCCGCGAGAATCGGCTGTGACTGGTGCGTAAGCCCGGCAGAGAAGGCACGACCGCCAGCGACGGAAGGCCAGTCAGAGCTTCGATGTCGTCGGGAGACTTCACCGTGTTGTCGAGGTATTCTCGGAACAGCGCCAGGCCTATTCCGCCGACCAGTCCCACGAGGAAAGCTAGTAGGATGTTGCGAGCTTTCTGCGGACGCGATGGGCCTGTGGGGGGCAGAGCGGGATCTACGACGCGTATATTACTCGACCGCAGACCGGCCGAGATGCCCGCTTCCTTCAGTTTCTGCAGCAAGCCGTCATACAATTGCTTATTCGACTCAGCGTCATGTTGCAGTATGTGGTATTGGACTAGCTTTTCAGCAAGGTCATTTGCTTCTGCTTTCTGCTTGTCGAGTGCCTCCTGTAAGAGTTCCACATGGCTGCGCGACGTATTGAAATCCTCTTCGACGCTCTCCACTAGAACTTTCCGCGCGCGGCTTAAGCTGTCTTCCACTTCGTTTCGCTGTGCGGCCAGCCTCGCGACCTTGGGGAAATTCGGACCGTACTGGTTCAACGCTTCCACGTACTGCTCGTCCAGGTCTGATTTTCGTTTTAGTAGATCGGCGATCACAGTATTATTCTGCGCCGCGGGAAGCGCATCGACGTTCCCAGACGTAGCCATACGGTAAAGTGCTTCTTTCTCGGCCGCTCCCGTTTGGGCATCAGTAACGGCCTTACTCAGGTCGGCGAGTTTTTGAGTAGTGATATCCTGTTTTTCGTCGATCTGCCAAATCTGGTTCTCGCGCTCGTATGCGATACGAGCGTCCTCGGATTTCTCGACCTTAATCCGTAACTCTTCAAGTTCCGCTGAGAGCCAATTCGACGCCTGCATGGTAGCGTCGTATTTACTGCGGAAATTCTGCTCGACGTAGTTCTGCAGGTGGGCGTTGACGATTCCCGCTGCCAACTGGGGATCTTCCGCCTCGAACTGCACTTCGATGAGGCGACTGTTTGGCACACGCTTTACATTGAGGCGACCAAGAAATGCGCCGAGAATGGCCGGGCGTTGGGTTGGAAGACCGACGTGTTGCCAGGCGAGAGTGTCGGCTGTCCCACCGAATTCAGGGTACCGCCCGAGATCCATCGACTTGATTGTCATTAACGCCAGGGTTTCGCTCTGCAAAATCTTGGTTTGTGTTTCCAGATAGGTTTCGGCGTCTTCGTACTCGCCGTATGAATTCGAATCCGGGAACGGCTGCATGGTTTGAGCTTCTTTGTCGACTTCCACGCGAGCGGCGGCCACATAAATGGGCTTCATCTTGAAAGAGGAAATCGTAACGACGGTTACGACGGTCAGTAGAAACGTGAGAACCAGCCATTGGTGTTTCCGAAGTATGATTAGATAGTCGAGAAGGTGTGGCTCCCTCGGCACTTGGTCCCAAGGGAGAACGGACGGAGCTGGGATCACCGTTAACGGCTCCGCGGGTTTACGATCGCGGCCGGCGGGAACGAGTCTAGACGCTTCTTCCATTTAGTCCGTTGTCCTCAAACTTAGATCGACTAACTACGCCCCACCGCGATAGATCGCTAGGCCAGTTCCGATGGAGATTCCTGCCTCGGCGCCTCTGGCCAAGACCTTCAGACCCACATTGTCCGGGATGTAGAGAACGTCTTTCGACTTCATCACTATATCTTCGATTTTCCGGTTCTGGATTTGCTTGAGGTGAACCGGGATGATGTCATTGCGCCCTGTCGCGGGGTTCGGCCTAAAAATGACTGCATTGTCCGCCTTGGCGAAGCCGGTTAGACCATGCGCAAGAGAAACCGCCCTCATTGCCGTAATTTGATCACCGCGACTTTGCAGTACGTAACCGCCAGGTTGCTGAACGCCTGCACCTGTGACGTATACAATCCCCGCCCTTGGGACGCTGATCACATCGCCTCCAAAAATCGAGATGTTGTAGACGGGATTCCCTGATTCAATCAAATCCTGCAGGCGTATCGTAACGATTTGCGAATCGGAATTTGGTTTGGTTCCTTCGCCCGCACCAGCTAGTGGGTCAGCGGAAGTTTGACCTCCACGCGTAACGATAATGGTGCTTCCTGCGTCGTCCGAAATGCCTCCGGCATTCGATATCACTTCTAGCAATGTCGTTGGTCGGACAAGCTGATACACCATTGGCTTTTGCACCGCGCCGACAATCGAAACAGGCTGGCTATTCTGCTCTTTCACGAAGACGGAAACCTGTGGATGCGAAACCAAGCCATTCTCGATCAAGAGCTGCTGCAACTTCTCTTCGAGTTTATACACCGTTAGTCCTGCGGCTTGAATTCTTCCGGGAATCAACGGGTAACTGATATCCCCTGCATCCCCAACCCGGACGTCGCGAGAAAGTTCCGGCACATCAAAGACTTCGATGTGGAGCAAGTCGCCCGTTCCGACAGGAACGTCGTGTGGCTTGCTCCGCTCCAGGGAGGCTAGCTCTTGGATCTTGTCATTCGTTTGTTGCTTCGTATCGAGCTTTTGCTGACTGTACAACGCATGAGCGCCGCATAGGATCACTAGGGAAACAATTAGGGCCGGCTTCGCGAGTAAGCAATTCGCGCACGTCTGGACCGTCGGTTTGCTCGCTAAATATAACATGCCAAACACTATCCCTCAGCGGACGCGCTGGTGTCAACCCGCGAGATCGCGGGCGTTACTGGACCAGGACGCTCGTGACGGAACAACCCGTCCAGGAGGGCCGTTTTGACCATCCCAATCCGCTCCGGGGCGCAAGCGCGCGCAAAATGACCAAATGCTCATCGAACCTCGCCGATCAGTCAGCCACTTACGGCGGATTCTGCTAACACTTTGGGTAACCGATTCGACTCGCCGCGACACAATTCGGCTCCGTCGCGACGACGCGGTATGCGGCCAATAGTTTGCCAAGAGCCACTAAGGACTTCCAGGACCAGTCAAAATCATTCCAAGCTTGGTTCGCCATCGCGTTCACGCACGCGTTTGCGTTGGCGTACCGGGGAACCTTGGGATGGTAGTGGTGTGGTACTCGCAAGGTGTGTCTGCAGCAGAAATAGCAAAGCATTGGAGGGAATGTGCAGGTTGAAATCGACAAGGCTGTGCAGCAAGAGGCCGCACAGGGCCGCAATAGCACCCGCGTGGACGGCGCGCGAGAAATGACCCTGTTCTGCTTCGAAGCCTCGGCGTGCTTCGCGAAACAACATCCACAAAAACGCGAGGCCACAAAGGCCTCCCAGGATTCCGGTTTCGGCGAGCAATTCCATGTAGTCGTTGTGAACATGATCAACGACTAGGCCGTCGTAAAGAATTTCGTAACGTGGGTATACAGCAACAAGCGATCCTAGGCCTGTGCCCGTCATCGGATGATCACGGAAAATATGCGCTGCTGCGTGAACCATCGTCGCGCGTCTTGAAAGCTTTACGTCGCCCGGGTGTAGAGTCGAGAATTTTTCGATTGCTCTCCCCGCGCCGAGCCATGCGACCAAAGCCAGAGCAGCGAATCCCACGAACGCGAGCGCCATAAGCCGCGGTCCTTCGCGCGCCCTGCGGAAACGGGCCAGGAGCGCCAGAACGGCAAGCTCAAAAGAAAAGCTGACGATGCCACCCCGCGATCCGGATAGAACTATCGCACCGATGGGAACGATGATCAGAAGTCCCGTTAGGGGAATCATGTCGCGGCGCAATCCTCGGAAAATGATCAAGGCTAGGCCAACCGGAAGAGTGAGTTCCACGAACCCAGCAAAGTGATTTCGGTTCACGAACGGCCCGAAGGGATCGCCACCGGCGGTGAGTTTGCGAAACCCGTATATTGTCGCGTCAGAGGCGAAATGCTGCACGATACCCATCAGCGAAACGAAGAAACACAAGAGAATAAGGAACCACGCGACCGCCGTCAGATCGCGGCGATCGCGAAAAACCTGTGTAGAGAGAAAGAAAACGATCAAATAGGCACTCAATTTCAATAATTCGATGCGAGTCAAAAATGGATAAGGTGTAGCGCGCCAGATGAGTTGTGCCAAGCCGATGCCGAACAATCCCACTAATGGCCAATTCAGCAGACTCCAGTGAATCTTGACACCGCGATCGAAAAAAACGAGCGCCGCCCAGCCCACGAATAGCACACTAGCGCCGATCTCCAAGACGGATTCTGACCAAACTTCAACTCCGCCGAATGCCAGAACGGAAAATGCGAACAGAAATAAAAGGCCGTTACGAATCGTTCTCATCGCTTCCTGTCGACTTTGGTCTCCGCAGGAACCATCGAAACGTCCGCGATCCAGACCAAACCGCTTAGCTTGTTGTCAAACAGTCGACTGCGATCGCGCACCACGCGAATCAAAAGAAAATGCGTGCTCGGTGCGCTCGTGACAACAAGATCCACTGACGTCCATCCGTGAGATCCAGTCATATTTTCAGTGTGCAGGTCTAGCGCGCCATCGTGGTTGGGGTCGGTAATGGAGAATCGAATTCCACTTTCGGTAGTAATATCCTCGGTCCTCATGTAAGCGTGGAACTCGTAGGTTACGCCCGGTTCCACAGGAACATATTGAACGGGCTGTGCGAGCGTTAGGTTGGTTCCTCCGTTAAATTGCAATCGCACGGAGCGTACTCCGTCAGAGGGCGGAGCACTGTCAAAGTCGATCGCACCTCCCAGGTAGGGCTGCCATCGCCAGCCCAGCCCTCCATTATCGAAATCGCGTGCAAAATCACCATTCCACACCAGCGAATGATTCAGCGGTTCATCGCGAGGAAGTCCGGCGGCGGTGAGGGCTTCGATCCAGACCTGCCTGGCGTCGGCGGAGCGATCGTCCTGAATCAATTCCTCGAAAAATGGGAACGTACGCGGCAAAGCGACGATCTGGCCGAGGGAAGTGAGCCGTCGCCAGACGGAAAGAGCAGCATCCGGCTGGCGAATGGAGGCGAAAAAATTCAGCGCTTGAATGTAAGCATCCACATTGGCGGGCAATATCTGGTCCAGCAGAATATTTACATCGTGGCTCGATCGCCACACACGGGAGATCGCGAGGGTGAGCAGCCTGGGGTCTGATTGCACTGCATGGTGAATTTCTGCGTAACCTTCAGTTTCTTTTTCCTGGCGCAGCAGAAAATTTCCGTAGTTCCAGGCGACTTCGGCGGAGAGCGGATACACGCCGCGCGCGCGTTCAAACGCATTCTGCGCGTTGGTTAGGTCTCCGTTGGCTTCATAGGCGCCGGCCAGGTTCATCCAGAAAGTTGCGGAGAGAGGGTCTTCCTGCACGGCGCGCTGGTAATCGGTGAGTTCCTGCTGCGGATCGGCATTCGTGAAATCGAGTTGGCGGTAGCGGCCGAGAAGATCCCACGCGTCGGCGTCTCCTGGTTCCAGCGCCGCGCCGCGCTCGATTATTTCCAGCCGGGTGGAATGAATGCGATGGTCAGCCAGCCAAAGCCTTCCCGCTTGATAGCAGAGCAATGCACCGGCCGCCAGCGCAAACAGCAGAATTGCGGGTCGCGCCGGGGAGTCCTGGAGTGTTGGCTGCACAGAGCGGTAATGTCCTATGACTGTCGGTATTTTCGCAAGGCCAAATTGAAATTGCTAGGTGCGTAGTTTTGCGGAAGGCGTGCGGCAGTGTGCGCCACGAAGCGGTCACGATCGCATTCGGCGCGTTGTTCGCCGGGTGCCGAACGCCGCATTACAAGCAGCGCGCTTACTTCACGCCGAACCGATAAATCAAGCCGACGGAAGCGCGGTAATTTCCCTGCGCCGTGCCGCCGTAGGTGCTGGCATTAACCTGACTGAAATTGGTGTGTTCGTAGTCCATCTCAAGCAGGCGAATGGTCCAGCGCTTCTTGAATCTCACGTCGAAACCGCCTCCGGCCATCCATGAGGAGGACCAGCCCCAATGACTGTAAGAATTGAAACCGCCCTGGCTTTCCAGGTTATATCCGGAATAGGCGGGGCCGACTAGAACCTCGCCGAAGGGAGTGATCTTGTGGCGGTGGCCGAGAGGATAAATGCGCGCTCCAAACATCAAGGTGTAGAGCTGAGTATTGCCGTTCACGCTGTTGATGTTGTACGCGCCGGAAAGATCGGCGCCCACGCTCAACCAGCGGAAAATACGATAGTCCGCGTAGGCCGAAAATCCGTTCATGTTCAGGCGGCGGCCGTCGGCCTCGTAGAACGACCTGTACATATATCCGCCACCCAGTGAGAAATTGGCGCGGGAGGGCTTCTCGACGTGCGGTTTCGGGATATGCGGAAGATGCGGCTTGTCCAACGGCTCCGGATTTAGCGGGGCGAGATTGACGGGCATGGGGGCAACCGGCAAGGGACCAAACAGCGACAGCTCTTGCGCCGAGACACGCAAGCTAAAGAATGCGAAAAGAAATAAAATTCCCGCTACCTTTTTCATCAACTGCGTCCTCCAGAAATGGCTTGGTATTGCGTGTCGTTCATTATGCGAGTTTTCAGATGCGGGCGGCCGGTAATACGTTGGCACGCGGCGGCTCACAAGGATAGATGGAAAGGCCTGCAAAGTGTAGTGCCGGACGCAAATGATCTGAGAATGCCGGGAGCCTGATGCGGCGGCGCCCGTGCCGGCGTGCAAAAAAAAGGCCGCGCGGCCTGTAGACAAGCCGCGCGGCCTGAATTGCGGTTGAGTTGATTCTTATTGCGTAATCGTTACGTTCACCGTGATCGCTGGCTTGGTGACGCCTCCCGAGGACGGTGTGAGCGTAATGGTCGACGACTTGGAACCTCCCCCTGGTCCGCCGCTGCAGCCTGCCACGAGTACGAACACCAGCATGGCGCCTGCAAGGCCGAAGCGCGTGCGGAAGCGCCGCGTTTCGGGAAGCATGAAGAGCAGGCAAATCGCCAGCATGATGAAGAGCACCTGCCGCAGCAACGCAGACGGCGGCACCTTCATGGATTGTGGCGGCACGATCAAGGACGCAGCCGTGATGGAGCCGGCCGCTGCTGCTCCTGGAGCCGGAGCCGCATTGGTGGTTGGCACCGAGCATGAGGTAATCAGCCCGCCAGTTCCCGGAGCGCAAGCGATGGCCACCGCGCCGGTGAAGCCGCCCAATCCGACAACGTTTACGGTGAACGGACCGGTCGCGCCGCGCGCTACGGAGATGGCCGCAGCCGAAGCCGAGAAGTCCCAGGCCGTGCCAGCTCAGAACCACTGTGTGCGGGCTGCCGTTCGCGGAGTCAGTGACTGTGATCGCACTGGCAACAGGGCCTGGTGTGGTGGTTGCGGTTGGATTGAAGGTCAGCGTCAGGACGCAGGTTGTGCCGCCCGGTGAGACTGTGAGTACAACGGGCAGAGTCGGGCACGTGGTGTTTGTAATCGTAAAGGGATCGGCTGCTGGAATCGCGATGGTCGAAACGGTCAGCGCAGCTGTCGTGCTCGGATTGCTGATCGTGACGGTCTGCGTGGCGCTGGTGGTGGTCAGCAGTTGGCCGGCGAACGTGAGGTTCGTCGGGTTGAATGTGATGGCTCCTGCGGTGGCGCTGCCGGTGCCGGTGAGCGTGACCGTGAGCGGATGGCCTGGATCGAAGCTATCGGGCGTTGTCAGAATTGCCGCGTTTGGGCCTGCCGCTGAAGGCGTATACGTCACACCTAACGTGCAGGACGACCCACCCGGAAGCATTTCAGCCGCAGTGCAAGTACCGCCAGCTGACGGGGCGCTGAAGTCGGCAGGGTTGCCCACGCCACCGGAGGCTTCGGTGATCATGGCCGTCAACGGCAAAGTGACGGCTGTAGTCGTGTTATTCGTGATCGTGAAAAAGAATGGCTGAGTCGTGGGGTGCCGATCAGCTGCGTTCCGAAATCATTGCTGGCCGGCGTAATGGTGATTGTCGGCGTCAACGGCAATTCGGCCACGAAGGCGTTCGTCGAGCCCGTTCAGGGTTGTTTGAAACGACCCGGCTGTGACCGGGAAGGGGTTTGCCCCCGTAGCCGGAGAAGCGGCTTGCCCCGCGATGTAAACATTGCCACCGAAAAGGCCGATGCCCTCGCCCGTATCTGGAAAGTGTGCTGCTATTGCGGCACTTCCACCGAAGTAAGTTGAATAAACCAGGTCCGCGAGCCCTTGTCCGTTCGGGCTGATTTTGGAAATGAACGCTGCGCCGTTTAGATTGTTCCGCGTTTCCTGGAGAGCTCCTTGTGTAACGGGAAAATCAGGTGAACCAGTCGTGCCGGCCACGTAGGCATTACCGGCGGAATCGGACGTGATCGGAATTACCATTGTCGCTCGAGGTGCCGCCGAAAAAAGTGGAGTACTGCAAAGCGCCGGTCAAGGTGTTGACCAGCGACACGAACACAACGCCCTGACTCACGTTTGCCGGAGGAGGAATGGCACCGACTGTATGCGGGAAGTTGGATGACGCAGTCGAGCCGGTTATGTATGCAACTTGAGTAGCCACTGCCGGGACGCCTGTTCCCAAGCTGACTCCGAACGCGACTTCTGCGGTGTTGCCGCTCAAACAGTGAGAATATCAAGAGTTCCCGCCGTGGTGTTGATTACCGAGATGAACGCTGAACCGTTAGGATTGGTGCCACACGCAGCGCTGCCGGCTATCGCGGTGCCTGCAGTCGGAAAATCGGTCGAGGTTGTGCCGCCGACAACGATAGGCGTCGGAAGTTGCGTTCACCGTCACGCCGTAAGCGATATCGCCGAATCCGAAGAGAAAATTGCTGCCCGGGCCGGAGCCACCGAGGTACGTTGAGTAGAGCAACGCGCCGGTTGTCTGTGGTATTAGACTTCAGTTAGGAATGCATTTCCCGCAGCGCTGGTCAGCGGTCCGGAAATTTGCGTTCCCATCATTGGGAAGTTCGTAGATATTGTCGTCGCCCGCGATATAGGCGTTTCCGGTTGCGTCCACAGCGACGCTGTGGCCTTCGTCGAATACGCTTCCTCCGAGGTAGCTCGAATAGGCTAGTTGTCCGGCACCGCTGGCCGAAGGCGCAAGCTTGGTTATAAAGGCCGCCCCACCATTCCCGGCGCTGAGGCGAGCTGTTGCCCTGACTGCGGCGGCACGGTGGTGCTGACCGGGAAATCGGGCGAGCCGGTAAATCCGGTCACATAAATGTTCGCGGGGCTGGCGGCGTCTATTGCGATCGCGTCCGCGCCTTCACCGAAACTTCCATTTCCGCTGCCACCGAGATATGTGGAATAAAGAAGTGCGCTGCCATCAGGCTTCAATTCGGAGACAAACGCCGTGCCTAAGGCGATGTCGGCCGGCGGCGTCCCACCCTCTGCGTTCATCTGCGGAAAACTAGTCGAGGTCGTATTGCCCGCGATGTAGGCATTACCGGCGGAGTCCAGCGCGATCCCGTTGGCATTATCGAAACCCTCGCCGCCAACATATGTGGAGTAATTCAAAACCGGGTCAATGGTCAGCGGCTGTGTGTGATCGTAGGCTGCCACCGCGAAGCGAATCTGGCGATCGCTCGCAATCGTGTAGTTGCCTGCGATCTCTTGTCGCTGGCCGTTCACTTCCTGATAGACAACCGGCTTCTGCAGCGCGACTTTGCCGCCTGCCACGCTCATCAGCACATCGCCTTGCGAATTGAGCTCAAGCTTGCGCGCTCCCGAGATGCTGAGCGCGATGGCCTTGGGGTCCGCACCCGGCGCGACGATGAAGTCGTATTCCAGGCGCTGCTGCCGTCCGTAGAAGAGCATGTCCACGCCGGGATAAATTCCGTGGTAGCGTACGGCTTCGTAGGAAGGAACGTCGGTGTGCCATTTCTTGGGGTCGTTGCCGATGAAGTAGTTCGTCTTTCCAGGCAGCCGTTTGGTTCCGGCGATTTCCGCAGCAGGATTGGCGCCATCGAAGCGCATGCGCAGAACGGAGGTTTTCACCGCGGCATTCGGCTTGTGGTGCGTGCGCGCAGCGACACGTGCCGCGCCTTTCGTGGATTTCGCGGAGGGGGCTGATGACTGACGCAAGCTGAGCACCGCTTCCTGGTTCGTCAAGAATAATTGATAGCTCTGGCCGTGCGCGAGGTAGCGAACTTCCGGCGCCGTCTGACCTTGGTTGGCTTCGAACGCCAGCGGCAGCGATGCCGTACGCGCTGCTGAAATTTTGCTTCTGCGCGGCGCTGAGCGGAGCCGCGGGCTGCGCCGAGGCAGCTGTATGATTGCTGGCGATGAGCTGGGAGGAATGCAGCGCGGCCGTGCATCTGAACCGACAAAAACAAGGCAAAGATGGCCAACGCTGCGCCAGCCATGATTCCAATTCGCACCAGCGGGGATTTCGTCTGCATGGAGTTTCTCCTCAGTTTATTTTGTCTGGAATGATGTTGGATGAGCTGAAAGGGGCTGTGGCCGCGGCCGAATCAAAGGGAATCGGAAAATCCTCGTGATGCGAACAAGCGATTACCCACGTGATATGGCGAAGGCGCCGAATCGTGGAGGACGGACACGCCATTTGAACGAGGATGGTAGCACAGCTTCACGAGACGGGAAAACAAAGGATGGCCGGATATTCCACTACGCCGTATGCAAAATGCTACGGTCCCGGAACGGTACATAATTCGGATCAACCGCATGCTTTCTAAACGCGCGCGGACTTCCCGATACGTAATTTTTGTGCTTCTGTCTCGAGCAGATTGCAAAGATCGTGCAGCCGACTGGGATCGTGATGTGCGTAAAGCAGATGTATCGGGACGTTGGGCGCCACGCGCGCCAGGATTTCGAATTCCTTCGCACGCATTTCGCTATCAAGAGTGTTTGTGGCGAACGTATTGGCCACCAGCGCGAGAAAGGCCCGCTGCGGCGTGAGCTCTTCGAGCATTGGTGCGGGATCGCCGCGACGTTCTCCCAGGATATAGATCGCCGCGAGCGGCAAGGGCTGCTGCGCGAATTGCAATTCCTGTTTTCCCAATGAAAGGCAGCGTTTCTCGTAATTCGCGCTGAATTGCGGCAGCGCTTCTGCGGAACCGTAGAGCGATTCCACCGACTCCGGCCACAGGCACAAATACGGATACGCAGGATGAATGAAAAACGATCCGTCGCGTTCGGTAAGTGTGACCACGTCATCGGACAAGATCGCGTGGCCGCGCCGCGCCAGCGCGGCCGCGGCGGTGGATTTTCCGGCGCCCTCGGATCCCACAAACGCGACGGCGTCTTCGCCAAACGCCACCGCGCTTGCGTGCAGGCATGTGACGCCGCGCATGCGTAACAGCAACCCGAGCACCGGGCCCAAGAGATACGTTGCCGCGTCTTCCAGCGTCAAATTGGTTGGCCAGGTGGCCCAGACTTCGGTGCCTTCGCGGTCCAGCCAGAATTGCGATCCATCAAAATAGGCGAGCCGCAGATAACGGGAGCCCGTCAGCCTTCCAGATTTTCAGGGTCGATTCGCCCGCTTCATCTTTATAGGAATTGGCGTAGCTCAACTCTTCGGGACCGGGCGGATTTAGAGCGTCGGGTTGTGGCGAGGCGTTCAGGTGAACCGCTACGGCGAGGTCGGCCGAAGCATCAAGCGATGAGGGAATCAGTTCAGGCTGCAGCGGAATCAATTCAGGGATGGGAAGATTGGAGCGAAGTAAGAGGCCGAAAACAGCATATGTGAAATTCGAGGCGGTCAATGAAGAAATTCCGATTGCAAGCTGGAGCGACTGTCCGCAAAACTGCATGAATTTACCACACGAGCCGCTGCCCTACACCCGTTCAAAAAGCTCCAAGAGTTGACGTTTGTAAATACTCGCGGCACGAGGCTCCATTCCTGGTCCGCTAAACGTGGGTCTTCGCGTGCGGGAATCGTCCTCCGTCGCCATTGCCGTGTATCCCGATTTTCTGAGTCAATTCACGCACTGTGCCGTACACGGTTATGATTGGAGATGAATACGGTTTCTTATTATCCCGTTTAACGGGCTTAAGCATTGCGAACCTCCGCACGCAAGTTATACCGGACCTTGCGCGCTGACTGCAACCAAAAGTTAAGGCAAAGCGGGCGAACGTCGGACTGAGCTCGCTCGGAGTTCGTTTCAATTCGAAACTCCGTGAGCTCCGATTTGTTGACATACGAATCCATCCGCGTGTCCCACGCCATTTTATCCATCCATCCCGTTTGCGTTTGTCTCAAATGTGTCAATAAAGGACTGCCTGCCAGGGGAGTCTTCCGCCGGGTGCGTACATTTTCAGGCAATCGCCCCGCCACAACCTCGCGCAATAGCTGCTTCCCGAAAAATAAAGGGAAGGGAGGTAGCGCCAAAAGGAAATTCACCACTCGCAAATCCAAAAAAGGATGCCGTACCTCGACGGTACAGCCGGTAACGCCCGCATTCTCGTGTTCGAACATGGCCGACCAGTGCGGCAAGGAGAGCGACGCGTGAGCTTTAGGCAGCACGGGATGCGGGCGCGCGGCCGGGAGCTCACTCCATTCCCTGGCGCGGTCTTTCAGATTCAAGCGGCGCGCGAAATCTCGTACCAGCCAGCGCGGGTACACGGGCGATGTGGGATCTTTCCCGAAAAGACGCTGCACGCGACGCTTCACGCCGGGGACGATGGAAGGCCGCACCCAGAGATAACGGGAAGTTTCCCGTAATAGGCTGCCCCATTCCTGATTCCGCACCAGGTCGCGCGCAAACGGCCACATCTGAAAGTGCATCAGATTGTCCGGGCCTTCGCCTGAAAGCACCACGCGGCAATCGGCTGCAATGGCGCGGAACTGGTCAAAGAGGCCGGCAAAAAATGGATCGTCAACCGGCTCGGGCGACCTGAATTCCGGCTCGTCCCAGCGCTCGAAGGGCTGCAGACGATCCATAGGAATGGACTGCAGCGGGATCTTCAGAAACTCGGCCACATCGCGAGCATGCTCGCCGTCCTGGTCTGGAATCAACGATTCATAGACGACCGTGAAAGCGCGCAAATCCAGCGTGCCGCCAGCGAGCTCGCGCGCGGTCGCTGCGATAGTCGCCGAATCCAGGCCGCCGCTCAGCAGTATGCCCGCGCGATCCAAGCGGGTGCGGTCCGCTACGGCCGCTTGCAGCAGGATTTGAAAATGTTCCACGTAATCTGCCGGGCGCTGGTAGCGGATGCGTCCTTCGGTCGGCGCGGACCAGTAGCGATGGATGCGCAGCCCTTCGGAGCTGATGGTCATTGCGTGCGCGGCGGGCAGCCGGCGTATGTCGCGGAAAGTAGTGGTGGCGGCGTCGCAGTTCACGCCGAAGAGCAAAAAATCACCAATGGCGGCGTCGTTCAAATCTTCGGAAACGTCCGGATGCTGGCGCAGGCAATCGAGCGTGTTGCTGAAAAGAAAGCGCTCTCCCAAGTCGGAATAGTAGAAGGGCTTCACGCCGAAATGATCGCGCGCGCAGAAGAGCGATTTCTTGCGCGCGTCCCAGATCGCGAAGGCGAAATCTCCACGCAGATGTTGCACGCAGTCCGCACCCCAGGCCGCATAGGCGCGCAGAATCAGGTCGGGGTCGGTTGCGGTGCGCCCGGCGGCGCCGCGGCCACGTTGCTCGAGTTTCTTTTCTAGTTCCTCACGGCAGTCAATGCGCGCATCCGCGGTGATCCACAGCTGGCCATCGAGGCCGGCGGGCTGCCGTTCGATTTGCGATTGGCGCGTGGTGCGCAGCATGGTGTGGCCGAGGCCAATGGCGCCGTGCGACCACGTGTCACGTCCATCCGGCCCGCGCTGCGATAGAAATTGCACGAGCGCCTGCAACAGGCCGCGATCTACCGGCGCGTCATTGCGATCGTAGATGCCCACGATGCCGCTCACTCGGTTCGCGCCTCCAGGGGCGAGATGGGACCGTCGAACGGGACGAAGTGCAAGTGCTCCGCGCCCGCGTTGTTCAACGCCGCGGAATCCACTTCCACCCACGCATGCGCTTCGAAGCGCTCGAATTCCTTGCGCGCTCCGATACGCAGCTCGGCTGCAATACCGCGACGCCGCAGCAGCCACCACAGCACCAGCGACTGCTCCAGGCAATTCGTGCCGAAGAAAACATTCCGCGCTGCAGCCGCTGCCATGCGCGCGATCACTTCCGCGGACTCTCTTTGCGACGCTCCTGCCTGGGGCGCGGCCGTACCGGCGGATGGAGCCAAATGCGCTAGCACACTCTTCCAGCGGCGAAAGCCCGCGAGGCGCAGACCCAACCATGTGGCCAGAAGCCCGCCGGCCGCTTCCAGAGCGATGCCGCGCTCGTAGCCGCTGAGTCGCCAGAATTTTTGCCAGCGTTCCATCATGATTGCCTTATCGGCATCGAAGCCGCCATGGACGACAATGTATGCAGTGTCATTCTGAACCCGATTGCCAGAACAAAGTCGCGCCGTTTAGGCACCGGCCGCTGCGCTGCGAACTTCGATCAGCCCTTCGCTGCGCATGGTTTCCAGCAGCGCCAGCAGATCGTCACCGCAGCGCACTGCGTCCACTTCATATTCTTCCAGCAAGGTGTTGCGCAGTTCCGTGACGCTCTTCGGTTGCTTCAGCAGATCCCAAACACGCGCGCCTACGGGATTCATTCCGTAGTACACGCTATTCTTCAAATTCAGGATCGCCGATTCCTCGCCGAGAGGACACGACACCTGTTCGGATGCAGCTACAACAATCGTGTGTAAGGAGAGAGGTGCGTCCACTGCGGCCGCTCCCGTGGTATTGGGCTGGGGCAAATCATCCGCCTGCCAGTTCGGTGGCGGAGGACCGGTTCGATACACACGCCCTGAGTTATCGAATCGACCTGACCTATTCTACTGTCACTTGCGCCGAACAGCAATGACGGAACTGGATTCGCCCTGGCGATATCAGTTATAACGATTGTAATGCCTTCGCCTGCTATTTGCGTCGAAGCGCTCGAAAAATTTTTTCCGCCAGCGCGATCCGGATGGCGTGCGCTGCTGCATCCCGTGGCGCGTCTTACGGAACGGGCGCTTGCTGGGATTTCCTTTTTGGTGCAGCCGGGTGAGGCTGTAGCAATCGTGGGGCCGAATGGCGCGGGCAAGTCCACGCTGCTGCGCATTCTTGCCACATTGATTCTTCCCACCCACGGCCGCGCGGCGATTGCCGATTGCGACGTCGAGCGCCAGCCTGCCCGCGCGCGCCGCCAGTTCGGCTACCACACCGGCGGCGATGAGGGCTTCTACACTCGACTCAGCGCGCGGGAAAATCTGAGTTTCTTTGCGGCGATGAACAACATGTCTGGTGCGGAGGCGCGCGCGCGCATCGCGCAGACAGCTGAACGCATGGGCATCGCCGCGGAGCTGGACCGTCAGGTGCGCACTCTTTCCACGGGCATGACGCATCGCGTGGGCCTGGCGCGCGCGATGCTGCATCAGCCCGCTGTGCTCCTGCTCGATGAGCCATCGCGCAGCCTGGATTCGTTGGCGGCAGCGGATTTCCGGCGGCTGTTGAAGGACGACCTGGTGCGCCAACACGGCACCACGTTTGCTTTTCGCTTCGCATACGTTGAGTGAAGTCGCGGAAATTGCCGATCGCGTGCTGTTGCTCGAGGCAGGACGCGTCACAGCTTTTGATTCTCCGCGAGGGTTGTGCGCGGCGACGGGCGCGACGAACCTGGAAGAAGCCATCGCGCGTCTGGTGCGCCATTCCGCGCCTGCGGAGGTTCGGCCATGAAACTGGCGCGCACGCTGCGAAAAATTGGCGCGTTCTTCGCGCGCGATTTTGCTATCGCTCGGGGATATCGCGGAGCGCTGCTGCTGGAAACGATCGAAGCACTGTTCGGCGTGGCGACGTTCTACTACCTGTCGCGCTTCGTCGAGAGCCCCGAGCTGACGCGCGCGCTGCCTGGCGGCAGTAGTTATTTTGCGTTTGCGCTGGTGGGCTTCGCGTTTTTCGATTACCTGAGCGTTTCGTTCACCGCGTTCGATTCCAGCATCGAAGAAGCGCGGCAGAATCGCACTCTCGAAGCTTTGCTGGTGACGCAGACTCCTTTGCCGGTCATTCTAGCAGGCTCGGCGGTGTACCCCTTCACGGCTCTGGCGTTGCGGACGTGCGTCTATCTTGCATGGGGTGTGCTGCTCTTCGATTTCACGCCGCGCGCGGCGAATTGGCCAGGAGCCGTCGCGATTCTGCTTGCGTCTATTCTCGCGTTTGCAGGACTGGGAATTATTTCGGCCGGTTATTCGATTCTGTTCAAGCGCGGAAATCCGGCGAAGTGGCTGGTGCTGGGAATTTCTGGGTTGGTTGGCGGGATGATGTACCCCGTGAGCGTGCTGCCAGGTCCGCTGCGATTTCTGGCGCGCTTGATTCCTGTCACTTACTCTCTGGAAGGAATGCGCGCGGCGCTGCTGGGCGGAGCGGGATGGCGCGAGCTGTGGCCTTCGATCGGGGCACTCCTGATTTTCGCCGCGATCCTAATCCCGGGATCGTTTGCGATATTCGCTTGGGCGCTGCGCCGCACCAAAGTTACCGGCACGCTGACGCACATCTGAACCTCTAGAAGTTCGGGCCGGACTTGTGGCGCGGCGCGCGCTGCAGTACAGTTTTTGCATGGGCGAACAGGCCGGTCTGCTGAAGGTTCCGTTGCTGGACTTGCAGTCGGAATATGCCGAGTTGCGCGACGAGATTCTTCCGGCGTTGGATCGGGTCTGCCGCAATTCATCGTTCGTGCAAGGCGAGGAAGTCGAAGCTTTCGAGCGCGAGTTCGCCGATTTCTGCGGCATCAAGCACTGTGTGGCGCTGAGCAGTGGGACAGCTGCGCTGCATCTGGGCCTACTGGCGCTCGGAGTTCAGGCTGGCGATGATGTGATCACCACGCCGAACTCCTTTCTCGCGACGGCCGAAGCCATCACCTATTGCGGCGCGCGGCCGGTGTTCGTTGACATTGACCCCACCACCGCGAATCTGGATCCGCGGCTCATCGAACGATGCATCACGCCGCGCACTCGCGCCATTCTGCCGGTGCATCTCTACGGTCGTCCCGCGGACATGGAACCCATCCGCGAAATTGCGGCGCGACGTCACTTGCGCGTACTGGAAGACGCGGCCCAAGCGCATGCCGCGCGTTATCGCGCTCAGCGCGTCGGATCGCTCGGCGCGGCGGCCGCGTTCAGCTTTTACCCCACGAAAAATCTGGGCGCTTATGGTGAGGGTGGCGCGCTCACGACAAATGATGACGGTATCGCGAAATTTGCACGCGCCGCGCGTTCGCACGGCCAAACCGCGCGTTACGACCATGAATTTCCCGGCTACAACTATCGCATGCAGGGATTTCAGGGCGCGGTGCTGCGTATCAAACTGCGCCGCCTGCACACATGGACGCAAAGGCGCCGCGAAATTGCCAAGGAGTTTCGCCGCCTGCTCGAAGGCGCGCACCTGGAAATGCCGTATGACGATCCGCGCGACGAATGCGTCTATCACCAATTCGTAATTTTCGTGAAGAACCGCACCTCGGTCATCGCACAACTTACCGCGCGCGGCATAGACACCGCCGTGCATTACCCCAAGCCGATCCACCTGCAGCCCGCATACTCCTCGCTAGGCTATCCCGTCGGAACATTTTGTAATGCCGAGCGCGCCTGCGAGCGCGTCCTGAGCTTGCCGCTGTTTCCCGGCATGACCGCCGAGCAAGTAAATTACGTCGCCGAGTCAGTGTTGGAAGTCGTCGGGAAAAAATAAGCACCCTCTCAAACATTCTGTCGCTTTCCGATACGAGGGTCGAGCTGCGCGCCGGGCTGCATCCCATCGCGCTCTTGTCCTTCCGGAATTGCGATGAGTATTAATGAGGATTTTCCAGAGCGGGACCGCGCGGGGTTGGAGGCGATTTCGCGTGTGTCGCGATTACTGATCCAATAAGTTAACTCGACAATACAACAATCAGGATTGGCATAGTTGCTGCCGTGGTATATTTCGTTCGCGATTCTGTCGAGCAGCACACGCCGGGTGCCAGGCGAGCACCTGAATGAGACAACTACAACGGCGAGAATGGAGGCGGCGATGAGCTCTTTTGGCCGGCCTGTCGGACTGACGCTGGCGGTGGCGTTGACGTTTTCGATGGCATCTGCAGGACTACCCTGTAATCGTTTGGCTGTAGCTAGCCAGGCGGTCCCAGCCTCAGGCGCCGCCGCAAGACCGGCGATCCTCTCGATCGGCACCACGGTAGTCGCGAAATTGCTCACCGACATCGATTCACGTACTTGCAAGCCGGGTGATCGCGTCGAAGCGGAGGTTACGCGGGACGTTTCCCAAAATCACAAAGTTGTATTGAAAACAGGCTCTCGCGTGATCGGACATGTCGTGGCACTCGATGCGACTTCGACCCACAATCCAGAGTCCAGGATCGCAATTTCTTTCAATTCCATCTCGATGAAGGGCGGCGAACAGTTGCAAATTTCTTTCGTCATTCAGGCACTCGCGATTGCACCTCGGTTAAAAGAGAAAGACGATAATGAAGGCGGTCGACCAATGGAGGCCGCCGCTATTATTGCAGCCACTGCCGGCGGTAGCATTGGGGGACCACTTCCCGAAGGGTTGCTTCGACCGGAGGATTCAGGCGTTTACGGTGTTGCGGGGCTCAGCCTTGCCGTGATGACAACGGAAACGGGTTCGCAGTTCCCCGTCCTGAAATCCACCAGCGAGAATATTCGCCTCGCAAAGGGAACGCAGATGGTCCTCCGTGTCGTTCAGAATTAGGCCTCATCTCCAGTGCGTTTCCCGATGCCCAACGGATTTGGATTTCAGTACGCCTGCGAGCCCGGGTTGAGTGTGTCGGTGCCTCCTGGCGTGCGGGTTCAATGCCGTGCGGACATCAGTGACTCGATCGCGGAGGACGATTTCAATTCAACGTGAGTTCAGAGCGACGGAGTATTGCGCCTCGAGCCGCGTTGCCGCCCGCTGTTTTCTCCTCTTGTAAACGCGAATCAGCCATTCACCGATTGCAAATGACACCGAAATGAAGAGCGTGGCAAATAGGTACCATCGCGCTTCTGTTGTCAGAATCGTTCTGTCAAATCGTTCCCACAACGAGCCGAGAAAAGCGACCGACAGAAGAATTGAAATGACGATGACTATGGCCAAGAGCAGAATTGCCAATCGGTCCCACCAAGGTCGTCCGTCCTTCGAGCTTTCCTGAGAAACCCCAACGTATCGCGGCGATTGTTCAACGAGTTGTGAATCAGTCAGCGCCTCTGCGATAGGCAGCATTGCTGTCACGAGCGACGACACTTCCTGAATTTGGTTCGCTACGCTGGTTTCGGAGTCGGATTCGCTGGTGGCGCGGAAGACCGTCTCGCGATGCGCCAGCAGCCACTGTCCGCCTGCTTTCAAGCTGATCCCGCGAGGCCACTCCCGGGACAAGATCGCTGCGCAGCGGCCGGGTGCAAAGAATTGCTCTATCAGGGGGCTGTTCTCTCCCGTCAATGTGTAGCGGCTTTCGAACTCGATCTGGCCAGGCAGAGAGACTTTTCGCCACCAACCGCGACGCAGAAAGGGTACCGTACGAGTCGGCTTCAAATCGAACTTCGGAAACACGCGATCGTTAAACCGGCAGGCCGCCCAATAGAGGTAATAGGTTCGGCCTTTGGAGAGGTGATGAACTTCCTGGAAGGAAAAAATCTGGACGTGCTGGTTCGGCCACCGCAATGTGTGAACGATCGAGTTTGGGTTGATTGCGAACGCATCCGCGAGTTCGTTCTGATAAGGATTTCCTTGCTCCCAGAATTCGCTGCCCATTGCTCGCGCCGACCCTCTCAGTGCAGCCGCACGCATATCTCGCGGAGTCTTCCTGAGGATCGACGAAAACCTCCACAGCCATATTGCGAAGGCCGCCAATAATCCAAAAATCAGAAAGTGAGTTGCGTCAAAGTGCATGATCGTTACTTCGATATGAGCGATTGTAGAGGAGTTTGACAGACGTGTGAGACAACGCGATTACTCGGTGTGCGGGGAATACAAACATGACACTCAGCCGCAGGCTCCGACTATTCGATACGGAGGATTTCCAGGATGTCGAGTCGCGCGATGCGGCGGGTGCCGGCCCAGATGCTTGCTGACGCAATGAGAGCGATCAGGAGAATCGAAAAAATAAGAGTGGCGAGATCCACCGACTTCGCTCCCTCGACCAGGCTTTCCAGAAAGCGTCCAGCAAACAGTGCTCCGGCGATTCCGAAAATTGCCCCTGCCACGACGGTAAGTAAGCCCTGCCAGAGCATCGTTCCGCGAAGCCCGGCCGGCATGGCGCCGAGCGCGAGGCGCACACCCATTTCGTGCGCGCGCAACGCAACGGCGTAGGAAACGACGCTGTAAATGCCAATCACAGCGAGGAACAACGCAAAGCCCGCGAAGAACAGCACTGCAGTGCGATAAAATTTCGGGCGCGCGACAGCGTCCGCCATGCGCTGCTCCATCGTTTTCACTCCGAATATGGGAACCTGCGTATCCACGGCGCGGATCGTATCGCGAATCACCGGCAGCGAATCTTCGGCGCGGCCATCCAGGCGCACTACGAATGTCGAAACGAAGCCGCCGGGTGAGTGCGCCGGAACGAAGATCTGATTGGCGTGCGCGGTGTCCATCGTGTCAGTCATGTAGTCCATTCCGGTGGCGACGCCGATAATTTTCCGCGGCGCGCTTTTCACGATGGTGACTTCGTGGTCCAGAGCGTCTGCCGGTGCGCCAAACTCCCTCGCGAATCGTTCGTTGACGACAACTACCTGAGCATCCGAACGAATTTCCGCATCCGTGAACTCACGGCCGTACAGGATTCGCCCGCCCATCGTTTTGAAATAGTCGGACATTACTGGAATCATGGTGGAATTTTGTTTGGCGGCGCGCCCGTCGAATCCGAACGGTCCTCCAACAAAGCCGGTCGCCTCGAGCGGAAGAAATTCTGTTTCGCTGGCGCTGCGAACGCCTGGCAGCCGCCGAACGCGATCGAGCGCCTCCCCGAAATACGGAAGCTCGTGCCCTGCGACGCCACGCGTTGTCCCGTCCAGGGACACGCTCACCGTGACCAGGCCTTTCGTGGCAAAGCCGCGGTCGATTTTCATCAGGTTGACGAACGCGCGCCCGACCGAGACCGAAGCCGTCAGCAAAATGATCGTGAGCATTACTTGCGCGGCGACCAGCGATTCGCGAATCAGTCGTGCGCCGCGAGTGCCGCTGGACAAACGCGCTCCGAATGGTTCAGTGCGTCCCGCATAGAGTGAAGGCAAGGCCCCAAAAAACACACTGCTGGCGATGGCCGCCGCGGCCGCGAAACACAGCACGCGTGCGTCGAGGATTGAATATGACTGCGTGGATAATGGCGCCGGTTGAGCCTTCGCAGCGATGGAAGTCGTCCAGAACGCGACGACCAAACCAGCGATGGAGGCAACGAAAGAAAGCAGCAGGCATTCCGTCAGCAATTGCTGCGTGATTCTCGCGCGGCTTGCTCCAAGCGCCGAGCGTATGGAGAGTTCCGTCGCGCGATCCGCGGTGCGCGCCAGCAAGAGATTCGCGACGTTGGAGCAGGCGATGAGCAGGATCAACACGACGCCGGCCATCAACATGAGTGAGGCGTTCTTAACCGGACCCGCGAGTTCGTCCTGCAGCGAGGTCATCCGTGGATCATGTTCGGAATTACCGAGCTCGTCTCGCCGCGGCCAAAGGCGGTCCGCTTCCGTCGCGAATGCCGCGCGGGCTTGCGGCCACGTGATGGCTGGTTGCAACCGCGCGATCGTTTGCCAGCCGTTATTTCCCGGAGAATAATTTGCCGCGTACCAGATGTCGCTGTTATTCGGATAATTGAATCCGGCCGGCGCTACCCCAACCACGGTCAGAGGCGTCCCATTCATGCGAATCGTCGAACCAAGCGCTCGCTGGTCGCCTGCAAAAATCTGCTGCCAGAGTCCGTAGCTGATCACCGCGACGGCATTTTTCCCCGGCTCGTCCTCGCCGTCGCGGAACCATCGTCCGAGCGCCGGCTGTGCCCCAAGGACCGCGAAGAAATTCCATGACGTGTAGGAAAGATGCGCGCGCACCGGATTTTGCGCTGCGCCCAGGTTGACGTTGAATTGCTCGACGAGCGCGGCATCGGCGAGATACGCGCCTTGCTGCTGCCGCCATTCGTGAAATTCCTTTGCGCTTCCGTGCGGAGGAAAAAATGTTCCGAGCGAGACCAGGCGGCTGGGATCATGGAATGGCAACGAGCGCAGCAGCAGTGCGTTCACAACACTGAATACCCCCGTGTTTGCTCCAATGCCGACGGCCAGCGCCAGGATTGCAAACCCCGTTTGTCCGGGATGTTTCGCCCAGAGGCGCAGCGTGTGCCGGGCGTCCTGCGTTAGCTCGCGCAAAAATTGCAGCGGGATGGATACTGCCAAATCCGTCAGAAGGCGCAGCCAAAGTTCTGCGAATGCGAAGACGCCGCTTGATTCTGCAAGTTCGTCGCGAAACTCGCTCTCCATCGGTCCGGCATAATCGTCGCGAAAGCCAGCTGGATAGAGCTTCAGCAGAAAGCGATACAGCTTCAGCGAGAGAGGAGTGCTAGGCATGTTTTGGCAATCCGAAGGTTGCCGTTGCCAACTGCGCTAGTGCGCGCATGCGCGCCGCTTCTGCCTGCGCCACTTTGCGGCCGTAACTGGTGATCCGGTAATAGCGGCGCCGTTCGTCGTCGAGATGTGCGTCGGGCCGGTCATTCGATTCTTCGATTAGCCCCAGCTCGAGCATTTTGTTGATGGACCCGTAGAGCATTCCAGGGCCAAGTTTCAGCTTGCCGTTCGTGCGGAGCGCTATTTCGCGTTTCAGAGCGTAGCCGTGTCGTTCACCTTCGCCGAGCGACAGCAGGATGTGGAAGAAGGCTGGAGAGAGTGGCGTGAGTTCGCTTGCGGCCTGTCGCTCGTTAGTAGGCATAGTAGTACGAAAAAGGACATAGTATTTCCTCGAGCGATCATTTTGTCAAGAGCGAGTGTTCAGCGCAGGCGCTTCTGAAGGGATTGCAGCGTAAAGCAAGTCGACTGCGGCTGTGCCAGTTGCGTAAATCCTGATTGATGTCATAACGACGTCGGCCTCGCTACGGCCCGAGTAGGCTGTTCGGCGCTCACCCCAAGTGAGCCTCAGATCGGCTAAATGCCTTGATACATCCTCCGCGTGAAAACGCGATATCGGCAAACGGCGCAAAATCTGGCAGTTACAGACGCGTCGGAGCGCACCCGGCGCTGCCAACGCAACGTCTCATTGATAGGGGCGAGAAATGCGGTTACGCCAATGGCGAGACCAGCGCCGCACGAGGAGCGACGCCAACGCTAGCCGAAACTCTCGGACGCCGAGAAAAGGGATAAAACGAATGCGAAATCTAAATATGGGCCACTTGATAAGAAAACACTCTATAAGCTTGGGAGCGATGATTGGTCTAGTTCTTGGCGGTATCGTCGGACCCGCGCCGGCGTCTGCTCAGCAACCAGTCTCCTCAACTGACGTGCCCGTGCACCTGGTGGTCACGGTGAAGCCGCACCACGGCACACAAATTCCCGCGGTGGCGGCAGATGACGTGAAGGTGTATCAGAAGGGCCAGCGGGATATGGTGGCAAGTTGGGTCCCGTTGCAGGGAGACCGCGCCGGGCTGCAACTCTACATTTTGATCGACGACACTTCCAGGTCGACCCTTGCCTTGCAGTACAGCAGCATCGACAAATTCATCGAGGAGCAGCCGGCTTCCACTGCTATCGGCGTCGGATATATGCGGAACGGCACGGTCTTCACGGCCCAAAACCTGACGACCGACCGCGCTTTGGCCAAAAAATCATTACGCTTGCCGCTCGGGTTTGGAGCGGGTTATACGAGCCCGTACCTGGCGCTATCAGATCTGATGAAGAAATGGCCCGAGACCACAGATCGCCGCGAAATCTTGATGATCACCAGCGGGACCGATCCGCTTGGCGGTGGATCTTCGAATGATCCATTCACCAACCCGTACCTCGACGCCGCTTTCGAACGGGCGCAACGAGGAGGATTCATCGTGTATTCAATATATTCGCCCGGAGTGGGTCGCGCGGGCCGCGGTTTGCTGCGCACGGATCTGGCACAGACTGGCCTGGATCTGATGGCTCAAAAGACGGGCGGTGAGACCTATTACCTCGCCTTCGGCGCTCCGGTTGACATCACTCCGTATTTGCAAGATGTGAGCAGAAATCTGAAGAACCAATACGGGCTCACCTTCCTGGCTAAGAGTGTAAAGAAGCCGGCCCTTGAGCCAGTGAAAGTAAAAACTGAAATGCCGAACATGGGCTTGGTCACTGCGGAAGACGGCTACATACGACCAGGGATGTGACACGAGCCTGCGAGCCGGACATGTCGAGAACTTCCGTAACGACATGTCCGGCATCGCGACGCAAGTAGTGATCATTCGTTGCGGCACAACGCAGTAGCGATACAGTCGGGCTGGTGCTCGAATTTATGACGATGCCGGGACGACCGGATTGGATCCCGCTTCGTTTGCCATTCGCAGCGCACGATAGCCTAGATCGAAGGAGTTCAGATCCATAGTTGCGTGTAAGATCATCGCCGGCAGCAGCGAGCCGGCCGCGAGCACGACAACCGAGAAAACTACGCCGACGACCGCGCTTACCCTCACATGTTGCACGCCGAAGTAAACGTGGGCGAACCCGAAAAGGATCGCACTGATTATCACGGCAAGGACCAAGCTCATTCGCGAGCCGGGCCAGAACGCCAGGAAATACCACGTCACGAAGCCGCGGAAGAGGAATTCTTCACAGACTCCGGCGGTAAGCGCTACCACGATCATGCCCCGATACTCTCCGGTCGTGCGCGGCACAAGCGGCTCGGCGTAACCGAGTGTGCTACGCACCAGTTCGGGCCAGTTAGATCGCGCGAAAAGCGTCCGCCGCTGCAGCGGCAGCAAAACGACAGTGAGGGCGGCTGATGCGAGTCCAATTCCCAGTCGCAGCGGCGTGCTGGGACCAAGCATCAGCAGCGCCCAAGGGCGCGCGCGAAATGCCCACAGGGAAATGATGCATGCGGTGAACAGCCATTGCGGCGCGACGCAGTTGAGATACAAACGCACGCGCGCGCCGGGAATGCCTGCGGCGATGGCGCGCTGCGAACGGGGGTAATACCAGCGCCACTCGGCGACGGGCCACACCAGTGCGATCGTCACCAGCAGGACGTGGTCGAGTAACACGTGCGATCCTGTCATGTGCGCCTCCCGGACTTGGAATGCTCGCAGCTGCTTCGAACGGCCAGGACTCGGCCAGACTAGTCACATTCGTGTGAATAGTCAACTATATTTTACTATTCAATTGTTTGCTAGAATTCCGGCAGTGGCTCCCAGCGAAGCAGCATCCTTCAGGAGATAGCCGAGACGATGGCGAAGAAATCCCGGTCGCAGAACGCTGCGCTGCCCCACGGCACGCAAACCCTGGCGGACTTCCAGCAGATTCGCGCGCTCGCCCATCCGTTGCGCTTGCGCATTCTGGGTCTCCTCGTACGCGAGCCCCGCACCACCAAGCAAGTGGCGGATCTGCTCGGAGAAAACCACACCAAGCTTTATCACCATGTGCAGGAATTGGAGCGCGCGAAAGTAATTCGCGTGACGGAGACGCGGCAGAAGCGCGGAACAGTGGAAAGGTACTATCAGGCGACCGCAGCGCTGTTTCGCCCGGCGCCTTCGGTTCTTTCCCCCACGCGCGACGCGAGCGACAAACCTTCCGGCCTCGAAGCCATGTTGAACGCGGTCCTGGATGCAGGGCGCGCGGACGTGCTCGCCTTCGCGCAGAAGGATGGCTTGCAGCGGGGCAGCAAGAAGGGACTCATCGCGGGGCGGCTCCTGATAAAAGGCTCGCGCGTAAAGGCGCTCAAAGCGGTCCGTCGCCAAATCTCGCGTGCGATCAACGCGCTTCTTGCGCAAGGCTCAAAGGAACGGGCCCGCAGCCGCGGCGCAAAGAAGGAACGCAAGCGGACGTACGCGCTCACTATCATGCTTCTTCCGACGGATGCAATCTAAGCCGCGACGCGTTCGGTCATCGGTGAAACCAAATTCGCCGCAAGATTGAGCGCGGGCGAAAAGGTGGCGCGGATTTGAGGGGATGGAGCCGTGCCGCGTCACATAGCGATCACCGATTCTAGCGTTCGGCGAGAGAGCTTGCCCACTGACCTACAGCGATTCGTGGCGTGAGTGCGGTGGTTCGGGCGTTTCGCGATTGGCGGCTTGGGTGAATCCGGCTACGCCGCCGGCGCCGGCTACGTTGGTGGCGCGTTCGCGCAGCATTTGGGCTAGGCTGTCGAAAACTTTGGAGCAGGAATCGCGCAGCGCCTGATCGGCGGAACGCAGCAGTGATTCGATTCCATTTTGTCCGTGCTCGTTGAGGCGGCGGACGGAAGCCATCACCCAGGAATCGGCCGTGGTCTGCAGGCGATCCTGAAACTTTGCGGCAGCATCGCCGCTCACGCGCTCCAGCTGGGCGCCCCATTCGTTCTGGTGGGCGTCGCGCTCCGTGCGAAAACCTTCCAGGGCCGACGCAAATTCCGCGCCCAGCGCCGCGCGGCCTTCGCCGACGCTGGCGTCCCACTGCGCCGCCATTTGCGTGCGAAAACGCTCGACGGACGCAAACGCGTTTACGTCCAGCTGATGCAGGAGCTCTTGCGTGGCGTGGTCAAATTCCTCGGCGCGCTCGCGTCGCGTGCCGGCGGTCGAGGCGGCGAATTGCGTCGTCTCGCGTTCGGATACGTCGTGCAGCAACTGGCCGAAGGAAGCCGCTGCAGCTTCGGCCGCGCGGTCGAGGTCCGTGCGCGTGCGCGCCGTCACTTCGCCGGCGATGCCTTCCACCTGTCCGCGGATTTGCGCCAGGTGCGCCGCGGATTGCGCCGCGAGTTGCGCTTCAAATCTATGCGCCGCGTCCGCGCTTCGTTGTCCGAATCCCGCTTCGGCAGTCACAAACGATTGTTCCACCAGTGCCTGTAAACGCGCGCGCGCTTCCTGCTGCAGCCACTCGGAAGTGTGCCCGATGGATTCCGCCGCCGCGTGCGAGGCGCGCACTCCACTCGCGTCCAATTCCTCGGACCACTTCGCCAGCGCATCCTTGCGTGCGGATTCAAAGTCGGTATGCAGGCTCGCCAGAGTCGCGGCGACCTGCGTGCCAACTTCACGCTGATTATTTTCGGAAACCTGGCGCAAGCGTTCACGGTGCAGCCGCAAGCTATCTTCCAGCTGCACTTCGCGAGCTTCGAGTTCGTGCAACAGCGCGGGCACGCGTTCCAGATGCGGCGCGAGTTTGGTTTCGGCTTCAGCCACGGCGCGTTCCTGGAATTGGTAGCTCAGCGAATCCAGCACCGGAATCGCGCGCTGCGCCACGTCCGTCGAGAGATTTTCCATGCGGCGATTCATTTCCGCGGTCTGCGCGTCCAGAATTCTTTCCAGACGCCGGTGCAGCTCGTTCACCGTGTCGTGGCTGGCGGCTTCGAGCTGCGCCGAAAATTCTTCCGTGCGGTTAGCGACTTGCTTTACGTCCGCCAGCGAGCTGCGCGCCTTCAATACTTCCTGCTCCAGCGCAGACTGAATCCCCGAAAATGTTTCGCGCGCCTCGGCGGCAGCTTGCGCGAACGGCTGGCGCAGTTCGCCCAGGCGCTCCGTCATTTTCTGCTCGGCGTTGCGCAGCACTTCTTGCGAACGCTCGGAAAGCTGATCAACCATGCGATGCAAATTATTATCGAGCGACGATTGCAGCAGCTCGTTCCATTGTCCCTGCGCCACCGTCATTTCCGATTCCAGGCGCTGCCGCCAGACGGCCACCGCACTTTCGCGAGCCGCGATTTCTTCCTTCGACGGCTCTGTTGACCGGGTCGAGCGCGCGGCTTCGGCCGCTTCGAGTTGCAGCAGCACACGCGCCACCTGGCTGGTGGCTTCTTGCGCATTGCCGCTTTCGGCGCGCAACGCTTCGCCTTGACGCGCGATCTCGTCCAGCAACTCCCGCGCCTGCGCGAATTTTTCGTCGAAGCCTGATTTCAGCGCGCCCAGCGCTTCATCCTGTTTCGCGGCCACCTGCGCGAAAAATTCTTCGCGCGCGCCGGCTTGCATTTGTTCGATCTCGCTTTTCCATTTTGCGAAAAGCTCTTCGGCGCTGCTGTTGCGCTCGCGCACGCTGGCCGCCGCGGTTTGCAACACCTCTTCGCGCGCCTGTTCGGCTGCAGCCAGCACCGCGTCTTTCGTCTGACGGTCCAGCTCCGCGCGCAGCTCACGCAGCAGTGGATTATTGGCCGCCGGAGCGGCTGTCGCAGTCGGTTGCGCCGGTTCGGGCCCCGACTCCTGTGCGTGTTCGGCCGCCGCGGGAGTTTCCTGCGAATCCATTCTCGCTTCCGATTTGAAATGGTTCATAAAATCCCCGAGGTTCGCCGTCATATTGTCTGTCGCGGGCTGTTCGCTGAAGCGGGGGATCGATCTTGCAGGCAACGCTACAGACTCAGGGCTCGCCGCCGCTGCGTTGCTCGATTCGGTTTCTTCGCTGCCCCAAATGTTCGCCGGGCTTTCCAACTCCACCGCAATCTGAAAGAAATCGCGAATGGAGTGCGGACGCTGCACCCAGGCGACGCGCGCCCGCAACGTCGAGCGGGAATTTCCTGTCGAGTTCGCGTTCGTCGCTGCGTTTGTGTGCGCCTCGGCCTGCACCGCGCCTGCAGGAAGATCCAGCGTCACCCAAGTATTACGTGGCAAATGGTGCTTGGAGGTATAGCGGCAGCCGTGAAGATTAAAAGCCAGGGTCGTGGTGCGCTCTTCGAAGGGTTGGCCGAGCAGGTCAATCCCACGCACAACTAACGGCAAAGATTCAGAGACTCGTTCGCTGCGGCGGCGTTCTGTACTGGGCTGGTTCAAATCCACTTCTCCACCGGGTTCCCCTGCGGGTTTCCGTGACGCGATGTTTGATGCTCGACGCTCCGTGCGAGGCGCTGCAAGACGCACCACTCGGAGCGATGAGCGCAAGAATAGCACTCCTCGCGCGGTGAATCGAGAAAAGAAAGCAGACCAAAATGGGAATTCCGCAGACGGGAAATCGCGCGCGGCGGCTGCGCGTGGCCACAGCCGCCGACTTGTCAAGCACCTGCCAAATAATGGTCTACTTCTTCTTCTTTTTCCCCAGGGACGTGTCTTGCCCGCCGCTCATGGCATTCAAACCATCCAACGCGTCCTTGCAAAGTTTTCCCGTGGCGTTATCCGCCCCCGTATCAATACACTTCTGATAGGCCTCTGCAGTTCCCGGCGGAATGATGTACGTCATTTTGTCGCCTTCCTGCTTGGTGTCAATCGTAGCGGTCAACGCGCTGCCCAACATGTACCAGGTAATCTGGTCCTTGGGGTCCGCTTGCGAAGCTTTTTGCAGCGGCGCGACGGCTTCCTTCATGCGGCCCTTGTTGCTGAGCACAATACCCAGATTTTTCCAGCAGGTGGCAGCAGACGGGGGATCGAGCGCCGTCACTTTGTCACAAGAGCTGCTGGCGGCGGCGAATTTGGCCTCGGCATCTTTTGGATCTGTGGACGACGCACCGACGTTCGCGAGGTTCGTGGCTAGCCCGACGTAATAACCGGGGAGCGGTTTCGTATCAATTGCCTTCTGAAAAGCGTCAGCCGCATCCTGATATTTTCCGGCGCATTCGTTCGCGGATCCCAGGTTGCCCAGGATCATCGCGCGGTTGTTGACCTCTTTTTCTCCCAGGTTTTGCACGGCTTGCGAGAACTCGGTGGCCGCTGTCGTGCAATCGGTCACGCGCTGCGCTTGCAGCGACGCTCTCTGGTCCGCCGGGGCGGCCTTGATTTGCGCCCGCAGATCGTTGCCCGCGCCCAGCGCCGCCACTCCGGCGTCGAAATGCTGTTTCATCAGCTTGAATTTATCTTCGGTTTCTTCTTTCTTCTTGGATTCTTCCGGATGCGCCGCGGCGGTCGCAGCCGCCACTTGCTTCAGGTCGAGCTTGTAATTATTTTCTTGTCCGTCCTGCACCTGATATTTCTCGGAGTAATTCAGGCTGACCAAGGTGATCACGTATACGCCGCTGCGCATTCCCAGCTGCACGAATTTTCCGTTCTTATCCGTCTTCACGGTGAAGATCTGACCTGTCTCGGGAAGCTTGATCGTCACCGTCTGATCCGCATACGGCTTTCCGTTCTGGTCCAAAATCTCGCCGTTGAGTCTGCCTGTGCCCTGCGCCAGCGCCGTCGCGGCCAGCATCGCCACCAGCATCCAGGCTCCCAGGATGGAAATCACTTTTCGCATGTACATAGCTCCTCCGCCAGTGAATTGCCGCAGCTTATTATTGTTCAATCCGTGCTCGCGCGCGAGCGGCAGACCTTCGCGCCGGCAAAATATGTCCGGGCGCAACGGGCCACTATCGCATATTCCGTTCGCGGATTTTAAGATTTTTCTACGACGGCCATGGTGTTTCCGTGAATTCAGCGGCCGGTCCCGCTGTTCGCCGGGCCGCCCGATCCAGGGCTTTGCGGCGCGCTCGGACGCCGCGCGGCGTAAACGACCACTCCCACTCCGACCACAATTTCCAGGCAACCGCCGATGACTGCGGTGTGCCAGCCCCATCCCAGCGTGAGCCAGAAGATGGAAACCAGGAAGGCGGGGATCGCGATAATCAAGAATGCCCGGTTCATTTTTCGCTGCGTTCCTTGCCGCACACTTCGCCCGTTACGGCTTATACGTCGCCGCCGTCAGATCCGATTCCCACACCGTAATGCTCGAAACCGCCGCGCCGTTCGGCGTCGCGTGCATTTGCTGCGCGGTTTGCTCGTAGATGTGCCGCGCGATATTTTCCGCGGAAGGATTCAGCACGTCAAACGGCTTCAGCTCGTTCAAATATTTATGATCCAGAGAACGAATCACCCCCTGGATCACCTGCTTCAAATGCACGAAATCGTAGAGCAGGCCCGTCGCGTCCAGTTCCGGTCCGGAGAGAGTCACGCGCACTTTGTAATTGTGCCCGTGCAAATCCTCGCATTTTCCCTTGTAGTTCCGCAGATTGTGCGCCGCAGCAAACGTCTCGTCCACGCTCACTTCGTACATCGGCCTTCCTTAGTCCGGATGGTTTGCCATGAATCGCGCGACCTCCGCGATATCCTGCGTGGTTGTGTAATCAGGCAGGGACTCGAGAAAAATTCTACCATACTGCATTCGCGAGATGCGGTTATCGAGGATCGCCAGAATGCCGCGGTCAGTCTTCGAGCGGATGAGCCTGCCGAAACCTTGCTTCAGCGCCAGCACCGCTTCCGGCACTTGATATTCCGCGAAGGGATTGCGGCCGTCTTCCTGCAGAGCGCGCACGCGGGCGGCCACGATCGGATCGCTAGGAACCGCGAACGGCAGCTTATCAATGATCACGCAAGAAAGCTGCGTGCCGGGTACGTCCACGCCTTGCCAGAAGCTGGCGGTTGCGAACAGCACGGCGTTCGGCGTCGTCCGAAAGCGCTCCAGCAGAATTGATTTCGGCGCGGTGCCTTGCAGCAGCATCGGAAACGGCAAGCGCCCTGATACGAGTTCGTGGACGCCGCGCATCTGGGCGTAGCTAGTGAAGAGGCAGAACGCTCGCCCTTTCGAAATTTCCAGCAGCTTCGTGATTTCCTGTGCCGCGCGCCGGGAAAACGATTCATGCCGCACGTCTGGCATGTCCGACGGAATGTAGAGCAGCGCCTGGTCGTGGAAATCGAATTCCTGCGGCAGTACTTTTTCCTTCGCAGGCTGCAGGCCGAGCCGCCGCTTCAGAAAATCGAAGCGCCCGCCTACGGCCAACGTCGCGGAAGTGAGCACCACGGTGTCAAACTGGTCGAAAAGTTTTTCACGCAGGATTTCGCTCACGTCAATCGGCGTTGCCGTCAGCACGATGCCTTTGCCGCGCCGTTCATACCAATAGACGTAGCTTTTTTCCTCGCTCTCCAGCAGGAATTCGAATTCGCGCCGCAGGTCCGCGCCGCGACGAGCGAGCGTCACCACTTCTTCCGGCTTGGGATTAAGCGCGGAAAGTTCCGTCTCAATGCGTTTCACCGCCGCGGACAAATCCTCGAACGCTTCGTGGTTCTTCTCCAGAAACGATTTGCGCTCCGCCGGACCGAACGGGTAGCGCCCTTCGCGCTCCGGAAAATGCTCGAAAAACGCGCGGGCCCGTTCGCGTACACGCAGCAGATGCTTGCGCAGCGGCGGCGCTTCGATTTTCAGCAGGCGCAGCATCGCTTCCGTGTCGCGCACCAGCTCTTCGAATTGATAACTCGATACGCGCCGCCCGAAATAATCGCTGGCTACGTCTTCGATTTCGTGGGCCTCGTCGAACACCACCGCGGAATATTCCGGCAGGATCGAGCCGAAATCATCCTGGCGAATGGCCAGGTCGGCGAAAAACAAATGATGGTTCACGATGATCAGGTCCGCTTCCTGCGCGCGCTGTTTCATCGCGGTCAGGAAGCAGCGCTGGAATTCCGGGCACTTCTGTCCCGTGCAAAGGTCGCTGCGCGCGTCAATGCGGTGCCACAACTCGGCGTCGTCCGGCAGAAAAGTCAGCTCGGAGCGGTCGCCCGTTTCCGTCAGTTTTTCCCAATCGCGTATCTGCGCGAACCAATCCATTTCGTCAATGCCTTTCAGCAGCGCTTGCCCTTCGAACTGGTGTACTTTCTGGCGGCACAAAAAATTGTTGCGGCCCTTCATCAGCGCCGCCTTCAGGTTCGGCGCAAAATGTTTCTGCAGGAACGGCACATCCTTAGTGAACAATTGTTCCTGCAAGGATTTCGTGGCCGTGGAAATCACGACACGTCGCCCGCTGCGGATGGCGGGAATCAGGTACGCAAGAGTTTTGCCCGTGCCGGTGCCTGCCTCGATGATCGCGTGCTGATGCTTTTGAAACGCCTCGTCCACGATTTCCGCCATCGCCAGCTGCGACGAGCGAAATTCGTATCCCGGGTGGCGCCTCTCCAGCAATCCGCCAGTCCCAAAGATTCCCTCGATCGTCACTTCCTCGGATTTTGCAGCAGCAGCAGCTTTTTTCGCCATTGGGTGAGGTGGCGCAGCCAGGAGTGGCTGTGCGCACTGAACTTTAAGATATTACACGCAAGTCAGTCAGCGCGCTGCCCGATCAAAGCGCAGCGCCTGCCCGCCGTTCGTGCCGCCGCGTTACGTGTTAATGTAGGAGCCTCGCACGCGTGTTGTGCAAACCCAGATGACTTCCAAATTGCCCTCCATCGTAATCGTAGGCCGGCCCAATGTGGGCAAGTCCACGCTGTTCAATCGCCTCACCGGCACGCGCCGCTCCATCGTCACGAATGAGCCTGGCATCACGCGCGATCGCATCTACGGCACGGCGAACTGGGAAGGCCGCAGCTTCGAAGTGGTGGACACTGGCGGGATCGTTCCTGAAGACAAAGCCGGCATCCCCGGCGAAATTTTGCGCCAAGCAAGCGTGGCGATTAAGAACGGGACGCGCGTGGTGCAGATTGTTGACGGCCGCACCGGCCCCACGCCGCTCGATCAGGAACTGGCGCAATTGCTGCGCCGCGCCGGCAAGCCGCCGATTCTCGCCGTCAATAAAGTGGACACGCCGCAGCAAGCCGTTGAATTTTCCGCGCCGTTCTACGAATTAGGCGATGAAGTTTTCCCCATCTCCGCGGAACACGGCTTTGGTGTGGACGTGCTGCTCGACGCCGTCACCGAGGAAATTCCCAAGGGCGAGCCGGAGCCGGAAGCCCCGCATGTGAACATCGCCATCATCGGCCGCCCCAACGTCGGAAAATCCACGCTGCTGAATCAACTGGTGGGCGCGGAGCGCTCCATCGTATCCGCGGAGCCTGGTACCACGCGCGATGCCGTGGACACCGTCGTCGAGCGCGACGGCAAAGCCTATCGCTTCCTCGATACCGCTGGAATTCGCCGCAAAGGCAAGACGAAGCTGATCGCCGAAAAATTGAGCGTTATCATGGCGCGGCAGCATCTGGAGCGCGCGGACATCGCTCTGCTCGTCGCCGATTCAGCGCAGGGCATCACTTCGCACGACGCCACCATCGCCAGCTACGCCGAACAATCTGGCCGCTCGGTGATCATCGTGATGAACAAATGGGACCTGGCGCTGGAAGCCGCGCAAGGTAAATCGGCGGAGCAAAAAAAACGCGGCGGCAAATTTGTCGCTTTCAACGCCAATAAGCTAGTGCAGGATTACGAGCCGCTGGTTCGCGCGCGGCTGAAATTTCTTTCGTACGCGCCGGTGGTTTTTCTCTCGGCCAAGACGGGTGAAAATCTCGACCGGCTCTACAACTTGATTGACAAGGTCGTCGCAGCTCGCAACAAACGCATTTCGACAGGCGAGCTGAACCGCTGGGTCGCGAAAGTGGATCTCACGCGTGGCACTTCGCCGGCCAGCCGCGAAGTGAAAATCTTTTACATCACGCAGGCCAGCACCGCGCCGCCCACTTTTGTGCTGTTCACCAATCAGCTGAAGCCGCTGCACTTCAGCTATCAGCGATTCCTGGAAAACGAGCTGCGCAAGGAATTCGGCTTCCTCGGTACGCCCATACGCTTCACGCAACGCCTGAAGAAGCGCGGCTCGCGCAATCGCGAACGCCGCGCCCCGCGCAAATCATGAGCCCGGATCAAATTGCAGGGGTTGACACGGCGGGAAATCGGCCTACGATACAAATTGAGATGGCTAGCGCTGTTCCAGCACCGGACGCTGCACCCATGGACGACAGAGAAGAGAAGAGCCTATTTCGTATTGGCGAGGTCAGCCGCTTGACCGCGACCAAGGCCTTCGTCCTGCGCTATTGGGAGACTGAATTTCCCATGTTGCAGCCGGTGAAGAGTCCCAGCGGACATCGGCTGTACCGCCGTGAAGACATCGAGACCGTTTTCGAAATCAAGCGGCTGCTGTACGAAGAAGGTTTTACGATTGCCGGCGCGCGCAAACATTTCGAAGAGCGCGGCCATGATATTGGCGCGGGCCCAGATGGCAGCATCGCCGCGGCTGCTGGAAATGGCAGCGCCGAACGTTCCTCTGCGACGCGTGCTCATGCGACGGTATCTCGCCGCGAAGCTCCTACGCGCCAGCAGCGAAAATTCCTCCTCGATTTGCACGAAGAACTCCTCGCCGTCTTGACCCTTCTCGAACGCGAGTGATACGCTACAAACGGTGCAAGCGGTCGGGACGTAGCGCAGCCTGGTAGCGCGCACGCTTGGGGTGCGTGAGGTCGCTGGTTCAAATCCAGTCGTCCCGACCATCTCTTCTCTGCCAACTGTTTATCCGGGGATGAATCCTCTTGAATCGCGGTTTTTCAAACTTGTGGATTCGTATGCGAGAAGTGAGCATCGGTGTCTCTTAACGGAAATGTTTCTGAATGCCGATGAGAGTGAATAGGTGCTCTGTTTCCGCCCCCTTTTGAGGGAATCGGGTCCGGAGAAGCCATCTTCCTGCTGCTATTCGAGAATTGCAGTGAAAGAGGCGATGGATTCGGCAAACGCGAAGTCGCTAGCGCGAGCGATCGCCGATGAGTTGCGCGAACGACTCAGCGAGCTAAACAAGTGATCGAATTGGACTTCGAAAGATAGCTCATGCCACACATTCTGATCACTAACGACGACGGCATACACGCTCCCGGCCTGCGCGCGCTGGTGGACGCGCTGAAAGACGAAGCTACGCTAACGGTCGTAGCGCCTTCGCGCGAGCGCAGCGCCGCGGCGCAGTCGCTCACGCTGCGCCAGCCGATTTACATGGACGAGATCGTGCCGAACGAATATTCCATCGAAGGCACGCCCGCGGACGCGGTGATTCTGGCGTTTAACGCCATCCTGAAAGAAAAGCCCGACCTGGTCGTCTCCGGCATCAATCGCGGCGGAAATATGGGCGAGAACATCTATTATTCCGGAACGGTGGGCGCCGCCATGGAAGGGGCGATCAATCGCGTGCCGTCCATCGCGATTTCTGTTGCGTATCGAGGCAAGGAATTCGACTTCAAACCCGCCGCGCAGTTCGCGCGTATTTTGGTTCCACTGATCCTGACGGAAGGCCTGCCGCCGGGAATCCTGCTGAACGTGAACGTGCCGCAAGCCTGGAATGGCTCGGTGCGAGTAACGCGCCAATCTTCGAAGATTACCCGCAACCTGCTGCAGCCTGGCACCGATCCGCGCGGACGCAAATATTTCTGGCTGCATGAGCAGCAACGCATCGAGGACATTGACCCGGACACGGATCTCGCCGCGATCCGCGACGGAGCCATCTCCATCACGCCGCTGGAGCTTGATCACACGCACGGCGCGTCGCTCGAACATCTCTCGCACTGGACCAAACTGCTGGAATCCGTCGTTAAGCCCTGATTGCGCTTCCGAGGAAGTTCCTCGCTCGACCCCGAGTCAAATAACTGCGCCAGTTTTTTCGCATGCGCTCGTCCTCGCCGCGAGATGCGTTCGTCACGTGTGATAGCCTTGCACCCGGACAGGAGCGCAAGGTGAAGAGGCTGGTGAGACTTGTCGTTGTGGCGCTGGTTATGCTGACAGCAGCGATTTTCGTGTGGCACTGCCTTTTCGCCCTAGCTGACATGCAAGCTGCGATCCGGTCACAAGCTGCGGCCAAACCAGTAACCGTCCACGGCGTTGTCTCGGACAAAACTGGCTCCAGGGTCATCGGGGCTTCGTTGCAATTCTCTCGAGGGGGCGTAGTGCACCGCACCAAGACCGGTCCTGATGGCACCTACGAAATTCACCTGCAGCCCGGATTATACGGAATTCAGGTGCACCTGAACGACGGTGAACAAGTTCGCAAAAAATTCGAAATTCGACGACGGCCCGTGATGGAAATCGATTTCATGGCGCTCGTGCACGTTTACCTGGATCCGGCAATAGCGAAGCCTGTACCGGAACCACTGCTACCCAGCATCCCGAGGGCGTCTCCCGATCCGCCTCCGGCCGCAGATCAAAGTTCCGCTTATCCGCCGCAATACGCCTCCATAAAGACCGTGCAGGCGTGGATTCCGATGAAAGATGGCGTGCGGCTGGCCGTTAACCTTTATATGCCGGATGGTCCGCTTCCTGCCGCGCATCCCGGCGAAAAATTTCCCGCGATCCTCGAATACTTGCCGTACCGCAAAGACGATTGGACGCTGGCGCGCGATTGGGACCTGCATTCTTATTTTGTGCGGCGCGGTTACGTCACGGCACGCGTGGACATTCGCGGCACTGGTGCGAGCGAAGGCGTGCCGCCCGACCGTGAATATTCGGATCAAGAGCAGCAGGACGGCCTGGAAGTAATCGCCTGGCTTGCGAAACAGCCATGGTCGAACGGCAACGTCGGCATGACGGGCATTTCCTGGGGCGGATTCAATTCGATTCAGCTGGCGCGGCTGCATCCGCCGGCGCTGAAAGCCATCATCGCGATGTGCGCCACCGAGGAATTGTTCCACGACGACATCCATTACATTGACAACCTCATGCACTTGGACGAATTCGAGTTAGGCATGGACTTGCAGCTCGGCCTCACGCGCGCGCCGGATTTTCCCACGGACGAAAAGTCTCTCGCCACGCGTTTTGACGCCAAGCCTTGGGCTTTTCTCTACTTGCAGCACCAGCGCGACAGCGAATTCTGGCGCCGCGCTTCGGTTGCGCCGAATCATTACGACGAATACAAAGTTCCATCTTTCATGATTGGCGGATTTCTGGACGGTTATCGCGACAGTATTCCGCGCTTCTTCGAACATTCGAAAGCACCCATCAAAGCGCTGATCGGCCCATGGAATCACACGTTTCCGCATGAGGCCGAGCCGGGCCCTTCCATCGAATGGCGCGTGGAAGCCGTGCGCTGGTGGGATTATTGGTTGAAGGGAACGCAAAACGGAATCATGGACGAGCCGCGCTTCGAAGTTTATATGCGCCACTGGTATCCGCCGGATCCCAACATCGCGGAAATTCCCGGCGAGTGGCGCGCAGAAAAAACCTGGCCGCCCGCGAATTCAAGCACGCGAACATTTTTTCTCGAGCCGAATTATTCTTTGGGCGATGCGGCTCCGCTGGCTTCGTCCACCGAAAGCCACCAGTTGCAATATGTTCCATCCATCGGCAGCGAAGCGGGATTCTGGTGGGGCGATCTCACCGCGGACCAGCGGCCGATTGACGCTTACAGTCTCGTTTACGATTCGGCGCCGCTCGCGAAAGAAACCGCACTTCTCGGCTGGCCGAAAGCTTCCTTGCAAGTTTCAACCAGCGCGCCGTTGGCCGATTGGTTTGTGCGTCTTTCTGACGTCGCGCCCGACGGCAGCGCAACGCTAATCACCGGCGCGGGACAAAGTGGCGCGCAACGCGATTCCGCTGCGAACCCCAGCGACCTCGAACCCGATCGCAAGTATCAGCTTCCGATCGAACTGCACGTCACCAGCTGGGTTTTTCCTGCCGGCCATCGTATTCGCCTGGCGATTTCGAATGCGCTATGGCCGATGATTTGGCCCACGCCATATGCGATGACGACTTCGCTGTGGCTCGGCGGCGCGAACACTTCGCGTTTGGAACTTCCGCTCGTTCCTCTCGAGCCTCCGGCGCGCCCGCATTTCAACAAGCCCGAAAAAGAAACGCCCCTCGCCGGCGTGACCACCGAAGGCGACACGTGGCCGCCGCAGGATTGGACCGTGACGCGCGACGTGCTGGCCGGTGCCACGCGCGTTGCGTGGGGTGGAAACGATTCCAGCGAATATCCGTGGGGCAAATTGAAAGATCACGAACAAATGAGCTACGTCGTGGCGGACGCGAAGCCCGCGGCGAGCGAGGTGCATGGTGAAGGGTCCACCACGATCGAACTCCCAGGCCGCACGCTGGTTTGGAGCGTCGTCCTGAATCTGCGCAGCGACGCGCAGAATTTCTATTATCATTTCGAACGCCATCTGACCGAAAATGGAAAGCCGCTGCGCGATAAAACCTGGGAGGAAACAATTCCGCGTGATCATCAATAGCGCCCACATCCGACGGAGCGCCCGGTGAAGAACACCGCCATTCTGCTCGTCAGCTGCCCCGATCAAAAAGGCCTGAACGCCGCGATCCACGATTTTATTTATCGCGGCAATGGCAACACGTTGCACGCAGACGAGCATCAAGATGCCGAACGCAATCTTTTTCTGATGCGCGTGGAATGGGACCTGGCGGGCTTCACCCTGGACATGCGCGAATTTACTAAATATTTTCAGCCCATCGCTGATCGCTTCGGCATGCAGTGGCGCGTGGCGCTTTCCAGCTATCGCCCGAAAATCGCGATTTTCGTTTCGCGTTACGATCATTGCCTGGTGGATTTGCTGTACCGCCAACGCAGCGGGGAACTGGCCTGCGAAATTCCGCTGATCATCAGCAATCATGCCGAGGTGCAGCGCTGGGCCGATTTCTATGGCATTCCGCTGCACGTGATTCCGGTGAACAAGGAAAATAAAGCGCAGGCCGAAAGCCGGCAGCTCGAACTTCTGCGCCCGCACCGAATGGATTTGATCGTCCTGGCGCGTTACATGCAGGTGTTGTCGTCGGACTTCATTCGCCAGTACCCGCCTCACCACATCATTAATATTCATCACTCATTTCTTCCCGCGTTCGTTGGAGGCAAGCCGCACCAGCAAGCTTTCGATCGCGGGGTGAAGTTGATTGGCGCCACGAGCCACTACGTTACGGAAGTTCTCGACGACGGACCGATCATCGAACAGGACGTGGTGCGCATTTCGCACCGCGATACCACCGAGGATTTAATTCAGAAGGGCCGCGACCTGGAAAAAGTTGTGCTATCGCGCGCCGTGCGCTGGCACATCGAAAACCGCATCCTGCTTTACGGAAACAAAACCGTCATTTTCGATTAGTCCGATTTGTTGTAGGGGCGAGTCTCAGACTCGCCCTTGACCCACGTGCCAAATCTAATTGAACCTATCGCGCAGCCGCCGCGCGCGTGTCGTTCAAATCCGCGGCCAGCAGACGATGAAACAAATGTTCGCCCGCCTCTCGTCGCACCGATAGCCGCCCCGCCTGATACGCGCGCGAGCTCAGCCCGCGCTGCACGCCATCGCAAATCACGATGTCTTCCTGCTGCACGCGTTCGCTGACGCCCATGCTCTCACGGACATACGACATCTGCGCTTCGCTGGTATCGCCAAAATAAAAATCGAAAATCACTTCGCAGCGATCCACGCCCAGCGGAATCACGAGGTTCGTATCGAGATAGCCTTCATACCAATTCAACATGAAGTTCGGATACTGCCAGAAATAATATGCGCGGTCGCCTTTGCGGGTGGCAGCGGCGCTCGCTTCAGAACTTTTGTCCACGGCCACGGGGCTGGATTGCACGCAGCAGCGGTCCACATTTTCAATCGTGTAATTTGTGTAATCCAGGACGCTGTTCAGTCCCTTGTGCATGTGCGGCACGTGATAGCCGCCGTCCAGAAAATTATCCACATACACCTTCCAGTTGCACTGCTGGATATAGCTGCGGCGCTCGACGAATTGCAATGCGTCGAAATTCAGCGGCTTCGCGAGCCCCACCAAGGCGCCCAAAAAATCCCGCAGCGGCGCGGCGTGGGGATCCAGATTCACGAAGATAAAATTCTCCCAGGTCTCGACGCGAACCGGAACCAAGCCATTTTGCCCGCGGTCAAAATTGCAGACCCCTTCGAATTCCGTCATGCCGCGCAACTCGCCCTCGAGGTTGTAGGTCCAACCGTGGTACGGACAGCGCATGTGCTGCGCGTGCCCGCACGGCTCGTTCATCACGGTCATCGCGTGATGGCGGCAGACGTTGTAGAACGCGCGTAGTTTGCTGTCGCTGCCGCGCACTGCGACGATCGGCTCGCCCGCAACCGTCGCCGTCACGTACTGCCCCGGCTTTTCCACCTGCGCGGTGCGTCCTACCGTCTGCCACGTGCGCGAAAACACATTTTGCAGTTCCAGTTGTGCGATGCGGGCGTCGGTGTACCACGGCGCGGGAATCGTGTACGCGTCCTGGAGCGCTGCGGCGGCGTTATAGGAAGCGAGAATTTCTTTGACCGTCGGTTCCATGCAGTTCTCTCCTCAAGAATGTCTACGGTCACGCGCGAAAAAATGCCCACGAAGTTCAAATGCCAATCGCGCCGCGCAGCACCAACAAAAACTGATTAATCCGCGCCTGATTCTTCGCCGGATCGGCCGGATGCGGAAAAAGCCCAGGATCCAATTCTTCAGTCAGCAGCGCATCCTGAAATCGCTCCATGGTCCAATCCAGAATCGAAACAATCAGCGGCGCATCAATGTCCGAGCGCACTTCGCCGCGCGCGATTCCCAGCCGCACGAACGCCGTGCTGCCGTAGGGATCTTCCGCCAGCAGAAAACGATTGATCTCGCGCTTCAGCGCCAGGTCGACTCCGTAGTTTCCCAGCAGCGCCACGCGATAGGGAATCCAGTCTTCGCGCACCAGCCGCTCGGTGCGCAACAGCCAGTAGCGTAGGATCTCGAAAAATCCCTTTTCGCGAATCTGCGACGGGCAATCCAGATACGCCGGAAAAGAACGCACGGCTTTCTTGTAAGCTTCCAGAAATAATCCGCCCTTGCTGCCGAAGTATTGAAAAATCGAGCCTTTAGCGACGCCCAGTTGCGCGGAAAGATCCTCGATGCGCGCCGCGTGATAACCGTGCTCCGCAAAATGACGCAGCGCCGCGTCCACAATGCGCGCGCGCTTGGCCTCCAGGCGCGGTCCCGGAGTAGGCGTGCGCACGTCAGGATTCAGCACGCTGCGTGGACCTTTTACGCGCGGGTGTGACCGCAGGTCATGGCTTGACGCAGTCATTGGTTTATTTCTCCAGTTATGCTATCTAATTCTCGTGCCATACCGTCGTGACTGGCGGTCATACTAATCCCACATGCCTCCGCAACGCAAGTCTTATGATGCGATCGTCATCGGCGCGGGCCACAACGGCCTGACGGCCGCAGCCTACCTTTCACGCGCTGGATTTTCCACGCTCGTCGTGGAGCGCCGCGATATCGTGGGCGGCTGCTGCGTCACGGAAGAAATCGCGCCCGGCTGCCGCGCTTCCACCACTTCTTATATCGCGAGCATGCTGCGGCCCACGATCATTCGCGATCTCGATCTCGGCGCGCACGGATTAAAAATGGTCCCGTGCGATCCCGGCTTGCTGGTGCCGTTTCCGGATGGCCAAGTGGTGCCGTGGTGGGCCGACCGGGCTCGCGCCATCGCTGAATTCCGCAAGCTCTCTCCGCGCGACGCGGACACATTCGTGCGCGTGGACGATCAGCTGAAAAAACTGGCGCGTTATCTTCAGCCATTTTTTCTCGAGCCACCGCCGGATCCCACTCGTGGCGGCGTCGGTGGTTGGCTCGAGCTCTTGCGCGTCGGGAAAAGATTCCGCGGAATGAAGGGCGAAGAAGCCGCGCAGCTGGTTTCGTTCCTCACCGGGAGCCTCGGCGATTTCCTCGATCGCCATTACGAATCCGAAAAGATGAAGACGATGTTTCTGGCGAATAATGTCTACGGCAAACATGGCGGTCCGTACGACGCCGGTTCCGCTCTTGGATTGCTGTTTCACTTACTAAGCGGCGGCGATGGAGAAATTCAAGGTTTCTACGGCCACGTGATTGGCGGGATGGGCGCGATCAGCGAAGCGCTCGCTTCGGCGTGCCGCAAACTTGGCGCCGAAATTCTCACGTCTGCGCCGGTCGCAAAGGTGGATGTGCGCGTTGGCCGCGCGCGTGGCGTCGTTCTCGATGACGGCTCGGAAATCTCCGCGCGCTTTGTGCTTTCGAATGCCGATCCCAAACGCACGTTTCTGGGCATGGTGGAAGAGCGCGAACTTCCTGCTGATTTTCGCCACGGCGTAACCGGCATCAAAATGGACGGCCCCTGCGCCAAAGTGAATTTCGTCTTGAGTGAAGAACCGCGCGTGACCGGCATGCCGCGCGAATGGAGTGCGTCGCAGCGCGCGCTGTTCACGCTGGTGCCGTCACTGGAATTCGCCGAGCGCTGCTACGACATCGCCAAGTTCGGCGAAATTCCCGAAGAGCTGTGGGTGGATTGCGTCGTCGCCTCGAATGTGGATTCCACACTCGCGCCGCCAGGGAAACACGTGATGACCGCTTTCATTCAATACGTCCCTTACAAACTGCGCCGCGGAACCTGGGACGAAAATCGTGAGCTTCTCGGCGACCGTGTGGTGAAAAAAATCGCGGAGTATGCGCCTAACGTCCCGCAATCCATCATCGCGCGACAGGTGCTCACTCCGCTCGATCTGGAACGTACCTACGGCCTGACCGAAGGAAATATTTTTCACGGCGATCTTTCGCTCGAGCAGCTTTTTTTCATGCGCCCCGTAGCCGGCTGGGCGCAATATCGCACGCCCATCGCCGGACTTTATCTTTGCGGCGCGGGCGCGCATCCGGGCGGTGGCGTCACCGGCGCTCCGGGATACAACGCCGCGCATCAAGTGCTGCGCGACAGCAAGCGCGGCAGAGTGAAAACGGCCCACGCATGACGAGGCGGGTAGCAGAAGTGGTTTAGGACTTCATAGGAGCCGCGCAATTACGCAGGCGACGAGGAGCAGCAATGGCAAGTGGAAACAAGAAAGGCATTCTCGAAAAGTTATCCGAAGGCGTAGTCCTTGGCGACGGCGGCTATCTGCTTGAACTCGAGAAGCGCGGCCGCGTGCGAGCAGGCCCGTTCACGCCCGAAGTCGCGCTGAACAATCCCGAATCGCTGCTCGAGCTGCATCGCGAATTTCGCGATGCAGGCGCCGAAGTGCTGCAAGCGCTCACGTTCTACGCCAGCCGCGACAAACTCGCGACCGTTGGCATGGGCGAACGAGTGGAGGAATTGAATCGCGCCGCCGTGCGCATCGCCAAGCAAGCGGCAGGCGATCTCTGCCTCGTCGCCGGAAATCTGAGCCTGACATGGATGTACGAGCCCAACGACAAAGCCGCCGCCGACCGCGTGCGCAAAACTTTCGACGAGCAACTCGATGTGCAAGTCGCCGAAGGCGTGGACTTCATCATCGGGGAGACATTTTCATTTCTCGGCGAAGCTTTGCTAGCCGTCGAGCAAGCGAAGAAAACCAAATTGCCGGTAATGGTCACCGTCTGTTTTGAAAATGAGGACATCACGACCGACGGGAAGTCAGCAGCCGATGTCGCTCGCGCGCTCAGCGATGCAGGCGCGGATGTGGTCGGCATCAATTGCCTGCGCAGTCCCGAGCACACTCTGCCGCTGATGGCTGAGATGCGCCGAGCCGTGCCGGGCTACATCGGTTGCCAGCCGGTCGCGTATCGCACCACGCACACGCATCGCGATTTCACCAGCTTGCCGGCGTTTCCGGACCAGCTCGAGCCGTATCAACTCACTCGCCGCGAGATGGCCGAATACGCCGTGAAAGCGCGCGAGCTCGGCGTGAATTACATCGGCGCATGTTGCGGCGCAGTCGCCACGCACATCCGCGAAATGGCGCGCGCTCTGGGAAAACTTCCGGCTGACGACCGCGTCTGGAATAAGGGTGGAGAGAAACCGATGTCCGCCTATGAATATTACGGCCACGACCAGAAAGCCAAGGCGGGCTCGTAGAGAATCGCAGCACGACGCTTCCACTGAGCAGTCGCGCCGCACGCCGTGAATCGCGCTCGCTTTTCGTCGCGCACTCGGAGCATGATGTCCGCCTCATGCCTGACCCACGCGGAGATTTTCGCCCATGAGTGAGACGCCGGCCTCCAATCGCCCGCACCGCGCGATGGGCTTTCGGGATCTGGTGTTGTTCTACATAGTCACCGGCATCAGTTTGCGATGGATCGCAACGGCGGCGACTGTGGGTGCCGGCGCGGTGGTCATCTGGCTGATCGCTTGGTGCGCGTTTTATCTTCCGCTCGCGCTTTCCGTGATGGAGCTTTCCTCGCGCCATCCGCAGGAAGGCGGCATGTACGTCTGGACCAAGCGCGCGTTCGGCGAATTTCCCGGATTCATGACCGGCTGGACGTATTGGGCCAGCAATCTTCCTTACTTTCCCGCAGTGCTTTATTTTGCGGCGAGCAACGCGCTCTATATAGGACCAACGAGCTGGCAATCGCTTGCGAACAATAAGGCATACTTTCTTCTGTTCGCGCTGCTAGGATTGGCGCTCGGCACATTTCTGAATCTCATCGGACTTTCCGTCGGCAAGTGGCTGCACAATCTAGGCGCAATCGGCACGTGGCTGCCGATCGCAATTTTATTCGCCATTGCCGCCACGGCGTGGCACCGTTTTGGCTCAGCCACAAAATTCACCGTGGCCAGCATGACTCCGCACATGCACTTCCGCGACGTGCTGTTCATGGCGACGATTGTGTTCGCGCTCGGGGGATCGGAGTCCGCATCTTTTCTCGGCGACGAAGTGAAAGACGCGCGCAGAAATCTTCCGCGCGGCCTGCTCGCAGGGGGCGCGTTTGTCACCAGCGGCTACATCCTCGGCACCGTCGCCGTGCTCATCGCTTTGCCGGCCAGCCAGGTGAGCGGATTGCAAGGCATCATGCAGGCAATTTCGCAATCCGCGGAGCGCGTCGGTTTTTCGGGCATCGGTCCGATCGCGGCGTTGCTGATCACTATTAGCAATTTGGGCGCGCTGGGTGCGTGGCTGGCGGTTTCAGCGCGGTTGCCGTTTGTGGCAGGACTCGATCGTTACTTGCCGTCGGCATTCGCGCGCGTGCATCCGAAATGGGGCACGCCGCACGTGGCGCTGTTGGTGCAAGCGTGTTGCGGCGTAATTTTTATTATGCTGGGTCAGGCGGGAACAAGCGTGTACGGCGCTTATGAAGTTCTGGTGAGCATGGGTATCATCACTTACTTCATACCGTACCTTTTTGTGTTTGCGTCGCTGATTCGTTTGCAGCGCGAACCGGTCGGGCCGGAAGTGATGCGCATCCCGGGCGGCAGGCCTGCGGCGTTCGCTCTCGGCGTGCTCGGATTTACGACGACGCTCGTAACCATCGCGTTCTCGGTGATTCCTGCGGACGACGAGCCGCACAAAGTATTGGCTGTCGTGAAAATTGTGGGGCTTACGGCGCTGCTGCTCGCGGTGGGTGTCTTTGCATTCGCGTGGGGAAAGTCGCACGCCGCAAAAAATCCCGCATGACCCCGTAGGAGACAATCGGGAAATTATCCGGCAAAAAATCCCGCGCGCGCCTTTAGCTATCGGTCGCCTTACCCGCCGGATTGTGCCAGCCACCGATTGCAGCCGCCAGATGATTGGCCTCGACCGGTCCCCAAGTTCCCGGCTGATACGGTTGCACCGGAACGATGTCGCCCAAGATCGGTTCCACAATGGCCCAAGCCGCTTCCACCGCATCTTGCCGCACAAATAGCAGCGAATCGCCCTTCATCGCGTCGGTCAGCAGCCGCTCGTATGCTTCCATCTCGCCGGTTTCCTCCGACGAGACCGCCGACAGTTCCGTCTCCATCGTCTGCAATCGGGGTCCCGGACGTTTCACGCGCGCGCCAAGGCTCAACGACAAGTCAGGCCCCAGCCGGAAGCGAAAATAATTTGAACCCGGCGGCAGTTTCGTCAGCGGCGGCTGGCGCAGCTTCACGAAAACTTCCGTGGCCGTCACCGACAAACATTTACCAGCGCGAATCAAGAACGGCACGCCCGCCCAGCGCCACGAATCCACTTCCAGGCAAACGGCCGCGTACGTTTCCACTTCGGAATTCGGCGCTACACCGGGCTCCTGGTGATAGCCCGTGAATTGTCCGCGCACCAGATTGGTGGGATTGATCGGCGGAATCATGCGGAAAATCTTCACTTGTTCGTCGCGCAACGATTCGGGGTACATGCTCGTGGGCGGCTCCATCGCCAGAAAGCCCACCACCTGAAGCAGATGATTTTGAATTACGTCGCGAATCGCGCCCGTCTCGTCGTAAAACTTTCCGCGTCCTTGCACGCCGAAGGATTCCGCCATGGTGATTTCCACGCTGTGAATGTAATTGCGATTCCAGATCGGCTCCAGAAACGCATTGGCAAAGCGGAACAACAGTAAATTTTCCACCGCTTCCTTGCCCAAATAATGATCGATGCGAAAAATGCCGGATTCCGGGAAGACGGATTGCAAAATTGCGTTCAGCTGCTGCGCGGATGCCAGATCGTGGCCAAACGGTTTCTCGATGATCACCCGCGCATTTGTGGCGCAGCCCGATTTTCCCAGCGCTTCCACCACCGTGGCGAACAAACTGGGAGGAATCGCCAGATAGTGCGTGGGGTATTTCGCGCCGCCGAGCGCGGTGCACAATTGTTCGAACGTCTTGGGATCCTGATAATCGCCATCAATATATTTCAGCAGCCCCACCAATTTCGCGAACGCCGCTTCATCCACGCCGCCTCCGAACGTGGCGATGCCGTCCCGCGCGCGCTCGCGAAGCTGCTCAATGGTCCAGCCCGCCTTGGCCACGCCGATCACCGGCACATTCAGATTTCCGCGTTTCACCATGGCTTGCAGCGCGGGAAAGATTTTCTTGTGCGCCAGATCGCCCGTCGCGCCGAAAAACACCAACGCATCCGATGGAACTTTCGGGCCGGGAATCGTGCTCTTCACGTCCAGATTTTGAGTCGTTGTGTCAGCCATCGCTCGTCCTTATGATTTCTTCTCGTGATGCCCGCCGAATTCAAAACGCATCGCGGAAAGCAGCTTGTTCGCAAAATCGGACTCGCCGCGCGATGTGAACCGCTCGAACAGTGCGCTCGTAAGCACTGGCGCCGGAGCGCCTTCTTCGATCGCCGCCTGGATCGTCCAGCGGCCCTCGCCGGAATCTGACACACGGCCGGAGAAATCCGCCAGCGTTGGTGATTTAAGCAGCGCAATCGCCGTCAGGTCCAGCAGCCACGAAGCGATCACGCTGCCGCGCCGCCACACTTCCGTCACGTCCGGCAGATTAATGTCATACATATAATGTTCCGGCGAGCGCAGCGGCGTGGTCTCCGCATCTTGCGTCTGCGTCACTTTTCCCACATTGGCGTGATGCAGAATGTTCAGGCCCTCGGCGTAAGCAGCCATCACGCCGTATTCGATTCCGTTGTGCACCATCTTCACGAAATGTCCCGCGCCGGAAGGTCCGCAGTGCAGGTAACCTTCTTCCGCGGTGCCCGGCACTTTCTCGCGGCCCGGCGTGCGCGCGATGTCGCCACGTCCCGGAGCCAACGATTTGAAGATAGGGTCGAGCCGCTGCACCGTGGCCTGCTCACCGCCGATCATCATGCAATAGCCGCGCTCCAGGCCCCACACGCCCCCGCTGGTGCCCACGTCCACATAATGAATCCCCTTCGGCGCGAGTTCCTTGCCGCGGCGGATGTCGTCAATGTAATAAGAATTTCCGCCGTCAATAAGAATGTCGTCCTTCTGCAGCTTGGGCAATAGCTGCGCGAGCGTGCTATCCACCACCGCCGCCGGCACCATCAGCCAGATTGCGCGCGGCTGTTTCAGCTTGCCGATGAAATCGTCCAGCGAACTCCCGCCCGTCGCACCCTCTTTCGCCAGCGCCTGCACGCTCGCTGGCGACATGTCAAACACCACACATTCATGCCCGGCCTTCATCAGCCGCCGGACCATGTTGGCCCCCATCCTTCCCAGTCCAATCATTCCCAATTGCATATTCGCACTCCTTTCATACAGTATGATTCCCGTTGCCCGCTTCGAGTCTCAAAAAATCTGAAAGCTTTTGTAGCGCTGGTCGTCCGGCGAAGCGCGACCGTAATTTATCGCCGTAGCCAGACCGATGGCGCTGGCCGACGCCGTAAGCGCATCAAACCGCACACCCCGCATCGGGAAATTGTCCGCGTTTATTAAGCCACATTTTGCCCCTCGCGCATAACTGGAATCTCGGCGCCTCGCGAGCTTCTCCGGCCGCCATTAGCGCACCCGCCTATCGATCGGAAGTTACGCTTTCAACATAACGGTGTGACGCCGCCGTTAGGCGCCTATGCAATCGCAGTAAACTGAGCGCCTAAAGCACTGCGCAGAAAACCTGTGCATGATCCCGCGCACAGGACACGCAAACGCGAGGTTTCAAGCTTGACCGTAGCAGCAGAAGAACCGATCGCCGCGCCGCAATCCGCGCCGCCCGCGGCCGCTTCCAGCGCCGCAGCCCCGAGCCCGTGGATTTACCGGCCGTGGCTCGACCTGCTGGTAGGTTGCGGCGCGTGGTCGGCTCCGCTGCTTGCCGTGGCGCTGTTGATGACCCCTGCACACAGCCACGCCTGGGCCATGGCGTTTTATTTACTCGCCATCGTCTTCAACTATCCGCATTTCATGGCCACGATTTACCGCGCCTATCACACGCGCGCGGATTTTGAAAAATACAAATTCGTCACGCTGCACGTCACGCTGCTGCTGGTGCTCACTGGCATCGTGATGCACGCCTCGCCTCGCTTTTTCCCTTGGCTCTTCACACTTTATATTTGCTGGAGCCCGTGGCATTACTCAGGTCAGAACTATGGCCTATTAATGATGTTCGCGCGACGCTCTGGCGCGGAAGTCACGCTCGGCGAAAGGCGCTGGCTGCGCGGCGCGTTCGTGGCTTCGTACTTGATGCTGCTCGCGAGCTTTGAAACCGGCGGTTCCAACGATCCGCTGATTCTCTCGCTGGGTTTGCCGCCGAAATTCACGTTTCCCCTGCGTCTGGTGTTCGGCGTCGCATTCCTGGCCTGCGCGTTCTTCGGGTTCCGCCGCTTGATTCGTTCCATGGGCGCGCGCGCGTTGGTCGCGCCGCTCACCCTCGCGTTCACGCAATTCCTGTGGTTTGTGCTGCCCACGCTGCTCGAATTGAATTCCGTCTCGCAGGTACCTCAAACGCGCTATAGCAGCGGAATTCTTGCGGTGCTGCATTCCGCTCAGTACATATGGATCACCAGTTATTACCAGCGCCGCGAAGCCCGCGCGGCAGGCCAGAAAAACTGGCACATCGCCGCCTACTTCGCAACGCTCGTCGCCGGAGGCATCGCGCTCTTCATCCCTGGCCCCTGGCTGGTGAGCTATTTGTTCCACTACGATTTCACTACCAGTTTTTTGATTTTTGTTGCGCTCGTGAATATTCATCATTTCATTCTGGACGCGAAGCTGTGGAAGCTCCGCGACAAGCGCGTCGCAGCGCTTCTCGTTGACCAAAGCGGCAAGACGTCCGCTCTCGCCGCCGACACGTCGCTGCGACCTTCGAGCCAGGCGCGTGCTCTCGCCCTGCGCGTCTTGTCTGCTCCCGCGTTCCGAATTTCCCTCGCCACGCTCCTGTTCCTCTGGGGCGGCTTCGACCAATTCCATTTTGCGCTGCGCACAGCCGAAGGAAATCTTCCCGCGCTGCAGCGCGCCGCGCAAATCAATCCCTACGACAGCTTCGTCGAAGAACGCATCGCCCGTGCCGAAACGCAACAGGGCAAGAACGACCAGGCTGTCGCCGCGCTCACACGCGCCGTGGCCATAAATCCTAGCAGTATCACGCTGCAGCAAGCCGCGGCCCGCGCGTTGATTGCAGACGGCCGCTACGCCGATGCCTACGCGCACTATCAGAAAATGCTGGAACGCTTTCCGCGCGATACGGACGCGCTTATCAACTACGGTTTGCTCGCAGCGCGCCTGGGCCATCCCGAGGAAGCGATGGATTCCTGGCAAAAATCGGTGGACATAAATCTCAACCAGCCGAATGCGCACCTCTATCTCGCGCAAGCATTCGATCAGCGCGGCGAACCGGCGGCTGCGGCGCGCCATTGGAGTTTATTTCTGCAATTTGCGGCCGTTGCGAATCCGCAGTCCGCGTCAGCATTCACCCAGCAGCAAATACTCGCAGCAACCGTTCAATTCGCTGACGACGAAGCGCGCATTAATCAGTCTGCCGCAGCCCTGACCCAATATGATCTGGCCGTCGCGCAAACGCGCCAAGCCGGTGACGCAAAACTGGAAAGCCTGGCGCTGGTTCATCGCGCGGATCTACAGGCCAGAAATGGCGACGCCGCTGCGGCCGCCCAATCCTACCAACGGGGCTTGGCGCTCGATGCGAAGAGTCGCGATGCGTCGGCCGAAGCGCTAGACTGGTTCAACTACGGACAATTTCTGCGCCGCCAGAATGTGCCAGCCGAATTGGTTTACGCTTCCTTCCTGCACTCGGAAAATTTGTTGAGTGGCACCGCTGGTTCTGACCTGTCCACTGTGCAAACCGCGCGCCGCCAGGTGGAAAGCAAGATGGGCGCAAAGGCTGCGGCCGTGACGCAAGGCAACCTCGCCGCCCTGCTCGCGCGCGCTGCGAATTTCGAGCCGGCCGCCGCATCGAAATAAGCCGGCCTGCGCCAGCGGCAAACCGTGTAAGATTCGCAACGACCATGACCATTCCCGCAGAACGCCAGGACACGCGCTTGATGCGCGAAATGTTTAACAAGATCGCGCCCAAATACGATTTCATCACGCGCGTCATTTCTTATGGCATGGACGGCCGCTGGAAACGCCTCGGCGTGTTGCGCGCGTCGCTGCCGGAAAACGCACTGGTCCTCGATCTCGCCTCGGGCACGGGCGATTTTTCCCGGCTGGTGCGCGAGCGTTTGCCCGCGGCGCGTTCCGTCGCGGTGGATCTTTCCGAGGGAATGTTGCGCGTCGGGCGGCGGAGTGGTCTGGAGGAGGCGGTGTGCGCCGACGCCACGATGCTGCCCTTTGCATCGGCCTCCTTCGATTGCGTCTTCATCGGCTACGGTTTGCGAAATTTTCCGAATCTGAACGCTGCGCTGCGCGAAATCGAACGCATCACCAAGCCGGGTGGCGTGATGGTCAGTCTCGACTTTTTTCTGCCGACGAATCGCGTGTTCCGTCAGTTGTACTTGGGGTTTTTGTATGTGCAAGGCGCCTTCTGGGGCACGCTCTTGCACGGCAGGCCGCGCACTTACACTTACATTCCGGATTCGATCCGCAGCTTCGTCTCTGTTAAGGAATACTCTTCACTGCTGCAGCGCACGGGATATCACCGGGTAGACGCTCGCGAGTTTATTTTCGGTGGGATCGGCTTGCTTTGGGCTGTGAAGCGCTAATCTGAACTGCGACCGAAATTTCTAAAGTTTACGACGCGCCAATCTAAATCAGTTTTCCAGCCGGAAGCGCGTTGATGCCAGCGCATACAGCCGCCGCCACACCAGACGGTTAATCGTCACCACCATCGCCGCCATTAGAATGGTCGCCGCCAGCAGCACGCGCGTATTTCCCGTGTCCGTGGCGTTGCTGATCACCGCGCCAAGCCCTGTGGTCAGGTAAGTGTGCCCGCGAAATTTGAAATATTCCGCCACAATGCTTGCGTTCCACGCTCCGCCCGAAGCCGTCACAAATCCAGTGATCAAAAACGGGAAAATTCCCGGCAGTAGCAATTCCCGCCAGCGTTCCGTGCGCCCAAATCGAAAAACGGAGCAGACTTCCTTCAAATCGGTGGGAATCGCGATGGCGCCCGCGATTACGTTGAACAGGATGTACCACTGCGTCCCCAGCAGCAGCAGCATGATCGAGCCGATTCCCAATCCGCCGCCCGCGCGAATCAGCACCAGCAAGATGATGGGAAATAGCGCAGTGGCCGGCACCGACGCGGCCACCTGCGCGATCGGCTGCGCAATTGCCGAGAGTTTGGGTTTCAACCCGATCAGGATTCCCACTGGAATTGTCCACAAACCGGCGAGAAACAAAGTGAACGCGACGCGCAGGAACGTAGCGCCCGCTCCCCAAAATATGCTGCGCAATTCCTCACGCGTCAAGTGCGTCAACAGCATCACCATTTTCGCGGATTCGTAAACCATCGCGACGAGCAACGCAGCCAGCAGCAGGCGCATCAGCCATTGATAAATCCCACGCGCCGCGCGACCCGCGCCCTCCGCCGCGTGACTTCGCGCAAAATGCAAACTCAGGAATTCGCGCGCCGGCCGCACCGTCATCCGCGAAAAGAACGGCAAAATTCTGGAGCTGCGCAGCAAATCCAGAACTGCAGAACTCGGCGCGTCGGTCGATTCCACCTGCTCGAACTTGAATTTCTCCGCCCACGCGATCACCGGCCGCCACACCAGCTGGTCAATCACTACGATGATTCCTATCATCACACCCATGCCCCACCAAATCGCGCGCGTGTTTCCGGCATTTGCGGCGGTTTGCAGGTAGGAGCCCAATCCCGGCAAACGCAAGTCGCGATCTCCCAGCGTGAACATCTCGCAGGCCATCAGAAAAAACCAGCCGCCCGCCACAGACATCATCGAATTCCACACCAGTCCGATGATCGAATAGGGCAGCTCCATCTGTGTGAACCGCTGCCACCAGCTCCAGCGATAAATTTCCGCCACCTCACGCATCTCGCGCGGAATGCTTTTCAGCGACGAATAAAAACTGAACGTCATGTTCCACACTTGCCCGGTAAAAATCAGCAATATGGAGCCCAGCTCGACGCCCAATTGCTTCGTCGGAAAAAGCGCCACCATCGCCACCATCACGCCCGGAAGAAAGCTGAGCACTGGAATGGACTGCAGCGTATCCAGCAGCGGTACCATGAATTTTTCCGCGCGCGCGTTGTAGGCCGCGATGTATCCATATACTAGCGTGAATGCCAGGCTCACCAGATACGCCGCCGCGATCCGCAGCACGGAAAACATCGCGTATCGCGGCAGCGCGCTCGGTTGCAGATGGATTTCCATCGGCGCGCCGGTCGGCGAATTCCAGTAACTCGTGATGGATAGCACCGCGTAAAAAAACGCCAGCGCGGCCAGCAGAATCGGCAGATCGCGCAGAAGGGAAGGCACGTTGGCCGGAATGGTTCCCCAGGTCAGCGTGCCGCGTGAAGTTTTCTGTATTTCGCCGGCCATCAGTGCAGGGAAGCGCTTTCCGGGGAATTTTCGCCGTGATGTTCCGGCTGGTGCAGATGCACTGTATCGTCCTCCGCGTCATAGGTGAAAAGCTCGGCGTAGCGACCCCAGTTCAGCGCGGTCTCAATCTGCTGTTCGACTTCCACTTGCGCGAAGCGTTCGTCCAGCAAATCGCGGAAAAATTCCACCGGCATGGTGTGATTCGATTTCTTCTCCAGCGCGGAGCGAATCTGTTGCAGCAGGGAAACATGCTCCAGAACCGCCTCGCGGAACAAAACTTTTCGCGTGGGAATATCCGCTTCCGCGAAAGCGCGTCCCTTCTCCGTGATGCGCACATCGCCTTCGTGTACTGTCGCAAAACCGAGGAGCGTCGCCGCGTCCAGAATCGGCAGCAGGTCGTCCACCTCTAGCAGCAATTCCTCGGCGATGTGGTACATGTCTTCCTCGCCGCCGCGATCGTCCAGCAATTCCAGCAAGCCTCCGATCCCGCCGGGGCGCGAATGCGGCAGCATCTGCGCCGACGCTTTTTCCTTGTGTTCGGTTTTCGATGGCGGCGCCAGCTCCAGCTGCGGCTGCGTCATTACTTTGTAGATGTAGTCCACGTAAAGAACGAACGCCGCGGACTTGCGGTCGCGCGGGTGTTGCAGCGGCACCCGAAAATCCGCGCGAATCTTCGCGGGATTGCGTCCCAGCACGATGATGCGATCCGCCAGCAGCACGGCTTCCTCGATGTTGTGCGTAACGATAAAAATACTTTTTGTGGGAACTTTCTTCGCCAGCCACAGTTCCAGCAGCTCGCCGCGCAGGTTTTCCGCGGTCAGCACGTCTAGCGCGGAAAAAGGTTCGTCCATAAACAAAATCTCCGGCTCCACGGCTAGCGCCCGCGCAAATCCCACCCGCTGTTTCATTCCGCCCGACAATTCCTTGGGATACGCGGATTCGAATCCGTGCAACCCCACCGAAGCCAGCGCTCGCAGCGCCTTGCGATGCCGCTCGAAGTGCGTAATCCCCCGCGCGAGCAATGGCGCTTCCACGTTTTCCAGCACTGTCAGCCACGGAAAAAGCGCGAAGCTCTGAAACACGATTGCCACATTCGGACGGCACCCGTGCATCGGCTTCCCGTGCCACAAAACTTCTCCTGCCGTAGGCGCTGCCAGCCCCGAAAGTATTCGTAGCAGCGTGGACTTTCCTGATCCGGAAGGTCCCAGCAGCGCGATGATCGTATTCGGCTCGACGGAAAAATCCACCGGAGCAATCACTTGAATTTGCCGCCCGTCCGGCTGCAGGTAGCTTTTTTCGATTTGGTGCGCCTGAATAATCGGCTCGGTGTCAACGGCTGGCGGCGCAAACTCCGTGGTCACTGCGCCGGCTTCGGCGCCCGGCACCGCGCAGTACGGTGCACCGGTCCCCGCTTCCGCCAGCTCGTCCATTAAGCATTGCCACGCTTCTTCGGGCAGCGCGTCCAGAAAGTGATTGCGCTCGCCGGGAGTCATCGCCTCGACCACCGCGCGCATTTCCTGTGACGGCAGTGAATGCAGCAGCACGTAGGCGTGGTAATACGGCAGGTGGACGATCAGCGACGCCGCGATGTCCATGGGCATCGCATGAAACAGCGCGCGCTGTTCGTCGTAGGGTTCGCTGAGAAAAAAATCCGCGGCCGAGCCGGGGTCGGCCTTGCGCAGCAGCTCGATCGCCGGAAGCCACTGCCTTTGCGCCAGCAGGTTCCGCAGCTTTTGTGTTTCCTGATTATTCATTTGCGCACGCACGAGCCTACTACGTTTTCGTAAAGACTGCGAAGCCTTGGAAATGGATCACGCGCGCGAGTGTTACAGAATTGTGACAGCTACACGCGATTGCTTAGAATATCGACCGACGCCATTTTTTGTGCCACGCGATCGTACCGGCTACAGCGTCAACGCGTCGTCGCACCAATCGCGCAATTGCCCTGCACCCGCCTCTCGTCACAACCATTTAACTCAAATCACCGAACAGACGGTCCCTGGCCGACTGCGCGCAGTAAACACAGCAGCCCAACTTTGCGCGCAAGAGCATGCCTGTGTGCCGCATGCGCGCGATGAACTTGAGCAGACGCAGAGCGAACGCGGACAGGAGCACCGTGGAGCGCGCCAAATCACAAAAGCGCCAATCCCAACGCGGCACTCCGGTTGAATTCCTTTTGGCGCCAGAATCTTTGCTGTTGCGGATACACTTGACGCGATGACTTGCGATCGGCCCTATCGCGCGGCTCTTCCGCTGCAGGCCGCGCGCGACGTAGTCGAGCGCGGTTCGGGCATTCCCTTCGATCCGCTTGTCTCCGCAGCGTTTCTGCGCGTCCCGAACGAAACTTGGGCCGTCATCGCCCGGGAGACATTGGCCGTTCAGCCCAGCTCCGTGCTGGCCGCCGGAACCATTCAGATTCTCGGCACTCTGGCGAATCGTCCGCCGGACTCTGCGGAGTGAGTTGAATCGTCGAACACTGAACAGTCTGTGGAAGATTGCAGGCACGCCAAGGTTTTGACATTGTAGCGGCGCACTTCAGTGCGCCATCGGTGGCGCGACGATCACCGATGGGGGTAATAAGACTCAGAACTTTCGCGACCATTCCTTCGGCCAACGCTCCACCACAACTTTCTTGTCCGTATAAAACTCCACCGCATCGCGCCCCTGCCCGTGCAGCACACCCAGAAAACTGTCGCGCCAGCCGCTAAACGGGAAATACGCCATCGGCGCGGCCACCCCGATGTTAATTCCAATGTTACCTGCCGGCACTTCGTAGCGGAATTTTCTGGACGCCGCGCCACTACTGGTGAAAATCGAAGCCATATTTCCAAAGGGGCTGCGCGAAAGCGTCTCAATTCCTTCTTCCAGCGTATTGGCATGAACTAAACTCAGCACCGGCCCGAAAATTTCCGTCGTCGAAAGCGCGCTCGCAGCCGGGACGCCATCCAGCAGCGTCGGCTTCAGAAAATTGCCGGCGGACGACGAGCCGTTTCCAGAGCGGCCATCCAGCAAAACCTTCGCGCCATCGTTCACCCCCGCTGCGATCAACCCTTCAATCCGTTTCTTGCTATCCGCAGTGATCACCGGACCCATCTGCACATCCTTATCGAGGCCATTCCCGACGCGGATTCCCTCGGCAACTTTGGCGATTTGCTGCGTGAACTCGTTCCGCGCGTCACCCACCGTCACCGCCACCGATACGGCCAGGCAGCGTTGCCCCGCGCAGCCGAACGCGCTATCACTCACAATGCGCGTCGTGGTTTCCAAATCCGCGTCCGGCAGAATCAGCACGTGATTTTTCGCGCCGCCCTGGCACTGCACTCTCTTTCCAAATCTCGCTGCCTGCGCGTAAATATATTTCGCCACCGGTGACGAGCCGACGAAACTGATGGCTCGAACCTCGGGATGTTCCAGCAGCGCGTCCACCGCGAGCTTGTCGCCGTGAATCAAGTTCAGCACTCCGGGAGGCAATTTCAGGGATTCCATCAGCTCAAATGCGCGCTGCATCGTTAGTGGAACTTTTTCCGAAGCTTTCAGAATAAAAGTATTGCCGCAGGCGATCGCGTACGGCAGAAACCAGAAAGGAATCATCGCCGGAAAATTAAAAGGAGTGATCGCCGCCGTCACGCCCAGAGGTTGCCGAATCATCATTTCGTCAATGCCGGAAGCAACGTCCTCCAGGTTATATCCCTGCATCAACGTGGGAATTCCGCAGGCGACTTCCACGTTTTCAATCGCTCGGCGCAATTCCGCCCGCGATTCGCCCACCGTCTTCCCGTTTTCCTGTGTGCAGATTTGCGCCAGTTCCTCCACGTGATCTTCCAGCAGCTGCTTCAGCTTGAACAAATATTGAATCCGGTCCTCGGGAGGCGTCCGTCGCCACGCCGGAAAAGCAGCAGCTGCGGCCGCCACCGCAGCGTTCACGTCGTCCTTGGACGCCATCGGCGCGCGCGCCAGCTTTTCTCCCGTCGCGGGATTCAGCACGTCGCGGTACTCCGACGACTTGCCGCCACTCCATTCTCCCCGGTAGTAAAGCTTCAGTTCGCGTATGTTCGCCATGTCGTACATCCTCCTCTTGTGCCGAGCGCCCGCCAAAACGGGCTCACAATTGACAACCGGGCGTTCCTTTGCCATAGTCTCAAAGCGGTTAGACAAATACAATGCCCGACGGGCATAAGCGGTGGCTGCACGCAGCGGAGGAGAAGACTTGAGCGAGACCAGCTTTCTCGTCCATTCCAACAACTTGCCGGAGCAATCCGCAGGTGAGCTACTTTCTCTACCTCGCCAGCAAGCCGGGTGGGAATGGATGAGCCTCTTCGTCCGCCGTTTGCAGCCGGGCGATGTCTTTCGCGCACGCACCGACCATGAAGAAGCCGCCTTCGTTTTGCTCGGCGGAATTTGCCAAGTGGATTGGGGCCAGGGCGCCACGCGAATGGGAAAGCGTAAGAATGTTTTTGACGGTTTGCCGTACGCGCTTTACCTGCCCGCCGGAAACCAGGCAGTTTTCGTCGCGGAGACAACTTGTGAAATCGCGGAATGCCGTGCGCCTTCCGAAGCTCGGCTGCAGCCGAAGCTGGTTACGCCGAGCGACGTCGTCAGCGGCCTCCGCGGCGGCGGCAATGCCTCGCGCCAGATTGTGGACATCATCACGCCCGCTTTTCCGGCGGATAAGCTTATGGTGATTGAAGTTTATACGCCCGGCGGAAATTGGTCGAGCTACCCTCCGCACAAGCACGACGTCCACAATCCCCCTGCCGAAGTGGATTTGGATGAGATTTATTACTACCGCCTGCGCCAGTCCGATGGCTTCGCGATGCAGCATCTCTATTCCGGCAAACATGGCGCCGATCAAACCTTGAAAGTAAAAGACGGAGACACGGTGCTCGTGCACAGCGGCTTTCACCCGGTGGTTGCTGGGCCGGGCTACGACGTTTACTATCTGAATTTTCTCGCCGGTTCCGCTCGAGCGTTGGCCGTCACCGAAGATCCCCAACACGTCTGGATTCGTTCCACCTGGAAGGATACCGACCCTCGTTTGCCGCTCGTGAGGGAATAGTCGCGCCGGAAAAGGAAACCCATGCGGACGTCCTGCGGCCGGAGCGATGGCGAACCCACAAACCAGGCAAGAGAAGTTTCGCGGAGCCACGTCTTCCCTCGCCAGTTTCCCGTCGCCACAATTTATTATAATCGCTTAGAATACGGCCTTATGTTTCGCCCCTTCTATGTCGAAGCGCGCTCGTCGCATCGTTTGCCGTTTGCCGCCGCCAACCTGTCGAAACGCGATGCCGCCGCAGCACCCAAGCGAATCCCTGCGCGCCGGGCTTTCCTTTCTCCGCCGCAAGTACGAGAATCGTGCCATCAGCAACTCTGGGGCGTCACTCCATCCAGAAGGGGCATCGCCTAATGACGGTTCGTCTCACCGCGGCTCAAGCGGCCATCGCGTTTCTGAAGAGTCAGTACTCCGAGCGCGACGGCAAGCAACAGCGGTTCTTCGAAGGTTGCCTGGGAATTTTCGGACACGGCAACGTCGCCGGCCTGGGCCAGGCGCTCGAACAAGATCCCGGCTTGCGCTACTACCTTTTCCGCAACGAGCAAGCCATGGTCCATGCCGCCACTGCGTTTGCCAAAACGAGCTTCCGCCTGCGCGCCTTGGCCTGCACATCCTCGATCGGCCCGGGCGCGACCAACATGATCACAGGCGCTGCCACCGCCACCGTCAACCGCCTGCCCGTATTGCTGCTGCCCGGTGATATTTTTGCACGCCGCAATGTGGCTCCCGTGCTGCAGCAACTCGAATCGCCATCCACGCAAGATATATCCGTAAACGATTGCTTCAAACCAGTCTCGCGCTACTGGGATCGCATTCAGCGTCCCGAACAATTGCTGACCTCTCTTCCCGAAGCCATGCGCGTCCTCACTTCTCCTGCGGAAACCGGCGCCGTCACCATTGCCTTTCCGCAAGATGTCCAAGCCGAAGCCTTCGATTTCCCAGAAAAGTTTTTCGCCAAGAAAGTGTGGGTCGTTCCGCGCAATCGTTGCGATCACGACCTCCTGAAACGCGCCGCCGAATGGATTCGCGCGGCGAAGAAGCCTTTAATCGTTGCCGGCGGAGGCGTTCTCTACTCACAGGCCTCGGAAGCTCTCGCGAAATTCGCGCAAGTCACAGGAATTCCAATCTGCGAAACGCAAGCAGGCAAGGGCTCGTTGCCTTTCGACCATCCGCAGCAGCTCGGCGCGGTCGGAACCACCGGCACGCCCGGCGCCAATATCGTCGCGCGCGAGGCGGACCTGATCATTGGCATCGGCACGCGCTACAGCGATTTCACGAGCGCCTCAAAAACCGCGTTCCAGAATCCAGCCGTGCGCTTCATCAATATAAATGTCGCCGAGTTCGACGCCTACAAACACGCCGCCCTGCCGCTCACCGGCGATGCGCGTCTGACGATCACGGAATTGCAACAATCTCTCGGCAATTTCACGATAGAAGAAAGTTACCGCGCCCAGATCAACGATTTCCGCGCCCGCTGGGAAAACGAAGTGGATCGCATCTACGGTATTCACCAGGCTCCGCCCATCACGCAAGGCGAAGTCATCGGCATCGTAAATAATTGCACGAAGCCTTCGGACATCGTCATCTGCGCGGCGGGTAGTTTGCCCGGAGATTTGCACAAACTCTGGCGCACACGCCAACCCGGCGGCTACCATATGGAATACGGTTTCTCCTGCATGGGCTACGAAATCGCCGGCGGCTTGGGCGCGAAAATGGCCGACCCCGCGCGCGAAGTGTACGTTCTCGTCGGCGACGGCTCCTACCTGATGATGGCGCAGGAAATCGTCACCTCCATTCAGGAAGGCTACAAAATCAATATCGTGCTCCTCGACAATCACGGTTTCTCCAGCATCGGCGGCCTCAGCCGCGGGTGCGGCAATGAAGGAATGGGCACGAACTATCGTTATCGTCGCGGCGATAAAAACGATGCCAAGTATGACGGCGACGTGCTTCCCGTGGATTTCGCCGCGAACGCCGCCAGTCTGGGTGCATGGATCGCGCGCGCGAAAACCGCGGACGAACTAAAGGCAGCGCTGACTGCCGCCCGCGAACAAAAGCGCACGGCGGTAGTCGTCATCGAAACTTCCTACGACCAGCGAGTTCCCGGATACGAATCCTGGTGGGACGTGCCCATCGCCGAAGTTTCAGAGCGCGACGCCGTTAAGGCCGCGCGCCGGAGCTACGAAGAAGCGCGCAAGAAAGAGCGCTTTTTCTTTTAGTGTTTTTTCATAAATGAAACATTTTCACCTCGGTCGCATTCGCTCAACCGTTGCAAAAGTTTCCTTTGAAACTCGGGGCACAGCGAGGTAAGGGTGGAAACATCCGCAGTCGCAGCGCAAACCGCAGCACCCAGGAAACCTCATCTCAAGCGCGCGTTGGGTCTCTGGGATCTGATTTATTACGGCATCATCCTCACTTCGCCCATCGCTGCCGTGCCGCTCTTCGGTGAAGGTCAGGTACTTTCGCACGGTCATACGGTCGCGACGCTCCTGCTTGGGATGGTTGCGATGTCCGTCACCGCCATCAGCTTCGGCCGCATGGCCAGCGTCTATCCTTCTGCAGGCTCGGTGTACACCTACATCAGCCGCGAACTGAATCCCCACTTCGGATTCGTCGTCGGCTGGGCCATGTTTCTCGAATACCTTTTTCAGCCCATCCAGAACGCTCTGTACGCGGTGCTCGCCATCCAACGCATGACGCCACGCGTTCCCTTCGCAATTCTGGCGGCCGTCACCGTCGGCTTCATCACCATCCTCACCGTGCAGGGAATTAAATTCACTGCGCGCACCAACGAACTCCTACTGGGCTTCATGTTGTTGGTCACCACCGTGTTTCTCGTCGAATCGTTCCGCTTCATCGTCTTGCACCAGCACTTCGCCGGGCTGTTCTCGATGCACCCGATATACAATCCGGCTACGTTTAATCTGCGCGCCGTCGCCGCCGGGACTTCGCTTGCTGCGCTTGTGTTCATCGGCTTCGATGGCGTCTCCATCCTCGCGGAAGAAGTCCACAATCCCAAACGTAACGTGTTGCTCGCCACGGTGTTGGTCGTAATCTTCACCGGACTTTTCAGTGGACTGCAAGTGTATCTCGCGCAGCGCGTCTGGCCGGACTACACGACGTTGCAAAATCCGGAAACCGCGTTCATGGACGTCGCTCGCATGGCCAGCGGTCCCGCACTGTTCGCGGCTTACGGCGTGATGCTGCTCGTTTCCAGCATCGCCTGCGGGCTTGCCGGACACGTCGGCGCATCGCGCTTGCTCTACAGCATGGGTCGTGACGACGTGCTGCCGAAAAAAATCTTCGGCTACCTTAGCCCGAAGAAAAGCAATCCGGTTTACAACGTGTGGATCGTCGGCGTCCTCGCCTACATCGGCGTGATTACGATCCCGTGGGAGCACGCTGCGGAAGTAGTCACTTTTGGCGGGCTGCTCGCCTTCATGGGCGTAAATCTCGCAGCCTTCCGCCATTTCTGGTTGTCGCGCGAAGCGATCGGGCGCCGCAACTTCTTCGTGGACGCGTTTGTCCCCGGCTTCGGCTTCGTTTTTTGCTTTCTGTTGCTGATCAGCCTGCAAACCTGGACAAAATATGCCGGCCTGGCCTGGCTGGCAGTGGGGATTCTCTACGGCGGTTACAAAACACGGGGTTTTACGCGCAGACCGAAATTAATAGACTTCAGCGAAACGTAAGCGGCGCCACGCAAGAAGGCGCACCAAACTAGCGCAAGTCCCGCACCAAAGCGCTTTGTGCTTTTCCAGACTCGTGGTCGAGCGATTGCCCCCGCGACACATGCAGCGCAAACCCGCAAGATTCGCGAATGCGCAATTCAGGCGCCAATTTCTTCACCGCGGCCTTGCTGCGATCGCCCGAAATGCGCCGGATCAGCAGCTCGGCAGCCTCAATCCCCAACTGGTGCTTCGGCAATTCCACCGTTGTCAGTCGTGGCCTAAAAACTCCCAGCCACGGATAATCGTCAAAGCTCACCAGCCCGAAATCCTCCGGGCAGCGCAAACCCATTTCTTCCGCGGCCTTCAGCAATCCCACCGTCATCAAATGGTTCGCCACATAAATGCCATCGGGCCGATGCGAAAGCAACGCATGCCCCGCGCGGAATCCGGATTCAATCCGGTAGTCACCTTCGATGTCCAATTCCGCATCGTATGGCAGCCCTTCCGCCTTCAACGCGTCGCGAAAACCTTCCCAGCGCGCTTGCGCGTTGCTCACCTTGCGCGGCCCGCCGATCAATCCGATGCGCCGCCTGCCCGCACGCGCCAGGTGGCACACCGCGTCGTACGCGCCCTGGTAATCGTCGGTGATCACGGCATCCTTGGTCAGCTTTGGATAAGTGCGCATCACCAGCACGAAAGGAATGTTCACTTCTTTAATCATCTGGCGCAGCGACGGCCGAAAATCCTCCGCGGCTTTCGTCAGCAAAATTCCATCCACGCGCTTCGAAAGCAGCAGCTCCACCGATTTCTCTTCCTTGGCAAGACTGTCGTCGCTGTTGCACAACAGCAAATTGTAGCCATGCCTTTGCGCCGCATCTTCCGCGCCGCGCACTACCATTGGGAAAAACGGATTGGCGATATCCGGCACAATCATTCCGATCGTGTGCGTCCGCTGATTCGCCAGGCTTCGCGCAATCAGGTTGGGACGATAATTGAGCTTGCGGATCGCTGCTTCCACGCGCTTGCGCAGCTTTTCACCCACATGGCTCTTGTGATTCACGACGGCGGAAACGGTGAACACGGAGACGCGCGACAATTTCGCGACATCGTAGATGCTCGCCGTCTTGCCCGATTTTTTCCGCCCCGCTGTTTTCACGAGATTCATCCGCATCAATCTTGCATCAAAATAGCCCGCACCGCGTCGCCAGCAAACTCGCTCAGCGCCGCCGGCCGCGCGCCAATCAGTAGTTTATGACAAGCGGCCGCTGTTTTCTTGCCGAGTTATAAATTGACTCAAGAATTAGTATGTCGCGATGCCCCTGCACGCCGTCGCTCTCCACGGGCCGCCGGTTCTGAATCGCCGAAGCGAATTCCTTCAGCTCCCATCCGAACTCATCCACGATCGGAAATTTCCGGTCAATCGCGCGCTTCCCGATCTTGCCCGTCAGCCGCCGCACCTCATCGAATGGAAATGCAGGAGTTAGCGACGCCCAGCCCTTGGTCCCCTGCACGTATATAAAGGATGACAAGACCGCCCCGTAGGTCGTGCTCCCTTGCAGCACCAGCCCGCTGGGGAACTGCAGTCGGAATGTAATCCCTTCCTCCACATCCCAGAAGGTCACCGTGTCGCGCGCCCAGCTCTGCGCGCTTACTTCCACCGGATCTTCTTCCAACAGCCAGCGCGTGGTGTTCACGCAATAGACGCCCAAATCCATGAGCGGGCCGCCGCCCGCCAGATTCGAATCCACCAGCCACGGCAACGACTTGCCCGGCGAATATAATTCGCTGAACGCGGTGTGTATCACCTCAACCCGACCCAAGTCACCATTCTGAATCAATTGCTTCAAGTAAAGTGTACTGGGCTCAAAATATTTCCGGTATGCGGTCATCAATAACACGCGGTTTCGCCGGCAAGCTTCCACCATTCGCGCAGCTTGCTCGGCGGTGGCGGCCAAAGGCTTCTCACACAGGACGTGTTTGCCGGCTTGCGCCGCCTGTACGGTAAAAGACTCATGCAGACCGTTCGGAGTCGCTACGAAAACGGCGTCCACTCCGGGATGCGCGAGGCATGCCGCGTATTCTTGGTCGCTGTAATGCGCGTCGGCTTTGAATCTGCGCGCAACTCGCGCAGCCTTTTCCTTATCTCGGCTGACCACCGCTACCAGTTTTGCGTTCTTGCACTTCGCAAAGCTCGGCAGGACAAAACCTTGAGCGATGGTTCCCAAGCCTACCACTGCGAACCCCACCTTTTTTCCCACACCCATTGATTGGAAATCTCCCGAGAACGCGAAACGCCATCGCCAGACGCTCTTGCCCTGGTAGCGGCGCACTTCAGCGCGCCATTGGTGAGGCGGAAACCGCCGATCCTCCGCCGTTCGCTCGCGCGCAGAAACTAGCTCTCGCGATCCGCGCGCCCCAGCCTCTGATTTCGAATCGCCTTGTGATCCAAACCGCGCAATTCCTCGCTCGCGCCCAGCACTTTCTCGATCGCATCGGCAATCGAGTCAACATCCGCGGTGCTGCCCACGAACAAATGATGCGGAAACCAAACCGCCTCGTGATAAGCCGCGCGATCCGCCTGCGGACATGAATACATGTTCCGCAGATCCAGTGGTTTCTCGCGCCCCCAACTCAGGGCAGGGAAGTCTTCCGGCCTCAGCGGAAAGAGCGAGCTTTTGTAAACAGGCTCGTAGAAAAGTCCATCGCAGGGAATGCCTTCCAGTTGGAGGGCGCCCACAAACGCCGCGCGCGGAATATCATTCGCCTTATCTGCAAAATATTTGAACATGAAGCCGTAAGGCGCCAGGCGCGTAATCCGCTGATCAGGCTTCAGCAATTTGATGGCAGCCAACTTTTGCAATCGCGATTCGAAATGTTTCACGTTCTTTTCGCGCGTCGCCGCCTGCTGCGGCAGCCGCTCCAATTGCGGTCCCAGCACCGCCGCCTGCAGTTCGCTCAAGCGATGATTGTATCCAATGATGCGGTGATGATATTGGTCGGTCAGGCTGGCGCGCCCCGCGTTGATGTAGCTCTGCACCAGCTCCATATATTCCAGGGTGTTCGTGATTACCGCGCCGCCTTCTCCCGAAGTGATCAGCTTGCTGGATTGAAAACTGAACGCTCCCAGATCTCCCATCGAGCCGGCCCCTTGCCCCTTCCACATCGCGCCGTGCGCGTGCGCGCAATCTTCGATCACTTTCAAACTGTGTTTCTTCGCGATGCGCAAGATTTCGTCCATGTCCGCAAAACGCATCCCCAGATGGACGGGCAGAATCGCCTTCGTCTTCGGTGAGATCACCTGTTCGATTAGCTTCGTGTCCAGACAATACGTATCCGGATCCACGTCCACGAAAACCGGCACTGCATTAAGCAACAGCACCGGGCCGACCGTTCCTTCCCATGTGTAGGCCGGCACGATCACTTCGTCGCCGGGGCGTATCTGAATCGCTTTTAGGCACGCCTCGATCGCCACTGTTCCGGTGCTCACGCACTGACCGTACTTCGCAGTCTGGAATGCGGCGAATTTTTTCGCGAACGAGTCCGCGTACTTTCCGGGGAACGGCTGCCCGCCCCACTTCAAGCTGGTGAACGCGTCCTCCAGCGCCGCGAATTCCTCCTTCGTGGCGACAGGCCACGGCGTGAAAGGCGTCTTGCGTACAGGCTCACCACCGGTAATCGCCAGTTTTCCCACGTACAATTCTCCTGTTCTAAAATTGGATGTAGCCGATGTTTCTTGCCTTCGTAGCGGCGCACTCTAGTGCGCCATTGCTAGCGTGGCTCGACCGATCTGGCAGGCGCGATAAAACACCGTGCCTGCCAACGCGCGGCGTCACTACGCTTCCGGATTCGGAATCAAAATATCGCGTACCATCGCGTCCAGATCGTGGCACGCGGTAACAAACTGTCGCAAAGTCCGCCGCGTCGGCGCGAAAGAATCGAACTCTTCGACCGTCAACCCGCCTTCGGTATTCGCCCGCCGGAAATCCGTGAATTTCCTGGAAAGTTCCTCCACGATCTCCGCGCGCACCGGCTCGTCAATCCGCGAACGCACCTCGATGTCGCTCGCATTGAATCGCACCTGCCACGGACAGGGCGGCGAAATCACCATATCGCCGCCAATAAATTCGCTCCAGTGCATGTGATTGCGAAACGCCGCCGACAGCAGCCGTGTGCGGTACCCTCTTTCGCGAAATATCCGGTACGCCTTCTTCAGCACCGCGACGCCGGCCCATTCCAGATATCCCGGATCAATCGCGATACTTTCTTTTTCCATCACAACTTTCAACCAATCGTCCAGACGCCCCACCATCAACGTGCACACCGGCCCCATGCTCGCGATTTCCTTGCCTTCCTTCGCGCGCCGCTGCAGGCCGCGTTCCACCGCTTCAGCCACGGCGATGCACTGGGGCAAAGTGAACGACACAGTCGCGTTGATGCTCACTCCGCGATACGTCGCCTCTTCGATCGCCGGGATTCCCGCGCGCGTCACAGGAATTTTTACGATCATGTTCGATGCGAGCGCGCTGAATTCCATCGCCTGCTTCACGATTGCCTGGCTATCGCGGAAAAGCCGCGGATCAGTCTGAATCGAGAGTCGGCCGTTTTTGCCGTGCTGCGCGTCGAAAATCGGCTTCAGCAGTGCGGCCCCGCGTATGGAAATTTCGCGCACCAGTTGCCAGGCGATCTCGTCTTCGGTCGCCGTGGGCAGCTCCTTGATTAATTCCTGTATGCGCCCCTTCCAGAAACTCATCTCCTTTTTCAGCACGGCCACCACAATCACCGGATTGCACGTCGCGCCCACCGCGCCATGCTCGAGCGAATACGTCAGCTCTTCGACGGAAGCGGAATCGTTCCACAAGCAGGTAGGAGTAGTCTGCGTCATTTTGTGCAGAGGACTTTTGAAAGCAGTTTCAGTGCTGCGCGTCATATTCTCCGTCCATTCACCGAATCTTTTTACCGCCGAAAGTCGCGCGTCACGATGCCGCACGCACATCCGCGAGCGTCACCTCGATTGGTTTCGCCTGCTGGTGCGATTTTTCAGCGGCCACCGCGATCGCCAGCGCCTTCAGTCCATCCTCTCCCGTCACTCGCGGCGCATGATCGTGCAGCATGTTGTGCACAAAATCCCGCACCTCGGCGAGATACGCATCCGCAAAGCGCGTCAGAAAATGATCGGCCAGGCTCCGCTCGCCGCCTCGCGCCGACAGGAAAACGGCCGGCGCGTGCTGCAGGCTGCCGACAAAAATCGACCCTTTCGATCCGACAATCTCTGTACGCACGTCATATCCGTACACAGCCTGCGAATGTGACTCCACATTCCCAATCGCGCCGTGTCGGTACGTCAGATTCACCACGCTCGCCACCACGTCCCCGTGTTTCGCCAATTCCGGCCGAATCGCCGTCGTTGTGTACGCGTGTACGGCGCTCACTTCGTCCTGCATCATCCAGCGAGCCAAATCGAAATCGTGAATCGTATTCGTGTAAAAAAGCATTCCGTTGATGTGCGATTCATAAGCCGCAATCGGACCGGCCTCCTTGTCGCGACCAATCGATTTAAAAATCACCGGAACGCCAATTTCGCCGGCTTCGATTCGTTTCATCGCCGCGGCATATGCAGGGTCGTAGCGGCGCATGAATCCAACCTGCAATCGCCGCCCTGATTTAGCCACCGCGTCGATCGCTGCCCGTGCATCTGCCAAATTCAGCGCCAACGGTTTCTCGCAGAGGACGTCTTTTCCCGCGCGCACCACCGTCTCCACAGCCTGCGCATGAAATTTATCCGGCGTCGCGATCAGAACCGCGTCCAGATCCTTGCGCTCCAGCATTGCGTCCAAGCTGCTGTACCAATTCTCGATCTCGAGCTCCTCCGCCACGACGCGAGCGCGTTCCGCCGACGCGTCCGCAATCGCTACCAGCCGCGCTTCCGGAACCAGTCGTCGCAGATTCTCCGCGTGCCGCTTGCCCATTTCCCCTACGCCCACCACTCCAACTCCCAGCTTCTTCATTCAAACTTCTCCCTAACGAACGTGGCCCGTTGAACACAACAACTCCACCGCAACTACAACCTACCAATTCATCGCCTAACGGGCGCCCGCCGCCAATCCCAGATCACTCACAACTCCGCGCAAATATTTCAAACTCGCTGCCACACTCTGCGCCGGCGGAATCGGCGTTGCGCCAAATTTCACGTCCTGCTCCACCACCGACCATCCCGAATACCCGTTCTTCACCAGTGTGCGGAAAAACGCCGGAAAATCAATGTTGCCCTGACCAATCACCGTGAAAACTTTGTGCTCGATGGCCTCTTCGAACGTCCACTTATTCCGCCGCGCCTCTTCCAGCACCGCCGTGTTGCAATCCTTAATATGTACGAACCGCAGCTTGCTCTTATATTTCTCCGCCTCTTTCACGGAATCGCCGTAACCGTAAACGCAGTGCCCGGTGTCCAGGCACAAACCCACGTTCGTGTGCGAGGTTGCATCGTAAAAGCGTTCGCACTCTTCCGGCGTCTCCACATAAGTCGCCACATGCGGATGAAACACCAAATCCAGCCCAAACTCGTTCGCCACCTTTTCCGCGTCCGCCACAATTGTCCCGATATGCTTCCACTGCTCGGCGCTCAGCGTCGGGCAGTCCTTATCGTAAGCGCGCCCGGAAAACGCATTGCGCTCCGGCGATTGGTCATCCGCAATCACCAGGAACGGCGCTTTCAAAGTCGCCAGCAAGTTTCCGACCTTGCGAATTCTCTCCATCACCGCCTGGCTCGCAGCCGGATCCGTCATTTTCACCGGCACAAAAGAAGCCAGCAGCTTCAGCTTGCGCTTTTCCAGTTGCGGCTGAAGAATTTTCGGATCGGTGGGAAAAAATCCGTACGGCCCCAGCTCCGATCCCGTGTATCCCGCCTCCACCATTTCATCCAGCATCTTTTCGTAGGATTGCTCCCACGATGGCCCGGGATAATCCAGCACTCCCCAGCTATCCGGTGCCGAAGCAAATAGAAATCGTTCGCTGATTGCGCTCATGCGTTCCTCTTTTCCAGAAAAATTAAAATCCTCGCGCGGCATTCGCCGCGGCCTCTGCAGCGCCTATCGCCACGGCTCCAGAACAACTTTCATTGACTCCGCTTCCACAGATTTCTTCATCGCCGCATCCACATCCCTCAATCCGTATCGGTGCGTCACAAATTCCCGCAGCGGATAATTTTTCATGTAACGCGCCATCTGCCGCATGCTCGGCCCGTATGCCGCCGGCTCTTCGCCGCCCACGCCCAGAATTCGCGCATTCTTCGCGCAAATATGCCGGTGCGGGCTAATCGGCACTTCGCCCAAATCCGAAAAATTCCCCGCCTCCACCAGCAATCCGCCCACGCGCAACATCTCCAGCGCCTCCGGTACAGCTTCCGGTACTCCCGCGCATTCAATGACCATGTCTGCGCCGCGCCCATGCGTCAAATCTTTCACCATCTGCAGCCGTTCCGCCTGAGGCATTCGCCCGGCATTTACCGCAAAATCCGCGCCCAGCCGCCGCGCAAAATTCAGCCGGTACTCCGACTTATCCACCGCGATAATCGTCCCCGCGCCCAGCATGCGCGCCTTCATCAGAAAACACATGCCCAAAGGACCGACGCCCAGCACCACCACCGTGTCGTCGAATCGAAAAGACTCATTCGGAAACGCAGACATCTGTTTCGCGCGGTCCAATCCCACCGACACCGCGAATATTTCCGTCAGCACCGCCACTTCCGAAGGCAAATCGTTCGGCACTTTCACCAGAAAACTTCCCGGCACCACATACATGTACTGCGACCATCCGCCGAACAGGTGAGGCGGATTTTTCGCGCTCAAGTTATTTCCGTAATCCGTGGTCTTCTCACAGCAGTAGTACGGAAAATCGTGCCGGCAGTAATAGCACTCGCCGCACGCCACGTTCGCGCCCACCACCACGCGATCTCCCTCGCGTAGCGCTACGCCCTCGAAGTCCGCGCACTTTCCGTCGCCGCCAATCGCCGCAATCGTGCCAACGTTCTCGTGCCCCTGAATAATCGGAAATTCAAGCTGGCGGCCGCCGTACTGCGCCGTGTAACCCTGAAAAGTATGCTTGTCCGTTCCGCAAATCCCGGACATTTCCATGCGAATCAGCACACAACCAGCAGCGGGTTCCGGCAGAGGGTATTCGCGTATCTCGTACTTCCCGGGTTTCACTAACGTCGCTGCCAGAACGCCTGGGGCCGCCATGAATGTGTACTCTTTGCGGTGCCCGCATTTCCGCGCGGACGCTCGTCAACTTCCGAAGAAGGCCGGACGGATGCGATCCGTCCGGCCTACACCGTGTGCCGTCTTTCGATCTGCGTCTTCCTCAGTACCGGCTAGAAATACAGCTTCAAAGATAGCTGTCCAACGCGCGCCGGCAAAGTTCCAGCAACTTGCCCGAACGAAGAAGATGAGGGCACGAAGCCAACCTGCGGGGGTGGGAGTGCAGTGAAGCCGGTGATCCCGCTCGGTGTTAGGAACTGAGTGTGATTAAAGATGTTAAAAAATTCAGCACGGAACTGCAGATCGAACCGCTCCGTGATCTTCGTGTCTTTTAGCAGCGCAAAATCCCATTGGTTAATACCCGGCCCGTGGAAAAACCGTCGCCTGGCATCGCCCTCTGTGCCCAAATCCGAGGGCCCAAACGATGATATCGAAAAGTATTGGCCACCCGTATTTCGCGGATTCTCTTTGACGAGCGGCGCAATCTGATTGGGCGTGTCTACCGGCAAAGTAATCGGTCCACCGAAGGCAGTGCCGAGCAGCGATTGATCGTCTGTTTCGACCATCGTGACGGGCAGTCCGGTGGCAAATTTCGTAATTCCGCTAATGGCCCATCCATGTGTCAGCTGTGTCGGGCCACCCAATTTATCAATGGGCAGCGTGTAGTTGTAGCTCGCCACGAAATTGTTCGTGCTGTCAAAAGCGGAAAGTCCGCGGCTCAGCCGGTGGTTAATAGGATTGATCTGCTCGCCGTACCCTGAGGAATCGTCGAACGATTTGCTGAGGGTATAACCAACCAGGGTCTGCAGACGCCCCGTCGTGTGCTTATAGCTGACTTGCAAGGAATTGTAAGAGGAAGAGCCGGCGGTAATGAAATACGAATCGTTGCCGAACGGAACGATCGGCGTACCGCCGGGGAGCGTTGTACCGGGGAAATTCAGTCGCGTGCCAGCCTGAAATCCACCGCCCGGGAGAGCGTAAACTAGATTTTCGTTCCCGGGGCCGCATGTGGTATTCGTCGTTCCCACCGCAATTGCGCCCGCGGCCGCGAGTTGGAGGCACAGCGCCGGACTTCCCGGATTCGCGGATTCTGAAGCAAGCAGCCGGTGAGCTTGGGTCCCCACATAACTCACAGTCAGCAAATCCGCCCGGCTGATCTGATGTTCGATGGACAGTTCATATTCTTCCGCATACGGCAGTCGGTTCTTGTTGTAAAAGGCCGGCGAGCTGCCGATTGTTCCGAAAGCGTTAAAGAAATCGGTCAAGTTGTCGAACGGTGGGCCGCTGGCAGGATTCTTCGCAGAAAAGTGGAGCGGCGGTTGAGTTACGGGAAAAAAGTTTTGGATGGATGACCCGGCGGATCGGTTCGTGAACGGCGCGGCAAACGTTGGCTGGCTCTGCCCGGTATAGTTTCCGAACGGGGCATCTCCAATTTCATTGAAGTCCGTAGCGCCCTCAAACGTGCTGTAGAAAATTCCCCAACCCGCCCGAATGCTGGTTGTCCCGGATTTGCCCAGAATCTTGCCCAGCAACCCGTCATAATCTCCGAACGAATAGGCCAATCCCAACCGCGGCGCAAAGTTGTTCCAACGAATGGGTGCCAGTGTGTTCGGAACTCCGGGATCGCCGGGGAATACCCAGCCCGTCGGTGAACCGGGAAAAACAACGGATTGTTCCCCGGGGATCAAAGTTTGTATCTGGTTGTACTTTTCATTCCACGGCGAACTGACGTCGTACCGCAAGCCATAGTTGAACGTCAGATTCGATTTCACGCGCCAGCTATCTTGGCCATAGAAGCCCAGATAAAAATTGCGGCCGTACGAAGGATACGACTGGCCCTGCACGAATTGGCTCGGCGCGCCCAGCAGAAAGTCCACAAAGTCGCTCCCAGTTTCGCTGGGCTGGCCGTTGAAATTGCTCCCGAAAAAGAAGTTCCCGTTCGACACGTTATCAATCAGATCTTCTTCCAACTGGTCGTAGTGGTACTGCCCACCGAACTTGAGCGTGTGTGTGCCCACAATTCTGCTGTAGTTGTCCACGATCTGATAAATGTTATCGATCAGGCCGTTCGGACGGCTCGGCACTCCGATTACAAAATCGTTGAAATCGACTTCTGGAACGCCTTCCAGTGCGGGCACCAGAGGCACAATACCTGGGGCACCGTTTGCGCCCGACGCAAATCCCAGGCTCGACAGCGTCACTCCCTTTCCGCCCTGAGGTTGGTTGAACAAGGTATCCAATCGAAAATATCCCAAGCGAAATTCGTTTACCGATGCGGAGCTGAACGTTTTCGTATCCCCGAGCTCGACGTTGTACGATTGCCCGTTTCCACTCACGTTGAATCCCGGATAAACCGGTGCGTTCCCCGGCCAGTAGGGACTGTTCTGGTTGAATTTGTCCCAGTAGAAATACGCCGTCAGAAGCCCGAAACTGGTGTTAGCGTCGCCCCGTCCGCTGAACTTGTTGTCGTCAAGATTTATAGCTCCCGCATTCGTTGTGAACGTCGGCAGGCCCTGACTGTTCGTCCCGTTCGCGGGCAAAATGAACGGCAGCAAGTTTGCCGATATTGGATTAAAGGCCGTGGGCGACAGCGACGCATTAGGCAGAACGCATTGAGCCGTGGTCGTGCAGCCAGGAAAATAATACCGCTCACTAGGCGTAACCGTGTATCCCAGCTGATTGCTCAACACCGACGCCCAGTTGCCTGCTCCCACTCCGCTCTGTACCGTGGTTGGATTACCCTTGGAATCCACTAGGCTGCCCACTACCGACGAGAGGTCTCCGCCTTCCAGCGCTGAGGTGGGGGCCCCGGTAATGCGTTGGGTCTGTCCCTGAATCAGTCGGTTTCCTTGATAATCGGCGAAGAAGAAGATTTTGTCGCGCTTGATCGGCCCGCCGAATGTGCCGCCGAATTGGTTCTGGTGATACGCGCCCCGTTGCCCCAAGTCGAAGTAGTTCGCAGCGTCGAAATCGGTATTGCGCACGAACTCAAAAAGATTTCCGTGGTAGCCGTTCGTGCCGGACTTGGTGACCACGTTAATCAGACCGCCGCTGTAGTTTCCGTACTCGGCGTCTGGATTGTTCGTCAGAATCTTAAATTCATAGATCGAATCGAGGTTGGGGATCGCTCCGGCGCCGGAAAATCCCAACTCCTGCACCAGCACCCCATTCAGGATGAAGCCGTTTTCCGACTCGCGCATGCCATTCACGGAGACCGCGCCGGAATTCAAGTCGCCGGACACCAGCGGAGCAGCAAAGCCCGCGGAAATAAACGGACCGGCATACGCTCCCGTCATCTGTGACGCCGTCTGTGCCACTCCAGGCTGCAAACCCAGCAAATCGGTATAACTCCGGCTCACTAGCGGCACATCCGTCATCGTCTTGCCGGTGATCACCTCGCCCATCTGCGTGCTCTCGGTGTCAACGTGCAACGTATCGCTCAGCACTTCCACCTTCTCGCTCGTCGCGCCAACCGCGAGATGCACGTCAATCACCAGCGCGTCGTTCACGTTTAGTGTCAGTCCCGTCTGTGCGTAACTCTTAAATCCGCTTTGCTCCACGCTAATGGTGTAGTTGCCCAGCGGCAGCGATTGGAAGGAGTAATAACCCTGCGCGTTCGTGGTCAGCGAGGTGGCCACGCCTGTATCCACGTTCGTCGCGGTTACCGTCGCCCCCGCAACGACCGCGCCGCTCGGATCAGTGACCGTCCCGGAAATGCTCGCGGTCACGCCGGCCAGCAGCCGTCCGCAAGTGAACAGCGCTAATGCGAAAATGATTACAGCCACAAATTTTCCAAATCGTGTGCTTCGCATTCCCCACCCCCAAGATTTGTTAACGCTCGATCGAATCGGACCCTGCCAGCCGGCAAATCCTCGGCTTGTCCCCCTGCGATTTCTTCTCCGTTCTTGCGAGCGAAAGCGTTAGAACAGTCTAACCGGTTATTCCTTGAAGAGGCTTATAGTGTAGCCTCTGGCCTTTGTCAAGATGTTTCGCGGCGGCAGGTGAGGTCGCTCGTGTCTTGCGGTCTCGTGAAGACAACTCCGTGAATATGTATCGTTCGGGTCGTCCGTAAAATCACTTAGTTTCTGCACTTCTTCCCCGCTTCCCTCATGCATTCGCCCGTTTGCGCGCGATTTCCTATGTTGAACCACGGCCCTTGGTCGGACTTCGCAGCCGGATTCGCACGCAGTATGGTCCGTTTCCCATGCGGGGCCAATCCTCTCGCCGTCCTCTGCGGTCAGTCCTATATAACCGATTAGAAATACGAATCGTGCTGCGCTGAGCGCGTAGAGGAAGGAAGTTTGGCTGCTACGGAAGAGAGCCGCTCAGCTGATCGGAGCGCAAAACACCAGCCAGCTAGAGTATTCTCCAAATTGTTTTGCGAAGGGGAACCCCGGCTTAATTCTCTTTTTTCAACTCGACCACAACTACCTCAATCGGCTTATCACCGGTGTTGACGTCGGCATGCATCGTGTTGGGAGCGTTCGCGGGCAGCCAGTAAGCTTTGCCGGTTTCCCATACATGAGACGCAGCGGGCCCGTTCTGTTCCACGATCTTCATCGTCCCGCCCGTCATCGCCACGATTACGCGTGGATGTTCGTGCCGGTGCATCGCGAGGGGTGCGTCTGGAAAAATGACGGACTTCCAAACCTTCACATCATCGTTTTCGAATAACGGAATTCGCTGCGTCTGCGTCGCTTGCTGAGAATGAACGGCGAAAAAAATCGACGACACGAATAGCGCGCCAAACAGAAACATCTTCATGAATGCCTCCCGCCGCGGAATCCTAGCACAAAGGCGCGCGAAACCCGGGCCGCATCGAGATTGCGAGTTCTTCTAACGAGCGTGCACTGCGGCTTCTTCCATAAGAAATCAGAGCCGCAACCTCCCTTAGCCCGAGTGTGCTTTCTTTAATCTTGATTCACATCTTCGTAATTAATTTGCAACATTGCACTCCTATAAGTGTGGCTCATCTCTAGAACTTCGGGAGGCCTTATGCGTCGCTTGGTCGTCGCTGTCGCGCTTGTATCGCAACTTTTCTGGAATTTGATCGTTCCGATTCCCGTTCGTGCGGATAACCGGCCGAAGACGGCCACCCCCATCAAACATCTGGTGGTTATCTTCGACGAGAACGAGTCCTTCGACCACTACTTCGGCACCTATCCTGTCGCGCAAAATCTACCCGGAGAGACGCCATTCCACGCGGCTCCAAATACTCCCGCGGTCAATGGGCTGACGCCGACCCTCCTCAGCAATAATCCCAATCAGGCAAACGCCGGCAACCCGATGCGTCTTAGCCCCAGTGAGGCCGCGACCTGCGACAACATCAACAAATATACGCCGGAGCAAGAAGCGTTCGATAACGGGCTGCTGGACAAGTTCAACATCACCAGCGTAGCGGCAGAGTGCGGCAGCGGCTTCTTTTTCGCGCCCAATTTGTCCATGTACTACTACGACGGTAACACCGTCACGGCGCTGTGGAACTACGCGCAGCATTTCGCCATAAGCGACAACTTCTTCGATACCGAGTTCGGAGGAACCGTCGAGGGCCACTTGAACCTGCTCTCGGGCCAAACCAACGGGCTGGTTGTGATGAGTGGCCAGACGGTCAGCGGGAGCACGGTTGCGAACGGCACGGTGATCAACAACATTAACCCCATCGCCGACGATTGCGCGCTGCCCACCAGCCCCACCGGATCCGCTCCGAACATTTCCATGACCGGGAACAACGTCGGAAATTTGCTGAACAAGGCGAACGTCACCTGGGGCTGGTTTTACGACGGTTTCGCACGCACCGGATTCTCTGGCGGCGTGGCGACCTGCAATTCACTCTACAATCCGCATTACGCGCCCTTCGAGTATTATCCTTCCACCGCGAATCCGCATCACGCGCCGCCTTCTTCGCCGCTGGCCATCGGAACCAGCGCGGACGCCGCAAACCATAACTACGACCTATCCAATTTATGGGACGCCATGGATGCCGGCAATCTTCCGGCCGTCACGTTCATCAAGGCCTCCAAGCCCAACACCGGCCACCCCATGGACTCGACTCCCCTAGAAGAGCAAGCGTTTTTGGTCAGCACCATCAATCGGCTGATGCAAAGCCCGTATTGGAAAGACATGGCGATCATCATCGCCTACGACGACTCTGACGGCTGGTACGACCACGTCGCCGCGCCAATCATCAACCACTCGACGGATGCAAAAAACGACGCGATTCAAGGAACACCCGGCACAAACGGAGCCTGCGGCGTTCTCGGCTCTGGCGCCGATAATGACCGCTGCGGCTTCGGCGTGCGCCTGCCGTTCCTCGTCCTTTCGCCCTACGCCAAGCACAATTATGTTGATCACAGCCTGAACGACACGACCTCAATCACGCGGTTCATAGAATACAACTGGAACACGGGAACGCTCGGCAGCCTCGGGAACCCCAACGACAACCAGTCGTTCGACGTGCTCGCCAGCGGCTCGATCCTGGGTACGTTCGATTTCGACTTCGCGCCGATTCCGGAAAACCGGGCCTTAATTCTGGACCCCACAACGGGCAAAGTGCTTCGCTCCGACATTGAGCACTTTGGGGCCTACTGACAGTGTCGGTTGAGACCGGCGAAACCAGGTGACGCTATCGCCATTCGTAGCGGACGACGAGCCGCGCTCATATCGCTAATCTTGCTGCTGGCGCTCGCTTGTTCCAGCGGCGTAGCGATTACGCCGAGGCCGAGAACTCCAGGGCAAATCGCCAACGCAAACGGGATGCGGCCGCAGGGCGCGATGTCTGCAGACTGACTCGCGCCTCGTGAGCGCGAATTCCCGCACGCTGGCCGCTGCAATTCCATCGCATCAGGTCGCGGACGGAGCCGTATGTCCGCGCCCCGCTGCTGGCTCCGAAGCCCTCGAGCCAGAGAATCTTCGCAGCCAAAACGGCACGCTCGAGCTGGATCTTACTTACCGCAATTTCCTGGACTCATGGCCAAGTTCGTTACTGCTACTCCTATCGCGATGGCCGCGAAGCTCCCACGCTGCGTGTCAACCCGGGCGACTGGCTGATCCTCAGATTGCGCAACGATTTGCATTCCCTCCCGCAGGCTCGGCCCGCTACTGCAACCCACACGCATTCCGCGCCGGTGCCTCCCGCGCCCTGCGGCGGTGGCACGATGGATGGCTTGGCGACTAACCTCCACTTTCATGGCCTCACGGTGTCGCCCGTCTGTCACGGGGATGACGTCCTCGGCACTTTGATCTCGCCTGGAACGCGCGCCTTCGAATACCGTTTCCAGATTCCGCCCGATGAGCCTCCCGGCACATACTGGTATCACCCGCATGTTCACGGTTTCACCGATCCGCAAGTCGAAGGCGGCGCCTCAGGCGCTCTCATCGTGGAAGGCATCGAGCGCGCCAATAGATTCCTCGCGGGAATGCCCGAGCGCGTATTCGTCATTCGCGACGAGCCGCTGCGAAATCACGACGCGCTGCCCTCGAAAGACTCCGCCGCGCAGCCGCCTCTCCTCCGCGATCCTGAAGGCGACATCCTCAACACCGGCACTGGCGGCGGAAAACCGGCCCGCGATTTATCCATCAATTTCGTTCCCGTCGCATTTCCGGATTACGTGCCGGCGACGATCACCGCGAAGCCCGGCGAGTATGAGCTCTGGCACGTCGTGAATGCCGCCGCCGTTACCTATCTCGATCTCCAAATTGCGCAGGACGGAGCACCACAAGCGATGGGCCTGGTCTCGCTCGACGGCGTGCCCATCACGAAAAACGGCGCCATACCCAATCGTGTTCTCTGGCAAGGACACATGCTCGTCCCGCCCGGTGGCCGAATCAGTTTTGTCTATCGAACTCCGCCTTCCGGAACTCAAGCCACTTTGCTTACTTCTGCGGTGGACACGGGTCCGGCCGGAGAAAATGATCCCATTCGACCTCTGGCGACAATCATCTCCCGCTCCGACGCTCCCGAACCGCCTTCGAAGCTGCCCGCCGTTTCCTCTCCGTTCGGCGCGGCGAACTCTAGATGGCTTGGCGACGTCAAGCCGGTGCGCGAGCGTAAGCTCTACTTCTCGGAGCAGTCCTCCGACCCTAAAGATCCCAACAGCTCCACGAATTTCTTTATCACTTTGGACGGCCAGCAGCCGAAAATTTATGACCCGCATTCCCCGCCCGATATGGTCGTCCGCCAAGGAGATATCGAGGACTGGACCATCGAAAATCGCTCGCAGGAGCTGCACGCTTTTCACATCCACCAGATTCATTTCCTTCTTGTCGGTTGGAACGGAGCCAGCATCAATGACACATTTCTACGAGACACCATAAACATCCCCTATTGGGATGGAAAAAGCGCTGCTTACCCCAGTGTCAAGCTGCGTCTGGATTTTCGCGATCCAAAATCGGTAGGCACTTTCGTTTATCACTGCCATCTGCTCGAACACGAAGACGGCGGCATGATGGGAACCATCCGTGTCTTGGCCAGTGGAACCCCCGGCGCTAGGTCTCAATGACGCACCAGGGGCGATTACGACTTGGGAAGGAAGCGCATGAAGATTTTCCAATAAGAAATCGGCGCCAGCCGTTCGAGGAATGCCAAAAGCTTTGCGTCGTTGCCGACCAGCACGCGCGGCGAGCGACGTTCGATGCCCTTCACGATAATTTCACCGGCAACTGCGGGCGGCATCGTCAACGCTTTTTTCGCCAGAGCTCTGCGCCGAGCGATTTCTGCCGCAGGCATGTCCTTGGGCACGCGGGCGCTATCTGCGATCGAAGTTGCCACGCCGCCCGGATGAACAACTGTAACCCCAACCTTCGAACCCGCAAGTTCATGCCGTAGGGAGTTCGAAAACCCGCGCACGGCGAACTTGCTTGCCGAGTAGGAGGTCTCTCCGGGTGGCGAGATCACTCCATAGATGCTCGAAAGGTTTACCACGCGGGCGTCATCGCTTTTTCGCAACAGCGGCAGAAACGCCCGGGTCATCCGCACCACACCCCAGAAGTTAATTTCGAACAGCCACTCGAAATCCTCCTCGCTGACTGCTTCGAACGTGCCGCCGATGGCCACGCCGGCGTTGTTTACCAGGATGTCCACGCCGGGGTGCGCGGCGATCACAGTTTGTGGAAACGCCGCCACGGCACGCCGGTCTGCCACGTCAAGATGATGTTGGCTGATGCGCCGCGCACTCCGCGGAGCACTGTGGTTAGTTCGATCCGAAGCAGCGAGCTGTGCCATACGCACCGTTTCTGCCAGCCCCGAGTCATTCACGTCAGCGAGCGCGAGATTGCAACCACGCCGAGCAAGCGACACAGCAATGGCGCGACCGATGCCGCTTGCCGCGCCTGTGATCACCGCGGTGCGATTCTCAAGGTTCATCATGCTAGTCATAATCTCAAATCAGAAGGCAGCCCTGGAGTGAACCTTACTGAGGCTGCTGCCGCCTTCAGCCTCCGACGCTCGAAGAAAATTCATGGTCCCGTCGCTCACCGACCCAGAAGTAAAGGACACGAGGTCTTTCACATAATTCTGGGGCACTCTCCACGGTGCCTTCTGTCCTTGTTTGGGCAGCACGCCGTCGGCACGGCGAACGTAGCCTGAACTAAAATCGAGCAAAGGCTCGGGCTTGACAGATTCATCCGGGAGATTCGGTACGCACACCGACCATCGCTTGCGATCCATATATCTAAGCAACCGGCAGACAAAACGCGCGGTGAGATCACAGCGCAGCGTCCACGAATTATTCGTATAGCCAAAGGCGAGCGCCAGATTCGGGATACCGCTGAACATTGCGCCTTTGTATACCAGCGTCTCGTTAAATTTGGCCGGCACACCGTCAACAAGAATCTCAGCGCCGCCCATCAACTGTACGACAAGGCCCGTCGCTGAAACGATGATATCTGCCGGCAATGTTGTGCCAGAGGTTAAACGGACGCCGGACTCCTCAATTTCCGCGATCGTGTCGGTGACGATTTCGACTCGGCCGGAACGGATCGCGGCAAACAGGTCGCCGTCCGGCACCAGGCAAATCCGCTGATCCCATGGGTTGTAGCGCGGCGTAAAGTGCCGCTCGACGTCGTAATCGGGAACAAGCTGTCGCTTGATCCCCTTGAGGATCAGTCCCTTCATCATTTCTGGTTTGGTGCGCGCCAGGTGAAACATGGTGATGCTGTAAAGCACGTTCTTCCATTTTGTCAGTTTCGCGCCAAACCCTCTGGGCAAATGCCGGTACATCCAGATGGCCATTGCGTCTTTGCGTGGGCGGGTGACGACGTAGCTGGGAGAGCGCTGCAACATCGTCACGTGCGCGCCGTCCTTGGCGAGCGCCGGCACCAGCGTCACCGCCGTTGCACCGCTTCCAATCACAACGATTCGCTTACCTGTGTAATCGAGGGTCTCGGGCCACTCCTGCGGGTGCACGAACTGCCCCTGAAAGCGTTTCATGCCCGGAAACTCCGGGCTGAATCCTTTTTCGTAGCTGTAATAACCACTGCACATATAGAGGAAGCGGCAGACGAGTCGCACGATCCGTCTATCTTTCGTCTGTGCCTCCACCGTCCAGCGCGCGTCGGCTGAAGACCAGGAAGCGCGGATCATCCGATGTCCTAGCCTGATGTGACGGTCAATGCCGTAGTGCGCGGCGGTCTCGCGAATGTAATTCCAGATGGCAGGTCCACCGGCGATCGCCTCATCCGCCTGCCACGGCCGAAAAGGAAATCCCAGCGTGTGCATATCAGAATCGGAGCGGACGCCGGGATAGCGGAAAAGATCCCAAGTTCCGCCGATTGCATCGCGCGCCTCAAGAATCGCGTAGGTTTTTTTGGGGAAGGCAGTCTGCAAATGGTACGCAGCGTCAATACCCGATATGCCGGCGCCCACGATCAGAATGTCTAGTATGTCGAACTGTTCTGGTGATTGTGATTGCATCGGCGCGTCGGTGTTCTTCTCGCGTGCGGCGCGCTTTTGTAGCTTCGAGCGGCGTCGGCGGCGAGTGAATTCATTATCCTTCCAGTAGCAAGGAAACTATTCGAGCAGATTAGGCTCGTCCTGCACGATGCGCGCGAGCAGTGGCTGAAACTGGAACCATCCTGCGAGGTGATTTCCCACCTGTTCCCTCGTCGCAACGGCGGTGGCATGATCGATCTTTACCGGCACACCAGCCGCTTCTGCGAGCAATTGCGCGTGGCAACTGCGGTCCATGGTGATGAACCACCACGCTGCCTCCTCGACGCAATGGCCAACAGTGATCAAGCCGTGATTGCGCAGTATCGCAGCTTTGTATTGTCCCAGAGCCTGCGCAATCCGCTCGCCCTCCGACGTTTCATAAACCACCCCGGTGAAGTCCGCAAAGAGTCCGTGATCCTGGTAAAACGCACAGGCGTCCTGCGTGATCGGGTCGAGCAGCCGTCCGAGCGACGCCCAGGATTTCCCGTACATCGAATGCGCGTGCGCCGCCGCGATTACATCCGGACGTGCGGCGTGAACCTGGGAGTGGATAGCAAAGGCCGCTGCATTCACCGGATAATTTCCTTCCACCACTTCCCCGCCATGATTCACCAGAATCAGGTCGGACGCGCGAATTTGGCTGAAGTGCATCCCGAACGGGTTCACCCAGAAGTGGTCGAGTTGCTCCGGATCGCGTGCAGTGATATGTCCCGCGACTCCTTCATCGAATCCGAAACGCGAAAAAAGACGGAATGCAGCAGCGAGCATGCGTTTACGATGCAAGCGTTCTTCGCCCGCGGTGGCAAACACAGGCGGCCGCGGAATGTTCAGTACGTTTGCGGGTGCTCCGGCCATTTGGACCTCCTCGCTTCGAGAATCCCGTGACTTGGCACAGTGGCCGCGATTATATACAATGCCCGTCGCGTTAGTCACCGTCATCTGTAAGCGACTATCAGCAGCTGGTTCGCTTGCTGCTCCGCCCCAATCATCACGACCAGAGGGATCACTTATGAGCAAATTGAATCACAAATTCGAGCTTGCTGCGCGGCCCATCGGTATGCCCAAACGAACCGATTGGGCGTACAAGGAAGAACCGGTTCGCGAACCCGGTGAAGGTGAGTTGCAGATAAGGATTCTGTATATTTCGCTCGATCCGGCGATGCGCGGCTGGATGAACGAAGGGAAATCCTACATTGCTCCGGTAGAAATCGGAGCGGTGATGCGGGCTGGTGGGCTGGGGCGCGTAACGGTGTCGAAAAATCCCAAGTTTGCCGTCGGCGATTACGTTTACGGAGCTTTCGGCGTTCAGGAATTCGCAATTTCGAATGGCACTGGCATTACAAAGATACATGCGGGCGCGATTCCGTTGCCCGTTTTTCTCGGGACGCTCGGAATGCCCGGAATGACCGCGTATTTTGGCTTGCTAGATATCGGCCAGCCAAAGCCCGGCGAGACCGTAGTTGTCTCAGGCGCGGCTGGAGCCGTAGGAACGGTCGTTGGACAGATCGCCAAAATAAAAGGCTGCAACGTGGTAGGTATCGCCGGCGGGGCCGAGAAGTGCACCTACATTGTGAAAGAGCTCGGCTTCGACGCCGCGATTGACTACAAGTCGGAAGATGTCCGCAAATCTCTGCGGCGGCTTTGCCCGAAGGGCATTGACGTTTATTTCGACAACGTCGGCGGCGACATCCTTGACGCTGCGCTCGCGCAATTGGCGCGCGGCGCACGAGTGGTCATATGCGGCGCAATCTCCCAATACTGCAATACCACACCAATCAAAGGTCCCTCGAATTATCTCTCGCTTCTCGTCAATCGGGCCAGCATGAAGGGTATGGTCGTGTTTGACTATGCCGATCGTTACCCTGAAGCCGGGCGGGAGATGGCAGCATGGATGGCGGCCGGCAAACTCAAATCGCGCGAGCACGTTGTAGAGGGCCTCGAAACATTCCCCGAAACGCTGTTGAAACTCTTCAAGGGCGAGAACACGGGAAAACTCATTCTCAAAGTAGCTGACACGGAAGAATAAGCGTTGTGAGCGGGCGAATCAGGAATCCAGCAAAATCAAGGGGAGTGGTCGGGGCGAAAGGATTTGAACCTTCGACCTCCTGGTCCCGAACCAGTGACAGAAATACTATCTCGCTGGCCCGTTTAGCTTTGTTCTGCGTCGAACATGCTCATTTGGGCCGGTGTTCGGCTGTTAATGGACCCAGATTGGACTCAACTTTTTGAGGTGACCCCCTGTTATGAGACAGTTTTCGATCGACGTATTTGGCTACGGAGGACTTCTCATATGAGGCCCAATGGATAACTAATTGAAGCAATTATCGAGTGACCTTGCAGCCGCCTCGGCGTGACATTCGACTCGTCCTATCATCGTCACGCTCGATGATCGTCACGTAGTGATGGTGGTCTTGATGCCTCCATTGCCGGTGATGTGGAATGCCATCACCTCGTAGCCGTCGGCCTCCAACATTTCCCGCAAGGTTCGCAGCGCCTGCTCTGTAGTCCCCAGTGTGCTAACCAGTACGAGCGGGCGCGTATCTTCACGCACCGTCCGATAGGCATGGGCCGCACCGGCAATCGAATAGGCGCCGGTGCGAAACACGGCGCGGGTGATGCTGTTCAGCCCTGAGATGTCGCAGACCGCGTTCAGCATCGCGATATCTTTCAGCCCCACGAAAGGCGCGGTAAACCCCGAGGCCAGCGTGGAAATCATCAGTTTCGGAAACCCATACGGGAATTCCCGCATCACCGCGGTGCCCATCGTTGTGCCCATCGACCCGCCGGCCGACAGGATGCCTGCCAAGCCGTATTTTTGGTCGGCCTCCAGCGCCAGCTTTTTCGCACCTTCGATCATCACCGCCTGGCATCTGCCCTCGTGGCCGAGGGCCCGCACCTGCTCCATCGTCTTACCCGCGGCCTCGGCAATCGCTTCCGGCGAAATCTCCGCGCCGCCCAGCGTACGGCGCACGCTGGGGTCCAGATGAATCACATCGCAGCCGCCATCTTCCAAGCAGTCGCGAAGGAAGTGTGCTTCTTGTTCCTTGGTATCCTGCGTGACGATTAGCAGAACTTTGGGTCTGTCCGTCATTTTGAAGTTCCTCTAATCAAGGACTCAGGTTAAAGGTAATCGTAACAGCCGTCTGTGACGGGCGCGCAATCGGGTTCGACAATTCGGCAGTGTTCAGGCTGTGAGGTAACGCCTTGGCGCAACCCCGTAGGCTTTATGAAACCAGCGCGAGAAATAAGCGGAGTCGCTGAATCCGCAGTCGCAAGCGGTCCGAGTAATGGACACTCGGCCACGCTCACTGCGCAGCCGCTCCGCCTCCCAAGGTCGAACGCCGGCTGCCGCAGATAGATTTGCGTCAACGGCACTTCGAGAACGAACATCTCGTAAGGGGTGACGAAATCGATCCCCGTACGGACTGTCCGGATCGCATACAACGCCATCCCCAGCATCCGTATGAGCCTCTTGCCGCCCCTGCCTGTTTATCCCTATCCCCGCCATTTGTAAATGGAGCAGCGCCGAACCGGTGCGTTTGGACGGCATATCACTCAACCAACGTCGGACCTAGGAGGACCGCGCCTTGATCTTCACGAAGCGCAAATTGTCGATCTCGCACGTGCCGAGCGCACCGGCGAAACGCTGCGCTTTGGCGTCAACAACGCAACCGTTAAACCCGCTGCCGACAATGTCGTTCCGGCGGCAATTACTCCGGCTTGTCGAAACGGCGTGAGCATATTGCTCGTACCAACCATTCTTGCTCTCAAGTGTCTGCCAACTTCTTAACCCTACGACCGTATTTCGTGCGGATTGTTGCGAGTATAAGGCGACCGCGAGCGCATCGCAACCTGCCAGCGGGGCACCATCGGTGAAGCTGTCAAGTCTACTGAAGAGCCTCAACCTGATCGGTTGCGGAACTCAGTGCCTGGTAAACGCGGTGATGTCAATGGGTCGACGCAACACTACGCTTGAACCCACCTAGCAATAAAAACAAGAGGCAAAATCACTCACTAGGATTAGAGCAACGGGAACGCTGCCCTGGGTAGGTTTTCATCGAGTACGGCCAAACGGATGGTTCTCCCGTGGAAGCACTGCCGAATCAATGCACTGCACAGTGTTGCATCGACCGTTTGAACCGGCAGCCCTTACCGGTAAAGTCCTAGTTTCCGGCTACGTGACTCATCGCGGGCACATTCCGAGGACAGGCCGGATTGCGTGTCTACCACGTTCCACGATCGCGAGTCAGTCGCCTATGGTAGGTCACGAGAACGAGCATGACGACGGGCACCACAAGTTCAAAAGCCAAAAATATTCCTGCATTGTATTCAGCGTGATTGTTGAAGAGCATCATCTGCCGAATGTGTCCAATCGCGTCGCCGATAAACCACACCGCGTTAGCGATCGCGGTCGCCAGCCAAAAATTATCTCGAAATACCAAACAGAGCACACCCAGCACGCCGACTGTCAGGTCGGCCATCCCGACTTCAAATTCATAAGGGCTTGGTGCCCACCCAATCGACGCGGACGCTTGGATGGGCCGGAACACGTGATAGTAGGCCGTGAACAATCCCATTAGCCCAACGTAGATAAACAGCAAATAGAGTAGGTAGGTGCCGACAATTGTGTGTGCGTCGCCGCGCCGCATTGGTGAGAAAGCCAGGTGGATGGATGCTGCCAGTATTGCGAGGACCGCGAAAAATATTTGAAGCATCCGCACCTCCGCGGAGCGACTACCTTTGCGGCATCATACTTCATTTCAGGCCACAAGCCCCGCATGCGCGACCTTCAAGCGCCTGATTAGTGCGTTGCCAGGACAGCTAAAATGCTTCTTCACATGGCCGATTACGCGACTTGTTCAGCTACGATTTGCGCTGAAGCGCGCACAGAAATATTAAGAATGCCACGATCGAGAGCCCAGTGCGGACAGCATGCAGAACATTCCAGCGACGCAAGAGCAGTTCCGCTCGGGTAGAAGACACCTCCAGATCGTCACTCTGAAGATCCTTATTTGTCGGCAAGATCACAATCAAGGTGAACGGGATCACCGCAAACAACAGCGCGCCTCCGAGCAGCCAAACCGTCTGTTTTCCGTTCCACCAGGAAATCAATGCAAGAATGGAACCGGCAAGCGCCAAACTCGCCTGCATGACTGCTCCGCGTTTGTAGCTTGGTCTCCACTGGGTAATTGCCAAGCTAATTCCGCAGGTGAGTCTGGCAGGCTGCTCCACGAGATTTATGTAAAGCGCAGCTCCGGCGAATATGCCGCAGGCGAGCGTTGCCAGAATTTCTGGGATCATCGTGGGCTCTCCGACATCGACATAGTTGAAAGATTGTACCTCCGGTCGATTCAGGCGAATGGACCATACGCCTGAGAAACGCATTAGCAGTTTGTTGAAAAACTCTTTCGGGTCGTCATTTCGAGGTGCGCTGCGACACGGAATCTCTCTTTTTGTTGGGTTTTAGCGGTGAGGAATTCCTCGCTGCGCTCGTGATGGCGAGTTCAGGAGCCTTTTTCAACAAACTGCTAATCGCCGAAGAATCGACAGCCTAACTCTGCGCTGCTAACGACCGCGAAGCGCGAGAAGCCAAAATCATTTGCACAAAGAATAATCGTCGCCTGTCCTCACATCCATCCACTCGCCCGGAGGTTGATTATGTCCCGCTAGGTAGTCGATTTCGAGCCGTCGAGGACCTGACCAACAAAAGCGTTCACCACTATCTCTCGTGGTCGCAAAGATTTCGCCGTCGCCGACCGGGCCCCTGAACAAATGACTTGGAAACGGGGCGGGACTCGCCAGGCGGATATTGATATGCAAAGTGGGCGGCTCCGTCGCCCTGCAACTTCGGCGCATCAGCACAGCCGCATAACGACCGTCCGGGAAGTCTTCTCCATAATGGATTGTTCGCTACAGAATCCGGGGAGATACAGCGGATTCAAATGGACCATCACGAATCCAATGACGAGTAAGGCCGCCACTTCGAACGTGATTACCAGCTCCTTGCGCATGGGTAACACTCCCTGAGCCAGCTTGAACTTCGAGACACATACTACATCGTTGGCTTTCTAGGAGGCGGCTTGGGTCTGTACGCGAGACCACCGTTAGCCCCGTATCAGGGACGGTTGACGCTATCGGGCGTTATCACCAGCTAATCGGCAAGTGCCTGGTTAACGCGGTGGTCTCAATGGGTCGACGCAACACTAGGTTAGAACACCGCTGGCATGGAAGACGAAAGCCAAACCCGCTCACGAGGGTTAGACCGGCAGGAACGCTGCCCTGGCTAAGTTTTGTCCAAGCGAAGCCAAACAGATGGTTCTCCCGCGCAAGCCTTGTCGAGTCAACGTGCTGGATGGTGTTGCATCGACCGGTTGAGCTGGCAGCCGTTACCGGAAACTGACTTTTCACCAACATGCAACCTACGTTTCTGCTTGATTTCCACAGGAACGAGGGCGTAGCTTCCTGTCGCGGGACGCTCGATGCGATGCACGCCGGAGCGCTCCCTCGGGCCAATCCACCCACAGTTAAGAGGCGGAAATGGTCAAGAGCATATCCTCGTCGTAATAGCGTCCCGCAATCCCAGACCTGAAGGACGCGTTTGAAAGCCAACGGACAAACCTAATGGGCCAAATTTTCCAGCGGTGATGTTGACCGCTACGGTAGGTACGCCCATGAACCGCAGCGAATTGAAGCAAGGAGCGGGCGAGTGGTTACTTCTCGGAGTCCTGCTCTTTCTCGGTCTTCTGGCAATAGTCCTGAACATCTTGCACCGCTAGGTTAGTTGCGCTCGACACTACGCTCGGGTGACCAACCATAGCGTGGACTCGCAGGTTAGGCAGCAGCTTGCAAATTACCTGTTTCGGTGAGGGGAACTGCGTTTTCTAGATTACCTGCGTGCGATTTTGGTCCGCGAGCTTCATTGACGAGACGGCAGACAGTACCTCGCGAAATTCTGTGTTGCTGCGCCACTTGGCTGAGCGACATTCCCGAGCGGCGGTCTGCAACAACTTGCGCTCGGTCGATGTTGAGCGGCGCACGACCAATTCTTCTTCCTTCCAATTTCGCTCGCCTCATTCCGGCTCGAACCCGCTCGACAATTAGACTTTTTTCCAGTTCTGCAATCGCTCTGACAATGACAACGACCGCTCGGCCTAGTGGGCCTCCAGTGTCGATGTTTCCACGCTGGCTGACGAACTCGATGCCGTGATGATTCAGTTCATCGAGAACTTCCAAGAAATGGCGCACGCTCCTAGCGACTCGGTCGAAAGCAGCAACGAGTACAACGTCAAACCGATGTCGGCTAGCATCGGCCCGTAACTGGTCGAGGCCAGGGCGTTTTGCCTTAGCGCCGGACACTACGTCTGTGTACTCATAGACAACCTCGTACCCGCGCTGTTTCGCCATTTCGCGGAGGCCAAGCAACTGCGTTTCAAGATGCTGGTCTCCAGTCGAAATTCTGCAATAGAGCGCAGCTTTTTTCCTTTGATTCACGACTTTCCTCGCTTACTCCGTCCGTTCTTCAGCCCCGGAAGTTCCTTTCGAACCCGCTTGATGTCCTGGTCTGTCCACAGGCGGACGCGCACGCCACCGATTCTCTGTAGCTTGGGTGCGGATATCTTCTTGGTGGCGATATACCGCTGGAGGCTGATTAGGCTGATGCTCAGCTTTCCTGCAGCTTCGCGCGTTGAAATATTCTTCATTCTGACATATACCTATATCAGATATATGCCGGCTTGTCAAGCCACCTGCTGACCTGTATTGACGTGAATTCGAGCGCTACCCGAGATTCCGTGAAGCTTAGAGGTCGAATAAAACACTGAATCAATAACGAATAATCCCAGTTCGAAGATCATCGGGTGGTCGAGCATCGGTCAAAATCCCGATCGGCCATCGGCCGCTTGGCGTATAGTGGCGCACCGGACGAATGCCGTTCCAACACTTCACTTTTTAACGCATTTCGTGCGCATTGCGGAGATCACCGACGCTCTCGCCCAATGACACGGGGGCGTGAGGGAACATGCAGCGGAAAAACATCCCTTTAATTCTAGCAGTGATCATTGCAACAGTGCTGTTCATGTGGCCTATCTGGCGAGCTCTGCTGCCGGCATGGCCGGGATACGACGTTAGGTCGTATATTCGTGTGAACTCCCCACTGATTGCGCTCACGCATGTTCGCGTAATCGACGGCACAGGCGCTCCTCCTCTCGAAAATTCTACCGTTGTCCTTTCCGACGGCAAGATTGAGACCTTTGGTAGCGCACTGGCGACTCCCGTACCCAGCTCCGCTCAAATACTTGACCTCACAGGTTACAGCGTCATTCCTGGACTCGTGGGTATGCACGACCACATGTTTTACGGGGGCGTGAAGACTGTGTTTGGCTCTTCAGGCTTTGCGGCTAGCGAAATGGGGTTCAGCTTTCCTCGCCTCTATCTCGCTGCTGGCGTAACCACGATTCGGACTGCGGGGGCCATCGATCCGTCTGCTGATCTCCGGTTGAAGGATCAAATCGACGATGGTTGGGTCGTTGGGCCCAAGATGCATGTCACCGGGCCGTACTTGAACGGAGATTCTACTCCCGAGAAAACAAGAAAGAGTGTTGAGCAGTGGGCGGACAAAGGCGCGACCTCCTTCAAAGCCTATATGCACATAACCCGCGCCGAGCTGGCTGCCGCAATCCAGGCGGCCCACCAGCGCGGTCTCACGGTCGCCGGGCATCTTTGCGCGGTTGGTTTTCGCGAAGCCGCGGCCCTCGGGATTGACAGCCTTGAGCATGGCCTAGTTGAGGATTCAGAATTCGTACCAGACAAAACACCCGATGTCTGCCCGTCGCGGGAGTCCATTGACGCAAGTCTGCTTCAGCTCGATCTCAAGAGCGCTCCCGTGCAACAGATGATCTGCGACCTCGTCCGCCATCACGTCGCGATCACCTCTACTCTGCCCGTCTTCGAAACCTTCGTCCCTTTTAGGTCGCCTACCCAAACCCGCGTCCTCGAAGCGCTCCAACCTGCTTCGCGCGCAGACTACCTGGCTGCTCGCGCGCGCGTGAATGAACAAGGGCGGCAGTCCTCGTGGACCGAGCTCCTACGTAAAGAAATGCAATTCGAACGCAATTTCGTGAAAGCGGGCGGCCTGCTGCTGGCGGGCGAAGATCCCACGGGCAACGGCGGCAACGTAGCCGGATTCGGCGACCAACGCGAATTAGAGTTACTCGTTGAGGGGGGCTTCACACCTCTCGAAGCCATTCACATTGCCACCGCGAACGGCGCCGCGTTCCTTGGAGAATCCGAGCGCATTGGCTCGCTCGCTTCCGGTAAGCAGGCGGACCTCGTGGTCATCAGAGGTGATCCATCGTCGAATATCGCCGACATTGAGAAAGTAGAGATCGTCTTCAAAGATGGAGTCGGTTACGATTCGGCCAAGTTGATTGAATCCGTGCGAGGCTCCGTGGGATTGCACTGAATCGGCGACGAGACTCAAACACTGGAGGCTCACGTCGCCTCATCCATGGCGACACCACCAAAGCCAAGACGGCATATCAGGATTTCCTCACGCTCTGCAAAGACGCTGCCCCTGACATTCCGATTCTCGTCGCCGCGAAAGCGGAATACGCGAAGCTGAAGTAATCGTCAGGTTCCACCCAATGCGATTTGAGTGACGCTGCGATTATGCAGGTATAGCTAAGTGGGCAGTAGTCCAGAGTCCCTCTCCAAAAGACGAGGTCGTGCTTCCCGCGTGGCAATAAGCGGCTGGTGAAGGCTACCGGAGCGTGAGTGCGACCGCATAGCCGGTCAGGAGCCCATGGAAGAATGCTTGCCGCACTTTTTGGCTTGAATCCTTGTAATGCCGAGCCGCGTCGTCAAGCGCGCGAAGCAATTTATCGCGTCGCACCTGTTTCCCGCTTCCCTTTACCAGCTTCGCCAGGAGAACGCGCACTGCGTCATCATCAGCAATCGTAAATTTATGCGAATGTTGGCCCATGATTGCACCTCCAGATTGCAAATCATATTAGCTTTGCCGCGGATCCGACCCGGGAAGTTTAAACGGCTACCGCTCGCTCGCCAACGCGATGACCGCAAGTGATGCGAATCGCAGCGCGGCTCTGCGACAGACAATTGCGGTCTCTTTCGCATCTGCGGGACGCGCCGCAAACAGCAGTTCCGAGCGATTACGACATCGCAGTTGGAACTTCAACAGGCCGTCAAAGCGCGAATCGGTCCACTCGAGTCTGCGCCTTAAATCTGCGCCCGGAACTGTCCCTAGGTCAACCGCCTTCACTGCCCTTCCGGCAAGACCGGCAGCACCATCGCATTCACCGCTGTGGGATTGTCGCGGAGCTTCACATACAACAGTGTCCCGTTTGGCCGCGGCACGCTGAGCGCTGGATCCACGAATCCGGCCGGCACAGGAACCACATGCGTAAATTGGGCGTCGGACGCGACAGAATCGATCAGGAATAAATCCGTGCCTGTGAGCTGGCATTGTTTATCAGGAGCGTCCGGGCAGCGGATCTCTTTCAGCCTCGGAACGCGCACCAGATTCACAAGCGGCTGCCAATCGCCGGTGGCGCCGTCTGCTGCGACTGCTCGAAAGCGCAGCGACCCGAACGCCGAAGGCCCCAGGCTTTTCATCGGATCAAACACCGCAAGTATGGTTCGAGAGTCCTGGAGAATCAGATTGCCATCCGTTTCGCTCAACAAAGCATGAAATGACTCGTCTTCGGTCGCAACCTCCAGCTTCTCTGTCGTCGGGAATCGTTCGGGCTCCTGAGATTGCACAAAGAACGAAATCTGGGAGCCCTGCGGCAACTCATCCTGCCCCCCGAAGCGTATCGCCGAGCGCACCGGACCTCCCTGAACGCTCTTGCTTAGCAGCGTCACTATCGGCCGCGGCGGTTCCACAGTCGTTGGCAGGTTGAGCATGCGCCCGTCGCGAAGCGCCACGTGCGCTACTACCTTCTCTTCCGGCTGTAGCGCTGCAGTTGGCGCGTTGTTCAGCGACACCAGGCGCAGCTCGTCCTTCTGATTCGTGCGCGACAGTTTCGCCGGCTCAAAATGAATCCCGTTTAATTCGAAACTGCCCACTTCATCCAAGCGCGTGCCCTTCAGCACTCCCTGCCGATCTCCTGCGTTGATCGTGAACTGCTCTAGCTGCGCGGCCTCTGAATACGTGTGCAACGTGAATTTGTCGGGCTCGCTCAGCCCGAATTGACGCACCGCCACGTGCACCGCGCCGTCGGTCTGGTCCTTCAACGGAATGTTGACTTCCAATTCGTCCGGCTTGGTCTGTTTCCAGATTGCCTTCAGCTCCTCGCCCAGTTCGTTCGTTACACTCAGCTTTTCGACGCAGGCGGCGCCGACCGACTCGAGATGCACCGAATCCTCACGGCCTACCACCAGCGCGCTCTGATCGTCAGTTCCAAGAATCCACGTCGTGGGATGCGCGTTGCGCAGATGGAAACTGGGCCCTTCGAAAGATTCGAATCCCCAATAGCCGCGAAGCGTTCCTTCTGCTTCCGGATCGCGGTTCGCGGTCGCCATTGAATTCACGGTGACCGCAAATCCTCCTTGTGCTGCTTGCGCTGTGACTGGCAGATCTGCGGATCCTGTCTTGCTTTGCACGTGCAGCACAAAATCGTGCGCGAGAGCGGTAGCGAAAACCAGCGGAGCGCCCTCGACAGGAAGAACCACGGGCGATTTCTGTAGGCAATACACTGCGTCCTCATTCAACGGCCGCAACGGCGGCAACTGTGCCGCCTCCACGGCTGGCAATCCCACCACGAGCACCGATTTTGGCTTGCGGAAGGAGGGCGGATTGTTCAGCCGCAGGTTCAGTTCGCGCTGCTTCGGTAATGCCAGTGCCGGGATATATTGATACTCCGCCGTGTGAATGCTGCCCAAGATTCGGGCCAGGTCCACCACCGCTCCCACATACGCGCTGTAGAATCCGCCGCCCATGACCGACGTATTACTAACGGCTCCGATGAAATCTCCAGACGGACCGGAAGTGAGCGCCGTCACCATCGACTGGCTGTGTCCGTCATCCAGAATGAGCTGGTCAGTGTTCTGTGTCAGGCACGGCCCCTGTTGCTCGGTTGGCTTGTCGAAGCATTGTTGGTCGAGCTTAATGTTGAGCGTTCGGGCGAGCAGTTTTGAACGATCCTGCAACGCTCTGGGGTCGAGATCCGAGGTCTGTTTCACGTCGCTCAAATATTTTTCGAGCCGCAAACGGTCCAGGCTCGCCTGATTCAAATCTTGTGACGCCCGGACGAACGCTCCTGGCTTGCCGCGTACTGCCCCCCGCAGGGTGTTGAAGTCACCGCCCGTTTCGGGAGCCAGAAAAAGCAGCGTCTGCTGCGCTTCGACCGGAACGGTGACCACAATTCCTTCCTCGCGAATCCGCTTGTTCCAGCTCTCTAGCCGAATGAACCAATTCTCTGGCGGAGGGTTCGTCGAACCGCGCAGGAACGCCACGATCAGCAGGTAGTGCACTGACTGGCTCTCGGGAAAATCCGGACGAATCCACAGCCGGTCCTGCGGCTGCAGATTCGGCACTTCGGAGATGGGCAGCGTCTTCCCCGCCCGCGTCACCGTCATTTCGATGCGGGGTCCAGTCAGATCGAACGCCGCGGAATCAGCGCGGACTAAGGCTGTTGCAACAAACAATGTGAGGAATCCGACGAACAGGAACTGCACGTTTCGGATCGCCGAAATATGTAAGCCAAAGATACCCATTTCTGGATCGCTCCTTGGCCGGGACAAATATGTTACTACAATGGAAAACTTGCTTAGACAAAATACGATTCAGCCGAGTGCGAAAACGTGCCCACCAATTTCGACAGCGGACCACTTGCTGCCCATAGCATTCTCTCCGAGGCAATTCCGCTCGCAAACAACAATCCGTAGGCTGGCTTGAACACCCGGCCACGCGTACGCGCAAGCCCATTAAGCCGGCCACCATTGCTGGTTGGCAGGAAGCACTCAACGCTTGGATTCTCCCAAACATTGGTGACAAGTTGCTCTCGGAAGTTTCCAACGGCGTGCTTCGCGAACTGATCAGCAGGATGACGGCCGCGGGACTCGCCCCGAAGACTATGGTGAACTATTCACAGATCGTGAAGTTGGTCGTTGCATCCGCTGTGAGCGATGAGGGCGATCAAATTTACCGTCGGGAATGGAATCATGAGTTCGTGGGTCTACCAATCGTTCAAAAAGAGAAACAGCGTCGGCCCACAATCACCCAAGCGGAACTTGAGACGATCCTTTCCAATGTGAAAGTCCGTTACCACACGTTCTTTGCGCTGCTGGCAGGAACCGGACTCCGCGTCGGGGAGGCATTGGGAGTGAAAACTTCGGACCTGGCTGATGACTGCCGCATTCCCCATGTGCGGCGAAGCATCTGGCGTGGGACGGAGCAGGAACCCAAGACGCTCAACGCCATCCGATTGATCGATGTGGCGGAGGCGCTGGCCAAAATACTTAGGAAGAATTTCGCCGGGAGGCATGGCTACGTATTCAGCACGGCGCAGGGGCGGCCATCGCAAGCCCGCAATGTCTTGCGAGTTCTGCACAGCACGGGTAAGCGCGTCGGATTTCATGCTTTCCGCCGATACCGTGCGGCAGTGCCTCGCAAGGGGCAAGTGCCGGAGGACCTCATCACGTTGTGGCTCGGGCACGCTCGAACCTTAACTGATCACTACGCCGCACAACTCCGCGATGACGAACAATATCGGAGCGCGTGGTGCGAACGGGCAGGCTTGGGCTTTTCAGTTGTTACATTGTTACACACGGAAGTTGTTTCAATCGATGCCGCAAGCGCAGCCTGAACTCAATGAGGGTAAAGGGTTTTGAAGTGGTCGGGGCGAAAGGATTTGAACCTTCGACCTCCTGGTCCCGAACCAGGCGCGCTAGCCAGGCTGCGCTACGCCCCGACCGTATGCGCGCAAGCAGCACGAATGCTCACACGCGAACCAAACTAGAATAGCACAGCTTCCAAGCCGCAGCGCGTTTCCCGCAGAGATACCCGCCGCAAAATCCCGCGAATTCATTGTCTCGGACGATTTACCGCATATAGCAAGACGTCAATCCCGCGGTGAACCATTTCCCGTTCGTACTTCATCCCCAACTTTTCCATCACGTGAATCGAAGCCCGATTCGCCGCCTGCGCAACCGCCACAACTCTCGCAAGGCGCGCACGCTCAAATCCATCCTGCAAAGCAGCGCGCGCGGCTTCCGTTGCCAGCCCCTGTCGCCACGAGCCCCGGGCGAGCCACCACCCGATTTCAGTCTCCGCAGTTCCATCCAGAGGCTGCAAACCGCAAAACCCGATCATCTCGGAGGTTTCTTTTAGTAGAAGTTTCCAGAGGCAATGTCCGAGCCGATCCACGTGACCAACCTGCCGCCCGACGAACTCGCGAATGCGTTCGTCCGGCCAAGGCTTGCCGTCCGAAATGTAGCGCATTACCTCGGGATCGGTCGCGATCCGTCGCAACAGCAGCCAATCGTCCGGCTGCCACGGCAAAAGCCGCATCCGCGCTGTCTCGAGCATAAAAATTACCCGACGAAAACTACGCCGTCTGCGAATTCAGCTTGGCCGCTTCAGCCAGCCGCACCAGTTTCGCTTCAGTGATAGAAGGAATCGAGCGAATCGTTTGCACCACGGAAGAATCCACCACGCCATCCAGCCGCACCAGCGCTACCGCCTCCGCGCCATGCACCGGCTGGCGCCTGCCTAACGCAAAGGTAGCGATGTTCACGCCCAAATTTCCCAGTGCCGTGCCAATCTTCCCGATTACTCCCGGCACGTCGCGATTCCGCGTCAGTAGCAACGTGCCCTCCAGCGGGGCTTCCAGCTCAATCCCATCCAGCAGCAGAATCCGCGGCGAACCATCCTGCGCGACGGTGCCTTCCACCGTCAACGCATGACCGCCATTTTCCACCGCCACTTCCAGCGTGTTGGGATATCCGCGTTCACGCCGCCGCGTGGTCTCTTCGACAATCAGTCCACGCGCCGCAGCCGCCTGCGACGCGTTCACCAAATTCACTTTTTCGTCGAGCACCGAATTCAGTATCCCAATCAATACCGCGCTGCGAATCACATGCGAACCCAGCTCCGCCGGCTCGCCCGCGTAACGAATCCGCACGCGGCTGAAACTTGCAGATGCCGCAGCCTGCGCCACAAACGCTCCGAGCCGCTCGCCCAATTCCAAATAGGGCCGCAAGCGCCGGTATTGCTCCGCCGAAAGCGCGGGCATGTTCACCGCGTTGCGAATGAATCCTTCCGCCAGATAGTCGCGCACCTGCAGTGCAATCAGCGTCCCGACTTCTTCCTGCGCCTCCGCCGTCGAGCCTGCAATGTGCGGCGTCGCGATTAAATTCGGCAATCCGATCAACGGCGAATTTTTCGGCGGCTCCGTCGCAAACGTATCCACCGCCGCGCCGGACAAATGTCCCGACTTCAACGCCTCCGCCAGCGCCGCTTCATCAATTAATTCGCCCCGCGCGCAATTAATCAGCCGCGCCCCCTTCTTCATCTGCGCCAGCGCCGCTGCATTCATTATTTTCTCGGTCGCCGCGCTAAGCGCCGTGTGCAAAGAAATCACGTCCGACCGCCTCAGCAGATCCTCAAACGAAATCAGCTCCGCGTCCAATTCCCGCGCAGCCGCCGGCGTCACATACGGATCGTAAGCCAGCACTTTCATTTCCAGCGCCCGCGCGCGCCGCGCCACTTCCGAACCAACTCGCCCCAGCCCCACCAATCCCAGTGTCTTCCCGCGCAATTCCATCCCCGACGAAGTTTTCTCCCATCGCCCCGCGTGTATTGCCGCGTTCGATTGCGCCACCCCGCGCGCCAACGCCAGCAACAGCGCAAAAGTATGCTCGGCGACGCTCACCGCATTCCCTCCCGGCGTGTTCATCACCAACACGCCGCGATGCGTCGCCGCATCCATCTCCACGTTGTCCACGCCCACGCCCGCGCGCCCTACCACGCGCAATTTCTCCGCGCGATCGAGCAGCGCGCTCGTTACCTTCGTCGCGCTGCGCACAATCAATCCATCCGCATTCGCAATCTCGCTCGGCAATGCAGCAGCCGTCGGCAACACAATTTCCCAGCCCGTCGCGCGCAACAACTCAATCCCACGTTCGCTAATTTTATCCGCCACCACGATTTTCATTTTAGGAGCGTAATGGCTGCCCCCCGCAGAGTCAAATCCGTTATGCCTGTCGCGCGAATTCAAATCGCGCCCACCACATGCAATTCCGGACGCAAATGCGGTCGCGCGCCTTTATCCGTGTGGTATTCTGACTGCACTTCGGGGGACAGCCAATGGGATACATCGAAAAAATTCAGAGCGACCTCACCGCAGCCATGAAAGAAAAAGACGAACTGCGCCTTAGCGTGCTGCGCATGGTAAAAAGCGCTCTCAAACTGAAAGAAATCGATAAAATGCGCCCACTCGACGATCTCGAATCGCTCCAGATTCTGCAAACACTCATCAAGCAGCGCAAGGAATCCGTCGAACAGTTCACCCAAGGCGGCCGCAAAGACCTGGCGGACAAGGAAGCCAAAGAAATCGCCATCATCGAAAAATATTTGCCCGCCGCTCCCAGCGATGACGAAATGCATCGCGCCATCGAAGCCGCCATCTCCGAGTCCGGCGCCGATTCCTTGAAACAAATGGGCGCCGTAGTAAAAGCCACGCGCGCCAAACTCGAAGGCAAATCTATCGACGGCAAAGTTCTCAGCGACAAAGTCCGCGAGCGCCTGACGGAAAAAGCCGCGGGCAAGCCCTGAAAGTAATCAGTAAGCTAATCCGTCTTCGGCGGCCAATGCGTGGGCCATTGCATTAGTCAACGCTCCGGCGATTGCGCCGCGCCCAGGCCGTCACAACTTCGAATTCAGGTTGGTGCTGTGCCGCTGCCCGAAACCATCGCCGTAAAATACACCGAAGAAGAGGCCGAATGCCTCAGCATGCGTCCGCTGGTCCGCCAGACCTTCCGCGCACCTGAACTTGTGGACATGATCGTCCAAGTCGCCGGAAAAGATTCCGCCCGCGTGCAGCAAATTCTCCGCGCCGGCACCATCGTCTTCCATTCTTTCCGTTACTGGTGGCCGCCCTTCGATCCCGATCCCGCCGCTCTAGCCGAAATTCTCGCCACCTACCCGGACGCCGATCCCGCCCGCCCCTTCCGCTCCGCCGACTGCACAGAAGTCATCCTGGAATCCAGCGGCTCGCCCCCGCGCCACGCGCTGCGCGTCACCAAAGAATCCGCCGCAAAAGCCTCGAACCCACTGCAAAAAATCACCCGTGCCCTCAGCAACAAACCCAACTTCTGGCAGCGACTGATGAATTTCGCCGACGAGGCCCAACCCCAGCCCCGCTATCGCGAATATTCCTACACCCGCCGCGCCGACCTCTACTCCATCGCCCTCACCCCCGCCCAAATCGCGCGCCTCGCACACGAAGCCGCCGGCCACGCCCCCCGCACCCTCCGCGCCGAACTCCTCGAGCCTCCGGCCATCTCCCAAATCGCCTTCATCTGCCCCCGCCCCGACCCATATCCCCGCTCTCACGCCGGCCGGTAAATTAGCCCAATCACAATCCCCACCACCACCCACTCCACCAAGTAGGCCACCGATTGCTCGACCGTCAGCTTCCATCCAATATTCAAGTTAGCAAAGTTGTGCACCGTAAAAGCCCCCATCGCAAACACTCCAATCAACGCGCCAAACCGCGCACCCTCCGCCACTCCCGCTCCGCCCGGGTAAATCATCGCGTAAAGCACCGCCAGCACCGCAATCGCGACGAACATCGCCGCCATCCCCGCCGGCATCACCCTCTTGATACTTTCGTGATCCCGGTACACCGCCGGATACTTCGTGAACTCCGTCTTCATCCACGGCATCGACACAAACATAATTCCCCCCGCCACAAAATACGCCACGAACGCTCCCAATGCCGCCAGCGCAATCCGCATCCAGTTCATCGCCATTCCTTTTCCATCCAGATTTAAGACCACGCCCCTGCGCGGTCCGCCCAGCCGCCGCGAGCTTGCCACAAAAAAGAAAGCCCCGGAAGAGCAGGTTTCCTCTCTTCCGGGGCGAACCACGATGGGCTTAGATGGGGCGGGGCTTCGGCGGGAGCGGCTGCGGATTCAATAACGGCTTCACCGATTTCAATCCAGCACCGGAGTGCAATTTCTTGCTGCGTCCAGATGCCTTGCCTTTTTTTGCTTTCATCGAAGTTCCTCCTCTGTTCGCATTCCTTCGCGGCGCACCTGCCGGTTCTGGCGGACCTGCGCGCCGTGGCGGAAGCCGCTCCCTCAGCGCGCCTTCAACGGCGGCAGCGGCTGCGGATTCAACATCGGTTTCACTTCCTTCAGTCCCGCACCGCCCTTCAATTTCTTGCTGTGCTTTGCTGTCTTTGCTTTTTTCGCTTTCATCAGAGTCTCTCCTCTGTTGGCGTTCTCGCTTCGGGCCCTCGTGCCTTTTGCCGTACCACATCCTCCCTACATGCAAGCAGCCCGCCAATCCTATCCAGCGAGCCCCCGCGACGCGACGCCCTTGTTTTTGCGCCACTTGCCGCCCCATGCAAACGCCGTAAACCGCCGCATAGCCCCCGCGACCGCGCCACACCGGTGAATTTCTCAACGTTCCGTTGAAATATTCAGCTTAAAATGGGCCGCAAGGGATTCGCGTTCGTTTGAGTGGTGTAGAAGGGCGGCCCACTCGCCCGGTCGGTAACGACGCCAGTCTTCTGCCCTGCGATTTTTTCTCCAGTGAAACTTATGGAAGCGCTCTTCCGTAATAAGCAGTTGGGGGCACATCAATGACAGCTCAAGAAATGGCGGTACGACATGACCCTCAGACGCCGCCCCCGGGTTCGACAGCCAAGCGAATTTTCATTGGTCCGAATGGCTTGCGGGCGGGATGGCGCCTGCTCATCTTCATGGCGATCATAATGGCGATGTCGGCCGTAGCGCGATTGATCCTTAAGCGCTTCTTCCCGGACGCGCTGGATCCGACGCAATTGACACCGATGAGAATCACCGCGCCGGATCTACTTGTCTGCGGCATCCTGGCGGTTGCGGCCTGGATCATGAGCAAGATTGAAGGCCGCAGCCTGGGCCAATATGGCCTTCCCAGGAGCGATGCGCTGAGGGGAAAATTTTGGGTAGGAGTATTGATAGGCCTGCTCGCTACCAGCAGTACGGTGCTCGCGATTTTCGCCCTGCGTGGCGTGCGGTTCACAACTGCGGCGCTCCATGGCAGCGCGATTTTCACCGCAGCGGCCGCCTGGGGGCTGGCATTTTTGCTTGCCGGCTTGGCCGAGGAATTTTTATTTCGCGGATACACGCAGTTCACACTGACGACTGGCATGGGATTCTGGCCGTCCGCAATTTTGCTCTCCGGCTTATTCGGGCTGGTGCACGGCAGCAATGGCGGAGAAACCGTTCTGGGAGATCTGTCGGTCGTTTCGTTCGGTTTGTTGTTGTGCCTGTTTCTCCGCCGGACTGGAAATTTATGGTGTGCGGTCGGCTTTCACCTGGGATATGACTGGGGTCAGACGTTCTTGTACGGTGTTCCCAATAGCGGCTTGCTACCCTCGCAAAATCTTCTCAACGCATCGCTAAGTGGGCCGCACTGGCTGACCGGCGGAACGGTCGGGCCTGAGGCCAGCATCTTTTGCCCCATCGTCTTGGCCATCGTGGCGATCGTATTCAGCTTGAAATACCGCGACGCGCGATATCGGCCGTTGAGCGCGCCGTCAGCTTCCTGAGTCGAGCCACGGAGCACGCAGACGATCTCAATCTGGCGGGTGGACCACCCGTCCGGCGCCCGTAATCCGCTCGCCCTTTGCGACGGTAGACAGCTTTCCGACGGGCGGGTGGCACACCCTCCACACCGACCAATTGAACGCTTCTGGATTTTCCGGGTTCCGCACTATCGCCGCAGGCGAGGGTGCGGGTTTGGACGTAGCGTCGCGCCAGCCGCTGTATTGAGCGCTCATCTCAACTCCCGGCCTAGCGTCCTCCGTTTATCGTTCCATCGCTTTTTCGATGCGCGGGTCTGGCAGCAGCCACATCACAGCGACAAGCACGTAACAAGCACAAGCAATCCACGGCCGCACGAACGAGAGGGGAATTGCCACGGCGTACACCATAATAGACAGCTTGCCCTTGATGTCACTTCCAATCAATAGAGCCAAAGTTGAATCCGTTCCCTGATGCGCGATCAGTGCCTGCGTCAAAAAATAATAGGCGGTTCCGGCGAACAGCAACACCACGCCGTACAACGCTACCGGCCAAGCCGCAAAATGGTTCTCACCCATCCACGCCGTAACGAACGGCGTCAACGACACCCAAAACAACAAATGTAGATTCGCCCACAGAACGCTTCCCGAAACTTGCTTCGCCGCCTGCAGCAGGTGATGATGGTTGTTCCAGTAGATCCCCACATAAATGAAGCTCAGCACATAGCAGAGGAAAACAGGGAACAGTGGCTGCAACGCCGCAAGGCCGGTTCCCTGGGGAGACTTCATTTCCAGCACCATAATTGTGATGATGACGGCGAATACTCCATCACTAAAAGCTTCCATCCGGCCCTTCGTCATACTTCCTCCTCCGCTATTCGCCTCGCTGGTTGCTCACCCGTCCACAACTCCCAGACATAGCTCGAGCGATTCCATGACAAATACGTCGCGTGAGCCTGCTTTCTTAATCCAGCTCAGAAGGCCGCGAATTTGTGAAGCCTATCGCGACAACGGCTTGCCTTGAAGTACTTTCCGTCTGCATGGTAGTGTCGCCGCACGCGGTGTGTGATTCCGTCCGGAGGAATCGTGATTAAAATCTCTGTTGTGATCCTTGCAGTATTGCTTCTCGTCCCAACGATTCTCTTCCCAACGACGCGCGGGACTGCTCAACAGGCGGCCGCTGCTCCCAATGCAGCGCAGTGTCAATCGGACGCCGCGATATGGCTCCCGACGCTGGAAGCTCAAGGCGGCACGATCGCGATAACTTACGAGACCCTGGGCACCTGGGTCAGCGAGATGATGCAATGCCAGACCGTGGACCCAGTCAATCGGGAGAAGTACTTCAACGTAGCCTCTGGAGCCGTCGCCGAAAGGGCCAACCGAGAGACAAACTACCTGGTCCGTCACGGTCTGTACAGTCAGTTTCTAGCCGAGGACGTATCCGGGAAGCGCGGTCTATAACTGCGGTTGGACATTCTTGCAGAATCTACACGCGCAACCGGCATTTGAATTTCCCGCCGCGAAATTACGGTGCGCCGCGTACGACAAACAAAAACACTCCCCGCCTGCGCTCCCCTTCGAGCCGGCACTGCCGGTTCTCAGCGGGAATCGCGCTGCAACAGGATTCAAAAAACCTGTACCAAACCTGTCCTTCGCATTCAGTACAGGTTTTTGCCAATTTCGTACAGCAAGTACTGGTTCTGGACCTTTTCTGGACCTCGTCTGACCCTGCGTCCAGCTGCTTTCGTCGAGCCTTCGCGCTAGACTCGGACGGAAACTAAAATAGGAAGACGTTCACAGAATCGCGTCAATTTCGGTCGCGCCAGAGCTTGCCGGCATTTACCGTGGGACACTTTCCATTTTCGAATTTCACCTTTCTGGATTCGAGTTATGCATTATTAATCGTTAGTCTGCCAACGAATAAAAATCGGCGCAAATGACTGAAAACAATCAACAGCGCCCCATTCTAATCGCTCTTTTTTCGGTGTTTTGCGCGCATGAGCAGATTCTTGGCCCGCGAGAAGTGGACGGTTGGAATTTGCGCAACCTCGTGCCGCACACCACCTTCTCAGCAACCTCCGAACACGAAACGCCGCGCCACCGCCCACAGGTTTTGCACCGCCGAATCCACACGATCCACAAAGCTCCTGTGGATATCACTGTGGATAAAGGAACCCCTCCCGACAGCAAAAAAGCCCAACAAAATCAACGTTTTGAATATTACGGACCGGTACTCACTCTGTACCGCGCTGCAAATACAGCACTTATATTGAATATCAGATCAAACTCGCCTGCACGCTTCTCGCCCACCCTCATTGTTACACCCATATGGGATATGCACAGGTCTGGTGCGGCATGTTCTCTAAACGTCACTAGGATAGGGATTTGCCTTTCTAGCCAACACTAGGTAATTACCGCAATTTCGCACTTTTCATCACAGGTTGCGCCGCCGCCGTTGACTCCCCCGTTATGCGGGACTATAGTGAAACGACCTTTGGAATGCTCGCGGCCCACGAGCCAGGGGTTTTTCCGGGGACTTCATGAATCTGCCTAACAGCCTGACGACCCTGCGGATCTTTTTTGTTCCGCTGCTGGTCGTCGTGCTGCTCACCCGCCAGCCGAATTTTGATTTCTGGGGATTGCCTATTCATTTCGAAGTGCTCGGTGTGCTGATTTTGCTGGCGGCCGCAGCCACCGATATGATGGACGGCTACCTGGCGCGTTCACGCAAGGAAATCACCACGCTGGGAATTCTTCTCGATCCCATTGCAGACAAACTGTTGATTTCCGCCGCTTTTATTTCCCTGGTGGAAATGGGATTGATGCAGGCATGGATGGTAGTGATCATCATCGGACGGGAATTCATGGTGATGGGCCTGCGCGAGATCGCCTCAGTCGAAGGGTTGATCATTCCGGCGTCGCCGCTCGGCAAAGTGAAAATGATTTTGCAGGTGCTGGCGGGATGCACCGTGATCCTCACGGCGAATCATCCAGCGCTGAAATTGGTCGGCACTGTGCTGCTGTGGCTGGTGGTGATTAGCGCGGTGGCCTCGGCAGGGCATTACTTCCAGATGTTCTGGGCGCAAATTAATTTTCGCGTGCAGCAGCGTCAGCGCGGCGCCTTGCTCGTGAAGCAGGAAGAAAAGCCGCAGGATGTCCTCACTCGCTGAACGCGAGAAGCAGTTGCTGTTGCAGATCGCCCGGAGCGCCCTGACTCTAGGTGTCGCAAACAAACCCCCGCCGCACGAATTTCCCAACGAAGATTTTTTGCAACAGCGATCGGGCGCGTTCGTCACTCTGCATCGGCGCGGTCGCCTGCGGGGTTGCGTCGGCCAGCTTTCCGGCCGCGACGCGCTCGCCGCAGTAGTCGCGCACTGCGCCCGCGCCGCCGCACTCGACGATTCGCGCTTCGACCCCGTCACAAGCTCAGAACTACGTGAAATAGACATCGAGGTTTCAGTTCTATCGGCACTGCAGGACGTTACGCTGGAGGCGATCGAACCAGGCAAGCACGGTCTGCTTGTCAATAGGGGAATGCAGCGCGGGGTCCTGCTGCCGCAAGTCGCGACTCAATTCAAGTGGGGAGCGCAACGCTTCCTGGAGGAAACCTGCGTGAAGGCCGGCCTGGAACACGATGCCTGGAAAGATCCCGCGACGCGGGTACAAGCGTTCACCGCAGAAGTGTTCAGCGAAGCCGCTTTTCCCTCACTGCCGCAAAGCGCGCAATCCGGTTAAGGTTAGCGCAGCGCATGAACGCAGCGCGGTGCCCGGGCAGCCTGACGCCTACTCGATCTCGACGTAATCGCCCACGAAGAACTCGCGCAAGCTGAACGTCGTCAAGACAGTCGCGGAGTTGGTGCCAGTCCTCAGCACAATGCCCTCGCCGATCACTTCGCGCGGCGTGTTGTCCCACTTCCACTTGGCCGGCGAACTCCCGAATCCGTAGATGCGGCCAAAGACGTTGGCTTCCTTGTCGTTGTCGAACGCGGCCCGCCGAGTCTCGTATGCGAGCTCATGCTCCGTGCCGGTGTAGCGGAAGATGCGGAAGTAGTCGCCGACGTGAACGCCTTGCTGGCTGCCCAGGTTCACGAAGAACACGTCGTTAGTGCCCAATTCCACCTGGAAGGACTTGCCGATCATCACCATCGCGGTGGCCTTACCGCTAAAAGGCGCGAAGCGGTCGAAGTTGGTCTCGGACTTCAGAGGAGGCGTCGGGCGCTCCTTGAACGGCAGGATGATATCGCCGCGCTGCACGTAGTTGCAGGAGTGTTCCACCTGAGCGACAGAGGTATCGGGCTGCGCGACGACGACGCGCACGCGGGCCTCGTCTTCCCACCATGTGCCCAGCTTGCGGATGATCGCGAACTGCCACTGCGACCATTCGACTTCGGTGGGGTCGACGACTGGGCGGATCACCGAGAACTCATCACCGACTTTCACACCCTGGCTGGCACCCTTGTTGAGGTACACGTAGTCGCCGTCCCAGAAGGTAATCTTGTAGTTGGAACCCTCGCCCGTGATCACGTAGGAGTCTTGCGGGACGGACTCGTTGGTGATGAGTCCTGAACAATAAACGTCCTTATAGATAGGGGCGGAAGCGGAGGGGTTCTGCGCCGAAGCGGCAACGCCCGAAAGGCTCAAAATCAGTGTGGCAAGGACAATTTTCCCACGCATAATGCATGCTCCTTTGAATATCGCGCACCGCGGAACAGGCGCTGGCCCACAATTAGCCTGATGTAGCGACTGTAATGGACGTACTGGAACCCGTCAAGACAATGGTCCGAGCCGCTTTACACATTGTGCACCACATGGTACAAGCCCTGTAGTACCTGTACATTAGGACAGGTTGGCCCTGGATTAGCGAGAACGGACGACCGCGTCAGCGATCGGAATAGAGCCCAATCCAAAACCTTGAGAAGACTGGCCGATGATTACGAAGGACAAAATCTGCGCGGTGGTGGCTGCCGCTGACGCAATCGGTATGTGGGGGCAGCTAGAGCGAGCGCTGCGGGTGACTCGGACTGCGGAGTTGCGTTTGGACTGGCTTGCCAACGAAGACGAGATGGACCGGTTTCTGGCGCGGCTGGAAAAAAGGCGGCCGCGCACCACGTTGATCGCGACTTGCCGGCGGCGCGTGGCGGGCGGGAAATTTCGCGGCACGATTGCGCAGCAACTGGTGCATCTGGCCTCAGCTTTGCGCTCGGGCTGCGCCTGGTACGATCTGGAGATCGAAAGTTCCGCGCAGTGTCCGCCGGAATTGCTGGAGGTGCTGCTGGGCGAAGGGCGGCGGATTGCGTCGGCGCATTTTTTTGGACGATCGCCGAAAAATTTGCGACGAGTTGTGGCTGATTTGGGCCGCGGGAAGCCTGACGCGGTCAAGATCGCGGTGCAATGCGACTCGCTGGGTCGAACTTTGGACGTACTGAGGCTAGCCCGTGAACGGCAAAACGTAATTGCGGTGCCGATGGGCGACGTTGCGCTGGCGGCGCGGGTTCTGGCGCTGCGTGAGGGTAGCGCTCTTGCGTATGCCCCGGTGGAGAATGCGACCGCTCCGGGCCAAGTGACGCTCAATGCGATGAACGATTTGTATCGGGCTGACAAGTTGCGGCGCAAGACGCGCGTGTACGGAGTGATCGGCGATCCGATCGGGCATTCGTTGTCGCCGGTTCTGCAGAACGCTGGATTTCAGGCGCGTAGGATGGATGCGGTATTTCTGCCGTTTCTGGTGCGCGATTTGAGCGATTTTCTTCGCAGCGTCGAGCCGCTGGGTATCGCGGGCTGCAGCGTGACGCTGCCGCATAAGCAGGCGATTCTGCGGCATCTGGACGATTGCGATCCGATGGCCGCGCTGATTGGCGCGGTGAATACAGTGGTGGTGCGCGGCGGCGGCGAATTGTACGGCTACAATACGGATTACGTCGGCGTGTTGCGCGCGCTGGAGCGTCGCATCCCGTTGCGCGGCAGCCGCGCGTTGATTTTCGGCGCGGGGGGCGCGGCTCGCGCGGTGGCGTTTGCGCTGGCGGAATCGGGCGCGTCAGTTTGCGTTTGCGCGCGACGTGCGAGCGCGGCAAAGTCGCTGGCGCGAGCAGTCGGTGGCGAAGTGGTAGAGCGTTCGCGCCTGCCGCGCGAATTTTTCGACGCGATCGTCAACGCGACGCCGATAGGGATGCATCCCGCCGCGGGCCGTTCGCCGCTTAAAGCCCACGAATTGAATTGCCGGCTGGTGTTCGATCTTATTTACCGGCCGCGCGTGACGAAACTCATGCAACTCGCGGCGTTGCGCGGCATCGAAACGGTTTCGGGCGTGGAGATGTTCGTGGCGCAGGGAACCGCGCAATGGGAAATATGGACGGGCGAGCGCGCTCCGGTGGATGTGATGCGTCGTGCCGTGTTGCGCGCACTGGCGTGCGAAGAGAAAATGGCCAGACAATGATTCAGCCGGGCTTCAAGACATTCAAGAAACTGGCGCGCCAGGGAAACCTGGTCCCGGTGTACGAGACGTTCACGGCCGACCTGTTGACGCCGGTGGGCGCGCATCTGCGCCTGGCGCACAACGCGAAATATTCGTTTCTGCTGGAGAGCGTGGAGGGCGGCGAAAATATCGCGCGTTACACGTTCGCTGGCGCGAATCCGCAGGAAGTGTTTCGTTCACGTGGGCGGAAATGCAGCCTGGAGACGGGCGGCAAGCGCAAGAATTTCGATGCTGATCCCATTGAATATTTGCGGCAGCTCACCGAACGGTATCAGCCGGTGCGCGTACCCGGCCTACCTCCGCTCATTGGCGGAGCGATTGGATATTTCGCGTACGACATGGTGCGGTTGATCGAAAAGATTCCCGCAAGTGGGCGCGACGAGCTGAACCTGGACGATAGCGTCATGATGTTCTACCTGGGTCTGGTGGCGTTCGATCACGTGCGGCATCGCGTGTGGGTGATTCGCAATGTATTCACGGAAGGCCTGGGCAGCCTGCGCGCAAAGTACGATGCCGCCGTGCGCGAAATTCGCCGCACGCGACGCAAACTGGAAAGCCCGTTGGCGCGGCGGCGCCGGATGCGGCGGGGCGGCGCGCTGCGCGTGGAATCGAATTTCACGAAAGCGCAGTACATGGCCGCGGTGCGCAAGGCGAAAAGCTACATCCGCGCGGGCGACATTTTTCAGGTGGTCCCGAGCCAGCGATTTTCGGCGCGCACCAGCGCAGATCCCTTCGAGATTTATCGCGCACTGCGCGTGGTGAACCCTTCGCCGTATCTTTATTATTTGAAGCTCGACGAACTCGCGGTAGTAGGCAGCTCACCGGAAATGCTGGTGAAGGTGCAAGGGCGCAGCGTTTCTTATCGCCCGATCGCCGGGACGGTGCCGCGCGGACGCAACGAAGCGGAAGATCGCGCGCTCGAAGCGAAGCTGCTGGCTGATCCGAAGGAGCGCGCCGAACACATCATGCTTGTGGACTTGGGGCGCAACGATTTGGGCAGGGTGTGCGAATACGGCTCGGTGAAAGTCGAGCGGCTGATGTTCGTCGAACGCTATTCCCACGTGATGCATTTGGTTTCCAGTCTGAGGGGGCAATTGCGCGCGGACGTGGATTGTTTTGACGCGCTGCTGGCCTGTTTTCCTGCCGGCACGCTTTCCGGCGCTCCGAAAATTCGCGCGATGCAGATTATTGACGAGCTGGAGCCTACGCGGCGCGGGATTTATGCCGGCGCAGTGATGTACCTGGACTTTTCCGGCAACATTGATTCGTGCATCGCACTGCGCACCATGGTGGCCAAGGGCGGCCGCGCTTATATACAGGCGGGCGGCGGAGTGGTGGCCGATTCCGTGCCGGAACGCGAATATCAAGAAACAGTGAACAAAGCGCGCGCGCTGGTGACGGCGCTGCAGATCGCGCATCGTGGAGCGGGCGGGAGCCGCGTGGAATAGGATAGCGCGCTGAAGCCCGCCGCTAGGAAAGCTTTCGAGTGCACAACTAAGAAGCTAGAATCGGAGTGCACCATGATTCTGCTGCTCGACAACTACGATTCGTTTACCTACAACCTGGCACAGTACCTTGGCCAGATGGGGCAGCAGCTGGACGTGCGCCGTAACGACGAGATCACGTTGGATGAAATCGAGGAGATGGCGCCGGAGCGCATCGTCATTTCGCCGGGGCCGTGCACGCCGAAGGAAGCGGGGATCAGCGTCCCGTTGATCCAGCGATTTGCGGGGGAAATTCCGATTTTGGGCGTATGCCTGGGGCATCAGGCGATTGGGGCGGCGTTTGGCGGGCGGGTGATTCGCGCACCGAAGCTGATGCACGGGAAAACGAGTGAGATCGAGCACGATGGGCGAACGATTTTTCACGGCTTGCCGAAGCCGTTCATCGCGACGCGCTACCATTCGCTGATCGTCGAACGGAAATCGCTGCCGCGCGAGCTGGAAATTTCCGCCGAGACCGACGATGGGACGATCATGGGTTTTCGTCATCGCAAGTTGAGAGTGGAAGGCGTGCAGTTCCATCCGGAATCGGTGCTGACCGGCGCGGGGTTTGATTTGCTGAAGAATTTTTTGAGCATTTGACGCCATGCGGCGGTGCGAAGTGCACGAAACGCGAAGAAAGCGGGCCGCATTAGCCGAAATTGTTCTACCCTGCGTGATATTCGTGTTCGTTCTTCTGTTTCCACGCGCGGCAGGCACGAGCACGCAAGAAGAAAAGGTTTCGCAGCAAACCTACCTTGGTTTCGACGCAAACGATTATCCGGGTGACGATGCATTGCCCGGGCTTCGACGTACTTTCTGGTTTTCCGGCTACTGGCTGAATGTGCCGCCCGGCGCGAAGACGAACACGTGGACCGGGAAGCACGCGGCGCTGCTCAAAAACGGCTTCGGTTTTTTGCTGCTATTCAACGGTCGCTTGGCGAAGGAATTGAAGGCGCCCGTGAATCCCAACGATTTGGGCGTAAAGGACGGAGAACTCGCCGTCGCCACAGCGCAACGCGAAGGATTTTCCGCCGGAAACGGCACTGTGATTTTCTTGGATATCGAAGAAGGCGGTCGAATGCTGCCGTCTCAATTTAGTTACCTGGAAAGCTGGACGCGGCGCGTGACGGCGGGCGGTTTCGTTGCTGGGGTTTATTGCTCCGGGATGAAAGTGAAAGAGGGCGACGGACAAACCATCACAACGGCGGACGACGTTCATGAGCGCTTGCCGCTGATGGCCTACTTCATTTACAACGACGCGTGTCCTCCGTCACCGGGTTGCGCGTATTTGAAAAATCCCCCGTCGCCGTCGCAGAGCGGATTTTCCCGTGCGCGCGTCTGGCAATTTGCACAATCGCCGCGGCGGCGCAATTTTACCGCGCGATGCAGCACCACTTACAGCTCAGACGGCAATTGTTATCTGCCGGGAAACACTGCGCCCGGCCATATGGTGCTTGATCTTGATTCTTCGGTGTCTCCCGACCCGTCGGCTTTGGGGATCCACATCATTTACTGAATCGAATGGAAATCCAATCAGGGCGCGGATTGGCTATGATGACCCCCGGCCGATTGTGAAAACGCCGCGAGCGCTTCGAGTTTCGAGCGGCCTGCGCCGGAGTCAATGGATTCGGCGGCCAGGCGCACCCCGTCCAGGAAATCCGTGGCGCGGCCTGCGACGACTAGCGCGCCAGCGGCATTGGCCAACACAATATCGCGATGCGGGCCGTGCTCGTGGCGCCGCGAAGCGCTGCCTAGAACTTTGTGGATGATTTCGGCGTTGTAGGTAGCATCACCGCCGCGAATCGCCTCGAGGGTCGCGCGACGCAGGCCGAAATCTTCGGGCACGACGGTGTAGCTGAGTACCGCGCCCTCGCGCAATTCGGCGATGGAAGTTTCGCCGCTGATGGAAACTTCGTCCAGGCCATCGGCGCCGTGAACTACCAGCGCGCGTTGTGCACCTAATTCGCCAAGGGCTTGCGCGACGAGTTCGGTGAGGCTCGCGTCATACACGCCGACGATTTGCGCGGAAGCTCCGGCGGGGTTGGTGAGTGGGCCGAGCAGATTAAAAACCGTGCGCACGCGCAGTTCGCGCCGCGCGGGAATCGCGTAACGGGTGGCGGCGTGCATCGCGGGAGCGTAGAGGAAGCCGATGCCGATTTGCTCGATGGATTCGGCGACGCGTGCAGGCGGGAGTTCGATTTTTACGCCGAGGGCTTCGAGGACGTCGGCAGAGCCGCAGCGTGAGCCGGTGGAGCGATTGCCGTGTTTCGCGACTCGCACGCCTGCGCCGGCGACTACGAAAGCGACGGCTGTGGAAATGTTGAATGTGCCGCGCGCATCGCCGCCAGTGCCGCAGGTGTCCACGATCACTTCGTCGGGATGTTTGCGGCCGGCGGGAAAAATTGGTGTGGCGTGGCGGCGCATGGCCAGGGCGAAGCCGACGACTTCGCCAACCGTTTCACCTTTGATGCGCAGCGCAATCAGCAGCGCGGCGATTTGTTCGGTGCTCGCGCGGCCGGAAAGGATTTGCTCCATCGCGGCTTCGGCTTCGGCGCGCGAGAGGTCTTCGCCTTGGATGAGTTTGTCGAGCGCTTCGTGGATCATTTTTTATTTTTGGCCGCGCGGCGATTGCGAGGCAGCGAATTTTCGCGCGAGGCAGCCGCTTGCCCGTGCTGCATCTTCCAAGTAAACTAAGTCGCTTTATTTGTCCTGGAATCTTAGCACTATTCAAGGCGACCTTCAGGAAGCCGATGGAGCTGGAATGAAGATCCACGAGTATCAAGCCAAGGGTATCCTTGCGAAATTTGGCGTGCCGGTGCCGCGGGGAGAAGTTGTTTTTAAAAAGGATGAAGCGCGGGCGGTGGCGCAGCGGCTGGGAACTTCTGTGGTGGTGGTGAAGGCGCAAATTCACGCGGGCGGGCGCGGGAAGGCCGGCGGCGTGAAGCTGGCGAAATCTCCTGACGATGCGGCGACGCTGGCTGGACAAATTCTGGGAATGAAATTGGTGACGCCGCAGACGGGTGAAGAAGGGCGGATCGTGCGGCGACTGTTGATCGAAGAGGGGCTGGACATCAAGCGCGAACTTTATCTGGGGATTTTGGTGGATCGCGCTTTGGGCGCGCCGATTTTTATGGCTAGCGCGGCGGGTGGGATGGAAATCGAGGAAGTGGCGAAGGACCATCCGGAAGCGATTTTGCGCGAGAAGATTGATCCGGCCACCGGATTTCAGCCTTATCAGGCGCGCAAATTGGCTTTTGGATTGGGGCTGACGCCGGAACAAGTGGGCGCGGCCGTGCCGTTTTTTCAGGCGCTGTATCGCGCGTTCATCGAAACGGACGCTTCGATGATCGAAATTAATCCGTGCGTGGTGACGCGCGATGGGAAGCTGGTGGCGCTGGACGCCAAAGTAACTTTCGATGACAACGCGCTGTACAGGCATCCGGAATTCAAGGAATTGCGCGACCTGGAAGAGGAAACGCCTCTGGAAGTGGAAGCTTCGAAATTCAAATTGAATTACATCAAGCTGGATGGCGACATTGCCTGCATGGTGAATGGCGCGGGCCTGGCGATGGCCACGATGGACATTATTAAATTGAGCGGCGGGAGCCCGGCGAATTTTCTGGATGTGGGTGGCGGGGCTTCGGAAGAACAGGTGAAGAACGCGTTTCGCATTTTGCTGAGCGATCCGAATGTGCGCGCGGTGTTCGTGAATATTTTTGGTGGGATTTTACGTTGCGACGTGCTGGCGAGCGGCGTGGTGAGCGCGGCGCAGGAATTGAAATTCAAAGTTCCAGTGGTGGTGCGGATGGAAGGCACGAACGTGCAGCAGGGCAAGGAAATCTTGCGCCATTCTGGATTTAATTTTGCCGTCGCAGAGGGAATGAAAGATGGGGCGGAAAAAGCGGTCGCGCTGGCGGGAGGCGCACGATGAGCGTGCTGGTTGATAAGGATACGCGCCTGATCGTGCAGGGTATTACCGGGCGCGAGGGAAGTTTTCACGCGCAGCAAATGCTGGATTACGGGACGAAAGTGCTGGCGGGAGTTACGCCGGGGAAGGGCGGGACGGAACATCTGAAGGTGCCCGTGTTCAATACCGTGGCGGAGGCCGTGAAGGCGACGAAGGCGAATGTGTCGGTGATTTTTGTGCCGCCGCCGTTTGCCGCGGACGCCATTCTGGAAGCGATGGACGCGGGTTTGCCGCTGGTGATTTGCATCACGGAAGGCGTGCCGACTTTGGACATGGTGCGCGTGGCTGCGGCGTTGAAAAATTCGCGGACGCGATTGATCGGGCCGAACTGTCCCGGGATTATTTCGCCGGGAAAATGCAAAATTGGAATCATGCCCGGCTCGATTCACAAGCAGGGGCATGTGGGCGTGGTGAGCCGCAGCGGAACTTTAACCTATGAGGCCGTGGATCAGCTGACGCACCTGGGGATCGGGCAATCGACTTGTATCGGGATTGGCGGCGATCCGATCATCGGAACGAGTTTTCTGGATGCAATCAAGCTGTTCAACGAAGATCGCGACACGCACGCGATTGTGCTGATTGGCGAAATCGGCGGAAATGCGGAGGAAGTGGCGGCGGAGTACATCAAGAAGCATGTGCGCAAGCCGGTGGTGGGATTCATCGCGGGGCAAACGGCACCTCCGGGGCGGCGCATGGGTCACGCCGGAGCGATCATCAGCGGCGGGCAGGGAACCGCGGCGGAGAAATATAAAGCGATGCGCGCGGCGGGAATTCGCACGGTGCAGAGTCCGGCGGAGATTGGACACACGATTGCGGCAGTGCTGGGCAAGTCGAAATCGAAGGTGAAGCCTGCTGCTGCGAAAAAGAAGGTTTCTGGGAAATCGAAGAAGGCGGCAAAGAAAAGGAAGTAGTTCGGTGCGCACGGGCTGGTGGCTGGAGCGCTATTTTAATTTCAGGAGATGAATCGAATGGCTGTCGAGAGAACTTTGGCGATTGTAAAGCCGGATGCCGTGGGGCGCGGGCTGACGGCGGACATCCTGAGCCGCGTGCATGCGGCGAAATTCAAGATCATCGCGATCAAATCGTTGCGTTTGACGAAGAAGCAGGCCGAGGGGTTTTACGCGGTGCATCGCGAGCGGGGGTTTTTCGGCGAGCTGACGGATTTCATAAGCTCGGGCAAGGCCGTGGTAATGGTGCTCGAGGCGGAAAACGGTATCGCGAAGTGGCGCGAGACGATGGGCGCGACCGATCCGGCGAAAGCGGCGGCTGGCACGATTCGCAAGGAGCTGGGCGAGAGCATACAGTTTAATTGCACGCACGGTTCGGACGCGCAGGATACGGCGGCGTACGAGATTGGATATTTTTTTGCCGGAATTGAGTTGGTTTGATCTGATTAGCCGCGGCGTGATCTACTTAGAGGGACCGTTGGCCGTTCCAGCCAGAGCGTCTCGACTCTAAAATTGTGGCAAGCCGGAGCGCAGCCCTTCGCTCCCAAACAGTGGGATCTCAGGAAGAATCGCCTGGCGGGTCCTACCCTTCGACCCGGCACCGCCGGACCTCAGGCTGAACTGCGCTGCGGCGCAATTCACAAGCAGCGCCCCTGCCACCCCGGAATAAATCCACTCGCCGATTAGCGACCACTTCCTTAAAGACATACGTCATGCGCTTTGGTGCTGCGAAATTCCGGTGACGCTGACAGTTGGGGTTAGAATGGAACGCTGAGCGCGCTGCCATGGATGCATTTCGCGAAACCGGAAAGCTTCTGATCGTGTTGGGAATTCTGCTGGCTGGGGTGGGCGCACTGCTGGCATTTAGCGGAAAACTGCCGTTTCGGATGGGGCGTTTGCCGGGCGATATTGTTTATCAGGGGAGAAATGGAAGTTTTTATTTTCCGGTGGTGACGTGCATTCTGTTGAGCGTGGTTTTGAGTTTGTTGATGTGGATTGTGAATCATTTTCGAAGATAGAAACATGAGCCAGTCATCGCTTTTCAATTTGATGCCGGAGCGGCGGACGTGGAAGGTCAGCGAGCTGACGGCGCGCATACGGGAGCTGCTGGAAGCGGCGCTGCCGGAAGTGTGGGTGGAGGGCGAGGTTTCGAACTGCCACATGGCGCAGTCCGGGCATTGCTATTTCACGTTGAAGGATGCGAAGTCGCAAATTCGCTGCGTTTGTTTTCGCGATCAGATGCGCGGAATGAAATTCAAGCCCGAGGACGGGCTGCACATCACGGTGCGCGGTGCGCTGAGCGTGTACGACGCGCGCGGCGAATATCAGATTTACGTGACGCTGATCGAGCCGGTGGGATTGGGCGCGCTGCAACTGGCGTTCGAGCAGCTGAAGAAAAAGTTGGAACTGGAAGGATTGTTCGTCGCGGCGCGCAAGAAGCCGCTGCCGGTGCTGCCACGCTGCATTGGAGTAGTGACGTCACCGACCGGCGCGGCAATACGCGACATTCTGCGCGTGCTGAAGCGCCGCTTTCCGAACGCCCAGGTCACTTTGTATCCGGTGAAGGTGCAAGGGACGGGAGCAGCGGCGGAAATCGTGGAAGCGCTGCGCTATTTCAATCAGGCGAAAACGGCGGACGTGCTGATTCTGACGCGGGGGGGCGGGTCGCTGGAAGATTTGTGGGCTTTCAACGAGGAAATTCTGGCGCGGGCGATTTTTGCCTCAGTGATTCCGGTGATCACGGGTGTGGGGCACGAAACGGATTTCACGATTGCGGATTTTGTGGCGGATTTGCGCGCGCCGACTCCTTCAGCGGCGGCGGAAATCGTGGTGAAGTCGCGCGAGGAATTCGAGCGGCACATCGCCGAGTCCCAGCGGCGATTGGCGCACCACATGCGGTACCGGCTTTCGCAGTGGCGGCATCGCGTGAGGGATTTGCAGACGCATCGCGGATTCCGCCAGCTGGAGCTGGTGTTGCGCAACCGGCGGCAGCAGCTGGATGAGATGGCGAATTCGTTGGCGATCGGTTTGCGGCTGCGCCTGGCGATGGCGCGGCAGAGGTTGACGGAAGCTAACGCGCACATTGCGTCGTTTGATTTGCGGGGGCGCGCGGCGGTGCTGGCGCGCCGGATCGAGCAGCAGCGCGGTTTGTTGCGCGCGGCGCTGGAACGACTGGTGGCACGGAAGCGGCGGGGGCTTGCGGCGGCGCAGGTGCGGTTTGCGGCGTTGGATTTGCGCGCGCGGGTGGGGAGTTTGCGGCGAAGCTGGGAGCGCGAGACGAGGGATTTGCAAGCCCGGTTCGAGCGCATCGTTAAATCAAAGCGAAGGCTGTTCGACTCAATCGAAACGCAGCGTAGAGAACGGGACCCGCTCCGCCTGCTCCAGCGCGGATACTCGATAGTGTACGACGTTGCCGGCAACGTGCTCCGTTCGGCGGATCAAGTCGCGCTAGGCGAGGACATTTCGGTGCGATTCGCTCGCGGCGAGCTCGGGGCCACCGTGCGAAGTAAGAAAAAATCCGAAGGCTGACGTCAAGCCAGGTTCTTGAGGTGCGAAATATTTGCGCCGCGGTTCCGGTGTTGATGTGGCACGGGCTACCACTGTGTCACATCTACGGCGCTCGGGATTCTTTTTGTGATTTTTCCCAGGCGTTCCGGCCTGGGCTAACTTATGCCGCGCCTACGGCGCTGGAGCTGTGCGTTATTGGAAGCTGGGAAGTCGGAGCGACGGTCCTCGCGCTGACTGCTGGCGAGTCCAAATTCTTCACTGCTGTGAAAGTTTGATTCTTCTTAATACCTGCTCGTACGGAATCGGCGTTTCACCGGCGACTTTGGCAGAATCGTAATCTCGAATCGCTTCGAGTTCTCCGTCATCTTCAGTAGGTTCTGTGAATTCCGCCGTGGGTGGGAGGACACCGGGTTTCTGGGCTGTAGCGTTGCGCGGGAAGCGTGTTTTCTTCACTGGTTATTCCTCGTCGGCAGTGCCGCCGGCGACCTTTAGGACTGCGAGGAAGGCTTCCTGGGGGATGTCCACGCGGCCGACGCGTTTCATGCGTTTTTTGCCTTCTTTTTGTTTTTCGAGGAGTTTGCGCTTGCGCGAAATGTCGCCGCCGTAGCACTTGGCAATCACGTTCTTGCGGATGGGGCTGATGGTTTCGCGGGCGATGACGCGGCTGCCGATGGCGGCCTGGATGGCGATCTCGAACATCTGGCGCGGGATGAGTTTGCGCAGACGGCTGACCAGGTCGCGACCGCGCTCGTAGGACTGATCGCGGTGACAGATTACGGTGAGCGCGTCCACCGGCTCGCCGCCGACCAGCACGTCAAGCTTCACCAAGTCCGATTCGTGGTAGCCGGACAAATGATAATCGAGTGACGCGTAGCCGCGCGAAACGCTCTTCAGGCGATCGTAGAAATCGAGCACGATTTCGTTCAGCGGCATTTCGTATGTGAGCATGATGCGCGTGGGCGATAGATATTCGAATTTCTTCTGCGTGCCGCGTTTTTCCTCACACAGCTGCAGCACGCCGCCGACGGACTCTTCGGACGTGATGATCATCGCCGTGAGCATAGGCTCTTCGATTTTCTGAATCGAAGCAGGCGGCGGAAATTTGGTGGGGTTATCCACTTCCATCACTTCGTTGGCGGTGGTGGTGATGCGGTATTGCACGCTGGGCGCGGTGGTGATCAGGCCGATATTAAATTCGCGCTCGAGGCGCTCCTGCACAATTTCCATGTGCAGCAGGCCTAGAAAGCCGCAGCGAAAGCCGAAACCGAGCGCGACGGAATTTTCCGGCTCGTAGAAGAATGCTGCGTCGTTGAGCTGCAATTTTCCCAGGGCGTCGCGCAACATTTCATAATCGCTGGAGTTCACCGGAAAAAGTCCCGCGAAAACCATCGGCTTGATGGCTTCGAAGCCTGGTAGCGGCGGCGCAGGATGGCCGTCTTCGACGACAGTGTCACCCACACGTGCGTCGGCGACGCGTTTGATATTGGCGATGATGAAGCCGACGTCGCCGGCGGCGAGTTCCTGCAACACGACAGGTTTCGGAGTGAGCACTCCGAGATTTTCCACTTCGTAAACTTCGTTACTGGAAGTGAGGCGAATTTTCATGTGCGGCGCGAGGCGGCCTTCCATCACGCGGACCAGGACGACGGCGCCGCGGTAGGAATCGAACCAGGAATCGAAAATCAGCGCGCGCAGAGGAGCGTCGGCGGCGCCTTGCGGCGCGGGCACCAGGCGCACGATGGCTTCCAGGACCTCTTCGACGCCGACGCCGCTTTTTGCGCTGATGGGCAGAGCCTCGTCCGCGGGAATCGCCAGCACATTTTCGATTTGTTCCTTGGCGTAGTCAATGCGCGCGGCGGGCAGGTCAATTTTATTGATCACCGGGATGATCGTGAGATCGTGGCGAGAAGCGAGAAAGGCGTTCGCTACTGTCTGCGCTTCTACGCCTTGGCTTGCATCCACAACGAGCAGAGCGCCCTCGCAAGCCGAAAGTGCGCGGGAAACCTCGTAGGAGAAATCCACGTGGCCCGGAGTGTCAATCAGGTTCAGCCGATATTCGTGGCCGTCGCGCGCGGTGTAATGGAGGCGAATACTTTTGGCTTTGATGGTGATGCCGCGTTCGCGCTCCAGGTCCATGGAATCGAGCACCTGGGAGTGCATTTCGCGCTGGGTGAGCGCGCCGGTGAGCTCCAGCAGGCGGTCGGCCAGCGTGGATTTGCCGTGGTCGATGTGCGCAATGATGCAGAAATTGCGGATGTACTGGGGATCCATGTCTCTCTGTGCGAATGCGCGGCGCAGGCCGGAGCGAAGCTCGCTCGGCGCGCGGGCGTAGCGCCTTTCAAACCATCGAGTTTGCCACACAAAGACGGAAAATCGAAATTGGAAAGCCTAAATTGGTAGCTCAGGGCGGAGATGTAGGATTAAAAGTTGCTGTTAACGCTTGAAAATTAACGACATGCCCCAGGGTCAGCGCCCCGTGGTGTCCTAGCACACTTGCCGGCAGTCTCGGATTGCCTGTAGAAAGCTGATATCGTAGGCTGTAGCCGGTTTGGCGGCTGCGCGACCTTAACATTCGAGTCAACAGGACGGCCGAAGGATGGCCCGGGGCGGGAGACTTGCGGTTGAATCTGCAGATGCCATCACACATTAATTTCTGCCAGGTCCGCTACACAGGCGCGGCGGAAGCTGCTCATTGAACACCACGGCTCAGATCGTCGTCGTACAAAAAAGGTCCAGAGCGCTGAGGATACTCGGCTACACGCTGGCGACCGCCTGCCTAATTTGGGTGCTGCACGACTTTCATTTCATGCAGGCGATGCGCGAGCTGTCGCGCGTGGATTGGAAATGGGTGGCGATCGGCATGGGATTCGATGTGCTGAGCTACGGAGTGCAGGCGTTGCGCTGGAAATGGCTGCTTAGCCCGTTCGGGAAAGTGAAGCTGACGCACACGATTCGGGCGGTGTACGCGGGGCTGTTCGCCAATTTGGTGTTCCCGCTGCGGCCCGGAGAATTGCTGCGCAGCTACATCGTATCGGATGCGGAGGACATCAGGCTGGGGCGAGTGCTGGGTTCGGTGGGTGTCGAGCGGCTGGTGGATTTGGTGATCGCCACGGCGTCGCTGGCGGTAGTTTCGCTGCTGGTGGATTTGCCGCAACGATTCCGGAAGGTGGCCGACACGTTGGGGATCGTCACGTTGGTGTTGCTCGCGATCGTGGTGATCATTATTTACTATCTGGAAGTGAAACTTTCGCAGGATCCGGAGCAATATACGGGGCAGCGGCGTCTGCCGGGAAAATTAATGCGCGCGCTGTTGGGATTGCACGCTATGGGAACGGCGCCCAGTTTTTATGCGGCCGTATTCGCCTCGTTGATGATGCCGGCGTGCCAGGTGCTGGGGCTGTGGGCGATGATGAAGGCGTACGGCTTGCAGTTGCCGTTTCTGGCGGCGATCGTGGTGCTGCTGATTATTAATTTGGGCGTGTCGCTGCCGAACGCGCCGGCGAACGTGGGCTCGTATCAGTTTTTCTGCGTGCTGGGATTGAGCGTGTTTCAGGTGGAGAAGACGACGGCGACGAGTTTTTCGTTTTTCGCCTTTCTGGCGCTGACCATTCCGTTCATTTTCCTGGGGTTCGCGGGATTGGTGCGCAGTGGGTTGTCCCTGAAATCCATGCGCGAGAAAGTGAAGGAATTGCCTAGTCAGGCGCGTGCGGGCGCACGGGCGTAAGAATACGGTTGTCTCCAGGCGGCTCTCCGGCTGGATAGTCTCATTTTGCGAAACTTTGAAAGGTCCTCGAACGGTCCCCTCCCAATCCGCAGTCTTTTGTGGTGCTTCTGAGCACGGTGCGCTGAATTCGTTTTGAGGGCGGCTTGGCGTCCGGTATATAGTGGATGTTCGACCCGCGCGAAAAAATCGGGACCCGTGACGATGTCGCGGCATGACTCGCGGGCGGACTTCCCCAGCAAGCCCGCAAAGCCCGAGGAACGCGCGTTTTCCCATGGCACCGGACATTAACAAACATCTCGATCGGGCGCGCAAGAGCCTGGAGAAGAATAAGCTTCGAGAGGCCGTCACCGAGTATCAGGCGGTGCTCGAAGAGGCTCCCGCGCATCAGGAAGCGCTGCAGGCGCTGGCCGACATCTATACACGCCTGAACGAGCCGCAGCTTGCCGCGGAATATTACGGCATCCAGTTTGACCGCCTGGTGGAATCCGGCGATGGCGCCAAGGCATCCGCTGTTTTCATTCGTTTTCTGCGCACGTTTCCGCAGCCTGCTGACCGCTTGATGCGTTTTGCCACTTTGCTGCAGAAACAGAACCGCACTTCGGAAGCCATCGAACAATTTGGCAATGCCGCGGAGCTTTTTGCGAAGGAACAGCGCGGCATCGAAGCGCTCGCTTGTTACGAGAGCATGGCGGTGCTGGACCCGGAGAATCCGCAGCGGCATATTGTGCTGGGCGAATTGGCGGAGAAGTTGCGCCATGCGGACATGGCGGCGCGGAGTTATGTGCGCGCGGGGCAATTGACGCTCTCGGTCGGGGCGCTGGACGCGGCGCTGGAATATTTCGGGCGGGCGCATGTGCTGGCGCCGCAGGATAAGTCTGGCGCTCTGTTGTTTGGCGAAGCGAAGCTGCGGAAGGGCGACGCAGAGGGCGCGGTGATGTTGCTCGAGCCTTTTGCCCCGACGGAGCGCGATGGCGCGTTCCTGGCGCTTTTCGGAGAAGCGTTGCTGCGCACCGGGCGTTTGGACGCAGCGAAGGACGTCTTTCAAGCCTATTACGCGCAGAAGCCCGAGGGCTTCGTAAAATTATTCGAACTGGCGGCAGCATATATTCGCGCGGGACAGGATCCCAAAGCGGCCGCACTGCTGGTACAGACGAAAGAAATCATGCGCGCCGTGCGCAAGGAAGTGGAGCTGTCGGCGAACCTGGACCGGCTGGCGACCAGTTTTCCGCACTCGCTGGCGTTGGCGGAAGTGGTGGCCAAGCTTTACGAAGAGCTGAATCGTGAAACGAAGTATTTCGATTCGTTGGTGAAATTGTTCGACCTGTATCTGGTGGCGGGCCGGCTGAAGGAAGCCTGCGAATCGCTGGACCGGCTCGTGGATATTGACCCGTACGATTACCGCAATCACGAGCGTATCGCGAAGCTGGAAGGGAAGGCCGATCCAGGCTTCCTGCAGAATATTTTGGCGCGCGCGGCGAAGGCGGCTACGGTGTCCACGCGTCCCGACGGTTTTACGGGCGCGGGACGCGAGCCATCGGAAAACGCGGCAGGCGTGCCCGAAGAAGTGCGCGCGCAACAGGCGCTGGAAGATCTGGTGGTGCAGGTAGAAATTTTCTTGCAGTATTCGTTGCAGAGCAAAGCAGTGGAGCGGCTGGAGCGCATCGCGGAACTTTTCCCCGGCGAAGAAGAAAAGAACGAGCGGCTGCGTGCACTTTACGAACGCGCGAACTGGTGGCCGAAAGGCGGCGGCCGCAAACTCGCGACAAAAGCCGCAGCTCCTGCGCCCGCAGCAGTGGAAGCTCCTCCACCGTTGCAGCCCGCGCAACAGTTGGAAGCTTACGGAACGCCGTCCGCACCAACAGCGGCGGAGACGCACAGGGACCTCGCGGCAATCGCGGAAATTAATCGCTTGATGTACCGCCAGCCAACGCCGCGCGAAGTGCTGGTGACGACCGCGGCGGAAATCGGGAAGCATTTGCGTGTGAGCCGGTGCCTGGTGGCGGTGGGTGCTCCCGGTGAAGGGGCGCAAGCGACTGCGGAATACGCCGCACTGGGATTTGCGGCGGTGGGTCCGCAAAAAATTTCCAGCATCGTGGGAATGGTGACGCAAGTGACGCCCGACTTGATGGGCGGAGTGGAATTACAGGCCGCGAGTTTGCCAACCTTGCGCGAATTGGGGCTGGAATCGGCGCTGGGCGTGATGCTGACGGACAAGGAAACGCAGGCTCCTTCCGGTGCGCTGCTGATCGGCGATGCGCGCGGGCGAAAATGGAAGCCGAACGAAAGTTATTTTCTGCAGGCCGTGGGCGACCAGCTGGTGATGTCCGTAAATCACACGCGGCTGCGTTCGCTGGTGCGTTCGCTCGCGGTGGCCGATGAAAAGACCGGTCTGCTGAACCGCGGAGCTTACATTGATTGCCTGCTAGTGGAATCCAATCGCGCACGAGCGCAGAACACTGCGATCTCGCTGATTGTGGTACACGTGGACCGCGGCGGCGAGTTGCTGCGTCAGCACGGAGACGCAGCGGTGGATCATTACATCGAGCAACTGGCCCGTGCGCTTTCTTCCGCCATTCGCCAGACCGATGTTGCTGTAAAATACACTGCGTGGTCGCTGGCGTTCATTCTGCCGGATACGTCGCTGGATCATGCGCGCGCGCTGGGTGAAAAACTGCGGCAACTCGCGGCGTCGGTGCGGCCATCGTGGGGTACGCCGGATTTGACAATCAGCGCGGTGGTGGCGGAAGCTTCTTCGCGGCCCGGCGACGAAACCGAAGATCGCGTCACCGAATGGATCAATCGCGCCGAAGCTGGGCTGGACGACGCGCGGCAACGCGGCGGCGACACGCTCGTAGCGCTTTCCACACCTTAATCTCGAATCACTCCGAGGACACATGTTCATTACTGATGCTGTGATTTTGCACGGAGCACGCACGCCGATGGCCCGCTACATGGGCGCCTTCGATGCGACGACGGCGATTGATCTGGGCGCAGCCGCCAGCAAAGAAGCGATTCGCCGCGCCGGCACCGAACCCGCGGATTTCGACCACGTGATTTTCGGCAACGTGATGCAGACCAGCGCCGACGCGCTCTACGGCGCGCGCCACGTGGGATTGAGAGCCGGATTGCCTATCGAAACTCCGGCGGTGACCGTGAATCGTCTATGCGGTTCCGGAATGGAATCCATCACGCAAGCGGCGCAACGAATTCTGCTGGGCGAAGCGCGCGTGGTTCTCGCCGGCGGTATGGAAAATATGTCGCAGGCTCCGCACGTGATTCGCGGCGCGCGCGCGGGCTTTCGGTTGGGCGAGGGCAAGCTGGAAGATTCGCTGATGTCCGGGCTTTTTGACACGTATTGCGGCTTCAGCATGTCTGAGACCGCCGAAAATCTGGCGGCCGAGCAGGGAATCACGCGCCGGGCGTCCGATGAATACGCGCTGCGCAGCCAGCAGGCCGCCGAGGCCGCGTTTCGAGCGGGACATTTCAAGGATGAGATCGTGCCGGTGGAAGTGAAGAAGGGAAAAAAGACGACGCTGGTGATGGAGGACGATCACCGTCGCCCGGAAACAACGATCGAAGCGCTGGAATCGCTGCAGCCCGCCTTTCGCAAGGACGGGATTGTGACCGCAGGAAACGCCAGCGGAATCGTGGACGGTGCAGCGGCGGTAGTCGTGACGCACGCGAAGATTGCGAAGGAGCGCGGCTGGAAACCGCTGGGGCGTATCGTCGGATGGGCGACGGCGGGAGTGCCGCCGCAAATCATGGGCATCGGCCCTGTACCGGCGATCCAAAAAGCGCTGGCGCTGACGGGCCTGAAACTCGAGCAAATGGATTTGGTGGAAGTGAACGAAGCATTCGCGGCGCAATATCTGGCGGTAGAAAAAAAGCTGGGCCTGAATCGCGACAAGACCAATGTGAATGGCGGCGCGATCGCACTCGGTCATCCGCTGGCGGCCACCGGAACGCGGCTGGTCTTGAGCTTGCTGCTGGAATTGCGGCGGCGCGGCGCGCGCTACGGCGTGGCCAGCGCGTGCATCGGCGGCGGCCAGGGAATTGCGGTGATTGTCGAATCGGTTTCTTAAGCGTGACGGCATAACGCGGCAAACCACGGCCGATTCGGGTACCATACCAGTGTTAAAATCCGGAAACTTGCGGCAAGGAAGACATGGCCTACGATAATTTACTGTTCGAGGTGAGGGACAAGATTGCGCGCATCACCTTCAACCGTCCCAATGTGCTCAACGCGCTGAACCGCAAGACCATGGACGAGCTGGGCGATTGTCTGAAGAAAGTGCGCGCCGATGACGATATCCGCGCGCTGATTCTCACTGGCACGGGCGAGAAAGCGTTCATCGCCGGCGCGGACATCAACGAACTCTCGCAGCAGACTCCCGTGAATGGGCGGGAATTTACGTTGTACGGCCAGGAAATTATTCATCGGCTCGAGACGCTAGGGAAACCCGCGATCGCCGCGATCAATGGATTCGCGCTGGGCGGCGGCTGCGAACTGGCGCTGGCGTGCACGCTGCGCATCGCCAGCCGCAACGCCAAGCTGGGACAACCTGAAGTGAAGCTGGGATTAATCCCCGGTTACGGCGGCTCGCAGCGGCTGCCGCGATTGTGCGGCAAAGGCGTGGCCCATGAATTGATTCTGACGGGCGAAATGATTTCGGCCGAAGAAGCTTTGCGCGTCGGACTGGTGAATCGCGTGGTGGAATCCGGAGAGCTGCTGGCGACGGCGGAAGCGATGGCAAAGAAAATTATCGCGAATGCGCCGCTTGCCGTGAAGTACGCGATGGAAGCCGTGGAACGCGGGATGGAGATGCCGCAGGAAGAAGGCCTGTACCTGGAAGCCACGCTTTTCGGATTGTGTTGCGCGACGCAGGACATGCGCGAAGGCACGCGCGCGTTTCTGGAGAAGCGTCCTGCGAAATTCGAGGGGCGCTGAAGAATGGCAGAAAAGTTGAAGCCGGCGGATGTGCGAGGCGGTTTGAGCGCGGCAGGGCTACGGATTGGCGTGGTCGCGAGCCAATTCAACAATTTCATCACGGACCGGCTGTTGGCGGGAGCGCTCGATGCGCTGCAACAGGCTGGCGCCACAGAAGAGCAGATTCAGATCGTGCGCGTGCCTGGATCGTTCGAACTTCCGATCGTCGCGAAAAAAATGGCGGTGAGCGGACGCTTCGATTCGATCATATGCATTGGCTGCGTTTTGCGCGGCGAGACATCGCACTACGACGTGGTGGTGTCTGAAACGGCGCGCGGCATTCAGCTCGCGCAACTCGATACTGGTGTGCCGCTGATATTTTGCGTGCTGACCTGCGACACCTTAGAACAGGCCATTGACCGCGCCGGGTTGAAATCCGGTAACAAAGGATACGAGTCAGGGCTGGCGGCTGTGGAGATGGCGCAGCTGGTGCGCAAGATTGCTGATAAGCCAGGCGCTGGGCCTGGCGGCGCTGCGAAAGGCGCGTCGCGTCGCGGGCGGCGCCGTTAGCATGACGCTGCGCCGCAAATCACGCGAATTCGCGCTGCAAATGCTCTTCGAGTGGGACATGACGCGGCGCAAACCGTCGCTGGTGGAGCAAAATTTCTGGAAGCAGGCGCGCGCAGCGGATTCTACGCGTAAGTTCGCCAATCAATTGTTCGAGGGTGCGGTATCCGCGATGGACGCGAGCGATAAGACGGTCGAGAGGCTTTCTGAAAACTGGAAACTTGAGCGCCTCGCAGCGGTGGACCGCAGCATTCTGCGCCTGGCGATTTACGAATTGCGCTTCGGCACCGCACCGGTGAAAGTGGTGATTGACGAAGCGCTGGAACTCGCGAAGAAATTTTCCTCGGCGGATTCTCCGGCATTCTTGAATGGCATTCTGGATGCTGCAAGCAAGACTGTCGAGGAACCGCGCCCCGCCAAGAAGTGATGGACTAACTACGCCTCGATGTGGCCTTCGAAAATCCGCACGGCCGAGCCACTGACTTTCGGCGTCAACCTTCCCTTATCCGCGCCGACTTCTACCAGAATATCGCTGGGGCGGCCCATTTCCACGCCTTGCGTGATTTGCAATTGCTCGCCAGCCTTTAATTGGCCGTGATGCACCAGGTACGCGCCAAGCGAGCCTCCCGCAGAGCCCGTCGCAGGATCTTCGATCGTCCCCCAGGGAACCATACCGCGCGCGTAGGCGCGTCCGCGGCCACTCAACGCAAAGCAATACGCCATGGTGCCGTGCGGTGAAACCAGATGGGCCAGAGCGGGCATGTTCATCTGAATTTTGGCGAGCACCGTGCGGCGGCTCACAGGCACCATCAGGTTGGAAATTCCGGTGGAAGCAAATTCGATCGGCAGCGACGGCGCCAGGTCGCTCGGTTTCAACCCGAGCGCTGCAGCGAGCGTAGCGCGCGAGAATGTTGCACGCGTGAAACGCGCTGGCCGTTGCGTCATGGTGACGCGCACGGGGCGGCCGTTGTGAAAGGCCAACTCCACGGGAAGAATTCCGGCGCCGGTCTGCTGCAGAATGTGCACGCTGCCTTCGGAGGCGGGGACGACGCCGAGTTCAGCGAGCAAAAACCATGCGCCGATCACGGGATGGCCGGCCAGCGGCAATTCGCGCGTGGTGGTGAAAATGCGCAGGCGCGCAAGCGCGCGATTATTTGTGGGTCGTTGGATGAAAACAGTTTCCGAAAGATTCATCTCGCGCGCGATGGTCTGCATCTTCGCGGTGGGAATGCCATCGCCATCGGTGACGACCGCCAGCGGGTTTCCCGCGAAGCGCTTGGTGGTAAAAACATCGAGCGTGTAGAGTCGGCGATTCATTTGGCTCCGCTTTCTGGCGCGGCCCGGCGACGGGCGCGCGCGGGATGAATGATAACGCGTTCTGGCGCTGCGCTTCGGAAATAAACAGCGGTAATCGCGCGCCGCGGCAGACGGCGCTGCTGCATTGAATGAAAAATTGTTGTGGTTTAAAGGCGTTGCAGTTCGACGCGGGTGCGCTCGTTGCGCACGTTTCCCGTGTTCAGAGTTGTTTTCGGTTCGATCAACACCACGTGAACTTCTTCGTCCGCCTCGGGCTTATGTTCGACGCCCTTGGGGACGATGATGAATTCGCCCGGCAACACCGAGATTTCGCGGTCGCGAAAATGCATGCGCAAGCGCCCTTTGACGACCAGAAACATTTCGTCTTCTTCATCGTGATGGTGCCAGACGAATTCGCCGGTGAACTTTACGACCTTCACGTAGGTGTCGTTCAGCTCGCCGATGATCGTCGGGCTCCAGTATTCGTTTACGCGGGACAGTTTTTCGTTCAGATTTACTGCTTCCATCGCCATTCTCCTTTTTGCATTCGCAGCGGGCCACCGCCCCGGAAAGCCCGCCGTGCGTTGATCACATTCTTTGCACGAGCGCTACGACCGTATCCAGAACGCGCTTGGTGGTTTCCGGGCGCGTGGTCTCCGAATAAATCCGCAGCATGTTTTCGGTGCCGGAGGCGCGCAGCATCAGCCAGCCGATGTCGCCGAGGTACACTTTGATGCCGTCGAGATTTTCGCGGCGCGTGATGGGCCAATCGAGCAAGCGCTGAAGTTTATCGGCGGAAAAATGGCCGATGGCTTTTTCCTTCTGGCCATTTTTCACGTGCAAATCCACGCGGCCGTAATGGTGTTCACCGAATTCCGCGTGCAGCAGCGCGACCAGTTCTCCGAGACTTTTGCCGTGCCAGGCCATCACTTCGGCGAGCAGCAGCGCGTTCACGGTGGCGTCCCGCTCGGGCAAGTGCAGTTTGGTGCCGATGCCGCCGCTTTCTTCGCCGCCCAGCAGGATGTCGCTTTCGAGCATGCGGTCGCAGATGTATTTGAAGCCGATGGGAGTTTCCCAAACCTGGCGGCCGAATTTCGCGGCGATTTTGTCGATCATTTTGGTCGTGGAAAAAGTTTTGGCCACCGCGCCTTCGAGTTTGCGCGTGCCGGCGAGATGCCATAGCAGGATCGCGAAAACCTGGTGCGGGTTGATGAACGCGCCGTCGCGGTCCACTGCGCCGATGCGGTCCGCGTCGCCATCGAGCGCGAAGCCAGCGTCGAATTTGCCGCGCACCACGGCTTGCTGCAGCGCTGCGATGTGCGGCTCGATAGGCTCCGGATTTACACCGCCGAATAGCGGGTCGCGCGTGCCGCGAATTTCTTCGCAGCCAATTTCACGGCGCCGGAACAGATCGCGCAGCAGTCCGCGCCCTGCGCCGTGCATCGGATCGATCACGAAACGGAATTTCGCGGCGCGCAGGCGATCCCAATCGACCAGCGCGTCAAGAGTTTCCAGATACGGCGCCCGCACGTCGAGCGAATGGATCAGATCTTTGCGCGGTGGGAGTGCTGGAACTCCTTCACGCAACGCTTTCGCAAGTTCGGATTCAATTTGCGCGACGATGGCGGGCGAAGCGGAGCTGCCGTAGCTGGCTTTGTATTTCACGCCGTTCCATTGATACGGATTGTGGCTCGCGGTGATCTGGATTCCGCCGGCCGCGCCGCGCAGTTTCACCAGCAGCGAGAGTGCAGGCGTGGGTGTGGCCTCAGCGGCGAGCCACACGGGAATGCCGGCAGCGGAAACTGTCTCTGCTGCAGCTCGCGCGAAACGCTCCGAGCCGAAGCGGGTGTCGTAGCCTACGAGGATGCCGGCGCCTGGTTTTTCCGCGCGCACTGCGTAACGCGCGATCGCATGCACGACCCTGCGCACATTTTCGAACGTGAAATCTTCGGCGATGATGGCGCGCCAGCCGTCGGTGCCAAATAGTATGTCGCTCACGCTAAGCCAGTATAAGCGATGCGATTTCCGCCGGGAAGCAATGATGGGTAATAAAGTGGTTCACACCACGCGCCAAAATGGCGGGCGCTAGAGTAGGCGCGCGAGTTTCTGCTGCTCGAGAAATTTGACGATTTTGCCGACGTCTTGGGCGCGGTCGCGCGGGCAGAGCAGGATCGCATCGTCCGTTTCCACCAGGGCCAGATCATGCACGCCGATAGCCGCGAGAAATTTTCCGGGTGCCCAGAAATAATTACCGCTGGCGTCAAGCGTGAAAGCGGGGCCAGCAGAGACATTCGCGCCGCGCTGCGAGGCAAGCAAATCGTACACCGCGCTCCACGAGCCGATGTCGCTCCAGCCGACTTTGGCGGGAATCACAGAGACGCGCGTTTTGGCGCCGGCGCGCGTGGCAGGCTCCATGATGGCGTAGTCGACGGAAATATTTTCGAGCGTGGGATAAATTCGGCGGAGCGCCGCGGCGTACTTTCGCGTGCCGATGGTTTCGGCCAGCTTCATCAACGCGGCGTGCGTCGCGGGCAGAAACTGGCGCAAGCATTCCAGGAACGTCGAGGCGCGCCAGAAAAATATTCCGGCGTTCCAGAAATATTTTCCGGAGGCGACGTAGCGGCGCGCCATTGGCAACGCGGGCTTTTCCGTGAAACGTCGCACGGCCATGGCGCCGCTGCCAGGAACGCGCGTTGTGCGTGGCCCGGCTTCGATGTAGCCGTAACCCGTTTCGGGGCGAGTGGGCGGAATGCCGAAAACCACGAGGTTTCCGGGGGTTCGCGCGAGATCCAGCGCGGCTTGCACGAGTTGGCAATAACGATTGGCGTCGGCGACGTAGCTGTCCGAGGGCAGGACTGTCATCAGCGCGTCCTTATGCTCGTGTAGAAGATGAATCGCGGCGAGAGCGATGGCGGCGGTGGTGTTGCGGCCAACCGGCTCTGCAAAAATATGTGCGGCGGGCACGCCGCGTAACTGGCGACGTACCGCACCGGCCTGTTCAATGTTGGTGACCACCCAGAAATCGCGCAGCCCGAAAATCGGTTTCAGGCGCGAGACGGTTTCGCGCAGCATAGTCTCGCCGCCGGTGATGTTCAGCAGCTGCTTGGGTGTGCACGTGCGGCTGCGCGGCCAGAAACGAGTGCCGCGTCCGCCGGCGAGCAGCACGGCGCATGCAGGAAGCGATTCGTGTTCGAGCTTCGTGTGCCTTTTCACGGATACACCAAACGGGAAATCGCGGCTTCGCTGACGCCTTGAGCGGCGAGCTCGCGCGGGATTTCGTCGAAAGGCACGGGCACGTACGCGCGGAGCAGGGAAGTTTGTTCGCGCGGCGCCAAATGATATGCGCCAAGCGCCGCTGGAAGCAGCCAGGTTTGCGCCGGCGCGTATTCCGCGGATTCGCCGCTCCACTGGATCGAGCCGTGGCCTTCGAGAATGATCAGCAGGTCGAAATGTTCCGGTGAAGTGGCCGCGCCTGCCCGTTCCGCGAAATCCCATTTTTCCGCAGCGAAAAAGCGGCAAGCAATAAAAAATGTTTCCGTCATGGCACCGCGCGCAATCCGTACCGGTTCAATCTTCCCGCCGCGCTGTTCACCGAAGCGCATCACCTGCAGCGCTCTTTCGATGTGCAACTCGCGCGAACGGCCCTGCGCATCTCGGCGGTTGTAGTCAAATACGCGATAAGTAAGGTCCGAATATTCCTGAATTTCGCAGAGCACCAAACCGGCGCCAATGGTGTGTGCGGTACCGGCCGGAACAAAAATAGCTTCTCCGGCGCGCAGCGGAACGTGTAGCAGGCAATCCTCAGCGGAACCTTCCGCGATGGCGCGTTTGAATATTTCCGGCGTTACCTCAGGTTTCAGCCCCGCCAGCACTTCGGCACGAGGCCGCGCGCGAATCGCGTACCACATTTCTGTTTTGCCGCGGCCACCGGCGGCCTGTTCGTGGCGCGCGGCGTATTCGTCATCGGGATGAACCTGCACGGAAAGCTTTTCTTCGGCAAAAATAAATTTTATGAGCATAGGAAACGAGCCAGCAGAAGCAGCGATTTTCGTTCCGCTCCACGCAGCCGGCAGAGCGCGCCACACGTCACCCAGTTTCTGGCCAGCAAAGGGTCCGGATGCGAAGCGGCATTCCACTCCGGTCATCCATGCTTCGCCCAAAGGCTCAGCTAGATTGGATTTTTCAGGGAATAACGGCGCGAGAGTACGTGCGCCCCAGGGACGCGCACTGAAAATCGGCTCCAGCCGCGCTGGGCACAGAGAAGCGCTGCTGAAACTCACGCCGCCTTACCGAAGAAGCGCGCCAACCGGCGCAGGCCTTCGTCGATCCGCTCCGTCGAGGTGGCGTAAGAAAGGCGCAAAAATCCCGGCGCGCCGAACGCTTCGCCAGGAGTGACGGCGACATGTTCGCGCTCGAGAAGCAGTTTTGCGACGGCGGTAGTATCCGGCATCTGCGGATTGCAATGCGCCGCGACATTCGGGAACACATAGAACGCGCCCATGGGCGGCGTGCAAGTGACTCCAGGAATCGCGCGCAGGCCCGCGAGAATATGTTCGCGCCGCCGCGCGTATTCCTCGAGCATTGCAGTCACCGAATCCATCGTACCGCGCATCGCTGCAAGCCCGGCGTACTGAATGATCGAAGTGGGATTGGAAGTCGATTGGCTCTGCAACTTGGCGATTGCGTCCACCAGCGGCTTGGGCGCGAGGATGTAACCGAGGCGCAGGCCGGTCATGGCAAAAGTTTTGGAAAATGAGCCGGCGACGATCAAGCGATCCTTGGGCCCCGGAATGCCAGCGGCGGAAAATGGTTTGGCGTCCTTGTACACGAAGTGTGAATAACATTCGTCGGAAAGCAGCCAAATATTGTGGCGGTTACAAAAATCCTGCAAGCGCGCGAATTCCATCGGCGGAATCACCGAGCCGGTGGGATTGTTCGGCGAATTGGCGATCACGACTCTGGTTTTCGGCGTGAATGCTGCTTCCACTTGGGAAGCGCGCAAAATGAACGCATCGTTCGGAAGCGTCTCGACGAAAACCGGCGTGCCGCCTGCGTACTTCACCATATCCGGATAGCTGACCCAGTACGGAGCGCCGATGATCACTTCGTCGCCCGGATTGATCAGCGAGCAAATCGCATTGAAAATCGCGTGCTTGCCGCCGACGTTCACAACGCATTCGGACGGTTGATAAGAAGATCCCAACTGCGCGGCATGCCAATCGCAAATGGCCTGGCGCAGCGGAGCGATGCCCGCCACCGGCGTGTACTTCGTGCGATTTTCCTCGAGCGCCTGCACGACGGCGCGCTTAATGTGCTCGGGCGTGGGGAAATCCGGCTCGCCCGGCCCGAAGTCCGCGACGTCAATCCCCTGCGCCTTCAGTTTCTCCGCTTCCTGCAGCACCAGCATCGTCGGCGAGATGCTGATGCGATTCACACGATCCGCAAGCTGAATGGTATTTTCCATTTTCTTTTCCGTGGCCAGTTCCATCGCACACTCCCAGTTTATAAGAGCCGCAAATCGCCGCGGGGCCTGGACCGCAGCGTCGAGCCAAGCTAAAAATTCGACTTGAATTTGGCGCCCAGCCGCTCCTGCACGATCGGCGGAACAAAATCCTTGATGGGTCCGCCCAGCCGCGCCAGCTCTTTCACGAGCCGCGAACTTAGATAACTGTACTGCTCGGCCGGCAACATGAAGACGGTTTCGATGTCCGGCTCGATCTTGCGATTCATCATGGCCATCTGCAGTTCGTATTCGTAATCGGAGACGGCGCGAATGCCGCGCACAATCACTCCCGCTTTTTTTGCGCGCGCGTAGTCCATCAGCAGTCCGTCGAATACATCAATCTCCACGTTCACCCACTTGAACGTTGCGGTCTCCAGCATCTCCACGCGCTCTTTTTCGGTGAACAGCGGATCCTTCTCCAGATTGTGCGCGACGGCGACGACTAGCTTGTCAAAGATATTAGACGCGCGGGTAATCAAGTCCAGATGACCGTTGGTGACCGGATCGAACGAACCGGGATAAATCGCGGTAACGGGTCTGGAGCCGCTGGAATCCATTCGCTTCGCGATTCTAACCTAGAAATTCCTTTGTCGCGGCCAGAAAAATCGTGACGCCGCATGGGTCAGAGTAGTAAGCGGGTGTGAAATTGAATTACGAGGCACCCGATTTGCCGTTCTTACGGACCGCCAGCAGGCCCCTCTGAGGCGGAAGCCAAACCGGCCCTGGCTCGCCCTAGCCGTTCAATGAGTCGAATCTGCAGTTTGGGCCGCTATTTACTCCGTTGGGCCACCCAGCCTTGACCACTACGACTAAAATGGTCGTTGTTTAACATGCTGCGTTGATTGGAGTTGTGGGTTCTTTGTAGGCTTGACTTTCTTGGTGGGCAGGCCGTAGAATCAATATGCGACCGTATCAGTCGCATATGCATCTATGATGAAGCTATCCAAAAAGGCCGACTACGGTTTGATCGCGCTGAAGCATTTGGCGATACATGGCGGGCACGGGTCGTGCAGCGCGGGAGACATCGCCGAGCTGTATAAGATGTCTACGCCGCTGATGGCAAAAGTGCTGCAGAGACTGGCGAAGGTGGGGCTGGTGGCGGCGCGGCATGGCTCGGGCGGCGGATACACGTTGGGTCGCGACGCTTCGTTGATCTCGGCGCTCGACGTGATCAGGGCGATTGACGGACCGCTGTTCATCACTTCGTGCATGACTTCGCACGGGGCGTGCGACGTGACGACGACCTGCTCGATACGCGAGCCTTTGCGGCGAGTGAACGACAGCATTCTGGAAGTGCTGGGCAAGGTCACGATTTCGCAGATGACGGATGAGGCGCCGCTCTCAGAGATGGTCGAGCTGCGGGTTTGAGGCCACGGCGGCCTACCGCAAAGACGCAGGAAACAAGTTTTGGGCAGCGTTACCTGGCCCGGGGGCAGTAAACACAGAACGGGGACTGAGGAGACAGAGAATGGCGATCAAGCTTCCAATTTATTTTGATAATCACGCGACCACGCAGGTGGATCCACGCGTCGTCGAAGCAATGGTTCCGTATTTCACGGACAAGTACGGCAACGCCGCCAGCCGCAACCATGAATATGGCTGGAAGGCGGAAGAGGCGGTAGAAAATTCGCGCGCGCAAATCGCGAAGCTGATCAACGCCACGCCGAAAGAGATTGTATTCACCAGCGGCGCCACGGAATCGACGAACCTGGCGATCAAGGGCGTCGCGGAAATGTATCGCGAGAAGGGCAATCACATCATCACGCAGGTCACTGAGCACAAGGCGACGCTCGATACCTGCAAGCGCCTGGAGAAAAACGGCTACGAAGTGACCTACCTGGCCGTGCACAAGGACGGCCGCATCAGCCTGGACGAGCTGCGCAAAGCGATTACGCCGAAGACGATTTTGATTTCGATCATGTACGCGAACAACGAAATTGGCGTGGTGCAGCCGATCGCGGAAATCGGCAAGATCGCGAAAGAGAAGGGCGTCTTCTTTCACGTGGATGGCGTGCAGGCCGTGGGCAAGATTCCGGTGGACGTGCAGAAGGACGGAATTGATTTGATGTCCATCTCTGCGCACAAAATCTACGGACCGAAGGGCGTGGGCGCTCTGTACGTGCGTCGCAAGAATCCGCGCGTGCAGCTGGCAGCGCAGATTGATGGCGGCGGACACGAGCGCGGCATGCGTTCCGGCACGCTGAATGTGCCCGGAATCGTGGGCTTGGGCAAGGCTTGCGAACTCTGCGGACAGGAAATGGCGCAGGAAAGCGAAAAGCTGTTCAAGCTGCGCGAACGGCTGCGAGAGTCAATCATGTCGCGGCTGGATGAGACGTTCATCAACGGCTCGATGGAACATCGTCTGCCGCACAATATCAATATCAGCTTTGCCTACGTCGAAGGCGAATCGCTGCTGATGGGCATCAACGACATCGCTGTGTCCAGCGGCTCGGCTTGCACTTCGGCGACATTGGAACCCAGCTACGTGCTGAAGGCCCTGGGCGTGGGCGAGGATCTGGCGCACACTTCCATCCGTTTCGGCCTGGGACGCTTCAACACGGAAGAAGAAGTGGACTACGTAGCAGATCGCGTCGTGGAAACCGTATCGCGTTTGCGTGAACTTTCACCTCTGTACGAAATGGCTAAAGAGGGAGTGGACGTCAGCAAAATGAAATGGCAGGTGGCAGCGGAATAAAAATCGTCTCAAAGGGGGGAACGTGATCTACGAAGGCACAGTCGGCGTACATCGTACGTTCAGCGGCAACACCCCGGTATTTGACGTATTTTTCGCTCCTAACGTAGATGGCGGCGCGTGCAATTCGCGGCGCTTTCGTGACCTGGATGAATTGGCAGGGTTTTTGGAGTTTCTGAAGTTGCGTGAAGAAGTAGTGGTGCGGACGCTCGAGGAAGTTTGCGCCGGACGGTCGGCATCCATCGCGCATGTGACTTTGTCGGATCGAGTAATTGCGGAAGAGGGGCTGGATAGCAGCGTTACCATGAAGAGGAGAATCAACTAATGGCGTATAGCGATAAGGTAATCGAACATTACAACAACCCGCGCAACGTCGGCTCGCTGGATAAGGCCGATCCGAACGTGGGTACGGGTCTGGTGGGCGCGCCGGAATGCGGCGACGTGATGAAGCTGCAGATGAAAGTGAATCCGCAAACCCGCGTGATCGAAGAGGCGAAGTTCAAAACCTTCGGTTGCGGTTCGGCGATTGCGAGTTCTTCCCTGGCCACCGAATGGGTGAAGGGCAAGACCGTCGAGGAAGCGCTGGCCATCAAGAACACGGACATCGTCCGTGAACTGGCGCTGCCCCCGGTGAAGATTCACTGTTCCGTGCTGGCGGAGGATGCCATCAAGGCCGCGCTTGGCGACTGGAAGAAGAAGCAAGGCGAAGCGGACTTGAAGCCCGCGGAAGCCGCCACGGCGCATAACTAAGCATCGTTCTGTGTGGTGTTGCGCCGCGCACGGAGATTCGTGCGCGGCCCGGATGCAAGTGGGACAACGTCCATGATTCACGTATCGGAAAAGGCTGCGGTAAAAATTCGCGAGCTGCTGCAAAAAGAAGGCGTGCCGGCCGAGTCCGGCGGACTGCGCGTGGGCGTGCAGGGGGGCGGATGTTCGGGGCTCAGCTACGCGATGCGCCTGGACACCGAGGCACGCAACCGCGATAAAGTTTTTGAAGAAAACGGCGCGCGCATTTTCGTGGATCCCAAGAGCTATCTCTACCTTCACGACACCACGCTGGATTATCACGAGGACCTGATGAAGCAGGGCTTCGTCTTCCAGAACCCCCAGGCGGCGCGGAGTTGCGGATGCGGTAGTTCGTTTACCGCGTGAGTTGGGTGGCCGGTTATAGCTGTAAGCGTTTCGCGTTGAACTGAGGCGTTTCTCTCCTGTGCCAATCGCGCTCTTCTTCCCTCGGGGGTGCGCCCGGACGAGACCAGACCCATGAGCGTCATACGATCCCAAGATGCGCAGACCGAGGGCATACCGGTCACCAGTTGCTGGAATTGCCGCGCGGCGGTGACGGGAGCACATTTTTGTGCGGCTTGCGGAAAAGTGCAGCCGCTTCCTGCAGGCGCGAGTTACTTTGCGTTTTTCGGATTGCCGCAGAAGCTGACCATCGAACCGGCCTCGCTCGAAGGGCAGTTTCATATGCTCAGTTGGAAGCTGCATCCGGATAATTTCGTGCGCGCGAGCGAGTTCGAACGCAATTTGTCGTTGGAGCGCTCCTCGCAGTTGAACGATGCTTATCGCACGCTGCGCGATCCGATCGCGCGCGTGGAATATCTGCTGGAACACCTGGGCGTTCGCAAGGAAGGGACGACCAAGCAGCAGGCGCCACCGGAATTGCTCGAAGAAGTTTTCGAGCTGAACGAATCGCTTGATGAATTGCGCGAGGCGCGGGCCGCGGGCGGCGATGTAGCGGCGTTGCAAGGCCGGCTGGAAGCGGCGCAGCAAAATTTCCAGGAAGATCTTGACGACGTGGATGCGGAACTCGCAGGACTGGGGTGCGAGTGGGATGCCGCGGTTGATTTCGGCGGCGAAGAGGCAAAGAGAACTGCGCTGCTGGCGAGGATGAACGAAGTGTTGAACCGCCGCGCGTATATCCGGAACTTAGTTGCAGGCGTGCAGAAGGAACTTGGGAGCTGACGAACGATGGGACGTGTCGTTGGTATTGATTTAGGGACAACGTTTAGTCTGATTGCGTATTTGGATGCGCAAACGGGGGCGCCGAAGTGTATTCCCGGGCCGTACGGTTCGACTTTGTGCCCTTCGGTTGTGAGCGTGGACCGGGATGGAAAAGTGATCGTGGGCGAGGTGGCGCGCGCGAAGTTGCTGACGCAGCCGGAGCGCACGATTTATTCCGTGAAACGACTGATGGGCCGCGGGGTCGCGGACGTCCAAGAAGAGCTGAAGATTTTTCCGTTCCGCATTGATCCCGGCAGCGACAACGTCATTCGCGTCCGCCTGGGTGACAAGAGTTTTACCGCGCCGGAAATTTCCGCGTACATTTTGCGCGAACTGAAATCCTGGGCCGAAGCTTATTTCAAGGAGCCGGTGGATCGCGCCGTGATCACCGTGCCCGCATATTTCAACGACGCACAGCGCCAGGCTACGAAAGATGCGGGGCGCCTCGCGGGACTCGAAGTGTTACGCCTGGTGAATGAGCCTACGGCCGCCGCGCTGGCGTACGGCCTGCACAAGCAGAAGCGCGGGCAGGTAGCCGTGTACGATTTCGGCGGCGGTACGTTCGATATTTCGATCCTTAAGCTTATCAGCACGAATGAAGGCGACATCTATCAGGTGCTCGCGACCAACGGTGATACGCATCTGGGCGGCGACGATATTGACAACGCTCTTCTGGACCTGGCGCGCCGTGAAATAGGCGAAAAATTCGGCGTTGAATTCGACCATCGCGGCGAAGCCATCCAGACGCTGCGCAAAAGCCTGATTCGCGCCAAACACGAACTTTCCACGGCGGAAAAAACCATCGTGCAATATCCGCTGGAAGCGAAAGGCATGTACATACGCGAAATCACGCGCGCGGAATTTGATGAGCTGATTCGTCCCATTATTGCGCGGACCATGGCGCCCGTGAAAATGGCGCTGGCCGATGCCAAGCTCGCGCCGAAGGAAATGGACGAAGTGGTGCTGGTGGGCGGCTCGACGCGCATTCCGCTAGTGCGCAAGACTGTGGGCGAGTATTTCCAGCGCGCGCCGCATTGCGAGCTGGACCCCGATGAAGTGGTGGCGCTGGGCGCGGCGGTGCAAGCCGACATTCTCGAGACTGGCGTGAAAACCATGTTGCTGCTGGACGTGACGCCGCTTTCGCTGGGCATCGAAACCATGGGCGGCGTGATTGCCAAAATCATTCCGCGCAATTCCACAATTCCGGCCAGCGCGCAGGAGCTTTTCACCACGGGCGTCGAGAATCAGACGGCGATTGACGTTCACGTGCTGCAGGGCGAGCGCGAACTGGCCAAGGATTGCCGGTCGCTCGCGCGCTTTCAGTTGAAGACGCCGCCGGGACCCGCGGGCCTGGCGCGCATCGAAGTGAAATTCCTGATTGATGCGAACGGCATTCTGCAAGTGGCGGCGCGCGATTTGCGCACCAACGAGCAACACACGGTCGAGGTGCAGCCGAGTTACGGCCTTTCGGACACCGAGATCGAACGCATGCTCGAGGAATCCATCGAATATGCCGAGCAGGATTTTGCCGAGCGGCAGGTGATTGAAGCGCGCACCGAGGCGGAGACGATCCTCGCGGCGACGGACAAGGCGCTTGCGGACCCGCGCTCGCAGGAAATTTCCGCTGCGGAACGAGAAGCTATCGCGGATTCGGAAGCGCAGTTGCGCACGGCTTTGGCAGGCAACGATTACAAATTGATGCGCACGCGGATTGACGAAATCAACGCCGCGACGGCGCATCTGGCGGAAGTGCTGATGAATGGCGCACTGCAAACCGCATTCGAAGGCAAGAACTTGGACGACGTGTAGTCGCGCACGGGCGAAGGCGGCCGACTGGCGACGAAATTTTTGCAGATGGGCGCTCGACCGTTCTGAATTTGTGATGAGCGCGTCGAGAGAGGAGCAGCACAGCATGGGCGGCAAGAATCCATATATTGAAGAAACAAAGTTCACGCCCGCGACGAAGAAGTATAAGGTGACGTTTGTCAGGGAAGGGAAGACCGTCGAGATCGATCCCGACAAAATTCCCTACGGCCACGACGGCTTGCCCGGCAGCATCCTGGACATTTCGCAGGGCTATCATCTAGGCTTGGACCACGCTTGCGGCGGCGTGTGCGCTTGTTCGACATGCCACGTAATCGTGCACGAGGGACTGGACAGTTGCAACGAAGCGACGGACGCCGAGCTGGACCAGCTCGACGAAGCGCCGGGAGTGACGCCGAAGTCGCGGCTCGGTTGTCAGTGCGTGCCCGACGGAACCAAGGACATCGTCGTGGAAATTCCGGAGTGGAATAAGAATTACGCGAAGGAAGCCGAGCACTAGAAATTCGCAATGTCACCTGGCGCTGCATTGCGGGCGCATCTCGCGGCTGACGCAGGAAAGTTTGCATCCAGGAGCGGGGAAGAATGTCGAACACGTTTGATTGGGACAACGCCGAAGAAATTGGAATCCAGCTGGCGGAAACGCATCCTGGCGTGGACCCGCTGACCGTGCGCTTCACGGATATGCACAAATGGATCGTCGAGCTTCCAGGATTCACAGGCGACCCGAAGCTGTCAAACGAGGGAAAGCTCGAAGCCATTCAAATGGCCTGGCACGAAGAATTTCAAGACAACCAGTAAATCAGCAAACCAGTTTCCGCGCAGGCCTGGCCTCCGCAAACTTTGGTCCGTACTTTCGCAGCGACTTCCGCACACACTTCCACGCCAGATCCAGCTGCAGTCCAAATTGTCCATCGAATCGCGCGCGCGGTTCGCTGCATCCAATCCGCAAATTGCGCCAGCGTGATACATTTTTGTCTTCGCGATTGAACTCGGCGGACTGAATCTGCCGGCTTGGAGTCACCAACATGCAAGCGGATCTGCGATTTCCGGTTGGAAAGTTTCAACGGCCAACAGCGCCGCTGACGGACACACAGCGTCGCGAGTACATTGAAGCTATCGCCGCGACACCCGCACGAATGAACGATGCCGTAAAAGGCTTAAAGCCCGAGCAACTGGACACGCGCTACCGTCCTGAGGGATGGACCGTGCGCCAAGTGGTGCATCACGTTCCGGACAGCCACATGAACGCCTACACGCGCTTCAAACTCGCGCTCACCGAAGACCTGCCGTTGATCAAGCCCTACAACGAAGCGAAATGGGCCGAACTGGGAGACGTGAAAGGCGCGGCCATCGAACCTTCGCTCGCCCTGCTGGAAAATCTGCACAAACGCTGGGTGCTGCTGCTGCGCACGCTGGGCCCGGCGGAATGGTCACGCCAATTTCGCCACCCCGAATGGGAGAAGCCCATGTCACTGGACGACAGCCTGGCGCTCTATTCGTGGCACGGAAGACACCATGTGGCGCACATCACTTCGTTGCGCGAACGCGAAGGATGGAAGTAGCGCAGCCAAAAATAGAAAAGCGAAATTGGGAAATGGAACAGCATGGAAGACACAGACCATCGCCCGACGTGGAAGACCCTATTAGCCTTCGCGATTATTTATTTCGTGTGGGGCTCCACATATCTTGCGGTGCGTGTGGGAGTCCGCGAAGTTCCGCCGTTGATTTTGGCGGCGATGCGTTTTTCGGTGGCGGGCGTGGTTCTTTTTGGCTGGGTGCTTGCGCGAGGCGAACGCGCGCCATCGGCGCGCGAATGGCGATCCGCATCCATACTCGGCATGGTAATTTTCCTTTTCGACTATGGGCTGCTGTTCTGGGCGGAGCAGCGCGTTCCTTCCGGCATCGCCGCGGTTATGCTGGCAACCATTCCCGTATTCATGGCGCTGTCTGAAATTATTTTTCTGCGCACGCAGCGGCTGACGGTTCGCTTGGCGCTGGCGCTCTTGATAGGCCTGGGCGGAGTCGGAGTGCTGATGAGCCGCACGCTGGACGTCGGCGGCGCGCCAATTGATAAGTGGGGCGCGGTGGCGCTGATCGTTGCGGCCATCAGCTGGTCGATCGCGTCGGTGCTGGCGCGCAAGCTGCCGTTGCCCAATTCCAAAGTGATGAGTTCGGGAGCACAAATGCTCACGGGCGGAATTCTGCTCACCATCGTCGCCGGAGCGTTCGGTGAATTCAGAAATTTTCATCCGGCGGCGGTTTCGCGCGAAGTATGGTTCGCGCTGCTCTACTTGATTGTTGCAGGTTCGATCATCGGCTTTACAGCATATGTGTGGCTGATTCATCACGAATCGCCGACGAAAGTCGGCACCTACGCGTATGTGAATCCGATTGTGGCGGTACTGGTGGGATATTTTCTGGGGGGCGAAGCGCTCACTGCGCGAACGATTCTCGGCACGCTGCTGGTGTTGGTCAGCGTGATCGTGATCACAACCACGCCGGCGAAGAAATCCGCAGGAACGCTCTTGGCCGAAGATGCGGCATAAAGACCGTGCTCGCGCGGCCGGAACGTAACCCATCAGCTGATTCTGCATGCTTGTGAATTCCGCCCTTATCTCTGATAATCTAAGTTCGTCTGAAGCACTTCCTCTGTGGCGCTATGGTGCAACGGTTAGCACGCGGCCCTTTCAAGGCTGAAATACGGGTTCGATTCCCGTTAGCGCTACCAAACCCTCTTTTTTGAACTTTTCTGATCCTAACTCGATGAAAACGATACTGGTTTCGGTGGTTCGACAAGCGCCATGCGCAAGCTGCACCCCTTGCGGGAATATAGTTTGCTGCAATCGCTGCTTTTGATCGGGCGACAACTGCACCCATAGGAGCGAAGCGTTGCGATCGTCGGCACCAAACACGGGGACGCTTCACCCGTGACGCCTTCCGCTACGAGCCTCAGGAAAATGCCTACTACTGCCCCGGGGGAAAACCACTGCACTGTCGTGGTCAGAGACGCAGCAATCAGGGCTACCTCTATCGCGCAACGGAAGCCCAATGCCAGGGGTGCCCACAGAAGAAGTTTTGTACTCGAGGTCCTTATCGGAGATTGTTTGTTCATTGAGAGGAGCCAGCGCGACAGACGGTGCGCGCGCTGGCCGGAACGTCGGCCTACAAGCAGTCGCAGCGAGCGCGCTACAAGGTCGAAGCTCTGTTCGCCGAACTGAAACGGCAGATGCGTTTGCGCCGCGTGCGATTGTGGCGCAGGTGGAATGTCGCTGAGCAATTCCTGGTGGCGGCTACCGCTCAGAACTTAAAACGGATGGTGCGCTTCCTGGCTCAACGCGGAGCTCGAGAACTCTGTACAACCTGAGAAGTAAGGCAGAACTGGGGGACGAAGGAGCGACCGCTGTAGAAAATCAAATCGAATCCAGCGAAATGCCTATGAATCACCCTCCCTTGCCCGTTTTTCAACAGGCTCACATGTTTGTGGGCTGCATTAATGTGCCCCACTCTGAACCGCCACGATTACTCAATTGTGACCGACGTCTTCGCGCGCGGCGCCAATTCAATCGCACTCACTATCAAGCACGCTTCGGACTGCCGTCCGAAGAGGCTATTGTGCCGTGACGGTCACACTGGACTGGTGCGACAGCTTTCCAGAAGTCGCTGTAACTGTGAGGTTGTAGCTCGCACTTGTGGTAGCGGGATGCGACGTGTAGCCACAGCCTTCCAGGCCCAACGCCGAAAGGACAATAACACCTGCTAGCAAGCATGCGAATTGCGCAGTCGCCGCATGGCCAGCCAACGGTTTTCTTCGTGACCTAACGAGCAGTAAGAATGAAAGACCAATGAGCGCCAGCGCAGGCTGCAACTGCCAGGTCGGAACGCCACGCCACCCATCGGCGGATGGCGCAGGAGCAAACGTCTGCGCGCTGGTCACCAGAGTCACCGAGGCGGTTGCCGGCGCGCCATTCAGCGTAAATCCGCTGGGAGTCACAGCGCACACCGCATTCGCGGGCGCGTCCGCGCAGGTTAGCGTGATCGGCCCGCTGAATCCACCCTGCGGCGTGACTGTGAGTTGAAAGGTTGCCGTGGAACCAGGTGCGACGCTCTGGAAATTCGTGTTGAAGCTGAGCGCAAAATCCGCCCCGGTGCCACTGAGTTGAATGGTTTCCGGACTCTTGAGGGCGTTATCGGCAATACTGATCGCTGCCGTCCGCGGACCGGTTGCCGCCGGCGTGAATGTAATCGTGATGGTGCATGACGCGCTCGCGGCGACAGACGCGCCGCAGTTGTTCGTCTCGGCGAAGTCGCCCGCGTTTGTTCCCGTGAGCGTGATGCCAGAAACATTCAGCACACCCGTTCCGGTGTTGGTGAGCGTGACGCTTTGCGTCGCGCTGGCAGTTCCCACTGGACTGGCGGCAAATACCAGATTTTCCACGGACAAGTCGACCGCGGGAGCGACGCCGGTTCCCGTGAGGGGAACTGTTTGTGGGCTCGATGGAGCGTTGTCGGCAATATTCAATGAGCCGAATTCCGCGGCCAAGACTGAGGGTGTGAAGCTGATGTTAACCGTGCAGGAAGCTCCTGGAGCGAGTTGAGGCGAGTTAATGAAGCAGTTGTCCTGCTCGGAAAAATCGGCGGCGTTCACTCCTGCAATGGTGACAGCGCTGAGCGTGACGGTCGCGGAAGTCAAGTTCGTGACGGTGACGCTCGTCGCGATGGTCTGCAAACCGATCTGTTGGGGCTGGAAATTGATGCTTGAGGGTGACAACGCAACGCCTGGCTCAAAAATGAGCAGGTTCGAGTCGGCGTCTGGCACGGCGACAGCCAGTCCCGCGCCGCTGGCGAAGTTTCCGATCACCGCGCTGTAAACGGTGCCGATATTGGAGCCGAACGTCTCGGCCGCCTGAAATGTTCCGTCACCGTTCCCTAGATTCACGTCTAATTGCGCAGCGCTCTCATCCACACCGATAATGTCCAGATGTCCGTCGCCATTCAGGTCGGCCGTCGCAATCGAGTAAACCTTTCCGGAGCCGACGTTCTGCGGGACCGCGAAAGTGCCGTCGCCAAGGCCTGCATAGAAGACAAAGCCCAATCTCGTTCCCTCCGGAGCGGACGTGATCACGTCGATCTTGCCGTCCTCGTTAAAATCGCCCAGCACCAGGCCCCAGCTGCCGGTAGGTCCGTAGTGCGCGGGTGCCTGGAATGTTCCGTCGCCGTTGCCGAACATCACATTCATTCCGTCGTATGGAAAACCTGTGCCCCAGGAGAGGGCGACCAGATCAATGCTCCCGTCGCCGTTCAGATCAGCAGCTGCCACGCTGGTGACGTGCGTCAACTCTTGGGCGACAACGGAAACGGATTGGAACGATCCATCTCCATTGCCGAGAAACACGTCGATTCCCAAGCCCTCATACGCGCCACTAAGGATGTCCAGGTTTCCGTCACCGTTCACGTCGGCAACAATTGGAGTGATTAGCGAATCGCCGCCACTGAGGAGAACGGCGGCCTGAAACGTGCCGTCGCCCTTGCCCAATAGGACGGCGACTCCTGTTTGCGCGTACTCGCCAACCACCAAGTCAATGTTTCCGTCATGGTTGAAGTCGCCCACGGCGAGGCCCCACGGTGAATCGAACGGGACCATCACGTTGGTCTGCGTTTGGAATGTGCCGTCGCCATTTCCCAAGTAGATGGAAATCGAGCCGCCGGAATAATTTGCGACCGATAAATTCGTTTTGCCGTCGCTGTTAAAGTCGCCCTGCACGATGTTGAAAGGGCCGATGCCCGCTGGTAGGTCACTTGCGCATACGATAGGAATCCGACGCTGGCTTGTACGGGAAAATAGAATGCATTCGAGCCGGCGGCTTGCGGTGGATCGTTCACGGTGATCCAACCGGTGCCAGTCACAGCGAGAGCGCAGCGGGCACTCTCGCCGTCAGCTGGGTGCTGGATACGAATGAAGTTGCGAGCGCCGTCAAGCCCCAGTAAACCTGAGACGTGACAACAAAGTTCGCGCCGTCCACTGTTAGCGTGAAAAGCGCCGCCTGGCGCGACCGACACGGGCGAGATCGATTGAATAAATGGAACTGGGGATGGGCGGGACAAATACGGAAGCTGCGGCCGTGCCCGGATGGCTCGCGAAAGCGAGTAAGAACAACAAGTAAAATTCCCCGCACGGTAGAGGCGGTCAGGCACAATGGTTCACACGATTATCGTTCACGATGCGAGTCTCCTTATGGCTGTTTAGCGAAGTCATCCCCCAAATTAAACCGCTCGCCGCAAGGTTTTGGGGCGACCTACGCTTGCTATTCCGATTGACAATGCGAGCAGACACACCACGAGTCATTGGGTTCGTGCCGCTTTTTTGCCGAACGGCTAGTCACCGAAACCGATCACGGTGTACAGCGCGTGCCAACGCGCATCATACTGTGAAGCGCGTTCTCCACAGGGACTCATCGAGTGGAACGAAGACGTCTTCCCTGGGGCTGACTTCGAGCGAGAGCTGCAAGTCTCGCTGTGGATCATACTATGGACAATTCACCAAAGCGGTCCGTATGAGTGTGCGCAAGTCTTTGCGGCCGCTCATAAGATGGACATGCAGCGCATCCATTTCGCTTTCCGATTGGTCCTCGTTGATCACCTGGCCGATCAGCGAGCGCCGCGAGGAATTCTCGAGCGACTGTAACTGCATGTCGATCAGAGCGGGCCGGCTTTGTACAACAATTGCCGTGCGGTGGCTTGCGCCGAGCGCACACCCTGCAACTGAGGCTGTGCGAAGCTATCAAAGACAAAGTGCGCATTTCCCCGATGCGCGCACTGACAGTGCGCGATGCCGGTGGCGCGACCGCAGACTTAACGATCCGTACCAAGTCTGCCGGCGGTTCGCAAAGTGTTTCTGTAGCGGCGAAGCTATAAATGCTCTTCCATGTCGCGAGTTCATGTGCGCAGTCCGCGCAGCCTACCCTGAGGTGCTCGTCCATGTCCCTGGTGAGCGCCTCGGGAGCGACGCCTCTCGCGAAATCGATCCACTGTTCAAATCCGTAGTGAGTCATTTCCGTTCTCCAGCGGGCGCTGCGGGATCTGTCCTGCTCGTGGCAGCGCCCGCGTTTGCCCTCACACAGTAAGAGTGCGTACAGGTCGATAGATATAGCGGCGCACAAAAAAATTCGCATTCGTTTACGGCAGCTGCAAACCCTCTACCTTCTTACGTAGCCTGTCCAGGCAGCGCTGCCGGATGAATCCGATGGAACCAGTAGCGATACCGAGGTTTTGCGCGACAACCCGGTAGGGGCGCGGTGGCTGATCGAAAAAGAGCATCTTCATCAGTTCACGGCACCGGGAGGATATGCCTGCCAGGGCTTCACGGAGCGCCTGCTCTGTTTGCGCCTGGCGACGAGTTCCAGCGCTTCTGCCTGGGATCTCTCCGGCAGCCAGTTCCAAAGCCTCCGGTTCCATGTTCACAAATCGGCTGTTGCGCCGTTTCCAATGGAAGCACTTGTGAGACGTCACCATTAGCAGCCATTTGGCCAATGCACGGGGTTCGCGCACAGTCTTCAACTGGGAGAGCAACTGAGGCAGACGTCCTGGAATATGTCGGCGGCTTCATCTCTGGAAAAGCCGAACTTGATGGGAACAGAAAAAATCAGATTCTTAGACTTATCAATCAGTTCCGACCATGCTTCCTGGTTTCCATCCAGAGAATCCTGGACGAGTTGCTCGTCCGTGCGCGACACCGGGGCTCGGGAGGTTGCTTCTTCGACAGGTTTAGTGTGAACCAGAGGCAAGGGGACCTCGCCTGAGTTACCAGAAATCCCGCCGGCCTAATGCGGGAATGTAGGTGCCAAGTTTGGTCAGTGCTGTGGTGGTACGCGACGCCTACTAGAGAGATTGTATCGCTGGCGAGTTTTAGAGGAATAGTACTGTCATTTCCTGTTCTCTAGTCGTCATACAGGAAACAGTGAATGAAGCCGCTCCGCGAGCTTCGCTCCAAGCCGAACAAAACAAGACCCTTAGCTCCGGTGACGGCCTGGCGCAGAGGTAGCTACGAGGTTAGGTAGCTTTTTAAGCAACGGACAGAAGTTCGCCTCATTGCCGCTTCGGTGGCGCACTCCTTAGCTGTAAAAGGCGGTTCCCGGGAGATGCGGGAAGCTTTCGAGCTGAAAGAGGCGGAGGCAAACGAGATGTCACGAATCTTACTGATTGATGATGACGCGGCGTCCAGGAAATTGATGAAGGTTTGTCTGGGCGATCCCTATGAAGTCGATCCCAATCGGGAGACGCGACCGAGACACTGGCGCTCGCCCTCGAACACAAGCCGGACGCGATCGTGCTGGACCTGATGCTCCCGAAGGTTTCTGGTTTGGAACTTTGCCAGACGCTAAAATCCGTCAGCATTACTCAACCGATTCTGATCTTTGTAGTCACAGGAAGCTCGTTGAGGATCATCGGGAGCAATGCCTTCATCTGGGCGCTAAGGAACTCTTCCAGAAGCCGCTGGACTTCCCGAAGATGCAGTCCGCCTTGGACAAGGCGATGCGCGAGCCGCGGCGGAACGGCGATCGGAGCCGCGAATCCGTCTGAAGGCGGTGGTGAAAGTTCGTGGCACGGCAGAAAACGGAAAGGAGTTCGAGCTACTTACGACGACCGAGGATGTAAGCAGCGCCGGATTCCTCTGCCATTGCGCGATCCCGCTGCGGCAGGGCTCGATCATTGAGGGAGCCTCATGAGCCGTGAGGGCGAATCCCGCGTGGGACGTGCAGAATTGAAGCATACGCGCTGGCCGAATATGCCGTGGCAAACTTGCGGGTTTTGCTTCGTGGAGAAGACCGGCGCCTGGGTCATCTAGAGCTGCAAAGCGCCTCATGAATTTTTTCGCAGTCTCTTCGCCCGCAGCCCTGCGGCTGAGCCGCCAAACTCAGGCCCCGAGTTCCCACTTTGCGAGGGCTCTTCCGGGTCGTCAAATTTTTACCAATCAAAGCCTGGGGAGCTCTCCCCTTTATAGACAGAAGCCGAGTTCCAGGAGAGCAAATGCCATCTTCCAACGAAAAGACCCGGAAAGCAGCCTCGACCACTTACGCGACGAACCTGTTGCGTTCCGCCATTCTCAATGACAATTCAGGCGGTGGCAGCGACGTTTGCGTCGTTGGCGCAGGTGGAAGTCAGGGCGACTGGTTCCTGCTGATATTCCTTGGAGAAGACGCAGCAGCTCAGGCCCCGCGACGCTGTCGAAATAGATCGCATCGCGGCGCGCTATAACTATGAGGCGGCGGTCTGCGTTCGCACGGCAGTCGGAACCGGCCGATTCTGAAAAAAATTGCAGGCCGCAGGCTGCGCGCCCTCTATTTATTCCAGCGATGGATACCCCTGACTGGTGAGCGCAGGAGATTGAAAGCGATGTTGGCAAACAAACTTCTCGCGGTAGAAGGTTCGGTGTCTGGCGTCGAATTGACGATGAAATCCGATACACAACTTCGCCGTAGCGATAAAGCCTTGCTGGACCCTCCCTTTCTGGTCAGCTATGACGCTTTCCTGTCGCTGTTCGAGCAGCACCCCCATCCCATGTGGATATACGACCTGAAGACTCTGCGCTTCCTGGCTGTGAACGATGCGGCGATTCGAAATTACCTCTATTCCCGCGAAGAATTCGAAAGCATGACGATCACGCAAGCCGATGCTGCTGAAGCTTCCGATGCGCGAGCGATACGCCTGGCGGACGCGTCGCCGGTATCGAGCTTGGCGGGAATTTGGCGTCATCGCAGAAATGACGGCACGGTCCTCGAAGCCGAAATCACATCGGACGTAATGATGTTCAACGGCCGCAAAAGCGCGCCTGGTGCTGGCATCGGACGTCACCCGACGAGAACGAACTCGAGAGGCCCTGCAAGAAACCCAGGAGCGGTATCGAGACTTGTTCGACCACTCGAGCGATATCCGGATTCACCACTGATTTGAACGAAAAATTCACCTCGCTGAACAAAGCGGGAGAGATGGTTACTGGATTTTCCTGCGAAGAAGCGCGTGGAATGGACGTGGCGCAAATCTTGGGCGCCCAGTCGCTGGAAGTGGCGCGCAACCTTCACGCTGAAAGTACGATCGAGGGCCGCGAGACGACCTACGAAGTCGAGATCGCCAGAAAAGACGGCCAGCTGATAACGCTCGGCGATGAGCATGTCTTTGACCAGCAAAGACGGCAAACCCACTGGCGTCAGGGATCGCGCGCGACATTACCGAGCAGAAGCAACTCGAAGAACGTCTCCGCCAGTCGCAAAAAATGGAGGCTCTGGGTCGTCTTGCGGGCGGAATCGCGCACGACTTCAACAATCTGCTCGGCGTGATCATCGGATATGGCGAAATCCTGGCCGAACGTCTGGACGCGCAGGACCCGTTATGCGATTTCGCTGGAGAAACACTTAAGGCCGGACGGCAGGCTGCATTTTTGACTCAGCAATTGCTGGCATTCAGCCGAAAACAGGTGCTGCAGCCGAAAATTCTGGATCTGAACGCTTCCATCGACGGCATGGAACAACTTCTTCGCCGGCTGCTTCGCGAGGACATTGACTTGGTCTTCAAACCATCGGCCGAACTCGGCGCTGAAGGCTGACCCGGGGCAAATCCACAGGTGATTATGAATCTGGCCGTCAACGCTCGAGACGCCATGCCGCAGGGCGGTGAGTTGAAAATTGAAACGGCGAATGTGGACCGGGAAGAAGGCTACACGCGGCAGGATCCTTACGTCGCCGCCGGGCAATACGTCCTTCTGACGGTTACTGACACTGGAATCGGCATGGACGAGAAAACAAGAGCCAGAATTTTCGAACCGTTTTTTACGACCAAGCAATTTGGCAACGGCACCGGGCTGGGACTCGCGACGGTGTACGGCATTGTCAAGCAGAGCGGTGGTTATATTTCGGTGCAAAGTCAGCCGGGTAAAGGCTGCAGCTTCAAGATTTTTCTGCCTCGTGTCAAAGAGGCGGAGACAACTTCAGCCGCGGGCGGCGTTCGGAGCGAAGTGCTGACCGGACGCGAGACGATTTTGCTGGTCGAGGACGCCGAGCCCTTCAGAAAGCTGGTGCGGCTGTTGCTGGAAACCAGTGGCTACGCGGTGCTAAGAGGCTGGGAATTGCGCCGAAGCAGCGCAACTTGCCGCACAGCATCGTGGTCAATCCACCTGCTCTTGACGGACATCGTGATGCCGCAGATCGACGGTTATCAGCTCAGCGACCACGTGCGCTTTCTACGGCCTGAAATAAAGGCCCTTTATATGTCCGGCTACGCCGCGCCCGCCGGCTCCGGACAGCCGGGATCGAATTAGGAGAAAGAGTGCTTCCGAAACCATTTTGCAAGGATGCGTTACTGCTCGCGGTGGGCAAATGTGAACGAGCCTCAGAACCCGGGCGAAATGAGGATGCCCGACAGATTATCGTGCCAGCCGAGCCACAATTGCGCCGGCTAAGGATGAATTTATGGACCTCGCGCGAATCCTGGTGGTGGATGACGACGCAGCCCTGCGGAAGCTACTGAAAGAGCGGCTGAAGGACAGTTACGAAGTGGTGGACACCGCCGACGCGACCGAAGCGCTTTCGCTCGCCTTAGACCGTCATCCGGACTGCATCTTGCTCGATCTCTTGATGCCGGGTTTGACCGGTTTCGAACTGTGCAAAACGCTTTCGTCCCTGAGCTTGACAGAACGGATTCCGATTCTGGTGCTCGCGGAAATCCCGTCGAGCAATTTCGAGATTATTGTTCACATCTCGGCGCGGAAGACTATTTCCAGAAGCCGATCGATTTCGTCCGGCTGCGACTTCGCATCAATCAGCTGATCAACGAGCAACTGATCGAACACCCCCGAACTGCGAGTCAAAATGCAGGTGTCGATCGAATTGCGAGGACTCAACCGCTTTGGAAAAGTGTTTCACGAAGTGACGTCCACGCAGGACATCAGCGTTACCGGTTTTCGGTGTGCCTGCGCCGCGCCGCTGGGCCAGAAATCCGTGGTCGAAGTATTTCTGCGCGGCGGTTCCGCCAAGCGGCGCGTGGGGCGTGCAGAAGTGGTGCACGCTCTACGCAGCGGCGAGGACGCGCCACAATACGGCTTCCACTTCATGCAGAAACCAGCCGAGTGGCTGTTATAGCAGGAGGCCTATATTTTTCCCACCCCGGCCTCACCCTTATCCACGAGCGATCAACGGACCGCCATTGCCTAGGGTCCATTTCTTTCGCGTAGGTTTGTTTGCGAACACCTGATCCGATCTGAGGCGGAAATGACAAAGACCAGAGGGCGCTTCGAAGTTCTGTTCGAAAACAATCCACATCCCACCTGGGTGTACGATCTGGAAACGCTGTTTTTCCTCGAAGTAAATCGCGCGGCCGTGAGGGACTATGGCTATTCCCGCGATGAATTTCTCGCCATGCGCATTACAGACATCCGGCCAGAAGAAGACATCAGCGCGCTCATGCTGCAGCTGAAGCAAGACCGGCCGGTGGTTCAGTCGAGCGAGCGTAGGTACCGCAGCAAAGACGGCCGGGTGATGCCGGTTGAAGTGACGTCGCACCTTGCGGACTTGAACGGCCGAAGAGTCGCCGTGGTCGTAGCCGAGGATATCACCGAGCGCAAACAGGCGCAGGACATGCTGATCCGTTCGAAGGACGATACGGGACGCGCCACGCGTTTCAAGGACCAGTTTCTTTCGACGATGAGTCATGAGCTGCGGACACCGTTGAACGCGATCCTGGGATTCTCCGAGCTCATTTCCGATGAACGATACGGCACGCTGAACGCGCGGCAGAAACGCTACATTGACCACATCCACACGGGTGGCCGGCACCTGCTGCGATTGATCAACGACATTCTGGACCTTTCCAAGATCGAAGCAGGGCGCCTGGAACTATCAATCGAGAACGTGCGGATCAGCCACGTCTTCGGCGAAGTGGCCAGCGTGATGACGCCCTTGGCTGCCCGCAAATCGCAAACGCTTTTTCAACACGCCGACCGAGACCTCTGTGTTCGTGCGGACGCTACGCGATTGAAGCAAGTGCTGCTCAACCTAGTCGGAAACGCCGTCAAGTTCACACCAGAGGGCGGGCACATTCAACTGGCCGCGGCCGCGGATGAATCCGAGATTCGCGTGGAAGTTGATGATGACGGCCCAGGCATTCCACCTGACGAGCAAAAGCGAATCTTCGAAGCATTCTATCGCTTGCGTCGCTCGGGTGAATCCATCGAGGGAACTGGACTTGGCTTAGCCATCACGCAACGTCTGGTCGAACTCCACGGAAGTCAGTTGGACCTGCGGAGCGAGGCGGGCAAAGGGGGTTGTTTCTATTTTCACTTGCCACAGGCGGCAGAAGTCGCAAGGCCATCGGAATTACCTGACAGAACAGCGCACAATTCCCACCAGGCGCCGCGCGTTCTAGTGATTGAGGATGACGCCGCCAGCGCGCAACTGATTCACTCGCAGCTTGCTTCCTGCGGATATGACGCGACTTGTTGCCAGGATCCTCGGAGTGCAGTGGAAATGGCTGCCGAAATTCAGCCGGACGCGATCACGCTCGATCTCTTATGAAGCCGATGAACGGCTGGGAAGTGCTGGCGGAATTGAAGAACGACAAACGCACAACGGGTATTCCCGTGATTGTGGTGACAATCGTAGATCAGCCCGCGATGGGCGCGATCTTGGGTGCCGACGAGTACCTGGTAAAACCTCTGGAGAAAGAAACTCTGGTTGCCGCAGTCGAGCGCTGCATTCGAGCCCGTGGCGGGGCGCAGCCGGCCAGCGATTCTGCTGGTGGAAGACGATGAGCTAACGCGTGAAGTAATCGCAGAAATGCTGCAGAGCCGCGGCTATGACGTCGAGATTGCGGCGGACGGAAAGCAGGCCTTAGCCAAAGTCAGCATGTCTTTGCCAAGTCTGGTAATCCTGGACTTGCTATTGCCGAAAATGAGCGGATTCGAATTGATCGCGGAGTGGCGCTCTGACCCGCGCACCGCCGAACTTCCTGTGTTTGTCGTTACTAGCAAGGATTTGAGCCGCGATGAAACCAAATACCTCCGTGCCAATGCAGAATTTCTTCTGCACAAACAGCAAGACTGGCACCAGGCGCTGATCCGGCAGTTGAACCGAGCGGTATCGAAGCATGAACAGGAAGTGTCATGAACGAGCGCGTGCTGGTGGTAGAAGACAGCGCGTTCAATCTGGAAATGCTGAGCGATTGGCTGGCGCTGCAGGATTATGAAGTGATATCCGCTACGACGTTGGCCGATGCCATAGCGGTGATTGAACAATATCCGCCACACATTGTGTTGCTGGATGTTCAGCTCGGCACCGAGGACGGATTGTCGCTGGCTGCATGGCTGCGGGAAAATCGCATCTTGCGTCACACGCCAGTGATCGCTGTGACGGCTCACGCAATGGTAACCGAGCAAGAGAGGATGTGCAGGCCGGTTGTAACGCCTGCATCTCAAAACCAGTGGAATTTCAAGTGCTGCAAGAGCAATTACGCAAGTGGCTGGTGATCGCAGCAAAGATGGAACCGACGGATGATCCGGTGGTGGCGTTACCTGCTGCGTCTTCGCTTCAGGAAACGAAAGGAGGCCAGCGTGCCCAACAAAATACTCGTGGTAGACGATGACCCTCCCACATGCGAGCTCATCACCGAAGTATTGAGCGCGGCGGAAGTGGACGCCTTCAGCCTGACGGACAGTGACGCAGCCGTTTCACGTTTACGCAAGGAGAAATTTGATGCAGTTTTCCTTGATGTGCGCATGCCGCACCCGGGCGCATCGATGAACGCGGCAGATCGCAAGTCGGGCCTGAACGTGCGAACGCCGATCGTAATGATCAGTTGCGAGGGTGAGCAGCAATTTCTGACCCGGGCCTTTGAGGTAGGCGCCAATTTTGTACTCTTCAAGCCAGTTGACCGGCAAGCATTGCTGCGTTTGCTGCGAGTGACACAGGGGCCGATCGAGCGCGAAAGGCGGCGCTTCACACGCGTGAGCGTCCGCTCCGAAGTGTTCATCACGTGGGACGAGAACGCGTTCGATGCATGACCGTGGACCTGAGCGCCAGCGGCATGCTGGTGCAAGGCGAGTCCCGGTTTCCGGTCGGCTCGCGCATCGAATTTAATCTCAACCTCGGCAGCAACAACAGGGTGGTGCGCGGCATCGCTTGCGTGGTCCGGTTCGTGGGAGATGATTTCATGGGCCTGGAATTTCAATCTCTTTCTCCCGCTGACGCTGAAACGCTGCAGGAATTTCTCGTGCCGCGCATTCTGCAGCTCGATAAATCCGCCAAAGCCTCTTAAGCGGCGGGTTCAAAAACTGACTTATTCGATCGCCTTCTGCGAACGTGCAGAGGCTCGGCACCCTGGCGCTCACCTCCTACCGATCCGTGCACGAAGTGCATCGCCAGCCCCTGCGTCGACCACAAATAAATTTATCATTTTCTATATTTCTTGCTGAGCTCGATGCTCTTGAGAACAGGCGCAAAACTAAATGAACTTTTTTGATCGGGCCACCAGGCCTTCAGGCGCGCACCGTTTCCCGACGCAGGTAGCACGGCGCGACGGCTTAAGCCTGGCTTTCAACTGAGGAGGGGCAGATCCCATGCGATTCTCTCGAGCGATTTTCCTTGTCTATTATCTTGGGGGGCCAGCACCGCAGGGCAAAATATTCACACGGCCGCAGGCGGAGCGCTCCCCAACGGGGTCTCGGCCACGTCCGCCAGCGTGGCCCTGCCATACGGGCTCGCAATCAATAGCGCAGGTAATCTTTTCGTCGCATGCGCGGTGCAGAATGCGATTTGTGAATAAGTTCCGGCGGAACGTTGACGATTGTGGCCGGTAACGGTGGAGGCGGCTACGCAGGCGACGGCAGCGCAGCCACCAGCGGCGAACTGAACTTCCCCTCTGCTGCCGCTTTCGATCAAGCGGGGAATCTTTTCATCCGCAACCTCGAACAACGCCATCCGGCGCGTGGCTGCGGGAACGGGCTTCATCACGACGATCGCTGGAACGGGCGTGGCGGGATATTCCGGCGACGGCGGAGCGGCGACGGGCGCGCAATTGAGTTCTCCTGCGGGCGTAACCGTTGATGCCGCGGGGAACATTTTCATCGCGGACACAATGAACAACGTGATTCGTCGCGTGGACGCAGGAACGAACGTTATTACCACGATCGCTGGCACGGTCGCCGCGGGCTACTCCGGTGATGGCGGCGCAGCCATTAGCGCGCAATATTTGCCCCTTCGGGGACTGCTTTCGATGCGGCGGAAATCTTTTCATTGCGGACTCTGCCAATAACGTAGTGCGCCGCGTGGACGCCCAGACTGGAATCGTAACAACCTTCGCCGGAAACAACGTCGCGGGCTACAGCGGCGATGGAGGAAGCGCGCTCGCTGCACAGCCCGATTACCCATCGAGCGTCGTCCTGGACGATTCAGGAAATCTCTATATCGCGGATTATTCCAATAACGTGGTTCGTCGCGTTAGCGCTCAGACGGGCGTCATCGCCACCGTTGCCGGAAACGGCACGACTGGCTACGGCGGCGATGGCGGATCAGCCACCAATGCTGAACTGAATTCGCCTGTCGCAGTTTCGCTCGATCAGGCGGGCGACCTGTACATTGCGGACACCTGGAACAATCGCGTTCGCCGCGTGGATGCGCGAACGGCAGTCATCACGACCGTAGCTGGCAACGGATTCGCCAACTTGAGCGGCGACGGAGCACTTGCGGTCAACGCCGGATTGAGTGCTCCTGCGTCCGTTGTCGTTGACGCGAGCGATGACTTCATCATCGCGGATTTTGCGGATAACTGTGTGCGCGAGGTGAACGCACAATCCGGGATCATTACCATCATCGCGGGCAGCGGCGTCGCGGGCTACAGTGGCGATGGAGGAAGCGCCACCATCGCGCAGTTGAACACTCCGTCCGGCGTTTATCTTGATCAACAGGGAAATGTTTACATCGCGGACTCTTCGAACGACGTAATTCGCCGCGTTGACGCTCAAACCAATTTCATTACCACCGTTGCGGGCACCGGTACTGCCGGCTATGCCGGGGACGGCGGGCTGGCCACAAGCGCACAGCTGAACTATCCAACCGATCTGGCTGTGGACGCGGCAGGAGACATCTTCATCGCCGACTACCAAAATCAATGCGTCCGCGAGGTAAACGCCCGCTCAGGAACGATCACGACAGTCGCCGGAAATGGCATCGCGGGGTATAGCGGCGACGGTGGCGGCGCCACCACCGCGGAATTGAATTATCCCGCTGGTATCGCTCTCGGACCGACCGGCGATCTTTTCATCGCTGACTACGCGAACAACCGCATTCGCCGCGCGTCTTTGCAGTCGGGAACGATCACGACCGTCGCCGGCAACGGAACTGGCGGCTACAGCGGCGATGGCGGGGCTGCTACGAACGCCGAGCTGAACATGCCATCGGGCGTCTTCGTTGATCAAGCGGGCGATATTTTCATCGCGGACTCGGCCAACAATCTGGTGCGTCGCGTCGATGCGGGCACCGGAGTGATTGCCACCGTTGCCGGCGACGGGATTGCCGGCCTTAGCGGCGACGGGAACGCGGCCACCAGCGCGGAATTGAGCTACCCGCTTGGTGTCGCGTTGGACGCGAGCGGTCAAATTTGGATCGCGGATTCAGCGAACAATCGCATTCGGCAAGTAGCTGCTCCCGCTGCAGTGCAGCTCGCGCCAACTCAAATAAATTTTGGCGATCAAAGCGTGGGTACTTCGAGTGCCTCTCAGAGCGTCACGTTGACGAACACGGGCGGCTCTCCGCTTGGAATCACAAGCATCGCGGTTACTTCTCAATTCAGCGAGGCGGATGATTGCCCAGTCCTGCCGGAAACGCTCGCTGCCGGGGACAATTGCTCCATAAGCGTCACTTTCTCGCCAAGTTCTGTGGGATCGGCAAGCGGCTCACTTTCAATAAACGACAACGCCTATAGTTCACCGCAAAGCGTCTCGTTGCAGGGAACCGGAACGAACGAAAGCGAATCGGACATTAATCTAGGAGTCGCGCCGGGCTCATCGAGCACGTCTTCCGTGACTGCTGGCCAGCCTGCCTCCTTCACGCTGGTCGCATCGTCCCCAACTGCCTCGCAGGCGAATGTAAACCGGCGCGCTAGTCTTACTTCCACGATGGTATCTTTCACCTGCTCAGGCGCTCCACAAGGAGCTACTTGCAGCGTTTCCCCAACGAGCGTTCCGCTCACGAACACCGCGACGCCGGTCGTTGTCACGGTGAAGACGACCGGCGATTCCCTGACCATTCGCAGGGAACTGCCGGCTCCTGCTAACCCAAAACAGATTATCTCAGGACTCCTTGCGCTGTTGGTGCTGTTCGTGATCTGGACAATTGGGTCGGCGAGGCCGCGCCGGTTGCAGTTTGGCGTGCGCAACTTCGTGCTTGCTGGAGTGCTTGCCTCTTTGCCTCTCGTTCTTATGGGCTGCGGCTATGCGGGCCACCCTGGCCCACCGAGCACGAATCAGATCTCCGCGACGCCAACTGGGTCATACACGATTACGGTCACCGCCACAAGCGGCGGCGCGAGCCGTTCGATCAACTTGACCTTAATCGTGAAATGAAACCAGGCCTGGCAACAATACGAAACCTGACGAATCGCGTGACTGCCGTCGCAGGGAGAGTCGAATAAGCACCAGGGAGAGAAAATGAGAAAAGGACTACTAACCAATCGATACGAAGTGCATTTGCCTATCGCCGTGCGCGCGCCTGGTCACACCGTCGCGGCAGGCGTGACGGACTTTATGTCGAGTCGCGACGTGCGTTTTCGGTTGGAAAAACCACATACCATAACGCGCGGAACCACCGTTACATTGTATGTAAGCTTGCCTGCAGAGTTCACGACGGAAAATCAAGTTCTGATTCGCGCGCGCGGGCGAGTATTGAACGTGGAGCACGCTGCCCGGCTAGGCGCCTACTGCTCGGCCTTCACCGCCGCCATGGACTCCTACGACTTCGTGGGTAAGGACGAATTGAGGGACCAAGCGTTCCCTGACCTGTGAGATACCCTTTTGCAGAACGCGCAAGCGACGGGCTGCTCCCAGAGTGGCGGCGAGGATTTGCTCGCATCCCCGCGAATGCCCCTCGCCGGAATGCGGTACGCCTTTCTACTTACTATCGTTTGGCAGCCGCTCGCGCAGACCTAATTCTTGCTCGTGGCGGCAGGCTCTCTTCTTGTTTCGGCCAAACGAATTCAGCACGCGCCTTGCGATACGAATTCGAAGGCCATCAAACGATTCGAGAAACTTCGGGGGCGTGTTTCATCGCGCCATTCCCTCGCGGCCGAGAGTAGACCATATGTACCATTGCCCACGACATACAGCGAAACCAAAATTGAACGGTAGCGCTGTCTAAAATGACTGGCTCTTTAGTTCATACTCAACGGGAGTCGTCGCAGTCATGAAGCGTCGAATCGTGCCTTACTTGCTTGTTTTCATAGCGTTCTGGGGGCAGCCAGCGGGCGCTCAGGGCATCGTTAGCGGCCTGCTCGCCACTGTAAGCCAGGCGCTGCCCGCACTCGCGCAGGGTCCGCAACTGGGTGTGATCGTTCGCACAAATCTTGGGCTTGCGGGGTTGCGAGCGATCTGCTTATCGAACAGTTGCACCGTGGTGGCCAATCTGGATGGAAAGGTCGGCTTGGTCTTCCTGGTGACGCCCGCCCAGGGACTTCTTCCGAGCGTTCTTGCGCAAGCCTTGGAGGTCGTCCCGGGAATCATCGACGCCGAACCCGATCAGGTTCTTACAATACCGCCGAATCAAACCAATCAAGCGGCCGCATCTACACCTCCGCAGGGCTTGTGGGACACCACCCCGGTCAACTACTACGGAAACACCGTCACCGACGGATACCTAAATCAGCCGGCGGCTCAAATTATTCGTGTCGCTCAATCGCACAGCGTTTTCAATGTTAGCGGCTCGGGAATTGTCGCAGATATAGACACGGGTGTGGATCCCACGCATCCAGCGCTACAGGGCGTTTTACTCTCTGGCTATGACTTTACACGCAACCAGTCCGGCGGCTCCGAACTGAACGATGTATCCATGTCCGCACCCCCGCCCTGTGAAACCTGTGCTGCTGCCTACGTGAATCAACACACTGCTGCGATGCTCGATCAGCACACTGCCGCCATGCTGGACGGATCTCAGTACGCCGCGTTCGGACACGGTACGATGGTGATGGGCGTGATTCACCTCGTCGCTCCAACCGCGCAGCTTCTGCCTTTGAAAGCCTTCAGCGCGGACGGAAGCGGATCTCTTTCGAATATTCTTGCCGCGATTTACTACGCCGTGCAGAACAACACGAACGTGATCAACATGAGCTTCGACATGACCACGAGCTCAACTGAGCTCACCGATGCGATCAACTACGCCAACAGTCACAACGTGATTTGTGCGGCATCGTCTGGTAATGACGGAATGGATGAGATGGTGTATCCGGCCGGATTGCAGAACGTGATGGGCGTAGCCTCGACGAATAATCAAGATCAGCGCTCGACGTTTTCGAATTACGGAAACCAGATCGTCTGGGTCGCTGCGCCCGGCGAAGGCGTGATCACCACCTATCCGTTTGCCACGTATGCGGCGGGATGGGGAACGTCGTTCAGTTCGCCCATGGTTGCCGGAACAGCATCGTTGATCGTTAACATGCAAACCACGTCTGGCGAAAATCAGGCGGCTTGGGCCATCGCTAATGCAAAATGGATCGGCCTCAACATGGGAAACGGGCGCCTCGACATATATGGAGCTCTATCAATGTTGAATCCCATCCAGGGCCTGCTGCAGTAGTCCGCACCGCCATGCCAGTCATCTGGGAGCTTCTCCGCACGAATTAGTTCCTCGATTACGCTTGATTTCGGATCAAATCGGTAATCCAATTCGTCGGACCGAAGCGGTCGAGCACAGGCGACTGATTACCCATAGTGCTACGCTAACCGGACATCTCTAACAATGTCGGCCCTGTCAAACTGTTTTTGAACGCACTTCTTTCTTTTCACCTAAAAGAGCTGTTCTCTTTCGCTTTTTTCGGTTTCTTGTCTTCCTGCATCGACGACCACAGCTCGTTCGTAATCGAGCGGTCGGTTTCAGTCCGACCCATACATCTCTTCGATCCGTACTTCGGACCATGATTACTAGTTCAAACTTCCTTTTTAGGGAGCGGGATGCCCATCATGTGGACGGCGCTCTATTTCACGCCCAGGCGCCGGTTACTCGACTACACAGGAGTTAGCCTCGTAACTTCCCAGAGCCCGGAGTCCAACCTTCGACGGGGTAAAAGGACCCCGCCCCTGGTTGCAGACCATCCGTTAAGAACGGACGCACAGTCCCCCAAGCGAATCCGGGGGCGGTCTAAAACGTAATCGCGGCGGAGATCTGAAGTGTGTATCCTTGGTACGTAGATCTGCCCTCGAATTCGTGAAAATACTTTACACCCGCACTTACGTTCTTCTCGGGCAGTATTGCGTTTGCTGCGAACCCTAGCGCATCAACCCTGTAGCGCGCGGCTGCCTGTTCGGGCGTAATGTTCGGGCCATGTTTATCGGTAGTCTGCCACTGGCCGTAGCCCACCAATCCAAGCTGAAGGCGTAATCCAGGTTGAAGGGGAAAGCTATGGGTCAGCGAATAGTCCAGGTTAAAGGTCTGGCCGGGGTGGACCATTGTGCCCTCTTGGGTGCTATGAAATTCATACATCTGAAAGGCGGATACGGCAGTCGTTTTGCTCGGATTAAGGTAGACCGTCTGTCCACTCGCAACAACTGACGTCCAGTAACCTGAGCCGACATTCGTGTTGGCACCGGCGCTAAACCTTCCCGTAGGCGCCAGGAAACCATAGATCGCGCGAATGGCAACGCGCTGCTTGCGCCAGCCTAGAATAAACGGTTGATAGTAGGAATCCGCAAACCCGCCACCACCGCTAATGGGACCTTGAAGATCCGATGTGAGCGAGTTGTTAGCGATTGGAAGAGTAGCGGATGCCGAGAATACTGCTCCACCCAGGAATCCGATCTCCTTATTGCTTACCCAGACAAAAGTATTCAAATCCATCATGATCGAGTTCTGACCGGTGGCCACTATTTCGCCGCTGGGGCCCTTCTCTTCATCACGCGAGAAAAAAACAAAAAGGTTCGAATAGGTGATTCCTGCTTCAGGGGTCACCCCAGAGTTGGTGGCATTCATGCCTACAGGATAGACGCCTCTGACTTGCGCTTCGGCGGGTCTCAAAACGACAACGTCAGCAACCGCAACGAGGGCTACCGCAGCAAAGACACGAAATGCCGAGCGTGCTCTTATCGACATTGACGTTTTTGTTGTTCCCAATCTGGGACACCCTGCGGTCCTGAACGTGGAGTCTTCTATGATGGACTTTCCGCGCTCCGAGTTCCTAGGAAGCGCGCCAGCGGCATTAGAATAAGCAGCCCAACCACCGCAACGACGACAATCATGACGAGCACCGTCGGGTCGTCGAATTCCTTGCCGCCAACCACAAGTGCAGCGGCAATATTGCGTTGCGCAGTCGCTAACGACAGCACGCCCTTTGTCTCGAAGCCCGGGCCGCCGAGGAGCCACCCGATTCCCGCGCCGGCGAACAGAAAGAGGATGCTCGCCAAAATGCCGCGTGTTCCGAACAACGAGATTACGTTTTGAATATTCGTCACCAACAGCAGCACGATCAGGAGTACCAGACTGAGAGTAGAGATTCGGTTAAGCGGCGCCCGCAGTTTTCCAGCAATGCTTCCGAAGCGGGCGTTCACTGCAAGCCCGACACCCAGTGGAAGCAACATGAGAAGGACCAGCGAACGTGCTATTTTCATCGGGTCAACCGAAACGCCCTCCAAAAGCAGGGGCAGCACGAGGGGCATGTAGGCTACGGTCAAAACCATGAGTAGCACCATTAATCCCACGGCGAAGGCAAGGTTGCCCTTGGCGATTCCTGCCAGCTTGGGAAGAAATGGCGCGCCGGCAGCTGCGCCGAGCAAAAGCAGGGCTATGCCGAGCGGCTGGTCAAGCTTCAGAATTCTGGCTATGGCTAATGCACTCAGTGGCATCAGCACAAAATTGGCGAGCAGTGCGAGAAAAACCAGTTTTCCATTGCGCAGGGAAGCCGCAATCTGCCGAATGGTGAGACTCAAACCAACCGCCAGCATACTGGAAACTACAAAGGCGAGCATCGCGATTGGGACTGCCTTACTTAGGAGTTCCATTCAACCTTTCCACGCAGCGCTTGTGCACTTAGCGTTTCGGATCAGGCGACAGATTGAGTTTTCTTCGCTGATATCCCGCTTGCCAGTGGCATCGTCGCCAGATTCTTCCAAAAGGTCTCCAGCGACTCGACACCGCCAAACAACGTAGTGAATATCGTGGAGTCCGCCAGCAGGATGTTTCCGGCGCGTTGTGCGTTAGGCGGCATCCAAATGAACGAGTTGAACTCAGTATTGCCCGCCTGGGTGAAAGGATGCGGTCGGTCCAGGTCAATCGGTTGGCGTGTAAGGACGTGGACGGACTTTGTGTCATCGGTCGTGAGCGCGTAATGAGGCAGGTGGGGATGAAAATTAAATGTGCTAACCCCGTTGAGGAGGCCAAGCTTATCCAGGTCTTTGTTGATTGTCAGCGGCGCAATTTGTTTGGTGCCTTTGACGAGGGCCGGGCGAAGTCCGAATTGATTTATCACCGGCACCCCAAGTGCTTGCATCATCGATCGCGTGTATTGTCCAAAGCGCTGCTGCCGAGGGACGAGCGCATCCCCGTGGTGCGTATATTCCAGCTGGCGCTGCTGCAGATCTTCTGCAAATCCCACATCGTGATGGGGCCCGAGCAGAAGGCAAGTTCCTTCTCGTTGCAGCCAGTTGCGGACCGCCTCGATCTCCCCAGACGCCGCCTTCTGCTCCGAAACCAAATGATCGAGACCGAACACCATCAGCGTGTCAGTATCCTCCAGGATTCGCTCGTCGATCGGAAGTTTGTAGCCAGCCTGGTCGATTCGCTGAAATACTGCAACCGAATGTCCGGTGACGTCACCAACGACCCTCTGAAACGCGAGCGTAGAGCGGTGGAACAGTTCCAGGGTCCCAGCAATTCCTTGCAGGAAATGCATTTCATCCCATTCGGGTCCCTCATATGCTGGCCAGGCGACTCTCCGGACCTCGGTCATGGTCGAGAAACGATTATCTAATTCGGCCGTGTTCCGGTTGGTTTCCCAGGGGTAACTCCACGTCCAGTAGATTGAAACTCTCCGTTTGCCCGGGGTGTACTTGCGCAGCGCATGATTCTGGTTGTAAGTACGCGGCGGTTGAGGTCCGAAGCTCATGATTCCTCTCTTTCTGCGCTCTCCAACAAATTTTCTTTCACAAGCCATCACTCAGCGACGCCAGGTATCGGAGCGCCTTTATACCCGGCAAAAAGAAGTAAGCGCCAGCTCGGATCGTCGTGAAAGCTGGTAGCCCTTTGATCTTTTTCCGAATGGGCCGCTTTGGGATGGTCATGTCAAAAGTGCCGTCCTGCGTCCCGAAAATCGGATCGCGCTCGTTTCCCAGCTCGTGAAAATTTGGGTCGTTCGCCCACACATTCATCGCAAATTCAAATTGGCGGACTAGGCTCGCACAGCCCACGAACGCGGCGATACCTCGCTCTATGCCGTCTTCGGGGACTCCTTCTGGCAGAGGTGGACCATAAGTCCCCCCGCGCCGGATCATCTTCCGCCGGTTCATGTTCACGGCGGTATCGCGCGGGTTCATGCGCCGGATGTGTGCCCCAAGCGGGCAGCCATAGCCGTGGGGGTCCATCGCTGCGTAATTAAAATCGTTGCTGCGTTGAGAATCAGCGCCGAGCTTTGGATCGTCCCCGTCCGGCGCGAGAACAAGGGGAGCGCCGCTCCGCCATCGTCCCATCAGCTTGGCAGCTACTAATTCTTGCTGTTCTGGGGTTTTACCATGGGCTCGGAGGAAATCGCGAAACGCGCCTACGTGCTCTTCCATTTTCAAATAGGCAACATAGCTGCCGTTGCGAGAAAGAATTTCCGGCTGCGGCAATCTGGAAGCGGGACCTTCTTCGTCAGGATAGCCAAGAAAAAATTCGCCCGGTTTGATCGGTGGGCCAGCGCCGGGCGTCGACTCTACTCCCGTTCCCTCGATGACCGGTTGTGAAAGCCGATCCCGGTAGCCGAAGTGTTCGTGAGCGTAATCGAAAAGGGGGGATGGCTTCCAGATCTAGAGCTGACAGCACTTCGACTCCGCCGCATTGCGCGACATACCGTTCGTGCTCCCCGCGACAGCGCTCACGCTCGGCGACGTCGCGGGCAAACAGCACGACGATCGCATGCAGGTTGGGACTCGCGAGTCCTCCCGTCCAGTGATCTGGATGATTGGCGCCTGTGGTGCCGAGGATGCCCGCCCGCGCCGCCATGCCCTGACGAAACTCTTCCGGGAAGGTGGCCAATGATGCTTCAGCCACGCCGAGCGTTTGCAAGCCGTTCCAGGTGAAACCAACGGTCACCCACCTTGCGTCAAGTGGGCTGGATCCGACGGCACCTGCGGTGCCCACCTTGTCGATCAGGCCCGTCAGCCACCTTCGTCCATCTAAACCACTCTTAAACGCGAGAAACTCGTAACGCGCTGCCCGCGCGGGCGGCCGCGACATCAAGAAATGCTGAATGTCATCAAAATCGAGCGAAGCAGGCTGATCGGTTCCTTTGGTCAAATCTTGTGAGACGCGATGCGATTGTTGCAAGAGGGCCACGCCCTTCTCCGTAGTAGGTAAAAGAACAGTTCTGCTACTGCATCAAGTCCAGCATGTCCGTGAATGCAGCCTTGAGTTTTAGAGCCTTCTTGATTTCTTCGCAACTCACATAGGGATGTTCACTGTATTCGAGGAAGCTCGGGCATTGGTGTTCGCGGAAAAACTTGACTATCGACGAAGGATTGGTCGCGTAGTCCGCCGGCCATCCCTCAAGGGCTTCAAAGGCCGACTTGATGCCTGTCTTTCCGAAGAGGACAGAGGCGTCTTCGCAGTATTTATCGAAATCGGTATCGAAGATGGCCTGATACATCATGTAGCTCTCCCCCTTAATGGTGAAGACCAGCCACCTCAAGTAGTGTGCCTTGAGGATAGCGAGCGTTTCGGGGGCTTCTGCGATTGCTTTCTCGATGACCTTGCCATGGTTGTATATGTGCTCTTCCATTCCGGGGATGACTTTCGCAATGACGGAGAAGCCGTAGCACGCCGGAGTCTTGGGAAAAATCGGGCCGTACCTGCCTTGCTCGATCTTGTCCGGGAAAAACCCTCCCTTGGGAATCGCCATCGCTTGTGGTTTCGTCCAATCACGCTCTGTGGACGTTGAGGGTGTTGCGGGCGCTACTGTAGCCATGTCAGTCTCCTATGCGGTTCTGGTTCCCCATGCCGGGGTCTACGCCGTGGACGCAGTTCGATCAGAAAACACGACTGTAGATTTGACTCGAGGACTGCACAACTAGGGAAACCCCTAGCGAAAGCCGAGTATGTGAAGCAATAGCAAGGCTTGTGTTGAGCCTCGCGGAAGATTTCCCCGTGCTTCATCATCTACCAGCGCCCCTGGCGGTCTGATTCAGCGGCGCAAGCGTTTCCCCGTGCTTCGTCATCTACCAGCGCCCCTGCGACAGGCACGCCTGTCGCAAACGCGCGACCGCCGTGCGTTCGCCCCGCGTTGACTTTCTGGAAACAGCCTCGCGCCGGCACACAACAAAAGCCGCGACCGCGTGTTCTACTGAATTGCAGGGTAAACCAGTCCCATCCCTGCAGAAGCCATCCCAATTCCACACGAGGTGATAATTCGAATGAAAACTCTTACTAGAATTGCCGTGATCGCTGCGGCGATCGCATTCCTGCTCCCGATCACGTCGCAAAATGCTCGCGCTCAAGGCAAGCATCCAGCTTACCTGCACGCTCTTTCGGACCTGCGGGATGCGCGGGCCTACCTGACACGCCCGGACGGCGGGGCTCTGCATGCGGAAGAGAGCGCCGCGATTGCAGAAATCAACCACGCTATTGATGAAATTAAGAAGGCAGCAATTGACGACGGAAAGAACCCTGAGGATCACGTTCACATTGACGGTCACTTAGGATGGACCGGTCGCCTGCACAAGTCCCGCGAACTTCTGGACAAGGCTCATCACGATGTCACAGAAGAGGAAGATAATCCCGCAGCGCAGGGTCTGCAGGGCCGTGTGATTACGCACATTGACCGGGCTCACCATCACGTTGACGATGCGATCGCCATCGTCGACAGCCACTAAGCCGATAAGCTAAATCCACACATCTCCCTGGGTCGGCAAAAGCCGGCCCGGGGATTTTTTGTTTGCGCCCGCCCTCGCGCGGCATCCACCACGCATGAAGAAACCCGAAATGAGGTAAAATTGTGTCAGTAGTTGGGATCAATGGCGGCCGGCATAATTTCGCAAGCGCGACTGTGTTCGCGCACTTGGCACGCGTAAAGGAGATTCACAGTGGCGGATCTAATGAGGACGTCGAATCCGGCTCTGAACGCCAAGGCATTCCAGGGTGAGGGCGCCGGCATCGGCGAGGCCATGACGCTGCAGGGCACCGTGAACAAAACGGGCATGCTGCTGATTTGCGTGATCGCTACCGCGGCCTGGACGTGGAATATCTATACGCATTCGCAAAATCCGGAGGCGGTGCTGCCACTTCTGGTCATTGGCGGAATCGGCGGATTCATTTTTGCGCTGGTGACAATTTTCAAAAAGACGTGGGCGCCAATCACGGCGCCGATTTACGCGTTGCTCGAAGGCCTGCTGCTGGGCGGCATTTCCGCCATGTACGATGTGCGTTTTCACGGAATCGCCATTCAAGCGGTGAGCCTGACGTTCGGCACGCTGGCGATCCTGCTGCTGGCCTATCGCTCGGGACTGATTCCCGTCACGGAGAAGTTTAAGCTGGGCGTGGTGGCCGCAACGGGTGGCATCGCACTCTTCTACCTCGCGACGATCGTGCTGGGTCTTTTCGGCATCCACTTCACGACAATCAACGGTTCTGGACCAATCGGGATCGCTTTCAGCGGATTCGTGGTGGTGATCGCCGCGCTGAATCTGGTGCTGGATTTCGATTTCATCGAAAGCGGTGTGGCCGCGGGTGCGCCAAAATACATGGAGTGGTACGCCGCATTCGGATTAATGGTCACGCTGATTTGGCTGTACCTGGAAATTTTGCGCCTGCTCTCGAAGCTGCGTAGCCGCGACTGATCGCAAGCGCCATGCAGCCACCCGATATTGACGCGGCCTAACTGCCCGAAATTGGCAATCTGGCGCTCGGAATGCACTCCTCCGGTTTGTGGTAGCCCGCCACCAGAAATGTAACGTTTCTACCCCGCCCAAGTCGAAATGGAATTCGTCACCTGCGCCACTATCCTCTAAGTGGCTCTTCCACCTAGGTTTAGCCCTGCACCCGGCGTGGCCTGGGAACTGCATTGTATCTATCGAATTCTGAGGCTCGCCCGCCACCTCCAGGGCGATTCGAGGGTGTAAGCGTGAAAGAACGCAATACGATTTTGAGCTGCGGCACGCGCGAAGCAAACGGCGAACGTGGATTTTCGCTGATTGAAATGAGCGTAGTAGTCATGCTGATTCTGATCATCTCCGCGATGGCGCTGATCGCCTACTTGCCGACTCTGCAGGATGCGCGCTTCGATGCCGCGATGAAAGAAGTGGTAGATCAAATGCGGCAGGCCCGCGAGTACGCAATCACTAACCGCCGCTACGTGCAGGTCACCTTTCCCACCGTCGTCGTATCAGGAATCACTCAATATCAAGTTGTCTTGCAGGTGAGGAACGATCTCACGGCCGGCGCTGGAGCCGTAAATCCGATTTTGAGCACCGTGCCCATCGAAGCCCCGGCCCAATACTACGTGTTCGCGACGGCGCCAGACACGCCAGACGCTTTTGGCAAAGGCGCAGCCGTCGTGTTCGAGGGCCTGAACGGTGGACCGGTCGGCGGAATGCTTTTCCAAAGCGACGGCGAACTGGTGGATGGCGCGACCTTCCAACCGATTAACGGATCGGTGTTCATCGGTCAAGCTGGCAAGGCCTCGACGGCCCGGGCCGTCACGGTTCTGGGCGGCACTGGTCGCGTGCGCGGCTGGAAGGGAACAGGTGTGATATGGACCAGGTTCTGAAGGAGCTCAGGAAAATGCGGCAAGCGAGCAAGCGGCAAGCAGCGAAGGGCTTCACGCTGTTAGAGACGATGATCTCACTGGTAGTTCTGGGTGTGGGCGTGCTGGGATTGGCGGCAATGTTGGCGGATTCGCTGGCCTACATGCAGAGCTCGCAAGATGCTTTCATCGCGCAGCAGAAGGCGGAAGAAGCCGCCGAAGCGATCTACACCGCGAAATATACGAACAACGCAACGTTCCCGCAACTTTCCAACAATACCGCCGGTAATCCCGCCGGACTCTTTCTTGTCGGTCCGCAGCCGTTGCTCGTGCCGGGCGCTGACGGACTCGTAGGTTCAGTCGCCGACGCTGGCGGAACTCCGGCTTACGTCGTTTATCCCGGACCGGACGGAAAACTGGGCACCCCGGACGACGTGAAGCAATCGCTGGGCAATTTCACGCGCACGATCGCCATTAGTCCGGTGGCGGGATACACCAACAGCCTTAATCAGGTAGTGATCACTGTGAACTACACGACAGGCCGTTTCACTCGAATTTATTCGCTCACCACTTACGTTTCAGCTAACTAGTATCAGGACCGCGAGGAGCAAGGATGAAGCGCCAACGAGGATTTTCGCTGATCGAGTTGATGGTCTCCATGAGCATCGTGGTGTCGGTGGTGGCCATCGCCACCGACGCGCTGATGCAGGCGGAGCACGTCACCACCATGGTCGCCTACGAAGCCAACACCCAGGAGAACTTGCGCGCTGGAATGCACTTCATGGTGCGCGACCTGTTGCAGGCGGGTGAGGGAATTCCTCAGGGTGGCGTCAGCCTTCCCTACACAACCACGCCCGCGGTGAATCGCCCCGGCACTGCAACAATATTTCCGAATAATTACATCACGCTGCCGGCCATTACTCCAGGATCTCTGGCGGGGCAATTGGCCACGTCCATCAATCCTTCCACCAACGCGGTGCTCACTGGAACAAATACCGACATCATCAACATCATCTACGCGGACAACGTCCTGGTGGATACGGCGGGGAACTATCTCTACAGCTATCCGGTGGTACAGGCCGCGCCGTCGACTCCGGTGTGCGCTGGAACGATTTCCGCCTCTGGCGCCTCGGTGACGCTCGCGCCGGCATGCTTCATCATGCCGGGTAAAACCAATCCCATCACCGCCGGCAATTTGATCATGTTTCACAATCAGAACGGAACTGCGCTGGAATACGTCACCAGCGTCGCCGGCCAGACGATCAATTTCGGGGGCGGCGATCCCGCCGGCCTGAATCAAACCGGGAAGGTGAACGGCACGGTCGCGAACCTAGCCACCACACCTGGAGTCTTTCCGCCCACCACGGTCACGCGCGTCTGGATGGTGACTTACTACGTTGACGCAACCACCGCGACGGATCCGCAATTGATTCGCCAGGTAAATTATCCAGGTTATCCCGCGGGGGCGCCCGTGAATCCGCCGCAGGCGATCGCTGACGACATCGAGAACCTGGGCTTCAGTTACGACATCACCAGCTCCACCGATGCCGTAGGTACCTACCCTAACGGTCCGGGAAATGCCGCCACTCCGGTTTCGCCGGATACGCCGGCGCAGATTCGCGCGGTCAATGTGTTCCTGGCGGGCAGATCCGAAAATACCTACACGGCCGAATCAACGCCGGTATTTCTACGCAACAACCTGAGCAGCCAAGTGAGCATCCGCAGCCTTTCGTTCACCAACCAGTTCCAGACGTCTGCGTCGTCCACCGCGCCGTAGGAGCTTTCGCAAATCACCAGGCGCCAGAGTTCTAAAGATTTCCAAGGAGAACCGCTGTGAGAATGGATCGAGAAAAGGGAGTCGCACTAATAACCTCGCTGTTTGTTCTGCTGCTGATTTCAGCCATCGTAGTCGGCATGAGCTGGATGGTCATGAGCGACCAGCGCCTCGGCGGCAATAACTCCAGCCGCGAGATCGCCTTCTACGGCGCCGAAGCCGGCATGGAAAAAATGACCACCGACGTGGCCCAGGTGTTTGCCACCTCCGGTTCGCTCACTGCGGCGAACGTGGCAACCATTACCGCCGCCCCTCCGACCGCCCTTACCGGCATTACCTATGTGAATTCTGCCGGGGCGTCCACCTACAACCTCACCTTCGTTCCGGACGCGTTCGGCAATCCCGCGACGACGAACGCCACGATTCTGCCGCCGAGTCCCTATGCGGGCATGCAAGGGTTGATCACGCCTTTCACTATGACGGTGGCAGCGCAGAATTCGTCCACCGGCTCGGAAGTGAAGCTGACTAGACAAGTTCAAGTAGTCTCCATTCCCGTATTCCAGTTCGGAATTTATTCGGATTCAGACCTATCGTTTTTCAACGGCCCTGAGTTCGGTTTCGGCGGACGCACCCACACGAATGGAAATCTGTGGCTCACTCCGAACCAAGGTCCCACTTACATGGGTGACAAGGTAACCGTAGTAGGCGAAGTGATCCGCACCAATCTGGAAAATGGCTTCGTAGTCACCGGCTCGGGAGCCACTTATGGCGGGGGCGTTTCGATCGCGCTCGCCCCGGATCCCACGATGGTCAACGAACCGGGCAGCGCACCTTACACCAATGCTTCGTGGCGCGGATTGGGTATCGGCGAGGGCAGCGTGACGGGCAACAGCTTTTACGGCAACGTCAGCACTACCTTGAACAACCCCACCTGGAGCGGAACAGTGATTCCGGCTTACAACGGCCAGCTTCAGAACCACGTGCTACCGTTGAGTCTCACTTCCACCGCGTTAGGCGGAATTACGCCGATTTCATTGATTCGCCGTCCGGTCCCGGGCGAACTCGCAGCTCTACCCGCGACGTTCGCCCAGCGGCTGTTCTCGCAGGCGACATTGCGAATCTTGATCGACGATTATCCGACTACAACTCCAGCTACCGTGCCGGGCTCACTAAACGCGTGCCACAGTGCCGATATGATGGGCCTGGACACCGTCACACAGGGAACCGATCCGATCGACCTCGCGACCCTGGCATTTACTCCCGCAGCCACCTTGCCGCAGTCGCCGTTAGTAGGGTCTACTGTTCCCGTTTGGTATGCCGGTAACTATCCGCTCCCAACCTCAGGAAACACTACGGGAACGTACCTTCCTGGCAGCAACACGAATACCGTACTCAGCCCCGGATACTGGGTGAAGGGTGGATATCCGATCATCACGGGATGCATCAAGATCGAATATCAAGTGAATCCTGGCGGAAGCTGGGTTGACGTCACGAAAACAATTCTGGCGAAGGGCCTTACGGGGAAAAATATCAATCCGACGTATAGCGCAGCCGTTCTCTCTCCCAATCTCTCGGCTCTGCCAACGGCCCAAGTTGCTCCCCAGGGTCCGAGCGGCGGAGGAGTCGGAACCATTGTCTGCACGAACCCCAGCCTGAACGCGATCATTCGTTTGGCTCGTGTGCGAGATAACCCCTCCACCGGAACTGCCGGCGCTCCGTGCGGAAACCCCACCACCGCCAGTCCTTCCTACGATTACTGGCCGAACGTGCTATATGATACTCGTGAAGGTGTTGACCGCGCACCTGCAGCCGCTACCTCCACTGCGTACATCGCCGCAGAAGGCGTGATGAACTACGTGGAGTTGGACGCAACGAACCTGGTGAACTGGTTCACTGCCAACCAAGCTGGACTGGGCCTCGACAATAACACCGGATACACCCTTTATTTCTCAGACCGCCGCGGCGAAAAAACCGACCCCAACTCTGCCAATACCAAGACCGGCTCCTTCGGGTTTAACGACATCATCAATCCGAACGACCCGACGAATGGCTGCGCCAATACCGTGCTCGACGCCGGCGAAGACCTAGAAGGCGATGGCGTCCTGCGCTCCTACGGCGGCGTCGAAACGGCCCCCGGCACAATTCAAGGGACGAACTACGTCCTTCCCATTTCGACCGCGGCCAACGTCACGCCAACAGGGGGCCTTAACCTGTGGACGGGGGCAAACCCCGTCACCGGAAACTTGAGGGGCGTCACTTACAAACCCGCTGCGACGACGTATTCCGGCGGCTTGTTTGCCAACACCAATTGCGCCGGAGGCAATGCCAATCGTCCGGACGTTACCTATGGCAACTTTCAGGAAGCTCGGATCAATCCGCCGCTCTTCTTCCGCCGCGCGTTGAAAATCGTAAATGGAGCCACGCTCAATATCGGAACCTCCTGCAGCGGAACCGACGGCGTTAGCATCGTTTCGGAAAACCCGGTTTATATTCAGGGCGATTACAATGCGCCGGTGGACGACGGGACCTGGGGCGGCACCAGCGTGGCGGCTGCCGTCGAAGGCGACGCTGTCACGTTCCTTTCCAACAACTGGAACGATGTCAACTCTTTCGCTTTCCCATTCAATACTGGTAACCGCAATGCGGTGCCGACGGCTTACCGCGCTGCGATTATTTCCGGTAAGGGCATTCCATTCCCCTCCATTTCCGGACAGGCGCAGGACTTCGGAACAGACGGCGGCGTGCACAACTTCCTGCGCTTCCTGGAAAACTGGGGAGTGGTATGCCACTATCGAGGATCAATGGTCAGCTTCTATTACAACCGTCAAGGGGTGGGCGAGTATAAGGGCACGGGCGTTTACAGTCCGCCCAGCCCACGTGACTACACCTTTGACACTAACTTTACCCTGGGCCCCGCATGTCTGCCGCCGCGCACTCCGTCGTTGCGCTCCGTCAACACCATCGGGTTCTCGCAGGAAATTCTGCCAACCCAGTAACGGTTATCGTACCCGCAGCGCAAGAAGCGGCTCCCGCACCTCCCGGGAGCCGCTTTTTTTTTGCGCCGCGATGACGTGATGCGATGCGTCACTATGTGACAGGCAATATGGGCACGTTGAAGTTCGTGTTCACAGGCGGAACCGTGCAAGTGGGCGCAACGGTGCTCGAGCACAATCCCCTGAACACATCGCTGAAATCTCCCGGCAACGCCAGGCCCACCAGCGGCTCCGCCTACAAGTTGTAGCTGTGGCCCACGGGCAGCTGTTCCAGGTCGAACGAGCGGTCAAACTGCGTCGGCGGATTTGCCGCGTTGCAGCTCCAGCCGCCCAGCGTCCCCGCGAGCACTCACCGAGCCCGTCTCTGCATCTACGGCGACGACGTGCGCACCGATCATTCCGCTCACCGGCGCGCCCGGCGAAGGCGCCGCAAAGGTCGCCAGTGCGAACGGATTCGCCGGCACAATCCGGCCGCGAATCGCGCCCCCATTCACTGCAACGCCTCCTCGTGCGGAAGATTTTCATGTTCGCTCAGCACAATCGCACGCGTTGTGCCACAGCGACGAACGCCGACCGATCGTCGAATCATCACATCAAAGCGATCTCCGCCGCCCCAGTACATCGCAAAACCCCGCAATCCGAAATGGTTAACAGCACCGAGCGGCACATTTCGCCAAATCAAACCGCGCCAAAAAACCAAAACGCAAAACGCGCGGAAAATTCCGGTCCCGCAACGGCACAGAATCCGCCCGCCGGATTCCGATTTGGGAGAGCGCTTGCGATTGCGGGCGTTTTGCCTTCGGCTGCGGCTACGTCCGGGCAAGCGCAATGGTTGACACCAGCCCGCCCTCGCCGAATAATGCGCACGTGGCCAAGCCTGAAACCGTGCGGCGTATCAAAAGTTACTCAGCCGAAAGCGGCTACGTGTATCAATATCAATTTCAGGATGTGCAACCGGCCCAGCGCGACGCTGTGAAGGGAAACGAATTCATCTACTACGTTTCTGCCGACCGCAAAACCATGTTCCCCATTCGCATCTTTGTCCGTCGCGACGCCCTAGACCAGTGGACCAAGCAGACCGGCCGCGCCCTCACCGGCACCGAAGAATACGCCGTCGCCAAAATGCGCCTCTTCCAGGCCCTCGATGAAGTGCTGGACTTCGCGATCACCCGCCCCGAACTCACGGTTGATGCGTCTAACCTCCCGTCGCTGCTGGAACGCCTCGATCTGTAATTCCACATGCGCACCCCGGCTTGAAAACCAGTGAACCGAAATCACACTACCGGCGTCTGGCTGAATGAGGCAGTGATGGATGCACTGGCGGCGAGTTTTCCTGGAAGCGCGGTGAGCCATGACGAATCGCTCGCGCTCGAATTCGAGCAGCGCCTGACGGACTGTCCCAAGCTGGCCTATCGCGTTGCGCTGGGCGTATTGCACAACTCAGCGGAAGCCGAAGACGTGGCGCAGGAAGCCATGCTGCGCGCCTATCGCAGTTTCCATCGTCTGCGCGACCGCGAACGTTTTCGCGGATGGTTGGTGCGCATGGCGTTTCGGCTGGCGCTCGATCGCATTCGCGCGAAAGGGCGGCGCGAGCGACACGAGCACGACGCAACGCGTGCGACTCTGAGTGCCCAGCCCGAAGCCAGCGTCGAAAATCTGATCGCGTCGCGCGAATTCGAACGCCAGGTCGCGCAGGCACTCGATGCGCTGCCAGAGAAACTCCGGATTGTGATGGTCCTTGCGGCGATCGAGGGTTACAACACGCGCGAAGTCGCGAAGCTGGCTGGCCTGCCCGAGGGCACTGTGAAGTCGCGATTATTTTTGGCGCGGAAAAAATTGGGGGAGAGTTTGCAATGCCTTGTGAAAAATACTCCAGCTGGTTGACCGAAGCGGCGCTCGGTGAGCTGCGCGCCGAACGCGAGCCCGAGCTGCTCGCGCACGTTACGGAATGCTCTGCGTGCCGCGAAGCGGTCGCTCGCTCGCGCGCTGTGCATGAGTTCGTTGATCGCGGAGTCGAAGCGCTCGTCTCCGGCGAGCCGTCGCTGCAGTTCGCCGCGCAGCTGCGTCACCGCCTCGCACAGCAAACTAAGCCGCAGCGGTTTCCGTGGACAGCGTGGGCACCGGTGATCGCAGGCGCCCTCGCGCTCGCCGCAATCCTGTTGATCATGGTCGCGCGCAATCCCGTGCACAACGGGTCCAACTCGAGCGTCGCTTCCGTCGTGCGTCCTATTTCTATGCCATCCGAAACGATTATTACGCCTGCGGCGACTCCAGCCAGCGCCGAACGGACGGCGAGCACGCCCAATTCGAAGCGTGGCGTGCAACCGCGTAACTCCGCGGCGGCAAGCCCGGAAATTATAGTGCCGCAGGGCCAACTTGCTGCGGCAGCGCAATTGAGCGCGGCCATCAGTTCAGGTCGAGTGGATGGCAATCAGCTCGTGGCCGCGCAGCAGGACTACGAGAAACCTCTGGAAGTGAAGCCCATCGAAATCGCACCGTTGGAAATTCCCGCACTAGCCGACGCCACGGCAAAGCCCGCGGGCTCGCTTCAGTTCTGAACGAACGACACGCGGCCGGCGTCTTCATCTATAGCAAGGAGCAATTATTGAATCATGGGAGGTTTTTGATGAAAATTTCACAGTCGCTCCTCGTCTGTGTGTTGCTTGTTTTCTGCGCGCCGCTCCTGGTCTCCGCTCAGGGAACCAAGGCACCCGATGCACCAGAAAATTCCACGACCGAGCCGCCAACGCCAGTCAAGTTGCAGGTTGTTCTGTCCGAATATGACGGCACGAAAAAAATCGCCAATCTTTCCTACACAATTCCTCTTCTCGTTCCGGGCCTCAAACCGGGCGGGGCGTATTCCACGCTGCGAATTGGCGTCAAGGTTCCTGTGACCACCGCCGATTCGAAAACCGGCCAAAGCCAGATAACCTATATTGATGTGGGGACGAGCATTGATGCTCGAGTGGCGCATGCTGATGACGGAAAATACCAAGCGGATTTAAAGGTAGACCGATCTTCGCTCTATGTTACCGCCCGTGATCAGGACGGCAAGGTCGTTGGCAAGGAATGGTCAGACGGAGAACCACCTCCGAGCAATCAGCCGTTTGTGCGGCAATATCGCGGAGACGTGGCGATGCTTTTGCGCGAAGGGCAGCCTAGCGAAGGAACCGTCGCAACGGATCCTCTCACGGGGCACGTATTCAAGGTGGAGGTCACTCTGACCGCAGTGAAGTAGTACGCCGATTTAATTGTATAAGTATAGTTCACAGCAATCGTGTGCAGCCGTAAAGGGAATCGTTGTTCAGTGCATAAGAGAGTCGGGTGCTAAGGCTTTACGATCGCCGCGTGCAGCGCCGCCTCTAAATTCTCGTAGCGAAAAGTGTAGCCGTACTGCTGCAAGCACTCCGGCAGCACGCGTTGGCTGCTCAACAACAGCGCATCCGCCATCTCGCCGAGCGCCAGACGCAGCGCCACCGCCGGAGCGGGAAAAATTGCGGGCCGATGCAGCACGCTCGCCAGCACCCGCGTGAATTCGCTGTTGCGCACCGGCTCCGGAGACACCAGATTCACCGGCCCGTTCCACCGCGCATCATCAATCGCCGTGCGCAGCACCCTCACCACATCTTCCAGCGCGATCCAACTCATCCACTGCTTCCCGTTTCCCAATCGCCCGCCCGCGCCGAGCCTGAAAGGCGTCAACATGCGCGGCAACGCGCCGCCCTCCGCGGAAAGAACAATTCCGAACCGCGCCATCACCGTGCGTATGCCGGAACTCGCCGCCCGTGACGCTTCGCCTTCCCACGCGCGACACAGAATCGCGAGGAAATCATTTCCATGCCCGCTCGTTTCCTTCAGCACTTCATCGCCGCGGTTCCCGTAATAACCCGTTGCCGAAGCGCAAACAAATACCCGCGGCGGCTGCCTCAAATGCGAAAGCGCATCCACCAGCACGCGCGTCGAATCCACCCGGCTGCCGCGCAGAATCGTTTTGCGCTTCGGCGTCCAACGTCCCCCCCCGATGCTCGCTCCATTTAGACTCACCACGGCGTCGAATCCTTCCATCGCCGGCACATCTACCAACGCGCTTAAAGGATTCCATTGCACATCGCCGGGCGCGCGCTTGCCGCCCGGTCGCACCAGATGGCACACAGTTTGGCCCTCAGCGCGCAGCGCGCCGGTAAGCGCACCCCCCACCAACCCCGAGCCACCTGAAATCAAAATTCTCATCCGACATCCCCGTGAAAGAGTAGCAGTCGTGCTGCCAGTGCAACTAACCTACGGCGCGCCGCAACTGCCGTCAAGCGAACACCAGCCGCTAAGTGTATTCCGTCGCGCCGCACCTAGCATTCACCCTTCGCGCGAAACATTTCGCAACCATTCAAGGACGCCGGCGTGCAGGTAGTATAGAATCTGCAATTCTTCCACGAGGTATGAATGGCAGTCACGACCCAGCGACTCCGTGCCGCAATCATCCTGGCCAGCATCGTGGTATTTCCCGCAGCAATTTCCCGTGGCACGCAGGATAATCCCGGCATCCGCGGTTTCGCACCCGCGCACGTCGCCGCTGAACGGGCCCTCGAGCAACAGATGCGCGCAATCCCCGATCCCGCGCGCGCCGAAGGTAATTTGCGCCACATCACCAGCGAACCGCACATGGCCGGCACCGAAGCCAGCCATCGCGTCGCCGAATGGCTGCGCGACCAATATCGCAGCTACGGTTTCGACGCCGAAATCGTCAGCTACAGCGTGTGGCTCGCGCGGCCGCGCGAAGTGCAGCTGGAATTAACGGCGCCCGACAAAAAAACTCTAGCGACTCCCGAGCAGCCCTTTCCGGCGGATCCCGACACCTCGAACAAAAATATCGTCGCCGGTTTCAATGCCTTCTCGCCTTCCGGAGACGTCACCGCGCCCGTCGTCTATGTGAACTACGGCATGCAGGGGGATTACCGCGAACTCGAAAAATTGGGCATCAGCGTCGCCGGGAAAATCGCGATCGCCCGCTATGGCGGCTGCTATCGCGGCATCAAGACAAAACTCGCCGAAGAACATAAAGCTGTCGGCCTAATCATTTACTCCGATCCCGAAGACGACGGTTACGTAGCGGGTGACGTATTCCCCAACGGCCCCTGGCGTCCCATGAGTGGCATCCAGCGCGGCTCCGTTGAATACACGGAAATCTATCCCGGCGACCCGCTCACGCCGGGCTTCGCTTCAACCGAGGATGCGAAGCGCCTTGCGCCCGCCGATGCCACGAATCTGCCGCGGATTCCCACCATGCCCATCAATTCGCAGGACGCCTCCGCCATCCTGGAATTTCTCGACGGCGCGCACGTCCCCCGGCAATGGCAGGGCGGCTTGCCGTTCACGTATCACGTCGGTCCCGGCCCGGCCGTCGCGCACCTGAAGCTGGTGATGGATTATCAGCAGCGGACGCTCTACGACGTGATCGCAAAACTGCGCGGCGCAGACGACGGCGAGTGGGTCGTCCTTGGCAATCATCACGACGCATGGGTTTACGGCGCGGTGGATCCCGGCAGCGGCACGGCGACGATGCTCGAAACCGCTCGCGCGTTTGGCGAACTCGTTCGCGTTGGATGGAAGCCGCGCCGCACCATCGTCATGTGCGAATGGGATGGCGAAGAGCCCGGCCTGATGGGCTCGACAGAATGGGTGGAAGCAAATCGCGCCGAGCTGCAGGCGAAAGCCGTCGCGTACCTGAATACAGACGTCGGCGTCGCCGGATCAAATTTCACAGCTTCGGCCACGCCTTCGCTCAAGCAACTGGTGCGCGAGGTTGCGCGCGAAGTGCAGGACCCGCGCGATGTGCGCAGTATTTACAACGTCTGGCTGGATCGCGCCACGCGCCAGCAGGAAGAGCCAAGCGGCATCGCGCGTCCTCCGAGCGCGAAATTCACAGCGCCGGGCGAAGCGCCCATCGAAGCTCTGGGCGCAGGTTCGGATTTCTGCCCCTTCTTCGATCACGCCGGAATTCCTTCGCTCGACGCCGGATTCATCGGCGATTACGGCGTGTATCATTCGATGTACGACGATTTCTACTGGATGAAAAAATTTGGCGATCCCACCTTTGAATTTCACGTCGCGCTGGCAAAAATCCTCGGCACGATTGCGCTGCGGCTGGATGAATCCGATACGCTCCCATTCGATTATTCCGCCTACGCCGCTGAAATTTCGCGCGCCGCGAACGATCTTGCAACGCGCGCAGCCAAGCAGGGGATTGGCGCCGCCGATGTGCCGGCAGTTTCAGAAGCCGCTGCGCAACTCACAGCTTCCGCCACTCGCGCATCGCAAGCCATGCAGCAACAGACAAACGCATCTCGCGATGCCGCCAAGCAAAATGAATTGAATCGCGAACTCGTCAGCGTCGAACAAGCCCTGCTAGCGCCGGAAGGCTTGTCCGGTCGCACTTGGTACAAACACACCATCTACGCCCCCGGTACCTATGCCGGTTACGCAGCCGAGGTCCTCCCCGGCGCCAATGAGGCCCTGGACCGCCAGGACGCCGCCACCTTCACTCGCGAAGCCGCCGCCCTAGCCGCCGCCCTCCGCCGAGCCTCCGCCCGCCTGGACGAAATCGCTCGCTTGGCCTCTTCTACGCAATAGTCGGGGGCACGCCGGGCCCGTGCAACTGTATCGACCGCGCGATGCGTCACTTTCCGGACAGTGAATTGATCTTGCGTTTAGCCGCGCGCACGATGTTCGTTGACTTGCCATCTAACGCCACCTAAGATGTCGGCGCAATGCGGGCTTCTTCAATTCCTCTTGGCCAGTCAATTTCCGCTACGCTATTTTCAAAAAGTCTTCTGGCCCCTGGACGAATACCGCCTAAGAAGCGAAAGTTTTCGATACGCGTGCGTCACACTGGAGGAAAAATGTTCGGTCGCAGAACTGCCATCCTAGTCGTGGGCCTATTGCTGTGCGCAGGCAGCGTCGTCGCGCAGGCGAAGCCGGATGCGCCGGAATTTGACGTCAAAGAGCACTACACCAAATACGAATACCGCATACCCATGCGCGACGGCGTGCACCTGTTCACCGCCGTCTACGTCCCGAAGGACGGCTCGCAAGCATACCCATTTCTGATCAACCGCACGCCGTACAGCGTCGCGCCCTATGGTGTTGACCAATATCGCGCGCAACTTGGTCCCTCGCCGGACTTCGACAAAGCCGGCTACATTTTCGTGATGCAAGATGTGCGCGGGCGTTACATGTCCGAAGGCACCTTCGTCGAGATGCGCCCGCACATTGACAATAAGAAATCGAACAATGACGTGGATGACAGCAGCGATCTGTATGACACCATCGAATGGCTGCTGAAAAACGTGCCGAACAACAATGGCAAAGCCGGAATCTGGGGCATTTCCTATCCGGGATTTTACACTTCGGCCAGCATGATCGATTCTCATCCGGCACTGAAAGCCGCCTCGCCACAAGCTCCGATGACAGATCTGTTCAAGGGGGATGACGCATACCACGGCGGCGCCTTCATGCTCGCCGCAAATTTCGGGTTTTATGCTTTTTTCCGGCCGCAGGAGAATCCGCAGCTGCCGCCGAAAACGCGCTCATCTTTTGATTTCGGCACGCCCGATGGCTATGAGTTTTTTCTCAAAGCCGGCACGATCGGGAACCTGAGCAACATGCTCGGTCCGCTGCAATGGCTTTGGCTCGATCAAGCGCATCACGATACCTACGATGACTACTGGAAGGCGCGCAATCTCGCGATGCATACGAAAAACATTCATTGCGCCGTGCTAACGGTGGGCGGCTGGTTCGACGCCGAGGACTTGCAAGGCCCCTTCACCTTATTCCACGCAATCGAAAAAGACGACCCCGAAATTTTCAACGCGCTGGTAGTTGGCCCATGGGTGCACGGCGGATGGGCGCGCTACAATGGCGACCACTTGGGCCGCGCAAGTTTTGCGGCGAACACGGCAGACTACTATCGCAAGAACATCCTATTTCCCTTTTTCGAGCAGCACTTGAAAGGAAACGGCAACCCGAATTTGCCGAAAGCCTACGTTTTCGAGACAGGCACCAACGTCTGGCGCCAATATTCCGCGTGGCCGCCCAAGAACACGGAGACCAACACACTTTATTTTCACGCGAACGGTGTTTTGTCGTTTGAACCACCGCAAGAGCCAGCCGCTGCGTTTGACGAATACGTGAGCGATCCCGCCAAACCGGTGCCGTTTGTAAACTACGTCGCACAGGAAGTGCCGCAGGAATACATGGTGTCTGACCAACGCTTCGCATCCACCCGCACGGACGTCCTCACTTATGAAACCGAGCCGCTGCAAGACGATGTGACGATTGTAGGACCGGTCTCCCCGCGCCTGTTCGTCTCCACCAGCGGCACCGATTCCGATTGGGACGTGAAGCTGATTGACGTCTACCCGCCGGATGATCCGCCGAGCAAATTGGACGAGCCACGCCCGGAAGAGAAAGGCAAGCCGTTGACCGATGTGCCGCCGCCGCCGTTCACCATGGGCGGATACGAGCAATTGGTGCGGGGAGAACCATTTCGCGGGAAATTCCGCCACAGTTTTGAAACTCCCGAACCGTTCGTCCCGGGCAAGGTGGAGGAAGTGACTTTCGCGATGCAGGACGTGAATCACACTTTTCGTCGCGGCCACCGCATCATGGTGCAAATTCAAAGTTCCTGGTTCCCGCTCACCGATCGCAATCCGCAAACCTTCCTGAATATCCCTGACGCGAAGCCGTCCGATTTCGTAAAGGCCACACAGCACGTTTATCACGGGCAAGGACAGGCCTCGGGCATCGAAACCAACGTGCTCCTGCCAGCTCTCGCGGCGTCCGAGAAAAAATAACTCCGGCCGCCGCGCCCAGGAACTCGCAGCGCGCCGAACCGCACGCATCGCTCTCCCGACGCAAGTCAGCTGCGAGCATCTTTTTTCTACCTCCCTGCATCGCTATTCGCTATTGAGTGAGTTTTTGGGGTGATAAATCGCGCCGTCCACATTCCAAGGCGATTGCCACTGCCTGTGGCATTGCGTTTGCATCCGGCTTCTGGTTCCACACTCAATCGGTCGATTTGCGGAATGTAAATGGGGCGGAAGCACTTAAATAACAATTCGGGAGCGTGACATGACTTCTTATTCGCGTGACCATCTCGCAAGACTTATTCCAGTTTTCATAATCGCAGTTTTCGTTTTATGGATAGCTGCACCGATATTGGCGCAAAGCACTGTTGCGACCGGCAACATTCAGGGAACGCTCACCGACCCCAGCGGCGGGGTGGTGGCGGGCGCCAAGATCACCATCACGAACAAAGATACGGGCCAGCTCTTGCGCGTCACCACTTCTTCGGCCGGCACTTACAATTCCGGAGCGCTGGTGCCGGGCGAATATACCGTTCGCGCCGAAGCTGCTGGGTTCAAGACGGTGGAGCAAGGCGTCGTAGTGAAAGTCGGTGTGGTCTCAGGCGTGAATCTTAGCCTCGAGGTCGGCGCGGCAAACACTGTAGTCACGGTTGCCGAGCAATCGGTGACGGTCAATACCGAACAGGCCACCGTCCAGGGCGTTTTGAACAAGGACCAGATCGAAAATCTGCCCGTCAACGGCCGCAACTTCCTCGATCTCGCGCAACTCGAGCCCGGCGTGCAAATTCAGGATGGTGCCGACTTCGATCCCACAAAAGTCGGCTTCTCTTCCATCTCGGTTGGCGGCCGCTTCGGACGCACTGCGCGCATCGAGGTGGACGGCGTGGACGTCAGCGATGAAACCGTAGGCACCACCACGGAGAATATTCCCGCCAGTGCGATTGACGAATTTCAAATCAGCCAATCCACGCTGGATCTTTCCAATGAGCTCACTTCATCCGGCGCCGTGAACGTCACCACCCGCTCCGGATCCAATAACTTTCACGGCGAGGGTTTCGCGTTATTTCGCGACAGCTCTTTTTCCGCCCCGCTTCCTGGCCCGCCCTCCCCATATCAGCGAAATCAGGATGGCGGCAACTTCGGCGGCCCGATTCTGAAAGATAAAGTTTTCTTCTTTCTGGACGCCGAGCATACCAACCAGAACCTCTCGGCGCCGATCGTTCCCGCGCCACCGTTCGACGTCTACACCGGAAATACCGGCACTCCATTCCGCGAAACCGATTACGACGCGCGTCTCGACTTCAACCTGTTCAAGAACGTCCGCATGTTCTATCGCTTCAGTTATTTTGACAGCCGGGCAGTCGCGACGGGCGGCACCATCGGTTATCAGCCATTTCAAGACAAGAATTACACCCGCACGCAGGTAGTTGGCGCTGATTTCACCACCAGGGGCAACTTCACGCACAGTTTCCGTTTTGAGTATCTGAAATTCATCAATAACCTGGGAGATACGGTTCTCGGCTCGAACCTCCCCTTCGCGAATTTTCCGGTCAGTCTGAATTTCACCAGCTTCGGCTTCCTGACCGGACCCAATTTCCTCGCGCCGCAGCAAACCTATCAGACCGATCGCCAGATCAAATACGACGGCAGCAAACTGCTCGGCTCGCATATCCTCCGCTACGGCGTCTCTTACAATCGCCTGCGTGGTGGGGGCTTGTTCTCTTTCAGCGCCATCACTCCCAACGTCAGTCCGATCGGCAGCTCTGACGAGATCGCTAACGCCGCTACCGGTCCGTTCCTTTGCCCCGGTGGAGCAGAAATGCAAGGAGCCGCCTGCCCGCTGAACTATCCGGTGGACAATGTGACGCTCGGAAACGGTGAGGAGTGTGATACTGAGATTCCAGCATTCAACGCGCCTTGCAGCGGCACGCCCCCAGATAATCGCATCGGCCTCTATCTTGGCGACAGCTGGAAGATCAAGGCGAATCTGAATATCACCTACGGCTTGCGTTACGTCCGCGATACGGGACGCACAGACAGCGACCTTCCCGGCTTCACGGGTACTGCTGCGACTGAACTCAACGCCGTGATGCCTGGCTTAGCCAACTCCGTAAGGCAGCCGAATCACAACTTCGGGCCGCAGCTGGGAATTGCGTGGGATCCGCGCAATGACGCAAAGACCGTAATCCGAGCTGGCATCGGGGTCTTCTATGAGAACGCTATCTGGAACAATGCCGAATTCGATCGTCCCGAACGCCTCGCGACCGGCGCCTTCCTCGCCAATCCCGCGGCGTGCACAAGCGGCGCGGGCTCGGGTGTTCCTTTCTCTGTGGCTGGCGGCGCGCCCAATCTGGAATTTCTCGGCGGTAGCTCCACCACGGCCGGTGTTGTCTGCAGCTCGCTGATCGGCGCGACTCTTGGACCTAGCGCCGGCACGTGCAACGGGATGACCGCGGCGCAGTGCATCGCGGCCTTCCAGACAACTTACCAGCAGGCCTCGAAGGCCGTGGGTTCCAGCGCCCCGAACCCGTCCTACATTCCTAATCTGATTGCGAGCGGTTCGGCAATCCCGCTTGGAGCGTTGGCGCCCAACTACCGCACGCCTTACTCGGTGCAAATGAATGCAGGCATACAAAGAGAGCTGCGTCCCGGCATGGTTCTCAGCGTGGATTATCTTCGTAACGTGGCTTTGCATTATCTGATTGGCGTTGACGCGAATCACAGTGGCGATGTCAAGTACTTCAATAAATCCGCCGCACAGCAAGCCATCGCCGCCACCCTCGGCGCCTGCGGCGTAGCATCCGTTGACGCCGCCATCGCGGCCTGTCCCGGGTTGCATCCCGCGACCCCGCAAAATCCGGTTGCTGGACCCGCAACCATGTCGGACTTTGCGGGCTTCGGCCTCGATTCCGCGGCGGACCTCGGCATCAGCGGTTGCGAAACTGGATTGGGTACGAGCTACCCTTGTGCCTTCACGGGAATTAACCCGGACTTGGGCCCGGCAGTATTCCTTTTTCCAATCGGCCGTTCGGTCTACAACGCCCTGGACGTCAAGTTGGTTGACAACGTGAAGACGCCGTTCCGCGGCGTCAAGTATCTGAATTTCCAGTTTGCCTATTCGCTGTCGCGCTTCACTAATTGCGGCGCTGCGCTGTCCACTTCCGCGGGCACCTCTCCCGCCGCGGCCGATCAGGACTTCGTAAATCCCACGATCGACAACAATCATCCCTGCGGTTTCAGCGGACCGTCCGCTCTCGACCGCACGCACCAATTTTCTTTCGGTGGTTACGCAGACTTGCCATTGCATTTCCGGCTCGGCACGATTTTCCACTTCGATAGCCCACTTGCCAGTGCTCTGGCAGTTCCAGTAACGGGCAATGGCCCGGGTGAAATCTTTGCCACCGATTTCACCGGCGATGGAACTGTGGGCGATCCAATTCCCGGCACCAAGCAAGGTTCCTTCATGCGCGGGGTATCCGTCGGCGATCTCTCGAACGTCGTCAACAACTACAACAACAACGTCGCGAACAATGCCACCCCGGCCGGCAATGCGCTCATCAACAACGGTCTCTTCACGTTGGCGCAGCTTCAGGAGCTCGGCGGCGTGGCGCCGCAAATTACCTACACGGATCCAGCTACCGGCAATAGCGTTCCGGGCGTACTGCCGGGCGAAGTTGGCCTCACCTGGCTGAAGACTTTCGATCTGAGTCTTACTTGGATCGGCAATGTAAACGTTCACGAAAGGCAACTATCATTCGAACCCAGCGTCAGCGTTTACAACCTGTTCAACTTCGCTAACTTCAATATTCCCGGCAACGTCTTAAGCGGAATCCTTTCGGGCGGCGCAGGGTCGTTAAATGGCACGAACTATGCCGGCGCCAATTCCGTGCGCATCGGCGTCGGTACCGGCGTATTCGCCCTCGGCGCCCCACGCACCATCGAGTTCGGAATGAAGATGACGTTCTAGCCTTGCGAAAGCTCGACCGAATCAGCCTGCTTGCGGTGCCATGGCACCGGCCTTGCGGGCAGCAAGTTGATTCGCGCCCGAGCGGCTGTCGTCAGCTGTGCCATCATACGCGCATCGGCATGTTCGCGTTGCACGCGCTGCCACGATAGAATATAGACGATGCGCGTCCGTGTGCTATTTTTCGGCCAACTCAAGGACATCGCCGGCGTCTCGCAGGAAGATGCCGAGCTGTCCGAAGGTGCGCGCGTGGAAGACCTCTACGAACGTTACGCGCGCCGTTTCCCGCGCCTGGCCGAATTTCGCCCTTCCATCGTCGCGTCGGTAAATCAGGAATACGCCGAATGGCGCGCCGCGCTTGCCGCGGGTGACGAGGTCGCCTTCCTCCCGCCCGTCAGCGGCGGCCAGCAAACCGCCATCAGCGAGGACATTATTCTTCTAGTGCGCGAACCCATCCAGCCGCGCGAAATATTGCTCAACCTCAAAGCCTTTGAAGATGGTGCCGCCGTCATTTTTGATGGCTTCGTGCGCAATAATTTCAAAGGCCAGCGCACACTCTATCTCGAGTACGAAGCCTACGAACCCATGGCCTATGCCAAGCTGCGCGAAATTGCCGCGCACGTTCACACTCGCTTTGAAATTCATCGCCTGGCAATCGTCCACCGTCTCGGCCGCCTGGAAGTCGGCGACACCAGCGTCTTCATCGCCGTCAGCGCGCCGCATCGCGCGGCGGCTTTCGACGCTTGCCGTTACGCGATTGACACTCTGAAGCGCACCGTGCCCATCTGGAAAAAGGAATTCTTCGCCGGCGGCGCCGTCTGGACCGAAGGCGAGCCGTTGTCCCAAGAAGTCAATTCCGCCTCCGAAGAATCTACTTCTTAGATGAAACGAGCCATCGTCACGCTTTGCACGTTCGCCCTCGCGGGTATTGGGGCTTTTGCCGACGCGGCGGTGTCCGATCCGCGGCAGCAGCAACAGCCGCGCCAAAAAAATCCGATCCGCGTGCAAACGGACCTCGTCAGCATTCTCGCCAGCGTCACCGACGCCAAAGGTGAACCTGTAATCGGCCTGAATCAGGACGCGTTTCAGCTCACCGAAGAAGGCGTCGCCCAGAAAATCGTACGCTTCGAACCGCAAACCAATCGCCCGCTCGATCTCGCGCTGATGATTGACGCCAGCGGCTCCGCCGCCATCGAATTGAAAATCGAACGCGAGGCCGCAGCGCATTTTATCGAGGAAGTGGTCCGTCCCACCGACCGCCTCGCCGTCTTTTCATTTGCCGCCGACGTCGTACAGCTCTCCAATTTTTCCGCCGATCTCAAACAGTTGGATAGCGCAGTGCGCCGCGTGGACACCAGCCCGGACATGGGCACTTCGCTTTACGACGCTGTGGTGCTCGGCTCGCAAACGGTTCGTCGCCAGGGCGCCGAACGCCGCCGCGCACTCGTGCTTATCACAGATGCCGGTGAAACCACGAGCGTCTCGAAATTCGAGGACGCCCGCCGCGCCGCGATCGGCTCGAACGCGTTGCTCTATACGATCGTCGTGCGCCCCATGAAATCCGACGCCGGATGGAACACCGCCGGCGAACACGCCATTTCCACCATCACAGACAGCGTCGGCGGCGCAATGTACTATCCAACGAATCTCAGCGAGCTGGGCGCAATCTTCGATCGCATCAATCAAGAGCTGCGCACCCAATATCTGCTCGGCTACTATCCCAATCCCACGCCGCCGCCGGGGAGCGACCGGCACGTGGTCGTCACCGTGAACACCGGAGACGCCGTGCGTTATCGCAAGGAATATTTCACCGCCGGAGTGGCGCAATAATTCGATGAACAAATTTCTTGATGTCGCTATCGCCGCGGCACGTGAAGCGGGCGCGGTGGTCCTTGCCGAACACAGCCGGCCGCAGAAGATCAGCTATAAAGGTGACGTGGACCTGGTCACTGAGACCGACAAGCGCTCCGAAGCGATCGTCGTCGGCCGCCTGCGCCGCGAATTTCCAGACCATCGTATCGTCGCCGAAGAAGGCTCCGGCGGCGCGACCGCTGCTTCGCGCTACGAATGGCACGTGGACCCGCTCGATGGCACTACAAACTTCGCGCATGGCTATCCCTGCTTCGCGGTTTCCATCGCGCTGCTCGAAGATGGCGTGCCGCTGGTGGGCGTGGTCTTCAATTCCGTCGCGGACGAGCTCTTCACCGCCGCACGCGGCCAGGGCGCTTGCCTAAACGCGAAACCAATCCACGTTTCCAACGCCGAACGCATGGCCGTCAGCCTGGTAGCCACCGGTTTTCCCACGCACAAACGCGGTGACAACCTGAACATCCATTATTACTGGCATTTCACGCTGCACTCGCACGGAGTCCGCCGCGACGGCTCTGCCGCCCTTGATCTCTGCTCGGTCGCCTGCGGCCGCTTCGAAGCCTTCTGGGAATTCGGCCTGAAATCCTGGGACACCGCCGCCGGCATCCTCATGGTCAGCGAAGCAGGCGGCAAAGTCACCGACCTGCGCGGTGGCCCATACAAGCCCGGCGGCCCCGACCTGCTGGTAACCAACGGCCACATCCATGCCGAAATGCAGCGAATGATGGCCGAAATTGCAATCCGCGCGAATAACCAGCTCTAGCCGGCGGAGTTTTTCGGCGAACTTCACGCAGCGTGATGATTGACGCCTTGCACGCGCGATGCTAGCGTGGCCCATCCTCCTAGATGCGCGCAGTTGACATCATCCGCAAAAAACGCGACGCCGCGGAACTCTCCCGCGAAGAGATCGCATTCCTCATTGACGGAGCCACACACGACCGCGTCCCCGACTATCAATTAGCTGCCTTCCTCATGGCCGTCCTCTGGCGCGGCATGACGCGCTCTGAACTCGCCGCGCTCACCGAATCCATGCTGAATTCCGGCGAAGTACTCGACTGGTCGGATCTTCCCGCGCCCAAAGTTGACAAGCATTCCACCGGCGGCGTCGGCGACAAAACGTCTCTAGTTATCGCTCCCATCGTCGCCGCGGCCGGCCTCTACGTGCCCATGATCAGCGGCCGTGGACTCGGCCACACCGGCGGCACGCTCGACAAACTGGAATCCATCCCCAACTTCAACGTAAATCTACAGCTCGACCAATTCCGCCGCACGCTCGGGCTCGCCCACTGCGCCCTGATCGGCCAAACTCCGGAAATCGCCCCTGCCGACAAAAAACTCTACGCGCTGCGCGACGTTACGGCCACCGTCGAAAGCCCGTACCTCATCACCGCCTCCATCATGAGCAAGAAAATGGCGGAGGGGATTGACGCGCTGGTTCTCGACGTAAAAACCGGCGACGGCGCCTTCATGAAGAAACAAAAAGACGCCGAATACCTGGCCGAGCTGATGGTCGAAACCGGCGTGCGCATGGGCAAAAAAGTTGTCGCGCTCATCACCGACATGGAGCAGCCCCTAGGCCGCAAAATCGGTAATTCCCTCGAAGTCGAGGAATGCATCGAAATTCTCGATGGCCAAGGCCCGGAAGACTTGTTGCAATTGTGCCTGGAACTTTCGGCCTGGATGTTCGTCTTAGGTGGCCGCGAGAAATCCGTCGCCGCAGGCCGCGCGCTTGCTGCAGAAATGATTGCTTCCCGACGTGCGCGTGATACATTCCGCGAAGTGATTCGCTTGCAAGGGGGCGATCCGCAGGTGATTGGAGATCCCGGCCGTTTGCCGCACGCGAAGCACACTGCGCGAGTGGACGCCCGCCGCGCCGGCTACGTCACCGCAATTCGCTGCGAACAGGTGGGCGTGGCCAGCATGCTCCTCGGCGGCGGCCGCGAAAAAAAGGAAGACTCGGTTGATCCTGCAGTGGGCTTGGTGCTCGAAAAAAAAATCGGCGACGCAGTAAAAGCCGGCGAGAATTTGTGCACAGTGCACTACAATTTGGACACGCGCCTGATTCCAGCCATGCGCCTGCTGTCCGCAAGTTTCGAAATCGGCGACCATGCTCCGCCAACGGCGCCGCAAGTGCGCAAAATCATCGGCGCGGAAAAATTCCTGTGACCCTGTACGCATTCAAAGGAGGCACCCGCGCATGCACCGCCTGGTAGGCGTACTGGGAATGCTCACCATGATGTGTTTCGCGTTCCTGATGTCCACCAATCGCCGCGCGATCCGTGGAAAGACCGTCGCCTGGGGCCTCGGCCTGCAAATCGTCTTCGCCTACCTCGTCATCAATTGGACTTACGGCCAGTGGATCTTCCAGAAAGCAGGCGCCGCCGTAAACTGGGTTCTCGACTTTGCCTTCTTCGGCTCGCAATTCGTTTTCGGCGACCTCGGGAAAAAAGGCTCGCCCATGGGATTCTTTTTCGCCTTCCAAGTTCTGCCCACTATCATTTTCATCGCCGCCGTTTTCGCGCTGCTCTATTACTACGGGGTGATGCAATTCATTATCAAGCAAGCCGCGCGCGTGATGACTGGCCTGATGGGCGCAAGCGGCGCGGAATCGCTCAACGTCGCCGCCAGCATTTTCATGGGTCAGACCGAAGCGCCGCTCACCATCCGTCCCTTTCTCCCGGAAGTTACGCAATCCGAACTAATGACCATCATGACCAGCGGCATGGCTCACGTCTCCGGGGGCATGATGGCTGCCTACATCGCCTACGGTGTCGAAGCCAAGCACATCCTCGCCGCCGTAATCATGACCGCCCCCGGCACAATTCTGCTCTCGAAAATGATGGTCCCCGAAACAGAAGTTCCGGTAACTTCCGGCAAAGTGGAAATCGCGCCTCTGGAACGCGATACCAACGCCCTCGGCGCGATCTCCCGCGGCACCGTGGACGGTCTCAGCCTCGCGCTCAACGTCGGCGCCATGCTCATCACTTTCATCGCGCTGATTTATCTCGTAGACGGGGTTTTCGGCGCCGTACACAACGGTCTCGCGCATCTCGGCATCAACTGGTTCCCCTCCAGCGTCGAGCAAATTTTCGGCTGGCTGTTTTCGCCGATCGCCTGGGTCATCGGAATTCCCTGGCACGATTGTCACGCCATCGGAAATCTGCTCGGCCTGCGCATGGTCACAAACGAACTGGTCGCCTTTCAGCGCCTCGGCCCCATGAAAGACGCGCTCGATCCGCGCTCCTTCACCATCGCCACCTTCGCGCTCTGCGGCTTCGCGAATTTCAGCTCCATCGGAATTCAAATCGGCGGCATCGGCGCCCTCGCTCCCAATAAAAAAGCAGACCTCGCGCGCCTGGGTATTCGCGCCATGCTCACCGGCACCATGGCCAATCTCATGTCCGCCTCGATCGTCGGGATCATGATGCGATGAGCGCGGCCCGCACAAAATCCTCGACACGCGATTCCGAGTTCGCGCGCGCCGACCGCGCCGCGAACTTCATCCTCGCGGAAACCAAGCTGCGCCCAAAAATCGCACTGGTGCTCGGCTCCGGACTCGGCGCCTTCGCCGACGAACTGCAAGACGCTATGCGCATCCCCTACGAAAAAATTCCCGGCTTCCCGCGCTCCACCGCCATCGGCCACGCCGGACGGCTGGTGATCGGCAAAATCGAAAACATCGCCGTCGCCGCGATGCAGGGCCGCGTCCATTTCTACGAAGGCTACACCGCGCGGCAAGTCGCGTTCCCCATGCGCGTCCTCGGCCGCCTCGGCATTCGCTCCGCGATTCTCACCAACGCCGCCGGCGGCATCAGTACGAAATACAATCAAGGCGCGCTGGTCGTCATCAGCGACCACATCAATCTGCAGGGCATCAATCCGCTGATCGGTCCGAACGACGACCGCTTCGGCCCCCGCTTTCCGGACATGACCCAAGCTTATTGGAAGCCCTATCGCGAAATCGCACTCGCCGAAGCTAAGAAGCTCGGCATAGGCGTTTCCGAAGGCGTGTACGCCGCGCTCGCCGGCCCGAACTACGAAACTCCCGCCGAAATTCGTTATTTGCGTACGATTGGAGCCGATTTGGTCGGCATGTCCACCGTTCCGGAAACGATCGCCGGGCGCCACATGGGAATCCGCGTGCTGGGAATTTCTTGCGTCACGAACATGGCCGCGGGCATTCTCGATCAGGTGCTCGACCACAAAGAAGTGCTGGAAACCGGCGAGCGAGTGAAAGGCCAGTTCATCGCGCTGCTACGCGCCGTGCTACCGCGCATCGACGCCGATTCGAGGTAGCGTAAAACAAAGGAAAGCGAAAAATAAATGAGCGAATTCGACGCGCTAATCACCGCAGCAACGCAGGCACTCCACAACGCCTGCGCCCCAATTTCCAATTTCCGCGTAGGCGCCGCCGTACGCGCTAAATCCGGCCGCATCTTCGCCGGCTGCAATATCGAAAACGCCACACTCGGCCTAACCTGCTGCGCCGAACGCGTCGCCATTTTCAAAGCCGTCTCCGAAGGAGAGCGTGGCTTCGACGCCATCGCCGTTGTCACCGATGTGGACCGCCTCACCCCTCCCTGCGGCTCCTGCCGCCAAATCATTTGGGAATTTTGTGGCGACGTCCCAGTCCTGTTGGCCAACCTAAAAGGAAAAGTAGAACAGGAAACATCCGCCAAGCTTCTTCCCCGCGCATTCGATGCTTCGTTCCTGTAGAAAGTCAAAAGGCATGACAAGGGTGAAATGATCGCGATTCCAACAAAGTTCTGTTTAAGTCGGAAATTCTCAAGTGTTATCAGTGGCTTTTATCAGTGTTCATCTGCGCTCATCAGCGGTGCCTTTGCCTTTCTCGTTCTTCTCTCCGCAGCGCCAGCAACTCCCGCGCAAGAAAAAGTGGACCTGCTCATAACCGGCGGAACAGTGATCACCATGGACACCCAGCGCCGCGTGCTAGATGACGGCGCCGTAGCCGTGCGCAGCGATTCAATCGTAGCGGCCGGCCCCCGCGCCGAACTCGAATCCAAGTTCAGCGCCACAAAAGTTATCAACGCCCACGGCGCCATCGTAATGCCCGGCCTCATCAACAGTCACACCCACGCCGCCATGAGCCTGTTCCGTGGCATCGCCGAAGATCTATCTCTCGACGACTGGCTGCACGCCTACATCTTTCCCGCCGAAGCGCGCAACGTCACAGAAGATTTCACCGCCTGGGGCACGCGCCTCGCGATTCTGGAAATGCTCCGCGGCGGCGTCACCACCTACGCGGACATGTACTACTTCGAAGACACCGTCGCCCGCGTCACCAAAGAGGCCGGCATGCGCGGCGTCCTCGGCGAAACCATCATTGATTTTCCCGCGCCCGACAACAAATCGCTCCCGCAAGCCTTCGCCTACACTCAAGAATTTCTCGACCGCTGGAAAGGCGATCCGCTCATCGTCGCCGCCGTCGCTCCGCACTCCATGTACACCTGCTCGGAAAAAACTCTGCAGGACGCGGCGGCCCTCGCGCGCCGCAATAACGCCCCAATCCTGATTCACATCGCCGAAGCGCCCTTCGAGCTCGAGCAAAGCCGCAACAAGTACGGCCTCACGCCGGTCGCCTATCTTGCGCGCGCTGGCGTTCTCGGCCCAGACGTTGTCGGCGCGCACTGCATTCTCGTGGACCAAGCAGATATCGGCACTCTCGCGCACTTTGGCGTAGGTTGCGTTTACAATCCCTCCAGCAATATGAAAACGGCCGCCGGAGTAATGCCCATAGTGGAAATGCTCGCGGCTGGCGAAGCCATCGGCCTGGCCACCGACGGCGCCGCCAGCAACAACAACCTCGACATGTTCGAGGAAATGGATCTCGCGCCCAAACTTCAGAAACTCGCCCGCATGGACTCGCGCGCTCTTCCCGCCGCGCAGGTCGTCGCGCTGGCCACCATCACCGGCGCCCGCGCCCTGCATCTCGACAAACAAATTGGCTCGCTCGAACCCGGCAAGAAAGCGGATTTAATCGTCGTGGACACGGCCGCACCGCACGCTACGCCCATGTACAACGTCTATTCCCAACTGGTCTACGCGTTGAAAGCAAGCGACGTGCGCACCGTAATCATCGCGGGGAAAATCGTGATGGAAGATCGCCAAATGCAAACGCTGAATGAATCGGAGATTTTAGCGAAGGCGAGCGAATACCAAAAACAAGTGGCCGCATCGCTGGCAAAACCCGCCGCAAAATAAACGCTAGTCTTGTCCATCACCCGGAGCCAGGCCGTGCCGTATTCCGCTGCCGCTGCAACTTCAAAGCCGTCGAACGCAGCGTTTCCGGCACATTCTTATTCGCGGCTAGCTGCTTCAAATCACCTGGCGTCAAATGCGGCAACAAATGCAGACTCACATCCAGCGGCGACTTCGGATTCTTCGTCAAGTTCCTGGTCACCACATAATTCTTCATGAAATTCCGGTTCTTCGAAATAATCCGCAGCACTTCCTGCGACACATTCGTCATCGCCGCGAAATTCTCAACCTCCAGGTCCGTCAATCGTGGCGACTGCAACACGCCCCGCTGCACGATCTTGTTGGGGTCGCGTATCAATAGCATCCGTTCCTCGCGACCGCCTTTCACCGCCAGCTGAATGCGCTGCACGATATTCATCTTGGCCATGCGCTGCAGCAGCGACTGCCGTTTCTTCACGTCCGGCTCGGCCTCGGCCGCAGCCTCCGCAATCACCTTTTCTTCCAGAAACGCGTTCGTCTCGATTTCCGCGAGGAGCTCTTTCTGGTCCGGAGTCGCCGCCTCCGAATAAGCCAGCGCAATTCCCAGCGCTGGATACGAACTCAGCCGGTCCAGATTGTCCAGCAGCGACTGAATTCCCACGCTGGTCAAATCCGCAGATACGCGCGTCACAAATTCCGCAGGGCACGCCGCGTTCGCCGCCATCCGATCCGCCACTTCTGGTCTGCCGCTCATGTTGTCCGCGCAATATTCAAAAAGTTTCAGGTCCGCATCAGGACGCGCCAGCGCCACCTGCAGCGATTCCAGCGACTGCGTCAGCAGGCAGCTTTTCGCCCGATCCGCAACCGCCGGATCGCTGTCCATCGTCAGCACTGCCAACAACTCTGCGCGATCTTCCGGTGCAAGCGATATGCTCCCCGCGCACAAAGCCAGTTTTTGTTCCGGACGCGCATGGCCCGAACGAACCGCGGCTCGTAACTCGGCGCTAATGGGGGTCTCCTACCATAGGCTTTAGATCTTTCTGCGTCAGCGTCACGGATCCCGGCTGCCCAGCCTGCCCGCCCACCGCCACTGCCCGCCCGTTCAACTCCAGCACAATCGCGCTCGATTCACTGGAAGATATTTCCAGCGAATCTACCGCTGTGAACCGGTACACCTGCCGCGCATCCATGTGCCCTTCGAACAGCGGCTGGCCGTCCGCCACAACCTTCACATCGGCAGCCCGCGCCGCTTCCAGTTTCAAATCCAGCGTCGGCATTGTTCCGAATGAGGACACATCGCGACCGCCAGTGGTCGCCGCAGGACCCACAGAAATGGCCGGATCACTGACAATATTCGGAGCAGAGTCAGCAGGTGTACTCGGTACGGAAGTGGCAGCTGTGAAACCAGTCGTCGCGCCACCGTCCGGCGCCGCATTCACCGGTTCCCCGGAATGTTTATGCAACCGCGCCGCAATTTTCGGTCCCAGAAAGTGAACCGCCGCCCAACCGCCTGCCAGCACCACTAAAACCAGCACGACCACCACTAAAACCCGCGCCCAATTGCGGTCCGGCTCCTCCGGCGGGTCTGCCACCACTCCCGGTTCAGGCCGCCCCCGCGTTTCCAACGCGTATTCCGCTACCAGACTGTCTTCATCCAAGCCCAGATAACGCGCCACCGAGCGTATGAATCCGCGGTTGAACACGCCGCCCGGCAGCAGCTCCCACTGTTCGCTTTCCAGCGCCGCCAGAAAGCGCGGAGCAATGCGCGTAGCCGCTGAAATTTCTTCCAGTGTAACGCCTCGCATTTCCCGCTCGCGTTTAAGGTGTTCGCCGAAAGGTTTTGAAGGCATCCGCTGGAATCCGCAACTACAGAAAATATAGGCGTCGCTGATGGGAGTGTCAATGCTGGCCGATAACTCACCGTAAGGGTAACCCATTGCCCTTTCGTCAATCGCGCCGCGAACGACGTTGCAGTGTACCGAAACCGTTCACTATAATGTCAACGTTGCCCTCAGACTCCAACGAACCGACGAAAGGCGCTGCGGAAGATTCCATGCGGCGAGCCACGGACGCGCGGCCCTTTGCTGGCACCGAACGGCGCAGGACTCCGGGTGTGGATATGTCCGTCGAGTCTTCCAACGAAGTCACGGTATTCCACGAATTAGGCAAAGCCCTCACGTCCTCGTTGCAACTCGATCAGGTCCTGCGCACCATCATGGAAAAAATCAATGAAGTGCTGCGGCCCGATACTTGGTCGCTCCTCTTGATGGACCAGGACAAGGACGAACTTTATTTCCAGATCGCCACCGGCAAGGGCGCCGAATCGCTCAAGGACGTGCGCATCAAGGTCGGCCAGGGACTAGCAGGGTGGGTAGCACAGACCGGCGAAGCAGTCGTTGTGCGCGACACCGCCAAGGATTCGCGTTTCTTCGGCCAGGTGGACGCAAAAACGAAAATGGAAACGCGCTCCATCGTAGCCGTCCCCGTGCGTTTTCGCGATCAATGCCTCGGCGTTATCGAACTGATCAATAGCATCGGCCCGGAAGGTTTCAGCGCTCGCGACCTGGCCCTGCTCGAGGCACTCGCGGATTATGCGGCTATCGCCATCGAAAACGCGCGCCACGTGCAGCGTATTCACGAGCTCACCATCACTGACGATTGCACCAGCCTCTACAACGCGCGCCATCTGAATTTCATGCTGGACACGGAAATCTACCGCTCGCACCGTTACGCTTTCGAGTTCTCGTTGATTTTCATTGACCTCGATCATTTCAAAAGCGTCAACGATACGCACGGCCACCTGATGGGCTCAAAGCTCCTCGCTGAAATCGGGCAAGCCATCAAAGACAAATGCCGCTTGATTGACCTGGCCTTCCGCTACGGTGGCGACGAATTCGTAGTCCTGCTGCCGCAAACCTCCAAAGAAAACGCGCTGGGCGTAGCTCGCCGCCTCCACAAATTAATCCGCGAAGCCGTCTGGCTGAAAGACACCGGCATCAACGCTCACGTGACCGCCAGCGTCGGCGTAGCCGCTTACCCCAGCGATTCCCGCACCAAAGCCGAGCTGTTGCACTTGGCCGACGAAGCCATGTACCTGGTGAAGAATACGACGCGCGACAGCGTAGCCGCCTCCGGCGTAGGCCTCCTAGCGCAAGACAAGTAGCACCCACCACGAAGCAATCCCGTAAGTCTTTCTCTAGAACGTGGTCGTAAGCCGCAGCGCGAAGCTGCGCGAAGGCCCGATCGCATTGCCTGAAAACAGGCCGCCGAAATCAATCACGTCCAGGACGTTCGTGAGGTTCTGCCCGTCAGCCTGCAGCTGGACATTGAATCGTTCAGATTTGTACACAGTCGCGCCCGCCGAGACATTCACCTGAAATGATGGATAGATGCGCCCGGTAGCAAAGTTCACGCGAGCCACGACTTGTGGTCCGTATTGCGCGGTCACTCCCGCGATGCACTGCGCCAGCGTCTCGCCGTCCGGGCACTGAAAATCAAACGGGAGACCTGTATCGTACTGAATCCCGCCGGCGATCCAAAAGCGCGGAGCGACCTGATAGCGTACGCGGGCGCGAACTGTGTTGCGCTGGTCCTGCGAGTCCGGGACATGACCCGAGGTCGGTATCTCCGCGTCGTCGCCCAGAAATAGTCCGCCCGTCACCGGAAACCAGGCCTGGCCGACGATGTAGGAATAGCTCACAAATCCCGAGAAGCCATGCCAATCGGGGACCGTGAGTTTCCCTTCCGCTCCGTAAAGAATTGCATGGCTGAACGCGATCGGATAGCTGATGGTGGTGTTCTCAATCTGATCGTCATCCGCATAATTATTCACCAGGCGGCGAAAATAATTGGCGTCGAGCTTAACTTTTCCGTAGAAATCTTTCGAAATGCCCGCCTCGTAGTAATTTCCTTCGGAAGGCTCCACGGGTAATTGCAGGGAAACAGGGTTCAGCGTCGTCGCTGCCGTCGAACTGGAAAGTAGAATGTTCTCGTTGGAAGGCGTCTGGAACACTCGGTCGTACGAGAAATGCACCACAAGACCGGCAGAAGGGAAATAACGCGCAATCGAAATACGCGGATCCACGGCTTGTCGGTTCAATATCAGCTGATAATGGTCCCAGCGAATCCCGGCGTTGATCGTCCAGTTTCCCAGGTGAATCTGGTCCTGCACGAACGCGGACTGTTCCAGGTCCGGTCGATTCGCCGCGAAACTGAAGGTCAACGGCGTACCATCGTCGAACTGTGTCGGGTCGGTAATGAGGTACCGGAAGTTCTCGTTCAGATAAGTGTTGTCGGACTCGACCCCGAACTTTATTTCGTGCCGGCCGTGAACCGCGGTCCCCACTCCTCTGAAATATCCTTCGCGAAACCAATTGTGCTGCTGAATCAGAATGGGCGTCGAATAAACGTTGGAGTAAAAATCATTCGAGTTGTCGCGCACCATGCCATAAAAATCAGCGAGCAAATTGGGAGAAAAAATGTGCTGGTAGGTGATGATGCCCATAGTCTCAAAATTGTCCGCATTCTGGCGCTGCGCTTCCGGTGGCAGAGTCGGATCGATGGGCGTCGGATGCGGTTCTTGCTGTACCAATTCGTTGGGGATGTCATAGCGTGCGAGTTCGTGGCGCACGCTCAGGCTCAAGCGGTCGTTGGCGGTGAATTTCCGGGCGTAGCGAAGCGAAAAATCGCCGAGGGTGCCCGTGTTCGAAAAATTCTCCGGAACAACCGGGTTCAGGTAATGACCCGTGAACGCGCCGCTGGCGCTCCCGCTCAACGTATTCTTGCCCCACACGTACTGTGCGCTCGCGAATGCGCCCCCGGTGTCGAAGCTCCCGCCGGATAGAATCGCCTGCCCGTGCAAGCCCGGGTCGGAATCTTGAATGGTGTTGACCTCAACCACGCCACCCATCTTGCGCCCGTATTCTGCGGGAATTCCCGCCGTGTAGATGCTCATGGACTGCACGTCGTCCGCCTCAATTTCATTGCCGAAACTGGGTGAGCGATTGTCCTGGAGCGGCACACCATCCACCACAAACTGTGTCTGGTATTCCGATCCGCGCGGGTGCAGCACCGCATTGCCTTCATACAGCCACCCCGGCTGCGAATTCACCAGGTCCTGCAGCGATCGCCCCGGCAGCGAACTCAGCCGGTGCTCAATCGTGTCCGAACCGATCTGGCTCACCGCCCCAGCCTGGTCTGGGTCAATCAAAGTGTCCGGCGCATTTACGGTCACGGATTGATTCACGGTCGGCAGCTTCAGCTGAATCGTGTGCTCGGTGGGAATGGACGATCGAATCTCCACGGTCTCCGACGCTGGCGAGAAGCCCGTCTGCGTAATTTCCACCTGATACACGCCGAATGGAAGCCGCTGAACCTCCAACGTCCCTTGCTCCGTCGTCGTTAGCGAAATCCGATATTGATTCGCTTCGCTCACAATCAGCACGGTCGTTTTCACGCCCAGCCCCGAGGCATCAATCACCTTCAGCCGCAATTCTCCCCGGTTGCTCTGGCAATAAAGCGGCAGCGCGTACAAGAAAAACAGGCACGCTATCCCCGGTGTAAATCTAACGGACATCCCTGACATCAACGACCGGCCGCTGCAATTTCGCACTGAGTCTCCCGAGGTGACTTCCGGCGTCCCCGGCAGGCACGGAATCAAAACGCGGCCCTCACAAACTCCCCTGACGCCACTCAGCTTGAATATTCCTCCGTCCCCTCGTTTGTTCAGCCTCTTTTCGCTCCCGGTACCGACCTCAGTAACCACCCTCAACAAATTCTGAACAGAACCCCGGCCAATGGAATATACATACAGGGACCTATGCTGCTGCCACCGCGCAATCTCGCCGCCGAGCTTTCGTTTCCGATCGCCGCGCCCGCAGCGGTTTCCGAAAAGCCCTCCGAAATCGAATGCGAAGTCATCGCCCTGTTCGACCAGTATCGCAACCCGCTGCTTCGCTACGTATTATCGTTCGGCCTGTCCGTGCACGATGCAGAAGAAGTCACGCAAGAAGTCTTCCTCGCGCTCTTCCGCCACCTGCAGCGGGGAAAATCGCGACGCAATCTGCGTGGCTGGATTTTTCGCGTGGGCCACAATCTTGCATTGAAGCAGCGCGCCGCGAATAAACGACTCCACGTCGCGCTGGAGGACGACTCCACGATTGTACAAGCGAAGCTCGACGCCACTCCCAACCCGGAAGAACAACTGACGTCTAGCCAGACTCGGCAGCGCCTGCGCACCGTGCTGCGCGCCTTGCCCGAACAGGACCGTTGCTGCCTTGCCCTGCGCGCTGAAGGCCTGCGCTATCGCGAAATTGCGGCCACGCTTGGTATTTCTCTCGGTTCCGTATCGCTTTCGCTCACGCGCTCGCTCGCGCGCCTGGGAAGCGCGGAAAAAGGATCGCGTTATGGCGGATGAAGAACTCCACATATCGGACCAGGACCTACTGCGTTCAGCGGACGGAGAACTTCCCTCGATCCACGCCCGCCAAGTTCGCGCGCATTTGGCAGCCTGCTGGTTGTGCCGCACGCGCCTCGCGGAAATCGAAGCCACCATCACCGATTTCGTCCACGTGCATCGCAACACGTTCGATCCACAATTGCCGCCCGCCGTGGGCCCCCGCGCTCTGCTCAAGTCCCGATTGGCCGAAGCCGCAGCCACTTCCGTGCGGCGCTTTCGGCCGAAATTCCTGCAATTCTTTTTTCCGCGTGGCGTAGCGGCATACGTTGCCGTCGCGCTCCTCCTCATCGCTGCAGGCAGCGCGCTGCTGATGCAACCTTTCTCGCCGCCACGCCCGCCAACATCATCCATTCCCATCGAAAACGCCGCGATCCCAGACCCCACGCTGACGCCCGGAGCCACCCGCCCAATTTCCATCAGCGATGCTTGCTCAATAGCCCACGAAGAGGTAATTCACGACGTTCCAGCCTCATTGCGTCAGCAGGTCTTGCACGAATACGGAATCCCAAGCGCCCGCGCCGAAGATTATGAGATCGATTTGCTGATCGCACCGCGCCTGGGCGGTTCCGACGACATCCACAATCTCTGGCCCGAGCCCTACACGCTGCCCACCTGGAACGCCCGCGTCAAAGACGCGCTCGAAGAGCATCTTCACCAGATGGTCTGCCAAGGAACCCTGGACCTGCGCACGGCCCAGCGCGACATCTCCACCGACTGGATTGCAGCCTACAAGAAGTATTTCCATACCGAGCGACCGCTAGCCACATCTGCGATCGAAAAATCCAAGCCGGCCGAACCGTCCGCGACTGACAGTGATCAACGCCGCCGCTCCAGAGCTATGGGAACGGCGCAGCTCTAGTCGCGGTAGCAACCGAACCCCAGCCCTCCGTTTGCTCGCGGCAAACCTCTCACCTATACTCGTCGTCTAACAAACGATTCCCCGCATCAGGGAGATATCGCTCTGCGCAATCAGGAGTCAGCGCGCTACGCACGTTGGGCGGCTTGGGCTGCGGCTGCCATCGTCCTCGTCGTCGCCGGCGTCTATGCCCAGCGCGCCATCCGCGCCGCGCGCGCCCGCCAAAACGCGCCGCCTTCCATCCCCGAATCCGTGCAACAGCAATCCGCCGAATTTTCCTACGTGGGCACTGATCAGGGCCGCGCTCTGTTCACCATCCGCGCTTCCCACGCCACCCAATATAAGGACCAGGACCGCGCCTTTTTGCAGGACGTCTGGATCACTATCTACGGCCACGACGGCAGCCGCAACGACAACATTCACACCCGCGAATGCAATTACGAACCGACCTCCGGAAACGTCGTCTGCGAAGGCGATGTCAAGATTGACCTCGCAGGCGCCACCCCGGCTTCCGGCCAGCCCGCCGAAAAAACTCTACAAGTCACTACCCGCAATCTCTCCTTCAATCGCGAGTCGGGCGACGCCACGACTACCGCGCCCGTTCAATTTAATTTCCCGCAAGGCAGGGGCCATTCCGACGGAATGATCTACAGTTCGCAAAAAGAAATCGTCCGGCTAACTCACAACGTCCAGCTCGACCTCGCAGCCTCCGACAAAAGCGGCGGCCTGCCCGTCACCGCTACCGGCGGCAGCATGGAAATCCGCCGCAACGATCGCATGGTCGAGCTTGATGCTCCCGCAAATGTGCGCCAGGGCGGGCGCACAATCTCCGCCGACAAAATTTCCATCGAGCTCGACGCGGAATTTCGCGCCCGCCACGCCATCGCCACCGGCCATCCGCAAGTAACTTCCACCGACCCGCGCGGAAAATCCGCCTCCACCGCCACGCAATTTGATCTCTTCGTGAACTCCGACGGCTGGATCGAGCGCGTCGTCGCCGACGGCAATGTGGAAGGTTCCCGCGACGCCGCCGGCGGCAGCGATCACTTCACCGCCGCGAATGTCGTGGTCAACATGACGCCGCAACACAATCTGCTGCGCGAAATGACCGCCACCGGCAACGTGCGAGCGAATTCGCACATGGGCGCGGAATCGCGCGCCATCGAAACCGAATCGCTCGTCGCCACTTTTGGCCCCGGCCATCAAGAAGGCCAGCAGGTCATCCAGTCCGTTGGTACTCTCGCCCCCGGCACCATCGAAACCAAATCAGCCGACGAAACCACCACCCTCCGCGCCAAAAGGTTCGTCGCGCAATTCGCCCCCACCGGACGCCTTGACACTCTGCTCGGCCACGGCGGCGCTACGGTCACCAGAAAAATCGGCAACTCCCCGCCGCAAATCATCAAAGCCGCGGAACTAGCCGCAAAGTTTTCGCCCGATGGCGAATGGCAGCAACTTGATGAAACCGGTGACGTCCATTTCCAGCAAGCCGATCGGCAAGCCTCTGCCGACCGCGCCGACATCGTCCGCTCCACAGAATTAATACTGCTCGACGGCTCGCCCGTTCTCACCGACTCGATGAGCCGCACCACTGCCACCAGCGTCGCGATCAATCAGAAATCCGGCGACATACGCGCCACCGGCGGAGTGCTATCCACCTACTTTCCCAACGCGCAGAATTCCGCGATGAGTCTCGGCTCCGGCCCCGGCCACATTTCCGCCGCCACGCTCTCGGGTTCCACCACGTCAGGCCACGTCAGCTACGTCGGCCACGCGCGCCTGTGGCAAGGCGATTCTGTGCTCGAAGCAAATCAGATCGAAATCTGGCGCGACGAGAAAAAGCTGCAAGCCACAGGCAACGTAGTCGCGAATTTTCCGCAAGCCGCGCCGCCCGCGCAACCTCCCGGCAGCCCGTCGCCCGCTGCTTCAAGCAAAGCGATATCCACCACGCCTTCCGGTCCCACACTCTGGCAGATCCGCGCGCCTATGCTCACCTATTGGGGCGACACCGGCAAAGCCCACCTGGAACCCGGCGTAACCGCCGACTCTCAGCAAGGCTCCATGCAATCCCGCACTTTGGACGTCTTCCTGACGCCCGCTGGGTCCGCCAAAGCGTCCGCAGCATCCGGGAAGCCGCCCCAAGCCCCCACCGAGGGCCGCCAGCTCGACCACGCCCTGGCCTTGGGAGGTGTCACGGTCCGCCAAGCCGACCGGCGCGGCACCGCCGAGCAGGCCGAATACACCGCCTCCGATGGAAAATTCGTACTTTCCGGCGGCCAACCCACCATTATTGATGCTTCCAGCGACACAACTACCGGCCATTCGTTGACCTTCTTTGTAGCGAATGATACGATTTTAATCGATTCGCAAGATGGTTCGCGCACGCTGACCAAGCACCGGGTTGAGAAATGAACCGGCATGTTGAAACTCCAGGCCGCTGATCTCAGTAAGTCTTATCGAGGGCGGAAGGTCGTCGATAAAATTAGCCTGGAAATTCAACAGGGGGAAGTGGTTGGGTTGCTCGGGCCGAACGGCGCTGGAAAGACCACGACGTTCTACATCCTGGTCGGCCTCGCGCGTCCGGACTACGGGCGTGTAATTCTCGACGGCGAGGACATCACGGACCTACCCATGTACCTCCGGGCCCGCAGCGGCATCAGCTACCTTCCTCAAGAGCCTTCGGTTTTTCGGAAAATGACGGTGGAAGAGAACCTGCTCGCGGTCCTCGAAACCCTGCCGTTAACCTCCGAACAGCGTCGCGACAGGGTGGAAGAACTCCTGGCGCAGATGGGTCTGGAGGGTGTGCGCTACAGCCGGGCGTATGTATTGTCGGGCGGGGAACGCCGCAGGCTGGAAATTGCGCGCTCTTTGGTGCTTTCGCCGTCGTTCGTGTTGCTGGATGAGCCGTTTGCGGGTATTGACCCGCTGACCGTCGTGGACATCCAGAAAATTATCGCCGATTTAAGCGCGGCGGGCATCGGCGTGCTAGTGACAGACCATAATGTCCGCGACACCTTGGCCGTCACCAATCGCGCTTACATCATCAACGACGGAAAAATTTTTAGAGCGGGGACTCCGGAGGAGCTTTCGAACGATCCCGAAGTTCGCCGCGTGTATCTCGGTGAAGGATTCCGGCTGAACTGATCGCTATGAACTGGCTCGCACCCAAACTCAGCTTGCGCGTGGCCCAGAAACAAATCCTCACCCCGGGCCTCGTGCAGATGGTCAGCGTGCTCGCGCTGAATCGCCTCGAGCTGCGGGAGATGATCAATCAGGAAATCATGGCCAATCCCGTCCTCGATGAAGTCACCGAAGAGGGCGCGGCTGCCACTGACAGTTACACCGACGAAGCATTCCTCAAGAAAGAAACCGAAAAAGTTCCCGAAACCGAAGCTGCCAATCCCTTCGATGAATTCGATTTCGGTTCTTTCTTCACGCAGTATCTCGACGCCGGCACCGAACGCGCCGGCAGCAGCGAACGCGAAGACATCGAACGCCCATCCTTCGACAAGTTTCTTTCTTCCGCGCAGAATCTGGCGGACCATCTCGCCTGGCAACTCAGTGTCAGCATCTGCACCGAGACCGTGCGCAAGATCGCCGAAGGCATCGTCGGTAATCTCGACGAAAACGGCTACCTCACCGCCACTCTCGAAGAACTCGCGCAGTCCGGCAACTATTCCATGGAAGACGTCGAAGAAGCTCTCGCCATGGTTCAGGAATTCGATCCTCCCGGCGTGGGCGCGCGCGACCTGCAGGAATGCCTGCTGATGCAGCTCAAGTTGATCGATCCGCAAAATACTCTCGCGCAGCAAATTATCGCCGAGCACCTGAAGCTTCTGCAAAATAACCAGCTCAAGGAAGTTGCCCGCGCCCTGAATCGTCCAGTCGAATTAGTCAAGCGCGCCGTGGACGTCATCAAGCAACTCGATCCCAAGCCCGGCCTGCGTTACAACCACACGGAGCCGCGCCTCGTCGAACCCGACGTCCAATTCCGCAAAGTAGACGGAGAATGGCAAGCCCTCATGAACGAAGACGACTTGCCGCAGCTGCGCCTCAATCCGATGTATCGCCGCCTGCTCGCTCGCGATGCCGCCGACCGCGACGTCCGCAATTACGTCAAGGAACGTTTCACCGCGGCCATTCAGCTGATGAAAAATATCGAGCAGCGCAAACACACCATTCAACGCGTCTGCCAATCCATCCTGCGCCGCCAGGGCGATTTCCTGGATTACGGCGCCGATCACCTGAAGCCCATGATGATTAAGGAGGTCGCCGAAGAAGTCGGCGTGCATCCTTCCACCGTCAGCCGCGCCGTCGCCAATAAATACGTGCACACGCCGCAAGGCGTCCTCGAACTCCGTTATTTCTTCAGCGAATCCGTGAACGGGCCGCAGGGCAGCGAAATGTCTCTGCTTTCGCTGAAGCGCCGCGTCAAAAAGATGATTGATGACGAAGACACCGCCCACCCGCTGACCGACGAGCAAATCACCAAACGCCTCAGCGAAGAGGGCATTCAAGTCACCCGTCGCACCGTCGCTAAATACCGCGAAGACCTCCGCATTCCCAGCACCCATCGCCGACGGGTCAAGGGTTAAAAACCCGCCGTGACGCGCCGCCGCACCCGCAGAATTCGCAGACGCGATGCCCGCCAGCTGGTAATCCTCACAGGCCTCTCCGGCTCCGGAAAAGGTTCGGTGCTGAATACCTTTGAAGACCTCGGATTTTATTGCGTGGATAATCTGCCGGTCGGCCTGATCTCTACTTTCAGTGAACTCTACGTCGAAGGCGTCGGCGAAGTCGAACGCGCCGCATTACTCGTGGACGCACGCGAAGGCGAGCAAATCGAAAAGCTCCCCCGCATTTACCGCAAGCTCGCCTCCGAACATCCCGCCACTCTGGTTTTCGTCGAAGCCAGCGACGAAGTATTACTCCGCCGCTTCAGCGAAACCCGCCGCCCGCACCCGCTCAGCCAGGATCATTCCATCGCCGAAGGCATTCGCCTGGAACGCCGCCGCATGGCGCCTATTCGCCGCCTCGCCGACGTGATTATTGACACCTCGAAATTCAACGTGCACGAGCTGCGCCAGTTCATCATTGACCGTTTCCAAAATCCCGGCCGCCGTCCCCTGCTCGTCTCGGTCGTCAGTTTCGGCTTTCGCTACGGCATTCCCGCGGATGCCGATCTTGTTTTCGACGTTCGCTTTTTGCCCAACCCGCATTTCGTTCCGCGCCTGCGCCCGTTCAGCGGCAAAGATCCGCGCGTCGCCCGCTACATCCGTTCCTTCTCGCAAACCGGCGAATTCCTGCGCCGCATCGAAAGCCTGTTGCTGTACCTGATTCCGCACTATATTTCCGAAGGCAAAAGCTATCTTACGGTCGCGCTCGGTTGCACGGGGGGAAGGCATCGTTCCGTAGCGCTGGCCGAAGTCATTCGTCGCGTCTTGAAACGCAAAGGCTATTCGGCCAAAGTGGTGCATCGCGACATTGATAAATCCGCTACTTGAAATTTCAATGCCGCGCGACCGCGGCCAAGGGTTTCCATTTGGATTCTGAAAAAATAAATGGCAGCGCAAACCTCACCCAGCGCGAAGAGCTGCGGCGGCTCCTTCGCTATCTAGCTCCTTTCACGCTGCCGCTCGCCGCCGGCATTTTGCTGCTCGCCATCATGGGCGTCGCCGAAGGCCTGGTCGCCTTCGCCATCAAGCCCGCTCTCGATGTGGTCCTGAGTCCTCTGTCCGCGCTCCAGAAACTCGTCCTCTTCCAGGTTCCCGGCACCGATCGCATCGTGTACTTGAACGATTTCGTTCCCGCGCGCGTCCACCACGTCTGGTCCGTCTTCGCCCTCTCCCTGCTTTTCATTTTCCTGGTCAAAGCGATCGCCGAATATTTCGGAAGCACCCTGATCCAATATGTCGGCCTCGCTGGCGTCACCAATCTCCGCAACAGCGTCTACGTCAAAATCGTGCAGCAGCCCGTGGGATTTTTTCACCACAATCCCGTCGGCCGCGTCATGTCCGCCGTAATCGCAGATATCGAGCAGATGCGCACCGCGTTTTCTGACTACCTCGCTGATTTCTTTCGCCAGATTTTCAACCTGGTCATCTTCGTCGCGGTGTTGCTCGTAATTGACTGGCGTATGGCCATCGGCTCCGCCGTCCTCGTTCCACTTGTCGTCTGGCCCGTTGCAAAACTGACCCGCCGCATCCGCCGCTCCACCGAAACGAGTCGCACACGCCTCGCCGACCTCAGCCAGATCCTCCAGGAAACCATCAGCGGCAATCGCGTCGTAAAGGCCTTCGGCATGGAAGGTTTTGAAATCAAAAAATTCCGCGAAGCCGCGCGCAAACTGCTCCGCGAAAATATGCGCTGGATCCGCGCCATGGCCGGCACCGGCCCCATCATGGACGTTCTCGGCGCAGTCGTCATCGCCATGATCCTGCTCTACGCCCGCGGCGAAATTAAAGTCGGCCGCATGACCATCGGTTCCTTCGGCGCCTTCACCTTTGCGCTATTCAAAGCCTACGAACCCATCAAACGCCTCGGCAGCATCTATCAACTCTTCGTTCAGGCGCTCGGCACCTCATCTCAAGTTTTCAAACTCCTCGATCTGCCCGAAGAAAAACTCGACGCCCCAGGCGCCACCGCCCTGCCTCCCTTCTCGCATTCCGTGGAATTCGAAAACGCCACGTTCCGCTATGACGACGCCGATTCGCCCACGCTCAGTAACATTGCTCTGCAAGTTCCCGCCGGTGCCGTCGTAGCCATCGTCGGCTCCAGCGGCGCGGGAAAAACCACGTTAGTCAATCTCCTTCCGCGTTTTTACACTCCCGCCTCCGGCGCAGTCCGCATTGACGGCCACGACCTCCGCGGCGTGACCCTGCGCTCCCTGCGTGGCCAAATGGCCATCGTCACACAGGAGACCATCCTCTTCAACGACACGATCTGGAGCAATCTCTGTTACGGCCGCCCCGACCTCGCCGAAGAGAAAGTCTTTGCCGCCGCCCAAGCCGCCATGGCCCACGATTTCATTATGCAGATGCCCAAGGGCTATCAAACTCTCATCGGCGACCGCGGCCAGCGCCTCTCCGGTGGCCAGCGTCAGCGCCTCGCCATCGCCCGTGCCCTGCTCAAGGATGCGCCCATCCTCATCCTCGATGAAGCCACATCCGAACTCGACTCCGAATCCGAAATGCTCGTGCAAAGCGCGCTCAACAATCTAATGACTGGCCGCACCGTCTTCGTCATCGCCCATCGCCTCTCCACCATTCGCCGCGCGGACTTGATTGCTGTCCTCGAAGGGGGGACAATTCGCGAGCGCGGTACTCACGACGAATTGCTCGAGCGCCGCGGCCTCTACGCTCGTTTGTACGAAATGCAATTTCGCGATGCCGAACCTGCATCGCGCGCGGCAGGCCCCTTGTAAAAATGACCAGCACCGGCTCACAATCAATCTCCGTGAATCCCCCCAAGCCGCAATCCACCGGCCTGAAGTCCATGACGGGCTACGCGCAAGCGCGCGCCATTGAAAGTGGTTGGAGCTTGCGCGTTACCATTCGCGCCGTCAATCACCGCTTCCTGGATTTGCATTTGCGCATCCCGGAAGGGTTCGAGCCGCTCGAGCCGCGCATCCGCCAGATCCTCCGCGAACGCGTGCGCCGCGGTCATCTCGATTTCACTTTGCATTACGAACTCGCCGGCCCCGCGGCCGTCGGCGTCAATCACGATGTCGCCGCTGCTTACCTGAAAGCCGTAAATTCGCTCCGCCAGGAATTCGGCATTCAAACCGAACCGGATCTCGCCTCCATCCTGCGTTTGCCCGGAGTGATCGGAGCGGCCGCCACATCCGTCGAAGGCGAGATCGAGCGTCTCGAAGCTGTCGTCACTCGTTGCCTGAACGAAGCCCTCGATAAGCTCGATCGCATGCGCGAACAGGAAGCCAGCCACCTGCGCGAAGAAATGTCCGCGCGCCTGCGCCACATTGCCGCGCTCACCGCGCAACTCGAAACCCTCGCCGAAGGCGCGCGCCCTGCTTTCGCCAAACGTCTCGCCACTCGACTGCAGGAATTGCTCGGCGAAGCGCCGCTCGATCCCGCGCGCCTCGCCCAGGAAGCCTCCATCGCCGCCGAGCGCGGCGATGTCTCCGAGGAATTGGCACGCCTGCGCAGTCACGTGCAACAATTTGAGTCGCTGCTCGCTGGCGCCGCCGACGTCGGCAAGAAACTCGACTTCCTGCTCCAGGAAATGCAGCGCGAATCCAACACGCTGCTTTCCAAAACGCCGGGCAATGATGGCGCAGGCCTGGATATCACGCGCCTCGGCCTCGAAATTAAATCCGAGATCGAAAAATTGCGCGAACAGGTGCAGAACATCGAATGACTCAAGCTGACCCGCTGGTGCTGATCGTCTCCGGCCCCTCGGGTTCCGGAAAATCCACTCTGGTGGAGAAGATTCTGGAGGTTCCCGGCACCCTGCTGTCTGTTTCGTGTACCACTCGGTCGCCGCGCAAGACGGAGAGCGATGGCAAGTGGTACAATTTTGTCACTGAGGGTGAGTTCCAGCAGATGGTCGAGCGCGGTGAATTCCTGGAATACGCTCAGGTGTTCGGCAAGAACTGGTACGGCACTCCGCGCAAGTGGCTGGAAAAAGCGCTCGCGGAGAAAAAAGATCTGGTCCTGGAAATTGATGTCCAGGGCGCTTTGCAGGTGAAACACAAACTTCCGGGCGCGGTGGCCGTATTTGTTTTGCCTCCTTCGCGCGCGGAACTCGAACGGCGCATTCGGGCGCGCGGGCAGGATTCCGAAGACGAGATTCGCCGGCGGCTCGAACGGGCTCGCCAGGAAATGTTGAACTATAGCAGCTATGATTTCGCCATCATCAACGATGACCTCCAGCGCGCCGGCAGGGAAGTGCAGGCCATCGCTCTGGGCTCCCGTTGCCGGGTGGCGCCGAACGAAGAACGAATTCGCGAAATCCTGAAGTCTTTTGGAGGCTGATCTTCACATGGCTCATCTCAAGGATGCACCAGATAGCCAATTTGCTTACGTCGTAGTCGTCGCGCGCCGCGCTCGTCAATTGTTGATCGGCGGCCGCCCCATGGTGGATAACCCCCGGTCGCGCAAAACCACGCGCATCGCCGAAGAAGAACTGCAAAAGGGCCTGCTCGAATACGACGCCCCGCACCTCAACGAACAAGCCGAAGACATAAACGAGAAAAAGAAGAAGTGAGCTTTTTGACGCCGGTTTTGATTTGGTAGGGGCGCTGTTTGCTGCGCCCGTTCTTGACGACGCCTTTGATTTTGCAGTCGTAGCGGCGCACTTCAGTGCGCCGTCGCTGGTGGGGCAGCCACCTTTGACTTTGCATCATTCCCCAATCCGTAGGCGGACCGAACGTCCATGAAAATCGCCCTAGGCGTAACCGGCGGCGTCGCGGCCTACAAAGCCGCCGAACTCGTCCGCCGACTGCAAAACGAAAAACTCGACGTCCAAGTCGTAATGACCCGCGCGGCCCAGGAATTCATCACCCCGCTGACCTTCGCCGCTCTCACCGGACAAAAAGTCATTACCGACATTTTCTCCGCGGATGGCGCCGCCCCCGCCAACGTCGAAAGCGCCATCGAACACATCGCCGTGGCCCAGCGCGTTGACCTGCTGCTGGTAGCCCCCGCCACCGCCGACATCCTCGGAAAGTTCGCGCATGGCATCGCCGAAGATTTTCTTTCCACGCTCTATCTCGCCACCAAAGCTCCGGTAGTCGTCGCCCCCGCAATGAACGTAAACATGTGGGAGCACGCCGCCACGCAGCAGAATCTCGCAACCCTGCGCGCTCGCGGCGTCCACGTAGTCGATCCCGATGAAGGCTACTTGGCCTGCGGCATGACTGGCGCTGGCCGCCTCGCAGCCACCGAATCCATCGTCAAAAAAGTTTGCGAAGTCCTTGGCCTGCGCCACGATTTCGCTGGACAAACGGTTCTCGTCACCGCCGGACCCACTGTCGAAGACATTGACCCAGTCCGTTTCCTCACCAATCGCTCCTCCGGCAAAATGGGCTACGCACTGGCCGAAGCAGCCCATCGTCGCGGCGCCCGCGTCATTCTCGTCAGCGGCCCCACCGACCTGAAAATTCCCGAGGGTGTGGATTGGGTTCCGGTCCGCTCCACAGAACAAATGCATCGCAGCGTCGTCGAACGCGTCCGCGAAGCCAACGTAGCCATCATGGCCGCCGCCGTCTCCGATTACCGTCCCTCCGCCGCTCACGACAAAAAGATTAAACGCGGCGATGGCACGTTCACGCTCGAGCTGGAACCCACAGCCGACATTCTCGCCGAACTAGGCCGCGAAAAAGGCAATCGGATTCTCGTAGGCTTTGCGGCCGAAACAAATAACGTCGCAGAAAACGCTCGCGGCAAGCTCCAGCGCAAAGCCGCTGACATGATCGTCGCCAACGACGTCACCCAGGCCGGCGCCGGCTTCGATACCGACACCAACATCGTCATCCTCTTTCTCCGCGACGGCCGCGAACTCCCGCTCCCTCAGCTCAATAAATTCGACGTAGCCAATCGCATCCTCGATCAGGTACTGGATATTCAGAAACAATCCAAGTAGATTCTCAAGCGGCACATTCTCGCGTGGAGGATTCATGGATCCCGCCAAGCGCGCCAGCGTGGGCGCCCGCAGCGAATCGCAACTGGAAGAACAAGTGAAAGACTGGCTGCGCTACGGTGAAGACCTAGGCCTGGCTCCGTACTATCGTGACCGTCCGCCGCTCCACGCAATCGCCGAAGCCGCAGCCACAACAATTGAGTCGCACTCTGTCGCAACGTCAAGCGACGTCTCCGCTTCGATCCCCGAAGCAATGGCCGCTGCAGCCCCCGGCCGTGCAGCGGCTGCTGCCGTAAATGTTGCGCCGCAGAAATCGCCGACCACGCCACCGATGAAGACGCCCGGAGCCACAATCCTGCCCGCCGCCGCGCCATCGCTCTTCGAAGCGATCGATCGCGTCGAGGGCGACACGCTCCCACGCATCCGCGAAGCTATCGGCGATTGCACACGCTGCAAACTCCACAAAGGGCGCACCAAGATCGTCTTCGGCACGGGAAATCCCAACGCAGTCCTGATGTTCGTCGGCGAGGGCCCCGGCCGCGACGAGGACCTCAGCGGCGAACCCTTCGTCGGCCGCGCCGGAAAACTTCTCACCGACATGATCAAAGCCATGGGCCTGCAACGCGAAGATGTTTACATCGCCAACGTGGTGAAATGCCGCCCGCCGGAAAATCGCCTCCCCGAAAAAGACGAAATCGCCACCTGCTCGCCATTTCTGATGCGCCAGATCGATGTCATCAAACCCAAAGTGATCTGCACCCTCGGCAGCTGCTCCGCGCAAACCCTCCTGCAAACCGCCCAAGGCATCTCCAAACTCCGCGGCGAGTGGTTCGACTTCCGCGGCGCAAAACTAATGCCCACCTATCATCCCGCCTACCTGCTCCGCAACCCCGCCGCTAAGCCCGAAGTGTGGAAAGACCTGCAAAAAGTAATGGCCGTCCTCGGCCTCCAACCCAAGAAGCGCTAGCCCTCCTGCGCGATGAATATTTCGCTCGCGATCGTCCTCGGCTTAATCGGCGCCATCTCCTGGGGCGCCGCAGATTTCGCCGCCCGCTTCGCCTCGCGCCAAGTCGGCGCCTACCGCACGCTCTTCTTTATGCAATTCTTCGGCTTCCTCGCACTCACCGTCTATCTGAAATTCAGCGGAGGCTTTTCGCACGGCATTGCTCCAGGCTGGCAACCTTGGACCATGGCCGTAGCCGCCGGCCTGCTTAACGTGCTCGCGTCGCTATCGCTCTACCATTCCTTCGAACACGGCACCTTAAGCATCGTCGGCCCCGTCTCTTCCAGCTATCCGGCGTTAACCGTCGCGCTCTCGTTCAGCAGCGGCGAACGCATCCACGCAGTCCGAGCCGCGGGACTCGCCATCACGCTACTAGGCGTGATCCTAGCCGCCACTTCGTTCACACAATCAAAATCCACGCCAGCAGAAAAAGTTCCGCCAGGCGCCGACGCCGCCACCGATACCGATACCGCTACCGAAACTAAACCCCCCCGCGCCCGGTTATCAACCGGAGTAGGCTGGGCCATCTGCGCCGCCCTTGGCTTCGGCGTCCTCTTCTGGTTCCTGGGATTCCACGTAGTCCCGGCAGTAGGCAGTGCCGTCTCCGTCTGGGTGATGCGCCTCACGGCACTCGTCGCGCTTTCACTTGCCGCCGCGCCCACAGGCCAAACGCTAAGGCTCCCCCGCGGCAGTGTCTGGTGGCTGCTCCTGGCAGTAGGCATCCTCGATACCGCCGCATTCGTCGCCAACAACTCCGGCCTTAGCACCGGCCAAGTTTCAGTCGTGAGCGTCCTGGCTTCCCTCTACGGCGCTTTCACGGTGCTCCTGGCTTGGATGTTCCTCCGCGAGCGCCTCGAACGCTCCCAATGGCTAGGCATAGTCCTAATCTTCGTCGGCATCGTCCTTGTCAGCATTGGACGCATCTAATCGCGGTATCCGAAAGAGCGGGGAGCGAATCAGAAATGCAACTGGTTGAAGTAGAGAAGCAAGGCTTCGCAATACTGCCCGAGGTCTTAACGGCCAGCGATCTCGATCGTCTTGATGAAAGCCTCAAACGCGCTCCGTTGCCGCGAAGTCGCGCGGGAATGCGCCACGCGCTCAGACATACCGCAGTCCTCGCAGTCGCGCGCGATCCGCGGCTTCTAGCGATTGCGCGAGAAATTCTCGGCTGCGATCCATTTCCATTCAAGGCCACACTATTCGAGAAGTCTCGCATCTCGAATTGGCTCGTCGCCTGGCATCAGGACAAAGCGTTGCCGCTGAGAGAACGTCGCGAACACCGAGCGTGGGGGCCGTGGTCAGTAAAAGATGGCGTGATCTACGCGAACGCGCCAGCCAGCGCGCTATCGAGAGTAGCAGCGCTGCGACTACATCTCGATGCCTCTACTCCAGAAAATGGTCCGCTGCGTGTCCTCCCGGGAACGCACACGATGGGCGTCCTCGGCGACGAAGCAATCCACGACCTGAGCACTCGAACAACGGGTATCGATTGCTTGGTTCCGCGCGGAGGGATTCTTGTCATGAGACCCCTCATCGTTCACGCCTCATCAAAATCGCGCGCCAAGATACGACGCCGCGTACTGCACATTGAATATGCTGCCTCGGCAAGCTTCGCCGACGGACTCGAACTTGCGATAACTTAGCGCGCCTCACGAAGTGATCGTCGCTAGCCTGCGCTGTTACACTATCCAACTGATCCAATGACGCAACGCTATCTCGAAGTCGCGCTCCCGGTCCCGCTGCGCTCGGCGTTCACGTACGCCGTCCCTGCGACATGCAATGGCGAAGAACTCGTGGGTCGCCGCGTCCTGGTCCCATTCCGTAATCGCGCGATGATCGGCGTCGGCCTAGCAGTCTCCACGCGCCCGCCCGATACAAAACGCATCAAGGAAATCGCCGAGGTTCTCGACCGCATTCCCGCGCTTCCGCCGAAACTCATCGAACTTGGCCAATGGATCAGTCGCTACTACCTGGCCCCCATCGGCGAAACCTTCCGCGCCATGCTCCCGCCCGAAATCGAGCTGCACCACCACCGCGAATACTGGCTCAACGCAGAAGGCCGCGCGTACCTGCACGAATTAGCAACCAACGAAGAAAACACCGACGTAGAAGCCGGCGAACTAAAATTTCTTCGCCTCTTCGAAAAACACCAAGCCGACTCCCCCGAACGCGCGCTAACCGAAACCCGCGTAGCCCGCCTCCCGGGAGGCGCAACCGCTGCCGAAAAGTTCGTTCGCCGCGGCCACCTGACAGCCCGCGCAAGTACGCGCCGCCGTAAAACGCGCACGCAAAAAATCGTAACCTGGCGCCCGCACGCCGAAGAAAGTCCCATCGGTCAGCCCGAAAAGCGCGTCCGCGAAGTTCTCACGGACGCCGGAGTCCCGCTTCCACTCGAAATTCTGCTGGAAAGAGCCGCCGTCACTGCCGTCGTCGTCAAGCGCCTCGAGAACGCAGGCATGTTGCAAACCTGGGAAGAACCCCTAACTACCGAAGAAGATCCTTGGGACACGGACTTCATCCCGCCAACAAACATCCTGAATCAAGAACAAAAACACGCCCTGGCAGAAATCTGGCGCTGGCTAGTCGTGGAAAAATTCACAGCAGCTCTTCTCCATGGCGTTACCGGCAGCGGGAAAACCGAAGTCTATCTCGGCGCGATCGAAGCCGCCCTCTCTCGCGGCAAGACGGCCATCGTCCTGGTCCCCGAAATCGCGCTAACCCTCTGGGTCGGCCGCCTCGTCCGCGCACGCTTCGGCGAACAAGTCGCTATCCTCCATAGCGGCCTGCCCGATTCCGAACGCGCCCGCGAATGGTGGCGCGTACGCCACGGCGAAGCCCGCGTAGTCGTCGGCACCCGCTCCGCCGTCTTCGCGCCTCTCGAAAGTCTCGGCCTCATCATCGTGGACGAAGAACAGGAAACCAGCTACAAGCAGGAAGAAACTCCGCGCTACCACGGTCGCGACACTGCCGTCTATCGTGCGCGCCTCGAAGGAGCCGTCGCGCTACTCGGCTCCGCCACTCCATCGCTCGAGACCTACCACAACGCCCGCGACGGAAAATATCATCGGCTCGAACTCACCGCCCGCGTTGCCGATCGTCCGCTCGCCGAAGTTCGCATCGTTGACCTGCGCGAAGAATTCCGCCGGGCCCACAAAGCCGCGCCTGTTTCCGAAACGCTCAGAGCCGCAATCGCCCTGCGCCTCGAGGAAAAGACTCAAGCGATGGTGCTAATCAATCGCCGCGGCTATTCCTGGTCGTCACTCTGCCGCAGCTGCGGCGCCTTCGTGCAATGCCAGAATTGCAGCATCGCGCTCACCTATCACAAAAATCGCCAGCGCCTCGAATGCCATTACTGCGGCTACTCGCTGCGCCCGCCCAAGCAATGCCCGAAATGCCATGCCGAATACATGTATTTCGTCGGTGACGGCGCCGAGCGCGTCGAAGAATATCTGCGCGAAACTTTCGCCGCCGCCAAAATTGCTCGACTCGATCGCGACACCGTCCGCACCAAGCGCGAATTCCAGCAAGTGCTCGGCGCATTCGCAAAAGGAGAAGTGGACGTTCTCGTCGGCACGCAAATGGTCGCCAAAGGCCACGATTTTCAGCGCGTCACTCTCGTAGGAGTCGTCGCCGCCGATCTAGCGCTAGGTCGCCCCGATTTTCGCGCCGCCGAGCGCACGTTCCAATTGCTCACTCAAGTCGCCGGACGCGCCGGACGCGGCGAACTTTCCGGCGAAGTCCTCGTCGAAACCCACTACCCCGAGCACTACGCAATCCAGCACGCCGCGAAGCAGGACTATCTCTCGTTCTACGAAAAAGAAGCCCACTTCCGACGCATGCTCCACTACCCGCCCTTCACCGCGCTAGCCAGCATCCTGGTCCGCGATAAAAAAATCGAAAATGCCATCCGCTGGTCCCGCGCCCTGGCCGCCTACTTCGCCCCTTACGAACATCGCGGCGTAAAAATCCTCGGCCCCGCCGCAGCCCCCCTAGCGCGCCTGCGCCAGGAATACCGTTTCCAATTTCTACTGAAATCCCCGCAACGCTCCGCCCTCTCCCAGGCCCTAAGCGGTGCCCTCGACTTCTGCGCCCAGAAAGAAATCCCCGAAACTGCCGTAATCGTGGACGTAGATCCCGCCAGCCTTTTCTAATTGTGGAATTGCGCTACCAGAGGTTATTCGTGGGCCACAGCGTAAAACACAGAAGAAAAATAATCAGCCCCAAGCAGGCCAAAAGTTTTCGCGAAGCGTCCAGCGCCTCCCACCGGTCAAACGGTGCCGGATGCGGAAATCGCAGCGACAAGATCAGCAGCACGATTCCCCAAAACGCCCACACGTGCCAGTAGCCAACTCCCATAAACACCAGCGCCACCGCCGCCGTCAGCGAAAGCCGCTGGTGTCGCTCCGGCGCCAGACTATACAGGACGTGCCCGCCATCCAGTTGCCACACCGGCAGGAGATTCAAAGCCGTCGCCAGCAGCCCAATCCATGCCGCCAGCGCCACCGGGTGAAACAATAGAGATTTCGCCTCCGTCCCCGGATGAAACATAGCCATAAAAATTCTCATCAGCGCCGGAAACCCAAAAATTAGTCCGCCATCGTCCTGCACGCCCGGAATCACCTTCGACATCGCAATTCCGTACGCGGTCAGGGGCACCGCCACGATGAACCCCAGAATCGGCCCCGCGATGCCAATATCAAAAAGCGCCCGCCGCGTGGTAAACGGCGCGCGAATGAATATCACGGCGCCAAACGTGCCGAAAGGGAAGGGCGAAGGCAGGAAAAACGGGTAGCTGCAATCAATTCCGTAATACTTGCACGCAAGATAGTGGCCCATCTCGTGCGCCAGGAAAAATCCCAGCAGCGTCAGCGAAAACGGAATCCCAAGTAAGAGCATGCTGGGATGTTGCACGATCAGCAGCGGTATGGCGAAGAGACGTTCATTCCCTGAAAACGGCTCCGCATTCTGCGCAAACGAGAGCGCTACGAACGCACCAGCAGAAAGCGTCATCAGCAGCGTCAAACAGAACAATGCAATCGCAGACCAAATCGGCCGAGGTCGCGCGCGCATCCGCATCCGCGGCGGAGGCAAATCAATTATCTCCGGATAATTTCGGTCCAGAATTTCCAGCGGGACGCGGCCATGCCCGTTGCCGGTGCTATTGCGCATGAAGGTTGGATGCCCCAGCGCGAAAAACGGGTTCCGCGCCTGCTGCGGTTCGCAAACTGCCCAGGAAGTCAGGGTTTCGGCGCCGCGGCGGCCGCCGGCAGCGACTGCAATTCCTTGCCGGGCTTGAAGCGCACCGCTTTGCCGGGAGGGATGCTCACCTGCTGTCCCGTGCGCGGGTTGCGGCCGATGCCCGTCTTACGTGGCTTTACGTTGAACACGCCAAAACGCCGCAACTCGATGCGTTCGCCGCGGCCCAGCGCATTCTTCATCGCCTCGAAGACGGTTTCCACCGCCTGCTCGGCCTTCGTTCGAGTAATATTCGTTTTCTGTACGATCGCGTTTACGATGTCGAGCTTGATCACACGTTCCTCCCGCAGGGCGGAAACCTATGCTAGACAGGGGGTTGCAGGTTGTCAAGCGCCGTCCCCTGTAATACACTGCCCGACTCCTTTACCGCGCCAGCTTAATCATGTCGCGCAACGATTAGCGCAGAACGATCAACCAGGATTTCCGGAGGCAATAATGTCGGTGAAGTCAGATAAATGGATTCGCAAAATGGCGCAGGAACATAAAATGATCGAACCGTACGAAGATCGCCAGGTCCGTGACGGCGTCATCAGCTACGGTGTCTCTTCCTACGGCTACGACATGCGCGTCGCCGATGAATTCCGCATCTTCACCAACGTGAATTCCTCGATCGTGGACCCTAAGCACTTCGATTCGAAATCATTCGTCGAATTCAAGGGCGACGTCTGTATCGTGCCGCCCAATTCCTTCGCGCTGGGCCGCTCTGTGGAGTATTTCCGCATTCCGCGCAACGTGCTCACCCTCTGCGTCGGCAAGTCCACTTACGCGCGCTGCGGCATCATTGTCAACGTCACGCCCTTCGAACCCGAATGGGAAGGCTTCGTCACCCTGGAAATCAGCAACACCACGCCGCTGCCCGCCAAAATCTACGGCAACGAAGGCCTCTGCCAGGTTATCTTCTTCGAGTCCGACGAGCAGTGCGAAGTTTCCTACAAAGATAAAAAAGGCAAATACCAATCCCAGCAGGGAATCGTCCTGCCGAAAATCTAGCAGCCCACCATCCATCCGCGCCCAGCCCATCGTGGAGTGCGGCGGCTTGCCGCCGCTTGGCTCGACGCGAGCCTCGCCTCGCGCGCTTTCCCGCGCCGCCTCGAGCCGTGCGTGGGCCACGGTTGGCGCGCTGCTTGCTGCGCCCCAGTTTGCCGACGCCTCAGCACCTAGAGCGTGTCGCTCCGCCAACAACCGGGTTACGCTTTTCCGCCAACAAGCGGCGAAATCTTCCCCCACTTTCCTGTAAACACAAACGAATCCAGCGCCTTCCGCTCACGCGGCGCCAACTCCGTCTTCTTCAAGTGATCCGGCAAAATATGCGCCTCGCCCGGATAACCAATCGCAATCCCCGCGACCGCCTCATACCCTTCCGGAATTCCGAAAATCTCCCGCGCCTTCTCGGGCAAAATTCCTCCCATCTGGTGTACCGCCAAACCCAGCTCCTCCGCCTGTATCGTCAACGTCGCGGAAGCCGCTCCCACGTCGTGAAACGCATGACGATTCAACTCGCCGTTGTGATCGAATTTCAATTTCGCCACGCTTAACGCCACCACCGGAGCACTCTTCGCCCAGCTCTGATTGAACTCGACGAAACAATCCAGCACCCGCTTGTAATCCTGCGGATGATCCTTCGTCCCAACGATGAAATACCACGGCTGCCCGTTGTAAGAAGACGCCGCCCATCGCGCCGCCTCGAACAAACTGCGCAATTTCTCCGGCTCAACCGCACGGTCCGCGAACGCCCGCGGACTCCAGCGCTCGCTGATCAAAGTGTGAATCGGCGCGCTCGTAGTCGCCGTCTTTTTCAGTCCACTCATATTTCCTCCCTTAAAATGACGTTCGCAAATCCATGCCAGGCGAATTCAACGATCCACACCGACCAGGCTTTTGACTCTGTAGCGGCCGGTTCCGATTCACCGAACCGGGCAGCCATTGCCGTTGGGTTTGACTTCGTAATGGCGCACTTGAGTGCGCCATCGGTCTAGTGCCAGCGTCCGACGGCGTTTCGCACGCCGCCGCTAGGAATGCCGCCTCAACTCTGCTTCGCCAACTTCGCATCCGCTGAATAAGCTCCAGCCCCATTCGCCGACAACACCAACAACCCGCCCATAATCGCTGCATTCTTCAGAAAGTTCACCATCTGCGTCTGCTGCTCCTGCCCCTGCACGGCCCAGAAGTTGTGAAAGAAATAAGTGACCGGGATCAGGTACAGAAACAGCAGCCAAGCAGCGAATCGCGTCTTAAATCCCGCGAGAATCGCGAGGCCACAAGCCAGTTCAATGCCGGCCGCCACAGCAATCGCCACGCCGGGCCCGGGCAGGTGCACAGCCGCCGCATAACCCACAATCTGCGCGTAACCGCCCACCTTGAAAAATCCGCTGATCAGGAATATCACCGCGATCAATATTCGTCCGGCCAATGTGGTTATATCGTTCGTTGAAGTCATCCGCAAATCTCCTTTCAGAATTTAGTTCTTACGCCAAATCAAACAACAGCACTTCCGATGCTTCCTTCGCTTCCACCCGCACTTCGTCTTCTTTGCTAATGGCCGCTCCGTCACCCGCCTTCAATTCCAGTCCATTCAATTTCACCGAGCCCTTCGCCAGTTGCACCCACGCATGCCGCCCGGTCTTCAGCGCATGCCTGGCTTCCTGGCCCTGATCCAGCCGCGTGATGAACAGGTCCGCATCCTGATGAATCGTCACCGGCGCTTCCGGTCCGGCCAGATGATGAAACTTGCCGCGCAAGTCCTTGTCCGGAAATGCCAGTTGCTCGTACGCCGGCTTCAGGCTCTTGCGATCCGGAGTGATCCATATCTGCAGCAGGTGTGTCGGATCCTTCGGCGAAGGATTGAATTCGCTGTGCATCACTCCCGTCCCAGCCGTCATGTGCTGCAATTCTCCGGGACGTATCACCGCGCCCGTGCCCATGCTGTCGCGATGCTCGATCGCCCCGTCCAAAATCCACGTCAGGATTTCCATGTCGCGATGCGGATGCATCCCGAATCCCTGTCCCGGTGCCACCACGTCTTCGTTCAATACGCGCAGCGAACGGAATTCCATGAACTTAGGATCGTAGTACTGATCGAACGAAAATGAGAATCGTGAATCCAGCCACGAAATCTTGTTGTGTCCGCGTTCCTTACTCGGTCTGATCGTGATCATTTTCTTTCTCCCTCTTCCTTCTTTCTGTGCACAATTCATCGGCGCCCCGGCCCAGCTTGCGCGCAATCTTGCGTAATTGTTCCTGTTCCGCGGCGCTCAATTGGCTCATTACTTTCGCCACCATTTTCGCGTGCTCTGGAAACACGCGCGTGATTAACCGCCGCCCTTTCGGCGTCAGATGGATCTGTATCCTGCGGCGATCTTCTACTTGCCGTTCCCGCCGCACCCACCCGTGCCGCTCCAGGTTGTCCACCACCAGCGTCACATTTCCACCGCTGCGCAAAAGCTTCTTGCCCAGCGTGTGCTGGCACATCGGACCCAGGTGTAGCAGCGCTTCCAGCACCGCAAATTGTCCCGGAGTCACTCCCAACCCTTCCAGATGAGCGGTGGTCTTGGCCATCGTCGAATCCGATGCCCGTATGAGGTTGATGTAAGCGTTCAACGCTCGCACCGTGTCCGCATCGCCTGGGAAGTGTGTCGGCATATTGGTTCAAGCTCAAATCGTTCAAGCTTAAACGATTGGATGCGTCCCCGGACCAGAGGATTCACGCCCGGCGTAAATCCCTCAAAACACAGGTCTTGCCACTGAGTGTGCCTTTGAAGTTGTAGCGGCCGCTGGCTGTTTCTTTTTAGGCGGGCGTTTTTGAAGTTGCCTTTGAATCTGCATCGCGCCGCTGTGCCAACGCGCCATCAGCCCCCTACGGCTTCTGCGTAGGTCTCATCAAAATCTCACTAATAAAACTCTGCGGCGCCTGCCTGACGATCATCTCCACCGCCAGCGCTATATCCTCTGCCTGCAACATCTTGCTGACATCCTTCTTCCCATGCGGCGAGAATTCCGTAGCCACGCTTCCCGGACATATCGCGCTAACCCGGATTCCGTACCCCCGCAAATCCTCGGCCATGCACTCCGTCAATCCCAGCAGCCCCCATTTCGACGCACAATAAATCCCGCCCCCGACAAACGCGTTCTTCCCCGCCAGGGACGCTATATTGATGATATGTCCGCCCCGCCGCGCAATCATTCCCTGCGCCACCGCTTTGCTCGCCAGGAACACCGCCTTCAAATTGGTGTCTAATACGCTGTCCCAATTCGCTTCCGTGGCTTCGTGCGTGGGGCCAAAATATCCGATCCCCGCGTTGTTCACCAAAATATCCACGGGGCCCAGCGCTTTCTCGGTGTTTTGCACAAAGGCCACAACTTGGTCGCCATGCTTAACATCCACCGCAGCGGCAAACACGCTAGCGGCACCGCCAGCACGCAGCTCGTCCGCCGCGCTCTTCAGCTTCCCCGCGTCTCGCGCGCACAAACTCAGTTTCGCACCCAGTGTTCCCAAACGGTGTGCCACTGCGAAACCAATCCCTCGGCTCGCACCTGTCACAATTGCCAATTTCCCTTCCAACGGTTTTGCACTATTCATAGGCGCGGCTCCATCGAGGCGACAATTCGCTTCGATTTGCCATCTTACCATTCACGTGAGAACATTCACCCAGCTGGAACTGGGACGCGAAAGCTGTCCGCAAGGTGGATTCACCTTGCACGCATGCGTAGGTTTCCCTATAATCCCGGTTTCGTTAAGCTGGTTATCCTTCAGGGGTTGTAACCCTAGGCGATACTGTTCATCCGTACCAATACTGGTCCAGGAGGCAGGGAAGAGATGATACGAATGCGCTTTGCTACGAAGGGAATTCTATTCACTGCTTTCGTACTGTTCTGTTTTCCCGCGCGACCAGTCGCGGCACGGGCCCTGCAGCAAGACCAGGCGAAAACTTCCTACACCATTCCGGAGTACAACGCGTTCCAGGCCGCGCGCGCTGAAACCAATGCGCAGAATCGCGTCAAGCTCCTTGACGATTTCGTCACCAAGTTTCCCGCTTCCACGCTGATGACCTATGTGGACCAGCTCTACGTTTCCACCTACACCGAGCTGAAGAATTATCCCAAGGTGCTCGAGTACTCCGACAAACTGCTCGCCATGGGCGACAAAGTTGACACCGGCACCCGCCTGCAAATTCTCCAGACCCGCGTGCAAGTTTTCCCGTTCGCTTTTAATGCCAAAGCGCCCGATGCGCATGATCAACTCGTGAAGGCCCGCGACGCCGCCAAAGAGGGCGCGGATCTCCTGGGAAAATATCCCAAGCCCGCCGATTCCAAATTAACTGACGAGCAATTCGCCGAACAGAAGAAACCCGGAATCGCTTTCTTCGATGCTGCTGCCGGTTTCGCCGATCTCCAGTTGAAGGATTTTCCCGCCGCGATTGGCGCTTTCAAAGAAGCCACGGCTGACAATCCCAAAGATGCCATCTCTTACTACCGCGAAGGTCTCGCCTACCTCGGCGAGGCGCCTCCACAATCCGTGGATGGTTTCTGGGCACTCGCGCGCGCCATCAACCTGGGCGTTCCTGATGCCGACAAAATCAAAGATTATCTGCGCAAAGCAATCCTGGTTTACGAACAGCCCGGCTGCGACACCTCGGTGGACGCGCAACTCGGCGAATTACTAACGCTCGCAGGCACTTCCGGCGACCGTCCCGCAACCTATACGATTCCAGCCGCCGCCGATCTTCAGAAGATCGCAGCTTCCAGCACGATTCTAACCGTTTTGACCGATCTCGGTGGTGGCGGCGACAAAGCCAAACAGACCTGGCTCGCCATCTGCGGCGCGCAATTTCCCGGCGTCGTCGGCAAAATCATCGAAGTGAAGCAAGGCGAAGGATTCGTCAACTTCGAGGTCTTCACCGGCGCGGACGAAGACGAAGTGCAAAAAGCCACCACCGCGAATATGGACGTGAAAGTCTGGACCGCTGCGCCGCCGGCCAGCACGCCCAACGCAGCACAGGAAACGGCTCAACCCGATGTCACACGTCTGGCCAAGGACGATGGCATCCGTTTCTCCGGTGCGATCGTCAGCTACGATCCATCACCCTTCCTCCTGCACTGGGATCAAGTAAAAGTTGACCCCACCACCATCCCGGAGAAGGCCGACACCGGCAAACACCATAAAGTGCCGCCCAAGCAATAATCAGCGCGCTCAAATCCCAATAAAAAATGGCCGGAGCAGAAATGTCCCGGCCATTTTCTTTTATATCGAAGTGCGCTTCAGCTACGATCGCCGCAACTACTACACCCGCTTATGCCCGCCCGCATGATCCAACTTATACTCCCCGACCTTCCTGCTCAAAGTATTCCGATGAATCCCCAGCACCTTCGCCGCGCGCGATCGATTCCCATCCTGCCGCTCCAGCACTCGCTTGATAAATTTCTTCTCGAACTCCGTCACCGCCTCGTCCAGCAGAATCCCGCGCTCCACCATCATCCCAATTAGAGATTCCAGTTGTTCTTTCACGATGACACGCTCCGCATGAGCACTGGGAGAATCGCCAATAAGAAAACGCCAAGCGCCAGCATCCGCAACGCACTAGCCGTTGCGCCCGCTGCCCGTTGCAATTTCTTTTAGTCTAATTCGTGGCCGGTAATTCGCTGGTAGGCTTCCCGGTATTTCCCCTGTGTAGCCGCCACCACGTCCGCGGGAAGCGCCGGACCCGGTGCTTGCTTATTCCATCCAATCTTTTCCAGATAATCGCGCACGTACTGCTTGTCGAAAGAAGGCTGCGTGCGACCCGGCACATACTCATCCGCCGGCCAGAAGCGCGAAGAGTCCGGCGTCAGCGCCTCGTCAATCCAGATCAACTCGTCACCGACCATCCCAAATTCAAATTTCGTATCCGCAATGATGATCCCGCGGCTCGCGGCGTGTTCCACTGCGCTGCGATAAATCGCCAGACTCGTTTCGCGCAACTTCTCCGCCAGCGGGCGCCCCACCGTCTCGACCGTCTGATCGAAAGAAATGTTTTCGTCGTGCCCCGTCGTCGCCTTCGTCGAAGGCGTGAAAATCGGCTCCGGCAAACGGTCCGACTCGCGCATTCCCGCCGGTAGCTTAATCCCGCAAATCGCTCCCGTCTTCTGATAATCCTTCCACCCCGACCCTGAGATATATCCGCGCACGACGCATTCGATCGGCGCGGGCTCCGTCTTGCGCACCAGCATCGCGCGCCCCGCAAGCGCTTCGGCGTATGGCGCCAGCTCGCCGCCAAAATCCTTTGCCGAAATAATGTGATTCGGCACCAGGCTAGCCAGCTTCTCGAACCAGAAAAGCGAAAGCTGCGTGAGCACTTTCCCCTTGTCCGGAATCGGAGTCGGCAACACCACGTCAAACGCAGACAGCCTGTCCGTTGCCACGATCAGCAACTTGTCGCCAACTTCATAGATGTCGCGAACCTTGCCGCGCCCGCGTAGCTTCAATCCGGGAAAATTCGTCTGCGATATTACGGGTGTCATTTGTGGGGATGCCAAGTGATGTTCCTCAATGCAGCGCCGCACATTCTAGCGCACCGTCCACACATGTCAACCGTTAAGAAAATGTCCGGCGGCAGCGCAACCTAACTTCTTGCCGCTCAAAGAAGGTAGTAGGATTAACTCCGTGGACCGAGCCCGCCACCCGGAACCGTGCGATGAATAAAAGAACTTTCATCAAACTCGTCACCGCTGCAATGGCTGTCCCCGCGGCCTCGCGCGCGTTCGCGTGGGCCGCCGCGGAAAAACTCAAAAATTGGGCGGGCAACATCGAATACGCCACTGACCGCCTGTACCCGGCCAGCTCGCAGCAAAAAGTTCGCGACTACGTAAAAAGCGAAAGCAAACTCAAGGTCCTGGGCACCCGCCATTCTTTTAATCACATTGCAGACAGCAAAGACGGCTTCCTCTCGCTGCAACCGATGAACGAAGTCGTCACGATCGATCCGGCGGCGCGCACCGTCACCGTGGCCGGCGCCATCACATACGGCCAGCTCGCGCCGTATCTGGACTCCCACGGCATTCGCTCTGCACAATCTCGCGTCCCTGCCGCATATTTCGGTGGTCGGCGCGTGCATGACGGCGACTCACGGCTCGGGCGAGAAGAACGGCAACCTTGCCACCGCCGTGTCCGCGCTGGAAATCGTCACGGCGTCGGGCGACGTCCTGAAGCTGTCGCGCGCTCGCGACGGCGAAACATTTAATGGCGCCGTCGTTGGCCTCGGCGCCCTGGGCGTGGCGACCAGCATCACCCTAGACGTTCAACCCTCCTACATGATGCGGCAGTACGTTTACGAAAACCTGCCGCTCAGCGCTTTGCAGGTTCATTTTGATGCCATCGAATCCAGCGCTTACAGCGTCAGCCTTTTCACCGACTGGCAGAAACAGCGCATTAACGAAGTCTGGATCAAGAGTCGCGTCGAACAAGGTGTCGAATTTCACGCCACTCCGGAATTTTTCGGAGCCAAGCTCGCCACGCGCAACCTCCATCCTATTGCCGAGCTCGGAGCGGAGAATTGCACCGAGCAGATGGGCGTTCTCGGCCCCTGGTACGAGCGCCTGCCGCATTTCCGCATGGGCTTCACGCCCAGCGCCGGCAAAGAGCTGCAGTCCGAATTTTTTGTTCCGCGGCGCCACGCCATTGAAGCGATTCTAGCCGTCGAACGCCTGCGCGATCAGGTGACACCATCTCTGCTGATTTCCGAAATCCGCACGATCGCAGCCGATAACCTATGGATGAGTCCGTGCCGCCAGCAAGACTCCGTAGCCATCCACTTCACATGGAAGCCCGACGGGCCCGCGGTCAGCAAATTGCTGCCCGTAATCGAAAGGGAATTGGCCCCCTTTAGCGCCAGGCCGCACTGGGCCAAGCTCTTCACCACATCTCCGCAAACCCTGCGCACTCTGTACGAAAAAATGCCCGACTTCATCGAGCTAGCCACGAAGTACGACCCGCAGGGAAAGTTCCGCAACGACTTCCTGAACAAAAATATCTTCGAGAGTTAACCACGAGGAAATGCTACGGAAGTGACCGTTTCAAAAATTTCCGCGAGCCGGCCTACGCCGCGTTACTCGCGCTCTTTGGCGCCACCGCCGCCGCGCTCTCTTCCCACTTCACAGAAACCAATTTCGAAACTCCCGGCTCCTGCATCGTCACGCCGTACATCACTGACCCCATCTCCATCGTTTTGCGATTGTGCGTCACCACAATAAACTGCGTCTGGCCGCACATATCCGCCAGCATCTTGTTAAATCGCCCGACGTTCGCCTCGTCCAACGGCGCGTCCACTTCATCCAAAATACAGAACGGGCTCGGCTGATACTTGAACACCGCAATCAGCAGCGCCAAAGCCGTCAGCGCTTTCTCTCCACCCGAAAGCAGCAAAATATTCTGCAGCCGCTTGCCGGGAGGCTGCGCCACGATATCAATCCCCGCCTCGCCCGAACTGTCTGGCTCGCCCAGTCGCATTTCCCCGTGCCCGCCGCCAAATAGCGACTGGAAGGCAATCGCGAAATGCGCGTTGATGAAATTGAACGCCTCTTCAAATTTCTGTCGCGACACTTGGTCTAGCTCGTTAATCGTGAGCTGCGTGTTCTGTATGGACGACACCAGGTCATCCCGCTCCCGCCGCAAGAAAGTGTCCCGCTCCTCGCACTCCTTGAATTCTTCCAGCGCCATCATGTTCACCGGACCCATGGCGTCCACGCGCGCCTTCATTTCGTTGTAATTTGTTTCCGCCGCGATCAATTCTTCCCCGGCGAGCAGCTGCGCTTCCTGCGCCATCAATTCTTCCGGCTGCGCGTTCAATTCCGCCATGCACGTCTGCCGCAAATAATCGCGATCCGCGTCATTCCGCGCCTTCTCGATTTGCCGCTGGTTGCGCTCCGCCCGCAATTCGTCCAAGGACTGCCGCTTGCCGCGCACCGTCTCGTCCAGCTGCGCCGCACGGGTGCGCGCCCCTTCCCACTCCGTTTCCAGCGCCGCCTTCAATTCTTCCAGGCGCGTCTTTTCCTTGCGCAATTCTTCGACCTGCATTCCCAGCTGCTCGCAGGAACCTTGCAATTCCGTTTTTTCCGCCACCATTCCCGCGTGCTGCTGCTGCAACGAAGCCATCCGCTCGCCCGCCGCAGTCAATTCCGCGATCAGATGCTGCTCGGCCGATTCCGCGCTCGAAAGCCGTTCGGACATTGTCGCCAATTCTTCGCGCCGCGCCACTACCTGTTCTTGCAATGCCTGGAAATCCTGCCGCAGACGTCCCAGCCTGCCGGAAACTTCCGCGCTCTCGGCTTCAGCGGCTTCACGTGATTGCACGGCCGCCAAATGTTCACGCCGCGCATCCGTCGCACGCCGCCGCGCCGCCTCTGCATCGGCATGCAGCCGCGCAATTTCCTCGCGCTCCGTCGCGAATTGCTGTTCAATTCGCCGCAATTCAGCGCGCGCCTGATCCCGCTGGTGCGTTGCCGCGACCAACGATTTCTCCGCTTCCATCTGCCGCGCAATCGCAGACGCCACCTGCTCCTCACCGCTCGCAATGGCCATCTCGATCCGTGTCATCTCCGCCTGCTGTTCGTTCACAGCGCGTTCCAGCCGCATCGTTTCCGCTTCGTGCTGCCGCAATTCGCGTTTCAAAGCCAAAGGCCCCGCTTCGCCAGGCCGTCCTCCGGAAACCATTCGTCCGTGATAACAAGTGCCTTCTGGAGTCAGAAAATAGCTGTGCGGATTTTCGTTAGCCAACCGCTCGGCCAGCGCCGCATTCTCCACCACATAAGCCGTCCGCAATTTCGTCAGAAAATACTTCGCCGTCGGTCCCAGCGGTTCGCGGAATTCCACCAGCCGGTCCAGCCGCCCCAGCACTCCGTCTGGCATCGGCAGGGAAGCATCCGCTTCCGGCGCGGCCAGATTCAATTTGTTCAACGAATCCACGAAGAACGTCGCGCGTCCTCCCATTTCATCGCGCAGCAGCGAAATTCCTGCGCGCGCCTGGTCAAACGATTCCACCACCACATATTCCAATTCATCGCGCAAAAATTGTTCGATCGCGCCCTCGTACTTTTCCTGCACCTCGGTGTAGTCCGCCAGCAATCCCACCGCGCGAAACGCGCCGCCTGCCGTATCAGCGCTGCGCTCACCGCTCACGTTGAAAAGTTTTTGCACCGCGTCCGCGGTATAAGCTCGCTCGCTCAAAATCTGCTCGATCGAAGCATGCCGCGCGCGCTCCGCTGAAAGCCCCTCGCGCATGCGTTCCAATTGCTGCCCGGTCTCCTGCTGCTCGCGCCGCAATTCCACCAACCGTGTCTGCGTTTCGCGCACCGTCGCGCCCAATTGCTGCGCACTCGCTTCCGCCAAGGTAAACGTCTGTTCCGCCGCCGCAACTTTCCCCGCCAGCACGCTGCATTCGCTTTCCACCGCGCGCACTGCCGCCGTCCGCTGCTCCTCCGCCGCGGTGTGCCGCGCCGCCGCTTCTTCCGCCTGCACCGATTCAGCCTGCTCCCGCGCCGATTCCTCCACCAGACGTCCAGCGATCTGCCGCAGTTCCTCCATCCGCGCGTCCAGCTGTTGCTGTTCGATCATGCTCGTCGAAGATTGCTCAGCCGTTTCGCGCAACGAAGCTTCCACGCTAGCCGTCTGCTCGCGCAATTCCAAAACCGCTTCGCGGTGCGCCGTCATGCGCGTGGTCATGTCACCCACTTGTCGTTCGGCCACCTCTGTCTCGACCACCAGCCGCGCCACACGCGCATCAATCTGCGCAGTCTGCTCGCGATTGAAAGTAATCCGATTTTCTGCGCGATCCAGATCCAGCGCCGTCTGTCCCAGCAAATTCTGAATTTGCCGGAGTTCCGCGTCCAACTCGTAAGTCCGCGCGCTCAATCGTTCCTGCTCACTCTCCAACTCGTGTACCGAACGCGCCTGGCCCTCTTCCGCCGTATCCATCTCGCGCAACAATTTTTCCAGCCGCACCGCTTCCTGATCCAGATGCTCCGCCTTGCTAGCCAGCACGCTGCGCAGCAACCCGCGCATCTGGTCGCGCAATTCGGCAAAGCGCCGCGCCTTCGACGCCTGCCGCTTCAGCGAAGCCAGCTGCTTTTCCACTTCCACCAGAATGTCGTGCACCCGCGAAAGATTTACCTTCGACGCTTCCAGTTTCGCTTCTGCCAGCCGCCGCTTCGTCTTGTACATCGTGATTCCGGCGGCTTCCTCAATAATCGCGCGCCGGTCCATCGGCTTCGAATTCAGAATCTGCCCGATGCGACCCTGCTCGATGATCGCGTAGCTGTCCGGGCCCAATCCCATGCCCATGAAAAGTTCCTGCACGTCACGCAAACGCGCGACGCGCCCATTAATCAAATACTCGCTCTGACCGGAACGATACAGCCGCCGCCCCACCACAATCTCGCCGGCCTTCATCGTAATCGCTGGCTTTTCCGCGCCGCGCTTCTTCCAAGGCTTGCCCTTCTCAGTAGCTTCCAGAGAAATTTCTCCGGGAGCAGGCCTCTCCCCGTCCGCTATCTCAATAAATCCATCCACAACTTTCGTTTCCGGCTGAGGCTGGTCCTCCACAATCACAGGCCCCGAAGCTTCCATCGCGGCCGGCGCTTCGGTCTCCGGCGCATCAATCACCGCCGCCACAGCGTTCGCCAACTCCGGGTCCACGAGCGTCAGCATCACCTCCGACAGCCCCATCGGCGGCCGCTTCGCCGTCCCATTAAAAATGCAGTCAGACATGCGCTCCGCGCGCAGCATCCGGTGGCTCTGCTCGCCCAACACCCAGGAGATCGCGTCCACCACGTTCGACTTTCCGCACCCGTTCGGCCCCACGATGCAAGTGATCCCCGTGCCGCTAAAAGTGATCGGAGTCTTCTCGCAGAAGGACTTAAACCCAAATAACTCGACCTTGCGTAGTTTCAGCACCAGTTTCCTCGCACAGTTTACTCCCTCCCCCTTGATGGCTGAAGGAGCTTCAATTGTTCGAACTTATTTCGGAGGTATTTCGAGACAAAAACGCTGGAGGGTCAATAATCAAGGGCCCTTCCGCCTGGCGCTTCCGGGACGGCGGTTACGGGAATAAAAAGTAGCACGCGTCGCCATCAGTGTAAAGCCCGGTTTTCCAGATTCTGCACATCCTGTAGTGCCCAATCGCAAACCGCACCCAGCCCCCGGTACAGCGATATCCATTGATTTCTAGACACGCGCCACCCACCACCAGCCGCTGCCTTTTTCCGCAAGTCTCGAATCACTGGTCACTCATCACGCGTCACTAATCACTTTCTTCTTCATTGACTTGCAACCCCCCTCCCCTTAGCATCCTGCCTGCAGGAGGCGCGCTTGCCTCAGGATCCCGGACCAACTTCCAATCACGCGTTCGCCGTACTACTCATTCTCGCAATCATCTTTTTCCTTTCATTTGAAGGCTTGCGCCCGCCCTCGCCCAAGCTCGCCAGCGCCCCCTCCACTGAATTTTCCGCTGCGCGCGCGCGTGAAATCTTGAATCGCCTTGTCGGCGACGGCGTCCCGCATCCCACCGGCAGCGCGCAAAACGATGTGGTCCGCGGCCGCGTCCTCGATGAATTTTCCAATGCCGGTTACCTCCCCAGCGTGCAAACCGGATTCGCCTGCGACGAACTTGGCGATTGCGGCACAGTCCAAAATGTCCTCGCGCGTCTCGATGGCACGGAGCCAGCCGGTCCCGCAGTTCTACTAGCCGCGCATTACGATTCCGTTCCCGCCGGTCCCGGCGCATTCGACGACGGCGCTGGCGCGGCCACTGTCCTGGAAATTGCGCGCATCTGCAAATCGCTTCCGCACCCGCGCCACTCCATTATCTTTCTGATTGACGACGGCGAAGAAGCCGGCCTGCTCGGCGCGCGAGTCTTCGTCAATCAGCATCCGTGGGCCAAAGAAGTTCGCGCCGTCGTTAACATTGATAGTCGCGGCACCTCCGGCCCTAGCCTCATGTTCGAAACAGGTGACGCCAACGAATGGGCCGTGCGCCTCTTCGCGCAACACGCCGCCCATCCCGTCACCAGCTCCGTCTTCTACACCGCGTACAAGCAAATCCCGAACGACACCGATTTCACCGTCCTCAAGGCCGCCGGATATCAAGGCCTCAACTTCGCCAACATTCGCGACGTGGTCCATTACCACACGCCACTGGACAATTTCGAAAATGCCGATTCCGCCACGCTGCAGCATCATGGCGACAACGCCCTCAGTTCTCTGCAAACCTTCGCCAACTCCGACATTTCCAATCCTCCCAAATCCGAAGCTGTGTATTTCGCTCTCCTCGGTGCTTGGACGGTTCGTTGGCCCGCCACTCAGACACTCACCGTCGCATTCGTCTCCGCATTAATCCTGCTGCTGGAAATTGCCTGGCTGTTCTACAAGAAACGTCTCACGGGACCGGAATTTCTCTGGGGATTTCTCGCCTGGCCGATCACCATCTTCGCCGTCGCCATTTTCGCGTTCCTCCTCAGCTACATTTTGCGCAAAGCCGGCGCCATGCCCGTTCCCTGGACCGCTCATCCCCATCCCGCGCAAATCGCTTTCTGGTCGCTCGCCATCGCGCTGCTATCATTCGCCGCGCTACGCTTCGCCTCGCGCGCTGGATTTTTCGGCCTCTGGTCCGGCTCCTGGATTTGGTGGGCTTTAATCTCCATCACTCTCGCCGCGCGAATGCCTGGCATCAGCTACGTCTTCCTCGCCGCCACCTGCGCCGCAGCGCTCGCCGGACTGCTGCTGATTTTTCGGCCGAAATCTTCATCCGTCGCGGCAATTCTCCCCTTGGCCGTTTCCGCCATCATCGGCTTTCCCCTCGCGCTAATGCTCTATCAAGGTTTTGGTGGCCGCGCGCTGCCAGTGATCGCCGCGCTCGTCGCCGTGCTACTTAGTCCGCTCGCGCCGCTCTTCGCCGATGTACAACGCGCCCGCGGCATCTCGCTCCTTGCGCTACCCTGGCTCGCTGGTGCCACCATGCTTCTCGCTTCCTTCGCCGCCATCGTCGTCCCCGCGTTCTCCGCCAAAGCGCCTGAACACGTCAATCTGCAATACGTTCAGGAAGCCGACTCCGGCAATTCGCAGTGGGTCGTCTATCCCGCCTCCGCGCACCTACCTGAACCTATTCGCCTCGCCACCAATTTCCGCGCACAAGATTCCGGCGCCTTCCCATGGATCCCGGACCCCGCATTTTTCGCCGCCGCGCCGCACGTCGCGGTCGCCCCGCCAACCTTCACGATCCTCGAATCCGCCGAGCTTCCCGCAAGACGCCGCTATCGCACTCTGCTTCGTTCCGAACGCGGCGCTTCCGAAGCCCTGGTCATGTTTCCGCCCGACTCGCGCATCGATTCCGTTCAAGCGGCGGACGAGCCTGTCCAATCGCAAACCGAAAGAGTTCGCCAATATCAAAACGGCTGGTATTCCTATGATTTTTACGCGATGCCCGCGAAGGGCGTGGAAATCAGTTTCACTCTGCCAGTGGGAAAACCCGTGGAAGTTTATGTTCTCGACGTAACTTACGCCCTCCCGCTCGAGGGCATGTTCCTGCTGAAATCCCGCCCGCTAACCGCCACTCCCTTCACCGAAGGCGACTGCACCATCGCCAGCCGCCGCGTCCAATTGCTCCCCTAGCGCTAGGTACATGAAAAACGCTCTGTCAACACGGGCGAGGGATCCGTTATTTCGCGCGCCCCCGCGCATCCTCGCCCGTCTGCGCGGCAGCTACTACTTCGTCGCTGGCGCGATCACCAATTTTCCGTCGTCGGTTCTGTCCACCACGATCACATTCTGCTTATTCGCCGTCTTCTTCTGCGCTTGCGCCAGCCGCGCCGCTTCCGCCAGCGTCACCGGCTTCATCGCCGCCTCCAGCTTCCCCAATTCCACCGCCTCGCCGTAGCTCGTGAATGTGGAAGGCTCAAATGTCCCGGGGTTCCTGGAATCTCGATTCACTGCGAAGTCCGTCGCCGCCGACGGCGCGTTGGGATCCGCCAGGTGCAACGACCCTCCGTTCAAGCTTCCCATGTGGTTCAAGTTTCCCATGCCGTTAACGGATCCACCCACATTCTGCGCACGCGCTGTCCCCGCTACAATCAAAATCCCCGCCAGCAACAGAGTTTTTCTCATATTTTCCCCATCGCAACCACGCGCCGTGTCCCGGCTGCGCGCCCTGGTTTCTATCTATCCACCGACTGCGCACATCGTCTCGAAACTCGTCCAAAAAGTACCGTACGTACTACCGGCCTTGGCTGGCGGCCGGACTCGCTCAACCCGACCGCGACTTCACCTCTATTACCTATCCTGCAATCGCATTTCCATTCCCTCGTTTGCCCCAAGCCCGCCCCTCAGCTACAATCGTCCTCTTGCCATAACGCTGAAAATGACAGACATACGCCTCCACAACACGCTCTCGAACCGCCTCGAGACCCTCCAGCCCCTCCACAAGGGCGAAGTCCGCATCTACAGCTGCGGCCCCACGGTCTACGACTATGCACATATCGGCAATTTTCGTACTTTCGTCTTCCAGGACGTGCTGCGCCGCTTCCTGCTTTCCCGCGGCCTTCGCGTACTCCAGGTAATGAACCTCACCGACGTGGACGATCGCATCATCCAGAACGCCGCCACTGCCGGCGTCTCCATCCGCGAATACACCGAAAAATATGTGCAGGCCTTCTTCGAAGATATGAACGCGCTGCATCTGCAACAGCCCGAAGAAACCGTGCGCGCCACCGACCATATCGAAGACATGGTTGCGCTCATCTCCCGCCTACAGGAGAAAGGCCTCACCTATCCGAGCGAGGGTTCCATCTACTACCGCATCGCCAAATTTCCGGAATACGGCAAGCTCTCCAAAATTGATCTCGGCGGCATGAAAGCTGGCGCCCGCGTGGACAACGATCGCTACGAAAAGGACGACGCCCGTGATTTCGCGCTCTGGAAAGCCCCGAAACCCGGCGAGCATTTCTGGGAGACCAGCATCGGCCCCGGTCGCCCCGGCTGGCACATTGAGTGCGCCGCGATGGCCATGAAATATCTCGGCGAAACTCTGGACATTCACACTGGAGGCATTGACCTCGCCTTCCCGCATCACGAAAACGAAATCGCCGAAAGCGAGCCCGCCACCGGCAAGCCCTTCGTGAAGCTCTGGCTGCACGCCGAACACTTGATCGTGGACGGCGAGAAAATGTCGAAGTCGCTCGGCAATTTCTTCACGCTGCGCGATCTCTTCGCCAAAGGCACCAAGCCGTCTTCCATCCGCTATCTGCTGCTCTCGGTTCCTTATCGCCGTCAGCTCAATTTCACGGCCGACAGCTTGAAGCAAGCCGCCAATTCCGTCGAACGCCTGCGCAATTTTGTCGCGCGCCTTAAAACCGAACAGTTCGCAGCCGGCTCCCATCCGCAAATCGCCCAGCGCGCCGAAAAAGCCCTGGCCGATTTCGATGCCGGCCTCGCGGACGACCTGAACACCGCCTTCTCGCTCGCCGCCATCTTCGATCTCGTGCGCGATGTGAACACCGCCATGGATCGCGGCGAATTCCTGCAGCAGGACGCGCCCATCGTCCTCGCCGCCATGGAAAAATTTGACGCTATCCTCGCCGTCCTCGCCGATGATGATGATGAAAAACTTCGCGAACTGGGCTTCGGCGCTGGTCCGCCGCGTCTGACCCCAGAAAAAATCGAACAGCTCATCGAAGATCGCAACGCCGCCAAAAAACGCCGCGACTTCAAACGCTCCGATGAAATCCGCCAGGAACTCCTGAACTCTGGTATCATCGTGGAGGACACGCGTGACGGCTCTGTCCGTTGGAAGTACAAATGACGATCTCCGCAAAACACGATCTCTCACTGCATAGCCAGCCCTCTCACGAGCGCCCGAATCTCTACGGCGTTGATTAAGTAAGCCCCCTCCAACTTTCATTTTTGTCCTGCACCCGGCGGGAACCGGTCTGCGCGCTCATTTCAAAATTCTTTTCTGGAGGATGTAATGCATGTGACCGACACGAAAGTTGATTCGAAGTTGCCCCACCTCGTTACCGACTTGCCCGGCCCCATGGCCAAAAAGCTCGTCGAGCGCGACCATCACGTCGTCTCGCCCTCGTACACCCGCGATTATCCGCTGGTTGCGAAAGTCGGCCGCGGCGCCACCGTGGAAGATGTTGACGGCAACACCTTCCTCGATTTCGCCGCTGGCATCGCCGTTGTCGCCACCGGACATTGCCATCCCGAAGTTGTTGCCGCGATCCAAAAGCAGGCCGCCGAACTGATTCACATGTCCGGCACGGATTTTTATTATCCGAGCATGGTCGAACTCGCCGAGAAACTTGCCGCCATCGCGCCAGGCAAAGAACCGAAGCGCGTTTACTTCGGCAATTCCGGGGCCGAGGCTATCGAAGCGGCTATCAAGCTCGTGAAATTTCACACCAAGCGCGACAAACTAATCGCCTTTCACGGCGCTTTCCACGGCCGCACCATGGGCGCGCTTTCGCTCACCGCCAGCCGCGCCGTTCAGCGCAAGGGTTTCGGCACGCTTCTCTCGGGCGTCTTCCACATGCCCTTTCCAGACACGTATCGCGGCACATACGGAATTCGTGCCGAGCATGCCTCAGCCGATTCGCTCGCGTATCTGGAAAACGAACTCTTCCGCCGCCGCGTGGATCCTGATGAAGTCGCAGGAATTTTCATCGAGCCAATTCAAGGTGAAGGCGGCTACCTGCCCGCGCCCGCCGAATTCCTGCAGGGCCTGCAACGCATCTGCCGCAAGCACGGCATCATGCTCGTCGCCGATGAAGTGCAATCCGGCATGGGGCGCACCGGCAAGTGGTGGGCTTGCGATCACGCCGGCATCGAGCCAGACATCATCTGTACCGCGAAGGGCATAGCCTCCGGCATGCCGCTCAGCGCGATCATCGCCCGCGCCAGCGTCATGAATTGGACTCCCGGCGCCCACGCTTCCACCTTTGGTGGCAATCCGGTTTGCATCGCTGCATCTCTTGCGACCATCGGTCTGCTCGAGCGGAATTACATCGCCAACGCCGCGCAAATGGGGGAGTTCATCCGCGGCCTCACCGCCGACTGGACCTCGCGCCACAAAATCGTCGGCGAAGTTCGCGGCAAAGGCCTGATGATCGGCATCGAGATCGTCCGCGATCAAGAAAACCAAAGAACGCGCTCCCGATCTGCGCAATCGCCTCGTGCAAATGGCTTTCCACAAGGGCCTGTTGATACTGGGCTCGGGTGACACCACGCTGCGCTTCTGCCCCCCGCTGCTGATTGACGAAGAGCAGGCCGAGTTCGCAGTCCGCACCGTGGACGCCTGCATCACAGAAATCGAACGCTCGCTGTGACGATGCGACGAGTATCGACATCCTGCCTGCCCTGAGTGATTTTGCGAAGGGAGGCTGGCGCCTTTGCCTCAAGCCGGCCGAAGGATCTTTCCTGCCCCAGTTTGGGCGGCACATCCGTCGCGCAAATAGCACAGGCCTGCATCAGCAAGCCTGTGCTATTTTGTTTTCCGCATCCTTTTTGTAGCCGTGAGAAACTGAAAATTGACTGAAAAATCTTCCGCAGGAGCTGCTTTGCCGCGCATTCTCGACGTAGGCTGTGGGCCAACGAAATATCCCGGCTCTATCGGCCTCGATATGAACCCATCCACCGCTGCCGATGTCCTCTGCCATCTTGATCGCGGCGGCTTGCCCTTCCGCGACAATTCCTTCGACCATCTTCGCGCCGAACACATCATCGAGCACGTCGCGGACATTATCGCCACCATGGAAGAATTTCACCGCGTCACCAAGCCGGGCGGCACAATTTTCATCGCCACCCCGCATTACACGGATTACAGTTCGTTCCGCGATCCGACCCATCGCTGGCACCTCAACACCTACTCGTTTCTCTATTTCTATCCCGGCGGCATGCACGGTCGCGACATGTGGTACACCAAAGTCCGCATGCGCGAGGTCAAGCTCAACTTGCGCCTGCTGAATCTTTGGCGCACGCTTGGCTTCGAATTCCTGGTCAACCGCAGCCGTTTCTTCCGCCAATTCTGGGAGCATTACCTGAGCTTCGTGATCCGCGGAAAATTGATGGAGTTCACTTTCGAGGTCATCAAGTGAGTCCGCAGCTCCGCATCCTCGACGTCGGCTGCGGCAGAAAAAAATATCCTGGCTCAATCGGCATTGATATGAGCGCCGCAGGCCAAGCCGATGTCCTCTGCGACTGGACGCGCACGCCTTTCGCTGACAGCACCTTCGACCAAGTCCGCCTAATCCACATGATCGAAGAAGTGGACGATATTTTTCGCGTGCTCGCCGAAGCCCATCGTGTCGCGAAGCCCAACGCCCGTGTCGTGATCATGACGCCGCACTACACCGATCACGCCTCCTACTGCAGCCCCGCGCACCGCTGGCATCTTTCCAGTTTTTCGCTCTGGTTTTTCAGCGAGAAGCCCGCAGAATACGATTACTACGCTCCGGCGCAATTCCGCGAGCGCCGCGTGCACGTCACCATGCTGCGCATCTGGCGCGCCCTCGGCTTTCAATTCCTGATAAATCATTTCCGCTGGTTCCGCAAATTCTGGGAGTACTATCTGTGCTTCGTCATTCGCGGCAAGACAGTCGAATGGGAACTCGAAGTCGTAAAGTAGGTCCTCCGCCCGTGTTAGCGCGTTTCATGTTCGCGATCGCAAACTTCGCCGCCCGGAAAGGCCTCGGCGCAATGCCATCCGATAACTCGCCTTCCGGTCCCGCCGGCGTCACAGCAAAAAATCGCGCGCGCCAGACCGGCGTCCGCGGCGAAACATGCGCCCATTGGTACCTGCGCCGCCACGGCTACGTCCTCGTCGTCCGCAATTTCACTGCGCCTGGTAGCAAAGGCAAAATTGATATGGTCGGTTGCGACGGCTCGACCCTCGCGTTTGTAGAAGTAAAGACGCGCACCATTGTTGAACCCGCATCAGCGTTTCAACCAGTGCGGCCCACGCCAGAAGAAGCTGTTGCCTTCGAAAAGCGCCGCAACCTTTCGCGCAGGGCCGGGCAGTTTCTCCGCGCCCGCCACATCGAAAAGGCCGACTGCCGCTTGGACGTCCTGGCTATCGAAACACGCCCGGCAAAAAGCCCGTAGTCCGCCTGCACAAAGGCGCGTGCAACGCCAGCCATCCTTAACTGCGCCCCGTTGACTCTCCCTTTGACTTGGCTCATCGTCACGCACGCCAGCCGCATCAGCCGTAGTAGAATAACCACGCGCAATACCAAGGAGGAAGTTTTGCCGGAGCTTCGCAAGGATCCCATCACCGGACGCTGGGTCATCATCTCGACCGACCGCGGCAAACGCCCCATGGACTTCGTGCGTGAGAGTGTGCACATCAAGGGCAATCCGGCGATCTGTCCCTTCTGCCCCGGCAACGAAGGCAAGACGCCGAAGGAAATCCTGGCCTACGGACGTAACGGCGGCGGCAAGGACACTCCCGGCTGGACGGTTCGCGTGGTTCCCAACAAGTTTCCGGCGCTGGGGATTGAAGGAGGACTCGATCGCGAAGGCGAAGGCCTTTTCGATCGCATGAATGGCATCGGCGCGCACGAAGTGATCATCGAATCACCGGATCATCAGAAAACTCTCGCGCTGATCAACGAAAAAGGCGTGGAAGAAGTTCTCTGGGCTTACCGCGACCGCATGCTCGATCTGAAAAACGATCGCCGCTTTCGTTATATTTTACTTTTCAAAAATCACGGCGAGCCGGCCGGCGCCACCGTCGAGCATACCCACTCGCAGCTGATCGCGCTGCCTATCGTGCCCAATCGCGTGCGCGAAGAAGTGGACAGTGCCAAACGCTACTACGAACAAAAAGAGCGCTGCATTTTCTGCGACATGATCCGCCAGGAAATCGAAACCGCCTCGCGCATGATTATCGAGAGCGATCATTTCATCGCACTGGCGCCATACGCGCCGCGCTTTCCTTTTGAGACCTGGATCCTGCCGCGCCAACACAGTTCTTCGTTCGAGAATATGCCGGCGCCGTACTACGCGCACCTGGCGCGCCTGCTGCACGATTTTCTCGGCCGCCTGGACGCCGCGCTCGCCTTCCCATCCTACAACTACGTCATCCACACATCGCCCATCGGCGAAGAAATCAACGACCACTACCACTGGCACATCGAAATGATGCCCAAGCTAACCAAGGTCGCCGGCTTCGAGTGGGGCACCGGCTTTTACATCAATCCCACTCCGCCGGAAGAAGCCGCCCGCTTCCTCCGCGAGGCGAAAGTCCCGGCCTAGCCCCGCGCTCGCCGCTTCGCCGCTAGCCCTCGAAAAAAGCAGATTCCTCGGGCCAACTGCGCCCTCGGAATGACAATCCCGCTTGCTATTCGCGAACTATTTCGCCGGTTCGACCTTTGACTGAATCGAAAGCAGTTCCACTTCGAAAATCAGTGTGGAATTCGGCGCGATCGGCCCTTTTTGCTGCGGGCCGTACGCCAGATCCGAAGGAATGAATAATTGCCACTTCGATCCCACCGGCATTAGTTGCAACGCCTCGGTCCAACCTTTGATCACACCGCCCACGGGAATCGTCAGCGGCTGATTTCGCTTATACGAGCTGTCGAATTCCGTGTTGTCGAGCAAGGTCCCTTTGTAATTGCAAACGACCGTATCGGTCGCCGTCGGCTTCGGTCCAGCCGCCTCCGTCAGGATTTTGTATTGCAGGCCGTCCGGCAGCGTCACCACGCCTTCTTTCGTTTTGTTTGCCGCCAGAAACGCGTCGCCCGCCGCCTTGTTTGCTTCGCCTACTTTCTTGGCAGCCTCCGCGGCGGCCTGCGCCTGTTCTGCCTGTTGTTTGCGCACTCGGGTCTGCAGACTTGCCATCACGCCCTTGGCTTCGTCGTCCGTCAACGCTGGCTTCGCGCCGCTCAACGCATCCTTTATCCCGCGCGACAGTATGCTGGGATCCACCTCTACACCGTCTCGGTGGATGCTCTTGCCAATGTTTAATCCAATCGCGTAGCTCTCTTTATCCTTATCGGTCTTCAACACCAAAGGAGCAGGCGCTGGATGATGCTGCGCGGCGGCGCTCCCCGGAGTCTTCGCGGCCGTAGCACTTTGTCCCGCACTCGCAGGCTTTGCGGCATTCTGCGACGAGGTGCCGGTCTGCGTCTTGCTGGACGAAGGTGCGCCAGGTTTCGCAGCGGGCTTCGCGGTTGTCGCAGGTTTTGCCGCCAGCGTCGAACCATCCGTCGCTGCCGGCGCGCTAGCTGCTGGCGGAGGAGTTGATGGATTTGTCGCCGAAGACTGCCGTCCTACAGCAGTCCCAGCGAAGATGAGGGTGCTTGCCAATATGCATACTGCAATGTTGGGTAGTTTTCGCATGGAGCTAGTTTCGCAGAGGTTCGGCGCGTGCGCAAACGGAGTGAATTGCGATGTGCGACAGTTGGGAAGCGGTTTGAGCGTGGCGATTATGCGATGACTTCGTAGGGATACGTAATTACCGCAGGGCGAACGGTGGGCGTTGCGGACCAAATCGAGTTGATTAGAAATCGTCTCCATTGTTTGTTTTCTGCGAGGTACGGCCGTTTCTAATCGCCGGGAGGCCGATTAGGAACCTCGTGGTTGGTGAATCGTGAGTGGCGAGCCGTGATTCGTACACCGCCGCCAGTGATGCGCAAATAGCGTGGCCTGCCAGGATCGTTGCTTTAGATGGGCTCGAGTTCGACGCCGGCCAGAAGAAAGGTAACGCGGAGGGAGTCGCGGCGCGTCGAGACGAATGGCTCGTGTTGGAGTGCGGTTTCATATTTTTGGCCTTCCATTCACGTTCGCCCGATGGCGATGCGGAAACAGCTGAGCTACGGGACAGACGTGGGACAGAATGAGTACTACCTGTCCGAAATTTCTTGGGCAGTTGCATTTGCTGCGCTGAGCGCCAAGCAGTGGACGAGGTCGAATCTGTGCAGCGGGCACCGGCCTCCTGTAGCGGCCAGGCATGCCGTGCCCCTACGAAAGCACGACCAGGTTGGCGGCTGGGCAATTTGGGGCGCAGCCCTTCGCTCCCGCGCCGCGGGATCGCAGGATGAATCGTGCTGCAGCGCGATTGACAAGCAGCGCCCCTACCCGAACGAGAGACGTCGATCACAATTACGGAAGTCGGGCGCGGCCGACGGTGAGCCGAGCCTAGGGCCTATCCGGTTTGGCCGCGGAATTTTGCGCATCAGCGTCGGAGTTTGCGGGTTTCTCGGCGACGACTGCGTAGGTGAGCATTTTTTGATCACCGTCGGCGACTCTTAGGTACATGCGATCCTTCTTGATCTTGAATACGATTTCTTTGCCGACGGGCAGAATGATGGGATGTTTGGTGTCCGTCGGGCGGATGTGATATTCCATGTCGTCGGTAACCACCTCGTACTGCGGGCAAAGCTTTTCGTCGGAATTGACGTGGGTGATGCCTGCCGACGCCCACACGGTACCCAAGCCCGTCACGCCTTTTTCTTTGGCGCCACAAGGAACCGCTTCCATTTTCTCGAGCATGGCCCTTTCGGGATCCTTCTTTTTATTGCCGCCGGCGTTGAGAGGAATCGCGGCCAGCAGGATGATCGTTAGCAGTAGCGCTGTCTTGGCGGTATTGGCGTTCATGGTTCCTCCTAAACGGGATTCGCCACCTGGCACCGACCCGCTGGTAGTTTGATTGCGGGCTGAAACGAGCGCGGCACGCGGCCGCGCAGAAATAAAAGACGTCCCGCGAACGGGAAGGCCGGGTGCGCGGCCCTCCCGTCCTCGAGGCGTCGTTGCTTACTGCTTCGGTTTGGCGGGATCCGGCACAGGAGTCTTCAGAGTTGGCGCAGTATTGCTGGTGTTGCTGAACTGCTGCGCGGACTTGACGAAGGTCTGCGGATTCGCCATGAGCTGTTGTTTCACGTCCGGATGAGCGGACAGATACTGCTGAAGTTCAGGATGATTTTCCAAGTACTCCTGATTCTTCACCAGGGTAGGATCTTCAGAGAGACGCTGCGAGATCTCCGTATGGCCGCCGAGGAATTCGCCGAAGCTGGCGGCTTGACGATGGCTGATGGCGTCGCGATCCATTCCATTTTCCCGGTTATCGTAATGAGCATACCGAGCTTCCTGCTGCATGAAAGCGTTCGGATTTGATTTGATCTGCTCACGAAGTTCCGGATGGTCGCGCAGATACGTCTGCAGCGCGGGATGATTGCGCACGAATTCTTCGTTGTCCACGAGGGAAGGATCCTTGCGCAGTTGCTCGGCTGTTTCGCGGTGCGTGTCCAGGAATTGGTCGAAGTGCGCCAGTTCTTCGCGGTTGACGCGATCGCGATCGTCCTCACGGCGATCATAACGATCCTCTGCGTGCAGGAAGGCATCCGGGTCTTGTTTTATTTGATCGCGAATGCCCGGATGGTCCTGCAGATAGGCCTGCAGTTCAGGATGACTCCGCAGGTACTCTTGCTTGTCTACCAAAGAAGGATCTTTGCGAAGCTGGTCGGCGGTTTCGCGGTGGCTGTCCAGAAATTGATTGAAGCGGGCCAATTCCTGGCGATCACGATCGTCCCGACGGACATCGTAACGATCTTCCGCGTGCATAAAGGCATTCGGATTTGATTTGAGCTGCTCGCGAACTTCCGGATGCTCCCCCAGATAGGATTGCAGCGCAGGATGGTTCTTCACGAATTCCTGGTTATCCACGAGGGACGGGTCCTTACGAAGTTGCTCGGCGGTTTCGCGGTGAGTGTCCAGGAACTGGTCGAAGCGCGCCAACTCTTCGCGGTTGATGCGATCGCGATCGTCTTCGCGGTGATCGTAACGGGATTCCTCGCGCATGAAGGCGTTCGGGTCATCTTTGATCTGCTGACGAACTGCCGGATGATCCTGCAGATAACTCTGCAGAGAAGGATGCTGCTGTACGAAGTCGGCGTTATTGACGAGCGAAGGATCTTTGCGAAGCTGCCCGCCGAGTTCGGGATGGCTGTCCAGGAACTGATTGAAATTCGCGAGTTCCTGGCGGGTGGCGTCGTCACCTTGAAGAGCTGGAGTATTCTGAGCGGACGCGGATTGCGCGTTCACGGGCGCGCCAAGGCACAAGAAACCCGCCAGAGCTGATACTGCGAGCCAGGTCTTCAAGTGAAAGTGAGACTGTTTCATGCTACTGCCCTCCTGCGGTGAATGTGTCACCTACTGCGGAAGGTGCAACCTTTGTGCCAAACGGGATGTAAAAAAAGGAAAGTGAATGTGTTTCAACAGGTTGGAGGAAACGCCAAGAAGAGATGCGGCGCGGATTGCAGGGAATTTCGACACGCTGCGGGGAAAATCGCTGTACAGGAAAAGCCCTAAGAGATTGGACGTGGAAGGGTAGCGCGCGACGCGAACCTTATTTGGGCGAGGATCAGAACCAATCAGGGAAGATCCGTTCGATGAGGCCGGGGACCCAGTAGGAATAGAATTTTTCGTCGCAGATTTTGTATTTTCCGTATTTCTTTGTGGCGTGGTTGCCCCAGTTGGGCCGGGTGCCGTCGAGGTCGGTGAAGCCGTATTCGCGAGCGAGGGCCCAGGAACTGAAGACGCGACCGGTTTTATTTTTCACGCGCGGGTCCGCCGCGAGGGCGACGACGGCGCGTCCGATGAAGCGCGGGGATTCGGAAACCATGAAATCCTCGGCGCTATCGTTCTGGTCTGTTGCGTTCTTATCGGAGTTTTTCTTTTTCTGGCCGACGTCTTTCCAATTGGCTTCGCTGACACCGAAATGGTCGAGCACGGCTTCGGAACGAAGGAAACCGGGGGTGAGCGCCACGGAAGTGATGTCTCGTTTGCGCAACTCGCGGGCCATGGCAAAGGCCAGCCGTATCACGGAAATTTTCACCAGGTCGTAAAAAATGTTGCCGCGGTAATAGAAGGCATCGCCATCTGTGATTTCGAAAATAATCGCGGCGCGGCGGCCGAGCATCAGCGGAACGGCATAGTGCGCAGTAATGATGTGCGAATGGATGGCCTGCTTCAGCATGCGCAGGCCGTTGTCGAGGTTGACTTTCCAGAAGGGCTTGCCGAATTCGGTGAGCGCATCGCCGCCCCAGACGTCGTTCACCAGAATGTCCAGACCTTTGTGCTGGCGCTTGATGAGGGCGACCAGCTTGCGAACTTCGGCTGGCTCGGTGTGATCAACTTTTATCGCGATGCCGTTGCCGCCTGCGGCGGTGACGAGTTCGGCGGTTTCTTCGATTGTTTCGGGACGGCCGGGAGTGGGCGGCTTGCGCGAGGCGTGTTTTCTTGAGCTGCGGCCAGTGCAGTAAACGGTGGCACCGGCTTCGCCCAGCGCGATGGCGATTCCGCGGCCGGCACCGCGCGTGGCTCCGGCGACGAGCGCGATTTTCCCCGACAGACTCTTTTGAGGAGTTTTACTACCGGCCTTCTTTGGCACGTTTTTAGCGCTCCTCAAGCGTTCGCAAGTTTGGAAAGCAGGGCTTCGACCAGGGTGGTCCACTCGGCGTCGAGCGTGGGGCGCTGAAAGTTGCGGCCGGCGCGCTGATACCAGTAATCGGCGTTCGACGCGGAGCCCTCTTTGCGGTGCAGGTAGGCGTGGACAGCCATGCCATCGGCGGTTTCCAGTTCGTCAACCAATCCGTGAGCTTCGGTCCAATCGCCTTTGGCATCCCACCACAGGGACGCGAGGGGGGCAGGCAAGTTCGCCCATGGTGCGTTTTTCGTGAGGGAAGCTTTGAATTCGACGATGTCCATTTGGATCTCCCACCTCTTCGCGGGATTGCGGGCCGCCATCAGGAACTTGGCGCGACGCTCGCGGTGCAAGCGGCACCTCAATAATAAACGGTCATTCAGTAATGTCAAGTGGATAATAAATGGTTATTCAGCTATTGTTGACGCGGCCACCCGGCGGCCCTACTGAAAATGTCACCTCGGCCACGCGAAACTTCCGATGGAGAAATCCTGGCTGCCTTGGCGCGCGTGATGCAGCGGCGCAGCCCTGTGGAACTCACTCTCGCCGACGTCGCCAAAGAAGCCGGCGTCGTTCCAGCCACAATTATCCAGCGCTTCGGCACCAAGCGCGAGTTGTTGCTCACCAACTGCAAGGCGTGGACCGCGGACGTCTCCGGACAATTTGCCGCAGCCCGCGCCAAATACGGTTCACCGCGGAAGACACTCGTTGAATTATTTGTCGAGTTCAGCGGTTTCGCGGCGACACCCGAATCCATGGCCAACTTTCTTGCGTACTTGCAGATTGATCTGAGCGATCCGGAGTTTCGTGCCGTGCTCCTGCAGCAGTTCATGACGATGCGCGAGGAAACGAAGAAGTTGCTGGATGATGCGATCGCGGCACGCGAGCTGAGGCCCTGCGACAGCGGCGAGCTCGCTCGACTGGTGCAGCAAGCCAACAGTGGTGCGATGCTCGACTGGGCCGTTTACCGCAAGGGCCCGCTTGGCGCATGGATTCGCCGCGCGCTCGAATCCTTGCTTGCGCCTTACCTGTTCCGAAAGGTGCGGAAATCGGCAGGAGCACGGCGCGGTCGGCCTCGGTAGAGCGGGGGGAGGGCCGCCTCGGGGAGACGGCCCTTCGCGTGGCTGGTTTGTACGGACAGGTTTTCGTTACTTGGCGTTGATCACGCCGAACAATCCGGCGAAATTATTGTCGGGACCTGCGGTGAAGTAGAGCTGATTGGTGTTGCCGTTTGAGCCGGCGCCGTCACCAAACGCAATTCCCCAGAGCTGGTCAATGTGAATCACTACTCCGTTGTCGTCGCGGAGGATGCCGACGAATTGGCCGGTGACGGGATTGTAGGCATTGATGGCGCCCGTGAAGCTGACATTGTTCGAGATCAGCAGGGTGTTGCTTAGCGGGCCGAAATTATTCGGGGCGATAGCAAAACCCCACGGTTGATTCAAGTTGCCGCCGTGTGTGAGCTGCTTCAACAGGGTTCCGTCTTCGGCGAAGATATCAATGTAACCACCGATAGCGCCGGAGGTGGCTGCGAACGAGACGTAGACGAGGCCGCCGAAATCCTGAATGCCGAAAACGGAGAAGCCGGCGGGAACGGCGGGGTCCGTGACGGACTTCAGGAGCGTGAAGTTGTCGTCATAGATGTCAATCCTGTTGTTGGCGTTGTCGGCGGCAAGCAGAACGTTATCGGATGATTTGGTGGAGATTGTCAAACCGGTGTAGGACGCGCCGGAGGTCGTGACAGCGACCATGGCGAGGTTGGCGTTGACCGAGGGCACCCAACCGCTGATGGTGCCGTCGAGAGTGGCAAACATGAAGACCGCTTGCCCTCCCTTGATCTTGAACTCCGCCGAATTCCCGTTGAAGACCGTGCCGGTGGGTGAGCCGGGACCATTCCCGCCCGCGGTGGGAATTAAAACGTTCAGAGGAATCTTGGTTCCGTTCTTGTCATAGAGTGTTGACCAGCCGGAGTTCGCGTCACTGATCCACCAGGGACTGCCGGGCCCGTGGCTGAGGCCCCAGGCATTCACCAGGAGGGGATCGGTGGTTCTGGCGGTATTTGCCTGGTTCGAGACCAAATTGGTGACTTGATATTGTGCGCGAACCAAGCCGGGAGCGATGAGCTGCGCGACGGCGAGGCACGCAGTAATGGCGAGAGTGCGGAGTTGCATGGAAATTCTCCTTTGTAGCGGGCCAGTGCGCGATGATCTGCATCGTCTATGAGGAAATGCTGACCTGCCCGAGGCGAATGTTGACAGCTGGCCAGAAGCAGGTTGCAACCGGGGCGTCTCTAATTTGTAAACTTCTTGTGAACAGGTTGTGGGAACCAGATGGGCAGGGCGGAAATAAGGCGAATCGGTTCAGGGAGATGCGCGGCCGAGTAGTTTTTTTAGCGTGTGCGGATGGACGCGGAATCAAGCGGCGATTCGTGCATGCTGAGGATGTACCAGTGATTTTCGGATTTGCGGCAGAGCATCATGCCGCGGCCGGTGGTGTGAAGGTTGGCGGATTCGATGGTGTAATCGTAGAGGGTCCAAACGACGTTGCCGACGGCGCGTTGATCTTTCATGGTCATGGAAAAATGAGGGTGGGGAGTGAGGCCGAAATAGGTTTGCTGCAGATGATTGGTGGCTTGCTCGCGTCCGCGGAGTTCTCCAGCGGGAGAACTGAGGACGAAATCGGGATCGAAGCAGGCGGCGAGTTTGGCGGCGTCAGCGTTGTTGAAGGCTTCCGAGCAGGAGTGCATGGCCTGCTCCATTTCGGCGATGACGGAAACTTCTGTGGAGCTGGGTGCGGGGACGCCGAGCCGGGCTACGCTGCGTTGTAGGTCGATGGTGATGCCGAGTTGCTCGAGGAGGTCTACGCCGAGGACGCCGTCCAGCGGGGCGCCGCAAGCTTTGGCGAGAGCGGTGAGGTCAATGGCGGGGAGGGTGACGTTGCGCAGAATGTGGCTGCCGAGTTTTAGTTCGTTGATGGAAACTACGCGGGCGCTGAGGGCTGTGGTCTGATTCCAGGATTGCACGCGGATGTCTTTGGAGCGGCCGGAGGCGAAAGATTTTTCGTTGAGCATGGAAGTGGCGGCAGTGTCGATGAGGAAGCGCTTGTCGGCGTCGTTGACTTGAACGATTACGACGGGGAGGCGATCGCAGCGTTGCAGGGGGATTTCGGAAAGGGTAGCGTTCGGCGCGGTTTGTGTGGTTTGCGCGCTTGGTGCGGCGTCACGTTGCGATAGCCCGTGTGCGACGAGCGCGAGGATTGCACTCACGAGGGCGCCCAAGAAGAACCGCGGATTGATGCGCATCACTTCCTCGATGGCACGGTTGTGGCGACCTGATCAATGCGCCGCAGGATCGCGGCTTTGGCTGAGCGGAAAGCTGATTGGTCGCGGAACAGACGCGAGCTCCAATTCCCACCCATCGCGAGCGCCTGAATTTCAAACGCCAACTGGTGTACGTCCACATCTTTGCGGATCTCGCCGGCGGTTTGTGCGTCGCGGGCGGCGTGTTCCAGATTTTCCAGCCACTTTTTCATCAGGCCGACGATGCGATCGCGCACGGGGCCGGGGCGATCGTCGAATTCGAGCGAGGCGGCGGAGAAAAAGCAGCCGCCGGGGAAGACTTTCTGCTCGCCATAGGAGAGCCAGTTTTCGCAGAGCGCGCGGAGTAGTCGAAGTCCCTTGAAGCGCCAAGCGGGGCGAATAACCTTTTCGACGAAAATGTCGCGCGCTTCGTCCACGACGGCGCATTGCAGATCTTCTTTGGAACCGAAGTGGGCGAAGAGGCCGCTTTTGCTGATGCGCAGGACGGAGGCGAGCTTGCCGATGGTGAGCCCTTCGAGGCCTTCGAGGGAAGCGATGTTAACGGCTTTGCGGAGGATGGCGCGGCGGGTTTTGAGGCCGCGGGCTCGGCGCGATGGATAGTTCGTCGCGGTGGCAGCGCGGCTTCGTGGATTCGCGGAACGTTGTAGGGGTGTGTTCATTTTGCTGCGTGGATAATAGCACGACCGTTCGTTCTATTACAAATGATTTGCTCGAGCCGCGTGGCGCAAGAACGAGCGGCGGCTGCGAGCTTCAGAGATGGCTGCAGCGATCGGCGTTGAGTGGATTACTTGGTGAAGGCTGCGACCGCCATTTGCTGGGGAGGTGGCGCGGGCGCGGCACGATGCGGATTGGAATGCAAAGCACAGAGCGGGCGCGACTGTTTACGGGGCGCGTCGTATAATGCCGCGATGGTCGGGCAGACGATTTCGCACTATCGCGTCGTGGAGCAGCTGGGCAGCGGCGGGATGGGCGTGGTTTATAAGGCCGAAGATTTGCAGTTGCAGCGGTTTGTGGCTTTGAAGTTTCTCTCCGCGGATTCTGCCGGAGATTCCCAATCTATTGCGCGATTGCGGCGCGAAGCGCGGGCAGCATCGGCGTTGAACCATCCGAACATTTGCACGATTTATGAAATTGGCGAGGACGATGGCCGGCCATTCATGGCGATGGAGTTTCTGGAAGGGCAGACGCTGAAGGAGCAGATCGCGCGCGGAGGATTTTCGTCGGGGGAACTGCTGGAATTTGCGATTCAGGTGGCGAGCGCGCTGGACGCGGCGCACTGCAAGGGAATTATCCATCGCGACATCAAGCCAGCGAACATATTTGTGACGAGCGGAAGACAGGCGAAGGTGCTGGATTTCGGCCTGGCGAAGGTGGGGAACGCGGAAGGCGAGGCAGTGGAGCAGACGCGGAGTCTGGTGGCCGCGACCGCCGGGGCTCTGCGGAGTGCGACGGGATCGGTGGCAGGGACGGTGACGTACATGTCGCCGGAGCAAGTGCGCGGGGAGCAACTGGACGCGCGCAGCGATTTATTTTCGTTTGGCGCGGTGCTCTACGAAGTGGCGACGGGGAAGACGCCGTTCCCGGGCGACACGACGGGCGTGATATTCGATGCGATTTTGAATCGCGCGCCGGTGACCCCGACCCGGCTGAATCCGCAAGTGCCACCGAAATTTGAAGAGATCATTCACAAGGCGCTGGAGAAAGATCGCGAGCTGCGCTACCAGTCGGCTGGGGAGATGCGGTCTGATCTGCGACGGCTGAAGCGCGATTCGGAATCGGGGAATACGGCGCCGATGATGGGAGCGGCGGCAGCGGAATCGTCAGGGAAAACGCGCGATGGGAAACGGCTGATTTATTCGGTTGTGGCGATCGCAGCATTGGTAGCGGCTGCGGGTGGAGGAATCTGGTGGTCCCGCGCGGCGCGGCCTGCGGCCCCGGGGAGCACGAACTGGCAACAGCTTACGTTTTTTACGGACTCGGCGGTTTATCCGGCGCTGTCGCCGGATGGGCGCATGCTGGCGTTCATTCGGGGTGCGGACACATTTTTCGGGCCGGGGCAGGTTTACGTAAAAATGTTGCCGGACGGCGCGCCGGTAGCTTTGACACACGATGCGCTGGCGAAGATGACTCCCGAATTTTCGCCGGATGGATCAATGGTTGCGTATGGAACCGCGATTCCTTTCGACACATGGGAAGTGCCGGTGTTGGGCGGTGAAGCGAAGGTGATGCTGCCGAACGCGTCGTCGCTGACATGGATTGACGGCGGGAAGCGCCTACTCTTCTCCGAGATCAAAGAGGGAATTCACATGATCGTGGTGAGCACGGATCTGGGGCGCGGGCAGAGCCGGGAACTTTACACGCCGCCGGGCGAACGGAGCATGGCACACCACGCGTATCTTTCACCGGATGGGAAGTCAATGCTGGTGGTGGAAATGAATAGCCAGACGAAGTTCACGCCCTGCCAAGTAATGCCTTACGAGGGAGGCGGTGCGGCGCAAGAGGTGGGGCCGCCGAAAAGTATTTGTACTTCGGGAGCGTGGTCGCCGGATGGGAAGTGGGTGTACCTGACATTGAGCACGGAAGGGAATTTTCATATCTGGCGACAACGATTTCCGGGCGGGACGCCGGAGCAGGTGACGTCTGGGCCGACGGCGGAAGAGGGCATCGCGATGGCGGCGGACGGCAAATCGCTTATCACTTCGGTGGGGACCGAGACCGGGACGGTTTGGATTCACGATGGGAACGGTGATCAACAAGTCTCTTCCGAAGGATATTCGGGTGCGGCCCGTTTCTCGGCCGATGGCAAAAAACTGTACTACTTGATGGATAACGGCCAAACACAGGGTTACGAATTATGGGTGCGGGACGTGGCCAGCGGCGTGACGGATCGGGCGCTGCCCGGTTATACGATGCACGACTACGATGTCTGCGCGGACGGAAAAGAACTGGCATTTTCCCGGGCCGATGAGAACGGCCACTCAAAACTGTGGGTGTCGCCGCTGAACCGGCGCGCATCGCCGCGTCAGATCTCGTCCACGACGATTGACGATAGCGTCCATTGTCTGCCGGACGGGGATTTGCTGTTTCGCGCGATCGAGGGAGAGTCGAACTTTCTGGAGATCGTACACGCGGATGGAAGCGGGCGGCGGAAAGTCAGCCCTTCGCACATTTTCGATTTGATCAACGTCTCGCCGAACGGAAAGTGGGCGCTGGTTCAGGCGGGAGGCGGGGGCGACGAGAATCCGGCGGCGATTACCGCACTTCCGACGGAGGGCGGGGATCCGGTGAAGGTTTGCCTGAATTTCTGCATACCGGACTGGGATGTGCGGGGTGAATCGATGTACATGCAATTTTTCGTTACCTCGGATCAGAACACTTACGTGATGCGGCTGCGGCAAGCGGGCGGGTTGGCGGAGCTGCCGACGAACGCACCGCTGGACGGGGAGATACTGAGGAGGATGAAGCCGGTGGTGGTGATTCCGCATCAGGTGGACTCGGCGGTGAGCACCTCGTTGTACGCCTACACTGTGAACACCACACGACGAAACCTATACCGGATACCGCTGCCGTGAGAAGGCCGCGCGATGCGCAGCGTCCGCAGAGGTCAACGGCACGACAGCTGATCGCAGATGAACACAGATAAAGGCAATGCGATTGGGCCCCAGGGCGCGAAATTGCCGGTCGGAAGTCGTCGAGGGCCGGTCCCGCGCATTGCCGCGAAACCCGCCCCTACGCACTGAAAAGGCGATTTCAGCCGTGGCCGAAGAGAAGGGGCGCGCCGAGTTTGGCTGTGTAGTTGGGGCGATAGCGTTCGGTGTTGTAAAGGGTCGCGACATCTACTTTGCGCGCGCCGGCGGAAGATGCTGGCAGGGGGGCGGAGGCGTAGCAGCCGCTTTGCACGCCGACCATACGACCGGTGACACCGTCGCGAATTAAATCCAGGGCGATGTTGGCGTAGGTGATGGCGACGATCTGGTCAATGGCGTCGGGTTCGCCGCTGCGCAGGTCGTAGGTCAAGTCGCTTTCGATGGTTTCCTCGCCGGTACGGCGATGAAGTTCGTCGGCGAGGGCGTGGCCGATGTCTACTTTTTTTCTGTGGCCGTAGGCGTCGGCTTCGCCGTACTCATCCACGACGCGATTCGTCCAGGTAGCTCCTTCCGAAACAATCACCAGCGAATAATTGCTAGAATTATTGTGCTTATCTTCCATCAGGATTTTGGAGACGCGATCCAGATCGAAGGGTACTTCGGGAATGAGGCAGCGGGCCGAAGTGATGTACGAAGTGTAGAGCGCGGTGAAGCCAGCATCGCGTCCGAAAATGCGGAAGACGCCGATGCGTTCGTGAGAGCCGAGGGTGGTGCGCTGGCGGTTAATGGCATCTTTGGCGCGTGTGATGGCGGTGGAGAAGCCGATGCAGTATTCGGTGCCGTGGACGTCGTTGTCCATGGTTTTGGGAATGCCGATTACGGGAAAGCCGTGGCTGGAGAGGACGGAGGCGAAGCTGAGAGTGTCGTCGCCGCCGATGGCGATGAGGCAATCAATGCCGAGGCGCTCGAGGTTCTCGATAACGATGGGAGTGAAGTCGTAAAATTTGCCGTCGAAGGTGAGTTTCTTCCGTTGGTCCGCGGAGATGTGCGCGGGAACCTTGTTGGCTGCGACTTTGCGCGGATTGGTGCGGGAAGTGTGCAGCCAGGTGCCGCCGCTTCGGTCAATGGTGCGAGTATTTTCGCGGGTGAGCTGACGATCGAGGCGGGCGTCGCCCGTGTCGCCGTGATTCATATTGGTGAGGCCCTTCCAGCCTTTGCGAATGCCAGTGACGGTCCGGCCCATTTCCGTGGCGCGGTAGACTACCGACTTGATGACGGAATTTAGGCCGGGGACGTCGCCGCCGCCTGTCAGAATGCCGATATTGTTGCCTTTCGCCATCGACTTGTTGCTCCTTGTCGTTGTTCCCTGGGATGCCGGCGCTGTTGCTGGACACCTGGATCCGTTTGGTTCTTCTGCATATAGGCGGATACAGGGACCGGCCGCCGGATGATGTTGTAGCGCAGCGGATGCGATTCAAATTATCTGTGCAATTCTACTAGTACACTAAAAACGCAAAAAGTTGAATGGGGAAAGGGAAGGAATGTTGCGGGGGCGCTGGGCGAGTGGAAACATGAGCCACGCGCTGACGCCGAGGTGACAGACATGGACGACTTTCCGGAATTCATGAAGAGGCCCGCGAACCGGATCGCGACGAGCAGCCAGGCGACGCCGGGAGTGGAAGGATACGTGTTTGACGGTGCGGATGGGAGTCAAATGGCGTTCTGGACTTGCCGTGAGACCGCGGTTTCGGAGCCACAGGCGCACGAGTTCGACGAGTACATGGCGGTTGTGCAGGGTTGTTACACCCTCATTATTGATGGGCGACGCATTCCCGTGAAGGCCGGGGAAGAGTATTTCATTCCTAAGGGGCTTTGGCACGGCGGCGAACCCGTCGCCGGAACGCGAACGATACATGCGTTCGGAGGGCGACGCGCCGAACGATCCAAGGGAACTGGTTCTTGATTTGGCCGCGTTGGTCGAGTTCTTATTTGCACTCCGAAAATCAGCGATATTCAGCGCTACCGCAGGGCGCGAGCTTACGGTGTACAATGCGCCGCGTTCCGGGGCGCGGCGGCGAGAGCTTCGGACATTAGGAGTGAGGACAATCATGGGGAAGAGAATTTCACGGCGTGAATTGTTGGTGGGGGCGGCGGCGGGCGCGGGCTGCGCGGCGTTGACCGGAGTGACTGCGCAGGCGGGGGCTGCGGTTGCGAGCACGGAGGCTCCGGCGAGTGATTTGGGAGCCGCCGCAGCCATCGCGACTGTGGATTCCGGCGGGATCCTGCCTTTGAGTTGCACCAGCGGTGTGATTATTCCGCCACTCGGCCGGAATTTCATGAAGTTCAGCTACGACTTTCCCGAGCCGTCGGTGGAATTCGGGGGATTGCAAATTTCGTTCCGGCTGCACACGTTTGAAAACACGTATGGATTGGATCGCGAGTCGATGCAGGTGACGCCGACTGCCGACGGAATTGAGGTGACGTGCTCGCGGCTGGTGTATGCGGGCGGGCAACTGAAAGCACCGGGAAGCGTGCGAGCACGGATACGGAAAAATGGCGACCACGTGGAATGGAGCGCGGCAGCAGAGATGGAGCAGCCAATCAAATCGCTGGTGACGGTCGTGCGGGGCGTGCCGCGCGGGAAAATTTCGGCGGGCGGGATTGGATTTTTTGAGCCGCACGACGATGAAGTTTTGCTGGGGTACCCGTTTGGGGCGGGGGCGCTGTTTCTGGAGCGCGGCATGGCGCGCATGTTGAACACGCCACTGGCGGTGATTCAGAGTGCCGACAGCGAGTATTTCTATCTCTCGGCGCGGTGCGACAGCGTGCGGGCCAATCGGTTTTATTTTCAGCCGGGGGAAAAAGGCTATCGCGTCGAGATGGTGTACGAGCAGGCGGGGTGGGTGAAGAGCGGGAAACTGGAAAGCCCGCTGTGGTGCGCGGGACGCGCGAGTACCATGGAGGGAGCGTGCGCGCCACATTTTGCGCACGTGGAGAAAGCGTTCCAGGTGCCGAACTGGGAGACACGCACGGACGTGGCGCCGTGGATGCGCGAGTCGGCGCTGGCGATAAATCTGCATGGGATGCATTGGACGGGATACATCTTCAACGACTACGCGAGGATGCTGAAAATTCTGCAATGGGTCGCGACGCAAATTCCGGCGCGGAATGTGTTTGTGTTGCTGCCGGCGTGGGATGGGCGGTTCTACTGGAACTATCCGCTGTACAAGACCGATCCGCGGATGGGTGGGGACGAAGGATTCCTCCGGCTGATTAAAGAAGGGCAGAAGATGGGATTTCATTTTATGCCAATGTTCGGGACGAATTGCGCGAACAATCATCATCCGGAATTTGCGCAGTTTGCAGACGCAAGCATGTCGCAGATTGATGGAGACCACTTCGATTTGAACTGGGTGGATTGGGACAACGACCGGCACATGGAAGGATGGAGCCCGTACATGAATGTGGGCGTGGATTCCTGGCGGAGCTGGTTATTTGCGCGGATTTCCGAGGTGATTGACCGGTTTGGGCTGGATGCTTATTTTCTGGACATTGTGGGCGGGTGGGAAAACAACACGAAGGCGGATTCGCACGAAGGCACGCGGCGGCTGGTGGCGGACTTGCGCGCGAAATATCCGAACGTGATGGTGTTCGGTGAAATGCATTACGACGCGCTGCTATCGTTTATTCCTGTGTTTCACGTGCAGAGCGAATCGGCGTACCGGCCGGCTTATACGAAATATGCGCGAGCGTTCCAGCATTTGAGTCATCCGGCGCCGGGGCGGGGCAGCAGCGGATTGCATGAGTCGGGGTTTGCAAAGTTTGACCCGAAAATTGTGCCGGCGGAGACCTTGATCGTGCCGACGATCACGGTGGTGGATGATACGTTCGAGCGTTATCGGGAGGTGATGGCCGATTTGATTTTGCAGGCGCGGCAGCGGGCGAAGATCGCCTAAAGCTTGGGGATTTTCGGCGCGGCTAGAACCGGAAGACGACTCCGCCTTGCACCCGGAGATTGTCCTGGGTGCTGCTGCCGATGACGGTGCTATTTCCGAAGCCGGTGTGAACCCAATCAACCTGCGGGAGGCGGAAAGAAATATGTTCGTGGAATGGGATATCGAGGCCGCCGCCAATGACGAGGTCAAACGCATTGTTGTTGGGCAATTTGCTGAGATTGATGCATTCTCCCTGGTTGGTGCAGCTGTTGTAGATGTTGGAGTAGATATTGTTGTGCGCGCCTCCGAACATGACTTCCGCGAATGGGTGGAAGCGTCGTTTTATCGTAAAGCGCAGGACCGGGCCGATGGTGTAGGTGTAAACGGTTCCGCTCACGGGCAGCTGGCAATCCGATAGGCTATTGCAGCCCTGTGTGCTCGCGGGAACCGTGACGATCTGCGAGTAGCTGCCGTAGTCCGTAAATTCGGCTTTGATGCCGATGTGCTTGAAGAAATAGTAGGCGAGGGAGACGCCGCCGCCGTTGAATGAGGCGCTGGGGACAAAGCCGCCTGCCTGGGCGCGAAAGTAGGAATAATCCGCGGCGATTTCGATTTTTTTTGGTTCGTCTTGCGCGAAGGCAGCGGCGGCGTACGCTGTGGCCAGCGCGAGCAAAAGCAATCTCTTCATTTCGAAGGCTCCCGGAAATGCATTCAAGGGACGGCTGCAGCGCGTGGGCGGTTACACGGAGTAAAGGATTGCGGATGCCGCCGCGGCGCGCAGCTATTTTAGCTGTAATCCGGTTTCTAAGAACTGAATATCGAGCGGTTATTTTGACGCTTTTCCAGTAGAGACAACATTCAAATCGAGCGTGGCTGCTCGTTGGGAGACGGGCGTTGTTATCGCTATCCAAACACGCAATTGAACGAACGCTGTATTACATCTTCGTAGCCGGGTTGGCGGTCTACCTGGTGAATCAGGTGCGCAAGCCCACGAAATGGGTGGGCAGGCTTTTTTTGTGGATGATGAACAGCTCCCATTCAAGCGTTACCGACTGGGGGCTGAAGCACGTGGCGATCGAGGAGAACTTCTCGATTCTGGATGTGGGGTGTGGGGGCGGGCGCACGATCCAGAAGTTGGCGGCGCTGGCCGCGAATGGCAGGGTTTATGGTTTGGATTACGCCGCGGGCAGCGTGGCTGCATCGAGCGCGAAGAATGCGCAATTGATTCAGGCGGGGCGGGTGGAAATCATACGGGCTTCGGTGTCGCAGCTGCCATTTGCCGCGGACAAATTCGATCTGGTGACCGCGGTGGAGACGCAATATTACTGGCCTGACCTGGTGAACGATATGCGGGAAGTGCTGCGCGTGCTGAAACCGGGCGGAACGCTGATCGTGATTGCGGAGAGCTATCGCAAGGGAGCGAACGATTGGCTGCATGGGCCGGCGATGAAACTGGTGCGGTCTGCGAACCTGAGCGTTGCAGAACAGCGGGAATTATTTGCGGCGGCGGGGTTCACGGACATTCAGATTTCTGAAGAACGCGCGAGAGGGTGGATTTGCGGTGTGGGCGAGAAGCCTTTGTAGTTTCGCTACAGACATTACAACAGAGGCCTGCGAGCCTGGCACGCCACAATGGTCAGGTTTCAGGCCGTGACGGTTCTTACGGGCTTGGTTCTCTTTTCCAACAGGGCCAGCCTTTGTTCGTGGTCCATGGGTTCCCAGGGGACTAGCTTTTCGGCGAGGACGTTCATTCTGCGCAGGACGGTCAACTCGAGGAATAGCTCCATAAAATCCAGATCGCGGAAGACCACGGAGCCGGATTCTTTCATCTTGCCGCTGATGCGTTCGAGATGGGCGGGCATTTCTGTCCAGTGCATACCGCTGCGGTGATGATGACAGAGGTGGTAACCCTCATTCATGAAGTTGACCTCGTCATAGACGGTGACGGTGTTCGCAAAATAATCCTCGGGGCGTTCTTCGTCGTAGAAAGCATGCTGGACCCAGGCGGTCATGGCCATGATGAAGTTCATGGCCAGAAGCGGGACGAGCACGTAGACGATGCCGATTCTCCAATCGTAAATAAAAGCCGCAGCGAAATAGGCGGAGTACAGGAAGATTCCCCATAACATGCGGCGGCGATTCTCGTCTTCGCCTCTGGCTTTAAAGTAGGCATAGGGGATCAGGCCCAGGACGGTCCAAATGTTGTTTGCAAGATACCAAAGGAAATGCACTTTGCTGGTGCGATCGTAGGCGATGGTCGAGGTGGTGTCGGCGGGTCCGCTATTTTCTTTATGGTGGAGGCGGACATGAACGGTGCGATCGAGTTCTGGAACGTTGCCGTAGAGGAAGCCGAGGAAGAATTCGACGTAACGGCCGAAGACCTTGTGGTATTTGTCCGAGAAATAGCCCTGGCGGCGGTGCGCTTCCAGGTGCTTGGCGCTGAACATGCGGACGAAGCGCTGAAACTTGAGACCGTAGAGAGAAAGATAGAAAGCGAGGGCGAGCCAGAGCACAGGTTTTCTAATGACGAGTTGCGCGAGGAAAATTGGCACGGCAGTAATGGTGACGGAGACCATGAGGCGCAACGCGGGAGTGTCGCGCGGGTCGCGCAATACTTTTTGGCCCAGACGATCGAGGAGTTGGTCGTACGCGCGGGAGAGAAATTGATAGGCGTTGCGTAGCGGGCGAATTTTCTCGAGAAGCGTTGCTATGCCGTAGAAGCCGAGCGATGGAAGGCCGACCAGCGCCACGGCGGCGACGCTCGCCAGAGCCACGGGGACTGAGATCAGGCGAAGCGCGATTCTGAACGGGGTCGCCAGGGGCTTCGCGGAGGTGTGGGTGTTTGCGCGAACGTCTTTTGGCGCGTCGCTCAAATCCGCTTCAGCTAGTTTGCCTGCCAGGTGCATGCTCGTTGTGGTACCAGTTTAGGGGCTTCGCCCAGGGCTTTACGCAATGAAATCTACACCGAAGGTGAGCAAAGTTCCAGTAGGGAACGGTTAATTTACTGGCGTTGAACGATCCATTAACATGAAAGGACTACTCAGCCATCGTTTGCACCGTATGCCCTCGCGAATCGGAGGTGGCGATTATTTCTTCAGGTTCACGGGGGGTCCGCTCACTCGCTTGCCTTGGAGGTGAACGGTTACCTCGACGCGGTCAGCGATCTTGATGAACGGGATGCCGCTGTTCATGCCGTAGTCTTTGCGGTCGAAGGCCATCGTCCCGTCAACCGTGCCCGCGCCCGTGCCCGCACCGGTAACCGTAAAGATCAGTTTTTCAGCTTTGGTGACGCCGCGAATCGTAAAATCGCCGTCGAACTCAACCGTGTCAGGACCGGTCTGAAATGACTTTGTCGAATGAAAGGTGATCAACGGATTGTCTTTGGCGTCGAAGAAATCCTTGCCCTTCAGTTTGCCGTCTTTCATGCCGCTTCCGGTGTTGACGCTGTCGGCTTGGATTTTCACATCCAAGACGCCACTGGAAACCTCTGGAGAGGTAAGTGTGATGGTGGCGTCCCACTTATCGAAAGTGCCGTCTATCGGCACAGACGCGTTCACATGGAATTTGACCGAGCTGTCTTCGTGGATAATCTTGAAGACCGGAACCCCCGCGGAAGCTTGTGCTCGAGCCAGTGAGGGAAACAGCGCTGAAACGAAGAAGCAGAGAGTAGCGAATCGCACGTGGCCGATTGTCATTGCATCCTCCTATCTTGCTGATCGCACGGTCTGGAAAACGAACGGGCGAACTGTGGTTGTGCCCGTACGGCACGGTTCGTTGATAGGGTACATCAAAATTTCCAGCCCAAGCCGGTGCTCAAACCAGTCGCGTTCCGCTTTGCGTTTAGGGGTGGCTGGCTGTCAAAGTTGTCCCAGAAGGAGAAATTCCAGTAGAAATTGTTAGAGAGCTTTACGCTAAGCGTATTGTTCGTGGTGAATCGAACGCGGCCGAAATCAGACAATCCTGGAAAGACCAACGTTTGCGAGTTCAGGGTGTAACGATCGAAATGAAAGAGCTGATATTGCGCGCCGAGCAGCAGTTCGACGTTGTTCTGAACGGGCTGCATGTTTCCTGCTTGATAGCTGGCTTTTGAATAGTCAAGGCCAATCAACCAGCGAAGCTCGTTTTGGTTGGTGCGCTTCAAGTATCGGCCGTATCCTCCGCCGAGCGTGGTGCGCAGCTGGAGATCTTGCTGCGAGCTATGCAGAAAATCAGACAATCCGATGACGAATGAATTGCGGTTGAGAAAGCGTTCCCCGAATAACTGGGTTTCCGATAGGTTGGTCGTGGTGCCACCCGTCTGGCCGCTGTAGGATGCGGTGAAGGACGCGCCGGCCGCCCAGTGCTGGGCTATGTATGCCGCGCTTGCATCCGAGCTGAGGGAGGACTGATTGTTGCCGCCGGTGAAGCTGTATCCGAAGTCAATGTTTCCCTTCAGTTGGCGCCAAAAAGTTGGTTTCTGTGATTCGATCTGAACGACTTCTGTGGATGACATAGGCACATCGCCCTTCGGAGCGTGCACCTGGAAATCGCCGTTCGGCGCCGCTGCGGCTTCCACCTTTGAAATCGAACCGGTGAGCCTTTTTCCTCCGCTCAATATGACCTGATAGGTAGCCGTGCTTTCGATTTTTTCAACCTGCAGCCAGTCAACACCGACAGCTCCGGAGAAATAGTCGGTCTCAATGTAGAGTATTCCCTGTTCGAGTCTCTTTACTTCGCCCGTGAATCGGTCACCGTTCTTCATAATTACCGTATCGTGGCGACTGACCTTGCCAAAGCATGCCGTGCCACCAAGCATCTGCACGAAGGCTAATAGAACGGCTGCGAGTACAAGTCGACACCTGAGTGACATTGAAATTCCCTCCTGGTTATCGGCAACCCACCTATCGCGGGCGTGTGCATTGTACTCGCTCCCCAAGCGATCGAAGCTGATTCCCGCGCGATCCAAGGAACGCACCAGCGACATCAATGGCTCGGCTTGGACTGCAATTGCTGCATAGTTTTATTGCGTTCTTCCTGCTGCAGCGCGACCAGTTTGTAGGCGACGTAATATTTGTAGATATTCGCGACGTAGGTGACGGTCTCAACCCCGATGCGGGAGGCGGCGATCACTTCCACGTTGTCGAACCACACGTTGGGATCGAAACCTTTTTGCCCTGCTTCCACGCGCAAGGCATGAATGCGGCCCGGACCAGCGTTATAGGAGGCGAAAGCGAAAAGCAGTTTGTTGGTATCCGTCATGGGTTCGTTCGCGAAGTACTTGTCCACCATGAAGCGGATGTACTTCACACCGGCATGGATATTGGCTTCGGTTTGAGCGATGTCGCCGACTTTCATTTGCTCGCCGGTGGCGGGCATTAACTGCATGATGCCGATGGCGCCGACTTTGCTTTTGGCTTCCTGATTGAGAGACGACTCCTGGAAGCCTTCGGCCATCATGAGGAGGTAATCGAGGTTATATTGCGCGCCATACTTGCGAAAGATAGCGACGGTCTGTTCGAATCTCTTTATGTCGGCGGGCGACGTGGCGCTTTTGAGCATTTGCGTGTTGATTGCGTATTTTTGGATCACCGAATTTCCGAAGACGGTGCCGCGTTTGTGGGTGGCCACAAAACTGTTTACGGCGGACATCAACTGCGGGCTGTTTTTTCGCATCGCCCAGGCGATGGATTCGTTGTCGCTGATGACGATGTCTTCATGCGGGCGTATTTTCGGAAAGATCTGCGCCCACAGCTTGGGGAGATAAGCGTGGGTGACGGCGACCTGAATCAGGCCGGAGTTCAACATCTCTAGAATATCTTCGTCTTCGAGGTCTTCGGGAGCGGCGCGAAGAATTATCGGTGGCTTGCCTTCGCTTTTAAACTTTGCGTTGAGGGCCTGGAGGTGCTCCCAGTAGCTGGAGCTGGGCCGGGCGAATACTTCCTTGCCGGCCAAATCGTCTAGGGTAGTAAGCGCGGGTGAATCAGGTCCGGTGACGGCTATGGATTTTGCGCCTTCAATGAGTGGATCGGAAAAATCTACTAGCTTGAGGCGATCGGGAGTGACGGTGAGGGCGCCGACGGCGAGGTCGCCGCGGCCTTCGGCGAGGCGGGAGAACATTTTGTCGCGGGGCACTGGGACAAAAACTACATGCACGCGGATATTCTTCTGTTTCTGCGGGTATTTTTTGTTGATGGCATCCTCGAACGCTTTGAGGTACTCGTACGAGCTGCCATGCTGCACGCCTTTAACGACGTAGTATTGCGTTTTGGAGAAGGCGACGAGGGCGCGGATGTAGCGGCGCTTCAACATGCCATCGAGGTCTCCGGTCCAAGGGGGGGCTTGCAGGGCGGGCGCTGAGACGCTTTGAGTGGGCTGGCTGGAAGCGGGCGGTTTGGTTTGAGCGAGAGCGAGCGAGCCGGTTGGGTCGGGGGAGAATAGCGGAACGATGCTGATAACAGAGGCGAGAATCGTCGCGCAGAGGAGAACGACAGGAAAACCAGATCCGAGACGTCTGCTGATCGAGCGGGTCACCATGTCCCCCTTGTGGATCCGGTCGTGGGAATACTCACGGACGGTGTTTCACGATGCTGGGGATTGAGGGCACGATCGCAGAACCGCGCCCCCAGCTCCTTTCGTTATTCAAAACGCCAGCCGTTTCTTGGTGCCAGATATTGCGATCAATCTTTTCCCGTTTGTGCAAGCTGCATCTTGAGCATCTTCAGGATCGCCTCGGGATCGACGGTGAAGCTCGCCGGGGCCTGGCTGGGCGGATATTCTTTGAACGTTTCCATGAACTCCGTCGCGAGGATGGTGCCCTGCACGTTCAGGTACACATTCTTCACAAGCCAGTCGTTATATTGATCGGAGGTGACGTCCGCGCGCTCGTAGGGGTCCATGCGGAGGTTATAAAGCTTCGGAAGCCGCAAACAAGTGAACGGATTCATCCAGATGTTCAGATTGCCGGGCGCGCGCTGCTCGCAGAAGACGAATTTCCAGTTGTCGTGCCGCATGGCTACAAGTTGGCCGTCGTCGTCGAAATAGAAAAAGTCATGGCGTGGGGTGTGCTCCTGCTGGCCCTCCAAGTAGGGGAGTATGTTGTATCCGTCCAGGTGGACTTTGAACGGATGACCACCCGATACCGGCGCCCAACCCTTCAAGAGCTCTTCCTTGACGTTCGACCCTGCGGCGGCGAGTAATGTGGGAAACCAATCCAGTCCGGAAACGATCTCGTTGGACCACACATCTGGCTTGATGTGGTCGGGCAAGCGAACCACGGCCGGCACGCGAAAGGCGCCTTCCCAGTTCGAATCTTTCTCGCTGCGGAATGGAGTCATGGCGGCGTCGGGCCAGCTGAACATGTTCGGGCCGTTGTCGGTGGTGTAAATCACGATTGTGTTTTTCGTGATTCCCAGGTCGTCGAGTTGTTTGAGCAACTTGCCTACGTCCTGATCGTGTTCCCACATTCCATCGGCGTAGTCGTTGCCAGGCATTCCGCTCTTCTCGTGGTACTCCGGGCGGATGTGCGTGAAGATGTGCATGCGAGTGAAATTCATCCAAACGAAGAAGGGCTTTCCACCTTTTGATTGCTTGTCAATGAAAGCCATGGCGGCATTGGAAGTCTCGTCGTCAATAGTTTCCATCCGCTTGATGGTGAGCGGGCCGGTGTCTTCAATCCGCTGCTTGCCGTCCGGTAGCGCGTAGGTGTGGAGCACACCGCGCACGTGATAAACCTTGAGGAACTCTGGATCGTCTTTCGGCCAATAGGGCATCTCCGGCTCTTGTTCCGCGTTCAGGTGATAGAGGTTGCCGAAAAACTCGTCGAAGCCGTGATTGGTCGGGAGATATTCGTCGCGATCACCGAGGTGATTCTTGCCGAACTGTCCAGTGGCGTAACCTTGCGATTTAAGAGCTTGCGCAATCGTGATGTCGCGCGCTTGCAGACCGACGGGCGCTCCTGGGGCTCCTACTTTGGTAAGCCCGGTGCGCATCGGCGATTGCCCGGTGATGAAGGACGAACGGCCGGCGGTGCAGCTGTTCTCCGCGTAGTAGTCGGTGAAGGTCATGCCTTCCGCGCCGATGCGATCGATGTTTGGCGTCATGTAGCCGACTACACCGTGGGTATAACAGCTGATATTTGCCTGGCCGATGTCGTCGCCAAAGATTACGAGGATGTTTGGTTTTTGTTGCGCGCGGGTGGTGCTGGCCAGCAAGAGTAGCAACATCGCGATCGCGAAAAAAGCGCGACGGAAGAGGTGCAGCCGATCCACGGCGGTGAGGCTCTTATGTTTTTCCATTTCACGATCCTCCTAGGTATGGCCTGCCATTCACGACACCGGGAGAATGATCACGATCCTGCCTTGGAGACGATGTCGCCTCAACCGAAGCAATTCACTCGACTGGCTGCCAGCCCCTGCCGGGGTTGTATTCCTGCATGGCGGAAGCGATGTCCGCCGTTTGCGCGCCCAAGTCCTGCTGATAAATGATGCCGGTCTGGTTGACGATAAAAGTCATGACGCCGGAATTGCGGTACTCGGCCGGGTAGGCGATGAAGGCGAAACCGCGTGTGAGCTTGCCGTTAACGACGTAATCGAGTGCGCCGCCTTTAGCCGCGGAGCCTTGCTTGGTCAACATGCGGTAGTAGTAGCCGTGGAACGGAGTGTTCTGGCCGTTTTGCACTTTATATCCTTCGCTGGCGGCGGAAACGAGCAGTGGACCGATGGGGCTGGGTGAATCGTTATCGGCGGTCTTCCAATACAATCCGTTCTGTTTGCCGTCCTCACTGAGAAACTTCAACGCGTAATGCTTGCTGGTTTCTCCATTGCGTGGCTCGGAAGCGTAATTCTCCTGGGCCTCGACCAGACTGTAGATCACCTCGATGGCATCGTTCTCGTTCGTGCCCACGCGGCGCTGCAAAATCTCCTGCTTGCCGCTCTCGGTGTCGAAATACCATGCGCCGGAGCTGTTTTTTACAATGGGAATCGGCAGAGGCCAATTTTCGGCGCCGATATAAAGTGTGACGGTTTGATCGGGCTCGGCGACGACGCGATGCATCTGTTCGTAGCGGCGGACGAAGTTGTCGGCCATGTTCCTGTCCGCGACATCGTCTCCTGTGTGCAAAATTTCGCTGGAATTTGAACCAAAGATGGACCCGACCGTCTGGGCGTCGTGGGCTTTGACTGCGGTGTAAAGGGCCAGAGCTGCGGCACCGGGCGAGGCGAAAGTTTTCTCATTCGACTGTTGCGCGGAGGAGCTTCCGGTGAGTAGCAGCACGACAACCGTTGCGACCAGTGTCAGCGCAAACCACCGGCACAGAACGACGCTCGGGCGGCCGCCCAAGTTCACCTTCGTATCTGATCCGGATTGCATGATCGTGTTCTCCTTTGTGCGGGCTTGAATCGCTGCGGGCTACGCGCCATTCGTGATTGCGCCCCCTTAGCGGCGGCGCCCGCTGGCTGCTGGCCGTGAATGCTCCTGTTGCTGCGGTTGCGGCCGCGAGGCTGCGCCGCCGCTTGCCTGCAGGCTTTGGCCGCCGCGCGCGCTGTTGGTCCGGGCATTGCCGCCTTCACTGTAGTTGCTGAACGTGCTCTTGCTGGCGTTTTGACTGGGCGACTGGCCGTAGCCGCGAGATGGTTCACGCTGAGTCTGATTGAGATTGCTGGGGCGGCTCTGATTCTGGTTGGCGCCAGCGCGATTTTGCTGGCCCAGGTTGGGTTGCTGTGCGGTCTGCGGGCGATTGAATTGCTGGCCGCCGTTCTGAGGCCGATTGGGTTGCTGCGCGCCGGTTTGCGGGCGATTGTTTTGCGCCGCGTTCGCACGATTGTTCTGGTACTGCGGTTGGGTGTATTTCTGGTTGAAATTGGGGGTGGTGAGATTGTTGTGCGCGGTGTTATTGAAATTGTTGGCTCGGTAATTGTTGTTACCGGCGTTGTTGCGGTTGATGTTGTTCGTGTTGATGTTGTTGCGGTTCACGTTGTTGACGTTCACATTGTTGCGATTGATGTTGTTCTGGTTGTAGTGGTTCACATTGTTGCTGTAGTAGTTGTTGCGGTTCACGAAGGTGTTGGAATTGGAGACATACACGTTGCGGTTGTAAACCACCGTGGAACTGTGCCAGCCGCATCCCCATGAATTCCAACCCCAGCCGCAGCAGCTGTTGTTGTTCGCAATCGCGGCTCCCACTGCGATGCCCACACCGAAGGAAATAATGCTGGCGGCAGCCATATCTCCCGACGAATAGCCCGGGTAGGCGGGCACCGGCGCGCCATAGACAACTGTGGGATTGTAAGTCGGCACATACACCACCGTTGGCTGAGCGGGTTGAATGACGATTGTCTGCGGAGGCGCCTGCACAATGACGGGCTGCGGCGCAGCGGAAGACGCGGGAGCTGGAGCGGCAGCCGGCGCCTGATTCTCCACGGTGACGTTTTGCTGGCTGGTGCTCTTCAGATTGCCGGCCTGCTGCGCGCGCTGGCGCATCACCTGCACGGCGTTCATCACGTCTTGCGGTATGTTGAAGTAGGCGTCGCCTAGCGCGGAAGTCCAGGAAAGACTCGTCGCCATTTGATTCAGGACGTCGGGGAACTGCGTGAGGCCTTTCACGCTGACGTCCCAAGGTTGCTGATCCACGGCCTGCATGAGCTGGTCGCCCTGGAGGCTGGAGTTTTGCTGCAGCCAGGTGTTCGCGGCGGTGATTTGATCCGGATAAGTGGATCCAGCGAGGACCTGTGCGACTAGATTGTCTGGGAAGAGGGCAATGGGCGCGACGAGCTGGTAGAGCTGGTCCGGCGTCGGAGTGGCGGAAGTAGTTGCCGGCACTAGGCTAGCTTGCTGAACCTGCTGCGCCTCTCCAGAGGAAGGCGCGACTTGCGCGTTCGCCGGTGCTTTGTCCGAGCTTTTGCAGCCATCGAGCAGCATCGGCGCAAAAATCAGACTGAAACTGAGGAGAATTGAGACAAATTGCTGGTTCGTTTTCATGGTCAGCCTCCAACCGGATTCGAGGTTGTGTGAGGCACTTGCGGACGTGCCCGAAATTTCGTGCTCGTGCAACTGGGTTCGCACGGGCTTGTGATTGACGCGTTAAGCTAGCTTCATTGCCCAACGTTGCCAGGATCATCGGCAGTTAAACCCAAGCCCGAATCGCGCTAACTGCTTGTTTTCTTTGCCTCTTGGCGCAGAACGTTACTCAACGGCGGAAGGGGTTGGCAATTGTCAGTTCTGACAATCGAATTTTGGGTGTCGCTCTGGCTGGCGCGGCGCGGTGCCAACCAAGGCGTCCGGTTAGGTTACGCGGAAACGTCGGGTGCAGAAATCGAGGAGGCGAGAGCGGTTTCCAGCAGAAAGCGTGGGACTGGCAAATTTGGCGGTTCGACACGCTCTCGCCAGGGGAAAAGGAGAAGTGGCGCGCCCCAGGGGACGATTTTAGAGCTTTCCTCGTCGATTTCGTGTTACGGCTCCCGCAGGTTGACTTCGCCACCGAATTAAACCTATAGCAAACTCGGGAACGACAAGGCACTCGTCCGATTACGCGGGTGGTCTCAATGGGTGATAATCCACGCCTATAATGATCATGTCGGCTCCGTTCTCCCGAGCCTGGGTCGTCAACATTCACGGTGTACTCGGGTCTAAGCAGCGGGCGTTGTTATGCGATCATCTGAAGAACGCCTTATCGGCGTGCCACAACCGCCTATGGAATTAGCAAGGGGACTCATCCATACGACTTCCGCGTGAGGCGCCCACTCACTCCGGATTTGATCTTGGAGGCTCCAGCTCTGCGAACACGTTCATTACTGCCCGCACTATCAACTGAGCTTCGCGATCGCGCTCCAAAGGACCTTGGATTCCGAGATGTTCGAGGACCATTTCGACCCACTTCGAGTCTGGGTGCTGAAAAATTTGTGATATGCGGGACACAGCCGCCTTTACCGCATTCTCATTGAGGGTAGCTTGGAGTTTTCGTCGAATAGTCTCAGGCTGCTCGGAAAATGCGCAGTAGTAGTAAATATCATATGCGTCCTTCGATTTTTCACGGTGGTACGTCACTGAAGATTTCAGAATAAAAAACCCGACGGCGTCCGGTATTTGAATCCTCACACGTTTTTCTACACCGCCCTCCATATATTTTATTTCCACCTCTTTGAGGTGATCAAATACATACTGGCCCCCGTCGGCGATTGCTGCGTCCAATTTCCATTTTTCTCCAGGCAATCTTGTGATCATCTGTTGCGGGTCGTCTGGAACCACACCAACGAGTAAGTCCAGCTCGATGACCCGCCGATCTACTGTTTTCTCGAGACGACACGGACTATTCCGGCTCTTTTGATATTCCAGTTCGAGGAGAAGAGTCTTCGCGAGCTCGTCGATCTTTTGTGGCGCGTGCAGCTCGACGGGCAACAATAAGTCGATATCAACGCTCATCTTGTGCTTGCTGGCTCCACGACGAACTAACTCCGTTATGAAAGGGACCCATCCTCCGCACAGAATAACCTCGAGCCCTTCGCTCCGAAGCTTTTCCAAAACCTTGAGCGCCTCCGACAGGACCGTCCGTTCGAGGGTGTCCGGAAACTCATTCGTTATCACAAGGGAATTGGCCATGTCATTCTGTGAAGCCGAGAAGGCGTTCAAATATGTATTGGGCCTGTTCCTCGCCTCGTCCGGGGTAGTACGTAAAATCAATATATGCTTGTACGAGATTTACAGCCTTCCTCCCGTTCGCCAAAAGTCGTGGCATGTAGAAGGTTCCCCCCTTCGTTGTGTCGTCGGGCGGTGGCGGTTGCATGATATAGAGATTGGCGCCTTTAGAAGCTACTGGAAATCGCATATCCTCGACGATTTTCTGCGGATCGGTAGATACATAAACCGCGGAAACGTTTTCCAAGACTTGTTGTTCGTAGTTTTCAAGTCCAGAAAACAACGTGAAGGCGTATTCAATTGATTTCGAATTGCAATAGTTGACGAGATGATTGATGGTTGACAGAGACTCGTCGTATGAGATCACGTAGGATATCTTGCGATTTCTTCGATAGTCATTGCTAGCTTCAATTGCGAGGGCCTTGAGGAGCTTTCCCGGCTTCATTAAGACCGTTCCAGACCTATCTCTCTCGACGAAACGGTCCTCCTCCAATCGCCTCATGATGTACGAGACTTGTGCGACGCTGGTATCGGCCTCCTTCGCTATACCTTCAAGTCTGAACCGTTTTCCTGGCTGGCAGAGCAGGGCTCTGAGAACTCGTCGTGACTTTCCAGAATAAACACCCTTCAGGCCCTGTTCGGGTTTGAACTGTTTCGACGGTTTGAAAATGTCGAAATGAATTCCGTTGGACGAGACATAGAAATTTCCGTTCAAGTCGATGTACCCCAACCCTTGCGCCTTACAAGCGTTTTGGGTCGACTCCGATATGTACGGTGCCGCTATCATTAGGCTGGGAGCGGGTGCCGTCGGAGGGAATAGAGTTCTTAGCGCTTCCGAAGTTCGCTTCAACCGCTGCGCCACCAGCTGGACTTCAAGCGGAGAAACCCGAGACTTGCACTCGATTGCCGCCCCAACACGCAAGTTGTCCGGCCCGACGGTAAATTCCACGATCAAGTCAATCCCGACTTGGCCTTCAGGGAGTGCGAGGCGGTATTCAGATTTGATGACGTCTGCCCTTAATCCCTTAGGGAGCAGTTCACTGGAATTGAGCCCATCAATGAGTCTCTTTGTGATAGTTTGAGAGTCCAACGGAACAGTTCTCCCTTACGGTACGTCCTGAATTATTCCTATGGATTAGTATATTACAGTCTAATAGGCATTTTCAAGACGTCGTTAACAAAAGAAATCGATCCTACTGTTGCCAATCGACATGCACGTATATATCCCCAGACGCTGATTGCCGAACCGTCGGAGTCGACACAACTTACGCTGGCGAAGGACTTGGTCGATTCAATCAAAAGCGCTAGATCCCCAGTAACTGGCTCGGGTTTGCGCCGAACTGCTCACGCTGGAGCAGACAAAGCCAGAACGAATGCTAGGCGAGGCTAGGATTTTAGAACTCGCACATAAGGCGTACTTTCTGTATCTCAAGCAAACTCCTGAAGAACAGGCCAAGTTGCTTAAAATAGTTGTTTCGAACTGCTCGATAGACGCGGTAAATGTATATCCCACATACAGAAAGCCCTTCGATCTGATACTCACGTACGGCAAAAATGAGCGGCCTGAGACATGGGTAACACATGTACCCTTTGTGTAACCCATGTCTGCGGGCTGGACCCCAAAGAGGAGTGGCGCGCCCGGGCGGATTCGAACCGTCGACCTTGTGCTTCGGAGGCACACGCTCTATCCATCTGAGCTACGGGCGCAATCGGGAATTAAGTTTGATGGAACGATTGTATTACGTTCTGTTGGTGGGTCGCAATGAATTGGAGAGTGGGTGGACGGACGGCGCTTCACCACCGCTTTACGAACTTCAGATCAACGTAGAGCGTGTGCATTGAGTCATCGTTGGTCATAAACTCCAATTCCGCTCTTCCGTCTCGGCCATACCCCATGAGCATGATGGGTCGGCCAATCCTTGCTGATATCGCGCGTTGCTCGTCTTCCGGAAGGTCGTCGAGGAATCCCGCCGGCAACGCCTTTAGCACGACTTTGTCGCCCGGCTTTGGCTTTGTTGCGCGTCTTTTCCGGTGAACGGCCATGACGTCAAGAAGATTATCTTGCTGAGTAATTACGGTCAAGAACCGCTTGGACGCGGTGAGGTGCTAGTTGTGGCCGCCGGCTAGCTCGCGGACGATTGAGCCTACGAAGGATTTGGCGTCGCCGAAGAGCATCAGGGTTTTGTCGAGGTAATACAGCGGATTATCGATTCCGGCAAAGCCTGGGCTCATGCTGCGTTTGATGACCATTACGGTGCGAGCTTTGTCCACGTCGAGAATGGGCATGCCGTAGATAGGGCTGGAGGTTTCGTTGCGTGCGGCGGGGTTGGTTACGTCGTTCGCGCCGATCACCAGAGCCACGTCGGCTTGCGGAAATTCGTCGTTGACTTCATCCATATCGAGAAGTTTGTCGTAGGGAATGTCTGCTTCGGCTAACAGTACGTTCATGTGTCCGGGCATGCGTCCCGCGACGGGATGAATGGCAAACTTCACATCCACGCCGCGTTTGCTGAGCGCATCGTAAAGCTCGCGGACTTTGTGCTGTGCTTGCGCGACGGCCATGCCGTAGCCCGGGACGATGATCACTTTGCTCGCGGCCCCGAGGATCGCTGCGGCTTCTTCGGCGGAGGCGCTGCGCACCGGACGAGTTTGTTGCGCGGTGGCGCTGGCGACTTGGTCTTGTCCAAACGCGCCGAAGAGCACGTTGCTGAACGAGCGGTTCATGGCTTTGGACATATTTACAGAGAGGATGAAGCCGGAGGCGCCGTCGAGCGCGCCGGCGATGATGAGCAGTTTGCTATTGAGGACGAAACCCATGGCGGCGGCGGAAAGTCCGGCGTAGGAATTCAGCAGAGAGATGACGGTGGGCATATCGGCGCCGCCGATCGGAATAATCATGAGCACGCCGAAGATCAGCGGAATGACGAGGATCAGTGGGAAGAGATGAACGTGGCTGGGATCGTGGACGAGGGAAGCGGCGATCGCGATCGCGACTGCCAGGAGCGAGAGGTTGACGAGGTTCTGACCTCTGTATGTGATGGGGCGCTGCGGGAGGATTTCTTGCAGCTTTCCTGCGGCCATCAGGCTGCCTGTGAACGTGAGGGCGCCAAGAATCACTTCCATCGAGAGCACGGACATCATGAATGGCGGCACGTTGGGCGCGCGCAGATAAAATTCCGCGGTGCCGACCAGTGTGACGCAGAAGGCGCCGAAGGCATGGCTGAGCGCGGTGCGTTGGGGCACGGCAGTCATGTGCACCATGCCGAGAGGCACGCCGATGATCGAACCGAGCACCAGGGCGATGGCGATCCATTTGTATTCGATGATGTTGTGATCGAGCAACGTGCCGCTGATGGCGAGCAACATGCCGATTTCGCCCGCGCGCACTCCGCGGCGAGCTGTGGCGGGGGTACGCATCCACACCAGAGCCATGATGAAGAGCGCCGTGGCGACCAGATAAATGATTTCGATGAAGGTGTCGGTGCCGAGCCAGGGGACCATTATTTTTTGGGCGCGCTGGATTTGAACATTTTCAGCATGCGGTCGGTGATGAGGAAGCCACCGACCACGTTGCTGGTGGCGGCAACGATGGCGAGCGCACCGAGGATGGTGGAGAGCGTGCTGCGATGTTCGCCGGTGAGGATGATGGCGCCGACTACGGCGATGGCGTCGAGCGCGTTGGTGAGGGACATGAGCGGCGTGTGCAGGAGCGGGGAAATTTGGCGAATGACTTCAAAACCTATGAAAGCGGCGAGCATGAAAACGTAGAGGCTGGTGAGCAAATCCATCTTCATGATTATTTATTCTCCTGAGACGCGGCGACTAAGGGTGGCAACTTGTAGAATTCGCGCAGGCGTGAATTTACGATTTCACCGCCGGTGGTGAGCAGCGTGTCTTTCACGATTTCATCGTTGGCGTCGAGGCGGAGCTTGCCGTCTTTCACGATGTGCAGGAGGAACGCGGAGACGTTGCGCGCGTACATCTGGCTGGCGTGGTAGGGAACGGTGCTGGCGAGATTGTACCAGCCGATAATGGTGACGCCGTGCGCGATGATTTTTTCGCCCGGTTGAGTGAGTTCGCAATTTCCGCCGCGCTCGGAGGCGAGGTCCACGATGACGGAGCCTGGCGACATGCTTTTGACCATGTCGGCCGTGACGAGCAGCGGCGATTTCGCTCCCGGAACTACGGCGGCGGTGATGACGACGTCGCTTTCGGCGACGATTTTGCCCAGGAGCTCGCGCTGGCGGCTGTAGAACTCTTCGCCTTGGGCACGGGCGTAGCCGCGGGCGTCTTCTGCATCTTTGGCTTCGATGGGCAATTCGACGAAACGGCCGCCGAGGCTTTGCACTTGTTCTTTGGCGGCGGGACGCATGTCGTAAGCGGAAGCGACGGCACCGAGGCGGCGGGCGGTGGCGACGGCTTGCAGTCCGGCAACGCCTGCGCCGATGACGAAAACGCGCGCCGGGGTGATCGTTCCGGCGGCGGTGGTGAGCATGGGGAAAATTCTGGGGAGCGTGTCCGCGGCGATCACGAGCGCTTTGTATCCGCAGATGGTGGCCATCGAAGAAAGCACGTCCATGCTTTGCGCGCGGGTGGTGCGCGGCATCAGCTCGACCGAAAGTGCGGTGACGCCGCGGTCGGCGATTTGCTGAATTGTCGAGAGGCCGCCGAGCGGACGGAGAAATCCTACGAGCGCTTGATCTTTGTGGAGCAGTGGGAGGTCGGCGTCGCCGGTTTTGTCGTTTGAGCCGTAGCAGAGGACTTGCGCGATGATGTCGGCGTTGTGAAAAACTTCGGCGCGGTAGGGATGATTTTGCCGCCTTTGGCGGCGTACGTGGCGTCGGGATAGCCGGCTTCCATGCCCGCGCCGGCTTCGACGATCACTTCGAGGCCGCCTTTCGCGAGCGTGGGAATTACCGAGGGGACGAGGGCGACGCGCCGTTCACCGGGATAGCTCTCTCGCGGAACGCCCACGATCATGAAAATTCCTCCGTGTTGTGACGCATGAATTACTGCTGCAGTTGCAGGAAAAAGCCTACGGTGAAGAGGGCAAGAAAGATTGCCGAGGCTGCACGCGCCGCGGCGCGCCATCCTGAAACTGGAAATCATACACTAGGCGGGTGCATCTTGGGCTGGGTTCGTCTCGGAACGTCAGCAGGATTGTAGATTCGAAATCAGATTCAAGTTCAACTGCGTCTTGCGAAGTGGGGCTGACGCGGTGGCGAGCTGGGGCGCAGCAAGCAGCGCCCCTACCAAACCCGAGCTAGCCGCGGGCCAGGTTCTTGATCTGCTTGGCAAGCTTTTCGACTTGTTCGGACTTTCCGACGATCGTGAGGGAGAGCACGTTGGCGGAATCGGTTTTCTCGACTTCCTGTTTCAATTCGCTAGCGAGAGCGTAGAGCTTTTCGACGTCATCGTGGATTTGCTCTTTATTTTGTTTCAGAATCTGCTTGGGATCGGGCTTGGCGGCGTTGTCACCAAACGGATCGTTGCGGCCGTCGTACACGGGCGTATCGCCTTTGGGCAACTTGGGGCTGGGATTTTGCGCGAAGGCCCGGACGGCCAATAGCGCAAGTGGGGCAGCGAGGGCCCAGGAAAATAGTTGGGTGATGAAATTACGCTTTTTCGGGTCCATAATGCGTGCTCCCGTTCGCGGAATGTGCTTCGGGGTTCGGCTGGCTGCTCCGCATAGGGCAGGTTGCCGAGTGGTATAATTCCGCTCCCTCTATCTTATGACTGATTCGTTCTCACAGTGGATGGAAATTGCAGCAAAGACCGGCTTGCGCCTGCTGGTGATTCTACTGTTTGCGGTCTTGCTGACGCGCGCGCTGAAGGCGGTGACGGCGCGGCTGGTGCAGCTTTCGAAAGCGCAGACGCGCGCGGGACAAATGCGCGAACAGCAGACGCGCACGATGGCCGGACTGCTGTACAGCATTGGCGCGGCGATTATCGGGTTGATCGCGGTGCTGATGGCGTTCGAGGTGCTGGGGTTCGATATTGCTCCAGCGATGGCGACGGCGGGCGTGGCGAGCATTGCGATTGCGTTTGGCGCGCAGAGCCTGCTGAAAGATTTTATCAATGGATTTTTTATCGTGTTCGAGGATCAGTACGTCGTCGGCGATTTAATCCAGGTGAATGGCGAGACGGGCCGCGTGGAGCACATTACCTTGCGGCGAACAGTCCTACGCAATCCGGCGGGCGCGATGGTGACGGTGCCGAACAGTTTGGTGGGGCAGGTGGCGAATCTGAGCCGCGATTGGTCGCAGGCGTTTGTGGACGTGACGGTGCCGGCGGCGGAGCTGGTGGGACGCGCGCTGGCCACGCTAGAAAAAATCGCAGGGGATTTTCGTAATGATGCGGATTGGTCCGCGGCGTTGATTGACGGGCCACGGGTGCTGGGGATCGAAGCGCTTTCCTTGGACGGCACGGTGATCCGTCTGCAAGCGAGGACGATTCTGAATCGTAAGGACGATGTGGCGCGCGAGCTGCGGCGCCGAATAAAATTGGGATTCGAGCAAGCGAAGATTCCGCTGAGACACACGCATCAAGTCATGCTGCAGGGCGAAGTGCCGCAATCCGACGAGTAACGTTGTGCGAGTAGCTACAGCCGAAAAACTTCAACCGAGTCAATTCGAACTACGATCTAGGAGGATGCAATGGGACCAGTGACGCACGAGCAGGTGAATCTGATGTTGCGGCTGTACGACATACGGCGCGAGCCGCGTTTGCGTGAGGCGCGGGATTGGTACATGCGGAATTTCAAGCCCGCTTCGCTGGAAGACGTGATGAACGTGGCGGCGCCGAATTCGGAGGAAAGCGCATTCCTACGCATGGTATTGAGCTACTGGGATATGGTGGCGAATATCGTGAATCGCGGGCTGATTGACGAGGAATTTTTCTTCGAGAGCACGGGCGAGCAATGGATCGTGTGGGAACGGCTGAAGCCGATTGCGAAAGGGTGGCGGGAGATGTTCAAGAACCCGCAGGCGTTTTCGCGGCTGGAGGAACACGTGAAGCGGTTGGAAGCATGGCGCGAGAAGAATGCGCCGGGTAGCAACGAAGCGATGCGCACGATGATGGCGTCGCTGGCGGCGCGCGAACGGAAACCTTAATGTGAGGCGGTTTTAATTTTTGAGGGCGTCACGGTCGCTCTACGGATAGCGCACGTGACGCCCAGGTCGGCGCGCGGAATATTGCTATGAGGCGTGGGCGAGTTATGGTAATTTTCTGCCCGACCCCCGCGATTGGTATTTTCCTTAAGGATTTCCATGCACCGGGAAGCTCTGATCTGAGATTCAGGGCCAGAGAATTGCCCGGGGAGGAACGAGAAACATGAACGCCCGCCATCCACTCACCTGCCTGATTGCGCTGCTGATCTGTTTACTGCTGGTGATTCCTGCAGACGTGGCCGGACAGGCGACACAGCCGCAACACGCGGGGAAACTCACCGCAGTCTTGCCAGTGGTGAACGTGATTCGCGGGCCGCAGCAGACTCCGGCTTCCACTTCCGAGGCGGTTTATTGGGGCGACGTGATTAACACCGGGCATTTGGCGCGCGCGCGTGTGGCGCTCGATGACGGCTCGGTGCTCAGTGTGGGCTCGGATTCGAATCTGACGGTGACGAAACATGACGGCGGAGCGCAGCAGACGGAACTGGATCTGAATTACGGGCGCGTGCGCGCAAAAGCCGTGAAACAAGTGAAGCCGAATGCCAGTTTTCAAATTCGTACGCCGACGGGAGTTGCGGGCGTCGTCGGCACAGATTTCGCGCTGGATTCGCAGGGAGACACGACGCGAATCGTGGTTTATGAGGGGAAAGTAAATTTCTGCGCGTACAAATCGAAGAAGAAGGACGAACCGGAAAGCGCGCAGGGCGGCGCTGCGGCCGGGATCCCTGCGCCGAGTGATGAGGACCAGCAGAAAGAAAAGAATCGCCGGATGCTGGGGCCGTGCGTGATTGTGGGCGCGGGCGAATCTTCGAGCGTGCAGTTTAATGCGGCTCCGACGCCCCCGGTACCGGCAACGCCTGTGACAGTGACGGAGATGAGCACTACGACGAGCGTGGGCGGAGGGGCTGGAGCTGCCGGCGGTATCGGTGTTGCAGGAGCCACCGCGATCGGCGTCGGCGCGGCAGTCGCAGTGACGGTTGCGGCCGTGGTGATTCGATCGGTGAGCAAGACGCAGACGTGCTCGTCGCCAGCGGCTGCAGCGCATGTGGTGCCGACGGCGAATTGCACCGGGATTACGAATGCTGGTATTGGAAAGGCGCCTGGGCAGAAGCCCTGACGGTTTTGTGATTTTGCATCGGAAGGCAACTGCGCAGTACAGCCACGAATTTTAGTTCAACGATACTGAAAATCGGCTGGATCAATTCTCGCTTGTCAAAATCTATGTCATCACGCGCTGGGCTGGGATTGGTGTGCGTGAGCTTGCGGCGCGGCCAGAAATTCTGCGATGAGGCGAAGAGCCACCCCGGGTTGGTCGGTTTCGAAAATGTGGCTGGCGCGCGGGATCCGCTCGAGTTTTGCGCCGGCGATGCGTTCGGCGATTCGCGGAGCATTGGCGGCCGGAATCAGCTGATCGGTTTCACCGTGAATGATAAGAGTTGGCGCGGTGATTTGCGCGATGCGGCTGTAGGCTTCCCACTGGATGATTCCTTGCAGTTGGCCCATGTATCCTTGCAGAGTGGGGTACCACTTCATGCGGAGAACCATGTCTTCATCAATGCGCGCGCGCGGAGTGGCGGCGTCGTAAATGAACGGGATTATGGCTTCGCTCGCTTGCTGCGGAGTCATGCCCTGGCGCGTGAGGACTTGCAGGACTTCTGGGGCGGCGCGAACTACTTGTGGTCCACCGGCATTCGTGCAACCCAAAATCAGCGAGCGAACGCGGCGTGGATATTGCAGCGCGAATTCCTGCGCGATCATGCCGCCCATGGAGACGCCGAATACGTGCGCGCTCTCAACGCCGGCGGCATCCAGAACTGCGGCGGCGTCGGAAGCCATCTGTGCGATGGGGTAGATGCCTGGGGGCGCGTCGCTGCGGCCGATGCCGCGGTTATCGAATGCGACGGTGCGAAAACTTTGCGCGAGAAACGGGCGCGAGCGGTGCCACATGTTCGACGCGTAACTGAGGCCCATGATGAGCAGCAGAGGATCTCCCGAGCCTTCTTCATCCCAATAAATTTTGGCAGCTTGGTTTTCAACGTGGGGCATGGCGCCTCTCGGTAGCAGGAACTGGGCGCGGCGTGATCGGCGCGTGGGAGCCTGGAATCAGATAGTCGCACACAGATGAATGTTACTAACACGGCCGCCATTGTATATAATCCGGCTCACCATGCCAAATCAAGAAACGCAGTACGAGGTGACCAAGCGGGTGGCCACGATTACGCTGAATCGTCCCGACAAACTAAACGCGTGGACCGCGCTGATGGAGCAAGAGGTGGGCGCCGCGATGATGGATGCGGAACGCGACGAAAATGTTCGCGTGATTGTGCTGACGGGCGCGGGGCGGGGATTTTGCGCGGGGGCGGATATGTCGCTGCTGAGCACGGTGGCGACGAAGGGCCTGGACGCGGCGCAGCGGGCACAGGCGGTACAGGCCGGAGCGGGCACTGGCTCGGGAGATAGTAGCGCGCGTGCGGATTTCCAGAAAAAATATTCTTATTTTCCGGCGCTGAGCAAGCCGGTGATTGCGGCGATCAATGGTCCGGCGGTGGGTTTGGGGTTGGTGATCGCGTTGTACTGCGATTTGCGTTTTGCTTCGGATGCGGCGCGATTCAGCACGGCGTTTGCGCGGCGCGGACTGATCGCCGAGTACGGAATGGCGTGGATGTTGCCGAGACTGGTCGGACACGCGAACGCGCTGGATTTATTGTTTTCGGCGCGACTGATTGATGGCGCCGAGGCGTTTCGCATGGGCTTGGCGAATCAGGTGTATCCCCAGGACGCGTTTCAGGAGAAGGTAAGGGAGTATGCGACGGAATTGGCGTCGAACGTGAGCCCGCGATCGTTGCGCGTTATGAAGCGGCAAGTTTATGACGCGATGTTCCAGCCGCTGGGAGAAGCGTTTGAAATCGCGGAGCGGGAAATGCTGGTGAGTTTGCAGTGCGAGGACTTCAAAGAGGGCGTGGCGCATTTTGTGGAGAAGCGCTCGCCGGTTTTCACGGGAAAATAATCGGGGCCTATGAATTTCGAGCCGAGCGCCAAGACGAAGGAGCTGCAGCGGCGGTTGCAGAGCTTCATGGATCAGCACGTCTATCCGAACGAACATCGGTTCGAGGAGGAAACGGCGCACGATCCGTGGAAGCCGACGCGCATTGTCGAAGAGTTGAAGGTGAAAGCGCGCGGCGAGGGATTGTGGAATTTATTTTTGCCGGAGGGCATCAGCGGCGCGGGGCTGAGCAATCTGGAGTACGCATCGCTGTGCGAGATTATGGGGCGCAGCCACATGGCTCCGGAAATATTTAATTGCTCGGCGCCGGATACGGGAAACATGGAGGTGCTGGCGCGTTATGGCACGGCGGAGCAGAAAGAAAAATGGCTGAAGCCACTGCTGGCGGGCGAAATTCGGTCGTGTTTTGCGATGACGGAGCCGGACGTCGCGTCTTCGGATGCGACCAACATTGCGTCGAGTATTGTGCGAACTGGGGATCAGTACGTTATCAATGGGCGTAAGTGGTGGTCATCGGGTGCGGGGGATCCGCGCTGCAAGATCGCGATATTTATGGGCAAGAGCGATCCGGCAGCTGCGCCGCACAAGCAGCAGTCGATGATTCTGGTGCCGCTGGATGCGCCGGGCGTCAAGATCGTGCGCATGCTGAAAGTATTTGGCTACGATCATGCGCCACACGGGCACGCCGAGATTCATTTCGAAAATGTGCGCGTGCCGGCGACGAATATGCTGCTGGGCGAAGGTCGCGGATTTGAGATTGCGCAGGGGCGGCTGGGACCGGGGCGAATTCATCATTGCATGCGTTGCATCGGAGTGGCGGAGCGGGCGCTGGAGACGATGTGCAAGCGCGTGCGGATGAGAGTGGCATTCGGGAAAGCGCTGGCCGAGCAGGGAACAATTCGTGCGGCGATTGCGGAATCGCGCATGGAGATCGAGCAGGCGCGGCTGCTCACGTTGAAAGCGGCGCACATGATGGACACGGCGGGAAACAAGGCGGCGCGCGCGGACATCGCGATGATTAAAGTGGTGGCGCCGAATGTGACGTTGCGCGTGCTGGACCGGGCGATACAGGCGCACGGCGGGGCGGGAGTTTCGCAGGATACTTTTCTGGCGGGTGCGTGGGCGATGGTGCGGACGTTGCGCTTGGCAGATGGGCCGGACGAAGTGCACATCGAGTCGATCGCGAAGTCGGAGCTGGCGAAAGGCGGCAAGACAGCCGGAAGCTCAGCTGGTCAATAGTTTGCGGGGAAGGCGATCAAAAGTGCCGCGCGGGCGCGGGACTGGGAGTGGAAAATCTTCGATGCCCCTTGTTTTCAAAAATCCCGAGGCGCTGAAAGAATTTGTGGGCAAGGAAATTGGCGTGACGGAATGGTTTCGTCTTACGCAAGAGCGCATCGAGCAGTTTGCGCAAGCGACCGAAGACCGGCAGTGGATTCATCTGGACCGTGCGCGGGCTGGACGCGAATCGCCTTATGGTGGGACGATCGCTCATGGATTTTTGACGCTGTCATTAATGTCGCATTTTGTGCATCAAGTGATGCGGATTGAGACGGGCTTGCGGCTGGCGGTGAATTATGGATTGAATCGCGTGCGTTTTCCGGCGGCCGTTCTAGCAGAATCAAGGATTCGCGCGCGCGTGGGTTTGTTGGCGTTCCAGGAGATTTCGGATTCGGTGGAAGCTATTTACAGCGTGGCGGTGGAGATGGAGGGGACCGAGAAGCCCGGTTGCGTGGCGGAGTGGATTGTTCGGTATTACGTTTAATTGCGTGGCGTGGCCTCAAAAAGCAGATCCCTTGCTGCGCTGGGGATGACAGCTTAACTGTTAGATGTGGCCCGATTGGCCTGCGTGCAGAGAGGCGCGCAGGAGCATTTGGATTGTGGCGGGCATCGTGGCGAAGCGGGCGTCTTTGGTGAGGCCCTGGTGATAGCGGAAATAAATTTGCTGGACGATGACGGCTAGTTTGAAGCGCGCGAAAGCCAGATAGAAGGCGATGTGGGAAGCATCGCAGCCAGTTTTTTGCGCGTAGTGATGCACGATTTCCGCGCGGGTGAAACTTCCTGCCTCGGTTGTGGGTCCCCAGCGATTTTCCTGGATTTCCTGCGGATCGGTTTTGTCCACCCAATACGCGAGAGCAGTTCCTAGATCGGTGAGTGCGTCGCCGATGGTGCACATTTCCCAGTCGAGGACGCCAACGATTTTGGTGATGTCCTGCGGATCGAGGACGACGTTGTCGTATTTGTAGTCGTTGTGGATCAGTGACACCGCTGCGGTGGACGGCATATGCTGTTGCATCCAGGCGGTTATTTTTTCTACTTCGGGATAGTCGCGCGTCTGGGAGCCGTAGTAACGCTCGGTCCATCCGCGGACTTGCCGTTCGAGATATCCTTCCGGCTTGCCGAGATCAGCTAGGCCCGCGGCGGCGTAATCCACACGATGCAGGCGCACGAGATTGTCTATAAAGGATGCACTGAGGTGGTGGGCCCTTTCCGCGGAAAAATCCAAACCGTGCGGGAGCTTTCTGCGAAGAATGATGCCGTGCACGGGCTGCATCACGTAGAAGGGCGCTCCGATGATGGAATCGTCTTCGCAGTAGAGAAGGACTTCTGGAGCGGGGGAGTACACATCATGAAGTTTCGAAAGAACGCGAAATTCTCGGGACATATCGTGCGCTGATTTCACCTTACTGCCGAAGGGTGGGCGGCGGAGGACCAGTTCTTTGTCGCCGAGGTGAAGCGAGTAGGTGAGATTGGAATGGCCGGCGGGAAACTGGCGAACTTCGAGGGCGCCGGCTTCGTTGGGAAAGTGGCTGCGCAGATAGGGCTCGAGCGCGGCTAGGTTCAGTTCTTCGCCAGCGCGGATCGTGGTGGGATGGTCGAGGAAATCGCTCATCGGAAAATCTCCCTAGCGATATGTGAGCAGTGCGGGATCGGCGATGTGTTCATGGATATTGAAACTGCTCAGCGTAAAGCGCTCGGTGCTATAAAGAAATTCGCTCCAGGATGAGTTGCGCGACATCCAGGTCACCTGCAGCGTGTTTTCGGGCGAAAGTTGCAGAGCGCGTTGCGTGGCTACTGCGATGGGCCCGCCGGACGTAAAAATTGCCACTTTTTCACCGCGTTTTTCAGAGGAAATGAACTTTGTGAGGCCGGAATTCACTCTCGCGCAGAACTCCGGCCAGGTTTCCACGCCCTCCACGCTGATAACGCCGCGGACCCAATCCAAGATAACCGCCGCGAATAATTTTTGAAAAGTTGTGCGTTGTTCGATCTTGCTGGCGGCGGACTGGAACGCGGCGTGGAGGTCGCGGATATTTTGGTCTTTTTCCAGCAATGCGGGGAGAGTGCCGCGGAGCACCTCTTCGGCGTGATATTCGTCGAATTCCGGAAGCGTTTGAGGTTGGGGGAAATTCAGGCCAGCGTGACGGTAGGCGGCGCTTACGAAATTTACGGTGTCTTGATGCCGCGCGCAGGGGCCGACGGCGACGCGGTCAAAAATGATTTTGCGTTGCGTCCAATGTTCGCCGAGGAGGCGTGATTGCGATTCGCCGAGCGGGGACAATTTGTCGTACTCGGGCTGGAGGAAGGATGCCTGCGCGTGGCGGATGAGATAGAGGATGCCCATGGTCAGGTTGTTCGTTCCGGGTAAAGTTACCGACAGTATTGTGATGGTGAAAAGCGCGCAGGTCCAGACGGTGATGGCGCGCAGCGTGGATTTTCGATTCGCGCGCGCAAATTAGACAGCGGCGCCTTCTTCTTTGCCAAATTGGGCGAAAGTTTTGCCTTGCTCCGCGAGACGCACCAGCAGCGCAGCTGGTTGCCAAATTTCGCCATGCTGGCGATGGAATTCAGAAATGCGCGCGTGAACCTTTTTTAGGCCGACGGTGTCCGCATACCACATCGGGCCGCCGCGATATGCCGGGAAGCCGTATCCATTGAGATAGATAATATCGATGTCTGAAGCGCGCAGGGCGTAGCCTTCTTCGAGGATGCGAGCGCCTTCGTTGACGAGAGCGTAGACGCAGCGATCAACAATTTCTGCGGCGGAAATTTCGCGCTGCGGAATTCCTGCTTCCGTTACCCACTTGCGAATCAGTTCATCCACGACGGGATCGGGGACAGCGCGACGCTGTTCGTCGTATTTGTACCACCCGGCGCCGGTCTTTTGGCCGAAGCGGCCGAGCTCGCAGAGATCGTCTTCGACGAACGGCTGGCGGATGCCGGGTTTTTCCAGGTGGCGATATTCCTTGCGGATGCGCCAGCCGACATCGAGGCCGGCCAGATCTCCTGTGGCGAGCGGCCCCATCGCCATGCCGAAATCGGTGAGAGCTTTATCCAGGGCTGCGACGCTGGCGCCTTCTTCGACGAGGAATTGAGCTTCGCGGCGGTAGGGACCGAACATCCGATTGCCTACGAAGCCGCGGCAATTGCCGACGAGCACGCCGATTTTACCGAGCATTTTGGAAAGTTGCATGCAGGTGGCGATCACTTCTTTGGCGGTGGCTTTACCGCGAACGATTTCGAGCAGGCGCATCACGTTCGCCGGGCTGAAGAAATGTGTGCCGATGACGAACGTGGGACGCGCAGTGGCAGAAGCGATTTCGTCGATATTGAGCGTGGAGGTATTGCTGGCGAGGATGGCGCCGCTTTTGCAGACGCGATCGAGTTCGTTGAAGACTTCTTTTTTCAGGGCCATGCCTTCGAAGACGGCTTCAATGACGAGATCTACTTTTGCGAAATCGTCGTAGGAGAGCGTAGGAGTGATGCGCTTGAAGCGGTCATCGGCTTCTTGCTGAGTGAAGCGGCCGCGTTTGACGGAGTTTGCGTAATTGGATTGGATGGTGGCGAGGCCACGATCGAGCGCGGCTTGATCCGCATCTTTCAGCAGCACGGGAATTCCGGCATTGGCGAGAACCATGGCGATGCCGCCGCCCATGGTGCCGGCGCCGACGACTGCGGCAGATTTCACGGGAATGAGCGGAGTTTCTTTGGGAACGTCTGGAATTTTTCCAACTTCGCGCTCGCTGAAGAAAACGTGGATGAGGGCTTTGGACTGATCGGAGAAGAGGCACTCGACAAAAAGTGTTTGTTCGACCTGGCAGCCTTCGGCGAACGGCAATTTTGTGGCGGCTTCGATGGCTGCGATGGCGGCGACGGGAGCGAGGAGGCCGCGCTGTCTTTTGGCAACGGTTTCACGCGCGGCGGAAAAAATCGAAGCGTTGTCGGCGGCGTTGCCGAGTTTTTCGTTGCGCTCGCGCGTTTTGGGAGCGGGCTTCGCGGCGACTCCACGGGCAAACGCGATGGCGCCGGCGAGAAGCTCGCCTTCGATGATGCGGTCAACGATGCCGAACTGAAGGGCTTCCGCGGCTTTTACCGGATTGCCGGTGGTGCACATTTCGACGGCTTTTGCGACGCCCGCGAGGCGAGGAAGGCGTTGCGTGCCGGCGGCGCCGGGAATGATGCCGAGCTTTACTTCGGGCTGGCCGACCTGCGCGGTGGCAACGGCGACGCGATAGTGACAGGCCATGGCGACTTCGAGGCCCCCACCGAAAGCTGTGCCGTGAATGGCGACGATCACAGGCTTTTTGTTGTCTTCGAGTTGCAGAAGAAACGGGAGCAAGCCCGCGCCGCGGGCCTTGCCAGAAGTCATTTTGCCGAATTCTTTAATGTCTGCGCCGGCGATGAAGGTGCGACCGCCGCCGATCAGCACGACGGCTTTGATGCTCTGATCCTGCGCGATTTGGTCGAGCGCTTCTGAAATGCCTTCGGGGACGCCCGGGCTGAGCGCGTTGACGGGAGGATTATTGATGGTGATAACGGCTACGTCGTTTTCTTTTGTGAACTGCACGAGATCGTTCATGGACAGAATCCTTGCGTCGCAAATTTATGCAGATTTCGCGGAGACGGTGCCGGAATCGATGACGGCTGAGGCTATCCGCTCGCGATGAAAGGTGGCATCGCCGAATGCCGTTTCCGAGCCTTTCGCGCGGCGGTAATAAAGGTGCACATCGTTTTCCCAAGTGAAGCCCATGCCGCCGTGAATCTGGATGCCGCGATTGCCGACGGTGCGCGCAGCGTCGCTGGCATACATTTTCGCGATCGAGACGGCGGTTGATGCGTCCGGGGAATTTTCCTCGAGCGCCCAACCGGCATAGTACACCGCGGAGCGGGAACTTTCGGTTTCCAAATACATGTCGGCGCATTGGTGCTGCACGGCTTGGAAGGTGCCAATGGGTTTGCCAAATTGTTTGCGCGTCTTGGCGTATTCGACGGTGATATCGAGAGTGCGTTGCATCCCGCCGACAAGTTCCGCGGCGAGCGCAGCGGTGGCGACATCGAATGCACGCCCGAGATTCGTGGTGGCGCCGATTTCTTCGGCGGGCGTGTTGTCGAATTCGACGACGTAGAGCTTGCGCGTGAGGTCCATGGCGATCATGGGAGAAATTTTCAAGCCGGGAGCTTTCGCGTTCACGACGAACACGCCGTTGCGCGCCACAACGATGATGAAATCGGCGACGGCGGCGTCTGAGACGAAATATTTTTCGCCGGCGAGCTTGCCGTTGGCGGCTGTGAGCTGGACGTCGTAGGGATTCCAGCTGGCGTTCGATTCCAGGATGGCGACGGTGGAGCGAGCTTCGCCACGGCAGATGGAGCGCGAGATATTTTTGTTTGTGCGCGGGCGAGGCGACGGTGTCGAGAACCGAGCCGGCCAGCACGACGGTGGAGAAAAATGGGCCGGGCAGCAGCGCGCGGCCGGCTTCTTCCAGCAGCAGCATGAGCTCCACCTTGCCGAGACCGACGCCACCGTACGCTTCTGGAAATATAATCCCGGTGTAGCCCTGATCGGTGAGTTTCGACCACAGCGCGGCGTCGTAGGCGGTGTCCGTTTCCATCAGGCGGCGCATTTCAGCACTGGGACATTCTCCGGCGAAGAATTTGCGCGCGCTGTCTTTGAGAAATTCCTGACTTTCACTCAAGCCGAATTGCATTGGGCGTCCCCTTCTGAGTTTGTGACCTAATAACTTCTGGGTAGGCCGAGAACAAAATGGCCGATGATGTTGCGCTGTACTTCGGAGGTGCCCGCTTCGATGGTATTGCCGCGGGTGCGCAGGTAGGCGTAGGACCACATGCCGTTGTCAACCGCGTGCGGATCGCCCGCCAGTAATTGGCCGTAAGGTCCGAGAATCTCCTGCGCGATTTGCTGCAGGCGCTGATTAAGCTCGCTCCAGAATATTTTCTGGATGCTGCCTTCGGGCCCGGGTACGCCGGTGGCAGTGACGCGGCTGAATGCGCGCATCTGATTGAAGCGCATGATTTCGATTTCAGCGCTGCACTGCGCGAGTTTCTGGCGAATGCTCGGATCCTGTGCGGCGGGGCGTCCGTTGCGTTGAATGCCGTGCGCGAGTTCGATCAGGCGCGTGATGTAGCGTTTGAAAATCAGATGCAGCCGCGCGCCGTAGGAGCCGCGCTCGTACATCAGCGTGCTCATGGCGACGTTCCAGCCGTCGTTTACTTTGCCGAGGACGTTCTCGGCCGGCACGCGCACATCGCGGAAAAAAAGCTCGTTGAATTCGGATTCGCCGGTCATTTGGCGCAGGGGGCGAACTTCGACGCCGGGGGACTTCATATCCACAAGGAGGACGGTGAGGCCCTTGTGTTTTGCGGCAGTCGCGTCGGTGCGCACGACAAGTTCGCACCAGTCGCCAACCCAGCCGTAACTGGTCCAAACTTTTTGTCCGTTGACGACGTAATGATCAGCGTGGACGACTGCTTGCGTTTGCAGACCCGCGAGATCGGAGCCGGCATTCGGCTCAGAAAAACCCTGGCACCAGATTTCTTCGGCGCTAAGAATTTTCGGGATGAAACGTTGCTTCTGCGCTTCGGTGCCGTAGGCGATGATGGTGGGGCCGATGAGGCCGAGGCCGAGAGAATTGGCCATGGGCGGAGCTTCGACGCGCGCCATTTCTTCCCAGAAAATCGCTTGCTGCATCAGCGTGGCGCTGCGGCCTGCGTATTCTTTGGGCCAGGAAACGGCGGCCCAGCGGCCTTCCTGTAGTTTGCGCTGCCAGGCGCGGAGATAGGGGAACGATTCCTCGATGGGTCTTTCGCGCCACTCGTTCCAATCTTTCGGGACGTTGGAGGCGAGCCAGGAGCGCAGTTCGTCGCGAAACTGCAATTCGTCGGGTGTTAGGTTTAGATCCATGAATCAGACTCCTTCGCGTTGTGTGGCGTTGCGCGCGCGCCGAATGCCGCGGTTACTCGCAAAACAAATCTTCGCGAAACAAACTGCCCGGGCCGCCACCCGGCCTCGAATATCTAACTCACGCGCCGGATTTTGCTTTGGGCGGCGGTGGCACTGTGAAGCCTGGGCGCATCGTGTCTTGACCTTGCCAATATTTCTTGCGGATGTCTTTTTTTAGGATTTTCCCTGTGCCGGTCTTGGGCAAACTCTCGACGAATTCGAACGAGCGCGGACATTTGTAGTGGGCCAGGCGCGAGCGGCAGAATTCGATGAGTTCAGCTTCGGTGGCGGCGGCGCCCGCTTTCAAAACCACGAGCGCTTTGGGAACTTCGCCCCACTTCGCATCAGGGACAGGAATTACGCCTGCTTCCAGGACGGCGGGATGCGCCAGGATGGCTTTTTCGAGTTCGAGGGAAGAAATATTTTCACCGCCGCTGACGATGATGTCTTTCTTGCGGTCCACGATAAGCGCGTAGCCGTCTTCGTTGATCGTGGCCATGTCACCGGTGTGAAACCAGCCGCCGCGCAGAGCTTCGGCAGAAGCTTCGGGCTGGCGCCAGTAGCCTTCCATGACGCCGTCGCCGCGCGCGATAATTTCGCCGATGGATTGGCCGTCGTGTGGGACGTCTTTGTCATCCGGATCTACGACGCGCAGATCCACGCCGGGGATTGCGTAGCCCGTCATGGCCTGACCGGTGAAGCGCTGCTCGCCTTGCCAAACCATGCCGGATTTCATCGGCGAAACGGAAAGCGTGGGGGAAGTTTCGGTGAGGCCGTAGCCGGAAAAGCATTCGCAGGCGAGTTTTTCTTCTACTTCGCGAATTAAAGTGGGCGACGACGCTGCGCCACCGATGACGATGCGGCGCAGAGTGGTGAGATTGTAATTCAGGCGCTCCGGACAATTCACCAGTGCCGTGGCCATGATTGGAACGAGGCTGCAGGTGTGGACGCCTTCTTTTTCGATGAGGCGGAAAACTTCTTTCGGGTCGAAGCGCTGAATCATCACGTGTCGGCCGCCGAGCAGGGTGAGGAAATGCGCGACGCCCCAGCCGTTGGCGTGGAAGAGCGGGATGGTGTGCAGTTCAACGGCGCCTCGTTCGATTTGCAATCCCATGCAGACATGCAGCGCATGCAGGTACACGTTGCGGTGCGTGAGCATTACGCCTTTCGGATTGGCGCTGGTGCCGCTGGTGTAGAAAAGTTCGGAGAGGGAATTTTCATCAATGGAGGAGATGTCCGCGAAATGCGGCTTGGCTGCAGCCAGAACTTGATCGTAATTCTTGGGCGAGAGCCAGGGTGCGGCGGGAATGCCATCAAGCTGGCAGAACAATTTCACCGACGGGATGTCCTTGCGAAAGGCTTCGGCGACCGGAAGGAACTGTTTTTCGACGAAGAGGGCCGTGGCGCCGGAATCGTGGAGGATGTAGCCGAGTTCGCCGGGCGTGAGGCGGATATTGAGCGGCAGCAAAACTGCACCGGCCTCCAGCACGCCGTAGTACGCTTCGAGCAAACGATGGCAGTTGCTGCTAAGGAACGCGACGCGATCGCCGGGCTGTATGCCCGCTTGGCGCAGCGCTCCCGCGAGGCGGCTGACGCGATCGGCCATCTGCGCGTAGGTGTATCTGTCGTCGTTGCAGACGACCGCGGTACGGCGAGGATATTGTTGCGCCGCGTAGCGCAGGAAACGCAGGGGCGTGAGTGGAATATTCATAGCGCGCTCGCCTGAATCAGGCGGATTGACCTCCATCGACGACTAGAGTGTGTCCGGTGACATAATCGGATGCAGAGGAAGCAAGAAAAATGGCGGCCCCTTTCAAATCGTGCGGCCCGCCGAATCGGCCCAAGGGTACCCCGGCCAAGAGCGATTCTTTATTTCGTTCGATGACTTTTTCGGACATGTCGGTAGGGAACCAGCCGGGTGCGATCGCGTTCACTTGAATATTGTGCATGCCCCATTTGCAGGCGAGGTCTTTGGTGAAGATGATCACTCCCCCTTTGCTGGCACTGTAGCCGATGGCGGAAAATTTTGGCGACGAGCCGCGCAGGCCGGCAACAGAGGCGATGTTGATAATCTTTCCGCTGCGCTGCGCAATCATGACCCGGCCCACCGTTTGCGAAAACAGAAAAGTCCCCGTGAGATTCGTTTCGATGACTTTGTTCCACTGCTCGAGCGTCATGGTTTCGACGGGCGCGCCCCAGGACGTGCCGGCGTTGTTGATGAGGATGTCGATGCGTCCGAATTGTTCGAGCGTCGCGTCGGCGACCGCTTGAATGCTGGCCGGATCCTTGACGTCGCAGGCTAGCGCGAGCGCTTTGGCTCCGGCGGCTTGCAGTTCGCTGGCTGTGCGCAGGCAACGCTCTTTCTTGCGGGCGCAGAGCACTATGCTTGCTCCCATTTCAGCCAGGCCTTCGGCCATTTGGCGGCCTAGACCGACGGAGCCGCCGGTGATGATGGCGACGCGGCCGGTGAGGTCGAAGATTTTGGAGGTGTTCACGTTGCGAGTTGTGGGCCCGGGTTCATTTTGGTTTGTTCAGAATAGCGTGTGTTTATATCATATGTTAGAAGCTAACGCTATATGCCACCGAAGAACTCCGATCGAGAATTCATGGCAACCGCAAAATCGGTAGTTCAGCGGCTAAAGCCGCAACGAGTTTGTGCCGTTCATGTCGTGGCTAAAGCCACGACCTACGAAGATTCCCGACTTCGTAGGTTCGCTCTGTGCTTCCGCACCGCTCAGAACGTATCGCCAAACGAGAAGCCCTGGGTGCAATCGCCATCGCCGAAGCCGAAGAAGCACGGATGGGCGAAGGCATCGAAGGGACGCAGATAGGGCGCGGGCGTGTAGTCAATGAACGCCGGCGGAGTGGGAACGATGGTGGTGCCCACCTCATAGATATTGAAATCAGGTCCGAGAGCTGCGGCGTCGCCATTTAGAAGTTTGGCTTCGATGCTCGGCCAATGCCCGGTTTCCAATCGCTGCAGCAGAGTTTCGACCGCGGCGATTGTTTCCGCAGGAGTGAAGGCGCAGTGTCCGGCGCGATCCACGAAAGTCTGGCGCAGCAGGCGGCTGTCGTTGCCCAGGTGGTCCACCACATCTTTGTAAGCGGATTCATTTTGCACGACGACGAGGCCGTCACCCTTGGTGTGCATCGACAAAACCGGAATATCGATCTGGCCATCGAAAATAATATTTTGCTTCAGGTATTCCACCGCTTCGGGATTGGCTTTGATGCGCGCGGCGTGATTCAGCGCTTCGAGATCCGCTTCGAGGCTGAGCCCGGCGGCTTCATAGAGCGCGCGGACTTCAGCGCGGTCAACGGATTTTTCGAGCTGGCGGCGGTAGTCAACGCCGGTGTTCCAGGAGACATTGCCGCCGGCGCGCGCTTCGAGTTCGGCGCGGAAAGCAAATACGAAAGGAAAATCGACTTGCTGATCCCACAGAAACTGATTCGCCTCTTGGCTGACGAAATCGGTGGGAGCAGGTTCTGGGGAAGTGGGAGTGAACCAGCCGGGAGTGTCGCTGAGAGCGGCGCCGAGTGCGATGCGCGCGCGACCCTGAGGCGTGGCTTGGGCGCCGGCCAGAATTTCTTCGGCTAGGTTCAGATTCGCATCGGGATTAGTGATGTTGACGACTTGCAGGCCCGCGTTGGGTGCGACCAGCGTCTGGAAGGCGAATTCGGCGTCGAGCGCAGTGTTCCACGTGGCTACGCCGCCGGCCAACACGCCGCACATGGGCTGGGCAGCGGTGAAGCGCTTGGGATTCCTTTGGATCAAGCCCGCGGTGATGATGCCGCCCAGTGAATGTCCCCAAGCGATGGTGGCGACGGGATGCCCGAACATGGCGTCGAACAAATCGAGCGTGGCGATCTGATCCGTGAGAGCTTCGTGAATAGCCCATCCAGTGGTGGCATAAGAGGAGCCGGCGAGCGCAAATCCATTGGCGAGGAGAAAAGCGCGGGTGGCGGGATCGCCCACGTCGGTAGCAGGATTCGGGCTTCCCGGAACTACATAGCCATGACTATAGAGGAACAGAGTTCCATTCCAATTCGAGGGGACTTCCATCAGGTAGGTGGCGCCGTCGCTGAGAGAGCCGGTTTTCGTGGTGAGGCTGGCTTGCGCGCGCGAAGCATCTGCGATGGAAAGAACGAGAACTGCGGTGATGGTGACGAAAAGCACGGTGGATTTGATTTGCTGCCACATTTCAACTCCTCCTGTTGCCGCGAAGTCGCTGGGGCCGTGGCTTCGGCGAAATTATTCGCCGAAGGACGATCGGAGATGGTGCCGGCGGCGCGTGCACGCTGAGCCGCCGGCGATTTTCTGTTACGCAATCAGAAATTAAATCTGCAGCCGAGCTGAATCTCCCGTTTCACCAGGTCCGAAGTAAAGCCGAGCGGCGTGCTCGGGGAGAGCGCGGCGCTGCCGTGCACGTTGAAGGTGGTGAACCCGGGCTGGAAGCCGAAGAGCGGGCTGACCTCGTTGTTCACGCTGGCGTAGTTCGTGCGATTGGCGATATTGAAGCCTTCGGCGGTCAAGATGAGACTGCCGTGCTCGCCGATTCTGTGCTGCCAGGTCAAGCGTGCGTCGAAGTCAATATAGTTGGGGCCGAGACCGGTGTCGCGCGGATCGCCGATGGGGCGTTCATTGGTGATGTGATTGTTGCCATTGACCGCGCCGCCTGCGAGCAGATTGAATGGATGACCGCTGTGGTACTGGAAAACTGGCGAGAGTTGAAAGCCGGAAAGGAAGGCATTTTTCCAGGGGCTGTTGATGACGCCAGCGAGAACCACCTTGTTGCGTTCATCAAACTCAGAGAGACCGCGATCCGCTGCTAGGTCCGTGGGATCCTGCGGGCCGTAGTCGGTGTTGAAATCGGTGCTGGTGTCGAAGGCTTTGCTGTAGGTGTAATTTCCGAAGAACGAGAAATTGTCGTTGAATCGTTTGTGGATCTCGAGAATCCCGCCTTCGTAAAGGCCGGAGGACGCGGAGGTGTACTGGTTATTTTGAATGATCAGTGGATTTACAAAACACGCGAAGGGTTGGTTCGGGTTCGCCGCGGTCGGCGCGCAAGGCAGACCCTCTGTTCCGCCGAGCGGGTCGGTCGCTGGGGTAGTGTTCCAGTTGCGATAGGAAACGGACTTGCCGTTCGCCAGAGTTACGGTGCTCATGGGCGTGCTCGGCAGCAGATTAGTGTCAATTGCTACCGGGATGTGGACGGTGTGGGAATAAATGAAGCTCACGGAAATCGAGAAGCCGGGGGTGATTTCGCGTTCGATTCCGAGCGAAGCTTGTTGCGAATAAAGCGGCCGGTAGTTGGGCGGGTTGCTGAACAACACAGTCAGGGGCGAGAGCAGGCCACTGCTCTGCACGAAAATTCCGTAGTTGGCGACATCCGCCGGCGTGATGCAAGCATTCGTTCCCGGCGCGGGGATTGTGCAGGTGATCTTGTTTGCGCCGGGCGCATTCCCGGGAGGCGCAGGCGTGTTAAAAAGACCAGAAAATACTGCTCCTGCGGACTGGACGAATGGAAGAATGCTGAAGCCCGGATCTACGTAAATGGAAATAAACCGGTTGCACGGGCTGCTTCCGTTCCCCGGAAACCCGAGGGGTATGGGAGGATTCACGACCCCAATGCCGCAAGTGTTTACGGCGTTGTTGACTTGGTCGGGAACCTGCGAAGTGTTGCGCTGATTCTCGACCGTGCTACGGTTTTTGTTCAAGACGCCAAGGCTCAAGTCCACTTGGGGAATTTGGGCGTCAATGGGCCCGTAGAAAATCCCGTACCCGCCGCGGACTACGGTCTTGTGATCCTTGAACGGGTCCCAAGCGAAGGAGATGCGCGGGGCGACGTCGCCGTAATACGTATTCAGGGGCAGATATTGCGAATCAATTTCATATCGGAGGCCATAGTTCAGGGTGAAGTTGGAAGCGATCTTCCAGGAGTCCTGTAAATACAATCCCGTTAACGGCCGGGTGTAGGCGGGATAGTCCGGGTTGCCGAAGCCCTGTTGATATACCTGAGGTGCTGACAGAGAGGCGGCTTGGAGCGAGTTGATCCCCGCCGGAGCCAATGCGCCGGGCAGATTGCAGCCGGCGGTGTCCGGATTCACGGTAACGGGGCCGGTCGGGTTTGCCAGGCAGGGACTGAAGGCGACACCGGGAAGCGGTCCGAAAACGAAACGACCCGGAAGGAAAGTATGGGATTCGGAGTGATTGCCGCGCAGAAGTTCGTCGGCGCCGAATTTGATGGTATGCGCGCCACGGACGAGCGTGACATTGTCCGCGAATTCATAACGGCGGAGGATCGTCAGATTGGGCAGGAAAATATTGGTGCCCAGATTGTTCGCGAACCCCGCGATCTGCACGCCCACCTGTCCCGGCTCATTGGGAATGACGTTGAAACTGTCGTAATCCCACTGGAAGCGGAACTCGTTCTCGGTGCGCGGACTGAAAACGTGGTACCAGGAGGCTTGAAGATTGTTGTCGTAGTTGTGAATGGAGCTGCCGGCAGAGAAGCCGGTGAGGGATTGCACGTCAGGGTTCTCTTCCAAATCGTGGCCGTAGCGGTAGGCGAGATTAATCGAGTCGGTTTCGCTGATGTGATGATCCAGACGGCCGGAGAACAGGTACTGGCGAGTGGTGTAATCAAACAGGCCGCCGTTGGATTCCAGCTGGTTCACCAGGTATGTGTTGATGGCGTTTTGGCCGGGGATCGGGCCGGTGAGCTGGCTGGTGGTCAACGCGTTCTGCAGAAAGCCGGCGCACATCGCGGCGGGAAGGGTAGTTATCGTGCCGTTGGGATTGTTGATGCAGGGTACGCTGACCGCGTTGCCCTCCGCGGCGAGCCCAGCGAAAATGGCGTTTTGACCGGCTGTAGGACGGAAGATATCCGTATTTGTCAGGAGCGGAACGGCGTTCTCGGAATCCTGGCGAAGGCCTTCGAATGCGAAGAAGACGAAAGTCTTATCCTTGTGAATCGGCGCGCCGACGGCGCCGCCGAATTGATATCGCCCGAGGGAATTTTTGATCGGCGAACCCACGGAATCGGCAGCGCCGGGATCGAAGATGGCGCCGGGCGCCAGCGCCTGAGTGAAGGCGAAAGGATCACGCGCATCCAGCCCGCTGTTGCGGAAATAACTGTACACGGTGCCGTGCACCTGGTTGCTGCCTGATTTCGTGACGATGTTGACGGACGCGCCGCTGGCGCCGCCCAAGTCCGCGCCGTAGTTGCTGCGATTCACCTGAAACTCTTGGACTGCGTCCTGGCTCACAGTGAGGCGCACGCCGCCGGCATCGTCGCCCGCCTCGCCGCCGTCAACGGTGACGCTGTTGCCGCGGCCGTTGCTGCCGTAGAACGAAAGACCGCTCTGCGGAGTTTGCTTGACGCGAAAATCCTGGTCGTCCGCGAGGCGTGTGGAATCGGCAACGCCGGGTAGGAGCAAGGTGAAGTTCAAGTAGTCGCGGCGGTCAATGGGAAGGTCTTCGATATATTGTTGAGTGATGGTGTTGGACTGGCTACCACGTTCCGTTTCCACTACGGGTGGGGCGGCGGAGACTTCCACCACAGAAGAAGTGGTTGCAACCTGCAGATGGAAATCCAGGATGGCTGATTGACCGACAGTGATAGTGACGCCCTTCTGGATTTGCGCTTGAAAGCCGGCGATCTGAGCTGTGAAATCGTATGTGCCGGGAGGCAGATTGGAGAAGCGATACTGGCCGTTGGTATCTATATCCGACGTGACGCGAAGGCCTCTGGCCACGTCTTGTGCGGTGATGGTGCCCTTGGGGACAACGGCACCGGTGGGATCGGTGACCGTTCCGCTGACACTACCCGAAGCGCCCACACCTTGGCCGTGGGCGGCGGGACTCGTCAGCAACCAACACGCCGCCAGCACCACGGCACATGCAAATGAGATCAGTACTCTCATGGCTCCTCCTAATGTGTGGGACATCTGCGAGATTTCAGCGGATGGAAATTGGCACAGGGCAGAGGCATGGCGGCGATCGCGGGCGCGACGGTGGCAAAGCGCGCCGGGCACGTTATCGCCAGAGGCAACCACGGGTGATGGCTTCCTTGAATTCCAAGACACGTGACCCCCGTCCCACCCATTCCCTGAGAATTGTGAGTGTAGGTATCACATCATAGTTACTAACGTCAACAGGAAAGCTGATGCGATATATCAGGTTTTCTGATGCGGGCGCGGAGCGGTGGGGCAGGACGCGGATTACAAGGGTGGCAGGTGCTGGAAGCGCTCAGGGAGATTCTGAGAGCGAGGGCGGAAGATCTCTAGCGCGGGGTGAGCACGATGCGGCCGGAGACTTTGCCATTGCGCAAATCGGCCATGGCTTCGTTTACCTGGGAGAGAGGACGCGTGGTGACTTGCGAGTGGATTTTTCCGGCCGCGGCGATGGCCAGGACAGCGCGAAGATCGAGGCGCGTGCCGACGGAGGACGCGTGGATACGAACTTCTGATGCGGCCATCGAAATGGGCGGGAAGCAGATGGATTCCGCGGGCAGGCCGACGACGAGCAGAATTCCTGTGGGCCGGACGCAGAGAAACGCTGTGTCGTAGGCGGCTTTCGCGGCGGAAGTTACGATCGCGGCATGCACGCCTCCGGCGCGGCGCAATTCTTTCGCAACATTTGCCGTGGCCCCATTCAGAGTTTCGAATGCGCCAAAAGTTTTAGCCTGCGCGAGTTTTTCGTCGGAGACATCAATCGCGGTGACGGATGCTCCGAGCCCGACGCCGATTTGCACCGCCAGTTGGCCCAAGCCGCCAACGCCAAAGACCGCCAGACGCTGGCCTGGCTGGATTTTGGCGTGTTGCAGAGCGCGATAGACGGTGACGCCGGCGCAGAAAAGAGGCGCGGCATCGCTCGATGAAAGCTGTTCGGGAATTTTCAGTGCGTGGCTGGCGGGGGCCTTGACGAATTCCGCGAAACCGCCGTCCACGGTTACGCCGGTGATTTGTTGTTTGACGCAGAGATTCTCATTGCCCTCGCGACAGAATTCACATTCGTCACAACTCCAGTGCAGCCAGGGAACGCCGACGTGGTCGCCGATCTGCAAATTTTCGACGGCCGGGCCTTTTTCCACAACGCGTCCGGCAATTTCGTGGCCCAGAACGAGCGGCTTCTTGACGATGCGCAAGAGCTGCGGCCAATCGGCGTCGGCCAGGTGCAGATCGGAGTGGCACACGCCGCAGGCTTCGACCTCGATCAGCACTTCGTGCGCGCTGGGCTGCGGTTGTGCGATCTCTTCGATGCTCAGCGGAGATTTGAATTCGCGCAGGACGGCGGCTTTCATGTGGCGTGCCTCAGCGAAATGGAAACCTGGTTCTTGCGTGAAAGAAGAAACGCGAGATTATGCAATTGCGGCACCGGTTTGGAGTGAACGGCGGTTACGGCCGCGCGCCCCGCAAGAAAAATTCCACCGCGTTGCGCACGCGCTCAGTGAGCTTGTGCGGGCCAGTAAGATCAACCGCCCACTGCCGGACGACCGTATTGAAAAGCCCTTCCATAAATTCCGCCAGATGCACGACCGGAAAATCACGCGTGACTTCGCCATTTTTTTGGCCTTCGGCGATGATTTCGCGGAGAAGGCTGACGGTGGCCGCTTCCGCCCCGCGCAATTCCGGAGAGCGCACCGGGTCCATCGCACCGGCAAGAATCACGGCCTGCCACAGCGGGCGGCCGACTTCTGTCACGTTGCCGAGCGTTTCGTAAAAGCGGCGCAGGCGCTGTTCGGTGGTGGCTTTGGTGGAGAGTTCGGATTTCAGACTTTCGGCCTGGCGCGCAAACGCACGCCGCCCGACTTCGCGCAAGACAGCTTCCTTGCTGGGGAAATAGCGGAAGAAAGTGGGCTGGCTGATTTCCAGAGTTTGCACGATGTCGTCAATACGCGTTTTTTCGTAGCCGCGCTGGCGAAAAAGATGCAGCGCCGTTTCGATGATCTGCTGGCGCAGGCGCGCTTTCTTGCGTTCGCGCAGGCCTCCGACGGGTGCTTTGCGAGTGCCGGCGTGGCGCCGTTTTCCGGTGGCGTTACCGTCTTCGCTATCGTCGTTGATTGTGGCCGCTGATGGGGTTGGCTGCCTGGCGGAGACTTTTGCGCGGGGCATGATGCTGTTCCTCCTGCTTAGTGCACCGGGGCGGGGTGCATGAACTATATTGTGATAGTCGCACTAACATTATAGTGACTAACGCCAAGTTGCAAGCCCCGCGTTAATTTCTTCGTTATACGGCGAGCTTCAAAATGACAGGAGAGTCTGGCGAGCTGGCCGGCGGATTTTTGTGAAGGGAAGAAATGTTGGAGGCGCGGGTGGGAATCGAACCCCCAACGGGTTCGTATCTGCTGGGTTTACAGGACTTACCAACCGACAGAATCGTTTAGAATTGTACGGATTTGCCGGATTCCGTACAATTTCGTACAAAATTTCTGGCTCCGCTTCCGTGCAACAGCGCTCGACAGTTAGCCACGCGAAGGGGAGCCGCATCCCAGAAGACAGCTCGGGAGCGCCAGCGGCCATTGTCCGGTAACGCGACAAATCAGGGGTTGACTCATACCTAAGTGCCAGATTCAATGGTTTGGTCATAGTTTCCAGACCACGAAACAATATGGGCAACTTCGTCCGGACCTAATTGCGGAACGTCTGTCGGCTCTCCCCGTCTTATTAGGGTCGCTCCAGCCCATTCGTCGCCCCGCGTGACAACCGCAAACAGTGCTGTCTCCGCCAGAAGTTTTTGAATCACATCGAGCATTTCTGTTTCGTCGTCAAGGGAGTAGCACATCGAGGGCGGGCTGAACCGTATCCACAAATCCCTACCCTTAGCTGTGAATACAACGAGCTGCCCTGCGTTTGACCCAACTGGTGCGGGGATTGCGACTTCAAGGTCGTCCGTTCCGCAGGTACCGAAGAACTCGGCCCATTCCGGACGCGCGGCAACCAGAGCCGTCCACACTCGTCGCGCGAGGGGGTTTAATGAATCAACATTTGACATAGCCGTAGCAGACCTCTATGTGATTTTCGCACGATTCGTCGAGGGTCAAAATCCCTCGTTCATCTCTTGTGCCTGATTCAACGTAGTAACCGTCAATTGGATTTTCGTAGTTTCCGGTAACGCCCTAACCGGTAAAGTGGATTTTTTCCTAGTTTCCGGTTACGCGACAAATCAGGACTTGGGCTCCGACCTTTGTTGCTTCGCTCGAACGCTTCGCTATAATCCGAAGTAGGTTGTGATAATTTGGACTCGCTGATGCCACATGTTCGCTGTAGTGATACCTGGGATTCACGCAAGTAGAAAGGACAGAGGAAGTTGTTCATGGCGAACTCGGACCTAAGCCCACCGTATGGGCTCTTAATATTTGGGGTCATGTCATTGCTCCTGGCTGTCGTTGGGACGTGCACCGGAGAAGCGTGGGCGCGCTTTGGGCTTGTCGTTCACCGAGCCAAAGAGCCAAAGCAGTTTTGGGGGTTAATCGCAGTATATTATCTCGGTGGTGTTTGTTTCGTCGGATACTTTTTGTACAAGGTCTATGGACTTTAAAACCAAGCCCCGAACCTCACAAATTCCAACCCATCGACGACGAGCGCGATAAATTCCCAGAAATCTCAGTAGCTGAATTTTTGAAATCGGCCGCCAAGCCCTTACCGGTAACTGACTCGTAGTTTCCGGTAACGCGACTTGCGCGCCGATCCGGCTGCACCGAGAATCAATCAGCGCAGAGTCTACTATTAGCTAGTGAGGCTGGAACGTGGCGTACTGCTTTCCGAGGTTTGGAGCTTCTTTGATCTGAATTATTGTGTTGGTTTTGGTCTTTTTCCCGTCAACCTTCGCCTGCTTTGTCATGTAATAGACCTTTACTTTCGTTCCAACCGGTAGATCCGAAGGCTTCAGTGGGTGTGCCGTCCCGTCCTTCCAACGCGCCACGTAGCCATCGGTGATCACCCCCACAAAGGCTTCGCTTTTCTTGTTGGCGTTGTCCGTATAAGTAAGTGTTAATTCGCGTGAACTATCGTTTACCGCGGTTACCGTGCCGCTGAAAGTGTCGCCCGCGTAGCTTGGTGGAAAGTACCCACTTTCCGCGGTTCCGTGCTGAGCTTGGACTAAGCCCGGCTTTAACATAAATAAACAAAATGCAAGAACCGGAAGCGACAACCGTGATGGGATTCTAGAACCCTCGACTGAAATGCCAATCATTCTTCCCTCAATCGTTGAAGTTCGCTACGCGCCCGCTATTTGGCGAGCCTAAGGTACCACGGGCGTCGCCGGAGGTCAGTATTGTGTGGTGACGCTGTTCTCATAAAATAACGAGCTAGTGCCTGGTTAACGCTAGTGCTTTACCGGATGCGCGTTCTCGGTGAGGAGTGAACGGAGGCGGGGAGTTCTGGGCGCGTCCGGTAAAGCCGTTTGGACGTGGCCGCCCGGCGGCTACGTCCTAACGCCCTAACCGGAGAAGTGGAGTACTAGGACGGAGCACGTCCCTTTACGCGCCGTCTACTAGTGAAAACGGCTCGAGGGGTCAACTCTTGTTTGCAGCGTTCTGCGTAACGGTGGCTAGCTTCCGCTCAACATTCCGGACGCACCCATGTGAGGTCTTTGTTGTCCACGGTGGGATCAATCTTGGAGCATTCGAACGCACTGCGCGAGGAATCGGACCATCTCTTCGTTTGAGACCCCGATCGCCTTCAACGGCGCGCCGTACTTTGTTACCAGCGCCTGAAGTTGCTTGTTTGTGTTCATCGCATTTTCCTTTTTCGGACTCTTATCCCGAGTCTACATGCTGCCCACGCTGCGCACGCAAACCAATAGACCTTCGGTACCAATCACGCACTCGCCTCGGACGTGGTTGCGGTGTGCTTGGGCGGCGCGATATGTGGAATATGCGGCACGTTTGGCTCAGGCGATCGCGGGACGATGTTCCGCTCGATGATTTGCTCGCTACCATCGGGCAGATCCGCAATACATTCCACGGAGCGAAATCCGCGAGCGTACGCATCCTGCAAAAAGTCTTGGCGCGCGGTGAGCGTGAAGTCCACAGAATCACAGCCGGTTGCATCTTTAGGAAAAATCGTGACGAGCAGCGTCGTTGAGCGTGCGCCAACGGCTGTGAAGAAAATACCCGCAGACTCATTTGAGAGTGATTCAGCCCAAATCTCCCGGTCGTTCAGCGTATGCACGGCCGCCACGGATGCGGTGTGCGCGCCGGACAGCCCGAGCATGAATGCGGCGCCGATGATGAGATTCCCGAAGCGCATCAAGTTTTAACCTGCAAGCCGCCTGCCAATCATCTGCGCTGCTGCCCGGCGTGGTTCACTTCTCCGTCTGCTTAGCGTTCTCAACGAACTCTTCGATGGCCTTGCGCATAATCCAGCCGACGGGGCGCTCTTTTTGTTTGCCGATCGCTTTCAGGGAGGCGAGCGTTTTCTTGTCAATCCAGATGGAAAACCTCTGTAGCATGATTTAAGCGTACCATGTATTACCTGGGAACCCAAGCGGTTGTTGTCCCGGGAGCCGACCCTATGGCACCGTGCCGCGGCGGAAAGGGGCCGCCAGGTGATCATACGGCCGTTTTCGTATCCGAAGGCCCGTCCGGGAGGCTCGTACGGTCCAAAAGGTCCTGCTGAGTGCGTTAGAGTCGCACCTAGTAGCACGTATGGTAATCAACCGAGTATAGCTTGACACGCGGTGCTATTGTGTGCGATTATTACGGCGTAGTCGATTCCATGGCGGAAGGAGCGATATGAACGTAGCAAAGTTGCACGAAAAACCAGAGAACACGGCCACTATGAAACCCGAGAAGCCCAGGCGGACAACTATTGGCGTGCAGTTTACGGACGAAATCGTCCAGGGCATGAAGGAGTTTTGTTACGACGACGACAGGCCCTTCGGATACATGGTCCGCGTAGCGTGTACGGAGTACATCGCGAAGCGTCACGCAGCGAAACAGCAGGCTAGGGAAGCGGAGAAAGCAGCGAAAACTACGTCGGGGAACAGATCATGAATCAGGAAGCATATCGATGACGCGCAGATATGCGGAACGGCCGGCCAAGGCTTTCAAAAAAGGCCGCCTGCAAGACCTTCTTAGAGACCTTCGTAGAGATAGAGAAGTTGACGTTAAGCCGGATGTTTGGGAAGAAGCGGAGAGCCTATTATCGCCCCGCGAGACGTCGGCGGGCGATGAGATTGCGGAAACGTCTAAGACCGTCTATAGCATGCAGGACATTGATTGGGAACCCGGAGACGATGAAACCATACTGAAAACTCCTCGTTCGCGTGGAGCTAGCCGAGACCAATCCGTCAGTTTTCAAAAGTACCAATTTCGGTTGTTCGCCAATGCCGATCGCAATTCACATCTCAACAGCGGCCGAGATCCGAATAGGAAAGTGGGTCCGCAGCGATGGGCCGATGCCGACCTGAAATCGCCTCTCGCAGGAGATTCCGTTTCGCTTGCGAATGTAGCTCAGTCAATGCCGAAGGGCTTTTCTGTAGGCGTGCCGAGTACGAGTCTGGATTTTGTGCACGTTCCACGTCACCCAACGCCCGAGACGGCTTGGGTTTTCAGTGAAACAAGGCTAAAGGATTTTATCGTTTGGAAGATCCCGGACACGGCTCTCGCTGAATATGAGAAAGACCCCAAGGGCATTGGATTGGTGCGGCTGTTCGGAAGCGCGCTGAAGGCTTATTTCAACCTTTACAATTTCTTTTTAGTGGGACAAACCGACGAGGGGTTTTCCGAGGATAACGCTTTTGAATCTATCCGGAGTTTTTGGTCATCCGTGGCAGCTCGTAGGAGGGCTCGATCGCGCCTGATTGCAGAAGGGGTCGAGAGATACGGTTTACCACCCGTTGGGAAGCCAGCCCCCGAGGATTACGACCCAGGGCGCGTTAAGCGAGCGTGGCCGGTTTTTTGTAAAGTGAAGGCCCGCGCGCTTAATGAATGAGATTTTTTATCTCACTTGTTTTCATTCTTCTACAGGCGACTTTGGTCGTTGGAACGCCGGAAATGTCACCTCCGCGTAGGCATTATTGGTAGGAGAAAAACATGATTGATAGTTTTCTGGTCTCGGTTCGCTTCAAAGAATTTCTGGTTAAGTGGGAGGGCAATATACCCGCCTGCACGAAGATTCCGAGCTATGCCGAGCACCTGGACTACCTTCAGGCCGATCGCATCGTTTGTTCACTTCGTTCGAAGGGTTTTGACCAAGCCCATGTTTGTAATATCGACGGGTCCCCCGCCACCCCTCAATCAATCGCCGGGGCTCTAGAAACCCAGAATGCTTGGCCGAAGTCCTTGAGGGATTTCATGTCAATGGACCAGGAGCTAGCAAAACGGCTCGATCGCACGAATCCGGAATTCCGGAAGCACGTTGGTTCTTTGAAGTAATCAAAAGCCCCTCGCACTAAAACGAACCAAAATAAAAATGCGAGTTCGACCTGTCGGCGTGGTGTGCCTCTCAAAACTTCGCGAGGTGCGCGGGCAACGATGACGCGGATGGGCAACGGTTGTGTGCTGTTTGTACAGAATAGGAATCACGGTAGCAACGTTTAAAAGTGGTCGGTCCCTTCGGGTGGATTACCCGCACAGACTGATTGGATGTTGGCGGGAAAATCTAACCGAAGGAGTACGGAAATGTATTTCGAGAATTGGAAAGACGATTTGGAAGCACGGTGGCAGGCGTTCAAGGCGGGGATCGAGGAAGCGATTGCTTCCGCCGAGCCCGTCGTAAGGATTGATGACAGTGAAGTCGGTGAAGTGTTCACGGGTTCGGATTTCGGATGCGGCCCGAGCCTTCGCTGCCCCGTTTGTGGCGCCGGTTGGCTGCATGTCCAGTCTGCCCATGCACGGTTGGGTGGAGATGAGGGTGGTGATGGCTATCGAGGCGTCGAGGCCCGTGGCCGCACCGATGAACGACGGGACGCCCTGTGCATTGGTGTTGAAGGCGAATGCGGGCACAACTTCAACATCATTTTTCAGCAACACAAGGGGAACGAGTTTATCCAGGTGGAGATCATGGCGAAAGACGCCACCGAAAGGCGTCAACGACGGTGGCAGCAAAAGAACGAGATCCGCAAACGCATCAAGATTCAGGCGGTTGCCTAACGGCAAAGGAGAACACGCAATGTTAATCGACATCAAGGCTGGCGCGGAAGAGATTGCCATGCCGCTCACACCGGGGATGCTTGCGCGCGATGCGGAGGCTGCAAGGCGTAAGAAAGTAGCGAGAGATGAGAGGGTAGCGTTTGAGCATTGCGCGCGACAGTTCTATATCGGTTGCGCGAAGCACGTGCTCCCGCTTGCGAATCTACCCGAGTTCCAAGACGTGATCGAACAACTTGAAATTTACGATCGGAACCCAACGGACGCAGAAGATCGTGCGCTGTTGAGGAAGATGTACAACAAACTTTGGAGCAAGAAGGTGCGGCGGGATTACGGATACACCCCGATTGGCGCATTCCTACGGGGTTTGAGGCTCATCGTCCGCGCGACCTTAGAACCGAACGGCACCGTTGGGCACCCCATATTTGACTTCGCGGATGCGTACGACCGCGCGTTTGATTTCATGTGTCCGGATTATCCAGGCGCGGGATTCAAAAAAGAAGCGGAGTGGCAAGAGCAGTTCTACAACGAGCTGAAACGAGAAGCAGCGCTAACCATCCACGGATAAAGCTTTAGCAGTAACACCGCCCGCGAAAGCGGCAAATAACCAAAATCAAAAACAATGAGGCCCGATACGGGATGTCCCGGTGGGCGAGGAGGTGTACGGAAATTCATAATAGGAGGGCCATCCACATGGATCGCCTACTCGGAGAAGTTACAAAGTGCGTCAAGAACGGCGGCTACTGCTTTTTGCTAGGGACTGACAACCGTTCTCATTTTCTGCACGTTAAGAACATCAACAATAGAGAAGTGCCCGCCGTAGGGGATCTTCTTAGCTTCGACCTACGTGAATCCGCGACGAAACCCGGGCAGCAGGAAGGGTTTGATGCCGTGCTTGTGAAACGCAAGTCCAACAAGCCCCGTGTTGTCGTCCCAGAGCCGGAGGTGAAATCGTGAACGCCTCCAATCTCGCGAATATACCTGCTGTGCTTCAATCGATGCCCAACTGGGTTGCCTGGAAGCTCGTTGAACGCAATGGCGAAGCCACGAAGCCGCCATTTATCGTTGGTACAAACAGACACGCTAGCTCGACTGACCCCTCCACGTGGACGACTTATGAAGTCGCAGTTGCCTCCGTGGCCTCCACGGGAATCGGAAAGGAAAGCGGGATAGGTTTTGCAATCGGAGGCGCCGCGCTGGACATGAACCTAATCGCGATCGACATCGATGGCTGCCTGTCTCCGGATGGAACGGCCACTCCCTGGGCTGATGAGCTGATGGCTGTCGCAGGCGGCTACACAGAGATCACCCCGAGCGGGACCGGGCTGCGCATCATCGGTATGGGAAAACTTCCAAGTGACGGGAAGGTTTTCAAGATCGATCCCGCCGCTGGGTTCGGCGACAAAGTTCAAATTGAATGCTATGACTGCAAAAAATACATCACGATGACCGGCGACATTTTTTACGAAGACGCTGGTGACATCGAACCGTTGAACATGTCCGCTATTTATGCCGTGATCCGTGACATTCAGAAAAAGCACCCAATTCGATCGACGACGGACAAGAAAACCACGGTTAGTAGCACGGAAGGAAAAGGCACTCGGCCGAAGATTCAACGCACGGAAACCGCGACCGCTTTCACAACTGAATACGAACTTCTCATGAAAGGCGAACTGTCCGGCGACGGACCGTGGATCGTCGCGGACCAGTTTGGAAACTTCCTGGAATACAGCGATTACTCGTGCATGGATGCGGACCTGTGCTACTGGTCCGCGCTAAGGCACGGCGATGATCGAGATGCGATCTGGAACGATTACGCGGACTCCGTGATCTCGCGACCGAAGTGGTTTAATCGCGAAGCGGACTTCCGTCAAGGAACGATCGCGAAGGCGATCAAGTGGGCGCAGGAGTTTAGGGAGCGGACGTCGAAGGTTTCTACTTCGACGGACGCGACAGTAAACCAAATTGACCCTGTCCAACCCATTCAAGAGGAGCTGGAAGAACAGGTCTGGCCTGATCCCAGATTCGCCATGACTCAGGAAGAACTTGACGCGCAGGACGCTGAAGATGTTGAACACCCGATCTGGAAATTGCGGGAAACAGCAGGACCGAACTTTGACGACGCTTTGCTTTATGGACCGCTGGGCGACGTCACGCGACGGTTGTGTGAGTTCAGCGAAGCGAACACGGGTGCAGTGTATTTGAACCTGCTGGTCTCCTTTGGGAGCATGATTGGACGTCAAGCCTATTTTAACGTTGGCGCCACTCGGCATTACCTGAATGAGTTTCTCGCTTGCGTAGGAAGTTCATCCATCGGTCGTAAAGGCACCGCATCAGACGTAGCGGATTCCTTCTTGCACCTGATCAACGCCCATTGGTTGTCCACGAACAACGTCACGGGATTCTCAACACCACAAGCCGTGATATCGCAGATCAAGGACGCGTCAGTCTTCAAGAAGTTTGACAAGGCCACAAAGGAATATTCGGACGTAGAACAACCAGGCGTAGACGACAAGCGGTTGTGCATCCGTGAAGGCGAACTTTCGAACGTCTTTAAACTGATGTCCGATCCGAAAACCAAAGCAGCCGAACTCATCCGCAACCTATGGGACGGGAAAGGCGTATCCAACATCGTCGCAGGAAAGTCCGCGGACGGTGAAAACAACTCATTACAGTGCAAGGAACCGCACGTGTCCATCATCGGGTCTTCAACACCGTCGCTGGTTAAGTCCACGATGCCTGTTGGTGCCGCACTCTCCGGAGACGGCAACCGTTTCCTATGGTGCTACGTGAAGCGGACTCAATTGGCTCCGCAAGGCGGTCGGCCGGTTGACTTCTCAAAACTGTATACGACCCACGTCGACAGCAAAGGCAAGAAGCGCGAGATGGATACCTTCGTCTATTTTACGGACATCCTTAATGAGTTCGGGGTGTTAGATGTCGACGGTGACGAAGATCCCGTGTTCTACCCACTGACCAAAGCAGCCAACAAGCATTGGAACAAAGTTTACTGCGACCAGGAGACTACGGAGACGGCGGGCTTCCTCGGCGGCATGACATCCCGATCGGCGCCACACATACGCCGGCTGGCTACCATCCTGTGCGTCATTGACAGGGAGCGCGCGGTTGACGTCAAGCACCTGAAGGCGGCTGAGGACATCTGGGACTACACCCAGCGATGCGCTCAGTACATCTTCAAAGGCTACTCCGTCGAGCAATACAGAATCCTCATGCTCGCCAAGGAGAGGGGATCCACGGGAATCAGGCTCGTCAATGTCCGCGACCTGTTCAGTAGGAACAAGCCCGGCGAATGGATCCGGGCGCAGGTGAAGGGGCTGGTCGACGATGGGTATTTGACAGCGTCAAGAGAAGGGAACCGGAACGTCATTTTCCGCTTCAAACGCGAATAATCTAAAGTCGTACGAAAGGGGGTAAAAACGGGTTTTTCGATCGCGTGAAGAGCCCGTTTTTTGACCCAAAATTCACGCTAAAGTCGTTAAAGTCGTCGGGGTATATTGTTCCATAAGTGTTTTACTTCTTATTATATACATTTCCAACTCACCATTTTTACCCCCTTTTGTACGACTTTAGATATTGATGGTTTTTGGTCTCTTTCTTCGTGGAGAGATACTCCTACGACTTTAACGACTTAACGGGCCGCGCGCAGCGAACGGGACTGATTTGAGCCAAAATCCTAAGATACACTTTTTGCTTGGACGGGGCGAAAGGCTCTATCGTTTTTCAGGCAGTATTTGAGCGAAGTTTTTAATGCAGCACGGCTCGCGGCGTATCTTAGGATTCAGAAGCTAAGTCCTTTATTTCTGATAGGTGCCAAGGATACAACATAAGATACTTCCTATACTCATACACATACATTCTCATCATTAGTTTTTTCTTCTTCGCCTTTGTGTCTGCGTGGGGGTATACCCCCTTGCGCGGATTTGCCCGTTTTTTGTGTCTAAAATCTGTGCCGTCCGCTGGACGATCGTGATGGGACCGACTACGGCCGAAAGACCTAGATAACAGACGCTCGTACCCTGAAAGAGGCAGCGCATTAATTCCGTACCTAACAGCGTGTAACCGCAAAATGCTTAAATTTGCCACGCGTCGAAGAACTAACGCGCAGGAGTTTTTATGTCGAAAAATCTGAAATCGCTCGCCGATCGCCTGATTTTGCTCGTCGCGCGCCTTGGTGAACGCGCCACCGTGCAAAATATCACCGGCCGGCACCTCGTTGGCGCCGAATTCGAGCAAGCAAAACAGGACGCCAAGGATCTCGTAGTCTGGGAGCCCGTCTACCAGATGCGTCAGCGCCGCCCAGGATGGGGTAAGCAACGCTCCCGGAAGGCGTCAACGACTGCGAGACTCACCAAGGCAGGTATCTGGCGCGCAGCTGCCCTAGGCGTGCCCTACAGTCCCGGGCTCGTGGATGCCCTGATAGCAGAGTCCGAGAAGCCAGCACTGCACAGCCGAGTCGAAAAGCAGCGCCAGGTAGAGACGGCCGCCCTCATCGCTGACGGTAAGGAGTTCCGGCGCCAGATCGCCGCCCGAAAGACCGCCAAGGACGAAGCCGAGAAGGCCCTGCTGGCCGCACCGCGCCGTAAGCGCAGCCCGCGGCATTACGAGAAGCTCAACAAGTTCCTGGTGTCGCGCGGTATGCAGCCGACAAAGGTACCCGCACTTGGTAACGGTTTGCGTCAGCCCGGGCAGTTCAAGACCAATACCCAAGCGCGCGCATCCGTTACTGCCTACGCAGCGCAGAGCCCAAAGGCTAGTGGCCACCACCCGGCCGAAAACGACGCACCCGTGACGCCCGCAGCGCCGACACGACCCACACCCGGGCGTACCTTCGCCGACGATCTATGGGCTATCCAAGGTAGCCAACTGGTGGGTTTCGGCGAATCCTCCCGCGGTTTCGACAACAACCCGAAGCCCCAGGTTCGTGCATCGACAGGCGAGACCCGCGCCGAGGTGGTGGCGCGCGCCAAAGGCAGCGGGCATTTCTTCGACGGCGCTTTCCACACCGTGGACAATCAGATTGTGAACTGGCAGGAGTGGGCAGCGTGGGCTCCCAAATAAAAAAGGCGACACCAGGAAGTGCCGCCCGAATCCTGCGACACGCATCGGAAATTATCGCGTGCCCTTTAGCCGCTTGTTCACCAACGCCGGCGACACACCCAACGATTTCGCGATGTCTCGCTGGGATTCGCCCGCTTCCATTCGAGCAAGGATCACCGCCGTTTCGACCGTCGAGCGCGGTCGTCCAAGCGTCACGCCTTTAGCTTTCGCGTTGCGCAAGCCCGCATTGATTCTCTCCACGATAAGCGATCGCTCGAGTTCAGCAACCGCACCCAGGACGGTGAACACCATCTTACCCATTGGTGTCGAGGTGTCGATTCCTTCCGTGAGCGACACAAATTCAATACCCAAAGACTTGAACTCTTCCAGAGCGCGGAGCAGATGCCCAACGGAACGGGCGAAGCGGTCAAACTTCCAGACGAGAACCACGTCAAATTTCCTGCGACGGGCATCTTTCATCATGCGGTCAAGCTCCGGCCGCGATTCTTTCACCCCACTGGCCGTGTCCACATACTTGTCATACGCAGTCCACTTGCGGGCCTTGCAGTAATCTCGGAAATCACGCAACTGCAACTCTGGATCTTGCCCGTGATTCGTCGTTGAAACTCGAGCGTACAATGCAACTTTCATAGATCACCTCCGATTAAGATTGCCGCGACACCTAACACAGCTTTTGCGGGTATTTATTTCGCCCACATCCACGACGCCATCCGCGTTCGCGTTTCGGGCGATCGCGTTCGCCCCAGAAAACGTACCAGACAAATACGCCGGCGATAATCCAGAGCATCACGACGCCCCCATCACACCGATAAAAGTTCCACGGAAAGCCAATTCAAAGCTTCGCGGACGTTCGAAGTAGGAACTTTCGAAAAATCAGGCTCCGGAGCACCGCAAGCACAATCTGCCCAGGCACGTCGCAGTAGCGATTTGACGTCTTCCGATGCGCCATAGCAGTTGAATTTGGGGAAGCGGATAAAACGGCTCAGGAACCTGGGCTCCAGCGTGGAAGTATCGTTGCACGTGCCAACGAAGAACGTCGCAGGCACCGGGCAAGACCCGTCAAGTCGTGACAGCAAGTACAGCATCACCGCGGGACTGGACTTGTCAATTTCGTCCGCGATCACAACGTGGAATTTCGCGCCAAATGGTACGTACTGGCACATCGAAATCACCGATCGCCAGTTTTCCAGCGTCGATTCCTGAGACCCGATGTGATGAATCTCAGCTCCACCAATGATCGAATTCGCGAAGCAGAACGCGGCCGATGTCTTGCCTGTGCCAGGACCGCCCTCAAAAAGCAGCGAAGCCCCGTCTTTCGGCGGATTCTGGGCCAATTTTGCGAGCATTCTCATCTGTTTTTCGAGCCCGCAAAACTCCGAAAGACTGCGCGGCTGATACTTCGCGGTAAGACTGACCGGAAAATCGAATGCTAAGGTTGCCATGCATTTTTCTCCCTATTCTAAAATGACTTTGAAGCGACTTCGTGTTGCCCTCCGTGAAGGGCAACGCACTGTCGCCTATGCTTCAACCGTTTCCGCTTCCGATTCGCTGGGAGAATTTTTCGCAACTCCTCTCAGATAATCGGCCGCTTTTTGAGCTTGAGCCGATGCGGTAAAAATCAGCTTCGAGTCGTTTTTCAGACGGGTTAGCCAATTCTTTACATAGGCCGCATCGTTATCGATCGTTTGATTTGAGATTCCCGTGACTCCACAGAGCAGAGCTTGACCGCAACCCGCGACGAGCTCCTCGAGTGAGTAGTCGCGCGATCCAAACTGAATGGGCTTGTCCGCAATTTCGCGGCCCACACGTGACTTGTGCGCCGTCGAATGGATTAGCTCGTGGTAGAGAGTCGAATAGAAAGATTCAACATCGCGAAAAACTGCCTTATCAGGGATGCCGATCTCATCCATGCTGGGGGAATACCAAGCGTGATCCGATGCTTTGATAGGGCACCGGTTTGGGATTGCGGCAAGGAACGAGTCACAAGCTTCGATAGACGCGACCGGACGCTTTTCCTCGCCACCCAAGCCCAGTACATCGACCAGGGGAACACCGCCGACCTCGCATTGAGTCACGTTAAAGACTCGATAGAACCTCAAGAGGAAAGGCTTTTGGACCTTGCCGTTTTTCGGATTCAATCGTTCGTTGCCGACGTTCCAATAGGTGATGATTTGACCGTGTTCGCCCTTGCGCACGTTCGCGCCCATCGCCTCAGCTTGCCGATAGGTCAAGTACTCCGGACGCGGGAAACCGCTCGAGCTTAGAAGGAAAACATTCAATCCGCGGTATTCCTTGCCGCTCTTGAGATTCTTGGGTGCGCTTGTGATCCAAGGCTTTTCCCAGGGGAGAATCCCTTCGCGCTCGATTCTCTCTATCAGGTTTTGCGTTACGATTTCGTAGACGGTTGGCATGGTGTTGCTCCTCATCGGATGATGTCCGATGTTCACAATTCTAATGTTTTGTGGTTCTTTTGTCAACATGTTTTATCAACTTTCTTTACGAGTGTTTTCAATGACTTGCAGACACCCCCCGCAACAGGATTTGTGAACGCTCATCGCACCAAAAGATTCTTGAACACGCGCCGCATTGCCGGCCGATGATCCGCGCGAATTGTTGCGCATCTTTGGAAATGATCCGCCCGAACCCCGCGAACTTTTCCGAAGATGTTCCCGGAATCGTTGCGGAATATTTCGCGCGTCACGGATTCAGAACTCGCCGATCTGAAAAGCCCCGACTTCGAGCGACGCGACCGGCCGGAAGATGGTCCGCAGATGTTCCGAATATCTCGCGCGAATCGCTCCAACATGCGCACCGCGTCCGGTTTAAAACCCTTTGGGCAAGGAATCGAAGGCTTGCAATTCTTTGGCACGAAAATTGCGCCCCAAGTATCGCTGGTTTGCGCTCTACGGTTTGGTTGGTTGCCACTGTTCGGTTGTGCCGTCTATGGGATCGGTTTTGGATTTGTTCACTGTTTCTGGAGCTCGTTGGTCGATCCTCCGGCCTGTCCCTTTTCGAATCGCTCCCGCGGCCACCGGTCCATGATTTTTCATCGCTTCCGTTCGCACTGTGCGAAAAAATAAAATCCAAAAAGTTTTCAGGATTTCGCGACCCCACCCCGGGATCTTTTCCGTCTCCGGTACCATCCAGGCGAATTCACCGAAAAAAATTAAGGAAAAAATCTGGGCAAATTGTACGCCAGCACTCAGTCGCTCTCCTTCGGGACATCGGCTATCAAGAGGCATCACCCGCAGTTCGAAGGAGTACGATCATGCAGCAGGGCAGGGAAGCATCCGCAGCCGATCGGCAGTTCACTTACGCAGCACTCACTTACTACATCGAAGCAGCACGTCACGCATTCCACGCTGCACCTCTGCCTCAATTCACCGCCTGCATCCAGGCGATCGCTCGTCATCGAGATGATCCCAGCGGAGATACGCATGAAGGAATGGTAGAGCAGTATGAAACGCTTCGATGGAACGAACGCCTCTACAACCGTCCTTTCAGCGCAGTGAAAGAATTCTACTTCGGCCTACGTGGGATTCTGGAAGATGCCATCGACGGCGTCGAAACGCTCTCGAGTTCTAGAACTTTCGGGTTCACCGAGTCCGTCTACTACGCCGCCCGTGCTCTCAAGATCGACGCTGATGCAGCTCAGCGAAAAGGGAATGAGTGGCAGAACACTCTATTCAATGAACTTTTTCCGGACTAACGCCACCAATCCGCAGTCAGCGCCGCCCCGATTTTCGTAGGAGACCGAAATGATCTATCGAAGAGGACGTGTGCCCAGACGCATCGAAACCCGCGAAGAACACATGCGCCATATGCGTGCATGGGTTCTGTGGATGATTCAGCGGTGCGCACAGGATCGCGAGACCTAGCGACAGCATTCCGCTATATCGAGTGGCCCGCCAAATTTCCACCAGTTACAAATCACGCTAATCCGCAATCACGATCCGCGGAGGCGTTCGCGCGCAAGCGCGCAAGAGGTAACAAGCATGATTAATCCCAACGCAGCCGCAATGTTCAAATGGAATAACAACTTCGCTCCCGGCGCTCCCAGCGGAAGCCAAGACTTTCTTCAGCTCGTTAGGCAGTCCGACGGAACCATACTCGGGTTTATCGATGAAACCGGCACGCCCCGCGGCAGCCTCGCCCTCGCCAGCGGTGGTGGCGTCCGCGTTCTCAAAGGCGCTTTTGGAACAAACTACGTTGTGGACAGTGCCACCTGGGTTGACGTTGACGGGACGAATCTCGCAACGACGATCACCGTGCCCGTGGGCTATACGCTTGTTGTGACGGTTACCGCCAACTTATCCATTGGTGTCGTTGCTTTACTTGGCATAGCCATTGACGGCTCCATCGTGAACTATATCGCCGCCGATAACGGTGCCGGCGCGGTATCCGCCGCGTTGAAAGCGTCTCTTGCGGGTGATGGAAATTCGCACGTAGTCGCACTCCAAGGCTACGGAACAGGAGAGAACAGTTTCGACATCATCAGTGCCAATGTGCCGGACTACGGTCCCTCCATCCCCGTGATGACGCTTGTTCTTGCGCCGTCGATTTAATCCGAGTACCGGCTTGCTAACGCCATCCGACATACCACCGCCTACGGGCGAAAGGAGAAACACATATGGGCATCAACGGAAGTATGACGCAAGCGCAAATCACCGCTGCCAGAAAAGCCATGCGGGCGCCGAAAGTGATCTACACCCCCGCGCTAATTCGACAGATAAAAAAGAGGGGAGCCCAAGGCCGGCCGAACACCGGAAGAATCTCGTGATCGTGGAAGCACCGGCCCCTCCTGACCCACAAATGTCGGATTCCAGTGAGCTACACATCTACGTCTCCTGCCTAATCTTTTTTTTTTGACTGACCGGGTGAGAAAGCGTCCCGCCAAGGGTCGGAAGCTGGCTCGTTAGCAGGAAGCCACCCATGCAGCCCGTCGTTCCACAGAGCCTTGCCGGTGATCCGGTTGATGCGCACAATCACGGTGCATCCGCTTTCCCCGCAACCGAGGCTTCTGTGAAGGACGACATACCGATAGGGTGTCGGCCAACCGAATAGCAACACGACTAACAGAACGAATGCCGCCAAGACGATTATAATTTTCTGATTTGTATCGCTCATTGGCTTTTTCCGCTCTGTCTTCAGCTCAACCTACCGGAACCGCTCGAAAGTGGTGCCAATCCCCGTCATATGTCACGTCAATTTTGCATCGTGCGGGTTTGGCGTCATCCGACGTCACTAATATATGGCAGCGATAGGTACCTCGGTATTTTCCCAAGTCCTTGGCGTCAGCAAAAAATGAGTTTACAGAAAACGCGAAATCGGAAACGTGTTTGGAAACGTGAACCACATCGGCATAAAAATCCACGCCTCGTGGGATATCTCGCGGCTCAAAATTGTTACCACCAGCCCAACTGAGTAGTGGTGAATCGTGGAGTGATGTTGACGTAGTTTTTCCAGAGGGGTGAACCTCTTCCAGCCCGACCAAAAATATCCGACATCTTTTGGCGACTCTTCGCCCTTCGTTGCGCGCTCTCACTCGCACCCATACGGAAGATACGTCCCTGCCGTCCGGTCTGGTGTAGTTAACATCCACAAAGTGAGCGGGATCGTTTCCAAAATTAAGGGACAAACGCGGCCTCGTCCACCAATCACGAGCAATCTGAAGGAGAAATGAAACCATGCCGCCCACCACCGCGGCTAAGAATCCTATCAATGCTATTTTCATCGGCTCTGTCATACGATTTTTAGTTCTTCGGCGATCGCCATAAACGCCCTCCGACTGTCCCGATCATAGCCGCAGAACGCTATTTACAGCAACGGTACTATGACAATTCGACAACAGGGCGTCACAGGATACGCTAGCATCCAGCGACAGGTTTTGGATGACGCCGACGCCATTCCTGCCGGCACAATTCACACGTCAATGCATCGAGCCGTTGCGCCAAGGATCAGTTTGATTGATCGGAGGCCGCGGTTGTTGGAGACGCTGCGTCCTCAGCCGCGTGGCGGTAAATGGCGAGACTTATGATCGCGACGAAGCTAGCCACAGTAAGAGTGTAAAAGAGCCAAAGAAGCACTCTCACAACCCATATTGAGTGTGGAGTCCATAATTCCTGAATTTGCGCTTCTTGTGGCCCTGAACTGTTTAGCATTTCCCAATCGGTCGAGTCGGAATAGTTTTTGACCGCGAAATCGCTTCGATGATAGCCGATGGACACTGGCACATCTAGTTTTTCGGCGGGTACTTTAATGTGCCTAACGTACAAGACAAAGAGCACTATCAAGACGCACATACCGGCCCCGAATCCGGCGATCAAGATTCCGGGCGTGCTTGGGTGTGCTTTTCGCGAGGATTCGCAGCAGGTGAAGGCCACGAAGGTACTTGCCAGCAGGAAACCGATGGTCGCAGCGATAGCAATCCCCTCGACATCGCCAAGTGGGGGATATAGGTACGCAGCAATCGCGCTCGAATCCGGTGCGACAATGTGGAGGAGCGGGGGAACCAGCGTGGAGCCTGCCGCAAGGCCCCACAAACTTACAAATTCACTGTAATACTGGCGAACCGTGATCCTCATTGCGCACATCCGTTTTCGCGCGTTAGTTGAACGGTGATGCTCGTTCTCGTGTCACTCATGGCGTCAAAATCAATGCACTGATCTCCGTAGCCGGACTTCTGAAGCCGGATTGTATAAAAAGCTCTTTCGCGGTTCTCGAGTGTTGAATCAGTCCTGCCAGGCCATGATACAAACGGTTTGCCTCGACCTCGTCGATAAGAAATAGCTGCGTTTTGCTCCGGCTCACTCCGTACTTCAAGGTTAAATAGGAGCGATCGAGAGGAGACAGCAATTTGGTAGGCGCTTATATTGCGCTCGATGCTTTTAAGGACGGCCTCTGAGGCATCACTGCGAGGAGATGAATCACCCACGACTGCGTTCGCGTAGATCAGCCAAGGTTCGGTTCGGGGTGCCTGTGCAGCATTGTATGTGAGAACATTGAGTGCCTCGTTGTAAGTAAGCTGGATGTCGCCGAAGAATACTTCTATCACCGGTGTATATGATGGCTCCTTTCCTTCTTTCTTGTAGGCTTCTTCTGTCGCCGCGAGTTCGGTTAAGGCGCTGTCCACATTCCTCCGAAGAACGCCCTGTCTATCGCCCGCATTTTTCGAACGTAATTGTTCCGTGAGATTTTGAAGTTTGGTATTCAGGCGCGCGATTTCACGTTGAAGCAGTTCAACTTGTGACGGGTTGACTGTCACTTTCACCGAAGTCGGCCTTACGAGAGTTTTCGAAGGCACAATTTCAAATCGGAATTTGAGATCACCTTCAAGCGGAGGGTATCGGCAACCCCGATCGTGTGCATCTTGCATTGAGTGCGCTTCAACTCTTACCCCTGCCAGGAGCGGGCCACCCGGGAAGTCGGGCTCGAATGTGTGCGGGAATTTGTACGACAACCGGCCGGGGACAAGAATCAGGGGCCCAAACTGAACTTGTCTTGCCCCGGGCGGTACATGGTCGGCGTACACGTAAAGATATCGCTCACAGCCGTCCTCGTAAACATCCGGGGGGAATTTGGCGAGAGTAGCCGTGATGTCGTACAGCTGGCCGGCTTCCGCAGTTGGCGCACCCCGAAGATGAACCGCCATAGGTTGAAGAGGAGGAATCTCGAATGATACTTGTTCTACGAATGGCACCGGCTCTGGATCTACCCGACCAAGCACTACTGCCTTCAGTTCCCATTTGCCGGGTGACATCAATTCCGTAATATCTAGATCAACGTCGTAGACGGACTTGTCATCAATTAATGGAATCCGTTTCGCGTCCACTATTTGGAGGGATTCGCCGGTTGAATAGCGGTCGGATACAGGCGGGCCGTCCGCCTTTTCAAATTGGAGTTCTATGTAGCCGCCTTTATATCCGCTTGGCGTTGGGTCGAACACAAGATTCAAAGAGAACTTTTGGCCCGGGACAAGCGTTTGAGATTCGCTGGCCTTCACCGTCACTTTAGTCGGTCTTACGAGTGATGGTTTGGTTTGTTGCGCGGCCGTAGCTATCCAGAGAATTCCTAAAAAACCCGCTGAAGCGATCCGTACTTTCAGCATCTTCGTGCCTCGCAGAATGCCAAGTGCTATTCCGAGACCGAACGTCAGGATGATCAGACTCATTTTCACTAACCGCCCCTCCCGGCGGAAGTGTACCATCAATTACGTCTCAATCTTACTTATACGCTGCCCGAAATGTGTTCGCCAGTTACACGATGTCAATATCAGGGGAGACGCTTATACTTCCGAATAAACGGCTTCTCCCTTCAGAAATAACATGACGCCTGAAGCGATGCGACGTTCGTTGCCAACGGTATTGAACCGCTGGAGCATAAGATTTACGGCAACCGATAGAGGGTGGCCGCTCTTTACGACGATAAGCCAGCAAGGAAGGTGTGCATCGCGCTCAGCACTTGAGCCTCGTTGGTTATGAAGACGTAATGACCGGCACCGGGCAATCGAACCACATGGGCCGAGGGATTGCCTTTTTCGAAGGCACTCACTTGAGTACCGGTTTGTTTTAAGTCCATGGCCTCCAAAGCCGCGAGTGCAGCGGGATCACTGTGATACAACAGGCCCGGATCGTGCGGCAGCGCAAAAATCGCAAGAAGAGGAACGCGAAGATCCGTGTACTTCTGCTCACCTGCGATAACGGCTTTTGCAGTTTCCGGCTTCGGCAGCAAATCACCCACGTGTCCGCCCGCTGCAATCGCATGTAGTTGGTGGCACTCGCCCTCCGGCAACGCATATCCGTTTTCCTTCTTTTGCCACGCACGCCAAGTCAGACAGTTTGCGCGGTCGGCATCTGTAGGAGGCGACCCCTGCGGTCTTCCCGGAATGTTGTCCACCGGTGCGTTTTGCAGCTCGTGCAAATCGCTTTCCATGGCTGGCATGTCTTCTTTCAGCATCTGATTGACCAGCGATTTGTAATCCGGCGGAAACGTTTGCAATGTTACGAGCGCTCGTTGCAGCGTCACGATGTCGATTGTAAGATTTTCAACACCTGCTGCCGGAGTGTAGTAGGCGTAATAATAGGCCGCGTCGAGATAGATCAAGCCCGCGATCTGATTGGGATGGCGCGTTGCGACGGAACTCAACTCTTCGCCAGCGATCGAATGACCGATTAGCACCGGTCTTTCAATATTCAGCGCATCGAGCACGGCTAGCACGTCGTCGCCGAGTCGATCGGCGGAATAGGCAGATCCAATGATTGCAGGAGCGCTCGACGTGCCGTATCCACGACGCGTGATGCCGAACACGTGATATTCAGGCGTCAGCTTAGGCGCGAGATCATCGAAAACGTGCGCGGTATCCCCGAGCCCCGCCAGAAATACCAAAGCCCTCCCTGAACCGCCCCAGTCGAGGACTTCGAGCTTCACATCTTTGTCAACGGTTACAAACTCTACGGCATGCGGGGATGGGTCAAGCCATGACGGAATTATTGGGCCGTTCAGCCCAGGCCCGCTCTGTGCCTTGCACGTTGTGGCAACGAAGACCATTAAGCCCGAAAAAGCCATCTTGAGGAAAAATCGCATCACACCCTCCGTAATTGAAACTCGAACATAAATCTCTAAGACAAGACCCCGGAATCGGAACCATACCGACTTACCGCTCTTTCACTTCGTGTTGATGTTCGCGATTCAGACTCGTAGTATAAGCAATCGTTATGGCGAAACCCATCCGTCACGAAAAATTATCAGACAAGACTTGGATCGATGTAGAACCGCTCCGAATTGCGGATTTGTGTTTGTATGAAGATTCAGACAATTACGACGCGGCTTTAAAGCAATCACTCAGAAAAGGCTTCAAACTGTTTCGCGTGGTCACTCGTTTTGCCTTGCCGGGCGGACAGGCGGAGGATGGTTCGAGCGCTCTTTTCACAAGCCGAACAGAAGCTATTGCGACTGCGAAGAAGTGGGCCACAGAAGAACGTGCCACCGAAGTGTGAGGAGGGAAGCGCGGAAGATGTTTAACCTCGCTCGTCGATCGTGCCAATGAACGATCTCCGCATTGGAACATCCGCTTTTACCGCGGCCGGCTAGGCTAGGAAAGATCGGCGATATCTTTGGCTGTCACACCAAAGCTCTCGTCCTGCTCTGGAGCGCCGGCCATCGCCCGCGAGAGAAAACGCGTTCCGCGATGCAATTGATAATGCCGTCGAGTTGATGCGGCGCCTGGACGCGAGATTTCCGACTCCGGCAAAGGCGGTAGTTACGATTTTGGAGAACTCCGCCACGGCGGCGCGAGGCTGGCGGCGAAAAAAAAAAAAAAAAACTGACAGTGTGTCCGATGAAACTTGTACGCGATTCATAGCATGCACCTCGGTCGACCTCGACCCTGATTCGCTCATCGCTTTCAATTTACTTCAGGGAGGTGTGAATTGGGCCTGACGGCCATATTATAAATTCCCCTTGTGCCGGTTTCTCTCCGCACCGCTCTCGGGTCGCCTACGGCTCCCTGCGAGCGGCAATGCGGAGAACGCCAGGGAGCAGAAGTCATGAGTTCAGGAGATTCTGGTGTCGTATGATCCTGTGCGCGGAGCTAGGGGGCAGGTCAGCCCCAGGCGGAGTACCGGCAGCGAAAGTAACTGCGTTCGTTTGGTAGTGTGAAAGGGTGAGCCACCCGCCACCCGGAAATTCAACTGCGTTCGGTTGGTAGTGTGGAAGGGTTGGCCACCCGCCTAACCAAAACTCATTTCACCGCGATCGTCAACACCGGAGCAGCGCAACGTTTTTGCAATACTCTAAAGTTCTTCCGGCTCAAAATCTCTCTCTGCTCTTCGGTAAGTCCTGCTGGAATAAGCTCTGCCTTTAATTGATAGACGCCTGTCTTATTGGGTAGTTCAAAAGTAGTCTCGAAGCCCCATATCTCCGCCGCCTTCAACTTCATCCCGGTCTCAGGTGAAGTCAGCTGTGTCAGAGCATCCACCGTCTCCATCCGGTAGTCAGAACTACATCCTGATCGGTTCGCTTCGCGACCGTTCTCATCTATGATCAATAGAAAAAACGAGCCGATTTGGCTGCTGCAGCTGCTGATATTTCGGAAGAAGTATAGTGGCGCTTCACCGGTGTTTGTGACCACGAACTTGACGTGCATCCTCGCCCCTGGAGAATACGACGCGCTATCCGTTAGGATCTGAAAATCGACGTCACACTTTCCATCGGCTTGTGAGAGCGCAGCGCTGCGGCCGATAACGAGCAAAATCGCTAATGCAAGAATGTGTCCAGCAAACTTGAAGTTGTTCATGGTGTCCCCGTTCATGGAGGTGTTAGAGACGTCGCTATCGGAGGGCTCGTGGTTTCGATTTCTTTCGGCGCGCAGTTCATATTTATCTTTATGGCGTCAGCTGCATACGAGCCAGGACTGGCATCAAGAGCGATATCTAGCGCACTACTGTGGTTGGCGGCGTGCTCAAACTCATGCAGAAAACCGGTCATCTGGCCAAAGCCGTCGGGCGAAGAGGGAAATCCCGGCGCGTAATTGCCGAAGCCAGATGTGAAAAAGAGGTTACCTCCTGGGCTAGCCGTGGACCAAAAGGTAAATCCATATTGACCTGAGGCGAGGCTACTAGTTGTGTTCGTCCAGTCAGCTGCCTGGATTTGATTGGGGTAAGGATTCGCCTCGCCCGGACTATACGTGTTGTAAGTACTCGAAGCCAGTGCGGTGATCGCATTCTGAAGTCCCCCGAATATCGCTGCGCACTTGGGGTTAGCTAGTGCGACGATTGCTCGGCCCACTAGATTCCCGAAATTGAGAGCGCTGTAACCCCCATAACCCCAGAAGGCCATATAGTCCCACGAAGTATAATTACTCGATTCGCTGACAGAAGTCAGTTTACCCCAGTAGAAATCAAACTCCGCACCGCTATCAAGTCCCCAACCATCGTCTGATCCATCTCCATACCCCCCGCCGTCACAAAGCCCGGGTATTGATTGCCCCTGCGGCGCATTGCACTTATGCGTCCCGCTAGGATCGGCGAAATTGGTGGCCGAGTTTCCGACATACGCGTATCGATTCAGAGTTTGCGGATCCGCGATACTGCCAGCAAGGGGATCGGGACTCATGAACCGGCCGAGGGTCGAATTATAATAGCGAGCGAAAGCGTAGTCGAACCCCGTTTCGGCGTCACGCTCGTAACCCGTAAACTTGTAGTTGGTCGAACAAGTCGTCTGCGTCGCCATTTCCTGTCCATACGGAGTAAACGTTGCCTGATAGCAGGACACGCCCGCTGCCGTCGAAATGGCCGTCGTGCTCCCTACTTGGTCGGTATAATAGAAATAGACATTCGGTGTGGGTGTCGTAGCATCTCGTTGCGCCACTCTCTGGCCCGCAAAGAAAATATACTCCCGGTAGGCGCTGTCCGTCGTACTGCCGGTCAAGTCCGTCTCGGCAATCGTGTTGCCTGAGAGGTCGCGCCAGTAAAGCGTCCCCGTTGTCCCGTTGGTCTTTTCCACCCGCAGGCCATTCCCGTCGTAAGTGTAAGTCCAGGTCCCGCTCGGCGTACCTGAAGCTTGCGTCATGTGATTCTCGGCGTCAAACGAGTAGACGTAGCCGGTTCTTCCATCCGCTGTCATATTTCCCACTACATCGTAGCCGTACCCGGCAGTCGTCACCTGGTTTGTGGCACTGCCCGCGGTAACACTCAGACTGCTCGCGGTGCATTGTGTTACGTTAATTTCCGTAAGGTTGCTCCAGCGATCATCCGGGGGCCCAGGCGGAGGGGCCCCCGACGGCCCAAAGCTTTGACCCCAACAGCCTGCCCCTGAGGTGGCGCTCGTTGCCGCAGATAAAATCCGATCTAATGAATCGTACGTGAACGACTCGCTCAAGCCCGACGTCACCTTATTCTGAACGGAGCTGACGGTGCCATTGTTATTGTAATTGAGCACCAGGTTCTGCGCTGTGGATGTACTGGCGGTCGCGCCAGTGAAGAGCAGACGGCTGTTGAAACCCGCAGTGTCGGTGATTCCGCTGAAACCTGTTGCCTGGCCGAAAATCATGGAACTCAGTTCCCCGGGGGGCATGTAACTAGCGGTGGCAACGTAGTTTAAATTGTGCGTCGCATCCGTCGCAGAAGTTGGTCGTTCATCGCTGCCAATTCCATACGTGACCACATTTCCGCTCGGGTAGGTGATCGTAGCAACGGTGCCGTCTCCGTTGTACGTGTACGAAAGGGTGTTGGTCTTCCCAGCGATAGTGCGCTGCTCCGTCTGTAGCCAGCCATTCGTATAGTAACTCCACGTCGTCGAGCCCGACCCATCCGTCATCCCTGTCCGAAATCCCTTCTGACTTGTTCCGGCGTCGTACGTATAACCGATGGCGTGCGTTTTCCCGTCCGTGTAAGTGACGCCAGTCAAACGGTTGAGCTGATCGTAAGCGTAATCGATGGGAGTGTGTCTGGCGTCTGATCGCGTGCACGGAAGGTTGGGATTGCCGCTGCAGAGTGTTTGATTAGCCGTAAGATAATTGTAGTTGGTCGTGGTTTCGGGCGTCACGGACGACGTAAGTCGAGAAAGCGCATCGTACGAATAACTGCGTGTCTGAGTCCCTTGAGTTACCCCCGTTAAGTCTCCGAGCTGGTCGTAGGTATAGCAGGTGTTCACGGCCAGAGTTCCGCTGTTGTTCGGTTCGTCTAACTCGATGGTCCGGCCAAATGCATCGGCCCACGCCTGTCTCATTTTTCCGGATTCATCGACATAAAGCGTGGGGTAGCCGGGACCGCCGGTCGAGCAGAGCATGCTGGCGATTCCTCCGACGCCGCTACCAGTCACAGAAGCCCCATAGTAGACGTAGCTGGAGGTTCCGTCGCTGTGTGTGACCTGAGTGACCCTTCCCAGGCTATCGTACACAAAAGAATTGCTCCCGTTGGTCGTGCTTGTTTGTGAGCGCTCCGGGTTCGTCACGCTTGATACTCTTGCATCGGTGTTGTAAGAAGTCGTGACCGTGGTTGCGCCGCTTGGATCGCTCACGAGAATCTGCTGGTACGGCCTCCCATACTCATCCAAGATCAGCTGGTCATGGCGACAGGCACTGCTCGTGGTCGGACAGGTTTGCGTCGGGGTCGAAGTTTGAATTCCGGCGTAAGTATCGGCTACCGTGTCAAAACCACTGTAGGCGATCTCGCGCCAACTGTTCGGCAAGCCGGTTCCTGTCGGGGTGACGGATTTCGTCAGGCGGTTGAACGAGTCCACGTAATCGTTTGTTGTCGTGACTCCGTTTTGATTCGTCATAGTCGACTTCTGGCCCGTATGCAGGTAATAGCTCGCGGTGATTGTCCAGCTAAACGGCGCAGGCAAGGTAATTGTCGTCGGGTATGCATTGGTCAGTCCGGCAGGAGTAGCGGGAGTTGGGCCCGAAGACGAATCGTTGTTGTAATGGTCCGCATAACTCAATGACGTCTTGTTGGCGTTATTATCCGTCGACGAAAGAAGTTGACCGGTCATATCGTAGGTCATCGTTGCGGAAGTGTTTCCACCTAAATAAAAACGCTCAGTTTGAGTTGGATTCCCGCGTGCGTTATACGACGTACCAAAATTGGTGTCGTCATGCTGGATCACGCCCGTGATCGACGATGTCAATGGGGTGTCGTAGTTGATCTGCGTCATGGAAAGGTAATTCGAGCTCGAACAGGGCCCGGCCCCAGCGCAGACGATGACCGTCTGTTTCTTGTTGACCATGTTGTTGTCGGAGTTCGATAGGTAAGTGTAATTAGTCGTCCGGTATGCCGACACCCCGTAACTCGATTCGCTGACTTGGGTAATGTTTCCCAAATTTGATGAGTCGAACGTGAAGGTTGTTGTCTTGGATACCGTTCCGCCCGGAACTGTGCGGCTTATCTTTGAAGTCGTTGGGACAACGTATGGCAAATTACTGAAGTTGTAATTAGTAGTTAATGTCGCGTCGCCCTGAACTGTAGTGTAATTCCAGGAACCCGCCGTGTTCAAAGAAAAATTATACGTAGCCGTTTCCCCGCTCTGCGACGTGGCGACTACTTTTTGAGTACAAGATAATGCGCAGCTTGAAGTAACAGACGGTAAATATGTCCAGGTACCTGAGTTAAAACTATCATATGTCTCCAACCATTCGGTTTGGTTTCCATACGCGTCTTGGAAATTCATGTAGCCGAAACTTACATCGCCGCCGGTTGGGAGCTGCATAGCCTGAAGCGTGCCAAAATGTGCCCCCGTCGAGCCCTGATCGTAGCTGAAGTTATAAGTCGTGCTGTCAGGAAGTTCAACACTCTTAATCACTGTGATTGACCCGCTATATTCCGTTATTCCGGACTGCCCAAAAGCGCTGTTGATCGGTATAGATTCCGTGGTCACTATGTAATTCGAAGCAGTGCCCTGAGAATTCATTACGGCGTACGTGATTGTTGATCCATTGACCGTCGTTGTTATGGGAGTATTGCCAAGCGTGTCCGTTACATCGCCGTTGGTGTTCGGGGCAGAGTAATAATTTCCGTTCGTGTCTTCGACATTGGGAAAGATCTGCGTTCCATCTGGAGCGTACACTGCGGCAGACGTATAATTGGTTATCGAAATATGATAACCAGAAGCGTCGCTGGATATTCCGCTTGCTGTCGTTAGTTCTGGCCCGCATCCATCGTTGTTGTCGTAATAAGTAGCGCGTGTGGCGAACGGGATTTTGCGACCGTCGGGTGCGGTCCAAGTGAAATTGCTATATTGCGTGTACGGAGGATGCGACTGTTGTTTTCCAACAATGACAGTGCAGGTGCCGTTGATGACCGTGTATGTCACGTTCCCGCCGGTTCCAGCTGAGGTAATCAGACGCCACCCTCCCCACGAGTTGGGAACATTCGTCGGCTGCCAGGACGAGGATCCTGAGACCACCGCTCGTTGCCATATGTGAGAGTCATAAACCAGTTTCGCAACAAACGGCACACTCCCGCGCTCAGGAACTGACGCGATAGGGATCTCTATGTGAAGGTTCCCGTTCGCCGCATCCGTGTATCCACCTGTGACTGGAATTGGAGTGGTCCATTGATAGGATCCGAAGTCGGTAGCATAGCTCTGCGCACAGGACTTATGAGGGGAGGCGAGCCACACGAACGAAACAACAACGAGCATCAAAAACTTCAGTTTCCGAGTCATTCGCCCCTCCAATTCGATACTGTCAGAGATACGCTTCACGGTTTCTTCACAAGCCACCGGCACTCACTCAAAGTGCGTACTATTTACGGTGTGAATGTTTCTAGCGTTAGGCCACTGTTGAACGAAATAGAACTCAGTTGAATGGACCATGTCTGCTGCCCCCCTACCTTTTCCGCGATAGCCATCGGAGCAAAAATCCCGCCGGCCCGCTGATAGCTCGAAAAGTCAACCTCGTGAAAATAGGTCTGCTGGAACGTTGAATCGGAATGCACCGTCTCCAACAACTCAACTACCAGGTAGGATGTGGAATCGATGAAAAGATCAAATGCACCGACTCCAGAAATCCCTGGCGGTACCGGGTTTGATCCGAAAAGATTCGGAGCGAAGTGGATGTCGTAGCTCTGGCCGGTGGCTGTTGCAACTGTTCCTAGATACGCAATACTCGTGGTCGTATCTGCGAGGATCGACGCGAGGCGAACGTACGGGAGCGTTAGGCTGCCAGCGTTTGCGAGGTTGTACGAGGAGGATGGTTGTCTTGTGCCGTCAGGGTTGATGAGAACAGCGGATAGACCCGAGACCGCCCATGTTCTGGCACCCGCGGGCAAACTCGAATCCGAGCGGAAACACTGCGTGCCCATGCCTCGCACAGTCGCTTGAGCTTCGACCGATGTACCCGCCCAGTTGTAGGTGATGTTTCCGGTCCCCGTGAAATCTTGAATGGCCGCGACAGCCGACATACCACCCGCCGTACTTAAAGACTGAACGAGTATAGACACCGCTTGAGGGTCCCTGGTGACGGCGGTCGAGGTTTGCTGGGCGCTGGCTGGTAAGGCGAAAGTACAAGACAGGAAAGCGAGAGTGAAGGCGAAAGGGCGAAGGTGCACGGTAACCCTCCTACAAAATGTAGGGACTTGTATTACTATTACGGATAGGTGTCAAGCACTAATACGTAAATATACGGATGGATTTTTCGGGGTTGCAGGACCAGGCGAAAACCTCGCGGACAGATATGGTACGACACCACCATGAAATCGAATGTCCTTCAGTACTTCAAGGACAAACGCGATGTGAACATCCACGCGCAGCCGATAAGTGCAATAAGGGAATTCGATCTAACGATTGAGGACAGTATATGGATGGGTGCGGTGCCCCCAATGCCAGGGCACGCGGGTTGGTCTGCCAAGGTAACGGACAAGTATAAGTTCGCTGATTGGACAGGTTCGGAAGGGATTCTCACGCTGTGCCTAGCGTACTTACGTGAACTTCGCGCATTTGTGCAGGATGCGCAGAATCGTGGATTTTTAAGCACCTAAACCGCGAATCGAAGTCGAGCGCAGACGATGTCTAACCTCGCTCATTGACCCCGCGTCATCTCCCGCCCGACGATCGCTTAGTTCCGGTTCCGATACAGATGCATGTCGATGTCCGATTGATGATCCAGGTACGCGATAACGGCACGACACGCGGCACACGTTGGCAGATGTCTAAGGAATGGTTCGTTTAGGCACGGGCGTTTTGAAAATCGCTTACACGGTCGAGGGATTGGTTTTGGTGTTACTGCATATTCACGCCTGTTAGACGGATCCACAATAGCCACCCTGACGCGGGAGTGTATCATCGAATACGTCTCCCTGTGAGAGACACACCGTTAAAAGCGGCGCGCGACTATCCTCAGATTAGCAGTTTGTTGAAAAACTCTTTCGGGTCGTCATTTCGAGGTGCGCTGCGACACGGAATCTCTCTTTTTGTTGGGTTTTAGCGGTGAGGAATTCCTCGCTGCGCTCGTAATGGCGAGTTCAGGAGCCTTTTTCAACAAACTGTTAGTTACGAAGGGAGGCCACGACGTGAAAACCGTCATTCTCTTGCTCGTGGCGTTGTTCGCTGGGGTGGGCGCGGTAGCGCAGGACAATCAAGCGGCTCCGCCTAAAACTCAAGGAGCCAGCAAATCGGCAACGCGATCAAAAAATAAACCGGAAACACCGCACTTGGAATTCGTAACCGAATATATCCGCGAGCTTGCCGCGACTCAGGAAATTCGTGATACAGCCGAAAGGGATCTGGCACAAGATCCCCAAGCGGTATTTTCGAACTGCATACACTCAAGCACACTAATGCAGCTGGAACTCGGATCGCAGGTGAGTCAGTTAAAGCAGATGCGCCTTGATGAGCCGTTTGGCAAGCTCATCCCGAATATTATCGGGTTGTATGAAGATAAGATCGAGTTGTGGCATCAAATGATCGACATATGCAGTGCTTTCGTTGCTGGCCCGAAGCCTAACGTGGACTATGGCCAGCTGGGCGCCGACATGCCGAAAGTCAGAGCGAATTTGGATTTCATCGACAAGGGGCTGTTCGACGCCACGCCTCTCATTTTCACCACGCTCATTGACATGAAGCCCGATTCACACGGGCACGCAAGCCACTTGCTCATCACGAAAGCCGAACGCGAGGACTTAATCAAAACGATCGACACCGACTTCGGATCAAAGCTCGACGACAAAGGCGCGAACTATACAGTTAGCTCGGCTTGGGTTTTGAAGGAGGGTCTTAAAAAAGACTTCAAGTCCTCGGATGATCCGCGGGATTGAAGGCTCTGGTGGCACGCTAGCTTTGTTTTCCTGCCTCCTTACATATAGAAGCGGTACGACGGATGAGGGACCTCGTTCTCTGGTATGTACGACAAAATTTCACCGACCTTTCGAGCAAACTTTAGGGTAATCGGCTCGCCGTCGGCAATGTCCGCGTTGTTATAGTTCATTTTTGTTAGTGCCATGATTTCCTTGAAGAGTTTGCGTGGAGTATTATCCCCGTAGTGATCGATCAATTCCCACGGCTCGGGCACATAGCCGCGCGGATACGTCCCTAGGTCTGGCATATAACCCATTGTGTAGAGAAAGTGAGATTTCCGATTTACCTCGCATACGGTGCCTCTGAGCGGAGGATACGCCCCAACTCTAAAAAACCGCACACCCATTTGCTGTATCGAAAGAAAATCATGCTCCTTTACCCCTTTTAGTCCCTTTCGAAATCCAGACAACTCATCTTGGTAAAATTTCGAAGTCTTATGCACGACTATTCGCCGCGGCACTCCGCCCTTTAATTCTCCGTATTTACTCAACACCAGATCGATCAGATGTTCAGCTCCATCTTCGTTTAAGTGAGGGGTTTTCTTTTGGTCCCACTGAAACTTGTGACCTCGCAGGACGAAGGCTTCACCCTCTCCCGTGAAGACTTGTGCCAAGCTCGTGTGCATCTTAAAGGAATCTTCGAGTAGGTGTCGATAGAAGCTAATTCCAATAAAACAAGTTTCCGGATTAAGGCCCTCAGCCTTCCAGGGTAAGGCCCCGCCAGCTTTGTAATAAAGAGCAACGCAGAGGTTCCAGGCTTTTGTCGCCGGGGGCTGCGATCGCTCAGAAAATAGACTCGTCTCCAGAGCGATCTGTATCGGCGTCTGCCACTTCATCGTCCGGGCCTTTAACGCGCGCCGAAGGTTTCTTCCTACGAAATCGCTCGGTTCAGAAACATCTTCAAACAAGCCTTGGAGTAGATGTTTCTGACCTTTTTCTTTTTCGATTTTTAACAGTTTAGCAAACAGTTTGTCTTTGGGTGCGGCAGTGGAGACGATCTTTTTGCCGGCCTCTTGACAGTAGTCTACGAGCTCGGCCGGCAAAGCGCACACGATTACGTCGGGCGGCGAATCGCTTTCGGCGAGAAGCTGGACTTTGCCTGTCAGCATATCGACCGCATTTTTGAAACCCTCAACCGGGTTAGGGTTTGACACCACACTTTGCAGCTCACTCGCTGTGATCATCCCCAAATACGAATCGAGAGATTCGAGTTCGGTCCGGAAAACTGAATCACGCGCAATGCCAGGAAAGACGGGAACTTGGCGAGGACTGGTAAGACTGCCCTCGATAGGTGATTTGCATTTTGTCAAAAAATCCTTAGCTTTCTCTTGTGTGTGGCCCGTTCCAATCAGACCCACAAGAATGCGGGAGGGGTGCTGATTCGATCCGATTCCAGCAGGTCCCGCGGTAGTGAGGCCTCGCTTCGGACTCGTGTCGCCCGCGTCGTTCGCGAACAGCAGTAATGGTTCGTCGAGAAGAGTGAATTCAAACCCCGTGTTCGTCTTTCCAATAAACGGCTTAATCGATCTCTTCGAAGTTGTTCCTGTTTTTTGTATCTTCTTCAAGATCACTCCAGTTCAAATCGTAATCTGAGTTCAAGATTGTACTCAGTGTCTTCTTGTCGGTTCCAATTCCGAAGTTAGCGGCGCCGTTCGCCAGACTGGGATCCACCACGAGAAATTGACCACCGCATGGGATGCGAATGTCCTTCTCCCCGTGTCTCAAAAACCAAGCCCAAAAATAAAGGTGATTGATTACTTGATAGTTCCTTTCCTGAGACATCCGTGAAGTCGAGAGTGCTCCGGCATCGCTCGCTTGGATGAATGCAGAGCCATCCCGAGTAAAAACGTAGCCGGGCTCTATGATCAAGAACCACTCGCCTCCGACACTTCGAAACTGCGCCCGTACAGAGTGATGAACCCAGAACATGGTTTTTTGAGACTGTTTCCCAGTATATGGATACGCAACTGATCGGGTGGGAGTACGATGCGGCGACTCCCATTGGATCTCGCGCATTTTCCCGCCTTTCTCAGGCGGGAAATACGCGCGGTGACGATCCCTTTCAAGTAAGCCTAGGGAGAGCAGATGCGCAGAAAGATAACGATTCCAAAGGCCAACAATCTTGTTTCGCGTTTTCGGAATTTCCAAATATTGTGAAGTTCGTTCTGATTCGACGGTGTTTGCAAGAAGCGCACCTAAGACCTTTGAGCCGGGTTGCCGAGGATCGCGAAATCCGATGTAGTCATTTCCGTGGGAGATAAAATCTTGGAGGTTTCTGTAGTCTTCGGACTCTGCCTCGGCAAGCCGCAATTCGGAAACCTGAAAGCGATAAATGGTTTCGGGATACTCCAAAACGGGGAGGAGGTTGCTATAGATAGGCTCGGTTATTTTGTTTTTCAAAAAGCTGGTTAGTTCGGCTTCGTCCGAAATGGCGATGTTGCAAAGTTGCAAAAACGCGGCCACGACGAAACGATCTTTTTTCTTCGAAAATGCGATGGGCCGTGATTTTGTGAGCGGCCCAGGATTAACACCGAGATAGTCGCGGATGCTCTTCCAAAACCCTTCTTTGTGGATTGGGTCGTAGACGATCAAAACAACCGGGAGATTCGATTGGCTCCAATATTGAAGGTCATCCGGACTTGCAACGAAATCGAAGCCCCGACTAGTGGAGTTATGAAAATAGGACACGCCGGACTTGACTTGTACTTTGAGCAACACACCGGTTGCCAGGCCTTCCTTGCCCAACTCAATCTCACCGTCAATACCGACATCGTCATTTGGGGTGGGGCGCCAGACGCAGCCCATCTCATCAACGATTTGCTGTACGAACGCCACGCCTAGGTTCGCAGTCTTTCGGTTCGGATTAAATTTCTTCATACAAGACAATCGATCAGATCACGTTCGTCGTTACGTTGTCGGGAATGGTAGATAGCACGAATAGTATACCCCGACAGACATCATCCGTCGGGCCGTAGTCCATGAAGATTACCGATTGGGTGGAAGCCTGTCTTTTGCTTTGCGAGGTTATTCCGTATTTCCAAGGTTTGCTCTTTCAACCGCATCATCTAAGGGCTTCTGCCGGGATTCAATCCACGCTGAATAATGCTTCACTACGATTTGTTCTGTGTTCCCGAGAAGGATCGCAACGGTTCCCCCAGGAACGCCGCGCTTTAACAGCTCGACCGCGAATGTGTGTCGGAACCTGTGTGGATGCGCATTCTTGACCTCCGCCTCATCGAAAATTGGCTTGATGCGGTGGGTGCGCCATAAATCGGTCACCGACGACAGTTTCGATCGTCCACTCCAGAAGAAGTAGGTTTGATGTGCTTTCTTTATCGCTCTGAGGGTGTTCGCGACGAACGCTGGCAGAAGGACCTTTACAGGCGTTCCCGTCTTCTCAGTTCGCAGAACCAAGTGGCCGCCTTGCAGACTATCCACTCGCAACACGCAGACATCAGAAATCCGCAATCCCGAATACCGCATTGTAAGGATGAATGCGTAAACGACCGGGCCAGCCGCTTTAGCTTTCTTTAGAATTTCCTTCATTTCATCCGCAGTGAACGGAAGCTGTTGTGTGCGTTCCACCTTGATTTTGCCTAGGTGCGAGGCTGGGCTTTCCGCGACCCATTTACGCGCGAGCGCGAACTTGAAAATGCCGCGGAGGCGTTCTTGTTTCTTCGATTTCGACAGCGGCTTGTCCTTCCATGTATTCCGGAACTCCTGCAAGGACTCGAGGTCCAGTTCGTTCGGGAAGCGGATACCCTTGTTCTGGGCATACGCTATGAGTTGCCGATACAAGGCTTCATACTTTCTAATCGTTTCGGAGCTGATATTCTCCGTTCGGGCGTTCTTCAAGAACTGATCCCGCCATTTCTCGATCGTGATCCTTTCTTGCGGAGCCGCCACGGGAGCCGGCCGTTCGCCAGTGACTTCCATCTCCCGCATGACTTCCAGGGCCTTCGTCCAGTCACGGCTTTTCAGGGGTACGCGCACGTATGAGCCGTCAGTTCGCGAACCACGGACCCAGATCGGACAGGGATGTCGTTTGTTGGAACAGTTTTGAGAGTCAGTCGAAGAACACCTCTTGGGGTTATGTCTGCGGTAGATGGCAAGCATCAGGAGAGCCTACGCTTCACTCTCTGTGCGACATCGGGCGGAATGCGGAGGGTAACGTAGCTGCGTTTGCGCTTCTTCGCGGCGTTCTCATCTCGCAACTTCACGACACCGGGCTCATTCCGGAATAGCTCGCGGATCTTGTCCGTCGAGAAGCCCCACTCCGCGGCAAGCTGGGCCACGGTGTAATCATCCTGGGGAGAGCGAACCCTCGAGCGCTTACCCTCGCGGCGTTTAGCCGGAGATTTTTCTAGCGCAGGATGCTTCGAACCGAGTACGTAATCGCCGTCAAACTTAATGTCCGGGCGGACCCAGATTAAATCCTCGTTCTTGATTTTTGCCATCTCCGTACAATATCCGTACAATTTCTGTGGATGTCAATAGGAAAGTGCTATTTTGTTGAGGATTTGATGGAGGCGCGGGTGGGAATCGAACCCACGTATAAAGGTTTTGCAGACCTCTCCCTTACCACTTGGGTACCGCGCCTCAGTCCTACAGTATAGCGAAACCGTGCCGCACTTTCAGCCCGGAAGGTTGCGGGCGTGAGTGTAAGACCCGCTAACTGTGATTTTCGACTCTGATCGCAATAGGCCGCTACCCTTCGATCTCGCGGTGCGGGATCGAAGGATGAATCGCGCTGCAGCGCGATTCAACGGATGTGCAGCTCGTACGGCATGCGGGCTTGCACCGGCTCCATTCGGCTGACGATGTGCTGCAGCATGGATTCGAGCGATTGCGATTCGCTCATGTTGTTGTCTTTTTCGCGCTCCAGAAATTGCTGGAAGAACGATTTCTCTTCGGGATAGCGGACGATGTGCACGCTTTCACCGGCGGGAATATTGGAAAGCTGCTTGGCGACTTCGATGGCGCGGTCGAGGCCGCCAAGCTCATCCACCAGGCCTAGCTCTTTCGCCTGTGCGCCGGACCACACGCGGCCCTTGCCGATTTTGTCCACGGCTTCGACGGTCATCTTGCGGCCCATTGCGACGCCCCTGGTGAAATCGGAGTAAGTATCGTTGAGCGATTTTTGGATGTAAGCGCGCTGCGCCGGAGAAAAATTCTGCTGCGCCGAGAACATGGTGGCATTGTCGCCGGTCGCGACGTAATCCGTGCTGATACCGAGCAGCGTGTACAGCCCGGAGATATTGAATTTGCCGATCAGTACGCCGATGGAGCCCGTGATGGTGCCGGGATCCGCGACGATTTTGCGGGCCGGCGCGGCGATCCAGTAACCGCCGGAGGCCGCGACGTCTGACATGGAAACCACCACGGGCTTCACCTGATTGGCGAGCTCCACTTCGCGGCGAATCACTTCGCTGCCTACCACCGAACCGCCGCCGGAATCCACGCGCAGCACGATGGCCTTGATACTGTAATCCTTGCGCGCAGAGCGGAGGTCGGCGGCCACGGAATCGCCGCCCATCACTGAACCGCCGCCGGGAGTGTTGCCGGAATCGCCCGACACGATCAAGCCCGTGGCGTGGACGATGGCGATTCGGGTGCTGCCGTCATTCGAGATCGAGGAACGATAACGATTGAGCGAGATGGGATTCCATCCATGGGCGCGATTCTTGAAATAGTCCTGGAGTTGATCCCAATAGCCGAGCCGGTCCACGATTTTGTTGGTCACCGCGTCACCGGAAGAAAACGGGCCGCGATTGACCAGCGCTTCGAACTGCGCGCGATCCATGCCGCGGGCTTTCGAAGTGTCGTTCAGATATTGATCGTAGATGCTGTGCAGCAGGCCTTCGACTTCTTCCTTATGCGCGGGAGTAAACTGCTTTTCGGTGAAAGTGTTGCCGGCGGTTTTGAATTCGGCGATGTGATAGAACTCCGGGACGACTTTTAACTTGTCGAGCGTGCCGCGGAAGAAGACTGCTTCGGCCATCATACCGCGAATGCTCACGGGCGCGGTGGGCACGAGCCAAATTTGCTGGCAGGCGCTGGCGAGATAATATTCGGGATTGCCGATTCCATCGTAGCCGAGATAGCAGATGCTGGGCTTGCCGCTTTTGCGAAAAGCGAGCAGGTGGCTGCGAATTTCCTCGAGCTTGCCCCATCCGGTTTCCAGCGGGGCGATGCGCACGACGAGGCCGCTGATGTGCGAATCTTTAGCGGCGGCATCGATCGCGTCCACATAATCGTGCAGCACCGGAACCGTGTAGCCGTTGAAGGCACTGAAAAAATCGGGGGCGCGCTGCTCTTCAATCTGTCCGGTCGCGTCGATTACCAGGACAGCGTTCGACGGTAAACGCAAGGTGCGGCTGGGTTTCATCGCGACAATGCACAGAATGATGAGAAAGACCGCTAGCACGATGATGGTAATGGCGCGACGCTGGCCCCAGGTCATTTTCAGTCACCTCGTCGAGGATTATTGCGCGGGGAACCGAGAATCAACAAGGTAGCACCGTAGGGCGGAAAACTCCACATTGCGGGCAGGCGCGGGAGCGATGGGGCGGCCTTTCCTGGAACGGCAGTCGGAAATACGCGATGAAAAACGCGGCCGGAGGTTATGCTAGCGGCGGCGGGGAGCGGCGACCTTGAGAAACGGCGCATGAAGAAAATCAAAATTTGGGTGGCGGGGATCGCTTTCGTGGCGGTGAGCGTTTATGTCGCGACGGGGTGGCGTTTTGTCTCGTATGCGCCGCAACGATCGGACACTTATCTTTGGGGCGTTTATCACGTGCATTCGACGATGTCGGACGGGCTGCAATCGCCGGATGAAATCGCAGTGCAGGCGCGAGCGACAGGGGTGAGCCTGGTGCTGCTGACGGATCACGGCAGGCCGAATCTGGCATCATCCAGTTTCCGCAAAATGATTGATGGCGTGAAGATCGTTGGTGGATCGGAGGCGAGTCTGCCGGACGGCCATCTGACCTTTTTCGGCGCGCAGGAAGCGCCGGGATTCCGTTTATCGTCTTTTCCGCCGGAGGCGATGGATGACGCGCGGGGGTGGGGAGGATTTCCGGTGCTGGCTTATCCGGATGATCCGGATTATGGCTGGCGATATTGGGATAGCGATTTGCGACCGGGTGGGATTGAAGTGCTGAATCTGTTTACGAGTTTGCGTGGCGCTTCGTGGCTCGAGCGGTTGCAGCTGGCGATGTACTATCCTTTTTCCCACTATTATTTTTTGAAGAGCATCGCGGTGTCCGCGGAATCGCTGGCGCACTGGGACGATTTTCTGCAGCGGGAAAAGATTTGGGGGTTCGAAGCATCGGACGCCCACGGCGGTTTCCGGATTGGTTCGTGGCTTTCGATTAAAGTGCCGTCTTATGCCGACACGTTTTCGTTTGTGGGGATGGGGATTTCGCGGCGCTACGAGGCTGATCCCGAGGCGGCAGTGCGCAGCGGGGATTTTTTCAATTGTGTACGAGGCGCGGGCGAGCCGCAGCGATTTGAGTTCTCGGCGCATGACGGATTGCGGGATTTTCCCGGCGGAAGCGACGCGCCCGTTTCTTCGAGTTTGCACGCGGAGGTTTCGGCGGGAAAACAAGCGGTGCGAATGGTGTTGAAGAAAGATGGCGCGGTGGTGCGCGAGGTAGCCGGCGACCATTTGGATTTGGAAAACGCCGGCTCAGGCGTCTATCGAGCGGAAGTTTTTCTGGTGGCGCACCCTTTGTTGAGGGCGGACGTACCATGGATTCTTTCGAATCCTATATTTGTGGGCGTGGTGCGCGAGCCGCAGCCAGTGCGGCATTACACGACGATTCGCGCGCAACTGGCGGCACCGGCGGCGTCGGGCTCCGGGCCCGACTGACCGTTTGAAATACGAAGCACGGGATTGGTCTGCTATAATCTAGCCACCCAAATTATGGATTTCGATCACCTCACTACTTTTCTGGAGATTTCGAAGCTGGGAAGCTTTTCGCGCGCGGGGCAGAAACTGTTCCGTTCGCAGCCTGCCGTGAGCGCGCAGATCCGCCAGCTGGAGCAGGAGTACGGGCAAAAACTGTTCGATCGCGTGGGCAAGACGGTGAAATTGACCGCAGCCGGTGAAGCGCTGATCGTATATGCGAACCGGCTGCTGAATTTGAAGGAAGAATCGCTGCGCGCGGTGTCTGATCTTTCCAGTTCGCCGCGCGGCGCACTGAACATTGGCGCGAATGAAGCGACGTGCCTGTACGTGCTGCCGGATTTGTTCGCCGCCTACCACCGGCAATATCCCGCAGTGCAGATCAGCATTTACCGGAATTTCAGCCGCAAGGTGATTGAGAAAATCGAGGATGGCACGGTGGACGTGGGCATCGTCACGCTGCCGGTGAAATCGCCCAGCCTGAAAATTCATTCGATTTTCCGCGACCGGTTGATGCTGATGGTGAGCGCGAGCAATCCGTTGGCGCGCGCGAAAGGCGTGACGCTGAGTGAAATTGCGGACCAGCCGCAGATCCTGCCCAAGACTGGCTACACCCGGCAATTATTCGACAAACTCTTCCGGCCGTATCGCTCAAAATTGCGGGTCACCATGGAGCTGGCGAGCGTGGGCATGATCAAGCGGTTCGTGGCGGCAGGGCTGGGCGTTTCGATCATCAGCGAAAGTTTTGCCAAGGACGAAGTGCGATCGGGCGAAGCGAAACTGATTCCGATTTCGGACGTGCAGCTCACCCGGGAACTTGGCCTCGTTTACCGGCGCGATCGCACTTTGCCTCGAGCCGCAGCTGCCTTCGTTACGCTGCTGCGCCAACAGCATTTCCCCGCGGATGGCGCGCACGCCGGCGGCAAGCGCTGACGATTCAGCGGATTCAGCGCAGCCTCTCAACGATTTCCAACATCTAAAACCCTGCCGGACGCGTACCATATGCAGATAGGTGCGAAGGCAGGATTGGCATGCTCGTCAAGAAAACACCCGATCTTACATACAAGGATGTGACGCCCAAGAGTTTCTACATGGGGCGGCGCAATTTTCTTTTTGGGCTGGCCGCGGCGTACGGCGCGGTCGTCGGTTACAAGAAACTGACGCGGTTGCTGGAAGGGCCGGCGACTGGTTCGAAGCCGGTAAAGCTGGCGGGTGTGACGAAATGGCCGGACAGCACCACGGAGAAGGAAACTTCTCTGGAAGATGTGACGCACTACAATAATTTTTACGAATTTGGTACGAGCAAAACTGATCCCGCCGCAAATTCTGGGAATTTCGTGACCACTCCGTGGAACGTTTCCGTCGAAGGCGAAGTAAAAAACAAGCGCACGTTCACCATGGACGAAATCATGAAGCTGGCGCCGCTGGAAGAGCGGATTTACCGGCATCGCTGCGTTGAGGGTTGGTCCATCGTAGTGCCGTGGATTGGGTATTCGTTCAGCACGATCATGAAATTGGCGGAGCCGACGTCCAAGGCAAGATTTGTGGCATTTGAAAGTTACTACAGCCCGAAGCAAATGCCCGAAGGCGGCTCGGCGGGAATCGAGCTGCCGTATGTGGAAGGAGTGCGACTGGATGAGGCGCTGAATCCGCTGATGCTGCTCAGCGTCGGAATGTATGACGAGACGCTGCCGAACCAAGACGGCGCGCCGGTGCGCCTGGTGATTCCGTGGAAATATGGATTCAAGAGCATCAAGTCGCTGGTGCGCATTCGCTTCGTAAAGGATCAGCCGCCGACGACGTGGAGCATCGCGAACGCTCACGAGTACGGTTTCTATTCGAATGTGAACCCCACGGTTGATCATCCGCGCTGGTCGCAGGCCACTGAACGCCGCCTGGGTGAATTCCGGCGCCGCCCCACGTTGATGTTCAACGGCTATGGCGATCAGGTCGGCAGCATGTATGCCGGCATGGACCTGAAGAAATATTATTGACCGTGAAGCCCGCGTGAATTCCGTCCTCACAAGCAAATGGACCAAGGTCGGGGTGTTCCTTGCGTGCCTGATTCCTTTCGGGCAATTGCTGTGGCGAGCGTTTCACAATGGGCTGGCGGGATTTCCCGACAACATGGATTTCGGCGCCAATCCTATCGAATTCATCACGCATGCGACGGGTGATTGGACGATCCGTTTTCTGATCATCACGCTGGCGATTACGCCGCTGCGGAAAATTCTACGCCAGCCGCAGTTGATTCGGTTTCGCCGGATGCTGGGACTCTTCGCGTTTTTTTACGGCTGCCTGCACTTTGGGACGTGGATCGGCCTCGACAAATTTTTCGCGTGGTCTGAAATGGGGAAGGACGTGCAGAAGCGCCGGTTCATTACCGTGGGATTTGCCGCATTCGTCCTGATGATTCCTCTGGCCGTGACATCGACTGCGGGGATGATCCGGCGGCTGGGCGGCAGGCGCTGGCAGCTACTGCACAGCCTGATTTACGTGAGCGGGACTCTGGGCGTGATCCATTATTACTGGCTGGTGAAATCGGATCATCGCAAGCCGCTGGAGTATGCGGCGCTCGTCGGGATTCTGCTGGTGTACCGGTTGGGAATGTGGATTTACGGGCGCGCGCATAAGTCTGCTGTGAGCGGTACTGCGCGGCCCGAACCTTCGAAGGCGGAAACGGCGTAACAGCAAAAGCGACGGCTGCCCGGTCCCGTACTTTCGCCCGGAGAGAGCTTCAAGCAATACAGCGAATCACGGATTGCGGCGGGAACCATTTCAACGCACACTCCCGCCCGTATAAACTGATGCATCTAAGGCGGTTGCCTGCAGATTCCACTCGCGGCCCGGAAAGTCTCCTTGAGCAAGTCCTTTGAATCCGCGCGCGGCTGGTTTTATGCGAATCACAGGTCCAGTTTGGCCACTGTTCCGAAACTGCACTGCAGGTCAGGTGTTTGCGGGGCATTTGGCGCGTAGCATGGCGGGAAGCGGTGCGTTCGGGCCAAGTGCACGGCGAATTATCGTGTTCGCGGCGATTGCGTGCGCGCGCCAAAGGATAGGCCGCTTTCGTGCACGGAAGTTATTGGCAATTAGCGAGGTCTGCTACTTGAGAAATCCCAGAAATTTGCTGCTGTGCGCGCTGCTGACGGGGATGTGTATTTCTCTGTTTGCCTGCGGATACGCCGGCACACCTCCCGGTTTCAAGACCAATCCTTCTGCTCCAGCTCCGACGATCACACAGCAGCCTGCGAGCCTGTCTGTGACGGTGGGGCAAGCGGCGACATTTTCCGTGATGGCGAGCGGCGACGCGCCAATGAGTTATCAGTGGTACATGAATGGAGCCGCGGCGGGAACAAATTCAAAGACATTTTCAATTGCGCAGACGACCGCCGGCCAGACGGGCGCGCAGATTTATGTGGCGGTGTCGAACGCGGGCGGATCGACCACGAGCGCGACGGTGACGTTGACCGTGACCGCGGCGGCGACTGGGCCGACGATCACGCAGCAGCCCGCGAACGATACGGTGACTGCGGGGCAGCCGGCCGCATTTTCGGTGATGGCAACGGGCACCGCGCCTTTGTCTTATCAATGGTTCATGAATGGCACGGCCAGCGGCACGAATTCGAACACGTTCTCGATCGCGCAGACCACCACGGGGCAGAATGGCGCGCAGATATACGTCAAAGTCAGTAACGCGACTGGAGGCGCGACGAGCAACGCTGTGACTCTCACCGTGAATCCGGTTGCGCCGACCGCTCCCGTGATTACGCAGCAACCCGCGAACGCTACTGTGACGGCTGGTCAACCCGCGACATTCACAGTCACAGCGAAGGGCACGGCGCCGCTGACGTATCAATGGTTCATGAACAGCAACGCGGTGGGCACGAATTCGAACACCTACGTGATTTCGCAAACCGCTCTGGCGCAAACCGGCGCGCAAATTTATGTGACGGTGACGAATGCGGTGAATATCGCGACCAGTCAGACAGTGACGCTGACTGTGAACGCGGTGCAGACCAGCACGGTGAATGTGCTGACTTATCACAATGACGTGGCGCGCACGGGCCAGAATCTGAGCGAGAGCACGCTGACCACGGCGAACGTGAAATCCGCGAATTTTGGGCTGGTGGGAAATCTGGCGGTGGATGGGTTGGTGGACGCGGAGCCGCTGTACGTATCGAACCTGACGCTCGCGGGCGGCGTGCACAACGTTGTGTATGTGGTCACCGAGAACGATTCGGTTTACGCCTTCGATGCGGATACATTCACGCAGTTGTGGCACGCCTCAGTACTCGGTGCGAACGAAACGGCGAGCGACAATCGCGGATGCGGGCAGGTTTCGCCGATCATCGGGATTACTTCGACGCCTGTGATTGATCTAAGCGCCGGCACGCATGGCGAGATTTTTCTGGTGGCGATGTCGCTCGACAACGGCGGAAGCTATTACCAGCGATTGCATGCGCTGGATCTGACGACCGGCGGCGAAACCGGGAGCAGCCCTGTCAGCATTCAAGCGACATTCCCAATGACGAACGGCGCGACGACATTCGATCCCAAGCAATACAAGGACCGGGCCGCGTTGCTTCTGTCGCATGGCGTGATTTACACCACATGGGCTTCGCATTGCGATGATGGGCCGTACACCGGATGGGTGATTGCTTACAACGAAACGACGCTTGCGCGAAGCGGCGTGCTGGACGTGACACCCAATGGCGGCGACGGCGCGATCTGGATGGCGGGCGATGGTCCGGCGGCGGATTCTTCGGGCAACCTTTATTTGCTCGACGGCAATGGAACGTTTGATGACACGCTGAACAGCAACGGATTCCCCGAGCACGGAGATTACGGCAATGCGTTCATCAAGATTTCAACGGCGGGCAACAATTTGAGCGTCGCGGATTATTTCACGATGTTCAACACTGACTCGGAGTCGAACGCGGACGAAGATTTGGGCTCCGGCGGAGAGATGTTGCTGCCCGATTTGCAGGATGGACAGGGCAATACGTGGCAACTCGCGGTGGGCGCGGGCAAGGACGGCCACATTTACGTGGCTAATCGCAATTTGATGGGCAAATTCAATACGAACAACGACAGTGCCATATATCAGGAAATCGATTCGAACGGCTTGAGCGGCGGCGTGTGGTCCATGCCCGCTTATTTCAATAATGTGGTGTATTACGGCGCCGTCGGCGATCACTTGAGAGCGTTTTCCATTTCCAACGCAAAGCTGGGCACGCCTGCGGGCTCAATGAGCGCGGAGAGTTTCGGATATCCGGGGACGACGCCAAGCATTTCCGCGAATGGAACTGCGAACGGGATTGTGTGGGCGGTGGAGAATAACGGCGGGGGCGTGCTGCACGCCTACGACGCGACGAACCTGGGGACGGAGTTGTACAACAGCAATCAGGCAGCGAATAACCGCGATCATTTCGCGGACAATAAATTTATTACGCCGATGATTGCGAACGGGAAAGTTTATGTGGGTACGCCTAATAGCGTCGCGGTGTTTGGATTATTGCCGTGATTAAGCGGCTCGAAAAATCCGGGCTTCAGGGACGAAAGCCCCTCTCTCGCCGGTAAGGCCGGCGGGGCCGAAGCCCCGCTCTTCCAGCTCGCCTATATGAAAGTTCTCCCTATTGCTTCAGCGCCTGCTGAATTGCTGCGATCACTTCGGGCGAATCGGGCGTGACGTCTGGCTCGAAGCGCTTCACAACGTTTCCGTTGCGGTCCACCAGAAACTTCGTGAAATTCCATTTGATGTCGCCGGCGACAGCGGGATTGGCCTTCGTCGTGAGATAGGTGTAGAGCGCAGTCTGGTCGTCGCCTTTGACGGAGACTTTGGCGTACATCGGGAACGTGACACTGTACTTCGTCTGGCAGAATGTTTTGATTTCTTGATTCGTGCCGGGTTCCTGGCTGCCGAAATTATTGGCAGGGAAGCCCAAGATCACGAAGCCCTGGTCCTTGTATTTTTCATACGTGGATTCCAGTGCGCTGTATTGTGGAGTGAAGCCGCAGCGGCTGGCGACGTTCACCACCAGCACTACTTTGCCCTTGAAATTTGCGAGAGGCAGCGGCTTGCCGTCGATCGAAGGAAGCGTGAATTCGTAAATGCTCGAAGCTGCAAAAAGGGAAGCGCTCATCAGCAGGGCCACCAGTCCTATAAAGTAGGCGCCGGAAATTCCATTTCGCGAAATCCGCATCGTATCTCCTCGGGGTCGTCGGTTATGTCGTCGTTGCGCGGCTAGCAGAATACCGCAGCAGCGCGCGGCTCGCAATTCGGGTGAAATATGACCCATTGGTTGAATCCTGGAAGGCCTATTCGTAACGCAAGGCAACGAGCGGATCGACCTGTGTGGCGCGGTGTGCAGGAAAGAAACACGCGGCCAGGCCGACTGCGAGGATAATCATCGCGACGGTGGCAAAGGTCCATGGATCCGTCGCCTTGACGCCCCAGAGCTGGCTGGAGATAAAGCGCGTCAGCGCAAGACTGGCGAAAATTCCGATAGCTACGCCGATCACAATCAGATTCATTCCGTTGCGCAAGACCATGGTGAGGATGTTGTTTTTTTGAGCGCCCAGCGCCATGCGAATGCCGATCTCGTGCGTTTGCAGCGAGACCGAATAGGCCATGACGCTGAACACTCCGATGACGATAAGCACCAGGCCGATCGTCGAGAACGCACCGAGGACGACGAGTTCAAAATGCGGGAGCGAGTACTCTTCCTTGTTTAGAAGACCGTCGAGCGAGCCCGCGTCGATCAAGACGGCACCGGGGTCGACCGCCCAGAGTTGCTGGTGGATGGTGGCCACCAGGGAGTCGGGATCAATCATCGTTCTCGCTATGAGCGAGCCGCTCACAAATCCCAGGAGGGAATCCGGGATATAAGCCTGAGGCATCGCAGGCCGCTGCAAGCTGTCGTTGCTGACGTCCGATACGACGCCGACAACTTCGAAGGACGCATCGTGGGGAGCGTCTTGCTGCTGATCCAAAAGTCCGAATTTGAGCTGCTGTCCGACGGGGTTATCGTTCCCGAAATATTTGCGCACGAATGCGCGGTTGACTACAGCGACGTGGCGTGCGGAGGCAACGTCCGCCTCCGACAAAAATCTGCCGATCAAGACGTGCAAGTCCATCGCCTGAGAGAGGCCCTCGCTGCAAGCGTCCAGCGTGACGTGCCATGTTTCGGAATGAGTTTTCCCCAGAATATTCACGTCAGAAATCGCTCCGCCGTAGGGAGGGCGAGAGAGTGATTGCGCCGCGGCGAGTACGCCGGGAACGGACCCGACGCGCTGAAGGAATTGCTGGTAGAAAAGCCTCCGTTCGGCGGCCGTAGTGTAGCGGTCTTTCGGGAGTATGACCTGGGCAAGGAAGAGCCTCTGAGGGTTGAAACCGAGATCCACGCGCGTCAACTTAAAAAAGGTGCGCAGCATCAGCCCCGCTCCGATGAGCAGCACAATCGAGACGGCCACTTCCGAGACGACCAGCACGGCCCGAAGCTTGCCATGGCGAAAGCCTCCGCCTGAGCCTTTGCTGGCTCCCATCAACCGCGATTGGAGTTCGCCGCGGAAGGCGTAGATCGCAGGTGCGAGACCGCAAAGTACAGTCGTTACGACCGTCACCGCCAATGAAAACGAAAGCACCATCGGGTCTAGCTCAATTACCGCTTCTTGCGGGAAAAAGTAGTAGGGGATGAAGGGCACCATCCACTTAATACCGACGTAGGCCAGCAAACATCCAGCTGCACAACCGGTTCCCGCAAGAACGGAGCTTTCAACGAGGAACTGTCGGATCAAGCGGCCGCGACTAGCGCCGATGGACGCGCGAATCGCAGTCTCCTTGTCTCGCGCGGTCGCGCGCGAAAGCAGCAGGTTTGCGACGTTGCTGCATGCAATCAGAAGCAGCAACAGCACGGCGGCGATCAATGGATACAACAACTCACGGAAAGGACCAAGTGCTGCGTCCGCGAGCGTCCACGTGATGACGGTGAATTCCTTTGGGTACGCGTCCGGATGGATTTTAGCAAGATTGTGGGCCACAACATCGAGGTCGGCTGCGGCAGCCTTCATGCTGACGCCGGGTTTCAGATGCCCCAGAGGCCACACGTACTCGTGCGCGAAAGTCGGGTCGTTCGCGATTTGGCCCTTATCGAGCGGAAACGGAATCAGGATTTCGTTCCAGCCGGGGCGGAATCGAGGAGGCATGATGGCGACGAGGGTTCTGGGCACGCCATTCAGCGTGAAACTTTTGCCGAGAATGTTTGGATCGCGATTGAATTGCTCACGCCAGAGCCTTTCACTCATGGTGAAGACTGGAGTGGCGCCAGGTTTGGTGTCTTCGGGCGTCGGCAAGCGGCCCAGCAGCGGAGACACGCCGAAAAAGTCAAAAGTATTCGCGCTCAGATAGCCGCCATTGAACTCGACTGTGCCATTGCCGGTGGCGTAGAGAATTTTTGAGTTGCCGAACCCGCCGAAGCCGGCGTTCATGTCGGTAAAGACGTGATTTTGTTCGCGGAAGTCTAGAAAGTCCGGAATCGTGTACGCGTTGCGACCCACCCTGCCAGTATCAGCCGGGCTGTGAATCTCAAAATTGATAAGGTGGTGGGCATCTTTGTACGGGAAAGTGTTGATCAGGACCCCATAGATCGCGCTGAAGATGATGGTGGCGGAGCCGATGCCCAGCGCGAGGGCGAGGACGGCGAGCAGTGTGAAGCGACGGTCTTTGCGGAGACTGCGTACGGCGTAGCGAAGATCCTGCCAAACCCAACCCAGGAGTTTTTCCAGAGGCCACCTCCCAGATCCTGACAGCGGGCACATTATACGCTTACAAAGACGCGCGCGCGCCGGAAGTGTGAGCGGAAATCTGTCTAGCGGCGAAATTTGGGTGGTGCGGCGGGACGTGGTGACGAGGAGCGAAAGCTTTCGAGTCGGGTTTGCTGTCTGCAAAAAAGACTGACGCCCCGCGGGCGCCGCGCGCGCCAACGGGGCGTCAGGGCTGGACCAACTACGAAATCGGCAGCCGTTCCGTCAGGGCCTGGCCCGCACTGGCGCCCAGGTCAAACATTGCGTTGAGCCCTTCGACGGACACCGCAGCCAGCGTGCGGCCGTGGCCTGAGTTTCGCACCACCAGCTCGCTCTGGTTGGCCCGATACTTCGTCGGCACTTCGCGCACGCGAATGTTCAAGTCTGCGCCGTCGCCGTGGATGGTGAGTACGTGACTGCTCCCTTGCAATTTCACGGAAACCAAGTACTGGCCGGCTTTCAAATTTTTGCCGGCGCACTTTGCGTTGTAAGGCAGCGTGACTTTACCTTGAAAATTGTCCTGCGTCTGGTTCACGTCGTCTATTTCCGCGACCAGCGCGGGCCGTGCGGCGTGCGCTTCGTCAGCGGAAAATGGGAAAGAGTCAGGCATCACATCGGATTGCGCGCGCGCCGTTACCGGCAGCATGCAGGCAAGTCCCAGGGCCGCAGTGTAGAGCGAAATCTTCACTATCGTCGTCATTTTCATTTTCGTCTCCTTCTGGCTTTCGATCTTTGAGTTCAAAGTTTTCATTTGGTCCCTCAGTGCACGCGCAGTTTCATCCCAAACGCTAAATCGTTCAATGCAAGGAGCGTCCTTTGTCAGTACAAGGAAGGTAAAGCCGTATTACATTGAAACTACAATGGTTGCGGCGATGTTCGCTTGCAAGCTTGAGTTCCCGGCGTGCTCGAAGTAAACTGCGGCGCCCCAGCTTCCGTGATGCGCGACGAACTCCCTTCCGAAGGTAGGCTCAGCTTCGATGCCTACCATGTTGACCTTCGCACCGGCGAACTGCGCAAACACGGCCGGAAAATTCGCCTGGCTGGCCGTCCCTTTCAAATCCTTGCGCTGCTGCTGGAACAGCCCGGGGAATTGCTCACGCGAAAAGAATTGCAGAGCCGACTGTGGCCTGCGGACACGTTTGTGGATTTCGAGCATGGCGTGAACGCCGCTATCCAAACGTTGCGGCGCGCGCTGTGCGATTCGCACAAGAATCCGCGTTACATCGAGACGCTGCCGCGGCGGGGCTACCGTTTTATTGGCGCCGTGGAAAGAATTCAAGCGGCCGCGGCCGCGAAGTCTCCTGCTGCTGTGTCTGCGGGCGGTGTGCGCGCAGCTGCTGAGGCCGGGTCTCACGCAGAATGGGTCGGACAGGTCGCGACGATTCGCGACGATGCCGGTCGCAACTATGTGCTGCTGCCCGTGACGGAGGATATTCTTCGTGAGATGCGCGATTGCGAAACGGCCCAGGACGATCTGGGGATTTCTCTTTTGGTGGCCGCCGAAAAGCTGCTGCTCGTCGAATGCGGAACCAGAGTGAAAATTCTGGATGCGAGTAATGTGGCGCTTGGCTGCAAGGTACGCGTCCTGGGAGGCCAGTTCGTCGGCGAACAGGCGTTCGCGCCCCGTGCTTATCTTGCAGGACTCTCGTGACATGACGCGGATGTGTTCCGGAGGCGACTTGGGAGCCGGGAATCGCGCGGACAGCTAAAGATTATTCTTCGTCGGGATGAATGCCGAGGTCGTCGTTCATTTCACCGGCTGAGAGCGGCCGTATGCACAGTTTCTTTTGGTCCGCGCTGCACTGATACACCTGATAGGCTGGCAAATCTGCGGGCTGAATTTCGTACGAGCCGTCTTCCATATTCACAGCGTCGTCGAAGCTGAACATCGCATAACGATTGCGCGGCGTTGCGCGCACGCGGAATTGGGCTGAAGCCGGCTCATAATTTCCATAACTGAAGCAGTGGCCGATGCATGCGCGGTCGGCAATGTGTTGCACCAGGATGCGTGATTCGGGGAAGGGCGGCTTCAGCGTAGCGAGAACGCGCGAATTCGGTGGGACGTTGCTCACGAGCTGAACCACCTGCGCCTCCATGCGATTGATGGTCCCGATGTCCTGGTACAAAAATGCGAAAAAAAGCGCGGCGATTGCGCTGCCGGCGAGTAAGTGCCACTTGCGCGGCTGCAGGATGCCGAGCAAGCAGCAGAGCAGCACGGCCGAAACCGAAGTGAGGCGTTCGGTGAGGAGCGCGAGCGCGGACGGCTGATAGGGAAAACGGATGCCGTCGGGCAACATGATTACGCCGAGGGTGACGATGACGTAAAGCCCGAGCGGCACCGCGAAGTCTTGCCAGCGAAGCTTTCCCCAAGGACGGATGAAAAAATCCGCGGCGAGTGCGGCAAAAATGAAAACCAGCATTGCGAATTCCGGAATCGCGTAGCGCGGGCCGAATAGCAGGAGTTGATCGGAGCCGTTGAAAAAATAGAAAGGGGCATCGCGTGCGAGCACGATATCGTGGTGCCAAAAATAATACCGTGCGGCGAACAGCACCGCGCCTGCCGCAGCCACCAGCAACCATTGATAGCGGCGGGGAATCGCTTCGGCGATCACGACGTATGCGGATGCCGTGACCAGCCAAGCGAAGCCCAGCGGATGGGCGAGCATGGCCAGCGGCGCCAGCGCGACAGCGATCAGGCGTTTCCAGCCGCTTCCGCGCCAGAAAATTGCGATTCCGAAAAACGCCAGGCCCAGCGAGATATAAAAATTCAGAAAGCCCATCTGGAAGGAATAGCCGTAGCCGAAGATGGCGATGACGGGGCAGAGCAGCCACGGCGCGCGTTTGGTGGCGGCGCAAACGAAGGCGAACGCACCCCAGAAGAAAATCAGCACGGCGAGCGAGACGGCAATTTTTTCCGCGACGTGCAGGGAAACAAAACGGCCGAGACCGAGGAGCAGATAGTCGAAGAGCACATTGTTCCAGCGCGGCGCAAGCCACAGCCCGGGCAGCATAGCCGTGGCGAATGAGTTGCGCGAGCCACGCGTTGTAGAGATGACTGCCCAGGTCGCCGGCGGCAATCGTGCGGTGCCAGAAAACAGGTGCGAGCACGGCGCAGGAAATCAGCAGAATGCGCAGTAGGTGATGCCGAACGAACGCGGCAGATTGCGCGAGGACCGGCACTGGCGGCTGCGTTTGCGGGTTGCTCTCCACGATTTCGTTTTCACTGCGATTGGCCGGGTTGGCGTGGCTGTGCTGCGTCAAGAAGGGCGCCTCGGCGAGCGTGAAAGTGTGCGCTGCATTGACGCAAACATATCATGAGATGTGTTGGCTGCGGCAATCTCCCCGAACCTATGCGAGAAGTGATATAAGGATGCCGGAGCGGCGCGACGAAGCGCCACAAAGCACGAGGACGCGCGGGAGGACGGCGATGAGCGATCCGAATATTTCGGATATTGCGAAAAAAGCAGTGGGCTGGTCGATTTTCATCAGCGTGGTGATGATTGTGGCTGGCATACTGGCGATCGCCATGCCGAAGGAGGCTGGCCTCGCCGTAAATATATTCGTGGCGTGGATGCTGATCTTCGCGGCGGTGGCGCATTTCGTTTTTGCCTGGTTCACGCGGCGCACCGGGAGCGTGCTGCTGAAAGTGCTGCTGGGGATTCTGTATCTGTGTGTGGCGATTTACCTACTGGATCATCCGGCGCGCGGGCTGGCCACGTTGACGCTGGCGCTGTCGTTTTATTTGCTGATCGAGGGAGTTTTCGAGATCGTGCTGTTTTCTCAGCACCGGCCCGCTGCCGGGTCAGGCTGGTTCCTGATGGATGGCATTGTGACGCTGGTTCTCGGCGGAATGATTTGGGCGACGTGGCCATCGAGCACGGAATGGGTGCTCGGCACGCTGGTCGGGATCAGTATTTTCTTCAGTGGCGTGACGCGCTTGATGATTTCGCTGGCAGCGCGGCGGGTGGTGACGAAGGTTGCGTAGTTGCGATGAATCGATCGTGATGAATCTATAGCGACGAAGTTGCTACGGCGGTCCCTCAAAACATCGCTTTTAATTCTGTAAGATGAACGCCTGCGAAAATTACGCTTCTTGATCGTCTTTCTTCGGCGCGTAGGGATATTTCGGGGGTTTCTGCATGTGGGATGTTCGGTAGGCTTCGAGCTCGTCGTCCGTCAGATTGAAATGCGTTTTGACGGGGTGATTCTCCGTCGCGGCCAGCTCCAGGTGAAGGCGATGCGAACAGATGTCCGGCGCATCCTGAAATCGGACGCGGCGGGTGTTGAATGCTTCATTCGGAATCGTCAGAGTGAATTCACGCGGCTCGGTCGCGGTTTCGCGAACGGTGAAAGTATATTCACGGCCCTGGGCTTTGGCTTCGAATCCCACGAACTGCACGATGACGTTGTTGTTGCTCATTTTCCGGCGGCCGCTACAGCCACCGAGGCGACTTTCTTCACGCGCTTGGCGCGCTTGCGCTTCGGCGGCGTGCCTTCGGCGATTTCGACCACCATAATGCTGGTGACGAACTTCTTCATTCCATGCAGGTCGAAGTCAATCGAAGTGCGGTCGTTGTCGGATTCGGTGATGACGCCCAAACCGTATTGGAAGTGCTTGATGTACTGCCCTTCGGGAAGTGCTTTCAACGAGGCTCCTAAGACCGATGTTGCGCGTGCGAAAAAAAAGGGCGAACCGGCAAAAGCCGGCTCGCCCCTCTTCGACTAGAGGCTAGTGACGTTCGCTGCCTGCAGACCCTTCGGTCCACGGGTAACTTCGAACTCAACCGCTTGGCCTTCGTTCAGCGACTTATAACCTTCCGCCTGAATGGCCGAAAAGTGGACGAAAACGTCCTCGCCGGACTGGCGCTGGATGAATCCGAAGCCCTTGCTGGCATTGAACCACTTTACTGTTCCTTGTTCTCTCACTGATTTACTTCCTTCTTTTTAAGCTATTTGTTTGCTTCTCGACCGCCTCCAGCCGTAAAGCGAAAGAGGCCGCAAGTGTGAACTTGCAGCCCCTTCAATCGAATCTAAAGGTGTTACAAGAGCAACAAACGCAGCCCAAACATAGCATGGTTTCGCCCTGAACCCTAACGAATTCGTAGCGCGTGATCGCGCGCCGAACCGCGGAAAAACGGCTGACGATTCTGCGCGCTTGCCGCACTTTCCGGCTGCACGCGCACCGAGATCGCGCAGAATTAACATCCCGATTGTCGTATGCGGCGAACGGGGAGTATGATGTGCTCCTTCCAATCGGCCGTTGGGCCGACCGTGAGCCAAGCCCTTGGCCTCGGCGCGTTGCAGGACGCTCTTTTTTGGAGGCTCGCCATGAAGAAAAAGCCCCTCATGATTATTGGTGGCATCGTTGTGCTGTTGTTCCTGATTGTTCTGTGTCTGCCGCTTTTCATCAATGCCAACCAATTCAAACCTACGCTGGAAACGCAGCTGGCGACGGCGCTGGGCCGCCAGGTGGGGATCGGCGATATCAGCCTCTCGATCTTTTCGGGCGGAGTCACCGTTTCGGACGTCTCAATTGCAGATGACCCGGCGTTCAGTAAGTCGCCGTTCTTGACGACCAAGTCTTTGAGCGTCGGCGTCGAGTTGCTGCCGCTGATTTTTTCGAAGAAGCTCGAGGTGCGTTCGCTCACGGTGAAAGATCCGGAAGTGAATCTGATCCACGGCCCGAACGGGACGTGGAATTATTCGAGCCTGGGCGGCTCAAAGACTGCAGCCAAGAATCCGGCGCCGAGCCAAGGTAGCGCTCCCGCCGGCGAAGCCATGAGTGTGGGGAAACTCAGCATCGAGAACGGAAAAATTATCGTGAGTGCTGCAGGCTCCAGCTCCAAGCCGAGCATTTACCAGAACGTTGACCTGGAAGCCTCCGATCTTTCCTACACTTCGCAGTTTCCTTTCAAGCTGACGGCCACCGGCCCCGGAAATGCCGCGATCAAAGTGGAAGGCAAGGCCGGGCCGATGAACGCATCGGATGCATCACTGACCCCGTTGAACGCGACAGTGGATGTGCAGCATCTCGATCTGGCTAACACTGGATTTGTCGATGCGTCCTCAGGTATCGGCGGCGTGATGGACTTCAAAGGGGAGCTCAATTCCGACGGGACCCAGCTGAATTCCAAAGGTACGGTGAAGGCGACGAAACTGAAACTATCCGCGGCGGGCCAGCCTTCTTCTGTTCCGTTGAATGTCGATTACGCCACCACGTACGCGCTGAAGAGCCAATCGGGAAATCTGAATCAGGGTGATATTCACATCGGCAATGCGCTCGCACGGTTGAACGGCGCGTACAACACCGCGTCGGAACCGGCCAAGCTTGATATGAGGCTGAACGCACAGGCCATGCCGGTGACCGATCTGGAAGGATTTCTCCCGGCGGTGGGAGTCGTGGTGCCGTCGGGCTCGAAGCTGCAGGGCGGATCGCTTACCGCAAATCTGACGGTGACTGGCCCCTCGGATAAGCTGGTGATTGCCGGACCGATCAATCTATCGAACGCGAAGCTGGCGGGATTCAGCGTGAAATCGAAGCTAGGCGCGCTGGGTTCCATTCCCGGACTCGGCGGTGGAGGCGGTGGCGGCGGCTCGGATACGGACATTCAAACGCTGAGCGCCACGGTGCGAAACGAACCGTCCGGAACGACGATTAATAGCTTGAATCTCGTGATGCCGTCGCTCGGGACGGTTACTGGAAACGGAACAGTGAGCGCGGCGGGTCAGCTCAACTTTAAGATGGTGGCGAATCTTTCGGGCGCCGCGGGCGCGCTCACGGGCGCGGCTGGGGCGGTCGGTGCAGGCGGAGGCAAGTTAGGCGGAGCAATGGGTGCACTCACCGGTGGAGGGGGAGGCGGCGGTGGCTCGAGCAATGGAATCCCATTTATCGTGCAGGGCACCACATCGAATCCACAGGTGATTCCTGACACGAAGTCACTCGCCGTCGGTGCAGCCAAGGGTGCGATACCCGGGGGCCAAGGCGGCACCACCGGCGCAGCGACGAGCACTCTCGGCGGTTTGCTCGGGAAGAAGAAGCCGCAATAACCGCAGATTTTTTTGAGAGCGGTGCCAGCGATCGAATCGAGCGTAGGTGAAGCGCTGGCGCGCTTTAATGCGGCGAACTGCCGGAGCCGCTTGGGAACAACGAAGCTTCAGCATCGCTCAACAGCGTACGCAGCGAACGCACCACAAAGCGAATCAAGATCGCGATCACGCACAGCGCCAGCAACACGATCACGCTGGCCGCATAAGGGTGCCGCGTAACGATCCACATCAGGAATATCACGAGCGCGTCTTCGGCCGTGCTCAACGCAAGATTCGAGAATGGCTCGGGCGAATGCACGATGGCTGCGCGCGCCGCTGTCTTGCCGCCGTGCGCGGCCAGCGCGATCAGTCCACCTGCGAAAGTGGCCGCGATTTGCTCCCACTGGGGTAATTGCGACGTCGCGGCGTAAGCCAGAAACGCCGCCACCGGCACGCGCACGAAGGTGTGCGCCGCGTTCCACAGCAGATCGAAAATCGGAAGCTTGTCCCCGACGAATTCCAGCAGGAACAGCACTCCGCAGATCGCGATGATTTTCCAATCCTGCAGCAGGTGCAGCGCGGGCGGCAGCGCCAGGACGTTGAAGCGCGCCAGCAGTCCGAGCATTCCCACGGTGGCGTACACGTTGAGGCCAGCGGAGAAACTCACGACCACCAGAATCGCGGTAAGCTCGGTGCCGGTGGGGATTAGCGGGGATAGGGACGCGAAGTTCATGGATTGAAAAAGCGCGCCGCGCCTCGCAAAACTCGCCGCGCGATGAATTTAAGTGATCAGGATGGCGCGCGGCACCGCGCCGCCGCGATTACTTGCTTGCCGGTTGCTTCGCGATCACCAGATTGCTGATCTTGTCATAAGTAGATTTCGGGACGATCTTCTTTCGCAGCAAGTCCGTCTTCGCGTGATACGGGCGGCCATCGATAATTTTCTGCGAGTACGCCGCGCCGATACCCGGCAGAGCATCGAGCTGTTCCTTGGTGGCCGAATTCAGATCCACCAGGTTGGCGCTGCTGCCAGCCGGAGCCGCGGATTGCGCCGCTACGGTATGGCTGCGCGGCATTACGGGTACGGACAAAACGAACAGCAGCGATGCCGCCAGCACCAAAAACGAAAGACCCAGTTTTCGCTCCATAAACGCGCTCCTTTTTAGTATGCAGGGTGAACACGCACAACGCGTGGCCTCGACTCTGGCAGTCCGCCACGCCTCATCGTTTGCTGTCGCATACAATAACACCGAGAGCCATTTTGATTCTACGGGCGGCTGGCCTATTGGAACAGCGCAAACTCATTCGTCGTGCGATATCACCTCTCTAAATAGTCAGCAAACAACCCCCCGGCGTGTGAATTTTTGGTTACAATGACGCTCGCTGCGGGGTGGTGATGCTTGTCGGACCGGGTCGGTAGGGCGTGTGGGGCGGGCGGAGCTTTCTCAAAACTTGTTGAAGCAGGCCGGGAACATCGCCGCGGCTTGCGCAGCGTTGTGTCCGTTGTGGTGTTGGGCAGCGCGCTGGCACCGCTGCTGGCGCAGCAGATTTCCTCAGACCGGCCGCGCGCCATGCGGCAGCAGGGTGCCGTCGAGCCGGTGCGCAAGCGCGCGGAGTGGTTCTTTCGGCAGCGCGCTTCTGCAAACGGCCACATTCCGAGCAGTCTCTTGCTGCAAGCCTTCGCGCAGAATCGCAAAATGATCAGCGCGGACGGCACGTTCGTTGATCGCGCCGCCGCTTTGAAATCGGAGACCTCGCAATCGCTGCATTCTTGGACGCCGCTTGGCCCTCAGCCCACCGCGAACACGGCTTTCTATGGAAATGTTTCCGGGCGCGTAACCGCGCTCGCCGTGGATCCGTGCGACGCTACAGGAAACACTGTGTATACGGGCGGCGCGGACGGTGGCGTGTGGGTGAGCTTCAACGCGTTGAGCGGCAATCCGGTCACCTGGCATCCGCTCACGGATAATCAGCCGTCGCTTTCCACTGGCGCGCTGGCACTGGTTCCCAAACCATGCCAAACGTTCAACGGCCACGCGCAGAGCAACCTGATTCTGGCGGCCACCGGCGAATCCAATTATGCGCACGACAGCCTCTACGGAGCGGGAGTGCTGCGGTCGTCCGACGGCGGGCAGACATGGACGCAGGATTCAACTTTTACGCGCAGCGCTTCGCAGGGTCCCGGCGCGAGCGGTCCTTATATTGCGGCGCTCGCCGTGCAGCCGCATCAGACGAATCCCGTGGTGCTGGCCGCGGTGCAGGGAACTGATTATGCAGCGGGCGGAACGCTGCCTTCGGGCGTGTGGCGCTCCGCGGATGGCGGAGACACTTGGACCCGCGTACAGCCGGGGGGCATCGCAGGCAGTCCGCCGTACAATCCAGCGACGGATGTGAAGTTCGATCCCAGCGATTCTTCGGGGCACACGGTTTATGCGGCGCTCGGCGACTTGAATGGCGACGCGGATGCGGAAGCAGGCTGCGCCAGCGCGCCATGCAACGGCGTTTATGTTTCGTCGGATGCAGGCCTCACCTGGAATCGCGTGACTGGACTCGACAGCGCTTCCACGCCATCGCTGTACGGCAGCATTTCGCTCGCGATTGCTCCGGGCAGTTCGCCGGCGACTTCAAAACTGTATGTCGCGATTGCCGACGCCAGCACGAAGTCAGACGCTCTGCTCGGCGTACTTTCCGGCACGGGAATTCAGCCGAACGGAAGCAGCCCGTCGTTCAGCACGATTTTTCCCAACGCTTCGAACTTGCCGGATTTCTGCGCGCCGCACTGTTTCTACGATATGAAGCTGGCAGCGGTTCCCGGCACTTCGGGCCAGACGATTTTTGCCGGCGGTTCCGCGCAGCCGGTGTTCGCCGAGAACGCATTCGGCCATTCGTCGCTCTTTCGTTCGCTCGACGGTGGAAATAGCTGGGGAGACGTGAGCGCGGATGGAAGCGGCAACGAAACTTCAATCCACGTGGACATTCACGCGCTGCACTTCGCGGTCGGGTCCGGCGGCAACGTGCTGGCGATGTTTGTGGGTAACGATGGCGGCGTGTGGGCGTCGCAGGATGTGTTCAACGCGGCGACGGCGCCGGGCAGCCAGCATTGGGCCGACCTGAACACGGTTACCGGCAATGCAAATACTTCGCTGAATCTGACGCAGTTTTATCCCGGGATTTCGATTCATCCTGCGAGCGACCAGATTATTTATGGCGGCACATCAGGGAACGACGTGCAGCAATTCAGCGGCTCGCTGCTGGCGAGCGGCTCCGAGACTTGTCCTTACGACGGCGGCTACACGGCGATTGATCCGCAAACGCCGAGCACGATTTATGCGGGCTGCAGCTATCTGAGCGGTCCGGGCACGCTGACCAAGAATATTCTGAACGGCGTTCCGGGGGTGGACGGCATCAACTGGCCGGCGATAGACAACGGCGGAATTAATTTCACGGACAACGCCGATTTCATTCCGCCTTTCATTCTGGATTCAAAGTCCAGCCAGAATTTATATTTCGGGACGTACCGTTTGTACCAGACGACCAATGGCGGGACAAGCTGGTCCTCGATTACTTCGGATCTGACGAGCGACAACAGCGTGAACTTCGTCACCGCAATTACCGTGGCGCCGAGCAGTTCGAACACGATTTACGCGGGAACTTCCGACGGACGGATCTGGCAGTCGTCGCAGGCGCTGAGTGGAGCGACAGATATTCACATGGTGAACCAGACGAATCACCCGGCGCGTAACGTCACGGCGATTGCAGTGGATTCTGCAAACCCGAAAGCAGCGTTCGCGGCGTATTCCGGATTTTCCTGTCCTGGAGTAAATGGCTGCGACAGCCTGGGCCACGTTTTCTTCACCAATAATTCCGGCGCTTCCTGGCTGCGGGTAGATGGCAATCTGCCCGACATTCCCGTGAACGATATCGTGATTGATCCGACGGATGCGACGGACAACACGATTTACATCGCCACGGATTCCGGGGTTTACGCGAGCGCAAATGCCGCATCCGGCGGCGCGACAACCTGGAGCGTGCTGCAATCCGGCTTGCCGAATGTGCAAGTGCTGGCGCTGCGGTTGCGCAATGCTTCGCGCACGCTGGTGGCAGGTACGCATGGCCGCGGCCTGTGGAGTTTGCTGTTGCCCAATCTGCCGAACTACGCGCTGACGGAGTTAAGCCCGACAGCGGCTACGGCGGGTTCCGGTTCGATTCAGTTGGCGGCCACCGGCGACGGGTTCACCTCGCAATCCGTGATCAATTTTAATGGCGCTGCGTTGCCTACCACGTTTGTTAATTCGATGAGCCTGACAGCGACCGCGCCCGCCACTGCGTTGCACTGCGGCGGCGGAGTGCCGGTGTCAGTTTCCGATCCGACGTTGGGCGCAACGAACGCGCTGACGTTCAGTTCCGTCGGCGCGTCCTGTGATTTTTCTTTTGGCTCGACGGTTCCAGCAAGCAACACCACCAGCGCCGGTGGAACTGCCAGTTACCAGGTGAATCTGACTGCCGTGGGAAATGCGGGCGGCGTGGTACAAATTTCCTGCAGCAGTCCTCCTGCAGGCATCACTTGCAATTTCACGCCGAACCCGGCGACCACTTCCGCGGCGGTTACGAGCGTGGCGTTGATGGTGAACGTACCGGCGACCGCGACGTTGCCTGCAGCGCCTGACACAAGTCCGCAGGCTCCACAGAAAATGCAGAGCGCGGAGCTCGCGCTAATTGCGATGCTCGCAATTTTCATTTTGTTCCGCGCGGTGAAGAATTCGGATCGCTCAAAGGCGGGGATGGCCTTAGCGTGCTTGTCGGTGATCGTGCTGCTCGGCGTGATGGAGGCTTGCGGTGGCGGCGGGGGAGGCAGCGGCCCGGTCCCGCAGACCTACCAGATCACGATCCAAGGGGTAGGCGGAAACTTCCAGCATTCAACTACGGTGCAACTCGTGGTAGATTAGCCTCCGTTAGCGCGCCAGCCCGGCTTGGGTATCCGGCCGTAACCATAATTGCACGGGAGGAGTTCCGCCATGACCTGCCCGCAGTGCAACGAACATATCCCCGCAAGATCTCTTTTGACGCCTGCCGGACTTTCGGGCTTAGTGTGCACGAATTGTCACGCAGCGCTTTGCCCCAAACCAATTTCTGCAATTTTGGTTTTTGCGGTTTCCTTTGGGCTGGGGGATTTGGCGCTGATGTTTCTGCGGCACAAAGGCGCGGAATTCTGGGCGGCGTGCTTGGGATTTTTCGTTGTGTTCGCGGCGGTCTTCGCGTTGACGGCGCCCGTGTTTTTGCGCATGCGCCTGAAGGACCATGCCGACCCGCATCTGAGCGGCCACCGCGCCTGAACTGGAGCGCCAGTCTCTAGAGCATTTGGCGCAGCACGTACTGCAAAATCCCGCCGTGCTGGTAGTAAGAAACCTCGAACGGCGTATCAATCCGCGCCAAGGCGTTGAAGCGAGTTTCCTTGCCGTGGGCATCGCGCGCCGTGACTTTCATTTTCTTGCGCGGCTCGAAGCTTCCCGCCAGCCCCTCGATTGCGAAAATCTCCAGGCCCGTCAGACCCAGTGACGCCAGTGTTTCTCCCGGCAGAAATTCCAGTGGCAATACGCCCATGCCCACCAGGTTGCTGCGATGGATGCGTTCAAAACTCTCGGCGAGCACCGCACGCACGCCCAGCAGAATTGTGCCTTTCGCGGCCCAGTCGCGCGATGAGCCAGAGCCATATTCCTTTCCGGCGAAAATAATCAGCGGCACATGCTCGTCGCGATATTTCATCGCCGCGTCGTAAATAGACATTTTCTCGCCGCCGGGCTGGTGAATGGTCCACCCGCCTTCGGTTCCGGGCGCCAGCAGATTGCGCAGGCGAATATTGGCAAACGTGCCGCGCATCATCACTTCATGATTTCCGCGGCGCGCGCCATAGGAATTGAAATCCTTCGGCTGCACACCGTGCGCGATCAAATATTTTCCGGCGGGCGTGTCCGCGGGAATCGATCCGGCGGGAGAGATATGGTCGGTGGTGACGCTATCGCCGAGCACTGCTAGCGCGCGCAGACCGTGCAAATCCTGGAGCGCGGTGGGTTTCAGCGGCATGTTTTCAAAATACGGAGGATGCTTGATGTACGTTGATTTTTCGTCCCAGGCGTAGAGATCGCCTTCCGGAATCGGCAGCGCCCGCCAGTGCTCGTCGCCGGTGAACACGTCCGCGTATTCCTTGCGGAACATTTCGCTGGTTACGGAGGAGCGCATGGTCTTTTCGACTTCATCCGGCGTCGGCCAAATATCGCGGAGATAGACTGGCTTGCCGGATTTGTCATCGCCCAGCGATTCGTTGACGATATCGAAATCCATGCGTCCCGCGAGCGCGTAGGCCACGACCAGCGGCGGCGAGGCTAGATAATTCGCGCGGCACAGCGGATTGATGCGCCCTTCAAAATTTCGATTGCCGCTCAGCACCGAAACGGCCACCAGATTATTGTCCTTGATCGCTTTTCCAATCGCTTCCGGCAGCGGGCCGCTATTGCCGATGCATGTGGTGCAGCCATAGCCAACCAGATTGAAGCGCAGCGCATTGAGCGAGGGCCACAGGCCCGCCTTTTCGATGTAGTCGGTCACCACTTTCGAGCCCGGCGCGAAACTGGTTTTCACCCAGGGCTTGGTTTTCAGCCCGCGCTCCACAGCTTTTTTCGCCAGTAGTCCAGCGCCCAGCATCAAAGAAGGATTCGAGGTGTTCGTGCAGCTGGTGATCGCCGCGATCACGACGGAGCCGTCCGCCAGATCGAATTTGTCGCCATTATTTTGCACGCTGACGTGTTTCGCTTGCGCGGTCAGCGTTTTTTCGAACGATGCTTTGGCTTGCGTCAGCGGAACGCTGTCTTGCGGGCGCTTGGGCCCAGCCATCGTGGGGACGACGCTCGCGAGATCCAGCTCGAGCCGGTCGGAAAATATCGGATCGGGCGTTTGATCCGTGCGGAACAGGCCCTGTTCTTTCGTGTATGCCTCGACCAAGCGTACGCGGTCTTCGTCGCGCGCGGTAAAACGCAGATACGCGAGCGTTTCGCTATCCACCGGGAAAAAGCCCATCGTCGCGCCATATTCCGGCGCCATGTTCGCGATCGTTGCCCGGTCAGGCAGCGTCAGGCTGGAAAGTCCCGTGCCGTAAAATTCCACGAATTTTCCCACGACGCCTTTTTTGCGCAACATCTGCGTCACGGTGAGCACCAGGTCGGTGGCCGTCGCGCCCTCCGGCAGGCGTCCATGCAACTTGAAGCCGACCACCGCCGGAATCAGCATCGAAAGCGGCTGGCCCAGCATGGCGGCTTCCGCTTCGATTCCGCCGACGCCCCAGCCGAACACGCCGAGGCCATTGACCATCGTCGTGTGCGAATCCGTGCCGACCAGCGAATCCGGGAACGCTAGCCGCGCTCCTTCCTGCTGCTGGCTGAACACGACGCGCGCCAGATATTCCAGATTTACCTGGTGGCAAATCCCGGTATCCGGCGGCACCACCGCGAAATTCTGAAATCCTTTCTGGCCCCAGCGTAAGAAGGCGTAGCGCTCGATGTTGCGCTGCAATTCCAGGTCGGCGTTGAATGCAAAAGCGCCCTCGACGCCGAATTTATCCACCTGCACGGAGTGGTCAATTACTAGCTCAGCGGGAAGCAACGGATTGATTTTTTTCGGATTACCGCCGAGGTGCCGCATCGCTTCGCGCATCGCCGCCAGGTCCACGACCGCAGGGACGCCGGTGAAATCCTGCAGCAGCACGCGCGCCGGCATGAAGGAAATTTCTTTTTCCGTCGCACCCGCCGCGCTGGAAGGATCCCAACCCGCCAACGCATGAATGTCTTCGGTGAAAACGAACTGCCCGTCTTCGTGCCGCAGCAAATTTTCCAGCAGCACTTTCAGCGAAAAAGGAAGCCGCGAAATATTGCCGATGCCGGCGCGCTCCAGCACGCTCAACCGATAAATTTCGTAGGAGTCATTACCGGCGCGCAGCGCGGTTCGCGCGCTAAATGAATTTTTCTTTGCGGAGCTCATGCGGGGATTAATTCTCCTCTCATCACAACAATCCATTTTAGCGCACTACGGCCCAGGCGCTGGCGCGAATTTCACGCCGGAATGCACGAATGTGCGCATCAGGTGAAGTAACGCTTCAGAAGGGAATTGTGTTCAAAGGCTCTTAATGTTTTGGAGGTACGTAGCTGTCAGGCAGTTTCGCGCCTTCGCCGAAGAAATAGGTCTCCATCTGCTCTTCCATCACCTGCTGCGATTTCGGATCCAGTGGATTCAGGCGAAACTCGTTCATCAGCATCTTGGAATGTTCGACCCACAACTTCCATGCTTCCTTTGAAACGTTGTCATAAATTCGCTGGCCGATAGGGCCTTTCCAGGGAATGCGATCGAGTCCAGGCATCTCCCGGCCGAATTTGACACACTTCACGATGTGTGGCGCCGCTTGTGCGGAAGCGACTGCCCCCTGATTTCCTGAATTCTTCTCGTCGGCCATGGACGTCTCCTTGCAGAGTGTGCTGCAATTCAAGATACTGCATCGGCGGGCGAAATTCCAGCCGCGTGGCCCAGGCAAGCTTCGCGGGCGACCGAAGCCCACGTCCTGTAGCAGGGCATCCGCAGAGTTATGATAGGCTCTTGTGGAAGGGGTATTGTTTTAATAAAACATGTACGTGCGTCCGGCCGGACAGCGCCGGATCACCGGGAACGTCACCATGAATACGAAAGCAATCGTCGCTACCGAGGCTACGCACGAGTCAAGCTACTTCTGCGAAGTTCCTTCCGATCCTTGCGCTATTGTGATGTTTGGCGCGTCGGGCGATCTGGCGCGCCGCAAACTGCTACCCGCGCTTTACGATCTTTCATTCCACGGATGTCTGGGGCCCCGTTTTCGGCTGCTGGGTTTCGCCAGGACGGAAATGTCCGACGGCGATTTCGGCCAGAAGGCCGGCGAGTTCCTGCCCAAAGGAAATGAGGAAGGCGCCGACGACGCCAAAAAGGGTGATTTCCTCAAGTGCCTGCGCTATTTCTCCGGGAACTACGACGATCCGGAAACTTTTCGCCGACTGGCGCAGCGACTGGAAGAACTCGATGCGGAAGGCCAGCTTGGCGGCAATCGGCTTTTTTATCTGGCCACGCCTCCCGAAGTTTATTTACACGTGATCGAGCAGCTCAAGAAGGCCGGGTTGCACAAACCGAAGAGCGAGAAATCCTGGGCGCGCGTCATCATCGAAAAACCGTTCGGACACGATCTGGAATCAGCGAAAGAATTGAATAAACGGGTGCTGGAAGCGTTTGACGAATCGCAGGTGTACCGCATTGACCACTACCTAGGCAAGGAAACCGTGCAGAATATGCTGGCCTTTCGCTTCGGCAACGGCATCTTCGAGCCTCTGTGGAATCGCAACTATATCGATAGCGTGCAGATTACTGCGGCGGAGCAGCTGGGCGTCGAGCGCCGCGCCGCGTTCTATGAATCCGCGGGCGCGCTACGCGACATGATTCAGAGCCACGTGCTGCAGCTCACTTCGCTGGTCGCGATGGAAGCGCCGGCAACTTTCGACGCCACCGCCGTGCGCAACGAGAAAATCAAAGTTTTGCAATCCATCCGGCCGTTCACCAAGGAATCGGTTTGGAAAGACGTAATTCGCGGGCAATACGGTCCTGGCCAGGAAAACGGGAAGCCGGTTCCGGGATATCGGCAGGAGCCGGGAGTGAAACCGGATTCGGCGACGGACACATTTGTGGCGCTGAAGTTGCACGTGGATAACTGGCGCTGGAGCGGCGTGCCGTTCTATCTGCGCACCGGCAAACGCCTGGCGCGGCCGCTCACCGAAGTCGCGATCGAGTTCAAGAGCGCGCCGCACATGGTGTTCCGCGGCGAAAATAATGAAACCAATTCGCTGGTCCTGAATATTCAGCCCGACGAAGGAATTTCACTTTCCTTCGGCGCAAAAGCGCCGGGCGCGCAGATGCGCATCCAGCCGGTGACCATGGATTTTAAGTACAAGGATGCCTTTGGCGGCGGCTCGCGCCCCGCCTACGCCACCCTTATTAATGACTGCATTCGCGGCGACGCGACGCTGTTTGACCGTGCCGATGGCGTCGAAGCTGCCTGGACACTGGTGGACCCAATCCTGGAAGCATGGAAGAATGCCTCTCCGCCGCCTTTCCCGAATTACCCAGCCGGAAGCGACGGCCCGCGGACGGTAGATGATTTGGTGGCTTCTGATGGCCGGCGCTGGCGCCCGCTGTAGCAAGGCTTCATCTTCATGCACTGCTGGTTTGACATTCGAGTTCGGAGGAATAAATGATTTTGGCGGGCGACCTGGGAGGGACCAAGGCAAATCTGGGTCTCTTCGACATAAAGGCAGGGAAACTGGTCCGCGTCGCCGACCGGCGTTATGCCACGCACCAACATTCCGGACTGGAAGAAATCACCAGCGATTTTCTGAATGGGGCGGGTGCAAAAATAACCGCGGCGTCCTTCGGAATTGCCGGGCCCGTTGTCAACAATCGCGTGCAGGCTACAAATTTTCCCTGGGTGGTGGATGGCGCGAGCGTCGCCTCGCATTTGCACTTGAATCATGTGCGCCTGGTGAACGATGTGGAAGCGGCGGCTTACGGCATCGGCGTGCTGGAACCTGGCGAACTGGAAACGCTGCATGTTGGAGTGCCTTCGCCGCGCTCTACGCAAATCGTAATCGCGGCCGGCACGGGCCTCGGCGAAGGCATTCTGTTCTGGGATGGCCACCGGCACGTTCCGATGGCCACCGAAGCAGGGCACGCCGATTTCGCCCCAAACACCTCGCAGCAAGCGGACTTGTGGAAGTTTCTGAATACGCGACAGGAATGCGTGAGCGTCGAAACCATTTTGTCCGGCGGCGGATTTCAGCGCGTACACGAATTTCTGAATCCAGATGTGCGGCATCCGGGATTCGATGACGACGGCGAAGATCCCGCTCCGGAAATCACGCGCCGTGGACTGAGCGGCGAATGTTCGGTGTGCGCCGCGACCCTAGATCTGTGGGTGGATATCTATGGCTCGGAAGCGGGGAACTTGGCGCTGCGCACCATGGCGCGCGGCGGGATTTACATCGCTGGCGGAATTGCCGTGAAAGTGTTGCCCAAGCTGAAAAACGGAAAATTCGTCGCCGCCGTGAGGCACAAAGAAAAGCTCGAATCCTTCCTGGTGCAGATTCCCGTTCACGTTGTGCTGAACGAGGAGTGCCCGTTGCTTGGCGCCGCCTCGGTAGCCTGGAAAAATCTCTAGGCGCCGGCGGCTTGTCCGGCTCGATTAATCTTCAAATCCTCCACCGCAGCTCGCAGTCGGAAAGAGACTAGAGGCCCATCACGCGCCGTTCCAACTCCTTCGCAATATCATTCGCATCCTGCTCTGCGCTGAAGCTCACCGGCTTTCCGATTGTCACGCGCACATGTCCCGGTCGCGTGAAAATCTGATTTTTCTTCCGCAAATCATAAAGTCCCCCCAGGCGCATGGGCACAATCGGAATGTTCAATTGCTTCGCAAGCAGCCCCACGCCCGCGCGGAACGGAGCGATCTGCCCATCCTCGGTCGTCAGGCCTTCCGGAAAGACCAAGATACTCCAGCCGCGGTCCGCCAGATCGCCCGCAAACGAAAAACTTTTCAGGAAGCCGGATCGTTGCGGCAGGGGAAACACGTTGAAGAGCGATAATGCCAGATAATAATCAAGCCGTTCACGGAGGCGGTTGAACGGATTCATGTTTTTTGGCGGCCGCCGCATTTCTGCCAGTCGTTCCGCACGCATCGCGGTGGCCAGGCGATTGCGCAAGCGCGCGGGCAGAGCTGGAAGAATCCATGCGATGTCCAGATAGGTTATGTGGTTTGAGACGACCAAAACGGGGCCGCGCAGGCCGTGCAGATTTTCGCGGCCGCGGATTCGCGGTGCGGCAAGAACATAGGTGGCAGGCCACGCGACCAGATAATAGACGGCGAGGCGCACGGCCGTGGAGAGCCAGCTTTGCGGCCAGCGCGGATAGAGGTGTTGTACCGGCGAAGCGGGCGATTCCGTCAGCAGCTTTTCCAACTGGCCGACGGTTGCCACCTCACTGAAGCGCGCGCCGCTGAGGTCCGTCTGATATCGATTTTCCAGCGCGCTCATCAACTCCACGCGATCCAGCGAAGTCATCTGCAAGTCGGCGTCGAGCGTGGTGTTGCGCGAATCGAATGCGACCGGGCGTCCGGTGATTTGCGCGATCAGCGCGGCCAACGAGGAGCCGTTGTCCTGCGGTGCAGCCGTCGGTGCCGCATCGAGTTTTGCGTTCACCACCTCACGAATGCGCGGCAGCAGCGGCTTCAGCGTCGGCGTGCGGGGGAAATCCAGATCAGGCCACGCGAACCAGCGGCGAATCTTTTGATATTCCGCGAGCGAACGATTGGCATTTTCGATCAAGGAAGCTTGATTAGCATGCTCTGGATCTTCGAGCAGCAGCACCGCGCAAGGTTCTGCATTGCCCGCGCGTTCGATGCCGATCACCACGCAATCACGCACTCCCGGCTCGCCGCGCACTGCTTTTTCCAGATCTTCGGGATAGACGTTCATGCCCGCCGGCGTGACGATCACATTTTTCCTGCGCCCCTTGAAATATAGCTGGCCCTCGGCGTCGGTCTCACCCAAGTCTCCGGTGTGAAACCACCCATCGGATTCCGCGACGGGTTGCGCGTGATCGCGCTGCCGATACGCCGCCGCGACATTTTCGCCGCGCACCAGAATTTCGCCGTGCTCGTCAACGCGCACTTCCATGCCCGGAAACACTTTGCCGATCGAGCCTTTCGCGGAACGGAACGGATGATTCAGGCTGATGAGCGAAGTGGTCTCGGTCATGCCGTAACCCTGAATCACGGCGTAACCCAGACGGTTCCAGAAAGATTCCACCGGTTCGGGCAGCGCCGCTCCTCCCGAAATGAACGCCCAGAATTTCCAGCCCAGCAGGGAATGAATGCGCCGGAATCGCCACCAGCGCCGCAGAAAATGTTCAGTCTCGCCGCGCGAAAAATCGTCTTTGAATCGCTGCGAACGGCCATCACGTTCCATTTGCCGCAGTATTTCGCGCTGCAGAGCTTCGATGAATCGCGGGACCGCAACCAGCACGGAAATGCGCTCGTCGCGAACCGCGTCAATCAGGTCGGAAGGTTTCAGCGAATCGACCAGAACCACGGTGCCCGCCAAAAACGGCGGAATAAATATTCCCAGCATCTGGCCGAACACGTGGCTCAATGGAAGCAGATTCAAAAAACGCAAAGGATGAAAGATGCGCTCGTAGCGAAGATATTTCTGGATTTCGCGCTCGACCGGTTCGATGTTGGCCAGCACATTGCCGTGCGAGATCACCACCCCGCGCGGTTCAGCGGTAGTGCCGGATGTGAAGATAATTTCCAGTGTATCCTGGCGCGAGAGCGGCGGTGCCGTGTAGGGCGAAGAATCCCGCCGCGACGTAAGCTCCGAAAGTGATTCCAGACTGATCTGATTTTCCAACAATCCAGCATTCGGAAGCGCTCGACTGCGAAAAATTAATTTGGCGTTCACTTCGCGAGCTACTCGCGCCGCGAATTCCGCCGTCGAGCCATGGTCAATCGGAACCGTCACAGCGCCGCGCAGCAGGCATCCGAAAAACGCCGCGACCCATTCAGGAGAGTTGTCGCCCCACAACAGAACCGAGTCGCCCCTCTTAACGCCGCGAGATTCCAGCTCGCGAGCCACGCAATTCGCCTGCCGCGCGATCTGCGCGTACGTCCATGTCTCCATGCGATAGCCGCGACGGTGACGCACGGCGATTTCATTCCCGCGCGCTGCGTACTGCGCGACGAAATCTACGAGCGACTGCACGGTTGCTCTCGAAGGGGATCTGTCAGCTGCTCATGCATTGAGGTGTGGCGGCCTCCTACGCGTTCGTGTGTGATACTCTCGGGTACAATTTACAGGTTGTGAGGCACATATACAAAACGGTGGTGATCGGCGATACGGCCATGGAATCGTGGGCCGAACTATTTATAAGTTCAAACTGCAAGCCGCAACCGCGTCGGTAAGATCCTCCGCGATTGAATGAGATTCCTGAAACTTGTCGGCCCTCTCGTGAATCCAATCGCCGAAGCGAGCACCAATCCGCCGCGGAGCAACAAAGTGTGTCTTTGGCGATAGCGGTGTGGTCTGTTTTTTTGACGCTCCGCCGCATGCTTGAAAAACACTGATAAATGTCTTATAGATGAAACAGCTTTCAAAGAGCTCCCATGACTAGTTCCGGCAGACGCACTGTCGTCGTCGCGGTAATCCTTGGTGTCATCGCGGTCGCTGTGATCGCTGTGCTACTGCGCCCAAAACCGGCCGTGAGCGCAGGTCCGCCTCCGGAAGTGATGGTGGCACTGGTCCAGCAGAAAGATGTAGCGATATACAGCGAATGGATTGGCACGCTGGACGGGTTGGTGAACGCGAACGTCAAAGCGCAAGTAACCGGCTACTTGCAGGAGCAGGATTATCAAGAGGGCTCATTCGTGCAGAAGGGCCAACTCCTTTTCCAGATTGATCCGCGGCCGTTTCAGGCTGTGCTCGATCAGGCGGAAGGACAATTAGCACAAGCCAAGGCGCAGCTTGCGAATGCCGAAGCTGTGCAATTGCGCAACCAGCTCGACGTGGATCGCTACACTCCGCTGGCGAAAGAGCAGGCAGCGAGCCAGCAGGATCTCGACAACGCCATTCAGAATAATCTTGCGGCGAAAGCCACGGTCGCGACGGCCAAGGCGCAGATTCGGTCGGCCGAGGCGGCCGTCGAAACTGCGCAGCTCAATCTGGGATTCACGCGGCTGGTCGCGCCGATCAGCGGCATCGCTGGAATCGCCCAGTTGCAAGTGGGCGCGCTGGTGGATACCACCAGCGCTCCGGTCACCACTGTTTCCACGGTGGACCCCATCAAGGTTTATTTCACCGTCAGCGAAAGTGAATACCTCGATTTCAATCGGCGATTTCCCACCGAAGCCGGCAGGGCAGCGGAACTCAAGCGCCTGCCACTCGATCTGATCCTTGCCGACGGCACCACGTACGCACATCAAGGAACCGTGGACTACGCGGATCGCGCGGTGAATCAAGGGACTGGCGCCATCCTGATTGCGGGCCTGTTCCCGAATCCAGGAAATATTCTGCGTCCGGGAGGCTACGGAAAAGTTCGTGCTGCCACCAGAACCGAATCCGGCGCGCTGGTAGTACCACAACGCGCGGTGACCGAGCTTCAAGGCAGCTATCAGGTCGCTGTGGTGGACAGTGAAAATAAAGTGAGCATCCGCACCGTGACGCCGGGCGAGCGCACCGGCAGCGACTGGATCATAGCCAGCGGGCTGCAGGCGGGGGAGCGCGTGGTGGCCGAAGGCGCGCAAAAGCTGCGTCCCGGTTCGCAAGTAAACCCGAAACCGTACGTGCAAGCGAAGGACGCGACGGCGGAGGGCAACTAAGGCCCGTGTCCAAATTTTTTATCAATCGTCCCATCGTCGCAATCGTGATTTCGATCGTGACGGTCATTCTCGGCATCATCACCATCGTTAGCCTGCCCGTCGCGCAATTTCCAAACATCGCCCCGCCCGAAATACAAATCCAAGCCACCTACGTGGGCGCGGACGCGCAAACGCTGGAACAATCCGTCGCCACGCCCATCGAGCAGCAAATGAGCGGCGTGGACAACATGAACTACATGTATTCGTTAAATGCCACGGCCAATGGCGGCATGACGATGATCGTGGATTTCGATGTGAAGACGGATCCGAATATCGATCAAATTCTGGCACAGAGCCGCGAAACACAAGCGGCCTCGCAGCTTCCGGCGGACGTCAACAACTACGGTATCACCGTGCAGAAGTCTGTGACTTCCCCGCTTATGCTGCTCACGCTCTACTCCCCGAAAGGCACATACGACGCGGCGTTTCTTTCCAATTTTGCGTACATCAATATTCGCGACCCGCTGACGCGCTCCTACGGAATCGGCAACGTGCAGATTTTCGGCGCCGGACAATATGCGATGCGCTTGTGGGTGAAGCCCGATCAATTGGGCAAACTCGGCATCACCGTCACCGACATCATCAACGCGATCCAGGGCCAGAACACCGTGAATCCTGCCGGCCAAGTGGGCGGCGAGCCCGTGCCTCCGGGCCAGGAGTTCACCTACTCCGTACGCGCGCAAGGGCGATTGATTTCCGAGGAGGAGTTCGGACAGATCGTGGTGCGCGAAACGCCCGATGGCGGCGTGGTGCGCGTGAAAGACGTGGCGCGCGTGGAATTGGGTTCGCAGGATTACAGCACGGCAGGCCGCTTGAACGGCAAACCGGGCGCGATCATTGCCCTGTACCAGTTGCCGGGCTCGAACGCGGTCGACGCCGCCAACGCCGTGAACAAACTGATCTCTGGGATGAAGAAGACGTTTCCGCAGGACATTGATTACGTCACTTCGCTGGATACCACCAAGGCCGTGACTTCCGGCATCAAGGAAATTGTCGAGACGCTGCTGATTGCCATCGTGCTCGTCATCCTGGTGGTTTACGTCTTCCTGCAAAGTTGGCGCGCCACGTTGATTCCCATGCTGGCCGTGCCGGTGGCGCTGATCGGCACCTTCGTTTTTTTCCCGCTTTTCGGATTTTCCATCAACACGCTTTCACTATTAGGACTGGTGCTGGCGATCGGGTTGGTGGTGGACGACGCGATCGTGGTCGTCGAAGGGGTCGGGCGGCATATTGAAGAAGGCCTTGCGCCCAAAGAAGCGGCGTTGAAGGCGATGGACGAACTGACCGCGCCGGTCGTCGGCATCGCGCTGGTGCTTTCTGCCGTGTTCGTTCCCACCGCATTCATTCCGGGAATCACCGGACGCCTGTATCAGCAATTTGCAGTGACCATCGCAATCTCCGTAATTCTTTCCGCTTTCAACGCGCTGACGCTGAGTCCAGCGCTGTCGGCACTTTTGCTGCGCCCTCGTGGAGAGAGCAAGGGCGTGATGGGAAGGTTTTTCGGATGGTTCAATCGGAGCTTCGAGCGGGCAACGGAGGACTACGTGACCGTTTCCCACGCGCTGATTCGCAAGTCCGCCATCGCTATTGTGCTGCTCGTGGCATTCGCAGCGGGCGCGGCATTTTTCGGAACGCGCGTGCCCTCGAGTTTTTTGCCGGATGAAGATCAAGGCTATCTCTTCATCAACTTGCAGCTACCGAACGCTGCCTCGCTGCAACGCACGGATCGCGCCGCGCGCGCCGTGGAAAAAATACTGGCAGACACTCCCGGAGTGAAATACACCACCAGCGTAATCGGATTCAGCCTGCTGAGTTTCGTACGCACCAGCTACAACGCATTTTTCTTCGTCACTCTGGATCCTTGGGACGAGCGCAAGTCCCGCGCGGAACAGTTCCAGGAAATCAAGACGCGCCTGAACCAGAAATTGAGCCAGATGCCCGAAGGCATCGCGTTTAACTTTTCACCTCCAGCGATCCCCGGGGTAGGCACTTCCGGCGGATTCACATTCGTGCTGGAGGACCGTGCCGGGAAGGACGTCGATTACCTGACGCAGAATTTGAACACATTCATGGCGGCGGCGCGCAAGCGTCCGGAGATCGGTTTTCTCGCCACCACCTATTTGCCCAGCGTGCCGCAGCAATTTGTGACGGTGGACCGCGACAAGGTGATCAAGCAAGGCGTGAACATCACCGACGTGTACAAGACGATTCAATCCTTCATGGGCGGATTTTTTATCAATTATTTCAACCGCTTCGGCCGGCAATGGCAGGTGTACATCGAGGCCGAAGGCGAATACCGCACGCGCGCCGAAAACGTGGGCCAATTCTACGTGCGCAACATCAGGGGCGACAATGTACCGCTTTCCGCGCTGACCAAATTCGAGCCGCGCATGGGGCCGGAATATACCATGCGCTTCAACGAATATCGCAGCGCGCAAATCGTCGGCAGCTCCGCGCCGGGTTACAGCTCCGCGCAGGCGATGAAAGCGCTGGAAGAGACGTTCGCGCAATCGATGCCCAACGACATGGGTTACGACTACAAGGATATGTCGTTTCAAGAAAAGCTGGCGCAACAGGGAGTATCTCCCACCGCCGTTTTCGCATTTTCACTTTTATTTGTGTTCCTGATTCTGGCGGCGCTGTATGAAAGCTGGTCGCTTCCTTTCAGCGTGTTGCTCAGCACACCTGTCGCAGTGTTCGGCGCATTCGCCACGCTGTGGTTGCGCCGCACCGTAGCAGGATGGTTCTATCCGGCGTACATGGTGCAAATCGAAAACGACGTGTATTCGCAGATCGGGCTGGTGATGCTGATCGGCCTCGCCGCGAAAAACGCAATTCTGATCGTCGAGTTTGCAAAAGACGAATACGAGCAAGGCAAGCCGCTTGTTGACGCCGCTTTGGCAGGCGCGCGCATCCGGTTGCGGCCGATTTTGATGACCTCATTCGCATTCATCCTGGGTAGCGTGCCATTGTGGATTGCCACCGGCGCCGGCTCCGTCGCGCGCCAAATTATCGGCACCACCGTGATCGGAGGAATGCTCGCGGCTAGCTTCCTCGCTATTTTCCTGGTTCCGGCGATTTTCTATTTGATTGAAACGTGGTCGGGCGCCGGCAAAAAGGATGCTGCCGCCGCAGCACCGACAACGCCAGCGCCTGCGCCGGGAGATTGAAATGGGCCCGCACCTCAACGAAGGGCACACCGCACAGCGGAGCGATTCGCGAATATGAAGTGGATGAACAATCTGCGTCCGTTTATCGCCGCGATGCTGGCGTCAAGCCTCGTCGTTGGCTGCGCGGTGGGCCCGAATTACCACAAGCCTGACGTGCAGACTCTCGCCGCGTATCACGATCTCAGCCAAAATCCGCAAGCCGAGGCGCAGGCTGCCTCCTATGCTGATCTGCCCTGGTGGCAAGTTTTTTCCGATCCCGTCCTGCAAGAGCTGATCCGCACAGCGTTGAAACAGAACTACGATTTGCAGATTGCCACCGAGCGCATCAACGCTGCGCGCGCTCAAGTGGCGATCACTCGCTCCAGTCTTTTCCCGCAGGTGCAAGGCAATAGCAATTTCACTGGTGGAAAAGAGCAGAATTTTCAATCAAAATCAAATTTTCTTGCGCTCACCGCAGATGCAGCCTTTCAGGTGGATTTATTCGGAGGGTTGCGGCGCGCCACCCAAGCATCGCGCGCGCAATTGCTGGCAACAGAGGCGGCACGGCAAACGGTGGTACTGACTCTGGTGAGCGACGTCGCCACCGATTATTTTGCGCTGCTGCAGCTTGACCTGGAATTGCAGATCGACCGCGATACCGTAACGACGCAGGAAGATTCAGTCAAACTCACTTCGCTTAGACTGGACCACGGAGTCGCCACGAAATTGGACGTGCTGCAGGCTCAGCAAGTGCTGGACACCGCGAATGCCCAGATCCCGGATCTTGAGAGGCAAATTGGCCAGCAGGAAGATGCCATCAGCATTCTTCTCGGCAATTACCCGCAAAGCTTGCCGCGTGGTTTGCCACTTGCCGATCAGCCGCTTCCTCCCGGTGTGCCCCCAGGATTGCCTTCTTCGCTGCTGGAGCGCAGGCCTGATATTCGCCGCGCCGAACAACAACTCATCGCCGCGAACGCCCAAATCGGTGTGGCCAAGGCTCAGTTCTTTCCGCAGATCTCGCTGACGGGCGCGGGCGGCGGCGCATTTGGGCGCAGCAATCTATTCTCCAGCATGATGAGCTCGCAAGCGGCTATCTGGTCCTACGGCGTACAGGTAAGTCAGCCAATTTTCACGGGCGGCGCGCTGCGCGGGAACCTGCATCTGGCCGAAGCGCAGCACGAGGAGGCGTTGCTCGCCTACAAGGAAGCGATTCAACACGCCTTCGGAGATGTGTCCGATGCACTGATCGGATATCAGAAATTACACGAAGTGCGCGTGCGCCAGGAACTGACCGTGGCAGACTTGGCGGAGTCGGTGCGCCTTTCCGTCATGCGTTACAAAGGCGGCACCACCACGTATCTGGAAGTGCTGGACGGCCAGCGCTCGCTCTTCGAAGCGGAAATTACTTTGGCGCAAGCGCGCGGCGCGGAATACCAGAGCCTCGTTCAACTCTACAAAGCCCTCGGCGGCGGCTGGAAACAATAAACGCTATTCCTGCTCTTCGCTATCGCTCTAAGATCTCTTTCAGTTTATTCATCTCCGTACCCATCTGCTTCATGGCTTCGTCGAACTGCTGATCGTTCATCACTGGGGGCTGAAACAGCGTCATCATCACCGTCGCGCCTTCGCCGTTGGGCACCACACGCGAATACACCTGCCACGTCGCTTGCGGGTCTTTCCATACGTGATCGAATACCCCGAGTTCCTTCACGGCGTTCACCTTCAGCGCGCCTTCACCGAATTTGGTGACGGCATGGAACCATCCCTCCTTCCCGGGGCTCACCGAGCGCAAGTTCACCACCGCGTATTGCGGCCAGTTCATCGGATTTGCCAGGAAATCGAAGGCCTTCTCCGGACTCGCTTGGATATCCACTGATTTTATGGCGGATCGTGCAATTTTTTTCATGATGTCCTCTCCAGTCTTGAAAGCGTTTGTTACCTCGAACCGGGAAAATGCTGGACGTGTTCGCCGCCATCTCGGCCGAAGTAACGCACTCTCTTCCCGTTTAGATACACGATGTAGTAAGCGCACCCGGCCGCCGTGCCCTCCTTGACGAAATCGGGATATGCCGCTTGCCCTGCTTGAACTCTCTGGTTGATGCGTTCGATCTTTTCCGCGGAAAATTCAGCCGCGACGCCGTCGTGCACCAGCGCCACCTCCGTCACCAGAGACTCTCCACTCGTCGCGTAATAGCGAGATTCGTTGCGCAAGAAATCCACGTGATACGACTCCACTCCCTCTTTTGCTAAGGTTGCGAGAATCTCGGCGAAGGTGTTTTGTCTGGCCAGGGACTTGCTGATCAGGGTTTGAATGACGGCGTGATTCATTTGCTCCTCCCCTCCAATCAGATTTAATCAACCGGCACTTTCGTCAGTTGATGCTGCGCCGCCGTTTTCCTCAGCAGGCCGGTCAGAATCCTGCGCTCGGACTTGCTGAGGACTCTAAAAAACTCCCGATCATTTTCGTCGGCCAGCTTCGCCAACTGGGGCACCATCGCGACCGCCGCCGGCATCAGCTCAATGTCCTGATAGCGGCGATCGCTGCTGGATTCTTTGCGAGTGACCAGCCCTTTTTCCAGCAGCCGGCTGATGAGCTTGGACACCGCACCGCGCGTTAGCCCCGTCAGTTCCGCCACCACGCTCGGCGAAGTAGTGTCGTCACCGCCGTACATCTCGCGCAACACCACCCACTCCGCTACCGTCACACCGCTGGTTTCGAGCCTCCGCGCGAAGGCGTAGGACACATGATTCGAAACCAGCCGCATCCAGAAGCCTATGTGCATGGTTAGCCCGCTCGCTGCGATTTTTCCGGTTGCCTTGGTGGCCATCGCGCCGCTCCTCAGACCCACATAATAGTATCCTAGGAAACTGTTGTCAAGGAAATAATGCGGCCGCGCGCCTCCGCAATCAAGCGCCGCACCCCCCATCACGCAGCTCGGCAATCACGCACGCCAACCCGTTTCCCCGTTTCCATCCCGCCCGCATCTCTCTTACAATGTCGTCAGTCTCTGCGTCGCGCCCGTAGCTCAGTTGGAAAGAGCGTCTGCCTTCTAAGCAGAGGGTCGGGGGTTCGAATCCCTCCGGGCGCGCCATCCTTTCAAGGTCCAGCCCGGAGACATGGGTTACACAACGTACCTAAGACATGGGTAACACTTTTGGACCGAAGGGATTTTCGAGCGGTTCGAGCACCCGAGTCTCCAGATCGAAGTATCCCAGATCATAATCCATAAAGCTCACCAGCCAGATATCGTCTTGAACTTCTTTGATGCCCACGGCCTGACCGGCAAAGACCTGACTGAAATTAATTTTCTTGCGACCCAGACAGATGCGGCCACAGTTGGTCACGACAATGATTTTGTCGTGCAGAGAGTAATCGATATCGGGCAGTCCTTTGTAGATGCGGGTAGAAGGCTGGTAGACCTCGGCGGGATACTTCATGTCCAGCGCTTCGTGCGGGCGTTCGTTGTTGAAAATCTCGATGAACTCATCGAACTTGGCCTGCTGCTGCAGAAAGTTTGAACCCGCCGGTTTGGTAGTTTCTTTTTTTAAGGTGAGATGCATGCGTTCATGACGGCCATTTTGCTGGGGATGACCCGGCTTGATCCGTTCGATGCCGATACCGAGCCGGAGCCACCAGACCGCCAGTTTGCTCAGGTTGAACAGGGCCTGGGAGGAAGCAAAGGGAACGCCGTTATCGCTACGGATGCTGGCCGGCAGGCCGCGCTCTTTAAAAAGCCTTTCAAACACGGTGAAAGCGTAGTCTTCTCTTGGTGGAAGACAGGGCTTCCCAGGTGAGCAGAAAACGGCTGGCGTGATCGGTGATGGTCAGCGGATAGCAGTATTGCCGATTTCCCAGCAAGAACTCTCCCTTGTAATCGGTGCACCACAACTCGTTGGGGCGTTGGCCCAACGATAAAGCGGTTCCCTGAGCACGGCGACGCAATCGACCGCGGCGTTCGACCAGGCCATGGCGATCCAACACGGCATGGATGGTACTTTTGGCCGGGCTGGGAATACCGGAGAACCGGCGAAGCAAACGCTCACGGATTTTGCGAGCACCCCAGCTGGGGTGCTCGTGCTTTACGTTCAAGATGAAGTTTTCCACCTGGAACGGAAGTCGGTTGGCGTAGCGATACGGGCGTCGGCTTCTATCCGTGAGCCCCCGCACGCCGCATTCCTGATAACGATCGAAGATCTTATAGCCGGTCTTGCGGGAGATGCCAAATTCCCTGCAAAGTTCCGCCATCGCCTCGCCGGCTAGCCGGCGAGCCACAAACTGCAGTCTTTCATCCATCGCCGAACACTCCTTCCAAGGCATCACTCCCTCCCCATTACGGGGAGAAAGTGTCACGTATGTGTCCGGTACAATGTGTTACCTATGTCGCGGGTCGCTCATGAATTACCTACGATTTTGTTGGAAAGAGCGATTAGGCGGTTGCTGTCGCTTTGCTGCCAACTCCGTTCAATTCCGTTATAACCACGTACGGGTCTTTTTCTACAGTTGGCTGTGAAGCAGATGACCAAGTAACTTGATTTTCGAAAGCTGCCGTGAGGGACAACGCCGCTCTATCCTGACAACTGAGGCTCTGCGGAATCCTAAAACGACTCGGGCGGGTCGAGCGAGCATTGTTTCCAGAATTCAGTGGGGGCAAGCGTCCCGTTTACCAGTCCCTTGATGCCGGCGATCGTGGCAGCGATTTGTCCGCCATCGGCTGAATCGAACACGATCACCACGCCATCCACCGCGGGTGCAGGCAATTTTAACTCTCGGTAGGTTTTCTCGAAGAGCGTTCTCGCGTAGGCAAGTTTCTCCCGAGGCGTGGAGGTCGCCGCAGGCGAAGCCGGCTCGAGCCAGATTACGCGAACCTGCTTGCTCGCGAGCGGCGCCCACTTGCCGCCAAAAGTCGTCGTCTCGTCCTTGCTGATGTTGAAAAGAGTCGCGACGGCGGGCGCAGGATCGCTGGTCTCGGCTGGACTGTCCTTATACTCCGCAGGCATCTCAAGCTGCGCGCGGCGAATCCATCCGCGGGACGAGCCCGAAATCTGCACGTGCACCCAGGCGCCCTCGAATTCCAGCACCTGGAATTCGTCTTCGGCATCGGCGGAAAACAGCACAGGCGATCCCTCAGCGGGCTTGGACAAGACATGCGTTCCCGCCGTCTTCACGGTTGCCAGATCTGCGGGGCGCACCTGATTGTGAAGAATGTCTTCAAAGTTCTTAATATCAGACGAAAGTTCCTGCGCTCGTTTCTCCACCGCGGCACGCTGTAACTTCAATGTTTCCAGGCTTTCACCGCTTGGGACAGCTGGCGCAGCAGGCTCCGTCGGCTGGCGCGGCAGAGGGGAGAAATCCCCTGCGACGCCACTCTTTCTTGACGACGATTCGCCGAGGTCTGAAGCCGCAGGATCAAGCCCTGTCTGGGGCCGCAAGCCTCCGGTGCTGACCTGGGGCGCAGAAGCAGTCGTGGGTTTCGACGCAGTCGCAAGGGCGGGCGAATCGGCCCTCTTTGGAACGGAAGCCGGACCCAAAGCCTCTTGAATCTGGTCCAGGAAATCATTCTCGATGTGGCCGTTGGAGACCAGCACGCGATAGCCGGAGCGGCCCGGCGTGGGATCGTTGTACCAAGCGGTGATTTTGGCGCTGGCTCGGACGGTGGCGCCGCCCGATGGTGTAGCAATAACCTGAAACGTGCATTCGTAATAGCCGCGCTCGTAGTTATCACTCGGCTGGTCGGTCGCTTGCACAAAGCCGTCCACCGTCGGCAGGCGTCCGCTGGAACTGGGGCGAAGATTGCGCACCACGCGCTCAACGTCTGACGTCGCGCTGGAGTATCTTCGTTCGTAGGGAGTGGCCTGTGCGCCGGCGAGAGCGGCTAGGAATGCGAGCGCAACCAGCAGAGTGCCAAAACGGAACGCGGGCCGAAGGGTTTTCTTCACGGTATGGGTTCCACCTGGTCGTGCCGCAGCCATCCGCGATGTCCGTCCACCGTCTCCACGCCATACCAATAGGGCGTAATGATCTCAATGAGCACGTCTGAATTTGCGGGCACGGACTGAAGCGTGGCGGCATGTTCGAAGGGAGCTGATTTCAAATTCGCCTGAGCTTTAACTCGCAATTCGGCTTGATGCTGCAGCTCGTGCAGGCGCAATTCCAGGCTCTGAATCGAGTTTTCGGCGTCCTTCAGCCGCGTGGCTTCGGCGTCGCGCTCCTTCGCGTTGGATTGTGCCGCTAGTTGCAGCTGCCGCCGCTGTAGCCCGTCCGCGGTCTGGCGTTCCTCGCGCTGGATGCGCACGATGTGGCTTTGGATCTCAGCGAATTCGCTGGTTTCCACCGTGGTGTCCGACTGGTGGACTCTCTTCGAGCCGTCCTCCACGAATACCGCGTCAATCTGTAGATGGGTGCGATTCGGAGCGACGCCCAGAACGATGTAGCGCACTGTAATCGTACCAACGTCGGTGCTGTTCTTGAAATGCTGCGGCGAGAGGGCCTGCTTGCGTATCTTGTAGAAAGCATGGCCGGGACCCGTCCACTGCCCGTAGTATACCGAGCCGGTCGCGGCCTCGGCTTCGGTCAATTCATCTTCCCGCGCATAGACTTGGGTGCCGTGCAGGATGGTGTCTTGTGTCACCAGTTCCACGGCTTTCAACACGTCTGCCTCGGAGGCTTTCAGGTCAATCGCGAACCCTTCAGGTACTTCGGATGTTTTCTGACCGGAAACGGGGAGCGAAGCAGGGAAAGCGTTCGCGGCCGCGCCGAAGATGGTCGCAAGCGCGAGTAAGCCAAGTCCGCAACAGTAACGCGCCCATATGGACCCGACACGGGCGATCAGCCAGGATCGGCTGGGAGATCGTCGCTCCGTTACCTGCAGCGCCGGCGCCTTGTCAACCTTGTCGTGAGGCCTGCGACTCACCCATCTCCCCCTTACCACATCATCCTCGTTCGGCGCGACAGCCGCGCGACAACTCCCGATTCCGAGTCATGCATCGTCGGCCGGAGTCGCGCTGACCCGGGCAACCCAAGCCCGAGCGACCCACGGGGCAAAATACACCAAAAACAGAAAAAGGAACAATGTATTAAGTTTTGTTAATTTTTATCTTGCATTCTTAATCCGCCGGGAGTAATTTCCTGAGCGTTTGGGGTGTTTGTGGCTACGTCGCTAGCCACCGGAGAACAACCCGGTTCTCAGAATGCGCATACGAAGTTCAACTCGACCTTACTCTCAGCAGCCGCCTCGCAGTGTCCCTGGCTCCCACGGCCATGCGCCACACAATCGTGAATTGCATGGATGCTATCCCGTCGATTGCAACAGGAGGGTGTATGTCAACAAAGGTTCGAAAGGGTGCGAATCCTATGGATACGAAATGGTCGCGGTGGAAAACGATTTTAACATGCGCGTTTCTAGCGCTGGCGATTGTGATGTGCGACGCGCGCACGGCGAGCGCTCTGCCTACGGGCAAGGTAATGGCGATTCCGGCGTTCGCGCGCAAGTATGGCCTGCCGTGTTCGGCGTGTCATACCGCGTGGCCGGAACTAAATAATTTCGGGCAGGTGTTCCGCGACAACGGCTATCAATTGATGAACGACCGCGATTCTCCGATTTGGCAGAACCCTTCCTACTTCCCGATTTCGTTCCGCATCACCCCAAGCTGGCATCGTGAAAGCACCACCAATCAGCAATTCGACACGGGCAACGGGACGTTTACGCAGGCAGGGTTCGACCTCTCCGGCATGGACCTGTGGTCCGCCGGCACGCTCTATAAGAACATTTCCTTCGTGCTGCTGCCGTCTTCGGATCCAACGGCGGTGTGGCACTTCGAGGCGGCGTTCATTCGCTTCGACAATCTTAAGGGCACGCCATGGCTGAACTTGCGGTTCGGCCGGTTCGAAATGGATAACCTCATTTCGGAAAAGCGATTTCTCTTCCTCTCGGATAATGGCGGACTCTACCAGATTTATCACTTCAATGTCCCGGGCAGCATCAACAACTTCGGTTACGGAGACAACCAGATCGGCATGGAATTGGCGGGCCACTCGGCGAACAGCTACACGCGCTATTCTGTTGCCGTGCTGAGCAGCAACGAGGGAGGAGTGAATTTTACGACCGACGTGGTGCCGGGAGCGCCTCCCTCCAACCGGACCTACGATGTGAACCTGGCGTTCAGCCAAGCTTTCAATGCTCCCGGCGCACCCGGCGAAAGCGGCTTTGGTCAGGAGCGCATCGGCGCTTTCGCGTACATCGGCCAGAGGCCAACCGGCTACGAGACCGAAGGTGGCACGCAGCTGGTGGGCATTGACAACAAACCGTTCTACCGCATCGGCTTTGCGGGAGACTTGTCCTACAAGAACTTGGAGTTGCTCCCCTTATTCATGTACGGTCACGACAATCCGTACCTGGGAACTGGCTTGGCTTCGAACGTGCCACTTCCCCCGGGCGCGCAAGCTCCCACTTTTTACGGTGGTTTCCTCGAAGCACACTATTACTTCAACCCACAAAACGTAGCGCTCGCGCGTTTCGAGCAGATCTGTGTGGGGCAGCAGGCGTTCAACAACCTCGGCGACGGCAGCAGCAGCAACGGCAACATCACTGCTATTAGTTTCGGCTACCGCTGGTATCCGATCATGTTCAGCCGAGCGGGCGTAGCTCTGGACGGTGAATTCTCACGCGTAAGAACGATCGGACAACAGCCGTTAGGCGGCATTAGCACCGGTGCTGTACCGGCGGATCCAACGGCTGCAACCTGGAGCAACAGCATTTATTTCGGAATTGATTTCGACTTTTAAGGGAGAGACCAGCAATGACACTCAAAAAAATCGCGGTGACATTCGCGCTGGGCTCCATGGCTTTTCTGACGGCCGGCGCAACGCTTAGCACGGCGCAATCCCACGTTAACTCACCTGATCCGTTGCTCGGCGCGCCCAGCGTTGCTTCGGAAACGAGCCATATTGACGGGCTCACCGGAAATGCCGAAGGCGGAAAAATGCTGTACCGCCGTTTCTGTATCGGCTGCCACGGGCCCGATGGCAATGGCCAAGGCATGAACGCACAATGGATCGATCCGCAACCAAGAGATTTTACCGAAGCCACGTTTAAGTGTCGCTCGACGCCGACTGGCACGCTGCCAACCGACGATGACCTATACAACGCCATCACGCGTGGCTTCGTCGATACCAACATGCCATCATGGCGGCCGCTGAGCCCCCAGCAGCGAGCCGATTTGGTGGCGTTTATCAAGACTTGGTCACCCCGGTGGGCCAAGGAAAAGCCGGGAGTGCCGCTGAACATCCCACCGGAAACGGCCATCACGATTGAAAGCATCCTGCACGGTCGCGAACTCTTCCAGAAGTTGGAGTGCTGGAAGTGTCACGGCCCGGCGGGCAATGCCGATGGCCCATCGGCTGCGACGCTGACCGACAGCAAGGGCAATCCCATCAAGCCGTTTAATTTTACGACGGGCGACCGGTTCATGTGCGGCGATACCAACCGCGATCTGTACCGCATCTTTATGACCGGCCTCGACGGTTCGCCAATGCCTTCCTTTGCGGACGTGATTCAGCCGAACGACGCATGGGACTTGGTGCACTTCCTGCGCACGCTGCAGGTGGCGCTGCCGAATCAGGAATTAACGCTCTGGCAAGCTTACAAAGCGGCGCACGGCAAGGATCTGAAACCAATCGGTCCGGATTCCGCGGGCGGCGCACAGTAATTCCATACAAGAAGGAGGGGCTGCACTTATGCGAACGAAATTTTTTGCGGCAGTAGGATTGACCGCAGCTATGGGCACCGCACTGATGGTTTTCGCGACGCCGCCGCCGGCGGGATCGGGGTCGATCACCGGCAAGGTGACCTACACCGGAACGCCCATGAAGATGAAACCGATTGATATGTCCAAGGAACCATCCTGCGCCAAGCAACATGCGACTCCGATTACCACAGAGAACGTAGCCACCGGGCCCGGCAACACTTTGAGGTGGGTGGTCGTTTACATTTCGGCCGGCGATGAAGGTACTACCACGCCATCTGAGGGCGTGCGCTACGACCAAAAAGGCTGCGAATACTTGCCCCACATCCTGCCGATGCTGGCGGGCCAGCAACTGCAGATTTATAACGACGATCAAACCTCGCACAACATCCACCCGCTGGCGAAAGTGAACCAGGAGTGGAACAAATCGCAGCCTCCCGGCTCGCCTCCGATTGATACGAAATGGGACAAGCCTGAATTCATCCCTGTGAAGTGCAATATCCATCCGTGGATGCACGGCTACTTCGTCGTACTGAAGACTTCCCACTATTCGGTCACGGGAGAGGATGGCACTTTCGACATTAAGGGGCTTTCTCCGGGGAAATACACCGTAACCGCGTGGCAAGAGCAGTACGGAACGAAGACGCAGGACGTAACGGTAGCAGCAGGAGCCGCGACCGCGAACTTCGTCTTTACTGCCACACCATACTGAGTCAGCAATGTCTGTGTTTCAGACGGCCGCACCCCTTGCGCTGAGGGAGAGCTGCAAGTACTCGAAGACTGGCCGGATTTGAGCGCAGCACATCGAGGAATATAGGTTATGGGCAAATTGTTTGCAGTGGCCGTTACCGTGATCACACTCGTATCGGTGTTCTTTTTTGTGAGGCACACCTGGTGGATGCCCACGGACATTTCCACCACCGGCCCCGCCATTGATCATCAGTTGGAAGAGACCATGACCGGCTCGGGGCTGCTCTTTCTCGGCGGGCAGCTGCTGTTGGGTGTCTTCGTGTGGCAGTCCAGCAATAGGAATCCCGCGCGAAAGATCAAGAAGTTTCCTGGCGGTGCCAATCCTCTTGTAGCCGCTGCGATCATTCTGGTGGGCATCGAGATTTTGACGCTCACCTTCGTCGGCTCGAAAGTCTGGGGTGCGGTCAACTTGGTGCCGGCGGCAGCGGATTCCCTGCACATTGACGTGCAGGCCGAGCAGTTCGCATTTTATTTTCGCTACGCCGGACCGGACGGCCAATTCGGCGGCCTGCATCCCGACAAAATTGACGACGGCAGCGGCAACTACTTTGGTTTGGATCCGGCGAACGATGTAGCGGCGCGCGACGACGTAGTGGTCGGTTCGCTGGCCGTACCGGTAAATCGTCCGATCTTGCTCACTCTGCACTCCAAAGATGTCGGGCACTCGTTCTATGTTCCGGTTCTGCGCATTCAGCAGGACTTTGTCCCCGGCCTGGAAATTCCCGTGCACTTCACCGCGACGCAAACCGGCAAATTTGAAATTGTCTGCACGCAACTCTGCGGTTTGGGCCACTACAACATGAAGGCGTACATGGAAGTGATGTCCGAAGCGGATTACGAAACGTGGTTGAAGGGTCAAGAAGGTCAGTAAGCAGTGCGAAAAATTCTGTTATGTGCGCGCGCTATCGCGCGAGGGGTCGAGTTGGTCTCTTCGAGGTTCATATATGCATGAAGCATCCACTACACACGCGGCGCACCAGCACACTGCGCCAACCAGCTTCCTTCGCAAGCACGTCTTCAGCCTCGATCACAAAGTGATCGGCAAACAATATTATGGGCTGGCGTTGCTCGCCGTTTTCATCGGCATGGCGCTTTCATGGCTCATGCGTTTGCACCTTGGCTGGCCGGCGTGGCCCATTCCCATGCTCGATAAACTCTCGGCGGTAGGCGCGCCGCAAGGCGTGATGACCCCGGAATATTACCTTTCGCTGATGACCATGCACGGCACCATCATGGTTTTCTTCGTGCTCACCAACGCTCCATTCGCTGCGTTTGGGAATTATTTTCTACCTATTCAGATCGGTGCGGAGGACATGGCTTTCCCCCGATTTAACATGATGTCGTTCTGGGTTACTTTTACCGCGTTTCTGGTAATGATGGCGGCGTTTTTCGTTAGCGACGGTCCGCCGATTTCCGGCTGGACCGCTTATGCTCCACTGAGCGCGGTGGGCGGGGATGCCGGGCCGGGACTCGCCCTGGGCCAAACTCTATGGGCGATTTCGATCGCGATCTTTTGCATCGGTTCCTTGCTCGGCGCCCTGAATTTCATCGCCACCACGCTGGACCTTCGCACCAAGGGAATGTCGCTGGCGCGCATGCCGTTGAGCACATGGGCTTGGTTCGTAACCGCTGTGATCGCTCTGCTGGCTTTTGCCGTTTTGCTTCCCGCTTGCATCCTGCTGATTCTGGATCGCACTGCCGGAACCAGTTTCTTCATTCCCGGGGGCTTGATTCTCAGCGATAAGCTGCAGCCGCATTCGGGCGGGTCCGTGCTGCTGTGGCAGCATCTGTTCTGGTTCTTTGGCCATCCCGAGGTTTACATTGCGATTTTGCCTTCCATCGGAATTGTCTGCACGATCCTGCCGGTATTCGCGCGTAAGCCATTGCTCGGTCCACGCGCCGCGATCGGTGGCATGATCGCCACCGGCTTTTTGAGCTACATGGTGTGGGGACATCACATGTTCGTGAGCGGCATGAGCCCATTCTCTGCCACGCTGTTTTCGGTCCCGACGCTGGTGATCACCATTCCGATGACCATCCTGACACTCTTGCTGATTTGCTCGGTTTATGGAGCCAAGATGCGCTTCACGGCGGCTTCGCTCTTCTGCCTGGGGTTCATTTCCGTGTTTATCAGCGGCGGCATCAGCGGATTTTTCTTGGCGCAGCCTTCGATTGATATTTATCTGCATGCCACTTATTTCGTGGTGGCGCACTTCCATTTTGTGATGGCGGTGGCGTCGCTCTTCGGCGTATTTGCCGGAACCTATTTCTGGTTCCCGAAAATGACCGGGCGCATGATGAATGAAGGCCTCGGGAAATTACACTTCTGGCTTACGTTCATCGGCGTGTACTGCATTTTCATGCCGATGCACTATCTGGGGCTGGCGGGGAACGTCCGCAGATACGCGGCGTTCGTGGATGACTATCTGATCCCGCTGATTCCCGTGCACAAATTCATCACGATTGCCGCGCTTTTGACCGGCGCCGCCCAATTCATCTTCTTGTTCAACCTGATCTGGAGTCGATTCAAAGGCCCCATCGCTTCCGAGAATCCTTGGGAGGCAACATCGCTGGAATGGTCCACCACTTCTCCACCGCCGTTCGACAATTTTGGAGGCAAACACATGGTGGTCTACAACGGCCCGAACGAATACGGAGTCGAGAGCAGCGACAGCAAGGATTACATTATGCAAGCGTCGCCCGAAAAAGTTCCAGCGAGCTAGCAAGAGCGATCAACCATGGCGACTACAACTCTGCCCCCGGGCGCTGAAATTACTCTTGACGATCACGGCTCTAGTCGGCCGCCAGAACTTGCTCCTCGTCCAGGAAATGTGACGGCGTCAGGCTCGCGCTCTCTGAAATCCGAGACCGGCATGTGGGTGGCCGTCTGCGCCATCGGCATGTCTTTCGCCGCATTTACCAGCGCGATGATTGTGCGCCAGGACTCCTCCACGGATTGGCAGCATTTTCAGTTGCCGCACGTTCTTTATCTCAATACGCTCATTTTGCTCGCGAGCAGCGTGACGCTCGAACTTTCGCGTCAGCGCATCGCCGCGATTCCAGGCGCCGCACGGCATGCAGCGGCGTCCTCCAAGATTTTGTTCGCGAGCGGGATTGATTGGTTGTACCTCACCGCGGCCTTGGGCCTGATCTTCGTGCTCGGCCAGATTTTAGCCTGGCGCAATCTGGCGGCGCACGGATTGTTCCTTGCGACGAATCCCAGTTCTTCGTTCTTCTATGTGTTCACGGCGTTGCACGCGGTCCATTTGCTGGGCGGAATGGGCGGTCTGTTCTACGTGCTGCGAAAATTGATTCGCAGCGGCGGCACCGGGGAAACCAGCGCGTTGAGCGCATTTTCAATTTATTGGCACTTCATGGATTTGCTGTGGGTGTATCTGCTGTTGCTTCTCGCGATGCGCACGTAGTTGGCTATGGGGAGGAGCTGTGAGCGAATCGGAAATGACATTCGATGCGGGGCACGCGGCCGCGCTGGAGCCGTCTCCGTACGGTATTCAATCAAAAAAGCTGACGATGTGGCTGTTCATCATTTCAGACGCGGTCACATTTGGCGCGATCCTCTTCGGTTACGCCTACTTGCGCGCTGGATCGGCTAACTGGCCCACTCCGTTTGAATTCTCATCGAGCATTGTGAACGGCTTGATCATGACGTTCGTGCTGCTGACGAGCAGCCTGACGATGTTGGGCGCTGTGGCCGCCGCGAAGCAGGGTAACAAATCCACTTGTCTGAAATGGCTGAGCGTCACCGTTCTGCTGGGAATCATTTTCGCGGCCCTGCACTTGCGCGAATGGTTCCACATGTTCGCGGAGGGCTGGAGCCTTTCGAAGAATCCGCTGGGCGGAACAGTCCAGTTCGGCGCCACCTTTTTCAGCATCACCGGCCTGCACCTGATGCACGTAATTTCCGGCATCATCGCGCTGATTGTGATCGCTATCGGCTTCAAGACCGACTGGCTGGACGCCGGGCACGTCGAAACCACCGGCCTCTACTGGCACTTTGTGGATCTGGTCTGGATGTTTGTGTTCCCGCTGCTCTATTTGATGAACATGGCGCGATGAGCCGCATTCAGTGAAAAAGAAGGAGGCGCTGCTGTGACGGAATCGAAACATGAACCCGGAATGACGGACTATAGCACGATCTGGGTTGGTTTGCTGTGCATCGTCGGCATTGAAACTTTCGTTGCTACCATGCACATCTCCACCCACAAGCTCTTGGCTGCGCTGTTGCTCCTGGCCTTCGTCGAAGCGGGAACGGCACTCCTCTATTTCATGCACCTGCGGTACGAAAAACCCAATCTGTTCTGGTCGCTGGTGCCGGCCGTAATTTTTGTGCTCTTCATGATGAATCACATCTGGCCAGACGCGTATCGCGTGGCCAGCATGAGGCTCCCGATTCAGTAGTTTGCATTTTGCAGCCGCATCGCGGTGGGCGCGGACTGTAGTTGGAAGCAAAGCGTCATTTCGGGGAATGAACGCTTCCAAGGGGGGCTTGACTGCCATGAGCAGTACGACACGAAGAGTTGCCGTCTTCCTGGGACGCGCGGCCGCCGCGCTGCTCGTGGTCGCAAGCCCCGCAGCCTCGTACGCGCAGAGCTGCGCGATGTGCTACCAAAGCGCAGCCGCCTCAGGTCCGCGTTCGATTCACGCTCTGAAACTCGGCATCCTCATACTGATGTTTCCGCCGCTACTGATCACCGCTGGCGTCGTGTACCTGGCTTATCGCAAGCGCGACCAGTTCAACCAGAACTCCTAGCGTCTCATCGTGCGGCGGAGGGCAAGCTCAATTCCACGAGCAATCCACCGTCCGCGCAATTCTCGGCCTTGACCTTTCCGCCATGCAGGCGAACGGCTCGCTCGGTAATAGAAAGGCCAAGGCCCGTTCCGCCGGAGAAACGGTCACGCGCATCACCCACGCGATAAAATGGCAGGAAAATATCGCGCAATGACTCCTCGGGGACGCCGCGTCCATGATCGCGAACTGAAATCACGGCGATTCCATTTCCATTCGAGTGCGACTTCTTCAGCGCTATCTGGACTTCGGTGCCCTCGTCCGTGTAATTCACGGCGTTGCGGATTACGTTTTCAATTGCGCCGCGCAGCAGCTGGCGATTTCCCAGCACGGTACAACCGTCCACCTGTGTTACGCGCACTCGTCGGCTGCGGCCTTGAGCTTCAAAATCAGCGTCGGAGGCGACGTCCAGAAGCACTTGATCGAGCGCGACCATCTCGCGTTCCACTCTTTCGCTGCCCCCTTCAATTCGCGCGAGCCTCATTAGGCTTCCGATAAGGGTGTTCAGACGCTCGGCTTCCACCTCGATGCGGTCAAGAGCACTGGCGGATTCTGGATTGGCGTGAAGCCTGGCGAGGCCCAGTGCGACTGTCAAACGAGCGAGCGGAGAGCGCAGTTCATGCGAAATATCCGCGAGCAGCCGGCGCTGCGAAGAAATCAGCGTTTCGATCTGCTCGGCCATGTGATCGAAGTCTCGGCTCAGTTCGGCTAGTTCGTCATGGCGATTTCCGGCGGCGTCGCCGACACGCGTATTAAGATGGCCCGTGGCCAGGCGATGGGTAGCGGCTCGAAGATGCAGAATGGGTGCCGTGATATAGCGCGTCAGCCAGAAACAAACGACACCGGCAATCAAGAAGACCGCTGCAGCGCGAATGAATTGGGTTTCAATGGGAGCGTTTAGTACTTCAGCGACCGACTCGATATGCGTTCCTATCACCAGCACGTAGTGCGTGCCCGTGGAACCCGTGGTTCTCGTCGCGGCGAATCTGGTGCCATGAGACGTCACGAAGCCAGTTTCGTTGGTTTGCAACGCGGACTGAGCAATCGCGTCCACCTCAGGTGGCGATGGCTGCGACAAAATCTCTTTGCCCTCGTCGTCAAAAAGGTACGCCTGCCAGTGCAACGTATTCTCTAAAGAATTGAGAAAGTCGGCTAGAGCACCCATGCCGTGATCATCCAGGATGTCTGCGGCGCGCGCCGCGACCAAGGGCATGACCGTGCGGTCGAATTCTTCAGCGCGCATCGCTTTGAATTGGGATTGAGTCGCGATAACCGAGGCGATCAGAGTCGCGCTGACGAGAACCATCGCCAGCCAAAAAGAGAGGAAAATCTTTAAGAAGAGGCTACGCATTTCGGATTTAGCCTATGCCGCTCAATAGTCATCGCTCATCGCGACGCGCCGGTGACCACATAAACGTACCCAACGTTACGAATAGCACGGATTCGCTCCGCTCCGTCGGGACAAGTCCCCAGCTTCTTGCGCAGGTTGCTGATGTGTACGTCTAGGCTGCGATCGGACGGTTCTGCATCGCGGCCCAGAGCGCCTCTGACCAAGTCTTCCCGCGAAATCACCTGCCCCGGTGACTTGAAAAACAGAGCGAGCAGCTCGAACTCCGCGGAGGTCAGCTCTAGGTCACGCGCTTTATGCCGTGCAGCGCGGGCGCGCGTATCCAGCCGGATGTCGTCCAGCAGGATCGAGGCGGGAGCGAGCATGTCGGCGGCAGACCCACCGACGGTTCGGCGCAATACTGCGTGAATCCGCGCGGAGAGCTCGCGAGGATTGAAGGGTTTCGGGAGATAGTCGTCGGCGCCGATTTCCAGCCCCACAATGCGGTCCACATCGTCACCATGCGCGGTAAGCATGATGATGGGCACCGCGGACTTGGCCCGAACGCGGCGCAGAACTTCAAAGCCACGAATCCCCGGCAACATGACGTCGAGGATGATCAGCGAATACGTGCCAGAAAGAGAGCGCTCAACACCCTGCGAACCGTCGTGCACGGCCTCAATCTGGAAGCCCTGGGATTTTAGGTATTGCCCAACCAGCTCGCATAACTCTACGTCATCATCGACGATCAGGATGCGCGTGGCGGATGGATTGTCCGGGAGATCGGTCTGGGATGGCCGCATTACACTACTTTATACTCCGCTCCGGCGAGGAATCGGTAGCCTGAGAGACGTAGGGTGAAGTGCGCCAACTCGAACTGGCGGATAGTCGCATCGCACGAAGCGCGAAGAAGTTATGGATACGCTAACGAGCAGCCGGCCGACCATCCAATCGGGCCTTCGCAGTTTCAAGCTTATGACGGGAATGTGAAGAACCACAAATCCGCAACACACTCTTATAACGCTGTGTAAAGTTTTGTCAATGGAATGTTATACTCCGACACGAGCCCCGAGCTTTTCCGAGGCTGAGGGCCGTCAATAGGTATTCAGGCAAATCCTGGGGATTATTCTGAAAAATATTGGCGCCCGGCGGTCTTCCAAGTTGTGAGCGTGGCGCATCCGCCGGCGCTACCAGCGAGGTGACGATGTACGAGAATAGCAGGCATTCTCTCTTCTCAGTCTTCGGTCCAATCGCGATATCAGTTCTATTCTGCGCCGGTACATTAGCCGCGCAAACCGATTACATTCCGATCACGGTGCAGCGCGGCGGCGCCATATCCGGCACCGTCACGTGGACGGGCCCGATCCCCAAAATCCCTAAGCTGCCTATCACCAAGAACCCGGAGATTTGCGATCCTGAAGGGCTGAAGACGCGCGATTTGGAGCGCCTGCTGATTAATCCCGATGGCAACGGCGTGGCCAACACCGTCGTCTTCCTCCGTGGCGTCACCACGGGAAAGCCCATGGATCTGCCGCCCAACCGTCAGCAATTGGATCAGAAAACTTGCCGCTACGTTCCGCACATCATGCTCGTGCCACAGTCCAGCTCGCTGAAGATTGAGAGCAGTGATCCCGTGCTGCATACCGTACAGATGTTTGGCGTGGCCACAAACAATATTCCCTTTCCATTCCAAAACCAGTTCATCCCCGTCACTTTGCAACGGCAAGGTGTGGTGGAATTGAAATGTAACGCGGGGCATGTTTGGATGAATGCTAACGTCATCGTGGTGCGACATCCGTATTACGCGGTGACGGACGATCGCGGCGCGTTTACTCTCTCGGATATTCCGCCGGGCGAATACGAAATTGTAGCCTGGCACGAGGGTTGGCAGATTGCCTCGGAGGCGAAAGTTCTAGACGTCGGTGCGCAGGTGGAAGTACGGCGGCCGATATACAGCACGCCGGTTAGTTGGACCAAAAAGGTAACCGTGAAGCCCAGCGAACCCACCGTCGTGGACTTCACGATTTCCGAGAAACACGAATAAAGTGCTCGCGTGGGATTTGTGATGCGGTCTGCTATTCGTTGTGTCTTTGCAGATTACAAGGAACGTTCAGGTTTTCCGATGGCTGTGCTTTGTCCGCGCGGAGATGACCGGCGCTACGGTCACACGGTTGCAAGTCCGGCCCACATTCAAGGCTCGACGTAGATTCGGCCCGTCATCCGGTTATGGCCGGTCCCGCAAGACTTGCAGCAAAGGAATGAGTACGTTCCAGGCTCGGTCGCTTCGATGTCAACGGGAACGGCTTCGCCCTTTTTAAGTTTCCAGCAATCTTCGCCGAAAATGAAAGCCAGGCCCGGAGGCGTATTGGCCTTGGCCCCGTCTGGAAACGCGCTGATGTGAATCCCATGAGTCCGGTCAGTCGAAATAATCTGCAAGCGGACTTTCTCTCCCACCTTGAGATGAATTTCCGCCGGATCAAATTCGAAATCCTTCACGGTCATCGCGACTACACGCGGAGACGCCTTGGCCGGCGGCTTCGATCTCGGTTGCTTCGTTTGCTCATCTTGCGTTGCTCGTGAAGACTCGCGCACGTACGCAGGCGTCGCGAATACAAGCACGGCTGCGATCGCGGCCAAGATTGTGACACGAATGTTGTTTCTCACGACGCCGTCATCCGTTGCAATCGCGGCGCGCTCGGCCTTTGACTCGGCGCTGCCGGCGTTCTGAAGGTTCCGGAGCTTTCGCGATTTGATCCCCAAATCAGAATTGTGAAAACTTCTTGTGGGTACGGTGCGTCAAATCTTGAAAATACGGCGTGAAAAAACGGTACGATGCGATATTTTAGATGCCCACACTTCGCGAATGTCATGAAGATGCTCGTACAAATAGGAAGAACAATCGTATTCATTTGATCTCCGTAAGTCGACGATACCACATGGCCGCCTGCCGTTGAGCGGTCAGCCGCGCTATCTGAAAAAGGAACCAGCGCGGCGAACGATCGCAAACTTGTGATGTCTCTGTGCGCCCAGCAGCGACTACTTTGGGGTGGTCGGCGGATCAAACAAGCTGAAACGTGAAAAGGTTCGTGCCCGCGGTGATGGAAACGTACTGTTTGCCGCCGACACTGAACGTTATCGCGGCAGAATAAAGCGTGCTGCCCATAAAAAAATGCCAGAGGTCTTTGCCGGTCCGTGCATCCAAGGCGACAAGATCGCCGTCAGCATCCGCAGTGAACACAAGCCCGCCGGCCGTGGCAAGCGTCCCCGCCCACATATAGACTGGTCCGGGCAACGGATATTCCCACCGGATATCTCCGCTGGTGGAATCAATCGCGCGCAAGAAAAACTTGCCCGGGGCATTGCTCTCGGCAACCTGTCCGGTCCCGTAATATCCGACGCCTGGCGGACGACCATTTTGCCGCGCGCTGTAAAATATTTCGCAGCGCTCGAGCACGATCACGTAGAGCAGCCCAATCTTCGGGTCAATTGAGGGCGCCCACCAATTTGTCGCGCCCTTTAGAGACGGACAAACGCGCGTGCCCGCAGGCGAAGGCTCCATATTGGGAATCAGGATCGGGCGGCCTTTGGCGTCGATCCCTGTGGCCCAGTTCAACTCATGAATAAATGGCTTCGCGAGAAGAAACTCGCCATCCGTGCGGTCGAGCACGTAGTAGAAGCCGTTGCGATCAGCCTGGATGAGCAATTTGCGCGGCTTACCCTGGAAATCCGCGTCGAGCAGTACATTGGTTTCGTTGGCATCCCAGTCGTGCGTGTCGTGCGGAGTGAATTGGAAATACCATTTCAGATTGCCAGTGTCGGGATCAAGCGCCACAACGCAATCGGAATAAAGATTGTCGCCCGGGCGCTCGCCTCCGTAGAGATCCGGCCAAGGGTTTCCCGTCGCCCAATAAAGTAAATTCAGTTCGGGGTCGAACGAACCCGTGGTCCATGTGGGCGCCTCGCCCCAGTCCAGCGGAAAATCGCCCCAAGTATCTCTTCCCGGCTCACCCTTTCCCGGGATGGTCCAGAATCGCCAGTCCTCTTTGCCGGTCTGCGCGGAAAGCGCGGCTACAAAACATCGCAATCCGGAAGAAGCGACGCCGACGATGATTTTGTCTTTCACAGCCAGTGGCGCGACGGTGCAGAAAAATCCTTTTTCGCTGGGAGCGAATTCCTGATCCCAGATCAATGCGCCGTTCATTCTTTGCAGAGCTATCAAATGGCAGTCGCTGGTTTCGAAATAAATTCGGTCGCCCAGTATCGCCGCTCCGCGATTTCGCCGATGCAACGTCACGCTCGAAGCTTCGTAGCGCCATATCTCCCGGCCCGTTACTGGGTCGAGCGCAAAAACTCCATTGCTCTTCGTGGCGTACATGATTCCGTCGTAAACCAACGGCACAGTTTCGGGCCGGTCGGCGTCACCTTCCACGTGCCGCACCCAAACTGGAACCAGCCGCGACACAGTGTCGCGATTGATCTGATCAAGAGGACTGAAGCGATGGGCCGCGTAATCGCCCAGATACGTCAGCCAATTCTGGCCGGGTCCCTGGGCAAGGTCTTCGGGCGTCACCTGTGCTCGAGCGGCCGAGCAACAAAAACTCGCGAGCAAGAGTCCGAAGAAGAATCGTGCGCCGGAGTATCTTCTGCGCGCAGCGAAGTGTGGAAGCTTTGGCATTCGTCTTCAGTCCTCGTCGTGCGGAACTACTGGTGCGGTCTTGGCTTGCGTTCGCGGACGATCCGATTGGCGGCTCAGAAATGCGAGCAGGTCGCGAATCTCCGCCGACGTCAGACGTTTGCTGTAATCATCCGGCATCCACGATTTTTCTTTGAACTCCACGTTCTTGATTGCGTCGCCATACAATAAATGAAGCTTGCCGTCCTTATCCAGAATTTCGACAGAGTAGTTGGAATAATGTTTGGCAATACCCTCGATCGCTTGACCGTCGTCCAATTTCAGCAGCACCGGCCGGTAGCCTGCCAACGGATCACCGTACAGATCTCCGGTGTCGCTTGCGGCGCGCGTCGTCTTCAATACGGAGTCACGGATCTGATCGAGCCTGCGCGCCGCACCGATGTTGGTGAGATCCGGACCAAGAAATCCGCCGTTTCCATGAATCATGTGGCAGCTGGAGCATCCGCCTTTGCCGAAAAATATCGCGCGCCCTGCGGCCACATTTCCCGAGACAGACAGCTCGATGGCCCGCGCACCCAGGCTTCGCACGAAGGCGACCAGCTGCCAAATCTGATGGTCCGCTAGCGCAAATGACGGCATGGCCGAGCCAGGAATTCCGTTGTGAATGATGCCAAACAGAGTCGCGTCGGAAGCGCGGCGAACGTCGCTGCTCGCGACCAGGTTCGGCCCTTGGCCCTCGCCCTGCCCGCCCTTCGCGTCTGCGCCGTGGCAGTGCGCGCAGTTCTGGATGAACTGGCTTTGCCCGGCCGCAATAGCCGCAAGCTGGCCGTTCAGAGGATTTGAGCCTTTCTGTTCGACTTTCGGGGTTTGTTGTCCAATCGCTGGAAAGGAAAAAAGCAGGCTCGCGACCCCCAGCGCCAACGAACGAGTTCGCAATGAAGGAAACGGCACTGAATGTACCTCTTTAAAGGATATGCATCGATCGCGCAGCGTATCAAGAGCCCGCTGTTAATATCCGGGTAAGCTTCGCGTCGCCTGTAGATTGCAGCCCGTCTCGACGAACCGACTTGGCCGTGAACGAGCCGGACGGTCCGTCCGAGCCCTGAGGAAACCAGTCCCAAAATCGCGCCGGTTCATCCTACAATCGCAACCCTTAGTACGCCAGATTATTTCCACGGCCGCTGCCGCGGAGCGGATCTGCGCGCATGGAGCATTCCCGTCTTATTAATGTTGAGGCTTTCCAAACTCCCAAAATGGGAAGGAGCGAAATGGATAAAGTAGACAAAATAAAAGGCACTTCGCGTCGCAAATTCCTCAAGGGAATCGCTGCCGTGCCAGCTGTCGCTCTCGCCGCCGGCAAGAGCCTCGGTGTCGAGGCCAATCGCAAAACCGAACCCGCGAAAATCTACCCGCGTGCTCCGTTTGCCACAGACGGCAAGCGCTTCGTCGCGCTCCAAATCGGCGCGCGATCGTTTGTAGATGAAGGCGTCGATAAATGCCTGGACACTCTTCAGGAAAAAGGCGGCGTCAATGTGTTGATGCCCACCGTGTTCACCTATGGCCGAGGTCTTTCCGGGAGACAAATTCCTGGCCAGCCGCTGCCGGACCATGGAGTTCAGGAGTACGACCAAATTCACGGCGGCAGCTACACGAAAGTTCATCCCGAGTTTTATGCGAGCTCGGTGGTCAAGGACATTCGCGCGCCGGAACTAGGTGATTTCGATATTCTCGCGGACGTGACGCCCGCCGCGAAAAAGCGCGGCATGCAAGTGTATGCGCTATTCGAGGAGGCCTACAATCCGCGGCTAATCACAAATTTCGAACGAATCGCGGAAGTGGACATCTACGGGCGAATCGGCCGCGACACCTGCTTCAATAATCCCGACGCGCGAAATTTTCTCACGTCAATGGTTGAAGACTGGGTGAAGTCCAACGACCTCGACGGGCTCATGTGGGAATCCGAGCGGCAGGGCCCGTTGAACGAAACGATCGGCGCGTACTTCGGCAGGTTCAACGGAACTTCATTCATCAACTGCTTTTGTACTCACTGCGTTCGCAAGGCAACCGAACAGGGAATCAATGTCGCGCGCGCGCGTGAAGGCTATATCGCTCTCGACGCTTGGGTGAAGCGAACGTACGGACAGCCCAGGGCGAACGACGGAGCTTTCGTTACGTACTGGCGGCTGCTTCTCGACTACCCAGAAATACTTGCCTGGGAAAAGTTTTGGTTCAAAAGCCAAGAGGAAGCTTACGGCCTGATCTACGGTACCGCAAAGGAAGCGAATCCCAAGGTGCAAGTGGGCTGGCACATCATGCATTTGGTCACGATGAGTCCATTTTATCGGGCCGAGCAGGACTACTCGCGATTGATGCACGTCTCGGATTTTCTGAAACCGTGCCCCTATAACAATTGTGCTGGCCCGCGCCTGGCACAGTACATAAAAAACATACAGACCACAGTGTTCCGCGACTCGACGCCCGACCAGGTTCTGGAGCTTCATTACAAAATGATGGGACTCGAAGGCGAGCCAACCCTCGCGCAGTTGCCCACGACCGGCCTCTCCGCTGAATACGTCGCAGCGGAGACGCGACGCGCCATCGCCGATGTGCAAGGAGCGATTCCGATTTATCCTGGAATTGATATTGATATTCCTACCGGCGTGGATGAGAAGCGCACGCAACCCGCCGATGTGAAGGGGGCCGTGCTCGCATCTTTCAAGGCGGGTGCACCGGGCGTGGTGCTCTCGCGCAAATACGCGGAGATGAAACTCACGAATCTGGCCGGTGCCGGCGAAGCTCTGCGTGAATTAGGCCCGGCCTGACGACGAGAGATTCAACTTCAGTCCGCGCTACTGATTCTCGGGCCCCAGCGCGAAAACAAAATATTTCGCGTGCGTATTGTCCGGATTTCGAATTCCGTGCAGATCGTTGGAACCTGCGAACATCACGGAGCCGGCTCCGGCACGCGTGGCTTTTCCATTGATCGTGAATTCCAGTGTCCCTTCCAGAATCAACACCATCTCTTCGTGCCGATGTTGGTGCGGTGGATGAGGTTCGGAGTGCGGAGCCAGATCGGACTCATGCAGCGAAATGTGGCAGCCTTCATAAATCGCCCCATCAAAGATGCCGCGGTAAATCAAGCTTCCCGCATTGCGCACGGGCATCGCGTCGAAATCATAAATCTTGGAAAGAAGACTTTTCTGTTCATCGGCAAGCAATCCGGTAGAGCAGAGAATCGCAGGTAGTGCGCGAAAAATATCTCTTCTGGATGAATCCATCGATATTCCCCCGATCCTATAAAGCTGCGAACGCCGCAGTTATTTCTGCGGCCCCAATTCAATCACGTAATATTTGGCCGGCTTTTCCCCAACATTGCGGATTCCGTGCTCATCACCCGAACCAATGAAAGCCACCGAGCCGCCTGTAACGCGCGAAGCCGCCCCATTGATCGTCACTTCCAGCGTGCCGTCGAGAATCAAAAACATTTCTTCGCCCTTGTGATGGTGAGGTGGATGCGGCTCACTGCCGGGCGCGAGAGACGATTCGTGCACGGAAAAGGTGCAAGCATCAACAGTCTGGCCCCGTAAGATCGGACGATATTCCAGAGTATCCGTGCGCCGAACCGGCAAGTCTGCGAACACGTAGACCCCGGACGGCAAACGTGCCTGTACCTTCCCTTGTTGTGCCGCAGCGAGCTTCGAGCCCTTCATCAATGCCGGAAGCGCCGCAGCAAAATCTCGTCGCGACAAGGTCATTGTGTTTCTCCTGTCGGGTATTCGCTCAGCGAGCTGAATTCTCTGCCGGCCTTTGCTGGAAAACAATCACATTCGACAGGGAAGGCCGGGGGATGGAGGATTGCAGCGTCTCAGAACATTTCAAATAATCGAAATCTTCTGCGCCCACGGGTCTTCCGCAGATTTCTCGGCCGCCTGAGGCGGTGGGGAACTGTCCGCTGGTTCCGCTGTTGTTGCCGCTGCAATCGTCGGTGGTACCGCCTGTGCCGAACCAGAAGCCGCTCCAGCTCCAGCGCCCGCTCCTGCAGATTCCAGCGGGGGTGCGATGTTCCGCGCATCCACCGGCAACAAATTCGCGTTCTGTGTCGCCCACTTCGCCGCCAGGCCATTCAGCGGGCTCTTGGTGTTGTATTCCTGATAAGCGATCATGCGCCCGATGCGGATGACCAGATCGTCCAGCCCCTCCGATGCCGCCCAGAAATCGCCGATGCAGGCCATGGATTCGTTAAAGTTGGGATGAAAGACTGGCGTCAGCATCCGGCATTGCGGCGCGCGCCGCGGATATCCCAGCGACAAGTTCACTTCCAGCACATGCGCGTTACGTTCCAGGATCTCGCCGTTGTCCGCCACGTACAGCCCCTTGATGTGATACGTAAACCGGTAAATCTCCGGCGGCATCCCCGCCGTGCCAGAGATTTCGATCAACGGCCAACCCGTCAAACGGCTGACCAGCGTTTCGTGATCCAGAAGCAATCGCCGTGTTCTTGGTGAGGGCATGGAATTTCCGCGCCGCTAGTCAATAATTCCCGTCTTCTTCCAGCGAGCGATTCTGTTGATGTGATATTGCAAATAAACGGTGCTGAAAAAGAAAGTCATGGCGCCGCTCAGCACCAGTCCGAACCGTTCACGCGAATTGTAATAATCCTCCATCGCGTCGCGGATCTTGAAGACCCCGATAATGTAGAAGATCAGCCCGGCAATGAACAAAACGGCGCCAACCGCCACCAATTCCTCGTGGTGCGTTTCTGCGGCGATAACGAACGCTACCATTCCCGAGAGCACGCCCGCCGGATACATCGCCACGTAAACCATCGCCTTGTTGGTGCCGGAAAGCTTGCGCGCCCAATTCGCCTGTACGAAAGCCCAAGCAATATTGAATAACTGTCGCGTGAACAATCCCAAAATCAGCACGAGCGCCCAATGCAGATTGGGCGGCAAAGGCACAGTCGGTTCCGGCGGAGCGCTCGTCGTGGTTACCGTGATGGGCGCCGGCGCCGGAATATTGCCAAGGATCTGGGAAACTGGAACCCAGTCGGCGAGCCCTTCGCTCTTCGCCATATCCGTCGGCAAGACGCGTCCTGATTGCGCATACTCCTGGAGCTCTGCCAGCGTGTACGGTCCGAACTGTTCTTCGCCGCGGCGTACCAGATAGTCCATGAGTATCCGCTCCTAAGACCTGAATTGTCGCCCGTCGCTATCCCGAGCAATGGTGCAAACGTCAATCACCGCCCAAATCCAAATCATCGGACCCGCAAACCCCGCACTGAACAACGTGATGCACAGCTGCGCAATCGCCTTCTTCTTATATCCGGCGTAAAAGTTATGCGCCCCGAAGAATCCCAGCAACACGCCTAGCACAATAAACGTGGTGCGGTTTTTAGAGTCGGCATCCGGAGCAAGATCGAACGCGGCAGAAACTGGCCGCGTCACCTCCGGTGCAGCAGTAATGCTCGGCGCCGTGACAGAGGAAACCGGTACCGCGCCGAACAGTACGCTGCCCACGCCGAATGTCGGCAACCTCGGCGCGCTCACCACGGCGGGCGCGGCTTCCGCGACGCTAACCGTCGTCCCGGGAGGCATCGGTGGAGGCGGGGCTTTCACTCTGACCGCAGGTGCAGGCGGGGGAGTCTGTACGGCCGGTCCCAGCGCCAAGCCTAGCGTCCGCGATGTCGCCGGCGCGCTCGTACGCGTAGCGTTGGCAAGCTCGGTTCGCGAAATGCTCAGTTCCGGCTCTTCCGCAGGCGCTTCGCTGCAACCGAAAATCGTGCATCCGCTATTTTCTTCGTAGCAATCCGCGTGGTGCGGCGTGCCACAGCCCTCGCACACTTTCGGCTGCTCGCTGTCCGTTTCAATCGGACCGCGGCAATAGGGGCACACGGCAGCGGCGGTCATGCGCGGTGCTTCTCCTTATAGCGGAAGGCGTATTTGCCGATCTGTATCAGGTCGCCATCCTGAAGCACACGGGCCTGCACGGAATTTCCGCCCACGTATGTCGGCCCGCTGGCTTGCAGCTGAACGCGCGATCCGCTGATGGCGATGGCCGCGTGCTGCGGCGCGATGTTCGAATCCTTGAAAAGATAAATGTCGCAGTTCTGCAGACTGCCCATGGTCGTGAGTGACTTATAAAGGATGAACTGCTTGCCGGCCAATGGTCCCGACGTGACATACAACCAGCGATCCTTCAGCGCGCTCTCCACAAATCCCATCGCAACTCCGGTCGCCAGTCCCACCAGCGAAAAGCCTACCGCCCGGCTCAAGCTCGCGCCTTTCATCACCATGGCAATCGGATCAAAAACCATTCCGCCGATGGCCGCGCCGATCGCTCCCCCCATGATCCCGTATTTTGTTTTTTGCCCGGATTGCCCGACGATTCCGTAAACGATTCCCCCCGCCACGCCAAACACCGCCCACGCGATTCCGCGCGCGATCCATGCCGCAGGATTCCGGAACGACTGCACCCCCATCGCCCCCACTAGCCCCAGATCCACGTTGTAAATAACGTTCGCCAGCACTTGAAATACAAATCCAAGCAGCACGCCCAACGGCACGGCTAGCGCGCCGCGCAGCAGCGCCTTCCGCGCCGAGCGCTCCACAATGCTTTCCGCGGCGCCGAACCCGATGCACATGAAAGTCACTACACCCGGAATCATCCAGTAATTTCCCCACCGTTCGCCGGTTCGGCTGTCCACGAACCCGGGTTCACACAGCGCCCAACCCAAAATTGCCCCCAGCACCCCGGCCGCGCCCAGGTAAAACCATCCTTGCAGCAAGAAACTTCCACGCTCCTCCGCCACCGCTGGAGCTTTATCGGCCGCGTCCGTGATCGAGCCGTAGGATTTCGCGTCGCCCGGTCGCGGCGCCACGATCGGATTCGGCCCCGCTTCGCGCACCACTACCTCGGCCAAGTCCGCGGAAGTGATTCTCAGTGGCTCTCTGTTATCGCTGTTCATTGTTCTTCTTCGCCGCGTCAGGATCGGCCTGATTCGTTTGCCCCGCGCCCTCTTGAGATTTTCCCGGTAGCGCGTCGGCGGGCTCGTTGGGCAGCGGCCCCAATGGAATCTCCACGTGTTGTCCAGGGTGCGGACCGTTCAGCCAATACCCTGTAGCATCCTGCTGTCTTTCGAGGAATTCTTTCATCGGGCGTCCGGTCAGCGGATCGATCGGGACCGGCACCACCAGGATTCGCGGCAGCAGATACCAGACGAAGAAACCACCCAGGATAAAAACCGCCAGAAACGTAAAAACGTTTGAGACGATTTTCGTCAATTTCGAAAGCTCGTCGTCGTCGGTTTCGACGGGCTTTCGACGTGATCGCTTTTCGTCGGCGGCATCCGGCTCGTCGTCTGCGTAAATGCTGACCGGCTCCGCTTTTCCGGTGGCATCCGCTCTCTCGCCGCCGCGCCCATCTACAAATTCGAATTCGCCTATTCTTTCCAGCCGCCCGTTCCTCCAGCCGAAGCATCCTTCCTCATCGGAATGCGGGTCGTACACCCACGCCACTTGCGTCGCTGAAGAAAAGAAGTTTTTGTGGATGAAGGTGTCGTGGTCCGAAAGAAAAACCCCAAAACCCGGGTGCGAGTGGTACCAGCCGACGATGCGCTCATCCGGATACTCGCGATCCTTGATTTTGTAAATGTGCTCCCAGGTGTCTTGCGTGAACGTAACGTGCGCACCTCCCTGCGCCGCGCTTTCTCCCGCGATGCACGCTTCCACTTTCGTAATCCCGGAGGTTTCTCTTCCGATCAGCACCCCGCACACTTCCATTTTGCGATTCGAACGCGCGTGCTGGCGAATCTGTCGCGCCACTTCGGTGCTGAACTGGAGCTGCGGCGCTTCGCCTTTTTTTGTGGTCGCCATTACGGTCGCACTCCGGCCCCGGCCGGCCCTGTTCCGGTATTGGCCAGCGCTCCCAGAACCGTTGCAGCGTCACCTTCCATCAAATACCCGACTTCACGCGCAGCGCTTCGCGCCGTGAATATGTCGAACAGAGGCAGACCCAGCTCGTTCAATCTTCGCGACCCGAACGATTCGCTGCCTGTGAATCCATGCACCACCTCGACCGCCCTCATGTGTCCGTCATCCGGGCAACGCCCCGCCTCGTACTTCACCGCTCCGACCGGCACAAATAATTCCTGTTCCTTTCCGCAATGCGGACACGCCAACTTGTGAATCACGTCGCGGCTGAAATCAATAGCCACGGACTCAGAACTAAGATCAGCTTTCGCACGCTGCCACAGCTGCTCCAGGCGCAGCTCATCCGATCTTTGTCCTAGTTTCACGATTTCCGGCAGCGTGTAGTGGCTCATGCAATCCGGATTCTCGCTGTACTCCACGCGATACGAGGTGTGGTTCAGTCCTTCGAACACAAAACCTTTGCCGTCCAGCGTCGGCACTCCGTGAATCAATTTCACGGCTTCCTGCACTTCGATCCCTGCCACGATGGACGCAATCGTAGGTGTGGTCGGTACCTTTCCCTCCGTGACCGCTTCGTGCGCCAGCAAATTGCAAGACATTCGGCGTTGCAGAATTTCCCAGTCCACCACGCCCAGCGTGCATTCGTAGCACGGCGCCCTCCCCGGCAAGAACACGCGCGCAACCCCGTTGATCCCTTCGATCGCTCCATCAATCCAGGGGCGATTCACCGCCCAAGCCGAGCGATTGATCCACAAACGCGCCTCGCGGTTGTCCAGGCCCGCAAGAATTACGTCGCTCCACGCGAATAAACCAAGACCGCACTCCGTCACCACGTCCGCCGTCAGCGGCTGCACTGTCCCTTCCGCGCAGATTCCTTTGTAAACTCTGGCGGCCACGTTGACCTTGAATTCCCCCACATCTCCCTTGCGGAAAAGAATCATGCGCGAAAGATTGGACTCGTCGATCCGGTCCATATCAACCAAAACAATTTTTCGGAATCCCAGCAGCGCCAGGTTTTTCAGGATTTCGTTTCCCAGCGCGCCTGCCCCCACCACCAGCACCTTGCACGCCGCGAGCTTCGATTGATCCCACCACGGGATCAGCCGAAACCGGCTGTAACGCTCTTCCTGCAGTTCGCTGGGTGAAGATGTTTCCATAGCCGCCCGTGGCCCTCAGCCCGCCGTAATTTCCGGCTGCAAACGCAGGATGTCTCCATCCTGCACCTGCGCTTCCGCAAGGGTTTGTGAATCCTGCACCTGCCTGCCGGAATTCTTGTGATGGAATTTGTAGCTCAGCGGAGCTCCGTCCGGCCCGTTGGTAGGCAGCCGCAATTTCTGGATCAGCACCGCAATTATTTTGTTGCACGGCGCATCGTCCGGCAGTTCCACAGGCACGCGTTTGTTTTCCGTGGAATCGTAGACCGTCACGTTAATGGTTGGCATGCGTATCGTCCCCATGGTTCGGCGATTGGCTCAGCGATTGATTCGGCTTGCGATTTGCTTCTGCCTTTAGAAACTCATCCAGGCGCTTGCGCCCTGGTCCCGAAAAATTCCAGCGATCCGCGTCCAGCACGGCGTCCGCTCGCACCACAAAATTCAAATTCTCGGCGTTCGGGTTGATGCTCCGGTCCATCATCGAAGTCACCACGCCCAGAAGATTTCCGCGGTCGTCGTACACCGGGCCGCCGCTGTTCCCCGGGCTCACCGGAGCGCTGATCTGCAGCACATCCTCATCCGTGCGCGAAATAATTCCGGTGCTCAGCGTAAATCGCAATCCTTCCGGATGCCCGATCACGAAAACATTCTCGCCTTCTCGGATGTCCTTCTTCGCTTCCACGGGCTGCGTAAATTCGCCGCTTCCGCTTTCCCTCGGCAGCCAGATCAAACCCAAATCCAAATCCTTGTGCCGCGCGATCACGTCGCCGCTCGCCCACGTGCCGGAAGCCATCGCCACCAGAGCGCGGCTTCCAGACGAGCCGAACCTCGAGGAGTCAACCACATGCCGCGCCGTCAACAGCAAATACCCGTTGGCCCCCGCGTACAGCAACACTCCGGCACCGAAACTGTTCGAGGGCAGCTCAGCGTTAGATGCCCACGTTTTGCGCGCCGGACTGATCACCGCCACCAGCGGCTTCAACTCCGCCGAAACTTCCGTGGCATCCAAGGGGCTCGCCGAAGGCAGCGCCGGAAAATTTGTTTTCCCGTCCAACTCCACAAGGTTCCCACTTACCATCGCCGGAAGCGGCACGAAAGCCACCGCCAGCACGGCCGCGGTCGAAGTGAGTATTCCGCTGATGATCAGCAGGGTGGAGAGAAATGACAGCCACGCAATGCGCGTCCGCGGCGGCAAACCCCGCATGGCAAATCGCAACACCAGCGTCACTAGGCACAGCACCGGCAGGAATAATATGAGAGGGCTCATCGCCGCTCGCACCCAGAAGGGAATCGGCGGCGGAAGCTTAGGTTCTAATCGCTGCGGTTGGTCGGGAGGCGACGCTACAACCTGCGCGACTTCCGTCGCCCCAATCACAATTTTTTCCATGGAGCCTACGATACTGAGCAATTGAAAAGCGGCCCATTATTCAATAGTTGCCTTAAACTTACAACTACCCCTTGGTACTAGCCAAAACCCTGCGCAAAACCAGGCTACACGCCGGTAGAATGCATCCATACCGTTATGAAGCCGCCATGCGACGAAGCCCTCGTCGGTTTATCGAACGCTGCTGCTCCGTGCGTACCGCCCGCAGGGCGCTGGATTCTGGCAGCCACGATCCTCGGCTCCAGCATGGCTTTTATTGACGGCAGCGTCGTCAACGTCGCTCTCCCCCCGCTGCAAGCGAGCCTCCACGCCAGCGTCGTTGGCGTGCAATGGGTCGTCGAATCTTATGGTTTGTTCCTCGCCGCTTTGATTCTGGTCGGCGGCTCGCTCGGCGATCTACTTGGCCGCCGCTTGGTGTTTCTGATTGGCGTGGGAATTTTTGCCGCAGCTTCCGTTGCGTGTGGTCTTGCATTAAATATTCAGCAACTCGTGATCGCGCGAAGCGTCCAAGGTGTGGGCGCCGCTCTTCTGGTCCCCGGCAGTCTATCGCTGATCAGCGCGTCCTTCGATGAAAAATCCCGCGGCCAAGCGATCGGAACCTGGTCCGGCTTCACCGCGATCACGACGGCGTTGGGCCCGGTTCTGGGCGGCTGGCTGATTGAGCATGCCTCCTGGCGCTGGGTATTTTTCATCAACATTCCATTCGCCGTCGCGGTGATCGCAATTTCGCTGTGGCATGTTCCTGAAACTCGTGACGCGTCGGCCGGCCGCGTGGATTGGCTTGGTGCGCTGGTCGCAACCGTGGGATTGGGCGGCGTGGTCTACGGCTTCATCGAGTCCAGCAGCCTCGGCTGGCATCACCCGCTGGTTTACGGCAGCCTGATCCTGGGTTTCGGCTCCCTGATTGTCTTCGCCTTCGTTGAGGACAGAATCACTTCGCCGATGGTTCCGCTCGCGCTCTTTTCATCGAGCGGTTTTACTGGCGCGAACCTGCTCACTCTGTTTCTCTACGCCGCCCTCGGAATTTTCCTTTTCCTATTCCCGATGGATCTGATTCAGGTGCAGGGATACTCGACCACCGCCGCCGGTGCGGCTGGGCTTCCCCTGATTCTGCTGCTATTTCTTCTTTCGCGCTGGTCTGGCGGGCTGGTCGCGCGTTATGGCTCCAAGGCTCCGCTGATCGTCGGCCCGCTGATTGCTTCATTGGGTTTCGTTCTCTGGGCACTGCCCGGCGTAGGCGCGGGTTATTGGCAAGGATTTTTTCTGGCGTTCGCTGTTCTTGGTCTCGGAATGGCGATCAGCGTTGCTCCGCTCACCACCGTGGTGATGAGTGCAGTGGGACAGGGCCGCGCCGGCGCTGCCTCCGGCGTTAACAACGCCGTCGCGCGAGTCGCGAGCGTTCTTGCCGTCGCAGTTCTCGGAATCGTGATGGTGAAATTATTCAGTTTCAGCTTGCAGCGCACTCTCGCCGCCGCGATGTTGCCACCAGGAATTCTTCACTACGTACAGTCCAACGAGATTAAGCTCGCCGGACTCGACCTGCCCTCAGGTCTGGATGCGCAGACGTCCGCGCTGCTCCGCACCTCAATTTCCCATGCGTTTGTCTTCGGATTCCGAATCGTAATGTTGATCTGCGCAGGATTATGCGTGGCCAGTGCTGCAGTTGCGGCGTTGCTGATTCCTACGAATTCCGGACGCGCGACCTAGGACTGCCCGTCGCGCCAGATGTCCCGCAGCGCCGGATACAACTTGCGATAAGCGCCGTACTGTCGATTCATCACCGCGACGCGTTGCGAGTCTGGCTCAATTCGTTGCGAAACTCGCACCGTAGCGTCGCAGGCTTTCTCCACGCTCGTCCAGTTGCCCACGCCCACTCCTGCCAGCAACGCCGCGCCGTAAGCTGGCCCTTCCTCCACCTCCAGCAGACCAACCGGCATGCCATACACATCCGCCTGAATCTGCCGCCACAACGCTGCGCGCGCCCCGCCTCCACCCAAGCGAATTGACTCGACCGGAATTTTCAACTCGCCGAAAATAGTCAAAGTGTCGCGCAAACTAAACGCCACGCCTTCCAAGATCGCGCGAATGACGTGTGCCCGCGTGTGCGTCGCGGAAATTCCCACCAGTGCGCCGCGTGCAAGAGGATCCAGATAAGGAGTCCGCTCACCCATCAGATATGGAGCCCACAACAATCCATCCGAGCCGGCCGGAGCCGTGCTCGCTTCCGTCATCAATCGCGCATACGCGTCCTGCCCGTCGTTAGCGCCCACACCAAACCGATCGCGAAACCAGCGCAGCGAATATCCGGCAGCCTGCGTCACTCCCATCACGTGCCAGCGTTGCGGTAGCGCGTGGCAAAATGTGTGGATGCGTCCCGCCGGATCCCGCACCGGCCCCGCGGTCGCCGCAAACACCACGCCCGAAGTTCCAATCGTCGCGCTCACTGCTCCGGCCCGCACAATTCCCGCGCCCATCGCTCCCGCCGCCTGATCTCCGGCTCCGGCAACAATCGGAATTCCGGCGCGAAGCCCCGTTGCCCGCGCGCCTTCCTCCGAAACGTGTCCGGAGATTTCACACGATTCGAAAACCACCGGCAGCTGATCAACGCTCAGCCGCGAAGCCTCCATCATCGCCCGCGACCATCCGCGCTTCGCCACGTCAAACAGCAGTGTCCCCGACGCATCCGCGACATCCGTTGCGCGCAAACCGCTCAGCCGCAGTCGTATGTAATCCTTCGGCAGCAGAATCGTGCCGGCCCGCGCCCAAATCTCCGGCTCGTTCTTCTGCACCCACCAGATTTTAGGGAGCGTGAAATTGGTCAGCGCCGGGTTCGCGGTTAGCTCAATCAGCCGCGCCGCGCCGATCGTTGCGGTAATTTCCAGGCATTCCACTTCCGTACGCTGGTCGCACCATATAATGGATGGACGCAGGACGTTTCCGCTACGGTCGAGCAGCACCAAGCCATGCATCTGCCCGGTCAGCCCAATGCCGCTGATGTCCCCGCCCGAGGTCTTGCCGCGCGCCAGGCATTCCGGGATTGCGCTGCAAACCGCAGCCCACCAGTCCTCGGGACTTTGCTCAGCCCAACCCGCGCGAGGCGCCGCGAAGGGAGCATGTGCCGCGGTCGCCGAACTCACCACGCGGCCGTCGCCATCCAGCAGCACCACTCGCGTGCCGCCAGTCCCGATATCAATCCCCACAAGCTTCATCGCCGTTGCACCTCGATGGTTGGAGAAATACCTCGTCGCGGCACAGTGTCAGCTGCGTCCCATGTGAAAAGCAAGCCCACTTTTCTCAAGTTCGTGGAGACGTTCTCAGCAGTAAGGAATGCGAATCAACTAAGGATTGGTTTGATTGTCCTTGTGGTGTTTGCGGCGAAGATCCGGCCAGAACTTCTTGACAAAATACGTGCCAACGTCCCATCCGATCTGCGAGCCCCAGACACTAGCCACAGTGCCAAAGTTCTTGTCCTGGCTCGGATGGTAGCTGTAGGTCGAGATAGTCGCGGCAATTCCGGCGCCGAAAATGTCGGAATAGTTGAACTGTCTCTCACCGGAGTCCGAACGAGTGACAAAAACTCGCTCAATCGCGTGGCCGGCGCGGTGCTTGAAACCTCCACGGCCCAATTGGTAGTAACGAGGATCCTGATGAAGCAGCGATGGCAGCACAGCACTGGCCATGAAGTTTTCAATGGCATTGTCGCCATACGCGGTTCCGTACCTTCTTGCGTAGCCCTGCGCGCCCTGCCCGTAGGATGGATCACTATTACTGGCCTGCCCGAGGGCGGCAACGAACCCGATCAGCACGAATTCAGACGGATCAATCAAGGACCGTCCGACAACCTTAAATTTTTGGCAGCTGGTGAGCGGAGGAATATTGTCCGCATCCTGCACCGTCAAAAAGTTCGGCATGGTCCAGAAAATCCGCTCCTTCGAGGTGCCGGTTTGTTGTTGGCGCTGGATATCGTTCTGGTCCTTCGCAGACGTGGTCGGTTGCGGCTTATCCGGCAACGATTGATTTGTAGCCGGTCATGGTGTCGTTGCCGCTGGTGTTGAGGACTGCGGCAGCTGCGGAGGTTGAGACTGCTTTGCGAGGGGCTGGCACGGTTCCTACGCTACAGCAGGCAAGGCAGCCCAAAATACCGCTCCCGTCGCAGCGAGAAAAAAGATCATCGCGATTTCTCCAAAAGATCTCATTTTCTCTCTGCTCCGCCCCTGATCGTTCCCCCGATCTTCCGTGCCACCCTCACGCGCTGGCGCTTCGCACGGTAGGCTCGCGCGTTCGCTCAATCATTTCCCGAATCGCCTCCAGCACCAGCTCCGGCTCGTCCGTCATTACCCAGTGGCTGCTCCGCGTTGCGACCACATGCTTCCCGCCCGAAGAAAGCCGCGTCGTGGCATTGTGTGCGGCCTTTCGTTCCGCCGGCGTGTCCGCGGCAGAAATAATGGTGATGGCTTTGCCTTCCAGATCTTCGGCAGCGGCCACCTGGGCCGCGCTTCTCGGCAGATTTTCAAGCTGGCTGGCAATTGTTTCGGTGAACTTCGGCTGCACCCAGAAAACCGGTGTCATCGCCCGCTCGCTTGCCGGCAGGTTCCAAAAAAGCGGACTCTTGCCCGTGCCGTCTCCTTTCGGCGCGCCTTTGCTCATAATTCGGACGAACGGCTCGGCAATTGTCTTGGCGCCGACTCGGAAAAGCAGAGAAACGAATCGGATCACCCCGCAACGCGCAAGCAGCGTGGCGCGACGCAAAATTCTCGCGCCCATCCGAATCCGCTTCGCGTTGTGCTCGTTCGCGGGATTCCACTCTCCTGGAACCACCGGGTCAATCAGCACCAGCCCCGCTACTTGCTCCGGATACCGCTCGGCAAACAGCCGTGTCGTTAAACCTCCGAAGGAATGTCCAACCAGGATATATGGCGGGGAGACGTGCGCTCGCTCCAGCAGCCGGTGCAGTTCGCTCACGATCTGCTCCGCGTCGCGAGGCGCTGGACCGGGATCGCTCCAGCCAAGTCCTGCTCGGTCGTAGCTCACGGCGCGGTTCCTTTTTGCTATCTCCGGCTGCACGTTTTGCCAGCTCAGCACCGTTGACATCAATCCAGACTCAAAAATCACAGCTGGGCTGCCGCTACCCATGGACAGCAGGTGCAAACGATAGCCTTGCAGGTCGAACATCTCACCCGGTCCAGGGTGCCGCTTGCGGTCCGCAGCCGTCGCCACTTGCTGATATACCCATCCGGCCACTAGCGCCACGCTAACCATCCCCACTGTAATGAGAATCAGGGAGTGCAACGGCCTCTCCTTTACCCGCGAAATAAACTTTACGTTATGTTGCTTTCAGCTTTCCACTGAGATGCATCATGTGGAAAGCTGATGCAGCACTACCTGCGCCGTCCGCGACCCGATCTCCACACAATCCCCTAGCGATCGCCCCTCCAGATAATTCCCGGCGAGATACAGGCCCGGCAGTGCCGTGACTGCTTCGCGAATAGCCGCCGCCGTCCGTGCGTGGCCCAGGTTGAATTGCGGCAGAGCCTTTGGAAACTTCCATACCATCCGTTCGACCGGCGGTCCCTCAATTCCCAACACCGCCGCCGTCTCTGCTTCGATGATTTGTGCAATGGCCTTTTCTTCCCGCTGCACAAACTCGGGATTTGTGGCGCCGCCCGCAAAGCTCGTCAGCAACACCTTTCCCTGGGGCGCGCGGCCGCCAATAACGGAGGAATTCCAAACGTTAAAAAATGTGTTAAATTTCTCGCGGCGGGGAATCATTAGTCCAAACCCGTGGAGTGGATTGCGCACCTGCGTTCGATCGTATCCGGCGGATACGACGACCATCGGAGCATAGTATAACTCCGAAAGCTTGGCGCTGAGTTCTGGCGCCGTCGTACCCAGCAGGCGTGCCGCCTCGTAAGAGGGCGCGGCGACCACCGCGGCTGTGCTGCTGATTTCTTCTCCGTTGCTGAGCTGCAGCCGCCACCGAGAATCCAGACCTGCCGCGGTTGCACGCGCACTGATGATCTCTACCTTCGTCTCGAAGCGAATCGAGTCTCCGAGCTTTTGCGCAAGTGTTTTTGGAAGCGTGCCCAGCCCCCGGCGAAACGAGCCCATCGCCGGGAGTGCGTCTGTCACAGCCAGCATCCGTCCCGTGCGCTTTGCCGCCGGCTGCGTCGCCGCCGGTGAAACGATCGATGCGCCGCGTTTTCTCTCGCGGATTGCTCCCCGCAACACACTCCCGTGTTCCCGTTCCCAGCGAGACAGGAACGGAAACGCGCTCGCCACGCCGATTTGCTCCGTATCCCCCGCGAAAATCGTGGATATAAACGGCTCAACCAGATATGCGAGGACCTCATCGCCAAATTTACGCCGTACAAATCCCGCTAAAGATTCCTCCCCGTCCGGCGGCCGCGATCCGCGCAACGCTTCCGTGAGAAGCCGGTACTTCGAACTGGCGCCCACCAGTCCCGTCGCCAGAAAACCAAGAGGCGAAAACGGCGCCTTATGCAGCTTGCCGTTTTTAAGAAGGTATCGTGGCAGGCGGGAATTGCCCGGCACGAATTCATCCTCTAGTCTCAGGTCCCGCACCAGTTCCCACAGCGCCGGAGCAAATCGCGGACACTGCGGTCCCGCTTCGAACAGAAATCCATTTCTCTCGAACGTGGCGATCAACCCGCCGGGCGCGTCGGATGCCTCCAGCACCAATACGCGGATTCCCGATTGCTGCAGGCGAAATGCGCAGGTCAGTCCGGTGATGCCCGCCCCGATTACGATCACCTGCTGCGTCGCGCTCATCAATAAAAAATACCACGCCGGCGCGAACCATTGGAATTTTCCCGCCGCCTTTCGGTGCCCCTCTCCCCTCGGTACGCTACCGGACAGTCACTAGCGAAAAAAAAAGCAAAAATCAGCCTTCTGGGGCGCGACCTCAGGCCGGTTCATGCATCTATTCTCAGATGCAGGGAGGCCTCCTATTGCCGGTACCGCGATTCTCGCGAATCGGCGTGATAATCAAAAACTTACAGCGGCAATGGGATGGCAGGGGACTCCGTCCGCTTGCTCGCAATCCAAAACACCCCAACCATTCTTCGATACGGAGGATCAATGTCTGAATTGAACAGTCAGGACAGCTTCGTCGCACCCGTTCCGTCACACCGGCTGGACGTTCCGATCCACAACCTGCTCAACCAGAGTGCCCCACGGCCCACGGTCCACCGCACTCCGGAAGGTAAACCTCTGCCGGAAGCGGTTTTTCCGCAGCATCCCGAACTTCTCCATGACCTAGACGAAGCCGACATCGCCGCGCACCAAACCGTCTTGCGCACCGGCAAACGCGAGTGGGGCGCGGCTAAAATCCTGGACAATATGCGCGGTTGGCTTTTCCCATATCTGAAGTCGCGCGTGCGTGCGGGAGATTTCCAACCCATCATTGCGTATCTTTTCACCGAGTGGAAATGCAATCTCGATTGTCACTATTGCTGGTCCTACGACAATAGTGTGAAAGGCATGAGCGAGGACGTGGCCCGTCGCGCAATTGACTGGCTGCACGACACGCCGTGCCGGGTTCTGGCTCCGACGGGCGGCGAACCGCTTCTGCGTCCTGATTTCGTTCATAAGGCCATTTATTACGCTGCCAAGAAGGATTTTTGGGTTTACTTGGCGACGAATGCCCGGCTCCTTCGCCCGGACGTGATTGACCGCCTCGCCGACGCAGGCATCGCCACAATTAATTTTGCCGTGGATGCCGTGAAGGAACAGCCCGGCCTGCCGAAGGCATTCGAACACGTAGCTTCGAACTTCGATTATCTGGTCCGGCGCCAGTATCGCTACGGCTATACCGTCTTTTTTAATATTAATATCTGCCGCACCAATCTGGACGACGTACGCGAGCTAACCCAGATCGCGCACGACCACGGCATCGCCACCACTTATCACATCAACGAAACGCCCATGATGGAGCAGGACCACTTCAAGCATCTCCATAAGAACGACACCTATATCCGCCCGCCGGATTATCCGCAGGTGGATGAGTTGCTTGATTGGCTCGCTGATAAAAACCAGCAGGGCTACAAGATGGTGGACTCCGTTCCGCGCTTGAATAACATGAAGGGTTTCATGCGCGGAAAAGGTGAACACTGGGGCTGCCGCGCGGGTCAAAACTGGTTGATCGTTCGCACCGACGGCACGCTGGCGCCTTGCTTCCCGATGTACAACGCCACTTACGACTGGGGCACCATCGAGAAACCGAAATTCCAGCTCACGCAACTCAACGAAATGAAAAAATCATGCGAGCTCGAGTGCTTTTCGACGCTTGGCTACAACCTTGCCTACTGCTACAGCACCACTCGCGTCATGAAGTGGCTGCTGAAGCAAGCGGCAAACCGCTTCCAGGGTGTCACCGGCAGTTTTGACTAGAACGCCGAAGCCCTCGAGCGCCATCGTGGACTGCACCCTGCACACTGCGCGACTGCGATTGCTGCAGGTCCAGGCTGTAGCGTCGTCGTCGCGCAACAGTCCGCGCTCGCGGCAAGAAAATCACCGCTTCGGCGGCAGCGCCATTTCCAAATCAGCCGCCGCCTTATCAATTCCGGCAGCCACACTGTCGAGGATCTGCGCCACCTGCGGAATCTGCGCCTCCGCTTCCTTCCATTTTTTCTCGTCCATGTATTCATGCACCGCCGCCACCGTCTTAGCTCCGTACCCGGTGTAAGCCCCCGGCGCGTAAATCTGGTTCTTGAACCACGGACGTTCCGGCAATCCCTTTTCATTCAGAAATAATCGCGAAATCCGCAGCAAATCCGCGTTCAAAGTTTCCAACGACTGCGGCGCCAAAGCCGACGACCCCGCCGCCTGCCATTGCGCCAGCGCCTTGGAGTATCGCTCCGCGCTTTTCTTCAGCGTCTCGATGGAATTTTTCATCGGCGTAAAATTCATGAAGGGCGGCACCGCTTCCATCGGCGGAGGCACAAAAGTCTTGTGCGGGTCTGCCGCCGCGGTAAACACTCCTTCCTGCAATTCCAGATTGCGCTCCGTGATTTCCTCCTGCTTATCCTTCAGCAATTTCTCCAATTCCGTTTCGTACTTCGCGATCGCTTCCGCTTGCGGTGCATAGTCCACGGGAATTAGATCCGCGTCTGCCAAACGCAGCATCGTAGTCCCGGCGGTTTGCGCCAGCGCGCGCCCATACGAAAAATCGGTATCCGCGAAATGGGTGTACCAGTAGAAATCGTCGTAGATCGAATGATACTGATCGCCATCGTCCTCGCCCCCAAAGCCCAGGTCCAGCGTCGAAATTCCGGCGAAATCCTGAAACGCCGTATAGTCCGATCCATCTCCCAGCGCAGAAACCTCCAGGTCGGCGCGCTTGCGAGCCTCCCCGCGCTCTTCCGCATCTTTCGCTTCGCGGATTCCCATCAGATGCGCACGCTGAAAAACGGACAAATGCGTTTCCGGATCCTGAATTTCCCGCGCCACGCTGCTGACAACCCTCTCCAAATCCTGCGTGCCGCCCGCTGCAAAGTGACCTCTGTCGTTGCTGTCCGAATTCAGATAAGCGACGGTGTGCTGCTGCAGCTCAGCCAAATGTGTTTCCACCCACTCCACGGATCCCAACAAGCCGGGCTCCTCTCCATCCCACGCGCAATAAATAATCGTGCGCTTCGGCGTCCAACCTTGCTTGTGCAGTTCGCCGAGCATGCGCGCCTCCTCCAACATTTCTGCCTGACCGGAAATTGGATCCTCAGCGCCATTCACCCACGCATCGAAATGATTGCCGCGTATCACCCACTGCCCGGCGTTATCGCCCCCATGCAGCGTGCCAATCACGTCATAAATTGTTTTCATGTCCCAGTACGACGCGACTTTCAAATGGACTTTCGCCGGCCCTGGCCCGACGTGATAAGTGATCCCCAGCCCGCCGCGCCAATTTTCTGGCGCCACCGGACCTTGCAGCGCCGAAAGCAGCGGCAGCGCGTCGCCATACGAAATCGGCAGCACCGGAATTTTCGTAATCGTCTTCGCGTCCTGGATCGCGAGTCGTTTTGCATCCGCGGTCGCGCCCACGCCCGGCGTCAGCGGATCCCCTGGGTAGTCCGTATCCATCACGCTGCCGCGTTGTACGCCTTCGCGCGGACGCCAGCCGCCCGCGGGATAATCATCGCCCTGAAAATATCCATCGCCGCGCGGGTCGGAGTAAATAATGCAGCCAATCGCGCCGTGCTCCGCCGCAACTTTCGGTTTCGTGCCGCGCCACCCCGAACCGTAACGCGCAATTACGATCGCGCCCTTCGCCGAAATTCCCAGCCGATCCAGCTGCTCGTAATCTTCGCGGATGCCGTAGTTCACATACACCAGCGGCGCCGTCACATCGCCATCCGCCGAATAAGCGTTGTAGGTTGGCAGTTGTTCCGCGGTCTGATTGCTCGTCGGATCGATCGGCAGCGCCGGCTCCTGCAATTGCGCGCGAAATTGCGTCGGTTGCAGCAGTTCCACAAGCCGTTCCTTCGGCGTCGGAAATAACACGCTGAACGTCTCGATGTGCGCGTCGAGGCCCCACGCCTGCATCCGCGCCAGAATCCATTCGGCGTTGTCTTTGTCGTAAGGCGAGCCCACAGCATGAGGGCGCGCGCTCAATCGCCGCATGTTTTCGCGAATGTTCCCCGCCACAATGCCGTCTTGGAACTTTTTCTCCAGCGCGCTTTGCGCCGCGGAAGATGTCCGCGTGTATCCCGCAATCACAGCGGAGGCCCGCGTGTCCGTGTTCTGCCCCGGCACGATCTCAGCCGAAAGCAATGCAGTGATCGTAAGCAGAGAGCAGCACATCGAGCGCAAACACATCAAAAGTCTCCCCTAAGATGAAATGGCCCGTTCGAACGAACGTTTGCAAACCAGTCCTGAAGCACGCGATCAGCGGCGAACTCCCACCAGCGGTGATTCGGAGCCGTTGCATTCTCATACCTTCGCGCCGAACATACCAGCACATTCTTTAGTCTGGTTCAGGTCAAGGAAGGGAATCAGAGAACGGAGAAACAATCATCGGGTGTGACGCACTTCACCCAGAATTGTCCATGTTGCAATTCGAAAATCTTTGTGGGTCGTGGCTTCAGCCGCTCAGGCACTTATTTTTGCGGCGCTTCCGCCTGCTTTTTGCCGCCCGTGTCCAGGCCAAACGTCGGATGATCCTTCGTCCCCGTAATTTGAATATGCAAGTCCGTTCCACCGTTCTTGCCTTTGAAAAACGGGTCCGCCGCCTTCAGAAAAAATGACTTCGCGCCCGTCGTGGTCTGCGAAAGTTTTGCCTGCATCAGCAGGTCGCCGTGGAAATCCATGGCTGTGCTGTCAATGTTGTAGCTCCCGTCCAGATGCAGCGACGCTCCCTGCACCGCGAAGCCCAAACTGGAAAATGTCACCACTCCGTTCGCGAACCGGAAATTTCCACGAAAATCGGACGCCACCTCGCTGATATCTGTGTCCTTCGGTTTCCCCTGACCTCTGCGGCTCAGCGTGTCCACCTTCTCCTGCACGGTGGCGCTGGTAAATTGCGCGTGCCCCACTCCGAATTGCCCCGCGAGTTTCATGCGGTCCAGCAAATCGTCTTCGCCTTCAGGGATATCAATCGTCGTCTTGAGGTTCGCGGACCCGGTCATCATCGGCTCGTCGGAATTCACCACCAGCCGCAGCAGATCCTCAATCCGCGCGTTCTCCGACGACGCGTTGAGATAAATCGTGCGGCCTTTTACGTCCTTGCGCACATCCACAATCTTCCCGTTTACCGCCAGCGTCGTATGCAGAAATTTCGCCACCACGCTTTTCAAAATCACGTCGCCATTGGTTCCGTCTACCTGCGCCGAAAAATCAGTGTGCAGCGCCACAGGCTTGCCGCCCGTACGCAGCCCGAAGTCGGGTGTATCCGTGTAACCCGCCACGGCCAAATAATCCAGCGGCCCGCTAAATGTTCCTTTCGACGAAAGAATCCCGCGCAGCCCCTTCAGCGTTCCCAGATCCGCATTCTGAAAATCATAGTGTCCATCCGCAGGGGTCGTGCTCGGTTCTTCCGCCTCCCACGGCCCGAATTCCCCCGCGGCATCAATCTCGCCTTTCGGTATCGCATTCGTCAGCAGCGCGTGAAATTTCGCTGGATGATCAAACCTCACGTCATGCAGATCCAAATGATGTATCGGGAATTCGCGCGGCGGCTTGTCGGATTGCGCGCGCAGCACTTCGATGCTCGCATCGTCGGCACGCACTTCGCCAATCATCACCGGATATTTGTTCGCCAGGTCTTCATCCGTTTTGTGAATTAGCGGCTCTCCGCCCGGCACGCGCGGCGGCGTATGAATTTGCAATCCGTCCAGTTGCACAAAAGAAATGTACGGCCGCGGGCGCAGCAAATCCGGCAGCTGCGCGTACATTGAAACCGTCCGCACCTGAATCAGTGGTGGAATGTCCCTGCGTCCCTTGTGCCGCAGCACCAATCCGCTAATCGTTACGCGCAACCGCGGGAACAACGTCACGTCGAAGTCCGAAAATTGCACCGAACTCGCAAAGTGCGTCTCCAACACCTTCTGCGTTCGATCGCGAACGAACCTGTGCAGCGTCGGTCCCAGCAGGATGCCCGCGACCGCCAGCACTAGCAGAACGGATGCGACGCCGGCGACCATCCATTTACGCATTGATCCCTCTCCGCTCGGTTCCGTTGCGCGCGATCCAAGGCGTTCTCAGCCCTACCATCTTAGTCGAAAACAACCCGCAATCCCTCTACCGCAATCCCTGTAAACCGTGCGCGCATCCCACGTAGTCAGGCCGCCGCCCTCATCTGCTGCGCCAGGCCCATCGCTCCGCTTACGGCTTCGCTTGGCCTTCCCGCAACCCGCACGCCGCGCAAAAATCGGGCGATCATCGGCCAACCCGATTGCCCTCCGCGCACCCGGATGTATACTGGCCCCGCAATCGGCGCAATCGGCGCAATCGCGCGTGTCGCCGCATTCGCACTCCGCGGTGCGCGCGCGATTCCGGAGGACCACATGGCCATCGTTGATGCAAAAAGCTCTCTTGCTGCAGTCATACAGGAATACGGCCGCCCCGATATTCACGTCGGCGCCGGCGAAGACGAATCGCCCTACGTCCCGTTCAAGGAAAATGTTTTCATCCGCCATCTCGCCTTCGATGTGCGCAGCAATTCCTTCGCCAATATCCTCTGGGTGAAAAAAGGCGGCAGGCTCGGCCGCCACCGCCATCGCGGCCCCATCTCCGCCTGCACACTGGAAGGCAGCTGGCGCTATCTGGAATACGATTGGGTCGCGCGTCCCGGCAGTTACGTCCGCGAAAATCCCGGCGTGATTCACACCCTGGTTTCCGACGATCCCAACGGCATGAAAACAATTTTCTTCTTGAATGGATCTCTCGAGTTTTACGACGACAACGACGTGCTGCTCGACACTCTCGACGTTTTTTGGTTCATTGATCATTACTTGAACCACTGCCGCGCCCACGGCCTGAAGATCAACGAAAAACTCTGGATCTGACCGCGCGCTAAAGGAGCGCAACCATGTCCACGCCCTACCGCGCTGACCACGTCGGCAGCTTCCTTCGCCCGCCGGAACTGCTCGAAGCCCGCCGCAACGCTGCCCAAGAACCCGACCGCCTGCGCTCGATTGAAGATCGCGACATCGAGCGCGTTTTAGCCAAGCAGAAAGAACTCGGTTTCGAAATTTTCACCGACGGCGAATTTCGCCGCCGCAATTTCATGAGCGACTTCACCGACGCCGTCGAAGGTTTCGACCTTGGAGACGCCGTCGCACGCTCCTGGAAAGCCGGTCAGGAAAAAGATGCGCCCGTCAGCAGCGTGACCGGCATCGTCACCAGAAAACTGCGCGCCGTCGAGCCGCTCACCGGACGCGAGCTTTCCTTCCTGAAAAAGTACAGCCCCGGCAACATCAAAATGACGCTCCCCAGCGCCACGCAATTTCCCGCTATCGCCTTCAAACGTGGCATCACCGACAAAGTTTACAAAGATCACTCTGAGTTACTCTGGGACATCGTCGCCATCATGAAAATAGAACTGGCCAGGCTCTCCGCCGAAGGCGTGAAGTACATTCAGATTGACGCCCCTCGCTATAGCTATTTCATGGATCCCAAATGGCGCGAATGGATCCGCACCGAAATGAATCTCGCGCCCGAAGCCTTGCTCGATGAATCCATCCGCGCCGACAACGCCTGTTTCGCCGCGGCCAAACGCCCTGGAGTGACCCTCGCGATGCATCTCTGCCGCGGAAATAATCGCAGCCACTGGTACGCCGAAGGCGGCTACGACGCCATCGCCGAAAAACTCTTCGCCACCATGGCCGTGGATCGTTTTCTGCTGGAATATGATGACGATCGCTCCGGCACATTCGAACCTCTGCGCCTGGTCCCGCGCGACAAGACCGTCGTTCTCGGCCTCATCAGCTCGAAAAAGCCACAACTGGAAAACGCCAACGATATCGCGCACCGAATCCACGAAGCCGCCCGCTTTTTCCCGCTGGAAAGTCTCGCGCTAAGCCCCCAATGCGGTTTTGCCTCCACCATGGAAGGGAATCTGCTCACCGAAGAAGAGCAATGGGCCAAGCTGCGCCTCGTCACCGACGTCGCGCGCCGCGTTTGGAGTTAAACGTTTTCCCCAAAGCCGCCGGCGTCGCTTGACATTCCCAGACCAGAAGAGAAGAATCCACACGAAGTGAATCGCACAATCGCGCGATAAACGCGCTCCGTGCGTTTGCAGGCGGCCCACTGGACGCAATCCACGATCCGCATTCGAAGAGGAAGGTAGACCATGCTCTCCACTCCCTACATTGACGGCAAGTCCATCGAAGTTTCCCCCTCCGCGTTGGCCGACGTCCTCAACCCAGCCAATCAAAAACCCTTCGCCAAAATTTTCATGGGCCAGGAACAGCACATGCGCGCCGCCATTGACGCCGCTCACGCCGCGAAATCCGCCTGGGGGAATTCGCCCGCAGCTTTGCGCGAAAAAATCCTGCATCGCGCCGCCGACGGACTCGAAGCCGCCACCAGCGACATGGTGGATCTGCTGATCGGTGAAGGCGGTTCCACATTCGGCAAAGCCCATTTCGAAGTCCCGTTCGCCGCAAATATGCTGCGCTCCATTGCCGGAGAAGCGCGCAGAGTGCAAGGCGACGTTTTCCCGTCCGATGTTTCCGGCCTGCTCTCGCTCGCCATCCGCCGTCCGCTAGGAGTCGTCGCCGGAATCTCCCCGTTCAATTTCCCGGTGGTGCTCGCGCTGAAGAAAGTCGCGTTCGCATTAGCCACCGGCAACACGTTCGTCCTGAAGCCGTCCGAAGAAACTTCGTTAGTAGGCTTGAAGCTCGCCGAAATTTTCGAAAAGGCCGGCCTACCGCCAGGAGTCTTGAACGTAGTTCCAGGGGACGGCCCCACACTCGCGCGCGTCCTCTTCGACGACCCTCGCGTGAAATTGATTTCGTTCACCGGCTCCACGGCCGTCGGACGCCACATCGCCGTCGAGTGTGCCAAAAAGGGGAAGCGCGTGGTGCTGGAAATGGGCGGCAAGAGCCCGCTCATCGTGCTGAAAGACGCCGACGTGGATTACGCCGTGGACACCGCCAGCTTCGGCATCTTCATTCATCAGGGCCAAATCTGCATGGCCGGCTCGCGCATCATCGTCGAAGCACCAATTTACGAAACTTTTCTCCAGCGTTTCGCCGCCAAAGCCAAAACTCTGCAAGTAGGCGATCCGCGCGATCCGCACACGGTCATTGGCCCGCTGATTCGCGCGTCGCAATGCCTAATGATTGATCGCAAAATCAAGGAAGCCGTCGCGGCCGGCGCGCGCGTCCTCACCGGCGGCACCTACGAAGGAAATTTCTATCAGCCCACGGTCGTTGCCGACGTTACTCCGAACATGGCCGCGTTCCACGACGAGCTTTTCGGCCCAGTCGCCGCAGTCAGCCAGGCCGACAACGCCGACCACGCCCTCAGGCTCGCCAACAATTCGTCCTACGGCCTTTCCTCAGCCGTGCTCACCAACGATTTACAACTCGCCATGCGTTTCGCACTCGAACTAGAATCCGGCATGGTGCATCTGAACGGTCCGACGGTCCACGACGAGCCTACGGTTCCATTCGGCGGCGTGAAAGACTCCGGCAGCGGCCGCGAAGGTGGCCGCTGGTCCGTAGAAGAAATGACCGAAGTGAAATGGGTAACAATCCAGATGGGCCGCCGCCATTATCCGTTCTAAACGAATCCGTCGGCGCCGTTGACGTTGCACTTGTAGCGGCGCACTTCAGTGCGCGACCAACGTTACCGCGCGAATCGATGATGTGTCACAAATCCGACGTTGCGTTGCAGATCGATCGCGGTCTGTGGACGCCCGCTGCGCACACGTCGCGTCGCCCGCCGTTCAACAATCAAAAAATACCGTCTCCCCAGGCCCCTGCATAATCACATCCCACTTCAGCAATCCATCCGTCCCCGCAGCCTTCCGCGCAATCAAACTCCCGCGCCGCCCCGCCTCCACCAAACTCAAAGCAAAATCCCCCGCATTCCCGGGCTCATCTGGAAAATAAATCCGCGTCACCAATCGCCGCAACAATCCACGCATGAAAACCGAAACCGCAATATGCGGCGCCTGCAGTTTCCCATCCGGCCCCGGCACCGCCCCCGGCTTGATCGTAGCAAAACGAAACTTCCCATCCTCATCCGTCGGAATCCGTCCGAAGCCCTGAAAACCTGCATCCACAGGCTTGTCTTGAAAATCGTCCAAGATGCGCATATTTTCCGCGCGAATTCGCCTGCCACAATTCCAGAATCGCATCCGGCACTCCCACGCCATCTGCGTCCAGCACCCGCCCCTCAATCGTCACGCGCTCGCCCGCCACTCCGGGCCCGGCGAGCTCGGCGCAATTCAGCCTCTCCATGCCGATGCTGAAGAACGGCCCAACAGTCTGCGAAGTAGTCGCGCGCAGAGTCATCGATTCTCCAGCGGCGTCGCGTCGCGCCCGTTCAAAATAATGTCAAATTTATATCCCAGCGCGTGCCCCGGAATCGTGCTCTCCCAATCGAACACAGAAATCAATCGTTGCCGCGCCGCTTCATCCGCCGTGCAGTTATAAATCGGATCAAACGGCAGCAGCGGATCGCCCGGAAAATACATTTGCGTCACCAAACGGGTCGCAAACGCCGGACCGAACACAGAAAAATGCACGTGCGCCGGCCGCCAGGCATTGTGATGATTCCCCCACGGATATTCTCCCGGCCGCACGGTGATAAAACGATAGCACCCTTCGCCATCCGTCATTGCGTAGCCGTGGCCGCTGAAATTCGGATCCAGCGGCGCCTGATGCTGATCCACTTTGTGCCGGTATCGCCCCGCTGCATTCGCTTGCCACACTTCCACCAGCGTTTTTCGCACCGGCTTTCCATCCTCATCCAACACGCGCCCGCTGACGATGATACGTTCCCCCAACGGCTCACCCGAATGCTGTCGCGTCAAATCGCAAGCCTTTACATTCACGGTTTCCGGTGCGAACACCGGTCCGGTGATTTCCGAAAGCGTGTGCGGCAAATAAACCAGCGGCTGCGATGGCGCGCGCTTCTGCGACGACACATACGTCAGATGCAAATATTCCGGCTGCGTCCCTGCCATCGCGCGCCGGTACCCCGGTAGGTAGGCCATGCAATTTTCCTCAGCAACACTATACATCTCACACAAGGCCGCGATAAACGTTGACTCCGCCCCGCCTCTGCGGCCGTTGCGCGCAATGAAACTAATTCGAGAGCCGCCACCCGCTCTCCCCGAGGTGTGCGTAGCTCGGATCTCGGGATCACGAAATGCCTCGGCGAATTTAGGCAAGCAACCTTGTTCCTGTCAAGGCCGATTATCGAAATAGCGTGCGCCTATCGCCCAGTTCGTGTATCCTGCGCCGTTCCCAAGCGTCATCCATGGAGAAATTCGATGCCTCGCCGCAGCACTCGCAAGTCCACAAAACGCCTCAACAAGCGCTCCCATCGTGCTGCGCCGCGCCAAACGCAATCACAATTGGAGTCCCCAGCGGACTCGCCAGGAGCGTCGACCAATCCTTCCGCGCAAATTGACGCGCTCACCGGCGATCCCGATTTCATGACGTCGCTCGCCCGCGGCCTCGCCGTCATCCAAGCCTTCTCCCAGAAAAAACGCCAGCTCACAATTTCCCAGGTCAGCAATAAAACCGGATTCTCTCGCGCCGCCGTCCGCCGTTGTCTCTACACGCTAGCCAAACTCGGTTTCGCCGGCTCCGACGACAATCGCCATTTTTTTCTCCAGCCGCGCGTGCTTGCCCTCGGCCACTCCTACATTTCTTCCATGCCGCTTGCGACGGCCGCGCATCCCATCCTCGAGCGGTTCAGCCGCGCGATGCACGAATCCTGCTCCATCGCGACTCTCGACGGTCTCGACATCGTGTACGTCGCGCGCGCCAATGTCACTCGCATCATGGCCATTGACCTTGGCGTCGGCAGCCGCTTGCCCGCGTTCTGCACTTCCATGGGCCGCGTCCTTCTCGCGAATTTGCCGCCCGACGAACTCGAGTCTTCTCTCGCGCGCATTCAATTCACGCGCCACACCGAGCGCACGATCGTCACCGCCGATAAATTGCGCCCCGTGCTGCGCATGGTTCTGCGGAACGGTTACGCCCTCGTGGATCAAGAACTCGAGCTCGGTCTTCGCTCGATGGCCGTTCCGATTCTAAGCCCCAGCGGCCAAGTGGTAGCGGCGGTCAACGTCGGCGCGCACGCGCAGCGCGTCTCCACTCAAGAAATGCTCAACAATTTCCTGCCACAACTGCGCGCCGCGGCCCAGGAACTTTGCATGTTGTTGCGTTGAAGAAGGAAAAGATGATCGCGACGATAATCGCTACGAACAAAAAATGAGCACAGATTCCAGCGACTACTCGAAGCGCTACGAAAACACCCTCGTAGCCATCCTGTTCTTTTCCTGGGGCACGGTCTTCCTCGACCGCATGTCGCAGCTCTACCTCGCGCCCTACATCGCTCCCGAATTCCATCTGACGCACGAACAAGTCGGCATGCTCGCCTCGGTCCTAGCCATCACCTGGGCTCTTTCCACTTTATTTTTCGGCGCTTTGTCCGATCGTTTCGGCCGTCGCAGAATTCTCATTCCCGCGGTCTTCGCATTTTCGCTCTTGTCTTGGCTTTCCGGCGTGGCGCACACGTTCCATCAGCTTCTGCTCGTGCGCGCTCTGATGGGCATCGCCGAAGGTCCCTGCTGGTCCATCATGGCCGCGCTCATCGAAGAATCTTCCACGCCCACTCGCCGCGGACGCAACATCGGCATCGTCGTCAGCGCCGGAGCCCTCGTGGGCCTCGCCGTTGCTCCGATTCTGACCACACAAGTAGCTGCCCGCTTCGGCTGGCGCTGGGCCTTCTTCGTCTGCGGCGTTCCAGGAATTCTAATGGGCCTGCTGATGTGGAAATTCGTGAAAGAGCCGCCCAGAAAATCCAGCGCAGACGGCGAGCGCCTTCACCCGCCCAGAATCCGCGATTACTTCACGATTTTGCGCTATCGCAACGTATGGCTCTGCTGCATCGGCGCCGCCGGTTTCATCTCCTGGCTTTTCTTGTGCAACGTTTTCGCGCCGCTCTATATCACCGAAGTCGCGCACCAGACGCCCACCACCGCCGGATTTCTCCTCGGTGCCACGGGCCTTGGAAGTTTTATCCTCGGACTTCTGCTGCCCGCATTGTCCGATCGCCTCGGACGCAAACCCGTACTCCTCGCGATGGCCGCAATGTCCTCATTGGTCCCGCTGGTGCTCTTGATCCAGCCGCTCTACGCCTATCCGTGGATCCTCGCCGCGATTTTATTTCTCACCAACGCGGGGCAGGGCATGCCCACGCTGACGATGGTCCTGATTCCCACCGAAAGCGTCCCGCCGCAATTCGCCGCGACGTCCATCGGTCTCGCCACGCTCGTCGGCGAAGTTTTCGGCGCCACGATCGCGCCAACCCTAGGCGGCGCGCTGGCCGAAAAACACGGCCTCGGAATCACGCTGCTGATGTCCGCAGGCGGCGCAGGACTTTTGTTCCTGGTGGCGCTGTTCTTGAAAGAAACCGCAAACGTCAGAAACGCCAGCGTGCATACTCAGCCCGTTGCCGAACCGCTCCCCTAAAGGGCTGCAAAAAATGCGAGCGATAGATTATTTCGACAAGCAAGTAGGAGCGACGCGTGATCGCACAGCCGTCATTGACGGCGACCAGCGTCACTCGTACGCCGAACTAAGCAGCGCCAGCCAGCCCATCGCCCGCGGCATCCACTGGCAATTTGCCAAAACTACGGATTAGATCCGCGCCCGCGTCCTTCGCCAATCGCGCTCTCTTTCAAACTCTGATTCGCCCTAAAAATCACATAAGCTCGAATCGCCGCCGCATCCCCGTGCGAAATCTCCTTCGCAAAAGAAACCATGCCATTCTCCCGCAACATTCCACCGAGCACGATGTGGAACCACTGATCATTCGTCAAAGTATTCGAATAACGCAGATCCGGTAACACCCCGCCGCTAACCGCCACATCCCCATGACAATTCCCGCAGAATCGCTGATACAAAGCCTCGCCCCGACGAACTGTCGCCACATCCGCCGTCGCCGCCGGAGGATGCAACACCTCCGCCTCAATTTCCGGCAGCGCCGGCAACACAGCCTTCCCGCCAAGCTTGAACGCCAGCATCCGACTAACATTTCTCACGCGCCCCGCTTTCAAAGCCGGTTCGCCCGCAGCCAGCGGAAACACGCCGCCCCAGCCAGCCAGAATCGCAACGTACTGTTCACCATTCACCGTGTAGGTAATCGGCGCTGCAATCGCGCCCGTCTGTATCGCGTAAGACCACACCTTCCCGCCCGTATTCGCACGATACGCTTCGAAATTTCCCTTCGCCGTCCCCTCGAAAACCAGATTACCCGCGGTCGAAACCACTCCGCCATTCCACGCCTCCGCACGATCCACATCCCACGCCTGTTTCTGCCGCAGCGGATCCCACGCCACCAAGCGCCCGCGCACGCTGTTCATGATCACCTTTTTAGCCGCCGCGTCCTGCGGCATTCCCGCCGCAGCAAAATCAACCCCCGTATCGAATGCAAAATTGCGCGCATGAAAATCCGTCTCCGATTTGTACGGGAATCCCGCATCCTGAATCGGAATGTATACCAATCCCGTCACCGGGCTATAAGACATTGGATGCCAGCTGTGCGCCCCCAATGGCCCGGGAATAATCAATTCCGTCTCCCGTCCCGGATAACGCGCCAGCGCCGTTTCCATCGGTCGCCCAGTTTTCAAATCCACGCCACTAGCCCACGTGATATGCGTATAAGGCGCAGCCGAAATCAGCGCCCCCGTCGCGCGATCTAACACATAAAAAATCCCATTCTTCGGCGCATGCATCAAAACTTTCCGCGACAGCCCTTCAATCGTCAGATCAGCCAAAATCATCTGCCCGTCCGAATCGTAGTCCCAAGCCTCGCCCGGATTTTCCTGGTAGTGCCACACGTATTCACCCGTCTCCGGCCGCAGCGCCACAATCGAACAAGTAAATAAATTATCGCCGCCGCGCGGGCTGCGAATGCGCGGATTCCATGGCCCTCCATTCCCCACACCGATAAAAAGCAGATCCAGCTCCGGATCGTACACAATCGAATCCCACACCGTTCCGCCGCCGCCGTATTTCCACCACTCGCCCGTCCAGGTTTTCGCGGCCTTGGCTAGCATCGGATTCTCAAACGGTTTCGATGGATCGCCCGGCACCGTATAGAATCGCCAAGCCATCTCGCCCGTTTCCGCGTCGTACGCCGAAACGTAACCGCGCACGTCCATCTCCGCGCCGCCATTCCCGATGATCACTTTGCCTTTCACAACGCGCGGCGCCCCCGTAATCGTGTAGCGAAATTTCCGGTCAATCGTCAGCTTCTCCCACACCAGCCTTCCCGTCGCCGCATCCAACGCCTCGAGCCTTCCATCCAGCGTCCCGAAAAATACTTTCCCGCCCCACACCGCCACGCCGCGATTCACCACATCGCAGCAAGCATTCACCGCCCACTCCGGATTTACTTTCGGGTCGTAAGCCCACAACGGCGCGCCCGTCGCCGCATTCAACGCGAATACTTTGCTCCACGCTGTCGTGAAGTACATCACTCCGTCCACCACGATCGGCGTCGCTTCCTGGCCCCGCCGCGTGTCCAGATCGTAGAACCACGTCAATCCCAGCTGCGCGACGTTCTTGTCGTTCACCAGTTTCAACGGACTGAAGCGTTGCTCGTTGTAAGTGCGCCCGTGCACCAGCCAGTTTCCCGGATCGCGGTCCGCGCGCATCACCCGCGCCTCACTCACGCTTTGCCCAGCGCCCGCCGCGCCGGAATTTTCATCCACGCCGCGCGAGCCTCTCCTGCCGCAGCCCGCGCAAAATGCCGAGGCAAACACGCAAACCGCAATCGCCAGTAATCCGCAAGCCCCTGCCCGCAACAAGTTCTTTTCCGTGTTCAAATTCTCTCTCGCCACCACCGTATCGATCCGCACCTCACGCCACGCTTCGATACTGCTTTGCGTCGTCCAAGTCAAGACAGCCTGCCACGCCGCTGCGGGGCGATATTCGCACGGACGCTCGATTAAAGCCTTGACAAACCCACACGGCGGCGTTAAACGTTCTGCCCATAAAGGGTGTGGATGCGGATTACCCACCTTCCGAATGCCCGTCCGCTAAAGGGGGGAACCATGCGCGCACGGCTCGCGCTGCTCGGGGTCCTTGTACTCGCACTTCTCTTCGCTTCATCCGGCCCCGCCTTCGCGCAAATCACGGTTGCGCAACTCAATGGCTCCGTGCACGACGAAAGTGGCGGCACCGTAAAAAACGCCACCCTCACTCTGCGCGACACCGCGACGAATGCCGTCTATCGCACCACTTCCAACGATTCCGGCCTCTACGTCATCCCTAACCTGCCTCCCGGCACATACGAATTGACCGTCGCCTTCACCGGCTTCGCCACTACGGTTGATAAAGGCATCGTGCTCAACGTCGGCCAGACGGCAACCGTGGATATCAATCTGAAAGTCGCCACGCAAAACGAACAAGTCGTCGTCACTACTGAAGTCCCGCCCATCGAGCCGACCAAAACAGAAATCAGCCAGGTCATTGACACGCAACAAATTCAGGATCTGCCCATCAGCGGCCGTCAATTTACCGATTTCGCGCTTCTAACCGCCGGCGTCGCCACAGGCCGCAGCAGCTTGCAATCCACCATCACCGAGTTTGAAACCACCCGCATCTCGTTCGCCGGCATGCGCGACTTCAGCAATATGATCACCGTGGACGGCGCGGACAACGTCAACACCGCCACCGGTTCGCAGCGAGCCACGCCGCCGCAGGAATCCGTGCAGGAATTTCGCGTCGTGAACAACGCCTTTGGCGCCGAATACGGCCGCGCTCTCGGCGGCATCGTCAACATCGTCACCAAATCGGGCGGCAACGAGCTGCACGGTTCGATTTACGATTACCTCCAGAACAACGCCACCGACGCGCGCTCTTTGCTGCAGCCCGCGCCCGATCAATATGTCCTGCGCCAGAATCAGTTTGGCGCCGCCCTCGGTGGCCCTATCAAAAAGGACAAGATATTCTTCTTCACGAATTACGAGGGCCAGCGCCGCGCTGAATCGCCCACCTACCCTGGAGTGCTCTACCAAAATATCGGCCTCGTCGACTCCGCTAAAGCAGCCTTGGGAATCGCTCCGGAAGGCTGCACCACGGCCCTCGCGACGTGTAATTTGTCCGCTCTGCAATATCTGAATTCTGTTTTGAAGACTAAGGACAACGATTACGGCATCGCCAAACTGGATTATCAGATCAATCCCAACAATCACCTGACCATACGTTACAACATCGAAGACGGCCGCGACTTGAATGAACTCGTCGGCAGCACCCTCGACGGCGGCGGCATCGGCGCACCCAGCAGCGGACACGATCTCTTTCTGCGCGATCAATCTTTGGTCGGCAGCATCGCCACCACCGTGAAGCCCGATCTCGTGAATAGCTTCCTCGCGCAATATGGCCGCCGTCACTACAACTTCCCGGGCGTCACTGGTCAGCCCAACCTGGACATCCCCAATACGCTTCTGTTCGGCCACAATTTCGGTGTTTTCGATGCCGTCTATGAAAGTCGCGCTCAACTCACCGATTCCATGTCCTGGGTCAAAGGTAATCACGTCGCAAAATTCGGCGTGGATTACAACCACCTTAATAATTTTGTGATCTGGCCCGGATTCACGCCCATGCGCATCGTCATGCCCGGCCTGAATTGCCTAGTGGATTTTGCCAACTTTGCAAATCCGTTGGCCGGCATTCCTTCCAACCCAGCCGATGGTCCCTGCCCCACGGCGACGGCTCCGTTCTTTCCCACTCAGCCCGGCGCCCCCTTCGGTCCCAACAATAACGACCAGCCTTTGAACGGCGTGCCGATCATCTTCTGGGGTGCGCCCGTAGGTACAGTCCCGAATCCGCCGAGTGGGCAGCTGCCAACTCCGCCGCCCATCCCCACCGACTGGAACAACGCTTATATTCCCAGCGAAACCGTGAATTTTTCCGAAACCTTGAACCACGCTTACTACGGCTTCTACGCGCAAGATCAGTGGCGCATAACTCCCACACTGACGATCAACTACGGTTTGCGCTACGATTTCGAATCGGGTCTATCGAAGCAAATTAATCCGCACTACAACGGTTTCCAGCCTCGTCTAGGCCTCGCTTGGTCGCCCGATGGTAAGACGGTCGTCCGCGCCGGTTTCGGCATCTTCGACGACCGCTACAATTTGTCCTTCCTGTTCATCACGCAGCCGCAGCGGCCTGTAATTATTCCCGGCGAGACTTTGCCCGGAATTCGCCAGGGCGCCAACACCGCAACCTGGGTTCTGAACCAATTGACGCCGCAGCCGCCGTCAGCTGGGCAACCATTGCCGGCATCTGCCGCCGCTACCTTGATCAACACCGGCCAAGTCCCAGACCAATTCATCACCGGTCCCTGCCCGCCTTCCTGCACTGCTGGAGCCGGCATGGTCCAACACAACAGCCAAATTCCATACTCCGAGCAAGCCAACCTGGAAATTGACCATCAATTTGGCAAAGGGCTAACCGTCAGCGCTGGCTATCTGTGGGTTTCAGCGCATCACCTGGTTCGCGCTGAAAACCTCAACGTCTGCCCGCCATTCGGCGCCGCCGCAGACACCACCGTTCCCAGCGTCACTCCCGGCACTCCAGCGTGTCCTCCCGCCGAAGCGCCTCCTTCTGCTTGGCCCACCGGAAAGGCGTTTTTTTACAATCCATTCAACCCAGGCGGCTCGCCCGCATACGGCAATGCCGGCCTGCTCTATTACACGGACAACACCGGCAATTCCAACTACAACGGCCTGACCTTGCAGCTGAACTACAGATTCAACAAAATTTTCACCCTCGATGCTAATTACACCTGGTCCCACACTTTCGACGACGGCACCTTCACCACGTTCGTCAGCACGCCGCAGGATCTCTACGATCGCCCGCTGGAATATGCCAACTCCAACCAAGACGTTCGCCAGCGCTTCATCACCAACTTCAGCTTCGAGGGTCCCAAGGACAGCATCCTCCGCAATTTCACATTCAGCAGTATCGTCACGCTGCAGACTCCGCGTCCCTTCACTCTCTTCGTCGGATTCGACGCCAACGGCGACACCAATCCAGTGACGGACCGCGTCGGTCTTTCGCCGCGTAATAGCTACTACGGCGACGACCTGTATTCCTGGGACCTGCGCGTCGCTCGTTACTTTCAATTTAGAGAGCGTTACAGGCTCGATCTCATGGTGGATGCTTTCAACGTCTTGAATCGTCCCAACGTGGACGAAGTCACCTCCGTCTACGGCGCCGCCGTCTTCTGCGGCCCTGTCCCCGGCCGTTACAACGACGCCGCCACCCACGCCACCCAGGACGCCGCCATAGCCTTCGACACCGGCACCGGTCCACCAACCTGCCCACCCGCAATGGATTTGGGCCCGGTACCCGCGCCCCCAGTGCCCAGCGCTAGTTTCGGCACGCCCAGAACCATGCTCAACCCGCGCCAGTTCCAATTCGCGGCCAAGTTCTCGTTCTGATCGCGGCACGGACAAGAGGCGCTGCGTTCCGGCGCACCGCATCTGTGGCGCGCAAAACCCTGCGGAATCGCTTCGTACTATAATGATGGGCTCGCGGTGCGTGCGGTTTGCTCCGCGCTAAGAGTCCACAATCCGATTTCCACGAATTCGAACGAAATGAAATGACCACCAATCCTCAACTAAACGATCGCGTCCGCCCCGTCCGCCTGCGCACTTCCGGCGCAACCGCGCACACACTCGCTGACGGCGCGATCCTGGTTCGCGCAGACGAAGCCCTGGGTCCATACCCGAAAGTCCTAACCGATCGGCTCGCGCACTGGGCGAACATCTCACCTCACAATATGTGTATAGCCAAAAGGGAAGGGAACGGCGAATGGCGCAAACTCACCTACTCCCAAGTTCTGCAAGCCGTCAACAGTATCGGCCAAGCCCTCCTCGATCGCGGCCTCTGCGAAGCCCGCCCCGTCGCCATCCTCTCCGAAAACGATCTCGAACATTTCCTTCTGATGCTTGCCGGCCAGCACGTAGGAATTCCCACCGCCCACATTTCCGCGGTCTATTCCCTCGTCTCGCGCGATTTCGGCAAACTCCGTCACACCCTCGGCCTCCTGACTCCCGGCTTGGTCTTCGTCTCAAATGGCGAACGCTACGCCCATGCCCTCGAAAAAGTCGTCCCACAAGAAACAGAAATCGTAGTCGCCACTGCGCCGCTGCCGAACCGCCCAACAACATCGTTCGCCGACCTCCAATGCACCACGCCCACCCCCGCCGTCGATGCCGCCCACCAGAAAATCCAGCCCGACTCCGTAGCAAAAATCCTCTTCACCTCCGGTTCCACCGGCATGCCCAAAGGCGTCATCAACACTCACCGCATGCTCTGCTGCAATCAACAAATGATTGCCCAGGTTTTTTGTTTCCTCCAGGACGAGCCTCCCGTCCTCCTCGACTGGCTTCCCTGGAATCACACCTTCGGCGGAAATCACAATACCGGCATCGCTCTCTACAACGGCGGCAGCTTCTATATAGACGATGGCAAGCCCGGCCCCGCGCTAATCGCCGAAACCATTCGCAACCTGCGCGAGATTTCACCCACCGTCTATTTCAACGTCCCCAAAGGCTACGAAGATCTTCTCCGCGCCCTGCGCTCCGATGAACAGCTGCGCAAAAATTTCTTCCGCCAACTGCGCCTGCTTTTCTACGCCGGCGCCGGCCTCTCGCAACCCGTCTGGGACGCCTATCGCGACCTTGCACATGCAAACCTGCGGCGAGCGCATCATCATGGTCACGGGCCTCGGCTCCACTGAAACCGCTCCCATGGCGATTCAAACCACATGGGAAACCGATCAAGCAGGAGTCATCGGCATTCCAATTCCCGGCGTCGAAGCCAAACTGGTCCCACGCGGCGCAAAATTAGAAGCCCGCGTTCGTGGCCCCAACATCACTCCCGGCTACTGGCGCCAGCCAGAACTAACCGCGCAAACTTTCGACCCAGACGGCTTCTACATTTTCGGCGACGCTCTAAAGTTCGTCGATCCCGCCGACGTCAACAAAGGCTTCCTCTTCGACGGCCGCTTCTCCGAAGATTTCAAATTAGCCAGCGGCACATGGGCCAGCGTGGGCCCGCTGCGTTCTCACATCCTCAGCCACTTCGCCCCATTCGTCCGCGACGTGGTGATCACCGGCCACGATCGCGACGATATCGGCATGTTGATTTTCGCCGATGCCGACGCCTGTCGCGCTCTTTGCCCCAGCCTCGACCGTAACGCATCGCCTGCTGAGATCTACACGCACCGGCACGTCCGCGCTCACTTTCAATCGCTGCTCGAAACGTGCGCCGCAAATTGCACCAGCAGTTCCACTCGTGTCACGCGCGCCGTGATCGCAGAAGAGCCTCCATCACTCGACGCCGGAGAAATCACTGACAAAGGCTCCCTGAATCAACGGGCCGTCCTCGATCGCCGCGCCGCAATCGTCGAAGAACTCTACGCTCCGCAACCATCGCCACGCATCCTGCGCGTCAAGCTCCCAAGCTAAAAAATCGCGCCACGTTGCAAATTCATCTTATTAATGTGTTCCATCCACGCGTGTCCCACGGCCATCGCGCAGCAACCTGATGTAAAATACAGTAATAGCAACCAGCAAAGTCAGCCGGAGGTAAATTACTCTCATGAGCGATGCCGCACTCAAATCCTATCTGTTCGTCAGCGATTTTGACCAAACCCTAACGTTCAACGATTCCGGTTACGTCCTCAGCGAAATCGTCGGCATCCCCACCGCCGAATTCGAACGCAAAGCCGAAGGCATGGCCAAACTAAATCTAGTCCAGCAGGGCGCCGAACTAGCTTATCTCTTGCTCCACGATCCCGAATTCCGCAGCCGCGTTCGCAAAGAACACTTAATTCAGGTGGGAAAAGAAATCCGCCTCAAAGCCAACATTGGCCTGCTCAACGAAATTCTCGATCACGGCATTCAAGGCTATCATTTCGATTTTTATGTTCTCTCCGCCGCGCCCGTCGAAGTAATTCAATCCGCGCTCGAAGGCATCTTGCCGCCCGATCGCATCCACGGCACAGAATTCAAATATAAAAGCAGCGGAGAAATCGACACGATCGTCCGCGCCACCGCCGGCTATGGAAAAGTCGCCTTCCTCGACGAACTTCAGGCCAAAATGAAAATCGGACCCGACCACGTCATCTACGCCGGCGACGGCAGCTCTGACATTCACGTCATGCTGCACATCAACGCCCGCGACGGTTTCACCATCGCCGTCTCCGAAACCAAACACGTTTCCCACATCGCCCAGCGCACCATTCTCAGCACCAGCGCTCTCGGCGTTCTCGTCCCCATCCTGGAGAAAATTGTCGGTAAGGGCCGCGCGCAAATCCGCACCTTTCTGGAATCCTACGGTTTTCTCATTCAGGAATGGGATAAAGTACGCACCGACTGGCTCACGCTCCGCCCCGCTGCCGAAGAAGTCGTCGGAACTCGCTCAGGAGAAGGTTCAACAATATGATCAGCTCAATCGGCTGGCTCGCCACCGCCCTCGTCACCGCATCCTATTTCTTCCGCAATCACAAGACGCTCCGCATCATGCAAGCCCTCGGCGCCGTCGTCTGGCTGACCTACGGCATCCTCATCAACTCCAAACCAGTGATGGTCGCCAACATCATCGTCGCTGTAGTCGCTCTCTACTCCACATTCCTGCCAAACCGCGTCGCGCCGCCAACGCCGGAAAGCGGCGACTAATTATGTGAACGTTGTTTTTGAATTTGTGGCGGCCGGTTCGGGTTCATCGAACCGGGCAGCCGTCGCTTTGATTTTTCGCTCCGCTCAATCCCTCGCCCCTACAATGCAATCCACCCCGCATGTATCAACCACAACGACGTCACCCCCACCAAAATCCACAAAATCACTCCCTGCAACATCGGCCTCACCCCCACCTCCCGCACCGTAGCCCGCGAAATCCCCGTCCCGATCAAATAAAGCGTCGCCGTCAATCCCAATTTCCCCGTCACGCTCAACACATGCCACGCCCCAGCACCGCGCGCCCAATAAGTATTCGCCACCGCCGCCAAACAAAAAAAACCAATAAACCACGGCCACTGTATCTTGCTGTCCGACCGCTTCATCACCGCCGCCCCCACTGAAACCGGCACAATCCACAAAGCCCGCGTCAATTTCACCGTCGTCCCCACCACCAAAGCCACCGCTCCATAACGCGCGGTCGCCCCCACCACCGAGCTCGTGTCATGAATCGCCAGCGCCGCCCACAATCCGAATTGCTGCTGCGACAAATGCAGCAGCCGCCCCAGCGGCGGAAAAATCAGCAACGCCACCGCATTCAAAATAAACACGGTCCCCAGCGATACCGCTGTCTCTTCCTGATCTGCATGAATAATCGGCGCCACCGCCGCAATCGCGCTTCCTCCGCAAATCGCCGTCCCCACCGTGATCAAAACCGAAGCCGTCTTGTTCACTCCCAAGATCCGCCCCGCCAGTAATCCCGCAGCCAGCGCAAACGCGATACTCGCCGCCGTGTAAACGAATCCGCTCCGGCCTGCCCGCAACACCTCGTGCAGATTCATCCCGAATCCCAGCCCCACCACCGACGCCTGCAGCAAATATTTCGTCGCCGTGCGCGCTTCCGTCTGCCACGGATGCGTAAGTCCCAGCCCAAAAATCAGCCCCAGCGCCAATGCCACCGCCGGAGACACCAGGCCGCTGGCGCACAGCGCAAACCCTGCTAGAAACAAAATTTTCGAAGCCACACGAATCTCCAGGCGCCGCCACCCGACGCCACAAAACGAAGCTCCCTCTGCGGTCCAGTTTTATAGCATTAATGCCGCGGCTCTGCTCGGCGAGAAAGCCACGTGAGCTCTTTCGTTAACATCGAACCTCACTTCAGACGCCGCACCCATACTCACAGCACGCCGGCTTTTCCCCACCCTTCACCCCGCCGCGAAAATTGGAGAATTTTTAGAAAAACACTCCCTCCTGCTCCTGACATCTTCGCCCCCTTCACCAATTTAATGTGGACATCCGTACCCCTTCTCGGTCAAATTATGGGGGTAACTTTGACGAGTTTTTGTCATCTGGGGGAAACACGCTATGCGATACTTCACTTTCCTATTTGCATGGGTCCTTCTTCTTTCCATAAGCTGCGCCGCGCAATCCACTGGCTCGAATTCGGTTTTGTTGCCATCTTCCTATTATGCTGTGCCAGCCGCCGGGGACGCGCCCGCTAGCTCTTCGTCCATCTCTCTCACTCCGTTTTCCAGCACCCCCGCGAATGCGCCTCCCGGTGCCTTGGCCTCCACCACGCCGCTTTCATTGTCGCTAGCGCCCGCACCTCCTCCGCAAGACGTCACCAGCGTGTTCCAGAGCTACGCCTGGCAAGTGTACGGCGGTTATACCTTCCTGCGGTTTTACGAATTGCCGAACATCACCCAGAACATGAACGGCTTCAACCTCAACGTCGTCTATTACTGGAAGGATTGGTTCGGCGCCGATGGCGAGTTTGCTGCTACCCACGCAACTCAAGACAGCGTTAGCTCCTGGTTCTTGTTCGGCGGCGGCGGTCCGCGTTTCCGCTGGTCAGCGAAGAAGGGAATCGAAGTTTGGGCCCACGCTCTGGCGGGCTATTCGCATTTCACGCCGCAGACGCCTGCCGGTGTGCAGCACGCTTTTGCTTACGAACTCGGTGGCGGCGTTGACTTGCCCTTCAAAGCGCGCTGGGCACTACGTTTCGGCGCAGACGCTATGTGCAGCCGCTACTTCAATACCCATCAATACAGCCCGGTAGCTCACGCAGGCCTGGTCTTCCGTTTCTGACGATGCGACGAGCATCGTCATCCTGAGACCGGCGCCTTTGCCGTAATCCGGCCGAAGGGTCTCTCCCGCCTTGTCTGCGCGCTTTGCTCTCCTGCCGTAATCTTCGGCAATTGCATTTGCTTCGTAACGGTCGCACCCACGCGAGCCGATCAATCCCACCGTTACCCTGCTACTTTTGCCCCCTGCCCGTCATCCAATTCCCATGAACCTATTCGATGACTTGCAGATTCGCGACGTCCTCCTACGCAACCGCATCGTCGTCTCCCCCATGTGCGAATATTCCAGCACCGACGGCTTCGCCAACGACTGGCACCTCGTCCACCTGGGCAGCCGCGCCGTCGGCGGCGCCGCATTAATCTTCACCGAAGCCTGCGCAATTTCCCCCGAAGGCCGCATCAGCCCGCAAGATCTCGGCATCTGGAAGGACGATCACATCGCCTTCCTATCCCGCGTCACACAATTCCTTCTCAGGCAGGGCGCCGTCCCCGGCATCCAACTTGCCCACGCCGGACGCAAAGCCAGCACGCCTCGCCCGTGGGAGCAAGGCGGCTTCGTACCCGAATCGAAAGGTGGATGGAAACCCGTCGCCCCCAGCGCGATCCCTTTCTCAGATACCTATGCAAAGCCCGTCGCGCTCGATGTCGCCGGAATTCAAAAAGTCATCGAAGATTTCACGGCCGCCGCAACCCGCGCGCTCCAAGCCGGATTCAAGGTGATCGAAATCCATTGCGCGCACGGCTACCTGCTCCACGAATTTCTCTCGCCGCTCGCAAACCAGCGCACCGATTCCTACGGCGGCTCGCTCGAAAATCGCACGCGCCTCCTCCGCGAAGTCGTCACCTGCGTGCGCCGCGTCTGGCCCGTCGGCTATCCCCTCTTCGTCCGCATCTCCGCCACCGATTGGGTCCCCGGTGGCTGGGACCTCGAGCAATCCGTCGCTCTCGCTGAATCGCTCGGTCCGCTCGGCGTGGACCTAATTGATTGTTCTTCCGGCGGCATGGTTCCCAACGCGCAAATCCCCGTCGGCCCCGGCTACCAGGTCCCCTTCGCCGATCAGATCCGCCAGCGCACCGGCATCCTCACCGGCGCCGTCGGCATGATCACCAACGCCAACCAAGCCGACGCCATCCTCAACGGCGACAAAGCCGACGTAGTAATCCTCGCCCGCGAATTCCTCCGTCAACCCTACTGGCCCCTCGCCGTCGCCCGCGACCTCGGCTTCCCGGTAAGCTGGCCAGTCCAATACCTCCGCGCCGCCCCCGATGGAACTCCTCCGAGAGAAGCCATCCAACTCCCCGACCATCCGACAACCGCAGCCGAACACGACGAAACCCAAGAATAGCGTGGCACAGCCACATCTGGCTGTGCGCCGTCATCGTTCTCTGCGCCCTCCGCGTCTCGGCTGTAATTTCCCCCGCCCCACACCTCTCCAAATCGGAAACACCCCCGGCAAACTCTCTACCGCCCACCCACCAATCCATCTACCATACTTCAGTGAAGTCGAACGCTCACCTCCACCGTCGCATCGCCGCCGCCACCGGCATCGTGATGGCCAGCGTTCTGCTCAGCCGCATCCTCGGCTTCTTTCGCGATTGGACCGTCGCCCATCAAGTCGGCGCCAACGCCGCCACCAGCGCGTACTACACCGCCTTCACCCTCCCCGATTTTCTCAACTACCTCATCGCCGGCGGCTCGCTCAGCATCACCTTCATCCCCGTCTTCGCGAAATACGTCGCCGAACAACGCGAAGACGAAGGCTGGCGCGTCTTCTCCACGGTAGTCACTGTAATGGGTTTCGTTCTCGTCACGCTGGTAGTCCTCGGTGAGATTTACACCGCGCACCTGGTGAAATACATCGCCCCAGGCTTCGCCCCCGCCGAATTCCAGCAAACGGTCTTCCTCACGCGTCTCATGCTCCCCGCGCAAATCTGCTTCTACGAAGGCAGCATCCTCAGCGCTGTGCAATACGCGAAAAATCGCTTCATCATCCCGTCGCTCGCCCCCATCATCTACAACATCGGCATCATTCTCGGCGGCGTTCTGCTCTCTTCGCGCATCGGCATCACTGGATTTGCTGTCGGCGTACTCGGCGGAGCGATCTGCGGAAATTTCCTGCTGCAAATTTACGGAGCCTGGCGCGCTGGCGCGATTTTCCGGCCCAATTTCAACATCCGCCACCCCGGCTTCTGGATGTTCCTGAAACTCTCCGTCCCCATCATGCTCGCGCTCTCACTTTCCTTCGTGGACGACTGGATCATCCGCTGGTTCGGTTCCTACCTGCAACCAGCCTCCATCACGTGGCTCAACAACGGTAAGACTCTGATGCGTGTCCCGCTGGGCCTCGTGGGCCAAGCCATAGGCGTCGCCTCTTTCCCAATCCTCGCGCAGCTCTACTCCGAAAAAAAATTCGACGACCTGAACCAAATCCTAAACTCCACCTTCCGCGCTCTGATTTTCCTGCTCCTGCCCATCTCCGCGCTTACCATCGCGCAAAGCCTCCCGCTCGTCTATCTAGTCTTCTCGCACACTCGTCTCCACGGACCAGATCTCGCGGCCACCGCTTCCAGCCTTACCTTTTTCTCAATCGGAATGTTCGCCTGGGGCGCTCAAAATATCCTCGCCCGCGGCTTTTACGCCACGCGTGACACCATTACGCCAGCAGTAGTAGGCACGGCCACCACACTGCTCAGCCTTCCAGTCTACTGGCTCCTGGTGCGCCGCCTCGATTACGTCGGCCTGGCCCTGGCGAGCACCATCGGCATCGTCGCCTACACCATCCTGCTTTTCGTCCTGCTGGCCCGCCGCACAAAAAATCCAGAAGAGGGAAGTCTCGTAGTCTTCTTCCTCAAAGTAGCAGTAGCATCCAGCGCCGCAGGCTACGCGTGCTACCGCCTTACAAATTGGCTGGAAAATTTCATCCACTGGCAACACATAGTCGGCGCCTTGCTGCTGCTAACCGCAGTGACTTCGGCAGGAATCGTCGTGTACGTAGCCCTACTAAAAATCTTCCGTGTCCCAGAAGTAACCCAATACCTCCGTCGCGCCTACTCTTTCGCCAATCGCACTTGAGCCAAAGAGCCTGGGAACGCCAATCTCGCGATTGGCGTCTTGCATTTGCCGCTGCAGTTGTAACGCCGGCCTCTCGCCGGCTCCATGCATTTGCCGTTGCCGTTGAATTTGTGGCGGCCGCCTGCTTTTAGGCGGGCGGTTTAGATTTCGCGCCTACTCCACCCTTTCCAACACCGGCCGCACCGTCACCTCACTATAATCACCTCAATCTCCCGCGACCGATCCCGCTTCCCCCCAGTCCGCAACTGGATCCGATGCGCCCCACGAGCCAAGTGCATCGTCGCCGGCGTCTGCCCCGCAAAATGTCCATCCACATAAATCTCCGCGCCCGCCGGGTCAGACAGAATCGCAACGCTCCCCACGCCAACCGCGCGCGCCTTCTCCCGGTCGTCGCTCACAGCCGCCACCGTCGCATGAGGATGCACCGGCCCCACCCGCGCATCCCCCGCCCAGGTCGTGCCAACGCTCTCCGCCCCCCAGCGAGCTTCATGTCAAAATGATCCGACTTCAGCACAAAATAATTTTCGTGTCGCTTTCCATTTACAGAAAGCCACTCATACGGCCCGTCCGTAATCGTAATCTGCTGCGCCGCATACCCATCCTTCGACACGCGCAATGTCATCGCATGTTCCAGCCGCGCCCCAAACGCCGTATGTGTCTTATGGAAGTAACCGCCAAGATAGTCCGTATGAAAAGAAGTGGTTCCGAACAGCGCCCCATCAATCTCGACATTCGCCCCAGCTCGAGCACGAGTAACGTTGAGAGAGTCCGCGAAATTGCGCGGAGCCAGCACAAACGCAGCCAGCACCCCTGCCGAAGCAGGGGAAAACAACCGCCCCAAGTTCCGCATGGAGACCCCCAAGGTGAGGAATCCACCATGTCAATCGCCACCGCGCGCGTCAATCCGCACAACGATGGACGACCTGCGCTTCAAATGGCGCCCCCCACATTTCGACCCCATCCACCCAATAAAGGAAGTGCCATTAAATCATAAACTTACGCTGGTACAAAAACGAAACCGGCTTTCGAACCAGCGCATCTTTCAATAGAGGGCGCTGCGAATCTTTTCACCGTGGCGCTCTTGCCGCAGCACTATCGGCGCTGTCTCGCTCGAAATCTCGGCGGCAATTTGCACTTTTGAATGGAGGAGAAATAGAAATGGATCTACGCACGATAACGAAAGCCTGCCTCACGGCAGTCGCTGTTCTTGCTCTTTCACTGCCAATCTGGGCGCGCACCGATTCGGCTCAACTCGTAGTCGATCATCCGGTCACCATCGGCGTTCAGCAGTTGGAACCCGGGTCGTACAACGTCAAAGCGACCGACGGCGAGAATCAAGTCAGCATCGTCCGAGCCGACAACGGTAAGACCATCGCAACGGTTCCGTGTGAATGGGTTCAACTAGCCCAGCGGCCTCGCGACACAGAAGTCCTCTTTAATGCGAACCGCGTCGTCGAGATAGATTTCGGCGGCAAGACCAAAGGCGTCGCATTCCACTAAAACACGGCGAATTCCAAAATGGCCGGAGGCGGACTCCACATCCGCCTCTTTCCATTTCTTAGCGTTTCTAGCGCAAATATCGCCCCAGCCAATCCAAAAACGTCCCATACCACAGCTCACTATTCTGCGGTTTCAAAACCCAATGTCCCTCGTCTGGGAAAATCAGCAACTTCGAAGGCACTCCTTGCACTTGCAGCGCCGTAAAAAATTCCAGATCCTGATTGTACGGTACCCGAAAATCCAGCTCCCCTCCCACCACCAGCGTCGGCGTCTTATATTTCCCCAACCCCGCCGCAAATTCACTCGGCGACCACTTCCGGTACGATTCCGGCTTCGCCCAAGGTGTCCCGCCAAATTCCCAATCCGCGAACCACAATTCCTCCGTCGCTCCGAACTCGCTCATCAAATCGTAAGGTCCGGCATGACTGATCAAACATTTGAACCGGTCCGTATGCGTCGCGATCCAATCAATCATGTACCCGCCGTACGATCCACCCGCGGCCCCCACACGCGCTCCATCAATAAACGGATACTTCGCGATCGCCGCGTCCAGCCCCTTTATCAAATCTTCGTAAACCCGCCCGCCCCAGTCCTTGCTGATCTCCGCCGTAAATTTCTGCCCATATCCAGTTGACCCGCGCGGATTCACCATCACCACCACATATCCGGCCGCTGCCATTACCTGCTGATTCCACCGATAGCCCCACACGTCCATCCAAGCCCCCTGGGGCCCCCCATGAATCAAAAGTAACGTGGGATATTTCCTCGCCGCGTCAAATTGCGGCGGCCGTATCAACAATCCCTCCACCTGAGTCTTCTCCGCGCCCTCGAACCAGAACGGTTCCGCCGCAGGCAATTCCAACTTCGCCAGCAGCGCCCCATTCTGCTGTGTCACCTGCCGCAAATGCGCGCCGCCATCCGCATCCGCCGTAAAAATCTCCGCCGGCATCGTCAAGCTCGTTCGTGCCAAAGCCAAAGTCCGCCCATCGCGGCTCAAATCAAAATCCGCGTTGTATCCATCCACGATCACACGCGGCGCGCCACCGCCCGCCACAGCAATCGCATACACCGGCATCTCCGCCGTATCCTCGGCAGAAAAATAAATTCGCGCGCTGTCTGGAGCCCACGCATACGCTTCCACACCGCGGTCGAAATCCTCCGTCCGATTAACGACTTTTCCGCTCGCCCGTTCGTACAGCATCAACCGCCACCGATCCGCCTCATACCCCTCAAGAAATTGCGCCCGATAAGCGATCCATTTTCCGTCTGGCGAATAAGCCGGTCCCCAATCATTCCCCGGATTCGTCGTAATTCGCTTCGGCTCGCTCCCACCGGAAACATCCACGGTAAAAAGATCCCCGTTCGTGCTCAACGCCTCGTTCTTGTCCGTATTCGCCGTGAAACATAGCTGGCGTCCATCCGGCGAAAACGCAATCGCTTCCGGCGCTCCCTCATTAAAAGGCGGCACATCGTAGTTCGCCCCCGGCGTCAAATCCCGCGCCGTTCCGCCGCCCTCCACCGCCTCAACAAATAAATGACCGCGCTTTCCGTCCCACCAGTCCGTCCAATGCCGATACAACAGCTTCTCGTAAACGCGCGCCTTCACCTTACTTTTCTCTTTCGCCGCATCGCGTTCCGCGTTGCAAGCATCATCGCGACAATCCGGGTACACCGACGACACAAACGCCACCGACTTCCCATCCGGCGACCACAACTCGTTGTCCGCCCCCGTCGAAATCGATGTCAGCCGCGTCGCCTCGCCACCCTCGAGTGCGATCCAATAAATTTGCGGCGTCCCAGAACGTCCCGAAATAAAAGCCAGCTTCTTACCATCCGGCGACCATCGCGGCCGTGTATCACTCCCGCCTCGCGTCAATTGCCGCGCCTCACCGCCCCCGCCCACAGCCGCCACCACCCAAATATCGCGGACCGAGTGATTCGCCTCCAGATCAGGCGTCGCCACGTTATAAGCGATCCATTTCCCGTCCGGCGAAATCTGGGGCTCGCTCACACGATGCAGCGAAATCAAATCCTTAAAAGTGATCGCGCGCTTCTCCACCTTCTGTCCCGCCGCCACCATAGCCGTCGCCGGCACAAGCATCATCACCGCGACCGCCATCCCCATAACTCGCGCGCCCCTACTCATGTCTCCTCCCCGTGCATCGTAGTACGTGACCCGCATCACCAAAACGTGTGATCATCACACCTTCGTTTTCCTTTTCCAAGGGAGTACTCTTAGCCGTTGCGGAATCTATGTGGGTCGTGCCTTCAGCCACGACACCATATTAATGTCGTGCTTGCGTTGCGGCTTCAGCTGCAGAACTACCGATTTTGCTTTTGCCGAGCCCACTGTTCAGCGCGCCAACCACGCGCCCGAAAGGAGGCACTATGGAAGACGCACTAACTATCCATCGTCTCCACTTCGCCTTCACCATCACCTTTCATTACATTTTCCCCCAACTCACCATGGGCCTCGCCCTCCTTATCTTCATCCTCAAATCCCTGGCCCTCCGCACCGGCAATGAAATCTGGAACGACTCCGCCCGTTTCTGGGCCAGAATTTTCGGCATCAGCTTCGCCCTGGGCGTCGTCACCGGCATCCCCATGGAATTTCAGTTCGGCACCAACTGGTCGCAATTCTCCAAATCTGCCGGCGGCGTAATCGGCCAAACCCTCGCCATGGAAGGCGTGTTCTCCTTCTTCCTCGAATCCTCTTTCCTCGGCGTTTTTATCTTCGGCGAAAAACGCCTCGGCCCGCGCCTCCACTGGCTCTCCTCGTTCATGATGTTTCTAGGCTCCTGGCTTTCCGGCTACCTGATCGTCCTCACCGACGCCTGGATGCAACACCCCGTCGGCTACCATCTCGCCGCGAACGGTGCCTACGAACTCAACAGTTTTTGGGCGCTGCTTCTGAATCCCTGGGGCCTCTGGCAATACGCGCACACCATGCTTGGCGCCGTGCAAACCGGCTGCTTCACCATGGCGGCCGTCGGTGCTTACTACATCCTTTCGAAGCAGCACGAAAAGTTCGGTCAAATTTTCGTCCGCGTCGGTGTCACCGTTGGCATCATCGCTGCATGTCTGCAGCTTTTCCCCACAGGCGACGGCCAGGGAAAAATGATGGCGCAATATCAGCGCCCCACCCTCGCCGCCATGGAAGGTCTGTTCCAAACGCAAGCCGGCGCGCCCATCGCCATTCTCGGCCAGCCGGATGTTCCTAAACAGCGCCTCGATAATCCCCTCACCGTCCCGAGCGCGCTCAGCTTTCTCACCTACCAGAACTGGACCGCCACGGTGCAAGGCCTCGATCAATTCCCGCAATACGAATGGCCTGACAATATCGCGCTGCTCTATTTCAGCTATCACATCATGGTCGGCCTTGGCACCATCTTCATCGCCATCCTCGCGTTAGCCGCATTGCAGCTTTTTCGAGGCCAGCTTTTCGAATCGCGCTTTCTCCTCTGGTTGCTGATGCTCGCGCTCCCGCTACCCTTCATCGCCAACACCGCCGGCTGGATCACTGCCGAAGTCGGCCGCCAACCATGGCTCATCTACGGAATGATGCGCACCCGCGCCGGAGTCTCGCCCCTGGTCTCCGCCGGAAGCGCCTGGTTCACTCTGTTAGGTTTCCTGGGAATGTACACAATTCTAGGAATGCTCTTCCTGTTCCTGGTCTATCGCGAAATCGAACGCGGCCCCATCCCTGACAACTCAGACCCTGCACACGCGACCGCAGCGGCAGCCGCGGCGCATTAGGAAGGAATATTCATGGGCACAATCTGGTTCTGTCTCGTCGCCATAATGATCGCAGGTTACGTCGTGCTCGACGGTTTCGACATCGGCGTCGGCATCCTTCATCTCTATCTCGCGCGCAGCGACGACGAGCGCCGCATCCTCATCCGCTCCATCGGCCCGGTTTGGGATGGCAACGAAGTCTGGCTCATTGCCGCCGGCGGCACTCTCTACTTCGCGTTTCCAGCGCTCTACGCCGCCAGCTTCAGCGGATTCTATCTTCCCCTGATGATGGTCCTCTGGCTCCTGATCCTCCGCGGAGTCTCCATCGAATTTCGCAGCCACGTCGGCGGCCACATCTGGTCCGTATTCTGGGACGCGGTCTTCTCCCTCGCCAGCATCCTGCTCGCGATATTTTTCGGTGCCGCGCTCGGCAATGTCGCCCGCGGCGTACCGCTCGACGCCGCCGGAAATTTCTTCGAACCGCTATGGACCAATTTTCAGCCCGCCGGCCAAACCGGAATTCTCGATTGGTACACGATCCTGATCGGCGTCGCCGCCCTCGCCGTCCTCGCGCTCCACGGCGCCGTCTGGCTCACCTGGCGTACCACCGAAGAGCTCCGCGACCGCGCGCACGCCGCCGCCTCTCTCCTCTGGTGGCTCGTCGCGGCCCTCACCATCATCGTCACTTTCACCAGTTTCCGTTTGCTTCCCCAGGGGCTGCTGAGCTTCCACGTGCATCCGTTCGGTTTCATTTTTCCTATGCTAGCCATCGCCGGTCTGCTAGGCGTCAAACAGTTTCTGCGCACCGAACTGGAGGCCCCAGCATTCGCCTCCTCCTGCGTCTACATCGTCGGCATGTTAACAAGCGTCACCTTCACTCTCTACCCCAACGTCCTCCCCGCGACCACAGGCCTCACTAACAATCTCACCATCTTCAACGCCAAAGCCGCCGACTACGGCCTCAAAATCGGCCTGATCTGGTGGCTAATCGGCATGTCCCTCGCTGTAATCTACACAGTGTTCACGTACACAAAATTCGCCGGTAAAATCCGCCCCGATGACGCCGACGACCACGCCACCTACTAATCACCGGCCCGGCACCTTTATCGGGAGATAGGGGCGCTGCTTGCTGCGCCCCGGTTCGCCACAATTTCAGTCCAAACGCGCCGCCGTAGGGGCACGGCCTGCCGTGCGCGCACCTATCAGTTCCAACTCGCCGAACCGTGCGTTTGATTTTTCGGTTGTGGCCACGGTCAGGCGCGTGTCGTTGCGGTTGCTTTTGAATTTGTGAATCGCCCTCCTGCGCGAATCATCCTGAGATCCCGCGGCGCGGGATCGAAGGGTAGCGGCCGGTCCGCTTTGTGGGACCGGGCAGCTGTTGTCGTCTTGAATTTCAACCGGCTGGCTTTAAGCGGGAGTCGTTGAAGTTGGTCTTCTCTACGCTCTCTGCGCTAATTTCCCGCCATTTCCCTCGCTCTCAAACTTGCTTCAGGCAGGTTTTAGCAGTGTTTTTATAAGTGTTAATCTGCGTTCATCTGTGGTGCCTTTGACTTCCGCAACCTCACCACACACCCTAAATCTTCGACCGCACCCTGCAAGTAAGAAACGCCTGCCCCGCCCCCGCCAAAATCAACAACACACTAAACCCCCGCGGAAAAGTAACAATCCTTCGCGTCTCGATAATCGCTTTACCCTCTCCCACTTGAATTTCCTGCTTCTTCGCCGGCATCGCGACCTGCGGATGGATCAAAGCCGCAATCCCCGCCGCCATCAACAGAATCCCCACAATCGCAATCGGATGAAATTTCATCTCAGCAACTCCGCCCTTCAATTCGCCGTGCCAGACGTGCCCGCCGCACCCGCCGCCACCGCACGAGTAATCTCCCCCAAATAATCCGGCCGCCCTTCCTCGCGCTCGATATGCGGATACCGCAACCCTCCATGATAATCCACGGAAAAAGTCCGGAACTGCGCGCCATTCGCCACAATCAATTGAATCGGCTCTGCCGCGGTTTTTGCCGCGTCAATCGCCCCGCGCATCGCGTCCGGTGAATACTGCGCCCCATTCACCGCCACAATTTTCATCCCCGGGCCAATCCCCGCCTTGTAAGCCGGCCCGCCGTGCATCACGTCGCCCACCGTTCCCTCGTCCGAAGCCGAAAATCCCGCAGTCAATGAAAAATCAGCGCGCCGCGCCAGCGCTTCCTGGATCGCCACCACTTCGTTCGGCTGGTCGTTGTACACCAGCTTCCACCCGCTCTTTTCCACCGCCTCGTTCGGAGTCTTCGTCGCCACTCCGTCCAGACGCGCGCGCAAAAATCCCGCCCAATCATACGGCGCCACGCTGTTCAAAGTCGCCACCACATCTTCAAACGTGTACGTCTTCAATTCCGGCTGCCCACTAGCCTCGCCGTGAAAAATCTTGCAGAAATCGTCGATCGATTTCTTGTCCTTCGTGATCGTCCGCAAAGTTTCGTCCACGTCCATCCACAGCAATTCGCCCTCTTCGTAAAAATCCGTCCCGCGCCGCCAGTTGGACCAATCGTTCGTAGCGTCATAGAGAAATGGCGCCGCGTCCGCCGTATCCTGCAAAGGACGCCAGTCGCGCCCCGGCCGGTTTTCGTACTGCGCCACCAGCCCCGCAAAGTCTTCCCGCCACTGCTCGGGCGTCTGCAACCCGCTGCGCGCCGTCAACACTTCGCCCAGATACTCCGTCAACCCCTCGTACACCCACAGCAAATCGTCTTTCATCGGCTGCTGATAATCCGCAGTCGCGAGTCCCGCCGGCCGCCGGTACTTTCCGTTCCACGAATGCACGTACTCATGCGGCAGCAGCGTCGCAAACTCAATGCGCTCGCCGTCATCAATCAAACTCCGTTCCGCCGTGCGGTCGTCGCTCGATTCGTGATGTTCCAATCCAAAATGCGCCACGTCGTCGCTCAGCGTCAGCAAAAAATGGTAATCGCGATAATGCCGCGTCCCAAAAAGCGCGTAAGCCTCCGTCACCAGATTGTGCAACTGCAGCTGCGTCTCGGGAGTCATCGCCAACGCCGCCGCGCTGTCCGCAGCGATATCAATCTCATGCGATGGATTTTGTCCCGGCGTCAACTGAATCGCCCGGTAATAGCGCCCCGAAATCACCGGCGAATCAACAAGCGTCGTCAAAGCCACGGGCGCAAACTCAATCGTCGCCCCGTCCTGCTTCGCAATCGGCAACGCCGTCCCGAATTTCCAATCCGCAGGCAGCCGCAAACTCGGTGCAAGAATTATGTCCTTCGCAGGCGCTCCCTTGGGATACATCAGCACCTGGTTCCAGCTCAACACATCCAGCGAAGCCGTCGCCGATGCCCCCGCCGAAAATCCCGACGCCGGCCCCGACAACAGAAAATCAAAATCCGCCTCAAGCAAGCTCACTCCCGCAGGCACGTCCACATGAATCGAAAACATCTCCACCAGATCCCGCCGCCAAGGAATCGCCTTTCCCCCGCCGCTGAACTTCATCCCCGCCACCTGAATAATTGGCCCGTCGGGCATGTGTTCGCCAGGAATCCATTCCGGGTAATACAAAGTCACCGGCGCGCCCGCCACTGGAATCTCCAAATGCACATGCAATATTTTCTGCGGCGCCTGCGAAGCATCCACCCGCAACCGTATCGGCGCCGCCGCACTCTGCGCCCAAGCCTCATTCACGCAGCCGCACAAGAGCACCAACGCCGCCAGCGCGATCACCACCGTTCGCATCATCCCTCGCATGCAATCCTCCAAAATTTCAAATCATCCAAACGCAGCGCCGGCACCTCAAAATCCCTTCATCCCCGCCTGCCACATCAAAAATCCCAATACCTGCGTATCCTCTTCAATTATCTTGCTCACCGGACGCCCCTCGCTGTGTCCCAGCTTCGTGTCGTACAAAAGCAAAATCGGTTTGTTCCCGCCCTGCGCCGCTTGCACCGCCGCCGTCATCTTCCGCGCATGCAATGGAGCAACCCGAGTATCACTATCTCCAGTCAAAAACAGCACCGCAGGAAATTTCGTCCCAGCCACCACATGGTGATACGGCGAATACGCAAAAAGGGCAGGGAACTGCTCCGCATCATCCGACGACCCATACTCCGGCACCCAATACTTCGCCACCAGAAAATTCTGATAACGCACCATGTCCAGCAGCGGATACCCGCACACGATCGCCCCAAATAGGTCCGGCCGCTGCGTCATCGCCGCCCCCATCAGTAGCCCGCCGTTGCTCCGACCCGTAATCGCCAATTTATCCGCGCGCGTATAACGATTCGCGATCAGCCATTCCGCCGCCGCGTAAAAATCGTCAAACACATTCTGCTTTTTCTCCAGCATTCCCGCGCGATGCCACTCTTCCCCGAACTCCCCTCCGCCGCGCAAACCCGGCAGCGCAAAAACGCCTCCCTGCTCTACCCACACCACCGCGTCCTCGCGAAATTGCGGCGTCTCGCTCACATCAAACCCGCCATAGGCCGTCATCAAACCAGGATTCGTTCCGTCCAGCTGCAATCCCTTCTTGTAAAATAAAAACATCGGCACGCGGGTCTTATCCTTCGACTCGTACCAGACCTGCTTCACCTCAAACGCACTCGCATCCAGAGGCGCCGCCGGCTTCGCCCACACTTCCAGCCCTCGCGCCGTCACATCGTACCGATAAACCGTCGCCGGTATCGCAAAGGATTGAAACGAAAAAAACACTTCGCTCGATTTCCATCTGCCCGTAATCCCCGCCACGCTCCCCATCTGCGGCAACTCAATTCCCCCGGCCACGCTCCCATCGGCCTGAAATATTTTCAGCTCCGACGCGGCGTTATGCGAATATCGCGCCACGATTTTCCCGCCCCCCAGCCGGAACTCCTCCATCCGCGATTCGCCCTCGGGGATAATTTCCTTCCAGTGTTCCTGCGAAGGCGTTCGCAGCGGCAGCGCCACGATCCGCCATTTCGGTGCTTTCCAATTCGTCTGCAAATACAAAGTATCGTTCGCGATCGCGCCCTGAAAACAGCCATCCAACGTGTTCACCACCGGCGTGATCGGGCCCGCGGTCTTCAAATCCTGAAAATAAACTTCTGATCGGTCGCAAGCCGAGCCGTAAAAAACCGTAAACAGCAAATATCGCTGGTCCTCCGACAAATCCACCGCCAGAATCTTGTCCGGCGTATATCCATCTCCAAAAATCTTGGTGTCGTTTTTCGCGTCCGTCCCCATGGCGTGAAAATAAGCCCGCGGCCCTTCGTCCACCAGTTTCGAATAATAAAATCCGCTCTTATCCTTCCGGAATGCAGGACTGGAAATGTAGCGCGCGCGCGGCAGCACATCCTTCCGTTCTTTCCCGGTATCCGTATCCAGAAAATGCAGCGACACTTCATCCTCGCCGCCCTTGCGCACTCCATACGCCAGCAGTTTCCCGTCGTCGGAAACTCCTTCGAAATGCACGCTGGTCGTGTGATCCGCGCTCAACTTCTCCGGATCCACCAGCACTTCCTCCTCGGCCTTCGCGCCGCGCCGCATATAAAGGACGAACAAATCCTGGTTCGCCCGACGCTTCGCATAAAAATATCTCCCACCGCGCTCGATCGGCAGCCCGATCGTATCCACCTTGATCAATTCTCCCAGCCGCTTTGCAATCGCATCCCGCCCCGGCAATTTCCCCAGCGCCGCCTGCGTGCAAGCATTCTCCGCGTCAATCCAAGCCCGAGTTTCGGCGCTGTCCTGGTCCTCCAGCCAGTGATAAGGATCGTGTACTACGGTCCCATGAATCGTCTCCACCACGTCCTCCGTCCGCGCCGCCGGCGGACACTTCGCCTTCGCATCTTGTGCATTCACATTCGTCACGCTCGCTAGCAAAAGAAATATCGGCAGGAATAGTCGCAGTAAAAATAAATTCGTGTTGAAACACCGCAGAGCGCCAGAAAAACGTCCCGGCGCCGCGCCGGCACGAGCCGCCAACTCAACTTTCAACGATTTCCTCCCGCTCGGTTCGTCATCCTGAGGAGCGCAGCGACGAGGGATCTTCCTTCGTTCGCTGCGCTATCCAGCTCGCATCATCTCCGCGAGATCTGAATGATTAATGGTGCCGTTCCGCGCGGCAACCACTACGTTACCGGCGTGGCCGTCTTTCGAGGCGGATTAAAAAATGGCAAGTCCCTCACCGTCGCACGTACCTTATGACGCACCGCTTCCACCGTCAGTTCCATCTGCAATTCCGTTCCCGCCGCCGCATGCTCGCGATTCAAACTCCCCAGCGCAATCATTTTCTTCAACGTCGGCGACCACGTGGTCGAAGTCGCCTTGCCCACCTGCAGCCCTCCGCGATACACCGGCACATGCGCGCGCGAAGCTGTGCTCTGCACTTGCGGCCCCAATCCCACCGCGTCGTAAAGCCGTTCCACATCCTCCCAACGCACGTCCAATCCCATCAATAGCCGTTTCGGCCCGCGATGCTGTTCCGCCGCCAGCGCCTCGCGTCCGATAAAATATTCCTTCTTCAAATCCACCATCTTTCCCAGCCCCAGCTCAAACGGTGAATATTTCTGCGCCTCAATCAACGCCCGCTTGCTGCTGGTGTAATCCACTTCCAGCATGATCAATCCCGCTTCAATCCGCGCCACGTCCAGCGCAATAATTCCCGCCGGATGCAAATCAAACGGCCGCCCATTCTCCATCAACGCATCCCAAACCTGCGGCGCATCCTTCCACGCCATCCATATTTCGTAACCCAAATCGCCCGTATAACCTGTCCGCGAAATATCCACCTCCACGCCGCCGATCTTCCCGTGCGTAAAGCGAAAATATTTCAAATTCGCAATATCCGCTTCCGCCACTTTTTTCAGCAGGCGCCCCGAAGTCGGCCCCTGCAGCGCCAGCGCCGCCACCTTGTCCGAAATATCTTCCATCTGCACGTCGAGTCCCAGCGCATTCTGATGAAACCAGCGAATGCTCGGATCCGCCGCCGTCCAGCGGTACGAATTCTCGCGCAGCCGCGAGATCGTCCCGTCATCAATCACTTTTCCCTGCTCGTCGCACCAGCAGCAATAAATCACCTGCCCAATCGCCACCTTGTTAATGTCCCGGGTGATCACACGGTTCACAAACTTCGTCGCGTCCTTGCCCTCGATCCGGTATTTGTATAGCGGCGTCACATCAATTAGCGCGCAAGCGTTGCGAATCGCGTTGTACTCGTGGTCGTGATGCATCTCGTACACGCTCACCGCGTAGTACCCCGACCACTCGCGGTAATTCATGCTCTCGCACAATTTCAAAGTCCTGTCGTGAACCGCAGTCCCAATCGGCACAGTCACTCCTGTCCACAAGCAAAATCCCACAACACGCAGCCCGCGATTATAGTGCCCGCGCTACCCTCGTCGCAACGTTTAGCCGCGCGTCACGGATCACTTATTGCTCGGCACTCATCACCTTTTCCCTGACTCCCAGTCAGCCACCCGACGTTCTCCCTTGTGACTCCGCTCCGGCGCCTGTAAAATGCTTCGGCTCCGGTGTTCATGCTTCGAACGGCTGAATCACTCGCATAATTCATGGCAAAGAAATACGACGTCATCGTAATCGGCGGCGGCCACAACGGCCTTGTGAACGCGGCGTACCTCGCCAAAGCCGGTAAAAAAGTCCTCGTGCTCGAGAAACGTTACGTCTTGGGCGGCGCAGCCGTCACCGAAGAAATCGTCCCCGGATTTAAATTCTCAGTCTTCTCTTACGTTGTCTCGCTCCTCCGCCCGGAAATCATTCGCGATCTCGATCTTCCCCGCCACGGCCTGGAAATTCTTCCGCTCGACGGCACCATCACCCCCATGCTCAACGGCGATTACCTCTGGCGCCAGAACGATCACGGAAAAACGCGCCGCGAACTAGAACGCCACTCCAAGCTCGACGCCGAAGCCTACGAAGAATTCGGCAAGTCCATGGTCGCAATGTGCCGCTTCGTAAAGCCGATCCTCGGCATGATTCCCCCCGATCCCACGTCCCTCGATCCGCGCGACCTGAAAAAACTCGCCTTCCTCGGCAAGCGTTTCCAGAATCTCGACGCCGAAGACAAATACAATCTCGTCCAGCTCATGACTATGAGCGCCGCCGATTTTCTTGACCAGTGGTTTGAGACTGACGTCCTCAAAGCCACCATGTCCGCCTCCGGCATCATCGGCACGTTCCTCGGCATCCGTTCGCCCGGCACCGCCTACGTTTTGCTCCATCATTACATGGGCGAAATTGACGGCGCCTTCCGCTCCTGGGGTTTCAGCCGTGGCGGCACCGGCGCCATTTCCAACTCCATCGCAGGTGCAGCACTCGAAGCGGGCGTCGAAATCCGCAAGGAAGTGGCAGTTTCGAAAATTCTCATAAAAAATGGTGTCGCGCAGGGCGTCGTCCTCGAAGGCGGGGAAGAAATTCACGCCGACATCGTTTCTTCCAGCGTTGACCCCAACCTCACGTTCCTGAAATTCATCGAAGCGCGCGAACTTCCCGGCGATTTCCTCGAAGACGTCCGCCGCTACAAATATCGCGGCTCATCCGGCAAAGTGAATCTCGCTCTCGACGGCCTGCCGGATTTCACCTGCCTCCCCGGTCCCGGCAATCATCTCCGCGGCGCAATTTCCATTTCTCCCTCGATGGAATATATGGAGCGCGCCTACGACCAGGCCAAATACGGCGAATTTTCCCGCCGCCCCTACATTGATATGGTGATCCCGTCGCTCACCGATCCCTCCGTCGCGCCGCCCGGAAAACACATCCTTTCCTGCTTCGTGCAATACGCACCCTACAAGCTGTCCTCCGGCACATGGGACGAGCAGCGTGAGGCCTTCGGCAACACTGTCGTTGACACAATTTCGCAATTCGCCCCCAACCTGAAAAATCTAATCATCGGAAAACAATTCATCACTCCGCTCGATATCGAACGTCAGACTGGCCTCACCGAAGGAAATATCTTCCAAGGTGAGCTTTCGCTTGAACAACTTTTCTTCCTGCGTCCCGCCGCAGGCTGGGCGCGCTACCGCACGCCGATCAAAAAATTGTACATGTGCGGCTCGGCCACGCATCCCGGCGGCGGCATCATGGGCGCTCCCGGCCGCCTCGCAGCTCTCGAAATTCTGAAAGACACGGGGAGAAGCTGATCGTGGCCGCGCAACGCGACATTATCATTCTCGGCGCCGGGCACAACGCTCTCGTCACAGCCTTCTATCTCGCGAAAAAAGGGCACAAGCCGCTCATCCTCGAACGCCGCTCGATCGTCGGCGGCGCAGCCGTCACCGAAGAATTTCATCCCGGATTCAAATGCTCCACCGTCGCGCATGCGGGAGGGCCGCCGCTCGCCGAAATCGTGAAGGACATGCAACTCGCGCGCCACGGTCTGGAAAAACTGGAATCGCCCGTCCGCGTCTTCGCGCCCTCGCCCGATGGCCGCGCCCTCGTGCTGCACACCGATCCCTCGGCCTCCGCACGCCAAATAGACAATTTTTCGAAAAAAGACGGCGCCAAATATTTCGAACTCTCTAAAGAAATCGCCCGTGCCGCTGCAATCGCGGGCGAATTGCTCGACCTCACTCCGCCGGTCATCGAAAAACCATTCTAACGAAGATCTCTGGAAGCTCCTCAAAATCGGACGCAAAGTCCGCGGCCTCGGAAAAAAAGAAATGATGCAGCTCATCCGTTGGGGCCCCATGGCCGTCGCGGATTTTGTCGCCGAATTTTTTGAAACCGACCTTTTGCGCGCCGCCGTAGCCGCACGCGGAATTTTCGGCGCCTCTCTTGGTCCGTGGTCCGCCGGTTCTACAGCTCTGCTTCTGCTCCGCGCCGCCGCCGACCCGCATCCGGTAGGGAACTCAGCTTACCCGCGCGGCGGTATGGGCGCGCTCAGCGCCGCAATGGCAGCCGCCGCGAAAGAAGCAGGCGCGGAAATTCGCACCGGCGCAGAAGTCGCGCAAATTCTGGTGAAACACGGCATTGTCAGCGGCGTCGCGCTGACTAATGGTGAAGAAATCTCAGCCAAAGTTGTAGTTTCTGGTGCCGACCCGCGCCGCACTCTGCTCGGCCTCCTCGATCCCGTCCACCTGCCGCCCAGCTTCGTCGTAAAAATGCTCAATTTCCGCAGCAACGGCGTCGCCGCAAAAATAAATGTCGCGCTCGACGCGCTGCCAATATTCACCGCTGTCGCGCACTCCTGCGACGGCAACGCCGCCCTCGCTGGCCGCATCCACATCGGCCCCGGAATCGACTATCTCGAGCGCGCCTTCGACGATTCCAAGTACGGCGAATTTTCCCGCGCCCCTTTTCTTGACATATCTATCCCCACAATTCTCGATAATTCTCTCGCCCCCGCCGGCAATCACGTCATGTCCATCTACGTGCAGTTCGCCCCCTACAAACTAAAATCCGGCGACTGGAGCCAGCAAAAAGACGCCCTCCGCGACACCGTAATCAACACCCTCGCGCAATACGCCCCCGACTTGCCGTCGAAAATTCTCGCCGTGCAAACTCTGACGCCCCACGATCTCGAAAACACCTACGGCCTCACCGGCGGCCACCCCTTCCACGGCGAACTAGCCCTCGACCAAATCTTCACCATGCGCCCCCTCCTCGGCTGGGCCCGCTATGCCACCCCGGTGAAACACCTCTACCTCTGCGGCAACGGCACCCACCCCGGCAACGGCGTAACAGGCGCTTCCGGCCACAACGCCGCCCGCGAAATCGCCAAGCACCTCCGTTAACTCGCGCCCGTCTCTGCCACAGCCGTTCCGCCGTTTTCTAGCCACTAAACACTCGCCATCGGCCTCTGCCTTCTTCGAGAACGATAGGCATTCTGCTCGCCGCGGGCGGTGCTATGACTATGGCTTCTCTACACGTCGAAAACATAGGCGAAGATCTTTGCAGGGGACTCGGCCGGCGCGCCCGCCAAGCTCATCGCTCGATTGCCGCCGAAGTCGTCGCGCTTCTCGAGCAAAACCTTCCCACCGAAAAAGAGCTTCGCGCCAGGCGCCGTACGATGCGAAAACTTAGCCGAATACGTTTGGGCAAGCAATTTAAGAAACGGATCCCCTCAACCGAGGAACCGCAGCGACAGGACCGCAACCGCTAACAGTGTTCAATCCACGAATCGCTGGCTAGCACCTTCGCCTTTGAGTATTCTCTAATGCCACGGAGCCCCACATGGCCACGCCCAAAAAATCTTCGCACCGCACCATCGATCGCTCTCGCCTCCAAGCCCTCCTGTCCCGCGAAGAAGAAAGATTCGTCGCCGAGCGCCCCCTCTCCGCCGCTCTCTACGCCCGCGCCCAAAAATCCCTCCTCGGCGGCGTCCCCATGAACTGGATGAAAAAATGGGCCGGCAAATTTCCCGTCTTCGTCGCCGAAGCTCACGGCGCGCATTTCCAGGATGTCGACGGCCACGATTACGTTGACCTCTGCCTCGGCGATACCGGCGCCATGACCGGCCACTCTCCCTCCGCAGCAGCCGCGGCCATCGCGCGCCAGGCAAATCACGGAATCACCCTGATGCTCCCCACCGAGGACGCCGCATGGGTTGGCGAAGAACTCACTCGCCGCTTCGGCCTCCCCTACTGGCAATTCACTCTCACCGCCACCGACGCCAATCGCTTCGCCATCCGCATCGCGCGCGAAATCACACAGCGCCAAAAAATCCTGGTCTTCAATTACTGCTTTCACGGCACCGTAGACGAAACCTACATCTCCCTCCACAACGGCATACCCGGCCCCCGCCGCGGAAATATCGGGCCGCCGGTAAATCCCGTCGAAACCACCCGCGTTGTCGAGTTCAACGATCTCCCCGCACTCGAGAGGGAACTGGCGCACCAAGACGTCGCCTGCATTCTCGCGGAGCCAGTCCTCACCAACGTCGGCATTGTCCATCCCGAGCCCGGTTACTGGGAAAAAGCCGCCGCCGTCGCGCGAAAATTCGGCACGCTCCTCATCATTGACGAAACTCACACGATCTGCACCGGCCCCGGCGGCTACACCCACGCCCACGGCCTCAAGCCCGATCTCTTCGTGATCGGCAAGCCCATCGCGAGCGGAGTTCCCGCAGCAACCTACGGCTGCACCGCCGACGTCGCGCAAAAAATCACGGCCCGCATCCATCTCGAAGACTGCGACACCGGCGGGATCGGCGGCACTCTTGCAGGCAACGCGCTTTCGCTAGCTGCCATTCGCGTTACGCTGGAAAACGTTCTAACTCCCGCCGCCTTCGCCCACATGATTCCGCTCGCAGAAAAATTCGCCGACGGCGTCTCGAAAGCCATCAATGAAGCCGCGCTCCCCTGGCACGTAGCTCGCCTAGGCTGCCGCGCCGAATATCTCTTCCATCCGCACCCGCCGCGCAACGGCGGAGAAGCAGCCGCCGCCATGGACTTCGAACTCGAACGTTTCATGCATCTCTACGCCCTGAATCGCGGAATCCTTCTCACGCCATTCCACAACATGGCGCTCATGTCGCCCGCCACCACCGCGGCCGACATCGACCACCACACCAAAGTTTTCTCAGCCGCCGCCCATGAACTGATTCAATAACGCGGCAAAGTCCGCCGCCTTTCCGAATCGCACCTGAACCGATCGCATCTCATCGCTTGGGAGAAACGAATGCCCGATCGCACCCGCGCCCGTGAACTCGCCGCACAATTTGACGCCAAAGGCGACCCCCTCGGCTGGTTCGACGCTCTCTACCGCGAAGCCGAGACAGGCGTCAGCGAAATTCCCTGGGCCGACCTCGTCCCCAATCCCAACCTGCTCGATTTCTGGAAATTGCATCCCCAGGAAACGCGCAACAAATCAGCCATGGCAATCGGCAGCGGCCTGGGCGACGACGCGGAGCAGCTTACCGCCTGGGGATTTCAAACCACTGCCTTCGACATTTCCTCCACCGCCATCGCCGCCACAAAAAAACGCTTCCCATCCACCTCGGTCGAATACGTCGTCGCGGATTTACTAGCGCCGCCGAATCAATGGCGCGCCAATTTCGACTTCATATTCGAGTCCTACACCCTGCAATCACTTCCCCCCGATCTGCGCGCCCAAGCGTTCCCCAAGATCGCAGAATTTCTAAAGCCCGCAGGACTGCTGCTAGTCCTCGCTCGAGGTCGCGATCCACAAGAAGACCCCGGCTGCGTCCCCTGGCGCCTAACCCGCCAAGAACTCTCCGCATTCTCCCGCGCCGGCCTCCAAGAAGCCGCGTTCGAGGATTACCTCGACCCTCACGACCCAGGCGTCAGAAAATTTCGCATAACGTATCGCCGCCCGTAATTCGCATTTCAGCGATCAGCACACCAACTCACGCCTACTTTTCAATCCCGCGCCCCAACCCGCGCGTTATACTTTAATCGTGACGCCGCAGCGCGAAATTGCGCGCATGCCAGCGAAGGAACCCACTTGAATCCGGACCGCCGAAAATTTTTGCAATCTCTAGCCGCAGCCAGCGCAGCCGCCGCATTTCCCGGCATTCCTCTCCTGAATCACGGCAACGCGAACCCCACCGCGCCCGCGGAATCTTTCGATTTCGTCTTCTTCACAGACACCCACATCCAACCCGAACTAGACGCCGCCCACGGCTGCCAAATGGCCTTCGCAAAAATCGCAGCCGCCACACCCGAATTCGCCATCTGCGGCGGCGATATGGTCTACGACGCGCTCGAAGTCTCCCGCACCCGCGCCGACATGCTCTTCGATCTCTACCAACGCACCGAACAAACGATCCAAGCCCCGCTCCATCACACCATCGGCAATCACGACCTCTACGGCATCGTCGCAAAAAGCGGCGCCGCTCCGACCGATCCCGGCTACGGCAAGAAAATGTTCGAAGATCGCATCGGCGCCCGCACCTACTATTCCTTCGACCACCGCGGCTACCATTTCATCGTCCTCGATTCCATTTTCCCCACGCCGGATCGCCTCTGGGAGGGCCGCATTGACGACGCGCAACTGCAATGGCTCGCCCACGATCTCGCCGCCCTTTCGCCCGTCGCGCCCATCATCGTCATCACTCACGTCCCGCTCGTCACCGGCTATCTCGCCTACGGTCCCAAACCCGACGGCACTCCGCGCTACGACACCGTGTCCGTTGCAAATTCCGCCGCCGTGATCGCGCTGTTGGCGCGCCACAATATCCTCGCCGTTTTCCAAGGCCATCTCCACATCAACGAACTCGTGAACTACAAGAATTGCCAGTACGCCTGCTGCGGCGCCGTCTGCGGCAATTGGTGGCACGGCCCCCGCCTCGATTTCCCCGAAGGCTTCAGCATCGTCAGCCTCCGCGAAGGAAAAATCTCCTGGCGCTACGAAACCTACGGCTTCCAAAGCGTCGCCCCCAACCCGCGCTATAAATCTTAATTCGCCAGGCAAAATTGGTTTATTATCGCGGCGACCACATGAACCCAAACAAATTCGCGTCCGGCGCCGTTCTTACTTTCGTACTTTTCTTCGCGATGGCATCCCTCTGCGGCGCACCGCTCCACGCGCAGTCAAGGCAATCGCAGCCCGCGCCAAGCGCACACGCGATCGTCCTCCACGCCGCTCGCCTCCTCGACGTAGAATCCGGCCGCCTCCTCACCCCCGGCGAAATCCTCATCCAATCCGACGTCATAAAAGAAGTCAGCGCAAAAGTCACTCGCCCCACCGGTGCTGAAATCGTTGACCTCGGCGACACCACTCTCCTCCCCGGGCTCATTGACGCCCACGTCCACCTCTTCCTGCATCCCGGCCCGGAAGACGTGCAAACGGTCACGGAATCTGTGCCGCAGCGCACCATCGCAGCCACACTCGCCGCGCGCGCCGACCTCCTTGCCGGATTCACCGCCGAGCGCGACATGGGCACCGAAGGCGCCGGCTCCGCAGACACCGCCGTCCGCAACGCCATCAATCGCGGCGAAATTCCCGGCCCCCGCCTCCGCATCAGCGGCAACGCCATCAATATTCTCGGTGGCCACGAAGACGCCATCGGCTACAACCCTGACCAGCACGTGCTCCCCAACGCCACCTACGCCAACAACGCGACAGAGCTCGTCACCGTAATCCGTGAGCAGCTGAAAGAAGGCGCCGACTTCATTAAAATTTACGAAACGGGAGCGGATTCGATCGCCGACGGAAAATTCTCGACGCCCTACCAGTACACGGAAAAAGAACTGGCCGCCGCCGTCGGCGAAGCCGCCCGCACCGGCAACCGCGTAGCCGTCCACGCCACCGGCGAACCCGGCACTCTCTACGCGGCGCGCGCCGGGGTCGAATCCGTTGACCACGCCTTTCAGCTCAGCGACGAAACCATGCGCATCATGCGCGAAAAACAAATTTTCGCCGTCCCCACTTTCACCATCTCCGAATATTTTGCGGAACACGCTGCAACGCCCGAGGTCGCCGCCCGCGAACGCGCCATGCTCGACCTCCACGTCGGCGAGTTCAAGAAACAGCTAGCCGCAAGCGTCCCCATCGCCATGGGTTCAGATGTCGGCCCATTCCCCCACGGCACGCAAGCCCGCGAATTTATCCTGATGGTCAAATACGGGATGTCGCCGCTGGCCGCGATTCAAGCCGGCACGCTGAACGGCGCGAAACTTCTAGGCTGGCAAGATAGAATCGGCACGCTTAAACCCGGCTATCAAGCAGATATCGTCGCCGTCCCCGGCAACCCGCTCGAAGACATCGCCATGCTAGAAAAAGTTTCCTTCGTGATGAAAGCCGGCGTCATCTACCGCAAGTAAGCGTTCTGCCCATAAATTCGTTGTGTCCCGAGCACGACGAGCATACGATGCGTCCGACAGAAGTCTCAATCGAACCACCCAGGTCCGATTGCTCTGCCATCCATGAAAACAGGAGAGAATAAAAGATGATCAAGCGAATGCTGTGCGTCACCACGTTCTGCATGCTGCTCATGTCCCTGTTCACGTTTTCCGCGCCGGCCGCGCGTGCTCAGCAGGCTGAAGCAGGGAAGCAGCCGGTGGTGTACACCTATGTTTCCTTCTTCGGAGTCCCCCGCGGGCAGTGGGCCGCGTACGAAAAGAGCGCTGCGAGTGGGCACAAGGTTTTCGACAGTCTCCTCGCCGACGGAACGATCCTGAGCTACGGCGACGCCGCTCTGGAAGTTCACGAGGGGCCGGCCGCCGCGACGCACGTCGGTTGGTTTACTTCGTCCTCGGTCGCGGGCTTGATGAAAGCTTTGGCGGCCCTGCGCACGTCGGCTCCCCCAGCGTCCGAAATCGCCTACACCATGCATGCGGATGAGATCACCATGTCCACGATGTACAACGGAAAAGGCAGCACCACCGAATCCGGCTACATCCTCGTGCAGGATTGGACGCCGAAGCCCGGACACGCCGACGAGTTCCGCGATCTGCTGACGAAATATCGCAAGCCCGCGCTCGATGCCCAGGTCGCTGACGGCACCCTCTCCGGCTACTCGCTCGAGGAGGACCTGATCCACACGGAAACGCCCGGCGTCTACACCCTCATCGCCGTTTTCCCTAACGCCGCTGCCATGGACAAGTTCTACGGCGAAATTGAATCGCTGCACACCAAGCAACCGCTCTTCGGCGATGTCTACGCCTCCACGGTGGATTACGCCGCGCACCGCGACCACCTCCTGCGCATTCTGTATTCGAAGAGCAAGTAAAGCCACAACGCGGAGTAGGCGCCGATTTCGCCACCGAGCAGAACTCGAGCGCGCGCAACTTTTCCTGGGATCCGGGACGGATGGGCGCGCTCGACTTTTTTGTATCGACCAGTTTCGCGGCCCGGCGCGATTGCCAAAAAGGCGACAAAAACGAGCGATTGATCTGGGTCGCTGGTGGTTGTTTTCATGGGTTTGCATCGGCTTTCGATTTTGTTTCGCTAGCGATTGGTTCAAGCGGTGAAGAGTGATGCACGACCGCGGATTCATTGTTGGGCTCGACCCACTGGCCTTCGGAATTGATGTGAGCGAGAGCGTAAATCGCGCGGAGGATGTACTGATTGGTGGGGCGCAGGGTGTCCGCTTGCTCGATGATGTTGGCGAGAACCTAACCGAGGCTTCGGTCGCGAAGGTCGAAGAGGCCTCGAGCGTGGGCGTGGTGATAGATGGTGGTTTCGGTCTTGCTGCTGAAGCAATGCATGATGACTTTGGGGCTGCGCCATTGCAGGAACGCTGCCTCGATTTGCTGGCAGAGAGCGTGGCGGCAGATTTCGCAGCAGAGGCGGTGGTGTTTGAGGTTAGCTGGCTTACTTTCGCGGGATTTGGAGGGGTGACGGGCGAGGGCGGAGCTCTGAGAGCGGGTTAGCTTGCGCAGGTTGCGACCTTTCGGGGGCTTCACGAGTGCCCCGACTCACGCTAACACAAAGCGAAGCGGGGCGATATTCGTAGAAAGAGGGAGCTGGGTAAGTGATTGAGAGGAAATGAGGTAGGGGATCCGGGATTGTGTGTGTACATCGTGCGGTGTTCCGATGAGGTGGGCAAATTTGCGGCGCGCCCACACGGTGCTTGTGCCGCTATCTCGCGGGGCGGTAAAATGAAATGCTACGAACCATTACGACGGATAGAGTGAGGCACAACCAATGACATCTACGGCGACGACTGGCACACACAACACACCTGTGAACTTGCAGCGCGGGGAATTTGCGAACGAGGCATTCATTGACTTTACTCAGCCCGCGAATCGCAAGGCGATGGAAGACGCGCTGACGCAAGTGCGCGCGATGTTTGGACGCGAATATCCACTGACGATTGGCGGCGAGCGCATCACCACCTCGGAAAAGATCAAGTCCCACAATCCGTCGCATCCCGATCAGGTGATTGGCATATTCCAGAAGGCCAGCGTCGCATTGGCGAACCAGGCTGTGGAAAAAGCGCACGCCGCGTTCGAGCGCTGGAAGCGCGTCCCGGTGGAAGAGCGCGCCGCATGCCTGTATCGCGCAGCAGATATATTGCGCAAGCGGCGTTACGAACTCGATGCCTGGCTGTCATACGAAATCGGCAAGACCTGGCCGGAAGCGGATGCGGACATCGCCGAACTGATTGATTTCTGCGAATACTATGGACGCGAAGCGTTGCGCCTGGGCGCGCCGCAGAAGTTGACGCCCTTCCGCGGCGAGAAAAATTATCTGAAGTATATTCCGCTGGGCGTAGGCATCGTGATTCCGCCCTGGAATTTCGCAGCGGCCATCATGGGCGGCATGACGGTGGCTGCGGTCGTCACTGGCAACACCGTGGTGGTGAAACCGTCGAGCGATTCGCCGACGATTGCCGCGATCTTCATCGATATTTTGTACGAGTCGGGCGTGCCGGGCGATGTCGTCAGCTTCTTCACCGGACCCGGCAGCACGGCGGGCGAAGCGCTGGTGACGCATCCCAAGACCCGCTTCATCGCATTTACCGGATCGAAGGAAGCAGGACTGCGTATCGCGGAGCAGGCGACTAAAACTCAGCCGGGCCAGGTCTGGATCAAGCGCACTGTGCTGGAAATGGGCGGCAAGGACGCGATCGTCGTGGATGACGAGGCGGACGTGGATGCGGCGGTGGAGGGCGTGGCGCTCTCGGCATTCGGCTACCAGGGGCAGAAGTGTTCAGCGTGTTCGCGTGCCATCGTCGCGGAAAAAGTCTACGATGAGTTCCTGGGCAAGCTAGTCGAGCGCGTGAAGAAAATCAAAGTCGGCCCGATCGAGGATCCCGCGAATTATATGGGCCCCGTGATCAATAAAGCCGCCATGACTTCGATCCTTGGTTACATTGATCAGGGCAAAAAAGAAGGTCGCCTCGTGGCCGGCGGAAAACGCGCGGAAGGCGACGGATATTTCATCGAGCCGACCGTCATCGCAGACGTGGATCGCAAAGCACGCATTTTTCAGGAAGAAATTTTCGGTCCTGTGCTTGCGGTGACGAAAGCGAAAGACTTCGATGAAGCGCTTTCCATGGCTAACGACAGCGAATTCGGCCTCACCGGCGCGGTGTACTCGCAGAATGCGAAGAAAATCGCCCGCGCCGAAGAAGAATTCCACGTCGGCAATCTCTACATGAACCGCAAATGCACCGGCGCCATGGTCGGCGCGCATCCCTTTGGCGGATTCAATATGTCCGGCACCGACTCGAAATCCGGCGGCCAGGATTATTTGTTGTTGTTCACGCAGGCAAAGACGGTGTCGGAGAAAATCGGCGGCACAAAATAAATTTCGTAGGGGCACGGCGTGAGTTGCCGTGCCCTACGGGTTCGTCGCGGAAATATTTGCAGCAGGTTTTAATTTGAAGGCGTAACGCAAGACGACGTAGGCAACCGGTCCCGAAGCGAGCAGCAACGGTGCGTATTTCCAGACGTAGTCCTCACTTTGCGCGATTTTCAGCGCGCACAACACCAGAGGAAAAATCAAAATGTAAGTGATGCCCAGCGCGCCGCCGGGAATCCGAAAACTGCGCGGCGCGTCCGGCAATTTGCGACGCATCTGCCACGCCGCGAAAAGCGTCAGCAGAGTGGTGGCGATGCGCGTCCAGATGTAGATGTTGACCATGTCCTCGACGTCGAACTTGGCAAGCATGCAGTACACAATTGTCGAAACCGCGATCGCCCGCGTCGGCGTCCCGTAACGCTCATGAATTTTCCCCAGCCACGCCGGCAGGTAGCCATCTTGCGCCATCGTCGCCGGCACTCGCGTGGTGTACAGAATCGTGGAGTTGGATAGCGAGAGCGTGCCGATCATCGCGGCGATGAGCATGGCGGCGCCCAGTGCCGGTCCGCCGATAAGGCGCGAGGCGGTAACGATGTAATCCGTTTTCCATTCCTGCCAGTTGCCGAGGACCGCGAGCGCAAGCGTGGTGGGAAGCACATAAGTGAGAACGTTCATCGGCGTGTTCCAGGCCAGGATGCGCACGAAAGTCTTCTGCGGATTCTTCATCTCGCCCGTCGTGCTGGAAAGCTGCTCGTACCCGGCGTAATTCCACATCGCGAGAGCGAGTCCTTTGCCGAAGACGCTGCCGAAAGGCGCTCCGGGCGGCACGAACGGCAGCACCGGATTGAAGTGCATGTGAAACAGTGAAATCGTGCAGAGCCACGTGACCGGAATCATCACGGCGACGAGCAGCGCGACGGAAAGCCAACCCGCGACTTGAATTCCGCGCGCATTCAGATACGCGAGCACGATCAGCACTAGGCACGCGCCCGCCCATTTGGCGTAGCCGGTGAGCGACGGAAAATAAATGCCGAGGTAGTCCATCACCAAAACGCCGTAGAGACTGTTGAGCAGGAACGTGCCCGTCCAATTCCACCAGCCGCATTGAAAGCCCCAGAAGTCGCCGAACGCGGCGCGGCTCCAGCGATAGAAGCCGCCTTGCACGGGCAGAAGACTGTTGAGTTCGGCGGAGGCGAAAGAAATCGGGATGCTCCAGAAAAAAGGAACGAACGCGAGGAAGACCAGCGCCATGCCGGGGCCGGAATCGTGGAAGATGCCTTCGTAACCGAACGGGCCGCCGGCAGTGTAGCCGTAAAAAATGCAGAGCAGCGGGAGGAAACCGATCTGGCGGAGGCGCGAGCCGTCGGAGGAATTCGGTTGCTCGGTTTCAGCGGAAGCTGTTGGCATCGAGCTGCTGGGTCGCGTTGCGTGCAGAGTGCGGCATGATATGGGAGTGCCCGGCGGTTTTCAATGGCAATTAAAACAATTGCTTGACGGGCAAGGCGATTGGGTTAGAGAATTCGCCGTTGTTTCCCCGAAAGTAAGGTTTGTCCGCAGGCAACCGAGACATGCTGCCGAGGTACATTTGCGCTCCGCACGCGGAAGAGTGTGTGGTTTCGGACTTGCAGCGGGCGCCTATCGAGGAGAACTTTTGTGAGACGTCCTACGAAGAGCGGTGCGCAATATTTCATCGGGGTCTGTTCGTTGGCCGTGATGCTGCTGTTTGCGAATGTTGCACGCGGGCAGAACACGATCTCCACGGTTGCGGGGAGTGCGCCCCCTAACAACGTGGCTCCCACGGCTGCGCCGATCGAGGGACCGGTGGCAATTACTCGAGATTCCTTGGGAAATCTTTATGTAGTGAACGACAACGGCGTGATTTACAAGGTAACTGCCGCGCCCCCCAGTTCCATGTCTATTTATGCGGGGAACAACACTGCGGGATTGTCGCCGAACGGTACGCTCGCGACTTCGGCATTGCTGTATGAACCGATTGGCGCCGCGGTGGATGCTGCCGGCAATTTTTATTTTTCCGATCAGAACAATTGCGTGGTGCGGGAAATTGTTGCTGCGACAGGAGTCATGAACACAGTCGCTGGAACGGCGAACGCATGCAGTTACGGGGGAGATGGTGGGCAGGCAACGAGCGCCGAACTGAGTTTTCCGCAAGAAGTGGCACTTGATGGTTTGGGGAATCTTTATATAGCGGACATCGGGAGCAGCATCGTTCGCCGCGTGGTGCTGGGGACTGGAATCATCAGCACTTATGCCGGCATCCCGGGCAGTTCGGGATTTCCCACAAACAACGTTCTGGCAACGTCGACGACGCTGAGTGGCCCGGTGGGGTTGGCGGCTGATGCGAGTGGAAATCTTTTCATTGCAGATCAGAACGACCAGGTGGTTTGTCGTGTGGACGCCACGACGAAAAATATCACGATCGTGGCCGGAACAGGCCCCCAAGGCTACAGCGGTGACGGGGGGCCGGCAACGTCGGCAACTCTGAACACGCCGAATAGTGTGGCGGTGGATAGTGCGGGGAACATTTACATTTCGGATGCTGCCAATGCCGCCATTCGGGAAGTGTTCTCCCCGACGAGCTCTCCCACGCCGAACGAAATTACGACGATCGTGGGCAATCACACTTATGGATTCAACGGCGACGGGAATGGGGGAACTTCGACGGCCCTAACGAACCCATTTGGCGTGTTCGTCGATTCCACTAGCGGCAACGTGTGGATTGCAGACTACTGGAATAATCGCGTTCGCCTGTACACGGCGAGCACGAAAATCGTTACAACCGTGGTGGGAAGCGGGTTGGTGGGTGACGCTGGGCCGGCGACCAGCGCCAGCTTGTATTACCCACGAAATCCCGCACTGGATTCCAGCGGCAATCTATTTTTCGTTGACGCGCAGAACAATCGAATCCGAGAAGTGAGCGCCTCGGATGGAACAATAGCGACGGTAGTGGGCAATGGAATTCCGTGTCCACAAGGGACGGACGCCTGTGGCGATGGCGGACTCGCCGCCAATGCTTCACTTTTTATGCCGCGCACCGTCACGATCGGACCATCCGGGAACCTGCTGGTTGCGGATGATGGTGACAGCAGGATTCGCGAGGTGACTGGCTCCACCGGGATCATCACGACCATTGTGGGATCCGGAAATCTGTGCACGGCTCCCTTCTCGACGTGCGGCGACGGTGGACCTGCGCTCAGCGCCAATCTGAACGACGCTCGTGCAGCGGTGCTGGATGCGGCCGGAAATCTCTATTTCGTGGATGCTCAAGACAATCGCGTCCGCGAAGTGGACACGACAGGCACGATCACAACGATTGCGGGGGGCGGGCCTGATGGAACCGCACCGATAGGGTGTCCAGGAAGTTACACCGGGGACGGCGGGCCCGCCGTGGACTCGACCCTCAGTTGCCCTGCCGGTCTGGACATCGATTCAAACGGCAACCTCTACGTCGCCGACACAGATAACAATGTAATCCGCAAGATTGACACCGGCACGCCGCGCATCATCACAACTATCGCCGGGACTGGGACTCCGGCACACACCGGCGATGGCGGCTTGGCCACGAACGCGACTCTGAATGGGCCCGTCAGAGTCTCCGCGAATGGCGCAGGCAATCTTTTTATCTCCGACACTGGAAATAATGTGATCCGCCGCGTGGACGGAGCAACTGGGATTATTACGACGTTCGCAGGGAATGGAAAATTTGCGTTTGCAGGCGATGGCGGGCCGGCACTTTCAGCCAGCTTTGCCACCCCGGACGGAGTCGTCGTGAACAACCTGGGCAACATGTACGTGGGCGATTTGTTCAACAACCGGATCAGGCTGGTGCTCCTTAATCCGATCGTAACTCTTTCCAGTACGACCGCAGCATTCGCAAACCAGGCTCTCAATGTGAGCGCAACTTTGCCGGTGATGGTGACGAACTCGGGTGACGCTCCCTTGACGATTTCAAGCATTTCGGTCAGCGAAGGGGCGTTTTCGCTAGCCGAGAATCCGTGCCCGGCGGCGCCTGCAACGCTGGCGGTGGGCGCTGCGTGCAAGCTTGAGATTGCATTTGAGCCAACGGAATTTATTGCTTACACCGGAACGGTTACGATCTCTGACAACGCGCCGAAGGCAGGAAGCATACAGACAATTACCTTATCGGGGATGGGCGCCGCGGCTTTGACCGTGACGGTGAGCGGCTCGGGAACAGTGACCAGCGCACCGGCGGGGATCAACTGCCCGACGACCTGCACGGGCACGTTTGCGGGCAACAGCGCGGTCGTGTTGACAGCGACTGCGAGCACAGGCTCGACTTTCACGAGTTTTAGCGGGAACTGCACGCCGGCTAGTCCGCAGACGAATCCGCCCAGCTGCACGGTGACAATGAGCGCCGCAGAGACGGTAACGGCGACGTTTAGCACGGCAGCCGCGGGAACGATTTCGATTGCGCCAACGACGTTGACGTTCGCCAGTCAGGCGGTGGGAACGACAAGCGCGACACAGACGGTGACCGTTTCAAACACGGGCGGCACGGCGGTGACGTTTACCAACATTGCGACGAGCGGAGATTTTGCCGGCGCGACGCTGGCGCAATGCCCGAGCCTTGCGGCGGAGGCAACGCCGTGCGTGTTCCAGATATCGTTCAAGCCTACGGCGACGGGAACGCGGACGGGAACAGTCACGTTTACGGATAACGCGACGGGAAGTCCGCAGACGGTGACTTTGACGGGGACGGGCACGCCCGGTACCGCGACGGTGACGGTGGCGCCGAGTAGTTTGGCTTTTGGCTCGCAGGCCTTGAGCACGACGAGCGGGCCTTTGGGCGTGATGGTGACGAATACGAGCACGGCGGCGGTGAATTTCGCGGGGTTCACAACGAGTGGCGCGGATGCTGAAGATTTTTCCGTGCCGCTGCCTTCCTCTGGTGCTGGATGCAGTGCGACGGGAACGCTGGCGGCGGGGGCGAGTTGCACGATCAATGTGGTGTTCACGCCGGGAGCGAACGGAGCGCGGACGGCGACTTTAAATATTGCGGATAACGCGGCGGGAAGTCCGCAGACGGTGGCGTTGAGCGGGACGGGCGTGACTTCGTCAGTGATCATAACGGTGCCGCCGGGGGGATCGACGACAGCGACGACGGTGTCTGGCGGGACGGCGTATTACGGATTGATGATTCAGGGAGCGCCGGGAGTGACGGGGACGGTGCAGTTGGGATGCGTGCCGAACTCGGCGTTGATTACGTGCAAGGTGATCCCGGGGTCGGTGACATTGACGGGCGGTACGACCGAGGTGGCGTTTGCGATCCAGACTTTTTGTCAGGGGGTGACGACGTCAAACGGATTTGCGGTGCCGGTGGGAGGGATTGGCGGAGGGATCGGTGGTGGACTTGGGTTGCTGCTGGTGTCGATGGTGCTGGGTGGATCAGTGTGGACCTTCCGGCGGAATCGGCGGGTGGCTTTGACGTTTGCGATGTTGCTGCTGGTGGCGTTGGGGTCGGCGGCTTGCAGCAATAGTTTGCCACAGGGGGCGAACGGGGCTACGCCGGCGGGGACATACATGTTGTCGCTGACGACGTCGTTGAATGGGGCGCCGCCGCAGACATTGAATAACTTTTTGACTCTGGTGGTGAAGTAGAGGCTGCTTCAAAATCGAAAGACGAACCGCGGAGACGCAGAAAAATGCGGGAGAGATCCTTCGCCCGGCATGAATCAAATGCGCAGGGTTTTTTTCGCAAAACCACTCAGGGCGGGCAGGATGACGACGCAAATTCAGAAGCAACGGCAAGGAATGGCGGTCTGAAGACCGCCGCTACAACTTCAAAAGCAACCTCAACATCGCCCGCCTAAAAAAGCAGGGGGCCGCTACAGAGTCAAAGTTAACGGCAACGTCGACGTTAACGGCAACCGCAGCGTCAGGGTCGAGACCAGCCTCAAAGTAACAGCTAAATCCTGCACGAAAAATCAGAACCAAAATCAAATCGTGGTGCGGCCTGCTCAGGGATTGGTGCGCTGATTTTGGCGGGAACAAAAACAATTGCTTGACGGAGCGGGCGGGGCGGTTAGAGAATCCGCGCCAGCCCAGGTTCCCTCGTAGAGCAAGATTGCCTCCTAGAGCAGTCCTGCGTCAAAACAGAAGTGATAAGTGACGAGCGATGAGCAATTGGTGTTGGCGATTCGTGATTGGTGATTCGTGATTGGTGACTCTTGGTCGGCGGGTTTTTGCGTTGCTAGCGATTTTTTTGACTGGATGTGTGTTGAGTGCGAAGGCAGGGCTTAGGAAATAAGCAGTGGGCAAGTGGTTGGTGGCGAGCGGCTAGAAATAGCCGAAAATGCGGCTGGGTGTGCTGGAGTCACTGCGGAGACTGGAATTAGGTCTCGTGGATGGGCTTGGCGAGATGGGCGCGTCGTGGGCTGATTGGGGCTTGGTAGGTGGGGTCGTGGTGCGGCCGGGGCGCCGGTGGCTTTCGAGTTGCACTATTAAGGTAAGCTCGTCGAGGTCCCCGAACACGCGCTTCACTAATCAGGCCCTAAGTATTGCGCGCACATGAAGTTGGCTGTAGTTGGCACCCCCTTGCGGGAGGCGTGGATCAGGGGGATGCGCAAAGTTTTGCACTTGTATCCGTATTGTTTGCTGTCGGAGGAACCATGTCGCTAAGGCGCATCTTGGGACCCGCAACGAGTTTGGTGGTTTTATGGATATGTATGCAATTTGCGAGCGCGCTGCCGCAGGACGGATTGCGCGCGCAGACGGCGCCGAAGGCCGGTGATGACAGCACGATGAACGCGCAGGAACAGCAAGAGATTGCTGCGAGCGCAATCAAGATGCCACTGTTTTTCGAAGCGAACCAAGGGCAGACGGATCCGAGCGTGCGGTTTCTGACGCGCAGCGGCGGGTACACGATGTTCCTGACGCCGACGGAGACGGTGTTGGTGGAAGGCAAGGACGGGGTCGTGAGTGGGAACAAATTCGGGAAGGGACTGGCGACGTTTCGCGCGGATGCGAAAAATTCGAAACAGTCCGTGCTGCGGATGGAATTGCTCGGTGACGAATCCGGCGCCGGAATTTCAGTGGATTGCAAGAACTGCTCGGGAAAGGTGAACTACCTGATCGGGAAGGACCAGGCGGCGTGGCACACGAACGTCGCGCTATTTTCCGAAGTGCAAGTTGCAAAAGTTTATCCGGGAGTGGACTTGCTGTTCCATGGCGACCAGCGGCAACTGGAATACGATTTCGTGGTTCGCCGGGAGCGGATCCAGGACGGATTGGATTCCGCATCAAGGGCGCGAAGAAAATTGAGATTGCGGCGAATGGCGACTTGATTTTGCACACGGCGGATTCCGAGTTTGAAATGCGGAAGCCGGTGATTTATCAGGGAGAGGGCGAAGGGCGCAGTGAAGTGCGCGGCAAATTTGTGCTGAGCGCGAAAAACCAGCTGCGATTTGAAGTGGGGCCTTACGATCACGCGCAGAAATTGGTGATTGATCCGGCGATTGATTACGCGACGTTCTTGGGCGGCGCGGGGATCGAGATTTCCGAAGCGTTGTCAGTGGATTCGAGCACGCCTGGTGCGCCGAAGATTTACACGACGGGCGTCACCACCGACATCACGAGTTTTCCAGAGGGCGGCACACGCATTAACAATCCCACTGGAGATCAAGACCTCTATATATCGAAGATTGACCCGACGAAAACTGGATCGGCGTCGCTGGTGTATCTGACTTTCATCGGAGGGAGTACGGCGTTTGAAAGCGCGGGCGCGACAAGTTGCGAAACCGACGCCGCGTGGCTGGCGCTGGATCAGAGCCAGGGGGCGTCGCTGGTGGAGCCGGTGATCGGAGGCGAGACGAATTGCGCAGATTATCCGGGCACATTTATCACACCGGGAGTTACGGGAACCGGGGTGGCAGCGACGGCGACGCTGGTGACGCGGCTCGCCTCCACTGGGACGTCGATTGACAAGTCGGTTTTGCTGGGCGGCAACGGGCAGATGAACACGGGGTATGTGTTCGTGGATACGACGGGAAATGTGCTGGTGACAGGACCTTCGGCTGCGACGAATCTGCCCACCATGACGGGCGCGTATTACATGAATTTCAATAACGGCACGACGGCATTCGACGACTGCTACACGGCGAAGCTGCAACGGTCGGACCTGACGCCAGTGTATTTCAGTTATTTGAACATGGGAGCGGGGAGCACGGGACCGGGGAGCGTTGGGGGCGGACTGGAAGCGGAATGCGGCGGAGTGATTGATTCGAATAATCCAAATATTTTGTACTTCGGCGGCAATACGGAGTCCACGGTGGCGTTCGCGGGGGCGCCGGCCGGCGTGATGGGATTCCAGACGACGTTGCAAGGATCGGAAAATGCGTTCGTGATGAAGTTGGATATCAGCAAGAGCGGAACAGCAGCGCTGCAATATGCAACGTACATCGGAGGAGGTGGCCAGACGGTAGTGAGTACCGGCGCGCACCAGATCGGGACCGGAATGGCGGTGTTGGCGGGACGCACGACTTCGAACGGCACGACGAACGCACCGAACATTCCGTTAGGGAATTCACTGCCGGGCGGAACTACAAATTTGGCAGCGGGCACCACGGGTGGAGAGACGGGTTTTTTGGTGGTGATGGATACGACGAAGAGCGGAGCGGCGAGCCTGGTATCGGGAAGTTATTTTGGAGGAAGCAGCGGCGGGGATGAGATACGCAGTCTCGGATACGATGCCGGGATTCCCAATGGCTTCTACATTATTGTGGGCGGGCAAACTCAATCCACGGATTTTCCTGTGCTGCATCCATTTCAGGCGGCACTGACGGGGACGCAGGACGGATTTGTCGCGGCGTTCTTTCTTACACCGACTACGGCGGTGACGGAATTTTCCAGTTACATCGGCGGCGGAACGGATGATCAGGTTGCGGGTGTGGATATTGATTCGAATCATGCGGTCTATGCGTCGGCGACTACGGACGTGGGGAGCTTCTTCGGGAATACGAGTCCAGCCACGACGGTGAATGGTTTTCAGACTGCTTGCACGAGTTGCAGCACACCCGGGGCGGCATTTCCAGATGCAGCGCTATTCGCGCTGACGAGCGCGGCTTCGGCGACGTTTTCGGCGCAGATTCTGGCGCAAGCGACGACGTTGGCGGTGGGCAGCACCGAGCAGCTGAACGTGCTGGCGACTTACAACGACGGAACTTTTCAAGATTTGACGAGCAAGGCAGCGTGGACTTCTTCCGCGCCAAGCGTGGCGTCGGTCAGCAGCACGGGTCTTGTGACGGCGGGCGAGGTCGCCGGGACGACGACGATCAGCGCAACGCTTGCCGGCACGACAATACCGAGCATAACAATTACGGTTGCGGCAGCGACGGGATCCCCGTTCCAGTTGGTGCTGGAAGGTACCGCTTACGGCACGGTGATGGACAACCAGGGACTGATCAATTGCACGAATATCTCCGGACAGGGAGCTACCGGAACGTGCAACACGACGTATCCGAGCGGGACCGCAGTCGTATTGACCGAGATTCCGGACGCCGGATCGGTGTTTGGCGGATGGGGGCTCAGCACGTGTACCGGGACGGCGACGACGTGCGCATTCACGGTGACAGGGAATGCGGAGATCTCGGCGACGTTCAGCAACGGCGCGGGAAATTTCACGTTGAACGTGATTCCTGGCCCGAGCACGGGCGGCGGAACGGTGACGGGGAACATCGGGGGCACGGGCACGGTGATTGATTGCGTAATAAACGGCGCTACGACGCCGACCGGAGTTTGCACGCAAAATGTATTGAGCGGGTCAATCGAGACGCTGACGGCGGAGGCGAACCCGACGTCAACATTTGCGGGCTGGACCGGGGCATGCTCGGTACCGACGGGACAACCGGCAAAATGCGTGGTAACGATGGGTTCGGCGGAAACGATTGCGGCAATGTTCACCGCGACAACGAGCAGTTTCACGGTGGCACTGACGGGCAACGGGACGATCACGAGCACTTCGACGCCGACGATCGCGACGGAAATTAACTGCGCGAATCCGGCGCCGCCCAGTGTTTGTTCGACGAACTTTGCATCGGGCACTGCGGTGAATTTGACGGCGACGCCGGGGACGGGATATTCGTTCACGCATTGGACGGCGGGTCCATGCAACGCCAGCACGGTGAATCCCTGCGTGTTTACGGTGAGCAGCACGAGCCTGACGAGCGCGACGGCGCTATTTACCATAAACACTTATCCGCTGACGGTGGATCGAGCGGGGACGCAGGGAGGAACGGTCACGAGCAACGTAGTGAACGGGCTTGGCGGCGGCATAAGCTGCGGGCCGGCTGCGGGGATTCAAGGTTGCTCGGTGACTGCGACCTATAACACGGCGGTAACTTTGACGGAGACGCCACCGAGCGGCGGCACATTCAGCGGGTGGAGCGGGACGCCCACTACGTGCACGGTTTCGGGCGCGACTTGCGCGTTCAACATGCCGGCGGGGCCGGAAACGGTGACGGCGACGTTTGCGACGGGCGTGACGGCGGCACCGGTGTTGACAATCAGCAAGAGTCACGTGGGCAATTTTGAAGTAGGCGATACGGAGGATACCTACACGGTGACAGTAACGAACACGGCCGGCACGGGCCCGACGAACGGGGGCGTGACAGTTTTGGATGCGATTCCATCGGGCTTGACGCTCGACTCGATGGCGGGAACGGGCTGGACATGTCCCGAGGGGAGCAATGGTTGCACGCGCAGCGATGTGCTGGCGGCCGGGGCGAGCTATCCGCCGATTACGGTGACGGTGGATGTGTCGGATGATGCGCCTTCGCCGCAGGTGAATTCGGTGACGGTTTCGGGTGGCGGATCGGCGTCGGCAACCGCGACGGATTCGACGGTAATCCTGGGGGGTGAATCTTCGCAGGCGATCGTCGCGGATTTCGGTGGAGATTACACCTATGCGGATGGCATTGATGACAAGCAACGAATCGACGGGACGACGCCGCCGCTGCAAATCGTGCTGACGAACACTTCGACGACACAGAGCGTGAACTTCACCGGCGTCTCGGCGGACAATCCCGCTTTCATCGTGGGAATGAACTGCAAGACGCTGGCGCCGGGACAGACCTGCATCGTTACAGCCAGTTTTACGTCCACCACCGCCTGCCAGAATCAATTCGCGAACATCACTGTGCAGGATAACGATCCGGGCGGAAACCTGGCGCTCGAGGTAAACGGATTCGGTGCAGATGCCGCAATCCAGGTGAGCGACCTGACGGATCCAGCGCTGACGGCGCAAGTGTTGGCGCAAAGCTTGGTAGGTACGGGTGTGACAATCAGTAACGTCAAATACACAGGCTCGGCGCGCGCGGCGGGCAATTTCACCAGCGCTACCAACATATTCGGATTTACAAGCGGGCTGGTGCTGAGCAGTGGATCGGTTCGTAATGTGGTGGGGCCGAATTGCGTGTCCGGGAACGCGGAGGCTGAAAACGACAACGACAATTCCGGAATCTCCGTGGATAACGTCCAGCCAGGCGACGCGGACCTGACGAGTCTCGCAGGCGGAGACACGGAAGACGCGGCCGTTCTGGAGTTCGATTTTGTGCCTACGAGCACGAATCTCTCTTTCCAGTACGTGTTTGCTTCGGATGAGTACAACGAGTTCGTTGGTGACTTTAACGATGTGTTTGGATTCTTCCTGACCGCGCCGGATGGCTCGCCGGTAAACATCGCGCTGATTCCAGGCACGAACTTGCCAGTCTCAATCAACAACGTGAATGACGGGAATCCACTGGGAACCGATCCTGTGAACCCTCAGTTCTATATCAACAACGAATTCCTGCCGGCCGCGGCGCCGCTCGACACGGAATTGAATGGTTTAACGACGGTGTTTACGGCGCAAGCGACGGTGATTCCCGGGCAGACATATCACATCAAGCTGGCGGTCGCGGACGAAACCGACCATTTGTACGATTCGAACGTGTTCGTACAGGCAGGAAGTCTGTCCAGCGCGAACGTGACCGCGAATCCGACGTCGCTGACTTTTGGGAGCCAGGCGCAGGGGACGACGAGCGCTGCGCAGCCGGTCGTGATTACGAATGTGGGTTCGACCACGGTGACGATTACGAGCATTGTGGCGAGCACGAACTTCGGCGAGACGAACACTTGCCCGGTGACGCTTACGGCAGGCGGCGGTACGGGATCGAACTGCTCGGTGAACGTGACGTTCGCGCCGACTGCAACGGGTGCGCTGACGGGGACCGTGACGGTGACGTACACGAGCGCGGGTAATACGACGCCTCAAACGACGACGATAACGCTGACGGGCACGGGAACGGCTGCGACCGGCGGAACGATTTCGATTTCGCCGACGACGTTGACGTTCGGCGGCCAGGCGGTGGGAACGACGAGCGCGACACAGACGGTGACCGTTTAATAACACGGGCGGCACGACGGTGACGTTTACGAACATCGTGGCTTCGCGGAGATTTTGCCGGCGCGACGCTGGCGCAATGCCCGAGCCTTGCGGCGGAGGCAACGCCGTGCGTGTTCCAGATATCGTTCAAGCCTACGGCGACGGGAACGCGGACGGGAACAGTCACGTTTACGGATAACGCGACGGGAAGTCCGCAGACGGTGACTTTGACGGGGACGGGCACGCCTGGTACCGCGACGGTGACAGTGGCGCCGAGTAGTTTGACGTTTGGATCGCAAGCTTTGAGCACGACGAGTGCGCCGATGGGCGTGATGGTGACGAATACGAGCACGGCGGCGGTGAATTTCGCGGGGTTCACAACGAGTGGCGCGGATGCTGAAGATTTTTCCGTGCCGCTGCCTTCCTCTGGTGCTGGATGCAGTGCGACGGGAACGCTGGCGGTGGGGGCGAGTTGCACGATCAATGTGGTGTTCACGCCGGGAGCGAATGGAGCGCGGACGGCGACTTTAAATATTGCGGATAACGCGGCGGGAAGTCCGCAGACGGTGGCGTTGAGCGGGACGGGCGTGACTTCGTCAGTGATCATAACAGTGCCGCCGGGGGGATCGACGACAGCGACGACGGTGTCTGGCGGGACGGCGTATTACGGATTGATGATTCAGGGAGCGCCGGGAGTGACGGGGACGGTGCAGTTGGGATGCGTGCCGAACTCGGCGTTGATTACGTGCAAGGTGATCCCGGGGTCGGTGACGTTGACGGGCGGTACGACTGAGGTGGCGTTTGCGATCCAGACTTTTTGTCAGGGGGTGACGACGTCAAACGGATTTGCGGTGCCGGTGGGAGGGATTGGCGGAGGGATCGGTGGTGGACTTGGGTTGCTGCTGGTGTCGATGGTGCTGGGTGGATCAGTGTGGACCTTCCGGCGGAATCGGCGGGTGGCTTTGACGTTTGCGATGTTGCTGCTGGTGGCGTTGGGGTCGGCGGCTTGCAGCAATAGTTTGCCACAGGGGGCGAACGGGGCTACGCCGGCGGGGACATACATGTTGTCGCTGACGACGTCGTTGAATGGGGCGCCGCCGCAGACATTGAATAACTTTTTGACTCTGGTGGTGAAGTAGGGCGCGCGGCGAAGGGATGAACCGCAGAGACGCCCGACTGCGTCACGGTAATCGCCGGACACAGAGAAAACCAAACGCGTCGATCTTGAACCGACCGCAACACATATAACCAACCGCGAAGGCTGGCGGTCTGAAGACTGCCGCTAGGAATTCAAAAACAAATTCGAAGCGAGGTCCTTCATCGCTACGCTCCTCAGGATGACGGCGCGGGCAGGAGCCGGCGGGACGCCGGCGGTACTGACGGCAATGGCGGGCGACTGTGAGATGAGTTTCGCGGAGCGTTACGGCGCGGTGGTGATGTCGAAGATGTGCGCTTGGAAGGCGTCGCGGCGGATGAAGAGGCCGAGGTTGTGGAGTTCGGCGCCGGTGCGATCGTAGCGGACGTTGTTTAGTTCATCGTTGAAGGCGTAATTTTGAGTTGGGGAGACGCGGCCGGCCAGAGGGACGCGTCCTTGCGAAGCGTAGGCGGCCAGGTTTACCGCAATTATTTTCCACGCTTTCGGCGAACGCCATTCGTAAACCATGAGTGCGTCGGGGGGAGCATCGCCTTCCGGCGCGACATCGAGTAGATTCCATTTTCCTTCGTGAAAAACATCCTGCCGGGTGATTTGCAAAATTTTCTGGAAAAACTTTGCGCTGAGGGGATCGGGCGGCTCGTCCGCGGCGATGCGCAGAGTGATGGGGAGGTGAATTCTGCGGCCTTCGAGTTCGCCTTGGTGATAGAAGCGGATGCCGGGGAGAGTGGAGAGCAGAGTGCCGTCGGCGGCGAGGTGGTCGTCGGGGAAAACCACGGCGCGGCGTTGTTCATCGTGATTTTCCATGAAGCGCGCGAAATCGCTTTTGCGTTCGGGGAAGCTCCAGAGGCGCTCGCGGATTTGCGGGATATTATGGTCGCGGGTAGCGTCGTAAAGGGTTTTGTCGTAGGAGTAGGAGAAGCCTAGATCGACCAGGCGTTGTTCCGTGCCCCAGTAGGCTTCGGCAAGCAAGGTGAGTTTGCGAACGGCGGCATGGGCTTCGGTCCAGAATTCTTTTTCGGGCGCGGGGGTGTCGCCGAGCAGGTGGCGCCAGTTGTTGTTGAAGATGTCGTTGAGTTGGAGCATGGCCATGTCGCAGCGGACGCCGTCGCAGTGGGAGGCGATGGTGCGGAGGTCGGCTAGCTGCGCGGCGCGAAGGCCGGGGTTGAAATGATTGAGTTGGGCGACGTCCGGCCAGGGTGGGAAGTAGGGATCTTTGGCAAGCGCGATGTATCGAGGACCTTGCGGCGTGGATTGAGTGTAGTAGAGCTGCGGATTTTTCTGGAATTCTCCGGGAGAGGCTTGGACGTAGTAGTCGGAGTGTTCGCGCATCCAGGGATGATCGAGCGCTGTGTGGTTGCCGACGAAATCCAGGAATAGCGCGATGCCGCGCGCGCGCAATTTTTCGCGGGCGGCGTCGAGGGCTTGCCAGTTGCCCATGCGCGGGTCGGGGGCGTAGGCGGCGACGGAGTATGGGGAACTGATCACGTCTTCGGGCTTCCAGCCGGGCAGGGCTAGGCTGAACTGCGCGGCATTGGCGGGATTTTCCAGGTTCATGCGGCGGGAGATGGGGCTGCGTTGCCAGACGCCCATCAGCCAGATAATGTCGAAGCCTTGGGCGGCGAGTGCGTCCCATTCGGCGTCTGGGACATCGGCGAGGGTGACATTTTTACTGAGGCGGGCGGAGAGCTGCTCGAGCCACGTCCAAGTGTTGATTTCGTAGAGGTGCGGATGCGAGCGCAGTGGGAAGTTCGGCTGAGTGGGCATCGAAACGAGAGTAATTGCAGCGCGAAGATGTGTCAATGGAACGGCGGATCGGCTGGCGTTTTTTGTTTGTTGGTAAAGGCAGTTGCTAGTGGTGAGTGTTTAGCGGCTAGAGAACGGCGACGCTGAGTTGCGACGTGGTCGGCGGCTCGGCGGTTCATGGACAAATGCGTGGATTAGTGACACATTATTTTGGGCCTGGTTGCGGGGCGGCGAAGCCGGGTCCAGTGATGAGGAGGAAAACGAACATGGCAAAGCGAATGATGTTGGCGACGGTTGCGATGGTGTTTGCCGTGGGGTTGTCGGTGGCGGGGCAGGACAGCGCGGCGAAGAGCGGATCGTGGACTGGCGTGATAACGAATGATATGTGCGGGTCGAAAGACGCCACGGCGGCGAAGGCGGAGTGTACGTCGAAGTGCGTGAAATCGCATGGGGCGAAATATGCTTTGTATAGTGATGCCGACAAGAAAGTTTACATTCTGGAGCCGCAGGATAAGGCGGACGGTCATGCGGGGCATGAGGTGACGGTGAAGGGGACTTTGGATGGCGATACGATTCATGTGAGTTCGTTGACGATGAATCCGGCGAAGGGATCATAGCGGGTTTTTGGATTTTTTGGTTTTCGTGTAGAGATACATCTCCGCAGGGTGTATGTCGAAAAGGGCGGGGCCCATGGCCCTGCCTTTTTTTTGTGGTTGAGCGTTCTGATATACTTCGCGGCCTCGAGTGATTCGCTTGCTTGGAAAGGGTGAGGGGATGAAATTCCTGGGAAAAATTGCGTTGGTCGTGATGTTGGCGGCGGCGGGTGGCGTGGCGCAGGCGCAGAATCCTGCTGCTGCGGCGACGTCAGGCGGGCGTGTGTTGGCGGTGGACGATTATTTTCGGATCAAGGACGTGGCGGATCCGCAGATCAGTCCGGACGGGAAGTGGGTGGCGTACACGGTGGAGACGGCGAATTTGAAGGAGGACAAGGACCGGCGGCGGATATGGATGGTTCCGGTGGGCGGCGGGGCTCCGATTGCGTTGACGGATGAAAGCGAATCATCTTCGCATCCGCGGTGGAGTCCGGACGGAAAATATATTGCGTTTCTTTCGGCGCGCGAGGGTGGCGGCGGCGATGACGAGGAGAAGGGCAAGAAGCAGGTGTGGATTTTGAATCGCGAAGGGGGCGAGGCGCAGCAGCTGACCGATACCGTGCAGGACGTGGACAATTTTGCGTGGGCGCCGACGAGCGACCGGATGGTGCTGGTGCTGCAGGACGCGTCGCCGGAGGAAATCGAGGCCGCGGAGAACAAGGCGAAGGGCAGCAAGGCGAAAGCGAAGCCGCGGCCATGGGTGATTGACCGGCTGCATTTCAAAGAGGATGAGATTGGGTATCTGGACCGGCGGCGGACGCATTTGTATGTGTTCACGATTGCGGATCGGAAACAGCGGCAGATTACTTCCGGTGATTATGATGATGACGATCCGGCGTGGTCACCGGACGGCAGTAAAATCGCGTTCGCGAGCAACCGATCGGTACCGGAACCAGATTTAAATTACAACAAGGATATATGGGTGGTGGCGGCGGACAATACGGATCAGGGGAAGTCCTTGATGCAGGTGACGACGAATGTGGGGACGGAGGAAGCGCCGGCATGGTCACCGGACGGGAAATGGATTGCATACACGACGCAGCTCGAGCCCGAGCTATTTCAGTATTCGACGATACAGATAGCGGTGTCGCCAGCTACGGGCGGGGCGGCAAATGTGCTGACGCGGAAGCTGGATCGCAATTCGACGATTCCGCGATTTTCGGTGGACGGGAAATTTATTTATTTTATTGCGGACGATGATGGAACGCAGAATTTGATGCGTGTGCCGGCGGCGGGCGGGGAGATTGCACGGCCGATTGGCGGGCGCAAGATGGTGGAAGCTTATTCGCTGGGCGCGGATGGCACGGCGGTGGCGACGGTGGGTGAGTTGACGCATCCGGCGGAGCTGTATGTGCTGCCTGCGGGTGGGGAACTGCGGAAATTGACGAGCGTGAATGATGCATTGATGGCGGAGCTGCGTCTGCCGACGGTGGAGTATGTGCATTTCAAGAGTAAGGACGGAACCACGGTGGCGGGATATTTGTACAAACCGCCGGATTATCAGGCTGGCGTGAAATATCCGACGATTTTGAAACCGCATGGCGGGCCGGTGTGGGCTTACTACGCGGAATTCAATTTTGATCCGCAGCTGTATGCGGCGAATGGATATGTAGTGCTGACGCCGAATCCGCGCGGGTCGTCGGGATACGGCGAGGACTACTGCAAGGCAATTTTTGCAGATTGGGGGCACAAGGATTTTGAAGATGATATGGCCATGGTGGATTACGCGGTAGCGCAGGGAATTACGGACCCCGATAAAATGGGAGTGGGAGGCTGGTCGTACGGCGGGATTTCGACGAATTTTATAATTACGCAGACGACGCGATTCAAGGCGGCGATTTCTGGGGCGGGGGAATTTTTGTACATCACGAATTGGGGACACGATTTGTATTCGCGCGATTGGGAATATGAGTTGGGGCTGCCGTGGAAGAACCGCGAGCGATGGGAGAAGCTTTCGCCGTTCAATCGGGTGTTGCAGATTACTACGCCGACAATGGTGATGGGCGGGGACGTAGATTGGAATGTGCCGGTGATTAACGGGGAGCAGTTGTACCAGAGTTTGCGGAGGTTGGGAGTGCCGACGCTTTTGGTTGTGTATCCGGGGGAATATCACGAGTTTTCGCGGCCGTCGTTTATAAAGGATAGATACGAGCGGTATTTGTTTTGGTATGGGCATTATGTGAAGGGAGTGGGGCCGGCGGTGCCGCCTGTGTTGAAGAGCGCGGAGTGATTTTAGGCTAGAGGGGCTCCGATTGCTTCCCGATTGCCGACCATCGGGCAGTCGACCGGATCGGGTTCTTTCCTGACGGATTCTGAAGGGCAATCCAAAGAACCATCTATTGACATAGAATATATCTTACGATAGTATCTCTATATATTATTTTAGCTTTTACTGAGAGGTTGACATGCATAGACACCATGATTTTGATTCCTTCGAAGCCCATGCTCACCGCGGCCCATTCGGACGTCGGGGGAGATTCTTTGGCCGTTTTGGCGCGGCCTTTGGCGGGCCAGGAATGAGGTTCCCGAAAATGGTCGCTTCGGGCGACCTTCAACTCATCATCCTTGCGCTGCTCAGCGAAAAACCGCGTCACGGATATGAAATCATCAAGCAGGTCGAAGAACATTCCAGTGGCACTTACGCCCCGAGCCCTGGGATGGTCTACCCGGCGCTCACTTATCTCGAAGAGATGGGCTACGCAGCTTCAGAATCCGAAGGCAACAAGAGACTTTACCGAATCACGGAAACTGGTACCGCATATCTGAATGAAAACCGCGCAAGCGTCGAGGAGACGCTCGATCAAATGGCGCGGTTTGGCCGAAAGTTGGCCGAATTCCAGAAGGACTTTGCAGTACACGAAGATGAAGAGAGAGAAGACTTTGAGGGCGATCCCAGACACGGGATTAAGGCGGAATGGCGTGCGGCGAGAAAGGAATTTCGCGAGGTGCGCAATGACCTCAAGGCGGCCCTCTCCGAGAAATTCGACGCACCGGCCGAGGAGAGAAAGAGAGTCTTCGCAATCCTCCGCCGGGCTATCGACGAAATCCGAGGCAAATAGTCATGACTCCCGCGACGGCTGGAAGTGGAATCTGCCTGGTGGCTTGCCCGGAAAGCGCAATCAGCTTGATCCGCAATAGCGACCCACAACAAATCCCAAAGTAACAATTGTCCCGCCGAGAAGGAGGTTTTCTTATGCCAAACAGAAGCTTTCAGAGCCCAATCAAAGATGCGCGTATTCATGCCGTTATCAACCGGCTTGTAGAGACGCGGAGTCGCCCGCAGAGCGGTGGCCCGCACAACGATCCGGCCGCAAGTCGTGATCCTTACGACTACGCGGAATACGGTTTTTCCATCGTTCCTGAGCAAGGCGAGCTGATCTATCTGCTATGCCGCGGTATCTGCGCGAAACGGGTCGTTGATTTCGCGACCTCCGTTGGCATGTCAGCTCTCTACTTTGCGGCAGCCATGCGTGACAACGGCGGCGGCACCGTAATTGGTTCAGAACTCGTTCCGGCGAAAATCGCGACTGCGAAGAGCAATCTGGCCGATGCCGGACTTTCCGACTGTGTTGAAATTAGGGAGGGAGACGCGCGCGTGACTCTTAGTGATCTTGGCGGTCCTGTTGATTTCGTTCTGATTGATGGTTGGCCAGTTTCCGAAGGACCTTCGCTCGCGCGTGAAGTCATGCAGGTCGTGGCTCCTCAAATTCGCATTGGGGGCTACGTAGTAAACGACAACGCAGAACCAGATTTTCTCGAATTTATTCGCGATTCGGCAAACGGCTTTATCTCTGTGAATCTCCCGCTTAAAAGTGGCACCGAACTCTGTGTAAAAGTTTCGCGATCGGGCAGCGCCGACGCCATGCCGCAACTCCTGCGCCCAGGCGAAAAAGCCGCAATCGCCTGATGTCACTCAATACCATATTTTCGTCATCGCGATTGCTTCTGCCGGTAGTCCGATAAGACATTTTGTGGTTTAGTAGCTTGTCCTGAGTGCGACTTGCGAGCCGGTGACGAGGGCGGGTCCCGCTTTGCGGCACCCACTCCTGCGATCATTTGTGCTGGATGCGGTTACTTCGACGCGCTGTCGATTAGGGTCGCGATATTGGATTTTAGTTTGGCTAGGTCTTCTTCGTGCAGGTACATCATGTGGCCTGCGCCGTAGTATTCGAAGTGGATGTTGCTGCGCAGGTTCCCGGGCAAGAACAGGTGGTCCATGGTGTATTCGGTGGCGAAGAACGGGGTGGCCATGTCGTAGAAGCCATTTTCGACCTGGACCTGCAGGTGCGGGTTGGTCATCAGGGCTTGGATCAGGTCGCCGGAGACATTGGCTGAGCCGGGGAAAAAGCCGCCGCGTTGCGGGCCGCGATGTTTCCAATCCCAGTTGCCGCCGACGTCTCCGCTGAGAGCTTCGTAGGATCTTTCTTCCGTGACTTTCAATTCTTCGCGGGCGTAGCTATTGAATGCTGCGGTGAAGGCGCCGCGCACCGCGGTGTAAGACGGATCGTCTTCAGCAAATTCCGTGAGCATGTCGTAGGTGGGCATGGTGTAGCGGGAATCGTAGCGTCCCATGGTGAGGCCGCGGCTGCGATTTAGCTCGACGTTGAATTGCGAGAGACCCACGCGCAGATCGGCTTTCAGGAGATAGTCTTCGCTGAGGCCGGTAAAGTGCGAAAGCTTTTTCGCTATCTCTGATTTTTCGGCGGGCGTGATGTTGGTGCCTTTCATCAGCGCAGTGGCGTATTCGGTGGCGGCGAATTTGCGGGCTTCGGCGAGGAAGGCGGGGATATCCGAAGGAGGATCCGCGAGCGCTTTTTGATAGGCGGCGCTGGCGGCGTAGCTGGGGACGTAGAGGATGTAGGGCAAGTCATCGCCGGGATTGAAGGAGATGGTGCCGAGATTCAGGACGGAAGAAATGAGCACGATGCCGTTGATGTAGATGCCGTCGTGCTGCTGCAGATAATTTCCCAGCGCGGCGGAGCGGAAGGTGCCGTAACTTTCGCCGATGAGGAATTTCGGGGAGTTCCAGCGATTGTTGCGATTGAGATAGATGTTGATGAACTGCGTGAACATTTTTACGTCCTGATCGACGCCCCAGAAATCTTTATTTTGCGCTTTGCCTACAGCGTGGCTGAAACCGGTGCCGACGGGATCGATGAAAACCATGTCGGTCTTGTCGAGTAAAGAATTCGCGTTGTCTTCGAGCTTGTATGGGGCGGGTGGAGTCGAGCTGTGGTCGGCGTTGACGACGCGGCGCGGGCCGAAGGCGCCCATGTGCAGCCAGATGGACGCGGAGCCGGGCCCGCCGTTGTAGATGAAAGCGATGGGGCGCTGCGAGAAATCTTTAGTGTCGCTGCGCGTGTAGGCGGTGGAATAGATGAGCGCGGTGGGTTCGCCTTTTTCGTCCTTGAGGAGTGTGGTGGAGGCGGTGGCTTTGTAAGCGATGGATTGGTTATTGATTTTGATGGTGTGGTCGCTGGGCCAGGTCTCTTCTTTGGGGGGATTGGCGTCTGGGACTTTGGCGTCTGCTGCGGCGGCGGGCTTGGCGTCTTTTGCTGGTTCTTGTGCGGTGGTGGTGAAGGTGACGAGAAGCAGTGTGGCCGCACAGGTGGCTAGGAAGGTCTTCATTTATGCTCCGGTGTTTTGAGTTCGCGCCCCAATTATCGCCGGGAGATTCTACGTAGTGGGTTGGTGCAAGTCAAACAGGCGCGCTGTTTTTGGCGTGGAGGTTTTTGCCGCAGAGACGCAGAGGAAGACAAAGGATCTAGCACAGAGCGCACAGCGAAAACCGGAGAACACAGAGAAAGCCAAGGAAGCAACGAGAACACCGCCAAGCGTGGTGGCTGTGCCGCTAATTACACGGTGGATTCGTGAACGTGAGCGTGATGCCGGCGGGGTCGTCGCTCGCATCGGCGGTTGCGTCATCGGCGACGGCGGGGATTTTTTGAATGTCGGAGTCGATGCGGGCTGGGATGGTGCAGGCGGGTTGGTTGTGGCGCTGGGCTGCGCGTTGCGGATCCAGGTCTTCCCAGGCGGAGAAAGTGTAGCTGGTGGACTGGAGCAGGGTGAATTCGTACAGGCCGTCGGAAATTTTTTGGGCGGCGGGATTGTCGCCTTTTTCGGCTTGGGCTGTCACGGTGACTTCGCCTGAGGGCCGACCGCCTTCCCACTTGAGTTGAACTTTTACGGTACGGGTGGGATAGCCGCTTCCGAGCTTAATGTTGGCGTTGAGAATTTGCTGGCCGTCTTTCACTTTTATGAGTTTGGCTTCGGATTGTTCGGGCTCGCCGGGAAAGAAAGTGCGCGGATAGGGCGAATTAGGATCGAGGCGATCCATGCGATTGAAGACGAGAAGATATTCGCCGGGCCCGATGTGATCGAATGCGAACTTGCCGTCGGGGCCTTGAAAACCCCAGAGTCCGGGCTTCGCTGAATCGAAGCGATCGGCGCGATAGAGTTCGACGGACGCGATTTTCAGAGGTTTTCCGTTGGGGCCGAGGACGCTGCCGCGAATTTTTCCGGTGGGCAGGGCGTTGACGTTGTATTCGTAGCACGCGCCGGAGGGAAGTTTGAAAGGGGGGAGGCCGCCTTTCAGAGTTTTTTGGGAGAACTCGAAGCGCGCCGGGAGGTCGGCGGTGTAAACATATTCGCCGGCGTGCACGTCGTAGAAAGAATAGACGCCATCGGGGCCGGTGCTGGAGGAGAAACGATCGTCTTTGGAGCGCAGTTTTAATTTTATGTGAGGGATGGGATCTTCGGGATCGTCGGTGGGGGCCAGGAGCGGCGGGTCGGAACGGCGCAGGACGCCGAAGACGGAAGCGACGCGGTCGTGATTGCGCATGTTGCGTAACTGGGGAAGGATTGCGCGGCCTTCGCTGGCGGGGCGCGTCTGGCTGCAGACCACGGCGAAGAGACGGCCTTCGGTTTCCTGCTGAGTGAAGACGATGTACTGTTCGCCTTTTTTGAAATAGTAGCCGCAATCGGCATCGTCGCCGCCGGAGAAGACGTCAATGAAAGGGGTGTCGGGTCCGGCAAATTTTTCGTCCACGTGAAAATGGTAGCGGGTGATGGGCGTGATGGCTTGGGGAGCGGCGCCGGGATTTGCGTCGTTGGTGTTGGCCGCGGCCGTGGCTGCTTCCGCGGAGGCGGCGTCGGGAGCAACGGCGGAGATTTCGGTGACGGTGCCGAGAAAGACGGTGTCGTCGGATTGCAGGCCGAGACATTTTCCGGGAGGAAGCTTGGAACAGGTGCACGCGTGAAGGGGTGAGGGGACGAAAAAGAGGAAGAGCGTGGCGGCGAGGAATGAGCGTTGCATCATGAACAGATATCGTACCTTGTGGAGCGCGGGGAAATCGAGGATTCGTGCGATTTTTTTTCGGGCTGGCGTGGCGTTAAGAGACTCGGAAGCGATGCACTATTTTGGTACACTTAGGCCCGCTGACGGAAAGCAAAGCTCCCGAAAATGGATTGGCCGCTGGGCGGATTTGCGCGCGGATTCGCGCGAAGCGGCGAGAGCTAGATAAAGGAGCGATTTATGAACATGACAAAAGTTCTGGGAGTTGCGATTGCGAGCCTGGTGATTTTTTGCGGGGCGGCGGGGGCGCAACAGCAGACCCCACCGGGGCAGCAAGGCAGTCAGTCTATTTACAATGTGACGGTGGTGGGGAAGACCATCACGGCGGTGAGTTATCAGCACCGCAGCGGGTCAACGATGATTGGATTTCAAGGAACGCCGCTGCTGCCGATGGCGAAGGGCAATGCCAAGGTGGACAGCAAGCAGGGCTCGATTGTGGTGAGCGCAAGTTTCAAGAATATGGAGTCGGCGCAGAAATATGGGAAGGAATATTTAACGTACGTGCTGTGGGCGATCACTCCGGAGGGCAAGCCGAATAATCTGGGGGAATTGTTGCTCGACGGCGACAACAGCAAATTGACGGCGACGACGAATTTGCAGACCTTCGGGATGATCGTGACCGCGGAGCCTTATTTTGCGGTGAATATGCCGAGCGACGTGGTGGTGATGGAGAATGTGGTGCGGGCGGATACGGTGGGAACGTCGGAGCAGGTGACGGCGAATTACGAGCTGATGCAGCGCGGCGGATACACCTACGACATAACGAAGGCCCGGGAACCGATCACGAATTTCTCTCCGAAGGTGCCGCTGGAAGTGTACGAGGCGCGCAACGCGATCGGTATCGCGCAGAGCGTGGGGGCCGATACGCTGGCGCCGGATGCCTATCAGAAGGCGCTGGCGTCAATGGCGCAGGCGGACAATTTGCTGGCGAAGAAAGCGAACAAGAAAGAAGTGATTGCGGCGGCGCGTGACGCGGTGCAGACCGCGGCGGATGCGCGCACGATCGCATTGAGACGCGCGGCGCAGGAGAAGGCGGCGGCCGAACAGGCGGCGGCGCAGGCGGCGGTGGCTACAGCGGAGGCGAAACAGAAACAGGACGCAGCGGCGCGGCAGCAGGCTGAGATTCAAAAGTTGCAGGCGGAACGGGATGCGGCGCAGGCAGCGGCTGCCAAGGCACAGGCTGATGCAGCGGCGCTAACGGCGCAGCAGCAAGCGAACGCGGCGCAACAACAGGCGAAGGCCGCAGAGGAAGCGGCGGCGAAGTCGGAAGCAGAGAAGCAGGCGCTGCGGGCGGCGCTGCTGGATCAATTCAATCGGGTGCTGCCGACGACGGACACGCCGCGAGGTTTGCAGGTGAACATGGCGGACGTGCTATTCGCATTCGGGAAATTCGAACTGCAGCCACCAGCGCGAGAGGCTTTGGCGAAATTCTCGGGGATCGTGCTGGCGCATCCGGGATTGCACCTTTCGGTGGAGGGATACACGGACAGCGTGGGAAGCGATGCGTTCAACCAAACGCTCTCAGAGCAGCGCGCAAATGCGGTGCGGGATTATTTGGTGCAGCAGGGGCTGGATCCGACGTCCATTGTGGCTACGGGATTCGGCAAGTCGAATCCGGTGGCGAGTAATGATACCGCGGCGGGGCGGCAGCAGAATCGTCGCGTGGAGATTATTATTTCGGGCGAAGTGATTGGGACAAAGATTGGGGCGCCGAGCGCGCCGCCGCAACAGTAGTTAGCGGATTGGTTTGCAATGTGATATGGCGCGGCGTCGTGGGTGTCGGCGCGCGGGAATCGAAGAGAGATCCTTCTCTCGCTCTGCGGGATCAGGATGACGATGCTGCGAAGTTAATGGTCTGGTTGGGCCCACAGGCGGAAGCCGCCGCGGAAGGCGTTATCGTTGTTGCCGAGGCGAACGCCGGGCGGTAGTTTTTTTAGTTTGGCGGCGTTGCCACCGCCAAGGACCACGTAGTCAGCCTCGAGAGCTGCCTTTAATTTTTCGGTGATTTTGAAGACCTGACGGCGCCATTTTTTCTTTCCTAGTTTTTCCAAGCCGCGCAGACCGACGTAATCCTCGTACGTTTTTCCATGTTTGTAGGAAAGGTGCGCGAGTTCCATGGGCTCAAGCGCTCCGTTGGTGATCATCGCGGAACCGAGGCCGGTGCCGAGGCCAAGGAAGAGCATGCGTCCGCCTTTGTAACTGCCCAGAGCTTGCATGCTGGCGTCATTGATAATTTTAATGGGGTGGCCGAAGGCTTTGTGGAAATTGAAACCCATCCAGCCGCCGCCCAGATTGTGCGGCTCGCGCAGCGGATGACCGTTGACGATGGGGCCGGGGTAGCCCATGGCGATGGCGTCGTATTTCCAGGTACGCGTGGCTTTTTTGACGATGCGAACCATTTTGGCGGCCGTCATGGAAAGGCCGGAGGGAATTTTCACGGGATCTTTCTGACCGCTCATGAGGAGCTTGACGTGAGTGCCGCCGACGTCAATGACCAGGATGCTGTGCGGTTTGTGTTGCGGCTTTGCGCGGCGCGTATTCATCGGCGGATGACCTCGTGGGGAGACGCTCGAAGGTATATCTGGCGGGTGTGGATAGTCAATGTTGGGTGGTCGGGTCGAGGACGGAAGGCTGAGAGTTAGCAGTTGAGAGTTAAGAGCAACCAGCGAGGCTGTCCGGTCCGACGAGGCTGAACCGGCCGGTACAAGCGTGATTGGGCTAGCGTTTTTCCGCATATTATATACAATCCCTGTCCTATGAGACACAAACTGCTGGTGAAGTCCTTGGTTTTGGCGATTCTGCTTTCGCTTACCTTACTATGCGTGGGATTTGCGGCATCGGGCGATGGGGGAGCTCACCTCGAAGGCCGAGCCGACGGCCACGCTAATAATGGGGCGGAAGAAATTCCGTCGCCGCCGAGCGAGATGCGCGCGTTGGCGGAACGGTATGACGCGGACCGCACGCTTTTGCAGCGATCGTACCGGACGCCGCTTTCGCCCGCGGTGCTGGACCGCATGCAGAAGTTCTACAACGGGTGGCAGGCGGAAATGGAGAAGGTGGATTTCGACGCGATGCATCAGGACGGGAAGATTGATTACATTTTGCTGAAGAATACTTTGAACCACGAACAGCGGGAAATCGAACGGCGGCGGAAAGAGATGGCGGAGACGGCGCCGCTGTTGCCGTTTGCGCCGACGATTGTGGGGCTGGCCGAGGCGCTGCGGCACATGCAAGACATGGATGCAGCGAAGGCGGCGGCGACGTTGGATGGTCTGAACAAACAAATTGATGAGGCGAAAAAATCGCTGGCGACGGTGAAGACTTCGAAATACGTGGCCAATCGCGCGGCGAATGAAACCGATCAGCTGCGGGCGACGTTGAAAGAGTGGTTCACTTTTTATAACTCGTACGATCCGCAGTTCACGTGGTGGACGGATGTGACGTACAAGGCCGTGGACACGAACCTGGAAAGCTACGCGGCGCAAGTGCGCGAACAGATCGTGGGGATTAAGCCCGGGGACAAGACCACGATTGTGGGAAATCCGATCGGACGCGACGCGCTGATCAGCAGTTTGCGTTACGAAATGATTCCTTACACGCCGGAGGAATTGCTGGTGCTGGCGGACCGCGAATACGCCTGGTGCGAGGCAGAGATGAAGCGCGCCTCGCGGGAGATGGGCGACGGCGACGACTGGCACAAGGCGCTGGAGACGGTGAAATCCGATTACGTGCCGCCGGGAAAACAGCCGGAGCTGATACGAGACCTGGCGCTGGAAGCGATCGCTTATGTGGAGAAGCACGATCTGGTGACGGTGCCGGAACTGGCGAGCGAATCGTGGTGGATGGAAATGATGACGCCGGAGCGGCAACTGGTGAATCCGTTTTTCACGGGCGGCGATCGCATCAGTGTTTCGTATCCGACGGATGGGATGACGTTCGAGCAGAAAATGATGAGCATGCGCGGAAATAACATTCATTTCGCGCGCGCGACCGTATTTCATGAATTGATTCCGGGCCACGAGCTGCAGGGATTTATGGCGCGGCGGTATCGGGAGTGGCGGCGACCGTTCGATACTTCGTTTTACGTGGAGGGTTGGGCGCTACATTGGGAAATGCTTTTGTGGGATATGAATTTTGCGCGGTCACCGCAGGATCGCATCGGGATGCTGTTCTGGAGGATGCATCGGGCGGCGAGGATTATGTTCTCGTTGAATTTTCATCTGGGGAATTGGACCCCGCAGCAGTGCGTGGATTTTCTGGTGGATAAGGTGGGGCACGAGCGGGAGAACGCTACGGCGGAGGTGCGGCGGTCTTTTGCGGGAGATTATTCGCCGCTGTACCAAGCGGGGTACATGCTGGGCGGATTGCAGATTGGGTCGCTGCACAAGTCGCTGGTGGATTCGGGGAAGATGACGGAGCGGCAGTTCCATGATGCGGTGTTGAAGGAGAATGCGATTCCGATTGAGATGATCCGCGCGGATTTCATGAATGAGAAATTGACGCGGGATTATGTGCCGCATTGGAAATTCTATGGGGATTTGAGTGCGAAGCAGTAGGTGAGCGGGTCGCAGGAGTCTTGATCAGATTCATATCTTTTTTCGTTTGACGGGGGATTGCTATTTATGAGCACGCAATATGATCGCAGGCAGGTTTTGAAGGTGGTGAGCGCGACTTGCGCGGCATTTTTTTTGCCGGGGGTGAGTGAGGCGGGCGAAGGCGGATTGGGGCCGGCGGAACAGGATCTGGAGATACGAGTCTGTTCGGTTAGCGCACATACTTTGCGACTGAGTGTTTTTTCAGCTGGTCGCGGCGGTGCGGCTGTGCCTGGCGATGGATCGCTGGTGAAGGCGAGTTGGGAAGGGCCGGTCACGACGCTGAGCGGGGAATTTGCGGAGCGCGGCGTGAAGGTGGGGGATTTGAGCGTGAAGATTGCGCCGAGCCCGTTGACGTTTACGATTTCGGGCGCAGATGGTGCAGTGATTCAGCAGCTGAAGCTCGACCGCGCGAGCGGCACGGTTTCGTTTGCAACCGGAAATTCGCCTCTGCTGGGCTTGGGAGAGGGCGGGCCGCAATTCGACCGGCGCGGATCGGTTGACGCGATGAAGCGCGGGCAGGGTGGCTACAAGCTGCAGACGAACGGCGGGCGCGTGCCGATTCCGTGGCTAATCGGGACGGCGGGGTGGGCGATGTTCTTTCATGCGCCGTTCGGGACGTTTGATTTTTCGGGAACGGAAAGCAAATTCCTGCCAGCGGGGCCGGAGGCGGCTTATCCGCTGGACATTTTTTTCGTGGCGTCGCGCGAGCCGGCGACGATTATGAGCGAATACGCGCGATTGACGGGAAATCCTGAACTGCCGCCGCTGTGGAGTTTTGGTTACATGCAATCGCACCGGACACTGGGGAGTCCGGAGGAGATTTTGGCGGAAGCGAAAACGTTTCGCGAAAAGAAATTGCCGTGCGACGCGATGATTTATCTGGGCACGGGATTTTGCCCGAACGGATGGAACACGGAGAATGGCGCGTTCGAATGGAATGCGCGCGCGTTTCCGGATCCGCCGAAGATGCTGGCGGAACTGCACAAGGATAATTTTCGGGCTATCGTGCACACGGTGATTTTGGCGGATAAGCTGACGGGGAGAGCGCAGGATCCGTGCGACGTCGCGAAGTATGACGAGACGGAGGCGGGTTGTTATTGGGATGCGCATCGCAAAGATTTTGCGATGGGCGTGGATGGCTGGTGGCCGGACGAGGGCGATCCGCTGAACATTGCGTCGAGCCTGGTGCGCAGCAGAATGTACTGGGAAGGTCCGCAGATTGACCGGCCGAATGAGCGGCCGTTTGCGTTGCATCGCAATGGGTATGCGGGGATGCAGCGATATGCGTCGTTCTTGTGGTCGGGCGATGTGTATTCGACCTGGGAAACGCTGAAGACTCATTTGCCGATCGCAGTGAACACTGGATTGACCGGTATCCCCTATTGGGGAACGGACATCGGCGGATTTGTGCCGACGAAAGAATTCACGGCGGAATTATTCGTGCGCTGGTTTCAGTTTGGCGCGTTCTGCCCATTGTTTCGTTCGCATGGGCGGACGTGGAAACTGCGGTTGCCGTGGGGATGGAACACGGGAGATCCGGGGCCGGTGGAAATTCGGAATTATGGCGGCGCGGCGATTCCGGATGCGGGCCAGCTGCACAATCCGCAGGTGGAAATAATTTGCAAAAAATATCTGGAGCTGCGTTACCGGATGCTGCCGTACATCTACAGCGCGGTGCGGGAGTCCACGCTGACCGGGATGCCGGTGATGCGTTCTTTGTGGCTGCATTATCCGGATGACGCGGCGGCGGTGGCGCGCGGTGACGAATATTTGTGGGGCCGGGATATTTTGGTGGCTCCGGTGGTGGAGCAGGGCGCGACTTCGCGGAAGGTCTATTTGCCGAGCGGGGATTGGTGGGATTTTTGGACTGACGAACGGATGAAGGGCGGGCGGGAAATTACGCGGGCTGTGGATTTGGAGACGACTCCGCTGTATTTGCGGGCGGGAGCGATTGTGCCGATGGGGCCGGTGAAGCAATTTACGGATGAGAAAGTGGAAGGGCCGCTTACGATTTCTGTTTATGCAGGAGCGGATGGTGCGTTCCTGTTTTATGAGGATGACGGGAATTCATTCAATTACCGGAAGGGCGAGTGGATGGGGATCGAGATGCGGTGGAATGATGCGCGGCGCGTCTTGAAATTGGAGTTGGCTGGCGGATCGCGGATGCTGGCGCCGGGGCGTCGGGAAATTGAAGTGAAGTTGGGCGAGGCGGTGCGGAAAGTGGCGTTCGAGGGGAAGGCTGTGGAAGTGACGTTTTAGGTCACCTGGGCGAGCAAAGAGAGATCCTTTGCTGCTCTCAGGATGACGACCTGTGGCAAATGCAACCGGGGGGTGATGAATGGATCGGCGAGAATTTTTGCGGGATTTGGGAGTGACGTCGGCGGTTCTGGGATATGTGGCGACGAATGCTGCTGCAGCTTCGCGAGCGAAGGCATCTGATTTCGACCCGAATCTCGAGCTCGGTATGAGTTTGGGCCCTGCGCCGGACGTGGCGGGGCACACTTTGGTTTGCGAATTCAAGATTGCTGGCACCGGGTGGAAGGCGTACGAAGACTTGCGGACGCGCGATGGTGCGATCACGTTTGTTTCCGCGACGGGAGTTTCACGCGTGCTGGGGAAGAGCGCTGAGGCGACTTTCGCGGAGGCTGATCCGCCGTATTTGGGATTGAAGCTTGCGGACATTGGAATGTCCGGGCCTGATCTGCTGGCTGACAAACTTCTGCAGCATGGCGATCCGGATCCGGAGCAGGTGAAAGCTGCGGTGCCACCGCAGGGCACCGCGAAGGAGGAATCGCGCTGGCGTTTGCCGTGGAACACTTTTGTGGGGACGAAGGAGTGCGCGGATACGATGCCGGTGTTTCCTTCGGGGAACACGCGCACGTACCATCCGGGACAATATTTTCTGGAGATCACGAATGATGCGACGAAAAAAAGATTTGAAGGATTGATTGGCGGATGGATGCCGGCAGTGCGCAAGGTGATACCGGTGTCCGACGGCGTGTATGTGGAGGTGGTGGTGTTTGGCGATGTGGAGGCGCGCGACAGGTTCATCGTGCAGACGTGGCATCGCACGACGCGCGTGGAAAACGGGAAAGTGGCGAAGGTGGTTTATGGGTACAGCTATCCGGCGTTTCCTCCGACGCGGGAAGATCCGAGCGCGGAAGAATTTTATCGCGCGCTGCTGGTGTTTGCGGCGTATTGGGAAAAACAATTGCAGGATTTCGCGCCAGCGGAGCTGCCGGACCCCGCATGGGTGGACATGGCGAAGCACGCGTTCGCGAAGGAATTGATGGTCCGGCCAGGCGGCGTGTACCCGAAGTACGGTGCGGTGGACCGCGATTATTACGGGCCGGAGTACGACGGGTTCCAGGATATTTTCACGATGGCGGTGTACGCGAATCTGGAGTGGGGACGGTTCGATACGACGCGGGAGATTATTGATAATTATTTAACGGACTTCACGGACGCGAAGGGAATGATCAACATGCGCGGTCCAGAGACGGCGCAGTTCGGCCTGACGCTTTCTTTGCTGGCCCGTTATTACAATTACACGCAGGATGCGGCGCTGCTGGTGAAGCATCGCGAAAAGATTGTGGCGACGGCAGCGATATTGACGGAGCTGCATGATTTGAGTTTGCAGCTGCCGAAGGATGATGTGGGGTACGGGATTATTCATGGGTGGAGCGAGTCGGATTCGTGTTTGCATCCGAAGCCTATGCTTTGGTGGCTGCCGTATTTTGCGAACAACGCGTTTGCGGCGCGCGGGCTGCGAGACATTGGGAGAGTGTGGCCGACGATTCAGCCGAGTGCGGGAGCCGCGTCCAGTGGGTGGTTGAAGCGCAGCAACGATTTGCAGGACGCGGTGATTGCGAGCATGCGGAAGAATGTACGGACCGATGTGAAGCCGGCGTACATCGGCCCTTTGCCCGGAACGACTTTGATGTTTCGCGAATCACTGGAGAAGGAGCATCCCAGCCCGCAGCAGTGGGCGCATCGTGCTTATGCGGAACTTTTGCAGCCGGATGTGCTGCCCGCGAATTTGGCGAACACGGTGATTGATTGCATGCGGGCTTACGGCGGGACGACTTTGGGAGTGGTGGCGAATATCGAGCGGCCGCATCCGGAGGGGCGCGACATTTTGGGATTTATTTCCTACGGGTACGCGCAGATGCTCTTGCGTTTGGATCGCGTCGAGGAATATTTGCTGTTTCTTTACGCACATCGTTATCACGATCACACGCGGGGAAGTTGGACGGCGGGCGAGGTGTCGGGAGTGGACGGCGACACGGCGCTTTTCTGCATTCCGGCGCAGCAGACGATTCCTTTGTTGGTGCGTTGGATGATGGTGCTGGAAGATTCGGACGAGGACAGAATTTATTTCGGGAAAGGGTTGCCGCGGGACTGGGTGGCGTCGGGGAAAGAGATACGGATTTTTGAGGCGCCGACGCGGTTTGGAATGGTGAGTTTCAGTATGAAGTCGGATACGGAGGCGAAGAAACTGACCGCACAGGTCGATTTGACGAAGGCTGGCGGAGTGAAGGAAGCGCACGTGAAGTTGCGGATGCCAGCGGCGAGCGCGGTGCGGCGCGTAACGGTGAATGGGCGCGCGGTGGCCTTGAGTGGGGCGGGACCAGATACGGTGATTATTCCGAGTGGTGGCGGGAAACGATTTGAGGTGGTTGGGGAGTTTAGTTGACTTGAGTGATTGTGGCGAGGGCGTCGGCTTGTTGCGTCCAGCCAAGGATAGGTCATGACCGATAAGATTTCGCGCCGGGAATTATTGAAGACGAGCGTGGCTGCGGGCGCTTCGTCCGTGGTGCTGCGGAAATTGGAGGCGGGATTGCCGCCTGAAGCGGCGACGGCGGCGATGCCAGCCGCTGCAGATGGCGAGATTGTTGCGCTGACTTGTAACGATGGGGTGTATGTGCCGCCGCGGGGGCAGAGTTTTTTTAAGTTTGGATTTGATTTTCCGGAGCCGTCGGTGGCGTTCCAGGGGTTGCTGTTTTCGTTCCGGTTGCACACGTTTGAGGATTGTTACGGAATGGACCGGGCGAGCATGAAGGTGGAAAAAACGGCCGACGGATTTGAGATGCGCTGCACGCAACTTGTTTGGGCGGGCGACCAGCTGAAGGCTCCGGGTAGCGTGGTGGCGCGAGTGCGGAAGAACGGCGATCATTTTGAGTGGAAAGTGACGGCGGAGACGGACCGGCCGATCAAATCGCTGACTTCGATTGTGCGCGGCGTGCCGCGCGGGCAGGTGTCCGTCTCGTGCAACAAGTTTTTCGACCCGAAGGACAACGAAATTTCGAAGGAACATCCTTATCTTTTTGGTGGGATGACCACGCCGCTGGTGGTAATAGAGAAGGCCGGCGGAGATTTCTTTTATCTTTCGGCGCGTGATGAACAGGTGCGCGCGACGCGGTTTTATTTGCAGCCGGGAGATGACGGTTATCGCGTCGAATTGATTTACGAGCGCGGAGGCTGGGAGAAGAGCAACAAGATCGAAAGCGCGGCGTGGCGCGTGGGGAAAGCGCCCAGCATGGACGCGGCTTCGCGAATGCATTTTGAGCACGTGGAGACGGCTTTTCAGATTCCGGATTGGGAGAAGAGGACGGATGTGCCGGATTGGTTCCGGGAAATTGCGCTGGTGCTTTCGATTCACGGAATGCACTGGACGGGATACATCTATAACGACTACGCGAAAATCGGGAAGACGCTGGAGTGGGCCGCGACGCAAATTCCGGCGAAGCGCGTGCTTGTGTTTCTCCCGGCGTGGGATGGCCGCTACTACTGGAATTATCCTCTGTACAAAGCGGATCCGCGATTGGGAGGCGAAGAGGGATTTCGCACCTTGATCGAGAACGGGCAAAAGCTGGGATTCCGGATGATGCCGATGTTCGGCGCGAATGTGGCGAACCGGAATCTTTCGATGTATGCGAAAGTGGCGAACGCGCAGACGGTGCGAATTGATGGCGATGATTTCGCGAATGATTGGGTGGACATGGACAACGACCGGAGCAACGACGGTTGGGGCTCGTTCATGAATCTGGCGGTTCCTTCGTGGAGAGAATATCTTGCGGGGCGGATTTCGGAAGTGATCGAGCAGTACAAGGTCGACGCCTATTTTTTGGATATCGCGGGCGCCTGGATCAACAATCTGAGTGGCGGGATGTATGAGGGGACGATCGAACTGGTGAAGGAATTGCGCGCGAAATATCCGGGAGTGCTGGCGGTGGGGGAGATGCATTACGACGCGTTGATGTCGTGCATTCCGGTGTATCAAGTTCCGCGATCGCCTGCTTATCCGGCGGCTTTGACGAAGTATGCGCGATCGTTTGAGCATTTGAGCAGGCCGGCGCCGGGGCGGGGGAGCACGGGTGTACACGAGGATGGCTTTGCGAAATTCAAGCCGACGATGCCGGAGGAGAAGCACACGATTCCGACGATTACGGTGGTGGATGATACTTTCGTAAAATATCAGGACGTAATGATTGAGGTGATTGCGGCGGCGAAGGTGCGGGCGGGGATTGCCTGAGCGCGGGGAACGATTGAGGCGATTCTTTCCGTTAGAGGTTCTTCGATTCGCGATGGCGGTGAAATCTTAGCCTGGCATGGCGGCGCATCGCGTTTCAATCTATAGTTGATTGATGATCAGGCCAACCTGTTTGCTGCTTACAACTTTCTTGATTGCGGGAATTTTCGCGCCGCGTGGTGTCGTGCAAGCGCAGGCGTCCGCGCCGACTCCTTCGCCGGCTGCGAAGAGCGCGGCGGGCGTGGATTATGCGGCCTCGGCGGCGCAGGCAGTGGGATTGGCGGAGAAGGGGCGCTGCAAGGAGGCTTTGCCACTTTTGAAGAAGTCCATTGCGCATTTGAGTGATAAGCAATTGAAATTTGAGGCTGCGATGGCTAGCGCGCGGTGTGCGATGAGCCTGGATCAGGTGGAGACGACCGTTGATACCTTGCTACTGTTGAATCGCGAGTATCCCCACAATCCTGAGGTGTTGTACGTGACGATTCACTATTTTTCCGAATTGGCGAATCGTTCGGAGCAGGATTTGGTGAATTCGGCGCCGGGGTCTTATCAGGTGCACAAGCTGGACGCGGAGGGATTGGAGTCGCAGGAGAAGTGGGACGAGGCGGCGGCGGAGTATCGGAAGATTTTGGAGGAGAATCCGAAACTACCAGACATTCATTACCGACTGGGGCGGATTTTGCTGTCGAAGCAGCCGCCGGCGGTGGACGAGGCAAAGAAGGAATTTGAGGCGGAGCTGGCGATTGATCCTGCAAATGCGGCGGCGGAATTTATGCTGGGAGATATTGCGCGTCAGGCGCAGCAGTGGGACGAGGCGATTGCGCATTTTTCGCAGGCGCTAAAGATGGATGCAGGATTTGAGGAAGCGTATCTAGGATTGGGGATGGCCTTGAATGCGGCGGGGAAAAATGCGGAGGCGGTGGGGCCGCTGCAGTCGTACGTGAAGATGGAGGCGGCGGATCCGGCGGGCCATTATCAACTTTCGATTGCTTATGCGAAGTTGGGGCGGAAGGAGGATGCGACGCGGGAAATGGCGTTGCAACGGGAGGCGGAGATAAAGGCGCAGGCGCGGGAGGGGGCAGCGAGGCCGCAGTAGCGTGCGGGAAGTTCAAAGGAATTAACACAGGGAAAATCAAGGGCAAACTCGCGACCGGCTGACACTGTGGCAAGCTAGGGCGCAGCCCTTCGATCCCGCACTAGGAGATCTCAGTATGAATCGCGCTGCAGCGCGATTCACAAGCAGCGCCCCTACCAAACGAGCGCGTTACTTCCAGGTTTCTTGGCCTTCTGTGATTGTGATGTACCGATCGATGGGGAGTTCTGTGAAGCGTTCTTTCGCGCCGCTGGGTTGGGGCCATTGGATTTCCAGCCAATCAATTTTTGTGCGTTGGCCAATTCCTAAAACTATGCGTGGGTCGTGGGCGGCGAGGTAGCTGCCGCCGCCTACTTTGGTGTGGGTGCGTTGCAGGTCGCCGGAACGATAGGTGATTTTCGCGCCGACTGCGTCAATGTTGGATTTGCGGCCGATCAGGCGGAGGCCTAGCCAGTGGTTTTGGCGCCCGGCGTTATTGCGGAGGAGAACGGGCGCGCCGTTGTTCGTTGCGATCAGGACGTCTACAGAGCCGTCGTTATCGAAATCGCCCAGGGCCATGCCGCGGGCTGCGAGTGGCTTCGCGAAAATGGGGCCGCTTTCGAGGCTGACGTTTTTGAAACCTTGGGGCGTGTTGCGGAAGAGCAGCAGCGGCTCGCGATAGGTGACGTGTTCGACGCGTTTTTCGACTTCGTCGTCGGGGTGGCCGTTGCAGAGAAAAAGATCTATGTCGCCATCGTTGTCGTAATCGAAAAATTTCAGGCCCCAGCCGCTCATGTATTGAGTGGTGGGGCCGATGCCGGTGGGAATGGAAACGTCGTTAAAAGTTTCGTCTTTGTTGTTGTGATAGAGCGCGTACATTTCCTGGTCCACGTTGGCGACGAAAAGATCGAGGAAGCCGTCTTGATCGTAATCGGCGGCATCCACGCCCATGCCGGAGCGTGCGCGTCCGAAAGTGTTGTAGCCGACTCCTGCCAGTAAACCTGCTTCTTCGAAACCCCTTTTGCCGCGATTGAGAAAGAGGAAATTCGCGACGGTGTCGTTGCCGACAAAGAGATCCATCCAGCCGTCGTTGTTGATGTCCGCCGCTACGACTCCCCAGGCCTTTCCGAGCGATGCGGCGATGCCAGATTCTTTGCTGACGTCGGTGAAGGTGCCGTCGCCATTGTTGTGGAAAAGATAGCTCGGCTCAGGGCCGTAGACATTCGGTTTGCAGTACCAGCGTTCGCCGGTGAGGGTATTGCCGCAGAATTTATTTTTGGATTTGTCGAAATCCACGAAGCGGCAGACGAAGAGGTCGAGGCGGCCGTCGTTGTCATAATCAAACCAGACGGCGCTACTGCCCCAACCGGGAGCGGAGACGGCGGCTTTGGCGGTGACGTCGGTGAAAGTGCCGTCGCCATTATTGTGATAGAGAATGCTGCGCGGATATTGCGTGACGTAGAGATCGGGGAAACCGTCGGCATCATAATCGCCGACTGCGACGCCCATGCCGTAGGCGTTTCCGAGGACTCCGGCCTTTTCGGTTACGTCGGTGAAGCTGCCATCGCGATTATTGCGATAGAGCGCGTTACGCAGAAGTTGCGGTGGCGTGTAGAAATCGCACGGGCCGCTGTTGACGAGATATATGTCCATCCAGCCGTCGTTGTCGTAGTCGAGGAAGCCGCACCCGGCGCCGACGGTTTCGGGGAGATACCACTCGGGGGAGCGGCCGTTGGTGTGGGTCCAATTGATTTTGGTGACGGCGGCAGAGAGTTCTTCGAAGGCAGGAGCGTGGGGTGGGAATAGGCCCGAGCGATTTGCGGCCAGGCTGCTGAGGCTGATGCCCGAGGCGGTGAGCAGTTGCAGGAAGCGGCGGCGCGGGAGCGATTTCCGGCCGGCGTTTCGACCCCTCGACATGCGGTGAGTCTCCTGATTCGATTCCGCGACAGATATTGTTGCAGTCTGCTTTACGGATGAGCGACGATTCCTGCGCCTTCTTTGATTATGACGATTTTATTTGCCGGAATATTTTTTAATTCTTGCTGCTCGCCGCTGGGCCAGCGGATTTGCAGGCTCTCGATCTCTGTGGCGTGGCCTACCCCGAAGTGCAGGCGAAAATCGCTTTGGGAGATGTAGCTGCCGCCGCTGCGGACTTCTTGCAATTGCTGGTGGCCATCGGCGCGGAGAGCTACACGAGCGCCGATAGCGTCGCGATTGGATTTTGTGCCAATTAATTTTACGGTGAGCCAGTTTCCTTGCGGCGCGTCGTTCTTCAGGAGGCTAGGGGCGTCGTAGCTGTTGTTCACGAGGAGTTCGACGCTGCCGTCGTTGCGAAAATCGGCGGCGGCGAGGCCGTGGCTGTTGAACGGTTTGGTGATGCCCGGGCCGGCGTCGAGCGAAACATCCTTGAATTTGCCGTTGCGCTCGTTCCAATAGATTAATTTCCGTTCGCGGAAAGAGCTGAGCAAGCCTTTGCCTTCAATTTCCGGATAGACGTGGCCATTCACGATTGCGATATCTGGCCAGCCATCGTTATCCACATCCACAAAAAGAGCGCCCCAGCCGAGGAATTGAACATTGCCGCCGAGGCCGGCCTGGAGAGTGGCGTCCGTGAACGTGCCGTCGTGATTGTTGCGATAGAGTGTGGAGCTGTCGTCGGAGAAATTTGTTTTGATGATGTCGAGCCAGCCGTCGCCATCGTAGTCGCCGGCATCCACGCCCATGCCGGCTTGAGTGTGGCCATCTTCGTTGTAAGCGACGCCGGCGTTGAGAGCGACGTCGGTGAAACTGCCGTCACGATTATTGTGGAAGAAAAGATTGGGGGAAGAATCGCAGGAGACGTAGATGTCCGGCCAGCCATTATTTTCAAAATCGGCGGCGAGAGGCGTGAAGCAATAGTGCGGAACGTTGTCTCTCAGAATTAACTTTTCGGAGACGTCGGTAAACGTGCCGTCACCGTTGTTTTGATACAGCTCGTTGCGCGTGCCCTTCAGGCCCATGGGGCCGCAGAAGACGGGCTGACCTTTCCAATCGCAGGCTGAAGCGCTGGAGGCATCGTTGAGTTGCGCGGGGTCGAAGTCAACGTAGCGCGCGACGAAAAGATCGAGGTGGCCGTCGCGATCGTAATCCACGAAGGTGCAGCCGGTGCTCCAGCGCGTGTCGGCGTGAGCGAGGCCGGATTTTCTGGTGACGTCGGTGAAGGTGCCGTCGCCATTATTGTGGAGAAGAACGTTGTGTCCCCAGAAAGTGACGAAAAGATCGGTGAAGCCGTCGTTGTCGTAATCGCCGGCGCAGACGCCTTGGCCCCATCCGGTGAGGGCGACGCCGGTTTTTTGGGTGACGTCGGTGAAACTGCCGTCGCGATTGTTGTGATAGAGGTGGCTGGTGGGTTCCTGGCCCTTGCGAAAGCCTTCGAGAGTGCTGCCGTTGACGAGAAAGATGTCGGGCCAGCCGTCGTTGTCGTAGTCAATTACCGCAGCGCCTGTGCCCGTGCTTTCTACGATGTATTTTTTGATATGGTCGCCGCCGAATTCGGTGCGGGCGGTGAGGCCGGATTGCGCGGCGATGTCCACGAAACGGATTTTTGGGGGCGTGGGTGGAGTCGATTGCTCGAGTGCGGTAGCGGCGGGTTGTTGCTGTGCGTCGGCGCGAACAGCTCCAAGAAACGAGCACTGAAAAAACAACGCCAGCGTGATTATTCGCGCGGCGGGGCGGATGGACATTTAGCTCCGGCCGGCGGTGGAAGAAATTTTGTGAGAGCGGTGGGACAAGAATCCCTGCACGGTGCATGACCTCTGATGTAGGCTACCAGCGTTGTAAACTTTTTTGGAGCGCATAGCGAGTTTTTTCCCATGCCGAGACATTTCAATATTTCCAGACGCGACTTGTTGCAGGGCGTGGGGGCGGTTCTGGCAGCTCCGCGAAGCGCTTGGAGTGGTGCCTCGGTGCCAATTCCGGTTACTTATGTGGATGTAGCAGCGGCGGCCGGGATTACTTTTCAGCACGACAACGCGGCGTCGGCGGAAAAATATTTGATTGAGACGATGGGATCAGGATGCGGGTGGATTGATTACGACCAGAACGGATTGCTGGATTTGTATTTGGTGAATGGGGCTGCGACGCGGCTGTACACGCCGAAGCACCGGCTGCAGAGCGCGCTTTATAGGAACAATGGCGACGGGACATTTAGCGATGTGACAGCCAAGGCGGGTGTTGGTGCGGAAGGGCTTTTTGGAATGGGTGTGGCGGCGGGGGATTACGACAACGACGGATTTCCGGATCTCTTCGTGCTGGGTTACGGGCGCTGCATCCTTTTTCACAACAATGGCGACGGAACTTTTACGGATGTGACGGCGAAGGCGGGAGTGGAAAATTCGGGACGGTGGGGATCGAGCGCTGCATGGTTTGATTATGACAATGACGGGCGGCTGGACCTTTTGATTGCGAACTATGTGGATTGGTCGCCGGACAACAACTTTTGGTGCGGCGATCATGGGCCGGGTCTGCGCAGCTACTGCCATCCGGACAATTACCACGGACAGGCGCCGACGCTTTATCACAACAACGGTGACGGGACGTTTACGGATGTGAGCTTGCGATCGGGAGTGGGTGCGAAGCCGGGGAACGGGCTGGGTGTAGTGACATTTGATTATGACGAGGATGGTTGGCAGGACATTTTCATCGCGAACGATTCGATGCCGAATTTTTTATTTCACAATAACCGCGACGGCACGTTTCGGGAAGTGGGGTACGTGGCGGGCGTGGCGGTGAGCATGGACGGCACGTCGGAGGCGGGGATGGGAGTGGACGCGGCCGATGCGAGCGGGAACGGCCGGATGGATTTGATTGTGACCCACTTGGATTCGCAATTGGCGCGGTTTTATCAAAATATGGGCGGCGGAGTGTTTGATGATGCGACGCTGAGGTCGAAGATCTCGTATGCGACGTTTCACATGAGCGGATTCGGGGCGCGGTTCATGGATTACGACAACGACGGGCTGCGCGACGTTTTTATGGCTGATGGGCACATTTTGGACAATATCGAGCGATATCGCGCCGAGGTGCGGTATGCGGAGCCGAAGCTGATGTTCCGCAATACCGGGAGGGGAATTTTTGAGAATGTGAGCGAGCGGTTGGGAGCGGATTTTGTGCGTCCGCGGGTGAGCAGGGGCGCCGCGATCGGGGATTTCGACAACGACGGGGATTTGGATGTGCTCGTCAACAATAATGGGGAGTCGGCGCAGCTGCTGCGTAATGATGGAGGCAATGCGAATCACTGGCTGGAGATTTTCTTGATTGGAACGCGATCAAATCGCGATGGCGTAGGAGCGCGGGTGAGGCTAACGGCGGGAGATTTGACGCTTTACGATCAGCGAAAGGGCGGGATGAGCTATCAATCGGCACAGGACCCGCGGCTGCATTTTGGGTTGGGGGCGCACCGGATCGTGGATGCGATCGAGATTATTTGGCCGAGCGGAGTCGTGACGAAACTGGCGGGAATCAAGAGCGATCAAATTATTTCGGTGAAAGAGGGTGAAGGGATTGTGGAGCGGCCGTTCCCGCGCGTAGTTGCCCGGGTCAGATAGAATGGCGCGTTCGACATCGAACGAACACGCGAGGAGAAAGCAGATCCCTCCGCTAAACAACGTCTGCGGGATGACGACTTTCGTGTTTTTTGCGGACTTTTATTGCACGCGGGACGGCGCGGTGGTGGCTTTGTGGTCGGTGGGGCCGGAGCGGATTTTGGCGACTTGCGCTTCGTTGAGATTGGCGAGGATCGCCAGCATTTTCTGGGCTTGATCGAGTTGGCCGCGTTGACGATAAGCGGTGGCGAGGTGCGAGTACACGGAAGTATTGGTCGGGTCGAGTTGGCGCGCGATTTCAAGGTGCGTGATGGCATCGTCGGAGCGGCCCGCCATCAGATAGATTTTGGCGAGGGCAATCTGCGAGCGCGAGTTGTCCGGATGTGCGGCGACTGATTTTTCCAGGGCGGTCTCGGCCTCGGCGAATTCGGGCTGGCCGGGTGCGACGCCGGAGCGGATGAGAGCTTCTCCCAGAAGCGTGAACAGAATGTAATTCTCGTGACCTGCGGCGATGCCCTGGCGCGCTGCCACGATTGTTTCCGATATCTTCCCTTCCACTAAATTTTGCTGCGCAGTTGCCATGTAGGCGATTTCTGTGTCGGGCGCGAGCTGCGCGGCCTGTGCGAAATCGGTTGCTGCTAGGTCGCCGCGTTCGAGCAGAGTCTGGAAAACGCCGCGTTCATAGAAGAGGCGGGCGGAGTGCGGAAGATTTTCGATGCCGAGATTTACGACTTTTACGCCGAGCGGGTAGTTCGGATGGTCCATGCAAGCGTCGGCGACAAGCACGTAGAGCTTTTCATCGCCGGGACGGAGGGCAGCGGCTTCTTGAAGAGCTGTAAACGCTTGCTCGGGTTGCGAATTGCCGACATACGCCTGGGCCAGGAGATTGTAAACGGCGACCGCGGGATGCGGGGCGCTGCTGAGAGCGGTGAGAATGCTGATCGCTTTTTCGAACTGGTCGGTTGCGGTGTAGCAGAGGGCGAGGTTGAAGTCTGCGGCAAATTCATTGAAGACGTGGCCCTTGGCTACAAGGAGATGCGGAATGGCTTCGTGAAAATGGCCTTGGCGCGTGAGGTCGGTTCCGGTTTGGAGCTCTTGGTCGGCGTTGGAGGCTGCGCTGGAGTCGTCTGCGGGTGGCTTGGTCTGAGATTGCTGCCTGCCCAGAGGGGATTGTGCCGCAACAGACGAGCATGAGCAAATCGCGATTAGAACGGCGAGAAATAACGCGAAGGTTGGCGCGGGCGTATGGTTGCGCGGAGTGCGGTGGTTCCTTGCGGATTGAGGATGGCGGTTGACCACGGAAATCTAGCTTCTCTGAGTCCGCCCTGATTCTGCCAGTAATCCGGTGGCGTGAGAAGTGATGGCTGCATGAAACGCGGATGAGGTGAGGGAGCGGACGGGGGCTTGGAAGACGCGAATTCGCGGGGTGGGAGGAGGAGGTAGTAGAAATCCACTAGAAGAGGCAAGAAATGGCTTGACAGGATATCGAATACAATATAAAAGAAGCGGACATCGATCGGGTGGTCTGTCCCATTAGGGGTAATGGGGTCTATGAGTAAGCGTTTACTTTATAAAGAATACTTGATGATTTCACTCGGAGCAGCACACCTGCCTGGCCGCGCTTGCGCTACCACCCTAGCATGCAGCGCGGCCATTTCTCCTCGTTCGCAATTTCATTCACGCAAGCGCGGCGTGTTTCAGATCAGTTTCCATCTGGTGAGGAACAACCATGCCGCATAGCCCCGTCGCTCGAGTTTTTACGCAATTGTCGAGACGTTTCCATTCAGGTTCAGAGTGTCGCGTGTCGAAAAAGAGATCCGGCAGTGAACAAGGAGGAAATATGTCGCGCAGTTTTTCGATGGGGTTCTGTGGGAGCGTGCTGGCGTGCTTGTTGGCCGTGGTGGGGTTGGGAGTGCAACCGGCCTGGGGACAGGCGGGAAACCAAGGATCGATCAACGTGACGGTGCTGGACCCGGACGGCAAGGTAGTTCCGGGCACGACGCTGGTACTGCAGGATCTCGCGACGAACGACATACGCAACGCGGTGACGGCTGGGGATGGAACCTATACGTTCGTCAACCTGGCGCTGGGAACTTACAAGCTGACGGTGACGATGAAGGACTTTCAGAGCCAGACTTTTACGGACATCTCGGTCCACGCGGCGCAGGTTACGGACATCGCCGTGAACCTGAAGGTCGGTCAATCGAACGAGACCGTGGAGGTCCGCGAAAACGAGACGCCGCTCGTGGAAACGACGTCGAACGCTTTGGGCACGAATATTGATATCAAGCAGCTGGAGGATTTGCCTCTCAGCGGACGCGACGTAAGCCAATTCGCATTTTTGGCCGGCGGGATTCAGCGGGCTCTCCCTGGGAACGGCAACGGCACATGGAACGGACTGCCGGTGATCGCGCAGGGAAATAACGTGGACGGCGTAATTTCGAGCACGAGCCGGATGAAGTTCAGCGGGAACCAGCAGCCGGCGATTCAGGCGCGCCTGGAAGATATGCAGGAAATGACGGTACAGACCGACCAAATGGACGTGAACCAGGGGTACGGCGCGACAAACATGCAGGTGAACTTCATCACACGTCGCGGAACGAACGCCTATCATGGCCGAGTCTTTGAGAACTATCAAAATGCCGGATTGAATGCCAACAGCTGGGCGAATGATGCGCAAGAGCTTCCGAAGAACAAGTTCATCAAGAACGATTTCGGCGGGAGCATCGGTGGTCCAATCCTGAAAGACAAATTGTTCTTCTTTGCGAGTTTTGCAACGTCGCGGCAGCCGGGCTCGTACACGACAAACGAACAACGTTTTGGCGTCTGCCGTGCAAGGCGGGTTGTTTACGTTTGCCGGACCCGGCGGCCCCACGTCGGTGCAATTGATTGGAACCCCGACCAGCGTCGCTGCGCTGGCCGGTGTCAACAACACCATCAACAGCGTTTATACCACCGAGCAGAATAATATCAACGGCGTGCTTTCGCTTGGGAAACTGACGAATGTGAGCAACGATCCTAGCGTTCAACTGCTCGGCTTTCAGGTGCAGAGTCCGCAGACGTATTACTTCCCGACGTTTCGCCTCGACTACAACATGTCGCAGAGCATCCGATTCAGTTTGGCGCTGAACGAATCAACGTTCAACCAGCCGGGCGCGACTGCGCCGTGGTTTCCGGGCGCCGCGTTCGCCAATTCTGAAGGAGCGAACAAGTGGAAGGCTTACCCGGTGGCGTTTGGATTCGATTGGACGATCAAGCCGACGCTCGTGAACCAATTCCGCGGCGGGTTCTTATACAATTGGCAGACGTACGGTGTTGGTGCAACATTGCCGACGCCGGGCTCCAGTATCAACGTACAGTGGGATCTGCCTGGTTACAACGGCAACATGTCCGGAGATCTGTTCCAGCAGCCGAACATCGAACTATTATCCGCTGTTCAATATGTCCGATTCTCTTGACCTGGCAACATGCGGCGCACACGTTCAATTTTGGATTCTCGTGGTATCGCGAACAAGACCACTACTGGAACTCCCCATCGGGAATCGCGTTTACAAACCTCGGATTGGTGACGGGCGACCCGGCATTGAACCCAATCGCCAATGCGTTGGTCGCGGCTGGCGCGAGTTCCGCGCAGCAGACGGAAGGCGAGCAGATCTACGCGATTCTTGCGGGAGACATCGGGGCTTCCAACGGACCAGCGGTGCGAACCGCATTTGCCCTGAACCCGCAAACCAAGCAATATGAGACGAATTCAACGAATCCCTTCGTGCTCGATGAGTTGCAAAAAGCCTGGGGACTTATTCTTCCAGGACTCCTGGCGACTCAAGCCAAACTTCACGCTGAACTATGGATTGCGGTGGGATTTCACCGGCGACGACCACGACCTGAAGAATGCGTATGAGAGCGTCGGTTTGGATGGGGTGTGGGGACCTTCCGGTGCAGGGAACGAATTTATGCCAGGGGTGCTGACTGGAAACCAGAACCCGCTGTTTGTGGCGAGGGGTCACCAATACAACGCCTGGAACGTGAGTCCGCAACCGCAAATTGGATTTGCGTGGAGTCCTGCGTTTACCGACGGGTTCATGGGCAAGCTGACGGCTCAAGGGCCAAACCGTCGTCCGCGCTGGGTTCGCCTTCCGAAAGTACACGGAACCATATCAATTCTTCTGGGATGCGGCGACTGACTACGGCGCGTTCTTCTATCAGAATAACCAGCTGGTGGATAATCCGACGCCGACGTCCGCCGGCCAATTTAAGCCTGGAACACAATTATTGGGGCAGCCGTTTCCGCCGTACCAAAACCTGACCCCGAACTACACGCCGACGTTTCCGGAAGCGGGGTTGACGTTTGTTTATCCCTACCAACAAATATTCAATCCCGGAATCGCGTTGGGAGCGATTGATCCGACGATCAAGCAGCCGTACACCGAATCGTGGAACCTGAGCATTCAGCGCCCGATAGGCCGGAACAACGTGCTCGAATTCCGCTACATCGGCAGCCATAGCGTGCACCAATGGCTGAACGTGTTCGAAGATGAAGTGAACATTTTCGGTGGCAACGGCAACCCCGGATTCCTGCCGCAGTTCCAGCAGGCACAGAAAAACTTGGCAATCAACACCGCGAACGGAAATCCGAATTCGTTTGCGGACAACGGGATTGCCGGGCAAGCCGCGACACCGATTTTCGATGCGGCGTTCACCGGCGTACCAGCAGCGCAAGCGTATGGAAACTCCACATTCATTGCGATGTTGCAAGCAAGGAGCGGCGGGCGGACTGGCTACGGCGATGGCGGGAGGTCCCGGAGGTAATCCCACGTACTTCTGCAACATCGTGACAACATTCGCGCCGTGCGCGGCGAACGGAGGTTACACGGGCGCCGGCGGAACGCAGCCGATCAATTACTTCCAGATGAACCCACTGAACTCTGGGCAGGATGTGGGGCTGACGACAGCTGCCGGCTACTCGAATTATAACGGGCTGCAAATAGATTTCCGTCAGAAACAATGGCACGGAATGCAGTTCGATGCGAACTACACCTGGAGCCATACGCTGGGAATCAACACGCAGAATTCCTGGACCGGGGTATTCAATCAGTTCTCGCTGCGCAACCTGCGACAGAGCTACGGGCCGCTTCCGTTTGACATCCGGAATTCGTTCCACGTGAACGGCACATACGATTTGCCGTTCGGCGCTGGAAAACAATTCTCGAACCAGACCGGATCGGGTGGACAAGCTCGTGGGAGGATGGTCCGTCGGAACGATCGTAACGTTGCAGAGCGGCGAGCCCTTCCAGCTGCTAGGCGTACAGTCAATCAACGGCAACATTTCCTCGACGTACAACGACTTTGGCGACAGCGGCGTGGTGTTGAATGGCGTGACGCAGTCACAACTACAAAGCTCAGTGAGCGTCTATCACGTCCGGGACAGACGACTGTGGACTTGATCAACCCGAAGTACCTGAGCAGTACGGGTGCGAATCCGGCGTTCATCACACCGAATACGAAGCCGGGGGCATTTCGCGCTGAATCCATGGTTGTACGGGCCTCGCTATTTCAACCAAGACATCGCGATCAGCAAGCAAATACCAATCACCGAGCGATTCCGCTTGTCGTTCCAGAGTGAGCTGTTGAATGTCTACAACCATCCGAACTTTGGTCCAACGCCGGCATCGTTCGGGAACGTCAATATCAACAACGGCGGTTTTGGTCAGGCGGGAACGATCGGCACTCCGAACAGCCCGGGAAACGTCGGAGCCCGTGAAATCGAGTTCCGGTTGAATCTGTTGTTCTAGTTTGTTGCGGCCAGGTCCACCCTCCATCGCGTTCGCCGGATGCCAGCTCTGGTATCCGGCGAGCGCGTCGGCTTTTTTGGCTCGAGTGTAAATCGCTGGTGAATCCGAGTTGGCTGTTGTGTCGCTCTCCGCTCCGGTCTGGAGGAAATCATTACCGTGAAAATTAACAGGCTTGCTTGGCTGCTGGCCGGGGCGCTGTGCGTGCTAGCTGCAATACCAGCCTGGGCACAAGAGCAAGATGCCGCTGCGACTCCGCCGATGGGGTGGAACAGCTGGAACCATTTTGCGGAGCGTGTGGATGACCGCGGCGTGCGCGCTGCAGCAGATGCGCTGGCGGCGAGCGGGATGAAGGACGCGGGATACGTCTACATCAACATTGACGACACTTGGGAAGCGGGCCGCGACGCGCAGGGATTCATCCAGCCGAACCAAAAATTTCCGGACATGAAGGCGCTGGCTGATTACGTACACAGTAAGGGATTGAAAATTGGGATTTATTCCTCGCCCGCCGCGAAAACTTGCGCTGGTTATGAGGGCAGCCTGGGACATGAGGAGCAGGACGCGCAGTCATATGCGAAATGGGGCATCGATTATTTGAAATACGATTGGTGCCAATCAAGCGGCACCCGCGAAGAGATGATCGCGGCGTACACGAAGATGCACGACGCGCTGAAGAAGACGGGACGCCCTATCGTGCTCAGCCTGTGCGAATACGGCTGGAACAAAGTATGGGAATGGGGGCCGTCGGTGGGCGGAAATTTGTGGCGCACCACTGGTGACATCACGGATCAATACCGCGTGATGGCAGACATCGGCTTCAGCCAGAACGGCTTGGAAAAATTTGCGGGCCCCGGACATTGGAACGATCCGGACATGCTGGAAGTAGGCAACGGCGGTATGAACGAAGACGAATACCGTACGCACATGAGCCTGTGGGCGATTCTGGCGGCGCCGTTGATTGCGGGAAACGATCTGACGAGGATGACGCCGTTTACCGTGGAGTTGCTGACGAATCGCGAAGTGATCGCCGTGGATCAAGACTCACTGGGCAAGCAGGGGTATCGCATTGCGCAGGAAGGACCGTTTGAGATCTGGATGAAGCCGCTCGCGGATGGAAGCAAGGCGGTCGGACTGTTCAATCGTCAGCGAAGCACCGAACAGATGACGGTGAAGCTCTCGCTATTGGGAATTGATGGAGAAGCGTCGGTACGCGATCTCTGGTTGAAGAAGGATTTGGCAACTGTGAGCGGGGCGTTCAGCGCGTATGTGCCAAGCCACGGGGTTGTGATGGTGAAAATCAAGGCGAGGTAGAGTGTGCATTCCGATTTTTGGAAGAATGATGAATTGTGGATTTGCAGAAGGCGGTCTGGCTGGCGGTCTGGCAGAGAGCGCTGCATCGCGTGTAAAGCCTTTATTTGCAGTTGGTTATGGGATTTTTCGCATTTGTAAAATGCTTGCATAAAATTTGCAATCAGATATATTGCGAAGAGGGTCACCATGCCGCCGACCTCTAGACGTTCCGAATGGAAATGAGCAAGGGTATCGTTTTGCGGGCAGGGCCCGAGTTGTAGCGATTTGAGTAAACGCTTCCTCGAAGCTGGGCTTGTAAGGGGTTGGCGCAGGTTGTGGCGAAGAATCGGAGGGCAACGTGAAGTTTCGCAGGGGCGTTTCGCGGCGGCAATTTGTTTCGGGGGTGGTGTCGTCGGCAGCGTTGGCGTGTGTTCCGAGGGCGGCGGGAGCGTTCGCGGGGGGCGCTGCTTTCGAGGATTTGCTGTTGCAGGGCGGACGTCAGCATGGTCCCGAAGGTCGTGTGACGCTACTGGCCGCGCCATTTCCGATGGAGCAGGTACGTCTGCTGGACGGGCCCTTTCTGGACGCCACGAAAATGAATCTGCAGTACCTGCATTCCCTTCCTGTTGATCGCTTGGTGCACAATTTTCGGGTGAATGCAGGGCTGGCGAGTACGGCAGAGCCTTTGGGCGGATGGGAAGCTCCGGATTGCGAACTGCGCGGACATTTCACAGGGCATTTTCTTTCGGCGTGCGCGCTGGGGTATGCGAGCACCGGCGACGAAGAATTGAAAAAGAAGGGCGAAGAGGTGGTGGCGGAGCTTGCGAAATGCCAGGAAGCGAAGGGCAACGGTTATCTGAGCGCATTCCCAGAGAGTTTCTTTGACCGGCTGAGCGACGGCAAAGGCGTGTGGGCGCCGTTCTACACGCTGCACAAGATTCTGGCGGGAAATCTGGACATGTACACCTACTGCCAATCGAAACAAGCGCTGGCAGTGGCGGAGGGCATGGCGGGATGGATGGGCCACTGGACGAATGGCATCAGCGACGATCACATGCAGCGAATTTTGAAGACCGAATATGGTGGAACGAATGAGGCGCTGTACAACCTGAGCGCGATTACCGGGAAGTGGCAATATTTTCGGACGGCGACGCGATTTGAGCAGCCCGATTACTTCGGTCCCCTGGCGGCACACCGGGATGAGCTGAAAGGGCTGCACACGAATACAAATATTCCAAAGGTGATTGGCGCCGCGCGGCGATATGAACTGACCGGCGACCCCTACTACCACGAAGTGTCTAAGTATTTTTGGGAGGAAGTGACGCAAGAGCGTTCGTACGTCACGGGCGGAACCAGTAACGGCGAAGGATGGGACACGGACGCAGGAAATTTGTCGAAGGCGCTGAGCTTGTGGTCGGAAGAATGTTGCTGCGGGTACAACATGCTGAAGCTGACGCGGCACGTGCATCAATGGAGCGCGGATCCGCGTTATATGGATTACTACGAGCGGACGCTGTTTAATTCGCGGCTAGGGACGCAGCATCCTGAAAACGGGATGAAAATGTATTATTTCCCGCTGGAGACGGGCTACTGGAAGTTTTTCCATTCCCAGTTCAATTCGTTCTGGTGCTGCACGGGAACCGGCGTGGAAGAGTTTTCGAAGTTTACCGACACGATTTATTCGCATGATGAGCACGACGTGTTCGTAAACCTTTTTATCGCCTCCGAGGTGCGCTGGCCGGAGAAGGGGCTGACGATTCGTCAGACGACGAAATTTCCGGAGCAGGAAGGCACGAGCATTGTGGTGAAAGCGGAACAACCTGTGCAGGCCGGCATCAATATACGAATTCCGAGTTGGGCCGTGGACGGCGGCAGGGTGGAGTTGAATGGGAAGGCGCTGCAGGCTTTTTCCAGCCCGGGAAGTTATTTGAGAATTACGAGGGAATGGGCAGATGGCGACAGGCTGGAAGTGAAATTTCCGATGCGGCTGCGCACCGAGCCGTTGCTGGGCGATCCGACGCAGGTCGCGGCGTTGTACGGGCCGCTCGTGCTGGCTGGGCGTCTGGGAACACAGGGCTTGACGGAAGCGATGCAATACGATCCGGATCATGGGCCGACGCAATTGTCTCCGCCGCATGCCGAAGCGAAGGGGAACGCGAATATCTTTGCGAAATCGGCGTCCGAGATTCACTCGGGGGCGTGGCTGGAGCCGGTGAAGGGGCAGCCGCTGACATTTCAAACCGTCGGCCAGAAGAATGCCACGATGTTGATTCCGCTGAATCAAATATTCGGCGAGCGGTACGCGGTTTATTGGAAGACGAGCACGCACAACGAAGATACGGACGGGTAGCGTTTTCGCAGACGGACGTTTGCCATTTGCAGGATCCGCTCGCAGGCGTGCTGTGCTGGATGCAGACGTTGACGGAAGCGCGATGGCAGCAGATAGTACGTGGCACGCGGTATGGGAGATAGGAAGTGAGCATCCACGAAGTTGCGAAAATGGCTAAGGTTTCGATTGCGACGGTGTCGCGCACCATCAATGGCGTGCCGACGGTGACGCCGCAGCTTTCGCGGCGCGTGTGGAAAGTGATCGAGGAGCTGGGATATTACCCCAACACGCAGGCGCGCGCGCTGGTTTCCGGCCGCAGCCGGATTTTCGGATTGATCGTTTCGGAAATCACCAATCCGTTCTTTCCTGAAATCGTGCAGGGATTCGAAGACATCGCGGTGCAGAATAATTACGAGATTCTTACGACTTCCACGGTTCACGATCCCGGGCGCATGGCGCTTTCGGTACGCAGGATGATCGAGCGCAGGGTGGAAGGCGTGGCGGTGGTTACTTTCGGGATGGAAGAAGCGCTGTTCGATGATCTGAAATCGCGCAACGTGCCGCTGGTGTTTATTGACGTGGGACCGCCGATGCCGCGGGTTAGCACGATCAAAATTGACTATTTGAATGGGCTGCGACAGGCGGTACAGCATCTGGCGGCGCTCCGCCACGAAAAAATTGCATTTGTATCGGGGCCCTTGACGTTGAAGACCGCGCTTGCGCGGCAACATGCGTTCATGCAAGCGATGGAGGAGATCGGGCTGGCCGTGGACCCTCGGCATCTAGTGGAAGGAAACCACACCATGGAAGGTGGCATCGCGGCGATGCAAAAGCTTTTTCGTGTCGCGGAGGTTCCGACGGCCGTGATTTGTTCGAACGACATGACGGCGCTGGGAGTGATGCGCGAAAGTTACGCGCAGGGAGTACACGTGCCGAAGGAACTTTCGGTGGTGGGATTTGACGACATCCGCCTGGCGCAGTTCGTGATACCGCCTTTGACCACCGTGAAAATGTCGCAAACGGAAATTGCACGACTGGCATTCAACGCACTTCTGGCGGAGGTGCGGCGGAAGACGCCGTCGCCGACGGGAAGCGACTACATGCTTCGCACCAGCTTGGTCCTACGCGACTCCACTGCCCTGGCTCCCAAAACCGCGCGCCGTAGAAAGCCTAAAGCCGCCGATTCCAACGGCGAGGGAAGTAAATGAATTTTGCGATTTGAGGCAGGCGCCAGGGATCAAGCAAAAGATTTGCTGGTCCCGGGAAATATGGGTCTGGTGCGTGCGAGCGCGCTGTTTCTGCTGACGTAAACGCCGTATTGCACACGCAGTGACGTTTTCGAACTTGTGGCCGGGGGCGTGCTTCGTGTTGGAAGCGGCGGTAAGGCGTACGGTGGCTGCTGAGTTTTTCTCGAGGGGATGAATGGCGTCCAAGAAGATCACACTGGGCTTGATTGTTGGGAATCGCGGCTTCTTTCCCGGGCATTTGGCGGAATCGGGACGCAAGGAAATGATTCAGGTGTTGCAACAGGCCGACATCGAAGTGGTGGCACTGGATGCGGACAAAAGCGGGCATGGCGCGATCGAGACGTATGAGGAAGCGCAGCGCTGCGCGGAAGTTTTTCGCGCGCATAGTGAACAGATTGATGGAGTGATTGTGACGCTGCCGAACTTCGGCGACGAGCGCGCGATCGCGGATACACTGCGTCTTTCGCGCCTGCGCGTGCCGGTGCTGATACAGGCGACGCCGGATACCCCGGCGAAGATGAGCATCGCTTTCCGGCGCGACAGCTTTTGCGGAAAGATGTCCGCTTGCAATAATTTACGGCAGTACGGAATTCCCTATTCGCTGACCACTTCGCATACGGTGACGCCGGATTCGGCGGAATTTAAGAAGGACCTGGAATGGTTTGCGGGAGTGTGCCGCGTGGTGCGGGGATTGCGCGATTTGCGCATCGGCAGCATCGGCGCGCGTCCGACGGCTTTCAATACTGTGCGGTACAGCGAAAAAATACTGGAATCACAGGGGATTTCGGTGGAGACGCTGGATCTGTCCGAGGTGATCGGGCGGATTCAGCGAATGAAGGATTCGGATGAGGCGGCGCAGGCGAAGCTGAAGTCCATTGAGAAGTATGTTTCGACGAACGATGTGCCGAAAGAAGCTTTGTTGAAGATGGCGAAGCTAGGCGCGGTGATTGACCATTGGATGAAGCAAACGCATGTGACGATCAGCGCGATCCAGTGCTGGACTTCAATTGAAGAAAATCTGGGCGTGGTGCCTTGCACGGTGATGAGCATGATGAGCGACGATTTGATGTCCAGCGCGTGCGAGGTGGACATTTGCGGCGTGCTCAGTATGCATGCGCTGCGGCTGGCCTCGCAGACACCGAGCGCGCTGCTGGATTGGAACAATAATTATGGCGACAATCCGGACAAGGCCGTGTGCTTTCACTGCAGCAATTTGCCGAAACATTTTCTGAAGTCGGTGAAGATGGATTATCAGGCGATCATTGCGGGCACGGTGGGAAAGGAAAATACATTTGGGACGTGCGTCGGTTTGGTTAAGTCCGGACCGATGACGTTCGCGCGGTTTTCCACCGACGATCGCGCGGGACATGTGCGCGGGTACGTGGGCGGCGGGAAGTTTACAGACGATCCGCTGGAAACGTTTGGCGGCGCGGGAGTGGTGGAAATTCCCAAGATGCAGAAGTTGCTGCGGTACATCTGCGAAAACGGGTTCGAGCATCACGTGGCGGCGAATTTTTCGTCGGTGGCGGGAATCGTGCATGAGGCTGCGGTTCGTTACATGGGCTGGGACATGCACTGGCACGAAAATTAGCTTTTAGAGGCATGGGTTTTCTATGGCGATTGTGGCGGGCGTAGATTTCGGGACATTGAGCGTTCGCGTTTCAATCGTGGACAGCAAGAAGGGCACGCTGGAATCCGCGGTGGCCGAATATCCAGTGCATCGCAAGCGCGAGGACCCGGAATTCGCGACGCAATCGCACGATGATCACATGCGCGCGCTGGCTACGGGTACGCGCGAAGCTCTGAAAAAAGCCGGGGTGCGCGGTGAGGAGGTCGAAGCGATCGCGCTGGACACGACGGGATCGTCGGTGGTGCCGGTAGATGCCAAAATGGTCCCACTGGATGATTATTATTTGTGGTGCGACCATCGCGCGAAGGCGGAAGCCGCGGAGATCACGGAGCTGGCGAACCGCGAACGGCTGGAAGCGATTCGCTGGTGCGGCGGCGTGTATTCGTCGGAGTGGGGATGGGCAAAGCTGTTGCACTGGCTGCGTCACAGTCCGGACAAGCGCGCGAAATTCGCGAGTGCATTCGAACATTGCGACATGGTGGCGGCGACGTTGTGTGGCGTGACCGATCCAAGCAAGGCGAAGCGCAGCATTTGCGCGATGGGGCATAAGTGGCTGTGGCATGCGGATCTGGGCGGGTTGCCTTCCGAAGAATTCCTGGTGAAGTTGGATCCGCTGCTGGCTGGGGTGCGCGCGAAACTTGCCGGACAGTACGAAACTTCAGACAAGATTGCCGGGACGTTGTCTCCTTACTGGGCCGAGAAGCTGGGATTGCGCGCGGGGATTCCGATTCCCGTGGGCGCGTTCGATGCACACTGGGACGCGATCGGCGCGGGCACGCAGGAAAAAGATGTGGCGAATGTAGTGGGGACTTCGACTTGCATTATTGGAATCTCAAGCCAGACGGAGTTGGTGCCGGGAGTTTGCGGCGTGGTGACCGGCAGCGTGCATCCCCGTTATACGGGGATCGAGGCCGGACTTTCCGCTACGGGAGATATTTTCGAAGCGATCGCGCGGCGGGCGAACACCACAATTTCGCAATTGAGCGTGGGCTTGGAGAAATATCACGCGGGTCAGACGGGATTGTTGCGCATGACTTGGGATAACGGCGACCGTACGGTGCTGGTGAATCCGAATCTGCGCGGAATTACGCTGGGCTGGAATTTGCAGAATACAGCGCAGGACGAACTTTTCGCGGCGATCGAAGGAACGGCGTTTCATACGCGGGTGATTCTGGATCGCATGGGGGAATATGGCACGAAGATCGAACGCGTGATCAATGCGGGCGGAATTCCGCAGAGCAATCCGGTGCTGAATCAAGTGTACGCGAACGTGCTGGGGCGACCAGTGCTGGTGCCGAACAAGAAAGTGACGAGTTTGGGGTCTGCGATTTTTGCATTTCTGGCGGCTGGCACATTCAAGTCGATCGAAGAGGCGCAGAAGCAGATTTGCCCTTCGCACATTGTGTTTCATCCGCAGAAGGAAGCGCAGGGGATCTACGACGAGTTGTACGCGCTGTACCGGAGACTTTATTTTGAACTGGGCGGAGCGGCGAAGGGCGCCAGTTTTGGAGATGTGTTGCCTGCGCTGATCCGGATATCCTCGAGACAGATGGCGCACGGCGCGGAGAAAGCGAATTAGACAGGTTTGAGCCGTCTCCTTCCAGTTTTCCTCTGTTCGAAATCCAATCCATTGATTTGCGGAAAAGCGTTCGCATCCGTATGCTTGATTGCATCCTGCGCGTGCGAAAAAGCCTGATTGTTGCGGCGCGCGCGGGCGGAGCTGCGGATGATACGGATTTCTTGTGCTGCGCTGCTGTTTGATATGGATGGCGTGCTGATTGATTCCACTCCAGCGGTGGCGCGAGTCTGGACGCGATTCGCGCAGCGGCACGGATTTGATCCCGAGGAAGTGGTGCACCGGGCGCACGGACGGCCGAGCATCATGACGGTTCGCGAGTACCTGCCAAAGAGCGACCATCAGGCTGAGAACAAAGAAATCGAGCGCGGCGAGATTGTGGACCTGGAAGGAATCGTGCCGTTGCCGGGCGCGCGAGAATTATTGGGTGCGCTGCCGCGCGGGCGTTGGACGATTGTGACTTCGTGCACGCGGCGGCTGGCAGAGGTGCGATTGAAGACGAGCGGATTGCCGCGACCGGAAATGTTCGTTACGTCGAGCGACATTACGAATGGCAAGCCGGCGCCGGACCCGTATCTGAAGGGAGCAGAACTGCTGGGATTTGCGGCGACGGATTGCGTGGTGGTGGAAGATGCGCCGGCGGGCGTGCGTTCCGGGAAGGCGGCGGGCGCAAGAGTGATCGGGCTGTGCACTACGATGCCGCCGCGCGAGATACGAGATGCGGGCGCGGATTGGGTGCTGCGGGATTGTTCTGCGATTTCGTCGGATGGTCCGGCGATCGAAAACGGGAAACTTTCGTTGGTGCTTAGGGAGGACGGAGCGTCCGGCCAGTTGCCGTAGCGCCGTCCCCTTTGCATTGCATCGCGTGTTGCCGCGATTCGCGCGCCAGCTAGGAATGAAGCGTGAGCACGGTTAACGAGTGTGCCGGATAAGTTTGATGGAACGCTGAGCCGGCGCCGGAAAATTGACTGCGTTTGACGCCCACGTTTTTCGGTTCGGCGAAAGTGTTTGTCGAATCCAGGCTTGGGCCGTTTACCTCGTAGAGATCACCTGTTGCCTGCAGCTTGAATCCTTCGATGGCGATGTCGGCGGCGATGTCCGACGTGGGATGACGATTGACGACCGCGAGCGTGAGCTTTTGGCGGTTGTCGTCGGTGGTAGCCGAGACGTCGAGGTATGGCGTGTCGGGCATGTCCGGAAACGTCTCCGAGCGGACAAAAGTATCGAGAGCGACGTTGCCGGAATGTTGCGCGTAGAGTTGCAAAGGAAAGTATGTTGTTTGCAGGACGATTCCCGTGGGGTTGGCCATGATCGGAGCGATTACGTTCACAAGTTGCGCGAGGTCCGCCATCTGCACGGTGCGGCAATTGCGATGAAAGATGTTGAGTGCGGAGGCGGCCCATAGCGCGTCACGCAGATTGTAGATTTCTTCGAGCTTGTGATCGTCGCCGCGCTTGAACCAGGAGCGGAACCAGATGTTCCATTCGTCGGCGGCGATTTTCACGCGTTCCTTCTTTTCGTTCTTGCCGGCGACGGAAGTGATTACGGCGTCGAGCACTCTTATTTCGTGCTCGAGCTTGCTGGCGTCGTGAATTTCCTTGGGCGTGTCCATGCTACCGCCGTAGTGATGAAGAGAAATGTAATCCACCACATCCACGAGGCGTTCCAAAACTTCGCGATCCCAGTCGGCATTGTTTCCGCCGCAGGCAATGAGCTTGATGGTGGGATCCACCCATTGCATCATCTTGGCGAATTCGAGCGCGAGGTCGGCGTAGGCGGTGGCGGTTTTGTGGCCGGCTTGCCAGGAACCATAGATTTCATTCCCGAGGCCCCAATATTTCACGTTGTAAGGTTCGGGATGGCCGTTTTTTCTGCGCAGATTGGCCCACGCGGTGTTCATGGTGCCGTTGCAATACTCCACCCAGTCGGCGGCGTCCTGCATGGTGCCGGTGCCCATGTTCACGGTGATATAGGGTTCGGAGCCGAGCTTGCGGCAGTATTCAATGAATTCGTCGGTGCCGAAACGGTTCGATTCTTCGGCTTGCCAGGCAGTGTCCCAGCGACGCGGGCGGGAATCTTTCGGTCCGATGCCGTCTCGCCAATTGTAACCGGAGGAGAAATTTCCGCCGGGCCAGCGGAGAAGAGGAATGTTCAGACCGCGCGCGGCTTCGAGAACGTCCTTGCGAAAGCCGTCGCTATCGGAGAGCGGCGAGCCTTCTTCGTAAATTCCACCGTAGATGCAGCGGCCGAGATGTTCGATGAAGTTCCCGTAGATGTTGCGATCAATTTTGCCGATCTGCCGATCGAAATCGATTTTGATACGGGCGCTTGCTGCGGGTGTGGAAGTTTGCTGCGGTGCGGCGGGCGCCGTCGGCGTCGCGGATTTATTCGCCAGCGGAGAGGAGGAAATCAGCGGGAACGCCGCGGCGCCGAGTGCGGCTGCTACGCCATCTTTCAAGAAATTGCGTCGTGCAGGAAGCTTTATGGTCATCGAAGTGTCTCCGTTTTCGCCGCGGCCGAAACGTCGGGCGAGTGGGCGGCACGAGTATCTATGGGGAAACGTTTACTCGTCAACAGTGGATTTTGATGTCGGTGAGTTCGTGTAATGGAGGAACGCCGAAGCTGAGCGGGCGAGAAATTCGAGACGATGGATAGTGGCGGTTGAGCGGACGGGAGTCGTCCGCTGCGAGAGTAGTCTTGCCAGCCATACGTATAAAGTATATTGTGATGTTCGATCGTCCTGGGAGGGTTTTGTGCGCATTCGATTTCTTGCGCTGACTGTGATGGTAATGGCTGTGCTTCCAGAGGTTTGTGCGGCGCAGACCACTCTGAAGAATGAGCAATTCCAAGTCGGCGCCTCTGACTCTGGGATTGCCAGCGTGAAGCGCGTGCACGACAAGTACGATACCGAGTACATCGCGCCGGGGAGGAGTTTGGGCGATCTGGTTATTCGCTATCGGGAAGTGGGGCAGAAGGACTGGAAGCGGGCGACCGCGGCGGTAATCGAGGGCACACCGGCCGCGGGACAAACAACTATCCATTATACGGTGGGCGAACTGGTGCCGACGATCGCGACTGCGAGCAAGCCTTCCGCTTCCGTGGAGCCGTGGGAAGTGTGGGCGCTGAAGGATCAGATCGAGCCGGCGAACTCGCACGAGGCGGGCGTGCCGAAATTCGTGTGGCGCGGGAAAAAGGGAACTGCGGAATGGGTGGAGTACGATTTTTCGTCGCCGCAGAAAGTGTGGGCCGCGGAAGTGTATTGGGCGCAGGAAGAAAATCCGGATGAGCCGATCAAGCTGCCGAAATCCTGGCGCGTGTTGTATCGCGATGGCGACGCGTGGAAAGAAGTGAGCGCTACGAAGGGGTATCCGGTAGTGACGGATCGATATTCGGAGGCGAATTTTGCGCCGGTGACCACGACAGCGCTGCGGATTGAAGCACAACTGGAAAGCGGAGCGTCGGCGGGGATTTATGAGTGGCGCGTAAACGATGAAGTGAAGAAGGTGACGCCGATCGACGATTTGCATGCGCGGGAGGAATTTCAATTGGATGGCGATGCTCTGGTGTGGAGCATTTCGTTGCAGAACAATACCGATCATGAGCTAGAGATCGGGGATCTGGGATTGCCGCTGAAATTCAACACGAATTATTCATGGGACAAGACGGAGACGTATACCAAGCGCGTATTTCCGCACTATTTTATTGGCGAGAACGGGTCCTTTATTTTCTGGATGCGTCCGAATGCGGAAGGGCCCTATCTGGTGATGGCGCCGCAGCAGGGGACGCCGCTGGAATATTTCGATGCGACGCGAATGGAGCGTGGGTATGCGGCTTACATCCATTCGGCAGCGAGTGGGGAAGAGTTGCACGCGAAAGGCGGAACCTGGCGTTTGCCGAACACGAATTTGGTGATGAAACCAAAAGGAACAGCGGGCGACTCCGCGCGTTATGGATTTCGATTTCGCTGGGCAGCTGATTATGACGCTGTGCGCAATGTGTTGTACGAGGAGGGGCTGTTCGATGTGAACGTCGTGCCGGGGATGACGGTGCCGACGGATCTGACGACGCTTTTTTCGCTGCACACGCGCAACAAGATCACGGAAATCGCGACGGAGCATCCGGAGCAGACGAAAATCGAGTACGTGGGTGAGAGCGGCAAGGATGTGCACGTTTATAAAGTGCAGTTCGCGCGGCTGGGAGAAAATCAGCTAAAGGTGAAGTACGGCGAGGGACGGTACCTATCGCTGGATTTTTTTGTGACTGAGCCGCTGGAGACGCTGTTCAAGAAACGCGCCTCTTTCATGGTGACGCACGAACAGTGGGAGGATCCGAAGCTCTGGTATTACGGGCTGATTTCGCAGTGGGACATGAAGCATGAAATGTTGCGTAGCCCGGACGATCTGGACGGCCTGCAATCGTATGCGGTGGCTTCGGACGATCCGGCGCTGGGTAAGGCGCCATATATCGCGGGCGAGAATATTTATTACCCATCGCAGCAGGAAATTAACGCGGTGGAATTGTACATAAAGAAATTCGTGTGGGGCGGACTGCAGCAGACGGACAAGGAGCCCTATCCTTACGCAATTTACGGGATTCCGAACTGGAAGGTGAACCGCGACAGTCCGAAGGACGACCAGACGGGGAAGAAACATATCTGGAGGATCTACGATTATCCGCACGTGGTGCTGCTTTACTACAACATGTACCAGGTGGCGAAAGATTATCCGAACATGGCGAAGTATCTGGACGCGGACGGTTATCTGGAGCGGGCGTTTGGCACGGCGAAGGCGTTCTTTACAGTGCCAATGGAAATTCTGAAGTGGTCGCCTTATGAAACGGGAACGTACGACGAGCTGGTGATTCCGGATTTAATTCAGGCGCTCGATGAAAACGGGCACAAGGACCAAGCGGAATGGCTGCGGGCGGAGTGGGAGAAGAAGGCCGAGCATTTCATCAATGGGCATCCAAATCTTTATGCTTCGGAGTATCCGTTCGATTCCACGGGATTTGAGTCAACGCACGCGTTCGCGCGATATGCGATGGCGCACGTGATGAAGCCGGGCGAGAGCGCGCCGGGAGGCTTGCCTGCAGGCGACATACGGAAGGAGGTGAAATATCAGGACGCAGTGAGTTTTCTGAATGAGCAAATGGCGCTAAACCTGGCTTGCCGCGGATGGCTCGAGCCCGCCTATTACGATTTGGGAAGCGATTATCGCGGGGCGGGGAACGCGAGTTACACGTTGAGTTATATGGCGCAAATGGGCGGCTGGGCGGTGCTGGATTACGGATTGTATTTTGCGCAGGATCCGTTTCCTTACGCACGAGTTGGCTACGCTTCGTATCTAAGTTCGTGGGCGCTGCTGAACTCGGGCACGGCGGAGTCGAACTACGGCTATTGGTATCCGGGGAAAAATAATGATGGCGGGGCCAGCGGAGGATTTGAGCCGCGTCCTTGGGGGCATGCGTGGCTGGGAAATAAGGAAATGGGGCGCGGGCCCTGGTGGTACGACGGCGAGATTGATCTGGGATTTTTGGGGGCGTTGCGGACGGCGGCGACAGTCGTGGTGGATGATCCGATTTTCAAGCTTTATGCGTATGGGGGAGAGCTACGGCGCGATGGGAAGGTGACGGAAGTGATTCCGCGGGATGGGTTGCGGGTCCGTTTTCATGTGCTGCGTGGTGACGAGCGGTTACATATTTTGCTGGATCGCGATGGGTTTGCTCTGGGGCAGGCGGTTTCGTTTACGGATGGGCTCGCGGAGGTTAAATTTTCGCTGGAAAATCGCGCCGGTGCGAAGCATGAGGCTGGCGTCCGGGTTGGTGGGCTGCCGGTTGGTGCGTATCAGGTATTCGTGGGGGATCGGGTGGTGCAAAAGTTTACGAGCAATGGCGCGGGCGAAGAGTACGTCGTGATTCCTGTTGAAGGAGCGACGGTTGCAGTGAAGATCGTGCGGATTGGGGGTGCGGCTGACTGAGACCCATTGCGGAGTTTCGCAAGCGGCGCACTGAAGTACGTCGCTACAAAGTCAAAACCGGCAGCGGCGATTTGGTTACGAACGAATCAGGCGTGTTGCTCGCGGTGGCGTTGGATGAATTCTTTTAGATATTCGCCGGCGGTGGTGATGTGCTTCCACAAGGCGTTGGCGGCAATATCGGGATTCTTGCTGCGGCACGCGTCGAGTAGTTCGTGGTGAGCTTTTCCGGCCACGTGTAATTCTCGGGTGAACACCAAGTGGAGACGGGTGTAGCGATCGCAATTGTTGTTGAGAGTTTTCAGGAACGAGAGCATCACGGGGCGGTTTGCGGGCGCGTATAGCGCGGAGTGGAAAGCCCAATTCCACTGGCCCCAGGATTTAACGTCGGCGTCGTTCTCGAGCGATTCCTCGAAATGCTGCAGAATTTCCTCGGCAGCTTGAAAATCCTTTTCGGTGAAATTGGCGATGGCTTGACGGAGCATGTAGCATTCCAGGACCGCGCGCGTTTCGAACAGCTGCATAATTTCGTCGGGAGAGAGGGCGGATACCACTGCGCCACGATTGGCGACGATGGTGATCAACCCCTCGGCAGCCAAATGGCTGAGGGCTTCGCGTACGGGGATGCGGCTGATCTGAAATTCGGCAGCGATGGCGTCCTGGCGGAGTTGCTCGCCTTCGCGCAGTTCGCCGTGCAAGATTTTGTCGCGCAAGCGCTCGACCACGGCAGCGGCCAGGGATTGGCGAGGAATGGCATCAGATTTTCTGGACGCGGTGTGTTCGTGCGTTGGGACCGCGCTTAATTTAGATTGAGTTTTTGGCATAGTTAATCACGTAACCTTGTGAGACTAGATCGGCGCGGGAATAAAGCGTGTTTCCGGGATTCCGCAGATCGATGGCCCGCGCGCCCCGTCCGTGATCATCTATCAGGACGGCTAGCGTGTCAATTCTCCGTCCACCATGCGCCAGATGCCAAGCGAATTCTCGTTTTTCAATTCGTCGGGCAGCGCGACGTCTGGGAAATCCTGATAACAGACAGGGCGGGCGAAACGAAAGATCGCCAGCGTACCGACGGAAGTGGTGCGCGAATCGGTGCTGGCGGGGTAAGGGCCGCCGTGGACGATGGCGTCGCAGAGTTCGAGGCCGGTGGGGTATCCGTTGTAAATAATTCGCCCTACCTTATTTTCAAGGATGGCGATGAGCTCGGAAAATTCAACGATGTCCTGTTCGGTGCCGTGAACGGTGGCGGTGAGATGGCCGTGCAGGCCGCGGGCAGCCTCGAGAATTTGTTCCTTCTTGGAATAATTGATCAGGAGCGTTTCCGGTCCAAAAACTTCGTCGGCGAGATCGGGGCTGGCGAGGAACGATGTGACGTCCGTCTGGAAGAGCGTGGCGCCCGCTTGGAAAGCGGATGCGACATCGGGAGATTTTTCCTCGGCGAGCAAACTGACGCCTTCGTGATTTTTGCGATTGCGAATTTCGCGATTGTAGGAAGCGCTGATGCCGGATGTGAGTAGCGTGAACTTTGCGGATTCGGAAACCTTGCCCTTCAGGACATCGACAAGCGCGTCCGCGGGCTTTCCTTCGGAGAGAAATACCAGACCGGGCTTGGTGCAGAATTGGCCGGCGCCGAGGGTGAAGGAGCCGTAAAGTTCAGCGGCGATTTTTTCGCCGCGAGCGGCGAGTGCGCCTGGAAGAATGAAAGTGGGATTGGTGCTGCCCATTTCACCGTAAAACGGAATCGGCGAGGGGCGCTTCACGGCCAAATCATAGAGCGCTCGACCGGCAGGAATGGAACCGGTGAAGCCAACGGCTTTCACGAGGGGATGTTGCACAAGCGCGGCGCCGACGGAAATTCCAGAATCGAAGAGCAACGAAAAGACGCCTTCGGGCAAATCACAGGCGCGCACGCTATCGCGGATGATGCGGCCTACAAGTTCGCTGGTGCCCGGATGCGCGGGATGAGCTTTGACGATGACCGGATTTCCAGCGGCGAAAGCGGAGGCGGTGTCTCCACCGGCGACCGAAAACGCGAGCGGAAAATTGCTGGCACCGAAGACGACGACCGGGCCGATAGGGCGCAACATCGAGCGGACGTCTGGTTTCGGAACCGGTTTGCGCTGCGGATCGCAGTGATCAATGCGCGCCGTGACCCACGAGCCTTCGCGGACTACTTTTGCAAACATCCGGAGCTGCGCGCAGGTGCGGCCGGTTTCGGATTGCAGACGGGCTACAGGAAGCGCGGATTCCTGATGAGCGCGTGTGACGAGCGATTCGATCTGCGCCTCGATGCGCGAGGCGATCGCTTCCAGGAACTCTGCTCGTTTTTTGCCAGACACCTGCGCGAAAAAAGGGCTGGCTTCGGCGGCGAGCTGGACGGCGAGGTCAACTTCTTCGCCGGTTGCGGAGTGAAAGGACGGCTCGATTTTCTGGCCGGTGGCTGGAGCGAAGGCTTGGAACGTGCCATTGCCCGCGACGCCCGCATTGCCGTCGCGAAATCCGATTATTGAAGTTCCCAAGAATTCCATTTATGCAGATCCTTTACCTTGCGGCGTGCGCGAGAGCTGAGCTCGCATTCTTTGGCCGATTTTGCATGGCCTGACGAATTATTGCTTTGGTGGCTTCCAATTCTTCGCCGATTATCTCCAGCTTCGGAGCACGGACGCGAGCGTTGCCGATGCCAAGTTCCTGCTGGACCAATTTTATCAGCTGGATGAACTTGGGAACCGTGTCCAGGCGCAGCAACGGCAAGAACCAGCGATACAGTTCGAACGCCTGCGCGGATTTTCCTTCCATGCCGAAGTTGAACAGGTCCACGGATTCGCGCGGCAGGGCGTTGGCGAGGCCGGCGATCCATCCGGTCGCGCCGACTCCGATGCCTTCCAGGATGGCGTCGTCCACGCCGATAAATAAAATCAGGCGATCGCCAATCAGGGCGCGAATCGCGCTGACTCTGCGCACGTCGGTGCTCGATTCTTTTACCGAATGCAAATTCTGGTGCTCGCTTGCGAGTTCCTGAATCTGCTCGGGAAGAAAATCGGTTCCGTACGAGACAGGATTATTGTACAGCATGCTGGAGAGAGGCGTGGCTTTCAGAACGGCGGCGACATGGGCCTTCATTTCGCGCCAGTCACCTTTGTAAACATAGGGCGGAAGCACCATGAGGCCTTCGCAGCCGGCGGATTCCGCCGCTTTGGCTTGCGCGATGGCTTCGGCGGTGGAAAGTGCGGAGATGGCGGCGACGACGGGAGCGCGACCCTTCAAGGCGTTCGCGCAGTTGCGCAGGATCGCAACCTTTTCGTCGAATGACAGTGTAGCGCCTTCGCCGAGCGAGCCGAGCGCGACTACGCCAGTGCAGCCATTTTCGACGAGCCAGCGGCAATGATTGGCCATGAAAGCGTGGTCAACTTTCTCATTTTGATCGAAACACGTCGTGATTGCGGGCATTACACCTTTCCACTTCATCGGAACCCTCCAGTTAATTTCGTGGGGCAGCAGAATGCGATGGAATCGCCGCCAGGCTTGAGCAACGCACTGGAAACACCGGCGGACGGACGGAATCTATTTGCCAGCCGAACAGAAATTCAGCGGCGGGCCCGCAAACGCGTCCCTGGCAGGGGCCCATGCCGCAGCGGGCGTGCAATTTGGCAGCACGCCAGGAGCTGTGTTCGCACAGCCGTTCGTGCGAAACGTCTTCGCAACGGCAAACCAGCGTGTCGGGTCGCGCGAGATTTTTCAGCTCGGATCGCAACGGAAATGCGTCTTTCAGAATGCGAACGACTTTTTGGTAGCCGGCGCGCTTCGCGAATAGGTTTTTGGCACGATCTTCCCAGTTTGTGGCTGCGTATCCGGCGATTTCGCCTTCGACGAGCGCCAGCTCGAGGCCACCGATTCCCGTAGGCTCGCCAGCGCAGTACGTTCCGGGAACCGAGGTCTGTTGAAATTCGTCCACGTCAACAAAGTTTTCGCGGATCTTGCAGCCGCACATGCGCGGCAGCTCGTTGTTCGGTATGAGATGAAAACCGCATGCGAGATAATCGCATTCGATTTCGCTAGTTTGGCCTTGGCGGGAAATGCGGACGCTTTCCACGCGACGATTTCCGAAAGCAGCGAGGGGCCAGCAATCGGTCCAGTGCGGGATGCCGCGAAGATCGTAGCCGAAGCGCAATGCCTCTACACCTTTGCCCGGGACCAGGAGCATCTTCATGCCGAAGCGAACCATGCGGGGCCGAGTGGTCTGCTCACAGATGCCAATCACTTTCGCGCCGCATTTGCGCGCGTATGCCGCTACCGCTAGAAGCAGCGGACCGGTTCCGGCGATGACGAGGCGTTTTCCGGTGATATCGAGACCGGATTTTAGCAGGGCTTGCAGACCACCTGCGCCCATAGCGTTCGGCAAAGTCCAGCCGGGGAAAGGCAGGAAGAGCTCGCGAGCGCCCGTTGCGAGTATCAGTTTTCCGTAGCTGATCTGAACGGCGGAATCATCGGACTCCGCGGCCAGCTCGCCATTCGCAGCGTGAAAGACTCTTGTGCCGCGAACGATTTGAACCGCGGATTTGTTCAGGCGATGAAACCACAGGGACGACGCCGAATGCTTGGGAGCGCTTTGAGCGCCGCGCCAGATTTGTCCGCCGGCGGCGGGATTGTCGTCAATTAGCCCGACGGCCTTGCCAGAATCAGCGGCCGCGAGCGCCGCAGCAATTCCAGCCGGACCCGCGCCGACGACCGCGACATCGAATCTGAAATGTTTGACGCTATCCATTGGCTTCTATTTCCATGTCTGCTTCGCAGAGCACCTGGCAACTGCGGCGCTGCGGCTCTCCGTTAATTGCGACGCGGCATTCGAAGCAAGTGCCCATGCCGCAGAGCGGCGAGCGCGGCTGGCCCGTAACCGAAGCGCGGCAAGTTGCGCCAGAAGCGAGAACTGCGACAGCGACGGTTGCGCCGGCGCGAACAGTCACCGGCTTTCCATTTACGCGGACGGAAACGGATTCAGACATGCGCCTCCGCAGCGATCTGCCTGGAAGGCAGATAAGGCTGGATGGGAATTGCGGGGCGCTGACCGAGAATTTGCGAGCAGATTAGTTTCGCCGTGGCGAGCGAAGTCGTGATGCCTAAGCCTTCGTGGCCAGCGGCAACGAGAACGGACGGATCTTCGGATGATGGGCCGATCAGAGGGAGTTTATCGGGAGTGGCGGGACGAAAACCGGTCCACACGCGGATTGCGGAAAGTAAATTCAGGTCCGGCATATATTCGAAGGCGCGCCGCAGCATGCGCGCGAGGATTGATTCGTCCACAGCGGAATTTTGCGCTCCGTATTGACGCGAGGAGCCAATTAATATTTGGCCTGTTTTCCGAGGTTGAACGTTGAAGGCCACGGAATCGGCGGTGAGCGAGTGCGCGCTTTTCAAATAGCCGAGCTCGACGACCTGGTGATGAAGAAAATTCGGATAGCGATCGGTGATTACCAGGTGGCCTTTGCGCGGCTTGATATTTATTCCCGAAGTAAGTCTTGGAGCGGATTGGCCGGCGGCATTGATGATGAAGCCCGCAGCGAAAATTGTGCCGTCGGTGAGCCGCGCGACGCCTTTTCCAATTGCGGCGACTGGCTGGCCGTGAATGATGCGGGCGCCCAAGTCGCGAGCTTTCTGCAGCAAGAATCCGGTGGCGCAGGGCGGATACACGACCGAGTCGCCCGGCACGCGAAGTGCGCCTGCAAGCGGCGCGCGCAGATGAGGCTCTGCATTACTAACCTGCTGCGAATCGAGAATCTCCGCGTTTACACCACGGTCGCGGTAATAGCGAAATTTTCGGCGGACTTCGGCCATTTCTTCTTCATCCGCGGCGACCCACAGCGTGCCACACGGGTCGAATTCGACGGCGGGTGGAAGCTGCTCGCGCATATCATCCCAAAGAATTTGTGAATACCGCGTGATGGCGAATTGAGCTTCGGAATCATCCATCACGACGATGTGGCCCATCGCTGCGCCGGTGGAGCCGCTGCTGGGGAAACCTTCGTCAATCACCAGAACGCGCAAACCTTCGGCGGCGAGCTCAGAAGCGCAGGCGGCGCCAACGATGCCGGCACCGACAATCACAACTTCTGCTGGCTTGTTCACGGGTAGATGCCATTACGAAAGGGATCACGCGGATCGAGAATCACATCCGCCTCCGACGTAATGAATGCGGAGCCTTTGATAATGGGTAATATCTGGCCGTCTGCAACGCGAACCTGTCCTTCAAAAACGCTGCCGACGATACTTTCCTGGCGCCATACTTCGCCAGGTTTCAGTTTTCCATCGGCGTAGAGGCAGGCAAGCTTGGCGCTGGTGCCGGTGCCGCAGGGCGAACGGTCGTAAGCTTTTCCGGGGCAGAGAACGAAATTCTGGCTTTGAATACCTTGCTTTTTGGAGGGTCGAAACAGTTCGACGTGGTCAATCTCTTTGCCGTCGGTGCCCTTGATTTGATTGGTGGCCAGAGCCTGGCGAACCGCCCATGCGAATTCGGTTAGCTTTTCAATGTTCGCGCTGTTGATTTGCAGCGAAGTATTGTCCACCAGGAAGAACCAATTGCCGCCCCACGCGACGTCGCCGGTGACGGCGCCATAGCCGGGCACCTGAACTGTAACTTTCGCGGCCGTTCGCGTGCTGGCGACGTTTACTACGGTGACTTCGCCGGTTTCATGAAGCGTGGCGGTTACCGTGCCGACTGGAGTCTCGATGCGATGATCGCCGTAGGTGATTTTGCCCAAGTAGGCGAGCGTGGTGACCAATCCGATGGTGCCGTGCACGCACATGCCGAGATATCCCACATTGTTAAAGAAAATTACGCCAGCAGCGCTTGCGGGATCGGCTGGCGTGCAGAGAATTCCGCCCACGACCACTTCGGAGCCGCGCGGTTCATTGGCCAGCGCACTGCGGAGATAATCGTGATCGTGGCGAAAGCGTTCGAGTTGCTCGGCGACGGAGCCGCGACCAAGATCCGGACCGCCGCTGACAATAATCCGGGTGGGCTCGCCGCCGGTGTGGGAGTCAACGATGTGGATCCGTTCGACGGATTCGAACAGGTTGGCGGGAGTATTTTCGACACGTGGTTTGGTAGCGCTCATGAGCAGGCTATCCGACCCTCGCTCTGGGATACGGCTGCCGAAAGTGCATTATCGCGTTTAAGTGCAGACGTTTGTGAGCAAAATTGCAACGAGACCGAACGCTCCGCGCGGCGAAAGTGGCGAGGGCAAGACTGAAACGAGACGGGGACTTGTATCCGGAAAACGGGATTGAGAGGGATAAGTGCTGTAAATTCGCGCTGTAGGTAAATGAGCATTGACGGGACAGCGTGCATATAATATACATCGTTACGGCATTAGGCAACCAAAAACATCAGATTGGCTGAAAACGTTTACCTCTGGCGCGACGCGTCGTGTCTGGCGTTGAGTTTTCCCGTGTGCTTTCCGCGGTTTACGGGGAGACGCGGATGGGGCAGATCGCTTGGCCCGATCACTGCGACGGATTCTGTTTTTTGCATCGTGCTCGATGGCGGCGAGCTGCGCGCTGCCAGGTTCGGGCTGAAGTAGGGTTTCAGGACCTTGCGTCTTGGCCCAGGAGCCGTCGTCACCCCGGCGGCTTCGATTGCCAGCAAGGAGGATATAGGGAAGGGCGAGCTTCCCCGGCCCCCCTTCCCAAAATCCTTGAGGACGCCCGCGAAAAACTCTGGGGAGAATTGCAGCAGGGAATCGCTTGTGGAACGGCCGTAATCGGGCAACGAGTTCGAGACTCGTTTTGCTCCCGAACGAATCGCCGTTGAACAACGTTACGCGGGAAAGCTGTTCGGTGGAGGCGCAAAAAATGAAACGCGGCTTTGTGAAGTGGATGGCGGCAGTGACGTTTTCAATTTTTGCCCCGACGCTGGTTATCGCGCAAGGCACACTGGCGGATTATCAGCGAGCCGAGAAGTTTCTTCCCGGAAATTTGCGGCATCAGATTTTCGTGGCGGATGTGACGCCGCACTGGATCGAGAAGACCAGCCGGTTCTGGTACAGGAAGGTGGCGCCGAGCGGATCGGAATTTATCTTGGTGGATGCGGCGCACAATACCAGCGCGCCAGCATTCGATCAGGCGAAGCTCGCGGCGTCGTTGTCGCGCGTGTCCAAGCGGGAATACTCGGCGACGCAATTGCCGTTCGACAGCTTCGAGTTCGCGAAAGACGGTCAGTCTATTCATTTTCAGCTGGAAGGCGCGGCGTGGACATGCGGCTTGGAGAAGTATGAGTGCCAGAAGTCGAGCGACGCGCAGGCCGGACCGTACGAGGAGTTTTCTCCCGACAATGCGTGGGCTGCGTACGTGAAGGAGCACAATCTTTATTTGCGCGATGTTTCGACGGGTTCGGTGCAGCAATTGACCAGAGACGGCGAGCCGGGATGGGATTATGCGACGCCGATACCTTCGCTGCGGCCGATGGTGACACAGGGGACGGACGATGTGAAACAGCGTCCGGCGGTTTTCTGGGCGCCAGATTCATCGAGGCTGGTTACTTACCGGTTGGATTCGCGGAACGCGGGACACTTTACGACGCTGCAATTCGTGCCGCCAAATCAACTGCGGCCGAAAGCGTACGATGTGGTGTATCCATTGCCAGGGGAATCATTGCCTACGGCCGAGCCGATTATTTTCGACGTTCCGTCGGGAAAACGGACGGACATAAAGACCGCGCCATTGGAAATCCGCTTCCAGGGTGGGCCAGGATTCGATTGGTATCCGGACAGCAAGAGTATTTTTTACGATTACAGCGAGCGGGGAGAAAAAGCGATCGAGTTGCGCGTCGTGGATCCTGAGACAGGCGCCCAAAGAGTCTTGATCCGGGAACAATCGGAAAAATATGTGGATCCGGGCCAGACCTTCTCCCGCTTTGCGCACGATAGCGGCGAGATTGTGTGGTCCTCGGAGCGCGACGGCTGGAATCATTTGTATCTCTACAGTGAAAAGACGGGGCAGCTGATCAATCAGCTGACCCAGGGGCCGTGGGTGGTGCGCCAGATACTCTCGGTGGATGAAAAAGCGCGGCGAGTTTATTTTCTTGGTTGCGGGCGAGAGAAGGACGAAGACCCCTATTTGACGCATGTTTACAGCGTCGGATTCGATGGTAAGGCGCTGACGCTGTTGAGTCCGGAAAACGCGAATCACTCGGCGAGCGTGTCGCCTGATGGAGCCTTCTTCGTGGATAGCTATTCGCGCGCGGATCTGCCTGGGAAAGCTGTGTTGCGGCGGACCAAGGATGGGTCGGAAGTGCGGACGCTGGAAGAGTCGGACGCTGCCGAGCTGCTGAAGACGGGCTGGAAATATCCGGAACCTTTTCATGGGAAGGCAGCCGACGGAAATACCGATTTGTATGGATTGATCTGGCGGCCTTCGAATTTCGATCCGTCGAAGAAATATCCGATCGTGGAACAGGTCTACACCGGGCCGCAGGGATTTTTTGTGCCGAAATCGTTTGGCCAGGCGAACCGCATCGGTTTGCAAGCGGTGGCGGAGTTGGGTTTCGTGGTGGTGATGGTCGATGGGCGCGGAACGACGGGGCGCTCGCGTGCGTTCCACGAATATTCGTACAGAAATTTGGGTGGATCGTTTGAAGATCATGTGGCGATGATCAAGCAGATGGCGGCGCGTTATCCGTATATGGATATCGAGCGTGTTGGGATTTGGGGAACTTCCGCCGGCGGCTACGGCGCGGCGCACGCAATGCTGGTATTTCCTGAATTCTACAAAGTGGGCGTGACGATTTCCGGCGATCACGACGCGCGACTGGATAAAGCGTGGTGGAACGAGTTGTACCAGGGATATCCGCTGCAGGAGGATTACATCGCGCAATCGAACGTGACGATGGCGGGGAAGCTGCAGGGGCATCTGCTGATTGTGCATGGCGATATTGACGACAACGTGCATCCGGTAGAGAGCATGCGTTTCGTGGACGCGTTGATGAAGGCAAACAAGAATTTTGACATGCTGCTGGTGCCGAATATGTATCACGGGGAAGGTGGAAATCCCTACTTGATACGGCGGCGCTGGGATTATTTCGTGGAATATTTGTTGGGGCTGACGCCGCCGAGTGGTTTTGAGGTGCACGAGGATCGTGAGGAACCGGCGCGCGGGCGTTGACATCGCCGGAGTGACATTGCGAAGAGGTCGGTCAGCTCTGACGTTCTTCGGTGCAGCGATTATTTATTCGGCGCTGCCCCAAATATCGCCGACTTTGTAGCCGCTGGGAAAGGGATCGTCGGCGTCCAAGACATACTGTGCGATTCCGGTGATCCATGCGCTGCCACTAATCGTGGGGACCACGGCTGGGTAGGGGCCGACGCGCGTCTGCGCGATCAAGCGGCCGGTGAAGCTGGTGCCGAGGATTCCTTCGTGCACGAAATCCTGATGTAGCGGCAACTGGCCTTTGGCGTGGAGCGTGGCCATTTTTGCGCAGGTTCCGGTGCCGCAGGGTGAGCGATCGAGCGCGCCAGTCCACGATGATGGGCGACTCCAATCGAGCTTGCCGGTGGAAACGATCACGGTGTTCTTGCGGTCGGAGCGCGGATGATCGGCGGGCGCGGAAAGTTGGGCGATGGTTATGCCGGCGATGGCGGAATTTTCGGGATGAACGGCGGGGAGCTGTTCGCCGGCCGCGGCTTTAATCATTTCGCCCACGCGGACGATGTCGCGCGCTTCGTCAGGAGTGAGATGAAAGCCCAGTGGCGCGGCGTCAGCGATGACGTAGAACATTCCGCCGTAGGCCACATCCACTTTTATGGTGCCGAGGCTGGGAACTTCGAGGTTGGCATCGAGGTGCACCGCGAATGCGGGAACATTTTGAAACGTGACGCGCTTCACTTTCTGATTTTCGACTTCCGCTTCGACTTCGATGAGCCCGGCGGGAGTATCGAGCTTCAGCTTCATGTGGCGCTCGCGGATGGGAATCATTCCAGTTTCGAGCAGCACGGTGACGACGCAGATCGTATTTGTGCCGGACATCGGCGGGTACTCGGTTTGCTCCATGATCACGAATCCGGCTGCGGCTTCGGGATTTGTGGATGGCAGGATGAGATTGCAGTTGGAAGCGGGGTAGCCGCGCGGTTCACGCAGCATTAATTTGCGCAGGTCGTCGGCGCGCGTTTCGAGATATTTCATTTTTTCGAACATGGTGGCGCCGGGAACGTCGAGCACGCCGCCAACGATCACGCGGCCAGGCTCACCGCAAGCGTGCGCGTCCACAGCGGAAATCATTCGAGCGAATTGCACAGGATTATCCCTCCACGAATTTGTTCGGCGATTCGGATGAATTGCGGCTGCGCGCATGGATCGATCGAGCGTCGGCCGAGTGGGCTACTGCGGCAGCTCCTCTTCGGGCATCTTACGTTCTTGCGCAGAGCGCGCTATCAGAAAATAGACTGGCACGCCGAGGATTACGATTATCAAGCCCGGCCAGGTGGTGACAGGACGGTACGTGAACAGCACGATCAGAATCGCCGCAGCGCCGATGATATAGAGCGCGGGGAGCCAAGGGTAGCCGAAAGCGCGATATGGCCGATCGGCATTGGGTTTTTTTATGCGCAGGCGAAAGACGCCAGCGATGGTGAGAATGTAAAAAATCAGCGCAGCGGAAATAATGTAATCAAGCAAATCGCTGTAGAGATTGCCGTACGCTTGCGTGGCGGGGTTGTAGGTTCGCGGCAGAACCAGGAAAGCGGCCCAGAGACCTTGGATCAGCAAGGCCCACGCAGGGACGCGCGCGGCATTCAGGGTTCCTGCAGATTGAAAAAATAATCCATCGCGCGCCATCGCGTAGTAAGTGCGCGCTCCGGCAAGAGTCAGCGCGTTCACAGTGCCGACTGTGGAGACCATGATGGCGGCGGCCATCAGCGCGGCACCGAGCGTAGGGAAAATTGTTTGCAACATCGCTGTGGCGACGCGATCGGACGGAGCGTGTTGGATAGCCTCGAGCGGAAGCGTGACGAGATAGGCGACGTTCGCGAGCAGATACAGCGTAATCACGATGCTGGTGCCGATAGCGAGCGAGAGCGGGAGATTGCGGCGGGGATTTTTCACTTCTCCGGCGGTGAAAGTAATGTCGTGCCAGGAATCGGCGCTGAAAAGGGAACCGGTTTGCGCGACGCAGATGGCCACGAACAGGCCGAAGGCGGTGGCGGCGCTGAGCGTTGAGGTCAGAGGTGAGACTCCGCGCGCGGTCCAAGCATTGCTGAAATTTTCGTGGACGGCAGCGGCATTCCAGCCGAGCGTTAGGCCCAGCGCGATCAGGACGAGCAGCGCGATGGTCTTGCCGACGGTGAAAACATTTTGCACCGCTTTGCCGTACTGCAGGCCGCGGCTGTTGGTCCAGGTGAGCACGGCGATGACGCCTATGGCGACGAGCTGTGCAGAGGAAAGCGAAAAAGCGTAACCGCTGGAAACGTGTATCGGCGAGATTAAATAGTGGGATTCCGAAACCGACGGGAAGAGCACGCCGGAAAAACGTGCGAAGGCGATGGCGACGGCTGCGATGGTTCCGGTCTGGATGACGGTGCAGAGCGTCCAGCCATAAAGAAATCCCCAAAGCGGAGAAAATGCTTCGCGCAGGTAAATGTACATGCCGCCGGCGCGGGGCATCATGGCGGCGAGCTCGCCGTAGGAAAGCGCTCCGGCGATGGTGAGCACGCCCGCGAAGAGCCATGCGACGAGTAGCCATCCGGCGCTGCCAATTTGGCGAGACATGTCGGCGGAGACGATGAAGATGCCGGAGCCGATCATTACGCCGACGACTACCATTACGGAATCGAAGAGGCCGAGGCCGCGCGCGAATGTGGGGTCGGCGGGGGCGTTGGAGGAAGGGACGGGCGCGTTATTGGTCATTAATATCCTTGTGATTCCACTGTTGCTTGTGATGCTCGTGCTGCGGACCTCGCAGTGGCGGGTGTTGGGCCGTTGCAGGTCGCGTCAAGTAAGTTCATGGAGACAAGAAGCTTGCGAAAAGCGGGAGCGGTGCGAACGAAAACGCTTGACGCGTGGATAATATATACAAGACTATACCTCCGTGTCGACACCATCCTCTAACTCAAACAAGCCTGACGCCTCTATTAAGAATGCGGATGGCGCCGCGACGAAATCCGCGCGCATCTCGCGCCGGGAGTTCGGGCTGGATGCGGCGGCGGTCGCAGCTGGCGCGCTCTCACTTTCGGTTTCGCCGCCGGGATTATTAGCCGAGCGGCGCGACCGGGACAATGTATCACCGACGATTGCGGCGGGCGACCAGGAAACGGGTGCGCCGAAGCTGACGGCTGACCAAAACCGGGACGTCGAGGCGAAGCTCGCCAACATCGTTCGCAAGTATGGCGACAGATTGTCGGAGGAGCAGAGGAAGCACCTGCGCAAGATTCTGGCTTACAACGAAACGATGCTGGCGCCTATCCGGGCGTACCCGCTGCAGAATGGGGATGCACCGGTGACAGTTTTGAAACTTTCTACCGGGGAAAATAGTGAGTGATAAGCGGATGCGGGCAATTCCGCGATCTTGCGCTTACCGATTCGCTGGCGACGGTCGTTCGCGGTGCTCGAGTCGCGTGAGGGGATCAATCAATCCGTGCTGAGCGAAGACATTCTCTATCTTTCGGTACGCGAACTCGGAGAGCGGATTCGCGGCGGGAAACTTTCGCCCGTGCAGCTGGCGGAAAGTTTTTTGGCGCGCAGCGAAGCGCTGGGTCCGAAGTTGAACGCTTACGCGACGATCACGCGAGAGCTGGCTTTGCAGCAGGCGCACGCAGCGGAAAAGGAAATTGCGTCGGGACATTACCGCGGGCCTTTGCACGGCGTGCCGTATGCCGCGAAAGATCTTGTAGCGGTGGAAGGATATCCGACTACGTGGGGCGCACGGCCGCTGGCGAAGCAGTCCTTCAATTTCAACGCGACGGTGATCGAAAAGCTGAATCGCGCGGGCGCGGTGCTGATCGGAAAAGCGGCGATGATCGAATTAGCCGGCGGCCTAGGATATTCCGCCGGCGACGCGTCCTTGACAGGACCTTGCAAGAATCCGTGGAACACGAAGTACTGGACGTGCGGATCGTCGAGTGGCTCGGGCGCGATTGTGTCGGCGGCGCTGGCGCCTTGGGCAATCGGGTCAGACACGCGCGGATCGATTATATGTCCGACATCGTGGTGCGGAATTTCCGGCATGCGGCCTAGTTTTGGGCGTGTGAGCCGGCATGGCGCGATGGCGATTGCGTGGACGATGGACAAACTGGGGCCGATGGCGCGCACGGCGGACGATTGCGGGCTGGTACTGTCGGTTCTTGCGGGGCATGACCCTTTGGATTTCGATTCTTTGCCTGCGGGCGTTTCGGATTTTGCTTATTCTGATGCGCCGGGACATGCTCGGAAGCCACTGCGCATTGGGCGATTGACGAATGTGTGGAATCAGCAGGAGGCGGGTTTGGAATCGGCGGTGGACGGGGCGTTGAAAGTGCTGGAAAAAAACGGCGCGACGATTGCGGATGTGGAGATGCCGGACGGGCCGTACGAAGAGGCCGCGGAATTGACGATTCTGATGGAATCTGCCTCGGCGTTTCAGGAGCTTATTGCTTCGGGGCGCTGCGCGGGGTTGATTGATCCGGTCGGGCAAATTAATGGTTACGCGAGCCAGGAATTTTCGGTGAGCGATTATCTGCGGGTGCAGCGCGTGCGAACTTTCTTGCAGGTGCAGGTGGACAAATTGTTCGAGCGATTTGACGTGCTGGCGACGGCGGGTGAATCTTCCGCGGCAGCGCCATTGAGCGCGCCTCCCGAAGAAGACTCGGCGGGGCCGATCGAACGGCGAGCGCCGGATGGGGTTTCGAGTTTGTGCGGGTTGCCTGCGATCGGTGTGCCGTGCGGATTGAGCAAGGACAAGCTGCCGTTCGGAGTGCAATTCATTGGACGCACTTTGAACGATCACGCGGTGATCGCGGCGGCACGGCTGTTTCAGAGTCATTCGGACTGGCACAAGATGCGCCCGCCGATTGGCTAGTATGAAAGCCTTCCAGGGGTTCTCGTGAAGATTCAATACTCTGGATTTCGGCGAGGTTGGGAGCCGGGTGTGCGCGCCTCAAAAAGAATTTCTGCGATTCGTGAAGTTTGCTGCGTTCTGGCGCTGGTGATTTTTTGTAGCGCGATGATTGGCGCAGAACAGGTCAAGCCGCAGGCGCAGGTTCAGCCTCAGGCTAGCGCGCTGGAACAGTTCGCCGCTGAATTTTGGACTTGGCGGGCGCACTACGAACCGTTTTCGGCGGACGATATTCCGCGACTTGAGCGGCCGACGGACGAACGCGACTGGTCGGCGCGTTCGATTGCAAAGCAGAGGAAGCAGCTCGCAGAATTTGAAGCACAGTGGAAAAAGCTGGACCGCGCGGGATGGACGACTGGCGAAAAAGTGGACGACCGGCTGATGGGCTCGGCGCTGGCGCGTGTGCGTTGGGAGCTGGACCTCAATCGGCGTTGGGAGCGCGACCCGACTTTTTATTTGGACCAGACGCTGACGGCTCTGCTGGAATCACTGGTGGAGCCCCCGCCGTTTGATGCGGCACGCACGCGCGAAATTGTGGCGCGCATGCAGGACATCCCCAAAATTCTGAGCGATGGCGAGGCAAATCTCCACGCGGTGCGTCCCTTCGCGCAGTTGGCAATTAATGCGCTAACGCAAATTCGTCCTGAGTTGCTGGAAGTGGAGCGCGATGTCGCGCCGATGCTGCAGCGGGGCGCGTTGCAGTCCGGAGATGTCTCTTCCGAATTCAAGGCGGCGACAGAAAAGGCGATCGTGGCGCTGGTAGCCTATCGAGCGTGGCTAGAGGAACGTTCGCAAAAGATGCCGGAAAATGCGGCGGTGGGGCGCAAGAACTACGAGTTTTTTCTGAGCCACGTGGCGCTGATCCCTTATACCCCGGAGCAGCTGCTGGCGATCAGCCGGCAGGAGTGGGAACGCGCGGTAGCTTTCGAGCAGCTGGAAAAGCAGCGGAACCAGGGGCTGCCGGAACTGAAGATCGCTGCGAACATTGATGAGCAAATCCGCACGAGCGAGCGCGACGAACTGGCGATTCGCGATTTTCTGGAGAAGAAGGGAATTCTGACAGTTTCTCCAGAGATTGGGCATTACACGATTCGGTTGATGCCGGGATATATCAACGCGCTTTCCGGGTTCGGTGAGGCGGACGATTTTCTGCACGCGACCGGAGTGCGTTGGGCGAACGAGCCTTCGCCAACGTTGGGATATTTCTGGCTGGCCACGGCGAAGGATCCGCGCCCGGACATGGTGCACGAGGGCGTGCCGGGACATTATTTTCAAATGGCGTGGTCGCGGACGCACGACGACCCGATTCGGCGGCACTACTATGATTCGGGACCAAACGAGGGGCTGGGATTTTACGTCGAGGAAATGATGCTGCAGGCGGGGCTGTTCGACGACAGTCCGCACTCGCGCGAAATTATTTACAATTTTATGCGACTGCGCGCGCTGCGCGTGGAAGTGGACGTGAAATTGGCGTTGGGATTATTTACGATCGGGCAGGCGGCGGACTACTTGGCGCATTACGTGCCGATGGATCAAAGGACGGCGGAAGAAGAGGCGGCGGGCTTTGCTACCGGGCCGGGGCAGGCCATCAGCTATCAGATTGGCAAAGTTCAAATCATGCGATTTCTGGCGGACGCGCGGCTCAAGCAGGGCGATGCGTTCAATCTGCGCGCGTTCGACGATTATTTGTGGAAGAACGGCAACGTGCCCATCGTCTTGTTGCGTTGGGAATATTTGGGTTTGCACGACGATGTGCAAGTTGTGGACAAGGCTGCGGCGGTTGCGATTGCGCCCGGTGCAAAGAACGTTTCCGCAAAACCTGGCAACTAGTTGAATCCTGCGACTTCCCACCGGTGCAGCGTGTCCAACACCAGAGCTTTTACTTTGGCTACGACCTTGGCGTAATACTCGTCGGCTTTGGCCTGCGTGCGATCTTTGGGAATTCCTTGGCCGGGTGTGTACTGCAGCATGGTCGCCGGGAATGGCACGGCCGACCACGCGTCGGGAGGAACCGGCAGAGCCTCCGCCATTTCGTTACCCGTGAAGAGCTCCCAGTGAACTTGTTTTGGATTGATGGCCTGGACCATCGCGGTCTCGTCGTTCGTCGCGTGGCCGCCGTCTTCGCCGAAAACTTGATGGGTAATGTCGTTCGCCAAAATCCACCAATTCACAACAAGCGTGTTGACTTTGTATTCCAGCGCGATTTCTTGCGCGAGTTGCTGCAGGATGGGAATCTGCGGGCCGTGGCCGTTGAGGATGATGATGTTCTTGAAGCCGTTGTTCGCCAGTCCCACGAGCACCGCGCGGACGTACACGCGGAAGGGTTCCTCAGGAATGCGCAGGCTGCCGGGATAGGGAGCGAGAATGTCCGTGACGCCGTAGGGAATGTGCGGGGCGATGAGCGCGTTGACGTCGCCGGCGATGGAGTGAGCGATGCCGACGGGCACGGTGTTGTCGGCGCCGTTGTTGATGAAGCCGTGGGCTTCGAGTGTGCCGACGGTGAGGATGACGGTCTTGATTTTCGCGGGCACGAGCTGGCGAAATTCCTGCCAGTTTAGATCGTCCATGGAGCGAGAGGATGGTTGTTGCGCGCAGACAGCGGCGGGGAACATTGCGAGGAAGAGGAAGGTAATAGTGATGAGGAATCGGGATGCCATGCGGTTCTCCTTGGAGAAAATGAGAGTGGTGAGCGGCGATAGTATATTGTATTGATTATCCAGCGCAAGGTCGCTGATACTGTGGGCGTTTCGGAAATGCTCGGGATAACGTGATCGGGCGACTGGAAAAGTGAGCAAACGTTTACTTCCGGTTGGATATACTCGATGGTTGGCGCGTGGCGGCTTCAATTTCAGTTGATCGATGGATTGGCGACTGCGGAAATCCGGACCTCCTGCCGCGAGGTCTGGTGAAAATTATTCAGGGAGAATGGCATGAATAAGAAAAGGAATATTTCGCGCCGGCGATTTGTGACTTCGGCCGTATCGGCGGGTGCGGCGGCGATTTTATTGCCGACGAAAGGATTCTTTGCGGGCGTGGGTCGTGATGTGCGCGGCGAGGGTGGGTTGGGCCAGCAATCCGCGGCGCCTGTGCTGCTCGACAATCCTTCATGGAAAGATCAAGGCATCGAAAATCTCAGCAGGTCTCCCTACGCAAAGCTGAAGAATATTCCGGTTCATGCGGTGACGATCGAAAGCGGCTTCTGGGAGAAGCGGCGCGTTATTAATGTGGAGAAGAGTATTCCCAGCATGCACGATTTGCTGGAAACGAACGGACGCATGAACAATTTTCGACGGCTGATCGGCAAGAGCTCGGCGGCGCAGAGTGGGCCGGTTTATTCCGACTCCGATATTTATAAATGGACCGAGGCGGTGGGATTTACGCTGCAGTCGGGGCCTTATCCTGAGCTGCGCGCTTCCGCGCAAAAATTTATGGATGATGTGGTGGCGGCGCAACAGCCCAACGGTTACCTGAACACTTATTACGTAGGGGACAAAGCGGCGCTGAGTATGACGGTGCAAACGCAGACGACCGGCCACGAGCTTTACAACATGGGACATTATCTCCAGGGCGCGATCGCATTCTATCGCGGCACGGGCGATCCCAAGATGCTGGATGCCGGCATTCGCTTCGTTGACGATTTCCTGCTGCCGACTTACGGGCCCGCGCCACTCAAGCCGATTGTTTCGGGGCATCCGGAAATCGAGATGGCTTTGATCGAGCTTTATCGCACGACGGGCGACAAACGGCAGCTGCAGCTGGCGGGATACATTCTGTCAGGCGATGACCGGCTGCAACTGGAACCGCGGCGCACGATTTACATGTACAGCGGCACTCCGTTCACGGCGCGCACGAAATTGGAAGGCCATGCGGTGCGCGCGATGTACGCCTGCTGCGGCGCGACGGACTATTACATGGAGACGGGTGACGCGACGTATCTGAAAACGCTGAACAATTTGTGGAATGACATGACCAGCACCAAGATGTACGTCACCGGAGGGGTGGGATCGCGCGCGGCAGGCGAAGCTTTCGGTGATGCCTACGAATTGCCGAACGCACGGGCGTACGGCGAAAGCTGCGCTGCGATTGGCAACATGATGTGGAACTGGCGCATGCTGGCGGTGACGGGCGACGCGAAATTCACGGATGTGATCGAGCGCGCGCTGTACAACGGAATCAATTCGGGGATGTCGCTGGACGGAACGCTTTATTGCTATCGTAACCCGCTGGCATTCGATCCTTCGACGGGCGACAAGATTCGCAACACGTGGTACGACACGACGTGCTGCCCGCCGAACCTGGAACGGACGTTTGCTGCGCTGCCCGGATATTTCTACAGCACGAGCAAGGACGGGATTTACGTGCATCTGTATGACAATTCCGCGCTGGATTGGCACCTCGAGAACGGCACGGGTTTAAAGATCACGCAGAAAACAAATTATCCGTGGGATGGCAGCGTGGAGATTGGCGTGACACCGGCGACAGCTTCGGAATTTACGTTTTACGTGCGGATTCCGGCATGGGCCGAGCGCGCGCAGGTTTCTGTGAACGGCAAACCCGTGGCAGGCGCAAAGCCGGGCGAATATTTGCCAATCAGCCGGAAGTGGGTGGCAGGTGACGTGGTTCACTTGAAAATGGAAATGGTGCCGCAGGTGATCGAGGCGAATCCTCACGTGGTGGAAGATGCCGGACGCGTGGCGGTGCAGCGCGGACCGCTCGTGTATTGCATGGAGCAGCTCGATCAGCCCAGCGGAGTGAAGCTCGACGACGTCGCGCTGGATCTGGGACGCAAGACGACGGGCGAATTCCGCAGCGAGTTCAAGCCGGATTTGCTGGGCGGCGTGGTGGTACTGGAGCATCCCGGTGCGAGCTTGGAATTCGGAAGCGCGCACGAAGCTTTGTACTCGACGTACTCGCCGGACACGCCGAAGAACAAGCCGGTGGCGCTCACGTTCATTCCGTATTACGCGTGGGCGAATCGCGAAGCGACTCCGATGCAGGTGTGGACACCGCTGCTGAAAGTTTGATTCGTAACGTCAGTTCGATAGAGCGCGGAAAATCGCAAAAAAGAGGATACCAATGATTCGTAGATCCCTGTTCCATTGGTGTGTCGTTTCTGGATTTTTATTTGCCGCTCCCTATTCCTTCGCGCATCCATCGCCGCAGAGCGCCGCAGCAGGTCATGCCGTCGTTGCTGATCTGCGTGTCCAGAGTTTGGATTTTAGCGCGCAGAGCGTGGTGATGTTCGACGGGCCGAGCCGCAAAGAGGTGAAGGTCGCGCAGGGCGGGAAATTCGGGGCGTGGACGTTGATGGCTGTGCTGCGTGAACCGGAGGGCGGCGCCGCGGTATTTGAAAATATGGAAGAGCGAAAGGGCGACATTGTTTATGCGGGGAAGCAGGGCATGATTTTGACGCTGCCTAAGAGTTTGGAGCCGACCAGCGTCGCACCGGCCTCGCTGTATCGCGGGAGAACGATGGATGAAATCGGCAAGAGCCGCGTGGACGTGCTGGGCGCGGAATTGCTGGCCGGAACTGGCGATCCGAGCTATGCGGACGTGGCCGCGGCTCTGCCTCCTTTGCGCGTGCCAACATTTGTAGGCACGCGACATTCCAATGAAAAGCCGACGTACGACTACGGCGGATTCAGCGATGAGATTTATGTGGATGTGGGCAAGGTTTTCACGGAGATCCAGGACGCGCGGAACAAACACGATGTGTGGGAAGGGCTCGTGGGCGGATGGCTTCCCGTGGTGCGCTTCGTTTTTCCAGCCGGTGAACAAAGATATTGGGAGGAAACGATTTTCGCGGAGGAGGCGGCGGGGCATTTCTGGACGCAGCCGGTGTGGTACCGAGTCCTGCTGGTGGATCGCGGCCAATTGAAGGAAGCGCACTATTTTTACCATCATCTTCCTTTTCCGCCGCGCGGTGAGCCGGCCGCCGCGGATTTTTATCAGGCGCTGCTGAACGTGCATGAGGTGTGGAAGCGCGATTTGGATCCTCCGATGAAAGTGAGCGTGCCGGACGCGCGCATACTGGATTTTTGCAAACGCTCGCTTTCGCTAGAAATGATCACGCGCGTGGAAGACCATCCGAAATACGGATATCCACCGTTGGGTGGGATCAATGTTTTCGGCGGATACGGGTACGACAATGTGGACACGTTCCAGGATACGTTCAATGCGGATGTGACGGCGTTTCTGGAATGGGGACTCTTCGATATCGCTGGACGATACATTGATGATTACTTCACGAATTCGGTGCGCCCCGATGGATCCATTGATACGCGTGGACCAGAGATCGGGCAATACGGCAAAATGCTGGAAGTGGTAGCGCGCTATTACAGTTATTCGAAAGATGAAGCGCTGCTACGAAAGCATCAGGAGAAAATTCAGGCGATCGTGGATTTGTTTTATTCGCTGCGCAAAGAATCGAAGCAGGTCCCGGCAGGCGATATTTCCTACGGCATCGTGCGCGGGTGGTCTGAACACGACAGCAGCTTGAAAGTGCATCCTTACCGATTCATGCAGCCACATTTTTCGAATAATGCGGAGGCGGCGCGCGGATTTCACGATCTGGGGCAGGTGTGGATCGAGATGGGACACAAGGATGGTGATGAGAAGCTGGCATCGCAAGGGCGCGGGATGCTGCAAGAATCCGAGGACATGAAAAAGGATCTGAACGCGGCGATGGAAAAGTCCGTGGACCGCAAGCAGAGTCCCGCATATCTACCGGCCGTCGCCGGAGACGTGCCAACCTACGGAAAAGGGCGAGCCTATTCCGAGATGCTGGATTCCGGCGAGCTGACGGCGGAGCAAGCGGACATTATCGTGAAGAATCTGGCGGCGAATGGCGGCTCGATGTTCGGGCTGCTGCGTTACGGCGTGAACGTGGATGGGTTTCTGGATTTCGGGGCGGCATATGCGCGGCTGCAATTCGATTGGGTTCGCGAATTTCTGCTGCTTTATTACGCGCATATGTCGCACATCTACTCGCCCGGAACGTGGACATCGGTGGAGAGTTCGAAGATTGATGGGACACTGGGCGGTCCTTATTGCACGCCCGCGCAGGTGACGATTCCGACGCTTACGAAGTGGATGCTGGTGTTTGAGGAGCCGGACGATGCCGTGGTTTGGCTGGCGCGGGCGACTCCACGGGAGTGGCTGGGACAGGGAAAGAAGATCGCGGTGACGGATGCGCCGACACGCTTCGGGAAAATATCGTACGAATTGCACTCCGATGTGCAGCGCGACAGGATCGCAGGCGTAATTCATGCACCGGATGATCGCGCCGCGACGATCAAGCTGCGCTGCCGCACGCCGAGCGGCAAGAAAATGCGCGCGGTGACGATCAACGGAGAGAATTGGACGGACTTTTCTGCGGAGCAGGAAGTGGTAACGATTCCGCCGCGAATCAAAGGCGAAATCACGGTGGAGATTTCTTACTAATCAAAAAGTGGAGCGACGCCGCCCTTTGCAGGATTCAGAGGATTCCGATCGGGCGTTCAATGCTTGTGCGGTTTGCCCTCGGCATTCAAAACGCCCAAGGAGTCCAACGCGTCCTGCATCTCGGCGCGTTCTGCTCTGGAAACCTGGCCGTCCAGCGATTGACGCGCGCGAATGGCCTGTTCCACCGCTTTCACGCGAAGTTCCCATTTCGCCACGTCGGTTTCGAGAATAGCGGCTCTGAATAGCGTGCGCCAGTCACTCTCGGGCATAGGGCTCTCCCGCGCTGACGGATTCTGAGTTCGCGTGCAAGCGCACGTCAGCGCCGTAGCGTACCGAGGCGATTGAGTTCTGTCTCCCACCGTTTCGTTTGCTGGCTGATCGAGGCGTAGCATTCGCAGGCAGCATCTTCCAGGCTGCTGCGGTCGTCAATGCGGACGCTGCCGCGGTTGTAAGTGATAAATCCGGCCTTCTGCAGAATTCCGGCGGCGACGGTGACGCTGGCGCGGCGCGTGCCGAGCATGTGCGCGAGAAATTCCTGGGTGAGAGGCACCACGTCCCCGCCGAGCCGGTCCTGGCTCATCAGCAGCCAGCGCGCGAGGCGCTCGTCCACTTCATGGAGGCGATTGCAGGCAGCCACGTGGACCGCCTGCACGCCCAGAGACTGTGCGTAACGGTTCAAACTTTTTTCCAGCGCCGGAGAGCGCGACAGAATCTCTTTGAAGTCTGCGGCGGACATCTGATAGGCGCTGCCGGCGACTTGCATGATGACCTGCGTCGGACTGGTGCTGAGGCCCACAACGAGCGGCAGGCCGACGAATCCTTCCGCGCCTGCCAAACCGACCTCGACGCTTTTTCCGTCGGTCATAACGCTGAGCACCGAAGCGAGGCCGCTATTGACGAAGTAAGCGTGCGTGAGCGGTTCGCCGGCTTCATGCAAGACGAAATGAGTGGGGAGTTCCATGAACTCCAGCTTCTTCAGGGCTGCAGTCAATTCATCGGCGGGCAGGCCCAGCAGGATCAAATTCAAAATCTTATTGCGGTTGCGATCGGTGCCGGTTGGGTTGGCATTGAAACGACGAGGCAATTTTGGATTGGCCATCAGGCTCCTACGCGCACCAATAACGTCCGGATTCGCAAGGAACCACAGATTTTGGCCAGATTCTCCTCCGCAGGCGCATTCTATGTGCGCGCGCGGACGCGCGTCAGCGCGGTACCGTACCAAGCCGGCTGAGTTCTTTTTCCCACTTTTCGGTTTGTTGTTTGATAGAGGTGTAGCATTCGCAGGCGGCTTCTTCCAGCCCGCTGCGGTCGTCAATTCGGACGCTGCCGCGATTGTAGGTGATGAAGCCGGCCTTCTGCAGGATGCCGGCGGCGACGGTGACGCTGGCGCGCCGAGTGCCGAGCATGTGCGCGAGAAATTCCTGAGTGAGCGGCACGACGTCTCCGCCGAGTCGATCCTGACTCATCAGGAGCCAACGCGCGAGGCGTTCGTCCACTTCGTGCAGGCGATTGCAGGCGGCGACGTGCGTGGCCTGCATTCCCAGGGTCTGCGCGTAACGGTTCAAACGTTTTTCGAGCGCCGGCGAGTGCGGCAGGATTTCTTTGAAGTCTGCCGCGGACATCTGATAAGCGCTGCCTGCGACTTGCATGATGACTTGCGTCGGACTGGTGCTGAGTCCCACGACCAGCGGGAGGCCGATGAATCCCTCCTTGCCCGCCAAGCCGACTTCGACGCTTTTTCCATCAGCTCATCACACTGAGCACCGAAGCGAGGCCGCTATCGATGAAATAGGCGTGCGTGAGCGGTTCGCCGGCTTCATGCAAGACGGAGTGAGTGGGGAGGTTCACAAACTCTAGTTTTTTGACGGCTGCGGCCAATTCATGGGCGGGCAGGCCGAGCAGGATGAGATTCAGAATGTTATTGCGGCTGCCATCGGTGCCGGCGGGGCTGCCATTTACAAGACGAGGTAACTTTGGGGTAGCCATGGCGCTCCTGTGCGCGACGGAATCCGTCTGATTTCGCAAGGAGCCGTGAAATTTGGGAATGCGACGGCAGGATGCTAGTGAGACTACCTAGACCATACTCGTTAGGTGCGCGGATAGCTATGAAATACGGCGTTGGGCGCGGGGTCGGCGGCTTCGCCGCGCGAGTGTGCTAAAGGAAACAGAATCAGTGCTTGCGGCATGTCAACCCGAAGCAGTGAAGCCGAAGAAATCATTAAAAGAGCGGGACAGGGCCGCGCTAGCTGCGGTGGCGCGAGAAATGGCTCGACCGCGTTTTGTGGAATCAGCGCGGCGCGAGGAAGAAGTCGCCGCTCGCCGCGAGAAGAAGCGCGAAAGAAAGTTGGGTTGAGCGACGGGGTTTGAACCTCCGACCCTCGGCGCCACGGTATTAAGGTGATAACGAACGCCAAAACAATAACCCGTTTACAGCGCGCCGCTCACAGCGCTGCAATTGTCCGGCAAACGCGCCCGAAAACGCTAGGAGGATCACCGCTCAAGCGTTCGGCCTTAGCTACGTGTTTAAGAAGCATACAAAATTCCTCCGGATGAAGGAGCCGTTCAGAGGCCGGTCAAGGCGTGACCGAGCTTGTTTTTCTTCGTCGTTAGATAGCGCAGCGTGGACGCACACGCGGGAATCTCGAGGGGCAGCCATTCCGTTACCGAGAGTCCGTATCCCTCAATCGCCACCAGCTTGCGAGGATTGTTGCTCAGCAGTCGCATCGAGCGTACACCGAGCGCGCGCAGGATCTGAACGCCTATACCGTAATCCCGCTGGTCGGCCTTAAATCCCAAGTGCTCGTTGGCCTCCACGGTATCCAGCCCTTCGTCCTGCAGTGCGTAGGCGCGAATCTTGTTCGCTAAACCGATTCCTCGCCCTTCCTGATTCAAGTAGAGCAGCACGCCGCGCTCTTCGCCGGCGATGCGCTGCAGAGCTTCGTCGAGCTGCGCGCCGCAATCGCAACGCAGCGAATGAAATACATCTCCTGTAAGGCACTGCGAATGTATCCGCACCAGGACGTCTTCCCCGTCTCCGATATCGCCGTGGACGAGAGCGACATGGGTTGTTTTGTCGAGCCGATTCTCGAATGCGTGCAGCCGGAAGTCTCCGTACTCGGTCGGCAGATTCGTCGCGGCGACGGATTTCACCAGCGTTTCCGTGCGAGTCCTGTAGGTAATCAGATCGGCGACGGTGATCATCAATAGATTGTGCCGGCTTGCGAATGAACTGAGCTGGGGCACGCGCGACATCGTGCCATCGTCGTTCATGATTTCGCAGATGACGCCGGCCGGCGCCAAACCAGCCAGGCGAGCCAGGTCCACCGCAGCCTCAGTTTGCCCCGCTCGCACCAGCACTCCAGCATTTTGTGCGCGTAATGGAAAGATGTGACCGGGGCGAACCAGATCGGAAGGTTTCGTGTGCGGGTCAATTGCCGCAAGCACTGTGGTGGCGCGATCGGCTGCGGAAATTCCGGTAGTGGTGCCGTTCCTTGCCTCGATGCTCACGCAAAACGCCGTTTCAAACCGCGAGCCGTTCTGCGGAACCATCAGCGGAATTTCCAGTTCATCCAGCCGCTCCGGCATCATCGCCAGGCAAACTAATCCGCGGCCGTAGCGAGCCATGAAGTTGATCGCCTCCGGCGTGATCTTCTCAGCGGCAATGGTCAGATCGCCTTCGTTTTCGCGATCCTCATCGTCAACCACGATCACCATTTTCCCGGCGCGTATGGCGGCGATGGCCTCCTCCACCCGGGCAAATGGGCTGGCGCAGTCGCCACGCTCCTTTACAATTTCAAGTTGTTTCCTCATGTGCGCACCTGAAAAATGTCCTTGGTTCAGACAACCTCCTCCAGATTTTCATTTGGATTCGGGGTACGGAATGCGGAGTATAAAGCCTGACGTCGAAGGCAAGACATAGCGAACACCTGCGTACACCATGCTGAGATGCGCATCCCTCGGATTGTCTGGAGCTATGAACCATGGAGCGCGAGTAAGGTAAGAATATTGCGCGTAATACTGAAGCGACCCGTGCATATCGCTTTTCCAAAACGTCTGCAGCCAATCGAATGTAATTTGCTGAAGGGCTCGGTTGTTGGTGTTCGGTGAGCCGGGGCCGCCGTACCCTATGATCGTCCCAGGCGCGGTGGTGTTCGTGGTGTCGGGGAAAAAATTCCGCCCGAAATAGTCAGCTCCATAATAAACGGCGAAGGCGGACTGTTGATTCGCTATCCACTCGAAGCCGACAGAGCCTGCTCCAGCATGTACCAGCGAAGGAAAAATGTTGGTTCCCGCGGCGTTCGGGCGAATAACCAATTGCGGTCCGTCGGCCACCAGGTAGCGCCCGCCGCCGTCGCTCCAAAACGCATTGCCAAGGAAGAGGAAGTTCTTAAACAGTTCAAAGTTCCCGGCTATTGAACCACCACCGCCCACGGCGGAATGCTTTGCGAAAGCCGTGTCGCCGACCGGTTTCACCGCGGATCTCACTCCCGTAACCAGGCCGACGCCTTCCAGATGGAAATGCCGGCCTGCAATTTTTGTGTCGTACGTAATTTTGGGAAGGATGTCTGGGAACAGATTGGGAGTGCCTATTTGGGATCCGTTGTCAAACTGCGTGCCGACCGTGGTGGCAAAGGCGGATGGAAGGGCGACGAAAGTACCTATGTATTGGTTGGGGTCCTCGATACCTAACCCGAGCGCCCAATGTTCGTTCGGGTGATAGGCAACGCGGAACTCGGCAGCACGGGTGTAGGGCAAGCCGACGCCGATGTTCTGATCCTCGTTATAAGTGATCGCCAATTCGGCGGGATTCGGACCAATTCCGATGCGGTTGGGGGTTAGCCAACTCCAGGTTTGTCCGCCGAGAATTTCCCACTTACTGCGCTGGAGACGCATAAAGCAAAGGCGCATCCGAAGAGTGTGGCCGTTCACGGTCTGATAGACATTGGTCGCATCATTGCCGCTAAAGTCCGCTTCGCAGTAGCCGGCCACATCTGTGTCGCCAATTTTGTCTGTGACCCTTATGTTGAAGCGGGAAAACTGTGCGGTGAGACGATACTCGCTAAGGTTGCCCTGGGGCGTGTTGCTGAACGGTATCGCGGAGTAGTTCGTCGCGATATTGTTTTGGGTGTTGGTAGTGCGGTATATATTTTCTACGTCTACGAAGCCACCAAGTCTAATATCCGCTGAGCCAAGTCTGAAGGTCGGGGTCCCTTCGTTTACTTGTTGAATTCCCCCGGGTATTTGCTGCTGGCCGGCATGCGCGCCGTTGTAACTGCTAGTGGATTGGGGGCTGGGTGTAGTCAGCGCCGCGTTGATCACTTGCGGCGCCCCCCCTTGGGTGCTGACGGAAGTGGGCTGTCCGGAGCCCAATTGTTGCCTCAACGCTTCAATCTCTTGTTGCTGCGAAGCCATCTGCTTTTGCGTTTGTGATAGCGCTTCACGCACAGCCTGCAGTTCAGCAGCAAGGTCAGAATCGTTCGTCGAGGAATCCGCCGGGTGCGCGGCAGTCTGGGCATACGCCAGGCCAGGTACCATCAACAAGAGCCCTACACTTCGTAACAAGATTCGCATCGTAATCCTCTATCTGATTAGGTGCGTGATGCTCGCCTTCAGGCGTCGCCCACACCAATCCCCAGGATTGCCACACGTCCGTTTGGGCCTATGGCAAAGCCGGGCTCAGCTATCGCGGATACCGGACTAGATCGCCTCCAATGACTCGCCGACATGCCGAATATTGCCCTCGATTGTGGCGACCACTTCCTCGATGTTGCCGGAGAGGATCATCTTTCCCATGGCCAGCGCGAAGCCCACGGCTTGCGACCGGTCGGCATGAGAAGGTATCGAGAGAGCATTTGCATCGGTGACTACATCGATTAGCGCGGGCCCCTTGTGCTCCAGCGCCTTCTTCAGGCCCGAGCTCACATCGGCGGGGTTTTCGATTCTTACACCCATCATGCCGACGGCTTCGGCAAGCTTGGCGAAGTTTGGATTCTTGAGGTCGGTTTGGTAGTCGGGAAAGCCCGCGGTTTCCATCTCGAGTTTCACCATTCCCAGAGCGCCGTTGTCGAAAACAAGCACCTTAATAGGGAGGTCGTACTGTGTGATCGTCAACAAGTCACCCATGAGCATGGCGAAACCGCCGTCTCCGGACAGGGAGATCACCTGTCGCCCGGGATAGGCGCATTGCGCGCCGATCGACATGGGGAGCGCGTTGGCCATGGACCCGTGGTTAAAAGAACCGATGATGCGCCGGTTCTTAGTGGGCTTAACATGCCGAGCGGACCAGACATTGCACATGCCAGTGTCCACCGTAAAGATGGCGTCGGGAGCGGCAAGTTCACTGAGCGCGGCGGCGACCGGCTCGGGATGCATGGGGGTGCGTTTTCCCACGTGGTCAACGTACACATTCATTTTTCGAAGCTTCTCTTTGTGCTTGCGGACGGTGGTGTCGAGGAATGCGCGGTCCGGCTTTGCATCCAACATCGGCAGTAGAGCTTTTAGCGTCTCGGACACATCGCCCCACAATCCGAGATCGATTTTGCTGCGCCGTCCCAGACTCTCAGCCCGGATGTCAACTTGCGCGATCTTGCAGTTTGTGGGCAGGAATTTGTCGTAGGGAAAATCAGTGCCCAGGAGAATTAGCAGGTCGCATTCGTGGATCGCCTCGTAACACATCCCGAAACCAATCATGCCGGTCATTCCCATCTCATAGGGATTGTCATATGCGACGTGCGGCTTCCCTCGGTAGGTATATCCAACCGGCGCTTTCGCTTTCTCCGCAAGAGCGACTACCTCATCGTGGGCGTTCTCGCATCCGATGCCGCAGAAGAGGGCAACTTTCTTGCTGGAGTTGATTAGGTCTGCCAGCCGCGCCAGGTCCTTTTCGCCGGGACGGACGCTCGGACGCTGCTTTACCAGCGAACGCGAGCCGGCCTGCGCCGGCACTTCCGTCGCAGCCAGGTCGCCGGGCAGTACAATCACGCCTACTCCAGCTTTTCCAATGGCAGTCTGCATGGCGATGTGCAGAACGCGCTCAAACTGGGCCGGATTCGAGATCATCTCGCAATAGTGGCTGCATTCCTGAAACAGATTTTGCGGATGAGTTTCCTGGAAATAGCCCGTGCCGATCTCACTGCTGGGAATATGCGATGCGATCGCCAGCACCGGGGCATTGCTGCGATGAGCGTCGAAAAGGCCGTTGATCAGGTGGAGGTTGCCGGGCCCGCAGCTCCCCGCGCAGCAGGCAAGTTTGCCGGTGAGCTGTGCTTCCGCGCCGGCCGCAAACGCGGCAACTTCCTCGTGGCGCACATGGATCCATTTAACCTTGTTGTTCAGACGGAGTGCATCGGTGACAGGGTTCAAGCTGTCGCCGACGACGCCGTAAATCCGTTCGATGCCGGCTTCGGCAAGTCTCGCTACCAACTGATCCGCCAATCGATGTGCCATCGCCTAAATCCTCCTTTGAGATTTCATTATTTTTGCGCTGTCGCAGGTTGCGGTTGCGCCGCACGCCCGGTTTCACGAAGGAAGAAGCTCACGAGAATTGCAATCCCGCAGCAGGCAATCCAGAACAGTGCGCCCCTCTGAAAGTGCACCGCCAGGTTTGGCACGTTACCGGTGCCCCTGCCGATACGATGTGCGTAAACCGGGCCCAGGAAAGCGGTAATCGCGAAAACGAGGAAATTGATCCCACCGGTCGCGCTACCCTTGACATTGTCCGGATTGACTTCCTTGATGATGCTGTAGGGAATCATCGCGGCGCCGGATGCCACGCCGAAGATGAACATCCCCAGCTTCGCTGAAATGGGCAACGGGTGGAACGCGATTTGCGCGCCCGCCAGCATCATCACCGCCGCGCTGCCTACGATTACCGGCTTGCGGCGTCCGATACGGTCGGAGAGCCAGCCGAGCAGCGGGCATCCGAATACCCAGCCCAGAGGAACCATGGAAGCGATCACCACTGCGTTATGGTAGGAAAATTGAAGGTCCCTTTGAAATGCCGCGACTCCCCAGATCATGTCTCCGATGGTGGTGGGTGCGAATAGCAAGCCGGCAACAATTCCGCAGAGATACGACTGGGGATTTGAAAATACAACTTTGTAGGGCTCCAGCAGCGAGCCGAATCCGCCTTCTTGGATGTGCGCTCCGAGCTGTTCTTTGGGGGTAGAGATATAGAGTAGAACTGCAACGACCAGGATGATTATTCCTATTCCAATCCAAAAGGCATGAACACCGAGACCACGCTCAATCATCGGCCCGACGACATTCTGTCCAGCCGAGCCTCCGAGCATTCCGACGCATTGCGTGGCCCCGATAGCAGTGGCCAGGTAGCGCGCGGGGAATCCGCGCGCCGCCAAATAGACGGCGCCAGTGAATGCAAATGCAGAGCCCGCACCCTGGCAGAGGCGTCCAATATCTCCCGCCAGCACAGTCGGCACGCTGAACAGCAGGCAGCCTAAACCCAGAATCGCCATTCCCACGGGCACGGAGCGCTTGGCTCCCAGATGATCCAAAGCAGCTCCAGCGACCAGACTCATCGAGGAATAAGTGTAGTAATACACTCCCAGAATCGAGGCGATGCCGAGCGCCGTGGTGCTGAAATGGTCTTCCAATCCCGAAATCATTACGGACGGCGAGGAACGCACCGCATATTCGAGGAAATAGAAAATGACGGTGAAGAGCCATGCGATCACGAATGCTCGTGTCTGGGTCCCGGCCTGTTTCTGGTCCAACGCAGCTGTAGCCATAATTCTGTGAAACCTCTCTCCGCGACCAGATGAAAGGAATCGCCTAACCCCACCCTACCGGAACGATTCCTCGATCGATCCTTCTCGGCTCTTGCTCACTACCACTCGTGATTTCGTCGCGCAGGGTTCACTATGCATTACATCGCCCAATCGCGCGTGTGTTTAGCCGCTTGAAAAATCGTGCCTTAGCTTCGGCTCGCGGAAATGCGACAAGATGTGTTTGTCAACATGCTCACGCGTGCGCAGATATTGACACCGGCCCAAAATCCTCTGTCGAATCGCAAGTTCTGATTTGTTTGCGGCGGGGAATAATTGCTGCGCCAAATTCGAGGCCGGTAAGCCGAAAGAGCGCTCAAGCAAGCGGCGGCTGCTCGTTGATTTTCGAATTTCAATTTCCAATTTCCGAGTTCGATCCGTTTAAGGAGTCCGCCCGATCGCATGAATCATCTCGTCCCTCGCCTGCACGTAACTAAGCTCAGACTGAAGCAGCAATGTCTTGGCGTCGAATTCCTGCGCGACCGCGAGCTCGGCCTGCGATGGCAGCGCCTCGCCTCTCTCCAGCTGTTGTGCGGAGACTCGGCTCGATTCCGTCCGCAGCGCAAGAATCTGTTGCGATACGTCCACCATTTCGCGCGTGCGTGCCAGCTTGTTGGCCGCAGTCTCAACCTTGCGTTCCACCTCGTCCGTTATTCGAGCCAGGTTTTCGCGCGCTTCTCCGAGACGAGCGTTGCATTCGCCCACGTTGGCCTTTCGTTTCCCACCGTCGAACAAATCGTAGGTGAGCTCCGCTCCGAAAGTCCCAAAGTTGCGGGCGAGGAAAGGAACCTGGTCTTGGTAGCTGTACCGCGCAATTGCGGTGATGTCGGGGTAATAGTCCGCCTTTGACAGCCGAACACCCGCCGACGCCTTCTCCACCTCAGCGCGTGCCGCCACAATTTCCGGGTGCGATGCCAATGCCGTAGTCACGCACTCCTCGCGATGGCAAGGCTCCTGCACTTCCGGGACGGTGGGATCAAGCTCGAGCTGCGTCGCTATCGGCAATCCCAACACTTCGTTCAGCTGCATGGTCAGGTCGGAAAGTTGCAACTCCGATGTGAGCAAATCCTGCTTGGCTTCCAGTGTTTGCGCGCGGCTCTCGATCAGTTGTTGGTCCAGCGCGCTGCCAAACTTCACCTGCTGCGTGCGCTCCGTCTCCAGGTCCTGCGCAGCGCGGATGTTCGCTTCCGTCGCGCGCCTGTGCAGTTGCGTAACCAAGACCTGGTAATAAATCTCGTGAACCCGTAATGCAATGTCGTTCTCCGTCTCCTGCGCGTTCGCCCGCGTGGCATCCAAATCAGCGCGCGCGAGGTCGTTGGATGGTTTGACTCTTGTGAATAACTGCGTGAGCGGTTGCTCCAGACCCGTTCCACTCACGATAAGAGTCCTCCCACCCTGATTGATAGTCGCAGGCTGTGTTGGAATTGGTGTGCCACCCACTGTCCCCAGGCTACCCTGGGCAATTTGAATGAACTGGGTGTCCGTAAGAGTTAAAACCCGGCTCTCGTTGGATATGTGCGGGAAATATCCGCTTCGAGCGGCGTCCTTAGCATGCTGTTTTTCTTGCACTTGCAGTCCCGCGATCAGCACCAAGTGGTTACGCTTCAGCGCCAACTGCACTGCTTCTGTCAGAGTAATGTGCCGCGGAGCCGGTTCCGCGTTCTGCGCTCCGGCGCAGACAGGAAAGCTCGCTGCAATTAGTGCGATGCCCAGACCAGCACGACCGAATCTCATTACTTCTCTCCCTTCACCGCAGCCTGTTGCTCCTGTATTCCGCTGAGGTCGCCATATTTCAGCGGCGGCTCGCGCAAGAGAGCTACGAGGACCAAAGCGAACACGGAGGCCCAGGCGACCAAGTAAAATCCGTCAATCAAACTCAACGTGTAGGCTTGCAGACGAAGCCGCGCGCCAACCACATCCCCCGCGCGACCCGCTGCGTCAGCCAAGCCCGCCGACTTGGCATACAAACCTGCCGTCATTTGCCGGATGCTGGTGTCGGTGATCCAGCTTCCATGCTGCACATGCAAGCCCAGCGAGTTCGAGTGGAACTTTTCGCGCTCAGCGATGAAGCGCCCCATAAGTACGGCTCCGATGGTTCCTCCGAAGATTCGAACGGTGTGAAAGTAGGCAGAAAAAGTAAGAATCCGCTGAGGCTTCACCAGGCCGCCCGAGAAAAGCCCGTGCAAAATAATCGCGGCGACTAAACCGATGAACGCGAAGCATTGGCCGAAGCCCATCAGAAATTCGGTGCGGTAGAAGTTTGGCGCCGCCCACGCGCTGGTCATTTCAGCGTTCAGCAGCGAAGCAACCGCCATAGCCGCGAATCCTGACGCAAGCAGTAAGCGCGGATCTACATTCGAAAGCAGGAGGAAACCAGCCACAATCGCAAGAGGAATGAAGGAAGCCGCCGTCCAAATCACCGCCGGCCCGATCTGGTCCGGTTCGAAGCCGTGGATAGCCAGCGCCTGCGGCACCAGGATGATTGTTGTCACGAGAAAAAAGCGAAAAAAGAACAGGCCAGTGCCCAGGAGAATCGTGTTCCAGCTCCGCAGGTAAGGCATATCAACCAGTGGATTGGGCCCGCGCAGGCGACGCACCAGAGCGCACAACAAGAGGAACGAACCGCTGGCGAAGAGCGCCGTGAATACTCCCGAATGCCACCAGTCGAGCCTTTCACCCTGTTCGCACGCAGCCAGAACCAATGCGAAGCCCGCGCTCGCATACAAAAATCCCGCGAAGCTGGGCGCCTCGCCGTGCTCTTTTGCCGGAGGGGATTTCGGTATGCCCAAATAAATGAATAGCATCATCAGCGGCGTGATCATCGCCGAATTCCAGAACATCCATTCCCAGGAAAGATGATTCCTGTACCAGCCATAAAGCGATGGCGCGATGTTTACAGCGCCGTCCACAAACGAAGCGTACAGAGCAATCGTGAATGGAAGGTAGCGCAGAGGAATGTTGCGCAGTGCAAACGTAAGCGTCAGCGGATAGAACGTTCCCGACGCCAATCCCGCCAACGCCAGGGCGCAGATCAGCAAACTGTAGCTATGAATGAACGGCAAAAAAATACACAGCAACGTAAATAGCGCCGCGGCTCCCAACAGAATTTTCCGTGGCCCCATCAGCCCGCCGATATATACCGTGAATGGCCCGATGAACATCAGGCCCACGTCGAAGGCGGTGCCGATCCACGCACTTCCGTCGTAGCTGAATCCTTTGTGGCCCTTCAGGTCGGGAACGCCAAGCGAAATCATTCGGCTCGTAAGCGTGACGACTCCCGCGCCAGTGATCACACCTAGAATTCCGAGCAATGGACTGTTCGATAGTTGCCTGGGCACAGCCCCAGCAATTCCGCGCGCCAGTTGCGCCGGAGTGGGCTGCGGCAATGCCATCGAGGAAGCAGACATCGCGCGCTCCGCTCAGCGGCTCGTCCGGACGGTGGCGATCACGGAAAGTCCGGGGCGCAGGCTGTTCGCAAAGCTGGAATCCTCGAGCGCTATTTTCACGGGAATCCTTTGCACGACCTTGGTGTAGTTCCCGGTCGCGTTGTCGGGAGGTATCAATGCAAACTGCGAGCCGCTGGCCGGAGCAATCTCCAGCACTTTGCCCTGGACCACGCGGTCGGGATACTCGTCAATGCGTATTTCCGCTGCGTCGCCAACCTTCACGTTGGTGAGCTGCGTCTCGCGGTAGTTCGCCTGAACCCATTTGACAAGCGGCACGAACGAGATCACTTGTGTTCCCGGCGACACCAATTGCCCGGGCCGCACTTGCCTTTCCCCCACAGTGCCATCACCCGGCGCCTCAATTCTTGTGTAGCCCAGATTCACTTTTGCGCCATTGAGCGCTGCTTCTTTCGCATGCAGGTCGGCGACAAGTTGTTGTTCCTGAGATTCCAGCACCGCCTTCGTCCGCTTCTCCGCTTCCACTGAGTCTTCGTTACTGCGAAGCAAAGTCTTGGCCTCTTCCAGGTCCGCCTTGCGACTGGCGAGCTGCGCGGCAAGTCGTTCGTCATCCGCGACTGCCTGCTCCACTTTCTGCTGCGTGGCCGAGCGCGTTTGCAGAAGCGCTTCTTGCCGCGCACGCTCGGCCCGCGCACGCACTACTTCTGCCTGAGCGGCCTCGATTCCCGCTTGCGCGGCGGCGATTTGCGCGTTCGCCTGGTCAATACCCGCGAGAGCGCGCTCAATCCGGCTGTCCTGAAGCTCGCGCTGCCGCCGATTGTTCTCGATTGCGGCTTTCGCAGCCTCCACGGCAGCGCCGGCCTGATCCAACTGCGCCTGAAAATCGTCATCGTCCAGCTCGGCAATCAATTGGCCCTTGTGCACCTGCTGATAATCCGAGACCTTCACGTCACGCACGATCCCCGCAACTTTCGTGCTGAGCGGAGTCAGATCGCCGCGCACATACGCATCATCTGTCACCTGTTCAACTCGGCCGCCCTCCCAGGCGTTCCAGTTGTGTGTGATCGTGACGAGGATCACAGCAGCCAGCAGCACGATCAAGGCGGGCACCACGAATTTCCGCCATTTCGCTTCGGACTGCGCGTGAGTTTGCTCCGGTTCCGGCGCCCTTGCCGGTGGCGGTGTGCCCGCTGTGGCCATCCTTGATGCTCCTTTCGCACTTGCTCTGCGGCGTACGTTGACGCCCGCTTCCGTTCGGACGCTTGAAAAAGATTCAATCTCCGCCAGTGGCTCAGACGAGTCCTACGTTTCTCTCGATCGTCTCAATAACGGAATCCAGCCGGCCGTTCAGCACCTGCTTTGCGAAGCTGAGCGTGAAGCCCTTGGCGGTGCGCAGAGGGGCGTGCGCGGGCATGGCCAGCGCCAGAGGATCCACCACCGCATCCACGACTACCGGACCACCCTTGTATGCGAGAGCTTCCGCGATGCCGTCTCGAACGTGCCCGGGTTCCTCGATTCTTATCCCTTTCGCACCCATTGCTTCGGCGACCTTAGCAAAATTCGGATTTTTGAAATCGACACCAAAAGGAACGATCCCGGCTTCCTGCTGTTCGATATGAACGAAGTCGAACTTCTCGTTGTTGAGAATCACCTGAACCACGGGAGTTTTTCGTTCAATCTGCGTCAGCAGATCGCCCATTCCCAACATCGTGAACCCGCCATCACCGCACAGAGCAATACATTGTCTGCCTGGATACGCCAGAGCACTGCCGAACGCGTAGGGAGCCGCATCTGCCATCGATGCCCACGAGAATGAACCAAAGAGCCTGCGGTTTCTTCCGCCAGTGATGTGCCTCGCCAACCAGATGCATGCAGTACCCGTGTCGGCAAAAAACATGGCGTCATCGGAAGCGAGTTCGCTCAGTGTCGCGGCCAGAAATTCAGGGCGTATCGGTTTGATCGCGGGGCCTTTCTCAACGTAGTGCTGCAGCAGACGGTGAAAGGATTTCGTGCGCTCGATCTGCCGATCCAGGAAAGTCGTGTCCCTTTTTTCACGCACGGCTGGTAGCAGGGCCGTCACCGTTGATTTAATGTCGCCCACGAGCCCCAGATCCACCTTCGTGCGACGGCCGATGTGTTTCGGATTCTTGTCAATCTGCACCTTTTTCACGCTGGAGCCTGGAAGAAACTCTGAGAACGGAAAATCCGTGCCCAACATCAGCAGCAGTTCGGCCTCATGCATCGCCTCATAGGCTCCGCCATAGCCAAGCAGGCCAGTCATGCCCACCGCGTTTGGATTTTCGTGCTCTAGCCATTGCTTGCCCCGCAAAGCAAAACCAACTGGAGCCTTCAGCTTGCGCGCGAGTTCCACCACCTCGTCGCGGCCCGCTCTACAACCGTCTCCTCCGAAAATCGCCACGGTTTTCGCTTCATCGATCATTCTGACCAATTTGTCCATATCCGAATTGGAAGGCCGGAGCACGGCCGGAGCCGCGATGTTGACTTCCGCTGACTCGTCCGCCACTGTGGCCGACGCGACGTCGCCCGGAATCGAGAGAACCGTGGGCCCCTTCTCCAGAACAGCCGTCAGAATCGCGGTAGTAATCACCGCCCGTGCCTGTCCTGGGTTTACCAACCGAGCGATATAGAGCGCTGCGGCGTCGAAAAACTTATAGGGATTTAGTTCCTCGATTGTGGATGTGTCGATAATGCTCGACTCCACATCGCCTGCAATCGCGATAACCGGAGCGCCTTCCTTGCGCGCATCCATCAATCCATTGAATAAGTGCGTGACGCCGGGACCGCAGGTTCCGCATACGACGACGGGGTTCCCCGTGAAATATGCCTCTGCAACCGCAGCCAGAGCTCCATACTCTTCATGACGAACAGGAATAAATTCAATCTTGCCATTCCGCCTCAAAGCGTCCACCACAGGGTTCAATGCGTCCCCAACGATGCCGTAACACCGCTTCACTCCGGCGTTCGCCAGCATCTCCCACAACAGATCCGCAACTGTTCTCGACATCAAGGTTCCTTTCCCCGGCGGATCACTCTTCGTGTGACTCTTGGTATTGTGGTCAACCAAGGGGTCGTCGTCGGCGCCGAGGCGACGATTGCATCACCTTACCGTTCTCCAAGTCCTGCGTGAGGCATTCCGGGTTCCAAGCATCGAGCGCGTCAATCTTCTTGGTAAGAAGCGGCTTGCGACCGAAAACAAACCGTGGCAATGGAGGGCGGGTGCCAACTATTCATCACTTGCGAGGATGCTGACAGGACCAGCCGGCGGCTGCGACCGAAGCGAGCTTTAGTGTCCGACCAGCGTCGGCGCGGGCCTGCCATTCAGCACGGCGCTGATATTGTCCAGGGCGAGCATGCCCATTGCTGTGCGAGTTTCGATCGTGGCGCTGCCGATATGCGGCAATAAGAACGTATTTTTTAACGAAATATATTCGGGGTGAAGTTTCGGCTCGCCTTCAAATACGTCAAGTCCGGCAGCCGCCACTCGCCCGCTCTTCAGAGCAGCGATCAGATCCTCGTCAACCACCAATCCGCCGCGAGCGGTATTCACCACGATCGCCCCCGGCGGCAGAAGGCCGATGGCTTTAGAGTTCAAGAAATGGTTGGTCTGAGGAGTCTCGGGGGCGTGCAGAGTCAAGAATTGGCTTGCGCGAAGCAAATCTGGCAGGTCCTTGTGGTACACCGCATCACCCGCGATTTCCGCGGGTAGTTCAGTCGGCTCGTAATAGTGAATCTTCATTCCGAACCCTCGCGCTCGACGCGCCACCGCCTGTCCCACGCGTCCCATTCCGAAAATGCCCAGGACCTTGCCACCCACTTGCCACCCCAAGAGCATGTCGGGACCCAATGGTTTCCACGCTCCTGTTCGCACCAGTTCCTGCGCTTCGTAAGCGCGACGCGAAGCCCCGAGTAAAAGCAGCATGGCGATGTCCGCCGTTGCTTCATTGTTGACCCCAGGTGTGTAGGCGACCGGAATGTTCCTGCGAGCAGCGGCTTCCAGATCGATATGCTCAAAACCCACCGAGTACGTGGCAATAATTTTTACCGTCGGCGACACTTTCTGGAAAAAGCCAGAATCCAACCGGTCCGCCAGCGTGATGAACATGGCATCGGCTCCGTCGGCTGCGTAAAGGAGTTCCTGCTTGCTGAATGGAACCTGGTCCGGCTTTCGTCGCGCGATGAAATCGCCTTCGATACGGTCTTCGACTTCCTTGGGATAACGGCTGGTCACCACCAGAACGGGTTTCCTCATACCCGGCATCTCCTTCCGCGCGAGACCGATGCAAAGGCCCGCATTCGCATTTTTCTCGGGCCGTTCCAGGAAAATTCTGACCTTCGACGCGCCATCATCGGAGCAATTTCGAGTGATCACTGCGTGCAAAGGCGGCGCTTGCCGGCCGGATGCAACGCACTTCCAATGCCGAGGCGGTTTTTCCTTGCCGCCGCTGAAAAGGCGCTACTTACGGCTGCCTCCAACATCCGCGGGCAAACATTGTCGCTAACATCTTCTCGTTTGCCAAGATGCTGACAGGCCCAGCTCCACCCCGGAAAGCGCTCAACAGGGTTTGGAAAGCAACCAAAAGGCATATAATGCCCCGCATGGCCTCTCCAAAACGAGATCCCGAGCCATTCAATATTCGACTTCTCGTTGACTCGATCCCTGCGCTGATTCACACCTCCAGGCCCGACGGCTACCTCGATTACTTCAACAAGCCTTGGCTGGAATATCTCGGCGCGACTTTGGACAAAGTCGCCGGCTGGAATTGGACTTCGTTCATCCATCCTGAAGACCTGAATGGAATTGTGGCCACCTGGCGCGCCAGTCTCGCCTCAGGAGAAATCTTCGAATTCGAAACGCGCGTCCGCCGGGCCGATGGGGAATACCGCTGGATGTATCACCACAAAGTGCCGCTTCGCGATGCGGACGGCAACATCATCAAGTGGTATGGATCGAGTCTGGATATTGAGGAGCGTAAAACTGCGGAAGAACAGCTCCGTAGAAATACGCAAGCGCTGCAGAGAAGCGAGTTTTATCTCGCCGAAGGGCAGCGTCTTGCCCACTTGGGAAGCTGGGCCTTCGATCCTGGTGGCTTTTACTATTGGTCCCCGGAATTATTTCGGATGCACGGACTCGATCCGGGCGGCAAGCCGCCTACTATTCAGGAATACCTGGAATATGTCCACCCACAGGATCGCGAGTCCATGGCAGATCTGATCAAAGGAATCTGGGCGGAAGCTTCCCCCTTCGATGCCTTAAAACGCATCGTACGTCCCAACGGGGAGGTTCGCTACATTCGCTGTGTCGGTGCTCCTGTTCTCGAAAACCAAAGCCTGAAAAAATACGTTGGCAGCGCCATGGACGTTACCGAACACGAGCTCCTGACCCAGGAACTGCGACGGCGCGAAGCCTATTTAGCCGAGGCCCAAAGACTGAGTCACACGGGCAGTTGGGCGTGGAATGTCCGGACGGACGCGCTGTTTTGGTCGGAAGAGATTTTTCGGATTTACGGCTATGACCCTCAAGAAACAGTTCCCACTTGGGAGCAGTTCCTGCAAAGGGTTCATCCTAAGGATCGGCCACAGATCAAGCAGCGTGCGGCAATGGAGGCCGCCGGGAACGAGTGGATCGACTCGTACGGTGATTTCCGAATCGTTCTTCCAGACGGAACCGTAAAGTACCTCCATTCCGTTGCGCATCCTGTTACGCAGTCGGACGAAATCACCGAAGTCATCGGCACCGTCATGGATGTTACGGCGCAAGAGCTCCTAACTCAGGAACTGCGGCGCCGTGAAGCCTATCTGGCCGAAGCACAAAAACTCAGTCACACCGGCAGCTTCGGATGGAAACCTGCCACTGGCGAAATTGTCTGGTCAGATGAAACCTACCGTATCTTTGAGTACGACCGCTCTCTAAAGCCAACAATAGATTCACTGGTGCAGCGCGTCCATCCGGAAGACCGCGCTGCCGTCAAAGAGGTGATTGATCGCGCCTTTGCGCAAGCGCCAGAATTTGAGCATGGCTATCGCTTGCTGATGCCTGATGGGCGAGTGAAGCACGTCCGGGCGCTAGCTCATGCTTTACAGGATGCGTCTGGCAATCGCGAATTTGTGGGGGCAGTGACCGATGTTACCGGGCACATGACGGCCCAAGAAGCCCTGCGAAGCAGTGAAGCGGATCTCCTGGAGGCTCAAAGATTAAGCCACACGGGCAGCTGGCGAAATGATGTGTTAACAGGCATCGTCACGGCCTCGCCAGAAGTGCATCGGATATTCGACATTAGGCCCGGGGAGGACGCATCAACCGCTGGATTCTTTTTTGGCAGGATTCATCCGGAGGATCGGCCGATTGAAGCGCAAACCTTCGAACGAGCGAATTTGGCGAAGACCGGCTTCGAATCGGACTACCGTATCGTTCGCCCAGACGGATCGATCAGGCACGTCCACAACGTCGGCCATCCAGTCTTGAACGAGTCGGGCGTGATCAGGGAATTTGTCGGGACTGTGATCGATATCACTGAGCGACGCCACGCGGAAGCAGTGATTAGAGAACAAGAAGCGGAGCTTCGGCAGATCGTTGACCTCGTGCCACAGCTTATTACGGTATATGGGGCTAACTTTGAACGTTTTTATGCCAACCGCACTACGCTCGATTACCTCGGCGTCAATCTCGACCAATGGCGGCACAAGACGTTCGCGCACAGTACTCATCCTGACGATTTGGAACGCCTCAAGACCTCTACGGATCGTGCTTTATCAACTGGCTCTGCGTACGAGGTGGAGTTGCGGGTGCGCAAGCAGGATGGCAGCTATCGTTGGCATCTGGTTCGTTACAACCCGTTGCGCGACGGCACGGGACAGATTTCGCGTTGGTATGTGACCGCGACGGACATCGAAGATCGCAAGCAGGCGGAGGACAGGTTGCGGAGCGAAAACGTCGCGCTGCGCGAAGAAATTGATAAGGCCTCGATGTTCGAGGAAATTGTTGGAACATCTCCCGCTCTGAAAAGTGTTCTCTCTCGCATCGCCAAAGTCGCACCGGCCAATTCCACCGTCCTCATCACGGGTGAAACCGGAACAGGCAAAGAATTAGTTGCACGCGCCATTCATCGCAGATCCGATCGGGCATCGCGCGCCTTTGTCAGTGTGAACTGCGCGGCAATTCCCCGCGACCTGATCGCCTCAGAACTATTCGGTCATGAGAAAGGCGCCTTCACCGGCGCCACTCAGCAGCGCCTGGGCCGGTTTGAACTGGCCAACGGTGGCACAATCTTCCTCGACGAAGTCGGGGATCTTCCCGCCGAGACGCAGATTGCTCTGCTGCGTGTCTTGCAAGAGCACGAATTCGAGCGTGTCGGTGGCACTCGCCGCATCCGCGTTGACGTTCGCGTGATCGCAGCCACCAATCGCGAGTTGCAGGCCGCCATCAACGCCGGTTCCTTTCGCCGTGATTTGTTCTACCGCCTGAATGTCTTCCCGATCGAAATCCCTTCTCTGCGCGTTCGGCGCGTGGACATTCCTCTGCTCGTCGAATATTTCATTGACCGTTACGCGCGCAAAGCCGGCAAAAGATTTACGACCGTGGACAAGAAGACACTGCGCTTGCTCGAGTCATACAATTGGCCCGGAAATATTCGCGAATTGCAGAACGTCATCGAACGCTCCGTAATCGTCTGTGAAACAAGCAATTTTTCGGTGGACGAGAGCTGGCTGTCGCAAAAGCTGCCCGAAACGAAAGCCGATAACCCGCTGGATCTTTCTGAAAAAGTGGCCGCTCAAGAAAAAGAAATCATCGAAACATCCCTGCGCGAATGCCACGGCCGAGTATCCGGTCCATCGGGAGCGGCCGCGAAGCTGGGGATCGCGCGCTCCACCCTGGAATCGAAAATTCGCTCACTGAGAATCGAAAAAAATCGCTTCAGAGGCTATCCGGGAACTTAGACGCCCCCGCCGCACTCCCACAAAGCAGGAACTCCACTTTAGTTTCGATCAAATCCTCATCACGCTTCTGTAATTCATTTTCCGAGCTTGGCGTACTCGCTTTTAGCTTGCTGGTAGATCGGAATGTCGGCATCGGCGTTCTTCCACAACTGCAGAAAGGTCTCGTAGGACCGCCGCGCCGCGGCTTCATCGCCCATCATCTTCTGCGCGCGGCCCAGCTGCAGCCACGCCAACGGTCCCGTCACATGTCTCACGCTAAACCCGGGATTGTCGATCATCTTCTGGAATTGAGCTGCGGCCGATTGCCCATCGCCAAGCTCCAGGTACGCCAGTCCGCGGATGTAGATAGGGTACAAATAGTAGGATCCCGTAAACGCCAGATCGTACTTGGCCGCGCTACGAAGCAGTTCGATGGCTGCCGCCGGATCGTGTAGCCGCAGCTTGATCGCCGCCCGGATGCTGGGAATGAAGTGATGCTGCACCAACGTGTCCTCCGGCCTTTCCGCGCTCACCTGGTCTGCGAGTTTACCGGCTTCCTCTGTCCGTCCTGATCGTGCGAGCGCCAGTGCCAGGGTGATCTTGCCGTTGCGATCAAGCGGGCTTCGAGCTGCCTTGCCCTCCCACCCTCGCGCGCGCGCGTCCTTTCCGACTTCGGCGTCCTCCAAAGCCGCGAGGATCCCCGACCAGTCCGCATTGCTTGCCTTCGCGGTTGGCTCCCGAGCTTGCACGCGCAGACGCTCGGCTGATTGAAAGCGACCCTGCTGAATCTCGATCAATGCATGTTCATACAGGAAGTCTGCTCGATACTTACCTTGCTGCTCCTCCTTGAGAATTTTTTCGACGTTGTCTAGGTCGCCTGTAGCAAACGCCACAATCAGTCTCTCCCGCCGGAGTAGTGAATTGTCGAATTTAAGGGCGCCCGCTTGGGCCAGCCATGCTTTTGCCTCATTGAATCTGCTGGCGAACCTAATGGACTGTATGGCGCTGCCAAAATAATATGCGCTTGGACGCAACCGTGCTACCTCGGCCGCCTCGTCAGCGGCCCGGTCGGGCTCGCCCAGATGCACAAACGCTTCCCTGAGGTTGGCGTGAGCGAACACGTCCCGAGGAAATAGCTCCAAGAAACGAAGGACGGAAGAATACTCCTTCTCCCAGTCGCCGATCACAGTACTGTAATAGTTGATTTCTGCACCGTACCGGCCTTTGTCGGTCAATCGGTCGCGCAGTTGGTACGCATGCGTGTATGCAGCCTCCGACAATTCAGTGTTCCCAAGGAAAAGGTACGCCGCGCCCATGCGCCCATACGCTAGGGCAAGGTTTGGATCCAGTTCCACAGCTCGCTGATAAAGTTTGAGCCCTCCCTCAGCGTCGCCGACCAGGGATCGATTGAGCCCTTGCGCGGCGGCTTGCAAAGCCTCCAGCGAAGGACTGAGCGTCATTTCCAGCGGCTTATTGAAGCGCGCCAGCGAATCCGCGGGCTCGCCCAACTTCGCGCGCAGCCGTGCGGCTGTCACTCCCAATTCCTGTACTACGTCACTCCGCTGAGCGATCTCCTCCTGCTCTTTGGCCACGGTTGCTCCCGACCCGCAGTCCAGCGCCCGCATCTGCAAATGGTAGCCATTGCCGGCATCGCCGATCGATTGGGAGATCACCAGCTTGCTGTTGGTCTTGCCACAGATCTGCCGTGCGACCCCGGGCGTCAACTTTGTAGTCGGCGGCAGGTTGAGTTGCGCCAGTGTCCCGAGCACTTTATCGATCCCCAGAATGTTCAGATAGGGCGTCTGATCCAATTCGTAGCGCAAAGCTGTGTCTAGCGAGTCGTCGAACACCGGATCGCCGGTTTCGTTTTTGACGTCGGCGAGAACAATGGTGTCCGTGGCGGCGAGCGTCACTCGGCGGGCGTAGCTCCAGTACAACCAGCAGGCCGCGGCGATGACAACCAACAGCCCGGCCGCCGCGAACCATTTGCGCAAGCGGGGCCGACTTAGCAGCGATTCTGTAGTTTTCTTCTCGGTTGGAAATTCCGCCGGTCGCGCATCGGTCTTTGGATTTTCGTTCGCAACCGCCTGCAGCGCGGCATGTTCTGCGATATCCGCTGTCTCGGCGACCACGGTGACGCGCTCCGTGAACTGGTATCCCTTTCGAGCAATCGTGACGATCAAGCGGGCGTCTTCCGGGCTGTCACCCAGCGCCTTACGCACATGCGAGATGTATTGCGTCAGGTTCCCCTCTTCCACAAACGTGTCGCCCCACACCCCTTGCAGCAATTCCTCCTTGGTGACCAGCCGGTTGGGGTTTTGCGCCAGGAAAAGCAGCACGTCGAATGCTTTAGGGGTCAGAGGTACCGGTGAATCCGCACGAGTGAGCGTGCGCCTGCCCAGATCCAGCACAAACTGCCCGAAATGGTACAAGTGACTCATGGCATGGCGTTTAGTTAATTCGCGCGGCGCATTCAGAGTTTTTCATTGTTTTTTACCGTCGTCCTAAGGACTTCCCAAATCCACTCCCTCAGAATGCGCGCGTCGGAGCTTAAAGCAGGCGGATGCACAAGTCCCGGCATTGAACCCCCGCGCAAATTGTAGAGTTCGCGGGATTTCATTGCAACCCGGCAATGCTTGAACGAGCGTAGACCGTTTCCGTCGTGACGGCAGATGACAGCGCAAGCCGCTGGAATCGCGGAGACACCAAAGGGGGCGGATTAGTGGCGGCACAAACGATAGCTTTCCCAGATGATCGTCCGGATGCAGGTAATCTCGGTGCGATTCGCCCGAGTTCCATCACATGTGGCGGCTCGAACGGAACGCAACGACACAACAGGCTCCGCACACACCGTAGTTGTCTCCATGACTCCGAAAGGCTCAGCGGTATTTGTGCTGCTGTAAAGATTGTTTTGGATTTCATTCGCACTGCCAAGCCCAGGGATTCAGGACTCCCGATCTCGTATGGGAGCAACCATATTGAAACGAGGGCAACCCTGGAATCCGCGATTGAGGAATTGGAGCTTTTGAGGGAACAGGTCGACAGGGAGAACCCAGTTCTACGAGATGAACTGGACCGGGTCTCCATGTTTGAAGAGATTGTGGGAACGTCGCCAGCGCTGCGAGTTGCGCTTTCGCGGGTCGTGAAAGTGGCCGCCACAGGCTCGACCGTTCTGATCACTGGCGAAACCGGAACGGGCAAAGAGCTCGTCGCGCGGGCCATACATCGAGGTTCAGCTCGCAGCTCGCGTGCTTTTGTTAGCGTGAATTGCGCTGCGATCCCGCGTGACCTGATCGCCTCCGAGCTATTCGGCCACGAGAAAGGCGCCTTCACCGGCGCCCTGCAGCAGCGCCTCGGCAAGTTTGAACTGGCAAACGGCGGTACGCTCTTCCTCGACGAAGTGGGCGAACTCCCAGCCGAGACTCAGATTGCTCTGCTGCGTGTTTTGCAGGAGCACGAGTTTGAACGTGTCGGCGGGACGCGTCCCATACGCACCGACGTTCGCGTGATTGCAGCTACCAATCGTGATTTGGAGGCTGCTATCAACGCTGGGTTCTTTCGTAGTGATTTGTTTTATCGGCTAAACGTCTTCCCGATCGAGACGCCTTCTCTCCGCGAACGACGCGTGGACATTCCTCTGCTGGTCGAATACTTCATCGATCGCTACGCGCGCAAAGCCGGCAAGAACATTAAGCACGTCACGCAGAAGACGCTGGAATTGCTGCAGTCCTATTCCTGGCCGGGCAATATTCGCGAACTGCAGAACGTCATCGAGCGTTCGGTGATACTTTGCGAATCAGATATTTTCTCGATTGACGAAAACTGGTTACCGCAGCCGCCGCCTCTGACCGCAGAGTCAAGACCGCCCACAGAACTCCCTCGCAAACTCCACGTGCAAGAGAAGGACATGATCGAAGCAGCCCTAAAGCAGTGTCGCGGGCGCGTCTTCGGACCCGCCGGCGCTGCCGTCATATTGAGTGTGCCAAGGTCCACGCTGGAATCCAAGATTCGCGCGCTGAAAATCGACAAAAATCGCTTTAAGACCTAGGCGAATTTGAGAACTCGCCTCCGGCATTCCCTCAGACGGCAACGCCAGAAACACCCCACCAGTCCACCGGCACCTCCCCGCGCACAGCTCTTTCGCCCACCACCAAATTCCGCGCCTGTCGTGCTGACCGGAATTTCGCCAATTGACGAAACCTCGCCAGTCACACATAAGCCTAAACTATTAAGATTCATCAATTTACTGTTGGTCCGCCGATTGCCAATCAATGAACAGCCTGCACCTCTAAAGGGGCTTGGGATGCTAAAGATCCAGCGAAGCACGAACGGCAAAGTCATCTTCACGCTCAGCGGCCGCATCGAGGCCGAAGATATCGACGAATTGTGCAGGCTGCTTGACTTGGAAGGCCCCGGCAGCCGCATCGCCTTCGATTTGAAGGACGTAACTCTGGTGGACCGCGAGGCAGTCAAGTTTCTCACGGATTGTGAAGCGGACAGCATCCAGCTCGACAATTGTCCGCCTTACGTCCGCGAATGGATTGCGCGAGAAAGTCGTCCGGCGAGGCGCAAGAAGCAATGACCCCTCGCACGGTCAATCTGCAACAAAGGGAGCAATACCATGGGCTTAAATAGTCTCACTTGTCCTCTGCAGTACGAGGATCTAAGGCCTAATTCCAATCCTGAAATCACCTTCGATCTCGACGGAATAGACGAAGCCGCCAGCCCGCAGCCCGGTTTCGAAGGAATCATCGGCAGCAGTTCGAGTCTTCGCCGCCTCCTGCAAATGGTCGAAACCGTCTCCTGGGGGGATTCCACTGTCCTCTTGCTCGGCGAGACTGGCACCGGCAAAGAACTCATCGCACGCGCCATCCACAGCCACAGCCCTCGCACCGATCGCCAATTCGTCAAACTCAACTGCGCCGCCATCCCCACCGGCCTGCTCGAAAGCGAACTCTTCGGCCACGAACGCGGCGCTTTCACCGGCGCCATCGCGCAGAAAATCGGCCGCCTCGAGCTCGCTCATCAAGGCTCACTCTTCCTCGACGAGATCGGCGACATCCCACTCGAGCTTCAGCCCAAACTTCTCCGCGTCTTGCAGGAGCGCGAATTCGAACGCCTCGGAAGCAATCGCACCCAAAAAGTTGACGTGCGCATCGTAGCCGCCACTCATCGCGACCTGGAAGGAATGATCCTCGAAAAGCAATTTCGCAGCGACCTGTACTATCGTGTGAATGTGTTTCCCATCCACGTTCCTCCTTTGCGCGAACGTCCCGAGGATATTCCGCTCCTCGTCCAGCATTTTGTCGAACAAGCCACACTCCGCATGCGCAAGACGATTGACACGATTCCCTCGGACACAATGGACGATCTGATGCGCTACCGCTGGCCCGGCAACATCCGCGAGCTCGAAAACGTAATCGAACGCGCCGTGATTCTAAGCCCCGGTCCCGTGCTGCGCCTTTCCCCCCGCGACTTGAAATCCCGCATCACTCCCGGTCAAAACACCGACCGCTATCTAACTCTGGAAGAGGTCGAGCGAAACCACATCCTGAAAACTCTGAAAGAGACCAGCTGGGTTCTCTCCGGCCCCGGCGGCGCCGCCGCTCGCTTGGGATTGAACCGCTCCACCCTCTACTTCCGTATGAAAAAACTCGGCATCGCCCGCAGCATTGATTCACTCTTCGAGCCGCAAAAAATCGTGGTGATGGGATGAGTCGCAGAATTCCTTCCGCGCCCTGTAGTGTCATTCAGTTGACGGATGTCAGTCCGTCCGCAGACAGCCGCCGAAATGACAATCCAATCGCGCATATCGCCGCTCTACTCTAACTCTTTACTCTCAACCATTTCCGCACCGCACAGCCCAAAAAGAGAATCGGCACCGAAAATGCTCTTTGATCCACCGAAGCAGTCATAGAGAAGCAGTCATAGAAAGGGAGAAACGATAATGAGCGCGTTACAATCTTCACTAGCCAGTCGCCCAGCAATCATCGCCGACCTGTTCCGCCCCAATGTCCGCCGCAGTCCCAAATCCACCACGCCCGATTCGCGCCAGCGAAAATTACATCGCCCGAATCCGAAGTTCACCTCGCCCGCCCGCCGCGATGATTGGCACCTCATCCGCCAGGCCGCCGTCGGCAATCACGAAGCCCAGGAGCGCCTTTTCAAAACCCACACGCCGCGTCTCTATCGTACTGCTTTTGCCGTCTTGCGCAATAAAGAGGACGCCGAAGATGTCGTGCAAGACAGTTGGTGCCGCGCTTATGCCAATCTAAATTCTTTCGAAGGCCGCTCTGCCTTTTCCACCTGGCTCACTCGAATCGCCATCAATTCCGCCCTCATGCTCCGCCGCAGAAAAAGCTACCGCATCGAATCTTCATTGCACGATGTTCTCGACCATCAATCCGAATCACTCTTGGACCGCACGGTCGCCACTTCGCCCAATCCTGAAGAAGTTTATGCTGCCACCGAATTGCATGCCCTCGTCGAAAACCAGATCAGCAAACTCCCTCCACGAGTTCAGGCCGCATTGCGCCTGCAAAAAATTGAAGAATTATCCATCACCGAAACCGCCGGCGCCCTCGGCATTCGCGAAACCGCAGTCAAGTCCCGTGTCTTGCGCGCTCACAGAAAGATAGCCACCGGCCTGCGAAAGCTGCTTCTTACGCCGCCTCATCCGCACGCCCTCGTGACTCCGGTGTGCAAAGAAGGCTGAATCAGAATTTCGCAACTCTGCGCCAGCCTCGGCCTCACTTAAACTACTCACAGAGGACTTAGGAATGCGGCGATAGGCCCGACGGCGACGCGATTTCTGCGGGGTCCTCACCGCCTTCTACGCGAACGTATCCACTGCTCCGCTCCGGTGCTGACACGGCCCACCGAGCGTCCATGTGCAACGGGTGTGCACAGACAAGGACGCACAATGACATTTACAATCGCGCCAAAATCGTTTGTCTTTATTTTGAGGGGTTGGGGTGAGCGACGGGGTTTGAACCCGCGACCCTCGGTGCCACAGACCGATGCTCTACCAGCTGAGCTACGCTCACCACATTAGATTACAAACAGTTTAGCACTACGCAGCCTGTTTGCAATCGCTTGCCATGTTTGCAATCGAAGGCAATTTGGCGGTTTCATTCGCGTGGAACTCAGGTCCGGCGTGCGTGTATCTCCTCCTAACGTCTCCTAGTTGTGAAGCCAGGTAGCTTTCCAAATCGGTCGCGCCTCCGACCACTGCGAACCGATCTCCCCATGTTCTGAAAGCAATCCGCTAGAGTCATTCTCTCAATCAAGTCCGATTGTCCGACCCGTTCGATCGAACCAAATCCACGCGAAAAGGAGCAACACGCAAATGTCGACCGCATATGAAATCGTCACCGAATCCATCATCAAGCAACTTGAATCGGGTGTGGCTCCCTGGCGCAAACCCTGGCGCACGGAGACGCCCGCAAACCTTGTCAGCAAGAAGGAATATCGAGGAATCAACATCTTCCTTCTCGCCTCGCTGGGTTACGGCTCCCGGTACTGGATTACCTATCGTCAAGCCCAGGCACTGGGCGGAAATGTAAGGAACGGCCAACACGGGTCCAAGGCTGTGTTCTGGAAGATCGGCGAATACCGAAGGGAGAACCAGGAGGCAGAGGAAACAGAAAATCACAAGTCGATTCTGTTGCGCTGCTACACCGTCTTCAACCTGGAGCAGTGCGAAGGAATTAAGTCTCCCGATCCAGCCCGAGTGATCTATCCGATCGAGCAATGCGAAAGCATTGTCAGAGTCATGCCAAATCGGCCCGGATTCGCCCAGGACTCACGGGTCTGCTACTGGCCTTTGACCGATACGGTCGGCATGCCAGCCCGGTCCGCATTCCATGCTGCCGAAGAGTATTACTCCGCGCTGTTCCACGAAATAACGCACTCGACGGGACACCCTTCTCGCGTGGGCCGCGAAGGGATCATGAATCACAACCCCTTCGGCAGTGAGGATTACTCGAAAGAGGAACTGATTGCCGAGATGGGTGCGGCGATGCTCTGCGGTGTTGCCGGCATCGAATCTCGGACGCTCGGTAACTCCGCAGCCTACCTGCAAACCTGGATCAACAAACTCGAATCAGATTCCCGTTTGATTGTTTCCGCTGCATCGCAGGCGCAGAAAGCGGCGGACTACATTCTCGGCAGAACCGCAGCAGAAACCGAATCCGATTCAAAAGCAGAAAAAGAAACCGAGACTCTTTGACTGACGATCACCGCTGAACGATTACCCCTGGAAGTTGAACGTCCCAGCAATTCGAATCCCGAAAATCCAAGGAAGGAACCGATGACAAATCTAGCCGTAATTCCCATGCCCACTCGGAAAGTCAGAATCATCCGTACCAAGCGCGGTCGAATGGTCATTCTCACGCCTCAGGAAATGCTCGACCTGCTCAAGGCCGCGCGAAAACGCTCGACCCGCGATTGGGCCATGATCCTGCTCGGCTACAGGCATGGCCTCCGAGCCTCTGAGGTCTGTGGCATCAAACTCGCCGATGTGGATCTGAAATCCGGTTCTATCTCCATCCGCCGCCTGAAGGGATCGCTGCACACCATACAGCCGCTGTACCAACATCGCGGGCGGCCGTTGCTCGACGAGACGGCTGCACTCCGGGCCTGGCTGCGGAAGCGGCCGGCTGATGGTTCGGACTACTTGTTCACCAGCCAGAAGGGAGGAAAACTCGGCCGCATACAGTTCTTTCGCAACTTTCAGACGGTTGCCGCAAGCGCTGGTCTCGCGGTTGAAAAGCGCCATCCCCATGTGTTGAAACACTCACTCGCTTCGCACCTCGTTGCTGGAAACGCAAACCTGGCCCTGATTCGGCAGGCCCTGGGGCACCGGTCCATCTCCAGCACGATGCAACATATAGGTACAAGCGATAGCCAGGCGGCGGAGGCTCTGCAGAGGGCGCTAATGGGCCTGTTTTGATGGGTTTAGGGAGGTAACAAAACACTCGTTCTGTTGCGTTTTATCACCGATGATTCACCGGTTCAAAGGACTTGGGACCGCAAGACCGAAGCGGAGAAACGACCGTAATGTTGCATTTCAGCCCTCGCCTGCCAAAGCAATGTCCACTGCTCATACCTAGCAGTAAAGGAGGTCAACGTGTCCCCATGGGTACTGTTCATTGTTCTTCGTAATTTGTTTAGGCTGACTTAGTCTGATAAGTCTGAGCACGTACAAGAACAGAAAGATGTGGGTTCCGGGAATTCTGAGCCACCAATTCCGGAAATTCTGAGCCGTTTTGTATTTTCTGGCAAGGTCTCTTCCGGGTTGAGATGACGGGTTCTCCCGGAGGGGCCATCGAGGTGGATAAAGCGTCCGCGCTCGAGAACCCGATCGAGGATGGCTGCCGCCATATCTTCGTCGTGTAGGACCTTTCCCCAGTCATTCATTGGCTTGTTGGTTGTGAAGATCATCGGCCGCTTCCTCAGGTGCCGATCGTTCACGACATGGAAGAGCACGTTGGCAGCGTCCGGCCCATAGGTCAGATATCCGACCTCATCGATGACGAGGACGTGAGGGTGCGTGTAGGTGGTCAGCGATTCCTGGAGATTTCCACGCTTGCTGGCGTTCGAGAGGTCCTCGATGAGTTCCGCCGCGGTGGTGAAGAGAGTCTCGAAACCGTTCTGGATGGCGCGGTACCCGATGGCCACCGCCAGATGAGTCTTTCCTCTACCGGTCTTACCGTGCAGAATCAACGACCGCCCTTCGGTGACGAAGTCCAGCCCGAGGCAGGAGCCGATCACGGACTCCCGGAGCGTTGACAGCAACGCGAAGTCGAACTCGTCGATGGTCTTGAAGAACGGGAAGTGTGCGCTCCGCGTACAACGTTGCAGTCGCGTCTGTTTCCTTCGCGCCACTTCTTCGGCCAGCAGCAGAGCCAGGAAGTCCCGATAGGACCAACCTTCCTTCTCGGCCCGATCAGCGACGTCTTTGTAAATCCGGCGCGTGTGCGCCAAGTTGAGGCGTCGGAAGTGAGCCTCGAGCTGGCCTTCGGAGAGTTCCAGACTCTTCGACGTGTTGTCGTCCTGCTGGGGCGTCCGCGATGTCTCTCGCGGATTTTTCCTAACTTGTTCTTTCCTCATGGGATCTCCTCCTGAAAAACTAAGGAATGCTGAAGAAAATGCTCAATGTAGGTGGCACCAAAAACTTGCTCTTCGAGTCCCCGTTCCATGGCGCGGCGAAGAACCTCTGCTCCGTGGCTCTGCAAGATGTTGTGCAGCCGATCGATGTCGTGGAACCACTGCCCGGGTCGGCGGTGAACGATCTCGGTGAGGTAGAGAAAAGCAGACTCTCCGAGTTCCAGCAACTGCTGACGCTTCAGATAACGCTTGCCGCGCTTGCCCGATACCGCCGCCACCATGGCCGCGCGATGCGCGGCGAGCGTGGAACCCTGGTGCGCAACGAATTTCCGTGGATGGTTGACTTCATATCTGCCCGCCACGATGCGTAGGCGATCGGCGTACAAGTACAGCGTCGCCGGCATGCTAATGGCCTCGGGAGGCATCGAGTAAGGATGGCCCTCATGCAGAACCGTACCCGTCGGTCCTACATAGACAGGAATGCGAAGCGCTAGATCTTTCGGGTGCACCTTCAGGGAACGAAGTCTGGAGGCCTCTTGGGCAAGACGCACGGCGGGGATTATGCCCGTCGCGCGGCAGGCACGCTCCTGATTCACTTCACGATGCCATTCGATGAGTTGCTGTGCGAGATCTTCTGGATCGTGGAAGCGGCGCACTTTGAAGAAAGAGGACTTTACGAAACCCACCAGGTTTTCAACGGCACCCTTTTGCTGCGGACTATGAGGCCAACACAACTCCACCCCGACGCCCAGCTCGAGCATGACGTAAGCGAAGACCGGATTCCATTCCGTGACCTCGCCGTTTCTTTGCCACTTTAAGGCCACGGTCTTCGGTCGATCGAACACGCACATCAGCGGAGCTCCACCCCAACGGTCCAGATGTGCGGCCAGGTTGCGCACCAAGCTCTCCACGGCCTGGTCCTTCACCACACTGACGCAGACAAATCGGGAGTACTTCAGGCGAGAAGCGAAGAAGTGGATACGATGAATCGACCCATCAAGAAAGGTAACGTCGACTTCGCCGAAGTCATGTTGGCTAAATTCTCCGGGCAGACCTTCGAAACGAATCAGCGGCTTGATCTGTTTCGGACGAACAGAGGCCACCAGAGCGTACAAGGCGGTCTTGCCGCCCTGGTAGCCGGCCTCCCGAACCCGGCGAAGGATCTCCAGAGAAGGTAGGTCGGGTTTTTCTTCCAGAATGTTTACGACCGGTTTCCGAAAATCCTCAACGAGGCTAGGTCTGCCGATCCGCCGCTTCTCTCGCTCGGCGGCATCATCCACATGAACCACCGGAACTTCTTCTGCAATGCGCTTAACCGAGCACAGAGACACTCCCGCCAGTCGGGCTACTTCGGCCTTGGAGTGACCGGCCTTCAGTAGAATTTCGACTTCGTGACGCTTTAACATTCCTAACATCCTCCTCCCTCGGCCCTACCGGTTCACCGACCGGGGGCACAGAGAGAGTCTTAGCCCTTCCGGCTACTGCCGGATGGCTCAGAATTTCCGGAATGAAAAGGGTCAGAATTTTCGGAACGACAAAAGACATCGAAGCGTATGTAAAGACGAAATCAGCCGTGCTTTCAGATTCGTGGAAGCGCGGTGATTTCAAGCCGGAGGCAATTCAGAAGAGATTCGTTGACAATCTCACTGCATCAAGACTCAGCAGAGAGTTCTGCATCGTTGTGCTCATCATTCTGGCTGCGTTTTGTGTTGTAGCGCAGTTCTTGAAATGAGCGGTGGTGCCCCAAGGATGCTTGATGCCATTTATGGCTGCCTAATCGTGGCGATCCAACCCATCTAGGGTGGAGGGCAGGTAGTCCTGGCTTAATGGGTCCCGCAAGGAATGCTCCCAACGCTCTTCGCTTGTATAAGACCTGCACTGATCCGATTCGCGGGATCGGATTGTCACATAGTTGCTCACATTCGCCTGGCGTGCCCTACCATTTCTACCAGAACTTTTCTGGCTTCCGCGGGATTCGTCACCTCCCGCAAGAATGCGATGCGGGCACTGCGCGTGCCATCTTGGGTTTTCACGCGTACGTGAAAGCCGAGACGGTCTACCGAAGTCATCGAGATTTCTTGAGGCTCGATCCCAGCAAATACCCGGGCAAGCAGGACGAGTGCATCTCCATGATCGGTATTCATGTGCTGGATGATCTCGGCTGCAGCGTCGGCCAACGGGTCGGGTTGCGCGCTGTAGTATTCCGAGGCAGCGACCCAGCCCATCACCCCGAAGCCGCCCACGTAGTAAACGTCCACCACGTCCATTCGGTAAAACGAAAAGTCGTCAAAGTCCACCCAGTATTTGCTGTTGGCATAACGCGCCAGGTAGAGTTTCCGTGCTTCAGGCACTTCCGATTCCGGTACTGGCAGAATATTTCCGAGCAGCGTGACCCTGGACGCTCCCAAGGGATCGCCGATGGAATCGGGTTGGGTCACTAACAGGCTGGAACGCGAGTCCACCTGCACATTTTGAGTGTGCATAGCCATCGTACTGATAAGAAAGACAGGATTCGCGTGGTCGTCCAATCCGTAAGGCATCACGGATCCGAAGGGGAATCCCTGCTGTTTACGTGAAAGTGTCGATAGACTCCCAACCCGTCCCAAATACACCAAAGTTCGCGCCCGTTCAGCAAACGTAGGCTCAGCCACTTCAGGTTGGCTACTTGCCGCGCCCGAGCCAGCATGTTTCCCTGCCGCCAATGACGACATTCCTGTTCTCCTAAGTGGATTCGGCACACGAGCCGGAATTGCCTCGTGTTCCGCGTCCTTTGAACAAACTAACACGTTGCGGCCTGAGCTGTCAGTTTGAGAGGGATGTACCGAGAATGTTAGCTTCCGATGAACGTAGGCTTTACCGGATGCGCGTTCTCGGTGCGGAGTGAACGGAGGCGGGGAGTTCTGCGCGCGTCCGGTAAAGCCGTTTGGAGGTGGCCGCCGTGGTTGCGGTGGACGCGGGCCTTATGCAAATTCAATGGTGCGAAGGAGCGGCGTTAAGCCGTGTCGAGACCGTGCTACAGGGCACGACGTATGACAACGTGCGCGCGGAAATTGGCTACGGCGAAAAGTATCGCAAAGATTGCGGTGGAAGAAGCTGGAAGAAGGGATCGGTTTGACGGCGAGGCACAGAGATGCGGAGCGCCCGGAAGGAAGCAGAGTTTTCGAGTTGGAGAGAGTAGTCTCATGCCGCAACGCTGATCCGTGGGGGAGAACGAAGTTGGATTTCTGCCAGCGCTCAACCGATCGATGCAACACCTTCCAGTCCAGCATTAGGGCAGCGCAAGAGTTCGGGACATTGCTTCGCGGGAGGAGACGTGTTGGTCGGCTTGCGGCTGTTGTTCCGAACCCAACAACTGAAAGCAAAGCGGTAGGAGCGTGGCGCGTTTGCGGTTGGCCAGGAAGCCGAAGTTACGGATGCGCACGAAGCCTTTGGGAAGAATGTGCAGTAAGAAGCGGCACAAGAATTCATCGAGCGATAGGGACAGCAACTTCTGTTCGTTGTGGTGAGCAGAATCACGCCAGCGAAAAGTGACTTGGCCATCGCTCAGGGAGACCAGGCGATGGTTGGAGATGGCCACACGATGAGTGTAGCGGCCCAGATAGTGCAGCACATATTCGGGACCACCGAAGGGAGGTTTCAAGTAGACCACCCAGTCTTGTCGAAACAACGGCCGCAACCAGGCGGCAAAGATCTTGGGGTGCGCAAGAAGCTTCAGGTCTCCTTGGAAGTTGAGCTGGCCATTCTGAAAAGCCTGCTCGAGCGCATCGACGAACTTGCCACGAAAGATTTTCCGCAGCACTTCCTTGGGAAGAAAGTAGTTGTCTCGGGAACGAACCCAGCGGGTGTGATCCAGGGAGAGGCCGCCGGCAGGAACGACACAATGGACATGGGGATGAATATTGAGTTTTTGGCTCCAGGTGTGCAACACACTGAAGAAACCGATCTCTGCACCCAGATGTCTGGGATCGCGAGCCACTTGGAGAAGGGTTTCCGCACTGGTACGGAACAGGAGGCCGTAGAGGACTTTCTTGTTCTGCAGCAGCAGTGGGGCCAAGCGATGGGGCAGTGTGAAGACCACGTGCAGGTAGCGGGTCGGGAGAAGTTCCGCTCGACGCGCAGCGATCCAGCGGTCCCGAGCAGCGGTCTGACACTTCGGGCAATGGCGATCGCGGCAGCTGTTATAGGAGATGGGGGCCCGATGTCCGCAACGGGTGCACTCGTCGAAATGACCACCGAGGGCGGCGTTACGGCACCGGTCGAATGGCCCGTAGCACTTTGACATGCTTTCAACGGAGCCAGTGGCGATTTCGTTCGAGGAAGGCCTCTCCCGCGGCGCGGATCAGATCGGCCACCTCCAGTGGTGGCCGGGCCATCTACTGCTCCGGCGGCGAAGGGCCTTCGAGCGGCAGTGAATCCAATGGACTGGCGGCCGCATGCAGGTGACGCTGGGAGAGATGCAGGTAGCGAGCCGTCTCTTTCAGATTGTTATGGCCCAACAGGATCTGAATGGTGCGCAGGTCCGCACCGGCCTCGAGGAGATGCGTCGCAAAACAGTGCCGCAGCGTGTGCGGATGAACATCTTTCTGGAGGCCGGCGCGCTGGGCGGCTTGCTGGCAAGCCTGCCAAACGGTTTTGGTATCGATGGGGTGATCGGCGCCATGGTCGTGATGGCCCGGAAAGAGCAGACTCTTGGTTTTGGGTGCAAGCGTTGCCAGGGGTCACGAAGTTCATGCAGCAATTTAGGACTGAGCATCACGTCGCGGTCTTTGCGTCTTGACACATTGAGATGTGAAGCACATGCGTTGGCATCGATGTCGCTGACTTTCAGGTGGGTCAATTCCGCGCGCCGTACTCCGGTGGCGTAGAGCGTCAGCAGCAGAGTGCGATGGAAGGAAGTGCCGGCCGCCTGAATGAGTTGAGCAACTTCTTCCTGGCTGAGGATCGTTGGCAGGCGATGGTCCTTTTTCGGATAGGGAGTCTCGGCGATGCTCCAGGCTCTGTTGAGCGTCTTACAGTAAAAGAACCGCAAGGCTGCCAGACGAACCGCGACGCTACCCGCCGACAACTTGCGCTTCTCAAATAGCTCCGCTTGGTATTCGCGAATGTGTCGAGGGCCTAAGCGATCCGGGGAGCAGTGGAAGTGTCGAGAAAAATCCTCGACGGTGCGGATGTAGGAACGTGTGGTCTCTTGAGCGTAATTACGGCGCTGGAGTTCCTCCAGCATCATTTTGCGAAGTCGGGTCACCGGAACACCTCCTGTGACCCACATTTACATCAAGCCATCGAGCAACCAACGCTCGACTACCTCACGCGTAGCGTCCGCCGCCGGGCGGCTACGTCAAACTCGTTTATCAGCCACAAAGTTCGTGGCGTGATGACGCTCACAGAGATCTTCGCAGACCATGTGAAGTAAGCGGAGAAGCGTTCAGATTCGCTTGAAAGATGCCCAGCTATTAGGCGGCAGCTTTCTTCGTTTGCGCTTTGACCTTTGCCCAGCGTTCTTTCATGGCTTTTGAAATCTTTGCTCTCCCTTTCGCCGACAGCACGCGCTTCTTCGCACGTGTGATGTCCCGGCTAGCCGTCTTGCCCAGAGCCTTAGCTGCCGATTGCAAACCAATCAAATCATGCTGCAGCTTGGCCAACTGCTTTTTTACCTTCTGCTCTTCACGTCTGATTGCTGCCAATATGCTCATGGATCCTCCGAGAACAATCTACATCTGAGATCGCCTTAAACCAATCCCGTGCCCTTGGGATGTCTTACTCAGATTGCCAGTAGTATGTGAAAATCTGACGTCCGATTATCGTCAATCCTCAAGGTGGCTTGACAGTCTGCTCCCAAACTCCCTCGAACCGCGTTTGTGTTACAGGTCTCTCGGCGCTCTCGACCGAGCGACGCAACTCTCCTCGCTGCGCGTCACCAGCAACCAGTACGCAATCTCCGGATGGTCACGCCGCGAGCAGATAGCGCTCCAAGCAATTGCGTCACTCCCGGAGAAGCTTCACGGTCGCCCGGGACGATTACCGCCCATTCCAAGTTCTCTCGAAACTCTGTTGACCTAATCTGCCACTGGCCGAAAGACGAGGATTTTGCCTCACCGATTTGGATGAGGGACCAGTGCCGAACCAACGTCAATGCGGTGGCTTCGTCGGGTGCCGGCCCGGACAGAATGAAGTGGTTGTTTCCGTGGACCAGGATGCCGACCATTCGTTTTCAAGCCTCCAGGCGCGGATCGGGAACGGGGTAACCAACTGCGAAATGGTAGACGACTTGTCCTAGCTCAGGGGACAGGTCCAGATATCGGTTCACTTTGTCATCAAAAAACGCTCCGATGCCCGTCGCTCGCAGGCCAAGCGCCTCGGAAGCAAGATACATTCGTTGACCAATAGCACCCGCCTCGAAATGCACGTAGCGATATCCACGATCGCCGTAAATGCGGGCAGCGCTCTCAAAATCGCCGATCATGGAGAATGCCACACAAGCGTTACCCGCCAGGTCTTGTCCCAAACTGAGAGCTGCCGCTACCAGGCGTTGATCCCCTTCCTTGATTTTCTCGAGCTCTGCTTGCTCCGGCCAGTAGCGGTAGACACCCGGCGTCAAGCCTTCGACGCGGTGGACGTAAAGATATAGGTGGACGAAACGAGCTGTGGCGAAATCGGCGAAGAGGTGCTCTTGTGCGGTGGAGAGAACAGTCGCAAGTTGCGAGAAGGAGATCGACTCGCCCCCACCCCTGAAGTCAAGAGCGGAACGACGGGCACGAACGACGTCGCCGAAACTATGGCTTGTGGAAACACGAGGCGGCAGGCTAATTTCCCCTCGCCCGGCCGTCATCGATTGGCCGAACGAGGGGACGGCGGCCTCCGCGCTGAGCTTCGTAGCAACGTGAATTCGTTCAATCAGTGGATAAGGTTCTTGCCTCTCTGACAACCGGTTGGGCTGACCTCCAAACAATATCGTCTCGACGGGATCCAGCATCCTCACGGGAATGGACGGGCCGTGAAGTCCGACGATTAGCATGGGCCATTCATCCTCATGCAAGAGACAGCGTTCCGCAACTCGGTCATCTGAGAAATGGCCAAACGCAAAGCTTTGGCATCCGATTGATCGAGCAGCAAGGGTGAGCGCCTGCCAGGCATGTCCGACGTCGTGCAAGCAATACCGATAGGCACGGTCCTGGTATTTCCAGGCTTCGCGCCAGGCAATGCTGGTCAGAACGAAAATGAGCGGGGCGGAGGTGTCGACAAGTTTCCTGTCAAGATCTCCGATGGCTCGTTGTTCTGCAGTGTGGGATGAGGGACGGTAATGATAGAGGCCATCGGGCCAGCCGGCCAATCCTTGCGAGCAGAAGTGAAATTCGGTCGGATGGAGATTGCCGGAAGAGGGATTGACGCGCAGAGCGTAGATTGTTCCAGTGGACGGGACTCGCTTGGACGCGCTAATTGAGGCGGAATAGAACATCAACTGCGAAAGAAATTCCGCGCCATCCCGGGCCAGAGTATTTCCTGTTTTGCCCTCGAGTACTTCGAGAGCTGAAATCTGTGGAGCCGGAGGGTCGGCCGGCAAATCCAGGACGGGGACGCCTTCATAATGCCGAAATGGATCGGGCATATTGGCCCAATCAAGATAGTGCTGAGTTCGCCGCAGCGATTCGACACTATGCTTCGTCAATTCATGGTACTCGCGCCAGCCCATGCAACTTAGGTCCTCAGGACACTGTACTGGCAAAGCAGGCATTCGGGTAGGGGAACGAAAGAGAGAGGCTTTGGCTCTACTGCGATCAAAGGGCCGCAACAGAGTACAATCGAGCGGGCGAACGGAAGTTATGACATCTGTAGGATCAGTAGAGGTATTCTCAAATCAAAAGAGGAGCAATCTGAACATGGGATACGGTAACCGCGACAAACCAGAACGCAATTCTGGACGAGCTGGATTCGTGGATGCCCGACTCGAAGAGCTTCGGCGACGCTGGGAAAATGCGACAGACGAGCGTGAGAAAAATGAGGTGTCCGAACAAATCCGCGAGTGGCAATCATTTAAGCCAGAACGATCCGCACCGTCCAGAGGTGGACGATAGCAGTCCCTGTAGCAAGTTAAGGCGTGCGGCAAGATGTTGCCAAATGAAGCCGACCGAACCGGACTAGGCGGTCGTAACCCCTGATTAAGTTCTAACGTTTGCCAGGACTTGGGTCCGATACCTGGCAAACCCTCCTCCCAAACGTCATCAGTAAACACTGCGCCGCTTCCCATTACTAATCCAGCGTCGCGTCGTGGTCGAACCAGTCCCGAATCGCGGGCTCTGCCATCTCACGGACACTAAGCAGATGCTTCCCCAGTCGTTCGATTCGATTAAGCTGTTCGCCGACGAGGCTGTCGGCGCGTTGACAGCCTTCCAAAGCTTCCTTATCCGTACTGTCGATAGAAGAGATCTTTTCCCATTCCACGAGCTTGGCGCGGACGTCCGCGGCGGCATCTTGGTCGGTGGGTAGTGCGTTGAAGATCTCGTTGAAGTCTCTGTCTTCTTCCATTCGCACATCATGTAGCGCTCCAGCGTAGGCAACAGCAAACCCTCGGATACAGACCTCACGGTTGGGCAGAGTGCTGCGGAGCGACTCCCAATCGCAGATTGTGCCTCCCCGAAGCTCGCCTTCATCGTTCAAGAAGAGGCGCCGAACCGGGATTCCCAGTCGCCATGCGACCACTGCGTGGGCAGCCTCATGCTTAGCTGCCTGCAGATTTGACTCTACGCTTGTCGGCCCGAAGTCAAAAAGTGCATAAAGGATGGCCAGCCGCGTTCCGGAGGGATCTTCCTGGTCAAATCCATCCCAAGAGTCTTCTGCCTGTTCGAAGTCGTGTATCGCACAGGTCTTCAGCACTTCCTCAAGGCGGGCAATACCGGCATCTGAGAACCCGTAGGGCCGGTTCCCCAGTTTTCTCCACCATGCGGAGAGCGAAGGGGCAGCAACCCGACCATGAATGTCACAGGGCTCGGGAACAATCACCACCAGTGCGCCGTAGAACCATTCGACCGGTTGAAAGACAGAGTAGAAAAGCGGGAGCTGGTTTTCATCGAGCGTCCGCCACGACCGGATGCGCTCGTAGTCTCTAAGGATTTCCTCGATCTTGTTGTCGTTTTCGCCGGCCGCGATTCGCTTGGCTTCGATGGTGAGCAGTCTCGAATACTCCGGGTCACCGGAGGCCACGTCTACCAGGAGATCGAGGTGTTTACATTGATCGCCCTCGTGCTCTTTGAAAGGAGACTCCGCCCATACATGGTATTTCGAACCGATAAATGAGGCGGCAACCTGGATGACGATATTCGCTTCGGTGATATTGGAGTCGCCCACGGACAGGTAGCCATTCGAATACTTGTGCTGTTTCAAGAGTCTCTGCGCTGCATCTTGGATTACGGAAGCGGCGTTTTCGAGTGTTTTCATGCGCGGTGATCACCATAAATTCCATGGGCGTGATCTTGTGGCTCGCAATGGGCCAAATAATGCTAAAATTGTTTCATCAAATGATGCACGAGTGGGACATCAATCACAAGTCCATCACTTTCTTTACCTGTTAACCCGCGCGATATTAGGGCAACATACGCCCTAGCGTCGAATGAAATCCGGTGAGCGGCGCCTTGCCTGAGTTCCCGGCGACATGTCGACTTTCCATTACAAACGGAGTCTTCGATCTGAGTTTGTCCGCTGTTTTCCAAACTCCGGTTGAAACGAACAACTTCGTGGGCTGATCGGCACGGCCCGATTACTTCGAGGCAACGGTCCACGAGACATCCGTACAGTCGAGCACTTTGCAAGTTATTACGGTTGTCCGCTGGACGGCTGGGACGAAACGCTGGTGCCGATCTTCGGTAATCCAAAAGGAGGCACGCCGCTGATGCTGGCGGCGCCGAGTGTGGCGATCGATCTGTCGCTGAAACTGCTGGTGCGCGGGGATGCGACAGGCGCGGTCAATTACCGGTCTGCGCAAGCGCTGCTGAAACGGCATGGGCTGGCGGAGAGCTTTGCGCAGAATATTTCGGTGATTGCCAAAATTGCGCGGCGGGCGGTGGAGGAGAGCTAGCTACGCTCACCGCTGTATGGAATCATAGTTTATACCATCTGAAGGGCGCCGCAACGGCATCCGTGTGTTCGCGGATTCGGTTCCGGAATGGGAATTGGGACCGGGGCCTCGCAAGCGATTATTTTGCAAGTTTGAGGAAACGTTTTCTGGGGGGCGGTACGTCTAAATTGCGTGGAATGTTGGCGGGTTGGTGTGCGTATAGAATCGGTGGGAGTGGCCCGGGCATTGCTGTTGCACTTGTCACCGTTGTTGTAGCGCGATCGTGCCAGCGAGGCGGGTTTTTGGGGGGAACGTGCAATGGGTTGGATGCGTGCGATGAAGAGAAACTTTTCGGAGGCTGCTAAAGCGGGGCTGATCGTGTTGGCGGGGGCCGCGCTTGTGGCAAGTCCATGCAGCGCAGGTGCGCGCGCGGGATCGTTGGCCGAGCCTGCTGCGTTTCAGCCGACAAATACACAGCCCGCTCTGCCGCAGCCGACTCCGACACAGCAGACCTCGAGTCAGGCCCCGGCGCAGACTCCTTTGACGCAGAAGGTTGGGGCGGTGAAATCCATTGCTGGCAATGCGCTGGTGCTTACGGCGGACGGCGGCACCGAAGTAAATGTGACTGTGGCGAGCAACGCGAAAATTGTGCAGGTGGCGCCGGGGGAAAAAGATCTGAAGTCGGCGACGCCGATCGCTTTGACGGATTTGCAGGTAGGCGATCGAGTTCTGGTGCGCGGACGCGCTTCGGATGACGCGAAGACGATGACGGCCGTCGGTGTGATCGCGATGAAGCGCACGGACTTGGAAGCGAAAAAAGCACAGGACCGCGACGATTGGCAGAAGCGCGGCATCGGCGGCTTGGTGAGCGCTGTGGATGCGGCGACGGGCACGATCACAATTTCCACTGGAGCTGGAGCCACTGCGAAAACCGTGGCGATTCATACGGCAAAAAATACAGTATTGCGCCGCTATGCGCCCGATTCGGTGCAGTTCGATGATGCGAAGGCCGCACCTCTGGATCAGATCAAGCCGGGAGATCAACTGCGCGCGCGCGGCACGAAGCGCGCGGACGGCAGCGAGTTCGCGGCGGACGAAATAGTTTCCGGAACTTTCCGGAATCTAGCGGGAATTATTACTGCGATTGACGCGAGCGCGCAGACGATCAGTTTGACGGACCTGATCAGCAAGAAGCCGGTGGTGGTGAAAATCACGGCGCAGTCGCAACTGCGCAAGATTCCCGCGCAGATGGCGCAGGTGATTGCGTTTCGGTTGAAAGGAGCAGGAGCCGGCGCGGGGGCAGCGGGCGGCGGAGCATCTGCACAGAATGGCGCGGGCGCTGCTGCTGGCGGATCTCCGAATGGTGGACCTCCGAACGGAGGGCAGCGATCGGGCGCCGGTGCGGCTGCGGGAAATGGCGCGGCAGGAAACGGTGCGGCGGGCGGCGGCGGGCGCGGCGACTTCCAACAAATTGTGAATCGTCTGCCGGCCAGCGCCCTTGCGGATTTTCAGAAGGGTGATGCAGTGATGGTGGTTTCGACGCAGGGCACGGATGCAGGCGGCGTCACTGCCATCACGATGCTCGGCGGCGTCGAGGCAATTCTAGCCGCAGCGCCTGCCGGCAATGCCGCGCAAGCGATGACACTCTCACCGTGGAGCCTGGGTGGCGGCGCACCAGGCGGTGACGCCTCAGGCGGAACTCAATAAATCATAGTCAGCTCACCGATTCATAGCCTTTCAGGAGACGGAATGAAAGCCCGGGTCTTTTTATATGCACCGTTCATTGCAGTGATCATTGCATTGGTTTTTTTCTGCACGAACGTCACGTTTGCGCAAACTACCGCGCCGACTGCTGCAGCAACCGCCGCACAGAACGCAACTGGAACAATTCGCGGACAAGTGACGGACCCTTCGGCCGCGGCGGTGGTAGGCGCGTCCATCATCGCCACGGCGCTGGATGGAACCAGCCTGGCGGCGACTACGAATCGCGATGGAGTTTTCGAATTGAAAGGCGTGGCGCCGGGAAATTACACGGTGGAAGTGATTGCGAAGGGCTTCGCGCTGTACAAGAACGACGCGGTGCAGGTGGCTTCGGGCCAGGTTCAACAGCTCAACATCGCGCTCGCGATTGAGGCCGAACAACAGCAAGTGACCGTGACGGATCAATCCACGGCCGTGGACGTAAGCCCGACGAACAACGCAGGCGCAATTGTGATCAACGGCGCGGCTTTGGATGCTTTGCCGGACGATCCCGATGAGTTGCAGACCGACTTGACCGCACTGGCCGGACCTTCCGCCGGACCGAACGGCGGGCAATTTTATATTGACGGATTCACCGCGGGGCAATTGCCGCCGAAGTCCGCGATTCGTGAAATCCGTATCAATCAGAATCCGTTTTCGGCGCAGTACGACAAAGTGGGCTACGGCCGGATCGAGATTTTCACCAAGCCGGGCACGGACAAATGGCACGGCGGCTTTTCGGTGAATGGGAATGATTCGGCGTTTAACACGCGCAACCCATTTTTCAATTCGGAGACAGCGTCGGGCACACCGTATCCCAGTTATTACTCGATGCAATACAGCGGAAACATCGGCGGGCCGCTGAGCAAGAAGGCTTCGTTCTTTTTCAACGAAGATATTCGCGACATTCACGACCTGGGCATCGTGAATGCGCAAGTGGTGGATCCCACGACTTTTGCCGTGACGCCGTTCAGCGCGGCGGTGCCCAACCCGAAGAAGCGTTACAACATTTCGCCGCGGCTGGATTATGCGCTGACTAAGAACAACACGCTAACGGTGCGCTATCAGTATTACCGAAATACCGTGGACAACGACAACGTCGAAGGTTTCGGCTTACCGTCGCAGGGTGACAATACAGTGAGCACGGAGCAGACGCTGCAAGTAGGCGACACGCAGATTTTCGGAACGAAGGTTGTGAACGAAACCCGCTTTCAATATTTGCGCGAGCGCAGCACGCAGACGCCGCTGAGCACCGCGCCGAGCATCATCGTTCCTCTGGCGTTCGATGGCGGCGGGTCGAGCGGCGGCATGATCAACGACACCACCAACGATTACGAATTTCAGAACTACACTTCGGTGCAGTACACCAAACATTTTTTGAAATTCGGCGCGCGGCTGCGCGGCTCGACCGACGCAAATACTTCGACCGGCGGCTTCAACGGGACCTACGTGTTTCCCTCCACCGCAGCGTACATAGCCACTTTGCAAGGAATTCCTTCGGCGAACCAATTCACGGTGACGGCGAATCCGGCAAACACGACGCTTCCGGCCAATCCCTTTGTCCACGTAGGGTATGTGGACGTGGGTTTGTATGTAGAGGACGACTGGCGCATACGGCCGAACATCACTTTGAGTTACGGGCTTCGCTTTGAATCGCAGAACAATATCAGCAATCACGCGGATTGGGCGCCGCGGCTGGGATTTGCGTGGGGAATTGGCGGCGGAGGAAAGACCGCGCCCAAGACGATTCTGCGCGCAGGGTTCGGAGTTTTCTACGATCGCTTTACATCGGCGGACATCCTGACGGAAGACCGCTTGAGCGGGACGAGCCTGGCGGAATATGTGGTGCCCAGCCCCAACTTTTTCAATCCCAATCCTTCTGCGCCGCCGCTGCTGACGCCAGGTCCGACGGAGTTGTTCACTTCGTATAAGACGAATCAGAATTTGCATGCGCCTTATGTGGCGCAGACGGCGGTCAGTGTAGAACGGCAGCTGACCAAGGCTGCGAATCTGAGCGTGTCGTACCTGAACTCCGTGGGCAACGACCAGTTGCTGACGAACAATATCAACGCGCCGAACAATCTTTCCACCAACTATCCTTATTACCTGAGTCCGGCTGCCGCTACACGCTTGGTGCCGTTCGAGAATATCTATCAGTACGAATCGGGGGCGATCTTCCGCCAGAATCAGCTTTTTGTGCAGAGCCGCGTGCAGGCTGGGCAGAAGCTGAACCTGTTTGCGTACTACGTGCTGAATTATGCGAACAGCGATACGTCCGGCCCGAACAGTTTTGCTTCGAATCCTGCGAATATCATGCAGGATTATGGCCGCGCGTCTTTTGATACGCGGAACCGGTTTTTTCTAGGCGGATCCATAGCCTTGCCATGGGGATTGCGCTTCAGCCCTTTCATGATTGCCAGTTCCGGCTCGCCGTACAACGTTACTTTGAGCCAGGATTTAATTGGCAGCTCGCAATTGAATCAGCGGCCATCTTTTGCGACCGGCCCGTCCACTGGTGCGATCATAACTGTTCCGGGATTCGGAACTTTCAACACGGTGCCCGGCGCGAATGCCGTGCCGATCCCGGTGAATGATTTCACGGGGCCGAACCATTTCACGCTGAACGTACGCCTGGCGAAGACATTTAATTTTGGCCCGGAAAATAAGGGCGGAGGCGGCGGAGGTGGAGGTGGTGGAGGCGGTCGGGGCGGCGGTGGTGGGGGACGCGGAGGCGGCTCGAATCCGTTTGGCGGAGGGGGCGGAGGCTTTGGTGGCGGCAACACCGCGACGAAGCGCTACAGCATTACGTTGAGTGTGAATGCGCGTAACGTGTTCAACAATGTGAATCTGGCGAATCCGAGCGCGGTTTTAAATCCGCCGCCGGTTGCGAATGGGAACGCGTCGTTCAACACGGCGTTTTTCGGCGTGCCGAACCAATTGGCCGGCGGACCGTTTTCGTCGGGCGCGGCGAATCGGCAGATTTATTTGCAGGCAGGGTTTTCGTTCTAGCGGATTGTGCGGACGACGATTGTGGTGCGCAGTTGGTTCTCTGGCCTATGGCGGTCTGAAGACCGCCGCTACGAAAGCGACGGTACCCTCTTCTCGCGGATCACTGCTTAGCTGAGGGCATCACGAGCTTCTCTACTACCGGAACTGGCAGCGGGCCTTCGTCGAGGACGAGGTCGTGAAATTTGAGCATGTTGAAATTCTTGTTTGCTGCGGCCTGATATTTCTGGCGCAGCGCAAGCCATTCGCGAACGCCGACGTAGTAGGTGGGCAGCTGCGTCGAGCTTAATTTGACGCGTTGTAATTTTCCGTCGGCTTCAGCCTGCGTTTGAAACGATTCCTCGATCATTAAATCCATGGCTTCCTGGTCGGTCATGTTCATGGTGTGCATTTTGATGTCCAGGATCGCGTTGGAAATCACTCGCAAGCGAATCTTGCGCATCACCATGCGGAAGCGCGGATCGTTATCGAGAAAGCCCTCGTCCATCATTACTTGAGCGATATATTCGGCCCAGCCTTCGACGTACGCGCCATTGGCATAGAGCGAGCGCAGCAAGCGACGGCGTTCGGGCTGAATATTATTCAGGTGTTCGAACTGAATGTAATGGCCGGGCAGGGCTTCGTGAATGCTGAGCCATTGCAAAGTGAAATCGTTGTATTCGCGCAGCTTCGATTCGGCTTTGGCCTCGGGCATTTGCGGATCAATCGGAGTGACCCAGTATTGCGCTTCTGCCTGCGGCTCGAGCGGAGGCGCGCTGTGGAATCCGGCTACGGAGTAAATGCCGCGCTCGAACGGCGGCGTAGGGATCACTTTCAAATTGTCGCGCGAGCTGAGCGAGACGATTTGTTTTTCGCGAATGAATTTGGTGATGTTTACGAGGTCTGCTTCGATGGTTGATTGCAGCTGATCGCGGCTGGGGTGGTGGTCTGATATTTTTTGCAGCACTTCCTGGATGATCAGGTTTTGGCGGTCGTGTTCGGCGAGATTTGAGTGATCGTTGTGGTCCGGATACATCTGCGCGTGCAGCGGCAGCGCGACTTGCAGCATTTCGGCGCGCACAGATTGCATGTCCTGCTCGGCGCTGGCCAGCACTTCGGTGGGCGTCACCGGAGTTTCCATTACCAGAGCGAATTTTTGATCGTAGAGTTCCTTGCCCAGGCGCCAGGTGAGATTCGACGGCTGCTTGGCGAGCGTGTTCTGCAGCCACGCGGAGAAGTCAGCCAAGGCCTTTACGGCGGGCGGCGCTACGGCGTCGTATTCGGCTTTGCGCGGCGAGCCGGCGGGAATCTCGGCAGCGAGCATGTGTTCGATGAGGTCAATATTGCCGGCATTTTCTTGAACGGCGGTGGAAATCCACACAGGATCGGAATCGATTAGGTAGGGCTGCACCTGCGTGAGGAGGCGGGGAATCTGGCTGACCCGGGCGAGGACGTGCCCGACACGAACGTCGTGCGACGCGTAATTCTGCGTCAGCGGAAGGAACAGGGCGCTGCCGATCAGTTCCACGACGACGGTGGGATTGTGTTTGTAGCTTTGAATGCGATCGAACTCAAGCAGATTGAGGCCGGTCTGATCGTCTATAAGGTGCCAATCGGCTGCGTCTTCCAGGTCCAGTGCAGAAGCAGGCGTCTCCTTGTGGAATCGTTCGCGCCACGCTGCATAGAAAGCGCGTTGCTGCGCGATGGATTCCAGGCTGAGGTTATCGAGGACGGCGTCGAGCGCGATGGTCTTGCCGGTCTTGGCGTCCCGATGGGTGTGGTAACCCGCGGCAGAAGCGCTCGTTGGAGAAAGCGCGAGCGAATCTTTCATGAACTGATCGCTTAGGGCCGCAAATTTTTGGGACGCCGCGGAGTGAGAGGTATCCGACGGCTGGAGCTGTTGTTGCTGCTGCGAGTTGGAACGTTGCGAAATCATAAGCATTAAAGGAACCGCCGCGGCACAAAACAGCCATCGCCTTGGCATCGGGGATCCTTTCAATCGCGCACGCGCATTCAGCTCGGGCGGCGGAAGGGAATTGGGGCGCTGCGTTTGCGCTTGCCGGAGGACTCGCTGCAGTCGTTCGCGGGCTTGGTCGGCCCACGCGCCGTTGGGGGCGTAGCGCAAGATAAAGCGCCCATTGTTCGTGGGCGGCTTTGCGTTCACCGCGCTTTTCGTAGGCGAGCGCTAGGTTGAAATGAACGTCCGCATGGGTGGGCATGGCACGCGCGGCGCGGCGCAGATGTTCCACGGCGTCGTCGAGCTCGCCAAGTTCTTCCAGTGTGCAGCCGAGGTTGTAGCGCGAGATGCCATTGAGCGGGTCAATCTGCACCGCGGCGAGAAAGCAATTGCGCGCGTCGGTGAGCTGGCCCAGCTGGTAATAGGCGACGCCGAGATTGATGTGGGCTTCGATCCAGTTGGGCGCAAGAGCTACCACCCGCTGATAATTTTCGATCGCTTCGGGCAGAGTTTCGGCGCGCGTTTCGCAATCGAGCGCGGACTGGAAGAAATCTTCGGGAGTGGGGCCGACCATGGCACGCAATTTCGCGGGCTGCGCCGTGAGGTCAAACGGAAAAGCCCACTGGCGCAGAAAAGGATTGAACGGACGCTCCGAGCCGGGAGGAACAACGTGCACTTCGCGGCCGAATTCGACGAGGCGGAGTTCCTGAATGGGCACGGGTGTGGTGCCGAACTGTTTTTCCATCAGCGCGACGGCGCGGCGGACACGTTTGGCGGGGACACGATTCTGCGTGATGCGTTGGATGGAGCGCAGGGCTACCAGGTCGCCAAAGCTGTAGAATCGCTCGCCCCAGCGGGCTTCGGGACGCACCAAGCGCAGGCGTTCCCAGTAACGAAGACGGTTCGGCTCAAGACCAAGGATGCGCCCGACTTCTGTCCGCGTATATCGCTGCGCCAATCCGCTCGTCCCCCGCTAGCCCTGCTGGTGGTTGCTGCGAATGATTATGCACCTGGTGTCAACTCTTGCCTATGGTACTCGGCTGTGGATAACTTCGCGCGGGCGTTGACTCACGCAGCGGCGTTCGCGGGTGCCGATAACCAGAAGAGGACATGCGGTTGCAGGTCGCGCGGGGCTTGTTAGACTTTGATAGGCAGTTGCCCGCCACGATGCCTCTTGATACCGCCGAGCGATTGTATCTGGACCGCCAGGTCACCCTGGCTCGAGCCATTTTTGTGGCTTTGGCGCTGGTGGATTTGATCGAGATGTCGGTGGCGGGGTCGCGCACGGCCGCGGCGATATTTCTGGCGGTGTATCTGTTGCTGGCGTTGGCGGTGCTAGGGTACGAGCGACTCTCGAGCGAGACGAACGTGACGATTCCGCTGCTGGCGGACTTCGTGGCGCTGGCGGTGTTTCTTTTTCTGACGCCGACGCTGTCCGCGTGGTGGTTTCTGTTTCTATTTGTGGTTTTCGCGCTGGCGACGCAGGGCAATACGCGCTTGATGCTGGCGCTGGTGACGGTCGCGACCGCAGGAATCATTTTTCGCGTGGCGCTGATGGAATTGTCTGGCTGGCGCGGGGCGTGGCATTGGCTGACGATCGGGCTGGGCACGGTGATTTCCGGGTTGGGCATGGGATTTCTGGGCGCGCGGGAACGCGAGCACCTGGAGCGCCAGCAATTTCTGGAAAAAATTACGCGGCTGCTCCAGTTTGACCGAGGATTGACAGAGTCTGTGCGCCAGGCGCTGGGGGAAATTGCGCTGGCATTCGAATGCGAGCAGGCTAGTCTCGCGATTCGCGACGAAGAACTGGAGCGGCTGTTCGTCTGGAAGATTCATCCGAACGACCGCGAACTAGGTGGGCCGGAAACGCTGCCGCTTTCGCGCTCGGACACTTTCTTGACCGACTCGTTCGAGACTTCTTTCTGTTGGGAATTCAACGAAGGAGCAGGAAGCGGATTCGGTTGGGATCGCCGCAGCGGGCAGACATTTCGCGATCTGCCGGCGCCGCCGAATTCCACGCGCGAGGAATTTGGCGCGCGCACCCTGCTGGCGGTGACGATTGAGGCGGGCGGCCGGCCAACGGGGCGCGTCATGCTCATCAATCCCGTTGGGATTAATGGAACGATTGGGAGCGCAGGGCTAAACGGGGGCCAGGGATCGAAACGCCGGTTTACCAAGGGCGAGCTGCGTTGGTTCGAACAGATTATCCGGCACGTGGGACCGCCGCTGGAGAACGTCTTTCTAATGAGGCACTTACGGGCGCGGGCGGTTGAATCGGAACGCAGCCGCATTTCGCGCGACCTCCACGATGGGATACTGCAGACGCTGCTCAGCCTGAATATCCAGCTGGACGTGCTGCGCCACAAGTTCCCTTGGACGCCGGAGCAGGCAGGCAAGGAGTTGGAAACATTGCAAAAAACCGTCCAACAAGAGAGCGGAGAATTGCGTAGGATGGTTACAGACCTTCGCCCGCTGCGTGTGGAAAGCGCGGATATGCGGGAGCTAATGCTGGGTTTTGCGGAACGTTTTCGCAACGAAGCGGCGATGGCGGTAGACTTATTTATCGAGGACCGGAATTTGCGCTTGCCAGACCGAATTTGCAGGGAGCTTTTCCAGATATATCGTGAGTCACTCAACAACATAAAAAAGCATGCGAAGGCGAGTCACGTCGTGGTAAAACTAGGGCAAGATGAGGCGAAGGTGTCTCTCGTAGTGGATGACAATGGGCGGGGATTCAGTTTCTCCGGCAGATACAGCAGCGAGGAGCTGGATCGGTTGCGGCTCGGGCCAATTTCGATCAAGGAAAGAACACGGGGCGTGGGCGGGACGCTGACGGTGGAATCGAATCCCGGGCACGGGGCGCGTCTGACGGTAGAAATCCCACTGAATTGAAATAAGATGACGAAAGCAAAACAGGTGATTCGCATCCTGGTCGCGGACGACCATGCCATTTTCCGTGATGGCTTGCGCAAACTATTGGAGGCCGCCGACGAGATTCAAATCGTCGGAGAGGCGTCCAATGGCGTGGAATGCGTGAAGATGCTCACAAAGTTGAAGCCGGACATCCTTCTGTTGGACCTGCGCATGCCTGAAAAGGACGGCCTGGGCGTGCTCGAAGAAGTAAATTTCGATTCGCTGCCGACGCGCGTGATCGTGCTGACGGCGGCGGAGGATGACCGCGACGTGGTGCGCGCGATGCGGCTGGGCGCGCGCGGCGTGGTGCTGAAGCAATCGGCGAGCGATCTGCTGGTAAAGAGCATCCGCAAGGTGTCCGACGGCGAAATCTGGCTGGATAACCGGATGACCGCGGAAGTGATTGACGCGTTCAAGAAATCGGCGGAATCAGGGCAGCGGCGGGAAAAGCCGCTATTGAGCGACCGAGAGAAGGAAATCGTGCAGCTGGTGGCGCAGGGTTTCCGGAACCGCGAGATCGGCGAGAAGCTTTTTATCAGCGAACAGACGGTAAAAAATCATCTGCATAATATTTTCGATAAGTTGGGCGTTTCCGATCGTTTGGAACTTGCGTTGTACGCGATTCACCACCGGTTGATTGATCAGACGTAACCGCCAAGCGCGGCTGGTCTGCGCGCTGCCGCTCCGCTTCTCCCTCCTGTTCGCGTCTCCCCTCATGCCGCTGCGCTCAGCTGATTCGAATCCTTCGTAATTTTTTCTACTCGCAACCCATTCCGCGCCAAAAGCGTCTAGAATATTCCCAGGTCTAATAATTCTCGATGAGTGCGACTAGTCCGAACGTTGTGAACGAAGCATCGCCGCGCATCCTATCGCGTGAGTTGGTGCTACTGCTTTGCGTGCTGGCGCTGATGGTGTTGTTCGCGCTGACGGCATTGTTCTCGCGGCTCTACCACAGGAAAATACATACGCTGGCCGATGCCATGTTCGCGCAAGGCGAAGCGGACGAGCTGGCGGCGCAACAGCTGGCGGGACCGGCGAAGACTGAGCAACTGAAAGCGGCGCTGACGGATTATCGTAATGCGCTGGCCTACAATCCCTCGAATCCCGTGTTTCAATTTCATCTGGCGAAGGCCCTCTCCGCGGCCGGGCGCGGTGAGGAAGCTCGCTCATATCTGCTGAATCTGCTTTCTGAATCTCCTGGCAGTGGAGATGTGAACCTGGAACTGGCGCGCGTCGCTGCGCGCAATAATTCAATGGCCGACGCCATGCGTTATTACCAGGGCGCGATTTACGGGGAGTGGGATGCCGATCCGATCGGGATGCGTTGGCGGGTGCGGCAGGAACTTTGCGAATTCCTGCTGAGCCGCGGAGCGGTGAAACAGGCGGCGCCGGAAGTGATCGCGCTGGCGCAGAACACGCCTGCGGACGATGCAACGCGGCTGAAAATCGTGGCGCAACTACTGCTGCGCACGCAGCAGTGGAATCGCACGCTGGACGTGGACCGCACTTTGTTGGCTGTAAATCCGAACGATGAAGAATCCCTGGCAGACGCGAGCCATGCGGCGTTTGAGCTGGGCCAATATGTAACGGCGATGCAATATTTCGACCGTTTGCCGCGTGAAAAACGGGAACAGCCGGATCTGCTGCCGCGCTTCGACATGACGCGGCGGATACTCGCGGCGGATCCGTTCTTGTCCGGATTATCCTCCGAGGTACGGGCAGAGCGGGCGGCGAATGCGCTGACGCTGGTGCAAACGCGCGCGGAAAATTGCGCGCAGCAAACAGGGCAATCGCTGGAGCAGACTCCGCCCCGGTCCGACCTGCAGCGCCTGTATCAGCAAAGCGAAGAGACGCAGAAGGATTGGACTCCGCGATACCTGCAGCGATTTCCGGATCGGCTGGACGCAGCGATGGGGTACGTATTCAGCATGGAAAATGCCGCAGCCGCAGCGTGTGGTGAACCACAGGGCGATGATCGCGCGCTATGGCTGCTCGGCCGCAGCCGGTCGGTGGTGAATCCGTGAGCGAGGCGCCGGTGGTTGCGGTGACATCCCCGCCCGAAGTAGTGGCGCCCGCTGTTACTGGCGCGCCAGACGAGCGAGAACATTTCCGCGCACGTTGGGAATCGTGGATGCACGCGGTTTTCACACTGCGCGAAGACCGCTTCTTCCTCCTGCTCGCCGTGCTGATCGGAATTTTTTCCGGACTGGTGGTGGTGTGTTTCCGGCTGGCGATTGAGTGGACGCAGATCACGCTGCTCGGCCCGTCGCTTTCTCCATCGTTTCCGCGTGTCGTGCTGGCTCCAGCCCTGTCTGGGATTGTAGTGGCGTTGTTGGCCATCCATGCGTTCCCACGAGCGCGCGGCAGCGGAGTAAATCAAGTGAAAGGCGCGATGTACATTTCGAACGGCTATGTGCCGTTCAGCGCGGTGATCGGAAAATTTATCGTTTGCGCGCTGGCGATTGGCAGCGGGCAATCGCTGGGGCCGGAGGACCCTTCGCTGCTGATGGGCGCGGGGATCGCGTCGCTCGTTGGCCGGAGTTTGCGACTGTCGCAGGAAAAACTGCGACTGATCGCGCCGGTGGGCACCGCGGCAGGACTGGCGGCCGCTTTCAACGCGCCAATTTCGGCGGTGCTGTTCGTAATTGAAGAGGTGATCGGAACCTGGAGCGCAGGGGTGCTGGGCGCGATCGTGCTGGCGGCCGTCTCCAGCGTGGTGACGATGCGCGCGTTTCTGGGACCGGACTCGCTGTTCCGCGTGCCTCCGTTTCGGTTGGCAGGGCCGGGAGAAATTCTGGCGTACGTGGCGCTAGGCGTGGCCGGCGGAGCAGCTTCGTTGCTGCTGCTGAAATGGATCGTCTACGCGCGGCCCAAGATGCAGGCTCTACCGCGTTGGACGGAATACCTTCAGCCGGCTGCGGCGGGCTTGCTGATCGGCTTGATCGGCATACGCTTTCCGCAGGTGATGGGCGCGGGGTATGCCATTGTGGATCAGGCTATGCACGGGCAATTTGTGTGGCAGTTGCTCTTGTTGCTGGCCGTATTAAAACTGCTCGCGACCGGATTTTCGTTTCTGAGTGGGACGCCGGGCGGTATGTTCGCGCCTACAATTTTTATTGGAGCCATGCTGGGCGGAGCTGTGGGATCCATTGAGCATCATTTTTTCCCCGCGCTTACGGCGACGATCGGCACATTCGCGCTGGTGGGCATCGGGACGTTGTTCGCGGGATTTTTGCGGACGCCGATCACCTCCGTATTCATGGTGATCGAACTTTCCGGGAACTACACGGCGATTCTGCCGGTGATAATTTCCACGATGATCGCGTACGGAATTTCGCGTGCGTATCAGAAGGTTCCGCTGTTTGATTTGCTTGCGCGGCAGGACGGATTGGTACTGCCCTCGATCGAGGAGCGGAGGGAGATGACGTCCTTTGTGGTGGAAGACGCGATGCGGACGGATGGGGTGCTGGTGGCCGAGCCTGGCGAGCACATTGTAGAGGTGGCGAGGCGCGCGGAGGCAAAACCCGAGGCGGCGTTGCTATTACGCATGCGTCCGGGAGAGTGGTGGTTGCTGGACCGCGAAGACGTAATGCGCCTGGCCCCGGAGGCGGCACCCACGACTACGCCCATCCGCGCCAAGTCAAAGGGACCGATTCCTTACCTCTTCCGCGACCAGAGCTTGGCCGAAGCGCTGGAGGTGATCGCCGATTGGCCGGTACTGCCGGTGGCCAGCCGCGCGGACCTTGGGAAGCTGGAAGGCATCTTGACACTCGCCGATACGCTGCACGCATTCCGCAAAACTCCGAAGGAAGACGATTAGTAGGACTCTCACGGCAATCCCTTACTTTTGTTTAAGTTAGACCTACTGGGACTAGTACTTGTGTACCAATTTGGGCTCCTAGAATTGAGGCTTTAGCTCTATTGGTTCTCAGGCGCACCGGCCCTACTCTACATGCGTACTTAGGGAGGTAGTGTCCTGTGGCTCTAAAAGAGCGACGTGCAACGCGGCGATTTTTGATGCGGCTTCCGCTGACCGTTCGCTGGACTGACGAAAGCGTCGTTGGCGAAGCTGCCACGGAATCGCGGGAAGTTAGTTCCCGCGGTCTCTATTTTCACTTGCCCAAAGGGTTGAGGAGCGGCGCTCCGGTCGAAATTGTCATGACCTTGCCGCACGAACTGACTCAAGCGGGTCCCGTGCGCGTCCGCTGTCTGGGACGTGTGCTGCGGACCAGTCCGGAAAATTCGGGGGAAGTGGGAGTGGCAGCAGCGATCGAACGCTACGAGTTCATGCGCAGCAGCGAGTCAGCAGCATAACAAGTTTCTTACCCAGACCCTGCGGAGATGGGTGAGAATGCCGGGAGGCTCGGGTCCCTCAGCCTAGTCCTCCCGGTTCCTTTTTTTTGCATTGCGCTCTAACGCTTTGGAGCGGTTGCGAGCCCACGCCCGCAATTTCCCACTACGCCAGCCTTCATTCCCTGAATAGATATCGCGCGCACGAAATCGCTCGAGTGCAATCCCGATTAGTCGAATTCGCGGCGCGGCGAAGTTTGGCTTGTACCGACGCGGCCTGCCACGATTTCCGCTTGCGCATAGTTTTCGCCACGGATCGGCGCTCCGGCCAGGCGGCGGAGCATCGCGAGTTGTCCCACGTGCGTGAAAGAATCGGCGATCGCGCCCTGGAAGAGTTTTTCTGGCGGGCAGGAAAGCTCGGCATCGGACGCGAGATAATCATCGAAAGCTTTTAGCGAGGTGAAGAAACGCTTCGTGCCCTCGTCCCACGCGAGCGGCTTGGAATCGTGCCAATCTTGTTTGCCGTTCGCTTGCGAGAGCGCCCAATCGAGCAAATCTCCCAAATGGGCAAGAATCTGGCCACAGGCGCGCGTGGTGTCTCCGGCGCGATATTCGGCGAAACCTGGTGGAGCGCCTCGTAGCACTTTTCCGCCGCGATAGGCTAACGTGGCGACGGCGTGGCGCAGAAGTTGACGGCTGGAGCCTGAAGCTGGGCGTTCAGGTGTAGAGTCCATAGTGGGTAGATTATAAGACAAATTGCATTACCGTGACATTGACCGTGGCTGGCGGCGCGGCTGATACGCATAGACCGCCGCGGGGCTGGGAACCTATACTGGTTCGATGCCTCCGGCCACTGTTCGCCCTGCCATGGAACATCCCGCGACGGAATTACTCGGAGCCTTACGGCGTTACTGGGGTTACGACTCGTTTCGTCCGATGCAGGAACGCATCGTGCGCAGCCTGCTCGCGGGGCAAGACGCTTGCGTGGTGATGCCCACAGGCGGCGGGAAATCTTTGTGCTACCAATTGCCCGCGGCGCTATTGGCGGATCGGACTGTAGTGGTGGTCTCGCCGCTGATCGCGCTGATGCAGGACCAGGTGGCGCAACTGAGCCAGATGGGAATTTCAGCGGCGTTGCTGAATAGCACGCTGGGGGCGAGCGAACAGTCTGAGATTTTGCGGGAGGGCATCGCTGGTCGTTACCGGCTGCTGTACCTTTCGCCGGAACGATTGGCGCGAGCGGATACGATCGAGTGGCTGAGGCGCGTGCCGCTGTCGCTCTTTGCGATTGACGAGGCGCACTGCATTTCTGAGTGGGGGCACGAGTTCCGTCCCGAATACCGGCAGCTGAGCTCGCTGCGCAAGCATTTCCCGGATCGGCCGATTGCGGCGTTCACCGCGAGCGCCACGCGGCAGGTAAGGCACGACATTATCGAGCAGCTGGCCCTGCACGAGCCGCACAAATACATTGCGAGCTTTCACCGCGCGAATTTGCGTTACGTGGTGAAGCAATGCGATGCGGAAACGCAGGCTGAGTTGCTGGTGCGTGCGCTGCGGAGCTACGCGGGCAGCAACGTGATCGTCTATTCGCCGACGATTGCGCGCGTGGAAGAAACGGTAGGGTTTCTCGCGGCGGAAGGAATTCGGGCGATTGGATATCACGGCAAGATGGATGGCGCTGCGCGTCGCCGAAATCAGGAAAAGTGGATGTCGGATGAGGTGCCAGTGCTGGTGGGGACGGTGGCGTTCGGATTGGGCATCAATAAGGCTGCCGTGCGCGCGGTGATTCACCTCTCGTTGCCGAAATCGATCGAACAGTACTATCAGGAAGCGGGACGAGCGGGACGCGATGGGCTTCCGGCGGATTGCGTATTGCTTTGGCAGAAAAAAGACGCTGGCTTGCTGGCGCATTTTATCGAGCAACTGGGCGATTCGCAGGAACACGAAAGAGCTTGGCAGCGCTATCACATCATTCGCAATTTTGTTGACTCCACGCGTTGCCGGCATCAGCAGATCTGTCTCCATTTCGGCGAAACTCCGAAGTGGACGAAATGCGGATCTTGCGACGTGTGCGGCTACGAAATTGAGTGGCTGAACGCGCCGCTACGGGCGCGTAAGTCGAAGCGGCGCGGGAAGTCTTCGAGGTCTTTGGCGGTTGCGAATGCGGCGTCGGTTGCCGCGGCGGCATCAATCACGTTCACGCGCGGTCCGCGTCCGGGCCAGCAGAATAATTTGCCGGTGAGCGCATCGCTTGCTGCGGCCAGCACGCCGGCCTCAGCCTGGTGGGGATCTGCGGGCGAGCGCGAAACTTCGGGCGCTGCCGCAAAAATTGCATCCGGCGTTGATCCGGAGCTTCGCGAATACATGCGCGAGTGGCGGCGGGTCGTGTCGAAGAAGATGAATATCGCGGCCTTTATCATCATGCACGATACTTCGCTCGATCATTTGTGCCAGGTGCAGCCGCGTTCGCTGGCTGATATCCGCAAGGTTTCCGGATTCGGCGAGCGTAAAACAGAAATGTACGGCCCGGCAATTCTGGAAGCGCTGGAAAGATTCCGCAACGGTGCGCGAGTGGTAGCTGAACCGTTCGCCGATTGAGGCGAGCGAGTGCGAGGAATGACTCAGTTGCTCGATTTGCCGTTTGATTTGTCTTGCGGGATGCGTGTTGTCGTGCGGCCTGCGAAAATTGCGGCTCCGTGCGATACCGAAGCGGCGGGCTTCAGCGAAGGACCGGCTGAACCGTAGGTGATCGCGGCGCGGGTTTTGGCCAGCGGCGCGGTGTCGAGAAACTTTACAGCGCTGCCGTCGCGTTCGATTCCCAGCTGCGTCCACAGAGCTGGTAGATCCACGTGGTAAGGCTGATCCTTCATCTTGGCGTAAAGATTTTGCAGCACCGGCACGCCTGTTGCTTGATCGCCGATGGTGAGCGCTTTTTCCAGTTCCCAGTCGTGGGTGATGTCGCCGCCCGCGTTCAGAATTCCGCGGAGAGCATCTTCCAGCCCTTTTTTATTACCAGTTTCGCGACGGATTTCGATGTCCGCGAGGAAACAGAACAGGGCGCCGCCCCAATATGTTCGTCCCCAAGTGTGTGTGTGGTCCAGGCCTTCGTCGCCGGCGGCGGGAAGGCCCTGATGAAGGTCGCGCATCACTTCGAACCACATTTGATTCGCGTCGAAGTGGCCAGCTTGCACGCGCGCGATCGGTTCCACGTAGGTGGCGATGCCTTCTTCGATCCAATGATGATTGTCCGCGACGGAAGGGAACGACAGATGAACCATTTCGTGCGTTAGCATCCAATCGCTGGCGAGGTCGGAGAACCGCGCGTCTTTGCCCACGTGAATGGTGATGAAGCCGCCATTTTCGCGGCCAAAAGTTCGGCCACCGCGCACACCTCTTCCGTCGGTGGGCACGATGCGGAGCAGAAGCTGCGGAACAGGGAAGCGGCCGTAGTACGCGCTGACCGATTCGGCGGCCCAGCGCACCCACTTCATCAAGTCTTCTTTGCTGGCCTGCATCGAGCCGGACTCGATGTTGACGTCGATGCGCGAGTTGCCGATGACTATCGTGGAGGTCATTTCGTCAGCAGGAAAAGCGATGGCGGCGAGCCAGATAATTGATACGGCGAGTAGCGTCGGACAAAAAATCCTGGCGAACCGCGAACTGCGCCGAGGTCGCACTGGTCGCACCGAGCCACCGTCCATGCTCCATTGTGCGGCCGGACGAGGCTCAAGCCAAGGACGAACCTGCGTCGCCGCGCAACGTTTTTCGCACCGGGCGACCTAGCAAGTGATCCAACGAAATCTTGCCGGCGCCGAAAATCAGAATCAGCAGGCCCACGAAAAGGTAAATGAAGGAAGCGGCGTTTTGGAATTTGTCGGGATCTGAGATGAAAGCGAGGAGCGCCACGTGATCCGCGGTCCAATAGGCCGTGAACATGTCAATCGTGAGGCCGAGCGCCGCGATGCGCGTCAGCAAGCCCAGCGCCAGCAGAATTCCGCAGATGAATTCAAACGATGATACAAAGGTGGCGGTGGCGTGCGGCGCAGGCAATCCCAGGCTCGAGAAAAATTCAGTGACGTGAGACAGATTGTGCAATTTTGCCCAGCCGTTCTGAGCGAGTTGCCAGCCCCAGTACAGACGGACGAGCAGCAGGAAGGGAGACTGCAGGCTGGAGACCACTTTCACGAATCCGTCGTACATCCGCAGAATCTGAATGCCAGGTTTGCTCATGAAATGCCGCGCTCTCTTCCGGCCGGTGCTTAGCGACGCGACGCGGCCTTTTCATTTTTCGGGGATTTTTCCAGGCGGCAGAACCAACCGAGCGCCGACCAGGTGTGGAACCATTTTTCAACGTGCTCCGCGCGGTCGGCCACAGCGATCGGCGAGCTGCGCAAGGCCGATTCGATTGCTGCGTTCAAGGCTTTTCCGGCATGCAACGCGGATAGGATGGCGAATTCTTCGTGGTCGAGGCGTCGGAAATACACATCCTCGTCCAGGCGATATACAGCCAGGAAAATAGGGCTGGGTTTCAGCTTCGCCACGGCGCTAACGCGCTTGCGTTTGTGCCGCTCGTTGAAAGTGTTGCTCGCGACATCGAGGTCGTCCGAACCCTTGCGAACCTCCAGCAGCAATTCATCCACAGGATAGCGCAGCGCGAGAAGGTTGACGTATGGCTGCAAACGCAAGCGGAGCTTGGCCGGATTTACGGCCACGAGATCTTCGGGCTTGAGCGACGGCTCGCGTAGACCGTCGAACGCTTCAATATCGGCCCACTCCAGGCGCGCCATATCCACGGCGAGATTCTGCCGTTCGCCCGCCCAACTCGGCTGTTTTTCCAGCCAGCTCACGAGGCGCGAACCAAGATTGCGCAGCGTGAAAGATCGCGATGGGCAATCGATCAGATACGCTTTGGCCATGGCGTCGAAGCGGCGGCCACCCAGCACGGCGCGCACGCCCGGGAAATCTTCGGCCAAAGCGGAAAGCACGCGGAACCAATACTGGCGATTGTAAATTTCCAATCGCTCGAACGATGTGAGCCGGTCGTTAGGCTTGATGATTTGCGACGCGACCGCGCGCATCGAGCGGCCATCGGGCGCGACAGAGCGCATGCGTTCTGCGCTCGTCAGCGGAGTCATAACGGCGCGAGCCATGCGGCGCTGCAGGTTGAGAAGTTTCATACGGCGGCCGCGAGCGAGGCGCTGGCGAGGAAGCGATTGGCCTTCAGAGCTTCGTCATGCACTTCGTCGAACAAAGGAATGCTGTCGTCCCACTCAAGCAGCGTCGCGGTGTGGCCCACGCGTTCGATGGCGCGTGCGTAGAGTTTCCATACCGGATCAATCACGGGGTGATCGTGGGTATCCAGAATGTACTTGCGATATTTCGAATGCCCGGCGATATGGATTTGCGCGACGCGTTCGGCCGGGACGCTATTCACATAAGTAAACGGATCGAAGCTGTGATTCTGCGACGAAACATAGATGTTGTTTACGTCCAGAAGAATGCCGCAGTCGGCGCGCTCGGCTACTTCGTTCAGAAATTCCCACTCGGTCATTTCTGAAACGTGGAACTCGGCGTAGCTGCTGACGTTTTCTACGGCCACGGGAATCTCAATGAAATCGCGCACTTCGCGGATTTTCTGCGCGGTGATGCGCGCGGCTTCAAAAGTGTAGGGCATGGGCAGCAGGTCGTGCGTGTAGCGGCCGTCGACGCTGCCCCAGCAGAGGTGGTCGGAAAGCCATGGAGTCTTGGTGCGCTGGACTAAAGTTTTCAAGCGCCGCAAATGTTCGCGATTGGGGCGTTCGGCCGAGCCGAAGTACATCGAGACGCCGTGCTGCACCACTTTGTACTGTTCCAGTATTTGATCGAGGATGCGCAGCGGGCGTCCGCCATCAATCATGAAATTTTCGGATATGATTTCGAACCAATCCACAACCGGCTTGCGCGTCAGAATGTGATGGTAGTGCGGCGAGCGCAGGCCGATCCCAATTCCGTAATCCGTGTGGCCGTTAAAGCGATTGGCAGGCATTTCCTACTCCGCTGGCTAATTCAAGAAATGACGCGAAAAATATCGCGATGCGGAAAAGAGTTGAGGGCCGTTCGCTGGGTGCCGGCCCTCAACACCAGACCGCTGATACTTGTTATGATCGCCGCTGCGGCGAGTGTTAGTCGGGCATCTTCGAGCCGTCGGTTGCGCAGCCGCCCTTGCCCTTGCAAGAGTTCTTGCCTTTGCAGCCGTTGTCGCTCGATTTACATCCGCCCTTGCCCTTGCAGGAGTTCTGACCCTTGCAAGAGTGCTTTTCCTTCACCTTCTTGTCGGCAGGCGCCTGATCGGACTGGGTCGCGGAATGCATGCCGGAGAGAAGGTTGGACGCCTGGATCGTTGTGGTGGTGCCGGCCAGCAAACCAGCAAGCGCTGCGCCAGCAATCAGGGCCTTCTTTGACTTTGTCATTTTCCCGAATTACCTCCTGTGAGTTTGGACTACAACCACACCTGCTTTTACTACGTTGTGGACGGTGGTTTTGGATTGCCGCTAACGGTTTTCCCGGACTGGGTCGGTTCCAAGCCCCCGGCGGTAACCCGGGGATTCGCCCGCAGCATAACCCCGCGCACCGTAGCTGACAACTCTTGTTTTCTCTAGGTCCCCGGGGTGTCCGAATACGCTCGGTGTGAAGCCGCTGGTCACGAGAAAATCCCACGGCCGAACGATTGCACGCCCGTGCTGGACCGAATTCCGTATGTTGGACTATGCGGCCGCCGATACGTTATCGGGCGGAGCGCAAATTGAACGCCGACGCGCAGGGCCGGGTCTCGGTGCGGCTACGGGCACGCGCGCCGTCTTTGCGATTGACGGCAAACTTGAACTCCGGTAAGGTGTTATTTGCATGTCAAATGGTTGCCAGATGCGGTGTTGTCCATGCGCTTGTTGCGCGTGTTGTATGGCGCACCCGTCTGGCGATAGGAGATTTGGAACTTAAGTCTTAATCCAACTTTAAGCTTCCAAGCCCCACCCGCCAGAAACTCTGGTTGGTGGGTTTTTTGTTTTCAGGGGCCATTTTTTCATGAGCGAGAAGAAGGAAACCAAGGCACAGCGCGTCGAGCGGCTGAAGCGGGCCAAGAATGCGTGGGAGTGCGTTGACGAGATTCGCGAATTCGCGCGCCAGGGCCACGCTTCGATTCCTCCGGAATGGCTGGGGACCTATTTCCGCTCGTGGGGGATCTACACGCAGGGTGACGGGCACGGAGTGATCGGCGGCGCGAACGGTGAAGGGAAGGCGACGCCGTTTTTCATGATGCGTATACGGATTCCGAATGGGATTTTGCGCAGCGAGCAATTGCGCGCGGTCGCTGAGATCGCGCAGCAGCACGCGCGCGGCGTGGCGGACATCACCGTTCGGCAGAATATTCAATTGCATTGGGTGACGATCGAAGCTCTGCCGGAAATTCTGGACCGCCTGCATTCGGTGGGACTGACCACGACCGGTGCGTGCGGTGACGTGACGCGGAATATCACGGGATGCCCGCTCGCGGGCGTGGATGCGGGTGAAATCCACGACGCTTCTCGCGTGGTGCTGGATTTGAACCGTCAATTCGTGGGTAATTCCGAATTTTACAATCTGCCGCGGAAGTTTAAGGTTTCCATCACTGGCTGCCATCTCTGGTGCTCGTATCCGGAAATTAATGATGTTGCTTTGACCGCGACCACGCGCCGCAGAGGTGGCGTGGTAGAAACGGGTTTCTCAGTGCGCGTGGGCGGCGGACTTTCGACCGATCCGCATCTGGCGATGCGTTTGAACGCGTTCGTGGCCGAGCATCAGGCGGCGCAGGTGGTGCGTGGCATCGCTGAGATTTTCCGCGATAGCGAAGTGTTGCGCGAAAACCGCGAGCGGGCGCGATTGAAGTTTCTGTTTTTGAAGCACGGTTGGACGGCGGAATCGTTTCTTGCGGAATTGCACCAGCGGCTGGGATTTGAGCTTGATCCCGCGGAACTGGAACATGTCCCGGAAGACGCTTACCGCGATCACGTCGGGATTCACGCGCAGAAACAGCCAGGATTTTCCTATGTGGGCGCGTCCGTATTGCGCGGGCGAATCAGCGCCGATCAATTGCGGATCGCCGCGGAACTGGCTGAGCGCTACGCGGGCGGCGAAATCAGGACCACGATCATGCAGAACCTGGTGCTGGTGAACGTGCCGAGCGAACACGCCGCTACGGTGGCGCGCGCGCTGGATGCGGCAGGCTTGCCTGTGGCGGCTTCGCCGTTTGCGCGCGGGACGATCGCTTGCACCGGCTCCGAGTTCTGCAAGTTGGCGCTGACGGAAACAAAAAGTTTCGCGCGCTGGCTGGTGGAAGAACTCGAAGACCGCATCCCCGGCTTTGACGAGCAACTGAAGCTGCACATTGCCGGCTGCCCGAATAGTTGCGGTCAGCATTGGATCGCGGACATCGGCCTGGAGGGCAAGAAAATCAAGGTGGGCGGCGAGTTGGTGGACGCTTACTACTTCTGCGTGGGCGGCGCAGTGGGCAAATTTGCCGCGATTGCGCGCCCGGTGGGTTACCGATGCGCCGCGAAGGAAGTGCCGGACGCTATCGAGCGCTTGCTGCGAAATTTCGACGAAGAGCGTAACCCCGGCGAAAATCTGCGCCAATTTTTTGCGCGACATACGAACGACGAGATCCGCACGCTCCTGGCGGGGCAAATTGCGGAGGCGGTGGCACGGGACGTTTCGGTGGGTCCAGTGCCACACGGGATCGAGGGATAGGCGATGCCGCTGTTTCCCATTTCGCTGAAATTGCGCGGGCGCCTCTGCGTGGTGGTGGGTGGCGGAGTGATCGCGGAATCGAAGATTGAAAGTTTGCTGGCGGCAGAGGCGCACGTGGTGGTGGTCGCGCCGGAAGTCACGGAAGCTGTTGCTGGGTGGGCGCGTGCGGGGCAAATCGAATGGCAGCGGAAAGGTTTTGCTGCGGAGGATTTGTGCGGCGCTTTTCTGGTTGTTGCAGGAACTTCTTCCGCGCAGGTGAATCACGAAGTTTACCGGCAATGCGAGGCGGACGGAATTTTGTGCAACGTGGTGGATGATCCGGAATTCTGCCATTTCTATTATCCCGCCGTGGTGCGGCGCGGCGCTTTGCAGATTGCAATTTCCACCGAAGGGCAAAGTCCGGCGCTGGCGCAACGGTTGCGCAAGGAACTGTCAGCGCAATTCGGCCCAGAGTACGAATCGTGGCTGGAATGGCTGGGTGCGGCGCGAAAACTCCTGCGCAGCGAAGGAAAAGATCCCGAAGAAACGAAGCGGCTGTTGCACCAGCTGGCGAGCGAGGAAATGTTTGAGAAATTTCTGCGCGAGACCGACAGGGAATTGATCGGCAGGAACCTTTCATGAAGGGCAAGGTTTATCTGGTGGGCGGCGGCCCGGGAGATCCCGAGCTGCTCACGCTGAAGGCGGCCAAGATTCTAGCGCGCGCGGAAATTGTGCTGCACGACGCGCTGGTGAGCCGCCAAGTTCTGGCGCTGGTGGCGGAGGGCGCGGAGCTAATTGACGTTGGTAAAAGATGCGGACGGAAATTGCTGACGCAGGAAGAGATCAACGCGCTGATGGTTTCCTACGCTCAGTCGCATTCGGTCGTCGTAAGATTGAAAGGCGGCGATCCTTTGCTTTTTGGGCGCGCGGGTGAAGAAATCACGGCTTTGCGAGAAGCGGGCGTCGAGTACGAAATCGTTCCGGGTATCACAGCTGGATTCGGCGCGGCGGCTGCGGCGGGATTTTCACTCACGGACCGGCGCGTCGCTTCGCAGGTGTTATTTACCACGATCCAGCGCGACACCGAGAATCGTTCGATCCAGTGGGGCGGAATTTCCAGCACTACGACTCTTGTGCTTTACATGCCCGGCACCGATTACGCGCGGGTCATGCAGCAGTTGCGCGATGCGGGCTGGCCGGACGACATGCCATGCGCGATCGTGTCGCACGCTACCGCCAAGGATCAGCAGATTCGCTCGACGGTGCTTGCGAAGCTGGCTGACGAAGCCACGTTGCCGGCGCCTTCGATCATGGTTGTGGGGCGCGTGGTGGCGGAAGTGGCGGAAGAAATCAGCCGGGAATTTCGCATCGGGCCGGAAACTGCAGAAAGAATTTCACCGCGCATGGTGATTTGAAGCCTCGCAACTTACCTGACAGGAAATTACAGGCCGTTGCTCAAGTGCTTTCGCCGGAATTTACCAGCGATGCCGCAGAGCTGCGCCAAAACGCGTGTCATATATGTGGCGAATTGTTGCCATCGCTTCGGGGCTCAGCGGCGGGAGGCCTGAAGCGCGACAATTGTCGGTAACTTGAGCGGGGCGTTTGCCGCCGGGGATGGCGCAGGTGACCGCGTCGAACATCAGAATCCAGCGCAGCGCGAACTGGCTCATAGTGACGCCGGGAGGCAGCAGCCCGCGGATTTCTTCCACCGCTTCCAGACCCGCACTGTAATCCACCCCGGAAAAAGTCTCGCCTACGTCGAACGCTTCGCCGTGCCGGTTGAAATTGCGATGATCGTCCGCTTCGAATGTGGAGTCGAGGCGAAACTTGCCGGTTAGCAGGCCGCTGGCGAGCGGCACGCGCGCGAGGATGCCCACTTTTTTGCGCTGCGCCTGCAGGAAAAATTCGTCGGCTGGCCGCTGGCGGAAACAATTGAATATAATTTGCACGCTTTGCACATTGGGGTATTCGATGGCTTTCAGAGCTTCATCCACTTTCTCGACGCTGACACCGTAAAAGCGCAGCTTGCCGGCCTGCACCATGCGATCGAGAATGTCGAAAGCTTCGGGCTGAAGATAAAGTTCGGTCGGCGGGCAGTGGAGCTGCAGCAGATCGAGTGCGTCCGTCGCGAGATTGCGTAGGCTGTCTTCCACCCACGCCGTCAGGTTCGCCGCGCTGTATCCTTCCACGGACTGCTTAGGCAGGCGCCGTCCCGCTTTCGTGGCGACAACGATGTCCTTCTGGTAATTTTTCTTCAGGTTGGCGATCAGGCGCTCGCTGCGACCGTTGCCGTAAACATCGGCAGTATCGAAGAAGTTTACGCCGCAATCAGCGGCGGTGCGCAAGGCCGCCATGGCTTCTTCGTCGGAGACATGCCCCCACGAACCGCCGATTGCCCACGCGCCGAAGCTGACTTCCGAAATTTTCCAACCCGTGCGTCCGAGCGCGCGATATTCCACGATTAATCTGTCTCCGCGTCAGGCTGTGAGCCGCAGCTTAGGACTCGAGCAGGTGATAGAGCCTGTAATCCTCGTTCATGATCGTTGCAAAGGGACGAAGCGTCAAGCTGCTGGTGTCCGTCTTCACGATCCAATCGTCTGACGATTGCGCCGCGCCGGTAGCCGCGAGCATTTGCTTGCGTGTGATGTGTTCGGGAATATTTCCCACGCCAAAAAGGGCGATGGGGCCGCGCAGCAGCGCCACGGTGTCGGGGTTCTTGGTGTCCACGGCTTCCACGGTGATCGGCATCTCCATCTCCATCTCGATGCGGTCGCCGTCTTTCCAAGTGCGCTGAATGGCGAGAAATTTTCCGGGCGTGACATCGCTCTGAATGCGGCTGCCATTCACGGCCACCGTGGTCTTCGCGCCCGCCCATCCCGGTATGCGCACATTCACGGTGAACGTCTCAGGACGCGCCAACTTGAATTCCAATTGCGCGGTGTTCGCTTGCGGGAACTTCGTCGTTTGCGTGAGCGTGACCGGCGTGCCGTTCTGCGGCCAGGAAAGCGTGGACGGCAGGAACAGGTTGACGTAAATGCCGTCCTTGCCGCGCAAGTAAGAACTGATGCCGTAATCCGCCGCGAGCTGCGGGAACGTGCCGGAGCAGCAGGGCCATTTGTCCTTGTAATGAACCTTCTTCGCGGCGTTGTTGTAATCGGAATAGTAGAACGATGTGCCGTCCGGCAGGATCGGCCAGGCGCCAGCAATCGTGTTGTAGAGGATGCGTTCCATGCTGTCGCCGTAGCGCGAATCGCCGGTGACGCGCAGCAAGTAACGCGTGATTTTGAAATGGCCATACACGCCGCACGGAGTTTCGAAGCTGGAGTGCGTCAAGCCGAGGCTTTGCCACAGTCCATCGCCGCCGGGCGGGACAAACGCTTCGTCCGGACCCCATCCGCCGGTGACGTAACTCTGTTCGCGGACCATGCGGAAGCCGTTGGTTGCAGCGCGCAAATATTTTTCATCGCCAAGCACCAAGTACGCTTGCATCGCAGAGCTCAGCGCGTTGACGTGGCTGTACGCATGCTCGCCGGGGAGAACGTTCTGGTCCTCCGACAGTGGATCGAAATAATCCTTCTCGATGAAGCGGACGGCGAGGTCCTTGTAGCGCGGGTCGCCGCTGCGTTGGTAGGCGAGGAAGAAATTTTCCGGTAGCGTGTAGGTTTCATCGAAGGTGTAAGCGATGTCCTTGTGGAAACGCTTGCGCTGTTCGGGGCGGCTGAGCGCCTTTTCCGGCAAGTGCGGCAGCACGGCCTGGGTGCTGCTCCAGAGGACGTCGAGCGCGGAAGTGTCGCCCGCGAATTCGTGCGCGTCAATCAAGCCGCAACAGGTCTTGTCAAACGTGTACGCGGGCAAGCGATAGTCGACATAAAATTTTCCGGCAGGGTCTACTGTGGCGCCGTAACCGCGGACCAGGCGCTGCACTTTTTCCTGCGTGGGCTTGGAACCGGTGACGGCGTAGGCGCGCGCGAGGCCCGAAAGATATTGACCGAAACTATGTCCGGGTATGAAAGCGTGGAAATTGTCCATGGCGCTGAAATCGTCGGCGTCGTCGTACCAGCCGCCCATGTCCGGCCCGATCGCGGTGAGGCCTTCGCGCTTGCGGAACGGCTTCAGCAGCGCGTCTTCATCGAGATGCAGGTAGAGATCGTGATTTTGATCGAACTGGCGGCGGAAGGGGCTATCGAGCAACTGCACCTGGGAGTATCCGAAGGTGGAAAGCTGCGGCGTGATCGCGACCTGCGCGGCCGGAGCTGGCGATTTCGCCCATGTGGGGATGGAGCGCACGGCGAGCGCAGCGCCAGTGGTAACCGCAGCATTCTTAATGAATTGCCGCCTGGATGTCTTCTTCATGATGTGGTCTCCCTTGGAATGCGGTGCCGCGGTTCGCCTGAGGCCTGTTCCGCTTTGACGCAGGAGCAGACTGGATGAACAACTTCGAGAAAGCGTTTACCCTTCGCTTATACTGCCCGCGAAAGCAGGTTGTCAAGCGGGCGATCGCTGCTGCGTTTCCTGCTGCAACCGTCGCGCGACAACAATTTGCGCGAAAATCAAGCCGTTGCAGCGAAAAGCGAACTAGTGCTTCGGCGGCTCCGCGGAGTCTGCCGGCTGCTCGCCCTGGATGAAAAGTTTGTAGCGGTTCGCGGATGCTTCCTGTTGTTGCGACTGCGCGCGTAGTTCCGCCAGGCGCTTTACCAAATCAGGAACCTCGCCTTTGGGATCATTTACTTTTCGCAACGCCTGCAGCAGGTGGTACACGGCGATCTGGTCGTTGGGATTTTCGCGAAGCACCGCGCGGCACTGTGCAATGGCCTTTTCGTTTTGGCCAGACTGCAGATAAAGATTGCCGAGTACATTGTGAGCGAGCGGGAAGTCCGGCTGGAGTTGCACGGCGCGCGCCGCCGCCGTCACCGCTTCGTCGAATTCCGGGCTGCCGACTGCGGGCCCGCCTTGCGAAATAATTTCAGCTTTCAAATAGTGGAGGAAAGCATCGTTGGGATGCGCTTTTAGTTCGGTCTCCACAGTCTTCAGAGCTTGATCCAGATTGCTTGCTTGCAGTTGGGCGAGGCCTTCGGCGACGGCTGCGGAGGCTTGGCCGGGATCGAGCTTGTTCGCAGCTTCAAAATCAGACTGCCCTTTTTCCAGTTGTCCCATTTGAATGAAGAGAATGCCGCGCGCGATATAGAGCGGTGCGGCTTTCGGCAGCTGCGTCAGGCCGGCATCAATCATTTCGACGCCAACTTGAAACGATTCGTGCTTGTAGGAGAGCGCGGCAAAATCAACGTAGTACTTCACTTTCTGCGGGCTCGCGACGATGGCCTGCCGCAACAGGTTTACCGCGCGAGGCGTGTCGCCGGTTTCCTCGTAAGCTGCTGAAGCCAGATCCAGAACATCTGCATCGGGTTCGCTTGCATCGAGCAACGGCTGAAGCGTGGTGATGGCGTCGGCGCTGTGTTGCGCAGTGAATTGAGCGACAGCAAGATTGTAACGCGCGTGCGGATCGTTTGGCTGCAGCGCCAGGATCTGCTGGAAAACAGGGACGGCTTCCTCCGACTTCTGCAAGTCCATCAGGCACGCGCCATATTCTTCGAGCGCGACTGGCTGGGAAGAAAGCACTGCACCGCTTTTCTGGAAATGCTCGACCGCAGCTGCGCAATCGTGTTTTTTGTACGCGAGTGCTGCGAGCATTGCGTGCACGGTAGGCTCATCGGGCCGAACTTTCAAAATGCGGTTGAGCAGAGGAACGGCTCGAGCGCTTCCGGCTTTGTATTCCAGTTCGGCGGCGCCTTCGAGCGCTGCGAGGTAGTCCGGCGAGATGGCGAGGGCTTTGTGGTAGGCGATGAGCGCTTCGCGATTGCGGCCGAGCTGCTCGAGGGCGATGCCCTCGAGCGCCCACAACCTCACATCCTTCGGCCACGCCTGAAGCTGCGCGTGGACGAGGGTCAGGGCGTGTTCGTTGTCGCGCGTCTGCAGCGCGGATTGGATTGCGCTGATGCTGCTGGCATCGGCGCCGGTCTGGGCGGCAGCGTCGGCTGCGCAAATCGCCAGGAGAAAAAGCGCGACAAGGTTTCGCAAGAAGATCACAACGCGTGGCTTGCGCTGCGTCGCGGGGCGGCGAAAATTATCGGGAAGCGCTTTGTGCGGGCTATTTCTCGCGTTGATGCGGTTCACCATGCGATTCGTATGAGCGACAAACCTTGCCGGGGCAGCGCAAATTGCAGATGCGTGGCGCCTTGGTCGAGTGATATCCAGGCCGGAGAACTCAGCAGCTGCAATCGTCCCGCATCTTGTAACTCTTGATATTGGACGGGCGAGGGCGATTGCGGAGAGCCCATCTCTTTCCAAGCCGTGAACGAGTTGCTGTGATGCGCGTCAACGCGAAAATGTTCGCTGAGCGCGCGCTTGGCGTCGGGCGGCAGGCCCTCGATGGTCAAATCAATCGGCGCAGCGGCGGCCGGAAGATCGTCATCGTGATAGTTCCAGATCAGGATCTGTATTTCGTTGTCGCCGCGCGTGGCGACCGCCTTGATGTCCGGTTGGCCACGCACGCCATTGAGCACCACTTCGTCGATAGAGAGCGCGGCGGAGCTGGTCGCCTGCACGCGCTCGCCGCCCAGTAGCCCAAACATTCGGAAAGCGTTCAGCACCGGCTTATCTAATCCATTGGACGCCAGCTCGCGGAAGCCGGCGAAATATGGCTGGTCTTCGAATTCAAACGACCATGTGACGGCGCCGAGAAAATTCACGTGCGCGCTGCTCGCGAGGGCGTAGATGCTATTCATTGCTTCTGCCGTGTACGACGCGAATAGCTCTCCATTGCGATAGGCGTTCTGTGGATATTGTTGCGCGGAACATGCGGCGCATCCTTCGGGGTCCGATTCACCCAGGACAATCGGCGTCTCGCGCCATTCGGGAAAGGACGCGACGATCTGAAATCCGTTTTTAATTGCGTTGAGCTGCCGCGCGATGCCCATCTGCACATGATCGCCCTGCCATTTCGGCGAACCCTTGGGATGAAAACTGACGAACAGCAGCGGCGAGCCGATTTTTCCCGTCGCGTAATTGGTTTGATGCGCGCAGTGGTCGAGGAACTTGCGCAGGAATTCGGAAGCGCGCGGATTTCCCGGGCCGGTGCTGTCCGGACCGCCGATGCGCGCTTCCGGAAACGCGCGCAGCACCGCGTCGGCGGTAAAATCGTAAAGCTTGAAATATTCTTCCGGCGTGCCCTTCCAATAGTCAATGTCCGGCTCGTTCCAGACTTCCCATAGCCAGGTTTTTACTTCTGCGTCGCCGTAACGCTCGCGCAGGTGATGCGTGAATTGAAAAACGAGCTCCGACCATTTGGCGTAATCGCGCGGCGGGTAAGCCCAACCGGTATAAATCGAACCGATGGGACCATTCGGAAAGTCGTGGCGATAAGGTTCGGGATGCGTCGAGAGCGCTTCGGGCATGAAACCAATTTCGACGATGGGCCTTATTCCGGCCGCGTGAAACGTATCGAAGATGTGATCAATGATCGTCCAGCTGTAAATAGGGTTGCCGTTTTTGTCTTCGGTGTAGGCGTTGGTCGAGCCCCATTTCAGCGAAGCAGAACCGTCGCCGGTGGTGAGAATGTTGTGAACGCGAACGTACACGGGCACGGAACTGAGCGCGGAAAGCTCGCCCAGAAGTTTTTTCCCGTTGGGCGCGTAGGTGTAGTTAGGCTCATCGTATCCGAAATAATTCCAGATGGGACGAACCGCCCCTTCGGGCTGATCCGCGCGCACGTGGATCGTCACGGTCTCCGGAGCTTGCTGTGAGAAGGAAACCAAAGGCCACAGCAGACAAAGCGCCAATAGCACCGCGCACGCAGCAACTACGTTTTCGGCCTTCCTAGGACGCACGGTTTCGCCGCTTGCCTGATGTTCTTGCCGGCCCCATCGTTCGCTGAAGCACTTTGCGCAGCTACTTACTTTTGCGCCGTAAATTTATAGATCGAAGTCGAGCGCAGCGTCTGCCCCGGTTTCAGCTCCGTCGAAGGGAAATTCGCGTGATTGGGAGAATCGGGAAAATGCTGTGTCTCCAGGCAGAACGCCGAGCGATAGGCATACACTTTTCCGTCCTTGCCGTGCACCGTGCCGTCCAGAAAATTTCCGCTGTAGAACTGGATGCCCGGTTCAGTGGTGGAAACTTCCAGGACTCGGCCACTCTGCGGATCATAGGCGCGCGCTGCCAGAGTCATCGCATTCGGTGATTTCTTGTCGAGCACCCAATTGTGGTCGTAGCCCTTGCCGAATTTCAATTGCTGGTCATCCTGATTGATCCGCGCGCCAATCGCCGTTGGCTGCAGAAAATCAAACGGCGTGTTGTGCACGTCCTGTAGTTTGCCCGTAGGAATGAGCGTCGCATCTACCGGAGTGAACTGGCTGGCGAACAACGTGAGCTGATGCTGCAGAATGTCGCCGTTGCCTTGTCCGGCAAGATTGAAATAGGAGTGGTTGGTCAGATTGAGTACGGTGTCCTTGTCCGTCGTCGCGGTGTAGTCAATCCTCACCGCGTTCTCATTCGCGAGCACGGTATAGACGACCTTCACGGTCAGCGTACCGGGATAACCTTCTTCGCCATCTTTACTGACGTATGTCAGCTCCAGAGCTTCGCCCGCTTCGCTCGAGACATCTTTCGCGGTCCACACACGCTTGTTGAAGCCGCGCACGCCGCCGTGCAGAGTGTTCTCGCCATCATTGAGCGGAATTGAGTACGCGACGCCGTCCAGAGTAAATTTGCCGTGCGCGATGCGGTTGCCGTAGCGGCCGATGGTGCCGCCGAAATAAGCTTTGCCAGTCTCATAGTCCGCGGGATTGTCGTAGCCGAGCACCACATCGCCCAACTTTCCATCGCGGTCCGGAACTTTCAGCGAGACGAGCGTGCCGCCGAAGTTGCTGATCGTGGCGGTCATGCCATTCTTATTCCTCAGAGTATACAAGTCCACGCTCTGCCCATCCTGTATTTTGCCGAATGCCTGCTTTTGCATTTTCGATTTCGCCTCTGCGGTGGGATAGGGCAGCATCGTCATGGCGCCCAGAAAAAGCAGCGCTGCGACTATCGCGGGAATCTTTAGGTTCCATCTCGCCATCATTGTCTCCTAGGACTTCTTGCTACGGACCACACTAGCGCCAATCGGCAGCAAAAAAATTAGCAGAATGCGCAGTCTGTGACCCGAGCATTACCGTGCGGCTGGTGGGAAAGCTTCGCTTGGCGCGGACAACTGAAGAGCCAAGCGTCGAGGTCGTATCCAGGAATAGGGTCGTATGCAAATCGGCCGCGGATCCGAAAATGTTTGGTAAACGTTTTCCTTCGCTTTATACTGCGCGCCGCCGCGGGTGTCAAGCGGACGCCCCATAACGCCCCAACCCGGATATAATGCCAACGTACAGATTCGAATGATGAAATTCACGCGCCGCTCATTCATTCAACTATCGATGGGTCTTTCGCTGGGCGCGTCTGCCTCCCGCCTCTTCGGTCAAGGGATGTCGGCCCACGCCACCAAGGCGCAACCCCGCTCGGCGCCTTCTGGCCGTCCCTTTCACGCGCATTTCACCGATATTGCTGCTGCGGCGGGTCTGGTGGCGCCCACGGTCTATGGGTACCCGGACCATAAGGACTACATCCTGGAGGCTGTGGGCTGCGGCTGCGCCTTCCTTGACTTCGACAACGACGGCTGGATGGACATTTTCGTGCTGAGCGGCACGCGCATGAATGCCACTCCTGCCGGAGCGACGAACCGCCTCTATAAGAACAATCGCGACGGCACGTTTACCGACGTGACCGAAAAGGCCGGCTTGCATGATCTGGGCTGGGCGTCTGGCGTATGCGTCGGCGACTACAATAATGACGGCTTCGAGGACCTTTTTTGCACGTATTTCGGGCAAAACAAGCTGTATCGCAACAATGGCGACGGCACCTTTACCGACGTCACCAAGCAGGCCGGCCTGCTAAATGATGCGCCGCGTTTTGGCGCTGGCTGCACGTTCCTCGACTACAACCGTGACGGCAATCTAGATCTGTTCGTCTCCAACTACGTCCAGCTTGACCTGAAGCATGTACCCAAGCCCGGGGACAACAGCAATTGCACCTGGAAGGGAGTGGACGTGGAGTGTGGCCCGCGCGGCCTACCGCACGGAGTGCATTCTTTGTATCGCAACAATGGCGACGGCACATTCGCCGACGTCAGCGTTCAAGCCGGAATCTCCACACTGCGCGGGAGCTACGGCATGACGGTGGTTTCCGCCGATTTCGACGAAGATGGCTGGCCTGACATCTACCTGGCGTGCGATTCCACGCCCAGCTTGCTATTCATGAACAATCACGACGGTACCTTTCGCGAAGAGGGCGTGATTCGCGGAGTAGCGCTCAGCGAAGATGGCGAGGAACAGGCGGGAATGGGGGTAGGCGTGGGCGATTACGACCTCGACGGCCACCTGGATCTATTTAAGACGCACTTCAGCGAAGACACCAACGGTTTGTATCACAACGACGGCAAAGGGAATTTTATAGACGTGACCCGCGTGGCGCGGATCGGCGTGGAAAACCGCTACGTCGGCTGGGGCGCAGGCATCGTGGACCTGGACAACGACGGCTTCCCCGACATTTTCATGGTTACGGGTAGCGTTTACCCGGAGCTTGAGAAAACGATGCCGCAATTCCCGAACAAGACGCCGCGCGTGGTGTTTCGCAACCTTGGCAATGGCACGTTTGAAGAGCTACTCGATGGAGCAGGCCCAGGGGTTGCAGCGCCCCATTGCAGCCGGGGATGCGCTTTCGGGGATTTCGACAACGATGGCGACCTGGACGTGCTGATCGTCAACCTGAACGAGGCGCCTTCGCTGTTGCGCAACGATATGCGCGGCTCAAACCATTGGCTGAAACTCAAGCTGGTGGGCACAAAATCGAACCGCAGCGCGATTGGCGCACGGGTGGTGGCGCACTATGGAAAGAAATCGCAGGCGCAAGAGGTATTGAGCCAGTCCAGCTTCTACTCAACAAACGATTCCAGACTGCATTTCGGCCTAGGCGCTGAAAAGACCGCAGACATCGCCATTCGCTGGCCCAGCGGGCAGCACGAAGAGCTGAAGGCCATCGCCGCCGACCAATTAATCGTAGTGAAAGAGGGAGCGGGGATCGTTTCTGGCCAAGGCTGGTCCAGGCCGGTCGCGGAGCAGCGCTAGGAGTCAGACGACCCGCCAGGGTCGGGTTCCGGTATCGCTATAGGCTTGAAAAGAGCCACTGCAGCGCCCTCCGAAGCGTCTTTGTAACGTAAAAGTACTATTGCATCCAAATTTCTTCTTGACAGCATTTGAGAAACGGATGTAAATTGCGCCCAACAGTTAAGTAAACGTTTTCTCTGAAAGTGGTGGAGCTACTTGCATTTGCTTTCTCGGGTGGGCGTCTCGCTGAGGTAGTCGGGCCGGGTGCTGGTGCACTGCGGTGCGGTTTGCGGGATGCGTTTTCCGAGTGGGTCAAATTCGTGTGAATGCTAAGTGGGGGGATTTGAATGAGATTCAAGACTGCATTGCGTTGCTTCTTCGTGTTCGCCTTCGTTGTTTTGTCTGCCAGCGTTTCCTTCGCACAATTTAGCGGCAGCGTTACCGGTGTGGTGCAAGACGCCACCGGCGCGGCCGTGCCGAAAGCCAACGTCACGTTGGTCCAGGTCAGCACTCAAGTGACTCGTGCCGCGGTGACCGATTCGAACGGCACATTTAATTTCGTCAGCCTTGCGCCCGCTGTCTATGAAGTCAGCGCGGAAGCGGGCGGATTTGCGAAGACGGTCGAGAGGATTACGCTCGACACCAACCAAACTCTTAGTGTTACCTTGGCGCTCTCTCTGAAGTCGGTAACGACTTCGGTGGAAGTCACCGAGCAAACGCCTATCCTGAACCCGGCCGAGCAGCGCAACCATTTGACTTTGGAACATCAGGCCGTCGATGAACTGCCGGTTGCTGGCCGCAGCTTGGTTGGCTTGGCTACCCTGGCACCCGGTGTCACCGGTTTGGGTACCAGCGCCGCGAACGCCCCCGGTTCGGGCGTGGACAATTACTCTACGGAAACCGTCGTGGATGCCAGCGCCAACGGTCAAGGTCAGATGGGCAATATGTGGGTGGTAGACGGCCTCGACGTCACCAGCGGAATTCGTCAGGGCGTTTTGAATTTGACCCCCAACCCTGATTCCGTCCAGGAGGTGGGCATTCAAGTCAACACCTTCTCCTCAGAATACTCGCGTGCCAGCGGCTTGCAGACCGTGATGGTCACGAAATCGGGCACGGACCAGTTCCACGGTTTTGCCGCCGACTATTATTACAACCGAACGATGTTCGCCTTGACGCAGGCCCAAAAAGGTAACGACTACCTGCCGTTTCACGGCAACAACATGTCGTTCGGCATCGGTGGACCGATCATCCCGCATCACCAGTTTTTCTTTTTCTTCGACGTCGAGCCGTTGCGCTCGGCCAATTCCACGATTGCCAGCGGGCAGACGTTCGCTGATCCCGCGTTCGCAAATTTTGCTGAAACCAATTTCCCGAATACGGTTGGCACAGGACTGTTGCAGACGTACGTGCCGACAAACCTGACAGCCGTGAGCCAATTGAAGACCGCCGGACAGTACTTTTTCCCGGCGTCGTCAACGAATCCCGTCGCTGGCTGCCCGGCTAGCCAAACCACGATTGCTGTGGGGACAGCAGCATTGCCTTGCGACCTCCCTTTCATTGACACTGGCAGCTTGAGTGCCAAGGCGGTTCGTAACGGGACGCAGTATTTCGGCCGCGTGGACAAGTATTGGAGCAAAGATCGCGTTTACGGCAGCTTCTACCGTACGGTTCTCAGCTACGGTGCTCCAGGGCCCATACCGCAGTTCTCTGCGGCGAACAATCAGAACTGGGAATACGCTCTGCAGGCAAACTGGACGCACACATTCAGCGCCAATACGTTGAATGAAGCTCTCTTCGGTGTCAGCCGCGTCGAGGGTACTTTGGGCAGTGGAGCGCAGGTCTACACGGTACCGAACGTCAGCGTCGGCGGCATTAACGTTGGCTTCGGAGCAGGCTTTGCGCAAGGTGATTTTATCCAGAAGAACTACCACTGGCGTGACGTTCTCACCCACGTGCAGGGCGCGCACACTTTGAAATTCGGATACGAAGGCTGGTACGGTGAAGACGTCGAGCCGTTCCAAGGGCCGTATTCCACTCCGTCCTTCAGCTTCCAAGACTTGACTACTCTCATTCAAGACCAGCCCATTCACGAAATCGGCGCAATGTACAATCCGATCAGCGGCGCGCCGGTTCTGTGGTCGTGGAACGCACGCTCGCGCACCTGGGGCGTGTTCGCGATGGATACCTGGAAGGTGAAGAACAATCTCACCTTGACGCTGGGCGTTCGTTACGATGATTCAGGCAATCCCTGGTCCGACAGCCCGTCAACCGTATTCGGGAATTTCTATCTTGGCCCCGGACAGACGTTCCAACAGCAGGTCGCCAATGGCTTCGCAAAAGAAACCCACAATGCTCTGAACCATTCCGTCAATGACCTAATCAGCCCGCGCGTCGCAGTGGCGTGGGATCCCACGGGCAAAGGTCAGTGGGCGGTCCGTGGCGGGTTCGGGATTTATAACAACTGGCTGACCTCGGCGAACGTTCAAGAAGAATTCCGCGGCAATCCTCCGGGACCCGTGCAGCCGACTTTCCTTCCCAATGGTGTTCCTGGGGTTTCTGACCCTCTGATATTCGGCCTTGGCAACAGCAACAAACCGCCGTTCGGCTTTCCGACTCCTGGCTTCACGGCGGGCTTGGATAGCAAGGGCGGAATTGCCGGCCTCAACTTCGGGATCGGAGGCATCAACCCCAATCTGAAGTCGCCTCAGGCTGCTATCTGGACAGCTACGGTCGAGCGGAGTTTTGCCAGGTACTTTGCAGCCAGCGTGGGCTATACGGGATCGCACAGCTATAACCTGCTCAGTGGGAGCGACGCAGAGGGCGCGGTGAGCTATGGCGTGAATATCAATTCGTTCGCTGGCGACCTAGTGCAGAACGAGTCGACCACTCCCACTAGGCTCAACCCCAGCTTCGGCGCGATTAACTACGGGACGAACGACCGCTACGGAAACTACCAAGCGTTCGTTGCCGACGTTCGAGGCCGGTTCTCGCACGGGTTCTTTGACGCTTCCTATACACACTCCTCTTCCAAGGACGACGCGGGTAATTATCCCACGGCGGAGAACCCGGGCCAGTATTACGGGCCTTCTCCCTGGGATGCGCCGAACCGCTTCTCTTTGGTGGGCAACTATCAGATTCAAGGTTTGAACGGCGGGAAGGACTTGGTGGGACATTTGACCGGCGGATGGGGCATCACCGGCACCGTAATCCTCCAGAGCGGCTATCCGTTCACGGTTATCAATACCAATGCGTTTAATCCGGTTTGCAATTCCGCGGGTGGCACTGGTTCTTGCCCCTCGTTTACGAACCCGATTACCGGGCTAGCTCCTAACAGCGGCGACTACAACGCCGATGGGACTAACCTGGATTATCCGAACGTCACGAACTACCAGCAAGGCACGTCTCGGTCAGCGTTCCTGAATGGCGTGTTTTCCGATCCGGCGACGCAATTTACGGCACCGACCCTGGGAACCGAAGGCAATGAAAAGCAGAACGGATTCCGCGGGCCGAACTTTTACGAGACGGACGCGGCCATCTACAAGGACAACCGGTTCAAGGAAAGATTTAATTTCCAGATCCGGTTTGAATTCTACAACCTGTTCAACCGGGTAAATCTGCAGAATATGGACACCAACAACCTGGACGGCAATTTCGGCAAGGCTACCGGACAGCTGCTGCCGCGGTGGTGGCAGATCGGCGGCAGATTTACTTTCTAGTTTGTCCACCCTGAAAAAGAGCCTGCGGCCTCCCCCAAGGACGCAGGCTCTTTTCGTTTTTTGGCTCTTGTTGCTCCTGCATCCGCTCGATCTCTCGAAGCACTCCAGCTAAGGCCAGCATCTTCAACTTCTAAAAAGTTGGAACTTCCCGGTTCTGGTTGCTGAATCCTCTCATGCAGCAAGTGTGGGCCGCTTTGCGTCCGGCGATCAATGGGGCAATGCGAGACGAGCCAGGCAATGGGTGATTTGTTCATGTCCAACGCGCGACCAAGATTCGAGACAGCGCGCACACGCGGGGGCAGCTTCGCAAGGTGGAGGGCATTCGCCGGCGGAAAGCTTGGACTGCTTTCTTCCGTAGCTCTCGTGTTACTCGCAGCTGCGCCGCTGCTCAGTCAACAGCAAGGTCCCACGATTTCTGTGAATGTGAAGCTTGTGACCATGTTCGCCACCGTGCGCGATAAACATGGCACGCTGATTCGCAACCTGACTAAGGATGATTTCGCGCTGCAGCAGGACGGCCATCCGCAAACGATTACTTACTTTGCGCCCGATTCCGATCTTCCGCTCACGCTGGGGCTATTGGTGGACACCAGCATGAGCCAGCGACGCGTGCTGGATCAAGAGCGCGACGCCAGCCACGCTTTCCTCGATCACATGCTGCGCGAAGATAAGGACAAAGCGTTCGTCATTCACTTCGATCACGAAGTGGAATTGCTGCAGGACCTGACTTCCTCGCGGCAGAAACTGGAAGCGTCGCTCAATCAGCTGGGCCGGCCGCAATTTTCGCAAACCGGCGGAAGCGGCGGCTCGTCGGGAAGTGATCCGGATAGTGGCGGCGGAAGTGGCAGCGGCGGGCGCGGCGCGCATGGCTACGGCGGAGGCGGCACGTTGCTATACGACGCGGTGTTCTTGGCGTCGGACGAGCTCATGAAAAAGCAGCAGGGCCGCAAAGCGCTCATCGTTCTTTCCGACGGCGTGGATCATGGCAGCAAAGAAACTCTGCGCGACGCCATCGAAACGGCGGAACGCGCCGACACACTGGTTTATTCCGTGCTCTTCGCGGACAAGGAAGGATACGGAAACGGCGGCGGCTACGGTGGCGGGCACATGGGCGGCGGAGGAATGGGTGGAGGCGGCATGGGAGGCGGAGGGCATCACCGCTATCCTCAGGAATCGCGCCCGGACGGGAAAAAGGTCCTGCAGCAGTTGTCCAAGGAAACCGGCGGCCGCTTCTTCGAAGTTACGAAGAAGGAGACCATTGACCAGATTTACGCGGAAATTGATGAAGAGCTACGCAATCAATACGCGCTGGGCTATACCCCCGACAAAACGGACGCAGCCGTGGGATATCACAAAATTCAACTGACAACCAAGCAGAAGGACGCAACGGTGCAAACGCGTGAGGGCTTTTACGTTGATCGCTAGCCGATCGCGACTTCAACTCTTCCGCGTCCTGTTTCTGCCTTTGGAGCGGCGCACTTCAGTGCGCCACCGGTGGCGCGGCGCTCCTGATCACGGGCTTGGCGTAGCTGCCGCCGGCGTTTGCTGCAACGCGAGATAGGCTCGGCCGAACGCCGAATGCTGCGTGCCCGGCGCGATGGCCACCACCTGAACGGTATATCGCCCGGTGGGAAGCTTCTGCAGCGGCAAACTGATGCGGAACGAAACCGTGTGCGTCTTCGCATCCACTTGCGCGGGCGCAATCAACGGCGTGGCGTTCATCTGAATCCCATTGCGCAGAAAAACCAGGCCGGCGCGCAGCGAATTCGGATCGAACGCCGCGTTCTTGTCCGCTTTTTCCGGATAGTAGGCTTGCAGAAAGACGTAGAGCGTCTGCCCCTGTGTGAAATAGTTGGTGACGCTGGGAATAATTCTCTGTCCTTCCATGTCCAGAGGCGAGCTGGTGATTTTCGCGCGTACGCCTTGGCCTTTGGTCGCGACCTCCGATGACTTTTCGATCGGAACGAGCTGGCTCGATAGCAAAACGGAACTGAGCGTTACTTTCTCAGGCTGTGCCGCCGGCACGGCCAGATTCTGCTCAAACGTTCCGATTTTTCCCGATTCATTTTCGCGCGCCACAAATTTCAAGCGGTAATTTCCCGGCGCCAGAACCATTCCGCCCTGGTACAGCAGGTTGCTGTGGCGCACCTGCTCGAAATGTTCAGCCTCCAGATTCACTGTAATCGTGTCGCGCAGCTGCGCGACGATCTGGCCACCCGGCATCGCGCGCACCTCCACCGCAAAATCGAATTCGGCGCGCTGTATCCCATGCTTCTGCGCCCAATCCAGCGCGCTCGCGGCGATTTTCGCGGCGATGGGCACATAGCTTTGTGTGGCGCTCAGACGGAAGATTCCGGTTTCGACGGCCACAGGAAGCTCAACGACCGGATGGTCGGAATTGATCGCGTCGGCGAGTTGCTGGTCGCGATCCTCCTTTTCCTGATGCCGGAAATCGCGCGGCGCATAATATCCGTCACGATAGCGAACGTGCGCGCCGGGAACGTTGACCTTCACGCGAATCGCGCGCCAACGGCCGTCATGCTTCACGTCCGCGCCGAGATTGTAGCCGACCAGGTAGTAGCCGCCGTTGTCCTTCTGTATGGCGGGGAACGCATCGCTCAGATCGCCCAAATCGAAAAAGGCTTTCCCGCCCGTGTCCGTGGAAAGAGTCGCGAGGGTGTCGCGCGAATCTTGGCGCTGATCAGTCTGATGGAACACGGAAGCTCCAGTAAACATCGAAGTCCCCGTCGCGGCGTTCACCGTTGTATCCCCACCGGGCGGCGCGGCGAGCAGCCCGCGTGAATCAATCGAATAAATGGATACGTCGGCGCGATTCGCGGCATCCGTCGCGGCGCGCAGTTGCGTGCGGTTTTCCTCGCCGGTCTGCGTGATTCCGCCGGTGAATTCCACCATCGCCTTTCGCCCGGGGATTCCACCCAGCACGTCCGCCAAGCCTTCGACTGCCGCTAGCTTCTGATCGGTATTGAAAACGTTGAACTCAGTTTCATCTGGCGTGTATGCCGCACCGGTATATTCCTGCACGTCGTATTCTCCATTGGCCGCTGCGGCATAAAGAGGACTCGCGAGGTTCGCGGAATTATCCGGAGTCAGCTGCGCGATCGCCTTATTCAGCACGGCGCGATCGTTCGTGAAATTAGCGAGCACATTCAGGCGCGTCGAGAAAACGACGATCGCGACCACGTCAGCTTTGCTCATCTGCTGCTTCACGAATTTATCGGCCGCATCGTGCGCGCGGATCAGGTCATCCGTCTGCATGGAGGTCAGATCGAAGAACAGCACGATCAGACGCCGGTCGCGCAGCGCATCGCTGATCGCGTCCGCGGATGGCGAATTCGGCCCTTCGTTATCAACCGAGACGACGATCGGCTTGTCCTCTTCGGCTGACGCAGTCTCGATTGCTTCGATGTCGGCATATGAAAAAGAGGTAATCGTCTGCGGCTTGCCTTCGTCCGTCACTGTGAATTGATTCGCGGACAAGTTTTTAATCGGCTTGCCGGACTTGTCGGTGACCTCGACGTCAATGCGAACCAGATCGGACGAACTGCGCAGCACCGACGACGGCTGGTGAGAAGCCTGCTGCGAGGGAGTTTGCTGTGCGCGCGCTGGCGTAGGCGCGGGTGACGCAACGACCACGGGCGCAGACTGGCCGCCTGATTGTTGCTGCGCCTGAGTCGCTTGACCCGTACTCGGTCCCGCAGCCACAGCAGCCACCAGCCACAACGTTGCGATTTTGTACGCAGTCTCTCGCATCAGAAATTGAACCGCGCCATCACGTCCATCGTACGCATCGAGCCGGCGCTCGTCACGCGCCCAAAGGAGGATGACCCCAGCGTGGCCGAAACCCCGGAAAACGCGGGCGTGTTCGTCAGATTCTGAACTTCCCAGCGAATGTCCAAATGATGCCGTTCGCGTGGCCCAAACCGAAATGATTTCGCCAGCGACGCATTCCAATTGAATTTGCACGGCCCTTCAATCGCGCCGCGCCGTTCGTCGCCATACGTCCCGGTCGCCGGTGTCGCGAAAGCAGCAGTATTGAAAAACGCGAGCGGCGAGCCGCCGCAAATTCCAAGGTCCGGATTCGCAATTTGATCGGGGCGCAGCGAAAAACTAGCGCCTGTGCCGTTGTCGGACGCCGTGCCGCCCAGATACGCCGTGATCGGAGTTCCGGTTTGCCACGTCACGATGTTCTGTAGCCGCCAATTGCTCAGCAGGTGCTCGGCCCAGCCATGCGTTGCCAAGCGATGATGTTCACCGAACGGCAGTTCATACAAAGTCAAGAAACGCAACTGATGCCGCACGTCAAACGACGAAAGCCCGCGCTCCGCCGCGTAGTTGCCGTCCTGTTGCACCACGATGCCGGAGCTGCCACCGATGCTGCTGGCATTGTCGAGCGATTTCGCGAAAGTGTAAAACGCCTGGAACGAAACTCCGTGCGTGAAGCGGTGCACCAGGCGGACCTGCAGCGCGTTGTAAATCGAATTTGCGCCGGATTGATCGTAGTAGAAACTATTGGCGTTCGGAATTTGCAGCGAGTCCTGCGTGTCCAAAGGACTGGTGCCTAGCGGCGCGCGATTCGGAGCGCGCAACAAATCCAGGTTCGTGCCTTTCGTCCCGGTGTAAGTCAAATCCAGAATCCAATTCTGCGAGAAGGAAGTTTCCGTGCCCAGCGTCCAGATTTGAGCGTAGCCATCCTTGTAAAAAGGATTCACTCCTCCACGATTGGAAATAATTGCGCTCGCGCTGGGGAAACCATCTTGGAGCGTCAACACTTGGGTGCCGGAAGTGATCAGATTCTCCGAAGTGGCGAAGGGCGGCTCGTAGGACAGATATTTCTGCGCCAGCGAATTGTAAATCGCCACGTTATAAAAAATCGAATAACCGCCGCGCATCACGGTCTTCGGTTTGATCCCGTGCGGCAGCCATGCGAAGCCAATGCGCGGCGCCCAATTCCCGTAATCGCCATGGATCAACGCACGCGGGTAAGGGCCGTTGAAAGGTCCCACGGTGCCGGGCGTCACGACGTCCACCGCGGTGGCTGTGGAATTCATATCGAGGTTCGCGATCTGGTCGTACTTGTCCACCGCTGGCGTCGCTGCTTCGTAACGCAGCCCGTAGAGCAGCGTAAACTGCTTGGTCATGCGCCAATCATCCTGCGCGTAACCGATAAAATCCCAGCTGCGCAAATAAATGTTCGGCCCGAATTGCACGGTGGTGCTGTAAGGCAGTCCGAGCAGAAAATCAGCAAGCTCGTAGAAGGGCTCGGTCTGCGGCGTCGCGGGGACCGGCTGGCCTGTCGCGGTCAGTTGCGAGGTCATCACGCCCGTGAAATTAAACGATCCGCGCGGCACCGGATTGGCCTCGGAATTCAGCTGGATGCGGCGCATCTCGCCGCCAAATGTAAACGTGTGCTTCGCGTGTACCCACTTCACGCTGTCGCTCAAGCGCAGCGTCTGGTTGCGCACCAGCGAAGGTACTGGATCGTTCAGCGCCGAGAAGCTGGTGAAATTGATCGCAGGAATGCCGTAAGTGAGCGGCTCGGTGGAAACGCCGGTGATTCCCAGGTCTCCCGCGACGTTGTTCACGAATGAATTGTCGCTCAACACCTGCGCGCGACTGCGGCTCCAATTCAGCTGTGTGGTTTCTACCAGGTGCGAAGTCCAGTTGTGCGATAGGCCCAGCGTGACAGACTGGTTCAGCGTGGATGAAGTGCCCGCCGTGTTCACAAAATTGCCGAACGTGTTCTGCCGCTGGGAATTCAGGTTGTAGCCGCCGTTCAGGCTGAATTTGGAATTGATGGTGTGCAGCACGTGCAGGTTCAACGTGTCGCTGTTCACCGGCACGGTGGTCTGCAACACATAATTCTGCACGGTGCCGGGCAAGTTCGGCGACGGATAGAAATCCAGCAGCCCGGCCGCCGCCGTGTCAATTGTCGGAACCTGGCAGCCGTTGCCCAACGGCGTGCGCGGTCCGGTGAAATTTGAAAACGGATCGAACAGAGTGATTCCGAGGCCGCAGAAATTTCCGGTGCGTTCGGCGGCCGTGGGCACCGTGGAATAGGTGTCGAGCGCGCTGGATTGCGTCTCGTGCTGGTAGTTGACGAAGAAGAACGTCTTGTCGCTGCCATTATAAATGTGCGGAATTTTCAGCGGGCCGCCCAGGTTGCCGCCGAAGCGCTCGTCGTAATGACTCGGCTTTGGCACCGGGTTGCCGGTAATCGAATACGGTTTCGCATCCCACACGGAATTTTCGTAGTGGTCGTAAAAACTGAAGCGAATGCGATTCACTGCCTGGCGGTTTAGCCTGCCGCGCCCGCCAAACATTCCACCCCCGCCGCCACCTGCTCCTCCGCCACCAGGCGCGCCGCCGAACATTCCGCCGCCACCGCCAGCACCACCGCCCCCGGCCCCGGCAAATCCGCCCGCGCCTCCACCGCCCGGGCCTCCGCGTCCTCCAGCCGGACCCTGTCCGCCTTCTCCCGTAGGATTTCCGGGCACCAATCCGTTCGGACCAAATCCTCCTGGACCATTCCCAGAAAGTCCCTGGCCCACCGTTCCCTGCAATAAGAATGAATCGGAAGTCGCGCTGGACCCGGCGCCTGAGGGTAATTCAGCTGCGATTTGCGTACCTTCATTCACGGGACCATTGTTCGCACCGGCCGCGCCTTCGTCGGTAAGATCGGTCTGCTCGAAACCGCCGCCCGCCATTCCCGCGCGTATCGCGTTGGTGACGCCCGCAGGTGTTTGGCCTCGTCCGCCGCCACCTCTGCGACCGCTGCTGCCCGCATTTGCGTCCGCATTTGCGCCCGTTCCTGCACTGGGGTTCGCGGCGCCTCCGGACGTACGCGGATTTCGCGTCGGGCGCGTCGCTTCGGGCTTGGCCGTCAGCTCCGCCAAAGTCGCGACGCGCAGCACAATCGGAATGGGGCCCGGCGGCACCACGGGAATCTCCACTACCAGCGAGGCATTCGCGAATCCCAGTTGGCTCGCCTCCACGCGATATGACCCTGCAGGAATTTGCGGAAATTCAAACTTGCCAGATTCGTCCGTCCAACTCAGCCAGGCTTTATTAGTCTCGGCATTCACCAGACGCACCGTCGCGGCGGGCACCGGCGTGCCTTCGGGAGTGCGCACCACTCCACTGACCAGTTGCGGCGCACCGGCAGGCTCCTGCGCTCCGCTCAAATGCCCGCTGGCGAGCCAAAATAGCAGCAGCGCGAGCACCTTCCCTTGGTGGCGATTAAAAATGACGTTCCCTCGAGCCGATAAGCTTACGCGAAGTGCTGGAAATGCTCGGACGCCGCATCTGGCTGGCCAGTTTCTCGCGCAGGCGTTCGCGGCGGCGCACTCCGCTGCCACGGCAGTTGGACCTTTCGCCGTCGCATCCTGAGCCCTGCCGCACCGTGCAGACACCGCAATTGTAATGGGCAAATCATGGCACTTCTCAAGAAATCTGAATTCCCGCGCCGCTAACTAATTCAGTTTCAATGCCGCGAGAGTTCCAGTATTCCGACGTCGATGGCCGGCAGCAACCGCCCGCAATCTCTCCGAAACGGGAGGCAGGAAGCAACCGTCAAAAAATTGAGGAACTTTTGCGCGCGAAAAACAGAAGTAGGGACAAGGTAGGGTGGCGCAGCAGCTGCGGACCAACGCAAGTCAAAAAATTACGAAAGCTGTTGGCAACCTTTGCGAATTCCAACTGCATCTGTTCGGTAAAAATGGCGGAGAAAAACGGGCGATGTGGCGGCGATTGATAACTCTAAGAATAACGAAGGGATACACTTCCGCAGCAGCGGTCCTGGCATGCGCAGCCGTGCTCGTAGGCGGCTGTGTTGCCGTACCGGCGCAAGCCCAAGGCGTCCAAACCGTGCTGCACGCGCGCGGAAGGGTATTTCCAGATGTCGGTCGCGGCGCGGAAGCCATCGAGCGCGATCCGGCTGGTCATTATTATGTGCTGGCTGCCCCGGCTAGCGTCATCTGGATATACGGCGCTGACGGAAAACGCATCGGCCAAATTCCCAGCGCCCAGGCCGCGGGCGAAGCAGCCATCAAATACGCGGTGGACTTCGATCGCGACCCCACCTCTGGCCGCATTTTCGTCGCCGACCGCGGCGCTAACGCAGTGAAAGTTTTCACGGCGGAGGGCGCCCTCGAAGCGAGCGTCACGGTAAACGCGCCGATGTCCGTGGTGGCGCTGGCCAATGGTGAATTCGCGGTGGTCACGCTGCGCAGCGACCACCTGGTGCGCGTGATGAACGAGCACGGCAAATTGTTGCGCAGCTTCGGCAACATTTCCGACGCCGTCAGCAATCCCAGCCAGCTCACGGAGCCTGCCCTCAGCGCCAATGCCGATTCCACTCCGGGTTATGCGGCGGGTTATTCCACCAGTGCTCCGCCCGCGTACGCCATGGATATCGGAAAACTCTACAGCGGTGCGCCCGGCGATATTTATTTCGCGTTTACTTTGCTGAAGGATCCAAAATTCAGAAAATACGATCGCTTCGGCTACGCAGGCTACGAAGCCGAAGTTTCCGCGAATGCATTGATCCCGGATATCAGTCACGACAATTCCCAGGTGCAGCTGGGCATGCGCGTTTCGGGAATGGCTGGGCCGGGCGAAGCGTTCTCGTTCGGTAGCATGTACTCGGTAGGCGGCGGCGCCCCCATGTTCACGGCGAACGGCGGGCATGGCGCGGGCGGACGCCGCGGCGGCGGTTCGGCAGCGCCCGGCGGCACTGGCGGTGCCGCGCCGGGCAGCGCTGCGGGCTCCGGCGGTACAGCTGGCAGCGGCAGCAGCGACACGGATGCGGCAAACAGCGGCACCACGAGCAGCGCGTCGGGCTCAGCCGATGGCTCGGACCTCAGCGGCTCGCTATCGGCAAGCAGCAACAACGGCAACTGGTCCACTTCGAGCTACACCACCACTCCGGATTTCAACGCGTTGCTGGGCGTGGGGGGACCGGGCGGAGGCTTCGGCGCGCCGGGGATTTTTGGGCCCGGAGCCTTTCCCGGTTTTGGCGGCGGATTTGAACATCATATGGTGGGCGTGGATGGGGCGGGCACAGCAGCAGCGGCGGGTGCCGCAGGGTCAGCAGGCGCGGCGGGGACTGCAGAGGCGGGAGGCCCAGCAGTCGGGGCAGACGCACCTCATCCCGGCGCTGCGGGCGGTCTTCCCGGTGCCCACGGTGGACCTGGGGCAGGCGGCGGAGTGCAAAATCCCGGAGCGGGCCACGGCGAGTACGGCGAGCGTTACGGACACGGCTACCGGCAAGAGAGCCTGAACAGTTTTGCCGGCGTGGTGAAATTCACCGAGCGTGAGCCGAATACCACGGCGACGCCGGTGATTCGCGCGTTGGGCGTGGACCGCGCGAGCCAGCAAGTGTGGGCCGCCATCGGAGATATGCTGCTGCGCTTCGATCGCGACGGAAATCTGCTGGATACCTACCGCGTGGCAACGACGCAAGGCGCAGCGCTGCAACCCGTGGGAATTCTGGTGGAGCCCGATCGCATCCTGCTGGTTTCCGATCCCGCGGGGATTTACGAATTTGCGCGACCGGATAAGCTGCCGGCTCCGAGTAAACAACCCGGCAATGCTGAGCCCCCGCCGCAGTAATTTTTCGAGGACGATTCGCGGCGTTCAGCTGAGGATTGGTTCCGGTACGCCGGTCTTGAGTAGCTTCGCGAACTGCTCGGCCATCACCGAGCCTGCTGAAATAGTAGCCCTGCGCCTCGTCGCATTGATGAGCCTGCAGAAACGTCAACTGTTCCAGCGATTCCACACCCTCGGCCACCACGCGCAGCTTCAGGCTGCGGCCCATGCTGATCACGGCCGTCACGATGGTGGTCTCATCCGGAGCAGTGGTGATCTGGCGGATAAAGGATTGGTCAATCTTCAGCGCATCAATCGGAAATTTTCGCAGGTAACTCAAGCTGGAATATCCCGTGCCGAAATCGTCCACCGCCAGCTGGATTCCGCTGCCGCGCAGTATCTTCATAATGGACTGCGTGGACTCGGCGCGCTTCATCAAGACGATTTCGGTAAGTTCCACCTCCAGCGCCGCGGGATCGAGGCCGGTGTCCTGCAGAATTCTGAATACGCCATCCAGAAAGTCCTCGTCGCGGAATTCCATCGCGGAAATGTTTACGGCCATGGTCGCTAGCGGCAGGCCGGCATCCATCCATGTGTGCGCTGGTTTGCAGGCTTCGCGCAACACCCAATTGCCGATGGGCACAATCAGGCCGCAATCCTCCGCGATAGGAATAAAATCGGAAGGAGGGACCATCCCGCGCACCGGGTGTTTCCAGCGGTTCAAGGCTTCAGCGCCGGTAATGTCCAGCGTCTTCAAATTGACCTTGGGTTGGTACTGCACCAGGAATTCTTCGCGCTCCAGCGCGCGCCGCAAACTTTCTTCGATGGATTGCCGCTCCACGGCGCGCACGTTCATGACCGGCTTGAAGAATTGGTAGCTCTGCCGCCCGCCCGGCTGCCCTGTACATCTTTCACCCATTAGGCGTAAGTTCTTACGATCGCGCTTGAGCAGATACGTGCGCCTTACTCGTGCTTCGAGTTTGCTCGTCGGAAACCGGAGTCGGTGACATCCCATGCCGAACAAGGACAGACGGTTTTGGATTCTCATAATCGTGCTTGTACTGGCATTCTATACCGCGGTGGTGTTCCGTGGATTAACCGAGAGCGCGCGGCGCTCGCTATTGCTGCGAGATGAGACCGAGGCGGCGGATCGCGTGTCTATTTCCATCGTGACCACGAACGCCAACCCGGCAACTCACGAGCTCACCGCACAGGTAAGCTTTCGCCTTTCTGGAAACATAGCCAAAGACGAGGTTACCCCGGACGTTGATCTGCACTTGCTGATCAACAATTTCCGCGGAGAGCAGGAGTTCGATTTCCCGAAGGATAAGCGAATGAACCGGATCGAGGCAGTGTTTCCTATCAACGGTGATTTGAATAAATACCCGTTGGATAGATATGACACGACTGTGCGGCTGCTAATGACTACGCCTGCGCGAAATGTGCTGCCGGAAGCGCCGAAGTTACCCGCAAGTATTCCCCAACATACGCACCCAACCGATGAATTGGCGGTCAGCTCGAGTGCGCTGCGTCAGAGTACACCGGTCGCGCTTTCGATCTCATTATCGGCCTCCGTACCGGGCATCCGCTTTGAAGGAAATGTCTCGCGGGGCAGCAACCAAGAACCTACGGGGATTGTCTTGCATCTCACGCGGGCGACTAATGTGATTGCGGTCTCGCTGATCGTGATGTTAATGATGACAGCCTTGTCGATGAGCTTGCTGGCGATGGCCATCAGGGCCATTACCACAGTGGAGAGGGTGGACCTGTTGCCGCTCTCAGTTTCAATTTCGCTGATTTTTGGATTGCCAGCGCTTCGCAATATTCAGCCGGGTGTTCCGCCAGTAGGAGCGCTGGTTGACTATGTTACGTTTATTTGGGCCGAGCTGATCGTTGCGGCTTCGGCCGTCATTATCGTGTGGACTTGGTTGTTGCGGACAAGGCCTAAATCGTAGAGGCTGGCTGAAGAGACTAAAAGCTCTGGGATGGACTCTTGGCGCCTTTACGCGCTGAAGTCAGATTATCGCTCGCCAAAACGGAATACGACTCCCGCGCTGTAGCGGAAATTGTTCTGCCGATCATTCGCGCCGTCGGGAAACTTCGTCAAGAAGTATTCGGCCTGTACGGGACGCACCGCGAAATGGCGCGACACCGTCACATCAATTCCGCCCCCGGCCGTCGTCGCAAAAGCAGTCTTCGATCCCAGCACAATCGCATCCGACGCCCATATCGCCCCCAGCAGAACTTGGGCAAACGGTGTGACCCTCCCGCCCCGGAAATTTATTCGCGGTCCGAACAGATACGAAATCTGGTGCGTGGTCGCGAATCCGTTGCGGGCGACCGCATAACCACCCAGATCGCCCACCACGCCAAGCCAACGAGTCGCGTTGAATTCCAGCTGGCCGCTTCCCCCGTTGCCATTCACCGATTGCGATGGCGGCACGTGTGTGATGTCGTTGGCTGCATTGTCGCGCATGTAGTCGTAACCCGCGTACGCCTCAAATCCAGGCGTAACATCTTGCGCCTTCGCCGGCAGCGCGAAGCCAATCAAGAAGAGCAGCATAGCCAGTCCGCATGAATTTCTCATTTTGCGTGCGCGTCCATTTGGAATTCCGCCTTCTCAATGGTCCCGATGGCACAGCTTGGCCTGTTTGCGAATTATGGATTGTGATGAATCGCTGCTGTCCCTTCTGATGATGCGATTGCCGCAGAGGTTGGCAACGGATGGGTGGCCGATTCTATTGGTCGTCGAGCTAGCAAACTGGCACTCGCCGCTTCGGACGCTCTGTTGGTTGCGCCAATCTATGCACTCGCGGAATAACCGATTCGCGCACGGTTGGGGCGAAGAACGAAGCTGAGGATTCGGAGCGTCGTCGAAACGTGTTTTAGAATAAGCAACGCAGTAACTGTCGGGGCGTAGCGCAGCCTCGTAGCGCGCCTGCCTTGGGCGCATACCGGCGCGTTTGTTCGGTCGTCTTCGGCTACATATTGCGGCTGACACTCCTTCCCGACCCTCAACTTGGAGACGCCCTTGTTCGTCACATGCCCACTTATACAGCGCGTTCGGGGCACTCGAAGCGCATAGAGATTGTTGCCTCCGCAACCCATCATTTCGCCGAGTAGGCTACTAGCATCGAACGGGACAATTTCTACAGGCGGGCGAGTAAAATTGTGAACGCTCGTCTGAAGCCACGCGGTTGTGACCATCGGATGAGGGCAGGCAGAGAATTTTGCTCGCCCGTCGGCTCCATCTGCGACTCCAACCAACACCAATCATCCGGTCGTATTTGCAATGCAAGCGCATGCCTCTGCGACTTTCTCGGCCAGTTCTCGCTCGTCTCGACACCGGCCTTTTATCTCCAGCTGTTCTGATTCAACCTCGCTGGTGGCGCAAACCAGCAGGTCCGAAATGATTTTATGTATAGGGGCAGCATCGAAAGGAGCCTCCTTGCCAGGTGTTGGGAACCGGAGTGGGATGGATGACATTTGTGCAGATATTATCAGACCATTTCGGCGCGGGGTAATTGCCGAGTCAGGTCCGACGACTACCATGAGCGATAGGCGAAATAACATTGGCCCTGAGCCGCTCCTGCGGGAAGTCCTTCGAGTTTAGCGTGACAATGAAGTCTGCATTGCCCTCCTTGCTACAGCGGCAGAACGGATCATCTTTGGGGTCCGGCGACATCTCACCAGAGGCACGGACATCAACTACTTCGGCCCGCTCGCGAATAAGATTAATTACGCTGCCGATCAGGTTTGGACGAACGCCCAGACGCTTCAAAACTTCCTGGTACTCGTCCAGAATCTCCTCTGTTACGAGCCATACGAAATCGCCCTTCTCGGCCCAGCGATAGAGCAAGTCGGCGCTGGGATTCTTGCCCCGAACATAGGGTTTCCGGAAGCCCGAAATACCCCCAACAAGTACGCTCGTGTCGACAACTCCGCGACGCTTTCGATTCCTACCTTTCGGCCGTAACGGTGATCTCCGGCGTTCGTCTTTCCTTGCGATAGCTAAGAACCGTACGCGAGATTTCCTGATTGGAGACTTCGCCGATGTCTTTTGCCACCTCTGTGAGAGATTTGAGAAACTCCTTCTTCCACCCTCGGCGTTTGCGGCCTCGTGGCAGATCCCTGTAGAGGTCGACCCGCGCCATTCGTTTTCGAAGCTGTTCTCCGAGCGTACGGAACGGGACTGCGACCTTGATCGGATCCTCTTCGGCCGATAGCTGGCACGTGAAGACGATGTATTTCGGATTCTCAGACTTGAGTTCCTTTTCCGATGCCAAGAATACATTCATTAGCTTGGACAGTACGCTCGTTCGTGTCCCAAGGGACTCTTTCAGGCAAAATGCGACCTTGGCCACCAGTAGTGTGTTCGCATCGAAGATGTAAGTTCCCTCTGATCGTTGCGGTCTCACGACTCCGAATTGGACGAGGTTTTGCAGTTCCTTCGGTTCAATTTGCAGGATAGCACTCGCCTGTTTGAGCTTTAGCCCTTGCCTTTGCATGGTCACTCCATTACCGCCTAAATATTAGTCTGTATTACGGGTCCTGTCAACCATTGCCTAGGACGGTCTAGCCGATCTTAGCGAAGGGTGCGATACTCCCTTCGTGACTCCTAGCTGCCAGCTTGAGACTGCTATTGGTGACCCGAATTTCGTTCTTGACAATAACAGGCAGGGTGCCTGATATTACATGACGACCCACTCGACGCTCCAAGTTGCCGGACTCCTCGGCATTACTTCGAACACTCTGCACCGCTGGATTCGAGAAGGAAAAGTAGAAGCACCCTCGATCCGATCACTCGGCGGAATGCGAGTTCGTATATGGTCGGAAAAACAAGTGGAGGCTGTGAGGAAGTACAAAGCCGAGAATTATCGTAAGAAACCGAACCGCAAGAAGCGAATCAGGTCCGGCAAGAGATGAGGAAACGGGGGGCGCCGGTGTAGCAAGCACCGAACGCACCCCTGACCAAGTCGCACGGTTGAGGTGCAACAATGGCTGCAACAAACGTTATATCCTTCCGTTTTTCCGCGCAAGCTGCGCAATCCGTGCGTTCGTCTACGCTGAAACCTTCCTCGCTATTAGAGCACTCCCCGCCGGCGTCGTAGTTCGCCCAAGCGCTCTGTCCGTTTGATCCGTCCTCCTATTTCTTAGGGATCTGTGTGTCCCTGAGTTTCGCCAATCGTTCTGTAGCCCCGCCGCTCGTAACGAGCGGAAAGGAAGACTCGAATGCAAAAGGCTCATCTCTACGAAGCAATCCTGCTGGTGAACCAAGGAATCGACGTGGCGGTTCAGGGACTGGAACGCCTCAAGCCCGCCAAATGCTCAGGCTTAGACGCCTCATGCTTTGACGAAAAATTGACGCTCTTCGAGATTCATCGCGCTTCGCTCAACAGCTATCTCTGCAACCACGTTGGGAGGAACGAGGACCTCGACTCGACCCGGTTCGAGAAGAGGCACCTCGAGTTTGAGAAGGACGCGCTGGACGAGGTTCAGGTTTATCGGGATTTGCAAGCCGTGGAGGAGCGCCGGCGGATGGAGGGCAAGCCACCTATGGTGCGATTCTTCACCGAGGACGAGCAGCGGGAATGGGAGCGGCAATACCCGAAACCGCCCGAGTTTCCTGGCAATGAAGTGGCCCGCGATAATGGGGGCCGGCCGTGAAACTCATCTTGTTGCAAGAACTCTTGGCCCTGAATCAGGCGTTCGAGAACGTAATCCGCGGACTCGAACGCATGGAAAAAGTAACGCTATTCGACAAGGACCAGCTCCGATATTCCCGCGCCGAAGTTGAAAGTGCCCGTGTCGACGCCAACCGTGAGTTCTTCGACGAGTTCGAGGAGATCGTCGAGAAGGATGCTGAGTGGGCCTACAAATTCCGCCGGACCTACGATCAGAAAAACGAAGACCCGTTTGATTTCTACCTCGAAATCAAGGAACGCGAGGATGCCCGCAGGAAGAAAGGACCGCCTCCCCGCGCTGTGCTGCTTCCCGATTGGGACAAGGACGATGAACAACCCTACGACGAAGAGCGGACTGAGAAACGGGGAGCGCGCAAGCGAAGAACGAGTGTGACGAGGCCCAAACCAAGGTCTGCGAAGACGGTGGGTCAAGCCCAAACGGGCGTCGCTCAGACGCCAGAAAGGAAGAACTGACAGATGACGATACGTAAATCATCTGTGAAGCCACAAGTTCGGCAACGGGCGCCAGGCAAGCAATACCCCGGTCTGAGAGGCAAGATCGTGGACTGGGCCGAACACGTCTTTGAGGAAGGAATGCTCTACGTGCGCGTGCGATTCACGGACAAGACCGAATTGTGTTGGGTCCTCCAGACCGCCCACGTAATCCTGGAAGCTGACCTGAGCGACTGGAAAACCGGCGACTGCAAGCAACTGGCGGTGTTCGTGGAGAACGAAAGCGACTTCGGATGACGCTCGTCGGGATTCTCTGCGAGCCCTGAATACGATTCAAGGCAAACAGCAATCTCATGTGCGATTTCTGCGCCCACGGGTTTCGGTGCCAGCCCTCCGATAGACAACGCCGTCGTACTTGCGTGCTCTAGGCATTCTCCATCTCCTGTTTGAACGACGCGCGAAATGTTTCGAGATCCGATTTGAGGAACCGGATATTGCGACTCACTACGCGGAAATGGGGAATCTGCTTCCGCTCCACCAATGATACACAGTTTGCGGGCTCACTCCAAGAAATTTGGCCGCGTCTCGTACAGCCAGAGGGAACTCGTCGACGCGAGCCGCGGCATCCGAACTGATTACAACAGCGGTCCGTCGGTTGACCGTTGGAGGACTGAAGCGCAGTTCGCGTCGTAGGCTTGCTGTGCCCTCCTCTCCCGTGGCCGCGGTGTGTGCGGCATTGCTTGGGGATCGCACTGAGGAGTGGCACGATATTTCCTCCGATAAAGATCGCGGGTCATCCTCCATTGTGGGCGGTCTTGTCGATGGGCCGCGTACTGATCGCATTGCAGCACGCGAGTCATGCTGTCTCGGAGACGCTGGGTTCTCGCGCATACCGAATTGGGTGCTGGACGCCTTCATGCTGTCTTTACCATCTCCTTGGAAGTTCCATTCGTTGAGCTAGGTTCGGGATGTTTATCGTTGTTGAGGTCCATCCAACGATTGAGTTCGTCATCTTTTCGGAACAGATGTTTCAGAGCTTCATTCACGACGTATGACGGGTTCGCATCAAGAAACTCAGCGTACTTGTAGAGGGTTATCTTGATTTCATCCTCAATACGAATCTGCAGGCCTGTGGTTTTCGGTTGTTTCTGTGGTGCTCTCAGAAGTGGCATTGTTGTTTCTCCTTTCGTCGATTAAGAGACTTGGATCTCGACGCCGTACAAAGGGCACGTCCCCGGAACCAAGACGCGTCCGAAACGAAATGGCACCGGTAGCAGCTGATGCTCTGATGGCAGCGCCAATGTGCACAGTCACGGTGCAGTAATCCATTCGTGCACAGTTCGTGCACAGTCGGGGGAAAAAACGATGGTACGGATTAGGAGTGGGGTTGGGAAGTGCTTTAGAATGAATAAAGCAATCACTGTCGGGGCGTAGCGCAGCCTGGTAGCGCGCCTGCCTTGGGCGCAGGAGGTCCGCGGTTCAAATCCGCGCGCCCCGACCACTTACTTCTTTGTTTTCAATTTACTCTGCCTGACGTGGTCTGCGTCGGAGCCTGAACTTGGGTCCATTTGGGTCCAAATACGAGCCTCTCGACGCTTTCCACCGCGCGACGTTGCTCCTCCGGGATCGCGTGCAAATAAATCTCGCGCGTGATGTCCGGTGTGGAATGCCCTAGGAGCGTGTCCGAGATTTAGCATTTTATAGCGTCGGGCTGGGCTTTTTTGATTCGTGTGGCTATTGGAATCCGGTGGATCAGCTTTCGTGAATTACTGGTCTTCCCGAATCTCTCCCGGGAACCGCATTTCTGTCACTGACCTCGGAAAGTTCTGTGCTATCCACTGCAGATGATCTTGTGAAACTTTAAAATGTTGTGAGTCATGCAGATCAGTGCCCACTCGCCCCGTACTTTCTCCAGCCCGCGTAAGAGAAACTGTCGGAAGCCGCGTGCCTGTTTGATCTGTCCGAATGCTGGCTCCACAATGCATTTTCGCGTCGCATACACCGCTGCCCCAACTTTTGTCTGTAATTTCCGTTCCATCCTCTCGACACGGCTTGCCCCGATCGGCAACGGCCCTGGTTTGCATGATTCATTCCGCTGAGCATGTTTCTGCTTTTCTGTCGCTACGAACCCTTCGATCCTTCGCTGATCCAGGTACTTCAGGTTCTCCTCCGAGCAATACCCACTGTCGACCACGACTCCTTGCGGCTTTTGTCCCGACTGTTGTTCGATCGTCTCCAGCAACGGCACCAGCTGCTGTTTATCATTCGCGGCTTGCGTGACCCGCTGCCCGACGATCAACTGAAAGGCCGGTTCCACGGCGATCTGCGTGTTGTAACCCTGCACAAATCCATCCGCCCCTTTTAGCATGCGCGATTCCGGATCCGTAAAGTTGTATTGCGTTTTTGCTGTGGGCTTCGCTTCCTCTGGATCCTTCCCCTCTTTCCTGGCTTGTTCGCGCGCGCGCTCCTCCAGAGCTTCTTTGGCTGCTCGGATCCGAGCGATCCGCGCTTCCCGTCGCTGCAACTCTTCCGGCAACTCCTCTCCCCGGCGATCCCGGCCGTATCGCTTATCCTCTTCTCGATCCGCGGCCTCTGCTTGGCTCAACAACTTGCGAACTTCCGCCCGCAGCCGCTTCTCCGTCTCGTCCATCCGTCCGTAACTCATGGCCTTGTGCTTGCTCGCGTTGGCCTTGAACTTACTCCCATCCAGGGCCACCTGCCCCAGCTTCATCGCTCCCGTCTCCAGCGTCAGCCGTAACATCTGCTGGAACATCTCTTCCAGCGCTTTTAGGTGCAGCTTCCGAAAATCTGAGATGGTCCGGAAATCGGGTTGATTACCGGCCGCTAGCACCCGAAAGGCGACGTCTTCCACCAAACGCTTCTGGATCTTGCGCGACGAAAAGACCCCCACACAGTACCCGTAGAGCAGGATCTTGGTCATCATGCGCGGATGATACGGCGGTTGCCCCCGGTCATCCTCTTCATACACGGACTCGATCGCCGATAGATCCAGCTCGTCCACCACGTCGGACACGAAATAAGCCAGGTGGCCATCCGGCAACCATTCGCGAAGGCTCGGAGGTAACAGTAAACTTTGTTCTGGAACGTAGGATCGATATGTTTTCGCCATGACTCCAAATAATTCGCACACCACTGCGCAACTTTTCAAGTGAATTCGGCAGAAAAAAGATGAATTCTCGGACACACTCCTAGAGTGTAAGACACCACCTCAGACTTAATGTTCCCAAACCATTCCACTCCCCCATTCAAATTTCAAACCCGAATAACTTGCTTGTCCGCATGTACCCTACATGGTACACTGTCTCTGTGGGTAAGAACCCCAAATCCTCGACGGGCACAGGCACCCAGCCTGAGGCGCTAGAAAGACAAGGGAAACGCGTTCCGGCAATCTTCTTTAGAACAGAGGCGAGCGGAGAGCCCGTGCGGGATTGGCTGAAGGGTCTGCCTTCATCCGAAGATCGGAAGCGTATCGGCGAGGATATCAAGACGGTGGAGTTCGGCTGGCCAATCGGGATGCCCGTTTGTAGGCCATTGGGCGACGGCATCTACGAAGTGCGGACGAGCTTGGCCCAGAACCGCATCGCCAGGGTGCTTTTCTACATCGACAAGAAGAGCCGGATGGTCTTGCTGCATGGATTCATCAAGAAGACGAAGAAGACGCCGGACCAGGATTTGGAGTTGGCACGGAACAACAAGAACAAGCATCAAAGGGGATTGAAATGAAAGTAAGAAAAAATCACAAGGTAATGGACCACAGTGGTTCGACCTTCAATAGCTTCCTCGAAGAGGAGGGAATCCGGGAAGAAGTCGAGGCCGTCGCAATCAAGCGGGTTCTGGCGTGGCAACTCGAACAGGCTATGCAAGAACAGCAAAAAACCAAACAAGCGATGGCGAAACAGCTTCACACGAGCCGGTCACAACTGGATCGCCTGCTAGACCCTCAGAACGTTTCTGTGACACTCGATACGATCACTCGGGCAGCCAGGGCGCTTGGTAAGCGCGTAATCATTCGCGTGGCAGATGTGAAGGCTAAACGAGCGTAGCACGCGCCTGCCTACCGTCTGCCTGATCGCAAAGAAGGACTTGGGTCCAACTTGGGTCCAACAACTGCCAAAATAGGTCCAAAACCGTGTACCATGACGTAGAACAAAGCTAGACGGACCAACAAGATAGATTTTTTGCAACTGCCTTGGGCGCAGGAGGCCCCCGGTTCAAATCCGGGCGCCCCGACCACTAACTTACTGAACCAACTGACTTTCTGTTTCCGCGATACTTCCGCAACTCTTCAACTTGGGAACATTTGGGAACAATTGCTCTTCAAGCAAGTTCACAGCGTCTCTCTGTGCACTCCCACTGGCGTGTGTATAGATGTCCAGAGTTGTCGCCATGTGCGAATGTCCAAGCTGAGCCTGTGCAACCTTCAAAGGAGTTCCTTGCGAATGCAACAATGTGCCGTGCGTGTGACGGAGGGTAGCGGCACTTCCAGTTTCAGTTTGCAGGCGGGATGATGGGGGCAATTAGAGAAATATCGTCTCGGGCCGGGCAGCTCGATGGGAAGCAACCGGAGGGGCAAGGCGAGGAACATTGAATGGGACATGCTAGCTAGACGGCGGGATTCGTCGTTGCTGGTAGTTCGTTCTCCTGATACAGAAAAACCTCTTCCACGTTCTTTCCAAAGACACGAGCGATCTTAAAAGCCAACAAAAGACTCGGATCGTACTTGCCAGTTTCGATGGCGTTGATGGTGCCTCGCGCGACTCCGACATTAGCCGCCAGTTCGGCTTGCGACCATTCTTTCTCTGCACGAAGCACGCGCAGCCGAGTCTTCATCGGTCCCGCCATGAATACAGAATTAGCCCAAAGCTCCACAGCACGATCATCACTGCAGGAAGTCCGAGCCAGGGCACAGAATGAAGTCCAAGCTGCTGTGCCATGCCGACAACGAGCGAGAAGACGAGCGTACCCACAAACGCGAACGTCAGTGCACGGTAGTTGATTTGGCGTTCGCGTTCATCTCTCGAACGCAAGAAAAGCACAAGGAAAAAGGCGGCGGCGAGAGCCGTCACAAGGGCGAGGACAAGTAAAGGTTTGTGGTAAGAAACTGACGCATAAGACGCAGCACTGAACATGATGGCTGACAGGAATGCGGAGGAATAGAAAAGCCACAGCACGCTACGAGGATGATTGGAATCAAGGAAGGACATAGCAGACTCCGGTCAATTAATGTACGCTATACAAGACACTATGTCAACAATAACAGGCTCCCTGTTGCATAAGCCGCTCTTGACTGGCCATAGCCTATGAGCTATATTCCTTCTATGGAATGGGAGGTCGAATTCACCAGCGAGTTCGAAGATTGGTGGACCAGCCTTTCCGAAGATGAACAAGCCGATGTGAACGCGAAAGTGATCCTACTGCAAAAACTCGGACCAAGCCTTCCGCGGCCACACGCCGATCTGATTCATTCTTCGCGGCACGCGAACATGAAGGAACTTCGGATTCAGCATTCTGGCAGGCCCTATCGCGTGCTCTTTGCGTTCGACCCGCGTCGTTGTGCCATTCTGCTGATTGGGGGCGACAAGACGGGCAATGATCGCTGGTATGAAGAATTCGTTCCGGTCGCGGACGGACTCTACGACCGGCATCTTGAGGCACTGAAGAAGGAACAGGAGAAAAAGTGACCATGGCCAAAAACTTCAAAGAACTTCAAGAGAAGATGCCGCGCGAAGCGCGTATCCGTAGCGAAGCATCTGCCGCGAAGATGATTTCGGAAATGGGCCTTGCGGAACTTCGCGCCGCTATGGACATGACGCAGGAATCGCTGGCGAATGCTCTGCATGTCAAGCAGGCGTCGATCTCCAAGATGGAACGACGCTCGGATATGTATATCAGCACGCTCAGCAAAATCATTGAAGCCATGGGCGGCGAACTGCAAATCGTTGCCAAGATGCCGAATGGCAACGTGAAAATCCGTCAGTTTACCCAAATCCGGCAAAACGAATCTGAGACTGCGTCCGTCCTCAGTTAAAGGCCAGAACGGATAGCGGCTTACCTCGGAATGGGCTTCATGTACTCGCGGACAATGTGGAAGTCTCCACTCTGCCAATCGCTGAGTTCAGCTCCAACGGCGAACATATCTGCGGCATAGCGGACGCAAAAGCTCGTCTGGTCCGTGAAGCGAACGGTGAAATACAGCGTGCCATCGTCGATGGTGTGCGTGATGAAGTCCACCACCTTGCCGTGAACTTCAGGATATTTCCCACGCAGCCGCCGCTCCCGTTGCTTACTGCGTCTTTCCATTTCTCGGCGTCCCTTCGGAGTCATCGGTGCCATGGTCGTTCCACCACTATTTCCGAGACTTTCTGCGACGCGCCTTCTTGCGCTCTTGCTCTGCTTCCCAACGTTCTTCCGCTTGGGCAACTGCTGAGTGCGGGAGAATACTGCCGATAACACGCTGGGGCAGCCCCTGCTTCTTTCGTTCTTCCTCGCGGCGTTCGACGTCAATGTACACATCGTCGGGGTCTCGCCACTTCTTTTCAAATGCTCGACGCTGCTTCCAGAAGCGGCCTTTGACCTGACCGGGGTTTTTTGTACCAGCGGGAGTGAGAGAGAATTCACTCTGGAGGGAAGCTGGTATGCCGATGAAGAAATACAAGCCGGAGCAGATCGTGACGTTGTTGCGGCAGGTTGAAGTGGAACTCGCCAACGGGAAAACCACTCCGCAAGCCTGCAAAGAAGCCGAGATCACCGCACAGACCTACTACCGCTGGCGGAAAGAATTCGGCGGATTAAAACTCGATCAAGCCAAACGTCTCAAGGAGCTGGAGCGGGAGAACGCCAAGTTGAAGCGGCTAGTGGCGGAGCTGTCTTTGGAGAAGCAAATTTTGAAGGATGTGGCAGAGGGAAACTTCTAAGCCCTGAGCGGCGGCGTGGCGCGGTCAGGCATGCACGCGAGGACTATCGGATTTCCGAGCGGCATGCCTGCCGGCTGCTGGGGCAGTGGAGAGGGACACAACGCTACGAGGTGATTTATCGAAGCGACGAAGATGCGCTGACGCGCGAGATCGTGGCACTGGCCAGCGAATACGGGCGCTACGGCTACCGGCGGATCACGGCGCTGCTGCGGGATCGCGGTTGGCATGTAGGCAAGGATCGCGTGCAACGGATCTGGCGACGCGAGGGGTTGAAAGTGCCGCAGAAACAAAGGCCGCGAGGGAGGCTGTGGTTGGGAGATGGATCGTGCCTTCGGCTGCGGCCGGAACGAGCGAACCATGTGTGGAGCTACGATTTCGTGAGCGCGATGACCCACGACGGCAGGACGCTGCGGATGCTGACGCTGATTGACGAGTACACGCGGGAGTGTTTGGCGATTCGGGTAGCGAGAAGACTGGGAAGGTACGAAGTGATCGAAGCGCTGGCGGACGTGATGCTGTACCGAGGAATCCCGGAAAACATTCGTTCGGACAACGGCCCAGAGTTCGTGGCCGAAGAACTGCGGAAGTGGCTGGCAAAGGTGGGCACGGGGACGCTGTACATCGAACCGGGGAGTCCCTGGGAGAACGGCTACTGTGAAAGCTTCAACGGGAAGCTACGAGACGAATGCCTGAACGGAGAGATTTTCTATTCGCTGAGGGAGGCCCAGGTGGTGATCGAGAAATGGCGGGTGATCTATAACACGCTGCGACCGCACTCGGCGCTGGGCTACAGGCCGCCGGCGCCGGCGGCGTTCGCGCCGCAAAGGGTGGCTCTTCGGTCGCCTACGGCTCCCTGCGAGCCACCCTTTGCATCCTTACCCGATGAGGTTGTGATGTAAACTCTCTCATTCACCGTGGTACAAAAACTCGGTCCGGTCAGGCTATCAGTAGCGCCTAAGCGCACGGCAAGAACACCCTAAGAGCTTGTCTCACTTAAGTGGTGCAGTCGGGAAACTTGGGAACAACTTGGGAACAAACATTGACGAACACCGTGCAAAACCGTGATGCATGACATAGGAAAATGCTAGACGAGCCAACTACTTAGCGTTTCTGCTCTTGCCTTGGGCGCAGGAGGTCTCCGGTTCAAATCCGGACGCCCCGACCATCGCCATCAATGAGTTGTAGACTGCACACCTCAAAAATCGGCATTTAGCGCAGCAGCGGCACTGCACCTGGTTGGGGCTGAATGTTTGCAACTGCTCGCTCGGTCACTACAATTTTCACTACAGTCAATTTCAGAAACGAAGTTCGCTGTCGCCGCGGGTCTGCTGGGAGATATCTCAAAGGTGGCGCTTGTATCATTCTTCGGCGACATCCGTTGCAGGGCGGTCGTAAGGCTTGGGCCAGCACGTTGAAAAAAGCAGGGATTCAATTCTTTCCAATCTACTATCTCAGGCACGCCTTCGCCTCGCGCCTTACTGCTGCGGGTGTGTCGCCGATTACCATAGCTCAGCTGCTGGGGCATTCATCAACCTAAATCGTTCCTCGGTATGCACAGGTGTTGGACCAGAACCGGTTGGATGCGATGAAGAAATTGGAATCCCTTCGGCAGTCTTCACTGCCCAGCGTGGCTACAATAGCCGCCGTTCCTTCCCCAGAACCTGCTGATGGAATTCGTCACTAGACGCGACCGCGGCCCCGTGGAAGCTTACCTCCATTGCGGTAGTCCGCTGGCTTTCAAACGAGTCCCTCGGATTTGGAATGCGGGACGCCAGTACGATGAGGATACGCACTTGACCAATTCCGCCTCTGATGTGTGGATGGATTGGCCCGAGGGAGCGCTCCGGCGTGCATCGCATCGAGCGTCCCGCGACCGGAAGCTACGCCCTCGCTCCTGTGGATATCAAGCAGAAAGCTACGATGCACGTTGGTGAAAAGTCAGTTTGTGGAGTCGAGGTATGGCGTGGGGCGCCAGCCAGCGAAGAAACGGTTCAGGAACAATGGCAAGGGCTCCATCTTCGCGTTGAAATTTTCAACACTGGCTGAAGAATTCAACGCGAATAGACCTGCATTCGGTTCCCCGCTGGCTTCAGTCGATTCGTATGTGCCTTAAAAAGTGGTTCTTACGTGCTCTCGATTTGCTAGTAGATTTTGGCGACCGCTTTGCATATAAGGGCAGCGATGCCCAGCCGGGCAAATTAGGTGAAGGAGAATAAAATGGCCAAGAAAAGCAAGAAGCCGTTGAAGAAGGCGAAAAAGCTGGAGGCAACGAAGCCGCTGTCGAAAGCGGACTTCGTATCGGTAACCTCCCACAGACTGTAGGGGTCGATTTTCAACGAAATGAACACGCCCAGCGGAAGCTGAGGCACGTAGGCGACTGACTCTTCAGCACATAGGGGCTGCTGCCGCAAGGCTAGCAGCCCTCTTTTCTTTGGTGTGCCGAGCATGTTCGACAGCTTGGAGGTGCAAGTCCTCTTCACAACCAGATGGAGGTGAAGTGATAGCGAAGCGCAAGGGTGAAATGACACCCGCCGCGAGGCGGGGGCTGAAAGAAGCGCGGAGCAAAGACGCGAGCCGATGAACAAGAACTGGATGTGAGGCAGGCAGTGTTCGGGCGAGCTGGCCAATGGCAGCGAAGCCCTAATCCATCAAGGGCACTGAATGTAAATCCAGCGGTTGCGCGTCGAAGGCGGTCGAACTTACCTCGGGAGATCTGCTACCGGTCTCGAATTCGAGACTGAGGAGCGAGAGATCGTTTCTGATCCGGTAGCAGAAGTCAGCAGAAGGCGTAGTAGCTGCGCAAGCAGTGAAGGCCTGAACGGTCCCCGCAAGGGGATAAAGGGAGCGATGAGTAAGCGGCGCGACTCAACCACCGACAAGCGGCAGGAAAACCAGTACCGTCTGGCCTTCCCGGAGGAGAGTAGGGGTGCAGCCCCGACGGCCTTCGAGGGAGGGACCGAATCGGAGTTGGCGAAGCGCAAAGCAGAAAGTCCGGCTACCGAGCAGTGGATGGAAGAAGTCTGCGAGCGGGAAAACTGCAAGCAGGCGCTACGACGAGTGAAGGCTAACAAAGGCAGTCCAGGCATCGACAGGATGACCGTCGAGGAACTGCCTGGGCACCTGAAAGAGCACTGGCCAGCCGTCCGGGAACAACTCCTCAACGGAACCTACACACCACAACCGGTGAAACGGGTGGAAATCCCGAAGCCGGACGGCGGGGTGCGCAAGCTGGGCATTCCGACGGTGCTGGATCGATTCATCCAGCAAGCGGTGATGCAGGCGCTACAGAGGAGTTGGGACGGAACGTTCTCCGAACACAGCTATGGGTTTCGGCCCAAGCGATCGGCACATCAGGCGGTGGAGCAGGCGCAGCAATATCAAGCTGAAGGCTACCGTTGGGTGGTGGACCTGGATCTCGAGAAATTTTTCGATCGGGTCAACCACGACCGATTGCTCGCAAAGATTGCCGAAAGGATCAGCGATAAGCGATTGCTGAGACTGATTGGAGCGTTCTTGCGAGCCGGAGTAATGGAGAACGGGCTGGTAAGTCCGGCCGAGGAAGGAACACCGCAAGGTGGTCCTCTTTCGCCCGTGTTATCGAACATCGTGCTCAACGAACTGGATCAGGAGCTGGAGCGACGCGGACATCGGTTCACACGATATGCGGACGATTGCAACATTTACGTCCGCAGTCGGCGGGCCGGCGAACGAGTGATGAGAAGCGGGACGCGACTCCTCACGACAAAGCTCAAGCTGCGAGTAAACAGCGAGAAGAGTGCGGTGGCACGACCATGGGAGCGGAAGTTCCTGGGGTTCAGCTTCACGAATCACAAGCAACCGAAGAGGCGCTTGGCGCCGAAAGCGGTGGCACGATTCAAGGAAGGAGTCCGGGAACTTACGAGGCGGACCCGGGGCATAAGCCTCGTCGGAATGGTCCATGACTTAGCGGAATATCTCCGCGGATGGATCGGCTACTTTGGGCGATGCGAAACACCGGAAGTGCTCGCCAAGCTGGAGAAATGGTTCCGACGTCGACTTCGGTCGATGGTCTGGAAACAGTGGCAACGGGGAACCACGAGATATCGGGAGCTCCGCAAGCGCGGCATCGCTGCGCAGGAGGCCGCGCAAACCGCGGGTAGCTCTGATGGAAGGTGGCACCTTGCCAAGACTCCCGCGCTGAAGATCGCTCTCCCCAACGCTTACTTCGTCTCGCTCGGGCTTCCCGAGCTCACTGTTCATGGCTAGCTCAACCCGCCGAACCGCCGGATGCGGACCCGCATGTCCGGTCGTGTGGCAGGGGAGAGTGGGCGACCACTCCCCCTATGCCGATTGTTTCGATTTGGCGAGCCACTTCGAAAGCGATTTCACCCAGCCACAATTGTGGCGGTCCAGCGTTTATAACTCCCGAGTAGCGTAAGCGGAAACTCGGAAGACTTACACATTATAAAAGGGCGCCCCATTGGAGTACGTTTTGAGTGCTTGCTCAAACTTCTCCAGAAAGGAGCACCCTTTTATGACCAGCGTTAAATATATCGGGCTAGATGTGCACAAGGAAAGCATTTCGATTTGTGTGAGGAACTCTGTCGGTAAGGTAGTGATGGAAAGCGTCATCGAAACGAAGGCGAGCACGATTCTGCAGTTCATCGACGGGCTGCGCGGAGATTTGCGCGTCACCTTCGAAGAAGGAACCTGGGCCGCTTGGTTGTAGACTTGCTGAAGCCGCGCGTGTCGGGAGTTGAGGTCTGCAATCCGCGAAAGAATGCGCTGCTCAAAGATGGCAGCAAGAGTGATCGAATCGATGCCAACAAGTTGTCCGAACAGCTGTACATGAACAACATCAAATCGGTCTATCACGGCGAGCACGGCCTGCGAACATTGAAAGAATTGGCGCGCAGTTATCTAACCATCACCAAGGATCTCACTCGGGTGATGAATCGGCTTAAGGCGTTGTATCGCGGTTGGGCCATTCCCTGCGCTGGCAAGGAAGTGTATGCACCGCGTCACCGTGCGGAATGGCTCGGCAAGATCAGCGAATCGGGCGTGCGCCGGCGGGCGGAGTTTTACTACCAGCAACTGGAGGCCTTGCGATTACTGCGCCAGGAAGTGCGGCGGGATTTGTTGCGGGAAGTCAAGAAGCACCAGGCCTGGAAACTGCTGCGCCAGATTCCGGGGATCGGTCCGATTCGCGCGGCCGTGCTGATGGCCGTCATGCAGACGCCGCATCGCTTCCGCACCAAGCGACAGCTGTGGACCTACAGCGGGCTGGGGCTGGAAACGCATGATAGCGGAGAGTACCGCGCGGTCAAAGGGCAGCTGCAACGTGCCAAGAAACAGGCCACGGTTCGTGGCCTAAATAGGGACCACAACCACGACCTCAAAGATATTTTTAAGGGTGCAGCCATGAGAGCCAGCACCGCGGCGGGACCGCTGCACGATTTCTACGAGAATTTGCTGGCCAAGGGGAGGAAGCCCACGATGGCCCGCCTGACTCTGGCGAGGAAGATTGCCGCGATCACCTTGATCGTCTGGAAGAAGGAGGTACGTTTCGACGCCAACTATTTGAAACAACAAGCAGCTTGAGCGCCTCTGGCTGAGAGTCCCTTCTATCCCTGGGAATCATTTCCCGGCGGTGACCGTCGGACTCTTGAGACGCTCGATTCGAGGGGAAGTAGCAACCGGTAAAGTCAGGCCCGTGCTTAAACACGCGAGTCTCCGGACCCACCCTATGCCCTCTCGGACAATCGAAGAAAGCCATAGGCCAAGAGTCTCCGATAGGACCCTGCATTGCCACTCTTCGAGTGGACAATCGTCCGGCTTGTAGTCTCAGAAAAGATGGGCGCCGTCACGACAGCGAAATGGGCACCACGGGAGAGAGGAAGCAAAGCCTACGTCCAATCAGTTGGGCTGAATGCCGAGAAAAAAAGATCGGCATTGAGCCGAAGGGGAGCACTTTTTTCTTGACATTCCCTTTAATAGGACTTTACCGGTTGAGGATGCCCCACCTTTAGTTGAAACCTGAGGAAAGGAAGCAGCGGCTCTCGCCCGAACTCGGATAGAGTTCGGGTTGCGAATCCCTTTTAAAGGAGAGAGCCGCCGTGAGAAACAAATACCAGAGGAAACAGCGCAAGTCCAATCGGAAGTTCGAGATCGTGCGCGGGCAAGAGTTGCTGGTGCAGGTGCCGTTGCCAATCGCCGAGGTGTGGAGCGAACTGCAAACGCAGGTGGAAGAGCTGACTGGGCAAGCCGGGCTGCAGATCCTGCGCGCCATTCTGGAAAACGAAGTAACTGGCCGCGTAGGACCTCCGCATCGGCCGCATCCCGCCGCTGGCTGTGTGCGCTGGGGGAAGCAGCCGGGTTATGTGGTTTTTGGTGGACAGAAAATTCCGCTGGAACGGCCGCGCGTACGAACCCGCGAAGGCCAGGAAGTGGAATTGGAGAGCTACGGTCAGTTGCAGCAAGATGGGAAACTGCAAAGAGCGGTGCGCTCCAAATGTTTTTGGTTCACAACGTTTGGTTCCACAGCCCCAGCATCCTGTTAATTCAAGTTGACTGATGTTTCTCAGCTGGTGTTCGTGCATCAGTTTGCACACTGTAGGAAATGCCTTTGCCCTACGCCGCTTCTTTTCGTCTGGAAGTAACGACCCGCTCGGACCATATCCATGCTCAGTGGTTGGACATGGCGCGCAGAGCGGGATTTGGTTCCTTAATTGCGAGTAATTGGTCTGCGGGCTATGACCGGCAGACAACCCGCCCCCAACCACGGGCGGCAACCTCTGGGGACTCCCAGAACCACCCGAATAGCCCGCCCACGCTCCACGTATCCAACATTCGGTTGGACCATGACTGACCGTTTCTATCGATACAAGAACTAAACAACTACCGCTCTGGGTTTACCTCGATGAAAAGGCATATAATGCAGCCAATCAAAACGCGTCGTGAGAATAAAGCGTTGTTGCGATAGGCTCGGAAGGTGCATCTATGGGCCTCCAAATCTCTCTCCGTCATGCCGCCGGTGTCGTCGTAGTTGACCTGCAGGGAAAAGCGACGATTGGTCACGCTAACGATATCTTAAACAAACAATTGCGACAGCTTATTGACGACGGAGCTGACAAGATATTGGTCAATCTGACCCATGTCACGCAGTTGGATTCATCGAGTATAAGTACCATCGTGCGCGCGTTTGTGTCCCTCCAACACCGAGGCGCGAGTCTAAAATTGCTGCGACCGCGTGGAAATGTCAGATTGGTTCTGGAGACACTGCACTTGCTAGAAGCAATCCCTAGTTCTGAAGACGAGGGCCAAGCGATTGCCAGTTTCCGCTGAAGCGTAACGTCGAGGCCCAAAGTTCAGAGTCGGTGTAGAATGCCTCCAACGTAGTCAGCCTCGGGACAATGGAGCGCGCCATGAATGCTCGCGTCTGGCGATTTCACATTCGCCCCGGGAAGACCCAAGATTTCCAGGTGATTCTCTCTTCGGTTATCGACTTGGCACGCCAGCAAGCGGGATATCGTGGAGGTGTCGCTTTGGGCTCCGGCAAATCGGAATCACCAGAGGTGACACTGGTCGCTCTCTGGGATTCCTTAGAGCTGATGCGCGCCAGCGAAAACAACTTGTTTCTCACTCAGGCAATCTCGCGCTTCTTGACTTGCTGCGAGGGCCTGCCGCACATCACCGAACAGGAAGTTCTTGCGAGCGACTTCATAGCCACTGGCGCTCGTGCCAAGGCCTGAGCGCCGCTTTTCTGGAAAAACCGGCAGACTACTTCGAAATGACGACGGCAGGTGGGCCCGACGCGGTCGCGGTTGGGGATTTTGAGGTGGATGTGCCAATTCTTGAGCTAGGTGGTGAGGATTCGTCGACAGTAATCCGCGCCAATGCGAATATAATTTGCGATACGGAGGTGCAATCATGGTCCAACATTCGCATAAGTTTACGATTGCCGATGATGACGCAGTGCGCGTTCTCCTGGCGAAGCTGGTAAAGGGGAGCGGGAAACAGGTGCGGCGCGATAAATTGCTTCGCGCGCTTGACGACGCGGCTCGGCATTACAAGGATTCAAACCAAAAAGTGCGGCAGGCATTCTTCCATGGGCTGCTGACCGGTTATGCCGTCGCACTCACGCTCCGGTAACCATCTCATTTGACCCAAGCAACGAGCGATACTGCTTGATTGCGAAGGGCCAGGTCCGGCATCTGTTCCCAGGATTACTTCGCACGAATCAAAGAAGGGTAGACGTGCCAGAAGTCGCCACCGTGGTTTGTAAATTCGATGCCAACTTCTCTTTTCCCCCACAGTTTTGATTCGACGTACACCACGCGACACTTACGCTCTTCTTCCGTTATCGCGTTAACTAGCAGCACGGTCTGGCCCCGCTTTACCTTCGCAGCCAAGGCCAGCAATCCCCCGTGAACGCTCACCGCGTTTGTCTCGGTAACGTCGCGGAACGGCCGGTTTTTTGTGGTGCGCCCGTAAACACGCACCGGAATGGACAAAGGCAGTCGTCTACTCCGCCGTTGTCTCCCAAGTTTCTTCACTGTTTGGCTCCTTGGCCAACGACGGACTTGTCTAAACCAAGACTAGATTCGGGCTCCGATTCCGCCAATAGTACTTGTGTCCAAAAAGCTCGGCGCGCCACTATTTCTAACGACGCACCGAGGGTTCGCATCACCTGGACACTTGAGCTAGTCCGAACCGCCCACGGAGCATTAGCCATGACCAAAACTCACATGTGGGATTCCCTGCTTCCCACTCGGCAGCGTTCACCACACTAGCCGCCAGCCGCCCGCAGCGGTATGCCATTAGGCGGTTCCGCCTTCTTCGCGGCAATTGGGCCGTGGCTCGCGATGCCTCCATCAAACTAGCGGCGCTGTCCGCGACCGCGCGGCAAAGGGGAAAGGATGAACGAAGGACCGACCGCAGACTGAACCAATCACGGGGAAGCGTTTGAGAAGGTCTTCACAGAACAGGCTAATGACGGAACTCAAGTGCTCATTACGTAGTACTGGAAAGCAGCGTGCGGATGTGCCGTCGAAATCATGATGGCCCTGCCGAGGAAGGCCGACACGAACTAGTTGCAGCTAAGATGGCGGGACAAAAGCGCCGTGAAGTTTGCAGCGCTTTTGTGTTGCTCGTGATAAACTCGCCAACTATTTGTTCAGGAATGCCTACGGGAACGCGGATTTGGGCACAACGATATCGCGAACCGAGACAGAGTATGGAAAGTACAAACACAGACATTCAAGGACCTCAGGGCCTTCGAAATAGGCATCTCGACCTTCACGTACATACTCCGGATTCGTACGATTTTCAGAACCGCAGTGACCTTCACGCGTGAGTTCACGCAGCTGCCTCTTGCCGAAAGCCGGAATGAGATGCACGTTGAGCATGTACCGCTAGTGCTTCTGTGTTGCGTATTTGAGCGTGGGCAAAACCACAGGCGTCCAATCGGCCTTGTCGAAATCGCCAAATGTACGGACAGCTTGCGGTCGTGCCTTGCCGCTATTGATTGACCCTAACTTCTGAGACAACACCTGCATAGCCATGCGACGCGTAGGAAATTCTGCGACGGTCCCGATCACTTCTGATCGCCGCAGACGTCCGAGCGCGCCGTCTGCTTGAATTACGTCCTCCAACCAGCGCGCAACCCAGAGCTTTCTTCGGGTGCCGCGCTGGAAAAGGGATCCTTGCTGGAAACCTCGACGAGCCATCGTTCCTCCGTGGATGGCCCGTCCAGCTTGCTCTGCGTCGCATTCCAGTGTAGTCCGCATGTCAAGCCTCATGCGCGCGACGCTCGTGACGCTTGACCCAGGCAATGATCTCCTGCTCGCGAAACCGCCAGTACTTCCCCACTCGATAGCCGGGCAGTGGTTCCGTGGATCTCTCGCGCACTCGTCTGTACACCCAGGACACCGGAACCCGCAATAATCTGGCTACTTCGTGGACAGTGAGGAAACAATGGTCGTCGCCTTCGTAGCCACCTGTGGCCGCGTCCGTCGCAGGGTTGCCGAACTGTGCGTTTGTGGCTTTCATGTCGTGCTGGCCGTCTCGAAAAGTGAGCCATCTCCGATTTGTGGTTGGTCGTTTTTTCGAGGCAGTTGCTCGAGCCAGCTCTTAAACTCGCTGTCTTTTCGAAACAGCAGTTTCAGCGCTTCGCTGACGACGTACGATTCAGAAGAACTGATAAACTCAGCGTACTTGTGGAGTTTGCGTTTGATTTCCTGCTCGACGCGAATCTGAAGCGTCTCATTCTTCGGTGGTCTAGGCGGCGATTTTAGGATTGACACATCATTTTTCCTTTCGTCCTTGCAGGTTCTCTGAAACTCCATCCGTCATCTGCATTGCAGGCCACACGCGCTAACGAACCAGACCGACTTCTTCCTTTTCGTCACCGAAACCAGACGGCTGGGAGTCTGGCTACCTCACTCATGGACCAGAACAGAGTCCATCAAGCACCACTCCAGCCGGCAGGTGACCGCTGGGGATCGGTTGATCGTCGGCAATGCGGGCTCCATGACGCCTCCCGCGTGGAAAGAGACTGAGGCAAGATCCCTTCCTCTACTTACCTATTCAGTGTTGGGAGAGAAATTTGTGTCGCTTCGAGACAAAAATGATTTCGCCCTGCGCTCTGCCGGCTCTGGAGAGATTCCGTCGCCGTGTGCGCCTTACCACTGTTCGGCACTTTCGCCTGTGGACGCGACAGTGCAACTGTCGCGTCTTATTGAAGAGGGCGGGAGCGACCCCACACACTTTTTGGGCGGCTGAAAGCCGAAAAAGTGGGGTCGCTCCCGCCCGTTTTGGTAGTTTCTTGGCCGTAGCTTTTGGGGTTTCGCTCCGAGCATCACATTTTTTTTCAGGGGAGTGCGCGCCGATCTGGGTGAAGACCTTGGTACAGGACGAGGTGCAGAGTGAAAATGTTACGTTCTTCACCGCTCGTGGTCCTGTCATGTCTTGGGTAAACGGTCCTGGGACTGCTTTGGATGAGGCGATGTGCGACCACAGCTTGATTTCCCATGGCGACTATTCAACGGACGAAACGTTTCGGTGGGAATCATCCACGATGAGAAAGATTGAACAAGCGCGGCACGACAACCTTTTGCTTACGGATAATCTGGCAGAACCTCTGCGGCACTTCTCACGAGAGAAGCTTACGCTGTCGATTTGGCTGGGAGCTTGTTTCTTAAGCGATTCAGAAGGTAGACATGGGTCAGGATAATCGCAGGGATCAGGATGACCGCTGCTTTCCACGAAGCAGAATGGTGATAACCAGCACTTGCCAGCGCGGCGAAGGCGATTCCCCCCATGAAGTACGGAAAGGCCCATGCCTCACCCCTACTGTAAATCTGACTAAACGACTTGCCTGACGCAAGCCAGATCACGACGGTCACCAGAGTGGAGTTCAGCGGAAAGTAGATGCAGCCTGCAAGGATAACGGTGCCGATAGCAGAGTCCCAGGCATTTTCAACGAGCAAGAAATGGGAAAGTTGGTAGGCAGCAGCAGCGCTGAGTACGAGGGCTGCGGCGCTAAATGTCACCTGTACAAGCCGCGGACGGCTCGAGCTCCGCCAAACACATTGAATGACAGCCATGACTCCGCTGATCACCACGACTTCGGAAAATCGGAGTGCGTTCATCGCCAATACCAAGAAGACAAAATTGGGAGTGATGGTCGACTCGATACCGGGGATGCGGATTTTCAGGGTCGAAGCGACGGCCGCAAGCGCCAAATAAATCGCGAATTGTTTGAGGTTTGCCGGGGACCACGATCTTGCCGCAAGCAACAAGATCGCAAACCCGGAGGCGATCACAAGCGCTATATAGAGTCTGGCGTTTCTTGGCAAGATCTGTTTCCTCGTCGCCTATGCTATCCGTTAATTGCCCCAGACGACCGAATTGCCCCAAACGACGGAATTACCCCAGACGACAGAATTACCCCAAACGACCGAATTACCCCATACCACGGAGTTGCCCCAGACGACCGAACTGCCCGAAATAATGGAATTGCCCCAGACCGCCGAATTGTCCCAAGCGCCGGAGCTATTCCAAACGGTTCCAGGAGCTGCGACAACGGTAACGGAATTGTTAGCATTGAGCGTTACGCTAGGGGACATGGCGGAACCTACGGTTGCCGGGGCCAAGCTGCTATCCGATATCGCCGCGTACGCGTCAACCGCACCCGCGCCTATCGAGAAAATATCCTGCTGGATTGTATAGGTGACTCCCGAACCCAGGTCCGTGGTCGTCGTGGAAGAACTGAACCCCTTCCAGGCTGTCTTCATCAAGCGGGCCTTCACCTGGTCCGGAGTAATGGAAGGATTCTGTTGTACCAGAAGTGCCGACACTCCGCTGACCACAGCCGCTGCCATACTGGTGCCGCTCAATTGGATATACTGCGACGTACCGTAAGAGGATCCGCAATTCGTTCCCGAGCGATTGCAGGGATAAACGGCTATGCCGGGATATTCCGTCACGAGCGTGCTGCTCTGTGAAGACACCAGCGATATGACTGCGTTGCCCGGCGCAACCAGGTCTGGCTTGACGATGTAATCGAAAATCGTGGGACCCTTCGAGCTATAGCTCGTCATGGATTGCGCGGCTTGCGAGCCTGACCCATGGGTGTTGCTCGCGCCAACCGTGATCACGTAGGGGTCATTTCCAGGCGCACCGATGGTGCCATAACCTTGCGTGCCAGCCGCGTAATACTCACCGTAGTTGCCGGCGGAGACCACCACGACGATTCCAGCCTGCCACGCGGATTCCACGGCCTGGCAGAGCGGATCTTGCGTGTAGCTCTCAAATATTTGGCGCGCTAACGACAGATTCACTACGCGGATGTTGTACGTGCTTTGCAGGGCAACTGCTTGCTGGAGAGCAGCGATGACGGAACTGTCCGTTCCGGCACCACTGGGGTCCAAGACACGAAAATCGATAATGTTGGCCTCTGGCGCGATGCCTTGGTACGTATTCGGATAAGTCTGCAGATTCTCGGAGTCGTATCCATTTCCAGCGATAATTCCGGATATGTGCGTACCGTGGCCGTAGCCATCATTTGCGCTGCTATAACCAGGTACAAAACTCTGGCTGTAGACGACTCGGGAAGGATTGGTATTTCCATCGGAATTCAGGTCCCTAACACTATTGACGCCACTATCCAGCACCGCGACGCCAACTCCTGTGCCGTTCCAGCCGTTTGCATTGGCCAGGTCAGCGTTCACGGCGGTGACCACCGTGTTTGTGGCTCCCTTTAACTTACGATCTGGAGAAATGTACACGACGTTATCGTGTCCAGCCAGAGTGCTGAGCAGGGCGCCGCTGGCGGTCACCAACTGGGCATGGATGAGCGGCAGATCGGATTTAAACGCGGCTCCGTCGGCCGTCAGGTCGGTGCTGCCCGGCGCGCTCTTAAATTGCACGATCACGTCTACGGGCTTGTCCGGGGCGATGTTCTTAAGGTCAGGAGAGATCTTTGCGGTTAGTGTATTCGCCGGCATTGCGGGGAATCCCCGTGTGCCACCCGATCCGGCTTGGTCCACCTCGGGCACATGGCCGTTCGCATCCGATCTATCACCTGAGGATGTGCTTATGCTGGGGAACGTCCGAGTTCCCACCGAAGACGCACTGGTAGTCGAGCTGGAAGCCGAAAATGGATTCAGTGCCGAGATGGCACTGTGGACGTCAGCGAGAAGACCGCCCCTTTTCGCCGTGGTCAAAGTCCTCTGAGAGGCAGTATTCGAGATAGAGCTTGTGGACGAAGCTTTGGCACTGATCTCTGCTTGTGGGACATTCTGCCCCCAAGGCGCAGTTACTGAGATTCCCCAGATGCTCAGGGTCAGACAGAGCGCGATTAGCGGTCCCCAAGTGGTGGTTTTCGGGAAGCCACCTTCATTTTCTTCATGATCGGGTCGCTTGGCCTTCATGATGATGAGCTCTCCTCAATACTGGTTCAGGGCCGGCGGTCCATCCGAGGGGTCGGAGGTCTTTGCTATGTGGGACATCATGCGTTCAGAAGAGAATTCAGTCGATGGTACAGGCGGATAACTCTACTAGTACCAAAGGTTCAGTCCTTTGGGAGCTAGCCCGGAAGTGCAACGAATGAATGGCGATACTCTTTAGTTGATTGATTCATGCAGAACAATTCATGCCGACTAAAGCTCTGGCGGGGGTTCATCTTCGGGCACTGTTCCAGCGAAGTACTATTTCCGATTCCGATGGGTGGCTGCAACCTAGCAGTAAGGCATCGCCGGTGTTGACTCAAGCATGGACAATGCGCAACTTTTCCCGGGCCCCGCAAAGTGGAATTTGCCCTCATCGGCCAGACAAACTTAGAAATCCTTCTGTGAGGACGGACCCTAGAGTGGGTCCTGCCGCGAGAAATTAAACGACGACGACGCTCATGACGACATGGAAAAGAGATACTGAGTGTCCCGGGCAAGGAGTCCCAGTTCCTTGGCTGGCCAGCGGTTTCTCTGTTGGTTATTCAGATAGTCTTAGGGATCCTGGCGGTTTTCTACGGTCTTTCTCACTGGCACTCGGACGACCCACTTCGCTTTGCATGCTACTTGCTGGTGGCACTTGCCGCATCCGTATTCAAGGTACGGCTGCCCGGCATCGAAGCGACAATGTCCGCAAATTTCCTCTTTATTCTCGTGGGAATCATGGACCTTTCCACGTCGGAAACCATACTCATGGGTTCCCTCGGGGGCCTGGTTCAGTCGTTGTGGCAGTCCAAACCGCGTCCCAGACCCGTACAACTCATCTTTAATTTTTCTAACATCGCCCTTTCCATTGTTGCGGCGGAGTTTGTTTTTCATAACCAGCATGCGCAATCCCTAGGCATGAAATGGCCGCTTTTGCTGGCCGCGGCTTCGACCACGTATTTTGCCGTCAACACGATGTCTGTTTCGGGGGTCATCGCACTCTCGGAGCGGCGTAGTTCGGTCAAAGTGTGGAAGGAATGCTACCTATGGTCCTTCCCGTACTACTTGCTCGGTGCGCTAATTGCAGGGGTAATCAGCACGATCAACCATTCCCTGGGATGGCAGGTCGCGGTGCTGATCTTGCCGGTGGTGTATTGGATCTACCGATCGTACCGAACTTACCTTGACCGTCTCGAAGGGGAAAAGAAGCACTCCGAAGAGATTGCGGCTCTCCATTTGCGAACGATTGAAGCACTTTCTTTAGCGATTGAAGCCAAGGATCATACCACGCACGACCATCTGAAGAGGGTCCAGGCCTACGCAGTTCAAATCGGAGTTGACCTAGGATTGGCCCCGGAGGAACTGAATGCTGTTCGAGCAGCCTCGCTTTTGCATGACATCGGAAAATTGGCGGTTCCCGAACAGATTCTATCGAAGCCTGGGCGGTTGACTCCCGAAGAATTTGAAAAGATGAAGATTCATCCCGTTGTTGGAGCGGAAATCTTAAGCCGCGTTCAATTTCCTTATCCTGTGGTTCCTATCGTGCGCTCTCACCACGAAAAGTGGGATGGCAACGGATACCCCGACGGCCTGAGCGGAGAACAGATTCCTATGGGAGCGCGCATCCTTGCCGTCGTGGACTGTTTCGATGCCCTCACCACAGACCGGCCGTACAGACGGGCACTACCTGTAGAAGAGGTGATCAACCAACTGAGGGTCGAGTCGGGAACCAGCTACGATCCCCGGGTCGTGATGTGTCTTGAACGACGCTATGAGGAAATAGAAAAAAGGATCAAAGAGGTACCTGAAAGCAAGCGTCTGCAGGATTTGCTTTCAAGGGAAACATCAAATGTTAAACCCGGCGCGGGTGTAGCAATCATACCCAAGCCAGCCGAAATTCGGCATGCATCGTTCTTGGGATCTATCGTGTCGGCCAGACAGGAAGCCCAACTGCTATTCGAATTGGCCCAGACACTCGGCAACTCCTTGAGTCTTCGTGAGACTCTGTCGGTTGTGGCGGTTCGCTTGAAAGAGACGATTCCTTACGACTCCATCGTCTTTTATGTGTTGGAAGATCAGAAGCTCCTGCCGAGATACGTTCACGGGGTTGACTACGAATTATTTAGCTCCATAGGGATACCCATGGGTCAAGGGGTATCTGGATGGGTCGCTCAGCACGAGGAGCCCATCGTCAACGGTGATCCCGCGGCGGAGACGAAGTACACGGGAAATCCCGAAAAGGTTTCGGTTCTTCAGTCTGCGCTATCGATCCCATTGCGTGGCCGGGAAAGCGTCGCCGGAGTGCTTTCTCTGTATTTGAGAACCAGGCAGGGGTTCACGAAGGACCATCTTCGATTGTTGCTCGCCGCCAGCACGAAATTAGGTTTGTCGGTAGAGAACGCACTGCAGTTCGAAAGGGCCCAGGACAATGCCAGCACGGATTTTCTCACCGGACTGGCGAATGCCCGTTCCATCTGCCTTCATCTGGAAAAGGAGGTCTCACGCTCCACCCGCGGTTCGAAGCCGCTGGCCGTCCTCTTATGCGACTTGAACGGATTCAAGAATGTGAATGACCGCTTCGGTCATCTGGTGGGCAACCGGCTCTTGCAGGAAATTGCGAGGAATCTGGGAAATACCTGCCGCGATTACGACCAGGTCGGGCGTCTTGGTGGGGACGAATTCGTTTTTGTTCTGCCGAATTTCGATCAGAAGCAAGTGGAAGAACTGAAGTCGAGGTTGGAACTTGCGGTTGAGCAAGCGGGGCGCTCGGTTTGCGAGTCGAAGGTGGTCACAGTGAGTGTTGGGTGTGCGTTCTATCCAGAAGACGGTTCAACGGCCGAGGAGCTCCTGTCCGAAGCGGATCGAAGAATGTATGAAACGAAGGCGAATTATTACAAGCAGGTCAGTGACGCGGCACGTCTCGATACTGTCAGTTCGCGCTGAAACCACGCGACTCAGGTCTGAACTGAGCGAAACGAATGCTAACGATGAAGTACTGGATACGCCAAGCCGGACTGCGCGCCGTGTCGCTTGTGCTCTTGTGCTTGTTTGGCAGCTTGCTGAGCGCGACTCTGGTCCGTTATGCGCCGGGCTATGGTGTGGATGAACGCGAACTCGATTCGCGGCTCAGCCCGGAAAGCAAAGAAGCCATCCGTGCTTCGAACCCAGCCAACCTCAGCCTGAGTGACTTTTACGGACATTATTTGAGAGGCTTTATCCACGGAGATCTCGGGAACTCTCAGTGGCTGCAACGTCCAGTCAATTCGCTGATTCGTGAGCGTTTTCCGGTGACCCTGCGTTCAGTCCTGCTGGGCACGTGTTTTGCCTGGGTTACTGCGCTTGCCCTATGTCTCACCGTCTCGCTTTACCCGAGTCTCGCCCTTGAGGTTTCGGGAACCCTGCTCACGGGCCTCTTGATCGCGCTCCCGGTCGCGGTGGTTGCGATGCTCGCTGTGTATAGCGGAGCACCCGTTTCGGTCGCGATTGCCGCGGTGCTATTTCCTAAGCTGTTCCGCTATGTGCGCAACCTGCTGGCAGATGCGAACGTGCAGCCACACATTCTGGCGGCTCAGGCACGCGGCATCGGCCGGGCAAGAATTCTCTCTCATCACGTCCTGCCGTGTGTCTCACCCGCGCTTTGCGCGCTTCTTGGCGTTTCGCTGAGCATGGCTTTCGGTGCAGCGATCCCGATCGAAGCTTTGTGTGATTCGCCTGGTATCGGCCAGCTCGCGTGGCAGGCAACCCTCAATCGCGATTTGCCATTGATTATGAATTTGACGCTGCTGGCCACCGTCATCACTGTTGGCGCGAACTGGTTTGCGAATTTCGGCGACCGGAGGATGATGTGAACTCCTCCAAAGTGCTTCGCGCGACTTGTCTGGCATTTCTATGTACGGCTTTTTTCGCCGGCCTTTTTGCTGGCAGTATTACGCATTATTCCTATGCGTGGCAGTTCCGTGAGGTCCCGAACGCAGCGCCTTCTTCTGCACACATATTTGGTACCGATAGTCTGGGGCGCGACCTGTTTGCAAGAGTGCTCTACGGGACGCGGGTCTCGCTGTTGTTGGCCCCAGCCGCAGCGCTGCTGTCCACAGTCATTGCCGGCGTGTTTGGTTCGCTGGCGGGTTTCGCGGGCGGACGGATCGAGAAGCTCATTCTCGCTGGGGCCGACCTCTCGATGGCGCTGCCACTGCTGTTCGTTTTGCTGGCACTACGCGCATTGTTGCCTCTCGATATTGACCCTCTATTGTCTGTCATTGCCACTTTCGTCTTTTTGGGATTACTCGGGTGGCCTGCGTCTCTTCGTGTGGTGTGGGCTGCTTCCCGAACTCTGCGAGATTCTGACTTTCTCCTGCTCGCTCGCGCAGCCGGCTGTCCGCGTTGGCGCATTATCCTGCGACACGTGCTCCCAAACCTCCGGCCGGTCTTACTTGCACAGTTTTGGATCGCGATTCCGCTGTATGTACTGACGGAAGCGACATTGAGCATGCTCGGCCTGGGTGTCATGGAGCCTCTCCCGTCTTGGGGCAATCTGTTGCGTGGCCTGGAGGATTTCGCGGTTTTGCGCGCAAATCCGTGGAGGGCGTTGCCTTTGGTGTTGCTGGTTGCCGTCGTGATCAGTTTTCAATGGATACTGCCTGCGCAGGAGGAAATTGCATGATCACTCGTTTCTCGTGGGTGTTCTTTCTGGTTGTCTTCGCCCTGCTCTCACCCGGGGCGCGCGCGCAGTCCGGTGGCGAGCTGCACTTTTGCCTGCACGGCGAGCCGAAAACCTTTAACCCCGTTCTGGTAGATGACGAAGCTGCGGAGCAGATTCGGTATCTCACAGGGGGCGTCCTGATTCGGATCAACCGTTACTCCCAATCCCTCGAGCCGGGACTTGCCACATCTTGGGAAATCTCTCACGACCGGCGCACGATTACGTTTCGCCTCCGCCGAGGCCTTCGCTTCTCCGACGGGACTCCCTTCAGTTCAGAGGACGTCGTGTACACGATGAAGCAGCTCATGGATCCGCAGACGCATTCTCCGACGGGTGATGCCTTTCGTTCCGGCGAAGGAAGCGTCGAGGTGAAAACGCCATCCGCCGACGTTGTGGTAATTACTTTCCCCACAGCGATCGCTGGTCTGGATCGGCTGTTCGATCAGGTTGCGGTGATGTCGGCGCACTCACCGAAAAAAGAGATGGCCGTACTAGGGCCCTTTTTTGTCGCAGAATACAAAGCGGGTTCCTATCTGCTCTTGAAGAAAAACCCGAACTATTGGAAGCACGACGCGCAGGGAAATTCGCTCCCGTACCTCGACAATATTCGCCTGGATATTCAGCGAAACCGGGATATCGAGCTCGTCCGGTTCCGCAAAGGGGAGTTGCAGCTGATCAATCGATTGGATGCAGAGCAATTTGAGCGTTTGCGGCAGGATGAACCTGCGGTTACGCGGGACGCCGGAACGGGCCTCGATGCCGAAGAACTCTGGTTTAATCAGGTGCCCTCAGCGCCGTTGCCTGAATACAAGAAGGCATGGTTCCGAACCGCCGAGTTTCGCAAGGCAATTTCCGCGGCCATGAATCGCGAAGATTTGTGTCGTATTGTCTACGCTGGGTATGCAAAGCCGGCCTACGGCCCGGTTTCTCCGGCGAATGAATTCTGGTTTAACTCTGCGCTGGAACAGCCAAAATACGACCCGAAGACTGCCTTGGCGCTTTTGGCGCGGGCGGGATTCCGCTACGAAAAAGAAACGCTTAAGGACTCGGCGGGGAATCGAGTCGAATTTAACTTGGTAACCAACTCCGGCAATACCGCGCGCGAGAAGATGGCGACAATGATTCAGCAAGACTTGTCGGAATTGGGAATCAAGGTCAATGTCGTCACCCTGGATTTTCCTTCGCTGATTGAGAGAATGACGCGAACTTTTGATTACGATGCCTGTCTTCTTGGACTGGTCAATACCGATCTAGATCCCGACAGCCAGATGACTGTCTGGCTCAGCTCAGGAGAAAACCATCAGTGGAATCCTAACCAGAAAACGCCGGCAACCGCTTGGGAAGCAGAAATCGACAACCTGATGCGGCAACAAGCGAGTGCCCCGACGAACAAAGAACGCAAAGCCAAATTCGACCGCGTGCAGCAGATCGTTGCGGAACAAGCCCCCTTCATCTACCTGATCAATAAAGACGTGCTAATGGCCGTATCTACGTCGGTCATAGGCGCTGCGCCAGTGGTCCTGAGCCCGCAATCATTCTGGAATGCTGACACCCTGCGGCTGGCAGCCAGCCCTACCCTTGGAGCCCAGCAGTGAGGGCAGATCCACTTCTCTCCTTTCGAGTTTCCCTGGACTACCCCGGCCACCCAGGGGCGTTGCGCGATGTTCATCTCGAGATTGGGCCCGGCGAAATCGTCGGTTTAATCGGTGAGAGCGGGTCGGGCAAAAGCACGATTGCTCTCACGCTGCTGCGGCTGTCGTCCTTGAAAGGCGCAATGATTTCGGGCGAAATCATCTTCGAGGGCGAAGATCTACTCAAGAAGTCAGAGGCTGAGCTGCGCGGCCTTCGTGGCCGCCGGATGAGCATCGTCCTGCAAAGTCCGCTCGCGTCGTTGAATCCGGCTCTACGAATTGGAACGCAGTTGAAAGAGGCATGGCGCGCGCACGCCGAAGGCGGAGCAGAAGACTGCCGCGGTGCCATCGGGTTGGCTATGCGGAGCGCCCAATTGCCTGACGACGATGAGTTCCTACGTCGCCGTCCGTCGCAGCTCAGTGTCGGCCAGGCTCAGCGCGTAAACATCGCGATGGCGATTCTGCATCAGCCGGCGTTGTTGATCGCCGATGAAGCCACCAGCGCTTTGGATACCATCACCCAGTCCGAAATTCTTGAGTTGTTTTTGCAACTGAACCGTGAACTTGGAATGGCCATCTTATTCATCTCGCACAACCTGACGTGCGTCTCTGCGCTCTGCGACCGCGTAGCCATCCTTTACGGGGGAGAAATTCTAGAAGTCGGCTCGACCGACAAGATATTCAGTTTCCCCAAGCACTCGTACACGCAACGACTCCTCAACGCCATCCATTCACCGTGCGTCGCTAAAAGTCAACGGTAGGCCCGTGGGGATCTGCCACATGACCTGCCTTATGCGCCAGTTCAAGCAAAGATGTGTGCAGGCACTCGTCGATCAAGAGCTTCAATGTCACTCCGCTAGAGCACGACGATGCCGGGTTACGCGAGTCGGTCTTTGTTTCGCCCAAGGCCGAGCAGCCGGTCGGCCGCGGCGCGGGAACGCTTGGACGTACAGCGGAGCGAGCTCGACCTTCTCGCGATCCAGAGCTGGGTAACCATCGAGGATTTCTTCCGGTTTCGCTCCTTGGTTCAACATATCGGCAATGAGTTCGACTGGAATGCGCGTACCCCGATACACAGGCGCACCGCGCATGATCTCAGGATCGGAAACAATCATCTCCTCCGCACGCTCAAGTTTCTTTAGGTCCAAGTCGAGTTCTAGGCGCACTGACTTCACTTGAATTACCACTGCTGAACCCTCCGTAAGAAATACAGCGTCAACTTCGGGAGACGCTTCAATTTCTTTGGCGATTGCTCGGCGAGCGCCGAGCGGCAGGAGTCTCACACCCTCCGCTTCGAGGCGGAGATACAACACTTGCTCGCGACTGAGCATCCTTTGGACGGAGCGGCCAGTGCGGAGTCGTCGCGGACGAATGAGCCGACGTTCGATGAGCTTATGAACGGCAGGAAGCGACAGATTCGAAACAGCCGAAGCCTGCGCCGGAGTATATTCGGTGGTGTTCATTCATTTATTCTACCCCAATGGGGACAGAATTAATAGTGCAGAGAGATTCGATATTTTGACACGAGCGCTGTCGTCGCCCTTTGTTCGCTATGGGGAAAATTCGGGGAACTCCATGCATGTGGAGACACATTTCCGCACATCGTGCCACTACGAAATATTTTTCTAACTCGTTTGTTTTCAAAACTGAGATTGAAATGGAAGGACTTCCAGGAGATATTACGCCTGCCTTGGGCGCAGGAGGTCTGGAGTTCAAATCTCCACGCCCCGACCACTAACTCACTGGACTAGCTGAGTTTCTTCCTGCGCGGTTTTCTCACCATTCTCCAACTTAGGAACATTTGGGAACAATTGACCTTCGAGCAAGTTCACAGCATCCCTTTGCGCAGTCACGCTGGCGTGCGTGTACGCGGCCGGTGGCGTCTGCAACTAAATCGCGCATTCTTCCGCGTCGTGTCGGCGCAAGGTATCCGGTATCCCGCTCCCAGTTTCCAGACTTATGCCTCGTATCTTGCCTGCTGAACGAGTCGAGTGTAGGCTATGCTTTGGCCAGCGAGAAAAAGCGCAACTCCTGATGCAAAGGGTGAGAAATGAAGCGACGCGATTTTCTGCGGTCCACGGGAATTTTTTCAGCAAGCCTCGTATTCTCGAAGCCCGGGCGAATTTTCGCGAGCGACGCCGCGGTTGAGCGTTGGCGCACTTTCGAAGTCACCACGCGCGTTCAAATCCTGAAACCTTCGGGAACCACGCGCATTTGGTTGCCTGTGCCGCTCATCCAAGAGACTCCGTTTCAGAAAACGCTCTCTGTAAGGTATCAACCGGAGGGCGGCACCGCGAAGATAATCGAAAGCAAGCCGGATGCGCTGGGAATCATCGCGGCGGACTTTCCGTCTGGCGTCAGTCCGGTCCTCACCTTCACCAGCCAGGTCGCGACCAAGAACTATGCGGTGGATCTCTCCGCGCCCGGCAAAGCGCCAAAAGACAGCTCCGCGGATTTGCAGTATTTTTTGCGGCCGACGAAGCTTCTACCGACCGATGGCATCGTGAAAACTACGGCGACAGAAATCACGAGCAACGCGAAGACGGACGTGGAAAAAGCGCGCGCCATCTACGAATGGGTGGTTGACAATACCTTTCGCAATCCGAAAACGCGCGGCTGTGGCGTGGGCGACATTCGCTTCATGCTCGAGAGCAAAGATCTGGGCGGCAAGTGCGCGGACCTGAATGCGCTCTACGTGGGACTTGCGCGCTCGGCCGGCCTTCCTGCGCGCGACGTTTACGGCATCCGCGTCGGCAAATCAGAATTGGGATACAAGAGCCTGGGCGCTTCCACAGAGACCATCACAAAATCGCAGCACTGCCGCGCGGAGGTTTACCTCAGCGACTTTGGCTGGGTACCGGTCGATCCCGCCGACGTGCGCAAAGTTGTGCTGGAAGAACCGCCCGGGAATCGCCCTCTGGACGACGCTATGGTGAAGAGCGCCCACGCGCGGCTGTTCGGTTCGTGGGAAATGAACTGGATGGCCTATAACTTTGGGCATGATGTCGCGCTGCCCGGATCGAACGGCGCGCCCGTCGGCTTCCTCATGTATCCGCAGGCGGAAACTGCCGAAGGCCGGCTCGACTGTCTCGACGCGGACTACTTCAAGTACGAGATCACGTCCAAGGAAACTACGGCGACGAACGCCTGACAGAGTCGACGGTAGCAGTTGCCATCACGTTCGGTGAAACGTCGGCTTCTATCGAGGCCTCGCGTGGTCGCTATACTGACTCATCCCGTCGATCTAACAGAGTTGACCGCAAAATCTGCGGCAAATTTTGCGACCAGATAGCGATCCCGGCACATATCAGTTAGTAGGAGCTGCAAATCAGATGGCGACCCGGCAAATCAGCGTGCAGCGCTTTAGCGTCACTTCATCCAAATCATTTCAGGAGGTCGTATCACGGCTGGAAGCGGCCGTCGGCCGGCCGGACCTGGGCGCAATTCGAAAGGATATCTCCGCCGCAAAATCGTATCTCGATGTAGAGAGCGTCGTTAACAAGGCCACCGGCCCGTCCGGGTTCATGGAGTTCGCGCGATTTGACCTCGGCGAATTCCTGCGCAAAGAAAGCGGGACCGCGTCGCCAAGAATATTGCGCCTCGTGATCGGCAATCCGCTAATCATGAAAAAAATGGTCGAGCACGTTCCAGACGCGGGCTCGTACGCGCCGGTAACGATTCTGCTAGACGAGCGGCCGGACGGCGTGCATCTTTCTTACGACACCATGGCCAGTTTCTTGAATTCCTACGGTAGCCCGGAAGCCCTGAAAGTCGCTCGGGATCTGGACTCCAAAGTTGAGGCGCTGCTCACCTCTGCGGCCGACTGATGCCCGGGACATAAAGATCGCGATCGCTCGCAAGCGCGGGTAGTTGCAAAGAACCACCACCACACGGCCAGCCAAGGGAAAGGCGCGCGGACACTTGCGGCGAAGTTCGCATCCGTCGGGAGGAAAATCATGCAGAAGCTGTCGCTTGGATTAACCGCCATCGTTTTACTTTTCTTCCCCGTTTGCGTACGCTGTGCTCCCGCGAAGCCCGCGCTGGAAGTCGTGGTGCTCGGTTCCGGCGGTCCGCGGCCGTTTGGCCGGGCCAGCTCCAGTTACATCGTGCTGCTCGATGGCACTCCGCGGATATTAGTGGATGCCGGGCCGGGAGCATTCTTGCGCATCGGAGAATTGAATCTGGACCTGGACAATGTCGATACGGTTTTGCTCACGCATCTGCATATTGACCACAGCGGAGACCTGGCCGCTTTTTTCAATGCACGCGCTCTCAGCGCCGATGGGCCCATCGTCTATCACATTTTTGGTCCCGAGGGCGCCGGACTATTTCCCAAAACCTCGCGATTTGTGGATTTGCTGGTGGGCAAAGGCGGCGCGTTCGAATATCAAAAGACGTTTGGCGCCAACGAAACGTTTGCGGTTCGCGATCTGGCGATCAGCTTGGATTCGCCCCGCACCAAAATCGTGGATAAGGACGGTTTGCTCGTCGAAGAAATCGCTACGCACCACGGCGATTGTCCCTCGGTGGCCTACCGAATTTCCTATAAGAATGAAGTGCTGGTTTTTTCCGGAGACATGGACGCATCGGCACTACCCAACCTGGAGCAATTGGCGAAGAACGCGGATTTGCTGATTTTCAATTGCGCCGTGCTAGACCCGCCGAATTCGCCTGCGCAACTCTACGACCTGCACACGCCGCCGAAAAAAATTGGCGAAGCCGCGCGCGCGAGCGGCGCGAAGAGTCTGCTGCTCAGCCATACCGCGCCCGACGTCGAAAGCCAGGAAGATGCCGTGCGCAAATCAATCCGCGCGTCTTACGCGGGGCCAGTTCTGTTCGCAACCGACAAGTTGCATGTGCCGGTAGGGAAGTGAGCGAAAGACTCGAGTACAGGATTACCCTTAGTACTCCGCGCGCGCTCGCAAGCATTTATCTGTAGCACACTTCACTTTCCCCACCTCATCGGATTTTTCGATACGCTTGCGTTAAACATTCAATGAAGCACTCGATGTTTCCGCTTATATTATCTTCCCCTGAAGCAAGGCGCGTAGCAGCGATGCAGCGTCGACGGCGTCTTGGGATCGAGACGCCGCGAAGTTGGAAGCTTCGTATGCAAGGGCTGTGGGTGCAGCTCTGAAGAGAGGATTCCCTCGCGTTTTTCTCGACGGCTGGCCACCATCGGCGAACGGGTGTAGTTGTACGGTGAAGCGGAGCGAAAATGATTAACTTATGCCAAAAAATGTCTCGTGTTGAGACGATAATTCGACCAATTCACGCGCGGACTGCAATCGTTACGATCGCTGCGGGCGTTTATAGTCGGTACCATTACGTCGGCATCACGCCCTCCGGCCCAAAGAGTGAAAATTGTTGTACTAATTGTGGAAATCTTGCTCCTTCGATTTTAATGGTTATCTGCAGTTCGTTCATTAATAAGCAGTTAGATTTGTTCCAAAATGGCCCGCCACTTGCGAACCGTGTAGCACCCGCCCAAGTACGTTTGTACTGGTGTCCTAGGACCTTGAGTTGTTGACGACGACTGGTGAGGAAAACGAATGGCTACCATCAAAGCACTAAGCTTGGCGATTCTGCTTACCGCGGCTCCTCTGAGCCTGTGGGGTCAACAGAACAACACGGTCTCGGCTCTTGCCGGCACAGTATCTGCGTCCACTGCCAGCAAGGCGCAACCCGGCGATGACCGGCCGGCTCTACAACAGCGCAATCCGCGCTACCAGGTGCAGAGAGACGACGTCCTTAATATCTCATTCCCCATCGCTCCGGAGTTGAACCAGACCGTCACCATCCAGCCGGACGGCTACATTAATTTACAAAACGTCGGCAGCCTGTACGTCCAGGGCATGACGGTGCCGGAAGTCGTCGTCGCGTTGAAGAAGACCTACGCGCAGACGCTGCACGATCCGATTATTGATGTGGACCTGAAAGACTTTCAGCGGCCGTATTTTGTCGCGCTGGGCCAGGTGGGCAAGCCGGGCCAGTACGATCTCCGTTATGACATGACGGTGACAGAAGCCATCGGCGTCGCCGGCGGATTTCTGCCCAGCGCTAAGACGCAGGTGTTTCTCTATCACCGCGTGAACAACGAATGGGCCGAAGTGAAGGAATTGAAGCTGCACGACATGCTGACCGGCAAGACCATCAACGAAGAAGCCCATCTGGCGCCCGGCGACATGATTTTCGTGCCGGAGAAGTTCATCACCAAGTTCAGAAAATACGTCCCGTACGGAATCGGAACTGGCTTCTACGCTCCCATTTACTAGTTCTTGGCGCGGACAATATCAGGACTCAAAGGCGAAACTGACATGACTACAACGAATCGCAGGGTCGGATCGGCGCAAGAAATGCCGGAAGTCACCCTCAGGGATATGTTGTCGCCCATTTTCCGGCACCGCCGCGTGGCGATCATCAGCTTTTGTTGCGTGTTTGCGGTTGCGATCATCGTGGCCTGGGGATGGGCCGCGCGCTATTACGTTTCCACGATGCAGGTCGTCGTGGAACAAGATCGCTCCGATCCAGCCATCACCACCGCACAGATCGCCAACGTGAACAACAATCGCGCGGTCACCACCGATCAAGTCGCCTCCGAAGTCGCCCTGCTGCAGGGTGACGACATGATGCGCACCATCGTCTCCACCTGCAAGCTGGTGGATGACAAATGGTCGCCGTTCGATATGTTCACCGATTCGCAGCGTCGCATGGCCATGCGCCAAGAAGGCGTAGCGCGCGGCCTCGCCAAGAAAATTAAAGTCGAAGCGGCCTCGACGTCGGACGTCATTGACGTGAAATACGGCAGAACCGGCGAACCGGAAGTGCCCGCCTGCGTTTTGCAAACTCTCGGAACACTCTATCTGCAAAAGCACCTGCAACTGCAGCGCCCCGTAGGAACCGCCGATTTCTTCGCGCAGCAAACCGACAAATACCGCGCAGCTCTTGACGACGCGGAAGCCCGCCTCGCCGAGTTCAGTCGCACCGCGGGCGTGGCCGCTCCCGATATTCTGCGCACCGATATGGCAGGACAAGTCGCCGCAACCCAGGCCGCGCTCTACACCGCCCGCCAGGCCATCGCAGCCGATGCCAAGCGTATCGAGAACCTCAATGAGCAAATGGCCGCGACTCCTGCTAGGTCCGCGACAGTTGAATCTTCCGAAGCAGCCAATCTGTTGCTCGAAAATCTGAACGCCACTTTGTTGGCCGCACAGAACAAGCGCAGCCAGCTGACCATGAAGTACGATCCGAGTTATCCGCTGGTCAAAGAAGTGGACGAGGAAATCGCGCAAACACAGGCAGCAATCGCAAGCGCGGAGAAGGCGAAGTACGTCAATCTAGCCACCGACCGCGATCCGACCTACGAACTGCTGCGCGCGGACAAAGCGAAAACCGAAGCCGATTTGGCCACCGAGAAAGCCACCGCGGCGGCGTTGCTCACCAGCCTCAAGGGCATGAACGCGGACATGGTCTCCTTTGACGGCGATGCCGTGAAGCAAGGCGCTTTGATTCGCGAAGCAAAAGCCGACGAGGCGAATTATCTGCTCTACCTTACCAAGCGCGAGCAGGAACGCACTTCCGACGCACTCGATCAGAAGCGCATTGCCAACGTCGCGATCGCTGTTCCCGCGGTCGTCTCTTTACTTCCGGCGCACAGCCCGTGGCTGATCATGTTCCTGGGGTTGATTGGTGCGACGATTATCGGTCTTGCAGCGGCCTTCATCGCGGAGTATCTGGACCCATCGTTCCGCACGCCTGAGGAAGTGATGGAAACTCTGAAAATGCCGGTGCTTGCTTCGATGCCGAAGAGGGCGGCGTAGCCGAAAATGTTTTTGGAGTATTTCAAGCTCACCGAGCAGCCGTTCGGCGTCACGCCGGATTCGCGCTTCCTGTATCTCGGTCCTAAACACCGGGAAGCGCTGGCCTCGCTCGTCTATGGCACGGAAAGCAATCGTGGATTCCTGGCTTTGATCGCGAAGCCGGGAATGGGCAAGACTTCCTTGCTCTATCATTATCTTTCCTACCTGCGCGACAAGGCTCGCACGGCCTTCATCTTCCGCACGGATTGCGATTCGCGCGAATTCATTCGGCACCTGCTGATTGACCTGGGCATTGACGTCGCCGGAATGGACTTGCCGGCCATGCACGACAGTTTGAACCGGCTCCTCACCGAGGAAATGCGCGCAGGCCGTCGCTTCGTATTGGTGATAGACGAAGCGCAAAATCTCGATGAGCAAGTCCTCGAATCCGTTCGCCTGCTTTCCAATTTCGAAACTCCCTGGGTGAAGTTGATGCAAATCGTGCTGGCTGGACAGCCTCAGTTGGCCGACCGCCTCGCCAGCCCTGCAATGGCGCAATTGCGTCAGCGCGTTTCCATGGTCATCCGCATCGAGCCATTCACAAACCTCGACGTCAATGCCTACATTGACCACCGCTTGTGGGTCGCCGGTTGTGAGAAGCCGGGTCTATTCACCGTCGGCGCGCGCAAATTGATAGCCGAACACAGCGAAGGCATTCCGCGCAATATCAACAATCTCTGTTTCAACGCGATGTCCTTGGCTTGCGCTCTGAAACGCAAGGCGATTGACCGCGACATCATTCAAGACGTGATCGCTGATCTGGATCTGGAACCTTTGCGCGAGAAAAATATCGTCGCGCCAACATCAGCCAAGGGCCCGGAGAAGAGATCAGCGCGCACGGCGCTCAGCTTTTCTTTCGCTGCCAAGAAACAATCGGTGAGCGCCGGTTGGATTCCCAAGGTCGCGCTGACCAGCATCGTAGCGCTGGCTGTGGGTTTGTTTTTCTTGAACGTGGACCGCGGCGCGTCCCATACCGCCGCATCTGCACCACCCGTTGCGACCGCGCCAGCTTCCACACCAGCTCCGGCGCCAGTCGTCGTTTCGCAGGTTTCACTGCTTCAGCCGGAAGCAGCGAAGGCCGCGCCAGACCCCAAATCCGACGCCAAACCCGAACCCAAGCTGGAACAAGCATCCGAGGACGTGCAGGTGAAGCCCGGTCAGACGCTCTATCAAATTAGCGTCGACAAGGTTGGTAAGTACAACGGCAAGGTGCTCTCCCAATTGCAGGACCTGAACCCCTGGCTGAGCGATCCCGATCGCATTCATCCCGGGCAAAAAATTCGTGTACCGACAGCGGCCACAAATTCCACAGAAACACAGCGAGCGGCCCAGCAGGCTCCCAATGCTGCACCCGCAGAGGCAGGAAAACAATGAGCAAGAACTTTGAATTGATGCAGCAAGCAGGGAAGGATCAGGAACTTCGTCCGATTCGTAAACCAGAACCGGCGCCGCAGCATTTTGGCAATGGCGGCGGCAACGGGCATTATCGCGAAGCCGAAGGCCCGGACTTGGACCAGATGGTCGGCGAAGAAGCCCTGCGCCTGGTGCAGCGCGTGTTCCTGCTGCAAGCAGCGGAACCGCCGCACATGGTCGCCTTCGCCGGCATCGACCACGGTAACGGCGTCAGCCGCGTCTGCGTGCGTGTCGCCGAGACGCTGGCGAAAAACATTAGCGGCTCGGTCTGCCTCGTCGAAGCCAATCTGCGCTCGCCCGCGCTGCCCGCGATGTTTGGCACCACCAACCATCACGGCTTGACGGACTGTTTGCTGCAAGACGGGCCGATCCGTTCCTTCACCAAGCCAGTTCGTGGCGATAATCTCTGGCTGCTCTCCAGCGGTGCGCTCGCAGCGGACTCGGCGAACTTGCTGAATTCGGAAAAGCTGAAGACGCGCCTGGCAGAATTGCGCAAAGAGTTCGATTTTGTTCTGATTGACGCGCCGCCACTCACGCGTTACTCGGATGCGATCGGCCTGGGCCAAATGACGGACGGTTTCATTCTCGTTCTCGAAGCGAATTCCACGCGGCGCGAAGCAGCTCTCCAGGTTGCAGAGGGCTTGCGCGCGGCGAACATTCGGATTCTCGGCGCGGTGCTCAACAAGCGCACCTTCCCGATTCCGGAGACGCTTTACAACAAGCTGTAAGCGAACCCTGTCGTTCGCGAGGGTGCAGTAAGGATCTTGGTGCAGCGTAAAAGCCATAGCCGGATTTTTGGTTGGGCACGAAGGAAGCGGGCAGTCTCCGTTGGCGAGTTAGTTACCTTCGGATGTGACTGAGAGTGGCGGAGCCCTGTCTTTGAGTAACCTCCTATCCACCGCTCACGAGCTGAGTGGCCCGAATCCGGTGACGGACATCGAAACGCCGGCCTGGTTCGCAGTGCAAACGCGGCCGCGCCACGAGAAAAAAGTCTCAGCCGAGCTGCAGGAGAAAGGCGTCAGCGCTTTTCTTCCGTTGGTATCCTCCGCCCGGCAATGGAGCGATCGCAGGCGCGTAGTCGAGATGCCGTTGTTTCCGCAATACGTCTTCGTGCGGATTGCGCAAACGCTCCAGACCCGCGTTTCCGTTCTGCGCACCAATGGCGTCACCAGTTTTGTAGGGACGCGCGGGCTTGGCGTTCCAATTCCCGACGAGCAGATCGAGCGCGTGCAGACGATCGTCACGCGCGGCATCCCGGCCGCACCTCATGCGTTCTTGAATGTAGGCAAGCGCATACGGATTCGCGGCGGCGCCCTCGACGGGCTGCAGGGAATTCTTACCGCGGTAAACGGTGACCAGACTTTGGTGGTGTCTGTGGAATTGATTCAACGCTCGATTGCCATCCGCATCGCAGGTTTTTCAATCGAGCCGGTGTAGCGAGAGCGCAACGCTTCTCGGCGGCAAATCGTAATAGATCCACAACGTGCAATTCATCATCAAGCTGTAAATATTCAGCGTGACGAGTTTCGTTTGTAGCGTTTTCTATAAACAAGCAGCTCGGCCCAATTTTCACATTACGACCCAGCCCGAAGAGAGAAACAGTGAACGAAGCAAAGCGTCGGTTTCTTTTGAATGCGCTGAAGCTGTATGACCTCGGAATCATTGTGGTTTCGTTCGGCTTGGGTACTCTTCTGCTCGTCCACGCGGAAAATAAAGTTTCCCTGCACGACTTCCTGGCCATGCGCGTGAAGGTCTCCAACATCGTAATCTTTGCGATCGCCCTCTTTTGCTGCCATGCCATCTTTTCCATGTGCGGGTTGTACCAGTCCAGAAGACTATCCACCCGGCTCGCCGAAAGCACGGATGCGCTGAAAGCCACGTCGCTCTCCACCGTCTGCCTGGCGCTGGTCGCGGTCTTCTTCTCCGTGCGCATGATTACCGTGCCGTTTCTGATCACCTTTTACGCGATCAGCTCTATTTTGGTAGTTGCATCGCGCTTCCTGATGCAATACTGGCTGGCCATCGTGCGCCGCCACGGCCACAATCTCCGTTACATGCTCATCCTCGGCACTAATTCTCGCGCCATCGAATTCGCGCGAAAAATTGAAGCCTCCCCGGAACGCGGCTACCAGCTTCTCGGCTTTGTGGATGAAGATTGGGCCAAGATGAGCGAGTTCAACGCCACCGGTTACAAAGTTTGCTGCGACTACGCCGGCCTCGCCGAGTACCTACGCCGCAACGTTGTGGATGAAGTCGCGATTTATCTGCCGTTGCGCTCATTCTACGAGCACTCCTCACAAGTCGCCGCGCTTTGCGAACAGCACGGCATGATCATGCGTTTTGCCTCTGATATCTTTGGCCTCAAAACCGCCCGTTCGCGCACCGAAGAATTCGAAGGCGATCACCACATCGCCACCTACACCGGCATGCGCGATGGTTGGGCACTGCTCGTCAAACGCATTCTCGACCTCGCGATCTCCTCCGTGTTGCTGGTCGTGCTCTCGCCTCTGCTTCTCGTCGTCGCGGCGCTCATCAAGCTTACCTCGAACGGGCCCGTCTTCTTTCGCCAGGAACGCATGGGCATCAATAAGCGCCGTTTCGTAATCTACAAATTCCGCACGATGATCCCCAACGCTGAAGAGATGATGGAATCGCTCGAGGATCTGAATGAAGTTTCCGGTCCCGTGTTCAAAATCGTGGACGATCCGCGCATCACTTCCATCGGAAGATTCCTGCGCCGCACCAGCATTGACGAACTACCTCAGCTCTTCAATATCCTGAAAGGCGACATGAGCCTGGTCGGTCCGCGCCCGCTTCCCGTGCGCGACTATCAAGGTTTCAATCAGGATTGGCAGCGCCGCCGCTTCACCGTACGCCCCGGCATCACCTGCCTCTGGCAAGTGAACGGCCGCAGCGCGATCCCCTTCGAGCAGTGGATGCGGCTGGACTTGCAGTACATGGACGAATGGTCGCTCTGGCTCGATTTGAAAATCCTGGCGCGCACCATTCCGGCGGTGCTCAGAGGCTCGGGCGCCGCGTAATCGATCGTCCGTGATCGCATTCCGATCTCGAATTGTTCACTTTCATCCTGTTCCGTAATAATTCTCGGCTCAGCCATCTTCTGAAATGAGGTGTCTTCGGTTTCGACCACCTCTCAAAGTCACGGGAGCATTCAGCAAGTGGAGTCGCTGCAAACTAAAATGGCCCGCGCAAATATTCTCGGTGTCGGCGTTCACGCCGTGAATCTACCTCTCGCCGCGCAGATGCTCGAAGCCGCTGTCGAATCGGGCCGCGGCGGGTACGTCTGCGTCACCGGAGTTCACGGCATCATGGAAGCGCAGCGTAGCTCGCGCTTCAAAAAAATTCTGGACGACGCCATGCTCGTCGTCCCCGATGGCGTACCAACGGTGTGGCTGGGCCGCTGGGAAGGCTTCAAAAACATGGGCCGTGTATTTGGCCCCGATCTGATGCTCGAGTTTTGCCGCAGATCGATGGCCTCAGGCCAATCTCATTTTTTATACGGAGGCAAGCCCGGCATCGCCGAAGCGCTGCGCGAAAACCTCGCAGGCCGCTTTCCGGGCATACGCATCGTGGGAACTTACACTCCTCCGTTTCGTCCACTCAGCGAAATCGAGAAGGCCGAACTGCAAGCAAAGTTGTCGGAGCTTTCGCCAGACGTCATCTGGGTAGGCCTCAGCACGCCGAAGCAGGAAGAGTTCATGTTTGAAAATATCGGCTGGCTGAATTGCAAGGTGATGGTGGGAGTCGGCGCTGCGTTTGACATTCATACGGGCCACGTAAAAGACGCTCCACAATGGATGAAAACCGCCGGCCTGCAATGGCTGCATCGCTTGTGCCAGGAGCCGTCGCGCCTTTGGAAACGATATTTGTTCAATAACTCGGCATTCTTGCTGCGCATTGCGCTGCAATTCACTGGGATCAAGCGCTACGAATTAACGCCGCGAGCGGTCACCGGCGACTAAATGTCAGCAGGGAGGTTTTCGCGTCAAGGATTTCGCTTCAAGGATTTCGTGGCGTTCCTGGCATGCGACGCGCCACTTTTCATAAATACAGGGGGAACTGCATTATGCGAATTGCTGTAATCGGTTCGGGCTACGTCGGCTTGGTATCGGCCGCATGTTTCGCTGAGATCGGCCACGAAGTTATTACCGTTGATAACGACAGCGCAAAAATAGCCGCCCTCGAACGCGGCGAAGTGCCCATTCACGAGGGTTTTCTTCCCGAGCTGCTGCAACGTCACCTCGGGGGCCGCCTGCGCTTCTCCAGCTCCATCGCAGAAGCGGTTCAGGAATCGCAAGCCGTTTTCATTACCGTCGGGACTCCGCAATCCGAAACCGGGGAGGCCGATCTTTCCTACGTCGAAGCCGTCGCCTACGAAATCGCCTCCGCGATTCAAAGTCCGAAGCTGGTAATCGAAAAAAGCACTGTGCCCGTGAGCACTTGCGATTCACTGCGCAAGACTCTGCTCCTGAACGGCGCGCCGTCCAGCCTATTTTCCGTTGCCTCCAACCCCGAGTTCCTGCGCGAAGGCACCGCGGTCACCGATTTTCTATATCCCGATCGCATTGTCGTCGGCGCAGACGATGAATTCAGCGCTTCACTCCTGAAAGCCGTCTACCAACCGCTTACTTCCGGCGATTACTACTCGCGGCCCCACGCCATTCCGCACTCGGGCCACTCTCACGCCAAGGCCCCGCTCATCTTGACCACCGCCAAGAGCGCCGAACTGATCAAGCACGCCTCCAACGCATTCCTCGCCATGAAAATTTCCTTCATCAATGCCGTCGCCAACATTTCCGAAGCTGTCGGCGCCGATATTCAACAAGTCTGCGCCGGCATCGGCGCCGATTCCCGCATCGGCCCAAAATTCTTGAACGCAGGCATTGGCTACGGCGGCTCGTGCTTTCCGAAGGATGTGCGCGCGTTCCACGCCGTCGCCACTCAATGCGGTTACGATTTCAGCCTCCTCGGCGAAGTCACGCGTATCAACGACGAGCAGCGCCGCCGTTTCGTAAAAAGCATCCGCGCCGCGCTCTGGACGTTGCGCGGCAAACACTTAGCCGTTCTCGGCCTCGCTTTCAAAGACGGCACGGATGACATCCGAGAATCGCCCGCGGTCGGCATCATCGAAACTCTCGTGAAGGAAGGCGCTCACGTCCGCGTCTACGACCCCGCGGCCATGTCCAACGCGAAAAAAGTTCTCCCCAGTGAACGCGTGACCTACGCCAAGGATTCCTACGACGCAGTCACAGGCTCCGATGCATTGCTGATCTTGACGGAGTGGAAGGAATTCGCGAGCCTGGACCTGCCGCAGCTGAAAAAACTTTTGAAGTACCCGATCGTCATTGATGGACGCAATCTCTACGAGCCGTCCCGCATGGCCAGCGCCGGAATTATTTATCACAGCATCGGCCGCGCCCCGGGCGTTCCCGAACATTTGTCAGAGCTCGTCCAGCCGGCAGAACTTGAGTTGCCGGTTACGGTGAAAGATTTCGCCGCTGGTGCGTCCGCCAGCTAGATTTACAACGCCCGGCGCGATTCGGCCCGAACCCCAAAACCAATGCTCAAATCCATGTTCAAAAGTCCACTGGCTCGCAACGCCGCGTGGATGTTTGTAGGCCAGGGCCTGCGGCTCGTCCTGCAGGCATTCTATTTTATTGAGATCGCCCGCTCGCTGGGCGTCTCCAATTACGGCGCGTTCGTCGGCGTCGTATCCTTGGTCGGGATATTTTTCCCGTTTGGAGGCATGGGCAGCGGGAATCTAATGGTCCAGAACGTCGCGCGCGAGCCGGACCAGTTCCGAAAATATTGGGGCAAGGCGCTGGCCACCACCACGACGTTCAGCTCCATCTTGCTCGTCGTAGTCTTGCTGGTGTCAACCTTCGCGCTGCCGCACACCATTCCAATTTTGTTGGTCTTTCTTGTCGCGGCTTCGGACCTGTTTGGTCTGAACATCATCACCATCAGCGGCCAGGCGTTTCAGGTTGCGGAGCAGCTCAACTGGACGGCGAGCTTGAACGTGATGATTAGCCTGTTCCGTCTGGCAGGCGCCGTGGCGCTGGCCGCGGTGTACACGCACCCCTCAGCCCTGCAATGGGGATACATTTATTGCGGCAGCACCGCGCTATCCGTGATCGTCGCGGTTCTGCTGGTATCAAAAAAACTAGGAGCGCCGCAGCTCACATGGCGCCGTTCAGTGCGCGAACTTCGCGAAGGATTTTATTTTTCCGCTGGCCTGAGCTCGCAAACCATCTACAACGATATTGATAAGACGATGCTGGCCCGCATGGGCACCCTCGACGCCACCGGTATTTACGGTGCTGCGTACCGCATCATTGACGTCAGCTTTTCACCCGTGTCGGCCTTGCTCGCCGCCACCTATCCCAGTTTTTTTCGTCGCGGCACGCGAGGCATTTCCTCGAACCTCACGTATGCCGGCTCGCTCTTGCCGCGCGCTCTCGGCTACACCGCGCTGGCCTGCATTTGCCTTCTGCTCGGTGCCGGAATTATTCCGCGCATTCTTGGTCCGGAGTACGCCCGTTCCGCCGAAGCATTGCGTTGGCTCTCCGTGCTGCCCATGCTGAAAGCTGTGCACTATTTTCTTTCCGACGCGCTCACTGGGGCAGGGCACCAAGTGGTGCGAACCGCAATTCAAGTGGGCGTCGCCATTTTCAATGTGTTGCTCAACCTGTGGCTGATCCCCGCCTATTCCTGGCGCGGCGCCGCTTGGTCCAGCATCGCTTCAGACGCGCTGCTCGCCTGCAGCATCGGCGCCGCGGCCTTCATCTTGCTCCGCCGCTCGCAAAATGTTCTGGGCAAGTTAGCCGCAAATGCCGAATCAGACTGACAGGGGTTCGAATAATCCCAGCATCACGTCGTAACGCTGCAATCGGATCGCTCAAAGTGCGGATGGAGATTTAAACCATGAATATCTCTCGTAAATATCTTGGCGATGTCTTCACGATTCTCGTGCTGGCTCTGGCCACGGGCGCATTCCAGTCGTTGGTACTGGAAACTCCGACCACCCAAACAGTCAACGAAGGCAATTCGCTGCTGCAGATTATTTGGGCGCTGGTTTACCTGGTCGTCCTCATCCGTGCGATCCAGAACTTTGGCCCGATCGTCGCGGCGGTTCGCACCAACAAGTTTCTGGTCGCGCTGGTACTGCTCGCCGTCGTTTCGGTTTTCTGGTCCGAAGAACCGGGACTCACGCTTCGTCGCGACGTCGCGCTCTTGGGCACGACCCTGTTCGGTCTCGATTTCGCCGTTCGCTATCCCATTCGCAAACAACTCCAGCTCCTCGCCACCGCCTTGAGCGCGATCGTCGCGCTCAGCGTGGTGGTGCAGGTGTTTTTCGCGGGCCTGGTCCCGGTCGTGGATAAAGCCTACCCCAACGCCTGGGTCGGCTTGTTTGACCAGAAAAACGTATTTGCCAGAGTGATCGTTCTCACCGCTATTGTGGTACTGACTTCTGTGCGTCGTTCGATGAACGGCATCCTCACCGCCATCTTCACGTTCGTGGCCGCGGTCGGGTTGATCATTCTGACGCAATCCATAACGGCGGTCGTCGCTCTCGTCGGTCTCATCTTGGTTGTGCAATTTGCGCCAGCCTTGCGCTGGACCGGACGAGTCCGAACCTTGATCAAGTTTTGCGCCGCAGCAATGGTCGTGCCAGCAATCTTCTTATTGATTCACTACTGGGGCCTTATCACCTATATGCTCGGCCGCAACGCCACGCTCACTGGGCGCGCACAGCTCTGGGCCATTTCTCTTTCCAGTATCGAACTGAAACCTCTTTTGGGCTACGGCTACAGCGCTTTCTGGATGGTCTCCCAGGAAGCTCTGCGTATTAATGCCATGTTGCGTTGGACGGTTCCGCACGCGCACAACGCCTACATTGATCTGGCACTTGAGCTGGGCCTCATCGGACTGGCACTCTACGTCGCCGCCTACATCGTCGCGCTGTGGAGAGCAGTTGGATATATGCGGGCGGATTCTGAGCCCGGCTCGAAGTGGCCGCTCGTGTACATGTGCTTCATCTTGCTCTATAGCTTCACCGAAAGTTCTGTGCTTGTGCCCGGCTCGATTTTCTGGATGCTTTTCGTAGCCGCAGCATGCAGCGCCGCGCAACCTGTGGACGCTCTCGCTTTCGAGCCAGCCGACGAAGCCGCGCACGAAACAGATCCCGGAAGCGATCCAGGTCCGTCTTTCGCCACCAGCTAGTAAATGTTCGAATTCTGATATGACTTCGCTCCCACCCAAACCAAAACTCGGGCTGCTGCTGAACATCATCGCGCCCGCGCGTCTTCGCCTCTATTCCGTTTTGGCGGACCATTTCGATCTGCTAATCCTACACGGCGGGACGGAATCGAATCGCGATTCCTGGCAAGGCCTCGAGAAAGCCATCCCGACCGCGCAAGTAGTCCGCGCCTGGGGCTGGCAGCTTCATCACGGCAAAAAAGTTGCTGGCGAAGTGTTCGATGAAAAATTCATTCACGTAACTCCCGGTTTCGCGTGGCATCTCCTCCGCTTTCGGCCGGAAGCAGTCATCACCAATGAGATGGGTCTGCGCACCCTCACGGCCCTCGCGTATGGCACGCTGTTCCGCAAGCCCGTATGGGTTTGGTGGGGTGGCACAGCGCACACCGAGCGCAAAATCGGCCCGCTGCGCAGAATCATTCGAAAAATCGTCACGCTGTGGACTCGCCACTGGATCAGCTACGGCCGCACATCCACCGGATACCTGCTGCAGCTTGGCGTAAAACGCGAGCGCATTCTAGAATCGCAAAACGCCGTAGATGAAGATCGCTTCCAAACGCCGGCCGAACCCAAATGGACGATTCAACCGCGACCTGTGGTGCTGCACGCGGGCCAATTCATTGAACGGAAAGGCCTGGGCGCGCTTCTGAACGCAGCCGCCAAGCTCCAGCAAGAAGGCTGCGAATTCTCGCTGCTGCTCGTCGGCAACGGCCGCGAAAAACAAGCCCTAGAGCAGCGCGCGGCGGCTCTCGGCCTGAAAAACGTACATTTCCGAGCCGCGCAGGCTCCCGACAAAATGCCGTCGGTCTATCGCTCTGCCGACGTCCTGGTTTTTCCCACGCGCGAAGACGTTTGGGGTCTGGTAGCCAACGAAGCGATCCTGTCCGGCATCCCAGTCCTCTGCTCAAAATACGCCGGCTGCGCTCCAGAACTTTTTGCGCCCGAAAGTATTTTCTCTCCGGAAGATCCGAACGAATTCACGCAAAAACTGCGCCAGGCAATCTCCGGCCAGCTCCCAAAAACAGATCCCGCGTGCCTGAAAACTAGCGAAGTGCTTGGCAGCGAGCTCGTCAAAGAGCTTTACAGCCATCTATCATCGAATCTCCAGCCCGTCGTTTCCAATGCGCCAAAATCTGAGGTCCGTGAAACGTGATCTCAACCAACGCAAGAGGATGAAACAATGACGGTACTGAGGGGTAGCACTCGCATCGGATTGGTAGGCGCTTTTCTCACAATATTTTCTGTGATGACCGGCGACGCGACCAAGCTCGTTCCCAGTCAGCAGCCGATTCCGGCCAGTCTCTTCGGAATGCACATCCATCACCTGGTCAGTCCGAAGGGAAGGGAACCGCTGACGCAGTGGCCCACCGTGAATATTCCGGAGTGGCGTCTGTGGGATTCTCACACTACCTGGCCCGATATCGAGCCGACAAAAGGTGTCTGGAAATTCGACACTCTCGATAAATCTCTGCAGCAAGCGCAGGCCCACGGCACGGACGTGCTGCTAACGCTGGGCCTCACGCCCACTTGGGCGTCGGCGCGCCCTCAAGAGCCGTCGGGATACAAACCCGGCTACGCGGCCGAGCCAGTGGACATTCAGGATTGGCGAGATTTTGTGACCGCCGTGGCCACGCGCTACAAAGGGCGCGTCCACGAATATGAAATCGGCAACGAGCCTAACTTGCACCAGTTCTGGACCGGAAGTCTGGATCAAATGCTCGCGCTCGTTCGCGAAGCCTCGCCCATCATTCACAGCATTGATCCCACGGCGATAATCGTTTCTCCCAGCGCTACCAAAGGTCCCGACGGTGTGCGCTGGCTAGCCGAGTTTCTGCAAAAAGGCGGCGGCCAGTACGTGGACGTGATTGGATTTCATTTCTACGTTAACAAGCAACTGCCCGAATCCATGCTTCCGCTGATCAAACAAATTCAGCAGACCATGGCGGAGAACGGTGCAGGCAGCAAGCCGCTTTGGGATACCGAAGCGGGCTGGCTCGACCCAAATCCATACCCCAACAACGAGCTGCTCGCTGCGTATCTCGCGAGAGCGTACATTCTGCAGTGGGCCGTCGGCGTGCAAAGATTTTATTGGTATTCCTGGGACAGTCACAACATGACGGTGGATTCCACTGCACCAGGCGAGGAAGTTCTGCAACCTGCTGGCCGCGCTTACGGAATTATTCAGACTTGGCTGGTCGGCGCGCGCATGGATTGGTGCAGCCAGGACAACAGCCACACCTGGACGTGCGAGCTGAATCGCGAGGGCGCGCTGCAATGGATCGTTTGGAATGGCGACGGACCGAAAACAATCCCTGTCCCATCGTCCTGGCATGCCAAAAACTTTACTGTGCTGCTGCAAGCTCCCCAGCCGTTGAACGGCTCTAGCCTGGACGTGGGCACGAACCCTGTCCTGGTGACCAGCGAGTGAGCGCGGCGTTAAGAGTGCAGCTAAGCGCGAACGCAGCGGGTAGCGCAATTCCAACATCATGAAAATTGTTCTGGTGCACAACACCTATCAACAGCCCGGAGGTGAAGACGTCGTCGTTGCAAGCGAAAAGCGCCTGCTCGAAAGCGAAGGCCATCAGGTGATTCCGTACTTCCGCAGCAACATGGAATTGCAGGGTGCTTCCGCCCTCGCGCGAATCGCCGTTGTCCCGCGCATTGTGTGGTCTTCGGAATCGCGCCGCGAATTTGCCGCGCTCCTCGATGCGCAGCGGCCGGACGTCGTTCACATCCACAACACCTTTATGGTCATTTCACCTTCGATATATTCGGCCTGCAGCGAGCGCAAAATTCCCGTGGTGCAGACGCTCCATAATTTCCGCCTGCTCTGCCCATCCGCGACTTTTTATCGGGATGGCCATGTCTGCGAAGAATGCGTGGATCATGGATTGCTCCGCGGCGTGCAGCACGGCTGCTATCGAAATTCTCGCGGAGCCACAGCAAGCGTTGCGCTGATGATCGCGGTCCATCGCAAATTGAATACCTGGCGCGATTCCGTCACCCGGTTCATCGCTCTGACCGATTTTCAGAAGCAGAAATTCGTCGCCTCGGGTTTTCCAGCCGAAAAATTCACAGTCAAGCCCAATTTCGTGGACCCGGACCCCTGCGAGCGAGCGAACGCCGGCGAATATGCCGTGTACGTCGGCCGCCTCGCGGAAGATAAAGGCTTGCGCGTCCTGCTAAACGCGTGGAAGCAGCTCCGCACACCTTATCCTCTGCAAATTGTTGGCGACGGTCCCGAACGCGCCGGTCTGGAATCGCAAGCGCGCACTCTGCAACTTTCCGGAGTCACGTTTTCCGGCCGGCTCTCCCGCCCGGAAACGATGGCGGCCATCAAGAATGCGCGCTTCATCGTCGTTCCCAGCACCTGGTACGAAACGTTCGGCATGATCATTGCCGAATCCTTCGCTTGCGGCACTCCGGTGCTTTGTTCCCGCCTCGGTGCAATGGCGGAGATCGTCACGGACCAACACACCGGCCTGCATTTCACTCCCGGCGACGCGTGGGACCTGGCGCAAAAAGTCGAATGGGCATGGGAGCATCCTGCCGACCTCGCCCGTATGGGCCGGACGGCTCGCGCCAAATACGAATCGGACTACACCGCCAAAAGGAATTACTCGCTCCTGCTGCAAGTTTATGAACAAGCGATGGCTGCGAATAACTAGCGCGCGTCGTCGCCGGTTTTGCCCGCGTCGTCGTGGATTGAAGGAGTCCGGATGAGCAACATTGTCCTGAAAGCCGTAAATAAGTTTCGCAGAATCTATCACCGGAAGCGCCTCGGCAAGCGCTTCTTCGAGCAACAGTCGAATACCGTCAAGACTCCGTACATCGAGCGCCCGCGCGTCACCGCGATTCTTCAGCTGTTCAACAAGCGCCAGAATATCGAGGCAATCGTCGGCGCGTTGCTCAGCTCGCCCATCGAAGAAATCGTCGTGGTTGACGACGGCTCCAGTGACGGCGCTCTGGATGTCCTCGCGCGGATGCTTACCGGCAAAAACCACTTCGTCATCCGCTCCAACGACATATTCGAAATCAGGACGTACTCTCGCGCCTTGGATTTTGCCCGCGGCGAGTTCGTCGCGCTCTTGCAAGACGACGACATTCCGCCCGCTGACGGTTCATGGGTGGAAGAGGCTCTTGCGCTTTTCGATCGTTTTCCCAAACTTGCCGTTCTGGGCGGTCGCGACGGTCTCTCGTTGAAAGTCGCGAATGGCAATGGCTCAGGCCCAGTTATGGCCTACGACTTGGTAAACCATCGCAACGGCCAGCCCGTCGGCCTGCCTTTCACGTTTGTGGACACCGTCAACCGCGCACCGATCATTTTGCGCAGAGCGGCCGTTCTGCAATTGGGCGGAATTGACAATGCTTTCGCGCCCTACCAATGCGACGACGTGGACCTCTGTCTGCGCGCCTGGAAGGCGGGACTTCAGGTGGGCCTCTATTCCACCGATTTCGTTCGCGATGTCGGCATGGGCGGCATGCGCATCTTCAATGCTGATAAGCTTCCCGAGCAAGCGAGGAAGAATTGGAAAATCATTTACGATCGCTACGGCAACGACGTCAACAACGGCCACTTCGCCGCGCTGGTAGCAAATGCACGTAACTCGGCGCAGGTATGACCTATGAAGCCGTCAACAATTCTACATACCCTCCCAGTTCGTCGGGATTTGGTCCAACAAGGAACGCAATGCGCGTCCTAGCGTGGCCCGTTGACAACGGTTCCAATCCCTACACCACTCTGGTCCATCAAGATATGGGCTCCAACGTCAACGTGGACGAATGGCCGGGAAATCTTCTGAAAAAATACTCAGTCTGGCACATGCATTGGCCCGACCATCTCTTGAACGATCGCAATCTGCTGCGTTCAATCTACAAAACGTCCGGAATGTTCGCCGCCATAGATTATTTGCGCCTGCGTGGAACGAAAATCGTCTGGACCATGCACAATCTCCACTCGCATGAATCATTCCACCCCACGCTTGAGCGCATGTTCTGGCGCCGGTTTATTCCGCGCGTGGATGGCGCCATCAGCCTCAGCGCCGCGGGCTTGGAACTGGCGATCAAACAATACCCACGCCTGCGCGAAATACCCACCACAATTATTCCCCACGGACATTATCGCGCCGAGTATCCGCCCAGCTCGGTGGATGCCAGACGCGCGCTTGGAATTCCCGAGCAGGCCAAAGTATTTATGTTCTTCGGCGCCGTTCGTGATTACAAGAATGTGGACGCACTGGTTCGCGCCTTTCGTAAAGTCACCATACCCAATGCGTTTCTCTACGTGTCGGGAGTGCCGAGTTCTCGCGCCCTTGCCGAAGCGATCATGAAGGAAGCCGGTCAGGACAGCCGCGTGCGCGTTAAGTTTGAATTCGTCAAAGTGCGCGATGTCACCACGAATCTCAGTGCCGCCGATCTGGTTGTGTTGCCGTATCGCGAAGTGCTTAATTCCGGTTCCGCTCTCTTGGCGCTTTCCTGCAACCGTCCAATTCTCGTTCCCGACCTTGGCGCCATGAGCGAGTTGCAAGCTCACTACGGCGATGAATGGGTACGCACCTTCAGCGGACCAATGGACCAGCACATTTTGGAAAAGGCCATGCAATGGGCCGAACTAAGCAGGTCCGCCGTTTGTCCGGTCCCCGAAGAGTACAATTGGCGCAGCATCCGCTCCAACACTGTGCAATTTTACGAAACGGTGATTTCGCAAGCGCGCCGCTGACGCAGTTTCAATAGAACATAATATATGACACCTAAGATTCTTTTGGTCGCAACGCGGCGCTGGTTCGCGACCGCCCGATTGGGTACGGCACTGGCGCAAGCGGGATGCCAGGTGCAGGCGATATGTCCGTCCGATCACTTGTTGACGAAAGTGCGGGCCGTTCGGGGGACTTATCACTACTCCGGACTTCTGCCTATCAGATCGCTCCGTGCCGCGATTGACGCGGCACAGCCTGATCTCGTCATCCCGTGTGATGATTTGGCCGCGACGCACCTTCATCACTTGCACGCGCTAGCGGCACGATCGGCTGCGGAATCGCTGAATGTCTTGGCCTTGCTCGAGCGATCGCTAGGGAATCCGACGTATTTTTCGGTCGTGGACTCCCGCAATGCGTTCATGTCGTTGGCCCGCGAGGAGGGAGTCGGCGCGCCAAATACGGCAATCGTATCCAGCGCCGGCAATGTGCTGTCCTGGTTGAAGCAAAACGGTCTGCCGGCGGTCCTGAAGGTGGACGGTACGCACGGTGGAGCTGGCACCGAAATTGTCGATCACCTCGGCGACGCCGAAAGCTCGTTTCAGAAATTGGATGCCGGAATTCTCGTGTCTCGCGTCGCAAAACACGCGGTACTCGCCGGGGATTTCAGCGGCGCGCGCTCCTGGCTTCGGAACAATAAATCGGTCGTCAATATCCAGAGTTATGTCCCGGGCCCCGATGCCAGCAGCTCCGTTGCCTGTTGGCAAGGCGAAGTCCTGGCCATGATCCAATTCGAAGTTTTGCGAAAAACGCATCCAAAAGGGTCGGCCAGCGTCCTGCGATTGATCGATATTCCGGAAATATCCGCGACGGTGAAGAAAATGGTGGCTCGCCTCGGTCTCTCTGGTCTCGTGGGTTTCGACTTCATCCTCGAAGAGCAAACAGGTCGTCCGTACCTTATTGAATTAAATCCGCGTGCCACGCAGACATGCCACCTGCGGCTAGGCGAAGGGCGCGATCTGGTCGCTGCGTTGCGTTCCAAAATGTCAGGGGAAGCGCTTCAGGCTGTGCCGCGCATGACCGACAACGACGTGGTCGCTTTGTTCCCGCAAGAGTGGCAAAAAGATCCAGATAGCGAGTTCATCAAATCCGCTTATCACGATGTCCCCTGGGAGGAACCGGAGCTGGTTCGCGCCGGCATCCAATTCAGGCCCCAGAGTCGAGGGTGGCTATCGCAGGGCAAGTGGCGCGAAGTTCGTTCCAAATTGAGCGTTGGACGCGCATGAATTTTCCGCATTCAATTAGTTCACAGTTCATACCAAAATAGGGAGACGCAAGAATGCAAAAACATGTTCTGGTAACGGGTGCCGGGGGATTCATTGGCGGCCATTTGGTCGCCGAATTTCGCAGGCAAGGGAAACGCGTTCGCGCTGCGGACGTAAAACCACTCGACGAATGGTACCAGCGGTTCGACGACGTCGAGAACTTGTGCCTCGACCTCAACATTAAGCAAAACTGCGAGATCGCCGCAAAGGGTGTGGACGAAATCTATAACCTCGCGGCAAACATGGGAGGCATGGGTTTCATCGAGCACAACAAGGCGCTGTGCATGCTCTCCGTGCTGATCAATACGCACATGCTTCAGGCCGCGCTGAATCACGGCTGCCAGAAATTCTTCTACTCCTCTTCAGCCTGTGTTTACAACGCGGACAAGCAAAAAACTTTTCAGGCCCCGTCTCTCAAAGAGGAAGACGCCTACCCCGCCATGCCCGAAGATGGCTACGGCTGGGAAAAACTTTTCTCCGAACGCATGTGCCGCCACTTCCGCGAGGATTTCGGCCTCTACACACGCGTTGCGCGCTTTCACAACGTTTATGGCCCCTGGGGTACCTGGTTCGGCGGCCGCGAAAAGGCTCCCGCCGCGATCTGCCGCAAGGTGATCGAAGCAAAACTACAGGGCACGCATGAAATCGAAATCTGGGGCTCCGGTGACCAGACTCGCAGCTTCATGTACGCCGACGATTGCGTTAAAGGCATCGAGCTAATTACCAATTCGCAAATCCTCGAGCCCATAAACCTTGGTTCCACGGAAGCGGTCAGCATCAATCAATTGGTGGACATCGTCGAAGGCATCGCCGGCATCAAGCTGAAAAGAAATTACGATTTGAGCGCCCCCAAAGGCGTCAACGGCCGCAACAGCGAAAATACCCTCATCAAGAAATATCTGAAATGGGAGCCGGACACCACGCTGCAGGCTGGCCTGGAAAAAACTTACGCCTGGATCTACGACCAATATCTCGCTCGTGAACGAGGCGAAGCTGGCGTCGTACGAGAATCTTCCGCAGCGCGGTAGAATCTGAAATTCGTCTTTGACCGACAGGGATACCCATGGAAACCGGTGAAATCTACAAGAAACTAAATACCGTGTTCGAAGATGTCTTCGATGACGACACCATCGTCGTCCGCCCCGAACTTTCAGCGGACGACGTGGACGGCTGGGACAGCCTCACCCATATCCGCCTCATTCTCACCGTCGAGAGGACGTTCAACGTAAAGTTTTCGGCCTCTGAAATCGGCAAACTAAGAAATGTAGAAGGCCTCGCCGAACTAATTCGTTCCAAAGCCAATTAACGACAAGCAAATTAAGCCACTGACAATGAGTGTCGATCTTTTCAAATCTCTTTCCTGGTTGCCTGAGGCCCGGCCAGACTTCAGCGCACGGTGTCGCGGGGTTCTCGACCAAGATTCCGAAACTGCGCTAGGCCTCCGCCTCCAGTCGCTCGCATCGCACGCGCTGAACGAAAATCAACTGAACCATCTCGCGCGCGTAATCTCCAAGGCGCAGAGGTCCCACACCTCGCTAGAACCGCTCGTCCCGTTTCGTCTGGGCATTCTCAGCAACTCCACGCTCGATTTCATCGTCCCCGCGCTCGTGGCCACCGCCGCGCGCTTCGGCATCGCCCTGGAATGCATCAAAGCCGATTACGATCAGGCTGTGCAGGAAGCTCTCTCGCTTGATTCCACAATCCATCGCGCCATGCCAGACGCGGTCCTAGTCGCAATAGATTATCGCGCGCTTCCTCTGCGTTGCAAAAAGGGCGACGCCACGGAAGCAGAAAACGCTGTCAGCCGATCGCTCACCTATATCGAAACCCTCCGCGCCGGACTCAAAGCCAACATCAAAACAGTTTGCATTCTCCAAACAATCGCGCCTCCCCCTGATCGCCTCTTCGGTAGTTTCGATCGCGCCCTCCCCGGCACCACCTTCAACGTCATCGAGCGCTTAAATCTCAGTCTCGCGGAGTCCATCTTTGGCTCGGAAGATATTCTCCTCGATGTCGCAGGCCTCGCTGAAACCGTGGGCCTCGCCGATTGGCATTCACCGAGCGAATGGAATCTCGCGAAGCTCCCGTTCTCGAATCGTTTTCTGGCCCTATACGCCGATCACGTAGCTCGCCTCATCGCCGCGCTCAGAGGGAAAAGTCGCCGCGTTCTAGTTCTAGATTTAGACAACACCGTGTGGGGCGGCGTCATCGGCGATGACGGTCTCGAGGGAATTCAAGTCGCGCAAGGCGACGCAACCGGCGAAGCCTATCTCGCTGTCCAGCGCCTGGCAGTCGAACTGCGCGAACGAGGCGTCGTCCTCGCCGTTTCCTCAAAAAACGACGACGAAATCGCGCGCCTGCCTTTCCGCAATCACCCCGAAATGCTCCTAAAGGAAGAACATATCGCCGTGTTCCAGGCGAATTGGAACGACAAGGCCACCAACATCACCGCAATCGCCAAGGAATTATCGCTCGGCCTCGATTCCATCGTTTTCCTCGACGACAATCCCGTCGAGCGCAATCTCGTTCGCCAGCTTCTACCCGCGGTCGCCGTCCCAGAGCTTCCCGCGGACCCCGCGCTCTACGCCCGAACCCTCGCCGCCGCAGGCTACTTCGAATCAATCTCTTATTCGGATGAAGATGTCGCGCGCGCCCGCTTCTATCAAGACAACGCCAAGCGCGTCGGCCTGCAGAATCAGGTTGGCGATCTCGACGCCTACCTCGCTTCGCTGCAAATGGAAATCACTTTCCAACCCTTCGACGAAATCGGCCGCGCGCGCGTCACTCAGCTGATCAACAAATCGAACCAGTACAATCTGACAACGAAACGTTACACCGAACCCGAAGTCGCTGCCGCGCAGCAAGATCCGCGATGCTTCACACTCCAAGTGCGCCTCTTGGACAGCTTTGGCGACAACGGCATGATTAGCGTGATCATTTGCCGCGAGCAATCCAGCTCCGTGTGGGAAATTGACACGTGGCTCATGAGCTGCCGCGTTCTCGGCCGCCGCGTCGAACAAATGGTCCTGCGTGAAGTTCTGGAACACGCCCGACGCCACGGAATTCACAAATTGATCGGCGCGTACCACCCCACCGATCGCAACAAACTCGTCGAAGATCACTACTCGAAGTTGGGCTTCACTCTCATCGGCACTGACCCGGACCGCACGACGACCTGGGAATTGGATGTGGACACCGCTGCAGTCGAAGCTGCCCCCATGTCCGTGCGCTCCCTCGGCTTCATTCAAGAAACCAGTGACATCGCCCATGAACGAGCTTCGTAACAACTCACCAACACAATCGCCCGTTTCCGCTCCCGCAAGCCTGCCGAAGCGTGACTATGTCCGTCTCCCTCTGATCAGCCTCGCCACGATTCTGTTCCTATTCGGAGTTTCTGAACTTCTCACCCGCGTGATTTGGGCGGAGCACAAGGAAGGCTCCTGCACCATCGTTGACCCGGTCGCCGGTGACCATTTCAAGCCAAACTGTACGATCCGCACGAAAAACGCAGAAGGGCCCTGGACTACCTACCATTACAACGAATGCGGATATCGCAGTGCCACCTCCTGTGGACCTAAGCCTGTCGGAGCCATCCGCATTGCGATTCTGGGTTCTTCCGTGAGCCAGGCCCTTTACGTCCCCTACGATCAAACCTATTTTGCTCGAACCGCCAGCGATCTCAGCCGCAGTTGCGATCGCCCCATTGACGTGCAAAATCTCGGCGTGCCAGGCTCCAGCCCCATCTATGCCTATCGCCGCCTTCCGCAAGCCATGGCGCTCCATCCCGATGTCGTCATTTATCTTCTCGCGCCCTTCGATCTGGAACAACGCATCGACCCGCAGGAGCTTGCCGCGCGCAATACTCCCACCCGCGACCAAACGTCAACCAAACCCGCCGTGCAGTTGACCCTAAGTCCGATGAAACGGGTAGAAACAACGCTTGTTGAAAGCCGAACGGTCCTGGTCGCGCAGCACTTTCTGTTTCAGAACCGCGACACTTTTATCCGAATGTACATGCTCTACGGCGATAAGGCCGACTTTCTCCGTCAACCCTTCACTCCCGCTTGGCAGCAACGCTTCGCGGACCTCGATCTCATCATTGGCGACATGGCGGATAAGCTGCGTGCCGCCGGCATCCCGCTCGTCGTCATTCCTGCGCCGTCGCGAGCGGAGGCGGCCCTCCTCAGCTCGCCACAGCTTCCTCCGAATGTTGATCCGACTGCATTCGGCCATCAGATTGAAATGATGGCTTCCCAACACGGTGCCGCTTACGTGGATCTGATGGCAGCCTTCCGTGATATCCCAAATGCAGAGAGCTTGTTTTACGTTGTGGATGGCCACGCTACTCCCGACGGCCAGAAGGTGATGGCACAAGTCCTCTCGCGAAAACTGCTTGATGGCAGCATTCCAGCGTTGGCTCACTGCACGCTGCAGCAGAACGTCGCCGGGAAGCGCTGACGGTGGATTCCGCCTCCTTGCAGTTTCTGGCCTTTGCTTTAGCGGCAGTGCTCATTTTCAACCTCTCTCGCGCCGTCGCCTGGAGGCAGTCCGTCCTTCTAGTCGCCAGTATCGGATTTCTCGGATTCGTTTCCCGTCGCCCTGCGGCATTTGTTCCGCTTACAGCGTTTCTACTATTTGGATTCCTAGGCCTGCGGTTGATGCAGGCCGGCGCAACTCGATTGTTTGTTCCCGTTCTGATCGTCGGCATCGTCTCGTTCGTTTGGTTGAAAAAATATGCCTTCGTGCCGTCTTCGCTGTTTCTCCGCACTCCCTACGTAACCCTGGGATTGTCGTACATTTTTTTTCGTGTTCTGCATTTGATCATTGACGCGCGCTCCCGTCATAGCACTCTGCCTCGCAAGATCAGCCTCGTTTCTTACCTGAACTACACGTTGAACTTCACCACTCTGGTCTCTGGTCCCATCCAGCGCTACAGCCAGTTCGCTTCCATGCAGCTCGCTCCGGTGCCTCTGCCGCTGAACGCTTTCGTTGCCGGTGAGGCGATCGAGCGAATCATCGTCGGCATCTTTAAAGTGAATGTGCTTTCGCTCTTCCTGCTAATGATGCACGCGAGCGCCCTAAACTCACTTGCCGCGGTCCACACCGTTACCGGGCGCGTATGCGCGACCATCACCATCCTGGCTGTCTATCCGTTCTACATCTATTGCAACTTTTCGGGCTATATCGATATTGTGATTGGCATCGCGCGCTTTCTCCGCATCAAGCTGCCTGAAAACTTTAATCGGCCTTTTTCTTCGCAAAATTGCATAATTTTTTGGAACCGTTGGCATATCACTCTCTCGCGTTGGCTGCAGTTTTACGTTTTCCTGCCTTTGATGCTCAAGTCCGCTCGCCGCTGGCCATCACCGGCTATCGAACCGTTCTTGAGTGTCTTCGCACTCTTTGTTACGTTCCTCCTTGTCGGTCTGTGGCATGGCCAGACTTCTGAGTTTGTTTTTTTTGGCCTACTCCTGGGACTGGGGGTAAGCATGACGAAGTTGTATCAAGTGCTGATGACCAAATCGCTCGGCCGGGAACGATATATGGCGTTGGGCGCAAATTGGCTTTACACCGCCGCGGCCCGTGGCCTCACTTTCACTTGGTGCGCGCTTACGATGCTTTGGTTCTGGTCGAACTGGACGCAGCTCGGTTTCCTGGCGCGATCCCTCGGTTCGAGGGTAATCGCGCTTGCATGGATCGCTGTTTTTGTTGGGTCTTCGATCGCGCTTGCTTTGTGGGAAGCCGCTCGTGAGTGGTCGGTTTCTTTTCAGTTTGAGAATCAGCCCGTCTTGTCATCCCGCTACGTGCGAACGGCTTGGAGCACCGTACTAGTCGTTATCTCCGTGGCGACGCTCGTACTCTTGAATGCACCTCCACCCGACATCGTCTACAAGACATTTTGAACTCCTTCCGCTTCCCACTTTTCACGCATCGAGAGGCGTAGGTTTTGGCACGGCACGTGCTCTGGACGTACCAAAACCCCAGCAGCAGGCTTCAGAGTTCGACAGGACAGCAATGGCAGGCTTCCGTGATATCCCGAACTCAGAAAGCTGGTGGTACGTTGTGGGCGTTAACGCCATAACCGGCGGGCAATCAGTGATCCCTCAAATCCCGTCGCGAAGACCGCTCGATGGCTGCATTCCAGCGCTTGCTCCTTGCGCATTGCAGCAGAGTCTGGCGCGGGAGCAATGACGGTGGGTTCAGCCTCTCTCCAATTTCTCTCCTTTGCTTTCGCGGTCGTGCTTGTCTTCAATCTCTCGGGTTCGGTCGCCTGGAGGCAGTTCGTCCTGCTGGCCGCGAGCGTTGGATTTCTCGGCTTCTTTTCTCTCCAGCCAGTTGCGTTTCTCCCGCTAGCGGCGTTCCTCACCTACGGCTATGTAAGCCTGCGCCTCATGCAGGCCGAGAAAACAAATTTATACGCCCCGTTGCTGATCCTTGGCATTGTCGCGTTCATGTGGCTGAAAAAATACGCGTTCATCCCCGCCGCGCTATTCCTCCACCACCCGTACCTCACGCTGGGCCTCTCCTACATCTTCTTCCGCGCCCTGCACTTGATCATTGATGTGCGCAACGGCGACCTGCCACCCAACATATCGCTCGTCTCCTACTTGAACTACATGCTGAATTTCACGACCCTTCTCTCCGGCCCCATTCAGCGCTACGAAGATTTCGCCGCCATGCAACTTGCTCCAGTCCCGTTGCCGCTGAACGTATTCGTCACTGGCGAAGCCCTCGAACGCATCATTGTGGGTTTCTTCAAAGTTAACGTTCTCTCGCTTTTCATCTCAATGATCCAGACGAACGCGTTGAATTCACTCAATGAGAATGGCCCCGCCAGTGCGCGCATTCTGAACGGCGCCATTATCGCAGCCATTTATCCGCTCTATCTCTACTGCAATTTCTCCGGCTACATTGATATCGTGATCGGCATTGCGCGCCTTCTCCGCATCGAGCTCCCCGAAAATTTCAACCGCCCCTTCTCCTCCGATAATTTCATCACCTTCTGGAGCCGTTGGCACATCACCCTTTCCACCTGGCTTAAAACCTACGTTTACAATCCGTTGCTGATCGCCACCATGCGCCGCTGGCCCTCGCCCGCCGCCGAGCCTTTCCTCGGAGTCTTCGCATTTTTTGTCACCTTCTTTCTGATCGGCGTATGGCACGGCCAAACCTCTGTTTTTATTTTCTTCGGCGTGCTCCAAGGATTAGGCGTGAGCGTCACGAAGCTTTACCAGGTTCTAATGGCAAAATGGATCGGACGCAAAAAATACAAGGAGCTAGCCCGCAACGGCCTTTACAATGTCGCCACGCGCGGCCTCACCTTCACCTGGTTCGCGTTCACCTTGCTCTGGTTTTGGTCCAACTGGAAACAACTCGGCACGCTGGCGCGCGCTTTTCATCCCTCGGAACTCGCTCTTGTCTGGCTGCTGATTTTTGTGGGGTCTTCCGTCGTTCTGGCGATCTGGGAAGCACTTCGCGAACGGCTACTCGCGTTCCAGTTCGAAGGCCAGCCATTACTTCTGTCGCGTTACGTGCGCACAGCCTGGAACACAGCGCTCGTCGTCATCTCGATCGGAACAATCACGCTCCTGAACGCTCCGCCACCCGACATCGTTTACAAGACCTTCTGACACGACGCGGCGCAAGCCATCAATCAAAATGAGCCAGTTCAAGTCCCGAGCAAATTGATCTGCAATTTCTCGTACCCGTGCTCGCGGGCCCACAAATCCAGAGGTATCGTCGCGATCTCATCCACCACCGGCACAGCCAGCCCCGTCTTCGTCAAATCAATGCTCTTCAGATATGTATGGCACGTGTCGCAGACATCCACGCGGACGTGCGCAATTTCCGGAGCCGAATAAAACGCCATCTGCGGCTCCCGCTCTTCTCCGCACGCCGGACAATAAACTCTGCGAAACCCCCACTCATGCGCGCACAACATGCAAATCAGTGATTTTTTCGCTCCATCGCCTTCGCTGCGCAGCACGCCCACAATCGGCCTCCCGCCACACAATGGACAAGTCGAAGGCGCTCCATCCACAACCGTTTTCTCGCGATGATCCGCAAGATACTCCGCATACGGCTGCAGATAAATCCAAGCCAGCAATTGTTCGCGAGGCTGAATCGCACCCGCGGCACCGTCCCACTCCTCGTCCATCCGGCCGACGGCCATTGCAGTGTCCAAGTCGCCGTGCCAGAAATCCTCAATCGCGCGCTGCCATCCCGCCGTCCCTTTCCGCGCGAGTCCCGCAGCGGCCTGCGCCAGTGGCGCCGGCGCAATCTGCTCAATCAGCGCCAAATACCTGGAAAAATTCGGCAGCAGCAGAAAAAGATCCAGCTCATCCCGCAAACTTCCCGTGGAAACATCCATGCCTGCACCGGCAGGCGCATCCCCTAAAGCTTGCTGAAACTCCGCGTACAAGCTTCTCTGGAAAGTTGCCACGCGCGAGTAGTAACGCAGTCCTTCAGCGGCAAACGGATACGAGGAAGTCAGTTCGTTGGCACGGCGTATGCGCCGATCCCACTCCCGTTGCGCCATTACTTGGATCGCGTTCCGCCTTTAATCTCTTCATACCAGTTGCGATGAAATGTCCAGGCCCAAGCGCGCGTCACGTAGCCATGAACCATCGAGCCGAAGCTGCCCTCTTCCAGAATCGTGCTCATGTACACGTGAATCAGGTATAGCCCGATGCTGATCAGCGCCGCGCTCGCATGAATCAGTATCGCCACATAGCGCAAATACCGCCAACTCCACGGCAGCGCTTCCGTGTACCAAAGCGCCGCGCCGGTCAGAAGCAGCAGAATCACGCAAAAGAAAATTCCCCAAAAGAAAAGTTTCTGCCCGAAATTGAATCGCCCGACCGGCGGAAGCTTGTCATCCTCATTCTGAATGTAATAGGGCATCGCCCTGGCCCAAGCGCGGTCCCCGTCGTCAATTTCCATATCCTGGTGCCATTCCTTAAAAGTCCAGAAGAACGACGCCGAGAAAATCAATCCGAACCACGGATGTATGAATCGTGCCGTTGGCCCTCCACCCACAATCGCGGCCAGCCAATACAAATAAGGAGACCAGAACGCCAGCCCCGTGATCAGCGCGAATGTGTAAGTCAGCGCCCCGATCCAATGATTCGCGCGCTCGCCAAACGAATACCGAGGGATCAGCTCCTCGTTGTGGTCAGCAGCGGTAGGATGCGATACCGCATTGCTCGTCATGCCCGCCTCTCGCTACTGCTACCCAGACCGTTCCCATCACCTGGCGGAATCGGTTCTTCCTTCTTCGGCCCAAAGCGCAGGTAATGCCACGCCAGCCCCACAACGCCGCCGATCATCGCCAAATTTCCTAGCCACTTCAGCGGCCCCTTCCACAATCGCACCGAATACGGAATATGCGGATCCTTCGGCAAGCCGCCATATAGCTCCGGATTTTTCGCGTCATGCAGCACGTAAATCACGTGCGTTCCACTCACCCCCGGCGGATCGTAAACGCCAGCGTCGGCGAATCCGGAAACGTCGCGCAGCTGGTCCGCGCGCGTCTGCGCCAGCTCCTTCATTTCTTTCTTCGTTCCGAAGTGCAAGCAGCCCGTAGGACAAGCCTTGATGCATGCCGGTTCCAACCCCACCGACACGCGATCGTTGCACAAAGTGCACTTGAAAACTTTCCGCGCCGTCGGGCTGAATTTCGGAATGTTAAACGGACACCCCGTCATGCAGTACCCGCACCCAATGCAGTTCGCTTCCTGAAAATCCACGATTCCGTTCACATATTGCACAATTGCCGCATCCGCGGGACAAGCCGCCAAACAGCCCGGATCCTCGCAATGCATGCACTGATCTTTGCGCATCAGCAGCATCATGCTGCCGTCTGCGCGCTCGTGCTCGTTGAACTTGATCAGGTTCCAGTAATTCCACGCCGTTTCCGGCATCGTCTGATAGGAATTGTCAAAAGTGGTTTCGCTGAACGTGTATCCGTTCCATTCCAGGCACGCGACTTCGCAAGCTTTGCATCCGATGCAGGTAGTCGTGTCCACCAGCTTGCAAACCTGGAATTCCCGGTTCAAGCCCGCGCCCGGAACCGTCCCGGCGTGCCCTGAAATCCTCAACAGTTCCGTTGACGCCTGGCTCATCGTTCGCTCCCTACGCCTTTTCCACTTTCACTAGGAAGCCCTTGGATTCAGGGGTGTGCGCGTTCGGATCCGTCACCGCCGGCGTCAGCAAATTCGCCGGCGTTTTCGCGTCTCTTCCCGCATCCTCGGCAATCCCGCGGTAACCCTGATGAATCGGCAATCCAATCTGGTAAACTTTCTGGCCGTTAATCATCATCGGTTTCAGCCGCCGCGTCACAAAAGCTTTCGCCGTATAAGTCCCGCGCGCGCTGATCACATGAATCATATCGGTCCCGCGAATACCTTTTTCTTGCGCCAGCTCCACTGGAATTTCCACGAACGGCTCCGGTATCAGCTGCACGTTCATCGGATTATTTTTTGTCCAGTAGTGATACTGCTCCGTCAGCCGGTAGGTCGTGCACACAATCGAGTATTCTTCCGGCGTTCCAAACTTGTCGTACGGCGACTTGAACTTCTTCACCAGCGGATTATTCGATTGCTCCGGATGGAACAAATTCTTCGTCGGGCTTTCGATCGGTTCGTAATGTTCCGGAAACGGCCCATCCGCCAACACTCCGATCGGCGCGAACAATCGCCCCACGCCTTCCGGGTTCATGATGAACGGCCCCAAATGCTCTTTCGGATGCGAGTCCGCCTTGAAGTCTGGCACATCACTGCCCACCCATTTCTGCGCCGCTTCGCTCCACCACACCTGCTTGCGTTCCGGATCCCACGGCTTTCCATCCACATTGCAGGACGCGCGGTTGTAGAGCACGCGCCGGTTCGCGGGCCAGGACCAAGACCAGTTCGGAAATACCCCCATGTTGGAGGGATCTTCCGTGCCGCGCCTCTGAATCTGCGAACCCGCTTCCGTCCACGACCCGGAATAGATCCAGTTGCCGCACATCGTGCTGCCGTCATCTTTCAGCAACGCAAAACCCGGAAGCTGCTGGCCCGCTTTCAGCACAACTTGTCCGGTCTTGTCGTCTTTCAAATCCGCCAGCGCCCTGCCGTTCAGCTCCATTGCCACTTGCGCCAGCGAAGGATGCGCCGCATCCGCATACGCCCAGCTCAGATTCAGAATCGGGTCCGGGAATTTTCCGCCCTCCTTCTTGTAAAGGTCCCGCACGCGCAAGAAAATGTCCGCCACAATGTCCTGATCGAGGCGCGCATCTCCCGGAGGCGGGACCGCCGCATATTTCCAAGTCACCCAGCGCGCCGAATTTGTCATGCTCCCGTCTTTTTCCGCGAACCCCGCGCACGGCAGCCGATAGACTGTCGTATGAATCGTCTTCTGCTCGTCCTTCGTAATTCCCGGGGCTCGCCAGAACTCGCTGGTCTCATCCTCGTAAATCTCGCCCACCACGAGCCAGTCCGCTTTTTTCAGCGCATTGATGTTCTTGTTCGTGTCCGGTCCGATCATCACGCCATTCATTCCAAACGCCATCATGCCTTTCACCTTACCGTTGTACATATCCTCCCAGATATGCGTCCACGAATAATCGCGGTCCGTTCTCGGCAGGTAACCGAAGGCAAAATCATTTTCTTTCGTCGCCGCGTCGCCATACATCGCTTTCAGCAGAGATACGAAAAATGCCGGCGTGTTCGAATAGTAGTTCCAGGAACCCCACGGCGTCGGTTTCGACGAAGTCGGCGTCGTGCGCTTCAGAAACGTAGCCAAATCCGTGTCCGTCGGAATCGGCGCCTTCAAATATCCGGGAAGGGAATCGAAGAGCCCCGCCATGTCCGTCGCGCCCTGAATATTCGAATGCCCGCGCAAGGCGTTCACTCCGCCGCCGGCTCGGCCCACATTTCCCAGCAGCAACTGGATCATCGCCGCCGTGCGAATAATTTGCGTTCCGAAAGTGTGCTGTGTCCAACCTACCGCATAAATAATCGTCGCCACTTTCTTCATGTCCCCGTCTTTGCGCACAGACGTAAACATGTCAATCGCCTTCAAATATTGTTCCTTAGGAATTCCGGTGATCCGCTCCACCATTTCCGGTGTGTAGCGCGAATACTGCTGCTTCATCAATTGGAACACGCAGCGTGGATGCTGCAGCGTCAAGTCGTAAGCCACATCCGGTGGCAGCGTCACAGGTGCCGGGGGCTTGCCGGCTTCCGGTGCTGGCGCGTGACCCGACGCTCCGCCAGCGCCAGCCGCCCCGCCTGCGGCACCACCACCCGAAGCACTCGCAGCCGCCGCATCCGTCTTCCCGCTGAAATCTCCACCCGCTTGATAATTCCAGGTCGTCTTGTCGTACGTCCCCGCCGTCGCATCAAATCCGGAGTACAACCCATCCTCCGGCAATTTGAATCCTTCCTTCACAAGGAACGCGGCGTTCGTGTAGTTGACCAAATACTCTTTCGCGTACCGGTTGTTTTCGATCGCGTAGCGAATCAACCCGCCCAGAAACGCAATATCAGTTCCCGCGCGAATTTGCAGAAACAGGTCAGCAGTAGAGGAAGTACGCGTGAATCGCGGATCTACGGAAATAATCTTGGCGTTGCGGTGTCGCTTCGCCTCCATCGCCCACTTGAAACCGCAGGGATGGTTCTCGGCGGGATTTCCACCCATGATCAACATCATGTCGGTGTTCTTGATGTCGATCCAGCCGTTGGTCATCGCCCCGCGTCCAAATGTTGGTCCCAAACTTGAGACCGTGGGGCCGTGTCAAACACGGGCTTGGTTTTCTAAATACACCAAGCCCAGACTCCTCATTGCTTTCACTACGAGATAATTAAACTCATTCGTGTCCGTGCATCCCCCGATGAATGAAATCCCCTCGCAGCGGTTCGCCGTCAGTCCCTTCGCGTCCTTCTCCACAAAAGTCGCGTCGCGCGTGTTCTTCGTCCACTGCGCAATCTCATTCAGTGCCTTATCCCAGGAGATGTCTTCCCAGTCCGTCGCCCCCGGCCTCCGCACTTGCGGTTTCACCAGCCGCCGCGGATTCAGCATGTCCTGCTCCAGCGAAGATCCCTTCGGACACAGCGTCCCGCGATTCGTCGGATGATCCGGATCACCCTCCACATGGATCACCTGCGGCGTCACGTTCTTCGCCTTGTCCCCGATTGTGTAAATCAGCACGCCGCAGCCCACCGCGCAATAAGGACACGTCGAACGTGTCTCCGCAGCGCGTGCAATTTTCAATTCTTTCAGCTGGGCGTAGGCAGGCTTCAGGTCAAATCCGAAGATGGTAGCGGCAACCCCACCGACAGCGGCTACCTTGAAGAAATCTCTGCGGGAAGTCTCCATTCACGATCCTCCGCATTCGGCTGACTTTCGCCTGTGGGCCGAACAGCTATTTCTATGTCTTTAGTGATTATCTTGTCAAGCTACATTCATGTGGCATCAGCGTGCTGCTCAGTAGCATTCATGCAATGGTAATCTTCGTTCCGGCCGCACTGAATCCAGCCATCAAGATGATGTAGAATTTCAGCGCGCGTGATTGCACAAATTAGACGCATCAGAGTTCGACTTGGTGACATACAATCTGCTCTTGATTTGAGGCAGGCCTTTCTTCCCCTACGGCTGAATCTGAGACTCCTCGACGCCGCAAGGAAACAAGATGCCTTGGAAAATCATGCAGGCGGGCGAGCCAGTTCTCCGCGATCCGGCCCGCCTCCTCACGCCCGAAGAAATTCGCAGCGAAGAAACTCAGCGCCTGATTCACGAAATGCGCGACGCCATGCGTAACGCTCCCGGCGTTGGCCTCGCCGCGCCCCAAATCGGCCTGCCTCTGCAGCTCGCCGTCATCGAAGACCGCGAAGACCTCTTGAAAGGTTTCGCCGCCGCCGACCTCGCCGAACGCGAGCGCCGCCCCGTCCCTTTTCACGTCATCATCAATCCCGTCATCGCCTACTGCAGCGACGAAATGAAGAATTTCTACGAAGGCTGCCTCAGCCTCCCCGGTTTTTCCGCCGTCGTTCCCCGCGCGCGCACCATCCGCGTCCAATATCTCGACGAGCGCGCCGAACTCCAATTCGTCCAAGCCTCCGGCTGGTATGCCCGCATCCTCCAGCACGAAATCGATCATCTCCGCGGCGCCCTCTACATCGACCGCATGTTATCCCGCACCTTCACCACCCTCGATAACTGGACCCGCCTCCACAAAGGAAAACCCGTCCCCCAATCCCCAACCGACGCCCCTAAAGAAACGTAGCGCCCGCCTGGCTTTTGAACGCGCGAATTTGACTTTCGTCTTCATCCTGAGGGAAGCGAAGGATCTCTGTTCGCTCGCGGCGTCACCCCGTCTGGTTTTCGTGGCACAGCCTTCAGGCTGTGCGGGAGGAATTGCGCCGCAAATCAGCACTCAGCGTACATCATTGTGTTCTCGCTACTTCGCACGAGCCCATCCCTTGTTCGTCAGCCATTCCCGCCACCAGCGGTGATTCCGCTCGAGCTTCTCTCGTTCCTCCGCCGGCAGTTCAGCACCCAGTTCAGGAACCGGTCGTAGCGGTTCCAGTCCAACCTCCGCACGCAATGGGTTTACGTTCTTGGGGTCAGCAATAGTCCACGGGCGAGTACGCCCGTCTCTCGGATCATCCATCGATTGCGTACCGTATCGTTGCGGCTGGCCCTCGTACATCGCAATTCGGTCTTCCAGATACGCTGCTTGCCAGGCAGGGACGTGATTCTTGGCTATTGAGACATGCAACATCTGCAGTACATATCGCTGGAACTCCGGTTCACCGATTGCGTGCTGAGCGATCAGCCACGCTGCTTCGGCTCCGTCTTTCCCCGCAATATCTTCGGTTGGCCATCCATGGAGTTTAATTAACTCGCGCAAGCGGCTTGCGTTGCGCTTGTGCACAGCCTCCATTCTTGGAACGTATTCGCCGCCTAGCTCGCCTGAGGCGATTAGCAGTTTGTTGAAAAACTCTTTCGGGTCGTCATTTCGAGGCGCGCTGCGACACGGAATCTCTCTTTTTGTTGGGTTTTAGCGGTGAGGAATTCCTCGCTGCGCTCGTAATGGCGAGTTCAGGAGCCTTTTTCAACAAACTGTTAGTTCCTCGCGCACGCGCAAATCTTCATTCCGCATTTCCTGCAATTCTTGCCTCAACGCATCGTTTATCATCGGCGGATTCCAACTGACGGATTCGCTCATTCTAAACCGAACCGGCGTCTCGTGCCGCACGTTGAAATGCAACTCCGGACGAACGCATTAATCCGAAAAATGAAGTCATACTTCACCTGGGCGATAACGCAACGCTCCGAGCGTCTCTGCATCTCCTTGGCAGGACGCATTCCGTGGGACTACAATCCCCGACGATATTGGCCGCCTCCAATCTGGCCATTCGAAGGAGCACATCATGAGATTTCGATTTTCGTGTTATCTCTTGCTGGCGGTTTTTCTATTTCCCGCCCTTTGCCAGGGTGACAGCCCCAATCGCGTCACGATTCTCTACGACGCATTTGGCAAGTCCCCGTCCATGACCAAAGCCTGGGGATTTTCCGCGCTGGTCGAGTATGGCGGCAAGCGAATACTTTTCGACACTGGCGGCAACGCTGAGATTCTTGAGCACAATGTTAAGGCGTTAGGCGTGGATCTCAGCAAGCTGGATTTCGTAGTGATATCCCACCGGCACGACGATCACATTAGCGGCCTGAACTATCTTCTTCGCGTCAATCCCACCGTGAAGATTTACACTGCCGCCGATCCCTGGGGGCCGTTCGGATGGGCAGCGCCCAACAGTCTCTACCGCAAAGACGACTCGCTTGCTGCCAACATGCGTTACTTCGATGGCGATCGGCCAGCCATGTTTTCCGCCAGCACGCCTTGGCCGCAGGCTAATTTCGTCCGAGTGGATGCCACCACGGAGATCGCGCCCGGCATTTTTCTTGTGCCAACCATCTCGCAGATCACTGGCACGCTCGAACTTCGCGAAATTTCGCTGGCAATTCGCGGCCCGCAGGGTCTCATCATTGTGGATGGATGTTCTCACGCGGGCGTCGAAAAGGTTCTCGAAGCTGCCACCAAAATTGATCCGCACGTCCGTATTGTATTCGGAGGCCTCCATCTTATAGCCGCGCCTGATCCTGACATTCAGAGGATCTCCGCGGCGTTGCACGACCAGTGGAAGCTGGATTACATCGCGATTGGTCATTGCACAGGGGAGCCGACGTTCGCAGTGTTGCAAAAGACTTTTGGGGATCGCTACATTTACGCTGGCGTTGGAACAGTGATAGATATTCCCTGAACTCGTACGATCCTGGACGAGGTGTCGGCTATACGCCAGTAATCCAGCTGGAAATCCTGCGGATATGTGCCCGAGAAACAGGAAGCGTTTGCTGACGGTTTTCGGGAGGCGCGTTTCCCATCTGTCGTGTTCAAGTCCTGCTAAACGCACTTATCGCAAACCGACCCGCCACCCAGCACGTCCTGGCCTTGACACCCTGCGCCCGCCTCTGCTACGTTGAGTCGTTCTTGATAGAGGAGCGGAAGCCACTAGTAGCCAAGCCGCATTTTCCGAGACGCTTCGGAGACTTGAGCGAAAAGGGCGCATCGTAGTTCATTCCGCCGAAGTCGTCGCCGGAAGCTCGCTCCGCGACGGTTGGGGGGCCAGGTTAATACCTGCCCACTGTCATCCGTTGAAAAACGGGTGGAGCGCTATTGGGAAGGAAGCCGCCTCCAGTTCACTCGCGGCCTTTCTTTTCATCCCTCCATTCCTTTTTCGCCGGAAGACCTCAGAACGCGGCCGTAATTCGCCCGCAAATGTTTTCACAACGGTGAAAAGTTGAATCTGTTCGAACTAACCCGCGCGCTCGTGGATATCGAGTCCATCACGAACAACGAAGAAGCCGTCGGCTCGTTCCTCGTCGGCCTTCTTTCGGACCTCACCGCGCGCACCGGCGGCGCCGTCGAACGCTGCCCCGTAGAAGCCAATCGCTTCAATATCTTCGCTCACTGGGGTGTACCGCTCGTCACTCTCTCCACGCACATGGATACCGTCCCGCCCTTCTTCGCTTCCCGCGAAGATCACGAATTCATCTGGGGCCGCGGCTCAACCGACGCCAAAGGCATCATCGCCAGCATGATCGTCGCCGCGGAAAAATCGCTGGCCGACGGCGCGCGCAATTTCGGACTGCTCTTCGTAGTCGGCGAAGAACGCAACAGCTCCGGCGCGCTAGCCGCAGCCCGCGATCCTCGCGGCTCGCGTTTCCTTATCAATGGCGAACCCACCGACAACAAGCTCGTCCTCGCCGCCAAAGGCATCCTGCGATACGAAATCGAAGCCACCGGTCGCCTCGCCCATTCCGCCTATCCTGAACTGGGCGAATCTGCGATAGATAAACTTCTCGACGCCCTGCACGAAATTCGCAAAATCCCGCTGCCCCAAGACGCATTCATGGGCCGCACCACCCTCAACATCGGCGTAATCTCCGGCGGCCGCGCCCCCAACGTAGTTTCCGACTCCGCCCGCGCTGAAATTTCTTTCCGTACGGTGGATGACGCCGATACTCTGCGCCAAGCCGTCACCCGCGCTGTCGCCGCCCGCGCCACAGCCAAAGAAGCCTTCTCCGTTGCCCCGATGCGTTTCACTTCATTCGATGGCCTGGAATCCACGGTCGTCTCCTACACCACAGACGTCCCCGCATTCGCAAACGCCTGGGGCCAACCGTTCCTGATCGGTCCCGGCAGCATTCACGTAGCCCACACGCTCGAAGAGCGCGTCCCCAAAAAAGAGCTTCTCGAAGCCGCCGAAATTTACAAAAAAATGATCGCGCAACTCCTCCCGCGCGCCGCCGAGGCTCCGCGCCCATGAACCTCGCCATCATCGGACACGGCAAAATGGGTCGCCTGATCGAGCAGCTAGCGCCCGAATACGGGTTCGTCGTCACGCAGCGCCTGAACAGCCAGAACAATCGCGACGCGACTGGAATTACAGGCAACAATTTCGTCGGCGTGGATGTCGCCGTGGATTTTTCCACCGCAGCCGCTACGCCGCAAAACATCGCGCGCCTCGCCGCCCTGCAAATCAACGCGGTAATCGGCGCGACAGGCTGGACGCAACATCTGCCGCAAATTCAATCGCGCGTGCGCGACAGCGGCATCGGGCTGGTCTGGAGTCCCAACTACTCCGTAGGCGTCAACATTTTCCTGCAACTCGCCTCCGAGGCCTCGCGCCGTATCGCCAGCTACAAAGAATACGGCGCATGGGCCTGGGAAATTCACCACGCCGCCAAGAAGGACGCTCCCAGCGGCACACTGCTGAAGGTAGTGGACGAAATGCACCGAGCCGATCCCAGCAGGGAAGTCTCGGTAAGCTCCAATCGCGCCGGCGCCCATCCCGGCACCCACGAAATCGGCTTCGATTCCGCGGCCGACTCGCTCACCATCCGTCACACAGCCCGCAGCCGTGAAGGTTTCGCCCGCGGCGCTCTGCTAGCAGCCAAGTGGGTGGTAGGCAAACAAGGCTGGTTCGAATTCCGCGAAGTCCTATTCGCGCAAGGCACATCCGCGCATCAGGGCGCTGCTGCAGCGGGCCGCCTTTGACCTGGCTTTTGATGTGGCTTTCCTAGCGGCGCACTTCAGTGCGCCATTGGCGACGCGGCAATCGCCGCCGGCATTAACAGGCGTCACAAAAATGTCGGTACGCAACAAGCAGCAGGAGTCTCACAAGCACCAAAGGAGCGAAAAAATGTTCACAGGATGCGGCACAGCACTAGTAACTCCATTCCGTCAAAATCTCTCCCTCGACGAACCCGCCCTCCGTCGCCTGGTCCGCCGCCAAATCAACGCAGGCATAAACTTCCTCGTCCCTTGCGGCACCACCGGCGAAAATCCCACTCTGAGCCGCGCCGAACACCTCCGCGTTGTCGAAATCACTGTAGAAGAATCCAGCGGCCAAGTCCCCGTCCTCGCCGGCGCAGGCGGCTACAACACCGCCGAAGTAATCGAACTAGCCAAAGACCTGGAATCCCTCCACGCCGATGGCATCCTTTCCGTCACGCCCTACTACAACAAGCCCACCCAAGAAGGCCTCTACCAACATTACAAAGCGATAGCCTCAGCAATCTCCATCCCCATAGTCGTTTACAGCGTCCAAGGCCGCACCGGCGTAAATGTCGAGCCGAATACCCTAGCGCGCCTCGCAAAAATTGAAAATATCGCTGGGGTAAAAGAAGCCTCCGGCAACATAGGCCAGATCGCCACCATCATCAGCCAAGCCCCCGAAAATTTCTCCGTTCTCTCCGGCGACGACGCCGTCGCTCTCCCGGTAATCGCCCTCGGCGGCCACGGCGTAATTTCCGTAGTAGCCAACGAAATTCCAAATGAAATGGCCACTCTGATCCACGCCTGCCTCGACAACAATTTCGCCCACGCCCGCGAACTGCAAAAAAAATATCTCCAGCTCATGGAAATGAATTTCATCGAATCCAATCCTGGCCCCGCCAAGGCCGCCATGGCAGAAATGGGCCTGCTCGAACCCGTCTGGCGTCTCCCGCTGGTGCCGCCAAAAATAGAAAATCTGGAGAAAATCCGCGGTGTTCTCGAATCCATCGGCCTCCTGGGGAAGGTGCATGCTGCAGCAACAAATTGAGCAGCTTTTCGATCGATCGCCGGCCCAATATCTCCCCTTGCACCTGGCGCTCTTCCAGTCGTTCAAGGACGCGCTGAACTCCGGCGAGATACGCGCCGCCGAGCCCGACGAGGAATCCCCATCCGGCTGGCGCGTCAACTCCTGGGTCAAAAAAGGCATCCTCCTCGGCTTCCGCATCGGAGCCATCACGGACATGTCCATTGACCCGCTGCGCCAGCCCTTCTTCGACAAGTCCACCTACCCCGCGAAGCGCATCACCGCCGTAAGCGCCGTCCGCATCGTCCCCGGCGGCTCCAGCATTCGCGACGGCGCGTTCATCGGCAAAGGCGTCACCTGCATGCCGCCGATGTTCATCAACGTGGGCGCATACGTCGGCGACCAGACGATGATAGATTCTCACGCGCTGGTAGGCAGCTGCGCGCAAGTAGGAAAAGCCTGCCACATTTCCGCCGCCGCGCAAATCGGCGGAGTCCTCGAACCGGTAGGCGCCATGCCCGTAATCATCGAAGACGAAGTCTTAATAGGAGGGAACTGCGGCGTGTTCGAAGGCACCATAGTAAGACGCGGCGCCGTCCTCGGCACCGGCGTGATCCTGAATCACTCCACTCCGGTTTATGATGTAGTGCGAGGCGAAGTTTACATCGCCGCCGAAGGTCGCCCGCTGATCATTCCGGAAAAAGCAGTTGTAGTGCCTGGCACGCGTCCGATCAATCGCGGCCACGGAAAAGATTGGGGCCTCTCGCTCTACGCCCCAGTAATCGTAAAATACCGCAATGCCAAAACCGATCTGCGCACCCAACTCGAAGATTTGCTCCGCTGACGCGAACGGCCGAAGGCACTCTTGACTCCACATTCAGCAAAATCAAAAAAGAATCGGATCATCCTCAGCGATCCCACCAAATACACGCCGCACTTCGCCTATCGCCACAGCGCGCTCGAATGCGAAAACGTCCCCCTAACCCGCATCGCCGAAAAATGCGGCACCCCGGCCTACATCTACAGCAGCGCCAGCATCCTCGACGCCTACCGCCGCTTCACCACCGCCTTCCGCACCATCCCGCACTCGGTCTGTTACGCAGTCAAAGCCAATTCCAACCTCTCTATCCTTAAATTGCTAGCCAGCGCAGGCAGCAGCTTCGACATCGTCTCCGGCGGCGAACTCCATCGCCTACGCCACATCGGTGTCCCCGCCGAACGCATTGTTTTTTCCGGAGTCGGCAAAACAAAAGAAGAAATCCGCGCAGCCCTCCAAGCTCGCATCCTCCTGTTCAACGTCGAATCCGAATCCGAGCTCGACACGCTAGCCGCCGAAGCCGCCCGCCTGAAACTCCGTGCCCCCGCCGCCCTCCGCGTCAACCCCGACGTCCAAGCCGGCGCCCACGCCCACATCTCCACCGGCCATCGTCATCACAAATTCGGTATTGATTGGCATCACGCTCGCCGCCTCTATCTCGATCAATCTCGCTCGAACCACATTTCCTGGCAGGGAATCAGTTCCCACATCGGCTCCCAAATCCTTGGCCTCGCTCCTTTCCGCCGCGCCGTAATCCGTGTCTCGTCGTTCGTCCGCGAATTAAAAAAGTCTGGAATAAATTTGTCGTATCTCGATTTGGGCGGCGGCGTCGGCATCCGCTACACCGACGAAAATCCTCCCGATCTCAACGCCTACGCCCGCGCCATCGTCCCGCACATTCGCACGCTGAATTGTCGTCTACTCCTAGAACCCGGCCGCGCCATCGTGGGCCCGGCCGGCATCCTACTCACACGCGTCCTGCACATGAAGCGCAATCGCGAGAAACTTTTCCTCGTCGTGGATGCCGCGATGAACGATTTCATCCGCCCCGCGCTCTACCAAGCCGTCCATCCCATCACGCCAGTCATCCGCGACAAGAAAGCGAAAATCACCAAAGCAGACATCGTCGGCCCCGTCTGCGAGACAGGCGACTGCTTCCTTCGCGATTGGCCAATGGAATTACCGCAACAGGGAGACCTGCTGGCGCTCTGGGGTGCCGGCGCCTACGGTTTCGCGCAATCTTCAAACTACAATTCGCGCCCGCGAGCCGCCGAAATTCTGGTAACCAAAAATCATTTCAAATTAGTCCGCAAACGCGAATCCCACAGCGATCTAATCCGCGGTGAATAAGCTCGGGACAAAACGCCGCGGGCGCGGCGAACAGCCGCTAAGCCCCTCGCCCATTCTGATGCGCCCAAGCTTCTTCATTAGCCCGCAATCGCCGCTGCGTCTCTTTCGCCTGGCGCTTCGTCCGAGATTTCGCCCGCGCGCGCCCAATCTTGATCGAGGCCTTGAATATCGCCCCCACCGGAATGAACCCGCCCAACTTGTGCGCCGCCACCGACGCCAATCCCATCGAAGCCACGCATCCGCACGCTCCACAATCCGGCGTCCCACCAAACTGACACGGCGTGATCTCCGAAGTCAGGTCCGCCGACAGCGTTCGAGTCGTCTGCGCGAAAACACATTCCTGCGGCGAATGCGGCGGCGAAGCAAACTGCCGGATCAAAATTTCGGGCATATCCAGTTTCGGATACTGCTTGCGCAGCACCAGCATGTCCTCAATCGCCTGCGCGCGCTCCGCCGCCGTCAACATCTCCGGCAAATCATCCCCCACCTGCGGCGTAAATAAACTGAACCACACTTTCTTGATCTCAGGCCGCGGCGTCCAAAATTCCAAGAACTCCGCCAGGTAACCGGGCCGCTTCATCATCTGACCCGTCACCGTGCAATGCAAAGTCACACTCTGTCCCGCAATGTTCTTGATAATGCGCTCGTAAGTAGCCGGCGCCCGCCGCACATCATGCTCCGGTTGCAATCCATCAATCGAAACCGCCACGTGCAGCAGCGGCATATCCGCCCAACCCGCGCCCAGGGTGCGAAAAGCGCTCGTCACCACCTGCACGTGAATCCCGCGCGCGAATAATTGTGGCAGCAGCAATTCCAATTCGCGATAACGCACCAGCGGATCGCCGCCCACAATCGACAAATGCAGCGGTTTCAGCCGGTCCACAATTTCCAGCACGCCATCCACCAGAGCCTGCCCCTTGTGGTCAATCAACTGCCGCAAAGTTTGCCCGCCGCCCAAATGCGCGTCCTCATACGCATAGCATCCCGGACACCGCAATGGACACTCGCGCGTGATTTCAATCGAAAGCGAAGGCTGCTCACCGTTAAGAATTTTTCCCCATGCCTGAATAATTTCCGAAGTGTACATCGAGGTTGATCCTTTCCTGATGTGCCTCGAACCTGTGGCCCTTCAATGGTGTGCTTGATGTTTGCGCCGCGTACTTGCGGTCGCCGAAGGATGTCTGCGAGTGGAAAACCAGTGGGCCTTCCGAAGTCCCAATCTCACCCTGTTCCCGAACCAGCCCGCATCCACCATCAATCGGATGCACGCCACCAAATAATCGTTAGCCTGACTTCCCAGTAACGTCTGTCGGTGATTATAGAACGTTCTATTGCCTGCCGGTAGGAATCTTACGTTCTGGCGCCTCCGCGTAAATGTCCGCGTCAGCTCGCAGCAAGCTACTCCGTGTAAAGCAGCAGCAGCACGCCCAACACAATCATGAATAGCGGCCACAGCTTGTCGAATAGCGGCCGCAATTTCCCGCTGCTGTCGGCCACGCCTTTCGCCAGCGCCACTCCAGCGCCCACTCCCGCAAACCGCAAATGTTGATGTTGCACGCGCACCATCGTCTGCATCGCATCCGGCCCGTGCATGCCCCCATGATGGTGGAATAGCAGCAGAACCGCGCCCCCCAGCGCCAGCACCGGGAATATCCACGCGCTCCACGCCGCCTGCAATCGCCCGCTCGCGCGCAGACTTTCCACCGCTCCCAGCGCCAGCAGGATTGCGGCGAACGCTTTGTGCTGCATCACTTCAGGATTGTGCGTTAGCGCGTAATAAAAACTCTGGTATCCGAACGGCCAGATTTCTGTATCGCTGAACAACAGCAAGAAATATCCGGCAAACAGCAAGCACGCCGCCCACGCATATTTAGCCGCCGGCCAGCGGCTCACCAATCGGTCCTGCGCCAGAAAAAACAATGCCGCCAAAATCAGCAGCGCTCCCGCCAGGTGATGATTAAATTCGCTCTCGCTCTTATCCGCCAGCTGCTTCGCGCGAACTTCCGGCGTCGGCTCCGGCACCGCAGCGCCGTGCTGCATCTCGGGCATATCCGGCATGTCCGCCATGTCATGCATGTCGCCCATCCCGGTCATTTCCGGCTGAGCGGGAATATTCGGGTGCCGCGTCCATGCCGGTGCAAACAAGAACACTGCCATGGTCACAACGATCAGCAGAGCTCCCGCAATCCACCACGCTCGTTCGCGACCGCTCACAGCTCCGTTCACATATCCCCCTTTTGACTCAAATCCCGCCCGAAAACTATTTCAATTCGTCTTGTCTTTGGAATAACACAATCGCTCCAAGTTGCACTCCATGCACTTCGGCTTGCGCGCGTTGCATACCCGCCGTCCGTGCCATATCAACTGGTGCGAAAATAGTATCCACCTGTCCTGCGGAATAATCTGCATCAAATCCTGCTCGATCTTTTTCGGATCCGTGTTCTTTGTCAGGTCCAGTCGCTCCGAAAGCCGCTGCACGTGCGTATCCACGACCACCCCCGACGCGATACCGAACCCCGTCCCCAGCACCACGTTCGCCGTCTTGCGCGCCACTCCCGGCAGCGTCAGCAATTCCTCCATCGTTTGCGGCACTTTTTCGCCAAATTCCTCTACGATTTTCTTGCCCGCGCCCATGATGGACTTGGTCTTGTTGCGGAAAAATCCGGTCGGGCGAATTTCCTGCTCCAGCGCGCGCGGATCCGCGTACGCCAGCGCCCGCGCATCGGGATATTTCGGGAATAGCTGCTTGGTCACCACGTTGACGGTCACGTCCGTACACTGTGCCGAAAGAATCGTCGCAATCAGCAGCTCAAACGGACTCCGAAACACCAGCTCGCAGCTCGCGTTCGGATACGCCGCGTTCAGACCCTGCAGAATGGCGCTCACCCTTGCCGGATTCGCTCCGCGACCCAGTGCCAATCCACCGGAGCCCTTCCGTCTCCCGCCCGCAGCCGCACCGCCGCGCGCCGTTTTCGCCGCACGACGCAAACTCTTCCCCGCTGCGGCGATTTTTCTCTTCTCGTTTTTCTTTTTTGATTTGGCCATCAAGGCGAAGAATATATCACAGCCAGCGCGCCGCTTGCTTCCCCGGGGAGGCACTCCGCATCGCAGCCGATTCTAGTTAGCAATCACCAGCTACTGCGTCTTTCCCAAAACCGCCTATATCGCAAAAAATAAATTCTGCGCAAAAGGCCATTCCGCGTCAAACCACTGCTGCTCGCAACGAAACCCCGTGCGCTGGCCCATCTGCACCACTTCCTGCGGATTATATTTGTGCGAACTCTCCGTCCAGATCGTCTCGCCCTCGCGCAAATAAAATCGTTGTCCCGCCGCCTGAATCGTCACTCGCTGCCACGCCTTCGACCGCAAATGCATTTCCACGCGCCGCTCGCACTCATCGTACCGCGCCACATGCTCGAATTGCCGCAAATCGAAATCCGCGCCGAGCTCCCGGTTAATCCGCGCCAGCAAATTCAGATTAAACGCCGCCGTCACTCCCGCGGGATCGTCGTAAGCCAGCAGCAATTGCTCAATGGGCTTTTCCAGATCGGTCGCCAGCAACAAAGCGTCGCCCGTGCTCAAGATCTTCCGCACTTCGCGCAGAAATTGATCCCCCGCCGGACGGTCGAAGTTCCCGATGGTGCTTCCGAGGAACAGCACCAGGATGCGCTCGCCGTCACGCCGCCGCGCCGCCACTTCCTGCAATCCCTCCAGGTAAGCGCTCTCGAACCCCACGATGCTCACCCGATCCATCTGCCCGATTTCCTGCTGACACCGCGAAAGCGCGCTCCCCGAAATATCGATCGGATAATAATTCACCCGCTGCCGCTTGGAGAGCGCCTGCAGCAACAACCGCGTTTTCTGTCCGCTGCCGCTACCCAGCTCCGCCACCAGCACCGGCGTCGGCAACAGCGAAACAATCTCGTGCGAATCGCGTTGCAGCAAACGCATTCCCGCGCGGCTCAGGCCGTATTCCGGCAGCAAACAAATCACATCAAACAGCGCCGAGCCCACCTCGTCGTACAAATATTTCGACGGCAGCTCTTTCTGGCCCGTGTGGCTCAACCCTACCACCACGTCACTCGAAAATTCCGCGGCCGCAATCGCTGCAGCCGGCGAAACGCCCGCTCTCACCATACGTGGTGCGGATGACATGATTATTCCTCCAGACTGCGGAAGCTACTGTAAATATAAGGATAATGAGCTTGGAACCAGTTCCGATAAGAACGCCGCAGCATGCAAGCTTCCGTCCGCGACGAGCCGCCCTTCATTACGTAGTGTTTCCCGTCAAAAAAATCCGCCGAGTATCCGCGGTAAAATTCAAACGGCTCAAATCCCGGTAGCGGCCCGAATGTCGTAGACGTCCACTCCCACCCATTCCCCAGCAAATCGTAAACTCCGAACGCGCTGGCCCCGTCCGGATGCGTGTCCACCCCCGTCGGGTCCCAGCGATCCAGATTGAAATTCCCGCGCCAGAATTCCACTGGCTCATCGCCCCACGGATATGCTCTCTCGCGTCCTTCCGGCGTGCCGTACGCCGCGCGCTGCCACTGTTCCTCCGTCGGAAGTTTCCGCCCCGCCCATTTCGCATAAGCCAAGGCTTCCGCGTAGCTCACATACACCGGCCACGAAGCAGGCAAGGAAATCGAGCCGAACATCCCGCGATATTCCCATTTCGTTTTCGCGTCTTCTGCCGGCGAATCACTCGCGCGCTTCCAAAAATGCGGATGCTCTAATTTCTGCTTGCGCACCCAGTCCCAATCTTCCGTCCGCCAATATTTTCCGCTCTGGTATCCGCCCGCCTGGACAAACTTCAAATATTCCGAATTCGTCACCGGAAACACGCTGATCGAAAAACTCGGCACCAGCACGCGCTGCATCCCAAACTCATTGTCCCAGCCGAACGCCAGGCTGTCGCGCGGCTGCCCCAGCGTCGCAATCCCCGAAGGAATCGTCACCATCTTCGCATCCGGCGCCGGCCGTTCATCCGGCGCTAGTCCCGCCTGCGGCATTTTTTTCTCGATCGCCAGGTTGTGAAGCAAATACGCCAGCGTCTCGGCGTGCATCAAGCGATGCTCGATAGCCACGTTCAGCAGCGCCCCAATCTCCGGTGACGTCGTCAGCGCCCGCACGACGCTCGGATCGCGCAATCGTTCATCCAATCGCGTGCGCACCTGCCGATTGTACCGCTCCACCTGCCCGATTTCCGGCCACTCGCTTGGCTGGTCCTTGGGCAACCCGCCGCCCACCGGATCAATCCCGAACGCAAACAGCTTGTCGAAAGGAGAGTCTTCCAAGCCCAGCCCCAGCGCAGGGCTAAGCAAATTCCGGTCGAATGCTTCCAGATGCCCGAGGTAAAAAATCAGCCGGTGCCGCTCCGGGATCGGCCGCTCGTAATACGAATTCGGCGGCAACAATGCAAATAACGCGTCAGTATTCGCGCGTGCATTTTCCAACCGCATCAGCAGCGATGGCTCTAGCTTGGTCACAACTCGGGAAGCCGTCAAGGTTCACCTCGAAGAGGGGGGACTTCCTTTCTACCTCTTCCGTCGGTCTCGCGGCAAGCTATTTCGTTAGCAGCGCATTGGATGCCCCGGCTCGTTAGGACGTTTCAACATTTCCCGGAGAAATCATATACAGCAATTTCCTGAAAGATTTACCGCGATGACTGTAGGCGTTCTTCTCGTCCCGCGTCAGTTCCGCGTACGTCCGCCCCAGCGCTTCGAACAAGAAAACAGGATCATACCCAAATCCGCCCGCCCCGCGCGGCTCAGAAGTGATCACACCGGTCGCCAGATCCGAAACCACCGCGATCGCCCGCCCTGCCTGCGCAACAGCCGTCACGCACACAAACCGCGCGCGGCGTTCCAGCCCTTCCTTACCGCGCATTTCCCGCAGCAATTTCTCCACCCGCTCCCGATCCGTCGCCCTCGGCCCCGCATAACGCGCCGAATATACCCCCGGTGCCCCACCCAGCGCCGGTACTACTAGTCCGGAATCATCCGCCAGCACCGCCTCATGCGTGAACCGGCTGTTATGCAAAGCCTTCCCTGCGGCATTCTCAGCAAAAGTAGGCGCGGACTCGTCGAAAGAAGCGAACTCACCAAACCTTGGCAACAACCCGACTGCGACGCCAGACCCCTGCGCCAATTCCAAATACTCGCGCAACTTCCCAAGATTCGAAGACGCCAGATACAGCTTCGTCACTTTCATCGCCGCGCGCTGTTGCATCCCGCGCTATTTACTGCGCGCCATGAATTTAATCTGCAGCAATTCCTGTTGGGCCGCCACCAGCTTCCGTATCCCGCCCGTCGCCAGTTTCAACAAATCCTGCAGCTCAACATCCGTGTACGGCCGTCCCTCCGCGCTGGCCTGCACCTCAACAAACTCCCCGCTCCCCGTCATCACCACATTCATATCCACCTGCGCCCGCGAATCCTCTTCATACGCCAGATCCAACAGCAGCTCATCCTCCACAATCCCTACGCTCGTCGCCGCCAAAAAATCAATCAGCGGCACCTTGCGCAAAATCCCCGCCGCCACCATCCGCTCCAGCGACAGCGCCAAGGCCACGAACGCTCCCGTCACCGAAGCCGTCCGCGTCCCGCCGTCCGCCTGAATCACGTCGCAATCCAGCCACACGGTTCGTTCGCCCAAAGCCTTCAAATCCGTCACCGCGCGCAAAGTCCGCCCGATCATCCGCTGAATTTCCAGCGTGCGTCCCGATTGCTTCCCCCGACTCGATTCCCGCGGCGTGCGATTCTCCGTCGAACGCGGCAGCATCCCGTACTCGCCCGTCACCCACCCGCGCCCCTTGCCTTTCAGAAACGACGGCACTCCATCTTCCACCGTCGCCGTCACGATCACTCGCGTGTCGCCCGCCTCAATTAGCGCGCTCCCCTCCGCATGTGGAATAAAATCCGGCGTAATCTTCACGGGCCGCAATTGGTCGGCCGTTCGTCCGTCAACTCGCAAGAATAGTTCTCCCTTCGCAGCCCTACCGTGGATTCCAAACAAATTCGGAGCACTCAGTGTGACCACTACCCGCGCAACTGTCAACAATCGCGAGGATTCAACGGCAGGCGAACGTGAAAAGAATCATCTCGGATGCCCAATCGAGCGGCCCAGCCACAGCAGCTCTACTGCAACGCCACCACACCCTTCACATAATCCGCCGCATTCATCCCGCCAGCCAACGCCCCTTGCACATCTCCCAACGAGCCAAACCGGTGCGTAATGAACGGCCCAACAGAAATTTTCCCCTGCTCAATCAATCGCAAAGCCCGCGCGTAAGTAGCAGGCCGCCCATCCTTCTCGAATCCCCCCGACGCTCCCACCGGCGTCACTAGCGTCGGCTCCTTGAACATCACATTATTCAGCAAGCTCAGTTCAAATCCCGCGTGACCATGTCCATACAGCAGCACCGTCGCCTGCTTTCGTATCACCGAAGAAATCGCCGCAAACGCGCGCCCCTGTCCCGAAGCCTCAATCAAATATTCCACGCCGCCGCCCTTCGTATGTTCGCGCACCGCCGCGCCCAAATCTCCTCCACTCGGATCGAGCACGACATCCGCGCCGCATTTCGCCGCCAGCCCGCGCTTCATCGCATTCGGCTCGCTCACCATCACGAGCCCGTCGTAACCCAACTCCCGCCGCAAATATTGCAAATGCAGCAATCCCGAAGGCCCCGCGCCACAAATCAGCACCTGCCGCACCCGCCGCCCGTCCTCCGCAGCGCCAATCGCAAACCGCCCACGCGCTCGCGCTACCGCATCCGCGGAATGAATCACGCACCCCAGAGGCTCAGAAAGCGCCGCCTCCCTCATATCCAGATCCGAAGTCAGCCGCACCGCATTGCTCGCCGGCACCGCGATAAATTCCGCGAGCCCCCCAGGCAATCCCGTAATCCCATGCTCCGTATAAAACGCGCACTGATGCGAATCTCCGCTCAAACAATATTCGCACCGCGGTTCGCGTCGCGCGCTCACACAATTCAAGCCCTGGTCAATCACCACGCGATCGCCCGCGGCCAGATCGCGCACCTCCGAGCCCACTTCGAAGACCTCACCACTAATCTCGTGCCCCAAAATTTGCGGCTGCACCGAAAGCGGCACAGTTTTTCCAGTCGCATCCGTGTTGTAATTCGCGTGCCCGGAAAAAATATGCGCGTCCGTCCCGCATATCCCCACTGCCGAAATCCGCAGCAGCACATCGCGCCCGCCCACCCGCGGCTCCGCCACCTCGCGCACCTCCATTCGCCCCACATCGCAGAGCACACAAGCCTTCATCACCGCACCCTCAGCGCCTTGCCACGCGCTCTAACGATTCAAAAATTCCAGCAGCTTCGGTATCACCTGCTCCGCTGCCTCCTCCATCAACCAATGCCCCGACCCGCGCAGCACCACTCCTTCCACATTCGTCGCCACCAATTTCCCCTGCTGAATCAAAAATTCTCCGCCCGCTTTTTCGCCGCTAAGCACCAGCATCGGCATCGCCAAAGCCTTCTGCGCGAACCCCGCAAAATCCTTCGCGTCCTGCTCGAACGCGCGAAAATATTCAAACCCAGCCCGCATCCCGCCCGGCCGCGCATACTGCTTCGCATAAAATCGCCGGTCGCGCTCCGGCACCGAATGTTTCGCATGCGCTGCAAAATCATTCCAGAAATGCTCGAAATAAATTCGCTCCCGCCCGTGCACCAGCGCCAAAGGAGTCTTCCCGTAAAAATGAAAATGCCACAGATCGCGCATCAACCAAACATTCTTCCAATCTCCCACTCCCGGCAAAAACGCATCCATCAAAACGATCCGCTGCACCTCGCTCGGATACTGCGCCGCGTAAGCGTAAGCCACCATCAATCCGATATCGTGCCCCGCAATCTGCACTCGCTCATAACCGAGACTCCGCGCCAGAGCGTGAATGTCCGCCGCCATCTCCACCTTGGTGTAACCGCCGTCCGGTTTCGCAGATTGCCCAGCCCCGCGCAAATCCGGCGCGATCACTGTGCGCGTAGCCGCCAATTCCGCCATCAGCGGCAGCCACATGCGGCTCGTCTCCGCGTAACCGTGCAGCAAAATCACCGGGTCGCCGGCGCCGGCCGCCAAATAATGCAGCCGCACTCCGTTTACATTCGCAAATCGTGATTTGATTTTCTGCACGGACTTAGGCGCGCGTGCTTTCCCGTGTTTTGGCATGCCGTAGTCTATTCCACAATACGGGAAGGGAACAACTTGCTCTCGAAGGTAGGAAGGCTCGACCCTAATGCACTGGAGTCGCCGCAGGCGCCATTGGCACCCCTGCTCCAACCGGCACGCTCACGCTCACCGCCGGATTCAAATCAAAAAATCCAGTCAAATCCGCATGGCCTGCCAACGTATCCACTTCCTGCCCATGAATCAGAATTTTCAACCGACGCGCGCCGGCCACATTGCTCTCCAGCGTTCGCACAATCGAATCCACAGCCAGCTCCTCGCTCAAAATCCCAGACGGCGTCTCCGAAGCCAGCGCTTCCGAAAAATCCGCGATCGCCGTCCCATCCGGCAAAATGTAAAATCCCAGCAGCGTCGCACCCTCCGGCAAAGTCCTCTGTGCATCGCCGGGCGCATCGGCAATCAACGCATCCAGCACCTGCCGCCCGCGTTTCGCGGGATCCGCCGAAAGCGGCAGCTGCATTTCCACCGGCGTAATTCGGTCCGCTCCGGCCGCCCAGAAAATCTTCGCGTTTACCATCACGTCCGTGGACGTCACAATCGTCGGCTTCAGCAATTCTCGCCGTTCCTGCTCTTCCGATCCCTGCACTTGCGACAAATGTTCAATCCGCTGGTGCAATCCGCGCAAACTGATCAATCCAATCAGCACCGCCACCGACAAAATCCCCAGTGTTATTTTTAGATTCCGCGGCATTATTTCGCACCCGCTGATCCCGCCGTCCCCGTAAGGCTCGCAGGCGAAGATCCCTGCGGACGCATCGCCTGAATGCTCCGCTCGATTGTGCCGGTCAACGATGCTCCAATTGCCAGCAGGGAATTGGAATCCGCAGCTGCCACGCTCGAAACTTCCACGGCAATCGCCGGTGCCGCCACCGACCGCAACTCGCGCACCGCGAATCGCACGGATGTCGCGGGCGACCCCGGGAATTTCTGCGCCAGCGCCGCCTGCAGCGCGTCCGCCACGCGACGGCTGCTCTCGATGTAAGGCCGCTGCGCCTCCTCCCACACCAGCAATCCACTCGTCGGCGTGGCCTGTGCCGCAGCGGGCGGCGCCGCATTCGCTGTACCACCAGAAGTCGTCGCACCCACCATCACCACCGGATTCGAAAATTGATAAGAGTAAGCCCGCGCTGCCCCCAACTGTCCTGTGGACGAAACGTGCAAGCTGATGAAAATCGCATCGCGATAGGCGTTCGCCACTGCCGCGCGATCCTCGTACGAAGGATTCGAGTCGTCATTCCGCGTCATCACCACGCGATATCCCTGCCGCTCGAACTCACTGCGCAGCATCCGCGCAAATATCAGCACTACATTTTTTTCCAGTAGCCCGTTGTCCGCGTGCGCCCCTTCGTCGGTGCCGCCATGCGCCGGATTAATTACGATTACCGGTCCCGTATGCACGGGAGCAGGCGGAGGCGCCGGATTTAGCGCTGGTGCGGGTTGCTGCGGAGGTGTAGGAGTTTGCTGCGCGGGTGGCGGTGCAGGAATCTGCGCAGGCGCCTGCCCGTCCGCTTGCCAGGGAGAGGCCGATGCTGCGGCAGCATTCACGAACCCGCCAGCCGCAAGGATCACAAATATTAATGGCAGTCGTCGCACGGCAAAAAGCATAGCAGAAATGCCGCAACTCGCAGCCGCCAACAACTCATCCCGTCGCGCAGGACTAAGCACCTTCCCGTATCATCTCCGCCACTTTTTCCGCGATCATCATCACCGGCGCATTCGTATTTCCCCCCGGCACGCGCGGCATGATGGACGCATCCACCACCCGTAGCCGCTCGATTCCGCGCACGCGCAGCCGCGCGTCCACCACCGCCAGCGCATCATTTCCCATCTTGCACGTTCCGACCGGGTGATAAAGCGTCTCTAACTCGTTTCGGAGAAATTCGCTGATTTCCGCATCGGAATTTTGCGTCGCGCCCGGATGCAATTCCGCTCCGCGATACCGATCGAAGGCTTTCGTATGCGCCAGCCGCCGCGCCAGCCGCACTCCCGCAATCAGCGTCCGCAAATCCGCGTCCGTCGCCAGATAATTCGCGCGAATCGCCGGCGCATCCAGCGGATTCGCGGTCCGCAATGAAACCTCGCCGCGGCTTTCCGGTGTAATCAGTGTCGGCCCAAACCCGAAGCAGTGTTCCTTGCGTCTCACCAATCCGTGCCCTCTGTAATATGCTGGCCCAAACAGCAACTGCAAATCCGGCACCGCCAACCCCAGCCGCGTGCGTAAGAATAATCCAGCCTCCGCCACATTAGACGCCAGCGGCCCATTCCTCCACACGAGCCAGCGCAAAAAATTTCCCAAAGTTTCCGCGCCATCCAAACTTATTTTCTGCGTGCACAAATATCCGACCGAAACCATCGGATGATCCTGCAAATTCTTTCCCACCCCCGGCAAATCGTGAATCGCAGAAATTCCCGCCGCCTTCAGCTCATCCGCCGGACCGATCCCGGAAAGCATCAGCAACTGCGGAGAATTTACCGTGCCCCCAGCCAGAATCACTTCGCCGCCCGCCCGCGCCTGCTCCATCACGCCACCACACAGAAACGCCACGCCCACCGCGCGCTTTCCTTCCATCAACACCCGCGCCGCGTGCGCGCCCGTCACCACCGTCAGATTGCTGCGTTCCCGCGCCGGCTGCAAATATCCATCCGACGCACTCCACCGCCCGCCGTTTTTCTGCGTCACCTGGTAAAGCGCCGCCCCATCCTGCTCCGCGCCATTAAAATCCACGTTGCTCGCGATCCCGATTTCCTCCGCCGCTGCCAAAAACGCGCGCGTCAACGGATTCACATATCGCAGATCCGCCACATTTACCGGCCCACCCACCCCGTGATATTCCGAACCCCCGCGCTCCTGGTTTTCCGATTTCTTGAAGTAGGGAAGCACGTCCGCAAATCCCCACCCGGCGTTCCCCAGATCGCGCCAATAATCGTAATCCGCGCGATTCCCGCGAACATAGATCATCGCGTTGATCGCGCCCGACCCCCCCAACACTTTTCCCCGCGGCCAATACAACCTGCGATCGTGCAAATGCGGCTCCGGCTCGGTAGCAAAATTCCAATCCACCGGAGTCTTAAAAAGTTTTGAAAACGCTGCCGGTATCCGTATCTCTTTCGCCCCTCCCTCCCCGCCCGCCTCCAGCAACAGCACCCGCGTCCGCAAATCCTCGGTCAAACGCGCCGCCAGCACACACCCCGCCGACCCGGCCCCCACAATTATGTAGTCGTATGTCTTGGATTTACCCGTCATAGGACGCGCCTGCATTAAATGCTATGCAGAGCCGCGCAGCAACACTCAAATTGTCTCAGAAAAACTTCAAGGAAGGGTCCAACACGCGCAACGAAACGTCCAGTTATGGTGGGGGCGCTGCTTGCTCCGCCCCAGCTTGTCATGATCTCCACCGAGCGGTTTTTCCAGCGGATCGAACCGGCGCATTCGTTGCGCCGCAATCAACTCAAGCGCAGGCAAACAATCACGCCGCCCGCTGCTCACCCTTCAAAGCCGCAGCGCTCCATCTCACCCGCCGCAATCCCGCCGTCGCCCAATAAACCACAAACCCCGCTGCGATCAGCAAAAGTCCAAACGCCAACCCACTAATCCCCAAAATCTGCTCGCCCTCGCCGTGCACGATCGAAAATCCCAGCAACAACAGCGGAAACACACCAATCAACACCGCTCCGGCCATGCCGCCCGGCACCTTAAAAGGCCGGCGCAATTCCGGCTCCCGAATCCGCAACACGATCAAGGCCACAAACTCGAGCATCAAGCTCATCCCATACAAAAGCACGTCAATCGTAATCAATCGCTCAAATCCCAATCCCAAGCACAGTGCCCAGCAAGCAGCCAGAAAAGTTATCGCCACCCAAGGCGCCTGCGTTTTCTTCTGCAATTTCCCAAACACCGACGGCAACAACCCATCCTGAGCCATCGCCAAAGGCAATCGCGAATAACTCATCACCAGCGCATTGAACATTCCAAACGCGCTCATCATTCCGCCCAACACCAACGCCACGCGGAATCCCCGCGCCACCAAAGGACCGCCCACCAGCCCGCCCATCATCCCCGCAATGTCCGCCCACGATCCGGTTTCAAACGCCGACGACGAAACTCCCGTCAACCACATCGCTGCGAACGGCAGCACGTACGTCAACGAAACCACAATCACCGCCACAATCATCGCCCGCGGATAAGTCTTCTGCGGCCGCTTCACTTGCGTCGCAATCGTCGAAGCGTTGTCCCACCCCATATAATTCCACATGCAGATCAGCAGGCCGCCGATCAATCCTACGCTCGAAGTAGTCGGCGCCATCACCGCTCCCTGCAGCGTTCCGATTTTCGCCGGCGCAATCAACACGATCAGCACAAACGGCGCGGATAGCAAAAAGAAAAGCCACAGCGAACTGATCGCGACCACGCGTATCCCCGCGATATTCATCAGCGCGCACACCGTCACGACACCCATCGCCACCATCCATCCGCGATGTCCCACCGCGAACCACGGTATCAGCCGCGTCAGGTACGCCACAAAAAGCGTCGGATAAATCGCCATATCAAAGATGCTCGCCACTAGCGACAGCCACGCTTCCTGAAATCCCCAGAAGTTTCCCATCGCGCGTCGCACCCACGCGTAATATCCGCCTTCCGAAGGCAACGCGCTGGAAAGTTCGCCGATCATGTACGTCGTCGGCAAACTCCAAATCAGCGGCGTCACCAGCAGCAGCAAAATTCCCAGGCCGTAGCCCGCGCCATGAATGATGTCTTCAGTCCCGTAGGTTCCGCCAGACACCATGAAAAATGTCGCGGCCACCAGCGGCCAGAGTGTTAGCTTTGCATTTCTTTTTGTGGAAGTGACTGCCCGGGCAGGAAATTGGGCGGGGAGGGATAAGGTGCTCAATTTTTTGTCGCGTCCTCCATCAGCAATCCTCGCTCTCTAGCCGGCGCTCACCTGGAGCGAGTTTGCATATTGCAGAATACGGAAAAAATTTCTCGATGCAAGAAAAATCCACGCCAAAATGTAAATATTTCCCCACGCTCGCGCCGCGTGAGTTCGGTACGCTAGCCGACGGTTCGCTCCGCGACCGTTCATGTTTCATGCGGCGCCGCACCGCTCGTCCTTCTCTGATGGAGACGAGTCCTTCAGCCTGAATTTCGAGTCATGACTCGGTGTGGAAGGCTGCAGGAGGTATTTCGGGGAAGTTCCGACGTCCAAAGCTACGCCGCAACCCGCAGCAGCGCAGCAGCGGCCAGAGACACCTGAAGAATTCAGTGCTGCGGCTTAGGATCCGCAGCCGCGCCCGCGCCATGTTTATGTTCCCGGAGTTCGCGCTGTTCCGCCGCCCACTGCCTTTGCTGCTCCGGCGTCATCACACCCCAAACCTGGCGCCGTATATCCTTCCGTATCACCTTCAACTTCTGCTGCTTCTGTTCATCACTCAACGACGCATCCTTCCCCAACGCCGCGATCTGCGCCTTCCCATCCTCGCGTATCGTCTTGATCTGCGCCTTCTGCTCGTCCGTCAAGTTCAACGCCGCGTCATCCTCCGGCGTGTCCGCGCTCATCGCTCCCGCACCGCCCGCACTCTGCCCCGATCCCCCAGCCGCCGTCGCAGGATGTCCGGCTGCCGCCGATCCACCACCCTGCTGCGCCCGCCCCACCCCCGTATATCCCAAGCTGAAAGCCACCCCGCAAACCATCGCCAACACCGCAACCTTATTAATGACGCTCATAAAACTCCCCCTCGGTCCCCAACTCTCATCTTTCCATAAGCTACCGACCAGAACGCAACCCCACGCCATCCGCAGCGCCAAAGACCTATCGAAAGCCAGCCCTACTTTGCGCCGGCTGCCCCCTGCAACTCCGTCAAAGCCGCCAGCACTTCCGCGCTGTGGTCCGCCGGTTTCACATCCATATACTCCCGCACAATCACTCCCTGCGGATTCACCAAGAAAGTGTGCCGCGCCGACAGCTTCTTCACGCCCAAATTCATCACAGACCCATACTCCTCGGACACCTTATGCTCCGTATCCGCCAGCAATTTAAAATTCAACCCTTCCTTCGTGCAGAATTTCTGATGCGAATCCGCTGTATCGACGCTCACTCCCAAAATCACCGCGTTCTTCGCCTCATACTGCGCCAAATCCCGCTGGAAATTGTGCGCCTCGGTAGTGCATCCGCTCGTAAAATCCTTCGGATAAAAATACAGCACCACCCATTTCCCGCGATACTCCCCCAAACTCACCGCCTTGCCTTCCTGCGAATTCAAAGTGAAATCCGGCGCCACAGCCCCCACCGCAGGCGCCTTATCCGACGAAGCGCTCAGCATCCGCCACGCACCACCGGCTACGATCAACCCAGCCACCACCAAAACGATCGCCATCACCATTCGCACGCTCCCAATCCCAAACTCCCGTGTTTTCATGGCCTCACTCCCTCGCACAACCCGCCTAGTATGCTCCCTCCGCCTCTGTGAATCAAAATCCCGCCTCTCTCGCCACTAACGCCCGCCTCCCCCAGCCGCTGAACAACATGTACGAGTCTCAGTCGCCGCTAGCATAGGCGTGCCCGCCGCAGCGGGACAATCTTGGCTGTGCGCCGTCGCCTTTGTAGCGGCCGGTTCAGGTTCATCGAATCGGGCAGCCGTTGCCTTTGTTGTTGGTTTTGAATTCGTCGCGGCGGTCTTCAGACCGCCAGCCTTTGCGTTCTCGGAATGTTCATAGCTCGCAGCCGCTGAGGTATCGATTTTGCAGCATCACCGGAAGCGCCGGCACTCCACCAGGGGCGCACCTTGCGTAAACTTAAAATCCTAATCGTTGACGACTCCGCCGTGACGCACAAGATCATCGAACGCGCCCTCCGCCAAGCCGGGCTCGACCTCGGCGAAGTCCTCGAAGCCGGCAACGGCGCCGAAGCCCTCCTCGAAGTTGGAAAAGGCCCCCTCGACATCCTCCTCAGCGACATCAACATGCCCGTCATGGACGGCCTCGAGTTCCTCAAGACTCTCCCCACCATCGCCGCAGCCAAAGGAGTCCCTGTAATCATGATCGCCACCGAAGGCAGCGAAGCCCGCGTCGTCGAAGCTCTCTCCGCCGGCGCCAAAGGGTATCTCCGCAAGCCCTTCACCCCCGAGCAAGTCAAAGAACGCGTCGGCCTACTCCTCGCAGGCACCTCCTAACGGACATGCCCGCTCCCGCCGCACTAAAACGCGTCCCTCTCTATCCTGCATGGAAAGAAGTCCTGGAATGCGCCACCCTCGAAGTCTTCCACATGATGTCCGGAGTCCGCCTCATCGCGCGTCTCCCCTCCGCGCACGATCCCATCTCCGATTCAGCGCCACAGAAACAGAGGGGCCTCACCGCCATGGTCGGCATGGCCGGTTTGCTCTGCGGCATCACCACCATCCACTGCTCCGCAGACACCGCTATCGGTCTCCAAAATGGCCGGCGAGGAAGCCGCCAAAGATCCCAACATCGTCAACGACGCCCTCGGCGAACTCTGCAACATGGTCGCCGGCAACTTCAAAGCCAAAATCTCCTCCCTCCGACCATTGCATGCTCTCCGTCTCCACCGTGATCGCCGGCGAAAACTACGCCCTCCAAGCCGCCGAACCCAGCGAATCCCTCACCGTCCTCCTAAGCTTCGAAGGCTCTGCCATCCACATCGCCCTGATCACCCAATCCTGCCCCGCTTCGCTTGATCGCAGGTAATGCACCCCACCCAAGCCAGCGCCCAGAGATTTTGCGCGTGCCCCACTGTTCGCGCCTTTGGTTAACTCGAAAGGTCGGGATGTAGAGGCAGCCCCAACACCTCAAGCGTCCGCACCCTCCCGAATGGCCCGTAATTTGGGAAAGACCTCCGAAGGCGAGTTACGGCATCCCTGACCCAACCGCGCGACACATGAAGGCCTTAATGCGCCTTCTTCGAGACACGGGCCACCAACTCATCCAACTTCGAAAGCAAAAGCCTAAGTATGGGAGACTTATTCGACTTGTTGTAACCGAGGACCAGCTCGACCGTTGGCGCATCTCTCTTCAGTGGACGACTCGTGACGGACGAGGGGAGGAAGTTCTGGGCGTAAGCAGGTAAGAGCCCCACGCCTCCCGTCGACGCTATTAAGGATATTCCCATCGAGAGATGGTCTGCCTCGTGAGCCGGCTTGATATTCGTTCTGGAGCGCTTCAGATAATTGTCGATCACTACACGCAGCACCGGAGCCGTGTTCGACACGGTCACGAAGGTCTCATCGGCCAGTTCCTTCACGCCAATGGCCTTGAGCGCAGCGAGGCGGTGGTCAGAGGGCAAGATGACCATCAAGGGCTCCTTCACGAGAACACGGTACGCCAACTCCGGCACGCCTTTTTCCCGCCGTAGAAAAGCCGCATCGATCTCTCCTTGTACCAGGCCGTTCGCCAGCCGCGGTGAGTATTGACTCGATATCATCACGTCAATATTCGGCAGCTCATCGCGCAAGATTCGCAAAGCTTCCGGCATCCAAGTCCATTCATGTCCGGTCAGAAAGCCGAGTGAAAAGCATGGCTTCGCCGGATGAGCGATCCGCCGAACAGCTGTGGTGGAGGCCTCAATCTGCGCCAGCACGGAGCGCGCGTGATCGAGAAAGATTCGACCCGCCGGTGTCAGTTCGATCCCGCGAGCGCGGCGCGTCAAGAGTTGTGCGCCCAGCTCACTTTCAAGGTCCCGAATCTGCCGGCTCAACGATGGTTGCGACGTGTGCAGTTCTCGCGCTGCCGCCACGGTCAAACTTCCCGCCTCGGCGACCGCTATGAAATACCGAAGGTGCCGTAGTTCCATTCTCGCTCCCATGCCTCTGAGGCATGGATGCGAGTTTAACAAAGTATGTTTGAATCGCGCTACGTTAAGCCGTCTTTCCCATCTAAAGAAGTGATCCGAGCTACCCGGAGCTGGTTAGCGGACTTCGCAGTCATGCTCAATCTGCATGGGTCTGGATCGTGGAGGTAATATCATGAGCTCAAAAGTCGTCTTGATTACGGGCGCGCTGACAGGCATCGGCCGCGCCACCGCGGTGGCCTTCGCCAAAGAAGGCGCGCGCGTCGTTGTCGCCGGCCGTCGAGAGCCGGAGGGCAAAAATCTCGAGAGGGAACTCCGCGAGCTTGGCGCAGAAGCGGAATTCGTAAAAACTGATGTTCGGCATGACGATGATATCCGGGCACTCGTGGACAGGACTGTCGCACGTTTTGGTCGCCTGGATATCGCAGTCAATAATGCCGGGACGGAAGGATTGCGCGGTCTGGTAATAGAACAGACCGCCGAGAGCTACGCGGCTACGTTTGACACCAACGTTCTGGGCGTGCTCCTAAGCATGAAGCAGGAATTGCGGGTGATGCTGCCGCAGAAAAGCGGAAGTATCGTCAACATTTCCTCGACCTATGGGCATGTCGGCGCTGCCGGTGCATCCGTCTATGTGGCCAGCAAACATGCAGTCGAAGGTTTGACAAAGTCCGCTGCACTGGAAGTTGCCGAGACGGGAGTTCGTGTAAACGTCATCGCTGTGGGCGCTACGGATACGGGCATGCTCACCCGCTTCACCAGCACCGATGACAATAAGGCGGCGCTGGTCTCGACCGTACCCCTCAAGCGTCTGGCAACACCGGAGGAAATCGCTCAAGTGATCGTTTTTGTGGGTTCGGCAAAGGCGTCCTACATGACGGGCTCTTCTATTCCCGTAGATGGAGGAAAGCTGGCTCACTAATTTCAGCTGCCGCTGTGCCGACGGCGCACAGTGCCCAACACTCTGAAAGAACGAAAGGGATGCTTTTACCTAAAAGGGGAAATTCAATGAGCCAGACTAAAGAGGAAAAGAACAAGGCACTTGTGCTCGACGCTTTTGACACTCTCTTCAACAAACGGGACTACGCAGCGGCCGAACGCTACTGGTCCCCTCACTACATTCAACACAGCGCTCATATCGCGCCTGGTCGTGAGGGTCTGTTCAATCTCATCAAGAGCATCCGGGCCACGCTGAAGTACGAGCCGGGCGTGATCGCCGCCGACGGAGACTTCGTCATCGTGCACGGGCGATTCTCGAACTTCGGCCTTCCCGTGAACTGGATCGCAGCGGACATCGTTCGCATCGAAAACGGCATTCTGGTGGAACACTGGGATGTGATCCAGGATGAGTCCACTCGGGAACAATCAAAGAGTGGTCAGCCAATGTTCGGCACCACGTTCCCGACCTATGCGAGTGGCCGATAGATTCCACGGTTTAGCATCCGGCACGCCATTCCGTTTTTTGCAGAAGGCCCGCATCCAAATGTGATTCTTAACATCACATATTGGGGAGCCGCCTGATGTCCGCGAAGAGCGTCCAATTTGCCGTCGCCACGCACCTCATGGCCGCGCTCGGGATTTATCCCGGCGGCGAGGTCGGCTCGGCGACTCTGGCTGACAGCGTCAACGCCAATCCTACCTTTGTTCGGAAGTCCCTGTCCAAACTCTCCAAGGCGGGCTTGGTTGTGACAACGCGTGGACAAGGCGGAGCCAGTGTGCTTTCGCGTCCTCCCAGACGGATCACGCTGTTGGATATATACCGTGCCAGCGGCGCGCCGCCGGCGTTTGCCGTTCATTCGTATCCGGTGGAGAAGAGGTGTCCGGTCAGTTGCAACCTCAAGCAATGCATGTCAGCGGTTCTTTCTCAGTCCCAGAAGAGTTTTGAGAAGGCGCTCGAGAAAATTACGCTCGCGGATCTGATCCGGCAGATTCGAGCAAGGGGACGCTGACGTTTTTTGATTTTGATTGTGCAGATACGAAGAATAATAAATCAAATCAAGGAGGTTTTAGCTATGAGTTCAACCGTTGGCTCGAATATCACGTATGTGATTTTGGGGGCGAGCGGTAACACCGGCTCGATCGTTGCCAATTCTCTGCTGTCCAAAGGCAAGAAGGTACGCGTCGTGGGGCGCGACGTGGAACGACTGCAAAGCTTTGTGCGCAAAGGCGCGGAAGCGTTCACGGCCGAGATCAGCGATGCGGCTGCGCTTACGAAAGCCTTCAGTGGGGCGCACGCGGCATACTTGTTGTTGCCGCCGATCACCTCGCGGGAAGACCAGGAGCGAGAGAGCGATGCGATCACGCGAGCCGTGAAGGAGTCCGGCTTGCGCTACGCGGTCTACTTGAGCAGCTACGGCGCGCATGTCCCGGAAGGCACCGGGCCCGTCGCGGGCCTGCATTCTTCAGAGCAAAAACTGAACGCGATCAGCGGCGTGAACGTTCTGCACCTGCGCGCGGCGTATTTCATGGAGAACAATCTGGCGGCGATCGGCATGATTCAGGGCCAGGGAATTTTCGGACATGCGCTGCTGCCTAACCTGAAGATGCCGATGATCGCGCACGCGCGACGTCGGCGACTACGCCGCGCGGCGCCTTCTCGACCTGGATTTTTCCGGCAAACAAACGCGCGAGCTACTGGGCGAGCGCGACCTGTCGATGACGGAAGCTACCGCAGCGATCGCGCGCGGTATTGGCAAACCGGATCTGCGTTACCAGCAGTTTCCGTATGACCAGATGCAGCAGGCATTGACGCAAATGGGTATGCCGTCGAAGAAAGCCGCGGTGTACATCGAGATGTTCCAGGCCATCAACGCAGAAGTCCTCGCTGCGCGGGAGCCACGTTCGCCGGAGAACACCACACCGACTTCGTTCGAAACATTTGTGCACGATGTTTTTGCGCCTGCGTATCGGGTGAAGGCTTCCGCCGCTCAGGCTTAGATTCAGCGGCCGTGTGGCGCCGGTTACGGCCGTCTGCAGGCGAAGATTTCGGAAAGCAGCTTCTGAAAATTACCGAAGCGGAGAGCTAGTCATGAATGGAACAGCTTGTAGGAAGAGCGAGACATCCACGCGCAGTAAAAAACCCAGCACTCACCGTCGTATCGTCACGGCCAATGTGAACGGGAAGTCCGTTGTTCGGAGCGACGAAGCGTTATTGGCCTATGAATTCAAAGCTGTTCCCGGCTATGAGCACACGCTGGTCTGGGTCAACCCGGCGACTCCGGATCTTAGCGAGGAGCAGAGGCTTGGCAGCTATCCCGACTCCGTCGTCCCGGGACCCGGCGGCACGAGCCTGCATTTCGTGACCTTTCCTCCCAGTGCGGTCTTCGCGGACCCGACCTTCGATGCTGCCGCCGCACAGGAAGAAGCGTTGGTTCGCCTGCGAGGATTAGCCGATCACTTCGAAAAAGAAGATCCCGCGATGCACAAAACGAACACGGTTGACTACTCCATGGTCTACGACGGAGAGATTTGGCTGGAGCTGGACGACAGCGAAACTCTTCATTTGAAGCGCGGCGACGTGGTCGTGCAAAACGGTACCCGCCACGCATGGCGAAACAAAGGCACGAAGCCGGTCACGATGCTGTTTTTTCTGAGTGGCGCGAGAGAAAGCCAATGACTGGAAAACTCGAAGGCAAGACCGCTGTCATCACCGGCGGCACAGAAGGGATTGGTCTGGCTGCGGCAAAGCTTTTTGTCGAAGAGGGCGCCTTTGTTTTCATCACGGGCCGCCGGCAGAAGGAACTCGACGCGGCCGTGAAGGTAATCGGCAGCAACGTTTCTGGCGTTCAGGGAGACATCGCCCAGCTGGCCGACCTGGATCGTCTTTACGACACCGTCTCTAAGATAAAGCCGCGCATCGATATTGTTTTTGCAAACGCCGGCGTTGGCGAATTTGTCTCCTTCGGCGCCGTCACCGAACAGCATTTCGACAAACTGTTCAACATCAATGTCCGAGGAACACTTTTCACGGTGCAAAAGGCTTTGCCGCTCTTGAACGATGGCGGCTCGATCATTCTCAATGGCTCTGTCGCGAGTGTTAAGGGCACGGCCGGGTTCGGCGTTTACGCCGCGAGTAAAGCTGCCATCCGCTCTTTCGTGCGAACCTGGACCACAGATCTGAAAGACCGTCGCATCCGCTCAAACGTTGTGAGTCCGGGTCCGATCAACACACCGCTTGTGAATCGCCAATCTCCGGAACTGATTGCACGGATTGTGTCCACCATCCCGATGGGACGGATGGGAGAACCCGAAGAAGTTGCTAAGGTCGCGTTGTTTCTCGCTTCAGATGATTCCAGTTTCGTTACGGGCATCGAACTGTTCGTTGACGGTGGCAGAGCGCAGGTCTAAACGAAACGGCGGCGCAGGCAGGTTGAGCGTTCACGATTCGCACAAACAGAAGGAAGGTGAAAGATGACTACGGAGAAGTCCCTCATTGACTCCGCGCTTCGCGGGTGGAAGTCCAACGTAGAACGAGCCGACAAATTGTTTGGCGAATTGTCGCCAGCACAACTGGAGCAAGAAGTTGCTCCAGGAAAAAACCGCCTGATCTATCTCTGGGGCCATCTCGCAGCAGTGCACGATCGGCTCTTGCCGCTCCTCGGGATTGCAGAAAGACTTCATCCCGAATTCGACGCCATGTTCATCTCGAATCCGGACAAGTCCGTTCCCCTAACTGTCGCGGCACACTCACTCAAAACCGCATGGCAAGAGATCAATCAGAAGCTGTGGGATGGTTTCTCGAAATTCCAGGGCTCCGACTGGACGCAGCGGCACACGGCAGTATCGGAAGAGGATTTCGCGCGCGAACCGCATCGCAATCGATTCAGCGTGCTGCTCGGAAGAACCGCGCACCTTGCCTACCACTTGGGCCAAGCGGCATTGGCGCGGCCAAGCGCATAGTGAGCCGCTTCAAGATCTGCGGCGGCCCGCAACAATCGAATCCGCGCCGCGCCCTCGGCACCCCGCGCAAACGGTCCGAGCCGCCGACGCCCTGCTCATCGTTGGTCCGAGCCTCGCCCCCGAAAATCAGCGAAAGCTCGTCGAACGAAACTGTGATCGGTTGTTGGCGAGTCAACGCGTCGTCAGCTGCCAGCGCGTCTAGACGCCAAAAGATTCTCGCGCCGGATCACTCCAAACGAACGAGATCGAGGACTTCGCGCTCGGTGCTGTCAAGTCCCGCCAATGCTGCCTCCACTGCGGGGGTTCCTGCGGCCCGTGCCGCTCGGGCACGCGTCAATGCGCGATCCGCGACGCCCGACGCGTCACGCAGAATCGCTCGTATCTCTGATTCCAGCTTTCTGCGGCCTTCGCGCACGCGCTCGTCAACATCGCTTTGCACCCGTGCACTGTTTACTTCGAGGAGCTGATCGACAAATTCCTGCGCATCGTTGACGATCCCACCACGCAATCCCATGCTGCCCCGCAACACATCGAAGACAAATAGGAGAGGAGATGCGGGCGCGGCCACACGCTCGATTACATGGAACTGAAATCGTGACTTTGCGCTGAGCTGTTGATCCGTATCAGGTCCTTCCGGCAGTTCTTCCAACCCGGGCACGTCCGTTTCTGCCAGGCGATGCAAGAACTCGTTTGCTAACGCGACAAATCGTTTGGCCGTCTTGCGAAATTCCGCTTCTGCAAGCTTTGCTTCGCTCTCCAGCCAAGGCGTAAGTCTTGCACGAACGATTTCCTGCGCCGCGTGATTCACGTTGCGACGATACTTAGGTCCGTTGTGGCTGCTCGGCAAAGAGGAGACATGGGCGATCAATTCGTTATGCGCGGTGATTTGCTGCTGCTTCACAAAAGCATTCCGCCGTTCTGCGAAGACGCCGGACAGGCGTTGCTGCTCAGCCGCCAACAAGACTCCCAGATCTCGCATCGCGGCTTCTGTGTCTGCCAGAGTTTTCCGGAGTTTTGCGATGCGCGCCTCTGACTCCTCCAGGGGACGTTCGAGTGCGCTTCGTTCTTCCTTGATCACTGCGAGCAGTTGACTTGCGGCGCTGCGAATGCCGCGATCCCTTGCCGCGCGAACCAGCGAGCTGCCCGAGTGCCGCACTAAATCTTCAAGAGCTCGAATAAACTTTGCCCAATCCCAGCTGGGAGCGCCTGGCTGCAACCGATCGAGAGCGCTTATCTCAAAGATCTTCGCGATTGGCCGCGCGAGGCGTGTTTCCAGGACACGAAGCGCGAACTCTATCGCTGCGGAGCGGTCGGCTGCATCTGTGCGGTCTGCCTTATTCAAAACAAACACAAGATCACGGACTTCTTTGGAGACAGCTTGTACAAGTTCGAGTTCATCGCCTGACAGCGGGGGATCGGCCCCAATGACGACGACCGCGACATCAATCTGGGGAATGAATGCTTGAGTCGCCGCGGTGTTTCCGGCAAATACTGAGCCGAGCCCCGGCGTATCCACCAGGCACATCCCTGTTTCGAGGAGCGGACTGGGAACAAAAATTTCCACGCCCAGCACGTCTTTTGCATTCTCCGGATTTTTTTCCTCCGAGACGTACTCTTCCACGGCGCTCACGGCGATATCGGTCCAAGTCTTGCTGTGAAGGCGCACACGCGCCGCGAGTTGCTTGCCGTGCCGGATGATGGTGGGCACCGCCGTGACGGGGACGACAGCGGTGGGCAGAACCGCATAACCGATGAGCGCGTTGAGCAGCGTGGATTTTCCGCGTTTGAACTGGCCTACGCAGGCTACGTAGAATCGCCCTTCGGAAACCCTCTCGACGAGATTGTGCGCGCTGGAAGCGACGTGCTCCGCTCCGAACTGTGTGGCGATTTCCGCGAGTCGGTAGAGTGCTGCCTCGGCGGGGGCATCTTGCAGGATTGCTCGGCGATATTCAGAAGCTTGAGTCATTAGACGAGACTCGGCGCTGAATTCATCGCCAGCCGGTTTGACTGCATCAGGTAGTCCACGTGCACAAGTTTGAGTTTCACCCGATGTCCGTAGTGATAGCGCGAGTCAGCAGCCAATTCGCACATTTTCACAATCGAACCCGGTAAGCGTCCGCTGAAACGCAGAATTTCTTCGCGGAAGCCTGCTAAATCCAGCGAGGCGAGTTCAAAATTTCTGATGCACATCTCAAGGAGCGTGCGTGCGGCAGTCTCTGCTAAAGGTTCGAGCTGTATGCGATACTCATCGGCCCAATACAAGCTCCACGCATATCCAATCTCACGTTGCGAATAACCGGGGCCCGTCAGATACAGCGGCGTCTTGCAGCGATACATGATTTCCTTCAGCAAATGGGCCATCTTGTGCGTGGGCGGGGGAAGATGGTCCACGAAGAATCGATAGTCGCCGTGTTCCGCAGCCGAGAAAAAAATCCCCTGCAGCCGCAGCACCGATTGCCTGTTGAGCCAGCGATCCGGAGTGGATTCTGCGGCGCGGTCCGCGTGGACTTTCCTGTGCACCAGCGGGTCGCCCGTGACGTAAAGTCCGCGCAGAAAATGCGAGAGCAATTGGCGCGGCCTGGCGGCTCCTGTCCAATAGATGCATTGGCGTCGCTCGGCTTCGGGAAGGCTGGCGATTGCGTGCTGAATCAAAAACGTCTTGCCGGCGTCCGATAAGCCCCAAATCAACCGGCTCTCTCGTTTTTGAATTGCTGTGCGGAGACGATGCAACTCACGGTCGCGGCCAACCAGCACGTCGGACAATACGTCTGCGGTCGCCATTGCTCTCCCACAGCGAACAGCGCTCTAAGAACTGGCAAGCGAACTCCGCTCACTCCGAGCGCACGCCCTCTTGATGCACGTACTTAATGACTTCGACCTCGGACATCGCGATCAGTCCTTGGTCCACCATCTGATCCAGAAACGGAAGCAGCTTCTGGATGTTTTCTTCCGAATCAATGACGCTGACCATGATGGGCGCGTCCGAGGAGAAAGACAGCCGATGCGAGCGGTGAATCAAGGTGCTAGCGCCATATCCTTCGATTCCGCGAAACACGGTGGCGCCGGCAAGATCCAGCGCGCGGCATTTTTCGACAATCGCGCGATACAGTGGTTTGCCATTCCAGTTGTCGTCCTCACCGAAATGAATGCGCAGCATCTTCGCTTTGCCTTCGAGTTTCATGAACGCACCTCTTTTCTGCGCTCCGTTTCCTGGTAGTTGTGCGTGTACTTGATGACGTCTACGTCGGAGAAAACCACCAGCCCTTGCTGCACCATCTCGTCCAGCACGGCTAGAAAGCTGCGCAGCCTGTCCTCGGTGTCTACGACGGATAGCATCATGGGCCGGTCGTGCGAGAGATGCAGCGCTGAATCCTTGTGTATCCTGCGATTGGCTCCGTAGCCCAAAATGCCCTGGTAAACGGTGACGCCCGCAATGTCGTTCGTGCGCATGCATTCAATCAAGGCTTTGTGGAGCGGCTTGCCGTTCCATTTATCATTTTCGCCGATGAAGATACGCATCAGTTTGGCTTTTCCCTCGCGTTTCAAGGGTGGCGCTGATTCCTGGCGTGCCGACTGCTTTGAGCTTTCCGAGGGCTTCACGATGGTCGTGTCTTGAATTTCGATCAGGCCCGTGCCCACCATTTCATGCAGCTTGGGAAGAAGTTCTGCCACCTTTTCCGCTGTTTCGATGAATTCAACTTTGATCGGGAGATTTTCCGCGAGCACTAGAACGCGATCGGTATGCATATGATGATCCGCGCCGAATCCAGCGATGCCACGCGTGACGCTTGCTCCCGAAACCTTATGGTAGAAAAGAAATTGCAGGATGGCGGCGTAGACCGACTCTCCGTGGTACTGGTGATCCTGACCAACATAGATGCTCACTTTCTTGGCAGGTCCGGCCTTCATCATGTTGCCTCCTGGCTCTGAATTGCGCGTTGCACAGACGATCCTCTTCTCATGCGATCGTCCTCCCGGTGATCACGCCCAACCAAACGGCGACGAAGCCTACAACTACGCTGAGGACCACGTTCAACGCGGCAATAAAAAGCTCGCCTTCCTGGAAGACCCGAAAGGTCTCGTATTCAAATGTAGAAAAGGTGCTGTAGCCACCGATGAAACCGATCGGAATCAGATACCTCCAATTGGGGCTCCAGCTCGTTTTTTCCGCTAAGATTGTGATGACGAAACCAATCAGAAAGCATGCCGTCATGTTAATGATGAAAGTACCGGCCAGAAAACGAGTGGCCAGACGGCTGCTGACATGGGTCCCCACCCAAAAGCGCAAGACGGAACCTATCGCTCCGCCAAGCGCGACCATCAAGTATTTAGTCATATGTAAGAGGCTAATCCTCCCCTTGAAAAACTTCAGGCATCTTCGAGCTGGCCTCCGGCAGGTATGATGCATGGGTCCGAGCAGAGTTCGTAAAATCTTTTTCTGGCGCTGCAACTGCTTCCAGTTGTGAGAGGCTCGTTTGAATCGCGGCAAGGTCCTCCGTATTGAGCGCTTTTCCGCTTAGAGCTTGCTCGGCGCGCGCGCGGTAGTCCTCGGCATAGATTTCGAAGCTCTGTCTTAGCCGGCTTCGGATTGAATCCGACCATCCTTCTAACATCCGCCAATAGATGTCGAGAGCTTCCTGAAATGGATGTCCCAGTTGACGAGCGATCTGGCGTGCGACTTGTCGTTCGGCGAAGCGGCGGCCGGTGAGGCCAGAAAATTTCGGGCGCGATATGGTGATGGTGAACGGTTGCGGGTCAAACACTGGAGTCCCGCGAATTACGGATTGAAATTCGTCGGTGCCCGGAATATGAGCGAGCCCAAGATCGGCGGCGCATTGCCGAAGGTTATTCCGCAGCTGGGCTGCAAGAGCCACAAGCTGATCTTGAACTTGCTTCACATTCCGCTGAACGAAATCGGCGATGACGTCGCGAACCACCTGGCCGGGAGCTATTAAACTGCCGTCGTTTCGAGACCATGACTCCACCAGTCGGCTCGCAGCGTATTGGATTGCGCTCGGTGTTTCGGCAGCGGCAGCGGTAATCTGGCTTTCGCAAGCTGTGCGCATCTCTTCAATCTGTCCCGTCGTCGTGCGCAAGAGCGCTTCAGCGGCGCGAACCTGTTCCCGCGAATTCGTGGACAATCCTTGGTCCCGCTTCATCCTTGCATGCAGCGCCGACGCGAGAGATTCGCGCAGAAGCCCGATCTTTCTACGCAATGACGCGGCTCGTAACTGTTGCGACTGGACGTACAGAGGCGAAATCTCTCGTTCGAACCATTGATTCGTCATCTCGCGGAACGCGGGGAGAATACTTACGGGGCGAACCGGCAGGTCCAGGTTGCATTCCGACGCGATGTGCTCTTTGACGTACTGAATAATCTTGGCCAAATCCCCGGAGACAAGGAGGTCAGCTTTGCTGAGCAGCACGTTCACGGGCACTGCTGCTTCGTGAAGAGTCATGATCGTGCGGAGATCATCGGTTGTCAGGGTCGAGCCGGCGTCGATCAGAACGACGCCGAGATCGCATCGGGGAAGATATGCGAGAGTTTCCGAAGCGCCGCTCGTCGCCAGTGAGCCTAGACCAGGCGTATCCACAAACGCGACTCCCGCTTGCAGCCTCGGCGAGGGTAGCGCGACCACAATACGAGTCACATGTTTCGAGTTTCCTGGATTTTGTTGTTCTGTGGCGAAGTCCGCGAGTCCGGAGATTTCGAAGGTCTTCGTGGGTGATTCAAAAAAAGAAACCGTCAGGCATGGTTCCGATGCATGTGAAATACGAGTGGGGACAGCAGTGATTGGCGTGACGCCCACTGGTAGCACATCGGACTCTAGAATTGTGTTCAGCAGAGATGATTTTCCTGAGCTGACGCGCCCGAATACTGCTATCTCGAAAGTCTTGTCCTCGGCGCGGTCGAGAATTCCACCGAGAGCTGAGCGAAATTCCACCAGGCCTCTTTCTCTTATGATCTGCTCGATCGCTTCGAGCAATCTTAGATCATTGCCAGACGGTTCCAGGCGATTGAGGCGAGCTTTGAAATCCTGAGTTGCGCCCTGGGACAGATAACGGTCCAGGCGCGAAACCAGTCCAGCAAGTTCACCTACGATTCCATTTAATTCGGTCGCGACCGATTCCGGAACTTCGCCATATCCGCGCATGTATTTGGGTTTCAACTCTTCAACAGCAATGTCAATCGCTCCCAGCATTGCGTGGACAGCGCGCGACGCCGGGATCTGCGGTTCTTCCCTGGGAATGCCCTGGCCGTCCAGCACTCGTATCAGCTGCGCGCGAATCCTGCCGAGGTAGTCTTCGATTGTTCTGCGCTGGACTGGTGCGATGTCCGCAGAGTATCGCGGGAACGATGCTTTGGGCGCGGCCGTGTTCAGAACACTTTCAACATCGCCAAGCATATTGTCAATGTATTGGCAGGTAACACGAAGGCGCCGCGCCTGAGACTCGTTGAGGCCACGCGCACCCGACGACGAATTTGTATGGGCCTCCGTCATCGCATCACCATCACCGGGCAGTGAGCGTAACGAAGCACTTTCTCCGAGGTGGAACCGACAATCATTTTTTCAAACCTCGACATACCGCGCCGCCCGAGTACTGTCAAGTCCACGCGATCCGCTTCTGCTCGATGAACAATTTGTTCGACCGGGTGACCCACTGCGATGTCCATTTCCAATTCAACTTCCAGGTCCTTGGCACGCTGCGCTACTTTCTTGAATTTCTCCTGAAAGTGCTCTCGTGCATCGTCGAGCATGGCACTCAGTTCGACCATCGTTGCCGGTTCGGGAGGGCGCGCGACGGCGAACAACAGCACCTTGGAATCGAGCGATTGCGCAAGAGAAAGACCGATCTCTGCGGCTTTGTCCGATTGCGACGAACCGTCGAAACCGATCAGAATCCTCTGGAATTGGGAATGTCTGCGGCCGGGCATATCCCCTCCTCAATCCGTGCTCACGACGCTCACTGCCTTGGCGTGTTCCTCTCTCTCCGGCTTGGGCAGCAAATGTCGCGGCATGAACCAGGCGTTGGCGAACATCGTCGGGATCACCGCGCTGGCGATCACCGTCGCGACAAGATGCGAATACTGCGCTTGATCGATAATTCCGTGACCCAGACCAAACAACGCCGAGATTGTGCCAAAAGTCAGGCCAGTGGACATCATCAACGTGTAATAGAGACCTTCCTCGCGCTGATATCTGAACGCTTTTACGGTCGGCAGCAGGCCAACAATTTTCGATATCATTTTAGAGGCAAAGAGAATTGCGAAGACGAGTGGCGCGGCAATCAGAACAGGAATGGACACGAATGATCCAGCTCGGATGAAATAAAACGGCGTCAGCAGGCCAAAAGTAAGCGTGCGCAGGCGGCGAATGAGGAAGTGGTCCTTCCCGACTGTACCTGCGAGGACCATTCCGATGACGTACGCTGGCAATACCGCCTCGCTGCCGGCCCACACCGCCAGACCGCCCATCGCAAAAAGCAGGAAAAGGATGTACTTCGCTTCGAGTTCGGAAACTCGCCCACCGTAAAGCTGAAAGAATTTGGGTGTGATGAAAGGCAGTACGAAGAATACAAGAATGCTGCCAACCACGAAGACCAGCGTACGAAACGTAAACGGCGCAAAAATGAGCCCCAAGGCAATGACCGTGCCTAAGTCGTTGACGAAGCAGGCCGCGAGAATGGCTCTCCCGAAGTCCGTCTTGTTCAGGCCCAGCTCTAACATGACGGCGTAAACCACGGCGACCGAAGTTGTCGAGAGCGCTACGCCGGCCAGCCAACTCGATCTTGCGGTCCAGTGCAAAACGTAATGCGCGATAGCGGTACAACCGAGGAAAGGACCGAAAAATCCTACCAGCCCCACGACCATGGCTTCTTTCGACTTCGTGCGAAAGATCACAGGGTCGAGTTCCGCCCCGGCCAGAAACGTCAGAACGATCGCGCCCGTTCCCGCAAGAAACGTGATCCATTCGGACTTCGCGCCAAGGCCCATCGGCCCAACCAGCGCGCCGATGAACAATTGCGCGACGGTTCCGACAACGATCTCGGTCAGCGCCGTGGAAATTTTGAACCAGATCGCCAGCAGCGTAGCGACCAGTGCTAGTCCGACCCACAGGGAAGCTAGTGCCCAGACATTCTGCATGTCAGTCCTCGCTTCTACTTCAGTTGTGGGATCGCTGCCGGGGACATGACTCCGCGACAAGAATCCTTGTCAGGAGTCATCATCTGTCCCGGCATTGAAGGGACAGCGGTTAAAGGGCGAACTCCTTGCCCTCTGCCGTTATAATACTTCGATATAAAGAGAAGTCAACCACAGTCGTCGGAGACTGTTTCCGCCTGTTGAACAGTTCATTTTTGCTGCAGCGGAACGGCAATTCGGCGTTTTGCCTTCTTCAAAGGAGAACGTGGTCGCTGAGGTGGTGAGTTACTGCTTCTGTTGAACAGTTTGGAGCGCCGACGAGGGCGGGGAACCTGCCGGCCGCACGCGCGCCACGAGTTCTTGGTACTTCGGGTAATCGCGCAGGCGATCGAAGTCGGGTTGATTGGGCATGGTGAGCACCGCGCTTTCTCGGCTGTCGCAAGCAATCTTCAGGTAGCGCAGGGTAGTCTGCATTCTCCCGAGGCGCGCGTACGTTAGGGCCAGGGAAAAAGCGGGCACGGACCCCTCTTTGTAAAAACCGCTTTGCAATTGCAGCGTGGCCTCGAGCATACCCTTCGATCCACTCTTGGAGAAACCCTTTTCCGCTGCTCGTAGGGTCGCCAGGTCCTGTTGGTCGTGCGTCAGAAGGGCCGTCCAATTCCACTCGGCGAGATACTTCGGATAGTCGCCCTGGTCGAAATAAATCTCGGACAGGTAGCGGTGCGGTGAAGCGAAGGAAGGGTCAGCCAATTCGATCTGTTTCAGCAGAGTCTTGGCCGCTTCCCGCTGCCCGGCGTGGCTCAAAATCAGCGCCTTGTAGGCAAGAATCGCAACTGAGGAAGGATCGATGCGCCGCCTCGATTTGATCGAGCGCTTCGGCATAGCGTCCGGAAGCATAGAGAAAGCTGGCATACCTGTGGTGCGCCCGGGAGTCACTGGGATTCAGGACGAGCGCTTGCTGAAACTCATGTTCGGCGGCGGGTGCGTCCCAGCTCCAAAAGTAGCTAACGAACGCCAGAGAGGTGTGCGCTTCAGCCGAGGACGGGTCGAGCTGCACCGCTTTGGAGGCTGCCGCAAGCGCCCAGCTTTAACCGTCCAGACGCGAGCCTGGTATTGCACGAGGAGACCGCGACGTGTAGATTACCCGGACGGCCCGCAATAAAAAAGGCAATACCGGCAATGGTTCGGCGTACCAAATTAATGCCGAGAGTGCGCCTCGTGCCAGTTTCTCTCCAACGGCCACCTGAGAAATTCGTTAGTGAAAGGAAAACGATGCTCAGTCCAAAAACTCGCGCCACCCTCCTGTGGCTTCTTACCTTTCTGTTCTTTGCCACGTCGGCCATCGCTCAAACGAAACTTCTTCGCTTTCCCGACATCCATGGTGATCAAGTCGTTTTCACTTACGCTGGTGATCTCTGGCTCGCCTCCACTTCCGGTGGCTTAGCTACGCGACTCACTGCTCATCCGGGCGTCGAACTCTTTGCCAAGTTTTCCCCCGACGGCAAATGGATCGCCTTCACCGGTCAATATGACGGCGACGAGCAGGTATACGTCATTCCCGTCACCGGGGGCGTCCCGAAGCAGCTCACTTTCTATCCCGCGCGCGGACCGCTGACTCCGCGCTGGGGCTACGACAATCAAGTGTACGGCTGGACTCCCGACGGCCAGTCCATCGTTTTCCGGTCTCTGCGCGAGTATTTCGACCTTGGAGACTCGCGGTTGTACACCGTTTCGTTGGATGGCGGCCTGCCGCAAGCTCTCCCCATGCCCAAATCCGGTGCTGGCGATTATTCTCCAGACGGTTCGGAAGTTGTCTATTCGCCGTTGTTCCGCGACTTTCGTACGTGGAAACGCTATTCCGGGGGCTGGGCTCAGCAGTTATATATTTACGATCTCAAATCAAACACCCAGCAAAAGATTACGGAAGATGTCCGCGCCCATCGCGATCCCATGTGGGTCGGCAACAAAATCTATTATTCCTCCGATAAGGACGACACGCTCAATCTCTACTCCTACGATCCCAAAACAAAGGCCACCGACCAGCTTACTCACAGCACGAAATGGGACGTTCGCTGGCCCAGCACCGATCATAAAGGCCGGATCGTTTACGAAATGGACGGCGAGCTGAACATTTTCGACATCGGCACCGGCAAATCCACGCCCATTTCTATCCAAGTTCCCACCGACGCTCTGGCGATGCGCCCTTCGCGCGTTTCCGCGGCAAATCAAATCGAATGGACTGAACTGAGTCCGAAGGGAGAACGCGTTCTGTTCGTTGCTCGCGGCGACGTCTTCACCACTCCCATCGAGAAAGGCGCCACGCGCAATCTCACCAACTCATCGAACGCTCACGACAAGTTCGCGCAATGGTCGCCTGACGGTTCAAGGATCGCGTTCATTTCAGACATGGATGGCGAAGACGAACTGTACCTCATAAACCAAGACGGTTCGGGGAAGCCGGAAGAGTTAACTCGCGGTTTTCACGCGATGCTCTATCAGCCCAGTTGGGCGCCGGACGGAAAGCGAATCGCCTTCAGCGACAAAGACGGCAAGCTTTACGTTTTGACTCTGGAAGACAAGAAAGTTTCTCAAGTCGCACAGAATCCCAGGGGACGCATTCCAGCGTATCCGTGGTCGGCCGACGGTGGCCATATTGCTTTCATCATGGGTGAACCGAGTGGCTTCTCATGTGTTTATGTGTGGAGCGCCGCAGACGGTCAAGTCCATCGCGTGACCGATCCGCTGTACGATGCCGGCGGTCCCGCCTGGGATCCGAGCGGAAACTATCTCTATTACGTTGGTACGCGCGAATACGCTCCGCAGTTGAGCGATATCGAATTCAACTTCGCCACCAATCGCGGTAATTCTCTTCTTGCTCTCACTCTGCGCAAGGGCGGCAAGAATCCCTTTCCGCCGGAAAGCGACGAAGTCACCATCACCCAGCCGGGCGAGGATTCGCCAGCCAAAGATAAAACGTCCGAAAACACGGACAAGAAGAAAGACGAGAAAAAAGAGGGCAAGAAGGAAGAAACAAAGAACGAATACATCCGCATCGATTTTGAAGGCCTTTCCGAGCGCGTGACGCGGGTGCCCGTTGATCCCGACAACTTCAAAGGTCTGGTGGTCACCAAGGACTATCTCGTTTACGCACGTGAGGGCGCTCCGTTCTACGGCCGTGATTCGTTCCCGCCTTCTTCTCTCGTTCTCTTCGCTTTCAAAGATCGCAAGGAAACCACTCTAGTCGACAAAATCGACAGCTTTGATATTTCCCGGGACGGCAAGAAAGTCTTAGTGCGTGAAGGCAAAAGCTTCAAACTTTACGACCTCAAACCCGAAGGCAAATCCAGCCCGAAGAATATTTCCACGGACGGCCTAATGGTGGACCGCGTTCCGCAGCAAGAGTGGGTGGAGATCTTCAACGAAGTGGTGCGACGTTATCGCGACTTTTTCTATGCGCAAAATATGAATGGTTACGATTGGGACGCTTTGCGCGACCAGTATCGGCCGCTTGTTGATTACGTCGCCCACCGCTCCGATCTCAACTACGTCATCGGCGAGATGATCGCGGAACTCAGCGTCTCTCATGCTTACATTGCCGGCGGTGACTTCGAGATTCCTCAACGCCCCCAAGTCGCGTTGCCCGGCGCTCGCATCGAATTGGACGCCGCCGCGAGCCGTTACCGCATCGTCAAAATTTACAAAGGCCAAAACGAGGAAGAGATTTATCGCTCGCCGCTCACCGAAGTCGGCGTGGACGTCAAGGAAGGTGACTACATTCTGGCCATTGACGGCCGCGACCTCACTTCCAAAGACAATCCGTATCAATTCCTGCGCGACAAGGTCAACCGGCCCGTACAGCTCACTGTCAACTCCAAGCCCACGATGGATGGTTCGCGAACAATTTCGTATCGGCCCATTACCAGCGAAACCAATTTAATCTACCTTGAGTGGATCACACACAATCGCGACGTCGTCTCAGCCGCAACCGGCGGAAAGGTCGGCTACATCTACCTTCCCGACATGGGTGACGACGGCATTCGCGAATTCATCAAATATTTTTATCCGCAGATTCGCAAGCAAGCGTTGATTGTCGACGTGCGTGGCAACGGCGGCGGCAATATTTCGCAAATGCTCATCGAACGGCTCAGGCGCGATTTGCTCGGCACCGAGTTCGATCGCGTCGACGAAGTAACTGGGACCTATCCCTACACAGTCTTCTATGGCCCCAAGGTTTGCCTGATCAACGAAACGTCCGCTTCCGACGGAGACATATTTCCGTACATGTTTCGTCAGGCCGGCCTCGGCCCTCTGATCGGCAAACGCACCTGGGGTGGCGTGGTCGGCATCGACAGCCGTGGCCCGCTTCTCGACGGCGGCCAAGTTTTTGTTCCGGAATTCGCCACCGCCAGCGTTGCAGGCCAGTATGTCATCGAAGGACACGGCGTGGACCCCGACATCATCGTAGAAAATGATCCCGCCTCAGTGATTGCAGGTAAAGACCCGCAACTCGAACGGGCCATCACCGAAATTCAGAAGGCGCTTCAGGTAAATCCGAAGAACCTCCCTGTGCGTCCTCCTGATCCCGTGAAGACGCCAAAGCGCTGATCGCCTGGCTGAATTGAAGTTCTAACGCAGGGGCAAGCATCGCGCCCGCGTCGTTCACCACGCGCGGAGTATGCGGCGGCGCCGTTTCTGGGTCAGACTCCGACGTTGGATGCTTTGCCGACGAGCGGGGGCTATTACTTCTGGTCAGGGCACGGGACAAAAAAAATCGTGCGTGGGCGACTATCAGCCGTCGTTTAAAAAACTCTACAAATTAGCCGGCGTTCAGAACGGCCACGCACACCGCTGGCGGGATACCTTCGCCGTTGAACTGCTGCCATCGGGTATGCCGATTGAACAGTCGCGCTCACGCAGCGTGAGCGCGAGGAGTGCACGCCGCCGGACGGCCGGAGCAATCCCACCGTGACGCGACACCAGACAACGAATAGAGGAATGTTCTTTGCCAAAAGCGCGGCCGATCTCATGCAGCGTCTGTCCTGCCTTCCAACGACGCCACACATCGATCTTCTGCTCCGTGGAAAGCCCCAACCGTTTCCCTGGCTTCATAAACACCACCTTTAAAAACAGCTTTATACCAGATGGTGTCGCATCGACCGTTTGAACCGGCAGCGTTTACCGGGAGCTACGAGAATTTTCTCGGTTCTCCGTGTCGATTCTGCACCTTCTCGTTCGACTAATGGGTAGAGCTTCAATTAAGCTCTGAACTTGAACGTCAGACCAACTCAACCCGAAAGGACAAACAAAATGCGATTCATGGTCATCGTCAAAGCCGCGGAAGACTCCGAAAACGAAGGCGCACCCCCCGATCCCCAGCTCATGGCCGACATGAACAAATTCAACGACGAGCTCTTGGAAGCCGGAGTCTTGATAGGGTACGACGGTCTTCACCCCTCCTCCAAAGGCGCCCGCGTCCACTTCTCCGGCAAGAACCGCCCCACCGTCATTGACGGCCCCTTCGTCGAAAGCAAGGAACTCATCGCCGCCTTCTGGTTCTGGCAGGTCAAGTCTCTCGAAGAGGCGATCGAGTGGGTCAAGCGTTGCCCCAATGAAGGCGAGACGGACATAGAGATCCGCCAAGTCTTCGAGCCCGAAGAGTTCGCATCTGCTTTCACCGACGAAGAAATTCAGAAGGAAAAACAGTTCCGCGCTCGAATGGCAGCGAACGCAGCCAAGAAATAGTCCCACTTGCACTAACGTATCCAGACTGCCGTGTCCCACCGACAATGACGCGCTAGTTATAGCAACGGCGTGGCTCGATATCACCCGCCTCCGGCTCAACTCCTGATTTGTCGTGCCAGCTCAGATGGTCGATGCAACACCATCCAGTGCATTGATTCGACAATGCTTGCGCGGGAGAACCATCTGCTTAGCCGCACTCGGTCAAAAACCTAGCCAGGGCAGCGTTCCGGCTGGTCTAACCCTAGCGAGCGATTTTGGCTTTTGTTTTCTATGTCAGGTGGGTTCGACCTTGGTGTTGCATCGACCCATTGAGACCACCGCGTTAATCAGATGGAAGGACTTAGAGGTAATCGGAGGGAGCGGGCTCGTAACTTTAAGGGCCAATCTCCGTGTTGATAGCTGCTCGATATTTATTTGAAGGAAGTTGGCGGTAACGATTCGTCCAGTCGCCCAAAACGCTCGCGATTTCTGTCACCGTGAGATATCTCAACGGGGCGAATTCCTCGACTCGTTGTACGACTTGCATCAGTCCTACCAACGTCGCGTACTCAGCGCTGTTTATCTTTTTGTTGACGACCACTCCGCCGCCTTCGATGATAGCGTAGGTAGGAGTTTCAGCCTCGCCGTTAGAGTATCCTGCGAAATGGGACAAAGGAACGGAGAACGGCACCATCGGGACTCTCGGTCCTAAAAAAATCGCCTGACATGGATAAAGCACGCCCCCTCTTAGAATCATTCGAGAAACTGGATCAGTACCCAGCACATGCAACGCGGAGATATCCGGAAAGCGCCACTGAGAGCAATCAGAGAGCGCTGCCAATAGGGCGGCATCAGGCTCGGGCGACGGCCGAGGAATGATTGCTAAGCGTCGTTCTACCTCATCGAGAAGCGCTTGAGCGCCTTCACAATTATTTCCGCAGATGACCAAACCGTGATTCCCCAGAATAAAAACGTTTGTCTCCGGAGCCGCGGAGACAAGCTTCTCAATTTTCTTGGCCAGCGGAAGGCCTGAAGATATATACGGAACCCATCGCCAATCTAGACCGGCAAGTCGATTACTGAGCTGGCTAGGTCCATCCCTTCGTACTGCCCAAGCAATTGTATTGACAGAATGTACATGCAGTACAACCCGGTGCCGCAAGACGGCATGCATCGCCGTCTCAATTGAGGGGCGCAACTGGTCACTCAATGTATAAACTTGCGCAATTTCCACGTTCCTCCGTGAGGATTCCTTGACTACCGCGAGTTCAATCGGAACAAAAGTATCTTCTTGCTTTGCGTTCGCCAACCATTTGCCGGAGGCTTTGATCCATAAAACTCCATCGAGCTTTAGCGATACGTTCCCATTATTACCTTGTACCAATTGGGGATTCCGACCGACCCGCGTTGATAAATCGAGAAGGGGAGCAATCTCCTCTCTGTGAGGACGGAGTGACAGCTTTGGTTGGGTGGCAAGGTTCACGATCGATTTCCTCCGAACTGTACCGTCGCTTTAGCTTTATTCGCCCATTGCGATTGACCTCGCGGTCAAGGTAGCAAAGAAGTTGGCAGTGCTAGCTTAGGACTTTGAGGGTTCGCCCGCCCGGCATCAGGTCCATCTGGATCGGATCGAGAAGACCCTCTTCACAGCGGCTAAACTCTTTGGGCAGGTCGCCATTATCGGCCCGCAGGTGCTTTAGGTAGTTCGGCCGCAGGGAGGCAATCAGTTCTCGGCGGCCCTTAGTTACGAGCGGCTTGCCAATGTGGATCTTGCCAATGCGCTCAAGGACCCTTTCCGGCGCCACTCCCGCGAACATCATCAATGGCCAGGTGAAATCTGGCCCGTTCAGTTTGCGTAGACGGTAGAGCCACATGAACACTGACCCGGCGCGCCAAGCCAGGGGGCCCCACCAGCTATACTGCCCGGGGCGCAAGTTATGCTTCCAACACTTCATCATCAGCTGCCATTGCAGGGGGCTAAGCTGGCGGGTGCGAGTGACGCCGGTTTGGTGCTCCATCCGAGTGTCATGCAACGGAGTGAAAATTGACGGCACGAGAAACGCAAATAGCCCGCGGCGCTCCATCTCGTACACCAGATCGAGCGTCTCTCGAACGTCCTGATCGGATTCGCCCGGATTCCCAATCATGAGCGTCATCATGGGGAACCAGTTGTTCTTGTTGGCAACGCGCAGGCCATCGAGGACAACGCTGGGCCAGTCGTCGATGGAGAATGGAATGGCTTTGCTGGGCATAATCTGCCGCGCCATGCGTACCGACCCGGTCTCGAGCCCGATAAGCGGGACCAGGGCTTTCCCTTCAGGGTGGGTGCTAAGCCGGGGCAGATGAATCGGGCTCTTCGGAAGCAACACTTCCGAGAGTTGGCGGATTAACTCCGGATCGACCACGAAAGGCGCCATTGTGCAGTGGCTCAGCAGATGCTGCTCCACACCTGGCGTGTTGACAATCTCGGTATACAGGTCCACCAGTGCTTCGCGGTTGGGAAAAAAGAATGGCGTGGCCGTGTGCACTTGGCCCCAGATGAACATGTCCTCAGTGGCGAGGGAGACCAGTTTGTTGCCCTCTCGCACATTGGCACGCACCGCGTCCATGATCCGCGCCTTGGGCAAGTCAATCTGCGGATTCAAGTCGGGCACGCAGAACTGGCACCTGCGACCACACCCGGTAGTCATCTCCACCACCCCGAAAGTGGTGCGCTTGTCGGGAAACAGGATGGCATCGCGCGAGGTGGGGTGAGCCAGGTTGATTTCCCGTGGCAGCGCTTCTCCCGTAACAGCTTTCCGGAACAGCGCCAACGTGTCGCTGGACTCGCTGCGCCCTTCTGCGACGCAGTCCACGCCCAGCTCCTCGAAAGCGTTGTTTTGCGCGATCTGCCAACCGCCTGAGCCGCCCACTATCACCTGAAAATTCTTACGATACGGGCTCGACTTGATCCTATTGAACATCACGCGGGTGTAAATCGAATTCAACGGCTCTTTTGACGAGCCATAAATCGAAGTGTATACGCCTGCCGCAAACGTCACGCCCAGCGGGTTGTGAGTGGAAACGCCAACCACACGAGTGTTGGGCCCGACGAATTTGTCCAGGTCGTCGGGGAAGCAAGCCACCACCTCGTCCGCCGTGAATTCGCGCAGCAGGGACTTCTCCAACACACGCACTCCGGCAGGCATGTATCGTGCCGTGCCATCCTGATTGCACTCCACCTCGCGCCACTTCGGATACTTTCTATCCAGAACAAACTCGAGCCACTGTGGTATCGAGGCCAGCGCCATTTGGATGAAGAAACCGGCGTGGTCAATCGTCTCCGTCAACGGTGCAGTCAGAACGATGAGCTTGCCGCCGCCAGCGGGAGCATGGCGTGCTAAAGCGGCTGCGTTCTCTGAAGCTCGATTCAAGTGCGGATTTTTCTTCTCGATGGCCGGTTGCATGAAAAGGAATCCTCGTGGTCAGGAGTCAACTAGCAGCACGTATGCGCCCGCTGATACGCTCAAGTGCGTTTCATTCGGAAATTTGGATTTGGACCTCTGGCTCGCGCATCGTACGCTTCTCCTGCCCTGGACACAACTAATTCGCTACCGATGTCGCCGCAAAATGAGAATGTCCGGATTGTGCAAAGTAGAAATGTCCGCTTTCATGGATGGCCGAGGCCCCCATGGAAACGGAGCGAATCACTTTGAGCCAACGAGAACGGGACCGATTGAAAGTGTTGCACGAGGTACAGCAGAAGCAGTTGACGCAGGTAGCAGCGGCCGAGCGGTTGAAAGTGAGCGACCGCCACGTGCGGCGGATGCTGCTGCGCCTGCGCGAGCGCGGAGATCGCTGGCTGGTTCACGGACTGCGAGGCCTGCCATCGAACCGCAAGCTGGCGACCCGGTTCGAGCAGAAGATTCTGGCGCGCCTGCGCCAGCGTTATGCGGATTTCGGACCCACACTGGCCGCTGAACACCTGGCCCAGGAGGGTTTTTCGGTGAGCCGGGAAACGCTACGGAAGTGGATGACCCAGGCAGCCTTGTGGCGGCCGCGTTCCCAGCGCGTGAAAACCATCCACGTATGGCGGGAGCGCCGAGCCTGCTTCGGTGAGTGGGTGATGCAGGACAGCTCTGCGTTCCGCTGGCTGGAGGAGCGCGGTCCGGCCTGCCATCTGATCGCCCTGATCGATGATGCCACCAGTCGCATCTGGGGACGGTTCAGCGAGCACGACACCACGGAAGAGAACCTAGGAACCTTGGGCGGATGGGTACGGCGCTACGGACGTCCCGTGGCCCAGTACACCGATAAAAACAGCATCTTTCGAACGGCCGGTCCGCAGCCGCTTCCCGAACAACTCCGGGGAGATCCGTTGCGAACGCAGTTCGGGCGAGCGTTGAACGAACTGGGGATTGAATGGATCGCGGCCCATAGTCCGCAAGCGAAAGGGCGTATCGAGAGACTGTTTGAAACTCTTCAGGATCGTCTGGTGAAGGAGATGCGGTTGGCGGGAATCGACAGCATCGAGACAGCGAATCACTTCTTGGAGATGCGCTTTTTCCCCGAATGGGAGCAGCGTTTTACCGTAGCACCGCGGAATGCACGCAATGCCCATCGACGCCTGGGGCACGACCAGCGCCTGGAAGAAATCTTGAGTGTGCGCGTGGCCCGCAGAGTGGCTCAGGACCACACCGTCAGCTGGGACGGAAATCGCTGGGGGGTAGTGCGGGAGGAAGTCTGTGCGGGACTGCGTGGAGCTGCGGTCGAGATCGAACGGCGGTTGGATGGAAGCCACTGGATGCGCTATCGAGGGCGCTATCTGCACCTGCGCTCCTGCCCAGAACCCAGGCGAGCGACCGCAAGTCCTTCCGGCCTACGGCCTCCAGGACTTGCGGAACAACCAGCAAGACCCAAAAACAAAATCACACCCAAATACCATGTGCCTGCAAGTCACCCTTGGAGAAAACCATGGAAGCGGACATTTCTATCTGGCAAAAACCCGGACATTTCTACTTTGCGTTGACACTAATTCGCTACCGATGTCGCTACCGAGCAGCCCTTCGCCGAGACCACGGCAAACATGGCCCGTATGCCAATCTCATCTCCAACGAAGCTCTAACTCCCGCTTGGTCGCGTAATCGGAAACTCGAAATCCACAATCACAGTTATGGCGCTCATCAGGCAAGTGCTCGTTGCCTATTCGAAGAAGGGCCTCACTCCGTCCGTTATTACTCGCAGCTTGATCTCCAACCTTTCTGCCGATTCAGGTGTTGCCGGAACATTCACGGGGGGGACGCCGTCTTCGGGGGTAGCGACCCGTCCTTCGCGGGCCAGCATCGCCCATCGCTGCATGCCGTCGATGTACATCTGGAAGGCCTCCATCGCTGACTTGCAATCCTCCAAGGGCAGATATGCTGGTGGAATATCCCCCACAATAGTCCAGATCCATTCGTTCACATCGGGACGCGCAGGGGCAATGTTGAACAGGAATATCGCGAGGATCTTTGCCACTCCGCCGCCGAAATACGCGCTAACGATCGAATCACACCAAGAGAACGAAAGTAGATATCTCTCGGCCTCATCCAACATTTGTCGAAGGACCGCGGTGTCCACGTCATCATCACCCGCCATCCGTTCGACAGGCACAACATTGGAGACCGGGACGGGCTCGTTAGCTCCCGAATCTTGTCCCGAGGGAAGCAGCATGCGCCTGTTTTCTAACAATCCAGGTCGTAAAGCAAGGCGGATCGCGACGATTCCCGATTGAAGTGCCTGATAAGTCGTGCGGGACAGGTGCCGCTCACGCACTTAAAGCCCCATGGGACGAGGTCGATCTGAGTATTCGAACGATTACCCCGCCGATCACAATCACGATCGAGCCAGTAAACGTGGAGATTGGAAAGGGAAGTAAAAAGACCGTATGCGTATGGGGCCAATGCCTCAGCGTTGCTACCAATAATACGACACCAGTTAGCGGTCCACGGATGAGGGCCAGCGTCAGCGTGGACACCATCTCTCGGCCTCTGGTCGCCATCGCGACGATACAACCGACGAGCATTAACTCGATAAATTGGCCGATCATGATGGCCCTGTTCAACCAAAGCACATGGGCTTGCATTTGAGGCCATGTATAGTTGGGAACAACTCCGTGTCTGCTGAAATTAAGCACAGCAACGATCACGCGCTCGGGTAACCAACCGCCAATCCCTAAAAACAAATACCCTGCGATTGCAGCACCCAGGATTGTCCAGGGCGCGGCACGGAATCCGGTCGCAAAAAGATGCGCGATGGTTCCCACGCTCTGTCGCCAATACCAGCGGCGGGCAGAGGCAGCTCCCGATTTTGACGCCAAGTCCGAGAATTCTTCGATAAGGTTAATCGGGACTTGAGTATCCGACTCGCACCTTTCCAAATTACAAGCGCTACCACCGACATCCACACCTGTTCGAAGGGTCAGCTTGACCGATTGGAGTAGTACCGTGTACTTCAACTCTTGGTGGCATCTGCGCTATGGCCTACTGGGTGTAAGGCCACGCTTCAACGAAGGAGTACGTATGAAAAAAACGGTTATTGTCGGCACGGTCCTGCTTTTCGGCGTCTTGACTTCTTTAACGGTGGGTGTGGAACGCGTCGCGGCGCAAGGTCCGGCGGGCGCGGGCGCGGCGGCAGTCGCGCAGGATAGCTCGCACGGTTTGCATTCTCTTAATCCGGTGACGTGGGTCAAGAAAGACTCCACGAATTCTTCCGACGCACCAAGAAGCCGAAGTGACGCAGAACAAAAGCTCACCCCCGCCCTGCAAGCCGACGGGGTGTTGGCCGCTCACACTACCCTCACCGACGCCTGTGTCCCGTTTACGGCGTTGGAGGGATGCCTCTCTGCTCTTCACGCCGGCCACAATCTCGGACTGGATTTCAATTGCCTCCGCGCAAACTCGACAGGCGTCCACACAAGTGCGGATGTGTCCGGTTGCAAGGTCGCTGACGGAGAGAAGGCTCAGGGCCTAAACAAGGCTATCCATCAACTGAAGCCCGATGCCGATGCTAAGCGAGCTACGAAAGAGGCGGAGCAGCAGGCTAAGGACGACCTGAAGGGAATCGGTCTTTAACTTCAACGCGCGGGGTACTTGCCAGAATTTCAAAGCAGCAGTTCACTTGTCCGGTTTCGGCGTTGACCAGGCACCAGGCAGAGAACTTGCCGCAGTTATGAGTGTGTTGGCTTCGCAATCGCCAAAACGCGCAATGTTGAATACTATTCGTAGCGCAAAGCAACCATCGGGTCCACCCGCATGGCACGGCGCGCGGGAAGCCAGCAAGCAGCTACGGCCACGGCAATAAGGATGCCAGCGACGGCGAGGAATGTGAGCGGATCGTGAACGCCGATTCCGAATAGCTGGCTGGCCATGAATTGCGTGAGGACCGCCGCTCCTGCGAGCCCGATAATTGCGCCGAGAACTGCGAGCTGGGCACCTTCGCCAAACACAAGCCATGCTACGTCACGCTGCTGCGCGCCCAAGGCCACGCGGATGCCGATTTCATGTGTGCGCTGCGTGACGGAATACGTCACCACGCCGTAGATGCCGATTACCGCGAGTGCCAGAGCCACGCCCGCGAAAATCGACATAAGCGTTAAATTGAATTTCCGAGGAGTCACAGATGCATCGATAACGTCCTTCATGGTGAGAACCGCAGTTGGCGGAAGTCCGCGGTCAAGGGCCCAGATTCGGCCTTCCACTTCTCGAGTGAGCTCGCCGGGTTCTCGCGAACTTCGCACAGCGAGAGACATCCAGCGTTTCCACGGCTCGTCGATTTGGGAGTACAGATCGTATACTGCCGGTTCCTCCGGCTGGTCCAAGCCAAAATGTTTTACATCGCCCACGACTCCGACAATGGTTTTCCAATGCGTGGGGTCGTCGCGCGACCATCTTATGTGTGCGCCGACGGGGTCCTGGTTCGGGAAAAAGTCTCGCACGAAAGCATCATTCACAACCACGACAACGGGAGTGTCTTCGCGATCCTCCGCGGAAAGGTCGCGTCCGCGGAGCAGCGGGATACCGATGATGGAAAAATAATTGCCGAGGATCGTGCGCGTCTGGACATCGGGTTCTTCCCCAAGATTCACGGGACGCCCTTCGATGGAGAGGTTGTGGTTAAGGGAATCGCCGCTCATGGGCAGCTCGCTGATCATTGCAGCCCGAACGCCGTGTAGGGAGTTGAGGGAGTTCAAGAGTCCCGTACGAAATCGCCTTTGTTTAGCGGCTTCTTCGTATCGCGCCTCCGGAAGTTCCAAGCGCATAGTGAGGATGTTGTCAGACTGGAAGCCCGGTGCCACCGACCGCATCCGCTGGAAGCTGCGAACCAATAATCCCGCTCCGACAAGCACCATCATCGCTAATGTTGTCTCGGCGACCACCAGAGTTCGCCGGAGTCGGAGGCTCGCCCTGCTACCTGTTGTCGTCCGGCCCGACTCCTTCAGGGCCTCACCCAAACTTATCCGAGCGGCGCTCCATGCGGGAAGCAGTCCGAAGACAATGCCGGTCAGAATGGAAATGCCCAAGGTAAATGCCAGGACGCGAAAATCGATGGCAATTCCATCGAGCCGCGGCAAATCCTCCGGCGCAAGCGCGAGAAGGATTTTTATGCCTGCTTGCGCCAGCAAAATTCCAGCCGCACCACCTGCCAGAGCGAGCAACAGGCTCTCCGTCAGCATTTGAGCGATCAAACGCCGCGAGCCCGCACCCAACGCGGCGCGAATTGCCATTTCCGATTGACGCGACGCGCTGCGCGCAAGAAGCAAGCTCGCAAAATTCACGCAGGCAATCAGAAGAACCAGCCCCACCGCGCCGAACAAAATAAGCAATGCAGCACGCGAATCTCCCACCACGTTTTCCAGTAGTGGCATTAAATGGCGGTGCCGAGATTGGTTGTAATCGGGATAGGCATGCGCTAGCGACGCGTCCGTGCGATCCATCTCTAATTGCGCTTGCGCCAGCGTTAGGCCCGGTTTCAGGCGAAGGTAGGTTCTAAGGAAGTGCACGCCGCGCGCCTTTGCGGCTGCCGGATAGACTACGCGCAGAGAAGCATAGAGGTCGCCTTTCGGACCGGGTATCCAAAAGTTTGCGGGTAGCACTCCCACTACGATGTATGAATTGCCGCTCAGTGGTATGGATTTACCGATGACGGCAGGATCGGCGCCGAACTGACGAGTCCAAAAGCCGTGGCTCAGAACAACGGCTCTGGACGCTCCATAGTGGTCGTCATCCGCCGTGAGCAACCGGCCTAACGCGGGGTGGGTGCGCAATGCCTGGAAAAGTTCCGCGTTGCAGGTGACGGCAAATACCTGAAGAGGTTCGGCACCGCCGGTGTAGTCGAGCCGTTGCATTGTGTTGGCGCCCACCGCCTCAAACGACTGGCTCTGCGCTTGAATGTCTTCCAAATCGGGAAGTGACTGGTTCGACTGGATGGTCACCAATCGTTCGGGCTCGGGATAGGGAAGTGGTCGCAGAAGGACGCTATTAACCACGCTGAAGATTGCCGTGTTCGCTCCGATGCCGAGGGCCAGCGTAAGGATCGCAACGGCTGTAAAACCGGCATTCTTACGCAATGTACGTACGGCGTAAGCTACATCGGCGATACGCTGTTCGCTCCAATTCCAACCCCACGCCTCGCGGCTTTCTTCCCGCAGCCGCAACGCATTTCCCATCTGCCTTCGCGCCGAATCACGTGCGTCGTCATCTGCGATTCCCGTCTCGCGCAGTTCACGCATCTTTAGTTCCTGGTGCATTCGCAGCTCTTCGTCTATTTCTAAATCGAATTTCTCCGCATGAACGAACGCGCCGAGCCACACGCGCACTCGAGTGGTGACATCGCGAATGTACTGCCGAAGTGATTGATCGGATCTGCGCATGGCCTTCCTCGTTTTCACGCCGGCTGAATCACGCGCGCGATGGCTTGCATCACTCGCTCGTATTGTGAAATCTCAATTTCCAGTTGTTTTCGTCCTGCGGCTGTCAGCTGGTAGTAACGAGCGCGGCGATTTTCCGCCGTAGAGCCCCATTCGGCGCGTACCCACCCGCGCGCCAACATTCGCTGCAACGCAGGGTAGAGCGACCCTTCCTCGATCTGTAAGACTTCGTGGGAGAGTCGATGGATGGCGCGGGCGATTTCGTAGCCGTGCTGCACTCCACCGCGCGACAAGGTCTTCAGGATCAGCAGGTAGAGCGAGCCCGGCGGTATTTCGTCACGATGCAACGGGAGCCTCCTGGCATAGTTAGACTATGCTAGACACCTTGCGTTAGCACGAAACTTGAGGGCTGCCGAGATGGTGCGGTATTCAGCGATGAGATGGCCGCGGTGCCTTAACGCCCGATAAGTCGCGCTACCCGTAACTTGGGTACTAGTCCCGACCTGTCCGGTAAATGCTGCCGGCTCAGACTGGTCGATGCAACACCATCCAGCGCGTTGATTCGGCAATGCTTCGCGCGGGGGAACCATCTGTTTGGCCGTACTCGCTCAAAACCGAGCCATGGCAGCGTTTCGCCTGGTCTAACCCTAGCAAGCGATTTTAGCTTTTGTCTTCAATGCCAGGCAGGTTCTCGCTTAGTGTTGCGTCGACCCATCGAGATCACCTCCCTAATCGGACATCTCTAACAATGTCGGCCCTGTCAAACTGTTTTTGAACGCACTTCTTTCTTTTCACCTAAAAGAGCTGTTCTCTTTCGCTTTTTTCGGTTTCTTGTCTTCCTGCATCGACGACCACGGCTCGTTCGTAATCTAGCGGTCGGTTTCAGTCCGACCCATACATCTCTTCGATCCGTACTTCGGACCCTGATTACTTGTCCAAACTCCCTTTGCAGGGAGCGGGATGCCCAATCAAGTGCACGGCGTTCTAGTTCACACCATGTCCGGTTGCGAGCTGTCCCGCGTACGAACCGCTCTTCACTGCCTGCGAATACTCGCAGCCAGTTCGCCACATCCAATACAACTTAATCGCCAGCCTGCGTCCCATCGCTACCTTGGCAATACTCTTGTGACGACGCATCGCCAGATGGATATACCGACGTCTCCAGTCAGGATGGACACGCGCGGCTGCTTGGGCCGCCTCCACCAGCAAAAAACGCAACAAGGAACTGCCTTGCTTGCTAATGTGCCCCAGCCGTTGCTTGCCACCACTGGAGTCCTCGCTCGGAATCATCCCCACGTAGGTGCCAATCTGCTTGCCCCGTGGAAATCGTGTCGGAGTTCCGATGATCAACACGTAAGCCAGTGCCGTAAGCGGGCCCACGCCCGGATGGGTCATCAGTCGCAGAACCTCGGGACGGTTTCTGGCTTCTCGCTCGACGGCGACCGTCAACTCTTCGATCGTCGGATTCATACGGTCCAGCAACTCCAACAACTCTTGCCGGCGCCGACTCGCCCAGGGAGCTAAGGCGAGCTTTTCTAACTGCGCTCGCCCTTGTTCGCTGAACAGTTTTTTCTTCCAGCGATAGCCCTCGTTCATGGCCAACGCCTGCAGCTGATTCATGATCCGCGTGCGCATCTGCACCAGCCGATGCCGGTGCCACAGTAGTTGCCGCAAATCCCGATTCTCGGGACTCGGTATCCAGATCTGCGGGAAGTTATTTTCCAGCATCAGCCTGCGTAGGAGTCGAGCATCGTTGCGATCGAACTTCTGCTTCTTCACTCGCTTGGCCTTGATTTCGGCGGGATCGCCGATCCACAGCTCGAAACCCAACTCAGCCAGTAGCCGCTCGAACCAGCGTGAATATCCGGTAGCCTCCATCCCTACCCGCACGCGGAGTCCGCGCTGCTGCAGGTCTCGATAGAACTTCTCCGCTTGTCCATCACTGTGGTTCAGTTCCTGTTCACCGCACTCACCAGTCTCTTCTACACAAAATGCAATCGCTTGAAAGCTCGGGTGGTAATCTACGCCTATAATCATCATGTCCGGCTCCTTTCTCCGAGCCTGCGGTCGACGATAAACCACAGTTTACTCGGGTCGAGGGGCCGGCATTGTTATGCAATCAAGTGGATTTGAAGCTGTGAAGAAACCCTCTGAATTTCCATCTTGCAAAAAAAGAAGTCTGCCGTAAGCTCGCGGCATGAGCCAAGAAAATCCGATCAGCAAGCAGCCTCTGATTCGCTAGGTAAACCGACAGCAGATGAGTTGGCGGGCCGTGGATGTAGAACACCTCATCAGCGAAGACCATCCGGCGAGAGCCATTTGGACATTGGTAGGGCGCCTGAACCTGAGCGCCTTTTATCAAGCCATCGAGAGCAGCACGGAGGAAGGGGGACGGCCGGCGATTGATCCACAACTGCTGATCAGTTTGTGGGTGTATGCCTATAGCCAAGGGATTGGTTCGGCACGAGAAGTGGCCCGGCGCTGTGAGTACGATCCGGCCTTCCAGTGGCTGACGGGATTGCAGGAAGTGAACTACCACACGCTGGCGGATTTCCGTGTCGAGAAGCAGAAGGAACTCGATGAATTATTCACGCAGGTGCTGGCGGCGCTCAGCAAAGAAGGGCTGATCACGCTGGAGCAAGTGATGCAAGACGGCACGAAGATTAAGGCCCTGGCGAGCAGTAGAAGTTATCTCCAGGAGGAGACGATTCGCGAGCATCTGGAGAAAGCGCGACGGCGCGTAGCGGAGATGGGTGATCCCCGGAACGAGGAGAGCAGTCCGAAAGCCCAGCAAGCCCAGGTGCGCGCGCGACGCGAGCAGCAAGAGCGACTGGCGAGTGCGCTGGAAGAGTTGCAGAAGTGGCAGGCACGCAAGAGTGGAGAAAAAGCCAAGAAGGAAACCCGCGTGAGCACCAGCGATCCGCACGCCAGGACCATGCATCAGCCCGATGGAGGATTAGCGCTCAGTTACAATGCGCAGATTTCTACCGATGCGGCGCAGGGACTGATTGTGGGAGTGGCGGTAACCCAGGAGCCCAACGACAGCGGTCCGCTATTGCCAGCAGTCGATCGCCTAGAACAGCGGCTGGAGAAAAAGCCGCAACAGATGGTGGCCGATAGCGGCTACAGCACGCGAGAGAATATCGAAAAGATGGCCACACGAGAGATCGATTTTCTGGGGACCATGCGGTATCAAAATGTGCCGCGCGGAGCCAACCTGCCGAACCAGTTACCACCGAGCGCATTTCTCTATCAGCGGGAGAAGAGCCGCTGTGTTTGCCCAGAGGGAAAGATCTTGCATTCGGCGGGACGACGCAAGAGTGGGCCCGGAATGATTTATCACCTCTACGAAGCCCGGCGGGAGGATTGCCAAAGCTGCGCTCGTAGACCAGAGTGTTGTCCAGACAACAAAAAACACGGTCGCTCGGTGGCGCAACCGGAAGAAAGTCCGGTGGTGATGGCCTTTCGCAAGAAGATGGCTAGCGAAGAAGCCCGCAAACAATATCGTCGCCGCGGCAGAATCGTGGAGTTTTGTCACGCCTGGATCAAGAGTAAGCTGGGGCTGCGACAGTTCCCTGTGCGGGGCCTGCAGAAGGTGCAGATGGAAATGCTGTGGGCTTGCCTTACCTATAACCTGCAGCATTGGATCCGCCTGAAAAAGCTCAACACCACACCAGCCGTCACCTGAGAGAGAAAGAGAAGAGCGAGGAGAACCGAGACAGCCTCTCAAAATAGCAAGTCAACAATTCAGAAAACTCAGACCGAATCCACAATCGCTCTCGACATCGAGGTTTCTTCACACCTTCATTTTCAACGTGTTCGGCGTGAGTCGGGATGGACCGAGGACCTGACACGGTTTCTGGGCTCTCGGGGTTCTGCCTGAACCTCCAAAAACAGCGTGTCTAGACGTGGGAAGGTTAGGTAGAAGTTACGCGGAAAATCTCCGACTTCTAACTATCTGTAAACAAATAAGAAAAAATGGTGGAGGCGGGGGGAGTTGAACCCCCGTCCGAGAAACCTTGCAACACGAAGACTACATGCTTATCCCGTTCCGTTGGTTTCGCTGCTAGCGCTCAGAACAGGCAAGACGCGTTAGCAACTAGTCCGATGATCTCGCCGCCGCATTGCGGACCGAAACACGGCAGCCAGCCTACTGTGTGACGCCCCGACCCACGCGCGTAGGTAACGCCTGGGGGAGCGCGTAGCCTAATTTAAGTTAGGCTGCGAGTGCCAACTGTGAGTTGCCAGTTGTGTTGTTCCACCATGTTTCGGGGAGGTGGGTCCCGGCATGCCTTCGAGCCGCTACAGTTTCCGTCGAAACCGTTGCGCCCCCGTAGGACCTCCCTAGAATATCACTTCAGCGAATACCGCGCCAAATCGTCGCACTTGCTTGCGGCCTAGCGCGTCAACGCGGCCAGCATCGCAGAATATTGCGGAAATTGCGCGCTTAGCGCTTGGCGCTGTCCAGTTTCGTAATCCTCGTACTCGAATCCGGGCGCCATGGTCGTGCCCAGCAGCGCGTATTTTCCGCCGGTACGGAGGCGCGAGCCCTGCCAGACGCCGCCTGGTACTGTGTGCTGCAGACGCATCCCTGCCGCGATGTCTTGGCCCAGCAGGATCATTTCGCCGCTTCCATCTGCTTTCAATTGCAGCATCTCGACCGGATCGCCCAAATAGAAGTGAAACATTTCATCACCGCGGACGCGATGCATCGCCGAAAATGTATCGGGTGTCAGCAGGTAGTAAATCGCTGTGCAAATCGCGCGGTCGCCGGGGTAACCGGGCAGCAAACTATGCGGCACGACTGGCGCGCCACGGTAGGTTTCGGCAAAGTATCCACCTTCGATCGGATGCGGGCGCATCTGCAGCAGCTCTCGAATCTGTTCCGCCGTCAGCATTTCTCGTTTTCTCCCAGGCGAGGGCAATTATTTTTGACACAGTCGGCACCACCCATTTAGGGCTGTCAGCGCCACACTGCATCTTAAAGCTGATAGGGAATCGCGGCTAGACGAGCCGCGCCCCATAGTGCCTGTCCCAGTGATAATTTCGTTGCTGACTTTACGGCCGAATATTCGGGAGAATTCGCCCCACACACATCAAGGTAGCAATGAGCGCAGCGGTAGCGCGGGTATGTGCGGTAGGGAACTCGGGCCCATATGCGTTCGATCAGCGACTCAACTTTTCATCCGAGTGTTGGCCGAGACCAAGGCAAGTATTTAGTCTCTGACGCAAGCCCATCTTCCGTCGGAGTCTTTGGACGGATGTTGACCTTGGGTACAGGAGGGTGGTCGGCCTGCATCGCGGTCTTTGTCCCGGTCGCGATCTCTGTCGCGATCTCGGTCTCGGTCGGCGTTCTGTCCTGCCGCGCCTGGATCTCCCGGAGGTCCTTGGGGGCCTGCTGGTCCGGCCGCTGGGGTGGCGGAGCAGCCGCCGATCAGCAGCATTAGCGACACCGCGCCTGTGAATAGCGATTTCTTCATTGTGATTCTCCTTATGGCGTCGCTCGGGGCACATGGTTGGCATTGCAAACAACCGCGCATAGTTTGGATAGTATCCAGAGCGCGGAGGCTCGTGCTGTCCTAATTCGCACACTATTGAAACGAGGTGAAACGTCGCGAGGCTGTGGGCTTACCGCTGCATGGCAGGAACGCACTTCGGTAATGTTCGTTGACACCCCTCGTTCGCGTTTCCATAATCCAAAAGAGGCAGATATTCCTTTGACTCCAAGGAAAACATCGTTGGAGCAGGCTCTGGAAGAGGCGGTTTCGCGCTCTCTGCGCGATAACCTCGCGCCGCTGCAGCGAACCGCGGACGAGCTGCATCATGCTTATGGGGACTTGGTCGCTGCCTGCAGTTCCAGCCGACCGAGTAATGCTTTGCCCGCCTTGTTGCGCGCCCAAACTGCCGCCGCGGCGCTGGCTGCTGGGCTTTCTGTGCTTTCAAATTTCGTTGCAATCGCCTTGAATCCGCGCGATCAGCACTCGTCTGACGAGCACGAGTTTGCGGGCGCGTCGGCTGTGGCTGTGGCAGAGCCTGAGGAAGCGGCCGAGGACGTCGCAGAGCGGGAAGCTTCTCGGGTATCCGCGCGCGAAGCCGCAGAAGTTGAAGAGCCTGCCGCTTCGGCTGCCGTGCAAGCATCGCCCGAAGCTGAATTGGAATGGGTGGAAGAGCCGGAAGAAGTATTGAACTCAGCTCCTGAAGTGGCGTCCGTGCCGCCGGCGGCGGCGCCTCCTGAGCCGGAAGCTGCGGAGGAAGTATTCGAACTGGCCAATCTTCCGCGGGAAGAACAGGAACTGCATCGGCGCGCGAACCGCGTGGCGAAAGTCGCAATGCAGGACATCAAACTTCTGCAGCCGAAAGAGGTTCGGCTGGGGCGCGAACACAAGGACATCTGCGTGCGGTTGCGCGTGGACATTGATAAGGCACGCAAGGAATACGACCGCCGCTTCCGCGCGATTCAAGAGCATCCGGTGGATTATTTTTACGATTGGATGGTGGAAATTCTCGCGGATGGCGACGCCAAAGCCCTCGGCGAATATCCGTATCCCTCGCCTGTCTTGCGGCATTAAGATAAATCAAGATGAAATTCATCGGCCCTGCAATGCACGCAGTCGCAGCTCTATTGGTCTTTTCGGCGGCGGTATGTTCAGCGAAGGCTGCGTTCGCGCAGCATGCTTCGCAGGGTCAGGTGCATCCGCCGGCTTCCACTGGGTCGAAAAAAGCTGCGCCCGCTCCGGCTGCCGAGCCTGCCCCTGCCGCACCGTCTGCGGCCGCGACGAAACAGCTCGAGCAATTGACGCGCGCGCTGAAACAGAAAAATTCCGTGGCAGCCTACGCGAAACTGAGCGCTTTCGTGCTGCAGAAATCTTCGGGCGTGCTGGGATATCGCGCCGCGCTGGCGCTGGGTTATTTCGATTATGGCAAAGTGCATTATGCGCAGGCGGCGAAATGGCTGCAGACGGCGCAGAACGATTTGCTGCTGCGCGATTACGCACTGTATTGGAGTTCGCAAGCGAACCTGGCGCTCAATCACGATGCGGAGGCGCTCGCGCAGCTGCAGAAATTTCGCAAGGACTATCCCGACTCCGTGATCACGGATCAGGCGGTGCAATCTTTAGGCGTCGCGGCGCTGGCGCTGAATCAGCCGGCGGAGATTCTCACGGCGCTGGATTCCTACCCGCAAACGGCACAAAAGCCGGCGTTGCTTTTTTTGCGCGCCGAAGCTCGCGAGCAATCGGCACAACCTTTGCTGGCTGCAGCCGATTATCAGACGATTTATTTGCATTTTCCCATGAGCGATCAGGCGCGCGAGGCCGGGGAGAAACTTTCTTTTTTGCGCAGCGCCCAAGGAGACAAGCTCGCCGCGATCCCCATCGAGCAGCAGATCGAACACGCTTCCACGATGTTCATGGCGCACCAGTGGGGTGATGCTCGCAACGAATATTCGCACCTGCTGCCGCAACTGAGCGGCGCGGACCATGAACGCGCCGAATTACGCATTATGGAATGTGGCATCGCGCTGGGCGCCGGCATAACCGGAATTACCGCGCTCAGGGTCGCCGACCCGGATGTGGATGCCGAGCGCTTTTACACGATCGCGAATTATTATCGCGACCGACCGTCGGAATCGCAGATGATTGCAGCGATGGAATCGGCGGTGGCGCGAGCGCCGGACAGCCGTTGGTCCGAATCGGCGCTTTTCCTGGCGGGAAATTATTATTGGGTGCAGCTGGATCGTGATCGCGCCGCTTCCTACTACAAGCGAGTGTCCGACAATTTTCCGACGGTGGCCGACGCGCTGCCCGCGCAGTGGCGCCTCACTTGGGCGGCAATCTTGAAGCGTCAGCCCGATGCCGGCGCGGATTTGGCCGACCATCTGCGCCGCTTTCCCGGATCACAATTTTCGCCGGACGCGCTGTATTGGCTCGGTCGTTTGTCCGAGGAAGCAGGGAACGCGGCACTGGCGCGGACCTACTACGCGAAATTACTGGAGCGTTTCCCGCAGAATTATTTTGCAGTCACGGCGTCGAAGCGTTTGCGCGCGCTCGGTCCTGGTCCGGGCGCCGACGCGGATATCGTTGCGACGATTCCGCCGGTGCCGCCTGCGCTTCCGCTGGGCGATTCGATTCCCGCGGCGGCTGCGAGCCGCCAGACGCGCGCCGATGCGCTGCGTTCGATTGGTTTCGATGCTTCGGCGGAGCTTGAATTGCGAGCAGCGTATGCATCGACCGGCGAGCCACGGCTGCTGCTGGAAGCCGCGCAATCAGCCGTAAATGCTGGACACGTTGGCTCGGCGATCGCGACGGTGCGCCAGATTTATCCGCAGCTCGAATGGCGGCCGTTCGCGCAGGTTCCGCGCGAAGTGTGGCTCACGGCTTACGCGATGCCTTTTCAATCCGCCATCGTGGCGCGGTCCACTACCGCGGGCGTGGATCCCATGCTTACTGCGGGACTGATTCGGCAGGAGTCGGCGTACGATCCTGAAGCTCATTCGCACGCGAATGCTTTTGGACTGATGCAATTGCTGCCGAAAACGGCGCGCCGTTTTGCCAAGCAGGCTAAGGTGCGCTACTCGACGCCAATGCTTTTCGAGCCGGATTACAATATACATATTGGCACGATTTATTTTGCGGGCTTGCAGCGAAGTTTCGGCAGCGTGGAGTCGGCGCTGGCCGCTTACAACGCGGGAGAAGATCGCGTCGCTTTTTGGACCAGCGGCCAGAGCTATCGCGAGCCAGCCGAGTTTGTGGATTCCATTCCTTTCACCGAAACGCGCGAGTACGTGGAAATCGTTACGCGCAACGCCGATATCTATCGTAAGTTATACAGGACGCAACCCGTGCGAGGCGCGCAGAATGAATCCCGCAAAGCCGCAAGCAGCCCTGGCCACTAGTCCGCAACTTTCATGGAAGGCCGCGCAGTTCACCGAATCTGTAATCCGCGAAATGACGCGGCTGGCCCTGCAGCATAAAGCCGTAAACCTTTCGCAGGGATTCCCTGATTTTCCCGCGCCAGCATTGATTAAGAGCGCCGCGCAGGCGGCGATTGCCGCGGACATCAATCAGTATGCGATTACGTGGGGCGCGAAATCGCTGCGCAACGCGATCGCTGAGAAATTTTCACGCACAAATGCGGGCATGGCAATCGATCCGGAGCGCGAGATTACGGTTTGCTGCGGCTCCACCGAAGCGATGATTTCGGCGATGCTGGCGGTGATTAATCCTGGCGATGAAGTGGTGGTGTTCGAGCCTTTCTACGAAAATTATGGGCCGGACGCGATTCTGTCTGGGGCCGCTCCGCGGTTTGTGAAGTTGCATGCGCCCGATTGGACTTTTGATCCGGCGGAGCTTGCGGCTGCGTTTGGACCCAAGACGCGCGCGATCATTCTGAATACGCCGAACAATCCCACGGGGAAAGTTTTCATGCGGGCTGAACTCGAATCGATACGCGATCTTTGCGTGCGTTGGAATGCTTATGCGATCACTGACGAGATTTACGAGCATATGTTGTACGACGGCGCCGAGCACATCTCGATGGCTACGCTTGACGAAATGCGCGATCGGACGATTACCATCAACGCGCTGTCAAAAACCTACAGCGTCACGGGTTGGCGGGTTGGGTGGGCGATTGCTTCAGCGGAGGTGAGCGCCGCGATTCGGAAGGTGCACGATTTTCTTACGGTGGGAGCCGCAGCTCCGTTGCAGGAAGCCGGAGCTGTCGCGCTGCAATTTCCGCCGGAATATTACACGACGCTAGCCAGCGAATACACGCAACGGCGCGAAAGGTTGCTCGGCATTCTCACCGGCGCCGGATTCAAGTGCTTCAAACCGCGCGGCGCGTATTACATCATGACCGACATTTCCGCGTTTGGTTTCCCGGACGATGTGGCATTCGCGAAATTTCTCGTCACCGAAATCGGCGTGGCAGCTGTCCCCGGGTCCAGTTTTTATCGCGACCCCGCCGATGGGGGCAACCACCTGCGCTTCACATTTTGCAAGACGGAAAAGACATTTCAAGCCGCGGCTGAGCGATTGGCCAAACTTAAGAAGAGTGCCTGAATCGTTTGCGGAACAGGGCGCGCCGTCTTTGCAACTGTGATTGCCACGCCATCAATGGCGCACTGAAGAGTGCCGCTACAAAAACAACACCGAACCAAGGGCTGCCCGGTTCGACGAACCTGAACCGGCCCCTCCAACGCCTGAACTTCAACGTGGCAGATTTAGTATTTTTGATGGCGCGAAAGAAATCCCCTGCTGGAACCTGTGCTAGAATCCGCCAGTTCCTACAGGAGGCCACTGCATGGCCGTGGAATTCGTGTTGATACCGCCGGGCACGCGGGTTACGGCGAACGGCGACGGGCAGCCGTTTGACATTAGCGGCAGCCAGACGCGCACATTCCTTTGCTCGATGGAAATTAGCGAACAGATGGAACAGGAATCGGTGGATATCTCGGTGTGGGGATCGGCCGACGGACAGGACTTCGGAAAAATGCCGCTGCTGAAAATGCCGCAGCGCTTTTATCGCGGAGAAACGCGCCAGGTTCTGGATCTTTCTTTGAAGCCGGAAATTCGCTTCATTCGCGCGAAGTACGATCTCGCACGCTGGGGCCGCGTCGCGCCGCATCCCATGTTCGTTCTCGGATTTCGCGCGATCGAGATTCCTGCATTCACCGCACAGACCGCCGCGCGCTGAATTGTGTCTGGAAGCGCTGAGCTGCAGCGGTAACTTTTTACGTTTTCAAATCGAAGCTCTGCAGATACGCCGGTATCACGACGGGCCAATGAAAGCGACTGGCGATCCCGGCCCGCAATCCTTCCAGGCCGCTAGGTTCGCCGTGCACCAGAAACGTCTGGCGCGGCGGCGTGGCGAATCCCGAAAGCCAACGTAACAATTCGCTTCTGCCGGCGTGAGCGGAAAGCTGATCGAGCGTCACGATCTCGGCGCGCACCGCAACTTCTTGTCCGTGGATGCGCACGTACTGCGCACCATCCTGCAAAGCGCGCCCGAGGGTTCCCTCCGCTTCATAGCCCACCAGCAGCACGGCACTGCGTGAATCCGGCAGCCTTTTCGCCAGATGATGCAACACGCGTCCGCCGGTGGCCATGCCGCTGGCGGAAATGATGATGCAAGGCGAAGTGACGTCGTTAATTTTCTTGGAATCTTCCACGGCGCGCGTCATGTGGACATCTTGCAGATTCAGCGGGTCGCGATCCCCTTGCTGTTCGAGCGTGGTGAAATCCAGATCGTGGTCCTCATGATGGCGCGCATAAATATCGGTGACGCTGATGGCCATGGGGCTGTCCACGTACACGGGCAGCTTCGGGATGCGTTTCGCGTCGTCGAGTTCGCGCAGGTAATACATCAGGGTTTGCGTGCGGCCGACGGCGAAGGAGGGAATCACGATTGAGCCGCCGCGTTTGGCGACGCGGTTGATCACGTCTGCGAGCGCGTCCGGCACGGAACCGGTGCCGTGCTCGCGATCGCCGTAGGTGGATTCGCAGAGCAGAAAATCGGCGCGCGTGGGCGCTTCCGGGTCGTTCAGAATCGGCTGGTCGTAGCGGCCGATGTCGCCGGAAAAAACTACCAGCGTCTTCTTGGCGTTTTCGGTGATCGTCAGTTCCATCCACGTGGAACCGAGGATGTGGCCGGCGTCGTGCGTGCGGACGGAGAATTCCGGGCTGATGCTGAAATCACCTTCGCGCGGGATTTCCTGAAATCGCGCGAGTGCTTGCTGGGCTTGCGCCACGGTGTAAAGGGGCAGCGGCTGTTTGTGGCTGCTGTAGCCTTTGCGGGCGGCGAATTGCGCGTCTTCTTCCTGGAGGTGCGCGGAATCGGGGAGGAGCAGATTGCAGAGTTCGTGCGTAGCGGCATCGGCGTACACGGGGCCGCGATAGCCTGCGGCGACGAGGCGCGGCAGGTGGCCGGTGTGATCAATGTGCGCGTGGGTGAGCAGCACCCAATCTATTGTTGCGGGATCCACCGTGAGCTGATTCCAATTTCTCTGCTGGAGTTCTTTCGAGCCCTGGAAGAGGCCGCAATCCACGAGCAAGCGTTTGCCGCCTGCTTCGAGCAGATACTTCGATCCAGTTACCGTTCCTGCTGCACCTAGAAATGTGATTTTCGCCATGGCCCGAGCATTCTAGACGCATCGCTGCCGCGATGCCATGAGCTTTGTGACCTGGGATTTCTTGAACTGCGAGGTTGCGATTTCAGCTTGACCTGCTGGCTGTCCGCACGTAGTCTCACGAATTCGCCAGGCTCTGATCCCGACGAGAAAAATTTATACCAGGTAGGAAATAAGATGAAATTGCTAACCGCACTTCTTTGCAGTTTGGTTTTGGCCGCCGCCGTTGCCGCTCAGGATGCACCTGCTCTGGCTGGCGCGTCCGTGGGGCAGGATTGGGTTGCGCAATCCATGACAAAGCACACATGGGAGCTGGGCGTTGTCGCTGGTGGCGGAACTGGTCTTGGCAAATCGGATGGTACACAGTTTGCGTTCGGTGGCGGGCGCGGGGGGTGGATCCTTACCGGGAATCATCTCCCTGGGATCCTGCGCGGCAATTTTGAATGGGCGGTGGATGTGCTGCCGCTCTACGCCGTGCTTCCGCCAGCCAGTGGAGTGTACGGCGCGAGCGTGAGGCCGGCGATCTGGCAGTGGAATTTTACGACTTGGAACAAATATGCGCCGTACGTTGCGATTGTGGGCGGCACGGTGTTCACGACGAGCAACGTTCCTCCGGGCAACACAGCAGCTGTGAATTTCACGGAGGGGCTGGCTTTCGGGACGTACGTGTTTGTGAAGCCGCGGCGGGCGTTTTCGGCGGAGGCTACGTTCGGACATTTGTCGAATGCAAGCATTGGCAGACACAACCCTGGATACAACGCTACGTTTCTATTTACCGTTGGGTACAGCTGGTACAAAGGCGGGCGCTAAATCGACGGCGTGCTGCCTCACTCAATTCGTGGAAGCGACTTTCGATTTTCTAGCCGCACCACACGATGGCCACCGCGTATCTTCGAAAAACGCTATCCGCAGTGAGGACAACCATTTCCTCCGTTTGGGCCTGAGCGATTAGCAGCCGGTCAAATGGATCGGTGTGGTGCCTTGGCAGGTCGTATACGGCGAGCGCATGTTGATGAAGAATTGGTAGAGGGGTAATACCCTGTTCCGCCAAAACCCTGGGAATGAAACTCGCCGGGTGTCCCGGCAATGAAAGTTTTCCCGACGACGCTTTAATGCTGATTTCCCAGCTACTGGTGGCGGACAGATAAAAGTCCTGTTTACCATCCGCCAGTAAATCACGGCCACGCTGGTTGATCCTGCCTGCGGACCCGATGCTCCATAACCATATAGAGGTATCGAGCAGGTACCTCATTTCCGCTTCCGGCGTCTTCGCTTCTTCCGTTCGGAGACCTTGGGAAGCTCAGCCACTTCTACTCCCAGAAATTGCGCGAGCAATTCGGGGGGCAGGGGATCATTGAAGTCATCAGGAACGACGACGGTGCCTTCATACATGCCCAAGGGTCGGGTAGTTCGCTCCGGCTGAATTCGAACCAATCGGGCAATCGGTTCGCCCGCGCGGGCAATGACGACCTCTTCGCCCTCCGCCACGCGTTGCAGCAGTCGCGACAAATGCGTTTTGGCCTGATGTATGTTTACTTCCATGCCCTTACGCTAGACTAAGTCTATGGACTAAGTCAATGGTACTGCCGAGTCGGACTGACGCTTGGCAACACCCAGGGCAATTGGTACTTCAAGCGCGTTTGACGCTGCGCCGAGCGAGTGTTATAAGTTAATCAGCACCGTGGGGCCGTAGCGCAGTTGGGAGCGCGCATCGATGGCATCGATGAGGTCACGGGTTCGAACCCCGTCGGCTCCACCAAATCTTCCTCTGGACGTCTCTATCACTCTCAATCTAAGCGGCTTACGGCAGCAAACCGAAGCCGATGGTGCCAGTACCTTCGTCACATGCTGGCCCACGCAATTTCTGCTATGCTTGAAACGAATCAGGGCACTTGGTGTCTAAGTATTTAGAAGGACACGCCCTGAAGCTCGGCGCTTTGGGAGGGTAAACTGAACGGCATGTCCGACTTTGCGCAATCACTGCCGTGGGGCCGCGACGAATCGGAGCTGGTGACGGAGCTGCAAGCGGGCTCGGACGCGGCATTCGACTGGTTGGTCACCTATTATCATGCGGGGGTGTACAACCTGGTTTACGGGATTCTCTCGGATTCTGCCGACGCCGCCGATGTGACGCAGGAAGTATTCTTGCGCGCTTTTCGCGGCATACGCGGATTCCGGCAAGGCAGTTCGCTGAAGACGTGGCTGTATCGCATCTCCGTTCGTCAGGCCCTGAATCATCGCCGCTGGTGTTGGCGGCATCACCGGCAGCAGGTTTCGATAGACGCGGAAGCAGAAGGCAAGAATCCGGCGCTGGATTTGAAGGATTCGGAAGCGTCGCCTTTGGAACAGTGCGAGACGCGGGAAATGCAAGCCACGGTTCGGCGCGCATTATCGCAAGTGCCTGATTCTTTCCGCAGCGCCGTGATCTTAAGAGATCTGGAAGGCTTGTCTTACGAAGAGGTGGCTGAAGTGCTCGAAGTTTCCGTTGGCACTGTGAAATCCCGCATACTTCGCGGCCGCCGGCTGCTGAAAGAGATTCTCGATCCGCTGGTGCGCGCTCCTGAACGGTATTCTTCCGCTTCTCCGGAGCATGCGAGTCTTTCGTATCCAGCGTCGTCCGAAATGCATCCGCATCAGCACCCATCGCCGTCTGCAACCACATCCGCGCCGCCACTTTCTTCGGTGGCCGCGCACGCTTCCGCACGGTCGTTGAGAGGTCTCCGATGAATTGCCGCCAGGCTGAACGCTATCTCCCGGGATATCTCGACGGCGCGATTACGCCGCGGCAGCATGGGCTGGTCCGTGAACATCTGGTGGCCTGCGAAGAATGCAACGTGCAGCTGGAGCGCTTCCGTCGCTTGGCGGTTTGCCTGGCGGCTGTGGCGCCGACTCCTCCGCCTGCCGATCTTGCTGTGCGCATTCGCGTGAGAGCTGTGCAGTCGGGCGCGCCTTGGGCAGATTTTCGGCGGATGTGGTCACGCGCGGCTGTGACGTTTGAAAATATTCTGAAGCCGCTGGCGGTTCCGGCGACGGGCGGGATTTTGACGGCGCTGGTTGCGTTTGTGCTGATCGTGCAGAACATTTTGGTTGGAGTGCCAATGGGTGGCATCGTGCCGGACGATCTGCCTCTGAACTTGGTGCAGCCTGCGCGCCTGGAAAGTCTCGCGCCGTTTCCGGTTCCCGGCGTGGTTGGCTCCGCAGCGCATTCGGAATCCGGCCAACTTCTGTTGGAGGCGACGTTGAACGCTTCCGGCGAAGTGGTCTATTACAAAATACTTTCCGGTCCGAACGATCAGGCTGTGCAACATCAGCTGGATCAGGTGATGATGTTCTCGCGCTTCCGCCCGCAGTTCAGTTTCGGGCGTCCGCAGGCAGGTGGGCGCGTGCTGGTAAGCTTCAGCGAAGTGCGCGTGCGCGGCTGATTTCGGCTGGTGATAGAGGCGCTGCATGCTGCGCCCGCTTTTGATCTGTTTCTGTGGGTCCTCTGCGTTAAATCTTTTCAGGTGCCGAATACCTGCCTAGGCTCTTGCCTCCTTGACTCTGCTGAGGCTGCCATTTAGAGTCTCTCTGCATCTTTTATACAAGAGCACGCGTGCCGCACGGGGCGGCGCGCGAGTTTCCGAATCGGATGCAGCCAATCAGACGAAATTGGTGAGGAGTTTCATCATCTCTAAGCGTTCCCAGAAATTTTCAGCGCACATTATTCTCGCTGCTATCATTATTTTGCTCGGCACCGCCGTCACCGCCCAGACGCATGGCCAGGCCGTCTCCGAAGGCGCCCAGACCGGAGTGAGCGTAGAGGCGAGCCAACAGATTTTTTCGGTGATGTGCGCGCTGGATGCCGCAGGTTTCGCCGCGGACGAAAGCACCCTGAGCGAAATGCCTTCGCGGCTGGCGCTACGCGGTGAATTGTTGAAGCTGCAAGGGCCTGCGACCGACGCGCTGCGCCAGTTTTATCGCGATTACCAGCTGGCTGATCCGGGTGAGACGCTTTCGCGCTACATAACCTTTTCGCTGGTGGTTGGCCCACCGCCGAATTTCACTTTTCTGCTGGATCACGACGTGATGCCGCCCGACGTGCTGGCTATCGAAGGTTTTCAGGAAGTGCTGGTCAATTTTTATCACGAAGCGCATCTGGATTTGCGTTGGGCGTCGGTGGAACCCGAATACACTCGCGCTGTGGAGCGCTACCAGTCTCCCGTGCGGCGCGTGGTGACGGTTTCCAACGCGTACTTGCGCGAAATTTACACGCCTCGCTACTCGCATTCGTTTACCGTGTACATCGAGCCGCTGGTGGGCAATCGCACCAATTTCCGCAACAACGGCAATCATTACGCGATCGTTGTGGACGGCGGGGCGCAATTTCCGGAGGCCGATGTTCGCCATGCCTATCTGCATTTCATGCTCGATCCGCTGCCGCTGAAATACCGGGAGTCGGTGATGAAAAAACGCGGGCTGCTGAATATTGCAGCGCGCGCTCCGCGACTTTCCGCCGAATATAAGAATGACTTCATGGCGTACGCCGACGAATGTTTCGTCAAGGCTGTCGAACTGCGCATTCGCCATTTGAAGCCGGATAAAGAGGAAGCAGTCCTGGTGGAGGATGACCAGGCCGGATTCATCATGGTCCGCTCGTTCGTGATGCAATTGCAAAAGTTTGAGAAAGCCGAGCCCTCGATGTCGTATTATTTCCCCGATTTGATTGACGGCATTGACCTGGAGGCCGAACAGAAGCGCCTGAAGGATTTCCAGTTCGCGGCATTGCCCGAAGCGGAACCGAAAAATGCGGCGCCGGGTGGCGCACGTGGCGGACTGCAGCCGGGGCAAGCAGCGAGCCCGCAATCAGAGTTGGAAAGTGCCTTGGCGCAGGGCGATCATGAGATCGCGCTGCAGGATGCGGCGGCCGCCGGAAAAACTTTTGAGAAGATTCTGGCGAAATATCCGGACAACGCCCGGGCGAATTTCGGACTGGCCGTGGCTTCGTTGTTGAATCACGACGCGGATCGCGCGCAAGAGTTGTTCGAAAAGCTGGTAGCTGCTCCGCCGACGGCCGCCGCTGCGGAAGGCCAAGCTCCTGCGGAGGCGGGTGTCGCTCCCGATCCTGGGATTGTCTCCTGGTCGCATGTGTATCTGGGGCGGTTGCACGATTTCGCCGAGGAGCGTGACCAGGCTCTCGCTGAATATCGCGCGGCGCTGGCGATTGCCGGCGCGCCGGAAGCGGCTCGCGTGGCGGCCCAGCGGGGAATTGATGCGCCGTACAATCCGCGCGGTGCGAGCGGTGCGAGTGGCGTGAGTGCGCCGCCAAAGCAATAAGCTTCAACCTGGGTCATCAGCCGGCCGCGGGTTCGTAGCCATTCTAAAAAGGAAGGCAACAAAACATGACTCTCCTTTCAATCCGAAGTGGCCTTACAAGACTGGTCGTTCTTCTCGCTGTGATTTTTGCGGCGCCGAATTCTATTCTGCAAGCTCAGACGGGCGCGCCCCCGGTTACTCCGGGTTCGCAGGCCGAAGCTGCGTCAAAAACACAGCAACAAACGCAGAAAGAGACACAAACGGCGGCGGCAGCCGCAGCCCCGAAAGCCGATCCGGAAGAAGAGGCCGCCTACAAAGCCTTCAGCGATACGAAACCCACAGACGCAGATAAGCGCATTCAACTTGGCGAGCAGTACGTCCAGAAATATCCCAACGGGAAATACGCCGAAGCCGTGTATCAAGGCCTGACGACAGCCGAATATGACAAGCAGGATCTTCCGAAAATGTACACCGACTCGGACAAGGCTCTGGCTCTGAATCCCGACGACGTCACGGTACTGGTGCTGGTTGGCTGGGTGATCCCGCACAACTTTGATCCCAACGACCTCGCGGCGGAAAGCAGGCTCGACAAGGGTGAGAAGTACGAGAAGCACGCATTGGAAGTTCTGGCGACTCTTCCCAAACCAGCGAACATGACGGACGAGCAGTTCGCCAAGGTGAAGGCGCAAGGCGAATCGCAGGCGCACAGCGGACTCGGGCTGATTTATTTCCGTCGCCAGGATTATGACCAATCCATCGCCGAATTGAAAAAATCCACCTCCGATCCGGCGAACCAGGACGCCACGGATTATTACGTGATGGGCGTGGAGCTTACCCGGTTGAAGCACTTCTCCGAATCCGCCGACGCATTCCAGAAATGCGCGGCGATGCCCGGCGGCTTGCAGGATCGTTGCAAACAAATGGGCAACGACGCCAAGAAGCAGGCTGCGGCCACGCCCGCTCCGCCCAAATAGGCTTTACGGTGATCGCATCATGACACCTGAGGAGCGGGGCGAACTTGAGGCGATCCTCGGCCACCAATTTCAGCGCCCCGAGGAGCTGGATCGCGCTCTCACGCACCGCTCCCATCGTCAGTCTTCAAATGGCACGGACAATGAGCGCCTGGAATTCCTGGGTGACCGCGTTCTGGGGCTGATCGCGAGCGAGCACCTCTGCCGATCGTTTCCTGATTGGGATTCGGGCCAGCTTTCCAAGGGATTGGCGCGAGTTGTGAGCGCCACTTCTCTGCATGCCGCCGCGAAAAAATTAAAGCTTGGGCACTATCTTCGGCTGGGGCCCGGCGAAGAAAAAACTGGCGGGCGCGATAAGAAACGTTTGCTCGCCGACGCGTACGAAGCGGTGCTGGCCGCGATTTATCTGGATGCGGGGCTAGCGGCTGCGGCTTCGTTTTTGCGGCGCACGGTGCTGGACCCTGCACTTTCGGGTCACGGTGAAGGCCTTGAGCGCGCGGACCACAAGTCGGCGTTGCAGGAATGGTTACAACAACGCGCGCGGTCTCCCGTCGAATACCGGATACGCAGCGAGTCTGGGCCGGAGCATCAGAAAGTTTTCGAGGTGGAAGTGTGGCACGGGGGTGAACGGCTCTCCGTTTCTACCGGGCGTAGCAAGAAGGAGGCCGAGCAGCAGGCCGCCAGCACGGCGCTGGAAATTCTGGAATCGCGCGACGCGCCGAGCACTTCGTAGCCGCGCCACGCGTCGCCGTCATCCTCGTCCCGCGGATGCTACTGAAGGCTCTCTCTTCGATTTCTGTGTGACCGTTTTCTCGCCGATCCAAGCTTGCTGATTTTTTCCCCAAACTGCTAAAGTGAACGCATGGCATCTGAAACCACCGCGCTACCTGCGTCCGAAGTGTCACCGGTAGTTGAGCCGGGGGCAGCCGCACCGTCGCAGAAAATCGTGCGGCGCCGTAGCGGCGTGGCCGAATTTCTGGAGATGCTGCTGGTGACGATGCTGCTGGCGCTCTTCGGCACCACCTTCATCGTGCAAGCTTTCAAAATTCCTTCGGGCTCGATGGAGCCGACGCTGCTGATCGGCGACCACGTCTTCGTGAACAAATTCATCTTCGAGGGCACCGGCGCGTGGTATGAAAAACTTCTGCCCTATCGCGATATCCGCCGCGGCGACATCATCGTCTTCAAATTTCCCTTCGACGATCATCCGCACTACGTGAAGCGCGTGATCGGCCTGCCCGGCGATCGTCTGCGTATCGTGGATGGCGGCGTGTACATCAACGGGGTACTGCTGAATGAACCGTACGTGGTGCGCGATCCGATGGCTGAAGATCCCTACGCGGACAATTTTCCGCCGAGCAATCGAAAGGTTCTGCAATACATCGCGCGGCGCGAATGGGCCGACCAGCTCTTCGACTACGTGCAGAATGGCGAGTTGGTGGTTCCTGCCAATCGCTATTTCGCCATGGGAGATAATCGCGACCACAGCGCGGACAGCCGCTACTGGGGATTTGTGGATCGTGATTCGATCATGGGCAAGCCGATGCTGATCTACTGGTCGGTGCGCGCAACATCGGAGGATTATCGGGACCGCGGCGTGCCCAGCGCTCTGAGCGGGATCGGTCAGACGATGCTGCACGTGCGAGCGCGTACACGCTGGAATCGCATGTTGCGCGAGGTTCATTAACGCGATGGCCGCGCGACGTCGTTATTGTTGTTAGTCATGTCGCAAACACTTTCAGAACCCGTCCTGCAGACACCGCCCGTGGATTCGGCGCGGCCACGGTGTGGTCCCTGGACCCGCTGGCCACGATGGATCATTGTGGCGCTGGTACTTTTGTGGATTGCGGATTTCGGGGTGTCGCTGCTGATCCGCCACACGCGGCTGCAACGAAGACTGACCGGGCGGCTGGAATCTGTTTTCGGCCGCAGCGTGGAAGTCGGCCGGTACGATTTTTCGCTGTGGGGCGGGCCGACGCTCGAAGCGCAATCCGTCACGTTCGGCGAAGATCCTCGCTTCGGCCGCGAATATTTTCTGCGGGCTGATGCATTGACGGTGCGGTTGCGCTGGCAAAGTGTTTTCCGCGGCCACATGGAACTGGGCGCCATCGCGCTCGAACATCCCAGCCTGAACCTGGTGCGTAATGACCAAGGCGATTGGAACGTCGCGGAATGGCTGCCCAAGTCTGCGACAGGTGCTGCCCCGTCTTCGGCGTCATCACCAGTTCCTGTGGTGCGATTCGGCCGCATTGATGTGACTTCCGGGCGCATCAATTTCAAACGTGGCGATGAAAAACTTCCGTTCGCGCTGACGGATGTAAATGGATACATTGAGCCTGATCGTTCCGGGCGCTGGACTTTGAACTTGGAAGCTGTTCCGGCGCGCGCGGCCGTGCTGCTGCAGCAGGCCGGCACGATTCGTGTTTCGGGCCATGTGGGCGGCACTTCGTCGCGGCTGCGTCCGGCGGTGCTGGATCTGGCTTGGGACGGCGCTTCGCTTTCCGATCTGCTGCATCTGGCGCACGGCTATGATTTTGGCGTGCGCGGCGATTTGGGGCTTGTGATTCACGCACAAACGGAAGGCGATAATTGGGTGCTGCAAAGCCGTGCCGAACTGCGCCGCTTGCATCGTTGGGATTTCGCCGCGCGGCCGGACAATCCCGCCGTGAACGTGAACGCGAAAATGATTCTATATCCGCTCGCTTCCGGCCTCGATATCACCGAAGCTACGATTGAGGCGCCGCATTCCTGGGCGCGCGTGGATGCGCATTTCGCGTGGCCGTCGGCAGCGGAGCTTGTACCGAGAAACCTGGTCGTAGCGCCCGCGCAATTCGAAATAACTCAATCGCAGCTGGACTTGGGCGACGTGCTCGCTTGGATCCGGGCGTTTCACTCGAATGTCGCGGCAGATGTCTCGCTGCGCGGGTCAGCCAGCGTGCAGGCGGGATTTTCGGCTTGGCCGCTGCAGTTGGCGTCCGCAGCCGGCGCGATTGCGAATGTAAATCTTTCCGGTTCCACGTTGCGCTTGCCTGCGCACCTCAGCCAGGCGCAATTCGGTTACGACCACGAAATGTTTTCGCTGCTGCCTGCAACGGTTTCGTACGGCGCGACGGACGGATCGGTTCACGTCGAAGCTGTCGCCAGTCCCGGGCAGCACGAATTTCCCGTCTACCGTTTGTCCGGCAATCTGGCGCAAGTGCGCGATCTGGTGGCTACGGCCGGCGCGCTGGGATGGAATATTTCGCGCGGCTGGGATCTGGCTGGCTCAGTGCGCTGCGATTTGCACTGGCAGGGCGCGCGGTTTCCGTGGCAGACGCAGCCGATTGGCACGATTGAGTGGGGAGGGGAAGCGGGCGGCGCTTCGCTGCTGACGCCATTCTTGAATCAACCGGTGAAGCAGATCAGGGCGCGCGCGGAATTGAAGCCGGGCGTGCGGCACATCGCGCTTTCTACTGCCGATGCCTTCGGTGCGCGCTGGACCGGCACGTTTGACCGTTATGAGGATCGGCGCGAGAATCGTCACGCTGATGGCCATGCCGATGAACCGGCCGCGGAGTGGCAATTCGCGCTGTCCACCGACGCGCTTTCCGTGGCGGACTTGGATCGCTGGCTGAATCCGCGTTGGCGGCAAAGTTTTCTGGATCGCATGCTGCCCTTCCTGAATTCCAGTTCTCCCGCGAATGCTGTGCCGGAAAATCTGCGCGCGGAAGGGCGCATCAATATCGAAGATTTGGCGCTTGCGCCTCTGGCATTGCGTCATTTGCAGAGCGACGTGAAGATTGGCGGGCGGCATATCGAAGTGTCGAACGCGAAAGCGCAATTCTTTGGCGGCGCGCTGGCAGGCTCCTTTGATGCGCAGCTCACCGCGACGCCGGCCTACCGCCTGAATCTCGATTATTCGCGCGTCGACCTTGCGGCGCTGACTGCTGCATTTCCCACGCTGTCCGATCTGTTCGCCGGCTCGGCTTCCGGTGACTTCGCGCTCGATTCTAGCGGTGCGACGCGCGCCGACCTGGTTACATCACTGGAATGCCGTGGCACGGCGCACATCACCGACGCCAGGCTGCAAAATATCAGCTTGCTGGAATCCATGCACGAAGCGGAACGGCGCCCGGGGGTGAGTTCTTTCCCGGCAGCCTCCGCCGCCTTCTCGTGCGGCGATGGAGAAATCGCGGTGCAGCGATTGCATTTCACCGGGGCGATGCAGGACGTGGCCGGCAGCGGCTCGGTGGATTTTTCGCGCAACGTGAATCTGCAACTGCGCGTGCTTCCGCTTGCTGGTGCGATCGGCACGCCGCGACCGGTCGCCAACGCTACGCAGATTTTCAATCTCACCGGACCCATCCGCTCACCGGATATTCGTCCACTTAAATCATCCACGCCGGGCGCCGGCGAGCAGGAAACCACGGAGCAGCGGAATTGATCATGCGACAGCGGGACCCGATCACGTATTGCCTGGCATCCATCGCAGCCCTGATGCTGCTGCCGTTCGCAGGAAAGGCAGCATCGCCGCGCATTCATCTGACTCCGAATTTCAGCATGGGCGAATCGTTCCGCTATCGCATCGAAGCGCACACTACTACCACGGGCACCGCTACCACGCCGATCGCCAATCCTGAAGCGGCCTCGCAACTGAAACAGGTTGCGGACCTCGAGGTGCGTCTGGACGTCGTTGGCGTGCTACCTGCCGCGAACGGTACGCCAGGAGCGGCACGTCTGCGCGCCACGTACGATAAAGCCAGCGCGTCCACGGAAACCGACGCGTACGACCCAGCGGCTGCGGCGCTGGACACGCAATACAATAATCTGCAAGGGCGCTCAGTGGAATTCACCATCGAAGCCGACGGGAAAATTTCGCATATTACAGGGCTGGATGAGGCCGTCTCCAATCCTTCTGCAGCCGCCGCGGTGCGCACCTGGATCACCGGATTTTCTCCCAGTGCGAATTTGCCCGCGGAGGGAATCGCCGTCGGCCAGAAATGGTCAGCTGAGCGGCCGCTGGAAAATACGCCGCTCGCGAATCTGATATGGCGCACTACGTCCAGTTATCTGCGCGATGAACCGTGTCCACTGCCGGCGCAAGCGACGTCGGCCGCTTCCGCGCACAGTTCCGATACGCCCGGGCCGAGTTGCGCCGTACTCCTCACCAGCTTCGATATCCTGCGCCACGGCGCCGCGAATGCTGATGCAACGCCCGAGGATTATCGCCACAACGGCCTGCGCACCTCTGGCATATGGACTGGCAAAGGCCAAAGCCTGGACACGATTTCGCTGCAGAGCGGCATGTTGTTGCGTTCTACGCAAAGCAGCACGCAAAAAATGGATTTTGAAATCGTCAGCGCGATTTCCGGATCGAAAATGCACTACGCCGGGCAAGTGGAAACCCAATCCGAAATCACGCTGATTCCCAACGCCACTTCCACGCCGTGACTCGCATCGCAAATGTTGCTTCGGAATTTGGCCACCGGTTGACACGACACGACCCAACGTCTAGCATCCCGCTCAGGTTCTCGGTCCTGCCAGGAAAAGCCTAAGGAGGTGACAAGTGAGCGATTCCGCGCGGCTGCGCTATTTGCGTGTAGCCTTGGTCTTGTTCGGCCTGATCTTCCTTCTAGGCGTCTATCCGCTGATGATGGCTTGGTGGCCGTCCGGCTGGCGCTGGCAACCCAATCAACCCGAGTATGAACAAATGATTCTGGGTGTCTATGCGACGCTTGGAGTTTTCGTGCTGCTCGCTGCGCGAAATCCGCTGCAGAACCGGAGCCTGATCTGGTTCACCGTTTGGTCGAGTCTGGTCCATGCGGGAATTATGACCGTGCAAGCGTTGAACGCACCCGCGGAGCACGGGCATCTGCTGGGAGATATTCCTGCGTTATTCCTAGTGGCAATTGTACTGGCTGTGCTGACGCCCCGCGGCGCAGTCGCGCAAACCTAGCGAGATTTCACGCGCGCAGTTCGGACATGTCCAGAAACGCGGCGCACAAGCCGGGTCGGTGTGTGCAGCGCGAGAAACCCAGGCGGCAAACAGCTATAATCAATCCACATGATCCCTGCATCTTACAGGCCGAAAAAGAAGTTCATGGAGCTGGCTGTTTCGGAGGCGAAACTTGCGGGCGACCGCGGCGACTATCCCATCGGCGCGGTGATCACGCGGCTGATCGGCAAGCGCGAGGTCGTCATCAGCAGCGCCGGCAACCGCGTGAAAACTTCGGGCTCCAGCATCAAACACGTGGAGCTCGAGACGCTTAAATATGTGTGCAGCGGCTACGGTCGCTACCTGCCGGACTTCGTCTTGTATTCGACACACGAACCTTGCGCCATGTGCGCCGGAGCTTGCGTGTGGTCAAGGATTGGCGCGGTGGTTTACGGCGTTTCGCAGGAAGACATCGCTGCGTACGGGCGCAGGTGCGGCACGGAAGTTTACAAGTGGCGAGCGTGCCTGATCTCGTGCGAGTTCGTTTTTCGTAAGGGGAATCACCGCATTCCGGTGAAGGGCGGTTTTCTCCGTAAGGAATGCCAAAAACTTTTCAGTTATAAGTCATCGCGCCGCTGATCAGGATGGACCGTCCGCACCCCGGAGCACGCCGCTGCGAAATGAGTTATAATAAAAGTTTTCCGCGTAGCGCTTCTTGCGCGCTGAGGACTTCTGCATGAATTTCAAGCTTGCTAGTGACTACGAACCGCGCGGTGATCAGCCGCAAGCCATCTCTCAGCTGCTTTCCGGCCTATCCGCTGGGGATCGTCACCAGGTGCTGTTGGGCGTCACCGGGTCGGGCAAAACATTCACGATGGCGAAGGTGATCGAGGAGGTCAACCGGCCGACAATTGTCCTGGCGCACAACAAGACGTTGGCCGCGCAACTTTTCCACGAGTTTAAATCGTTCTTTCCTGATAACGCCGTCGAATACTTCGTCAGCTATTACGATTATTACCAGCCAGAAGCTTACGTGCCGGCCAGCGACACCTACATCGAGAAGGAATCCACTATTAATGATGAGCTGGACAAGTTGCGCATGAGCGCCACACGCTCACTATTTGAGCGCCGGGACGTGGTGATCGTTGCTTCCGTCTCCTGCATCTACGGCCTCGGTTCGCCGGAAGCGTATTACGGGATGATGCTGCTGCTCGAAAAGGGCATGTCCATCAACCGCGAGACGATTCTGCGCAAGATGGTGGAAATCCAGTACGAGCGCAGCGAAGATTTGCGGCGCGGCACTTTTCGCGTGCGCGGAGACATCATCGAAATTTATCCGCCGTATGACGATCTCGCCGTGCGCATCGAGCTGTGGGGCACGCAAATCGAAGCCATCCGCAAGATTGACCCTCTGACCGGCGAAATCCGCTTGACGCGCGAGGGCGACATCACGCGCCAGCCGATTTATCCGAAAACGCATTACGTGCTGCCGGCAGAGCAGCGCGAGCGCGCGATCCAAAGTATTTACGAGGAAATGGAATGGTGGAAAGGGGAACTGAGCCGCCAGGGTAAAATCGTGGAATCGCAGCGCATCGTGCAGCGCACCAATTTCGATATCGAAATGATGCGCACAATCGGCTATTGCCACGGTATCGAGAATTATTCGCGGCATCTTTCCGGACGTCTGCCGGGAGAAGCGCCGCCGACGCTGCTGGATTACGTGCCGTCTGATTATTTACTGGTGGTGGACGAATCGCACCAGACGGTGCCGCAATTGCATGCGATGTATCACGGCGACCGTTCGCGCAAACAGACGCTGGTGAATTACGGTTTCCGGATGCCGTCGGCTCTCGATAATCGCCCGCTGACTTTTGAGGAGTTCGAGCATCGCACTAATCAGGTTGTGTACGTTTCTGCGACGCCCGGTCCTTATGAATTGACCAAAACCGGTGGCGTGGTGGTGGAGCAGGTGATTCGTCCTACCGGTCTTGTGGATCCAGAAGTCGAAGTTCGTCCGGTAAAGGGCCAGGTGGACGATCTGCTGGAGCAAATTCGGCAGCGCACCGCGCGCAACGAGCGCATCTTGGTTACGACGCTCACGAAGCGCATGGCCGAAGACTTGGCTGAATATTTCGCCGAAGTCGGCATACGCGTGCGCTACCTGCATTCGGAAATTGATACGTTGGAACGTGTGCGGATTCTGCGGGATCTGCGCCGCGGGGAATTCGATGTGCTGATCGGCATCAACTTGCTGCGTGAAGGTCTCGACTTGCCGGAAGTTTCGCTGGTTGCAATTCTCGACGCGGATAAAGAAGGATATCTGCGCAGCGCCACATCTTTAATCCAAACGATGGGCCGCTGCGCGCGCCACGTGGAAGGTCGCGCGATTTTGTACGCCGATCGCATGACGGATTCCATGCGCCAGGCCATCGGCGAAACCAGCCGCCGCCGCGCGATTCAGGAAGCTTACAATCGCGACCACAACATCACGCCGCAATCCATCATCAAGTCCGTGGATATGCAGCTGGCGCGCATCATCGAAGCCGATTACCTTACGGTGCCGGCCGACGAGCCTGTGATCGGCGAAATCACCAGCGAAGCGCAAATGGTGCAGGCCATCGCGCAACTCGAAACCCAAATGCGCGAAGCGGCCAAGAATTTCGAATTCGAGCGAGCGGCGAGCATTCGCGATCGCGTGCGCGCGCTGAAGCAACGTGATTTCGGCGCCATATTTTCTCCGCTTGCGATTGAAGCGCCGGATCCAAGTTCTGCCGCTGCTGCGGCGGCTGTCGAAGAACCGCCCGTCGCACAAATTGCGCCGCCAAAAACGCGGTCCCGCGCGGCGAAAGTATCGAAGAAATCCTGATTGTGACCTTGCGGCTTCCCGAGCCCCCGGCATTGGTGGCCGAAAGGAGGCTTGGGGCTGCAGGTCCGTGCGAAGTCGCCTGAAAAACGGGCCTAGGGCCCTGAATACGCAGTTCGCTCCACCGTCGCTGAAAATTTCCACGATATCGACTAATATCTTCAGTTCATATTGCCGAATAGAGAGAAGACCAGTGCGTACATTCCCGTCATCCGTCGTTTGCACCCAGCTGCTGCCGTGTCTAGTTGCGTTGCTTGCTCTGCTTGCTGCGCCAACTCTCGCGCGCGCACAGACTACTGCGCCGCCGACGGCTTCGTCGCCGCAATACCCACCCGGAAATGAGTTCGCGGTATGGGGCGGCTACTCGGCCGGCAATGCCAACCTTATTGGCATCGAGTCCAATCGCCAGCTCGGCGAATTCGCGCTGCGTTACGGCCGCACGCTCTTCGACAAACCACACATTTCGCTGCAATACACGCTCGACGTGATCCCGGTGGAAACCGTTCGCCAGTACACATACGCCGTGTGCATGCCCACGCCAAACGTAATCGCTTACTGCCCGAGCGGGCGTGAAACGGTGTACGGCGGCGGCATAAATCCTATCGGATTCAAGCTGAATTTCCGACGCGAGCACCGCTTCCAGCCGTTCATCGCATCCACGGCGGGATTCGTCGCCTCGCTCAGGCCCGTGCCGGTGGACATTCCCGGAGGAACGCAATTTAATTTCACGTTTGATTTGCAGACGGGAGTGGATCTGTTCAATTCATCGCGCAATCGCGCCTGGCGGTTCGGCTACAAATATCAGCACATTTCCAACGCCTACCGCCACGACTACGATCCGGGCGTGGATTTTCAGTTCATCTTTCTGAGCTATTCCTTCTTCAAATGAAAATGCCTATCTCTGCGTTGTCCGCACTAGATCTTTGACTCTCTCATACCACGCCGCGCTTCAGTTCCTCAATCGGATAGAACGTCCCGCGCCAGCGAATCCCGCCCTGCCGCAGAGTCACGATCGTTGACCGCACCAGCATCCAACAAACAATTAACGCCCCTAGCGGCTGCGTCACGGCATACAACGGGGACTCGCCAAATTCCATCGCAGCGCCGGCCTGGGCCATCACGGGCAGCATGATCGCCATAGCCGCAAATATCCGCGCCCAGCCGTAGACAAACGGCAGCGCTACCCACGGCAGCACGAACATCAACAAATTCCCGGTGACCTGTCCGACAGCGACCCACAGCCGAAAACCTGTCGTCGCATAGAAATTTTTCGTCGTTCCGCGAATGATATTGCGCAGCCCCGAATGCCAGTGCACGGTGACCGCACGCCCCGCCGTCGCCACGCCCGAGCGCAATCCCGCTTCCTTCACCAGCTTTCCGACCTTTACGTCGTCCACCACTTCCATCGCGAGGCGCCGGTGCGTTCCCATTTTTTCGTAAGCGCCGCGCCGGAGCAGTTGAAATGCTCCAACTCCGACGTAGGAGCGCGATTTGGGGTCGCTCACCCGCCACGGGCGCAGGCCTAATACAAACGACATCGCAAAAAATGTCATCGCGATTTTTTCGCCCACGGTGAACATTTCCGCGTGGCACAGCAGCGTCAGATGGTCCCAGTGTCTCTGCTCGGCGAGCACGATTGTCGTGCGTAATACATCGCGATGGAAGCGCACGTCTGCGTCGGTCAAGACGAGCCAGTCGCCGGTGGAATGTTCGAACGCCGTTTGCAATCCGTGAGGTTTGCCCAGCCAGCCTGCGGGCAGAGAAGTGACGTGGACCACTTTCAGGCGGGGATTCGCGCGCGCGGCCGCGTCCAGGATGCTGCCGGTCGAGTCTTCGGAGCGATCGTCAACCGCGATCACTTCATAGTCCGGATAGTCCTGCGCGAGAAAAGTCGCGAGCGCGGCCGGCAATTTCTCGGCTTCGTCGAGGGCCGAAAATAAAATTGAAACGCGCGGCGCGTCCTCGGGTTTGGCGCCGTTACCGCTTGCTGCGGAACGGAGTTCCGTTTCATTCAGCGCTGGCATCTTCCGCGCGCCGCGCGCCAAATCAATCGCCGCGAGTAACCACGCGAACGCGATCAAGCCCAGCAACCCTGTCCAGAACCAGTGCAATTTGAAATTTCCCCCGGCGCGCGACGAGCGAACACGCTATGCTATCACTTTGCATGTCGCGCTCTGTTTCCATCGTCGGCGCAGGAAGCTTGGGCCGCGCGCTCGGGCGCTCGCTGCGCCGGCTCGGTTGGCGGATCGGTGCGGTTGTCACGCGCTCGGCGGCTCATTCCCGCGCTGCGGTGCGCGCGATTGGGGCGGGAACGCCGCTTCCGACACTCACGAGCGAAGTCATGGATGCCGATGTTATTCTGTTAGCTACGCCGGACGACGTTTTGGCGGTAGTCGCGGGCAAACTGGCCGCGCTTGCGATGGGCAAATGCCGCGGGAAAATCGTGCTACACGGAAGCGGCGCGCTGGACAATTCGGTGCTGCGACCGCTGGCGGGATGTGGGGCGGCCACGGGCTCGATTCATCCGATGCAAACATTTACGAAAAAGTCGACGCCGAATTTGCGGGGCGTGATTTTTGCCGTCGAAGGTGATGTGCGCGCGCGCCGTGCCGCTGCGGCAATCGCGAGCTCGCTGGGCGGCATTCCCGTGCCAGTCGCAAGCAGCAGCAAGCCGGCCTATCACGCGGCGGGCTCGCTGGTAGCCGGTCACGCGCTGGCGTTGACCGAAGCCGCGACGCAAGTGCTGATCAAGGCTGGCTTCACGCGGCCGCACGCCGTGAAGACGTTGCTGCCACTGATGCGGCAGATGCTTGACAATTTCGAAAAGCACGGTCCGCAAGCGGCGTGGACAGGACCTGCTTCGCGCGGCGATTACGCCACGTTGAAAAAGCACCAGCACGCGCTGCGCCGCTATCCGCGCGAATTCGGCGATGCCTATGCCACACTGGTGCGTCTTTCGGCGCGCGTGCTGGCGAAAAATCCGAACGCAAGTTTGAAGCAGCTCGAACGTGCTCTGAGAAATTCCAGGAGGAACTCGCAGTGAAGAATCTGCACATCCCAGTCGAACACGCAACGCTGGCGAACGGCTTGCGGGTGGTCATTTCGCCGGATCGCTCCGCGCCAGTCGTCACAGTCGGAGTTTATTATCAGATCGGATTTCGGCTTGAGCCGCGCGGACGCAGCGGGTTCGCGCATCTTTTTGAACACATGATGTTCCAGGGTTCGGAAAACGCCGGAAAGATGGAACACATTCGCCTGATTAACTCCTCCGGCGGGATGTTGAATGGCACGACCAACTACGACATCACTAATTACTTTGAATCCGTGCCGTCGAATGCGCTGGAACGCGTGTTGTGGCTGGAAGCCGATCGCATGCGCGCGCTGAAAGTGGATGACGAAAATCTGCGCAATCAGCGCGACGTGGTGAAAGAGGAAGTCCGTGTGAACGTGATGAATCAGCCTTACGGTGGTTTCCCGTGGCTAGATTTGCCGCCGGTGGCTTTCCGCAACTGGCCCAACGCGCACAATTTTTACGGCGATTTCGCGGATCTGGATGCGGCGACGCTCGCGGATGTGCAGACTTTTTTTCATACTTATTATTCGCCGAACAACGCCGTACTGTTGATGGTGGGCGACCTGGATCCGGAGGAAGGTTTCGCGCTCGCCAAACGTCATTTCGAAAATATTCCGACGCATCCGCTGCCACCGCGCGCGGATGTGACTGAGCCGCCGCAAACCGAGGAGCGCCGCGGCGAAGTCGTCGAAAAATTTGGCCCGCTGCCGGCGATTGCCATCGGCTACACGGTGCCGGATCGCCGCGATCCGGATTGGTACGCCGCTTCGCTGCTCGATCACGCGCTGCACGGCGGGCGCGTGGGACGCATCTATCGTCGGCTGGTGCTGGAAAAGGAAATCGCGGTGGAAACGGATGGCGGCGCAGACATCATTGAAACGAATGGCCCCACGCAAATGGTGACGCGCATTTTTCACAAGCCGGAATTCACTGACGAGGAAACGATTGCTGCTTACGATGAGATTATTCGCGAAGTTCAGGAGCAGGGAATCAGCGAAGACGAGCTGGCGCCGGTGAAAGTGAAACTGCGTGCGGATTATTATTCGAATCTGGAGGGCGGAATGGGGGCGCACATGCCACGGTTTGGATTGATGCACTATCTTGCTTGCTTCACTTTGTTTGATGGCGATCCTGGGAGAATCAATACGGTGCTTGATGGATTTCAGGCTGTGACGCCCGCGCAGGTGCAGGCTGCGGCGCGGAAATATCTAGTGCCGGCTAACCGCGCGATTCTGGTGCGCCGTCCCATTCAGAAGGAAGTGGCGGCATGAGCGGAACAACCACGAAACCCATGACAACGACGACCGGTTCTACCGCTGTGGCTCAACCTTCCGCCAGCTCCGTGCCCGCACTCGGCTCTGAACGCCCCGTCGCTTGGCCGAAGCGCTCGGTGCGGACTCTTCCCAACGGCATGCAGGTGGTGCTTGCGGAACTGCGCACGTTCCCAAAAATTTCGGCGCAGCTTTTCTTTCGCAGTGGCAATGCCAGCGTCGCGCACCGTGCACCAGGACTTGCGGAATTAACGGCGACCGTGGTGCGCACCGGCACCGGCTCGCGCACCAGCCGCCAGATTGAAGAGGACTTGAGGCGCATGGGCGCGGACCTGGGTTCGCACGCCGGAGCGGATTCCAGCGCGATTTCAATTTCGGGGCTTGCCGAATTTTCCGAAGGGCTTTTTGATCTGCTCGGCGATCTGGCGCGCAACGCTGCGTTTCCGACGGAGGAATTTGACCGGGAGCGGGGGCGCAAAATCGAAGGCTTGCGCATCGAACGCACCACGCCGGGTTTTCTGGCGAACGAACGCTTCCGCCGCGTCCTGTTCGGCGAACATCCTTACGCGATCGTCTCGCCGACCGAGGAACAGGTGGCAGCGATCGAACATCCGCAGCTCGAAGAGTTTTATCACCACAATTACTCTCCGGCGAACTCGCTGCTCATCGTGGTGGGCGATTTTTCCGTCGATGCGATGTTCGCGCAAATTGAGAAAGTGTTCGGCAGCTGGACGGCTCCGCCATCCGCGACGATGATATCCCTCGCGCCGCCGCGCAATGTGGGGCGCAAAGTTCACCTGGTGCATTTGCCGGGCAGCGTGCAGACGCAAGTGCTGCTCGGCAATATGGCCATCACGCGCCGCGATCCGGATTGGTTCCGATTGGTGCTTGCGAATTCTATTTATGGCGGGGCGTTTCATTCGCGTCTGGTGATTAATATCCGCGAGCAGAAGGGCTACACGTATAGCCCACGCAGCGGACTGCAATCGTTGCGCCAGCACGGATATTTCAGCGTGCATGCCGCGGTTCGCAATGAGGTTGCGGCTGCGACTTTGACCGAAACATTTTATGAGATGGACCGCATGCGTTCGCTGCCCGTCACACTCGAAGAACTGGAAAGCGCGCGCAGCTACCTCACCGGTGTTTTTTCGCTGGGCGTCGCCACGCAGGATGGGTTGCTCGGCCAGCTTTCCACTATTTATTTAGACCATTTGCCCGAGGATCATCTGGAAACCTATCGCGAGAAAGTTCATGCGCTCACTGCCGAGGACATTCTGGTCGCCGCGCGCCGCCATTTCGATTCGGCGAATGCGCAGATCGTTCTGGTCGGTGACCGCGGGCAAATCGCCGAGCAGGCGGCGCTTTTCGGCGAAGTCACCGAGTACGACGCGCAAGGGAATCGGCAAAGTTAAGCGCGTGCGAATTCTGCGACGCATGGTGCGCAGGGCAAACGCCGCCGATAAAGTGAACGCGGACGTGCGGTGAGGGCGATGAAACACGCCCCGATTATCGCGTTTCTTGCGACGGTTTGTGCCTGCCCGGTGGCGGCGCAGCGGAAGCAGCCGCCGGTGCATCCCCTGGACTTGATCGTCGCGAATGTTAAAGAGCTTGAGGAGGTTCCTGAATCGGGCCGAAGACTGCGCAGGCCATCGTGGATTTCCGCCCCAAGAGCGGACGATACCACCGCGTCGAAGATCTTTTGGCGATTAGAGGAATTAGCCAGCGCAAACTCGATACGATGCGGCCGTATTTGAAGGTCGCGCCGCTGCCGCCTCCGTCGCCGCGCCGCACAAATCGCCGCAGCCACAAAACTAGCCGCCATTGCTCTGCGAACTGTGTGTTACAGCTTTTTCTCTTGCCTTCCACGTCGTCAACAAAAGAAAATCAATGCTTGGAGCCACCCATGTTAACCAAGAAGTTTTGCTTTTCGATCGCAGCAGTGCTCGTGCTGCTGTTCGCGACGTTGGCCGTGAGCAGCGCGACGAAATCCGCGCCACCGTCCGGCTATCATTTGCTGAAGAAAATCCCGCTGGGCGGCGAAGGTGGCTGGGATTATCTCGCATTCGATTCAACCGCGCGGCGCCTGTTTATCTCGCGCGGCATGAGAGTTGTGGTGGTCAACGTGGACACGGGTACTGTGGCCGGCGAAATCGCGAACACCGACGGAGTACACGGCATCGCCTTCGCGCCGGAATTCGATCGCGGATTTACGTCGAATGGCCACTCCGGCACGGTCACGATTTTCGACTTGCAGACGCTTCAAGTAATCGGCAGCGCAAAGACCGGCATGAATCCGGACGCGATTGTTTACGATCCCGCGTCGAAGCGCGTATTCACAATGAACGGGCACAGCAACGACGCGACCGCGATTGATGCCGCCACGGGCAGTGTTCTGGGAACGATTCCTGTGACAGGCAAGCCGGAATTTGCGGTGGCGGATGGCGCGGGACACGTGTACGTGAACATCGAGGACAAAAGCGAGGAGCTGCAGATTGACACGCAGAATCTGAAAGTCACAGCGCAGTGGCCGCTCGCGCCGTGCGAGGAGCCTTCGGGCCTGGCGATGGACATCGCGCACCGCCGGCTTTTCGCGGGCTGCCACAATGAAATGATGGCGGTGGTGGACGCCGATTCCGGAAAAGTGATTGCGACGCCCGCGATCGGCGACGGGGTGGACGCAAACGCGTTCGATCCGGGCACGGGGTTCGCGTTCGCGTCGAACGGGCTGAGCGCCACGCTCACGGTGGTGCACGAAGACGCGCCGGATAAATTTTCAGTGGTGGAAAACGTGGCGACGCAGCGGGGAGCGCGCACCATGGCGCTGGATCCGAAATCGCACCAGGTCTATCTGGTGACCGCAGATTTCGCGCCGGCGCCGCCTTCGGCGAACGAAAATCCTAAGCCGCGCATGATGGCGGTGCCGGGGTCGTTCGTAGTGCTCATTTACGCAAAGTGACGGCGAGCGGCGGGCGGAAAATCGCCGATGAATACCCGTGACGCGCGCTACAGAGTCTGCTGGCTCGACTTCGTTGCGTCAATCGCGAGCGGAACCTGGTCGGCGATCTCCAGGCCGTAGCCTTCCAGCGCGACAACTTTCTTCGGGTGATTGGTGAGCACGCGAATCCGGCGCAATCCCAAATCAATTAATATTTGCGCGCCGATTCCGCTTTCGCGCTGTACCAGCCGCTGGCGTCCCAAATCCTGCTCCACTTCTTCGCGCGCGTGAAAACGGATACGCGGCAGTTCGCCGTTGTCCGCTTCGCGCGGTGCGTCAATCTGAAATCCGCGGCCGGTGTGATGCAGATAGACGAACACGCCGCGGTCTTCCTTGGCAATCGCCGCAAGCGAGCGTTCGAGGATGGCGTGGCAATCGCAGGCCGTGGAGCCGAAAACATCGCCCGTGAGGCAATGCGAATGAACGCGCACCAGCGCAGGACCGGATTTCGCGGCATCGCCCAGGTCGCCGCGGACGAGCGCCACGTGCAGTTCGTGGTCCGCGTCGTTTGAATACGCAATCATGCGAAAATTTCCGTGGCGCGTGGGCAGCACGGATTCGGCGATGCGCCGCACATGGCGTTCATGCTGCATACGATAACGAATCAGGTCCGCGACGGTCAGCAATTTCATGGAATGCAGGCGGCAAAATTCGACGAGCTGCGGGATGCGCGCCATGGTGCCGTCGTCATTCATGATTTCGCAGATCACGCCGGAGTGATCCAGGCCCGCGAGGCGCGCCAGGTCCACGGAGGCTTCCGTTTGCCCCGCGCGTACGAGGACGCCGCCATTGCGCGCGCGCAGCGTGTAAACGTGGCCGGGGCGCGCGAGATCTTCGGGATGAGTGTTCGGGCTTGTGGCTGCAAGAATCGTGGTGGCGCGGTCGGCGGCGCTGGTGCCCGTAGTCGTGCCGCGACGCGCGTCGATTGGCTCGCAGAATGGCGTGCCGAACATCGAAGTGTTGCGCGGCGTAATGGGCGCGAGGGCGAGGGCGTCGCAACGTTGTTCCGTCATGGCCAGGCAAATCAGACCGCGGCCGAATTTCGCCATGAAGTTGATGGCTTCCGGCGTCACTTTTTCAGCGGCCATGGTCAGATCGCCTTCGTTCTCACGATCCTCGTCGTCTACAAGGACGATCATGCGGCCAGCGCGGATGTCTTCCAGCGCTTCTTCGACGCTGGCAAAGGGTGGTTTTCGTTCGGTCATGCTGCTCCCTCGAGTGCTCTCTAAATATACCACTGAGCAGCGGGTGAAGAGTGATTGCTGAGCAGTAATTGGTGATTAGTGAGCCGCGACCGTGTCCCGTGATTCGTGCTGCTTCGTTTGGGGCGCGTCAGGCTCAGGTAGAGGTATAATTGCGGTTAATCTATGCCCCTCCTTCCAGGGTCACGTCTAGGACCATACGAAATCGGTACGCTGCTCGGCGCTGGCGGCATGGGCGAGGTGTATCGAGCGCGCGATCCGCGCCTGGATCGAACCGTTGCAATAAAAATTCTGCCAGCCGACTTATCCGCGGACGCGGATTACCTGCGCCGCTTCGAACGCGAAGCGCGCTCGGCCTCGGCGCTCAATCATCCCAACATTGTCACCATCTACGAACTGGCACAGCACGGCTCCACTCATTTTATCGCCATGGAGCTGATCGAAGGCCAGACGCTGCGTCAGCTGCTCGCGGCCGGGCCGTTGCCGATACGCAAAATAATCGAAATCGCAGCGCAGGTGGCCGAAGGAATGGCCAAGGCGCATGAAGCGGGGATCGCGCATCGCGACTTGAAGCCCGACAATTTGATGATCACCCGCGATGGCTTCGTCAAAATTCTCGACTTCGGCTTGGCGAAGGTGGCAACTCTCGGCGAACAGCAACAGCATATCGATACCCGCACGCTTTCTTCCTGGCAGACGCAGCCGGGCATGGTTGTCGGAACGGTACAATACATGTCGCCGGAGCAGGCCGCGGGCGGTCCACTGGATTTTCGCTCTGACCAGTTCTCGTTCGGGCTGGTTCTTTACGAAATGGTGACCGGAAAACGCGCGTTTCCCAGGGGCACGGCGGTCGAGACGCTGGTGGCCATTATGCGCGAACAAGCCGAGCCGATCGCGGTGCAAAATCCGGACGCGCCGGCGCCATTGTGCTGGGCGATCGAGCGCTGCCTGGCGAAAGATCCCGACAAACGTTACGTCTCCACACGAGATCTCGCGCGCGAACTTGCGGCGATACGCGATCGCTTCTCGGAAAAGCCTGCGCGGCAGGCGGAACCTCGCGCCAGCAACATTCCCGTGCAGCGCACCGCGTTCGTCGGGCGCGAAAAGGAAATCGCTGCCGCGAAAGAATTGTTGCTCTCGAAAGATGCGCGACTGGTCACGGTCACGGGGCCAGGCGGGATCGGCAAGACGCGCCTGGGAGTGGAAATAGCCAGCAGCGTGTTGGAAAACTTTCCCGGCGGAATTCATTTTGTGCCGCTGTCGCCGGTGCGCGATCCCGCGCTGGTGGCTTCCGTAATCGTGCAGACACTGGGCATTCGAGAGGCTGGAGGACAGTCGTCGCTGGAATTGCTCAAGAGATATTTCCAGGATTCATCGAGCGCGCCGATGCTGTTTCTGCTGGACAATTTTGAGCACGTGATGCCGGCGGCTCCCATCGTGGCGGACCTGCTGGCGATCGCGCCGAACCTGAAAATTCTGGTGACCAGCCGCGCGGCGCTCCACGTGTACGGCGAACAGGAATTTCCCGTGCCGGCCCTCAGCGTGCCGGAATCGCACGCCAAACCGTCGCTGAGCGCGCTCTCAAACTTTCCGGCCATTGCGCTCTTTGTGCAACGCGCCATTGCTGCTAGACCGGATTTTGAATTGAACCAGCAGAACGCCTCCGCGGTAATCGAGATTTGCGCCCGACTGGATGGCCTGCCGCTCGCGATCGAGCTGGCCGCCGCGCGCATTAAAGTTTTGTCGCCTTCTTCCATGTGCACGCGCTTGGCCAGCCGGCTGCAATTGCTCACCGGCGGGGCGCGCGATTTGCCGCAACGGCAGCAGACGTTGCGCGCGGCGTTCGATTGGAGCCACGATTTACTTAGTCCCGCGGAGCAGAAGCTTTTCCGCAGACTCTCTGTGTTCGTGGGCGGATGTACGCTGGAAGGTGCGGAAGCTGTCTGCGATACCAAGGGCGATCTAGAATTGGATCTGCTGGACGGCATGGCGTCCATGGTGGATAAAAGCCTGCTGCAACAGATCGAGCAAGCGAACGGCGAATCGCGCTTTGCCATGCTGGAAACGATTCGCGAGTATGCACGCGAGAAACTGGAGGCGAGCGGCGAAGATGCGGCGACGAAACGCGCGCACGCCGCTTACTGCCTGGTGCTGGCCGAAGAACAGGCTATGGCGCAGTCCAGTGGGCAGGGTGGCGATGACGCGCAGGCTCGGGAGCGCCTCTCGTTGGAACACGACAATTTCCGCGCGGGCCTGGAATGGCTCATCGAATCAGGAGATGCGGATTGGGGCTTGCGTCTGGGCACGGCGCTTTTTCGTTTTTGGGAGTCGCGCGAATATTTGACCGAAGGGCGCGAAATGCTCGCCAAGGTGCTGCAGATACCGGCTGCTGCTGCTCCTACCACTGCTCGTGCACGCGCTGTCTTTTCCGCTGGCGTGTTCGCCACCGAGCAGGGTGATTTCGCCGCGGCAGATGCGCTGATGTTGGAAAGCCTGGAAATCGCGCGTAAATTGGGAGACACGCAGGGCGTCGCTGTCGCCGTGAACGCGCGCGCAGTTCTCGCTCGCGACCAGGGAAATGTGGGGCTCGCGCATTCTCTGTTTCGGGAAAGCCTCACGCTGTGGAGGGAACTGGGCGACCTGCAGGCCATCGCGCGCGCGCTCAGCAATCTCGCGAGCGTTCTGAAGATGCAGGGCGAGTACGACCTGGCGCGCTCACTTTGCTCCGAGTGTCGCGCGATTTTTGAAGGGCTTGGCGATCGTACCGGCACGGCCTGGTCTCTGAACAATGAGGGTGACATCGCGCGCGATCAAGGGGATTCCGCGGCTGCGCGCGCGTTGTTCGAACAGGCCCTGGTAATTTTTCGCGAGCTAGATGATCGCTGGGGCATTGCGGGCACGCTGGCTGATCTGGGCACGCTGGCGCGCGAAGAGAATAATTGTGCCGTGGCGCTCGCTCTGTTCCGTGACAGCCTGAAAATTTTTCAGCAGCTGGAACATAAACGCGGCATCGCGCGCTTGCTGGAATGTTGCGCCTGCTCGGCGGCGGCGCAGCATCAGGCCGCGCGTTCGCTGCGCCTGGCGGGCGCGGCAGCAGCATTGCGCCAGAATATTGGCGCGCCTCTCGCGGTCGCCGAACAGGTGAAATTGGAGACAATCCTGGAACCGGCGCGGCAATCGCTTGCCAACACTGCAACCGCGTGGCTGGAAGGTTGGGATATGCCGCTGGATCGAGCGATTGAGGAAGTGCTGGCGCCGGACACGGCATCGCAGCCGAGTTAGCGCTGCGTTGTTCGCATAAGCCGCTGTGCAAGGGAACAGATTTGCGTGCCGCCGCGCCTGGCGCTACTCTGCGGTCGAGGGATCAATAAGCCGTCGCACCGCTGACACGCGATTGCACGCGAGGCCCGTTCGTTTGGCATGCTCTTGCACGGTGGCTTCGTCTGGAGCGAGGTACACGCAGTACACTTTGTTGCCCGTGACGTAGCTATGCAGCCACTGAATCTTGGGGCCCATTTCTTTCAACACCGCGACCGACTTCTGCGACAATTCGCGCAACTGTGCGTCGGTCAAATCGCCGGCTCCTGGAACATCGCGTTCGATCACGTACTTGGGCATGAGCATTCTCCGGAAGCTTTGTCATGCTAGCATGCACGTGCAGCCGCTTCAAGAACGTGGGGCCCGTGCTGCGACGAAAGTTGCGGCCAAAGTTGCGCCGGATGCGAAATCCGCCACGCGAAAATTGCGCAAGAAAAGAGGGAATCATGGATCTTCGATCGCTGCAAAAGCCGCTGAAGGAGCAATACCGCGCGGATCCTACTGCTTCGCGCATTACCATTCGTGCGAAAGGCGCGCAGACGGGTGCGCCGATTGCTTGCTCGGTGGACATCGGCCGGGCGATACACCAAGCGGAAGCGCACAAAGGAGTCGGGGGCGCGGGCGCTGGCGCTTGTTCGGGCGACCTGCTGCTGGGCGCTTTGGCTGCTTGCGCACAGATTACCTGCCAGATGGTGGCTGCTGCCATGAGCATTCCCACCGATCGGATCGAGGTCGTCGTGGAAGGGGACCTCGATTTGCGCGGGACGCTTGGCATTTCGAAAGACGTGCCGGTGGGATTTGAAAATATTCGCGTAAATTTTGATATAGCCGCGCCGCAAGCTACGGCGGAGCAAATCGGCGCGTTGCGCGAAAAAACCGAACAGTACTGCGTGGTGATGCAGACGCTGCTCCGTCCGCCCACGCCGCAATCCACCTGGACCCGCCACGACTAGCCGATCGAAAAGGCGGCCTGTCGTACGCCGTGTCGGCCGACCGTGGAGCGCGCTCAGTTAGTAACGGGCTCAGTAGCGGATGAAGAAGTAGGCGGACATGCTGAGGCCGACGGCGATTACGATCCAGCGGACGTGTCGCTGGTTCATTTTTTGGGCGTAGTGGGCGCCGGCGTAGCCGCCGGTTAGGCTGCCGAGAATCATCAGTACGGCTTGCGGCCAGAAGATCATTTTGGCGAAGATGAAAGTGATCATGGCGACGCCGTTGACCACGCTTACCAGCAACACTTTTACCCCGTTCATCGCGTGAATATCTTCCATGCCCAGTAAAGCCAGCAGCGAAAGAACCAGGATGCCCACGCCCGCGCCGAAATAGCCGATGTAAATCGCGATCAGCAGCTCGAGGAAAAATCCCGCAATCGTGAGCGGGCGGGAAGTTTTTCCTGCGGCAGCGCGGCGGCGTACCCAGGCGCTGATGCGCGGGCCGGCGAGAAACAGCAAAGTGGCGGCGAGCAGCAGCCAGGGAATCAAGTGTAGGAAAGTGGATTGCGGCGTGCCGAGCAGGATTCGCGCGCCGATCACGCCGCCGATGATGCCGGTGACAAGCAATAGGGGCAGCAGGCGGCGCGCCTCAGGCGTGAAGGCGTTGCGGTAGGCGACAGTGCTGGCGACGGTGCCGGGAAAAAGCGCGGCGGTGTTGGTGGCGTTGGCCGCGATGGGCGCCATGCCGCTGAACAGCAGCGCGGGGAAGGAGATGAAACTGCCGCCGCCGGCGACTGCGTTGAGCAGTCCCGCGATGAGCGCCGCGAAGAAGAGGAAGACTGGGTGCGAAAAGTGCACGCGCGAGAATAACATTGGCGGCAGGCGCGGCAAAAAATTATAGCGACGGCGACGCAGACGCAGCCAAGCAGGCAACCAGGAGATGGATGCGACACGGAGAATTGGAACGCACGACGGCTAAGTGAGAGGTAACGAAGCAAGATGCGAGGACAGTGGGCGAGACGTTGTGAGGTCAACCGAGACAAAAGGATCCGATGGTTTCGAAGTTTTACGCTTCGGTGTAAACTTTTGCGCAGCGAGCGGCGGAACAGAGCGGGCAGCGTGGGGGCGTTGCGCAGGGAAAATTCGAAATTAAGAGAGAGGACCGCGTGCGCAAGTGCATTGGAGGGTTTCTGTGTACTGTTGTCGCGTTAACTATAATGTTATCGGTTGAATTCGCCGGTGCGCGGGCGGCGTCGCAGCCGGCCGCGAACGATAAGCAAGCGGCATGGGACCGGATCGCCGACGAATATTTCGACCAGGTGTATTTCAAGTTTGGGCCGAGCAACGGCACGAGCGACGGGCTTCACCAATACGACGCGCAGCTGGAAGATTACTCGCGCGCGGGAATAGACGCAAACGTCGCCTCGTTGCGCGCGTTCGAGAAACGCGTGGCGGCGGCGGACCCTCAGGGGCTGGACGAAACGCGCGCGGCGGATCGCGAACTGGTCCTGACAAACATCCAGGGCACGCTGCTGACGCTGGAAACCATCCGGCCGTGGGAAAAGAATCCGGATTTTTATTCGAGTGGGATCAGCGGCAGCGTGTACGTGATCATGATCCGGCAATTCGCTACGCCAGATGAGCGGCTGCGGTCGGTGGTGGCGCGCGAGGAAAAAATGCCGGCGGTATTTGCGGCGGCGCGGGCGAACCTGAAGAATCCGCCTCGGATTTATACAGAGATTGCGCTGGAGCAGCTGCCGGACATCATCAGTTTTTTTCAGAATGATGTACCAGCGGCTTTTGCAGGCGCGAGCGATCCGACGGTGAAAGCGGCGTTCGCGAAATCGAATGGTGCGGTGATTGCGGGTTTGCAGAACTACGCGGCATGGCTGAAGACGGACGTGCTGCCGCGGTCGAACGGGGATTTCCAGATCGGCGCGGAAACATTTTCGAAGAAATTGCTGTACGACGAGATGGTGGATACGCCGCTGGACCGCCTGCTGGAAATTGGCTGGGCGGATTTGCACAAGAATCAGGCGGAATTCAAGCGCGTGGCTGCCGAGCTTGAGCCGAATAAAACCTCCAGCGACGTGCTGGCCGAGCTGATGGCGGACCATCCGGCGGCGGATCATCTGCTGCAGAGTTTTCGCGACACGTTTGATGGGCTGATCGCTTTTATTCGCGCGAAGCACATCATTACGATTCCTTCGAACGTGCGGCCGATTTTGCAGGCGACGCCGCCGTTCATGCGGGCGACTACGTTTGCTTCGATGGATACTCCGGGTCCGTTCGAGCATGTTGCGAAGGAGGCGTACTTCAACGTGACGCTGCCGGAAGCGCACGAGACGGCGGAGGAAATCGCAGGGCGCATGTCGGCTTTTAACGTAGGGACGATCGTGAGCACGGCGACGCACGAGGCCTACCCGGGGCACTACGTGCAATTCCTTTGGGTGCACGAGGCAGCGACGAAAACGCGCATGCTGCTGGGCGCGACGACGAACGCGGAGGGCTGGGCGCATTACTGCGAGCAGATGATGCTCGATGAGGGATTCGGGCAGCCGGGAACGGGCGCGAAAGATGCGCGTGAAGCGAAATTGATTCGGCTGGGGCAACTGCAGGACGCGTTGTTGCGCGATGCGCGGTTCATCGTGGGGATTGAGATGCATACGGGTAAGATGAGTTTTGAGCAGGGGGCGGAATTTTTCGTGAAGGAAGGGTATCAGTCGAAGGAAACGGGGTTGGTGGAGACGAAACGCGGGACGGCGGATCCGACTTATCTTTATTACACGTTGGGGAAGCTGGAGATTTTAAAATTGCGCTCGGATGTAATGAAAAAGGAAGGCGCGGCGTTTTCGCTGGAGCAATTTCACAATAATTTCATGCGGCAGGGATTTCCCCCGATCAAGATTGTGCGGCGGGCGTTGCTGGGGGATGATTCGCCGACGCTTTGAGCCGAGTAACGACTGCGATTTGGCAACAGAAGTATGGCGATGGCTCGGTTCGAGCATCGTTGCGGTGTTGCCGTTGCGTCGCGACGGACTCCTGACTGTTGCAAGTTTGTACGAATTGAGTACCATATCACCGTAACAACTACTTCTGATACTTCTGACGCGCCTCGCTTCGGCGATGCAGCAGTGGTGGTTTCTTGTACTCGTGCGCGACTCAAGATTCGTGGAGCCTGCTTGAGACGGAACTGCATTATTCCAGTGGTGATATTCGTGCTGGCAATGTTCGCGCGAGGGCCGTGTGCGCAGCAGAGCGCAACACCCGCTGCTGTCGTTCACGGAACCGTGGACGTGCGCCTCAGGCTCGCGGGTGGAGATAAATTCAGCGGCGTCGCGAGCGCGCGCCTGGTTAACAGCGAAGGCGCGGAAGTTGCCGAGCACAAAGACGAGATCGGTGGACGCGCGCATTTCGCCGACCTGGGCGTGGGCAAATATAACATTGAAGTAAATGCTCCGGGATTCGCGAGTGTTCGACACGAGGTGGAAATTTCGGCGGGCCAGCCGTTTGCGGCTGTTTTTCTGAACATGACGCCGGAAATGTCGCCAGCGGCGGCACCGGCGCCGGTTGCAAATTCGTCAGCATCTACGAAGGCGGATTTGATGGCGACTTCGAATGGAACTTCGAACGCGAAACTTGAGCCGACCACGCACGAGGAAGCTGAGAAATCAATGCACGCTCTGCGGCAACCGGATGCGGTTCTGCCCGTGCAGCCAAACATTGCTTGTCCGCTGCCTTTGGTGTTGCAAGGCGTGGAGCAGAGCGTAAAAGAGCTGGTGAGCAATCTGGATCGGTTCAGCGCGACGGAGCGCGTGGAGCACTTCCCGGTGCACCCCGATGGTGGACTGGGTGTGACGGAAGCGCGCTCGTTTGACTATGTGGTGGTGGTGAATCGAGGCGGCGACGGATGGTTCGGAATCGATGAATACCGCGATGGCGGGCTCGATCCGAGCCGTTTCCCGGCCGGGATTGCCACGACGGGTTTACCCGCGCTGGCTCTGATCTTTCATCCCAACTTCGCCGGGGATTTTAACTTTGTGTGCACCGGGTTGGTGGATTGGGAAGGAAGGCCCGCCTGGCAAATTCAATTCGAACAAAGGCCGGACCGCCCGAACCAGATACGCAGCTACATTATCTACCAGAATACTTATTCGGTTCCCTTGAAGGGGCGGGCGATGGTTGACGCCGGCACGCTGCAAGTTTTGCGTTTTGATTCGGAACTAAGTACGCCAGTGGAGAAGATCAAGCTGAAACAGGAACGCATTTCGATTGATTACGCACCGGTGCAATTCCGTACCGAAGAACAACCGATGTGGCTGCCGCAAAACGCAGAGCTGTACGTGGAAAGAGGCAGGAGCCACTACTACCGGCGGCATACGTTCAGCAATTTTCAGGTGTTCACCGTAGGAACAGAGCAGAAAGTTCATGCGCCGAAAGAATCCTATGCATTCACGAACAATTCGAATCACGAGATTTTGGGGGTGCTGACGGTGAGTCCGATTCCGGGCGGCGCTTTGCATGAAGTTTCCATTACGTTCAAGATTCCGGCCGGCGGCACCGTGTTCAAGGCGGTGGGGCCGGGGAAGGACGTGAACTTCCCAGCGGAAGAGGTGGAATCGGCGCGATTCGCGCACAACGGGCCGCCGGGGTCCATTGAAGCCAACGCCTACTTCGTGAAGGCCAGCACGCTGGAGCTGGTGCCGGACACCGTGGTTCCTGGCGCGCAGTAGATTGGGTGCAGATTTCCGAGCTCTGTCGCTGGTATTTTCCCCGTACAACCTCGCCAGATGATTAAATCCTAATCAATCGTGTTGTGGGGAAGCGAAGTGCGATTTTGCGGAAGGGTTCGCGATGGATGACGCGGAAAAATGTCCGGTGAGCGGGAAACGGAAGTACGGGAGCGAGCAGGAGGCGCTGGCGACTGCGGCGCATCAGATCGCAACGGCTGGGGCGCCGAAAGAGTTGCGGGCTTATCTGTGCACGTGGTGCAACGCGTGGCATTTGACGAAGAACGCGGCAAAGGGCGGGAAAGTGCGCGGATGACCGGTTCGATCGGGGTAAAATGCGCGCGGATTCGGCGAGGGGAGTGGTGATGCGCGAATGGGTGGGGGCTGGTTTGGTGGCGATTGTAGCGCTGATGTTGAGCGGCACAATGTTTGCAGCCGAGGGTGCTGCCGTGGAAAAGGCGAGCGCGGCGCAATTGATTGAGATGGCGAAGTTGAACAGCCCGGGCTTGCGCGAGGCGATCACAGCGACGTTGGACGCGAAAGATCTGAAGGAGGGGACGGCATGGATCGCGAGCGGCCCGGAATTTTTCTTTGCAACGGAGGCGGCGGCGAAGCCGGAGCTTTTCATTGATGGAGTTGCGGGGCCGGCGATGCAGAATATTTCTGGCTCCGATATTTGGTATGTGCCGGCGCACATCGAGCCGGTGGGCAGGCTGCATGCGTTTTACTACGTCGTTGATGGCGCACATTTTGGCGGACGGCTGGACTTGCCAGCGTTTGGCGCTTTGTCTCATCTTCAATCGGGGGTGCCGTCGGGGAAGCTTTCCGAAAAGATCGTTCATACCAGCAAAATTTATGATGGCATGAAGAGCGAGTATTGGATTTACGTGCCGGCGCAATACGATGCGCGGACGGCAGCGGCGCTGATGGTTTTTCAGGATGGCCAGGGGTACACGGAGCGCGAGGGCAAGAATCCGACGCTGAATGTGATTGATAATTTGATCGCAGAGAGACGGATTCCGGTGATGATTTGTGTGTTTATCAATCCGGGGGATATCGAGGGCTCGCCGGGCACGCCTACATATAATTTTGTGAAAGCGTATGGCGAGAAGTGGCAGCGCACGATGAAGGATTCGATGCGCAGCACAGAGTACGACACGGTCAGCGATCGCTACGTGCGATTCTTGCGCGATGAAGTGCTGGCGGACGTGGGGGCGAAATACAATATTCGCAAGGACGCTTATAGCCGGGCGATCACGGGGCTCTCGTCGGGGGGAATTTGCGCGTTTAACGCGGCATGGCAGATGCCGGACCAGTTCAGCCGCGTGATTTCATGGATCGGGAGTTTCAGCGGGATTCAATGGAAGGAAGACCCCGCGGTGCCGGACGGGGGGCAGGATTATCCGGACAAGGTGTTGCGCGAGGAGCGGCGCAATATTCGCGTTTGGCTGCAGGATGGCTCAAACGATATCGAGGGTAAGTACGGGAGCTGGCCGCTGGCAAATCTGCGCCTGGCGAATGCGCTGAAGTTGAAGGAATATGATTTTCATTTCAGTTTTGGCAAGGGCACGCACAATACGGGCCAGGGCGCGGCTGAGTTTCCGGAGGAGATGATTTGGCTGTGGCGGGATTACGACTCCGCGAAGACCTCGCAGACATATGAGATCGATCTGAGCGAGAAGGCGAAAGCCACAATTTCGAGTGACGATTTCGAATCGCGAGGACGATTAGGAAGGGCTCGTTACGGAATCGTGACGCTGCGGGAGAAAGCCGTCATTTGGTAATTTTCGGACTCGGTGACGACTGCGCGGACGCGATAGGTTCCCGGTTTCAGCTGGAAGGTTAAGTGCAGGTCCAGCCCGACGGCGACTAGGGCGGGCAGTTGTTCGTCGGGTACGTTGACCTTCGCACGGCGCATTTGAGCATCGAGCAGGTTATCTTTTTCGTCGAAGACGGCGAAGACGAACACCACTGTGTTGACGTTGCGGCCGTCGTCCTTGCGAAATTGGAGAGAATGCGTATCGAGGTGCGTGGAGACAGAAAGTGTGTGCGTCCCGTCGTCACCTGCGAAAGGTTCCGCTACGAGCGTGACCGGAAGCTCTGCGACGTCCATCCTGGAAATTGTCATTTCCCGCAGCTTCTCCTCTATCGGTGACTCCGCGCTCGCTGGTTCCTTTTCCCTCACGTCCAGCACGCGCGGTGTGTCATTCGTGAGCGCGAAATAGCCGCGGCGCGCCTGGATGCTTGCGCCTTTCGCCTTTTCGGTGAGAGTGACCTTGATCGCGTGGAATTTACCGTCGGGCTTGGTGTCCGCGGGGACGAATCCCAAAATGTAAGACACGGGTGAACCGCCGAGCGCGCCGAATCCGGCCTTCAGGTCGTTCCTGTTGTGAAAAAATTCCCCACCCGTACCTTCCGCAACATCCGCGAGCACGCTGGAAGTAACCATTTCAACCGTGGAGTCCAAGCTGTGCACAGCGCGCACGGAATCCTCGGAGGACGTGTGTACCTGGGTTACGTCCATTTCGCGCATGAAGGTCGCAAGTCCCTTGGGGTCAAGCGCGCTGATGACTACTTGTAAGCGCAGCGAGCGGTCAATGAGCCGGTCCACCTGATCCTGCACGCTCCGCGACAGAAATCCTGCGGAAACCAGAATTACGGTACGCTGGCCGGGCATCTGTGAGGTGTAGGTCACTACTCGCTCGATTGCTTGCAAGTTGGCGCGCGCCTGAAATTCGGCCTGTTGCACGACGGTGCGGGCGCGCTGCAGAATCAGATTCGACGAAAATCCGCCGGGCGAAGGTCCGGCGCCGCCCATCGTCGAGCCGCCAGAAGTTCCGGGCATCGAACTGCCGGGTCCTCCGGGCGACGAGCCGCCGGGGCCTCCGGACAATGAGCCGACAGAATTTCCTGACGACATGCCGCCAGAGGATCCAGCGCTACTAGCCATGGCTGGCGGCTGCGAGCCGGTGTCGCAGGCTGCTAGTTCATTGTTCGCGACTTTCCAGGCGTCGGTGTTTTGGTTGTTCGGGCTCTCCAGGATTTGCTGCGCCTGAAAATCGGAGAGTTGCGGACAGTCATGGTCCAGAGTTCGCGAGCGTGGATTGACGCGCAGTTTGAGAAGCGCTTCGTGCAGTAGCTTTGCGTCGGATGTGAAGTCGCTGAGCGTCGCGTCCGTAGTAAAAACGCCGACACGGTCCTGCGGCTGCAGGTTCGTGGAAATGTAATGCTCGGCGGCGTCGCGCGCAGCGGCCATGTCTGCGAAAGATGTATTCAGATCGTCGAAGTGGAGTGCGAGGAATCTGGCCGGCGCAGCGGCGGGACTTTTCACCGCTGGCGCGGCTGGTGCATCGCGCAGCCGTTCTTCGCCCGGAACTTCGACTGTACCTGAATTCGGAGGTGGCGCGAGCTCGGATTCGACTTCAAATTGCGTGATGGTTTGCTCCTGACCTCGGTCGAAGATCTTGAAGTCCTCTTTGCGGAGACCTTCGACCGGCTTGCCCTGCGCGTCACGGACCACGACGCGCACGATCACCAAATTTGTGGCTACTTTTAGCGGGGCTTGAATCGCAGGGGGAGCGGCATGCTGATTGTTGGACTGGTTTTCGGCTTGCTGCGAATCACATCGAAGCGCGAACAGCGCAGATAGCGCGAGGGCGATCGCAGTATGTGGGTAACCCGACATCTTGAAGCGGGGCATGGGTCGCGCCCTCCGTCGCAACGACTATAACAGCTGGGTTCGCGCGAGAACAAAAAAACCGGGAGGCGTGGTCGCCTCCCGGTGCTCGTGCAATTTGCATTCCCTAAGCAATCCGCGCGGATTATTTAGGGTCTTTTTTGCTGTTCTTGTCCTTGTGGATTTCCTTGCTGGTCTTGTTCTGTTCTTTGTTGATTTGTTTCTTCTCCGCGGGAGTCAGCTTGCCGCCGTTGGCTTCGCGGTCGGCTTTGGTCTGCTGATTAATATGCTGCTCCTGCTTTTCCACATGGGCCGTTTCGCCAGCAGACATCTTGCCGCTCTCGACACCTTCGCCGATGCGCTTCTGCTGATTTTCGGCGCGTTCACCGACGTGGCTCATCGCAGGATTCGCGGGTTTGCCGTGATTTTCGGAGGCGAAGTTGGAACGGTCCTGGCTGGCCGTATGTTCGTGAGTCATCTGCTCGGACGTCGCGTTCACGTGCTGTTCGTGTTCCGCGGCACGTTCCTGCGCGGTGGCGACTGCCGTGGTGCCGCCGGGGCCGCCGTTGAAGCTGGCGCGGACGCCGACGTTTTCGTGGACGACGGTGCGGTCAATGAAGGTGTTGTGAACGACCGTGGAGTTTACGTTGACCACCGCCGTGTTGTACGCGAAATGCCCGCCGCGCCATTCACCGCCGACGAAACCCACGCCGTGGTAGCCGAATCCGTAATTCACGCCGCCGTAGAAACCGACGTGCGGTCCCCAGTAGCCGGCACGCCAGCCGTAAACGCCGCCAGCGAAGCCCCAGTAACCGGGAGTCCACAAAAGGCCGGCGCGCGGAGGAGCGACCCAGACGCCGGGAACCCAGTAGTAACCTGCGTTACCGTATGCCCAGTAGCCGGGAGTCCAGAGAAAGCCTTCGGTAGGGCACGCAGGCTGCACGTAAACCGGAATCGCCGGAGGGCCTACGTGAACGGAGATGCCCACCGCGATCTGCGCAGAGGCCGAGGACGGCATGGACGCGAGCGCGAGGGGCACGCAGAGTGCAAGAAGCAGCGTTCGAATGAGAGTCAGCTTACGCATTGCAAAATCCTCCATTTAGAGAGTTCGTAGATTGCCAAAATTTCAATTGTTGCAGCACTTCAGAGACCGAGCTGGGCTAGCTCCATGACTTATCTAACACGAGACCTCGCCGAAGGTTTCGCGCCGATTTCGCCGCGATTCCGGCGGCGGCTTAGTCCACAAGCAACGATGATAGGGGACAGAATGGGGCCGTGAACCGGTATGTGGAATCGTACTCCCCGATTCAGTAAATGCCGACGTACGTTATTGATAATATGTGACTTATGAGTATGGCGGGAATTGGCGCGCGAGAACAAAACTGGACGTTTGGACAGAGCGAGGCTAATACCTCAGGACAGGGTTATCGGTGCCCCCTCTTGCGCAGTTGATGAGCTGCACTCTGGACGCCGGGCGTATTTGATCTAAATATATAGCGCGCACGAATCCGCGGCAACGCAAAGAAAAGGGGCGCGTCGGTTTTCGTGCCGAGGCGCCCCTTTTTGTTTCGATACGGCCGCCCCGTGCTTTCCGGGACGACCGCGACCCTTCGATCCCGCGCTGCGGGATCTCAGGATGAATCGCTCTGTAGAGCGATTCACAGATTCAACTTCTTAGTACATGCCGCCCATGCCGCCGGCGCCTGGGGCACCGCCGCCGTGAGCTGCGCCGGCTTCCTTGGGTTCCTTGATGTCGGCCACCAGAGCTTCGGTGGTGAGCATGAGGCCCGCGATGGAGGCGGCGTTCTGCAGAGCGAGGCGAGTAACCTTGGCCGGGTCAATCACGCCTGCCTTGACCAGGTCGCCGTATTCGCCGGTGTCGGCGTTGTAGCCGAAGTTCTCGTCCTTGGACTCGCGGATTTTGCCCAGAATGACGGCACCTTCGTCGCCGGCATTGTGGACGATCTGACGGAGAGGCTCTTCAAGAGCGCGCTTCACGATGTTGACGCCAATAGCATCGTCATCATGGAGCTTGATCTTATCCAGAGCCGGGATGCAGCGGATCAACGCCACACCGCCGCCGGGGACGATACCTTCCTCGACCGCCGCGCGGGTTGCGTGCATGGCGTCTTCGACGCGAGCCTTCTTTTCCTTCAGCTCGGTTTCGGTAGCAGCGCCGACTTTAATTACGGCAACGCCGCCGACGAGTTTCGCCAGACGCTCCTGCAGCTTTTCCTTGTCGTAGTCAGAGGTGGTGTCTTCGACCTGCGTGCGAATTTGACGGACGCGGCCTTCGATTTCGGATGCCTTGCCGCCGCCTTCGACGATGGTGGTGTTGTCCTTATCAATGGTGATCTTCTTGGCGCGGCCGAGATCTTCGGGCTTCACGTTCTCCAGCTTGATGCCGAGATCTTCGGTGATGGCCTTGCCGCCGGTGAGAGTGGCGATATCTTCGAGCATGGCCTTGCGGCGATCCCCGAAGCCAGGGGCCTTCACGGCAGCGCACTGCAAGGTGCCGCGGAGCTTGTTGACGACGAGGGTAGCGAGAGCTTCACCTTCGACGTCTTCAGCGATAATCAAAAGCGGCTTGCCCTGCTTGGCGATCTGCTCGAGAAGGGGCAGTAAGTCCTTCATCGAGGAGATTTTCTTTTCGTGGATCAGGATGCGCACGTCTTCGAGCGAGCACTCCATGCGTTCCGGGTCGGTGACGAAGTAGGGCGAGAGGTAGCCGCGGTCGAACTGCATGCCTTCGACGACCTCGAGCGACGTTTCCATGGTCTTGGACTCTTCCACGGTGATGACGCCGTCCTTGCCGACCTTTTTCATCGCACCGGCAATGATGTCGCCGATGTGCTTGTCGTTGTTGGCGGAAATGGTGCCCACCTGCGCGATCATTTCGCCCTTGACGTCCTTATGCAGACGGCGAACTTCCTCGACGGCCACTTCGACGGCCTTTTCGATGCCGCGCTTCAGAGCCGTGGGGCTGGCACCGGCCGCAACCGCCTTCACGCCTTCGCGGAAGATGGCTTGAGCAAGCACGGTGGCTGTGGTGGTGCCGTCGCCGGCTACGTCGGAAGTCTTGGACGCGACTTCACGGACCATCTGTGCGCCCATGTTCTCGAGCGGATCCTGCAGCTCGATTTCCTTGGCGACGGTGACGCCGTCCTTGGTGATGATCGGCGAGCCGAACTTCTTTTCGATCACCGCATTGCGGCCCTTGGGGCCGAGGGTGATTTTAACTGCGTCGGCGAGTTGATTGACGCCGCGCAGGATCGCCTGGCGAGAATTTTCACCAGTCACGATTTGCTTTGCCATGATGTCTTTCTCCTATTTTTAGTGCTTTGAGTTGGTTATCCGGTGCGTGGCCTGGGCCGCGTCCGGGAGTTGCGTTTAGATCGAGTTACTTCTTGCCGGCTGCTTTGGCAGCGGGGCCGAGCTTCGCGAGGATCTCATCTTCCTTCATGATCATGAATTCCTCGCCGTCGATGGTGATGTCGTTGCCGCTGTACTTGCCAAAAAGGATGCGATCACCGGGTTTCACGTCGAGCGGGATCAGTTCACCTTTTTCGCGGCGGCCAGAGCCGACGGCGATGACTTCACCCTCTTGTGGTTTCTCTTTTGCGGAATCCGGGATGATGATGCCACCCTTGATGGATTCCTTTTCTTCTAGGCGCCGCACTAACACGCGGTCGTGTAGGGGCGTAATATTGACTGCCATTTGTGAAATTCCTCCAATTGTTTGGTGAGACTTGCCGGGAGGGTTACGGCGGTCAGGAGACCGTTTAGCACTCCTCGTAGGCGAGTGCTAATATAGCAACGGGGTGGCGTGGAGTCAAGCGGGAATGTGATAATTCAAGGCTCACATATGGCGACTCTGCTTCCATGTATCGTGTTTATTTTCAGCTGTTTGAATGCCGCCAGATTTTTCTGACACTTGATTCTTGCCTTGCGCTCGGCAGCGGGCTAGAATCCCGGCTCTGACTCCGTTGCCATCACTGTTCTATATCCGACTCATCAGTTTAACCGCTGGCACGCTCGTGTATCTTTTTTTGCTGGCGCTGATTTTGGGGCATCGGCGACCGCGGTTGTTTGAGCGGTTGTTGTTCTTCTTGATGCTCTCAATGTTCCTGCTCTACGCAAGTGGCCTGCTGGAAGTGAACGCGGCCATCCAATACGCCTCTCCTCCGCACGCCACTCGGCTGTTTTATTGGATTCTCCGCCAGATCGGAATAGTGTTTTTGCCGGCGCTGCTAGTGAACGTTCATTTCGAGTATCTCCGATCAATACAGGCGCGGAGCATCCCGCGATGGTGCTGGAGTGTTGTGTGGCTTCTCTACGCCGTACCGTTTGTCTATCAATTTCGGATGGCATTTTCTCTTCGTAACTCGCCCGTACTCACTGTTGCGGCGGTGTTGTCCTGGTTTGCTGCCGGAGGCCTGGCCGGTCTCACTCCGGCTGTACCTTTGTGCGCGTTTGTCGACTTTTCGGCGCTGAAATCCTCTAAGGACTCCGTCGAACGCAACTTCTTGGGGTGGCTCGGAGCGCTGTCGGTTCTGATTTTCATCACGCTCGTTCTCCCAGGCATACTTGACAATAGACCACCGCTGACTGCCTACGGCGCCGAGACCGCGCTGATTTCTCTTGGTGTTTTGCCAGGGGCGCTGCTGCTTTATTTCGCCGTGCGACGGAATTTCTTGGAATATGGGGCGCAGCGGAATTTGATGTATGCGCTACCGGCTATTTTTCTGGCGCTTTTGTATTTGGCGCTGGTGAGGCGGGTGAGCGGATGGCTGGAACCGGTGCTGCCGCCGGAGGCTACGGCAAGCGTGCTGCTGTTTGTGTTGATTTTTCTTTTTGAGCCGCTGGAGCGTGCGATAGGGCCGGTGTTGCATCGGCAGTTGGCGGAGCGGATGGACCGCGTGCAGAGGTTGACCTCGCAATTGCAGCAGGAGGCGCGCCAGGGGAACGTGGCGCATCTGGCGGCGGAGGCGGAACGGCGGATACGCGAGGAATTTGGGTTGGCGGCGGTGCGGACTTCGATTCCGCGCGATGCAGCGTTGAAGGCTTTGGAAGCGCCCGGAGGGTTGGGGCACACGGTGCAGGTGGGATTGATGAAGGATGGGCAGGAAATTGGAGTGCTGGAGGCGGCGACGACGGGAGCGTACTTGACGGGGGAAACCACGGCGGCGCTGGACTTTCTGGCCGAGCAATTGCCAGGGATGGTGGATCTGGCGCGGTTGATCGAAGACAAGTTGCGGCTGGAGCGCGAGCTGGCGGAGCGCGAGCGGATGGCGGTGCTGGGGCAGATGGCGGCGAGCGTGTCGCACAATTTGCGGAATCCGCTGAGCTCGATGAAAACGGTGCTGCAGGTGCAGCTGGAAAATCCCGATTTGCCGCTGGATGTGCGGCGCGACTGCACATTAATAGTGGGCGAGATTGATCGCATGAGCGCGAAGCTGTCGCAGTTGCTGCATTATGCGAAGCCGACCGTGCACGGCGAGCGGGTCGCGGCCGTGGCGGTGGCGTCGCAGACTGCGTGGTTATTTGGGAGGGACGCGGAACGGCGCAACGTGCGGCTGGAATTTGAGAAACCGACACACGAGATTATGGCGCAGGCGTCGGAAGAGGCGTTGAGCGAAGTGCTTTCGAATTTGATTGTGAACGCGATGGAAGCGCAGCCGGACGGCGGGCGTGTGCGCATCAGCGTGGGACGTTATGACGGCAGGCTGGACATCGTGGTGGACGACGATGGTCCGGGAATTACGCCGGAGCTGCGCGCGAAAATATTTCAGCCGTATTTTACGACGAAGGCGACGGGGACGGGGCTAGGGCTGGCGATTGTCGCGCGGAGGATTGAGGAATTGGGTGGGACGCTGGCTGTCGAGAGCCCTCTGCATCGCGGGAAGGGAACGCGGTTTCATTTGACGCTACCGTCGGCGGAAGAGGAAGCGAAATAGAATGATGCGAACAATTCTGTTGGTGGATGACGAGAGCGCGGCGCGTTATGGGACGGGGCGCGCTCTCGAGAAACAATACAAGGTGATCGAAGCGGGGTCGGCTGCGGCGGCGCGCGAGGCGTTGGCTGCATCGGCGCCGGATTTAATTTTGCTGGATCTGGTGATGCCGGGGGAGGATGGGCTTTCGTTTTTACGTTGGTTGCGCGAAAACGGGCACGACGTGCCGGTGCTTGTGGTTTCCGCTTTGGATACGGCGAAGACGGCGGTGGAAGCGTTGCAGGGCGGGGCGACGGATTACATTGTGAAGGGCTTCGACATCGAGGAGTTGCGCCGGCGCGTCGGGAACTTGCTCCGTCTGTCTGAATTGGCTGAAGAAAATACACGTTTGCGGCGTGAGTTGGTTGCCGATGGGCAATTTGGACGATTGCTGGGCAGCTCCGAGGCGATGCAACGCGTTTTTGTGATGGCTGAGCGGGTGGCGGTTACGGATGCGACCGTGCTGATTTTGGGCGAGAGCGGAACGGGGAAGGATTTGCTGGCGCAGGAAATTCACGAGCGGTCGGCGCGGCACGGCCGGGCGTTTGTCGCAGTGAATTGCGCGGCGCTGCCGGAAAATCTGATCGAATCGGAATTATTTGGATACGAGCGTGGAGCGTTTACGGGAGCGGCGCAGCAGCGCAAGGGGAAATTCGAACTGGCTTCCGGAGGAACGATTTTTCTGGACGAGATTGGAGACATGAATGCGGTGACGCAGGCGAAAGTGCTGCGGGCGCTGGAGAATCGCAAGATCGAGCGGCTGGGCGGATCGCACTCGATTGATGTGGATGTGCGGCTGATCAGCGCGACGCACAGGGATTTGCCGGGTGAAATCGGCGCGGGACGTTTTCGCGAGGATTTATATTATCGGCTGCGAGTGGTGACGCTGGAATTGCCGCCGCTACGCGAGCATAAAGAGGATTTGGCGGTGTTGGTGGACGCGTTTCTGGAACAACTGGGTGCGCGACACAAGCATCGCGCGCACCTGTCGCCGGAAGCGATGAGCTTGCTGCGCCGCTACGATTGGCCGGGGAACGTGCGGGAATTGCGCAATGCGCTGGAGCGGACGCTGGTGTTGTGCGACGGCGACGAAATTACTTCGGCGGATTTTCCGGAGGAGATTCGCGAGTATCGCGGTGCTGCGGGCGCAGGCGGCGCGGCGAAGAAGGCGGGGGAAGATTCGTTTTTGGGCGAAGCGGATTTTCGCGAGGCCAAGCGACAATTCGAGATTGTTTATTTGAAGCGGAAGCTCGAAGAGCATCATTGGAATGTCTCGCAGACGGCGGCGGAGGTGGGGTTACACCGGCAGAGTCTGCAGGAGAAATTGCGGGAGCTTGGAATTCAGCGACCGGGGAAGTGATGAGCGAGACAGATCACGTCGCAACGGTTGCGGGATTTATTTTGGCGGGTGGGGAAAGCTCGCGGATGGGTGTGGATAAGGGATTGCTGGAAATTGCGGGCGTGCCGATGATTGTGCGGGCGGCTAGATTGGTGGAATTGGCGGTGGGCGCTCCGGCGGTGGTGGTGGGGACGCCGGAAAAATATCACGGGCTGGGATTGCGGGCGATTGCAGATGATTGGCCGGGTTGCGGGCCGCTGGGCGGGATCGCGACGGCGCTGCGCGCATCGCAGGCGGATTGGAATTTAGTTGTGGCGTGCGATTTGCCGTATTTGACGCGCGACTGGCTGGAATATTTGGTGCTACGCGCGCGCGATGCGGCGGAGGAAGCAGTGGTGGCGATGAATCTCACCGCGGCGAACAAGCGCGGGGCCGAGCCGCTTTGCGCGATGTATCACAGAGGCAGCGAGCTGGAGATACGGCGGGCACTGGAGCGGGGCGTGCGCAAGGTGACGGACGGCCTCGCAGAATTGCGCGTCGAGCTGATAGAACCAGCGAAATGGAAAGGCTTTGATTCCGATGGGTTCCTATTCAAGAATGTGAACACGCCGGTGGATTATGAAGAGGCTAAGGCGAAATTTGCCGGACGCGCGAAACCATGAGCGAACACTATTTCGAATTCAAAAATGTTTCGAAGGCGTTTGACGATAACGCCGTGCTCAAAGATGTGAGCTTTTTTGTGGAGCAGGGCGAGACGGCCGTGATTATGGGGCGCAGCGGCGTGGGGAAATCAGTGTCGCTGAAATTGCTGTTGGGATTTCTGGCGCCGGATTCGGGACGAATTATTGTGGCGGGGCAGGATGTGACGGATTGGACCGAAGAGCAATTTTCGCAAATTCGGCGGCGCGTGACGATGGTGTTTCAATCGGGCGCGCTGTTTGATTCGCTGACCGTGGAGGAGAATGTGGCGTTTCCGCTGGTGAGCCGCAGCGAGACGGAGGCGCCGGAAAAAATTGACGCCACGGTGAAAGAGCTGATGACGGAGCTGGAAGTTGCGGATTTCGCGGATCGTTTGCCGTCGGATTTGAGCACGGGAGCAAAGCGTGCGGTTGCGATTGCGCGCGCGCTGGCGGAAGATCCGGACGCGATTCTGTACGACGAGCCGACCACGATGGTGGACCCTTTGATGGCCGCGCACGTGGGTGACTTGATCGTGAAATTGAAGGCGCGATTGCACAAGACTTCGATCGTGGTGACGCACGATACGCACCTGGCGAAAAAATTAGCGGACCGCATACTTTTTCTGCAAGAAGGGCGCGTGGGATTTTTCGGCACGTGGCAAGAGCTGGAAAATTCCAAGGAGCCGTTCCTGCGAAATTTTCTGGCGCAAGATGAAATGATTCCCGCGTTGGACGCCACCGAGTGAGCCAAAACCCCACGCCAACGGGCGCGTCAACGTCCGCGCCTAAGTCCGGCGACCCGAAATCCCAACTGCGGCGCGTGATGGGATTCTGGGACGTGCTGCTATTCAACATTGGCGCGGTGCTGGGGCCGCGCTGGATTGCAGCGGCGGCACACAATGGAACTTCTTCGATCAGTTTGTGGGTTTTGGCCGCGTTGTTTTTTTTCCTGCCGACAACGTTCGTGATCGTGGAATTGTCCACGCGATTTCCGGTGGAGGGCGGGTTGTACGTGTGGTCGAAGGAGGCGTTTGGAGATTTTCACGGATTCATCGCGGGATGGACGTATTGGGTGTACACGTTCTTCTATTTTCCGGCGCTGCTGATGGCGAGCGCGGCGATGGCTGCTTACATCGGCGGGAACAGCACAGCATATTTGGCGCAGGACCGGACGTTCCTGGTGGCGGGATCGTTTGGTCTGCTTTTTGTGGCGGTGGCGATGAATATCGTCGGGCTGAACATTGGCAAGTGGCTGCAAAACGTCGGCGCAGTTTCGACTTACGTGCCGCTGCTGATGCTGGTGGGAATGGCGGCGTATTTGTGGCACGCCCACGGGTCAGTGACGCATTTTACGTGGCGAAATATGATGCCCACGTGGGATTGGGGAACAGTAAATTTCTGGCCGCAGATTGCGTTTGCATTTGTGGGGCTGGAACTTTGCGCGACGATGAGCGAAGAAGTGCGCAACCCGCAGAAAACTTTGCCGCGCGCAATTTTTGGCTCCGGAATTCTGATTGCGTTGATTTACATCGCGGGAACTTTCGCGGTGCTTTCCCTATTGCCGGCCGATGCGGTGGATCCCAAGAGCGGAGTATTTCAGGCGCTCACGTCTGGCTCGATGATGCTGCGGATTGTTTTGTTTGGCGTGATTGCAGCGATTTTGGTGACGGTGGGGAACGCGGGCGGCGTCGGTGGAACAGTGGCGGGAGTGGCGCGCGTGCCGTTCGTGGTGGGAATTGACCGCTATATGCCAGCGGCGTTTGGGTGGATTCATCCGAAGTGGAAAACGCCGTGGGTGGCGATTCTGGTGCAGGCTTTTGCGACGGGCGTGGTGTTGATCTTGGGACAAATCAGCGACACTCCGAATACGGCATATCAGGAATTGGTGGATGCGGGGACGATACTTTATTTTATTCCATTCTTATACATGTACGGGGCGGTGATCCGGCTGGCCTATCGCGCGAATCGCGGGGCGAATGAAAACGAGGTTTTGATTCCCTTCGGAAAATTGGGAGTCTGGCTGATGGGGATTTTGGGATTTACGGTGGTGCTGGGCGGAATTGTGTTGTCGTTGATTCCGCCGGCGGAAGCTGAGAACAAGTGGATATTCGAGGGGAAGCTCGCGGGCGGGAGCGCGTTCGCGATTTTATTTGGGTTAATGCTTTATTACCGCGGGGTACGCGCAAAGGCACGGGAATCGAGAGCAAGCTAGGCTCGCGAAATCCGTGTCAGTGGATCTTGCGATTTTGCGTAGTTTGCTTTGTGGCCAGCGAGAAGCGCGGTTCGACTTTGTTTTCGGTCGCGGTGGATCCTGCAACGCGCGCTGCCACGTATTCTCCCACCGCCGGGCCGTGCTTGAAGCCATGGCCTGACCCGCCGCCTACCAGCCAGACATTTGTGAAGTCCGGGTGCTGATCAATCAGAAAATCTCCGTTGGAAGTGCTTTCGTATTGGCAGACGCGCGTTTCGACGACGGGTGCGTTCTTCAGGGCAGGGAAGCGCCGCGCGACAAATTCGCGCGCGGTTTCGACCGCGGCTACGCTGGCGACGCGGGATTGCGTGTCCGGATCCACCGGCGCGCCGTGATGGTCGTCGGCAACTTTCAGGCCGCGATTTTCCAGGTCGGGCATGCCGTAAAATTCGTCTTTCAGGTAGAGCCACGTAGGCAGCGCTTGTTGCTGGAAGAGAACCTCGCCTTGGGGTGCCCCGAAAAAAATAATTTCCTGGCGTGAGACGAAAATGCGCGGGCCCAACTGATCGGGAAAGATTGTGGCGAGCCACGGGCCGCAGGCATAGACGAACGCTCCGGCGGAAATATTTTCGGCGCGGGTGGTCATGAGTGAGGTGACACGGCCGTCGCCGAATGGTGCGAGCGCGCACGCGGCTCGATATTGCACGCCGATTTTCTGTCCTTCTTCGACGACGGTTTGCACGGCGCGGCGAGCCATGAGGACGCCGCTTTCGGGTTCGAGGATGCCCCAGGCGTCGTCATCGAATGAGATTTGCGGGTAGTGCTTGCGCAGGCCCAGGAGCGAGAGGCGTTCGTGCGGGACCTTTTGATTCTGCAAAGCCGTGAGAGTGTCCATCGCGTACGGATATTTATCGTGCGCGATCCAGAGGACGCCGGTGGGCTGAAATAATTCGGGGCGACCGGCTTGGGCGAAAATTTCTTTCCAGCGCGGGAGTGCGCGCAGGGACCAGCGGGTGTAGATTTCGTCCGCGCCGTAGCCCATGCGGATGATGCGCGATTCGCCGCCGGAACTGGCGCGGGAATTTGCGGGGCCGTAGGCGTCCAGCAGCGCGACGGAAGCGCCGGATTTTGCGAGGGAGTAGGCCGTCCATGCGCCGAAAACTCCGCTGCCGATGACGGCTACGTCGTAGGATTTGCGGTCGGTCATGCGGGGAGACCATACAGAAGGAGCCGGCGAGACGCCGGCTCTACGAAATTCTGTGTATGCATTAGAAACCTTCCTCGACGAGATGTTTTACGGTGAGGTGCGATGTCGCCTGCGATTTTCCGCTGTGCAGCAAGCTCTCGACGTATTTCGCGAGGATATCGGTTTCGACGTTTATGGCGTCGTTGACGGACATGGAACGGACGTTTGTGTTTGCGTAGGTGAAGGGGATGATAGCGATGTCGGCGATGCCGTCGTGCCAGCGGGCGACGGTAAGGCTGATGCCGTCGAGGGCGATGGAACCTTTTTCGGTGACGTAGCGGCGCAGATCCTGCGGGACGCGAACGGAGAGCCACCAATTTTCGCCTTCCGGCACGAGGCGGGTGACTCGGCCGACGCCGTCCACGTGACCTTGCATGAAATGTCCGCCGAGGCGGGCCCCGGCTGACAGGGGGCGTTCGAGATTGACGAGATGGCCTGGTTTTTTTTCGCCGAAGTTGGTGCGGTGGAGTGTTTCGCCGGAGAGATCGGCGCTGAAGTGTTCGGCGGTGAATTCGACCACGGTGAGGCAGCAGCCGTTTACGGAGATGCTGTCGCCGAGTTTGGTGTCTTTGGCGATTGCGGTTTCATTTTCGGGAGCACCGCCAAAAGTGCCTGTGCCACGGAAGCTGATGCGGAGGCGGCCGCCGTCTTGCGCGTGTTCGAGCGATTCGATTTGGCCCACTTGTTCGGTGATGCCTGTGAACATTTGCGTTTCTTCTCTCTGATCAGTTTGGGTGCTTCTTACTTGGGCGCACAGGCAGTATTGCCTGTGCCACGTTCGCCGCGTTTGCGCTGCTGCCCGTACACATCGCGAAAATATCCTTGGACTACGAAATCGGGGCCGCAGGGTTTTACGGTTAGGTCTTGCAGCGCTGGGGATTTTGCGAACCAGCGCGACGGGACGTTGGCCATCGGTACGCCGCCTGCGCCCATGATTTTGGGAGCATAGAAGAGAATCATTTTGTCCACAATGCCTGCCTCTAACGCGGCGCCGTTTAGTCCTGCGCCGGCTTCGAGCAAGACACTGAGGATTTGGCGACGGCCTAGCTCGCGGAGCACAGCGCGGAGATGAACGTGCCCCTGGCGCGCGGGAACGCGGAAGACTTCGACGCCGGCTCGTATGAGAGCGCGGGCTTTCGGTGAATCGAGCGATTGCGTGGTGAACACGACGACATCCTGTTGCGCGAATTTCACGAGGTTCGAGCCTAGCGGCGTGCGCAGGCGCGAATCCACTATGGCGCGGAGGAGCGGGAGGCGGCGCGGCTCGCCGGTGCGGTCGCTCATGCGGGGATCGTCGGCGAGGACGGTGCCGATTCCGGTGAGTAATGCGTCGGCTTCGTGGCGCAAGCGCTGGACTGCGTCGCGCGATTGCCGGCTAGTGATCCATGTGACGCTGCCGGCCTTTTGCGCGATCTGCCCGTCGAGGGTGAGCGCGGTTTTCAGCGTGACGAACGGGAGCTTAGTCTGGATCCAGCGGGCGAAATCTTCGTTCAGGTGCTGCGCTCGCTTTTCCAGGACGCCGCTGAATACTTTAATTCCGGCGCGGCGAAGTTCGGCCAGGCCTTTGCCGGAAACGGCGGGATTGGGATCGCGCATCGCGGCGACCACTTTTTTTATTCCGGCTGCGATGATGGCTTTGCTGCAGGGGCCAGTGCGTCCGGTGGTGCAGCAGGGTTCGAGCGTCACGTAGAGCGTCGCGCCGCGCGCCTTTTTCCCGACTTGTTTCAGCGCAACGATTTCAGCGTGGTCGCGGCGGTCGTAATCGTGAAAGCCTTCACTGATCACTTTTCCGTTCTTCACTAAGACTGCGCCCACGATTGGATTCGGATGCGCCAAGGCCGCGCCGCGAGTGGCTAGCGCCAGCGCGCGAGACATCCAGATGTCGTCGGCTTCAGGTGCGATGCTAGTCGAAAAGTGAGTTGACGTAGGTTTGGGCATCGAATGGGACCAGGTCGTCGATCTTTTCGCCCGTGCCGACGAAGCGGATCGGTAGATTCAGCTCGCGGGCTATGGCTACGACGATGCCGCCTTTGGCGGTGCCGTCGAGTTTGGTGAGCACGATGCCGGTGACTGCGGCGTGGTTCCAGAATTCGCGGGCTTGGTTCAGGCCGTTTTGTCCAGTGGTGGCGTCGAGGACCAGCAGCACATCGTGCGGCGCGCCGGGAATTACTTTGGCGGCGGTGCGTTTCATTTTGTCGAGTTCGGCCATCAGGTTGGATTTTGTGTGCAGGCGTCCGGCGGTGTCCACGATGACGACATCGGCGTGGCGAGCACGGGCGGCGGAGAGCGCGTCGAAAACGACGGCGGAGGGATCGGCGCCCGGTTTCTGTTTGATCATTTCGACGCCGGAGCGCCGCGCCCAGATTTCGAGCTGCTCGATGGCGGCGGCGCGGAAGGTGTCTGCGGCGCAGAGGACTACGCTCGCGCCTTCTTTTTTCAGGCGGCTGGTGAGTTTGCCGATGGTGGTGGTTTTGCCGGTGCCGTTGACGCCGACGACGAAGAGAACGCGTGGCTCGTTGGCTGGTTGGCCATCGGAGTTGGGCTGGGCGGCCGCTGCGGCGGTGAGAATTCTCAGGATTTGATTTTTCAGTTCGCGTTTCAACGCGCCGGGCTCTTCGAGTTTATGTTCGTTGACTTGCTGGCGGAGCGCGGCGAGAACTTCTTTGGTGGTGCGCACGCCCAAGTCGGCGCTGAGCAGCGCGGATTCAAGTTGCTTCAGGAGCTCGGGGTCAACGGGGCGGTCGCCGGTGAGCAATTGTTCGACGCGCGCGGAAAGTTCCGTGCGAGTTTTGCTGACGGAATCTTTCAGCCGTTCGAGTAGCGTGGGCTCTGGTGGCCCGAAGAGGGATATCATGAGTTTTCGCCGCACTTGGCGGAGCATTTGATTGTAGCAAACAGGTGGTGATTGGTGAGTAGTGAGTGATGATTAGTGGCGCGTGCCTGATGGCTCTGGAGTCCAGAACGCAACTCGGGTGGGGATTTATACTTCGACGAGCGCGGCGCTCAAGCGGAGGCGGCCGGATGCTATAGCGGCGTCGAGGGCGGCGACGACGTTGGGATCGAATTTGGAGATGGCCAGCGAACGGATGCGGCCCAGGGCGAATTCCAGGTCCATGGCGGATTGATAGGGGCGGTTGGTGGTGATGGCGTCGAAGGTGTCGGCGACAGCGATGATGCGCGCCATCATCGGGATCTGATCGCCGGAGAGGCCGTAAGGGTAACCGGCGCCGTCCATGCGTTCGTGGTGCAGTTCGATGCCGGGCAGCATGTCCTTCAGCTGAGCGACCGGACGCATGATGTTGGCGCCCTTGCTGGGGTGCTGCTTCATCAGGTCGAATTCTTCGTCGGTCAACTTGCCGGGCTTTTTCAGGACACGATCGTCCACGCCGATTTTGCCTACGTCGTGCAGTAATGCGGAAATGCGCAGGCGGTCAATGTCTTCGGAATCCAGGCCCATATATTCGGCAATGATGATGGAATATTTTGCGACGCGGCCGGAGTGACCACGGGTGTAGGGATCCTTTTCGTCGATGGCGGCGGCGAGCATGCGGATCGAGCCCAGGAACAGCTCGCGATTTTCGGCGGCGGCCTGTTTCAGGCGTTCGACGTACTCTTCGATGTCGCCTGCCATGTGATTGAAAGTTTCGGCCAGCTCGCTGATTTCTGCGGCGCCTTCGACGCGCACCCGTTCGTGGAATTCGGCGCGGCTGATGGCGCGCACGGATTCGACCAGACCGCGAATCGGCCGCGTGATGCCCAGAGCGAAGAGATATCCGAACAACAGCGCGACCATGGTGACGCCCACGACAAAGCTGAGCGCCTGCGCGGTAAGCTCTTTCACGCCGGCGTCAATGCGCGCGCTGTCGAGGCTGCGTTCGGCGATGACCGTCCAGCGTAGTTCCGGGATGGTGCTGTAAGTGCCGATCATTTCGACGGATTTATTGTTCTTGTCCTGCTCGATGAAATGCATGGTTTCGGTGGCGCGCAATTCCTGCGGCAATTCTTTCAAGTGGCTGACGATGGGCGAAGTGGACGTGACGTCGCGGCCGGGAACGACTTCGGCGGAATCGGGATGCGCGACGATGTGGCCGTGACCATCTACGATGAATACGGTGCGTTCGCGCACGCTGGCATCGCGAATGCGTTCAAGGAGGCGGTCAATCGAGACGACCGAGGCGATCATGCCGGTGAATTGGCCGTTCAAAGAAAGCGGCACGGAAACGACCAGCGCGGGACGATTATTTTTTCCGAGCGCAAAGGATTCGCTGACGAAGGGCAGCCCTTGAATGCTGGCGGTGAAGGCGCGTTTCAGAGCGCCACCGACGAAAGGGTCCTGATCCGCGTTGAAGCTGCCCGCGGACTGGCCTTTGGCGAGCTGGTTGACGGCGGTGACGTAGAGGATGTTCTGATTGTTTTCGACGAAACTCTGCAGCAGGCGCGCGAGCTGTGGGGCGTGCGCGGGATCGTCCACATTTTCAATCCAGCCGGTGAGCGCGAGAACCTGGCGCTGGCTGAGAAGTTGTTCGCGCAGATTTTCTTCGAACTGCAGGGTTTCGCTGGCGAGCGAACGGGTGATTTCGGATTGCTGCACGCGCTCGGTGTCCTGCAGTTTTTCTTCGCTCAGGCGCAAGACCTGGCGGTGGTAAAGCCATAGCGGCGTAATGCTTACGAACAGAAGGGCACCCAGCACAATCCAGAGGATGCGCAGGCGACGGGTCGTCTGCTGCTTGAGGGCTTCCGTGGGCACAGGAATCTCTTCGTTAAAATGCTAGCGAAATGGGGGCGGCGTTACAACGGGACGATAGTACTGGGGGTGGCGAATAAGATACAGAACGGTCGGGACTTATCGGGCCCGGGGAGGAAGCGATCGGCGCGATTTCGGGAGACTAAGCGTCGTTCTTGCCGCCGAAATTCAGGCGGGGTTCGTCCCCGGCGACCAGTCTCGCGATATTGGGGCGATGTTTGATCAGGACGAGCAGCGAGATCACGACGGTGCCAAACGTGACGAATTCCGGGGGAGCGTGGCCCGGCGCGTAGAGCAGATAAACAAAAAGCGGCAGCGCGACGGCGGCGGAAATCGAGCCGAGCGATGAATAACGCCAGAAAATTACCACCGCAAGCCAGAGGACGATACCGGCGGCGACAGCTTGCCAGCAGATGGGCAGAAAAACGCCTAGGCCGGTGGCGACTCCTTTGCCGCCTTTGAAGCCGAGCCAGATGGGAAACATGTGGCCGATCACGGCGCAGACTACGGCGACCATCATCCAGCGAATATTGCCATCGGTGAAATGCGCGGCGAGCCAGACCGCGGCGTAGCCTTTGGTGGCGTCGAGGAGCAGCGTGAGGATGCCGGCGAATTTTCCGGCGTTGCGAGCCACGTTAGCGGCGCCGATATTGCCGCTACCGATTCCGCGGATGTCCGGGCCGCCCTTTGCTTTTACGACGAGCAGGCCGAACGGGATCGAGCCGAGAAGATAGGCGATCACCGGGGTGAGCCAGGCCCACAAAAATGGGACCGAAAATAAAACCGAATAAGTCATTCCACGAACCGAAATGCGGCTAGCTTGCCGTATTGCGCGCCGGACGGTTTTAACACGCTTTCGAACAAATGAAATTCGGATTCGCGTGCGGCGCCGAAATCATACGACTTCAGCGCATCAGCCGCACGCACCAGATTTTCCAGAGCCTCGCCGGGTTCCATACGCGCGAGTGTGAGATGCGGAGCAAAGGTGCGCGTTTCACGGGCGAAGCCGAGCGGCTCGAGCGCGTCTTCGACAGCTGCGGCGAGTTCGGCCAGATTGGGCGTGGCTTGGACGCCGCACCAGAGCACGCGCGGCTTGAATTCATTGGGGAAAAAGCCGAGTACGCGGAAATCCATGGCGACTGGTTGCGCAGAGCGAATCGGCTCGAGCGCGGCGCGGATTTCGGGAAGCTTTTGCGGATCCGTTTCGCCCAAAAATTTCAGCGTGACGTGCATAGATTCGGCCCGCACCCAACGCGCAGCGCGGCATTCGGCTTTCAGGCGTTGCGCGAGTGTGGCGAGGGCGTTGCGCACCGCACTGGGCAAGTCGAAGGCGACGAAGAGGCGCATGGCTTTGGCTTAGACTCTGGCGGCCGCGGGAAAAAGATAATAGCGCCGCACCGCGTCGAGCGCGGATTGCGAGGCGAATTGGCGAATGCGTTCGCGATCGCCCGGGAAGCGGTAGGCGCGTTCACGCGGGCCGTGCTCGTCGGCGAGGCCGATGTGCACCAGGCCCACTGGTTTTTCCGGCGTGCCGCCACCGGGCCCGGCGACGCCCGTGACGCCGACGCCGAGCGTCGCGCCGGTGCGTTTGCGGATGCCGTCGGCGAGAGCGAGCGCGACTTCGGAGCTTACGGCGCCTTTGGATTCGATCAGACTCTGCGGAACGCCGACCAGCGAAATTTTCAGCTCGTTGCTGTAGCAGATCACGCCGCCCAGAAAATAGGAGGAACTGCCCGGCACGTTGGTGAGGCGTTCGGCGAGCATGCCGCCGGTGCAGCTTTCGGCGACTGCGATGGTCGAGCGATTTTCCGTTAGCACGCGTGCGACAACTTCTTCAAGCGCTTCACCTTGAGTGGAATAGAGATGTTCACCGAGCGCGAGAGCCATGCGATCGGTGATTTCATCTAGAAGTTTTTCTGCTTTGGATGCGTCGCGCGACCAGGTGCGCGGATGCAGCTGCGTGCCAGTGGGCGAGGCGAGGATGGTGGTCTCGGTGTCGGGATAGAGCTGATAGAGCGGGCGGACGCGCGTTTCGACGTCGGATTCGCCAAGGCCGGTAGTGCGCAGGTCGCGTGTGAAGAGGCGCTCGTCGCCGGAAATCTTCGCGAGCCGCGGGCGGACTTCGGTTTCGAAAATGGATTTGAGTTCGTGTGGTACGCCGGGGAGCAACACGATGATGTGACCATCGGCCTCCAGCCACAGCGCCGGAGCGGTGCCGCGCGGATTCGGGAGGACGATGGCGCCTTCCGGGACCATGGCTTGGCGTTTATTTATTTCGGGCATGTTGCGCGCGAAGCGCCGGAAGCGCTCCTGGATCTCACGCACGATGGCTTCGTTCATGTGCAGGTTGCGTCCGAGGAGTTCGGCGACAGTTTCGCGCGTGCGATCGTCGTCGGTGGGGCCCAAGCCGCCACTCGCGATGATCAGGTCGGCGCGATCGAGGGCGTGACGGAAGGAGGAGCGCATCTCGCCGGGCGAATCGCCGACGACGGCTTTGTGGATCACGCGGATACCGATTTTGTTGAGTTCGTCGGTGAGCCAAAGAGAATTGGTATCGAAACGATAAGGCGTGAGCAGCTCGGAACCGACGGCTATGATCTCCGCATTCATGTAGAAATGTTGTACTCGATGAGGAGTAGGGTGTGCAAGTCGAGGACGGGCAGCGATTGTTGATCCGTGGTCGTGGCTGGTCGGCGAAGTAGCCCGACATCCTACTGCATTTCGACGAAGGGGTTCTCGATCCGAACACCCGCTATTATTTGCCCGGCGTTGAAATCTTCAGAAAGAATCCGAGTCGCGCCACTTTTTGCAGCGGATGAGACGATCAGGGCGTCCCAGAAACCGATTCGCGATTCGTCCTCGATTCGAAATGCCGCCGAGATTTCTGCGGAGGTGGTTTCTGTGCACCAGATTGCGTAGTTGCTTACAATCTGGCGCGCCGAGTCCTTGGATAAAGGTACTGGAATCCTTCGCGTGACGTTTACATAGAACTCCTGGAGGACTTGCACGCTAAGAGCGCCCGATCCTTCGCTCCACAGCTCACGCAGAACCATTGCGGCGATTTGATGCTTAGTGCCGGCTGCGACGTCGTGCGCATACATCAAGACGTTCGTATCTATGAAGGTTTTATCGCTCATGGAGCTCGTCGCGGCTGACTGGACCTTTGCCGCCAAGGTCAAAGCCTTGGTCGAGCAGGGCCAGTGCCTGACGCTTCGAGCGCTCGTATGCCTCTTCCTCGCCCACGAGGATCTCGATCTGACGGGCGATAAGACCGCTGATCGAAGTGGAGCGGCGCGCCGCGATGACCTTGGCCTTTTGAATGATCTCGCGGTCGAGGCTTATGGTTACGTTTTGCTTGGTTTTTGCTTGTGAGTTTGACACAGTCCGGTGCCCACCACGTAGAATACGTGTAGCACGTATCTTACGTGAAGTCAACTTGAGGAGATCATGTCCAATGCTGACGAAACCTCGCAGGCTACTGCATCTGGAAGGGGCCTGCATTTTGGCCCTGACGCTCGTTCTCTACCGCGCGGGACACTTCCACTGGTGGCTGTTTGCGCTGCTGCTGTTCACACCAGATCTGTTCATCTTGGGTTATTTGGCGAATCCCAAGATCGGCTCAGCCGCCTATAACCTGGTGCACACTTCGTCTGTGCCGATTTTGTTGTTCGGCCTCGCGATCGTGGCTCCGCTTCCCTCTCTCGAGCCTTACGCCCTGATCTGGCTGGCACACATTGGCATCGACCGCATGTTCGGCTTTGGTCTGAAATATCCGACACGATTCCGCGACACACATCTTCAGCACGTGTGAACCGAAACCCCTCGCAAGCGGGCCGCGCGGTTCCGCTTCCATCAAACGCGTTAAGGGTGTGAGGTTGGCTGCTCGGATTGTCTGCTGGCAGGCGGGAGCGGTTTCGGCTTGGCGAATTTGACGGCGTCGATGGGAACATTTTGTTGGACTGTTTCGAATTGCAATCTCGAGGTATTGCCGGGTTGAGATGTTGTGACGAGGAAGGGAACCAGGACGCCGTCCATTTTGCGGTAGTCGGCGTAGTCAATTTGGGTGGGGTTGCGGCCCAGCGGGGTTTCGGCGTAACGCACCATGCGGACTAACAGGCCGGATTTCTCCTCGAAGTATAATCTTACTGGCGGTTGGCCTTCGTGGATGGCGAGGAGCACATAGGTATCGCGGTCGTCTATTTTTTCGGGATATTCCAGGCGCAGGTCGGGGAAAATTTGCTGGATGTGCAGAGGGAACTGCAGGTCGGCGTCCATGCGCGCGGCGACGATGTCGGCGTCGTGCATTTCGCGCGGCGGGCGGTTGGGCGCGATGGACCAGCCGGATTGGCCGTCGAAAGTGCTGACGATGCTTTCGGTGCTCGATATGCGGCGGACAATGGATTGCTTGTCCGGGGCTTGCGTGAAAATTTCGACCGTTTGGGCTTGGCCGTGGAAGGTGGTTGAGCCTTTTTCCACGCGGGTGGTGATTTTTTCGATGGCTGCGGAACCGCCGACCGCGTGGATGTAGTTGTCGAGCAGCTGTGTGACAGTGGGCAAGTTCGCTGGAAGTTTCGGCGCTGTGGTGGAGTTGCCGGCGCCAGTGCTGCCAGCGCCACCGGCAGCGGCTGAGTTCGGTTGTGATTCCGAGCCCACCAACGGTGTGATCAGCGGTTTCGGCGCGCCGCGATGGCAGGAGTAGCAGGTTACGTCGCGATGGCCGGCGAAGCTATTTTTATTGAGCCCGAACGTCATCTGCATCATGTCGCGCGCGATTTGTTTGGGCTCCTTGTCGTCCTTTTCGAAATGTCCCTCGACGTGGCAGAAAGTGCATTCGACTCCCAGCGAGGCGGTGATGAATTGCATTGCAGGAATCACCTGGCCGGCCGGAACGCCCTTGAGCACTTGAATATTTTTATAGACTTGCTCGGCGGTTTTTGCCGACTCGCTCGTTGTGGATTGCTGCGCGACGGAATCGGCGGCGGGTTTGTCATCCATGGCCGCTTTGATCTGACCCGCGAGCGCGTTGGCGTCCGCGGTGTCGCCTTCTTTTTGGTACAAGCTCATCAGTGCGCTGGCCGCCGGCAGATACAAAGGATCGAGCGTGAGAGCGCGTTGGAGGTGCGCGATGGCGCGGTCTGCATCTCCGGATGCGACGTAAGGCGAGGCCGCGCTGGCTTCGGCGAGCGGTGAATTGGGATCGAGTTCGAGCGCGCGTTCGAAGGCGATCTTGGCTTCACTGTTTTGTTGCGCGAGCAGCAGAGCTTCGCCAATCCATTTGAAGAATTCGCTGTCGTCCGAAAATTGCGCCTGTACTTCAGTGAGCGTGCGATAGCCCTGCACGATAAATTGTGAAGACTTGCGCTGCATTCCGGCGTCTATGTAAGCAATGCCAAGATTGCGCGCTCGAAATTCGGGCGCAGGCTCGCGCCACGCAGCGATTCTGGTATCGGCTGGGGCATCGGGCATTGCTTCGGGACGGCGCTGAATTCTGTGATCGGTAAACGCGGAGTGGCCGCCGTCTTTCGCGTCGCGTCGCGGCATGTGGCAGGAAAGGCAATCGCTATCTTTCGCAGGATGTGCGGCAGCGGCAGAGGTAGAGGCGGGGGCAAATTTCGCGGCGTGGCACGTCAGGCACACCGAGCGGTAGTACGAGACCGGTTGCAGCGGCTTCTCGTGTGGATTGTGGCACGTGCCGCACCACAGGCGGCCATTGCTATTGCGCGCGCAGGCGCTCAGCGCGAGTTGCTCCACATGGCTGATCACTTTGAACGAGCCGGTGGGATTCGCGTCGTGATAAGTGGTAAATACATCTTCTGCGCGCTCGCCGGGCAGGAAATCGCTGAGTTGCCTTCCAGGATTTGGCACGCGCGCCACTCCGAACAGGTGGCATTGCTCGCAAATGCTATCGCGAGCGGCGGGCTCGAGCTTCGCCGGATTGACGATGTTGCCGGCGCGCGGATCGGCTAGATGTTCCGCCGCGGGGCCGTGACATCGATTGCAGGTGATTGCTTCGGCCCGCGCGGGGAATATCGGGGAACGGTATTCGTTCAGCGTGTCGGAGACGTGCAGCGCGGTTCCGGAATGGCAGAGGATGCATTCTTCGCGAACGGGACGCGTGAAATCGGGATCGGCCTGATTTTCGTAGCCGGGCGCGAGATCGTAGGACTGGCGGCTCCTGTAATACGCGACCGGAGATTGAAAAAGGTGGCTGCCGATGTCCACAAGATAGCCGCTGGCGTGATTTCCGGAGCCGACGACCCAATCAATATGGTATTCGCTTTGATCGGCGCCATTTTCCCATCGTTGCCAGTAGCCGTTGGGCGTTGAGTACATCGTGATTTTCGAACCGTTGGCGGTGACGGTGCCTTCGGGTTCTTGCCCTGGGCGGCGCAGGGAGTGCGCCATGGCCGAGCGAGCGTAACCCGCCACCTCGGCGGGGTGGCAAACCGCACAGCGACTTGCGCCTGTGAGCGCTGTGACTGGCAGCTGCTGTGCGGAAGCCGGCGCGTTCTGCGCAGCAGCGGAGTCGCCGACGGATTGACCTTGTGCCGAGAAAATACTACCGAGAGAAATCAGAATGAGGAGGAGCGATCGCAAGAGGAAGTGTGGTGCGAGCGGGAGCGGAGATCGCTGTAGGATGTGGCCGGGCGGGCTATGGCCGCGGCTCCGGACTTGCGCTGTGAGGGGAAGGAACATCTGCGGTTGAGACGCGTGCCAGGTCCAAAAGGTTTCGCGGCGTGGTGCGAGGACTAGGCTGGTAAAAACTTTGGAGTCGCGGAGGGTGTCACAGGAATCGGATGACTGGTGAGGACTGGAGGGCATGATGGAACAAAGCTTGCAAGACACCACGGCGCTGCTTGCACGGACGCCGGCGGCGCTCGATGCGCTGCTCCGCGATTTGCCGGAAGCATGGACCATGCGAAACGAAGGCGCAGGCACGTGGAGCGCGTTCGATGTGATCGGGCATCTGATTCACGGCGAGCGCACGGATTGGCTGCCGCGGGCGAAGATGATATTGCAATTTGGCGAGACGCGCGCATTCGAGCCGTTCGATCGTCGGGGACAGGAACGTGAGAGCGCGGGCAAATCACTCGCACAATTATTGGATGAGTTTACGCGCTGGCGTTCGCAGGGGCTGGCCGAACTGCGCGCGATGAATCTGCAGCCCACAGATCTCGAGCGGCGCGGCCTGCATCCTGCACTTGGAAACGTAACGCTTGCGCAGTTGCTGGCGACGTGGGCGGTGCATGATTTGACGCACTTGCACCAAATTTCGCGCGTGATGGCGCATCAATATGACGCGGCGGTGGGTCCGTGGCATGCGTATCTCGGCGTGCTGAAATGCGCCGGACACAGCGCGCCGTAGTAAGTTCGACGGACCCGCAAAGCCGCGAGGCCTTTGTGGCGGCGGACTTCAGGACCCGATCGGCGATTGGCGCGCCACCGATCGCGCGCTAAAGTGCACCGCCACAAAGCCAAGACAATACTCGCTCTGCGGCTTCCCCTAGCGAGCGTATGCGGCGGCATCTTCGATCAGCGCTGCGACTTCCTTCGGATGCGAAACGCACACGCAGTGGCTGGCGCCTGCGACTTCGATCTTGTGGCTCTTGGCGCGTTCGCCATACCAGCGTTCCAGGTCGGGGTTGATGGTGCGATCGCTTCTCGCGACGAGCATCCAGCTGGGTTTACTGCGCCATGCCGGCGTGGTGATCACTCCTTTGAAATTGTCCGCGAAATTGAAAACTTGCGAGCGCGCCATAAAAGCTGCTTGCTCCGCCGGAAGGTCCGCTGCGAAGTACTCATGGAATTGCGCAACGTCGAGGTAAGTGAAGCCGTCCACAGTTTTCTTGATCGCTCCGGGTTTGCTGAGGTCGCTCGGGAAGCGCTTGCCGTCGTCGGATTCATTTTCGCCGGCATCGGGCATGTGCGCGGCGATATACACCAGGCCGGCGACCGCTGGATCGGTTCCGGCTTCGGTGATTACGGCTCCTCCATAACTGCGCGCCACAAGAATGCACGGACCGTCTTGCAGCGAGAGCATGCGCTTCGTGGCCGCGACATCGTCCTGGAAGGTTGTCTCCGGCTCCTGCACCATGCTGACGTTGTAACCGTGCTTGAGCAGAATGTCGAAGACGCCGCGCCAGCCAGAACCATCGGCCCAGGCGCCGTGAACCAGGACGATATTGTGAATGCGCGCGCGTTCCTTTTGCGAAGACAGCGCGGAACATGTGAATAGTAATAGTAGGAGGCATAGTGATTGCGCGATGGCTCGCGCGGGACGCACAGCCTGCAGCGAATTATTCATTGTCGCGCTCCTCCTTGTGATTTGACTTGCGCATCGGCGCGGCAACACCCATTTTCAGGAAACGCCTCGCGCTGCCGTAGTTTAAGATACGCCGGGCCATTCGGACCAGAGGAAGAAAGCGGCGCTCGAACATGTTCCGTTAGGCATATGCGAACGTTCTGGCGCAGCGCACACGACTGGCACAATCTACGCGTGCGAAGGGTGGAGCACCAGTGTCTGAGGAAAACGGTTCCGAGCATCGCGGGGAATTGCACGTCGCGGACCCGACGGTCCGTGCTGCCGAGCCGCCCAGCGCGCCAGATTCCGAGCAGCCTCGGCGCTGGGGGCGTCCCGAACGTAACCGGCTGCTGATTTGGGTAGCAGTTGCGTTCATCTTTCCGGGGGTGCTGGTCATTGCGCTGCATCCGCACGGCAAACCCACGGACGCCGTTTTCAGCGTGCGCAGCGAGCTGCCGCTCAAAGCGTGGTTCGCCTTTTGCGTGACCCTGGCCACGTGGATCGTTTCGCGCATGGAAAAGCGCCCGCTTAGCGATTACGGAATTCCTCCGCGCGGGATTTTCGGCTGGCGATTCTGGGAAGGATGCCTGTGGGGCTTCGCGATGCTTTCCGCGATCTTGCTGGTTCTGCGCGTCACTGGCCATTTTCAGATTGATTCCGTGGCGCTCGCGGGAGGCGCGCGCTTACGCTACGCGCTGGCTTGGGGCGCAGTATTTGTGGCGGTGGCGGTGCATGAGGAATTTGCGTTTCGCGGGTATTGGCTGTTTTCATTCGCGCGACGATTTAATTTCTGGCGCGCTGCGATATTTACCTCGCTTGTGTTCGGCGTCGCGCATCTGGGCAATCCGAACGAAAATGTTCTCGGCATTCTGCAAGTTGTGGTGATCGGGCTGCTTTTTTGCCTGATGATCCGGCGGACGGGCACATTGTGGTTCGCGCTGGGATTCCACGCTGCTTGGGATTGGGCCGAGACATTTTTTTACGGCACGCCGGACAGCGGCTTGCTCGGCGTCGGCCGGTATCTGAACACTTCCGTGCAAGGCCCCAAGTGGTTGACGGGAGGCTCGGCGGGTCCGGAAGGCAGCGTGATCGCGTTTCTAGTGCTGCTACTTTGCGCGCTGCTGGTTCATTTGCGATTTCCGAAAGCGGCGTATCCGGATCGGCCAGCTTAGAGCGCCGTTGCGCAAAAAAATGCCGAGCGGGCCAATCGTCGCAGCCGAGAAGTGCCAGCATCCGCGCTGCGGTTAGAAATCTTTTTGGATTGCGAGAGGCCGCAGTGGGGCCGATTCGATCCAGTTTCGCGCCCTGATTTCGATTTCGAGCGCCGCGATGCGCTCCGATGCGGGAGGGTGCGAGCGGAAATATTCCTGCAGAGCGCCGAATGGCAATTGCGCGATTTCGCCGATAGGAGATCCGGAAGTTTGTTGCTGCGATTGCGCCTCTAGTTTTTCGAGCCGCTGCATCAGCTGGATGATGCCCGCAGGCGAATAACCCTCTGCAACAGCAAGCTCCAGCCCGTCGCGATCCGCTTCCAGTTCTTGGTCCTTGGTATACCCCGCCTTGAAAATTTCCTCCGCTGGTCTGCCCAGCTGATAAATTCCTCCCAGGCCGAGCTTGCGGCTGGCAAGTTCGTACTGCAATCGCTCAATGGCGTGCCGATCATCCACGTGCGCGATTTCGTGGCCCAGTACGGCCGCCAGTTCGTCTTCGGACTGCATCAACTTCAGCAGGCCGCGTCCGACGGCGACGTAACCGCCCGGCAGCGCGCAGGCGTTGACCCAATAGTCATTGTCAGCCAAATAAAATTGGTAGGGAATCGCGCGCCGGTGCACGTGGCTGGCGACACCCTTGCCGACGTTGTTCAGATATTCGGTGATGTCCAGGGTGCCTGCATTTAGTGGCCGTGGGACCAGCCCCTCCTGCCGCGCGAGCCGCTGTCCCGCTTGCATTTCTTCCGCGTCGCTTACGCGCGTCAGCGCGAGCGGGATGCGCTCGGCCTCGCGCTCCGAATCGGCAACCAGGTAAAGCAGCGGCCGAGGCGTAACCTCTGCCGTCGCTCTGCTGCGCTGCAAAAAGAAAAGCGCGACGCTGCCGCTGACCAGAAGCGCGGCGAGGATCACGCGCCGTTTCACAGCACCCTCCGCAGCAGCTCTCTATGGCGTGCGTACAGAAAACTCACGACGAGGAGCGCTGCACCGAGGCCCAAAAACGAAACGATGCGTCCCAGCGCGTCCAGATTCCAGACGTCCACGGTAACCACGCGCCCCACACAGAGCAAGAAAAGCAGCAAGCTGAACCAGCGGTACGCGCGCTCGTCCATTTTCAGAACTACCAGAAAGACGATCAGGCCCTCTACGCCCCATGCGGCTGTGAGAAAACCTCGGCGCACTTCCAGGCTCAGAAGTACAGTTAATAAAATCGTGGGAACGAAGAAGAATAGATGCTGCTCGTGCGCTCCGATCCATCGCCACGCCACGCGAACTTTCTGCCACACGCCATCTGAATCATGCTCTTGAGAGTCGCTCGAGCCCGTTTGCTGCTTCCGTAATTTCACAGCCGCAAACAACACGTAGAACAAAAGCGCGCAGGCTACTATGGTTGCGGTTCGGACGTTGGTGAAGTGCCACGAACCGAGTTGATAGAAATTGTCGAAGGCGCAGCGCACGCTGCAGAGCAGCGTCATCGCGTAGCATTGTTCGCGAAATGTGGCCGTGTGCAGATAGCGGCTGAGCGCGTACAGAACGACTGCCATCATCGCCCAACTGACGGCGACCCATTCCACGGGCGATTCGAAGCGAAGCAGCGCAGCCACGGAAAGCGTGCCAAACCAAAGCAACGTCGCGCGCACGCGTGGCGAATCCAGCGTTCTGAACGCAGCGTAATAATAAATCGCGGCCAAGAGCGTGACGGTTATCACGGGAACCGCAAACGGGCCGACGCGCGATGTGGAATTCAAGTCCGCGATAAAAATTCGCGCAAAGCTTGCAAGCAAAAGCAAGTGGCCTTGCGCCAGTAATGGCTTTTCGCGCAGGGCCTCTGCGGTTTCCAGCAGCGCTAACCCAAACAGACCCCACGCCAAACCAACGGCGGCGCTGGACGCTTCGTCCCAAAGCAATAGCGCTACAAGCAACGTGGCGGCGCCGGTGTACGCCGTGGAAATGCCCCCGAATCGAACTAGCCAGCTGGATAAGTTGTTCGCGTTTGGCTGGACCGAGTCGCTGGCTGTCGCAGGCTCGGGCGCCAACAGATGGCGTCGCGACGCCACATAAAGAATCGCGCAAGATACGCTCACGGTAAGCAGCCGCAAACTCACGTTGTGCCACCTGTCTGCGCGCATCATGTTCACAAGTAACAGCCGCGCCACCGCAAGAACTGCGGCGCCGTGACCGCAGTACTCCAGCATCTTGTCTTTCAGGATGCGGCTGGCCTCGACTAGAGCGACTGCAATCACAACCCACGCGACCGCGATCGAGAAAAGCGGCAACGCGGTCCAGGCTGCCGCGAGTAGGAATCCTGTGGCGACGATGGGCGCAAGAGCGAGAGCGATTTCGTCAATAGGCGAAGAATCCTCGCCGAGACGATCCTTTAGAAGCCGGTTCGTATAAAACGCCGCCGCGAGCGCCAAAAGCAACCAACCGGAGCGCGCATTCGGCGGCTGCCATGTGTCGAGGCGCGGCGCCAGATCGTTCATCGCGACGTACATCGTGAGGATCGCGGCGCCGGCTGTCGCTAGCATGCGCAAATGTCTATCGAGCAGGCGCCACCCAGCGATCAGCAGCGCTTCTACTTCGACCAACCACAAAATCTCGAGCCTTCCGCCCGAGTAGCGATACGGAATCGCCGCAATCATCAGCGCAGCGCCCAGCGTGCTCGCCAGTACGAAGCCCCAGCGCCGTGCGATGTGGTGCGACCACGCGGAAACTGCGAAGTACACGGCTCCTGCAACCAGCAAAAACCAAAACCGCCATTCCGGATGGAACGATTGATAGTGGAGCAGTGCCAGGTAGCCGGCGGCGTTCAGCAGGAACGATGCCGCCAAGAGCCACGACTCCTGGTGATCGCGCGCGTCGCGCAGGAAATACGAAACGAGATAGATCGCCCAATAAATGGAAAGCAGCGCCACGCTGGCGGCGAATTCCGGGAACGGTTTGTGCCCGCCGATTCGTTCGTAAACTTGGTTCAGCCACATCCAGTGCACCGCGTACGTTGCGATAATCGCCAGCGGCTCGACGATGAACCAGCGGCGCGCGCGCAAAATCACGATCAACGAAGCCGCGAGCAGTGCCGTCGCGATTAGCGCGCCGGTTGGTATTTCACTTATGGCAACGCTGGCGAACGCGAGAAGGTAGGCGAATCCCGTCGTGATTTCCGAGCGGTAGCGCAGCGAATGCGCGACCATCGCTACGGCTACCGCGAAAAGCAGAGCGAAACCCAACCCCGCGCTGGTCACCAAGCGCACCGCCGCGATATTGTGTAACGCGTAGGTGGCGAAATATGCGAGCGCCCACCCGCCGCCGAGCACTGCGCGCGCTGCGACCCGGTAACGTTCTGTGCGCTCGCCGAAAACACCAGTACCCAGCATTGCGGCGCTCAACGCGTAGCCCAGCGCGATTTTTCCCGCCGGCCCCAGGTAATGCATCGAATAGTTGAGCAGCAGCGCGACGCCGACGACGAACGCTGCCGTGCCGATTTTGTTCAGCCAGTTGGCGCCAAGGCGTTCCTCCAAGTCAGCGAGGTTTCGCGAATCGAGCTTCTTCTCACTTGTTGCGCTGTGTGCGGTGAAGTTGGGCGCGCGCGCTGCGGGCTGGGCGGTGTAAATCGGAGGCGGAGTCGGAGGTGTCGTGTGAGCCGGCGGCGCAGCTGGAGTTGGAGCCACTGGCGGGGGCGGAGCGGCAGGGAATTGCTGCCGCGTTTCGACGCGCGGTGGAACCGTGGCCGGGGCGGACGCGACGAAGGGAGTTTGCGTCGTTTTTTGCGGCGCAGCACTTGGCTCAGCCTGCGGCTGCTGCCGCGCTGTGCTGGTCAATTTTCCCAGCGTTGTTTCGAGGTCGAAGACGCGCGTTGTGAGCACACCTAATTGGCCGCGGAGTGAATCGTTTTCTTTTTCGAGGGGTGCGATCTTCGTGGTGAGGCGTTGCAATCGGCTGTACAAGAAAACGCCGACAGCGCACACGACCAAAAAAGTAAAAACGTCCAAGGCGACTCCCGTCACGGGTTACTTCCCGGTGAAGTGGCGGCATTCTACCAGACATTTTTCGCATCGTTCTCAATTTCCATGCGCGATAGTTGCTCTGGAGGCTCGTTCGGAATGCCGCTGGTTTTCATCCGCCATGTCGTCAGCTTCATTTCGGGTAATCGTCCCGGACTCTGCCTCGTTAGAGTATGTGAGTCGTGTCATATGAAGCGGAGCCAGCCTTCGAAGATGTCGGACCAGGCGTGGGCTAGCATGTTGGCGCGGAGATTGCGCCGCCACGCCGCGAGCGCCCCGTAGAGCATACCCAGCGCCGCTATTACGATTCCTTGTTTCCAGCCTTGGTAGGTGTGCGCGAGGCCGAATATGGCGCCTTGCAGGATTATGGCGGTGACGACGCTGCCGGTGGCTGCTTGAAATTGTCGTTGCAGGTAGCCGCGGAAGACGATTTCTTCGCCGATGCCGGCGGAGATGGAGAGCAGAACCCAGAGGGCTACTTCTGCGAAGCCTGTCGGCGGTTGGTATGGCGTGGTTGCAGCGGGAATGCGTTCGACGGCGCGATGGACGACCCACGCGGTGAATTCCCAGACCAGCCAGAACGGAATCGCGATTGCGACATCGAGCGCCACGTCGCGCCAATTTTTCCAGCGGTTGCCGGTGAGGTCGCGCAGGTGGCCGCCGCGCCAGTGGACTCCGGCCCACGCCCAGTAGGCCATGCCCCATTCCGAAAGGAGCAGCAGAAGATACTTGAGTAGCGCCAAGTTGTGCGAGGCACTTGGTTGCGCGGTTTCTGGGGCGATGGTGCTCGATGGCAGGCTCGCGCGAAAACCGAAGTACGCGAAAATCAGCAGGATGGAAAGCGTGTGCCACGGCGCGGCGATCAGGCGACGCGTCGGCATTGGCATCGGGCCTTGCGTTTGTGAAGGAACGGCTCGGTTGTCGTCCATGCGTTCACCGGACAGACGATACACGAAGACACGGATAGATACGCACGGACGCGCGGAAAAATTGCAGCGCGGGAGCGCGGTGTGGGAGCTGCGGCTCGATCCGGCGCGCCATCACACTAAGAAGCGCAGCGACGAAGGATCTCTCTTCGATCGCGTGTGGTTGTCGGGGCCGCAAACCAAGAGTGATCCCTCACCCGCTGTAGCCGGTTCAAGATGACAGCCGAAATTTTTTGTGAACGGAAGCGGGGACTATCCGTTGAGGGGCAAGCCCTGCACATCCCAATCGAGGGAGTAGAGTGCGTTGTTGGTAGTGATCATGGCGCGGCGGCTTGGCAGGAGCGCGAGGCCCACGATATTGCTGCCGCTGACCACTAGCTCGGGCTTGCCTTCGGGCGTGACGCGCACGATGCCGCGCTGGCCGCCGAGCGACGCAGCGACGTAGAGATTGCCGGCGCGGTCGAAGGCGAGCCCTTGCGGACGTCCGAGGCCGCGGAAGAATGTGCTGACTTCGCCGGCAGGATTGATGCGATAGACGCGATCGTAACTGGAAGTGGTCGGGCCCGTGACGTAAAGCTCGTCAGCGTTGCTGAACGCCAGATGATAGGCGGCCATGGACGGCTCGAGCGTGGCGAAGACAAAAATTTCGCGCTCGGGGCCGATTTTGAAAATCGTGCCGCTGCGATCGCCGACGTAAAGATTGCCGGCTTTATCGAACGCGAGTCCGGTGGCGATGCCCATGCCTTCAATCCACTGCATCGAGCGGCCGTCGGGTGAAACGCGATGGATCGCTCCGTCGTGGCGGCTGGAGACGAACAGGAATCCTTCGCTGTCAATCGCCAAGCCCGTGGGATTCATCATTTCGGTGATAAAAGGCTTGATGGCATGGTTCGCGGTGACCTTGTAAAGCGAGACGGGAACTTTTTGGCCGCGCTGGCCGCTGAAAGTGACGTACACGTTGCCGTCGGCATCCACCGCGGGGCTGGCGACGGGATGCAGATTGTCGGCGACTTGCGTACCGAGCGCGAGCGGGAACGGCGGGCTTTCGACGCCGGCCATTCGTACGCGTACGGTGCCGCCGGCTGCTCCATCCGGGACGCGCGCGATGAGAAGATTTTCCGCGGCGAGGACGAGGCTCGCCTCGGCTGCGCCAAATTGCACCAGCGGGCGCGAGTGATTGCGCGTGCCGAAGCCGCTGCCGTGAATGGCGACTTCGCCGCCGGGAAGTGCGGCGGCTGGCTTGATGCTTTCGATTCTGGGAGTGGCGGTCATGTTCGCGTTCAGGCTTATGTGCCGGGGCGCTTGATGCTGACTTTGATAGCTTGCACTAAATCGTGGCTCGTGTCATTGCGTGCGTTACGCGTATCTGGCGTTTGCCGCGCAGCTGGCCTGCTACAAGCCCACTGCGCGAGCGATCCACAGGCCGATGCCCGCGTAAATTCCGGCGATCCAGTCATCAGCCATGATGCCCCAGCCGCCCGGTAACGACTCCGCTTCGCGCGCCGGGAACGGCTTCCAAATATCGAATACTCGAAAAAGTATAAAACCGAGGAGCAAATATTTCCAGTTGAGGGCGGAACGCAGGGTGATAAGGCCGAGTGGCATCGTGTTCCAGAAAGGTTGCGCGGCTGTCCACCAAACGGGGATTCCGCAACCGAGCAAGAGTGTGAGGTGTTGGCCCGATACCTCATCGATTACTACATACTGAGGATCTTGCTCGTGGAAGCGCTTGGCGACGCGATCGGAAGCCCAGACTCCAAGGCCAGCGATAATGAACGCGAGAACGATCTGCGCCCACAACAACGGATCAGAATACCACGTGGAGACCTTCAAGAAGATTCCGTCATCGCCGTGCCTTGCGGAGATGTTTGCGGCGGTGAAGCCAAAAAATAGCCACGCAGGAAGAAGGGCCACTACGAGGCCTACGAGAGAACCGAACGTCCCTGGCGCTTTTGGGAGGTAGCCGAGGCCGCCCGCCGTAGCGACGAAGAGTGCGAAATGCGGATTGGTTGGCGGCGGGTCTGGATGCGGGGCGTCCTGGGAGCTCGCGGCGGAACCGTCGGAATCAATTTTGGCGCTCATTAGTTTTTGTGTTCGTCGGGGGATTCGCGGGTGATGTCTTCAAAAAGCGTGTCGTCGTTGGCCGGCTCGCTAATGACGTATTTCTCGCTGGACCAGTTGCCGAGGTCGTAGAGTTTGCAGCGCTCGCTGCAGAACGGAAATTCCGCGTTCGTTTCCGAGTCCGTCGGCTTCTTACAAATGGGGCAGCGGAATTTCATAAGATTAAGAATACCGCAAAGCGCGGCGCGATGCGCATGGGTCGTTGCGGAAAAGCGGGCTGGCAATTTACGCGAGGATTGCGAACGGAGAGGCTGGGGCGACGGCTTGGCGGTGGGTTGATTCCGGCGAGGGCGCTTCAAATTCGATGGCGCGGCCGATCAGGTCGTAGTGTTTGGCTTCGGTGATTTCGATTGTCGCCAGGCTGCCGGGTTGCGGCAGGTCGGCGGCGTCGTTCACGCCGGCGAAATCGGTTATGTAAACTTTGCCGTCGATTTCGGGGGCCATGCCTTCGAGGCGTGCTTCCCAGACCAGGTCGGTGTCTCTCGATGGACCTTCGAGCATGACTCGCAGGCGCTGGCCGATTTTATTTTTCAGTTTGCGCGCGGAGATTTTTTTCTGCAGGGACATGAGCGTGTCGCGGCGACGCGTGATGGTTTCCGCGTCCACTTTATTTTCCAGCGCAAAACTTTTCGATGTGTCCTCGTCGGAATACGCGAACACGCCCATCCAATCGAATTCGGCGGCGCGCACAAAATCGCACAGTTCGCGGAAATCGTTTTCGGTTTCGCCGGGGAAGCCGACGATGAAGGAAGTGCGAATCGCGACGCCGGGAATCGCTTTGCGCGCTTTGTCGAGCATTTTCAGAAACGCCTCGCCATTCGAGCCGCGTTTCATGCGTGCCAGAACGCTGCGGCTGGCGTGCTGCAGCGGAACGTCCAGATATTTTGCCAGGCGCGAGTGCGCGGCGATGGTATCGAGCAGGCGCGGCGTGATGCGATTGGGATAGCAATAGAGGAAGCGCACCCAGTGCAGGTCTTTGATTTGCGCGAGTCGCTCCAGCAGCGTTGGCAGGCCGTCGCGCAGGCCGAGGTCTTCGCCGTAGAAAGTAGTGTCCTGGCCGATGAGCGAAATTTCGCGCACGCCGGCGGCGGCGAGATTCTCCGCTTCGCGAATCACGGATTCGAAGCGGCGGCTGCGGAATTTCCCGCGCAGCTGCGGGATCACGCAAAACGTGCAAGGGTGGTCGCAGCCTTCATTGATTTTGACGTACGCGGTGTGCCGCGGCGTGGCCAGAATGCGCGGCGTCGCGTCGTGATATAGGTACGTTGGCAGACCGGCGCGGCCGATGTTTTCAGAATCGTCGGGGCGCAGCTGGCCTTCGCAGGCTTGCAGAATTTTTTCGATTTCGCCAGTGCCGATCACCGCGTCTACTTCGGGAATCTGTTCCCGGATGTCGTTGCGGAAGCGTTCCACCATGCAGCCAGCGACGATTAATTTCTGCGCGCGGCCGAATTTTTTGTACTCGGCCATTTCCAGGATCGAATCCACCGATTCTTTCTGCGCCGACTCGATGAAGCTGCAGGTGTTCACCACCAGCACGTCGGCTTCGCCCGCACGTGGCGTCAGTTCGTAACCAGCGCGCGCGAGAAGACCCATCATCACCTCGCTATCCACAAGGTTCTTCGGGCATCCCAGGCTGACAAATCCGACTTTCTTCATGCCGGTCCTTTGGTGGGTTGCGAAACACACAATTCTACCATACCGCGCGAGCCCGACTTGGCTCATCGGTCGCGTATAGAAGGAATCAAGAAGCGCGGCCGACTGGCGCGCGGAGTCTCAGCATGCGTAAGATCCAAAAGGCAGAGACGGCGGCGGTGATGTGTTTCAACGTGTGGCCGCTGACAATGCCGCCCAAATTGAAAATCGGACGATCCGCGGCTTCAAACACTTTCGCGAGCGCGTAGACGAGCAGGGAAACGATGAGGTCCGCGCCGCGCGTGTAACGCGGCGGGAAAAGTGCCACGAGCAAGAGCAAGACCAGCAGCGAGCCAAACTGCGCGAGAACGTAGGGCCGCAAGTCGTCGGCACCGTGAGCCAGTGTCACATTCCAATACAGCACGCTGGCGATACCGAAAATCAGCAGAGGCACTAGCAAGCGCGTGCCGGTCTTTACGCCGATCCGCTCGTTCAATGTCGCGGCAACAAGGGACATGAATCCGAGTGTCATGGGGAGCCGGTCCCAGACGAGTCGGGCGTCGTCGGGTTGCAAGTGATAATAAGCGGAGCCGAAGGCCGTGAGCGCAACACCGGCGAAGAAGACGAGGTAAGGCCAGCGTTCACGCGGATCGAGAAATCGCGGCCCGGAATCAATAGCTGCGGGATCGCTTAACACAAAACGCATTCCGAGCAAACCCACGATCAGGAATAATGCGTTCGATAGGACGTCCAATGCGTTTTGAACCCCGCTGAACGCGCGAGTGTCTGCAAAATGGTGATAGTTTTCGCTCTGCGGTATCGGCGGAAGGAGCAAGATGCCGATGGTGACGGCAGCGACGGCGATCCACAACACCAGCACGCGCCAGTTCATGTGGTGGAAGGTTTACCGGCGCGGGTGAATTCGCGGATGGCCCTGAGCAGCGCGGACATTTGCTGAGCGGGGGCGGGGCGGTCGCCGAAGCGGGCAGATTGGTAGAGCGCTGTTAGCTGCGCGACGGGCGCTGCAATTTCGGCTGCGGGAATCGCGGCCGCAAATTCCAGCGCGGTTTGCGACGGTGATTTTTTCCAGCCGCGGCGTTCGAGCAGGCGCAACATTTCTCGGTATTCAAGAGTCGCGAGCGATGCAGTAACATTGCCAGACGAGCGCGCGCGCAGGCTCCAACGCGCCATCAGGTAGCCGAACATCGAACGACCGCGTAAGTAAATCAGCAGCGCCACCAAAAAAAACAGAATGCTGGGCAGGAAATACGGCGAGGCCTCGGTTTTCTTGTCCAGCTTGACGATCAGCTGCAAAATCTGGCGCTGTTTCTCTTGGTAATACCTGCGCGCGCCCTCGCCCCAATCGCGCGATGTTTTCTGCACGCTTTGCGCCAGAGTAATCTGGTGCCCGAAATCGTAATTGATGATCCACTCGCCCCAGGCGAATTGAAACCAATCCCAGTACATGCTGATGCGTTCGAGCATGCCGCCGCGCTGGTCGTTTCCTGGCGGCGTGGGATCGAAAGTGATCCAACCGTAGCCGGGGAAGAAAACCTCCACCCACACATGCGCGTCGCTGGCGCGCACGATCCAGTCGCCGCCAACGTCGTTGTACTCACCGGGAAGAAATCCGCCGACGTAGCGTGCGGGAACGCCCAGGTCGCGCAGCATCACGGTCATGGCGGCGGCAAAATATTCGCAGTGGCCGGCGCGGCGCGTAAAAAGGAAATAGGCCAGCGGATCCGCGCTGCGCGGGCCGGTGAGGTCCAGCGTGTAGCGATAGTGAGTTCGCAGATACAGTTCGATTTTCGCGGCCTTGTCGTACTCGTTCGACGTGCCGGCAGCGATTACTTCGGCGAGTTGCTTGATGCGCGGATCGAGCCGTGGAACCTGCAGATACGGGCCGGTGATAGACTCGGGAAAATCCGGCGATGCCAAACGCAATTGCGGCGCGGGAACGATTGGAAGATTGGACGTGGCTTCGTAGCGAATTTTCGCGTTGTTGTGGAACGGATTGGAGAGCGAGCCGGTCTGATCGAGAATCAAATATCCGTTATGTTTTTCGCCGCCGAGGCGTTCGCTATCATTGGAAAAGCGCCCTTGCAACGATTCGATGCGCGGCGCGACGAAAATCGCGTCCGTGGCGATCGGCTCCATCAGCACTGTGTAATGCAGCGGGATGGAATAGCCTGCGGGAAGCAACGGCGCGTCCAGACGATAGGTGCCGGCGGTATCGGGCGAAACAATTATTTGTTCGCGCGGCGGCGTGAACCAGCGTCGGCCATCGAAATTGGTAAGCACGATACCGCGCCAATGGACTCCTTCGGCGAGCGTGGGATCGCCGTCAATATGAATGCGCATCACGACCGCGCTGCTCTTCTGAATTTCGCCGATTTCGCCGAGGGTGACGTCGTCGCTGAAACCGGTCATCAATTTCGGCTGCAAATTCAACGCGCTCAGATAACCGGTGGTAACGCGCGGCAGCAAGAAAAAAATCACCGCACCGATAGCGAGCGTGCCGACAGCGACTAGCCCGGACGTTAAGCCCAGCGCGCGATTCAAGCGATGCGCGAGCGGCGAACCGGGTTCGAGCGGAGGCGAAACAGCGTTGTTCGCGCCGCGGCGAATTTCCAACGCGACGAACGTGGAAACCGCGAGAACCAGGAAAATTGCCAGCGCAATCAGGAAGCCAGTTTCAACAGTGAGAATCGCCGACGCCAGCATGCATGTGACCGCCAGCATCGCCAGAAACGCGTAATCGCGATTGCTGCGCGAGGAGAGTAGGCGCACGAGCGTCGCAAAGAGCATCAGGTGGATCGCGGCTAGTAGCGCGGAATAGAGCGCCGGGTTCGGCGCGCCTTGCGAGACTGTGCGGGAGAGCACCCAGAGGTCAATCGGGAAAAACAGGAAGTAGGCGAGGACCAGGCCGGTGGCGGTGCGCACGGAAAGTTCAGAGCCGCGTCCGCGCCACAGGCGCCCGGCTTTGTAGATGAGCACTGCGACGGGAATCACCGTCGAGAAAATGTCGAGTTTGCCCGTGCTGACCACGGCGAAAATGCCCGTCGAGACCAGCAGGAACAGCGACACTTCGAAATATCGTTGCACCGCCGGGAGCGGCGGAGTGCTGAGGCGCGCGGTGGAGGCCATGGACGTTTCTATGATAGCAGCGAGGAAGGCCGGCAGATTGCACGGTGCATTGCGGGGTGTCTATCGTGTTATGGGGTCGGCGACAGCAGCGGCGATTTTGCGCGTGCCGCTGGAGATCGGGAGATTGTTGAGGTTTTCCAGACATAGGATTCGCGTGCGAGGGAGTTTTGGTAGTTCGCTGACGCTGGCCAGAAATGGAAGCAGGGTGATGTTGCGGAAGGTTACGCCGTGACGGGCGGCGGGTAGTGCCTCCAGTGAAATCTTCGTGAGGGAGAGCGTTTTGCCTAGATGCGCTTCCAATTCTGCTTTGGCGTGGCGCGTAACTTCTACAGCGGGGAATTGCCACATGCGGGAGAATAGCACGGTGTCGTGCGCGCCGGGGTCTCGCACGAGCAGGGTGCGGCCTCGCGGGTCGCGGAGAATTGCGGCGGCGATTTTCATGTGGACCGTGGCGCGTTTGCGGCGTGGCGCGGGAATTTCATCCGTGAGACCTTCGGCATAGGCGCGGCAGTGGCGCGCGACTGGACATTGTGCGCAACGCGGCGATTGCGGGGTGCAGATTACTTCGCCCAGTTCCATCAGGGATTGATTCCAATCGCCGGGAGCTTGCGATGCGAGGAAACTTTGCGCGGTGGCTGTGAGAGCGCGCCAATTTTTCGGAGCACGCAGGTCGCCGCGGATCGCTTGTATGCGCGCTAGCACTCGCGCCACGTTGCCGTCGAGGACGGCGAGCGGAACGTCGTAGGCGATGCTCAGGAGAGCTGCAGCGGTGTACACGCCGATCCCCGGAAGCTCGAGCGCGGCGGCAAGTTCGCGCGGAAATTGTCGTTCGTGCTGCGCGACGATAATTTTTGCGGCGCGATGTAGATTGCGCGCGCGGCTGTAATAGCCCAAACCGGACCAGAGCTTCAGGACTTCAGGCTCGTGCGCGCGCGCGAGCGCATCCACTGCGGGGAAACGAGCGAGGAAACGCTGGTAGTACGGCATTACCGCGGCGATGCGAGTTTGCTGCAGCATTACTTCGGCGACCCATATGCGATAGGCGTCGCGGCTGCGGCGCCAGGGTAGGTTGCGTTGGTGGGTGCGAAACCACGCGAGCATGCGGGTTTGAAAAGTTTTCAGCGTGCGGCCGGTTAGCTGCGTTTGCATGCGGCGGGTATTCTCGCACCTTTTTGGTCCGCCGCGACGCATTTAGGAAAGTGAAAAGATCAAACGCAGAGGCGGCAGAGCTCGGAGTGCAGAGTTCGCAGAGAAAGATGAGGCTAGAGAGAATTGAGGAACAGAAAATACGAGGAGGACCACAGCGCGGTGGGAATCGTGTTTTGCGGGCGCGCGGTAAGGATGATCTTGAAGACTTCGCGCTCGGAGGCGAGTTCGTCCAGGAACTGTCCGCCCAGCGCCGATTCTTCCGGAAGAATGGTGGCTAGCTCACGCAGTGCGTCGTAGATTATTTCGGCGGAGGGGGCCATGGGCGTCGAGAAGCGGTGCGTGCGGAATTGCAGCGCGGCATTAATTTCATTGAAGTGCCACGCGATGCAGGCAGTCATGGAAACGGCGCGTTCGAAACGCGCGGCGTGTTCCGCGGCGGCGTGCTCCACCTCAGTTTTGGTTTCACCCGGCAGCGAAGGCGGCGGACCGATGAAAGGATCGAGCACCAGCATCACGCGGCGCTCGTCTTCGCGCGCGAATTCGCGGACCATCAGGCGTCCGGCGCGCGCGGTGACCTTCCAATCCACGAAGCGCGCGCTGTCTGTGTACAAATAATCGCGCAAGGAATGCAGCTCGTGTCCGCGACCGCGAAAATTGCTGGCCATTTCTCCGCTGAGTAGCGGCAGCACTTCGTAAAAATGTTCGGTGGGCGCCACTTTCGGATAGACGATGATTTCCAACTGCGAATCCACTTGGCGCGTTTTTTCGAAGAATCCGAAAGGGAAACGCGTGCGGATGCCGAACGAGTCTTGGCGATAGTTGCCGCGATGCGGGAACGTAAGCTCCACCTTCTGGCGTGCGGAAGCTTGCCGCGGAATGTACGGGAAGAAAACCGGACGCGTAAGAATCTGGCTCGCGCTTTTTTTGTTCTTGCCCACCACGCGCAGGGAAAAAGATGGCCACGCTTGCTTCTCATTGCGCAATTCCAGCTCAGCAACCACTGGCTGCTCGGCGAAAACGTGCTCGGGCAGGTCGAAGCGAAGCTCGATGCCGCGCAGCACTGCGCGTGAAAGCGCGCCGGAAATCAGCAGTCCGGCGATCGCGCAGGAAAGCAACATCCACAGCAGATTGTTGCCGGTGTTGACGCACGCGAGGATCAGCACCGCAACCACGCCGAGGTACACCATGCCTTCGCGCGTGAGGCGGTAATCCACCTGATAGACGATCCAGCGCAGGCTGGTGCGCCGCGCGAGCTTGGGCACGATCGTGATGGCCACCCATCCGGCGAGAGCCAACGCTATCGTGGTGCTGATGGCAGCGAGTGTGACGCGACCCTGTTGCGCGACGGCCGCCGAAAAAAGCGCGACCAGCAAAGCCACGGAAAGAACCAACATCGCAATGGCAAAGTTTTGCCAGCCGTGTTTATCGCGGTCACGCCATAGCCGAAGGACGAGCGAGTCGGCCATCGTGGTTACACAGGGACGCGGGTGGTATCGAGGATTTCGCCAAGGATGGCTTCGGCCTGCTCTGATTTTTTCTGTGTGGAAACGTAGCGCGAGCTAACCACCACGCGATGCGCGAAGACTGGAACGATGAGGCGCTTGAAATCGTCAGGTAGGCAAAAATCGCGGCCCAGCAGGAAGGCACGGGCTTGCGCAGCGCGATGCAGCATGACGGCGCCACGCGGGCTCACACCCAGGCTGAGCTGTTCGGTCTGGCGCGTGCGCTCGATGATTTCGAGGGCATAGTCGAGCAGGCTTTCATCCACTTTCACTTGCGCGACGGATTCCTGCATGGCGACCACGTCGGCTGCGTCCATCACTGGCGTGATTCTTTCCACCGGCGCGTGCCCGGCATTATTGCGGATGATTTCTTTTTCGCTTTCGCGCGAAGGATAGCCCATGCGTATGCGCATCAGGAAACGGTCGAGCTGTGATTCGGGCAGCGGGTAGGTGCCGTGATGCTCGATGGGATTCTGCGTGGCCAGCACCAGAAACGGATTCGGCAGCGGGTGGGTGTGATTGTCCACCGTAATTTGCGCTTCGTTCATCGCTTCCAACAACGAAGATTGCGTCTTGGGCGTGGTGCGATTGATTTCATCGGCCACAATGATGTTGGCGAAAATCGGCCCGGGCTTGAATTCGAATTCCTGCGTTGCGGGATTGAAGACGCTGACGCCGATCACGTCGCTGGGCAGCAGGTCCGAAGTGAATTGAATGCGCTGAAACGAGCAGCGGAACGAACGCGCGAGGGCCTGCGCAAGCGTGGTCTTGCCGACTCCCGGAACATCTTCAATCAGCAGATGCCCGCGCGCGAGCAGCGTGGTGAGCGCGAGCTGGATGACGTCTTCCTTGCCTTTCACGACGCGCGTAATCGAGCGCAATAGCTCGGCGAGGCGCGTGCTGGCGGCTTCGGTGGCCGTATTGGCTCGTTGGGTCACTGTTGGAATTTTCTCCGCGCTTCGTTTCGCCCGAAATTAAATCCACATCCGAAACCAATCAGCCCAGTCAGCGCAAAAAACTGGGGGTACGACAGATGCAGCCCGTCGTTTATGACACCGTTGCTCGTATGGCCAAGAAACATAAGAATGAAAAAACTACCAAGCAATCCAAACACGATTCCGCAAAACCCCACAACAGACGCGTAGCCGTAGATCTTCAACTGGAGTGCGCTCATCGCGAAGGTGGGAGCTGTCCCGCCGCCATCGCCGTTGTTTGCAATTCGCGTGGCCTTCTGCTACAAAAATAGGTTCTGTGGGCGACTAGCTCAGTGGTTAGAGCGCTCCCCTCACACGGGAGAGGTCCAAGGTTCAAGTCCTTGGTCGCCCACCATTCACCCTTCGCCCTGCCTATTCAGTTCTACCACCAATCCTTAGACGATGCGAAAAACGGAACGTACAGGTGTGTTCAAAAAGTTTTGGGGTTGCGATGCCGTGGTAGGCTTTGGGCGAGTTGGGTGGGCAGTGGAACAGTCGTTCGGGGAGCGTGTCATGATCAGCGTTTTGCGATTCATACAGGTTTTTGCGTTGGGCACTTGGGTAGGATCAATCATTTATTTAAGCTTCGTGGTGGCGCCGGGGGCCTTTGGGGTCTTGCAGAGCCGCGACCAGGCTGGGTTGATGGTCGGATACTCGCTGGCGCGATTACACTACATGGGAATGGTCGCGGCGGTGCTCTATGTGGCGGCGGGCTTGGCGCTGGCGCCGTCGCTGAAAACTTTCGCGCAGCCGGCGATGCTGGGTGTGATTTTGATGTTCGTGCTCACAGGGATATCGCAGACGCGCGTGACGCCGCGCCTGGCCGAGTTGAGAACGGAGATGGTTTCGGTGGACGCGACGCCGAAGGACAATCCTCTGCGCGTTGAGTTTGATCGGCTGCATCACAGGTCGGTGCGGATCGAGGTGCTGGTGTTGCTGACCGGCGTTGTGGCGTTATTTCTCACCCTGCGGAATGCGCCGCAGTAGAGTCAGGCCCAAGCTAAGGCGGCCCGAGCAGATAGCGCGCCATGCCGGGGTGTGTGTAGGGGCGGGTCTAAGGCCCTCCCCTATTGAAGCTACTTGCGTCGCGAGATCCTTTTCGTTGCCAAGCGCTTCTTTGCGCCGGCCTTCTTGCGCGATTTCTTCACGGGCTTGGCGCGCTTCTTCGCTTTGGTGTTCTTCGTGATTTTGCGCGTCTTGCCGTAGTGTTCGACGGCGCGCCACATGTACCAGCTGGCTACGGTGCGGTATGGCCGCCAGCGTTCCCCGAAAGCGGCGAGTTCACGCGGCTTGGGAATTTCTTTCTTGCCGTAGGCGAGCGCGAAACCTTTTTGCACGCCGTAATCGTGGATGGGCAGCACGTCTGGGCGACCCAGCCGGAACATTAGAAACATCTCGACAGTCCATGCGCCGATGCCGCGAACCGAGACCAGGCGCTCGACCAGTTCTTCATCCGACAGTCGTCCCGCGGCTTCGAGTGTCGGCACAACGCCATCAATGGTTTTCTGCGCAAGATCCTTCATCGCGGCGGTTTTCGCGCCGGAAAGCCCCGCTTCGCGGAGTCTCTGATCCGGCAAGGCGAGAACCTCCGCGGGCGTCGGACACAGACCATTCGACCCGAGCGCTTTCACCCGCGCGTAAATCGTTGCTGCAGCTTTGCCCGAGATGCTTTGGTAGACGATCGCTTCGAGCAGCGATTCGTAAACGCTGTCGCATTGATCTAGCTTGAATTGGAACGAGCCAGTCTTGGCGATCACCCGCGCCATGCGCTTGTCCGTGCGCGCGAGATGCTCGTGCGCTCTAACGTGATCGAAGGGCAACGGAATATTTTCAGTCATAAGCGTTGCGATAGGATACCGGAGGAATAGCGTCCCGCACAATCATTTGCGCTACGCGCTTACAGCAGCGCTACTGCGCGCATGTGTTAGTATCGTGGGCTCATGAAAACAGGAATAATTGGGTTGCCGCAAGTAGGGAAGACCAGTTTGTTCCGCATTCTCACCGGGGCGCGCGTCGAAGGGCGGAGCACGCCTAACCAGGCGCACATCGGCATCGCCAAGGTGCCGGACGCGCGCGTGTTGAAGCTGGCGGAAATATTCAAGCCGAAGAAAAACACGTTCGCGACGATCGAATACGTCGATGTAGGCGGCTTGCAGAAAGATCGCGAGAAAAATTCTGCGTCGCTCGTGCCTTTGCGCGAGGCGGATGCTCTGGCGCAGGTGGTGCGTCTGTTTGAAAATCCCGCGGTGCCGCACGAAGGCGGGTCGCTCGATGCGCTACGCGATATTGAGAGCGTCGAAATCGAATTGATGCTGTACGACCTAGAACAGGCTTCGAAGCGCGTGGAACGTCTCGAGAAAGATCTTAAGAAGAAGAAGGAAACGATTCTGGAAACGGAACTGGCGCTGCTGACGCGCTGCCGCGCCGCGCTGGAATCGGAAAAGCCGCTGCGCGAGCTGGAATTCAAGCCCGATGAATTGAAAATGCTGAGCAGCTTTGAATTTCTCACGCGCAAGCCAATGCTCTACGTGCTGAATCTGGGCGATGACGAAGCGGCGGACATTGATCGCGTGATCGAGAAGCATCGCTTGGAAAAACTCGAGGTCAAGCCGCAGACGGCGGTAGTGCCCTTCTGCGGAAAAATCGAAGCCGAGCTCGCCGAATTGCCAGAAGCGGAAGCGAAGGAAATGATGAGCGCGTACGGGCTGAAGGAATCCGGCCGCGATCGGCTGATTCAGGCCAGCTACCAGCTGCTCGGGCTGATTTCGTTTCTCACTGCGGGTGAGCCGGAGTGCCGCGCATGGACCATCCGCCGCGGAATGAATGCACAAGAAGCCGCCGGCGCGATTCACAGCGACATCGAGCGCGGATTCATCAAAGCCGAAGTGGTGAACTGGGAAAACCTGATGAAGGCCGGAAGTTTTGCGGCGGCGCGCGAGAAGGCGCAGGTGAAGTTGGAAGGAAAAGAGTACATCGTGCAGGACGGCGATGTCATTTTGTTCCGGCATTCTGGGTAGAAGATAGGGCAAGCTGTCATCCCGAACCCGCGTTAGCGCGTGAGGGGTCCGCTTTTTCAGTTTGCGCCAGAGAAAAAGCAGATTCCTCGCTCTGCTCGGAGCGACAGATCTCGTTACAGCGGCCTGGGATCGCGGAGTCCATGACGTCTCCTGAAACAACCCGGATTTTGCTGGGGCTACTGCTGGGTGTGACGGCGGCGGGCGCAAATGTGCTGGGCGGGTCGTTGATTGCGCACGGGCAGTGGTCGCGGCGCTACTTGAAATATTTCATCGCGCTGGGAGCCGGCTTCATGCTGGCGACGGCGCTGCTGGAGATGATTCCGGAATCGCTGAAACTGCGCGGTGACCACGAATCATTTTATTTCCACGACACCAGCTCCGTTTTCCTCCTCGTGCTCGCCGGATATTTCCTGGTGCATTTTTTCGAGCACACCCTCGCGCCGCATTTTCATTTCGGCGAAGAAACCCATCATGAAGAAATTTCTCACGCGCATGCGAGTTACGCAGCGCTGCTCGGCCTGGGAATTCACACGCTGTTTGACGGCGTCGCGATCGCTTCCGGACTACTGGTTTCCACTTCGCTCGGCATACTGATCTTCCTTGCGATCTTTCTGCACAAATTGCCAGAGGGGTTCACGGTGGCGTCGTTGATGCTGGCGAGCGGACAGAGCCGCCGCGCGGCATTCGTCTCGTCGGTGATTCTCGGCGGCGCGACGCTCCTGGGTATGGCGTTGATGTTCGCGCTGCGCAGCACGGTGCAAGACGCCTTGCCGCTGTCGGCGGGAGTAACGCTGTACGTCGCGGCCTCGGACCTGATTCCTGAAGTGAATCGAGAGCCGGCGTTCGGCATGGCGGTGCTGGTGTTCCTCGGAGTAGCCGTCATGCTTGGATTGAAGGCGCTGTTTCACCTCTAGTTTCCGCTTGCGCCCATGCGAACCTAACCTACTGAAAAATAAAGAGTAAGATGAATATCCTCACCCTCAACGCAACTGTTATCGCAGGCAACTTTTTGCCCTCGGCCGGGTTCCATAGATTGAGGCCGGAGCGCTCCCATGGAACACACCCAAACCCTGCAACTTTATGGCACGGCTGGTGTTAGTTACAATGTGGAGGCCATGACCAGGTCTGACGTCCAATTGATGCTGGACGTGAAGGCAGGGGACGAAGCGTCCTTCAACCTTCTCCTCCAGAAATATCGCACGCCGCTGGTCAATTTTCTGTACCGCATGGTGCGGAACACGGCGACCGCGGAAGACCTGGCGCAGGAAGTTTTTTTGCGCGTGTATCGCGCGCGGAAGCAGTATTCTCCCAGCGCGAAATTCACCACCTGGCTGTTCCGCATCGCGACGAACCTGGCGCTAAATTCGTTGCGCGACAATCGTTACCGCCAGATGGACGTTTCGATCGACGCGCCGGTGGAAGAAGATGCCGCGCCGCTGCAATTGCCGGCGCGCGAATTGCGCGTTGACGAAAAAATGATCGAGCGCGACCGCTCGGAATTTATCCGTCGCGCCATCGCGACGCTGCCGGAAAAACAGCGCGTCGCAGTGTTGCTGCATAAATACGAAGAAATGGACTACGGCGAAATCGCCAAAATTTTGGAATGCTCGGAAAGCGCGCTGAAGTCGCTTTTATTTCGCGCTTACGAGACCTTGCGAGTGCAGCTGGCCCCACTTGTGTCCCAGCCGGTGGAGCATCGCGCAAGGGAAGGACGGCCATCATGAAGAAGTGTGAAGAAGTATCCAAGCAACTGATCGCCTATCTGGATCGCCGGGCGAATTCAGCGGAGCGGCACGAGGTGGAAGAACACCTGGCAGCGTGCAGCGCCTGCCACCAGCGCGCGGAAGGTTTCCGCAAGCTGTGGGGCGTGTTGGACGAAGTGCCGCTGATCGAGCCGTCGCTCGGCTTCGATGCGCGGATTCGCGCGCGCATCGCGGAAGAGCCGCAGCGTGGGTGGCTCGGTTGGCTGGTGCCGCAGCCTCGGCTGGCATTTGCGATGGCGCTGCTGCTGGCGCTGAGCGTGTGGATGGCGAAACTGCCGCGCGAAGGAAGTGTAGCGATCACCGACCCGCAGGACTTCGAAGCGATTAAGGATTTGGGCGTGCTCGAGAATTACGACGTGCTGAGCAAGTTCGATGCGTTGTCCGAAGTGCCGGTGGAAGCGGCGCCCGCGGACCAGCAAGCGCAGCCTGTGAATCAGGGCAGCGATCAGCAGCCCACGACGGAAGAGTAGGCTGACGAATAGGCCCGCGAATCGTCCGAAGAATTGGCCGAAGTAACACAGTTGCAAAACGGTGGAATGAAAATGCGTGGCCGCAGGAAATTATTCGTGCTGGCGATGGGGCTGCTTCTTGCGCCCTTGCTGTTGCTGAGCGCGCAGCCTGCGTCGGCGCAGCGGCCTTACGGCGCACGGCGCATGTATGCCCCGCGCCAATTCCGGCAGCAGCGCGTGCAAGCAGCGCATCCACCGGCGCATCCTCCGCAGAATCCTCCGCAAGGATCCGGCGCGCACGCCAATGGCAAGCAGGGCGGTAATGCGAATCACCCCAATTCCACGAACGGTGGCGGTGCGGGCGCGGGAGGAAATCAGGGCGGGCAGCATCCCAACGGCAATAATTTTCGTCCGCCGGCGAATGGGAATGCAGGGGCGGAACAGCGAGCGAATGGGCCAGCCAATGGCCGCGCCGGCGTAAACGGACAAGACGCTGCGAAATTGCCTGGGCCATGGGTGCAGCGCCTCGGGCAGATGTCTCCACAGCAGCAGGAACATTTCCTGCAGAACAACGAGCGCTTCCGGAGTTTGCCTCCGGAGCGGCAGCAGCAGATCCGCCAGAATTTACAACGGTATAACAGTCTTCCGCCGGCGGAGCGGGACCGCATGCAGCACAGCTATGACAGGTGGACGCAGATGTCTCCCGAGCAACGACAATATGTGCAGCGAACGCTGCTGCCGAAGTGGCAGCAGATGTCGCCCGACCGCAAGCAAGTAGTCACCGGGCGTCTGCACACGCTGCAGCAGATGAGTCCCGCCGACCGCCAGGCCGCGCTGAACGATCCGCAATTCATGCGCGGTCTCAGTCCGGACGAACAATCCGTCCTGCGCGGCCTCGATTCCGTGCGCAATCCCCTCGGTCCTTAACGCTTCATCATTCCTGAAATCTGCGGCTTCTGCAGGGACCTCCGAGCAGGAAAAGAGCCGGCGAGACGTCGGCGCGACCAATATAGGGCTGTAATTCTTTTACATTATTGTGTTGTTTCGGCCGATTCTTTACATTGGGCTCGCATGGCAGTCGTTCCGGCGCCCTGGCAGACGCCGGTGCCAGAACACCCAGACGCACCGAACGTTTATCCCCGGCGGGTACCCCCATACCAGCCGGGGATTTTTTTCGCCGGCCGCTGGTCCTTCCGATCCCGTTCCAGCTACCCGATTTTCTCTACAGCGTGCCGCTCGACGCCCCTAAGCAACCGCAAACTTCAGCATGGGTGGCCGGTCATGACGGTTTTCTCTCCCCTTTCACGCATAGCGTATTGAATGTCTGCGGCCAGAAGGTCGGGCGAGCGGCTCGGGGACTGCGCGCCCTGCCTTCCTGGCGCCGGGACTTCAGGCGTTGGCAACAGGCGGCGACAACGTTTTACAGGGATCCAGACGGCCACTGCGCGAATACCAAGCATGTGACCTGAATGCGACGGCGAGGAGGAAAGATATGCCAGGATATGAATCGCAGCAGATGGGCGACGCGACCGAGATTTCGACGATTCCAGAATCCGTACCAGCTCCGTGGCTTCTGGTCGCGATTCCCGGCGGGCTGCTGGTGTTGATTGCGCTTTCGACCGGCTTCATCTACGGCGTGCTTGCCGCAGGCTTCGTTTACGGCGCGATGTATCTGCTGATGCACTCCAAGCAAGCCACGCTCTACCGCAAGCCCGCGAAATTCCGCGTTTCGAAAAACGGCATCGAGGTGAACGGCAACACCATCGCGAAGGACGCCATCCACCGCGTAATCGTGCGCAACCACGTGCGGCAGGCTGCGGGTGACGTGATTATCGTAGCCGACGGCCACCCCAACAGCGGCCAGCAAAACGTAGTCGCCGGGATGAACTGGGCCGTCCAAAAACTCGGCCCCATCTCCTATCGCGTGGATGTCGAAGCGCGCGGCGTGCCGACTACCCTCGCTGGCGGCCTGACCGAGCCAACAGCCGCCGCGATCATGAGCGACGTCAACAAGACCCTGCAGCTTTCCTGATCTCAGCCCGGCGATCTGCGCCGGATGGTGTGGGCGCTCAAATGGCGCGTCATCCGGCGCATCGCTATCGCACAGTCCGCCTCGCACTACACACTCGGGGCACAACCTCGCAACACCGCTTCGCAGCTGTCTGAGCCACGCCTCATCGCGCTCCCCAGATCGGTACCAAGAGGGAAGAGGAGTGCGTGAAACCTCGAATTGGTGAAAATTTTCGCGGATGTTAACTGTTACAAAACATTTTGGATTTTTTTTCTGCAACGTGGGGACTAGCGCTATGAGTCTTCACTTGCGTTGCCCCTACTAATTGTGGTTTGCATTGAGCGGACCACAAGAACTCTTCGCGCACCTCCGAAAATCCACAAATATTTTCCATTTCCAGAACAATTCCGCTTGACATGTTTGCGAAGCTATCTACAATCAGGGCACAAAGTGGGAAGAAGTGGCGCAGAGTGGTAGAACTTGGTAGAGATTGTAGGGCGGTGGCGATCCTAGAAGCAAGCATCGGCGAACCCAGCAGCAAGTAGTGGCGAACCCGGATACCAGAAACAAGCAGTTTCATTTGGAAACACGACGACAGCAGGGGCGAACCAGCGAGTGATTCGAATGACGCACACGCCGGGCGGGCTGTTCGAGGGCTTTCATGCTGCGGGGCAACTATCTAGCAACGGTGGACGAGAAAGGCCGGCTGAAGATTCCCGCCGACTTTCTGGCCGACCTGCGCAAGAGCGGCACGAAGTTCTACGTAACATCCACGAAGGGCGATCGCGCCGCCATCTATCCCCTCAAAGCCTGGGAAGAAATCGAAAAGAAGCTGGCGAAGCTTTCCACGCACAACGCGGCGAAGCAAAAATTTCTATCGCGTACGAATTATTACGGTCAGGTGGTTGAGGTGGATGGCTCGGGGCGCATTCTGATTCCACCCGTACTGCGGGAATCGGCGGAAATGAAAGGGGAAGTGGACGTCCAGGGGCAGTTGACGTACCTGGAAGTCTGGAATCACAGCCGGTTCCTGGATCAGATGAACCGTAATCCGATGACGGCGGAAGACGAAAAGGCACTGGACGATCTGGGCATTTAAGTTTTGAGCGTACTGCATACGCCGGTTCTGTTGGCTGAGATTCTGGACTGGCTGCGTATTCGGCCTGAAGGGACGTATGCCGACGCAACGGTCGGCACGGGCGGTCATATTTTAGAGATCGCCAAGCAGCTGACCACGGGAAAAGTTTTGGGGTTGGATCGCGACCCGCGAGCTTTGGAAATCGCGCGGGGGCGGTTGGGGCCGCACGAGCGGCGGGTGATTCTGGTGCACGCGGAATTTTCGAAGATTGGCGAAGTGGCGGCAGCGAATCAATTGGCGCCGATTGACGGGGTGCTTGCCGATCTGGGGATTTCAAGCCTCGAGCTGGATAGCCCTGAACGCGGATTTTCTTTCCGCTGGGCCGCGCCTCTCGACATGCGCATGAATCCCGATAACCCGCTGACAGCGGACGAAATTGTGAATCAGTGGCCGGAGAAAGAGCTGGCCGATCTCCTCTACAACAACGCGGAGGAGAGAGATTCACGCAGAATCGCCAGGGCGATCGTACGGGCGCGGCCCATACGCGACACCGAACACCTGGCAACGATTGTGGCAGGGGGACGAAAAGCAAGGGGAAGGCAGAGACTGCATCCCGCGACAAAAACGTTTCTGGCGCTGCGGACAGCGGTGAATCGAGAAGAGGAGGAACTCGGGCAGTTTCTTTCGCGTACCCCTGCCACTTTAAATCTGGGAGGACGGTTGATCGTCCTCAGTTATCACTCGTTGGAAGACCGCGTGGTTAAGCATGCCTTCCAGCGGCTTTCGCACGAGGGATTTCGCATCCTCACCAAAAAGGTGATCCAGCCCGGCGACGCGGAAATCGCAAGTAATCCGCGGTCGCGCAGCGCGAAGATGCGCGTAATCGAGAGGGTGGCGACGGCGGAGACCCGTTTCGGCGGGGAACGCACGGCGCCGCACGTTTGCTGATGACCGAATATTACACGGTGAAGAGGATCGACAATTCGCGCCTCGTGCGTTCCATGGCGCCGGCGCGTTTGCAGGATTTCTGGCGGCGCGTGGCGGCGGGCGGAGCGATGGCGGCGTGCTTGCTCTTCTACGCCTGGCAACATTTCGCGTGCATCCAGCTGCAGTACCAAGTCGAACAACTTTCGGCGCTGCGGGCGCAGTCCGCGCAACTGAATCAGCAATTGCACGTGGAAGTGGCCACGCTGAAGGCGCCGGGCCGTGTAGACGGCATCGCGCGCAACGAATTGGGATTGACAGTTTCTGTGCCGGGCCAGGCCATGCCGGCGGACGGGCCCAGCGAAGCAGTGTTGGCTGAGGCGCGCGCGGTCGTCCAGCCGCAGCGGCCCTGAAATTCCGGCTCATGAATTTCTCGCGGCCCGTTTCGGGGGCCCATTCCGGCAGAGCGGCGTGAGCGATGGCCGGACAAAGTTTCTCGCAAGTTAGGGCGGAACCCATGGAGCAGCGCAGCCCGCGTCTCCGCTGGTTGGTGGTCTGGGTCGTGGCGGTGATTTGGATGGGGGCGGTGCTGGCCCGCCTGAGTTACCTCCAGCTCTTCTGCTATAGCGAATACTTCGCAAAAGCCCAGCATCAACAACAGCGTATATTCGAAATCAGTCCCATGCGCGGCGTGATTTACGACCGCAAAGGCCGGGAACTGGCCGTAAGCATTCCCATGGACTCCGTTTTCGCGGACCCCACCGATATTAAGGATCCCGAGATGGTCGCGCGGCTGCTGTCGCGCGTCTTGGACGTTCCCGCCGAAGATCTCGAAGCAAAAATCAATGAGGCCAGCAAGCCTGTGCGCCTGGCTAAGAAACTCTCGCCGGAAACCGTCGAGCGCATTGACGACATGAATTTGAAAGGCGTGTTCTTCGAGAAAGAAAACCGGCGCGTTTATCCGGAGCACGATTTGCTCGCGCACGTGTTGGGCTGGGTGGATACCGACGAAAAGGGCATGGGAGGCATTGAGCACGAACTCGACAAACAAATTCGCGGGCGGCCGGGTCGCGTGATGCTGATGGCCGACGGCAAGCGGCGTTTTTACGATCGGCGCGAATCGGCTGCTGATCCAGGCGCGAGCGTGGTGCTGACGATTGATGAAACCATTCAGTACATCGCCGAAAAAGAGTTGAAGCGCGCGATGGAGGAATCGCACGCGGCGAACGGCACGGTGGTGATTCAGGATCCTTCGAACGGCGCATTGCTCGCGGTGGCGAATAATCCGGTGTTTGATTCCAACGACGCTGGAAAATTTTCCGACGAAGTGCGCAATGACCGCGCGGTGACCGCGGCGTACGAACCGGGCTCAACTTTTAAGATTATTACCATGACTGGCGCGATCGAAAATCACGTAACCAATCCCGATGTGCTCGTGGATTGTCAGATGGGTTCGATCGTCGTAGCCGGACGCTTGATCCACGATCACTTGCCCTTCGGAATTTTGAGCGTGCGCGATGTGTTGGCGAAATCCAGCGACGTGGGGACCATCAAAATCGCGCTCCAGCTGGGTGCGCCCAGATTTTACGAGGCGATTCGTCAGTTCGGAATCGGCCAGCTCACCGGCATCGAGCTGCCAGGAGAAAATCGCGGCCTGTTGCGGCCTCTGGAGAATTGGACGGCCAGCTCGATCGGGTCAGTCGCCATCGGGCAGGAAGTGAGTGCGACGCCGGTGCAGATTGTTTCCGCGATTTCGGCGATTGCCAATGGCGGCACGCTTTATCGCTCGCACATCGTGCAGGAAATTCGCGGCGATGCGTCCGTGGCGTTGCCTGCGCGGCCTGAACCGGAGCAAGTGACGGATCCGCGAACCGCCGCTACCATCCGCGAAATGATGGAAAGCGTGCTGCTCGACGGCGGTACGGGCAAACCTGCAGCGCTGAATGGCTACACGGCCGCCGGAAAATCCGGCACGGCGCAGAAGATTGATCCGCACACGGGCCGGTATTCACCGACGCAGTACGTTGCGTCGTTCGTCGGCTTTGCGCCGGTAAATGAGCCTGCGGTGACGATTCTGGTCATGCTCGATTCGCCCGTCGGACAGCATATGGGCGGAAATCTGGGGGGCCCGGTTTTCAAGCGCATCGCGGAGCAGGTGCTGGCGTATCTCGACGTGGCGCACGATGTGCCGATGACCGCGCCGGCGGGACTGCAGACGGCCAAGAATTCGCAGCAGCCGGCGGAGCCTGGGGCGGATCAATTCCGCGCGGACGCGAGTCAGGCAGCAGCGAATCATGAAGCCGCGAATCTTGAAAATGTGGCGCGCTTCCAGGCCGTCGTGGCGAAAAAAGATCAGGCGGCGGAGCAGCTCGCAGCTAAAGACGCGAATAGCGCGGCACCTACGATTGCATTCAGCGAGGAGGATGCCGTCGAGGTTCCGGACTTGTCCGGACAAACCGTTCGCGGCGTCACTGAGGCTTGTTCGCGGCTGGGCCTGATCCCTTCACTGCTTGGCAGCGGAGTTGCTCTCGAACAATCGCCGGAGGCTGGCGCGCGCGTGATTCGCGGCAGCACGGTGACGGTGCGTTTTGGACGCGCGACGACACAGCTAGCACCGACAACGCGGCCGGCCGCGCTCGCGGGGAGTTCGCAGAGGAGTGTGCATTGAAACTTGTAGCGGAAGGCGGCCCGAAAGTGCAATCGGCAACGCGGCGACAAAAAAAGCGCGCAGGGATGGAAATGGAATTGTCCGAAGTAATCGCGGGGATTGAAGGTGTTCGTGTGACGGGAGGCACGCGTCTGCGCGTCGCCGCGATCGCATGCGACAGCCGCAAAGTTGGGGCCGACACGTTGTTCTTCGCGATGCCGGGAGCAAAAACGGACGGCAATGAGTTTGTCGCGGATGCTCTCGCGCGCGGAGCCGTGGCGATTGTTAGCCCGAATCCTCGTCCTTCGAATGCCCCGCACGAGGTTACCTGGATCGAAGTGAGCGCCAGTACAGAACGCAAAGCCCTGGCCCTCGCCGCCGCGAATTTCTACGGCCACCCGGCGGGCGCGCTGAAACTTGCAGGCGTGACGGGAACCAACGGCAAGACCACGATCACATTTATTCTGGATTCGATTTTGCAGGCCGCGGGATGGAAGACCGGTCGCATCGGAACGACCGGATACCAAACGCCACGCGGCAGCCGCACCGCGACGAACACCACGCCGGAATCTCTCGACTTGCAGGAAATGTTCGCCGAAGTGCGCGATGGCAGTGGCACGGCTGCGGTGCTCGAAGTCAGCTCCCATTCCCTGGTCATGGACCGGGTGTGGGGATGCCACTTCGCCGTCGCGATTTTCACCAATCTCACGCGCGATCACCTGAATTTTCACAAGACGTTCGAAGAATATTTCGAAGCCAAGCGCCTGCTGTTTTCAGGCACCGGCGCAGGCGCTCCCGACGCCGCAGTCATTAATATTGACGACCCTTACGCATCGCGTCTGGAGGCCCTGGCGAAGCGCACGCTCACCTACGGATTGAACGAAGCCGCCGACCTCACCGCGCGGAAATTCACGCTCACTTTCGATGGCCTGCAATTTACTGCACAAACTCCCGCGGGAAAAGTCGAAGTGTGCTCGTCGCTGGTGGGCCGCATCAATGTGTACAACATCCTCGCGGCAATCGGCGCGGCGCTTGCGCTGAATGTTCCGATAGAAAAAATCGAACAGGGCATCGCCAACCTGGAGCAAGTTCCGGGACGTTTCGAGCGCATTGACGAAGGCCAGCCGTTTCTGGTGGTGGTGGATTACGCGCACGCGGACGATGCACTGCGCAATTTGATTTCAACCGCGCGCGAACTCAATCCCTCCGGAAGAATCATCACGCTGTTCGGTGCCGGCGGCGAACGCGACCGCTCGACGCGCCCTCCGATGGGCGAAGCGGCTGGCTCGTTAAGCGACCTCGTGATTCTCACCAGCGACAACCCGCGCACAGAAGACCCGCTGCTCATTATTAATGATGTGGTCGTGGGATTGCAGAAAGTGAATGCGCAATACCGCATCGAACCGGACCGCGACATGGCGCTGGAAATGGCGATTGACGAAGCGAAAGCCGGTGACATCGTGCTGCTGGCAGGCAAGGGCCACGAGAACTATCAAATTTTGCGCGATCGCACATTTGAATTTGACGATCGCCAAAAAGCGCGCGCCATTTTGCGCCGCCGCGGGTTTGTAAAGAAACAGGCCATGAAGTAAAGGCGGATTTCGGCAGCGAAATCGAGCACTTTCGAGAGTCCAAGCTTGAGAGTGAAAGCCAGTCCAGGGGAAACGCAATGCGGTGGACCGTTGCTCAAGTGGCTGAAGCTCTGGGTGTCGCGGCTCCCGCGCGCCTTGACGCCTTGGCCCGGGTGGCCGGCGTCTCGATTGATTCTCGCACGATTCAGCCTGGAGAACTGTTCATCGCCATACACGGACCGAGTCACGACGGACACGATCACGTGGTTGGGGCTTTGGCCGCGGGCGCCGCAGCCGGGGTGGTGGCGCGCGCCAGATTCGCGCACTACGCCGAAGAAATCCGCGGAAAACTTTTTGCCGTGGACGACACGCTCGACGCGCTGCATCGCCTGGCCTCGCGCGCATGCGCCATCTGGCGCGCGCGAAAGCCGGGAAGAAAAATCGGCGGCGTGGCGGGCTCGGTGGGAAAGACGACCACCAAAGAAATCTTTGCGGCGCTGGTGGCCGCGCGGTTCCGCGTATTGAAGACCCAGGGAAACTTGAACAACGAATACGGGCTCCCGCTGACGCTGCTGCAATTGGATGACCAGCACGACGCGGCGGTGATTGAGATGGGCATGTCGCATCGAGGCGAGCTCGCGCGGTTGGCACGCATCGCGCCGCCGGATGTGGGCGTGATCACGCGGATCGCGGTCGAACATTTGGAATTTTTCTCCTCGATTGAGGAGATTGCGCTGGCGGAGCGCGAGTTGATTGAAAATTTGGCTTGGCCGGACGCTACGGCAGTATTGAATGCGGACGACGAGCGTGTCGAACGATTCGCCGACGTCGCGCGCGGTCACGTGATTTGGTTTAGCACCGGTGCTGGCGCGAGCGGCGCCGCACGCGCGGAGTTTCGCGCTGAGAAAATCGAGGAGCGCGGCGTCAGCGGCTCCGCATTCGATTTCGTATCGCCGGCCGGGCGCGCACGGCTCGAGCTACCGCTGATCGGCCGCCACAACGTGATGAATGCGGTCGCGGCGCTCGCAGCCGCAAGCGTTTGGGGTATCGGCGCAGAAGACGCGGAGCGTGTGTTCCTGCAGCTGCAGCCGGCGGACAAGCGCGGCGAAGTCGTGAAGTTCGAAGAAAATTTTACGGTGATCAACGACAGTTACAACTCGAGCCCCACGGCGCTGAACGCGCTGTCAGAATTGCTCGCCGCGACGCCTGGGTTCACGCGCCGCATTCTGGCCGCCGGAGAAATGCGCGAACTAGGTGAATCCGCGCCAGAACTACATCGGGAGTGCGGCCGCCACGTCGCTGGCCTGCGCAAGATTGATTGGATCATCGGCGTGCAGGGGCGAGCAGAAGAATTTGTGAAAGCGGCGGTCGCGGCGGGCCATCCGCAGGAACGTGCAAAATTTTTCCAGAATTCCACGGAAGCCGGGGAATTTCTCGCTCAATTCATCCGGCCGCACGACCTGCTGCTCCTGAAAGGCTCCCGCGGCGTGAAAATGGAAAAAATTCTGCAAGCGATAGACGCAGGCCACGCGCGCAGCGCTGCCCAGATAAACGCTCGCCAGACAAGCGCCGAACACGCCGCGACGCAACCGAAGGGCCGGAGCTAGATGCTTTACTACCTATTCTTCTACTTGCTGCGGCCGCACTTCAGCCCGCTCAACGTCTTCCGCTATATCACCGTGCGCACCGCCATGGCCAGCACCAGCGCGCTGCTGCTCTCGCTCCTGATGGGTCCGTGGGTTATCGAACGCCTACGCGATTTGCAGGTGAAGCAATACATCCGCGAGGAAGGGCCTAAGGCGCATCAGAAAAAAGCCGGCACGCCCACGATGGGCGGCGTGCTGATCGTCGCCTCAATCATAATTCCCACGTTGCTGTGGGCGGATTTGCGCAACGCATACGTGCTACTCGCCATGGGCGCCACGCTGGCATTTGGCACTATCGGGTTCGTGGACGATTACAATAAGGTCGTGCGCCGCAGAAACCTGGGCCTCACTCCGCGCGCAAAGTTTTCGCTCCAGGTGCTCACCTGCGTGCTGGTGGGCGTCGCGCTGGTCTCGTTGCAAACGCAGGGCGCCTACTCGACGCAGCTCAGCGTGCCGTTTTTCAAGCGCTTGCATCCGAATCTGGTGATCTCCTCGCTCTTCGGCCACAGTTTTATCTGGCCGCTGGCGTACGTGCCGTTCATTTTGTTTTTGGTGCTGGTCATCGTGGGCTGCTCGAACGCCGTGAATCTCACGGATGGTCTCGACGGCCTCGCGATCGGTTGCGTGCTGGTTTCGTCCACCGCGCTGACGGTGCTCACGTATCTTTCCAGCAACGCCAAATTCGCGGACTACCTCGACCTGCAGAAAATTCCCGATGCTGGCGAACTGGTAATTTTTTGCGGATCCCTCGCCGGCGCGTCGCTCGGTTTTCTTTGGTACAACGCGCATCCCGCGGAAATGTTTATGGGCGATGTCGGCTCGCTCGCGCTGGGCGGCGCCATCGGGACCGTCGCGGTAATCATCAAACAGGAAATTTTGTTGCTCTCGATTGGCGGCGTGTTCGTGCTGGAAGCGCTCTCGGTGATCATTCAGGTCGGCTCGTTCAAGCTGACTGGAAAGCGTGTATTCCGCATGGCGCCGCTGCACCATCATTTCGAGCTGTTGGGCTGGAGCGAATCTAAAATCATCGTGCGATTCTGGATTGTGGCGCTGGTCTTCGCGCTGTTTTCGCTGACGACATTGAAACTGCGGTGAGCGCGAATTGAGCAAGGCGCGCTATCTGTATCAGAATTTGCAGTGAGGAGCTGAGTTGCGACTGGGATTCGATCTAACGGGGAAGCGAGTGTTGGTCGTCGGCCTGGCGCGCACGGGCGTAGTGACGTCACTCTTCAGCGCAGGCTACGGCGCCACAGTCACAGCAACTGACGAGCGCCCGGAATCCGAGCTAGCCCAAACCGCCGCGCAACTCCGCGCCGCAGGAGTGAAACTGGAACTCGGCGGACATGTGGATGCGAGTTTTTTCGAACAGGACCTGATAGTTGTCAGTCCCGGCGTCCCGACAAAACTGCCGCCGCTCGAACTCGCCCGCGCGCAAGGCATCCCGGTTTGGAGCGAGATCGAACTGGCCTGGCGCTTTCTGCGCGGCAAGCTGGTCGCCATCACCGGCTCGAATGGAAAGACCACTACCACCGCGCTGCTCGCGCACATTTTGCAGGCGTCGAACATTCCCACGCTCGTCGGCGGCAATATCGGCACGCCGCTGCTCGCGCTGGTGGAAAGATCCACAGACGCGGCCGTAACGGTCGCCGAAATCAGCAGCTTCCAACTGGAAACGATCGATAAATTCCGTCCGGAGATTGGCGTGCTGTTAAATCTAACGCCCGATCATCTCGATCGCCACGGCACGTTTGAAGATTACGCGCAGGCTAAAATGCGCATGTTCGAAAATCAGCTCGAGCGCGACATGGCTGTGCTGAACGCGGACGACCCAGAAATCACCAAGCGCATGCCCGCCAAGCCGTACATTTTCTGGTTCAGCCGCCAGAAACGTGTGGCCACGGGCGCATTCCTGCGCGACAACGAAATTATTTTCCGCAATGAAGGTTCGGAAGCGGTACTGGCGCAGCGCGACCAGATTCCCCTGCGCGGTGAACACAACGTGGAAAACGTTTTAGCAGCATGCGCGGCGGCATATCTAGCGGGCGCGACTCCAGCCGCCATCGCGAACGGTGTGAAATCGTTCAGCGGCGTCGAACATCGCCTCGAATTCGCCGGCGAAATTGCCGGTGTGCAGTTTTACAACGATTCCAAGGCCACAAATGTTGATGCCGCTTTAAAAGCCATCGAAGCGTTTCCCGGCCCGCTCGTGGTAATTCTCGGAGGCAAAGACAAAGGCAGCCCCTACACTCCGCTGCGCGATTTGTTGCATGAACGCGCGCGTATGGCTCTGCTGATTGGCGAAGCCGCACCGAAAATTAGCGCCGATCTGCAAGGCGCGGTCGAAATCCGCCAAGCCGGTACGCTCGAACGCGCGATGCAACTGGCCACGGAAGCAGCGCAGCCCGGCGACACGGTGCTGCTCGCGCCCGCCTGCTCCAGTTTCGATCAGTTCGAGAACTACGAACAACGTGGCCGCGCATTCAAAGAAATAGTGGTGCGCCACGAAAATCAATTAGCAACCGGCGCAACCAGTACGGCCGCAACGGCAGTCGAGCCACGGCCGCACGCGAAAAAAGGATAGCAATGCCACGAAGTCTGCAACCCGATAAACAATTGTTCGGCGTCACGCTCGCGCTCTGCCTGATCGGCGCCGTCATGGTCTTCAGCGCCTCCGCCATGACAGCCAGCGAACAATTCGGTGCCGGCTACATTTTCCTGCTGCGCCAGTTGATTTACATCGTGCTCGGAATTGCCGGCATGTTCTGGCTGATGAATATGGATTATCACAAGCTCCGCCAGCCGCGCGTGGTGTTCACCGGCCTCGCCGTCACGATCGTCCTGCTGGTCTGCGTATTTTTTCTGGACCGCTCGCATCAGACGCATCGCTGGTTCCGCATGGGCCCATTCAGTTTTCAGCCGTCGGAAATGGCCAAGCTCGCGCTGATCGTTTATCTGGCGTGGCTGCTGGAATTGCGGCGCCTCCCTAGAAATTTTGGCGTTAACGATCCGCTGCACACTTTGGCTCCAGCGCTCGGCGCTACGCTGATGATGGCCGCGCTTGTGGTGAAGGAGCCGGACATGGGCACGGCCTTCATGATTCTGGTGATCGCGATCGCCATGCTTTTTGTCGCCGGGCTTTCGCTGAAATACATCGGCGGTACGGTGCTCGCCGCCATTCCCGTCATTTATCTTCTGATTGTGCGCGTACCGTATCGCCTGCAACGCTTTGAAGCGTTCCGCCATCCCGAACTCGATCCCAAAGGCGCCGGCTTTCAATTGCTGCAATCCTTGATCTCGGTAGGTTCGGGAGGAATGAGCGGCGTGGGCCTGATGGAAAGCCGCCAGAAACTTTTCTTCCTGCCCGAAGCGCACACGGATTTTATTTACGCGATTATTTGCGAAGAAATCGGATTCATCGGCGCGGTAATCGTCCTGGGACTTTTTGCGATGTACGGCTGGCGCGGATTCCTCGCCGCAATGAAGGCGCCGGATGATTTCGGCAAGTTTCTCGGCCTGGGGATCACGACGATGGTCGTCGGGCAGGCGCTGATTAATTTGAGTGTCGTGCTCGGATTAATGCCGACGAAAGGAATTCCGCTGCCGTTCATCAGCTATGGCGGCTCGAGCCTGTTCAGCATGTTACTGGCAACGGGCGTGCTCCTGAATATCAGCCAGCACGCGGACGAGACGTGACGTCAAACGCCACTGCCGCTGCCGCTGCAACTGGCGTGGCAGCGAAAAGCGCTGTGGCAAACAGCGCTAGGTGTAAAGAGCTGCTGATCGCGGGCGGCGGCACTGGCGGCCACGTTTTTCCCGCCATTGCCGTGGCGCGAGAATGGCTCCGGCGCGAGCCGGAAGGAGCGCGAAGCGTCGTGCTAGTGGGAACCGAAGCCGGAATGGAATCGCGCCTCGTGCCGCTGGCCGGGCTGCCACTGCAAACGATTCGCGCGGCGGGACTCAAAGGCATGGGCGGCGCGAAACTCGTGCGCAACCTGGCCAAGCTTCCGGCAGGCTTCTGGGACTCGGAGAAAATCGTGCAGCGGCATAATTTCAGCGTCGCGTTTGGCGTCGGCGGCTACGCTTCCGGCCCAATGATTCTAGCGGCGCGTCTGCACGCCATCCCCACCATGATTTTCGAGCCAAACGTCGAGCCGGGTTTCACCAATCGCCTGCTCGGCAGCCTCGCGAACCGTGTCGCCTGCGGTTTTGCGGAAACCGCCAAGCGTTTCGGCGAACGAGCCGTCGCCACAGGCATTCCCGTGCGCCACGAATTTTTCTCCATCGGGCGCAAAGAGCATCGCGCGCCCTTCAGCCTCCTGATCACCGGAGGCAGCCGCGGAGCCTTGCCCATCAATCGCGCGGTAGTTGATTCACTGGACGTTCTAGCCACGCGAAAAAATCAGCTTTTCATCGTGCATCAGACCGGAGAACGCGACTATAATGATGTGCGCGTGGCTTATGCGCGACGCGAATTCCGAGCGGAGGTTGTGCCCTTCATCGAGAATATGGCGGAGCGTTTTGCCCAGGCGGATTTGATTCTCTGCCGTTCGGGCGCGATCACGACGGCCGAAGTTGCCGCCGCCGGTCGTGCCGCCATCTTCATCCCCTTCGGCGCCGCCACCGACGCGCATCAAACGCGCAACGCCGAGGCCATGCAGAACGCAGGTGCCGCTCGCCTGCTTCCACAAACCGAACTGACGCCTGAACGTCTGACGCAAGAAATTTTCACCCTCCTGGACCAGCCCCGGAGAATCACGGAAATGGAAGAGCAGGCGCGGCGTTTGGCCCGTCCGCGCGCCGTCGAAGACATTGTGGACCTGCTCGAAGGGCTGGTGCGCGCGTGAACGTCCCATTTCGCAATTTTCAACGGATTCATCTGGTCGGCATCGGCGGCAGCGGCATGTCAGGCATCGCCGAAGTGCTGCTTTCGAGTGGCTACGCCGTTTCGGGCTCGGATCTGAAGCAGACTCCAGTCACCGAGCGCCTGCGCAAGCTTGGCGCCAGTATGTTCGAAGGCCATCGGGCAGAAAACGTGCACGGCGCGCACGTCGTTGTGATTTCTTCGGCGGTGCGCACGGATAATGTGGAAGTAGTCGAGGCGCACCTGCTGAAAATTCCAGTGATTCCGCGCGCGGAAATGCTCGCCGAACTGATGCGCCTAAAATATGGCATTGCGGTGGCTGGAGCGCACGGAAAAACCACCACGACCTCGATGATCGCATCGGTTCTCGCGGCTGCCGGTCTCGATCCCACCTTTGTTGTTGGCGGGCGCGTGAATCATGCCGGCTCAAACGCTCGCGTGGGCCAGAGCGAATACATGGTCGTGGAAGCGGACGAGAGTGATCGCTCGTTTCTGCTCCTTGCGCCCGTGGTCGCCGTCGTCACTACCATTGACCGCGAGCATCTGGACCATTACCACTCACTCGAGGAAATTCAGGATGTGTTTCTGCAGTTCGTGAATCGCGTGCCATTTTACGGTACGGTGATTTTGTGCTTGGACGAGCCCAACGTGCAGGCCATTCTGCCCCGCGTGAAGCGCCCGGTGATCACCTACGGAACTTCTAGCCAGGCGGACCTGGTTATCGGCGAAGTGAAGCTGCGCGGCTTGGCCAGCGAATTCCGGCTGAAATATCACGGCGACGATTTGGGAAATTTCCATCTCCCTTCGCCACCGGGAATTCACAATGTGAGCAACGCTGCCGCCGCAGCCGCCGTCGCGCTCTCTTTAAATGTTCCGGCGGACCTGATCCGCGCGGGCCTCTCCAGATTTTCTGGCGTCGGCCGGCGTTTCGAAATCAAAGGCACGTTCAATGGTGTCACGTTGATAGACGACTACGGTCATCATCCCGCTGAAATTCGCGCCACTCTCGCCGCGGCGCGCGGCTGCGATTATCAACGTCTGCTAGTACTCTTCCAGCCGCATCGCTACACCCGCACGCAGCACCTCTGGGAAGATTTTCGGCGCTCGTTCAACGAAGCAGATATTTTGCTGATGACCGACATTTACGCCGCGGGCGAAGAAGCTATCCCCGGCATCACAGGAGAAAAACTGGCCGAAGCGATTCGCGGCGCCGGACACAAAAATGTCGTCTTCACCAGCACCATGCAGGCCGCGATCGAATATCTGCTGCGGGAAGCGCGCCCGCACGACGCGGTGCTAACAATTGGCGCGGGCAGCGTGGGCCGGACTCTCGATCAACTCGCGATGCTGCTGGGCTCGAAAGTTTCAACCACGGTGGTGGACTAGGCTGAATGCGCATTAACGAAAAACTCGCGGCGCGCCTGAAAGAACTCGGCGTGGAACTGCGTCCCGGCGTCCCGCTCAGCGGAAAAACTTCACTCGGCATTGGTGGCACCACCGACCAATTGCTGCTGCGAAAATTCGAAACCATTCCCGAAGTGATGCATCTGCTTGGGGATGAAAATATTCCGCATCGCTTTCTCGGCGGCGGCACCAATGTGCTAATCGCCGACGGTGAATTGCCGTACGTGGTGCTGCATCTGCCCACCTCGCAACCGGGAATGCGCGTCGAGGGCAACGCGGCCTACGTGGACGCGGCCGCGGACCTCGGCGGCATGGTCACTTATTGTGCGAAGCGCGATTTGGGCGGCATGGAAGGCCTGATTGGCGTTCCTGGCAGCGTCGGTGGCGCGTTGCGCATGAATGCCGGCGCGTACGGCACGCAAATCGGCTCCTACGTTCGCGAAGTGCAGCTTTACCGCGCGTCCACCGGCAAACTGGAAACTTTGCGCGGAGATGACATTCGTTTCGATTACCGCCATACTTCTTTCGCGCCTGACGATGTAATGCTGCGCGTGAAGCTGGAGCTGCCGTCAAGACCGTACAAGGACATTTTGGCGGCGATAAAAATTTGTAACGAGAAGCGCCGCGCCAGCCAGCCGCTGAACCAGAAAAGCGCGGGTTGCATTTTCAAGAATCCGCCGGGCGGGTCGGCCGGACGCATGATTGACGAGATGGGACTGAAAGGCCATCGCGTGGGAGACGCCATGGTCAGCGACCGCCATGCAAATTTTTTCGTGAATGTGGCGAACGCCAGCTGCGCCGACATGCTGCGCCTGATTGATGAAGTGCGGGAACGCGTGCGCGTCACCTACGGCATCGAACTGGAGAACGAGGTAATTTTTTGGAAAAATTAAGAACCATGGATGCGGACGCTTACCCCCAGGAAGTTCTGGCCGACGAAGAGCCGAAGTATCTTCGTCGCCAGAAGCCGCTGGAAATCAAGCGGCGCAAATTCGGCAAGAAGGCCTGGAAGACGTATCTGCGCGTCACTTTTTGGATCGTGATCGCGCTCGCGGCCGCCGCAGCGAGTTACGTGCTCGGTCATTACTTGCTCGCGTCGCCGGAGATGGCGCTGATTCATTCCGATCAGGTGCAAGTGAAGGACAACCAGTACGTGCCGAAAGGAAGAATTCTCGAAATTTTCGCTGCAGACCGCAATCGCAGCGTCCTACGCATCCCGCTCGACGAACGCCGCCGCCAGATCGAAACGATTCCATGGGTCGAACAGGCCACCGTGCGCCGCGCGTTGCCCAATCGCATTGAAGTGGAAATCGTCGAGCGCACGCCGATCGCTTTCCTCCGCGAAGGCAGCGACCTCGCGCTGGTGGACGCACACGGCGTGATCCTCGATCGTCCGCTGAAGGCCAATTTCCATTTTCCGGTGGTCACGGGGATCGGCGCGGATATGCCCATCGAAGATCGCGAGCTGCGCATGCAGATGTTCGCCGGATTCACGCAGCAGGTGGAGGCAGCGCGCGCCGGATCGATGGAACAAGTGAGCGAAGTGGACCTCATCGAAGCAAAAGACCTGCGCGCCACGATTTCCGGTTTGCAGGTGACGAATACTTCCGGCAGCGCGACCGGAAGCGACGCTTGGGGCAACGCCGATGCACCCATCGTCGTCCATTTCGGCGACAGCGATTTCCAGTCCAAATATTTGACGGTGCTAAACGACATCGGTCAATGGCGCGCAGCCGCAGGCCGCGTCGAATCCGTAGACCTGCGCTTCAACGGCGAAGCCGTGGTGAATCCAGACCGCACCATCCTCGCGCTGAAAAAAGATCCGCCGCCGATTACTGATGTGGCTCCGAAAGCAGCCCCGCCCCATCCGGCTGCGGTGCCAAAACCAGCCGCGCCCGCGAAGCCAACTGCGCCGCCGAAAGCAGCAAAACCAATGAAGGCGGCGCCGGCAAAAACTCCGCCGGCGAAAACAACACCGGCAAAAACGAGCGCCACGCAGCACAGCGCATCAAAAAGTTCAGTGAAGCACGTAAGCTCGCAAGAGCAGTAATAAGGGCACTGCGAAAGCTACTGAGGAGCGCCTGTTTTGACGAAGAAGGAACGGCACATCGTAGCGCTGGACATCGGCAGCACCAAAACCTGCGCCCTGATCGGTGAACTGGACGACGACGGTAGCGTGAAATTCGCGGCGCTCGGCGCGGCGGAATCGAAAGGCTGGCGCAAAGGCCAAATCGTCAACCTCGATCTCGCGGTCAGTTCGATTCGCCGCGCAGTCGAAGAAGCCGAAGCCCTCACCGGAGTCCCGGTGGAATCCGCGCTGATTGGCGTCGCGGGCACGCATGTGCGCGGCGTGAACAGCCGTGGCGGCATCACCGTCGGCTCGCGTCCGCGCGATGTACAACGCGACGACGTGCGCCGCGCCATCGAAGCCGCGCGCGGCGTGAAATTGCCGGAAGACCGCGAAGTGCTGCACGTCCTGCCTCAGGAATTTTCGCTCGACGCGCAAGATAATGTACGCGACGCGATCGGCATGGTCGGCCAACGCCTCGAGGCAAACGTCCACATCGTCACCACCTCCGGAACCGCGACGCAGAATATTGTTACAGCCGTGAATCGTGCTGGCGTGCGCGTGGACGACACAGTGCTCGAGCCGCTTGCCTCCGCCGAAGCCTGCCTCACGCAAGACGAGCGCGAACTCGGCGCCTGCCTGCTCGACATCGGCGGCGGCACCACGGAAATGGTTGCGTTATCCGGCGGCGTGGTCCGCCACACCGCGGCAGTTCCAGTTGGCGGCGATCATTTCACCAACGATCTCGCGGTCGGCTTGCGCACTCCCAGCAGTGAAGCGGAAAAAATCAAGCGGCTGCATGCCTGCGCGTTGCGCGAACTTCTCACCGAAGACGCGCCCATTGAAATCGCCAGCGTCGGCGATCGTCCGCCGCGCACCGTGTTTTCGCGCATGCTGTCTGAAATCGTGGAACCGCGCGCCCATGAGCTATTAATGTTGGTGCGCGACGAACTGCGCCGCGGTGGCGGCGAAGGGATGATCCCCGCGGGGATCGTGCTGACCGGCGGCGGAGCGCAATTGCGCGGCCTCTGCGAACTGGCCGAGCGAATTTTCAATCTTCCGGTGCGCGTGGCGTCTCCGCGCGGACTCGCCGGAATGAGCGAAGAAGTTTCCCGGCCCGAATATTCAACGGCCGTGGGGCTGGTTCTGTACGGCGCGCGCACGCGGCGCGCCGGTGGAACGCGCCCTGGCGGCTGGGTGGGCAAATTGAAAAGCATGTTTGCAGGGGCGTAACAAGCAACGGATGCAAAAGACGAAATTGGGAAAAGACTGGGGAGGAAGCATGGCGCAAAAAGAATCGGCAATGCGTGTATCGTTCGCAGAAGAAGCAACCAACGGAGCAAAAATAAAAGTCATCGGCGTGGGCGGCGGCGGTTCCAACGCCGTCAACCGTATGATCCGCGCGAAAGTGGAAGGCGTGGAATTCATCGCGGCTAACACCGATTTGCAGGCGCTGAAATTGTCGCAAGCGCCCGTAAAACTGCAATTGGGCGCGAAGCTCACTAAAGGACTCGGCGCGGGCGCGAATCCTGAAGTCGGCCGCAAAGCCGCGCTCGAAGACACAGAAAAAATTCTCGAAGCGCTCGACGGCGCGGACATGGTGTTCGTCACCGCGGGTCTGGGCGGAGGCACTGGCAGCGGCGCCGCGCCAGTCGTCGCGAATCTTGCGAGCGAACTCGGCGCGCTCACTGTCGCTGTTGCCACCAAGCCCTTCGCGTTCGAAGGCAAGCGCCGCATGGAGCAGGCCGAACAAGCGCTCGGCGAGCTGATCGGCTGCGTGGACACCGTCATCGTCATCCCCAACGAACGCCTGATGGACTGCGTCGAGCACGGCACCAGCTTTTTCGAAGCCTTCCGCATCGCCGACGATATTTTGCGCCAGGCCGTGCAGGGCATTTCAGACATCATCACCATTCCCGGCATCATCAATCGCGATTTTGCGGACGTGAAAACGATTATGTCCGGCCAAGGTTATGCCGTAATGGGTACCGCGGTCGCTTCCGGCTCGAATCGCGCCATTGACGCTGCGAATCGTGCCATCAATAGCCCGCTGCTCGAAGATAATTGCATTCAGGGCGCGCAGGGAATTTTGATCAACATCACCGGCTCGTCCAGCCTCAGCCTGCAGGAAGTGCACGAAGCTTCTTCCATCATCCAGAAAGCCGCGCACGAGAACGCCAACATTATTTTCGGCGCGGTAATGGACGACGCCATGAAGGAGTCCGTGAAAATCACCGTGATCGCCGCAGGCTTCCGCGACGTTGCCGGCCGCAAATCGCAACAGAAGCCTTCCTACTTACCCAAGACATGGAAAGCTTCGCGCGAGCAACCCACCGCCGGAAGCATCGCGCCGCAACAAACCAACGTGGTGCAGCAGGTCGCGCGCAACGTCGCCGAGGTACGCAACGAAGTTCCCGCGGACGACCTGGACGTGCCGACATTCCTGCGCCGCCAAGCGCAAAAAGCATAGTCGCAAAATCCCGGGGTTGTGGCCGGGGGGCTCCGCTGGCCAAGCCCTCGAAAGCTTTCGCGATGTCGAGCAGCGACAAATACCCGCTAATTTTGGCGGTTCTCGGCGGTCTCGCTGGCTTCGTCGACACTCTTCGATACTCAGACATCGTCGCAGCTCTGAACACCAAACGCCCGCTGGACGATCAGATCCCTTTCGGGATATCCAGCTGGGATGATCTCAAGAAAACGGGCATCCAAGGGTGCTATTACTGGAAAGTCTTGAGGGAATTTCATCGCGAATTTCCAGGCAGCAAGATGTGTTACTGGAGCCTTGCCAGCATTGCATGGATGTTTCTGTTGTCCGCGATAGCCGCGGGCTCGCTGTTTCTCGTCCGCTGGACGAACTCGTTCCGGTCAGTCTACTCTTCCGCGGCGCCGGCTGTCCCGACGCTGAAATCTTGGAATCCAATTCTTGCCTATCGTAGGACCGCACTGAGCTCTGCGTTGTGACCTCCGCATATCCTCACATGGTGCTGCAAGCAATTTTCTGCTTCCGATGATTGGGATATAGACTGTTCTTAGTGCCGAATACAATCCGAGTTCAAGACGGAGTGCTCTTTGCGCTGCAGGCCCATGCGCAAGGAGAGCCTGACCATGAACGTTGCGGCCTCCTCGCGGGTTGCGAAGGCGTGATCAACCGCGTCTTGCCCGCGCACAACATCGCCGGCGATCCCGCCACGCATTATGAAATTGCGCCGGCCGAATTATTTCAACTCATGCGAGAAATTCGCGGCGCCGGATTGCAGTTTCTGGGAATTTATCATTCGCATCCGCACGGCGCGAACGAGCCTTCGCGCACCGATATCGCGCGGGCTTACTATCCAGAAGCAGCGTATTTCATCATTTCGTCGCAGCCAGACGCGGAAAAGCCGGTACGCGCATTTTCGATTCACGACGGCAGCGCATCGGAACTAAAGATACTGGTCGTTTGAGATGAACCGCCGCCCAGTCCTACATCGCGAGACTGTCGTCAGAGACGCACCTTCAGCACCACAGCCGTAATGTCATCATGGCTTCCGCTGTTCGCCGAAAATTCACGTACTTGATCGAACAGAAAATCCAGGCAATCGTCCGCGGACCTGCAGCGGCACTGCTTCCATATTTCTTCCAGCCTTCCCCAGCTCAAATCCTCGTTCCGCGCGTTGCGCATTTCGTGCACCCCGTCCGTGGCAAACAGCACGGCGTCTGCGGGCGAGAGCTTCATGCTGTGTATTTCGTAAGCAGCGTCCGCAAACATGCCCGAAGGAAACCCGCCTTCACCCAGCGAGCGGCAACCTTCGGTCGAGACCAACAGCGGTAGCGGCACACCCGCGTTTGAAAAAGTCAGCACGCCCGACGCAGGATTAAACAGCGCGTAAATCATCGAACTTTATCGTCCGGGAACAGGCCGCACGCGCAAGCGTTTGTTCAGCAGCCCTAGCGCTGCAGCGGTGTCTTCGCCAGTTTTATTGATCCCGCGGATCGTGCCCATCACCAGCGAAGCGTACATCGCCGCGATCCATCCTTTGCCGACGACGTCGCCCATGTACGTGCCCACTAAACCGTTCGGCAAATTAAAAAAATCCGCGAAATCTCCGCCCACTTCACCCAGTGGCGCGAAACGAAACGCCACCTCGAACGCATCTCCGCGCTAAGTGCCGCTCGGCAGCAGCGAATCCTGTATCAGCCGCGCTTCATCTTTGGCTGCTTCCAGCGTTTGGGGCCACGCGAGACCCTCCACGGCCGAACTGGTGCCCATAGTGGGCGTTTCTCCCGATAAGATGCACTCGCACATGCGCTTCCAAAGAGGGGTCTTCGAGCGCTGTTGCGGCGCGGCACAGGCACGAGTTAGGGCAGGGAACGCGGTCGAACGCGAAAGATGAAACAGAGAGGCGTGCCGAAACGGGAGAAGTGGGCCAGGTTGAAACTTCGCCGCCGCGTGCTACCCCGCAACCTTGGAATGCAGCGCGCCCACAGCATCGGCAGCTTCCAGGCGCCGCGCATACAGCGGAAATCGCATCGCAAGTGACGCCACTTCGGCGCGCACGCGTTGTTCGATTGCAGCGTCGCCCAAATGCGTCAGCACTTCCGCAATCCACGCTGCGATTTTCTCCATCTCGGGTTCGCGCATCCCGCGCGTGGTCACCGCTGGCGTGCCGATGCGAATTCCGCCGGCCTTCATTGGCGGCAGCGGATCAAAGGGAATCGCATTTTTATTCACGGTCATGCCGGAGCGTTCCAGCGCCAATTCCGCGTCGCGTCCGGTGATTCCGCGCGAATGCATGTCCACCAGCATCAAATGATTGTCAGTGCCGCCGGTCACGATGCGAAATTCGCGCGCGCTCAATCCCGCGGCCAGAGCTTTAGCATTCGCCACCACCTGCAGCTGATACGCACGAAAATCCGGCGCCGCGGCTTCCTTCAGACACACCGCTTTCGCTGCGATGATGTGCTCCAGCGGCCCGCCCTGTAATCCCGGAAAAGTGACGCGGTCCAAATCCTTCGCGTACTTTTCGCGGCACAGCACCAGCCCGCCGCGCGGCCCGCGCAAGGTCTTGTGCGTGGTGGTGGACACAAAATCAGCATGCGGCACGGGACTGGGATGCGCACCCGCGGCTACCAGCCCGGCGATGTGCGCCATATCCACGAAAAATAACGCGCCCACCGACTGCGCAATCTGCGCGATGCGCGGAAAATCGATCACGCGGGCGTAAGCGCTGGCTCCCGCCACGATCATTTTCGGCTGATGCTCAGCGGCCAGCCGTGCGATTTCCTCGTAATCAATCGTCTCGGTATCTTTCGTCACGCCATACGCCACAAATTTATAAGTCTTGCCCGAAAAATTCAGCGGATGGCCGTGCGTCAAATGTCCGCCGTGCGCCAGATTCATGCCCAGCACAGTGGCGCCGGGCTCTAGCGCAGTCATGTAAACCGAGATGTTAGCCTGCGTACCGGAGTGTGATTGCACGTTGGCGTGCTGAGCGCCGAAAAGCTGCTTGGCGCGTTCGATCGCCAGCCGTTCCACGCGATCCACATTTTCGCAGCCGCCGTAATATCGCTTGCCGGGATAACCTTCTGCGTACTTGTTCGTGAATACGGAGCCCATCGCTTCCAAAACGGCTTCGGAAACGAAATTTTCAGACGCGATCAATTCCAGGCCGGTAGCTTGGCGCCGCACCTCGTCGCGCAGCGCCTCGGCAACTTCCGGATCCGCTTCGTCCAGCGAGCGGCTCATACGCAGCAACTCTGGGGTTTCATTTTTCATGTCAGGGCACCCGGCCGGGATGTGCAACGGCGCGTGAAACGCCAGCAACTTTGCCGGCAGCAACGTGTTTGTAAATTCGTGAAGAGTTTATCGGAGCGCTGCGTGGTTTGCAATCAAACCGGCGCCCCCCCGCAACATTTCACGGAGGAATCATAAAAAATGTGCCTGAACAAACGTTGGCTAGGAGCAATCTTGCTAAGCCTCACGGCGATCACGCCGAGCGTGCTTACGGGCTGCGCCGAACACGCCACCGTCCGTGTTTATGATCCGTACTACAATGATTACCACGCCTGGAACGACCACGAAGTCGTCTATTATCGCCAGTGGGTCGCCGAAACGCACCGGCCGTATCGCGACTTCCAAAAGCTACCGCCTCCAGACCAGCGCGAGTATTGGGCCTGGCGGCACAATCACCCGGATCACCGCTAAAAATCGGTCGGCATCTGCGTCAATGCTACGTAAAACAAAAAAGCCGCCGATGGAAAATCACCGGCGGGCTTGCTATCTTCGTGCCAATTGCCGTCAAGAAATTTACTGCTGGCTGGAACCCGTAGCGTCCGAAAGCACCGGTACATGGTGCCTGCCCAAAAACGTATGCGGCCCGCCGTAAATAAATTCCAGCGCCACGTTTAACCCCGCCTGCACCGCCAAGTTGTAATTGCCGATGCGGAAGCCGTCTTTATCATTGTAACGGCTCGGATACCAGGCGAGCGCCGCGACTTCGCCGCCGGCGTACGGTGCGACCAGTGATGCAAACGAAAAAGTGCGGTGACCGTCCTCGCCTCTGCGCGCGGTCACCGTGGATAGCAAGGCGTGCTCCAAGCGTTTGCCAAACCTGTCGCACTCGCAGCGATAGTAAAGCGTGTCCTCATGGAAAACTTCAGCCAAACCGTAGCGAGTCGTCTGCGTCACCAGGTTGATTCCAAAATTGTTGGCCACACGCACACCATAGGCATCCGCTCCCCCGCCCCATTCCGGAGCCGCATTTTCTGCCTGTTGAACTCCGGCGGCGGCAGCTGAACCGATGAAGGCATATGGCCCGAATGAAACGAAAGCCCAGGAACGGAACTTTTCCTTGTGCGTGGGGCGGTGGTACACCTCTCCGGGCTGCACATTCGCCACGTTTGGCGACATCATTTTGGGTTGGCTGGGCTGCTGCTGCGGTGCTGGCGTCGTCTGCTGGCCTGCGGATGTGCCTGCTCCCGCGCCGGCTTGTGCGTTCACCGGAACGGACCATGCAATTGTACAAAGGCATATTAGCGATACTGGTGAGGCGAGGCGCATCTTCATTTCAAAAAAGCTCCTTCGATTTTGGATAATTATTTCGGGCAACCACCCCGCAAAATAGCCTACCGCAAGTTCGAAATTTACACACGCATAAAACACCCATTCCAGCTGGCGAATTTGCATTGTGGCAACGCATTTCCAAGCCCAGCGCGAGCCTCCGCACTTCCGCAAAAGAGCTGTCATTGCCGTTAGCAGCGTTCATCTGTGCTAAATTCCGACCCTGAGATTCACCGACCCGCGCCGTCGTCGCATTCTCTTTTTCCTCGGATCGCATTCCACGCCACGGGTTCAGCCGCGTTCATCCGTGGTGCCTTCGACTTCTTCCCGCGTTTGACTTCGCGCACGCTCTCCCCTAATCTTGGATGCTTAGCGCGCCGATGCGCGCGCCATTGTGCGCGTGCTGCACTCAATCCGGCGCAGAAAAGAGCCCACCCAGGCATGTCCGACCAGAAATTGCCGACTCGCGCGGAGGATTTTTCGGAGTGGTATAACCAGGTCGTCTTGAAGGCGGAGCTGGCCGACTACGCTCCGGTGCGCGGCTGCATGATCGTCCGCCCGTACGGTTGGGCCCTGTGGGAGAACATCACCGCCGCGCTCGATAGCCGCTTCAAAGCCACCGGCCACGTAAACGCCGCGTTCCCGCTGTTGATTCCGCGCAGTTTCATCGACAAAGAGAAATCGCACGTGGCGGGATTTTCGCCGGAGCTGGCGGTGGTGACGCACGGCGGCGGCGAAGAACTGGAAGAGCCGCTGGTGATTCGCCCCACTTCGGAAACAATTATCGGCCACTCGTACGCGAAGTGGATTCAGTCCTATCGTGACTTGCCCGTGCTGATCAACCAATGGAACAGCGTAGTGCGCTGGGAACTGCGCACGAAACTATTCCTGCGCACGCTGGAATTTTTCTGGCAGGAAGGCCACACCGCCCACGCCACTCTGCCCGAGGCCGAATTCGAAACCCGCCAGATGCTGGACATCTATACTGACTTCGCCGTGAAGGAAGCCGCGGTGCCGGTAATCCCCGGACGCAAGTCCGATTCCGAGCGGTTCGCAGGCGCTGATCAGACCTTCTCAATCGAAGCCATGATGGGCGACGGCAAAGCGCTGCAAGCCGGCACCTCGCACAATCTCGGCCAGAATTTCGCCAAAGCCTTCGAAATTCGCTACCTCGATCAAGGCGGCGTCCTGCAACATTGCTGGACCACGTCTTGGGGTCTTTCCACGCGCTTCGTCGGCGCCATCATCATGGTGCACGGCGACGACCAGGGACTGATTTTCCCGCCGCGCCTGGCGCCCTTACAGCTGGTCATCGTCCCGATTTTCAAGACGGACGAGGAAAAATCCAGCGTCCTGGAATGTGCGCACAAACTCCGCAAGGAACTGGTGGACGGCGGCATCCGGGTGAAGCTCGACGAGCGCGAAGGTTCCAGCCCCGGCTTCAAATTCAACGACTGGGAGATGCGCGGCGTGCCATTGCGCCTGGAACTGGGCCCCAAGGACGTCGCCAAAGGTTCGGTAGTGCTCGCGCGCCGCGATCGCCCCGGAAAAGAGGGCAAGGCGTTCGTCTCGCAGCAGGGAATCGCGGCGGCCGTGATGCAAACGCTGGCAGATATCCAGACGGCGCTCTTCGACCGCGCGCTCGGCTTCCGCAAAGCGAACACCCATGAGACCGCCGATTACGAAGAGTTCAAGAAAGCTGTCGAAAAGGGTTTCGCTTTCTCGTGGTGGTGTGGCAAAGCCGAATGCGAAGCCAATATTAAGGAGGAAACGAAAGCCACGATGCGCTGCATTCCGCTCGAACAACCGGGCGGCTCCGGCAAGTGCGTCCACTGCGGCGCCCCTTCCACCGAGAAGGCGATCTTCGCCCGCGCCTACTAGCGGTACATTCGTACGCCCTGGCCCATTTACTCATTCAGAACACATGCCTTAACCCAACCGTTCCCGGGTTGCCTATACTGTTAGCATCAGCCTATCGAATTCGCACTTGGGAGGCTTTTTCACTTTGCAAGGGATGCGTGTTCACAGCAGCGAACGAGGTGGCGCGAAGCTCAGCTTCGCCATCACGGTAATCCTCCTGGGTGCCATGGCCTTTGGCGCCATCAAGGTGGTTCCGTCATGGTTCGCGAATTACCAGCTGCAGGACGCCATCACTACCGAAGCGCGCTTTGCCACGTCGACCTATCCCAAGAAGACTCCCGAAGACATCCAGGGCGACGTCTTCAAGAAGGCTCAGGAACTCGGCGTCCCGGCCAAGAAGGAGGACATCAAAGTAACCTTCGATGGAAACCTCATCACTATCTCGCTGGACTATTCCGTCACCTACGACCTGGGTGTTACTCAGATTACTCATCCGTTTCATCTCTACGCAGACAGCCGTCCCATTTAGCTTTACAATTCTTTCTGATCGAGGCCGCGCGAAACCATACGTGCCAGCGCTGCGTGCGCCCAACCGACGGGCTTTGGCGTGCGTCTAATCATCAGAGTGCAGTTCGTCTGCTGCATTTCACGGAGAAACTGATTGCGGATTCGAATCGCCCCGGGTTTCTGGACCTCGCGCGTTGGTTTGGCCGTCTTGGGCAGCGTGCTGCTTGCGTTCCTGATCGCTACTTCTGTCTTTGCCTACTACTACATTCAGTTCGGCAAGCTGATTGACCAGCGCCTCACCGGCCAGGTCTTCCAGAACACCTCGCGAGTTTTTTCCGCACCCGGACACATTTACGTCGGCGAAACGATGCACGCCAGCGATCTGGCCACCTACCTGCTCCGCGCGGGATACCAGGAAGGCGAGGCCGAAGGCGCTCTCGGCTGGTTCAAAGTAAAAGGCTCGACGTCGGTCGAGGTTCACCCCTCGTCCGCTTCCTATTTTCGCGGCGGCAACTCTCTGCGCGTGGATTTTTCCGGCAGCGCAATTTCGCGCATCGTGGATTTGTCTGCAATGGCGCCACGCGATTCGGCCGATATCGAGCCGGAGCTGATCACCAACCTGTTTGACAGCTCGCGCGAAAAGCGCCGCGTGGTGCGCTTCGACGACCTTCCCAAAGACCTTGTGGACGCCGTGCTCGCGGCCGAAGACAAGCGCTTCTTCGAACATGGCGGCCTGGACATCGTGCGCGTCTTCGGTGCGGCGCTGGCAGACCTCCGCCGCGGGCAGAAAGCCCAGGGCGCCAGCACCATTGACATGCAAGTCGCGCGCAGCTTTTTCTTTACCACCAAACGCGAATGGCGCCGCAAAGTAAAAGAAGTCCTGATGGCCGTTGAAATCAACCAGCGCTATTCCAAGCAGCAGATTTTCGAGCTGTACGCTAACGAAGTGTATCTCGGCAACCGCGGCAGCTTTTCCATTCGCGGATTCGGCGAGGCAGCCGAAGCCTATTTCGGCAAAGATGTCCGCGAGTTGACCCTCGGCGAATGCGCCTTTCTCGCCGGAATCATTCGCGCGCCCAATCGCTACGCCACCGCCGAGCGCCACATGGATCGCGCCGAAGAATCGCGCGACCGCGTGCTGCCGCAGATGGTCGAGGACAGTTACATCACGCAGGAACAGGCTGACGTCGCCAAAAAAGTGAAACTGAAATTCGTTAATGGCGGCGTGAACACCGGCTCCGCGCCCTACTTCGTGGACATGGTCAAGGACCATCTCCTCGAGAATTTCTCCGAAACCGACCTGGAAACGCAAAGCTTCCGCATTTACACCACGCTGGATCCGCAATTGCAGCGCGCCGCCGCCGAAGCCATTCAGACCGGAGTGCAAGGCGTGGACAAACTGCTCGCCAAACGCTACGCCGCCTGGGCCAAGAAGGGCGAGTCCGCGCCGCGCGTGCAAGTAGCGCTGGTAGCTTTGGACGCGCGCACTGGAGAAATCCGCGCGCTCGTCGGCGGACGCAACTACGGCGAAAGCCAGCTCAATCACGCCCTCTCTCGCCGCCAACCCGGTTCGGTGTTCAAGCCGTTCGTCTATGCAGCGGCCTTCGACAACGCAGCTGAAGGCTTCACCCCGATCGTCACGCCGGTCACCACCGTGGACGACGTCCCCACCACCTTCGAATTCGATGGAAAAGAATACACGCCGGACAATTACGGCGAGGAATTTTACGGCACGGTCACCGTGCGCGACGCGCTGATCCATTCGCTCAACGTCGCCACGGTGAAAGTCGCGGAACTGATCGGCTATCAGCGCGTGGTGAACCTCACCCGCCAGATGGGCCTCGGCACCAATATTCAACCCACGCCCGCGGTCGCGCTCGGCGCCTATGAAATGACGCCGATTGACGTCGCCGCCGCCTACACGCCCTTCGCCACCAACGGATTTCGTGCCGAGCCGCTATTCCTGCGCAGCGTTCTCGCCGCCGATGGCACGGTGGAGGAAACCGCCGCCCCACGCACCCGCGCCGTGCTCGATCCGCGCGTGGCCTTCCTCACGACCAGCATCATGGAAGACGTCATCAATCGCGGCACCGGCGTCACGGTTCGCTCCATGGGTTTCACGCCGACCGCCGCCGGCAAGACCGGCACCTCGCGCGACGGCTGGTTCGCCGGCTTCACCTCGAACCTGCTCTGCGTCGTCTGGATCGGCTTCGACGACAATCGCGACCTGGGCCTCTCCGGCAGCGCATCCGCCGCGCCTGTGTGGGCGGAATTCATGAAACGCGCCACGGCCTTGCCGCAATACAAAATGACCGAGGACTTCGATCCGCCTCCCGGCGTAATTGCCGAGATGATTGACCCGAAATCTGGCCAATTGGCCAACTCCAGCTGCCCAGAGTCTGTGCAGGAATATTTCATCGCGGGCAGCGAGCCCACGGAAATGTGCGGCCAACAGGCATCCTCGCCCTCCAACTGGCTCTCGCATCTCTTCGGCAAAGGCAGCAATCCGCCGCCTCCGCCCTCCGCCGCAGCGAACCAGCCCGGCCAGCCACCCAAGCCAGGCGCCAAACCTGCTGCTCCCGGCGACGCCCAGCAGCCCGCCCCCGCCAACCCCGACGCCGAAAAGAAAAAGGGGCTTCTGGACAAGATTTTTGGTATCTTTGGGTCAAGCAAAAAGCCTGCGGACAGCCAGAAACCACAGCCGTAGGCCTTGGGGCGCGGAAAAAAAGGAGTCGGGCTATGAGCCGATTGACTCTCTTTGCGATCCCGTTCGTTTTGGTAGTGGCTTGCCCCGCATTCGCGCAGCAGACTCCAAGCAAGGTTAGCGACACCACCACAGCTTCGGCGCCTGCAACTTCCGCTGACGCTTCGGTCGGTGCCAAGCCTCTTTCTTCCATGTCTCCACGCGAAGCCGCCGAAATGCGCGCGGACATCTTGATGGCGCGCAAGGAATATTTCCAGGCCGCTGGCTCCTATCTGCAAATTCTGGTGAACGAACCCAAGAACGCGCAGTTGTTGAATAAAGTGGGTGTCGCCTTCCAGCAATTGGGCGACTTGGATCGTTCTGAAAAGTTCTACAAGCGCGCCATGCACGCGGACAAAAAATTCGCCAGCGCCGCCAATAATTGCGGCACCGTCGAGTACGAGAAGAAACACTACGGCAAGGCCATCGGCTTCTACGATCGAGCCCTCGACCTACGCTCCGATTTGCCCACGGTGTACAGCAATCTGGGCTATGCCTATTTCGAGGATAAGCAGTTTCCGAAGGCCATGGATTCCTTCCAGAAAGCGCTAGCGCTCGATCCCACCATTTTCGACCGTCGCGGATTGGGCGGCACCGTGGTTCTGCAACGCACCGCCACCGATCCCGGCCTGTTTTATTTCTTCGTCGCGAAAACGTACGCCCAGGCTGGCGATGCCGAGCGCGCCGCGCATTACCTGAAGCTCGCGCGCGACGATGGCTACTCCGGATTCCTCTCCGCCCAGACCGATCCCGGGTTCGCAAAAGTCATCAAGGACCCCGCTCTGCAGGAAGTTCTGCACGAACCGCCTTCCTACGCGGGCACGACCAAAAAACAAATTCAAAACTGATACACTGGTACAACGTTCCCCGGGGGAATCACACAATGGCAGGCGAAGCTCCAGCTGTCGCACATGAAGATCTACTGAAGTCGGTGTACGACGCGTTCAACGAACGGGATCTGGATTTTATGATGCTGCTCCTGCATCCCGACGTCGATTGGCCCAACGGGATGGAGGGCGGGCGGGTTCACGGGCACCAAGGCGTGCGCGAATACTGGACGCGCCAGTGGGACCTGATTGACCCGATCGTCAAGCCCCAGAGCTTCGAGCTGCTGCCCGACGGCAGAATCGTCGTGCACGTTCATCAAATCGTGCGCGACCTCGACGGCAAAGTCATCATGGACCGCGCGGTCCATCACATCTATCGCCTCGACGGCGCCCAAATCGTCAGCATGGATATTCACGAGCCGCAAACCTAATTCGCGCACGCCGTCCGCGCGGGCAATCCGCAAAGTGAATCCGCGCAGTCAATGGACAAAATTAATTCACCCAGCCCATCCCACTAACTCGCTCGCTGCTACCTCGATCACCCCTCGATGTCTTCCTTGACCCCTTGCCCGACGCTTCAGCATTTCTTGACCTTCGTGTCCTGAGGCGTTACATTCCCTCTAAAGTAATCCACTGGAACCTCGTCACGGACTCCAATTCACCTAGCACTCGCACAGGAGTCCATCGGAGGCGCCATGTCACGCCGCATCGCGTTTCAATTCATGCTCCTGCTCGTTTGCCTCTCGCTTTCGCCACACACTGCATACGCTGCCGACGACGATAAGTGCAAGCACGCCGATCGCGATCACCTTTTGCTCTCCGGCGAACCCGGACTGAATTACTACGAAGTCGGCCAAGCCATAGCCAACGCCTTCAACAAAGACCGCGCCCCGCAAGACCAGGTCGTTTCTTGCCCCAGCGATGGCTCCATCGAAAACGTGAAGAAGCTCACATCGGGCGAAGCCGCGTTCGCCCTCGTGCAGAGCGACGTCGCTCACTCCGCCTGGTTCGAGCACCCTTTACATACTTTGAAAAAAGTTCCTCCTCCGCCGCCCTGTCTTCTTGACACCACGAAGTTTCCGATTCCGGACCCGCCGCCGTCGCATCAGCATCGCGTACTCTTGATCGTTCCGCTGTTCACAGAAACCGTCCACGTCCTAGTCCGTCCCCACTCCTATATTTCCAGCGTCGCGGACCTTCGCGGACGTAGAATCTGGGCCGGAAAAGAGGGCGCTGGCGGGTACCTCACCGCCGAACGCGTGCTCGCCGCCGCCGGCCTGGGCATGTGCGACGTAAAACTAATCAACGCGGACGATCGCGCGCTGCACATGGATACCGTGCAGGACGCCCTCAACAGTCTCCGCAGCATGGACCTCGACGCAGTCATTTTCACCGGCTCCGTGCCCACCACCGCTATTCAAGCCGCGTTCGCGCCTCCCGCGAACGCCACCAACCTGAATTCGGAAATTTCCTTCGTTCCTTTGACCCTGGGCATGGTCACCCAGCTCAGCCGCGATTCCAGCTACGTGGAAACCATGATCCGCAAGGACGAGTATGGTCCCGGCAATCCCAACGGGCAGGGAATTACCACCGTGGGCGTCGAAGCTTTCCTGGTGGCCAGCGACGACAATGCCAACAGCGATGTCGCACAGAGCCTCGTCAACTTCCTCGCCGGTAACATGGACAGCGTCCGCCATTACATTCCGAAAGACGAACGCGCCCTCACTCGCCTCGATCTGGTGGACGCGCCCACTCCCGCCTATTTGACGCCGGAATATTTCCTGCCAGTGGCGCGCGCCTCCTTCTATAAGGATCGCTCGCTGTTCTGGCGGCGCGCCATCCTTTGGACCGCCGGCATCGCGATTTTCCTGTTCGCGCTGTTCTGCTGGAAGCGCAAGCCGATCGGCGGAAAGCTCATGAAGAAGCCCGATTTGTTGTTTGCCTTTCTGGGAATTCTCGTTACCTGGGTTACGGGCAGCTTTGCGCTGTGGGCGTATGAAAAGCACGTCAATGGAGATTTCACCACCATCCTGCGCTCGCTGAGATCGCTCGCGTGGTACTTACTCCCGTGGTTCGCCAGAACACCGGTCACCGCGAACGGCCAAACCACGGCCACTATCATCCGCTACGTCATGCTGCTAATTTTCGGCGGCGCGCTCTGGCCTTACGTGAAAAGGCTTTCGAGGGATTGGCTCTGGCCACGTCTGTCCCACTGGCTCAGCGGTGGCCGCTTCGCCCCGCGCCATAACCACGTCTCGCGTTAATCTATCCTGCCGGCGCTTTTACACCGGAACATTACGACGCAAGGAGCTTCTGTTGCTATAATGAATCGCGAAATGCTCGCCCGCGCAGTTCGTCGCTCGTTGCTGCTTTCCTCCGCATTGGCCGCACTTTCGCTCACCGCCTCCGCGCCGCTTCACGCGCAAAACGCGCCACCAGCGCCATCCGCGTCGCCCACCAATTCCACCGTAGTCGAACTCCACATTGATGGCGAAATCGAACCGATCCTCGCCGATTACCTCGTCCGCGAAATCGATCAGGCCAACACAGAACACGCCAGCCTGATCCTGATCACCATCAATACGCCCGGCGGCCTGGACAGTTCCATGCGCGAAATAATTCAATCCATCCTGCGCTCGTCCGTGCCTGTTGTAACTTACGTTTACCCGACGGGCTCGCGCGCCGCCTCCGCCGGATTTTTCATCCTGCTCTCCGCTGACGTCGCCGCCATGTCTCCTGGCACCGAAACCGGCGCTGCTTCGCCGCTGATCGAAATTGGCGGCTCGCCCGTGCAGATTGATGACACGCTGCGCAAGAAAATCGTCAACGACGCCACTGCATACCTCCGCAGCTACACCAGCAAGCGTGGCCGCAACCCCCAATTAGCCGCCACAGCCGTCACCGACGCCAAAGCCTTCAGCGATAAAGAGGCTCTTGACGGAGAGCTCGTCGAAATCGTCACCGCCTCAAAAGAGGACTTGCTCACGCAGCTCAACGGCCGCACCATCACGCGCCTCGATGGGACCAAGCTGGCGCTTTCGCTTCCGCATCCAGTATTCGTCGCTCGCGAAATGACTGGCCGCGAAAAATTTCTCTCGCGCATCGTACAGCCTGACGTATTTTTCATCCTGCTGATCATCGGCGTCCTGGGCCTCTACGTCGAGTTCACGCATCCCGGCGCCTTCGCCCCCGGCGTATTCGGCGCAATCGCACTTTTGCTCGCTCTGTACGCGATGCACATGCTGCCCATCAATCTCGCAGGCCTGCTGCTAATTGCCTGCGCCTTCGTGCTGTTCGTTCTGGAGGCGAAATTCCCCACGCATGGCGTCCTCGGCGTCGGCGGAGTGATTTCGATGGTGCTCGGCGCGCTCTTCCTGATTAAGTCGCCGCTCACGGGCATGGGCGTCCGTCTATGGACCGCCCTCGCCGTCGTAATTCCATTCGCAATCATCGTAGTAATCCTGATGCGCTTGGTCCTCCGCTCGCGTACGTGGAAAGTTTCCACCGGCAGGGAAGAGTTGGTCGGCGAAGTAGGCGAAGTTCGCGAGCCAGTAGGCTCAGGCGAAGCGATGGGCAGCGTTTTCGTCCACGGCGAACTCTGGCGCGCCGCAATCCGCGCAGGAGAAAGCGTCCCCGCCGGCGCCCGCGTTCGCGTAAAAAAGGTAAAGGGCCTGACGCTCGAAGTCGAGCCAGTAGAATCGCATTAGGCAGGAACGGCTCGGCGCGCACAATATTCGGTCTTCGAAAGCGCAGCCCACGCAGGTTCGAAGGGCGGCGGTCAGCTTCAGCTGAGCGCCGTTGGCTGTGGTAGCGCCGGCGTCTTGGCGGCTCATTACCGTTGAATTTGGCGTCGCTTTTGAATTTGACGTTGCTTCTGCTTTTGAATTCCTAGGGGCGGGTCTCAGACCCGCCCCTACATCAGCGGCTCGGCCGATCATGAGCGTGGAATTTGCACTGGATCGTTGGAGGAACCAAAATGGATTTCGTAACAATACTTTTCGGCGTAGCCGTAGTCATCTTCCTCATCTGGCTCTCCAACTCCGTCTACGTCATCAAGGAATGGGAGCGCGGCGTAGTCCTCCGCCTAGGCCGCATGCTTCCCGAAGCCAAAGGCGCGGGCCTACAACTCGTTTTTTTCCCGATCGATAAACTCACGCGCATCTCCCTGCGCATCGAAACCCTGGACGTCCCTCCGCAGGACGTAATCACGCGCGACAACGTCTCGGTGAAGGTCAACGCGGTATGTTACTTCCGCGTAGTGGACGCGAATCTCGCCCTGTCGCAAGTCCAGAATTATCTATATGCTACTTCGCAGCTGGCCCAGACCACGCTGCGCAGCCTGATTGGCCAGTTCGAACTGGACTCCATTCTCTCGGAGCGCGAAAAGGTTAACGCCAAGTTGCAACAAATCCTTGACCAGGATACCGAGCCTTGGGGTATCAAGGTAACGAAGGTTGAGGTCAAGCAAGTCGATATTCCGGAGAATATGCAGCGCGCGATCGCCCGCCAAGCGGAAGCCGAGCGCGAGCGCCGGGCCAAAGTAATTGCCGCGGAAGGCGAATTTCAAGCGTCGGCGAAATTGTCCGAAGCCGCGGCCGTGCTGCAAAAGGAACCGACGGCCATCCAGCTGCGCTATTTGCAGACGCTGGTGGAAATTGGCGTCGAGAAAAATACCACGGTGATCTTTCCGCTGCCCGTGGACGTGATTTCGCAGTGGATGAAGTCGTTGGAGAAAAAGTAAAGGAATGGCAAGCAGCGCAAGACGTGGAGGCGGCGACCGGGTTCTCGAAAGCCGGCACTTGGTAGGACTGTTTCTCGGCGTCGTCCTGCTTTGCGGAGTTTTCTTCACGCTCGGTTACGTGATGGGCCGCACGCAATACGGCGGCGCGGTACACGCGGCCGACGGATTTAACAGCAACGTGCCCTCTGCGTCAGTTTCACCGAAATCGAAACCCGCGCCCGCCGCGAAAAACGCACCCGCATCCGCCCCCGATAACGGCGGTTGGGATTTCTACGACAATAAGAAGTCGGCAAGCGATCATCTCGAGCCAGCGCCCGCGCCTGCGGCAGCGCCAACGACGTCCGCGACCGGGACCGCAAAAGCTCCCGCTTCCGTTCCCGCCGTAGCCACGAAATCAACGAACGCGCCGCCTGCAGCAACCACTAAGACCGTCGCGGTAAGTCCGAAACAGCCCGCCGCGCGCTTCCAGCCGCCCGCGATGGGCAAGAACTCCATCGTCCTGCAAGTCGCAGCCGTGAAGCTGCAGCGCGACGCTCTCGAAATGGCCGACGCCATCCAACAGAAAAAATTTCCCGCGTTCGTGGCCACTTCACCCGCGGATAATTTCCTCCACGTGCAAGTTGGTCCCTACCCCGATATGGCCTCGGCAGAAAACGCCAAGCGCGCCCTCGAACAATTGGGTTTCAAGCCTATAATCAAACACTAGATGAATTTGCCTCGTTACGCGCGAGTGTTGCTCGCCATCGGCAGCGGCGTCGCCCTCGGTCTTTCGTTCCCCAATTACAATTTGTATCTGCTGGCATGGATCGCCATGGGCATGCTCGTGCTCGCGTCGGTCGGCGCCCCGCTGAAACAAGCGCCTCTCTACGGTTTTCTGCATGGCCAAGTGTTCTACCCTGTGTGCCTCCCGTGGGTGGATACGGTCATGCGCCAGTATGGCAACATCGACCCGCTGATCTCCGCGGCGTTCGTGGGCATGATCGGATTTATCGGCGGATTGATCTGCGTCGCATTTTCCACCGGCGTCGCGCTCGCCTCGCGCAAAAGTAAACTGCTCGCGTGCGCCCTCGCGCCTTTCCTCTGGACCGTCTTGGAATATTTCCGCACCAACATTCCCATCATCGGCTCGTCCTGGGATTTGTCCGGTTATCCCGCCGCGCGCAGCCTGACGTTGCTGCAAATCACCGCCGTCACGGGAATTTATGGCCTCTGTTTCCTGATTGCCGCGTTCGGATCGCTCGTGGCGTACGCGGTGCTCACGAAGACGCGCCAAGCGTGGAGCGCCGTCGCCGCCACGACGATCGTCCTGCTCCTCGTCGCGCTGATCGGCTCGCACCTGATTCCCACCGCCACTCCGCACTACGTCGCGCATCTGGTGCAAACCAATTTCCCACAATCCGAAAGCTATCCGCCGGATTGGCTCCCAGTGCACGCCGGAGAGCTCGACCAACTCGAACACATCAGCGTCGATGCCGCGCATCAAATCCCCGGCATCATCATCTGGCCCGAAGTGCCCGCTCCCTTCTCATTCACCGAGCCGCCGTTTGCCGAGCGCGCCCAGCGCATCGCGCAAGAGTCCGGAAATTACTTCCTGGTCGGCGTGGTGGATTGGAAGCGCGACGCGGAAGGGAAGTGGCTCGCATCCAATAGCGCCGTCCTCCTGAATCCGCAAGGCCAGCGCATTTTCGGCTACGACAAAATCCACCTACTCCCCTTCGGCGAGTACGTCCCCCTGCGCGGCTGGCTCACATTCGCCAAGCGCCTCACTGCGGACATTTCCGATTTCACGCCAGGATCGACTTACGGTGTCGCACAGTTACCAGACGGAAAATTCGGCACCTTCATCTGCTACGAAGCCATATTCCCCAGCGAAGTCCGCCAGTTCACCGCCAACGGCGCGCAACTTCTGGTCACCATTTCCAACGACGGCTGGTTCGGCCGCTCCTCCGCCCCCGAACAACACATGGCCATGGCCCGCGTCCGCGCCGTAGAAAATCGCCGCTGGCTCCTGCGCGACACCAACAACGGTTACACCGAATCCATCGATCCCTACGGCCGCACTGCCGCCCAACTGCCGCTCGATATCCGCGGCCAACTCGACGCTCCCTACGATTTCCGCAGCGACCTGACCCCCTACGCCAGATTCGGCGATTGGTTCAGCTGGCTCTGCGTAGCAGTCAGCATCGTCCTGCTTGCGATATCGTTCATGAATCGTCCAACGCCATAGCATCGCGCGCCGTTGAATCTGTAGGGGCGGGTCTAAGACCCGTCCCTACAGCATTGAGCACGACTCAGCGCGCAAACCTCCGCCTTACAATGACACCCGGTGAAAAATCAATTAACATAGAGACACCAAATGGCCGAACACATCGAAGACCTGCAACAACGCTTCGCCGAGCTGAACAAACGCATCCAGCTTGTGCGGAGCTTTCTTTGACGCAGAATCGGCGCGCAAACAACTAGCCGAATTTGAAGCAAAAACCAGCGACCCGAATTTCTGGCAGGATCAGGAAAAAGCGCAAGCCACGCTGCAACAGCGCAAAGCAGTCGAAGACCGCGTAAATGCCGAAGTCGCTCTCGACTCCAAGAAGAGCGACATCGAAACCTACCTCGGCCTCGCGCAGGAAGAAAAGGACGACGCGCAGCGCGACTCGCTCCTCGAAGACGTTACCAAAGAAATCGCCTCGGCCGACGCCTACGTCTCTGAACTCGAAACCAAAACTCTCCTCGCCGGTGATAACGATCGCCTCAACGCCATCGTCACCGTGAAGCCCGGCGCCGGCGGCACCGAATCGCAAGACTGGGCCGAAATGCTCCTGCGCATGTATCTGCGCTGGGCCGAACAAAAAGGTTTTCGCGCCACCATCCTTGATTCCACCCCGGGTGAAGAAGCTGGCATCAAATCCGCCACCGTGCAGATCGAGGGTGAAAACGCCTACGGCATGCTCGCCGGCGAAAGCGGCGTCCACCGCCTCGTTCGCATTTCGCCATTCGATCAAGCCGCGCGCCGCCACACCTCGTTCGCCTCGGCTTTCGTCATCCCCGAAATTGACGATCGCATCGAAATTAACGTGAAGCCCGACGACCTGCGCATCGACACCTTTCGCGCCGGCGGCCACGGCGGCCAGAACGTCAACAAAGTCGAATCCGCCGTGCGCATCACGCACCTACCCTCCGGCATCGTCGTGCAATGTCAGAACGAACGCAGCCAGCACAAGAACCGCGAAATCGCCATGAAAGTTCTGCGCTCGCAGCTCTACGAACTCGAGCTCGAAAAACGCCGCGACGCCTTGAACAAGCTCGACGCCTCCAAGCCCGAAATCAGTTTCGGCAGCCAGATCCGTTCCTACACCATGCAGCCTTACCAACTGATCAAGGACCACCGTACCAAAGTCGAACGTGGCGACGTGCAGAAAGTCCTAGATGGCGACCTCGACCCCTTTATCCGCGCCTACCTGCTCTATCGCCGCGACATGGCGTAGCCCAACTATTTCCCCTAATCGGCAAGCAAAGTGCCCGTCACCGCCCAAACTGGCCTCGCCGCCGTGCAGTTCCGCCCAGATCCGCAACCGTTCAACTTCGATTTAAGACCTTTCCCTGCAAAAGTTTGACACCCTCAAACCCCCATGCTAGCCTGACTTTTTGGGCTTAACGCACGCACGCGCACTTGGTGCCCCCGAATTGCACTAACTCCGTTGGAGGATACTGTTTTGGCTCACCATGATGAAAAGTTTCTCTTCACCTCGGAATCCGTAACCGAGGGCCATCCCGATAAAATCGCCGACCAAATCTCAGACGCCGTTCTCGACGCCGTCATGAAAGACGATCCCATGGGCCGCGTCGCCTGCGAAACTCTGGTGACCACCGGCCTAGTCGTAGTCGCCGGCGAAATCACCACCACTACGTACGTGGATTTTTCCGACCTCGCTCGCGAAGTCATTCGGGACGTCGGCTACACCCGCGCAAAATTTGGCTTCGACGCAGAAACCTGCGGCGTCATCTGCACCATCCACAAGCAATCGCCAGACATCGCCATGGGCGTGGACACCGGCGGCGCCGGCGACCAGGGCTTGATGTTCGGCTATGCCTGCGACGAGACTCCCGAGCTGATGCCTATGCCGATCCAACTTGCGCACAGTCTCACGCACAAACTCGCTGAAGTCCGCAAACAGAATGTAGTTGATTTCCTCCGCCCCGATGGAAAATCGCAGGTCACGATTGAATATGTTGACGGCCGCCCGGTGCGCGTGGATACCGTCGTCATCTCGACGCAGCACAGCGACAAGGTTTCCCTGAGAGATTTGCAGCAAGCCGTGCGCAAACACGTCATCGATCCCGTGCTGCCCGCCGCCATGGTGGACAAGAACACGAAATACCACATCAACCCCACCGGGCGCTTCGTCACCGGTGGACCCATGGGCGACGCGGGCCTCACCGGCCGCAAAATTATCGTGGACACCTACGGCGGCTACAGCCGTCACGGCGGCGGCGCTCTGTCCGGCAAGGACGCCACAAAAGTGGACCGCTCTGCCTGCTACATGGCGCGATACGTCGCGAAACATCTCGTCGCCGCGGGCCTGGCCACCAAAGTGGAAGTCCAACTGGCCTACGCCATCGGTGTCGCTGAACCCGTTTCGGTAATGGCCGATACTTTCGGTACCGGCACGATTCCGAATTCGCAGATCACCGAACTGATCCGCGGATTTTTCAAGCTGACACCCAAAGGCATTATCGAGACACTCGACCTACGCCGCCCGATTTATCGGCCAACCGCGTCCTACGGCCACTTCGGCCGCAGCGGTCCCGGATTCACCTGGGAGCGCACCGACAAAGCCGAAGCCATCCGCAAAGAAGCCGGTTCCCGCGGCGCCGTAGCAGTCTCGCGTAGTTAAGTAGCTCCGTTGAATTTGTAGTGCCGGCGTCCCGCCGGCTCTTTGCAGTTGAACCCGTAGGAACGCTGCTTGCTGCGCTCCAACTCGGCAAGATGCTAACCCGGCGACGGATTCTAGGGGCGGGTCTCAGACCTGCCCATCGCGCTGTGGCTCAGCGCTAAAAAATGATTTTCGACTCACGAAACGCACTTCAAATTTAAAGGGAGTCTCCAGTGGAAACAGCAACGAAGCTAGCCGGCGACGTAAAGGACATCTCTCTTGCGGAAAAAGGTAAACGCAAAATCGAATGGGCCAATCAACAAATGCCCGTCCTGCAATTAATCCGCAAGCAGTTCATCAAAGACCAGCCCTTGAAGGGCATACGCATGTCCGCCTGCCTGCACGTCACCAGCGAGACCGCAAACCTAGCGATCACTCTGCGTGACGGCGGCGCCGACCTGGTCCTCTGCGGTTCAAATCCACTTTCCACGCAAGACGAGGTCGCCGCATCGCTGGTGAAGGACTACGGAATCCCCACCTACGCTATCAAAGGTGAAGACAACGCCACCTACTACGCGCACATCGCCGCCGCAATTGACCACAAGCCGCAGATCACCATGGACGACGGCGCTGACCTCGTCACTCAACTTCTCACCAAGCATCCCGCGCTCGTCAAGAACGTAATCGGCGGCACCGAAGAAACGACCACTGGCGTCATCCGCCTGCGCGCCATGGCCAAGGACGGCACGCTGAAATATCCCGTGATCGCCGTCAACGACGCGCTCACCAAGCATCTCTTCGACAATCGCTACGGCACCGGTCAATCAACTCTGGACGGCATCATTCGCGCCACCAACATGCTGCTCGCCGGCATGCGAGTTGTCGTCGCCGGCTACGGTTGGTGCGGACGCGGCGTCGCCATGCGCGCCAAAGGCCACGGCGCTGACGTGATCGTCACCGAAATCAACCCCACGCGCGCACTGGAAGCCATCATGGACGGGTTCCGCGTGATGCCGATGGCCGATGCCGCCAAGATCGGCGAAATTTTCGTCACCGTCACCGGCAACAAGTCCGTGATCTCGCAGGAACACTTCGAAAAAATGAACGACGGCGCGGTAATCTGCAATTCTGGCCACTTTAACGTCGAAATTGACATCCCCGCGCTGGAAAAACTCGCCAGCTCCAAGAAGCCTGCTCGCCCCTTCGTGGACGAATACCTGATGAAAGACGGCCGCAAAATCTATCTCCTCGGCGAAGGCCGCCTCATCAACCTGGCTGCCGCCGAAGGCCACCCCGCGGTCGTGATGGACATGAGCTTCGCCAACCAAGCTCTGGCCTCTGAATACATGGTGAAAAACGCCAAGGACCTGAAACCGCAAGTCTATTCAGTCCCCGAACCCATCGACCGCCAAATCGCCAAACTAAAACTGGACTCCATGGGCGTCCACGTAGACAAACTAACAGCCGACCAGGAACACTACTTGGCCAGCTGGTCCGAAGGCACGTAATCTTTGGAGCAAGACGGCCCCCAAGTTTTTCTTGGTAGGGTCGGTGCCTGTGAATCGCGCTACAGCGCGATTCATTCTGAGCACCGGCAGTGAGGGTTCGAAGGGCTGCGCCCCATCTCGCCACGACGCCAGCCAGACAACGCACTGTAGGGGTGGGTCTAAGACCCGCCCTTTTGTTTTTGCGCTGCTAACCACTCGCCTTCCAGCTTTGAACTTTCGGCTCTGGACTTTTAGCTGCTTTGTTTATCTTGCTAGTCCGCGCCAGCCCAATGTGCACACAGCATCGTTTGCTTTCTCTCTCGCGTCTCTCTAAAATACGCAGATGATGTTTTTGCGCGAGGACGGGCAGCACCAATCGGCCGTGGCCCCGACCATTGCCCCGGCCGTAAACGGTGTCTGCACAGCTCACGCCCGCGCATACGAACAACTTCTAATCGCTAGTCGCCAATTATTAGAAATCGTCGTAACTCATTCAAAACAAACAACGGTGACGTGTTCTAATCGCTACTTTTTCGTCACTTCTTGCGCCGCGCCGCGCCCCTTAACCCCGTGCCGGCTACCGCAACTCGACCCTGGGACTCCTCGCGCATGATGCAAGACTGGGCCTCCTGGGCCATCGAAACGGCTAGGCGCCGCGGTGCGACCTACTCGGACGCTCGCGTCATGGACATCCGCCAGCGCGAAATCGGCACCAAGAACGGCGAAGTCGGCACCCTCGTCGAATCCGAAACCCTCGGCATCGGCATCCGCGTGATCGCAGGCGGCGCCTGGGGATTCAGCTCTACCGACCGCCTCACGCGCGAAGGCATTCAAGCCTGCGCCGCTGAAGCAGTGGCAATCGCCAAGGCTTCGGCCCTCGCTAAACGCGCTGACGTCGCGCTCGCGCCCGAAAAACCGCACGTGGACACATGGCAGAATCCGTTCGTTAAAGACCCCTTTCGCATTCCGGTAGAGCGACAGATCGCTGTGCTACTCGCTGCCGACAAAGAAATGATGCGCGTCAAAGGCGTCACGCTTGCCGAAGGCTCGATGTCCTTCAAGCGCATTGACCAGCTTTTCGTTTCCAGCATCGGCTCAGTGATTCATCAAGTGAAGATGCACTCCGGCGCGGGAATTGTGGCCACGAGTTTCGCCGGCACCGAAATTCAGAAGCGTTCGTATCCGAATAGTTTCGGCGGCCAACATGCCCTGCAGGGCTACGAGCTGGTAGAAGCTCTCGATCTGGTGGGAAATGCCCAGCGCACCGGAGAAGAAGCCGTCGCGCTGCATTCCGCAGCGCAATGTCCTGAAGGCACCAAGACAATTATTCTTGGCGGCTCGCAGCTTGGCCTGCAGATTCATGAGTCCATCGGCCATCCCATCGAACTCGATCGCGTTCTCGGCCAGGAAGCGAATTTCGCCGGCATGAGTTTTCTCACGATCGAAAAACTTCGCAAATTAAAATACGGCTCGGAGATCGTCAACGTCGTCGCCGATGCGCGCCTTGAACACGGCCCCGGCCTCGGCACATTTGCGTACGATGACGAAGGCGTTCCCGCGCATTGCACGCCGATCATCACCGACGGCCTTTTCACCGGATATCTCAGCAATCGCGAGCTGGCTTCGGCGATCGGCGAAGCGCGTTCTGGCGGAACCATGCGCACCGAATCCTGGAACCGTCTGCCGATGATTCGCATGACCAACATCAGCATCAATCCCGGCACCTGGAGTTACGACGATCTGATCGCCGATACCGACGACGCCATCCTGATGGAGACGAATCGCTCCTGGTCCATTGACGATCGCCGCTACCATTTTCAGTTTTCCACGGAAATTGGCTGGGAAGTGAAAGGCGGCAAATTGGGCCGCATGATCAAGAATCCCAGCTACAGTGGTATCACCACTGAATTCTGGAACAGTTGCGACGCGATATGCTCTCGCGATCACTGGACGCTCTGGGGCACGCCCAATTGCGGCAAAGGCCAGCCCATGCAAACCATGGGCACAGGCCACGGCGCGTCGCCAGCCCGTTTCAGAAATATCAAAGTCGGAGTGGCCTTTGCGAAATAAGCATCGTGGCACGGGCAATCCTGTCTGTGCTCCTGGTGTTGCAGTTGATTTTGTGAATCGCCCCACCGGGCGATTCATCCCGAGATTCGGCGGTGCAGGATCGAAGGGTAGCGGCGCACTTTAGTGCGCCGCTTGCAGCATGACCGAAAAATGAAAAATGGCTAGAGCGAAGAAGAAATCGGCAACCAAGCGGCTGCGCAGCACTCCTGCAGCCCAGTCCTCGAGCCATCCCGTCGGCGCGCGCTTCACCGCTTCAGAACTCGAGCACATTGCCGACCGCATCATTAAATGGAGCGACGCCGACGAAACCGAAGTCGAAATTGACGCAACGGTTGATGCGCTCACGCGCTTCGCCAACAACACGATTCATCAAAACGTCGCCGAACACACTCTGGGCATCTCCGTCCGCGCCGTTGTTGATGGCCGCACCGCCCGCGCCACCACCAACAAGACCGACGAAGAATCCCTGCGCCGTGTAACCGCAGCAGCAATCAGTCTCGCGCGCAACGAACCGGAAAATCCCGACCTGCTACCCATGCCTGGCGCGCAGAAATATCAGAAAGTCTCGCATTTCTATCGCTCCACGGTTGCGGCCACACCGCAAGACCGCGCCCGCGCGGTCGCGCGCGTCTGCAAAATGGCCGACGCCGCGAACCAAACGGCCGCAGGAATTTTCACCACCGGATTTGTGCAAACCGTCCTCGCAAATTCCAAGGGCCTCTGCGCGCGCCACGATCACACTCGAGCGGAATTTTCCGTCACAATTCTTGAAGACAATTCCTCCGGATGGGCCAAAGCTAACTCAGCGGACATTTTGAATATTGATCCGGATGCGCTATTCGAAAGCGCCAGCGAAAAAGCCGCAGGCTCACGCAAACCACAGGAACTTCCGCCCGGACGTTACACCGCGATTCTGGAACCGCCCGCCGCGCTCGATCTGATCGGCTCGATTTTTTACGATTTTGCCGGCACCGGTGTTCTCGACAAACGTTCCTGCCTGAATGACCGCATGGGCAAAAAGATTTTCGGGGACAACATCACGTTGTGGGACGACGTCTATCATCCGCTGCAAATCGGCGCGCCGTGGGACGGCGAGGGTCTGCCGCGGCAAAAAGTGTTGCTCGTGGATCGCGGCGTGCCGAAGAACCTGGTTTATTCGCGCGCCACCGCGAAAAAAATGAAAACGAAACCCACTGGTCACGGCTTCACTTTGCCCAACGAATTCGGTGAAGCGCCTATGAACTTGGTGTTTTCCGGCGGCGACAAATCCGTGGACGAAATGATTCGTTCCACAGAGCGCGGAATTCTGGTCACACGCCTCTGGTACATCCGCGAAGTGGATCCCTACGAAAAAGTGTTGACGGGCATGACGCGCGACGGCACGTTCCTGGTTGAAAATGGTCGCGTAGTAAGCGGCATTCGTAATTTCCGCTTCAATCAAAGCGTGATCGAAGCGCTCGCGAACGTGGAAATGCTCGGCCCGGCGGTCCGCGCCGCCGGCGAAGAGTCATTCGAAATGGTAGTCCCGGCAATGAAGATCAATAATTTCCATTTCAGCGAAGTTACAAAATTCTGACGGCCGCAGCGCGAGTTTTCCGAGAAGAGGTCGCTCGTGAAACGCGGTCTTGCTTAGCGAAACTCACCTTCGGGAACGCGCGGCAATCATTTGCGAATGAAAAACGCTGTTGTTATTTCGTGAACTGCAGGCTGGTGATGGCGCGCGAAATTATGTTTTCCTGAATTTGCACCAAGTCGGTATCCGCAAGCGTCATCCCGAAAATTGTGTACACGCGCGCGCCGTGCGGAATGTAAACCACAACTCCCGACCAATCGCGCGAGTCCACGCTGCCGCGAAATCGCCGCTCCGTCCCAGAGACTCCTGAAATCATCACTTGCTTCTCGCCCAGCGGACGAAAATTCTCCATGATCGCGTGTAGACGCTGTTCCGTCGCGGCGATATCGTTCGCGAGCGATTTTCCGCTCGGTTCCTGCCCAATCAGCAAATAAGTATTCTGATCGTCCGTTCCCAGGGCCGTGATGGATCCCGGCAGAATCGTGCGCGCTCCTTCAATCAGTTTCCAAGTCGGTGGTTTGTACATGCGAAAGCCGTACGTGTCGTTCGTGTACAGGTTGCCGCTAACTTCCTCGCGCATCGGTTCCGGCGCAGCGGGTTTCGCCACAGGCGCTGCGGCTGGTGTTGGCGCATTCGATGTGTTAGGCGCGCCGGTTGCGTTCGTCGCAGTTGAGGCGGGGGGCGCGGAATTGTTCGCTGGCGTCGTTGAAGCGTCCACATGCGGATACTCGACGATGGCGTTGTCCGCGGCAGATGCGGAATCCGGCTCCGGAGTTTTGGCCTGAGTCGAAGTTGAAGTTATCGGCGTCGCGGTCGTCGCCGCTGGCACCGTCGTCTGTGCGGACGCGTGTTCGACCTTTTCTGTTTTCGGCGCCGGCGGCGCAGGCACGACAACAGGAGTCTTGGTTGCGGCGGGCTGCGGCGTTTTCACCGCGTCTGCATTGGTTTTCTTTGCCGCATCCGAATCTGGTTTCTTCGCGCTGTCGGCGCCCGATTTCGGCGCGGCGTCCGTGACCGTAATGGAGACGACTTGATCTTTCTGCACCACGGCGAATCCGTAGCTGGTCTTCACCTTGAAGGAATCGTCCTCGAAGCCGACGATGGTGCCGTTGATCTTCGTGCCGTCCTTGAGCTTGATTTCGTCCGCCCGCACCGGTGCAGCGAGCGGCAGAAAGGCGAGCGAGACGAAGCTGGCGACGAATGCGATCCTTCGATTCATGCGTTCGAGTATCGCGCTGGAGCGGGCGAGCGGCAAGCGTGGGCACGACGTCGTTGCTTGTTTAGTCAGCCAGAGCTTCCGGTTTCGAGCGGCGCGTTCGGCGCAGTCAATGTGAAGTAAGAATCGCCCGGCTAGCGCGTGCGTTTGCGCATGTGCGTGGCCTTCGGCTTGGGGCGCGGTTGGGCCTTCGGTTGCGGAGGGGAGGGAATCGCGCGAAGTTGTTGCTGCAGCAGCGCGAATTCGGATTCGAGGGCACGCAATTCGATAGAAGCTTCGCGTAGGTTGTCGGCGCGGCCGAGGGCCTCCAGATTGCGCGCGGCGGCTACTGCTTTGGGGGCCCCAAAAATGGCGAGCGACCCTTTCAACAAGTGCGCGGCACTGGCGAGTTCTGCGGCATTCTTCTTCGCGATGGCGGCGAGGATTCGCGCAAGCGCTTTCGGCGCATCTTCCAGAAACGTGGCGGCGAGCGAGCGAATCAGTTTGTCATTTCCACCGGTGGTCCGGCGCAGATGCGTAACGACATCCTCAGAATTCGCCGGCGAATCTCCCGAGGAATCCGCAGCGGCGTTCGCGCCGGTGCGATCCGTTTCGCGCTGAGAATACGCAGCGGCCGGATGATCGTGCTGCGCAGCCGCTTCGACGGCTTTGTAGAGCGTCTTGACTTCGACAGGTTTCGCGAGAGCTGCATCCATTCCGGCCTCGCGGAAACGGTGCTCGTCATCCTGCGTGGCGTGGCCGGAAATTCCGATGATGATCTGATGTTTCCCGCTCTCAGCTTCGCGTTTGCGAATTGCGGCGGTGGTTTGCACTCCGGTCATGCCGGGCATTTCTTCATCAAGCAGTACCACGTCGTAGTTGTGTTTTTCCAGCGCGGCGAGAGCTTGGCGGCCATCGGCAACTCCCTCAGCGACGTGCCCGCGCTTCTTCAACAGTTCGATGATGAGGTCGCGATTGAGTTCGGTATCCTCAGCGATCAGAATGCGCAGGGATTTTTCGGCCTTCTTATTGTGGTACGGCTTTTCTCTCGCATGCTCCACGGATTTCCCGCGTGCCGCGGTGGTTGCCTTGGTCTCTGCCGTGTGCGCAGCGCGCGGCAAGCGGAACCAGAAACGCGAGCCGCCGCGTTCGCGCGTTTCCGCGCCGATGGCGCCACCCCAGCGCTCGACGGTGATCTTGCAGAAATAAAGTCCCAGGCCCGCTTTTCCTGCTTGCGACTTGCCCTTGGAAAAAAGCGCGAACAATTGATCGGGGCGCTGATCGGGCGGCAAACCGGGACCTTCATCGTCAACGAAAGCGAACACAAATCCACCTTGATCCTGTAAACCGATGGCAACCGCCGTTCCTTTGGGCGCGTAACGCATGGCGTTCTCCAGTAAGTTGCCGAAAATGCGGGCAATGCGGGACGCGTCGCCAACCACGCGCCAGCTGTGGGAATCAGCGACGCGCGAACCCAAAGCGAGGCGGATGTGGCGCTCGCGAAAGGCGGGAGAAAATTCCTCGATGGCTTGCTTGGCGCAGGCAAGCAGATCCGGGGCTTCGTAGGCACTGGTCTCGCGCGCCTGCTGCCCGGCAAGGTCGCCGGAAAAAGCTTCGAGGATGCCGCGAATCATTAATTCCTGGCGCTGCGATTCGCGCTCGCCGGATTTCACGTATTTGCGTAGCGCCGGGGGCAGATTTTCGCGGTCGAGGAGATTGAACACTCCGTTTATGGCGCTGAGCGGTTGAGTCAGGTCGTGCACGATGCAGTGCAGCAGAATTTCTTTCTTTTGAATTTCTTTCAGGAGTTTTTCGTGCTCGAGCAGTGAATTGCGCGCGGTCTGAAACCAATTCTGTTGCTGGCCAAATGTTTCCGAGAGATTCTGAATCAGCAGAATTCGTTTCCCGTCGAGCGAGCGGGCAGAAGCTTCCAGGGGAATTTCTTTGCCGTCCGTGCCGCGTTCGATCCAGTTGCCAGAATTCACCGAGCCGGGCGACTTAGCTCGCCAGAATTCCGCGGCATCCACCAGGAAATTCTCGAGGAAAGGTGATTTGTCAGCGAGGCCAATCAGTTGGTCGCGGCCCGGCTGGGCACCCCAAATCTCCAAGCACCAAACGGGCCATTCGCCAAGCAAGCGGAAATCGCCATCGCCGAGATATTCAAACAGCGCGAATCCCTGGCCGGCGAGGAAAGATTCGAAGATGGAATTCGTGGCCATTTATTTTGGCGACATCAATTGCGCCAGATGCGAAAAGGCTCTGTCGACAGCGTCGCCGGTTTTCGCGCTGGTGTGCTCGATTGCCCATCCGGCGGCGGTCAATTGCTCTTCCTGAGGGGGCTCGATTTCCCATTGATCGGCGAGATCGAATTTATTCAGCGCCAGCACCGCAGGAACTTTTCCGATTTCGGCTACAACCCGACCGTTCAGTACCAGCGCATCGTCGAGAGTCTGGCGGCGCGTCCCGTCCACGACTAGGACATAACCGTGCATCCCGCGCAGGTAGGACATGCGCATTTTCTGGAACGCATCTTCTCCGTAAATATCCCACAGGACCAGCGTGACGTCTTCACCACTCACGTTGACCACTTTCTTATCCACCTTCACGCCGATGGTGGTGTGGTATTGGTCGTCGAACATGTTTTCGACAAAGCGCCGCAGCAGGCTGGATTTGCCGACGGAGAAGGAGCCGAGCATGCAGACTTTCCGCTGGGGCATACGGATATCTCGCTCAGTTTGCGGGAGCAGCGTCCGCGGTTGCCGTGGCGAGCAGGGGAGAGAGCGTGATTTTGAAGGTGACGCTACGATTGAGGCGGCGGCCTTCTTCGGTGTTTTCATCGCGCAGAGGCTGCGACGTGCCGACGCCGCGCGGCAGCAGAGTGGCGGACTTGATGCCGTTGCGCAGCAGCGCGGCGCGAATCTGGTCAGCGCGCTGGCGGCTCAGCGGAAGATTGGCGGCTTCGACACCGGTGATATCGGTATGTCCGACCAATTCCACAGTGACGGACTGGCGCAGCGGCGCGGCTCGCGCGACCAGATCGCGAATATTTTTTTCGGCTTGGGTAAGATTGGCTTCCTGGCCGGTTTCCAGCTCCGCGCGGCCGAGAGGGAATAGCAGAGTGGTGGATTCCAGCGTGTTCTTCAGCGCATTCAATTCCTCAAGACTCGAATTCTGCAAATGAGATTCGTCCAGATGGTTGACGCCGGCGATCCAGGGAGCTTTTTCCTCGAGTTGCGCAATCCAATTCTGCGAGGCGCTGCCTTCGGGGATCAGTTCACCGTCTTTCGCGGTGAGTTGGACGCCCGCGGGAGGGTGCAACAACACGGTGGCGCGGCGGGCGACGATGGCGTCGTCCAGAGAATAGTAAGGCGCAAATTGCAGGTCCGCTTGCGCGGGATCGAGGCCGGCCTGAGAAATCAATTTCTTAGGATCTTCCGAAAGGGGATCGCGAAATCCCTGGATGTGAAAAGTGCGCCCGTCCTTCGTATAGGAAACTACGACGATGCCGGGTTGCTGGCGCATCGCGGAAAGGAAGCGTGACCATTCGATGAGCAAATAAGTGGAGTAGCCAAGCCAACCGAGAAGCAGCATGGCGGCGACGGCGCCTGCAATCATGGCGGCACGTGGCTTTTTCTGACTCGCGGGCTGTTCGCGATATTGCGTTTCAAGCAGGCGCGCGATTTGCGGTTCGGCCGCGCGGAACGGGCCGGGATCGCCGGTAAAATGGGCCAGCTCGGAACTGTAATGCCGCTGGATATCTTCCAGCGTTTCGTTCATCGCGAGGTTGTAGGCTTCCGGAGCGTGGCCGCGAATTGCGGCTGCGATTACGGCGTTCGGACCACTGACGACGCGAATCTGCAATTCGTCGAAAGTCATATTGCCCAGATTTTCGGTTCTGCCGGACTGAAAGGAGTCGCGCGCGAACTGCTGAATGGCGGAGAGGAGGCCGGCGACCATGTCCGCATCTTGCGCAGGGGCGGAGGGCGCGACGACGTGATTCAGCACCAGGCCAGTTTCGCGATGAATCAGGAAAACCTGCTCGACGCGATAGAGCAGGCTGTGCATCATCACAATTTCGGCGAAAGGTCGCCCGGTGCGGAATGCTTCGATGCGCCATTGAATGCCGCGCCAGGAGAGGCTGTGCTCGAGCGCTTCGTTGAATGATTCGAGCATGCCGCGCAGAGTTTCGGCGATGGATTTGCGAATGGCCGGACCCATCACGGGGAAAAGCGCGTCGGCCAGAACGTGCGGATCGCGGCGCACAGATTCGCGCAGAGTTTCCTGGATGGTGGGCGCGAGTGCGGCGGCGAGAGCGAGATCATCGCCTTTTTCGCGGCGCTTCTGAATGGCTTCGGCGACGACGACGCTGACGTCTTCGGTGCGTTTTTCCAGATCATCGAGGCGATCCTGGATCGACGCGATGCCTTCCTGCTCGGGCGCGACGATTAAGTGGCGCAACTCTTCGTACGCATGGTTATTGTCCGTCGGTTTTTCCTGGGCCAGCGCCTCGAAGGCGCGGCGTTGCGCTTGCTCGGCCATATAGGGAGGGTGAAGGTTTCGCCGGCGGGATCATGACGCAACCCGCTGAATCCGCGCGGTCCCGATGCACTCGCCGGATATTCTCCTGGCAATCCTCCGGCCAGTCTTTCTGCTACTCTCCGGGCAGCTCGAATTTATTTTTGAGCCGCAGCGAGAATTCGTTGAACAAGTCGGCGAGGCCCGCGCGGTCGGTTTTCTCGTCGCGCAAGACTTCGACCTCGCGGTTCAGGGCCGCAGCGGAATCGCGGCGCAGCTTGTCAATTTCGGCGGAGACCGATTTCGAGTGTTCCAGCAGCTTGGCGCGCAAATCCGCGTGGCCGTCGGACATCTGGTCCTCGAGCTGGGAGAGTTTTTTCTCGACAATCTTCCCGGCGTCCTTCATTTCGCGTGTCAGTTCTTTCAGGCCTTCGGCGCGCTCGGACTTTTCAGTCTTGACGCGCTGCCCCAGCGAATCGGTTTCTTCCTTGATGTAGTTACTGAGGGTGTCGAGGCGCTTGGTCATGTCCTCGCGCAGGGTCTCGACAGCCTTGGTGACGGTCTCTTCCAGGCGGACGAAACGCTTTTCGTAATCGCGCATCTGCGAGCCGAATAAAATGTCGCGGATCTTGTCGACATTCGCGCCTTCCGCGTTTTCCTTGGAATTTGTATTGTGCATTTTTGCGTCCGCCGGGGATGCCATTTTCCTACCTCTCCTTTGCATGCCCTTAGCGCGATGCCGGGGGGACCGTCGCGTGGAAGGGCGGGGCATGGGCGGACATTACTACGAATGGACGCCTGCCGCAATATACAGGTGGTTAACGAAAGGTGAAGGGCAAGTAGTAGAAGTTCTAGAACTGGGGCGTGTAACAAAATGAGATTCTGGCGCGCATCTTAGCGGTCGAGGAAGGCACGGAGCCGGGCGTAGCCTGCGCGGCTGACCGGAAGCTGTATGCCGTTTGAGAGCACGGCTATGTGGCTGTCTTTGCCGTACGGCTCGACTTTGGCCACGCGTTCCAGATTGACGATGTAGGAGCGGTGGATGCGCATGAAGCGCTGCGGGTCGAGCGCGGTTTCCAGGCTGGAGATGGTTTGTTGCTTTAGATGCTTTTTGCCATCGGCGGCCAGTGCGACGTAGTCGTCTTGCGCTTCGGCGTATTCGAGTTTGGCGACGGGAATAATGAACACGCGAGTGCCGTCGCGCACGGCGATGCGATCGAGAAACTGCGCGGGAGGGCGCGCGGCGACAGCGAGGTCCGTTGCGGATGGCACCGTCTCCGGCAGTTTGCCTGCTAGGCGTTCTTTGGCGCGCTTGAGCGAGGCTTCGAAGCGATCGGCGCCGAAGGGCTTCAGAAGATAGTCCACGGCGTGGACTTCGAAAGCTTTGATGGCATAGCTGTCGTAGGCGGTGACGAAGACAACGGCGGTGTCGCTGCCAATCAGCTCGAGAACTTCGAAGCCGTCGAGCTTGGGCATCTGTATGTCGAGAAACATCAGGTCCGGTTTTTGTTCGGTGACGATCTTGACGGCTTCGAAACCGTTGGCACACTCGGCGATGATTTCGATGTCGTGGTGCGCGGAGATGAATTCGCGCAGAACCTGGCGGGCGAGTTCCTCGTCGTCCACGATCAGCGCTCGAATTTTTGTTCCGGTTGCGCGGGTCATACGGGTTGCGCCTCGCTTTCGGCAGGGAGAGTCAACGCCACGCGGTAACGATCGCCTTCGGTCTTTACGGAGAAGCTGGCTTGATTGCCGTAGCGGGCTTGCAGACGCTGGCGGACGTTGACCAGGCCGACGCCGCTTTTGCGGCGCGGCGGAGCTTCGGGATCGAAACTGTTTTCGACAGTGATAGCCAGGGTTCCGTTTTGCGAATGGACATCGAGGTGAATCCAGCCGCCTTCGACTAAGTTGGCGATGCCGTGCACGACGGCGTTTTCGACGAGCGGTTGCAGGAGCAGCGGAGGCACTGGAACGTGCAGCGCGGTCTGGTCAATGTTTTCTTCCATTTGAATGCGCGCGCCGAAGCGAACTTTTTCCACGGCGAGGAAGGCACGGATCAGGGAAAGCTCTTCTTCAAGAGGTATCGCCGCTTTTTCTCCGAGGCCCAGAGTGCGGCGCAGAAAATCACCGAGCAAGATACACATTTCACGGGCTTTCGATGCGTCGGAGCTGGTGAGCGCGCTGATGGAATTCAGACTGTTGAAGAGAAAATGCGGATTCACTTGCGCTTTCAGCGCGCGCAGTTCAGCGTCGCGGGCCAGGACGCTGGCTTTCATCACGCGGGCTTCGGCGTCACGCGAGGCTTCCACCGCGATGATCACATAATACAAGGTGACCCAGAGCAGATAGAGCAGCAGGCCGGTGACGATTACCAGCGGAACTTCGGGGCGGAAGCGGTGGCTGAGTCCGGCAAAGGATTGCATTTTAGACAGCGTGCTGGCCAGGCTCTCTGCCGCGACGGCCCAGATGACGCTGGCGATGAGCGCAGCGGTTAGATGAGTAGCGATCAAGCGGCCTAGGCCATACTTTTCCAGAGGGTTTCCGCGACACGAATACCACGAAGTGAGGCAGAGAAACGCGTACAGGAAACAGAGCGGGACGGAGAGCACGATTGCTTCGTGAGCGCTGATCTCGTGAGAAACGGTGAGGAGATACGCGAGCAGCCCCGCGATGGGAATCCATGCGAGGAGGTAAATGATGACGCGGCGCAGTTGGCTGAGTATGGGATGCATGATCGCGAGCTAATTCTTGACGACGATTCCGCCCATCAGGCTGACGCCCTTCATGATCAACCGCTTTTGCGTGCCGTCCACACCGGGTGTTTGCTGATCGGTTTCATCAACGAAGGCGCCGAACAAGCTGATGCCTTCCATGGAGACCAGCCAGCCGTCCGGAACTTTGATTTCGCCACCGCCCATGAAGGACATGGCCTCGATCGTGGCCGAATCGCCTTCCATGTCTGCCTGGCGCAGGTCAATTTGAAAGCCGCCCATGACGGATAGCACGCTGCCGCCTTTGAATTTCTTACTGGTAATGCGGCGTTTGAAGCCGCCGAGAATTGCGACACCGCTGAAATCGGCGTCCGGGGAGCCAACGCGACTCCAGCGATTGAATATCTCGGGCCACGGAAGCCTGGTGCTGCCATCGGGACGGGTGCGTGGCCCGGCCGCTTGCCAGATCATCAAGACGCCAACGCCGATGATGATCAGCGGCCAGATTGTGTCAAAGCGGACGTGCGCGAAGCCGAGGTTTTCCAAAACGAGAAGACCGCCGATCGCGAGTAGGATGATGCCCCAGATGCCACGTCCGCCGCGGCCGCGGCAATCAATCAGCATCACCGAGCCGGCGGCAATCATGACCACCGGCCAGAAATAGCTGAAGACGCGGTCTGCGTTGATGAGGCCTTGCTGATCGAGCAGGAGCACCACTCCGGCAGCGACGATCAGCGCGCCGAAGATGAAGCTCCAACTGTAGGATCGGTTAGCACCCATGGCTGTTAACCCCTCCGAGATGCGGAGAAGCGATTTTCCTGTGTTGCCAGCAAGATTGCGAGACCCAGGCTCACGAGGATCAGGGGCCAATATCGCAGCACCTCTCCCGCGCTGGGGAGGTTCAGGCGCATGGAGAGGATATTCCAAATGTCGGCGAGCATCATGGAAAAGAGCCAAAGGTTGTCCAAGCGAAGATGGCCGTAACCGAGTTCGCCGAGCTGGAAAACGATGCCCAGGAGAATGAGCAAGGCCGCGCTCAGCACGGGGACTCGAACGCTGGAAAATAGGGAAGTCATGGGCGACTGGCCGTTTGTGCTGGTCATGTTCTCATCTCCGGTTCCAAGTGTGTTGCCGTTCATGAGGCGAGAATAGAGGAGGGGGCGGAGGGCGTCTTGTGTTAATCGGCGAATGGAGGGTAGGTGCCGGTGAATGGCGGGGTCCTGGAGGCGGAACAGGGTATTTGCCATAGAGGGAAACTGAGGCAATGAAGCACAGAAACTCCGAAGCGGACACTACGCGGGCTCTGCATCAGCCAAGACCGCTTTCGCATCGACTTCGGTTCTATGACAGGGTCATGCCGATCCAGAAGGCGGCGGTGAGGATGCCTGTTAGGAGCAGCATCAGGCGCAAGCGTTTTTTGCGCACGGCTACAATGATCACGCCCATGGCGCAGAGCAGGAAGCCAAGCTCCGGCCAGAACATGGCGGAGTTGAAGGTGCCATTCGAGGCGTTGGCTGGATCCTCAAGCCAGAAGGACGCGAACGAAGTGGCAGCGGTGAGCGATGCGGCGACGCAGCCCGCGACCGCCAGGCCCTTGGCCCATTCGGGCACAACCCAATCTTTTTTCGTGTCGCGCCAGTCCAGCCACGTCTGCGCGACCACCAATGCTGCAACCATCAAAACGAACAGCGCCACGTCCCCCCTCCCCAAGCGCGCAGCGTTCTGGCTCCTGGAAAACTTCCCGGCGACGGAGGCGGCTCGCTCTGCGGAGGAGCGAAGTTCCGTTGCTGGACCTTGAGCCGAAACGATACGAGGGCCGTTGCTGCCGAATCACACCCTCAGTACGCAGCCGCTTTTGCCTGTAGCGGCTTTGCTGCTTCGACAGACCCCGTTGCTTTTACCCTTTTGCAATGCTCTTCTTGTAGTGCAAGTTCTTCCTGCGCCAAGCGCCTTAGCATGGCTTGAATTACGATGCTGCCCTTCGGTGACATTCCCAAGTTTCCTATAGCGATCCCTGAAAATTCCCCCCGGCGTGGCTGCGGCGATTTCGCCGCCAGCCTACGACGGATTGAACTCGTTCGTCAAAATCATTCTTTCGCTCAGAATGCGGGCTTGCGTGTAGCGCTCGGGGGCTTCCTCGGGCGATCCGGCGGGAAGCTCATGCAGGATGCGCTTCAGCTCCTCGTCGAATAGGCGCGTAACAAATTCGGGTGTGTGCAGCACTGCCTCGCCATGTTCGTTGACGACGCGTGTGGCATCGCGATGGCGGATGCGCTGCGCGATCATCAAGCGATAGATGCGGTCGGTTGCCAGGTCTTCCATATAGCCGTCGAGCAGGCTGGCGCCGCGGCCGCTGAGCACGCCGTGGCGATATCGAATCACCGTACGTACAGCCGCGCGCGTGCCGGCAACGGTGTGCTGGCCGACGCCTGCGGGAACCGGACGCAGGTCAGGATGCGTTTCGTGGCTTGCCGGACGGGTATGCAATTGATTGGGAGCAGGGAACTGGCGCACAGCGATTTCATTCTGATCGGGATGGCCGGTCCATGCGCCGTCCATCAAGGACATGGCTTCGTTCTTTTTGTCTTTTTCCAGGATGGCGAGCGCGCGCACATTGAGTTCGGCGTCTTCGCGGCTGGGATAGAGCGCGGTCATGCCGCCGATGGCGAGCATGCCGTGCTTGTGGCAAACCTCGGGGATGGTGTTGCGCAAATTTTGGAAGAACGGTACATCGTGTGGGATCGTGTTGCGATCTGGCAGCACCCAATGGGGATCGTGAAGATTGAAGTGGATCAGGCTGGCCATGTAATCCCAGCGGCCCAGGTTGAGCGCGAGCAGGTGGCCGCGCAGATTGTAGGCGAATTCTTCCATTTGATAGGCGAGCGGATGCGATTCCACCAGCGCCATGCACTTGATGTAATCTTGCGGCCAGCCTTTGGCGCGGGCGATCGAACGAAACAGATCGCGCCACCACAGCGCCTCTTCGGCAGATTCGGATTTTGGAATGTAGAAAGTGAGCGAGTGCTTCAGTTCTTCCGGCTTCACCTGAAACGCGATTAGCGCGACGTCGAATACTGATGCGGGCAGCATTTCGCCGTTGAGGACGCGAGCCTGGCGCAGATGCAGGCCGCGCGGGCGGAGCGAGATCACAGTGTTGCTGGGTTTGATGGTGACGGTGCGGTCGCGCTTTCGGTCGAAATAGCTCAGGTCGCCGTGCAGCGCCGCCAGAATATTGGTAATGCCTTGGATCAGGTGCGGCCAAGCGTTGGCCATGGAATCTTCCAGGTCCAGCATTACGCCCGGAGCGCCGGAGTTCAGCATTTTCACGACGAGCTCGGCGTCATCGGCCGGGCCGGTCATTTGATTGCGCTGGTCCTGGCACCATTCGGGTAGTTCGATATTCCAGGTGTCTTGGGTCGCGCGCGACCCCGGCAGGTAGTCCGGCAGATGGCCCTGGTGAGACGCTTCGAGCGCTGCGGCGCGCCGGCCGATCAGATCCCGCTGGCGCGGCGTGAAGGCGCGATGCAAGGGCAGCAGGAACTCGATGAAGCCGACCGGGAGTTCGCGCGCGGGATCGAAACCGCCGGGTGCGGCATTGACTGCTTGAACGGGCTCGAGTTCGGGACTCAATTCGGTTCTGGTGCTTGCCATAGATGCGAAATCAGCTCCTTCTGATTCGCGCGGGCGCGAATTGGATTTCGGGAACTGCTCATGCCACACGTGATGCAAGACTTGAGATCGTGGCTGCGTCCAGATGGAACAGGGACACGGCCACGCCGCTGAGAAGGCGAAGATGAAGGGGCAATCAGGCTTCCAAAGGGGTAGGGTGGACGGCAATCGGGAGGGGTCGCGTAAGTACTTAAAGCGATTAGGGATAGCCAGAGCTTCCCCGTTCCGGATTATTGAACAGGCGAGACTTCACTGTCTTCCATCGTGATATTTTGCCCGCTGGTCAACATATTGTCCAATTTAGGAAACGGTTTGCGTACTAGAAAGTATCTTTCGCGACTGAAAGATCTGCACTTCGACGGAGCAAGCGCCCGGTTTTGCTGCATTCGTGGCGAGACATTTTGATCCTCCTGGGGACAGGATCTCACGGTGAACTGAAGCCGCCGCCGACCAAGACCGTCGGCCTGCATTGGGGTGCAACTTCCATCACTACCCTGAATACGGGAGAGCCGTGCGGTCTGGGTTCTCTGCTAGGATAGCCGTGCCTATGCGAAAACCTTGGGTAATCGCGCATCGTGGGGCTTCGGGCCACGCGCCGGAAAACACGCTGGCAGCGTTTGAACGCGCCGTGCAGCTAGGCGCCGGATTCATCGAGACCGACCTGCACCTGACCCGTGACGCGCGGTTCGTGGCGATCCACGATGCAACGCTGGAGCGGACCACCAATGGACGCGGCAACGTCCACGACTACACGCTGGCGGAACTGCGCCAGCTGGATGCGGGCATGTGGTTCGACCGGGAATTCATGGGGCAGCGCATACCGACGCTGGAAGAAGTGCTGCAATTCGGGAAAGAGCACGATGTGATTTTTTATCTGGAAGTGAAATATGACGCCGCCTGGGGCATGCACCATTCGCTGGTGGCGGAGCTGCACAAATCGCAGAGCACCCCGCGCTCGATCGTGATTTCGTTCGACCCGTCCACGCTTACGGCGCTGCGCCAGGTGGATTCCACGATGATGATGGGTTTGTTGGTGGACGAGCCGAAAGAGGATTTCGCAAAGGTAGCGATCGAACTGGGAGTGCGGCAGCTTTGTCCTAGGGCGAATCTGGTGACGCCGAAATTGGTGGAGGCTGCGCACCGACTGGATTTGCAAGTGGCGACATGGACCGCGGATGATCCGGAAGTAATGCGTGCGGTGGCAGCGGCGGGCGTGGATGGGATCATGAGCAATTTTCCAGATCGGCTGCAGACGGTCCTCGAAGAGTCCTAGTCTCGGCGCGAACAAATCACAAGCTCGTGGAAACTGCGTCGCAATTGGTGTCGCTATACGAGCTGCGCGAAAAGAGCGGCGAATTGCGCGATGCTGAGTTGTTCCGCGCGGGCGTCGGGACGCAGGGCGGCTGCAGCTAGCGCCTCATGGATTTTTTTGTCGGTCGCGATGGATAGCAGGTTGTTGCGCAGGGTTTTTCGTTTTTGGCTGAAGCAGGTCTGCACGAAATCCAGGAAACGCTTTTCGTTCGCTTCTCCCGTGATGTTTAGGTTTGCTTGTTCGCCTGGAAGAGCCATGCTTACCAGCGCGGATTTTACTTTTGGCGGCGGGCGGAATGCGCCGGGGGGAATGCGCAGAGCGATCTTGGGTTGTGCGTAGAACTGGCAGAGCACGGAAAGGTAGCCGTAGTCGCGCACGTTGGGATGGGCGGCGATGCGCTCGGCTACTTCTAGTTGAATGACGATGTTGATGGACGCGATCCGGGCAGCACAGCGAAAGAGATGATGCAGGATGGGCGAGGTGATGTAGTACGGGAGATTTCCGTAGATGTGAATTTTGCCGGTGGCCAGATCGCCGATCTTGGTTGCGAGGATGTCTGCGGTAACAATCTCGAGGCCGGGCCACTTTGCCGGATCTGTGTCGCGGGCGGCTTCTAAGCCTTCGGCCAGTTTCTGGTCGGTTTCGATAACGATGACGCAGCGGCTTTCGTCTACCAGGAGTTGCGTCATTTCGCCGTGGCCGGGGCCGATTTCGATCCAGGTTTGGTTGGCTGCGAGCGGCAGGGTGGCGAGGATGCGATTGCGCCATCCGGGATCGTGGAGGAAGTGTTGGCCGAGAGGTTGGCGTGACATTGTTGGTGTGAGTGTAGCAATGCAGGGTGGGGGCGAACAAACGCCGCCGCGTGTAATGAAGTGGGAACGGATCGGTCGGGGTTAAGTTCATTCACTTCCGAGGTCTCTGAAGAATGAACACAATGCGAACTATGAGCAGTAGGACTCGGACTAATAGAGAAATCCTCTCCCAACTGTAACGGGTGATGAGCGCGTTTCGATACAGAGACAAGCGCACTTCGAGGATGGCCGCGACGGACAATAGCAGGCCGAACCCAAGGCCTATCAAAAGAAATCCAATTTCTCGTCTGGGCGCAGACTTCTCCCGATTGTTAGTTCGACGACGTCCTCATGCCTCATATTGCGTGGCGAGGCGAAAGCGGCGCTCGCTGCAGGCGCTCCGTACTTCAAACGTACCGACTTGAGGGCCGGAGATTGCTTGACGAACATCGGGCGTTCCGATACCGTTTGCGTTTCTGCTGACTGCTTATGAAAATTTTGTTCATTGCGTCGGAAGGTTTGCCGTACTCGAAGACTGGCGGCTTGGCGGACGTGGTCGGTGCGCTGCCCAAGGCGCTGGCCGAGATGGGCCACGAAGTGGCGGTGCTGCTGCCGCGCTATCGCGGGAACAAGATCACTTCGATTTTGGTTTCCAGCGTGACGGTCACTCTCGGCGACAAGTTGCGTTTTCCGGCGATTGGCGAAGGCCCGCCAGTCGCGGGCGTGCGCCATTTTTTCGTGGACGACCGTAGCTTTTTTGACCGCGAGCAGCTCTATGGCGAGAAGGGCGCGGATTATCCGGACAATGCTGAGCGCTTCACCGAATTTTCGCGCGTCGCGATTGAGTTCATGAAGCGAGTGTGGCTGCCGGACGTGATTCATTGCCACGACTGGCAGACGGCGCTGGTGCCGGTGCTACTGCGCACGCAACACGCCGAAGATCCGGTGGTACGCGGACTGCCGGTGGTGTTTACGATTCACAATATCGGTTACCAGGGAATTTTTCCGCAGACGGTGATGCGTACGATCGGCCTGCCTGACACTTTTTTCACCATGGACCGGCTGGAATTTTACGGGCGCGTAAATTTTCTAAAGGGCGGACTGCTGTACGCCGATTACCTGACGACGGTGAGCCGCCGCTACGCGCAGGAAATTCAGACGCCGGAATTTGGTAATGGATTGGAAGGAGTAATCCGCGGGCGCGCGGATCGACTAATCGGGATTTTGAATGGTGTGGATTATTCGGTGTGGAGTCCCGAGGTGGACACCTTCATCGCGCAGAATTATTCCGTCCATAATCTGGAGGCGAAGAAGGCGGACAAGAAGGATTTGCTGCAGCAGTTCAAGCTGCCTACGGACAAGCCGGAATCCCTGGAGCGGCCGGTGGTGGGAATTGTCTCGCGCTTCGCGGATCAGAAGGGGTTCGACCTGATCGCGCGGATTGCGGGCGACTTGATGAAGGAAAATCTGACGTTGGTGGCGCTGGGCACAGGCCAGCCGGAATACGAAAAGCTCTTTAGGGATATGGCGGAGAAATACCCGGGCCGAGTGGGCGTGAAGATCGGGTATGACAATCCGCTGGCGCACAAGATTGAGGCCGGCGCGGATATATTTCTGATGCCTTCGCGGTACGAGCCATGCGGCTTGAACCAGATATACAGCTTGCGTTATGGTACGGTGCCGGTGGTGAGGGCAACCGGTGGCCTGGATGACACCGTGCAGAACTACGACCCGAAAACGCATCATGGGACTGGGTTTAAGTTCGAGGCGTATGACGGGCGGGCGTTGCTGGACTCGTTGCGTGCCGCATTGAAACTGCAGCGTGATGCGAAGCCATGGCAGACGCTGCAGAAGAACGGCATGACCAAGGATTTTTCCTGGAAGGCTTCGGCAGCGGCTTATGTCACACTGTATGAAGCAGCTAAGAGGGCACGAATCCCGCGGACGGCTGGGACATCTAAAGGGTAGCGCTGGAAACGTTTCCTGAAGGATTTTGGGAGGCGTAGTGCGGCGCTACAAGGGACAATAAGGGACAACATGTCAGAAAACATTCAAGCGGTGAATGACGCGAGTTTCGAAGCAGATGTGGTGGAAGCCAGCAAGACGCAGCCGGTGATGGTGGATTTCTGGGCGGATTGGTGCCGGCCGTGCCATATGCTGACGCCGACGGTGGAAGAGCTCGCAAAGGAGCACGCGGGGAAGCTGAAGGTGGTGAAGCTCAACGTGGATGAGAACATCAACGCGGCGGGAAAATTCAATATTCGCGGGATACCGACGCTACTTATTTTCAAGGGCGGGCAGGTGGCCGACCAGCTCGTCGGGGCTCAGCCGAAAGAATCGATTGAGAAAGTCATCCAGCGCCACATTTCGTAAGTCTGGGGCGCGAATTCACTTCAGTCAAAGCCAGGAGAGGATGAGCGGCGGCGAGGCAGAGCTGAAATTGCTTGGGAGCGCGCCGACTTTGAAGAACTGCGCGGCTTGCGGCGAGTCATTTCCTTGCGCTGCGTCAGCTGCGGGTTGTTGGTGCGAAGAAGTGCCGGTCGCTGGCGAAGTGTTGCGTGAGCTGCGGGCACGTTATGCGGATTGTTTGTGCCCGCGATGTCTTTCGGCTGTCGCGGTGTCGCCAGCATCGTCGTCAGCTCAGAGCGCGTCGTTTACGGGATCGGAAACTGTCGGGCGGAACATCCTGCCGCAACATCCCCGATGAGTGCAAAAGCGAAAAAAGAGCAGCGGAGGTGTCATTGGGCGCAGAAGCCGTTGATGGTGGATTACCACGACCGGGAGTGGGGTAAACCGGTGCACGACGACCGCGTGCTGTTTGAGTTTCTGATACTCGAAGGTGCGCAAGCGGGCTTGAGTTGGGAGACGATTCTCAATAAGCGCGAGAATTACCGGCGGGCGTTCGACGGGTTTGATGCGGAGAAGATTGCGCGCTACGACACGCGTAAGGTGCGCGCGTTGTTGGCGGATGCGGGGATCGTGCGCAACCGGCTGAAGATTGCGGCTACGATTTCCAATGCCGCGGCGTTTCTTGCGGTGCGACAGGAATTCGGATCGTTCAATCGTTACGTTTGGCAGTTTGTGGGCGGGCGCGCCAAGAAAAATGAGTGGGCGACATCGCGGAAGATTCCAGCGCGCACGGAGGAATCGGACGCGATGAGCAAGGATTTGAAGCGGCGCGGTTTTCGCTTCGTCGGGACGACTATTTGTTACGCGTTCATGCAGGCCGTCGGCATGGTCAATGATCATGCTCGCGACTGTTTCCGTTATACATTGGTTGGTTAGCCCGTCGGATTCCGCTTCATAGCCTTATGCTTGCGTCGGGGGCAGGCGGAGGCTAGAATTGCTCGTACTTGTATTGGTGTTAGCCCGCCTGTAGTGCTTCTGGTGTCAACGACAGGGGTAAGGTGCGGCCTGACGAAGGGTGGCGCGGCGACGGTGATTGAGAAGGCGCGAGCGAAGGCGATCTGCGTGGTCGGGGCGCAGTGGGGCGACGAGGGCAAGGGTAAGGTTGTTGATTACCTGGCGCAGTCGTTCGACTACACGGCGCGCTACGCGGGCGGACACAACGCCGGGCACACCGTCATTTTCAATAATCACAAGTACATTCTGCAATTGATTCCGAGCGGGATTCTGCGGCCGGAGAAGAAGGCTGTGATCGGCGCGGGCACCGTGGTGGATCCCGCGGCGCTGGTGGCCGAGCTGGAGAATTTGAAACGGTCGGGGATTGAGGTGCGCGGGCGGCTGTTTTTGAGCGATCGCGCGCATTTGATTTTTCCTTATCACCGCGAGATGGATAAGGCCGCGGAATCGGCGCGCGGGGCTGCGGCGATTGGGACTACTTCGCGAGGGATCGGACCGGCGTATGAAGATAAGATGGCGCGGCGCGGGATTCGCGTGTGCGACTTGTTCGATCCCGCGGGCTTTAAGGAAAAACTGGAGCGCGTGATCGCGGAGAAAAACGCGATCAGTCGTGCGACGTACGGACATCCCCTGGAAACTGCGGGAATTTACGATCAATATATGGAGCTGGCCGCGCATATCCATGGCCTGGTGACGGACACAGGGGTGCTGCTCAATCGCGCGCTGGACAACGGCGAATCGGTGCTGTTCGAAGGCGCGCAGGGCACGATGCTGGATATTGATCATGGAACGTATCCTTACGTGACGTCGTCGAACGCTACATCGGGCGGCGTCGCGACGGGACTGGGGGTGGCGCCGACGCGGATCGGCGGAGTCGTCGGAGTGACCAAGGCCTACACGACGCGCGTGGGCAGCGGACCATTTCCGACGGAGATGCCGGATCTGGACGCGCAGGCGTTGCGCGAGCGCGGCAAGGAATTTGGCGCGGTGACGGGCAGGCCGCGGCGTTGCGGCTGGCTGGATCTGGTCGTCCTGAAGTTCGCAAAAATGCTGAGCGGAATTGATTCGCTGGTAGTCACCAAGATGGACGTGTACGACACTCAGCCGGAAATCAAAGTTTGTACCGGCTACAAATATAAGGGCAACGTGCTGGAACATATGCCGGCGGACGTCGAGACGCTGATCGAGGTTGAGCCGGTATACGTGACGTTGCCTGGCTGGCAGAAGCCGACGCCGGGAATTCGCAGCGTGAAGGAATTGCCGGAAGCGGCGCGGAATTATTTGAGTTTTATTTCGGATCAGCTGCAGGTTGAAATCGGAATGATATCCACCGGGCCGGAACGCGACGCGACGATTGTGCCGCGTGGAACGAAACTCGCGTCCTGGCTCTAAGGCGCCATGCTTTCCTACGAAGCAGCCCGCGCAAAAGTGATTGAAGTGATCTGCGCGCGGCGTTGTGCGCCTCCTCCACCCACGGAAACTATCGAATTTGCTGATGACCCCACGCGCGCGTTGGGACGCATTGTCGCGGAAGACGTGCGCGCGGACCGGAATTATCCGCCGTTCAATCGCTCGACACGCGATGGATTTGCGCTGCGTGCGGCGGATGCGGCGCAACCGGGCGCGAAGCTGCGGCTGATTGGCGAAAGTCGCGCGGGTGTCGCGTTCGGTGGCATGGTCGAGTCGGGAACTTGCGTGCAGATCATGACCGGTGCGGCGATGCCTCGCGGCGCGAATTCGATTGTGATGAACGAGTTTGCGCGGATCGAGGGCGAGTACGTGGAGATGGAGCAAGCGGCACGTGAGGGAGCGCACTTCGTGTTGGAAGGGCAGGAAACGCGCATCGGAGAGAGCGTGGTCGCGCGCGGCAAGCGGGTCAGCTATGCGGAAGTCGCGATCGCCGCGCAGGTGGGACGTACGAAGCTAGTGGTGGCGAAGAAGCCTCGCGTCGCCATTCTTTCCACGGGCGATGAATTGGTGGCGATGGACGAGACGCCGACGAAATATCAGATTCGCAACAGCAATAATGTGTCGTTGGCCGGGCAAGTGGCGTTGGCGGGCGGCGAGCCGCTAATGCTCGGAACTGCGCCCGATAATGTTGCGGAATTGCGCGCGCGCATTCAGCAGGCGCTGGATGCGGATATTGTGACGATCACGGGCGGCGTGTCGGTGGGGAAGTACGATCTGGTAGAACAGGTGTTGAAGGAAATGGGCGCGGAATTTTATTTCGATGCGGTGGCGATTCGCCCGGGCAAGCCTGCGGTGTTCGGATTTTGCAAGGGCAAGCCAGTATTCGGGCTGCCGGGAAATCCGGTTTCGACAATGGTGACGTTTGAGTTGTTCGTGACTCCGGCGATCGAGCTGCTGAGCGGACACAAGCCGGGAGCGCTGGCGCTGTTGAAGGCCAAGCTGGCGCATCCTTTGAATGAGAAACCGCCGCTGGCGCATTTTTTGCCGGCGCGTGTGAGTTGGCCGGGGGGCGAGCCGGTGGTGGAAGCGATTCACTGGGAAGGCTCGGGCGATATTGGATCGGTGGTGAAGGGAAATTGTTTTTTGGTGGTGAATGAGGCGAGGCTGGTGTACGCGGCGGGCGAGATGGCGGATATTTTGCCGCGGCGCGGATTGTTCTGAGCCAATTTCATGGCGAAGCTTTCGCACTACGATGAAAAAGGGCGCGTGCGGATGGTGGACGTTACCGAGAAGCCGGCCACGTCGCGCACTGCGATCGCACACGCATTTATTCGCATGGAGCGAGCAACTGTTAGTAGCGTGCGGCGGCTGAAATCTCCGAAAGGCAACCCATTTGAAATCGCTCGGATCGCTGGAATTGGCGCGGCCAAGCGCACGGCTGAGCTGATTCCACTTTGTCATCCCCTCTCTTTGACTCACGTAGATGTGAGCGCCAAGCTGTGCCAGAATGGAATTGAGCTGACGTCGGAGGCGACGGCTACCGGCCCGACCGGCGTCGAGATGGAGGCTTTGGTAGCGGTGTCGGTTGCGGCGCTTACGATTTACGACATGTGCAAGGCGCTGGAACGCGGCATGGAAATTTCCGAGGTGTACGTGGTGAAGAAGGCGGGCGGGCGAAGCGGCACGTATGTGCGTCCCGGGAAGCGTGTGAAGCGATGACGCCGATGAAGGATGTCAAAGTCCTAGTCGTCGATGATAACGCGCTGATCCTCGACCTTTTGATGAAGGGATTGCTGCCGCATTGCGATGCGCGCGCGGCTGCGGATGGGGCGGATGCGCTGCTGAAGATTGTGGATGATCCGCCGGATTTGGTAGTGTGCGACTATCGCATGCCGGGACTTGACGGGCGCCAATTGTACGAAAAGCTGCGCGGGCGGCAACAGACGAAAGCGATCCCGTTTATTTTTCTGGCTAGCCGTAGCGACATCGAAGAGAAACTGCGGCCGATTGTGGAAGGCGTCGAAGAATTTATTCCTAAGCCATTTTTCCTGAAGGACCTGGTGCGGCGCGCGAAAAAAGTGGTGGACCGGCTGCAACTGGAGAAATTGCAGAATCGCCAGGTGCGTCCGGGAGTCGTACAGGGGCGGCTGGAAGAAATGTCCATCATGGATTTGATGCAGTCGCTGGAGATGGGGCAGAAATCGTGCCAGTTGACGATTCGGCGCGGCGAAGAAAGCGGCGACCTTTATTTTGCGTCGGGGCAATGCAAGGACGCGCGGCTGGGAGCGCTGGAGGGCGAGGCGGCGGTGTTTGAAGCCGTGCGCTGGCCCGAAGGCGAATTTGAAATTGACTTTAATCGCGCTCCCACACGCGACATCATTTCGCGCACTACAACCGGCTTGCTAATGGAAGCGCTGCGGCTGGTGGATGAAGGGCAGCGCGCCGGCGAAAGCGAAGACGCGCAGGTCACCGAAGGATAGCTGTTGGTTCGTTGCGACACCACGCCATGCGGGTTTCCATTCTCACAATCAGCGATTCGGTAGCGAGCGGCAAGCACGAAGACGGTTCCGGGCCGTCTGTTGCGGGGCGGTGCAGGGAATTGGGATGGGAGATCGTGTCCAAGGCGGTGTTGCCGGACGAGCGCGGAAGCATTGCGGAGTTTTTGCGGAAGACGGCTGATGCGAAAGTGGTGGATTTGATTCTCACGACGGGCGGGACTGGCGTGGGGCCCCGCGACGTGACTCCGGAAGCTACGATTTCCGTGGCGGAGCGGCTGATTCCGGGATTTGCGGAGCAGATGCGCGCGGAAGGACTGAAGAAAACTCCGCGTGCGATTTTGTCGCGCGGGGTTGCGGGGATTCGCGGGACTACCATGATCATTAATCTGCCGGGAAGTCCGCGCGGAGCTGTGGAGTCGCTGGACGCTATTGCTGCTTTGCTTCCTCATGCTATTGATGTGCTCCGCGGCGCACGCCATTAATACCAGTCTAGAAAACTAATCGCGGAATCCTGTCGCCTCGATGCTAACGTGCCCACTTCCTCCCGAAAGGAGGGGGACGAGGCGGCCGCTACACGTTGAACTGCAATAACCAGGCATGTCGAGCGGGTCTAGCGCGAAATTTTTGTGGCGGATGAAGCTAGCTGAGACTTGACCGCTGTGCTAGGATGCGCTGTTCGTGGGTCAACGTTGATCCGGCGATGCCGAGCAAATACATTCCGGTATTGATTTACGCGCTGCTTGCCGCGGCATTCCCCGCCGTTACGCTAATCGTTTTCAAATTTATTCGTCCGGATATGAAACCGAATGGCGCGAAGTTGGAGCCGTACGAGTGCGGCGTGCCGCCGGAAGGGAACGCGCGCGGACGGTATTCGGTGCGGTTTTACATGGTCGCGATTCTTTTCGTGATATTCGATGTGGAGACGATTTTTCTGTTTCCGTGGGCGATCAAGTACGGGCAGCTGGGCGCGTATGGCTTGGTGACAATGCTGGTGTTTTTGGGAATCTTGCTGATTGGGTATGTGTGGTTGTATCGAAAGGGCGCGTTGGATTGGGTGTAGGAGCGGGGCCGCGCTGAAGATTGCGCGTGAGCAGAGTGGAATTGACGTTGTTTTTTGGAGTGTGTTAAAAAGGCGGGCTGCGAGCCGATTGCGGAGCGCGAGATGTGGCGCGTACCGGGCGGGGGCAGCCGATCGGACCGATGGTCAACGACCCTTCGGAAAAAGGTCCAGCCGCAAAACCGCCGGATGGCACGGCGGAAAAGACTTCTATTCCTTCCAAGCCTGAAACGCCCGGGGTTCCTGGTGTGCCTGAGCCGGTTGCAGCGAACCCGCCTGTGAATCCGCCCGCGGCAAAGTCCCCTGCTGCTAAAACTACGCCCGCCGCGCCTGGGACTCCCGCTGCGCCCGGCGCTCCTGCAGCTGCCGCGCCACCGAAAGCTGCCACGCCTCCTGCTCCGCCGAAAGAAGCGCCGCCGAAGCCTGTCCCGCTGGACAACGAATTGGTGCAACGGTTGAAGGCGCGCTTTGGCGATGCGATTCGCGAGGCATCGCTTGACCGCAAGCAGGCCATCATGCTGATTGCGGTGGAACAGTTGCGGGAAATTTCGCGCTATTGCCGCGATGAAGAAAAATTCGACATGTTGGTGGATTTGACGGCGGTGGACTGGCCGAAGCGCGAAAAAAGATTCGACGTAGTGCTGAATCTTTATTCTTTCGCGAAAAACGAAAGGCTGCGCCTGAAGGCCCACGCGGGCGGAACCGAGCCTGCGCCGAGCGTATGCGAAATCTGGCCCTCGGCGAACTGGATGGAGCGCGAATGCTACGACATGTTCGGGATAATTTTTGAAGGACACCCGGACCTGAAGCGCATTTTGCTGCCGGACGAGTGGCAGGGGCATCCGTTGCGCAAGGATTACGACATTTTGAAACAGGATGCGGATTGGGTTCGGGAAAATCTGGGAATCGAGAGCGGCCAGTAGCGCCGCGCGACGGCCACGGGCGAATGAGCGACGAGCACACGATAAAAACGATTTCGGCGATGGATAGCGTCAACACTACGGTGTTGGGCGCGGACGAAATCATTTTGAACATGGGCCCGCAGCACCCTTCGACACACGGCGTGTTGCGCGTGAAGTTGAAACTGGATGGCGAGCGAGTCGCGGGGTCGGAGTGCATCATCGGCTATCTGCACCGCGGCGTGGAGAAGATTGCGGAACATCGCAGTTACCAGCAATTTGCGCCGTACGTGGACCGCATGGACTACGTGGCGGCGGTTTCGAATGGGTTGGGGTACTGCGAGGCCGTCGAGAAATTGCTGGGGACCGAAGCGCCGCCGCGCGCGCGAGTGGTGCGCACGATTCTGACGGAACTGCAGCGGATCGCGAGCCACTTGCTCTGGCTGGGGACGCATGCGCTGGATATCGGCGCGTTGACGCCAGTGTTTTACTGTTTTCGCGAGCGCGAAGAGATTCTGAAAATTTTCGAGAAATATTGCGGTGCGCGTCTGACGACTCATGCGTTTCGCATTGGCGGATTGCAGTACGAGACCTACGACGGCTTCGAAGAGGACACCAAACGATTCTGCAACGATTTCGCTCATAAGATTGACGAGTACGAAACGCTGCTCACAGAAAACCGTATCTGGGTAGGACGAACGAAAGGCGTCGGAATTTTGAACGCGGCAGATGCGATTGCGTTGGGCGTAACTGGGCCGGTGCTGCGCGCGAGCGGTGTGAAATGGGATTTGCGCAAAGCGCAGCCGTACGCAGCCTACGACCAATACGAATTCGAAATTCCCACGCGCGAAACCGGAGACACATACGACCGGTACGTGGTGCGCATGGAGGAAATGCGGCAGTCGCGGCGCATTTGCCTGCAAGCGGTGGAAAAGATTCCCACCGGGCCGATCATGGCGCGCATCGGCAAAGTGCTGAAGCCGCCGCCGGGCGAGGTCTATCACTCCATCGAAGCGCCGAAGGGCGAGCTGGGGTATTACATCGTCAGTGACGCGACGACACAGCCGTATCGCGTGCGCGTGCGGCCGCCGTCATTTATTAATTTGCAGGCGTTCGACAAAATGGCCAAAGGCTCACTGATCGCGGACGTTGTGGCGATCATCGGGACGATCGATATTGTGCTGGGGGAAGTGGACCGTTAAGCGATGGCACATCTGATTCCACCATCGATCATGCCGTTCGTGCTGCCGGTGTTGTATGCGGTGGTGATCGTCGCGGTGTTGCCGCTGATGGCCGGCTACATCGTGTTGATGGAACGAAAAGTAATGGCGGACATGCAGGCGCGGCTTGGTCCGATGCGCGTGGGGCCGCACGGATTGCTGCAGCCGATTGCGGACGCGGTGAAATTGCTTTTGAAGGAAGACATTATTCCGGACAAGGCGGACCGGCTGATGTTCTGGTTCGCGCCGCTGGTCAGCGTGACGATGGCGCTGCTGGCGTATTCGGCGCTGGCGATTGGGCCGGCTTTTCAGATTGCGGATTTGAATATCGGACTGCTTTTTATACTGGCGGTCAGCTCGCTGGGGATTTACGGAATTGTGCTGGGAGGGTGGGCGTCGAACAGCCATTATTCGCTGCTGGGAGCTTTGCGCAGCGCGGCGCAGTTGGTGAGTTATGAAACCGCGGCGGGGCTGGGATTGATTTCGGTACTACTTCTGGCGGGCTCGCTTTCGATGAAGGATATCGTGCAGGCTCAGTCGGACCAGGGTGTGTGGTTCGGATTCTCGGTACCGTTTGGATTTTTCATTTATCTGGTGGGCTCGATCGCGGAGACCAATCGCGCGCCGTTTGATTTGCCGGAGGCGGAATCGGAATTGGTGGCCGGATACATGACGGAGTACAGCGGATTTCGCTGGTCGCTCTATTTTCTGGCGGAATACGCGAACATGATTATCGTTGCGGGGATTGCGACAACTTTATTTCTAGGCGGGTGGCTGCGGCCGGGGGCTCGTTATCACGAGCATATTCCGGGGACTGGCATCGAGTGGTTGGACGCGCTGCCTGCGCTGCTGACATTGGGCGTTGCGTTGTATTCGCTGAAGCTTGCGCCGAAGCAGCCGGTGAAAATTCAAAAAATTGTGATGCTGCTGGTAGCAGTGCTGTGCTTTGCGGTGGCCGGCGTGCTGGCTGGGTCGCTATTTGCGTCACCCGCGGTGATGCAGGGAGTTCACGGAGCTTTCTGGTTCATGGCGAAAGTGTTCGCTTACATTTATGCGTTCTTGTGGATCCGGTTTACGTTTCCGCGGTACCGGTTTGACCAGCTGATGCGGCTGGGCTGGCGATTTCTGATTCCGCTGGCGCTGGTGAACGTTATTGGCGTGGGCGTGGCGATTGTTCTACGGCAGCAATTTGCGTGGGGGCCGATCGTGTCGTTGATCCCCACGACGCTGGCGACTTTGGGTATGGCGATGCTGCTGGCGAAAGATGATGCGGCAGTTGGTGAGCCACAGACGGCGGACGGTGAATAGATAGATGCAGACGCTGAATCAGGCGCTATTTATTTTTTTCGCGGTGCTGGCCGTGGCCTCCGCGATTTTGATGGTGACGCGGCGGAACATCGTGCACGGCGCGGTGTTTTTGATCACGACATTACTGTCAACCGCCGGGATCTTTTTGTTGCTCGAGGCGGAGTTTCTTTTCGTCGTGCAAGTGATTTTGTATGTGGGCGGGATCATGGTGCTGTTTGTGTTCGTGATCATGCTGGTGAATCTAGATGTTTCGATGCGCCAGGTGCAATTCAACCGGCAATGGTTTGTGGCGGGCGCGCTGGCGCTGGTGCTGGCCGCGCAATTTTTGTTCGCGATCTGGACGGTACGGAGACCAGGGACGCTGCGTTTGCCCGCGCCGGCCACCGAGATTTCGCCGAAAAATACCGAGGCGGTAGCGGATGCGCTTTTTAGCCATTACATGCTGCCGTTTGAGATCGCTTCGATTTTGTTGTTGGTGGCGATGATTGGCGCGGTCGTGATGGCCAAGCGGAGATTGGGATGAATCCGGTGAATTATTACGAATATTACTTGTTTCTGAGCCTGGCGCTGTTTGTGATCGGCGTGATCGGGGTGCTGACGCGGCGCAACGTGATCATCATGCTGATGTCCATCGAACTGATCTTGAACGCGGTGAACATTAATCTGATGGTTTTTTCGCGGATGTGGGGCACGGTGGATGGGCAGGTGTTCGCGATTTTTATTATTACGGATGCCGCGGCGGAAGCTGCCGTGGGACTGGGTATTATTCTGGCATTTTTCCACAATCGCGAGACGGTGCTGGCGGATGAAATGGACATCATGAAATGGTGAAGGCTTACTGATGAACGCGCCGTATTTTCTGGAGCACATCTGGTTGATCCCGCTGTTCCCATTGCTGACGGCAGCGGTGATGCTGTTCTATGGCCGGAAGCTGGCGAACAACATTGTGAGCTATTTGTGCGCGGGGAGCGTGTTCGTTTCATTTATTTTTTCGGTGGGCGCGTTTTTTCAGCTGGTTGCTCGGCCTGAAGGCGAGCGATTCTTCACGAAGGCGCTTTTCCAGTGGCTGCCCGCGATCCCGTATCACATGTTCGACGGCCGGCTGGCGAGTTTCGTGGCGTCGTGGGAATTTCAGATTGATCCGCTTTCGGCGGTGATGATTCTAGTGGTCACCGGCGTGGGATTTTTGATTCACGTGTATTCCACAGGATACATGGCGCACGAGGGCGGGTATTACCGGTTCTTCGGCTACTTGAATCTTTTCATGTTCGCGATGCTGATTCTGGTGCTGGCGAATAATTTCCTGATGATGTTCGTCGGATGGGAAGGCGTGGGCACTTGCAGCTACTTGTTGATCGGATTTTATTTTCATCGCAAGTCGGCGTCGGACGCGGGGAAAAAAGCGTTCATCGTCAATCGCGTCGGCGATGCGGGGTTTCTGCTGGGAATTTTTCTGTGTTCGGCGGTGCTGGGGACGGTGCGCTTTAGCGATATCGTTCCGGCGCTGCATGCAGGACATTTTCACAAGGGCGATCCGTGGCTGACGGCGATTGCGCTGCTGCTTTTTGTAGGCGCGGCCGGAAAATCGGCGCAAATTCCGCTGTATGTGTGGCTGCCGGACGCGATGGAAGGGCCGACGCCAGTGAGCGCGTTGATTCACGCGGCGACGATGGTGACCGCGGGCGTGTACATGGTGACGCGCACGAACGCGATTTACCAATTGGCGCCGAAGGCCACGGATGTGGTCGCGCTCGTGGGCGCACTTACCGCGCTTTTCGCGGCGACGATTGGCGTGGTGCAAAACGATATTAAGAAGGTTCTCGCGTATTCCACCGTTTCGCAGCTGGGCTACATGTTCTTGGCTTGCGGAGTCGGCGCGTTCACAGCAGGAATTTTTCATTTGATGACACACGCGTTTTTCAAAGGGCTGCTGTTCCTTGCGGCGGGCAGCGTCATTCACGCGCTTTCGGGCGAACAGGACATGCGCAAGATGGGCGCGCTGTCGAAACGCATTCCGGTGACTTACTGGACGATGTTGATTGCGACGCTGGCGATTGCCGGGATTTTTCCGTTTGCCGGATTCGTAAGCAAGGATCTGATTTTGGGCAAAGCGTACGAAAAAGATCTGCTGCTGTGGGCCATCGGATATTTCACTGCGGGCGTGACCGCGTTTTACATGTTCCGGCTGATTTTCATGACGTTCCACGGCACATCGCGCGTGGATCACGAAGTCGAGCATCACATTCACGAATCACCGAAGGCCATGCTGGTGCCGCTGGTGATTCTGGCGGGGCTTTCGATTATCGGCGGGATGGTCGGCTGGCCAGAAATTCTGGGCGGCAATAGCCGCTTTGTGCATTTTCTGGAACCGGTAGTGGGCGTGGCGCACGACGCGCGCGTCGAGCCGCTGAAAGGCCCCAGTTCCAGGATGGGCGAGATTAATTTGATGCTAATGTCCGAGGGCCTCGTGGTGCTGGGAATTTTGTTCGCGTGGTATCTGTACCTCAAGCGGACGGAACTGCCCGCGAAAATTGCGAAGAGCCTGAACGGATTCTACGAGCTGGTGTGCCACAAATATTATGTCGATGAACTTTACGATGCGCTGTTCGTGAATCGCGCGAAGGATTTGGGGTTGGCGCTGGGCTGGTTCGATACGAACGTAATTAATGGCGTCGGCGTGGATGGCGCGGGATGGCTCACGCGATTCGTGTCGCGCGTTTCGATGTGGTGGGACACGTGGATCGTTGATGGCTCGGTGAAGCTGGGCGCGCGCATTGTGTGGGTGCTGAGTTTTCCGGTGCGTTTGATTCAGGACGGATTGGTGCAGAGTTACATGCTGTTCATCGTGATCGGGCTGATCGGGTTCCTGGGATATTACTTTTATCTGGCGCATCACGCGGTGCACTAGCTGGGCATGTGGGCGGGCACGATCTGCAAATTGCACGAGTAGAAGAACGCGAGGGAACGGATGCTCTTTTCCGATAGCCACATTTTAAGCACGATCCTTTTCACGCCGCTGATTGGCGCGATTCTGATGCTATTTATTCCGCGCGAGCGGGCCGACCTGCATCGCTGGATGGGCAATTTGTTCGGGTTTCTCGGGTTGTTGGTTTCGCTGCCGTTGATATGGCGTTTTCAATCCGGGGCTGGCGCGCCACAATTTCAATTTGTGGAGAACCTGAGCTGGATTCCTTCTCTCGGCGGCGCACACGGGCCCGGCGCGCAGTTCACTCTTGGTATTGATGGTCTGAGCTTTCTGATGGTTATGCTGACGACCATATTGGGCGCGATTGCGATTTTGTCGTCATGGTCAGCGATCCACAAGCGCGAAAAGGAATATTACATTCTATTGTTGCTGCTGCAGACGGGCATGCTGGGCGTTTTTATGTCGCTGGACTTCGTGCTCTTTTACGTATTCTGGGAAGTGATGCTGGTGCCGATGTATTTCCTGATCGGAGTGTGGGGCAGCGAGCGGCGGCTATACGCAGCGATCAAATTTTTCCTGTACACGCTAGCCGGGTCGGTGCTGATGCTGCTGGCGATTCTGGCGATTTATTATTACCGCAACACATTCGACGTGCGCGCGATTCTGGAAAACCCCTTCACGGCGCAGGACGGGTGGCTGCAGAAGTGGCTTTTCTGGGGATTCTTTTTCGCGTTTGCGATCAAGGTACCGATGTTTCCGTTTCACACTTGGTTGCCGGACGCGCACACCGAGGCACCGACGGCTGGTTCCGTCATACTGGCCGGCGTGCTCTTGAAAATGGGGACGTACGGGTTTCTGAGATTTTCGGTGCCGATGTTTCCGGACGCGACCGTGAAATACCGCGGCATCGTGATCGTGCTCTCGCTGATCGGGATTATTTATGGCGCGCTCGTTTGCATGATGCAGAAGGACATGAAGAAGCTCATCGCGTATTCGTCGGTGAGCCATATGGGATTTTGCACTCTGGGAATTTTCGTGCTAACCCCGTTGGGGCTTTCCGGCAGCATCATTCAGCAGATCAATCATGGCATTTCGACCGGCGCGCTGTTCTTGCTGGTGGGCGTGTTGTATGAGCGGCGGCACACGCGGCTGATTTCGGAATTTGGCGGACTTTCCACGCCGATGCCGAATTTCGCGGCGGTGTATTTGATTGTGACTTTGAGCTCGCTGGGCATGCCGCTACTGAACGGATTTATCGGTGAGTTCACGATTTTGCGCGGTGTGTTTGAGGTGAGCTGGCAGTGGGCGGCATGGGGCGTGCTCGGCGTGATTTTGGGCGCGGCGTATTTGTTGTGGCTGTACCAGCGCGTGATGTTCGGCTCGGTGACGAATCCGGCGAACGAGCATTTGCCGGATTTGAATGCGCGCGAATATGCGACGCTGATTCCGCTGGTGGTGCTGGCGTTCTGGATCGGAATTTACCCGTCACCGCTTTTCAAAGTGGTGGAGCAGCCGGTGCATCGGCTGGTGGAGTGCGTGCATCCGGGATACTACGCGGATACGCATTCGCCGGGCGAGAAGGCTGCAGCGTCGGAGTCGGGTGCGACGCCAAGGGCGACCTCGGCGGCCAGCCCGGCTGGCGCGCAGGCCGCGGTGAAATAGATGAACTGGCAGAGTATCTTCGAGCAGACACGCGGGGATTTCTTTCTGGTGCTGCCAGAAGCGATGTTGATATTTTTCGGCCTGGCGATACTGCTCAGCGATTTTCTGCTCACCAAGCCGCAGAAAGGCTGGAATGCATTCACTGCGCTGTTGGGCGTAGTCTTCAGTGGTGGCTCGCTGTACATGCTGCGAGCGTACGCTTCGCCGCCGTACGGTCCGGCGCCGGGTTTCTACAATTCCATCGTGATTGATCCATTTTTTATTTTCTTCGGCTTCCTTTTTCTTGCTTCCACTGCGTTGGTGATTTTGATTTCGGTGCGCTACATGGAAATTGAGGACGAGCAGCACGGCGAGTATTACGCGCTGATGCTATTTGCCACTGTGGGAATGATGTTCCTGGCGTGCGGGAACGATCTGGTAGTGCTGTTCCTTGGCCTGGAGACGATGGCGCTGAGTTTTTATGTGCTCAGCGGATTTTTGCGGCGCGACCGGCGGTCGAACGAGGCCGCGATGAAGTACATGCTGATGGGGGCATTTAGTTCGGGCATTCTGGCTTATGGGTTTTCGATTTTGTATGGACTGGCCGGCTCGACGAATCTGGCGGAAATCGAGCGGGCGATTCAGTACCGGCATACATCGGTTCCGGGAACCGATTTGCTGACGTTTCTCGCGCTCGGGACCGTCGCGGCGGGAATATTTTTCAAGATTGCTGGGGTACCGTTTCATCAGTGGGCGCCAGATGTTTATGAGGGAGCGCCGACGGCGATTACGGCGTTTGTCAGCGGCGCTTCGAAGGCTGCGAGCTTCGCGCTGCTGCTGCGATTGTTTTTGACCGTTTTCTGGCCGGTGAATCTGGATTGGGTGCGGATCATGGAGGCGGTGGGGGTGCTATCGCTGACGGTGGGCACGCTGGCGGCGATCACGCAGACGAACATTAAGCGGCTGCTGGCGTATTCTTCGATCGCGCAGGTGGGATACATTTTGCTGGGGTTCGTCGCTGCGGTGAATTCGGACGGAACTTTGCACGAGCGCGGCTTGCAGGCGATGGCGTTCTATTTGTTCGTGTACGTATTCTTTAACACTGGCGCGTTCGCGGTGGTGATTCTGTTGCGACGCAAGGGGATTATCGGCGACGAGATTGATGATTTGAACGGCTTGATCGAGCGCAGTCCGGGCGCGGCGCTGCTGATGTTGATTTTTTTGCTGTCGCTGGCGGGGATTCCGCCGACTGCGGGCTTCGTCGCAAAACTTCTGATATTTTGGGCGCTGATCGAGACGCATCACACGGTGCTGGCGGTTCTCGGAGTGCTCTATATTCTTCCTGCGGTGTATTACTATTTCCGGATCGTGGCGGCGATGTGGGTGCGCGAGTCCAGCGACAAGGTGCAGCCGGTGATCTCCTGGGCGCAGAAATTTGCGCTGGGGGCGATGGTGATCGTAACGCTGGCCGCCGGAATGTTTCCCGAGCAATTCCTGCGTTTGGCGACGTACTCTATTCTGACGCCGTTTGGCCAATGATAAACGGCCAGTGAGCGGCAGCGCGTAATGTCCTCCCCAAGTCCAGCTCCCCGTAAACGGCCCAGCAGCGGCGCCACGCAAGTGGCGATGGCCATGGAACTGCCGGTCATTTTGATCTTCAGCATTGTGATCGCCGGCGGCGCGGGGTATCTGCTGGATCGCTGGCTGCACACTTCGCCGCTTCTCACGCTAATTCTTGGATTTCTTGGCTTCGGCGCGGGGGTGTGGGACGTGATTCGCCGCCTTTCGCGTGCCGAGAAAACGGATGGCGGCGCCAATGGCAGGGGATGAAGAGTTTTACAGCGATGCGGAGCGGCGCATCGAGTGGCTGATTGCAGGAATCGGCGCCGTCGCAACGGTAGCGACGTGGTTCGTGTGGGGCCGCAGAGCAGCCGCGGGGTTGGCCGCCGGAGCGATCCTCTCCTGGGTGAATTATCGCTGGATGAAGCAGGGAGTGGATACGCTGGCGCGGCTTTCCACGGCGCAGGCAGGGACGCAGCGAGCGCAGGTTCCCGCCAGTGTTTATTTGAAATTCCTGGGCCGCTACGCTTTGCTGATCGTCGCTGCGTATGCTATTCTGCGGGCCTTTAGACCTCCGGTAGCGAGCTTACTGGCCGGTTTTTTTTCCGTGGTTGCCGCGGTTCTGGTGGAAATGGTGGGGCAGCTGTTCCGGCGCAGCGCACCTCCAGACGCAAGTTCCTGAAAGGGTGGAAATGGGAGAGGGATTACTGTGGGTTACAGTTCTGCTGAACCGCTTGCTCGGCAAGCCGGTTGGCGCATTGCTTGCGGCTCTGCACATCCATCCGGAAAATGCTGAATTTCCGATTCCCAACCATGTGGCTTTCGAGATTGTGGTTTTCGCGCTGGCCGCTGTTTTCTTTTTGTGGCTGCGCACGCGAATTTCGGTGGATCACCCCGGGGGAACGCAGCAGTGCATGGAAGCTTTGCTGACGAATTCGATGGGAGTGGGGATCCGGGATCTGCTGGACGATAATGTCGGCCACGATGGCCAGAAGTATGTGGCGATGATTGGCAGCATCGGCTTCTTCGTCTTGATCTGCAACCTAATCGGTATGTTTCCCACATTTATGTCGCCTACTGCGGTGGTGTCCGTACCGCTGGGCTGCGCGATCGTCGTTTTCATTTATTACAACTGGGTGGGCATCGTGAAGCACGGGCCGCTTGGGCACGGAAAACATTTCCTGGGTCCTGTGCTGGCGATGTCTCCCATCATGTTGCCAATTGAAATCGTCAGCAATCTCGCGCGATTGCTTTCGCTCACCGTACGTCTTTGGGTGAACATGTTTGTCAGCGAGACGCTTTACATCCTGTTTCTCGGTCTGATGCTGGAGATGTATCTATTCCTTGAGCATTTCGGGAAATGGGGATATATCGGCGCAATCATCCCGCTCGTTGGTCCCGTGCCATTTATTTTGCTGCACATCTTTGTAGCCATTCTACAGGCGTTCGTTTTTACGATTCTGCCTGTGATTTATGTGGCGGGAGCGGTTGGCGAAGAGCATTAATAGACCGCACGAGTTCATAGCGTCGTCGATTGGCATTATCGCTGTCAGTGTGATCCCGGCTGCTTGAGGATGACGGGAGCCACCGCCTGGCGGCAAATTCATAGCGAGGACGAGGAGAACACCATGAAGAGGTACGCGTTGTTTCTGCTGGGGGTGGTCGCAGTGGTCCTTTTTGCCCCGGCGGCGTTTGCGCAGGGCACGGCCGGGGAAGCTACGGCGACGAATTGGGTCGCGATCACGTCGGGTTTCGCGATGGCGATTGCTTCTGCGGCAGGCGGTTACGCACAGGCCAAGGCAACCGCGGCGGCTTGCGAAGGCTTGGCGCGCAATCCGGGAGCGGCTGCGGCGATCCGTTTCGCGCTGATTCTGGCGCTGGTGCTGATCGAATCGATGGCGCTTTACACGTTTGCGATCGTATTCTTGAAAGTGAAGTAAAGTTCAGGCGTAAATTTCGGGCCCGGAAGTTCGCGAAGAGCGAGCTTCCGGGCTTTTTGTTTTTTTTTGCGACGCGTTTTGCGCGCGGGCAAGTGCGGGCGGGTCTGAGACCTGCCCCTACGAAAACAACCTCTGCACGGCTAGCCGGAATTACCAGAGCAACATCTGCCTGGCTCGTTGCGATTAGCGGAGGGCGAGCGAATCGGCGGCAGCTTTGGCGAAGTCGAAAACGCGGCTGGGGAGGATGCCGAGGTAAAGCGTGCCGATGGCGGCGATGGTTAGGGCCAGGACGAGCGCGGGGGCGACTCTCGATGGCGTGTAGTCTTTCGATGGCTCCCAGAAATACATCGCGATGACCACGCGCAGATAATAGTAGGCGCCGATGACGCTATTGATCGCTGCGATTACGACGAGCCAGACGATGCGCGAATCGAGCGTGGCTCGGAAAGCGAAGAATTTTCCGAGGAAGCCGCCGGTGGCAGGCAGGCCCAGCAGCGAAAACAAAAATAGCGTGAAGCAGGCGGCCAGCATAGGCTGTTTTGTGCCCAGTCCGGCGTAGTCGGTGATTTCCAGGCGCTGTTCGTCGCGCTGGCCGAGGTGCGCGATTACGAGGAACGCGCCGACTTTCATCAAGGCATAGGCGGCGAGATAAAAAAGCACAGCTGCGACGCCGTAAACGGTAGAAGCGGCGAAGGCGACCAGAATATATCCGGCATGCGCGATAGAGGAATAGGCCAGCATGCGTTTCACATTGGTCTGGACCAACGCGGCGAAATTGCCGACGCACATGGTAAGGACGGCGGAAATCCAGATGGCCCAGAACCACAGACTGTTCGCGGTGCCGAACCCGACGTAGAAAATGCGCAGCATCAGCGCGAAGGTAGCGGCTTTGGGGCCGGACGCGAGCAACGCGGTGACGGGCGTGGGCGCGCCTTCGTAAACGTCTGGACCATAAATCTGGAAGGGAGCGGCGACAACCTTGAAGCCGAGCCCGACGAAGATAAGCGCGAGGCCGACGATGGAGAGGGAATCGAGGCGTCCTTGCGCGGTGATCAGCTTTTCGAGCGCGGCTTGCACCAGATCAATGCGCGTAGTGCCTGTGGAGCCGTACGTCATCGCGATGCCGTAGAGAAAGAAGGCGGTGGCGAAGGAGCCGAGGATGAAATATTTCAGCGCTGCTTCATTGGACTTGGTCGCGCGGCGGCGGAAGCCTGCGAGGATATAGCTGGAGATGGAGCTCATTTCCAGGCCGATGAAGGCAGTGACCAGCTCGTTTGCGCCCGCGAGAATGCCCATGCCGGCCGCGGCGAACAGCACCAGGGAATAATATTCGCCGCGCTGGATGCCTTCCTGGTCGAGATATTGCATGGAGCCGAGAATCGCGAGGGCTGCGGAGCCGATTACTACGACGTGGAAAAAAATGCTGAAGGTGTCGGCGCTGATCAGATTGTTGTAGGCCATGCCCGGATCGAGGGCCATGAGACGAATTGAGGCGAGCGCTACAAGCGAGCCAGCGAATGCGAGCCAGCCTAAGACGCGCTGTTTGGCGGGGCCGAGGATCGGATCCGCGATCATGATGACGATGCCGAAGAGGCACAGCACAATTTCCGGTGCGAGGCGATGCAGATTCGCGAGTTGCTCAGCGGGGAACTGGATCACGGCTGCACCGTCCGTGCGGCCAGCGCAGGAGGCGGCTCTGGAGGCCGCGTGGCATCGGCCCGCGGGGCACCGTTAGTCTGCTGGACCAGAGTGTCGGTGGCAGCCTGCATGCGGCGCGTGAAGAGCGGCGAAGCGACGCCCATGAAAAGAATCGCGAGGGCGACAGTGACCAGAATCAGGCGTTCGCGGCCGGAAGCGTCGGGCAGCGTGCGATTCTTTTCGTTAGTGAGTTCGCCGAGCGCGACGCGTTGGTAGGACCACAGCAAATAAATCGCGGAGAGCACCGCTCCGCTGGCAGCCCACGAAGCCCAGGCGTGGTGATGCTGGAAGACGCCAATCAGAATCAGGAACTCACCGATGAAGCCATTCAGCGGCGGCAGCGCCAGCGACGAGAGGCAAACGAACAGGAAGAAAGCCATCAGCACCGGCATAGGATTCACCAGGCCGCCGAATTCTTTAATCTCATACGTGTGGCGGCGATCGTAAATCATGCCCAGACCAAGGAACAGCGCTCCGGTGGAGACGCCGTGGCTGATCATCTGAAAGATCGCTCCTTGAAACGAAATGGTGGTGAAGGAAAAAATTCCCAGCACAACAAATCCCAAGTGGCTAACGGAAGTGTACGCAATCAGCCGCTTGAAATTGGGTTGGATGGTGGCGACCAGCGCGCCGTAAACGATGCCGATGATTGCCAGCACGCCGATGAGCGGAGCCATGCGGCGGGCGGCGTCCGGGAACAGCGGCAGGCAGAAGCGCATCATGCCGTAGGTGCCGAGCTTCAGCATCACTCCGGCGAGGATCACGGAGCCGGCGGTGGGCGCTTCGGTGTGCGCGTCGGGCAGCCATGTGTGCAGCGGGAAGAGCGGCACCTTGATGGCAAAGGCCAGAAAGAACGCACCGAACAGCCAGAGTTCGGCCTGCGTCGGGATCACGATGTCGCCTCTTTGCAGCCGCGCGACCAGTTCAACCAAATCGAAAGTGCGGACCAGGCCGCTGGTTCCGCCGCTCAGATTGTAAAGCCACAGAATCGCGACCAGCATCAGGATGGAGCCGAACATCGTGTAGAGGATGAATTTCACCGCGGCGTAGATGCGGCGCGTGTGGCCCCAGATCCCGACCAGGAAATACATGGGAATCAGCGTCAATTCCCAGAAGACGAAGAAGAGAAACAGGTCAAGCGAAACGAAAACGCCGATCATGGCCGTTTCGATCACGAGAAGCGCGACGAAGAAGCCCTTTACCTTTTCCTGGATCGAATTCCAGGAACAGAGGATGGCGAGAGGCGTCAAGAAAGTGGTGAGCAGCACGAGGAACAGGCTGATGCCGTCCACGCCGATGTGGTATTGGATCATGTCGCCGATCCAGTGATGATTTTCGACGAATTGGTAACCGGGAATCGCGGAATCGAATTTGGGCAGCAGAAACGCGAGCGAAAGTGCGAATTCCACAAGCGAAACGGCTAGCGCGACGCGGCGAATCCAGGTGTGATCCTCTGAACGCAACACTAGCAGCGCCGGCAGACCCAGCAGCGGCAGGAAGATGATCACTGAGAGCAAATGAGATTGCATTTCCACGCTAGCGCACCATTCCCCAGAGTCCGATCATTAATACGGTGACGCCGACCGCGCCGATTACCACCCAGGTGGCGTAACTGCGCGCGTTGCCAGATTGAATTTCGCGCAGTTCGCTGCCGGATTCGCGGGCAACGCGGGCCACGCCGTTCACCGTGCCGTCAATCACGGTTTCGTCTACGACGTGCCAGAGCACATTTGTTGAAATCCAGAGAAGCGGCCGGATGATCGCGGCGTTGTAAAGCTCGTCCACATAATATTTGTGCAGCAATAGGGTATAAGGTGCGCGGAGGCTGTCTGCGAGTTTCTTCGGCGTTCGCGGGCTCTTGACGTACAACCACCACGCCAGTAGCAATCCCGCGAGCGCGATGAGCACGGGCCATCCGGTGAGCGCGTGCAGGAGCATCATCCCGGCGGGTTCTGCAGCTTCCGCCGGAGGTGCCACGACGCTGACTTGGCCGCCCGCAAGCCCGGCCGCTTCGAGTGCCTGCTTGAACCCATCAAGTGAGTTCGCGGGCGCGTAGGTCGCAAAAACCGGATGTAGGAACTTCTCGAAGTAATCCGTGCCGCCGACCAGATGTGGTGCGGCCACCCATCCGCCAACCGTTGAAAGAATGGCGAGAAAAATTAATGGCACGGTCATGTTGTACGGCGATTCGTGCACGTGGACTTTATGCTCGTCGTAGCGCGGCTCGCCGAAGAACGTGAGGAAAATCAGGCGGAACATGTAGAACGAAGTGAAACCGGCGCCGATCAAGCCGAGCAGCCACAGCCAGATATTGGCGTTGGGGCCGGAGCGCGCGGCTTCGAGGATTTCGTCCTTGCTGAAAAATCCGGCGAAGCCCGGGATCCCGCTGATGGCGAACGTGGCGATGAACATGCACCAGAACGTGATGGGGATTTTGCTGCGCAGGCCGCCCATGTGCGGCATTTCCTGATCGCCACCCATCGCGTGAATCACACTGCCCGCAGCGAGGAACAGCAAGCCTTTGAAGAAAGCGTGCGTCATCAGGTGGAACACGCCGGAAGCGTAGGCGCCGACACCGAGGCCCAGAAACATGTAGCCAAGCTGCGAGACTGTGGAGTAGGCAAGGACTTTTTTGATGTCGGTTTGCACCAGGCCGATGGTGGCGGCAAAGAACGCGGTAAGCGCGCCGACCAGCGCGACGACGAACATCGCAATGGGAGCGCGCGAGAAAAGCGGATTCATGCGCGCGACCATGTATACGCCGGCGGTAACCATCGTCGCGGCGTGAATCAGCGCGCTGACCGGCGTGGGGCCTTCCATCGCGTCTGGCAGCCAGACATATAGAGGTAGCTGTGCTGATTTGCCAACTGCGCCGATGAAAAGCAGCACGCAGATGGTGGTTAATACGCCGGTGGACACGGCGGCTTCCGGCGGAGCGCTAACGAGCTGTTTGAAGATGGCGCCGAAGTCCACGGATTTAAAGGTCCAGAAAAGCAGTAGGATGCCGATGGTGAAGCCGAAGTCGCCGATGCGCGTGGTGATGAAGGCTTTTTTGCCAGCGCTGATGGCGGACTGCTTCAGGAACCAGAATCCGACGAGCAGATAGCTGCAGAGGCCCACGCCTTCCCAGCCGACAAACATGAGTACGACGTTGGCGGCGAGCACTAGGGTGAGCATGAAGAAGACGAACAAATTCAGATAGCTGAAAAAGCGGTAGTAGCCCTCTTCATGCGCCATGTAGCCCGTGGAATAAATGTGCACCAGCAGGCTGACGAAGGTGACCACACCGAGCATGATGATAGTGAGCTGGTCAACCTGCAGTGCGAAATCCACTTTGAATTGGCCTGCGGTGATCCACGTGAAGTAGGTCTTTGGTTCTAGGATCGGACCAGCCGGAAGCTGCGCGAATTCGCGGACCAGTTCAACGAACGAGAGGAATGCCAGCGAGACGGAGCCGATGCCGACGGAATTCACGATGGTCTTGGAAAAATTCTTGCCCAAAAGGCCGTTGATCGCCGCGCCCAGTAGAGGTAGGGCGATAATGATCCAGAGATGGTCGAGTATGAACATTAGAATTTGAGTAGGTTAATCCGTTCGAGGTTTAGGGTCTGGCGGTTTTGATACACGGTGATGATGATGGCGAGGCCCACCGCAGATTCGGCGGCGGCGACCACGATTACGAAAAAGACGAACACCAAGCCATCCAGCTGGTTATGCGCGCGCGCAAATGCCACGAAGGCCAGATTCACGGCGTTGAGCATCAGCTCGATGGCCATGAAGATAGTGATGATGTTGCGTTTGACAACAAACGCGATGATGCCCAGGCCGAAAAGGACGGCGCTCAGGACCAGGTAATACGAAATAGGGACTATGTTCATTCGTCCTTCTTCGCCAGAACCAGCGCGCCGAGAATGGCGATCAAAATCAGGATTGACGTAGCTTCAAACGGGAACAGATACGTCTGAAAGAGCTGCGCGGAAAGTTCGCGCGTCGAAACTGACGCATTTGTGCCGCCCACGCCATTGGCGATCTGTTGGCCGATGAGGGAGTGCGCCATCCAGTGCCCGAGCGCGAGGAGCAGGAAAATGCCGAGCGGCAGGCCGGCGTATTTCGCAAGCTTGCTGTAGTCCGTGCGTTCTTCGACGCCTGCGTTGAGTAGCATGATCACGAAGACGAACAACACCATGACCGCGCCGGCATAGACGATGATCTGTACGGCGGCGATGAATTCCGCGCCGAGCAGAAGATAGAGTACGGCGAGCGAGACCATGACGAGAATGAGCGAAAGAGCGCTGTGTATCGGTTCGCGCGCAAGGATCAGCGTCAGCGCGCCGAGCACGGCAAGGATCGCGCAGACGAAGAAGACGATGAAGGGCAGCGTCATCCGTGGTTCACCAGCAGCGGCCAGACTTTCACCAGCGCCGTGATTACCAGATTCGCAAGCGAAACCGGCAGCAGGAATTTCCAGCCGAAGGACATGAGCTGGTCATAACGCAGGCGCGGCAGCGTGGCGCGCGTCCATACGTAGAAGAACATTATCAAGCCGACTTTCAGCAGAAACCAGAAGGGCCCTTGAATGATGGCGAGAGCCACGGGATGCAGGCAGGCGAGGCCGATCAGCAGCGCGCCGGTGGTTACGACGACCAGTTGTATGCGATAGATACCGCGCGCGAGGACCACGGTGTCATAGGCAAGATAGACCGCGAGCGCCAGCAGGCCGACGGCCGGAAGGTAACGCATGAACGTCCATGATTCCGGGAAGGGCGAGAGCCAGCCACCGAAGAAAAGGATGGTTGCCAGACACGATACGGTGATCATGTTCGCGTATTCGGCCATGAAAAACATCGCGAACTTGAAGCTGGAATATTCGGTGTGGAAGCCGCCGACGAGTTCGGTTTCGCCTTCGGGAAGATCGAAGGGGGCACGATTGGTTTCGGCGACGGCAGACATGAAATAGCAGAGGAAGCCGACGATCTGCGGAACCACGTTCCAACGCGGAATGAAATGGAGATAGAAGCCGCGCTGCGTTTCGATCATCTCGTTGAAGTTCAGTGTCCCTGAGAGCAGCACCACCCCGACGACAGCGAGCGTAAGCGAAACTTCGTAGCTGATCATCTGCGCTGAGCTACGCAACCCGCCGAGCAGCGGATATTTGCTGTTGGAAGACCATCCTGCGAGCGCGACGCCGTACACGCCCATGGAAGTGATCGCGAAGACAAACATCAGACCGATGCTGCTATTGGCCACGATGAGCGTGGATTCGCCGAGCCATTGCACGCTGGGCGGGCCGAAGGGAATCAGCGCGAGCGTGGTCAAGGCGAGCGTGAGCGCGAGCATCGGCGCGAGGATGTACACAAAGCGGTCCGCGCCCGGAGGTGTCAGGTCTTCCTTGAATAGAAATTTCACACCGTCGGCGAGCGGCTGCAGCAATCCGTGCGCACCGACGTAGTACGGGCCCCAGCGCGACTGAATGTGCGCGATGACCTTACGTTCAAACCAGGACAGGTACGCCAGCGTCGTCATCAGCAAAAACATCAGACCGACGATTTTAGCTAGCGATACCACCAGGACTGGATGCTGGGTGATGAAATCCACGGCGTATCTTTGGCCTCTTTGGTAGAAGTCAGCTTGGAACAGTAACGGCCCAGGGAGCCGCTGGTAAAGAGAAAATCGTTAGCCGAAAAGATATTTCCTACGGGCACATCGTACGACGGCTCGGAAGCTTTGCACGTTGCAGCGGATTGCGGCGCACCGCCGCCGAGTAGACTGGAAACCGGTAAGTCGTAGCCGGTGACATGCTGGCGAATCTCGTCGAACGCAGCTTCGGGCGTGCGCAGGCGAATGGGCGCACCGACTCCCAACATGCCGAGTTGATGCGAAAGAATGCGTATCAGGTCGAAATCGCTGCGTGGACCTTGCGGGTCAATCGAGCGATGCGTCATTTGCACTTCGCCGGCGGTGTTGGTTAGCGTGCCGTCTTTTTCGTAGGAGGAGGCTGCCGGGAAGACAACATCGGCGCGCTGGGCGGTCTCGGTCAAGAACATGTCATGAACGACGAGCAGTTCCAGGCGGCCGAGGTTGTCGGGCTGCGCTGTGGCGAAAGTTTTCACCGGATTGGCGCCGACTACGTACAGAGCTTTCAGTTTTCCGGCTACGGCTGCGTCCATCATGGCGCGCGCGGTCATGCCCGGTGCGGACGGAATCTCGGCGCCCCAAATCTTTCCGAAGCGTGCGCGTTCGCCGGAGTCGTGCAGAGATGCGTAACCGGGCAATCGATCGGGCAGCACGCCCATATCGGCGGCGCCACGCGAATTCGAGTAGTCGCCGAGTGCCATGATCTTGGTTTGGCCGCCGATACGCGCAGCGAACGTAACCAGATCGCGCAGCGCCGGGCCTTGAATTGCCGCGCCGAAGAGAATCACTACGTCCTGTTCGACCTCGAGCGCGGCTTTCAGTTTCCCTAGGGCTTCGGTGGTGGGCGCGTCGAACGTGCCTTCACCGTGCGTGAGCCAGCGCACCGCGGCGCGCTCGCCACCCTTTGCAGTTTGCACCAGATGCGTGGCCTGGCGATGGATTTTGCTTTCGACGCCGTTGATGACGTATAGGCGCAGCGTGTGATGGCGCGCGCCGGTGCGAATCTGCCAGGCGACCAGCGGGTTCTGCTGCGTCACGTCATTGCCGATCAACAACACGGCGGGCGCGTTATAGATGTCCGCCATCGTGGCCAGTGCAGCTTCGGCGTCCGGGCCGAGAGCAGCGGCGAGTCCGGCGTAGTCTGCTGTGCGGTGGTGATCAATATTATTAGTGCCGAGCGTTGCACGCGCGAAACGATTGAGCAGGTAATTTTCTTCGTTGGTCGTGTGGTTCGAGCCGATCACGCCCATCGCATTTGCGCCATGCTTGTCGCGAACCTGCTTCAGGCGGCGCGCTACTTCTTCCAACGCGTCTTCCCAGCTTGCCGGCTCGAGCTTGCCGTTGCGGCGAACGAGCGGCTGGCGCACGCGCTCGGCGTGGTTGGTGAAATCGAAGCCGAAACGGCCCTTGCCACAAAGGAATTCCCCATTTACGCCGGTGGAATCGCGATTATTGGCGCGCAGGATTTCGTTGTTGCGCACGCTGAGGGTGGTCTTGCAGCCGTTCGAGCAGTGCGTGCAAGGATTGGGAACGTACTGCATTTCCCACGGGCGCGTCTGATAACGATATGTGCCGCTGGTCAGCGCACCGACGGGGCAAACATCAATGCACATACCGCATTCTTCGCAGGCCAGTTGACCGGGCTCGTTGGGAATGATCACGGAGTGTACGCCGCGTGCTCCGACGCCTAGCGCTTTCACGTCCATGCCTTCATCGCAGACGCGGACGCAACGGAAGCACATGATGCAGCGCGGTGCATCGTAATAAACCAGCGGCGACCATTTTTCTTCCGGATAGTGCAGCTTTTCTTCGGTAAAGCGGCTGTGATCGAGGCCGTAACGGAATGTCATGTCCTGCAGTTCGCACTCGCCGCCCTTATCGCACACGGGACAATCGAGCGGATGATTGGAAAGCAGGAACTCAATCATGTCCTTGCGCGCTTTGTGAACTTGCTCGGTGTCGGATTTGACGACCATGCCTTCGGTGGCGATGAGCGTGCACGCGGTCTGCAGCTTGGGCATTTTTTCCACTTCGACGAGGCACATGCGGCAAGCGGCCACGGATGCGGGCGTCACACCCGGGTAATAACAGAACGAAGGCACTTCGACGCCCTGTTTCTTGGCCGCTTCGATTACCAGCGTGCCGGCGGGCGTGACGACTTGCTGCCCGTTGAGAGTGAACGTCACTTGCTTTTGTTCCGCCATGCGTTTCCTAGTGGGCTCCCAGAATCATTTCCGCGGATTTGTACGCGCATTTCCCGTGCAGATGGTCTTCAAATTCGCTGCGCCATTTCTTGACGATGCTGATGGTCGGCATAGCCGCGGCATCGCCGAGCGGGCAGAAAGTGCGCCCGAGCATGTTCTTTGAAAGCTCGTCAATCAGGGGAATATCTTCAGCGCGGCCGCCACCATCGTGGAAACGGTCCAACATTTTGCGCAGCCATGTGGTGCCTTCGCGGCACGGAATGCACCAGCCGCAGGATTCGTGCGCGTAAAAATGCATGATGCGACGAGCGACATCCACCATGCAGGTATCTTCATCAATGATGACGGTGCCGCCGGAGCCGAGCATCGAGCCGATCTTGGCGACAGCATCGTAGTCCATGTTGACGTCAATTTCGTCGGCGCTGAGCAGCGGGCAGGAACTGCCGCCGGGAATCACGGCTTTCAGTTTCTTGCCGCCGCGCACGCCGCCTGCTACGTCTTCGATCAGCTGACGCAGATTAAATCCCAGCGGAAGTTCGTAGATGCCGGGCTTGTTCACATGCCCAGAAATCGAATAGAGGCGGGTGCCGCCGTTCTTCGGAGTGCCTAGGCTGGCGTACCAATCGCCGCCGCCGCGAATGATTGCGGGGACAGTGCTGAGCGTTTCCACGTTGTTGATCACGGTCGGGCGCCCGTATAGGCCAACGACAGCAGGGAACGGCGGCTTGATGCGCGGATAGCCGCGCTTGCCTTCGAGCGATTCCATCAGCGCGGATTCTTCGCCGCATTCGTAGGCGCCTGCGCCGGTGTGGGCCGCGAGGTCGAAATCAAAATCGCTGCCGAGAATATTTTTGCCCAGGAAACCCTTGGCGTAGGCTTCGGCGATCGCAGTTTCCATGATGTCAATAATGTAACGATATTCGCCGCGGATGTAGGCGTAGCCTTGATTCGCACCGATGGCGCGTCCGGCGATCACCATGCCTTCGATCAACTGGTGCGGATCCATTTCAAGCAGTGGACGATCCTTGGAAGTGCCGGGTTCGCTCTCGTCGCCATTGGCCAGAATGTATTTCGGTTTAGGAAGATCCTTGGGAACGAAGCTCCACTTCATGCCGGCGGGAAAGCCAGCGCCGCCGCGCCCGCGAAGATTCGACTTTTTCATTTCGTCGATGATCTGATCGGGCGTCATTTGCTGCAGCGCTTTTTCCAGCGCCTTGTAGCCGTCGCGCTGTATATACGTGTCAATCGAACGAGAATTAGGAATGCCGAAATTCTGGCTGATCACCACGACTTCGTTGGGATTGCGTTCGTGCAGCGCGCCGGAAATTACGGAGACGGGCTTGGGCCGCTTGCCGTCCTGCAATTGCTCGAAAATCACGTCCACTTTTTCCGGGTCGAGATTTTCGTAGAAATCGAAATTTACTTGCATCGCCGGAGCGCCGGTGCAGGCGCCCATGCATTCCACTTCTTCTAACGAAAACGTTCCGCTGGGCGATACCTCTTTATTGCCGATGCCCAGGCGCTTCTGCACATGCGCGTACAGCTCATTCGCTCCGCGCAACATGCAGGAAATGTTGGTGCAGACCTGGATGTGATAGCGGCCGACCGGCTTGCGGCGCAACATCGAATAGTACGCCAGAGTTTCGGTGACCTCTGTCATGTTCAGGTCGAGGCGCTGCGCGATGTCGGCAAGCAGCTCGTCGCTGAGGAAACCGAAATAATCCTGCGCGTACATCATCATCGGGATCAGGGCCGAACGCTTCACGGGGTAGTGTCCGAGCAGAGTTGTGAACTTTTCTTCCAATGCCGCAGGCAATTGCATAAATCCCTTTTTCCGCTGGAGTCTAGCGGTCTACCTCTCCCAGGACGATATCGGTTGTGCCGATGCAAGCGACCACGTCTGCGATCAGACGGCCTTCCGCAAGCTTCGGCAGCGACTGCAAATTCACGAACGACGGCGCGCGAAACTTTACGCGATAGGGCTTGGCCGAACCATCACTAGCCACGAACACGCCCAATTCGCCGCGTGGCGATTCGATCGCTTGATAAACTTCGCCCGGCGGCGGCGCAAAACCTTCGGTGAAAATCTTGAAGTGATAGATCAGCCCTTCAATGGACGTCTTCATTTCCTCGCGCGAGGGAGGAATGATTCCTGGTACTTCGGCGCGGAACGGCCCTTCGAACGGGATCTTCTGCATGGCCTGCTTCACGATTTTGATGCTTTCGCGAATTTCGGCGACGCGGACCTGGTAGCGCGCGTAGCAATCGCCGGCCGTCTGCGTCTGCACGTTGAAATCGAATTCATCGTAGCTCGAATACGGGAAAGCCTTGCGCACGTCGTAGGCGACGCCGCTGCCGCGCAGCATCGGGCCGGAACAGCCCATGGCGATGGCATCAGCGGCGCTGATGATGCCAACACCCTGCGTGCGACCGAGCCAAATTTTATTTTTGGTGAGCAGATCTTCGTATTCGTCAATGTGACCGGGCAGGGAATCCACGACGCGCTGGACCTTATCGAGCCAGCCGGGAGGGGGCTCGAGCGCGAGGCCGCCGACGCGGAAGTAGCTGGTCATCATCCGCTGGCCGGAAAGATATTCGAAAATTTTCAGAATTTCCTCGCGCTCGCGGAAGCTGTAGAGGAAAACGGTCATCGCGCCCAGGTCAATTGCGTGGGTGCCGACCCAGACCAGGTGCGAAGCGCAGCGCGTCAATTCGGTGAGCAGCACGCGAATGTATTGCGCGCGCTTGGGAACTTCCAAGCCGAGAAGTTTTTCCACCGCGAGGCAGTAGCCCAAGTTGTTCGATAGCGGCGCGAGATAATCAATGCGGTCGGTGAGGGTGATGCATTGCGAATAGGTCTTCGCTTCGCAGGATTTTTCGATGCCGGTGTGCAAGTACCCGATTATTGGCTCGGCTTTCACCACCAATTCGCCATTGAGCTCGAGCACTACACGTAGCACCCCGTGTGTGGACGGGTGCTGCGGTCCCATGTTCAGGACCATCGTCTCAGCAGCGCCGATAGGTGTTTCGATCGTGGTGCTCATCGGTAGCCCTCGGTCGGATAATCCTTGCGCAGCGGGTGGCCTTCCCAATCGTCCGGCATCAAGATGCGGCGCAGATCCGGATGGCCGTCAAAGCGAATCCCGAACAGATCGTAATTTTCTCGCTCGTGCCAGTTGGCCGTGGGCCAGACTCCCGTGACGGAGCGGACCATGGGATCGCTGCCAGCGAGTTTCACTTTCAGGCGCAGCCGTTCGCGGCGATCGAGCGAAACCAAGTGGTAGTTCACCTCAAAGCGCGGCTCGATGGGGAAGCGGTCCACTGGCGTGATGTCCGAAAGAAACGAAAAGCGCAGGGAGGGTTCGGTCGCAAGATATTCGGCGGTACGCAAGAGGTGTTCGCGCGGTACCACCACGGTAATTTCACCGCGAAATTCCAGTACTTCGGCGACCGCTGAGGCGTTCCACTCCCTGAGTTTATGTACTACCGGATATTTGTCTGTTTCCTGTGGTTCCACTATGAGTTCGGTTCCCGAGGGCGGCAGGTTAATGAGTCCAGTCGAGCGCGCCCTTCTTCCAGAGGAATATGTAACCGGCCAGCAAAATTATAATGTAAATCAGCATCTCTACAAAGCCGAAGACTTTCAGGTCACCGTAAATCAGCGCCCAGGGGTAAAGAAAAATCGCCTCAATGTCGAACAAAATAAAGAGCAGGCCGACCATGTAGAATTGCACGGATATGGGTTGACGCGCATCGCCGGTGGGCCGCATGCCGCATTCATACGGCTGATCTTTCTCGCGCGAACGCTTGTGTTTGCCTATGATGGCGGACGCGAGTACCAGCACTCCAGCCAATCCGCAGGAGAGTATAAACATCAGCAACAGCGGGCCATAGTAGTCGAGGTAGTTGCTGTTCATTTTCGTGGCGCTGCTATAATAACGACCCGAGAGCAGCCGGTCAAATGAACTCTGTATTACTGCGATTTTATTTTGCGCGGTTCGGCTGCGTCGCGAGCGCGGGGAAGCAAGCGAAATGAGCTCTGGCTTCAATACGGACGTGAAAGTGGGAGAGCACGTCTTCCACGTACAGACCGAAGATCGCGGGCCGAATCATCCCATCATTGATACCGTCGTATATCAGCAGGGGCGAATATTGCACCGGCGCGCGTCGAACTACGAACAAGGCGCCGACCCGGCGCCTTACAGCGCCGAAGAGCTGCGGCGGCGTGTGGAGGAGCAGCATCGCGCGGTGATCGAAGCAATTCGCTCGGGCGCTTTGGACGCGGAGATTGCTTCGGCGGAAACGGCCACGCAGGCTACGCGACCTGGTGGCATTCAGGTGCAGCTTTTGAATCCGGGGTCGTGGCTTTCGGCGGGGAAAGTTTCGTTGGAGCTGGAAGTATCACGCAGGGCTGATCGGCGGCCCCAGGCCGGCGCCGCGGTGAAGGCTGTGATTGAAGGCGCGCTTGCCGACGGTATTCATACCGGCACCTGTGATGATCAGGGGCGCGTGCACATCCTTTTTCCGTTGCCGCCGCTCGGCAAGGGCGACTTGGCGCTGGTGATTCAGGCGCAGGCCGATGCTTCGAAGGACGAGATTCGCTTCGCGATGCGCACGCGCGCGAAAAATCCAACGGCAGGCGCGCCGCAGTGATGGTTACGATCAATGGCGAGCGCCACGAGGTGCCCGACGGCATAGCGGTCACGGCGCTGCTGGAACATCTAGGAATGCCGCGCGAGCGCGTAGCCATCGAGCGCAATCTGACTATTTTGCCGCGGACGGATTGGAACCACACGCAAGTGCAGGCGAACGACAGCTTCGAGATCGTGCACTTCGTGGGCGGCGGGTAGCGGCTTTCGTTTGCTGGGCCTATGCCGGTTTGTCAGCCGCCATGATTTTTCGCACGGGATCGTTGTCGCAATAGACGCGCCATTCGGCCACGCGTCCATCCTTCACGACTGCTCTCCACGCAGCTGGAATTTCCCAGGAATTTTCTCTCGGTAGCTTGCCGTTCACTGCGAAGGTGCCGCGCGCTTTTCCGAACATGGCCACGAGGTCACCGCGATTGAATTCGTCCGTCACTTCGATGGCGTAATCCGGAAACATGCCGAAATAGAATTTCCAGCCCTGGCGCATTCGTTCGGCGCCGCGAAATGAATTGTTCAGCGCGTCCACGAACAGGTGGTCGGGGGTCATCAGCGCGACGAGACCGTCCACATCGTGCGCGTTGATCTTGGCGACGAACGCCATGGCGACGTCGGCTGAGCTGGGTTGGTCCATTGCGTACCGCCCTCGCATCGAAAGTGTGTTCCGCGCGAGAGCATATCCAAAATGGCGAACGAAGAGCTAGCGGTTTGTGCCGCGCAGAGCCCGTCGTTCATGGTCGCGCGCTACTATTTCTGGCGCGCGAGATGAAACGTTTCGGTCTGTTCCTTTCCGTTGGCCATTAACGTCCAGGTCTCGGAGAAGTGATCGTTATCCTCGATCTTCAGCGTCATAGCGTGCATGTGCATATCGTCATTGCTGGCCAAATTCGCGGCACCGGTGAAGGCGAACCTAAACTCATTGGAACTCGCCGTCACGGCGGTGGTCTCCAGATGCGGCTGATTGCCCTGCGAACAATAGTGCGTCAACGCCAGGCGATTTCCGTCCGGCGTGTACATCGTCACCATTTGATTGTCTTTGTCGGTCTGAAATGTCTCTTCCAGCGCGGTGTTGTTCGAGACCAGGCGGATCGTGTCCTCGACCCGCTTGCCTGACGAGTCCGAGCCGTTCCATTCACCTACTAGCGTTTTCAACCGGTCAAACGCGTTCGCCGGCGCCGGTTGTGAACCAACCCGCGCGGCAATAGCTCCCAGCGCCAAAATCGCCGCAGCCGAAATGATCATCATCTTGCGCATTGCTCCCTCCCCACGGTCTCGATAGTGAATTTTCAGATATTCCTACTTCTCCACGGCTTCGGCAAGTTTTTCCAGGCAGCCGGTCCAGCCTTGCTGGTAATTGTCGCGTTCCTTCGCGGACGTCGCGCCGAGATCGTGAGTCAGCACGACCTCTGTCGATTTTCCGCGTTCCAACAATTCCACGGTCACGATTGTGTCTTCAGGATGGTGCATCACTTTGTGACCGGCACTGTCGGTGTGCTCGAGGTTCCAGGTGAAGGCAATTTTTTCCGGGCGCTTAATTTCAATGTAGGTGGAATGATGAATATAGATGTCGCCCTCTGCTGTGCGTATAACCAGCATGAAGCCTCCGCCGACGCGGAAATCGAATTGCAGATATTTGATCTCGTGCGTGGCGGCGTCGCGGCACATCCAGCGATCCATCTGTTCCTGGCGCGCGAAGGCTTCAAAGACTCGTTCGCGCGGCGCGGCGATGATGCGGCGCACTTCAAGCTTGCCTGTGGGGCCCGGGGTTGCTGATGTCATGGTGTTTCCTCCTCAGAGCCGTCGTCGTAGCTTGGCCGATTGCTTGCCGGACTGGTTGTGGATGCCTTCGTTCGCGGAGGTTTCCAAATAGCGCGCGAGGGAATCGAGCTGCCCTACCCAGAACTTGCGGTAGTGCTCGATCCACGCGGCTGCGTCTTTCATCGGCTCGGCGCGCAGGCGGCAGCGATGCACTCTGCCATCTTTCTGGCGCGAGACCAGCCCGGCATCCTGCAGCACGCGTAAGTGTTTCGATACCGCGGGGAGCGACATCTTGTACGGTGCGGCGAGGTCGCTCACCGAAGTTTCGCCTTGGCTTGCGAGGCGCGCGAGGATTCCGCGGCGGGTCGCATCCGAAAGCGCGGCAAAGGTGGAATCGAGCGCGGAGCGTGAATAGTTAACCATGTGGTTTAGTATTGGTGCGGCGCTGAAGTTTGTCAAGGAGAAGTTTGCGGGCTCAGCGAGCTGCGATCGGAATTAGAGGTCGGCGAGCAGGTGCCCCATCTTGTCTTTTTTGGTGCGCAGATACGAAGCGGAATGTTTGCTGGTGCGCGGGCGGCAAGGAACGCGTTCGACCACACGAATGCCGGAGCGCTCCAGCTGTTCCACCTTGTCTGGGTTATTGGAAAGCAGGCGCACATCGCGAATGCCCAGCGCTTTCAGAGCTGCGGCGGCAAATTCGTAGTCGCGGGCGTCGTCGGCAAAACCGAGCCGACGATTCGCTTCCACAGTGTCCAGGCCGGCGTCCTGCAGTTCGTACGCTTTCAATTTATTGATCAAGCCAATGCCACGGCCTTCCTGCGGCAGGTAGAGCAGCACGCCGGACGGCTCCTTGGCGATTTTGCGCAGCGAAAATTCCAGTTGCGCGCGGCAATCGCAGCGTTCGGAAGTGAAGACGTCGCCAGTGAGGCATTGCGAGTGCACGCGCACCAGCGGCGCCGTGCGGGATTTTGCCGCGGCACGCGAGGAGCGATTCAATTTGCCGTTCAAGTCGCCTTTAGAGCTACTGTTCAAAACGCCGTGCTGGATCGCCACAGCCTCTTCGCCAGGCCTGCGTCCTTCGATGCCGAAAATTCGGAAGGAACCGAAGCCGGTAGGCAACTGCGCTGTAGCGACGACGCGCGCTTTGGCGTACTTCAGGGATTGTTTTTTGCGTGGCACGGGAAACTTCGATTATAGCAGGGTTCGCAAAATCAGCCTGACCGTCCGAACTCACGGAAATACAATTCAAAGTGAGCCGGATATCACAAGCAAGCGGAGCGTTCCCGTCCCTTTACATAGCTGTCCGCTTTGGCTAAGTTAGTCCGTGCGCCGCGCAGACGGCGCTCCGCGAGCAAAATGAACACATTTTTTGGCGCACAAGAGTTGATATTCGCGCTGGTGCTGAAAGTGGGCTTCGCGGCGTCGCTCGCGGCGCTGCTGGTGCGTTTCCGTTCGTTCCGCAACCTGCTCTTCACCGAAATCCGCGATTCCGATCAAAAAGTGATGCTGCTGCTGTTCCTCACGCCGCCGCTGGCGATTGGCGTTTTTCTGCGCTTGCTCGGGGGCTACCGGTTTTTCGATCTCACGCTGGAAGGCTCGTTCCTGATGGGACTGATCGGCGGACGAGTCGTGGGGCTTCTGGGCGGTTCGCTGATCAGCCTGCCCGCCTTTGGAAATCATGAGTGGCTTTCAAGCCCGATGGCCGCGCTGGTGGGCCTGATCGCAGGAACAGTTAGGGAAGCGATGCCGGAAAAAGAAGACATATGGCATTTCGGGCCGTTTCTTTTTCTGAGCGTGCCGGAATGGATATGGAAATTGATTCGTTATCGCAAGGGCAATTGGGCCATGTTTCCGCTGTTTGCTTGCGTCGCGGTGACGGTAGGGCAGATCGAACTGGCGGACGCTCCTGGCGTACCGGAACGTTGGCTTTTTTCTTTCCATCCGAGCAATTGGGGCTACGCGCTGCTGGTGGTGATGTCCTCGATGATGTGCGTGGCGATGGCCATTAAGATCTGGAACAACACCCGCATCGAGATGAATCTGGAACAAAATCAGCAGCTGCTGCTGAAAGCGCGCATGGACGCGCTGACCAGCCAGATCAATCCGCATTTTTTGTTCAACACGCTGAACACCGTTTCATCGCTGATTCGTTTTGATCCCGACATGGCGCGCGGCGTGGTGCTGAAGCTTTCGAATATTTTGCGGCGGCTGCTGCGCAAGCACGAGACGTTTGTGCCACTGCGCGAGGAGCTGGAATTCATTGACGATTACCTGGATATCGAGGTGATTCGATTCGGGCGCGACAAACTGCAGATCTTCAAGGAAATTGACGAAGAAACCCTCGAGACTTTCGTGCCCAGCATGCTGCTGCAGCCCATGGTGGAAAATTCCATTAAGCACGGACTCGCGCCACGCCTCGAAGGCGGGCAAATCCACCTGCGCACGCGCCAATCGAACGGCCGCCTGTTAATCGAAATCGAAGACAACGGAATGGGAATTTCGCCGGAACGATTGGCCGCCGTGTACGGCGGAGGAATCGGCATCAGCAACGTGCACGAGCGCCTGCGTCTGCTCTATGGCGACCAGTTCAGAATGGACATACGCAGCCAGGAAGGCCAAGGGACGCAGATTCACATCGAGATTCCGGAGTTAGCCACAGCCGAACCCTTCGCCGGATTGTAAGACCCGTAAATTTTGCGGTGCGCCGCAGGGATAGCGTAGAATGGCGAGGCCAAAATCTATTTTAGCGAACAGGTGGAATGATCGACGACGACCAGGAAAAGAGTAGCGCGCGGCCTGCGATCATTTTGCTGATATTGGTGTTCGTGGTTGCCGGCTTCAGCGTGAAATATGGGCTGCAGACGATGACATGGATCGAAGGGAAGCTCTGGACTTCCGACAATCCCTGGCTCGCGAATGTTCCGCAAGCTCTGCCGCAGACTGCTGCCGCTGCTGACGCCGCCCCGCCGATGGCGATGATGGCTATGACCGCCAAGCCCGGGAAGGCCGCGAAGCCAGCGCCACCCCCGCAGCTGCGCGCCTACAATTACGAATTCAAATCTCCGTGGCCGGGCAATCCTGCGCCTAAGGGATCGCTCACTTACACGGAATTCCACTTCGATTCTGGGCAGGTGATTGTATTTTTCGACCCGGATTCGCAAGTGGACACGATGCGCACGCTGAAGACTTCCAACCCGGCCGAATATCAAAAGTTTGCAACCGTGTTCGCGGATAAGCCGCTCAATACGAATTTCGAGATGTATCAGGCGGTATACCAAACGACGCCCGCGCAGCTATCGCCGATCGGGAGTCCTGCCGACGCGATGCGAATGAACGTGTTGCTGCTGTGGAAGCTTTCCTTCGGACTAGATCTCCCGTGCGATGGCGAGCTTTATTCTTTCGCGTGGAGCAACGCCAAGGGCTTTCAATTCGGCAGTCCTGACAAGAAAGTTCCGGTGGCGGTTCGCGCGTTCGACGATCGCGATCATCAGTTCCGGTTTATCTTCACCGCGGCGAACGCAGCAGCCGACAGAGTCACGCAGAACGATATCAACTCGGTGCTTCAGTCGTTACAGATCGTGCCGCTCATCGATCGCTAAGCTAAGAGTGTTGGCGTTTACTACGCCGGATTTCGAGCGTCGGCTCGCATTCAGCGGGTGGAGTTGACCGCGCCAGCGGCGACTTCGGCAGCATCTAGCACTTTGCGGTAGTAGGCCTCATACATCGGAATCACATCGTTCGCGCAATACTTCGCTTTGGCGTGTATGCGCGCCCGCTTGCCCATGCTGCGTCCGCGATCCGGTCGCGTAAGAATTTCCAGGGCGCGCACCGCACCAGTTTCGACGTCGTGCGGCGCGATCAGGTAGCCGTCCACTCCATCGGTCACCACTTCCGGCACGCCGCCGACGTTCGACGCGATCACCGGGACTTCGCAGGCCATCGCTTCCAGCGCCGCCAGTCCGAACGATTCTTCTTCGCTGGGCAGCAGGAATAAATCCGCGAGCCCGAGCTTTTCCTGGACGTTGTCCTGTTTGCCCATGAAAAACACGTCTTTTGATAGGTTCTTTTTGCGCACGATGTATTCGGCGGCGCCGCGGTCCGGGCCGTCGCCCATCATCACCAGTTTTGCGGGAATCTTTTCGCGAACCAGCGCGAAGATTTCCACCACGTCTGTAATGCGCTTCACCGGCCGAAAGTTCGATAGGTGCATCAGAACGGGCTCGTCGTGTTTGGCCCACTGTTTGCGCGCGGACTGGTCCGCGCAGCGCATGTACTGGTCGCAATTCACGAAGTTGGGGATCACTTCGATGGGCCGCTTGATCTCGAATTCGCGAATGGTGCGCTCGCGCAGGTAGTTTGAAATGGATGTGACGCCATCGCTTTGTTCGATGGAAAATCGCGTGATGGGCAAATAGCTGCGGTCGCTGCCTACGAGCGTGATGTCCGTGCCGTGCAGAGTGGTGATGAACGGCAGCTTTTTCGGCATGGCCATCATGCGCGCGAGCAAGGCGCTCACTGAATGGGGGATGGCGTAGTGTACGTGCAGCAAATCCAGATGCGCCTGCTCGGCCACTTCCAGCATTTTCGTCGCCAGCGCCAGCGTGTAGGGAGGATGGTCAAAAAGCGGATAGGAAGTTACCTCCACTTCGTGAAAATGGATGCGCTCGTGCGCGGAGCTAAGCCGGATGGGCATGGCGTAGCTGATGAAATGGATTTCGTGGCCGCGCGCGGCCAGTTCGATGCCCAGCTCGGTGGCAACGACTCCTGAGCCGCCGTATGTGGGATAGCAGGTGATTCCGATTTTCATGGGACCTCTCGGCACTGTATCAGCCATCGCTCGCGAGCGGCAAGCGGGCCCGAGCAGTCAGGCTGGCTTGCACCCGGGGGCGGCTGGATGCTAGATTCGCGCCTTCCGAATCGTCATTAGACGGAGCGACAGGCCTTCTCGATGCTGCGACTTTCAGGCAAAGTGGCGTTCATAACTGGCGGCGGCACCGGCATCGGCCGGGCCTGCGCCCTGGCGTTTGCGCGGGAGGGCGCGGCAGTGGCGGTCGCCGGCCGCAGGAAGGACCCTCTCGACAAAGTTGCCGGAGAAGTTGCGGCGGCAGGCGGCAAATCGCTCGCGCTATCTTGTGACGTGACCCAGCGCTCGTCGGTGGAGAGCGCGCTCGTGCATGCGGAGAAGCATTTCGGGCGGCTGGACACGATTGTAAACAACGCGGGCGCCGTGGTGGTTGCGACCGTGGAGCACACATCAGACGCAGATTGGGACCGCGTGCTCGCCGCAAACCTGACCGGAACGTTTTTCGTCTCGAGGGCCGCGCTGGTCCCGCTGCGCAGGGCGGGCGGCGGCTCAATCGTCAATATCGGCTCGGTTCTCGGCTTGGTGGCACGCAAAGATCGTGCGGCATACTGCGCAGCCAAGTCGGGAGTTTCCGGCCTCACGCGCGCGATGGCACTGGATCACGCGCACGAGAAAATCCGCGTCAATTGCATCTGTCCGACGCTTGTGGAAACGGAGTTGGGAATGCTCTCGATACAACAGACGGCGAATGCGGTCGCCGAGATCCAAAAGCGTATTTCCGAAATTCCTATCGGGCGGCTGGGAAAGCCGGAAGACGTAGCCATAATGGCTGTTTATTTGGCTTCGGATGAAGCTTCATGGGTCACAGGAGCGTCTTTTCCACTGGACGGAGGCCTCACGGCATATTGATATGGCGCAATCTCAATCGCGATCGTTAAAGTCGAAGTCCCTCGAGCGTCTGGCCGCCGAAGAGATGCGTTGGCGTTTGCGCGAAAACCAGACGACGAAACACTTTGGCTTTGCGCTGGTCCTGGCGGAGAGCGGCAAAGTCGTGCTGCGTATGCGCGTCGGCAAGAAACACTTGCAAGTGCACGGCGTCGTGCACGGCGGCGTGTTGGCGGCGCTGGCGGATACGGCAGGGGGCCTCGCGACGTACATGGCGGTTCCGCGCGGCACACGCGTCGCGACCATCGAGATGAAGATCAATTATTTGGAAGCGGTAGAGGGCGGCAGCGTCACCGCCGAAGCGATCGTGGTACGGATTGGACGGCACGTCGCTGTGGTGGACTGCGATATTACCGACGATGCGCACCGCTTGGTCGGCAAGGCGCTGATGACTTTTTTTGTGGGGCCCTTCAGGACGAACCGCAAGAAGCGGCAGACGTAACGCACACACGGGACGCCGCGCAACGCCCGGTGAACGCACCTCCGGCAGTCACAAACTGTTATTCGTCCGAGTGGTCAGAGCCGCCAGAGCCGTTGGATCCATTGGTCCCGCCCTGCGCAGCGTCTTCACCCTCTTTATAAAGATACTTGATGCAGTGCTTGTAAACGAGCAGGTTGGGGCTGCCGAAACGCGTGAGCTTGATGCAGTCCCGGTCGTACCACTCGACGCTGCCGCGCAAGATTTCGCCGTCCGTCAGCACCACCGCCACCGGGGTCCGCGATTGCATCTGCTTTACGTAATAGAAATTTTCCGCGTGAGTCTGCTCGGGAGGCGCGGGTTTCTTGCGTTGCGCGCCCTGCGCTGGAACGGCTTGAATCGGACGCACAGGGAATTGTTCCTTCACGTCGGTAAGAGTGGGCCGAAAAAGTTTGCGGTTAACCATGAGTGCTCCTTCCTATGACTGCCTTCTGTTATGACTGTGGAAAAACGTTTTAGGTTGCAGAGATTTTGCAAAAAACGTTAAATCGTCCGGTCGCCCTGGCGATTGCTCAGGGAAAGCAGCAGCGCGTCCAACCCCAACTGACGGCTAATGTTCCGCTTAAGCCGGTTTTCTAGGCGATCCAGCCCTTGGGTGGCCCGCGAGACCCACGCGAAATCTATTTTCCTGCTGAGATCTTCCAATTCACGGCGTAAATCGGGATTCCGAGCGAGACTGCTCTTCGGACCTTGGGAAAGTTCAAGAAGGTCTGTGAGCAGACTATAGAACAGCGTCAGGATATTTTCAAACGATTCCTTTTCCTGTTTGGCGAGCTGCGCGGTGGCGGCAAAAATTTCGGCGGTCTTTCCGCCGTTGATGGTTTTTTCCAGCAGGCTCAGGACGCTGCGGCGCAGGCGCGCGGATTCTTCCAGGTCTAGCGAGAGCGCCATGCCCGGGCTGCCGCTGGAGAGTTGCGCGGCGAGTTTTCGTTCCGGCGCCTTAACCTCGGTGCGTTCGCCGAGGAATTTTTCGATTTGCTCCACAGCCACGGGCGCGAAATGGAATTGCAGACAGCGCGAGCGGATAGTTTGCAGCACGGAATCGGGAGTCGGCGCGAGCAGGATGAGAGTCGCACTCTCTGGCGGCTCTTCCAGGATTTTCAGAAACAGGTCGGCGTCATTCCAGCGCATCGTGTGCGCGTCATCCAGAATGAAGACGCGCCGCCGGCCCTGGGGTTTGAAGTATGCGGCGCGTTGCACCGCACGCAGTTGACCCACGCGAATCATGGGCCGCGCCACGGGCGTAAGGCGGCGGACCGGATCGGGCACCAGCAGCCACACGTCCGGATGCGGTTCGATGATCAGCGGCATGCGCTCGACCATCGAGGCATCGGCTGACTCGCCGCGTTCCGTGAGGCCCGCAGCGATCAGCGCCGCGGGATTCGCGAGCGGAGCCATGCGCTGGCACGATTCGCACTCGCCGCAAAAATCATCCCGCAGGCGTTCGCAATTCGCGGCTTGGGCGAACATGCGCGCGAGAGTGTATTTTCCGATCCCGCGCGGCCCAGTGAACAGCAAGGCGCCGGGCGCGCGATCGCGGCGCAGCATTCCGCGCAGCGCGGTGACGATACGCTCGTTGCCGAGGAATTCGTTGAAGCCCATCGAATCAGCGGCTGGCGTGCAGCGCGGGGAACACACGCGCTTCGATCGCCGCCAAAATCTCCATATGAATTTCTTCCGGTGCGCGTAAGGCCTTCGCCTGCGCGTCGTAACACTCGATCTTCACCCAATTGGGTTGGCGCATGAGTTCGTCGTAAACCACCGAAGCGGCGCGCAGGTGTTGCAGATCCGCTTCCTGCAGGTCGCGGCGCAGCTCTGTGTACTGGCGTTTAGTTTTTTCGCCCACCAGACGGTGAGCTTCTTCCGCGGGCACGCGCAAGTAGATCACCAAATCCTCGGACGGCAGCGCGTACACCTGATATTCCAGCTCTTTAAGCCACGCCAGAAATTCGCGGCGTCTTGCCGGCGAAACGCGGGCACCCTGATGCGCCAGGTTTGACGCGACGTAGCGATCGGCTAGCAGAGCCTTACCGGCTGCGAGATCGGATTCCAGCGCGGGACGCGACTCGCGCCGGTCTTCTGCGTAAAGCAATGCCGAAAAGTGCGGGTCAACGGAATCCAGCGGGCCGAATTCGCCGTTCAGGAAGCGAGCCACCAGCTTGCCGAAAAATCCGTCGTAGCGCGGGAAGCTCACTTGCGTGAAGGCGATAGCGCGTGAGGCGAACGCGCGCGCAATCATTCCCAGCTGCGTGCGTTTCCCCGAGCCGTCGATTCCTTCCAGAACGATTAATTTGCCGCGGGCAGGCATTGATTTGAGACACAGTCTAGCATAGGCGGGCGATTCGGCAGGCGCGGTGCGTGCCGCGGCCTCAGGGATAGCTTTTCGCCGTGTTAGAATCGCGGCGATGGCAAACCAGTCTTCATTGATCGCCGCGAACTGGGCGCAAATTCAAGATCGCGCCGCGCGTGCTGCGCAGCGCTATGGCCGCCGCACCGATGAAATCACTGTGGTGGCGGTGTCGAAAACTCATCCTGCCGAAACGATCGTCGCGGCGTATGAAGCGGGGCTGCGGCACTTCGGGGAAAATCGCGTGCAGGAGTGGGAGGCGAAACAACCGAAGGTGGAGTATCTCGACGCGACGTGGCATCTGATCGGCCACTTGCAGAGCAACAAAGCCCGCCGCGCCGCGCACCTTTTTCGGCGAGTGGATTCGCTGGACGATCTGGCGCTGGCGAAAAAACTTCACGCCGCCGCGGACGCGGAGGGGAAGTGTTTGCCGGTGCTGATCGAAGTGCGCCTGGGCGACGAAGAAACCAAGAGCGGCGTTGCCGAAGCGGATTTGTTGTCGCTGGCGACGAGTGTCGCGCCGTTCGCGCATCTGGAACTCGCCGGGCTGATGACAATCCCGCCGTTTTTCGATGAGCCGGAGCGCGTGCGTCCCTATTTTCGCAAGCTGCGCGAATTGCGCGACGACCTGAGCCGCAAGCTGAGCCGCGCGTTGCCCGTGCTTTCGATGGGTATGAGCCACGACTTCGAAGTCGCCATCGAAGAAGGCGCCACGGAAATTCGCATTGGCAGCGCGCTGTTCGGCCCGCGCGGAACCGCGGCCTGACCTGCGCGGCCGGTGGCGGCGCGCGTTGCGCGGCGTGAGTCTTGTCCGCCGCGCACTGCTCGCTGGAGAATTCGCGAAACGAACTGGAAATTGCTTCTCGTGACGGAGGCGTGTCGTTTTACGTGCAGTTGCAGCCACGCGCGAGCCGCGATGCTATCGAACGCGAATACGGAGGCGTGCTGAGGATTCGCCTCACCGCGCCACAGTTGGACGGTCGCGCCAACGAAGGCCTCCTACGCCTTTTGGCGGAACGTTTGAACGTGCCCCGGGCGGCTGTTAGAATCGTAGCCGGCGAAAAGAGCCGCAGAAAACGCGTGGTTGTCGCAAGTGTGCAACGCGAGCAGGTGCTGGCGCTGCTGTCGGCAGCCAAACGCCCGACGAAGAAAGCAAAGGACTGACGAATGCCCGATGTCAAGGCCATACAAACTGCACTGCGAGCCGCCAAACTCGACGGCTGGCTTTTTTTCGATCATCATCATCGCGATCCCATCGCGGGAAGCATCCTGGGCCTCGATCCGGCCGCCATGGTCACGCGGCGCTGGTTTTATTTCATCCCTGCTAAAGGCGAATCGCGCAAGCTGGTGCACAAAATCGAGCAGGGAACGCTGGACTCACTGGAAGGCAAGAAATTTCTATACGCCGGATGGGAAGAACTGCACAAAATGTTGCCGAAGGTACTTTCCGGGAGCAAGACCATCGCGATGCAGTATTCGCCGGAAAACAACATTCCCTACATCGGTCTGGTGGACGCAGGAACGATCGAGCTGATTCGCAAGCTGAAGAAAAAAGTAGTGAGCTCGGCGGACTTGGTGCAGAAATTTGAAGCCAGCTGGTCGGAAGAACAATTCCGGGGGCATCGCGAGGCCGGCAAAATCGTGGATCGAATCACGCACGAAGCATTTCAACGCGCCGCGAAATTTGTCCGGGAAGGGAAGCCGCTCACCGAATACGAGCTGCAACAGTGGATCGTCGAGCAATTTCGCGCGGGCGGGCTGACAACCGCGGAGCCTCCTATCGTCGCCGTGCAGCCGAATAACGGCAGCCCGCATTATGAGCCGCAACCGCAAGGCTCGCGCCCCATACGCGCGGGCGATCTGCTGCTGCTGGATATCTGGGCGAAACTGAATCGTCCGGCAAGCGTGTATTACGACATCACCTGGGTTGGTTATCTGGGCGAGCGCGTGCCGGATTCCTACGCCAAAATTTTCCGCATCGTGAAAAACGCGCGCAACGCCGCGATTGAGTTCGTGAATGATGCGGTCACGAAAAAGCGCGCCGTGCACGGATGGGAAGTGGACCGCGTGACTCGCGAAATGATTCGCAAAGCCGGGTACGGAAAATATTTCGTGCACCGCACTGGGCACAGCATTGGCCAGGAAGTTCACGGCAACGGCGCCAATATGGACGGCCTGGAAACGCGCGACGATCGAAAAATCGCGCCGCACACTTGCTTTTCGGTCGAGCCGGGAATTTACTTGCCGGAATTCGGCGTGCGCAGCGAAGTGAACGTGTACGTCAGCGAGAACGAAGCGCGCGTTACCGGCGCCATCCAGGAAGAAATCCTTCCGTTGCTGGCCTAGGTGACTGTGAACGAAGTTCCCGGCAACGAAGCGGTGTTCGGCGAAACCCAAATAAAACAGGAATCGGGCAGTCGCGCCGCTCAGGAGCAAAACTCCGGCAGCCCCGCCGGCAGCGATACGCCTGCTGCACAATCTCCGCTCAGCCAAGCTGATGGCGACGGCGCCGTCCCGGCGCGGCATTCTTTCGGAACGACCGCCGGCCGTTCAGCGCTTGCGTTGCTCGCAGCGATCGCCGCGTGGCTGGTTCCAGGCCTGGGACATCTGCTGCTCGGTCGTTGGGGCCGTGCGCTGGTGTTTTTCGCCGCAGTGGGTGGTTTGGTGGTCACTGGCTATTTGCTGCGCGGCAATGTATTCCCTCCGCATTCCGGCGATCCATTCGGCACGCTCGGTTTTCTGGCGGACGCCGGCACCGGTGCCTTCTACTATTTTTCGCGCTTGTTTGAGACTGCCGGACCGGACGTCTCTCGCGCCGCGGGAGATTACGGCACGCGCTTCATCGCCGCTGCGGGAGTGGTAAACGTGCTGGCGGTGCTGGATGTGGTCGAGATTGCTACCGGCAGGAGAAGCTAATTGAATGGCGCGGCGTTCCTGTTTATCGCGCGTGCGTTGCACCTCAGTCATTTCGGCGCGATGCTGCTATTTGCGCTGCTGGTTTCGCTGGTGCTGGCGTGCCTGACGCAACGCACAAGCTCGGGCGGCGTCAAGTACGCGCTGTGGTCGTTTGCGCTGTTCGTGCTGGTCGGCATTGGTGTGGCTTGGCTGATGTACCCGATCTCGCGCTGAGAATTTCCAAGGCGGCGCAAGCAGGCGACGTAGCGCATCGCGTGTAATCGACCCGCTCCTGTGTACCAACGGGCCGTTCCTGTGCGACGCACGATGCGCCCAAAGTTTGACAGTTTTTTTCCGCCGATGTTACAGTCAAACAGGCGCCGAGGTAGCTCAGTTGGTAGAGCAGCCGATTCGTAATCGGCAGGTCCCCGGTTCAAGTCCGGGCCTCGGCTCCATCCCTGCGATCATCTGCAGACAATTTCCAAGACTCGGAAATGATTGAGATGCTGCTGCACGTACTAGTGCAGGTCCTGTCCGAGCGCCCGCCTGCCGGACTGATCGCCATGTCCCAACTCGAAGCATTCAACTACTCGCACTAGGGTAGATTTCGCTCCGCATAAGCCTCCCCCAAAAAACGGAGCCGCCACCGTGAGGTAGCGGCTCCGCGCAGGGGTGGGGGCCCCTTGGGTGTAAATCCTTCGCTGTAAATCAGAAGCGATATTTCAATGCAAACTGAATTGTGCGCGCCCCTTGTGAAGTAAAGATTTCTCCATAGTTGGACGCCCCTGCAGTGTGTTGGCCGCTGTACTCCTGTCCGAAGTTGAAAATCGGTGTGTTCGTGAAGTTCACCATATCAGCTCGGAACTCGAGCGACTGTCGTTCCGTGATCGAGAAGTCTTTCGCCAAGCTCAGGTCAGCAGACTTGTATCCCGGACCGTCGAAGGCGCCGACGGCGCAGTTGCCGAATGTTCCAGCCGCCGGAGTTGTAACGGCCGCCGGATTTAGGAACGAGACGCCGTTGTTGGCCGGATTGAACACCATCGGGACACGCGGATTTACTCCGGGAACGCAGTCAGCGCGAGTCGAGAACCCGCCCGTGCCCGACGTATCGCTGCTCGCAAAAATGGTTTGCGCAAATCCACTGTGGAAGAGCAGGCTCGTGCTGATCCGCCAGCCTCCGGCCACAGCGTTTACGAATCCATTTACATCGTTGCCGAACCGGCGGCCATGTCCAAAGGGAAGTTCATAGACGACGTAGCCGTTGAAAAGAGAAGCAATATTTTGCGGGCAACGACCGTAGTCGCCGATCTGGTTGTAAGGATTCTGCGGAAACGCCCATCCGGCGATCGTTTGCGACTCCGTGCTGACGTTGTCGCCGTACTGCCCGTAAAACCCCGGCGTGTCGCTCAGGCACTTGGACCATGTGTAGTTCAGCTGTGCCTGCAGGCCGTTCGTGAAACGCTCTTGCAAGACGACTTCCAGTGCGTTGTAGTTGCTAACCCCGTTCGACAACGAATACCTGGCTTGGCCGACTTCTCCGAGCAAAGTTGGGTTGAGGAACGGGCTGGGAGTGATCGTACCGTTGGAGTTCAATTCATTCTGCTGCAGCATGATGATGTTGCTGAGGTGTTGATCGTTCTCGCCGATGTAGCCGACTTGCACGGTTGTAGCGTTTCCGAACTGCCGCTGAATGTTCAAGCTCCATTCCTGCTGGAAGGCGGGCCGGATATTCACGTCAAAAGCGTGAATGTTCACGCCCTGGAAGCAGACTGGATCGAACACGACTGCCAGCGCGAGGGTACATCCGGTGGGAAAGCCGACAAATCCTTGATCCAGCGTGCTCGGCGGCAGCGGTGTAGTAGGGGCGAACGTGACGTTGTGGGCCGTCTCAAACGGGGGATTCGCCGTTAGCAGATTGTTGACGCCGTTGCTCTCGTTGAAACTGGTGACCCCGTAGGCCGCACGAATTACGGTATTCTTCAGGAAATCCGGCTGCCAGGCGACGCCCACGCGTGGCTGGAAGTTGGCGAGCCCGTTGTATTGCTTGTAAAGCGCTTTGCCCAAACCGTTGTTGTTAACCGTCGGAGTAATCAGATCTCCGCCAAACAGCTCGTAGTTCACGGCGTTTCCGTCGGCAGCATAGCGGGGCGTGTTCAGCTCCCAGCGCAGACCTAGGTTCAACGTGAGATTGCGACGCAGTCGCCAGTTGTCCTGTCCGTAAGCTGCCCACAGGTTGTTCCGTATATGGCGGTTGCCGGCTAGACTGCTGCCAATGCCAAGGTTGTTGGGAAGGCCAAGCATGAAATCCGCCAGACCAGAACCCAGGGAAGTGCCACCGTTACCGGTATACTGTCCGTTGAAGTTGAAGAAACCCGCCAGCCCTTCGTTGCCGGGATACAGGAAATTGTCCCGGTAGTTATTAAACTGGAAGCCCACATGAAATTCATGGTTTCCATGCGTTTTTACGATCGAATCGCCAATCTGAATCACGGTGTCATTGAAAGTGTTAAATGCCGACAAGCTGTTGGCGATGTTTCCGACGTTGCCGAATAGTCCCTGAAGCGAAGGCAGGAATGTGCTCGGCGAACCCGGAATGTTAAATTTTTGTGGCAGATTTTCCCCGGTCGGGTTGGTATACCCTTGGCTAACCGGAAAATAGCTGAAACCCACACGGAGATCGTTGATGAGCGTCGGATCAATCGTCCTCGTCCAACCGAGCACCCCGTTTTTCAAGGGGTAGTTAAAATCCGTGATGCCGTTATTGGCCAGTACGTAGGTTTCCGTGGTTGGGTTCCGCACGGATTGTTGCGAATATCGCCCAAAGATCCGGTCCTTTTCCGTGGGCGTCCAGTCGATCTTGACGTCTCCTTGGTCAGCGTCATTCAAGATCCGCTGCTGATAGAACAGGATGTTACCGGTGGTCGGTAGCGGGTAAAGCGATGAATTCACGATTGAGGATGCCGCCGAACTCAACGTAAGTCCTGCCGCCGTCAAATTGTTATTCAAGATCGGCGTGCGTGCCGTGGGAGCCACGCCTGCTTGTGGCACGTACAGCTGTTGGCTTGGATCCGTGCAAATGCCGGCCACGAAAGATGCCGTGCAAAGCTCGGCGAAATTTCCGGCCCGCTCTGCCGCGCTCATAACCTGCACGCTCTGCGTAGACGGCTGATCCATGCGCTGTCCCAGATAATCCACGAAGAAGAAAAGGCGGTTCTTGATGATCGGCCCACCGAAGGTGCCTCCGAAACGGTTATATCGCAGAGCCGATTTGGGAGTTACAGTCGGCGTCAGGCCGTTGCTCCACTCGTTGGCGTCCAACGCGTCGTTTCGGAAGAAATCAAAGGCACTGCCATGATACGAATTCGTCCCGGATTTGATGGTTGTGTTCACGATGCCGCCCAGAAAATTGCCAAACTCCGCGGAAGGATTCTGGGTGATTAAATTGAACTCCTGAATGGCGTCCAAGCTGGGTGAGTAGGCCACTTCGTTGTTGTCGCTCTGATTGTTGTCGATGCCATCCAGAATATAGTTGTCCGTTTGTTCGCGATTGCCGTTGATGTAAGGGCGCCCCACCTGAAAGGTGTTTTGACCCGACTTGAACGCTCCGGGATTGGTGCTAACGGCTCCCGGAGTGAGCAAAGTGAGCTCACTATAGTTCCCCGTGATCAATGGAATGTTTTCGGTGACCACGTGATCGATGTGAGTACTGATGTCTGTGGTCTCCGTCTGCAACAGAGGAGCGGCGCCCGTTACCTCCACCGTCTGAGACATTGTGCCCACGGTCATCTGGAAATCTACTCGCGCCACTTGATCGAGAACCAGATCAAAAGCCTGGCGCACTGCGACCTGAAAGCCTCGCGCCTCCACCTTCACTGCATACTTGCCGATCGGCAGGTGGGTGAGGTAGTACGCGCCATCGCCATTGGTTTGCGTAGGATACGTTGTACCGCGCGCGACGTCCGTCGCGGTGACCGTGGCGCCCGCAACGGAGGCACCGGAAGCGTCCGTGACAAAGCCGGTGATGGATGCGGTCGTCTCTTGCGCGTTCGCAGGCGCCAGAGCGGCAAGCACGACGGCGAGCAAGCCGACGCAGAGCAGTAGCACAAACTTTGCCAGTTCCGAATTCTTGTTCACAGAAGCCTCCTGCTTGGATTCTTTACGGTGAAACGCCATAAAACCCCCAGCACCCTGAAAGATGGGAAGAGCTATATAGCGGAAAATTTAGCTTGTCAAGAGGAAAATGCGAATGTATAAGGCTTCTGACAGATTTTCTGGATAAGCTCTATAGCGGATATTCCCGCTCTATAGCACCCTGTTTGCACTTAGGGGGCAATCCTCGCCGCCTTTTTGGCCGCGTCGATGGCCTAACCTGCTAAACTCTCAGCATTTTCCGGAGCGTTCATGACACCGATCAGCCGTAACGGGGAACCCACTTACAAACGCATCCAGAATGTCATCCGCAAGCGCATCGAATCCGGACACCTGAAACCCGGCGATGCCGTGGCTTCCGAGCGCGAACTCGCCAAGATGCACAAAGTCAGCCTGATGACGGCGCGCCACGCGCTGGCGGACCTGGCGCGCGAAGGCATGGTCGAACGGCGCCATGGTTCCGGCACGTTTGTTGCGCCGCCGAAAATTCATTTCAACAAGCTGATGAGCTACACCGAACAAATGGCCAGCCGCGGCTTGATGGGAAGATCGAAGATCGTTTCCGCGGGCGTGCACGACAACGAACAGGAAATCGCCGCGCGGCTTTCGCTGCCATCCTCGAGCCACTTGTTCATGCTGGAACGCGTGCGCCAGGCGGGCGATGAACCTTTCGCGCTGGAGACTTGTTATCTATCGGCGGACGAATTTCCGGCGCTGGCGGGCGGAACGCTGGAGCGCGGCTCGCTCTTTGTAACGCTGGAGCATGAGTACGGCGTGGAACTCGCTTACGCCGACGAGGAAATTGACGCCACCGCTGCGGATTTGAAAACTGCGGAATTGCTCGCAGTGCCGCGCGGCTCACCGCTGCTGCGAATTCGTCAGCTGATTTTCACCACGAAAGGAAGGGCGTGCATGTACGTGCTTGGTCTCTACCGCTCCGGCCGCCACACTTTGGTGATTCGCCGGTTCCGCTGAGGTACCTGCGGGGACGTTCACTCGCGGATCAAACTATCTTTTCGGACGAGCCATGGCCGCGGCCAAGTTCGCGCGACATTTGCCACGCGCAGAGCGCCGCCAGCGTTGTGAGGCAAATTCCCAGCCCCCATTTTTCCAACAGCAATTTTCCGACGCCGAATAGCGCGCTGTACACCATCACAGTGCCCAGGATCCAGCACCACAGATTGCGCGCCAGATCGTGCGTCGCGGCCATTTCCGGTGCGAGCGCGGCGATCGTCTTCCATCCCGTCACGTCTGGTCGAACCTTGCGATAGAACGAGAGCAGGATGCTGTTCGGTTCGGGCGCGGTGAGCACGGTGACCAGAATCCACACCGTCGTCGTGACGAACGTAGTGGTCAGCACGTTTTTTGCGAACAGCACTGTCGCCGAACCGGTGTAAAACGTCGGCCGGCCAATCAGCGCGTTCCACAGTCCCTCCGAATTCAGCGCCAAAGTCAAAACGAGCGCAGTGATCATCGAAGAAATTTCGCTCCACGCGTTGATGCGCCACCAATACCAGCGCAGCAGATAAACGCTGCCGGTTCCCGCGCCCACTTCCAGCACTGCTTGCCACCCAGAACGAATCGAAGCGAGTTGCGCGGAAACATAGCCGCTAGCGATCACCAGCAACACAGTGACAACCTGCGAAGCGCGCACATAATGGCGCTCGGAAGCGTGGCGGACCAGAAAGCGGCGGTAGAAATCCTCCACCACGTACGAAGTGCCCCAGTTCAATTGCGTCGCGATGGTGGACATGAACGCGGCAAGAAAACCAGCCACGATGATTCCGCGCAGCGCGTGCGGCACGTGGTCATTGACAATCATCATGTAACTCGTTTCCGGATGCGCAAGGCCCGGATAGAGAACGATGGCCGCGAGCGCCGTGAGAATCCACGGCCATGGCCGCAATGCGTAATGCGCCACGTTGAACCACAGCACGGAAAGCAATCCCTGGCGCTCGTCGCGCGCGCTAAAGATGCGCTGTGCGATGTATCCGCCGCCGCCCGGCTCCGCTCCCGGATACCAGAACGCCCACCACTGCACGCCGAGGTACACGCAGAAGGTAATCACGGGCAGCGTCCACAGGGTTTCGCTGGCAAAACCCTGGGAAAAATCGGGCAAAAACCCGAGCGGATCGGCGCCGCCATTTTTCGCGCGCAGCGCCCCGATCTGCGCAATCATCGAACTCATGCCGCCAGTCGCTTTCACGGCGTACCAGGCTATCGCGATTACGATTCCCATTTTCAGGATGAATTGAAACAGGTCCGTCCAAAGCACTCCGGAAAGTCCGCCCAACGAAACGTAGAAACCGGTGAAGGGAATCAGGAAAAAGATGCAGATGATCAACGCGTAGCCGTCGGTGCCGGAAAATACCGGGCCGAAAATTCCGGTCAGCCCGGCCGACATACTCTGCAAGAAATGCCATTGGCTGATGGTGACGCCGAGCGTGGTGCCCACGATGTTGATCATCGCTTTCGTCACCCAGCCAAGAATCAGGCAGTTCATCAACACGCCTAGATATATGGCGCGAAAGCCGCGCAGGAATGCCGCAGGCTTTCCGGAGTAACGCATCTCGGCAAATTGCACGTCGGTCATCAACCCTGACCGACGCCACAAACGCGCGAACAAAAATACGGTCATCATTCCGGACGGGAGAAACGCCCACCAGATCCAGTTGCCGGAAATACCCTGGGTGTAAACCAGGCCCGCGACCAGCAGAGGAGTGTCGGCGGCGAAAGTGGTCGCGACCATCGAAGTGCCCGCTAGCCACCAGGAGACAGTACGTCCGGATACGAAATAATCTTCGGAGCTTCTGCCGGCGGACCGGCGGAAATACAGTCCCAGGAGGAGAGTAATCAGCAGGTAAGCAATTATCGCGGACCAATCCAACAATGTGAATGTCATGGCGGGGCGGATTTATGGCACACTTCGCCGGGCCGAGGCAATGGGAAATCGCAGCGAAGATTTTACGGTGCTGGGAATTTGCGGTAAGCGGGCCGAAAAGTTCTTGCGAATTACGCTGCCTGGCGTACGATGCCGCGTCGTTCCCGGGAGAGAAATGGGCACTCATTCTGGAATTAGGCAGTATGCGATGCGCTATAGTTACTCACTGATACTCGTATTTTGCTTGATTAGTTCCGCAGCTACGGCCCGGGCGCCCCAAGCACCGCCAGCGTCCTCGCCCATCAACTTGATGCCGATGCCTGCAACGGTGACGCCCGCCGCCGGCCGCCTGATCGTGTCGCAAACTTTTTCCGTGGCGATCGCCGGCTACAACGAACCGAGGCTGGGGCGCGCTGCGCAACGCTTCCTGCGCGACCTGGGCCGACGGACCGGTTATTTCCTCAGCGAGCGACTTGCCGATGCGACCCACGCGACCCTCACGATCCAAGCCGACCACGCGAGCCAACCCGTGCAGGACTTAGGTGAAGACGAAAGTTACGCGCTGGATGTCAGCAGCGCAGGCGTCAAGTTGACCGCGCCGAATCTGTTGGGCGTGACGCACGGCCTGGAAACTTTTCTGCAACTGGTGGAAATGACGCCGGACGGCTATGCCGCTCCCGCGATCCACATCGAAGATACACCGCGTTTTCCGTGGCGCGGGCTCTCCATTGACGTTAGCCGTCACTTCATTTCGATGCCAGTGCTGAAGCGCAACGTGGACGCGCTCGCCGCCGTGAAAATGAACGTGCTGCATCTGCATCTTTCCGACGATCAGGGATTCCGCCTGGAGAGCAGGGAATTTCCCAAGCTGCAAGAGCAGGGCTCGGACGGAATGTATTACTCGCAGGCTGAAATGCGCGATCTGATTGCCTATGCGAGTGACCGCGCAGTTCGCATCGTGCCCGAATTCGACATGCCGGGACACAGCACGGCGTGGTTCGTCGGGTATCCGGAACTTTCCAGCGGTCCCGGACCATACCAGGTTGAGCGCCGCTGGGGAATTTTCGATCCAGCGATGGATCCGACGCGCGAGTCCACTTATAAGCTACTTGATAAGTTTATTGCTGAAATGACTAACATCTTTCCAGACCGCTATTTTCACATCGGTGGCGACGAGGTGAATGGCAAACAATGGGACGCCAATCCGAAAATCCACGAGTTCATGCAAGCGCACAATTTGAAGACCAATCAGGAGCTGCAGCAATATTTCACCGTGCGCGTCGAGAAAATCGTCAGCAAGCACCACAAATTCATGGTCGGCTGGGACGAGATATTGACCCCGGGAATGCCCAAGGACATCGTGATCCAATCCTGGCGCGGGCAGGAATCGCTCGCCGAAGCCGCGAAACAAGGCTACCGGGGAATCCTATCCAGCGGATATTACCTGGACGCAATCCAGCCGGCCGGGCAGCACTATCTGGTGGATCCACTGTCCGGGCCAGATGCTACGCTGACGCCTGCGCAGCAAAAACTGATTTTGGGTGGCGAAGCGTGCATGTGGGAGGAGTTCGCATCCGACGAAAGCGTCGAATCGCGAATTTGGCCGCGCGCCGCTGCCGTCGCTGAACGCCTTTGGTCGCCGCAGCAAGTACAGGACGTGAATTCAATGTATCGCAGAATGGCGGCGGTCAGCGCGGAACTAGAACAACTGGGCGTGACGCACCGTTCGAGCAGCGAAAAAATGCTCGCGCGGCTCGCCGGAACAGACGACATCTCTGCGCTCGACGTGCTGGCTCAAGCGGCGCAACCTGCCGGCATCAACATCCGCGAGACCGAAGCGGAGAAAGCGGGCGGAATCCAAACCAGCGACGTTCCGCTGAATCGAATGGTGGACGCGGTCGCCCCGGAAAGCGAAGAAGCCAGGAAATTTTCTCTCATTGTCGACGAATTCATCGCGAGCAAATTTCAGGACGCCACCGCGGAATCGTACATCCGCAGAAAACTAACCGAGTGGCGCGACAACGACAGCACCCTGCAACCACTGCTGCAGAATTCATTCCTGCTGAAAGAAGTGGCGCCGGTGTCGCAGAATCTGGCAGCACTGGGCGTCGCGGGATTGCAGGCTCTGGATTACATTGACGCGCGGAAACCAGCGCCCGGCGAGTGGAAGGCGCAGCAGGTCGCACTAATTCAGCAAGCAGCGAAGCCGAACGCCGATCTGCTGCTAGCCGTCGCGCCAGCAGTGCAAAAACTTATTGAGACGAGTTCGGCGACAGCGACCGGCCCAACTCCATAAATCATGCAAAACAACGCGCCGCAGATTAAGGACGAAGTTCCGGATGTATTTCAGGCAGCTTACCGGGACCCAGCTCCGACCCAATGTTTGGCCGAATCACCGGACGCCTCGGCTGCGACTGGTGCACCAATTGGTGGGCCGGCGAATTGTGGAATCGCCAGACCGGTGCGTGTCTTGGCTGGATCGGCGGCCGCGGCCCAATTGGCCGTGGCGGCATCGGCCAGCGCCGCTGCACCACAACTTTCTTGAATGGCACGTCGGTGCCGGAAATTCCGGTGCAAGCGCCCGCGAGTCCAACATACGTGACGTAAAGTCCGCCGTCAGGCAGTGGATTCGCGTTCGCGTCCGTGTTGCTGGCGATGAACGCAACCACGTTGCCCGCGCTGTCCGACCCAAACGCCTCAATCACGTCGCCGCTGGCCATGCTCGGCCCATAAGTATTTGCCGTCGGCGTTCCGACGGTGAGATTTGAAAAGCAAACCGGCGCGCCAATCGCCGGCGTAATCGTGCCGGACACGTTGAAATTCCAATCCGTCGCCAGGCCCATCTGCACGCTGGCATTTGCTCCGCCAGTCGTTGATTCAAACGACCCGGAATACATTCCATTGACCGTTGGGAACAGCGTTGCGGTGAAGGATCCGGAATCGCTCCCCATGCAAGTTCCCGTCGAAGTGAAAGTTCCGGAAAACTGGCTGCTGTTCGACGAACTTGTTCCGGTGTAAGTAATCGTCGCGCCGTTATCCAGCACGACGGTGATCACCGCCGTGTAAGCGCCCGAAGGAAGATATCCGGTGACGGCGATGTTGCTGACGCCTCCCAAGGCCGAGCAATTAGAATTCGTAAAGGTATTCGCCAGCATGGTCGCATTGATGCCGCCGCCAGGAATAGTCGGAGCCTGCCAGTCCGTCGTAATCACCAGGGGGTTGTAGCAATTCGGATTCGCGTCGCCGGAATTATCCGGGTTTTGCCCGCTGCACGGATACGCATTCCCGTTCGCGTCGGTCAACGGCGTTGCATTCGGCGCCGATTCGCTGCTGGTTACAATCGTCCACTGCAGCGATTGCGGCACGTACGATACCCAGGTCCATGATTCAATCTTTTGGCTGGCTGTCTCGCCGCCCGTTCCGCCCGTGAAACCCGCGTACGCCAGATTTCCGCCGATGATCGCCGGAATATTCACCGGCCAGCTCTGCGTGAAAGTCTTGTTCGCCACGGCGTCGGTAATAGTCATGTTCAAGTTGGTGCCGTCGTAGGTAATGTGCACGGCCATGGTGTCGCCGCTGTGCAGGTCAATGCCGGACGGCGTCAGATCCACGGCAGGCGTACTCGGCGCCGCGCCGTCGGTGTAGATACCCGTCGAATCGTCGCCTTCACCATTATTGTTGTAGAGGTCGAATTTGATCGCGACGCTGGGAGCAATTCCGCCGGTGCCGCCGACTTGGGACGCGCCGTAGCCAAGTCCTCCACCGGCAGGTCCGAGCGCGGTAGCTCCTGCGGCAGAATTCTGCAGCGTGAAAGTAATGCCGTCCGCGTCGGCGTCGGAAAGCTGGAACGTGAAATCGGTGACGAAGCCGCGGACGTCCACTTGCGTGGCGCAGAATGCGCTGCCGGCTTCGTTGTCTGCGCCGTTGGTCAGTTGCAGTCGGCTGTCGTCCAGATCCGTGCTGCCGTTGAATTGCATGCAGCCGGGATTGCTGAATCCCAGCCCGAAGTTAATGGGAGTGGTTCCGTTCGAAGTAATTGTGAACGTGCCGCTCACGACGGCGCTATCGGTCAGTCCCGGGTAAGAGCCAATCGCTTGGATCGTGGTTGTACTGTTCACCGTGATCGGACCCGTGTACACGGCGGAACTGTGCGTCGGAGTCGTGCCATTCGTGGTGTAGTAGATTACGGCGTTGGCGGTGTCGTCGGTCAGGGCGACAGATTGCGCGGAAACGTACGTCCCGGCCGCCGGAGTGAAATTGACCGGCGCGGTCTGCGACGCCACCACGTAAGCCGCGGTGGACTCCGTGCTCTGAATCGCTCCGTTGGAAATAGCGATGGCGTTGATCGTAGTCGTGACGGTCAGCGTCACGGGGCCGGAGTAAAGATTCGACACGGTGGAAGGCGCTGTGCCGTCGGTCGTGTAGTAGATCGTCGCATTCGGCGTGGCGCTCGTCATTGTTACCATCACGCTGGCTGCGTAGAATCCGGCGGCTGGGCTGATTATCGGCGCCGCCGTTTGCGGCACGCTGCCCAACAGTCCGAACACGTCCAGTTCCGACTGCGCCCCCACGTACACTTTTCCATTCGTCACTACGGGCACCACAAATTTCACGGCGGCTCCAAGCTGGTCGCGGCCGCTGGTGAGGTTGGAACCGTAGAGCAACGTCGAAACGTTGCCGGCGTTGTAAGCGCGCAGTATGGCCGGACCGTTCGAGGTGTACGCGTCGGTTTCCACCGCCCATACGATTCCGTTCGCGCTGCCACTCGATGACACAACGGGCGTCGCGCCTGGAAAACCGTTCGTCTCTGCCGACTGAGAAGTAGGTGACCCGGACAATCGGCCGGCGCTCACCGAGAACGCTTTCAAATAATCGCCGTTGGCCCACGCGTAGATATTTCCGTTCCAATACGCAGGCATGGACCACAAACCTGCGATGCTGGTGACGCTCTGGATAATCTCCGGATCGCCGGTGCAGCCGTTGCAGTAGTGGCTGCCGTCGTTGGTCAATTGATCGCGGTTCAGTACGTAGATCGTCCCGCTCTTTCCTGCTTCCACCAGGATGTGCGGGTACGGTCCTGTCTGACTGTCCGGAATCACCAGTACGCCGCCGGAGCCGACGTCGGCGTCGGCCGCGTCAAGGCTGGCTTGGTTGTAGGGTGTGAAATAGTCCGTGGCTGTGGGGTTCCCGTTCGCCAAGCTCACGCGCACGATGCTGTCGCCGTAATCGATGGTGTTCGAAGGAGGTGGCGCGGGAACGGTCACCGTGTCATCGCCATTCCCGGTGGCGATGTACATATTGCCGAGGGTGTCGGCAGTGAGGCCCGCTCCGGAACTCCAAATTCCATTGCCTTTACCGTTCGGTGAAGTGTTCCAGGCCCCGCTCTGCTGCAGCGTGCTGGCGTTGTAGGCCAGAACCCAGCCATGCCACGGACCGTTATCGCCGTGCGATGCGAAGCCGATGTAAACGTACCCGCTCTGCAACAAAAGTCCCGGCCGCTGGTTTTCCCACTCCGCGTTGAACGACACGCTGGTGCCGTTTCCATCGGGAGCCGTTCCCGCCACGGAGGCGGTCAACACCACGGGACCACCAAATTTTTCAGCGCCGGTGGTAGTGTCCAGCGCGTGCAGCCGGTAAATGTAGGCTCCGCTTTCTTTGGTATTTGCCACCACATACAAAGTATTCGTCGACGAGTCAATCGCCGGAGTGCCGGTGATACCGATTTCAGGATGGATGTCTTGTGTGTTGCCCACGTCGGCTGGCGACAGCGTGGTCGCACCATCCACCAGAAAAGTCACGAACCACAGTGGCGCCCCGCCCGTGTCCGCGTCGAACGCATACACGGAGTCGTGTTCGGTGGCGATGTAAAGGACGTTGTGAGTTCCTTGGCCGGGTATTGTCAGCCCCGGAACATACAAAGGCTGCGCGTACACGTAGCCATCCACACCTAGGGCGAACAATTTACCGAAGGTCGTGGAGTTCACGTTCGCCGGATTCAAAATCGTCTCTCCGGTATTCTGCCCGGTGCGGGCGTTGTCGTAATGTTGCGTCAGGATGGGGGTTTGGGCGTGTGCCGCAATGGTCGCAACCATGATCGTGAGCAGGGCCGCGCACATCTTGGCCGTGGCTACGCCGAGCCTCGGCTTCTTTGCAGACAACAGTACTATCCGTTTTTGCACTGGTTTCCCAACTTTACAGAATTGCCGACGCGCTATAAGCACCGGAAATCGCCCCATCCAGGACCGGTACTCCTAGCACTTGCTGCAGAGACACACGTCGCCTGGACGGGTTCTCGCAATTCGAGGTCCACCTCTGGCCCTCGAAAATCGCGTCAAATTAAGCGCTAAGCTACTTCTTGTCAATAGAACTTCGGGCCAAGCGAAAGCGCACGCGCGAGTCGATGAACGCACGAAGGAAAGAGTTTGCAGGTTTCGTGCAGTTCGCAGTCCGGCGCAATCATCGCAACGTGCGGCGGCCGCGCTATTTCGTGAGCAAGATCATTTTCTGTTACTGGAAGTTTACAAACCGGCACGTCGAGCCCCGTGACGATTCCGCTGAGCGGGTTTGCTCGCCTCAAGGATGAGGCACAGGCCGCTGCGGCACGACGCCCGGCGGGTATTGAGGACGCGGCATCTGCACGTTGAACGGCGCCTGGCTGCCGCCACCATTGGCTGCCGCTATGATCAGCTGCTTATCGCGCAGCAAGCCCGGCTCGCCGGGATAATAGCTCAGCATCACGTCCACAAGCTGCGCCGCCGCCGCATAATTCCGCTGCTGGTAAAGCTGGGTGACCTGCGTTTTGTAGATGTTATCGATCTGCAGCTCGAGCGTATGGCCGTTTTGATTGCCGGCGTTGCGCGCTTGAATGGCCCAGAAGAGCGCCGAATTATTCAGCGGAGCAAAATACCGTCCCTGGCTGTAGGCCGTTTGCGCATTTTGCAGCAGAATCTGCCCGGGAACGGTTTGCAGGGGCGCCGGAGCCGGAGTTGGCGCCGGAGCCGGAGCTGGAGTCACCGCACGCTGAACGTTGTTCTGAACTTGGGTCTGGGAATCGTGTCCGCCCTTATCATCGCTGGACACCGGCGGCGCAGAATCATCTGTCACTCGTATCAGATCCACGGTACTGGTGCCGGCGCTCCTGTTGGTCTGCCACGCCAAATCAAAAACTGCTCCCTCGCGAATATCAATGGCGCCCGAGCCAGTCGCTTGCATGGCCTTGCGTCCCGGACACGAAATCAATCCATCAATCGTGTATTCCTGCGCACCAGATTTCACACCGCTGGCGGCGAATGCATTCGACGTGGGATGAAACGCTTTCCCCGCGATCGTCACGTTCAAGTCAGGAGTGCATTTGTGCCGGTCGCTGGCGTAGCGAATCATTACCGTTGCAGTTGTCACAGTGGGGGCGGGAGGCGGTGGTGGTGGACGATGCAAGACTTTCCAGCCGATGAGCGCTGCGACAACTACCCCGGCTGCAATCCCGATAATTGTCCACGGCGGTTGTTGCTTCACGACCGTTCCCGTCGTGGCCGCCGAAGCCGGTGATGTTGCCGCGGTTGCCACCGTCGGAGTATGTGTGCCCGTAGTGGGCTTTGCCACAATCGCTGCAGCCCGGCTCGGCGATAGTTGGGAATTCAAAATCGCTTGCGGCACGGTAGTGGTTTGCTTCGGCGGCTCGGCCGATGCCCAGCGCCCATTCGCGTGTGCCTGAATCCCCTTCGCGCCAAGCCCCGCGACGAGCGACGGAACCACGGTCGCGACTCGCTCGGGTGGAATGCGCGTCGCGTTCGCAGCAGCCATCGCCTGGTGCCAGCCCGGGCGCCGATGCGCGTAATCGTCGTGCGTAACTTCCAGCAGCAACGGAAAAGTGGCCTTGGAACTTTCCACCGCGCGCACGATTTCACGAGTGATCTGATCGGACGGCAACGAGCGAGGCGAAATTACAATGATCATCGCCTCGCAGTCGGAAATTGCTTTGTGGGTTTCTTCGAAGTAATCCGCGCCGGCGGGGCAGTCGCGTTCGTAATACCAGCTGCTGTAGCCTTGCGATTCTAGGCCGGCGGCAATTTCATAAGCCACGGCGCCATCTTCCTGCACGTAGCTGATGAAAACTTTTTTGGGTACAGACGCCATACGGAACTCCGAGCAGCGATCCCGAATCTTCGCCGCCACCGAGTGGGCCACATTCTCTAATACCCAGCAAGTTGATTGCAAACCCAAAAGCCACTGCAATCGTTAGTCATGGTGGAAATAGAAAAGGTTTCCGTCCAGGTCTTTGACGGTGAACTGGCGTAATCCCCAAGGCTTTTTTTCCAGAGGCTCGACGATCTTCGCACCTGACGACTGCAATTCCTGATACGTCGCATCGACATCTTCAGCGAACACCCAGTGAACGGCAGGTTCGAACGGCGGCTTTCTCTTCCGAAAGAATGTCGCCACTTTGTCGCGTGACACGGCCCCAATCTCTTTGCCTGGGTAAAGCCATCCAATCTCGAAGCCGAGCGCATCCCTGTAATGCTCTTGCGCGCGTTCGACATCCGCGACCGGCAACTCCGGCACTGGCTGGCCAATCGAGCTCTCCTTTGCTCTCCCTTATGCAACAACAGCGCCGGCGCGTCAATTTAGGACACTGCCCACCCGCGCAAGCTCTTGTCCGTCTCAGTTCGCCATGCTATAAATAAATGCCTGGCGCGAAGTTGCTCCGTATGCGGGATTCGTATAGTGGTAGTACGCGACCTTGCCAAGGGAAAGCCTGCGTTTTCTGTCGTTTGCCGACGTTTGCCGACGTTGAAAAATTGGGGGTTTAGCCTAACGTATTGTTGGTGTCGTTTGACGAAAATTGACTCCAACAATGCAAAAAACAATGCAACTTGCACCATTCTAGGGCATACAAAATTGCCGCCTACCTCAAGATTTCTCGCCGTAGCTTGTTAATCTCAATCAGCGTCCACACGCCTACTCCCAATGTGAGAATCGCGGAAACCGTCCCCATCTTCGTGCTCTGTTCTTGCCAGTGTCCGAACCTTGTAAGCAACACCGCATTCGCCAGAACGGGAAGAATCAATATAGTTACGAATGTGACGAACCATCCCCACACTCCTTTAAACAGTGGAACCCACGGGTAGTCCCTAGCCTCATTGGCCTCGGGAGCTACGGAGCGAAAGTGCCGCACGTGCAAGCATAGGAACAAAAGAATCGAGAAGCAGATAACTGGTCCTGCGGAAATCGCCAAACTTCTTTCGACTGGAATTCCAAAGAACGACAACGTGCCCCTTTTGCTTGACTCAAGCTGTTCTTGGAAGAAGATAGTGGCTTGGTCCACCGAAAATCCGTTGACCTTGTCCCAAAATTTTTTGAGGTTAGGAAGCGCAATTCCAGTATTTGGGTCGATGAGTTTTTGCCCGAAGGCGTCAGTCTTCAACCACTCTTCCGCTAAATGCCCGCTCTCGGAGCGGATTGTATAAGGCACAATCACGAAAACTGGCGCGTTCGGCACGGTTTGAGGCTGGTCATTGATATTGAAGTTTAAAGTTGCCGTCTGCGAGGCAGACGGATTACGCCAGTCGAGCATCCGCAGGCCATTGACCAGAGGCGTTAATCCCCCACCAAAACCATCCAACCACATTCCCGTTACAACGGGGTGAGGATTCCGAGCGGCAACCGCGTGCTTCAATTGGTCCGCTACATAGCCTTTATCAGCACCAAGGACAATTACACCAATCTTTCGGGAATCGCTGATAAAGGAATCAAATGAATGTAGCGGTGCTCCCATGAAAGGTGGCGAATCCCCGTAAATTGGTTGTCCAAGTGTTGGGTGTCCTTGAATCGACAATCCAGCCATGTGAACGACGCTGAGCGCAAACTTGTCATTGCTGGCCTCATCGACTCTGTAGCGGTCTGAGATGAAGGTTGCCCATCCGTCAAACGAAACTTCCTTTAGCGCGGAGAGTTCATATAACGCTGTCGTGTAATCGCCCGACAAATCGGAGCGCAGTGCGAACGCAAGAATTGCGGCAGCAACGACCATCAAAATCTGATGAAGTAGCCTGAGGGTCCTGAGGTTTTCAGCCGCGAAGCCATCGGACGATTTGCTCGAAGTTGTTTCCACCTGCGCAGTCTAGCAATCCTAGTTGCGATTCTTGCACAGAAATTAATCGAGTTCGGACCCGCTGGCAGGTGCACGGAATTCCGCTACGCACGATACAGGCAGGGCTCGGGCACAAGAACCTAGAAACGACGCAGAAATATCTCGGCGTCACCGACAGCGGCAAGTTGCGTCCGCAGATTGACGCGGCGTTCGGCGAATGACGCTAGGGTTTGTAGAAAATCCCAACGAGTATCAATGCTGACCCCACCAGAAGCACCGCGAACGCCGACCACGTTAAGACATTGACCGCCAGCGGCGTTCTCACCTGTCCATCTTTTCCCAAAAAGTCTTTTGCGGGGCGTGGCCTATGCGCTTTCGCGAGCAAGTATGCGAAGAGGGTAATCACGCCGCTACCGCCGATGAAAATCCACAACGCTGACCGCAGCGCGAGAAACCACGACCATGAGTGAGACAGAACGTAAAGAATCGTCACAGCAATGTAGGCTACGCACAGCCATTTCCCCATTCCTCTCATCGGCGCGAGACTTCCGTTTTATTCCTTTTTGTTGACATACAGATAGACGTTGTGGCCGTCAGCGTCCTTGCATTTTAGGTCGCTGAGAGGAAATGTTGCTTTCTCAAGGCTGTCAGTCTGCAATTTGCATTCGTAGGTTCTCAGTGGTCGGAACCCGCAAGTCGCAGTCGGGTCGAGATTCCGAATGTTCTGAACATCACACTCAACATAGATTTTGTGTCCCTCGTGCGACAGGACATAGTCCACTTCGGTATGGGTACCAGCGGCGTTGAAGTTCGGAACTTCCTTCTCACCGCGCTCTACGACTTCGTATTTGTCGTTGCTCCCACTGCAAGCAGTGAGTGTCAGAACGAAGCATGCAATCACGGAAGGAAAACCCTTGTGAACGAGCCACCTGTGCGTCTCGACGGCGGTAAGAACATCCATGCCCGGAATCTATCTCAGCACAGCGGGCAACGCAAAAGAATTTAGAGAGCGAGCCTTGCCAGCAGTAGACAGTACGGCATTAGACAATTTGATTTACAACGCTACCCGCTCGATGTACAAGATTGAACTTGTGGCTGGAAAAGAACCTCACTTGCTGTGGGCAGAGGCGATTCGAGACATAGGCATTTTGTTTCTGGTCTTTGCCCCCTTGGATACTCTGCTGTTGTGTGAACACCCCACTCACGGGCGCATGCTCGCCTGTGGAGTAGTTGCACTGGTCGGGTTGGCACTAATCTACCAAGGTGTCCAAATGGAGAAAGAGGAATGACCTATCTTCCGTGGCTTGTATTTTTCTCGGCGATTTTTTGGATGATTTGGCGAGGATACAGAGCCAAACAACTATATCTGCATCGTAAAGCCATCGAACAAATGAAAAGTACGGTTGCCCACGCAACTTCTTCGCACGCCGAAGGACAACAAGTGAGAGGGCAGGAGCGCGACTCAGGAGTAACTGGCGCGTTCACCGGCAGCGACCAAGGAAAGAGAACATGGAACTAGCCGCGATTCAATTAGCGAAAGCGATGGCGTTTGTGGAGCCTACTGACCTTAATCCGAGACAGGCGGTCCCTTATCCCAGCATTGTGCAGGCGCTCGTCGCTCGTTACAAATTTCAAAAGTTTCCGCAAAAGTTGGAAGAATTTGATGAGGCGAAGGGCGTGGTTTTCGCTGGGGGGCAACTTGGCAACTCCGTCGTAGATTCACTGACCATCTTCACATACGGAATAGTTGTTGACACTCGGTCATCAACGGCGGAGTCGAAGCGCCTGCTCGAAGAGGCCCTTGAGTGGGCGAGAAAAGATTTGGGGCTCGTGTACAAACCGTCGATGATAAAGCGATGGCATTATGCGAGCCAAGTTACGTTCTACAGCAAGGTTCCTCTCTTGGAGATGCATCCTGCGCTTCAACAACTGGCGGAAGCCTTAGAACAGAGTGCGGCGACACACGTCGGACAGGATTTGAAATATGATTTGACAGCCTTGGTCGTGGACCACGACCAACTGGAGCGGAAGCATCCACTCGGTCGCTTCTCCATCCAACGCCGCGAGAATACGCCATTCTCCGAAAACAAATATTTCTCGGACGCGCCTCTGGAAACCGACGTACACCTAAAACTCTTGGAGCAATTTGAAGCAGGAATCGCTCGCCGGTAGATGATTGCCGAAACCATATTCGCGGTCGAAGATTTCAGGAAGCGCATCCAAGCGATGAATGACGAACAGTTGACGCATCAATCGGTTTGCTCGGAGTGATGAAGGACAAAGGATGCACATCAATCCTACCGCCGTGATTCTGTTCTCACTCGCCATAACCTCCATTATTCTCTCGGCGTTCTTGCTGTGGAAAGAGATAGGGGAATTGAACCGAAAACTCCCGGACACAGAACAGATACCTTACTTTTGGATGTATTCAGGAAAGAGGACGCGGATTAAGCATGAATATAAACGTCTGTATCCTAATGGCCGCATCGACCTAGCGGTGTTCGCGTTCGAATTTACAGGATTTGTACTGCTCATTCTGTCCGCCGTCGCTGCGGGTTTCTTTAAGTGAATCCGGTATGGCGTTCCACTATGATTGCGGAAGTGGCTTGGACTGTCGAAAACATTCATCGTGCGTCGTTCTTGAACGCCGCGCCGGTCTTCGTCTTGCCGAACCTACTTGCCCGTAGTCGGCGGCTATCGTTTGCTCCGCGCTGAGTTATCAGGAGGATGCCCCAAGAGATGAATGACCGAGATATACAAGCTCTAAAAGAGAATGACAATCGCATCGTCCGAATAAGAACCACGACGGCGAGACCATGATTGCAAAGGTGAGGTTCGTTTCTGATTTGAATCAGGACGTCATTTATGACCTTGTATCAACCACTAAAGAGTCCCAATACGAAAAACACGACGAACAGCCTGTATATCAGATAAGTTTCGAGGAAATCGAATCGGTCGAGGCTATTACTCCCCTGCTCCCATGTTAATCGGAAATGGGTTCGCCCTCCGTTCGCACTGTTGCCAGTTCGAGGTTTGATTTGGTGTCCGCGTGGCGAGGAGATGGGAATGATTTTCATGCATGCGGGCAGTACGACTGGTACTTCTGTACTGTTGCGGGAGTCTCGCCTCATGTCGTAACCTGTCAGCGTATCAAGAGAACGCGGATGTATCGCGTCGGCAACCGAGCCAGAGACAAGGCCACGGTGCCAGCCTCCAGAATCTGGAGGGATATGGCCTAGTGTAGGGGCAAAAACCACCTTGCAGCCTTTCCCCAAGATGCAATTCCTCTGGCGGCTTTCTCTGATACATGGAGAAAGCGAATGTCGAACGCCGCTAACAGCAGCAGCGAATCACGAATCCGCGAGAACGCCCACTTCGCCCGCCTTTTGCGCCAAAGATTAGAGAGCCGTCACGGAAATGGCGCACTGCGCGAAACGCTTGCGCAAATGACGGACGCCGAGTTGATTGATGTGTGGCTCCGAAACGAACAGCAATCGAAGGAATACACCGCGAAACGTCGGGCAGCGAAAGAGGCGGTGCGCGAATGAGCCTCCCCGCGTGGGAAAAGTTGCCGACGCTACGCCCTTTCTATGTTCGCCTGATGGACCCGTTCGGCGATACGTACGATGTTTGGCAAAACTATCTTGAAGCCGAACTTAGTGGCCTCGACACGCACCACGAAGTTTTCCGCTCAAATCGAGAGTGGCAGGAATTTCTCGATAGCCAGCGCGCCATAGCGAACGACTGGGATTTGCGTCACACGGTCACCGATTTCGACCGTCACCTGTTGGCAACACTCAAAATTGCGTGGGAGCCCCTCAGCATGCGCGCCCGCCGCTATCAACTGTATGGGAAGCCGCCAGTGCATTTGACCACGGAGCAATTGGGCGAGGCCATGATTCGGACCGCGAAACAGATGACGCCAGAAGAGAAGGCGGAGTTGCGTCAGCAACTGGAAAAGTCCGTCCAGAAACCCGCTCTAAAGTGGATGCACGACGATTTTCTCTTCGACGAGCATATGCGAGACGTACTGCGAACTTTGCCCTGCTCGCCGACGGTGAACTGATGCCGCTCAATCTAAAAGACGGCACGCTCCGCCTTTTGCTGGAGCACAACATTCCCATCACCCGGCAGAACTATCTGGATTTGGCGTTCGCGGGGAAGCCGCCCGAAGAACTCGACGAAGAAACCGCCGAGCATCTTGTCGAAATCGGCGTTTCAAATATTATGCCTGACTCCACGATGGAAAACTGAGCCAATGCGAACTCTTCTTATCCTCGGCGGACTAGGCGTTGCGGCAATTGCTGGCGGTGTGCAGTTGTGGGCAACACTACGTGCGTCCGAGGCGCGTGCAGCGACCGCTGCCGAATGGTCCAGCGATGACGCTCAGTTCGTGGCGGGGGGGCTCACCAACACGACGCTGCTGGTTGCTATGCCCGACCAACTGGATGTTGTCGACTGCGATGCACTAATTGACCGCGCAGTCACGAATCAAAAAATTGTGGGTGAAATTCAAGCGGCAGGCTTCGTGGCGATTCAATGCGGCGACCACAGGAAAGAACTGTGATGAACGGAACTCACTTGAGTCGAAGCGGGGAAGCAACAATACCTAGTTGCTCGCCGGATGCATTGTGCCGTGGGCTGCTGCACCTCGCTTGATTTTGAAACGCACAACCTTTCCCTTTCCGTCTGAGGTTTCGCCGTACACATAGAGGTTGTCGCCTTCCAGTCGCGCCGCATAGGTTCCAGCCACAAGTGCATGGTTGCACAGGGCGGCTTCGCACTTCGCATCATACGTAACCCCGTCGATGGTCGCGGAAGCCCAGAAGGAGTATGCCATTGCGGCCCAAGTGCGCTCCGTTATATCGCCCATTTGTACTTTCAACGGGTAGTCTTTCTGACTCTGCTGCGCGAACACCGCGCCCACGCATAGTGAACCTGCAAGAAGAAGCACACCAACCATTTTCATTGCTGTTTCTCCCTCGGTTTAGTATCAAGTAAGATTACAGGGCACGCGATAAAATATCTTGGCTTAGTCGCTCAAGAATCACCCTAGCGCGAAGCGGTCGCCGCGCCCAGCACACCAAGGAGCGAAATCGTGGACTTGCAAAAACGCGCATCGTGCCACGAAGCGGGACACATGGCGATTGCGCTTCACTATGGCCGCGAAGTGAAGTCAGCCGGGTTGTTCGAGGGACGCCCAAAGGTAGATTCGCCATTGGAGCGTCCGGGCTCCGATGTACCGCGAGAGTGCTTCGTATTTCTAACTGGCGGAGTCGCAGGTGAGTTGCTTTGTGATCCGCGCACGCCGTTCGACGCGAAGGGCGCACAAGTTGATCAGCAAATGATTACCGAGCGGGATGGAGGAGATATTAAAGAATATCTCGAAGAGGCACTCGCAATTTTGCGCTCTCACCACGAGGCATGGACTACCCTTCAGTATGCATTTCTGAAGGAACTGAGAACCGCGCAACTTCAGAGCACGATGGGTGGCATCGTGGGAAGCCAGCCAAGTCGGACGAAAATTTTGCTCACACGTGAACAAATCAAACAAATCTGGGACGCGAACAAAACGTAGCAGCCTTCTCCGGTGTACTGCTCCTAAATACCTCTCAGTTATTCATCCGCAACCACGGGCTTGCTTCGGGCAGAGGAATGCCGAAGCGTGACTTGAGCGTCTCGACGAGGGAACTTGTCCGGTAACGCGTGCGGGGGCGTTTGTCCTGATTCTGGCCCAAAGTCAACTAATCTGGTGCGTGCTAGACTTAGAATATGCGACGACGCTTTTTGTTCAGCATAATATGTTTCTTATTCGTCGGTCTCTACACAACGAGCGCTTGTGACTGCGGGCCGCCTCGGTCCATCGACCAACGCGCCAGAGATGCCACGATAGCATTCGCGGGTAAGGTGATTTCTATTACGGAAAAGGCCGGAACGGGAGCAGGCCAAAAGCGATTTGTACATTTTCAAATTGAAGAGTCCTTCAAGGGCCTCTCGCCGGACGTTCTTGAGATATGGATTGACCCCAGTGCCGGTAGGTTTGATTGCACTTTCGAGTATGTAGTGGGAACTCGGTACATCGTCTTCGCTGACCAGAGCCGATCACCGTTCACAGGGAAACCGCTTACGATCGGCATTGATAGCGACAATCGGCCAATATTCTATCGAGCACCCGAGTGTTCAGGGACCGAAGCGATCACATCGGCAACAAAGAATCGTGTCTCTCGCGAGATCAAGTACTTACGAAAACTGAGGGAAGGCGTCGAAGACAATCCTACCGACTCAGCTCCTGATTAACGCTTACCGGACAAATAAAGTGCTACTTCAAATCTCCGGTGACCCTAGGCTTGCGTCGGACAGAGCAATACAGGTGCGTTGCGCAGGAGCCTCGCGGCATTCACTGCATGCAATGGTTTCCCCCATCACTAGGTACGCTTGGGCGAAAAATCTACGATAGGGATTCTGGCCGTAGGTACGCTTTTTTCCGTTCAGCGAAGTTAGCCGTCACCAGTTCGTAACGAACAAAGTGCGTGGGGTGTGCTTGGCAACGCGAGGAAACGGGAGTCTCGGGGGCTTTTGAGTCTCCAAAGTGGAATCCGTTGGGACCCCTGACTTTTTGCCAGCCGGGAAAACTTTTGCAGTGCATCGCAGTCGCGCTCGAAATGTTTTTGCGCTTCGGTGATTGCAAATCTGCTGCGGGGCTGGCGACAGAGCGAAATTCGGTACCGAAGTACCATTGACGAACGCACCAGTCAAATCGTAATGTTGCCCACAGGAGGAGAACACATGGAAGCACTCACTCCGACCGAACTTTTGAAGGTCCTGAAGGTTGCCAGCGCCTCGAAGCGCAATCACGCCATGATTTTGTTTGCCTTCCGGTTTGGCATGCGTGCCTCCGAAGTCTGCGATCTGCGGCTGTCTGACATCGATCGCAAGAACGGCACGGTCACAATCCACCGTCTGAAGGGCTCGAAGACATCGGTCGGCCAGATGACGAACGTGCAAGGCCAGCCGCTGCTGTCGGTTACCCGCGTGCTGAACGCGTGGCTGGAGGAACGCGAAACGTGGCAGGATGCGAGCGACTTCGTGTTCGACTCGCAGAAGGGCGGCAAACTTGACAGCTCGGCATTCTTCCGCGTGTTCCAAACTGTTGCGACTGAAGCGGGTATGCCGCCTGAGAAGCGTCATCCGCATTGCCTGAAGCATAGCCTCGGCTTTGCGATGGTAGAAGCCAATCGCAGCCTGACGACCGTCCAGAACGCCTTGGGACACCGCTCGGTGGCATCCACGGGCATTTACGCTCAGCCATCCCGCGAACAAGTTGACCACGCCATCCAAGCCACCATGCTCGAACTGTTCTAGCCACGCTCTTGTGCATTGCTATTGGCTAGTGGTGGGTAGGTTTGAATTCTTGTGGGGGCGTGCCAGTCTGAGATAGAGAGTCCCAAAGCATACAAATCCAACGATAAAGGGAGCAAGGTGTTTGATGTCATTGGGAACTCGGTATATCGGGAAGCGATGAAACCCCATGATATTGCCGAGTGGATTTGTCGGCAAGCGGTGAGACAGGTTGTAAGTCTGAATATACTGATATGGGATAACCACCAGCAATAAGAGGGAAAACACGCCACACACAGTCGTGCAAGCCAAAGCCAATAGGCGGAATGCATATCTCATTAAGTTGCAGTTTAGCCCCTCCTGTAAAACAGTCAACATGCGGCTTTTGACGAGCGACTGCTCCAAACACAAACGCACCAAACTGATGGGAGTGATGCGTTATTCGCCGATAGCTCCCCGCAAGTCGTTTCCCCGCTGGGCTACCAAAATCAGGAACTCGTCGGAAGTGATGCGTTTCGCGCTCGGGGATCGCCTGTGGTGTCCGGCTCGAACTCGGCTTGATACCGATCCGTACGTTTGCCCGCCAGACAGCGCGGCACGTACCCGCACGCGCGGACAGAGCTAACCGATCCGCCCGCCCCGCAATTTCGTCTCGCCGCCCACTAACCGCGATCCGCCCGCGCTATCACTTTTCCGACCGCCGCCCGCGCCGTTCGGCTTCGTCACCATCACATCACGGAAAGCCGACAAAACGTCATGATGGAAGACAGGATAACCCCAAAAGTGATGGAAGCCTCGACGTAACACCGTCAGTAACACTGTTCGAAACACACGTAAGTTATTGATTACAGGGTACTAAGTTTAAATATTGGCTTTTTTGTTATCATTTTGCCGCCGATTTGATCATGTGCGCGAGAAAATGCCCGAGTTGCTTGGCGCTCCCTCTCGTTTCTGCCGTAATTTCGACTCGCGTTTTCCGTCCTTCGGACGCGCAGACCCCTCGAAACACATACGCCGCCTCCAGCATTCGCGCTCCAAATCTCACGATCCGCACCCTGATAATTTCGACTCGCAGGTCACTCCAGAATTTCGACTCGCGCCCATTCGATAATTTCGACTTGCATCATTCTGGCACCGCTGCGCTGGTAGCTTCCGCCGTTAGCTCTCTGGTCTCTGTATCCCTGAACGATCAATCTGGTGTTGAGGATGCCCACCTTTGATTGAAACCTGAGGAAAGGAAGCAGCGGCTCTCGCCGAACTGGGATAGAGTTGGGTTCGAATCCCTTTTAAAGGAGAGAGCCGCCGTGAGAAACAAATACCAGAGGAAACAGCGCAAGTCCAATCAGAAGTTTCGAGATCGTCGAGGGCAGAGTTAATGGTGCAGGTGCCGTTGCCGATAGCCGAGGTGTGGAGCGAACTGCAAACGCAGGTGGAAGAGCTGACTGGGCAAGCCGGGTTGCAGATCTGCGCGCCATCCTGGAAAACGAAGTGACTAGCCGCGTAGGACCTCCGCATCGGCCGCATCCCGCGCGGCTATGTGCGCTGGGGGAAGCAGCCAGGTTATGTAGTTTTTGGTGGACAGAAAAGTCCGCTGGAACGGCCGCGCGTACGAACCCGCGAAGGCCAGGAAGTGGAATTGGAGAGCTACGGTCAGTTGCAGCAAGACGGAAAACTGCAAAGAGCGGTGCGGGAGCGCATGGTGGTGGGGTTGTCTACGCGGAACTACCGGCGAGCGGTGCAGAGTGTTGTGGCAGGCTACGGGATCGAGAAGAGCAGCGTGAGCCGGCAGTTTGTCGAGGCCAGTAGAAATCAGTTGCGGGCGCTGTGCGAACGACGCTTGGAAGATCTGAATCTGGTAGTGCTGATGATCGATGGTATTCACTTTGGCGGCCAGGTGCTGGTGGTGGCTTTGGGGATCGCGGAAAGTGGAGCAAAGCACGTTTTGGGAGTATGGCAAGGAGCCACGGAGAACACGGCGGTGGTCAAAGGGCTTTTAGAAGATCTGGTGGAGCGCGGACTGGATGTGCAGCGGCGGTATGTGGTGGTGATCGATGGATCGAAAGCGCTGCGCGCCGGTGTGGAACGCGTTTTCGGTGAACAAGTGGAAGTGCAGCGCTGCCAGATGCACAAGCGGCGGAATATAAAGGAGTACCTGCCGGAGAACTGCCAGAAAGACTACGATCGGCGCATGCGCAATGCGTACGCATGAGCAACTACGCGGAAGCGAAAGAGGCGTTGCAGAAAATCTTCCGGCAACTGGAACGGATCAATCTCAACGCGGCCCGGAGCCTGGAGGAAGGGATGGAAGAAACACTGACGGTGCATCGCTTGGGTGTGGGCGCGGTGTTACGTCGCAAACTGGCCACGACCAATCCGATCGAATCGTGCTTGTCGACGGTGCAACGGGTAGCGCGCAATGTAAAGCGATGGCGCGAAGGAAATCAGCCGCTGCGCTGGACCGCCACAGGACTGTTGGAAGCAGAAAGGAAGTTCCGACGCATCAAAGGCTATCAAGAAATCCTGTTGCTGAAGGAACGCCTGAATTCGTCGTGCATTCAGCACAAGGAGGTGCAGACAGTAGAAGTGGCTTGAACTTGGTTGAGGTAGGCTTACAGTGCCGAACAACAAGAGTCGCTGCAATCAACTAAAATTCGGACATCCTCGTGTTCCCCTGTACGATGGTGTCTTTCTGCGGGTAGAAGCAGTACTCCTGAAAGATCATGTAGGCTGGTGCCGTCGCCATTTCGAACGCACCGCTTGATCGTGACCCTCCCCACCCCCTATGGAACGCAGGCGCGGTCAGCGCAGGCTCCGGCGCACGAGCGGCGCACGCAAAGGGAGTGGAGTTGCAGATTGAAAAGTGATGAATAGAGTTAGGCTGCGCGACTTGCGATTTCAAATGCGATGATCACGCGCCATCTGACAGCACCTTTACGATGCGCCGATACAGCAATTGCATCGTAGCGGCCCACACCGAAGTCCATCCAAAGACTCCGCGCATGTCGGCTATCAGGTAGCCCGATCTTGCAACTACCGGATACACATGGCCCTTCACTATCACCACACGTCCTATTCGCATCGGTCGCCGTTCATACGTTCGAAGAGTCGCGCCGCAGCGCGCTACAGCCCTCCACGACCACGGTCTGGCACTTTACGCCGTCCGGTCGCCTGCTTTGCCAATAGCGGTCGCCATTAAAACGGCTGCGGGCTCTCGTTCAACTATGCGGCTGCTTTAGCCAGACGCTCCATCACGCACTGGGCTACGTGCTTCGGCGAGGTTGTAGACGCGCCAAACTCGTTGACGAGTCGTCGTGCTTCCTCAGAAGTGATACTGCTGTCCAGCTTCAGCAATTCGACCATTGCCAGTGCTGTTGGACTACCGGCGGCTGGTGTATCCCTGCGCTTGAAGTACTCTGCGAGTGTTTCCATGTGATGCTCCGTATTTTGCTGCTGCACTTCTACGGCATACCCCTCGGGCAAAACAAACCGTATAACCCTCCCGGCCCGGAAGAATCGCGGCAGAAATCAGACGATGCTACCGGGCCACCCCACCCCCGCGATCAGAACGACATGCTCGAACCATCGTTGCCGTTACCACCCGAGCCCGATCCCGATGGCGGTTCCCAATCACTGCGTGGCATCCATCCCGTGCCGCCAAACCCGAAATCCGGCACGTACTCGCCGCGCGGTCTCGGAGGCAGGCTGATTAGCTTTTCGATTTCGACGGGATCGGTCGGCAGCGCAACCAACGGCGTGTACAGAGTGATCAGCGATTTCGCCAAAGGCTTCGAGCCATCGTGCGGGTGCAGCCGGGTGTAGATCGGCTTCAAGGACGCTTGGATTTCGTTAGCGTGAGCGAAGTTAAACGATTGCGCGTCGTATCGGCAGTTCGCCCGAGCCCACGGACTGCTCGCAAACGATGTGATGAACTGGCGCAGATGCCCGAGTGTGTCGGCATACTTTGCGCGATTGAAGAGCACAAACCAATGCTTCACAGCCTGAAGCTGCGGCAACTCGCAGAATCGGTCATCCCATTTATCGAACCAAATCACAGGGAAGCCGTAGACGCGAACCTCACCCGCACCGCTCTCCTCCGGGCATAGGAAAATATAATCGGTCTCGGCAGGGACGTTCTCAAGGCCGAAGGGCATCACCATCGGAGCCTGCGGCACCACGGGTGTAACAGGCGCGGGAGTCGGTTCAGGCGTCTTCACTGGCTCCGGCTCCACATCTTTCAGCCACACATACGCGCCATTCGAGTATTTTCGTGGCTGTCCGTTGGCATCGAGCGCGATCTCTTCACCAGCGATGCACTGACGATCCGCGTTAACTTTCGTAACCAAAACGCAATGCTTGCGCCCTTCCTTATCGATCCTGCAGCCTAGTTGCCCCACATTGAAGCAATGGCTTTCGCCCTCTTTGCGTACGCGCTCTTCTGCCTCGGCTTGCTCCTGCTGTTTGCGCTGTTCCTCTTCTTGATTTTGCCGTTCGCGTTCGCGGTAATCTGCTTGACGCTTGGCGTTGGCCGCTCGTTGTTCTTCGGCAGTCACGTATTTGCGCGGACGTCCACCTCGGTTCTTCGGTTTCGACGGCGGCTCCGCAGCAACAGCACGCTGCAAGTGATCCAGAACTTTCCTCACAGCATTCTTCCAATTGATCATGGTAGTCGCACCCCCAACGTAGCTTCTACACGCTCGCGGAATTGCTGGCGTATCCTCGGAGTAGCGACAACTGGACGCTCCCCTTGATCAAGCGTTCGACTTCACTCGTTTGGAATGCGAATGCCTCTGACACAACCGCTGGGTGCTCGATCATCAGCAGTGCCCCAAGTTCTTTCTGCTTCGCTCTCCACGCACGGCTACGCGCATTTTTACTGGGATACAACTTCGGGCGTCAACGGGTCGCTTATCGGGCATCAGAAACCTCCCCAAATCTTATTCTTGCGAAGTTTGCGAAACAAAGTCTCGGCGATACCGTTCGCCCACATTGCCGTTGTACCACCCAAAAAATCCGCGACATTCATCGGCGATTCATGGCCGTCGGCGTAAATCAAAACGCCATCTGCTTGCATTCCGAGTTTGAGACTGGGCACAAAAAAGACGTCGAGCCTTTCTGGATTCTCTCGCGCCAGCCACCGCGCTTCATCAGGCGTATTGCACTCCCCGGCTACGATGAATGCGTTACGATCCGGTACGCGGTAGCGTGCGTATTCGATTTGTGGTTTACGAGGCATAGTCCGGCTGCTCCAAAATTGAATCACTCACTGCGTTGCTTCTCCGCTTCCTCTATCGCCATCCCGATCTGATCGAGTTCGGTATCGAGATTCACGAGCCGCCGCCCTGAAACGATTTTTACACTGCGGACACAGTTGAGGCTTTCCCGTTGGTATGGTCTTAGACTGTTCATGAACTTTCGTCATCGGGTGTTGCTCAGGCACCTGTTTGACCCCCTGCGCCCTCTTTGGGCGTCCCAACTGTTTCCGGGTGACTCCCGCATAGGATATTTTGATAAAATAAAGCATACTAAAGCATAGAATGCATCTTTGCTTGACTAGAAAGCATATTGTGAGCACTCTGAAAATAAAGCATCCATGCTTTAGTTAGGTAAAGCATAAAATGCTTTAGTTTCAAAACCACCGTGAGACGCTTTTCATTCAGTGTTTTCATAGACTTAGATGCTTTCTCATGCTTTATTTTCGTCAATTTGGACTGCGAGGGGTATCAGGTCCATCACACATCGGTGTCTATTCCGGTTGTCGCCAGTTCCGCCTGCTCGTCGTCTTTTCCCCACCGCTTCTCGGCGGCTTTCTTGGCCGTGTCGGAGCCTTTCTTGTGCCCCGGTCTCTTTTTCGGACGCCACATGAGAGTACCCACCAGCGTCGGGTCCAGCCCCGGCTGTTCGTATTCAATGAGTCCAGCGGCAGCACGAGCCGCGATTAAATCTTCGCGGTTGTGCCCCTGTTCGTCGCCGATGTCGATGACGTTCTCCGCCTTCATTGAATGGGTGACGTATCCTCGCAACCACTTTCGCGCAGCATTGAAAGCGTCGTTCTTCTCTTCGGCGATGCTGATTTCACGGGCAAGGTCAGGAGAGATTTGAAGTTGGAGCGTGCCCTCGGCGTCTTCTACCAAATATTCCTTCACGAGTAATTCGTCCAACTGGCGATACGCGCTGCTTCGAGATGATTTCTTGATGTCTTTGGCCGCTGCGTGTTTGGACGACCACGCTCCGTTGTCTCCCCGCGCCATTCGCAGTTCCACCGCCGCGCTCTTCGCGCCCTTCGAGAGAGTACGAATCAACCGACGCCCGTAGCCTTCGTCAATCGGCTCGAATTTCATGAGCCCAGATTCTCCGCTGGATATTTCGCGCCCGTAGAACTGGAAGTGAACCTGTTCGTCGGTGATGACGTTGTCTTCATCGCGTTTGAACTGTTTATCGAGGCAGCCAATGACCGTCATGTATTTGAGCAACGACTTGGTGCCGAAGGACTGTTCACTGAACCCGATGGATCCCAGCCGCTCCAAAGATATGCTGCTGGACTTTTTCAGGTCATCGTTCGAGAAACTCCGCGTATGGTTTAGGATGATTACGGTGCGGTTCTTCACTTCATTTTGGAGCCGCATTCGCAGCACGGTCAGAACGTCCAACATCCCGTTGGAGTCCTTCGGGTCTAAATTGTGGAATCTATACAGGCAGTCGAGAACGTGGACTTCGGCGTCTGCGGTTTTCTTTGCATACCATTCCCAGAACTGGTCGTCGAGTGCGTCCAGCGAGCCACCGATGTCTATCCACTTCTGTCCGTCAATAATCTGGAAGTTAGCGTGGATGAGACGCTGTTCTTCAACCGAAAACTCTTGAATCACAGCATCGTAGCGTGCGCCGATGGTGGGTCCGCCATTCTCGGCATCTAAGTAGGCAACTTTTCTAGGTCGGGTATTTTTATGCCCGTACCAGTTCTTACCGCACGCGATGTGCATGCTGAGGCGCAGGGAGAACAGGGACTTTTCTGATTTCTTCGCGCCAACAAACAGCACAGAATCGCCTTCGGCAAGAAATCCATCTATAATCGGCGTGACCGCCTTCCGTGTCTCTGTCGGATTGAATACCAGTTGTTCCTTATCGTACTGGAGTGACTTTTCCCGCGCTTTCGCCAGCAGCGGGTGCATCTCTTTTCCGTTCCGACGCTCACCGGCATGCACATAGTCCCCGACGTTCTCCCGGGGCCAAGACTTGCCGGACTCCACCTGCGGATTTTGCGCCTTACCTTTGAGCGCTTTGTTAATCGTTAGCTTGCGATAGTCTTCGCGCTGCCACTTCTCGCGGCGTCCCGGCACGGAAGCATTGAAAAAACGCGTCATCTTATCAACATCGCCGTTAAACTCACGTGCAAAAAACCCCAACAGAGCGAGGTCCAGCCGCGAATCATCATTCTCATATGCAGAGGCGTCACCCATCCAAAGTTTGGTTAACTTGGTGTCGTGCAGGTGCAGCACCATGAAGTGCAGCAATTCAATCTTGTTCGGGTCCTCAATTTTCGCAATGTCGTCGGAGGATAAACCCTCAACCTTGTTGCCGGTCAAAGTAAAATATCGTGGACTGGTCTTGTTGTATATTTCGCCGCCGAGTTTTTTGTTTCCTTGGCGATTGCCCTTGGGAAGCGGCAGCGATGATTCAAAAATTATATGCACGCCCGTTCCACTCGGAGAAAATTCACAGTAACTGTTTGCGAGCTTCGCTATTTCGATGGCGAAGGGGTCAAGGGTGCCGTCGTCATGAACGACCCCGTCTAAATCTGCGCCGACGTAATCGGTGCCGGTGAATACAAATCCGCTCCCTTCATAGTCGTTGCCACTCAAAATATTTGCTACCGCTGCGGCTCGCTCGAAAGTGGCCCACGTTGATGGGTCATTTGTCTTTGCATAGGCGTGCTTACTGTTTTGGTTGGCGTCGAACGGGGGTTTTGTCCGCTCGCCGTTGCGTTTTTCAAATTTCCATACAACAAAGTTGGCGTACGTTTTCAGGATGTCGGGAATATTTTGCAGGCTCATCGGGGCACCACAGTGACATTCACCGCTTTGGTTCGCCCACCAAACTTGCCAATCTCGAATGACACACGGGTATTTGGCGGAAGATTATGCGGAGGTACTACGTCGGAACCGTGGACAAAGATTTCTGCCGGTAAACCCGCTATTGGGACATCGGGGAGAATGAAGCCGTAGTTGCGACGGTCAAACCAAGATACAGTTGTGCCTTCCATTTTATCACCTGTTGCTTCTTCATCCGTGTAACGTCTGATGACACGGCACATCGTGCTGCTGTTCTGCTGCTACTTCTGCCGGGAAAGTTTCCCGGTGGCCTGCTGCCTCTGGCATCTCACTGGCCTACGCGCTGCCTTCTCGGCTTCACGCTCTAAGAACTGAGATATTGCCAGCCGGACGATAGACGCCGCACTCTGGTCGCGTTCTACCGCGAGGGCTTTGACTTCGGTCCACAACGGCTGACTGACGAACATCGTTCGTATAACCATAATTAGGTTCTCCAGACCCCTCTATTTACGGTGAAATTAGTCTAAAACCGGAGTGAGGCGGGGAACTGCGGACGACGGATTCACGCTGTTCCCGTTTTTGGCGTGAACGGTTCCAACGGCGGATAAACTGAGATAAGACTGAGTTTGAGATTGACCCGCCGACTCATAGCTGCTTCTGCTTTGCCAGATTCGCCCACATGGCACCAGCGTCTCTTATGCTGGCGAGTTCCACCTTCTCGACTTCAACCGCCCGTTGCCATAACTCGCCGTCCTGCAACTCTTCAACCGCTTCCGTGATTCGCCTGCGAAGTTCGGCGGGCGGCAACGCATCCAACTCCACGCAGTCTTCACCGTGCTTCGCCCGAAACTTTGCGGCACGCCCATCGGTGTCTTTAATTCGCAGCGGCGGCAAATCGAAATCGGCGATGTCCGATTTGTGGATGGCGAGGCGCTGCATATCGAAGTACCCACTTCCATATCCCGTGATTCGGGCATACAAGTCCCGTTCGATGTCCTGCCCACTTGGGTCGTGGTCACCGAGATAGAAGACCGTGATGGGTTTGTCGATTCCTTGGAAGTGTTCTGCGATGTCGTGTGCTTTTGTGGTGGAGAGAAATCCACGCCCCACACGAATTACGACACCCAGTTCGTTTGCGGTGGGTTCGATAGAGCCGATGATGGCGTCTTTTTCCGCCCAGATTTCTACGTGATTCGGCTGGGTTGCCCAGTAGTCTTTGCGGTAAGCACACTGAACCACCTCGGCATATCGTCCCGCATCTGTGAACACGTTGGGCGAATACTGCGGACGGCTGCGGTCAACGATGTGGTCGAAATCGCAACGACCATCATCACGTGCCTTCGTCATCACACGGCTGACCATTTGATAGTGATTCCTGTCGTTGGGAATTGAACCCCTGCTGACCAGCCTGTAAAACAATTGGCGGATGGTCATCGGGGATTCAGCGTCGAGAATCTCCACGGCGGCGTCAATCAGTGCGGTAGTCTTGCGGTTCTCGGTGCCGTGGTTTCTCATGCGGCACCCTTCTGCGAATCGACATAGGCATCAAGGTCCCGCACGTCAATCAAGTGGCGCTTGCCGAGTTGAAGGAAGGGAATTGAGTGCGACCAAATCAAACTACGAATAAACCAAGGAGTGGCGGACAAGTAGCGAGCGGCTTCGGCGATTCTCAACAAACGTGGAGCGGGTGATGCTGGGACTGCGGGTAATGTAGAAACTGCGGAGTGCGGTTTTGCTCGCATGTGATGGCACCTGCCAATGCCAGCCATCACACTTGAACTCACCGCTTATGCGGGTCTCGTTCGTGGTAGGCGATTCGTCTCGGGTATTGCCTTCAAAAACCCCAAATCCGATTTCGCCTGTAGTCCCGATGGTTTCGGGTTGGTGCCAGTAACCGCCAACGGCGATTACCTTGGACACAGAATACCAAACGTAGCCTAACTGGTCAAGTATTTAGTACTAGTGTTTTGATGACAACTGCATCGAAAAGGTGATATACTCAGGCAAATGGGCAAGATGAATGAGCGGTATCAGGCGAAACCAAAGCATGGCAGTGTGTTGAAACTGAAAAGCCGGGACGCCCACGGCAAGATTCAGGAAAGCAAGTTTTGGTACATCCTCTACTACGTTGACGGGCGGCAAGTTCGAGAGAATACCAAGACCACGGATTACAATGAAGCCGCTAGGAAACTCCAAATAGCCCTCGGCGAAGATGCCCTCGGTTTGAAGCCTGCCGCTGATTTCAAGAAATTGAAGTACGAAGATGTTCGGGACGCGCTCCGCGATGACTATGAAGCCGAAGGGCGCGCCTCACTGTACACGAAAGAAGATGGAGAGAAGAACATTTCGGGTCTCAATCATGTAGACAAGTTTTTCAAAGGTATGACCGTCTCTCGAATCGACACCAACAAACTTCGGGAGTTTCGTGCATGGCGCTTGAAGAATGGTGCCGCTAAAGCAACCGTGAACCGAAATCTCGGGTTGCTGCGGTCGATGCTCAAGAAGGCATTCAAGGATGGAAAGATTCGGAGCGTCCCGCACTTTCCAATGTTCTCCGAGGAGTCGTTGCCGATTCGGCAGGGATTTGTTGACCCTCACGTCTTTGCCCAACTCCGTGACGCTCTGCCCGAGAACTTGCGACCGCTTATCACGTTCTTATATTTCACAGGATGCAGGCTTGGAGCCGCAAAGCAAATCACATGGGAGATGGTGAACCCAGACGCAACTGAAATCACGTTGCCGAAAGAAATCATCAAAAACCGCACATCGCTCACACTCCCCCTAGTCGGTGCTGGTCTGGATGAGGTTTCAGCCGTACTCAAGAAGATGTTTCGGAAGGATGGTTCTGTGTTCAACACGACCAATTTGCGTTGGGCGTGGGCGGAAGCTTGTGCTAAAATCGGCGTCGGCAAGTTCGATAAAGAACACCGCAAATACGAGGGTCTAAAAATTCACGATTTGCGGAGAAGCGCGGCTCGAAATCTTCGAAAGGCAAAGGTACCAGAGGACGTAGCGATGAAAATCACGGGTCACAAAACATCCGCAATATTCAGACGCTACGCCATCACTGACGGCGAAGATGTGAGAGATGCGCTCGTTCAAGTCGGACAGTACAATACAGACTTGATTCGCAAGTCCGAAAACAATGCAAAAACGATGCAATTTTCGGAGCCAAAGTCTGTAACTCATTGAACGCGGGATTCGTATAGTGGTAGTACGCGACCTTGCCAAGGTCGAGGCGAGGGTTCGATTCCCTTATCCCGCTCCACTTCGGTAGCGAACAAGCGCCCGCTCCTGCTAGCCCTCCGTTTCGCCTCATGTTAAAGTCCAACCCGCCCAACCCACATGCTCGCGTATCTCAGCGGTCCGATCGAGTATGCAGAAAACGGCGGCAAGCTCTGGCGCCGCAAACTTGCGCCGTATCTGCGCGAGCAGCTGGGCCACCGCGTGTACGATCCGGCCGAGGACGAACGGAAGAATCTCACCGAAGAGGAAGCCGCGCATTTCCGCGAGTGGAAGTCTACTGACGTCGAGCGTTTCCGCCGCGTGGTGCGAAAAATCATCGCGTTCGATCTGGACGTCATCGAAAACCACGCCGACTACCTGATATGCTATTGGGACGCGCTCGCGAAGAGCGGCGGCACATCGGCCGAACTCACAATTGCGCATCGCAAGGGCATTCCGGTGTACCTCGTGAGCACTCTTCCATCCAAAGAAATCAGCGGATGGATGCTAGGATGTTCCGACCAGCTATTCAGTTCCATCGAAAATCTGAAAGCATTCCTCAGCGCGCGTTTCGCACGAGAAAAACAGAACCATCTCTGGAAAGATTGATCGAATTCGCCGCCCATGGAGAAAATCCTGGTTGCCGTCGGCAGCACGCGCCGCCCGAAAGTCAATGCGGTCAGCGGAGCGCTTGCTGCGATTCGCAACGTCTCCGAGTTTCTTCCGGAGTTCGAGGTTCTTGGTATCGAAGTGGAAAGCGGCGTTCGCCATACTCCGCTGTCACGCGAAGATCTGATGGCCGGGGCCCGCCAACGCGCCGAAGCCCTTGTACAAATCGCGCGCGCGAAGAATGAACGCTGGAAATATTTCGTAGGCCTCGAAGGCGGCTTGGATGTGATTGCAGGACTCGACGCAATCCCAAGTCTGGACGTGGTGCCCGATCTCGATGTCGTGAGCGAAGCCAGCAATCGCTGGGTGTTTTTGGAAAGTTGGGCATACGTAACGGACGGCGAAGGCCGCGGTGCCTTCGGCCAGTCCGGCGCGGTGTTGGTGCCGGAAGCTCTGGTGAAAACCGTGGTTGACGATGGCGTCGAACTTTCGCGTGCGATTGACGCCTTCGCCGGCGGGCACAATATTCGCGACGCCGAAGGCGCCTGGGGCATTCTGACGCGCAACTTGACGTCGCGGCAGGAATCCTTCCGCGCCGCGGTGATCAACGCCTTCGCGCCATTTTTCAATCGCGAGCTGTACGCGGCACGCGATCACAACGCGAGCGCCTGAAATTTTCCGATGAGTCTGTGTTAGCCTAACGCCAAGAGGTGAGACCGCGTGGATATCGTCAAGGGCAACATGGGGTGGATCGAAGTGGTCGTCGGGCCGATGTTTTCCGGCAAGAGCGAAGAACTGATTCGCCGCCTGCGCCGCGCCGAAATCGCCAAACAGCGCGTGCAAATTTTCAAGCCCGTCATTGACCAGCGCTATGCCAAGAACGGCATCGTCTCGCACTCCGGTCTGGAGCTTGATTCCGAGCTCGTGAAAGATGGCGCGGACATTCTGGCGAAAGTCGCGCCGCGCACTGAAGTCGTCGGCGTGGACGAAGCGCAATTCCTCGGCGAATCCGTGGTGGAAAGCTGCGTCAAGCTCGCGGACATGGGCAAGCGCGTAATCGTCGCCGGCCTGGACACCGATTTCATGGGCCGCCCCTTCGAACCGATGCCGCGCCTCCTCGCGGTGGCCGAAGAGATCGTCAAGCTGCTGGCGATATGCATGCAGTGCGGCAATCCCGCGGTCCACACGCAGCGCCTGGTGGCGTCCGAAGAGCTAATCATTGTTGGCGCGGGCAATATGTACGAAGCGCGCTGCCGCCGCTGCTTCGAGCCGCACCTGGCCCACGAGAAAATTGAAGAGGAAAAAGCCGCCTCAGCCGCAAAAGCCCGCGCCGCAACCAGTTAGCACAACCAGCAGGTCAACCCAGGCTCGCCGCTGCAACCCCCCGCCCCGCCTACGAATCTATATTCACGGAAGGCCGAAAACGCAATAGAATAGGCGCAGGCGGACCGCCATGTATTATCGAACGACCATCGTATTGGCTGCGGCGCTGGCGCTCTGGGCCGATACCTCCGACGTGAACCGCTACCGCACTCCTGTGCTGGCGGGCTCGGCGACTTTGGGTTCGCTCCCCGATCCCGGCCCCATGCCCGAAATCTTCGTTTCCGTTGTTCAGCAGTCTTCCAGCAAACAATCCCCGTTGCAGCCGGAATCCCGCCTGGAAATTGTTCGCTACGTTTCCGGTGAGTTCGCCAAAGTTCTGAAGCCCATACCGGCCGGGAAGAAGGGCTTCAAAGTCGAAGTCGGCAAGAAATTGGACGAAACTGAACTGCGCAATGCGCTGCGCTCACACGGACTGGCCGCGAATCCCGGGGACACGGTTCAGGTCACCGGCATTGAATTTCGCAACAAAGAGATCGTCGTGGAAATAAACGGCGGCGGCAGAAGCAGCTTCAATATTCGCGATCATGTTCAAGTCGGCATCGGCGGGAACATGCAGACTCCCCTCGAGACTTCCGGCGCGCACAAGAATAACGGCGGCACGCTGGTGCTCGACTTCGGCCGCTCCGTACCGGACATGAGCGCGGACGATCTGATGACCGACCTGCAAGTTTTTCTCGATTTCACCAAGGAACATTCCGGCGCCGTCAACTGGCTCGACACGTTGCCGCCGCAATTTAAGGAAGCCATCCAGGACCACCAGGCCCTCGAAGGCATGAATCACGATATGGTGCTGGCCGCGCTGGGCCGCCCCGGCCACAAAGTGCGCGAGCGCGATCCGGATGGCAGCGAAACCGAGGACTGGATTTACGGCTCGCCGCCGGCGCGCACCACGTTCGTCACATTCATCGGCGACAAAGTAGTTCGCGTGAAGGAATTCGATTGATCGCGCGTTGACTTTTCTCTCGCCAACCCCTAGCATTTCTCGACCGATTAAAATGGTTTGCTAATGCTGTGCGCGATGGCGCCAGCTCTATTCCCCGGAGGATTCATGGCAATTAAAGTTGGCATTAATGGTTTCGGACGCATCGGCCGCAATATTTTTCGCGCGGCCTTGGGCGATCCTTCCATCGAAATTGTCGCCGTCAACGACATTACTGATTCAAAGACTCTGGCATACCTGCTGAAGTACGATTCGATCCTCGGCAACCTGCCGAACAAGGTCACGCACACTGACGATTCCATCGCCGTGGACGGCAAGAGCATCAAGGTATTTCGCGTGAAGGATCCCGGCGAGCTGGACTGGTCTTCTGTTGGCGCAACCATCGTCGTGGAATCCACCGGCTTGTTTACCGATGGACCGAGCGCCCGCAAACACATTCGCGGCACCGTGAAGAAAGTGATTATCTCCGCGCCCGCCACCGATCCGGATACCACCCTGGTTCTCGGCGTGAACGATAAGACCTACGATCCGGCGAAGCATCATGTGATTTCGAATGCTTCTTGCACTACGAATTGCCTGGCGCCTGTCGCGAAAGTGCTCTCGGACACTTTCGGAATCACCGCCGGTACCATGACCACCATTCACTCCTATACCAATGACCAGAAGTTGCTCGACCTGCCGCACAAGGATCTGCGTCGCGCGCGCGCAGCGGCCCTTTCGATGATCCCCACGTCCACCGGAGCGGCTAAGGCGCTGCAATTGGTAATCCCGGAATTGAAGGGCAAGCTCGACGGATACGCCATGCGCGTGCCGACTCCGAACGTCAGCGTGGTGGACCTCACCGTGTTCACCGAAAAGCCCGCGGCCGTGCCGACCGTGAACGCCGCTCTGAAAGCCGCCGCCGAAGGCCCGATGAAAGGCATCCTGCAATATTCGGACGAGGACCTGGTTTCCGTGGATTTCCGCGGCAACCCGCATTCTTCGATTCTAGATGCGGGCTACACGCGCGTCGTCGGCAATAATTGCGTGCAGATTCTGGCTTGGTACGACAACGAGTGGGGCTACTCCTCGCGCTGCCGCGACCTGATCAAGTTCCTGGCAAAGTAGCGGGCCGCACGATTCCGATGGTGCAGACACGCAACGTGGAAATAGTCGTGTGGCCGGCCTCGTGCCGGCCCGCTATGGTCAATTCAAGCAGAACATATTCCATCGGTGAATTCGCAACGCTATGAACAAAGTTTCCATCCGCGACCTGCCGCTGAAAGGCCAGCGCGTTTTTATCCGCGTAGACTTTAACGTACCCACGTCGGGCGGAAAAGTCGGCGACGACACGCGCATCCGCGAAACAATACCGACGCTGCTTCTGGCTGCGGACCGCGGTGCACGGCTCGTTCTCGCTTCGCATCTCGGTAGGCCCAAGGGCAAAGTTGACCCGAAATACTCACTGGCTCCCGTGGCCGCGCGGTTGCAAGAACTGCTTGGCGGCAAATCCGTGGCATTCGCGGCGGACTGCATCGGTCCCGAAGCAGAAGCGAAGAGCAAAGCCCTGCGCAATGGGGAAGTGCTGCTGCTCGAAAATGTCCGTTACCACCCCGAAGAAGAAGCCAACGACGCGGAATTTTCGCGCAAGCTCGCCGCGCTCTGCGACGGCCTCTTCGTCTGCGACGCGTTCGGCTCCGCGCATCGCGCTCACGCATCGGTCGTCGGCATCACCAAGTTTGTGCGCCAGTCCGCCGCCGGCCTGCTGATGGAAAAAGAGCTGGCCTATCTCGGCAAAGCCATTTCGCGCCCTGATCGTCCGTTCGTCTCAGTACTTGGCGGCGCGAAAGTCTCCGACAAAATCGAAGTGGTGCAAAATTTGATGAAGCTGGCCGACGCGATGCTCATCGGCGGCGCCATGGCCTACACATTTTTGAAAACCCAGGGACTGCCGATAGGGAAGTCGCTCGTAGAAAATGACAAGCTCGACCTCGCGCGCGAACTTCTCGCCGAAGCGGAGCGTCGCAAGTTCCGGCTGGTCCTCCCTGTGGATCACGTTCTTGCCGAATCCATCGATTCCACGGCGACGCGCATCGCCGACATCTCGCAAACGCCCGGAGGCTGGATGGGACTCGACATTGGCCCCAAGACGATCGAATTATTCAGTCGCGAAATTGCCTCCGCGCGCACGATTGTCTGGAACGGCCCGCTGGGCATGTTCGAAAAAACCGCATTCGCGCAAGGCACGCTGGCGATCGCGCGCGCGGTAGCAGCAGCTTCGGCCCAGGGCGCTACATCTATTGTAGGCGGCGGTGATTCTGTCGCCGCCGTCGAACAATCCGGCCTCGCGTCGAAAATTTCGCATATCTCGACCGGCGGCGGTGCTTCGCTGGAATTTCTCGCCGGTGAAAAGCTTCCCGGCGTGGAAGCGCTGACCGACAAGCCATGAAGCGCAAGACCACGCCAACCGAAACGCAAGCCGCCAGGAGAATCCTTTGCGCCGCCCAGTAATCGCCGGAAATTGGAAGATGTACAAGACGCAAGAGGAAACTCGCGCGTTTTTCGAAGCGTTCAAGCCGTTGGTGCAAGCGGCTCCCGAATGCGACATCATTGTCGCGCCGCCTTTCACCTCCTTGGCCGCCGCTTCCGCCGCCGCGCATGGCAGCCCCATCATCATCGCCGCGCAGAACGCCCACTGGGAGCGCGAAGGCGCCTTCACGGGTGAAATTTCCATGCGCATGATTCACGACGCCGGTGGCAAAGCCGTGCTGATCGGCCATTCCGAACGCCGCCAATTCTTCGGCGAGACCGACGAATCCGTAAACCGCAAGGTGAGAGCCGCACTGGAAGCCAAGCTCACACCCATCGTTTGCGTTGGCGAAAGCCTCGCGCAGCGCGAATCGCATTTGACTCACTCTATCCTGAAACGCCAGTTTGAAGGCGGCCTGGACGCGTTGACCGAGCACGAGTTCTCGCGTATTCTGCTTGCGTACGAGCCGGTTTGGGCGATTGGCACCGGCAAGACCGCCACTCCTGAAATGGCCGCGGACGCTCACCGTTACCTCAGGGAGCTTGCCGCCACGGTTTTTTCGCCCGCGCAGGCTGCCGCGATTCGCATCCTCTACGGCGGCAGCGTCAAACCCGACAACATAAAGGGTCTGATGGCGCAAACGGAGATTGACGGCGCGCTGGTCGGCGGAGCGAGTCTGGACGCGAAATCGTTCGCGGCAATCGTGAATTTCCGAACGTCAGTTTGATTTTAGAAGCGGGGGTGCGCTGCGATACTGCGCGCCACGCACAGGGAGTCAGCAATGCCGGCGTGGGCAAAATGGGGTTTAGCGCTGCTGGTAGCCGTTGGACTGATCGCGGTTGGCTGGCGCGTGTTGTTCATTCTCGTGACGCTGCACGTGTTGGTCTGTTTCGTGCTGATCATCGTCATCATGCTGCAAAGCGGCTCGGCGGCTGACCTCGCCGGAGCGTTCGGAGGTGCAGGCAGCCAGACGGCGTTCGGCCCACGCGGCGCGGCCACGTTTCTTTCGCACGCCACCACCTGGTGCGCCATTGTTTTTATGATGACTTCGCTGACGCTCTCCGTAAAGCGCGCACCCTCCGATGTGAATACGAGCAGCGGATCGGTCCTCGAGCAGACGCAAAAGTCCGGTACGGTTCCCGCGAAGCCGGCTCAAACTCCGCCGATTCAGATTCCGGTCCAGCCGGCGCAGCAGCCCGCTCCGGCTCAGCAACAACCAGCTCCGAACCAACAGCAACCACCGAAGTAACGACTCGGTCGCAATGCGGTCGAGTCCGCGTCACAAACGGGCAGTTTTTGGAATTCGCGAGCTCAGGTTTTGACTTTGCCGTCGTGGCGGCGCACTTTAGTGCGCCATCGATGGCGCGGTTATCACCAATGGCGGTCTGAAAACCGCCGCTACAAAGGCCTCGCGTCTTTTTCCGCATTCTGCCCAGCCATCGAAATGCTTATCCGCGGTCGCGACCTCCACTCATTTAAATCGTGTGAAGTACGCCAATTTGGACCTACCATCGCGCGCGCGTCGCCGGATATAGTTGCGACGATTGCTCGCGTTATCGCGCGAACGGAAAGGTGCAAATGGCAATTTTCGCGGCAGTAGAAACTCCCAAAGGTGTCGCGGGCTTAAGAGACCTCACACCTGCCGATCTTCCTGCAATTGTTGATTACTGGCTCCTGAGCCCCAACGAACACCTCGAGTACATGGGTGTGGATCTGCAAAGGCTCGGTTCCGGTGACGAGATCCGCAAGCGATTCTTGGATGCGATTCGCACCGGCGATCCTGATCAGTCCACCATCTCTCTGGCGATCACGCTGGATGACCGGTTCATCGGGTACACCTTATTCGTCCGCCATTCCGCCGACGTGAATTATTGCCACTGGCACATCATCGAGCCGCATTTGCGCGCGAAGGGTCTTTCGACGGCCCTATATCCGTACCGGATCAAGGCCTATTTTGATGTCGCGCCAATCTCGCGCCTCATCCATCAAACGCGCACGCGCAATCTCGGCGTGAACCGCATGCTCGATAAGTTTTTCCCCGTTGCCGAAACGAAAATCATCGAGAAGCCGGACGGCGTCGGACTTCCAGGCGAATTTCATCTCCGTTACGTGCGCCGCGAAGACACTCCCAAAATTTTTGCCCGCGCGGAGGAATTGCGAGTAGCCTCGACCGCACGGCCGCCTCAGGAGAGTGTGGAACCCCGCTCCTAAGAATTCGCGGCTTCTGATATACTTCTTTTCGTCCTCGTCAGAATGCGGTCGTGGCGGAATTGGCAGACGCACCAGCTTGAGGGGCTGGCGGTAGCAATACCGTGGTGGTTCGAATCCACTCGACCGCACCAAACTCCGGGCCCGCGGGTTGCAGTGTCCGGTGATGCCCATACCTCCCGCACTGATTTTCTTCCCCGAATAATATTGCGCACCACACAGCCCAAAAGTGGGCCAGTCTGCGGCGATTTGGTTTACAGTCCACTCATGCGGCAAATCATTAGGTTCGTTTTCTGCGTATTAATTTTGGTTATAGCCGGTGCCAGCGCTGTGTTCGCCCAAGCCGACCCTGAATGGACCGAACCATTCCCACCATTTCACATCGCAGGCAACCTGTACTACGTAGGAAGCAAGGGCCTGGCGAATTATTTGATCGTGACGCCGCGCGGGAACATCCTGATCAACAGCGATCTGGAAGCGAATGCGCCGTTGCTTCAAGCAAGCATCAAGAATCTCGGCTTCAAGTTCCAGGACACCAAAATTCTGCTGATCAGTCACGCACACTGGGACCACGATGCCGGCAGCGCGAAGCTCAAGCAGATGACCGGAGCGCGCTACATGGTGATGGATGCCGACGCCCCCGTCGTCGAATCCGGCGGCAAGCTCGATTTTCAATATGGCGATAATCCTAGCGATCTTTATCCGCCGGCCAAAATAGACCGGGTGTTGCACGATGGCGACGAAGTAAGGCTTGGCGGCGCGGTGCTCGTTGCGCACCTCACTCCGGGGCACACAAAAGGCTGCACCACGTGGACCACGCAGGTGACCGAGGGCGGCAAAACCTACAACGTGGTCATCGTCGGCAGCCCCAACGTCAATACAGGCTACCAACTCGTCCACAATCAGAAGTACCCGCAGATCGCCCAAGACTACGAGCGAATGTGGGCCGTGCTGAAGTCATTGCCATGCGATATTTTCCTCGGCGCCCACGGCGCTTACTTCGGCCTGGAAGAAAAATATGCGCTCATGAAGGACGGCGCCGCGAATCCGTTCATCGACGCTGCCGGCTACAAAGCGTTCGTCGCTGAAAAAGAGCAAGAGTTCCGCACCGAATTGGCAAAGCAAACACTCGCCGCCAAGCAATAGACAACCAGCACTGATATCGTTGAATCACATAAGACCTGCCATGGCGCGACTGCCCAAATACGTCTACGCCGGCGTGACGTTCTTTCTGCTCGCCGCCGGGCCATCCGCTCACGCGCGAAGCCAAAGCGGAAGCCGTTCTCCCAACCCAGCAAGCCAACAACAAATGAACAACCCTCCGCAGTCACAAAATCGGATCCGCACCAGCTCAACCGTGGTGCTCGTCCCCGCGTTGGTGAAAGCCAAATCCGGCGAGACGGTCTTCTCGCTCAGCGCGGACGATTTCACCCTCACCGATAACGGGGTGCCGCAAAAACTGCATCTGGAGACCGATACCGATTCGCAGCCGCTGGCGCTCGTCGTCATTGTGGAGAATGGCGGGCAGGGCACTCGACATCTGCCTGACTATGGGAATCTCGGAGCGGAGCTCGATGCTGTCATCGGCGATGTGCCGCATCTCGTCGCCGTGGTCAGCTTCGACAGCAAACCTCGAATCGCGCAGGATTTCACCGACGATACGGACGCGGCAGCAAAAACGATTGCCAACCTGAACGAAGGTGACCAAGGCGCAGCCATACTTGACTCCCTCAATTTCGGCATAGACCTTTTGCGCGACGTGCCGGCGCGCTATCGTCACGCGGTGCTGCTCATCACCGAAACCGCCGACCGTGGCAGCGAGACGAGCCTGGACGATGCCGTGCGCTTGGTCAGCGACACCAACACAGCAATCTACAGTTTCGGTTTCTCCACGACAAAAGAAGAGGTGAAGCACGAGGCATCGAAACTCCCGCGGCCGGGAGGAACACCTTACGGGAACGAACCGTACGGAGCGGGAGGTTGCATGAGTATGGATCCCGGCGCCGATCCGGACGCCCACGGAAATCGCCGCGTTCAAGCGTTGGACTGCGCGAGCGATCTGCTTCCGCCGTTGCGCTTGGTGCGCCTGGCGTTTATCGCCGCGAAAGACGGGCTGAAGCGCAACGTGCCAGAGTCTGTAGCACAATTGACCGGGGGCGAATACTTCGCGTTTACAAACGCAGCGGCGCTGAAGCGAAGTTTACTCACCGTTTCGAATGACGTGCCAAATTGTTATTTGCTGAGCTTCCGTCCCGAATCGCCAAGCGCAGGCCTGCACACGCTGCAACTGACGCTAAAGGGCCGAGCGGAACTTCAACTCAAAGCGCGCACGACGTATTGGCTGGATGCCGAAGCGTCCGTCGCGCCTGATTAACGCGCGGGGTGGAGTCTCACTCACCCTCACAATCGTTCTTGATATTCACCCCGCGTTGTATATGATGTGCTGTTTTCAAATTAGCTCTACGGTCCTATCGAACGCTTTTTTGCCAACGTTGTCAGGAGAGCAAGAGCGATGCGGATCAGGAAGCGCAATAGTGGTTCTGCGGCAACCCCGGCCCTGCTGTCGTTAATCCTTGTAGTCCTTGTAGGCGTCACGGTTTACGTCTTTGCGTCGAATCTACCCTGGGCGGTTCGGCCGGATCCAATCACCTCGGTTGGCAAGGAGATCGATCATCAATATGATCTGACTCTCGCCGTCACTGCCACTGTTTTCATCCTTTCGCAGCTCGGCCTGGCGTTCGCCGTCTTCAAGTTTCGCGACCACGGCCAGAAAGCGCGCTTCACGCGTGGCAGTAACACTCTGGAAGCCGTCTGGACCACCGCCACCATCGTTCTTTTTCTCGGCCTCGGACTGATGGGCCACAAAGCCTGGGCGGAAATACGCTTCACGCCAGCAGCGCCCGACGCGATTCAAGTGGAAGTCACCGGCAATCAGTTCGTCTTCAACTTCCGCTATCCCGGTCCCGATGGAAAATTCGGCAAGCTCGATGCCAAACAGATCAGCGCATCCACCGGAAATCCGCTGGGCATTGACGCGAACGATCCCGCAGGCAAAGACGACATCGTAGTTCCGACGCTCACCGTTCCGGTAAATCACGAAGTGAACCTACTGATCCGGTCGCAAGACGTGATTCACAATTTTTACGTGCGCGAGCTCCGCATTCAACAGGACGCCATGCCCGGCATGGTGATCCCGCTCCACTTCACCGCGAATACGATTGGCCAATACGAAGTGGTCTGCACGCAACTTTGTGGCCTGGGCCATTCGCGCATGCACAGCTATCTGAACGTAGTTTCCGACGCGGACTACGACACATTCCTCAAGCAGCAGGCGGCGGGCCAGTGATTCAATCCATGATTCGTTCGACGAACCACCCAGTATACCGGACCCAATTTCCAGGAGGCCACGCATGAGTTCGCACGCGCACGCCGGTGGATCCACTGTGCACGCACCAATGGCGGAGCCCAGCGGTTTCATCCGGAAATATATTTTCAGCGTGGACCACAAAGTCATCGGCATCCAGTATTTTCTGCTGGCGTTGACGGCGGTGGTCGTCGGCATCGTGCTCTCGCTGCTGATGCGCTTTCACCTCGTGTGGCCCAACGCGACGCTGCCGTTCGTCAGCGGCGGCCAAATGTCGCAAGAGCAATACTTGGCGCTGGTGACCATGCACGGCACCATCATGGTCTTCTTCGTGCTCACCACCGCGCCGCAGGGCGGCTTCGGCAATTATTTTCTGCCGATTCAAATCGGCGCGCCTGATATGGCCTTCCCCCGACTGAACATGCTTTCCTTCTGGGTCACATTTCTCGCGTTCGTTTCCATCATCGCCGCGTTCGTCGTTCCCGGCGGCGCGCCCATCAGCGGCTGGACGGGCTACACGCCACTCAGCGGCCTCGGCGAAATCACCGGACCCGGCGAAGGTTGGGGCCAGACGCTGTGGATCGTCAGCATCTCGCTCTTCTGCCTCGCGTCGCTGCTCGGCGCGCTGAATTTCATCGCCACCACGATTGACCTGCGCGCTCCGGGCATGAGTTTGATGCGCATGCCGCTCACCGTGTGGGGCTGGTTCGTCACCGCGATTCTGGGCTTGCTGGCGTTCGGCGTTTTGCTCGCTGGTGGAATTTTGCTTCTGCTCGATCGTTCGGCGGGCACAAGCTTTTTCATTCCCGCGGGTCTGGTGGTGAACGATCAACTGCAAAACCACAGCGGCGGCTCCCCTATTCTCTGGCAGCACCTCTTCTGGTTTTTCGGCCACCCGGAGGTTTACATCGCGATTCTCCCCGGCATGGGCGTCGCCTCGCACGTGCTTTCCACATTTGCGCGCAAGCCCGTATACGGCTATCGCGCGATGGCCTACGCCATCTGCGCCATTGGTTTTCTGGGATTCATGGTCTGGGGCCATCATATGTTCGTCAGCGGTATGAGCCCTTATTCCGGCTTCGCGTTTTCCGTGCTGACCATGTCCATCGGCGTGCCTTCGGCCATTAAGACGTTCAACTGGCTCGGGACCCTGTGGGGCGGCAAGATTCAGTTCAAGTCACCGATGCTCTTCGCGCTCGGATTCGTCTCGCTGTTTGTTTCCGGCGGCCTCTCGGGTCTCTTCCTCGCGCAGCCTGCCGTAGATAACATGCTGCACGCTACCTACTACGTCGTGGCCCACTTTCACTTGGTGATGGGCGTCGCCGCCATCTTCGGAATCTTCGCAGCTACTTACTTCTGGTTCCCAAAAATGTTCGGCCGCATGATGAGCGAGCCTCTGGCCAAGCTTCACTTCTGGTTCACGTTCGTCGGCGCCTACTGCATCTTCATGCCGATGCACTTCATCGGAATCGCCGGCGGCATTCGCCGTTATGCGGACGCTTCCGCCGTCGGGTTCCTCGCCCATTTGCAGCCCGTGCATCAGTTCATGACCATCGCCGCATTCATCACCGGCGCCGCGCAGCTGATCTTCCTGTTCAACTTTTTCTACAGCCTGAAATTTGGTCCCAAGGCTTCCAAAAATCCTTGGAACGCAACGACCCTGGAATGGGACACGGATTCGCCGCCGCGCATGGACAATTTCGGCGGCAACTATCCCAGCGTCTATCGTGGGCCGTATGAATTCAGCGTTCCCGGTGCGGTGGATGATTTCATACCGCAATGGGTGGAGCCGTCGCAGGTGGCACGCGCAAAATAACGGCGAAGTTTTCCCGGGCGAAGCGCCAAATAATGCCGGGGCGTAAATGCAGTTCGGAGCAATTGAGTGCCAGGCACAATCGTCACCGAAGAAATCGAGCTGATTCATTCGGGCAAAGGCCCGGGCGGCGGAAATATCTCCGGAGACGGCGGGGATGGCGGAGATAGCGGCGGCACCGGCGGCAGCGCTTCTTCCGGCGCAACCAGGGTTCCACAGCGCGCTTACATCACCGGAATGTTCATAGCGCTGGCTGGCATTCTGATGTTTTTCATGGCGTTCGTCAGCGCCTACATCGTCCGCAAAAGCATGCCGGGCAACGCCTGGATTCCGCTGCAAGTTCCGCGCATCCTGTGGCTCAACACATTAATATTACTCGCCAGCAGCTTCACCCTTGCCCGCGCCCACAATCGCTTCAACGCGCAGGACGAGGACGGATTCCGCCACTGGTGGGCCACTACCACGATTCTCGGCATTCTTTTCGTCGCCGGACAGATCCTCGCGTGGCGCCGTCTCGCGGTGCAGGGAATTTTCCTCGCGACCAATCCCAGCAGCAGCTTTTTCTACGTTTTCACCGCGGCGCACGGTGTGCACTTGCTCGGCGGAATTCTGGCGCTGCTCTACGTGCAATTCCGCGCTACGAGAAAAGTCGCGCGCGGCACCGCGATCGAAGTCGTTTCAATGTATTGGCACTTTATGGACGGGCTATGGGTCTTCTTGTTTTTACTCCTCTACCTGGGAAGGTGAAGCGTGAGTGACACGGAATACGAAGGCATAGTCGCATCGCCGTGGTCTGGCGGCGCATCTCCCTTCGCGATCAATTCCAAAAAATTGGGGATGTGGCTGTTCATCATTTCGGATTCACTTACGTTTTCGGCCCTGCTCATCAGTTATGCGTACGTTCGTTTGGAGACGCCGAACTGGCCGCGCCCGTTTGAAATTTGGCCGGCAATCGCCAAGTCGTCTTTGATGACGTTCGTGCTGCTCTCCAGCAGCTTGACGATGGTGCTGGGCGTCAATGCCGCGTTCAACGGCGAACGAAAAAAAACCGTCCGCTACCTGCTCGCCACGATCCTCTGCGGCATCGCCTTCGTCGCAATCCACGCGACGGAATGGGTCACACTTTTTCATGAGCAAGTCACACCGTGGTCGAACAACTTCAATCCGGCTGTCCCGCTTTTCGGCGGCACGTTCTTCGGCCTCACCGGCCTGCACATGTTGCACGTTACGATCGGCGTGGTTTATCTCGCGATCATTGCCAGGGGCTTCGGCAGAGGGAAGTACACGGCCGAGCATGTGGAGGTCAGCGGCCTATACTGGCACTTTGTGGACCTGGTCTGGATGTTTATTTTTCCGATGGTGTATTTGCTGAGCGTCAACCCGAAGTAACAACGATAAGAGGAGCGAGCGAACCGATGAGTGCACACGGACACACCGCCGAGCTCACCCACGAGCACGCCGTAGGCACCACCAAACTTTTTGCCACGGTTTGGGTCTGGCTGCTGCTGCTGACGATCGTGGAAGTCTATCTGGCTTACCTGCGCCTGCCAGTTCCTATAATGATCACGATATTGGTCGGCCTCTCGCTCATCAAGGCGGCGCTGATCATTTCGTATTTCATGCACATGCGCTTCGAGCGGTTGGGTCTGTTCCTCTTGCTGATCCCGGCCATGGTGTTCTGCATTTGCATGATGTTGATCATGTTCTTCCCGGATAGCATCCGTCTGATGCAACTCCGGCCGCATTGACGAGCCGGTCGGACGTGGCAGAAAGTCGGAGCGGATACGCGCGCCGGAAAGTCGCGCTGACAGTATCGGATCGCCGTACACTGTGAGTGGAAGAGATGTCGGGAAATGAAGTGAAGAATGACGTCTTAATCCGCGCGGCGCTGCTGGTAATCAGCTGCGCGGCTCTAATCGTGCTGCCCATCCCGCACGTTTCGGCACAAAGCTGCGCGATGTGCTACCAAGCCGCGGCTGCTTCCGGCCCGCAAGGCAGCGCGGCGCTGCGCCACGGCATTCTGCTCTTGTTCATACCCGCGATTAGCCTGTTCGTGGGGATCTTCGCCCTGATTTACCACCGCCGCAACGTCACGCGCTGATTCAACGCCATCTGCCGCGCGGTGCCGCAGCGGCGGATGCCAAATCCGATCGGCATCCGCGCTGCGATTCACACCCAACTCTACGCTACTAGCTTTTGGGTTTGTGCAAATCGGTGCATATAGCCACAGCGCTGTTCGGGTCCACCGCGCCGTCGCCCTGTTCCACATGCTGAATTTTTCCTTCCTTGTCCACCACGATAGTCGTCCGCTGCGCCCACTCGTATTTGTCCCCTTGCACATCGTACGGCTTCAAAATCCCGTACGCGGTGAGGACTTTACGATTCATGTCGCTGAGAAGAGGAAAGGTCACTGCAATCTGTTTTGCAAATGCGGCGTTTGCTGCGGGGCTGTCTATACTGATTCCTAGCACCACGGTGTCGCTCGCTTCCAGCTTGGCCATATCAGCCTGATAGGCCTGCAATTCCTTGGTTCAGCCACCCGTAAACGCGAGAACGTAAAAAGCCAGGATGACGTTTTTCTTACCGCGGAAATCACTCAGCTTCACCGGCTTCCAGTCATTCGCCAGCAGCGTGAAATCCGGCGCCACGTCTCCCACCTTTAAGTTCGTCTTGGCAATGGCATCTTCCTGCGCCGCGGCGGAAAATTGACCCGCCAAGAGCAGCAACAGGAGAAGCCCGACGACGGCAGTGACGATTCTTTTCATCGGTTGTCTCCTTTTTGAGTTTTGGGAACTATGCACCTTGATTATAGGCGCGTTCTGCTTTTGCCTTGTAACGGCGATGTAATTTCTGCGCCAGAAGCGCACAGCGGAATTCGCTGTCTCTTGCGCGCACTTTCCCTATAATTCGACAGTCACGCCGGGGGGCACGAACGAAGTGTTTGCCGATCGCGCCAATTGGAACTTGAAGGCGAATCCTCTGAGCGAAGCGCTAGCCGAGCATCGCGCAGCAGGGAAGCCGGTACTCGATCTCACGATTTCAAATCCGACGGCATGCGGATTCGAGTACGACAGTCGCGCCATCCTGCAAGCTCTCGCGAGCCCGGCCAGTCTCGCGTACGACCCGGACCCACGAGGACTTCTCGGCGCCCGCCAAGCAATCGCAGCGTACTACGCCGCGCGTGGCGCGGAAGTTCCGGGGGACAACACCATCCTCACCACCAGCACCAGCGAGGCCTACTCCTTCGTCTTCCGCACGCTTTGCAACTCCGGCGACGAAATTCTGATCCCCGAACCCAGCTACCCGCTCTTCTCATTTCTGGCCGATATACAAGACGTGAAGCTGGTGCGCTATCCGCTCGATTACGATTACGGCTGGCAGATTAATTTCCACGGCCTACAGCAGGCCGTTAGGCCGCGCACACGAGGAGTGATCGTCGTCCATCCCAATAATCCCACCGGGCATTTCACCAAGCCTCGCGAGCGCGAAAAACTGAACGAAATTTGTTTCTCGCGCAATCTGGCAATCATCGCCGACGAAGTTTTTCTCGATTTCGCGCTGCAAGAAAACCACGTTCCATTCAGTTTCGCTCAAAATGACGCCGCTCTGACGTTCACCATGAGCGGCCTATCCAAAATTTCCGGCCTGCCACAGATGAAAGCCGCGTGGCTCGTCACCAGCGGGCCCGAACAACTGAAATCGAAAGCCCTCGCGCGCCTGGAAATCATTGCGGACACCTATCTTTCGATGAACGCGCCAATTCAACACGCAATTCCCGCGCTTCTCGAACAGCGCCAGCCATTTCAAACACAGCTGCTGGCCCGCGTAAGAAAAAATTTAGCCGAACTGGACCGCCAGCTCTCCGCGCAGAAATCCTGCGCCAGGCTCGTGGTCGAAGCCGGCTGGTACGCCGTGCTGCGCGTCCCTGCCACGCGATCAGATGAAGAGCTGGCCATCGAGCTACTCAGCCGCAAAAATCTGTACGTTCATCCGGGTCACTTTTACGATTTTCCATCTGAAGGGTTCTTGCTAGTCAGCCTGATTACGCGCGAAGAGGAATTTGCGAGAGGAGTGAAACAGCTGCTGTCGATGTTTTAGCGGCAAAAAAACCGCGCACGAACGCCGCGTCAACGCAGACGCCCCGGCGGATCCGCCGTCTCTGGAATCCCAATCTTTAGCTCCGGCCCCGTGCTTTCCGGCTTCTTCGACGGCACCGGTTGCGGAATGCCAAGCCCGCGATTCATTTCCAGATGCTCTTTCGCGCAGCGCGGGCAATATCCCTTGCCGTTTTCGTCGTCGCGCTGGCTCGCCAGCTCGTAGCAGCCGCAGATGCAATCGCAATATCCGGTGATCGAAGCCGTCTTGATCGGTATCAGGGCCATGAAAACCTCTCCCGTGGTGGTTGCGAGGGCATCATACCTACGCGCCGTGCAGCGCGCAAGACTGTGGAAGGGAAGTGTGGAAGGGAACTGCAGCAAGCCTCCAACGCAAAATCTCAGGCGCGGTTCATCTGCGTCATGCGGAATGGATCCCCGATTTTTTCGTGCAATTCCATCCACACCCGGTCCGGATGCGAGAGAAACACCTCCACAACCTTCGGATCGAATTGCTTGCCCGAATATTTCTGAATCTCCGCGCGCGCCGCGGAAATCGGCAGCGCTTTGCGATAAGGACGGTCGGAAATCATGGCGTCCAGCGTATCCGCCACGGCGAAAATTCTGGCCCCCAGCGGAATTTGCTCGCCTTTCAATTTACGCGGGTAACCCGACCCGTCGTAACACTCCTGGTGCGACAGCACGATCTCGGCCGCGTCCTTCAAAAATGGAATCCGCTCTAGCACCGAAAATCCAATTTCGCAGTGCTTGCGCATCACTTCGCGCTCTTCATTCGTCAGAGGTCCAGGCTTGCGCAAAATACTGTCCGGCACGCCCATCTTCCCGATGTCGTGCAAAAATGCGCCGCGCGCAATCTGGCGCAACGCTCCCGGATCGACGCCCATGGACCGCGCGATGGTAATCGTAAACGCCGTCACGCGCTGGCAATGTCCTTCCGTTTCCGCATCCTTCGCGTCCAGCGCGCCGCCCAGCGCCTCCAGCGTGTAGTCGTAAGATTGTTCCAGATCCTGCAACGCGATGGAAAGTTGTTGCGTGCGCTCCGCCACCAGATGTTCCAGGTCGCTCTGGTACGTGCGATTTTCCATCACCAGCCGGCGATGTTCCAACGCCCGCCGCACGCTCAGATGCAGCTGATCTTTTTCAAACGGCTTCAGAATGTAGTCGTAAGCCCCCGCGCGAATCGCCTGCAGCGCGATGGAAATGTCGTGCATCGCGGTGACCATGATCACCGGCACGTCCGGGTCTTCGTTGCGAAGCTCCGCGAGCAATTTCAGCCCATCCATTTCGGGCATCACGATATCGCTGAGGGCCAAGTCGAACGTGTCTTTGCGAAAAGCGTCCAGCGCCATCCGCCCGTTCGAACAAACGGTGCAGTGGTATCCTTGCGCTTCCAAAAGGGTTGAAACGACTTCGCGAATCGCCTCTTCGTCGTCCACTACGAGAATCTTTTCCGTTTCCACGATGGGCTCCCGGGAGTCTCTCCATTATAGGGCCTGCCCACGGCCCGGAAATGTCTAATTGACGAATCGAATACCCGCGTGCTGCATTGCACAATAGTGGGTTTCTACGACTGGACGGCGCCGCCCGCTTCATCACTCCGCTGGAATTGCATTTAATCGGGATCCGCCGGGGACCTGCGCCCGATCTGCGAAGGTTGCTCGCCGCCCGAAAACACCAGCCGCGCCATGCTGACCTCTATCCGCTCCGAGAGATTCCCCACCAGCTCGGTGAGCCGCGCCAGTCGCTTCGTTGACTGCAGTTTCTCCGTGTGAATCTGCAGCGAAGCGATGCGATAGTAAACGCGAAATTCAAAGCGCGAGCCAGCCCGCTCGAACTGCTTCATCCAGGGCTCGGCAGCAGACATTGCCTCCGCCACCGTCATCAGCGGCTGCAGACGCCCGAACTCTTCCGCAAGCCCCGCAAGAAAGCCCTCGACAATATGTTTGCGCTCCCCGCCGCGCTCGCCGATTTCTTCGGGCAGCGGCTTCAGCGCCACCCACGCCAGGTGCAGCAATCCCACCGCTCCGATCGTCACGCAGCAAATCGCCAGCAGGCTCATCTCATTTTCGCCTTCGGTCGTTCGGGAGTGCTTGGCTTTGGGACCTATACTGCCATTTACCATATTACTGTTGACGCTGACGTTTACTAAGAGTAACATCCGCGCAGTTGTGGCAACACGGTATGCCGGGTTTTAGGAGAGCGGCGTGGAATCGCTCGAACGCTTCGCGCAGAATCAGCGCATCATCGAAGAGTTCGTCTCGCAGTGGCTCGTGGCCATCCCCACTGCCCTGGGCCGCCTCGCGCATGTCGCCATGATGCGCGACGTTTATACCGGCCGCTATCACCATCCTATTCTGCAGGACGCTTACTCCGAGCCCGCCGTCCATCAATCCCTGCTCTACTGCCACGAGGAGCTTTTCGAGAAAGTCCTGGAAAATAATTTCGAACAGCAGGAATGGGATTTGCGCATGTGCTTCGCGGATATGCACGCGCCGCCGGACGAAATTGCGCGGCGCTGGCTGGAAGTGGATCTCTTCAGACTGTTTGTTCCCTTCGGCACGCCTCCCTATCTGCGCGATCTATTTTGCTCCAATATGCGCGTAATCCTCGGGTTGCTGGTTTCCGACGAATCCGTAGCTCATACCGCTGCGTAAAATGTTTGTCTCGTCCTTAATATCTGCTGGAAACCCCGCGCACGTTTGTTAGCATCAAACGATGGTGATTACCCCGGTCCGCGGTTGGTTCCGCGATCCCTTCAAGCGATTGCTCTTCGAGCTCGGCGCCGGCTACTACGCGCGCAAACTCGCGACCGGTCCCGAAGCGGACTTGCGCTGCGAGTTTCTGCAATCCTTGCAGCTGCCCGTTTCCGGCAATGGCCACGGCACCGTCAGCGTCTTGGACGTCGGTTGCGGCCCCGGCCATGTGGCGCGCGCGCTGGCCCGCAGCGGTTACGCCGTAACGGCCGTGGACCGCAGCCGCAGCCTGCTGCGCATTGCGAGGAAGTTGGCCACACGCGAAAGCACTCCCGTGCAATTTCATTTATCGCCGGTAGAAAAACTTCCATTCCCGGATTCATCTTTCGATTATTGTTACGCCACCGGGGTGGTCTATTGGGTCGAACATCTCGCCGCGACGCTCTCCGAAATGGTGCGTGTCACTCGCCCTTCGGGCCTGGTGGCGTCGCTCGATCCCCACGCGTCCATGTCCGTCAGCAAAATCCTGGCCTACGCCCACGAAAAATGCATCAACGCGCGTGACACGCGCAAACTTGTCGCCTGGGCCACTTCCGCGCAATGCAATCGCCGCTTCGAGGAGGGTCACCTCCGCCGCGTGCTCACCGACGCCGGCCTGCAGAGTCTCACCCTAGAGCAGCGCTTCGGCGGCATGGTGTGGTTTTGGAAGGGAACCGTGCCCGCGCGAGCATGAAGCGTTCTCGCGCCGCAGTTCTTGCGCGAACTTCCCTGTGCGAAAACGCCCGGAGGTCTGGATGAAATTGTTTACGCGGCGAACGGAGCATCGGATCGGAGTCGGGCGATACATCGCCCTGGGGCTGTTGCTGGCATGCGGCGTGGCATTCGCCGCCCAGCGCCCTGCCGTCTCGCTTAAGTCCGTTGCCGCCGCGCATACAAGAATTTCGTCGCAGACCGCATCAGTCTCTAGCCCCGAGTTCATCAAAGCCGCCGACGAAGTCCTGGCGCAGATGAGCAAGATTCTTTCACTTCCGATCAAGGAGCCGCTCAAGAAAACTCTCCGTTCCAAGCAAGAAGTCCGCGACTACCTGATCCGCGAAGATAAAGAAGACAAGAACGACGCCGAGCGCTACGCCGACGACAAAACGCTGGAAGCCTTCGGTTTGATCCCCAAAGGATTTCCGCTCGATTCTTTCATGCTCGATGTTTTGACCGACCAGGTCGCCGGCCTCTACGACCCGAAAGCCAAGGAATTTTACATCGCCGACTGGATCCCGGTGGACGAGCAGCGCACAGTGATGTCTCACGAACTCACCCACGCGCTCGAGGATCAATCCTTCCACATTGATTCTTGGATCAAAGCCGCGCGACCGAACGACGACGCTGAGCTAGCCCGTGACGCCGTCAGCGAAGGCTCCGCCATGGCCGCCATGGTGGATTACGAAATGCTCGACCAGAAAGTCAGCGTGCGCGACGTTCCAGACGTCACTCTGTTGATTCGCGCCGGCGCCCTCAGCGAAATGGATAAAGATCCCAACCTCGCGAAAGCCCCGCTCTACATTCGCGACGAGCTTCTGTTCCCGTATCTCGCCGGCACCGGCTTCACCCAAGAATTTCTGAAGGCGCATACCGGCTGGCAGGACCTGCACCTAATTTTTCAGAATCCTCCGGTATCCACGCAGCAGATCATTCATCCGGATTTGTACCTGCACGGCGTAAAGCCAGAATCCGTCGCGCTCCCGGAATGGAAAGGCCTGGTCCCCGCCGACTGGAAGCTGCTGGAAGAAAACACCATGGGAGAATTCGGCATCCAGGAAATTCTGAAACAGTTTCTTGACGAAAATCGCGCGGAATTACTTGCTCCGGCATGGAAGGGCGATCGCTACGCGGTGTTCGAGGATGCCAAAACCAAATCCACTCCGCTGGTGTTTCGCCTGGCGCTCGATAATCCCGATGACACGGCGCATTTCTTCGGCCAGTACAGCGAAGCGCTGGAGCATAAATATAAGACGCGCACGGAACTCCTCCGCCGACCCAATTTTTTTGAGTTCCACTCTGAATCCGGCGGGGTTTTCCTGCGCTGCGTTGCTACGCACTGCCTTACGGTGGAAGGCGCCACACGCGAGACATTCGACAAAATCAACCACGCCATCGGCTGGGAGCCGGCTCCTCCGGCATTGACCCCGCCTTCCGCGCCCGAGAGCGTCACGCAACGCTCAGCACCCATTGCGCCCGGCCGCGTCGGCGCGCAATAACGGCACCCACGTTTAAGCCGAAGCAGCCGGAAAACACATCCAGGCCGCCGTCTTAATCATTCAGCGAAAGCTCCACCGTATCCGCGCGGTGCACCACCATAAGCGTTTGATCGTCCGCCTGCTTTCTGCCGGCGGAATAGCTCTGGACGTCCTTCATGCACGCCGCCGCTAATTCCTGCGGCACCCACCCATGCCGCTCGCCTGCAATGTTCGAAAGCCGCGCCGCGCCGTATTCCGCGCCGGAATCATTCACAGCCTCGGAAATTCCGTCGGTGTAGAGCAGCAAACTGTCGCCGCGTTCCATGCGCACACGCTGCACCGTGTAGCGGCTAGTGGAAAACATTCCCAGCGGCACTCCGGTCGAGCAGACCTGCCTCACTCCGTCCTTTGCGACCAACAACGCAGCCAAATGTCCCGCGCTGCCGATCTCGATTTCGCCGCGTTGCCCCGCGCGGCCGCAAATCAGCGTCGCGTACTGCCCAGCGATCGTGCTCTGGCAGAAAACGCTATTGGCCATTTCTAGCAGCTTGTCCAGCGCGAGGCCCACGCCCGAAAGGCTGCGGAACATGGCGTGCAAGTGCGTCATCAGCAGGGAAGCCGCCACGCCTTTCCCCGCAACATCGCCGAGCAGGAAAACCAGTTCGCCATCGTCAGCAGCCGGAGGAATTAAATCGCAATAATCGCCGCTCACCATTCCCGCGGGCTTGTATTGATAATGCACGCGCCAATCTCCGTGCCGAATATCCGTGCGCGGCAGCAATCCCCGCTGCACGCGCGAAGCTAGCTCCAGGTCGCGTTCCAGCGCGCGCTGTTCGTCGCTCGTCAGATGATCCAGGCACAGCCGCACCAGCGGATCGGCCAGTAGCCGGTCCTTTTCCACCGCATCATGGCACTGCGTACAAATTCCGTACGTCCCTTCATCCATCCGATGCAGTGCAGAATCCACTTCGCCAAGTAGTTCGATCAACGACGCCGCTGGAGCCGCCGCCACGGGCGACGCAAGTGCTGCGTTCAATTCCTTGCGCCGCTTTTCGAGTTGTTCGCGAATGTAGGGATCGCTCACTGCGCTCATTGCCTTGGCCTCCACATCTGAGCTACCTTCCATGCGTGCTGCCGCGCTATCCGTTTCCGGCATCAGAATTCCCTTCGCCCCGACCCATCACACTCTCCGCCATTGGATTCCTAGTCTCGCGCCCGGGACTCTGGATTAATGGCGTCCAGCAAGGTCCCGCGGGTCCCCGGGCCCGTGCTCGCGCGGCGATTCAGGCGCTGCAGCCGGTGCTCGAAATCGTTCCTGTAACGCCGTAGCAGCGCAGCGCTTAGCCCAGTGGCACTCCGGTTTGCAGGACGCAATTCCGCCAGCGCCTTGCGCACCAGCATGGCCGCGCGTTGCGGTTCGCGAGCCTTGCGCTCGTAATGAATCGCCAGCTGTTTGTAAGCCTCTAGGCCCTCGCGCGAGCCGCCCAGGATGCTCTCCCAAAGCTTCAACGCGAGTGGTAAATCGCCTTCGCGTTTCGCCAGTCGCGCCAGCGAACGCCGCGCGGCCCTGTCCGTTTCCGCGGGCAGCACCGCGTCGAGTGACTGTGCATAATGTTTCCGCGCGCGCGCCGTGTCGCCGCGCCGTTCACAAATGCGCGAAACCCCGAACAATTCCAACCCGTCTGTGCCATCCGTCCGCGGATCAGCAAGAACCGTAACGATTCGGCTGGCAAGCCCCGCCAGCCCGCGCAGGTCCATTTGATTGTGCAGAAATATTTGCACCAGGGGTTCCGGCGGCCCGCCCCGCAAATAATCGAAATAAAATTGCGGAATCATCTCCGAAATCAGATCCGCGCCGCGATTCCAACCCAACACGTGCTTTTCCAGTTCCGCCAGTCGCAGCGATCCCAATCGCACGCGCCACAAATTCCGAGCCGGATGCAAAAAATCCAGATGCGTGCGCGGCGCCGCCGGCCGGATTTTTCGCGTCATGCGATAGCGCGTTTCCAGCAGCGGCCAGTCAAACGACTTGCCATTGAACGTCACCAGCACCGGCCGCTCGGCCATGCGCTCCGCCAACGTCAGCAGCAGCGCGTGCTCCTCGCTCAGTTCGCGCATGAAGAACTGCTCCACCTCCAGTCCGCCCGCGTCCCACCATGCGATACCAACCATGAACGGGTAAGTTCCCGTCCCGCCCATCAGCCCCGTCGTTTCCGTGTCCAGAAAAAGCCACTTACGAGGATCGCTCGCCTCCGCGCAAGCTCCCGGCGCGAGCAGCCGCAGCGCCTCCGCATTCACTGAACCTTCCGGCGGCTCGCACCCGATCGCCTCAGAAAACCATTTCCGCACCGTCAAGTGCTCGCCGAACGCGTTACTGAGCGCTTTGGCCTGCAGCATTTCGGCAAGCCGCTCCGCTCCATCAGGAAGCGCAGGCAAATATCCACGCACGCGGCTCGCGGCGCTTTCCGCCACGACAGCGGATTTCCTCGCCGACTTAAGCGCCGTCAGCCGCTCGAATCGTGCATTTGCACTCGTTGTCAAGCCATCGCTCCGTCGGTCGTCACGGTTTGGCGCTCCCCACGACTTCCCAATGCTGCACTTTGGGCTCGAACTCCAGCAAATAATCGCGGTCTTCGGGATAATATTTCGCGCGATCCACCGGATCTCCCGCGAAGCCCTTGATCGCCTCCAGCGACTCCCAAAACGTGAGCGTTACGAAATGTGTAGTGTCGCCATCGTCCCTACGCAGAATGTAAACCGCCGCGTTTCCGGGAACGCCGCGATAATCCGGAATCGCCCGCGCATTCAGAAAATCGGAATATTTGTCGGCCTTCGCTGCCGGTGTCACGCCGTGCCACATTCTTGCGATCACGAGAACTCCTTTCGCGGGCCTCGAACCATACACTTCACGCGCACAAGCGGTTCAAAATCGCCAGCGCTGCTTCCTTCGTCTTCTCGCACTTCTCCCCAGCCGGCCCCACGCACGAAGGGCACCCCTGCTCGCACGGACACCCCACAATCAGCTCCCGCGTCCGCCGCAGCAAAATATCGTGCACGCGAAACAAAGGCTCGCTGAACCCAATTCCTCCCGGATACGCATCGTACAAATACAAATTCGGCTGAAAGAACTCCTTCATCTCCGACGGATTCCCCAGCGTCGCAGAAAATTCCTGCCACTTGGTTTCTACGCCCGGACTAGTCGGCCGCTCGCCCACCGCGGTCCCCAAATCCCGCCCGTCGCACATCAAGAGCAAAGCAGCCATCGAAGCCATCGCGTAGAGCAGTCCGAGTATCCCGTTCTGCCTATCAGACAGCGCATAGGGCAATTCAGCCAGCAGTTCGCGCTCCAAAGTGATCCAGAACGCCGTCGTATGCATCTCGTTTTCCGGAAGCTGCAGCTTGCCCGCGCCGATATTCTCATTCGTGAAAAATTTGATCTTCTTGAATCCCACCACCTGCGACCGCACCAGCACATCGCCACGCGCCCGGGCCGCCGGCCCCGAGATCCACTCTTCCTCCGCAATTTCCAGCACGCGCACTTGCGTGTAACGAATCGCATCCGTGTAGTAATCCACGTTCACGCTTTTGACATACGCCTTGCGCTGCTCGAAATCCAGCCGCTCCACGTGATATTGCTGCCCCTGGTGCAGATAAATCGCCTTGGGATGCACCGTCGTCAGCGCCGAAGAAAAATCCACTTCGCCGATCACTTTCGGCTCGCCGTCCTCGTCGCCATTTGTCCCGCCGGTGGTATCAATGATCACAAAATTGTCAGACGTCACCGAACGCAGGCTCACCGTATCCGCCGGATAAGCTTCCTGCACCCAATGCCAATTCCCGCCGCTGCGGTGCAGGAATCCCGCCTCGCTCATCCGCTCGCATAGGCCCGGCAAATCCACGTCGCCGAAGCGCTCAGAAGGCGCAAGCGGCAGTTCGAACGCCGCGCACTTCAAATGGTTCACCAGAATTTCCAGATTGTCCGGCTGCACATAAGCATGCTCCGGCGACCGTCCGAAAAAATAATCCGGATGCTGCACGATGAATTGATCCAGCGGCGCCGACGACGCTACCATCACCGCGCACGACGTCCCACTTCTTCGCCCAGCCCGCCCCGCACGCTGCCATGTGGAAGCGATCGCGCCCGCATAACCCGCCATCACGCTCGCGTCGAGCGATCCAATATCAATCCCCAATTCCAGCGCGCTCGTCGCCACTACGCCACGGATCCGCCCGTCGCGCAGGCCGCGCTCGATCTCGCGCCGCTCCCCCGGCAGATAACCGCCGCGATATCCCCGCACAGGCTCGGCTTCCCCCGGACCCGGTCGGTTCGCCTGCTGCAAATAAGTGAGCAGCACTTCCGTGTGCAGCCGGCTATTCGCAAACACGATGGTCTGCAGCTTGCGCGCCAGCAGCTCTTTCGCCACGCGAGTCGTCTCATTCAAATAGCTGCGCCGAATTCCCAGATTCCGGTTCACCATCGGCGGATTATAGAAAACGAAAAGCTTCTCCGCCGCCGGCGCGCCGTTTTCTTCGACGACCTGCACCGGCTCCGCGATCAGCTGCGCCGCCAGCTCCCCCGGATTAGCAATCGTCGCGGAGCAACAAATAAATTGCGGCTTCGAACCGTAAAATTCCGCGATGCGCGCCAGTCTCCGCAGCACATTGGCCAGATGGCTGCCAAAAATTCCGCGATACGTGTGCAATTCATCCAGCACGATGTAGCGCAAATTCTCGAACAGGCGTGCCCACTTCGTGTGGTGCGGCAAAATCCCCGTGTGCAGCATGTCCGGATTCGTCAGGATCACGTGCCCGCGCTCGCGTATCGCCCGCCGCGCGTCGCTCGGCGTGTCGCCGTCATACGTGAACACGCCAAAACAATGATCCAGCCGGTTCGCCAAGTCGTGCAGCTCCGCCAGTTGATCTTGCGCCAGCGCCTTAGTAGGGAACAGGTACAGCGCGCGCGTATCTGCGTTGCTCAACACCGCATTCAGCACCGGCAAGTTGTAGCAAAGCGTCTTGCCCGAAGCCGTTGGCGTCACCACCACAAAATTCTTCCCGGCGTGCGCCAGTTCCGCCGCCGCCGCTTGATGCGTGTAGAGCTTTTCGATCCCTTTGGCGTGATAGGCTGCCGCCAGCTCCGGCCGCACCCACGCAGGCATCGCACGAAACCGGGCCTCGCGTGCCGGGAAGTGCCGCACGGCAGTCAGCACTTCATCCGCACAATAACGCGCGACCAGCGCGCCCAGCGCCTCCTGCACCGTCTCCAAGGTCGTGCTAGCGCGGACAGCCAGTCCGTCAGCCGATCCCCCCGCCAAGCCCCGCCCAGATGCGGCCATCATCACCTCCCTATGAAATTGCCAAGCTCCCGCCCATCAGCAGGTCTTCGCCTTTTATTCGCTGAGGCTACCACGCGGCCTTCCCTCGCGCAACAGCCGTCTTGCGCCCTGATTTCCATCGTCCGCGCGCGTCGCCGCCATCTTCCACGCTGAAAACCGCCTACCCCTAGCCATCCCCCACCAAATTTTGCTATACATGAACCATGGCCCATGACTTCCTGATTTTCGATTTCGGCAACAACGAAGAAGTAGCGCAGCAAGCTCGCCACAAAGTGGAAGGCTGGACGCAGGGCTTCCGCCTCGGCAAGAAAATGCTTCTGAAGTTCGAGCGCGAAGCCGCCGACGACGCAGCAGCGCCCGAGAAAGCTGCCGAGAAGACGACAGCCCCCAAAAAGAAGTCCGGCACAAAGTCCGACCCAGCCGAACCCACCTCCAAAGTCCGCGTCCTCGTCCGACTCGATTTCTCCGACCACGAAAAACTCTCGCATCAGCGCTGGCTCGATCGCATCCCCACCGAAGAACCATTCAAATCCGCCAAAACCGAGATTATCCGCCCTGGCCAGCCCGGGTTTGCCGAAGCCGCGGAACTCTTTGACTCCCTGTCCTAACGGCCACATGCTGCCTGTCTATTTTTCCAGTAATCCAACAGCGATTGCGCTGCGCGTTTTTTCTCTGCACGCCGCGCATTTCGCTATAATGGCGTGTACCTAATTCCCACGGCGCGCCTCTAAGGCGAGAGTGCCCGATGCCGACCCAGACAAAAACGAAATTAGCGAATTACGACCCGGCGAAATACCACGGCCTCGAGCGCGAAACGCTCATCCGGGTCTACCGCACCATGTTCATGTCGCGGCGTCTGGACGATCGCGAGATCCAGCTCAAACGTCAGAATCGCCTCTTCTTCCAGATCAGCGGCGCCGGTCATGAAGCCATTCTCGCCGCCGCCGGCTTGGTGCTGAAGCCAACTTACGATTGGTTTTTCCCGCACTATCGCGACCGGGCGTTGATGCTCATGCTCGGCGTCACGCCCTACGATATGCTGCTTCAAGGGGTCGGCGCGAAAGCCGATCCCGCGTCCGGCGGGCGCCAGATGCCTTCGCACTGGGGCAATCGCGATTTCAACGTCGTCACGCGCTCTTCGCCCACCGGCACGCAATTCCTGCAAGCCATCGGCGCCGCGGAATGCTCGTCCTATTTCGAAAAATTTCCCAAAGCCCTTGATAAAGCGCGAAAAGCTCCCATGGGCGCCACAGTCTCCTTTCACCCCGACGAGATTACCTACGTTTCCGCCGGCGACGGCACCACCAGCGAAGGCGAATTCTACGAATCGCTGAACACAGCCAGCAGCAAGCGCCTCCCGGTCCTCTATCTCATCGAAGACAACGGCTACGCGATTTCCGTCCCTGTCGAAGTGCAGACCGCCGGCGGCAGCATCTCCAAGCTCGTAAGAAATTATCCGAACCTCTACGTCGAAGAATGCGACGGCACCGAGCCGCTGGAAAGCTACGCAGCATTGCGTCGCGCCGCCGATCATTGCCGTACGCGCAAAGGTCCCGCGTTGATCCACGCGCACGTCATCCGTCCCTATTCGCACTCGCTTTCCGACGACGAGAAGCTCTACAAATGCGAGCCTGAGCGCTCCGCTGAAGCCCAGCGCGACCCGTTGCCAAAATTCGCAATGTTCATGGTGCGTGAAGGCATCCTGGAAGAAAGCGAAATCGAAGCGCTGGAATCCGAAGTGGATCGCGAAATCATCGAAGCCACCGATCGCGCCCTCGCCGCCGAACTTCCGTCGCCCGACTCAATTTACAAGTGGGTTTACTCGCCAGACGTGGACCCCGCCTCCCGCGATTTCGAAGCTACGCCGAAAAAAGAAGGCCATCCCAAGACGATGGTCGAGATGGTCTCCATCACGTTGCTGGACGAAATGAAACGTGACGAGCGCATCGTCGTCTTCGGCGAAGATGTTGCCGATTGCAGCCGCGAAGAAAGCCTCGCCACCGTAAAAGGGAAGGGCGGTGTCTTCAAAGCCACCGCAGGGCTACAACGCAAATTTGGCTCACAGCGCGTTTTCAATTCGCCGCTGGCCGAAGCCAATATCGTCGGCCGCTCCATCGGCATGGCCATTCGCGGCTTGAAGCCAGTTCCCGAAATTCAGTTTTTCGATTACATCTGGCCGGCCATGATGCAGCTGCGCAACGAAATGGCCACCATTCGCTGGCGCTCCGCCGGACATTTCAAATCACCCGTCGTCATACGCGTCGCGATTGGCGGCTACCTCACCGGTGGCGCGATTTATCACAGCCAGTGCGGCGAAGTCACCTTCACACACATCCCCGGCCTGCGTGTCGTGATGCCTTCGACCGCGCTCGACGTATGCGGCCTGCTGCGCACGGCGATTCGTTCGGACGATCCCGTCCTGTTCCTCGAGCACAAACATCTCTACCGCCAGCCTTACAATCGCTCGGAATATCCCGGACCGGATTTCACCGTCCCCTTCGGCAAAGCCCGCATGGTGCGCGAGGGCACGGACGTCAGCGTCATCACCTACGGCGCGGTGGTGCATCGCGCCGAAGTAGCCGCCGCCGAACTCGCCCGCAATGGAATCTCCGCCGAAATTTTAGACCTGCGCTCGCTCAGCCCCTACGACTGGGACGCCATCGCCACAACGGTCCGCAAGACCAATCGTGTTCTGGTAGCCTATGAAGACACGCGCTCCTGGGGTTACGGTGCAGAAATCGCCGCCCGCATCGCCGACGAATTATTTGACGAGCTAGCCGCCCCTGTCCGCCGCGTAGCGGCCACCGACACCTTCGTTGCGTATCAGCCCAGGCTGGAAGACGCGATCCTGCCCCAAACTGAAGACATCGCCCGCGCCATCCGCGACCTGATGATCTACTAGATGGGCCGGCAGTCGCGCGACCAGTGAAACCTTTCAATCGTCCCGTTCGTATACTAAAGTAGGCTGATAAAGCTCGAGCGCGAACCGCTCGGGAGGTTAAAACCATGAACTGCCAGACTTGCCATAAGGAAATCGCCGAATATTCGAATTTCTGTTACTACTGCGGCGCGCGGCAGAACGCGGATGCCGCGCCCAGCGCCGCCCCACGTCCGCAGAAGCGCCTGATGCGCTCGTCCACCGATTGCAAACTAGGCGGCGTCTGCGGCGGCATCGCCGAATATATGGACGTTGATTCCACGATCGTCCGCCTGGTCTGGGTACTGCTGATTATTTTCCCGTTCCCGCTGATTCCAGCGGTGCTCGGTTACTTCATCGCCTGGCTGGTGATCCCGCAAGCGCCTCCGCCAGTCCCTGTGGAAGCGCCCGCTCAACCCGCCGCGCCTTCCGCGCCCGGGCACGGTTCTGCCCAGACGGCCTAGTCGTTTCCGGAAAATTTCAGGCTGGCCCGGCGGCGCAGGCCGCCGGGTAACTCAATCGCGATCCTTGCCCTTGGCTCTGCGCGAAAACGATCCGCGCCGGTCGCCGTAAATTGCCTGGTCAATAGACACTAATCCCGCTCCCAGCGCCGCCAATGTAAACGCTCCCACCGCGACAGCCAGCGGAAATTGGTAGTTATCCACCTTCCCCGGATTCGAGATCAATCCGTGCACCTTCACCAGAGCCACCGCCATCTCCGCCGCCACGAGCAATCCCGCAATCCGCGTGAACAATCCCACGATCAGCAGGCACCCGCCGAAAAACTCAATCACGCCCGCGATGTAAGCGAAATAAGCGGGGAACCCCATGTGCTCGAAACCCTGCATCGTTTCGTGCGTGTGCGTGAACAGCTTCGGATACCCGTGATAAACCAGAATAATTCCCAAGCCCAAACGCAGCAGCAAAAGCGCCAGCGGTCTTAGTTTTTCCAGGCTCTGCATCCATTCCCCCCGCGGGCAGCATCCGTGAAACCTCACCGCGCGCACCGCATTGTATCAGAATCAAAAAACTCTCCCACCACGCATGGAAACTTCCCCCACCCCGCTTGCAGGGTTGCGTAGTGCGGTTAGTGTAGAATCTTTACTCACCTACTTCATATGATGCCGCTATCGAAACAATTGGACACTCCAAGCTATCAACTCGGCTTCTGCGCCCTGCGCGCCGCGAGGATTATCTCGGGAGTTCGTCCGTGATCCGAAAAGTCCTCTTAGGCTCCGCGCTGCTCACAGTGCTGGTAGTGGGCCTTTACGTGCGCTTCCATCATTCCGCTCCGCCGCTGGAAATTGCCTACGCCGGCAGCCGCACCGTCACTCTCTACAGCACCTCGGCCCAGGTCCGCGAACCGGTCACCACCGTCAGTTTCGGCGAACGCCTCGACGTCCTGCAGCGATTTCAGAATCAGGTCAAGGTCCGCACGTCCGCCGGCGTCGTTGGCTGGACCGAGGAGGGAGACCTATTGTCCGCGGATCTTTGGCAGACTTTGCAGGATTTGGGAAAGAAGTCCGGCACTATGCCCGTAGTCGCGCGCGGTCACACCCGCGTTCTCAGCAATCTCCACATCGAACCGGGCCGCGATTCACCGCGCGTTCGCCAGTTGAGTAAAGATATTCCCATCGAAATGATGGCGCGACAGTCCGAGCTCGTTGTACCCGCCACCGTCCCTAACGCCGAAGACGAATCCGCCGATGCGTCCACATCCGGACCCGCGAAGCCAGACAGTCGCAAATCGAGTGACCGCAAATCAAAGGACCGTAAACCCGGCGACCGCGATTCAGCCGAAAAGCCCGAGCCCAAAAAAGAAGACTGGTGGCTCGTGCGCGCGCACATCGCCGATCAGACCATCCTCGCCGGATGGCTCCTCGGCCGCTTCGTCGAACTCGATGTCCCGTCTCCTTTGCCGGACTATGCCACTTCCGCCGGTATGCGCATCGTCGCCTGGACCGAGCTGAACCGCGTGCCATCCGCTTCCGGCAAGCCCATGGCGCAATATTTGCTCCTCGGCACCCACGGCCCGGAAGGCCAGCCCTGCGATTTCACTTCGCTCCGCGTGTACACCTGGGGCAAACAGAGGGACCGTTACGAGACTGCCTTCGTCGAAAGCAACGTCTGCGGCAAGCTGCCCATTCAACGCCTGCAATCCGCCGGGTCCGAAGCGGACATCACTTTTTCCTTCCTCGATTCCACCCATGGCGCGCTGGAGCACCGCGTCTACCAGATGCACCAGACCATCGTCCGCCGCGTCAAGGACGCCAGCGAGGAGAAACCTCGCAAACGCACCCGTTAATCACCGCGTTCCATCGCCCATCATTTGAACCCGCGCCCGCCGCCGATTGCGATAAATTTGTAGCGTGATGAATCGCGGGACGATTTTCGGCACAGCGCTGCTTCTATATTTTTCCGTGGCGCTTTCCGGCTGCTCGCAGGCAACCTCCGAGCCTCTGCCTGCGCCTCTGTCCCCCGTCACTCCGACTCTGAAATTTATTGGCCAGTGGGGCGCCGCAGGCGATGGCCCAGGCCAATTGCAGCAGCCCTCCGGGATCGCCACGAATTCTCTGGGCGACATCTTCATCGTCGATTTCGGCAGCGCCTTCATTTCCAAATTTGCCCCGGAAGGAAAGCCGCTGCTCTCCTTCCAAGAGGACGGCCTGAATCATCCACAATCCGTTGCAGTGGACCGCGGCGGCGCGCTTTACGTCACCGACCCCGTCCGCAACAGCGTTTTCATTTTCATGCCCAATGGCGATCGTTACCGCGAGCTGCGCCTGCGCACGCGCCCGGTCGCAGGCAACGTGTTGAGCGCCGCGGTGGGCGATGACGGCCTGATTCACGTCTTCGACCAGCACGCGGGCAAAGTTTTCAGTTACACGCCGCGTATGCGCTTGGTGCAAACTTGGGAGCCGCGCGAAACGTTACCGGGCACGCAGCATTTCGGTCCGCTCGTTGAAGGCCCCGATAATTTCCTCTACCTCGGCACGCCCTCGGGCGGCATCATGAAGCTCACCCGCGAAGGCCATCTAATCACCGAGATCACAGCCGCCACCACCGCCGGCGGGACTGCGGGTGGCAACGCCGGAGCCACCTGGAATCCCAACGCAGGCTTCGCCGTCTGGAACAACTGCGTCTTCGTCATGGATTCCGATGGCCGCATGTTGCACATCGCCAGCACCACCGACGGCGCCGGCAAGGGAGATATTGATCTCGCTCCGGAACTAGGCCAAGCCAACCGCAAGCCGCCCGCATTGGCCGTGAGCCCGCACGGCGAATTGCTGGTCCTCGACGCGCCCGAATCCCGCGTCCTCCGCTACCGCATCACCTTCTGACATTTCGCCTTCACGCGCTATCATGGCAGGTCCGAAATCATTGAGGTGTCTCACATGGCCCTACTGCTTTCCGAGGCGGATGTAAAACAGATCCTCACCATGCCGATGGCGCTCGCCGCGGTGGAAGATTCGTTTCGCCGCCTCGCCGATGGCTCCGCCCTGCTCCATTCCCGCCAGAGACTGCACATTCCCGGTAAAAGCTATCTGCATTACATGGCAGCGGCAGACGCCACCAGCGGCTACATGGGCATGAAGATTTACACCAGCTCAAGCGTAGGTCTGCGCTTCGTCGTTCCGCTATTCGATGTGAATTCCGGCGAACTACTCGCGTTGATCGAAGCAGATAATCTTGGCCAAATTCGCACCGGCGCCGCCAGCGGAGTAGCGACGAAACTCCTCGCGCGCGTCGACGCCGCCAAAATCGGCATCATCGGCACAGGATCGCAGTCGCGCACCCAGCTGGAGGCTCTCTCACTGGTGCGCACCATCACCGAAGTCCGTGCCTTCAGCCGCAAACCCGAACATCGTGAACTCTTCGCAAAAGGAATGTCGGCACAACTAGGCTTCCCGGTCGTCGCCGTAGCCTCCGCGCAAGAAGCCGTACGCGGAGCCGACATCGTCGTCACTTCTACCACCTCCACCGATCCCGTTCTCGACGGCAGCTGGCTCGCCCCCGGTATGCATATCAACGCCATCGGCGCCAATTTTCCGCAGAAGCACGAGCTCGACGGCGAAGCCATCCGCCGTTGCGACGTCATCGTCGCCGATTCGCGCGAACAATCGAAACTGGAATCCGGCGACTTGATTCAAATGTACGGGGACGACAAGCGCCGTTGGGCCAGCGTTAGCGAACTAGCTGAAATCGTCGCCGGGAAAACTCCCGGCCGCAGCAATCCGCAGCAGATCACCCTATTCAAATCCAATGGAATCGCAATCGAAGACATCGTCGTAGCAGGCAAGATCTACGAAGCGGCGCGCGAACGAGGAATGGGACGCCCCGTCCCGCTGTGGGAGAAAGAAGCCCGCGCAGGAGAAGCGCGCGGCATCTGAACCGCAAAGAATGAGAGGGGAAGGGAGTAGAACCGCGAGGTCTAAACGCGTGACCCAGTGCGCAGCTTATTCAAATGCTTGAAAAGCGCGTCGCGCAGCCGCATTCGCGTATCTTCCGGCAACGGCGCAGGCTCCGAATTGCAGAAAATCTGAATCGTCTGCCGCGTCGTGTCCACCACCACCCGGCAATCCTCGCAATTCTCCAAATGCTTTTCGATCGAGGTTTTCAACGAAGGGTCCAGCGCTTCTTCCAGATAATTGGAAATTTCCTTGACGATGCTCTTGCAGTTCACGAATTCTCACCCTGTCGAAAGTAACGGTTTAATTTCTGGCGCAGTTTCAATCGCGCCCGCAGCAACCGTGACTTGACTGCCGGGACTGAAAGCCCCAGCGCTTCCGCCGTCTCCTCGGTTGATAATTCTTCGATGTCGCGAAGTTGAAAAACGATTCGGAAAGGAGGCTCAAGTTCCGCAATTGTGCTGTTCAAAATCGTGCCCAGTTCGGCTTGCTTGTAGCGTTCCTCAGGCGAAGGGCCCCAGTCCTCCACCTCGCGCGGCATAGTATCCTCGCCCGTGTCCACGTCTTCGTCCAAAGACACCTGGTTCGGCCGCCGCTTCCGCAGCTTCATCAGCGCCTGGTTCACCGCAATCCGCACCAACCAGGTGTAGAAGCGTGAATTCCCCTGGAATTCGCCTAGATGCTGGTAGGACTTCAGGAACGCTTCCTGCATCACGTCTTCGGCGTCTTCCTTGTTCTGCGTGATGTTCTGCGCCAGACGGAAGATTTTGCGTTCGTAGCGGCCCACGAGCGTCTCAAACGCCGTAATATCGCCGCCCTTCGCTGCTGCGACCAGCGCGCCTTCGTCGTCCTTCACTACCTGCGAAGGCAGCGGCGTGCGCGGTTCCAACGGATTTAATTTCGATGCGCTCATATAAGTTCCGTATCAGAGTAGCATAAATCGCCTCTCCGTCGCGCACACGCCGCATCTCGCCCCGCGCAAATCCCCAAATTTCAATAATTTAGCAACCCCAAATTCTGCTTGCCGCTGCCGAATCCATCCGCCTCCCGGTCATCGGGTAAGCAACAGTCAGGTCCGCCATGCTTGCGGATTATGCAAGGGCTGACGGATAATCGCTCAATCGCGTTACGCTGCGGCTCGGGGCCGCGCGGCATATCAAAGGGACTGAATGCGTACACTGCCGGATTATCTTCGCAAGGGTATGAGGATGATTTTAGTCGGCGCCAATCCTGGCGACCGTTCCGCGCGCGTGGGCCACTACTACGCTGGCCGCGGCAATCAATTCTGGCCGATCATGTACGAATCCGGCGTAATTCCCGAGCCGCTCGGCTACGAGGACGACCGCCGCATCCTGGAATTTGGCATCGGCATGACGGACCTGGTCAAGCGCCCCACCCGCGCCGTCGAGGAAATCGAGCGCCAGGAATTCGCCGAAGGCCGCGTCCTGCTCGCGCAGAAACTCGAAGACTTGAAGCCGCGCGTCGTCGCCTTCAACGGCAAAATGACCTACGAAAAATTTACCGGTCGCCCCTGCAAGCTCGGCCTGCAAAAGGAAAAACTCTACGGGGCGCAGGTTTTCGTGCTGCCCTCCACCAGCGGATTGAATGCCGGCACCGAGCGCGGCGTAAAAACCCGTTATTTCAAGAAACTTGCGGTGTTGCTGAAGGCTCTAAAGGATTAGGGAGACCGCATAACATGGCCACCACCTCGCAGCCCGCAGCCGCGCCGCTGGTATTGGAAGAACGCGCCGGCACAATTACCTACATCCGCCTGAACCGCCCCGAAAAACTGAATGCTTTAAATCAGCAGCTGGGCCAGGAATTAATCCACGCGTTGCTCCGCGCACAAACAGACAGGGCCGTTCGCTGTGTAGTCTTGACCGGCAACGGACGCGCGTTCTGCGCTGGCGGGGACCTGGAACTGCTGCGCGACGCCCGCCAACGCAAAGCCACGGACGAAGTGGAAGCTCTGGTGACAGCCGGAAAAGAAATCAGCATCGCCATCGCCACGATGCCGAAAGTCGTAATCGCTTCCGTAAATGGCCCGGCTGCCGGCGGCGGCATGAATCTGGCCCTCGCAGCCGACATTCGCATATGTTCCGAACAGGCGCGCTTCGCCGAGTCCTTTGCCCAGATCGGCCTGTTCCCGGATTTCGGCGGCACCTACTTCCTGCCTCGCATCGTCGGCCCCACGCGCGCCGCCGAATTGTTTTACACCGCGCAAATGCTCTCCGCGGACGACGCCCTCCGCCTGGGAATCGTCTCGCGCGTGGTTCCCTCCGATCAGTTGGAGTCAGAAACCAAAAAACTCGCGGAAAGTATCGCCACCGGAGCCGGTCTGGCACAGCGCGACGTGAAGCATCGCATGAGCAGCGAACAGCGTAAGGACCTCGAAGCCGCGCTCGACGAAGAAATTCGCCTGCAGAGGCATTGCTTCGAATCCCATGATTGTTTGGAAGGCCTGAACGCGTTCTTCGAAAAGCGTAAGCCTAATTTCGATGGGCACTGACGCTGACATTGACACCGGCCCGGCGACGAGTTTCTGAAGCGGCGCGTTCGACGCTGCCGCAGCAGTGGAGTCTTCAGGCAACGCATCAGAGAGTTTCAGAGGACTAGGCTGCCATTCGCGAACGCTCGATGAAACAATATCCCGGTTGTCCTTCCCTCTTTCCGAAAGAGAACAGGGCGCATTCGTAATGCCGCGTTCGGAACCCAACCTCGCCCCGCATGGCTTCACGTTTAGCGAATTGATGGTGGCCGCCGCCGCGCGCGAAATCGCCGATGGCGAACTCGTTTTCGTCGGCATGCGCCTGCCCATGCTGGCCTTCCTGGTCGCGCGCCGCACGCACGCGTCCACAGCCGTCGGCCTGTTTGAAAATGGCGTGCTGCGCGAAACTCCCTCCACTGAAATGCTCTACACCATGGGCGATCCGCCGAATCTGCGCGGCGCGACGCAATGCGGCTCGATGCTCGACGTAATGGCCCTGCTGCAGCAAGGCCGCGTGGATGTAGGCTTTCTCGGCGCCGCCGAAGTGGATCGCTTCGGCAATCTCAATACCACTTGGGGCCATCGCAACAAGGAAATGCAGCGCCTTCCCGGCTCCGGAGGCGCATGTGACATCGCCTGCCTCGCCCGCCGCACCGTTGTGCTCCTCGCTCACGATCGCGCGCGACTCTGCGATCGCGTCGGCCACGTCACCTCGCCCGGTTTCGGCACAGGTGACGGCTGGCGTCGCGCGCAAGGCCTGCCCGCAGCGTCCGGCCCATCGGCCGTCATCACCACGCTCGGCGTGCTGCGCTTCGGCCACGATGGCGAAGCGTATCTGGCGTCCGTGCACCCGGGCGTTAGCGTCGAAGAAGTGTTAGCCAATACCGGTTGGACGCTACGTGTAGCAGAGGAGCTGATGGAGACCGCGCCGCCCAGCGACCAAGAGCTTAGCGTGATGCGCGAACTCGATCCCAATCATTTCTGGACGCGATGAGATAACATGACCTTCGAATCCAAACTGCTCACCATGCGCGACGCCATCGCGCGCCACGTTCCCTCCGGCTCCATGGTCCTCCTCGGCGCGCAACTCGAGCAGATGATTCCGTTCGCAGCTGGCCACGAACTGATTCGCCAGAGCCGTCGCGATCTCACGCTCGTCGGGCCAATTTCCGATGTTCTTTTCGACCAGCTGATCGGCGCCGGCTGCGTCTCGCGCGTGATGGCCGCATGGGTCGGCAATGTATCGGCAGGCGTCGGCTATTGTTTCCGTCGTGCAGTGGAGCGCAGCATCCCGCGCCGCCTGGAAGTCGTGGACTATTCGAATTTCACAATGGCGCTCGCGCTGCACGCCGGAGCGCTCGGCGTCCCTTTCATGCCCACCTACGCGACGCTCGGCAGCGACCTGCTGAAGAAAAACGGCAACCTGCGCGAATTCTCATCGCCCGTCAGCGAAGAAAAATTGGTAGCCGTGCGTGCTCTCCGGCCGGATGTCGCCATATTGCATGCGCAGCGCTCCGACGCCCAAGGCAATGCCCACATCTGGGGCAGCCTGGGAGTCGCCGTGGATGGAGCACACGCCGCTCGCAAAGTAATCGTCGTGGCTGAAGAAATTGTCGAGCCGAGCGTCATTTCATCCGATCCGAATCGCACTTTGATTCCAGGATTTCTCGTCTCAGCCGTCGTGCACGAATCCGGCGGCGCTCATCCTTCGCCCGTCCAGGGCTATTACGGCCGCGATCACGCCTTTTTCGCCGAATATCACGAACAAACCCGCCGCCTCGAGGATTTCGAGGAATGGCTCGCCCGCTGGGTTGTGCAAACCACCGATCGCAGCGATTATTGGAAGCAGCTCGGCCCCGGCCGCGTCGAAAAACTAGCCGTGAAAGAACACGCTTTCTCCGCACCCGCGGACTTTGGATACTAATGACCGAAGACTTGCTCGCGAATATCGAAATCACGCCACGCGAAGTGAAGGATCTTCTCGGCCGCGATCCCAAAGTTCTTTTCGTGGACGTCCGCGAGCAGTGGGAATACGATACCGCCCGCATCGCCGGCTCGGTGCTGATTCCCTTGGGCGAAATTCCATCGAATTTGCAACGCCTGGAAAACGCCGACCACGTGGTGTTCTTCTGTCATCACGGCATGCGCAGCCTGGACGCCGCCGCGTGGCTCCGCTCGCGAGGTGTCGAAGGCGCTCAATCCATGTCTGGTGGAATCGAGCGCTGGTCCACCGAGATTGATCCCAGCGTGCCACGCTACTAACAGGGAAGAGAACATGACGACGAAAAAGAACGCCAAGAAGCCACACGCAGCACCAAAAGGAAAAGGGAGGTCCGCGCAGTTCTTACAGAAGCCGACCTGCACCACATGCCGCGAAGCCCGCGCCTATATGGAAAAACGCGGCTTCGATCTGCATTTCCGCAATCTCGATAAGGAACGCCTCAGCGCCGGCGAGCTGGAACAATTAATCGGCGATCGCGATCACCGCGATTTCTTGAACACGCGCAACGGACTCTACCGCCGGAAAAATATGAAAGAAAATCCGCCCGCGCGCGCCGACGCCATCCGCATGATGGTCGACGAGCCAAACCTGATCAGACGCCCGGTTATCGTAGCAGGCGGTCGCATCGTCCTCGGCTTCGATCAGGAGAAAATCGACCGCTTGTAGAGAATCAGCCTGTAGGAAATCGCATAGTTTCGCTACTATCGCAAAGTTCAGGAGCTTCCGGATTTGCCGCCCATCATCGACATCCACGTCCACATCAACCCGCACGAGATGGTCAATCCCCCCACGCTCGAACTGATCAAACGCGGCCGCCGCGATTACGACGAAGTCGAAAAATACGCAGCCAGCCCCGAAGAATTCCTGAAATTCATGGACTCCGCTGAAATCGAGCGCGCCGGCCTGATCAACTACGTCAGCCCGGAGGTAATCGGGTTCACCGCCGATGTAAACGACTGGATTGCCAAATATTGTTCCGCCGATCCCAAAAGGCTGCTCGCATTCGGCTCCGTGCATCCGAAATTCATCGCAGACACAGCCGCCGAAGTGGATCGCCTCAAGAAACTAGGCATCCGAGGCCTCAAAGTCCATCCCTCCCATCAACTCTTCGCGCCGAACGAATACCGCAACGGCCTGGGCCCGCTGCGCGCCATGTACGAGCGCGCCCAAGCCCTGCATCTGCCCGTAATGATTCATACCGGCACCTCGATTTTTCCCGGCGCGCGCAATGTGTATGCTCAACCGATTCTCGCCGACGACGTCGGCGTTGACTTCCCAGACCTCGTCGTAATCCTCGCGCACGGTGGCCGCCCACTCTGGATGAACGAAGCCTTTTTCCTCGTCCGCCGCCATCCCAATATGTACATGGACATCTCCGGCATCCCACCGCAAAAGCTCATGGAATCGTTCCCGCGCATTGAGGAAATCGCGGACAAAGTATTATTCGGCACAGACTGGCCGGGCCCGGGCGTCCCGAACGTGCGCGGCAACATCGAAAAATTCCGCGCCCTTCCGATTTCGCCGCAAGCCCAACAGAAAATTCTATACGACAACGCCGCGAGGCTTTTCCCCGCGCAGGCTTAGGAGCCGCACAAAAAATGGACGTGAACTCATGGAAGTAGAAACCATCGGAGTAATCGGCGCCGGCTCGATGGGCCGCGGCATCGCCTACGCCGCAGCGCTCGGCGGTTATCGCACAATCCTCGAAGACGTCTCGCCCGAAATGCTCGAACAGGCCAAAAACTACATCCACGAAACCCTAGAAGAAGGCGTCGGCCACGGAAAGGTGACGTCTGAACAAAAGTCCACTGCGCTCGCAAACCTCACCACCTCCGGCTCGATCGAAGAGGTCTGCCGCGAAACCGATCTCCTCATCGAAGCCGTCCCCGAAGAAATGGAAGTGAAACTTGAAATTTTTACGATCTTCGACAAATTCGCCCGCCCCAACGCAATCCTTGCCAGCAACACCTCCTCGCTCTCCATCACTGAACTGGCAGCCATCACGTTTCGCGCCGCGGACTGCATCGGCATGCATTTCTTCAACCCGGTCCCAAAAATGAAGCTGCTCGAAATCGTGCGCGCTCTCGAAACTTCCGAGGCCACGGTCCAGGCCTGCGCCGCAGTCGGTCGCCGCATGGGCAAGGAGGTGGTGGTGATTCGCGAATCGCCCGGTTTCATCACAAGCCGCATCAATGCCATGATTGGCAACGAAGCTTTCTGCATGCTGCAAGAGGGCATCGCCTCCGCCGAAGATATAGACAAAGCGCTGGAGCTCGGCCTCAATCACCCCATGGGCCCCTTTGAACTGGTCGATCTCGTGGGCCTCGACGTGCGTCTGAACATCCTGGAATATCTGCACAAGACCCTCGGCGAAAAATACCGGCCGTCCCCCTTGCTTCTGCAGTACGTCAACGCCGGACGCCTAGGTCGCAAATCCGGCCGAGGCGTGTATGATTACAATGTTGACGGCAGCAAAAAATAATCGCGCGGCGTGCCACAAGCCGCGCCGCACAGGTCGCGCCCGCTCACACCTATGCCATCTAAAATAAATCTCGCTGACCGCATCGAAATTCTGCAGGGCGATCTGGTGGCCATGGACGCCGACGCCATCGTCAACGCCGCGAACAACGACCTGCAGCTCGGCGGTGGCGTCGCCGGCGCGATTCGCCGCGGTGGCGGCCCGCAAATTCAGAAAGAATGCGACGAGATCGGCCCCGTGCCAGTCGGCGGCGCGGCCATCACGACTGGCGGAAATTTAAAAGCGCGTTACGTGATCCACGCCGCCAGCATGCAACTGGGTGGCCTCACGACAGTACAATCGCTGCGCAGTTCCACCGCCCACGCCCTGCGCATCGCCGCGCAAAAAGAACTGCAGACCATAGCCTTTCCGGCTGTCGGCACTGGCATCGCCGGATTTCCCCTGCGCGAATGCGCTGAAATCATGCTGCGCGAGGCTGCCAAGCATCTCGAAGGCCCCACATCGCTCCAGAAAATCTATTTCGTTCTTTTCGATCCGGAAGCGCTCGCGACCTTCAAAAGTGTCCGCTCCGAACTCGAATCGAAAGTCTAGTCGAGGCCCATGACCCAGGAACTAATTGAAAAAGTTGAAGCCGAGCTGGTCCGCTACGAACATCCTCTCTTTGATTTCGCCGCTCGCCCCGCGGAAGAAGGTGTCGAAGTCGAAATCCGCTACAAGCTGCAGAACGCCGAGGTCCATGACTACGCCTTCCTCCTTCGCCCGCGCGAAATCGAGCACACCCAATTCCCCTGGACCTTTCAGAAACAGCTTTACGACTGCCTCCACGACTACATCATCGAAATGTTTACGCGCAATCCGCAACGAGTGAATTGACGCGCGCCCGTGAGCACCCCGCGCCCACTGCCTGCCGATCCCACGCCGCTGGCCACCAGCCTCGCCGAGCACATTAGCGCCGAGGGTCCCATCACCTTCGCAAAATATATGGACGCATGCCTCTACGATCCGCGGCACGGCTACTACACCCGAGCCGGGCAAACACCACGCCGCGATTATTTCACGAGCGTTGACGCCAGCTCCATCTTTGGCCGCCTGCTCGCGCGTCAATTTCAGGAAATGTGGGTAAAGCTCGAAAAGTCCGCGGAATTTCTGCTTGTTGAACTGGGTGCCGGCCCCGGCACTCTAGCCGCGCAAATTCTGGATTTCACCGCGGATTCATTCCCCGAATTTTACAGCGCCCTGCAATACATCGCCGTGGAACGCTCCCCCGCACGACGCGCCGCAGCCGCCGCGTCTGTCTCGCTCGCAAAACACGCTGCTGCCGTGCATTTCTCAATGGTGTCCGATCTGCCCGCAGAAGTCCCCTGCGGCTGCATATTCTCAAATGAATTTTTCGACGCGCTTCCAGTCCATCGCCTCCTGCGCGAAGGCAACGATGTGCGCGAAATTTACGTCGGCCTGCGCCCCAGCGGCCTGTGCGAGCAGTTCGGCGCCCTGTCGACTACTGCGCTAGCCGAATATTTAACGGAGCAGAAAATCACGCTACAAGAAGAGCAACAAGCGGAAATAAATCTGGAAGCCTGCGAGTGGATAAGAGAAGTTGGCAGGAGGCTAGGCCGGGGTTTCGCGCTCACGATTGACTACGGCCACCAAGCCGAAGAACTCTACGACCATCGCCACATGCGCGGCACTCTGCTGGCCTACGACAAACACCGCGCCAGCGAAAATTTCTTTCGCGCGCCCGGCGAACAGGATCTCACCGCCCACGTCAATTTCTCGGCCCTGGAACGCGATGGCAGCCTCGCGGGCCTGCAACGCACCGGCTTCACGTCGCAATCAAACTTCCTGCTGAGCCTCGAACGCCACAGCGATTTCGCCGACCTGCAATCCCCGACCATGAGCGAAACCCAGCAAACTCGCGCCCGCCTGCTCTTCAAGACCCTGATTTATCCGGAGGGTATGGGAGAGACATTCCAAGTACTCATCCAGCACAAAGGCCTCGACCACCCGCACCTGTCCGGCCTCGATGCCCTGTGACGTAATAAATCGAGCGTAACTGCGAAATTCTGGACTGCGGTCAGGTAGCAAAAACTTACGTTCTTATTCTGCGCCCGGCGAAGGCCGCTTCAAAGTCGGCTTACTCGGGTCAGCCGCCGGCGCACTAGCGGCAGGCGCTGCTGTAGGCGTCGAAGGCGCGGTCGCCGCAGCCGCTCCGCCCGCTGGCGCAGAATCATCACCCGTATAAGGTTTCTGAATATATCGCGCCACTTCCTGCTGCGCTCCCGCCGTATCGTCGCCCAGATGTTGCGCCAGACTATATTCGTTCACAGCCCGCTCGCGCTGTCCCAGCAAATCGTAAATCTTCGCGATGTAAATGTGGCTCCAAACTTCCGTCCACTTCGGATCCGCATCCCCGCCCAACGCCGCGCGAAACGCATTCGCCGCCGCCTGATAATTTTTCTGATAGAACATCGCTTCGCCCATCCGGAAATGCGCCAGCGAATTGCTCGGCTGCGCGTCTAGCGCTTTTTGATATTCCTGAATGGCTTCGTAATATTTCCCGAGTTCCGCGTACCCCTCGCCGCGCGCGATCAATGCATGCACGCGCAGACGCGGGCTGGATTTCAGCAAATTATTGTTCGGATCAATCAAAATCCCATTCGGCTTCGGCCGTCCAAACGTGTCAACCTCGAAAGGCTGCGTCGTCCCCGTCACCAGGATCGTCTTGATCTCCGGATTTCCTTCCGTATCCACGCGAATTTGCACCGGCATCCGGAAAGTATCCAAATCCTGATGAATCTTGCCCACCACCTTAAATCCCTTTTGCGTCCGGTAAACGATGTACTCCATCTTGAATTCCGGCACGCCCGTCGAATTCAGCCATTGCGAAAAAAACGAAACCAGATTGACCGGCGGCTGCCCCTTCACCGGCGGCGGAATTTTCGTCATCGCGATCTTTTCGAAATCGTTCAGGTTGGCGTTCTTGCCGTCGTATTTCTTGTAGAACTCGCGCAGCAGCGCCGTGAACGCGTCATCACCCAATTCCGTGCGCAGCATGTGGAACACCAGCGCGCCCTTGTCAGCCACGACCGAGCGATATTCGTTCGAAAATGTCTGCAAGCGCCCCGCCTGCGAAATCGGCGCCGTATCCTCATACATCAGCGCGCCCACCGCAAAATCCTCGAGCGCCTTGTGCAGACCCGCACTGCCGTCGCTCTGCTCTGCGTACATCGCCTCCGCATAACGCGAAAGCCCGTCCGTCAGCCACGTATCCGAGGCGGTCGAAGGCAGCACGCGATCGCCCCACCACTGTTCCGCCGCCAGTTGCGAAAGCAATCGCTCATTCGCGCGCGTGCCCCACTGCCGCGCGCTGATTAGCATCAGTCCCGGCGCGGAAAATCCCGGCACGGTTCCATCAGGCAGTTGCGCAATCGTCAGCGGCGGATCGTTCTCCCGAATTTCCAGCGGCCCGAACGCATCGGAGTAATAACTGAAGATGTGCGACAGCGAAGTCGCATAGGCGGTCGCCGTGTTAGCCTGCGCCGGCGGCGTAAATACTGAAACGCTGAAGCCTTCCGATTGCACCGGCGCCAGTTGCAAATTTCCCGCGACAAACGTACCGACAGGCCCCGCATGGTCGCAGTGAAATACATAAGACGCCTCACCCGGCGCGCCCTTGCCGATCCCCGGCTTCATCGTCGGCGGATCGGCCTTACCCGTGCCCGCGACCGCGAACGTGTCCGGCACATCAATCGTGAATTTCCCCGTGTAACGATTGCTCGGATAGTTCGTGAGCGGAAACCAACGCGCCGGCAGCAGCAGGTACGCGCTGGTCTTATCTACCGAAGCCAATCGCACCCCGCGCGTCGGACTATCTTCTTCACTCGAAATCGGTCCGGTGTAATCGAATACGAGCGTGACGGTTTTCCCCGGCGACACCACGTCCGGCAATCCAATCGTCAGCTGCAGTGGCAAGCGATTGTCGCGCTCGAATTCCAACGTGCCGCCGTTCAGCAGCTTCACCGAATTCACACGCAAATCCTGATGCAGTTCCACCACCACGGTGCGCGCCGGCTGCTGCGCGATAAATTCTACTTTGGCCTGCGCGGAAATCGTCTGGTCTTCGGGATGCAGCAGCACTTCCACTTCGTAGTATGTCGCGCGGAAGGGAAATCCCTGAGGGGTTTGCGCAGAAGCCGTCGTTGCGCACATGAAAGACGCAATCAAAGCCGTCAGAACCACAGCAGCCGCAGCGGGAACTCGGTCGAGCCTGAGCCTCAATTTGAACAAGAACGAGTACCTCACTCGCACACGGACAACCCCAACTAACTCAGATACAAATCACCCATATCCCGTTGCCCGCTCTTAAAAGGTTACATCATCCGGGCAAAAATGTCCGCTGCGCGCTCAATCGCTCCGCCGGGACCAAGCTTCGTTCGCACTTCTGCCAGCCCCGCTTTCGCCTCCGCACGCGCGTCAGACGAATCCAGCAGCCGCCGCACCTCGCTTGCCACCGACTCCGGCGTGAAGTCATCCTGAATTAATTCCGGCGCCACGAGCCTGCCCGCGATCAAATTCACCATGCCGATAAACGGCGTGCGAATCATGTGCCGCAGAATAGATGCGGTAACCGGCGCCACGCGATACACCACCACCATCGGCGTTCCCAGCAGCGCCGCTTCCACCGTCGCCGTTCCGCTCGCCACAATCGCGCAATCGGCCGCAGCCAGCGCGTTGTACGTGGCATTCTCCATTCGCTTGATCGGAATACTCGGCTGCGCATACCGCGCGAAAAATTCAGCGCTCAGCCCGTGGGCCGTGGCGTGTACGAATTGCACGTTCCCGGCCTTGGCGATGCGTTCGCACGCCGCAATCACGCGCCCGTAATTCTGCGCAATCTCGTTTGGACGGCTGCCCGGCAGAATCGTCACAATCGGCCGCCCTGCATCCAATCCGTTTTGCGCCGCAAATTCCGCGCGCCCCATCGTCGCGCGCACCGTATCCACCAGCGGATGCCCCACAAAATCCACCGGTACACCCACGTCGCGATAAATTCTCTCTTCGAACGGGAAAATCACCACCATGCGTTGCACCAGCCGCTTCACGACGCGCACGCGTCCCGCGCGCCACGCCCACACTTGCGGCCCGATAAAATATCCCACCGGAATATCAACTTTCTTCAGCCGCCGCGCCACTCCCAGATGCGTCCCCGGCGAATCCACCAGAATAGCCAGCGCCGCGCCGCGCTTCGCAGCCTCGCGCGCCAGCCGATTCTGCACTCCAATCACCGTGGGAATTTTGTGCAGCACTTCCGTGATACCGACGACGGCTACTTCGTGATAATCCGCGATCAACTCCACGCCGACTTCGCGCATCCGCGGCCCACCCATACCAAAAAACTTCGCATCGACCCGCGCCCGCACCGCCGTCGCAAGCCGCGCCGCATACATATCGCTCGAAGCCTCGCCCGCGGAAAGTAATACCTGTCGCTCGCTCATCGAGCCATCTCGCGCGCGTTCGCAAAAGAGATTCGCGAATCGGGCAAGTCCTGAAATTCTGGTAATGTTTGAATCCGTAGTTGCGGCAATTCGGCGAGCAACAAGTCAGTCATCCGCAGGCAGTGGCTGCGAAAATCCCGGCGCATTCCCAGGAGGCAGAGAAGCGATCAACTCCTGCTCCTTGTACTGGAGCTGGTACAAACGATAATAAATCCCATGCAGCGCAAGCAATTCCTGATGCGACCCCTGTTCGCGCAGCCGCCCCTTATGAAAGACCAGAATGCGGTCCGCATGCTGAATCGTGCTCAACCGGTGCGCAATCACCACCGCCGTGCGCCCCTTCAGCAAACGGTCCAGCGCTTCGCGAATCATCAATTCGGTTTTCGTGTCCACGCTGGAGGTCGCTTCATCCAGAATCAGAAATTTCGGATCATGCGCCAGCGCGCGCGCAAAGCTCACCAGTTGCCGCTGTCCCACCGAAAGAGTCGCCCCGCGCTCCGTCACAGGCGTCGCCACTCCAGCAGGCTGCGAATCCAGAAACCCGCCCAGCCCCACTTCACGCAGCGCTCGTTCCGTCCCGGCGCGATCAATCGTCGTGGTCCCCAGCTTCACGTTCGTTTCCAAAGTCCCGGTGAAAAGGAACGGGTCCTGCAGCACAATTCCAAATAGCCGCCGCAAATCCTGCACATGCAGCGCTCGTATATCCACGCCGTCCAGCAAAATCTCGCCCCGCTGTATATCGTAGAACCGCAGCAGCAACTGAATGATCGTCGTTTTCCCCGCGCCAGTGTGACCCACAATCGCCAGGGTCTGCCCCGGTTCCACGCGGAAGGAAACATCGCGCAGCACCCAATCCTCTTCTTTGGGATTCGCCCCGCCGTGATACGCAAACCACACGTTGCGGAATTCGATTTCCCCGCGCGGCGCCGCCAACGCATGGATCTTCGCTGGCGAAAAAATCGTCACCGGCTCGTCCAGCAGCCGGAAAATGCGCTCCGAAGCCGCCATCGCACTTTGCAAGATATTGAATTTCTCGCTCAAATCCTGAATCGGCCGGAAAAACCGCTGCGCGTACATCATGAACGCCACCAGCACACCGATTTGTATGGTCCCAGTGATCACGCGCACTCCGCCCACCCACGAAAGCAGCGCAATCCCCGCAAAACTAAGAAATTCCACGCCCGGATAAAAGAACGCAAACGCGTCAATCGCGTCCTTGTAAGCCACCATGTGCGTGTGATTCAACTCCGCGAATTTCGCGCGCGACTTCTGCTCGCGATTGAATAGCTGCACCACAGCCATCCCGCTCACATGTTCCTGCAGGAATGCATTAATACGCGCGATCGCCGTGCGAATCCGCCGGTTGGCGTCGCGCACGCGATTGCGAAAAAAATAAGTCAGCAGAATCATGAACGGCAGCGGCGAAAACGTCGCCAGCGCCAGCATCGGATGCCACTTGAACAAAACCGCAGCCATCGCGAATAGCAGCACGAAATCGTTCAGCATCGCCACTACGCCCGACGCGAACAAATCGTTCAGCGCGTCCACGTCTGTCGTCGAGCGCGTCACCAATCTCCCGATCGGGCTGCGATCGAAGAAACTCATCGGCAACCGCTGCAAATGCTCGAATATTTCCTTGCGCAGGTCGTACATCGTTTCCTGCCCCACCCACTGCATGATCCGCACTTGCACGTACTGCAGCCCGAAACTCGCAAAAATCGAGCCGGCATACGCTGCTGCAACCCAAACCAATCCCAGAATAGCGGCGGTTCGCGCGATCGTTCCGTTAAAGCCGGGAATAATGTATCGGTCGATGCCGACGCTGAAGAGAAAAGGCCCCAGAATCTCCACCGCCGTGATCGCCAGAGTGAACGACACAGCCAGTACCACTTGCAGCCGGTACGGACGCAAATACTGCAGCAAGCGCCGCGTCAGCTGCGAATCGTAAAGCTTGCCTAGCTTCTCTTCTTCGCGGAAGTCGCTCATTCGCGTTCCAGCTCTTCTTCCAGCATCTGTTTCTGATTCAAATCCGCGTAATAACCGCCCAGCGCCAGTAGTTCTTCGTGCGTCCCGCGCTCAATAATCCGCCCGTCGCGCAATACCACAATCTGATCCGCATTCTTCACCGTGGATACCCGATGCGAAATTAAAATGGACGTGCGCGCCCGCATCACATCGCGCAAACGCCGCAGAATCTGCTCCTCCGTATCCGTGTCCACACTCGAAAGCGAATCATCCAGAATCAGAATTTTCGGCTGGCGCAAAATCGCTCGCGCGAGAGACGTCCGCTGCTTCTGCCCGCCCGAAAGCGTGATGCCGCGCTCGCCTACCATCGTGTCGTAGCGCTGCGGAAAGCCGTGAATCTCGCCGGAAATACTGGCAATTTCCGCCGCTTTCAGAATTTGCTCTTCCACCGCGCTGTTCACGCCAAACGCAATGTTCTCGCGCAGAGTATCGCTGAAAAGAAACGTATCCTGCGGCACATACCCGATCGCTCGCCGCACTTCCGCCAGCGGATAATCGCGAATCGAGCGCCCATCCAGGAACAAAGTTCCCGGTGGCGCGTCCCACAGCCGCGCAATCAACGCCGCAAGCGTAGATTTTCCGCTCCCAGTCGGCCCCACAATCGCCAGCGTCGAACCTGCCGGCACGTGCAAACTAATATCGCGCAGCACCGGCCCGCCGCCAGTCCCATCCTCGCTGCGCGCGGTCGGATACTCAAAAGTCAAATGCCGGAATTCGATTTCGCCGCGAATGGCAGATTCCGCGAAATCCGTCGCCGCTTTCGCCGAATCGCCGTTACGTGCGGCCCCGACGCCGGTTCCGTTCCCGTGTGAATCAACCGCGCCGCCAAAATCACCGATGCGAGGTTTCGCGTGCAAAATGTAATTCAGGCGTCCCATTGATGCCGCGCCCCGCTGGAAAATATTCGTCACCCATCCCAGCGCAATCATCGGAAATACCAGCTGCCCCAAGAACCAATAGAACGCCCACATCGTCCCGACCGTAAACCGATGGTCAATTACATCGCGTCCGCCCCTTCCCAGCAAAATGACAAACGTGATCCCGATCAACGCGGTTAGAAACGGAAAGAACAAACTCCAGGTGGCAATCAACTTGATGTTGCGATTCACATAATCGCGATTCGCCAGATCGAAAGCCTCGATCTCCGGCTTTTCCTGCGCGTAAGCCCGAATCACGCGAATCCCCGTCAGATTTTCCTGCGCGCGCGTCGAAAGCGTCCCCAGCGCAGCCTGTATTTGCTCCGAAAGCCGGTGAATCGTCTCGCCAAAATATCGCACCGCAAACGCTACCACCGGCACCGGCAGCAGCACCCACAGCGTCAAACTCGCGGAGAGCTTCACCATGAAAAATACCGCCACGATCATCGTCACAATTGTCGTCGCGCTGTACATGATCCCCGGCCCCAGCACCATGCGCACCGCGTTCAAGTCGTTCGTCGCGCGCGACATCAAATCCCCGGTGCGGTTCCGCACGTAAAATTCCGGCTCCAGCTCCACCAGCCGCGCCAGCATGTCGTTGCGCAGATCGTATTCAATCTCGCGCGACACTCCGATCAATATCCAGCGCGTCCAGAACGACAAGAAGCCCTTCATCAGCATCACGCCAATCAAAATCATGCAGAAAAGTCCCAGCGCGTGCCGGTTCATCGGCGCGTACAGCGAAAGCAGCGGGCTCAGCGCCACTCGCGCCGTGCCGGTCAAAGTGGAAAGTGTTCGCGCCGATCCGCTGATGCAATCCGTGATCATCCCGATAATCAATTGCGGGAATGCGCCCACCAGTCCCATCAAAGTGTTCGTCAGCAGTCCCAGCGCGGTCATACCCTTGTATCGCCGCACGTAGGGAAGCAGCGTCTTCAAATGGTCCCAGCCCGATGGCTTTTTCTCCGGACGGGTGGCGGCTGCGTTTACTGCGGCGGGTTGTGCGATAGCGCTCACAGGCGAACTTGCGACTCCGGCGTTTCCAGCGCGGGCAGCTCGTAGAGGAAATTTTCGAAATTGCGATCCATGGATTGATACCGCTTGGCCTTTGCGTTCCAACGCACTTCCACCGGCAACATGCGTGCACCCTTGGGATCCGCCACCGGCGTGAAATAAAGCAGCAGGCCCTTGTCGTTATCCTGTTCGTACTGCAGCCGCCACCCGTTCACCGGTGCCAGCGGAATATTCCCCAGGTATCCCTTGGGATTTTCCAGATGCTCGTCGCAACGCAGAATTTCTTTCCACGTGCCGCCGGTGTTTTCCAGGATCACTCCGCGCATGATCACCGTTCCCGGCAGCGTCACCTGCGGCGTAGATTTCATCCGGTTCACAGCTAGAATCTGCCGCGCGCCATTTTTCGCCAGGTCGCCGTACAGCAGCACCTCGGTCTCGGAACCCAGCGCTGTTTCCGCGGCCTTCTGTATCTCATCCGGCACGACTGGCGCGGCGGGCGCGGCGGAAGACGCCGCGCCACTCGACGACGCTTTGTCGCCAGACGCCGGCGCCGTTGACGAACTTCCACACGACCAAGCGCCCAACGCCACTACACCCAAAACTGCGCACGTAATGAATTTCTTCATGAAGTCCCAGTCACAGCGTCGCTGCCGCGAGCGTGATCTCCACCACCGTTTGCGAAGAGGCATCGCAAGACACTTCCATCACCTGCGGCACGTCCGGCCCAGCCCAGTCAACTTTGTATAAATACAATTCTAACTTGTCACTGCCCTTCACGGAAGAGCTCCGCGATTCCACCTTCCCGTAAATTTCCTCGATGCTGTCGCAGGAACTACCAAATCCCAAATCGTGACTCGTGCGCAAACGGTCTTTCGCTCGAGGAAAATATGATTCCGGGCTGCATTCTATGACCAGTGCACCGATTGTTGGTCCGACCACGATGCTATCAATGGTCCCGCTGGCTGCCTCGTTGATGGCGAGCATCCGATTGTTGCAATCGTCGTCTACCTGGAACAGGTTCGGATCGCCGAGCACTCCGCGCCTGAGTGACTGTTTGTATTGGCGTTGTGCCTTTGCGATCGTGTCACGGCCCGGCCGCAGGCCCGCGAGAGTCAATTCGTTCACGCGCTTCGGTCCGCCCGCCAGCGACCCGCCGTGGATCGCCAGCGCCGCCACCGCCGCCACCACGCTAACGAGCAGCCAGAATCTCTTCGAGGCGCGCCTCAAAATTCTCTTCTCCTTCCGACCACAACCGCAATCTCGCCACAGGCAACGCCTTCTCAATCCGCTGTACCCAATCGAATAGCGCCTTGATGTTTTCCCGCGTTTTTTCCTGATACAGCAGTAGATTCGCCGGCTTCGCCATGGATTCCAGAAAATCGCGCTCTTCTTGATTCTGCGGCGCCGGCCGAGCGATCTGCCGTATCCCCAGCACTCCGCCGTGCCCCGTAAACAGGTGCTCGAATCCGAAGCTCACTTCCAGGTGCCCATTATCCTTCCAGAATCCATCATCATAGTTCTCGCCGTTGCACAACAATTCCAGCGCCAACGGCGATTGCTTCGCGGTCAGTGGCTCGCCCTCGAACACCCACAAATCCCAGTGCGATCGCACATCGCAACTGCAATCGTCGTGCACGTAATCCTTCGCCAATTCCAAAATTCCCGCCGCATCCAATGGAAACGAACGCAGGTCCTGCTCGTACACGGGTGTTTCAGTGGAAGCAACGGCCCGAATTTCCAGATGCGTGAATCCCGGCTGCTTTGCGGAGAAGGGAACCGTGCCCAGAAATTCCCCAAACTGCTCCAGCATGATTTCTTCGCGGAATTCTTTCAGCCAAATGCTCAAATACGCCTGATTCGCCATGGCCGCTATTATACCGGAGTGGGAAAAAGCAGCAGGAAAAACGGAAGCCGCGCAGCAAAAAAATCGCGTCAGCGAGAGTTATTTCTTCTTCGGAGGAAATTCGTCGTCCGCTTCCGGACCAAAATCAGTGGAAAGCCCCAGCAACCGCGCCTTCAAAGTGTCGCCCATCGAGCCCAGCACTTCCGAGCAGGTCTCGCGTAAACGTTTCTCCGCAGCCTTGGCAATCGTATCCAGCACAGTCTGCGAATGCTGCCCCAGGGTCGTCGCCGAAGCCAGCAGCCAGGAATTCGAAGCGTTCTCCAACCGCGATTTATATAGCTCGATAGCCTCGTCGTTCGATTTCTTCAGCTGCTCCATCCATTCTTTTTTCTCGATTTCGCGTCGCGATTCCCACTGCTCGATCAGCGGCCCGAGCTGCGATTGCAGATGCACCGTGGCCTGCTCCACGCCCATCATCATGCGCTCGTCAATCACCTTCTGATATTCCAGCAGGGAACCTTCGCGGCCGAACTCCATATCGGCGCGCGCTTTTTCCAGCGCCTCGCGCGATACCTGCTCGAACCGCCGCAGCGATTCCGAAGTCACGCGATGCACTTGGTCCGTAAATCCGGCAGTAGCCATCTGCGCGTTCTCGGTCATCTTGTCGCGCTCGCGGCTCACGATTTCTTTCGCCGATTCGTCAATCTGTGCCGTGCTGTGCTCCACGTACGTGCGCCGGTAATGATCCAGCTCCGAAGCCAGCAGGCTCGAAACCTCCGCCGCCCGGTCGCGCAGCGCGGTGGACGATTGCTCCACCATTTTTTCCATCGAGCTCTGCATCGTGCTGTGCGCTTTTTTCTGATACCACTCGGAAGCCTTCAGCAACGCTTCATACGTCGCGTGCTGCGTCTCGGTGCTGCGCTGTTGGATCTCTTCCTCGATCTTCGCGGCGCTTTCCCGCAGCGACCGCTCGACTTCCGCCGGGACCTTTTCCGCTTCGCTGCGCAGCCGCGCCACCGATTCTTGTATCGCCAGCTCCGAAGCCTGAATCGTCTGCTCGCGCACCGTATCGTGCAAACGGTCGGCGTGGTCCGTCGCCTGCTGCACCTGCTCGACGATCGTATTCTGCAGCTGCGCCACGCGCTCGGCCGCCTCGAGCACCTGCGCATGCACGCTGTGCTGCAATTCCCCCACGCGTTCCGCAGCCTGCCGCGCTTGTTCGTGGAATTGGCTCCGCGTATGCTCTGCTTGCTGCTCGGCGTGTTGCAATTCGGAAACCGCGCGATGCACCTGATCCAGCCGCGGCGTCAACTTATGTTCTAGCTCGTTCGCCGCGTGATCCAGAATCTTTTGCGCCGAAGCTTGCAGCGCAGGCTCGATCTGCTGCGCCCGCTCGGCGATCACCTGATCCGCCTTGCGTCCCATCTCCTGCTGCTGCGCCGCCAACAGCTCATCAAACTGCTGCCGCGTCTGGCGCAAAGCGTTCTGCGCCGCTTCCTGCAGCTGCGCCCGCGTCTCTTCCGCGCGATGACGTTCCTGCGTCAAGCCCGCGCCCAACGATTCAATCGTCGAAGCAGCTGTGCTGATCGCTTCGTCCAGCGACGATCGCAGCGTCTGCGCCTGCGCAGTCGCCTCGCGCTCCGTTTGTGCCAACACGCCCCGCGCCGCTTCATCCAGCGACGCACGCAACGACGCCGATCGCGACACCGCTTCCTGCTCCGCCTGCGACAGCGCCTCGCGCGACACTTCCGTTAGCTTATCGCCCAGCTTCTGCGACGCGCCCGTCAGCGCCGCCTCAAATTCCGCGTTCCATTGCTGCGACGCAATCAAAGCTTCCGCCTGCGTCTGCTCGATCGTCTTGCTGCGAACTGATTGCGCCGTCTCTTCCAGGTTCTTGCGCCATTGCTCTAGATGATTCTGCGCAGCCTCGGGCGAGGAAAGTATTTCCAGTGATGGCGTGGAAGCTTCGCGCTCTCGCAGCGCGCGCTCCACCACTTCTTCGACCGATTGTTTCAACGTAAGCGCGGCCGCTTGTTGTGCCGCTTGTTGCGCCGCTTGTTCCGCGGCATGGCTCACCGCCTGCTGGACGGCGCTGCGCACTTTCTCATCCAGCTGCGAAACGGAATTCTCGCTCGCCCTGCGCGCTTCTTCCACAATCTCTTTCGTGCGGTCTGCGGCCTGCTGCACCACTTTCTTCACCGCTGACTCGGACACGCGGTCCATCGAAACCTTGATGGCCTTCTCGACCGTGTCGTGCAGCTGCACGTCCAGCTGTTGCCGCACCACCGTCATTTCTTCCGTGATGGCCTGTTCCGCGCCGCGCCGCAAAGTCTTGTCCAGCGCTTCCTTCGCGTCGGCCACCATGCGCGCCATCTGCTTCGCCAGCGCCGCTTGCGTGTCTGCAGTCACGACAGCAGGAAGAGGAGGAGTCGGCACCACGTGAATTTTGCTGTCGGCCGAAGAACCAACAGCCGGCATAGAAGACGCTGCGGGTGGATTAACAGGCGGCGCAGTCGGCGCATTTACTTGAGTATTTACCGGCACCGGCTTCGAAGGCGGCGGCGTAGGAATCTGAAACGGTGGCGCCTCGATCCTCTTTTCCGGCGTAGTCGGTGCAGGTATCGGTGGAGGCCCAATCGGAGGCAGCGGCTGCGGCGAAATCCCAGCCACCGGCTCGGCTGCTGTTGTCACTTCCAGCATGCCAGTCAGGTCGCCAGTCGGAATGTCCACGCCCGACGCCCAGTCCTCCGGAGGAAACGCGATGCCCCAGAAATTTCCCGGAACTTCAAACTCCAGCCCAATCTGAAATAGTTCGCGCACCGTGCGCGGCCTCTGCACCCAAACGACGCGCCCCTGCGTGTGGAACGGCCCACCTTCCGGCCGCGGAATATCCAGCGTAACCATCGAATTCTTCGGAACGTAATGTTTCGATTGGTATTTACACCCATGGCAATTCACCATCACCGTCGTGGTGCGCTCTTTGAACGGCTGCCCGAGCGCGTCCGTGCCCGTCACCGTGATTGGTACAGCCTGCACAATGCGCGTGCTGCGGCGCTTCTGTGTGCCGGGATCGGCGGATTGTAGGGAATCGGTCACGCACTCCTCCCAAGGGCGATTTCTTAGGGTAGCACTACGGCACAGCAGCGTCAGGCCACCGCGCGTAATTGTGCGAAAAGGTAACTCGTAGCCAACCCAAAACTGCCCCGCATCAGGGCACTATTCTGGATTTACGAAGAGCAATTTGATTGCCGCGACCGCCCGATTTAGCGCGAGTTCAGCTCGGGCCCAGCTCAGCTTCAATGCGCTGCGGTTGACCTGTGGGCCGTCCCGAAGATCGCATCCTTTATCTCCTTGGCCACCCATATCGGGCCAACCAAAAAGTAAATCAACCCCTGAAAAAACGCAGGCTTGTTCCCCTCAATCCGGTGCCCAGCCAATAGCAGAACCCATCCTGCCACGAACAATCCGAGCCCTATCTTCCAATAAGTCAAAACCGCCAGCACGATCCCCACGATGATGATCGGTATCCCCACCCCATGCAAAATCTTGTTCCACACATTCGTATGCTCGTGGTCATACTGCGCCATGTACTTATCCAGCGCTGCCATCATCCACCTCCCAACCTTAGCCCACTATATACCTCTGCAAGCCGCCACACGCAAGACGCGCCGCCTCGGTCGCATAGGCAATCTTGCCTGTGCGCCGTTGCTTTTGACCGTGCTCAAACGAGCACGACATCCGCCAACTCACACCTTGTCGCTTAGCGTAGAACAAACCTAAAATGAACTCAGGACACTCATGAAACCAATCGTCGCATTGTGTCTGTGCGCCTTGGCAATCTCGCTATTCGCCCAAGCTAAACTCCAGACCTTCACCAGCCCCGATGGCGATTTCCAATTCAAATTTTCCCCGGCGCTGATCCACTGTACCCAACGTCCATTCCGGAACGGCGAGGTCGGTTGGATCGAAGATTCCTGCCTGAGCCAAGGCGATCTCTGCGACGACGATGCCACCAAGGGCACCACCATTGCGTGCTTCGCCTATCCGCAGGACAAATTCAAAGACAAGCCACAATTCACCGCCGCGGTCTTCTTCGTGGGATTGGTCCTCGCGGCTACGACGCAAAACTCCTGTCTGGAATCGTCGCAATACTGGCTGGTCCATGATTCTCGCGCCACAAAAATCAACGGCATCAGCGCCAGGCTATTTCATACCAACGATGCCTGGATGAGCGGCGGGGAGAGCGGTGAGATTTTCCGGTTGTTTCACGGCAACAAATGCTATGAATTAGGTATCCAGGATGTAGAAGCAAGCACAGGCGGTCTTGATGAGGGGACCTTCCAGGAATATACCGCGCAAGACGTAGCCGAGGTCCACGCCACTCTAAAAAAATCCTTAGACTCTTTCAAATTTCTAAAATAAATCCGGCTCCGCAAAACGAAAGAACTATAAATCCCGCCGCCCCTCCATCGCCTTGCTCATCGTAACTTCATCCGCATACTCCAGATCCGATCCCACCGGAATCCCCATCGCAATCCGCGTCACATGCACGCCCAGCGGTTTAATCAGCTTCGACAAATAGACCGCCGTCGCCTCTCCTTCCGCGGTCGGCGAAGTCGCCACAATAATCTCCTCCACCGTCCCTCCCTTCAGTCGCTCGATCAAACTCTTGATCTTCAGCTGATCTGGCCCAATCCCTTGCAATGGTGAAAGCGCCCCACCCAGCACGTGATAAAGCCCGTCAAACCCCCGGGTCTTCTCCACCGCCTGAATGTTTGTCGCCTCTTCCACCACACAAATAATTTTCTTGCTGCGCGAAGGCCCCGTGCAAAATAAACAAGGATCCGCGTCCGTGATGTTGTTGCAGATCGAGCACTCGCGCACTTTCTCCTTCGCGTCGCGAATCGCGTCGGAAAGAGCGAACGCCTGTTCCGGATCCACCCGCAACAAATAAAATGCCAGCCGTTGCGCGGTCTTCTGGCCAATTCCCGGCAGGCGCTTCAATTCATCTATAAGACGTGTCACCGAAGGGGCAAAATCAGGCATGGAACTCCATTCACTGAACGAAATCTGAAGTAGAAGGGAATCGGAACATTTACCGCTGCAACATCCGGAAAGACCCGCAAAAATTCAGCCACTTCAAATCCGCACCAACCGCTGCTCAGAACAATCCAGGAATTTTCAATCCCGCGACTCCGGGCAAGCCGCCGGAAATTTCCTTCACCTGCTTCGAAAGCTCTTCGTCCACGCGCCGCGTCGCTTCGTTCACCGCGCCCTGGATCAAGTCCTGCAGCATCTCCTGATCCTTGCTCTTGAAAATGTCCGGCTCGATGCGCACTTCCGTCAGCTGCTTCTGACCGTTCATCTTCACAGTAACCATGCCACCGCCGGCGGACGCTTCCACCGAAAGCTCGTCAATCTGCTTCTCGAGCTTCTCCTGCACTTGGCGGAACTGCGAAAGCATTTGTTGAAGCGCTTTCACTTCCATGGTTATTCCTCGCCCGGGCGCTTGACGTTGGAAATCTGGCCGCCGAACTTTTCAAGCATGGCCCTAACGATCGGATCTTCTTCAAACCGGGCGCGTAATTCCGACCTGCGCCCCGTCGGCGCAGCACCCCGGCTGGAATCCAGTTTAACACAGACGCGCAGCGGCTGGCCCACCACTTGATTCAGTACTGTGCGTAATCGTTCCATCGGGTCGCGCGCCTGCAGCATTTCCGCCAGCGAGCGGCTTTCGCTGGGGAAGAAAAGGCGCAACTCGCCGTTCTCCATTTCCCATCGCGTCACCGCATCCAGCATGGACCACAAAAATTTCTGCCCCTGCAGCGCAGCCTTGATCGCTTCCACCTGCGCGGAATTAATTGCGTTACCGTTGCTCGACTCTTCCACTGCGGACGCAGCTGCATTAGGCGCAGCATCGGAAGCCGGGGCCGATGTCGGCGCGGAAACCGGAATGCCCGCGACACGCGGCGCTCGTTCGATCTGCTCTGCCGTCGCAGCATCATCAAGCTTCACCGCCGTTGCGGCCTTCCCGTTTGTAGCTGGCGGAATCATGGGAGCAGCACTAGCCGTCACTGAGAACGAATTCGTCACCGGCGCCATCCGCACCGCTGCGCCAGAAGAAGACACAGGCTGTGCTGCAGGCTGTTGCGGCATCGCGCGAGTCGGCAGGGAACTTGTGGCAGAATTCGCCGTGTGCGCACCACCTCCACGAATATCTCCGCCGCCACTGCCACGAACTTCCCAGCGCACTGCCTCACGAAGTCCCGCGAGCACTTCTTCCAAAGGCGCGAGCCTCCGCGCGTTAATCAATTTCAGCAGCCCCAATTCCAAATGCAATCGGGGGTCCGGCGCTCTTCGCAGTTCCGCATCCGTCGCTAGCAACGTATTAAAAAACCGCGTCAGATCTTCCTCGCTGAATCGCGCCGCCTGCTCCGCCAAACGCGGCCGCTCATCCTCGGGCGCCGCCACCAACTCCGAGTCCGCGCCGCACACCCGCGTCACCAGCAAATTCCGGAAATGCCGAATCGCCTCACGGCAGAAATGCTGCAAATTTTGTCCGTCGCCGATCAGCCGGTGCACCAAACTCAAAGCCATCTCCGCCGACTGCTCGGAAATCGCCTCCACCAGCGAATCCAGCACGCTCTCGGCGACCACCCCCAAAAGTTCCCGCACCTGCGCGTCCGTAATCGCATCGCCGCTATAAGCAATCGCCTGCTCCAGCAACGAAAGCCCATCGCGCAAGCTGCCCTCAGCCGCACGCGCCAGCACCGCCATCGCCCCTGGCTCGATCGTCAATTTCTCTTCGCGCGCGATCCGCTCGATCTCCTCCGCAATCTCCTTGAACGAAAGCGCCCGAAACTGAAAAAGCTGCGCCCGCGACTTGATCGTCTCCACCAAATCTTCCGCGCGCGTCGTCGCCAGAATAAACACCACCCGCTCCGGCGGTTCTTCCAAAGTTTTCAGCAGCGCGTTCGAAGCTTCATCGGTCAGCTGGTGGGCCTCATCGAGGATCACAACTTTGTAGCGGCTGGAAGCCGGCGCGTAACGCACCATCTCCCGCAGTTCGCGAATCTGATCAATGCCGCGGTTCGACGCCGCATCAATCTCCAGCACGTCCAGCGACGTCCCCGCCGAAATCTCCCGGCACGAATCGCAAGTCCCGTCCGGTTCGGCCGTCGGCCCCTTCACGCAATTTAGCGCCTTCGCCAGAATCCGCGCGCTGGTGGTTTTCCCCACGCCGCGCACGCCCGAAAAAATGTACGCGTGCGCCACGCGATTCGAATTGATCGCGTTCGCCAGCGTCCGCGTAACGTGCTGCTGCCCCACAATCTCGCTGAATGTCTGCGGCCGGTATTTCCGGGCAATAACCTTGTATGTCATGGAATGTTTTCTGAGACCACCCACTCGCCGCGACTAGAGGAACTTCGGGTACTCCGCGGCACACGAAACTGACCCGCTACCGTTGCTCCCTTCCGGGCCTGGCGGGGTTTGCGGGGAATCGTTGCACAGAGCCCGAAGTTCCACCCATCGGCAGTCACCGCGCATAAATTTCCGCGCACAAAACTGCTTCGCGAAGTCTAGCACAGCGCCACATCGCACGAAAGACGCGAGATGATTGTATGAGCAGGAAAAACTCTGTGCATGGTCCCGGAGAATAAAAAAAGCAGAAGGAGCCGTCAACCGGACGGCGCAGTATTTCCCTGAATTTTCAGATACAGGCGCAGCCGGTCTAGTTCGCCCCACCCTGCGCCGGCCGCGTCGCATCATGCTTCAGCGCCAGCCGTGCCGGTGGTGCCGCAAATGCCGTCTCCACGCGCTCATCGCTGATCGCAGCCAGAGTCTCCAGAGTCTTGCGCGCGTCAGCTGCTTGGCCCGCTTTGGTCTGAGCCTCCGCCATCACCTGCAGCGACAAAGGATTCTGCGGGTCTTCCTGCAGCTCCGCGATCGCCTCGGGGTAGTTGCCTTGCAAAAAAAGCACCGCGCCATTTGCGGAGTGATATGCCGACTGCACTGGCGTGCTGCGGCTGGTCCGCGCCATATTTTCCAGCAGCTTCAGCGTGCCTTGCGCCGCCTCAGTCTTTCCCGCGTTCACGGCTATGAACACGCGAGCCTGCAATATCAAAGCCAGCTCGTTGTCGCGATCTCCCGGCAGTAAATTGCTCTTGCGCGTGTCTGAAAGATCCTCCCGCGCCTCGTCCAGATCCTTCAACGCGCTCGTCGCATCCGGATTGAAAAGCGCCATCGCGCGATGAATTTCCGCTTCCTGCACGGTCAATCCCGCCGCGTGCGCCTCACGGTCAACCAATTCAAATTCCTGGCGCGCCAGCCGCGGCTTATTTTCGCGGTAGTAAGTCATTGCGTACAGAATCCGATAATTGATCTGCGTGGACCGCTCTTTGGTTCCCTTGATCGCTACCAGATATTGCGCGCGCGCCTTGCGTTGATCTCCCATCAAGGCGTACGTCGTAGCCACGCCCACCTGCGACGCATTGAAATGCGGATTGATCGCCAGAGCCTTCTGATAATGTTCCAGCGCCGCCGGATAATCTCCCAGCATGCGCATAATCTCGCCGTAAGAATCCTGCGGGTTCGGCTCGTTCGGCAATGCCGCCACGTACTGCTCCATCAGCGGAGGCGCCAGTTGCGGCTGTCCGCCCAATGCATAGCAGTACGCCAGATTGTTAATCGCTGGATAGTAGTGCGGATCGTTCTTCAGCAAGCGCACCAGCACCGCCTCGCCTCGCTCGTTGGCTCCCTGATTCGCGCACAGCCATTCCGCCGCCATGTTGCCCCACCGCTTGTCGTTCGGATATTTCGCCAGCAAATCATTCATCGCCGAAATCGCCACCACGGTTTCGCCGTTCTTCGTGCTGTTCATCCAGTGGATCAGCAATTGTTCATCGGGCGATGCGTTGTCAATGTACTTCAGCGCCAGCGCACTTTCCTGTTTCGCCTCTTTGGGATCGTTCGTGAAATATCCCAGCGCCGCGTGTCCCAGCGCAAATTGCGGATCGGCCTTCACGGCCTGCCGAAAAAATTCCAGCCCCTCATCCACGAACAGCCGGTCTTCGCGTTGCACCAACCCCATGTCGTAAGCGTTCGCCGCGAGCGCGGACTGCGTCGTCACCGGTATGGTGCCCGCCGCGTTCGCGGCCGGCGCGGACTCTTGCGCGCGCGCCGCGACAGCGACGCCGAACATCAAAATGGCGATAACCATCCAGGAGAAGTAATTTCGGGTTTTCACGGTTTTCCTCGCATGGGATTTTGCAGTGCCTGCTAACGGCCCTTCAACACGTACCCAGGATCGAAAGGCTGCTTGTCATCAATCTTCAAGACCTTCACGCTACCCGTGATGTTGTACACATCAATCACGCCGATCGCTCCTGCATTGCCGCCTACGATTCTCATCACTTCATCGTCGCTCGTGGCGAACACCACCGGCACTGACATCTTGCGGCCCGGGTCACTCAGTACGGCCTTCTCTTCGTCGAATGTCCCGCCCAATACTTTTTCCAGGATGAATTTCGTTCCCGGCGAATTCGGCTCGCGCAGCACGAGCGTGATGCCCTTGCCGTCCGGCCAGATCGTCGTCTTGGCCTTGAATATTTTCCCCAGCTCCACCAGGCTCATCGCCCGCGCGGAATTGGCGGGATTCACTACAATCGCGTAGTCCGTCCCGAACGCCACCGACGCGACGCTCAACAACAAAGCGCAGACAATCCACCAGCGGTTTCGCATAGCACGCTTACCTAGTTTTCAAATTTCGGAGTTCGCCTGTTTACAAAATAGCATTCCACACAAAACGCGAGCCGGCGATTTCGCCCGGCCGTGTCGCGCCAGTAAACTTATAGTGCCAAAAACTTCCACTACGCCCTGTTCGCCGCTGTTTCGCCATTGCCGGTGCTCTTGAATTTGCCGTCGCCTTTCTCTGCTTCCGCTGCTTCTCTGCGGTAATTCTTCGTCGTTGCCCTTGCTTTCGTAGCGGCGCACTTTGTACGCCATCACCGCAACCCACCAACCACCGCGATGCCACGCTTCTGCCACTGCCAGACGCGCAGGTACCCAGCAGGAACATCCCCGCTTGATTCTCAGGAATCCTTTCCCCTCTCCGGAGTATCTTATCCACCGAGTGCATCCTCCGCACTCCACCGCGGCGCCAGCGGTACCCCCACGAAACGGGGATGGCTCAGCATGTCTGAGCCGCCCTTCGCGGGAACGCCTCTCGGTTCCCGCCAAGGATCACGGAGGATCCATGAAGCGTCTCGTTTCAGTCTCAGCTTTGCTGTCAGCCATGCTCTGGCTGACTCCCGCCGTACGCGCGCAGTCCAACGCAATTCAACCCGGTACGCAGGTACGCCTCACACTCGTCTCCGGCCTCACCACCGCGGTCGCGAAAGACGGCGACCCGTTCACCGCCGTCGTTGCCGAACCGGTTTTCTCCGGCAATCAGCTGATTCTGCCGGCCGGCTCCAAAGTCCACGGTACCGTCACCAGCGTCAGGCGTCCGCGCTGGTTCGCCATGGAACGCGGCGGCGCTACCCTGAACCTGGTATTCAACTCCGTCGAAGTGCAGAGTCGCATTTTCCCTGCACAGATGAGCATCCTCTCGCTATACAGCGGCAGCCCGGAAGACACCAAAAAACGGAAAGACCTGAAAACCACAGAAGGTGTGGTGATCGAACAGAAGCGCGACATCAAGGGCGACCTCATGCTGGGCGGTCTGGGCACCGGAGCCGGTTCGCTCGTAGGCGTTCTGTTCAGCGACGTCTCCCGCGGCACCATCATCGGCTTGGTGGGCACTTCCGCGTACATCATGACCAAGAAGGGCAAGGACGTCGAGCTTCCCGCGCAGACGGGAATGATGGTGCGCATGGATTCCGCGGTCACGCTGCCACCAGCACTGCTGCGCAGCCCCTCCGCCACTCCAGAAGCAGCCGGCAACTAACGGCAAACGACAAAAGCGCTAGGCAGAGCCGACATCTGGAGGCCGACAGCCTAGTCGAAGCGGTGCAGCGAACCGCGACACATAAATCGCACATGGCAAACAGAAGCGGGTAAACCGCGAATCGCCGCGAATTCGTCTGCGCTGAGTTGGCCTGCCCGTTCGCTTTGTAGTAGTCGCCGCGCGAAGAGGCGCGCGCGCAATTGACGTTGCTGGTGAATGGCCTCTGAATTTGCTCTCGAATGTGTAGCGCCCGGTTCGGCTTCATCGAACCGGGCAGCAGTTGCTGTCGGTTCACCGACGCCACCGATATTGCGGCTATAACTGAAGGTCAACCACGCGGAAACTCAATCGAATGAAGGCCTCTCGCCCTGCTCTCGCTCCGATTGCATCGGCCATAGATCTTCGGCGTGCAACTTCAAAGCTCCCAGTTTCCAACCGCTCGACTCGCGCTCGATGTGCGTTACTTGGAAAAGCACCGGCGCTGCGCCGCTCCCTCGGTTGTCATAACGCTCGATCACACGCAAGGCTAAAATCGCATCGCGTTCCACTTCCGTACGCAGGTAGAGCTTGCATCCGCCGTCGCTCAGGTTGCAGGTTTCCGAACGCTCTGTAAAAAATCGCCCGCAACGGTCGAACCCGCACACCTCGATCGCAAGTTGCGACGCCAGTCCCGCCGGCCGCCGCACGGCTGCTTCTGTCAGGGTTACGGATCCATTCGGGGTCGCTGTCTGGTTGTTCATGATCCCATCCTGTCGTAAGCGGTCTAGGCTCGCTCCGCTTATCTTGCCCCCATCCGCCGGCCCACTGCACTCCACTAGCTCTGTCGCAATCGTCACGCCGAGCGCCGCGCCGCCACCGACGCCGGTTTGTCCGAGCGCTTCAGAAAACGATAAAGACTCGTGCGCCCGATGCACAGCACCTGTGCGGTAGGCACCCGGTTGCCGTTGCACATTTCCAGTACGCGCTGTATGTGTACGCTACGCACTTCGTCCAGCGGCAACGGGCTCCATAGAGTGGCTGCAGAAGAGGAAGCGTGCCGACGCGACCTTTGCAGGTGCTCCGGCAAATCCCCCACGTCAATGAAATCGGAATTCGCGCTGATCGCCGCGCTGGCGATTACGTTTTCCAGTTCGCGCACGTTCCCCGGCCAGTCATGCTGCAGCAGCACGGTGTGCGCCCGCCGCGTCAGACCCTGAAAAGGCTTCCCGTACGTCTCACCATATTTCTTCACGAAGTGCTGCACCAATATCGGAATGTCCCCGGGACGCTGCGCCAATCCCGGGCAAAGTCCCGCTATCCCCAATGGGACCCAGGATAAAGCGCCGCCAGCGCAAGCCTGAAAATGTACGGGAACAATCGATCGTACGCGTACCAAGCCACCACCAACCCAAGTATCCCGAATCCCTGTGTGCGCAGCCAGTATTGGAACCGCTGTGCCGTCGCTTGACTCATCAGCAACGTCACTCCGGTCACTCCATCCAGCGGCGGCACGGGCAACAAATTAAACGTCCCCAGCACCAGGTTCAAAAGAAAAATGATGCTCAGAAACGTCGCCGCAAAGCCTGCCACTCCCGGCACCAGCGCCTCCGTGATATGCGTAAAGTCCACCGCATCCGGCACGCCGAAAATCCCGAAATGCATTCCGAGCCGAATCGCGATTGCCGACAGAATCACCAAGCTGAAATTCGCCGCCGGCCCTCCTAGCGCCATCCACGCAGCGCGATGCGGATGGCGTTCCTGCCAATCCGGATCGTAAGGCGCGCTGGCCCAGCCGATCATCCAGTGCGCCACGAAATAGGTGAGAATCGGCACCACCACCAGTCCAAACGGTTCGCGCCGTATGTGCGGCCAAGGATTCAGCGTCACTTGCCCGCCGTGGAAAGCCGTCGGGTCTCCACCAATTCGTGCGATCAACGCATGCGCGCCTTCGTGGCAGGTCGTCGAAAACAGAAAAACGATGTACCAGATTACGCCAAGTAACAGGAATTGCGGTGTCATGCCGCTCGACAGACTAAAGTGTCCAGCCGCAATGCGCAAGGGCCGCCGCTTCGTCGGTTGCCGCCGTGCGCACGGCGCCCCGGCCGCATGGCCACCCACAAAAAGCTCCGTACTTGACACTTGATACAAATAATCTTGACACTACGCGGCGCGAGGTCTAGGCTCCGCTAACAGGCTTTCGAAAGAGTGCCTCCCAAGGGTGGGTTTGCAAGGAGGGGCCGTGAGTGCTAATCAGAACACTTCTTCTCAGGCCAGCGACTGCTCGGAACAGGAATTCGAAAAACTTCTGAGCCGCAGCGAAGAGCATTTCAAATCGCAGCGCACGCGTGCGCTTAAATCCGATTCTCGCCAGCCCAATTCTCTCAAGATCGTGCCGCCAATCCGCCGCCGCGATTCAGCTGCGTAGCGCAGCCGCTCCGTGGTGTAGAGCATGTCAAGCAACTCGATAGGCGATGTAGGTCCTAGCTTCAGCCACGACGCATATTCCGCACAATCGTGTTCGGCTCTAGCCGCTGAAGTGCTACTTTGAATTTTCCGTGCGTATGCGTTAGTGGGGTGGCTCCGGGGCCTGGACTCGAACCAGGATAACCAGCTCCAAAGGCTGGCGTGCTACCAATTGCACTACCCCGGAACGGGGAACAAAAGTGTAGCAGACCTCCCGCCGATTTGTTACTTCCCGCGTGCAACCAAATTTCCCACTCCGCCTCCCGCCGTTTGCCGCCGCGCCTTCGATTTGCTACGCTGCTAACGTTCCAGCTCGGCGGAGAGATGTCCGAGCGGTTTAAGGAGCACGCTTGGAAAGCGTGTGTTGGGGAAACTCAACCGTGGGTTCGAATCCCACTCTCTCCGCCATACGAACTCGCGCCGTGTCAATAATCTCGCCTCAAATTTTTCCAATGTGTGCTGAGAATCTGGAGCCGAAGTTTTTAGCTTACTTGATAGTATATGGTGCAGAGGGCTGAACGTGGAACTGCAGGCCGATATCGAATTACTGGAAGGCATATTGTTGGTCAAAATCAGCGGTAGGGTTTCATTCGACGCAGCCCTGCGGATATTCAAGCAGGCAGTCGATACGGCGAAGAAGAAGGAAGTCAGTAAAATTCTCGTGAATACTCTCGCGGTCAATGGAGAGCTCTCTACGCTTCAGAGGTATGATCTCGCAACAGGAGTGCTAGCGCATGCTAAACAGCGCAAGATGAATCCGAACTTGGCGATCGTCGGCAAAGCACCGACTGTGGATGGATTCGGCGTGCGCGTCGGCCAGAATCGAAACTTGAATGACGAGGCGTTTTCCGGCCAGCAACAAGCGCTTGACTGGCTCAAGTGCTGGCCGAGCTGAGAACGCACAGCCCGATTTCCGCGGAAACATGTGAGGAAGCCACCGGCCTATCCGACATCGCAAATCATCGAAAAGTTTATGACCTGTCCGAAGTGTAATGCACCGCTAGTTCCTAAGCCTGTGCCAGGCGCGTTGAAGTTCCCGCAACGGCTCGAGTGTCCCGTCCACGGCTGGCTGCCCGAAAGAATCACGCCAATCCGCATGCGATTCCACAAAGACCGCCCGGACTGGTAGCCCGTGGTGCCGATGCGCCCCTCTGCAGAAATCGCTGGAAATAGAGCGTAGAATGAAGTCATGCCCTCAATGCAGGAACTGGAACGAACAAGTCCGGCCCAACTCGCGGCCCTGTGCCAGCGAGTCGCCGACAATCCCGGCGCGTACCTGCCGGACGCAGCCGCCACAGCGTCCAAACTGAAACTAGAATGGAATGCGTTGCAAACTTTTCCGAACCCGAACTACGCGGTGCAGAAGAAGATCGAACAGCAGAAAGATCGCCTCGGAAAGCGCATGATCGAATTTCTAACCAACATTCTCTAACCGGGTCGCCACTCCCGCCGCTATGCAGCTGTTCCTTGCCACCAATCACTGATCACTCATTACCCATCACCGCCTCTCTCAGCTCTTCTTCGCCTTCCCGGGCGGCACCAGCGCAACCGAAGCTTCGGAAGTGAGCAACAGAAAGGTGAACGACTCCTGCAGGTACAAGCGCACCGCCGTATCCGTGTGGCTCAAATACCCGATCGAAACATCCTGCCCGATGTGCAGATCGAAATCGCCGCCACGCGTCGTCACCACAAACGCCCCGGTGATCGCCGGCGCCCAAATGATCTTCTCGTTCACCAACCGCTTCACGTGCTCCAGCACCGGATACCCGTGGTCGCTCGTCTCCGCCAGCGCCGTGTACGCATCCGCGCCCAGCAAGACCGCGTAAGGTCCATTCACGCCCACCAGTCGCAACTGGCTCAACCCCTGCGCAATCGCGTCCGGATATTTCAGCACATCCGAAGGCAGCGTCATGATGGGATTGCTCGTCCCTGAGCGCACGCCCCCAATCCCAGCGGCAGCGTAGCCGTCAAAGATCGCGCGGTCTTCCGCAAACGCAATCTCTCGCGCAGCATCCTTCGCTGGCTGCCAGTTCGAATCGTTCGCGCCGCGTTCCACATCATCAATTCCTTGGCGATCCAGCTCGAACGCAACCCGCAACTCCACCAGCGCCTTCACCTCGCGCTGCCTCGCAAGAATCCCATCCGCCGGAGCCGTGATTTTCCGCAGGTGGCCCGTCCCAACGGCTGAAAGCGCACTGCCGCCCGGCCCCTGCACGTCCACCACGCACCTTCCGGCCAGGTACCGCTTCAGCGTGCGCCTAGTTTCCTCTTCAATCGAAGCCCACGCCATATCCGAAATCGGGGCCAGCTCGCGATGCAGATTATTCATGACCGATGTCTCCTTTAAGTGATCCAATGCCGAGCGAACCATCCTTACCCGGCGCCGCCGCTGTTTCGGTTTCATCGGCGCCCGCTGTGTCGCACGGTTTCTCAGAAGCCGCATCGCCCACCGGCGCCGCGTTCGCCGCCGCTTCGTCGCTCACATCTTCCAGAAATGTCGCCGACGGCACGAAAAATAAATTCCCAGTAACCGCGAGGCTGAAATCCAGCAGCCGGTCGTAATTTCCCGGCGGCCGTCCCACGAACATATTCTGCAGCATCAACTCAATCGTGCTCGGCGACTTGCTGTAGCCGATGAAATACGTCCCGAATTCACCTTGCGTCGGCCGCCCAAAAGGCATGTTGTCGCGCAAAATCTTGATCTCTTTCCCGTTCTCTTCGATCGTCGTCAGCGAACTGTGCGAGCAAGTCGGCTTCACCGTTTCGTCCAATTCGATATCCGAAAGCTTCTTGCGTCCGATAATTCGCTCCTGCGCTTCCGTCGAAAGCTTCTCCCATCCCGCCATGTCATGCAGATATTTCTGCACGATCACGTACGTCCCGCCTGCGAACGCCGCATCCTCCCCGCCAATCGTCACCACGTCAATCGCTTCCTGCCCTCGCGGATTCTCCGTGCCATCCACAAATCCAATCAAATCGCGGTCGTCAAAATAACGGAATCCCTGCACCTCATCAACCGGCGAAACCGCATCTCCCAGCCGCGTCATGATCTGACTCGCCAGCTCGAAGCACAAATCCATGCGCTTCGCCCGAACGTGAAATAGTAAATCACCCGGCGTCGCCACCGCATGCCGTCCCCCGGACCGTATCTCGCGAAACGGATGCAGTCCCGCCGGCCGCGGCGTCCCAAACAGCCTGTCCCACGCCTCGGACCCAAATCCCATCACGCAGGAAAGCCCCGCCTCGATGTCGCGAAATTCCACAGCGCGAATCAGTGCCGAGAGGTCCGCGCAAAACGACCGCACCGTCGCGCGATTTTCCGCGCCCGGTTTTATCGTCAACACCAGAAAAATCGCGGCACGCGACAGCGCTGCGGCGATCGGCTGCGCTAAAGCGCGCACTCCCTCGGCCGCATCACTACCGCTCTTGGGGTTGGGTTCCATCGGCTCTCATCCTGACGGCAGCGCGCCGCATTTCGCCTTTTAAAATAGCGCGCCCGCCTTAGCTGCTATTGTTCGGGCGGCAAGCTTACCATCGGCCCCCGATGAACGTCCACAGCGCCCCCAACGCTCGCGGCATTGCCCGCACGCAGCACCCGGCGGCGCATCCTTTCGCTAAGCTCGAGCCCTGGCTAAGGCCGATTGCAGCCCATCCCGCGGCGAATTACAGCAATCACTGTATTTCCCCCGAAGTATAGCTACGACACCATTAGGACGAGTCTACGGAGCGCGCGGCGCGAGTTCCGGATGGGGCCCGTTCGCTTTTTCTTCTGTGGTACGCCGGGTGCCGCCACTTTTTCGCAGCGCCTGGAGGCCGTGTGGGTCACTGCACAACCCTGATTCTGTTCCTGACCGTGCTCGCGAATTTCGCCGCGTCCGACGCCTCCGCTATTACCTTCTTCAAAATATTTCTTTCCTTCGCCCTGTTCATTTGTATGGCCGTCATGGTTCTTCACTTTTTCGCAAGACTTGTGATCGAGCTTTTCGGCATTCTAGATGGGCGATCTTCACAAACGAACAACCGCTATGCACGAAATTGATTTCTCTTCGATTCGGTCCCACGGCTCTGCTATCGAGTCGCTCCCCGTCACCGGCGGCCGCCTGTGCCCATATTGTCGCAGCAGGGAAACCGCTCGTTCGCATCGTCGCGGTCCCATCGAAAAATATTTACTGCGCGCCATTCATGTCCGCGTCTACCGCTGCGACGATTGCAACTCCCGCTTTTACGCCTTCGCCCATGACGCCGCCCCACCCGCGCCGAAGAAACCGGCCACCTGACGGCAAAACGAAGCAGCCTCGAGCGATGTGCGGTAGAATGGGTTAAACCACATGAACGAAACGCCCAGCGATGTCTGCGGAAAATGCGGTGCCACGATTGATTCCAGTCGCCGAGTGGATTTCACGCTGAAGGACGGAACGCGCGTCTGCGATTCCTGCTTCGTGCGCGAAACGCCGCGCCCCAAAACCGATCGCACCAACTGAGTGTCAGGAAACAACCGCCTGGGGCGCAACCGTTTCCGCCCGCGCCGCCCGCGGCAACCTCACCAGAAAAATCGTCCCGCTCTCGGAAGTTTTCTCCAGCGTCACCGAACCCCCGTGATCCTGCACAATCTTGGTCACGATCGCCAGCCCCAGTCCCGTCCCGTTCGGTTTTCCCAGGCTGACAAACGGATCGAATAGCGTCGCGGCGATCGCCGGCGGCACCCCCGTCCCGTTATCCGCCACGCGCACTTCAAACGATTCGCCGTTCGAGCTGATCTCGATCCTCACATACCCCTGCGACGGCACCGTGGCCTCGCAAGCATTCAGCACGAGATTAAAAAATGCCCGCTCGATCTTCTTCGGATCAAACACTCCGTCCATGTCGCCCGCCGTGCTGATGGAAATTTCCAGATGGCGCAATTCCGGCCGCGCCCGCACCGCATCCACCGCTCGGCGTATCGTTTGATTCAACGAAGCCGGTATCGGAGCAATCGAGTTTTCCTCGCGCGCAAGTTCGCGCAGCGAGTCCAGCAAATCCACCATCTGCTCCGAAGCCGTCTTGATCTCCTCATAAATCTCGTCGCGGTTCAACTTCAACTTTTCCGCTTCATAAAGAAATTCCGCATTCGCCACCACCGCAGCCAGATAATGCCGCAAATCGTGCGAAATCGAATTCGCCGCTCGGCCCACTGCAGCAATCCGCTCCGTCGCGAATCGCCGCTGCTGATGAGCCAGCAACTCTCCGCGCATTTTTGAAAACGCTTCGCCCAGTTCCGCGACTTCGCTGCTCCCCCGCGGCGTGATCGAATACGTGTAGTTGCCCACGGCCAGCGCACGCACGCCAGCCACCAGGTTATCGAGCGGATGTGTGATCGTCTGCGCTACGAATCCCAGCAGCAACGCAGCCAGCGCCACCGCCGTAATCCCCAACAGCAAAATTGTGCGATTCAGCCGCTGCAAGTATGCATTCGTCGGTTGCAAGGACATCAGCACGTAACATTTCACCGAAGCCGGCGGCCCGCTGTGGATCACTACCGAAGCTGTTTCGTATTGCTCGCGACCCAAATTCAATTCTCCGCTCGCAGCCCCCGCGCCAAACCGCTTTGGTATCAATTGTTCCAGCTCGGCCTGATCCGCCGGCGAAAGTGTGGACGCGATAATTGTGTCGCCGGTAGTCAGTGCAATCGGGCCTCCTGCCACCAGTGCCAGCTGCTCCGCGACGGTGGCATCAATCTGGTAGCCGACGGCCAAAATTCCCAGCTGCCGTCGCTCGCTATTGGTGCCGGAAGTAATCGGGCGCAGAAACACGCGAAAAAGTTGACCTTCGCCGTACCACCACGCCGCGTCCTCGCCTTGCTCCACCGATCTCGCCAAATTTTCTTCCGCCACGTCCGTGTTCCAGCGCGGGCTGGTGCCATGAAATCCCAGCACGCGTCCGTTCGGCCCGGCCAGCAGAAAAAGTTGGCTGCCCGCGAGCTTCCACAATGGTTCGGACGCGTCCTGAATCGTCAGCGCGTGCTCGGTGGTCATCAAAGCTTTCAGTGTGGGAAGTTCCGCCAGCATTGCGGCAGTGCGTGAAAGTTGCAGCTCGCGCTCCCGCTGCACGTTCTCGAATGCACGCAGCGAATCGTTCGTGCTCTGCCGCACTCCTTCATCAATTTCGGTGCGTACCGTATGCCGCACGATCAGCAGCAGCGAACCGAGCAGCGCGCAGATGATCACCAGCGTGGCGGTCAGCAGTTGTGTGCGCAGTCGCAATCGTGCCAAGGAGGTTCCCCGACCAGCCGTGCTACATGTCCACCGCAGCTACGCTCTCACCCGGCGTGAATTTGTAGCCGGTGCCGTGCATCGTCAAAAAATATCGCGGCCGCGCCGGGTCGGGCTCCAGCTTTTGCCGGATCCGCAGGATGTGATTGTCCACGGTCCGCGTCGTCGGGTAATTTTCGTACCCCCAAACTTCATTCAGCAGTTCCTGCCGCGAAATTACGCGCGCCGGGCAACGCGCGAAATACTTCAGTAGTTTAAATTCCTGCGCCGTGAACGCCAACGTCTTCCCGCCGCGCATCACCACCATGCTGGTGAAATCAATCTTGGTGTCTCCAAAAACCAGCAGCTCATGCGCAGGAGGCGCAGCGCTAGCACCGCTCGTCGCAGCCCCATCCGTCGCCGGTACGCCGCGACGCATCGCCCGCCGCACCCGCGCCAGCAACTCCCTCGGGCTGAATGGCTTCGTCACATAATCATCCGCGCCCAGTTCCAGCAGCAGCACCTTGTCTTCCACTTCGCAGTTCGCACTCAACACCACGATCGGCACGCCCGCCGCATGTGCCTTGAACGCGCGGCACACTTCCTTCCCCGGCAGCCGCGGCAATTTCAAGTCCAGCACCACCACGTTCGGCGTCTGCTTTCGGAAACTTTCCAGTCCCGCGATCCCGTCCGACGCAATCTGTACCCGCAGCCCGTCCGCCTCAAATAGCCGTTGCAACGTCCGCTGCATAGCCCGGCTGTCTTCCACCACCAAAATCGTTTCCACTGAGCCTTCCTTTGATCGCAAAGCACACTCCAGAGCATCAGTCCCCGAAAATACCACCCGTCGCCGGAGCCCGAAATCAGGTCGCCGCGCGAGCCGCCCCACACCTGCGGGCACCGGAACTCCCAATATTGTAATCCCAACGCCCGTCCGCAATCCTGCGCAACTAGACTGCGAGCAATGGCCCGCCGCGTTGTCATAATGACGTTTGTTGGATGTCAAAAACTTGTAAAATCAGCGGAGGAAGCCGAAAGTCTACGGGTGCTCGTAGCCCTGGGTCGGCGGCGGGACGTAATCCTCTCCATATTTATTCTTATGCGCAAAAGTGTAATTGGGGTTGTCAATCACGTGGATGGGGCCAAGCACTCGCGTCCCCCCCGAAATCGTCACCACCCGCGTCAATCCCTTCAGATTTTCTGGCAAGCTCCGTTCGTACCACACGTGCATCTGGTAACGCCCATCCGGAACGTTGGCAATCGTCAATCGTCCGCTGCGGTCAGACATCGCGAAGTACGGCGTATCCACCACGATCACCACAGCGCTCATTTCCGAGTGAATATTGCAGAATAAAAAGCTCACTCCCGGACGGTCGAACTTCACGGACCGGCTCGTCCCCGCTTCGTACAGCCCCAAATCAAATCGTTTCCCATCGTACATCGAAAAAATATTGTGGAAGAAAGGATCCTTGTTCGGAAATTGAATCGACGAGCCCACCTGCACCACAATCACGTGCGGCTCAAAGCTTTTATTGCGTTGCACCAGTTGCGGCGCCTTGGCATCGGCGGCCGGTTCGTTCGGTGCCGGGCCGTCTAGCGGCGTCAGCCACACCACCACCTGCGATTCATCTGCGCGATTCCCCGTGGCTCCGCGCTGATGTTCCGCCGTGCCAGGCTTTGTCACCGACACCTCTGCCGTGACAGCCGAACTTTGCGCCGCCAACGACGATGCCGCGCTCGCCCAAGCGAGCAACGCAACCAGCCACCAGCGGCCGCTCGCGCTCTTATGCAACGTCCAACTCAAAATATGTACCCTACACTAAGCCCGATCTGATTTGCCGTCTCCAGGCTACTGTCCAGATTCTGCGTCTGCAAACGCCGGTATTCCGCTGAGAACAATACATTCGACCGCGCGTGATAAATAAAATTCACAAACGGCGTAAAGTTGCGCGAAATCAGCTGCCCATAAATCGCCTCCGTCGCGGGATTATTCCGCAGCTCCCCCGCAAACGGATTATCCATCCCGAGCGCGAAATTCACTTCGAAATTCGCCTTCGGCCTGTATTTCAATTGCGCCCACCCGCCCATCGAATCCAGTCCGCGTATCACCGTAGCCGGATCGCTCTGGGCGCCCGACATCACCACGCTCTGCCCCACGCCTCCGCCAAACCCTCCCACCGCCCGGCCGCGATAAAATTCGCCCGTGAAATCAAAATATTTTCCCAGCGGAATCGTGACGTCCGTCGTGCCCGCCCATCCATCCACGCCTCGTCCGAATCCCCAATTCTGCCGCCCGTAGTATCCACCGAATCCAATCGTCACGTCCCGCCCAAACGCGTGATGGCTCCACGCCACACGCGCAGCATACGCCGGCTGGCCCGATTGTTCACCCTCGCTCGGCACACGATCTTCCGGGTCTGGATAATCACCCGTCAACGAATCCAGAATCCCCCCCTGCAGCAGCAAACTGGAATCATCCGGCAAGGCCACACGATGTTCGACGCGCACCTGCGGCGCCCAGATCCACAGATTTCCCGAATATGACAGCGCCGGCACCGCCAGCGAAGCCAGAGACGTCGGCACCAGCGGCGCGAAGAACGCCGCATCCTGCCCCGCGATGACCGAAGTGTCCGCCCAATCCATGCGGACGGTTCCGGTGCGCAGCCGCACGATTCCCATAACTGCGCCGTTCTCGGTGTCCACTTGCCCGCCCGCAAAATCAAATTTCACGTTCGCGCTGGTATGCGCTCCGGCCACGTCCGGCCCGAACACCTCCACGCCCAGCTGCGATTGCCGCAACGATCCCGAGAACGCGCCGGAAGTTCCTGGCACTTCCGGAGCCGTCGCGATTTCCGGAAAATCAAGATTGTCCACTGCTCCGCGCGTCTCAAAAGCGTTCAGCAAAACCATCCCCGATAGGCGCACGCGATACTTCGATCCGCTTTCCACTTTCGTCTGGCTCTGCTCCAGCACCTTCGCGTCCGTCAATTCCTGATCGTCTTCCAGCTTCGTCACGCGCTGCTCAAGCGTCGCTCCATCTGCGCCAACCGTTGGCCCAACAGGCGCAGGCCCCGCAGCAGCCACCGCCGCCGTAGCCGTCGGTGCCGTGCTCTCTGGAGACTCTGCGGAAGCATACGCGTCGTGCGCCACACTGGGCGCCGTCACTGATTTCGCGGTCGCGCGGTTCAACTCACTCCGCAAAGCGCGCGCCTCCGCATGCTCTCGTTCCTCCGCCGCGCGCAGCTCTCTCACCTGCGAATTCAACGATTGCACCTGCATCTGCAGCGCGCGCACCGAATCCGCCAGCGCGCGGAGGTCAGGCGCCGTGTCCCTCGGCACCCCTCCAGGCGCACCCGTAGCCGCAGCGTTTTGAGATCTAGCAGCGGGAGAGTGCAGCAGGAGCAAAGAACCAGCGGTCACCAACACCTGCACAAACGATTTTCCGCGGCCATTGCCTAGCATGGCGGGCCTCCTCGACGTATTTCGTAGGGCCTGATTGCTCGCCTGGCGCCGCGCTGCACGCTCCCAGTTCTCTCAGCGCTTCTAGAGGACGCGGCATTCCTTGGCGTCGCTCGTCTTCTCGCCCACATTTCCCGCCAGCACTGCGCGGACCATGTCAGCCAAAGAAGCCGAGGAAAATGGTTTCTGAAGTATCGAACTCTGCTGCTTGGAAGGTGTTTCACTCCCAGAGGTCGCATACTCCGCATAACCCGTCATGTACGCCACTTTCATGTCCGGTCGAAACGCTTTCAATCGCTTCACCAATTCCGCGCCGCTCATCCGCGGCATGATCATGTCCGTCAAGATTAGGTGGATCGTCCCTTCATGCCGCGCCGCGACTTCCAGCGCCTCGATGCCGTCCTTTGCCTCCAGCACCGTGTACCCATGCGCCTTTAAGAACTCGCCGGCCAGCTCGCGCACGCCCGCTTCATCCTCCACCACCAGAATTGTCTCGCTTCCGCGCCGCAGCTCCGCGCGTTTCGCTTCTGCTTCTGCCTTGGATGCAGGTCCCGATGCCAACGGCAGGTAAATTTCAAAAGTTGTCCCCTTTCCCGGAACGCTTTCCACCCATATAAATCCGCCGCTCTGTTTTACGATGCCGTAAACGGTCGCCAGGCCCAACCCCGTCCCCTTGCCGACCTCTTTTGTAGTGAAAAACGGCTCGAAAATATGCGCCTTGGTTTTCTCGTCCATCCCTATGCCGGTGTCGCTCACCGCAAGCTCCACGTACATCCCAGGCTGCATGGACCCACGCCGCGCGCTGTCCACTTCCGTCATCTCCACGTTCGCAGTCCGCACCGTAAGCGTTCCGCCGCCAGGCATCGCGTCGCGCGCATTCACCGCCAGATTCATCAGCACCTGCTCGATCTGTCCCGGATCGGCCGTCACCAATTTTAATTTCGGCTCTGGCACAAACACATGCTCAATATGCTCGCCGATCAAACGCGGCAGCATCTTGCCCATTTCCGTCACCACCGCATTCAAATCCAGCACGCGTGGCTGCAGTACCTGCATCCGGCTGAACGCCAGCAACTGCCGCGTCATTGCCACCGCGCGCCCCGAAGCCTTCTGTATTTGTTCTATGCAGCGCTTGTGGAATGCGTCCGCGCCGTCACGGTCAATCAGCAAATCGCTATTGCCGCGAATAATCGTCAGCAAATTATTGAAGTCGTGCGCCACGCCACCCGCCAGCCGCCCCACCGCCTCCATCTTGTGCGCCTGACGCAGCCGCTCCTCCAGTTGTTGCTGCTCCGCCTGCGTTTTCTGCAAATTAGTGCGCATGCGCGAGAAGGCGCCCGTCACCTCGGACACCTCGTCCCCGCCCGCGCTTTCCAATGGAAAACTGTAGTCACCTCCTTCCAAAGCGCGCACGCCAGCCACCAAATTCGCCAACGGCCGCGTGAAAGTATCTGAAATAAAAAACACCAGCACGCTGCCCGCAATCACGCTCAGCATTCCCAGTCCTAGCAATATTCGATTCAGATCGCGCAAGAACGACGTAGCCTTATCCAGCGATTTCAAAACCGTGAGCGTCACTCGCGGCTGCGCGCCAGGGGGCAATTCCACCGTCGTCGCTAGGTATCGCTCTTTGCCGATTTGTGTTTCCTGCGACCCCGCGGAATCGCCCTGTGGCTGTTGCGCCAGTTCGCGCTGCTGCGCGTCCGTCAAAGTGCTCGCCACAAAAGTATCGCCCCAGCGAAACGCTACGTCGCTCGAAGCGATCTTGCTGAAGTCCTTCGCCGCGCGCTCATCAATTTCGTGTCCGACCGCCAGATAACCCAGAGTCGAATCCTTCGACTCTGCCCCAAAATAAATCGGCTGAATCCACACCTCGTACAAATTGTCGCCGCCATACCACCAGTCGCGCGGCTCTTCTTTTTTCAGTGAACGCTGCATGAACTCTTGCGCCGTCGCGCGCGCGAAGCTCCTGGTATTCGCCCGCATCGCCACCACATTGCCCGAACGGTCCGCGAAAACCATCAAATCGCTCCCGCTCAAATTCCACACATCGGCCGACGCGTCCTGAATTGTCGCGGAATCCTGCGTGGTCATCATGGCGCGTACGTTTGGCAGGTTGGCTAGCAACTGCGTGGAACGCTTCAGCGTAGCCTCGCGCTGTCGCTCGAAACTTTCATAAATGTCCACGGAACCGCGCAGGTCTTCGCGGATGTTTTCGCGCACGCGTTTCTGCACGCTATAGCTGACAATCAGCAGCGTCGCGCTGCTCAGCCCGGCGGTAACCGCCAGCAGGGACAGGAGGAACTTCGTCCGTAAGCGCATTTTCCGCACGCAGGCTTCCCCTCAGGAAAGCGGCCGGCACCCATCGGTTTTGCTTTCCGGCAGGACGTTTCATTCGCTGTCGTTTAATGTAACAGCCGCCTGCATCGCGGCGTGTGCACTCCAACGGGTCCGTGTCGAAAAGGGCATAGCGGAATTGCTCAAGCCAAGAATAGGTAACGCGCACCCCCCGCTTATCTCGGCACGCCACGCTGTTGTACGCACAGCATCAGGACCGTTGACGTCCCCCGACGCAAAGCCTAGGATCGAAATGTAGTCCCCCTTCCTGCTGTCGCGTTCGTTCGCGCGGCAATAAACCCAAAAAATAAAGGCGGCGGCGCTGCGTCCGCACCAGTCGCGCGCCGCACACAAGGACTGATCCTTGATCACACGCCAGCTTCCCGACGAGTCGCGACGCAAGCTAACCGTTCTTCTAGCGGGGGATAACCCCGTCAATCGCGTGCTTGCACAAAAATTATTGCAGAAACAGGGTCACACCGTGACTTCCGTGAACAACGGCAGGGAAGCCCTGCAGCTCTGGGAAGAAAATCAGTCCCGCCAATTTGATGTGATTCTGATGGACGTACAAATGCCCGAAATGGACGGCCTGCAAGCCTCCTCGCTCATTCGCGAAGAAGAACTGGCCATGGGCGCGCACATTCCGATCATCGCCGTCACCGCGCACGCCATGAAAGGAGACCGCGAACGTTGCCTGGCCGCCGGAATGGACGGATACATAACCAAACCCATCAATCCCGCCGAACTCGCCGAAACAATCCAGGCGGCCTTCCCTAACGGCACGAAACTTCCCGCCGTTCACGCGGATCCCGACCCGGCAGGGCCGAGCGACGCTGAACTGCTCGCGCGCTTCGATGGTGACTCCGATTTATTGAAAGAGCTTGCGGGAATATTTCTGCAGGGGTGCCCCAGAATGCTCGAAGATATTCGCGAGGCTCTGCGCGCCGGCAATGCCACAGCTCTGGAACGAGCGGCGCATGCTCTGAAAGGTTCAGTAGGGAATTTCGCGATGCCCGGCCCCTGGGAAACCGCTCAGCGGCTGGAATTGCTGGCGAAGTCCGGACAACGTTCCGGCGCCGCAGATATTCCTCACACGCTCGAACCGCAACTCGTGCTCTTCAATCAGATTCTCGTGAGGAATTCCGCAGAACCCGCCCATCAGCCGCGGTGAATTTTAGTTCAGCCGAGAATATTCTTCGCCGCCATTAATTCCGCGTTCAAAATCGCCGCGCCCGCCGCCCCGCGAATCGTGTTGTGGCTCAACAGCACGAATTTGTGGCTCAGTACCGGACAAGCCCGCAAACGCCCCACGTGCGTCACCATCCCACCTCCGCGCTCCACATCCAACCGCGGCTGCGGGCGATTGGGCGCGTCGTGATACACAATCGCCGGCTGCGGCGCGCTCGGCAATCCCAATTTCTGAGGCTCCCCGGAAAATTCGCGGAACGCCCCCAGGATTTCTTCCTGCGTCACGCTCTTCTCGAATTCCACCGACACGCTTTCCGTGTGCCCATTAATCACTGGCACGCGCGTGCTGGTTGCGCTCACGGTCACGGGATGGAACTCCACCGAATCCGCCACCAAGCGCCCCAAAATTTTGCGCGTTTCCGTCTCGATCTTCTGTTCCTCGCCATCAATAAACGGAATCACGTTCGCCGTCGCATCCAGTGAAGCCACGCCCGGGTATCCTGCGCCAGAAAGTCCCTGCAGCGTAGTGATCAGCACGCGTTTCGGCTGATAAGTCCGCAAAGCCGCCAGCACAATCGCCAAAGGCATAGCCGCGCAATTCGGATTCGTCACGATCGCGCCGCTCCAGCCCTTACTCTTCCGCTGCAGCGGCAGCAATCCCAAATGTTCCGGATTCACTTCCGGAATCAGCAGCGGCACCAACGCATCCATACGATGATTGCGCGAATTGCTCACCACCATATGTCCAGCCGAAGCAAATTCCACTTCCGCTTCGCCCGCGATTGAAGAATCCAGCGCCGAAAATACCAGCTGCGGACCTGCGCCCGCCTTCAGCGCTTCCACCGATAGCCGCGCCGTCTCTTCCGGCAAATCCGTCGGCAAACGCCACGCCAAATCGCCATAGCGCTTTCCCGCTGAACGTTCACTCGCCGCCAGCCACGTGACGCGAAACCACGGATGATTCGCCAACAGCGCGATGAATTGCTGACCCACCGCGCCCGTCGCGCCCAGAATTCCTACATCAATTTTCGCGGAGCCCGGCCGCCACGCACTCGCGCGCGCCGCAGGCTCCACTCCCGCAGTCTTAGTGGGCACTGGCCGCTACCGCCTTCTGTGTTTTTCGCTGATGGTCCAGCAACGCAAGCCCCTCAAGCAAATCTGCCACCAGATCCTTCGCGTTCTCGCAGCCGGGCGACAAACGAATCAGCGTGTCCGAAAGCCCCAGCTCCGCGCGCGTCTCCGCGGGAATCGAAGCGTGGGTCATCGTCGCCGGATGGCACAGCAGTGCTTTCACGCCGCCCAGGCTTTCGCCCAGCGTGAAGTAACGCCGCGAGGAGCAGAACGCCACCACTTCCTCGATCGTGCCTTCTAACTCAAAAGATACCATTCCTCCGAATCCGGTCATCTGTTTTTTTGCGATCTCGTGTCCTGGATGCTCCGGCAGCCCCGGGAAATAAACCTGCCGCACCAGCGGATGCCCCTTCAAGGAATTTGCGATGGCGATTGCGTTCTCTTCGTGCCGCTGCATTCTCAGTTCCAGCGTTTTCAATCCGCGCAGTGTCAGCCAACAGTCGAAAGGGGAAGGCACCGCGCCCGTGGCGTTCTGCAAGAATTTAATCGGCTCGAATACCGATGCTTCCTTCGCCAGCGCCGCACCCTGAATCGTGTCCGAATGTCCGCCCAGATATTTCGTTACGCTGTGCACCACGATGTCCGCGCCCAGCTCGAACGGCTGCTGAAAATAAGGTGTCGCGAAAGTATTATCCACCACGACCAAGGCCGATTTCGCGTGCGCCAGTCTACAGATGTCCACGATGTCGTAAACCAGCAGCCGCGGATTCGTCGGCGATTCGATCCACACCAATTTCGTCTTTTCCGTGATGGCTGCTGCCAGCGCGCCGCGGTCCGCAATATCCAGCTGCTTGATCGTCACGCCGATCGGCGCGTACACCTTGTTGAGGATCCGGTACGTCCCGCCGTAAACGTCGGTCGGAATCACGATTTCGTCGCCGGGCCGCAGATACGCTTGTAGCACCGCGTTTTCCGCCGCGAGTCCCGACGCAAATACCGCGGCGTGCTGCACGCCTTCCAGTTCGGCCAGCACAGTCTCGAGGCGCTGCCGCGTCGGATTATTTGTGCGCGAATAATTGAAGCCCTTGTCTTGCCCGGGCGCGTCCTGCTCGTACGTGGAAGTCTGAAAAATGGGCGCGATCAGTGAACCGGTTTCCGGTTCCGATGGCTGCCCTGCGTGAATCGTCCTCGTCGCAAAATTCATGTTCGTGCTCCTTCGCTGTCCTCTTTTTTGATTCTGTTCGGCCTCGTTGTGTCGCGGCGTATTCGCTTTTCGTTTCACCGCGTCCGTTCTCTTCGAAATCCAGCTCCGCGCAACCTCGCGGAATGTGCTCCGCCGCCGCGTCATGGTCTGGCTTGGGCCCTAGAAAATGTGTAGAAATAGGCCTAGCCCAGCGCTCCATGCGCTGCAATAAACATTGCGAGCATTCGCATGTGCGAATGCAGCCTTTAATTCGACTTCAGCTTGGGAGTTGAATCTTCAACGACCGGTGGCCGGTCTATCGAGGATCTTATCTCTCCCCACTGGGCAGGAATTAGCACCTTGGCAGTTGCACCAGGTTGCTGTGGCGTCGCAGGGCCTGTCCCCTCAACCACTCTTGATAAGCGCTGCTGGTAAGGCAGCCCCCGCAGAATAGCAGAAATAGTCGTCAGGTCAAGTGGAGATTGCGCGGAGCCGTTGTGCGGTGTCGGCGCACAGAGCTCCGACCGACGCACGAGTCACCAGCTGGATCCCGACCAACTGGCCCGGTGCAGAACTGTCCCAGCGAACAGGGTGACATCCAAGCGGCAAACCCAATCAATCCTGTAGACACGCCGTTCCGCTATCCCTCAGAGTTAAAGGGAAACGGGTAGGGCATTCCTTCGTCTGGGGGAAATAGACGATGAAATATATCTCTGTTCTTTTCGCCGGCGTGCTGCTGTTGGCCATAAATGCCGGCGCACAATCGAATTTCGGGGATTCCGTCACGCTCGCGGCGCCTGAGTTCATGACCTACGCCGTCACGCCGGCTACGCCCGCGACCCCGGCAAGCCCAGCAGCAGATTCCCCATCCGTATTCGCGGCGCCCGCGTTTGCCACTCCGGCGGCCCCGGCCGCCATGCCTCAGGAAGTGCAGGGCGTCTTCAATAAGTACAGCTGGGACGTCTGCGCGGGCTACACGTTCTATCGTTACTACGAAGTTCCCGGAGTCGTTTCGAATATGAACGGGGGAAACATCTCCGCAGTCTACTATTACCGGGATTGGCTGGGAGCGGACGCGGAACTGATGGCTGTGTACGGCAGCCAACCCGGACAGAATTCCTGGCTGGTATTCGGAGGCATCGGTCCGCGGGTTCGCTACGTGGGGCCGAAGGGCATTGACCTGTGGGCGCACATCATGATCGGCGGAATGTTCATTGACCCGCAAACTCCTTACGGCGGGCAAGGGGCGCTTGCAGGATTGGGAGGCGTGGGCGTGGACTTGAACGCGCATCATCGGCACGTCGCGCTGCGCATCGCCCTGGACGGAATTGCCAGCCGGTTCTTCAACACTTATCAGGTGAGCCCGAAAGCTTCGGTGGGCATCGTTTACAAGTTCTAGTCGCCGCTGCGTCGCGCAAGTGTCTGAAAACTGCATGTGAGAGCTGCCACTCGCTTGTGCATGCGGTTCCGTATTGCGACTTACCCGGCAGAATCTTTCCATTTGCGGTCGGCGCTCGCCGCAGCGCGCGGGTTCGAACGCTGAGGCGTCACGCAAACCCACTGTTCTTCGTCCACGCACCAAAAATTTACAAACCGTCGCAGCGTTTGCGATGGAAATCTGCGTGCATGACGATACTTAACTGGTCGAGCCGCATCTAAGGAATGAAGCGGCAAGCAGAGCGGCGAATAAGCAGCCAGGAAAGCGGCCACGAGCGCGTGCGATTCTCGTGAAGCGAGATCTTCGGTGCTGATCCATTCGTTCCAGCAGGCCAAGCGGCTCGTCAAGGTGCTGATCGGCTTCACGCTGCTCGCTTTGGGCATCGTGATGATCGCGACTCCCGGTCCGGGTTGGCTCACCATCATGCTTGCTTTGGGCATCCTGGCAGCGGAATTTGTATGGGCGCGGCGGCTGCTCGATCGCTTGAAAGAGCAGGGCGTGCGCATACGGGACACGGTGATGCCCCGTGAGAAACCCGACAACGCCTGAGCCGTTCCTCGCAGACTTCCTGTTTTGGCGTCTTCCCGACTTATGCCTTTATCCCAATTCAATCCTGGAAGTAGCCGGCTCGAATAACGCAAGCCTCGCTGTGGTAGAGTTTTCGCTGGCGGCGCTAAGCGCTCATGGTTGCTGGCTGATCGGAGGATTCCGTGGCGGAAAAATGGCAGCAGGAATGGCGGGGCAAATGGGCGCTGATCACCGGGGCTAGCGCCGGAATCGGTCTGGCGCTAGCGAAGCTGCTGGCGGCGGGAGGCGCGAATCTGGTGCTTACGGCGCGGCGGATTGACCGGCTGCAGAAACTGGCTGCTGACCTGGCTTCGCAGCACGGCATCAAGACGGAGGTTTTCGCCGCGGATCTGACGCGTCCGGAAGCGCCGGGCGAAATTTACGCGTTCACGGCCAATAAGAAGATTGAATTGGAGTTTCTGATCAACAACGCCGGTTTCGGTGCTTACGGTTTCGTACACGAGCTTCCCGTGGCGAAAATGCTGGAGATGATTCAGGTGAATTGCGCCGCCGTGGTACACCTCACGCGGTTGTACATGCCCGCCATGGTGCAGCGAAAACAGGGTGATGTGATGATCGTCGCTTCGCTCGCGGCGTATCAGCCGCTGCCGTTCAGTTCCTGCTATGCAGCGACCAAGGCTTTCGATTTGCTGCTGGCGGAAGGTATCGCCGAGGAAGTGCGTCCGCTGGGGGTGCGCGTTTGCGCGCTGTGCCCCGGTTCGACCGTGACGGAATTTCAGGAAGTCGCGCAGCAGCCGGACCGGCCGTTCAGAAACGCAGAGACGGCGGAGAAAGTGGCGCGCGTTGGCCTGGAAGCGCAAGCGGCAGGGAAGCCCTACATCATTTCCGGCTTCATGAATCGCCTGATGAAGGAATCGCAGCGCATCGCGCCCAGAAGCTTGGTGACAAGAACGGCCGCGAAAATGATGCGACCTGATAATTCGTAAGGGGCTTGTAAAATTTCGCGCGCTCCGCGCAAATTCTTCGCGCGAACGCTCGGTCCGTGTCACGGTAGAACCTGCGTATCGAACACTCCTGTTTCAATCGTGCCTCCGCGCTTCATTTGCACGAACAGGCGGTAGTAGCCGGGTTTGGGGAATCCGTAGGGGAAGGAAACCTCGGCGGAGCGCGGATCCATGGACATGTCTAAGCCGCTCATGTCGCCGCCTGTGCTCGCTCCCGCTTGCGCACTCGAGCTGGCATTTCCTTGTGCTGAGTGTTTCTGCGTTAGTTCCAGCGCGGCCATTGCGACCGAACCGTCGGGATGGATGTGCGCAAAGACGGAGCGATCGGAATTCACAATTTCTGCGTGGCCTGCCATTCCCATGTAAGGCTCGGAATCGCTGACGGGCTTGCCGTCCGGCGCTTCGAGGCGAAAGCGCAGCCACACAAAATGGTTCGCGGTGAAAGGCGCGTTCCCACGTTCCCATATCATTCTGTAGCCATCCGGCAGAATCGCGGTGGTGCCATCGGATGAGACGTTCACCGTCTCGATCGCCGCTCCGCTCGAGCCCTTTGCGCCGCCGGGATCACCGTTGCCTCTTGCGGGCGCGCCGACAGCAGGAAGCGGCGACGATGCGGCTGCGGAATTATCACCGGAGAGCGCGACGCCGGGAATATCGGGCAAATCAATTTCGGCGATCATGGTATCGGGGAAGCCGGATTCGCGAACCACGTCGGCAAAAACCTGATAGCGTCCGGCGGGGATCGCGGGCAAATCCGTTTCAAACGAAACCCCGGTGTTCGGATGAAGCCCAGCCTCAAGCGGAACGATCTGCGGATGCAGATGATAGAAGCGGTCCATGCCCGGCTCGCGCAGCAGAAAAAGATGCATCAGATGGCCGTGGTCGGGCATGAGAGTAGTCATCACGGTTTCGGGGCGCGTGCTATGCCATTCGGAGTTGCCCATTTTCAGCAGGAGCTTGCCGTCCGGCTGGAGCGAAACATCGAGGGACGGCGGTGTGTAAATCATCTTGCGGGCCGTGTCGCTAGCTTCCGAATTCCACCACGAGTTGCCGAAGTACAGCACGCCGAAAACCACGACGGCGGCTCCGAGCATCACCCATCGGCCGCGACGTGACCTTTCCGCAGACGGCAATTCTCCAGGCGGGAGCGTGGCTTCGCGTCGCGCCGCCCCAACAATCGAAATAATCGCGACGACGAGCAGCGACATTAGTGCGAAGAGTAGAATGCCGAGCGTTTTTTGCATTGGCAAAGTGCGACGCGCCGCGGCGGGCACCGGTACGGCGAGTTCACCGAAGCCTTGCGCGCCGTCGACCTGAACGCGCACTTGCCACGAACCGGATTCCATCAGCCAGATCTTGCCGGAAAAATATTGCGGGTCTTCTTTCGATTGCAGGAGCAGGTCGCCGACGGGCGGATATTTTGCGCCGGGACCGACGATGTAAATCGGGACGACCGTGATTTTCGAAATACCAGGAGTGGCGCTGAGAATTTCCACGTCTGCAGTGCCGGGAATCATCTGCGGGGTGCGTATGGTGACGATCAGATGATAGGGACCGGCGGCGCCCTGAAAATAGACGTCTGGATTTCCGACGTGGGCCCGAGCGGGCGCGATCAGCAAGAGAACGCCGATCGACGCGGCGAGCGACGCGAGTGCCCGCTTGCGCGCACGCGAGGCGATCCTGCTCCGTGGCATTGCGTTCACCGGCGCAGGCCGCGCAATGCGTCACCGGCAGCGAGGCCGATGCGCGAGCCTACGATCGAAGTTGCGAGCGCGATGCCGATTCCCTTGACGAATAGACGCGCGGTTGGCGCGAGCTCCACGAATTCCCAGTTGTAGTGATAGTCCGAGGGCGATTCCATATAAGGAAAATAATTCTGGCCGAAAACCCAGTTGCGTGCCGCGGGTGAAATCAGGAAATCGCCGAGCGGCCAGTGCACGAACATCAGCACAGCGAGATACGTGGTGCCGAGCATGACAGCAAGCGTCCATTTATTCTTATTCGCGTAGCGGTTCAGCAAAAAATCCAGAGCGATCGCCGGAAAGATGATGAGCGTGGGAAATTCCAACGGCACCATGTGGGTGATCTTGGTGAACACCGGCCCGAGCTTCGGCGTCGCGGGAAATAATGGCAGGAGCCAGAGCTGCCCCAACACCCACGCGGTGTAAATTGCCGCGACGATCGTCGCGCCCCAGCGATAGCCACTGGCACGCGACAGCCCTACCAGAATGATCGGCACAGCCAGCGACAGCGCGCGATAGAACGTAGGGCTGTGCATCTGGCTGCCGCCGGTATATTCGGAGAGCAGGATCCAGTGGAGCGATAGAATCACCCCGCCCATAAGCAGATAGAGGCGGCGAAGTCGCGTGTACGCGTCGCCCTCGGAGCGATTCATCCAGCTGACGAGCAGCAGCAGAGCGCCGATGGCGACGGCCAGAATCCCGATGCCGAGGACCATGTGCGGCGGGCTGACGATGGCTACGTCCAGACCGAAAGAATTGTGCCACCAGTTGTCGAAAGGCGCGGAAGTGACCATTAGGACGCCGCCCCAGCAGGCGAGGAAGGCGCCGAGCGGCCCGCGGAAACCCCAAACTTGGATGGAGGCGGCTTTCGCGGCTGGATTGTTGCCCCAAGTGGTCGAGAGGATCAAATAGACGCTGGTGAGCGCGACCAGAATGCCGCCGAGTTGGATGGCCATGTGCGCGGGAGTCCAGAAAGTGTCGCGGCCGACGCTCATGTGCCAGGAAATATCCCAGTAGATGCCGACGACGATGGAGATGACGCCGAAGACGCCGCACCAGATGTACCAGGGGATCAGAGCGTAGGTGTCCCGTTGCGCCGCGGAGTAGGGGATTGCGGGTGATGCGGATTGAGCCATCAGCGCGACCTCGGTGGAAGTGTTCGAGGAGAGGATAGCAGCATCTGTGGCAGCGGGCCATCGCAGGGTGTGAACGTGCGTAGTTTTACGGATGCACGCACTAGTTTCCGCAGCGTGGAAGCGGCAAAAATAGTTGCTTAGAAAACATGTCGAGTGTTTGTTTTGAGAGAGTTACGGCGATTTCTAATCGCCCGGGCGTCGATTAGAAATGTTTTTGCGCGGGAAGGATTGATTTCCGAGGGCGCTGGCGAGTAGAGCACTGGGGCGGCGCCGGTGCGACGTTGGAGTCGCGCCCGGCGATGTGCAGGTTCGCCTATCGCGAGCGAATGGCAGCATGGCCTAGTAACCATTGTATTATAGTAGGAATATGTCAACCAAAGCCTTAACGCGGAGTCTCGCTTCCCGATTTGGGAAAATATCAAATGCCAATCGGGAGATTGGCGTGACCAGCGCGTGCTCGGCGGGCGAGGCAAGCCTCGCCTAGGTCGGTTAGTGGTGGGGATTCAGCCCTGAGAAAACCGGCAGCAGGCCGCCGGACTCCACAATGGGCTCGGTCGGCGACACGGAGGCGAGATAGAAGAGGGCGTGGGTTAGCATGGTACACTCCGGACAACGTGACGTTTGAGCGCAAAATCGTGGTGGGATTGGAAGAGATTCGCGCGGTTACGTTTGAGTGCCACAAATGTAAGTCGCGGCTCACCGTTTCGCCTGACGATATACGCGATATTCCCGTTGCTTGCCCGCACTGCAATTTTTCGTGGAGATTGCCGGAGGACCCATCTGCGGTCCCGAGCGGCTCATTGCCGAAGGCGTTTGCGTTTGGGATTCGGGAGTTGAAGATACGATTTGGTGCTGATGTGATTGGATTCAAGATCCTGCTTGAGTTTGATGAGCCACGACGAGACGCGCACTAACGGCGCCGAGTGGCGACAATTCCCCTCCACGGCGAAATAACTCACAAACACTGTCGATGTTTACGCGAGGGCGGACTATTCCTCGTCGTCGGCTTGGGCTTTTAGTAGGCGCTCGATTACGGCCATGTCTTCAAGCGTGGTTGTGTCTCCGGTTACTGCGCCTTTGGTAGCCAATTCGCGGAGGAGGCGGCGCATGATTTTGCCGCTGCGCGTTTTGGGGAGCAGGGGAGTGAAGCGAACGTCGGAAGGGCGGGCGATGGAGCCGATAGCGTTGGCGACGAAGTCCATCAATTCCTTACGCAGCGCTGGGCTAGGCTCGTGGCCGACGCGCAGGGCGACGAAGCACACGATGGCCTCGCCTTTGATTTCATCGGGGCGCGCGACTACGGCGGCTTCGGCTACCGCGGGATGACTGACGAGCACGCTTTCGATTTCCATAGAGCTGAGGCGATGGCCGGCGACTTTGATGACGTCGTCGACTCGGCCGAGTACCCAGATATAGCCGTCTTTATCGCACTGCGCGGCGTCGCCTGCGAAATAAACCCCGGGGATGCGGGACCAGTATTCTTTGGCGTAGCGTTCATCGTCGCCATAGATGGTGCGGAGCATAGAGGGCCAAGGTTTTTGGATGGTCAGGAAACCGGTTTCGCCGGGACCGACTGGCTCGCCTTTCATGTTTACGACTTTCGCGATCACACCTGGCAGCGGCAGCGTGGCCGAGCCCGGTTTTGCAGGCGTGGCGCCGGGGAGCGGTGAAATCAGGATGGAGCCGGTTTCGGTTTGCCACCAGGTGTCCACGATGGGGCAGCGATTTTTGCCAATCGCTTCGAAATACCATTTCCACGCGGCGGGATTGATGGGTTCGCCGACGGTGCCGAGCAGGCGGAGGCTCGTGAGTTTGTGCGGAGTGATCCAATCCATGCCCCAAGCCATGAAGGCGCGCACGGCGGTAGCGGAACTGTAAAAGATGGTGACATTGTAGCGGTCAATGATTTCCCAGAAGCGATCTTTCTGCGGGAAGTCGGGCGCGCCTTCATACATGACGATGCTGGCGCCATTTGAGAGCGGGCCGTAAACGACGTAGCTGTGGCCGGTGACCCAGCCGATGTCTGCGGTGCACCAGTAGATGTCGTCCTCTCGCAGATCGAAAACCAGCCGCGTGCTCCATGTGCATTGCAGCAAGTAGCCGCCGGAGGTGTGCAGGACGCCTTTGGGTTTTCCAGTGGTGCCGCTGGTATAGAGGATGTAGAGCGGATGTTCGGAGTCGAAGGGCGCGGCGATATTTTCCTTGGAGGCTTTTTCTTCGAGTTCGTGCCACCAGAGGTCGCGACCTTCTTGCCACCCGACTTCTTCCTTGGTGCGTTGTACTACGATGCATTTTTCGATGGTGGGGCAATTCTTCAGGGCGGCGTCGGCGGTTTCTTTCAGGGGGACGATTTTTCCGCGGCGGTAGCCACCGTCGGCGGTGATGAGGATTTTGGCTTTGCAATCCGCGACGCGGTCGGAGATGGCGGTAGCGCTGAATCCGCCGAAGATCACGGAATGCACGGCGCCGACCCGAGCGCAGCCGAGCATGGCGATGGGAAGTTCGGGGACCATGGGCATGTAGATGGCGACGCAATCGCGGGGCTTGACGCCGAGGGAGTGGAGCACGTTGGCGAATTGGCAGACGCGTTCGTGAAGTTCGGCGAAGGTGTATTGAATGGTGGAACCGTCTTCGGCTTCCCACATGAGGGCGGGTTTATTGGCGTTTTTTTCGAGGTGGCGGTCAACGCAGTTGTAGGAGACGTTGAGCTTGCCGCCGACGAACCACTTGGCGTGCGGGGAATTCCAGTCGAGAACTTTTTTGGGGGCTTCGAACCAGTGGAGGAGTTTGGCCTGTTCGCCCCAGAAGGCTTCAGGATCGGCGGCCGCAGCGGCGTACATTTCGCGGTAGTCCTCGAGCGAGCGCACACGGGCTTTCTTGCTGAAATCTTCTGGCGGCGGGATGGGCTTCTCTTCTAAGACATGCGGATCGAATTCCTGCATGATGGCGATTCCTCCGTGGTTCGTGCGCGAGGCTGGGATTGTGGACGAGCCACAGCCCGGCAGCAGCGGGCATTTTGCCGGCTGGGCAAAGGTGGCCGTTTGCCCGCCCATACGTTATTGAACCGGAGGGGTTTGGTCAAGGAGGGGATTGTGGCTTGGGGAGGTCAGTCTGCGACGGTGCATGGGCGAGGCAAGCCTCGGCCTAAAGGCCCTTCGATCCCGCTCGGCGGGAACACAGGATGAATTGCGCTGTAGCGCAATTCACAAGCCGCCGCACTCCACATGGGCTCGGCGCATTTTCTTGGAACTTTCTGGGGACGGGAGCGGAATATGTAACGAGAGTTGCGCCGGGCCGTCCAATCGTCTGAGATGAACACGGGCATTGAAACCATAGAGGAGGGGCTGCTGCTGCGGCGAATGGTGGCCGGAGATGAGGCTGCGTTTACGCTGCTGTATCGGCGGAGACATCCGGCTATTTACCGGTTTGCGTTGCACATGAGCGGGAACGCGGCGATGGCGGAGGATGTGACGCAAGAGGTTTTCATGACATTGATCAGGGACGCCAAGCGGTTTGATCCGGCGCGTGGGACGCTGGGCGGGTTTTTGTTCGGGATTGCGCGGAATCATCTGCGGCGACGTTGGGAGCAGGAACGGAATTCGGTGCCGCTGCCGGAAACGGCGGATGAGTTGGATGCGATCGTGGCGCGGAGCAGGGCGGGCGGGAAGAACGGGACGTCTGGTTACGGGAATGGAAATGCGGCCGCGCATGCGAATGGGAACGGAAATGGCGCAGGAGTGAGCGCTTACATGCTGCATCGCGACGATTTTGCGTCGCTGGAAAATGTGCAGAGAGTGCGGCAGGCGATCGCGACGCTGCCGGAAAATTATCGCGAAGTGGTCGTGCTCTGCGAGCTGGACGAATTGAGTTATGAAGATGCGGCGGCGGCGCTGGATTGTCCGGTAGGCACGGTGCGTTCGCGGCTGCACCGGGCGCGCGCGATACTGGTGGAAAAATTGCGCGACGCGCAGCCCGTGCGGCGGGCTTCGGCGGTGGGCGAATGAAACAGGATCAGGGCAAAGAACATCTTGCGGAAGTGAAGAGGATGGATCGCATGGACTGCGCGCAATTCCAGGAAGTGCTTCATGAGTTGGACCGGCCCGGGACAGAGGGTGATGCGCTGTGCGAGCGGGCGCTGGCTCATGCAGAGTGTTGCAGCGATTGTGCGGCGCTGATGACGGAAGTTGAGTCCTTGGATTTTGCGTTGCGGCAAGCGGCAGCAGATTCCTCGGAATTGCAGGCGCCAGCGCGACTGGAGACTTTGTTGGTGCAGGAATTTCGGCGAGAGAAATCGGCGACGGCTTCGCGCGGGGTGCGCTGGCAGCTGGCGGCGTTCGCGGTGGCTGCGGCGGTTTTGTTGGCGCTGGGGGTTACGTATCACCGACACAATCTGGTGACGCCGGGCGGTGTGAATTCGACGCGGAGTGCTGCGCAGACTTCCAATAATTCCGTGGCGACGACTGCGGCGGATGACAACGCGCCGGTGGGCGCGAATTCAGCGCTGACGGCTACTTCGGACGATGTGGAATACGCGACGGCTTACATGCCGCTGCCGTATGCGTACGATCCATCGGAACTGGAAGGCGGCGCGGTGGTACGTGTGGTGTTGCCGCGGGCGGCGCTGGCTTCTTACGGGTTGCCCGTCGAGGGAATGGGCGTGGCGGACCAGGTGACGGCGGATGTGGTGGTGAGCCAGGACGGGACGCCGCAAGCGATACGGCTGGTGGCCCAGGCGAATGCGACTTCTGATAGTGATGCGGATTTTTAGAACGACCAATGATTTTTTCGGAGGAGCTTAAGATGAGGACGAGCAGAAAGTTTTTTGCGATGGCGGGGGTAGCGATGATTCTGCTGCTGGCCGGCGCCGGAGTGCAGGCGCAGGATGCGGCGTCAGCGCCACCTCCGCCGCCACCTCCCGGGCACGGATTCGGGCACGGGCCGGGGCACGACGAGATCCGGTTTCTTGGCTTTGAAGCTGGGCTCGGCGACAAGACTGTGACGGGCTCACCGTTCAGCGCGAGTTTTTCGACGGAGTCCACTGAGACGCTCGCTGATGGAAACCAGATCAAGCACACTTCGACTGGAAGCATCGCGCGGGACAGTCAGGGACGGACGCGGCGCGACATGACTTTGCCGGCGTTTGGACCGATGGCTGTGGCGGGACAGGCTGCGCCGCATGTGACGTTTGTGAACGATCCGGTGGCGGGGACGCGATACATATTGGAAGCGGATACGAAAACCGCGCGCCAGATGCCGCCTCCTCCGGACAAGTCTGAGTTCACGAAGGGAGCGCACACTGGCGGGCACGGAGCGGCGGCGGACAAAGCGACGGTGACCACTTCGCTGGGGACGCAAACGATTGGCGGCGTGACGGCGGAAGGCACACGCTACACGCGCACGATTCCCGCGGGGCAGATCGGAAACGTGAAGGCAATCGTAATCGTCACCGAGCGCTGGTATTCGCCGGATTTGCAGATGGTGGTGATGACCAAGCGCAGCGATCCGCGTTCGGGCGACACGGTGTTTCAGATGACGAGCATTGCGCGGACGGAACCGGCGGCGAGTCTGTTCCAGGTGCCGACGGATTATGCGGTGACGAAGGCGCAACCGCGCGGGGCGTTTCGTCATGGTGGGCCGGGAGGTCCTCCAGCGACGCCGGAGGAGTAGGCGGGACGTCTTTGAAGGTTGCACTTTGAAGATCACACGGACCCAGTCGTAGCTCAGCGTTAACTTGCGGGCGGAAAATTCCCCCATAATCCGCCCGCAACCCCCTTTTTAGTCATTCCAGCGGGTTCAATTCAGTCAGAGAGGAAATCAAGATGCCCGCTTCGTCCCGAAAACCACGGGACGAGGCGGCCGCTGCACGAGCAGATTCAAAATCAAATGTAAACGCGGCGGCGCTAGGTTAGGGCACGGTCGAGGAGTTCGACTACGTGGAGGACTTCTTGGCCTGTGCGGCGTATGGCGGCGCCGGCGCGGAGTTGGAGGATGCAGCCGGGGTTGGCGGTGGCGATGATTTGGGCTTCTGTTTGTTGCACGCTGTCCATTTTGCGATCGAGGAGCTCTAGCGCGGTTTCGGTTTCGGTGACGTTGTAGACGCCGGCGGAGCCGCAGCATTGGTCGGACAGCGGCATTTCGACGAAATCGAGGCCGGGGATGGCGCGGAGCAACTGGCGGGGAGCTTCGCGGATTTTTTGGCCGTGGACGAGGTGGCAGGAATCTTGATAGGTAACGCGCACGGGCAGCGGACGAAGCGGGGCGGTTAGGCCGAGCTCGGCTAGAAATTCGCTGATGTCGCGCATTTTCGCGGAGAAATTTTGGGCGCGGGAGTGCGAGGCGTTGTTCTGGTTGAAGAGATGAGGGTATTCCTTCAGGGTCGAGCCGCAGCCGGCAGCGTTGGTGATGATGGCGTCGAAATCATCAGAGAGGAAAGCGTCGAAATTCGTGTGTGCGAGATCGCGGGCGGTGTCGCGCACACCGGCATGTGCTGCCAGCGCGCCGCAGCAAGTTTGTGCGGCAGGGACCACAACTTCGCAGCCGTTGGCTTGCAGGACGCGGATGGTGGCGCGATTCAGTTCGCTGAAGGTGACTTGCGCGACGCAGCCGGCGAAGAATGCCACGCGGGCGCGGCGGGCGCCTTTCGCTGAAAACGTCTTCCCGAGTTCGCTGAAGAAAAAATCGGAATCAATGCGCGGGAGGAGCTTTTCGCGATTCTGCAGGCCGAGCAGGCGAAGGATTCCTGTGGCGCGGACTACGGCTGCGAGTCCGGAGCGCTGATAAATTTTCAGCGCGCGGGCCGCTCCGGCGATTCTGCCGGGGTAGGGAAGCAGGCGGCGATAGACGAAATCGCGCGCGATGCGCGAGGCGAGCGGGCGTTTATATTTTTGTTCGATCTGCGCGCGGGCGAGCTCCAGAATTTTTCCGTATTCGACGCCGGAGGGGCAGACGGTCTCGCAGTTGCGGCAATTCAGGCAGCGGTCAATGTGCAGGGCGAAAGATTCGCCGAGTTCCAGGCGGCCTTGGTCCACGAGGGCCATTTGCTTGATGCGTCCGCGGGGGGAATCGGCTTCGCGTCCCCAGAGGCGATAGGTGGGGCAATTATTGGCGCACAGGCCACAGTGCACGCAGCGGGAGTAGTCTTCGTACTCGGGCTTGTCTATGGCGGAGAAGCCGCTGAGGGTGAGTTGAAATTCGCGCTGGGCGGCGTCGTGAGATTGCGGCGGCACGGCGCCTTGCGCGGGATTTGGCGGCGTTTCGGAAGCCATTGCGTTGAGGGCCTCGCGTGATTCGTATCCAGCCAGTATCTTACGGCATTCCCCTAATAGAGCGGCCTTGATTCTGGGGAACAATCCGATTTCCGATTCGCCTGGTCATGCTGCGAACGGCGTCTCGCCGGACGGTGCCGCCGCTTTATGAATCTGTTCGCTTCCCGATTCTTGCGGGCCCGATTCTAGATTTATGCATGCCCAGGTGATCAGAATGATGTTCTTGTGCCCGAAGGGCGGATCAGCGCGCTCATTCATCGGTAGAATGGGAAATTATGAGTGTGGCGAAATCGCTTCTCCTCTCGATCGCACTTCTGTTTATGGCTGCTGTTTCAGGCAGCGCCCAAAATATGAGAAAAACGGACGCCCGAGGCGGCAAGCTGGGTATCCTTGTGGGCCTTTCAAGCGACGGAGATGCATCGCAAGGAAAAGATGGCTCTCCGGTTTTGCGGTACGAAACTCGGTGGATTGTCCACGACCGCGGCGGAGCCCATGTCGCTGCAAAAATTCCAGACGTAATTTTGCCGCGGAAGGAGGGATTTTGGCGCGCGGGAATACAGGCAACCTGCCAACTCCGCCCTCGGGACAAGAGCGACGCCGACGACCGCGGAGAAATTATCACTAAGGACATCGAATATGCTGTGCCAATCGGCCAGACGCCAAGGTTGGCGCTGGACGATCCGGCGTGCGACGCGGCGACCGCCAACCGCGTGCTTGAGGCAAACTATGCCCCCAATGCGGAAACCGCCGATGCGAACACGCCGGCAGAATGCCGTTGGGCAAGAAAGTCTTTCATGAGTGTTCTTCCGGATCTCGTATCCACGTACTCTTCGGAAGGCATGCGTGAATCCTGCGATCCTCACCAGCACGAAGAGTATTCGGCGCACGCGCAAAGTCCGGACGACCTTCAGACTGACATCCCCTTCGGGGAAAATATTCAGCGAAAAGGGCGTGTCGGAATGGGCTCGTGTGATTTGAGCGGAACTAGCGAAGGATCAGTCTTCTTGTTCGGGCGCGCCACCGCCCGCAGCCGGCGGTTGGTGTTTGGCGCATGGCGAGGGTCGCTGGCACTGATGCAGTGGGGACCGTACACGGCGGACTGTGTGTTCAGCGCGGATGCCAACGTGTCTGTACCGCGCGCGCTAACGCACGCCGCTCCGCTTTCGATACCTTGGGCAGAACTCGAAAAGGAGCTGCCCGGCGTGTCGGATGCCTATGCTTCACCGGATGGTAGCGTTCTCGTGGCGATTCAGTCGAAGGAAGACCGTTCGAATCATGAGTGGCGGGTGAGCTCGATTGGTATTTTTGATTTCAGCGGCAATAAAGTTAGCGCGAAGTTTTTGGATCTGCCTCCTACCGCAATCATGATGGTCGAATGGGCCACCGCAGCTTACGTAGCTAAGTGGGCCGACGTTCTTTCCGGTTTCGAGAAACGCGGGGTGCCGCGACCGTTGATCGCGGTGGTTGCGAACCCGGATTCGACACCTGCCAAGTAGGGAATTCAAATTACCTGAAGTGTAAGATGCCTCACGTCTGTCGAGACATACCGCCAATTTCTGGGCGCAGAAATATGCTCGTGGCGCTACAGATTCGGATTGAAGCGGCCTGGGCTTAGGATTTTTTGCGGATCGAAGACGGATTTAAGTACTTGCATTTGCGGGGCGTCGGACCGTGCGGAGCCCCAGATTTGGAGCGAGGACTTCCATTCGGCGGGGGCCCAGGGGATTGTGGCGTGGCCTGCTAGCTTTGCACAGGCTTCTTGTATGGCGCTCGTGGCGTTGGCGACAAGCTGGCGATATTCCTCAGTGTGGTCGTTCGGCAAGATCGCGAAATAAATTATTCCTAGGCCGCGCGCCATGGCGGCCCAGCGCAGGTTGCTCGATTCGGCTGCCTTTTGCGCGGCGGATAGCGCCTCTTTCGTGCGCATCGGTAGAACGCTCAATTTCACGATGGTGGTTGCGGGTGAGGATGCCAGCGCGATGGGGATGAATTCGCGCTTGCGGGCCCAGGCGGGGGACAAGTTCTCGGAGAGGATGGTGACTTCGGTGGCGCGCGACTCTTTGGCCATCCGCCGCAAATCTTTGGCGTAGCGCTCGAGCACTGGATCATTTCCTGCGTAGCCTGTGGTGAGTGCCCATTCGGTGTTGGAAATTACGTTAGCGGGCATGGGAGCGCGTTCGTAACGCGTCGCAGCGTCGCTCGAGAAAAGTTCCGCGACCCGGGGGCTGAGAATTTCCATTGTTAGTGGGGTGAGGGCGGATTGCGCGATGCGGTGGCGCATGTCCCATGCGTTTTCGGCGGAGGCGAAGCGCGCGACGAAGCCGCGCGTGGCGAGCGGCATAGGAAACGTCTTGAAATTGACGCGAGTGATGACGCCGAGAGTGCCGAGCGCGCCGATCATTAATTTGTGGATGTCGTAGCCGGTAACGTTTTTTACGACGCGGCCGCCGCTTTTCGTCGAGACGCCTTCTCCCGTGACATATTCCATGCCCAGCAGAAAATCGCGCGCGGTGCCGTAGAACTGGCGCAGCGGGGAGTCCACGCCGGAGGCGATCGTGCCGCCGATGGTGGTGCGATTGACGAAGGGGACGGGCAGCGGCAGGAATTGGCGATGTTCGGCGAGAACTTGCGCGAGCTTTGCGAGTGGCACGCCGGCTTCGACGCTGAGGGTCAGGTCGCCGGGATCGTAGGCGATCACTTTGTCGAGACGCGTCACATCTAGGGCGAGATCGTAGCGGCTGGGTGCGTAACCGATTCCCAATTTTGTGCGCGCGCCGGTTGGGACGAGCGCCAATTTTTCAGACGCAGCGAACTTTACGATTTCGGCTACTTCTTCGCTTGTCGCAGGGCGCACGGCGGCCGCTGGTAGCTTGCGGTCAATTTCATACGTGGCGAGTTGCGCGAAATCGCTGGCGACGTTTGCGGCGCCGACGATTTCGGCGAGTCGTGAGGTGACGCTCGGGCTGATGGCGGAGGAGGTCATTTGATTTTAGGCGCTGGGCGCGCCGGTCAAAGGCAGCGGGCGGATGTGGGTTTCGCCGCAGCCCTTCTTCGTCGGGAAAATTTTCTCGGGGTTCAGCAGGCCCTGCGGATTGAAGGCGTCGCGCACCGCGCGCATCACGTCGAGATCGGCTTCGCTGAAGAGCAGCGGCATCAAGCGATCTTTTTCCATGCCGACGCCGTGTTCGCCGGTGATGGAGCCGCCCATTTCGATGCAGAACTGGATGATTTCGTCGGCGGCGGCGACTACGCCACGGAACTGGGCTTCGTCGCGCGCGTCGAAAAGAATTAGTGGGTGCAGATTGCCATCGCCTGCGTGGAAAATATTGCCGATCTGGAAGCCGTATTTGGTACCGATTTCAGTGATGCGGCGCAGAGTGGCGGGAAGTTTGGTGCGGGGGATCACGCCGTCCTGGACGTAATACGTGGGCGAAAGGCGGCCGACCGCGCCGAAGGCATTTTTGCGGCCCTTCCAGAGCAGGTCGCGTTCGCGGGCGTCGCGGGCCACGCGGACTTCGCGGGCTTGATGGGCGCGGCAAATGTCGGCAATTTCTTCGGCGTGTTGTTGCACGGCTTCGCTGATGCCATCCACTTCGAGAAGCAGGACGGCGGCGCAATCGAGAGGAAAGCCGGCGTGGACGTAGGCTTCGACGGCGCGGAGCGTCCAGCCGTCGAGCATTTCGCACGCGGCGGGCGTGATGCCGCGCGCTGTGATGTCCACCACGGTTTCGGTAGCGTCGTCGAGGGATTCGAAAATCGCGAGAAGAGTTTTTACGGCTTCGGGGAGGCGCGTGAGTTTTACGGTGATTTCGGTGATCAGCGCGAGCGTGCCTTCGGAGCCGACGAAAAGGCCGAGAAGATCGTAGCCAGGGGAATCTGGCGCGGAGCTGCCGATGCGGATGAGTTCGCCGGTGGGTAGAATGGCTTCGAGCGCGAGGACGTGATTGGTGGTGACGCCGTAGGCGAGCGTGTGCGGACCGCCGGAATTTTCCGAGACGTTGCCTCCGATGGTGCAGGCTTTTTGGCTGGAAGGATCGGGCGCGAAATGGAGGCCGGCGTGAGCGACGGCGGCGCTGAGATCGGAATTCACCACGCCGGGTTGGACGGTGGCGCGCTGATTCTCGAGATCAATTTCTAGGATGCGATTCATGCGCGAGAAAACTGTGAGGATGCCGCCCTTGCGGGAAAGTGCTCCGCCGGAGAGGCCTGTGCCCGCGCCGCGTCCGACGAGCGGAGTTTGATACTGGTTGGCTAGTTTTACGATGGCCAGGACGTCGGCGGTAGTGCGAGGGAAGACGACGCAGTTGGGGCGGGCTACTTCGACCGAGCCGTCGTATTCGTAAAGCATCAGCTCCTCGGGGCGATGAAGGACGGCCTCGGGGCCGAGGGTCGTTTTCAGTGCTTGCAGTAGCTGCGGGTCCATGCGCGTGTGTGGCGCGGACGCATCCTGGCGCGAATGGAATTGCGCGCGCGCTCATGGTCACTATAGCCGTGTGCGGCGATGGGCGTCAACGAGTGGGGAGCGGTTGAGCTAGCCGAGGCCGCGGAGTTTTCTGATGCGCTTGATTATTTCTTTGGCGGTGGCGTTGGCGGCGGCGTCGGGAGTCCAACGGCCGTCGCGTGCGAAGGTGAAGAGTTCGGTGCCGGCGGGGTCGAAAACTTTTGTTACGGAGGCGCTGGCGGCTGCGGGCCCGTAGGGAGTCGCGACTGGCCCGGCGACGCCGTAGGCGACGCGGTAGTCGAAACCGGATTCGACCAGGACGAATTGGATGTGGTGAGTTGCGGCGCGCTCGTTGAGCTTGGCGAAGAGGAGTTGGCGCTCCGTTGGGGTGGAGTTGATTTTTACCTTCAGCGTGAGCTGGGCCATGGCGAGCGGACCGATGCAGCAGCTGAAGAATAGAAGTAGGATGGCTCGGCGTATATGGGTCATTCGTGTTCCACTCTCCTTCAACATTAATATGAATACGCAGCGGCGTTGCGCCGGTTTTGGTCCAGCCGTTCGATTCCGCGCTGCGGGATCGCAGGATGAATTGCGCTGTAGCGCGATTCACTAAAATGGCAGTATATGTTACAAATCCTGCGCACGGATTTTTTCGAGGTGAGCGTTGACCAAACCGAAACTACTGTCTACGCGACCGCTTTTTCCGGCGGCGCGGGCTGTGCTGGACCAACATTTCGAGGTGGAGTATTGGACGCCGCCGGAACGCATCACGCGCGAGGAATTGTTGAAGCGCGTGGCGGATAAAGAAGGGCTGGTGTGTCTGCTCACGGAAAAAGTGAACGAAGAATTGCTGGAGCACGCGCCGAAATTGCGGATTGTGGCGACGGTTTCCGTGGGCTACGACAATATAGATGTAGCGGCGTGCACACGGCGTAGAGTGGTGGCGACGCACACGCCGGGAGTGCTCGATGATACGACGGCGGATTTTGCGTGGACTTTGCTGATGGCTATCGGGCGGCGGCTGCTGGAGGGCGATGCGTGGATGCGCAGCGGAACATGGCCCGGTTGGGACTTGGACCAGCTGGTGGGCGGCGACGTGTGGGGAAAAACTTTAGGCGTGCTGGGATTTGGGCGGATTGGGCGCGGCGTGGCGCGGCGGGCGCTCGGATTTAATATGCGCGTGATTTATAGCGATGCGGTGCGCGCGCACGAACACGTGGAGCGCGAACTGAAGGCGGAATTTGTGGATCGCGACACGTTGTTTCGCGAATCGGATTTTGTCAGTCTGCATGTGCCGCTGCTGCCGGATACGCGGCACCTGATTTCGCGTGAGAACCTGGGAAAAATGAAGAGCACGGCGTATCTGGTGAATACTTCGCGGGGGCCGGTGGTGGACGAAGAGGCGTTGGCGGAGGCGCTGGAGAATCGGACGATTGCCGGGGCTGCGTTGGATGTTTACGAGCACGAGCCGCTGGTGCATCCCGCGCTTTTGCCACGGCGCGATGTGATTTTGGCGCCGCATATCGCGAGCGCATCGCTGGATACGCGAACAAAGATGGCGGTAATGGCGGCGAACAATGTGGTGGCGATTTTCGAGGGGCGGCGGCCGCCGAATGCCTTGAACGCGGATGCTTTGGGATTAAAATAGGGTTGTGAAGAAAACGGCCGAGCACGTTTTTCGGCACACGCTCGCGGCGATTGATATTCCTGCGGCGCTTGGGCGAAAACTGGACCGGCGCGGGTCGTTGATTTCTGTTGGTGGCTCATCCGATGTTGACCTGCGCGGCTTTCGCGAGATTGTGGCCATTGCGTTTGGCAAGGCCGCGCTGGCGATGGCGCGTGGTTTGCACGAAATCTTGGCTCCGGAATTTCCTCCTGATGGAATTCTCGTGGTCCCTTCTGCTCCTTCAACGGCTGTGCCCGGCTGGAAAACATTAGTGGGCGGGCATCCTTTGCCCACGGCGGAAAGTTTTGCGGCGGGCAAGGCGATTCTGGAGCGGCTGGCGCGTTGCGATGAACGGACGCTGGTGTTTTTTTTGATTTCTGGCGGCGGATCGTCCTTGGTGGAGCAACCGCTGAATCCGGGCGTCACGCTCGATGATTTTCGGCAGTTGCATTCGGCGTTGGTCACATGCGGCGCGCCGATTGAGGAAATTAATGTGGTGCGGAAACATCTCTCTGTTACGAAGGGCGGGCGCCTGGCGGCAGCTGCGGCGCGTTCGATGAAAATAGCTTTCGCGATCAGCGACGTGCCGGAGGGAGAGGAATCGGCGCTGGCTTCCGGGCCTACTGTGCCGGACCCATCGACTGTGGATGATGTCGAGGGGATCATACGGAAATATGGTTTGCTGGCGAAATTGCCGGAGTCATTGCGCGGAATAATCGAGCGGCGGGCGTTTGGTGAAACACCGAAGGATGGCGATGCGGCTTTTGTGCACGCGCGATTTGAGATTTTGCTGGGGGAGCGCGAATTGCTGCATGCGGCGCATCATTGTTGTGAAGCGGAGGGATTTACTTGTCTGGTGGATACGGAGACGGATAATTGGCCGCTGGAGAAGGCGGCCGAACATTTGCTCCGGCAGCTGGAAATTCTGAAGAAGGAAAATCCGCGGCGGCGCGTGGCGGTTTTTGCTGGTGGAGAGGTTAGCAGCCCGGTGACTGGCGACGGGATTGGCGGACGCAATTCCGCTTTTGTGTTGGCGTGCGTGCCGAAAATTGCGGGGAAGAAGATTGCAGTTTTGAGCGCGGGGACGGATGGGTTGGATGGGAACAGTCCGGCGGCGGGTGCGGTGGCGGATGGGGAGACTTTGGCGCGGGCTCGTGCAATGGGGTTGGAGGTTGGGGAATATTTGCGGCGATGTGATGCGCACGGATTTTTTGCGCGGATTGATGATGCGATTGTGACCGGGCCTACGGGGAATAATTTGCGGGATTTGCGGATTTTGTTGGCGGAGTGATGATGCGCGAAGTTCGCGTGAGCTCAAAGGACAAGCGAAATTCAAAAATGCCCAGTTGAAACGGGCGCGACGGAGTCAACGGCAAGTTCAAAGACGCCCGCCTGAGAAACGCAGGCGGCTGCTACAAATTCGACGGCAAATCCACGCCAACGGCTGCCCGGTCCCGCTTTGCGGGACCGGCCGCTACAGAGTTAACGACAACAGCAGAATCAACAGAAAGAGCACAGCCAAAATTGCCCTCCCGCGGCGGGCAGCTCCATGCTACCCGTCCGTTGGCTTATTTCTTCTTCGCTGAGCTTAGTTGCGATTCGATTTTTGCTAGAACTGCATTTACTTCGTCCATTTGTTGCTGGAGTTTCTTCAGCGCGTCCAGGGTGTTGTCGGAGCCGACTGCTGGCGAGGCTGGCTGCGGGTTCAAGGTTGAGTTCCCACCAGCGGAGGCGCCCGTTCCCGCGCCTGTACCAGCGACAGTGCCTTTACCGGCACCAGAACCAGAACCTGCACCACTTCCAGCGTTAGCACCCGTGCGAGCGCTCGCACCGGTTCCATTGCCAGGACCGGCGGGATGATTTCCTGCGGATTTGGATTTGAGGGCGTCAATTTGCATTTGGATGTAGGGGGCGGCGCCGAGACTCAGCTCGCCGGATTTAAGCATGGCTTCGAGGGGGGCGATGGCATCGGGATCGCCGCGCTTGCTCAGGGCGAAGAGTGTGGCGTACTTGATGTCAATGTAGGGTTCCTGCAGATAGGAAATTAGCGTTCGTGTGATGGTTTTGTTTTTTGCGTCGAGGCCAGCGATGGCACCAATCGCGGCGCTGCGTGTGTCGAACGCCTTGCCGGGGGCGGACCATTCCAGCAGCAGGGGAACGGAGCGATCGTCGGCGAGGGAGCCGAGGCCTTCGAGAGCGCCGTTGCGCAGAGTGTCGTCCGGTGAATCGAGTTTCACAGCGGCGGTGAGCACTTCGTAGGCGTTCGGCGCTTTGATATCGCCGAGAGCGTTCAGGGCGGCAGCGCGCACGCGATAGGCTTGGTCGTTCGTTGCGATGGTGGTGAGTTGCGGGCCGAGCGACGCGTCTTCGGTGAAACCGCCGAGTTCTTGCACGGCGACCTGGCGAACCCAAGGCTTGGGATCACTCGCGGCGGTGAGAATTTGTTTTTCGGATGCAGCGCCGCCAATTTTGCCGAGAGCTTTCAGCGATTCAACGCGCACGCCCCAGAAAGGATCGTGCTGAGCGGCGTTGCCGAGGGCGGCGACTACGTCGGGATTGTCCTTGATGGAGCCAAGGGTGACGGCGGCGTCGGCGCGATCTGGGACGGTCTCCGCGTTTTTCAATTGATAGATTAGCGCGGCGGCGTCTTTCCTAAATTCGAGAGTTTTGAGGATGTTGTCGCCCTTATCAAACAGCAGCATGAGCGGCGCGCTGTCGGCAGGCACGGTGAAGATTTCTTCGGCTTTGCTCACCTGAATTGTGGAAGTGTGAGGTCCGCTGGCAGTGGCGATTTCGATTTCCACCGGCATGTCGAATAAATCCACCATACCTTCGACTTTCTGCGTTTGCTTGACGTTTAGTTTTATCTGGTGCGCGGCATCGTCGTAGGTGTAACTGACTTCGTATCGCGGCGCGCCGGCCCGCCAGATCCATTGGTGGAAGAACTGGTCAATGTTGGTTGCGGTGGAATGGTCAATCGCTTTTTCCAGGTCGGCGGTGACGACATTTTGGCCGCGATAGGTTTCGAGATAGTAATGCAGGCCACGGAAAAAATCTTCGTCGCCGAGTTTCGTGCGCAACATTTTCAGAACCCATCCGCCTTTATCGTAAACGTTGCCGGCGTACTCGATGCTGTCGTCGAAATTGCGGGTTACGATGGGCACGGGATAGAGGCGCTTCTGGCGGAACCATCCGGCTTGATCTTTCCAGAATTCGTAGGCGGCTTCATCGCCGCCGTAACGCTGCTCGGCCCAATAATGTTCGAAATATGTGGCGAAACCTTCGTTGAGCCAGATGTTAGCCCAGTCGCGGCAGGTGACCAGATCGCCGAACCACTGGTGCGCGAGTTCGTGCGAATCAAGATCGTCGGAGCCGCGGCGAAGTTCGGGAGCGAGTCCGGGAGCGACAAGGCCGCGCGTGGTGAGCGTGGTAGCGCTGGTGTTTTCCATTCCGCCTTCGACGAAATCGTTCACGGAAGACTGCGCGTATTGCGCCCATGGATATTGAACGCCGAGCTTGTCTGAAAAAAGATCGAGCATTTGGCGTGTACGCGAAAATGTGGAGTCGATGGTGTCTTCCTGGCCGCGTGGGACGACGTAGCGCACGGGGATGCCGCGCCAGCTGTCTTTCTTTTCGACGAATTCACCGGCTACTGCGGTGATCAGATACGTGGAGAGCGGTTCGGATTGTTTCCAATCCCAGGTTTTGGTGCCGTCGGATTCATCTTTGACGCCGACGAGGCTGCCATTGGAAATGGTGATCCATTTGGCGGGAACGGTAAGGATCATTTCGGACGTGGTGCGATCGTTCGGGTAATCGTAAATGGGAATGTAGTAGCGCGTGTCTTCGGCTTCGCCTTGGGTCCAGACTTCCTTGGGGCGATTGGGATAATTCTTATCGGGCGCGACGAAGTAGAGGCCCTTTTTCGGCTGGCCATCGTAACGGATGAAGACTTCGTGATGTTCACCGCGGCGAGAAGGGGCGGGGAGAGGAACGAGCAGCGCTGTAGAGGTGGTGGAGAATTTCGCTTCTTTGCCGTCGAGGGTTACGGCTGCGATTTTCAAGTCCACAGAATCGAATTGGATTTGGGTGAGGTCGTCGCGCAGCATGGCGAGGGTATGGGTGACTTCGCCCGAGACTGTGCGCTGTTCGACATCGAACCAGAGATGCGTTTTGACATTTTGCAAATCGTAGTCACGGCTACGGGCGTAAGGCTCATCGGCGCTGGCGAGGGCGGGTAGCAGCAACGCCGGAAGCAACAGCAGTAGGGCGCACAAGAGTGCGGGCACTAGCGGACGAAAGCGTCCGGAAATCTGAGTCATTCGGTTCTCTCCCTAGACGAAGTAAAGCTGACGACAAAAGTGGATATTGTACAACGTGCGGTGAGGCTTTTGCGCTTCGTGGTTTTGCAACAGCTCAAATTATAGAAGTCCCTTCGTGCTGCCGCCGTCCACTGCGATCGTCGTGCCGTTGATCGAACTGGCGCGCTCGGATGCGAGAAAGGCGACCAGCGCGGCCAATTCTTCCGGGCGCGCGAAGCGACCGATGGGCACGTTCGCGGTAGATTGCTTCAGGATCTCGTCGTAGGCGACGCCAGCATCTTGGGCGCGCTTTTCGAAAAGTTCGGTGAGGCGATCGGTGAGCGTGTAACCGGGGCAGACGTTGTTGACGGTGATGCCGTCGGCGCCAAATTCATTCGCGAGCGTCTTGGCCATTCCCGTGACGCCGGCACGCAGAGAATTAGATAACATCAGGCCGTCAATCGGTTGCTTTACGGAGATGGAGGTGATCGTGAGCAGGCGGCCCCAGCGGCGGCGTTGCATGCGCGGGAGAACTTCGCGCGCGAAATAGACGCTGCTGAGGAGGACGAGATTTACGGCAGTGCGCCATTCGTCGAGCGTGATTTCCATGAATTTTTTCGAGGGCGGGCCGCCGGTGTTGGTGACGCAGATGTCAATGCGTCCGAATTTCTTTTCCACGGCGGCGACGAAATCGCGGACGCCCTCGGCATTGGTGACGTCGAGGGCGCGCGAAAAAATTTCGCGGCCATTCGCGGCGCCGATTTCCTGCGCGGTGCGTTCGACGTCGGCGGCGGTGCGCGCGCAGATAGCTACTTCGCAGCCTTCTTTGGCCAGTTCGGTGGCGATGGCGCGGCCCAGTCCTTTGCTGGCCGCCGCGACTATGGCGACGCGTCCTTTTAGTCCGAGATCCATGGGGTCAGTCCTTTTTTTGTGGTTCGCCGCTGCGCAGGTAGGCGTCGGTCTTGTTGATCCAGTCTTCGCGGCGAGGGGCGAAGAAATCAATGTCCACGGTGTCTTCCAGGGCTTCGGCTTTATGCGGAACGTGGGCGGGGATGAGGATAATTTCGCCGGCGTGGACTACGGTGGTTTCGCCGTCGTCGAAGAAAAATTTCAGCGCGCCGGACATGATCAGCGAAAACTGTTCGCTGCGGTGGGAGTGGCGTGGCACGATGCCGCCTTTCGCGATGAAAATGCGGGCGAGCGTGGCGTCTTCGCCGCTCATCATCTGGCGAGAAATTTGCGCGTTGAGTTTTTCGTGTTCCACCTTTTCGAATGATGTGGCTGCGGGCATAGGGCACCTCTTCCTGGGGATGGCGTGACAGGGAATCGTCTACTGAAATCACGGAATCGTCAATGGCTGGGCGGCGAAATGAAAAGATTGTGGCGCGAGGCGGGGTTCGACTAAGATGCGCGCGTTAGCCGCTTGGGGCGATTGGCGCGTGGCCGTCGAGAGGGGCGGACGCGAAGAAATTCTGGGAGGTGCGGGATGCGACGATTGATGGTGTGCGCGGCGATGTGCGTTTGTTTCGTGATAGCTGCGGCGGGCAGCGCGACGGCGCAGATTGGCAAGAGCGTGGCGGTGGCGGCGGGCACGCCGGAAGACAAGGCGCTGACGGACATCTACGCCGCGACGGATGGGCCGGACAAGATCGCGCTGCTGGATAAGTTCATGGCGGACTACGGCAAGGGCGATATGGAGCTGCTGGGGGATCAGTTGTACGTCCAATCGTATTTGGCGCAGAAGAATTACGCAAAAGTGTACGAGTACGGCGACAAGGTGCTGGCACTGGATCCCGATAATTTTTCCACGGCGGTGATTATGGTGCACGCAGCCGAAGAACAAGGCGACAGCGCCAAACTTTTCGATGCGGGCCAGAAGGTTGCCGCGATTGTGACACGTTACAAGGCGGCGCCGGCTCCGGAAGGGACTCCGGCGGATACCTGGGCGGCGCAGCGGCAAGGCGTGCTGAAAACAGTGGAAGGCGATGTGGGTTACGTGCAATACGCGCTGCTGAACGCTGCTTATAAGACGACGGATGCAGCGGCGCGCGCGGCTTTGCTGGAACGCTATGCGACTATCTTTCCGGATTCCACGTATACGCTGAGCGCGCGCGAGCAGACCGCGATTTCTTATCAGCAAGCGCAAAACACGCCGAAGATGCTGGCGGCGGCGCAAAGCTTGCTGGCTACTAATCCGGACGATATCTCCATGCTGATTTTGCTGGCGGACCAATGGTGCAACGATACGGCGCATTTGGATAAGGCCGCGACGTACGCGCAACATGCGCTCGATTTGCTGGCGCAGGCGAAGAAGCCGGACAACGTGGACGACGCGCAATGGCAGAAGCAGGTGGCGATTCAAAAGGGGCTGGCGTATTCGTCGCTTGGGGAAGTGAACGTGAATAAGGGGCGGAACCCGCAAGCGATTGACGCGTTCAAGCAGGCCAGCCCGCTGCTGAAATCCGATACGTTCAGTTACGCGCAGAATCAGTACCGCATGGGATTCACGCTGGCGAAAATGCAGCGCATTCCCGAGGCGCGCACGGTACTTACGGAAGTGATCGGGTTGAACAGCCCTTATAAGGCGCGCGCGATGGACACGCTGAACAAGATTGGCGGGCCGATTTCGACGGCGAAGGCGACGAAGAAGAGTTCGTAGAACGTCTACAGCGCGCGAGTTACGTTAGGAACCTAAAAAAACAATTCGAGGGAAACCTTGAATGGTTTGCTTAGACGTTCAATATGGCGCCGGTTCAGTTCTCGACGCCCGCTCAGGATTTCAGAAACGATGCTTTCCGAGCCAAGGATGGAAGCAAGATCTTTTTGCTTAAGATTGTTGGCGGACATTAGTTCTGTCAGGACTTCCACGGGAGAAGCCGCGCGAATCGGGTAGTGTCTTTCCTCGTACGCTTCGATCAATAATGTCAGAACTTCCGCATACTTCTTTTCCGCCCCAGTTAGGTGGCCACGGCGCTCCATTTCCCAAAGAGCGGAGACATAGCGTTCAATTTGCGCGTCCGATGTGTTCGGTTTTGGCGTGTCGAATCCCGCCAGCGTATCGGCCCTAATCGCAGTCGCAATCATTTTTCCACCCATCCTTGCTCTATTCGCCGTGGGTCAGAATATGCAAGATGTAAACGATCTGAGCTCTGCAATGAATGTAAGAGACCAGCCGGCACCGATTGTGGCTGACGCTAAAGACGACGCATGTCCCAACGCTGTCTGCATTGTTTAGGGTCCGCCTGAAGTCGAGGAAATTGTCCCATCTCGCAGTCTTTACGATTCGATACCAGACCGTTAGGGAAGCGTCCCAATCAGCGTGCTGCTCGCAAGCCTCGCGGATTTTCCTGCGGCTTACGATGCGCACGGTAAGTCTTCGCATATTGCGAAGCAAGATCCAAGTACTTCTTCAGAAGCGACAGAGCGCATTGGGGGAGAGTTTGCAGGTTCTGGAGGCGCCGCAACCGACTGCGCGACATTTCGGTGGCATCAGTTCAATGGTTGGCGGTGGAGACGAAGCGGAAGGCGTCTTCGACGGCTTTCAGGCTGGCTTTGGAACCTAGGACGCCGGATTCGACTGTGGAGAATTGGTAGCGGCGGCGGGGGGAGAAATTTGTGGGATCGAAAGTGCCGGGGGTGAAGCGGAAGATCCAGACGTATTGATGGTGAGCTTTGTCGGGATCGTCCGCGGAGGTGAGGCCGGCGTCAATGGGCGACAGGGCGCGAAAATCGGAGAAACCTTCGATTTTGTGCACGGGCGTGGGCATGGTGACGTTGAAGAAGTCCACGTCGTGCGTGAAAATCATGACGAAATCAACTTTTGAGATATCGGACGCAGGACAAACGTTGGAGAAAAGCTTTTTGCGATTTTGCGCGATCCATTTCATCTGGCTGGGCGCAAGACCGTAGGCGGAAAAATAATTCTGGCAGGCGGGGTCGGCACTTTCGTTCTCCGGTTGGGGAGCGGGAGCGTCGTCGGAAGAGGCGGCGGGGATGGCCGGCGATGGAGCCGCATTTGCGGTTGCCGGTTGAGTTGCGGGCACAACGGCTGGCGCTTTGACGGAGCTTTCCGCGAGCGCAGAATCGGTCGCTGGATTCATTTTCGCGTAGGTAGCAGACGGCGCGGCCGGATCGTTGGCGGGTTGTTTTTTCGCTGTCGTGTTTTGTGCTGGAGTTGCGGTGATCGAGGCGGGGATCGTGGCCGGTTCCTGATGGTTTTCGGCGGGCGGAAGCGCGGCGAACGAATTATCCGGCACGAAGCCTTCGACACCATTGTGGGCGCGAATCTTTACGTAGTTGTTCACGCGGCCGATGATTTCAACTTCTTCGCCACACTTCAGTTTTGCTTCGACGCTGCGAGTGCGAAGGGAGTCATAGACAGAGATTTGATCCTGTTGCGCTACACAGCGAATCGTGGCGGTATTGGCGGACGTAGCGCGCGCAAAAAGAGAAATAATCGCAACGACTGCGAAGATTGCGCAAAATCGAATGGTCTTTCGCATATGGTCCTCCCACTTCCCCCTGCTCGAACAAAAAATCGCGCAGTCGAGCACACTCGTCGAAGCGAGTAACCGTCCGATCGTGCGGGGATGGACCGGTCCCGGCCGAGCAATGAGGCCGGAAATCCTGCTACAGAGAAACGGATACGGGGTGAAGCGTACTCGCAATCGGGGCGTTCAGCCAAGTACCGATTACTGCAGTACTCGAACACTAGAGGTACTGGTACAGCGTTTGAATTTGTACCGTGAAGGCCGAGATTGCGGGCGAAAAAAAATCAAAAGGCTGGGATTTTTGCGGGCTGCCGCGTGGGCGGGAAGGTTTCGATTGCTCCGGAATGATGATAGCTTGCGAGGCGGGTTCCCGGCTGAAGCCAATGGATTGAACTGAAGCATTTGGGGGGCGACTATGTGTAAACGACGGAGTTGGTTCGCGGGTGCGCTTAGTTTTCTGGCTTTGATGCTGGGGGTCAACAGCTTCGCCGTTCCTTCGATCTCCTCGCTTGTCGCAGCGTCGCCGCAGTCTACCCTACCGTCCCAAATGTTTCGGTACGTGAAGGAGCTGGGGCAGCTGTTCTCGATTGACCATACCGCACGCTGGAAGCATTCCGTTCCCGAGTTCGGCGACGTGACGACGACGATCTCAGTGGCGCCAATCAACTTTGATGGCTGCTCTGTTGTTTGGAACCAGATGCAGGAAGGGACCGCGTCCCGTCAACTGATTTATATCGAGACGCACCGGTTTGAGGTCCCGCTGGCAACCATGGACGCGAAACAAATCACGGTAGAGCCGGTGCGTGCTGGACAAGGCGAGCGTCCTGGAATTGAGGCCGGGGACTACTTCGTGGTTCGGCTGCAATCCACCGGAGCCAAGAACACCGTGGAGGTGGTGGACCAAAATATTGTGTTCAACAGAAAACGGGGGCCGATTGCGTCCGTCGCGCAGCCCATGGTTTCCAGCGCATGGGTGAGGGTCCGCACGGAAGAGCAAGCTGAGCTGCTGAAGGCGCGATTTGAGGAAGCGATAGGCGAGTGTACTGCAAACGGTCAATGATTGATGGCGGAGAGGGTGGGATTCGAACCCTGCTAGCCTAAGAAATTTCCATCGATATTGGTAAATCTTAACCCTCTTTCTTGTCAATAAAGAAAGTGGTCGCGGAACGCCGAATCGAGGTTTTCCCATCAACGATGGGAAATCTGATATCTCGGATCTTGGTCGATGTCTTAGGAAGTCTTAGGAAATCTCGATACGAATTCGGAGCGGTGAGATGTCGAGAAGGAGTGTCCGATTTCGTTCTACGCGTACACCCTCAATGACAATGGGACGCCTGAATTCGAAGTGAGCAGTCGATACCTACGAAGCGATTCGCGACACCCGTTAATCACTCGCCGAACCGGAAGTCGATCCATACCGTACTTGCGAGCCTGAACGCAGTTCCGAGATGGTGAAGCTAGCGCGACCCGCCCCCCTCTCGGGAAAGTTGCATAGGTATTCGACAAAGGCATCGCAAAGCCCTGTCAATCGCGTTCCACAAGGATTGTGACCCGGCCAGTGGGAGTTCACGCTCGGCCTTGTGTGGGCCAATCTCCGCATTCTGTACCTACCTTAGCCGTTCATACCAGTGAGGCCACGCTTTTTGAATTACAGTAAATAGAAATGTTGTGGTGAGACCAAAGAGAATCCATCCGTTCAGCGCTTCCAGGGCGCCCATCATTCTCCAGTGTGACGCCAGAAGGAGATCCGCATGGCCGTAGCTCGTCATGGCATTCAGCGAGTAAAGCATTGCAGACTTTTAGTCCGGCAATGCCCCAAGCAAACGGTAAGCAACTGCCCACATAAGGCCCTCAATGCCGTGTAGCACGGTGGCGGAAAGCGCAGCCCCCCGACGAGAAAGGTCGAGACGGATAAGTGATGCCTGCGCTCTTCTTTGTTGCTCAGCCTCGCGGCGACTTCGTTGTTGAGAAGTTCGAGGCTGTAGGCATGCAGAACGACCGTCAACACGATGAGCGGGAGACCCCACGCCCAATCTGCACTCCAGGGAGCGACGTTTCCGGGATTCATAGATTTCCTCTCTTGCGCGCCCTCCCGGAGCGAGTGCGCGGTCGCCGCGTGGCCTCTGGCCAGTTAAAGCGGCCCTGCATTTATTTGTCCGGTATCACTGCTTGTCAGGACTTACGAAAATTCCGGCCTACAAGGGAATTTCTCATCACCGATCATTTGCCGTTCAGATCTTCGTCTGGCGGCAAATCAGGTTTGTACTCGTTGCCGTACCGTGTCGTTTCGGCGGTGATCACCGACCTCACAATGAGATCAACGTCGTGCCCGGCCACACTGCTAGCAGTATCGTTGAGCCGCGCAACCTGCTCGGGGGAGATGGGCTGCGGCGTGCGTGCCACCGCCCACGCGGTTGTTTTGCCGTCGCGCCTCACCAGGGTGAGATCGACCAGACGCGCTCCAGGTATCTTTGTGAATTCCTGTGACAGCGCCTTTCGCATATTGCTCTGCATGATTAACTGAGCGCTGGTGCGCCGCAGGGTTCCGTTCAAGTGAAATGCGAGGAGCAGGACCAAAGCCAGGCACACTAGTCGCGGTGCTAGAACGCTTGTGGCGTTGTCCCTGGCAACCGAGCGAAGTCCAGCGAGCAGGAAAATAATCATCGCGCCGAGAGCGATGGCGGTGAAATTGGCGAGGAACAGGAGAAAAGCGCCGGCGGCTAGTGCTGGCAAATTGCGCGCCAACAAGATGCCGCAAGTAGTCAATGGAGGGACCAGCGCCGTCGCGATTGCCACGCCGACAATTACGCCACCCAAACCTGTCGAGACGAAAGTAAACCCTCCGGCAAGGCCACCTACGAGCGCGATTAGGAGATCAACCAGGCTTGGAGAGGTGCGACCGAGGATCTCGCTGCCGATGGTCAGGTCGCGGGTCGATGCGCCGATCAGCAGACCAGCGACCAAGACCAACAGCGCGCCAACGAGTTCCGCCAAAAGAGCACGGCGCAGCACGTACAGGTTTGCCTCGGCGAGTCCGAGAGCGATGCCAACGATTGGACCATACAGCATCGCGATCAACATGGCGCCGATGATGACTGCCGGGGAGTTCTCGATAAGCCCAAAACCGGCAATCAGAGCAGCAGCCAAGTTCATCGCTAAGTAGGAGCTGCTTAGCGCGGCCCCCGAAGCCACCGATTCGCGTATCGCCGCGCGTTTCGCCTCGCTTAACTGAGGGCCGATTCTGAACGCGAAACCTAATGGTGAATTCATCGTGTCGCTGTCTCCGTCCGCAGGATGATCTCCACGGTGAACGGTCCCTGACATCACGTGTCATTAAGGAGCATAAACTGGGGTTCGGGCAGTGGAGGACGACGTCCGGGATAGCGCGGTTACCGGAGCTGCTCGAATCCGACCTCTGCACCAACGCGATGTAGTACGTGAGGACGCACATTTGGAGTAAGTTCCGAGTCTTCGTCTCGAACCCGCCCGAGAAAGGAGCGCCCTCTACCGATAACGCGATCTCAGTTGTTGTCTTGCACACCGGTCCGCAACTTCTCCATCACCTGATCAACACCGAAGCTAGCCGGCGATTGGCGGGGCGGAAATTCTTTGAACGTCATCAGGAACTTGCCGACAATCGCCTGTGCCGGCACCAGCAAGTAAACGCGATCAATCATCCAATGGTCGTAGTCCGAAGCTTCGTACGAAGCACGCTCGTACGGATCGGCTCGCAAGTCTTCGATCAAGGGAACGCGCAGAGGAATTAAGGGATTGCCCCAGACGTCGAATCCATGCGCGCGCTGTTCCAGGAAAACCAGCTTCCATTTTTCGTATCGTAGCCCGGCAAAATCGCCGTCATCAGTCCAATAAAAAAATTCTTTGCGTGGTCCCGGTCCTTTGCCGGAAAGCAAGTTCGTCAGGTCGTAGCCATCCAGATGAACTTTGAAGGTTTTCCCGTTTGACTCGTATCCAGTGAGCAGCTTCTCAGTAACATTCGGTTCACCGGCCGCCGCCAGCAGAGTTGGCGCCCAGTCCTCGTGCGCCGCGATGTCGTTGATCACAGTTCCCGGCTTGATAACGCCGGGCCATCGAACGATCATCGGAACACGGTAGCCGCCTTCCCAATTCGTGTTCTTCTCACCACGAAAGGGAGTCGTGCCGCCGTCGGGCCAGGAAAATGTCTCGGCTCCGTTGTCCGTTGTGATGATGACGATGGTGTTGTCGGCAATGCCCAAGTCATCGAGCTTCTTGAGCAACACGCCGATGTTGTCGTCGAATTCCGTCATGCCGGCGCCATACAGACCTTTTTCCGCGACCATCGCTTGATACTTCGGCTGCAGATGAGTCCAGATGTGCATGCGCGTCGTGTTATGCCAGATGAAGAACGGCTTTCCCGCTTTCACAGCGCTATCCATGTCAGCTAGCGTGGCTGCTAGAAATTCTTCGTCCGCCGTTTCCATGCGTTTCTGGCTCAACGGGCCGGTATCGTCGCAAGTCTGCTTTCCCCACGCACCAAAACGGGGATCGGGCGGCGCCGGATTTTCGGTGGCTGTGGCCTCGCATTTGTACACACCGCGAGGACCGAACTTCGCCATAAAGGCGGGGTTTTTCGGATAGTCCACATTCTCCGGCTCCTCTTCCGCGTTCAGGTGATAAAAGTTGCCGAAAAACTTGTCGAAACCGTGCACAGTTGGCAGAAATTCGTTCCGGTCGCCCAGATGATTTTTGCCATTCTGGTAGGTCACGTAACCGCGGCCCTTTAGCAGATCAGCAATGGTGGGATCCTGTGGCTGTAAACCCAGCTCTGCGCCAGGGAGTCCGACTTTCAGCAGTCCCGTGCGAAACGGACTTTGCCCGGTAATAAATGCGGCGCGGCCGGCGGTGCAGCTTTGTTGCGCATAATAGTCGGTGAAAATCGCACCCTGATGCGCAACGCCGTCGATATTCGGCGTCTTATAACCCATCATGCCCATGTTGTAGGCGCTGATATTGGAGTAACCAATGTCGTCGCCAAAGATTACCAAGATGTTTGGCTTCTTCTGTTGCGCCTGCGCGAACGGTACCGAAATCACCGCCAAAGCAACGATCGCTGCGAACTCAATACCCGTTCTCTTTATCAACGCCGCATCCATACGAGCTCTCCTTATTGCTTTGTCTCGCGGATCGAAAATCTAACTCTCACTCGCTTTCACTGTTTTTGCGGTTGCTCCTCGTTCATCTGCTTCAGTTTCTGTTCCAGCAGCCCCTTCTCCTGCTCCTTTGTCAGTTTGGGAAACAGCAATACGAATTGTAAGCGTAGGCCCCACGGCGAAGTGTTCGCCGGGCGGGTAGGGTTGGCGTAAAACTGAGCGGTGATATTTACGGGCTGGAATCCGACCTTCATGATTCTTCCCACACCTCCGCCCCACGGCACGGTCCACACGTCACCGCTTGGTGCTCTCCAATTCGCGGTGATGATAGGCGAGGTGGTCAGGTACCAGCCCTTCTTCATGTTGTAGTTGACGAACCACTGGAGGAGGAACTGATTCACCGGAGGCTTATCGATATTGGCATGACCCGCGACGGACCAAACGTTGTTCGCTAGAGCTCCAATCGTCCAATGTTTGGGCTGCACCAGCGCGACTACTGACGGCCCCATGCTGAGTTTCCCCTGTCCGAGATACGTTGTATTGGTCGCTGTGGGCAACACAAAAGTCGGGCCGATGCCCCAAATTATTTTGCTCTTCTTCGGCACCAGGAAAAACGAAGGGTTCATGTCTCCCAGCCCATACACTCCGGTGCTTTGCGAGGGTGGGCCGGATGCTTGCGCTATCGGAAGAGGCTGGTAGATGATCGGAGTAATCCAGCGGACGATCAGATTCCAGTTTTTCGACACGCTGAGGGGAATCACCGGCTGGATGTTCAAAACATTCTGGGTGCGGTCAGATGGCCCAGTATTGAAGTTGAAATTGTCCTGGATGGGGACGCTGATAAGGCTGGCTACAGGGTTCTGCGCAGCATTTCTTAATGCATCGGAATTGACGGCGGCTGCCTGGGTCTGGTCGGTGGCAACTTGAGTCCCCTCTGGACCGATGGGCGTATCTTGCGCCATCAGCGGCCCAGCCAATGAAATCAAGACTACCATTGCCCCAAAAACAAAGCCTGCTCTCATGGAGCGATTCATAGCCGGCAACCTCCCGTTTCTTTGGCCACATTCAACGTAGATGTCCCCAAAGGTCTGCCGATGGTGAGCTAGGCGACGACGCGCTGGAAGTGGCAAAACTACCAGTCGGCCACTTTCAGTTGAAGCACGGTGGTACGTGACCAGTACTCTGACCGGGCAGGTCGATTTACCTCCCGGATCCGTCGGGCTCCGGAATTCTGGACTCACGCAAAACGGCTGGCCGTTGGATCGGCGAACTGCAACCGAAAATACTCCTGTCATTTTTGACACTTGGAAGCTGGGAATGCGAAGTGCAAGATGCGGGCATGCTCGGAACCTCCTGCCGAGCCGAACGCGACTCCCGAGATCGCGTTCACTCCAGCGGCGGCTCGATTCTCGTCCAAGGTTCAAGCCGCCGCGCATGCCTCGCTGCATAGATTGCCGCGCCGAGGCGACTCACGCGGCTGGTGGTTCCGTGCCGTGAAATTGACTCGTGTCAATCTTCGCCCTGCGAGAGTGGTGTGATTTGATACTTGATGGGAATTCTTCACGCGCTAGCTGCTTCGCTTGTCGTCAGGGTGGCTGTTACTTTTGACAGTTGGAACACGTTGCCGTGTCCAGTATCAACAGAGGGACAGGTAAGTTCAGTACAGCTCATTACACGAGTGCTCAGGCGGGGCGTGACCACTCGTGCTACACGAACCACGCAGAGCGATGCGCGTGCGAGGTTGAGCTCAGCTGAACTGGGGCAACACCTGAATCGTCTAAATCATAAGGAGATTCACTTGAGAATCACAGGCGCAGCGCTTCTTGGGCTTTTTCTGCTGTTTGGGACAACAACCTTTGCGCAGGATAGCGCGAAAATGGAAGTTTCCGGGGACTATTCGTACATGCGCTTCAATCCACAAAACAATAACATTACCGGGCTCGGAGCTTTTTCTCTCAACGGTGGCGGCGGAGCGTTCACTTATTTTCTGACCAACATGATTGGGATCAAAGCCGAATTCGAGGGCTACGGCAGCACCACTAGGACTCTTCCCGGTGGAGCCACGGTCTCCGCCAACCTTTTCACCTACAACGTAGGTCCAGAAATTAAATTTCGTGTTCAGCATTTCCAGCCGTTCGCGGAGGCGATGTTTGGCGGCGCTCATTCCAACGCAAACGCGAATCTATGCACTGTCGTCGGCTGCATCAGTTCCCCCTCCAACAATGCATTTGATTTCATCATTGGTGGCGGCGTGGACATCCCGGTCGGTAAATCCTTCGCCATCCGGGCGGCAGAGGCCGACTACGTGCTAACGCGCTTCGGCAATTCGTTCACGAACGGCAATAACAATCAGAGCAATTTCCGCATACAGGCTGGTGTGGTGTTCAGCTTCTAGACGGGCGGCCGGTCCGCAGTTGGACCGGCTAATCGTTTCCCATTCGACGCCGGCGGTATCAGACCCGCCGGCGCCCCACAATTCCATTTCTGATGGTGGGGTGTCGATTGGGATCGCGACTCTCGTGGGCGGTAAAATCAGCCCGATTCCACAGATTTGGGCTGTCCAAACAGCTACCGACTCATCCACTAGGTCCTGGTTAACGCCGGTTGTCCGGCATTGCAGAAAAACCGGAACGGCTGTAGCCGACGAGAGCGCGGATCTTGTGCCTCGTGAGCGTGCCATCGAAACCACTAGTGTGCCGCTGATAATCGAGAGGTAACGCGGGCGTATACGTGAACATGATGGCGTTTGAATGGACAGGAGTGATGGCGAATACCCGCGGAGCCAGATCCTGACCGTGGCTTAGAGCTGCGGCGAGATAGACACCGCATAGCAATTCTGCTGCGTGCTGTGTCCTCACGATGGAGAGGAATCATTACGCGATTTATCAGCAGGAGCTGGGCCGCAATCCATGGCCCGCCGTGTCCGGCTCGAAATTGCGCCTAGTAACTACCGGTTCCCGGAGAGGGAAATACGAATGCGATGACCATGTGGGAATCAATCGGCGTCCCTTGATACGTCGCCGGACTAAACGTCCAGCTCTTGATTGCCTTGGTAGCCTGCGGCGTCAAGCTTTGTGTCCCACGAACGACGTGCACTTTTGCGGCGTTGCCCGAACTTCCGATGACAACATCGAGAACGACCGCCCCCGAAGAAACGCTACCCACCGGGTACGTTGCATATGACGCCGCAGTGATTTGAGCCGGCGCGTATCCCGTGGTCGCGGCAGGCGTTGCTTGAGAGATTGAAATAGTCCGGGACAAATATCCAACGCCTCCGGGGTTGAAAGGATTAAAAACAACGCTGACGGGAAGGACCGAGGGAACGGCCTGACCATCCAACGAGGCTGGCGCGAAGTTCCAGCTCTTTACGGCAGCGGAGGCAACACCGGTCAGAGAGGGAAGATCACGGAGCACATCGAGAGTCTGCACGTTGCCGGAGCTATCCAGATTCAGCATCAGCGTCACAATTCCCGGCGTCATGACGTTGGTCGGATATGCGATGTTTCCGGCAGTGCTGATGCGGGGAGCTACGAACCCAGGTCCCGACCATGCCGTTTGAACCACCAAGCCAGCAACCAGAATCACCACAATTGTCACGTGCAGGAGTCGCGTCATGTATGTCGTCACCAGGTTCGTTCCCGCAGATTATTGAACGCATTGCCACGCAAAGGCATCGCGAACCGAAGGCGCTGGAGTAGCGGACGCCACCGTCGAGTCCACGGAGTGAGTCGCGAGCAGGCAACCCGAACCCGAGAATGAGATGGTTTCCGGAATCTGTCGAGTGTCAGTTTTACCAGTCTCGTGGAAAACGGCCGCCCTTCGAGCGGGGCTGCGCGAGACTAGCTGTCATTACTGACAGTTCCAATCGAATCACAACGACGTTACCTTCCGGTGGTGAAGGCCCGCGCGTTCCTGCGCGTCACAAAATCTCGAGCGGCTCAGGAAGCTCGTGGAGAGGTTAATTTCGCCTATGAGACAAATTCTCAGCGTTGCGGCGTGGCTGTTGCTAACGTCAGCACTCGTTCTGGGGATGGCCAGGCCAGCTCCGGCGAATCACCCACAGAATTTCATTCCTCCGGATATTCTCACGGCAAGTGACATACCGTATCCGGCCACGACCGTCGCTGCCGGAGTGGTGACGCTGGCCGTAAATTTGGACGGTACCGGCCAGATCATGAACGTGCAAACGCTTCGAGACATACCCACTGTCACGACGCAAGCGACAATCGCTCTGCAGAACTGGACCTATGCGCCGGCAACCTTAAACGGCAAGCAGGTGCCATCAACTTTGATTGTGAACATCGTGTTCGATCCTGCGTTTCTGTAGAACAATAACATTCCGCTGGGGCCGCCGGAGTCGTTCCAGCCGACAAACCCTAAAGCGACACCCTACACTCCGCCGCAGCTTTTCACAGCGACATTTCCGCCCTACCCCGCTAACGGACAAACGTCTGGCGCCGTCGTCCTGGACGTCACCGTCAGTAGCCTGGGCAAAATCGCACAGGTCGCGACGGTTCGCGACGTGCCGACGCTGACAGCAGCTGCCGTGGCCGCACTACAAAATTGGAGCTTCAGTGCGGCGATCTATGGAAACACGCCGACTGCATCGAAAGTGGTGGTGGCCATGGTGTTCCGAAACCCAGCAACGGCTTTGCCTGATTAGCCCGACGCGGATGGCAGCTCGTTCGCAATGGCGCTCGCGTGCTGCCGGTCGAATAACGAATCGCTCGGACGATTATGACGCATCAATCCTACGGCTCAGTCTCAAGGATTGACAGGGAGCTCAACGATGCACAAACAACGAAGTTTCTACGCGAGCCTGCTAGTTTTCTCGATACTGTCGTTGGCAATCGCTGGCGTCATGATTCAATCGCACGCGTCGCCTCGGCCCTCGTTGCGAACTTCCATACTCCAGAGCCAGATGTTTCAAGATCTCCAGAATCTGTCGCAGGAGATGTCCGTTGACCATACCGAGCACTGGAAACATACCGAGCCCCGTGGTGGCGAGGTGATTACTTCGATGTCGGTGGCACCGACCAACTTTGATGGCTGCTCTGTGGTCTGGAGCGAAACACAGGAAGGAACCAGGCCCGGTGAACTGTTCTACGTCGAAACCCATCGGTTCGAGGTCCCGCTTGCAATCATGGACGCGAAGCAAATCACCGTAGAGCCCGTAGGCGCGGGCCAGAGTGCGCGGCCCGGGATAGAGCCCGGCGATTACTACACGGTTCTTCTCCACTCCTTGGGTGGAAAGAACGCCGTCAACATGCTTGAACACAACATCACCTTCAACCAGAAAAAGGGCCCCATCGCCTCCGTCCAGCAGCTCATGGTTTCAAGTGCGTGGGTCAGGGTCGTCCACGAAGAGAAGGGTGAGAGGTTGAAGACGGAGTTTCAACACGCGATAGCGTCGTGCATCGCAGCGGGTCAATGACTTGATTCGTAGTTCGCCGACTGAACGAATGCCCTGTCGCGCCGTGTGCCTCCCGTTGCCGTGATTCGCAATGGCTCCGAAGGGAGTTCTAATCCGCTCTCGTAAATGGTGCCGTAGCCTACCTGTCAGTTTTAACAGTGTCGCGCGAGTAATCCGACACCTAATATGCGTCCCGAATAAGGGCCACCTGCTTTCGCGGGTTCCGGGCATGACGGACGTAGAGACTGCGACTGCCGGTGTTAGGATGGCGCGGAGATTGGCCTGAACCAAAACAAGGTCATCGCCCGCATCCATTTCTGGGTCTTTCATTCGTCACCGCGTTCACGCCACCATCCTCCGGAGTTACGGGAAATGAAAGCCGTGAGATTCAATCCGACGGGGCTGCCTCTTAGGCGCACACGCTTCTATCGCATTGGCATACATTTGCTGGCGGCCCTCGTTCTCATCTTGGCCGGCATGCGTACTCGGTCGTTTGCTGCGTACTCGCCACTTGCCAAAGAAATCCTGGTTCCAAAGAGCTTTTCGGATCCTCATTTGGCAGATTCTGTGGACGCACTGAACGTTGCGGTGCGGGCTCATGTTCAGGCGCCCGTGAACTTTCATGTTGAATATCTGCAAACACTGCGCCTGGAGGATCCAGGTTATGAGAAAGCGCTAAGCGAAGAGTTGCGTCACTCGTACGGTGGGGCAAAACTGGATGCCATTGTTGCGGAATCGTTTCCCGCACTGCACTTCGCCCTGAGCCATCGCGATGAAATCTTTCCCGGCGTCCCGATAGTCTTTTATTTTGTCCATGAGGGCAGGGTCCGAAACCAAAAGTTGCCGCCCGGCGTGACGGGCGTAACGGTGCCGGTGGATGTTCAAGGTTCATTAGAGCTTGCTCTGCGGCTTCATCCAGACACGAAGAACGTTGTATTAGTCACTGGAACCACCGAGTTTGAGCGTTATTGGCTGGGAGTTTTTCATAAGGAATTCCTTCCCTATAAGGATAAGGAAAACCTGATTGACCTCGTGGGGCTTCCAGCGGATCAGCTGATGCAGCGGGTGTCCGCGCTTCCTCCGCACACGGTGGTCTTTATTCAAGTCGCTCCCCAACTATCAGAGCAGCCGGTTCTCGGAATATTTGACATGATTGCGGCGATCAGCCAGCAATTGCCCACGTACTGCATCTTCTCGGGTTATTGCGTGGGCCACGGAGGAGTCGGCGGATCCTTCTATGATTCCGTCAAGCAAACTGCTTTGGCAGCAGACCTGGTGTCGCGTGTGCTCTCGGGTGAAACACGTGAAAACATGCCGGTGGTTTACGATTCCGAGGTTCGCCCCACGGTGGACTGGCGGCAACTCCGCCGCTGGAACATTCCAGAATCGTCGCTTCCCGCGGGCACTCTTGTTCTATACCGCCAACCTGCCCTCTGGGATCGTTACCGGCGGCTCATCTTGGGTGGCATTGCACTGATCGTTTTGCAGGCACTACTGATTTCCTATCTCTTATGGCAACGGGCGAAAAAGAGAAAGATTGAGGAGTCTCTTGCCGAGCGGCAGAAGTTCCAACGTCTGGTGTCTGATCTCTCCACAGCTTTTCTCAATCTTTCTGAGGAGCAAATCGGCGCCCACATCGAGAAGGGCCTGGGCCGGATCGCGGAATTGTTCGGCTTGGAGCGAATTACACTTCACGAGTTTTCTGCAGACCGGGCACAGTTAGCCGTGGCCATCTCCTGGCGCGCCAAAGAAGTCGAACCGGTTCCACAGGCGGTGCGAACAAACCAGTTTCCGTGGTGGAGTGCGCGCCTTCTAAAAGGCGAAGTAGCGCTCGCCTCGGAGTTGAGTGAATTACCCGAGGAAGCTTCCGCCGAACGGGAATATCTTCGAAAGCTGCACACCGTTTCCATCGCGACGGTCCCGCTGAACGCAGGTGGCGAAGTCTTTGGTTCCATTTCATTTTCCAGCACGACACGCCACGTGGTTTGGGCGGAGGATCTCGTACAGCAGCTCAAGATCTTGGCAGAGATTTTCGCGAATGCGTTGGAGCGCAGACGCACCAGCGGAGCGTTGCTGGCTAGTATTACGGATCTCAAGAAGTCTGAAGCTGTGCTGCGAGAGAGTGATCAGCGCTTCCGCTTGGTAGCGGATACCGCTCCGGTGCTTATCTGGATGTCCGGTACGGACAAACTCTGTACGTTTTTCAGTCAGGCGTGGCTAGACTTCACCGGCCGCACGATGGATCAGGAAGTCGGGAACGGATGGACCTCGGGGGTACATCCGGACGATCTCGAACGTTGTCTGCGAGACTACTCCGGCGCGTTTGACGCCCGGGTTGACTTCGAGTTGGAATACCGGCTGCGACGCTTTGATGGAAAGTATCGCTGGATTGTTGATATCGGCGTGCCCAGGTTTGAATCCAACGGCGTCTTCCTGGGATATATCGGCTCGTGTGTTGACGTTACGGATCGTAAGTTGACCGAAGCGTCGCTCGAAGTGTTGAGTGGACGCCTGATTACCGCGCAAGAGGAAGAACGGACGCGCATCGCTAGAGAGCTTCACGACGACTTCAGCCAGCGAATGGCAATCCATGGTATCGGCCTTGAACAACTGAGAGATATGCTACGGCCGTCAGAAATAAAGGAGCGGGCTAAAGTCCAGGAGTTGTTTCGGCAAACTCAAGAAATGTCCTTGGACTTGCATTCTCTGTCCCACCGCCTCCATTCCAGCAGACTGGAGCACGTAGGGCTCGGCTCGGCTTTAGGGGAACTTTGCGTGGAGTTCAGCGAGAAATATATGATCCAAGTCGAATTTGCCGAGCGCGGAGTTTCTTTCAAAATCCCGAAGGACGTGGCGCTCTGTCTGTTCCGAGTCAGTCAAGAAGCACTGGGCAACGTGGTTAAACATAGTAGAGCGAAACGAGCCCAGGTCGAACTTTCTGCCGCAAATAATGAAATTCTCCTGCGTATCGTGGATGTTGGCACGGGTTTCGACCCAGCTCTCGGAAACGGATTATCGGGAATAGGACTCGTCAGTATGCGCGAGCGGCTTCGACTGGTTGGCGGTGCACTTTCGATAAGGTCCGCGCCGGCGCAAGGAACGGAAATTCTTGCCCAAGTGCCTCTGTCTGTTCCGGCGAATGAGCCGAGATTAAGGTCGCAAGCTGCGGAAGGATAAAATCATGAGACGTCCACGCATTCTGTTGGCAGATGACCATCGACTCTTGCTCGATACGCTGAGCAGTGTGCTTGAACCCCGGTGTGAAGTGGTGGGCTGGGTGACCGATGGGCGGTCGCTTCTGGAAGCTGCCGATAAGTTGCGACCAGACATCATCGTGCTCGACATTGGCATGCCCCAGATGAATGGACTGGACGCCGGCCGAAAACTTAAAGAGAAAAATTCCGAGGTGAAACTGGTCTTCATGACGATGAATCAAGATCCTTATCTTGTCGGCGACGCTTTTCGCGCAGGGGCTTCCGCGTTTCTTCTGAAGCAGGACGCAGCGTCTGGGCTGACCGCTGCGATCGAGCGGGTATTGAAGGGCGGCACCTACGTATCGCCCCAAGCCGCGCAAGGGCAAATCAAGATCTCGTGGCGCGAGCCCAAGATGCGTGAACATACGCCGGAACCCACCGCAAGGCAACGGGAGGTTATTCAATTACTTGCCGAGGGGCGCTCCATGAAACAAGTCGCCGCAGTGCTGAACATCACCGCGCGGACTGTTGCGCTGCACAAATACAAGGTGATGGACCTTTTGCAAATCAAGTCCAGCGCCGAACTAGTGCAGTACGCCATTAAGCACAACATCATTTCGGTTTAACGGAAACGACTTTTTCTTCCCCCTGTCACTTTTCCATATATCCCTTCGCTTGAATCAAGGACAGAGTGCACACCGTAGTCCCGTTTCATGCCGAGCGACATAAGGCCGAGGCTCAAGATTTGTGGGCCTGTCCGCCTCACAACGCTCCAAACCAGACACAGGGCTGCTGAACAGCTTATGGATCATCTTCATGAACCGAAAACGAGTGGTGGTCGCGGACGATCTTGCTCCCATCCTAGGAGAAGTCGCGGCGCTGTTGCGAGAGTCGTTCGAGGTCGTTGGCATGTTCTCTGATGGAGCAACGGCCTTGGAAGGAGTTCTCAACCTCGAGCCGGATCTCGTCGTATTGGACGTCTCGATGCCAGGAATGAGTGGGATTGACGTCGCGGAAGAACTCACGAGACGAGCCAACAAAGCCAGGGTCGTTTTTCTGACGGTTCACGAGGATGTTGAAATTCTCAAGACTTGCCAGGCGGCGGGCGGATTCGGTTACGTGGTTAAGTTACGCATGAACACTGACCTATTGCCAGCAATGAAGGAGGCTTTGGCGGGACGCAGGTTCACTTCTCGATTTCAGTCCCAACAAGGCACGCACCGACCGGAATAAGAGCGAAGCTGCAAAACGAGTTTCAGGAATGCCGATTGCTGTTGAGCCCGGAGCGCCTGTCACTTTTGACAATTGAGTCAGGTTGCGACGAAGCGTAGCAATACCCAACACCCTAAGGAGGTAACTTCAGTGAAAGTTAATCTACGAAGTGGCGCGCAGGCTCTGTGTTACGCGCTGTGTCTCATGCTGCTTGGGAGCATCGTTTATGCTTCAACGCCAAACGCAGTTCAATTCGAGGATGGCAAGAAAGCAAAGGTCAAGGGAACGATTGCCTCCCGGAATGGCGACCTCATAAGCGTCAAGGACCCGCAGACCGGTTCCCTCGTGACGGTTAGGATTTCAGCGAACACGCAAATCGTGCGATTAAAAGGCGCGTTCAAGTTCCGTCGGGCGGACATGGACGTCACGGCGATGCTGCCGGGCTTGGGCATTGAGGCGGAAGGGATCGGAGACGCGAAGGGACAACTCGACGCTCGCAAAATCTCGTTCAGCCCCGATGATTTCGCGATTCAGATAGCCGAAGAGCAACAAATAATGGCCAACGAGGCCGCCGCACAAAAGGCGCAGTCCACCGCGAACGAGGGCGTTGCTAATGCCCAAACAGCGCAGACCTCAGCCAATCAAGCGCAGTCGTCGGCCAATCAGGCTCAGATTTCGGCTAATAAGGCTGCTGCAGCCGCTGGCACAGCTGGCGCGCTCGGTGTGATGGATGCCGCAGCGATAGGACAGGTAAATCAGCGGGTGTCAGAGTTGGGTAGCTACACGGCCGTGGCAGAGGCTGGAATCTATTTCCCCACGGACAAATCCGCTCTCGACGATGCGGCCAAGGCAGACCTCAGCAAGCTCGCCGATCTATTGACCTCGAGCAATAACTACATGATCGAGATCGCAGGGTATGCATCCAGCACCGGGACCAAATCCCAAAACCAGCAGCTCAGCGATGCTCGGGCGGCTGCGGTAACGCATTATCTGCTCGAAGTGAAAAATGTACCGATGTATCGGCTCCTCGTTCCCGCCGGGTACGGCGCTCTGCACCCGGCCGCTACGAACAGCGATGCTCAGGGACGAGCAGAAAACCGGCGCGTGGATGTGACGGTTCTCGTGAACAAGGGATTAAACGCACAGATGTAGAAGGCAGCGTCGCGCTCTCCGGCTCTCTGGTAGGCCGGAGAGCGCGGCGGCGATCGCTCTTGCGTGTGAGTGCTCCCACGTGGAATTTGGAAAAAGGAGAAAGTCGATGAATTGGATCGGAAGAATTGCAGTCACTTCGTTGCTCGCGCTCCCGGGACTAGCAACGCCGCGGGCCGTCTCGGCTCAACAGAAACCCAACGTTGTAATTCTCATGACAGACGACACCGGCTGGAACGATTTCGGCGCCTATGGTGGTGGCCAAAATCTGGGCCATCCGACTCCGAACGTCGACAAGGTCGCCGCAGAAGGCGCTGTCTTCACCAGTTGGTACGGCCAGGCGAGTTGCACCGCGGGCCGGGCTTCGTTCATGACCGGACGCATTCCGATCCGCTCGGCGCTATCGGTCGTAGTTGTGCCTGGCGACCCGAACGGCATCACGAAGAGCACGCCGACAATCGCCGAGTTCTTCCAGAAGAACGGCTACTCGACATATTTTTCGGGAAAGTGGCACCTGGGGGATCAACCCAAGTTTTATCCGATCGAACATGGCTTCGACGAAATGAAAGAGTTCGCCGCCTACTATCCTGGCGTCTACACCTACGACGACACGGACAGCTTCGCACATCCCTGGTTTCCGAAGTACAACCCTGCTTACTGGGACGAATATCAAAAGATCGTCAACCTATACGAATGGGAAGGCACCGCGGGCAAACCTGCGACGAAAGTTGCGCGAATCGACTACGACTACCTGCATGAATTCGACGTCCGCCAGGCTGATTCAGCGGTCGAATACATCAAGGCGCACGCGCAAGGGGGGAAACCGTTTTTCATGGACGTGAATTTCATGAAGATGCACAACCCGAATATTCCCGCCAAGGCGTTCATCGGCAAATCGCACCTGGGCAACTATTCAGATGCGATGATGGAACTCGACGACAACATTGGACGCATCATGGACACCATCCGTTCCGTGGCTCCTAACACGATTGTCATCATCACTGCCGATAACGGCGCGTGGCAGGACGCGTGGCCGGATGGCGGCACCGTGCCGTTCCGCGGAGAGAAGGGTTCGCCGTTCGAGGGCGGTTTCCGCGTGCCCGGCATCATGTGGTGGCCGAGTCACATTCCGGCCGGTGCACGTTATGGCGAAATGATGTCGCACATTGACTGCTGGGCGACGCTGGCCACAATGACTGGCATCGGTGCGCCGCCTCACGGAGCGTGGAAGGACAACGACGGCAAGCCGATTTATTTCGACAGTATTGACAACAGCGCCTACATCCTCGGTAAGGAAAAGCATTCCGCACGCAACGGATGGATCTATATCGATGGCGAGACCTTCGCCGGCGCTCGCGCCGACATCGGCGGCGATCCCACGAACCCCGATATCAAAATCGCCTGGAAATACCTGTATACGTCAAAGGACACCTGGCTCGGTCCTCAGCAGAATCTCGGTGCCATTGGGTCGGCCTACAACCTCACGATGGATCCTTTTGAGAAATACGACATGACGTTTAACGGTGCGGTGAGCACGCGCACTCCCACCACCTCGCCCGGACGCTATGCCGGCTATGACAACGGCTGGGTTCTTTCGTTGATCGACGTCCCGATCATGGAGTTCGACAAATCCATCGTAGATTATCCGAACATCAAGCGCTTCCCCGGCGGAGCATCGAACGATATGAGCCCGGATCTACAGCATCCTGACAACCCGTTGCCGTTGATGGATATCAAGAAGCTCGTGCAAACCATCGGCGCAGCGGACTAGCTGTTTATTCTGATCTTGAAACATCCGGGCCGGCTCTGACGAGTCGGCCCGGGGATTCCCTAAACGCTCAGGCGTCGGGTGCCGATTAACCTAGATCAATAGCCGAATTAGCCGGGAGGGGTGTTGACGAAACCCGAGAGGAAATCGGCAAAGTAAGCAGATAGTTACAAGGTTACCAAAGGCATCATCACCAAGGTCGCGGAAAGCACCAAGACGGTGGTTGTGACGAGCGCGGACGGCACGGAGAAAACTTGCAAGTACACCGATGATGCGGGGAAGGATATGGGCAAGGCTGGCGCGAAAGGCACCGAAAAGGGCGCCAAGGTGACAGTGTATTACGCAGAGAAGCCCGGTGAGAAGGTTGCACGCTTCTTCGGATTCTAGCTTCGGTACGGAGTGAACGTAATGATTACGGAAAACATTAAGAAGGTGTTAGCGGTGGCAGTCAGTTTGGTTTTAGTTGCCGCACCGCTACAAACGCTTTACGGCTACCAAAGTCAATCCTCGACTGCCTCGGCCGACACTGGGGTCCCTACCGAAGCCGCTCCAATGAGCGCAACTGAGCTCGAGTCATTGGTAGCACCCATCGCACTGTATCCAGATTCGTTGGTCGCACAGGTTCTTACTGCTGCGACGTTTCCTGACCAAGTCGCAATTGCCGACTACTGGATAGAGCAGAACAAGAGCCTGACAGGCACCGCCCTGATGCAGGCGGTTGACAAACAATCGTGGGATCCGAGCGTGAAAGCACTCACGGAATTTCCGTCGGTTCTCGACAACATGTCAAAAAACCTTAGTTGGACCTCATCTTTGGGAGAGGCGTACCACAACCAGCAGGCTGACGTAATGTCCGCCATTCAGACTTTGCGCGTCAAAGCGAAGACGGCCGGCAATCTAAAGACTACGTCCCAGGTTACGGTGGTACAGCAGTCACCACAGGTCATCGTGATCCAGCCGACGAATCCCCAGGTCGTCTATGTACCGGTGTACAACCCAGCGGTCGTCTATGGCTACCCATACGTTGTCCCTGCATACACCTATACCCCTGGCGCCGTGGTTGCTGCGGGCATCATTGGATTCGGCGCCGGAATCGCTGTCGGTGCCATGATGAGCGGCGGGTGCTGCGGCTGGGGATACAGCAGTTGGAGCTGTGGCTGGCACGGCACCGCGGTCGTGTATCACGGCGGTGCGTACTACGGTAATTCTGCGTGGCACGGCGGGTACTACAACGGTGGCTACCACAGCAGCTACGGATACAATAACAACTACAACCACTATAACAACTCCAATTACAACCACAGCAGCTACAACAACTACAGCAAGAACGTGAGCGGAAACACTGTGAACGTCAACAAACAGAGTGCGCAAAACTTTAGCTCCGATCACTCCTCTGCCTCGAATTCCTGGGCACAACACAACAGCGGAAGCGGCACTCACTCGGACGCTTTCAGCGGCATGAGTGGACACTCCGGCGGATTCGGTGACTCGGGCGGCGGTGGCTGGTCCTCAAAGGCCGATAGCAGTCGCGGCTGGGGAAGCATGGGCGGCAGCGGGTTTAGCGGTGGCCGATTCGGTGGAGGCGGATCCGGTGGCGGCGGATTCCGCGGTGGCGGTCGGCGTTAGAGTCGGGAGAGGTCGGCTCGCCAGGGAATACGAGATTCGTGCAGGGAGGAAGACGTATGTCGTACATGATTCGGAACCGAGTAAATCCTGTCGGGCGGTACTGTACTGTTTTGGCGCTTTGCGCACTAATGACCACACTCAGCTCCTGCAGCAAATCGGAAAATGTTAAACCTGCCAGCGAAACATTCGCGTCGCCAGCTGACGCGGGGGCCGCGTTTGTTGCAGCGGCCAAGTCTGGTGATCAGAGTGCTGTGCTCGCAATCTTCGGTCAGGACGCCAAAGGTGTCCTGTTCTCGGGAGATCCGGTAAAGGACAAGATTTATCTGCAGGATTTTGTTGCTGCATACGACCAGATGAACCGCTGGCGAGCAATCAAAGTAGGCGGCCAGATGCTCTTCGTCGGGGCAGACAATTATTCGTTTCCAATTCCTTTGGGGCAAAATCCGTCAGGCCAGTGGTATTTCGACACCGCGGCAGGCAAGGACGAGATTTTGGCGCGTCGCATCGGTAAGGACGAGTTGACCGCGATCGCTGCCTGCAGCGCTATTGCCGACGCCCAGCAACAATACTTCAGCCAGCTTCACGATGGCGACAAGGTAAAGCAATACGCGCAGAAATTCATCAGTGATGAGGGGAAGCAGAACGGATTGTACTGGCCAGCCCCAGCGGGCCAGCCACCGAGCCCCTTTGAAGATGTTCGCGACTTTGCCAAAGGCGCCGGATACACCAACGCAGGTGAACAACCACAACCGTTCAATGGTTACTTTTTCCGGTTCATCACCAAGCAAGGAGAAAAAGCCAAGGGCGGTGCGAAGGACTACATCGTGAATGGGAAGATGACCGGCGGATTTGCCGCGGTGGCCTATCCCGTGGAATACCGGAATTCGGGAATCATGACGTTCATGGTGGGCACCGACGGCATCGTGTACCAAAAGGACTTGGGCGACCAAACCGCCACCGCCGCCGCGGCCATCACGGAATACAACCCGAGCGACGGCTGGGTCCCGGCGATTTAGTTACCGTTTAGCGGAGCGATGGACGCCAGCTCTGAACGCGTTGGGCGGCTCGCTAGTGCCGCCCTCTCCTCTCATACGCCGCATGTTCCAGAGCTAGCGCGAGCAAATCCCGTCCCAACGTGATGCGGAAAGGATTCGCGCAGCGCGCGGCTGACCGATCCGCAGCTGCGACCGGCATCGAAGTCTACCTGTCACTTTTGACTATAGCCAATCAAGGATTCCACGCCTACGATGCGCCGTATTAAATGTATCTCGCGTTTTCCGGCGGCTAGCGGCATGACGGCGAGGATCGATGAGCACGATTGCTCTGGGATCAATTGCTTCACGGACGGATACGGCGGTTACAAAGATGTCCAAGGAGCATCCGTCATAATGCAGATTTAGTCTTACAAGAGCGCGGCCGGATTCATGTCGGCAGAAGCATAGGGAGTGCGGGCTGGCGGGTCAAATCGCAAATTTCGGTTCAACGGAAAAGGGGAAGCCAAATGCGGAAAACGAAGCGTGCGACTCAAAGATTCCACGTACTAATCGTCGGCGCGCTATTAGCGATTGGCATGCTCACGCTGGGGAGCCCGGCTGCTATCTGTCAGAAGGCCGAGACGATTGAAGCTACGGCCATGGGGACGGGCACACAACTCGGAGCGAATGTCGAGATACGGCTAACAATCAACGACTACTCGACCATGGAGGAGAGGCAGGTTCTGGTGGACGCATTCGCGAAAGGCCAGAACCAGGGATTAGTCACCGCGCTTCAAAAGATGAGGGCTGTGGGTCGCATTTCTCTCACTTTCACGGTGGGCTATGACGTTAGCTTCATTCGCATGATTCCGACACCAACGGGCAGAAAAATTCGCTTTATCACCAATCGCCCCATCCGATTCGGCGAGGCTTGGACGGACTCCCAATCCCAGTCCTTTGACTTGAGCGGCGGCGAGATTGACATCAACGACCAGGACAAGAGCAAGAGCACCGGCGTCTTCTTTCCGCGAGCTCAGCTGGTCATTGACAAGCAAGGGCAGCTGCAAATTGATCTGTCTCAAAACTCGTGGAAGCTGGTGGACATTCTCGACTGGAAAGGAACACCGGGCGTCAATTAGCGGAGATGGGTTCGGTCTATGGTTATCTAGCGTCATCGGGATGATTTGGCAATCTGACGTTTCGCATTGAGGTGCCTCATGAAGACAAAGCGCAGCGTGGCGATATGGTGCAGTTTGCTGGTGTTCGCCGTCACGGCAGTTGCCGGATATCTGTCGGCACGCGAAATGAACAACGACAGCAACAACAACAAGTACGTTTGCTCGGAGTCAAATCCGGGAAGCATGTGTAATGCCGCCACCACCTGCGGATCGACTACCAGCGCGTGCAATGTGGGTGTGAAACGCAGCGGTAGTAATTCCGCATCCGCCACACCGAACATTCCGAACGCCAAGGGAAACGCGTCGTTCTGCGTGAAGACTGGAACTACCGTAACCTGGCAAAGTTCATCCAAAAATACGGGCTTTGTGCTGGATTTCGGCCCGTCTTCTCCGTTCGGCACGCCTGACGGCGCGATCATTGGTGGTTCCGACCGTCCAGTTTCAGTCGTCGCGAAGCGGGCGGGATGCTACAAATATTCTGTCGGGGCTTGTGTCTCCGGGACGATCTACGGCATGTGCGGCTCTGCGAACGCCGAACTCGTTGTAACAAATTGAGCGATTTAGGACACGGTTTTGCGAGGCGACCCTGGATGTTAACTCACACTCCAGCCCGGTTGCGGTTGCTAGCGACGACCGATTGTCGCGTCACTTTCGCATGTGTTCTCCCTTCTGCGGATTTAGTACTGGCTTGGTGAAGCTGCTCACGAAGACCGCTCATCGTCTCAGGCGATCTGTACACCGTGAGTGGAAAGGCGTTGTTCATGAAAGGACCCGCCGGAGTTCTGCAAATATTGCTCTTGTCCTCCACGTTTTCGTTCGCTAGCGCGTTTGCGCCGCCGCAAACCGGGCCCGGATCGGCTGGCTGGTACACCACCGCCCAAGCAGCGAACGGCGCCAAGGCCTACCAGAAGAACTGCGCCAGTTGTCATGGTGCCAAACTGCAAGGCGGTATGGGACCTGCGCTTGTGGGCAGGCAATTCTGGCTCACCTACGCGGGCAAGAAAGTTTCAACGCTGTGGTCTGCTGTTCACACGGAGATGCCGATGATGGCTCCCGGCTCGGTCTCGGCGAAGAACTCGACCAACATCATGGCGTTTCTCTTGCAGAAGAACGGCGTACCTTCGGGCACCACACCGCTCGACGATACCGCCGATCTCTCCAAAGTGCTTCCAGCGAATTAGCAGACTAACTGCGAGAATGTTTATCTTCTCAATTCACGTGCAGCCACAATATGCGGTCGCCGATGAACTTGTCCTGCGAACTAGTGGGATACTCTGATGGCTTCAGATAACTCGGTCCAGGCGAGCCCATCTCTAACGCGAAGAAATGGCGGCCGGCGCCGCATTCTTTGGATTTTTTCGGCGGCCGTAGGTTTCGTGATCGTCGGTATCGTGCTCGTAGCCTTGACCAACCATGCGGTCAACTGGTCGAGCTCGGATCGGTACTGCGGAACCACCTGCCACTCGATGACCTGGGTAAATGCGGCATATCAACGCGGACCGCATTACATTAATAACGTAGGAGTTCGCGCGAGTTGCGGCGAATGCCACATCCCGTATGACTCAGGCCACGCCACTGCATTGGAATACGTACGGCTGCTTTTGTTCAAAGCCGACCGCGGGGCCAAGGATTTCTGGTACGAGGCGCACAAGAGTATTGTCACGCAAGAGAAATGGGCGAAACGCCGTCCGGCGCTAAGCAGCGAGTTTGAAAGCTATCTAACAAAACACAATTACATTACTTGTCGCGGCTGCCATTCCCTCTCGTCCTTCGGAGGCGAACGCAGCCATATGAAGCTGGTCATTCACCAAGGCATGGTGACCGCGGATAGCTATAATTGTCTGCAGTGCCACGCGAACGTCGGGCATGTTTACGAACAGCCAGCGTCCAAAGTAAGCGGCTGGTACACAGTGGAACAGACGGCGACCGGTAAGAAGCTTTTTGAAGATTCCTGCGCCGGCTGCCATGGCGCAAGCTTAGAAGGCGGTGACGGGCCAGCCCTTAGCGGCGTCACCTGGCAACAGAGGTTTGGAGGCGCAAAACTCTTGACTGTCTGGGGAGAGATCAAGGGCCCGATGGCGGAATATGCTGGTAAAACCTTCACGACCCAACAGTCTCTCGATATCCTCGCGTATTTGCTGCAACAGAATGGGCTTCCGGCAGGGACGAAGCCACTCGCGGGTACCCGCGAACTTTCCGACATCCTTCCTGAAAAGTAGCGATGCACGTTGGCGAAGGCGCGGCGTCACGATGCCAAAGCCGCTCGCAAGACGTGTTCGCGCCCCGGGTTCCAGCCGATCATCAAAATCCCCCGCTCGTCCGCTGAGCGACACGCACTTCCGGCGAGGCATTTCACTTCGAATTTCCGAAGTAGAAGCTCAGCGTCGCTCCTCCGACATTCCAGTTTGTGGGGTTGCAGGTATCGCAGTGCTCTCGCCTGTAATATGTGTCGATCATGAAAAGACTCTTGTACGGCCAGTCGATGCCGGCGGTGTACCACTCTTGATCCCAGGAGTGCTTCGGTCCATCGTAAAAAACCTCGGCTGACCCATAGGGAGTAAAACGAAAACCGCGAACCAGGAAATCACGCTCCACCGTCAGCATGTTCCGATAGGTTGTCGAATACGCCCCGTCTATCCAGCGGAACTCGAGCCAATTCCTGTCGCGCACCAAGAATCTAGCGGTAGGGCGAAAGCCAAATGTTCCGTCGAGGGTTACGCGATTCTCGTCCTTCTGCTTTCCCGAGTCCGTTGTGTGCAGAAACTCATAGCCGCCTCCAACCAAGAAATACCGCTCTTTGTCGGGGTCAATGTTTAATAAGTGTTCTCGCAAAATGGGTTTGCCCTGGTAACCAAGTGCCGCCGCTGTGTACCACTGCTGAAAGGGAAAACCGATCCCTTGCTCCGTGCCGGCAAACGTGAGAATTCGCAGGTTCGAAGCCAATTGGATATGGACATCGACTTCCGGCCACGCCTGCGTGTCTGTACTAGACGTTTGAGACTGGGCATCCGCGACTGAACACAAAATCAAAAGGATCGACATTGTCAAAAGGATGCTGAGCAGGCAGCGGTTTTTCATCCGTCCTCGGCGATCTCAAGGTCAGCGATTTGGGACATATCATCGCCAGGTGGCCCGCCATGATTGATTGATCCTGATCAACACTTCATTTTCGTTTGAAACTTTTGCGCCGCAATGGTCCCAGCCCTCAATCTTGCACACGACTGGATTCGCATCCATCGCATCCGCAGGCTGCCGTGACCGCACCGGAGGCTGCGGGGCTGCCGCCTTCGAGGAGAGTGGATACAGGGCCGCAAGGGTTGGAATTGCGGCAAGAAATGCTGTGTGTTGGATGAAGGTTCTGCGGTCGATTTTCATGTCACGCCCCTTCGTCATTCTTGAAAAAATCAGTACGGCATCCAGCCAGGAGCGAGTGCCTAAACGCAGTCGCCACCGCCAACGCTCATCGCAACGCGTTGTTTTACTGCGCTGTCAAAGCCCTCAACGCTAACCAGCCAAATAAGCATCCGAAGGCCAGGTCACCGGCTCCATAGATTGCGTAAAACATTGCAGTAAGGAAAGACTCATGGGCGATCTTCGGGAGGGTCTTGCCGTGTGCGATAAGCCAAACCAACCATCTTCCTCCGTAGATCATCTTCTCTATAAAAAACACGACCAAGAGCCATGGCACATACGGGTACGCCTTCGCAACCGACAAGTACGCAAGCCCCCAAAGCACCACCGCTATCTGTCCAAGCCATGAAAACACGGCTGGATCAAGAGACGCGAGCAATCGGTTCGTGAAGAACTTGGAAAACGACAACATACCTAAAACATTCCACGCACCAGCGAGCAGAAAGCACAGGGTGATGATTGGTTCTAGTTGGTTTCGATTCGGAGTCATAATTCACCTCACCTAGTTTGGGAGCCTGCTCCAGTTGCAGTCTTGCGGGCAAGTTCGACTGCCCGGCGCGTCGGACGATTCGCTAGGTTGATGCTCGCTAGTTCAAAGGCCCTCCTGGCATCGTTGCCGCTGCCGGAATAGAACTCGGCACCATGGTCCGCAAAGGCGAGTGGATGTTTTTCAAGGAGAGCCTCGAAGCCCGATCGGGAGGTCTGGATCTGAACTTCGGCTTCGGCGAATCTTTCCATTTTGTCGAACACGTCGGCGAGACGCCAATTTACTTCAGGATCGCCACTGTGAATCGCCGCGAGCAATAGGGCTTCTGCCTCCTTCTCGCGCCCGGATCCGAGATAAATCTCCGCGAGATGAACACGTGGCTTCACATAACTGGGCAAGTATTCGATGGCCTTCTGATACCAGTACTCGGCTCGACTCGATTGCGCTTCCGAAACGAGTTCTCCCCACAAAACGCCCAATTGAAAGCAAGCCCATGCGACAGCGAACGGAGAAGTATCCCGGTGCTCCCTCAGTGCCTGTTGATAAATCCTGTCGGCCTCGTCGAACCTACCAAGGTCAGCGTGCAACGCAGCCAGTGGTACCAGATCTTCCAAGCGCTTGGACTTCGCAGCCATGGACTGCCTTGCAGCAAGCACGGCTTGTAAGTTGGTTCCACAGGCATGGTCGATGCTCAAGGAGAGGCGATACGCAGCCTCAGCTAGCTCGACGCAATCAGCAATTCTCTCGAGATGTCTCTGCGCTTCGGCAAAACGATGGGCCGTTGACGCGACCTGCGCGTGAATGAGAGACGTTCGGGGCGAATCCGGCTCAACGCGATCGAGGTGATCCACGAGGGTCTCAAGGCGGTCGAGCGCCTGCAAGTCGCCGAGAAACTGCAGTGCCAATTGTTCCTGCTCTACGACGTAGTCTGCGACGCCTGGCTGTAACGGAGCGCGCCAGAATCGGCTCCACGCCCGTTGGCGGGCGCTCTCCAGGTTATTGACGGCGATAGCTCCGTCCGTCAGCGTATAAGCGAGCTCGAGTTCCGGCGCTGCGATCATTTCAAGGCTCCAAAGCGCTTTGTGAGGCCTTCGAAACCTGTTTTCATCAGGGTCTCCACGATGGTCCTCACAACGAAGGTCGGTTGATTGTCGGCCAGAAACTGCACGTGCCACTCTAGGGAGCTACCACTTCCCTTTGACTTCACGTCAAATGTTCCGGAGTAATCTACGACCCCGAGCCCGCTGACATTCGTATAGCGGTAGAGCCTCTGCGAATTGTCCATGACGTCGAGGCGTTCAATGATCTGCTTGCCGTCGATCGTCTCGATCTTGCGCAGCTGACCGACGCCTTCCCCGGTCAATTGAACCCTGGCAATCAACGGGTGCCACATGCCGCCGAACGGTCCGACAAGAGCCCAGACCTGATCCGGAGGCGCGGCCAGATCGACGCTATCCATCACTGTCTGCAGTTCAGTGTTCGGCGAAGCCTCGTACGGAAATGTTTTGGTGCCCGGCTTCGTCGCGCTCAGTGAGCCGCCTTGCAGGAATTCCCGGTCGTTATTCACCATCCAGGTAATCATGATGTCGATGACGTCCGCATTTACCGTGCGGCCCCCGCCCGTCTGGTAAGGCTGGCCATGAAGCGTGCTCTTTTCGATCTCGAAAAAGCTGGTGTCGCTTATCGGCTTCGACACGTCGAACAGGAGGAAGTCATCGAGGTAGACATTCGTGACGGCCTCGAGCGCGTCGGGCGACCAGTCGGCCTTGCCGTCTCGCATGTCCCAGTTGGTCAGACTATCGATCAAGCGTTTGTGGAACACGGGGCGGAAATCTTCCGGGAGAGCGAACGGTGGCAGCTGATTCCACAAATCGCGTAAATCGTCTGTGCCTTCCAGCGCAGGATTGTTCAGGCGCATATTGGTCTGTTCCGGGCGACCGACCCAATCGAATCGCGGAGGTTCGTGTCCGATAGCGGCCGCACGCCCCGGCAACGGACTGGTCTCGCCAATAGCACCGAACAGAGTTCCTTCACTGGGGTTGAGGACACGTTGAGTATCGAATTCCACCACAATCGCGAGCACATTGTCGTGCTGCAACAGGTTGGGGAACTTCTTCAGGTCTCTAACTATCCATGCGAGAAAGAATGGATCGGAACGCAGGCCCGCGAACACACGGAAGGTCCCGTCAGGTGTCGAGGCACCTTTTTCGTCATTCACCACAAACTGCAGCTCCTCGCCACCCGGACAGGTCAAGGTGCCGCGTTGAAGCGGCTTCGAGTCAGTTCCATGTTCGAGCACACTGAACCGGCAACTGAAGCGATACTCCTTATCATCCGGCTTGAACTTCGTGGCATTGCCAACACCCGCCACGGCCATCCTGCGCACTACAATCGAATGATTGATCGCATTCGAGAACATCGCGGTTACGCCCGCCGAGCAAAAGACGTTCAAGGCGAGCACGGTGTGCGCTGGGTTTTCCGGACTGGTGAATGCGAACAGATCGGTTACGTCGGCTGGCGGGTCGCCGATCGAACGCGGGCCATCAACATGGTCGGACATTGTTATTCTCCGGTCGTCGCAAGTGTGCGCTGAGTTTTACGGTTCCTTTGGTTGCTCTGCCCATTTGGCATGGCCGGTGACCGCTGTTGGCGGACCGCCAAATGGCGTGACCCGGCCTGCCTCTTCGGGAATGGATTTCAGGTATTCGACGATCGCCCAGCGTTCCTCGTCGGTCAGCAGCGGACCAATGACGCCGTTGCCCAACGGGCCGCTCTCGAACGAGTGGCCAGCGTTCGAGCTCCCCACCAGCGCTGTATCAATCATGTAGCTTCCGGACTTGCACGAAGTGTCGACTCCGACCTTTACCGGATCGAACTCTCTTCCCAGACAGAACTTCTTCGTGCGTTCGGCCGCCGGCACGAGCATCTCGTAGAGATTGGGAACCGAGCCGTTATGCATGAATGGCGGAGTCGCCCAAACGCCATCACGCGGTGCCGCTTTGTAGTGGGGCACCGGTGAGGGGCGCGGAACGGGCAGTTCCCGATAGCCGTGCATCTGGACGGCCTCCTCTGGGGTCTGCTTGACCTTCGACAGCGCCACATGAAAAATGCTTTCCTGCAATCCGTAGTACAGGGAGCCACCTGGAACAAGTGCCTTATCCTTGAGCGGTCCTGGGAGATACGGAGCCAGACCAGCAGTCTGCACAAGCGGCCTGATGTCCTCGAACTGCGTCCGATCGGTGCCCACATAGCTTTGCGGTACCAGACCCACTTCAAGGAAACGCTTGCCATACTTGTTGGGTGCAGTCCACGTGTAGGGATAGGAATTGTGGCACTCCGCACAGTGACCCTCGAATAGCCGTTTGCCCTGCGCCGCTTTAGCGCGGTCGATCTTTCCGAACGCTTCTTCCGGCCATTTCGGAGGTGCCAGGTGATTCAGCCAGTCCTCAATTTCCTCAAGATTCTTCAGGCGAGCATTCGAATCAAAAAGGCCTTCCTCAGGTGACTTGGCGGTCAGGTTCATGGACAGGAAAAGCCCCATGGATTCGACTAGGTTGCGATCGCTCGGATCTTGTTGCACGCCGCGCCATTGCGTCCAGGTCCCCTGAGGGGAATTCCAGAGGAACGGGGGCTTGGTAGGGGCCAAGGGGGCAGACCAGTTCTGGGGAATGTCGGGCACGGTGGAGGTTACGCGGTCGACGATTAGACCTATAGCGTCCATTCGCGACGGTCCCCAGGGGTAGGGAGTGAGCAGAACGCGGGTCCGGAATCTATGGATACTATCGGCGGCGCTCTCGAAACGTTTGCGCAGGTCGCTTCTTGCGTCCGTATTAGAAGCTCCCATTCGCGTCGCCAGACGATCAAACTTTGCTGAATCCTTCAGCGTTTCTTGCGCGGCGTCATCGAGAGCAAAGACATACGATTCCATGTCGAAGTGATTTCCAACTCCTCCATCAATGCGGACGCGTTTCCCCTGATAAAACAGCTCCGTATTATGGCAAAGGGAGCAGTTCACCCCGATGTCTTCACCCTTCCAGGGACCCTCACTCGTGACGGTCTTACCCAGGCCGATCGGCAAGCCATCTGGATTCCATTGGGGATTTGCCGGGTCGGGCGTCAGGCCATACCGTTCGCTGTTCGCGTCCGAGCGAAAAAGTTCTTGGCTGCCGGCGGCCTCCAGGTTGAGAAAGATGCCGTACGGCATCACCGTTGTGCCTTGCGATATGTGGTAATAGCTTTCGCGAATTTCCGGCGTCCATCCCTGATCGAGGAAGATTACCTTGTCCGTCGAAGCCTGGGCCGCCGCCCGCACGGGCCGAAGATGCCGGAACGCATAGCCACCCGCAAGCAACACCACCACTGACGAGACGATCCAAACTGCCATCCTGGCTCGTTTCATGCGAAACCTCCGAGACGACTTAGCGAAAATTCCTTGTTTATGCGATTGCGGGGCCGATATAACGGAATCCATTCGCCACGAAATTTGCGAAGCACGCGGTCGGGAGCTATCGCAACCCGCCTTGGTGCAATTTTTCGCACCGTGGTTTGTATGCCGACTGTCCCACAAAGAATAGTGTCAAAAGTAACAGTCCCCCGCGGCTCATCGCGCCGAATCCAGAAGTTTCATTTTTCTGACGTTTGCGCACGTAGCCTCCCGGCGCGTCCAGTAGGCTGTCACTTTTGACTATTTCATCCAGTTACGGCCGGTATAGCATCAGCGAACTTGTGAGGTTGAATCGAGCCGTTCGTCGCGCTTGATCGCGTGCGTAAAGCTTGACGAAAGGTGGTCTCGGTTTTACCACTGGGAGATCAGTCACAGCGGAGGTAACGCAACATGTCGTACGTCACGGATCTGCTCGCGAAGCCTCCCAGCTTGTCCACCGCGTCCTAGTACACGGCGATGAATGGCGTCTTGTACCTCGCGACGGGAGGGCTGCTGGTTGCTTGGCCGGAAGTGACGCAGGAGATTTTCATGGACGCACCGTTCGTTGGCCACGAGGGAGCACTCATCCGCGTGATTGGTCTGACCCTCGCGGTGATTGGTTGGCTTTATCTGTTCGGTGGACGTTCCGGTGCGCGGCAAATCGTGGCCGCGTCTGTGGTTGACCGATCAGTGTTCGTTCCTGCGGTACTCGTGCCCGTGGCGATGGGCGGCGTGTTTCCCCACTTGCTGTTGACGCTGGCGATTCTCGACCCGTTGCTCGCCATCGGTGCTTGGGCGCTGCTCGGTCGAAAGACGTGAAGCCGCAAATCACCCTGTGATAGCGCCTTCCTTTCAGCTTTCGTCGAGCTGGGGGCGATGAGAATGACTCTACCGAGAATCGTCATAGTGGGCGCAGGGTTTGGCGGCCTGGCCGCCACCAAGGCTCTTCGCAATGCGCCCGTGCAAATTACTCTGATCGATCGTTCAAACCATCATGTCTTTCAGCCGCTACTTTATCAGGTGGCGACTTCCATGCTTTCTCCCAGTCAGATTGGCTCACCGATCCGCGCAATTTTTCGAAAGCAGAAAAACACAACGGTGATCCTCGGTGAGGTGACTGGCATCGACAAAGATCAGAAGTGTGTTTTCGTTAGCGACGCGGACCGCAAGGAAGTTCCGGTTGGGTACGATTACTTGATTCTGGCCACGGGCGTTACGCACAGCTACTTCGGTCACGACGAATTTGCCAAGTTTGCACCGGGCCTGAAAAGCCTCGCGGATGCTGAGGCGGTCCGCAACAAAATCTTGCAGGCGTTCGAACAAGCGGAGGCCGAAGATGATCCGGCCCGCCACCGGGATCTGCTGACGTTCATAATGGTCGGAGCCGGTCCCACTGGCGTCGAGTTGGCTAGCGCTATTGCTGTGCTGGTGCGTGGCACGTTGAAATCCGAGTTCCGGCGGATCGATCCGTCCTCTGCTCGAATTGTGTTGATTGATATGGCGCCGAGGGTTCTGCCTTCATTTGCAGAGGGTCTGTCTCAGGCCACGAACCGACGTCTCCAGAAATTAGGAGTTGAAGTTCGGCTTGGACACAGTGTTGATCACATCGATGCAGACAGCATCGTCGTAGCCGGAGAACGCATTGGGAGCAAGACCGTGATCTGGACTGCGGGTGTGGCTCCCTCGCTCGCGGGCAAGTGGCTGGGTGCGGAGATGGACCACACCGGACGAGTGCGTATCGAGAAAGATCTTACGGTGCCAGGTCACGCAGAGATCTTCGTGATTGGAGATACCGCGTCGCTCGATCAAGACGGCAAACCGCTGCCAGGTGTCGCCCAAGTCGCGATGCAGCAGGGGCGTTACGCGGCGAAATTGATTCGCAGCCGCATCTCTGGCAATCCCGCGCCTGCCCCATTTAGCTACTTTGACAAGGGCAGTATGGCCATAGTGGGCAAGGGATTCGCGGTGCTGCAAAGCGGGAAGGTCCACATGAGCGGTTTAGGGGCGTGGCTGGCATGGGCGGCCGTGCACCTCCAGTTTCTGACGACATCGAGCCTCCGCCTTAGCGTCTTCTTGCAATGGGTTTGGACATATCTGACCGGACAACGAGGATCTAGTCTGATCGTGCATCACCACGGATCGGAAATCGAGCCGCGGGCGTCGAACACGAGCATTCGAACGCCGGCCTCAAGTAAGTAGAAGTTTCGAGCAAGCAAGAACACGGCGCCGATGGGAACCGTCGCCGCCTGAGGTCGGAATGCGGGGGTATTCGGGCCACTGAAAATCATATGGTGGGCAACACCGGGGCTTTTGGGCGGACCGGCGAGGAGAACGAACTTGAATAAGTGCGCGAGGGTGGTGCTGATTGTGTTGGCTGGAATCTCGATGGCGGGTTTCGGGTCAACGAAGCTTGCCTTTTCCTGGAAGAACCCAAACGCTCCGAGCGGTCCCTTCAAGAACATCATGGTTTTAGCGCTAAATGGGCAAGCGGCGAACCGCGCGCAGTTCGAAGACGTGCTAACTGCGGCAATCACCAAGTCCAGAATGCAGGCGGTGCAAAGCTACTCGCTGATACCGCGGCCAAACTTGACCCCGATTAATATGGATAACTTGCGCAACGTCGTGCAGGGTCAAGGTTTTGGCGCGGTCCTAGTTTCCACCATTGTGAAGTATCACAAGACGACGACCGAAGTTCAGGATCCGGTTTTTCCGCTGGAATCGTGTTACGCAACGTTATACGGCTATTATGGAGCGGTGTCCCCAATGTTGTACTCTCCCAGCTATCTCCAGACCGAACAGAAAGTGCAAGTGGAAACAAATCTCTACGCGACGTCAAATCCCGAAGGTGTATTGGTGTGGACCGGAACCAGCGACACGACGAATCCGCGGTCGGTGAACGATGCGATTAATGCGATCGCTAAGTTGGTAGCTCAAGAGCTACAAAAGCAAAACCTTATTTGACCGCGCAGTTTAAATTCCAGATCCTCGGTTACTGCGATGCCCAGTTCTAATAGCAATCGTGCGATGAGTCGGAAGCGCGGGCCTCGACAACAAATATCGCGTGGAGCATGTGGATTAGTCGCCTCAGCCGATCTAGTCGGAGAAATGCTCGGTACTGCTACTTTTGACACTAGACTTAGCTATAGCGAAGCGTATCAATGACTGGGTACGCGCGATAAAGAGGCAAAACCGCAAAGCAATCGCTCGCATCTCTGGGTTGTCATCCCAGATGACGCGGAATTCGCTGCGAAGATTACTGCGTCAAGATCAGCGCGCCAAAGGAGAACTCTATGCCGATGCCTGATTATTCAGCGCTCGTCGCAAAGCAGCGTGAATTTTTCCTCTCCGGCGCCACTCGCCCGGTGGGGTGGCGCAAGGCGCAACTTGAGGCGCTGAAGAGGTTATTCACCGAAAATCACGATGAGCTGTGCGACGCACTTTGGAAAGACCTGCGCCGAAATGTCATCGACGCTGACCTTATGGACGTCGCCTACAACGTTAAGGAAGCCGAATACGCGCTCCAGCATCTCGACACATGGATGAAGCCGGAGCGCATAAACACTCCCCTCGTTATGGAGCCAGGCCATGTCCGCGTTCGGCGCGACCCGTTGGGTGTAACGCTTATTATTGGTGCCTGGAACGAGCCATTTATGCTCTTGTTTGCGCCGTTGGCGGCAGCGTTCGCGGGAGGGAACACGGCGGTACTCAAGCCCTCGGAGCTCGCTGTGGCCTGCTCCACGGCTGCGGCCCGGTTGGTGCCTAAATATTTTGATCCCCGTGCTGTTGCGGTCGTCGAAGGCGCTGTACCCGAAACAACCGCGCTGTTAGCCCAGAAATGGGACCTCATCTTCTTCACCGGCAGCCCGCAGGTTGGCAAGATCGTTCACCAGGCGGCGGCCAAAAATCTTACTCCATGCGTGCTCGAGTTGGGCGGCAAGAACCCCACGATTGTCCACTCTTCGGCAAATCTCGAGGTGGCCGCCCATCGAATTGCCTATGGCCGCTACCTGAATTCGGGTCACATCTGCACCGCGCCCGACCACGTGCTGGTTTGGCCCGACGTCAAAGAAGCGTTTGTGGCACAGCTGGCGAAGACGATCCGGAAGTTTTATGGCGACGAGCCGAAACTTAGTCCTGACTACGGACGGGTTATCAACGGCAGGAACTTCGATCGTCTCGTAGGGCTGCTTTCCAGTGGCAAGGCGGTTATCGGCGGCCATACCGATGCCACCGAACGGTATATCGCACCGACGGTGCTCGTGGATGTGTCTCCGGACTCGCCGATCATGCAAGAGGAGGTATTTGGTCCGATCCTGCCAGTGCTCGAAATTGCTTCGGTCGAAGCGGCGATCGAGTGGGTAAACAGCCGGCCAAGACCGCTCGGTCTTTACGTGTTCGCCGAGGACGTCGCCGTGGCCGAGCGTATCCTCGACGCGACCGAGTCAGGAGATGCGGTAATTAATGACTGTGCAATCCACCCCCTGGTCCCGGAGCTTCCCTTTGGAGGTGTAGGCAACTCGGGGATGGGCAAGTATCACGGGAAGTGGGGGTTCGAGGCGTTCACCAACGCACGCGGCGTGCTTTATCACAGCGCCAAGATCGATCCCGGCGTGCGCTATCCTCCGTACACGGAGCACACTCTCGAGCGCGCACTCGAAAACAAATTGACGGCGTAGCCGCAAAACTGTCAGAGCTGCACATTGAAAAGTCGAGGAGGAAATCGGCAAAGTCGGTAAGCATAAGCCAAATCGTGGCCGTTTGAAGACTAGACCCTGTCGCCTGTGTTCGCGGAAGCATATACGGGCTGTGCGGCTCGGCGAATGCCGAAGTCGTCGTCTTAGACTAATCCAGCTACGAAGTCGCAAGCCAACTTGACGGAGGAGTGCCGAACCACTGTTGCGTCGACCCATTGAAACCGCCCGTGTTACTGGACACTTGAAGCGGCACTTCTGAAGCGGCACTTCAGATCTCCTGCAAATGTGTTCATCGGCAGTTATCTCGAAAGAACCCTGGTTCACGCGGATGATTTTGAAGACTATGCCGAAACCTGCATTCCAGCGCGAAAGATATTCGCGTCGAATGGGACAGTCCTCCAGGACCAAGAAGCTGGCCCGATTAAGACGGTCCAGGTGAGTCAGGTGCTGCGCCAGCCAAGTCCAAGTGCACTACGTCTTTCGTTCTTTGGCTGTGCGCTCCTTTTTTGTTCCGGTTTGCAGGCACAGGAAAATTGCAATGTTGAAGTGAAGCTGCTGCTCTCGCCAACGGAACCCGCGGCTGCCGTCGCAGCGCTTGGCGCTAAGAATGAAACGGCTGGCCGCGTCTACTTCTTCGATACCGATGCACTCGATTTGCTATCTCAAGGTGCGATCGTGCGGTTGCGCCAGGGCGTTAAGGTTGACCTAACCGTAAAATTGCGGCCATCTAACGGGAAGAAATTCTCCAATCCCTCAGCGGAACCAATCGGCTTCAAATGCGAAGTTGACCTGACACAAGAAGGGGCGACCTCCTCCTATTCAATTACGAAGAAAATCGCCGCGGGGAAGCTTCCTCAAGCAGGAGTTGACGTTTTACGCCTTTTGAGCCCCGCACAAATCAAGCTGTTCGAGAACGCGCACGTTTCCGTTGATTGGACCCGCGTGAAACGAGTTGCTGAGATCACATCAACCGGCTGGCAAACGCAATCACAGCCGCACTTGGACAAACTCACGTTGGAATTGTGGGAGTGGCCTGGGGGAAGAGTTCTCGAGCTCTCAGCGAAGGCCCCAGCCAATGCTGGTGAGTCAACCTACATAGAACTGCAACACCTCGTCAAGGCAAAGCAACTCGCGATGAGCCCCGACCAGCGGGTCAAGACTAGTATCGCTCTCGAGGCGATCGCGCATGCTGGGCCACACTGACGAGACTGCACAATTACAGACTCGTCTCGGGCACCTGAGGCATCCCGCAGGCGGTCGGGCCGGCAAATCATGACTGGACTCCGACTCAAAGTCCGTCAGACGTTTCTCATACTGTCAAAAGTGACACTTTCATGACGCAGGCTGGGCGGGTAGTGTCACACCCGCTGATTCAATATTTATTGCATCGTTCGCGAAACTTGACCATGTAGGGGGCGCCGAAATGTCTAAAGTCAGACCAACCATCGGAATCGACGGACTGCCACTCCCAATCCTGCCGCCGGAACGCGACGCGCGGGTGTGGGCACGACTGGTGCGGGTGATGTTCTACACACCCGGATTCCTGGCCCTACTGCTAATCAAGGCCGGCGAACCGACGAGTTTTGGAATCACAGTTGAGCTGCTGATGTTGTCCAGCGCGGCCGCGATTGTAGGTGGCCTGTACATCGGCACGGAATCATCGGAAGCGGGCTCCGATCGTTCCTCCAAGATCGGCGTGTGGAGCGGTGCGCTGATCCTAGAGTTGTTGGCGGTGGTGCCTTTGTTGAGCGCGATGCCGACGTTGTTCCATGAACTGGCAAACAGTAGACTGCTGCATGCGATGGCGCCCGGTGCGGTGGACGTCACGCTGGGCGCATCCCAACTGCTGCCGGCGGTAGCAATACTTCCGTTCATGCTGTATCAGCTCGCAGGCTTCGGCACCTTGCACTTCGTCGTTTCGAAGCCCGTCAACTGGGCCATCAACATGGGCATCCTGTGCTTGATCATCGCAAGCTATGTCGCCAACCTAGAGGGTGCGTACCACATTGAACGGATCTCCTCCGGGCTCCTCGTTGTTGCGATGGCAGTCGCCGTGTTCTACGGCGTGCTCAAACTGAGGCAGATGCAGTCGACCTACGACGCGAATTGCCCGGCAAAGGCTCCGAAGTAGTCCGTGTACCCAAATTTGCTGGCAACGCGACTTATAGAGCGTTTGCCCCGAAAACAAACTCGTGAGTCGACTAGTTCCAATCCACCATCAGTTGCCGCTAGCGAAATTGACGGCCACGGAGATCACGACTCTGTGTATCCCGGAGCGTAGCGGCCTTTTTACAAAACGTTTGAAAAGTGTGCAAGAATCAGAAAACTGTGAGCCTTCTTGAGGGGCCAGGTAAGCGTCCCGTGTCGAGTTCAGCGATGCAGCGATCGTCTCTGGGAGGACAGCGCCGTGTGGTGGATTAGCTATCGAGGTGAATCGAGGCATGGTATCGACAACATTGGCGTCTTCGAGGATGATGGTTCGCCGCGCAAGAAGCACCCGTTGGTCCTCGATCCATCGCCGGCCGCGCATCCGCTGCACATCGCGCGCGGCTTCGCGCTGGTGGGCGACGACCTCTACATCGCGAATGCGTGGCGCCAAGATAGCCACATAGCGTGCTACCAGCGGCGCGGCGATACTTTTCGATTCAAGGAAACGCTCGCCAAGACCGGGCATTTCGCGGCGATGGTGCACCCCTTCGATGTGGACCTGGGAGATGATGGTCGCATCTACGTCTCCTCCCAGGATACCAACACTGTGTTGTCGTTCGTGGCGGCAACCCGCAAGCCGGCAGCGGTGGCCACGCACTTGCGCAAGCACTATCCCAAAGGAAAATTCCTCCCCGGCACGCTTGTTGCGTCCAGCCATGGACGCCTTCCCGCTTACGGCGACCACACCTCAAAGGATGTGCCCCCCCACCTCGGCCTCGCCGTGGTGCTTGACAAGCAGGGTAGGCCACGCCACTCCGTGCGCGGCATCGTCGTGCACCGAAAGCATCTGTACGTGGCGGACGAAGCCGCCGACGCCGTGAAGGTTTTCAACGTAAAGACAGGGGAATTGGTGGCCCGCGTCAAGAACCAAGCGCTCGAAGCGCCCGTGCACCTGCTGTTGCACGGCGAGACGCTCTACATCGGCGCCTCTGGCAGCGGCAGCATCCTGAAATTGGATCTGCCACGAACTCCGCCGAGCGGTAAGCTTAAGGCGCACGTGGTGATCGATGGAAAGCTGGACGCCCCCTCCGGCTTCGGCATCGGTCCCGACGGCGATTTCTACGTGGCCGAGCGCAAGAAGCAGCGGGTGCGGCGCTTTTCGCCTAAGGGTAAAAAGAAGGGAACATTTATTGATGATCTTCCGGACATGCCGGAGTTCCTGGTCTATGTTCCCTGACCCGAGGGATTTCCTTCCAATCGGCGTCAAAGCTAAGGGACCGGCGCCACAGTGCAGCGCGCTGGAGTCTCAGCTCGAAACTAGCGTATTTTCGAAACCCATTTTGGGGATCCCATTCGAGAAGCCGGTAACGGGACAAACCGAGTTGGCACGTCCCAAGAGTGCTGTCGCACATATCGCGGGCCGAGGCGCTTCTCGTTCTCGACTGGCAAGTTCTGCGGGTCATAGTTGCGCTGTCCGCGACCAGGGCTGATCATTTTCAAAATGCTCGAATTGGCGCCTATGCCGAACTCTGGGCTCGCCTCGTGATAAACGCATAAATCGAACATGTCGAGTTTTCAAGTTTCCGATTATGACTTACCAGGACGTATCGAGCGTGGATACCGTAGTCAGCCGATGAAAACAGGAACTACGAACGCCTAGCCGAGCCAAAACGTCTCGTCTGCCGATCGCACTTTCTGCGTTCTGTGCCTAGTTTTGGCTCTTGTAAGTATGGGACCATGCTTTCTGAATTACTGTAAAAAGAAATGCTGTAGTGAGACCAAACAGAATCCAGCCGTTCAACGCTTCCAGGGAACCCATCATCCTCCAATGTGGCGCCAGAAATAGATCCGCATGGCCATAACTTGTCATGGCACTCAGAGAATAAAGCATCGCAGACTTCTCATCTGGCAGCGCCCCAAGACCACGGTAAGCAACAGCCCAGATAAGGCCCTCAATTCCGTGTAGCATCGTGGCCGAAAGCGCGGTTCCGCCGACGAGGAAGGTCGAAAGGGACAAGGGATGCCGGATTCGTTCTCTACCGCTCAACCTCCTGGTGACGTCCTCGTTGAGAAGTCCGAGGCAGTAGGCGTGCAGAACGACGGTCAATACGATGAGTGGCAGGCCCCACAACCAATTCGCGCTCCAGGGAGCGACAACTCCTGAATCCATAGGTATCCTCCGTTGCGCGTACTATGCGATCAGCGTGACCAGAGCTGATGGGCTCCTTCCGCACGAACGAGTCAAATCAGACAGGCTCATGAGGGCCCAAAACAAAAGCAATCACCTATGTCACAATCGAGTTTTTCGAGAAGGGTGCAGTGCAAGAGTCTGCAAGCGGACAGCGGGGAATGGAATTGTCATAAGTGACAGAATGCCGACTAAGCTAAAACGATTTAGGGCGCACATCCCCGCACCTAGCTGGGTCGCCGGAAGATTAACACTCTAATGGTCCATGCCGATTTTCAAGTCTCCGCTAACGCGACTAATCGGGCCTTATGGCTAGTCGAAAAGTTGATACGGTTCAGAGCGGGCGGCTACTGATCGAATATCACCGGAGGCCCGCTGACTCGCTTCCACTGAAAAGCGATTGTTACTTCGACACGGTCGGCGATCTTGATGAACGGAATGCTGCCGTCCACTCCGTAGTCTTTCCGGTCAAAGGCCATGGTCCCTTTAATCTCGCCTACGCCTTTGCCCTCGCTGTCAGTCGTTAGCGTGAGGGTGTCCTGTTTAGTCACGCCGCGTATCGTAAAGTTGCCCTGCACTTGATAAACGCCTGGGCTGGTTCGCACCATCTTCGTTGATTTGAACGTGATCAGCGGATCGTGCTTGACGTCAAAGAAATCTTTGCTCTTCAGCTTGCCGTCCTTCATGTCACTTCCGGTATTCACACTGGCGGCCTGAATCTCAATATCCAAGACGGCTGTTGAGGCCTTGGGAGACGTAAACGTTAGCGTCGCGTCCCACTTATTGAAATCACCTTGTATATCCACTGATGATTTCACGTAGAACTTAATCGTGCTCTGTTCCGGCGAAATCACGAAAACAGGAGCCTGTGCTCGGCTTAGTGGGGCGAGGAGAGTGCACGCTAAGAGGCAGAAGATAGTTAGTCGCATGGAATCCCTCCTTAAACGGCTCAATCGTAGTCCTGACTCTATGCGATTCCTATTGTCAGTAATAACAGGCTAGCCTGGTTAATTCATCAGAAGCTGAAATCGTAGCGCAGAGAGCCCATTGCTGACGTAGGACAGGTTTGGGTCCTGGTTGGCGCCCCTCCTACGGTTTGCAAGTCGTCTTTTCTGACTTCCAGAATTGTTTTTAGAGACAGCTCCGCCTGGCCCTTTCGAAAGTGTGTTGTCGATCAGCCCAAACAATCTAAGAAGAGTTGGAGAATGAGGCGGCTCGGAAGAAATCTTGAAAAGGCCAGCCGCTGGCCAGGTGAATGCGGATACAACGAGCTGTCTGGCGAATCCGTGCGCCGATCTTGAACAACTGAGTGCGCAGAGTTTCGATTTGCGCGGAACGCATCGCTGGTGGCAATTGCAGGCGAAATAGGTTGACCAGGTTATAGGCGAAACTGTGTAGCAACAAGCGGAAGGAATTGGCTCGAAAACGGTGACAGCTCAAGCGGTCGGCAGCAAAACCATTCTTGAACTCTTCGATGCGGTTCTCACATTCCCCGCGATCGTTATAGAAGGAAAAAACCGAGCGGCTGCGGCCGGGCAAGTTGGTGACCAGAAAACGCAGGTTGGTACCGACAGCGCTGTGTTCGGCTTTGTAACAGATACGCCGCTGGTGAGACCAAGGATGAGCACGATAGCGAAAGCTGGAAAAGGAGCGCTGCGGCTGGCCGCTTCGACGATAACGCCTAGCGATACGACGCTGCAGGGGCTGCGCTGCAGTTTGCAACCGTGCGTTGTTGCCTATACCGATGGCGTACTGCAGACCGAAAAACTCGCAAAATTCATAGAGCAGGGGCGTCGCAAAACCCGCGTCAGCACGTAACTGGATGCGGACGCCAGGAAATTCACGCTGCAGTCGCGGAACCAGGCGCAACAGCAAGGGGAGAATACGGGCGTGACTACCGACTCTTCCTGGTCGCAAGCGGGCGGCGAGCAAACAACCCGTGTGTCGCTCAAAGATCAGCAAGGGGTGATACATGTGCTGGCCATAAGCACCATTAAAGAAGCTGAGCTGCTGCTGTCCATGAGTGGGATCGTCGGTGGAATCGACATCGAGCAAGATCTCTCTCCGTTTGCGGACTTGTTTGCCGCAGATCTTCACAAACCAATCCAGCAGAGCATCCTGCAGTCGGAGCAGATCGCGAGGCGCAGGCGAGTTCTCCCAGCGGCTCAGAGTTGGTTGTGATCCCAGAGGTTCACCCAGCGGTTGATCGGCCAGAATCTGAAAAGCCGGATCGTGCCGCAGGCGATCAGCGTCGTTGGCATCCTCGTAGCCCGCAATGATCTGGTAGAGGCGTTGCCGAAATAGCGCCAACACGGAATGACGAACACGCTCATCTTTGCGAGAATCAGGAACGCGTTCTGCCAGCCCACGAGTTAGTCCATAGCGCTGATCAAAGGCCCGCAACGGCAGAAGGCCAGCGTCCGAACTGATCTGACCACCAGAAAAATCAGCTCGAATGGGCTGGTGTCGATAGAAGGAAAACAACAGTTGTGATATACAAGATGTCATCTCTGGGTGCTCCGAAAGAGAATGCCGGGTTCTGATAAAACCCAGTGTTCATCAATCTTTTAGAGCACCTTTTCTTTTTCCGCCAGCAAAATCGTGAATAATCCAGGCTAGGCCGCAAAGATGGTGCGGGCTGATTAATGAGCTAGCCCTTAAAATCACGTACTAAGAGCCAAGTCACGGTAACGCAACTTGCCAGGAGTCGGCCCACTGCGATTTGTTGCGCTCATGCGCAGACGCCTGGTTTTGACCAGCGACAAATCAGCGCAGGGCCTTTAACACGTCGCTTAGAACGACTGCGAACGGGATCTGTGCAAGAATCACGGGGAGCGAGGGAATTAATACAGCAGCCGCCAAGGTGTAAAGCGCCACTTTGTCTGCCAGGAAAGGGCTCATTCTTTCAACCGTCTCGTAAGCGCGACCATAATTGGCAAGAGTGCTGATCTCGGTGGCCACAAGAAATTCGGTTTCATGCCCGACGCGGTGCAGAATCCATTTTTCGTGAAAATCAGTGCTGTGCAGCTGGCCGAGAATTCCATATTCCAGGATTCCTTTGCGACGCAGCTCTGCTAGGAGTGTGTCCGAGAATTCATCTTTTTTCTGCCGAATTCACTTGAAAAGTTGCGCAGTGGTGTGCGAATTATTTGGAGTCATGGCGAAAACATATCGATCCTACGTTCCAGAACAAAGTTTACTGTTACCTCCGAGCCTTCGCGAATGGTTGCCGGATGGCCACCTGGCTTATTTCGTGTCCGACGTGGTGGACGAGCTGGATCTATCGGCGATCGAGTCCGTGTATGAAGAGGATGACCGGGGGCAACCGCCGTATCATCCGCGCATGATGACCAAGATCCTGCTCTACGGGTACTGTGTGGGGGTCTTTTCGTCGCGCAAGATCCAGAAGCGTTTGGTGGAAGACGTCGCCTTTCGGGTGCTAGCGGCCGGTAATCAACCCGATTTCCGGACCATCTCAGATTTTCGGAAGCTGCACCTAAAAGCGCTGGAAGAGATGTTCCAGCAGATGTTACGGCTGACGCTGGAGACGGGAGCGATGAAGCTGGGGCAGGTGGCCCTGGATGGGAGTAAGTTCAAGGCCAACGCGAGCAAGCACAAGGCCATGAGTTACGGACGGATGGACGAGACGGAGAAGCGGCTGCGGGCGGAAGTTCGCAAGTTGTTGAGCCAAGCAGAGGCCGCGGATCGAGAAGAGGATAAGCGATACGGCCGGGATCGCCGGGGAGAGGAGTTGCCGGAAGAGTTGCAGCGACGGGAAGCGCGGATCGCTCGGATCCGAGCAGCCAAAGAAGCTCTGGAGGAGCGCGCGCGCGAACAAGCCAGGAAAGAGGGGAAGGATCCAGAGGAAGCGAAGCCCACAGCAAAAACGCAATACAACTTTACGGATCCGGAATCGCGCATGCTAAAAGGGGCGGATGGATTTGTGCAGGGTTACAACACGCAGATCGCCGTGGAACCGGCCTTTCAGTTGATCGTCGGGCAGCGGGTCACGCAAGCCGCGAATGATAAACAGCAGCTGGTGCCGTTGCTGGAGACGATCGAACAACAGTCGGGACAAAAGCCGCAAGGAGTCGTGGTCGACAGTGGGTATTGCTCGGAGGAGAACCTGAAGTACCTGGATCAGCGAAGGATCGAAGGGTTCGTAGCGACAGAAAAGCAGAAACATGCTCAGCGGAATGAATCATGCAAACCAGGGCCGTTGCCGATCGGGGCAAGCCGTGTCGAGAGGATGGAACGGAAATTACAGACAAAAGTTGGGGCAGCGGTGTATGCGACGCGAAAATGCATTGTGGAGCCAGCATTCGGACAGATCAAACAGGCACGCGGCTTCCGACAGTTTCTCTTACGCGGGCTGGAGAAAGTACGGGGCGAGTGGGCACTGATCTGCATGACTCACAACATTTTAAAGTTTCACAAGATCATCTGCAGTGGATAGCACAGAACTTTCCGAGGTCAGTGACAGAAATGCGGTTCCCGGGAGAGATTCGGGAAGACCAGTAATTCACGAAAGCTGATCCACCGGATTCCAATAGCCACACGAATCAAAAAAGCCCAGCCCGACGCTATAAAATGCTAAATCTCGGACACGCTCCTAGACGAGGAACAAAAAAATGAGAGGCCCCAGCGCGACCAAAGCGGTGAGAGCAACCAGGACAATCGCGGGTAACTTGAAGTCCATCAGGCGGGCACCGTGATGAAGGATATCGTCGCGCCAGGTTGCCGCAATGACGGCGGTTGCGCTGAACGCCACCGGCGCGAAGGCAGCTGAAGTCAAACCGAGGAAGCCTAATCCACCGTGCTCGTCAGGATGAGTGGGAACCAACTTCAAATTGCGTCTGGACAATTTGAATGCGACGAAGGTCCAGAGCAGCCATCTCCAAAGCGCGAGGCCGAGCAAGAACTGGAAAATAGACGTGCTAACCACAACGGCATACCAACCTGCCGCGGTTAAGTGGAGGTCGGCGCCTGAGCCACGCGCAAGCCATGGTGCGGCGTCCACTAGGCCTCTGTACGAGGTTGCCGTGTGAACAATCAGCAGCAACAGGATTGCGAACTCGGGAAGATAGGAATCGCGTACGCGGACCAACGTCGCGATCAAGTCATCGACGTGCGCCAGATCCGCCGCGTCTAGCAGGTCTGCCTTGCGGATATGCGCCATGATGGTGCGAAAGCGCGATTCCATAAGAAATTCGCCGACCAGCAAAACGGGAACAGCTATGAGCATGCGGGAGTGAAGACGATATTCCCGTATCAGGGAATCCAGACCTTTGAAGTTGAACACCACCGTGATTAGAAACAGCGGCAGCCAGCCTACGGCAATCAGCAAAGCAATGCGACGGCCCAGGTTCCATTGATCCGGGCGGATCAGCCCGAGCGCTTGCTGGGCTCGATAGAACGGACCTCCACGGACCAGAGAAATCTCAGCAGACGCGGAGGAAGAATCAGTTCCGGTGGCCACGAGTCTCGCTACGATGTCGAACCCTGCCCGTCCTTAAAGCGAGGCTCTCGACCCGACCAGGTCGAGAGCCTCGTCGCTATTCCACACCCCGTCGATGCGCTTTGGGCGCGATGGCCCGGGGCCGTTTCTCATACCAGTAGTTTGCGGAAGCTACTTGCGAGTCGGTGAAGCCTTCGTGAGCTCGGCATCCAAAGGTTTGGCGGCCGCCGGAGCGGCTTGGCCACCTTCGATAATTTCCTTCGCAGTGATTGATTTGCCGTAAAGAGCTTTATTGGCGTCATCGTCGGTGTCCATTGATGCGCCTTCCAAGGAGACTCCGGCAAAAAGTCCACTGCTTCGCGAATACGTCAGCACGTCCACTTGCATCGAAGCGGCGTTGTAACCCGTCGCTTGAGCGCCCGTGGGGCCAGCGGCGGCTGCGGCATTCGCTCCCAGCTTTGTTTTGCCGTTCAGGATTTGGTCTACCCCGTGGCGATTCATGACCACCAGCACAAAGTCAGTCGCCGTAGAGCCGAGCTGCACGCCGATGCTGCCTTGATCCAGCTTATACATCGCCGGCGCGCCCCAGGCTCCATTCAATTCCGCGCCCCCACGGCAAACCAGCACACCTCGGCCGTAACTGCCGCCGATTCCGATGGCCACTTTTTTGACGCTAGGGAATACAAGAACACAAGCCGCCTGGTCCAGGATATTTATGGGCAAGGGGCCAGCGAAAATCGCGCGGAAAACCGTGGTCGCATTCGCTATACGCTCGTCTTCCTTCTTCTGAGCGAACAGGGGGGAAGCTACCGCTAAACACAATACAGCCACGATCATTCTCGTTTTCACGTTTCATCCTTTGTTGCAAAGATGCCGTCATAATGCCCGGCCGTCTGGCGAGTTGTAACTGTCAAAAGTGACAGTCTATCGAGCGCCTAAGAGCGCTATGGACCGGTTCAAAAAATGAAAGCGCACAACGCGACAATCGATGCCAATGAGAGATTTCTCAACCCCTTATCAACCCAGATAAAAGTCGCAACCAGAGGGTCATGTTAACATTCGATCTGGAGAAGATGCGATGCCAATTGTCGGCGTTAGGCTGGTCTCTGCATTCGCACTGCTGACACTTTTCCCCACGTGTCTTTTTATAAGTAGCTCTACAACGGATCCGCGATCTCAAGCCAACCCGCAGTCAACCCCGTCGCTCGAATTGCCTCTTACCTTTGAGCGCCATGTTGGCGATCTGGACGCCATGGTGAAGAGACGGGAGATTCGTGTCCTCGTTGTGCCAAGCCGTTCGGGCTTTTTCTACGATCAAGCCCAGCCTCAGGGAATCTACTACGAAGCATTCAACGAGTTTCAACGCTTTGTGAACCAGAAATACAAAACTGGAAGCCTGAAGATAAGCGTCACATATCTCCCTGTCGGACCCCAGGAATTGGAGCAAGCCCTCATGCAGGGAAGGGGCGATGTTATCGGTTTCCCGGTGATTATCACACCAGAACGCCAGCAAGCCGCCCTGTTCACTTCTCCCATTGATCCCAATGTTAAGGAGGTCATTGTCACAGGTCCAACTTTGTCTTCGGTTTCAACACTTGAGGACTTGAGCGGCAAAGAGGTCTATGCCAATCCCCTGACGGCTTACTACCAGAATTTGAAATATCTCAGCAACTCACTTCAGAAAGCCGGGAAGCCGCCGATCCTCGTCAGGGCCGCCGATCCCAATCTTACCGATGAGGACTTACTTGAGATGGTCAACGCCGGATTGATTCCAGCAACCGCCACGATTGCCATTCGCGGTGACTTCTGGGCCAAAGTATTGCCTCACCTGACGGTTCATTCGGATATCGTCGTAAAGGAAGAAGGACAGTTGGCCTGGGCCACCCGGAAGGACAGTCCGGAGCTCAGAAACCTTCTCAACGAATTTATAAAGGGCCGCGCGATCGGAACATCATTTGGCAACACGTTGGTTCGCCGTTATCTACAAAATACCAAGTGGGTGAAGGATTCTACGTCCCCTGAGGAAATGAAAAAATTTGAGTCTTATGTTCACTACTTCCAGAAGTACGCGGATCAGTACAATTTCGATTATCTGATGCTAGTCGCGCAGGGCTATGAGGAATCAGGTCTGGACCAGAGTCGCAAGAATCCGAGCGGAGCAGTCGGGATCATGCAGGTGATTCCTAAATACGCTGCGGCGTCGCCGATCAGCATTCCCGATGTTGAGGTCGCTCAGTACAACATTGAGGCTGGCGCAAAGATGCTGCGCAATATTGCGGACACCTACTTTAATGACCCCAAGCTCGATGCACTCAATAGGACTCTTATGGTATTCGCCTCTTACAACGCTGGTCCCAACAGAATTGCTCGTCTACGGAAACAGGCAGTGACAGAAGGGCTCGACCCCAATCAATGGTTCGGGAATGTCGAACTCGTGGCGGCGAAGGACATCGGACAAGAAACCGTCCAGTACGTCAGCAATATCTACAAGTACTACGTCGCCTATAAGCTCACGCTGGAACAATCCCAAACACACAAATGAGCGCGAGTTCTTTAATCGTAAGCGCACAACTGTAGAGTCCCCTCTCAAGTCCGGAGAAATGCTCTTACCGGAGCGGTGGCGGCATACTCCACGCCTTTGTCGAACTCGGCCTGCGAAATGTAAGACTGGGCTAATTAATTCGCTTGCTCGAAAGTACCAACCCTCGCGTCCGCTTTGTGCGCTAACTCCATGATTTCCTGCTTGGAGGGTACGTCGCTGCCTTGTGCGCGGCATGTATGGCCACCCAGCAGAACCAGCGTCAAGATGAACGCGCATCTACGCATCAGTTCCTCCCCAATTCTTTTATGAACTTGCTAATAGATCGTCTAGCCTACGAATGTTCTACCATGATCGGGGGTGATAAAGAAAACGAGTGCCAAGCGGTTGTGCTAAGTCCGGATTAACGCTTACCGGACAAGTCGTTCTTTTAGGCAGTCCGTACCTCGTTGCAATCAGTCACCGAACGCCGTGTCAATCCGCTTGCGATTCTCTGCCGTGTCCGTGACGCCGAGATATATCTGCGTAGTCTCTAGCGATTTGTGGCCCAGATATGACTGGATGTTGCGAACGGGCACGCCAGCCTCAGACCAGCGCGTCGCGCACGTTTTTCGGAAGCGATGCAAGATAAAATGTTCGCATTCGCGGCTCTCCTTGCAGGTCTCGCAGATGCCGCAGTTCAGACCTGCACGACGGGCAATCTGCTTTAACTTCCGCAGGAAGTGATTGTCGGGGTTGCCTTCGGTGTTCACGAATATCCATCGGCTGTTCGAGTTCTTCCGACGTGCCTGCAATTCCTTGACGAGACTCTCAGGCAACGGCACGGAGCGGCTCTCATGCGACTTCGGAGTGAAGCCTACGTCGGGTTTCCGGCGGACGTGATACTTCCGACCCTCAAAGTCAATGTCTGTCCACGCAGCGAACGACACCTCGCGGTCGCGGCATCCAGAGCCGAGGAAGAATCTGTAGCGGATGGTTTCCTCGGCGTCCATGACGGCGAACAGTTTCTTGAGTTCGGTTTCCGTGTATGGCACGGCGGGCTCATCCTCGACAACGGGCATCTCGTCTTTCTCAAGGCGGGCGGCGACGCCGTTCTTTGCAAGCATCTCACGGATGACGATATACCGATTCTCGATAGTCTTGCCCGCATAGCCGTCTCTTTCGAGGTGCGCTTTGTACTTCCTGAGGACGCCAGCGGTCATCTGGTCGAGGAACTTCACCCGAAGCGCAGTCATCACTTCGAGGAATTGCGCGAATACATTTTTGTAAACCACGATGCTTCGCGGCGATAGCGACGCCTTTCGCTGCATGAATTCATCAACAACGGTCTTGATGGGGGTGCGCTTGAGGTTCGCAATGTTTTCGGCTTCGGCGACGGTCAGACCTTTTGCCGCTGCGTCGAGCACATCGCCTAACTTATCGGCTTCCTCACGGGCATCGGCGAAGGTCTGCGCCATGAGCCGCTGGTACGTCTGCTTCCCGTTTACCCGTGGGCGCACGTAGAAGGGCGGCTGCAAATCGCCTGTACGCTTGCCTCGGCCTTCCTCGACGCGCTCGTACCGCCAGCCTGAATCGCCTTTGATGCGCTGCCAGATGGTTTGCACGGGTTACCCCTAAATGCTCCATTTAGAGTAACACGCGAGTAACACGATTGCAAGAGTACTTAAGTACCCCATGTTTTATTGGCTTTTTTGCATGTTTAAACGCATGGCGGAGAGGGTGGGATTTGAACCCACGGTCGAGTTTCCCCGACACTCGCTTTCGAGGCGAGCTCTTTCAACCGCTCAGACACCTCTCCGCGGCTCTTGCTACTGTAGCTTAACAAACGCGGTGCGGGCTCACAACTAATGGCGCGGGGTGGCGTCCAATGCGGCTTCGGCTTATTTGCGCTTGAATGGCCGAGGGAGGCGGGAGTATAACGGTGCTATGCGTGTGATCGGCGAACTCGGCCGCAAAGGCGTACCGCGCGCGATTCCTGCGGAAGAACTGCAGAGAACGCTCGGGAAAAGTGAGGCCTTCTGTTCGTGGGACGCCTCGAATTCCACAGTCAGCGACTCAACGACTGGCTGGCCCTTCTTGTTTTCCCATCCTCTGCTTGGCGCAAACAAGCAGCCCGCGCATTAGAGCCGCGAAAATCCGTTGACCTCGCCAGAAGTTGCCGGGCGTCCCAACACTCAATCCATTTCGAACGTGACGTAGAGATATTTTCCGTCGCGTTCGACTTGCAGCACGCCGGGGGCGCCGGTGGCAAGCGCCTTCAGCGCTGCGCGCAATTGTTCGAGCGTCGCCAGAGGCTTGCCGTTCAGCGCGTGGATCACGTCGCCAGGTTGCAGGTCGGCTTCGACGCCCATCGAGTCGGCGGCTAGCGCAGCGACGATTACACCGCTGGGTTCGCGAAGGTCCTCGAGCTGCTTGGCGAGTTGGTCGTCAATTTCAACGCCGTAAATTCCCAGCTTGGTGACGAGGTCCTTTTCGGGTTCGACGAGGTCGCCGAGCTGGTCCACGTCGTTTTTCTGCTCGGTCACGGGAATTGTCAGTTTGAGTTGCTGCGTGCCGCGGAGGACTTCGGCTTGCATCACGGCGCCGGCGGGACGCGTGGAAATAATCATTTCGGCGAGGGGTACGCTGCCCATGGTGCGGCCGTCGAGGTTCAGCAGAATATCCTGAATCTTCAGGCCAGCTTTATCGGCGGGGCCGTCGGGTAGGACGTCGGTGACGACCACGCCGCGCTCTTTTTTCAGGGAAAGGCCGGTGGCGAGATCAGGCGTGATGTCTTGCAGTTGCGCGCCGATGATGCTGCGATGCACGCGGCCGTATTTGCGCAGCTCGTGATAGACGAATTCGACGACGCTGCTGGGTATGGCGAAGCCGAGGCCCTGGCTGCCGCCGGATTCGGTGAGAATAAATGTGTTAATACCGACGAGCTCGCCATTGGTATCTACCAGCGGGCCACCGCTGTTACCGGGATTGATGGGCGCGTCGGTTTGGATGTAAACCGACGGCTGGTCGGGGTCGGCTTGGCGCGCGACGGCGCTGACTACGCCCATGCTGACGGAATTCTCGAGGCCTTCGGGGCTGCCGAAGGCGAGGACCAGCTGGCCTTTTTTTAATTGGGTGTAATCGGCGAAAGACATCGCGGGCAAATTCTTCTGTTCGATTTTCAGGAGCGCGAGGTCAATGGTGGGCGCGATGCCGATGATGCGCGCGTCGGCGGGAGGGCTATGATCGCCGAGGCCGAGGCTGGCGCGCACTTGGGAATCGCTAGCGGTGGCGGGTGTGAGGATGACCCGCACGCGCTGCGCGCCTTTCACGACGTGCGCGTTGGTGATGATGTAGCCGTCGGGGTCCACGATGACTCCGGATCCGAGGCTGCGCTGGCGGCCGATGGTGTTGGAGTTGGAATTGGAGTCTGTGTCGCTTTTATCGTTGAGCGCGCGATAGCCGGTAACCTGGACTTGAACGATGGAGGGGGAGACGCGGGCGGTGAGTTCCTGGAGCGATTCGTTGAATTGGGAGAGGAGGTCTTTGCGCGTGGCTTCGGCGGGGGATTGGGCTTTTTGCGGATTTTGCGCGGGTAGGGAAGCGGCGCAGAGGAGTGCGCTTGCGGCGCATATTACGCCGAGCAATCCGCGCCTGGCGTGGCGTTTCTTGGTGCGAGTCGTGCTTGCGTTCATTCGAATTATTCCTTCTATGATCATTATATATAGGGTGCTACTGGGGCGTGTTGGTTGCGCCGTAAACGAGTGTAAACAAATATGCGGAAAGTGGCGAGGGGTCAATCCGGGTTGGACGTGCGAATGTGTGTCGCGACTGGAGCCGCTGCATCACTGATGGCGTAGTGAGGTGCGCCGCTACGAAGGGCGAGGTTCGCATCCCCGATCGGTAGGGATTTCTAACGGCGGGCGGCGAAAAAATCCTTCAGTACTGCCGCTGTCTCTTCGGCCAAGATTCCTGCGGTTACTTTTACGCGATGATTTAGTTGTGGATGATCGAGGACCGCGAAGCAGGAGTGGACTGCGCCGCCTTTGACGTCTGGGGCGCCGTAAATCAAGCGAGCTATGCGGGCTTGGATCATGGCGCCGGCGCACATGGCGCAGGGTTCGATGGTGACGTAGAGGGCGGCGCCTGCGAGGCGATAATTTCCGATGCGTTTTGAGGCTTCGCGTAGGGCGATGACTTCGGCGTGGGCGGTGGGATCGCAATCGGCAATGGTGCGATTTCCCGCGCGGGCAACGATCTCGTCATTAGTTACTACCACCGCGCCGACTGGTACTTCGCCGCGTTCCGCTGCGGCTCGGGCTTCCTCGAGCGCGGCGCGCATGAAACGTGCATCGCTGTCAGCCGTCAGAACATCATCGAGTGCGCTCATTTTTGGCAGGATATCACGGAAGCCTTGCGCCCATTTCCACGCTACAACGAAGCGCTGACAGCAGCCTTGTGGTGAGGCGTGGAACGCGTCTATTGACTTCCGCTCGGAGGGAAGTCACAATCCCGGGAATGAGAGAACTTCTGCGGCGCGTGTTTCTGGTGGACCTCTTCAAGGGAATGTGGGTTACCTTTCGTTATCAGGCGCCGAAGAATATTTACACCGAGCAGTATCCTCAGGAACGGCCGATGGTGGCGGAGCGCTATCGCGGGGCGCCGCGGCTGAACATGAATCCGGAGACTGGCGAGTCGCTGTGCATTTCGTGCAATTTGTGCGCGCTGGCTTGCCCGGAGAATTTAATTGTGGTGGGTTGGCTGCGTGACGATGCCACGCGGCGGAAGGTGCTTACTACTTTCACCTACGATACTTCGCGCTGCATGTTCTGCGGATTGTGCGAAGATGCTTGTCCTACGGATTGTCTGGAATTGACGCAGGATTTTGAATTGGCCAGTTACAGCCGCGAAGGCGCGATTTGGGATCGCCATCGGCTGGAAGCTGGACCGACGCCTACGCATTACACCCGCTGAGAGTCCGGCTACCGCTGGAGAATAAACCGACTGTCTTCATCCTCAAAATACGCCAGTTTCCCGGGCATGCATGAAATGAAAGTCCCCATCTGATAGCCAATCGTTGCTTTTAGCGCTGCTTCTAAGTCCATCTCTCGGCAGTCTAACGCGCGATTTTTGCTGATCACCCAACACTTTGGGCCTGCACCCTTTGCTGTGAGTAGTTTGTGCAGGGAAGCGGGATTTTTCTGGCTCCCGGGAATGCTGAACGCGAACTTTGCATCTAAATGCTTGAAGTGCGCCAGTTCGGCGATGAATTTCGTTCTTCGTCTAGGGCTAGACAGAAATTCTAGATACCTGTCCCGCTTGGTGGGAAGTCGGAACGCTCGTATCACTGCTTCTTCGTGATCCATTTGGAGTCGATATTAGCTCGGGGTCGGCGTGTCGTCCAGGCAGGCAGCAAGATTTCGTGGCGGCACACTTTGGTGCACGATCGTTACGGGGCGCAGATCGATGGCAGTCTGAAGTCCGCTGTTACGAAAACCCTCCTGTTATCTTTTGCCCTGCCACTTCCCGCGTTATAAGATGACGCGTTTGATTTTGTGGGTTGAGGATTGATGGAACTTCGCAAAGATCCGATCACGCGCAGTTGGGTGGTGGCGGGGCATCCGGAGCGGGAAAAAGTGCGGCCGGATCCTTGTCCGCTGTGCGCGGAAAACCGCATGGAGACGCAGACTCTGCTCGCGTTACCGTCGGAAGGCAAGTGGCAGGTGCGCGTCTACCCGCATTTTCGCCCGCTGTATCGGATTGAAGGCGAGACGGAACGCAGCGCCGATGGAATTTACGACCGCATGGCGGCGGTGGGCGCGCACGAAATCGTGGTGGAGACGCCGGAGCACACGCGCACGCTGGCGCAGATGAGCGACGAGGACATCGAGCGCGTGCTGGACGCATGGGCGCGGCGCATAACGGATTTGAAGCGGGACGCGCGTTTCAAATACGTGACCGTGTTCAAGAACCAGGGCGTGCAGTCGGGCGAAGAATGGCCGCACGCGCATTCACAGATCACGGCGACGACGTTCGTGCCGCGGCGGATTTTGTACGAGCTGCGATCGGCGCGCGAATGGTATCGCGAGCGCGAGCGCTGCGTTTTTTGCGACATTCTGCGCCAGGAAATGCGGCAGGCCAAGCGCATGGTGGACAATGCCGGGGATTATCACGCGCTGTGCCCTTACGCTTCGCGCGTGCCTTACGAAGTGTGGTTGCAACCGAAGACTCACAATCATCAATTTGAAGCGGCACTGCATGGAGAAAATCGCCGCGATCTGGCCGCATTGCTGGGACGCACGCTACGGCGCTTGCTGCAGGTGGCGCCGGGCTATCATTTAGTGGTGCACACGGCGCCGAATACGCAGCAGACGAAGGGCGAGTTGAGCGAATATTGGCGCACGATTGCGGGGGATTATCACTGGCACATCGAGATTTTGCCGATCGTGGAGCAGAGGAGCAAGTCCTACAGCATCAAGGAAGTTTATTTTAATGGGACTTTGCCGGAGCTGGCCGCGGAACGCCTGCGCAAGCTGGACCCAGTGAAATGACGAGCCTCGCCGCCACGCTTTTCGCCGAGCCGGATCCGCAGCGCGGCGGAATTATTTTCAAGATGCTGTTCCTGATATTTTTCGTGGTATTTCTGGTGATTTTGTATCTGGTGCGCGTGCCGCTGCTGCGTTTTGCGGGGGAATTCTGGATCGTGGATGACGCGCCGGAAAATTCGGACGCGATTGTGGTGTTGAGCGGGGACAATTTTGATGCGGTGCGGGCTTCGCGGGCTGCCGCTCTGTTCAGGTCGGGCATGGCGCCGCGAGTGGTGGCGACGGGGCGGTCGTTGCGTTCCTATGCCAGCACTACCGACCTGATGAAACACGATTTGACGGATCACGGAGTGGCGGCTGCGGCGATTATTCCGTTGAATCATCGGGCGGAGGATACGCGCGAGGAGGCAGTGGTCGTAAGCGAAATGGTGGCTTCGCATGGGTGGAAGAAAATTTTGCTGGTCACATCGAATTATCACACGCGGAGATCGGAATATATTTATGAGCGCACTTTGCCGCCGGGGACGCAGCTGCGCGTGATTGCGGCGCCTGATAATGATTACGATCCGCAGAGTTGGTGGCGCACTTCCGAAGGTGTGCGGATATTTTTTCATGAGTTGGGCGGGTATCTGCATGCAATGTGGGATATGCGGCATGAGGATGTGCGGACGACGTAATCGTTGGGCCGTGGGGCTGACGGATTCGCGGCGCGTTGTCATTTAAGTACGCGGGCCTCTATCGTTGTTACGCTTCTCTGTAATATAGTTCGTGCATCAGATCAGGACCCCGCCACCCCCCGCGGGAGTCTCAGCGATACAGGGGAGGAACACTTATGTGGAAAAGAACCGAAGAACTAAAGCCATCTGCGCCAGGTGCAAACGCAGCAGAACCGGCCGCACCCACTCCGAATTTCAACTCGCCCGCGGCTCCGCGTGCGGAAGCTGTGACATCTTCTGTGCCGGCAGCGCCTGTGGCTGCGGCTTTTACTGCAACTCCGGTGACCGCGCCGGATGTGGCGGCGATCAATGCTGTCTCGACGATTTCCGCCGGGTTGAAGATTCGCGGAGACATTTCCGGGAATTGTCACCTGGTGATCGAGGGTGAAACGCACGGAAAAATTCATCTGGCGAATGGGCGCGTGACGGTGGGATCGAGCGGCCGCGTGAATGCGGATATTGTGGCGTCGGAGATTGTGATTGATGGACAGGTGCAGGGAAATCTGCAGGCGCGGGACAGCGTACGGTTGGGACCTGCGAGCCAAGTGCAGGGGAGCGTGCTGACGCCGCGCATACGGATTGAGGATGGCGCGGGATTCCGCGGCAAGGTGGAGATGACGCGGCCGGGTCATCACGCTGATTCTGCCGGCGGCACGAAGCCGGCGGCGGAAGCGGTGGAAGCCGAAGTTTCCCGCACGGCGATTGTTGGCGCACCGAGGAGTTAGAGCGGTTCATGGACTGGACGGCCAAGCAAAGAGTGAACTCGACGGCGACGGCCAGGGCGCCGGTGAAGCCGGGGCCGGAATCCGCGGCGCCCACCGCGGCCAACATGCGCGTCTCGAACGGGCTGAAAGAATTTTTGTGGCTGATCAGCGACAACGGACAGGGAAAGATTCTGGACCTGGGCGCGGTGTTTCAGTCCACGGTGATGTTTTTCATCGAAAAGGGCTTCCGGCTTTCCACTGAGGATTTGCTGCGTTCGTGGAAGGAATTTTTGCTCGCGGAGGAAGAAAGCCTGCGAAAGGCGGCGGTGGGCGATGCAAACGCGCGCGTGTCGCAGGGAATGCTGGCTGGAAAGTTTCTGGATACGGCGCTGCAATATCCCGAGGACCATTTTCACGGCGTGCTGGCGTGGGACTTGTTCGATTATCTGGACGCCGAACTGCTGCCGCGGGTGATGGAGCGGATTTACACGGTGATGCGGCCAGGGGGCGCGGTGCTGGCTTCGTTTCACAGCCGGGCGCCGGAACGATTTAATCGCTATAAAGTGGTCGATTCGCAGACGCTGGAGCTTGTGCCGACGCCGACACTGGCGGTGCATGCGCGCGTTTTTCAAAATCGAGAGATTCTCGATATTTTCGGGAAATTCCGCTCGTCGAAGACTTTCGTGGGGCGCGACCAGGTACGTGAAGCTTTGCTGCTGAAGTAATCCTGCCGGTTCTGATTTTTTCCCGCCCAAAGCCATGCTGATGCGATTCTTGTGCGCTGGGCTCAGTTTTGCTCGCAGGATTTTCCAGTTGCATTCAGCCATACGCGGGAGTAGAAGGGAATTGTAGACGTAGTGCACGGAGGGAATTTGTATGACTCCACCGGGCAGAGAATTTTGAGCTAAACACCGATTTCACACCGCTCTTGCGGTGCAGGCCGCCAGCGACGCCTTCGGCATCGCGCGACCTAGGGAAGAAGCAAGCGGGGAGCCGCCAGGTTCCCCGTTTTGCGTTTCAGGCAGCTCGCGAAAAGTCCACTGCGCGTTTCGCGTTTGAAGGTTGGATCGAAATGCCGCGGCAGTCTTCCGTCGCGCTATTCCGGATTATTTGAGTCCATCAGCTTCATCATCAAATAGGTGAAGTACTCGGCATCGCTGCGGGCGGCCTGCTTTTCGTCTGCGCCTTCGGCGTGACCGCCCTCGGTGATCTCGTCATAGAAGAACGGCTTGTGAAATTCTTCCATGCGTGCGGCAAACTTGCGGGCATGAACCGGGCCCACGCGATCGTCCTTCGTGGTGGTAAAGAGCAGCGGCTCGGGATAATTTACATCCGGCTTCAATTGGTTATACGGTGAAATGGAGGCGAGGAATGCGCGCTCTTCGGGCACCGAGACAGAACCGTATTCGCCCACCCAAGATGCGCCGGCCGACAGATGTTCAAAGCCGAGCATGTCCAGCAGCGGAACCTGGATCACGACCGCACCCCACATTTCCGGATGCTGTGTGAATTCGACGCCCATCAGCAGGCCGCCATTGGAACCGCCGATAATTCCGAGCCTGCGCGAGGAAGTGATTTTGCGCGTGACGAGATCTTGCGCCACCGCGTAGAAGTCATCGTAAATTCGCTGGCGGTGAGTTTTCAGGCCGGCCTCGTGCCACGCGGGACCAAACTCGCCGCCACCGCGGATGTTGGCCAGCACGTACACGCCGCCATGTTCCAGCCACAGCTTGCCAACCACGGGCGAGTAGTACGGCGTGTTTGCATACTCGAATCCGCCGTAGGCCGTGAGTAGAGTGGGGTTGGAGCCGTCGAAGGGCATGTCCTTGCGATGCACGACAAAGTACGGGACCTTGGTGCCGTCTTTTGAGGTGGCTTCGAGTTGCTCCACCACATCATTGCTGGCATCAAACTGCGGCTTCTGCGATTTGGCCGGAGTGAATGATCCCTTCGCTGCATCGCCCAGCCACTCTGACGGCGGGGTCAAGAAACCCTCCAGTCCCAAGAAGAAAAGGTCGTCGGTGCGGCTGGCCGTCGCGGAATTAATCGTGAGATTGTCCGGCACTGGAAGGCGCTTGCGCGTCCAATTGCTGTCGCTTTCTAGTGTGTACACGTAGGCGCGTTGCTGCACGTGTTCGAGCGTCGTCAGTATCATGTGGTTCTTGGTGGTGAAGGACCACTGTTGAAATTCCTGTGCGGTTGGGGCGAACACCACTGTTGGTTTTAGCCGCGTCTGATCTTTTTCTATGGCAGCGAGCTCCAAAGCAATCACTGAACCTTCGGCAATCTTGGTGGTTTGTCCTTGGGGCGTCCAATCTTCGTTCAGCGTGACGAGCAGTTGGCCGCTCAGCAGGCCGGTTACACTCGCCTTCAGCGGGAGCGCGAGTTTTTTTGCTCCGCCGGGCAGAAGCAGGTAGTTTTCACTCGCGAACGTACTCAAACTGCGCTCCACGATTACTGCGCGGTGGCCCTGGCCATCCACCAACACGAACGGATTATCGCCGTAACCGTTATCCTTCACGTCTCCGCGAAAGACTTCCTGAGAGCTTTCCAGGGGCTGGCCGCGATTCCACCGCCGAATGGTGACAGGGTAACCGGCCTCGCTCATCGTCCCCGGGCCCCAATCACGGGCGATCAACAGCGTATCCTTGTCAACCCACGCGACGGTCTGCTTGCCGCGAGGCAGCACGAAACCATTGGGCACAAACTTCGCCGTTTTCAGGTCCATCTCGCGCAGGGTCTCCGCGTCTTCGCCACCCGCCGATAGCTCCACAAGGCAGAGGTCATTTTCCGGTTGCAGGCAGGTGAGCCCTCCGCCGACCCAGCTCTGCTTGTCGGCCTTGGAGAGCGCGTCGTAGTCCAGGACGGTTTCCCACTTCGGATCTTCGGTGCGATAGCTCTTCAGCGTAGTGCGCCGAACGATGCCGCGCACATGGTCGGCATCGCGCCAAATGTTGTACACCACGCCGTTGCGAAATTCCGGGGTCGGCAGTCGGTCGGGAGACTCGCGGACCTTCAGCGCTTCTGCTTCGAGCGGCGCGAAGTGAGGGTCCTTCTCGAGGACTGCTGCGGTGCGCTCATTTTCTGCTTTCACCCAGGCCATTTGCTTCTCGCCGTGGATGTCTTCGAGCCAGGTGTATTTATCCGGCTGCTCTGTGGTGGATTGCTGAGCGCGCGCGGGGATCGTACTCAAGAACGTTACGGCAGCCGCAATCGTTACAAGCGTGGCGATTGGGCAAGCTGTCCTTCCCGTAAAAGAAATTCTCACGATACACGCTCCTGTGCGGACCCTGGTTCGCGCGTGGCTCATCGCCGCCGCAATCACGCTTACAGCGAAATTAACGGCGAGCAGTATCGCATCATCAAAGTGTCTGCGTCACCGAAAAGCGGAGCGATGCGGCACGCCCTGGCGGGAAGTCCACAGCGCTACTGAAGATTGGACGGAATTGCCGCAGTAATGTTGGCAAAAAAGTTGACGAGCCAGGGCAGCTACTTTCGCGTCATGCGCAGCTCGATGATCATCCGCTCCTCACCTTTGTCATCGATCGCGAAATGGCGATGGAGGAGAACGCGGCCGTCTTCTTCGAGGTGTGCGCGCGCGACGGTCTTGCGGCCGGGACGGTCGGGATCGAGCGGCGTGGCCCACAGGACGATGTTCTTGCCGTCGAAGGTGCCGTCGCTTTGGCGGATTGACATGGTGGTCTGGCGCGAGTCGTACCAGACCGTGGTGAAGCGATTGGTTTTGGAATCGAAGCCGGAGATTCCGGTGCCGGTGCTTTTGGTTCCGTCCGATTCGAAGAAGATGAAATCGGACTGGAGAAATTTGCCATCCTGGATCATGTACTGCTTGCAGCTGCCTTTGGTCACTCTCGGGGCGCCATTCTGCGGAAAGAAGGACTTGACGACGTCCCAATCGCCCGCAAATTGCGCGAGAAGCTTTTGACCGGCGCCGGGTGCATTGGGCGGCTCATATTGATTGTGGGTTTGTTGCGCGGCTGCGGCGACTGCGATTGCGGTGGTGGCGATAAGCAGCGTCGCGATGATCCATTTTCTGATGTTCGTCATGTTTCGCATGGCCCGCGATGATAAGCGAAAATCGTGGCGTTGCACAGCTTTTTGGATTAGAGAGCCGAACGTCGCAGGATGCCAAGCGCACTACTATCAATGGTAGTAGTTCGCAGCCTACGCTAGCTTGCTAAACCTTATGACTGCATTCACGCGAATTGCAGGCTTGTATTCTGTTTTTCTGGCGGTGGGTCTCCTGGCTGGCAGCGGCGTTCGAGCCCAAACCCCCGACACAGCAACAGTGCGCGGTGAGGTGGAGGATCAGAGCCACGCGGCGGTTGCGGACGCGGAAGTGAGGCTGACAAATACGCTGAGCGGGCTGACGCGCCAGGCCCACACGGACGAATCCGGAAGTTTCTCGGTGGCCGGATTGCCGGTTGCGGGGCAGTACGATATTTCGGTGCGCAAGCATGGCTTCGCGGAAGCAAAGCTCACAGTTGTCACGTTGGCGGGCGGAACGACGGCGAGCCTGCACCTGCAACTCGACGTCGCGGCGGAGAAGGAAGAGATTGTGGTGACCGGGGCCGTGGGCGGGGTGCGCACGGACCAACCGCAACTGGGCGATCATCTGAGCGCGACGCAAGCGGAAGAAACTCCGCTGCTGAACCGGCGTATCACGTATCTGCCGCTGCTGGATGCCGCGAATCGTCCGGCGATCAATCAAGGTGATGTGTTCATGAACGAAGACCTCTTCACCACGAACGGAACGGGACGCCGGCAGACATGGTTCGAAGTGGATGGAAGCAACGGCGTGGATTCGTGGGGCCGGCAAACGATTTTCACGAACATACCGCTCGATGCGGTAGAGGAAATGACAATTTTGACCAATGCATTTTCGGCGGAATATGGATTCACGGCCGGAAGCGTGGTCAACATTGTCACAAAGAGCGGGGGGAACGATTTCCACGGCGACGTGCTGGGATTGTGGCGGCCGGCGGATACGTCCGCGTCACTTTCGGGATTCACTTCAGGCACGGCTACGAGCGGCAACGACATCTCCAGTGATTCGCTCGCGCAGACCGCCGTATCAGTTTCCGGGCCGATCGGAAGCAACGGGCGCACGCAATTTTTCGCCAGCGGAGAATACAGTTGGGAAAACCGCGGTTCACCGGTGATATCTCCGCTCGATCCGGGAATCTTCGTGGGACATTATCGTGGATGGCTGGCGCTATTGCGGATTGACCACCAGATCAACAATAACAACGATCTTTTTTTTCGCAGCGATGTAGACAGTTTTTATGATACCAACCCGAATGGAATTGTTGGAGGCAACAGCCTTCCGACCGTCGACCGGATTTTCAAGCGGCGCACTTATTCCGAAGAACTGGGCGAAACCGCGCAGTTGAGCCACTCGTGGCTGAATGAAGTGCGTTTGCAGTTTCAACTGGCTTCCCCCATAACGCAATTCAGCCCGGTGGTTTTCGGGACGCAATTTTCGGTGCCGATCACGTCGGACTGCGGCGGGGGAGTCGCTTGCGGCACGTTCACGACGGGCACCTCGCAATCGGCTTTGCTGCTGAACCGGCAATACGAAATGAACGATACGGTTTCGGTGGTGCACGGGCGGCACAGCGTGAAGTTCGGCGTGGACGTAATTCACGCGCACAACGGCGGTGACAGCAAAGAGTTTGGCGGCCCGATCTATCTGGGCCAGTTCACCTACAACCCGTGCGCGCAGTCGGCCGCCGTTTGCGAAAGTCCGGCTTATCTGGACGACATCACCAACGTACAGAAATATACGCAGAGCTACGGCAATGCAAACTACACGGTGGATGACACGCTGTGGTCGCTGTTCGTGCAAGACGATTTCCACGTGCGGCCGGACCTCACGTTGAATCTGGGTTTGCGCTACGACCGGCAGACATTCACCGACTCGAACAAGGATTTCGCGCCACGGGTGGGCTTTGCCTACAACCTGCACGGCGATGGGCGGACGGTGATACGGGGAGGATTCGGAATCTACTATTCGCAGATCGTGGACAATTCCGAGGCGAACTATGCGCTGACGGGGCCGACCGGAGTTTTCAATTACACGGCGACGCCCGGCCAAGTGGGTTTTCCTGCGGCCGTAGCGGACGCGCCATTGCCTGCTTTCCCGCCGGGAGCCGTAGCTCCGCTGCGCAGCCTTTACATTCGTCCCGGGAGCAGCACGTTTCTCGACCAATTCTTCCCTACATCCATATTGATTGGTTACCCGACGCGACTGCTGAACCCTTACACGGAACAATGGACCTTGGGCGTGCAGCGTGAGCTGGGGCGAGGCTGGGTAGCCAGTACGGATTACGTGGGCGCGCACACTTTGAAAGTCAATCGTCCGTTGGATGTGGATCCACCGGCGCCGTTTGTGCGAACTGCGCCGAACCAGTTTCGCGGCGCAGCGCCGAACGGATCGGGGGTCGAGCAATGCATTCCGAATCCCGCGATCGGCAATACTGCGAACACGCCGCTGGCCGCGTGCGCCGCGAATGCCGCGAATGCCACTCGACCGCTGTGGATTTATGACGCGGCGAACGGGATCACTCCCGCGTACAGCACGATTCAAAGCGACGTGAACGACGGATTCGCTTTTTACGACGCGCTGGATCTGAATTTGAGTCATCGTTTCAGCAAGGGATTCTCGATGCTGGCGAGTTACACATGGTCGCGCGCGATTGATAACGTGGATCCGGACATTCCCAGCCAAAACCCCAATGATCCCAATTTCACGGGCGCGCAAGAGAAGGGCAACGCGATCTACGACCAGCGCAATCGCTTCGTCCTCAGCGGGTTTTATACCGGGCCGTGGAAAATCAGAGTGGGAGGCATCGTTACGCTGGCGTCCGGGCTTCCTTATAACTTCACGACCGGAACCACGAATAGCGGGGACACGGGCGCGACGACGGATCGTCCGGTGATAGACGGAGTGGTGGTGGGACGAAACGCGGGGCATGGGCGGCCGATCTACAGTTTCGATCCGTTCGTCGAGCGGTCGTTCGCACTGGGCACGGATCGCGTGCAGCTGAATCTGCGCGCCGAGGCATTCAACGTTTTCAATCATCCCAACTTTGTGGGTTACAACGGAACGTGGGGCAATGGTGCCACTGCTCCAACTGGGTTCGGTTTGCCGCTGGCGGGAATCACTAACCAGCTTCCGGCGCGCTCGCTGCAATTTTCCGCCAAGTTGAGTTTCTGAATTGCGCTAACCGGCTGTGCCATGTTTTGCTGCTGCGTTTGGTATGATTGCGGCGCAAAACAATGTTCCGCGGCTTGAAAACTCGATTCGCGAAGCAGCAGGTGGAAGCTTCACCGGCGGCCCTGGGCCATCTGGAATTCAGCGTGATGGAGATTCTCTGGGACGTCGGGGAAAGCAGCGTCCATGATGTGCGCGCGCGACTCAGCAGGGCGCTGGCCTACACCACGGTGATGACTACACTGGAACGATTGCACAAGAAACACCTCCTGGGCCGGCGCAAGGTTGGGCGAGCGTTTCTGTATTCTCCGCGATTGTCGCGGCAGCAGTGGGAGCAGGAACGGGCCGGAGATTTGGTGATGGCATTCGTGGATGGCTCGGGGTCCTCGCACGAGTTGCTATTTTCGACGTTGGTGGACTCGCTGGGGCAGCACGATCAAGCGCTTCTTGACGCTCTCGAAAATAAAATTCAGGCGAGGCGCCAGGAGCTTGCACGACGAGGGCGCCAATGATTCTGCCTTACGGCTTGAAACTGCTGGCATGTTGCGCGGCCGCCTTCTTCCTGGTGCATGGCTTCGCGGGATTCGCGATCTGTGGCGCGGCCTCAAAGGCCATTCGGTTCGCGGAAAGAATGCCCGCGCGTCGGGGTGCTCGCTTGCTGTTGTTTTTGCGTCTTTTTCCGGCTTCTTTCTCGCTGCTGGTAGTGGCCGGGCTGTGCGTCCCCAGTTATTTGCTTTTTGAGCCGCGCTTGACCGCCGAGCGTATGAATCTGTTGTTCTTGGGAGCCGGGCTGTGTGGGCTGGCCATTTGGGGCGTCTCGATTGCGCGAGGCGTTTACGCGCTGAAGCGTTCGGCTGCGTTCGCGCATTCCGCCGAATTTGCGGGCCGCGCAACGTCGCTTGAGGGAGATCCGTCACCAACGGCGGTGCTTAGTGGGGGGCCTCCGATTTTTGGGTTGTGCGGAATATTTCGTCCGCGTGTGATTTTGTCGCGCGATGTTCAAATGGCGCTGTCGCCTGCAGAATTTGAAGTGGCGCTGCGTCATGAAAAGGCGCACCGAATTTCCGGTGACAACTTAAAGCGACTTCTCATTCTGCTCGCTCCTGAGGTGTTGCCGGCCGCGCGTTGCTTCGCACGCATGGAACGCGCATGGATGAAACTTTCAGAGTGGTCCGCGGATGACGACGCAACCTGCGGGGACCTCGAAGCGCCGCTCGTGCTTGCCCAAGCGTTGATTCGAGTTGCACGCTTGGGTGTGGTTCCGCGTTCGCCCCTTTCCGTCTCGCTGGTTGGGGACAGCAATCTCGAGGAGCGCGTCAACCGCTTATTGCTGACGGAGCCGGGCGCTGCGGCTCAATTCTCGTGGCATCAATCGTTCCAGTCGCTATGCGTTTGTGCTTTGGGAGCTTTTCTCCTCTTCGCATTGGTAGCGCTCGCCCTGAAAGCGTGGCCCCCGATCTTTTACGCGATGCACCTCGCCCTTGAACAACTGATCGGCTGAGACGGGGCGAACTAGGCTCGATTGTGCAACAAGCGTTCCCCGTGAAATTTTGCGTGCGGGCGGTGCGCAACGATGGACATGTACCAGCATGTGCGCGTGTTGTTCTCAATTATTCTGGGGCTGGGCGTTTCGCGCCTGCTCAGTGGGATAGCGCGAATTGTGCAGCACCCAAAACAGTACAAAGTCTATTGGGTGCACCTTTTGTGGGCGCTGTTCGTGTTTCTGTATCTGATCAATTTCTGGTGGTGGGAATACCGGCTGCACGGGATCCAGCAGTGGACCTTTCCCCTTTATTTCTTCATAGCCATGTATGCGGTGCTGCTCTTTCTGCTGTGCGTACTGCTCTTTCCGGAAGAAATGAGTGATTACGATGGCTTCAAAGCGTATTTCTATTCGCGGCGGCAATGGATATTCAGCTTGATGACGATTCTGTTTGTGGCTGACATTGCGGACACGCTGATCAAGGGCAGCAGTTATTTGCAGGCGCTGGGGCCGGTATATTACGTGCGCACGGGGCTGTCCATCGTGTTGAGCGCGGCCGCGATCAAGATCAAGGACGAGCGATTCCACGCGGGTTTTGCGATTTTTGCCACGGCGTTTGAGGTCGCGATGATTCTGAGATATTACATGACGATGGGTTGACGGCGAGTGTAGCGCCACGAGGCTCGCGATGTTTTACAGCGCGAAGGACGTGAAGACGAAAGAAAAGTGTTTGCGCGCGGTTATCACCAAATGGCTAGAGTTGCTCGAGAATCAGTCCGACGCGTTAGCGAGCAAGTGGTTTTGCCCCGATTTCACTGCTCGGGTAACTGCTTTCGTCGGAGATGCGTTCTGATTTCATGCTGAATTGAGTGTGCCGGCGAGGAGGGACTAATATGCCACGACGAGTTGGGGCGCTTTTCGCGACGACGGTTCTGATTGTTTTTGTGCTGGCGGCTAACCGAACGCGCACTGCAGTGCGAGAGGACGACAAGAAGGCAGCCATCGATGTCGTTCTGGCGCACGAGCGCGCGGTCCAGGAGTACGACCTCGATAAGGCGGATTCTCTGCACACACCGGACGCGCGTACGATCGAGGAGTCCTATCCTCACCCATTCGAACCCGCCGAACGCCAAGACTGGCAAGTCTACAAGGACGCTGGCGTGCACGTTGTCTATCATCCCAAGGACGCAGTGGCCGAGGTGCGAGGCAATGTTGCATGGGTCACGGTGACGTTGCCCAGCGTGTGGGCAGCCGATACTCCGGCGGGGCAAGCCGTGCTGGGAGCGAGGGAGGGGTATGCGACCTATGTGGAGAGCTTCATCCTAGTGAAAACGCCGGCGGGTTGGAAAATCACGCTCGGCCATACGGACCAGCTTCCACCCGATTTTGGAGTCGAGCCGGATTACCAACAGGAACATGGTGGTATGAAGTTCGCCAAAGTTGCCGAGGGCGGTCCCGCGGGCAAGGCAGGACTGAAAACCGGCGATGTGTTGATCGAGTACGGCGGGCGGAAAATCGACAACCCGGTTGACTACCAGAGACTACGCTATGCCTACTACGAGGGCGAGCAGGTGAAGGTCACCGTGACGCGGGGAGACCAGAAAATCACGAAGGAAGTGACGCTGGAGGCAATGCGCTGAGCGCAATCGGTCTGTTGGACGCCGCGACAGTGATTGTGTGTTCGGCAAAAATTAGCAGCAGATGCGAAAGCAGCGTGAGCCCGGCGGCGTTATCCTTCGTGACGCCAGGGCACACTGGCCGGCACCTACACGAGCACCATAACCGCGACGGCAGGCGCTCAGACAGGGACGACAAGCGTGTCCGTGGTTGTGCAGTAAACGCCGCGAGCGACACGAGGAAGAGTTCGCTAAGGCGTTGCTAGGCGCATCTGAGTGGAGTCTCGCGAATCCATATGGATTTGTCTCGATTTCAGTTTACCGATTAGTATGTTAATCAGACACTACTTGCGGGGCGCAGTTCTTTTTCCACATTGGCCTTCCGCGTAACTGCTCCGTGACTTGACTGCGGTTCGAAATAGCACGACAAGCGATAGTCGCATGCAGAAAAATCAACCGAAGCCAAGGTGGCCCGCCCGATTGTCGCTGGTAGCAATCGGTACACTGCTTGCGGCGACTGGTCTGGCCGCTATCCACATGGGTTAGTGGTGGATCGCCCATGAAAACACCTACGTCGGCACGCCTGGCTATGCGCCGACGTTTGCATTTGTCTTCTGGGGATTCATCCTTATCGTGATTGGTTTGATTCCGTGGCCAAAACCGCGCGAGTCGAAGAAACATCGATGAGGATGAGAATTCCGCTCGTCTGGTAACGGCTGCCAGCTCAACCGGAGATCTCTAACAATGTCGGCCCTGTCAAACACTTTTTGAGCAGACTTATCCCCGCACTTAAAAGAGTTTTTTCTTCCGCTTCCTGGGAGATCTCTCTTGCCGGCCTTGACGACTTCGGCTCGCTGGTAATCTAGCGGTCGGCTTCCGTCCGACCCATACATCTCGTCGATCGTAAACTTCAGACCATGGTTCGTTATTCGAACTCCCTCTCGTGAGGGAGGGGGATGCCCCATCGTATGTCCAGGAGAAGGCTGATGTGTTCAGTGGGAGGTAGACCCACCAGGGTAAAAGTCAGAGCCCTGTAGCCAGGATCGCATGCGCGGAGGAAACGAAGCGCATGGAGTCGATCGACAAAGCCATCCATGGGATGGTGAGCAAGTCGTCGGGCTGTAACGAAAGTAAACGCACAGGTGACCTCGAGAATCCGAATCCAGAGGCCGAACCCACGATTGGGGGGTGAAGGCAGCATGGCTCGTTGCAAACTGATTGAGGCGGCGGGACGCTCTGGCGGGGCGTTAGCGACAGCACGATGACAAGGACGCATTAAGCAACTGGAGAAACCCTCCTCGTCCCGTGGAGAAATCTGCGGAGCAGGAAACCGTATAACCGGCAACACCGGGAAGTCGGTGGACGGCGAGAGGGTGGCGGAGGGGCCAGCAGTAGCAGTGAAGCGGGGTAATGCCCGTGGAGCGAAGAGGCCTTGCTGTGGTGCAAGAACTCCAACCATAAGGGAGGCAAGGGTGAGATGACAAAGTCACCCAGCGGTTTGCAAGACCTGAGGAGGAGGATATACATCAAGGCGAAGGCAGAACCAACTTGGCGCTTTTGGGGACTCTACGTCCACGTCTGCAAGAGGGAAACGCTCCAGGAAGCCTACCAGATGGCCAAGAGCAACAACGGCGCACCTGGGATCGATGGCATCACGTTCGAGGTCATCGAAGAAAGCGGAGTGGAGAGTTTTCTGAAACAGATTCAGGAGGAACTGGTCCACAACACGTATCGGCCCATGCCGGTGCGGAAGAAGGAGATTCCGAAGGACGGGGGCAGCAAAGTCCGCGTTCTCTCGATCCCTGCAATCCGCGACCGCGTGGTTCAGGGTGCGCTTAAGCTCATCCTGGAGCCGATCTTCGAAGCTGATTTTCAATCGGGGTCGTATGGCTATCGACCCAGGCGTTCAGCTCATGAAGCGGTAGACCAAGTGGCACAGGCGATTGTCCAAGGATTAACACGAATCATCGATTTGGACCTCCGGGCCTATTTTGACAATGTGCAGCATTCTCTGCTGCTCGGGAAAGTAGCACGGCGGGTCCAAGACGCATCGGTGATGAGACTCCTGAAGATGATCCTGAAGTCAACCGGGGCGAAGGGAGTTCCTCAAGGCGGGGTGATTTCGCCAATGCTCAGTAACCTCTATCTCACAGAGGTAGATCGTATGCTGGAAAAGGCGATTGCAACCACGCGCAGAGGAAAATACCCCAATGTTCAATACGCGCGATTTGCGGATGACCTGGTGGTATTGATTGACTCCCATCCGAGGCATGAGTGGCTAATGGAGGCGGTAGAGAAACGACTACGAGAGGAAATTAGGAAACTCCGAGTGGAAATCAATGAGGAGAAAAGTCGGAAGGTTGATCTAGCAAAGGGAGGAAGCTTTGGCTTCCTAGGGTTTGAGTATCGCCGCATTCGCAGCCGTAAGGGAAAGTGGCGGGCTCACTACGTGCCTAAGCTGAAGAAACGGACGGCACTCCTGCGAAAGCTCAAGGACATCTTCCGGCGATATGTCAGCCAGCCGGTAGGACGGGTGATCGAACTCATCAATCCAATTCTGCGGGGTTGGGTGCGCTACTTTGCGGTAGGGGACTCGAGCCGGTGCTTTTCCTACATTAAGCTCTGGGTGGAGAAGAAGGTTCGGCGGCACTTGATGCGCGCCCGAGGGCGCCAAGGATTCGGTTGGAAGCGGTGGAGTACGCAGTGGCTCTATAACACACTCGGACTGTTTCACCAGTACCGAGTCGCGCGAGCTATCAGCTGAAAGCCATCCAGCACGCATCGGCCACATAACCTTGATGTCAAACACACAGGAAAGCCCAGTGCAGGAAATCTGCACGCTGGGTTTGATGAGGCGGGGGCTGGAAACCAGCGTACGATTCGGCTCGTGAGGCACTCCCAGAGGAAACGGGGAGCAACAGATAGGCTGAATCTACGGCGCCTGGCGCCAGTCCTCGACCCCACAAGTGCGCGGCGTTCTCGTTCACGCCATGTCCGGTACCGAGCTGTCCCGCGTGCGAACCAAATTCCAGCTCCGTCTTCCCGAGCCTATCAACAAAAGCCCACTCGAGCCGAGGGGGCCGACATTGTCATGCAATCATGTGCTGCAATAGCATGCTTTCGTTTCAACAGCCTTGCTCTATCCCGCGTGTAACTCTTTCCGCTGGCTGACTGCTGCTCCGTCAGTTCGTTTCAATTCACGGAAGACGATGGTGGAGAGGATGGTCATGGCACCGAGGACGAGGAACGCGCGGTGAATGCCGTGAATAAACTGTGGGGCGCTGGAAGTGTGGCGATCGGGAATAAACAAGGCGGTGACGAGTGATGCCAGCGCCACGGCGAAACTGACGGACATCTGCTGCACGGTGCTCGCAATGGAACTTGCGCCGCTGGCCTGCTGCTCGTCAACGTCGGCATAGACCAGCGTGTTCATGCTCGTATATTGCAGCGACGTGGAAAATCCGAAGCAGAACACTTCGATGACGATCAGCCACACGGGCGTGCCTTTGCCGATGTGCGCGAAAAGCAGAATCTGCACGCCCATCAACATGGTGTTCGATACCAGTACCGCGCGGTAGCCAAAGCGCGCCAGGATTCGCGGCATCGCCGGCTTCAGGCTCATTGAAGCGATGGCCTGCGGAATCAGCAGCAGGCCAGACTGAATCGGAGTGAATCCAAGGCCGACTTGATACAGCAGTGGAAAAAGAAACGGAATGCCGCCGATGCCGAGGCGGGTGACGAAGCTGCCGGTGACAGCCGCGCGAAACGTGCGAATGCGAAATAGCACGAGATGCAGCACTGGATGCGCGGTTCTGGTGGCGTGAAATCCATAGCCGGCGAGCAGTGCGATGGAAACGCCCAAAAGCGCGAGGACTTCAAGCGCGCTGAGCGTATGCTCGCCAAACACTTCGAGTACGTAGGAAAGCAGCGCGACGCCTGAGCCGAAAAGAATCAGCCCAGTCACGTCGAGAGGATCGGTGTGTTCGCGGTAGTCCGGCACATGGCGGTACATCAAATACAAGCCGGCCAGGCCAATCGGAATATTCACGAAGAAAATAAATCTCCAGTGAAAGTAGCCGACGATGAGGCCACCCGCGATCGGCCCGAGCATCGGCGCAATCAAGGCGGGGATGGAGACGAAGCTCATCGCGCGAACCAGTTCGGATTTCGCGAACGATCGCACCAGCGTGAGTCGGCCCACGGGAACCATCATGGATCCGCCGCAGCCCTGCAGGATGCGGAACGCGACGAGCATGTGAATGTTGGTTGACATGCCGCAGAGAAATGAGCCGAGCGTGAAAATGCCAATGGCCGAGGCGAAGACCCGTCGCGTGCCGAAGCGGTCCGCCATCCAGCCGCTGATGGGAATAAAGATGGCGAGGCTTAAGGTGTAGCTCGCGAGCACGGACTTCATGCTGAGCGGAGCGACGTGGAGCGCGGCCGCGATCGCCGGAACTGCTGTGTTGAGAATTGTGGTGTCCAGCGACTCCATGAAGAACGCAACTGCGATCAGCCATGGCAGCAGGCGCTTGCTGGAATCGGCTAGCGGGGGTTGCGATGAGACAGCAGCTTCGATCGGGACGGGTGGGTTCAAATCAGATCCAATCGGAATGCAAGCAGATCACTTTGACTCCAGCACTGATACGATTTCCGCGTTTCACCGATCTCAGGGAGCGAGGAGGGTTTTCCAGCGTTTCCACGAGCCATCGCGGGCCTTCTTGTTGGCGTCGCTGGCGTCGGGCGCTTCGCCCGCGCGCATGAAGCCGTGACCGGCGCCGTCATAGGTTACAGGGTCGTACGTTTTCCCGGCGGCTTTCATCGCAGAGACGGTGTCTGGAATTGTGGCGTCAATGCGGGCGTCGTTCCCGGCGTAGAAGCCGTACACGGGGCCTTTGATCTGCGACATCGCTTCTTTGGCGGGTGGCGGACCGTAGAAAACGAAAGCCGCGGAAAGATCGCCACGGTTGGTTGCGAAGCGAAAAGTTTGTCCACCTCCCCAACAGAATCCCGCGACGTATAATTTGCCGTTCGCAGCGGGCAGCTTCAGGCCGTAGTCCGCTGCGGCGTTCAGGTCCGCCGTCACCTGATCGGGATTTAACTTGCTGACCGCTTCGGTGACACCCGTGAGGAAATCCTTCGTGCGACCGCCATTGGGCGCCATGCCGCTGAGCAAGTCTGGCGCGACAGCGATGTAACCCGCCGCCACTTCGTCTGCAAGTTCCTGCGCCCAGTCGCTCAATCCGAAAATTTCGTGAATCACCAGCACTACAGGACGCTTGTCCTTCGATTCGGGGTAGACCACGAGCGTGTCCACGTTTCGGCGTTCGTGCTTCACTGTGACCCACTCGCTGTGACGCGGCGATTTTTCGATTCGCTCGCGCGCCCATGGCTGCGACCATTCCTGCGCGGCAATCGTTTGCGCGCCCAGCAACATCCCCATCACCACGATCATCATTCCTGCGAATTGCTTCATGGCTGACCTCATCATTGCGGAACAGCGCGACCTATATTAATTGCGCGGGGGAACTGCAACAAGGGTATTCAGGCGAAGAGAGAGCGTGACAGCGTCGGAGGCGGCGAGCCGGTTCGGAAAGCCGATTCTGGATCACGGCCGCACCTCCGGCCATCCTGGCTGCCGCAATCAGATGGCGATTTTCTTGGTGCGGGCTTTCCAGGCGGAATAAATGGCGGGAAGCAAGGAAACGAAAATTACGACGGCGATTACGTAATGGATGCGTTTGTCAATATTGGGGACGGTGCTGCCGAGGGAGTAGCCGAGCAGGATCATGCTCCAGACCCACAGGAATCCGCCGAGGATGTCGAAGAGCAGGTAGCGCGTGTAGTTCATTTTCGCGGCCCCAGCGACGGGCGGGCAGAAGGTGCGAATTATGGGCATAAAGCGGGCGAGGATGATGGTGCGGGAGCCGTATTTTTCGTAGAACGCGTGCGCGCGCAGCAAGTGGCTCTTCTTGAAGAAGCGCGAGTCCTCGCGTTGATAGAGGCGCTGGCCCATGGTACGTCCGATCCAATAGCCGAGCTGGTCGCCGACGATTGCGCAAAGGGTGACGAGCGGCAACAGCCAAACCAGCTGTAGGCCGGAGGCTTTGTCTGCCGCCACGACTCCGGCCGTGACCAGCAGGGAATCACCCGGCAGGAAGAAGCCGACGAAAAGGCCGGTTTCCACGAAGATGATGCCGCAGACCATGACTAGGCCGCCGAGCGCGACCAGCCCCCGGACATCTGACAGCCGGTGCAGCAGCTCCTTTAATAACTCAGGCATTTGGCGTGGAAACCTCGCTATCCCGATGGTGCTGCAGACCGCAAATCGCTGTAAACACAATAACATAAAAGGGTTTAGGCGCCACGCTCAACGACCAGCAAGTGACTAGTACTACCCGCCTACTGTTTATAGCCCGCTGTACCATTGGCCAGGTCGGCCCTCTGTCCGAAACTCTAGTTGTACAAGGAACCCAGACTCACCAGGGGGGACAAATGGTAGGTGGTTACGCGATCTGGATGGGGCAGCCGGTGATACTCCGAGTAGTAGCAGGGAACCTGCGCGTACCGCTGCGCGGGCGCCTGGTGTCGGAAACCACCGATGTGGTTCGTTTGCGCATCGCGGATAGCTGGGACGTGGACATCTTCAAGTCTATGGTTCTAGCCGTTGAACACGACAATCCGGTCTACGTATTGAACTAAGGGGGGCGGGCATGAGTGCGCTGACGAGCACGGTTTGGAAGTCTGACGGCCGCACAGCTTCGGCAAACGCTCACGCGCTGCCTTTTCCTGACGCCTCGGAGGTTTCGGTTATGCGCGAGAGGGCAATCGCCTTGCGCGACACGATGATTGTGATAGCCATTCAACTTGTGTTTCGCGCGACACTGGCAATGCGCCGCTGGAATTACTAAGCGCGGCACTTTTTAAAGGAGTTTTCGGCCCAGCGTCCCTCACCCCCGTCCCCGGGTCTGCGCCCCCAGACCCGGGGATTTTTTTGTTCTCGCGAATTTCAAGTCCGTTGCGAAATTTCCAATTTTCCGGCGCTAGTGGATTTTGGCGGTCGTTTTCGTCCGCTGGCGGGCCCGGAGCGCCCGGCGGGGCGAAAGGGCGTTCCGTACTGGCAACATAGGTTTTTACAAAACCCCCTATTGATATTGGCGTTCTCGCGATACTATCCTTCGGAACCATTACACCTTCCAATTAGGAGCCTATTCGATGAGGATTGCCAGTGTCGCGAGTGCCTTTCCGGAGTACTACTACAAGCAGGAGATTCTAACGGAGGCGCTGAAGAACGACTGGCGTCATCGGTTGTCGAATCCGGACATCCTCGATCGCCTGGACGAAAGCATGCAGGTGGAGGGACGCTACTTAGTTGAACCGATTGATTACTATGAAGGGCTGACAACCTGGGGCCAAGCGAACAACACCTGGATCGCGCATGCGCTGGAACTGGGCGAAGAGTCGCTGTGTAAGGCATTGCACAAAGCGGGACTGGCGCCGAAAGATCTGGGCGCGATTTTTGTTACCTCTGTCACCGGCATCGCTGCTCCTTCGCTGGATGCGCGGCTGGTGAATCGCATGGGCCTCTCGCCGAACATCAAGCGCATTCCGATTTTTGGACTGGGCTGCGTTGCGGGCGCTGCAGGAATTTCGCGCGCTGCGGATTACGTGAAGGCTTATCCGGACCAGGCTGCTGCGCTTTTGTCCGTGGAATTGTGCTCGCTCACTTTGCAGCGCGACGACCTCTCGATGGCGCACCTGATTTCGGCGCTGCTCTTCGGTGACGGCGCGGCGGCGACGATCGTGACCGGCTCCAATCGCAAAGCAGACGGCCCGGAAATTCTGGCGACGAAGTCCAGCTTCTATCTGCACACTGAGAAGGTGATGGGTTGGGACATCTCTGAGAAAGGATTCCGCATCGTATTGTCACCGGAAGTTCCGGAGATGGTGACGAAGCATTTGGGCAAGGATGTGGACGCTTTCCTCGCGGAAAATGGCGCGAAGCGTTCGGACATCAAATCCTGGATCATGCACACGGGCGGCCCGAAAGTTTTGGAAGCCACGGCGGCCGCGCTGGGAATTACGGCCGATGATTTGGCGGCGTCTTGGGCTTGCTTGCGCCGCGTCGGAAATATTTCATCCACGTCCGTGCTGCTGGTGCTGGAAGACGTTTATTCCAACAGGCGCCCCGAACCCGGGTCGCTGAGCATTCTGGCGGCGATGGGTCCTGGCTTCTGCGCGGAGTTAGTTTTGTTACGTTGGTAAGAAGTGGGGGCCAGTGGCTACAGGCGCGGAAGTCCTGATCGTCGGAGCGGGGCCAGCAGGGATCGCGACGGCGATAGCGGCAAGTCAAAAGGGACTTCGCGTAACGGTTGTGGATGCGCGCAAGCCGCCGATAAATAAACCGTGCGGCGAAGGTTTGCTGCCTGAAGGTGTATCGGCGCTGCAGCATCTAGGCATCTGGCTCGACTCCTCTGTTGCGTTCCCGATTCGCGGATTGCGTTTTTCTGATGAGGCTTCGTCTGCCTGCGGAAGAATCACGCGGGGAGCTGCATTTGGTTTGCGGCGCAGCGTGCTACACGATTTGCTGGTACGGCGAGCTGTGGAGTTGGGCGTTTCCTTCCGCTGGGGCACACGCGTTACTGAATTAAGTTCCTCGAGTGCGCGGCTTGATGGTGAGTTGTTCTCTTTTCACTGGCTCGTAGGAGCCGACGGCCAGAAATCCATTGTGCGTAAGTGGTCGGGGCTTGGACCGCGGCGTGTGCGTTTTGCGCGTTATGGATTCCGCTGCCATTTTGCTGTGGCGCCGTGGAGCGAGTTCGTTGAAGTGTACTGGGGCGAGTGTTGCCAGATTTATGTGACTCCTACGGGGACGGATGAAGTCTGCGTGGCAGTGCTGACCGGCGATCCGAAGATGCGTGTGGAGCAGGCGCTGCAACGTTTTCGCGCGGTGACGCGGCGCTTGGGCGATGCACCCCGTATCAGCGAAGATAGCGGCTGCCAGACTGTGCTGGAACATCCGCGCAGCGTGGCGCATGGGAATGTGGCGTTGGTGGGAGATGCTTCTTTTACCTTGGACGGAATTACGGGGCAGGGAATGAGCCTGGCGTTTCAGCAGGCGTTGCGGTTGGGCGAGGCGCTGGCGGCGGAAGATATGGCGCCGTATCGCGCGGCGCATCGTGAGTCGATTGAGGCGCCTGCGCGGATGGCGCGTTTGCTGTTGCTGCTGGATCGGCAGGCGTGGCTGCGGCGAAAGGCGCTGCGTATGTTCGCTGCGAATCCCAAATTATTTGCGCGGATGATTTCCTCGCACGCGAATTGTCCTAAGCCGGCGCCTATTCGGGCCAGCGAAATGTTTGATCTTGGTTGGCAGGTGTTGCGCGCGTGATGGCGGGGCAACCGGTCATGCCAGGTAGGGCCGGCCGAGCCGCGATTTTATTCGCGCTCGCGTGTTGCGCTGGACTGGCTGGTGCGCCGGCTACTTACGCGCAGGGGTATGAGGTCAATCTCGATCCCACGCAGACCAACGTTGCATTCATGCTCGATACCACGCTGCACGCGGTGCACGGAACCTTCCAGCTGAAAAGCGGGCAAATTCATTTTGATACGGCTAGTGGCAAGGCCAGCGGCGCGATTGTGGTGGACGCACGCAGCGCGGATACAGACAACAAATCCCGCGACAAGAAAATGCATCAAGAAATTTTGGAGAGTCCAAAGTATGCGGAGATCGTCTTCACGCCGGCACAGGTGCGCGGGTCATTTGATCCGCAGAAGGCGTCGCAAGTGGACGTCAGCGGCGTGATGCGCATTCACGGGCAGGATCACGACTTCACGATGACCTTGGCAGTGCATCCTGGTACGGGTTCACAGCTGCAATGCGACACGCACTTCGCGATCCCTTACGTGAAGTGGGGCATGAAAGACGCCAGCACGTTTCTGCTGCACGCGAACGACACAGTGGAGTTGGAAATTCATGCTGCGGCGGCGATTGCTCCGGACGCGCCCGCGCGCTAACCCTCTTTGTCGGTAAAGAGCAATTCCTTCGCTCGCTGCGAAGCTTTCACTACGGCCTTGATCAACGTGACGCGCAGTTTACCCTCTTCGAGTTCCAGAATTCCGTCAATCGTGCATCCTGCGGGCGTGGTAACCGTGTCTTTCAGGAGCGCCGGATGGTGGCCGGTCTCGAGCACCACTTTCGCCGCGCCGAGCATCGTCTGCGCCGCGAGTAAAGTAGCTAGCTCGCGTGATAAGCCCATCTTTACGCCGCCTTCCGCCAGCGATTCCAAAATAATGTAGAGAAACGCCGGGCCGCTGCCGGAAAGTCCGGTGACTGCGTCCATGTGCTTTTCGTCCACGACCACCGTCTTGCCGACGGAATCAAAAAGTTTGCGCGCGAGTTCCAGATGTTTCGCGGTGGCGTGTTTGCCCTTGCAAATCGCGGTGATGCCTTCGCCGACCATCGAAGGAGTGTTGGGCATGGCGCGCAGCACCGGGACGTTTCCGCCGATGCGCTTTTCCATGTATTCGGTGGACACTGCCGCGGCGATCGAAATCACAAGCTTTTGGTCGTTCAGTTCTGAGCGGATTTCGTCGAGCACCGCGCCCACCGCCAGCGGCTTCACGCAAATTAAAAGTACGTCGGAGTCTTTGGCCACGGCGCGATTGTCCGTGCCGAGAGTGATTTGCGCGCTGGAGATGCTGCGGCGCTCCGAGCTTGTCTGGCGCACGGTGGCGAACACTTTTGCGGGCGCGACGAGGCCGTGTTTCAAGAATGCTTCGAGCAGAATGCCCCCCATCTTGCCGGCGCCAAGCACCGCAAGCCCCCTAAGTGTGGAAATGTCTGTCACGTTAGCCTCTCCCAGTTTGTATCCATCAAGTATCCACATATCCGCGCTTCTTCCAAAGGAATTAGGCGACCTGGGACGCAACAAAATCTTGCGGTAGTCACATTTTGTCGCGGCTTTCGTGCCGCGGCAGGCATCTTATATTTCGCTAATGGTATGATTGTTGTGCAACATTGAGTCCACATCGCCGAGTTGAACTGTCACGCTCGCGCCCGAGGCACGCCTGTGGTCGAAATACCGCATGAATGGCTGGACGGAGTTGTCGGCATTCTGGAATCGCTCAATCAGGGCGTGATGATCAATAACGATTGCGGCGAGGTCGTCTTTGCCAACGCACTGGCTCTGAAAATGGCCGGGCGGACTGCGGACGAATTCGTTGGAGCTAAAATCGCTGACTGGTTTCCGCCCGAAGACGCGCAGGCGCTGCAGCGGCAAATCGAGCGTCGCCGCAGGGAGGGCAGCAACCTGTTTGAGTTTTACTTGCCGCACCGCGACGGTAGTCGCCTGCCCGTGGTAATCACCGCGCGCCAGATCGAAGATCCGGATGGCGGAATTTTTTCGATTGTCACCCTCACCGATATTTCCGCGCAGAAGCTCGCCGAGAATGAACTGCGCGAAGTGAATGTGAAGCTCGAGCAGCGGCATCGCGAAATCGAAGAGGACTTGCTGCTGGCCGCACGCGTGCAGCAGAGCCTGGCGCCTGGAAGCCTGATGTGGGGCGGCGCATCGGTTGAAACGTTTTACCAACCGGTGCGCACCATTGGAGGAGATTTTGGGCTGGTGGCGCCGCGGCCCGATCATCTTTCGTTGATGATTTGCGATGTGTCGGGTCACGGCATCGGCTCGGCGTTAGTAGCCAACCGCATCTACACGGAAACGATGTCGCAAATCGAACGCGGCGCCGGACTTGCCCCTATGATGGAGCATCTGAATCGTTTCGTGATTGGCAGCTTGCGCAGTTCCGTGTTTTATTTCACCGTGGTTGCGGCGCGGCTGGATCTGGCGGCGCGCAGTCTGGAATTCTTCGGCGCCGGACATCCCCCCGCGATGATCGTCAAGCCTGGCGAGGCGCCGCGCTTGCTGGAATCGCGAAGTTCCGTGCTGGGTTTGTTGCACGACGCCGTGGACGTTGGCGCCGCCATGAAAATCTCAGTCGAGCCGGGCGATCGCGTAATCCTGTACACCGATGGCTTCACCGAAAGCTTCAATACGCGCGACGATATGCTGGGCGTAGAAGGCTTGGCGGACATCGTGCGCGAAACATCGAAGCTTCCGTTGCAGGCAATGACGCAAGAAATCGTCGGTCGCGTCGCTGCGTTCCGGCACGGCCCTCCTGCCGACGATATGTCGCTGGTCGTCGTCGAAATCCCGTAGCGAGGGGTACAACAGCAGGCTTCGCCGCGCGGGCGTTCGCCTATTTGACTCTGGCGGGTGCAACGGGAATGCTTTATGCTCCAGAGGCAAAGCGGGTTGGAGGAGTGCAATGCTGCGACTGAACAGCGCGTCCGGATGGGCGAATGAATACAATCTGAGGGCTGCGGCCGTGGCCGCGCTCGTTCTATTCGCGATTACCTATGCGGTGGATGCGCTGTTGTACTCCTTCGGAATTGCCGCGGCCGAAACAATTCTGGACGACGCCGCAATTGCGATCACCGGCGCGGCGGTCTTGCTGTTCTTCCTGGCGCAGAGCCATAAGAATCAGCTTGTCGAGCGCGCCAGAGAGCGGGCGATTATTGTGGCGGAGGTAAATCATCACATTCGCAATGCTATGACTCCGGTGGCCCTGATCATGGCTTCGCCAGATGCCGGCGAGAGGTTGCGCGTCCTGGACATGGCCACCGATCGCGTGGACCATGTGCTGACCGATTTGCTGCCGACGGTAGGAACGACCAGTAAGCCGCGGTTCTTTTAGTTCTTCAGTTCACGCATCCGAAGTCCACGGTCGCGACGGCGCAGAGCCTTTTCCTGTTTCAGCACCCGCACCCAAAGTTCCAAAGCGGCGTGCACGACTCCGCGTTTGGTCTTGATACCGGTCAACGGTTGCGCCTCGCGAAGCAGGTCATCGTCGATACCGATACTCCCTTTGGTCATGGTGAAACCATGCACCTATTTATGCGATTCGTGCGGATGTTTCGGAGGTGTGAAGGCTCAAAGCGCCATGTAGCTTTGAACTACGTAGCGTTTTCCGCGCGTATTCAAATCGCAACTAAAAGCTCATAATCGGGTTTCTTAGATGGAGGTCGCCAGCCGCCATGTCAGACACACGGATCATTGTTTGGTTCGCATGGTTTCTAGCCGCCAGCTGCTTGCGCAGGATGGCGATGTTCGCGCCTATTCGCAGTACAAAGGGGTTTCGCTCATGACCAAGAGGTTCCCGCTCGCACTGTTCCTGTCGTTTCTGACGCTCGTCTCCAGCATAATTCTGGCGTTGCCGCAAAACGCAGCTGCGCAAGATCAAGATCCGGCGCAGGCGCAGGGCCAAGCGCAAGCCCAGGTGGTCGATCCTCCGACGCGCGTCGCACGGCTGAACTACGTGCAGGGCTCGGTTTCCTTCCAGCCTGCCGGCGAGCAGGATTGGCTCGAGGCCGATATCAATCGGCCGCTCACCACAGGTGACAATCTGTGGGCTGACAAGGATTCGCGCGGCGAAATTCACATCGGCGCAACTTCGATCCGCCTCTCCAGCGAGACAGGAATTTCCTTCCTGAATCTGGACGACCGCACCGTGCAGCTGCAACTGGCGCAAGGCACCATCGAAGTGCATGTCCGGCGGCTCGAGCCCGGCAACGCATTCGAAGTTGATACGCCGAATCTCGCGTTTACGCTGGTGGCTTCCGGCGAATATCGCATTCAGACGATCCCTGACAGTAATTCCACTTCCATCACCGTGCGCGAAGGAGCAGGACAGGTAACCGGCGCGGGAGAATCGTACGATCTGACGGCCGGGCAGCAATATTTTTTCAACGGCACGGACCAGTTGAATTTCAATGCGCAAGCCGCCCCCGAATATGATGATTTCGAAGATTGGTGCCAGGTGCAGGACCAGCGCGAGAACAGTTCGGCATCGGCGCGCTACGTTTCGCGCGATGTGGATGGCTACTACGATCTGGATGGCAACGGCGAGTGGCAGACCGATCCGGATTACGGCGCGATCTGGGTGCCGAGCGGCGTTGCGGCTGGCTGGGCGCCGTATCGCTACGGTCACTGGGTGTGGATTGGGCCGTGGGGCTGGACGTGGGTGGAAGACGAGCCATGGGGTTTTGCGCCGTTTCATTACGGGCGCTGGGCGTATGTGCGCGGATATTGGGGCTGGGTGCCGGGGCCGATGGTGGTGCGTCCAGTGTACGCGCCGGCGCTGGTGGGATTTGTGGGCGGTGGAGGCGGACTCGGAGTCGCCGTGGGATTTGGCGGCGGATTCGCGGGCGTCGCCTGGTTTCCGCTGGGGCCGCGCGATGTTTACATTCCCGGATATCGCGTGAGCGCGCACTACGTGCAGAACATCAATATCACCAACACGCGCGTCGTTAACGTCACGCAGGTGACGACCGTGTACAACAATTATCTTGTGAACCGCAATGTGGATGTGAATCGGGTTGACTACACTTATGCGCACAACGCTGTCGCGGTGACGGCCGTGTCGCGTGAAACTTTTGTGGGCGCGCGGCCTGTCGCGACCGCTTTCGTGCGCGTGACGCCGGAGCAATTGCAGAGCGCGCACGTGGTGGAGCAAGGTTCGCTTGCGCCGACGCGCGCTAGTTATGTGGCGGCTGCGGCCAGGCCGGCACGAGCGAAGCCTGCTGTTGCGTTCACTGCGCGGCCGGTGGTGGCACGACTTAATCCGCCGATGCCGGGGGTGAGCCACTCCGTCGTGCACGCCAGTGTTGCAGAGGCAGCGCCGCGAGCAGCGCAACCTTCCGCAGCTGCGCCCGCGTCGCGTGCGAATGCGCCTGCGCCGACGCCTGCGCGTCCGCCCGCGCCGACGTATACCAACGATAGTCTGGCGCGTACGCCGCAGTATCCCAACACGGATGCGCACGCGAACGTCAACACGAATGCCAACGCCAACGAGCGCCCGAGTGGGAACGCCGACGCGAACGGCAATGCTAACGGACGATCGAACACGAACGAGCGGCCGCCCGCGAATGACGCCGTGCAGCAGCACCCGGCGGTGAAGTTCACGCCGCCCGTCAAAGCCAAAGATGATGACTACGATGTGCATCCTCCTCTGAACCACAAAGCCAGCACGCCTCCGCCGGCGGAACATCACGAAGCGGCCGCGCCGGCGTCGAAGCCGGCACCGCCGCCGAAATCGGAGCCGCCCGCAGCGCGCCCGAAGAACTGATTCGCGCGGCGGAGCAGAGCGTAGGGTCGGCGCCTCTCCGACTTTTTGCCTCTCCTGTTGTTTTTCGGATTTGTGAATTGCGCCCGTCGCGAAAAAATGGAAACATCCCTGCCGTGAAAATTCTCGAAACAGACAGGCTGGTGGTGCGGCGGCTCGTTTTGGACGACGCTGCGTTCATGCTGGAGCTGCTGAACGAGCCGGCGTTTCTGGAAAATATCGGCGATCGCGGGGCGCGCACGCTCACAGACGCGCGGCGCTACATCGCCAGAGGCCCCGTCACCAGCTACCGCACATTTGGATTTGGCCTGTACCTGGTGGAGCTGAAGGATTCCGGCGCGCCCATCGGCATCTGCGGCCTTCTCAAACGCGAATCGCTCGACGACGTGGACATCGGCTTTGCGTTCCTGCGGAGGTATTGGTCGCAGGGCTATGCGCGCGAATCCGCCGCCGCTGTGATGCAGTACGGCTGGACGACTTTACGCCTGCCGCGGATCGTCGCCATCACCAAGCCGACGAATCGAGCCTCGATCGCCCTGCTTGAAAAGCTCGGCCTGCGCTTCGAGAAAAACATCGCGCTGCCAGACCACGGTGGCGAAAATAAACTCTTCGCCGCTGGCGCGCCGTCGGTTCTCCGCGGTTGAATCTGTGTATCGCGGTGCGTCGTTTCCATCTCTCTGTGTGGGCCAGTGGGTACTGGTTCTGTCCTACTTCTGTACAGACGGACAGCTGAGTTTTCGATCTGCGCGTGTTAGCTTCGGGCGGGGTCGAAAAAATGGCGGGTTTTCCGAATTTACGCGGCTTCGGCGGATTTGGGGCGAGCCCGCGGGGGACAAAGTTGTGCGGCGTCGTCCTGGGTCGGCGCGCGGAAATGCTTTGGGTTTCGCGGGGCGCGACGGTCGAGCGATTTCTAATCTCTAGTGGCCAATTATTAGAAATCGAGTTAAGTCGCTCAGAACAAGGGAGAAAATATGAGAAAATATCTTCTAATCGCTGGTTTTTCAGCACCGTTGCGACGATCGGCCTTGATGACATCTGCAGCGATTCAAATTGCCGCGAGATCCGAGTCACCAATCACTTCTCACCAATCACTCTACGCACTGCTCATTTCGGCAAGAATCGATCCGCACCGTATACCAGGCCTAGGGTTAGGAAGGCGATCACGATTTCGCCTACGGCGCCTACGACGAAGGGGCGGAAGCCTTGTTTGCCTAGTTCGCGGATGTTGGTGCGTAGGCCGACTCCTGCGAAGGTGAGCAGAAATGCCCAGCGGGAGAGGTTGGCAAGGCTGGTTAATTGGGGTTTGGTGAAGACTTGGGCTGTGGCTATGGCGCTGATCACTAAGAAGCCAAGGACGAACTTGGGGAATTTCTGCCAGAGGAAGGCGGCTTTGTTGCTGACACCTTCGGTGTGTTCTTTGCGGGCCCAGTGGATGGCGTAGCCGAGGACTACGAAACCGATCATGGCGTTGCGCGCGGTTTTTGCGAGGACTGCGACTTTACCGGCGGCGTCGGAATAGAGCGCGCCGGCGGCGGTGGCTTCGGCGGTGTTATCAATGCCGAGGCCGGCCCAGAGGCCGTAGCTTAGATCGCTCAAGTGCAGCCAATGGCCGATGAGCGGAAAGATGAAAAGGCTGATGGCGCCGAGGGAAAGGATGGCGGCGATGGCGTAAGAGGCGTCTTCTTCGTCGGCGTCAATCGCGCCTTGCGCGGCGATGATGGCGGAGACGCCGCAGATGGAGGAGCCGACGGCTAGCAGCGTAGTGAGTTTGGGTTTCAGTTTAAAGGCGTTGCCGAGCGCGGTCATGAACGCGAGTGACACGGCGATTTCGACGACGACGAGAGCAAGGGCGACTCCGCCGAGTTTGGCTACGTCGCCGAGCAGGAAGCGCGAGCCGAGCAGGACAATGCCGGTCTTCAGCCAGAATTCGTAGGTGGCGACGCCGGCTTGGAAGAGTTTGGGGACGCCGACGGTATTGCCGATGACGAGGCCGATCATGATGGCCCAGAGAACGTATTCGATATTGGGCAGCGTCAGGTGATGCGCTTTGCCGTAGGTGGCGATGGAGCGTTCGATGATACGGCCGGCGTAGCCAACCGCGGCGAGCAGCAGCAGGCCCGGGATCAGGCGCGCGGCTTGTTTGAAGAAATTTTCAGTTGCGGGTGCGTCTAGAGCGATGGAGCTGGCCATGTGCGGTGATGCCTCCTGGAAATTTTTGCTGCTAATGCCTGGCGGCGCGACGACCCTTCGAACCGGCGCTGCCGGTTCTCAGGATGAATCGTCCGCCGCGGCAGACGGTTCACCACGGGACGAATTTGATCCAGCCGATCCAGATGGCGAACGCGAGAGCGAGGGCGAGGATCACGGCCCAACTGTCTCGGGACAGGGTGGGCGACGCGTTGCTGTGCTTGCTGGTGCGTTTTGGAACTTCATTTGGAATTTCGGGCATTTGCGATTCTCCTTCCGGGCGTTTGCTGCGAATTTTTTCGGCGTAAAAACAAAAAGCCCGCTCAACGGTGAGGCTGTGAGCGGGCTTGAAATCCGGTTTAAAGGATTGCTAAGGAATTCGGATCGCAGCTCCGCGCCAGCCGTTGCGAGTACAACAACACGGCGTACAGAGACAGGCGTGGGAGCAGCGATTCATGAATAGAAATCGTACATGGATATGGATGCGTGTGCAAAGGGAAAGTTTCGGGGAAGCGGCGGAAAGATTTAACAAAGTGTCTGCAGAGAAAAAGGGAGAACACCGAGAATGACATCGGCCAGGCGGCGCGTTGCTTGCGCGCGGCCTGGCCGATTGTCGGTCGGTGTTGCGGTTGAGTTAGTTGAACTTGAACAGCTCGAACAGGTCGCTGATTGCGGGACCGTTCGTCGGGATGTAGGGGCTGCTGGCCGTGACCGGGTTGGGGAAATTATCCCGGCTGCGGGCAGTGACCGGCGGCACGCTCCAGTTCTTCTCGATGAATTTGAGAATGGAGACGTGATCTGAGTAGTTGTGCGTGATGACGCCGCCAGTAGAGAACTTCGAGACGACGATGCAGGGCATGCGCGTGCCGTCTCCGAAGAAGTCCAGCGGTTGCACGTAACCGGAGTCATAGTAGCCGCCGCCTTCGTCAAAGGTGATGATGATGGCGGTGTCGTTCCAAAGAGTCGGGTTGGCTTGCACGGCATCCACGATCTTCTTGACGAAACCTTCGAACAAGTTGAGTTTCGAGGACGAAGGATGGCCGTCCACGAAGCCGCTGGGCTTAACGAAGGAAACGGCAGGAATGTCTCCGGCCGCGATGTCGTTGTAGAGGTTCGTGGTGTCCTTGATGTGCGCAGCGCGTTGGGTGGCGCTGGCCATGATGGACGTGTCGTACTGGAACGGGTTGCAGATGTTGCAGTACTCATCGGCGTTGGTGATCGGAGCGCCGAGGCCGTTGGGTGAACCCACGGCGCCGTAGTTGATTTGATATTTGTCTTCAGGGATGTAGCAGGGTTCTTTCACGGTCGGCGGCGCGCAGAGCGGCTCGCTCGAGTTGCCGTTGCCCGCGTAGTCGTTCCACTGATCGCCGTAATACTTCCAGGAAATATTGTGCGCGTTCAAGGTATCGCCGATGCTGGGTACGGGAGAGGGCGGAATCGTGAACACGGTGTTGGCGGCGTTGGTGTCGAGAAACGCATTTTCACCGCGGCCGAAGTAGCCTGGGTTGTAGTTGTTGAGCAGGTAGTAGTGGCCGGCTTTGCAGCGTGGATTCACCGGTTTCGGGAGGGCCGCGAGGTAGTTCAAAACCGCGGAGACGCCCGGTTGAGTGGGATCAGCGCAATTGCTGTAAGAGCCGCCGCCGTAGGAGGCAGAGCCGAACGAGCCGCCGCCGTAACCGTCTTCCGCATACCAGTTGTTGGTGCCTGCCGCGGGGTTGGGATTTTCGACTTCATCCACGACTCCGGCGTTTACGCCCCCTTTTTGTACGAGGACGTTGTGGGGAGGTACCTGCGCGTTGCCGTTGCCGTCGGTGAAATAGATGGCATCGCCGTGGCCGAGCATGATGTGGTTGGCGCCAGTGCCGCCTTGCACGGACTGGTGGAAGTTGTCGCTCATGGAGTAGGTGTCAGCGAGGGACTTGAAGTAGGGCGCGTCCCCCTGCTGCACGTTGTAGAAGCCGAGAGCTGTGGAACCTTCACCGGTGGTGGAGGCGCCGGGGGCGTAGTCGATGTCGAAATTGGAAGGTTGCGTCAGGCCATTGGTGCCGGCGCCGACGGTGACTTCGACCCAGGAGAACAAGCTGGCGTTGCAAGGCATGCCATTGGGCCCGACGATGTGGTTGGCAGCACAATCGAGCTGCTGCCACATCTGGTAGAAGCGGTGCACGGGGCTTGCGGCGTATGCGTTGTAGTCGAAGAGATTGCCGTTGGTCAGCTGAAAGGGACCGGCGGGAAGCGCGTTGACGTTGGTGATGCGGGTGTCAGGAGTGTGCGACGTCAAGCCAGTGCCGCCGGAAACCAGGAAAGGATAGTAGCTAGTCGGCAAGCCGGTTTCAGAGGCTTCGGCGAGGCTGATGCTGTCGCTGGGGATGTAGGAATCCTTGGCGCCGCCGACGAGCGGAGCAGGAAGCACATCGCCACCAAAATTGACCTTGGGCGGAGTGAGAAGAAAAGGATCGCCGCCTTTCTTTTCGCCGAGATCTACGGCAGCTAGCTGGTGAGCTTTTGCGAAGTTGGGGCCGGGAGTGCCGTCGGCTTTGACGATACCTTGGGAGAGCAAGTTCCAAACTTTTTGGCCACTCTTGGGTACGTAGGTGGCGAAGACGTGGTCGAAGCTGCGATTTTCACCGATGATCACGATGACGTGTTTAATCGGTGTGGTGGTGTTGCCATCGTTGCTCTGGTTCTGGGCTTGCGCAGAGCTAGCCAAGGGGCCACCGAGAGAAAATTGGAACAGAGCAAGCGACGTCAACCCGATCCGCAAACAGTGCATCGAGTTTGAAGCGAAACGCTTAAAGGACATGCATCCTCCTGTATTTTTGTAGCGAAATCTGCTCAGAGTGAGCGTGTGAGTTATAAGTGTTATTTGTTGCGACAGAGTGTTCCTTGTGTGAATGGTGCAAGACATTTGTAAAATTATTTTCACCGAACTCAGTTACTGAATGGAATGAACACGAGCACACAACTCCACGCGCTTCGCGGGACAGCTGGTGAGGCGGGAGCCGCGAGATTCAGTTGTTGGTCGTCGAGCGAGCTGGGGCGCTACTAGTGTGTTGTCCCGTAAATACGTTCGCATAGTCGTTCGACTTTGGCGAATATCGAATCCGCTGTGGCGGTCCAGACGAAAGGCTGTGCATTGTGGTTGGAATTCTTGACGTAGTGATCGATTTTTGTGACCAGTTCCTTCACGCTGCTAAACGTTCCCCGGCGAAGAGCCTGTTGCGTGATGCGATTGAACCAGATTTCGACCTGATTGAGCCAGGAGGCATAGGTTGGAGTGAAGTGTACGTGGAACCGTGGCCGTGTGGCGAACCAGCGTCTAACTCTCCGATGTTTGTGCGTGGCGTAATTATCCACGATGATGTGCACTTCTAAGTTCTTCGGGACGCTCTTTTCAATCTCCCGAAGAAAACTCAGATATTCCTGATGCCGGTGACGCGGTCGACATTTCGTGAGCACTTTGCCGTTTGCCGTGTCCAGTGCGGCAAACAGCGTGGTGGTTCCGTGGCGTCGATAATCGTGAGTCACTCCTTCGACATAACCCAATCCGAGTGGCAACATCGGTTGGGTGCGTTCCAATGCTTGAATTCCGCTCTTCTCATCCACGCACAAAACCACTGCATTTTCCGGGGGATTCAGATACAGCCCTACAATATCCCGTACTTTTTCTACAAAAAATGGATCGTTCGAAAGCTTGAAATGCTTTTGTCGATGCGGTTGCAAGCCAAACGCCTGCCAGATGCGGTGCACTGTCGATTTCGAAACTCCCGTCTCGTCGGCAATCTGACGGATACTCCAGTGCGTTGCGGCTTTGGGTTTCGACTTCAGCGTCTTGCGAACTAATTGGGCAACTCGCTCGTCGCTAATCGGGCGGGGGCGACCTGGGCGTAACTCGTCGTAGAGTCCTGACACCCCCTGTGCCAGGAACCGTCGTCGCCACAGGCCTACCGTGATCCTGCTCGTCTCCAGTTGTGCGGCAATCTCTCGGTCGTTCTTCCCAGAGGCGCTCAACAAGATAATCTTGGCTCGACGCACTAAGCCAGCGGGAAGAGAACGTGACTTGGCCAAGCTGTCCAACTGTTCACGCAGTTCCGAATCCAACACCACCGTCGATTTCGGTCGTCCCATCGCCATAGGCACCTCCATTGTGCACGGGAGATGCCTATATTCCCAGCAATACTAAGACCAGTTATTTATGGGACAGAACACTAGTTGTAGAACTTGCAGTACTTTTTTGATGGGCTCGGGCGCCGTCGGCTGGTTCGACGCGGATCAGGCCCATCATGCCTCCGTCTTCGTGTTCGAGAAGATGACAGTGATATACGAAAGTTCCAATTGTGTTGGGGTCGCGAAAATCCATACGCAGGCGGACGGTGGGGTACGTGAGGTCCGCGGCGCTGTGGAAAGGCACGTTGATGGTGTCGCGCAGGAACGGCTCGTTGATGGCAACTCCGTTCCAAGCCACCAACATGAAATGCAGCTGATGGATGTGGAAGGCATGCAATTCCGTGGAGCGGTTTTCGATGATCCAGTCCTCCACGTCGCCTTGCTTGGCGATGATGTCCGGAATGCCGGAGATGGGATCGAAGGGAGTAGGCGTGCGACCTTCCACAGTGAGGTAGAAGGTGGTGGCGCTATTGGGATCGTTGGGATCCGAAAGCGTTTCTGAGAAATAAAGTTTGCGGACGCGGGCGGGCGCGACGTTTCCGAGCCACGGTTGAGTGGGCGGAGGGAGTGGCGCGGGGGATGAAGCTAGTTTGGAGCGCGGCTCGGGCGCATGGTCTGATGCGGTGATCGTGGCGAGCATACGGTTGGGGTCGTTTTCGCCGCCGACGCCGGTGTCCACGGTGCGCGTGACGAGTAGGCCTGGGACGCCGGGCGGAGGGCCGGTGACGATGAATTCGACGCGGCCGCCTGGTGGCACGCCGAGATGATTTTGCCAGCTGACGAAATCGCCGCTGGTTCCGTTGGCGTTGAGGGGAACGCCGTCCAGGGCGACGATGCCGAGTTGTTGCGGGACGTGTTCGTACAAGACCGCGAGATTCAGGTAAGTAATCGCGGAGGCGTTGAGCACGCGCCAGAACTGGCGTTCTTGCGGCTTCATCTGGATTGCAGCGGGCGTGTAATCGGGATAGGGAACCGGGACGAAGTTTATGGAGAGATCTTTCGCGGGCTTGCCGAAGCCGGTGCCGGTGTTTGCGGCGTCGCCGTCGTGGTCTACGAGGAATCTGGGGACGACGGGTTCGGATTTCGCGGGCGGGGAATTGGGATTGAGCAGATCTTGATCGCGGATGATGATGACGCGTTCGGGAAGGCCGGCTACTTCTTTATTGGCACGCTCGATGCCTTCGATGATCATTGCGCCGGACGCGCCGCCGAGTACTTGGGGTTTGCTGAAGCCGTGGATGTGCGGGTGATACCAGTAAAGGCCGGGCGGCTCATTTTCCGGGATGCGAAATTTGTATTCGAAGGGGGCGTCGCCTGGTTGGATGGAAGTTTTCAGAACGTCGTCCTGATGGCAGACGGCGGGGACCGAGAGGCCGTGAAAGTGGAGGTTGGTTGAGGTTAGCGACATCGTCGAGCTTTCGCAGGGGTCAGGGGTTTTTGCGGCGGCGGCGTGATTGTGATCGTGATTGTGTGTGTTGCTGTTACTGGCGGCGGTAACGGGATGGGAGGAGTCTGTCAGATCATTCTTTAGATTAAGGATGAGAAGATCGCCTGGGTTTAGACGAAGCGTGGGGGATTGGTTGCCGTTGGCATCAAAGTAGCAGAAACGCGTGGTGCCATCTGGTTCGGTGAAATTGCGGACGGTCAGGTCAAGCTTCAGGACGCCGTTTCGGCTGCGCAAGTCTTCGGGTTCGGGGACTGTGGCGCCGGGTGACGGGCGCGGGCAGGAAGTATTCGGCGATTCCTGGGCGCAGATAACCGCGTGCCCATGGGCGAGCCACAGGCTTGCAAACAGCAGAAGAAGAAATTTTTTCGTGATGACTACCAATGCGCGAAAGACCCGCCCCGGAAGCTGGGTTCCGTCTTTGAATTTCCGCAGAATTGCTGCGATCCGACCATTGTGATTTAACTGTGGCGATCTGACAACTGTGTTTTGACCATCGTGATTTAACTTCCGCTGCCGCCGATTTTGCTGAAGAGCCAGAAGAGGCTCGCCGCGAGACAGATGGACGCGGGCAGCGTGAGCACCCAGGCGAGAGCCAGATTGCGCACCGTGCTCATTTGCAATCCGGAATGATTGGCGGCCATGGTGCCGGCGACGCCGGACGATAAAACGTGCGTGGTGCTGACAGGTAAGCCGAACCAGTCGGCCGCGCCGATGGTGGCCATCGCAGTGATTTCCGCCGCGGCACCTTGCGCGTAGGTCAGGTGATCCTTGCCGATTTTTTCGCCAACGGTGACCACGATGCGCTTCCATCCGATCATGGTGCCCATGCCGAGCGCCAGAGCCACCGCCACTTTCACCCAAGTGGGAATGAATTTTGTGGCGTTATCAACGTGTTTTTTGTAATTCGCCAGGATGGCGGCGTCGGCCGTCGAGAACTGGGGCTGATGAGTTTTGTTCATCAAGCGCAAAGCCTCGCTGACGACGTACATGTCGTTGCGGAAGTTGCGGACTTTGTCCTGCGGGACGGCTTTGAGTTCGTGGTACAGCGCCATTTCGGTGCCGATGCCGTTGACGAGTTCGCGCAGGGCCAACATCGTATTTGGTGTGAACTGCTTGGTACGAATGTAATCGGTGACTTCTTCGCGCGAGTCGCCGACGACCGCCGCGGGAGATACGTAGTGGCCGAGCATGTCCGCGGTTTGCGTGGAGACGGCGACGAAATCCTGAGTTTGTTGATAGGTCACGGCGTGGTTGACGGCGTAGGCGGTAGGTACGGTACCGATGAGAATGAGCATGATGAGGCCCATGCCTTTTTGACCGTCGTTGGAGCCGTGGAAGAAGCTAACGCCTGTGCAGGTGAGCATGAGTAGCACGCGAATCCAAAAGGGAGGCGGCTCGGTGCCCTTCGGAGCTTGGTACAGTTCTTTGTTGGGTATCAGTTTCTTGCTGACGATGAGAAGCAGAGCGGCGAAGACGAAGCCGACGATCGGGGAGAGAACCAGCGACTTTCCGATGTTGGTGGCCTGACCCCAATCCACACCGCTGGTGCCAGTTTTCACGGACATCAATTGGTTCGCGATGCCGACGCCGATGATGGAGCCGATCAAGGTGTGCGAGCTGGAAGCGGGAAGCCCGAACCACCAGGTGCCGAGATTCCAGATGATTGCGGCGACGAGCAGGGCGAAGACCATGGCGAAGCCGGCGCGTCCGCCGACTTGCAGAATCAGTTCCACGGGGAGGAGAGAGACGATGCCGAAAGCTACCGCGCCGCTGGAGGCAAGGACGCCCAGAAAATTCCACATCCCGGACCAAACCACGGCGACGTGCGGCTCCATGGTGTGGGTGTAGATGACGGTGGCGACGGCGTTTGCGGTGTCATGAAAGCCATTCACGAATTCGAAAGCCAAGGCGGTGAGGAGAGCAACGCCGAGCAGCGCGTAGGGCAACCAGCTTTCTGCGCGGATACCGGACAGGTCCGTGAGCAAATGGTTTGCGATGTAGAACAGTCCGCCCAGCAGCACCAAAAGTGCGATGAGAATGCCAATTCTTCCGGGCCCCGCCGCCATCTTGGAATCAAGAACTGAGGTACCTGCCGCCATTCTTCACCCCTGATTGTGTTGGAGATTCAGGTGGCGAAACTAACGGGTAATTGTTACTGGGACGTGACAACGCGGTGAACAGTTCTGCACGGGGGTGAGTTGTGGATTTCGCGCGGGGCGGCCAAGGATGGCGAAGGTTTTGCGCGCACAGGCGTGGCGCGTGAATCGGAATAGCCGTACGCTGTTGAAGTCGCGGGCAGTGTGTCGTAATCTAGAAGGAACGCACGTGTTGTTTCGGCGGGCCTGTAGCTCAGCTGGATAGAGCACCTGGCTACGAACCAGGTTGTCGGAGGTTCGACTCCTCTCAGGCCCGCCATACTTCTGTAATGCATTTCATTTCTGCGACTCGAAATCAAACGAACGTAAACTTGCGGGCCGATATTTCCGCCGAAGTGGTGTCGGAATTCTTGCGGTGATGCTGTATAAGGAAGACGAGAGGAAGCTATGGAGATCGTTGAGATTGCGATGGCGGCTGCGGAACTGCTGCGAGGGGCGGGGATATTGATTACGCCGGAGGAGCAGCAGCGGATGGAAGTCGCGGATTTTGGTTTGGGGGAGCTAGCGAAGACGGGGCTGCAGATTCTTACCTATGTGAATACGGAGCGGGTATGCGCGAAGGAATTGGTGATGATTCCGGGGCAGACTTGTCCGGAACATTGGCATCCGACGATGGGCGGGGTGTTGGGCAAGGAAGAGACTTTTCGCTGCCGGTGGGGGAGCGTGACGCTGTACGTGCCGGGAGAGCGGACTGCGACGCCGCGATGTCATCCGCCGGCGGGGTCAGAAGATTTTTATACGGTGTGGAATGAAATTCATCTGGAGCCGGGGGAGCAGTACACGATTTATCCGAACACGCCGCATTGGTTTCAAGCGGGGCCGCGGGGAGCGATTGTGTCAGAATTTTCGACGCGGAGCACCGATGGGGCGGACGTGTTTCGGGACCCGCGGATTCGCAGGTCGGCGGGGATTGGGGGTTGAGCGTCGAGCGTCAACAGTTGAAAGTTAAAAGTCGAATGTTAAGAGTGGGGAGTTGACCGTTAAGGGTCAAAACCCACTGCAAGCGATTCGATCGCAATCCCGCCGGGAAACTGTCTGTTTCATTAAAACTCTAAGATTTATCGGATAAATCAAGAATTTGTATTGGACCTGGACGGTGGGGGGTATCTACAGTGAAGCTCCCGCAACAGCTCGGGCACGGGCTACGATAGAAACGAGACAGATTTACAGGGCGCGCGGTTCCGAGAGTTCGCGCCTCGAGGTAGGAGCACGGAAGGACTGATGACCGCAGCGGCCGTCCCATCACCGTATGGAAGTTCCCGCGCGTTTGTGAAATACCAATTTGACACAGCTTACGACGAGATGTTTGGGGCGCCGGGAGTGCCGCGCGAATATTATCAGGCGCTGCACAGGACGCTGGTGGGGCTGCCTCCGGAAGAATTGCGCAAGAGCCAGCAAGCGGCGGACCTGACGTTTCTGCACGAAGGCATAACTTTCACGGTGTATGGCAGCAAGGAAGGGACCGAGCGGATTTTCCCCAACGATTTGATTCCCCGCATCATTCCCGCCTTTGAGTGGGCCAAAATCGAAAAGGGACTGACGCAGCGAGTGACCGCGCTGAATTTATTTTTGCGCGACATTTACCATGAAGGGCGGATTTTGAGCGAAGGGATTGTGCCGCGCGAGTTGATTTACAGCTGCAAACATTTTCGGCGGGAGATGCGCGGGCTGAACGTGCCGCGGGATATTTACGTGAGCATTTGCGGGACGGACCTGGTGCGGCTGCCTGACGGGAACTTTGTAGTGCTGGAAGATAATCTGCGGGTGCCGAGCGGCGTTTCGTACATGCTGGCAAACCGCAAGGCTTTGAAGCGCGTGTTTCCGAAGATGTTCCGGGATTACGGAGTTTCGCCGATTGATCACTATCCGCAGGCGCTGCTTTCGACTCTGCGGACGCTGGCGCCGGAGAATTGCGCTTATGCGCAGGACCCGGTGACGGTGTTGCTGACTCCCGGCGTTTCCAATTCTGCCTATTTCGAGCATACGTTTTTGGCGCAGCAGATGGGCATCGAGCTGGTGGAGGGGCGCGACCTGCTGGTGCACGACAACGTGGTGTACATGCGCACGACGGCGGGGCCGCGGCGAGTGGACGTGATATACCGGCGGGTGGATGACGATTTTCTGGATCCGCTGTGTTTCCGGCGCGATTCGTTTTTGGGAGTGCCGGGATTATTCAATGCGTACCGCGCGGGGAATGTGAGTTTGGCGAATGCGATCGGAACCGGTTTGGCGGATGACAAGGCCGTGTATGCGTACGTGCCCGAAATTATTCGATTTTATTTAAACGAGGAACCGATTCTGCCGAATGTGCCGACGTATATGCTGACCGACGCGGCGCAGCGGCAGCACGTGCTGGAAAATCTGGAGGAGATGGTGGTGAAGGCCGTGGGGGAATCGGGCGGCTACGGGATGTTGATCGGGCCGCAGAGCACGAGACTGCAGCGAGAGGAATTTCGCGCACGGATATTGGCTGATCCGCGGAATTATATCGCGCAGCCGACTTTGGCGCTTTCTTGCGCGCCTTGCCTGATTGATGGCGAAGTGGAATCGCGCCACATTGATTTGCGGCCGTACATTTTGATGGGCGAGAAAGTGACGCTGGTGCCGGGAGGATTGACGCGTGTGGCGCTGCGCAAGGGATCGCTGGTGGTGAATTCGTCGCAGGGCGGCGGGAGCAAGGATACCTGGGTGCTGCGCGCGGGAAACGCGGACGATCGGACGGCGCAGATTGCTGACGATGTGTGGAAGGGACTGGCGGGAGGGCCGCTGGCTTAAACCATGAGACGTAAGCCATGAGAGCTCCGCGAAATTATTTCGGGCGCAGCATGCAGCGGGACGCGGGGATGCTTTCGCGCGTCGCGGATAGTTTGTACTGGATGAGCCGCTATCTGGAGCGCGCGGAACAGACGGCGCGTTTGCTGGATGTGGAGATGCAGCTGTGGCTGGATCAATCGCCGGAAGCGGGATTGGGGCGCTGGAAGTTTTTGTTGGAGGCGCTGCGCATGCCTGCGGCGCAGGGCCCGGTTGATCCCACGCGGCTGATTAATATGCTGGTGTTCAGCCGGACGAACGCTTCGTCTATCGTGTCGTGCATTGCGACGGCGCGGGAGAATTTGCGGCACGTGCGCGAGCAGTGCAGTTCGGAAATGTGGGAGCAGCTGAACCGTTTGTATCTGGAAGTGATGGAGACTTGGCCGGAAGAAGCATGGATGCTGAAATCGCACGCATTTTTTCAGACCGTGCAGGAAGGCGCGCATCTTTTTCAGGGAATCACGGATGGGACGATGAGCCACGGAGAAGGCTGGCAATTTATTCAGCTGGGACGATATGTGGAACGGACGGACGCGCTGGCGGCGTTGCTGCAGACGCATTTCAAACGCGTGGCGAATCCGGCGGACCAGGCGGTGGAGAGCGGGGAATATCTCGGATGGGTGGGATTGCTGCGGGCTTGCGTGGCGTTTGAGGCTTATTGCAAGGCTTACACGGCGGAGATACGCCCTTTGCGCGTGGCGGAATTTTTGCTGCTGAATCCGGATTTTCCGCATTCGGTGCGATTTTCGGTGGATCGCGTCAATGCGGCGCTGCACATTATCGGGGAGTTGACGGAGAGGCGGGAAAAATTGCCGACGCGGATTGCGGGGCGGATGCGGGCGCAATTAAGTTACAGCCAGATTGAAGAAGTGATGACGGACGGCGGGCCTGCCTATTTGGCGAATGTGCGCGGTGAGTGCGCGCAGATTCATGCGGCAATTCATCAGATTTATTTTGATTATTCGATTGAATCGGAATTGGCGTCGTAGGTCGAGGCGCGGCGGGGAAAGATGGCTTATTCGGTGCGGCACATTACGAGGTTTCGGTACGAACCCGCGGTGCGGGAAAGCGTGATGGAAGTGCGCATGCAGCCGCGGACGGATTTTCGCCAGCGCTGCCTGAGTTTTACGCTGGATGTGCAGCCACGGGCGACGATGATGATGTACCGCGATTTTTATGGGAATGCGGTGCACCACTTCGATATTCCGCAGAAACACGCGCTGATTGAGGTGACCGCGCAGGCGATTGTGGATGTGCTGCCGGCGCAAGATTTTCAGTCGGAGGAGGCGGGGGATTGGGCCGATCTGGATGCGCGCGTGGCGCAAACGGATTATTGGGAGATGTTGCTGCCGAGCCAGTACGCGGCGCCCACGGACCTGCTGGAAAGGCTTGCGGGTGAACTGGAATTGCAGCGGCGCGGGACACCGCTGGCGTTGCTGCAGGAATTGAATGCGCGGCTTTATGAGATGTTCGACTACGTGCCGAACACCACCCACGTCGATTCGCCGATTGACGATGCGCTGGCAGCGCGGCGCGGTGTGTGCCAGGATTTCGCGCACATTATGATCACGTTGGTGCGCGGGCTGAAAATTCCTTGCCGGTATGTGAGCGGGTATCTGTATCACGAGGACAAGGCGCATGACCGGTCGGCGGCGGGCGCGACGCATGCTTGGGTGGAAGCGTATTTAGGGGATCTGGGCTGGGTGGCGTTCGACCCAACGAATAATTTGCAGACGTGCGAGCGGCACATTCGTGTGGCGGTGGGCAGGGATTACGCGGACGTGCCGCCGACGCGCGGAGTTTACAAAGGCGACGCGTTGAGTGAATTAAGCGTGATGGTGGCAGTGTCGCCGATGAATGCGCCGGAGCCGGAGGAGTTGCCGCCGACGACGGTGATTCGGTCGAAGCCGCTTAGCGCCGAGACGATGGCGGAGTTTGCGCAACAGCAGCAACAACAATAAGAACGCGACAAACGTCGTCAAGGTCCCGCACGGAGAAAATCGCTACTCCCTAGTTTGCTGTTTCTGAGGTATTTTTACGTCTGCACGTCAAGGCAGGAGCTCCATCAAGGTAAAAGCCATGCGCCCGCAGCCACTGATTTGCGTCGCCGATGTGGAAGCCAGCAGCCGGTGGTATCGGCGCTTGCTGGGGTGCCGCGGTGCCCACGGCGGCGAGCAATATGAGCAACTAGTGAAGGATGGCAGACTCATCCTGCAATTGCACAGTTTTGCAGTCGAACATCATCACGGCGCCATCGGCAATGCCAGCGACAAACCCTACGGTAATGGTGTGTTGCTGTGGTTCGAGGTAGATGATTTCGACGCGGTAATGCAGCGCGCTCGGGAAATGGGCGTCGAGATGGTGCGGCCGCGCCATCGCAACCCTCCCGAGGGCGATGGCGGGCCCAATCATTGGGAATGTTGGATGCATGATCCGGACGGATACGTTGTGGTGGTTGCCAGCCCTTATGGAAGCGCGGACGGTGCGTGGCGGCCTGGGCCAGAGCTATTTACCTGAAGTCGATCGCGAGGGCAATAACAGGATGGCGGCTTCGTCCCTAAAAGCGCGGCTTCAGGGATTGGCGCAGGCGGATCGTGCTCCGAACGGCAAGTATATGACTATTTTTGTTCCCGCTTCTGCGAAACCCCTTTTTTCATCTTTCTTGTCGCCTGTGCTTAATTGGATCGCGAGCTTCTCTGACTCTACACGCCAGAGCCTTAATGGCGATTTTGCAAAATCTGCCAAAGCCCATTTCTTGTAACGCTCGTCTATCGCTGCCGCTACCGCATCCATGGAGACGGATTTGTCGTAGAGCGCCGTGAAGCCGTAGATACAATTGTGGTCCACATCGACCCTGATCTGGGTCGGGAATACCGCGCCAGCGTCTGGATTTTCGGACCACAACTGCGAGCAAGCGGAAGATCTGCAGCGCAAGAGATTCGGATTTGGCAGCACCACGCGTCCGCCATTCTGTTCCTCAGCCGTTTGGAAGGGTGCCAGAAGCAGCGCCAAGGCAGCTGTGGTGAGCGCTCTTTTCATTTCGATTCCTTATGGGGCATCCGCAAAGTTGGCGAATGACGTTGTTCTAGTGACGGTTGCGCCGCCACAAATGGCGCACTGAAGTGCACCGCTACCACTGCAAAGCCTATTGGCCGGGGTGCGCGGTGTGGTGGTGGTGGCCGTTGCCGTTGCCGTTTGTGCTTGGTACGGCCACGGGGGCTGTAACGGCGTATAGGGCTGTGTCGGTCGGCTTCGCGGCTGCGGTGGAATCGTCGTAAAGGCGCGAAATGAAATTTTTGCGCGAATCGCGTTCAAGGAGCTGGAGGATATTTCGCTGCAGGTGCGCGCAGACGGTGCGCGCGTCGGTCGCGGCGTCCACCATTTGAAAATTGAATTCGGCGCTGAGGCGATCGAATTCCGTGAGCAGCGCGGATTGATAGCTGCAGAAACTGTCGAACATGTCGTGGCCGGGATATAGATCCATTCCGGATTCCCAGTAATCGAAGCCGCGGCTGAAGACGACGCGGGGAAGGAGCTGGTCAATTCCGAGACGCAGGTAGAAGACGGCGTCGGGTTTCAGCGCGACGCTGTAGATGCTGCGAATCCAGCGCGGGTCCATGCCGCGTACGATGGCGCGCGCCATGAGCGAATAAATATAACGATCGGTGAGCACGATGAAGCCGGCGCGCAAGGCGGGCACGATTTCATTTTCCAGGCGATCCACGAAATCGGTGGCGTAGAAAAGGGCTTGGGTGACGCGGCCGAGATTGTTGCCTTCTTTGGCACGGCGAATCCCTTCGCCGGCGAGCGGAGAGCGCGTCATGCCAGTATCCACGACCGCGTGGCCGAGCTCTTCCAGCCATGGCTTCAGCAGGTCGATTTGGGTGCTGCGACCGGCGCCGTCGGTGCCTTCGATTACGATCAATTTTCCAGCGAGATCGGTGAGACGCATCTCCGGCAAGAGCCTTCCGTAGGTTTCTCTCATGCTTGTACCCTCAATTCCTTGGCTTTCTCTAAGTGTGCTTTTACGATTTGGCGCACTTGCATCTGTTGGACTTCGATGGGGAGCGTTGCGTCCACTACTGTGAGGCCAAATTCGGGGATCATTTTTTCGTACTCGGCGAGAATACGGCCCTGGAAGAGGCGGAAACTCTCGACGGAATCGTCTGCGAGATTCAGATCCATCCCCGCTTCGTAGAATTTGAAGCCATCGCGGCCGTCGAGGAGGCGATGGATAGCGGTTTCCAGGGGAACCCGGAAATAGAAAGCAATCGCGGGTTTCACGGCGAATGCGTAAAGCTCGCGGACCCAGGCGCGATCCATGCCGCGGGCGACGTCGCGCGCGAATGCCGTATAGATGTAGCGGTCGCAGAGGACCACGGCGCCGGCTTTCAGCAGCGGCAGGATGCTGCGCTCGGTGCGGTCGGCAAAATCGGTGGAGTGAATCAGGGAAAAAGTGGCGGGTGTGAGCAGCTTTTTCTTTTTGCCGTGCTTGGTGGTGTCTTTCACCAGTGGCGAGGAGTTCCATTCGCTGAAAACCACACCGTAGCCTTTGGATTCGAGCCATTTGTGGAGCAAGCTGAGCTGCGTGGACTTGCCGGAGCCGTCAATTCCTTCCACGACGATCAATCTGCCTGGGAACTGATGTTCGCCGTAGTGGCGGACCATCGAGACGGCGGGTTGCAGCGGAGCAAAAACTTCGAAGGGGCCAATGCGCACGCCTGAACTGATTTCCATTTATCTCCTTGGGGCGACCGCGACCGCCGATTGCGGGCTTGGATGCTGCTCGCGGCGGCTCGGCGATCAAATTTGGGTTGTCGTCCACTGATGAGAGGCAGTGGGGGACGCATGTAAAATCCTTCATCTGATGGAAAGATGCAGCAGGTATTCGCGGGGAGTGTATCGAAATGAGAAACAGGTGGTGCTGGGCGGGTTTTGGCGGAATTGGCAGCGGCCCAGAGGGCGGGTGGTTCAGGCCGCGCGCAGCACGGCGATGTGGTCGTATGCTGTTTGCTATTTTCGAATTGAGATGCAAAATCTCGAGTAAAATCGTCGGCGCGCGAAAGGAGCCTGACTATGCCTCCTACTGAAAAGCTGGATACTCACCATAAAGCGCTTACTTTGAATCTGGACGCATCGGCTTTTGGCTCTTTCGCCGAAATCGGCGCCGGACAGGAAGTCTCGCACTGGTTCTTTGTGGTGGGCGGCGCGTCGGCTACGGTCGCCAAAACGATTTCGGCCTACGACAAGGAAGTCAGCGACGATCTTTATGGCTCGGGGTCGCGCTACGTATCGAGGCAGCGGTTGGAAGCGATGCTGGACAGGGAATGGGCCCAGCTTCTGGCTCAGTTAAGCGATACGCGCGGGCCGCATACGCGCTTCTTCTCGTTTGTTGATACCGTCTCCGCGCTTAACTACGCGGGAACCAATGACGCGCACGGCTGGGTGGGTTTGCGGTTTCAAATGCAACCCGGCGGCCCTACAAACGACGTGCTGCTGCATATCAATATGCGGGACACTTCGAACGTGCTGCAGCAGGAAGCGATCGGCATTCTGGGCGTGAATCTGATTTACGCGGCGTACTACGGATTGCATTCCGAGGAATCGTTTCTGAGAGGCTTGGCGGAAGACGTGGTCAAGGAGCGAATCGAAATTGACTACCTGGATCTGCGCGGGCCAGCATTCGAGGGCTGGGATCGGCATTCGCTGATGGCCCGTTTGGTGAGCGCGGGCTTTGCCGAGGCAGTATTTTTCTCAGCGCGGGGGCCCGCGGTTCCGCCTACCGAGGCTCTGTACAAGAAAGCGCTGGTGCTCGCGCCGGGATATTTTGGCCACGGGGATCCACCGCACTCGCAAGTTCACATGAGATTGTTGGCGGCGGCGATTCAGGAGCTGCAGAAGGAGTTGGGCGACGCGAAGGTGACACCGGCTGGCTTTTTTTGCCTGACGGCTTCTCCGATTACGCGGGACGAGGCGGTGCCGGAGGTCCCCGACTTGATTCGTCGGATTGATGCTCTACTCGCTGCCGGCGGGGATGTGCTGCTGTTTCGCCGAAGCGAGCTTTACGAAATGAAGACTGTGGTGAGCCGCTACACGCAGGCGCCAGTGCGCTTCGCAGCTGGGCTTTCGCTGATGATTCAAGCGTTCGAGGGCATCTACGGCAGTCTGGAAGGGAGACTGCTGGAGGCGCTTGCACGTCTTCTCGCGCAGAACGTGCGGATCTACGCTTATCCGATGAGCTCTACCGAGCTACGTGAAAGGCTGAAGGGTTTTCCGGATAGCGGCTGGGAATGGAGCGAGACGAATGGAATGGTTTCTGCCACGCAGCTGCGGCACGCGGCGCCTATCGGACACTTGTTCGCGTATCTTCTCGCCAGCAACTTTCTGGTCCCCATGGAAGTTCCTGCGACGCTAAGAGCTGACGCTTGAGCGCGGCTGTGCAGCGCGTGTCGAGTCTTATGCAGCACGAATCGGGGCTGGCGGTACGACGACGTCAACAAGTCCGGTCGCGACGTTGTAGACGAGGCCGGAGATTAGCCACGCGGCTGGGAGTACGGGAATCGCGCGGAGAGCGGCAACGTCTGCGGCGACCGCTGCACGAGGATCGCTGGGCGCTTTTGTGTTGAGTTGGCTTTCCGGAATTTGAAAATAGCGGGCGAGCGCGGCGCGGTCGGCAGCGAGGCGAGTCATGCCGCAATCGGTGTGTTGCATCACGATGAGGTGAAACTCTCCGCCGCCTCCTGCGACCTCTCCGACGGCCTCACCCACCTGGCGGAGTAGAGCCATCTGTTCGAGCAATCCCGGCGTGAAGCGTCCGCCGATATTGCGCAGAACAACGGCTTCGCCCGGTTTGATTCCCAGTACATGAGCTGGATCCGCACGCATATCGGCGCAACTGATGATGATCGCCTTTACGTTGGGCATCGCCTGCGCGAGCGAGGGCATTAGTGTGCCGGCGGCGGACTGCCGAGCGGCAAATTCCTTGTTGCGTTGTAGCAATTGGTCGAGATTGGTCATGCTGGTTCTCCGTGAGATTTATTCTGACAGCACGATTGTAAAGTATGGCGCGTTTCTATGGAAATTCAAGAGAGGTAAGGTCGTGGAGCGCGAAGGATTCGGCGTCGGCGTTTGTAGTGACGATTATGAGCATTGTCGCCCGCGCAGCGAGCTTCTGGCCCGTAAGCTTATTGGGGAGGAATGATTGCGCCATCAGGCGAAATCTCGGCGCCGGCGCAGCCTGACATATTGATTTTGGCGCAAGCTCCCCTGATGAAGTCCACGGGCTGCCATTTCAGAAGGTCGGGCTTGCCGTAGATGGGAGTCTGAAAATAACGCCACAGGACCATGTGGCGATCGGGGAATACCAGCCAATCTGATTCTTCCATTCCGAATCCGACAATGAGCAGAGCGATCTGGCCTTTCGCTGCCTCGGCTTTGGCGGCCAAGTCATCCCGCCGGCGTGCGTGCATATCGGCAGAGAACACCTGCGCCTCCGTGTCACTGAGCGAGGCGCCGTGAGAGAAGGCCAGCCTGGGACGCACGATTCTTTTGTTCTGCTGCACGAATTGATTCAGCCAGGGAACGGATAAAACGAGTTGCTCGTACTGTGGCGCGCGTTGCAAAAACGTATCGGCGCCGACGGCGTTGCCATCCGCGTATGGAAGCAGTAGTTCGTCATCGAAGAAGATGTCAGGCACATCGGACCGGCGAAGATGGAAAAGGACGCTCGAATTCTCGGCCGTATGCTGAACCGGACTACGCAATACGGGATCCGAGTATTCGCCAATGCTCGCGAGAACGATTTTGTATTTTGCGCGCAGGGCGTCGGAGGTGCCACCGATTCGGTGCTCAACTTCGAGGTTCAATGCCTGCCGAACAGCGGCTTGGCCCAATTGCATGTCGAGGTTCTCGGCCAGGAGAAGAGAGCGATTGGCGGATTTATCAGGCATCAAGGCGGCAACGGCGCGCGAGATATCGGCATTGTAAACGGTTGCGCTCGACGCCCGCCACGGGAGCATGAAAGGAAATTGCGACGAAGTTGAAGCGGAAAGCTTCGAACCGTCGTCGAAGGTGACTGCGACGCTCACCTGAAAGCGGGCGTGAATGCAATCGAAGCATGTGTAGTGGCGGCGATCGAAGAGTGCCGGGACGATTTTGTCCATGATCACGGGGTCCGCGAAGGTTGCTTCCAGCGCGGCTTGCGGGACTTGTTCGCGGCCCACAAAGGTAGTTTCGGAAACGCGCCGAGCTACGGACGCAGCGTGCTCCTTCAGCCAAGTGGGAGTGACGCCTAGGTCGTCGAGGTTTGGCTCCGGGTTCGCGGGCGCCGTCAGCGCGGTAACCACGGCTGCGATCAAATTGGGATCGACCGCCTGGCCATTCAGTTTGTAAGCGTCCCCTTCTTTGCGAATCGCGAGCTCCGCCCGGCTTGGGCTGGCATCGGGCCACTTGCTGACTTTGCCCTTCAGCATCGGCGGCGCGTCATTTCGAGTTCGTGTCGAGGTGATTTCCACCAGGCGAACCGAGGGCGAGCCCTGGCCGACAGCAGCGGACGGGCAGGCGAGGCAGAGGAGCAAGACGACGGTGCGGATTTTCAGAGGTCGTGGCATCGCTGGTCTATGACGGCGACGAGCCCGATCCAGCGTTAGTTTGACGGCGGTTGTGCCGATTGCCTGGACGAGTCTGATTTTTGCGGCGCAGGCTTCTGTTGCGGCTTCGGTTGTGTGCTCGGTTTTGACTGTGGCGCGGGTTTTTGTTGTGGTTTCGGTTGCGTAGCGGGCTTGGGCTGTGGTGCAGGCTTAGGCTGCGGGTTTGTAGCGGGTTTCGGTTGCGGCTTTGGCTGTGGGTTCGGCCTCGGCTGCGGGTTCGGTTTTGGCGTCGGATTTGGTTTCGGTTGTGGCGCGGGCTTCGGCTGGGGTTTTGTCTCGGGATTGGGTTGTGGTTTGGGCTGGGGATTGGGCCTTGGCGATGGACTTGGTTTGGTGCCTGGATTCGGGTTTGCGCCCGGATTTGGCTTGGGCTGCGGTTTGGTATCAGGATTCGGCTGCGGCCTTGGTTGTGGATTGGGCTTGGGTGTTGGATTCGGCTTGTCACCGGGATTTGGTTTCGTGCCAGGATTCGGCTTGTCGCCAGGATTCGGTCTGGTGCCCGGATTCGGTTTGTCTCCCGGGTTTGGCTTGTCACCGGGATTCGGCCTAGTGCCTGGATTTGGTTTGGTTCCCGGATTTGGTTTCGTACCCGGATTCGTGCCGGGATTCGGCCTCATACCGGGATTCGGGTTCGGCCGCGGCTTAGGCGGCGGGTTCGGATTGGGTTTCGGACGCGGCGGAGGATTGTTCGGTCCCCACGGTTTGCTATTCGGTGGCCGGTTGTAGGGACGATTCGGCGGACGGTAGTTCGGCGGGCGATAGTGCCAATTGCCACCGTAGCCGGGACGGTTGTAATAATACACAGGCCGCGGACGATACCAAAGGTTCGGCGGGCGATAAGGATTTCCCCATCTTACCCAGACGGTGTGATTGTAATAAGCGTGTCTCGATCCCCAATTCCATCCCCAGCCGCCCCAACCCCATGGCTGGTTGCTGGCGATCATCGCTCCAATCGCGATCCCCGCTCCGAAGGTAATCAGAGACGTGGGGACTACGCTGGGTGCGGGCGCGACATAAACCACAGTGGGATCGTAAACCGGGACGTAAACCACTTGCGGATTGGCCGGTTGGACTACGTAGATCGTCTGGCTCGGGGCGGGCTGCTGCACTTCCACCTGATATTGAGAGTTACTGCGCAATGCGCCCGAGGCATAGGCTTGGGCGCGCAAGCGCTGAATCGAAGCGGTAACCGAAGCCTGGTCCGCCAAAAATGCGTTGCCGATAGACGCATAATCGTCAATGTTCTCCGCCATCATGGTTACGACCTGCGGAAAATTCACGAGCGCAATGAATGCTGGATCGAATCCCGCTGCCTGCGCCGCGTCGGTGAGCGCGGTACCGCTAAGATTTGAATTTTGTAGCAGCCAGTTATCAACATCGAGAATTTCCTGCGGATTGGTGCAGGCGGTGGTGATCTGCGCGAGAAGGGAATCAGGATAGAGCGCCACAGGAGCGAGCAGCTGGTCCAGTTCTTCAGGAGTGGGTGGAGGAGCCGAGTCCTGCGCGCGGAGCAGCGGTACGAAGTCCTGAGAAAATAAAAGTGCGAACAACAAAACGATTGCGGTGAAGGTGCGCTTTCGTAGCATTGAGTACCTCTGTCTGCTGCGAGTGGCCTAATACTTCGCCATTGTAGCACCAGAGATGAGGCCAGCTTGGTCGCGCAAATAAAATTTAGGTTGGCTGCTTTCGTTGTGGTTCGAAGGCGATTCAAGATGTGAAGCGAAGCTGAGCTTGGCTTTATCTCGATTATTCGCTGTGAAGCGAAACCGTGGGATCCACGCGGGTGGCACGCTGCGCGGGGACGTAGCTGGCAAGCAATGCTACTGAGACGAGCAGCAAAGGAATGGCAACGAAGGTCAAAGGGTCTGTTGGGCTGAGGCCGAACAAAAGGCCGCGCATCATGCGCGTGAATAGAAAACTGCCAAGGAGGCCAATCAGCACGCCGGGAATCGCCAAGGCCATGCCGCGGCCGATTACTAGATGCAATATGGCGCGGGGTGTGGCTCCGAGCGCGAGCCGGATGCCGATTTCGCGCGTTCCTTGATTGACCATGTAGGAAACTACGCCATAGATTCCGATCATGGCGAGTGCAACGGCGAGGCCGGCGAACAGGCTGAGTAAAAGCATTGAAAATCGGCGCCGAGCAAGAGACTCTTGCACGCGTTGGTCCATCGTCAGCGCGTGGTAAATCGGGAGATCGGGGTCTGCGTTCTGAATCTGCTCGCGTGCGGCGGAGTACAAAGCGGTGGGATCGCCTTTGGAGCGAACGACGACGTTCATTTCGCTGGTTACGAACTGTGTCTGAGGATAATAAATGGCGATGCGCGAATCGGAGTCGAGTGTGTATTGTTTAATTCGCCCGACCACGCCTACTACGGTGATCCAGGGGTCTTTGTCCGTGATGCCGCCATTGTGCAGGCGCTTTCCTAGCGCACTCTGATCAGGCCACAATTCCTTGGCCATATATTCGTCAACAATTCCCACCAGGGGACTGGTCTTGGTATCAGACTCATTGAAGAAACGGCCCGCGCGTAGCGGGATTTGCATTGCCTGAAAATAATTCCCGGCTGTGACGCGAATGTCCGCGTTGATGAAATTCTCACCGGGCGGCGGAATCCTGCCTTCGACAGTGATCGGTCCCCAGGCGAACATCTGGCTTAATGGCAGGGAAGTGATGGCTCCGACATTCTGAACTCCAGGGAGACGCGCCAGCTGCTCCATGATTTGTTTGTAGGTGGACAATACCATCTGGCCTTCGTGGTATCTTGCGCCCGTCATCGTGAGTTCCATCGTCAAAACGTTCTTCGGGTTGAAGCCGGGAGAAACGCTTTGCAGGTTTGCGAAGCTGCGGACCAACAACGTTGCTCCAATCAATAGCAGAACCGAAAGCGCGAGTTCGGAAGTGACCAGAAACTTGCGCAGGCTTTTTCCTCGTCCCCACATAGCGCCGGCACCGGCAGAGCCACGTCCTCCCTCCTTGAGCGTGGAGTGCAAATCAATATGCGAGACGCGCAGCGCGGGGGCCAAACCGAAGATCGCTCCGGAAATCAGAGAGATGAATAGCGTAAACAGGAGAACTCGTGCATCAATGCTGATGGCGTCCAGGCGCGGAACGCTTCCCGGCCCGAGTATGCGCACCAATTTCAGGCTACCTAACGCGAGCAAGATTCCAAATGCTCCGCCGCACAGCGAGAGCAGGAGACTTTCCGTAAGCAACTGGCGCGCGATGCGCATTTTGTTTGCACCGATCGCCATGCGAACTGCAATTTCCTTCTGCCTTCCGAGTGCTCGCGATAGCTGGAGGTTTGCGACGTTGGCGCAGGCGATCAGCAGCACAAACGCCACGGCGAAAAGCAGGACGAATAGCGTGCCACGGCTGTCACCCACCGCTTGCTCCGACAGGGGAACGATACCGAACGTCAGGCCGCCATTCGGAGGGTAATTTGCAGGATGATCGCGGCGCAGGCCGGCAGTAATCGTGTCCATTTCGGCCTGGGCCTGCTGCAGGGTCACGCCTTTTTTCAACTTGCCGATGATGTTGTAATCTTCGTGATCGCGGTTTTGTGCGGCATCCGGTGCAAGCGGGAGGGGAAGCAGAATCTCAGCTTGTTCCGCGCCACCGAGTGTGGGCAATACTTCGCGTGGCAAGGAAAAGCTGCGAGGTAAAATGCCAATCACCTGATACGTTTTTCCGTTGATGGTTAGCGATTTCCCCAAGATATGAGGATCTGAGCCGTAGCGTCTGACCCACATGCCATAACCCAGAATTGCGGTTCCGGCGCTGCCTTTTGCGTCTTCGCTGGAAACGAACAGTCGGCCCTTGGCTGGTTGCACTCCCAGCATGGGTAAAAGATTTGAAGAAACGTGGATCGTGCCCACGCGCTCCGGTTTCGCGTCGCCGGTAAGGTTTTCGTTACCACCAATGGCGATGGCTACGTCCTCGAAACCGTGATGCTCGGCTTTGATATCGAAGTATTGCGCGGTTGAAAACCAGTCCTCGGTGATGCCTAAGCCCGGCGAGCGGTTCCACAGAATCACGAGCCTGTTCGGGTCGTTGTAAGGGAGCGGGCGAAGTAACAGCGTATTCACGATGCTGAAAATTGCCGTGTTCGCGCTGATGCCGATAGCCAGCGAGAGCAGCGCGACGATCGTGAAGCCGGGAGATTTTGCAAGCCCCCGAAAACCGTACCGAATATCCTGGAGCGGAGGTCCCATGTGGTCTCAGGTCAGAATCAGTCTTGGTCTCGTCCTATATAGACGCGGCATAGCGTTTTTAGACCTTTCACGATGGCAGCATTATGGAAGATATTTCGTTCGTTTCCCACAGATAGCATCCGTCGCACAGCCTCCGGGCTTGGTCCGGACGTAGACTGTTCGATCGTTGCTGCGGTGCTGACTTCAGCCCCAGGTCGGCTTTAGGGTACTTATGGTCAAGGAGTGCTCCGCTGCTCCGCTGCCTATCCTGCCATCGGGCCCCCCGGCCCCTAGAAAAGCGGACATTTCTACTTTGCACAATCCGGACATTCTCACTTTGCGGCTACACTCCGCTGCCTATCCTTGACAATGAGAATCAGCTGAGTAAGATTCGCTTCCGCACCCGCTGAGGGAGCTAGCACTATCTCCTTGGCGCCCGCCTGAGCATCCAACCAGTCGACCGCCGCATAAAAAGGACCCACTAAAACTAGCCAGGGGGAGAGCAGTCATGAAGGGAGCAGAAATGAGTGGAATTTCGCGGCGCCGCCTTTTTGAAGTGGCCGGTATTTCAGCCGGAGCTGCGCTGATGGCGGGGCTGCCAGTTTTTGGGGACCAGCCGCGATCCAGCGAGGCAACGCCGCCTGTTCCGACGCGCATTCCCGCGAACACGGGTAAAGCGGCCGATGACCAGACGATTCGTCCGTTCCACATCAGCTTTCCGGACGCGGATCTGGTTGACTTGCGCCGCAGAGTTGGAGCAACTAAGTGGCCGGAGCGGGAATTGGTGGGCGATGCAACGCAAGGCGTGCAGCTCGCGACCACGCAGAAGCTCGCGCACTATTGGGCGACGGAATACGACTGGCGCAAGGTGGAGGCGCGGCTGAACGCGTTGCCACAATTCATCACCACGATTGATGGGCTGGACATCCATTTCATTCACGTGCGCTCGAAAAATGCGAACGCCTTGCCGGTGATCATCACGCACGGGTGGCCGGGATCGATCATCGAGCAGTTGAAGGTTATCGGCCCGCTGACCGATCCCACGGCGCATGGCGCGAGCGCGTCGGACGCTTTCGATGTGGTGATTCCGTCGCTGCCGGGCTACGGGTTTTCAGGCAAGCCGACAGCGACCGGTTGGGACCCCGCGCGCATCGCACGCGCGTGGGTTGTCCTGATGAAGCGGCTGGAGTACACGCGCTTTGTGGCGCAGGGCGGCGATTGGGGCGATGCGGTTACCGAGACGATGGCATTGCAGGCGCCGCCAGAATTGCTGGCGATTCACACCAACATGGCCGCCACGGTTCCACCCGACATTGACAAGGCTGCGTTTGCGGGGGCTCCGCCGCCGGCTATTCTTGCTCCCGACGAACTGCTCGCCTACAAGCAGCTGACTTTTTTCTATGGGAACGGGCTGGGCTATGCCACCGAGATGTCGAAACGCCCGCAGACACTTTACGGACTTGCGGATTCGCCGGTGGGTCTGGCGGGGTGGATATTGGATCACGACGCGGCCAGCTACGCGCTGATCGCACGCGTGTTCGACGGACAGACGGAAGGGCTCACGCGCGATGACATCCTGGAGAACATCACGCTCTACTGGCTGACGAACACCTCGGTCTCGTCGGCTCGTCTCTATTGGGAATACAAGGGCTACTTTTTCACCGTCCGGGGCATCAAGATTCCGGTCGCGGTCAGCGCCTATCCCGATGAGATTTATACGGCGCCGAAGAGCTGGGCAGAGCAGGCGTTTCCAAAACTGCTCCACTACAACAAGCTGCCCAAAGGCGGGCACTTCGCTGCGTGGGAGCAGCCACAACTTTTTTCGGAGGAGCTGCGCGTATCATTCAGATCGTTGCGGTAACTGGAATGAGCGCGGCGGCACTGCTTGACGTTTCGTTGTAGACGAGATTTCGAGGAGCAAATTGATCGGGTCACTCAGCTGGATGACGACCAAGGCAAATAAACACAAAACTCGGGAGGCAACCATGAGTACGAACGCAGTTCCTGGAATCAAGCCCACCGCCGCGACGGGCGACATGAAGTTCGAGATCGCGGTGATCCCTGTTTCGGATGTGGAGCGCGCCAAGCAGTTCTACGTGAAGGTCGGGTGGCGGCTGGACGCTGACTACGACAACGGCAAAGACTTTCGGATACTCCAGTTCACGCCGCCGGGCTCGGGATGCTCAATTATTTTCGGCAAGAATGTCACTCCGGCCGCACCGGGCTCCGCGCAAGGGCTGTACTTGATCGTTTCCGACATTCAGGCGGCGCGTAAAGAGCTGCTTGATCGCGGCGTGCAGGTCAGCGAAGTGTTCCACAACGAAGGAGTGTACACGGGCAGGGACGAGGCATTCCTGTTTGGAAAAGTCCGTGTCAGCGGTCCGGACCCCGAACATCGCAGCTACCGTTCATTCGCTTCGTTCAAAGACCCGGACGGGAACGGCTGGCTGTTCCAGGAAATCACCACGCGGCTGCCGGGCCGAATTGATCCGGCGGCGACGACATTCGCTTCGGAGAGTGATTTGGCGAACGCGATGCGACGCGCGTCGGTGGCGCACGGCGAGCATGAGAAGCGCAGCGGCGCGGCGGATGCGAATTGGCCTGATTGGTATGCGAAGTACATGGTGGCGGAGCAGGCTGGGACGGAACTTCCAAAGTAAGCTGCCGAAGCGATCGGGCGAAGTGAGTGGTGCGTGATTGCGGCGAGCGAAGAGTAGTGCCGCAAATCTCAGTGGACGAAAACCGTGAAACGGATCAGCTTCTTGCTGCTGGCGGTCGCAACACTGGCCGGCGTCGTCGCCTACATGCCTCACGCATCTGCACAGTACGATGGAGACTCCTCGCCGATCTACGGAGTGAAAATTGCGGCTGGATACCGCGATTGGCAATTGATCGCTGTGAACCAGCTCCACTTTGCCGGCAAGGGCGAGCAATTGCGCGCTCAAGTGGGCAACGATATAGCGATCAAAGCCTTCAAGGAAGGGACGCTCCCATTTCCGGACGGTGCCATCATCGCGGCGATTCATTGGACTCGCCTCCCGTCGGAAGAGAACAACAAGGTCCTTGATGGCCCATTCCCCGGCACCGAATCGTTCGTGATCGGGGCGCCCGTAAATGTGCAGTTCATGGTGAAGGACTCAAAGAAGTACGCCGCGACGGGCGGCTGGGGGTTTGGTGATTTTAAGAATGGAAAGGCGGGCGACAAGGCGCTGCACGAGGCCTGCTTCCCTTGCCACATCCCTGCGAAAGATCGTGACTATGTCTTCGCTCGTTATGCAGCCGCACCTTGACGCCGGGGACGAACTGGCACACGCGCTAGATCACAAAATAGGAAGTTGATAACACGAGGAAGGAGACAGCATGAGCGCCAACGAAGTCAGCGCTAGCTACCCGGCTAGTAAAGCGAGCGCCCAAGATGACATGAAAGTCGAGGTCATCGTCCTCTCCGTCTCGGACATTGACCGCTCGAAGGAGTTCTACCTGAAGCTCGAGTGGAGGTTGGACGCCACGCCGTCCGGAGTGGTTCAGTTCACACCGCCGGGCTCGTGGTGCTCGGTCCAGTTCGGTAAGGACCTCACGTCAGCTGCGCCCGGCTCATCCAAGGCTTACCTTATCGTTGCCGACGTCGTGGTTACCCGGGACCGATTGGTCGCCGCCGGCATCAAGGTGGGTGAATTCTTCCACAGTGGGCCAGAAGGCCGGGGCAGCGGTCTGGATCCCAAGCGTGCCAGCTATCGCTCGCGCGCCACTTTCAGCGATCCCGACGGAAATGTCTGGCTGCTGCAGGAAGTTACGACGCGGCTTCCCGGGCGCGTTGACGCAGGCTTGAGTGCATTCGGTTCCGCAAGCGATCTGGCGAATGCGATGCGGCGCGCGTCGGTGGCGCACGGCGAGCATGAGAAGCGCAGCGGCGCGGCGGATGCGAATTGGCCTGATTGGTATGCGAAGTACATGGTGGCGGAGCAGGCCGGGACGGAACTTCCTAAGTAAGCTGGCGAAGTGAACTGGCGCAGTGAGTCGCGCGTGAATGCGCAGCGCGAAAGGTGTTGCGCGAAATTTTAAGAAAGAGCGTCCGCATCCCAGAGGCAGAATGTTACAGGAGGCCCGCATGAAAACGGCTCGCATCTTCGCGGTAGCGTTGCTGATCATTGCCAGCGGCTTGGCGCTGCGCGTGGCGCGATCGCAACAGACTGGCATCAAGCGCACCGAACTGCAGCGGCATGATCTCAGCATCCCCGGACACGAGGTTCTCCAGGTGCGTGGGGATTTTCCTCCCGGAGGTGCGGTCCCCAGGCACACGCATCCGGGCGAAGAGCTCGTCTACGTTCTTGAAGGAACGCTGGAGTTTCAGCTGGAGGGCCAGCCGCCAGTGACGCTCAAGGCCGGCGAAGTCTTGTTCGTCCCCGCGGGAACGGTGCACACGGCGAAGAACGTCAGCAGCGGCAACAGCGCCGCGTTCTCCACGTACATCGTCGAAAAAGGGAAGCCGCTCCTCACGATGGTCCAATAAGCCACCAACGGCTTGACAATTGCCGTAAAGAAACTGGGCCGCGCGACACACCCGACTCTTCGTTTTCTCGCGCCCGTACTACGGCCACGCGAAATCCAATTCGCGCGCCTGTGTCGCCAAGGCCCCTCAGCATCCATCGCCGAGTGATCCATCACTAGGGGCGGGTGATTGACAATCGCGGGGGAGTGGTGGAGAATTCCTCTAGGCGAACAAAAAGCGAAGATTTGGGTGGCGCTTTTGCACGCTGACAATTGACTCGGACCATGGCTGCCAACTTTGCCGCGCTGCGCACGAGGATGGAACTCGCTCTGGCGGGGCGCGTGGCTGCGCCGTTCAATTATCGCGACCGGCAGGAGGTGGTCACTGTTTCCAGCGGCATTCCGGAAATTGATTCGTTGACCGGAGGATTGCCACGTGGGGCGCTGACGGAAATTTTTGGGCCGTCTTGTTCGGGGCGGACGAGTTTGCTGCTGGCGGCTTTGAGCGCGCGCACCGCGCAGGAGGAAGCTTGCGCGCTGATTGATGGAGGAGACGCGTTTGATCCGCATTCGGCGGAAGCGGCCGGAGTGGAACTGCGGAAATTATTGTGGGTGCGCTGCCGGAATGTGGAGCAGACGCTGCGCGCGACGGATCTGCTGTTGCAGGGCGGAGGATTTGGATTGATTGCCGTGGACTTGAGCGATATTGCGCCGCGGCTGGTGCGGCACGTGTCGCTGGATTCCTGGTTCCGTTTTCGACGCGCGGTGGAAGATACGCCGACGATTCTGATGCTGCTGGAGCAGGAATCGAACGCGAAGAGCTGCGCTTCGTTGGGATTGCGATTGGAGGCAAGAGCGGCGGGGTGGTCGCGGATGCCGGTGGAGGGTGCGGCGGAGTCTGGGCTTGGGCATGCGGCGGATTATTCGCGGCTGCCTTGGGGATGGTTGCTCGAGGGGAGAAGCGCGCGAGGGGAAGTGTCGCGTTCGCGGATGCAGAAGGGGAATGCGGGATATTTTCGTGGCGGTTTTGCTGCGGAGCCGCGGATGGACAGCGCAGGAATTTTTAAGACGCGGATGGATTGGGATTTTTTCAGCCTGCCGATTGCAGCCAAGCGGAAATAACTGTTGCTGTGAAATCTGGCGCGATTTTGCCGGATGAGGCCGTGCATTCGAAAAAATATGGCGTTTGCTGCTATTCACGTTGCGAATTTCATGATGCAGGCGGTGCTGCGCGTTGAGGGCGAGGTGCGTGAAAAGGCCGTGGCGCTGGTGGATGGGACCGCGCCATTGATCAATGTGGTGGCGGCAAATGATGGGGCTTGGCGCGCGGGGATTCAACTGGGGATGGCGCAAACGCAGGCGCAATTGTGCGGAGTGGAAATCCGGCGGCGTTCGCGGGCGCTGGAGAAGGCGGCGCATGCGGCGTTGCTCGATCTGGGATGGTCCATGTCACCGCGGGTGGAGGATCACGCGCAGGACACGATTCTGACGGACCTGGCGGGGCTGAATTCTTTATTTGGCGCGGAGAAAAATATTGCGCGGGAATTTGCGCGGCGCGCGGCGGAGTTGCGATTGCGCGCGCACGTGGCGGTATCCGCGAATTTGGAAGTGGCCGTGCATGCGGCGCGCGGGTTTGCGGGAATCACCGTGATTCCGGAGGGAGAGGAAGCGCGGTATTTGAGCGGGCTGCCGGTGCAGACGCTCGCGCCTTCGGCGGAAGCTCTGGAAACACTGGAGCGCTGGGGCATACGAACGTGCGCGGCGCTGGGAGCGTTGCCGGTGCTGGAATTGTCGGAGCGATTGGGGCAAGAAGGAGTGCGTTTGCAGGAATTGGCGCGCGGGGCGCACACGCGTGCGTTGATGCTGGCTGAGCCAGCGGAAATTTTAGAAGAAGAGATGGAGTTGGACGATGCGGTAGAGGATCTGGAGCCTTTGGCTTTTGTGCTGGGGCGATTGCTGGATCAGGTGTGCGCGCGTTTGGCGGCGCGGGCTTTGAGCACCGCGACGATTCGTGTGCGATTTGATTTGGGGGGTGCGTTCGAGAGGGAGGAGCCAGTTCGCGGGAAAAATGCGTCGGCGACAGCGGTAACGGCTGCAACGGAAGTAGGGGTAGCGGCGGCGAAAACGTACGAGAAAGTTTTGAATCTGCCGGTGCCCATGCGCGATTCCAAGATGCTCTTGAAATTGCTGCGCTTGCAGTTGCAGGCGGATCCTCCTCCAGGCGCCATCGTGAAAATTACGCTGGGGGCGGACCCGGCGCGGCCGCGTACGACGCAGCATGGATTATTTGTGCCGAATTCTCCAGACCCGGAAAAACTGGAGTTGACCGTGGCGCAGCTGGCGAAGCTGGTGGGCGGCGCGAATATCGGTTCGCCGGAATTGACGGATACACATCGTCCGGGGGAATTCCGGATGAACAAGTTTTTTGCGCAGCCGAATGAGACGAGGGAGCGGGGAAAGGCGAGCGGGAAATTCGCGTCTGGCGGGAATGGCGAGGCTACTGCTGCGCGCAGGCCAGCGACGGGTTGCCGGATTTTCCGTCCGCGTTTGGCGGCGCGGGTGGAATTGCGCGAAGGGCGCCCGGCGAAAATATTTTTTCGAGGATTGTATGGGTGGGTGATGACAGCGTCCGGGCCATGGAAGATTTCGGGGGATTGGTGGCGGGAGGATGCGTGGCAGCAGGAGGAATGGGATTTGGAGATTGCGTTTGGGGGCGAGAGTGCGGGTGTGAGTGCAAGCGTGCCCATGAATGCGCCGGCGAATGTGCATGCGATCGCGCCGGTGCGGGATGTGAAAGTGCAGATGCGCACGGGTTTGTATTGCGTTTATTACGACGGAGCGTCCAGGGCTTGGTTTGTGCGCGGGATGTACGACTGAAAATGAATACAGATGTACACGGAACTACATGCGCGGTCGGCTTTCAGTTTTCTGGAGGGAGCTTCTTTACCCGAGGAATTAGTGGAGAGGTGCGCGGAGCGCGGGATGGGGGCGATGGCGCTGCTGGATCGCGACGGAGTGTACGGCGCGCCGCGGTTTTATCTGGCGGCGAAGAAAATTTCCGTGCGCGCGCATATGGGGGCCGAAGTGACGTCCGCGGCGGGGTGGCGTTTTCCATTGCTGGTGGAGAAGCGCGCGGGGTACCAGAACCTTTGCCGGCTGATTACGCACATGAAATTGCGGGCGCGCAAGGGCGAAGGGCATGTGTCGGACGAAGAAGTGGGCGAAAGGGCCGCGGGGCTGATCTGCCTGACGGGAGGGAAGGAAGGGCCGCTGGCGCACGCGCTCGCGCGCGGCGGAGTGGAAAATGGATTGGCGTGCGTGCGGCAGCTTTGCGAGATTTTCGGGCGCGAAAATGTGTACGTGGAATTGCAGCGACATTTTGACCGCGCGGAGGAAACGCGCAATCACGCGGCGGTGGAAATCGCACGGAAATTGCGACTGCCGCTGCTGGCGACGAACGGCGTGTGCTACGCGCAGCCGGAGCGGCGCGAAGTGCTGGACGTGTTTACCTGCCTGCGTCATCACCGTACGCTGGAAACCGCGGGGCGATTGCTGGGGCGCAATTCCGAACGCTATTTGAAATCGCCGGAGGAGATGGCGCGTTTATTTGCCGATCTTCCGGAGGCCATCGCGAATACGCAGCTGGTTTCCGCGCGCCTGCAATTCGATTTGCAGGATTTGGGCTACGAATTTCCGCGCTATCCGGTGCCGAATGGCAAATCGCAGGCGCATTTTCTGCGCGAGCGCACGATGGAGGGGATGATTTACCGCTACGGGTTTCAGAACGAGAGGGCGCGCGCGCAGATCGAAAAAGAATTGGGAATGATCGAGCGGCTGGGGCTGGAAGGTTATTTTCTGATTGTGTGGGACATCATTCGTTTCTGTCGCGAGCGAAATATTCTGGTGCAGGGAAGAGGTTCGGCGGCGAACAGCGCGGTGTGTTACGCACTGCGGATTACGGCGGTGGATCCGGTGGGAATGGATTTGCTGTTCGAGCGATTTCTTTCGGAGGAGCGCGGCGAGTGGCCGGACATTGACCTGGATTTGCCGAGCGGCGATCAGCGAGAGAGCGCGATTCAGTACGTGTACGAGCACTACGGAAAATTGGGCGCGGCGATGACCGCGAACGTGATTACGTATCGCGGAAAGTCGGCGGCGCGCGAAATCGGCAAAGCGCTTTCGTTTAATTCCGAAACGCTGGACCGTTTGACCAGCCTGGTGAGCGCCTGGCAATACAAAAGCGAGAGCGACACGCTGGCGCGGCATTTCAAGGATGCGGGACTGGATTTGCAGCATCCGCAGATTCACAAATTTCTCGAGCTGTGCATGCAATTTCAGGATTTGCCGCGCCACCTGGGGCAACATTCCGGAGGAATGGTGGTTTGCCAGGGGCAATTGGATTCAGTGGTGCCACTGGAGCCGGCGACGATGCCGGGGCGCGTGGTGGTGCAATGGGACAAGGAAGATTGCGCGGACATGGGCATCGTGAAAGTGGATTTGCTAGGACTGGGGATGATGGCGGTGCTGGAAGAATCGCTGGAAATTATTCGCGACAATTATGGCGAGGAAATTGATTTGGGGCGTTTGCCGGCGGACGATCCGGTGGTTTACGAGACTTTGCGCCGGGCGGACACGGTGGGCATGTTCCAGATTGAGAGTCGCGCGCAGATGTCCTGCCTGCCGCGGCTGCGGCCGGTGCGTTTTTATGACATTGTGGTGCAGGTGGCGATTATCCGGCCGGGACCGATTGTGGGGAAGATGGTGAATCCGTATTTGAAGCGGCGGCAGGGGCGCGAGCCGGCCACTTGTTTGCATCCGTCACTGGAGCCGGTGCTGGCGAGAACTTTGGGCGTGCCGCTTTTTCAGGAGCAGCTGCTACGCATGGCGATGATCGCGGCGGGATTTACAGGAGGCGAAGCGGAAGAGTTGCGCCGCGCGATGGGATTCAAGCGTTCTGAAAAACGGATGAAGGACATCGAGGAGAAATTGCGGCGCGGGATGGAGAGGAAGGGGATTACGGGCGAAGTGCAGGACACGATCGTGCAGTCCATCACTTCTTTTGCGCTGTATGGATTTCCGGAATCGCACGCGGCGAGTTTTGCGCTGCTTGCGTATGCCAGCGCGTATTTGAAATGCCATTACCTGGCCGCTTTCACGGCGGCGATGCTGAACAATCAGCCGATGGGATTTTATTCGCCGGCGACGCTGGTGAAGGATGCGCAGCGGCATGGGTTGAGGATCAGGCCGATTGATGTGACTTGTTCGGACTGGTTGTGCAAGATTGAAAAGCAGGGTGAGGAGTTGAGCGTGCGCTTGGGGATGCGTTACGTGCGGGGGTTACGCGCCGAGATTGCGGAGGAAATCGTGTGCGAACGGAATGCGCGCGCGTTTACTTCGCTGGATGATTTGAAGCTGCGTGTTCCGGCGATACGCAAGGCGGAGTTGACGGCGCTGGCGGAAATTGGCGCGTTGAATTTTATCGGAGGCGCGCGCGGTGGGCATCGCCGGGACGCTTTGTGGCAAGTGGAACGCGCGGCGCGTAGTGCTGGACCGTTGCTGGAAGAATGCGACGAGACGGATCGTGCCGTGGGCGTCGAACAGGAGGTAGGCGAATCGGCAATAACAAAGATAGAAAAGACAGCAACGACGGAAAAGACGGCAGCGAATTCGCCGCTACAGCCAATGACGCCGGAAGAACGCCTGGTGGCCGATTTTCGTGGGACCGGGATGACCGTAGGTCCGCACCCGATGAAATATCATCGCGCGAGCATGAAACGGCAGGGAGTTCTGACGGCGAGCGAACTAAATCGTCTGCCGGATGGGACGCATGTGCGAGTGGCCGGCGGAGTGATCGCGCGACAAAGGCCGGGCACCGCGAAAGGTTTTGTGTTCCTCAGCATCGAGGATGAAACGGGAATTGCGAACGCGATTGTGACGCCGCGTGTGTATGAAGAGCACCACGTGACGATCGTGCATCAGCAATTTCTGCTGATTGAAGGGCAGCTACAGCATCAAGACAACGTGGTTTCCGTGAAAGTGGAGAGCGTGCAGCCGTTGTGCATCACGAGGGCGGAAACCACGTCGCACGATTTTCACTAAGCTGTTCAGGCGCCGGCTGCGCTCTTGCGAATGGGGATCGGCGTGGTATCAGCGCGTTGCGCAGAAGGAGCTTCGACTTCGCTTCGGGTTGTGAGTTGTTCTTCGGCTGCCAGCCAATCAGCCAGGTCATGGCCGGGCTCGCCGCCCCGTTGCAAAAAGATCTGATATGCCAGGAATTCAATTTCTGCCTGCGAGGGGACTTTCTTTGTTACCTCAGACATGGTGTGAACCTCCTCAGACCGCATTATACGCCTGTCAAGAAATGATGGCGTGCGAGAAGAAGGTAAATCCAGGGCGGGTACCTGTTACCTGGGTTTTCGCGGCCTTGCTTTGGACTTCGAACGTTTACGAGTGGCTAACTTGCGATTCAACTTGCGAGGGGTCGCTTTGCGCGCGGGGCGCTGGATGCGGCGCGAGAGCTGGATTTCGCGTTCGATGGAATGGCTCGCGTTCTAGGCGATATCAATGAATTGCACGCCGACACGAAGGTTTCCTGCCGCAGCTGTGATGCGCATTTGGGGCATGTATTTGAGGATGGACCGGCTCCGACGGGGTTGCGGTATTGCATCAATTCCGCGTCATTGAAGTTCTTGAGGTATTCCTGACTTCGCGCTAATCCCGCGGACGGCTGATCAGAGTAGACTGGCTCGCGACGCACAGCCACGTTCCGTTTTCTTTTACCCAGGAATCCGTGAATCGGCCGCGGCGCGAAATCGTTTTGCCTTTCTGCGTCCCTTTTTCGTGATACACGCCGGTTACGACCGCACTCCCGCCGTAAATCTGGACGCTCACGTTTTCGTTCGTAATCTGATCGGAGTCCAGACTGGCGGACTTAACGCTCGAGAGAAACTGCTCCTTATTCATGAACGAGCCGTCGTAGTCAGTATAGACGAGTGTGCTGGAAAGGAGCTGATCCAGCGCGCGCACGTCCTTGCTCTCTTCGGCCACATTCCAGGCCTTCTCGAGGGTCAGAATCAAGGATTCGTCTGGGCTCAAAGCGCGGTGGTCCTGCGCAGGTAACAGCAGCGTGGCGGCCAGCAGGGCGAAACAGACACGTGCAGCGATTTTCATGGAGCACTCCGAAAACGAGCGACGGGAAATCGGCATCTACGATGCTCTGCTTATCGCATCCCGACGGCTTGGTTTCAAGGGCGATGCGCGGGCACTGTTCGAAACGAGAGAGAGCAGGGCGCTGCGGCCGTCTGCGAGACCAGGCGCGACACGGGAAGCCCAATACGCGTCAGCGGTTTGTGCCGTTTTGCTCGATGAAGGTCAGGGCGTCCATGACGGTGCGGAAGCCGCCGCGCGAGCCGAGCATATTGGTTTCGGCTTTGGAGTAGAGCGGGCGGCGACGGGAAGAGAATGTCGCGGGGTTGAATGCGCCGCGATTAGTGTGAAAGACCCAGACGTATTCGTGATGGCTCTTGTCCGCGTCGGAGGCTGAGATCACGGCGGTGTCAACGGTTGTGAGCGGAGTCCAGTCCGAGAATCCATTGATATCGGTGTGCACGGCGTTGGGCATCGTGACGTTATAGAACGGAACGTCGTGCGTGAAGATTACGACGAAGTCCACTTGCGCGGGTGAAGGAGCTGGACAGACGCTCGGGAAAGCTTTGTGGCGGTTCTGCGCGAGCCATTTATATTGGTTCGCGGAAAGGCCGTAGGCGGAAAAATAATGCGTGCAGGCGGCTTCGTCGCTGCTCAGCGCAGCTACTTCGGAATCTTCATCGCCGTCTGGATCGGCGGGCCGTTTCGCGGCTGGCCTGGTGACGCTGAGCGGAGCGCGTGTGGTTGTGTCGGCGACCGGTTGCAGAGTAGCGGAAGTTTCGATGGTCATGCTGCTGGCGTTGTTCGAATCGTCGCGTGCCGTTTGTGGAGCGGATAAGGGCGCGTTGGAAGCGACTGCGACCGGAGCAGGATTGCTGACGGGCGGGACTGCTGGAGATTTCGCCGCGATAACTGCGGCTGGCGCAGGTGAAGAAACTGAGATTACCGAAGTGGCGCGCGGTGCTGCTGGTGCCGCAGCGACTACCGGCTTCGGCTGTGGCGCTGGGGCCGGCTCCGGAGCTGGAGCTCGGTATGCGACTGGCGCCGGGGCGGGTTGCTCGACGATTACAGACGCGCTCGCACTCGAAGCGGGAGGGGGATTTGAATTTTTTGCGAGCACAGCAGATGTCGAGGGCGCTGGCGCCGGTGCAGCTGCGACAGCCGCAGGAGCAGCGGCGGCAGGAGCGGCGGCCGCGGACGAAAGCGTGACCGTCGGTTGCGGCATGGGTTGACTTGGCGCGACTGGTTTTGCCGCGACTGCTGGCGGGGGCGTGGCGCTCGCAACAGCGACTGGAGCGCTGGAATGCGTGCTCGCGGGCGCGCCGACGGAATTGTCCGGAGCGCGGGTACCGCGCTTGGCTGCGAAGGCGGCTGCTGCGGATTCAACGTCGTTGGGTTTTTCCACCGGTGCGGGAGGCAGCGCGGATTTCGGGAACGAAGTGTCCAGCACGTAGCCTTCGGTGCCATTCGCCGTTTCGATTTTTACGTAGTCCTTCACGCGCTCGACAATCTGCACGGGTTCGCCGCATTTGAGTTTCGCGGCGACGTTGAAATCGACCAGAGATTCGTACACCCACACGCGGTCTTCATTCGGCCCGCATTTGATATTTACAGTGCCGCCGGCTTTTGCGGATGGCGCCGCGGCTGCGATCGTCACAAGCGCGAAGAAGATTCCAAGCGTCCGAGTCATTTTACCTCCGAAACTAGCGCGTGCTGGCGTGGCCGGGAAACGCTCGGATTCCGCAGCGAGTCCGTGTGACGAAATGGGCTGGCGGGAGCGCCGTGCGAAGCGGCAGAGCGTTGCTGGCCAACTAGACTGAGCGGCACGCTGCTTTCGCGGCTTCGCGGAATCAGCAAGGAATAGAGGTTGCACGGCATTCCCCAGGATGCACCGCTTTGAAATCGCCTAAACCTGCAGTACCAGTATGGGGACAAGCGAAACCCCGGGACAACTGACCAAACGTCTAGAAATGGGGCAGGGTCGGACAGTTCACTTTTTCATCGCCTGGCCGGAGGAATCGCGCTGGTGGCTATTTTTTGTGATGGCCGGCGCGGCGTTGCTTGTCGTAACGGGCCAGGGCGGCTTCGATCACGGGGTAGGCGACCTTGGCAGGGAGGATTTCGTCCACTTCGACGATTTTGCCCTCGAGCTGTTTGTAATCTTGAAAAAATCTGCGGACCATGGCGAGTTTGTGGGGCGGCAGCTCGCTGGCTTCGTGGTAGGAGTTGTATTCGGGATCGGCGGTGGCGACGGCGATGATTTTGTGGTCGATGGTACCGGAATCAATCATGGACATCAGGCCAATCGTGCGCGCGTGCATGATGGTAAGCGGAGTGACCGGGACTTGGCAGAGGACCAGGACGTCGAGCGGGTCGTGATCTTCGGCGAGCGATTGCGGAATGAAACCGTAGTTAGCGGGATAGTACACGGCGGAGTAGAGCACGCGATCCATTTTTATGATGCCGCTGGTTTTGTCGAGTTCGTATTTGACGCTGGAGCCGAGCGGGATTTCGATGATGGCCTGAAATTCGTGTGGAACGTGTTCGCCGGGACTGAGGTCGTGCCAGGGATGCATCTGAATTCCTCCGAGAACAATTGTAACGAAGTTGTGGCGTTGAGCAGGCCGCAAATTATTGAGCAGTTGAGCGGCGCGCCAACTTTGCGATTATGGTTGGTGCGGCGTACCGCATTGCGCGTCCACTTGGATTTGCAGGGTGTCGTCGAGGGTGGCGCCGCGGTGGGATTTTGCGGAGCAGACTTGGTAGGCAGCGAGTTGGAGCGCGCCACGTAGATCGGCGCCGTCGAGATTCGCCTCTGTTAAGTTTGCGCCGTTCAATACTGTGCCGTTGAAATGCGCGCCGCGCAGGTCGGCGCTTTGCAGATCGGCGTCAATGAAAATGGCGGTGCCGAGCTGAGAGTTCTGCAGATGCGCGCCGCTGAGTTTGGTGGACCACAGATAGGCTTGCTGCAAATCGGCGCTATCGAGATTGGCGCCTTCCAGATGGGCCTCGCGCATATCCGCTTTTTCCAGATTCCCGCGCACGAGCGACGCATTTTCCGCGTGCGCGCCGTAAAAGCTGACGCCATCGAGGCGGGCATCTAGCAGTTCGGCGCTGACCAGTGAAGAATAGGAAAGATTGGCGCCGCGCAGATCCACGCGCGTGAGATTTGCACCGTCCAGGCTGGCGCGGTCGAGATTGGCGTGATTCATTTGCGCGCGATCCAGCACCGCGAATTTCAGATTCGCCTGTCCGAGATCCGCGCCGCGGAAATCCGCTTCAGACATGAATGCGCCCTGAAAATTCGCGCGGAAGAGATGCGCGCCCGCGAGAAATACTCCGTAGGCCTGCGCGTAACGGAAATTCGTGCCGTTCAGGCGCGCGCCACGCACCTCGGAAACCTGATCGTCGGCTCCAGTCCAATTGGGCGGGCGGAGCGAGATGGACGCTTCGGTCAATTCCGCGTAGGGATCGTAGCCGACCAGCCAGAGAAGGCTGGGCGCCCAGCGGCGAATGCTTGTGGATGCGAATTGGGGCGCGCGTTGCTGATCGTGCGGGACGCCGGCGATGGTGCCGATGGAGAAAAACGACAGCACTACAAAAAGAGCGATCAGAACGCTGGCTGGTTTCAAGCGTTTCAAGCGAGCGAACGCGGAGCTTTCGGGTTTGCCTTGCGCGACCCAGCGTTCGGCGGGACGTCCCGTGCTGGTGGTGCAATAAATGGCTGCGGCGACGGCGATCAGAATCAGCGCCTCCTGCAAAATCGTGCCGTGCATTTCCTGCAGGGTAAGGTAACGCGCCCAGAAAAACAGAAGTACGAGCGGCACCGTCCAATAAGCGAGCAGGACCGAAAGTCCTTTTTCGATCAGGCGCGTGGAAGGAGCGTCGGGATTCATCCAGCGGAAATGCGTGCGCAGTAGGCCGGTGATGATGCGCGGACCTTTTTGGCCGAGCACGCGACCGTCAGGAAAAACGGCGGGGAGCTCGAGAACGGTATCCCACACGCGCTGCAGGTTATAGAGAAACCAGAGATAGATCGCAAGCAGCGCGGCCGGCGCGATCAGGTAGATTTCGTCAGTAGGTGCAGCGGCAGCAGCGGCGGCGGAATGCAGATACGGAATGATGGCGGAATCGGTGAGTAGCTGGACGTCTTTCGTTTTCCATATGGTGAGGCAGGAGAGCAGGCTGACGAAGAAAGTGGTGGCGAACAGGCGCGCGGCGGTGAGAGACGTGCGTTGAAATTCAACGAGTGCGCTGAATTCCAAAATTGTCGCGGGGAGCGAGGCCTCGTGGAGATTCGCGCCGGCGAGTTGGCGCGGCAACAGGCCCATGGCGGATTCGAGCGATGCACCTTCCAGATTCGCGCCTTCGAGATTGACGCCGACCAGGCAAGCTTCCTGAAGATTGGCGCGGACGAGACACGCGTCGCGCAGATCGGCGAGCAGCATATCGGCGGACTTGAGGTTTGCGTCTTGTAAATCCGCGTAGCGCAGGCTGACGCCGATCAGCTCGCGGTCTTCGAGCTGGGCTTTCTGCAGATCGGCTTTCCCGCCGGTGGCAGCGTGAGAATCGAGCCATTCTTTGTGATTCGCCAGGGCTTCTTCGAGCGCCCATTCGGCGGTGTCGATTTTGGGGGCGTCTGGCGCGGGGTCGGAGGCCATGAGCTCGGCGGCCATCATTTCGGAGCCGGCGACGACGTCCCTTTCGGGTTCGGTGAGTGTCGGAACGGTTGGGCTTGCGTCTGCGTGCGCGATGGCTTGCGACGTCGTCTCTGGATTGGCCAGCGAGCTAAGGTCGGTGGTGGAGAGCGGGCCCGCGTCGGCTCGTGCTTCCGAGTTGGTTTCCGGCGTGACCGTCGGGCTTACGTCCGTGTTGAAACTCAAATCGGGCAGGGGATTTGGAATATGCGCGTAGGCAGGTGGGGCCGACTGTGACGCGTTCGACGGTTGGGTTTGCGCGTTCGGCTCGTCGAGAAGGAAATTCTTGATCAGAAAGTCCTGCAGCACCTCTACCTCGTTGGCAGCTGGGGCGGGCGGTTCAGCGGCTGGCGCGGCGGCGGTGCCATCGGAATTTTTCGGCGGGGCGAGATTCAGGTCTGGAGACAATTCGGGCGGAGGGTTGAGGACCGCCGTCTTGCTGCTATGAAAAATGGACTTGAAAATCGAACCCATCGGATACACCACGTCCCCCGCAACAATCCGAGCTACGGCGCAATTGCGGGAACGAATCCGCTGCGCCCATCCACCATTTTAGTCTGATTTCAAGGTCGCCAGAGAAGATGGTAGCGCGAACGTTTCCGAAAACATGCCTGTCCGATAGTGCAAGACCGGTACAGCTGACCGGGGGTTCTTGTGGATAACGTCATCTCGGGGCAGCAATTAGGGCGCAAGGAATGACTGGCGCGAAGAGGCCGAGGCTTGCGCATTTGACGGCTTTCGCGCCAACTGACGGCTGCGTCGGGGCGGTTTCCGCAGTATCCTTATAGAAGCGGAAATATAGACAGTGGGCGGATTGCCGCTTGCATGGGATTTCGGGGAGGGAACGTGGACGCCAAAGCGTCGCAGGCAGCGAAAGCGCAGACACGCACTGAATCAGACAGCATGGGGAAGATTGAGGTTCCCACGGATCGTTATTATGGCGCGCAGACGGCGCGTTCGCTGATTCATTTCGATATCGGGTGCGAGACCATGCCGCCGGAGCTGATCCGCGCTTTCGGCGTGCTGAAAAAAGCGGCGGCGCTGGTGAACAAGGATTTGGGCAAGCTTTCGGCGGAGAAAACGAAGCTGATCGTGCAGGCGGCGGATGAAGTGATCGCGGGAAAGCTGGATGAACATTTTCCGTTGCGCATCTGGCAGACGGGCAGCGGGACACAGACGAACATGAACGCAAACGAAGTGATTTCGAATCGCGCGATTGAGATTGCGGGCGGCGTGCTGGGGAGCAAGAAGCCGATCCATCCGAACGACGATGTGAACATGTCGCAGTCGTCGAACGATACTTTTCCGACGGCGATGCATATTGCGGCTGCGTCGCGCGTGGAGGAAGTCTTGATCCCGGCGGTGGCGAAGCTGCGCGATGCGCTGGCGACGAAGGCCGCAGTCTTCTCAGATGTGGTGAAAATTGGGCGGACGCATTTGATGGATGCGACGCCGCTGACGGTGGGGCAGGAAATGTCCGGGTGGGTGAGCCAGCTGGATCGCGATGTCGAACGGCTGCGTATGGTGCTGCCTGGGCTGTACGATCTGGCGATTGGCGGCACGGCGGTGGGCACGGGATTGAACGCGCATCCGGAATTCGCGGAGCGGGCGGCGCGGAAAATTTCGGAGTTGACGGGATTGCCGTTCGCGTCGCATCCCAATAAATTTGCGGCGCTTTCGGCGCATGACGAAATCGTGTTTGCAAGCGGGGCCTTGAAGACGCTGGCGGCATCGCTGATGAAAATCGCAAATGATGTGCGCTGGCTGGCTTCGGGGCCGCGCGCGGGATTCGGCGAACTGATTCTGCCGGAAAATGAGCCGGGGTCTTCGATTATGCCGGGGAAGGTGAACCCTACGCAGTCGGAAGCGATGACGATGGTGGCGGTGCAAGTGTTCGGCAATGACGCAGCGATCGGTTTTGCCGGGTCACAGGGAAATTTTCAGTTAAATGTTTTCAAGCCCGTGATGATCCACAATTTTCTGAATTCGGTGCGGCTGCTGGCCGACGCGTGCCGTTCTTTTGTGGACCACTGTGTGCTGGGGATGGAGCTGGATTTGTCGCGCATCGAGCAAAACGTGAAGAATTCGCTGATGCTTGTGACCGCGCTGAGCCCGAAAATTGGGTACGACAAGGCCGCGGAGATTGCGCATACCGCGCATCATGAGCACACTAGCCTGAAGGCGGCGGCGCTGAAGCTGGGTCATCTGACGGAGAAGGAGTTTGACGAGCTGGTGAAGCCGGAGAAGATGACGCATCCGTGATGAGCAGTGGTTTTTCGCGCGCGGTGTGCTGATTGTGAGCACGCGGCGTTGCCTAGTGACACAGTTAATGAGCGCGCGATGCCAATTTGTGCTGCGGCAACGTGATTTGTTTACTTCTTGGAATTATCTTAGTCTTGACGCCGATTTACTTTGACGGGATAGGAGATAGGAGGGAGCGAAACTGCCCTTTCGGTCGTTCCGACTGTCATTTTCCACAGACTGCGATTGCGAAGTTATCGCGCACAAGCGGAAATTTCGATTGACGGTTATAGCACCGACTCGGAGATCTTTTGAATGCGGCAATTCTCGGTGCATGGGACGGAATTAACCTCACCATAGTATGTTCTAGGCTCTCTGGGCTTGACTCAATCTTCTTTTCCAGAATAGCATGCGTTTTGTCCTTGAAAACGATCTGTGGGGAGTGATCAAGCATGCCAAGGATTCTTCGGTTGCGGCAGTGACCAACTACAAAACAGTTTTCCGAGCTGACTACAAACCAGCCCTTAGCTTCTATCAGAAGCTTTTTCCGATAGCATCCGAATTGTCAGGATACAAGGACTGGATAACGACTGGACTCGCCATAACGTTACAAGACTTTGATGAGCGGTGCAGTGTTTCGCTCGCTCACAATTTCTTCGTTTACGTGCGCGACATGAAGCCGCAGCATGATGCAAAATTTGACATCACTCGGATGGATGCGATCGTCAACAAGGTTCCGGTGCAGCTCGATCTCGATAAGTTTCAGAGGCTTGGACTTCGGTGCTGGTTTCTGCAACCTGTTAAGATGAAGTTCGAACAGTTAGTCTTTGTTGTGAATGACAAATTCTTGCTTCAAAGCAAAGATATAAAGGAGGGAATTTGTTCATCCCCTACAGATGTTGCATACACGGTACACTTTGACGAAGGTCGCTTGAAAGTAAAGTTGCGAGTTGGTCCAATGAAGAAAGATGAAGTGGAAATGCAATTTCAGCCCGACAGAAATTCGAATTTCGCGGTTAAAGAAAGAACATTGCCCAGCGAAGAACTATTTGCTGATATCCCCGACGTAGCGCTTCTCATGGATATTGACATTTCTCAGGATGAAATCAAGCGAGACGGCATCAAGGGTTTTTTGGGGGACTCGCTAGCATTGCAATCGAAATTGTCGGAAAATATTGTCAAATATGTTCTCGGATTGCCAGCTAAGGGAAAATAAGAATGGTCGGACTACTGCCAGTTCCTTTAATTGAACGGAAGGATTTCGTACAGAGTTCTTCGACTGTCGCCACTTTTGACACAACACGATCCGATGCCTCAGCTTCAAGTTATCTAAGCATAGGCGAGGGCTCTGGTCGTGCTACCGTTCAGTCCGTTTACTCACGGACCACCCCGTATGAAGTTGTGATGGTCTCCAGCCCAACCGTCACAGGAGCGCAGGTGTCGAACGACTTAAAAGCGCTAGCGAAGAGCGATAGCATCATTATTATTCGTACCTCGGCCGGTACCGTTGACCCCGAAAACTTGGCGACGCGTGTGGGCTTGAATTATTTGCCAAAGGCGAAGATTTCAACCGCTTTCGAACCTCACTTGCGTCACTCCTCGGTTAGGAAGATTCAGACACTTATGAGTGAGTTTCGGCACTCCGTAGGTCGCCCCGAGATATCTACCATCCGTGAGGAACTTAAAGGCACTCTTGCGGACACGTATAGACAGGCTGTGTTGAGCCCAGAAACCCGCACTTTCGCCACAGCAGTTTCAATGCTTCAGGATTTCCTTCGCCCACACTGGAGCAGCTTACCTGAGCAACAACTAATTGGAATTGATGCGAAGTTGGTATGGTTGGATTCCCAACAAGAGCTTGGTCCAGCGACCCTAACCAAGTTTTATCGTGATCTCGTGAGCGTATTGGGCGCTCAAATTTCCTTAAATGCGAGTACGGATGAGGCAGACGAAGCTGCCGGCGAAAGTGATGAATGAGTTCTCCAAGTCCGAAGTCCTTTTTTGATACTTCGATCGTCCACAAGATCCAGCTAGGTGCGTCCCAGATCCAAGGACATCTGCGCGCAAGTATTCCGCCGAAGTGGTACGTGAACAATTATGTTCGAATGGAATTCTACCGGAGAAGCTTAGCCGTGTGGATTCATCTCTATTTTGAGAGTGCCGAACCAAAATACAAGACTTTCGGTGATGCGTGGAAGGTTTATTCCGAAGGATTTGGTAGGGAGTCGAAGACCGCAGTTGCCGTGTTGACGAGCATGGAGGTGGATGGATATTCCTTTTCCAAGAACGAAGACAAGAATTTGTGCCGTCAGAAATTGCAAGATTATATTTACTCGATGGCCTTGCAATTCGCTTTGACCTTTACGGACACGGGTATCGACCCAACGCACTGTGCGCGTTTGCGGTATGTGCTCAAACTTCCTGACGATCCGGAAGAGCGGGACAACCAGCTTCTGACCTTCGCAGCGATCTTTCGAAACGAAGTAGAATGTAGGTCACGTTGTTCTATTTCGAACCTCTTTACCTCTACCGCGCATCGCTCCAAGATGGATGCGGTATCCGCTGCGACAGCAAAGGGGGACACGGCGAAGAAACTCAAAAAAATCCAGAACGCTATCGAAACCGCAAGCAAGGATACCGGCGCGATTACGTGTAAGCTTTGCTCGAAGATGGGGGATGCTCTTATCGCAGTTTCGCTCGATACTTCCTGGAAGCTCCACAGCTTGGATTCTGTACACACTCCAATATGCGACGCCCTGAAACTTGAGTCACAAATCCATCCTTCAGACAGTGCACTGGCAAAGTTGTTAGCGTCGCAGCCGCAGAGTTCTTCAAATTAGGCCCATCTTTCTAAGAATTCTCGTCAACAACTCCCGGTTCTTCCGATGCGGCTTGCTGTGTCTGCCTCTTAAATCAATGAGCGCCCTGCGAGAATATCGCCCTCGGCACTCGTTGACAAGAATTTTAAGCGGAGGTTTTTTCAACGCAGGGCGAATCACGGTGTCCCATTCGTCACGACTCGGATCGGGGTACTCTGTGTAAACATTTTGAGCCGACGGAGCCAAACCGCTTTCAACATCTTCCAAGCTGTTGGATTCCTTGCCAATGAACTTGATATTGCGAATTCGAATCCGCCTCCGATTTAGCAAGCCGATAGTCTGCTTATTGCAGGGATTTCCATCTTTGTCCGCACATTTCGATTCAGGGTGGAATTCATATTCTTCTAATGCTTCACCGTATGTCTTGACTCGGGCAGACCATCTGGTTCCGTGATTGCCAGCGGTAGTGATTCGAAAAGTTTCCCCGGTGTATTGATTGATCCAAGTTTTCTTCAGCCATTTTCGCGGATTGATCTCGTACGGCGCAATGAGATGAAATTGCTCCGCGTCAGTTCCTAGCGGGATGTAAACTCTCTCACTCACCGTGGTACAAAAACTCGGGCTGGTCACCCGAGCAGGTGCCTTGTGAAGCGAATCGATGAGTAGTTGGTTTGAGAGATGGCGTCAGCGCCAACGCGACCTTGATCGGGGCGCTGATGCTGATCTCGTTCATGATAATCGCAATCGATACAGGCTCGCTTTTGGATTGATCGGCTTTGGTTTTTTGCTCGGTCTGCTCGACTCCAAGGTTCACCTTCCGAGCGGACTCCGTTGGATCGTACTTGGCATCGGCATGGTGTCACTTACCGCAGGCTTCTTCCTTGCGCTATGGGCCAAGCAGGAGTCAGCCTTCTTGAGCAAACCAGACCCTGACGAGGCCCCGAGAATATTCAGGCGATAGAATCATCCTCCAACGAACATGTCCCGTAATCCGACTTATCGTGCAGTGACTTCCGAATCGTCGACGAGCCCACTGTTGATGGAAGCCTATCCGTAGTCGACGTCTCAAGCCAAGTTCCAATCCACGCCCTCACCGGAAACTAGCCCTCATTGTCCGGTTACGCGACTAATCGGGACCTATCGAGTGCGAGGTTGCTTCGGAATTTGCTCCACCGACTTTAAACTGGCTAAAGGCTTCGAAAGCGGTGCCAGTTCATCGACGTATTTGAAATCAGCCGTTTGCTCGATGATTTTGGGAATCTCTGCTCTATAGAGCGCTGCCCCCAATCGAATGCACCGGATTCTCGCTTCCTGTGTCGAAAATTTCACAGGTTGGATTGGCGCTGCCGCCTGCAACGAGCACTTGGCTCCTACCGCCCAATTGAGCTGGACCCCGATGGCTTAATAGCGTGAGCGTGTGTCCGAGACGCGGATATTGAGTGCTTCCTGCAGATGTCCATAGGGATCTTGCAGGATTATAGATTTCTGCACTTGATGCAGCTTCTTCACTGAGGCCGCCCTGTACCAAGACCCACCCGTCATTTAGACGGACAGCCACATGGCCCTCCCGGCCTGTTGCCAAGAAGCCTACCAAGAACCACTCATCATGTACGGGATCATATATTTCGGCACTGGCGCTGTTTGGTGGGCCATTTCCAGCCACCAAAACCTTGCCATCCGCAAGCAAGGTAGCGGTGTGACGAACTCGTGCATGGTGCGGTTCGCCCGCGAGTTTCCATTTCCCGGTCGCCGGGTCGTACAATTCGGGCGTGTTCTTGAGAGCTGAGGTGAACCCACCCACCACAAGAACGCGGCCATCCTGCAGAGTCGTCGCAGTATGGCTAAACCGTGCGATATTCAAACTGCCCGTTACTGTCCATACTTGAGTGACGGGGTCATAGATTTCACAGGAGTCGAAAATCGAAGATGGCGCGGACCCGGTTGGAGGAGCGTTTTGGCCGTCGAAGTCCCCGCCGATTATCATCACCCGTCCATCTTGCAACGTGACAAATGCCGCGAGTTGCCGAGTAAGGTTGAGTAGCCCGCTTGGGTACCATTCTCTCGTCTGCGGATCATAAAGTTCGGTCGATCTGAGCTGATCCATATTCTCGTTTATCTTCCCGTCTTTCCCCGCGCGAAGCACTCCTCCTGCGACCAGTACCTTATTGTTTGATAGGCGTAAGCCACCCGGCGAAATGCGATTAAGAAACGGACTGCCCGTGGGAGAGCAGCTTCTGACACTCGGGTCGTACAATTCTGCCGATGGACTGAGATCCGCGGTACCCATGGCTAACAAGACTTTTCCATCCGGTAGCAATGTTGCGCTGTGGGAAGACCGATTCACGACGAGACTGCCTACCGGCGTCCAGTTGCTCATGTTCTACCTCGGGAGGGAAGTGGAATGTAAAATACTTAACTTAGCGCAATGAGTCAATCCCTTTGAATCCAGAACGCAGAGGAGTCTTCCGACAGTAACGAACTCCTGAGTAACGCTAGCG
>CAWBPZ010000005.1:0-902715 GCA_963790855.1 uncultured Acidobacteriota bacterium
GGGATTGTGAATCGCCACTCGAAGAAAAGTCAATAAAAGCCGCTAAAACCCACTGATTGCCGCCACTTACCTCGAATCCTTGCTGTTCATCTGAGACCAACATAGTTCGTCTTAGACTAAAAAATCAAGGGAAATTGGCAACACTGGATACAGTTCCGAGCCGGATTTCTCCTCATCAGGGAAGTTGTGTGCGTGTCGTAGGCAGTCCGTAACACCGCTAACGCGCTACACGTTCCTATATAAGGGAGCTACCAAAGGCTGATTCGACTTCCCACGAGAATGCTGTGTCACAGGGAGTAAGTCATAATCAAGCGGAGATGCCATGAATCAACAAACCGAAAAACGACCTCGCCTCTCCGCTGTGCTTCCTGCGTTTTCTGCCGAGCTTCATCAACTCCTGAACGAGCAGGGCGAACCCGTGCTGGCTGCACAAGTGCCGGGATTGATGATTTTCGAACGCTGCCACTGCCAAGATGACATCGGTTGCGCCACGTTTTACACACGACCGAAGCCGAAGAGCGGCTTCGGTCCCGGTCACCGGAATGTGCGCCTGATGCCAGAAGATGGAATGCTGATTCTTGACGTTGTCGCCGGGGAAATCGCTTGTGTTGAGGTTCTCGACCGTAGCGATGTGCGCCGAAAGTTGCTAGAAGTTCTCCCCTGAGATGATGAATCGCCTAGCTTGGGAGTGCGCTCCACGCTGAATATCTTGGCAATTGTCAGGGCACCGCGTACCGTTGTGATATGTACCTTTTCTTTGCGGACGATTCCTCACAAAACAGACCCACAAGGCGAGGACTTGGCAGCTTGGTTGCGACCGGAGGCTTGTTCGTCGAAGCCGACAACATTGCCAGCCTTGAAAGGACCATCGGGTTCATTTGTAGGCAGTTTGGGTTCCCTACGGGGGAAGAATTCAAATGGTCTCCAAGAGTCGGTTCTTGGATGCGAACGAACCTTGTAGATGCAACTCGGCGAGATTTCTTCCTTTCAGTGATTCAAACATGCAAAGACCACGGTGCCATCGTAACTGTAATAATTAGTGACGAAACCTCACGAACCCCGCTTACTTCCCCGAACCATCAAGAGTTCGTGACCAAGATGCTTATTGAGCGCGTTGATTGGTTGGCTAGGTCAAAGCACACAACCGCTCTAATCGTTGCCGATAGACCCGGCGGTGACAGGACTACTGAACGAGTGTTTTTGCATCAGTGCTTGGAGGCAATCCAACGAGGTACGGGGTACGTTACTCCTCAGAATATCGCTATCAACATGTTGTCCACAGACTCCCACCTCGTACGAACAATCCAAGCAGCCGACTTGTTAGTCTCCTCCGTGACTTCCTTCGTAGCCGGTGAGACTGTCTTCTCGCCGCCAATTTTTGCGGCGATTCGACCTTTATTTGCTTCGGACCTTGGTCGAATCGGTGGAGTTGGCTTGAAACTCCATCCCGACTTTTCGTACATGAATCTTTATCACTGGCTGGTCGGAGACGCGCACTTCGTCAGGAACATGGGGGGATTACCGTTGCCTCGTCCGCACCGCAAGTACGCCAACGACCCGAATACTCCGTAGGGTAGTGCGGGTGGCGATATTAATCCCCTCAAATAGAGTGAGCCATGGACTTTTCATTCGAGCAAATTCTAATCGAGGTCTGGCGGCAAACCCTCGTCGAGGATGCCAAGGTCGTCGTGCTAGGCGCAGACCGTTACCCCGTTCGCCTGACTCCGAAGCACCGGCTACGGCAAGTGGACTTCGTTTTCGGCGGCAACGAGATTCGTGGTCTGGAGCAGAACCCGGAAACGAAGTCCCGTTGGGCGCTGTTGGCACAGTCCGGCAAGAAAGTGATGCAGTTCCTCACTGAGGGACGCTACTTGGCAAATGTTGTGGGTGGGAAGGTGAACTTCTACGGCAAGCAACGGAGCTAATCGCAGCATTTTGGTTGTAGCATAGCGAGCATGTGGTATTCAGCCCATCGTCGCATCTCATTTTCTTCGATTACTAGATACTGCACCGTACAATTGGCTCGAATCCAATGCTTCGTCTCCTCCATGGTTTTGCACAGAGATTGCTGTAACAACTGCGAACGAAGATTTCCCTGTTGGTCACCCATGAAGTGATTGCGATAAATGCGTTGCCGAAGACCACCGGCAGCGGTCTTCGTTCGACCGGCTCTCAGCACTTCCCCCGGCTTCCCGTTCTTCGCGTAAATCGCATAAATGCCGTGTTCGTCAGGCAAAAGACCGTGCAGATGCTCATCGAAAGCGACGGCGGTGCTATTCATAAGCTGTTGCAGAATCGTCCCAAGTTGCGCCAGCCGTTGGTCTGCCCAATCAGGAAGTGTGGGGGAGTTGGACATCTGGAACTCCTATAAACGTCGTACGAACTTTGCCCTTAGAGGTATTCGCGCTTGAGCATTTCCAAATCACCGCACGCTACTCCCAAGCCCATAGCCTCCGGGACTACGGTGTCATGTGAACCGGGATTCAAAAGCCTTCCGATAACGCGAAGTTTCCCCGAATGAGAGGCATCTTTCGTCAGAAACGGTTCCGTTTTCGGTACCAACTCTGAAAGCATCTTTCCGCCAAAATCCGCAATCGTGCAGGGCGTGCTCGTCGAACTGCCATACTTGACAATGATTTCTTTGCACAGGCGCTCAGCAGCATCCCTCAGACGGTGTGCCGCAATCTTTCTGATTTCGCGGTTTTGATTCTTGAGGAACGGTCTCGCCGCCACGATAAGTGCTTCGAGTGTGTCGCTTGTTTTCCAAAAGCTCGCCCCATCCTTTGAATTTGCCATTTCAATCGAAAAGCAATCCGAAGCGACGTGGGCATAATAGTGTTGGAGAATTCGGTTTAGTTCTTCATCGTATGTCGTGATAATCACCTGAATCCCATTTGATAGAAGTTCACCCACGACGTAGTTTGCAAAGGTCGCCCTATGCTCCAAGTCACTGACCGGAACGGGGTCGTCGAGTACTATGATTTGGCATTTTTCGCGGATGCAGCGAGCAAGAAATGCTGAGACCCCCAAACAATTCAATTGAGAATCACTTAGCACACCGGCGGCATCACGCTCAATGCTGGTCCCTCCCCTTTCAGAAGAAATTAAAGCCTTGAAGTCCACAAACCGTCTTCCCGTACCTCTTCTTCGCAATCCGCCAAATGCAACGAGTTCATCTGGACGAAGGCGTTCCCACCAGCGTTCGATTTCATCGCTGAGAGATAGAAACTTGCCATCAAATACGCTGGCTTTGGAGCGGTCTATGTCGCCAACAGCATTCTCGATTTCTGCTAAGACAGATGCACGAGCCTTTACGTCGCTTAGTTCAGTTTCGATTTCCCGTCTATTCTCGGAGACGTTTATCAGGTCTTGCCATTCCGTGAAGTTCGACCTGCCGTCAATCGCTCGGCGGATTATTCCTGTGACCACGTTTGATGATTCGCGGTATTGGAGGATTAAGTCGGTTGACTTCCGCCAAGCGTCGGTTGCTGAGGCTATCGCCGCAGTTAGGGCTTCTATGGGTATCTCTCGAAACTCCCTAACCCGTTCCTCAGCTAACTCGACGTTATCTGCCAGTGCATCGAGGCACTGCCGTGTCGAGGTCAGATTCTCTGCGATTTGGGCTGGAAGCAAAAACAATTGGTCGTACGTCATTACGTCGTTGCCTTCGAGAATTGTCTCGATGATACGTCGGTGCTCCTGTCGTTTTTCATCGTTCCAAGACGAACATCCCGGAAGGATGCGTCCGAGAGCGTTGCTTACGCTTGTTAGCGATGCTCTCAAATTTGAAAGCTCCCGCTCCGCTTTCGTTTTCATTTCCTCCAATCCACGGGAGAGAGCAATCTGACGCCGCATCGCGTCCATTCTCTCGGGAGTCAGCGCATCTTCGGTTTGGCAAACCGGGCAATCAACGGGACTGCTCGCTTCTGCAAGTCCGGGAATCGCAAGGACCGCAGAGAAGAGTTGTGTGAGTTTGGCAGCCTCACGGTTGACCTCACCAACCATTTCAGAGAACTGCTGAATGTCAGAAATTGAGGGTGAAGTGAATTGGGCGTTGGCTCCCGTTCCAAGCGTTAGCGCGGTTATAGGAAACGCGGATTCACGGCGGGAATCGAGAGTCTGCTTTAACAAAGTTATTCGACCCTGAATGTTGGAGGATATTTCCCCGTCAGTTAACCCTGCACTGGTTAACACGATTCTCAAGGCTTCGGACAAAGCAGATTCCAATGATTCTGCCCGCAAGCCCTCAGATTCAATCTTCTTGGGAATCTCCGCGAGACCGGGGATTGCTGCGCATTTGCGAAGTGAAGTCAGTAGCGAGGACGCTGGTTTGACGACGATATTTTGAAGGTCAGCGATAGCACCACGGATTACGTCTAAGTCGTTGACCTCCAAAAGAGCTTTGAAGTAGTCGGACCGGTCTGTTGGGCGAGCGGAGACCACATAGCGTAGCGTGTGTTGCATGAGAATCGGGGCACGTAAGGGTGGCTCCGAGAGAGGAAGTCCGATGCTTTCTAGATTGGGGACAACAGTTCCATCAATGGTTAGCTCTGTTCGACAGTCATCTTGAGCCGTGTAATCGGTGAGAAGTTTCCGCGACACCACGTGAGAAGCCCCCGACGAGTCCTCAATCTCCGCGCGAACAAGGACTTCGGTCCCGTCTGGAAGGTGCACGTTCCGTAAGCAATCGCTAAACTCCGATTTCGCACTCGCTAGAAACTCGCGGCGAACAGTACCACCTGTCAATAGAAACTCGATTGCTTCTGCCAGACTCGTTTTCCCCTGACTGTTAGGACCGCAAACGATGGCAAGATTGCCGGTGAACGCAAGCCTAGCCGCCTCGCACCCGAAAGCGCGAAACCCCTGAATTTCAATCCAATGTAGCTTGGGCATGTGCGCCTATACCTTTTTCCGCCGAACCTCTTCCTCAACAATTTGTGTTAGCTTTTCGCGGACCGCCTCGATATTTTCACCGGTCTCGAACGCCGCCACCAGTTTGCGGGCGAGGGAGTCTTGCGGCAATTTATCAATGAGAGCTTGAAGATTAGGAGCGGGATGTGGCATTCGAGACCGCCTCGCTTGATTGATGCAGATGCTCAAAAACTAACAGAAGGAAGGCTCTTTTTGCCAGCATCACGATTGACGCCCAAAGTGTGGTTTTTCTCCAAATTCTGGTGGTACTAATGAATTGCGGAAAGAGGCTTTCTCACCGGCGCACACCGTGGCAGAGGACTCAATGTTTTCAAGAGGGAACGGAGAACCGAACAAGCTGGAGTGCTTCATTCGGTTCGAAGAACTGAGATTCTGGCATTCGAGGACACGCGACCTGATAGCCAACGCCGAGACCTACAGTTACCCGGCATTTAGAGAATCTTTTCGGGAGCTACGACGTGAGGTTCGGAAATCAGAAATCGAATTGGTGATTGCACTTTTTCTTTTCGAAAGGGCGATGAATAAGGCGCAGGCGGAGTCCAAATCTTGAAGTACCCGGATGGCTCCATTTCGAAACTCGCTCCTATGGTGGCGTGCGATGACATGGAGGCGGCTATTTTCCGGCTCCGTGAGCTTCTGGACGCCTCCGAATCATATCGCCGACACGCCTACTACGAATCGGCAGCCGCCCTACATCTGGAATTAGCACAAGCGATGGAGAGAGCATGGAAGGGGTTCGAGGAGATTCTGGAGGAATTGGATGAGTAAGAGCCTACTCCAACAGATTTCCGAGGACACAGGTTGTGACTTGACCCCGATTGGAATCGCTCGGGACCGTCGTCTGCGTGTCTTCTACGAAGCCTATATGGAAGCGAAGGACACGACGGCGAAGGAAGATGCCTACAAGGCGTTCGTCAAATTCGTTCGGGAGGAATATCAATGAGCAGGAATGAAACCGCACCAATGCCACAGACTTTCATCAGCAAGGACAAGGTAGTAACAGTGAATCGCTCCGGTCGGATTGAGACATACACCGAAGTGGACCGCAACACCGGCAAGGTGAAGACAACCACGTATGTGAAGACGACTCCGTGACAGTGCCCCGTTGCGGCTCACGGCAAGTGCTTTGAGGCATCGAGCGGGGATGGGTCAAGCGAGGCACGGGAAATCGCCTGATACGACCCGCAGGCGTTTTTTGAACGGCTCTCTGAGATGGCTTGGACAAAGCACGGAGGTCTAAATGGGACTGGAAATAATCCGACTTAGCGAACCTGCTCCAAGGAAAATTGTGGCTGCGATTTACGCGAGGGTCTCGACTCTGAACAGTGGTCAAGACCCAACCATGCAGACGCGGGAGTTGCACGAGCATTGCAAACGGCGCGATTGGGAGGTCTACGATTGTTACGTAGACAAGGGCGTCTCAGGAAAAAAAGATTCGAGACCGCAACTCAATCGGATGATGGAGGACGCCCACGCTCGTCGTTTCGATGTGGTCATCGTTTGGCGATTCGACCGTTTTTGCCGTTCCGTCTCGCATTTGCTCCGTGCCCTCGAAACCTTCAATGCTCTTGGTATTCAGTTCGTCTCGCTCTGCGAACAAGTGGACACGAGCACACCCACCGGCAAATTGGTTTTTACGGTCCTCGGTGCAGTTTCCGAGGGCGAGCGCAACCTGATTGCGGAACGAGTTCGGGCTGGACTCCGAAATGCCCGAGCGAAAGGCAAGAGGCTTGGAAGACCGAAGGTAGACGTGGACGTGGCTAAGATTGAATCGCTGAGGGCATCCGGGCATTCTTGGCGCACAATAGCTCGCACGTTGGGTCTGTCGGTCGGAACGGTGCACGCTGCGGCTCGGACCCAACGTAATACTGAGCGCCAAAATCGCCTATGCGCCTGACAGCTTCCGATTTCATTTCTAATTACCGACCAACTCGATGCGACCTACGAGTCTTTTTGCGGCAGAAGGAAGAAGTGGAAGCTGCTCCCGGTCCCTACGACGAGGTCTTGCATCGGCTAGGACTGAGGCATGAGAAAGACCATCTAGCCACTCTCGGGGTGTTCGCCGACGTGAGCGATGATTCCTTTCAGGCGCAAGTGAAGAATACGGCTGACGCCATCGCTAAGAGAGTGCCACTTCTGTATCAAGCAGCATTTCTTGTGACCGAAAAGTTAGGCGAATCCGAAGTTGAAATTGTCGGTGTTCCTGATTACCTCATCCTCGACGACGGCGGATATTTGATTCGGGACTCCAAAATGTCACGTCGAATTGACGAGGAGAATCACCCCGAGATTTTGCTTCAAGTTCAACTTTACGGATGGCTCTTCGAAAAGAGTTGTGGTGCTGCTCCCAAGGGATTGCAAGTGCACTGCGGGACCGGCGAAATTGTAACCATTCCCTATGATGGCGGCGCATCGGCTTTGCAGGAGTTGGGGCGGCTCCTGACCATCAAACAATTGACCGCACAGCCGTATGAGCCGGTCGGCTGGTCGAAATGTCTTGGGTGTGGATTCACCGACCGCTGTTGGAAGAACGCCGAGGATAATTCTGACGTTGCGCTCGTTTACTGCGTGGACCAAAGCCTTGCTCGAACTCTCAACACGCAGGGCATTCGTACTCGAAAGGACTTGCTGACGAAGTTCGATGTCGCCAGTCTGAGCGAATTCAAGCGTCCGTATGGCTCCAGAGAGCAGCGTGTTGGTAAGGCAGCCGGACGAATCCTCCAATTCGCCGATGCGATGGAGAGAAAACAAGAAACAATTCTAGGTGTCCCTGCCATCCCGCAGCACGAAAATTGCGTCATGTTTGACTTGGAGGGGATGCCCCCGCACTTGGACGAACTCGACAAGATTTATCTTTGGGGAACGCAGGTTTACGGCGCAAAACCAAGCGAGTTCATGGTTGCTTTATCAGGCTTTGGCGCTGATGGCGACAAGGAAGGCTGGCTCGGCTTCTTAGCGAATGCGAAGCGGATTTTCGAGACCTACGGTGACATTCCGTTCGTACATTGGGCACCCTACGAGCAGACCTATCTGCGCCGGTATGTTGCGCGTTTTGGTGACACCGATGGCATTGCTGCTCGTGTGGATGCGAACCTTCTGGACCTCTTGACGGTAACGCGGGACTCGGTCGTACTGCCTCTGCCAAGTTTCAGTCTCAAAGTCGTTGAGGACTACGTCGGGTTCAAGCGCAAGCAGAGCGAGTATGGTGGGGCTTGGGCGATGGCAACTTTCATTGAGGCGACGGAGACCAGCGACGAGCGGAAGCGAAAAGAATTGATGGACAAAATCCTCGCGTACAACCGAGAAGATCTCGCAGCGACTTGGGCGGTCTTCCAGTGGCTGAAAAGCAAAGCTCTCCCCTCGAATCCAATCCAGATTTGACAGGTTTAATGTGTATCAAAGTCGTTGTATTTCGTCCCGAGCACGACTGAAACGTAAATTTCGAGTAACGCCTGCCGAAGTGGGTCGGTTTCTTCAACGAAACGCAAGTCCATGTTCCTCACGCGGGATTTCGCTTGCGTGAATGCCTCGGCAAAGCTGGCGTCCGCGGACAGAGCGGCTCTTGAACCCGCAACAGAATATGCCGCCGTCAAGCGCCCCGTCGTTTCGCGTGCCAGCCGAAAAGCGAATACCGCTTGGTTGTGCTGCGCTCCAGCGATGGAGTGCTGGCGCAATCTCTGCCTAAGACGACGAGTTCTGCCGACGTATAGTGTTTGGTCTCCCTCGCTGAACAGGTAGACGCACTTGTCGGGAAGCTGCTTAGGGATGGCTGACATCTTCACAGGGGGCATTCCCATGAGGCGCTCAAAGGACGGATGAAGGCTTTCTACATACTGCTTGAAATGCTCATGCATTTCGATTGCCTGCTATAGCTTCTCGTTGGATGCTGCTAACCGCGTCAGCCACGTCCGTGGTTTTCTTCACCACGCTGTAGCGCCACTGTCCGTAGCTTCCATCCGCATTGACCGCATCCACCCAACGCTCAGCCGCTGCCTTCTTCACTTCTTCGAGCGGGTCGTAACCCTTGGTTTCCAAAATCAAATGGACGGGTGGTTCCGCCTTTAGGCGGATGATGAAGTCGGGGATGTAATCATGCATCTGACCGTTGTGCAGGTAGGGAATGGCAAAGCCTAGTCCCGAGTTCTTGACAAAGGCGTCCACGGCAGCGTGCGAATCAATGTAGTAAGCCGCAGCCTGTTCCCATTTTTGCGTGTCCGGCACGACGTAATTCAGATGACACTTCACGACTTCACGCGGGTCGCGGCTCGTCCAGAAATCCACTTCTGCCGTCGAGCCGGGACCACGACTAGATTCATATCGCGGAATCTCTGGTGCCTCACCTTCCGCCGTGTCGGGACGGATGTTTTCCGTCAAGATTTCTACGAGCCATGGGTAATACGGGGCAAGACCCAAATCCTTGAGGTCGGCTGGAGGACGCACTTCCACTTTTTCCGCCATGTACTTCTGGATGATTTTGACAAGTTGTGGAAACAAAACGTGCGCTGGCACATGACACTTCGGCTGCGAAACATATTCCTTGGTCAAGCCTTTCGCCAAATCGAAGACGAGTTCTTGCAATCTCATCCGCTTCCGGTACTCGTGCAACGTCACCTCGTCCAGATGGTTCGGTCCCGCCAGACTCAACCGTCCGGTGTCCGAGATGCTCAGCCCTTTCATGTCCACCCTTGGAGGAATTAGGTCAGGCTGCAACACGATGCGCGGGACATTCTCCCAATCAACAGTTATGCGGTTTCGAATCCCCTGCGTGTAGCCCTCAACTCTAGGAAAGTGAATTTCATAGCGTTCCTTTTCAGGGATTGCATGGACGTGATATTTCTTTACTCGCGGCGGCGCTGCTCCCTGCGGATTTGCCTTAAACGGGATAACCTCGAACGGCACACCGAAGACTTTGGCGACTTCTTCGGTGAAACGTCCGTTCTCACCGAGTTCGTAACTCACACGTCGGAGTCCGCGACCTACGACCTGTTCGCAGAGAAGCTGCGACATGAACGGACGGAGTCCGATAATGTGTGTCACCGTATTGCAGTCCCATCCTTCGGTGAGCATTCCCACGCTTACGATGCAACGCACATCGCGCCCCGGAGGATGTAGAGGTCGCTCTAGTTTCTTCGCCAATTCTTCGAAGCCTTCGGGAAAAAGCGGTCGTCCCTGCCGGTCGGAGGTCCAGTTGGTCTTTCCCACTGTATCCAGTGTGAAACGCATCCACCGAACCTCGTCTCCCTTAGCGCCCTCCACATCAGTCTCGTGTATCACCTTGGTGTCCACTCGGATGGTGTTCACTCGCCCGTTCTTGTTCAAAAAGCCTTCGACACGCGCCGGGGGAATTCCGGTCGGCGCTTTATCCTCAGCAAGCCATTCGTAAATCGCCTTCGCTATCTTTGTGTTCTTGCAAACAAGGATGAAAACTGGTGGTCGTGGGTCGGCTTCGTTTTTTGCCCAATCAACAGTTTCCTTCTCCCAAAGACCGCCGAGCATCGCAATGGGGTGGTGGGCGTATTTCAAGATGGCTTCCGGCTTCGGACTGCCTCTCTTGCCGCCCCGCTCGGCGGGTGTCAGTTTCTTTTCCAGAATCCACTGCCAGATGTTCAGGTAACCGGGAATTTCTTCGCCGGTGGTATCGCGCACAGCCAACTGCGGAATCTTCACTAGCCCCGACTCGATTGCGTCAATCAATCCGAAGTCGCTTACCACCCACGGAAATGGCTTGTTGGTTTCCTGCCCGACTCTGCCGAGAAAATATGGCGTCGCCGACAGGTCTACACAGAAATTGATGCCACGCTGCTTTTGCAGCTTGTCCAGCCCGTCTATCCAGACGGTGGCTTCTTGGAAGAATTCGTCCGCCTCTTCCTCGTCGCCGAACTCGTCCTCTTCTTCCGGGTCAGGCTCGTCACGCTTGATGCGATAGGCGTGATGGGCTTCGTCGTTCAGCACAAGAATGTTTTGCTTGCCGCCGACCTCGCGCCCAATCACTCGATTGATGAGTGCCGTGTCGCTTTCAACGTATTTCGCAGACTCGACCTTGACCCGCTTGAGGCTGCCATCCTTTTCGCGTTCTTCTTCGAGCACGGTCAGCATTCCATTGGCAACCTGTAGCTCATAGTCTTTCAGGCTGAGATAGCGTTTCCCGTGAGCCGTCGTCGTCTTCGCCCCGATGTTGATGTTTTCTTTGACTCGCACTTCTTTTCCGGCTTTGACCACCTTCGCGCTAACTCCGCCTGTGTCCATCCCCTGCGGCTGGAACACGTGCCAGTTCGTGACGATGACTCTTCCCTGACTTAAAAGCGGCATCAGGTGAGGCGGGACGAGGTCTCGCGTGCGGTAGATGCTTGCTTCTTCAAGCAGCGGGTCGAGTTCCGCCAACCGCTGCCGAATAGTCACGTTGGGACACACAACCAAGACAACGTCGGAGAACCGAGCATCGCTGCGGTTATTCAGTTTATTCAGGATGCTCCACGCTGCCAGCATTCCCATCACGGTCGTCTTGCCAGAGCCAGTCGCCATCTTGGAGGCGTACCGCTCAAAGCCTGAGTATCCGTCTTTCTCTTTTCGGTCATCACTTGGTTCGTCGCGTGGAACGAAGATGCCTTGGAGGAAGTCCGCCCGTGCTTCCTTTAGAAAGATTACTGACGATACAGCCTCAATCTGCGCGAAGAAGAGTCGCTTCTCACGCCCCTCGCGTGTCCACCACTGCATGAGTTCGAGAGTTGTTCGGGTGGTTCCGGGATAGCCCTGTTTTTGCCAATCAGCAACACGCTCTCGAATGAGGTTTACAAGCGCGAGTTCAAATCCAGTCGGATACTGTTTCGAAGGTCTCAGGAGCCGCTCGTCCACGAGCCACGGTCTCTTTTGTTCTCGTGGCGCAAAGACAATCGAAGGTCGGCGATGTCCCTCGATAAGTTGCGGCTGCTCGCCTTCGCGGATGTACCAATAGCGAGTCGGTTCCTCGAACGGCGAATTCTGGATTGGTTCTCCAACTTCCGGGTAGCCTGACATCGCTTATTTCGCCTCTTTCAGACTCTTAACAATGAGCAGTTCGTTGCCCCGGTCATCAATCACCTTGACTGCGATCTGACTTTGGTTGCCCGCCTCAAACGGAGCGCTAACTGTACCGGCGAGATGGTCCCACACGCTTTCTTCATACTCCCCGCGCAGTGCTTTTTTTAGGCTCTCCCATGCGCCTGTCCGGGGGAAAAAGGCTTGGCTGACGTGGAAGCACATGTCGTTATAGTCGGTGTCCAGAAACCACGCAGGCACGTCCTCGCCCTTGCTCTTGTGGTTCGCCATCTCGATTGGGTCGAACACATCGAGACCGAGCAATTCGACCTCAAAATGTTTGGGCGCACCGTTCTTCGATTTGACCCTGCGCACTTCGACTTCCGGCAACCCGCATACACTAAAAATCTGGCTGGACCGCATATTCTTTAGTAGGTCGCCCATCATCAAGTCGGGCGTCGCTTGCACATAGGTTGCGGGAATGCCGACAACCTCGGCAGATTTGTCAATTAGCAGCCGGGCATTCGGTTGAATGGCGAAACCAATGACGTAAAGGTGTGAGTAGCTTTTGGCGTGCGCCTCACGGGCAGCTTCGTAGACCAGTTTCTCGCTGACCGCGCCGTTTTCCGGTCCGAAAACAAATGCCACGGGCTTCTCTGTTCCATTCGGCACCATCGCTTCCGCAGAAAGCGAGAGCGTCTTCGCCGGAGGTCGCACGTTTCTCACAGTGACAGTCTTGTTTCCTTCGAGCCGCAACACAGGCGACTTGCGAAGAATTTCTAACATCCTGTCAACGAACGATTCAGAGGACTCCGATGCGACTGTTGTGCTAGCGGGCTTTTGCTCCTCGAAGTCGAGTGGCGTTGGAATGGTTGCCTCAAAACAGAACGGCCCGCTTACGCGGGTGATAGAGGAATTCTGTTCGGGTCGGTCAATTAGGATTTCTTCTTCTGGTGGTTCGTTGTTGGCAATGGATTTCAATGTGACGTGCGGCACAATTCCGCCAACTTCTTCGCCTTTCTTATTCTGGCGACGTTTATAGCGGAGACCGCTGATGGGTCCACGTGCCTCATCATTGAGTTCATACCATGGGAATGTTGCTGTGAGCAGTCTCTGCCGGGCGAGGGCAAGCGGGACTCGACTCGTGTCAATCGTTATCCAGCGGCGCCCCCACTCTTCCGCACAGAACGCCGTTGAGCCACTTCCACAAGTGGGGTCGAGGACGAGGTCACCCGGTTCCGTGGTCATAAGTAGGCAGCGCCGAATGACCTTTGTCGTTGTCTGGACAACGTAAAGTTTCGGGTCCGAGAAACCGCTCGCCGCTGTGTCAGTCCACATTCCAGATAGCGGAAACGCGGGAAAATCATCTATATATCGAACGTAGTACAAACCACTGCCCACAACCATGAGGCGCTTTGCCCCCGCCAATCTACTCAAACCTTCCGTGGTTGTTTTCCAATTGTGTTCCATCCCCGGATGGAACTCTTTTCCCTCAAACTTAAAGGACACTGTCGTGTTCTGACGGAATCCAGCAGAAATCAAAGGGCTTGCTCGGAAGAATCGGCTTCCCTGAGGCAAATCCTCCGAATTCGTTTCTTTTGATGTCAACCTCCGCCTTTGTCCGTCAGGCAGTTCGATGTATCGGTACTGTTCGTCACCTTCCAGACCGAAAGTTTTTTCCGAAAACAACTGTCGGTATTTCACTCTTTCCCGGTCACGGGCGTACCACAGGAGAAAATCGTAGTTTGTGGGTAACAGAGTGGATGTTTGTACCCCCATCTTGATGAAAGGGATTACGCTGCAAAAGTTTTCGGAGCCAAAAACTTCATCCAAGAGTTCGCGTACATTGTGCAGGTTTTCGTCGCTGATTTGTACAAACACACTACCTGTCGCGTGGAGAAGCTCTCGGGCTACGAGAAGCCTGTCACGCAAGTAGGTGAGATATGAATGCAGCCCCAATTCCCAAGTGTCTCGATACGCCTGTACCATCTCCGGCTCGCGGGTCATGTCTTCGTCGTCGCCGTGAGAAACGTCGCGTTTTCTGACGAACGGCTGAAAATTCGAGCCGAATCTAACGCCGTAGGGCGGGTCAATGTAAATCATCTGCACCTGACCACCGAGACCCTCGTACCGGAGAAGTGAATTCATCACGACAAGCGAGTCGCCCAAAATCATGCGGTTGACCCACTTGTCCTGATATTCGTAAGCACGGAGCACTTGGTCGGTCACGGAGTGCTGTGGGTCGCCCCACAGGTCGAACATGGTCTCTTGATTGCGGTCGAAGCGATGCCCCTTGAGTGTTTCGAGGATAGCTTTGGTCGAGAGTCGCTCGTGGATGAATAGCGGCAGGGTCGGTACATCAAACGATAGCCGTTCAGCCTTCCCCGCCCAATTCAGGAACGGATTGCTCATTGCCTTTAACTTCTCTACGGATTCTTGCGCCTTTACGACGTGTGCGCCGACCTCTTTCCAGATTTCAGACTTGGGACTTAGCTTTCGGTGTAATTCCTTGAGTTGAGATTCCGCGTCGGCGAGTTGCGCCTCGCCCTGCTCCCGCGCCGGGTTCTTCCCGTCCCAATCTAGCGCGGGTGAGAGTGATGAATCGTAGCGGTAGGTCTTTGGCGGGAGTTTCTTTTTGAATTGAGCCTGCGTCCCGACCTCAGGACGCATCGGGCTTTCGGATTCGGGATGCTTATAATTTTTGGCAGGCTTCGACTTCGGCGGTTTCGTCTTTGACGCCATTCTTCCGCCCCCTCAGTGAAAGAAGAATTACGAGGGGATTCTAACATTCTCATCCCTCAGTGCCATTCATTCTGGATACTAACTACCGTTTGCCTCTGCTGACCGAGGACGCTGTGTGGCTACGATTGGGACAGATGCGAATATGGCGTCAGGTTGTTCGGAACCTTTTACACTCGAACAGTCTTCGCTTTTTGTTTGCCCTGCTACGTGGTATTGTCGGAGGGAGGAGAGTCGTCCGATGCAGTCCAAACTAACCTTGAAGCCAATCGCCCGTTCTCGCACAGGAGTAGAGTACGGGAGTGGTCCGGTCATGTTGCATGAAGTCGAAGGTCTGCCGGAGGGTCAAAAGATTTCAATTCGAAATGCCCGTCCTGTTACTCAAGAACCCGTCTGGCAAATTGGCGCTCACATCAAGGGACGTGAGACCAGATGGACGGGTACCTTCGAGACGGCTGAGGAAGCACTCGCTCGACTACAAGAGGAACTTGACTCGGCGGATGAAGAAATTAGGGAGGTAGCTCAGTGACCACTGTGGAGGTTTTGAACATTGAGGAAGCCGGACCGGACTTTGTCAGGCTGCGAGATGGTGCCCGTGCCGTTCGAATCAACTTTGCGGACGACGAAACGTTTTCGAAGGAAGACAGCGCCGGATTTTTCCGTGGGTTGCAGGGTAAACCTGCGGCTATTCCCGTGGATGGTCCCTTCTTCATAGCTGTGGATTTCTGGCGGGACAGGTTCGACGGCAGCCTAAAAGTCATACCGTTTAGCTTTTCTGTTACGTCTGTCGAGCGGTTTTAATCCTCTTTGCTTATGACCCATTTCGATGAATTGGGGGGGGGGTTCCTTATGTCGGTCACTGTCTCAACAAATTATCTCGGTAATCCCGAAACAGAGAAAAAACTCCGTGCAGGAGTGGAAGAATTTTTCAAAAAGTATCCGGACCATTGGAGGGTAAGTATTTTGGGAGCACAGACCAATACTGTGTGGGAACTGAGAGTGACGGCTTCCGATGGTCGCAAAGAATGGGTACACAGGCTGCACGGCGAAGATGGTGGACACGACATAGAGAAAATCTTGAGGGTTCTTGAGCAAATTACCGTCGAATTGCCCCCAAGCCAATCTTCGCTCCCCGGAGCCTCCTAACCAAGTCAGGTCGTGAACGCTACTGAGCGTTGTGCCGGTGGTTACAATATATTTCACTTGAGGATTCCGGTCTCTTTTGTATAGGCTTCGCTCAGTCACCAACATGCCACTAAACGCAAAGCAGATTGAAGCCGCTATCGCCGACATTAGCGTCGCCGCAATTCGGAGTTGGTTGAAATCGCGGGGGTTGCCGCACTCTGCGAATACGAGAGAACAAATTGTTGAGCGTCTATTGAAACTGCTCAGAGAAGACGAATTGTCGGAAGGGGAGTTCCGTGACGGTCTCTGTAGCATCGAAGAAGCAAGCGCAAAAAGAATCTCTCTTTATAGCTTGGAGCGAGAGGCGGAGGAGAGACTGAGAGACAGGGAGACTTTTGTTCGCACGGTTAGGCGTAATGGAGTCAGCCTCAGTACATCAACTAAGGCTGCTCCACGCCTGCCGTCGGAACCAACGCTCGTCTACGTGATTCATAGCCCGACCTCGATTCGTGCGAAGTGGGCTGAAACCCAAGTAAAAGTCGAAGTTGATTTGGCTCGGCAGCGATTTGTGCGAACGAAAACAACAAAAACTGTTGTCCTCATTGCAGACATTGGGTCGAGCGGAGTTCAACTGCGTTTCGACAAGCCAGAACGCGACCATATACATCGAGACAGTGAGGGTCAGCCGGATGACAAACTGTATTTTGCTTTCTATTTCAACAAGGCGTGTGAAATCTTGGGCACTGCTTTGAATCCCATAGACCTTCGCAATGCACTTCGGTCTTTGGTAGAAACCGAACCGCGTGTGGTGAGGGTGGAATCAGGGGACTTCCGCACAGCATCCAACTCAAGGGTACGTTTCTCCGCTAAGTCAGATGTTCGTGACGATGGTGATTGGAAAGCGATGCACGAGGAAGGCGGCGATTTGTGGGCATACGATGGTGAATTTGTTCACTGGCTGCCAGAGGCTTCGAGCGGAAAACTTACGCGAGAGGTCTTCACTGCCATTGATGCAAGAACTGGTAAGCTGCGTGTAGAGGCTGATTGCCACGAAGGTGAGTTGGAATATGCAATTTCGAAAATTAGAGACCATCAAAGCGCGGCACCCCAAGCTCAGCCAACAACTAGATAGTCTTGCCGCCTACATTACTGAACAGCTAGTGAATGGGCGCAAGGAAATCGAACCTGCGTTAGCATCCCGCTATCTCAAACTCACGGAAGCAGAGGTACTCGCCCTTCTGATGCTTCTCGAAAGAGAAGGAATGGTGAGACACCATTACAATATTTATTGTGCCCACAACCGAACGTTGCTAAAGACCGTGCGCGAAAAGGCTGAGATACCGTCTGCCATATATTGCAAGTACTGCGATAAAGAGCACTGCGACCCTGACGAGTTTGAAATTGAGTTAGCGTTTCAGGTTTTAGAACCAGCGTGGGAGCCGCTCCGCCAAAATGTGGCTGCTCGATAAGAAGCAGCCGAGGCTTCCGAAGTCTTTCTATGAAAAGGCGCAGCAACTTGCCGAGCAGGCTCGAAACGAACCGGACCTCGAAATCCGCAAACTTCAACTGGAGGCTGCCGGGAAATACTATGAAACTGACATGAAACCAAGAGAACCTTTCTTCGCAACATTGTTGGCTCTGGTCATCGCGTATATCGTTGTAGTTGGAACTGCGATTTATGCGTTTCGCAATTTTTCGTTTCCCGCTGCGGTTGGCATAGTTATCGCCTCCTACGCGATTCTCGCGTTCCTCGTGGGCGCTTCCTTTAGGGCTGCCGGGTACCTTAGCGAGAGTTCATTCATGGGTATTTTTCACGGTGGCATCCGAATCTTGCTCTTTTTGCGCAAGCAATCCGACAAGGGACAATAGCCTTCGGGGGAAAAGAACACACGGCTTCGAATATCAAATCTATTTCCGTACTGCAAATTGCCAAAATCGCTTACCCGCAAGATTGTCTGAATCAAGGGATTAGCAAACCGCTTTGGTGCGGAAATTCGAGGGTATTTTTGAACATCACCGGAATCGGTAAATCTTACGCAGTTCACTTCGGATGTTCTTGTGTATGGCGCACAACGGGCATTTGGGCGTCCAGTTTTCTTTGGCAGCTTTCACCTTGTTCCTCGTCGGGCGAAAGCGGTGGATAGCCAGACATTCCAACAACGGAATGCTTCTCCTCTGATGAGCTAGATAAACGTCAATTCGGGTTGTGCTATCGAACCAGCCTCTCTTGAAGTGATGGCTCGGGCGAGAGCCACGACCACGAGTCCGTCCAACGTAACGGCATTCACGCTTTTTCCAGAAGACGTAAATCTTGCCTCGCTTTGGGGAGATTTTGTTTCGAATCCAAGCCCGAAATATCTTTTGCTTCTTGTCCGTGCCCCAACCCTTCGTCCGCCAAGTTTTCTTCCTGACCACCAGTGTACGGAATCCTTTCTTTGCCATCTTCTTGGCTAGAGCCTTGGAAGCTATTTCCTCTAACTCTCGGATTTTGTTTTCACGCTTCTTTTTCGTGAGGGTCAGCAGGGGACCGGGCTTGCCAGCCAGCAGATGTCGTAGCTTGTCTGTGCGCCGCTCGTATAGCCGGTCCAGCGTGCGGTTGAATTGAGTCTGGTGAGACATTTCGCATAACCCTCGCTCGGACGAGTCTTTCATCCGTGGGTGTAGTATCTCGCTTCCCGGAACACATATTACCCTCCATCGAGGAGCAAACTCATGTCCACCGCATCTCGAAATATCGGACCAGCAAGAGAGGAACTAGCGCACCTGCACGGAGAAGTTCTCCAGTTGGAAGCTCGCATCCAGTGGCGCTCACGAGACCCTAAGCCTCAAGTATCCCGAGAGCCTTGCAGGTGGTTTTGTGGCGCGTCAGCCTCCTGCGGACCCATCCAATCAATGGTCGAAAGTCAGGAAAGAAGCTCTGGTGGCACTGCAAACGCCACTGAAAGGCTATGGAGAGGCTTCACGCGGGACTCAAGGCTTAAACTTCTTCCATCATTGAGGCAGGGAAGCATTCACCGTGATGACCTTCTCCACGACCACAACCGGGTTCACAGGTGTTCATGGTGAATTTCTTGCGGCGTGCGGCGGGGCTATCGGCAGCGGGGGTTGAATCCAAGGTGTCGTCGAGGACTTCGGGTTCAAATCGCTTGCGACCCTCAAGGAAGGCTCGGTACTGATTCAACAGGGAACGCTCGGACTTGGACTCAAAGCGGTCTGCAAGCCAAGCGACACGACCCTGAGTCTTGTTCAGTAGCCACTTGGCTTTAGGCAGGTACTCTTCAAACAGGGGACCAAAGTTTTCTTGAACATCCACGAACTCATCCCACTTCGATTCCAAGACACGATAGATTCTCGTCAAGTCCTTTTCGGTTCCAGACTCATACCCCGCTTCAATTAACCATTCACGGAAGTCTTGTAGTTCAGACACGAGCTTCTGATGTTTCTTGTCTGTGGGGGTAAAGGCATCTGCGGAGTCGCTGCGGAGCGGAGCGCAGCGCAGCGACGCTTGGGCGGCATCTGCCGACCCAACCCCATTCGCGCCGTCTTCACCTGCCTCTGGTGAAGCGGTGCGACCCATAAGACGTAAGTCCCCTGTATGTGCAGCGGTTTCCGTCCACCCTTTGAGCTTTGACTGGTCGGTTTCCGTCCACTTGGACTGGACGCTTTTCGGGTAGTTATGGTGGGCGATTTCCGCCATCTTTAACAGGTCAACACGGTACACCAGCACAGGATAGCGGCACCCCTGCTTGAACTCGCGGTCAATTGTGACGGAGCCTTGGAGAGCCTTAACCATGGAACGGCGGTTCTCTCGCACGGTTTCACGACGATTGGTGCCGAGCACCTTCATCATTTCCTTGTCCGTGCACTGATACACACCCTCGGGCATGGTGATGACCTTGCCGCCTTTGGTCTTAAAGGGTTGTCCAGACCCGCAACGCTCGCAGATGTGTTGCAGCATTCGGCGTGGACCGCAACGAATCACGGACCCCGGAATATTCTTGGCGGCGCTGGCGTGCTCTCTAGCCATCGGCGTCCAACTCTCGGTCGGTTTTGATGTTTCTCATCACGGCGGACGAATAGCGGATTACATGCTTGGAGGTCATTCGTTTGTCGGCGTTGAACACTTGCACCACTTTGCGGTGTCCGGCTTGGATGCCGTCGGCGATTATGTCGGGCGAATAAAGGCGGAGCCATGCGGCGTACTGCGATGGCGGGAGCGAATCCTTGAAATGGTCACACCAATTCGTTTGCACGACTTGAATGTCTTCGCGGGTAACGGTCTCTTGCATTGAAACATGCCTCGCCTGCGAGGATTCAGTTGACGGTCTGATTGTTCGCAGGCAGTTTTAAGGGGCAAGGCGCACCGTGTCCGAGCGAGACCACCTGCGAGAGCGAACTCGCGGGCGGAACAACGATTCTTGCCCCTATGCACATAATACGAAGCCGTGGCTTTTTTCACGGAGGCTTTCTCGCGGTCTGCCGACGCATCCTGACAGTCACTCACGCATCGCCTTCTTCGCAGCGTGCTTTCTCCAATCCCCGACCACGCTGGCTGACGGTGCGCCGTAAAAGTCGCTCTGCGCCTGTATGTGACCCTCGATGTAGCCCACGCGCTTCGCCGATTGCCATACGTCATTCACGAAGATGCCAACGGGTATGGCTCTTCCCCATGCTTGAATCACCTGCCCATTCAACTGACCGATGTGGTCTTGGACTTGTTCTTCGCAGTAGACCGTGAACGGAGCTATCACAGACGGTTTCATCGGGATGCCCACTTCCGGGGGCGTCCCGGAGGCGGTATGTCGCCTCCACGCACCCCAAGCAGAGCCTCCAATTCCGCAAGTTCAAGCCGGTCGGCAGGCGTTGCCTCGCCTGCTTGAACCTTGAGCGACAGCTTTCTGGCTCGGGTTCTGTAGGTGGCAATCGTGGTTGGTGCTAGTTCGTTCAAACGTCGTCTCATGTGCCCCTCTACCTTAGGGGCAGGTATTTCATTCTTTCAATCCAACTGGCAGGAATCAGAGTGCGCGGGTCTCAGCCCTGATGTTCCTCCACGCAAATGGTCGCCTAATGCTTACTTCTATTCGATACGAGGCGTCAGCGTCCCACAGCCATGCGTTCGAGGTAGGCGTCTAGGTCGTCTTGGCGGAACTTCCATGCCTTGGCGATGAAGTAGGAACGCAGTTGTCCTTGCTTGATTAGCTTGTAAAGAGTCGTGCGAGAGACGCAGAGGTACTGACATACTTCGAGCGTGCTGAGGAGCGACTTGGACATGGCTAGACACCTGTAAATTATGGGACTGCTTGAAGTTACAGGGCGTAGCGTTCCGCCGTTCTTCTTCGGGGCTTAACCGCTGGTATTCAGCGTGCGGGTTCCGGCGACAAGCCTCCGTGCCTTCTGAGCCGCGTCTCTATAATACTGCGTTTTCCTGAAACTAACCGATGCAATCAGCTTTTGACAGGTGGCTTGAACGCCGCTGCTTCGACCGCCTTTTGCATCACGTCGCCAGACAAGTCCACGTCGGCGAGGTAACGCTGCGTGGTCTCAAGGCTCTTGTGACCGAGCAAACGCTGGACGACGTGGACAGGCATGCCGGCGACCGCCCATCGTGTCGCTGCGGTCTTCCGTAGCTTGTGCAATTCGGTATGGAATTTCGCTCCCGCTTTTTCCATCTGTTCTTGGAGGTCACGAAGCAAGTGTTGATTTGGCTTACCATCGCCGTTCGGAAAGATGAGCGGCGAGCTTGATTCCTTCTGACGTTTACGGCTGGAATCCACGAGTGATTGGGGCAGGGTAATTTTGCGACAGTGGTGCTGCTTGGGTTTCCAACCAAGGTGCGGTTTACGCTTGATTTCGAGGACATTCCCTTTCAAGTCGGAATACTCTGCGTGGGCAGCTTCGCCCTGACGCGCTGCCGCTCCGAGAAAGTAATCGAGCAGGAATGTCACTTTGGCATCGGCATGGGCATACATGAAAGTAAGTTCTGCATCGGTGTGGGCGCTGACAGTTTTTTCTTCGTAGGCAGGATACTCCGACTTCTTGAGCAGCCGTTCCTTTCCAAACGCTTTCAAGAAAATCACGGTATGTGAGACTTTGTTATTGTAGGTGCGGTCGGGATTCGAGTGTTTTCGCTTACGCAATGGCTGTTTCCGCAACCATGCCATGTAGTCGAACAGGTCTTGCTTCTCGATTTCATCAATATACTTCTTGGAGCACGACGCCACGAAGCCATCCACGGCGAGGCGGTATGTCTTGATGGTCTTCCGGTCTTTCCCTTGGGCTATGAGATTCGCAAAGTAGGTCACCACGGCGGACTCAATCTTGATGCGTGTCTCGCTCCCCTTGGGTGTCGCCTGTGGCATCGCTATGCCACTGTGGGCGGCGTAGAATTGCATGTTCCGGGACTTCAAATATGCAACTGCCTCATCGAGCGTGGGGAAGGGCTTTATTACTCGTTTGCCATCAAGCGTGTAGCGGACGCCAAAACAGAATGCGTCCGGGCTTGGCTTCGGGGTTCCATTCTTGGCGATGGGGCACACAACCCAAGGGAATCTCTTGGTGCGGAGCCGCTGATACAGTTTCGCTTCTGCCATCTTCTTCATCCTCATAAAAGCCTGAATTGTTCAAACATGAACGCAAGGACTTTTTTGAGGGAAGTGGCAACAGTACTGGCAACAGTTACGAGGATTTAGCGATTTATTGGGGATTTATTCAAATGGCGGAGAGGGGGGGATTCGAACCCCCGATCCCGATTTTGTCGGGATAACTGCTTAGCAGGCAGCCCTGTTCGGCCACTCCAGCACCTCTCCGCAGCTGCTAAGACTTTTATTGTACGTCGGTTGCTAGTAATTTCGAGTCGTTCACCACAGCTCGCTCTAACTCGGTGTGCCCAGAATTGTGCCCACCTAGCCGCGAAATCGCTTCGAGCACTTTATCCTCGCTCGGATGAACATAGCGAGCCGAAATTGCGACCGAACTGTGCCCAGCGATTCGGGCCAGCGTCCAGGAATCGCAGCCGGATTCACCTAAACGCGTCAGAAACGTGTGCCGCAGCGAGTAAAGAACGAACGGCCGCACCTTGCTCGCTTCGAGCGCTTTCAGGTGTTGGCCATAGATGCTATTCGGTTCCACGTGGCCGCTCCGAGCTCTGGCGGGCCACACCCAACCCTCTTCCGGTTTGCCCGCCGCAAGCCATCGGGTTTCGAGTATAGCACGCACTCGCGGAGTCATCGGCAGGACACGGCGCGCTGAGGCCGTCTTTCCGTGCGTGACGAGCAGGGCGCCATTCCGCCCACTGAGCCAAGTTACGTACTCCCAGCGAATACGGAAACATTCCTCTGGACGCATCCCGGTGTCTGCGAGCACGCTGGCGATCGAAGCGAGCGGTTCGGACGCGACCGTGAGATACCTGGCTTCCTCTTCGGCGCTCACTACCCGCTCGCGTCTCCGTTCTCCTGACAGCACCTTGAGTTTTGGAGAAACGGTTATAACACCCCACTCGACGGCCAAGTTTAGGACGCGGCGCAACACGCGAAGAGACGAGTTTACGGTCGCGATCTGTCTGCCTTGCTTAATGCGCTGGGCTGCGAATTCAGATGTCAACTCGCCATTGATGCCGTCGAGTGGTGCGTTAGCGAGCGGCTTGTATTCCTTGAGCGCGCGACACTCGTTGCGATACCACTTCGCATTTTTGGGAGTGTTCGCCGCAAATGTCGCCTCGGCCCAGGGCAGTATGCGCTCAGTCAGAAATGATGCAAGCGTGGGAACAACTTTCCTTTCGCGTATGCCCACTTCGCCCTTCGCGAGTGATGTGCGATGCGCCGATTCCATCTGACGGGCCACCTTGTCGTTACCCTGCTTCGTGGACTCGCGGACGAGCTTCCCTTGCCAGACGAATTTGTACCAATATTTCCCGTCTTTGCGACGCTCGGTAAGGATGTCACATTTACTGCACGACTTTTCCGGACCTTTCTTGTTGCATGTTCCACCCTCGCTGCAACTGAATCGTTTGTAGATCATCGCTCACTTCTCCTTGCCGCCACCGCCCTTCGGCCTGCCGCCCAGTTTCCCCCACTCGCGCATCTTGGCGACAAACTCTCGCTTGCCCCACCGTTTCTTCCGGACCTCAACGCTGCGACGACCCATTAGACTGGCGGCGCTCTGCACTGTTGTCATGGCTTGCATATTAACCTAACGTTTGGTATTTGACAAGTCAGGCTCTCAGTGGGGATTTGGCCTTGACTCGGGGGCCGGGCATCCTACACTCAGCGAGCGGCCGGCGAGGGGAACGGTGTGAAACGGGCCTCTCCTCTTCCGCATACTGCGCCTTCCGATCTATGAAATCCCGAGCGGGAGATGGTTCATGTCACGAGACCAGCCTGAAAGTTTCAAAATACAGGCGGACATATTTGACAGTTGGTTGCTAGATGCTTCGGAGACTGATTTTGAAGAATTCATTGAGAAGGCTTCGACGTGGCTGCGTGAATTCGCACCCGAGTTGCTGCACGAATGCAAATCACGGGTAGATGCGCGCCTAGCAGCGGAGCCAGATACGAAGGTCTTTACACTCAGCGATCCTCCTATAGTCCGGCAGCGCTATTGGCATACCGTCGCGGATAGGCTGCAAGCTGAAATCAATATCCGCTCCCTAAGCTCAGGCACGAGCACGTCGAGGAATCCCGCTCTGAACCTGGTACGTCCGGGGGCGAAACAAGACCCGGGTGTCGCCTCTCGCCGCGTCATTGTGCGTCAGAACAACGACCTCTCGGACAAGGATCTCTGTGAGCTGCTGGACCGCCAAGCGATAGGTGTGCCAATTGATTGGCTAGACAAAGGCGCTAAGACATGGGTAGAGGCTTGGCGCACGCGTAAACGCCAAATTCACGTGATCTTCTCCAAGGATCGTAGGTCGAGGTGAGTTTCCCAGTTTCCCGAATCTGGCTCCTACTTTCCTTCTCCGATCTACATTACGATGATTTACTTCAACGTAGCACCCACTAGTTTCTATTGAAGAATTTTACTTTCCGTTTTGAGCTCCCGCCGTACCGTTACCCCATACTCCCGCGCAGAGGTGAGGCGCGATGACCGAACTGTGGGATGTGCGGGAGGCCGCGAAACGGACGAGAACCAGCGTGGCACTCTGGCGAAAACTAATTGCTCAGCGAAAGATCACCGTGATTCGAGTCGGACGTTGCGTGCGGCTCGACCCCGAACACGTCTCTGCCTACTTTTCTTCACGGACTCAGCCAGCGAGGGTAGCCAAGTGAGCTCTACACTCAGTAATTGGCCGGCACCACCCTCGAAGGAAGCGCTGAACGGTTTAGCTGGTGATTTGGTGTCTACACTCGAACCGCACACCGAAAGCGATCCTGCGGCCCTGTTGATACAACTACTCGTAGCCCTCGGCAATGTTGTTGGGCGAGGGCCGCATTGGCGAGCAGAAGCCGATCGACATTCGTTGAATCTGTTCGCAGTTTTGGTTGGCGAAACGAGCAAGGCCCGCAAGGGAAGTTCGTGGGGACACATTCGACGGCTGATAACAGGCACTGATGCGCAGTGGGATGAGTTGTGCATTCAGACCGGTTTGAGTTCGGGTGAAGGTCTAATCTATGCGGTCCGCGATCCCATCGCCCAAGACCCGGGCGCCATTGACAAGCGGCTTCTCATTGTCGAATCCGAGTTTTCCTCTCCCCTCCGTATGATCGCACGCGACGGCAACACGTTATCGCCGGTTGTCCGGCAGGCCTGGGACGGCGGAACGCTGCAGATTATGACCAAGAACTTTCCGCTCGTCGCAACGGGCGCACACGTTTCTATCATAGCCCATGTCACGAAGGACGAACTGAGACGCGAGCTCACTCGGGTAGATGCGGCCAATGGGTTCGGCAACCGCTTTCTGTGGGCTTGCGCCCGCCGATCAAAAATATTGCCGGACGGCGGCCGCGTGCCCCAGTCGGAATTTGATCGGCTCGCTGGTCGGCTAAGGAACGCCGTCCAGCATGCCAATTCGCTTGGAGACCACGAGCTCGGTCGAAATGAGGAAGCGAAGATCCTGTGGCATTCGATTTACGCAGATCTGTCAGAAGGTAAAACGGGCCTTCTCGGGGCCGTTACTTCCCGCTCCGAAGCTCAGGTTATGCGGATCGCTTGTCTTTACGCGTTGCTCGATATGTCTCAAGACATCAAAAAGGAACATCTACTCGCGGGCCTGGCGGTTTGGAGGTACTGCGAAGATTCGGCACGGTTCGTCTTCGGCGCTGCACTTGGCCATCCGATGGCTGAGATATTGCTCTACCGATTGAGGGCATTTCCAGACGGGCTGACCAGAACCCAGTTGAATGAGGCTTTTGGTCACAACCGTTCGTCCGCCCACCTCCATGAGGCTCTAGCGTTTCTGGCGCAGCGGGGTCTGGCCACTGCGGAGTGTGAGAAGACCGATGGTCGACCCGCGGAGCGCTGGCGAGCTACAACTCATAGTGGCGACCCGATACGCGGTGTTGAGTTGGGTGCCAAAGTTCTTTCGTGAAATTCGTTTAATTCGTAGGTCGGTAATGAGCACTAGAATTCAATCAACCTCGATTCCAGATACGTTCAAGGGCATCCACGAATCGGAATCAGAGAAAGACGTACGAAATAGACGAAAGAAACGAAACTGCAAGCCGCACCAATACAGGAGAAAGTGACGCTTCGTGATCCGCTACATTCTGTTGGCGTAGCGGATATGAAAGCGCTCGAAAAGCCGTGCTGATGTGCGTTGTAGCGGATGTTTAAAGGGTAATAGGCATGAATCCAGAAAAATGTGACTACACGAGGAGCTTACACAATGAGAGGAACTGAGTCTTTCTGCAACGACGACAGCTGTTATTATCCGGTTTGGATCGAACCGGATGGAAGGGAGTGGTCGACGTACGAGGTCTGGGAAGCTTGCGAGCACGCGGGCGATTCCAAGGAAGTTGACGACTACCTGGCAAATTTTCACAAGAACCTCGAACTAGATGCGCCGTCGCCGTACGATTGCAGCAAGCCCGTTGAATATGCGGCGCGCGGGCGTGCGCTCTGCGCAAGGCATTTTGCGGAAATCAAGTTTTATTCAAGGCTCCGGTGGGACCGGTTCGAAGAGGAATCCTTTTGCCGCTACGAATGAGCACACAAGAGACAGAAAGCCAGAAATTCATGTCTCCAGTAGCGTCGTTTCGAACACCCATTCCGGTAACATTTACACGACGTTGCCGGAGCAATCGTTCCGGCACTCATTCGTTCGCGTGTTTTCTAAGTCTTTTATGCAGGATCCGACGTTTCGTCATAGCTTGGAGTCGGGTCCGAAACGTCCTTCGCGGAGCTGGGACGGTCGGCGGGCAATCCCCACGCTTTGCGGACTGATGCCAGGGGGTGCCAGCCTTGTTCGCGGTAGTGCGCTTGAGTGTGCTTACCGCCCTTGATGCGACGCATTCGCTTGCCCCACTCTGAAGATCGCTGGGACGGGTTGCGCGCCAACCTGCGGGCGGCGCCGGCCAGGAGAGGCCTTCTCCAACTCGACGGGCTGGCCGACCGAGCCTCGCCATTGCGCACCCGCCACGACCATTCGTGACATAACGCCTTAAAAGTCGCCTGCGCCTCGGCCCGTTCGACCGGTGGTAAATCGTCGAAGAGTGCGCTCCCCTTCGGTCGTCGTGCGCGCTTGCGCTCGAACATCCCAGACCGTTGGGGCTCCATGCAGTACATGAGCCATGGCAGCCAATTTCCTTGGGCCGCGCACTGTGCTTTGTACCGCTGCCAAAACATCTCTCTCTCCCCCGGGAAAGCCTCCGTCGCCGGGTCACCGCAGACCGAATCCTTCAAGCGCTTCCCCTGGCACCGGAGGCTTTCCCAGGATCGGCTGGGAAATGGAACCGGGGCTTCGCCCGGGGGGAATCTTTTGAGGAATTCATCGATCCAGGTTCGGGGCTCGGCCAGATCGCGCTTGCATCCCGACTTTGCGCTTCGTTCCTTCATCACAAGCCGATTGTACGCCGAGCGCCTGACGGAACGAACGGGATTTCCCACATAGAACTCATTCTTTGATTGCGCTCTGTGGTGCGACGGATCAACCAGGATCGAGTTTGCGTGCGGGCCATTTTCACGTTGCGCGATCGGCCGGCGGATTCAAAGGTTGGAGAGGTCACGCGATTGGACAATGATCACTCCCGATTCGCGCGCGAGAGGTTCCCCGAAGTGGTCTGGTTCACCTGAACGCCCGGTTTCCTGCGGTGTGATCCAAAGCCTGTCGTAAGGCTTCAGCGGGATCGAAATACTTGTTGGCCGCCTTTCGAAACCTTGTTTGCACCAGCGCATCACACCACGCTGCATGAGGGTACACAGACTTGGAAGATAGGAAAATCATGACGAATCACTTGCCCAACATCGCTCCCCCGGAGTTCAAGGATATAGCCAGATTAGCGTGCCTGGAGGTGTGGGGTGGAAACAGGCGTGCAAGTCACCCCGTCGAACTTCCCGGCTTAGTTGGATGGATTTATTCCGATCCAGTCGAAACGGAAAATCGTGGAGGCGACGTACACTACATCTCGGTCTGTTCTAAAGGAATTATTTCGCGCTTTGCTATCGCCGATGTCTCGGGCCACGGCCGGTCGAGCAGCGTTCTCGCGCAATTTCTTCGAATGCTGATCCTCAAACACATCGATACATGGGACCAGTCGGAACTCATGCGCGAGTTGAACGCGTCGTTGGGTAGCGGCAAAAGCGACAGAGAACAATACGCGACCGCTTTGCTTTTCGCCTACTATCGGCCTACACGCGAACTGGTTTTCACGAACGCCGGTCACCCGCCGCCACTCTGGTATGACGCAAAGACAAAAACATGGGACTGGCTGGAGCCCGCCACCCCTTTCGCAACATCGCTCGAGGGCCTACCACTCGGACTAATTCCAGGAACAAATTACATCCAGACAGCGGTCCAGCTACATAGAGACGACGTTCTGATTCTTTACACCGATGGAATTACCGAAGCCCGAGATAAGGACGGGCACATGCTCGGACAAGATGGCCTGATGGACATCGTTCGAAATATCCCCCCGGACCTCCCGGCTTTCATGGCAGACCGTTTGCTCTGTGCGATCAAAGATTTTCGCGCGAGCCTACCAAGGGACGATGATCAGAGTTTTTTCATTCTGCGCCAACTGGAGGGATGAGAACTGCGTCCGTCTGGAAGGTATCGTGCGAACTCCAGCTCTCGTCTTAGCTGCGATCTTTTCGCAGCTTCGCCATGACACAGTCGATGATTGGGTCGGAGACAGTGTGAGGTAATTCGAATGAACCACTTTCAGTTACGATTTTGACGGTCTTGAGGCTGGTATCGTAGAGTACTTGGCAAGCGCGGCACTGGGACAAGTGCAGATTGAGTTCCTTGCGGATCTCCGGTGACACCTGGTTCTCCATGTAGTCAGCGAACTCCGCGAAGAATTCCTCACATGTGATCATTTTAGTGCTCCCTTGATACTGGCTGTGAAGTGAGGCGAAAGCCACTCTCGCAGCATGAGCCGTCCCCTGAGTAGACGCGTCTTCACGGCAGGCACGCTTAGGCCCAGCACCCGGGCAACTTCATCCGTTGAATGCTGCTCGATATCGCGGAGGACGACTACCACGCGGTACTTGGCGGGAAGCCCCAAGATCCCCGCCTCAACGAGTTGCTGGATTTCCGATTTGGAATGCAATTGTTCGGGGTTGTCCACCCAAGACCTCACTTGACGAGGGCGAAAGTCGCCCTCTTCCTCGCGCTCAGGCTCATCCAGGCTTTCTACGTTTTTTCTGCCCCGTAACCGCTGCAGCGCCGTATTCCTGGCAATACTGACCAGCCAAGTGGAAAACTTCGACCGCCCCTGAAATCCGCCGATGTGCTTGAATGCACTCAAGAGGGTATCCTGCAGGCTATCCTGGGCATCGGCGGGGTTTCCTAACATCGCCATCAGGGTGCGATAAATCAACTGGGTATGGCGGCGAACCAACTCTTCAAAGGCCTCCAGCTTGCCATCCTGCGCCTGGGCGACTAGTTCAGCGTCTAGGTCCTGGATTACGTCGCCGCGATACACTCCGCCCTCGCAACCAATAGGAGTGGCGACTGCGTCTGCAATTTGCACTTTATTTTCTTCAAAGACGGGAGGAGGCGCAAAATCCGGTTCGATTCCGAGCCCCATTTGCAGTGTGTTAGAGAAATTATTGAGAGCGGTTACCACCACGCATTCCAAAATCTGTTCTTCGGTGAAACCAAGCGCTTGCAGCTTGACAACGTCTCGACGAGAAAACTCCGGACTGCGCGTTCCCAATTTGACAGCGAAGTCCAGCAGCGCCTTGTCGGCGACCGACAGGTTCGCCTCATGGTAGTCCACGGCGATCTGGTCGCCCTCCTCCGAGGGCATACCCAAGCCGCGTAACAGGTTGCAGTGCATGGCAACACAATAGGAGTTGAGATTCGCTGCCGACACCGCGAGCAGAATGGATTCCTTTTGCACCCGGGTAAGAGCTTCCTCGGGAAGCAGGATCCTGCCCACTGCTTCTAGCTCCGCTTCGAGCAAGTCGGGTCGTAAACTCTGAGCGCGGAAAAAGTTCGGTATGAACCCATGGCTCTTCTGAACGATGGCAAAAGGTGAAAATGTCGTGGGGCTCAGGTAGGGAGCGCGCACATAGGGCCCTTTTCGTTGCGCCGGCTTATGAGAATGGGACAACAACCCGCGAGGCGCTGGGCCATGCTGCTGAACGATTCTCGTCGACGGGAGCTTTCGCGGATCGAAATCCGGCTTCGGGCCCAACCCCAGCGACAGCGTGCAGCGGTAAACGGCTAGGGCCGTCACGACGACGGCTTCGAATATTGATTCGTCCCCGAACCCGCACGCCCGCAACGCATCAATGTCTTCCGAACACACGGAGGGGGCATGGCGGCTTAGTTTGAGACAAAATTGCAGGCAGGCTAACTCAGATCCCGAGAGATCCACGTTCCGGTAGTCGGCCAAAAGACCATCGATTTGAACTTCCAAGACGCCAAGCGAAGACAAGATCTTGCTATCCAAGGCTACGCAATATGCGTCTTGTCGCTCCGCTGCAACGGTTAGTAGGATTCGTTCCTTCTGGACTCGGGGAACGGCTCCCTCCCGCAAGCGCACGGCACTTTCAAGCATCGCCTGGGCCTCGATGAGCCGAGGCAACAAGGTTTGTGCTTGAACGAGATTCGGGACGAATCCCAGCCCTGCTTGAAACGCAACAAAGGGCCCGACTTTGTCCTTGAGTTGAACTTCGCTGAGAAAGCTCATTCGCCCACCGTCAGATGGCGCTGATCCACGATCACCAAGTTTACGTCTCAGGTTTGCCTGCGCGCAACCCTAGGCTACCTCCCCGCCGGCGAAGCAGATTTTTCGCATCTTTTTCGTTTCCCCACCGTCTCATCTCGCGAAGTCCTTATCGAAAGCGGCTGGCATCTGAACCGTCAATTGGTAGGAATGGTGGTCCGTTCATCTGAAATCTGAAAGGAACGAACTATTTCAATCACATCACACGTACGGATGTTAACTTTCCCGTCGCGCGCGCAATCATCCGATAAAAAGTGCGAGGCTGAAATGCCGCACTGGTGGCGACTCGTCCTGAAATCGAGTCGGTTCCCAGGCTACCTGGCGCCGGTTTGATCTGACGACATCTAGGCCTCGAGAGATGGAATACAGCTTCCAATTCAGATGGAGTTGACATGGACGATTTATATGCGATCAATGTCGCCAAGACCGAATTTCGGGAGGGTTTCAATCTTGGCGACGCGGCCCGGATCCTGGCGACTGTGGATCCGGACCTGGTTAACTTTTCGAGCGAGCAGCCGAGCGGATTTGGCAAAAGCGGTTTGGATGATCTCGCAATTCGTTTGCAGAGCCTTTTCGAGCAATTTGCGGTGAAGCTGGCGGTGATTGTGGTCGAGATCCGCATTCAAGGAGATGTCGCCTATGACTATGGCTGGCATGATTTGACGCTCACGCCCAGGAACGGAGGTGCTCCCATTCATCGTCGGGACCGCTATGTGGATATCTGGCGGAAGAATCCAGAGGGGAACTGGAAATTATGGATGTACATGGATAACCGGGATGTCCGGGATCCGTTCCAGCCCGACCGAGCTCCGTCGAATCAGCCTACGGCGACAGGCGCTCGCGAATCTTCTTGTACAACCGTTCACTGAAACCATCCGGCATTCGAAAGATCCTCCCATCTCCGACCAGTTGTACGATGTTCCGCGTCCCATCTAGCACCGCGGAACAGTGCTCGCAGACCTCAAAATGAGTGCGCATCCTTTCGCGTAGTTCGACCGAAATTTCCCCGTCAAGATAATTGGAAATTTCCCGCCAGACTTCGACGCAACTGATTTCAACCGTGCTCATAGCAACCTTCCCTTTTTACCAGGCCCTGACTTTCCGGTAATTCTGCCCCGAGCTCCAGCTACCATCGATTCCTGGCGCTAGAAAGTCTCTCAATTGCAGCCTCGCGCGATGAAGCCGCGTTTTTACGCTTCCTTCCGGAATTCCAAGAACTGCCGCCGTGTCCTTGAGACTCAAACTCTGGACATCCCTCAAGATTACGATCTCTCGATACATCGGGCTAAGAGAATTGATTCCATTCTGCAAGGCCTCGCGAAGCTCTTCTCTTTCGAGCAGCTCGGAAGGAATAGGGCGCCAATCCGCAAAGTCCCTCGGCCAATACTCGCCTTCTTTGTCTTGCTGCGCGCGGTCAATCGACTCGTAAAGATGCTGACGCTCCTTTCGCAACTTCATCTTGGCCTCGTTATAGGTGATTTGCACGAGCCAAGTGCTAAACCTAGATTCTCCGCGGAAGCTTGAGAGCTTCGAGAACGCCTTCAGCACCGCCTCCTGGGCGACTTCCTCCGCATCGGTTGGGTTTCGCAATATCGAAATCGCAGTCGCATAGACCAGGCGCTCATAGGGGCGAAGCAATTCCTCAAACGCCTGCGGTTCCCCTCCGCAAACACGCCTGATTAGTTCTGCCTCGATGGATTCCAATTGCGGCTGCGCCATGTTCATCCCGAGAACAAGAAGAAAATGATGTTCCCGGGCTGTGTGATGCCGACACCCGGAGAAAGTTACAAAGGGTGCGACGGTCGCCCGGCCGAGTTCTCACGCAGTGCGTCAAGCAGCGATCCCGCGACAGACACTTGCGGACCCACGCAACAGTTTCGGTTGCGTCGCATCGCATTGAAGGAACCAAATCTCCATCGCCCGGTTCTTCAAGGCTGCCCTTTATGCTCAGAGTTCGCCGCGACGATGTTGAAGAGGGAAAGGAAATTCCGTGAAGTTCTCGAAGACATACACCGGATCGCTGCTGGGGATGATCTTGCTGCTAGGTAAAGCCGCATCGGCAAGCCGGATCTCCTTCACCAGTTGGTCAAAGACACCTGCGAAGGCGCTGGGCGGAAAGGCAGCCGTTCCAAGACACTCCTTTCCGAGTTTGAGAACAGGCACCCACCAGTAACTCTCTTCGAGGCGCAATGAGTAAAACGCGCTAGCGCGTGAACCCGATAACAGAGCGATTAACCAATGGATGCTCTCGCCGGGGATCTTGAGCGAACTGAGGACGATGTCGACGGTGCCAAGGTCCGGCATTAGCGCGACGTCCTTTTGAGAACTCGCGAAAAAGCATTGACAGTCGCTTCGCTCCAGAATTCGACGATAGACGCAAGGCTCCTGAAGTATTTCATCCACCACAAGGACCTTGACCGGATCCATCGGGCCCATCGCATCCTCCGTTACACGACATTTCAACTTGAGTACATGGCGGAAGGCGGCACGCAGGTAGAGACGCTAGCGACCGAAGATACTAGACGCGAGAATGACCGTTTGATTAAGGATAATGACTCCAGCCTGGATCACATCCGCGCAAGAAACGGATCGCATCCTCGTCACGAATGTGCTTGGAAGGTCGGCCGGCGATTTGGCGGAGGCCGGTACTCTGTACTGTGGTGCTCTCATAAGTTTCTCGGAAAACAATTCATACAGCTCTTGAATCTCGCCGTAGCCAGGTAGCTTACCGAGATAGGAGCCAATCCTTGTCGTCGCCGAAGCCGCTCGCAACACCGTGGTCGTTTCCAGCCAATCATCCGCACCCAAACACGTAATCCAACCTCATCGAGCTCCATCCTTACCAACCGGACCTCCAGGGTGCTCCTCCGTTAGCTCTCTTTCTGCCTGGAGCCAATCGTCGAGGTCGCAGTCGTGCTGCCCCCCGCGTTCCACATGAATGCAATAGGCGCGTAGCTGAATCTCTTCGTTCGTCGGCACGTTGCCTGCGGATGAATTGAGACAGCCAGTCTGTTTTTCGATTGCGTGCGGAGAAGTTTGATTACCTGTCTTGCTTTTTGCCCGCGTGCTCATCGCTGCCCTCCTCTGGGCTAAATTCCCGAGTTCCATTTTCTCGAATGTGGCCATCCTGCCCATATCACTGCCTACGGCATTCAAAGCTCGCCCTTGAACGACCTGCTCGGCACTCCGCGTACTCGAAAACCGACGTCTAGCTGCAAGTGTGATGACGAAAGAAGAGTAAGGTTCCATGAAGGTCTGGAATTTCTGGAATTGTCTTGAACCGGCTTGCAAGCATGCAGATCGTGCTTTTTCTGCCTCAAGTGCCTGAGAAGCCTCTCAACCATGCGGGTTCGGCACGCGGGGGAGTGACGCGCACTGGGTCTGTCCCACTATCCGAGGAGAATGGGCAGCAACACACCCATACCCAGCGCGAAAAACCACAGCGCAGGCGCTGGAGTTCCCACAGGGCGGACGCGGCGAAGTTCGGACGCGGCGGTGCGCGGATTCAGGAGCAGTTCTTGAGTGTAGCGGCGTTCGAGAAGCAGAAATACAAGCGCCGTCGTAGCGCCATAAATCAAATGCGCCATCAGCGAGGGAAGCAGTGCGGACGCTGTGCTCGCGCGCCAGTCAATCTCGCCAGTGAGCAGCAGCGGCAGGAACGTCATCGGTCCGAGATACCACCAGATGACTCCGAACAGCCATCCCCACATCACGCCGAGCCCGATGCTCGAGGATTCGCGTCGAAACAGCACACCAAATGTCATGCCGATCAGTGCGCTCACCAAGAGATGGAGAAGCAGCGCGCGAAAAATAGACAGAGGAGTGTCAAGGCCAGCAATTTTTGGCAATACACCTGTAGCGATCATCACCGGGCTCGAAACAATTCCCCCGGTGAGACCGCCAAGCGCTCCCCACCCAAGAGAATGCAACACCAGAAGGCCAGGGCCTTCTGGTTCGCGATTCAGCGGATCGGACTCGATGAACAACTTTACCCACGAGCGATCGATCGCGGCGTACGCAATGCCCAGAATCAATCCATAGAGGATATGCCCTACCAGCGAACCGAATAGTTCGCCTCCATGATCTGCCGACCAGTCCAGAGACGTTCGGGCGATGAGCGGGAAAAGAGTGAGAGGCCCCAGGAACCACCAGAAAATCCCAAAGCCCAGCCCCCAGCCCATGGACGAACCGTAGCCCCGCACGTCACGCTGGAAGAGCAGCCCAAAGCTGGAACCAATGATCGTGGCCACTCCAAACTGCAAACCCACGGTCGCCATCCGAGCGTGAAACTCGCCCAGCCCGGCGATCAAAGGGAAGAAGTCGCCTGCAGACGACCAGCGTCCAAAAATCATTCCACCAAGCACGCCCGCAAATCCGCCAACGATGATCGCGCGCCACCAGAGGAACGGCGGCATTTCTCGTTTCCCCCGTAGACCACCGCGAAATCCCAGCGTCACGCCCACGGGCATTCCCAGACAGATCAAATAGGCAACGAGTTCAGGAAACTGGTCGCGGGCATCCGCGAGCTTGGCCATGGAGCGGCCAGAACTAGCCAACAATGGCAAAATCCCGGTCGGAAGAACCAACCACAGGAGAAAAGCGGCACCAAGTCCCCAGATCAATCCCGCACCCGAGCTGGTAGCGCGATACGCGAAGAGAAGGCCAAAGGCAAGCCCGAAGAGGGAGCCAAGCATCACCCCACGAGCGGGTGATGTAGCAAAAAGCGCACTTCCGAGCGCGCCGCCCGCACCGCCGACCGCGAGACCCCAAAGGGGGTCTACCCAATGGAACGATCTGCCGCGGTCATCTCGCTGCGTGGCTACTCCTGAAACCGAAGACATCGATCTCTCCTCACTGTAAATCGATGGTTTGAACGATATCGCGCGGGAAGAAAAGCTCGATCGTCCAATCGACCAGCACCCGAATCTTCCTTTCCAGACCTGGCAATTTCGAAAGGTATATTCCTCTCCATAGGAGCCATGCGAACAGTCCGGAAAAGCGCACGGACTTGTTCCTCACGAACGGAATTGCCAGTTCAGCACAAGCCGACTGGTGGCCCACGACGCAAAGCGCTCCCAGCGAGTTGAAATGAAAACTCTCTTTGGGTCCGCCCCGAAGTTCCGCGCAAATATTTTTCGCGAGTACTTCCGCCTCCCGCACGGCAAATTGAGCAGTGGGCGGACAGGGCTTTCCCGACCTCGCATCGGTCAGTGCGGCACAATCACCCAAGGCCCACACCCCAGGACAACCCCGCAACTCGAGCGTGTTCCCTACAACCAGGGCGCCGCGCTTGCCTTTTTCGACAGGAAGCGACTTCAGCAGCGGATTCGGACCTGTTCCTGCGGTCCACACAAGTGTCTGCGCGCGGATCTCACCGTTGCTTACGGACACGACTCCGGGATTCACATCGGTCAGACGTGTATTCAGGCGGAAAGTAACTCCGCGCGCTTCCATCCTGCCTTGTGCATAACGTGCCAATGACTCGCTTAGTTCTGGCAGGATGCGGCCGCCCGCATGAACCAGCACCACGCTCAGGTCCTCTCGACGCAAGTTGGGATAATCGGCCAGAATCCCATGCGCAAAGTCATTCAAAGCCCCCGCAAGTTCGACGCCCGCGAAACCTCCGCCCGCGACTACAAAGGTGAGAAGAGTCTGTCCACGAATGAAATCGGGCTCGCGGTCGGCGCGTTCAAACATCTCGATGACGTGATTGCGGATTCGAATGGCGTCCAGGAGACTCTTGAAGTTGAACGCGAGCTTCTCGATATTCGCCATACCCAAATAATTTGAAACGGAGCCAAGAGCCAGGACCAATTGGTCGTAAGGAATCTCACGCCGCGAGCTGCTTTCGCTGGGAGCGTGATCCGTGTCCAAAATCACACGGCGGGCTTCGAGATCAATCGCGCCGACCCGTCCACGGATGAACTCTGTCCGATGCAGACTGCTACGCAACGGTGTGCTGATATGACTAGGTTCCAGGCCGCCGCCAGCGACTTCCGCGAGCATGGGTGTAAATAGAAGCGCGTTCGTCTCGCTCACCAGAGTAATCGAAACCGCGGGGTCACGCCGGAGCTGCTGCTCCAGGCATTCTGCCGTCCGCATGCCCGCGAAGCCGCCACCCAGGATCACGATCTGTTTCTTTTCTCGAGGCGTGGGCGATGCGTTCTCAACCTCGGAACCGAGCACTCTCTGGGTGATATCGGTCAAACCTTGGGTGATCAGGCCTAGCAAAGCGCCGTATAACACCCACCCGACCAGCGCGGGAAAATGCGCGCGCATCTGTTCGGCGCTCCACTCAGGCATCTGTCCGGAAAGTAGCGGAACTGCGATTACACTGATTAATCCCCACAGCGGGATGCCCAAAGCGGCGCCGGTTAAAAGGTAATCTACATAGGCGCGAGGCGTAGGGCGCAAGCTCGCAGAATAGACCGCGCCTACCGCGATGCCCCAAACAACACCCAACAGCGGACGGCCGAGGGCGGGCGCCAACGCCAAGCTGGCGGTTGCGCCCGCCAGCATCCCAATTAAGCATCTCCTGAATAGTGGGTGCATCTGTTTAGATACGCGCGTTGTGGTCGCGTGGTTTGCCGGCTAGGAAAAATGAAGCTGCGGTGCCTCTCCGTCTCAATCGAATCTGCAGTCGAACCGCTGAATGCCCATACGGCTGCGGGCAACTCAGGTCCCGAACATCGGCGCCTCTCGGACTTTCGGATGGCTGACGAATCCCTGCGCCAATGCGTCAAGAGAAAGCTTTCCCGGTCCAAAAATCAGAATCACCAGCCCCAGGAAAAGAAAGATAAAGGGATCGGCGTTATAGAACTTGCCGGGGTCCGTGAAGAACGAAAAGAATGCCTCGCGGTCAGCGGTGATGTACGCCATCGTCATGTCAATCACCAGACCCAGCGCAGCGATGCGTGAGAGCAATCCTGCGGCAAGCAGGATGCCGCCCACGAATTCGAAGGCGGCGACGAATGTCGCGGTCGGCCCGGGTGCTGGCAACCCCAGGCTTGCGAAGAACTCGGTCAGGTGCGCGAGATTGTGAAGTTTTCCCCAGCCGTTCTGGGCGATTTGCCAACCCCAGTAGAGGCGCACGATCGCAAGAAATGGCGATTGCAGGCTGGAAGCAACTCGAACGAACAGGCCGTACAGCTTTTGCATTTGAGACAGTGTGCTATTCATATTTTGTCGCTCTCTCGAACGATTCAGTTTGGGTGTGGAATATAACAACATACTTCTGTGGCCGGCAGAACCAGCCGAGCGCGGACGAGGTGTGGAACCATTTTTCAACGTGGGCCGCGCGGTCGGCCAACGGGATCGCCGAACCCCGCAGCGCGGATTTGATTGCCGAGTTTAAGGATTTCCCGGCATGCAGCGCGGACAGGATGGCGAATTCCTCGCGGTCGAGCCGGCGAAAATAAACGTCTTCCTTCAGGCGGTACACGGCCAGAAATATGGGACTCGGCCTCAGCTTTGCGACCGCGCGGACGCGTTTGCGTTTGTGGCGCTCGTTGAAAGTGTTGCTCGCGACATCGAGATCGTCCGAATCCTTGCGCACTTCCAGCAGCAATTCATCCACCGGATAGCGCGGCGCGAGCAGGCTGACGTAGGGCTGCAAGCGCAGACGCAGCTTGGCAGGATTCACGCCCGCGAGATCTGCGGGCTTGAGCGACGGCTCCCGCAGACCGTCGAATGCTTCGATATCGGCCCATTCCAGCCGCGCCATATCCACCGCGAGATTCTGGCGCTCGCCGGCCCAGCTTGGATGCCTCTGCAGCCAGCTCACTAGGCGCGAACCAAGATTGCGCAGGGTGAAAGATTGCGACGGGCAATCAATCAGATACGCATTGGCCATGGCATCGAAACGTCGGCCGCCCAGCACGGCGCGCACACCCGGAAAATCTTCGGCAAAGGCGGAAAGCACGCGGAACCAGTACTGGCGATTGTAAATCTCCAGGCGCTCGAACGAAGTCAGCCGGTCGTTAGGCTTGATGATCTGCGACGCCACGGCGCGCATCGAGCGGCCGTCGGGCGCGACTGGGCGCATGCGTTCGGAGCTCGTCAGTGGAGTCATGACGGCGCGAGCCATGCGGCGTTGCAGGTTGAGGAGTTTCATACGGCGGTGGCGAGCGAAGCGCTCGCGAGGAATCGATTGGCCTTCAGCGCTTCATCGTGAACTTCGTTGAACGAAGGGATACTGTCGTCCCATTCGAGCAGCGTGGAGGTGTGGCCCACGCGTTCAATGGCGCGCGCGTACAGCTTCCATACCGGATCAATCACGGGATGATCGTGGGTATCGAGAATGTACTTGCGATATTTCGAGTGTCCGGCGATGTGGATTTGCGCGACACGTTCAGCAGGAACGCTGTTGACGTAGGTAAACGGATCGAAGCTGTGATTCTGCGACGACACGTAAATATTGTTTACGTCCAGCAGGATGCCGCAGTCAGCGCGTTCGGCGACTTCATTCAGGAATTCCCACTCGGTCATTTCGGAGACGTGAAACTCGGCGTAGCTGCTGACGTTTTCGACGGCCACGGGAATTTCGATGAAGTCGCGCACTTCGCGGATTTTCTGCGCGGTGATGCGCGCCGCTTCGAAAGTGTAGGGCATCGGCAGTAGGTCGTGCGTGTAGCGTCCATCCACGCTGCCCCAGCAGAGGTGGTCGGAGAGCCAGGGAGTCTTGGTGCGCTGGACCAAAGCTTTCAGGCGCCGCAGATGCTCGCGATTGGGGCGTTCAGCCGAGCCGAAGTACATCGAGACGCCATGCTGCACGACTTTGTACTGCTCCAGAATCTGATCGAGAATTCGTAGCGGCCGTCCGCCATCAATCATGAAATTCTCGGATATGATTTCGAACCAATCCACTACGGGCTTGCGCGTAAGAATGTGGTGGTAATGCGGCGAGCGCAGACCGATCCCGATTCCGTAATCTGTGTGGCCGTTAAAGCGATTGGCAGGCATTTCCCACTCCGCTGGCTGCTGCGAAAAGATAGTGCGGAAAAGAATCGAGGGCCGTTGGTACAGTCCGGCCCTCAACTCCAAACACCGCTGTTTTGAAATAACTACTGCTTGGGATCGTCGGCTGGAGGTTTCGAGCCGTCGGTTGCGCAGCCGCCTTTGCCCTTGCAAGAGTTTTTGCCTTTGCAGCCGTTGTCGCTCGCCTTACATCCCCCCTTGCCCTTGCAGGAGTTCTGACCCTTGCAAGCATGCTTTTCCTTCACCTTGTTGTCCGCCGGCGCCTGATCCGATTGGGCCGCGTGCATGCCGGAGAGTAGGTTGGACGCCTGGATGGTTGTGGTGGTACCGGCCAGCAAACCTGCGAGCGCTGCGCCAGCGATGAGGGCCTTCTTTGACTTTTTCATTTTGCTGAATTTCCTCCTATTTGAAAGAATGTGATCTACAACATGCCCTTCACACGGAAATGCTGGCGTGAAGATTCTGCAAGATTCAAATGGCCCTTCTCGTTCCGAGCTCGAAGCTAATTCGTCGCCCGGATAATCCAGAAGGTACTTGAGATCACGGACCGACTTGGGGCCTCGTGCTGTATGATTCCGAACCCACTGCAAAGTTTCGCGGGAGTCGAAATATTTATTCGGGCATCTCTGCCTTGCTGGGGTTGGTTTGGGGTTAACGAAGCGGAGGTCGGCACTCCAAGTTCAGGGCTGCGCCTGCCAGATCAGAGCCAGACGGCGATGTGCTACCGCAAATTGCGCTGAAGGCCCCCGGGGGCGCGAATCCCTTGCTCAATCGTATGCAGCAACATCCCTCAGGAAGTTGACGCCGGCGCCACAAGTTCGAAAGACGAAGTGAGTTGGATCGCCTTGTGCAACGTGCGATAGAGAGGGCAGCGCATCGCGTAAACGGCATGCACGCGCTCCACCGTTTCTTTCACGACATCGTGCGCTGCCAGCCGCATCGTCACATGGATCCGGCGGATCACCAGTACGCCTTCCTCCGTTTCTACCTCTCCGGTCACGTCTGCCGTCAGTCTTCCATCACTCGCATCGATTTGGCGCGCTTCCAGCGCACCTCCGAATGTGCCCATCATTCAGCCAGCGGTTGCGGAAATGACATAGTCGATCGTCGAAGAATGCGACTCCGTCAGCATCGCAGGATTCATCTTGTAGTGTTCAGCGATGGCTCCGTGGACACTATAAATCACCGGCTGGGACTCGCCAGGCAGATGCGCGATACGCAGAGGCCCCCACTTCCGCTCAATGCGCGATTTTGAGGTGTAAACGACATCACTCATGATCTCCTCCTTGAAATCTTGCATCAGCTACATCTTTTCGTTCCGAAAAACCGCTCCCCGGTGTGGAGCGAGCGGCTGAAACTTTCCGCTCCATGGCGATCGACCGCCAATAGTTGCGAACCGATAGCGCACGATCTGCTTCTCCGAAAACAAATGCGCCACAACAAAGAGCGAGAACCGAGTGGTCGAGAGAGGCTCCCAAATACTCCCAAACAGGAGCTTGGGCTCCGGGATAGTTGGAAGAAAACAGCAAAGTGAGCATGTAAACCGCTCCACAGATGCTCGCGGGACGCACAACAACACCGAGGACCAGCGCGAGCCCGATCGCCAGTTCGCCATAGGCCACGAAAAAAGCAATGGACGTGGCGTGTGGCAGCACGAATTTTTCCAGCACGGGGACCATAAACGGATAAGCGCCTCCCGCAAGAAACCGGTCGATCCAAAACTGGAACCCACTGCCCCGGGTGAATCCCGCACCAAAGACCTTGTACTCGCCAAAAATCAGAAAGAGCGTCCCCACGGAGACTCGCAGCGCCGCAAGGGCTATCGCGTTTCGGTCTCTCGTGTTGAGCCGCATTTCAATACGATCGCTCGACCCAATCTAATTGTGCCGGATCGCGTCGGGAGACCGTTTGAGATCCAGCGGGAACACCTTTAAAGTCCACATTACCGGTACGGATTTGGGCGGATAGCAAACCGTCTTATCGCATGCCTGATAGGTTAACTCTCCGCTGATCGACACCGTTTTCCCCGAGGAGATCAGCGAGCGGACAATGTCGGAGGTGGGTGAGAAGTTTATCGTGACATCCTGAACGATGCGGAATTTTCCCGCATACACCGGAACATGCTCCTGGATCGCCTCCAAATAGAGATCCTCGGAGGCAGGGTAAATTACAGGTGCAAGCTCAATTCCCGAAGTCTCGCGCACCGCGAGCTGAATCGGCCTGTATCCTTTCACTCCGGGAGAATAAACGTGGGTGTCGGGGGGAAGCTGGATATCGGCAATCAGGCTCACCCGGCTGCCTGGCACAACTTCACGATCCGATTGTTCCAGCGTAAGCCCGAGATGAGGCGCCTCGACTTTCTGGCTCACTTCCTCCGTCAATTCGGGGAAAAGCTTTCCCATCACATTGTTCGGCGTGAACCGATCGGTGTACTTCGCTTCGAAATACTTTTCACGAATAATGCCGCCCGTGTCGATAAAGAAAAATCCCGGCTGCGCCATCCCCTTGTTCTTCCCCGTCGCTTCCATGTTCAGGACGCCGAAGCTGGTAATAATCTTGGAACCGGGATCGGCGAGTAGCGGAAACTCGGTATGGTGCCGATCAGCGAAGTCCTTTAGGATCGCCTGACTGTCATAGCTGATGGCTGCGACCTTGATGCCACTTGTTTCGAACCTTTGTTTCGCGTTTTGCAGCTCGACCAGCTGCGCTTTGCAGAAGGGTCACCAATCGGCCGAACGGAAGAAAAGCAGAACCGTCCCTTTCGCCCCCTTCAGTGTCTCAATGGATTGGTCATGGCCAAATTGGTCTGGCGCAGCAAAGGCCGGCGCTTTCTGTCCCACCTGCAATCCAATCGCGGATGAGTCAGTTTGGTTGCCTGCCCAGTTTGCTTGCATATATGCCAGCACAAAAAGGATGACCGATATTCTAATTCCGTATTTCACCATGCTCCCCGCGGATCCAGTCCCAGCCGGCAACATGACGGACCAGACGCTCGGTACAACGCGTAGATACGGTTAATTCGAAAGCCGCGCTGATCCCACACCCAACACCCTCCCGGCTGGTGCCTCTTGCACGATGGCCACTATCCGTAAATTGCCGCCCTTGCCTCCGCGATGGAGTTTGAGCTTCACCTCTTGCGAAAATTCTCTGGACCTATCGATGCTTCCCACTCGAGTAAGGCTTCGCAAGACGGCAACATGCTTGAGCGTCCTTCCTTCATTCTCCCCGTGCTCCACGTATGACTCATCGCTTTCATCCGCCGCCGCTATCAAAACTTCCAAAGACTTCGCTAAAATGAAGTGAGGCACCTGGCCGGTGCTAACGTGCAGCGTAGCCACACCGTCCGATTCCCAACGAACCAAAGAGACGCTGACCGGAATCTTTTCGGCCTTCGTTGCGTTTTCGATGGCCGTGATTGCCCCTATCTCATCGCTGCCTACGAGTTGAAACCGGCCATCCACAACCATCTGCGGCGTATAAACGCTCCCAAGGCCAAACCGGCCTGCATACGCGCCTTGGCGCTCGGTGTACTCGTGTGAGGAGTAGGGGTCCCGCCAGCCGATGCCGTCCCAGTAGTCCACATGTTCACTCAGAACGACCAGCTCCGCGTCACTCACGGGCTGGGATCGGTCCAATCTTTCGAGCAGGGCGTCAGCGGGTGGGCAGTCGGAACACCCCTCTGAAGTAAACAATTCCACGAGCACTGGAGCACGTTCCGCGTTGCCGTTCGCAGGGTTTGTTGTCCCCGCAGGCCCCCAGCGCAGGGGCAGCATCACTCCGAGAAGTGGAATCGAGACCATACCAATCAACGCGAGCCTGACGCGAGCCATGTCAATTCCCTCCGTAACGAGGTCGAAGCCCAGTCAACCATCCGTATGATTCGGTGCTCGAACTAAAGTTACAGCGAATTTTTGCCTTCGAATTCTCGGGGCCCCAGGCCGCCGCAGCCTATTTCCTTCGGAGATCAGGCTTGGCATTACGTATTTTCGATCGAAACCCAGAATCTCTTCTGGTCATCTCGTTTGCTCGGGATGGCGCCGGCTATGATGGACCAGCCCTCGAGTGCGACTCCTTTGAATCGTTCTTTCGCTACGCGCCTGGTAACTTGCTTTGCGCCGAAGCTTTTTTCACTCTCGGGAATCAGAGCTGAGTCCTGTAGGGTGCAACCGGGAAGAGGGAAAGGGCTTTCACGATGGCGAATCTGCCGATGGAAACTGGGGAAGCCCTGAGCCGCTGTCGGCACCTCATCTCCCGTGTGGGCGTCCCGCAGATGTGGCCGAAACGCGCACATTTCTCCTGTCGGCCAAATCGCCCTGGGCGACCGGCACCATTTGGGACGTCGACGGCGGCGTTAGGGCTGGGCACAATCGATACACGGCTTGACGAAGATTTCATCCCTTAGGTGAAATGCGGCGCCCGACCGTAAAAATGCTTCTAAGCCAGGTTCGACCGAATCCAGTTCTCTACCTCGTCAAGATCCGAATACGGTACCAACGTGCAATTCGGGTGTGTGAGACCCGTGATCAGAAGGGAGATCTTCCTTTCCACGTCCCGCCGATAGAATAAGGACACTTTCTTGGTTGTCGCGCCCAGAACGTAGCCGGTCTCAAAGCCCAAACCAAAGGAGGATCCGGAAACTTCCGCAACAAACAGATCGCACTGCTGAAGCCAATTCAGATCCCGCCGGTATACTTCTTGTGGTGAAACGGACCGGTCCGCCTGCCAAGCGTCCTCGCGGATCAAATGATGAGTGAGCACTTCGTGACCCAATTCCTGCAGCAACTCAACAATCCTCGCGGCTGTCGTCAATGAGGACCGATCCCCCGCTACGGTGAACCCGAAATAAATCTTCATGTGTATAGAGAATCCTCTCTTGTGCACCGGGACCGCTGGGGAGGGTCCCTTTGCCAGACGGAGGCGTGCGAAGGTTAGCGTGCAACTGATCTTAGGGCCGACCGGAAGGCCGACTGCTGGACTCTTGACCTGTTGCGCGTCGGCCTTCGCTAAGAGGAACCATCTGCCAATGATCGGACCCCTTGCATCGCAAGGCCTACGCGCCTTGCGCTTCGGCGAACGTGAAGGTTTCTTCTTCAGCTACTAAGAAAATGGGCGGCCCACCAGAAGAAATCGTCACGGCATGAGCAAGCGCCCGCTTCCCACCATCTGACGCGGCGCATGACTCCAGATCCGCCATCGACCGGAAATGGATCTCTGCGATGCGATAGAAAGGAGGGGTACCTTGCGGTGAAGCCAGTACCTTCGTCCCAACTATTTTGGTCTTGCCGCCCAATACTGCGACAGCCAGAGGTACGTGTTCGTTCTGATACACCTTCTCGAAAGCATCAATGTCTTTGGGACGAGGATACATTACCACCAGTTTTACTTCTGCCATTCCGTGCTCCTTTTCTCGGTGAGATTTACAACAATGCTATTTTATTTTGCCGCCAGATCGCTCCACACGTGACGCCTCAAAGTCCGCGTTGCCGTATTGCGGCCCAAGAAGCACTCGGCCCATGAGATTCGCCAACAATCAAAAAGATACAATTCCACAAAACTTTTTGCCGTGGGACTGCTCAGTCGGACCAGCTGTGTAACTTTCTTCTCATTCGACAGTCGTATGGAAGAGACGAGTCTATCGGCCTCTGCGACTGCGCGGGAGCGGCTGCGGCAGCGAAAATCGGCTCGCGCTCCTCGAAACATGCAGTACCGTCTGCTGCAAGCCAGACATCCGAGACAATGTAACATTCCCGATTTCTCCGCATCGGACTGGAGGAACCAAATCACAATCGTCAATCAACGTGGAAGCGCAACTTGCTGCAAGACCATGATGACGAAAATCGAAAAAGAGGAAGGTAATTCACATGAAAGTCTCGAAGATTTCCAGCGGTCTGTTGCTGGGACTAATGCTGCTACTGGCAACAAGTGCATCGGCAGCTACCAATAGTTCGAAAAATAAAGGCTCACTGAACATTGAAGCACCCGTTACGGTTAATGGCACACGTTTGGCGGCGGGCAACTATCAGCTCACGTGGCAGGGAACAGGTACCGACGTCGAATTGACTATCCTCCAGTACCACAAGGTCGTCGCGACAGTGCCGGCGCGGCTGGTTGATTTGGCGCGTCCGGCGAGGGGGGATGCGTACGGGCTGAAAAAACTAGAAGATGGAAGTACATCGCTGACCAGCGTCGGGTTTTACGGCAAGAAATATGAGCTTGCGATTGGGCAAGGCTCGGCGGCCACCGATGAAAATGCAATGGGTAGTCAAAAGTAGGTCCAAGAGCGTTTAGCAAAGTGGTCGGATCGCAGTTTATCTATGTCCGGAGAACTGTACCTGATCCCGTTGCCTCAGCTCTTGCATTCTCTCCACGCTCCACCGGAGCGGGCTGCGATCCGGAACTTTTACAGACCTTGAAACATCAATCGGGGAGGGCCGCCGATCTTAGGGGCCCTTTCTGATTTCTGCCCGAAGCGGGAGCCTGTGCCTAGATTCAAGTGATGAACGCGGGGTTCTTTTCGTTCCCGAGATATTCCTTCATCGGCTTGCTGAGGCGTGAGTTTTCCCGTGTACTGGACCTGCCTGACAGTGCGCCTTTTTTTCTGCGGTGCGTCGGACATGTCGTAATGATGCGCGCGATCGTGCAGAGCAGCCTTTCACTTCGACGCCGTCACGCCTTAGGGCACGGTGCGTGTGCGTCGAATTCCTCTAACGACGGGAATGTCGCACGGCAAAATCCGCATTCGTAGACTCCGATTCGAGGCGACTTGAACCCCCCTTCACAGTGACCCGCGTGCCCTACTACCCGGATGCACCTCCGGTTGAAGTTCACCATGACGGGGCATTGAAATTTTCCTTCGTTTGCCATCGGCTTCTTTTCGGGCCACGGTGAAATCTTGGGGAGAGTTCGATCATAAGCCCTGCTTTTGACGCTCGGCGCTAACTCCCCCGCGGATATTAAATCCAAGCGGGTTGAACCACCGTGCAAGACTTTGCAAAACGTCAGACGGATTGGGCGCTCGGGAACTTCGTCGCCTCTGCGAACTGCATCGGCATGGATATCCAGATGTAACTCGGAGTCGCCGCCCGAATCGAAGTCGGAAAAATAGAAGAATTTCTGGAGCCCTGCCGGGTCGGTGGTATAGCCGCGGTCGGCGAGAAACTTCGCAACTTGTTCTCCGGTGAATACAGGCATCGCGTTCACCTCCGCGTCGCCATGATGCTGCCGATCGCGCAGGCTGGCAGTTCCACCGACGCGCGTCGAAGCCCGAATTCGATATCACTGTTCAAACGAAAATCGCAGATGGATAACGGCGCCCGGGCGCTCGTTTTCTTTTACGAACTTTGACCAGACCGAATCCGCAGTCTGTCCAGTCCACAGCCAGTTGAGGAAATGAACGTGCGAGCCTTCTTTCCATTGATTCTCCGCGTCGAGATCGTTCAGATCGAAACAGAAAAAATGCCATTTAGATAAATCTGGCGTATAAAAAATGTGACCCACTCGGTACTGCCGTTCAACGAATGCTTGCGATATTTTGCTTACCCACTTTTCGGCTTCGGGGCTCAAGTCGCCGGGCGGATTGTCCCCTAACGCTTGTTCTTCCGACTCTGATGGATTCAAATGGGCTGGAACGAACTCCCGAACTGACATCTTATGCGAAAAGGGAATAGAGGAAGTGTCGCAGGACAAGATAAGGGCCGCAAAATCGGTGCTGCTGACGCGCAGAGTCTTGCAATAACTTCTGAGCCGCGCCTTCTTCTCGAATTCAAATATCTTGAGCAAACTTTCCAGGCTCGATTCGCTCATGTGTCACCGGAGAGCAAATGAAACACCTTCGGGATGCCGGCGCCTCCACGCAGCGCGCGCTTCTCGGAGTTGGTCCACGAACACCTGGCGCGGCGGATGCCCGAATTGAACTTACGGCCGACACGGGTTTGCGGAAGCCCGTCCAGAGCACAGAAGATCCGGGTCGCTCATCTTGCGGAGACGGGCTCGCACCTGTTCGGTCTGGAGCGGCTGGAATCCTACGGAGCCGATGAACTCAGCCCGCCGCTAAATTGTGCATCGGATCGAGCCAGACAATATAGAAAACGGAGTCGATGAAGAATCCGTGCACGCGCCATCGCCGGTCAGGCCGAATCCCAAACTGCCAGTATTCTTCCGGCTCGACCTGTTCGCCGAGATCGGTGAATCCTTGGGGCTCGCCAGTATCTTCGAAAATAATCGCGTGGCTATGACGCTCGTCATCATACTCACAGAAATCCATCACCGTGCCTCTGCTGAGTCGCCGGAACTCCACCAGAAGATGCTCCACAAACTCTAGCTCGCAATGCTCAAATGCAAATTTTCGATTGCCGCTGAGGTCTAAATACTTGAAGGAGAACGTGACAGGCGAGGCGTCTAGTATGGGATGGGGTGCAGGAATTCGAGGAGGTGGCTGTCGCTCACGTTCTCCGCGATCTGCCACGACGTTAGCGAGCTACGAGCTGAGCACGATAAAATGCCTTCATGGATTCGAGCGAGATCACGTTGTTCGACGGCTCATCCCCCGCAAGGCCCTTTCTTGCCTCAAGCCACGGCTGCTCTCTGTGCGTCAGGGATTCGAGCTGTCCGCCGGTGAATTTCGCATAAACATCCAAAATCTCAGCGATGTGATCGGAGATCGTCCGGTCATTGCAACCCGGTTCGATATTTCCATCGAATGGAATCGCGGTAATCGGGCGCGCGCGGAACTGTTTGAAACTTCCAAAAACCGGCGGAACGACCGGGCCGTGGACCCACGCCTCGATGCGTTCGTCGAAAAGGGGTCTGTCGACGATCGCGAGGTACCACGCCTGGCTGTAGTAAAGGAGTTTTTGAAGTTTCAGGTTCGTGATCAGGATCTCTCGCTTGCACGCGGAAAAGAGAATAAAGTCAGCGAGTCGCTGCGCGCTGGTGTCGGCCATGGCATACCTCTCGCGCGGTACTGAGTTGACACATGGAATTTCCCATTGGGCATGGGGGGCCGTAGAGCTATAGGATACCACGTCCGATAAACGCTTACGAATTGGGTCGCCGAAAAGCACCCTAGAGGCGCAGCGCACGCTTCGCTACGACCGCTGCGAGGCGCTGTATGGCTTACCGCTGGAGAATAACATACGTGCAAACGGCAACTTGGGACCTCACGCGTCGCCGCATTTTGATCTGTCTGCTTGCAATTACGATCATACTGATTCCTCCGGATGCGTGGGGAACCGTTGTCCTATTTGTCGTTTCGCGAGACAGAATCCTCATTGCGGCCGATGGACTGGCGACTCAGACGATCAAAGGACGATCCGGCGCCACGAACAGACAGCAATGCAAAATCGGACAAGTCGGCACCATATTTTTCGCGGTGATTGGGCTAGACGATTATCCGCCGACCGGGCTTCACATCCCCATCCTTATGCGTCACTCTATCCGCCCCGATGTGGATGTGCTCAAGAACGCTTATCACTTCGAGGAATTAACGAACGCCAAGATATCCGAAACGTGGAAAGCCATCAGAAAAGATGACCCGAACACTTACAGGCTTTTGAAGAGGGAAGGAGGGCCTCCCCTCACAATTCTGATCACCGGCACCGTTAATGGAAATCTGGCGATCGCCCTGATGGATTATTCGGACGCCCCAGAAGGCCTTCGGGCGAAGGATCCAGTAGTCTACGATGGAATTCCATTAACACAGCGGAACGAAATCGGCGAGTACCGTGCCATCGACGAGTACAAGGCTGCGCATCCAGAGGTTGACTACTTGGAAGAGGTGCCCTGGCTCGAAAAATTGATCGAAGTTGAAATCTCGCAGCAGCCCAGGACTGGATGGAAAGCGGTTGGGCCTCCGAAGTCCGTTCTAGAAATAACTAAGAGCGCCGCATTTTGGCACGATCAAGGTGCGTGCCCCGCGATCGGTTCACCTAGTGCCACCACACCTGCTTCGCCGCCCAAGAAAAAGATCGCATCCTAAGACTGTTAGAGATGTGACAGTTTTTGTGCCACTTACTCTTTCGGTTGGCCCCGAGCCGTGCCATCGCAGCCAAGAGTAAAAATTTGAAAAAATAAAGGTGGCCTGCAGCGACCTCGGACGTATCCACGCGATTCCGTCTCGCTGGCTCAGACAACTCAGCCGTTCCTGATTTGCGACTGTGCCCAATTTTGTGCCCACCACCAAACCCTACCCAGTGCTACCCAGTAGCTGAGCGCGGCCGCAAAGCGTTGCGGATGCTGCGATTGTCACACTTGGTAGCAATTCGTAGCGTTCGGTGTAACTTGTTGATTCTTCGTGCGGGAAGACTTAGCAGGCAGCCCTGTTCGGCCACTCCAGCACCTCTCCGCGGGAATTACGAATGGCTCGGCGTGCGGCGGCCTGCGCTCGTAAGTATAGCATCAACATTTGACCGGCGGGCAGAAGCAGGGTGGCCAGGGATATTATTTATGCAGAGAGGCTTTCGCTTACGGAGCTCGCAATCGAAGTGATGCACAAGGGTTCATCGCCATGTATCTCAGATTTGTTGTCGCCGAAATTAACCGAGACTCGGGCAGAGAGCTGGGAGTGTTTCACGCCGTAGGTGACTTGCGCGATCACGGAAGACTTGACCGACGTGAAGAAACACGACACGACTCGATTCGCAAATAGTTCGACAAGAACTTAGAAAAGCCAACGCGATTCACGGCTGCTAAACCTCCCTGCTACCGAAAGCAAGCCAAGGCAATTTCCTGCTTCAAAGACAGCGCGCACGAACACATCTCCCTTCTGAGAGAGCTGGTGGCGATACTTGAACATCACGGTATTTCCGTCCGCATGTTGAAGACGGATCGAATCGGATACATCGTTTGCGAGGACGAGTATCAAATTGTGGCTGAGCCGTTTGCGAAGGAGACGTATGGAGTGGGTCGCGACAACGTTGGGCGGCGAATGCTAATTGATTGACGGGTCTTGCACCGTCGGCGCGCGGTCTTCGCTGGTGGCGCGCAGGATCGCGGATTCGTCGGTGTAGAAGCTGCGGTAGCCGAAATTTCCTGCGCGGGCTGTCAGGGTGTAGGCGGTGATGCGGCCGGAGGGGTCTGGTTTGCCGGGAGTGTATTGCAAAGTATAGTGGGCTAGTTGTGCGGATTGGGCGGCCTTGCGGACGGTGTCGCCTAGAGTTTCTAGAGAGGGCGGGGCGCTCCCTTCGCTTTGTTGGTAGGTGTTGATGGCTTGTTGAATGGCGGCGAGGGATTCGCGGGCGCGGGCTTCGGCTTCGGTATTGGAGCCGGACAATTTCCAGGGGACGGCGAACCAGGCGATGGCCCAGAGGGTCGCCAGCAGGATGCCGCAAGCGAGGAATACGCGTTTGTAATTTGTTTTTGCAGGCTTGGGAGATTTGCCGGCCAGAATCAATTCGGTGTCGGCTAGCGCTTTTTGGTCTGCGCCGCAGTAGGGGCAGAATTCGCTGGCCTGGTTGATGGGTTGCTCGCACTCGGGACAGGAGTACATGGGCGGGACAGTTTAGCAGTTTTCGGTTTGGGACGTGGCGCGGGCGAGGCGCGATTGCGTCGGGCAACTCGCGCGACAGTTCAGGTATCATCATTCTTTAGTGGTTCGGCCAAGTCGCGGTCGCGCAGGCGCATATGCCGTCCAGCCCGGCAGAACAATTCGTTTCGATTGAAGTGGCGCGTGGCCTTCTGTTGAAGGGGGACGCTCCGGCGGAATGGAATTTGACGGCGGAGCGTTTTCGCTGCGTGCTCGAGCGCAGTGTCGTGCATCGTTTTGGCAAATCTCCTTCGGGCCCGTCCTCTAGCGCGCATTCCAGCACACGCTCCCACGCAAAGCCTGATGCGCGCTTGATTCAGGCGTATCTGGATTCTTTGCACGCGGTGGATTTGGCGTTAGCTTGCGCTTGCAGCGACGGGAATGCGGCGGCGTGGGATTTTTTCATGGCGCGATTTCGGCCCGAACTTTATCGCGCAGGGCGTGCGATTGCGGGGGAAGCGGCGGGGCGCGAGCTGGCGGATTCTTTGTACGCAGAACTTTATGGATTGCGGGAAGTCGAGGGGCAGCGCAAGTCATTGTTCGATTATTTTTTGGGGCGCAGCAAGTTGGCGACTTGGCTGCATGCGATTCTGGCGCAGCGTCATGTGGATGGAATTCGGCGAGCGCGCAGGACTGAGCCGCTAGAGGGAGGCGAGGCGGGGGAGCGTTTGTACGCGGCGCAGCAGAATTCGTCAACGAATTCGGCGGCGAGCTTCGCGGGAAGCGGGGGAGCGAGTTCGCCGGACCCGGAGCGTGAGCGGTTTCTTGCGATCTTGCAGCTGGTGCTGACGGAGGCGCTGAATGGGCTTGCGGCGCGGGATCGTTTGCGGCTGGCTTACTATTATGTGGAGGGGCTGACGCTGGCGGAAATCGGACGGTTGGTGGGCGAGCATGAGGCTACTGTTTCGCGGAAACTGGAGCGCACGCGGCGGGAAATTCGCAAGCGTGTGGAAGCGGCGCTGCGGCAGGAGAAAAAGTTGAGCGCGGCGCAGTTGCAGCTTTGTTATGAGTATGCGCGCGAGGAATGGCCGTTTGATTTGACGCGTGCGCTTTCGCCGGGGGAATGAGCCACACATCGATTGGCGGAGTGTTACTGCAAGAATTGGGGTTTCGCGCGTTCTAAGTTTTGGAGACGGGATCGGGAGAAGTAATGGCGGCGCGGGAAGAAGACAAGGCGATGGCGGGATTGCTGCGGCGAAGCTTGGCGCAGGACGCGGGCTCGCGCTTGGGCGAGGATTGTCCGGGGCCGGAGATTCTGGCGGCGTACTTCGATCGCGCGCTCGATGCGGAGGAAACGGGACGCTACGATTTGCATTTTTCGCGCTGCGCGGCTTGCCGGGAGCAATTGGCGGCGATGGCGCGCGCGGGCGCCGCGACCATTGCGGAAGACGCAGAAAAAAAAGCTGCGGGCGCGTGGGGTTGGCTCGCGGGGCCGCGTTGGTTGATGCCGGCGGCTGCGATGGTGGTGACGCTGCTGGTGATTGGCGGGATTGCTTTGCGTTTGAGGAAGCCAGTGGGGCCTGCGAATGAGATCGCGATGGTGCGGCCGGAGCCTTTGCCGTCGCCGAATTCTGCGCCGCCAAGCTCCGCGCCGGCGGCGAGACCTGAGCTATCCGTGAATTCGAAGCCGTCGCCGGAGGCTGCGCCACCACCGAAGGTTGCGTCACCGGGGACGAGAGAAGCTCTGGTCGGGAGGCCTGCTGCGCCGAACCCACGCGACGCTTCGAGCAGTGCGATGGAGCTTAGTGGATCCCAAACGTTTCACGCGCGTGGCGCAACGTCGAGTGCCGGCGCCAAGGCTGGTGTGTCGCACACGAACACGGCGGCGCGGCGTGATGAATTGTCGCACGGTGCGGCGAGGGCGAACTCATCGGCGGCACAAGCGACTCCTCAGCCGCAGATGATGCCGCGGCTGAACAGTCCGGTGATGGATCGCGGAGCGCTGCAAGCTGGGAGTGGGGCGGGCGTTGGGACGATAAATTCAGCAGCTGCGAGCGCGGATGCGGCAGCGAACGGGCTCGCGCAGGGCAAGACGCTCGCTCCGGCAGCCCCGCCGGCGAAGAAAGCGGAGGAGGAATCGGTCGAGAGCGATCTGAGCGCGGCTGTGCAAACGGGCGAAGCCAAGGAAGCGAGTGCGGCGAAAACAAAATTGCCGGAGACGGCGGTGGCTTCGCGTTCTGTGACGGCGATGAATCTGACTGCGAGCAAGGCGACGGAAGCTGCGGCGCTGGCAAGATTGCGGGAAGCGCAAATTTCGTCGAATTTGATGAACCTGCACATACAGACGCCGGATGCGAAAATCCTGTGGATGATCGCCGGCCCTGGCGAGATCGAACGGTCCGAGGATGGCGGAGCGAGCTGGAAGACGGAATATCTGGATACACACGCGCTAATTGTGGCGGGTGCGGCCCCTACGGGCAAGATTTGCTGGCTGGCGGGCGCGAACGGGACGATTCTGCGTACGACGAATGGATCGCATTGGAAGACAATCAGTCCGCCTGAGCAAACGGATTTTGTGCGCGTGGAAGCGACAGACGCCTTGACGGCTACTGTGACGGCGATGGACGGGCGAAAATTTATGACGAGTGATGGCGGGAAGAGCTGGAGCAGCGTGAAGTAAGCGCGATGGACGCGGGCCAAGACAGGTTGGGCACATTGGACCCGAGAGGTTCGCGAATCGCCCCGATGGAGCCTGGGATTTGTTGACCTCTGGGCAAGCTGGGGCGCAGCAAGCAACGCCCCTACCGAACAAGGGCAACGGCAAAAGCGACGGCAAAAAGAACGGAGCCGGCGGGACGCCGGCGTTACAAGAAACGTGGCTGAGGCGCACGTGATTTCGTCTTGATTTACCCTGCAAGAACATCCTGGTGGAACGTTCAAAGCGAGAAGAGGGAAATTAGGGAGGCGAAAGCTTATGTGCTTGCGCACGCGGAAGGTGTTTGGCACGGCGATTCTGATGGCGTTCCTTGCAACGGCATTGTTGGCGGGATATTCCCGGCGCGTGCACGCGGCGGGCGACCAGAAAGACGAGACGACGGCCAAGACGGCGGCGCTGACCACCAACGAAAAGGACCAGGTGGATTTGGCGGTGACGGTTTATAACTCGAATTTGGCGCTGGTGCGCGACGTGCGGCAGATTCACCTTTCGGCTGGAGTGTTTCCGCTGCATTTTGAGGATGTGGCGGCTTCGATTAATCCCGCGACGGTGCATTTCCGGTCTTTGAGCGAGCCGACGAAGTTGAGCGTGGTGGAACAGGACTATGAGTACGATTTGCTGGAACCGGCGAAGCTGCTGCAAAAATATGTGGGGCGCGAAGTGACTTTGGTGCGCGCGGAGAAGGATGCAGGCTCCACGCGGTGGGTGGAGACGAAGGCGCTGCTGCTTTCCGACAACAACGGGCCGGTGTGGAAAATTGGCGACGAGATTGTGACGGGGATGAGCCCGGATTCTTATCGCTTTCCGGATTTGCCGGGGAATTTGTACAGCCGGCCGACGCTGGTGTGGACTTTGGATAATCGCGGGGCGAACGCGCAGAAGGTGGAAGCTTCGTATTTGACGGGTAATATGAGTTGGAAGGCGGATTACGTTTTGACTGTGACACGCGATGAGAAAGCGGCGGACCTGGATGGCTGGGTGACGCTGGCGAACAACAGTGGGGTGGCGTACAGCAACGCGAGGTTGCAATTAGTCGCGGGGGAAATTCATCAGGCCGCGCCCGCGGTGCCGATGAAAATGATGACCGAGTCGTTGAGGATGAACGCCAATGCGCCAGCCCCGCAATTTGCGCAGGAATCGTTCAGCGAGTATCACCTCTATTCACTCGAGCGGCGGACTTCGATTCAGAACAATGAGTCGAAGCAGATCAGTCTGTTGAATGGAACGGGCGTGCCAGTGGAAAAATATCTGATGGTCGAGGGGCAGGCGTATTATTACCGCAATCCGCAGGGAATCGGGAACGCGATTCCGCAGCCGGTGAAAGTTTATTACCGGTTCAAGAATGAGGAAAAGGGCGGGCTGGGAATGCCGTTGCCGGCGGGGACGGTGCGCGTGTACCAGGCGGATTCCAAGGGCGGCGTGCAGTTCGTGGGCGAGGACAATATCCAGCACACGCCGAAGGACGAGACGCTGAAGGTTTACATCGGAAATGCGTTTGACGTGGTGTGCGAGCGCAAGCAGACGGATTACAAGAAGCTGGCCAGCAATCAGGCCGAAATGGAGTATGCGATTGCGCTGCGGAATCACAAGGACGCGCCCGTAACGGTCGAAGTGCGCGAGCCGGTGGGCGGGGATTGGGAAGTGGTGAGCTCGAATTTCAAGGCGATCAAGCTGGATTCGACGACGATCGGGTTTCAGGTTCCTGTCGAGAAGGATGGGAGCGCGACTTTGACCTATCGGGTGCGCGTGAAGTGGTAGGGAAACGGCAAAAGCTTTAACACAGAGAACACTGAGGAACTGCGGAGGAAAATCGGAGTTACAGGTTGACAGTTCGGAATTAAAAGTAAAAGCGAACGGTAACGGCATTTTCGCAGAGAAGCAGCGGGCGCAGAGAAAGGCGGCGAATATCCTTCGCAAAATAAATCAGGGCAGGCAGGATGGCGATGCTTGTCGAATCGTCAGATGTGCCGAGGAACCCGGGAGCACAGGCAGGATTGCCTATGTTACTTTGCGCGTCAGCGATTACAGCAGGATTGTTTTTCGATGATGTTGAGTTCGCGGGCGAAGACGGCGTTGGTGGGGAACTCGACGGCAAGTTCGGCGAGGAGTTGGCGCGCGAGGGCGGGCTTCTTTTCGCGCTCGTAGGCCAGGGCTAGCATGACTTTTGCAAACGGCTTCAAGTAATGGCCGTGCTCGGCCGCGGAACCCATCTGATCCATGCCGCGTTGTTTATCGCCATGCAGGCCGCCAAACCAGAGGAAGGCGCGTTTGTAACTGGGCAAGCTGCCGATCACGTAATTGCTCATGCCCAGCGCGACGTTGGCATCTTCTTCTTTGGGAGCGATGGCCAGCAGGGTTTTAGCGTCGGCTTCGGCCTGGCGCATCATGGAAAGACCCGGCAACTGCTTCTTGATAATGATCGCGTCGTAATCGGATTCCATCCCGTCCGCGATGGTCAGCGCGAGCAGTCCGTGGATATTATTCGGATCGGTCTTCAGGAGCGTCTTGGCCTGTTCGCGGGCCTGATTATTTGCGTTCACGAAGCCGGCGTTGTGATTCTGCTCGGCAGTGCCAGAGACGCCGCCTAGAAACGTCGCGTCATTCACAAAAAATTCGGAGGTCAGGACGCCTCTCTGGTGGAACTGTTCGAAGAGATAGCTGGCAGCTTCGGAAGCCTTGCCGAGCGGATCGTCGGGGCGCGCTTTCTGGTAGGACGTGAAATCCGCGCGGGCCTCGACGAAATTCAGTTCGTAGAGATGGCGATATCCGCTTTCGAGGAAATGAGCGGTGGGATCGGCTTCCATCACGGGAGTCTGCTGCGGCTCGGCAGCCGGAGTATCGGTGGCATCTTGCGCGAAAATACCCACCGGCGAAAAGGCGCAAGCAAGCAGCAGGCCGGCTGCGATCCACAATCCATGGGCGCGCAATTCGCGGAGCTGGGGAGTTCTTTGGGCAATCCGCCGCCCCATTTTTCGATGGCCTGCAATTGGCATTAAATTTTCACCCAGCAGTCTTGCTACTGAAAAGTCGTAGGGTGCCGCGCATTCTCTATTCTATTAGAAGTGTACCGCAAATCGTTGGTTGCTTTGCGCAGACTTATCTAAAGATTATCTAGAATAAATTCGACCGTCCGCTGAATTTCGATCATGCGCGCAGCAGCATCGCTGATGCCATGGCCACGACCGGGGAAAGCCATGAACTGGTCGGGATAACGGCCGTCGTCAATCATGGCATTGAGCAATTCCACGGAATTGGCGAAGTGCACGTTGTCGTCGCCGGTGCCGTGCACGAGCATGAGCTTGCCTTTGAGATATTCGGCTTGATTCACGGGCGAAGAGTCTTTGTATCCGTCGGCGTTGTCCTGCGGGCGGCCCATGTAACGCTCGGTGTAGATCGTGTCATAGAGCTTCCAGTCGGTAACGGGCGCATCAGAAACGCCGAGCTTGAAAACTTCGGGCGCGTTGAAGAGCGCTTCCAGAGTCATGTATCCGCCATAGCTGCCGCCGGTGATGCCAATGCGCGCGGGATCCACGTAGTCGAGCGATTTCAAATATTTCACGCCGGCGAGCTGATCCTGCAGCTCGATTTTTCCCATGTGATGGTAGAGCGGAGTTTCGAAAGCATGGCCGCGTCCCCAGGAGCCGCGATTATCAAGCGTGAAAAGGATATAGCCCTTTGCGGCGTACACCTGGTCCAGAAGATACCGCAGGCCGCCCCAAGTATTACGCACGAGCTGGACGTGCGGGCCGCCATAGACATTGATCAGCACGGGATATTTTTTGGCGGGATCGAAGTTTAGCGGTTTGATGATGGAGGCGTTCAGCTTAGTGCCATCGTCGGCGGCGACTTCGACAAATTCTACCGGCGAGAGTTTGTATTCGGCTAGCTCGGGAACTTTTCCTTCGTTGACGACGGCCACTTTGCTGCCGTCCATGCGATCGAGATCCTGGCGCGGCGGCGTGGCGGCGTTGGAGTAGGTGTCAACGAATGCAGAACTATCGGGCGCGATTCGGGCGTTGTGCGAGCCTGGTTCTTTAGTGATGCGCGTCAGGGATTTGTCGTTGAGGGAGACACGGTAGAGCTGGGTTTCGCGGACGTCGTCTTTATTTGAAATGAAGTAGATGTAACCGCGCGCTTCGTCCACCGCCGGATGATTTGCCGCGCCAGGGCCGAAGCCGCCGAGGTCGGAAATGGCCCAATCGCCGCTGGTGAGCTGCGCGAGTTCCTTGCCGGAATTATCGTAGAGATAAAAATGGCGGTAACCGGTGCGCTCGCTGGACCAGAGAAAGCGTTTGTTGTCGGAAAAAAAATATAGGTCGTCGCTGATGTTGATCCAGAATTTGTCGGAGTCGGTGAGGATTGTCTTGGATGCGCCGGTTGCGGCATCGGCGAAAAGCAGATCAAGCTGATTTTGCGCGCGGTTGATGCGCTGAATGGCGATGAGGCGACTGTCTGGCAGCCAATTCACGCGGGCGAGATAAACGTCGGTGTTTTTGCCGGTATCCATCCATTTTGTTTCGCCGCCGGTGATGTTGACGACGCCGACGCGCACGATCGGATTGGCTTCACCGGCTTGCGGATAGCGCGTGAATTCGGTGCCGCCGGTGGGCGAACTCATGTCCGCGATCGTGTAGCGGGTTACCGGGCGTTCATCCATTTCGTAATACGCGATTTTTGTGGAGTCGGGCGACCACCAGTAGGCGGTGCGGGTGTCGAGTTCTTCGGGATAAACCCAGTCGAGCTTGCCCTTCAGGACTTCTTCGCTGCCGCCGGTAGTGAGCGCGGTGACGGCGCCGGTGGAAATATTGACGACGAAGAGATTCGCGCTGCGCGAAAAACTGATCCAGTGGGAATCGGGCGAAAATTTCGGATCTTCGATTTCTGCTTCGCTACTAAGGATGGGTTTGGGCGTCAGCGTGTGGAGATCGAGGAGCACCAGGCTGTTGCTGCCGATGAAGAGGAGGTACTTTCCGTCGGGCGACCAGAGATAGTTGTCGGGTTGGACGCGGCCGAGGCCTGTGGCCTGGCTGGTCTTGGCTTTTTCGGGCTGCATCACGGATTTCAGCGTGTCGGCGTTAACGAGAACTTTGCGCTCGCCGGTTGCAGCGTCCATGGTCCAGAGCTGCAGGGCTGCGTCTCGGCCGGAACCTTGGCGATCGAGATAGGAGAAACGCTTGCTGTCAGGCGCCCATTCGATTCCTGGTGTGAGGCGTCCGGCGAGGGAGGGCGGCTGGAAGAGGCGCTCGAGGGTGATTTCTTTGCCGGATTGCGTTTGTGCGGCGGCGGATTGCGCGAGTAGCGGCGCGTGTAGAGATGCGGCGAGAACGCTCACGGCGGACAAACGGCCGAGCGTCGCGCGAGAAAAACGGCGCATGAAAGCCTCCTGAGAGAAACGCGTCATTCTATATCTGACGTACGAATTGCGGAATGATTTAACTCGAGATTCTGTGGATTGGCGATTGTGCTCAGTCGGCGCGCTGCGGAGTGGAAACTCCGCTGGCAACTGGCGCAGATTCTGTGTGGCTCTTGCGCTGGAGCGTAAACGCGCCGACGGTTACGGCGAGTGCGAGCGCGAGGAGCGAACCATCACGGAGCAGGGTTAGCGGGCCGAGGCGTTCGCCGGGGCCGAAGCAGCCGCAATTGATTTCCAGGCCTGCCATATAGGTGCGGACCATCACCGCGAAGAACGCGCCCAGCAGCAATGTGGTTATTAAGGATGCGTAACGCAGCAACACACCGCTGAGGAGCCACAGGCCGAGGAACAATTCAAACGGCGGAAGAAAATGCGCGGCAGGGCTGACCATTTGCGGTGGCAGCAGTTGGTACGAGTCCACCTGCATTGCGAAGAGCGAGAGCGAAGTCTTGATGGAGGAGCCGGACCAGGGCATGGCGGCTTGCGGTTTCAGTTTCGCGTAAGCTGCGAAAAGAAAGATCCCAGCGAGAGCCAACCGGCCCAGTAGCAGCAGCGTGCGTGCAAGATTTTCGCGCGTTTCGTTGGATGTCATCGGTCGTCTGGCTCGGCTATTGGCTCAAGAGCGTGTCGAAGAATTGCTTCAGAATCGGCCAAGTGATGATGCCGGAGGACGCTGGGTAGCTCTGACCTTTGTAGCGAATAATAAACGTGGGAGTGGCGGAGACGGGAACCTGGTTGCCCAGCACGATGTCCTGCACGATGTAGGTATCCACGGGGCAGCCTGGATCCGCTTGCGGCAGAGAGCGGTCGGCTTTGGAAATGGGCGGTGGGCCGCTGCAACCCTTCAGGATCCCCTGGATGCGTTTGAAATTCGCGGGGCTGACTGCGCCGGCGACGAATTTCTCGATGTCGCCATCGACGGGCCACTTGGCTTGGTTGTCGAACAGCGCGGCGTCAACGTCCTGAAATTGACCGATCATGGCAGCGGCAGTGGCCCAGCGCGCGGCCTGGCCGGAGTAGGTGTGCATCTGCAGCGGGTAGTCGTGATGCACGAGGTAAACTTTTCCGTTGGCGACGTAATCCTGAATCATGGCCCGCAGGGTATTTTCGTAGAAGTTGCCGCACGAAGGGCACTGATAGTCGCTGAAAACTTCCATGGTGATGGGCGCGTTGCGGTTGCCGATGGTTTTCACCGGCGCGCCGGGGGCTGCAGTATCGGCGGCGGGGCGCTTGTGCGCGGGCGTCGCGGTCTTGCTGGAGGCGGGCGTCGTGGTTTGCGCCGGGGAACTGGGGGCGAAGATCGCAAAGGCTGTGAGAATGGCGGCGGCCGCGGACGAGCGCGCGGCGATGCGGCGGATCACGTGGCGATTGGTTCTGGAAATCAAAACTACCTCCTGAGCATCAGATACGAGCGAGCTGACATTGTAACGCGAAAAGTTGGTGTGGAAGCGCCAGCTTGTGCGGCTGTGTGCCGTTACTGGAAGCGCCAGATTTAGGATGCGGACGGCGGAGGCTTGGGTCGCCTCGGGGCGAAGCAAAGTCAGGATTTGCCGCCGGGGCACGTAGGCATAGAAGCAAAGCGGCGAGGTGAGAGTTTGCGGGCCTCTAGGGAGTATTTCGACGGAACGGTGGATGGATACACGGTAACGGTAGCATTTGCATAGGAATACAGACACACAGAAAACTTGACAATAACACACTCAACATGTATTATAAGCGAGTTTTGGAGCGGGCATCCTGGTAGGATGCCCGCCGAACGCTATTAGGAGCGAGATACATGAGCAAGATTATTGGAATTGACCTGGGCACGACGAATTCGGTGGTAGCCGTGATGCAGGGCGGCGAACCCACCGTAATTCCGAACCAGGAAGGTGCGCGCACTACTCCTTCGGTCGTCGGCATCACCAAGAGCGGCGAACGCCTAGTGGGCCAGGTAGCCAAGCGGCAGGCGATCACCAACCCGGAAAACACGATTTATTCGATTAAGCGGTTTATGGGGCGCCGGTACGACGAAGTGAGTGAAGAATTGAAGATGGTGCCTTACAAAGTGGTTAAGCACGGCGAAGGCGTAGCGGTGCAGGCGTACGGCAAGGAATACACCCCGCCCGAAGTCTCGGCGATGATTCTGCAGAAGCTGAAGCTGGCCGCGGAAGATTTCCTGGGCGAGAAGGTGACGGACGCGGTGATCACTGTGCCGGCATATTTCAACGACGCGCAACGCACGGCCACGAAGGACGCGGGCAAGATCGCGGGCCTGGACGTGAAGCGCATCATTAATGAACCGACGGCGGCGGCGCTGGCGTACGGGCTCGACAAGAAGAAGGACGAGACCATCGCGGTGTACGACTTCGGGGGCGGCACGTTCGACATTTCCATTCTGGAAGTCGGCGAAGGCGTGATTGAAGTGAAGGCCACCAATGGCGATACGCACCTGGGCGGCGACAACATCGATCAACGCATCGTGGACTGGCTGGTGGAAGAGTTCAAGAAGGACGAAGGCCTGGACCTGAAGAGCAAGGGAAACGAGATGGCGTTGCAACGGCTGCGTGATGCGGCAGAGCGCGCCAAGATCGAACTGTCGAGCACGATCGAGACGGAGATCAATCTGCCGTTCATCACGGCAGATGCGAACGGTCCGAAGCACCTGGTGAAGAAACTGACGCGGGCGAAGCTGGAAGCGATGGTGGACGACATCGTAAAGCGCTCGGTCGAGCCTTGCAAGCAGTGCATGAAGGATGCGGGCGTGGATGCCAGCAAGATCAACGAAGTGGTGTTGGTCGGCGGACAGACGCGCATGCCGATGATTCAACAGCTGGTGAAGGATCTGTTCGGCAAGGAAGGGCACAAGGGCGTAAATCCTGATGAAGTCGTGGCGGTAGGCGCGGCGATTCAGGGCGGCGTGCTGGCGGGCGAAGTGAAGGACATTTTGCTGCTGGACGTGACGCCGCTTTCGTTGGGCGTAGAAACGCTGGGCGGTGTGACCACCGTGCTGATTCCGCGGAACACCACGATTCCGACGCGCAAGTCGGAAACGTTTTCGACCGCGGCGGACAATCAGACGTCGGTGGAAATTCACGTGCTGCAGGGCGAGCGGCCTGTCGCCAGTGGAAACCGGTCACTCGGAAAATTCCACCTAGTGGGGTTGCCGCCTGCTCCGCGCGGAGTGCCGCAAGTAGAGGTGACGTTCGACATTGACGCGAACGGCATCTTGAACGTCTCGGCGAAAGACAACGCGACGGGCAAGGAACAGAAGATCACTATCACGGCTTCGACCGGTTTGAGCAAGGAAGAAGCTGAGCGCATGAAGAAGGAAGCCGATTCTCATGCGGCCGAGGACAAGGCGCGTCTTTCGGAAGTGGAGGCGCGCAACCGGCTGGATAATCTAGTGTACCAGACGGAAAAAGTGGTGAAGGACAACCGCGAGAAGCTGGCTGAGTCTGACGTGAAGACGGCGGAAGAGGCAATCGAGGAAGCGCGCAAGGCGTTGGCTGAGGGCGGACTCGATCGGTTGAACGCGGCCGCCGAGAGCCTGACCAAGGCTTCACACCACATCGCGGAAACGATGTACAAGGCGCAGCAAGCGGCAGGCGCGGCGGCAGCGGGTGCTCCAGGCAACGCGGATGGAGCAAGCGGCGGCGGAGCGCATGGCGGCAACACTCCCGGACAAGGCGACGTGGTGGATGCCGAGTTCGTGGATGTTGACGACTCGAAGAAGCCGAACTAAGGCTGTCGCAACTGTGGGACCGTCGGGGCGGGTCCGTCGCGAGACGAGAGGACCCGCCCTTACATTTGTACGCGCTGTGAAATCGGGTTAGAGAATTTTTTCAAATGGCGACGACTTCCAAACAAGATTATTACGAGCTGCTGGGCGTTTCGCGCACGGCCGCGGTGAAAGACATTCGCGCGGCTTATCGCAAACTGGCGCGCAAATACCATCCTGACCTGAATCCTGGCGACAAATCCGCGGAGGAAAAATTCAAGCAAATTCAGGAAGCCTACGAAGTACTTTCGGATACCAAAAAGCGGCAGGTATACGACCAGTTCGGGTTCAACCAGCCGGGGCAGGGCGGAGCTCCGCCGCAAGGCGGTGGATATGGTTATGGCGGAGGCGGCGCGCCGGAAGACGTGCATTTCGATTTTGGCGGGTTTGATTTTGGCGGAGGCGGAGGCGCCGGTGGCGGCGGGACAAGCTTCCGCGATTTGTTCAGCCAGGTATTCCGCGGGCAGAACGCGGCGCGTGAGGCCAACGAGCGCGAACCGGGCAGCGACCTGGAATTTCAGATCGAGATCACCTTTGCTGAGGCGATGCGCGGCGCGGTGAAGAAGCTGAGCATCACGCGGCTGGATACCTGCAGCGTGTGTCATGGCGCGGGGGTGCAGCCGGGCGATGAGAAGGTTTGTCCGACGTGCGGCGGGTCGGGGCAGGTGACGCAGGTGAGCGGCAAGATGCGTTTTCAGATTGCGTGCTCGCGCTGCGGCGGCACCGGACGATTGCATACGATGTGCAGAAATTGCGGCGGAGAAGGGCGCGTGCCGCGTGTAGAGTCTCTGGACGTGCGCATACCGCCGGGGGCGCAGACGGGTTCGCGCGTGCGTGTGGCGGGACGCGGAAATGCTGGGCTGCATGGCGGACCTCCGGGCGATCTCTATATTGTGATGAAGGTGGAACCGCATCCGTTTTTTGAGCGGCGCGGCGATGACCTTTACACGGTGGTTCCGATCACAGTAACGGAAGCGTCCATCGGCGCGAAGGTGGAAGTGCCGACGATTGACGGGCGGGCGATGGTGCGCATTCCTCCCGCGACGAATAGCGGAAAAAAATTGCGTCTGCGTGAAAAGGGTGCGCCTTCGATACGGCAGCCGGGAAAGCGCGGCGACCAGATTGTGGAAGTGCAAATCGTGGTGCCGAAGCCGGAGGACGAGCGCGTGCGTAATTTGCTGAAGGAATTGAGCAAGCTCGATCCGGAAGATCCACGCCGCGAGATATTCTCGCGCGCGACAGTTTGAGGAGAAGTGCGATGGTAGCGCGTCCCAGGAAAAGAGCGAAGGCCGGTTACATGATCAGCGCGGTGGCGGAGCTGTATAAGCTGCATCCGCAAACGTTGCGATTGTACGAGCGCGTGGGATTGCTGACGCCTTCGCGCTCGCAGGGCAATACGCGGCTGTACACGGACCAGGACTTGGAGCGGCTGGAAGTGATCCTGAATTTGACGCGCGAGCTGGGCGTGAATCTGGCGGGCATCGAAATTATTTTGAATATGCGCGACAAGATGGCGGAGATGCAGTCGCAGATGGAAGCGTTCACGCATTTTGTGCGCAGTGAGATGGCGCGCGGATTTAATGCGGGCGAGGATCGCAAGTATCGCAATGCGATTGTGCGCACCACGCCGCGGCAGGCGATCAGGGTGCATAAGTAATTTACCGAAATTAATCTGCTTTTTCATTTTCCTCGAAACTTTCCACAGGCACGCCAACTTCCACAGGCATGGGTGTGCTTGCGCGCGGCGCGGGCGGCGCTTATTCTTGCAGGATGGCGCGAGTGGATTGTCCCAATTGTGAGGGTAGCGGCTGGAAAATAGTGGAGCGCACGACGGAGGGCGCGCAGGCGCTGGCGGCGGATCGTCCTGGCGCGGGCACGGGCGCACCGAAGATGGTGTGGGCTGTGCCGTGCGATTGCACCACGGGCGACCGGACGGAGCGTGCATTGCAGCGCGCGCGCGTTCCAGAGCGCTACCGGCATTGCGATTTTGAAAATTACGAGACGGACAATGATATTGAAAATGTTTCGCGCGAGCAGATGGCCGCGTGGAACCGTAGCCTGGCGCAAGCGAAATTGATGGTGCAGCGGTTTGCGGACGAATTTCCGGTGGGCAGCGAGCACGGATTGCTGTTGATGGGGCCGTGCGGCGTGGGCAAGACGCACTTGGCGGTTTCGGCGATGAAGACGATCGTGCTGCGCGGGCATAGCGGACTTTTTTACGATTACCGCGAGCTGCTGAAAGCGATTCAGGACAGTTACAATCCGGAGAGCCAGGCGACGGAGATGAGCGTGCTGGAGCCAGTGTTGAAGGCGGAAATTTTGGTGCTGGATGATGTGGGATCGAGCAAGCCGTCGCCATGGGCGCTAGAGACGGTGGGCCATGTGCTGAACACGCGTTACAACGAAAAGCGCGTTACGTTGTTGACTACTAATTTTTTGGATTCGGACGCGGGGGCTGCAAGTTCAGCGAATGGCGCGCCACCAACGCGCGTGGCGGGAATGCGCGCGCCGACGATTGAGGATTCGCTGACCGAACGCGTGGGCAAAAGGATTCGTTCGCGCCTATATGAAATGTGCCGCACCGTGGAAATTAATGCCGCGGATTACCGCAAAGAAATTCGCCACGCGGGACCGTTTCGGTAATGGAAATTGCGCTGCGAGCCGCGGTCGTGTGCGGGTCTGAAACACAATTTCCTACTCATCATTGCGTAACATAGCTGTGGGTTCATGGAGCTGTGGATGCGCCGGTTTTTCGCGATGGTTTGTTGACAATGCGCGAATCGGGCGGGTATCATCCTCGTGATAAGAGCGTCTAGCGTGGGCGTTCTATCCCCTTCTTTGCTCCAAACCCCAGCGGGTGGAGTAGCCGAGTCCGAATTCTCGGTAGCAGGGCACGAATCCGTACGGAGGCCGCTCCCCAATGTCACCCGAACACGACCCGAATCTTCCTACCGCAACGGTTGAATCAGCCGGCACAGAGGCGTCGGCGGAAATTCCGCAGGTCAGCGCTGGCGGAGCTGTGTCTGAACCGCCGAGCGGTTCCGTGAGCCTGGCGGCGTCTGCGAGTTCGACCGGAACAGGCGCGGCGGTAGCGCGCGCACCCGAACCTCGTGCTGCGTACAACGGAACGGCGGCGCAAGCACCGGCACAAGCCCCGGAACGAGCGCCGGCGCCGGTGGAAGCGATGGGTACGAGTGCAGCTGGTGGCGTGACGGAAGAGGCGAGCGCTACGGAAATTGCGCAGCCCGTCGCTTCGACGGAGACTGCGGAAGCGAACTCGGCCATTCATTCAGCGGACAGCGCCGAAACAGCTGTAGCCATCCCGCCCATTCCGGGTGGAGAGGCGAATGCGCCGGGCGAATCCACCGAAGGCTCTGAATCGGGCGAGACTTCGCAAACGATGGATCAGCTGATGGAGCAGTTTGCCGTGCCGGAGCCCGCGGCGGCCGAGGGCGAAATTTTCGATGGGCACGTGCTGGCGGTGACGGATGCCGGCGTGATCGTAGATGTGGGTGGAAAGTTCGAAGGATTGGTGCCGGCTCAGGAATTCGTGGATTCGGGCAGCCCGATTGAATTCGGCCCGGGACAGACGATTGAAGTGGAGCGCCTGCACGCACAGAAAGATGGGTACGTGCTGCTGTCGCACGTGCGCGCGCACCGTCGGCGCGTGTGGGAACGCATTGAGAAATCGTATCGCGAGCACGCCACGATCAAGGGGAAGGTAACGGAGCGGATCAAGGGCGGCCTGGTGGTGGATATCGGCGTGCGCTCGTTCCTGCCGGCTTCGCAGATTGAATTGCGTCCGGTGCACGACCTGGATTCATGGAAAGATAAAGAGATTGAAGTGCGCGTGCTGAAATTGAATCGCAAGCGCGGAAACGTGGTGGTGAGCCGCCGCGCGATTCTAGAAGAAGACCAGAAATCGAAGCGCGAGACGCTGATGGGTTCGCTCGCGGAAGGCACGGTCGTCACGGGCAAGGTGAAAAACGTGACGGATTACGGCGTGTTCGTGGACCTGGGCGGAATGGATGGGCTGCTGCACGTCAGCGATCTGGTTTGGGGACGAGTGCCGCATCCTTCTTCAATCGTGAAAGCCGGCGACGACCTGGAAGTGCAAATTCTGAAATTCGATAAGGACAAGCAGCGCATTTCGCTCGGGCGCAAGCAACTGCTGCCCGATCCATGGGCCACCGTGCCGGAGCGTTTCCCGGTGGGCACGCGCGTACACGGGAAAGTGGTCGGCGTGACGGACTACGGCGCGTTCGTACAGATTGAGCCAGGCGTCGAGGGGCTGGTGCACGTCAGCGAGATGAGCTGGTCGAAGCGCACCAAGCATCCGGCGAAAATCGTCAAGGAAGGCGACGAGCTGGAAGTGGTGGTGCTCGAAGTGAAAACCGAGCAGCGCCGGATTTCTTTGGGATTGAAGCAGACGCAGCCTGATCCGTGGGACGCGGCCGCGGAAAAATATCCGGTGGGAACTGTGGTGAGCGGACGCATCCGCAATCTGGCGGATTTTGGCGCGTTCGTGGAAATCGAAGAGGGCATGGAAGGGCTGATCCACATCAGCGATGTAAGCTGGACCGAGCGGATCAAGCATCCGAGCGAGAAATTCAAAAAGGGCGACACGGTGGAAGCGAAGGTGCTGAAAGTGGATTCGCAGAACCGCCGGCTTTCGCTGGGCATCAAGCAGCTAAAGGACATCTGGGCGGATTGGTTCACGGCGCACAAGGTCGGCGACATTTTGAAAGGCAAGGTGGCGCGCACGACGGATTTTGGGGCGTTCGTCGAGCTGGCGGAAGGAATCGAGGCGCTGTGCCACGTTTCCGAGATCGAAGAGCGGCGGCCGAAGGGTGATCGCGACAAGGAAAAAGCGGCGCGCGGTGCTCGCGTGACGGCCGTGCTGACCACCGGGAACGAATACGAGTTCAAGATCCTGCGCCTGGAGCCGGAGCAGCACAAAATCAGCTTGAGCTATCGCGCGGCGCAGAAGCAGGTGGAGCGGCAGGAAATCGAATCGTACCGCGCGGCTGCGGCACCGGCTCCGCGGGCGCCGAAACCCTCGCCAAACGCGACGATTGGCGATGCCATCATGGCGAAGCGGCAGTCGTCTTAGGCTCGTTGGAAGGCTAATTAGACTGAGGATTCGCCGGGGGCGCCGGGGCGACGCCTGGCTGAAGTTATTTCTCGCAGGAAAGTCATTTACCTTGCGGTAGATTGGTGATATGCAAGGACATGCGTTGCCCCTCCCTAACGCGTACAAGGCCGAGTGTAAACCGAAATCTTAACGAGGAGGCTCTCACCCATGGCAGAAGCTGCCGGAGAGCGTGGAAACAAAGAACATACAATGACGAAGGCGGAACTCGTCGAAGAGGTCACGCGCGTCACCGAACTGCCACGCAAGGAATCTGAAGCGGTGGTGGAGACGATTTTCGAGAGCATTATCGCCGCGCTGCAGGCGGACGATAAGATCGAAATCCGCGGCTTCGGAAGCTTTCGCACGCGGCAGCGGCGCGGGCGTACGGGACGCAATCCCAAGACTGGCGCCAAGGTGGAAGTGCCTCCCAAGAAGATCCCTTACTTCAAGCCCAGCAAGGAATTGAAAGACTACGTGAATAATCCGCGCGCGGCGGGCGCGGGCGCTGGCGAGCACGGCACTCCTCAGGGTCGCACTTGAAGTTGGGCGGGGACTTGGGGGACTGACCGCGATGGATTATTTGTGGACGCCTTGGCGGTATCGGTACATCGCGGATGCCAAGAAGGACGAAGGCTGCGTTTTCTGCGAAGCAGTGGCCGCGAACGATGACGCCAAGACCCTGATCGTTTTCCGCGGACGTAAGAACTTCGTTATCCTCAATCGTTATCCTTATACTTCCGGGCATGTGATGGTAGTTCCTTACGTTCACTCCGCGGATCTTGCTGCCTGCGATTCCGACACCACGGCCGAGATGATGACTTTGGCGCAGCGATCGCAGGTGGCGCTGGAGAAGACTTATCATCCGCAGGGTTACAACCTTGGCATGAACCTGGGCAAGGCTGCGGGTGCGGGCGTCACCCACCATTTGCACATGCACGTGCTGCCGCGGTGGTCGGGCGATTCGAACTTCATGACCGTCGTGGGGGAGACGCGCGTGGAGCCGGAAGATTTGGATACTACGTATGAAAAACTTCGCAAAGCCCTCGCAGGTTGAACTCCATGGACGCTGGTGATCGCGAACAAATTTTGCGGTTGATCTCGGAATCGGATGCGGTGCTGGTTGACGCGGCGGCGGGTGTTTCGGATCCAGACACGCGGCGGCGTCCGGAGCCGGAGCGCTGGTCGGTGCTGGAATGTGTGGAGCATGTGGTTCTGGTCGAGGATGCCGTTTTCGCGCGTATCAGCATACACTCCACGCCGGGAGCGCCGCCCGCGGAGCCGCGCCGCGAAGGACAGATCTTGCGCGGCATGACGAAACGGGAGCTCAAGTTTACCGCTCCTGAATTCGCGGAGCCGACCGGTCGTTATGCGTCGCTCGCGGAAGCGCTGCAGGAATATCGCAAGCGCCGGGCGCGCACCGTTGCGTACGTGGAGCAATACCAGGAAGACCCTCGCAATAGAACCACGCTGCATCCGGCGCTTGGTCCGGTGAGCTGCCAAGAAATGTTTTTGGTGCTGGCGCTGCACCCGGCGCGCCACGCGCTGCAAATCCACGAAGTGCGCAAGAGCCTCGGTTTAGAATAGGCTGCGATGTGCGGTAGAATTTCGACGGTCGTCCGGCGTATCGGGTATCCGCGCATTGAATTTTCTGCATTTTTAATTGGGAGTCGAGTGTGAATCTGGAACTGAGCGAAGAACAGCAGCTGCTGCAGAAGAGCGTGCGGGAATTTGCCGAGGTGGAAGTCAGGCCGCTGGCGAAGGAAAATGATGAGACGGGGAAATTTCCGCGCGGGCTGTTTCAGAAGGCGGCGGAGCTGGGATTGACGGGAGTGGCCATTCCCGAAGCGGAAGGCGGCGCGGGGATGGATCACATCAGCTACGCGATTGTGGTGGAAGAGATTTCGCGGGTGTGTGCTTCGACCGGCGTGATTTTGTCGGTGCAGAATTCTTTGTATTGCGATCCGATCCACCGGTTTGGGACCGACGAACAGAAGCGGAATTTTTTGCTGCCGTTCGCGCGCGGGGAAAAAATCGGGTGTTATGCGCTCACCGAGCCGCAGGCTGGTTCCAATGCAGCGGCACTGGCGACGAAGGCTGTGCGCAAGGGCGACAACTACGTCATTAATGGCACGAAGGCGTGGATCACCAATGGCGGGGCGGCGGATGCGGCGATTGTCTATGTGAACACGCAGCCAGAGAAGGGCGAGAAGGGAATTACAGCGCTGGTGGTGGAAAAAGGGACGCCGGGATTTGCAGTGGGCAAGGAAGAAAAGAAACTGGGTATTCATGCGACGGCTTGCACCGAACTTTCGTTCAGCGATTGCGAAGTGCCCGCTGGGAATCGCATCGGCGAGGAAGGCGCAGGATATAAGGTTGCGCTCTCGACGCTGGATGGCGGGCGCATCGGGATCGCGGCGCAGGCTACCGGAATTGCGCAGGGGGCGTTTGAGGCGGCGCTGAGTTACGCGCAGCAGCGGCAGGCGTTTGGCCATCCGATCGCGGATTTTCAGGCGATTCAATTCATGCTGGCGGACATGGCAACGGAGATTGATGCGGCGCGGCTGCTGCTGCGTCGCGCGGCATGGAAGCAGGATTCCGGCGCGCGATTTTCCATGGAGGCGGCGATTGCAAAACTTTTCGCGAGCGAAATGTCCACACGCGTCGCGCACAAAGCCATACAGATTCATGGCGGGTATGGATATAGCAGCGAATATCCGGTCGAGCGGGCTTATCGCGACGCGCGCATCACCGAGATCTACGAAGGCACCAGCGAGATTCAGCGGCTCGTAATCGCTGCATGGGTTTTGAAGAATTATTAGAGGTGTTCTTCGCGCGGTCCCGCAAGGGGGGACGCCATCGGTGATTGCCATGCCGCGGATGGAAGCCGCCGCGCCGGTTGCCGCTACAGGCCCGCTACTCGGATCGCACGTTCTTGCCCCGCCCGAATAACCTAAAAGCTGTTGCCATCAGGTGCTCGAACAAGTTGTACATTCTGCGCTTACGATCGAAATGGGAAAATATCAAACCGCAAACAACCAGCACTGATGTGCACAGCCAAACGTAACCCACGAAGTTATTGAGCCCTTCATCGATTGTGTAGCTGCCGTACCGTCCGCTGAGCCGCGGTGTCCACAAACCGATGCGTTGCAGAACTGGTCTACTCGCCAGGAGCACACAAACTCCTATCACGAGCAGAGCAACGCCTTTCCAATTGTCGCTTGCTGATCGTGTGGATACACCGGCTCGGTCAACCATCACGGATAGGTAGTGATCCTCCTTCTTCAACTTGCGCGCGGCGCTGATCCAAGCCGCAAAACTTTCAGGGTTCTCTTTTCGCGCACGCTTTGCTGCATTGCGTAGGAGGTGTGCGATCTTCTCCTCGTATTTGTTCTGATCGTATTCGCGATCAAAAGCGTCGTTTACTTCCATGATGTCCGGGAGCGTCCATCCCGTTTCTGAGAAGTAGAGCATTTTGCGCTCGACTTCAGACAGCGAAACGTTTTCCTCTTGCGCTTGCGCGACAATTCCGCAAACCAGAAACTCTTTGGCTTCGCGCGCTGTTGGAAACCGGTGCATAACTGGAAAGGATATTACTCTGCTCGCCGCAATGGCGGGGAGGGTTTTGAGCGCGGCGGTTGCTAATTCCAGCAGGATGCGCGGAGGCTGGTGCGTATACGGGCTTCGCGCTGGAATTACGCCCGGTGTATGCTCGTACGGATGCTCGAGCTTGATTGCGGACTGGAATTTTTCGCGGACTTTGCGCCCGATTTCTTTACTGCCATGCCGGCGCGGCCGGGAATTTTTCTGCTGGAGATGCGCGGCGCGGAGGCTGGGATTGGTGCGCAGCCTTATCTGGCGCGGACGGCGGATATACGGCGGGCGGCGGAACGGCTGCTCGGGACACCAGATGCTGCTTCGAAACAATTGAACTTGCGCGACGTTACGGCGCGCATTCGTTATCGCGTTACTGGGTCGAAATTCGAGCAGAATCTGGCTTTCTATCAGAATGCGCGCGCTTATTTTCCTTTCCGCTACCACGCATTGATGCGTTTGCGTCCGCCCGCTATGTTGAAGGTGAATCTGCGCAATGCTTACCCGCGCTGCTACGTGACGAGGCGGATTCGCGGCGACGAAGGATTTTATTTCGGGCCGTTCGGCTCACGGCGCTCAGCAGAGGACTTCAGCGAAAGTTTTCTGGACCTTTTCAAGACGCGGCGCTGCCAGATCAAGATCCGACGCGATCCTGGCTATCCCGGCTGCATGTATTCGGAAATGAAAATGTGCCTGGCGCCGTGTTTCGCGGGATGCACGCCGGAGGAGTATGACGTCGAGATTGGGCGTGTGCTGGAATCTCTGGAAACCACGGGCGCGTCGCTGACGGAGCAACTGGCGCAGGAACGCGCGGCGGCCAGCGACGAGCTCGATTTCGAACGCGCGGCAGCACTGCACAAACGGCTGGACAAAGTGACCAGCGTGCTGCGCGGGATGCCGGACTTGGCGCGCCGAATTGAAGAGCTGGACCTGGTGATTCTGCAACGCTCCGCGGCGCCGCAGACGATTGCAGTATTTCCAGTGCGCGGCGGAATGCTACAGGAGCCTTTGTTCTTGCGGTTCGCGGAGATTTCCAGCGAGCCACGTTCGGTGGAAGCGATTTTGAAGGATGCGCTGGAGCCGGGCTGGAACGCCGGGGGAAGCGAGGCGGAGTCGGGCCGCAGCGCGCGGAAACGCGACGAGGAAGAATCGGAAGTGGTGGCGCGCGAGAGGAATCTGCGGGCGCGGTATGGATTGCGCGCGGCGTCGCCCGATTTGCACGATCATTTGGCGTTGTTAACGCGATGGTTTTATTCGAAGCCGCGCGAGGGTGAGATTTTGTTTCGCGATAAGGTTTGGCCGTATCGCCGCATGTTGCGCGCTTGCAGCCGATTGCTCGCTGGGCCGCAACAGGCGTCGAGCGCGCCGCATCCGCAGCAGTAGTTTTCGCGCGTGATTTGTAATCGCGCACTTTAGTGCGCCATCGATGGGTGGCAAACGACCGATGGCGGTCTCAAGACCGCCGCTACGAAGTCAACCGCGAAGGCCAGCAGAGCCACAGCCAACGGCGCGGCCACAATGGACTGCTGCTTAGAACTCCGCGCGCGGAATCTGATCGGGTCGGCGCGAAATTGCATCGTACAATTAAAGTGATGGCAACCGCGGAAACAGCGACGACTGGATCACCGTCACCTTCACCGGCCAGCCCGGGAATTCGTTCACGCTTTCGAGACATGGTGCGTTCTTTGCGCCACCGCAATTTCCAGCTTTTTTTTAGCGGGCAGATGATTTCCTTAATCGGCACCTGGATGCAGACGGTGGCTCAGGCCTGGCTGGTGTATCGCATCACGGGATCGTCGCTGCTGCTGGGCGTCGTCGGATTCGCGGGGCAGATTCCGATTTTCTTATTTGCGCCGCTTGGCGGATTGGCTGCAGATCGCTTGAACCGTCATCGCGTGGTGATCGGCACGCAAGTGGCTTCGATGATTCTAGCGTTTATTCTGGCCGTGCTGACCCTGTTACACATCATTAATGTGTGGGAGATTGTGGTGCTGGCGGCGCTGCTGGGAGTGGTGAATGCGTTCGACGTGCCGGCGCGGCAATCTTTTCTGATTGAGATGGTGGTGCGTGAAGATTTGATGAACGCGATCGCGCTGAATTCTTCGATGTTTAACGGAGCGCGAGTGATCGGCCCGGCCATTGCGGGGATTCTGGTGGCGCGGATCGGCGAGGGCTGGTGTTTTTTCGCGAACGCGGTGAGCTATATCGCGGTGATCATCGGTCTGCTGCTGATGAAGCTGGGGCCGCTGCGCACTGCGCCGAAAGGCTCATCACCGTTCGAGCATATCGTCGAAGGGTTCCGCTACGTGCGGCACACTGCGCCCATGTACGCGCTGATTCTCTTGATCGGGCTGGTCAGCCTGGTTGCGGTGCCGTATTCCGTGCTGATGCCGATTTTCGCGGATCGCGTGTTGCATCGCGGCGCGCACGGCTTGGGGATTTTGATGGGCTCGGCAGGAGTTGGCGCGCTTTTCGGTGCGCTTACTTTGGCCGTGCGGCGTAACTTGCGAGGATTGGGACGCGTTGTGGGACTCTCGGCCGTGGGTTTCGGCGTTTCGTTGATCCTTTTTTCCTTTTCGAAAACATTCTGGTTGTCCGTGGTGTTGCTGATTCCCGTGGGCTACGCGGTGATGCTGGAAATGTCCGGCTCGAACACGTTGATTCAATCCATGGTGCCGGACGAGTTGCGCGGGCGGGCGATGGCGATGTACACGATGATGTTCATGGGCATGGCGCCGATTGGATCGCTGCTCTCGGGAGCGCTGGCGCACGCAATTGGCGCGCCACGGACAGTGGCGCTCGGCGGCCTCGGCGCGATCGCCGGAGGAATCGCCTTTGTGCGGCGCTGGCCGGCGCTGCGTTCGCAGGCGCGCGAGTTGCTGGTCGCGCAAGGAGTGACGGTGAGCGAGAGCGTGCAGAAATGACTTTTTGTTCTATGAATTGCGCGCCGAATTTTCCGGGGCCGCCGATGCGAACTGCGGTGGAGCGGTTCTGCTATACTGCGCGGCACTACGATATTCTAATGCGAAGAGGGGACTGATGTCGTCAGTTGCACCATCGAATCGCGAACGAAAGGCGGGCTCGGCGACTGCGGAGGGAACCCTGCGTTATGCGGCGCGATTTCAAGGACGCGCGGCCGCCGGACATTTTCGCGAGATACGCGGCGGCCTGGTGCTTTCATCGATCGGCATCGGAACTTATTTGGGCGAAGCGGATGACGCGACGGACGGCGCGTACGTGGATGCCGTCGTCGCGGCGGTGCAGGGCGGCGTGAACGTGGTGGATTCGGCGATTAATTACCGGTTTCAGCGGAGCGAGCGAGCGGTGGGCGCGGCGTTGCGCGAACTTTTCGAGAAAGGGTACGGGCGCGACGAAATCATGGTGTGCACCAAGGCGGGATTTCTGACGCCGGACGGTGAGATGCCCGCCGATCCAAATACCTATTTTGCGCAGGAATTTCTGGAGCGCGGAATTTTTCGCGTGGAGGATATTGCGGCGGGTTGTCATTGCATGGCGCCGGATTATCTGGCGGATCAACTGGAGCGCAGCCGGCAGAATCTCGGGTTGGATACGATTGACGTGTTCTACCTGCACAATCCGGAAACGCAATTGAGCGAGCTGCCAGCGGAAGAATTTAAGGGGCGGATTCGCGAGGCTTTCTTGTTTCTGGAGTCGGCGATCGCAACGAAAAAGATCCGCGCGTACGGCATGGCGACGTGGAATTCGTTTCGCGAAGATCCCAAAGTCGGAGGATTTTTGTCGCTGCCGGAGATGGTGGGGATCGCGAAGGACGTCGCGGGAGACGATCACCATTTTCGTTTTGTGCAACTGCCGTTCAATCTAGCGATGCCGGAGGCTTTGACGCGGCCGAATCAGATGGTGGGCGGCAAGGCGATGCCGATGGTGCAGGCGGCTCGTGATGCTGGAATCGCGCTGGTGACGAGCGCGGCGCTGTTGCAAGGCCAGCTGACGAAGAATTTGCCGTCGTTTGTGAATTCGGCGCTGGGGTTGAAGGATAACGCGACGCTGGCGCTGCAATTCGCACGTTCAGTGCCGGGACTGACGACGGCGTTGGTGGGAATGAGCCAGGTGCCGCACGTGAAGGCGAATCTGGAACTGGTGGGCATCGAGCCGGCATCGCGCGAGCAGTTTCTGAAATTATTCGAATCGAAAAATTAGGATTTTGTGGGTGCGGGTGCGGCGGGGCTTTGCGGATGGCGTTCGTCGATCCAGGAATCAATCGCGGTGCGGACTTTTTCGAGTTGGCCGGTGAAGAAGTGGTCGGCGCCTTCGATGATGACGAGGCGCTTGGGCTCGGGGAGCGTCGAGAAAAGTTCTCCGACGTTTATGCGCGAGCCGAATTGATCGTCGCCACCCTGAATTATGAGTTTTGGTTTCGCGCAACCACGCAGGTACGTCAAGTCCGAGTGATCCACAGGAAGTCCGAGACCGATTAAATCTGCGACGCGTTGATCGGCGCAGCCCACGCGCAATCCCACCATTGAACCGAAGCTAAACCCCGCTAGCAGGATTGCTGTATGCGGAAATTCCGTTGCGAGATAGTCGAGCGCGGTGCGGACGTCGTCTTGTTCGCCCTTGCCGCGATCGTGAACTCCCTCGCTCTGTCCGGCACCGCGGAAATTGAAACGCAGCACCGGGATGCCGCGCAGATGCAGCGCCTGAGCCGCGCGGTAAACGACTTTATTGTGCATCGTGCCGCTGAAGAGTGGATGCGGATGGCAGACGACAGCGGCGAGCAGCGGATGTTCCGCGGGCACGGTCCAGAGCAGCGCTTCGAGGCGGCCGGCGGGCCCTGCGAGAAAAAAATTGCGATGGAAGGAGTCGGCCATGAATTTATCAGGGCACGAGTGTAACGGAGAGTTCGCGGCGGCGCAAAACGGAGGCTGATGCGTCAGGCTTATGTGGGGACATCCCAGCGGACAGCTACGCTGCTGAGGACGGCGCTCATGCCGGCGAGAGGATTCAAGAGCGGAGCCGAGCCGAGCTCGCGGGTGTGGCGCAATTTTCGACGTGTATGATGCGGGCGGGAATTTCGCCGGCGCGTGCCCAATCGCCCCAGGGAATTTTGGCCAGGACGGCGTCGCCAGCGGAGTAGACGTGCGCGGACTCGAAGCGTGCTCCGGCGCGCGAAATATTTTGCGTCATGGATTCTTCGGGCCAGGGAAAACCGAGAGCGCGAACGAAAATAGGGAGCGCGAAAGAAATTCTGGAACAAGCGCAGCATTCGCGATCGGATGGGCGCGAGGCGACCCGCGACGGCAATTCCAGCTGCAGAGAAACTTGATATCCCCCGCCGTTGCCTGACTCGACGCGCATCACGCGTGCTGGGGTTTCGGGCGGAACGCCGGCGGCCGCAGCCGCATCGAAGGGAAAAACGACCCAGACTTGTGAGCCGGATTCGATTGCGCTGCACGCGGATGCCGTTCCGCGAGACGTCGAGCGTCTGGGTGGATTCCATGCGCATGCCCAGCGGGCCACGCCAGCGGACGCGCGCCGGAAGTTTGAGTGGGGCCCTGGGATGTTTCCGCAACTCCAGGAGAGTAGCGGCCGGATTCATGTGCGCCTATCGTAGCCGCAGCAGAGAGGCAGGTCAAATTTCGCCGTAAAAATTTTTGCCGGTGGCCTCTGGTACTTTAGTACGGCGCGAAAGTTTCGGAAACATTCGCCGAGTGCAAATTGTCGGGTGCGTAAAAGCCATTGCGCAGAGGCGGGAAGCGGTGATAGCTTGACGCAATCGAAGAGGCCCGCGGGAGGATTGATGGACAGCGCCAAAGAACGCCGCGCCGCACGCCGTTTTTCGATGATGCTGCCGTTGAAGGTGCGATTTTCGGAGGAAGACGACGTCCTGGAACGGCAGGGCGAGACGCGCGACGTAAGTTTTCGCGGACTTTATTTTATGATCGAAGCGCGCGTGGAAGCGGGAACTCCCATCGAGTTTGTCCTGACTTTGCCCCAACAAATTACGCTGGCGGGCGACGTGCACATACGCTGTTACGCGCGGGTGCTGCGCGTGGAGCCGCACAACGGGCGCCGCGGCGTCGCGGCGCGAATTGATCGCTACGAATTTCTTCCTGCCTCCGCCTGACGCTATCCTCAAGAAAGAGAGTAGAATCGTTTTTTGCCCGGAGTGACGGGGAGGGCACATGTATCACTACGATCCGAAAGTGGCGCTGGATGAATTGCGCGATGATGCGGTGCTGCCGCATCCGGTGCATTTGCGCGACATGATTTTGCGAACGAAGCTGGATCCGACGAATGCGCTGGATCTGAATCGGGAGTTTCAGGATTATTTGATGCGATTTGGCGAAGCGCAAAAATTGGCGGGCGAGATTCTGGATCGCTTGGCGGTCGGCGCGCGGAAAGTTTCGGCGTCGTGAGGAATTGCTCTCTCAGCGGCTAAAGCCGCTCCAGTTGTGCGCGATTACGGCACAGCTGAAGCCGTGCCCTGACGGGAAATATTCGTTGTGATGCAGGCTCGTAGCGCGGGAGCGCGTAGAAAAACTGGAGCGCAGAATTTCGGATGGCACGACATACTTTACTGATTGATGCGGACGACACGCTTTGGGAAAACAACATCTTCTTTGAGAAGACCATCGAGCATTTTGTAACACAGCTCGAGCACCTCGGTTATACACGCGAATACATCCGGCACATCCTGAACGAAACCGAAAAGAGGAATATCCGACAGCACGGATATGGTGTGCGCAGTTTTCGGCGGTCGCTGGAAGAGACGTACATGAAGCTGGCGGGGAATGCGGCGCGGCGCGAGTTGATGCAGGAGATTGCGCGCATGGCCGTGGAACTGGAAGCCACGCCGCCGCACATTATGGATGGAGTGCCGGAGACGCTGGCCTATCTGGCGAAGCACCACCGGCTGATATTGCTGACCAAGGGCGAGCCGGCGGAGCAGGCTGCGAAAGTAGAGCGCTCCGGATTGCAGCCGTATTTCGATGCGATTGAAATTGTGCTGGAGAAGGATGCGAGTGTTTACGAGCGCATGGTGGAGCAATTCAAGATTGTGAAAACGCACGGGTGGATGGTGGGGAATAGCCCGCGCAGCGACATCAATCCGGCGCTGCAGACCGGGTTGAACGCGGTTTTCATTCCGCACACGGACACGTGGCATCTGGAGCATGCGGAGCTGGAAAGTGGCGCGGGGAAACTGCTGATACTTACGAGCTTTCGAGATTTGCGCGAACATTTTTGATTTTGCGACGAAGTGAAACAGCCACGCATCTGATTTTGTTGACGTAGCGCCCGCACTGCTGCTGCGATGAACATCCGCATTTTTCGCGACGCGCGGGGAGGAATTCATGCCGACAACCGAACAGACAAATTTGGTTTCTGGGACGAAGCGCGTGGCGGTGATGGGCGCAGGGGCGGTGGGATCCTATTTTGGCGGGATGCTGGCGCGTGCGGGCGTGCCGGTGACGCTGATCGGCAGGCCTGCTTTCGTGGAAGCGGTGCGGCGCAACAAACTTTTTCTGGACACGGTTTCATTTCAAGAGCGTGTGGCAGTGGAGGCCTCGACGGAGCCGGCCGCGGTGCGCGACGCGAGTGTGGTGCTTTTCTGCGTGAAGGGGCAGGACAACGAGGCGACGGCGCGCGCGATCGCACCGCATCTTTCAGGAGATGCGATTGTGGTGAGCGTGCAGAACGGCGTGGACAATGTGGAGCGGATTCGGGCGGCGTCGGGAATTGATGCGCTGCCCGCGGTGGTTTACGTCGCGGCCGCTATGCCGGAGCCGGGACACGTGAAACATTCGGGTCGCGGCGAGTTGGTGGTGGGCGAATTCGCGGGGCGCAGCGTTGGTGCGGAATCGCGACTGCCGCGCACGGAACAGATCGTGGTTTTATTTGCGTCGGCAACAGTGCCGTGCCGAATTTCGCAGGATATTCTGGCGGATATGTGGCTGAAATTCATCACGAATTGCGGAGCGAACGCGGTGTCTGCGATCGCGCAAGCGAGCTACGGTGAGATCGCCCGCTATCAAGAATCGCGCGAATTGATGAGCCGTGTGGTGGAGGAGTCGATTGCGGTGGGCCGGGCGGCCGGCGTACGCATGCCTGGAGCAGATTTCACGGAAAAGTGGCTGGAGAATTTAGGGAAGTTTGGCGATGCGTTTTCTTCGACGGCGCAGGATTTGGCGCGCGGGAAACGGACGGAGATTGGATCGTTAAATGGGTATATTGTAAGTCGCGGCGCGGAATTGGGTGTGCCGACGCCGAGCAATTTTGCTTTGTACGCGCTCGTGAGAGTGCTGGAGGACAAGGCAGCGGGGAACGAGCGAGTGCGGCCGGCTGGGGCGGCGCAGTAGGTTTCTGCGTTACTCCGGGCGGCGGAACTTGAAGGGGATGTGCACGACCGCTTCCAGTTCTACTGGTTGACCTTCGCGAGTGGCGGGGTGAAAAACCCACCGAGCCAGGGCTTCCATGGAATTTTTGTCCAGCTGCGGATCAATTCCGTGGACTAGCTGGATGCTATCTACGGAGCCGTCTTTCCGGATGATTGCGTAGAGGACTACTTCGCCGTCCACGTGTTCTTTAATCTGCACCTGCGGATATTTCGGATCTACTTTACTCACCAGAGATGGGCCGGAGAGCTTGCCGGTGGGCTTGCTGTACGGCGGATTGCCTTCGTCGAGCTGCGCGAAATTCATTACCCAATTGCCGGTGACGCTGGTGAGATTGGGCATGTCAATGTGCAGCGTGTAAATTTCCTTGCCGGAAAGAATTACTTCAGGTGGAAGCTTGGGATCAATCGCGCCGATTACCGCGGGGCCACGATGGGCTGAGGGCGGAGCGTCGAGCGCGGGCATCGGTTTCAAGTTTAATTTTGTTGTGGCGCGGCCCGCGGGCGTGATCCCGCCGCTGCCGGGATGCGCTGTGCCGCCGCCGATGCTTACGGCTGCGGGACTTGAGCCGGTACCTGCGGCCGAATGGGTGCCGCGACCGCCGCTGCTGGTAGATCCGCCGCCTGCGCCGCCATTTCCTGGGGTGCCATTTTCAGCGCCGCCGGGTGCGCCGGGTTGTTTTCCTTCCGGAGAAATCGCGATGCGCGCGGAGAGATTTCCTTGCGGCACGCTCACTTCGGGAGCGGGGGGAGCAGGGGCTGCGGAAAGCGCGATCACGTGATGCAGGCTGTCGTCTCCGCTCGAAGCCGTCGCGCCGATTTCCGGTGCAGCGCCGGTGTCGGCTTGTGCGGCGCGCCGAGCAGCGACTGCCTTCGACATGGGTTCGACCGGCATGCGCGGCTGCTGATTGATGGTGGGAGAAGCGGCGATATCGAGCGGGCCGGGGGTTTTTTCCTGATTCACCAGTTCAGGGGCGGCGAGATCGTTTACGGCGTGATGCTGCATCTGTGGAGCGGCAGCGGTGGACCCGACGCGCAGCTGAGGTTTTGCAGGCATTTTGGGAGCGGACCACTCGACGATATTCGGGAGCGGCACTTCGATTTTCGGTGGGGTTGGCGGAGCGTCCGGTTGAATTAGAGTTTGGCGCGGGTGGGTGACGACGGCCGGCTGCGAAAGGATTGTTTGCCGGGGATGAAATGCGTCCGCACCTTTTTGCGGCAGTGGCTTTGCGAGATCGCCTTTGGGGCTGGGTTTCCGATCGTGGCCAGGCAGCGAGACGGGCGGCAAATCTTCAGAAGGATTGGTCCAGGTAAGTTCGATGCGCACCGGCGCGAGATTCGGCGGATCACTCGCGAGAAAGTGCCAGATGGGGAGGAGGAGCAATCCGACGATGGCCGCGTGCCAGAGCGCGGAAGCGGTGAAGGCGCGGCCGGGAATTTTCCCTTCGATCCATTCAACGCGCAGGTCGGAGTCCGCGGGCAGCTCGGAATCCTGCGGCGCACGGGGGCCTCGAAAAAAATCATGCCAGCTGGTGCGGAAGTCGTGCCAGGGAGAGCCCCAGTCCACGCCGAGATCGAGGCGCGGTAGGCGCGAGTGCGAGGGTAGCTCGATGTCCGGCTCGAGGGTTGCCTCGGACGCACCGGGTCGCACGGTTGGCTCGCTGGGTGGTGGAGTCTCCGGGTACCGTTGCATCACAGGTTGCATAAGACGGGCCATTATACAGGAAGAGGCCCGTTGGGGTTGGATGCAGGCGGGCTAGGCTGCGGCTGCCAGGGTGTAGAAAGAAAGAATGGCGTCGCCTTGTTCGATCTGGCGGGTGCATTCCAGGCGGGTGAGAAATTCGGGCAATTCAGTTTTCCAGTAGTGTTCGACGATGACGATGCCGCGGGGGGCGATGAGGTGCGAGGCGTCGAGGAATTCGAGGGCTTGAAGGTACTCCGCGGTTTTTTCGTAAGGGGGATCGAGGAAGATGAAATCGGCGAGCAGGTGACGGGCCGCCATTTTTTCGAGGCTGCGGAGGGCGGGGGCTTCGATCAGCTCGGCGGCGGAGAGGATGTCGAGAGATTTGAGATTTTCGCGGATCAGGCGCGCGGCTTTGGGGTTGGATTCGACGAAAATTGTTTCACGCGCGCCGCGGCTGATGGCTTCGATGCCGACGGCGCCTGTGCCGGCGAAGAGGTCAACGAAAAGGGAGTCTTCGAGCGAGGGGCCGAGGACGTTGAAGAGAGTTTCGCGCAGGCGATCGCTGGTGGGGCGGAGGCGCAGCGCGCCGGGGCCTTTCAATAGTCGGCTGCGATATTTTCCGGCGATTACGCGCATCGTTTATTTCACCTCTAGCCGACAGAGGCCAATTGATAGCGTTGGCGCCAGCTGGGGCTGACGGATTCCAGGCGCTTGATGATTTCGGCGGCGCGTTGGGGATTTTCGGCTAGCGAGAAGGCTTCGCGGCGCGCCAGTTCCAGAATTTCGTGATCGCGCAGCGGTTGCGCTACGGAGAAGGCGGCGTCACCGTGCTGGCGCGTGCCGAAAAATTCTCCGGGGCCGCGCTGCTTCAGATCCTGCTCGGCGATTTCGAAACCATTGGAGGTGGCGACCATGGTTTCGATGCGCGCGCGCGCTTCGCCGGTAATATTTTTGCGCGCGACGAGGAAGCAGCGCGATTTTTCGCTGCCGCGTCCGATGCGTCCGCGCAATTGATGGAGTTGCGCGAGGCCGAAGCGGTCAGCGTGCTCGATGACCATCAGCGTTGCGTTGGGAACGTCCACGCCGACTTCGATTACGGTGGTGGCGACGAGGATCTGAATTTCGTTGCGGCGGAACTGCTCCATCACGGCATCTTTCTCGTCATTTTTCAGGCGGCCGTGGAGCAGGCCGACGCGTAAGTTCGGGAAGACGTGTTTTGCGAGGCGTTCGTATTCGGCGGTGGCGGCTTTCAGTTCCTGCTTCGATTCTTCAATGACGGGATATACGACGTAGGCTTGGCGGCCGGCGGCGATTTCACGGCGGACAAGTTCCCAGACACCCAGAAGCTGGCTATCTTCCTTCCAAAGCGTGTCGATGGGCGTGCGGCCGGGGGGCATTTCGTCTATTACGGAAATTTCCAGGTCGCCGTAGAGAGTTAGCGCGAGGGTGCGCGGGATGGGCGTCGCGGTCATCACCAGCACGTGCGGGGAGACGCCTTTGTCAATCAGGCGTTTGCGCTGCAGGACTCCGAAGCGGTGCTGCTCGTCCACGATGACGAGACCGAGTTTTTTGAACGCGACCGGATTTTCGATCAGCGCATGGGTGCCGACGACGATTTGTGCTGCGCCGTTTTCGACGCGAGCGAGAGCCTCGTCTTTGGTGGAGCGTTTGCGGCCGCTCGCGATCAATTCGACGCCATAACCGACGGCCTGAAAGATGCGGCGCGCGGAAAGATAATGTTGCGCGGCGAGAATTTCGGTGGGGGCCATCAGGGCGACTTGAAAGCCGTTTTCGATCACGATCGTGGCGGCTTCGAATGCGACGATGGTTTTACCGCTGCCGACGTCGCCTTCGAGCAGGCGATTCATGGGGAACGGCTTTTCGAGATCGGCGGCGATCTCTGCAAGCACCCGTTTCTGCGCAGTGGTGGGCTTGAAAGGCAGAATGCGTTTCACCGCGGTGCGAACTTTTTCTTCGCGCACCCGCATAGCGATGCCGCGGCGGGAGTGGTCGCTGAGGCGGCGGAGAGCGAGGGCGAGTTGATAGTAGAAAAATTCCTCGAAGATCAGGCGGAATTGCGCGGGGCTGCGATAGTTGTTGAGCAGCTCGATGCTTTGATCCTGTGGCGGGAAGTGCGCGTAGAGTAGCGCTTCGCGGCGCGCGGGAAAGCGGTAGCGTTCCAGAATTTGCGGCGGCAGCGGTTCGGGAATATTGCCATCGAAATTCGCGAGCACGCTATAGATGATGCGACGCAGCATGCGCGAGCTGATGGCGCCGATGGCTTCGTAGATGGGGACGATGCGACCGACTTCAGTGGAATCTACAGCGCCGCCTTCGGTGGCGCCTACCAATTCCATTTGCGGGTTAACCATTTCCAGACGGCCAGGGCGGAAGCGGTCTTCGTCCACTTTTCCGTGCAGGACTAACTTTTGGCCGTCTTTCAGTTTTCCTTCCAGGTAGCCGCCGTGGAAAAAGCGAACGTATACCCTGCCGGAAGCGTCGCGCACAGGTACATGGAAGATGGAGCGATGGCTGCCTCGGAAGCGAACGGTGGTTCCGCCGCCGCCTGTGACTTCGGCGAAGATTGTTTGGACTTGGCCCGGGATTATTTCTGCGATGGGAGTGAAACGGAGGCGGTCCTCGTAGCGGAAGGGAAGATAGCTGAGGAGATCGCCTACAGTGGTGATGCCTCGAGCTTCGAGAGTGGCGGCGCGCTGCGGACCTACGCCGTGGAGATATTTGACGGAGTTGGTCAGGGAGATGGTGGGCATCGGATGTGGCGCTGGCGCATCACTCTTATATCATTGGTTGTGGGTCGGTTGCGTGTCGTGCGGGAACCTGCAGCGTTTGACAGAAAGAGCAAACGGCGGAAAACATTGAACTCGGGGAGGGAGTCGGAGCGTATTAGAAGACGGGGAGTGAATAGCGGCTGGGAGCTTAGCCGAGTGGCTAGCCCCGTGCAGACTGTGGAAATGTTGAGATCTGGACTGGCGGGGGCGCTGCGTGCGGGCGCGTTCGTCGTGTGTAAGAGGCGCTCTTGCAATACGTTAGAGGGGTAGCGTATCTCAGCGAGAAGGTGGAAATTGGGGCAGCTGTCCGATAGTGGGAAAACGACGTCCGGCGATGCTCACCAACGGCCACAGCCGCCGTCTATCTTTACGGCACCGGCAGGCAGGGCTGATGCCGGAACCGGCGGGATTCACGCTCCGGGTTCGAGTGGCGCGGACCAGGACGTTACCAGGCAGGCGATAAACACCATGGGGATGAGCGTCGCGCTCGATATCGAGGCGCGCCAGGCAGCGGCGGTGAAGGTTGCGGAAGAGCAAGCGCTCGTCCGCAAAGCTCAGGCTGGGGACCGTCTGGCGTTTGAGGCATTGGTGCGGCGCTTTGATCGCGAGGTTTTGCGGCTAGCGCTGAATCTGGTGCATCGGCCGGAAGACGCGCGCGACATTTATCAGGAAAGTTTTTTGCGCGTTTATAAGAACCTGCATCGCTTCCGGTTTGAGTGCAGTTTCTATACATGGCTTTACCGGATTGTGACGAATGTGGCGCTGGATCATTTGCGCCGCCGCACGAGCCGTCGCGAAGATCAGGCGCCGGTGCCGGAAGATGCCGAGGGCGGCACACGAGATTTTTTCGATCGCCAGCCGGAACAGAGAGCGGGCGCGAATCCGGAAAGAAATTTGCTGGGGCAGGAATTGGGCGAGCAGATCGCAAGTGCGTTGAACAGGCTTTCACCGCGCGAGCGCATGGTCTTCGAGATGAAACATTATCAGGGGTTGAAATTGCGTGCTATCGGGGACATGCTAGGCACGTCTGAAGAAACAGTAAAGAATTCGCTATTCCGGGCGACGCGAAAATTGCGCGCGAGCCTGGAAGGCATGCGTTAGACGCAAACAGATCAGAGAGGTCGGAAAGAATGCGGGAAGCAGGAATGGAAGAGACGAAGAGCCCGGCGTGCGAGGAATTTGAGCCGCGGCTAATGCTCTTTGTGGCCGGGGAACTGGACGCATCGGAAATCGCGGATGTGAATGAACATCTGCAGCATTGCCCGGGATGCAATCTGGCGTTGGCACAGGAGCAGGAAATGCTGGCGCTGCTGGCTTCGCGTCACACGGAGCCGGACGCGGCGCTGCTGGCGAGTTGCCGCGCGGGACTGGAAGATAGTTTGGATCAGCAGGAGGAAAAGAGCTGGCTGCGTCGGACAATTGGCGCGCTGCTTCCTTCCAGCTGGATTTCACCGCAGCCGGCGTGGAGCGCGGCACTGCTGGTGCTGATCGGATTTTCGGTCGGAATGCTGGGGCCGCGCTTGTTGCGCAATTCCGCCGGCACGGTTGACAGGAATTCTTCGGTCGCTTCGAATAATCCGGGTGCTGTGGGGACGGGGGTTGTGACCGCGGACCCGGCTTCTGCAAGTTCTCCTTCCGCAGGATTGAGTTCTCTGGATATGCGCACCGCAAGTGTCGCAGGCATCAACGTATTTCCCGCCGAGGACAATCAGCCGCCGCAAGTGCAACTGCAATTGAACGCGCGGCAGCCCTACACGGTGCGCGGCACGGTAAATGACGACGACGTGAAACAAATGCTGATGTACATCCTGCACAATAATCAGCGGTTCGATCCCGATGTGCGGCTGGACGCGGTGGATTTGCTGCGGTTGCGCAACAACGATCCGGATGTGCGTTCGGCGTTGTGCCAGGCGGTACACACCGATCACAACGCGGCGGTGCGGTTGAAAGCGCTGGAAGCATTGAACGGAGCGGAGCCGCAGGACATCATTCGACAAACTCTTCTCGATGCGCTGGTGGACGATCAGAACCCGGGCGTACGCGTGGAAGCGATCAACGCGCTGCGCGACATGGCCGCCAAGGGTCAGGTGGACGCGGACGATCATCTGCTGGCGGTATTGCGTGAACGGATGGCCAAAGATCCCAACACATACATCCGGTTGCAGAGCGCGGAAGTGATACGCGATCTGGGCCCGCGGCAAAAATTCTAAACATGAATAGTGCGCTGTACATTCCGCGAATGCAGCAGAGAATCGCGGCACGGATTGGTGTGCGTGCTGGGGTTTTTGCGGTGGGGATTGGTTCGGCTTTGCTTGCGATGGCGTGTGTGATTCCTACGCCGGTTGCAGCGGATGGAGCGGAGAAAGCCAAAACCGAAGCGCAGAATCACGCGGGGGCGCGGGTTAGCACTGAGTTGACGGGGAACGTTCCGGTGCGCGAGGGGCAGCGGCTGCACCTGGTGACGGATTTGGGCAACATTATTATCAAAACGCAGAACTCGGGAAAGATCGATTACAAAGTTCGCCTCGAAGCAGACGCCACGCAAAAAGACGCCAAGCAACTCCTGAAGAATTTCATTGTTACAACGAATCCGACGGCTGAGGGCGTGTATTTTCGCGGGCAAAGCCTGGGGCGTCATGCCAGCGGGCGTTTGTGGGTGACCGTGGAAGTAAATGTTCCGCGGAATCTCAATCTCGATGTTTCGACGGGCGGTGGAAACATCGAGGTCGAGGACATTATCGGCTCGGCGACGCTGGGAACTTCCGGCGGAAACATCGTGATGGCGAATGTAGGCGGAGCGGCGCACCTTTCCACCGATGGCGGGCATATTACCGTGAAAAATGTGGCAGGCGCGCTGGCGGCGAACACAGGAGGCGGTCACATCACCACCGGAACGATTGCGGGCAACGCGATTTTACACACGGACGGTGGACACATTCGCGTGGCTTCGGTGGAGGGCGTGGCGCATGTTTCCACGGGCGGCGGAAATGTTTCCGTGGAGCATTCGGGAAGCCAGCTGGTGGCGGAGACGGTCGGCGGACAAATCGAAGTAGGTGAGACCGCCGGACTGGTGCAGGCGAAGACGGGCGGCGGGGGAATTCGCGTGGTGCGCGTATCCGGGCCAACGAATTTGGAAACCAGCGGCGGGAGCATTTATCTGACGGAAGTGGATAGTCCGGTGAAAGCGTCCACGGGAGCGGGAGCGATCACGGCGTGGTTCGTGACCGCGGGAAAGATGCCGGGGCAATGTGAATTGCAATCCGGCGAAGGCGACATTGTGGTGTACATCCCGCGGCAGCTGCCGGTGACGATTGACGCGCAGGTGCAGTCCGGCGACGAGCATCGCGTGATTTTCGATCCGGCGTTTCCGGTGAAAATCAGCCGGGAAGCCGCGGCGAACGGAGATGAATGGATTCGCACCGAGGGCGCGTTGAACGGCGGCGGGGAAGTGATTCGGCTGCGCACGGTGGCGGGCAACATTCATGTGATGGTGAGCGACACGAACAAACAAGTTCAGTTGTACAAGCAGCAGATGGAGCAATTGCAGCAGAAACTGCAATTGCAATTGCGCATGCTGCAGCAGCAATCGCAGCAGATGATCGAGAATTCGCCGTAGGTGGGGAACCGCGGCGATGCGCAGCGTTTCGCTTCGTTGAGAGAAGCGATGGCGTGCAGGCGACGACCGGAATCCGGCCAACTAGAAGTGGCCGAATGTTCAAGTGAACGAGGGTGTTTCACTCGAAGGGGGCGTACCGTGCGAACGCAGAATGATGGTAAACCTTCCGGCAATAAATCCGGAGACGGCCGATTGCGCACTGCGGGATCCACACTTCGCGGGCTGGTGCTACTGGCGGGGATTGCCGCGCTGGTATTTCCCACGCACGCGACGGACGAGAACTTCCATCAAATCTATCCTCTGGCCGCGGGCGGAAGCTTCGCGCTTGAAAACGTGAATGGCTCGGTGCAGGTGGAAGGCTGGAGCCGCGACGAAGTGGAAGTGAGCGCGGTGAAGACGGCCACGCGCAGCGATTCGCGCGACCTGTCGCAAGTGAAGATCGAAGTCGACAACAGCCATCCGGGACAAGTGGCGGTGCACACGCGCTACCCGCAGGGCGAGGGTGCCGAAGTCGCGGTGGAATATCACGTTCACGTGCCGTATCGCGTGCTGCTGGGCAGCATCGAGACGGTGAACGGCAGCGTGACGGTGCGCGGAGTTGAGGGCGGTGGGGAATTACGCTCGGTGAACGGCAACGTGGAAGTTTTCGACAGCTCCGGGCGCTTCAGCGAGAAGACTACGAATGGAAATTTGCGGCTAGAATTGCGCTACTTGATGTCCGGCGGACCGATGAACCTGGAAACGGTGAACGGCTCGGTGGTGCTGGGACTTCCCGAAGGCGCGCGAGCGGATTTGAAGGTGCTGGCGATGAATGGCGATTTTTATTCGGAGTTGCCGGTTACTTCGGCGGCTAGCAAGCCGGCGGCGCGCGCGTTTCACGCGAAACTGGGAACCGGCGGCGGCGAGATTTCAGTGCGAACGATCAATGGCGGCATACGCCTGGTGGTGCAACGGCCGGGCGTCTGACGGGGCGTAATTCACCCATAAGCGAGGACGAATGGCATGAGGCACTCTCAAGGTGTGAACCTTGTTGGCTGGGGTTTGCTGCTCGCGACGGTCGGAATGACGCCTCGGGTTTTGGCGGCTCAGACCACAGAACGCGCGCCACAGCAAACTTCACAGACTCCTGCTCCGGCTGCACCTTCCGGTTCAACTCCTACACCTGCAACGCCTGATGCGCCGGTTACGCCCGCCTTGACCGATGAGGGGTGCTTGCGTTCGGACGTTGCGGCGGAAGTTCCCTTGGAACAAATCGGCCAGGCGGTGCGTAGTATAGATAGCAGGATTGACCGGGCGGAAATGGAGCGTGCAGTACGGCAAGAATTGCGGGAAAACCTGGCGGAGCTGAACGAGCGAGTGCGGCAGGAGGTGCAGATGAGTTCCCCCGAGATGCAGAGATTGCAGAATCTCTCGGCCCAGCTGCGGATGAACCAAGGACAATTTGAAACGAACGCGAATGAACTGGCATCGCGCGCGGCAGAATTGGCGGAGCTGGCGCAGGAAAGGAGCGAGGAGTTGCAGGCGCCGGGCGTCTTTATTACGAGTGATGAGGACGGCGGCGGATGGCTGGGCGTGGAAATCGGCGAGGTGACGGCCGAAAAAGCAAAGGACCTGAAACTGACGGCGCAGCGCGGCGTGGTGGTGATGGACGTGGAGCCGGACGGGCCAGCAGCCAAGGCTGGGCTGAAAGAAAATGATGTGATCACGCAGTACGACGGGCAAGTGGTGGAAGGCACGGTTCAGTTCCGTCGGCTGGTTCGGGAGACGCCTACGGGGCGAACGGTGGCCTTGGTGATTTCGCGCAATGGCGCCACGCAAAATGTTTCTGTGGAATTGGGCGAGCGCAGCGCGTTTTTCGAGAAGCGGATGAAGGGAAAGATGCGCGATTTCGATAATGCATTTGCGTTCTCGATGCCCAATCAGGATTTCACTTTGGCGATGCCGCCAGTGGATGCGCGGATGCCGTCGCTGGGGATCAATGCGGAGGATCTTTCTGGGCAGCTGGGAAGTTATTTCGGCGCGCCGGATGGGGCGGGGATTTTAATCCGCGAGGTGCGCGCCGGCACGGCGGCGGACAAGGCAGGATTAAAGGCTGGGGACGTAATCGTGAAAGTGGACGGCAAGCCGATTCGCGCTTTGGCTGATCTGCGGGCGGAATTGCGCGGCAAGAGCGATCAGAAAACGGTGGCTCTAGGGATTATTCGCAAGTCTATGGAGATAAGCGTCACGGTGGGGATTGAACGGCCGCAGCCGAGCGAGTCGAGCCACGTCGTCCGGCGCGCGGAGCTTTAGACCGGCGGTCGCGATTTAAATTCGGATTTGATTGCTGAAGAGGCCTGGGAGTTTTTCCCGGGCCTTTTTTTTCGCGGGATTATTCGCGGATGATTTCGGCGTTGGCTGCGGGGGCTACGAGGCGCACGAGTTTGGGGCCGTCGAGGAAAAGATCGATCTCGTTGTCTTCGGTTCGCACGCGCAGTTCCTGGACTTTCTGGCCGTTCACTACCTGCTCACCCATGGAATCCACCGTGACGGTCCCCGGGGTCATCTCCTGCGGAACCAGCACGGAGAAACTTTGCTCGCCTTTTTTGTCCCAATCGTAAAGGCGGGCTAGAAATGTGTACTGGTAGTAGAGATTGTCGTCGAGGACTACGACGAGCGGAGCAGCGAAGGTGAATTGCTGGGTGAAGGGCTTGGCGCCTTCGAGGTGGAGTTCGACGGTGGCGGTGACGCCGGCGAATCCGATTGTGGCGGAAGCTTTTTTTGCGCCTTGCGTGGACCATTCGTAGTGGACCGGGACGCCGTCTGCGTGCACGACGAGCGAGCCAGTCACGTGCGTGTTTCCCTTGGGCGATTGAATTTCGGTGTTGCCGTGAGCGGACCAATCGCTACCATTGGGCGCGATGGTGAATTCTTCTTTGCCGATTTGCTGGCCGCTGACCAGGATTCTGAACGTGCCTTTATCGGCGACGAGCGGGGCGATCAGCGCGTGGGTTCGGGGCGGCAGCGTGCTGGCCTCGGATGCGGAGTGAAAAGCGAGCAGCGACGCGCCGACGATTGCGAGCATGGCGACCAGCGAAACGGCTGACGCGATGCGCGTGCGGAATTCGCCCGAGAGTTTGTTCATCCGGCTGCGTGCGGACTTTTCGTTCATGCAGTCACCTTGGGGAAAATTCCCAGCGCGACGATTTGTTCTACGACGCGCAGAGGTTCGATATTCGACTCCACACGGTAATCCGCAATCTCGTAGAAAGGCAAGCGTTCCTGATAGAGGGTGCGGAAACTTGCCTCATCGCGGAAGAGCGGACGGTCCTGGATATGGGCGATGCGTCTGAGCAATTCCTCGACGGGGCATTGCAGCCAAACCAGCACGGCGCCGGCCTGCTTCAATAGCGCGAGATTTTGCGGCTGTGCGGTGGTGCCTCCGCCGAGGGAGACGACGCGCGGCTTTTGCTGCTCGGCGGCTTCGCCGAAGATGCGCTGAAGTTGTTCGTACTCGATCTTGCGGAATTCCGGTTCGCCGCGTTTGGCAAATATTTCGGGGATGGTTTGCTCGGTGACTTCGACGATGCGCTTATCGAGGTCCACATGCTGCCAGCCGATTTGGCGGCCGAGCAGGCGCGCGACGGTGGACTTGCCGCTGCCCATGAAGCCGATCAGGCAGACGAGCGAGCGCGGGCGGGGCTCAATGGTCATCAGTGTAATTTGTGCGGCGAAGGTGCGAATCAATCACGTTTCAGAATATTGATTGTACCATCGAAGGAGGTCATCTCAATCTTGGCGCGGCCTTCGTTAAAAGTGCCGAAGAGGGCGTTGCCCCAGCGCGGCATGAAATGGCGCTGGTGGGGCGAGGGCGTCAACTTCGCTTCGTTGTTTACTTTTCCCTTTAGCGAAGTAGCGCTGAGGTCGAAGGAATCTCCGGGCGAGAAGCGGAGTTCGATTACGCCGCTATAGTTCTTCAGAGAGTAGGTTCCGTTGGGCAGAAACTGGCCGGTGAAAAGAATGTTGCCGGAGGAAGTTTGCGCCCAGACGTGATAGGTACGCAGATCGAGCAGACGGAAGTTGCCGCTGATCGAAGAGGCTTCGATGCGTCCGGAGCAACGCATGCAGGTAAATGAGCCGCCCACGGTCTTGACGGTGAGATAACCTGCGGCGTCCTCGAGGTCCACGCCCGCAGCGACGGTCTCGACGTTCATATCGCCGAGCACGTTCGCGACGCTGACACTTCCGGCGTCATTGTGAATCTGCAGCTCGGCGTCCTCCGGTACGTTAATCTGAAAATCGGCGCGCATATCGTCTGGCGCCACAGAGTCGGAAAGTTCACGCGTGGAAACGTCAACGCGATTGCCCATTTGTTCGGCATCCACTTCGATGCGGTCGCTGGCCGGAGTGGAAATGACCATCACTTCGGATTTTGTCCAGGCCTTCACGGTGATGAGGCCGTTGGGATTGTGAATGGTAATTACCGGATGAGCAGCGACTTTGAAATGCTGTTCCTGGCGGCGCGGCCCGGCGGAGACGGCACTGCAGAGCAGCAGGCTGGGTACGAGCAAACCTGCGGTCTTCCAATTCGTTTTGGGAAGCCACTGCGCCCGAACAAAGTGAGAGGAGCTCATTGGACATTTTCTCCGCGTTCAGTCATTTGCGTCAGCAAGTCCGCCTTCTGCTGATACGCTTCGTAGAGATAATCCCGCGCCACTTCGTTCTGGGGTTCTTCGCTGACACTTTTTTCACACAAAGCGATGTAGTTGTCAACGATGGCCAGGTTCTGATGCAAAGAAGCGGCCACTACGGGATTGGAACGGCTCACGTAGGAATTCGAATTTTGCTCGGCAAAATTGAGTTGGGCGCTGAGAGGCGAAGTGGAAGTCTGCGTGCCTTTGAGCCAACGCGCTTCGTTAACGCGCTTGTTGACAGGCCCGCTAAGTGCGAAAGCTACGGCGACGAGAGCCGCCAGGTACGCCCCTGCAAGTACGGGACGCGGCAGCCGCGGGAATAGACCGGCGAGCCATCCTGAGCGTGGCGCCGCGGCTTGCGCAACGGCTCCGCGTGGCGGAATTGTTCCGCGGATCAGGCCTTCCTGTTCGAGTTGCGCGCGCAACGAAGTCCACACACGTTCGGGCGCGTCTTGTTCCTCGACGTTCCAACTGCGCGCTTCGCTGTGAATCATTTCTAAATCTTTGATGACGCCGGAGCAGTGCGAGCAAGTGCGGACGTGCGCTTGCGCGTCCGGCGGACGTTCGCCCTCCATCCATGGTTCCAAGTAGTTCAGAAATTCCCTGCATGTGATCGTGGCCATGGTTTAGTCCTTGCCGCCGGTTTCTGCGCTGGCGGCCTTGCGGTCCTCGCGGGCCTGGGCGCGCAGCGCTTCGTGAAGCAGTTCGCGAAGGCGCATGCGTGCCTTGTGCAATTGCGATTTCGAGTTGCCGATGGAACAAGCCATGATTTCTGCAATCTCGTTGTGTTCATACCCCTGCACATCGTGCAGGACGAACACTGATTTGTAACCGGGTGGCAGCTGCTCCACAGCGCGCTGCAAGTTGACCCGGTCAATCGAACCGCTGAGCCGCAAATCCGGGCCGCCGAAATCACGCCGCGGTCCGCCGGCTTCTTCATCCGGTTCGGTGAGCTCTTCAAGCGAGCTTTCGTTGCCGGATTTCTTCCGCAGCTTCATGAGCACGACGTTTACGGCAAGGCGATGCAGCCAGGTCGAAAACGCCGACTCGCCGCGGAAAGTAGCGATCTTCCGGAACAGCTGGAGGAACGCTTCCTGGGTCAGGTCCTCCGCCTCGGCGGTATTGCCCACCATGCGCAAACAGAGAGAATAGACTCGGCGGTTATGCAGGCGGTAGAGGCGTTCAAAAGCAGCCGCATCGCCCTGTTGGGCGAGGCGGATGGCTTCTGCCTCCGGCAATTCCCCGGTATCGATTCGTCTCGTTCGGGCCACGCTACCCGTCGGGGCGCATCCTTAGTTGCGATGCGGCACCCGCCCCCTGAGTTGTACTTGTAGTCCTATACACGCAACGAATTCGCCATCGATGGGGATGGGCGGGTTTCGTCGCGACGGGCGAAAAGCGAAAAGACCTAGCCGCCGGCTTTCCCTAGGACACTCAACCATTTTGGCCGGAATCGATATGTACGTCCAGACATACGTCCAGCCTGAAAGCCCGGGCCGGCCGCGGTTCGCGGCGATGCTTGCAACAGGAAAAACTTCGGGAACTCGCACGTTAGACGTTGTAGGAGTGCATTGGCAAGCCGCGGGTTGGCCGATTCTACTAAAATTGGAAGCGAATCATGCCGAGGCCCGGCTGATACGCGTTCGGGGAGCGACCGTGGTGCGCTTTTTGGGCGCGGGCACCGCGTCCAGTTCAGAGGCGAAGGCGCTGAGCTGCTCGCCGGGCAGCGCGCGGACGAAGGATTTCACTAGTACTTCGGCTTCGCGCAGGCAGGTGGTGAAATCGTAATGCAGGCATTCGAGCTTGTCCCAGCAGTCGCCGGGTTGCACGGAGATTCCGGAGGCGACATCCTCGGCGGCATCGTTATATTCCGCGGCGAGCTTCTGCACGGTTTCAGACAAAATGCGCAGCTTTTGGAAATATCGGGAACGGCTGGCGAAAAGCACGCGGTGGAGAAATTCGTTCCACGATGCGGCGGTTTGCGCGGTGTCGCCGCGGAAGTTCTGCGTATTCAGCGGTTCCACATTGGGAACGTTGCTGATGTGGCGGCCACGATCGGTGAGCACCCCGCAAGCGCCGGTAACCGAGCCCGCCAGACGAGCCAGTAGATCGGCCGACATCCGGACTTGTTGGCGGGCGCGAACCAACTCACCGCGAGCGCGCAGAGAGAGGGCGTCGTCGAGCGAAACGCTCATCATCGCGTAGAGAGTCTCCCAACGATGGACCACCGCGTCGAACACCTGGACCTTGTCTCGCGGTAACCACGCGATCCAATCGTCCGAGACGCTGCGTCGTGAGGAGGAAGTGCCTGGCTTCCGCTTCAAGAACACGCTGCCCCCAAGTTGAGCCGGAAGTATACCACCGGTTTGGGATAGCGGCACTTGTGCAGGCGTTTTCTTGACGCTTCTGGAAGGCGACCGCTATACTGCCGCCCGGCTGTGTCGATGGATTGTTTTTATACGCGGATTTGGCCGCCGAAAGGAAGTTGACCCCTTGGAACTTGAACCGCAGGACCAGTTTCAGCAACGCCTGAAAAATTTGCGTGAGATTGAGGGGTTGGGCCACGCGGCTTATCCGCGGAAATTTGCCTGGACTCATACGGCTAAGGAAGTGGGGGATCAATTTGGCGAGCGCACTGCCGAACAATTGATGGCTGACGCGGTAGAAGTACGCGCGGCAGGGCGGATTGTTGCGCTGCGGCCACACGGCAAAGCGGCGTTTGCGCACATCGCAGGAGGCGGCGGACGTCTGCAGATTTACGTACGGCAGGACGTCGTGGGTGAGGAAGCTTACAAACTATTCAAGTTGCTGGATTTGGGCGATATTGTGGGAGTTTCGGGGCACCTTTTCCGCACCAAAACAAACGAGCTTAGCGTGAAGGTGGAAAAAATCGAGCTGCTGAGCAAAGCGCTGCTGCCTCTGCCGGAAAAATGGCATGGGCTGGCGGACATCGAGCAGCGCTACCGGCGGCGCTACCTGGATCTGATTGTGAACGAGGGAGCGCGGGAAATTTTCATCCGGCGCGCGCAGATCATTCGGGAGATACGGCGGTTTTTTGACGCGCGCGGGTACTCGGAAGTGGAAACACCGATGATGCATCCCATTTTGGGAGGAGCCACGGCGCGGCCTTTCGTGACGCATCACAACACTTTTGATATGGACCTTTATTTGCGCATCGCGCCAGAACTTTATCTAAAGCGGCTGGTGGTGGGCGGGATTGACAGGGTATATGAGATTAACCGCAACTTCCGGAACGAAGGTATTGACGCGATCCATCAGCCGGAATTCACCATGCTGGAGTTTTACCAGGCGTACAGCGATTACCTGGAGTTGATGGATATGACGGAGGAACTATTCCGCGGGTTGGCGGAGAAAGTGACGGGGAGCGCGCAGATCAAGTACGGCAAGCAGACCATTGATTTCGCGAGGTTTGAGCGGCTATCGATGCGCGAGGCGATTGTGAAGTATTGGCCCTCCGCGGCGGGTGCGGCGCCTACTGTGGCGGAATTGGGCGCCATCGACGGGCCGCGATCGGTGGCTGAGCGTTTTAATACTTACTTACGCGCGCACGGGCTTGATTCCGTTGCGAATGTGACGAAGCTCTCCGACGGCGAATTGACCGGCGAGCTTTTTGAAACGATCGCTGAGGCGCATCTGCTGCAGCCGACATTTATATATGACTTTCCGACGGCGATTTCGCCGCTTTCGAAACAGAAACCGGATGACCCGTCGCTGACCGAGCGGTTCGAGTTGTTTGTGGCGGGGATGGAGCTGGCTAATGGCTTTTCGGAGTTGAACGATCCGTTCGACCAGGAGCGACGATTTCGCGCCCAGGTGGAAAAGGGTGGGCAGGAAGCGCCGAAAGAAGTGGACATGGATTACATTCGCGCGCTGGCGCACGGCTTGCCTCCTACCGCCGGCGAAGGCGTCGGCATTGATCGGCTGGTGATGTTGCTGACGGATTCACACGCGATACGCGAGGTGGTGCTGTTTCCGTTGTTGCGCGCAGAATCGCAGGCTGTCGGCGATGCGGTTGATGATGCGGCGTCGCCAGGAACTGCCGACGCGAACGAATCAGGCGGCAAATCGTAATGAGCTTCGAATGGCTGGTGGCGCTGCGGTATTTGCGGTCGCCGAACCGGCCGGCGGTGCTGCGCATCGTCACGCTGCTGGCGGTGATCGGTGTGGCGGCTGGCGTGACGACGCTGGTGATTGCGCTTTCGATGAACACCGGATTTCGCCAGGCGATCCGCGACCGGTTGCTTAGTGTTACCGCGCATGTGAACCTGAAGCCGATTTCCCCGAACGGAATCCGCGACTATCGTGAATTGATGACGTCGCTCAGCGGCACTCCGGGCGTGCGCTCGATCGAGCCTGCGATTTATTCCACCGTGCTGCTCTCCGCAGGCGGCCGCGCGCGGGGAATCGTGATGAAGGGCGTTGATCCGGAATTGGAACGCCGCGCGAGCGAAGCGCTACACCATATTGTTGCAGGCAGCGGCGATTTTGCGCAGGACGCGGATGGGATTCCGGCGGTGTTGGTGGGGCGGATCCTGGCGAACGATCTGGATATTTCGGCGGGTGATTACATCACGCTCACCAGCCCGCAGGGAAGCTTGACGCCTTTTGGAATGCTGCCGCGGTCGCGGCGCTTTCACGTGAACGGGATTTTCGATTCGGGATTCTATGATTACGACGCGAACTGGGGATTCGTGACGCTGGGCTCGGCGCAATCGCTGGCGGGAATTGGTGACGTGGTGAGTTTGCTGGAAGTGCGTGTGACGCAGATGGACGACGCGAACCACATTGCGGATGAATTGTTGCGGCGTGCGGGGCCGGGATTCACGACATCTACTTGGATGGATGAGAATCGCGCTTTGTTTCGCGCATTGAGTCTGGAAAAACTGGTGACAGCGCTGTTCATCGGGCTTATCACTTTTGTCGCCGGGCTGAATATTCTGGTGGTGCTGACGATGACGGTGACGGATCGCGCGCGGGACATCGCCGTTCTGATGGCGATGGGCGCGCGGCGTCAACAGCTGCGTAAGATTTTCATTTTGCAGGGGCTTGTCGTGAGCATCGCGGGAACCGTGGCGGGCTTGCTAATCGGTTATACGTTCGCGGGTATCGCCAATAAGTGGCGATTGATTCCACTGAATCCCGAGGTTTACGCCATTCCTTACGTGCCGTTCCATACGAACGCGCTGGACGCGATCTGGATCGCGGCGGCGGCGCTGTTCATCAGCATCGCGGCGACGCTTTTGCCGGCGCGGTCGGCATCGCGGATCTTGCCGGTAGAAATTCTCCGCTTCGAATAGTAATCCATCGTGTGCTGCTTGATTTTCGTGCCCATCCAAAGGGCATATTTCCGCGGCGATCCGCAGTGTTTCGCGTCCAATTTCGGGGAATTGGCGATCTTGGGTGAGCATTCAAATAAATACTGAGTGCGAGCGAAGTATCGCGTAGATATAGGAGCGGAGCGGTCTGCAATTCGTGGCGCTCCGTGTTATTATCGAAGAAGAAGCGAAGTTTGGGCCGCTTCGCATCTTGCGGCGGGTGGGGGTGCAGTCGCTGCTAGAGGTAACGGTACCGCCATAAAAGAGAAATTCATTGGATTTACAGGTGGGAGGCGCCAAATCGGGAATGACTAGATGCCTGTAAAGTAAGGACATACAGTTTGGTACATTCGGCATCTAACGTGAAAGAGAATACAGCCTAGGCGATGCACACGCAGGCGAATTCGGGCATAGCTGTCCTTGAAAACACCGGTGAAACCACCGCACCGGGGGCGCGCGAAATCCTGCGCGGCGAAAACCTGCGCAAGACTTTCCGCTCCGGCGCGCAAGAGGTGACTCCTCTGGCGGGGATAAACCTCACCATTGCGCGCGGCGAAATGGTTGCGGTGGTCGGGCCCTCCGGCACCGGAAAAAGTACACTATTGCATCTGCTGGCTGCGCTGGACACTCCAACAAGCGGTACAGTATACTTCGCCGGGAAATCGCTCCAGTCGTTTTCAGAAACGGAGCTGGCGGAGTATCGCAATCGCGCCGTGGGTTTTGTCTGGCAGCGTCACCACTTGCTGCCGGATTTCACGGCCGCGGAGAATGTAGCGATGCCCCTCCTGGTGCGGGGCGTCTCGTTGGCGCAAGCGCTTCGGACCGCGGAAACTTGGCTAGGCGAAGTCGGATTGGCCGATCGAGCAGAGCAGCGTGGGGGTCAGCTATCTGGGGGCGAACAACAGCGTGTGGCCATCGCGCGAGCGTTGGTGAATGGCCCGGCCCTGTTGCTGGCGGACGAGCCTACCGGCGACCTGGATCAACGCAGCGCGGAGAATATTTTCGAATTGATGCAGCGGCTCCACCAGTCGCTGCAGTTGACATCCATCCTTGCGACGCACAACCTTTCATTAGCCCGGAGAGCCGACCGAGTTCTGACATTGGAACGCGGAGCCTTGGCCCCGGGCGCAGAAGCGCTGAGCGATTCCGCGGTACCTCTCTCGCAGACCGCCAGTGCTGGAGCGACGACTCCAGGAGACCGTGGGTGACCCGTGTTTGAACGCTACACTGAGAAAGCTAGGCGCGTAATCTTTTTCGCACGGTACGAAGCGAGCCAGTACGGCAGCCCGTACATCGAGACGGAGCACCTGCTGCTGGGACTGCTGCGCGAGGATAAGGCGCTCGCCAACCGTTTCCTGCGCACGCATGGCTCGATCGAATCCATCCGCAAGGAAATCGAGGCGCGCATCACGGTGCGTGAGCGCATCTCGACTTCTGTGGAAGTTCCACTCAGCCAGGAGTGCAAGCGCATATTGAATTTCGCGGCCGAGGAAGCAGAGCGCCTCGGGCACAAACACGTGGGCACCGAGCACCTGCTGCTGGGTGTGCTGCGGGAAGAAAAGTCTTTCGGTGCGGAGATTTTGCTGGAGCGGGGATTGCGGCTTTCAACCGTGCGCGAGGAATTGGGACGCAGCGCGGGAGAGAAGGTGCCAGTGAACCGTCCTAAGGAAGCATCGTTGTTGGCGGAATTTAGCCGGGATTTGACGCAGGCGGCGATGGAAGGGCAGCTCGATCCGCTGGTAGGACGAGACCGCGAGCTGGAACGCGCGATTCAGATTCTGTGCCGGCGGACGAAAAACAATCCAGTGCTGATCGGTGAACCAGGCGTGGGCAAGACGGCGATCGTGGAAGGCCTGGCGCAGAGAATTTCGGATGGCGATGTGCCGCCGTTCCTCGCAGACAAGCGCATCCTTTCGCTGGATCTTTCTTTGATCGTTGCGGGCACGAAATATCGCGGACAATTCGAAGAGCGACTGAAGACCATCATGAAGGAATTGATGGAGAGCCAGAACGCTATCGTTTTTATTGATGAGCTGCACACGTTGGTGGGTGCTGGTTCGGCGGAAGGTTCGCTGGACGCGGCCAATATTTTGAAGCCGGCGCTGAGCCGCGGCGAGATTCAGTGCATCGGCGCGACGACTCCTGCCGAGTATCGCAAGTCGGTGGAGAAGGATCGTTCGCTCGAGCGGCGTTTCCAGGCCGTGAAAGTGGGCGCGCCGAATGAAGAGGAAGCGATTCGCGTGCTGCAGGGCGTGCGTGACCGCTACGAAAAATTTCACGCAGTGAGCTACACGGACGAAGCCATTCAATACGCGGTGTATCTCTCGAACCGGTATATCCCAGACCGCTTTCTCCCGGACAAGGCGATTGACCTGCTGGACGAAGCCGGCTCGCGCGTGAAACTGCGCCAGGCCATGCTGCCGGACGAGGTTTCCGAAGTGCAGAAGCGCGTGAAGTTCATCACGCACCGCATGGAAACCGCGATTGCCAACCATGAATTTGAGAAGGCGCGTTTTTATTCCGAAGAAGAGCGCAAGGAAAAGGAACATCTGCGCTTGCTGCGCGAGAAGTTGAAGATTGACGATTCCTCGACCGGCATTGTGACGCGCGAGGACATCGAAGAAGTGGTGGCGCGCTGGACCGGCATTCAAGTGTCAGCCATCAAAGAAGACGAGCAACAGAAATTGCTGCGCATCGAAGAGGAACTGCACCGCCGCGTTATCAGCCAGGACAAATCCATCACCGCACTGGCACGGGCGATTCGCCGCAGCCGCGCGGGATTGAAAGCTCCAGGCCGTCCGGTAGGCTGCTTCCTTTTCCTGGGGCCGACCGGCGTGGGCAAGACGGAAGTGGCGCGACGCCTGGCCGAGTTCCTTTTCGGCAGCGAGAAGTCGCTGATCCGTTTCGATATGTCCGAATACATGGAGAAGCATTCCGTTTCGAAACTGATCGGCGCGCCTCCAGGGTATGTTGGGTATGAAGAAGGCGGTCAATTGACGGAGCGCGTGCGCCGGACGCCTTACTCGGTAATTTTGCTGGATGAGATTGAAAAAGCTCACCCAGACGTGTACAACATCCTGCTGCAAGTCTTTGAAGACGGTCAGTTGACCGACGGACTTGGCAACACGGTGGATTTCCGCAACACCATCATCATCCTTACATCGAACCTGGGCGCGCGGCAGTTGCAGAAACAGGCGGGCCTGGGATTTGCGTCGAAGGAATTGGACGCGATGGCCAAGAGCCAGGATGACATGGTGATGGGTGAAGTGAGGCGAGTCTTCAATCCGGAATTCCTGAATCGTCTGGACGAAGTGATTTTGTTCAATTCGCTCAACGATGACGATTTGTTGCGGATTATTGACTTGCTCGTGGGCCAGATCAATGAAACGCTGGTGCATCGTCAGGTGCAGATTGCACTCACGCCTGAAGCGCGCCAGTGGATCCTCGAGAAGACCTGCAGCGACCGAAATTATGGCGCGCGGCCGCTTCGTCGCGCGTTACAGAAGTACGTCGAAGACCCATTGTCGGAAGCTTTGATTCAGGGCGGATTGCAAAGACCCGCGACTCTCGAAATTTATCTCGGGAGCGAGGGCTTGGCGTTCCGACCTGTGGTTGAAGCAACCCCAGTGGCCCACTAGGAATCCTACGCGCAAGCCGGCGGGAGCAGTCCGGCGGGGGAGCACAAAATTTTGGGCGGGATACTGCGGCCTTGACCAGGGCCGCCAGAGGGAAAATTTTTCTGCGTCCATTGCGATTTTTCGTGGTGGTGTATTTGTGCGCGCTAGCTTCGGGGCAATCCCTTCAGGCGCAACAAGCTCAGGACACGAACGGCCCGCAATTCGTTATTCAGCGCATCGAATTCATCGGCAATCGCCGCATTCAGCGCGACACGCTGTTGGCGCGAATTTTTTCGCGGCCAGGAGATCCCTATAGCGCGGAAGCTGTGCGCCGCGATTTTCAGGCGCTGTGGAACACGCAGTTCTTCGAAGACGTCCGCCTAGAAGTGGAAGACAGTCCCGACGAGCCCAACGCAAAGATCATCGTTTTTTACGTGCAAGAACGCCCGATCATCCGCCGCATCGAGTACAAGGGGAACAAGTCTATCACCGAGTCGGACATTCTGGACGCATTCAAGGACAAGAAAGTGGGGCTTTCGGTGGAAAGCCAATTTGATCCCACGAAAATCAAGCGCGCGGAAGTGGTGATCAAGGGCTTACTGGCCGAGCACGGGCGGCAATTCGCCACGGTGAAGCCGACTTATGAACGGATCGCGGCGACCAACGCCGTGAAATTGGTCTTCAATATTGATGAAGGGCCGAAAGTGAAAGTGGGCGACATCAAGTTTGTTGGCGCCAAAGCGTTTTCTGACCGGAAACTGATTCGCTCGATGCACAACGACCGGCCGTACGCCATTCCGCTGTACATCACGGAAATTCCGGTCATGAGCAAGACCTACGACAAGGCCAAGCTCGACGAAGACTTGGGAGTCGGCATTCACGGGATTTATCAGGACCACGGATATTTCAAAGTTTCGGTGAGCGATCCGGATGTGAAAATCAAGAATGAAGAGCGCAGCGGCATTCCGGGGCCGTGGCCGCTGCTGGGTTCGAAGAACGGGAAGCGCGCAGACATCACGATCACCATTGACGAGGGCGCGCAGTATCGCATGGGCAGCTTGCGCTTTCGCAGCTCAGACCCGGAGCAAGGGCTGGTGTTCAAGTCCGAAGTTCTGGCGCGCGCGTTTCCACTGAAACAAGGCGATATCCTGGCGGCGGACAAGCTGCGCAAAGCACTCGACAATTACAAAAAGCTATACGGCGAATACGGGTACATCGATTTCGTGGCCACGCCGCTGACGGAAATTGACGACGCGAAGAAGGTCGTGAACCTGACGGTGGAGTTCGACCAGCAAAAGCAATTCTTCGTGCGACGCATCGAATTTTCCGGAAATACCACGACGCGCGACAAGGTAATCCGGCGCGAGTTGCTGCTGGATGAAGGGCAGGTATTCAACAACCGTTTGTGGGAAGTCAGCCTTTTGCGGCTGAACCAGCTGAATTATTTCGACACCATCAAACCGGAGAACGCGGAACTGAAGCGCAATGTGAAGGCCGGAACAGTGGACATCAAGCTAAAGCTGAAGGAAAAAGGCAAACAGTCCATCAGCTTCAACGGCGGTGTCAGCGGAATTGCCGGCACGTTCGTCGGCGGCTCCTACACCACGAACAACTTCCTGGGATTGGGCGAGACTCTTTCGCTTTCCGCGCAGCTGGGCAGCTTTCAGCGCGACGTGCGGTTTGGATTCACCGAACCGTATTTGTTCGATCGTCCGATTTCCACGGGCTTCACGATTTTCTCGACGAAATTTGATTACAACCAGGCCAAGCAGCTGGGCATTGCCTACAACCAGGAAATCGCGATCAATCCCGCGCTGCAAGAGAACTACACGACCAATTCCAAGGGCTTGACGGTGTTCGCGAGCTATCCGCTGCGGAAATTTTCCTTCACGCGCATCGGCGTAACGTATGGCTATTCCACCACGAACATTCAGACGTTCAGCACCTCGGCACAATTGCTCTTCGACAGTGTGAAATTCACGGGGTTGGCCGGTCCTTCTGCGCTGAACGGCATCGAATCGAGCAAAATCACGGCGACGATTTCCTATAGCACGGTGAACAACCCGCAAAACCCGACGAACGGGAAGAGCTTCTACTACGGGATCGGGATTGAGGGCGGGCCGCTGCAAGGAAACGTCAACACCATCACGAACTCCTTCGTGACGACCTATTTTCATCCGATCAATAAGCGCCGCAACGTGATTGGCCTGAAATACCAGACCGGAATGATCACCGGTTACAACGGGACGAACGTGCCGCCGTACAGCCGGTTCTTCCTGGGCGGCGAGAACGACGTGCGCGGATTCAATTTCTATACCATTTCTCCGTTCGTCGAGATTCCCTACGCCACCACACAGGCGGTGAGCTACTTCAACCCCACGGTATTAAATGCGCAGGGCAAGCCGACGCTGCAGACCATCGGCGTGCCGATGATCCAATTCCTGCCCACGCGGCCGGGCGGCGACTTCCAGAACGTGGGCAACATCGAATACCGTATACCGATCGCCGGGCCGGTGACGCTGACATTATTCAACGACATCGGTATCAACGGCATCCTGCGGCCGTCGCAATTAGCGCTGGATCCCGCGGCGGTGACCGTGTACCAGCAGCAATACCCGAATCCGGACTTTCCGAACTTGAAAATTGCCAGCAATCTGCCGATCTATCCCGGCACGAATTTCAAGGTGCACACTTCGGCAGGCGTGGAATTGGACGTGGTGCTGCCGATCGTAAACGCGCCGTTCCGCGTTTATTATGCGTACAATTATTTGCGGTTAGACGACACGATCAACGGTTTGGCCGGCGGATACGCTCTGAGCGACGCAGTCAAGAACGGGCTACCGCCCGGTGTGCTAGAGACGCAGATCGCCCCGCAACTGCAGGCATTCATAACCGCGAACACGCAACACATTCCGGCGCAGCTGATCGAGCCGCAGCATACCTTCCGCTTCACGGTGGGTAAGACATTCTAGGAATTGGCAGCAGTGTGGGAACGCAAGATCGGACGCGAAGCAACGGAAAAAACCCGGCGCGCGCAGCGAATTCAGATGAGAGGGTGAAAGAAATGGGCAACAAGATATTGAGGTTGGGCGCAACGGCGCTATACGTCGCGGTTTTCGCTTTGGTGTGCGGTTGCGGAGGGAATACTACACCGGTCGGCGTGACCGTCGCCCCCAACCCGGCGGTGGTTCCGCTCGGTGGCCAGCAGCAGTTTCAAGCCGTCGTCACCGGCACCTCCACGACTTCGGTGACCTGGCAACTCTGTTTGGTGCCGACTCCGACCAACGCGCAGCCCGCCGTTTGCAGCCCTGCTACAACCGGGCAAACGCAAATGCCGAGTGGTTACGGGATCATCACAACGGGACAAACCAACACGCCGCAGGGAGGGTTTTACACCGCGCCTGCGACTCTGCCGCCGACGAACGATTTTCTGGTGGTAGCCACCAGCACGGTAAACACGAAAATATTCGGCATCAGCGTGGTGCATATTGATTCCACGATTCGGGTGGCCGTTGCACCTAGCAGCGCAACCATCGCGCCGGGCGATACCTACACGCTAACGGCAAACGTGACCGGGACAGCGAACACGGCGGTCACCTGGGAAGTGAACGGAATCGCAGGCGGCGATATAAACGACGGCTTTATTGTTCCGGGCGGCGGCAATGGCAATACGGCCACTTATCGGGCACCGCTTGCCAATCCTCCTGGCAGCGTGACGATCACCGCGGTTTCCGGATTCGATCCGGCGGAGTCTGGTGAGGCGACGATCACGATCATCACTTCCGACGCACCGACGCTCACTTCCGCGGCGCCGAACACTGTGGGTGAAGGCTCGGCGCAGCAGGAGGTGTTTCTGACCGGGACAAACTTCACCTCGAACAGCATCGTGATGGCCGGAACGCCGCCCGCGCCGGTGCCCACGTTGTTTCTTGACACCACGCTGCTGCATGCGACGATTCCCGCAAGCCCGCTATCGGTCGCGGGTCCAGTGGCGATCGTTGTTCAAGCGCAAGACGGCGAAGTGTCGAATGTTCTGGAGGGACCACTGGGAGTGGAAGTAATGCCGTCGCGTCCCGCCGTCGTGGCGTTATCGCCGGATACGGTGGTGCCGAATGGCGGGACGGCGAGAGTGAATCTGATCGGCGGATTTTTCTCGCCGAGCACTGTGGTTAATTGTAACGGAACGACGCCGGGGACGCGGGTCGCGACCACTCTTACCAGCAGCCAGCAATTGGGCGTGACCATACCGAGCACGTGTGCGCCGGCACCGGGTCAGTATCCGCTGTTCGTGCAAAACAGTGATGTGGTGGCGCCGAATCCAGCGATATCCGCGGTGAACCTGACGGTGGAGCCGCGGCCCAGCGATATTTCCACGGGCGTCAGCTCGACCTTTCCGGTGGGCGCGTCGCCGGTGGGCATCGCGATTGATCCGGCGTTGAACCTGGCAGTGATCGCCAATTCGGGGAGCAACTCGGTCAGCATCGTAAATCTTGGCACGCTGGCGACTTCGACCGTTGCGGTGGGGACCGCCCCGACGTCTGTGGCGATTGACGATCAAGTGACCACGGCCGGAGGAGCGCTGGGCCATCACATCGCGGTCGTCACCAACAGCGGCGACAACACCATTTCGGTGATTGATTTGAACACGCTGACGGCGGCGCCGGCTTTTGCTCTGCCGAATCTGAATACGCCGCCGAACCCGCCACCGGTGCCATACGCGATCGCGATCAATCCGTTGACCCACCGCGGGCTGATTGCTTTCCAGTCCACCAACAGCGTACTCATCGTCGACTTTTCCGCCGGCGTTCCCACGGTGATCCAAACCCTGGGTGGCACGCTGACGCCGATCGGCACCGGCATCAACCCCAAAGTGGCGGTGGATCCGATATTGAACTGGGCGCTGATCACCCCCGGAGGCGCGGGCGTGATTGCCATCGTGGATCTGGGGCGAAATCCCGGAGTGGGCGCGAGTCCCGCCGATTTTGGGCGCTCTCCGGTAGTGATCGCCAGTCTTTCAATTTCCAGCACCGTGCAAGGTGTGGGAATTGATGCCGCGACGCACCAGGCGCTGTTCACGGATCCGCAGGGTCCAAACCAAGTTCCTGCGGCGCCGTCGGTTACAACGTTCAGCATGCTGGATCAATCGGTGAGCTCGGTTCCTTTTACGCAAGGGGGAATTCCGTTCACCAACTTGGGATTGTCGGCCGCAGCCGTGAACCCGCTCGCCAATATCGGGATCGTGGTGAACAGCACGGCGAACAACGGATACGTGCTGGACCTGGCAAATAGCCTGGTGCTGCAAACTGTGGCGGGATTGAACTCGCCGCAGGCCGTGGCGGTGAATGCGCTGACGAACACGGCGTACATCGTCAACCAAGGCAACAATACGGTTTCCGTTTTTCCCATGTCCACCACCACGCCGAATCCGCTGCAAATTCTGGAGACCAGCCCGGTGACGACGTTCGTGCAAAGTCCAGCGGCGGGCTTGACGCTCTCGATTATCGGCACTGGATTCACTGGCGCTTCACAGGTGTTTCTGGATAACGCCGCGGTGCCCACTACGCTTGTGAGCAACCGCCAGCTGACCGCTGCGGTTCCATCTACCAGCCTCGAGATCGCGCGGCGCTATGCCGTGTACGTGCAAACCGGCGCAGCGATTTCAAACGTCAGCGATCTGACGGTGATTCAACCCGTCAACGTGGGCACCTCACCCGTCGGCGTGGCAGTGGATCCGTATCTGGACCAGGCGGTGGTGACAAACTCCGGGAGCAACAGCATCTCCGTGGTGAACTTGCTGGATGGCACGCAAATTACGCCGCAATCGCCCAGCTTTTTCGCTACGGGTGCTATACCGTACGGCGTCGGGATTCTGGCGCGCACCGGCCAGGCAGTTGTGGCAAATAACGGGAGCAATACCCTCACGATATTGGACGAAAAGGGGCTCAATAATGTGTTCAACGCCCCGGTGAATATTCCGTTGTGTGCGGGTTGCACATTGCCACTGGGTGTGACCGTGGATCAGGATTCGGGATTGGCGGCGGTCACGAATACGATCGCCAACGAGCAGATCTGCCAGAACACCAGCGCCGCCAACAACGGCGGTTCGCTGGCGTCGTTCATCGTAGTGGGCGCGACCTCCGGCACGGCAACCAGCAGTTCCTGCGTGGATTACATTCCATTGGCGGTTGCGATCGATCCGGTGCTGAACAATGATCCGACGCAAACAATCGCCGCAATCGCGACGGCGTCGCAATTCAATGGACTGGATTTACTGCAGCTGCCATTCGGCTCGCCCACGCGCATCCAGATGCAGCTGCCGACTGGGGTAGTGTTCGACTCGCTGAACAACGTGTTCGTGGTGGTGGACAGCACAGCGAACAACGTAATTTATGTTGATCCGCTGACGTCGCAAACAGTGTTCACCGCCAGCGCGGGGATAAATCCAACTTCCCTGGATTACAATTTCAATACCAGCTCGCTGGTTACCTCGAACGCGGCGAGCAACACGCTTTCGGTTCTGGCTTACGTTTGTCCACCGAATGCTAACGGCGTGTCGAACTGTCCGGTGCCGAAAGTGCGGGAGATTCTGGACGTGGGGAGCGTGGAGCCGTTGGTCTCTGTAGTGGTGGGGCCGAGCTCGATCGCGATTGATCCGCGGCTGAACCTTGCGGTGGAGATCGATCAGGCCAATAACCGCGTTTTGCTGGTGCCGCTGCCGCACTAGCGGATATGTATTCGCGGGACAGACGCGTGTGGTTGGTTGACGCAAGCCGGACGCGGCCGTGTTGAGACCAACCATGCGTTCGGCGAGTGCATCTCACCTGCGAGCGGTGCGTGGGGCGCAAGGCTTCCGGCAGGCGAAACGAAAGCGATTGACCAGCTTCTCGGGCGACAGCTATAATCTTCGATTTGTGTCCGGCATGATTCGCGGCACAGTTCCTGGCACCGGATTCCGAATGACTATCAACTCTAAGGAGTGAGAATGAAGACGCGATTTGCAGTTCCGGCCCTGGCGGCGTTCCTGATGGTTCCCGCTATGTGGGCGCAGACGGGTGGCTCTTCGGCCGCCACGGCGGCGGCAGCAGGCAAGGTAGGCGTGATTGACGTGCAGGTGGCGATCACCAGCACGGCGGAAGGGAAGCAGGCCGCGGCGGAATTGCAATCGCAATTCGCGCCCCGGCAGACCGAGCTTTCCAACATGCAGAAGCAGATGGAAGATATCCAGACCCGTTTGCGCACGGGACAGACCACGCTGAGCGACGATGAAAAGGCGCGGTTGCAGCGCGAGGGTGAACAGCTGCAGCGCACGTTCCAACGGCGATCGCAGGACGCTCAGGATGATTTCAACGAAGCGCAACGCGAGATCGTGGACCGCATCGGCCGGCGCATGATTGACGTGCTGAGCAAATACGCCCGCGACAATGCGTTCACGGTGGTTCTGGATCGTTCCGGGCAGACTTCGCCGGTGATTTTCGCAGCGAACTCGATTGACGTAACGCAGGATATTATTCGGCTCTTCGACCAGAGCTACCCGGCCAAGGCCGCGGCGACAACTCCACGCGCCCCAACGCAGCAGCATGCACCTGCGCCAAAGCCGGCGACACCGCCGCAGCAACAGCCTCAGAAGTAATTACGTAGCGCAACGATTGTTGTTGCGCGGCTGGTTCGTCTCAGACAAATGGCCTCTCGGAGTTGAATCCGGGAGGCCTTTTTTTGTGGCGAAGTCGAATGCTGTTTAGTTCGGCAGCCATTCAAACGGGAACATTTTGCCGGCGGCGGTTGGGTCCACTTTGTGGCCGGCCAGCTCGAGAGCGCGCGTGAGCACAGGATCTTTGCCGCTGGCCAAGTCCTGGGCCGTCGGGAGGATGATTTCGTCGGGCGTTACGCCGCTGTGTTCCAGGCTCTTGCCGTCCTTCATCGTCAAGTCGGCCTCGGTGATGGAAAAGCCGTAGAAAATTTTCGTATCCATGCCCTGTGAGCCGGGGAAGTGTCTGGCTTCCATTACCGCTCCTGCGGTGCGGTCCCCGATGACTGTCCCGCGATGCTCCAGCTGGACAACGCGAGGAAAAAGTTCAGCGCAGGAGGCCGAGATGCTGTCCACCAGGACAATCAGCTGGCCGGTGAAAATATCGCCGCCACGAGTCTTGGCGATTTCGGGCTTCATTTCCTTGCGTCCCACCCGGTCCGCGATTTTCACATCATGGTCGAAGAGGTTCGCTACCATTCGGTCGAGCGTAACCACGGCGCCTCCCGGGTTACCGCGCAGGTCGAGTATGAGAGTTTTGTGTTTGCGGGCGTCATTAAAAATCCGGTCCACTTCGTGGTCCTCCACGAAGAATTCCGGCATCTTCCAGATCATCACGTCGCCCGCGTCCACCCATCGCTGGCGAACCACATGGTCGGAATTCTCTTCCTCCCTCACCAGGTCCCAGAAATCGTTTCCTCCGTCTTGCCCCGTGAGGTCGAGCACTTTTTTCAGCTCGCGCACTTTTGCGTCAATGTTTAGTTGCCGGGATTGGCCGCTGGGATCGCGAATTTCCAGGATGGAGCCTCGCTGCGGCGCCAGGCTGTTGAAGTAATAGCTCATCTTCCAGAAATCTTCGCGCGTGACGTTGAATTTGTTGTAGCCCAGCACTTGGTCGCCGGGATGGACTTTGGACTCGGCGTCTGTTCCGGGACGCACCCTGGTGACAAAGCAGTCGTTGCCGTACATCTGCAAGCGATATCCGTAGTCCATGCGATAGGGCCGGGCAGGAGGATTGAAGAACGTGTGCGAGTCGTTTAGCCCGTCTAGGAAACCGGCGATCACGCCGAACGACTGGCTCAGCGATGAGGCTTCGACAATCTTTTGATCGTACTGATGAAAGCGCGCGTCAATATCGAGGCCATGAAATTTCGTATCGTAGTAGTGCTTTTTCACGTTGTCGTAGGCATCGTGCAAAATCGCACGCGCTCGATCCCGGTTGTAGTTATCCATCTTCTGCTGTGAGAGCAGAGTGGCGCTGGGGATGGCTGCAAGCAGCGCCGCGGCGCCCGCCGTCCGCAAAATCCATCGCTGGGTCATGGACCGCTCCTCGGTTACGTTCTAGGGACGTAGTGCGAGACTATATACACGACCGCCAAGTTCTCGCCAAGTGCCTTTCTGTCGCCATATGTGTTGCTGCAATCCCGCCGCCGTGGCGGTGGACGTGCGACTGAGATACAAAGGCCGATCCGCAGCGAAGGGTAGACGCCTCGCAGAGTCGAAACCGAGAGACCTCTGCAATTCCAGTGAACGCGAATGCTGTTTAGTTCGGCAGCCACTCGAAGGGGAACAATTTTCCGGCGGCGGCTGGGTCAACTTTCTGGCCCGCCAGTTCGAGGGCGTGCGCAAGGACAGGATCTTTTCCGCTAGCCAGATCCTGCGCCGTCGGGAGGATGATTTCGTCGGGTGTGACGCCGGTGTGTTCCAGGCTTTTGCCGTCTTTCATGGTCAAGTCAGCTTCGGTGATCGAGAAGCTGTAAATGACCTTGACGTCTGCTCCCTGGGACTCGTCGAAGCCGCGGGCTTCCATTACGGCGCCGGCGGTTCGGTCGCCGATCACGGTCCCCCGATGTTCCAGTTGGACGACCCGGGAAAACAGCTCCGCGCAGGAATCTGAATCGCTATCCACGAGGACGATCAATTTCCCGGAGAACGCATCATGTCCCCGGGTTTTTGCGACTTGCGGTTTCAGGGGCTTACGACCCACGCGATCAGCAATTTTCACTTCGTGGTCGAAAACATTGCCGAGCATGCGGTCCAAGGTGTCAACCGCGCCGCCTGGATTACCACGAAGATCCAGGATCAGCGTCTGGTGTTTCCGCGCATCCGCGAAAATGTGGTCCACAGTGTGATCTTCCATTTCGAATTCGGGCATCTTCCAGACCATGACATCACCAATCTTCACCCATCGCTGCCGCGAGGCATGGTCGAAGTTCTGCTCTTCGCGTATTTCATCCCAGAGATCGTAACCTCCGTCCTGGCCGGTCATGTCCACTCTCTTTTTTAGCTCCCGTATTTTGGCGTCTACGGTGACTTTGCGCTCCGCGCCCGCAGGATCGCGCAAATCCAAGTTGGAAACTTGCTGAGGCGCCAAGTTGGTAAAGTAGTAGCTCATTTGCCAAATCGCGCTGCGGCTTACGGCGTAGCTGTTGTAGCCCAAGACCTGATCGCCCGGGTGGACTTTGGATTCGGCGTCGGTGCCGGGGCGAACCCTGGTTATAAAACAGTTCTCGCCGTACATCTGCAAACGATAGCCGGAGTCCAAGCGATAAGGACGCGGGGGCGGCGAGAAAAATGTGTGCGTATCGTGCAAGGCGTCGAAGTAGGAGGCGATCAGACTGAAGGCCTGGCTGAGCGCTGCCGCATTTTGCATTCTGGAATTGTAATCACGATAAAGCGCATCGATATCCACGCCGTGGTATTTGGGGTCGTAGTAATACTTCTTCACGTCCTGATAGGCATCGCGCAACATTCCTTGTGCGCGGAAAAGATTGACTGAGTCCATCTTCTGTTGTGAGAACAGACTCGCGCCTGGTACGGCGGTGAACAACGTTGCGACGCACGCGACAGCCAAAACCAATCGTCGGGACATGGACTTCTCCTCGGTGACGCTCTAGGGACGTGGTGCGAGACTATATACACGACCGCTAAGCTGTCGCCAAGTGACTTTCTGGGCTCAGGTGTACTGCTGGAAACCCGCCGCAGTGGCAGCGAGCGGGCGGGACACTGACGATGAATCGCAGCGCGAGAGCGGGGTCGCGAGGATCGGATGGCTGTTCTTGCGTTTTTGGCGTCTTGAAATTATACTGGGTTGCTTCCAGACAGGTCGCATGAGCCAGTGGGCGCAAGCCCACTTTTTTGTTGGACGCGACGGATGGTGGAACGCCGGTGCGTCAATGCCCGGGGTGCCTGCGGTCGAAGGGCGGGCTGGAGTCGGAGTTGGGAGCTGCCCGAAGGGCAGTACTGGAACTTGTAGCAGCACGAGCGGCGAGCCTTTTGGCATTGCCGGCCGATCAGAGCGTGGCGCTCGGGCCGAAGCTAAATATTGCTCTTGGAATAGCATGCAACTGGAAAAGGTTCGAGAGGCGGCCGAGCGGGTGGCAGGCTCGATGGGCCTAGAGATCTTCGACATCGAATGGAAGGTTGGAAAGCAACGCATGCTCCGCGTGTATATTGACCGGCTGCCCGGCCCGCAGAATCCGGAAGGGTTGGGTGTCACTCACAAGGATTGCGAGCGGGTGAGTGAGCAACTAAGCGTGATCCTGGACATGGAAGATCTGGTTCCGGGGCCGGCTTACATTCTGGAAGTGAGCTCGCCGGGGCTGGACCGGAAATTGATCAAGCCCGCGGATTACGAGCGCTTCGTGGGGCGGCTGGCAAAGATTTGGCTGAACGAACCGCTCGAGAAGCAGGCGTATTTCGAAGGGCGGCTGGCGGGAATCACGGGCGGCGTGGTGAAGTTCACGGTGCGCGATCGCGAGATCGAGGTGCCGTACGCCGGGATCAAAAAAGCGAATTTGGTGGTGGAGTTGTAGAAGCAGGCGACTGGCAATCGGCAACTCGCAACGGGCACTGGTAGTTTTGTCTTGAGATGTATGGGAGAGAGCGAATGGCGAGTCAGCTGTACCAACAGATCGAGCTGATCAGCCGGGAAAAGCATATTGAACCGGAAATCATCATCGCGGCGATTGAGGACGCGATGGTGGTTGCGGCGCGGAAGTATTACCGCACCGAGGAAGAGCTGCGCTCGAAATTCAATCCCACCACGGGCCAGGTGGACGTGTATTCGGTGCACATGGTCGTCGAGGAAGTGGCAGACCCAGTGCGCGAAATTTCGCTGAATGACGCGCGCAAGCGCCAGCCGGATGTGGAAGTGGGCGGCGAAATTACGCAGGCGAAGCCGACCGACGTGTTGGGGCGCATTGCCGCGCAGACTGCCAAGCAAGTGATTCTGCAGAAAGTGCGCGAGGCCGAGCGCGACACAATTTACAACGAGTTTCACACGCGCGTGGGCGAGCTGATCAATAGCGTGGTGAAGCGCATGGAAGGCCCGGACATTATCGTGGACATGGGGCGCACCGAAGCGCGGCTGCCCAAGCGCGAGCAATCGCGGCTGGAAGCGTACAACGTGGGCGACCGCCTGCGCGTGACAATTCGCGCTGTGGAAAGGGCAGCTAAGGGACCGCAGGTGGTGGTTTCGCGCGCCGATCCCGCCCTGGTACAGCGTTTGTTTGAAATGGAAGTGCCGGAAATTTACGACGGCACGGTGCAGATCCGCGCCGTGGCTCGTGAAGCCGGCGAGCGCACCAAGATTGCAGTCGAGAGCCGCGACAAGGATGTGGACCCAGTGGGCGCGTGCGTCGGGATGAAAGGCATGCGCGTGCAGTCCATCATTCGCGAACTGCGCGGCGAGAAGATTGACATTATTCCGTTCAATGAAGAGACGGTTGCGTTCGCGCAGAAGGCTTTGAGCCCGGCGAAAGTCACGCGCGTGCAGATTATTGACCCGGAAGAAAAGCGGCTGGAAGTGATTGTGGAGGATACGCAGCTCTCGCTCGCGATCGGCAAGAAGGGGCAGAACGTTCGGCTCGCCAGTAAATTGATTGGCTGGAACATTGATATCAAGAGCGAGGAAGAAAAGCGGCGCGAGATCGAAGCGCAGATGGCGGCGCTCACCGCTCCGGGAACCGCGCTGACGCAACTTGAGGGCGTAGGTCCGAAGACGATCGAGAAGCTGGAAGCGGCAGGCATTACTTCGATCGAAAAGCTCGCGGACATGACTCCCGAGCAGCTGGTGGAAATTCCCGGCATCGGCGAAAAAATGGTGGAGAAGATTCACCAGTCAGTCGCTGCGTATTTCGAAGCGCTGGAAACGGCGGCTACCGCCGCGCCCGACGCAGCAGTCGCTGCCGACGGCGACGGCGTCGCGACAGAAGAAACCGCGGCTGCAGGCGAAGAAGCTGCGCTCGTGGACGAAGCCACTGAAGAAGCCACGGAAGAGATTGCGGCGGGTGAAGTTGAAGCTGTAGCGGATGCCGCTCCTGCTGACGTAGCTGCCGAAACGGAAGCTGTGGACGAAGCTACCGAAGAAGCGACCGAGGAAGTGCGAGAGGAAGAGATCGGCGCATCGGAAGACGGCGCCGAAAAGTAGCGAGTTTTTCGTTGGCTGTTTGTTGTCGGCAAGAATTTGTAGTAGCTGGAGAGCGCGGGCACGAGTGCTTGCGCTGTTGAAAAGAGGCGAATGGCAGATTCCAATCAAGTCCGGATTAACGAGCTGGCGCGGGAACTGGAGATCAAGGCGAAAGTCCTGATTGATTACCTCCCGGAAGCCGGCGTCACGGAAAAAAAGACGCACTCGAGCTCGATTGACCTGAAGCACGCGGAGCTAGTGCGCAAGCATTTCCGCGGTCTGGCGGCTGCGGAAGAGGCGGCTGAGGAAGCCGCGAAGGCAGCGAAGGCTACCGCAGCGAAGAAGCCAGCGGCGAAGCCTGCCGCGGCGGCTCCTGCTGCGCCCGCGGCTGTTGGAGCAAAGCCTGGTGCTAGCGGCGTCGCGCCTGCTGCTCCGGCGACGACTGCTGCAAGACCGGGCGTTACAGCCCACGCTCCCGCAGCTGGTCCTGCAAGCGCTCCGGGAGTTGCACGTCCTGCCGCACCTGCGGGCGCGCCAACGACTCATCCAGCGACGCACCCAACGAGCGCAGCGCCCGCTGCGGCGAAGCCGGCTGCAGCTGCGCCAGCGGCTCCCGCATCAACCACCGCTGCTCGTCCCGGAGTTGCGCCCGCCACATCCGCGCCGCGTCCCGGCGTGCCGCTGCGCCCACCTGCGGCACCGGGATCAGCGCCCGCGGGAGCTCGTCCTACGGCGGCAGCGCCTGGCGCTCCTCGGCCTGCCGGCGCACCTTCGACTTTGCAACGTTATCCATCGCGTCCCGGCGCTCCTCCTTCAGGCCCGGGGCAAGCGCATCCTGGTGCGCCGCAAGGCATGCGCCCGGCTGGCGCACCGCAACAATATCGTCCGAGCAGCGCGCCGCAGGGTCGTCCTGGTGGTGCGCCCGGGCAGCGTCCGGGTGGACCGCCTTCGCGGTTCCCACAGCGCCCTGGCAGTGGTGGCGGGCCGGGCGGTCGCGACAATAAGGGACCGGTAGGCACCCAGCGTCCCGGCGCGGGAGTTCCCAAGGCGGAGCCAGGTAAGCCGCTCTACGCGCGTAAGCCTGCGGCACGCGGTCGGCCGCTGATCGAGAAGCGCTACGCGGAAGGCGAACGCAAGCTGCATCCAGTTCGTCCGCGCGCGGGCGCAGGTCCGGGCGGACGCGCAACAGCTGTTGAACCAGTCGCGCCGGTGAAACGTGAGCCGCGCGAACTGACCGTGACGGAAGGAATCACCGTCCGCGAGCTGGCGGAGAAGCTCGATATCCGGGCAAAAGACCTGCTGAAGACTTTGCTCGACCGCGGTGTGTTCGCCAGCATCAATCAAGCGCTGGACGTGCCGACGGCGACGAACCTCGCCGAAGCGTTCAACGGCGTGGTCAACGTGGTTACGTTCGAAGAACAACTGGTGCAGGAAGAGAAAGTGAAGGAAGAGCGCACGGGGAACGAAGTGCCGCGCGCTCCGGTAGTCACCGTGATGGGTCACGTGGATCACGGCAAGACCAGTTTGCTCGATGCCATCCGTGAAGCAGACGTGGCGGGCGGCGAAGCCGGCGGAATCACGCAGCACATTGGTGCGTACGAAGCGCATGTGCAGGGCAAGCGCATTGTGTTCGTGGATACGCCGGGTCACGAAGCGTTCACGCGCATGCGCGCGCGCGGCGCCAAGGTGACGGACATCGTGGTGCTGGTGGTAGCGGCCGACGACGGCATGATGCCGCAGACTGAAGAAGCGATTTCGCACGCGCGCGCTGCGGGTGTGCCGATCATTGTGGCGATCAATAAAGTGGATAAGCCGGACGCGCAGGTGGAACGCGTGAAACGGCAACTATCCGAAAAAGGTTTGATGCCGGAAGATTGGGGCGGCGACACGGTAATGGTGGAGGTTTCCGCCAAAACCAAGAAAAATATTCCCAAACTGCTGGAAATGATTCTGCTGGTCGGCGACATGCGCGAGCTGAAAGCCGATCCCGACGTTCCGGCGAAGGGAACTGTGCTGGAATCGCGCGTGGATAAGGGCCGCGGACCGGTCGCCACAATGATCGTGCAGAACGGCACGTTGCATGTGGGCGATGTGTTCATCGTGGGCGCGGTTTACGGCAAGGTGCGCGCGATGTTTGACGATCGCGGCGGCGCCATCAAGCAGGCTGGGCCTTCGACACCCGTGGAAGTACTCGGATTGCAGGGCGTTCCCGAAGCGGGCGATCAATTCCAGGTGGCGGACGAAGCAAAAGCCCGGCACATCGTCGAGTATCGCCAGGGCAAGGCGCGCGAAGCGACTTTGGCGAAATCCTCGAGCGGCCGCTTGACGCTGGACCAGTTGCACGAACAATTGAAAATCGGCGAAGTGAAGGAATTGCCGGTCGTCGTGAAGGCAGACGTGCAAGGCTCTGTGGAAGTGCTGAACGAAATGCTGCCGAAGCTTTCGAACGACCAGGTAAAGCTGAAAGTAATTCTGGCGAACGTGGGCGCCGTGAACGAAAGCGACGTGCTGCTGGCTTCCACTTCCGGCGCCGTGATCGTGGCCTTCAACGTGAAGCCGGAGCGCAAAGCGGCGGAACTGGCACAGCGCGAAGGCGTGGACATACGCAGCTACACCATCATCTACGAATTGCTGGACGAATTGCAGAAGGCCGTGGCTGGATTGCTGGCGCCGATCATCAAGGAACAGCATCTGGGCCGGGCGGAAGTGCGCGACACCTTCCGCGTGAAGGGCGTGGGCACGATTGCGGGCTGTTCGGTCGTGGAAGGTATCATCCGGCGTGACGCGGAAGTGCGTGTGATTCGCGAGGCTGCGGTGGTGTTCACCGGCCGGATCAATTCGCTGAAGCGGTTCAAGGACGACGCGAAGGAAGTGCGCCAGGGATTCGAGTGCGGCATCGGAATTGCGAATTTCGCGGATGTGAAGGTGGGCGACAGCCTGGAGTGCTTCACGGTCGAAAAGATCGCGGCGCTGCCGCCACCTCCGCCGCCGCGTCCGCGCGCGCCACGGCAGGAGAGCGCGTAGCAAACCGCAGCACGCTCGCAGAGACTTTCTTGATGGTATAAGCTGCACCAGCGCAACGGGAATTGTTGCGCCACACGGAAATGCCGATCGGCCTCCTTACCCTGGAAATCCATATCCTGGATGCGCAGTCCCTCAAGGACAAACGGCAAGTCTTGCGCAGCTTGAAAGACCGGCTGCGCGCTCACTACAATGTGGCAGTGGCGGAGCTGGAGCATCAGGAAACCTGGCAGCGTTCGCGCGTAGGCGTGGTGACGATATCCAGCGACACAGGCTATTTGGAGAAGACGCTGGCGGAAATCGCCGCGGAATCGGAACGTCTGTTGGGGCGTGATTTGGTTTCGCAAAGCATGCAATATTTCGAAGATCAAGAAGAGGAACGAGCATGACAGTTCAAGGGCACCGCTCCGAACGCATTGCGGAAGAAATTCGCAACGAAGTGAGCTTGATGCTGGCGGGAGAATTGAAGGACCCGCGGCTGGCGGCTCCCGTTATGGTCACCGAAGTGCGCCTGGGCGCGGGCATGCGCACAGTGCGCGTGTTTGTAAGCCTGGCAGGCGACGAGGCGGAACGCGCCACGACCCTGGAAGGGTTGCAGGCGGCGAAGGGTTACGTGCGGCACGAATTGGTGGAACGTCTGCACATGCGGCGTGCGCCTGAAGTGCTGTTCATTCTCGATGAAACGGAAGAGTACGGCAATCGCATCGACAATCTGCTGCGCAAGGCCAAAAATCCCGAGGAGCACAGCTCTTAACGCTATAAATATTCGCCGCACGCTTGCTTCCGCTTTTGTTGTTGCGATTCGCGCGCAAAGATAAGCGTGCTTGTGGACGGAGGCGAACCCGATCGCGGCGATTGCGTTGCCAAACCACTCATGTCTCGCACACCCAAACAGCCTCCCGTTGATGGAATTCTGGTCATAGACAAGCCGTCGGGAAAAACTTCGCACGACGTCGTGGAATCCGTGCGCCAGCTTGCGGGCTTTCGCGGCATCGGGCATCTGGGTACGCTCGATCCACAGGCCACGGGCGTGCTGGTGCTGGCGCTGGGACGCGCGACGCGCCTGGCGCGGTTTTACACTGGGCGCCGCAAACGCTACACCTGCGCGGTGCGCTTTGGATTTGAAACCGATACGTACGACGCGGATGGAGAAGCGCTCGGTCCGGACTCGGCCCCGACGCTAAACGCGGACGAACTCGCGGCGTATGCGGCGCGATTCGTCGGGAAGATTCAGCAGACTCCTCCGGCGTATTCCGCGAAAAAAATACGCGGCCGCCCGGCACACGAACTCGCGCGCAAAAATGAGCCGGTGAAACTGGAGCCAGTGGAAGTGGAAGTATTCGAGTTCCACCTGACCGCCGTCCAAGGATCTGTCGCGCGCTTTGTCGTGGAATGCGGCGCCGGCACCTACATACGTTCGCTCGCCCATGAATTGGGAAAGCTGCAGGGAAGCGGCGCGCACCTGGCGGAAATCACGCGCACGGCCGTCGGCGAATTTACGCTGGATCAAGCTGTCTCACTGAGCGATCTAACGCAGGACGGGCGGGCTGGGCGATTACTCGAGCGTGTAATCCCTCTGGAAAAATTGCTGACTGACTTGCCGAGCGCCACCATTTTGCCGGTAATCGAAAAGCGCGTACGCCACGGCGCGAAATTTAATTTGACGCTCGCGCAAATCCAGCCGGGACAAACAAACGTCGCACAGCACGCGCCGGCCCAGCTTGATTCCGGTGATTGGAAGCCGGCGCGCCTGCGCGTCTTCAGCCAGCAAGGGCAATTGATCGCGATTGCCGAGCCGGTGGTGCCGCGCACGTATCAGCCGGTAGTCGTCCTCGAAGCCACACCGTAGCCGCAATCGGCCGCGCGCGGTCCCAACGCGAAGAGTTGTCACGTCACCGCTACTGCCGCGGCGTGTTGTCGGGCTGCTGCTGTGGCGGAGGAGTTTGTGGCAGCGCTGTGGGTGTTTGCAGCGGCGGCGCCGTCGGCTGCGGCGGTTCGGTTTGCGGCGCTGGTTCGGGTTGGGGCGGCGCAACGGCCGGCTCCGTTGGTTGCACGACGGGATTCACGAATCCACCACCGCGGCGTTCTTGAATCGTGGGGCCTAGCACGCCGGGGCCGCCGAGTTGACCACGTCCGGCGTAGATCAAATGTTCTTTGTTGCGCGTCGCAGCATCCACAATCCGCGGCGTCACCAGAAGTAATATCTCCGAATTCGAAAATTGGTTTCCGGTGGTTCCTCCGACGATTCCGGCCAGCGGCAGATTGGCAAGTCCCGGCGTGCCATTCAGCGTGGTGGTGGTCTGCGGTGCCAGGTAACCCGCCAGCAAGGCGGATTCATCGGCATGCACGCGCACGCTCTGCTTAATTTCCTGATTATTCACGACCGGGATATTGTTCAGGCTGTTGCCCGCCAGGCTGCTCAGCGTGAATTCAAATTGCAGGGAGACGTCGCCGTTGGAGTGCACGCGCGGAGTGGCTTTCACTTTCAAACCGATGTCAATGTACTGCGCGTTGGGAAACTGCGTGCCGATCCCGTTGCTGGAGAGGAGGCCGATCAGCGAGGATGAATCCAGAATGATGGATGCGTCGTTCGAGCCGAAATTCGTAATGACCACGTCGGGAAGGCCATCACCATTGAAGTCGGCAGTCGCGATGGAATCGGGCGTCGTGCCCACCGGTACCTCGATAGGCGCATTCAGAAAGCCGCCTCCGGCGCCGAGCATCAGTGCAGCGGCATTGTCACCACTGGCGGTGACGATCAGATCCGGAATGCCGTCATCATTGAAATCGGCGATGACGAAGGATGTGGGAGTGGTGCCGGCGGCGAAATCCATTCTCGTGCCGCCCGGCTTGATGAACGTGCCGTCGCCATTGCCCAGAAAAACCGAGATGCTGTTGCCGACGGAGTTCGCGCTGGTGGCAGCGCCGCTATCGGCCACGGCCAAATCCAGGTTGCCATCGAGATCCAGATCCGCGGAGGCGACATAGACCGGAGTGACGCCGGTGTTGTACGTGACGCCGTTGGTGAACGTTCCCTTTCCGTTGCCGATGAAGATTTGTAGCGTGTTGTCGGTGGAATTGGTGACGGCCAGGTCAATGATCCCCGGCGCATTCGGATTGAAAGCCTGGGCGACGATGGAAGTCGGCGCGTTGCCGGTGGTGAGCGTCGTGGGGGTCTGAAAGGTCTCATCGCCATTGCCGAGAAAAATGCTCACGGTATTCACGTCTTTATTTACCACCGCCAGATCCGCGAAACCGTCGTCGTTGAAATCAGCTACCGCGATGGCGGTCGGTCCGGCTCCTGTAGGCAGCGTCAAGATCGGTTCCACGGTAAAAGTTCCGTCGCCATTTCCGTGCAGGATGGAAACGGTGCCGGCGGTCTGGTTGGCGACGGCGAGATCTACAACGGTGTTGGTGGTGTCCGTCTTGGAGTTGAAAAATCCGGTCGAGATCCACGTGGGGCCTGCGCCGACAGGGATGGTGGTCGGTGTCAGGAATGTACCAGGAGTCGTGGGATTTCCGTCGTAGAGTGACAGCGTTCCGTCGGTGAAATTCGCGACGACGAAATCCTGAAAGTTGTCGTTATTAAAATCGGCAGTCGCGACGAAGTCAGGATTCGTTCCGGTGGTGACGGTGATGACGGGCAAGGCTGAATTGGGTGCGGAAGCCGTCGGGGTCTGCGTAGCCACGGAGTTGGCGTTACCAACCAGGCTCGAAGAATACTGCGCCAGCGAAACGGGAAAGCGCTCGCCGACGAAGAACGTCGCTGGTTGGCCGTCTTCTGCGCGCAATAGAACTCGGCGGCCGGAGTGCACGTTCGAAAGAAAATTGGAAAGCGTGGCCGTGGCCCCGGGCAGCGTGTAGAAAAAGGTCGTCTTGCCGCCCCCGAACGCCAATACCGGAGGAATCGAGGACGCCGAACCGAAAACCTGCGTCAGCAAGGCGTTCAGCGCCGTGGCGCCGCCTTGTTGCACCAGCTGCGCGGCATTCGAGGGAATCGAATAAATTGTCGCCGTTTGCGGGCCGGTGATGCCGAAGTCCACGTTGTGATTGCGATCCACTTCCATCACTTCGATTTCCAGGATCAGCTCGTCCGGAGGCCGTTCCAGATCTTCAATGATGCCGGTAGCCACGGCCATGGCTTGCGGCGAAGCGCGCATGGTCAGCGTGCGGCTCTTGGTGTCCAGATCCGTGCGCGTGATGCCGGCGATTTCGCGCACGAGCCGCGATAGCTCGGTCATCTGCTCGTTCGTTTCCGAAGTAGCCAGCAGCACGGTGCGCACGATGGAAACTTCGTAGTCTTTGCGCTTTTGGGTCGTATCCGGCGCCACGAAGAACAAGCGCTTCGTCAGCGGCCTCCAAAATGTGTTGGTGGCGCTCGCGAGAACGCGCGTGGCCGTCGCGAAATCCATGTCCTGTAGGTCGAGGTGCACCGGCACCTGGCGCACGTCCACATCAAACGCGACTTCGACACCGAAACGCTGCGCGATTTCCTGATAGGCGGATTGCGTCTGTCCGCGCAGCTGAAAGGATTGTGTGCCGGGGCGATGGTCGAGCTGCACCGCGGGCATCATCACCGGCTCGGAGATGATTTGCCGGGCGCGGGCGGGGTCAAACGCTTCCATTTCCGTCAGTCGTTCGCGGATCGTGCGGTTCGAAGGATCCAGCTGCATCGCATCGCGCAAGGCATGCAGCGCGCCCGCATAATGGCCGGCGATAGCCTCGCGTTCGGCGAGGTCCACTTTCATTTGCACCACTTGGCCTTTGGCGACGACCTGGCGCACAAGGTATTCGCGGTTGCTAGGGTCCCACTCGACGGCGTCTGAGTAGGCGTCGTACGCGGCTTGCCAATCGCCATTTTGTTCGAGCTTCTGGCCTTGCTTGTAGGCTTCCTTGCCTTTTTTCATGTCCTGTTTGCGAGGCGGCGACGGAAGCTTTTGCTCGACAGCCGGAGTTATATTCTGCGTCGGGGGAGTGTGAGTTTGTTGTGTGCCGGCGGCGGTCGCGGGATTCGCGGCGGATTGCGGAACGGCGTTCACGTTTGGAACGGCGAGCGCGAGAAGGAGCGAAAAGAGAAACGCAGCCCCGAACGACCAGGGCAAAACCCACAAGCATGGGCCCGATTTCGCAGGGCAACGGGCGGGCGTGTGGGATTGGTGCGGAGAGGTCATCAGTTATAAGATGTTATTCTACAGGGAAACGTGAGCAAGCGATTAAGGGCATTGAATTTGCTTGATTTTGCGGCACCCCGGCGCTAGTATTAATTTTCCAGTTGAAACTGGTTTACAACTGGAGACTTTATGCTCTCCGCTCTCCTCCTATCTCTGCGCGAAGGCGTCGAAGCCGCGCTGGTCGTCGGCATCGTCTTGGTGTATCTGAATCGCACCGGCCGCCGCGCGCTCACCAGCTACGTTTGGGGCGGCGTGATGTTCGCGGTGCTAGCCAGTTTCGCGGCTGCTGTGCTGCTCGATCGCTGGCAGGTGAGCGAGGATGGTTTCGAGGGCCTGCTGATGCTGGTGGCGTCGACGTTGGTGGTTTCCATGATTGTGTGGATGAACCGCGTGGCGCGCCATCTGAAGAAACATATCGAAGAGCGCGTGGAAGAGTATGCGCAAAAATCCACGCGCACCGGCGGATGGGCCATCGGGACGTTTGTTTTTCTGATGGTGGTGCGCGAAGGCGCGGAACTGATTCTCGTGCTGCGCGCTGTGGAACTTTCCAGCGCCGGAGTGCAGGTTTGGATAGGCACGGCGATCGGGATTGCGATTGCCGTGACCGTGGGGCTTTTCTTCTTTCAAGGCACGCTGCGCATTCCTCTGCAGCGATTTTTCAAGGCGACCAGCGTGATTCTGATGGTCGTTGCCTTTCAGCTGGCGCTCACCGGCGTGCACGAGCTGAGCGAAGCGATGTGGATTCCTTCCAGCAAATTGGAAATGTCCACCATCGGGCCGATTGTGCGGAACGAAGTTTTCTTTTTTGTGCTGATTCTGGGCGCTGCGGCGCTGGTGGTGTTGCGCGAATGGTTCAGCGCGAAGCAGCCGGTCGCCGATGAGGCTGCAAATCCCGCGGCGCGTCGCATGCGCGAATATGAATTCAAACGGCAGCGGCGCTGGAGTTTTGCTGCGGCGATTTTGTGCGTTGCGGTGGTGGTTTCGTTCGCGGGAGATTATGTGTACGGGCGCGTAGCCGCGGCTCCTTCGCCGGCGCGCACGTTGATCGCTCAGGATAATCAAGTGCGCGTCCCGCTTTCCGACCTGACCGATTCCAGCCTGCACTTTTATACCGCGGACGTGGACGGCAGCGTGATTCGCTTTCTCGTGATTCACAAACTGAACGGCGATTACGCCGCAGCACTGGACGCCTGCCAGATTTGCGGCACGGCGGGCTACCGCCAGGAAGGTCAGAGTGTGATCTGCCGAAATTGCGGCGCCGCGATTTACATCCCTTCCATCGGCCAATCCGGCGGCTGCAATCCCATCAGCGTGAAGTCCCGCGTGGAAGGAGGCGAAGTGATCGTGGACCTCTCGGCGCTGGGCGAGGCCGCCTCCAAGATTCACTTCTGACGCAATGTTTGCCCGCCTGCTTGGAGAATCCTTCGCACGCAATCCGCGACGCAAAGTGCTGACGGCCGCTGCTTTGGTGATTGGCATGGCCGTCGCCACGGCCACACTCACGATTGCTCTGGAAGTGGGTGACCGTCTGGCGCACGAATTCCGCAGCCTGGGCGCGAATCTGCTGGTCACGCCGGAATCGGATACTTTGCCGGTGGAAATCGGCGGCGTGGACTACCGGCCGATGGATGAAGGCGCTTACTTGGACGAAGCGGACCTCGGCAAACTGAAAACAATTTTCTGGCGGCACAATATTCTGGGATTTACGCCCTTTCTCGACATACCGGCTCAGATAAATCCGTCGGACTCAGGGAAACCCACGATTGTCACAGTGATCGGCACCTGGTACGAACACGAAGTTGCTGTGCCGGACGGAACGAAATTTAAGACGGGCCTCAGCGTCACGCATCCCTGGTGGACAGTGCAGGGACAGTGGTTTCACGATGGTGCGAATGAGTGCGTAGTGGGTGAAACCTTGGCGCGAACTTATCTCGGTGGCATATCGGCGGGACAAACAATTCAGGTGGAACCGTTGGGTGCCCAGCCTGGCGGTTTGTCGCGCGCGCGGCCGTTGACGGTCGTCGGCATCGTCTCCACCGGCGGTGTCGAAGACAAGTCCGTGATCGTGCCGCTTTCGGTTGCGCAATCTTTGTCGCAGCATCCCGGTCTGTTCAGGCAGCTGTACGTAAGCGCGTTGACCAAGCCGGCTGATGCGCTCGCGGAACGCGGCGAGCGCGCCCAGTCCGACAAAAGTATTCAGCTCACTCCTACTGAGTACGATCGCTGGTTCTGCTCGCCCTATATTTCCTCCATTGGCTTTCAGATTCGAACTGTGCTGCCGGGAACTGAGGTGCATGCGATTCGACGCGTGGCGGAAACCGAAGGCCGCATCCTGACGCGTGTCGGGACGCTGCTGTGGATTGTCACGCTGGCGGCGCTGGGCGCTGCGGCATTGGCGGTTGCGGCAACATCGGCGACTACGGTGCTGGAGCGACGCGCGGAAATCGGAGTGATGAAGGCGCTGGGCGCCAGCAACGCTTTGGTGGGCGGGATTTTCCTCGCCGAACAAGTGCTCCTCGCGATTGCCGGAGGCGCGATCGGATTTTTCGTCGGCGCTGGCCTCGCGCGTTTCCTGGGCGAAAGTGTTTTCGGGACGCCAGCATCGCCACGTTTGATTCTTTTTCCGGTGGTTCTGGCGCTTGCGGCGATTATCGCGATGATTGGCAGCCTGGTTCCGCTGCGGCGCGCGGCGCATTTTCGTCCGGCTGTGATTCTGAGGGGCGAGTAATGTTCTGGCGGCTGGTGTTTCAACTTCTGCGCGGGAGCCGCGGGCGGCTGGCCGTCGCGATCATCGCGGTCGTCAGTGGCGCAGCGGTGATTTCGGCGCTGCTGAATCTGGATCTGGGCGTGCAGAGTAAGCTGACACAGGAATTCCGCACGCTCGGCGCGAACATTGTGATTTCGCCCGCCCGTGGCGCGCCGGCGCAGCTCAGCGGTGCCGAAGTGCCGAGCCTGATGCCGGACAAAGATGTAGTAACTGCGCTGCAACAGCTGCCGTCGGCGCAGCTAGCCGCGGCGGCACCGTATCTTTATATCGTGGCGCGCGCGCAAAATGTTCCGGTCGTCGTCGCCGGGACTTGGCTGGATCAAGCGCAGAAACTCAACGCCACGTGGAGACTGGAAGGAAACTGGGTCGCGTCGCGCACCGATGATTCGCAGTGCTTGGTGGGCCGTAACGTTGCGCGGCGATTGCATCTCGCGCCGAGGAGTCCGCTGGAACTGCATTACCTGGCGCGCAGCGCGCAATGCAGCGTCGGGGGAATTGTGGACGCGGGCGGCACTGAAGATAATCAAATTTTCGCCAGCCTGCGCGCGGTGCAGTCGCTGGCAAATTTGCCGGGGCAGATTGGCCTCGCGCAAGTGAGTGTGGCGGGCACGGCGCAGGTCGTCGCTGATTATGTAGCACGCTTGGCCGCCGCTTTGCCGCAATATCAAGTGCGGCCGATTCGTCAGGTGGCCGAAGCGGAAGGTGCGCTGCTCGGCCGCATCCGCCTGCTAATCGTTTCCATGGTGCTGCTGATTCTGATTCTCACGGCGCTCTGCGTGCTCGGCACGATGGCCGCGCTGGCGATGGAAAGGCGCAAAGATGTAGGCCTGATGAAATCGCTGGGTGGCTCCATCTCGCGGATTGTGGGAATATTTCTGGCCGAGGTCGGCGTGCTGGGTGCAGCGGGCGGATTGCTGGGAACAATTTTAGGCGCGGCGCTTGCGTACTGGATGGGGCTGCGCGTTTTTGGCACGGCGATTTCACCGCGCTGGGAAGTTTTTCCGGCGACCGTCGCGCTGATGTTTGTGGTGACGCTGACGGGTGCGCTTCCGTTGCGTATGTTGGGCAAAGTGAAGCCGGCTGAGATTTTGCGAGGGGAATAGAGGACCGTGGCGACGCTCGTCCAAGTGGAGAATCTGCGCAAGGAATTCGGAAACGTGCGCGCGCTGGACGGAGTTTCCTTCCGCGTGAATGCCGGCGAGTGGATCGCCATCATGGGGCCGTCGGGCTCGGGCAAGACCACGCTCATCAATATTCTGGGCGGGCTCGATACGCCAACAGCGGGGCAAGCGATGGTGGATGGCACGGACGTCGCGCGCCTGGACGAAGCGGGGCTGACGCGCTTTCGCGCCGAAAAAATCGGCTTTATCTTCCAGCAATTCCACTTGGTGCCCTATCTCACGGCAGTGGAAAACGTGATGCTCGCGCAATATTTTCACAGCACCACGGACGAGAAAGAAGCGCAGCAGTCACTCGAACGCGTGGGCTTGGGCGATCGCATCGAGCACCTGCCCTCGCAGCTTTCCGGTGGCGAACAACAACGCGTGGCAGTGGCGCGCGCGCTGATCAATCATCCCAAGCTGATTTTGGCGGACGAGCCGACCGGCAATCTCGATGAAGCCAACGAGGAGATTGTGCTCAGTCTTTTGCGTGAACTTCACGCCGAGGGTCACACGATCTTGATGGTGACGCACGCGCCATCCATTGGACGCCTCGCCGACCGCCGCATCGAATTCGCGCACGGGCATTTGGTAGTGCAATCGGCGGCTTCGTTGAAACCCGAGCTGGCCTGAATGACAGCACGATCGGCGCCGTTTATGTCACACTATGTTCTGTTGCCGGCCGCAGGCCTCGAGACAGGCGCAAGAGCGCGGACATTCGAAATTGCAGGCTGAAGTTTTTATGCCCATCGCACAAGACGCGCGAAAAAAACCGCTGAGCATCAAGGTGCACGTCTCGACGGGCGAGGGTGTCGAGATCACCTGGTCGGATCAGCACAGCAGCCGCTACGATTTCCCGTACTTGCGCGATCATTGCCCTTGCGCACTGTGCAACGACGAGCGCGAGAAGAAGGCCAAGGGGGGATCCAGCGCCAGTTCGGCGCTGCTGCCCATGTACAAGCCACGCGTCACGGCCAAGAGCGCCAACGCAGTAGGGAACTACGCACTCCAGATTCAATTTTCCGATAGTCACGCGACGGGAATTTTCAGCTTTGAGCATCTGCGCGAGATCTGTCCGTGCACAGACTGTGAGCGCGATTTTCGTGCCGCGCCAAAAGAAACCACCGCGTAAGTCGGGCTCAACGCAGCTGCGCGCGAGCGGCCAGCGCGCGATGTTCGAGCCGTTCACGCGCGAGTAGTAGTTACCCTTAGCAGCGTGCCAATCGCCGCAAGACTTCCTTTTTAGCTGCGTTTCAACGTATAGTTCTTGTCCACACTAAAAGCGTATGGTTTCCAATTCCACAGGTCCCACATTCACGCCGGGTCGTGCCCGCCCTGTAACGAAAGTTCTGGTGGCCACTACGGCCATGCTGGCTTTCATCTCGTTCTGGCGCGCCGCTGCGATCGTGCTCAACGACCTAGCTTCCTCCGCGTATTACGCCGGCGGCGAGGCTGAGCAGTTCATCGGCAAGACGGCGCCGTGGTTCATCCTAGGCATCATGCTGTTTTCCTACGCGGTACGCGCGATTTACGTCGAGAGCTGCAGCATGTTCGTGCGCGGCGGCGTCTATCGTGTGGTGAAGGAAGCTCTGGGCGGCACGCTCGCGAAATTTTCCGTTTCTGCGCTGATGTTCGATTACGTGCTCACCGGACCAATCAGCGGCGTCTCTGCGGGGCAGTATCTGGTGGGCGTCATCAACGAGCTGCTGCACCATGCAAGATCCACGATGCATTTAAACGTGGATGCCACAGCCGCCACGGTCGCGATCATCATCACGCTTTATTTCTGGTGGGAAAATATTAAAGGCGTGCCGGAATCCAGCGGCAAAGCTCTGCGCATCATGCAGCTCACCACCATCATGGTGGTGGTGTTGATTAGCTGGTGTTTCTACACGCTTTGGGTGCATAGCGGATGGAGTTTGCCGCCGCTGCCGAACGCGCAGAACATGAAGCTCGATCGCGGTTCGCTCGGCTGGCTGGACCGCTATCAGTGGGCGCACACAATTACGCTGATAATTATTTTTGTCGGCCTGGGCCATTCAGTGCTGGCGATGAGCGGGGAAGAATCCCTGGCGCAGGTGTATCGCGAAATCGAGCATCCCAAGCTGAAGAATCTGAAGAAAGCCGGGCTCGTGATTTTCATCTACAGCCTGGTGTTCACATCGCTGGTTTCGTTTTTCGCGGTGATGATCATTCCGGATAGCGAGCGCGGAAAATTCACTGAGAACCTGATCGGCGGCTTGGCAATGCACCTGGCCGGAAGCTTTCAAGTGAAGCTGGCATTTCACGTCTTCGTCGTGGTGGTCGGTACGCTGATTCTCGCCGGAGCCGTGAACACCGCGATCGTCGGTTCCAACGGCGTGCTGAATCGCGTTTCCGAAGACGGTGTGCTCACCGATTGGTTCCGCCATCCGCATCCGCGCTTTGGCACAACGCACCGCATCATTAATATGGTGGTGGCGTTTCAGATCATCACAATTATCGCCAGCCGTGGCGACGTCACCTTCCTCGGTAACCTGTACGCCTTTGGCGTGATCTGGAGTTTTTCGATGAAGGGCATCGCGGTGCTGGTGCTGCGTTACACGCACCCGCAGGACCGTGAATATCGCGTGCCGCTGAACCCGGTGATTTTCGGCAAGGAAATTCCTATCGGGCTGGGGCTGATCACGCTGGTGCTGGTGGCGATCGCGATTATCAACTTGTTCACGAAGCCGCAAGCGACGATCGCCGGAATTACTTTCACAATTTTGCTCTTCGCAGTGTTTGAGATTTCCGAGCATCGTATGCGCATCCACGCCGCGGGCGCGGCCCACGTGGAACTCGATCAATTCAATCTCGCGCAAGAAGCGGAATTGACGCCCACCAGCGTCGGGGTCGCGCCGGGAAACATTCTGGTTCCGGTGAGCACGTATTACGCGCTGTACCATCTGGAAGCAGCGCTGCGCCGCGTGCGGCAGAAAGAAGCGGAGATCGTGGTGTTGCACGTGCGCATGCTGCGCCGCGCGGCTTCGGGCGAGTACGATCTCGCTCCCGACCAGCTTTTCAGCACGATCGAGCAATTGCTGTTCACTAAAGTGCTGGCACTCGCGGAAAAAGAAGGCAAACCCGTGCGCTTGGCGGTGGCCGCGGCGAACGATTTGTGGGAAGGCATTCTGCGCACCGCGATGAACTTGGAGTCGAGCACCATCGTGGGTGGCAGCTCCTCGAAAATGCCGGTGACCGAGCAGGCCCGTGAGATCGGGTTGGCATGGGAACGCATGCCCGAACCGCGCCCGCGCGTCACGTTGGAGATTTTCACGCCCTCGGGTCAGGAGCAGATTTTTTATCTGGGGCCGCACGCGCCGCGCCTTACTCCCAAGGAAATTGATTTACTGCACCGAGTCTGGCTGGAATTGAGCGACAAACTGCCTGGCGAGGAAATCCATCACCATGACATCATTCATTTCGCGCTCGGTGAAGTGGAACGGGAGATGGCGCAAGGCGAGACGGACGCGGTGCTCGAGCGGCTGCGCCAGCACTTGCACGAAATACGCGACCGCCGGCTGGATTCCGGCGACGCTCCCAGGAAATTGCCCGGGAGCTGAGTTCGGGCTCGGCGCATTCTTGCTGTGCGGCCGCCAGCAACCGCAACCGCAGCTCGCAATCGGCTAGGCGCGCAGTTCGGATGTGCAGTTCGGGCAGCGCGTCGCCTTCAGCGGAATGGCCGAAGCGCAGTACGGACATTCCTTCGTGGTCGCGGCAGGAGCGGGCGCGGGTTTATTCCAGGTGTTTACCATTTTCACGATCAGGAAAACGGCGAACGCGACGATCAGGAAGTCCACCACGTTGTTCAGAAACAAACCGTAATTGATAGTCGGTGCGCCGGCGGCTTTCGCTTCCGCCAGTGTGGCGTATGACTTTCCTGAAAGGTTCAGGAACAAGCTGGAAAAATCCACCTTCCCGAGAATCAGCCCGATCGGCGGCATGATGATATCCGCCACCAGCGACGTGACGATTTTTCCGAACGCGGCGCCGATGATGAAGCCCACGGCCAAGTCCAGCACGTTGCCCTTCATTGCGAATTCTTTGAATGCTTTCAGCATGGTTCTTCTCCTCGCGACTTCTCTCTGCTCAAAACCGTGTCTAGCTTGTTAACGAGCAGCCGGTTCCGAGCGACGGGGCTGGGCCATGTTATCTGCGCATCCTGCGCTACTCTGGCGGAGGTTAGCCGGAACGGGCACAACTGGCAAGAGCGAATGCGCTCGTCTTCGATTTTGTGGGTTTCCGCGCAATCAACGGCGCGCGACCGAAATCGCTGCGGCCAGCGCACCGCGCAAGACCAGCACGCCCCCGGCCAGAATAAACAGCTGCGACGCATGCCGCGCCGGCACGAACGGCACGGCCAGTATGAAGATCCCTACCAGCGCGAGCGATCCGGCGCGAATCATCGTCTCCATTCGCGCGGTTTTCGCTTCCGGTCGCGTAGCCGCACGCGCACCCCAAAATATGAAGATCGCGCCTAGAGCAACCACGCCTCCAGGCCGCGCCGGCAACCCGATCCGCCCCGTCGCAGCCAGCAATATCAGCAGCGCGCCCAGCAACAGCACAATAAATTCGCTGAGCAGCCGAAAAAGATTCGTAGTTGTCGCCATGTCCGCGTTGTATCCGCGCGCCATTATCAGACAAGCCGCCGACCGGCGCAATCGCCTGTCATATATAAGCGGCGCGAGCAGGCGGTCCGGAGTTCGCTGGCGCTGCCGGCGCGGGCGCGCAGTGATACAATGGGTGTTTGGTTCGCCGCGCTGGTTTGCAGCATCGAATACCTGGGAGAAAATTCAGTGCACAAGGTGATTATCATCGGGAGTGGTTGTGCCGGCTTGACTGCGGCAATTTATGCGGCGCGCGCGGATTTGGCCCCATTGGTGTTGGATGGCTACGAGCCCGGCGGGCAGCTGGCGCTGACGACCATGGTGGAAAATTTCCCGGGCTTTCCCGACGGCATCTTGGGTCCGGAGTTGATCGAGAATTCGCGCAAGCAAGCGCAGCGCTTCGGCACGGAGTTTCAATCGGGCGCGGTCACGTCGGTGGATTTGAGCCGCCGGCCGTTCACCGTGGTCGCTGGAAAAGAAACGTACGAAACTGAAACCGTGATCGTAGCGGCGGGCGCGTCGGCGCGAATGCTGGGCATCGAATCGGAACGGCACTTGCTGGGCCACGGAGTTTCCACCTGCGCCACCTGCGACGGGTTCTTCTTCCGCGGGAAGGACATCATCGTAGTCGGCGGTGGAGACACCGCGATGGAAGAAGCCACGTTTCTGACGAAATTTGCGAAGAAAGTGACGCTGATTCATCGCCGGAACGAATTCCGCGCGACGAAAATCATGCTGGACCGCGCGCGCGCCAACGAAAAAATCGAGTTCCTCACGCCTTACGTCATCGAAGAAGTTCACGACGTGAACAGCAAGTCCGTGGAAAAAGTTAGAATCCGCCGTACGGACACCAACGTCACCAGCGAACTGGAGACTTCCGGAGTTTTTGTCGCCATCGGCCACGATCCGAACACCAAGTTATTCAAGGGCCAGCTGGATATGGACGAAAACGGCTACCTGCTCACACACGACGGCCCGAAGACGAACATCGAAGGCGTTTTTGCCGCGGGCGACGTGCAGGATCACCACTATCGCCAGGCCATCACCGCGGCCGGTTCCGGTTGTATGGCCGCCATCGAGGCGGAGCGGTTCCTGGAAGGGCACAAAGGCTGACGCCACTGCCGCAATTGCTGCATAATTCAGAGTTCATGCCGCCACAACTGCACCAGTCGTTCCAATCCCAGTCTATATGGCTCGGCCTTTTCTGATGCGCACGCTCCTGCTGCGTTTATCGGAGAGCAAGCGCCTCGCGCCGCTGATGATGCGCAATGCCGTGAGCCGCCGCGTCGCGTGCCGCTTCGTGGCAGGCGAACATCTGGAAGACGCGCTGGAAGCCGCGCGAGAAGTGAATCGCGCGCTGCAGTTGGCCAGTCTGGATTTGCTGGGCGAAAATGTATCGGACGAAGCCGGCGCGCGGCGCGCAGCTGACGAATACATCGCAATCTTCGACCGCATCGCGCAAGAACACCTGGATGCGAACGTTTCCTTGAAGCTGACGCAGCTCGGCCTCGATCTGAGCGAAGAACTCTGCCAGGAGTTGCTGGAAAAAATCGTCGCGCATGCCGCTGGCCAGGGCAATTTCGTGCGTGTGGATATGGAAGCTTCGATTTATACGCAGCGAACCGTGGACATCGTGAAGCGCGTGCGCTCCGAATACTCAAACGTGGGCACTGTAATGCAGGCGTATCTGTATCGTACCGAGCAGGACGTGCTGGATTTGATCGCGGTCGGTTGCCGCTTGCGCCTATGCAAGGGCGCTTATCAGGAGCCGCCCGAAGTCGCATACCCGAAGAAAGCCGACGTGGACGCGAACTACGTGAAGCTGATGAGAATCCTGTTGACGAGCGGGATTTATCACGGCATCGCCACGCACGACCCAGCCATGATTCGCGCTACGCTCGATTTCGTGCGCGAACAAGACATCAAGCGCGACCGCTTCGAGTTTCAGATGCTTTACGGCATTCGCACCGATTTGCAGAAAAAATTGGTGCGCGACGGATACCGCGTGCGCGTGTATATTCCGTTCGGCGTGGATTGGTTTCCCTATTTCATGCGCCGCCTGGCTGAACGGCCGGCCAATGTGACGTTCTTTCTCCGCAATTTGCTGCCGCGTTCTTCGCAGAAGCCTGCCTCGCGATAATCCGCTGCTGTTGTCAAATTTCGTGGGATTGAGATTCTGGCGCCTCAGAATTAGAATACGGCTGCGCCCGCGGCTAGTCCTCTCGCGCTGGCTTATTTCTCATCCTCACAGGAGAACGCCACATGCGCCATTCCTCCCTTCGCCGGATTTTTCTCGCAGCCCTCTTCCTGACTATTTGCGGATGCAGCAAGACATCCGCTCCACCTGCCGCCGATTCCAATAATTCGGCCGCCAATTCGCCGAACTCTTCTGCGCCCAACACCGCGAACAGCGCCCCTGCGCAACCTGCTCCCACGCCGCCACCACCGCCGCCTCCGATTGAGTTGGCCGCCGACAAAGTGCCAACCGTGACACTCGATCAGACCATCAATTCGAAAGTTGCGAACAACGGCGACAGCTTCGCTGCCTCGCTTGCCGAACCTGTCACGGTTGATGCCAACGTCGTCCTGCCGAGCGGAACCAAAGTCCGGGGCACTATTGTGACCGCGCAATCGGCGGGAAAATTCAAAGGGAACGCGCTGCTGCAGCTTACGCTTGATTCCGTCGCCCTGAACGGCACGCGCTACTCGATCCAAACTTCCGAGTTTGAATAGGCAGGGAAGGGACGCGGCAAGAGAACAGCGGTAGGCGCCGGAGGCGGCGCGGCATTCGGCGCGATCATTGGCGCAGTGGCTGGGGGCGGCAAAGGCGCGGCGATCGGCGCATTAGCCGGCGGAGGAGCGGGCACTGCGGCCGCCGGATTTACGGGCAAGAAAGATATCGTGTTGCCCGCGGAAACCAGGCTGCACTTCAAATTGGTGCAACCGGTTTCAATTCAGCCGGGCAGCTAGACAATCGTCCACTAAGACTTGCGGCAGATCGCGACGCCATCGCGCAGCGGCACGATCACGGAAAATAAATCCGGCGAGCCAAAGACGCTGCGATTAAATTCCAGAACGCCGCGGGTGTTATCGTCCTTCGGCGGCTCTGTCACGCGGCCGGACCACAGCACGTTGTCCGTAATCACCAGGCCGCCGCTCTTCAGCCTAGGCAGCGATTTCTTCAGAGCCGCGGGATATTGATGTTTGTAAACGTCAATCAGAATGATGTCGAACGAGCCTTCGGTGCTGTCAATCAATTCCACCGCTTCACCGGTCATGAATCGAATGCTCTTGCTCACGCCGGCGCGCTCGAAATTTTTGCGCGCCCGTTCCGCGTTGGCCGGGTCTCCATCGGTGCAATAAATTTCGGCGCCTGGCCCCGCGGCCCGTGCAAACCAGATCGCCGAATATCCGATGGCGGAGCCCATCTCGAAAATTCGTTTCGCTCCCGAAATCTTGGCCATCAGCGCGAGCAACCGCCCGCAATCCGGCCCGATGATGGCGATGTCGTGCTCTTTCGCATAGCGTTCCATGTCCGCGAGCACTGCATCGCGCTCCGGAAGCAAGTTCGATAGATATTTTTCAACCTGCGGTTCAAGAATTCCCGGCATGTTCGCTCCTAGGCCTGCGCGCTGACGTGCGAGCCGAGTTCTCCGATGGATTCACCGGGTTTCAGCACGTGAATTTCCAGGCCGCTGATATCTTGCGTGAGCTGGCGGACCTGCTCCGGCCGGCCCACCAGTGAAGGAAACGTTCCGAAGTGCATCGGGATTACGTGGCGCACGTTCAAGAAGCGAATCGCCACGGCGGCTTCGCGCGGGCCCATTGTGAAGTGATCCCCAATCGGCAGCAGCGCCACATCCGGCGCATACAGCTCCGCGATCAGCTTCATGTCGCCGAAGAGGGCCGTATCACCTGCATGATAGATCGTCAGTCCGCCGGGAAGCCGCAGGACGTAGCCACAAGCTTCACCGCCATAGACGATGTGATCGCCGTCGAGTATGCCGCAGGAATGCACCGCGTTGACCATGGTCACTTCGATTTCGCCGACTTTCTGCGTGCCGCCCTTGTTCATTGCGTTGGTATTTTGCACGCCTTTGGATTCCAGCCATGCACACAGTTCGTAGATTCCCACCACTTGCGGATTGAATTTCTTGCCCAGTTCCACGGCGTCGGCGATGTGGTCGAAATGTCCATGTGTAATGAGCATGGTGTCCACGCGGTCGAATTTCTTGTTCGCTTCAGGGCACAGCGGGTTGGTGAGAATCCATGGATCCACCAGGATTACTTTGCCGCTCGGCGTGTCAATGCGAAATGCCGCGTGACCGAGCCAGGTGATTGTATTGCCGCGTGTATGAAGCATGCGTGCCTCCTGTTGAAAGGAATATGAAACGGTGAAAGCCCTTGCGCATTACTTCGCGCCGCCGTGACCATTCTGGCCACCGCTGCTGCCGGCCGGGCCGAGTGTCGCGCGGAACGCTTGTTCGAACACGGGCTGCGGCCGCGTGCCCAGGAAAAACCCCAGGATCTGCCCATCACGTCCGTAGAACACTGTCTGCGGCATTGTGCCTTTCCACTCCGGATTCACGCCATCGTAGAACGCGTCCAGGTCAATCCCGGGCTTCTGGCGGTAATTTGGAAATTGCGGCTGCGTGCGCGCGATGAATCGGCGCACCAGGTTCATGTCCGATTCGTCGTCCATGTCCACGCCCAGGACGCTGACGCCCTGCGATTTGAATTCCTTGGCCAGCTCCACAATCATGGGGTACTCGTCGCGGCAAGGCTCGCACCACGTGGCCCAGAAATTCACTACCAGCGGCTTGCCTTTGTATTTCGCAAGCAGCTGGCGGTAACCGGCAAGGTCAATCAGCGGCGGATCAGCGGGCCCAGCCGCTTTGCCCACGTGCGGCGTCGCCTTACCTGCATCCGTTGTTTGCGTGCGCCCTGTACGAGCGGCAACAAGCGCCGCGCCGACTACGACTATGAACGTCAGAAGAATCCGAAGATGAAACCGCGCGTGATTGCCCTCGTTTCTCATGCGACCATTCTATCGGTTTGACCCGACGCGCGGCAACCGGACGAGATCATGGCTCGCAGGCCTGAACGTAGTGCGAGGGGCTCCCTTTGCACGGCGCGCTTGCAAGAATCACGCGGCAAATTCTGCTCCGATCCTGACCTAATATTAGTCTATCGGCCTCATCCGTTCTTACGATTTGCCTATCGCGCGGTCGCGCTTTAAGCTCTCGTTCATGTCAGTCTCATTTGCCACCGCCTGCTTCGCACTTTTGGCCGCCGTGCTGCATTTCGTGTCCTCCAAACTGAAGAAGACGGCCGAAAGAAAAACTTTTCAGGTGAAGCGCCCGGCGTGATGCCGTAAGTTCCCGCGCACCGTCCGCCGCAGTACCCGTTCTAGAACCCCGCCATTCCTGCGCTTTGTACGCCAGCGGACCGACATCGACGAAATCGCATAGCACGATGTGCGCTCGCGTCACGGGGCCAGAATGGTTGAACGCATTTGGGACAGTTCCGGATTCTACGCACGTATCGGAAGCTCATCGTCTTCGCAGGATTCCGCAGCAGATGGTAGTAACTGGCGTGAGCTATATCGGGCTGCGCTTCTGGAACTCGACCTGGAGAAATTGGGAGATCGCATTAAGGCAGCGGCGGAAGCCATTCGCGCCCGAGCTTCGCTTGACAGAAGCGTCCTGAACGCCGAGCGCATTGCCATGCGAGACGCCATGTCCGCTTTGAATGTCTTGCACGACGGTATCAAACGGACTAAGCCACCAATTTCCGACTCGGGGTTTTAACGCACGATAGAATCGAGAGCGCACCGCATTCACACCGAGCGCAGGTGTTCTCGGTTTCCCCACGCAGCCCGTCGTCCGTTTTGCTGATGCTTCCTGACTACCGGATTGAATCAAAGCTCGACGGGTCGCGCCGCATCGGTACGAGGCCACACTTTCTGAACCACCGTGAAAATAAATGCCGTGGTAAGACCGAAAAGAATCCAACCATTCAACGCTTCTAAGGCGCCCATCATTTGCCACTGTGGTGCCAAGTCGAGATTCGCATGACCGAAACTGGTCATGGCGCTGATGGAGTAGAGCATCGCGGACCGGTTGTCCCCGATAGCACCCAGGAAGCGATAAGCGCCCGCCCAAATGCAGCCCTCAAACCCATGCAGAAGCGTTGCCCACAGCGCCGTCACTCCGATGATATAGCTGGCGCCAGACCGGAGATGCTGAGGCTGTCGCTTCCTACTCAGTCTGGAGGCGACTTCTCGATTCAGGAGCCCGAGGCCGTAGGCGTGGAAGACCACTGTCAAAACGATGATTGGCAGACCCCAGGCCCAATCGGCTGACCACGCAGGCATATCTCCCAGTTTCATCGATGACTCCACTTGCTTGAGCCGGCGAAATGCGGCGCGCCGAACCGAGTCGAAGGATCTGCTTATTGATCGAACGCGAAAACCCGCTTCCAGTCGTCCTTCATGCTGATTACGACCCAGCCGTTCTTGGTGGCCTCGGCCATCAGAGCGTCGGAAAAAGTTCCGACGTGAGTGTCGGGCAGGCCGCCACCTGGACCATAGGCATACTCGCGCGTCGCGTCATCGTGATGGACCAGCATCATCAGACGAGCCCCATCCCCTGCCTGCGTCCATTCGAGCATTTGCCGGTCGCCGTCGGAATTGCCAAACGCAATATAAGGCCGCTTTCCAATGAACATATTGATGCCGATCGCCTTGCCAGGGCCGTCGTCTATGAAGAACGGTTTCGGCTCGCGCATCAGCACGGGCTTGCCGCTGGAAATGTCGTACTTGGTGGCGATGCTGGAACCGACGACTTGTTCGGGAGAAACGTCGTACACCCGTTCGCTGTAGACGCGCACGAATTCCTGCCCGCCACCCGTGACGATGTAAACGGTGAAACCCTTTTCACGCAGGTGCTTCATAACTTCCAGCATGGGCTGATAAACCAGGTCTGTGTAGAGGCGATCGAAGCGCGGGGTTTTCGCGGTGGTAATCCACTGGTTCACAAGCGCCCGAAATTCTTCAGTGTCCATGCCGGAGTGGGTGACGGCGAGAATCTCCACCCAATCCTTCTCTGAGAATTTGGAAATTGCTTCGCGGTCTCCGCTGAGTACAGACTTGAACGGGTCGGTTTCCTTCCATTCCGGATGTTGCGGAGCCATCTTACCCAGGCGGTCGAGAGCAAACATGGCCTGCCCATACGCAGGATGCTCGGTCCAGAGCGTGCCGTCCTGGTCGAAGGTGGCCACGCGGTCTTTCGGCTCCACATACTTCGCGCTGGATTTTTCGGTCGTGTTCTTTACGAAGGCGAGGATCGCCCTTTTTGCAGCGCCGTTGTTCCACGAGGGCAACGGGTCGTCAAAGGCAACGGAGGCGGGAGCAAGAGTTCCGAAGACGGCGGTCGCTGCCGTGGTGCGAATCAGGTCTCGACGGGTGATTTTCATCGTGTGCCCCCAGCGCGCGCAATCATAATCGGGCGGGAATAAGTGGCAATTGTCAGAAGTGACAGGCAGGATGGGGCCATCCAGCACGCCAGGAGCGGAATCAGCTCCACCACCGCGCCGAACCAGTCCTGTAAGTCCTAATTGATGCCGCAGTTGAAACCTCGCTCACATCAGGTCCGGGCCGGCGCTTGTACCCGCTTGCCTTTGGTGATATATAAATTGAGGCGGAGGTCTTGGAGCAACATCCCAGGCTAAACCGTTCTAAAACCTCTCGTTCGAGGAGAACTCGAAATGGCGTATGTGATTGCCGAACCTTGCATCGGAACAAAAGATACAGCCTGCGTTGACGTCTGCCCGGTGGATTGCATCCACCCGCGCAAGGATGAGGCGGACTTCGAAGCCGAAACGCAGCTATACATCAGCCCCGTGGAGTGTATTGATTGCGGGGCGTGCGTGCCGGTATGCCCGGTCACGGCTATTTTTGCGCTCGAAGATTTGCCGGAGAAGTGGGCCAACTTCACGCCGATCAACGCGGATTGGTACACCAACAAGAAAGCCTAGCCGTTCGGGCGCGAGCCAACGCGCGCTGATAGTCGTGCAGCATTCCCGGCGCGACGGATATTGTCAGCGGATTCCCGTACGCATTTGTACTCGTCGCGCCAGCTTTCGCAGCTCGGCGTCGGACTAGACTTCCAGCCCCAAAACCTGCCTGCCGTTGGGGCTGATCATGCTCGGATTCCATGCCGGTTCCCACACAATTTCCACTTTCACATCGCGCACTTCTTCGATGGCCGCTACACGTGCGCGCACTTGCTCTGGAATTGCTTGCGCGGAAGGGCAGCCCTGGGTCGTGAGCGTCATTTTCACGGTTACGTTGCCCGCGTCGTCGTATTGCACGTCGTAAATCAACCCCAGATCCACAATATTGATGGGAATTTCCGGGTCGAAGCACTGCCGCGCAGCGTCTAGGATGCGTTCTCGGTCCAGCGGCATTGATGGTCTCCTATGGTGCTATCCACTGCTGATTGGATGCTGTATCCGCCCTGTAGTTGCCATTGTTGGCTGAACCAGCGTGCTACACACTAGCCGAGGTGTCAACCTGCCTGAACTCGGTGCCGCATTTCGACGAGAGATTGCTATTCCCCGGCGCATGCTCTCCGGCCGCCTATTTTTTCTTCGTGTGAACTTGATCCGGGTGTGGTTCGATTTTAGCCCCGAAGCTGCTCTACACGGCGGAGCACGGGCAACTTCTCGTCTGCAGGGAGCTGCATCTCGCCCAGCGCTCGCGCCCACAATTTCACTTCTTCGCGTAGGTCGTGGATTGCGAGACCCCGATGATCGGCAGGGAATCGAGTGATTTTTACGATGCCAGCTGCGAGTAACGTCTCCGCGCCGTCCGTATTTCCGCGCCGGTAGTGATGAAACGCCGCGGCAATCTGTATGATCCCCTGCAGAAACGTTTTTTCTGGCTCGTCCTCGGTCAGCCAGACTTCTTCCCATACTTCATGCGCCTCAAAAAATTCGCGCGCGTTGAAATGCGCGAGCCCGCGCTCGAATTTTTCTGCTTTCTCGCTGGATTCCATCGCGCGTCGGCCCATTTCTCGATAGATTTTCGTGATCGCGTGTCATCATAGCAGCCTGGAAAGAGCGGACCTCATGGAAATTAAAATCACACTGCCAGGCGCAAGGCTCGGCGTCGTCGAAGCCGACGGCGCCAGCGTCGTCTTGGTGCATCCCGACCTCGCGAGATTGATGGACGAGGTCTGTGCCCGCAAGCGCGCTGAATTTACGATCGAAACTCTCGCCGAAGCGGAGTCAGTTCGCGCCGTGCGCGCCATGTTCCGCGAATGGGGCATGGACCCGTCGAAGTATCGCCCCTCGTCCGAAGCGCTGCTTCGCCGCGTGGTGCAGGGCAAGGGTGTCTATCGCGTGTCGAATGTTGTGGACATCGGCAACCTTGGCTCGCTCGAAACCGGCTGGCCGTTCGGCTGCTACGATCGCTCCAAAATTAACCTGCCGGTCGTGTTGCGTCAGGGCGCCAGCGGCGAAAAATACGAAGGCATCGGCAAACAAACCTGGCATCTGGAGGGCCGGCCGGTTCTCGCCGATCCCGCGGGCCCGTTCGGCAGTCCCATCAGCGATTCCACGCGCAGCATGATCACGGAATCGGCCAAGGGAATCGTGATTGTGATTTACGCTCCGGCGCGCGTGTCGGACGCATTCCTCAACATGGCGATGGCGCGCCTGAAAGAGCGGCTCACGCAATTCGCCGCCGCGTCCGCCGTCCGTTCTGAAATTTGTGCAGCATGAAGCGCAGATCCGCAAGACGAAACCACAACCGCTCCAATGTCGTCCCATGCAATGTTGTTGATTGTTGGTGAGGGCAACACGCCGAACTGCGTTTGAGTACTCCTGCGCATTCAGGTTATCCTGTCAATGCTTCAGCGAGGCCCTGAGTGGCGAAATTCCAGTTGGTCCTCCTCATTCACGCGCATCAGCCGGTGGGAAATTTTGATGACGTGATCGAGCGCGCCTACGCTCAATCTTATTTGCCTTTCGTCCAAGTCCTCGCGCGCCATCCCTCCATTCGCATCGGGCTGCATTACACCGGCTCGCTGCTGGAATGGATCGAGCGTGCCCATCCTGAATATTTCGATCTGTTGCGGGCGCTGGTGCAGCGTGGGCAGGTGGAAATCGCCGGCGGCGGATTCTACGAGCCGATCCTGGTCGCCATTCCGCCCGAAGATCGCCACGAACAGATAACCCGCCTTGCCGATTACATCGAAAAGCATTTTGGTGCGCGCCCGCGCGGCGCGTGGCTCGCCGAACGCGTCTGGGAACCGCAGTTACCCTCTTCGCTCGCACCTTCCGGCGTCGAATACACGCTGGTGGACGACAATCATTTTCTCGGTACCGGCTTCGAGCTGGACCAACTCTATGGCTATTATCTCGCCGAAGATCAGCGCCATTCCGTAAAGGTTTTGCCCGGCCTGAAAGCGCTGCGCTACCTGCTGCCTTTTCGCGCGCCAGCCGACTCGATCGAATTTCTGCGCGCTTCCGCGAAGGAGCATCCCGGTGGATTCGCGGCCATGGGTGACGACCTGGAAAAATTCGGCGTCTGGCCCGGAACCAACAAACTCTGCTACACGGACGGCTGGCTGGAAAATCTTTTTGTCGCGCTCGAGCAAAATTCGGCTTGGCTGGAAACCGCGACGCCGGGCGTTGCGGTGGGCGCGCACGCTCCGCTCGGACGCGCCGACCTGCCCACCGCTTCCTACACCGAAATGATGGAATGGGCGCTGCCCACTGCTGCGCGCAATCGTTATCACGCGCTCGGCGCCGAATTTGCCTCGCGCACGGAAATGCTGCCCTTCCTGCGCGGCGGCATCTGGCGCAACTTTTTCTCGAAGTACGGCGAATCGAACCTGCTGCACAAGAAAATGCTGCATGTCTCGCAAAAAGTCCGGAAGCTTTTCGAACATCCGCATCCGGTGCAGGCATTTCGCGATGCGCGCGATCGTGCCCGCACATTGACGCTGCGCGGCCAGTGCAACGATCCCTACTGGCACGGCGTGTTCGGTGGCCTCTACTCGCCGCACCTGCGTACGGAACTCTGGCGCTCGTTAATTCAAGCGGAAGCAATTGCCGATGCGCTGGTCAACCCGGGCGGCGATTACCAGAATGTCGTCACGCTGGACTTTGACTCTGACGGTCACGAAGAAATTTATTTCACTTCCGATCGCTACGCTGCCGTGCTCTGCCCCGCAGATGGCGCTACGATTTCCGCGCTCGATTGCCGCCAGTCCAATGCGGCGCTGGTGAATTCGCTGGCGCGCCGCCCGGAGTCCTATCACGCGAAGCTGAAAAATTTGCCGGCCGTTGCGGCGCTCGGCGCGCAATCCATTCACGAGCAAACCCGCGCGAAGGAAGCGGGCCTCGACCGCTGGCTCCATTACGATCGCTGGGCGCGCCACTTTTTCCGCTTGCTCGTTTTCAGTCGCGACAAGAAACATCAGGACTGCGGCACGGCGCAATTGGCCGAAGATGCCACGCTCGCCGCTGGAAATTATCGCGCGCTGAAAGTTTCTCCAACGCAGGCCACTTTTGTGTCGGACCTCAGCGTGGACTGGCAGGCCGAAAAAATGTTCTCCTTTGCGAATAGCGCCGCGGGATTCGGCATTCTTTGCGACGTTGCGCTGCATCGCAGGGCCCCCGGCGCGGCGTCGGTTCACGTCGGAATCGAAGCGGTTGTGAATTTCCTCGCGCCGTCCTCGTCCGACCGATATTTTGAAACTGCTGGCCAGCGTTATCCCTTGCGCTGGTCCGCGTCTGCGCCCGGATCGAATTTGCGCATTGTGGACGAGTGGCAGCGCCTCAGCGTCACGCTCACCGCTCCGCACGCGCAGGAATTCTGGATCACGCCGATCGAGACAGTTTCCGAATCGGAGGATGGGTTCGAGCGTATTTATCAAGGCTCACAAATCGTCGCGGTCTGGCCGCTGGAAATCGCCTCCGGCGCGGAGTGGCACAGCCAGCTCAATTTGAACGTCGAGCGTTTGGGCTAGCGTCTTATCCGACAATTTGTTCGCCGCGTTCCGTCACACTCTGTCGCAAAGGGAAGCCAGTCAAGTCGCGCCCACTGCCTTGATGTGCGGCGAGCTTGCCGCCGCTCGCGCCACTCTGCTACAGTGCGCTGGGAGGAATTTCATGGCCGTTTCGCAAGAGTTGCTCGATATTTTAGTTTGCCCGCAGGATAGAACTCCGGTGAAGTTGACTGGCGACCAGCGCGGCTTGAAATGCCCGTCGTGCCATCGCGTCTATCCGATTCGCGAAGACATCCCCGTGATGCTGATAGACGAAGCCCGCATCGAAGCCGAATGAAGAATGAAGCCGAACGAAGCAGCGCCGTTCGCCTCTGCATAAAAGTTGACAGCCCCGCCGAACTCGAACGATCCCTCGACTCTGCTCCCGGCGTTGCCGCAGGGAGCCGAAATTCTGATCATCCGCCTGCGCTCGCTGGGCGATCTGGTGTTGGAGACTCCCGCCATTGCCGCGCTCCATTCCTGGCGTCCTGATTTGCGAATCTCAGTACTAGTTGAACCGCGCTTCGCTCCAGTGCTGGAAGGCAATCCGGCAATCGCCGAGCTGATTGTTTCGCGCGGACTCGGTGAGACGGCCTTTGACCTGCTGCGCCGCAAGTTTCCGATCGTTTTCAACCAGCACGGTGGCCCGCGCAGCGCCATGCTCACAGGTGCGTCCGCCTCGCCATTGCGCGTCGGCTGGGCCGGATACCAGTATTCATTTCTCTACAACGTTGCGGTGCCGGACGCACGGGAATTCTATCGCGCTGCAGCGGTGCACGCTGTCGAGCATCGCATCTCGCAATTTTATTTCACTGGCCTGCCGCGCGGTCCCATTCCGGGCTCCCAGGTGTTTCCGCGGCCGGATGCTCTGTCAACGGTCGCGCTCAAATTGGCGGAGAAGGGAATTGCGCCGGGCGAGTTCTACGCGCTGCTGCAACCTGGCGCGCGTTTGCCGGGAATGCGCTGGCCCGTCGCCAAATTTGCCGAGCTGGCGCGCTGGCTGCGCCAGAAACATGGCTTGGCGAGTGTCGTGAACCTGGGAGCGCGCGACGACGAGATCGCGGCAGAAGTGCGCGGCGAAATGCAAAATTGCGCCGTCGTAATGGATTCTCAGCTGGACGTTCGCGAGTTGATCGCGCTGATCGCGGGTTCGCGCATCGTCGTAGGAAATGATTCCGGTCCCGCGCATCTGGCGGCTGCGTTGCAACGCCGCAGCGTCGTAATTTTCGGCGTCACCGATCCCGTGCAGTGGCGCCCCTGGCAGTCGGAACATCGCGTCGTGCAAACCGGCGCCACATTCGATCACCCGCGCGGCGACCAAGCCGTCATCGTCGGCAACCCGCGGCCGGTATCATCCATTACTGTGGACGAGGTTCACCAGAACTGCGAGCAACTACTTGCCGGGAGGTAGCAGCGCAGACGAGATCCAATGCGTCGAACCTTACGTCGCGACGAAGCACGGCACCCTACAGCGCCTGAATTTACGGAGCAAATCCGAGCGATTGGTCCTTGTACTCCACTTGCAGCCGTACTTCCTTCGTCTTGCTCTGCTTCAACACATCGTGCGCCGCAGGAAACGGCGCGAACGGGCTCAGCTCGACAGTAATCACGGTTCCAGAAGGCCGCTCCGGCCCCTGCTTAATTTCCTCGGCGTTTTCGATGTGATAGCTTTTCACCGGGCCGTAATATCCGTTGGGTCCCCAATCTTCCAGAAAATCCTGATAGGTGTAGCTCGGTCCCGGACTCCATAGGTGATAGCCCTGTTCCAAGTTTCCAGCCGACACTGTATCCAGAAAATGCTTTGCCGTGCGCACTTCCGTATGGAATCGCAGCAAATACCAGGCGAATCCCACAACCAACGCGATAAAAACGATCGTGCTAATAATGTACCGGCGAACTTTGTCCGGCGGATGTTCCTCCGCCCCATCAAAAATTGACACGAGATCTCCTCAGTTCATTTTTCGGCGCCCCATGTGCTACAACGCGCAACGGCGCGCGACGCCCGCTCACGCCAACATTAAAGCTGCCGCTTGAATAAAATTATGCTAAAGGTCGTCATCACCACTGCGATGCCCAGCAAAACTAGCACGTCCACATAGATTCCTTCAATGCCGGTATTCTTCAGCGTGAGATTTCGCAGCGCGTGCACCGCGTATGTGAACGGATCAATCACCGAAACCCATTTCAGCCACCACGGAAACGCCGCAATCGGGTACACGGCGCCCGACGGGAAAAATAAAAGCGTGTTTAGCACGCCAAAAATGGCGCGCGGCACGAGCGGGTCGTCTACGCGTACCATCAGCAGGAACATGAAGCTCATCATCGCCAGCCCCGTCGCGCCCACCACCACAATCAGATAGAACAAGCGCAACGGATTCCAGATTTCGGGCAGTCCGACGATCAGTCCGCCGATGATCGTCAGTACCATGCCTGTCATCATGCCTTTGATCACGCCCGAGCCAATCAACGAGAACACCAACTCCGATTTTTTGATTGGCGTCGTGAGATAGCCCTCGTGCAGGCCGCGCGCCTTATCATCAATATAAGTAATTCCGCCGCCGATCATGGCCACCACGAAAATCGAAAGCGCAATCGTGCCCGCCAGCAAATATTTGATGTACTCGACGTACGGATAAATTTCCACCGTGTTTAACTGCACGGAGCCTTCCAGGCGCGGCGTCACGTCCGGCGTGTTCAGCTCTTCCACCATTTGCTGTACGCGCTCGATGATTGCGCTAGAAATGAATTGATCGGTATTATCCTCAGTGAACGCGATGCGCGGCCGGTCGTGCTGGTAGAAACGCCGCGAAAAGTCGTGCGGCACCACCACCAGCGCGCGCACCTTGCCTGTTTGCAAATCGTGCGTTGCTTGCGGCTCGGATTCATACTCGGCCACTTTGAAAGTGCGCGGTCCGGCGGCGATGCCGTTGAACATTTCGCGAATCTTGTGCGATTCCACGGAGTGATCCTGGTCCACGAATCCAATTTCCACGCCCGTCACTTTTCCGCCGAAGGCGTAGCCCAGCACGATCAGCTGCACCAGAGGCAGCACCATGGACACCATCATCAAGGCGGGGCTGCGGAAAAATTTCCGCAAATCGCGTTCAATGAGCGCACCAACGCGCCGAAAGTTCATCGCGCTCCCTCCATGCCGCGCATGCCGCACGGCAACCGCACGCCCCTAACGATAGAGATGGCCAATATCAAGCCGCGCTCCTTCTTTCGCCGCATCGCGCAGGTCGCTGCCCGTGTAATGCAGAAACACGTCGTCGAGTGTTGTGCTCTGCACGGTCACGCGCTTCACCTGCACGTTGCGCGCCCGAGCCAAATCCATCAGCGCCGCCACTGTCGCCGGACCGTCGTGCGAGGCGATGTGGATCATATCGTCCCGCTGCGACACGTCAGCGGCCTGCGCCAACTTCCGCAACTGATCGTTCCAATCCGCCGGCGCGTTCGCAAATTCAGCCTCCACGGTGTCGTTCCCCGGCACGCTATCTTTCAATTTCGTAGGAGTGTCCAGCGCCACCAGCTTGCCGTGGTCCACAATCGCGATGCGGTCGCACAATTTGTCGGCTTCATCCATGTAGTGCGTGGTCAGCAGAATCGTCAGGTCCGATCGTTCGCACAAATTACGAATCAATTGCCACACATTGGAACGCGAAACAGGATCGAGTCCCGTGGTCGGCTCATCCAGAAATAAAATCTTCGGCGAGTGCACCAGCCCGCGCGCGATTTCCAGGCGCCGGCGCATGCCGCCGGAAAATGTGCGCACCAAGGCGTCCTTGAACTTCACCAGATCGACCGATTCCAGCAGGTCGAGAATCAGTTTGTCGCGCGAGGCGCGCGGCACGCCGTACAACTTGGCGTGAATCAGCATATTTTCTTGCGCGGTCAATTCCGGATCAGACGTAAGCGCTTGAGGAATCACGCCCATGGCGTTTCGCACGCCGTCGGCGTCAGTGCGCACGTCGTGTCCCGCGACAATCGCCGTCCCGGATGTCGGCGGCGTAAGCGTCGTCATCATGCGGATCAGCGTGGTCTTTCCCGCGCCATTGGGCCCCAGCAATCCGAAAATTTCCCGTTGCTTCACGCGGAAACTGATGTCGTTCACAGCCACCAGTTCACCGAACTTTTTCGTCAGGTGCTGCACTTCAATCGCGTTGGCGGCTTGCTGTTCTATTTGCGTCGGCATCGGCGTCACAATCGGGCGAACCAGCTCTTCTTCGGCGGACGCGGCAGCAGCACCGTCGCCGTCATGCCGGTAAATAGCCGCCGCTCGGGATTCGGAATAGAAACCTTGATCGCAAATGTTTTGATGTCGCGCTTGGTGCGGCTCACATCGCGCTGCGTGGCGAAATCATTTTCCACGCCGCGGAAAATCACCGGACCTTCGGTGACTTCTCCCGAAGGCAGTTGCACGCGCAGCTTCTGCCCGACCACAACGGAAGCGATGTAGGTTTCTTCCACATCGGCCTTCACCCACAGATGGTCCACATCCACCACGACCACGATCGGCGCACCTATGGCCACCACTTCTCCCTGCTTCGCCACACGCACCGACACAATTCCATCCAGCGGCGCATAGATTTTCGTGTATCCCAATTGCGTTTCCATTTGAGCTTGGCTGGCGCGGGCTTGTTCCAGCTGTGCCATGGTGGTGGAAATCGCGCTCTTGCGCGCGTCCACCTGAATGCGATTGGCCTGCGCCACGTGCACCGCCGCCGCTTCGGCCTTGGTGGCTTGTTCCAGCGCGGTGACGTTCGCCTGCGAAATTCTCACGGCTGCTTCGGCATGATCGCGATCTTGCGCCGAAACTTCGCCCTTGTCGAAAAGCTGCTGCATGCGCCGCAAATCATCCTGATCGCGCTTCAGCTGCGCGCGCGCCGGCTCCAGTTGCGCTTGTGCGTAACTCGCTCGCTCATTCGCTTCGATCAATGAAGCGTCGGTCTGTCCATTGGTCCACGAATAATTGTGATTCGCTTCGTTCACCTGCTCTTCCAGGCTGGTCACGTTCGCTTTGGTGGCCGCCAGGTTCGCTTCCAGTTCCTTGCTGTCGAGCACCGCGATCAGGTCGCCCTTCTTCACGCTGCTTCCTTCATCCACGTTCAGCGTGATTATCCGTCCGGTCATCTGTGGGCTGACGATCACCTCGTTGCCGTCCACCACGCCGATCAGCGAGATGTCCGTCCCGTGCGGCGTCGTGAAATAGTAGGCCACCGCTGCAATTACAAAAATTACCAGCAGGAACGTTGCAAACTTTCGGCCGGTCATCGGGCCCTCGCTTTTGTACGACTCAGTCCATGATCCAGAAAAGCCAGCAACGCCTGTTTGCGTGCCGCCAGCGCGTGCGGCGTCAGCAGATTGTGTCCGGCCACCTGGCTGAAAATCGCCGCCGCTGCGAAATACGATGTAGTCATGCCCATGATCGTGAACGCCGTGTCATGCGGGTCCACCGTGCGAAATTCCCCTGCGGCGATGCCTTCTTCCAGCGTGCGCACCATTTGATTGTGAAATGGACGTAGGTACTGGCGCACGATCCAGTCGAATTCCTTCGTGGATTCCATCGCTTCACGGTGCACCAGGCGCGGATAGTTGGGATGCGAGGCGAGAAAATCGAAATAGGCAGTGATGAATTCGCGGAGACGTTCACGCGGGGAAGTGTGCTTGCGCTGCGGCTGATACACTCCGTTGCGCAGCTGCCGAAAAAGATTTTCCAGCACCGCGCGGTGCAAATGTCGCTTGTCGCCGAAATAATAGTAGAGCATCGCCTTGTTGGCATGCGCCGCTGTGGCGATTTGTTCCGTGCGCGCGCCGGCCAGTCCCTGCGCGGCAAAATGTTGCTCGGCGGCGGCTAGGATGCGCCGCGCCGTGGCTGGATTCTCGTTTTTTCTTCGTCCGCGCCGCACAAGATTCGTCCTAAGCCTTATCCACCGCTTCATTTCAGCGAACAGCATTCTTTAACTAACTGGTTAGTTTAATAGCTCAAGCCCGTGCCGTCAAGCGTAGCAATGCATCGCTGTTCTGTAATCAACGCCCGTTTCTTAATACGCAGAGGGAGGGAAGTTTATTACTACGTGTCCAGCGCGCCGCCGGAACCCGCAGGCAATTCGATGGAATACTTCGTCCGTGCTTTTTCGGCGTGCAACTGGAGCGCCAGCTCAATCAGCCGGTCAATCAGCTTGGGATAGGGCAATCCCGAGGCTTCCCACAGCTTCGGATACATGCTGATGGAGGTAAATCCCGGAATCGTGTTCAGTTCGTTCACGTATATCTTGTTGCTGCGCTTTTCCAGAAAGAAATCGCAGCGCGCCATGCCCGACCCGTCAATCGCGCGGAAGGCTCGCACCGCGTAATCCTGAAATACGCCCACCTGCGTCTTCGATAATTTCGCCGGTATCAGCAACTGCGTCCCCTGTTCCAGATATTTCGCCTGATAATCGTAATATTCGCGATGCGGCACGATTTCGCCCGGTATGGACGCGCTGATCTCATCATTACCCAGCACCGAAACTTCGATTTCGCGCCCCGACACGCCGCGCTCGACGATAATCTTCAGCGCAAACTCCGCAGCATGATCCATCGCTGCAGAAATGTCGTACGCCGCTTTCACCTTCGTCATGCCCACGGACGATCCCAGCGTCGCGGGCTTCACGAATAGCGGAAAACGAAATTTCTTCTGGATGGCTTTCAACACTTTCACGCGCTCGTGCTCCCACTCCGAGCGGCGCACTGCCAGAAACGGCACAATCGGCAATCCAGCCTGCTCGAACAGGCGCTTCTGCACATCCTTATCCATGCCCACGGCAGACGCCAGCACGCCCGCGCCCACGTAAGGCAATCCGGCAAGCTCGATCAAACCTTGCACCGTGCCGTCTTCGCCGAAAGTGCCGTGCAAAACCGGGAACACCACATCTACGCCCACGCTCGGTTGCCCTGCCGCGGGGCCCAACGGCACCAGCGAAGCGGCGCTAGGGTCGGGCGGCAACACCACGCGATCGCCCGACTTCAGCACGTCCGCCAACATCTTCACCGAACTGGTTCCCACCAGCCACCGGCCGTCTTTCGAAATACCGATCGGCACCGCTTCGTATTTCTCAGGATCGAGCGCGCGGATTACCGAGGCGGCGGAAGCGAGCGAAACCTCATGTTCGCCCGAGCGCCCACCGAAAAGCACGCCGATGCGCAACCGCTTCGTGGCGCTCATCGCGTCACTACCAGGCACACGCCAGCAGGGCTCGCGCAGATCACAGGATTTTCTTCCCCAAGCCGGAGAGGATCAATTCCACGCCTAGCGTCGCCGTAGTGTTGTGCAAATCAATCACCGGATTCACTTCCACCACCTCGAACGAAACCATCTGCTTGCTGTCTGCGATCATTTCCAGCGCCAGATGGGCTTCGCGATAGGTCACGCCGCCGCGCACGGGCGTGCCCACTCCCGGCGCGTCGCTCGGATCCACAAAATCCATGTCCAGGCTCACCACGATTCCCGCCGTGTCGTCGCCCGCAAACCGCAGCGCTTCAGACATCACTTCACGCATGCCGCGCTCGTCAATATCCCGCATCGTGAAAATATGCACGCCGGAATCTTTCACCAGCCGTCGCTCTTTCGCGTCTAGATCACGAATTCCCACCAGCACCACGTTGCGCGGTTCCACCATCGGTTTGACGCCGGCCAGATCCGTCAGCTCCGGCGGCCCGTAACCCATGATCGCCGCCAACGGCATCCCGTGCACATTGCCCGAAGGCGAAGAATCCGGCGTGTTCATATCGCCGTGCGCGTCCAGCCAGATCACGCCCACGCGTTTCGATTCCTTGTTGAAGTGCGCCGCCGCGCCCGCCGTCGTGCCCACCGCAATCGAATGATCGCCGCCCAGCACCAGCGGGATCATGTCCTCGTCCAAAGTTTTCTTCACGGCGTCGGCCAAGCCCTTGCAAGCCTGCGAAATTTCGTCCAGATAGCGCGCGCGCTTCTCGCCGTAGGGTTGCTCTTCGGGCTGCGGCACCTGCACGTTGCCAATGTCTTCCACCTGCCGCCCCAGTTGTTTCAGGCGCGCCTGCAATCCCGCCACGCGCAACGCGGAGGGGCCCATATCCACGCCGCGACGGCTCGCGCCCAGGTCCATCGGCACACCGATAATGCGAATTTTGTCGGGCATATTTTTGTATTCGCGACCCCAAGCCGGGGGAGGGAACCCTAAGGATAAACTCGATACAGCATCCGTGGGAAGGGGATGACCTCGCGAATGTGCTCGGTTCCGCATATCCACGCGACGGTGCGTTCCAGTCCCAAGCCGAAGCCCGCATGCGGCACGCTGCCATAGCGCCGCAAATCCAGATACCACTGAAAAGACTCTTCTGGCAGGTTGTGTTCGCGCAGACGCCGCACCAGCGTGTCGTAATCCGCCAGGCGTTCGCCGCCGCCGATGATTTCGCCGTAGCCTTCTGGAGCGATCATGTCGAAACTAAGCGAAAGTTCCGGCCGCGCCGCGTCCGTTGCCATGTAAAAAGCTTTCATCGCCGCGGGATAACGGTGAATCACGACCGGCCGGTCGAACTCCTTGGAGATAATCGTTTCCTCATCGCCGCCAAAATCATCGCCCCACTTTGCGGGGTTTCCAGCCTTTTGCAGCACTTTGATCGCGTCGTCGTAGGTGATGCGCGGAAAGGGCGGCGTGATTTTCTGCAACGATGCCACGTCGCGCTCGATCAACCCGAGTTCCCGCGTGCGATTTTTCGCCACGGACTGCACCACCGCGCTCACCAGCCCTTCCGCAAGCACGATCATGTCCTCGAGATGTGCGTAAGCTGCTTCCGGCTCGAGCATCCAGAATTCCGTTAGGTGCCGCCGTGTTTTAGATTTTTCCGCGCGAAACGTCGGGCCGAACGTATAGACCTTGCCCAGCGCAGCCGCGAGCGCCTCCACGTAAAGCTGCCCGGACTGCGTTAAATAAGCCTTTTGATCGTCGATGTAATTCACTTCAAATAGAGTGGTAGTGCCCTCGCACGCCGCCGGAGTGAAAATCGGGGCATCGGTGAGCGTATAACCATGTGCGTCCATGAAATTTCGCGCCGCACGTTCCGCTTCCGCTCGAATGCGCAGGATTGCGGCCTGTCGCGGCGTGCGAATCCACAAATGCCGCCGGTCCAGCAGAAAATCAACGCCGTGCTCTTTCAATTGGATTGGATACGGCTCAGCGTCCGCGACGCGCTGCACCACTTCAATCGCGCTCACACCCATCTCAAATCCGCCGGGGGCCCGGGGTTCGGCGCGAATCGCTCCCGTCGCGATCACGCTCGATTCCTGCGGCAGCCCCTTCAGTGCGCTGAAAACTTCAGGATGTTCCTTCTGCGACACGACTCCCTGCATGATGCCTGTGCCGTCGCGGAAAATCGGGAACAGCAATTTCCCCGATTCGCGCAGATTGTAGAGCCAGCCGCGAATCGTGACTGTGCCGCCCGCGTGCGCGCCCGCTTGCTCAATCGTAATGGTCGGAACCGCCGCCTGCGCTTCCTGGGTCATGTGGTTTTCCGTTGGATTATATGCCGCAAACCATTATGGCATGTGCTTCGTGGCACGTAGTTCGGCATCAGCCCTGCGCCCTACTTGTACTTCTCGAACCTTTCTTCCAGCTTGTCGCAGGCTTCGCGAATTTGCTCGAGCGTTGGCCCCGCCCCACTCGCCTGCGCCTTGATTTCGAAAACAAACGGCAGCTCGACAGGCGCGCCGGTGAATCCCGCAAGCGCGGCGTCCCAATCGATCGTCCCTTCGAAGGGCAGCAGATGCTCGTCCTTATCGCCCTGGTTATCGTGAATGTGCGTGCTTACCATGCGCTCGCGCATTGCATCAAAGCTGGTCTGCACGCCCTCTTCGATGTGCGCGTGGCCGATATCAAAGCACAGCTTCAAATCGTGCAAATGCGTATCCGTGATGAAATGCTGCAGCGATGCCGGCGCGCCCAACTCATCGGGCGTGTTTTCCAGCGCAATCGTTACGCCGCGCGCCTTCGCAAACATGGACAAACTCTCCAGCGAGGTAAAAGCAGCGTCCAACTTGCGCGGGTCCGCCGACTGCCGGCCATGCCCGATATGCTGTATCAAATATCGGAATGGAATCTGCTCAGCGACGTCCAGCACGCGTTTAATCTCGTCCACCGCATCCAACCGCCGAATCCGCTCCGGATCGGAGATGGAAATCACCACGCCGCTTTCGCGTCCCGGCGAACGGTCGCGGTCCGTTGGCGAGTGCACCGAGTGCAGCCGCAGACGGTATTCATCTAGCGCATCGCCAATTTCGCGCACGCGTTGCAGGTCGCGATAGCTGAAATGCTGCGAAGCGCAGAAAATCTCCACCGCCAGAAAATCCCGCCTGGGCAATTTCCGCTAGCAACGCCGCGCCCAGCGGCTGATTTACAAACCGGTAAGTGGAAAGAATTCGCTGCATTCGGCCCTCGGAGGCGGACCACTATGGTCAATGGAAAACACAATTCCGTCAATAGCGCGGAAGCACATCCGGATCACGGCGCAGGACCGCCGGGAAGCAAAGTCAGTCCGAAGCGAGGCCTACGAGCAGCAGAGCGATTAATCCACCCAGGAGCAACGCTGCCAGGATCCACACCGCGACGTGCGGGCGTTTGCGCATCAGCCCCGGGGGCGGCTCGTTAGGACGCGCAAACTCCAGCGAATCCTCTCCGGCATCCTCGACGGGCTGCCGTGTGTGTCTTTCCGCAGCACGCACTGTCTCCCGCTCACGCGGATCGTTGCTGAATTCGTCAGTCATCGCATCGATGCTAGCACCGAAGAAAACGGTGCGGCAAGAAAAGGAGTGTGGGAGTCGGGTCGAGGAACTTCGGCTGAATTCAGCTATCGAAGATGCAAGACGCAAGAACCAAGAATTAAGAGTGCTCCAACCGAAACGTGCGCTAGCGACCCAAAATTCCGACCAGCGCGAATGCCACGATTGCTCCTGCAAGGAATGCCAGAATCACCCAACGCCCCAGCTGCGGGTACGATTGCGGCAAGCCCAGCATGTGTATCGAAGGATCGGGACCATGAAGAATCTTCGCGCCTGCCGCTCGATCCGCGGAAGTGAGTACCTCTGTTGTCGGAGCAGGTTCCGTGGACCGCGACCCGGCGCGTTCCGCAATTTGGCTGGGCATTGCCCGGATACTAGCACCAACCGCCGCGGACAGAAACAAATTTTCCAATGAGTCAACGATTTTGCGAGGTTTCAAAACGGATGTTCGCTTTCGGTGAACTACGCAAGGCGCGGCCGATTGTTCCGGTTATCGCACCGCGAATTGGACCATCACGAGCGCCACCACCGCCCCCGCGAAGATAGCCAGTACTAGCCAACGCGAAATTCCCTGATTCCGATTCCGCAGCTGCCGGACGCGCGCGGAAAGGCCGGGCATGGCGTCAGTCCGCCGCGCGTATCCTTCCACTGTGGCGTCAAACTCTTGTGTGGCAGCAGGTTCCGCCTCAAACTGGGCCACTCGTCTAAATTTTTGGTCTGCCATGACGCTGATGTTATCACTGCGAATCCAAGCATCGCGGGGACGTCGCGCGAGCGGGGCCTATCGGCTATTGCCATTTCGGGAAGATGGCTTAGCGGTACTACCAGCAATTAATGCGTCGGGATCATTTCCAATTCGGGAGGGGCGTACCGCTGCGTCACGTTTTCATCGCCGACAGGCTCCTTCTTCAGCCGTTCAATTCCGCCAATATTCCTGGGAGCAGTGCGAATTTCGCGAGCGCCGTTTCGCTGGTCAAATATTCCAACCCGCAAGAAGGACCCAGGTACGCTCGGCCTCCTTCGATTCGTGGGAACAATCGCTGCACCAGTCGGGCGAGATCCGCGGTCTGCTCGAGCTGTTTGTTGCGGCCATCCACTAGGCCCAGCGCCAGAGGTTTCGATGAGCCGATTGCCATGATCGTTTCACCTAGCTTGGGGCTGGAAACGAAATCCAGACCTAGTATATCCACCGGCAGGTGCAGCAATTTTTCGTACAACGTCGCGCAGTCGTCGAAATACACATACAGCGCCAGCTCCAGTTTGCGATTGGTCTTCTTCGCCTTGTCCCGCGCCTGCAACAACGGCTGCAGCGCGCGTTCAAAAATGGCCCACTCACCCGGATTCCGCAGAATCGCCGGCTCGTCAATCTGAATCATTTCCGCGCCACATTGCGAAAGCGCCTCGATTTCCGGAGCCAGAATCTCGCCGTAAGCGATGGCGCGCGCTTCCAGCGTCGCAGGCGTGCCCGCACCGCCATTTTCAGTGCGGCCCGATAAAGAAAATTTCGCGAGCGTGTAAGGCCCAGTCAAGACCGGCTTGATCGCCAGTTTTCCGGCCTTATTCGCGGGCGTCGGCAAATGTCCCAGTGCATTGCGCGCAAAGCTATATTCCGCGACTACCAGATTGCCACGTCGCAGCGGCGTGCCCTTGAACAGCGGCTGCCGGCAAGATTTCTCCGTATCGAAGAAGGGAACCGAGCCTTGCAGTTCAATATTGTCGAGTTTTGCCGGCAAGTAGGAGATTGGATCGTTCCAGCGAATTTGCCCATCCGTTACGATGTCGAGTCCAGCCTTCACCTGGTCGGCGATAGCGCCGCGCGTCACTGTATTTTGCGCGTCCAGCAAATCCGCAGTCGTGCGCTCGCCGCGGTCCAGCGCCCGGATGGTGCGCTGCAGCAGCTGCAAATCAGGCGAATCTCCCACGCGCGGATAACTTCCCGTGCTCGATAGGTACAGCCCTGGAGCGATACTGCCCATAGAAGAACCCTCGGAATCGGCGCGAGAAACTGGAAGAAACTTAGTCGAAACGCGCGGAAGCGTCAAGGGCAGCGCGGATGGTTAGCCGAACGGTCGGAGGATTACTCGCCGACGGAAAAATAAGTGCAATCAGGATGGTGGAACACCAGCGCGCTCACGCTGGCTTCCGGATCCATCATCATTCCCTCGGTCAAATGCACGCCGATCGCCTCCGGTCGCAAGAGTATCCATATACCAGCTTGATCTTCGAGGTTCGGGCAAGCCGGATAGCCAAAGCTGTAGCGTTTGCCGCGATAGCGCGATGTGAAGCGGTCGGGCATGGTTATCGTCGGAGGATCAGGGAATCCCCAGTCCTCGCGTATGCGACGATGCAGCCATTCGGCGCATGCTTCTGCGGTTTCGATCGCCAAAGCCTGCAGGCCATGCGAGTACAAATAGCTGCCGGCCGCTTTGGCCTCTTCCGATTTTTCGCGTATGCCCGCGCCTGCCGTAACCACGAACAGCGCCACATGGTCGCGTCCACCATTCTGCGGTGGCAGCACGTAATCGCTCAGGCAGAGCTTGTCGCCCACCCGCTGCCGCTGAAAATGGAACGTGTGCGTCGGCGCGCTTTCTCCCGGCGCAAATAGCGCGATGGAATTTCCGCGCCGCTCCGCCTCGAAAAATTGCCACACCGCGCCGATCTTCATGAATTCGGCGGCCTGTCGCTTCACTTCTTCCATATTCTGCTGCAGCTCGACCGCGCGCGCGTCGTGCTCCGCCAGCGCCTTCTCAAAATTCCCGCGAAAACCCAAATGCCTTCCGAACAACATGAATGGATTGATGTAGCTCCACACCTCGTGCAAATCCGGAACCTCGCGGACTTTTCGTTCCGTATACGCGACCGGGGGAATCTGCAAATCGATACGAACCCGCGGCGAACGCTCTTCGCCAGCGGGCGCGATCGGCTCCGGTGCCGGTTCGTCCAGCACAGCAGTTCCCACGTGCGTGTGTTGCTGCAACACGTTGTCGCGCCGAACCGGATCGCTCAGTTCGTTCATCAATCGCAGCCCCGTCATCGCATCCTTCGCATAGCAAACCGCCTGGCTGTACTGCGGCGCAATTTTCAGCCGCGTGAATTTGTCGGAGAGCGCCGCGCCGCCCACCAGCAACGGCACGGTGATTCCGGCTTCGCGCAAATCGCTCGCGGTGATTACCATCTGTTGCGCGCTCTTCACCAGCAGCCCCGAAAGGCCGATGGCGTCCGGTTGGTGTTCGCGATGCGCGCGAATTAACTCTTCGGGCGGCACCTTGATTCCCAGGTTGATCACATCGTAGCCGTTATTTTTCAAAATAATTTCAACCAGATTTTTACCGATGTCATGCACATCGCCCTTCACCGTCGCCAGCATCACCTTGGCGCGCTTCTCCGTGTCCGCCTTCTCCATGAATTGTTCCAGATGGCCCACGGCGGCCTTCATCGCTTCGGCGGATTGCAACACTTCGGCAACGATCAGCTCGTTGTTATTAAACAGGCGGCCCACTTCGCCCATGCCGGCCATCAGCGGGCCGTTGATCACGTCCAATGGCGGAACATTTTCGGCCAGCTTCCGATTCAGATCGTCCACCAGCCCGTCTTTCGAACCTTCGATAATGTAATTCGCGAGGCGTTGATCCAGTGGCAAATCCGCAGCCCGCTCTTTCTTGCGCGTTCCCGTCCCGCGAAAGTGCTCGGCAATCGCCGCGATGTGAAATTGATTGACCGCCGCCTTCTGTTCGCGCGTTTGCTGGCGCCAATCTGCAGGAGCGCCACGCAAAAATTCCCCATCCGGCAGCCCGGCGGGGATTTCCGTCGGCGGCTTGTTAAACAGCAAATCCTCCGCGAGCTTGCGTTCGCGTTCGGGAATGGATCCAAACCGCTCGATCCGCTCCGCGTTCACAATCGCCAGATCCAACCCGGCCTTCGTGCAGTGATACAGGAAGACGGAGTTCACCACTTCGCGCGCGCCCGCCGGCAATCCGAACGACACGTTGGAAATTCCCAGGACGGTCCGCACGTACGAAATGTGCTGCTTCACAAGCCGTATGCCTTCGATCGTTTCCACCGCCCCGCCGATATAATTCTTATCTCCGGTCGCGCAAGGAAACACCAGCGGATCAAAAATAATGTTTTCTGCGTGGATCCCGAATTTTTCCGTCAACAATTTGTGCGAGCGTTCCGCCACTTCCAGCTTGCGTTCGCGCGTGAACGCCTGCGCCTGCACCGGATCCTCGTCGATGCACCCCACGATCACCGCCGCGCCATACGTGCGCGCGAGCGGGCAAATCTTCTCGAACTTCTCTTCGCCATCTTCCAGGTTGATCGAATTGATGATGCTCTTGCCCTGGCAATAGGTGAGCGCCAACTCCACGCCGCGCGGATCAGTCGTGTCAATCATGATCGGCGCCTTGATCTTCCGGATCAGCTGCTCGTAGAACGGTGGAATATCATTCAACTCCTCGCGGTCCGTGCTCTGCAGGCACACATCCACAATGTGCGCCCCGCTTTTCACCTGCCGCCGCGCAATCTCCGTCGCCTCTTCCCACTGCTCGGCGGCCACCAAATTCTTGAACAGCCGCGAACCGATCACGTTCGTCCGCTCGCCCACAATTAGCGGCCGCGTGCTCTCTTCCGCTTCAATAATCTCAATGCCGGAATAGACCGCCCGGTGATTCGGCTCCGGCGTACGCCGCGGCTTTTTTCCTTCCGCCATCTGCGCGATTGCGCGAATGTGCTTTTCGGTAGTCCCGCAGCAGCCGCCTACAATATTCAGCCACCCGCGATCAATAAATCTCTCCAGCTGCTCCGCCAGCGAAGTCGGCGTCTCCTGGTACAAACCTTCTTCGTTAGGCAGTCCCGCGTTCGGGTAACAAGAAACTGCGCGATTCGTCAGCGATTGCAGCGTGCGCACATGGTCCGTCATAAATTCCGGGCCCGTAGCGCAATTCAGTCCCAGCGAAATTAAATCCACATGATCCAGCGAAGCCCACAACGCTTCAATGCCTTGCCCCGCCAGCATCGTGCCCATTGCCTCAATGGTCACCGAGACCATCAGCGGAATCGGCGCACCCAGCTCTCGGGCCAATTCCTGTATCGCCAGCAGGCCAGCCTTGATGTTGCGCGTATCCTGGCAAGTTTCCAGCAGCAGAATGTCCGCACCGCCTTCCAACAGTCCGCTCGCCTGCTCGTAATAATTGTTGCGCAGCTGCTCGAAAGTAATTCCGCCGGTCACGCTGATTGCTCGCGTCGTCGGCCCCATCGATCCCGCCACAAATCGCGGCTTGCCCGGTCTGGAAAATCCGTCTGCGGCTTTGCGCGCCAGTTCCGAGGCCACGCGGCTGATTCGGCGCGCTTGCTCGCCCAATCCATATTCCGCCAGCACCACCGGCGTGCTGCCAAACGAATTCGTCTCGATGATGTCTGAGCCCGCGTGCAGATATTTGCGGTGAATTTCGAGCACCACGTCCGGCCGGCTCAGCACCAAATTTTCGTTGCAGCCTTCTAGGTCCGCCCCGCCGAAATCCGCGGCGGTCAGATTGGCCTGCTGCAGCATAGTCCCCATCGCGCCATCCAGAATCAGGATGCGTTCACGGAGCAATTCGCGAAGGGCCAGGCCCTTTTGGATCAGGTTGGTCATGGGTTCGTCAATTTTACCTGAAGGTAGCGGGCAGGAAGGGCGGCGGCATTTACCCACGCGCCTGAAGCACAACAACGGCGGTCACCCGCGCTGCAATCCGAATTTTTCGGCGTTAGGCGGATCGTGAAGGCGTTTCGCTCACCGTGCTGCTCAGAAATTCCACCGGCACGTCGCCGGGAAGCAGGCCAGCAGCGGCACCGCGCGCCAGCAATTCGCGGACGGCCCTGCGTCCTTCTTCGCCGTAATCCAGCGTCCAGCGGTTCACATACATTCCCACAAATTTGTCGGCCAGCGTCGGATCCATGTCGCGCGCAAATTGCAGCGCGTAATTCAGCGCCGGCTCACGATGATCCAGCGCGTAAGAAACGCTCTCGCGAATCACGCGCGAGATTTGTCGTCCCAAATCCTCGCCCAGCTTGCGGCGAATCGCATTCGCGCCCAGCGGCAACGGCAACCCGGTTTGTTCCTGCCACCATTGCCCCAGGTCCACCACGCGATGCAAGCCCATCTGCGAGAAAAGCAATTGCCCTTCGTGAATCAACAGCCCCGCTTCCACTTCCTTGTTCTGCACCGCGTCCAGAATCTTGTCGAACGGCATCGTCACTGTCTCGACGTTGGGCTCAAAAAGTTTCAGCGCCAGATATGAAGTCGTTAGCATTCCCGGAATCGCGATCTTGCGTCCGACGAGTTCGTTTTTCTTGATCGGATGCCCGGAAACGACGATCGGCCCGTAGCCTTCGCCGAAACTCGCGCCACAATCCATCAGCACGTACTTATCAGCCACAAACGGATACGCGTAAAAACTGATCGCCGTCACGTCGTACACTTCTTTTTTCGCGGCCTGGTTCAGCGACTCGATGTCCGACAAAATGTGCTCGAACTTCACTCCCGGCAGGCGCACTTTTCCCGTCGCCAGCGCGTAGAACATGAACGCGTCGTCGCTGTCCGGCGAATGCGCCAGGCGAATCTCTGTCGTTTTTTGTGCAGCGGCTGGTGTGGACATGCTGGGTCCGTCCTGGCTCTCGCGCGAAATCGTTACTCACTCCGGCTTCAACGTGAATGCGAAGTGAAGACTCTGATGCGCCAGCCGTCTTACCCGTCGCAGAGAAAGAAACCAAGGTGTGTGCGTCATCCGGCGAGAGCGCCGAAAATGCAGGCCAAGAATACCATACGCCGTGGCCGGAGGTACAGACGACGGTCGCCGGCCTGCTCGCCGCCATGTTCGCGAGTCCTCGCTCGAGAGAGCAGCCAGATCAGCTTCGCCTTCCATTCGCATTCGAATGTCGAATTGAAATCCTGCTCAGTGCGGCTTGGCCAGCGTCCCCGGCTTTTCGCTCGGCAAAATCCACGTCGCGATGTTCTCCACCACCTCATCTGACACATGATCCGGCCGCGCATAGTCCGCGGGCTTCGACGCGCCCGTTCCGTGCATAAAAAGATGATCCAGATCCGGATAAATTCGCAGCGTCACGTTCCGGTTATTCGCCAGCGCGTCCGACCAAGCCTGAAAGTTGGACGAGGTCACCTGATAATCCCGTCCGCCCTGCGCGATATAAATCGGAATTTTCAACTTAGCCGCGCTTTTCAACGGATCGTAGGCGCGCAGGTCCAGCCAATACGCGCCATACATCGTCGCCCCCAGGAATGCGATCTTGTCATCCGGTTTCAAATCCGGCCTTTCAATTTGCTTCGCGCCGTCTTCGGCTGCGTCAATCTTTTTTTGCTCTGCTTCTGTCGTCGTGCCGTTCATCGCCGCCAGGTAATGAATTTGCTCCAGCACCACCTTCTCCAGCGGACGCGCGTTCGCCGCCAGCATCACGATTCCCGCAATCTGCGTGTCGCCTGTGGCGATTCGCGGCGCCAGAAACGCACCCAAGCTGTGGCCCAGCAGAAAAATCTGCCGCGGATTCACTTTCGGCTGCGTTGCAACCAACGCCACGGCCGCCCGTGCGTCGCTGATCGTTTCGTCTTCCACCGTCAGGCGCACCGGATCGTCGCTGCTCTGCGCTCCATACTTTTTCGTGCGTTTGATGTAACGAAACACCACGATACTGCGGCTGGCTAGCCCCCACGCCAAATCCTTGAACGGTTTGTTCGGCCCGATCGTCTCGTCCTGATCCTGCGGACCGGAACCTTGCACCAGGACCACGGCCGGAAACGGCCCGTCGCCCGCGGGCACTGTCAAAGTGCCGGGCATTTCGTATTTTCCATTCGTCAATGTCAGCGGCTGCTCGCTGAACAAACTTTGCTTGGCGTATGCAGGCGGATTCCACGGTGGCGGCGCCGCTTGGTGCGGTTGGAAACTCAAACCTCCCAGTTTGCCGTCAGGATTGAAAACCACCGTTGCGTCCAGGGCTGAGTTCTCAAACTTGCATTCCATCTTCACCACCTGCAGCCCCTGCACTTGCGAAGTCTCCGTGCTGGTGATCGCCTGAAACGCACCCGCCTGCTTGTTCAAATCTCGCCAGGCGTCCGCGAGTTTTCCCGGCGGCAACGCCGCGGCCATGCGCGCATCGTACAGCGCTTCCACTTTCTCAAATTGTCCGGCGATCAATTCCTGAATGATCTGTTTTGCGGCAACGGTTGAGGGCGAGTCCTTCGCAGATCCCTGCGCCATGTCGCGCACCGCAGCGTCAGGCATCATGAGGAAGAATAAGATTAACGCGAGCGAACCAATTTTCATGCGGCATTCCTCTCGTATGAACACGCCAATCCATTATAAGCCGTTCTGGATTTGCAAATCTCTCGCCGAGCCTTCCGATCCGTGATCGCACTATTGCACTGGCGTACGCGGAGAAGCCGGCAAAGGTGAGGCATGATGCGCCACCAGCAGCCACTGTTCATCGCGGCGCAGGAAGATGTTCGTCGTTTGCACCATGGCGTCGTCGAATCCGTCCGCAAACGCCGTCGTCACGTGCTGCGTGCAAGAAACCCAGCCGACATCGCCCTCTACGCGCACCCAGACGCCACTCAATGCGATGCGCACGCGCTTCGCATGTGCAAAAAGCCGCGCCCAGCGCTCGCGCACTTCGTCCCAGCCAAGCAGCAAATCCCAGCCCGGATGCACGCAGGTCACGCCGTCGTCATGCGACCAAACCGCTTCCATCTCGGCCAGGTCCAGCGATTCGAAAGCTGCATAGAATTTTGTGTTCGCGCAACGCAGTGCGTCTTCGGGGCTTTGCTTCTGCGGCACGGTCTGCGTGGGCATGATGGGAAGTCCGAATAACGAAATTACAAGATTTTTACGCCAGGACTGGGGCCTGCCTGCTTGGTTTTCCCTGCCGCTTGCCTACGCTTCTCGTTGCGCCAACTGCAATCCGCCGGCAGCAACTACGATCAACGCCATTTTTATGATTTCGCCAGGAAGGAATGGCAGCGCGCCTTGGCTCCACGCGACGCTCCAGCCCATTCGCAGAAACACCGCGAGCCAAGCGCCGCCGCATGCAAAAATAATCGCTTCACCAGAAATCAGCGCGCCAATCAGTGGCAAACCTGCCAGCCACGAGCCGCCTTCTTGTGTGTTCGCAATCTTCGCGCTGCGCTCCACCAGCCAGCCGGTCACAAACGCAGCAGCCGGATAGGAAAATAAATATCCTGCGGTCGGTCCAGCGAATCGCGCCAGCCCCGGAAGTCCCAGTGGCTGAAACACAGGCAGTCCAGCCGCGCCCTCCAGCAAATACAGAATCAAAGTAATTGCGCCGCGCCGCGCCCCGAGCAGTACCGCTACCAGCAGCACGCCAAACGTCTGCCCCGTGATCGGCACCGGCGTCCAAGGCAGCGGAATCACGATATGCGCGCACAACACCAGCAAAATGTTTGCCGCGACGATGCGCAGTGCATCTGCCGCAATCCCTTCGCCGGAATAAATTCGGTCGGCTAACACTTTCGCCTCTGACATCCGCATTCCTTTTCGCGTTTCAGCGCCGGGCTGGACTGCAACCGCGCCGCAACCGGGCCGGATATTGTTGAAACTGGCAGGCATTATACCTGAGGCCGTGCAATGTAACGTTTACTTTTCGTCCGCGGTCTTTTCGCCAGGAAGCAACGGATCGTCCACCGTCGCGACCTTCCCGTGCTTATCATCGCCGTGAACTTTTCCCGCCGTGTCCATGAAGAACGACCGCTTACCGGGCCTTCCGTAAGCCTCAGGCGTGGCCGCCAGCTCAAAATCATTGTCATTTCCATTCGCGTCCGGCGAAATTCGGTAGCGAAAAATATAGCCTCCGTGTTTTCCCTCCGCCATGTCCGCCGGAACCAGCGCAGCCTGGTCCGGCGAGATCTGATCTTTCGGCGCCGGGCCCAGCTGCGCCAGCGATTCCGGCAATTTTCCAAACGCGCGCTGGTAACGTCGTATCGCCTCCGCCAGCGAGCGCAAATCAGCAATCGCCGCGTCCTCGCGCGCCACCAAGTCCGCCGCGGCCCACTGCTTCGCCAGTTGCGGCACGTCGAATAAAACCAATCCCAACGAGAGCAGCCGCCATCCCCCGCTGTCGCGCACCATCCCGAACTCCGCCTGCTCGCTGTTCACTACCGCCACGGGAATGAACGCCAAATTTTCCTGCATGCGCGTCGTGCCGAACCTGTATTCCACCGTGTTATTGGCGGCCCGGCAGCGCAGCACGATGTGTTTGTCATCGTCGGAGGAAAGCAGCGGCTTGCCCGGCTCATCGGACAGAGAAAGCCGCTTCATCAATTCGGTGCGCTGCGTCGCGGGCAACGTGCGGAATGCGGTGGCGTTGGCGGCGGTCAGGTGATTCGCAAATTCAGTTTCGTTAGCGCGGCAAGCGGCCACCAGTGTGTCGGCCAGCGCCGCGGCTGGGTCCGCTGCGCCGCCCGATTCCTGTCCGCGCGCCGGTGCAGGCGCAATCATCGTCACCCCGGCAACGAAGAGCATCGTCGCCGCCATCGCGCCAAACTCTCCGCACCGCGAGCGCAAGCGTCGATTCATCATCAGCACTAAGACTTCGCCAGTGCCAGTATGGTTGCAAGGTCGCGCGTGAATTGCGAGCGTGGCATCACCTGCGTGCATCCTGCCGCGCGTGCCTGTTCGGCCAGGTCCGTCTGCACATGCGAAAGGAATGCAATCAGCGGCAGGCTCGGCTGCGCCGCGCGCACTTTTTCAATCGCCTGCAGCGGCGTGTCACGCGCGTTCAGATCGACAATCACCAGCTTCGGCGTTTCCTTCGCAATTCCCGCCAGCAACGCGTCGCTCGTCGTGGCAGTGCGTACCGCGATCCCCAGCTGCTTCGCCGTCTCTAGAATCTTCGCCTGAAAAAATAAATCATCCAACAGAGCCAGAACCTGCGCCATGCCGCTGTACCTCGTGTACCGCCGTGCCTCGGACGTCGCTTATGTCTCAGCGAATCGCCGCCCCTCGGTGTATCACGCGCCACCGCCCCGCACAAGCGCCCCTTCGACAACCTCCGCGCATTCCTGTATAAAAGAATTTCTGCGCCGCTTTTCGGGAGGATTCGATGGCCGCCACACCAAGCCCAGACGCGCTACCAGGCCTAGCCGTCCTGGAGCAAACTCCAATCATCATCGAAAAAATTGTCTGGGCCGCCAGCGACGAGCAACTCCACTGGAAGCCCGCCGCCGATCGCTGGTCCATCAGCGAAGTCCTCGCGCATCTGGCGGAAGTGGAAGTTGTCGGCTTCCGCGACCGCATTCAGCTGATGCTCGAAAAAAATAATCCGCAGCTCGATGCCTACGATCAAAACGCCGCCTACGCCTCAGGCCGCTACTCCGCCGCCAAAGCCCGCGAAAACCTGAAAAAATTCTGCCACGAGCGCGATCGCAGCCTTTCCGCCCTGCGCTACGTCTCGCCCGGTGTTCTCACGCGCGCCGGCCAACATGCCAAAATCGGCCCGATCACCGTCAGCCAATTAATGCACGAGTGGGCGTTCCACGACCTGGGCCACACCCGCCAGATCGCTGAACTCTACCGCTCGCGCGCGTTTTTCCCGCACATCGGCCCGTTTCAGCAGTTCTACACGATCGAGCCGTAGCGCGGCGCTCGCAGCATCATGCGCACATGAACACCATGCAAACCGTCGCGCAGCGCATTCTCTCCACCTTCGACCAACTCGATCGCCCGTCGCTCGACCTCCACACCCTCTTCGAATTCGTCGGAGGTAACATTCCCGCCGAACGCGAAGCTGTCTTCGACGCGGTCACCGATCTCGTCAACCAGGGGCTGCTCAGCCCAGATGCCGGCGGCGATTTTTACCGCCGCACCGAGGAAGGCCGCTTAGTCCTCGCTTCCCCGCGCGACGTCACCATGTACATGCGGGAAGGCTGCCAGCTCTGCGAAGAAGCCAAAGCTGCGATGGTCCCGGTCCTCAAAGCGCTCGGCGCACGCCTCCACGAAGTGGACATTGACGACGATCCAATCCTGCGCGCCCGCTACACCAACGACGTCCCCGTGATTTTCATCGGATCGCAATTCTTCGTGCAACATCGCGTGGACGCCGCGCGTCTCCGCCGCCACCTAGAAAACGCAAAATTATAATTCGTTTGAAATCGCTGGCAGGCCTAGCAGCTAATATTTCGCGGAAAATTCCCTAAACTCTCATCCCGAACCCACGAAGCGGGTACGGGATCTGCTTTTTTCTTACGTGCGAATAGAATTCAAACGAAGTCTAGTGCTCCGACTCTTCCTGCGCTCCAACGCTCTCATCCGGCACATCGCCCGGACGCCCCTTCACCCGGTCATACACGCTAAACGCGCACGTCGAACCCAGCGCCTCGTTGTAATAAGTGGGCACACCCAAAGCCGTGCGCAGTTCTTCATTGAACCGCCGCAGATCACCGAGCTGCTTCACCTGCACAGGAAATTTCTTACCCTCATGCCCGATGAGAAATTTCTGGTAGCCCGCATCCCACAACGCCGTGAATTGCCCCTGCATCATGATGCAAGGAATCTCGGTCATCTGAAAAAGGCTCTCTGGCGTCTTGCGCAGTTCCGCCCCGCAATCATATTTCTCAATCCGAACCACGCCGCCGGAATTGCGCACCAGAAAGCCCTTCGCGGAAATGGATTCAACCAGCGCCTGATCGAATAGTTTGTTCACATACCACATGGCCACTCCAGAATAGGGACTCGCCCGCCTGCCTGTAAAGACAAAAATCGCTCCCGGTGATCGGTCCAGCCAAACGCGCCAGCCAACCGGTTTGTTGCCGCCGCGCAACTGTGGGAATATTCTTCGCCCGGTTTCGCGCGGAGCCGCGCCGGCATTCTGCTAAACTAGTCGCAGATACCTGAATAACAGGCGCTTCCAGCGGCATCTAAATCGCAGGATCGCGCGAATGGCATCAAATCACGCGCCCTAGCCTCGAGCAACGACAGGAACCACGCAACGTGAACGCAGCCAACAAACCAACCGTAGCCCCAAACAACCCGGCCAGCACCGCCCAAGCCAAAGTGGGTGAACATCTGCTTGATCGCATCGGCAACACTCCGCTGCTGCGCCTCGAGCGTATCGTCACCGGCTTCCCCAACGTAGAATTTTATGCCAAAGCAGAATGGTTCAATCCCGGCGGCTCGGTGAAAGACCGCGCCGGCTATTCCATGATCCGCGCCGGCGAACGCTCCGGCGACCTGCGCCCCGGCAAAATAATTCTCGACGCAACCAGCGGCAACACCGGCATCGCCTACGCCATGATCGGCGCTGCGCTCGGCTACCGTGTGAAGCTCTGCCTTCCCACCAGCGCCTCTCCCGAACGCAAACACATTCTCGCGGCCTACGGCGTCGAAATCATCTACACGCCCGGTGACGAAGGCACCGACGGCGCCATCCGCCGCGTCCGCGAAATCTACGAATCCGATCGCGAAAAATATTTTTATCCGGACCAGTACAGCAACGCCGCGAATCCCGCAGCCCATTACACGACCACAGCCCCCGAAATCTGGCAGCAAACGAACGGGACCATCACCCATTTCGTCGCGGGGCTAGGCACCACCGGCACATTCGTAGGCACCACGCGCCGCCTGAAAGAATTCAATCCGACAATCCGCTGCATCAGTTTCCAGCCGGACTCCGGCTTTCACGGCCTGGAAGGCTTGAAACACCTGGCCACCGCGATCGTCCCGCGTATTTACGATCCGACCCTCGCCGATGAGGACCTTGCCGTCCGCACCGAAGACGCTCACCAGCTGGTTCGGCGTCTCGCGCGCGAAGAAGGTATCCTTGGCGGCGTCAGCTCCGGCGCTGCTCTGTGGGCCTGTATGGACGTCGCCCGCCGCATACCCGCCGGCCAGCGCGCCGTCATAGTCACCGTATTCCCCGATTCAGGCGAAAAATATCTCACTGAACAATTTTGGAGCGAAGCATGAGCGCCCCATTGTTGAAAATCCGCGAAGATCTCGCCAACCAGATCCGCGCTCACGGCGTCGAAACCTACCCCCACGAATGTTGCGGTGCAATCCTCGGCCGCGACGGCGATGGCTCGCGCGAAGTCCTCGCCCTGCTGCCGCTCGCCAATCGCCGCAACGATTCGCCGCGCAATCGTTTCGAAGTCACGCCCGGCGACGTACAACTCGCCGAGAAAACCGCGCGCGAAAAAAATATCGAACTGATCGGCTGGTATCACTCGCACCCGGACGCTCCCGCGCGCCCCAGCGAATTCGATCGCGAGCACGCATGGCCCTGGTACAGCTACATCATCGTCAGCGTGCAATCCGGCCAGCCGCGCGATATGAATTCCTGGCGTTTGCGCGACGACCGCTCCGCCTACGATCCCGAGGCGATTGAATCTTCCGCCCACTCTGCCAGCATCTAAGTTAAAGTATTCCGCCAAACCCGAACCGCTGCGCCACGGATGTTCAGCACAAGCCCAGGCCGGCAGGAGGAATGCAAATGCCAGTGAAAGTGATCATCCCCACGCCGCTGCGCGCATACGCAGGCAAACAGGAAAGCGTCGAATTGCAGGCCAACAACGTGGCCGAAGCCCTCAGCGGCTTGACGCTGCGCTTCGGTGACCTGAAAAAGCATCTCTATTCTGACGATGGTAAGTTGCGCAGCTTCGTGAACGTCTATGTGAACGACGAAGACATCCGCTATCTGCAAAAAGATCAGACGCAGCTTCGCGATGGCGACATCGTCAGCATCGTGCCCTCGATTGCCGGCGGCGCACACAATTAACCGGGAGATTTTCGCAATGGCCACGAAATCAGAAATTTCCGCGAATCCGGCAGCTACATCCGCGCCGGTCTCGCTTTCCAAGGAAGAAATCCTGCGCTACAGCCGTCACCTGATCATGCCCGAAGTCGGCATGGAAGGTCAGCTCAAGCTCAAGCAAGGGAAAGTTCTCTGCATCGGCACCGGCGGCCTCGGCGCACCGCTCGGCCTCTATCTTGCTGCGGCCGGAGTAGGCCGGATTGGCCTGGTTGATTTCGACACGGTAGATTCCACCAACCTGCAGCGCCAGATTTTGTTCGGCACTAAAGACGTCGGCCGCCCGAAAATCGCCGCAGCCAGCGACCGGCTGCGCGACCTGAATCCCGACATTCAAATTGATACGTTCGAAACGCATCTCTCCAGCGAGAATGCTCTCGGCATCCTGAAGGACTACGACATCATCGTGGACGGCACCGATAATTTCCCTACGCGCTATCTCGTCAACGACGCGAGCGTCCTTCTGGGCAAGCCCAACGTCTACGGCTCTATTTTTCGTTTCGAAGGCCAGGTGACCGTCTTCGGCTATCCCGATGGCCCCTGCTATCGCTGCCTGTATCCGGAGCCGCCTCCTCCCGGCCTGGTTCCATCCTGCGCTGAAGGCGGCGTGCTCGGTGTGCTCCCAGGAATCGTCGGCTCGATTCAAGCGGCCGAGACGCTGAAGCTCATCATCGGCGCCGGCGAACCGCTCGTTGGCCGCTTGTTGCTTTTCGACGCGCTAGCAATGCGCTTCCGCGAACTCAAGCTGCGCAAGAATCCTGATTGCCCGCTCTGCGGCACGCATCCCACTCTGACAAAATTGATTGACTACGCCGAATTTTGCGGCATTCGCGGCGAAGAAGCTCCCGCGCCGCAAACCTCCGTGCCCGAAATCACTCCGCGCGAACTAAAAGCGCGTTTGGATCGCGGCGACGATCTCTACATCCTCGACGTTCGCGAACCGCACGAATATCAAATCTGCAATTTGGGTGGCCACTTGATCCCGCTCGGCGACCTCTCCAAACGCGTCAGCGAACTCGATAGCTCCCGCGAAATCGTCGCTCATTGCCGCAGCGGCAAGCGCTCCGCCGAAGCCGTCGAATTTCTCCAGCGCGCTGGCTTTCGCAAAATTCTGAACCTAAAGGGTGGTATCCTTGCTTGGTCCGATGACGTTGACCCCTCGGTGCCGAAATATTAGTCGGCTCTGAACACCTCGCGCCCTCGGCGCGCGCCCTGCGGCGAAAATCTAGCCCTCTCGATCGGAGGATCGAATGTCAGACGTAAAGGTTACAGTTGTGAATAACGGCCCGTTGCTGATCGACGGTGAAGTTGAAGTAGTCGACCAGGAAGGCCACGCCTACGGTCTAGGCGGACGCACCAAGATCGGCCTCTGTCGTTGTGGCTTCTCCGAACGCAAACCGTTTTGCGACGGCTCGCACAAACGCTCCACCTTTCAAAGCATCGTTCAGGCCCACGAACTGCCCCCTCCGCCGGCCAAGTCTTGAAGTTTGAACCTGGGTAGTCCCCGTAACAGAGTGTAACGTTTTTACCCATCGCTTCGAAAAGTCGTGCGCCTAGCGCAGCCGTGCCTGACGCGAGAACTCTACCATCTAACTGAAAATAAATATCTTAACTAGTACTAGAACCATTAGAGCGAACGGCATCACGCTTGCTCCGTACTTTGCGGGCAAGTGTGGGCTCCTTGGGGGAATTGTGGCTCGTTCGGGCAGCTTTTGGGGTCTTCTACATCGCTTCCGCCTCGTCCTGCTGTGGACGATTGCAGGAGGCGCATTTGTCGTTTCCCTCTGGGTTCTGCGCAATTCCGGCTACGTAGCGGACCCGCTCCTCGACACCTACTTGCAGATGGCGGGCAGCCTTATCGGCTTCACCTTCGCTGCCAACGCTCTTGTACGCTTCCGCGGCACGCACGATCGAATTTCTCTGATCCTCGCATTCGGATTTGTGCTCGCGGGCCTGATCGAAGCGGGCACCAGCATGACGTTCTATCGCGGCATGTTGGTGACGCCGACGCCGGGAGACTCCATTTCCTACGGCTGGCTCGCGGGCCGCACGCTGCTGGGTGTCCTGCTGCTCGCCGCTCTCGCCGTCGAACGCCGCATCCCCATCGCGCGCGAGCCCGCGAAGGAAATGGCCGCCGCCACTCTGATGGTCGGCGGCGTCGCGTATCTCACCAGCGTTTTCTACTTCATGCTGCCGCACGCGCCGAAGATTCATCCCGGCGCGATCATCCCGCGCCCTGCGGACTTGCTCCCTGCCGCAATCTATCTCGCTGCGACGATCGGCTACGCCCGACGCCTCAATCGCGCCGGTGCTTACCTCGATCGCGCGCTGTTTCTCGCCGCGGCGCTGAACGTTCTCTGCCACGTCACCATGAGCGAATCGCAACATCACCTCGACGCTCCCTACACCCTTGCGCATTTCATGATGGTCATGAGCTACGTCATCGTTCTCGGTGGCACGCTGCTCGACAATGCGCAGCTTTTCGACCAGGTCAGCCATTTGGCCGCTTCCGATCCGCTCACCGGACTCGCGAATCATCGTCGCCTCGTCGAAGTGCTGGAAACCGAAATCCAGCGCTCGCGCCGCACCAACCGCGGTTTCGCCGTTTTGCTTTTCGATCTCGACGAACTGAAGAAAATCAACGACCGCTTCGGCCACCTCACAGGCAGCCGCGCCATTAAACGTCTCGGTGCCGCGCTTTCAGACGGAAGCCGCGCGATTGATACTCCCGCGCGCTACGGCGGCGACGAATTTGCCCTGATACTTCCGGAATCCAGCGAAGCAGACGCCGCGCAAGCGGCCGCGCGCATCTGCGAACAGTTAAAGAACGACGGCCAGCAGCCTCCCATCACCGTCAGTGTGGGTGTGGCCGTCTATCCCGACGATGGCACCACGATCGAAAAGCTTTTGGGAGCTGCCGATCGCGCGCTGTACCGCATGAAGGGCAAGGGCCACAAGAAATTTCGTCTGGGGCATGTAGCGGCCTGCCTGTAGAAAGGGGAAGCATTGAAAGTGCGATTTGGGATGGGGATCCCAAAAAACTTCGTCGGGCCGCGTCGCGAGACGCGCATCCCGATGGAAGTGGGCGTGCAAATCACCGGTCATCCCGCACTGCCTGGCACGGAAACCACTTTTACGGAGAACGTCAGTCCGAGCGGCGCTCGCGTCCTCAGCACACGCCGCTGGAACATAAATGATCGGCTGACGATATCCACTCTCACCGGCGCGTTTCGAGCCATCGCGCGTGTCGCGTATTGCCAAACCACTCCGCATTCCGGTTTCGCCGTGGGCCTCGAATTCCTCGAGCCAAGCGGGAATTGGGTCGTCGCGGAATGCCACGCCTGTTAGCCGCCCGCTCCGCCTACTGCACAAAGCCGAAATTCGTATCCGGCGTCGGCCCGGAACCTTCCGGCAAAGTCCCAAATTGCGCTTCGAATCGCGCCACATTTTCCTTCAGCGCCTGCAGCAGCCGCTTCGCATGCGCCGGGCTTAGAATCACGCTGGAAACCAGTTTGCCCTGCGGCACGCTCGGAAACAAATATATGAAGTTGAGCGTGAACTCCTCGCCGTTGTGATGAATCACCGCCAGATTTGAATATTGCCCCAGTAATTCCTTTTCGTCCGCCTTGATCTGCACCTGCTGCTTCTGCTGCTGATTCGCCGGCTCGCTCATTGGCGCGGTCCTCCAGAGGTTTCTCGCTCACTATAGCAGAGCAGGGAATTGCCCCGGATTAGTTTTTACTCACGCACCCTGTAGGAGGGATTGACCTCGACGCTTGTTAAGCGTAGTTTATACCCAGAGTTTAGCTAGGTTAACCCATGGACGCTCCCAGCAAAAATCCCAGCCTCCTCGCTGGACAGACGGCCCACCCGACGACTGAATCCGCCGTCGCGTCTGCCGCGGCACCGGAGCTGATCGATCTTGTCACCCACGAAGACGTGGATCGCGCGCGCGACCGCTGGGAAGTTGCCCACGCCAGATGGAAACGGCGTACCAAGAAGTTTGGCGGCTTCCGTTTGCTTTGGCTATTGGTCGGCCCGGGCGTTCTCGTCTTCCTCGGCGAAAACGACGCTCCCAGCATGCTTTCCTACTCCGCGGATGGTTCGCGCTACGGCGTCGGCTTCTTCATTCCATTCGTCGTGCTCACTTTCATCATGGGCTTTATCGTGCAGGAAATGACGGTCCGCCTCGGCGCCGTCACACATCGCGGCCACGCTGAACTCATCTTCGATCGCTTCGGAAAATTTTGGGGTTTCTTCGCCATGGGCGATCTGATCTTCGGAAATTTCCTCACCCTCGTCACGGAATTCATCGGCGTGCGCGCTGGCCTGGGCTTTTTCGGTGTGCGTCCTGCGATTGCCGTGGGCGGCGCGCTCGTCATCGTCGTCGCCGCCATCACCACCGGCCGCTATTGGACCTGGGAACGCATCACTCTCAGCCTCGCCATTTTCAACGGCCTGTTTATTCCCGCCGCCATCCTCGCGCGCCCCGATTGGCACGCCGTCGGCCACGCCATGCTCACCTGGACGCCGTTTCCGGGCGGCAGCCGCTACGAGATCCTTCTGCTGATTCTCGCCACCATCGGCGCCACCGTCACTCCGTGGATGCTTTTCTTTCAGCAAAGCGCCGTTGTGGATAAGGGCATGCAGCCGCGTGATATCAACGCCGGCCGCTTCGATACTCTGCTCGGCGCACTGCTCGCTTCCGTCTTTGCCATCGCCGCGATTCTGGCCACTGTGCCGCTGTTTCATCACGGCATCAACGCAGCGGATTTTCAAGCCGCGCAATTCGCCGAAGCGCTCGAGCCGTTGATCGGCCACACCGGCGCCGCGCTCTTCGCTTTGGGGATTTTCGAAGCCGGCATCGTCGCCGCCATCGCCATCTCCACTTCGTCCGCCTACGCTTTCGGTGAAGTCATGCAGACGGGCCACAGCTTGAATCGCCCTCTGCGCGATGCGTGGCCCTTCTATCTGACGCTCTTCGGCTCGGCCTGCGCCGCGGCTGCTCTGGTGCTAATCCCAAACTTTCCGCTCGAGTTCGTGGTCTTGACGGTCAACGTCATCGCAGTCTTGGCCATGCCTCCCGCGTTGGCATTCTTGTTGCTCCTGGTAAATGATCCGGAAGTAATGGGCGAGCACGTGAACGGATTCTGGGCTAATCTCGCGGGCGTGACGGTCACAGTTCTGCTAATTATCGCTGGGCTGGGCTTCGGCCTCGCCACGGTGTTTCCTAAATGGCTCGGTGGTTAGGTCCTTCTTCGCTGTGGCATAGTTCGCAGCCACGTAACATCGAATTTGGGAGGAATGAAATTGGATTCACGCTACGCGGATATTCCGGAAAATCAAGGCGCGCTCGTATCGCCGCACGTTCCTATTGACGCGCCAGTTGACGTCAAGTCCGAACAGCTCAGCCTGCAGGATCCGCGCGCCGTTCTGTCCTTGCTCGAAGCCGACCAGGTCGTCGCCGCCAAGCGCCGCACTCATTTCGGCCGCAAGCATCTTTCCGTCGGCACCAAACTCCTGCTTTGGGGTCTCCGCGTTTACGTGGTGGCCATGCTGGTCATTGTGCTCATCTCCGTGTACCAGGCAATCCACGCCGCGCGCTAGCCAGTCGCCCGGCCAGTTGAAAATCCCTCGGCGGAATGCGAAGATTTTCCTGCAGCCACAAGTTCCACAAGCAAACCCGCGAATCATGGCCTCCGATAAACTCGCTGACCGCAAGCTCGACTCCGGATTCAAACCCAACTTGCTTGGAATCCTCGTGGTATTTGTGATCGTCGCAATCGCCGGAAGCGTCGTCGTCTATTCGCTCAGTGACTGGAGTGCGCCGGACGAAGCCAAGCAGATGAAGAATCCGTATCCTCCCACGCCGCAAACCATCGGTATGGGCATGAGCACCTATGCCGACCACTGCGAGAATTGTCATGGAGAAGACGGCAACGGAAAAGGGGAGCGTGCGGAAAAACTGTCGGTCGCGCCTACGAATTTCACCGACGCGCACGCCATGATCCAGCTGACCGACGGCGAACTTTTCTGGAAAATTTCGCACGGGCATCGCCCCATGCCGGGTTTCAAAGGCAAACTGAGCGAAGAAGAACGCTGGCAACTGGTGGATTACATCCGCACATTTTCGCAGCCGCTCGTCGATTCGCCGGCTGAATCGTCACAGCCAGCGCCCAACAAAGACGCTGCGCCCAAATAAAAGCGCAGCGCCTGCTGCGGCCGCGCGCACCCGCGCGCGGCCTGGAAAGAACTAATTCACTTTCGCCAGCGCGTCGGCGACTTCCTTTAAATCCGGCAGCGTGGGGATATCGTAATTCTTGAACCACGCGATTTTCCCGGAGCGATCCACGATGGCGATGGCGCGTCCCGTGATCCCTTTCTCCGCCAGATACACGCCGAATTTGTCGCCGACCGCGCCGCGCGGTTGGAAATCTGCCAGCAACGGATAGTGAATCCCCATTTTTTCTGCGAACGCCTTGTGCGACCACGCGCTGTCCACGCTGATGCCCAGCACCTGCGCGTCCAGCTGCTCGAAGCGCTTCATATCGTTGACGAAGCAGGCGTGCTCGTTCGTGCACACCGGACTCCAATCCAGCGGATAGAAAATAATCACCACATTTTTCTTTCCCTGAAAATCGGAAAGCTTCACTTCCTTCTGGCTCTGATCCTTCAACACAAAATCCGGAGCGGCCGCTCCTACCGAGATTGCCATGCCTGATCCTCCCTGTTCGCTTAACGAACAAATCGAAAATTGCGAGTTCGATGTTACGCGCCATCCATAATAGCCGATGCCTTCCGCGCGGACAAACGCCGGAACGCGACACGCAGGCATTTGCCGCTGGCAATCTGCTACCATACGGCGTTGTAACCCGGAATTGGAACGGACCCTTGGCGCGCATCTCGTACGACGAAGCGTATCCCGCAATCGAATTGCTGCCGCGCAGCCACAATTGGTGGGCGTGGCTGAAAGGCACGGCGCCGGAGTGCATTCACCTGGGCGAGGAGTGCGATTGGATTGCGACGCTGCTGCCGGATACGCTGTATCTGCGCGGAAAGCGCAGCACCAAGCGCAACCCGGCCCGGCCGGAAATCACTTTGTGCCGCGAATGTCTGAACGAAGCCGTAGCGAGCGAGCTGGAATCTTTCACCGGACGCGTGATAGCGTTCGAGCCGGACGCGGAGATATTCACGCAGTACTTTTTCGTGGCGCAGTCGGATTTCGAACCGGTAGGATTGCGGCCAGAAGTTTCCCAGGCGATTGCGCAGCGCCTGGCGCAACCCGGCGGTGCGTGCGCTGCATGCGGATTCGCTGCAACTTGGCTGTGGTTTTCGCATCAGCAAATTGCTAGCTTGGACGAAGTGGAGCAAGTGGCAGCCGCGCCGGGCATCACGTTGTGCGCGCGGCACGGCGCGCGAAAGTTGCTGGCTGCATTCGAGCGCATCGCCGAAGCGAATGTGTTCTACATGAATTTGCCGTACGGCGAAGCCGGCGCATACGTGTGGATCTGAAAATGCAATTGCGCGAATTGGTGGAAAAATACGTGCATGCGGCCGGTGGCTACGGAAAATCCGTGCCGATCTCAGCACTGAATCTGTCGCACGAAGAGACTGAGCGGATTTTCGACGCGCTAGATGAGGATTACCACATTAGCCGATTTTTTCACTTCAGCAAGGCTGCCGGACAATCTTTTCAAATCAGCGGTTTTGCGCAGACGCACATTTCGATTGACGCCGAAATCCAGGAAATTCTGTAGGGGATTTTGCCGGCCGATCTCCGTGGCCGCGAGCCGAACCTCGCTGAGCGAAAGCGGCGGCGAGCCGCCGCACTCCAGAAAATTGCGAGCGTTGAGTGTGATTTTCATTTCAGCGGCGGATGGAAATCAAATTCCGGATCGATGTCGACAGGAATGTCATTCATCTGCGCCAGTAGCGCGGTCAACTCCGCCGGCATCCCGCCATATTTCTTAAACCACGCATCGGTGCGCGCGCGATCCCCGGTGGCTTCCTGCTCTAGCAATTCTTTGGCTAGGGAGGCAATCGCCCCCGGCATTTTTTCGAAATCAATCGCATACAATCCCGTGGCCGCGTCACGCGTGATCGCGCCTTGCTCCACGTAATAATTGAATTGCATGATTTCGCCTGCGCCATGGGATTCCGCGACGCCAAACCGCACGGTGCGAAATATTCCCGCGACGTAAGAGGCGTACGTGATGTTGCGCCGTTCCTTCGGCAGCACGCCGCGGTCAATCAGCCAGCCGTAACAGAATTCGCCCACCACGTCGGCTTTCGATTCTTCCAGAGCGGAATAAGATGACCCGATCGCTTCATTAATCTGTACTTTGCCCTGCGCCGTGTGCGCGAACGCCGGCCCCAGTCCGTGCGAAATTTCGTGCATGATCGTGTCGGCCAGGTATCCTTCGCCGCTCGCCATCGCGGCCTGGTCCGGGCGCATGGTGCGCTGCGCCAGGGGCAGGATGATGTAGTTCACGCGCGCATCCATGAAATTTTTCCAGAATATTTTCTTCGAGCCTTTTTCCTCGTGGACGCGGGGATCGTTCGGCAAATTGTCCGCCACGGCCTGATAGCCGTGCAGCAAATCTCCCGCGCGATAAGGCGAGTCCACGACTTCCATGGGCGATTGCTTGCCGCGCTTTGAAGGCAGATCGGCTGCTGGCAAGGGAAGCGCTTCCTGCAGATCGGGCACATATTTCTGGTACAGCGCAAGCTGCCGGCTTTCCTCGTCGTTGCGAATCATCACAGAAGCGCCGTAGCTGGCCTTCACGCCGAGTAGCGAGTCGTCATAGACCTCGTAAGGCGCAAAAACCAAATCAAATTTCGGATTTTCCAGATCGAGCCAAGCGATGTCGCTCGCATAGTAATCGTCACTAAGCAGGGCATCAGCCCGCAGGCGCAGAAACTTCGCAAACGCGGGATCGTCGCTCAGCGCCGCAGCCTCGCGCAAGTCCTTCGCCATCGTTTCCAGAAACTCGTGATACTCAACGTGATAGGGAATCGCCATCAGCTCGGACCCGGCGGTAGATCGAGCTTTGTTTCGGACGACGGTGAGTGATGAGTACAACGCTGTCTTTTGCTGAGGGTGCGCAGCGACGTAGGCGTCAAATTCTTGCTTTGTCATGTCCGGTGGATAATATCCCCGGCCAAGCGGCATCGGCTGCGTGCCGACAAAGGGTTTATCATCATCAATCAGATCGAACCGGTTGCCGTTGATTTTCAAATAGCGGCGCAACAATTCGTCCTGCGGATCCTTGCTGTTCGCGAGCGAAAGATACAGCTTTAAGCCTTCGGGGTCATTCTGCCGCCAATAAATGCAATCCAGCAGCCCAGACGCATCTACCAGCTTCGCGACCATTTCCTTTTCGCGCGCGCTAAGCCCCGCGGAATTGAAAGGCATGTGCACCAATTTGAATTTGGTGACGCGCTCGGCCAGGTCCGGCACCACATACGGTCCCGCGCTCGTCGAAGCGGCCGACTGCACCTCCGCGGTCGAGAGCTGGTTTGCTGCCGATGGGCAGAGGGTTGCGACGGCGATTGCCGCGCCAGCCGCCAGAGGCAGCAATGAGCGCAATTTGACAGCAAGATTATTGACCATAGGCCGGCAATTCTACCGTGGCGACGGGGGATTGGTGAATATCGAAATGCATCGGGTAGGCGAAAGAGCGCGCAAGAATATCGAATACAAAGCTTATATGTCGCTCCAAAGTATCGGATAGAAAGTGTTTCCTTGTTGGTTGTGAACGGGTTAGGGTTTCTCGCGTTCGTTCATTTGGGTCGAATAAAAATGGCGCGACTCGCGAGCCGTGATTGGCGCGACACGACGCAAGCTCCGGATTGGCAGAAAAACTAGCGATTAGAAAACGCTTTATCGTTTGTTGTGAGGGGCTTAGCTCGATTTCTAATCCTGGACGACTAGAGATTAGAAATGCGTGAGAGGCAAGAAGCGACTGGCGAGTTGCGAATCGTGGGGATGGCGGCCGGTGAGGGTCGATCGCGAACCTGCGTGCTGGACGAGCAGCGCCGACCATGTTTTCTCCTTGCCTGGGCGTAATTAGCCCACGACTGATGATAACATAGTCGGTACGATAACGCAAGAGCATACAGCGTGAAGGAGCGCCCTCGCTTGGCTCGGCGCAGATAGAAAGTTCGCGGGAAATGGACGGCGCTGCGCGGCATCGTTTTTATGTCGGGGCTACGGCCACATCTACAAAGATAAAGGCAGGCGGGTCTGAGGCCCGCGCCTACGGATGCGGAGACAACGGCGAAGGCAAACGAGTTAGGGGGGCGTCTTTGAGTCCAAACGGCAAACCGCCAATCAGGGGATTGGCGCTCCCCGGAAAAGGGCCTGCGTGTGGTGCTGGGTAATCGCAGCGGCGGGAGTTATTGCGCGGGATTGCCCAGCTGTTTCAACTTCCGCTCCGCGCTTGCTCTGATTCCGTCGCGCCGTTGCGCAGTCTCCGCAGTATCCGACGGCAAAAGCCCGAGCGCCTTCTGCGCATTCTGTCGCGCCAGATCTTTCTGCCCATCGGCGAGATAAGCGTCCGACAAACTATCGTAAACATTCGGCGAGTTGGGGAAGACCGCGACATTAATTTGAAAAAGCACAATCGCGCCCTCGATGTCGCCCGCACTCAGACTTCCGTATCCCATCCGGTTCATCAGCGCTTCCGAAACCAATGCGGCCTTGGGGTCGGCGCGCCGCGCGTCCGCGAACATCTGCTCAGCCTTGCGCAATCCATCGGGCTCGTCCGCCAAGCTCAAAAAACGAGATTCGGCGGACCACGGAGCAAGCGCGTGCATAGCCGGCGGCCCGGGCGAATTGCGCAGCGTCGCGTTAAACCAATCAACAATCAGCCCCGGCAATTCTCTGTGCGCGGCAAACATCTCGACGCCGTGCCCGCCAGCCGAATAGTGCACGAACTTGTTAGCGGGATCCGGCGAAAGATCGTAAAGCCAGTGCATAAGCTCTACCACGCCGGGATCCAGATCGTCATCGGACACCGCCAAAAACAGCGGCAAGTTCGGCGAGTTGTGCAGAAACTGCCGTCCGAGACGATCGGTGCTTTCCGATAACAGCGCCAATGACTTCACCTCCGAATGCCGTCGCGCGAGCAGCACCGCCTGATTCACGCCGCAACTCGCACCGCCGGCGCCCATCACGTCGCGATTCACCCCCGGTTGCGATTGCAGGTATCCGAACGCAACGTCCACATCCGAGGGCCATTTCTCGTTCACGATTTGAGTGGCTTCCTGCGGCGACGAGGCTTGGTCCGGGCTTTTGCCGCCGCTTTCCCCGTAACCGCGGAAATCCACCGTCAATACGTTGATGCCCGAGGTAGCGAGGCGTACGGCAAGATCGTCCCAAACTTTGCGCTGACGATTGCATTGATGGAGCAACAGAATCCCCGGCCCGGGTTGCGCCGCGCCAAAATATGTGGCCTTCAGAATTACGCCACCTTGCGCGGGCAAATCGACCACGCGCGGCGCCGGTACACTCTGTGCTGCACGCGCCAAAGGCAGCACGAGCGCGACAGCCAGCAAATAAATGGTCGTGCGCAACCAGACGTGGCGGCAAATCATGGTGGCCTCCCAGAATTCGTATTTTAGACACGCGGCGAGAGGGAATTGCAAGGGAAGACGCTCAGCGGCGACGAAGTGCGAAGCGCGGGTCGCATCGCTTCAGTTCCCTTTGGCAGGAATGGTTTGGCGCAGCGGCTTTTCGGTTTTGGCGGCGCCTTTTTCAGCCTGCCCGGGAACGAGCTGGTAACCGTGTTTCCCGGGGCCAGGAAAAACCTGCGAGAGCGCCATCAGATTCGTGTATTTATTGAACGCAATTTCCGGAGCATGAATTGTCGGGTCGGCCGGGATGGACACCGCTTCGACCATCGTGGCAGCACCGCCGCGCGGGTTGCTGAATTCCAGAGTCAGTTTGGCGGCGCCGGGGACTTCGCGAATCACGAAGTTGCCCTCGGGCAACGTGGTATTCGCTACCACAAACGGGCGCGACATTCTGAAAACGATCTGCGTCGAGATTTGAGCGCTGGCGGCGAATGCACCGATCATCAGCGCCGGCACAATACAGAGCGCGAGCTTTCCCACAAGTAGCCTCATGACTGAAATCTCCTTGCCAGTGGATTCCGCACGCGAGGATATTTCTCATCCGAGTCGATGTCCACATGAAAAAACATGCCAGACGTGTGGCAGCGCGATGCTGCCGGCGGCAACGCGGCGGCGAGTGGTGCTATGCTCGTCGCGTGGGAACGCAGGAGGATGCACAACGAGAGCGTGAGCGCGCAGGCCTGTGCGCCGATTGCGCGCACGCGCGGCGCATTGAATCCGACCGCGGCGCGAAATTTTATTTGTGCGAGCTGGCGGCGGTGGATACGGCGTATCGAAAATATCCTGCGCTGCCGGTGGTCCGTTGCGCAGGGTACAAGCTGAAAGTCCAACGCGCGTGAATTCGCCGCGAAGGGAGGGAGCCGATGGCCATCCAAACTGTGCTGCAGCTGGGCGACCCGCGGCTGAGAGAAATCGCGACGCGTGTGGCAAATCCGCCATCACCGGAGATCGCGGCGGTAGTAAGAGACCTCGCCGACACGCTGGCGCACTGGCGCGCGAGCACCGGCTACGGCCGGGGCATCGCCGCGCCGCAGATCGGGGTCGCCCAGCGCGTAATATTTTTGCAATTGCGCGGCGCGGAGCCGTGGCCGCTGATTAATCCGGAAATTATCGAACGCAGTGCGGAAAAAATCGTGGTGTGGGACGCGTGCTTGAGTTTTCTTTCGATTTTTATGCAGGTGGAGCGGCACCGCGAAATCAAGGTGCGGTATCAGGATCTGCAAGGGCAATGGCAGCAAGTTCAAGCGGGCGCGGAACGGGATCTATCCGAGCTGTTACAACACGAAATCGATCACCTCGACGGAATCCTCGCTGTGGATCGCATCATAGACATGCGGACAATGTGCACGAGGGAAGAGTTCGAGAAGAGATATCGTGCGACAAGCCCGTACGCGGTAAGCGCGGCGACATAATCGCTACGAATTATCTTGCGGTAACACTAGTCCGATGCAAACGGTCCTGCAGCGCCTTGTTCTCGCTGCGAATCTCTGCCGGCAACCGGTCGCCAAAAATCTCAAAGAATTTCGCCGTAGCATCCGCTTCGGCAGACCAATCCTGCGCATCCACGTGGAGCAATTCATCCACCACCGGCCGCGAAATCGCCAGGCCATCCAACGTCAGCGAGCCCGGAGTCGGCACGAAACCGATCGGCGTTTCCGTCGCGGCTGCGCGGCCTTCGATACGGTCCAGCATCCACTTCAGCACGCGAACATTTTCGCCGTATCCCGGCCAGAGGAACTTTCCGTTGGCATCCCTGCGGAACCAGTTCACGTGGAAAATCTTCGGCGGGCGTTTTATTTTCGGGCCCATTTCGAGCCAATGCTGGAAATAATCGGCCATGTTGTATCCGCAGAAGGGAATCATCGCCATGGGATCGCGCCGCGTCACTCCCACGGCGCCCGTTGCGGCAGCGGTGGTTTCCGAAGCCATCGTCGCGCCTACAAAAACTCCGTGCTGCCAGTTGCGCGATTCATACACGAGCGGAGCGAGCCGTTCGCGCCGCCCGCCAAAAATAATCGCGGCGATGGGCACGCCCTCCGGATCTTCCCAGTGCGGGGAAATCGAAGGCGACTGGCGCGCGGGAACGGTGTAGCGCGAATTCGGATGGGCGGCCGGACCTTTTTCCGGCGACCACGGCTCACCCTTCCAATCAATCAGCCCCGGCGGCGGCGGAGTGCCAATTCCTTCCCACCAGGGTTCGCGCGCGCCACTGATCGCGACGTTCGTAAAAATTGTGTCGTGACGCAAAGCCGCCATCACGTTCGGATTGGTCTGCGCGTTGGTTCCGGGCGCCACGCCGAAAAATCCGTTCTCGGGATTAATCGCGCGCAGCGTGCCGTCCGCGCCGATATGCATCCAGGCGATGTCGTCGCCCACGGTCCACACGCGGTATCCCTGCGATTCCAGCGCGGAAACCATCATGGCCAAGTTGGTCTTTCCGCAAGCGCTGGGAAATGCGGCGCCCATGTACGTGACTTTGCCCGACGGATCTTGCAGGCCGAGGATGAGCATGTGCTCGGCCATCCAGCCTTCCGAGCGCGCCATCCAGCTGGCAATGCGCAGCGCAAAACATTTTTTCCCCAGCAGCGCATTTCCGCCGTAGCCCGATCCCACGCTCCAGATCAGTTTTTCCTCGGGGAAATGCATGACGAAGCGGCGTTCGGGGTCCACTCCGGCCAATGCGTGCAGGCCGGGAACAAAATTGTCGGTGTTTCCGATGCGGTCCTGCGCGGCTTTGCCCATGCGGGACATGATGCGCATGCTCGCGACCACGTAGCGGCTGTCCGTGATCTCTACGCCCACGCGGCTGTAGGGAGAATTTTGCGGGCCCATGAGGTAAGGCGCCACAAACATTGTGCGGCCTTTCATGGAGCCTTCCAGAATGGGCCGCACACGCGCTTTGCCGTCGGCGGGAGACATCCAATTATTCGTGGGGCCGGCTTCGTCCTTTTTGTTGGTGCAGATGAAGGTGACGCTCTCGGTGCGGGCGACGTCGTTGGGATTGCGGCGGTTCAGATAGGAGTGCGGATAAGTCGCGGGATTCAGTTCGGTGATGATGCCGTCGTGCTTCAGCCCGGCGAGGAATCGGTCGTTTTCCTCTTCCGAGCCGTCGCACCAGACGATTTTATCTGGATGCGTAAGACGCGCGGATTCCTCAACCCATTTTTCCAGTGGTGTGGACACCTGGTCTCCGGAAGGCAGCCGCCGGGGAGCCGCCCAGCAAGCGGGCTGGGCAGTTCGCGACCGCGTTTATGAAAGCTTATATACCAGAAAAGTCTAGGCCACGAATTGGGGAATTGCAAGCATCACGGCGCTAGAGTGTTTAGCGTCTCGCTCGCGCCGCCGTGCTCATTCCTGGCGCAGCGCCTGCATCGGATCCACTAGCGTGGCGCGATGTGCCGGGATGATGCAGGCCAGCAAACCCGCAAGCAGCAGCGCCGCGGCCACAGCAGCGAAGGCGGCGAAATCAAACACCGCGACGTTGTAGAGCACGCCGTGCATCACTTTTCCTACGGCGTAAGCTCCGAAGAGGCCCAGGAGCAGGCCTACTCCCGCCAGAATCATGCCCTCTTTCAGGATTAGCGCCAGCACGTTTCTATGACCAGCGCCGAGCGCCATCCGCAAGCCGATCTCGTGCGTGCGCTGCGCGACGGCGAAGGACATGACGCCGTAAATCCCGACGGCCGCCAACAGCAGCGCGATGGCCGCGAAGCCTCCGAACAAACCTGCGGTAAATCGCTGCTGCGACAGGGACCGGTCCATGATTTGCTCCATCGTGCGGGGCTGCCCCAACGGCAGGTCCGGATCCATGGTTTGCACGATCGCAGCGATGTTCCTGGTTAAATTTTCGGGTTCCACGCCCGCACGCAACGAGATAAGCGCCTGTGGCCATGGACTCTGCCAGAAAGGCACGTCAATTTCGGGGAAGTCTTCTTCGAGGCGGCCGTTGCGGACGTCGCGATAGACGCCAACGATTTGCCATGTGACGGGAGGACCAAGTTTTGTGACGCCGGGAGTCAGTTGTTCGACGAGGATGCGCTGGGACAGCGGATCCACGCCGGCCAAGAATTTCTTGGCGAAATTTTCATTCACGACGGCTACCTGCACGCCGCCCGCCTGGTCTTGATCGTTGAATGCGCGCCCCTGCGCGATGCGGGTGCCAAAAACCTTGAAAAAGTCTGGAGTCACCATGTTGAAGCCTGCTACGGGCCGCTGCGACATATCGGTGACTTCCTTGCCGGCGATTTGGAACGGCATTCCGAATCTTACGCCCTGCAGCGGCGCGCCCTCCGAGGCCGCGACGGAGATGACGCCGGGCAGCGCTTGAATTTTTTCCAGCAATTGGCGGTAGAACGTGGTGATTTGCACAGCGTCCGTCAGGCGGCCTTTTGCTACGGGCAGATCGAAGGTGAGCAAATGATCGCTGCGGAATCCCAGGTCCACGTGCGCGACGTTCCAGAGGCTGTGAATCGCGAGGCCGCCTCCGGCAAGCAAGCTGAGCGCCAGAGCAAACTCAGCAATTACTAGCGCGCGTCGCAAGCCATGCCGTCCGGTGCTGCGTGACGAGCCTCCGCCTTCTTTCAGCACGTCGTTCAAGTTCATGCGCGCGGCGCGCCACGCCGGAGCGCAACCGAATAGGACGCCGGCGAGCATCACTGTCGCTACCGTGAAAAGCAGCACCGGAACGCTCATGCGCACGTCCGTTTCCGAAAGCAAAGTGTACGGCGGCATCGAGGCCACGATCGCTTTCATCAACACCCACGCCAAAGCAACTCCGAGCACGCCGCCGACGGACGCGAGTGCGAGGCTCTCGATCAAGAATTGCATGAATATTTGGCGACGCGAAGCGCCCACAGAAGCTCGCACGGCCACTTCTCTTTGCCGCGCCGTGCCGCGCGCGAGCAGCAGGTTTGCCACGTTGGCGCAGGCGATCAGCAGTACGAAACCCACCGCACCCAGCAGCAGCGGCAATCCCTTTTTTGTGTCGGGATTCAGGAAATCGTTCTTGAGCGGCACGACGCTCACGCCCCAGCCCTTGTTCGATTTCGGATAATCCTCGGCGATGTGGCGCGCCACCGTATCCATGTCAGCGTTGGCTTGCGCGAGCGTGACTCCGGGCCTCATGCGTCCCAAGATAACCAGCCAGCGAAAATCGTGGTTGGTTTGTTCTGGCGTGAATACCAGCGGGACCACCAGTTGCCGGCCCAAGCGATCGGGTTGCCCAGGGGGTTGCACTCCAATCACTGTATAGAGCTCGCCATTCAAGTGGATTTGCTTGCCGATAATGTTGGGATCGGCGCCGAAGTGCGATTCCCACAATTTGTGCGTGATGATCACCACATGGTCTTTGCCCGGCACCGTGTCGTCGGGCAGCAAATAACGTCCCATGAACGGCTTGTCGCAAATCAATTGGTCCAGGAAGCCGGGGGTCAAGTAGCTGCCTTCGACTTGTACGGCGCGTTCGACGCCGGCGGACACATTGAATTGCTCGCCCGTCACTGCTCCCAGTATTTGGAAGACTTTGCTGTCGCGCTTCCAGTCCAGATAGTCGCCGGCCGAAACTGCGTTCCGATGTCCGCCGATGCTGGACCACACCACTACCAATTGGTCCGGTTGCGGGTAGGGAAACGGCGCAAGGAGCGTCGCGTAAAAGATGCTGAAGATGGCAGTGTTTGCGCCAATGCCGAGCGCGAGCGCGAAGATAGCCACAGTCGCAAATCCGGGATTTTTTCGAAGCAGACGAAAACCAAAACGGGTGTCACGCAGGAAGTTTGCCATGCTGGCGCTCTCCTTCTCCGGCTAGGGAAGTAAGACAAGCCCCGGTTAAGGTGACGATTCGAGCGATTACGTCATGCGAGCGAGCCCGGCATCAACGCGATGCGCAGCGCCGGACCCGCGAACTACCGAATGCTACATCACTCCAATATCTTTTGCGCGAGAAATGTCAGCCGACCAAACGGCTCTTCTGTATCCCGAAGTGCCATGATTGGATCGCATTCGAGTGTGCGCGCTGCAAGATTCGGTTGAACTGGGAAGTGGGAGAATGCATTTCCGCGTGCCAAGCTAAGCCCATGGAAGTCATCCTGCGCATTCCAGATAATGTTGCTGAACGCCTGGCAGGCGGCGTCTCTCGCCGTGCGCTCGAAGCGCTCGCGCGGGAAGGCTACCGCGAGCAAGCCTTGACGCTTTATCAAGTCTCGGAAATGTTAGGCCTATCCCGCGTCAAGATCGAGGATTTTGTGGGCCGGCATCACGTCCCCCTCGCGGCAATCGCAAAGGCAGATCTGGACCGTGAAGCGGCGGTATTCGAAACTGCATCGCGCCCAAAAAGACGCTAGAGACGTAGCCGTATGATTGCCGTTTCTAACACCACACCGCTGCCTTATCTAATTGCGGTTGAGCAGGAACATTTGCTCGGAGAACTGTTTGAAAAAGTCTTTGTGCCCGCCGCGATACACGCCGAATTGACAGACGTGAGAACGCCGGAATTGGTCCGCCGCGCCTTGTCACCGCCCGCTTGGTTTGAAGTCCGCGCTGCGCAAGAATCCGGGGAAGCTTCATTCCCGGTTGCCCTGCATCAAGGCGAACGCGAGGCAATCCTGTTGGCAGGGTCGTTGCGCTTGGATGTTCTCTTGATCGACGAACAGATTGGCCGGGCCATCGCCCCAAGTCGCAATCTGCCGCTGTCGGGAACACTCGGCGTATTAAAACCCGCAGACTCCTTGGGCTTCGTGACTGACTTCCCGCAAATCCTGAAGAGTTTGAAGGTCATTGGATTTTTTCTCGCCGAGGCTTTGGAGCTGGAACTCTTGCAACGTCATCGGGCGCGGCGCGGGATCAAGTAAGAAGTCCCAATAAGGCCGCTTGAGCCAAACGCTGAAAGCCCAAATGTTATACTCCCCGAATCATGTACGCGCGCAAGCTGCAGGCAGAATTGGTAATCGGCAACGAGAGGCACCCCGCCCCGCTCGATTGGCTGGACAGTTTTTGCATGCGCAACTTTACTGGGTCTGCGGAGTTCGACGACACTTTGCCGACCGCTGACGGCCGCCTGGAAGTCGGTTTGGCGGTGGACGCCACGCGCTTGGCCCAAGCGATGAGCGAGTGGTTCACAAAACGCGGGAAGGGCAACGGTCGGCCAGTAACAATTGAACTGCGAGAGGCAGATCCTGCGAAGTAAACGCGCGAAATTGGATTCCGCACGACTTCAGGCGCGGGAAACGCAGAAACCTACGGAATTTCGGATGTCCCAATTACGGAATAAGAGAGTGCAAAAAAGAAGAGCCGAACACTCCCTGCGTATGATTGGGGCGTTGCAGCGGTCATCGCAGGAGGAGTTCGGCTCCTCACACCTATTTTGACGCGCGCCGCGAAATATAGTTAGCAGCCTGTATGAGCCGCTTTCAGCAGTTCTCAGCCGTCCTATCCGATCTCACCTACGTAAGTTACTCCGCCGCCTCGAAAATGCCGTCATTCTCCGCTGCGCCACTGTCTGGCCCGCCGCGATGCAGCAGGGCCTTAATCTGTGGCATGGCCGCGCGCGTGGCATCTTCGCCCGCGGCAATCAGCTGCGGCGACTTCACAAACTCATCCCACAAAATGTGATGCACGTTTGGTTCGATCAGCACATCCGTCATGCCGCGCCATGGCTGATTTGCCACCGACTGAATAATCGAAAACGACCGGCTGATTACCTCAATCGTATTCCGCGGTTTGGATTCCAGCAGACCCGGCTCCAGATGAATCCCAATCACCATCTCCGCGCCCAGCTTTCTCACTGCTGGTGACGGCACCTGCTCCGTCAGAAATCCATCCACCAGATAATGCCCCTGATGCTCCACCGGCAGAAATAATCCCGGATAGGCGCACGAAGCACGCAGCGCCGGCCCAATCTCTCCCTCGGTGAAATGAATCGAAGTGCCCTTCAGCAGGTCGGTAGCAACAATCGCCAGCGGAATGCGCAGCTCGTGAAAATATTTTGCGGGCGTCAGCCGCTGCAGAAAATCCTGCAACGGTTCATTCGAAGCCATGCCCATCCGCGAAAGCGTCCAGCGCCCAAAATCACGAAAGCGTGTGATCGCAGATTGCTGCGCCATGTGCTCCAGCGTCGTCCCACTGGAATAAGCCGCCGCAATCAACGCGCCCACCGAGGTCCCGGCGATAAAATCGATCGGGATTTCGAACTCTTCCAGGACGCGCAACACACCCACATGCGCCACGCCCCGCGCGAATCCACCGCCCAGCGCCAAGCCCACCTTCGGCCGTTCGCCGCCCGTGCCATACGCAAAGCTGCGCAAGCCGCGAATGGCTTTCCCTAACCATTTCGTAGTGTATCCCGTCTCAGACATGCGAGATCCTAACAACACTTTAACTCATTTCCCGTTACAGGGTCTTTCCGGTTGACCGCTCCGTACTGCTTTTGTAACCTCACTGACTGGGCAAACGCCGAAAGGAACGCCAGTGAAACGACGCATCGAACGCGTAGCGGTTCTAGGAGCAGGCACCATGGGCGCGCGCATCGCCGCGCATCTGGCGAACGCCGGCGTCCCGTGCTACCTGCTGGACATCGCCCCTACGAGTCTCACTCCCGCGGAGCAAAGTAAAGGCCTGCCGCTGGAAAGCCCGGCCGTGCGCAATCGCATCGTGCTCGCTGGCTTTGAAGCTGCAAAAAAGTCGCGGCCCGCGGCTTTTTTCACGCCCGACACCGCGCGCCTGGTCACTCCCGGCAATCTTGAGGACAACATCGCCTGGTGCGGACAGGTGGACTGGATCATCGAGGCCGTCGCCGAAAATCTGGAAATCAAGCGCAGCCTCTTCACGCGCGTCGAAGCCGTCCGCAAGCCCGGAACCATCGTCACCTCCAACACCTCCGGCTTGCCAATTCATTTGATCGCCGAGGGCCGGTCCGAAGATTTTCAGCAGCACTGGGCAGGAACGCATTTCTTCAATCCGCCGCGCTACATGAAATTGGTCGAGCTAGTCTCCGGACCCAAAACCCTTCCCGAAGTTCTGCAATCGCTCGACGAAATCTGCGACCTGCGCCTGGGCAAAGGCGTGGTGCCCGCGAAGGACACGCCCAACTTTATCGCCAATCGCATCGGCACATTTTCCATGCTCAACGTGATTCGCCAGATGCAGGCGCTGGAAATGACTGTCGAGGAAGTGGACGCCTGCACCGGCCCCGCCATCGGTCAGCCGAAGTCTGCCACGTTTCGTACGGGCGATCTGGTGGGTCTCGACATTCTCGTGCACGTCGTGCGCAACATTTACGACAACGCGACTGGCGATGAATCGCGCGACATCTACAAAGTTCCGCCGTTCATGGAGGAAATGCTCAAGCGCGGCTGGCTCGGCGACAAAACCGGCGGTGGCTTCTATAAAAAAGTAAAACAGGGCGGCGAATCCGAAATTCTCACGCTCGACTGGCAGAAAATGGAGTATCGCCCGCGCCTGAAAGCGAAATTCCCTTCGATCGAAGCCGGCAGGCTGATCGAAGACACGCGCGAACGTTTGCGCGCTCTGCTTGCGCCAGCTCTTAATGGCAAAGGCGGTGACAAGGCAAATCGCCTGCTGTGGTCGAGCCTCAGTCAAACCTGCCTTTACGCTGCGCGACTCATGCCCGAAATTTCTCACAGCGTGGTGGATCTGGATCGCGCCGCACGTTGGGGTTTCGCGTGGGAACTCGGCCCGTTTGAAGTCTGGGATGCCGTCGGCGTCGAGCGCATGGCCAAGGCTCTGGAACGCGATGGCCAGGAATTGCCGCCGCTCGTGCGCAGAGTTCTGGACTCAGCTGCGAAATCTTTCTACGAATCGGAAAAGGGAACGACGCGCTATTTCGATCTTGCCTTGCAAGCTTTGCAGCCCGTCCCGGAGCCGCCGGGAATCATCATCTTGAAATCGCTGAAAGACCGCAGCGGAGTGGTGCAGAAAAATGCCGGAGCAAGCCTGATCGACCTGGGCGATGGCGTCCTCTGCTGCGAATTCCACTCCAAGATGAATTCCATTGGCGGCGATCTGGTCGCGATGATTCACGCCGGCATCGCGCGCCTTAGCCAAGACTTCGACGCGATGGTCATCGGAAATCAAGCGACGAATTTTTCCGTGGGCGCGAACCTGATGCTAGTGCTCATTAGCGCGCAAGAAGCCGAGTGGGACGACATCCACATGGCCGTGCGCCAATTTCAACGCGTGAATATGGCTATTAAGTACGCACCACGCCCCATCGTCGCCGCACCGCAGGGCATGGCTCTGGGCGGCGGATGCGAAGTTCCGTTGCACGCCGCGCGGATTCACGCCGCAGCGGAAACCTATGTGGGACTGGTGGAAACAGGCGTCGGCCTGATTCCTGGTGGCGGTGGCACAAAAGAAATGCTGATTCGCGCGAACGAACACTCCGCGGGAGGCGAAGATCTGGACCTATTCCACGCGCTCAAGCCGGTATTCGAGAATATTGCGATGGCCAAAGTGTCCACGAGTGGTCAAGACGCGCGCACGCTCGGCTATCTGCGCCCAGCCGATCTGATTGCGATGAATCGCGACCGGCAGATTGCCGACGCCAAGCAAACCGCTCTCGCCCTGCTGCGCGCGGGATACCATCCGCCCGCGCCCGCGCAAATCCGCGTGCTCGGCGAAGAATTTCTCACCGGTGCGAAGCTCGCCATTCACATGATGATTCGCGGCGGTTATGCTTCGGATTACGACGGCGTCGTGGGCCGCAAGCTGGCAAACATTCTCGCCGGTGGAGCGATCACCGCGCCGCAGCTCGTTCCCGAGCAGTACGTGCTAGACCTCGAGCGCGAAGCATTCGTGAGCCTGTGCGGCGAACGCAAGACGCAGGAGCGCATCGCGCACACTTTGAAAACAGGAAAACCGCTGCGCAATTGATTTTTCGTGAAATCACGCCTGCCTCGCACGCTGTCGCGCAACTTTCACGCGTTCGCGGTGTTGGTAATCAACGGAGAAACCTATTTGCGCCGAATTGTATCTAAGTGTTCGAGTTTCGAGTATTTTAATTGACCGGGGTGGCGCTGGAACGGATGGAACTTTTTCCACCGTTTTTGCGAAACAGAATGTCTGAACTCCGCGCGTGGCCTGCTGATGGCTCGAGACCATCATGGCCGCGCAGAAGACCAGGATTAAGCAGCATCGTGGATTTATTGAGCGGCGCGTTGTCGCGGCGGGCGCACTTTGCGCGCTCTCCGCAAACGCAGTTGTTCGCGATTATAAACCGGCTCCGATTGCGGGGCCTTGCCGGCCATCAAAGGATGACGCCAACGGGAGATTTCTGATGCGAAAGAGGATTCATTTCATAAAGCTTTTGGTACTTGCCGTTGCAGCGATGCTAACGCTGTCCGCTTGCAGCAGTGGCGGGGGTGGGGGCAATCATCCTACGATCAATGATCTCATCGTGGTTCCCGGTTCCTCGAGCGTGCCGGTCAGCCAGACCGCCCAATTTTCGGCTTTTCTAAATGGTGCGAGTACTTCAGCCACATGGTCAGCGAGCGGCGGCACGATTGACAACACGGGCCTTTTCACCGCGCCCACAGCTCCAGGCAGCGTGACGATCACGGCCACGTCTGGATCGAACAGCGGCACTACAACCGTAAATGTCGTCGCGGCGCAGACCTTAGTCGTAAATCCCGCTGCGCTCACTATCCCGGCTGGCGGCCTGCAGTCGTTCACCGCCACGCCCAGCGCCGGCGTCGTATGGACCGTCAACGGCATCGCGTTCGGCGATTGCATCACGGCTCCCGTTGGCTCCGTCACGCAATGTCACGGAGTGATTGATGGCAACGGAAATTACACGGCGCCGCTTTCGCCTCCCACGGGCGGGTCGGTGACGATCGGCGCCGCCGCGGGCGGCAATTCCGGCACGTCCACGGCCACAATTCTGTATTCCTCTGCTTCCCTCACCACCAACACCTTGGGAACGGGTCAATACGCAATAGCGTTTACCGGAGTAGATTTCACAGCGGGGCTCCCGGTGGATGTTGCAGGCAGTATCGTTACCAGCGGCGCCGCGAACTCAACGGGCGGCACAATTACCGGCGGTGAGATCGATATGAACGCTCCCGTCGCGTCTCCGAACGGCGTGGCTGTCCAGATTCCCGTGACGGGAGGATCATTCACGGTAGGTGCTCTCGATGGCCGCACATCTATCCTGTTGACTTTCGCGTCTAATTCGGTGGCCCAGTCTTTCACCTTGCAAGCGACGCTGGGCACCAATCAGCACTCGTTACTAATCGATTTTGACACCTCTCTTACCGGCAGCGGCACTTTGGACGCGCAGAATCCCACGGCGTTCGCCACGCCGCTCAACGGCAGGTTCGCGTACTCATATTTTGGCATCGATGCCAATTTCAATCCGGTGACGGTGGCGGGCACGTTTCTCGCCAGCAGCAATTCCATTCCAGTGAACAATCCGAATTCGCCTGTGAACGCTCAAGATCTCACCTACGTACCTCTCAATTCCAACGTTTTCACGGTGGTAACTAACGACATCACGGTGAGCGGCTTGTACACCAATCCGGACTCTTTCGGGCGCGGCACCATGACCATGAACTCGACGCCTTTGAGCACACTGAATTTTGCGTACTATATGATTGATCAGACTCACCTGAAACTCGTCGAGATCGATCCGGGGCAGACTTACGTTCTGTATGGTGAAGCCTATAGTTCTCCCCTTGCGACCACGCCGCTCAATGGCGGCGTTGTCATGACATGGGGTGGCGCCGCCAACAACGCTCCGTATGCCGGTGGAGCTGTGCTTGCCATAAATGGCGCTACCATCGGCAACGGTGGCGCGCTCGATATCAACAACAGCGGTGGAGGTAGCGCACAGAACAACGCCACAATCACCACCGGAAATTATGCCAACGTCACAAGTGCTGGAAACGTCCCGGCTCGCTACACTCTTTCTCTCACCACCAGCAAGGGCACTGTATTATTTGCGGCCTACACGTTCGTCACCGCTGCCAATACCGGCGCCGAACTAATCGAAATTGACACGAACAACAACGTGGACGGCGCCAGCGGCATTGCTTACCAGCGGGGCGGCGTCAGCACCGTGCAGGGCAGCTTTGCTTTGAATCTTTCCGGCATCGGCATTACAAAATCGTTGGTATTCGAACAGGACATCACCGGACAACTCGGCCTCGTCAACAACAGCACGACGCTGACTGGCACGCTGGATGTCAATAACGGCGGACCGATGTCAGGCTTGGCGGTGAATTCCACCAGCATCCTGAATACTGTCGCCGCCAACGGTCGTGGCACTGCGCAAATCAACGCTTCAGGTGGCGGAGTCAACGCGAAATTCAATCTGGTCTATTACCAGGTTGACAGCAATACCGAGCTGCTGCTCGACGTTGATACCAACCGCGTGGCGGCTGGCACACTGATCCGCCAGTTCTAACCGACGCACAGCATTTGGTTTTTGATCATTTCTGTTCGGGAGGCCGCCGCGGTAGTGAAGCGGCGGCCTCGCTGCAGAATTCCTTCGCAATCCGCAAGTATTCTGGTAACCGATCGAGTCTTCGCGCGTCTGAATTCCTAGCGGGTGTGTGTCATTTGCGTTTTCCGTTTGTAGGAATGCTTCGATCGCGCGTGGCGGCGACGCAAACATCTTGCGTTCGCGCAAGACTGCCGCTAGCATCAGTCGCTTTTAATTCAACTGCGCGCTGCCATCATCGGCCTGCAGATCCATCGCGTTTCGCAAAGATTTGAGGGGTGTGAAATGAAGCTTCGCTTGCGTCGCCGTCTGGTTCCGCTGGCTCTGCTGGCAGTCTGCGCTGCCGTGTTGCTCGGCTGGGTGTGCGCCGCGCGCGGCGAAGGTGGCGAGCCGCGCTATTTCGCGATAAAGAATGCGCGGATCGTTCCGGTTTCCGGCCCGGTCCTCGCAAACGGCACACTCGTGATCGCCAAAGGGCTGATCCAATCCGTCGGAACGAACGTGACGATTCCCGCCGAAGCCTGGGTGATCGATGGCACGGGACTGACGGTGTATCCCGGCCTGATGGACGCCGGAACGAATATCGGCCTGGCGCAAGATGACGACGCTGCGAAGAAACGTGGCGCGGGTTCCGCAGCCTCCGGTCCGGAAGATCGCCCAGGCACGACGCCCTGGCGCGTGGCCGCCGACGAGCTTAAGACGGACGACAAGCGCATCGAATCCTGGCGCAATGCGGGCTTCACCACCGCGCTTACCGTCCCTGATGGCGGAATTTTTCCCGGTCAAGCGAGCGTGGTTGATCTCGCCGGCGATCGCCCCGGAGATTTCGCCGTGCGTGCGCGCGCCTCCGTGCCGGTTTCCTTCAAGCCGGTCGGCGGATTTTTCGGTTTTCCCGATTCGCTGATGGGTACGATCGCCTACGTCCGCCAGGTTTTCGACGACACCGCTTGGTACACGCAAGCCGAGCCAATCTACCAGGCGAATCCCACGAAAACCGAGCGCATCCCGTACGACCGCACGGAATTCATACTCAGCCGCGCGCTGCAAAATAGTGAAATCGTCCTGCTACCCGCGAACAATTCAATTCAGATCATCCGTGGGCTGCGCCTGGCGGACGAATGGAAGATTCGCGCCGTTCTCTACGGCGGCCAGCAAGGCTACGCAGTCGCGGCCGCGCTTGCGGCAAGCAAAATCCCGGTGCTCGTAAGTCTGAAGTGGCCGGAGCGCGCCAAAGAAGGCGACCCCGAAGCCGAGCAAACCTTGCGCGAACTCCGTTTCCGCGATCGCGCGCCCGGTACGCCGGCGGCACTCGCCAAGGCCGGCGTGAAATTCGCGCTTTATTCCGATGGTCTTGCTACACCCAAGGACATTTTCAAAAATCTGAAGCGCGCCACCGACGCTGGCCTGGCCCAAGATGCCGCCCTGCGCGCATTAACGCTGGACGCCGCCGATATTCTGGGTTTGAGCGATCGGCTGGGCAGCATCGCGCCAGGAAAAATCGCAAATCTGGTGATCACTGATGGCGACATCTTCAACGAAAAGACAAAAGTGAAGCACGTTTTCATAGACGGCCGTTGGTTCCTGATTCACGAGGAAGCTCCGCCGGAAAAGCCGGGCGAAAAAAAATCGGCGGACGATGACGACGGCGCATCTGCAGCGCACTCGCAGCAAGTCGAAGGAGTGGGCCGATGAACTGCAAAATCCTCTGCGCCGCAGTAATCCTCGCAGCCCTCGCGCCGCGAAGCACTCGCGCGCAAAATCCCGGCAGCATCTTTATTCAAAATGCTACGATCCTCACCGTCACTCACGGAAATATCGAACATGGCTCGATCCTGATCCGCGACGGCAAAATCGCCGCGATCGGCGCCGACCTGAAAGCTACCGCGGACGCCACGGTGATAGACGCCACCGGCGAATTTGTCATGCCGGGAATCATCGATTGCCACTCGCACATCGCCGTGGACGGCAGCGTCAACGAAGCCGGCCCGGCGGTTTCTTCGATGGCCAACATCGCCGACGTCCTGAACCCCGATGACATTAATATTTATCGCGATCTCGCCGGCGGGGTCACCACCGCAAACATTCTCCACGGCAGCGCCAATCCTATCGGCGGCCAGACCGTCGTCATCAAACTGCGCTGGGGCAAGCCCGCCGCGGATCTTCCGTTTCAAGGGGCGCTCCCCGGAATAAAATTCGCACTCGGCGAAAATCCCAAGCACTCGAATTTCCCCACGCCTCCCGGCGTCACGCCGCGCTATCCCGGCACCCGGCTGGGCGTCGAAGAAGTCATCCGCCAGGCTTTCATCGAAGCCCGCGAATACAAAAAACAGTGGGACGATTACAATCAGCGCAGATCCGCGGGCGAACAAAATGTAATTCCGCCGCGTCGCGATGTTCGGCTCGAACCGCTGGTCGAAGTGCTGGAAGGCAAGCGCTACGTCCACGCCCACTGCTATCGCGCCGATGAAATCGTAATGCTAATTCGGGTTGCCAATGAATTCGGCTTCAAGGTCCGCACCTTCCAGCACGTGCTCGAAGGCTACAAGATCGCCGACGAAATTGCCGCATCCGGTGCGGGCGGCTCCACTTTTTCAGATTGGTGGGCTTACAAAATGGAAGCGATCGACGCCACTCCGTACAATGCCGCTCTGATGGCCGAACGCGGCGTGGTCGTTTCCATTAATTCCGACGACGCGCAGGAAGCCCGCCAGCTGAATCAGGAAGCGGCAAAGAGCATGAAGTACGGCGGCCTCTCCGCGAACGATGCGCTGAAGCTGATTACTCTAAATCCCGCCATTCAGCTGGGCATTGACGCGCGCGCCGGCTCGATTGATGTGGGGAAAGATGCCGACCTGGCAATTTACAATCACGATCCGCTGAGCGTTTACGCCGTAGTGCAGAAAACTCTGATTGATGGCCAGGTGTATTTCGATCGCGAGCGCGACATCGCCCAACGCGCAACGCTCACCGCCGAAAAGCAATCTCTGCTCGATAAAGAGAAGAAAGCAGCGGAAGAAAAGAAACCCGACGAAGATTCTTCAAAGAAACCCGACAAGAAGCCCAACCAGAGAAAGAAACCGCCGCAGGACACAAACGTCATTGCCGACGCGAACTCCGGCCGCAACGGCGCGACTGGTGTGGCAGGAGGCGCACGATGAAAATGCTGAACCTCAGCTCGCGCGCTGCATTGGCTCTCGTTCTGGCGGCATCATTGGCAATTCCAGCGTTGCCGCAGAACGCACAAACCGCCGCGACTACGACTTACGCAATCAAAGGCGGCAAAGTTTTCACGCTTGCTGGCGCGCCCATCGAAAACGGCACAGTAATCATCCGCGACGGAAAAATCGCCGCAGTAGGTGCCAATGTCACGATTCCGCAAGACGCAGAAGTCGTTGACGCAACCGGCCTGGAAGTTTATCCCGGCATGTTCGATCCCGTCACGCAGATCGGTCTGAACGAAGTCAGCGCCGTGAGCGCTACCGTGGATGTCAGCGAACTCGGTGATTACAATCCCGAACTCGTTGCCGCCACCGCCGTAAACCCCGCCAGCGCACACATTGCCGTAACGCGCGCCAGCGGCATCACCGCCGTAATCGCCGCGCCTGGCACCGCCAGCCTCGATCTATCAAGCGGCGGACTCATTGACGGGCAAGCTTCCGCATTCAATCTCGCGGGATGGACCATGGACGAAATGCAGATCAATCGCTCCGTCGCGATGGTCATTAATTGGCCGAGCATCCAGACGTCCAGTTTCGATTTCGCCAGCTTCAGTGTGAAGGAAAAGCCCTACGCCGACGTCAAGAAGGAATACGACAAATCGATTAACACTCTCAGCGACTGGCTTGATCGCGCGCGCCACTACGCGCAGGCCAAAGAAAAAGGCTCGCCCGCGCTTTACGAACGCGACCTGAAGCTCGAAGCGCTCGTTCCGGTCGTGGAAGGAAGGTTGCCCGTACTGGTAATCGCCGACGAAGCGCGCGATATTCGCAACGGCGTGGATTTCTGCAGCAAACAAAATCTAAAAATGATTCTTGGCAGCGGCGCCGAAGCCTGGAAAGTGAAAGACCTGTTGAAAGAAAAAAAGATCCCGGTAGTGCTGGCTCCCACGAACCGCCTACCCGAACAGGAAGATACTCCTTACGACAAGCCGTACACTGAGCCGAACGAACTTTTCGCCGCTGGAATTCCGTTCGCGTTTTCCAGTTTCGCGACAGCCTTCTCGCGTCGCCTGTCGCAATACGCCGGCACCGCCGTGGCCTACGGTCTGCCGCACGACGAAGCCCTGAAAGCCGTTATGCTGAACGCCGCGCAAATTTTTGGCTTGGCCGATCAAATCGGCACGCTGGAAGCCGGAAAATTAGCCAACGTGATCGTCACGAACGGCGACCCGCTCGAGCTCCAGACGCAAGTCCGCTACCTCTTCATCAAAGGTCAGCTAACCAGCACCAACAACAAACATCGCGACCTCTACGACCAATACCGCAAGAGGCCGCGATCCGCGCGCTGATCGGCGGGTTGGCAATTCGCCGGAGTGGGTTATAATCCCTGCCCGTCGAATGCCAAAAATGAAAGCAACTTCGCTGCCTTCCTCCAAAGGAGAAGCCGTGCCATTCTTCCGCACCCGTTCTCGCGTCCACTCACTCCTGCTGCTGACCGCGTTGTCCGTCGCATTCGCCGGCTGCGCCAGTCAATCTACCCACCACAACGAATCGCAGAAAAAATCCACCACACGCCCCACCATCGTCTTCATGACCGATTTCGGCGTGGCGAACGACGCGGTCGCCATCTGCAAAGCCGTAATGATCGGCATCGCGCCCGACGCCCGCATCATGGACATCACTCACCTGGTGACGCCGTTCCAAATCGGCGAGGCTTCGCGCCTGCTCCAAGGCGTGACGCCCTACTATCCCGCCGGCACCGTCTTCGTAATCGTGGTTGACCCTGGCGTCGGTACCTCGCGCAAAGCCATCATCGTAAAAACGAAAAAGGGTCAATACTTCGTGGTGCCCGATAACGGCCTTATGACTCCCATCGTGGATGCCGACGGCCTGGAAGGCGCGCGCGAAATCACCAACCCCGCGTGGATGATAGGCGACAAGATTTCTTCCACTTTTCACGGCCGCGATATTTTTTCGCCCACCGCCGCGCATCTCGCCATGGGCGAAGACTGGACGCAGGTCGGTCCAGCTGTTGACGTACTCATTCGACTGAATCCGCCGCTCGCGACGACAGACGCGAAAGGAATCACCGGCCAAGTGATCGGCCTGGACGATCCCTTCGGCAGCCTGATCACCAATATTTCCGGCGACGATTTCAAGAAACTCGGGTACGCGCTCGATGAAAAAGTCACCGTGAAAATTGACAACAAGCCCTACACGATGCCCTACGCGAAAACTTTCATGGGCGTGCCGGTGGGCCAGCCGCTCCTGTATCTCGATTCACGGGATCGCGTAGGCTTCGCTGTCAACCAGCGCGATTTCTCGAAAATTTACAAAGTCACGCCGCCGGTTCCGGTCTTCATTCCTGTTAAACGGAAATAATTCGCTCCGTCTTCACCGTCTCGAGCGAATCGGCAGCAGCCGACTGCACCGCCCAGGAAAAATCTCCTCAATCGCATCGTCCCTATCAGTGCGCCTCTATTAGTGTTCATATGCGTTCATCTGTGGTGCCTCTGACCTCCGCAATGTGCTGGCGTCACGCGCTGCAGCGCACTTTCGCCCCATCTTCTCCACGTACGAAAGTGCTTAAAACGCTCTCCCCCAAGTACCAAAGTACTATGGCGCGTAATGGCACAGCCCGCGAAAATTCACCGTTACGGGGCTTTACGTTTCATTTTCGGGGGACGGCGTACCACTGCCGTTGAGGACTATGGCGCCACTCATCAAAGATTCAATCGACGTTGCAAATTCCACAGCCACGGAAATCGCGGCTGCGCCGAGCAACGCTCCGCAGAAACAGGCTGCGCCCGGCGGTCCAACTTTGCGCGCGGACGCTCTCTCGCTCGAAGTTCCCGTAAAAGTTCACGGCTCGCGCATCACCGAAGTTGCCCGTGGCGTCGCTCCGCACACCGAACCCTTCGAGGAAGAAACGGGCACGATGATCGTGTTTCCGCACGGCGGCGTGCTGAGAATGTCCACCGCGGTCACCGTCAGCCAAATGTTGGTTGTCACGAATTTGAAAACGCGCCAGGACGCCATCTGCCGGGTCGTGAAAGTCCGCACGTTTTCGAATATGCAGGGCTACGTGGAAGTCGAATTCACTCACCAGCAGCCTGGATATTGGGGCGTCAATTTTCCCTCGGAGGCTCCCGCGCAAGCGCTTGAGTCTGCGCCTGTAACTCCGGCCACGGCTCCCGTTGCAATTCCCGAAGCTGTAATTAACCCCGCGCCCGTTCAGGCCGCGCCCATACCGGCGCCGAATGTGGCACCAACAGCACCGCCAGCCGTGATCACGCCTGCACCTTTCGTGGCACCTCCTCCGCCACCGGTCGCAGTTACGCCCGTGCAGCCGCAGGCCGCGCCCATTGCTCCCGCGGCATTCCATCCGCCCGCGCCAGTGAACCCGGCTCCGCCCAGCAAACCCGAACCGACATTCGCTTCATTTGGCACGCAGGAAAAAGTGCAGCCGTTCGCTTCTTCCACTCTGGTCCCGGCCGCCGAGCGGGTTGCGCAATCCTCGCCCGTCACTTCGGCGCACGTTCGAACAGAATCAACGCTGCCAACTTTTAATCCAGAAACTCTGGAATCCATTCCGTCGCATGACGCGCGTTCGGTCGCGCCGACTGATTTGCTGGCCGCGCCGCAAGCAGGGGTTCCGGCGTCCTCGTTGACCATGAGCGAGCTGCGCGGAGACCAGCGCGGAATCGCGACCACTCCGCCAGCTGATGTATCGCACGCGATCGTTGCACCCCCGCATGCAGCCGCCGACTCCGCGGATGTCCCGGCGCAAAGTTCACGCGCTGTTTTCGGCAGCTTTAGCGGCGGCGCATCTCTCAGCGGCAGTCACGCAGTTTCGGTGGACGCTTTCGGAGCGCGCCTCGATGCCGGCCACGAATCCAGTGCGGCTCAACCTAGCTCATCGCGCGGCAATAATTGGATGCTTATCGCTGCGTGCGTCACCTTGCTGTTCGCGACGGTCGTCGGAGGCGTCCTGTATTTCCGACCGCACACAGCCGCGCCGGCGCGCAGCAACGCTGCCAATTCGAATTCCCCGGCGGTTCCGCAGCCACTCGCATTTCAAACTCCGGCGACGGCTCCTGATGCCAGCACGCCAGACGTCATGCCCGCGCATAATTCCGCGATCCATCCCGTGCCGATTGTGGCGCAGGCGCCAGCGCTCACTCCTTCCGTGGTTGTGAGCAGCAACGATTCGTCCGGCGACGGGCCCAGGATTGTTCCGAAGCCGGCGTCGAATCTCGCACCCGGCACGATAAAGGGCGCAGCGGAAGATCATCCCGTCTCCATTCAAAGAAGTGACTCGGATCAGGCAGTTCAGGCGCCGTCGTTGGATGCCGCTCCTGCCCAGGATTCTTCGAACAGCGGCGCGCTTTCTGGAATCGTCTCCTCAAACGTCGCCGCGCCGGCTGCTCCGGAACTTCAGCAGGAAGGTCCCGTCAAGGTCGGCGGCAACGTGAAAGAGCCGCGCCTGGTTTCGCGCGTGCTGCCGGAATACCCGCTGGTGGCAAGACAAGCCGGCATTCAAGGCGACGTGGTGGTGAAAACGACGATCGATGAGAAGGGCAACGTCATGAATATGCAAATCGTCTCAGGGCCCGCCCTGTTGCGGGGCGCCGCGTTGGCAGCCCTGCACCGTTGGAAATACGAGCCGAGTACCCTGAACGGCCAGCCGATCTCCATCCAAATGCTTGTGACCTTAAAATTCAGCGGCAACCACTAACCGCAGGCCGTCACAGACTGTGGCCCGTCCAGACCGGCATCAAGCCGCGGGTTCACCAGAGCATCGCCTCCATCAGCGTTCGTTGGCGTTCATCAGTGGTGCCTTTGAGTTTTGCAACCTCCTGCCACCGCCCGCCTCACCCCCTGTTGCTTTTTCGCCGCTACTGCATCCAATATAGAGTTCATTAACAATTACCTATCGTCGAACGAGGTGAACCATGCGTGAAGCCGTCATCGTCAGTTCCGTACGCACCGCCGTGGGCAAAGCCGGCCGCGGCACCTTGCGCGCCACTCGTCCCGACGATTTGGCGGCTACAGCCATCAAGGATGCCGTTGGCCGCGCCAAAGGCCTCGATCTCGCCGAAATTGAAGACGTCATCATCGGCTGCGCGACTCCCGAAGCCGAACAGGGGATGAACGTAGCGCGCATCGCATCACTCCGCGCCGGCCTGCCCGTCACGGTTTCCGCGATGACCATCAACCGGTTCTGCTCCTCCGGCCTGCAAGCCATCGCACTTGCCGCAGAACGCATCATCGCCGGCGGCGCGGAAGTCGCAGTCGCTGGTGGCGCCGAATCCATGTCCATGATTCCGATGGGCGGTAATAAAATTTCACCGAATCCCTGGCTCACCGACCATCAGCCTGACACCTACTTGAACATGGGCCTCACTGCGGAAAACCTCGCCAAGAAATACGGCATCACGCGCCAGCAGGCCGACGAATTTTCGCTAGCTAGCCATCAAAAAGCTCTCGCCGCGATCGCTGCCGGAAAATTCAAAGATGAAATCGTTCCGATGGACGTCAGCTACACGGTCCTGGAAGCCGCCGCGGCGGGCGAAACCACTGCGTCCAAGCCCAAAACCGTGAAAGTTTCTTTCGACGCCGACGAAGGGCCGCGCGCCGACACATCACTGGAGGCTCTGGCAAAGTTGAAGCCCGCGTTTCAGGCGCACGGAGTCGTCACGGCAGGGAACAGCTCGCAAACCAGCGACGGCGCCGCCGCTTCTGTAGTGATGAGCGCCGATCGCGCCCACGCTTTGGGCCTGAAACCGCTCGCGCGTTTCGTCTCGTTTGCCACCGCCGGCTGTCCGCCCGAAGAAATGGGCATCGGCCCGGTGTACGCAATTCCCAAGGCGCTGAAACTCGCGGGATTGACGCTGGATCAGATTGAAGTAATCGAATTGAACGAGGCTTTCGCTGCGCAGGCTCTGAGTGTAATCAAACTCCTGGGAATTGATCCCGCGCGCGTTAATGTAAACGGCGGCGCGATAGCCCTGGGCCATCCTCTCGGCTGCACCGGCGCAAAGCTCACTGCCACAATCCTGCGCGAACTGGAACGGCGCAACGCTCGCTACGGCATGGTGACGATGTGCGTAGGCGGCGGCATGGGCGCAGCGGGCATTTTCGAGCGCGTCGCCTAGGCGAACCCGCGCCTTTGCCGATGTCTCGCGACCACCGGGGTTTACTTCGCGGCTGGCTTCCACAATCCGACGGTGTTTCCCGCTGGATCCTGTATCCAGGCGAACGTCCCGGTGGGAATCGGCACCGGCGGCACCAGCATCTTCCCTCCCATCTTCGCCGCTTTATCAATGTAGCCCTGCACGTCATCCACCTCGACGTAAAAAATCGTGTAGTGATGAGGCTCGTGCCCCAGCGCGGTGATGTGCCCGGTCGGCCCCTTGCCAGTGTCAATCATCGCCGCGGGCCCGGCCTCGGCGATCTTCCAGTTAAATAATTTTGAGTAGAAATCCTGCGTCGCTTTGCTGTCCTTGCAACCGATTTCGAAATGCACCACCGGATTCGCCATACTCGCTCTCCTATGGCTTCAGAATGTTCTGCAATTGCGCGTTCCACTGCGTTTCCAGTTGCGTCACGCATTCATGCGGCAAGCCGTAGGCGAAAAACCACAGCTGCGCCTCATACGTCCCTCCCGCGCTCTCGCTTTGCCTCGTTCAGGATCGTTGCTTGAAAGGAGATTTTCGATCTCCTGCGAATCCGCGGGAAGGGAAGCGTTGCCGCCGACCGCAGCAACCGGAAAGAACGCCGCCCAGCGCTCCACCGCCCGGTGCATCTTTTGCTCCAGCGCTGCCAGCGCTCTGGCATTCAGGCACCAACTGTAGCCGCGCAAGGACGCGAGGCGTTGCGGTCCCATCGCAAAAGCCTTCCGCTCCAGCACGCCGCCAATCTTATCCCAGGAAACTGTCACTGCGCACGATGTGATCGCGAGGACGCGACCCGTCAATATACCAGCGTCGCGCAATCGCAATTCGCATGCGTCGCCCGCTTTTCCAATTGCGCCCGCAATCGTGAGCCATTGCGCCAGTTTCGCCGCCTCCAGAGAATACTTCAGCGCTTCGTCGTAAGTGAAATTCGCCGGATGAAAAATAAAGAGCGCGGACTTCTTCTGCGCAAAGTGGTTTTCCAGATAGAACTTCAGAATCGCCCGTGCCATCTTCCATCCCGAATTCACGCCTTGGTACGCTTCGTCCCACGCCGCATCCTCGCGGAATCCAGAATTGATCAGCCGAACCATCGTCGCGCCGCGCTCGCGTTCGATGCGCACTTCCAGCATCCCCGGCTTTCCCTGTGGCGCCTCCCATTTGAAAACGATCCGCTTGCCCGGCACTGCGTTCACAATCTTGTAAGGCAGCACGTATCCGAACTTGTCGAAAAACCAGGTCTTTGTTCCGCCCGCCTTCGCTTCGCCAGCCGCAGCGTCCTTGTGCGATAACCGCTGGCCTATTGTGTTACGCGTAAATGCGCGAGAGAATCCCAGCAGCGCATTCATTCCATCGCTCGGAGGCATACACCGTGGCCACGGCACCAGTCTCGCAAGTCCTCAATCGCGGCGGCGCGTTCCTCATCACGCCCTGCCGCCCAGAAGATGTCTTCACTCCCGCGGATTTTTCCGATGACCAGCGCCTGATCGGCCAAACCGCCGAAGAATTCGTACAAAAAGAAATCGTCCCGCAGATCCCCGAGCTGGAAGCACACAAGGACGAACATCTGATGGCTCAGATGCTCAAAAAGGCCGGAGAGATCGGCCTGCTCGGTGGCGGCATTCCGGAAACCTACGGTGGTTCTGGCCTCGACAAAGTTTCCGCCGCAATCCTCGCCGAAAAACTCGCGGGTTACGGCTCCTTCGCCGTCTCGCACGGCGGACACGCCGGCATCGGCACCGTGCCGATCGTCTATTTCGGCACCGAAGAACAAAAGAAGAAATATCTTCCTAAGATAGCCACCGGCGAATTGCTTTCCTGCTACTGCCTCTCCGAACCGCAGGCAGGTTCGGATTCGCAGGCTTCGCGCACGCGCGCGGTCCTCTCGCCCGACGGGAAGAACTACATTCTCAACGGCCAGAAAATGTGGATCACGAACGGCGGTTTCGCCGATGTGTACGTCGTCTTCGCCAAAATTGACGGCGAGAAATTTTCCTGCTTCATCGTAGAACGCAGCACCCCGGGTTTCACCGCCGGCGCCGAAGAAAAAAAGATGGGCATCAAAGGCAGTTCCACTACCCCTATCTTTTTCGAAAACGCCCCGGTCCCGAAGGAAAATCTTCTGCACGAGCCCGGCCGCGGCCATGTCGTCGCTTTCAACACGCTCAACGCCGGCCGCTTCAGCCTGGGCGCCTATTGCATCGGCGGCGCCAAGAAAATCCTGGAAGCCTCCTCGAAATATTCCAAGGAGCGCACCGCCTTCGGCAAACGCCTCTGCGATTTCGGCCTCATCAAAGCCAAGCTCGGCGAAATGGCGATTCAAATTTACGCGATCGAATCCGAAGTCTATCGCTCCGCTGGCATGATCGAAGCCGCCGTCTCCAGCCCCGATGCGGGCAACGACAAAACCAGGCAAGCGATGCAAGTCCTCGAGGAATACGCGATCGAAAGCTCCATCAGCAAAGTGGCCGGTAGCGAAATGGTGGATTACGTGGTGGACGAAGGTGTGCAGATTTTCGGCGGCTACGGCTTTCACGAAGATTATCCGGTAGCTCGCGCCTATCGCGATTCGCGCGTCAACCGTATCTTCGAAGGCACCAACGAAATCAATCGCATGCTCATTATTCAGATGCTCATGAAACGCGCGCTCGGCGGCGTCCTGCCGTTGATCCCCGCCGCCATGAAACTTGGCGAAGAAGTTCTCGCCGGCCCTTCCTTCGAAGAAGCGCCGACCGGTCCATTTGCGGAAGAAGAAAAATCGCTCGAGCAAGCCAAGAAGATTTTCCTGCTGGCTTCCGGCACGGCAATGCAAAAATTCCGCGAACAGCTGGCCGAGCAGCAGGAAATCGTCGCCTCCCTCGCTAATATCGTCATGGACGTTTACGCGATGGAATCCACGTTGCGCCGCGCGCAAAAGGCCAGCGTTGCCCGTGGGGAAGCGGCAGGCGTAATGTGCGATGCGGCCCGCGCCTTCATCTACGACGCCACGGACCGCGTCGAAAAAGATGCGCGCACGGCCCTCATCGCGACCACCGAAGGCGACACGCTCATTACCCAACTAGCAGTGCTGCGCCGCTTCTCGAAACACGCGCCACTCGACACGATCGCCATTCGTCGGCGTGTTGCGGAAGCGGTGCTCGCGCAAGATCGCTATCCGTTCGAGGGCCGCTAATCGGCAGCGCCACAGCGCACGATTCGGCGCATGTTCGCCTGATTTCTTCAGTTAACGAAACAGTAATGTCCGGCGCAGGCGAAAACAAGTGACAAAAAAAGTCTACAGCCCTCAGTTTCCTTCCGGAACGAAGTCCCGTCGCCGCGAAGAAACCATTTTCCGCTTTTAGTCGAATTGCATCGCTCGCCCGTCCGCTGTCCTTCGCATTTTCAATCACTTACGAGTGCGCCATTTGGAAACCTCCGTGCATCTATTCCAGTGAGGGTCGGAGGATCATGAAAACGCATCTTACAAAGTTGCAGACAATGCTGGTGGGGGTCATCGAAAAGGCGAAAGTACGCAAGGGCCTTCTGTCCATTTTGGGCCTATTCTTCGTTCTGCAGGTCTATTTCGTACGGGAATTAATCGCTGCCGAATTACTCTTTATGCTGGGCTTCGCGGTGCTGATGGTTCTGGGCGGGATTATCTATCTCGTCGGCGCCATCGGCGAACGCGGACTCGATTGGATGGAAGCGGGCGTCCACTTCTCAGCCGCAGTCGCGCGTCGCAGCTACGCGGGTCTGGAAGAACTCAGTAGAAAGCCATTCCGCCATCCACGTTCAGAGTCTGCCCAGTAATAGCGCTCGCGTGATCGGAGACCAGGAAAAGGGCCGCGGCGGCTATCTCATCAGCCGTTTGCGGCCTTCCCTGTAATATTCCCTGGCACATCTGTTTGAATAATTTTTCGCTGTCCGCCTGAAAATATTCCGCCAGCCCGCGCCCCAATTCCTGCGACATCAAAGTTTCCGGCACCGGTCCCGGACTGAGCGCGTTCACTCGCACTCCCTTGCGCGCGCCTTCCGCAGCGAGGGTGCGCGTCAATCCGACAAGCCCGGCCTTCGATGCGGCGTAAGCTCCGTTCAATTGAAAAGCCGCCTTCGCCGCAATGCTCACGATATTCAGAATGTTTCCGGAACCACGTGCGTACATTTCCGGCAGCACGAGGCGCGACAGCAGAAACGGCCCGCGCAAATTTACCGAAATCACTTCGTCCCAATTGCGCGCCGTCACCTGTTCGATCGGCGCCACCGGACCCAGCAATCCCGCGTTGTTCACCAAAATGTGAATCGCGCCGAAAGTGTTGCGTGCCTCGCGAACAATCTTCTCGCAATCAGGTTCGCGCGAGACGTCGCCGACGATGCTAGTCGCTCTACCACCCGCATCCTGTATTTCTAGCGCCACCTGCGCGATTTCCGTTTCCGTGCGCGCGCCAACCACCACCGAAGCTCCTGCCGCCGCAAGCTTCATCGCGATGGCCCGGCCAATCCCGCGCCCGGCTCCGGTCACAATCGCCACCTGGCCCCTCAGCAGCATGTTTTGCCCCCTGATCGTCGCAAGTGAATCGGCATAGTATCACGCAAGTTTGGCCGAGTTTGCGTGTCGAGAAGCCAGTTAGCGAATCAGGCACGTTGCACTCGATCCATTCCTTTGTTGCGCTAGAATTTCATAACCGGCCTGATGCTTGCGCCGAGCCATCGTGATAAACGCGCATGAACAAAATCATACGCATCGTCGGAATCGTCGTCCTCGTCCTGGGCGTCAACGTGGGCTGGCAAATCGGCTCCTGTCAGTTGGCCAATCGCCAATTGGAAGAAGACTTGCGCGATCTAGCGTCGCGCAACGCCGAACACATTGGACTGTCAGCGCCTACCACGGATGACGACCTGCGCAACTCCGTCATACGCGCAGCAAAAGAGCAGGACATCGCGCTCGATCCAGACCAAGTGACGGTACGACACACCGCGCAAGGAGAATCGTCGGTCGTCCATCTCGTCGCCGACTACACGACGCGCGTGCGCCTACTCGGTTTTTCGTTCACCCTCCACTTCAATCCTTCGAGCGACCGAAAGCCCTCTTAGAATCTAGCTCGGGAGGTGCACTGCTGGAATCTGCGGCCCCCCTAGCACATCCGAACCGAACAAAGTAGCCGCGAAGCGCCCGTTCAGGTAAAATAAAAGGGATTTACGGAGAACGAATTGACGCTGACCCAAATTAATGGCACCAATCACGGAGCCAAGACGCTGGTGCGAGTTCGTCCCCGTGGCTTTTGCGCCGGCGTAGTTCGCGCAGTGGATATCGTCGAACTCGCGCTAGAAGCCTATGGCGATCCGGTGTACGTCCATCACGAAATTGTCCACAACCGTTACGTCGTGGACCAACTCCGTCGCCGCGGGGCCATTTTCGTCGAAACGATTGAAGAAGTGCCTGTCGGCGCCGTTCTGGTTTTCAGCGCTCATGGTGTGCCGCCGAGAGTTCGCACCGAAGCGCAGGAACGCCAGCTCCGCGTAATTGATGCCACCTGCCCGCTGGTAACCAAAGTTCATCTGGAAGCGCTGAAGTTCGCGCGCGAAGGCCGCACCTTGCTGCTCATCGGCCATCGCGACCACCAGGAAATTGTCGGCACCTCCGGCGAGGCTCCGGACCAAACGATTGTCGTCGGTAGCGTCGAGGAAGTGGATCAACTAGTGGTCCCTGATCCCAATCGCCTCGCGTTTCTGACGCAGACAACTCTTTCGCTCTACGACACGCAGGAAATCGTGGCGCAACTTCGCCATCGCTTCCCCACAATCGTCGGTCCGGCTTCCGATGACATTTGCTACGCCACTCAAAATCGCCAGGAAGCCGTGGAAGCTCTCACGCGCGAAGTGCAACTGATCCTGGTAGTAGGCTCAGCCAACAGCTCGAATTCCAATCGCCTCGTTGAAGTCGCCAAGCGCGCCGGTGTCGCCGCGCGGCTGATCGAAGACGCGAACGACGTGGATGGTTCCTGGCTCGACGGCGTAAAGACCCTCGGCCTCACCGCCGGCGCATCGGCTCCTGAAATTTTGGTCGAACAAGTCAGCCAGCGCCTCGCGAGCTTCGGCTTCACCAATCAACGCGACCTGGATCTGATTCGTGAAGATGTGCGCTTCACATTGCCGCCGGAGCTAGCGGCGCGGCAGGCCGCACACTAAAGTTTTCCGCCGGCGCGTGGCATTGGTTCGCCGCGCTGGTTCGGCCCCGGCCAAATGGACCTAAGTTCAGCCCAAGGAGTTTTTGCGTGGCGGTAAAGATTGTCCGGCAGGCCAACAGAATTGCTCTGCTGGGCGCGCCCACCAGCGCGGCCGCGATGTCCGCCGGACTCGAAGGCGCTCCCACGGCTTTGCGCGCGGCAGGTCTGGTTGACCGCCTGAAACTCATCGGTTACGCCGTCGCCGATCTCGGTGACGATCCCGTTCAGCTTTACAAGCCTGACGAAGAAAGCCCTCGCGCCCGCAATCTCACGCGCGTGCTCGCCTCGCTGGAATCTCTGAAGCCGCGCGTCGAACAAGCTGTGAAATCCGCTGCATTGCCGCTCATTCTTTCCGGCGATTGCTCGATTGCGCTCGCCACCGTCGCGGGCGCGCGCCGTTATTTCCGCAAAGTCAGCATGATTTACATGGACCGCGACGCCGATCTCAATACTCCCGCAACCAGCGCCACTGGATGCGTGGACGGCATGGTCGTCTCGCACCTGGCTGGACGCGGCGCTGCCGAACTGGTGCGCTTCTGGGGCGAGCCGCCACTGGTTCGCGAACCCGATCTCGCGCTCTTCGGCGTAGCCCGTCTCGATCCACCGGAAGCGCAGCTGCTAGCCACGTCTCCGCTCCGTCGCTATCTCGCAAGCGATGTGCAACGCCTCGGTGCGGCCGCCGCGGCCCACGCCGCCATCGATCGTATCCGCGGCAACGGCTATCAATTCGTACTGCATCTCGACGTGGATGTGATTGCCGATTTCTCCGCCACGAATTATCCCGGCTCCGGCGGCTTGTCGCTCGCCGAGGTCCGCGAAGCTCTGCTCGTATTCGCGCAGCAACCCGAACTCGCCGCCGTCGAAGTCACCGCCTACAATCCGACGAAGGATCCCGACGGCAGCGGCGCAAAACAAATTATTGACCTCCTCGCCGAAGTGCTTGAAGCGCGCCTAAAAACTCTGCAAACCGCAGAAGCAGCCGCCGCGCCTGCGCCCGTTGCCGCTGCCGCAGCGGTCGGACGAAACTCAGCCGCGTCATCCGAGAAAACCGCCTCGGCGCCAGATTCACCTTCCGTCATCGCCCCTGGTGAAGCGTGGTCGTCCGATTCCCTCGACCTGGACTCCGACGCAGCAACCTCGGGAGAGTCCACTGACACGACTTCGGACGCGTCCGAGGCCAATGATACTTCCGACTCCTCCGAAGAATCGAGCGGCTCCCATTCCTGATTCCCCCCGCCGCAGAAAATCCACTACGACCAAGCGCGTCAAAGCCGCGCAGCCCTACCCCTCCGTTATAATCTTCGACGTGGACGGCGTTCTCGTTGACACTCGCGGCTCTTTCCAGCTAACCACCCTGCAAACGGTGAAATTTTTCACCAAGAAACGCGTCACCCTCCGCGAACTCCACGCCTGGAAAAATCGCCCCGGCTTCAACGACGATTGGAAGCTCTCCACCGCCTGGGTAAGAGACCTCGGCGGCAATTTCACTTACGAGGAAATTAAAAAGAAGTTCCAGGAAATCTACTGGGGGAAGAATAGCCGGGGGAACGTACGCAAGGAAAAATGGCTCCTGCGCAAATCCACGATCGACCGGCTCGCCAAGCAATCCGAACTCGCCATTTTCACCGGTCGGACCTGGCAGGAACTGAATTACACGCTCGATCGCAACGCCGTTCGCCACATTTTCAAAACGATTATCACTGTCGAAGAAGTCGGCAATCCCAAACCGGCTCCCGACGGCCTCCTGAAAATCCTGGAAGGCCGCGCACCCACAAAGGCGCTCTACGTCGGCGACAACATTGACGACGCGCTAGCCGCGCAATCCGCTCAAGTGCCCTTTCTCGCGATCCTTCCCAAATCCGGTGAAGAACGCAACCAACGTAGTACCCGGCTCCTCGAACTTGGCGCGCTAGCTATCCTAAATGATATCAGCGACTTGGAGCCTTGGCTGCACGAGCCCTGCTCTGCGTCAAATCGTTCCAGTACCTCTCTCTCACCAATTCTGTAGGATATTCGTTAGTACTAAACACGACACCGGTACCATTGTCCTGGCCGCGACTTTCTCCCACCATAGTATGCAGAGGCGGGGCTTAGCGTAGCCCCACATATACGTGACGAACCCCAACATACGACCCGCTGCGGCTCGCGCCTTCATCCGCAGCCTCAACATCCTGCTCAAGTTCGCGCGCATGTACGACTTCGGCCATCCGCGCACAAAGAAACAGTACGAAACTGCCTGGTCTGAACTTCGCACCGCTCTCGGCACCGGCACAGAAAACGAAGCTGGCGTGCTCCTCGCCGTTTCCGGTGACCAGCTCCTTCTCGACGGCACACCCCTTGAGTCCGCCGCGGCCGAAAAAAGTTTCGCGCGCATGCTTTCCGCCGCCGGCATCGCCAGCATTCATTTTGCGCCCAAAGTTACCCAAGCCAGCCTCGCGCGCTTCGTGCGCGGTTTTCCCACGGGCACCGGCGCGAAGCCGGTACAGCTCGCCGAGCAACTAAAGACAGCTTTGCAGGGCGACCCGCACATTCACGTCAACGAAGTCTGCTTCGTGCCCGCCGATTCCGCTGTCGCGCGTTCCACTGTAGCGCAGCAATTGGCCGCACACACCCTGGGCCTGAATTCGCAAGCATCCGATGAGCTTTTCGCCGATCCGGAGAAATTACTGCAGTTAATCGTGGCCGCCGAAGGCTCCAAAGGGGGTGGTCGCGGCAAAGGCTCTGGCGGTGGTTTCGGTGACGGTAACGGTGAGGGCGACGGTGATGGTGGCGGCGACGGTGATGGCAGCGCCGGCTCCGGCTCTGGCTACGGCACCACAGGTTCAGGATCCGGTTACGGTCAAGGCCCCGGCGGCTACGGACCAGGCGGTGGCTACGGTCCGGGAAACGGTTCAGGCGAGCCTGGTCCCGGCAGTAACGGCCCAGGATATGTTACTGCGCCAGGCGGCGGGTTCCACTACGCCCCCGAAGCAGCAGAAATCACGCGTGATCTTCCTTCCGCCGGCGAAGTTCCTGGCGGCAGCCCAATCTATGTATCGGGGGCAACCGACGCCAGTCAGGCTCACGGCTCCGCCTCGGAGGGCGGCAAGCTCGGCGGGGGCGGAGGCTCCGGCACGTGGAATATTGTCGGCGGCAGCGGCGGTGGTACTCCGCTCGCGCCAGACACACCTGGCTTCTGGCTTAACAAGGCAATCGCTGGCTCAGCAGGCTCCGGCCAAGCGTCCGGCGGCGGCTCCGCGGAAGGTGGCAACGTCGCCGAAGTCGGCCCTGGCCTCAGTTCCTGGAACATCGTCGGCGGCAGCGGCGGCGGAACGCCCCTCGCGCCCGATACTCCGGGCTTCTGGTTCAATAAAGACGCGGCAACCGGCGCAGCCTCTGGCCCTGGTTCGCGTCAAGCAAGTGGCAGCGCCCTAAACGACATTTCCGCGGTGCAAGCCACCGGCAGCGATCCCGCACAAGGGGGGGGCCCCGGCAGCGGTTCCGGCAATCGTTCGGGTCGTGGTCGCGGCTCCGGCAGCGGCAAAGGTTCAGGTGGCGCAGGCGGTCCCAGTAACAGCCCGCGTGGTTGGAACTTGGCCGACGCCGTAAGCGAAGTCGCCGAAACGGGCAAACCCAGCCGTTGGGGTAACGCCACCGCTGGAATTCGCGGCAGCCGTTCGGCACGCGGCGGCGCCGGTTCGATGGCCGTCGAAACCGGCCTGATGACCCTGCACGAAGACGAGCTGAAGGGCATCATGCAGATGCTGGCGCAGATCGCCCGCACGAGCGAAGGCTCCGATCAGAAGCTCGACTCCCAGCCATTCCAGTCGCGGCTTTCCACGCTGCCGCGCCGCGCTCGCTTCACCGTCAGCCAGGCGCTCTCCGCTCTGGCCGCGCAGGCGCCTGCGGATTCCTCCGACAAACCCACCCTGTTGAAGCTCGCTGAACACATCGCCATTCGCTTCGCAATGGAAAGCTATGAGCGCGGCGATATCGAAGTCAACGCCGTGCGCCAGGTTCTGGACGAAATGAGCCAGGAGCTGGATAGCCTGCGCAAGATCATGGGCGTGTATGAAGAAAAGATGGCGCGCCACGGCATCGAAATTCAGTCGCACTCCGACATGCTGGCGCAGCAATTCTGGGCGCAAGTGCCCAACGAAAAACGCAAGGCCGTGCTGGAATCAGCGGAAGCGTGGTGCGTTCCGCCCGCCCAGATTCGCGAGTACGTCGAAGGTCTGGTCACCGCTGGAGAAAAGGCCGAGGCCGAAAAAGTTCTCGCGAACTACGCCAATTGCGTCACCCACAAATCGGCAGAGACACGCCGTCAGTCTGCCATGGGTCTCGCCGAACTTGCCAGCACCTATGCCAAGCTGGACGAGAAATTGCTCCTCAGCACGATTCGCCTGGTCGGCGTGCAGCTCGCTGAAGAGCGCGATTCCGAACTCGAAAGCTTGGTCGGTGCCGCGTTTGTCCGCTTGTCGCAGGAGGCCACGAAATCGCGGTCGTATCCCGCGATCCAACGCGCTGTCGAACTCGTGGAATACGTCGAGGCTGAACGTCCGGGACTCGGCAAAAACCTTCGCCCCAGAATAGGTGTCGAAGATCGCCTTCCCGAATTCATCGAAGAAGCTCTGAAAACCGGCGAAGCGCCCTCGGGCCTGAAAGATCTCTTGCGCCGCATGCCTGTCCCGGCTTCGATTCACCTCGCAGGCAGGTTCAATCGCGCCGGCTTCCGCGAAGATTGCGATCTATTGGTCTCCATGGTGCAGGTGCTCGATGTCGAAGGCCTGGAGAATCTACGCCAAGTTCTCCGCAATGGCGGCCCCGCGGAGGCCATTGAAACTCTCGGCATCCTAGCGCGCCTGGACCCCGACCTGGTGGAACAGGTTCTTCCCGAGCGTATTCTGGAATGGAAGCGCACGGCGCACGATCGCGTCGTCCGTCAAATTGCCTCGAGCGGAGCTCCGGATCGCGGCCGGCTGCTTCTGAATCTTTTTGATTTTCTCGATCCGCTCATCCGTCCGTTGGCCGTCGATGAAATCGGCATGGCTGGAGATCGCATCGCGGATATGCGTTTGTTGCGCATCGCCGAAGGTGACTTGCCTAAAGACGCCACCGAATATTTGCAGCTGAAAGCTATCGAAGCGCTCGGCCGCTTGCGCACCGCCGGCGCCGAAGCCGTCTTGCGCAAGATCGCCGAAACGCGCCGCGCTTTCCGTTGGGCCAGCCCCAGCGAGCTGCGCCTGGTTGCTTCGCAGGCCATGGAGAAAATCGATCCGGAGTGGGTGCGCGATTTCGTGCCGCGAAGCGGTTTGAGCGTGGCCGAGTTTTCCATCGAGCCGCTCGACGTGGATAAGGAATCTTCCGCGATTCGCCAGCGCCGTTACCCGCGCTTGCGACTAGAACGCTCCGTCTCGGCCACCACCACAAATTTGAAAGAAAATTGCCGGCTCGATATTCCCGAGCTAACTTTGGGAGGCGGCGTCGCCGTCTGCGAACAAAGTCTGCATCCTGGCAGCCTGGTGAATCTGAAACTCACTACGACGACGAAATCAGTGAAAGTGCTGGCGATCGTCCGCGACGCCAACACCCAGGCCCGCGCGTTCGAAGTCGTGGATATGGAACTGGAAGAACGCAGCAAGCTCCGCAAGCTGCTCGTCAGCCTCGGCAACGTGATGAAACAAACCTCGCCCAAGGCTCGAGCGCGTCGCGGCACCCGCACGCTGATCACTCCAACGATATAGCGTTTCGCTGTCGCGCTTCCGTAGCCCCACTCAAAGCTACACTCGATAACGCGCCTGCTTCATCGCACCCAAGCGCAGCGCACCCACTACAAGCACGCCAAAAACTCCCACCCCCAAAATCAAAGACCGCTGCATCGCGCCATGCACCACAAACCAGCCGGGCAATCCCAAAGACGCCGTCAACAAATAACAACCAATCGCCACTCTCCGCGCCGTCCATCCCGCCCCCAATAAATAGTCATAAAAATGCGCGCGATCGCCATGCCACGGCGATTGACCCTTCATCACCCGCCGCATCACCATCACCCATCCACCAACGGCAACCCAGCAATCAAGAAAGGGAACAGGAACGAGCGTGCAACACCACCCTCGCTGTGAGCACTAATGAAATCCAACCCCAGGCACGCCAGGCTGAATCCCAGCACCGTGCTCCCCGAATCTCCCATAAATATTCTCGCCGGCGGAAAATTAAAAACTAAAAATCCGACGCAAGCACCCAGCAAACTCCAAGCCACCGAATTGCCATAGACGCTCAGAGTTGAGCCCGCTATCGCGGCATACCCCAGCGCAATCACACCCGTAATCCCCGCCGCCAGCCCATCCGCTCCATCCAGAAAATTGAACGCAAGAACGCGCGCGGTGATGCGACCGGCCTCGCGCGAACGCGACCTCGTCATTGACGCTTTCCGCTGCGGTGCCCACGGCGTCATCTTCCGTGACGAGCCTCTGGAAACTCTTTCGAAATGCATCCAAGGAGTGCATCGCGGTCAGGTCTGGGCCAATAGCGAGCATCTCGGTTACCTGCTCGACGCTCTCGGCCACGCCAAACCCCTGCATCTGCAAGACGCGCGGGGCCTCGACCTCCTTTCCAAGCGCGAAGAAAATGTCTTCCGCCTGGTTTCTGAAGGCCTCACCAATCGCCAAATCTCCAGCGACCTGGGCCTCAGCGAGCACACCGTCCGCAATTAGCTCTTTCGCATTTTCGGCAGGCTCGGCGTCTCCACGCGCGTCGAACCAGTCCTCTATTGTTTGCAAGATCGTCCCGCGCCCCAAGTAGCAATGGTGAGCTGAAAGAGCCATGATGAGGGGCGAGTGATGAGCGGTTCGTGATTTGTGAATCGTGATTCGCGGCCTGTGAGTAGCGAGGCTAATCCAGGCGTAGGAGGTGTTGGAAGGTCGCGTTGGCCAGCGGCAGAATCACCGACCAACCACCATCAGCACAATCTCGGTTCCTTTTTCCAAGTGGACATCTTTATTTTCGCAGTGCATCAGGGAAGTTGGTGGCTTGTCCTTCGCCATAGGGGCGAGCCTTAGCGTATCGAGTCCGATCACACCTTGGGTATCGGGTTTCAGCAGACCATTCCCCGGGCGGCCCATCCCGCCGGCGACACCCGCTTTCGTAGAAGTCGCAGCCAATCCTCTGCCGTCCTGCAGATCGTCGGCCGCCGGATCACTCTTGGCAGCCAATGCATTAATGGCGAGATAGGTCGGAATCTGCTCGCCGCTCTTTGCGACTATATTGTCGAACACAATTTCAAGGTTGGCGTTGGAGTTCCCCTTCGAATACGCAGACACCAGGGTTACCTGCCCCGTGACGTGCGAGCCGCGTCGCAACACGATTTGGCCATCAGCTTTGACGTCTTGCGTTACTTCAACCTCGACACGGTCACCCACTTTTGAATGTTTGGTGTCGAGTCTTGTTGACAGTGTTCCAACGATGCCTGTTCCCTTCGGAAGAGTCGATGAATCGCTGGAGTTTTTTGCCGGCAGACTGGATGGAGATGCAGCTTCCGGTGGGTTTCTGGGCGTGGATTGTGCTCCGGCGGGAACCGCCCATACCAGCGCAATCGTGAGCACTATCGCGAGTCGAGTCATTTTCAATCCTTCACACGTCTGACGCACTGTGCTGTGAAAAGAAAGTTAGCGTAAAACTCAGGGTCGTCCGGAACCACGATTATGCAAACCGGTTGCGTGGATATATAGCATAGTTTTCTGGAGCGAGCGAAAAATTTCAATGAACCGGGGGACCGTTAGCATGTGTCCCGCCGGCGGCCCGACAAGCGCTGAGATAGGCGATAATCTTGTCCGATGATTCTTCTGCTGATGGGCGTGACTGGGTCGGGGAAGACAACTGTGGGAAAGCTGCTGGCGCAGAGATTGGACTGGCCGTTTCTGGATGCCGACGATTATCACCCTGCAGAAAATATTGCGAAGATGCGGCGCGGGGTTCCGCTCACAGACGCGGACCGCGAGCCTTGGCTGGCTGCGATCCATGCGGAACTGCTGCAGCTTGCCGCGAAAAATCAGGATGCGGTGCTGGCCTGCTCGGCGCTGAAGCAGAGTTACCGCGAAACGCTCGCCGCGGGGCTGGACTTGCGCATCTGCTATCTGAAGGCAACGTACAGTGAAGTAGCTGCACGGTTGCAAAGCCGCACCGGACATTTCGCCGGCGAAGCGATTTTAGCTGGCCAGTTTGCGGATTTGGAAGAGCCGCGCGGCGCGTTGGTGCCGCGCGTCCGTGACACGGCGGAGGAAATCGTCGAGGATGTGGTGCGCCGGCTGCAGCTTAGCTAGCAGCGGGAACGGTGATGGGAGCCGCGATCGCCTGCGTGCTGCTGCGGTGCTGGGGTGGCCGCGGGCTGGCCAGAATTGTGCGCGGCGATTGCGCCGGGAAATAAATTAATCGGAGCGGACGGCGTTCCAGGGGGCGTGTTGGCCGTGTATTCCGTACATGCCGGACATTGTGTTTCCGTCAATCTTTCCGCGGAAAGTCAAGACGTCGTGAGTGTGAGTGCTGAATTCGATGTGATGGACGTTGACGAAGCCTTCGATGGAGCCGGACTGATGGGGGCCTTTGAAATGGCCGGAAAGCTGTGTGCCAAATTGCTGGATTTGGACGAATTTAGTGGAACCGCCGGGTTGGTCGATGTTCTGCGCGTAGATTGTCCAATTGCCTGAAGCGTTGTCGGAGCCAGGCTCGCCCTGCTCCTGCTGCGCGTCTTGTCTGGCATTGGCGAAGTCTGCGGCGAGGCGAAGCTCGACGTCTGCCTGCGACAGGAAATCCTTCGCTTTTTGCGCGTGACCGCCCAGTTGATCGTTGTTGGCGCTTTGGGCCTCGTCAATTCGCTGGTAGGCATCGACGATATCACCTTGGGCTGCGGCGAGGTTGCCGTGGCGGTTCGGATCGATATTCACCACCGGAGCTTGTGGGGCTTGGGCATCTTGGGCCGCGAGCAGGGGGCCGGCGATCAGCGCGGCAAGGATCAAGCTGCTAGTGAATAATTGTTTTGCGTTCATGTTGTTGGACCTCGCCGCGTTTTTTAATCCCACACTGCGATTACAATTCTACCGTCGTCTCCGATCACGATCGTCAGACGATTCGGATCCGAATCAAGTTTGCCGATTCCTTCTGTAGGTTTCACCACGTGCAGCATCTTCGGGAGATTTTCTTCGTGGATCACTTCATTGGCGCTGACTCCTGACGGAACAGTTTCGCCTTTGGCCACGAAGTATTTACCGACGCAGTCGGTGCAATCGGCTGGCGGGGGCGGCGCTTCGGCGTAGCCCGGTATGGCTTTGAGGGTAACGCGATTGGTGGCGCCGTGGACGCGAACGCCCTTGAACGGATGGCCGGGCTCGAGCGTGAAAACGGCCTCGATGACGGGACTCTTCGATGGCGACGTGGAATCAGTCGGCGCCTTGGCGACGAATGCAAGATCCAGCATTCCATCCGGCGGCGTTCCCTTGGTGAGTGGAACTAATTCGGCATCCTCCCAACCGTCGGTGCTGGTGATTCCGCGCACGCGAATGACGTCAAGCGTGGGCGCATGCGTGCTGCTCATTGCCTCGACGCTCGTGACCCAAAGGACGGGCGCGACTTTCGGCTCTTCTTCTTCCTGTGACTGCGGTTCGCCCGGGCCTTCTGCAGCTGAGCCATTCTGAGCAGTGGGCGGCGCTTGGCCTTTTTTCGGCGCAGGGGAACCCGTCTGCGCAAATGCGGGAGTAGCGAAGAGACAAACGCAAAATACCACGGCGGCAGTTATCCACTTTTTCATCGCGAACCTCGCTGAATCGGATGTGTTGCAACGTCCGGAGTAAGCATACCGAATTTCTTTGGGCCTTCACGGTGCGCGTGCTGTGCGAGCGATGTCATCGGCGCGCACCCCGAAACTTTTCTGCCGCGGCCATCGATGAGAGTCGCGCTCCGCGAGCGATCGCGCTGTCGATGCCACCCTGCAGGCGATCCAGCGCGTGCAGAATCAAATCCGTCGGCACGATCTGCACCAGGCTGCAAAACGCGGTGCGGCCGCTGACAAACGTGCCGTTCTCGGCGAGTTTATTTACCGGGGCGCCGCCGCCGCAGACGGAAAAGTAGTCGCATTCCTTGCGGCAGATTGCGACGCCGGCGCGGATATCGCGCGCCATCGCCTGCATGGCGGGGCCGCGCAGCATGTCTTCGAGCGACTCGGAGAGAATATTGCCGACGATAAAATCGTTGTACTTGGCGCTCTTGTAACCGAGCAACTCCGGGGAAAAGCTGGAGACGTTGCCGTGGCAATCGATGTTCACCATGCCAAAAGGCTCGACCTGCGAATTTTCCGTGCGGGCGTGTTCGGGGCGGAAAATTCGCGGGATCATCCCATCTATTTCGCGGATGAACTGGATACGAGAAGTCTGGCGCGACAGGGTCCAGAAGCGATCCAAAAAGTAGCGAAAGCCGGCTTGCGAATTGCTGCTGGAAAGCAGACCGGAGACGTAGGTACCCTCGGACTCCTCCACGTTGAAGCAGACGTCATCAATGCCTTCGGAAAGGTAGAACTCCAGCAGTTCATCGGGTGCGCTCATGCTTTTTTCCGAAAGCACCGTGATGACATGGAAGGGAACATTCTCGCGACGCAGCAGGCGAATCCCGGCGATGGTGCGGTCGAAGGTTCCTTTGCCAGAGCGCGTGACGCGGTTGGCATCGTGCAGGTGCTGCGGCCCATCAATGCTGACGCCGACGCCAATGCACCATTTCTTGATGAAGTCGCACCAGTCCTGGTCAATCAGCATTCCATTGGTCTGAATGGCATGGTGCAATTGGATTCCGGCAGGTCGCAGCTCCTCAATGGCCTCGAAAGCGGTTTGATAATAGGAGGGCGGCAGTACGAGCGGCTCACCCGCATGCCAGATGATCGTGAGATAAGGGCTGGACCAGCCGGATGCGAAGATTTTTTCGAAGATCGCAGTGACCGTCGGCAAAGGCATGACGGTTTTCGCATCACGCTGCGGCAGATAGCAGTAACGGCAATTGATATTACAGAACGGGGTCGGCTGCAGTACGACGGTGTGGATCAGCGGCGCCACATCGGAGGATGTTGGCATGTCTCGGACCGGCGCATCCACGGAAGTTACCAGTTGTTCCAGTAATTGTGCCAGTTGTGCCAGCCGTTAGGCCAATTGTGCCAGCCGTTGTGCCAGCCATTTCCCCAACCGCCGTTCCTCCATCCGCCATTTCGCCAACCGCCATTGCGCCATCCCCAGCCACCGTTGCCCCAACCGACATGCCAGTTCGGCCATTCACCCAGCATCGCGGCGTCAGCGATGGAACCCTGCGGCTGCTTAAACTCAACCTCGGAAACTCCGGCGCGGATTTCGCTGAGGCGTTCGGCGACGCTTGCTCGGGGTGCGTCATCTTTTCGATTCACCGAAACAGCTTCGGTCTGCACAGTGGCCAACAGCGTGGATATCCCCAGCACGCCCGCAGGAAGCAGCACGGCAAGCGCTTGTTTCATTCGGCTACGAACGGTCATTGGCGCACTCCTGCGATTCCGAAGCGCGCAAACTATCACCGCGTGTATGCCTCGTCAACTTTTATTATGTAAAATTCGTTCGGCGAAAATTCGTGAGGGGCATCACGTTGCTATTGTTTTCGCCCTCGGACGGGCCGCCGATCGTTCCGAAACACGCCGACGAATGCTTTAGAATTGTCTGGCACCGCACTGTGACTCCGCTGCGGCGGCCAGACGGCGGGGAGGAGCTAGCCCGAATTTCGAAAGCGAGGCGCAGACATGCCAATGGTTCGTGTCGCGGGGTTTGGTATTTCGTTCGACGGTTTCAGTGCAGGGATCGACCAGCGCTTGGAGGATCCACTGGGCAAGCGCGGTCCAGAGCTCTTTCAGTGGTACTTTCATACTAGGACATTCTGCGCCATGCTTGGGAAGGAAGGCGGATCTATCGATGTGGACGACGCGTTCGCACGGCGGTCGATGGAAAACTTTGGCGCCTTCATCCTTGGCCGCAACATGTTTGGTCCGGTCCGTGGCCCATGGCAGGACGACTCGTGGAAGGGATGGTGGGGGCCCAATCCGCCATACCATGCGCCGACCTTCGTTCTGACGCACTATGAGCGTGAACCCCTCGTGATGGAAGGCGGGACGACCTTCTACTTTGTCAGCGGCGGAATCAAAGAGGCGCTGAGGCTGGCGAAGCAAGCCGCCGGCGACAAGGACGTCAAGATTGGCGGCGGTGTTTCCACTGTGCGGCAGTTTCTGCAGGCGGGGCTTGTGGATTCCATACATTTTGCGCTTGCGCCTGTTGCGCTGGGTGAAGGTGAGGCGCTGCTTAACGGCCTGGATCTGCGCGCGATGGGATTTTCCGTGACGGAGCACGCGGCCACGGAGCACGCGCTGCATGTGGTACTCACGAGAGGATAGCAGCAGCGCGCGACGCGACGAAGCTCCCGAAAAGAGGCTGCGAAAAACTATCGCTTGGAAAGATTCTTTGGATTGGACATTGGTTATGGGCGCAGGCAAAGTGAACATGCCGATCATCTCCCCGACGTGGTGATGGGCACGAACTCAGAGGTTCCCTCCTAACTCCTGTAATTCGAACGCGTCACTTGCTGACTCTGTTGTCCGCAACGAATCAACCCGAGCAACGCGCGCACGAAGTGTGCGGCGACGTTTACGACAACGAATTCCTGAGGAGGAATTTATGACATCGAGCAAAAAACTGTCCCGGATTAGTGTGTTGCTACTGTCTTTGATTTCGTCATTCACGTTTCCATCGAACGCCGGAGCGCAGCCGGTGACAGCCGGCAGGTTCACGCTTAGCAGCCCGGTGAAGTGGGGAAGCGTGATGTTGCCGGCTGGTGAATATACGTTCGCGGTGGAGGATAGCGTGTCGCCTCCGCCGGTAACGATATTCACGGCGGACGGCACCGGTAAGGGAATCGTGATTCCGGCCTTCGTTAGCGAAATAAAGAGAGACGAGACCGGGAAGATGACGCTGGAAATCAAGGATGGCGAAACGGTGGTGACGGCGTTGTACGTGGAGCGACTGGGCATCGTGCTGCACTACGGCGCAACGCGGCCGAATGTGGAACTGGCACGGAAGAAGGTGACGCCTGATTCGAAGATGAACTCGTATTTGCAGGCGAAGTGAGAGTAGTGATTGGTGAGTGGTGATTTGTGCGCCGGCGCGGCGGTGGGCTGATGGAGAGCTCGCTTCCGCGCCGGCTTTTTTGTGTGGAGTTACGAGGCGGCCTTCGAGGAGCGTCTTACTTCGTCGGAGAGAATGATGGCTTCGGCGATTTGTTTCATGGACTTACGGGTCTGGCGGCTTTGCTGCTGGAGAGTGAGGTAGGCGCGCTCTTCGGTCATGGGCATGTCGCGCATTAAGATTCCTTTAGCGCGTTCGAGGAGCTTGCGGGTTTCGAGGCGCTCGGAGAGCTGGGAGTTGGCGGTCTCCAGGCGCGCCATTTCGATTTCGGCGCCGACGAGGAAGCCGACGGTGGAGATCAGCTGGATATCGCGCTGTTTGTAAACGTGCGGGCGGATGTGTTGCAGATTGATCACGCCCACCAGCCGTCCCCGACATAGCAACGGCACGGACAAGAACGCCTGGTAGGAATCTTCCGGCAATTGATTGAAGAACTTGAAGCGCGGATCCTTGGCGGCGTTGCGCGCTACGGCCACAGCTGTGCGATGTTCCGCGACCCAGCCCGTGATGCCCTGGCCGAAGCGCAGTTTTAGCCGGTCCACTACTTCCTGATGGGGATTCTTCGATGCGCGCAGGACCAGCTCTTCCTCTTCTTGTACGTAGATGAAACAGGAATCGCACTTCACCAGCGCCACCGCGAATTCGAGGACGCGTGCGAGGACTTCGTGGAGCGGGTCCTGGCCGGAGGCGGCGATGCTGCTGCCCAAGTCGTGCAGTAGGCCAACGTCTGCGTCGTGTGTTGTTGTGGCGGTGTCCATATAGGAAGTTAGCGAGGCTGAGCACAGAAGTCCAATCGCAAAAGCGGATGCGCGGGATAGGGATTCTGGCAGGTACTTGATCGGCCCGGAGCGCTTGTGGGTGGAGTTACGGATTGACACTTGCTGGGTCGGGGTATAGTGTCTGACCTTTTGGGCCCACTGCGAAGGAAATCCAGGAGGAACTTGTGAGATTGATGAAACTGATGGCCGGCGTGGGTGTGTGTTTGCTTGGCGCGATTTCCGTCGCGGCGCAGGCACCGAAGGCGGAGATTGCGTCGCTCGAATTTCAGACGCCGAAGAACGGCATGGTGCAGCAGTATGAGGCTGGACGGAAACAGAAGGTGGAATGGCACAAACAGCAGAAGGACAAAGATGCACTCTACGTATTTGAAACGCTCACCGGCGAACGCACCGGAACTTATATTGTGGGGCGGCTGGGGCAGCATTGGGCGGACATGGACACGCCGTCGGTGACGGATGCGGCGGATCTGGCGGAATATCAGAAGGCGGTGGGCGCTTCCGTGGACAAGCTGGTGACGGCTTACTACGAGTACCTGCCGAAAGTGAGCAATCCGCCGACGGAGATGAACGGGAAATATACGGACATCATTACCTTTCACATCCGTTACGGTCACAACGACGATTTCCGCAGCGCCATCGCGCGCGTGCATGATGCGCGGACGCAGCTGAAAACGCCCTCTCACTATAACTGGTATCACCTGGTGAATGGCGGGTCGGGTGGAACATACGTGCTGACGATCGAGCACGCGAACTGGGCATCGTTTGAAGATGATCCGGCGATCAAACCATTGCGTGATGTCCTGCGAGAGGCGTTTGGCGAGCAGGAAGCGACTTCGGTGATCGAGCGGATCAATAGCTCGGTGGAGAGCACTTACGACGAGCTCATCCAATTTCGACCGGATTTGAGCTACATGCCGGCGAAATAAACGGGACGTCGCACGGCTAGCCCGAAAACGCTGTTCGACACGCGCGTTTGTAGAAGATGCGAATTGCGGCAGGGGCGGTTCGCGAACCGCCCCTACTCGTCGCGATCGAGCTTTGGTAAGCGCCAACGCCGCAAGAATGGACAGCGGGATGATGCGCAGGCTAGAGTAGTTGCGCATTGGGACTAGGCTCCAGCGGGAAAAAACATTTTGCGCCTCTGGCGCTCGCGGCCTTCGTGTTTTTATGCGCCGCGGGCGGCGCACCACGCGGCGGGTTTTCTGCTTTCGGCTTAGCGCAACACGCTGCTACTTCCTCTGCAGTCCCGACCTTCGAGGATATTTCTGCGCGCGCTGGGCTTACTGTGGCCCACATTGCTTCGCCCGAGAAAAAATATATTGTGGAGTCCATGAGCGGCGGCGTGGGTTTCATTGATTGCGACGGCAGCGGCGTGCTATCGGCGCTGGTGGTGAATGGCTCGACCGTGGATCGCTACCGGAACGGCGGCGATTTGATGGTGACGCTGTATCGCCAAGTGGCGAATCGCGCAAGTGGTGCGCCACTGAAATTCGAAGATGTGACGCAAGCGGCAGGCCTCGTGCGCAAGGGATGGGGCATGGGCGCGGCGGTAGCGGATTTCGACAACGATGGATTCCTGGATATTTTCGTCACTGGCTACGGCGGCAACGCGCTGTATCGCGGCCGGGGGAATTGCACGTTCGAGGACGTGACGGAGAAGGCCGGGGTGCGCGGCAGCGGCTTCATGACGGGGGCGGCCTGGGCGGACTATGACAAGGATGGGTACGTGGACATTTTTGTTTCGCGTTACGTGCATGTGGATCTGGGGAATGTGGCGGCGTTTGGGACGTGCAAATTTCGCGGCATCGTAGTCCAGTGCGGTCCTTGGGGCATGACGGGCGAGACGGATTTGCTTTATCACAATCGCGGCGACGGCACGTTTGAGGAGGTGTCGCAGAAGGCGGGGGTGAGCGATCCCAACGGTTATTACGGTTTGGGCGTGGTGTGGGGCGATTACGATAATGATGGGTGGCCGGATTTGTATGTGGCGAACGATACGGGGCCGAATTTTCTTTATCATAATAATCACGACGGGACTTTTACGGATCAGGGGATGCTGGCGGGCGCGGCTCTGAGCAGCGAGGGCGACGCGGACGGTTCCATGGGCGTGGATTTCGGGGATTACGATCACGACGGGCGGCTGGATATTTTCGTAACAAATTTCGCGGACCAGGAAAACAACCTTTATCACAACCTGGGCGCGAAGGGATTTGATGACGTCAGCTGGAAGGCGGGGGTGGCGAAGCCCAGCTACGCTTACGTGAAATGGGGAACCGGATTTTTCGACTTTGATAACGATGGCTGGTTGGATTTATTTGTGGCGAGCGGGCACGTGTATCCACAAATGGATCAGCTGGAGGGAGACGCGCGTTACAAGGAACCTCTGCTCCTGCACATGAATAATCATGATGGGACGTTTACGGAATCGGCCGCGGCCGCGGGATTGAGTTCGGTGCCGGTGGCGTCATGGAGGGGGGCGGCGTTCGGCGACGTCGCGAACAGCGGAAATATAGACGTGCTGCTATTGAACGAGGACGGACCGCCAGCGCTGTTGCTGAATCACGGAGTGGCGGGGAATCATCGCGTGGAGTTCCGGCTGACGGGAACGAAGAGCAATCGCGCGGCGATCGGAGCACGGGTGACCGTGCGCGCGGGCAAGCTGGTGCAGTTCGATGAGGTGCGTGGCGGGGCGAGCTATCTTTCGCAGGATGATTTGCGTCTGCATTTTGGATTGGGCAAGGCGACGAGCCTAGATTCTGTGGAAGTGTTGTGGCCTAGCGGTGGGGTGGAGAAATTCACGAACGTTGTGACGGACAAGATCTACACCTTGGTGGAGGGGCAAGGGATTCGAGGCGCGACGGCGCTCGCCGCGCCGTAGTGATAGCCGCCAATCAGGAGATTGGCGTTCCCGGGCATTCCGCAAAATTAAATGGGCGCCCGGAAATTCGGGCGCCCTTTTTTTCCGTGCTGTTAATGCTGTTCGACTAGAACAGGAACTTTAAGCCGAACTGGAAGATGCGGCCCAGGTGCGCGCCGGACGGTTGCAGGAAGCCGGCCCAACCGCCTGCGGTGCAGGAAGGATCGCCCGCGGAATTATTGGCGCCACCGTAGCAGCCTATCGACCCGTTCACACCGTTCCACTGAGTGTGATTGAAAACGTTGAAAGCCTCGGCGCGGAACTGGAACGCGTACGACTCTTTAATCGGGAAATTCTTGTAAAGGGCCATGTCGAAATTCAAGCGACTGGGAATGTTCAAGGAATTGCGTCCCGCGTCGCCGAAGGTGAGACCTTGCGGTGCGGCGAAGGCAGCAGGGTTGAAGAGCAACGGGCCCGAGCTTTGGTTCAGCGATGACAACACGGCTGACGGAGGCGCGGCATGAGGATTGCCGATGACGTCCGGATAGGAGCCGTTGGTGCCGACGCCATTGGCCACGCCGGCGTTGTCTCCGAAAACAGCGTTGGTAACGCTGAACGGCGTGCCGGTGTAGAAAGTCGTGATGCCGGAATATTCCCAGTTGGCGAGCAGGACCTTGGAAATGCCTTCGCGCTGACCGGAAGGGATATCGTAAATGTAGCTGACGGTGAGAATGTGACGCTCATCGAAATTGGAGCTAGCGTAATTGCCTTTCAGATTGTAGGAGTTGACGAAATTGACGTCCTGCCAGTCGGATTCATCGTCGAGAGAATGCGAGTAGGTGTAAGCGACGGCGACGGTGAGAGGAGCGATGGTGCGGCGCACGGAAAGTTGCAGGGAATTGTAATTGGAGCTGGCGCGGTACTCTTTTCCAGTGATGTCGCCAAAGCCGGGGAAGTTGGGTCGCACCAGGTTGGGGTCTACGTTGCCGCAAGCCACATTGAAATTATTTTGCACTGCTTGGGGCAAGGACCCGATCGGAGTTCCATTGGCGACACCATTCACGCAATCACTGTTGCTGAGCGGAACGCCCGCGGTGTACGGATTCTGGCCAGCGGGAGTGGGGAACAATTGGTTAAGGTCGCGCTGATCGGCGAGGTTGGTACCCTTACTGCCGACATATGCGATCGAGCCGATGGTGTTCTTGAAGAACTCATGCTGAATGCTGATGTTCCATTGCTGTGCGTAAGGCCAGATGGCTTTATTGGGAATGGAAGTGACGGACAAAGGGAAAGCCAGAGGCGCGCCGCCCGCTGTTCCCAAGCAGGTGTAGCCGGTGGCCTGAGCGCAGCTGCTGCCGGTGATGTTGGACTGGCCCGGAGTGAGGACCAGCGGAGCGCTGCCCTCCAGGCTTTCGGCATTCGCTTCGTTGCCATTGCCGTGATCGAAGAAGATACCGTAGCCGCCGCGAATCGCGGTCTTACCGTTGCCCCAGGGATCCCAAGCAAAACCCACGCGGGGAGCGGGATTGAGCCAGTGTTGCTGGAGACATCCGCGGGGCTGTCCCGGTCCTCCGCATTGCACGATGCCGTTAAACAGGAACTGCTGATCGGCTGGGTTGTTGTAATTGAGCGGCACGTTGGTTACCGGATTCAGCAAAGCGACGGTATTGGGGTCGAGGGCCGGGGCGTTGGCTAGAGTCCAGGCGGTAGTGTCGAAATTGTATTCACGATTGAATTTTTCGTGATAGGTGCCAAAGAAGCTGAGGCGCAGGCCCAGGTTCAGAGTGAGGCGCGAGGTAATGTGGAAGTCGTCCTGAACGTAGGGTTCGACCAGCTGATAGCGATCGTAATATTTGATTTGATTGTTGGTTTGGGAATAGGAGGCGACATTGCCGAGCAAGAGGTCGGCAAAAGCGTTGCCTGTGCTCACCGATGTGTTGGTGGCATCGAACCCAAGCGCGCCTTCGATCTGCGGTGAATTTTCCTGATTTTTCTGGGCAATCACAGCATAGGCGCCGAATTGCAGCGTGTGCTTGCCGATAATCTTGGTGACGTTGTCGCGCAAGGTGTACGTCGGGTTGGCGTTGTTCCAGGGCTCGTAGGACGGATCCGTCTGGAAGGCATACGCGTTATTTCCGCCGATGTTAATGGCGGGCAGCTTGCCGCCGAAACCATTATCGAAGAACGACGTCATAGTCATGCTCGCGGGCCGCTCGAAAGGACCAATATTGGTCAAGTTGATGTGGTCGGCGGTATAGCTGAAGACAAACTCATTGAGTAAGGAGGGTGAGGCGGTATAGGTGAGGCGCGCGACGGCGCTGGTGCCGGGGCCGACGAAATTGGTTTGAATGTTGGGCAGCGTGGCGTTGGACCACAGAGTCGGGGTTACGACGGTGGTCCAGGAATCGTGAATATAGTGGAACGAAGCGCGCAGTTTGGGAGTTATGTTGTGATCAATGCGGACCAGCTCTTCGCGCCAGTCGGTTGGAGTTGGTTGGGAAGTGTCGTAGCAAGATTGCGTGGGCGATGAGCAGCCGACGGAGCTATTGGCTTGGGGAATCGAGGCAAGAAGCGCGGAAACGTTCGGATCGGTTGCGGGATTCACGCCCACGATCTGATTGTTCACGATTTGCACGGGCAGATTGGGATTATTTACCGGGCAATCGGTGGGACCGAGCGAGCAAATGTCCGTGAAGTCTCCGCCGCGTTCTGCGTTCGAAGGAACGGAGATGGCGAAGGTATTGGGAACGATTTCTTTGCGCCACTCTTGAGAGAAGAAAAAGAAAGTTTTGGATTTATCGGTGTTGTAGTGGCCAGGAATGTAAACCGGGCCTCCGATTGTGTAGCCGAAGTCGTTCTTTTTGTATTCGGGAGCGTTGGGCGAGCTCAGGTCGAAATAACTGCGGTCGTTGAACATATTGTTGCGATTGAATTCGTACACATCGCCATGGAAGCTGCTGGTGCCGGACTTGGTTTCGGCTTCGATGGTCCCGGACGCATTGCGGCCGTACTGGGCGCCGTAGTTCGAGGTGAGGACGCGGACTTCCTGGATCGCGTCAATGCTCGGGTACACGTTGAGCGAGTTGTTGCTGCCATTATCCATGTTGTCGCCGCCGTCCACTTCCCAGTTGTTATTTTCGTCGCGGCCGCCGTTGACGCTGTACATCACGTTGCCGTTGATGCCGACTGTGCCTTCATCCTGGCCGGACTGGTTGTTGACACCCGGAGTGAGATTGATGAGCTGGGTGAAGTTGCGTCCATTGAGCTGCAGCTGGGTCATTTCCTTCGCGGTGACGGTGCCAGCGATTTCGGAGGATTGCGTTTCGACTTGGGCGACTTCTTCGCCGGCTACGACGACTTCGCTGGAGAGCGAGCCGATTTCGAGGTTCACATCCACGCGCAGTTTCTGGCCGACGCGGATGACGACGCCGTTGGCCTGATACTTCTTGAAGCCCTTGGCAGAGACACTGATGTTGTAGGCGCCGATGGGCAGAGCGGTGACGACCCATTCGCCGTCATTATTGGACACGGTGGCGCGGGTGACGCCGATGGTGGCGTTCTCGACGACGACGTCCGCTCCGGCAACCACTGCGCCGGACGTATCGCGCACCGTCCCGGTGAACGTGGCAGTGTCCTGCGCGAAGGTGGCAGAAGCACACAGCAGCAAGGCGATCAGACAGCAAGCTTGGCCAAGAAATTTCATTTACGTCTCCAGGTAGCGCAGAGTGTGCGCGTATTTTGCAATCCCGAAATGTTAATACCCGAAGTTGCTGGTTTTGCGCAAAACAGGGCGGAGGGCGCGGCGCAGCTGGCAGGCTGCGCGCACGCGAGCGCGGGAACAGCTATCCCGGCAAACGGCTTCAAGTAGCTTGCTGGACTCCACCCCAAACGTTTTATTAAATTTATTAAAACTGATTTATATACGGCAGCGGGGATATGTCAAGCGAAAACTCGCGGTCATTGCGGGATGAGCGGGGTGCAGGCGGGTACGGACAGACGGCCCCATGTGACGAGCGGCGATCACCAGGGTGTGGCGCGCGCAATCACGCGAGCCAAGCCGCGCCGAGGACACGAAGTGTGCTAGTTTTTAGCCGTGAAGCGCGTGCACAAATCGCGCGTACTGCTGCTCGCCGCCCTGATGCTGGCCGTTCCGGCGGCTGCTGCCCACGCGGTTGTGCATTCGGCTTGGGACCAGGCGGCGCACTCCGGCAGCGCGCCCGCTGCACCGGATTTGCCGGGGCTGTATGAGGAGGGGGAAGCGGCTTTGCGCGCCGGGAAATTGGATCGGGCGGCGACCGCGTTCAAAAGAGTACTGGCGGTGGACCCCGGCGCAGTGGGGGCTTATGCGAATCTGGGTGTGATTGCCATGCGGCGGCAGCAGTGGGCGCAGGCGCTGGAGTTGTTGCAGAAAGCGCAGCAGCTGGCGCCGAACGTAGCGGGCATTCGTTTGAATATCGGATTGGTGTATTACCGGCAGAGCGATTTTCGCGCGGCGATTGCGCCGTTCGAATCGGTGGTGCGCGATCAGCCGGGGTCGGTGCAGGCGCGTTACCTGCTTGGGCTGTGTTATTTCTTCACCGAAAAGTATAGCAACGCGGTGACGACGCTGGATCCGATCTGGGCGCAGGAATCGCAGGACCTGAATTACCTATATGTGTTGGGGAACGCTGCGAACAAGGCCGGGCAGGGCGACGTCGAGGAGCGCGCGCTCACCCGATTCGTGGAACTGGGGCAGAACACGGCGGAATTTCATTTGTTGATGGGCAAGGCCGCGCTGAATCGCGAGGAAAATGACAAGGCGGTCGCGGAACTGATGCAGGCGGCGCAGCTGAACCCGCGCCTGCCGTTTGTGCACTTCAATCTCGGCCTGGCGTATCTGGCGCGGGCCGACTTTGAGAAAGCGCGCGACGAATTTTTGCAGGACGCGGAGATCGAGCCGGACGTGGCTTTCAATTACGACCGCCTGGGAGTGGTTTATGCGTATTTGCAAGACGACGCAAAGGCCGAGGAAAATTTCAAGCATGCGCTGCGCCTCGATGCGCACCTTTCTAGTTCTCATTTCGGTTTAGCGCGTGTTTATCAGCGGCAGGGAAAATTTTCGCAGGCGCTGGCCGCGGTGGATTCGGCCTTGCAGCTGGATGCGAACAACGCGAATTATCACAATTTGAAGGGGCAGATTCTGATGCGGTTGGGGAAGACGCAGGAAGCGCAGAAGGAACTGGCGTCGGCTACAGATCTGTTGAATGCCAGCCGCGAGCGCCGGCACAACGAATTGAACGAAGGAGCTTTGCCGCAGCCGGAGTTGACCGCCGAGCCGAAACCGCAGTGATTCGTGCGCGCTCAGCCTGTTATTTCTGCGAGTGCAAAAATTTCGTGACCTCGCGCGCGGAAGGCATCGAAGGTTGCGCGCCGTTGCGGGTGACGGAAATGGCGGCTACCGCCGAGGCGTAACGCGCGGCTTCCAGCGGCAGTTTGCCGCCGAGCAGACTGACCGCGAAGCCGGCATTAAACGCGTCGCCGGCGGCGGTGGAGTCCACGGCTTTTACCGCGAAAGATGGAACCATTTCGCGGACGCCATCAGCTGTGGCAATGAACGCGCCCTGCGCGCCCATTTTGATCACCACATTTTTCGGGCCGCGCTCGCGCAGCATCTCCGCGCATCGCGCCGCCGTGGCGGGCGTCACCGGCTCCGTCGGCGCAAGGCCGCACAAAATCCGTGTCTCGCTCTCATTGGGTGTGATCCACGAGATCACCTGCAGCAATCCGGACGGCAACTCGCGCGCCGGCGCTGGATCGAGCATCAGCGGAATTTTGAAGCGGTGTGCAAAGGCGCCCAGAGTTTCCAGAGTAATCAGCGGGATTTCCAGTTGCGCAAGAATCAAGCCGGCCTTGCGCAACAGCGCGGCGTGCGCGGTGATGTCTTTCGGTAGAAGCTTGCCGTTCGCGCCGGGGACCACCACGATATTGTTCTGGCCGTCGCGGCCGATATTGATCAGCGCAACGCCCGAAGAACCTTTCACCGCGCGCACGGAATTGACGGCGACTCCGGCGGAGCGCAAGGCATTTTTCAGCGCGGCCCCGAAGGAATCTTCGCCCACATTTCCCAACATGCTGACTGGGCAGCCGAGTTTCGCGATACCTACGGCCTGGTTCGCGCCTTTGCCTCCGTGAAATGTGCGGAAATCCTTGCCAATGATAGTTTCGCCCGGGAGCGGCACATGATCGGCAGTGGCGACCAGATCCAGATTGATGCTGCCTACGACCACTATCGGCTTACGCATTTTGCTGTGCGCCTCCGGAGTACGAACTCGTGAAGGCTACTACAAATCGGCCGGCGCGAGACGCTCGCGGCGAGGATTTTTTGCCTCAGCTGATAGGTACCTCGCGCCGCGGCGTCGTGCTAATCTTTGGTGAGTCGTCGCGCCGTTCTTCGAGCGACCCTGCCCGGGTGGCGGAATGGCATACGCGGAGGACTTAAAATCCTTTGTCCTTAACGGGACGTGTGGGTTCGACCCCCACCCCGGGCACCATTTTCACACATAGCGCTTGCGATGTTAACCAATTGTGTTAACCAATTTGTGCCGCTGGATTTGTGCCAAGGGACTTTTGTGCCGACGCCCCCGTCTATATAGTACAGACGTACCATTTACGTTCGGAAAATTTGGATTAGAGTGGTAGCAACGTTGTCGTAGTCGGCGGCTCGCCAGATGTATGGCCGCCTGCAATGCCGCAAGGGAGCTTGCGAGCATGAAGGTGAGAAATACCACTCAGGTTTTTATGCGTGTCCAATCCATCGCGGTGGCTTTCAGTCAGCGAAGCTGCTGACTATCTAGGTTGTTCCCCCCAAACAATCAGATCAATTTTGCATCGAGGAGAACTGCGCGCGTCACAATTGAGCGCGGGCTCTCCATATTTATTAGATAGAGTTGAGATTGATCGTCTTGTCGAAAGAAAGAAACGGGTCATCCCGCCCTATCGGAAAGGCTCGCGCCCGTGGGTCAAAAAATCGAAGCCCTGGCTTAAAAGAGAGGCGGCTTGAGCCAGGGGCACAAATGTGCTGCTGGAAAAAAGTGAGCATCTCAGCGGAAAAGGATTGACAGCTCTAGTAAAAAGTATATAATTCGCCAATAGTGTGGAAGTAACCTACGGTCGCCTCCCGGTGACCGGGTGATTTTTCGGCGCTCCTGACGCCTCTCCACTCTCAGAAGAATCCGGGAAATTTCAAGTTTTCCATAGGAGATACAACCATGGAGGCACCCTCCATTCAGCAACTCATCCAAGACTTTACGCGCTTCGCGACTGACTTCTACAACAAGAAGGAATGGGGCTCGATCACCGTGAACTTTCGCGGTGGTGTGTGACCAGCCCGAGTTTTTGTACCACGGTGAGTGAGAGAGTTTACATCACAACCTCATCGGGTAAGGATGCAAAGGGTGGCTCGCAGGGAGCCGTAGGCGACCGGAGAGCCACCCTTTGCGGCGCGATCGCCACCGGCGCCGGCGGCCTGTAGCCCAGCGCCGAGTGCGGCCGCAGCGTGTTATAGACCACCCGCCACTTCTCGATCACCACCTGGGCCTCCTTCAACGAATAGAAAATCTCTCCGTTCAGGCACTCGTCTCGCAACTTTCCGTTGAAGCTTTCGCAGTAGCCGTTCTCCCAGGGACTCCCCGGTTCGATGTACAGCGTCCCCGTGCCCACCTTGGCCAGCCACGTCCGCAGTTCTTCGGCCACGAACTCCGGACCGTTGTCCGAACGAATGTTTTCTGGGATTCCTCGATACAGCATCACATCCGCTAGCGCTTCGATCACTTCGTACCTTCCCAGTCTTCGCGCCACCCGAATCGCCAAACACTCCCTTGTGTATTCGTCGATCAGCGTCAGCATCCGCAGCGTTCTGCCGTCGTGCGTCATCGCGCTCACGAAATCATAGCTCCACACATGATTCGCTCGCTCCGGCCGCAGCCGAAGGCACGATCCGTCGTTCAACCACAACCTGCCTCGCGGCCTTTGTTTCTGCGGCACTTTCAAACCCTCGCGCCGCCAGATCCGTTGCACGCGATCCTTGCCTACATGCCAGCCGCGATCCCGCAGCAGAGCGGTGATCCGCCGATCGCCGTAGCGCCCGTATGCGCTGGCCAGCGTCACGATCTCTCGCGTCAACGCATCTTCATCGCCTCGATAAATCACCTCGTAGCGTTGTGTCCCTCTCCACTGCCCCAGCAGCCGGCAGGCATGCCGCTCGGAAATCCGATAGTCCTCGCGCGCATGCCTGACCGCGCCACGCCGCCGCTCAGGGCTTAGAAGTTTCCCTCTGCCACATCCTTCAGAATTTGCTTCTCCAGCGACAGCTCCGCCACCAGCCGCTTCAGCTTGGCGTTCTCCCGCTCCAGCTCCTTGAGACGTTTGGCTTGATCGAGTTTTAATCCGCCGAATTCTTTCCGCCAGCGGTAGTAGGTCTGTGCGGTGATCTCGGCTTCTTTGCAGGCTTGCGGAGTGGTTTTCCCGTTGGCCAGTTCCACTTCAACCTGCCGCAGCAGTGTCACAATCTGCTCCGGCTTGTATTTCTTCATGGGCATACCAGCTTCCCTCCAGAGTGAATTCTCTCTCACTCCCGCTGGTACAAAAACCCCCGGTCAGGTCAGCTCCGGAGTCCCGATGATCAGCACGAAGGCGAGTGCGGTGATCGGTCCTACGCCAGGATGCGTCATCAGCCGAAGCACTTCGGGCCATTTCCTGGCTTCCTGCTCGATCGCTGCGGTTAGCTCTTCGATGGTCGGGTTCATCCGGTCTGGCAGCTTGAGCAGATCCTGCCGGCGCCTCGATGCCCACGGTGCGAGCGGAAGCTTTTCCAGCTGTGCCCGCCCCGCTTCGCTCCACAGCTTTTTCTTCCGTCGCTGGCCTTCGTTCATCGCCAGGGCCTGCAGCTGATTCATGATCCGCGTCCGCATCTGCACCATCCGATGCCGATGCCACAGCAGTTGTCGCAGGTCCCGATTCTCCGGACTGGGTACCCAGATGCGCGGAAAATTATTTTCCCGCAGCAGTCGCAGCAGCAGTCGGGCGTCCTCCCGGTCCGTCTTCTGCTTGCGGACTCGCTTGGTCTTGATCTCCGCCGCATCCCCGATCCATACCTCGATTCCCAGCTCTGCCAGTAACCGCTCGAACCAGCGGGAGTAGCCCGTGGCCTCCATCCCCACGCGCACGCTCACTCCTCGGGCCGCCAGTTCCCGATAAAACTTCTCGGCTTCTCTATCACTGTGGTTCAATTGCCGCCCCGCATACTCTCCCGTTTCTGTATCGACAAACGCGATGTACTGATCGCTTGGGTGATAATCCACGCCTATAATGATCATGCCGGCTCCTTTCTCCCAAGCCTTTGGTCGTCAACAACCACAGTCTACTCGGGTCTAAGGAGCCGACGTTGTTATGAGATCACTGAAAGCTATAAGCTAGCGAGGTAGACAACGAACAGAAGGGCCAGGATTCCATCCATTGCCGCCACCAAGGTCATCGCGACAGTGCGTTTTGCGGGCCCGAAGAATATGAGCGCAACGATGACGAACTTTTCAATGATCGCAGCCGTCAGAATCGGTACGCGAGTGGCGGGAACGAATGCGCTGTATACGGTCAATGCGCAGACTACGAAGAGCAGCGCGCCCCAGTGGCGAACGAAGAACAATGTGAAGCCGTCGCTGCTGCTGGACCCGAACACCAATCGCAAAACCGGTTGAGGGAAGAGAAACGCGGCAAGTCCACCGGCAGCCGTGGCGATTCCGGAAACGATGAGTATCCACGCGATGGACGCAGCCAGCATATTCCTCCAGCCTTTTGTCAGGCAATCATGACGCCGGCAATCATTTGGCCGGTAATCATTCCACCGGCAAATCGTACGCCGGCAATTATTGCGCCGAGCGTGAAACGGGCTAGGGCTGGCGCGGCGGGCCAATCTGCGGTGTGCGGACGGGCTTGGCCATGCCGTAAAAGACCACGACGCCTTGACCCGCGCATCGGGTTGAAAGCGCTTCTATCGGCGTACCTATACAGCTGTCAATGTCCTGCCAGTTGTTCGTGACCCATACGTTGCCTGCAGGATCGATATCAACATCAACCTCCATCTGCAAGCCTCCGCCCACGTAGCCGAGCGGCGGCGAAATGGGGTCGCCTGTCTTCATCCCGGGCGGACAATTCTCGGTGCGCACTCCGCAAAGGTGGGCGAGCTGTCCTGAGGCGCCGGCAAAATTCGAGATCCAGACATTGTCGTTGCCATCCACCGCCGCTGCCCACGGACCTGGAAGACTGCTGCCATAAAATGGACTGCCCGGAAATTGGCTGCCGTCCGGTTTCAGCAAAACTACGCTTCCACCCTCTTTGCCACCTTTTTGTTCAGACAGCGTCTTCGTCAAATAGTCCGAAGCCTTCTCGACGCCAGCGGCCTTGAGCCGCAGACCCATGTCCACCAGATGGGCCATGCCCAGTAACCCACTGCCGAACCGGTTGGTGACCCACACGTTGCCCTGGCTATCAATCGCAAGACCGCTGCTGTTGAAGCCACCAGTTTTGAAGTTTTCGGTTTTGCTGGGATCGGAAGCCGGGAAGCGCGTGAGGTGATCGACGCCGCTGCTGGCCACCCAGATTCGGTCCTGCTGATCAATCCCGAGATGAAACGCAGCTTTGAACGATTTGCACGGTTCAGCGCTATCGCCCTCGCAGACAATCCGCCCCTGATTAATGTCACCCTTTGGAAAGTACACCAGCTGGTCCTTCGAGACGCACAGCGCCCAAATATCTCCACTGGGAGTGGCGATGATGCCCTGCATCAGACCGAGCCGCCCGTTGAACGTGATGCCTTCGGGAGGCGACAGAGGCTTACCGTTCTTGTCGAAGACAGCTATAGCGTGGCTGCCGTAGGTTGAGAACCAGGCGTTGTCCTTGGCATCAACCGCCAAGCCGAATGAGCCACCCTCCATGCCGCCGCCCGTGAACCCTGTGATGAGCGGCGAAATCGCCGTGCCATTTGGCGCGAACTTGGTGGCGTGGCCTTGCCACAACGAGTCCTGCCCCTGCCAGCCCACGGTGAAGTTGTCGGCCACCCAAAAGTTACCCGCGCTGTCGAACGCGCCTTTGCCGCCTGCCCGTAATCCTCCGCCGTCAATCTTGAGCGGAAGAACCCAGGCGCTCGGCGTGAAGTTGAGGTAAGGCATGAAGGGCACGGTACGCAGATTATGGTCCTGCGGCGCTGGGTAGAGGTAATTCAGCAAACCAAAAAGTTTGTCCGGTTGATACCAGGGATAGCGCGCGATATTTTCCGCTGCCGCCAGCGTGTCTTTCGGATACTCGTTTTTCGGTGACGTGGCTGCATAGAACAAACTGCTGCAAGCGTCCGAGCGGATCAGGGTCACACAGCCAGCAAGCACATCGGCGAGCGTGGCGAAATTGGACATCGTGGGAGTCTGGCCGCCGTTTAGCGGTTCCTGAATCGCCCCACCCCAGCCGCCGGTTTGCAGATCCACAAAATTCGGCACATTGCCCGCAGCGATGCGCAGACCCAGAGCGTACCCCTGAAGGTTGGAGCCGTCGAGGAATTGCGTGTTCGTCCATACGGAGGCGATCGTGGAGAACTCGTTGATGACCACCTTTGCCGGTGGCTTATTTCCGAGCACGGCCAGAAGCGTGATCGCCGGATTGTCACTCTTTTGCGCCTTGGGCACTCCGCCAGTGGCCACCAGATACAAGATGGAGTCAGTCCCTCGCGCTGCTGTGGAGCGAATCTCAAATTGGCCTTGGTCGTTCGTTTTTGCTTCCGCGAGTTTCTTGGGCGCGTTGGAGCTCGCCTCCCACAAAGTGACGGTTGAATTGGCGATGGGAGCTCCAGCCCCTTGCACTTGCCCGCTGACGCGGACGGCGGCGAATGCCGAGCTGGCAAGCAGCAGCCCGGCGATTGACAACGGGCCCAGTGCTTTCAAAATATTCATTTCCGTTCCTCCGTCTTGACCGTGCGATCGCACGCCATCTGCACAAAGCACGTGCAACGATATGTCTGATATTGCTGGCAAGCCGATCAGAGGGGAATCGTCAGAACTAACAGTCAATGCGTTCCGCCCGAATGACTTAAACCAAGCCTGTCGTGCCCGGTTGAGTCGGTGCCTGGTAAACGTTAGTGCTCTATCGAAGGCGCGTTTTCACAGGAGCGTGAAGTCGGGCGCGGTGCTCTGCGCGCGTTCGATAGAGCCGTTTGAAGGAGGCCGCTGGCGGTTGGCGGTGGAGGCGGGCTAATGGCTTCAGCCGATCTAACGGCTATGGCAATTGAATCTTTTTTCCTCTGCAGTCTATTGATTTTGCATGACTTAGGAAATGCAGAGAAAAGCGAAAATCGCTGTTAAAGGCGCTACGTTGCCGCATGACGTGAGGAGCATAGCACGCGAAGCGTCCGCCGCGCCAGCGGCTTCGTTCAAACGCATTTACCGGTAACTGACTTTATTTCCGATATTCACTGGGAACGGCACTCCTATAACCATCTCAGGGAGCGACGCTCGCCGGAATAGTCGCGGTGAGCAAATGACTCCCTGACGGTCCATCCGCCACCTCGTTCAGCTCTGACTCTGCGGTGCCGGTAACGAAGGCTCTGCTTTCACTCATTTGGGGCATTCTTTCCCGTTCCAGCCGCTCACTGGCACGCCACATGGCCCAATTGGCGGCAGCCATGGCCATCGTGGCGTAGGAGGCTGGTCCCAGTGCCTACATCCTCTTTTTTTGACCCTTTCCCCGGCCATATAGGCGTATACGCCCATGCGCTTTTGCGCAGACGCGTAAACGCTGAATTTGTAGATTGGATTTATTAGTTTTTAGAGATTATAGACTACTGTGTTTAGGATTTACCCTCTTCACTTCGTGAAGAGGACCGCCTGCGGCGGACCTCAACCTTTCCTCTCTAAGACCCAGGTCCCATGAAACTGATTTCAGTCTGACTTCCAGACCACATCTTGTTTCCCAGACCTCGCTGGGACAACTCGATTTCCGCATGCTGGACCGCTCGATGGCATGCCGCTGCGTGCGGCTGGCGGTTGCTGGGGCCATCGCTGCCGATTGGGAAGCAGAGAATACCTACGCTTCGTCTAGGCGATGGCTAAAGCTCAGCGGCGGGATTCTGGGTAATCCTATTGAATCTCGCATAATATAGCGAACATTTTCGGATATGCTGCGTCTAACGGGAGATGGGAAACCCTGCTGGAGTACCTCGCGATTTTGATGCCTTAGAGAAACGCCGCTTTCAAGCCATTCACCTGTTGGAACGAGGACGGAATCAATCCGAGATTGCTCGCCAACTGCGCGTGGTCCCGCAAACCGTGGCTCGCTGGGTGCACGACTATCGCGCCCAGGGAAGTCCGCGCTGCGGAAAGCGGGACGCGCCGGCCGCAAGCCGCGTTTGAGTGAGCACAGCGGCAGCAGTTAGAAAAGCTTCTGGTCGCAGGTCCTGAGCGGCTAGGTTATGAGACTCCGCTGTGGACCTGTCCCCGTGTGGCCCATTTGATCGAGCAGGAATTTCAGGTGCGCTATCACGAGGGCCATGTCTGGAAGATTCTGGTTGGTCTGGGCTGGAGCCCGCAACGACCGGAGGGGCGAGCACGGGAACGCAACGAAGAGCAGATTCGCAAGTGGAAGAAGAAGGTGTGGCCGGGGCTAAAAAAAAAGCGCTCCGGGAGAGGGGCGCATCCTGGTCTTCATCGACGAAAGCGGACTGAGCCAGCGACCGCATCGTTGTCGCACCTGGGCGCCCCGCGGACAGACACCCATCCTGCAATACAACTTTAATTGGAAGAGTCTTTCGGTAGCTGCCGGGCTGACGCTGTGGAACTTCTACTTTCGAATCTATGCGGGTTCGATCAAGAAGGAGCAGGTCGTGGACTTTCTGGCGGCCTTGGTGCGTCACCTGGATCAGCCGTTGCTGATCGTGTGGGATCGTCTGCCGGCACACCGCAGCCGGTTGGTGCAAGACTACATCGCCGGTTTGCAGGGCTGGATTTCCACCGCCTATCTGCCGCCCTACGCGCCGGAACTAAACCCGGTCGAGTACATCTGGGGTTACTGGAAGCAGCACGAGTTGCCGAATGTCTGCCCCAAGGACTACTGGCAACTGACCGAAGCTGCGCGACGAACGCTACGTCGCATGCGCCGCCGTCCGCGACTGATCACCGCCTTCTGGAAGCAATCTTCTTTGTGGCCAGAATAACTCTATATTATGCGAGACTCAGTAGGTACACCAGTTCGCCATTAGTGTGGGCCCCGAACGTGAAATTGGGCGGCTCTTTGCAGGTCGAGCAAACGAAAATCAGCGTCCCGTTCGAGCCTTCATTCCAGACAGATGATTCTCAATCATGTGAACACCTTGCGCTTCGCGGCCGGCTCAGCTCTTTTCAATTGGGTGCTACCGAGCGGGTGTGTCCAGCCAGTTTTTAACTTTTGCGGGATTGATTCCTCAGAATCAATGGCGAAAACTGCGTTCGGCCTGCGGCTGTTTTTTACGTTGTTGACAATGACAAGGCTGGACGAGTCTTTGGTTTCATCTTTCGGGTCTGTCCTTGTGATGGCTCTGAAAGCTTCGTAGCTTTCCCCAGACTTGAGCATCGCACATGCTGCGGGAACTGATGAGCTTAGCCTGAACCGGATGCTAGTAGACTCGGCGTCAACGGTGCAGCCTCCGTTGACGCGCTGAATCCTCGTGACACGGATAGTGAACGGGGCGCTGTGCGGGACTTGGATCGAGACGCCTATGGACAGCCCCCAATATGCGATCGCCAGTAAGCCAACTCCGCTCAAGTTTTCCACCCTAACACGCCGTCCGCAGATTGCTGAGGCTTCTGCGCCGAAAAAAACATCCGATACGACTTGTGGCCGTTGACGAGACGGCAAAAAAGCAAGCTTGCAATCACGATCATATTATCGAAAGCCCCTTCATCGGCAGGACCTCATTGTTGGATAGGAGAAAGTCTTTCGTATGCGTCGCTTCAGCGCATGGTCGTTCTATCCCACCTTCATGAATCGTCCGCAATCTATCCGCAGGTCGTATCACCTCCATTTTCCTCTCGCTCGATGACTAGAGCGACCCCGAATTGTTGAACCGGTTAAGACGTTGGTTGATTCTGGAACGGTGTGATTGCGGGGTCGGCTCCTGCCGCACGTTCTGAGTACAGCGGAAGCCTGAGCGTCCGCAGGGCCCGGTCGTGCTACTACGCGGAAGTTAGCCTCGTTTTTCGGTCCAGCTTGCCGGGTCCTCTCTTATGAGCGTCTTCTGGACCAGCATTTCGTGCAAACCGTATTGATGGGATACGGGCACTCGTCCGATAATTTGCCTCGCCACACTCCCATTTCGCCCCGCAGCACGGGCACTCGTGAGATGAGTGCTGAGTTCGCCCATGGTCGCACCTCCCAATAGCGTCAAGGCGGGTTGCTGCTCCTGCCAAAGCTATTTGGCTAGAGACTGCAAGACACGGAGATAGTGGACGAGGTCGTCGCGGGATAGCATTCCCACAACGCGATCACCGCCGCCGCCGTTAAGCACCGGGAGCTGATTGACGCCGTCGCGTCCCATCTTCTCGAGAGCGTTCCAAATCGGGCCGGAGGCCGAATCGATACGGTTTCGTCCAGCGGAGTCATGACCCGCGACGCCATCGTTTGCGGCCACGAAGCCCGCGGTACTTCTTTGATAGTCGAGAGGGTAATCAGTCCAGCCGAGCCCGGGCCGTTGCCCACGACGAAGGATCGCGTCCCAGGTCGGAACATCTTTGTCTACGAGTTCCTGCAGTGTCACGTTGCGTAGTATCCGCGGAAAATCGCGGCTCATCACCTCCGACACCTTGTGCCCGCCCAGCAATTCCTTGACAACCTGCAGTTGGTCTTGACCTGCTGCAGCACTTTCCAGGAACCAACCGATAAACGCGAGCCATAGACCGTTGAATACATTCCCCGTAAGCACCAGCCACGCTCCGGCGAAGATTAATGCAAAACCGAGCGCTCGGACCGTAACCGTGGCGATGGCGCTGGAGCGCCGGAAATTCCCCGTAATGCCCCACAGGATTGAACGGAAAATGCGGCCCCCATCCAGCGGGAAGCCAGGGACCAGGTTGAACACGCCCAAAACAAAATTCAGAATCGCCAGATACTTGGCCAATGCCAGCAAGTGTTGGGCATGAACAAGGAAGGGCTGCAGTTCCCAAAAGATGAGCGCCAGCGCAAAACTAAAATTTGACCGGCTGTTGCAATCCAAAACTCCACACGCGGGTTGCACGGATCCGTGGCTAGCTCCGAAACTCCGCCAAATACGAATAGCGTGATGCGCGGGACCGCAATTCCGTACTGTCTGGCCACCACCGAATGGCCCAGTTCGTGAAGCAATACACTCACGAACAGCATCACCGCCGTTCCTGCACCCATCAGCCAATATTCCGCAGTGCCCCAGTGTTTGAATTCGGAGGGATAGTAGCTGACGGCTAGCACCCAAGTGAGCAAGCCGAAGACGAGAAACCAGGAGTAGTCGAGATCAATGGGAATTCCGAGGGTACGTCCAATCGGAATGGCGTGGCGGAGCATATCTTCACCATGCCTCGTTTGTCCTGACCTCTCGCCAGGTCGGTGTCTGCATCGTGGCACAGTGCAACAGCCCGTCGCCGATAATCTTCGTTCGCGCATTTCCCATCGAACGACAGGCCGCTGCACCTGTGACGCAAGCATCAAGCTGACCTTGGTTCGATGCGGGTTGCTTTCGCGTGTGCGGCTTTGGGCAAATCGATCAGAAGAATTCCGTCCCAACCGTTGCGTTGACCCTGCTCGCGTCCACTTCCTGCAAGTTGACCACTCGCAAAATCTGGTCGGCGCGCCACTCGCAATGGAGCTTCCTAGCGTTCTTCTCTTCCTTGATTTCGCGCCGGCCCGCGATGATCAAGACGCTGGGGTTCGACCTTGATCTCCAGGTCCTTTGCGCCGAAACCCGGAACCTCGGCCAGTACAGTCAGGGATTCGTCCGACTCCGTCACCTCCAATTGGATGGGGTGTAACATCTCGGCCTCGGCACGAAGCCAGTCGTCCAATTCATGTCCCGCCGATTGGCCGTTACCCTTGAAGAACTCGAACGCCCGTCGGGCGATCGAGTCATAAACATTGTCGAATTGTTCTAATAATTCGATGGGACCTTGCCGGGTCGGGGCCGAGCCCTTGACAGGTTGCATCGCTGTTGCTGATTGTGCGTTCATTCTAAATTTCCTCCGTTTGGAATCATGGTGTGGCCCAAAAATTCCTGTGGGGCATCCACAGGAAGTGCCGCCCCGCTGCAGGCCGCGTGTCCTGGGCAGGCGAGGGGCTGCACTCCTGGGGATGCCGTGACCACCCTGAGGCTAGCTCGTCAGTTCCAGGTTGAACAATTCATCTGAGTACATAGCAGGATGTACGACCTTGGTGATAGCAGGCGCGTGCGCCACATTCTCATATCCTCATCGCGCATTTCCTGGAGCTGTTTGCATTTCAGCTGCGAGAGTTTTATTGTGTTCTTGTAGCTTATTTTTCTTGCGACGGCGCGCGTGTTCGAACCAAAGGTTGTGGGCTATGTCCCCCGACGAAAGGCTTGGAAGACGGATCATCGGTTCTTTTGTTCTAGGCCTTGGCGTTGCGATGGCCAACTTCGCCCTCGATCGTCTATTTGCACGCATGGAGGGTGCCCGCGACACGAACGTCCTGAACGATTTGATCATCGGCGCCGCGGCAGCGGTGCTGGCATATGCGTGGGTCTCGCGGCAGGACGTGAAACATGCCCTTGAACTGTCCCGCGAGAAGCTTATGCAAGAAGCGATACACGCGGAACGCAAGCGCATGGCTCTGGAGCTTCACGATACGGTGTGCCAGGCGCACGCAGGAGCGATCATGCATCTGGAGCTGGCTGGAGATTTTCTCGGTGACAATCCAGCGGCCCGAACACATGTGCATCGTGCACTGCAGCTCGTACGCGGAAGCATGACGGAAATGCGTTGCGCGCTCTGGGATTTGTATCCAGAGGAATTGGAAAGTCTGGATCTCAAAAACGCCATCGAACTGCTGGTCAAGGATTTGACTGCTGATAACGGGTTGAGCGTTCAGTTTTCGGTCGACGGCAAGGTCCGACGCCTGCCGCTCGACATAGAAAAGGGCTTATTGCGAATTAGCCAGGAGGCGCTGTCCAATATCGTGAAACACGCCCAAGCCCGCGAAGTGCACATTGACCTCTTCCTCGACTCCGAACGGGCGCGCCTGTCCGTGAAAGATGACGGCCAGGGATTCGAGCCAGATCTCAACGCGCGGAGCTTTGGTTTGACGTCAATGCAGGATCGGACCAAGGCCATGGGAGGAATCTGGACGATTCACAGCGAACCGGGTCGGGGCACTGAAGTCCACGCTTCGATTCCGATTCCTCCCGTGACGAGCTGAAGGGCTTCAATGAGGACTCCTCGTTCTATTCGTGCCGTTATCGCTGACGATCATTCGATCGTGCGCGAAGGCTTGGCAGCTGTCATCAACCGCGAGCCCGATATGGAAGTGGTTGGGGAAGCCCGCAATTGGCCGGAAGCGGTCGAGCAGGTCCTGCAAAATCGGCCCAACGTCGCGGTTCTGGATCTCCACATGCGCGGCATGGAGCCGGCTGAGGGAGTCGCGACGCTTCACGAGAAGATTCCGGCGGCGCAGATCATCATCTATTCGGCATTCAGCACTGACGAGGAAGTCTACCAGGCGTTTTCCGCTGGCGCGCGAGGGTACATAGTGAAAGGCGACTCTGGCCGCGAGGACTTGCTCGTGTGCATCCGTGCTGTTTTGCGTGGGGAAACGTGGATCCATCCCTCCGCGGCGGCAAGGCTCGCGGCGCGCATGACCGCGCCAAACCTGACTCGACGGGAGCGAGAGGTCCTTCGTCTCATGGTCGTGGGCAAGTCCAACAAGGAAATAGGATCGTCGCTGGACGTGACCGAGGGCACCGTGAAAGTCCACGTCAATCACATCCTCGCGAAACTCGGGGTGACGGGGCGTGTGGAAGCCATCATGGCGGCTGCGCGACGTGGCTTCGTCCATCTTGCTGGGATTCCCCAAGACGCTTCGCGCGGCCCCACGAGCCGAGCCGCTCAGCCGACCAGTCTCCATTCCTCAACGGAGGATATATCGAAGGCTATAGCGCCCGTTACGTCCAAGAGCCAATTGCGCAGCAAGAAATAGCCTCCGAACATCCTCACTGTGACATGCGGCCCAGATTGACGCGCGGCGATCTGCAGATTGCCAGGTGACGGGTGCCGCAGAAACAATTCGAGAAGACATCCATGAAACCCTACGTCTCGCTCTGTTGTCTGTGCGTGATTTTGGTTTTTCCGCTATACGCGCAATCGACGAACAATATCGAGGACCTCTCGAGCTCCGCACGGGCAAACGCCGCCTGCGATGCTCCGCTTCTGACGGACTCCCAGGAAGCGCAGGTTGCGAACCTCAAGCGCGATCAGAATCTTTGGCAGTGCCTCAATGGCTCCATCCTCTGCAACCCCGTTCTGCTGAATCCGTCGCAGAAAGCACAGGTTGCCGGCTCAAGCCGGCAACGAAACCTGCTGGAATGTCTGCAGGGTTATCCGACGTGCGATCACTCGTTGCTGAATGCAGAGCAGGCGGCGCAGGTCGATCAGCTCGACCATGAGCGGAACCTGCTGGCATGCGAAACGGACGGACTATTGTGCGATAAATCCATACTCACAGCAGCACAGAGCCAAGCTGTAGATGCCCTCGAACAGCAGCGGAATCTTCTGGAATGCGAAACGGGCGATACGTCCTGCAATCCGTTGCTGCTGACGAATCCGGAATTTAGGCAGGTTGATGTCGCCAAGCACGCTCGTAACCTGCTCGCTTGCAGATCGGGAGCAGACGAGTGTGATCCGTATCTGTTGGACAGTGGCGAGGCCAAACAGGTCGCAAAGGTGCAGGAGGAACGAGCACATCTTCATAACGCAACAGCGTACTTCGATTGCGGCTCTCCCGCATTTTCAACTTCGAGTGACGCAAACCGTCCCGTCACGGCGCAAGATTCACCGGATTTACATGGCTATGGGGAGCCCCAGGGCCACAATCCTCACCAGCCGCAATAACGATGGAAGTTTCCGGCACCAGCATCAGCCGGGAACACAATCGCCCGACGCGTGCAGTCGCGTTCCGGGCCAGCTTCGATGTAGCGAACGCCCTATTGCGCGGCGGTACTTTGCTGGGCGCGAGACTTCGTGCCAGTTCCAGACACCAAACCGGCCTTCGATGATACGAAGGCCGGTGCTGGTCTATCGGATTTTTATTGGCGGCGTCGAGCAACTTATCCGCTGTGACTCTTGCTTTCGCTGGTCCCTTGAGACGAGACGCTGTGGTACATCTCGTGGGCGAGCTTCAAGTGAGTTTCCAGTGTGGGGAGCGTATTCGACGCAAATGTCTTGATTGCGGAATCTTTCCCGTCGTTCGCTTCGTGGCGGAATTCGGTTACGTCATCACGGTGATCCCTCACCATATCGCGCGCATATGCACGGTCGAATGCTTCGCCTGACAATTTCGCCAGCCGGTCGTACATAGCCTGATCTTTGGCGCTGAGCGTTGTCGGCAGGTTGATGTTACTGGTCGCTGCCGCGGTCTTCAGATTGTCTTCGGCCTGAGTATGATCGGTAACCATGCGCTTGCCGAAATCCTTAATGGTCTGAGTAGTTCCTTGTTGCTGGGCGAGATTGCCGAGCTTTACCTCTGCAAGATTGGCCTCCGCCGCGCTGCGCGCGAATTCCGCGTCGGTCATTATAGGTGTCGCGGGCTTCGAGGTGTGCTGGGTGCTGGTCGTAGACGAACTGGACTGCTGGGCGTTCGCCACCGAACCTCCGAACAGCAAGGCGAGCGCAGCCAGCGCGGGCACCAGGGTTTTTCCACTTCCTTGTATCATCGCGATCCTCCTTATCGAGAAAGATTGAGCGCCCTGCGGTAGCCAGGGCCATGCGCCAACGATCGTCACACTTTTTAGTGGTAGCGCCTATATATCGAAAGCTATAGGGCGTGTTAGCACGAAGAGTTAATTGCCAGACCCGCAATAAAATCCAAAAATCCTCGCCGTGGGATTGCTCTCTCGTATGGCTCGCTGGCCGCAGCGCCACCGAGTGCAGCCGGAGCGCATGAATTCACGCTTCTAGCGGAATCGGCGCTCCGCCCCCGCTATTTTATGGAGGCAAGGCGATCATGAGCATTGAAAGGAGCATCCGAATGATGCGAGCGAAATTCCTGGCCCGCGTGTTTTGTCTTGCGATTGTGGCGCTATTGGTGAGCATGGTGCCGGCATCTGCGCAATCGAGCCCCGATACCGGAAGGCTGAAGATCCACGTAAGTCCGAAGCAAGCTTATGTGTTCGTAGACGGAAAGGCAATCCGCGATGGCAGTCAGACCATCGATTTGCCAGCCGGCACGCATGAAGTCGGTGTTGATAATTACGGTTACATCCCCAAAACACAGAAAGTCCACATCGGCGCGGGCGAGACTACCGACCTTGCCGTAAACCTGCAAGCTTCCGGAGATATGGTCTCCGGTCCGTTCGGTGACATCGAATTCAAAGGCCATCCGCGCGCCGCTGTGCTGCTCAACGGCAGCACTCCGGCATATTTTGTCGGCCACGTGGACGAATTCGATAACAATTTCTTGTGGCACCAGTGGCTGCTCGTAAAACCCGGCGACTATGAAGTGACGGTCACACAAAAAGGCGAGACTATCTGGTCCGGACCGGTGGATGTGAAGGCCGGCCAGCGCGAGGTCGTCTATCTCAATCATAACGGAAAGATCGAGTCCCGGAACTTTAAGCGCGGTCTCAAGCTGGGACCTCAGCCGCGCTTCGATGCCGGAATAGCAAGCGCGGAAGTTCCTATCGCGCCGGTCACCGCACAGCTGTCAGCTTCGCAGTCGCAAACAAAGTGCGGCCAGTCGGCCACATTGGACTGGGAGGCCACTGATGCTGCCGACACTTCGATCAGCCACATCGGAAATGTGCCGCCGAAGGGCGATCGCACAGTTAGCCCGACGCAACCGACTACCTACGAGCTGATCGCCAAGGGCCCGGGAGGTGAAGTGACGAAGGCCGTCGCGGTGAATGTTGACGCGCAGCCATCCGTGACGCTCAGCCTCAGCGAGCCGGAAGTGCACTTTCACAAGGTCGGAGACAAAATCGTGCAAGACGATCCGACGACTCTGCAGTGGTCCGCGTCGAATGCTGACAAAGTGACGATCACACCGTTGGGCAATGAGGCGTTGAGCGGAAGCCAAACCATTCAGCCCAAGCCCGTCCAGCTCGCGGACAGCGCGGTGAACGAAGACTTTGGCTACACCATCGAGGCATCCAATGCTTGCGGCCGAACCGCGTCCAAGACAGTGTTGCTGCACATCGTCGGTTCCATTGATCCCGCTCCATCCGTAGCCCTGGCGAGCCTCTTTTATCCCACCGCCTTTCCCCGCCGCAATCGGCCCAGGGTAGGTTTGGTATCGAGCGAGGCGCAAGCGCTCCGCACGGCGGCTGCTACATTCGAGGATAGCGAGCAGTACAACCCTCAGGACAAGTTGGTGATTGTGGGACATGCGGATGTGCGGGGGCCTGAGAAATACAATCTCGCGCTGAGCGAAAGGCGCGCGCAACTGGCGAAGGCGTACCTGGTTTCGCAGGGCGTCGCGATTGAGAAGATCGAGACTCGCGCGGAAGGAAAAGACCAGCAACTCTCTACCGCACAGGTGCAGAAGATCCAATCGCAAGATAGTGAGACACCGCAAAAGTGGATGAAGAACCCGAGGGCGACTTGGCTTGCCTACAATCGCAGAGTAGACATCGTTCTGGAGCCGAGCGGACAGCAATCCGCGCAAGTCTTTCCGAACGATTCTCCACAGGCACGGCTTCTATGGGAGCGAGCGGAGCCCAGCCTGAAGGCGGTCGAGTCGGTGTCCAAGTTGCCGATGGCCAGCGAAACGGCTCAGGCGCAGAACTCGGGCAACTAAGCCAATCGCCCTGAGGACTGACGAATTGCTCAGTAGAGTCGGTGAAAATGCTGGAACAACGTCATATCAAGGAGAAAACGAAATGAAACTTTCATTCAAGGGAACCGCAATTGCGGCTGGGCTTTTGTGGGGTGGCGCGATTCTGTTGGTCGGGCTGATCAATTTGGCACGGCCGGAATACGGTACGGGCTTTCTCACGATGATGAACTCTGTCTATCCGTGGTTTCACTCCACGCACAACTTCGCCAGCGTGGTCATCGGCACGATTGACGGTCTGATTGACGGCGCCGTAGCTGGCTTGTTGTTCACGTGGCTGTACAACACGACGCTGGATGTCAGCGGCAAAATGCAGACGCTTCAGGGTCGGCACACCTAAAGCTCCTCCTGTCGTGGTGAGGCGCAGGGGGGCCCCGCGCCGGCGCTCACCACAACTGGGCGGCGATTAGGATTGAAGCTCGCGCCGGACTTCTTGTTTCAACTCGGGACATTCAGAACGATTGGAATCTTCGATGAGCGACACTGTGCGCCTGCACCGATTGGCCTTGAGAGAACTCAAATGGATAGCAGTGGTTCTCACGATTGTTCTTGCTTGGTGGCTGGGAGACTACTACGTTCGAGAACTGCTTTCGGCGCTTTTGTTGTTTGCGGTGCTGTTTGTAACGGTGGCGATTCTGCTCGCGCTCTTTATCCTGCTCGAGGAGTTGCTCGACTGGTGCGCGGTGCGTTGTTCCGTCAGCGCCAATCGCGTGCCGGCTGAGGTTCTCGCTCGCTTAAGGACGCATCACTCATGACTCCAATGGTGCGTGGCCTGAGCTCTGAGGTTCAAGAATTCTGGAGCCGAGAACGAGAGAATGCCTCCACATGAACTGAAGGTGCCTTACTGAACCCAGAAGACTGGACACCGTTTAGGTGCTCTAGGAGATCGTAAGCATTCTCTGGTCACGGCCTGACAATTGCGCCGAGTGGACATTGATCCCGAAGACGCAGATAACGTGTCAAGAAAAACGCAGTATCCGAGAGAGGTAGGATCGCCTAGCTTTCATGTCTCTGCCGTCCAGTAGGGCGCGTAGCCGTAATGTTTATGAAGGCGCAGCTCATATTCCCGATCGATGGGCCGATCCGCATTCCACTGCGGGCTTTTGCGAATGATCTCGCGGGACATGGTTACGTAAATTTCGCGATCGGCCCAGCTTACTCGTTTGATCCACTGCGGTCTTAGTAGTACTTTATTGCCCGGCCACCAATTCCTGGTGGAAATGATGGCATAGCGAATTTCCCAAGTCTCGCCATCGAATAGAAAATCGTCCAGGTGTCCAATTTCGCCGTCCGTCGCTGTGATGTGGTAACCGCTGACTTCCCGCACGCTGCGTAGATGCGTTTCACAGGACGAATTCTTCGTTGCGGTTTTCGATTGGGTGAGCGGCGCTTCCTTAAGTGCTTTTGGGGTTGGGCACGAGCCCCAGACGCCCTTCCCTTCCCAGTATGGAGCAAATCCGTAGTGCTTGTGATGTTCAGCCTCGTGCTGACGAGAAATAGGCTTATCGAAATCAATGCCGGGACTGCTCGCCACTTGTTCGCAGGTGAGATTCACATTGATGTGCAGCGGGCTCCAGGTCGGATGACGCAGAGCCAACGGAGAGAGCAGCACTTTTCGCCCCGGCAGAATGAGGCCAGTGGCGACGACAATGTAGCGGATCGTCCATTGTTCGTCGTCGAAGTAAAAATCATCCACTTTGCCGATATCCGAATCAACTGCCGCAATCGTGTACTGGTGCAGATCTTTCGTTCTTCGCAGACGCATCGCCGCTTTTTTCATGGGCAGCTCGTTTTCTCGGCCAAGGATCGCTCCGGACGGACGCGCCGGCCCTTTGGACGGGTAGCCGCAAAACATCCTGAGCAATTTTACTCTCCGAATCGTTCACTAAGAAAGCGTGTTCGAGTTCGAGAACATACGAGGTCGTGAGCGAAGCACCTCTCACGATTGTCGGGCTACTCAGCAAAGTGGTACAAGGTTAACGTGCAGGGTGGAGACAAACCGCGACTCCTCTTCGACTCGGTTCTACTCGGAATAATCGGCGGCCTGGGCGCGCAACTCTTCATGTGGATGCTGCGTCTCTCTCAGCATTTCTTCTTGACCTGGCTTGCCGGTTACCTTCCGCCAGGACTTCCCGAAGAGGGCGGCGTACTTCGGGAAGTGATCGGTCTCCACGGATTGTGGCTGGTGCCGGTGGCTACAACATTGGGCGGGCTGATCTCCGGCGCTCTTGTCTACGGTCTGGCGCCGGAGACCGAGGGCCACGGTACAGACACCGTCGTAAAGGCGGTGCACTACACCGGATCGGTTTTGAGAGCGCGCGTCGCGCCGGTAAAGATGCTGGCTTCTGCCATAACGATTGGATCAGGTGGATCCGCGGGCCGTGAAGGCCCGATAGCGCTGATCGCCGCTGGTTTCGGCTCGACGTACGCGTCATTGCTGTATCGACCCGAGAGAGAGAGGCGGCTGCTGGTCTTGATGGGAATGGCCGCCGGACTCTCCGCGATTTTTCGCTCGCCGATCGGTACAGCCATCTTCGCGGTGGAAGTCTTGTATGGGGGCATGGACTTCGAGGCTGACGCCCTCATTTACTGCATGCTTGCCGCAATCGTGGCCTATGCCGTGAACGGGTGGTTTGTTGGATGGCAATCGTTATTCGCGGTGCCCGTCCACCTGTCCGCGACGGGATTGACCGACTACGGCTGGTACATTGCATTGGGTGCGGCGAGCGGCGTGGTTGCCACAATTCTTCCTGAAGTCTTCTACCGCATCCGAGATGCGTTTGCTGCACTACCGATTCCCGCATGGATCAAACCTGCCGTCGGCGGATTAGGTTTGGGATTGCTGGCGTTGCGGTTGCCCGAAGTGCTAGGTGGCGGCTACGGGTGGATACAGGAAACGATTGACGGTCGCCTGGCGTTGCGGTTGCTTCTCGTCCTCCTTTTCGCAAAAATGGTTGCATTCTCACTAACCGTTGCTTCGGGAGGTTCCGGGGGCGTTTTTGCTCCAAGTCTTTTCGTGGGAGCCATGTTGGGTGGCGTTTTCGCAGGACTATTTCACCATGCTCCAGCGGGATTAGTGATTGTTGGGATGGCTGCGGTTTTCGGCGGTGCGGCGCGCGTCCCAATCGCGACCCTGCTGATGGTTGCAGAGATGACCGGCGGGTACCAGCTTCTGGTTCCCGCGGGACTGGCCGTGATGTTGAGTTACCTGATTCAAGTCAATCTCTCGTCGTTTTTCAAGTATGGGAGCTTGTACGAAGCCCAGGTGGCGGGGCGCGCCGATTCGCCGGCACACCGAGCGGAAAATGTCCGCATCGCCGTGCGACTCTTGGAACAAGGCAAAGTTTCGCTGCCACCGCACCTGACTCATCTTCATCTCGCAGCGCTGTTGCAATCGGGGGTTGCGCTGGACCTTCCGGATGGCTCGCAGCTATTGACCGGTGCTTTGCGGCCCGAAAGTCCCTGGGTGGGAAAGCAGATTCAGGCGCGCGCTCTGGGCGGGTCCGTAGCCGAAGCAAAGATCGTCGCCGTGGTGCGGGGCAATTCGGTAATGCTCGCGAGACCCGATACCGTGTTGCAGCCGGGTGACCGGCTGCTGTTCATCGCTTCGCAGGAGGCTCAGGAAGAGTTGCGAAAGCACCTCGCACCGCGCAGCGCGCTGAATCCGCAGCCGTAACCGGAGAAGTGAAGCAACTACAAGTCTCTGCAATTCGACCAGGCGTTCACCCGCTTCCCGTGCCCGAGCGAAAACTTTCCTTCGTCATAGCACGCCTTTCTCGTCCCGCCAAGTGACCGAATTCAGCCGGCATCAGCTGCAAGGTAGACCTATCCATCTGATTTCCGGTCCGATCGTAATGAACCTACAACGATCGCCGGAGATTCTCGACAGCAGCTGCATAATTCGTACTATTTACACTGTGGTTCTATACATATATGGTAATAGAGGAGCATTGCCCCTGGAACCCGGCTCCCAGAGCTACGGGGCGCTGAGGCCAATGGCCCGCCCGCGATACGGCCTTTGCGGCGGATCGGGCCGTTGCGCCCAGCCTGCGCGTCGCAAATTGGAGCAAATGGGTGTTTGCCGTGGGCCCCAAACCCATAAAAGGGCGAAAACGAGTCGGCGAGGAGGAAAATTGAGAGTTTCGATCTATTCGAGGGTTAGCACGGTGGGACAGGACACTGACATGCAAACGACGGAATTGCGGGAATACTGTAAACGACGCGGGTGGGATTTAGTCCACGAATACTCCGATCTGGGCGTCTCGGGTGCAAAAGAATCGCGTCCTGAACTGAATCGCCTGATTGCGGACGCGCACAAGCGCCGCTTTGACGCCGTCGTCGTTGGGAGATTCGATCGCTTCGCCCGCTCGGTAAGCCATCTGCGAGGACCTCTCCAATTCTCATGCCGGTGTTATCCATCGCGACGAGCACGCTACCTAGATTGGCGCGCTCTCGTTTACTGTTCTTAACTTCGCCAGCCCATGCGTCACAATAAAGTTCTCCTCCAAGATATTTCCATCGTACGCGTGTAGCCCCTTCCACCGTTGACGCGACGCGGTAATCGTCCATTTAAGCTGCAAGGAAGTGAGTTATGCCGCTAGATATTCTGCTCCTCGAAGACAATCCGGGCGACATCAGACTGCTGCGAGAGCTTTTGCTGGAGGCCAATAAGGGTGCGCGACTTCACGTGGCCACTGACGGTGCGGAGGCGATGGAATTTCTGACGTACCAAGGACAGCATGTACATGCACCGCGCCCTCAGCTTATCGTGCCGGATCTAAACCTGCCAAAACTGCACGGCCACCAGGTTCTGTGGCGCATCAAGGGAAATCCCCAACTGCAAACGATCCCCGTAATTGTTCTGACCAGTTCCGAGGCGGAATCCGACGTGGTGGCCAGTTATCAAGGAAAGGCGAATTGCTATCTCAGAAAGCCCGAGGACTTGAAGCAGTTCGAGGATCTCGTGAGGAGCCTCAATGACTTCTGGTTGACCAGGGTTAAGTTGGCAGCGCGGGGTCAAGCCCTGGGACCGATTTGAACAGAGAAACCTCGCGACGCTTCCGCTTCACGACGGTAGCCGGAGAAAAAAGTGGAGCGACGAATCAAAGTGCTGGGCGTTTCACGCAAGTTGCAGGGTTTTCTCAATTCTCGGGAAGGTATTAATGATGCTGGTTACGCCGCGCAGATTATCGGAATTATTTCTGATGAGTCGATTGACATCATTTTTGAAGAAGCGAGTGGCTGCGGACGAACCATCGCGAATCGCTTGCTGGACTCATTAAAATCAATTCGATACCGGGACATCGATCCTTACCCCATCGTCACTCAAGCATCCGGCGTCGTTGCCGAAACACGACTGCCCTTTCCGATTGAAGCAATCAACGAGGAACGGGTTGACGAAGAGGCCAAGCGGGAGGAACTTTGGTGCAAGGGAATCGCGGAGCAAAAATTCGAAAGCGCACTTGTCATTTGCGGTTACTCGCACGCGCCAAGTATTGTGTTCAGGCTGCGGTCCGCTGGCTTCCGTGTCAAGTCTGACCATTACCTGCCACATGGCTTGCTGTGCACGCATGACAAGCTTTTCTAATGTGTCAAGGTAGTGCCGCTACCGGCCGATAATGATTCCACAGGTATTCCATAGGGCGGCGCCGAAACTGTGCGCCCGTTTTTCAGCCCGAGAAATCTAGCAAGGAAGAAAAGCCAGCACCTATCGCTTCCATGTGGCCCTCAATGTAGGAATCGGGTCGAATCCAAGATTCATATCGAACAAGAACGTGGGTGCCCCGGCGGCTCGTCAACATCCATAGACCGTGCATGTAACCCTGCTTCGCGAATAAATTAAATACAGTCTGGACGTCATTGGTGTTGGGCGTCGTCACGTCGTCGTAGGGCTTGCCGATCAATTCTTCCCGCCGATATCCGAGCAGTTGGCAGAAACTGTCCGAAACTTGCACAAACCTTCTCTCGCTATCAACGACCGTGACGAACTCGGGCTTTACTTCGCACGAATCGGATGAATTGGCCGCCATTTCTTGCCGCATTGATTTGACAGCATCCCGTGCCCACCCGGGATAGTCTGCTTCGGATTCGTATCGGACAAAGCGCGGTGGTTTATACCGTTTGCCATTCGGCATAGACATACGCTCCCTACTCGGCGTTGAAACAGCTAAGTGCTCGAGCCTGTACCCCTACATCCGTGGGCCGTCCATTGTGTCATAACTCTTTTGTGACTGTTTCTGGAAAGTGTAGCCGTGAGCGGACAGAACCTCAAGGCGGCTCTTGCGGCTGGTTACGGAGAGTAGTGCGGTCAAGTGACAAATCGTTTCAAGAAATATTGTGAGGAGTGCAGGCGAATGTACTTTTGCCTGGGGCACGCGGAGCATCGAAGCTCGAGCCGCCCTCGCGGCTGCTTGGTATAGTTCATACGGGGGCGATCGGTAGAGTGCCTCATTTCGCGGCAGGGCACGGGGCGTGTGCGTCGAATTGCTCCAACGACGGGAATGTCGCCTGGCAAAAGCCGCACTCGTAAACGCCAACTCTAGGCGACTTGAGCCCGCCACCACAGGAACCAACGTGCCCTTCCGTCCGGATGCATCGACGGTTGAAATTTAGCATGGTAGGGCATTGGACCTTAGCTTCGTTTGCCATCAGCTCTCCGAAAACGGATCGTGCTTGGCCGCTTCGTCATGGCGTGCCCGATCACCTAGAGTGATCTACGCCTTCGCAGCCGCCGTCATGACCATCCCTGTCCCAGCGCCGCTCGTACATCGAACCCTTTTTCCGAACGATCGATCCTTAACTTTTCCAGTTCCCTGGCATTTCTTGCAGTTCTGTGAGGAAGTCATTTGTTTCTCCTGGACCATCCTCAACCGCTAAATATTTATCCGGCCTCGAGACGTGTACGCACGGCGCGAACGGCTCACGCCTTACCCGCGGCCTTCAGTGCTGCCCACGGTACGTTTGGAACAACATGCCCGGTTCCATCGAGCAATCTGATATTTGCCGTCTGCATGAGCGCGTTGACAAAAACGACTTCAAAAACCCCTTCGTGCTGAGTATCGATCACGTGCTCGCCTTTCTTGGGGGCGGTGACTTTGGATTCAGTTGACATTTTCTGCTCCGGTTGGCCTCCTCAGGCATCAGTTGTGTTGTGTTTTACTTTTTGGTCTGTCGAGGCAGTCGGCGATCGGATTGTAGTTACCTGGTGGCCGCCCACCTTTCGCCTCAGGATGAACTAGCCCGGTTACAGCTGCTTTCCATATCTCTGCTTCGGTGAGGCCGGTTGTTTCTGCTGCAACAAAGGCAGCCCGCACGGCTGCCAGTGCTTTTATTTGTTCGTTGGTCATAGCGACCCCCTTGCCGCAAGTGTGGCACGTTCGTTCGCGAGGCGCAATCGGGCGATCGAAACGCATGGCACGCTCAGCTCTGTATGCATGATTTGGCCTCGCGCGGTGGCAATCGCGACCGGTCGACCACGGAGAGTCATCGTGCTCGTTCGCGCAGGCATGATTTTGAGGTTCGCAAAATCCTAACGCCGTTCGGCCGAAGCCGCCGTACAGCGAAACTTTTGTTGTAATTTTGTGAATGAAAGCAAATCGAAGCCAAATACAACCAACAGCAACCAACGTAGAAAATTGTCATCTCGTAGACGGGGCATGCATTTAGATGAAAGCTAAGATGACACAGAAGCCGGGGTGAAAGACTTAAAATCCTTTGTCCTTAACGGGACGGGTGGGTCCGACCCCCACCCCGGACACCAAATCTTCTTTGCGCAGCTGAGCCTCGACTCTGGGATGCGCGCCTGATCGGCAACGAACGATATTCCTGCGAGTGAAAAATCCGAATGGCAAAGAATATTTTTCCATCCCCCCGCCACACACTGCTATGTGCGCTGGCGCACCAATGCAATTAAATTCTGCGGACTAGTAAAAACTGACAATTGCCTGAGAAACCCGGCCCCGGCAGGATTTCGAGGAGCCTTGTGTAGTCCGTCGGCAGGGCAACGGACTATTTGCACCAAGGCATCTTTTGAAATCCATACGCGGACATTAAGCATGCGATTTGACATGGCGAACGTCTTAAGAAAGTTGCTCATTCTGGGCTTTCTGGGCTTCTTGTATTCTCCGGCTCCAGTGGCTGCCCAGACGGCTCCCGTTGCCATCCTGGATTGGCAAGAAGCGGGGCCTGCAAAATCCCCGCGCAGGGTGTTTGCTGACACGCCTCTGCTCGAGGCAAGATTCGCGACGATAGAATCTCCAAAGCCGTTGGATCTCACCATTTCGCTGCCGTTCAAAAGGCCAGCGGACAACGTGTTCGTACTGCCAAGCCTCTCCAGTTCCGCTGCGACGAATCCGCGCGACCGGCCGGCATCGACCGGGAAGTTTCACTTCTGGCCCTCGTTTGGCGAATCAATGCTCTATACCGGCATCATGCACACGTTTAACATCACGACCGAACCCGGAACGCGTGATGCGTTGAATGGTAAGTGGTTTCAGAACTACATCCACTCGGTAGGGGAATTGCGCGGCTGGAGCGACAATGATCGCTTCATGGCGCCCTACGTCGGCCACCCCATCGAAGGATCTGTATTCGGCTTCATCGAGCGGCAGAACGATCCCAAGTTCAAGCAGGTACAGTTAGGAGACGGCCGCGACTACTGGGTCAGCCTGCTGCGCTCCATGGCATTCTCCGCGGTGTGGCACACACAATGGAAGATTGGGCCAATCAGCGAAGCTTCCATCGGCAATGTGATGCTGCATGCATCGCCCGGATTTATTACGCTGGTGGATACGCCAACGCTTGGATTTGCCACCATGCTGGCGGAAGACGCTGCGGACCGGTATCTGATTGTGGGGCTGGAAAACCGCAGCACCAATCGCGCGCTGCTGATTCTGGCACGAAGTTTTCTGAATCCAGGGCGCACTTTCGCCAACATTATGGCGTTCAAGCCCCCCTGGGATCGCAGCACGCGGATGGGATTGTTCGGCGAGAACTACGAAATCCGCAAAGACATGGTGCGGGAATACAAGGAAGGATCGGGGCAGAAGCTTTTTGAATATCACAAGCCGCCAGTGGATCCGGATGAAGCGATGAAGAAGTATCCGTTGGAAGCGCCGATAGAATTGACGGCTTATCCGTATTACGAAACCTTTCTGGGTGGCGGAAGTTGCGTGGGCGGGGGCGGTTCCGGGGCCGCGCGAATAAATCCCAAACTGCAGGTGATCGCCCTGGTCGACGGGTGCTTGATCATGCACCAGTCGGCGTACAACATCAGCGGGGATTCCCTGTTCTATGGCGGCGGCGTGCGTTGGACGCCGCTGGCTTCGCATCGCTGGTCACCCTACACGCAAGTGGTTTTCGGCGGCCGCAAAGTCTCGCAGGAAGTGGACGACCCCGCGCTCAGAAAGAAGCTCATGGAGGAATGGAACAACGGCAGTGGCACGCTGGGGCACTATCCGATGCGCAGCGACTGGTCGGTGGAAACTTCCACGAACGGCCCCAGCCTGCGCATCGGCGGAGGATTGGACGTGGTGGTCACGCGCCCTTTCGCGTGGCGATTGATCAATATGGAATACTCTCACTCCTGGATGCCCAACGTGTATGTGCAGTCGGCCGTGCCTGCCGCGGATGCAATCCGCCCTCAGAATGGGTTCATCATATCCACGCAGGCGGTGGTACGCATCGGCACTTGGTAAGGGCGGCCAGACGCTGGTGTGGCTCCCGCAGGGCTCGAGAGGCGCAAAATCTTCGGTTTCTTCCTGCAAGAATTCCAGGCCTCGCCGTTCTAGCGAAGAGCGGCGCGCGCGCTGCCATCGGAGGCCGTAGATGCAAATAACAGACGCCGATTACAACGGATTGCTTGTTCGTATGGCAAGGCTCGAACGACAGAGCCGGTTCTGGAAAATTGGGGGAGTGTTGCTGCTTTTGGCCGCGGTGCTTTCGCTTACAGCCGAAGTCGGGGCGCAGCAGGGCGGTGCCAATGCCCTAATGCCCCGTGTGAATCTCAACTATCGTCAATCGGCGTCAAAGCCGACGACCGTGGAAGCTCAGACGTTCGTGCTCAAGGATTCCTCCGGATACATGAGGGGCAAGATGACGGTGGATGGCGACCGTCATCCGCTGCTGGAGTTTTATGATTTGGACGGGAGAGTAATTTGGTCAACCGACAGCCACGTAATTCCCACAAAATGAATCGGTGAAGTTCATTTCTTTTGCAGGGCGGGAATTACGGCGGAGAAATCTTTATCGCCGTAGCCTCCCGCGATTGCCTTTTCGAAATCGGCGATCGCTGGCGTTGCGGTGTTCATGGCGACCCCGTGGCGTGCGCCTTCTTCGCGGGCGTATGTTAGGTCTTTGGCCATGAGGCGCAGGACGAAGTTGGGGTTGAAGTCGTTGGCAGCGGCGCGGGTGGTTAGGATTTTCACTAGCGGACTGCCGGGGGCGCCGCCGGTCAGGACTGCTACAGATTTTTCTTTATCGAGGCCGCTGGCAGTCAGCAGGGCCATGGCTTCGGCAAGCGATGCGGCTTGCACGCCGCAGAGAAAATTATTGATGAGTTTCAGCGTTGCGCCGCTGCCGATGGGGCCTAGATGAAGGATGTCGCGGCTCATTACGGCCAACACGGGTCGCACAGCGGCGAGAGCTTCGGCGGAACCTCCAACGAGAAACAACAATTCTCCAGCTGCGGCTTGCGGTTTCGAACCGGTCACCGGGGCGTCCAGCAGTTCGCATTCGTGTTTCTTCGCGGCAGCAGCCAGCTCGTGAATCCATTGCACACTCGCGGTACTTGATTCGACGAGCCATGTGCCGCGAGCGGCCCCGGCTAGTGCGCCGGTATCTTTATCCAACCAGACGGCACGTGAGGCGTTGTCGTCCGCGAGCATCGTGATAATGATGTCGGCGCGCGCGGCGGCATCGCGCGGAGTGCGGGCGACGTAGGCTCCGACTTTCAAGAACGGCCCGGTTTTGTCCGGATTGCGGTTGTACACGGCGAGCGGATATCCTGCGGTGAGGACGCGTCCTGCCATTCCTGCGCCCATCAGTCCTAGTCCTAAAATTGCTACGCGTGGCTTGGTCATTTATTAGCTCGCTCCGGTGGAATTAGCCCACTAAAATTACTCCATTGAAATGACTTCGATTGGTGCGGGTTTGGCCGCAGCCATTTGCAGTGGATTGCGCAAAGCTCGGCCAAAACCTTCGAACCGCACTCGCATTACGTCTCCGTCCGCGAGACGCACACCTTCGCCGAAGCTGAGGCAATCAGCGCCGAAGAAATGGACGTGCACGTCGCCAGGGCGGCGATGCGTTTCATATTTGAAGTGATGATGCTCCATGTTACGCAGGCTGTGGCACATTTCCGATTCGCCGGTGCGGATTTTCTTGCTCCAGAGCGTTTTGCCGGCGCGTTCGATGGTCACTTCGCCTTGGACGGAATCGAACGAAGGGTCGAGCGTGATTTCCGGGCCGAGCGCCGGCGTGCGCAGTTTCGAGCCGGCCAGATTCAGGTAATTCTTTTTTTCGAAAACGTGGTCGGAAAATTCATTCCCGCAGGCCATGCCGATGCGACGCGGGCGGGCGTCGGTGTCTACCAGATAGATGCCGGCGATCTCGGCTTCTTCACCGCCGTCTTCGGCATACGAGGGAATCTCCAGAGGCTGATTGTGCGCGCGCAGGATGGTGCCTGTGCCTTTGTAGAACCACTCGGGCGGCGTTCCGATTTCTCCTGCGGCGGGGCGACCCCCAGCAATTCCCCAGCGAAACATTTTCATGCTGTCGGTGAGGTCTTCGCTGGCGATGGCGTGCATGTCCTGCCGGTCGCGCGCGCTGCCTAGATGTGTGAGGCCTGTGCCGGAGACGAGGCAGCGGGAAGGCTCGTCGGGATGATCCATGGGAGGGAGGATGCGCCATTCGGATTGGCCAGCGTACATGGGGTCGTATTCGAGCACCAGGTTCGAGAGTTTCTGCTGCACCAGGGCGGTTAGCTTAACGCCGGTGGCGATGGCTTCCTGCGCCAGGGCATAGATGTTTGGCGCATGGTGGAGCAGGCGGAGGTGCGGTTCTTCGACAATGGCGACTGCGCGGTCTCTGCCTTTTGCGATTTGAATTAGTCGGGTCATCGGTTGCGGCTCACTCGATCACCTCGAATTTTGCGAAGGCTTTTTCGTTTAAGGTGAGGCCCAGGCCGGGAAGACTATCGTCCAGGTCCACGAAACCGTCCTTGGCTTTCGGTTCACCTTCGAAGATATACCAGAAAAGTTCGTTGCCGACTTCGACGTCCACGATGGGGAAATATTCGGCCATCGGTGAGTTCAGGCTGGCCATTACAATGTGATAGTTGTGCATTTGTCCGGCGTGGGGAATCACGGGGACGGAATGCGATTCTGCTAGCGCGGAAATCTTGCGGGCTTGCGTGATTCCGCCCACACGGTTGGTGTCGAACTGGATGTAATCCACGGCGCGAGCTTGGAGAAGGTCGCGGAAACCGTACTGCGTGAATTCATGCTCGCCGCCGGCGATGGGAATGCGCGCGTAGGATTTCAGTTCGGCGTAGCCGTGTATGTCGTCGGGGATTACAGGTTCTTCGAGCCAGCGGAGATTGAAAGGCTCGAGAAGCGGGAGCATGCGTTTCGCGTAGTCGAGGGTCCAACCCATGTAGGCGTCTGCCATTACGTCAATACCATCGCCTACGGCCTGGCGAACAGTTTTCACAAGGTCAACGTTGTGCTGCATGCCTGCGGCGCCGTCGGTGGGACCCCAGCCGAAACGCAATTTCATAGCGCGATAGCCTTCTTTCTTGTAGCGCTTGGCTTCGGCGGCTAGTTCGCTGAGTTCGATGCTGTACAGGCGGCTCGCGTAAACGGGGATGCGCGGCTTGGTGCGGCCGCCCAGCAAGCGAAAGACTGGTTGCTTCGCGGATTTGCCGAGGAGGTCCCAAAGCGCTATGTCCACGGCGGAGATCGCAGCCATGCCAATGCCTTTGCGGCCGAATGCCATCGTTTTGCGGTACATGTGCTGCCAGAGAAATTCGATGTTCCAGGGATCGGCGCCGATCAGCAGCGGCTTCAGGTAGAGGTCAATCACTTGTTTGGTGATCGGCGGAGCCAGGGCGGCGTTGCCGACGCCGATGTGGCCGTCGTCGGTGAAAATTTCGACGATGAGCCAGCCGTGGAAGGTGAAAGTTTGCATGGACGCTTCGGGGAGCGTGAGCAGGTCCATAGGGTTGGTGCAGAAATGGGGAGGCAGGGGAACGGTCTTGCCGCGCCAGCGGACTGCTCTTGTGCGAATTTCCTTAATCTTCATCGCGCTCCTTCATGAGCTGGTTTCTGTTGCTAATGTTTGCGCCATATTCAGCGGGGCGACTTTGGGCACCGTCGCTAGTATCACCAGAAATGCGATTACGTGAAAGGTGGCGGCTACTTTGAAGACGGTGGCGTAGCCGAAACCGTGATCTAGCAGGTAGCCTGCTAATTCACCGAATAAAATTCCACCGATGGCGCCGCCGAAGCCTATCAGGCCCGCAACCGAGCCTACTACGGTGCGCGGAAAGAGGTCCGTAGGGAGGACCATTATCAGGGTGGACCAGGATTGCTGGCCGAAATAGGCGAGGCTGAAAATCACGATGGCCCAGGCGATGGGGGCACCGGTGACCAGCAGGATCATGGGCATTACTGCGGCGCTTAGGCCTAGCGAGATTTTGCGGGCTGTGTTTAGCGTGAAATTTTGGCGGACCAAGGTGCTGGAGAACCAGCCGCCGATGAGGCAGCCGATTCCGGCGGCGGCGTTGGGGATCCAGGCTATGGCGCCCACGGCTTTGATGTCGAAGTGGCGCACGTCATAGAGATATTTGGGGAGCCAGAAAAGATAGAAGTACCAGGCGGCGTCGGTTAGGAACTTTGCGGTTACTACGCCCCAGGTTTCCTTGAAGCGGAGTAGATCGAGCCAACGGATTTTTTTCGTGGCGGCGGTGATTGCTGGATCGGCGGCTGGCGGGATTTTTTCGTATTCTTGCGCAGTGAGTCGCGGATGCTCGGCTGGTGGGAAGTAGGATTTCCGCCACCAGGCTGTCCACAGCAAACCGAGCGCGCCGGTGACAAAAAAAATCCAGCGCCAATTTGCATAAAGCAGGATTAACGCGATCAGCGGCGGCGCGACAACGGCTCCTACAGCGGTGCCTCCGTTGATGATCCCCATCGCCGTGGCACGTTCATTCACTGAAAACCATTCCGCCACGGCGCGCGTGGACGCGGGGAAGCCGCCGCCTTCGCCCATGCCCAGCGCAAACCGGCTGACGGCCAGCATCGTGAACGTTAACGCCAGGCCATGGCTGGCGCACGCCAGCGACCAGAAAATCATTATCACCGTGAAGCCCAGGCGCGTCCCCAGAGCGTCGGCAAGTTTGCCGCCCCCTGCGTACATGAACGCGTAGGCGAGCAAGAACGCAGATTGCAGATTCGAGAACTGCACGTTGGTCAGCGGAATGTCTTTGCTGATCGCCTTGATCGCGACAGGAAGAGTCTGCCGATCGAGATAACTGATGGCGATCGCGGCGCTTACTAGAATTGCGATTCGCCAGCGCAACATTTTGTGGCTCCCTGGGATCTTTGAAACAAAGATGGCGCACAAAAGTGCGCCGCTACAAATTCCAAAACAGAGTCAACTGCTTTTTCTCATTCCGCAATTCATTCACGGGAATTTAGTGATTGTCGCGGGCCACGGGCGCGCCGCTCTTGCCCACGAGAAAATCGAGATCGGCGCCCAGGTTTGCTTGTTGTACGTGCTCGGTGTAGAGCTTTACGTAGCCGCGAGCGGGCGATGACGGCGGCGTCCATTGGGCGCGGCGGGCGGCAAGCGTGGCTTCGTCCACGTTCAAGCGAATGGCGCGAGCGGGAACGTCGAGTGTGATTGTGTCGCCGGAACGCGCGAGTGCCAGCGGACCGCCAGCTGCGGCTTCGGGACAGGCGTGCAGTACGACCGTGCCGTAAGCCGTGCCGCTCATACGGGCATCCGAAATGCGCACCATATCTTTCACGCCTTTTCGCAGAACTTTCGGCGGCAGTGGCATGTTGCCTACTTCCGCCATTCCGGGATAGCCGCGAGGGCCGCAATTTTGCAAGACCATTACGCAAGTCTCGTCGATGTCGAGATCTTCCTGATCAATGCGCGAGTAAAAATCTTCGATGGAAGTAAAGACGACCGCGCGCCCAGTATGCTGCAGCAAATGCGGGCTGGCGGCGGAAAGCTTAATGACGGCTCCATCAGGCGCAAGATTGCCGCGCAGCACCGCGATGCCGGAATCTTCTTTGAACGGTTTCGCGAAAGTGTGGATCACTTCGCGATTCCAGCAAGGCGCTTCTGCGACATTTTTCCAAATAGTCTGGCCGTTCACGGTCAAAGCCTCGCGCTCGAGTGCCCCATTTTCGCCCAGCTCGCGCAACACAGCAGGCAGCCCGCCGGCGTAGAAAAAATCCTCCATCAGGTACGCGCCGGAAGGCTGCAGATTCACCAGGCAGGGAAGGTGCGATGCAAGCGTGTCAAATTCCGCCAGTGTGAGCGGCACACCGATGCGTCCGGCGATCGCGATCAGATGAATTACCGCATTCGTAGAACCGCCGATCGCAGCATTGGCGCGAATCGCATTCTGAAATGCGCCGCGCGTCAAAATCTGCGACATGCGCAGATCTTCCTTCACCATTTCCACCACGCGCCGCCCGGTGAATTGCGCAAGAGTGTGTCGCCGCGCATCCACGGCGGGAATGGCGGCGTTTCCCGGCAAGGCCATGCCGAGAGCTTCGACCATGTTGGCCATCGTCGAAGCAGTGCCCATGGTCATGCAATGGCCTTTGGACCGGTGCATGCAGCTTTCGGCTTCGAAAAATTGCTCGAGCTTCATTTGGCCAGACCGAACTTTTTCGGACAGCTGCCAGACGCCCGTGCCGGAGCCGATGTCGTGTCCCTGAAATTTTCCGTTGAGCATCGGCCCGCCGGAGAGGCCGATGGTGGGGAGATCGCAGGAGGCGGCGCCCATTAGCAGCGAAGGAGTGGTCTTGTCGCAGCCCATCAGCAGGACGACGCCGTCAATTGGATTGCCGCGGATGGATTCTTCCACGTCCATGCTCGCCAGATTGCGGAACAGCATCGCGGTAGGACGGAGCAAAGTTTCGCCCAGAGACATCACCGGAAATTCCAGCGGAAACCCGCCCGCTTCCCACACGCCGCGTTTTACCCATTCGGCTATTTCGCGGAAGTGCGCGTTGCACGGCGTCAGCTCGGACCAGGTGTTGCAGATGCCAATCACTGGCCGGCCGTTGAACATGTCGTGCGGCCAGCCTTGATTTTTCATCCAGCTGCGGTATATGAAACCGTCGCGGTCCTTGCGGCCAAACCATTCCTGGCTGCGCAATTTTTTCGTGGTCATGGATTACAGTCTCCGCGCCGGTTGCGGCGCCAAATAATTCGTCGAGCGGTCGGTATGACGCGCGCGACGATCTTGCGACCTGAAAACGTTTACTCACCCGGCGCTAACACTCCGTCGAAGATATTTCCTGAATTCAGCGCAATTGCTGGAATTCTCCGCCGGAAACGCCTACCGCAGCGTCGCGGCTTCACGGTTCGCGAATCTCTCCGGGCCAAACAAAACGCTGCAATGATATCGCAAAACGAATCGGACCGGACGGAGATCTGACCCGAGGTCCCGCCCGAACGCCGTCATTATCGGCAGAATCGTAATTTTAACCTGACCACCTACTTCCGCGCAGATCCTTCCACGCGCCGCCATCGCCGTAGCGCTCGGGATACAGCGCCTTCGATCGCGGGTCTTCCGCAACATCGAGCTGCAGGACCATCCATTTTGGATAGGGAACGCCGGGGTCGGACACGGCGTCCAGCTTACGGACGTCTTCTTCCGCCAGCCGCAAATCGACGGCGCCAAAATTGTCTTCCAGCTGCTCGATCTTCCGCGCGGCGACGATCACGCTGCTGACGGCTGGGCGCGCCAGCGTCCAGGAAATCGCCACGCGCGCCGGACTTACTTGATGCCGCGTTGCAATTTCTTTCAGCGTATCCACTACGCGGTAGCCCCTCTCCTTGTCGAACGGAACGAACGCGCCCGCCTCCGCAAAACGTGTGCCGGTCGGAGTGGGATTCGCGCGCGTGTATTTGCCCGAAAGAAAACCGCCGGCAAGCGCGCTCCAGACCAAAATGCCGATCTCGTGATACTTGGCGAACGACTGGAATTCGTATTCGAGCCCGCGGCCGACCAGGCTGTAGTACATCTGCGCGGTCACGAATTTTTCCAACCCCAAATTTTTCTGTAGCATCACGGCGGTGGCGGCTTGCCAGGACAGGTAGTTGGAGAGGCCGATGTATCGCACCTTGCCTTGCCGCACGATGTCGTCAAGCGTGCGCAGAGTCTCCTCGAGCGGCGTGTTGCTGTCCCATCCGTGAATTTGGTACAGGTCAATGTAATCCGTCTGCAGCCGCCGCAGGCTGTCCTCCACTTCGCGCAGGATGTTCACGCGCGTGGCGCCGCCGTGATTCAGATTTGCGCTCATCGGCAGGCGGACTTTGGTGGCGAGGACGATTTCCTTGCGCACGTCCTTCACAGCATTGCCTACGAGGCATTCACTTTCTCCCAGGCTGTACACGTCGGCGGTGTCTATGAAGTTGATGCCTTTGTTGAGGGCGAACTTCACCATGCGCGTGGTGTCTTGCTGATCGAGGTTGCCCATGTTCATCTTGCCGCCGAATTGCATCGTGCCCAGCGCCACCTCGCTGACGATGAGTCCGGTGTTTCCCAATTTTCTGAATTTCATTGATTGTGCTCCTTCTGCAAAGAATTAAAATTGCGGCGCAAATCGGGCCCGTTCGAAGCGCGATTCAAAAACCGGACAGGCGTGATAAGGGAAGGATTATAGTCCGGCCGAACGGCTGCATCCAGCGTCAGGGATTTTCTTGCTCGCGCGCGTCGGGCTCGTGGCCGTAAACAAGTCTGTTGACGAAATGCAGCGGTAGACTGACTATCTTTGTCGGTAAGCGTGCGCGCAAAAAATGAACATAGACGACTCAGGAGCCTTGAACATGACCCGTTTCCAGCGTTGGGGATTTAACTTCAGAAAAACATTGAGCGTCATAGTTTTTGCAGCAGCTGGTGTGAGCTTGGCCGCGATCATTCTGTTTGGCTGCGGTGGTCGCGACGCCAGTTGCGGCTTCGCCTGCAGCGCGCAAGGCGCTCCAGGTTTATTTTGTGGATGTGGAGGGTGGGCAGGCTACGTTGTTTGTTACTCCTGAGGGGCAATCATTGTTGATTGATACTGGGTGGGACGGAAACGATGGCCGCGACGCGGACCGCATCGTGGCGGCAGCGAAAAACGCCGGGCTCAGCAAAATTGATTATGTGCTGATCACGCATTTCCATGAAGACCACGTGGGTGGCGCGCCGCAACTGGCCGCGCGGATTCCCATCGGCACATTCATTGATCATGGGGAGAATCGCGAGAGTACAGATGGGCCGACGGTGCAGGGATGGCAGGCCTATCAGGCGCTGCTGGCGACGGGAAAATATAAGCGGATCACGGCGAAACCCGGCGATGTGCTACCGATCGAGGGAATGCGCGCCACGGTAATCAGCTCGGACGGCGCGTTGATCGCAAGTCCGCTGCCCGGAGCCGGACAAGACAACGGGGCGTGCAAGGAATCGGAAACGCGCCCGGCGGACAAAACCGAAAATCTGCGTTCCCTGGGCATCTTCATTAATTTCGGGAAGCTGCGAATCTTGGATTTGGGCGACCTTACCTGGGACAAGGAAATGGAATTAATGTGCCCGGTGAATAAATTGGGGCATGTGGATGTGTACATTGTTTCGCATCACGGCTGGCAGCAGAGCAGCAGCCCCGCGCTCGTGTATGGCATCGCGCCGCGCGTGGCGATTATGGATAACGGAGCGAAGAAGGGCGGCACGCCTTCGACCTGGGACATCATCGAGAAATCGCCGCATCTGGAAAATTTGTGGCAAGTGCATTTTTCAGATGAAGGCGGACCAGCGCACAACGTTCCCGCGGAATTCATCGCCAATCCGCCGGGGCCAGACGCGGGAAATTATTTGGAATTGACCGGATATGCGGATGGGAGCTTCGACGTATTCAATTCGCGCACGCACCAGAAGAAACAGTATCTGGCGCAGTGAAACGGCGGTGATTCGTTTATTTGGCCGGGCGCAGGTCGGCGCTGATTGGCTCAGGAATTGGCTCGATGCGGCCGAGCCAGAAGACATATCCGGCAATGCCCGCGAGAAGGAACGCGGTGGCCACTACGAAGGCCCAGGCAAACGAGTGCGTCGCCGTCACGACGTATCCAGTGACAATCGGCGCCGCGATTGCCGACAATTGATTCCCGAAATTTAATATCCCGCCGAGAGCGCCCACACTTCCTTCCGGCGCAATCAGTGACGGAATCGACCAGCCGACCGGAGCCGCGGCGGCAAGACCTCCCAACGAAACGCTGATCCAGAAAAGAGCGCTGCCGGGCGTGTGCGCGTGCGCGGCGCCGAGGATGCCGAGTCCGAACGCCGTGCCTCCGACCAAGACGACCTGGCGGACGAAAGAAGCATCGCGTCCGCGATGGATCATCGCGTTCACCAGCCAGCCGCCAATGAACAGATCGGTGAACGCCGCGATCAACCAGGGCACACTCGAATAAAGCACGGAGTGCAGCAAATTCACGTGCAGGGTCGCGGTGAGATAGCTGGGCATCCAAGTGAGCAGCAGATAGAAAGTATAATTGTAGGAGGCGTAGCCGAGCAGCAGTCCTTGCACTTTGCGCTGGCTTAAGAGATAGGCGAGCGACGCGCCTTGAGTGACTTTGCCGCGGCCTTCGGTTTGCGCGCCGCCGCGTAGAATGAATTTATGTTCTTCGACCGTGAGCGATTGATCTTCGCTCGGATTGCGGTACACCCAGTAGAACAATAAAAAGTAGAGGAAGCTTAGAATGCCGGTGGCGGCGAAACTCCAGCGCCAGCCGAAGTGAATGAGCAGCAGACCGAGCAGCGGCACGCCGGCGGCGGGTCCCAATTTCGACGCCGTATCGAAAATCGCGGTGGCCAGGCTGCGCTCGCGAGCTGGAAACCAATAACCGACGGCCTTGGAATTGCCGGGGAAGGTGGGAGCTTCGCCGACGCCGAGCAGGAGGCGCGCGGTGAAAAAACTTCCGAAGCCGGTTGCGACTGCCGCGCCGAACGATGCGACGCTCCAGAGGAAAGTGCTGACGCGGCCGACTAATTTTACGCCGAAGCGGTCGAGCAGGACGCCGCAGGGAAGTTGCAGGGCGGCGTAGCTCCAGCTGTAGGCACCTGAGAGGTAGCCGAATTGCACGGCATTAATGCCGAATGCAGCGTGCAGCGCGTCTTGCGACACAGAGATGTTGACCCGGTCGAAATAATTGATTAGCACGCCCAGCCCCAGCACGCAAGCAACCACCCAGCGACGGCGCGGGACGGGGATGGATGGGTCGGCGATTGTTTCGGCACGGGGCTGATTCATTTTGTGGTTGGCGGCGCCGTCGCGGGCGTCGGGGGAGATTGTAGTCGAGCCGGCCGGTTCGCGGGGGAAAATGCACGGCTGCTCGGCCGGAGCCTGAAGCAGCGAGCTAAGCGGTTCGGCGTTTCTGGGGGACTGTGGTATTTATCGTCGAGGAGAATCAATCGGATATATTATTGTAACGCGCTCGGGGTTCGGCTCGGCTCCGGCTAATTCAAATATGAATCGAAAAGACAGAGTATTTGCGTCGGTGGACCTTGCGGTCGCGGATGTTCCCGATGGTGCTACCGTCATGTTCGGCGGATTCGGCGGGGCGGGATTTCCGAACAACTTGATTCAGGGGCTGGCGCGGCGGGGCGCGCGGAATCTGCGCGTGATCAGCAATAATTGTGGCACGGGCGACGGCGAGCTGGGGATTCTTTTCAAGAACTGCCAGATACGGCATGTGGTGGCGGCATTTCCGGGGCCGGGCGCGACATATTTTCAGCAGCAATTCGATGCGGGCGAGGTGGAATTGGAGCTGGTGCCGCAGGGAATCTTGTGCGAACGGATGCGCGCGTTTGGGGCCGGGATTCCGGCGTTTTATTCGCCTGTGGGAGTGGGGACGGACGTGGCGAAGGGCAAGGAAGAGCGCGTGATTCGCGGCAAGCGTTATATCTTGGAGCAGGCGCTGGGCGCGGACTACGCGTTCATCAAGGCGTATCGCGCGGATCGCATGGGGAATCTGGTTTATCGCAAGGCGGCGCGAAATTTTAATCCGATTATGGCGACCGCGGCGAAGATCACGATTGTGGAAGTGGACGAAGTCGTGGAGACCGGGACACTGGATCCGGAATCGATTGTGACGCCTTCGATTTTTGTGCATCGCATCGTGGTGGCGAAGGGAATTCACAATGCCTAAAGCGCGGTTGACGCGAGAGCAGATCGCGGAACGCGCGGCGCTGGAATTGCCAGACGGAGCGTACGTGAATTTGGGTTGGGGGATTCCGAACTTGATCGCGGCGTACGTGCCAAAAGATGTGGTGGTCTATTTTCACAGCGAGAATGGAATTTTGGGGATGGGGCCGCGGGCCAAGGCGGGCGAGGAAGATTACGATTTGGTGGACGCGATGAAGGTGCCGGTGACGCTGGTTCCGGGCGCGGCTTATTTTTCGCAGGTGGATGCGCATGTGATGACGCGGGGTGGACATCTGGATATTTGTATTTTGGGCGGATTGCAGGTTTCGGAACGCGGTGATTTGGCGAATTGGCGAGTGCCGGGGGCGAAGGGCGCGGGCGGCATTGGCGGAGCGATGGATATTTCCGTGGGCGCGCAGAAATTGATCGTGACCATGGAGCATAATGCCAAGGATGGACAGCGGAAGATCGTGAAAGAGTGCAGCTATCCGCTGACGGCAATTGAGTGCGTGAATACGATTATCACCGATCTGGCGGTGATAGACGTGACGGCTGACGGATTGGTGTTGCGCGAGGTGGCGCCGGGATTTACTGCGGAGGAAGTGCAGCAGCAGACGGAGCCGAAATTGCGTTATAGCGGAAAAGTTCCGGAGATCGCTCTGCCGAAGAAGTGAGCGTGAGATTTTTGTTACCGCAAATGGGAGTATTACTTTCTGATTATGGATAACGTCACAATCGAACGGAAGAAGCCGCCGACTTACTGGATCGGTGAAGGCGGCGGGTGGCTGTTGCGCCATGTGGTGAGTGGCCTTGCGGCGACGGGCATCACTCCGAACATGTTTACGTTTTTGGGCCTCGCGGTAAATTCTTGGGCGGCGGCGCTATTTGCGATGGGGATGTTCCGACAGGCTGCGGCCGTGCTTTTTTTGGCTGGATTTTTGGATATGGCCGATGGGCAGGTGGCGCGGCGCGTAGGTCGCGTGACGGCGTTCGGCGCGTTTTTGGATTCGACGCTGGACCGTTATTCGGATCTGGCTTTGTACATGGGATTGGTGGTGCATTATACGTTGATTGGGCGGCCTTTTTACATGGCGCTCGCGGCCGTGGCGATGGCGAGCTCGTTCATGGTGAGTTATGCGCGCGCGCGGGCGGAATCAATAATTCCTTTGTGCAAAGTGGGATTTATGGAACGTCCGGAGCGGTTGGTGCTGCTGATTATGGGCGGCGCGTTTAATCGGATGGCGCAAGTGTTATGGGTGATTGCGGCAATCTCGACGATTACCGTGATTCATCGCGTGGTCTATACGTGGCAGGAATTGCGGGCAGGGCGGGCATTGCCGGCGGCTGAAGAGACGCAGATTTCTTAAGGCGGGGCTCGCGCGCGAATTGGCGCGAAAATTTTTAGAAATTCTTCACTGGATTTTCCTGCAGTGATTTTTCCACTGGCGCAGACACTATTTCCCGCACGCGTTGGCGTAGCGCATCCACTTCGGCGCGGGCGATTTGCGTCGTGTCAATCGTGTCATGCAGATAAACCGTGATTTTTTCAGGATGCAGCATCCAGTTGCCGGTCTGGAAGAATTGGTAGGAGCCGACCATGCTCACTGGCACGATGGGGATTCCGAATCTTTGCGCGATGCTGAAGATACCCTTTTTGAAGGGTTGGACGTGCCCGTCGCGTGTACGCGATCCTTCGGCGAAGGCGACCAGGCTGACGCCGGAGTCGAGGGCGGCCTTGGCGCCCTGCGTCATGACTTCCAGGCCTTCGCGGCTGGGCGTGTCGGGCACGGGAATATTTCCGAAGCGGCCCATCATCCAGCCGTAGACGGGAACATTGAAGTGGGATTGCAGTTCGAAACCGCGCAGAAATTGCGGGATGGCGGAGTAGATCACGAACGGGTCAAAGAGATTTACATGGTTGCAGATGAAGATACTGGTGCGCGTGGCGTCGAAACCGGGGGCACAGCAGACTTCGAAGCGGGCGCCTGCTATGCGCAGGATGTTGCGGAAGAATACGCGCTGCGGCCAATCGTTCTTCCGCGGATCGATGACCGTGCCGATTGCGACGAGAATTGTGCCGACCACCGCGAAATGAAGTCCACTTGCGGCCCACAGCAGCGCGGAGCGGACGGTGAGATAGGCGCGCTTCATACGATCACGTCCAGCGCGGCCGGAAGAATGTCCAGTGACTGACATTCGAGCCTCATGCTTTCGCCGTCCACCATTACGTTTACCGGGCCGTCGAGTTCGAAATCAATGCGCTTTGTGCCGGCACGACAGGCGCGAGGATGATTGATATGCGTGCCGGTGAAGAGGCGCGGCAGAGTCCAGATGAGGCCGAGGCGTCCGATGGGGCCCCAGCGGATGTATTCGATCAGGCCGTCGGTGGGGTCAGCGTCGGGCGCGATCATCATGTGGCCGCCGGTGAATTTACTGTTATTGAAGGAAAGGAATAAAACTGGATTGCGATCCAATTCTGTTGCTTCTGCAGCGGCCAGGCGATGTGGAAATGCGAGATGTTCAAGCTGCACGAGGCGCGTAAAGACTCCGAGGATGTAGCCGAGTTCGCCCCAGCGTTTGAAGCGGCGGTTGGTGGTTTCGGCTACGTCGGCGGGGAAGCCGAGAGTGAGGAGATTGAGGAAATAAAGCTCGCCTTGGGCGTGGCGGAGGCGAATCACGTCGCAGGCGCGGCTGGCATTTTTTTTTAGGGCTTCGATGGTGTGTTCGACGCCGCGCTTGGTGAAATCCTTTAGGAAGGAATTGCCGGTGCCTAGCGGCAGGAGGCCTAGCGTGGGGCGATCGTGATTTCCGGCGGCTGCGTCCGGGAAAAGGCCATTGATGATTTCGAAGGACGTACCGTCGCCGCCGACGGCCAGGAAATTGCGGATTCCTTCGCGGTAGGCCTGGCGCGCGATCTGGGTGGCTTCGCCTGCGCAAGAGGTGTTCGTTACGGTCAGATGGATTCCTGTCTGGCGAACTCTAGCTAACATACCGGCGGCGAGTTGGCCGGATCTGCCGCCGCCAGCTGCGGGGTTCACGATAGCGAGAAATTTTCTGCTCAATGGCGCGAGCGCTCCGGCGCTGAAATGGCGACGTGGATTATAACGGCACCACGGCGGAACGGTCCCGATTTTGGCGGATTTGTTCGGCTAGTTCGGCGCGTTTGATTTTCAGCGATGCGGTTAGCGGAAAATCGCGGTCCCAGGCTACGTAGCCGCTGATGCGTTTGTAATTCAGGAGCCTGCGATTGCGTTCGGTGACGTCTGCAATCAATCCCGTCGTGATGCCCTGGCCGGTTTCCGGATGCAGAAGTAGGACGAGTTGTTCGCCGACCATGCTGCGCGCGGGCCACAGATAATTTGCGGCGAAGACGCAGAATTCTTTCACCGCAAGCCCGGAGAAATAGGTTTCGACGTCTTCGGGATAAATATTTTTTCCTTCTTCGGTGACGATCAAGTTTTTTTTGCGGCCGAGGAGTTGCAGGTGGCCGGAGGGATCGAGGCGGCCTAGGTCTCCGGTGTGCAGCCAGCCGTCCACGATGGTTTCGGAGGTCATTTCGGGATCGTCGAGGTAGTGGGACATTAGTGTGCGGCTGCGCACGGTGACTTCGCCGATTCCTTCGGCGCTGGGATTCTGGATTTTCAGTTCCATGCCCGGAAGCGGTTTGCCGACGGTGTCGCCGCGGAACGGTTTCAGATCATTGACCGTAATCACGGTGCCTGCTTCGGTGCAGCCGTAGCCATTGCCTACGGGGATTCCGAGATCGTAGAAAAATTGCAGCGTTTCGGGTTCGGTGAACGCTCCGCCTACGAAGAGAGCTCGCAGTTCGCCGCCGAATGCCTTGTGGACCTGTGGCAGCAGCGCGCGGCTGATTTTCAGATGGGGGCGGCGGCGGGTCAAGGCGCGGTTGGTGGCGATCAGCGCGTTCAGGATTTTTCGTTTGCCTGGCGGAAGATCTGCGAAGCGTTGGCGCAGGCCGCGCTCGAGATTCTTCAGGATCATGGGTACGAGCGCCATGTAAGTGATTTTGTATTTCGTGAACGCCTCGCGGATAAATTCAGGTCGCAGAGTGCGCAAATGCACTACCGTGGCGCCGCAGGTGAACGGGCCGATGAAGCCGACCATGAAGTCTATTGCGTGATTCGTCGGGAGGATGCTGAGGTAGCGCACGCCGGGCCAGAAGGGATAGAGCGACGTGAGCGCGACGCACTGCTCGAGGTAATTCTCGTGCGTGAGGACGCAACCTTTCGGGCGCCCGCCCGTGCCGGAGGAATAGACGATGCAGGCGGGATCGTCTCGCTTGCGCGCGATGAATAGAGGCTCGACTTCGGCGCGAAAAAGTTCCCAGCGATGCGCGCCGGCGAGATCGGCATTTTTCGGCGCCTCGGTCACGAGGACTACGCGCGTGGCGAGATTTTTAAATTGCTCAGCTTGGATAATCGAGCGCCAGAGGTGGTATTCAATCACCAGAAATTCGGCTTGGGAATGCGCTAGGAGTTGCAGCTGTTCGGCGGCGGTGAGTTTGTAATCGAGTGGGACTAGGACGCCGCCGCAGAAAAAGATTGCGTAGGCGGAAATCAGCCATTTCGACTGATTGGTCATTATTATGGCGGCGCGTGTGCCGTCTTGCAAACCGGCGTTTTTTAGTCTGCTCGCCAGGGGCAAGGCTTGTTCTTTGAATTGGCGATATGTGAGGCGTGAGTTTTCGCGTTCGCGGTCGGCCTCGATCAGGCAGACTTCATCGGGCCAGCAATCGAGTGCGGCGCGCAACGCTTCTCCCAGCGAATTGTATTGGCGGAGATCCAGCATTACAGGCGTGATTGAATCCGTTGGGCGAGGGTGCGGAAATCGGTTACGCCCTGGAGTTCGTAGTCGGGGAGCTCGATTTGGAAATGCTGTTCGATGCGGGTGAGGAGGTCGAGGGCCTGCAGGCTGTTGATGCCGAGCTTTTTGAAGAAATCGTCGTCAGGCGCGAGGTAGTCGCGCCGCACTTTGAAATGTTCGGCGGCTAGGCGCAGGACTTCGTCGGTAGTTTTGTCTAAGGCGTTCATGTCTTTCTATCTTGCCACAATTTTGCTTGGGTCTGCATGGTTGGTGCGCGGCGCTAAGGGAGATAGGGGAGCGCGTCGGTGCTTTCGACGAATTTGCGCAGGCCGGCGTCCACTGCCGGGCGCATAAAAAGGTCGCAAAAGATATCGATTTCGCGACGGAGTTCTTCGCGAGGGATTGGCTTTATGAACTTTTTGGCGGCGATGGCGGTGCCGCGATCGAATTTCCTCAGTTGGGCTGCGGTGGATCGGGCTACGCGAAGGGCGTCACCTTCGCCTGCCACTTGACTAATGAGGCCGACGCTTTGCGCTTTTGCAGCGTTGATGCTGCGGCCGGTCAGAAGCAGATCGCGGACCACGGCGTTACCGAGATCCCGTTTCAGGCGCGGAATTCCACCGAATCCGGGAATCAGGCCGAGGCGCAGTTCGGGGAAGCAGAAGCGCGTCATCTTATCGGCCACGATCACGTCGCAGGCTAACGCCAATTCGAAGCCGCCGCCGAAGGTGACGCCGTGGACTGCGGCGATCGTGGTGAGCGGGGCTTCGTCGAGCGTATTCATTACGTGATGAATGCGTTCGAGAAAATCGCGGAGGGCGGCAAGGCGTTCGTCTTTTGGAAGCTCGTGGGCTACGCGATAGGTTTCGCGCAGATCAGCTCCGGCGCAGAAACCCTCTTTGCGCGTGCTGTTAATGATCAGCGCGTGGGTTTCGCTTTGGAGCGACGGAAGCGCGGCGATGAATTTTTCCAGGTCGGCTAGCGTGGCGCGGCCAATTTCGTTGCAGGGGGCGCGGTCGAGGGTTAGTTCGATGGTGCCGTCGAGCACATGCCACGAGAGAGTTTCGCCTTGAAAGATGTTCATGAGGGCTTCTTCTGGTACAGCGCTTCGATTTCGGCGTTGAAGCGCGCGGTGATGGCGTCGCGTTTTAATTTGCCCATAGTGGTGAGCAGGCCACTTTCCATCGTGAAGGGCTCGGGGACGACGTGGAAGGCGCGAACTTGTTTGTAGTGCGGTTGCGCGGCGTTCACAGCTTCGATGGCGGACTGAATTTGTTGGTCGGTTAGTTTATTTGCGCCGTTCGTGGAATTGGGCGTGAGCAGTGCTGCAAGGAAGCTGCGCTGATTGCCGACCAGGACTACTTGTTGGACTTCGGCCAAGTGTTGCGCGAGTTTTTCTTCGATTGGCTCGGGCGCGATGTTGTGGCCGGAGTTCAGGATAATCAAGTTCTTAATACGGCCGGTGATGCGCCAGTTGCCCTTTTCGTTTGGTTCGCCCTGATCGCCGGTGTGGAACCAGCCGTCTTGCAGCGCTTTCGCGGTTTCGGCGGGGCGCTGCCAGTATCCGGGAAAAATATGGGGGCCGCGCACGAGAATTTCTCCGTCGTCCGCGCGCTTCATTTCGACGCCGGGAATTGCGGGTCCGACGAAACCGGGCTCGACGTGACCGGGATCGTCGGCGGTGCAGATGGCGGTGGTTTCCGTGAGTCCGTAGACCTGCAGGACCGGGATGCCGAGCATCATGAAGAAAAGCTGGGTTTCGACGGCTAGCGGGGCGGAACCGCAGATCAGAGCTTTCAGGTTGGGGCCGATACTTTTGCGGATGGCGGGGAACATGAGGGAATTGCCGAGCGCAAGCCAGAGGGAATCGCCAAATTTTGGTTCTTTATTGTGGCGGCGGATAAAAGCTTGTTGCGCGCGGGGGAAAATCGCTGTCGCGAGCCCGCCGCGCTCTTGCACGGTGGTCTGAATTCTGGCGCGAACGCGTTCCAGGAGCGTGGGAACATTTAAGAAATATTCAGGGCCGGCGATCTTCAGTTCGTCGGCGAGTTTGGCGAGGTCGGTGGAAAGTGCGAGGACGCTGTGACGCGAAAGCGCGGTGAGTAGAAGGATCCAGGATGCGGCGAAGCAGAACGGGGCGTACTGGAAGATGCGATCGGGTTCGGTGCGCAGACCCATTAATTTGTCGAGGCGCGAATTTGTGGCGCTGACGATGTGGTTTACGTTTCCCGCGGTGAGGATTACGCCTTTTGGTTCGCCGGAAGTGCCCGAGGTGTAGATGATTGAGATCACGTTCGAGTCTTCGTGCTGCACGGGCGGCGTGGGAGCGCTCGGTTCGCCCGCATAGACGCCTTCTAGCAGCGAGAGCTGCGGGGCCTGTGGCCAGAGTTTTTTTATTTCGGCGGCCATCGCGGCGTCGAGGCAAAAAATGCGGGAGGGGGTGGAGTCCTGCATCATCGAAACCAGTTCGGCGGGGGCTTGGCGCGCATAGAGCGGGACGACAACGATTCCTTCTGCCATCAGAGCGAGGTCGAGCGCGGCCCAGCGAATGCTGTTGGGTGCGAGCAGGGCGCAGCGGTCGCCTTTCTGCAGGCCGCGGGCTAGCAGGAAGTGGCGGGCTTGCTGGGTGAGCGCGAGGAATTCGCTGCCGGTGACGGAGTGAACTTTCTCGCCACGAATTTCCTGCAGCACCGGTTCGGCAGCGGATTTGTTCAGCTGGGCGAAAATATTTTCTAGAAATGTCATGCGGCGAGGACTCCGCTGTGTTTTTCGAGGAGTTTGATCAAGCCGGGACCGAGCGGCGGAAGATAATCCTCCCAGCCGAGGACGCCTTGGCGTACGGGGAATTGCGGATAGCGGCGCGCGACTTGCTCTTCGAAATAAGTGCCCATGCGCGCCATCAATTGCAGATTGCGGGCTACGGTGCGCTCCATCGCCTCGGGAATTTCTTCGGCTTGGGAATCAAGCGCGCGGAGGGCTGCGACGATCTTGTCGGCGAGGCCGGATTCGTCCACGCGCATGAGGAGATGTTCGTGGCCGCGTTCGCGGAGGAGATTGCGGATGCGCTCGTCCATGGTGATGCCGGCGGAGGGGATGCCGGCGGGCATGGTGGTGACGATGGCATGATAGCGCGAGGAGAGCAGACGATCGCAGGAGCGGAGAATGCTGACTAGCTCATACATGTTGAATTGATCGGAGGCGAAGACTGGGGCGCCGTCTAGTTTTTGCGCGACGCGCTCGCAGGCATCGCGGTCGAGCATTTCCATGGCGACCATTACCGGGAAAACTTTGCGGGATTTTTGGTAGCCCGCGACTCCCGAGGCCATTTCGCTAAGATATTTTTCGTAGGCAGCGTCCACTTGGGAGCCGGAGCGGTGGAAATAAATTGTGCGGTAGTAGCTTTTTTTATACGCGCCTGCTACGGAGTGCGCGAGCCACTTTGCTAGCGACGCGCTAACCGGCCACCAGAAAGGATTGATGGGGCAGACTGCGAGGACCGGAGTTGCGCCGTCCCATCCGGCATCGTGGAGAGCCTTGCGGCCGTATTCGGGGCCGAGCGGCTCGAAAGTCCATGCGGTATCTGTGCCGAGTTCGGTGGGGACGCCGAGTTTGCCGAGGACGGCTTGCGATTCGACGTTGCGGGTGATGATGAGGGAATCGCGGCAGTATCGTCGGCACATTTTTTGCAGGAGCGGATCCATGGCGCCCGCTTCCGCGCCGTAGGCAATGCTTAATTTATTTTGCGCAGAGGCGATGCCTAGCGCGCCAATCATCATCGTCGTGAGAGCGTTGGCGAATTTGCTTTTGAACATGGAGCCTTCGCAGGCTACGACGCCGTCATTTGCGCGGACTACTTTGTGGAGGAAAGGTGGGAAGACGTCTGGAAGATGCACCTGCCGTGCCTCGCCGAAATATCCGCGAGTGCGATCGAAATTCTGCGACATGACGCTGAGGGCGAGGTTTTCATCGCCGAGGATGCGGCGAACCTGGCGAATCATTTCTTCTACGCGCACATCGGAGCCGGTGTTGCGCGTCCCGTTATAACCGGCGAAAAGGAGTTTTAGTTTGGTGCCGGCCTGCCAGGCGTGTCCAGCGCCGAGCATCCATTCGAACTTGTTGAGCTCAATGAGGACGCTGACCCAGGATTCGAGGAGCAGGTCGGTCATCGGCGCGGATCCTGCGAGGCGTTCGCGGCGCGCGAGGCGGCGTGGACGGGAGCGTCGGCGGGCCATTCGCGATATTTGAAAACGAAATGATTTTCGCGGCTAAAGCGCAGTAGGGGAAGGCTGTACTGCGAGAAGGGCGCGGGATGTCGGCCGAGTTCTTCGACGACGCGAGTGTTGTCGAAAACCGTGTTCCACAAAAGATAGGGTAGGAACACTTTCAGCAGAGTGGCCAGGCCTCCGATTTTTCCGGCGCGGCCTGCCAAGGCGTTGACGATTTTCTCCGTGGATTTTTCGAAGCTGGGGACGAAGACGGGGCCACGCTTGTCCTGCGCTTTGGAGAGCGCTTCGGTTAATTCGATGAATGTTTCGGACTCGCGGCCGGACGAGAGATGGTAAATCTCGTGCGCTGGATTATCTTTTTGATGCAGCGTCGCGACTGCGTCGGCCACGAAATCCACCGGGACGATATCAATGCGATCGCCGGGGCGGAAGGGCAGCATTGGTAGGCCGGCGAGAAAGACGAAGGCGCGGACCATGTCGAACTGATTGGTTTCGGGGCGGCGACTATCGCCTAGCACTATGCTGGGGCGGAAAATGGTGCGCTGGACGTCTGGCAACAGCTGCCGGACCATGTGCTCACAGAATTTCTTAGTGCGGGCGTAGGGATCGTAGTCGGAGCGATTCCAATCGATGGCGGTGTCTTCCTGAACCACTTCGTTCGAGCGTTGGCCGGCGACGGCTACCGTGCTGACGTGGCTGAAGCGGCGCAATCCGTGCTGATCGCGGGCGCGCTGCGCCAGTTGGATGACTTCGAGCGTGCCGCGCAGATTTACGTTGAGGCAGCTTTTTTCGGATTTGCGATTCAGAGACGCGGCGCAGTGGATGACGGAATCGGTCGTGCGGACTAGTTGCGCGTAATCGTCGCCGGAGAGGCCTAAATGCGCGTCGGTGAGGTCGCCGCGAAAGATGCGGATGCGAGAGCGCAGCATTTCATTGAAGCGCGCGAAATCCAGATGCAGTTGCAGAGCGCGCCAGAGGCGCTCTTGCGCTTCCTGTTCATCGCGCGCGCGGACGAGCAGGTTCAGCGGGTCGGAATGGCCCGTCAGCAAATTCGACGCGATGTGCGCGCCGATATATCCGGTGGAACCAGTCAGGAGGATGGCCACAGTGATTGAGTTTCAGGACGCCGTTGCCGGACCCGAGCTTGATGAACCCGCCGCTCCCGCCGAGCCTGCGGTGGTGGCATTCGTGTCGCCGCGTGTTGCGAGCGGCACCGAACGCCGGGGACGCGATTCCGGCTGGCGTCCTTCGATGAGAGGATAACACCACTTGCGCAGAGCGGGAATGTGCACGTTGATCCAGTAATCCCACCAATCGAGCGCGCGGGAATCGTAGCCGAAATCGGCTTGTTCATCGGGCGGAAGCGTGGCGCTGAGACGTTCGATGTTGGCAGCTTCGAAGACGTGATCGTTGTGGAGGATAAAGGGCTCGAAGAGGGAGATGAGCTTGACGACTTTTTCGAGTTCGCGTTCCTGGCGGGCTAGCGGTGGCTTCGACGCGAACGGTTCCATGGTGCGGTTGATGGCTTTCACTACCGCTTTTTGCGCGGGGGCGGAGATGGCTTTGTAGCGCGTCTTGGAGACGGGGATGGCGTCGAAGCGGAGGCGCATGCGTTGCTGGATGTCGGCGTGCGCGCGATAAAATTTTCGGTGGCCTAGCCCCGTGAGCTCAATGGAGCGGCGCATGTTGCAGGCGTTGGCTACGGAAGTGGCTAGCTGATAGACGAGCTGGTGGCGGCGGGTTACGAGCGCGGCGGAGATCAGGGTCATGCCGCGGCAGACGAGATCGACCGGGATGAGGTCGAGGCACTTCGATTCGTTCGTTGGAAGTTGGCGGAAAAATGTGCCGAGCAAGTAAGAGAGCGAGGCGGAGGTATTGATGCCCTCGTTCCAGCCCAGGAACGGCTTTTCGAGCGAGGATTCAACGATGGCTGGGCGCACTACCGCGATTGCTGCTGAGGGATTGGCGTCCAGGAAATTGTGGATCACGGATTCGGAAATGCTTTTGGTGAAGGTGTAGGTGTTGGGCCAGCCTAGTTCGGTGGCGCGGCGCGAGGCTGCGTCGGTGAGAGTTTGGCGGAGCCAGCGGACGCGATTCTTGCGAATTTGATTATCAAGTGCAGCGCCTTTCAGGTCTTTCGCGGCGTGTTCTTTTTTTTGCGCGGCTCGGCGAAGTTCGCTTGTGACTTCTTCGGATTCGGCGCGGGCTGCTGTTTCTTTGATTAGGTTTTCGAGCGATTGCCATTCTTCTACTGCGTCGTAATTGGGGATTCCGCGCGGGTTGTAGTTTTTTGGCAGTTCTTCCAGGACGCGGCCATCGCGCTGGCCCACTACGTAGCAGGTGGAGAGATGCAGGAGCGATGCGTGTGCGCATTCTTTCAGGAAATCGAGGACGTAGGCTGTAGAGCGGACGTTCACAGCCAGGGCGTCGCGCAGGTCGGGATTGAAATCCGTTAGGCCGGAGCTGTTGACGATTACGTCTAACGATCGAGAGAGCTTTTGCTGGTCTTGCGGGCGGAGGCCGAGGCCGGGTTTGCTGACGTCGCCATCTATCACTTCTATGTGAGCTTGGAGAAATTCTGCGAATTTGTCGCCGTGGCGTTCGGCTAGCTTTTCGAAGACCGGGGATTCTTCGATTACGCGTTGCATGCGTTGCAGGGACGTATTAGCGCGATTGTGGCGGACGAGCAAGTAGATGCGGCCGATTTCGGGAAGATCGGTGAGCAGATTCGCGAGCCAAACTTTTCCGATGAAGCCGGTGGCGCCGATGAGCAGGATATTTTTTCCGCGCAGGGCGGTGCGGGCCGATAAAACAGGGTGGCCGTTGCGCGATTCGTAGTGGACCACCGGGACGTAGACTTTTGGCGCGCTGCGTTCGGCTGGTTTTATGGCTTCGTCTAGAACTAGCGGGTTTTTCTCGAAACCTAGAATGCTGATTAACTTTTCGCGGGGGATGTTGCCGTCGGGTTGGCTGCCGGTAAATCTGGCGAAAGCGCCGCGCGGACGGATTACCGGATCGAGCAGACGTCCGGTGGCCATGCCTTCGCGGAAATCGAGTCGATTGGAAATGATGCGCGCGATGCCGAGATGCTTTGCCAGCGGGCGCATGATGTGGTCGAGGCCCTGGCTGACGAGTACGATCTCGCCGCCGGCCGTGATCGCTTCTTGCAGCTTCACGATACCCTCTTGCTTCATGCGCGGCTTCAGGAAATATTCGAAGAATTCTTCGCCGAGTAGATCGAGGCGGTCGCGGCTGACTCCGCGCAGAACGGTGTGGAGGAGGCGCGTGGCGAAGACGCGGTCGGTGATGTAGAGGAACGGACGGCCAAGGGCGAGTACGGCCATGGCGCCGCGGCGCGTCCAACGTTCGAGGAAGCTTTGCGAATTCCACGCGAAGAAGCCGACGGGGCGGACAGCGGTGAGATTGAGCAGGCTGCCTTCGACGCGCCAGAAGATAGGCTCGCGCGCGGGTGCGGAGGCGTGTTGCGCAGGCCCGGTGATTTTCGAGATTTGATCGTTTGAATTAGACTGCGACATCGTTGAGTGAGTTGCTGCTGATGATTCGGAAGTACTGAAATTATCACGCTATGTAACGGCAAGCAAGCGGGCGGGATGCCGGGGGCGCCCGCTGGGATCCGGCAAGTCGGCAGGCTCGAGCGCGACGCAAATGCCTGGAGCAAGGCGCACCGCCGAAGTAGCGATGCGCGGCAGCGAGAAGACCAAAAGCCGCGTTCACTTCGCAGCTGGCGTAAGTATCAGTGTTTCTACGTAAAGAGGCTCGGAGAGATGCGAAATTGTCCAGTTCGAATATCCGTTGCACCGTTTGCTGCCGGGTGTTCATATCTGTTCTCTACGCAAATGGGAATGTTGCGTAGCGATGTAAAGATTGTAGTATCGCTATTATCTTGACAGGCATTTCACCGGGTTTATAATTCCGGTCACGTCTGTTTCCCGATCGTCGGCCTCCGAGCTGTAGCTACGCAGGAATTTCGTTGAACGTCATCGAGTTCATAACCGCCGGCCTGCCGTCGGCACATTTCGCATCACCGTTGCAGAACAACCTTCGGAATGGAGATAAAACATGACAGCAACCGCAAGAGTATCGCAGTCCACCGATGCTTTGCACCCGGCGCGCCTGGTGCTCTCCTCGGCTGTGAGTGCCGAGGAATTCGCAAAGAAGTTCCGGCCGTCCATCAGCAACACGCCGGATCTGCCGGTCATAAATTGGGCCGCGGTCGGCAAGCAGGCTCCCCAGTTGCTCAGCACTCCTGCACAACTGCCGAATGCGGACGCCGTAGTCATCACCTGGGCCGACGCAGAGTGGGCGGCATTGGTGCACGTGTTTTGCAGCAGCAGCACGAGCATGCCTTATACCAAGCGCAATGAAGGCTCGTGGAATGGCTGGCTCAAGTATGACCAGGGCGCTCCCAGCGGCTTGGACTATTGGGGCTACTATCGCTTGGTGCAAGTCGAGACGAGCAAGGTGCTGCTTTTCAAATCAAACACGCACTACGCTTCTGCGCACGGCGAGCAGAATCTTGAAGCGCTCACCACACGCTTCATTCAAACCGTGAAGCCTAAGCTGATCCTTTCGGTGGGCACCGCGGGCGGAGCAAGGCCTACGGACCCGGTCGGGACGGTCAACGTGGTTCACACCGATGTTCTGTACGAGAGTAATCAGCCGCAGAACCAATGGCCGTCTTACTCCAATCCCTGGAAACCGAATTGGACGCTGGTGAACAAAGCGGGGTTCAAGGAGTTGCTGTTCGCCGTACCCACCACGGCGAGCGATCTGGCGTCGATCGGAACACAGTTCAATAGCTTCTACAGCACCACTTATCCCCTCAGTGAGTTGAATCCCAGCGACCTGAACATGGGCGCGAACGTGCCGGCTATCAATAACCTGACGCCCGCGGGAACCGCATTGGTGACGGCGGATTCGTTCGTCGTCGCGACCACTGCGGGCAACCTGGCAAGTTTTGCATGTGTGGAGATGGATGACGCGGTGATCGCCAGTGCGGCAACGGGTAAGACGGCGTTTGGATCGATACGCAACATCTCGGATCCGATTCAAAATGCCCAGCTGCCGGAAAAATTTCAAGGGCACTGGGGTGAGGCCATCTATACCGCCTACGGAATGTACACGAGCTACAACGGAGCGATAGTTGCGTGGGCGGTATTGAACTCATAGCTCACATCGGGGACGGCTTGCGGGCTGCGCGATCGCTGGTGGGCTCTTTAGAAGCGAAACGTGAAACCTACGTTCGCGGCGATAGGAGCGGCGTTGTAGGTCACAGTCTTGAAGAACGTCCCTGGCTCGAAGCCGGCGAAGTTGAATGCAAGAATGAGGTGTCGCGCGGGAGCCCAGCGGATTTCCAGATCGCCTTGGTTGCCCAGATAGCGCGCATGGCTGGCACTGGCTGGATCTATCAGCACTCCGCTGCCGAAAGCGTAGACGCCATCGTGCGTTGATTCCCTCCAATACCAGTCCCAGGCAAACGCCGCCGTGACGTTCGTTCGCAGCTGAAATTGAACCATCGGATGCACGTCAATCAGGTTCTGAGGTCCTAGCGTGGGCGTCATCTTGGGAGTAAAGTACGCGCCACGAGGGAAGAGGGGATTGAAGGTTCCGAGCGGGTGATTCGCAGGGTTGCCGTCGCCGTTGTAAACGTCTGCTCGCAACAGGGGGCGAGGCTGAAAGCGCACGCGAACAAACGTAAATCCAGTTTCGGTGGACACGCTCCAGGCGCGAATCGAGGCATTTCCGAAACTTCCCCATTGAAAGTTCGGTTCCCAGTTGTAGTCAAGGCCTTTGCCCACCGGGCGGAAGATTCTGGCTCCGACGGTGTCGCGCGTTTCGGATGCGGTGCCTCGGTTATACGTGGCGGATTTGGTGTCTGCTCCAATGTAGTAGAGATCGGCTTTCCCGCGGCGCACGATGGGCGCCGGGACAGTAAGATAAGTTCCCCATAGGCTTTCCGCGTGATTCGGCACATCGTCAAAAAAACCGAGATTATTCTCGACCGGTTTGATGGCGAAGAGATCCATCCTCACGAGCGCGTTTTCGGCGATCATGCGAAATCCATCGAAGCTTAGCTTTACGTTGGGGCCTTCGTCGTTGTCGAGCAAGCGGCCTGTACCAAGAACGATTTCCTGGCGTCCGGCGCGCAAACTGATACCGCGTGAACTGCTCACGTGCGAGCCGATCTCGACGAAAGCCTGATGAACATCGCCGCGATCTTCGTCGGTCTGCGGCCGTGGTCCGCCGTTCCTTCCGTCTTCGAAATCGAACTCGAACTCGGAAAATAGGCGGAAGTAGCGGCCGGCGTGGAATTCGAAATGGGGCATCGCGCGGTTCATGACGTATCCATTGTGGTCTTGCGGTCCGGCGCCAAACATCCAGTTGTCGAAATACTCGTATTCGACGCGGTATTCGAAACCTAGCGACAGGTACAGCTGCGGGTTTTCGCTTAGCGGAATGTACTTTACCGGGCCGAAGAAATCCGTGCGCTTCGAAGAGTCCGCGAGAAAACTCCAATTCTGCTCGGCGGGAAATGGATTTAGCGGTGGGCGAGTGGGGTCAGGAGTCGGACCGGGCGGCTGAGGATCTGGCGTCTGCGCCCTCGCAGGCCATGCCGCTAGCGCGATGAGAAAACCGAGCAGGATGCACCAGCGGAATCGCCAGCCGCCCGCTCGCTTCTCATTCATTATCGGCCGACGTGGTCCTGGTTCGATACTGCCGATTGCGCCGGCGAACGGTGATCCCAAGTCTTGCCCATGAGACAGACTGAAGCGGCATCTGTCACGCTGACTTTTCTTGTAAGCATCCAACCGCCCAACTGTTCTCCGAGCACCATTCCCAGTAGGCCGACCAGGGCTATAATAGGCGGAGCGGGACTTTTGACCCGAATCACACCGTATAGAACGCCTACAAACAGGCCCACGACCAATGAGATGAGCAGCGCTTTCATTTCAAGCTCCCTTTAGTGACGTTTGCCGTTCCACCTTCGAAATGCGCATTTCCTTTTATCCCGTTAGTCGAAACTGAGAACTTGTTTCGCTTTCGCCTGCCCGGCAGCGACCCGGCCGTATGTTTGCACAGCATTTTTAAACGGAACAATTTCAATCGTTGGCGGTGTCAAAACTCCCGCTTCAAAACCGGAGAGGAGCTCGTTCTCGATCTCTTCTATCTGTCCCGAAGTTAAGCCGTAACTGTCTACTCCGAGCAAGCGGGAGGAATTATGATAGAAGTCCGCCAGGTTGAAGCTGACCCGTGGATCCCTGCTGGAGATCGCGACCTGTCGCCCACCATAGCTGAGCGAGCGCGTCGCCGGCTCGAACATCGCGCCACCCACGGTGTCAAAGACAACCTCGGCTCCTTTGCCCGCCGTCAATTCGAAAACCCTCTCACGAAGATCTTCAGTCTTGGTATTGATGAGTGCCTCCGTACCTGGAATCGCATCGGACGAAGTGTCCGCGCCGATCACTCGCGCCTGCTTCCAATTTGCAATCTGCGTGGCTGCTTGTCCGACGGCGCCAGCCACGCCAACGATCAGAATGGTCTCACCCGGTTGGATCTGAGCTGCGCTCACAACCGATGCCCATGCGGTGATGTACGGAACACCGATTGCCGCCGCTTGCGGCATACTCAACGACTTCGGTTTGAGCGACACCATCTCCGCTGGCGCCACTACATATTCCGAATGAGAGCCGTCGCGGACGATCCCGAGGCTCGGACAACTGCCCCAGACCTCTTTTCCTTCGTGCCGCTTCCCCCTGACGACGATGCCGGCGAAGTCGCGGCCGGGAGTTCGCGGCAGAGTTGTTTTCTTGAAGCGCCCGGCGACATTCGCGATGTCACTGGGATTGATCCCGGCTGCCTTCACATGAACGAGGACTTCCTCCTCGCCAGGATTTGGAATCGCGACGTGCTCGATGCGCAACACGGACGGCGGTCCGAACTCACTAAAGCGCAATGCTGGCATTACGTTTGTGTCCATCCTAGCTCTCCAATCGTCGGTCTCATTGTCGTTACGTCTTCAATTGATGCCTCTCGGCGGGCGGCGGTTCTAGTCGTATCTAATCAACCACGTTGACCGGGCGGCCATCGAGAAACGCGCGTAGATTCGCCACGACGGTTTCGATCAGACGAGTACGCGCTTCTTTTGTCGCCCACGCGATGTGGGGCGTGACGATACAGTTCTTTGCGCGCAACAGAGGATTATCGAGCGATGGCGGCTCGCTAGAAAGAACATCCACAGCCGCGCCCGCCAGGCGCTCACGGTTGAGTGCGTCTGCAAGATCCTGCTCGACGATGAGGGGTCCGCGCGACGTGTTGATGAGAAATGAGCCGGGCTTCATCCTGGACAAAGATGCAGCGTTGATGATTCCGCGAGTTTCCGGTTGCAGTGGGCAGTGCAAGCTGACGACATCGGCTGTCGACATCAGCTGATTGAAGTCGCACCAGCGGAACCCCGGCCAGCTCGGAGGGTTTTGCTTGCCTGCGTCGGCAGCGATCACGCGCATGCCCGTTGCCACGGCGATTTCGGCCACGCGGCGGCCGATGCGGCCGAAGCCGACGATACCCATCGTCTTATCCTGCAGCTCGACTAGGAGCGTCTTGCGGAAGCTGAAATCGGGAGAGCGCGACCACTCTCCTGTGTGAGTCGCATCGTTATGCAACGCGACGTGATGACACAGCTCGAGTAGCAGCGCAAATACCAGCTGAGCTACCGAGGCGGTTCCGTAGGTTGGGACGTTCGTGACAACGACGCTACGCTCGCGCGCCGCTTTCAGATCGATTTCATCGTAACCAGTGAACATCGCGCCGACGTAACGGAGATGATTCAGTTGCGCCAGGGTCTGGGCGGACAGAGGCGCTCTGGTCGTCAGCAGGGCTTCGGCTTCGCGCGCGCGAGAAACGATGGCGTCCTCCGGCGTGCGGTCGAACACTGCCAAGTCGCCCATGGAGCGCAGAGCGTCCCAGCTGAGGTCGCCGGGATTTATTGCGTGGCCGTCGAGAATGACGATCTTCATCACAGCCTCCCCGCGGGAGCGCGATTGTGAAGGCAGCGGGAGTTTTGTTCGCGAGCTTACCCGAAGCGAAAGGGTAACCCCGATAAAAAGGTGCCTGCAAGATTATTCGTCGCGGTTACTGATTCGTTCCAGACCTTCAGCGGAATTTCCTTTCCAGGGAGGGCAAGGTTTCGATGAAGACGTGGCCTACGATTGCGAGGCTGTGCGGGGCAACTTTATCCAGCGTGTCTTGAGGCGTGTGCCAATACGTGGACTCGACTTCGTCGTCGATGAGGTCGCACGCGGGAACACCGCGGCGGATGAATGAGAGATGGTCGTCACCAGAAACGACGGTGCGTTCGTTGACAAAGACATTCGCATAACCAAGTTGGTTGGCCGTGGCCCAGATGAGATCTGTCAGCCACGGCGTGGAGTTCTTGTCTCGCTTGATCTTCAGATCGGATGGGCCGATCATGTCCGCGAGGATCATCGCCTTGATTCGCTTGAGCTCTCCGGAGAGCGCCATGCTGGCGGCCATCTCGCGGCTGCCGAAGGTGCTATCCGTGTCGCTCCACTGAACGCTGTTCCTGTCCGTCCACTCGCCCTGAGCTTCTTCACCGTCGAAAAACACGATCCTCGCGTTGAGGGCGCTCTTGGTTTTGCGAGCGCACAATATTCGGGCTAGCTCGAGCATAGTGCCGGTGCCCGAGCCGCCATCGTCAGCGCCGACAAAGTCAGGTAGGCGCACGGTGTCGTAATGCGTGGTGTAGAGGACGATGCCGCTGCCCGTGCCTCGGATCTTGGCGACGATGTTTTTCATCGCGATGTCGCCGAGGGGCGTGGAGCCGTGGAAGTCATGCTCTTCGACGGGGCAGCCGAAACTCTTTAGCTGGCTGATAATGTAGGTTTGCGCGCGATGGATTCCGTCCGAGCCTGACGGGCGCGGTCCGATTTCGACTAACTTGCGAACGTGTTCCAAGGCTTTGGCGCCATCGAAGCCTCCAGTGGTGGACGGAGGGAGGCCTGCGGGAGGATTCGCTGCTTGCGTTGCTGCAGCGGCATTCACCGTCGGGTGGCTTGCGTTCGATGGTTGGGTATTGCAGCCGGCTGTGCACAAGAATGCGAAGGTCGCGATGATGATGCCAAATTTGTGCACCTTGCACCTCCGCATGGTCCGCACGGCCTGCGGCACAATAATTATTTTTTAGGTTTCGGATAGTCAAAGCGGAAAGTATCGTTGGCCGGACCCGCTACGCCTCGAGTGTTGTACTTCAGCAGGTAGTCCAAGTGTTGCTGGTCCTCTGGGTACGCTATGCCTTCTGGATATGGGTATGGGACATTTGTGTGGAACGGCAATGGATCGACCGTGTCGCCGTGGGCGGCGTAGAAGTCCATGTCTTTGGCAAAACCGTCGGCGTAGAGAAAGTAGTCGCGGGTCCAGCCGCTCGGTAGATCGGGCAGGTGCGCCGAGTCGAAATCTATCGAGACTTCGTCGCCGGAGCCGAAGATTACGTACTCGTCGTCGGTTTTGCCGAGGAGTTCGGTTACGTCGCCGTAACGGGTGTAATTTCCGATTTGGCGGGCGTAGGGACCTGTGGCGCTGACCTCTTCGTAAATGTAGGACAGATCGTTTGTCGGGTTGCCTTCGACTACGCGGGGGTAGCCACGGAATTGCAGTTTGGCTTCGGCCAGGGGAACTTCGGTGAGTTTGAATTCTGTGTCTTCGGGAGAATTATCCACGCGGATGCGATCCCAATAGACGCGGAGATTGGTGGAGATGCGGATGAAGCGAGCGCCCGGGGGGATTTTCCCGGTCAGGTCGGCGACCATGGTGCGGGCGAGGCCTGCCGGGAAGCCCATGTCGTCAATCACCTTGACCCATTGGCCGGAGCCGTCTTGCACTTCGACGTAAGGCGGGACCGGAGTGATTCCCGCTTGCCAGGCGGCGTACATGGAGCTGGCGCTGAAATAATCGGTGAAGCCATCCAGCAGCAGGTGGAGCGGGCGCGAAGGATCCCAATCACCGAGGTCGAGCTCGATCATGTGCATTTCGGCGAATCCCGCATAGGGCGCGAGAGGAAAATTGGTGACGTATTTGTGATCTTGCTCGCGGAGGAGAGGAAGGATGTCGCGGCTGTGATCGTCCCAGGCGCCCACGGGGAGATGCGCGTCGCGGCTGGCGATTACTTTGAATTGCGGGAAGGGGAGTTCGCTGGCGAAATGTTCGTTGGGATAGACCTCCACGTCTATCGGATGATCCACGGCCAGCAGGCGGGCCTGATCGAGATAGTCCAGCTCTTCCATTGGTTCGAGCATTTTGAAACGCAGGCGGCCGTCTTGTGGCTGAGCCAGCGAGCCGGTGACTTTGAAATATTCAGCGGGGTTGGGAATGTTGCGTTGGTTGGGGCCGGTCCAGTGGCCGACGATTCCGGGGCCAATCATGTCGGCGAGAAATTCGAATTTATCGCCGTTCCAGACGAAGACAATGGGGCAAGAGCTACCGCGACGATCGATTTCGGTGATCAGTTCTTCTTTGTGCGCAGGGATTTCAAGTTCGTCCTGCAGGACACCGGTGGGCCAGAGGAGGCGGATTACGTCGGCCTGCCGTTCCGCGCCTAGGCCGGCAACGATTGGCGCCGGGCCTTGTCCTAAGTAACCGGAGGCGCCGGGGACTTCCCATTTTTGTTGCAGGGCGCCCGCGTAGAGTTCGACTTTTGTGCCGATGGCGGATCTGTTGTCGTTCTCGCCTTTGAAGGCGATGCGCAGCCAGTTGTAGCGATCGCCGCCTTCGTTTTTCAGCAGGACGGGCGGGAGATTATTTTGAGTGATTAGGAGATCGGTCGCGCCGTCGTTGTCGAAATCGACGGCGATGATGCCACGGGGATTTTTTAGCACGATTTTGTCGAGGCCGGTCGAAGCTGTGACGTCGCGAAAACCGGCGGCGCCTTCGTTGCGGAGCAGGACGATGTGTCCGGCACCTGAAAAATCCTCGCCGACTGCTACCAGGTCGATCCAGCCGTCGTCATCGTAGTCAATTGGAGCGAGGCCCCACCCGCGCATCCAGTCGAGGTCCGGCAGAATTGCTCGTTCGAAGGACTTTCCCGCGTGGTTACGCCAGAGGCTCAGGCCGGGTGCGCCCCAGTGTGTAAAGGCGAGGTCCATCCAGCCATCTTTATTGAAATCGAGAGCGACTACGCCGGCGGTGGGGGCGGGCATGTCGCTGCTCCATGGTGTGGTGCCCTGGAAGGCGCCTTCGCGCGGATTTAGATAGGCGACGGGGGATTTTTGCCAACCGGTTACGACGAAATCTATGGCGCGGTCGTTGTTGATGTCGCTGGCGATGGCGCCGACGGAAGGCGCGGCGCCTGCCAGGGCGGTTTCCGTCGTCCAATTTGTGAATGTGCCGTTGCCGTTGTTGCGCCAGAGGACGTTGCCCGGGGGCGGGACGTTCGTTGGAAATTCAAATGGGCCGGCGGATTTGGCCAGCGCAAAATCGTTGAAGCGCGTGACATAGAGATCGAGATCACCATCGTGATCGAAATCGACGAAGGTGAGGCCGAGGGCTAGCGCGCCGACTTGCGCTTCGGTGTCTATGCCCGCGTCTTTGGTTACGTCTTTAAATGTGCCGTTGCCTTCGTTGTGGAAGAGGATGACTCTGCCGTTCATGGTGACGGCCAAGTCGGGCTTGCCGTCGTTGTCGTAATCGCCGACGGCGCAGGCCATGCCTTGGCCCCGGATTTCCAGGCGGGCTTCGCGTGTGACGTTCAGGAATTTTCCAGCGCCGATATTCTTGTAGAGCGCGGAGTTGCCGCGACCGTCGGCGTCCACAAGGAAAATGTCGGGCTTGCCGTCGCCGTTGTAATCAATGATACAGGCCCCGCTGCCCAGGAATTGCGCGAGGGAACTGGCCGACGATGCTTGTGCGGCGGGTTTCGGGGTGCGGGTTTTTCGCACGGAGAGCGTTGCGCTGCCGGATACCGATGGCGTGGAATCTGCGGTGCCGTGCAGTTGCGTGGTTGCGATGCGCGCTGCGGCGGATATAGGCAAGCCCGCGGCTTGCGTGACGTTGACGAAATGGACCGGCATCGCTTGCGGCACTGGCTCGGGCGCGGGTTGCAAAATTTCGGCGAGGGAATATTTTCCTTGCTCGCCGTAGATGAAGCTGACAGGCTTTCCGAGTTTTTCCGACGTCATGTGCTGGAAGCGATCGAAGTGAACTTTGGCTTCGGCGGTCTTGCCGCTGCGTTGCAGGGCTTGGGCCATGCCGAATTCGGCGGAGACTTGGAAGGGATTTAGCACGAGGGCGCGCTGGAATGCGGCGATGGCTTTGTCGTATTGCTGCTGCTGGGAATAAATCAGGCCGAGGAAATATTGCGTGTCGGCGTCATAAGGATCGAGCGCCGCGACTTTCTGGAAATCGGCGATGGCGGCATCGGCGTCGCCTCCGGCTTTTTCCATCAGGCCGAGATTGAACCAAGCCCAGGGATTGCGCGGGTCGCGCTGCGCAGATTTTTGCAGAATTTCGCGTGCTTCGTCGAAGCGCTGCATGTTGAGGAAGGCAACGCCGGCGTTGAGGCAGCCGACGTCGGTCTGGGGGTCGAGAATGCAGGCGCGTTGGAATTTGCCCAGGGCTTTTTCGAATTGCTGGCGATTCATTAGGGAGACGCCGAAGTTATTTTCGCGGATTACGTCGGCGCGGGGATTGGCGGGAGGCTCTTGTGGGGTGGAATCGTCCTCTTTTTGCGGCGAAGCGGGACGTACATGGGTGTGTTTTTGTGACCGAGTTGGTTGCTGCGGTTGCGCGGGTTGCTGCTGTTGCTGTTCTTGGCTGGCTGCGATGAGGGTGCAGGTGAAAATTGCCAGGAAAATTGCTGCGCGGGTGAAGCGGGCCATTACTCTCCCTTTCTGAATGCGTGGGACATTCTACCGCGTCGGGGGCGGTTTGGGTGTCGCGCTGGACTTTTTTTCGGCGGAGCGATGCTGCAACGACCGGCCTGCTTAGGAGGCGCATGTTAGACTGGCGGGCGCGTCGGCGGTTTTTGTGAGTTCACAATGAATGAATTGAATTTTCTTTCGGCTGTGGGTATGGCTGAGCAGGTCCGCGCGCGGACTGTTTCGCCTATCGAGCTGGTGGATGCGCATTTGGGGCGGATCGCAGAATTGAACGCGCGGTTGAATGCGTACGTGCATGTGGATGTGGACCGCGCGCGGGAACAGGCGAAAATCGCGGCGGTTGCGGTTAGGCCAGGCTCGCGTTCTGATTCGCTCGGCGCGCTGCACGGCGTGCCGATTTCTGTGAAGAGTTCGCTGGATGTGGCGGGGTGGCCCTGCGAATGTGGGAGCCGTTTGCGCAAGAGTTATGTGCCGTCGGAGGACGCCGCCTTGGTTGCTCGGCTGCGCGCAGCTGGGGCGATTTTGCTGGGCAACACCAACGTACCGGAATTCTTGATGGCCTACGAGACGGACAATGCGCTTTACGGGCGGACGAATAGTCCGTGGGATTTGGAGCGGACTCCTGGCGGGTCAAGCGGCGGCGAGGCGGCGGCGATTGCGGCCGGTTGTTCGGCGGGAGGGGTGGGGAGCGACGGCGGCGGTTCGATACGTGTGCCCGCACATTATTCGGGGATTTGCGGGTTGAAGCCGACGCCGGGGCGCGTGCCTTCGTCGGGACATTATCCTGTGTCCGCTGGGCCGTTCACGCAGTTGGGCGTGGTGGGGCCGATGGCGCGGAACGTCGCGGATGTGGCGCGATTATTTTCGGTGATGGCCGGGTACGACATTGGCGATCCGGCTTCGTCGCCGGTGCCGCCGCGAGTGTGGAGCGACGCGGAAATTCTGAAGCTGCGCGTGGCTTATTTTGAAGATGACGGCGCGACTCCTGTGACTCCGGAAACTGCGGCGGCGGTGCGTGCGGCGGCGGAGGCGTTGCGTGCGCAGGGATTTCAGGTGGAGGCTTGGCGGCCGCAGAATCTGGATCGTGTGTGGTCGCTCTGGTGGAATTTATTTGGGCGCGCAGTCCAGATGGCGTTTGCCTCGACAGTCGAGGGGCGGGAAGCGGAATTGAGTCCGATGTATCGGGCTTGGCGGGAGCGCGTAGCGCTGGAACCGCCGATGGATGGACGGGAGTGGTTGAACACTTTGGTGGGGCGCGACGCTTTGCGCGAAAGATTGCTGCGGCAGATGGAAACTTTTCCTATTTTAATTTGTCCGGCTTGCGCCGTTCCGGCGTTTCGTCATGGGGAGCGGGAATGGATGGTGCAGGGGCGCAAGGTGCAGTATCTGAAGGCGATGAGTTATTCGCAGTGGTTCAATTTGTTGGGGAATCCGGCGGCGGTGGTGCCGGTGGGGCGTTCGCCGGAGGGTCTTCCCATTGGCGTGCAGATTGTTGGTAGGCCTTGGGAAGATGAGGCAGTGTTGGCGGTGGCGGCGAAGATCGAAGCGGCTACGGGTGGATTCAGGCGCCCGCCGATCTAACGCTCTTCGCAAATTTGACAAATACAGAACGGTTCGGTTGGCTGCGGCTGATGAGGGTTTAAAGGATCCCGCACGAGCTACGACGTATTCCGCAAGGGCTTGCCAGATCTTTTTGTCTCCGCACACTTGGTCATCTAACCCGAAGAAATCGTCCGTTTCTTCGATCGCATCCATGAACTCGTTGCGCTTGTCTTGCGATAGATGCGGCTGATCGAACGGGAACAGTGCGGCTGCTCGGTCCAGACAGTCCGCCGCCGTGATCGCGCCAATTCTGCGATAAGCATCGGAGAACGCTTGATACGGTGGATGGCCGCCGAAATCGCTTTCAAAGAAGTACCGAAATCCACCGTTGTCAATGCGTCCCTGAGCGGCATAGAGCAGCACGACGGTTTGCAAAGGCAGCGACAGCGTTAGCGGATCGCCCCCGGCGAGATCCAATCTTTCGAACGCAAAATCCGCAGCGATATCAAGAAGGTCTTTTTCGGCCACGTCGGTTCCACCGGAGAAGTATTACCCGAGCTAACTGGCGGTGTTCGCGCGCGCGATCAGAAAAATCGCGAGGAAGTAGAAGACGAACATCAGCGCGAGAAAAGCCTGGGCACGTTTATTGGCGCCGGCGAATTCTTTCCAGACGAAGATGCCCCAGAGTGCGGCGACCATGGGGGCAGATTGGCCGATGGAGTAGGAGATGGCGACGCCGGTGTAGTTAGCGGCTACGAGATTGAAGACGGTGCCGGTGGTCCAGATGGCGCCTCCGAGCAGGCCCAGGACGTGGCCGTTCACAGGGCCGCGAAAGAATCCGCTGAATGCTACCGGCTCGCCCACCAGCGGCCTTTTCATGAAATACAAATTCCACCACAGGCAGGAAAGCAGCGCGCCACCGGTGAGAAATACGGCGATGCTGTAGGGGCCGAGGGTATTTCCGTGGGTGAGGGCGCGGGTGGAGAAGGGTGCCCACAGCCCCATCAGGACGCCGGAGATTACGCAGACGATGATGCTTTTGCGCGAGGCTTCTTTGTTGGCGCCAAGTTCGCCGTAGGCTTTGCCGTCGAGGATTACGGCGACTACGGCGCAGAGGACGCCGGCGCCGAGCATCATGACGTTGCCGCGTTGTTGTTGCACGAAGCTGAGAACGGTGCCCACTACCAGGGCGATGCCGATGGCCACGGGGAAGGCGATGGCGAGGCCGGCCATGTCAATTGCGGCGACCAGCAGGAGGTTCGCCAGGTTGAAAATTATTCCGGCTAGCAGGGCCCACCCGATGTTGGAGAGGTCGGCGGAGTGGACATTATTGAGGAAGCTGGTGGGGCCGTCATTTGTGGATCCCATGGTGAGGGCATAGACGAGCGCGGCTAGGAAAATTCCGATAGCGTAGTCCCAGTAGAACAGTTCGAAGCGATAATTTTTAACGCCTTTGTAGGTGTTGGCCCAGGAGCCCCAGCAAGCGGCGGTGACGAACATCATTAGCAGGGCGGTGCCGAAGGTTGTTGGTGTGAACATTGAGGTCCTTTATTCGGATACGCTAGAAAAACGCGCCGGTAAAACGGCAAAGTCAAAACCGACGGCAAAGGCAGAGTCAAAGACGCCCGCCCAAAAAGCAGGCGGCCGCTACAAATTCAACATCGACGGCAACGTCAAAGGCGTGCAGCTGAAACTGGCCGCTACAAATTCAACCGCAGCGGCGCGCGGCGGCAGCTAGAATGCGGCGGCGCCTTTTGGGCTTTGGTGCTTGATTAGCGCTATTACTTCATCGTGCCGGGCCATGGCACGGGCGCCGATTTTTGTGCAGCATAGCGCGGCGCAGGCGTTTGCGAACAGGCCTACTTTTTGGCAATTCCAGCCTTGCAGCAGGGCATAGGAAAGGCCGCCCATGAAGGCATCGCCCGCGCCGGTCGTGTCCACTACCTCCACTTTGAATGCCGGCACTCTGGCGATTTCTTTGGGAGTGGCGATCAGGCAGCCGTCCGCGCCCAGCGTGATGGCGACCACCGTTGGACCCATACGCAGTAGAGCGGTCGCGATTTTTTCGTAGTCGGCTTCGCCGGTCAGTTCGCGGGCAGCGGCTTTGCAGGGTTTCAGGACGTCAACCAAGCGGAGCGCGGTGCAGAGTTCGTCCTGACTGCCGAGGTTAGATTCGGCGTAGAAGCTGGGGGATACGTCGAGGTCGAAGATCACGCGGACTTTGGCATCGTGGGCCACTTGCATAGCTTCTTTTACAGGACCGATGGCGAGCTGCGAGGCTTCGGTGTGGAAATGTTTCGCGGCTTGAATGTGCGGCGCGAAGCGATGCAGGACTTGATACACCGAAATTTTTCCGGTGACGTTGGGAAACATGTAGATGCAGCGTTCGCCGGCCACGTCCACGGGAATCCAGGTGAGGGCGGAGTATTCACCTTTCACGACTTCGATGCCAGAGAGGTCCATGTGATCTTCGGCGAAGGCCTTCTGGATGATGCGGCCGTTTTCGTCGTCACCGATAAGGCCGAGCCAGCCGGTGCTGACGCCGAGGCGCGCGACTTGCGTGAGATTGTTGGCAGTGACGCCACCGGCGTGGATTTCCATGCGCGTGGCGTTGATTTTTTCTTCGGGGCCGAGCAGGCGGGGCACGATGGCGAAAAAATCCACGGTGCAGCTGCCGATTCCGACGACGTCTACTTTTGCTGTGGTGTCTGGCATGAGCTCGGTCCCGGCTACTTCGCTGTTGATGAATGCGCGGCGGGTGGCAGCGCCATCAGTTCGACGAACATCTTATAGAATTTTTCCTTGTTCAATTCTTCGGGGATGTTGACGAGCTGCTCGCCGAGGCCCGGCTGCGCGCCTTCCGTCCACACCAGCACGTTGCCGTAGCCCGCGGTATGCGAAATGTCTATGTCCATGAAATATTTCGTTTGCTGGGTGATGACGCTGGGGTCGAGCCATCCGGCAACGGCGAGTTCGTCCCACATAAATTCTTCGTCGGCATATTTTGCCAAGTACTGCGACGCAGGACTCGGCGATTTAGCAATTTCGGCGATCAGTTCCTTGGTCATCCGCGCTTTTACGGAAATGTCCACCGTGGTGATGGTGATTTTGTGCCACGGGGCGGTGAGGACCATGTGCACGGCTTCGGGGTCCCACCAGAAATTAAATTCGCGACGATTTTCGGCGGCCCAATCTTTGGGGACTACTGGGGCGATGCTGCCGCCCATGACGACGAGTTCTTGCGCGAGCTCGGAGACTTGCGGATCGAGGCTGATGGCCTGGGCGATGTCGGTCATGGGGCCGCCGGCGTAGATCGTCACTTCGTGCGGATATTTGTGGACCATGCGGATGATGAAATGGGCGGCGTCTTCTTTTTGAGCTTGTAGGGTGGGGTTGCCTTCGGCGAGATCCGGAACTTCAAAGGGCAGGTGATATTTTCCGCGCAGGCCGTCGCCGAGATTCATGCCGGGGCGGTGGCCGTTCCACGCGCCTTGATAGTGGACCGTGCCGTAGAGTTTTTCCCAGCGTTCGATCATTTCCATGCGATTGATGAGCGGGTAGACCGCGCCGGGATAGACGGGAATGTCCTGGTGGCCAGTGAGTTCGAGCATGCGAAGGGTGTGGGCGACTTCTTCGTCGCGCCACATGTCGCCGCTGACGACTGTGATGCCCAGAGTTTCGACGTTGGGAGATTGCAGGAACATCAAGATGGATTGCTGGTCGGTGGTGGCGGCGCCGCGCGCGTCTTGATCAATGATTACTTTTCGTTTGGTTTGGGCGCTGGCGATGTTCGTAGAGATGGAGGCCAGCGCGATGCAGACGAGGACGAACGGCACAATTCTCTTCAGGCCCATGGTGGTGATTGATCCCCTTGTAATGATTCGACTGCTGATTAGTTGCGGCTGATTTCCCTTGGTCGTGTTCCGGCGGCAGGACACCTGTGGCACCAACGGAGCTTATAGTTCTCCGGCGAAGAGGAGTCAAGGGAAAACGGCATTTTTAGGATGGGAGCGGGTTGTGCCAAAACGGGATGCAGCGAATCACGTCAAGAGCGGATGTTATAATCCGCGGATGCTTGTGAGGTTCGGAGCGTCGTGGAATTGTGCGCGGCTGACGGTTGGGGTGCTGCTCTGTGCTGGCGTTGCGGCGGAAGCGCGAGTGTGTGCGGCGCAGACGCCGACGTCGACGCAGAGTGCGGAGGCGTTGATCAAGCAAGCTCGCGTGGCGACGGCGGCGGGAAGATTTGCGGACGCGATTGCGGATTATCAGGAAGCGCTCCGGATTGCGCCGCGAAACTTGGACGCGGAAATTGGTCTGGCGCAGGCGTATCGCGGAGTGCGCAACTTTGATGCGGCCACGCAAACGCTGGAGCGGGCGCGGCGCGAGCATCTGAAAAGCGCGGCGCCGCTCGCGATGCTGGGCGATCTGGATCTGGAATTGCAGACTTACGATGCGGCGATCGCGCATTTGACCGCGGCCCTGGCGCTGGAGCCTGCGAAGGTGGACGCCCGGAACCGGCTGGCGGTGGCGTACAAGGCCAAGGGCGATGCGGCGGACAAGGTGAACGCGCTGGAGCAGATCGCCAAGGTGCTTGCTCGCGATCCGCAGAATGCGCTGGCGCTCTATACACGCGCCGAAATTTATGCGGACCAGAACCGCGACGGGTTGGCGCTTCCGGATGCGGAGAAAATCGTAGAGTTGCAACCACAGAATTCGCGCGGACGGGCGCTGCTGGGGAAGATTTTGATGCGTGCGCCGGCGGGTGCCGGACCGGAGGAAATTAAGCAGCGCTGCGCGCGGGCGGTGCTGGCGCTGGAGCCATTGGTGAGCGCTGCGGGGACTTCGGCTTCAGCTTCGGATCCGGCGTCAGCTCCGGCGGATTCCGGGACTTTGTTCTTGTTGTCGCGCGCGTATCGCTGCGCAGGGCAGGACCAGAAGGCCGCTGCGGCCTTGGAGGAATTCGAGAAGTCGTCGCAGAACGATCGGACTACGAAAGAAAATCAGACGCAGGCGAAGCATCTGGTGCAGCAGGCGGATGAGTTGGCTATGAAGAACGACTTTGCGGGGTCGCTGGCCGTGCTGCAGCGAGCGATTGCAATGGACCCGACTTATCCGGCGGCTTATTCGCAGCTGGCGAAACTCTATTATTCGGCGGGCGATGTCGAGAAAGCGAATGACGCGATTGGGCAAGCTTTGGCGCGCGCGCCTTATCATCCGGAATATCTCTACGTGCAGGGGAAAATTCTTGAAAAGCAGGCGAAACTGGATGACGCACTGGCTGCATTTCAGCGGACCGTGTTAGTGAATCCGAAAGAATCGGATGCGTATTTTGAAATGGGGGCGATTTTCCAGCAGCGCGGGGAGCGCGTGAAGGCGCGGGCCGCTTACGCAAAGGCCGTGGAGATTTCCCCGGACGATCCTGATTATAGGCGCGCGTTGGCAGGGTTGCGTGGCGGCACGCCGGCGACGCCTTGAGCCTGGGATTGGACCCGATGCGCGGCGGTTTATTCTGGCGGCGGATTTTGTATCTGGTAAAATCCTGGCCCTATGCGACTTCCTAAGAGTTTCATTTTCGCCGCTGTTGCCATCGCTATTGTTGTCGCCGCAGCCGCGTCCCTTCGCGCGCAAAGGTCAGATTCGGTTGCGGAGCGCGTGACGGCGCAGAACGCTATCTTCGAAGAGCAGTACGAATCCGACTTGCGGAATTATCCGGAGCGGGCGACGTCGTTCGGAGACTATCGCTACAACGACAAACTTGCGGATTATTCGCTGGCTGCGATCGCGGAGCGCCACAAAAGGGATGAAGCTTTTTTGGCGAGGCTTTCAGCGATTCCCACGGCGGGATTTCCAGATCAGGATCAACTTTCGCATGACGTGTTGGCGCGCGTGCTGCAGCAGCGCAACGCGGATTTTGCGCTGAAAGAATATGAGATGCCGGTCAATCAGATGAACGGCATCCACACCAGCCTGGCTGACCTGCCGCTTTCTGTGCCGCTCGATTCGGTGAAGCATTACGAGGATTACGTGACGCGGCTGCGGCAGTTTCCGCGCGTGTTGAACGAGACCAGCGACGTGATGCGTGTGGGAATGCGCGACAAGTTGATGCCCGTGCGTTTTCTGCTGGAGAAAATTCCAGTGCAATGCGAAGGGATCATCGAAGCAGATCCGTTTCTGCAGCCGACGAAGAAATATCCGGCGGACATTTCGGCTGACGAGCAGAAGCGTCTGACACAGGAGATCGCCGACGCGATTAATAAAGATGTGATCCCTGCTTATCGCACATTTGCCGCATTTGTGCGTACGGAATATGCGCCGCAAGGGCGGACTGTGCTGGCGGTGACTTCTTTGCCGGACGGCGAGCAGCGCTACCAGAACGACATTTACGGCCGCACCACGACCCGCATGACGGCGGAGGAAATACATCAACTGGGCCTGCACGAAATCGACCGCATCGAAGGCGAGATGACGGCGATTGCGAAGAAGGAAGGGTTTTCTGATCTGGCTTCGTTCCGCGCGTCGATCGCGAAAAATCCGAAATATAAACCTACTAGCGCCGAACAGATTCTGGATGATTTCCGGCACTACATCGCGGAGATGGAGCCTAAGTTGCCAGAGCTTTTCACACTGCTGCCGAAATCGCCGGTGACGGTGGAGGCGATTCCTGCTTTTCAGGCGGCCGCGGCGACGCATTACGTTACCGGGACTCCGGATGGGAAGCGGCCGGGGCGCGTGGTGGTGGCTACATCGGATTTTGCGAACCGCTCCCTAGTGGGGGATGAGGCGATTGCTTACCACGAAGGAATTCCCGGGCATCATTTGCAGCTTTCGGTGCAGCAGCAGTTGACCGGGTTGCCGAAATTCCGGCTGCATGGGTTGGGATTCAATGCCTACATCGAAGGATGGGCATTGTACGCGGAGCAACTCGGGAAGGATGCGGGACTTTACCAAGATCCGGTTTCGGATTATGGGCGGCTGTCTTCGGAACTGTTTCGCGCGGTGCGGTTGGTGGTAGACACAGGGATTCATTCAAAAGGTTGGACGCGCGAGCAAGTCGTGGAATTTTTCCGCAAGTCGGGCGCGGTGGATGAGCCTACGATTCAGTCCGAGACGGATCGATATATTGCGTGGCCGGCGCAGGCGCTCAGTTACAAACTGGGGCAGCTGAAGTTTCGTGAATTGCGCGAACGCGCGCGAACAGAATTGGGCACGAAGTTCGATATACGGACTTTTCACGATGAGATGATTAATGGCGGAACTTTGCCGCTGGATTTGCTGGAAGCGCGGACTGATAAGTGGATCGCAGAGCAGAAATCAAAGTGACGAAGGATTAACCCGGCGATGACGGGCTTTGCTTTCACTTTCGAGCGCGATCGCTAGATCTTGCACGCCGCGGCGGATTTCTTTTGGATCAACCGCGGCAAAACCCAGCTGTAGTCCCGCTGCTGCGGCGTTTCCCTGGGTGTAGATGCTCAGCGGAGTGACTTCTACGTTTCGTTTGGCGGCCGCAGCTGCTGCGGATGCGCCATTTAGTCCACGCTTTAACCAGCCTACCGTTTGCAAGCCAGCTTCAACTCCTGAAATTTCGAGCAATCCCGCGAGATTTTGTTTCGCTGAGTGCAAGAGGACGTCCAGGCGCTCGGCATAAATTTGTCTCATACGGCGGAGATGACGGCCGAAGTGTCCTGCGGTGATGAAATCGCAGAGGACCGTTTGCTCCATCAGCGGGGCGTGGCGGCGAGTGATGGAAAGCATGGCGGAAACGCGCTCCGTCAGGTCGTGTGGCAGCACCATGTATCCGAGCCTGAGGGAGGGGAAGAGAACTTTGCTGAAGCTGCCGGTGAACAGGACCAACTCGTGGCGGTCGAGGCCTTGTAGCGCCGGGACGGGGCGGCCGGAATAGCGGAATTCGCTGTCATAGTCATCTTCCAGAATCAGCGTGCCGGACTTGCGGGCGGATTCGAGCAATTGCAGACGGCGCGCGAGGCCCATCGTGATTCCCAATGGAAATTGGTGGCCGGGCGTGACGTACACGAGGCGCGCGTTGCGCAGGGTCGCTTCGGACAACTTGATGCCGTCATCGTCCAAAGGCACGTACGAAATTCTTGCGCCGAGCGATTGAAATACTGCCGTCGCTCCGATGTATCCCGGATTCTCCATGCAGACCCGATCGCCGGGATTCACGAGGAGGCGCGCGACGAGATCGAGGGCTTCCTGCGCGCCGGAAACGATGGCCACCTGATCGGGGGCGCAGTTTACGCCGCGCGAGGTGTTGAGGTACTCGGAGACGGCTTGGCGAAGGGGCAGGTACCCGAGCGCGTCGCAGCCCATGAGAAAACTCGTGGAGACTTTGCGCAGACGGCGCGCAGCGACTTGCGCCCAGAGCGTGGTGGGGAACAGATCGATGGCTGGCAGGTTCGGGCGGAAGGCGCGCGAGGGGCGAGGCGCGAAATTCGGGAACAGATGGACGCGACTGGCGTAGCCGGAAAATCTCCGTCGCTGGCTTCGTTGCTGCGCGTGCTGTTGTTGCACCGGCGGCAGTGGCGGCTTGGCCTTGCTCGCGACCTGGAGTAGTTCGTCGGGCAGCGTGCTGCTGACGTACGTGCCGGAACCCATGCGGGCCTTCACGTAACCTTCGGATTTAAGTTGGTCAATGGCGTTAACGATCGTGCCACGCGAGAGGTGATACTGGCGGGCGAGGTCGCGCGTAGCGGGAAGGCGAGCGGCGGGGTGGAGGCGGCCCTCGAGAATGGCGGCGCGCACGGAAGCGTAAAGCCAGCGATAGGCGGGGGCGGCTGAATCTTTTGGTGGTAGCGCGAGTTCAAATGTCGCAGCTTGTTTGACCATGGAAGTGGTACAGGAAGAATAGCATAAATGGACCTTGTGAGTGGACCGCTGTAGATTTAAGTTTAGCGCTGCGGGAGGACGCGATGAGAGCATACCAAAGGGCTGGCAGATGCGTTGTTGCGGCGCTGTGCGTGATAGCGGCGGGATTCCTGGGGTGGGATCAAGTGCGTTCGGATACGCAGCACGCGGAAAACAGTGAGCGAGCGCGAATCGTGCTGCAGCGTGCCCTGCCGAAAATGGACGGCGAGCGGTTGAAAGTGATTTTGGTGGAGGTGAATTATGGGCCGGGCGAGTCCTCGTCGCCGCACAGCCATCCTTGTCCGGTGATTGGTTACGTGGCGGCGGGGGCGCTGCGAACTCAGGTGCGCGGCGAGAGGGAAGCGGTCTACAAGGCTGGTGAAAGTTTTTACGAGCCTGCGAATGGGGTGCATGTGGTGTCTGCGAATGCGAGCCAGACGGAGCCGGCGAAGTTGATTGCGTATTTTGTTTGTGATCGTGATGCGCCTTTGAGCGCGCCTGCGCCCGAGGCCGCAGGCCCGGGAGGGAAGTGATCATGCGAGAGCAATCGTTTGCTGTGGGCGATGCGGTGCGTGGGGCTGGCGTGACCGGACACACGGTGAATTGTGAGCGGTGGGGAATTTTGTACGCGCGATTGGCACTGGGCGCGGCATTCTTATCGGGGATCGCCGACCGTTTCGGGCTGTACACGGGCAGGAATGTGGGCTACGGAAACTTCGCGGGGTTTCTCGATTACACGGCGAAGGTTAATTCGTTCATGCCGCGAGTCACGATTCCGTTTTTGGCGTGGGCAGCGACAGCCGCAGAGTTTTTTCTGGGCAGCTTGTTGATACTTGGCTTGTGGCCGCGATGGGTGGCTTTGGCGAGCGCGTTGCTGCTGGTGCTGTTTGGCGTGGCGATGGCGATTTCGTTTGGGATCAAGTCGCCGATGGACTATTCGGTGTTTTCTGCGTCAGCGGGAGCGGTTTTGCTGGCACTGTATTCGGATCGAAAGGGTGTTGCGACAGTGTGAGCGGCATCATCTGGAATATTTTTGGTGGATCCAGCTAAAGGAGGACATATGGAAGCGCGATTTAATTTTATGAAGGCGGCGCCGGGCGTGTACGAAGCGATGCTGGGAGCGGAGAAGTATTTGCAGGGCTGCGGATTGGAGCAGGGCCTGCTGCACCTGATCAAGCTGCGCGCTTCGCAGGTGAATGGCTGCGCTTACTGCCTGGACATGCACTGGAAGGATTTGCAGGCGAGTGGGGAGAGGGAGCAGCGGATGTATTCGCTGGATGCGTGGCGCGAATGCCCGTATTACACGGAGCGGGAGCGCGCGGCGCTGGCGTGGACCGAAGCGGTGACGCTGATCGCGGATGATCATGCGCCGGATGCCGTGTATGAAGAGGCGCGCGCACATTTCAACGAGAAGGAGATCTGCGACCTGACTTTGGCGGTAGCGGCGATCAATGCGTGGAACCGCCTCGCGATTTCTTCACGGACTGCGCCGGGCGGGTATCACGCGCAGCCGGCGAAGGCGGCGCACTGACACAGAGTGCAGTGAGCGGCTAAATTTCGACGGGAGGCGCGCAGCATTCGTTGCGCGATGAAAATTGCAGTCGCGGAATCTTGTTTGGTGTACGGGTGTGTTCGAACTAGTAGCTCAATTCAAAGGAGGAAATATGCGACGAATTGCACGAATGACAGTGGGAATTTTTGTGTTGGGATTATTGCTGGGGCCGGGTACGGCTTACGGCCAGGACGAGCATGCGCAAATTTTGAAGGTGCGGGAGAGCGTGTGGAGGGCGTGGTTTGCGAACGACGAGAAGGCGCTGGAGAGGCTGGTGCCGTCGGACACGATCGTGATCAGTTCGGACGAAGCGAAGTGGAAGAACCAGGCGGACATATTGCGGACCGCGAAGGAGTTTCAGGCGGAGGGCGGAAAATTGGTGCGGTTGGAATTTCCGCGGACGGAGATCCAGCAGTTTGGCGACGTCGCTATCATCTGGACTTCGTACCTGGTGGAAACGGAAGAAAGCGGGAAACGTGTGGTGGTTTCCGGGCGAGCCACTGAGATATTTGTCCGCCGCAATGGAGAGTGGGTAAATCCGGGCTGGCATACGGATTCGTTCCAGGCGCAATAACGGGCATCACGACGTCAGTGCGCGGACGCTGGTGCTGAATGCGATATCTCTGTGCTGTTTTGCACATCAGTGGAAAGTGGCGGGAGGCATGGTCGAGGCAGCCGCGCAACACGAGCGGAAATTCAGAATTGGAGGTCTTCTACATGCATCGTGCACATCGTTACGTCACTTCGTTATTTTTAACGGCGGCTTTGGCGGCGCCCGTGTCAATGATGGCCGCGCCTGTGCCGCAAGAAGCGAGCGTGCAGGTACGCGTCTACGATCGCGACCACAAGGACTATCACAACTGGGATGACCATGAGCGCCATGCGTGGGGAATCTTCCTGACGGATAACCACCGGCACGATCACGAATACGCGCACGCCAACCGGAAAGAGCAGAGCGAAGGCTGGAATTGGCGGCATTCGCATCCGGATTAATCGGCGGAGGAGCAGTTCTTGGAATGGGGAAATTTCCTGGGATATGGGCGTCCCCTCTGTCGTGTTGCGGATCGGGCGCCGTCTCGGGCGGATGGCTAAAGTGCAGGAGTGAACTTCGGAGTTGTGGTTCCCGCCGGTCAGAGCATGCGTCGAAAAACCAAAATCCGTGCTTCAACGGCTGCAGCCGCGTCGATTTCGTGGGGTTTGTGTCATGGATAATGCCACGACCAAAAACGATTATCGAGCTCGGAACGGACGATTCATGGCGTCAGCACGTTGGGGCTGGGGTAGCCGATGAGGTAGGCGATGGGGACATTGCCGGTGGGGTTGGCGCGCTCGCCCATTTCCCATTGGTATCCGGTGGCGGATAGCTTGGCGATGATCTCGCGGAGTTCGTGTGCGCGGTACGTACGCAGGCAGGAAACGACTCCATCGAAGAGCAGCACGAACGGAATTATGGGTAGGACGTAAGTGCAGAGCAGGCGCGACCAGCGGAAGGGGCGGATCCACGGCGTGAACAGGAAGGGGAGCAGCGCCCAGAGAAACATGAGCGCGATGGCGGAGGGGGCACGACGGGTGACTTCGAAGATGCCGATGCCTTGGCTCGCGTCCACGGCATTTTGCAGAACGGCGCGGGCTTCTTCGGGGCGAAAGTGGTGGAAGGAAGTGAACATGGTGCGAAAGCCGCGCAATTCGAGTGGGATATTGGCGGCGTCGACCGGAGTTGCGTGGAACGCGATTTGATTTTGTGAATTTGCGCTGGCGGACTCGAAGGCGGCGAGATTTGGATATTTATCGGTGAGGAGAATTTGCAGCGACAGGTGCCCGTTGCGGTGCAAACGGGGAGAAAGATCCATCCAAGGACCCCCGCCGCCGGAACACATGTCTACGATGGCGCCGCTGCGCGTCGCGGCCAATACCTTTTGCAGCATCGGGGCGACAGACGAGTACGCCTTGAAGAAATTCATGGCGCATTGCAGCGTGTCGGTGACTTCATCGCGAAGAAATGCGGGGAACCAGGATTGTTCGTGGAGCTCGATGAGATGCAGGCGGCGCATGAAATTAGCTGGGTGGGTAGTATGCGGCAACTTTGGCAGGGGCGGCAAATGGATTGGCGTGGAGAAATCAGTGCGGCCGTAGTCGCGGCGCGAAGCTAGCGCTGAGGCGTCCAAAACTCCAACCCTTCAAAGGCCGATGGGCGGGGCACCCGAGCGCAGTGATTGGAGCGCGAGGTGATTCGCGGGAATCCGATTCGTCGAGGGACTAGTACATGATGGTGCGAGTCAGGTGATGGGGCCAGTTGGTGGTGTGGTAGTGCGTCCAGATGCGGGCATCAATTTGGGGAATGATGATTTGGGCGTCGGGGGCGCGCAGCTTGTTGATTTCTTCCGTGAGCAGCGCGGTGGCGTAAATGCAGTGAGCGCGGATTTCGATTTCCTGCGTGCTGTCGCGCGGAATTAGCTGGTGAGCATTGATCGCCTTTTCGAGCGCCGGGGAATAGGCGGTGATTCCCATCAAGCGCAGGCCTACGGGAACGATGTAATCGGCGAACGCGGTCATGGAGTGGATGTCTTCGATCTGAAATTTCCCGGATTTGTGCAGGCTGGCGTAGACGAACCAGAGGCCTAGCTGCGGGAGCTTGTAGAGCTTGATTTCGTGGCCGTCGTAGAGGCTCACGTCGTTGAAGCGCGGAAATTCGACGACGAGGCGATCCACCATGCCGTTGCCGTGATCGTAGAGGCGCGGAGAACAGCTGTGGATGAAGTTGTGGAAGCGGCCGCCGTATTTTGCGACGAGCACGGCGCCGGCCTGGCGCCATAGCTCCATTTTTTCGTCGAGCATGGGGATTTCGATATTGCCGGCGAAAATTTTCTCCATTTGCGGGCGGGTGAGCTGCGCGAGGTAGTGGCCGTCGAGGATGGGGATGCCCTGATCCATGGCGCGCTTAATGCAGGCGAATTCGGCTTCGGAATCCGACCAGTGCTGGCCGGCGTAATCCACTTGAAATTTTACGTGGGTGGTGAAATCGGTGAAGGCTGTGTCCACTACGTCCGCGACCATGATGAAGTCTATGGTTTCGTTGGGATTATTTTCGCCGACGCCCAGGGGCAGGTGATATTCGGGCATGGGGAGTTCTTCGTAGGCCATCCAGCTGGCGACCTGGATCAGTTTTTCGACATCGGTTTGGACGTCGCGCGAGTTTTCGATGACGGGAGGAAGGCTATCGAGCACGGGGCTGCCGATCGGTTTGGGCCAGCGCACCTTTTCAGGTTCACGAGCTGCAGAGGTTGCGCCAGCTTGCCGGAGGCTTTCGCCTCCGGTTGCGATCATGGAACTAGTTGCGATTTGTAAAAACTGCCTACGTCCCAAGGGCCCCGAGCTCATTAGAACATGAACTTGACGCCGGCCTGGAACGCGAAGGGCGTGCTGCCCGGAGCGACCTGGTTGATGGAACGGTAGCCCGCCGCTGCCATTGCCGCCCTGATGCTTGAGACGGTGTATGGTGTGCAACTGAATCCCAATGCCCCTGAGCCAGGGAACAAAGTGGACCACGGAGTGCAATTGCTGGCGTACGAGATCGTCGCACTCGTGTCCGGATTCGAGTAAACGTTGGCGCGGTTGGTCAGGTTATAAAAATCACCCGACAACTGGATCCTGTAGCGTTCACCTAAAGCAAAGTCCTTTTGTAGACGCGCGTCCCACTCGGCGAAGCCGGGCTGATTGTACGGGTAGCGATCCAAGAGCACAGTTTTGCCGTTATTGAGCGTGAGCGTAGGACGATCGTTGTTGTGCGAATAGCCGGAGTTGGCGACCGTGTCTCCATTCACGTCCGTGTCAATGTAAAGCGGATAGGGCACGCCGGTGTGTGCGATGAACGAGGAGCTGACGGCGAAGCCTTTAGGCAGCTCGTAAACGCCGGCGGCCTTGAACTGATTCTTGATGTCCAAACCGTTGCGGCCGTAATCCAAAGCAAGATTGAAAGGATCCTGCTGACCGAAATAGGTGTCGGTATCGCGCTCGCTTGCGCCGTTGTCCTTATTTTCCGACCAGATGTAGTTCGCAAATACCTGGAAGTGGTTCGAGAAGCGCTTGGTGATATTGACGACCGCCGACTCGTAATTGCCGTGAGCGTAGCTGGCGGTAGTATTTGTGGAGATACCGAGCGTTGGGTCGAGAAGCCCGCAGAGGATGGATCGACCAAACGCGTCGGCCGCCGGGGGCTGGCCGGGACCGCCGCACTGAACGAAGTTCCGGTACCAAGCTTCTTCCGAACCGTAACCGCCCGTACGCAAGTGCTGAGAATTGACCCACGCGAACGTAGCAGTGATGGTCCAACTGCGCGCGAAAGAGTGTTCCACGCCGGCGGTAAGGTTGGAGATTTGCGGATTCCTGAAATCCGGGTCCACAAGATTAGGTCCAGGGCATCCATATACAACGCCGTTGGAAGGGTCTGGCGTGCTACAGAGCTGATTGACGCCCAGTGTCGTGGTGCTGGGGAAAAGGTAGGGGAAGCCAACCGCACCCTGAGCCTGCAGTGGCAAGCAACTCGGTTCAAAGAAGCAGAACAGGCCGACGGTCTTGCCGCCGCCGCCGGTGGGCATGAACAACAGCGGGATTTGTGCGTAATAGAGACCCCACGACGCGCGAACTACAGTGGGGTGTTCATTAGAGCCCACGTTCCAAGCCAAACCAATGCGCGGACCGAACTGTTTGAAGTCATCCGGGACGCGCTGCGGAACGGCGATCGTGCGGGTGTTTGCTCCCGTCCCGGTATAGGTTTCGTTACCGGGGAACGGCGTTTGCGGCTGCGGATACCATGAGCCTTCCCAACGCAGACCGTAGGTCAAAGTGATGCGCGGACTGATCTGCCACTTGTCCTGCCAATAGAGTCCGAGAGCCGAGTTGTAATTGTTGTAGAGAGTGCCCGACTGGAACAGGGGCTTGCCGTTGAGTCCTAGATTTTGAATCAGGGCGAACGGGCTGACGTTTCCTGAGGGGTTGTCGCCGGTGGGCCCGCCGGAAAGAATTCCGTTGAAGGCATCCAGCGAGCCGAATTCGTATTCACCCGAGGACCAACCGACGAAGGTATCTTTACGGTCAGTGTAGGTGTCGGTGTCGCCGCCGAATTTCATGTCGTGCTTGCCGAAGGAATAGGAGAAATTGTCCGCTGCTTCCAGCTTGCCACCGTCTCCATTAATCGGAAGATAGTAACGCTGGCCGAAATTGATGTCGGATCCGATCAGGACGGTCGGAGTACCTGGAGCGTTGGAATGGCGTTTGCGCGTTTCGCCTTCGATGCTGACGCGAATTTCATTGACCTTGCGGCCGAGAACTGTGTTGAGGTCGAAGGTTCCGCTGATGCCCTGGTTGATAAAGTTTTCCGTCTCGCTGAAGGCGGCGGGAACTTCGTTCTGACCCAGGCCACCGGTAAAGCCGCTGGTATGGTTGCGCGTCCCATAGCCGCGAATACTGAAGTGATTGGCTGGGCTGAACTGGTAATCATAATGGCCCAAAATAGTGAAGAGATTCTGGAATTGGTTGCTCGGCCCCTGCATGTCGGCCAGGGAATTGACCCCGAAGCAAGCATTCAGGAAGGATTCACCTGCGGTTGGAGTTTTGCAACCGGCCGGGAGGAAAAATCCGGTAGTGGTCGGACCTGGGAGCGGGACCGCAGGTCCCGTGCAGTTTGCGGCGGTGCAATTCTCGAAAACCGGTCCAGTCGAGGAAGCGAGGCTTGCGGTGCAAGTTGCAATACTTTCACCTGGACAAAAATTCGTGAGCAGGGGACCGTTTTCACGTTGGATGTCGGTGGCGAGGAAGAGGAACTGGCGATCTTTGTGAATGGGGAAGCCGATGGAACCGCCGAACTGATTCTGATTGTCTATGTTGGGGGGATTGCCGAGCGCATCGTTGGCGGTGAGGCCTGCGCCGCGATAGTACTCGTGGGCTTCGCCGTGCATTTCATTGGTGCCGGATTTGGTTACCACGTTGATCAGGCCGCCAGTGGCGTGACCGAACTCGGGCGCGAAACCGTTGGTGACCACCTGGAATTCTTCGACGGATTCCAGCGGCACGGTGAAGTTCTTAGTTTCCAGCGAGCCGAAAAACTCTCCGAAGTAGTTGTTGAAGCTGTCCTGGCCATCAATGACGAGCGCGGCGTAGTCGCTTTGCTGGCCGCCAAGGCGGATGCCGCCGCGGAGACCGGGAACTACTTGCGCGGAGGAACTTAGTTGGGCGAGGTCGCGATAATCGCGGCCGGAGAGCGGGAGGTTTTCCAGGTCACGCTGATTGATGACTTGATTGATGCCGGCAGTCGAGGTGTCCACGACGCCAGTGGAGTCCGCGGTGACGGTGACGGTTTGCGTCTGCCCTTTGACGGGGAGGGTGACATCGAGCGCGAGGCTGGACCCGATTTCCACGTGGATGTCCGTGATTTCCGACGCAGCAAAGCCCGTGGCCTCGGCGTGCAACTTATAGACGCCCGGTAGCAGCTGCGCGAAATCGTAGGAGCCGCTCTGATCGGTATCCACCTCGCGCGAATAGCCTGTGGAAGGATTGGAGATTATGACTTTGGCGCCTGCCACGACCGAATGCGAGGTGTCGTAAACGAAGCCGCGGATTTCACCGCGCTCCACGGACTGCGCGGGCGCGCCTGGGGCGGCGAGCAGGAGACTCGCAAGCGACAGGACGACGGCCACTGCTGCCAGAAACACAACCTTCACCATTTTCATCGTTTCTCTCCCTCTGGGTGTGGAGCGATCGACTGCGAGATTCGAATTGCGGGAATACGCAAAATTTTCTTTTTTCATTTTATTTACCTGCCAGGCGCGAATTCAGGAGCTGTAGAAATTTATCGGCCTTGACGCCGGTGCAGACTTGCACGTTGGGTTCGACGTGGTCGACGCCCTCGATGATGTAGCGGTCACCGTGCAGTACGTTGCGTTCGACGGCGTTGTGGCGGTTGGCGACGGTTTCGCCTCGGGTAAATTCGCCGCGCGATTCCACGTCCACATGCATTGCCTGGGTGACGACGATGGACGGATCAATCGCCGTGCCGACGGCGAGTGGGTCGTACATCGGTGAGCCGCCGCCTGCGCCGTATTTCGCTTCCTGGCCGATCAGAAAAGTGAGAACTCTCACGACGAAGTCGTTTTCGGGGCCGTGAGTCTTGGAAAGCTGATCGAGATGCGCTTGATCGTAGAGAGTTTTGTCGCCGACATCGAGGCCGACCATGGTCAAGCGCCAGCCGGCTTGGAAGACAATCTGCGCTGCTTCGGGATCATTGTAGATATTGGCTTCGGCTGCGGCATTGACGTTGCCGCCGGAAATCGAGCCGCCCATGATTACGACTTCCTTCACGAGCGGAACGATGGACGGGTCCTTCAACAGAGCGAGGGCGATGTTGGTGAGTGGGCCGACAGGAACGAGGGTGATCTCGTGCGGATTGTCGTGAATCATTTGGATGATGAGGTCGGGACCGAAGCGCGGATCAGCTTTGCATTTGCTGGCGGGCAGGTCCACGTTTGCGAGGCCGTTGGCACCGTGCCAGAGTTCGGCAGTGATCAGCTTTTGAAACAGCGGGTGCTGCGCGCCGCCGGCGATAGCGATGTCACAGCGATTGGCGAGCGACGCGAGCTTTAGCGCGTTTTCCAGGCCTTGCTGCGCGGTCACGTTGCCGGGGACGACGGTGAGCGCGCGCACATCCAGTTCCGGCGAATTCAGCGCGAGGAGTATGGCGAGCGCGTCGTCGGTGCCGGGGTCGGTATCAATGATAACTTTTTTAGGAGCAGCGGGCGGCGTGGGGCTTGCGGCAGAGCTCGCGCTTTTGTCCGCGTGAGTCGCGGGAACAACGATGAAAGTGGCGGCTACGAGAACGAGCACCGTGAACGCGGCGAAGATCGCACTACGCGAGGTTGCAACGAGCGCGAAAATATTTGCGTGCGTGGCGGCTGGTCGCCGGTTTCTACGCGAGCCACGAGAGCGCAGCGAAAATTTCGCGCTCCCACAGTTCACGGACTGCGGAATATTTATGGGAATCACTTCCGGACAGGGCCCCCCAGCCCAAAGAATGGAAGCAGGCTATCCTTGGGTACGCGTGGAGTCAACACGAAACTGACTGGGAAAGAAAGTTTTCCACAGACCGCGAATGCGTTCCATAAAAGAACAGCACAGTATGAAATCTGGAATGGGTATTACAGAAATGTGAACGAGAAAGCGCTGCGTTGCGATCCAGCCAGAGAGATTGAGAGTCAAATATGTGGAAGGCGCATTAACGGCGCATGACGTGGTACGGGGATTGGGTCTGCTGTTAGAATCTGTTTGGCGATGAGACAGCAACAAAAACTGCTTCGCAGGTCCCTGCTGATTTCTCTTTCTATCCTTATTATGGCGACTGCGGATCTGTCCGGCGCATTGCTGAGACCATCGGCGCGGGCCGCGTTTCGAAATTTGCTGGAGAAGACGCAAGGGCAGCAGGCTGCTAAACCGTCGGCGCATGGGGAATCCGCGGCGGCGGAACAAGACGATACGGTGAAGTTGCGGCACCGCAGCGAGATCACGAATCCTTATCACGTGGAGTTTCGCGACGTGACCAGCGCGGCGGGAATTCATTTTCATCACGAGCGCGCTTCGTCGCCGCAGCGGCTGTATCCGGAAACGATGGGAGCGGGCGTCGGGTGGATTGATTACAACCAGGACGGATATCTGGACGCGATTTTCGTGAACAGCGGTTACACACCTTACTATCACCCGCTGCTGCCGCCGCAGCCGGCGCTGTATCGCAATAATCACGACGGGACTTTTACGGACGTGACGGAGCGAAGCGGAATCAAGAGCGACGGGACGTTTTTTTTCGGCGTGGCGGTGGGTGATTACGACAACGACGGATTTCCGGACATCTATATGAGCGGTTACCGGCATTCCGTGTTGTGGCACAACAACGGCGACGGAACATTTTCCGATGTGACCGCAAAGGCGGGAGTAGGCGACGACGGAAACTGGGGCACGGCGGCGGGATGGTTCGATTACGATCACGACGGCAAGCTGGATCTGCTGGTCACAAATTACGTGCAGTACGACGTGGACCATCCCGTGCTCTGCGGCGATATACGTCCGGGATTCACGGGGATTCCTCAGACCAGCGCGTATTGTCATCCGGACAGCTTTCACGGGAGTTCTGCAAAGCTGTATCACAACAATGGCGACGGAACCTTCACGGACGTCACGGAAAAAGCGGGGCTACTGAACACAGACGGGAAAAGCCTCGCGGTGGTCCTGGCCGATCTGAACGGAGACGGCTGGACCGATATTTTCATCGCGAACGACACGCAACGAAATTTTGTGTACCTGAATAATGGCGACGGCACATTTCGCGACGCTACGTATAAATCGGGAGCGGGATTCAGCGAGGATGGGCGTCCGGAAGCGGGGATGAGCGCAGACGCGGCGGACGTGATGAACAATGGGCTGATGTATCTGTTCGTGAGCCACCTGGATTTCGAATTGAATCGCATGTATCGCAATAATGGGGATGGCACTTTTACGGATTTCACGATTGCTTCGGGGATCGGGCAGACGAATATTCTGCGCAGCGCATTTGGCGCGCGATTTTTCGATTTTGATAACGATGGGTGGCGGGACTTGTTAGTGATCAACGGGCATATTCTGGACAACATCCCGCTGTACCATCCGGAAGTGAAGTACGAAGAAGAGAAGATGCTGTATCGTAATCGCGGGGACGGGAATTTCGTTGATGCGACACGCACCGAGGGCGCTGATTTTCGCAAACCGCGCGTGGGACGCGGATTGGCGGTGGGCGATTACGACAACGACGGGTGGCAGGATTTTCTGGTGAGCAACAATGGGGAGGATGCGCAGCTTTTCCGGAATGAGGGAGGCAGTTCTCCGGCGGCGCAGGCCAATCACTGGATCGCGGTGCGGCTGATCGGCGTGAAATCGAATCGCGACGGGATCGGAGCTGCGTTGAAATTAACCGCGGGAGATTTGAAGCTCTACGATCAGGCGAAGGGCGGGATGAGTTATTGCTCGGCGCAGGACCCGCGGATTTATTTTGGGCTGGGGAAACGTGAGAAGGTGGATTCGATCTTGATTCACTGGCCGAGCGGGTACGAGCAGGAGCTGAAGGATATTCCAGCCGATGTAATAGTTACGGTGACGGAAGGTGTGGACGCAAGAGCTGTCAAGTACGGAACCCCGCCGCAGCGATAGTTCTTAGCATCCGTTGCAATCGACCAATTAGGCTCGCGGGTGTGGTGTGTTTTGTTTACGTTTGCAGGAAGCCGGTGGCGATGATGTTGTCGCCGCGCCGCTCGAGGATTACCTGGGGGAGAGGCTTGGGCGGAGGGCCATCGAGAACGGCGCCGTTGGTGGCGGAGAATATGCCGCCGTGGCAGGGGCAGGCGAACGTGTTTTCTTCGGCTCGGTAGAAAACCGGGCAGGTGTGATGGGTGCAAAGGCGGCTGAAGGCGATGTACGTGTCCTCAGCGGGGCGGAGGAGGAAGCAGGGGCGGTCGTCGGCGGGATAGGTGAATATTTTGGATCCGCCGACGGGGATCTCGTTGGCTTGGGCGATGATTTTTGTAGGATAGCCGGATTTGTGTTTTTGCCAGTAGGCGACCATGGCGCCTGCTACAGCTAGGGCGCTGGCAGCACCGAACCAAATGTTGAAGCCCCGGCGCGTGATCGGCGCAGGTTCTTCTCGTCGCAGGCGTTCGTAGTCTGTCTCGTTAATGGTCGGATCCTTCTGTGGCGCACCTTCCTGCCGCATCGCTACGAAGCCAGATGGCCCAGCTGCAGGCGCGTTTGCAGGACGTGCAGGATGGTGTCGCGGGCGATCATGCCTACGATGGCGCCGTCTGCTACGACCGGCATTTGATTGATGTCTTCAGCTTGCATGCGCTGCAGGACGCCTAGCGCGGGCTCGTCAGGCGTGGCACAGTGGGCGCGGTCGAAGGGCATCATGACGGCTTGGATGGAAGTGTTGGTCCACTCGTCGCGTGGGACGGCGCGCGCGGAGGCGAGGGTGACGAGGCCGACCGGACGGCCGGCGCCGGTTACGACGTGGCAGCGGCGTCCGGTGCGCAGCACTTCGTGGACGTAATCTTCCACCGAGATGCTGCGTTCTACCGTCGGCACGTCCTGGGTCATGATGTCGCCCGCGCGGACGCCCGTCAAAGTGTTGCGCACTGCGATCTGCGTGTAGCTTTCGCGCGCAGCGCTCAGCAGGAACCAGCCGATGAAAGCGGTCCAGATGCCATTGACCAGGCTGCCGTGGAATGCCCACCAGACTCCGACAAAAATCATCACGTAGGCGAAGAAGCGTCCGGCATAGGAGGCGATTTTTGTGGCGCGCGTGAAATCTCCGGTGACGCCCCAGGCGATGCTCCGCAGGACGCGCCCGCCGTCTAGCGGAAATCCGGGAACAAGGTTGAAAACGGCGAGCATCACGTTGATTTCCCAGAGCCATGTGCAAGAGGCGACGACTAGTTCGTTGCCGTGGAGATAGTGCATGACCAGCCAGAAGCATCCGCCGAGGACGAGGCTGGAAACCGGGCCGGCGATGGCGATGTTGAATTCCTGAAGCGCGCTGGAAGGATCGCGCGAGATGCTGGAGAGTCCGCCGAAGACATACAGGGTAATGGACTGCACGGGAATCTTGTAGCGCCGGGCGACGATGCTGTGGCTGAGTTCGTGGAACAGCAGAGAGCCGAAGAAGAGGATGCTCGTAATGATGCCGAGCGCCCAGTGCTGTTGCGTGGACCATGCGGGATGCAGCGACGTGAACTGCTGCCCAAGAGATACCGTGATCAGCAGGAAGATGATGATCCAGCTGGAGTGCAGGTACACGGGAATGCCGAAGATGCGGAAGAGTTGAAAGCCGCCGGAGAGTTGGCTGGAGCGGGCGGATTTGGTGGCGTCCGAGGGCGGGGCGCCGGGGTGGTCTTGGTCGGGAGCGGGAGTGGGTGTGGTGGCCATGAAATTCGTATGTGTACGAAGCAGATTCTAGCAGAGGTTAGGCGGTTGCGGGTGGGAGGGTGCGACGGGGTTTGGATTGGAAGATGAGTGTGGATTTCCACGACGTGTTTGCGGGGCCACAATTGTGGGCGGGCAGTGCAACCCTTGATTTCGCGCGGGCTGGCGGGTTTAGGCCGGCAACCTGTTGAGAATGTTTGGTTGGCGTTTGCGCTGACTCCCTGCGGGTGCTGCGTTCCTCGATTGGCTACCTTCCTGCTCTTACTTCGATTGCAGCCCAGCTCAGACGGAGGACATGGTCATGGAAAGCGGAATCGGATTTGTGGCGGTGGCGGGAGCGATTTTCGTGTCGTTCGCGGTGGCGCTGGGAATGGAGTGGTTGAGCTTGGTGGTGCTGATGAAGTTGATGCCGGCGCGGCCTGCGGTGCAGACAGTGGCGCAGAGAATGGCGGCCGTTCAGCAGCAGCGTGGAAGCGGCGCGTCGGAACGGAGGGCGGCATAGGCGTTCGGCGCTAGGGCAAAGCTGGGAGCACGGCCAAGAGTGGCTGTGCCACGAGGTGTCACATGCTTTTCCTGCGGTTGTTGCTGTTCGTAGTGAGTTTGGGGTTCTTGGCCCTGGCTGTCGGGATCGTGCTTTATGACCTTTATCTGGCGTTTGAGCTGAATCGGCTGCTGCATTTGGGTGAGCGCGGGGCTAAGGACGTTCCTGCCAACCAAGTTGGCGGCACGGCGAGTGAAGGGGGTCTGCCGATTGGCATACCCGCGGCGGCGTCTGCGCCTGCTCCGCGCCCGGCGTTTTATTTGCCTCCACGATCTGCTGGGCCGCGGCGGGCGATACGCTGGTCCGGTGCTGCAAAGTTCGTGGTGCTGGCGGCAATCTGCAGTCTGCTGGGAAAGAGCATCCTCGTCGTGCCGGACGGTTACGCCGCAGTGCGCGTGAGCCAGATTTCAGGCGTGCGGCCGGGAACCTTATATGCCGGGGCGCATTTGCTGTCGCCACTGATCCAGCGCGCACAGCTTTTCGATATCCGCGAGAAAGTTTATTCGACCGCAGCAACGGAAAATCCCCGCGACAAAGGGCTCGAGGTCCTCACCGTGGAAGCGCGGGAAGGATTGTCAGTGGGCCTGGCGGTAACGGTGCGCTACCGGGTGGATCCGCGGCATTTGGATTATGTAGATGCGAATTTGCCGCAGCCGATTGAGGACGAGATCGTGGCGCCGGTGGTGACGAGCACTTTTCGCGACCTGGCGCCGAATTACATCGTGCGCGACGTTTTTTCCACCAAGCGCGACGAATTCCGCCAGCGCGCCACGCAGGCCATCACGGCGCGCCTCGGCGAGGACCAGATCATCGTGAAGGAAGTGCTGCTGCGCAAAGTGTTGCTGCCGGAGCAGTACCAGCAGGGGCTGCAAGGCCTGTTGATGAAGGAGCAGGAAGACGACCAGGTGACGGTAGACCAAAGCATCGAGCAGAAAAAAGTGAAGATCGCGGAATCGCAAGCGGAGGCGCAGAAGGTGCGGCAGATCAAGCACTCGGAAGCGGACGCGCGCACGCGGGTGTTGATGGCACAGGCGGAATCGGACGCGATGCAATACACGTTGCCGCTGAAGCAGAAACAGATCGAGCAATCGAAGCTGGAAGCGGAGGCGCGCAAACAAACCACGATTGAAGATGCCGACGCGGCGGCACAGGCGCGCGTGAAAAATGCCGAGGCGGAAGCCCAGGCCAAGGTGATTGATACCAAGGCCGAGCAGCAGCGCCGCACTTTGCTAGCGGCGACGCAGAACGAGGAAGTCGTGAAGGGCGCGGAGGCCGCGGCGCAGGCGAAGGTGATCGATGGAAAGGCGGAGAAGGAGCGGCAGGACTTGTTGGCCGATGCGGAAGCGAATGAGATTCGCGTAACGGCGCAGGCGGGCGCGGAAAAAATGCAGCTGGAAGCGTCGGCGCTGAAGGTGAACCCGATGCTGGTGCAATTGACAGTGGCACAGCGGTTGAGCGATCGCGTACAGATCATGATGGTGCCGACGGACGGGAAATTTTTCTTCACGAATGATGTTTTGAAGTCGGCACAGGCTTTTCCGGGATTGAATGACGCGCCTTCGCGGGCGGGAGGGAAACCGTAAATGGTTTGAGAGATTCCCGGCCGGAGTTCTCGCGGCCTGTTCCGCGAGGAGGGCAGCTTGGTTCGGGAGTGACGCCGGCAAAAAACCCTTGCGGGTGGCACGGTGAAGACCAGGACACAAAGCGACGCGACCGCCGCAGCGAAGATTGCGTCCTGGAGCCGAGCCGGAGCCACCCTGCTGGCGTAAATTGCGGCGAGGTCGGAGCAAAGAGCACAGCGACGATTCGATGTGCCACGATGACTCCGCGGACACTCGGTGCGCGACGCGCGCAACTCTGTGGATTCGGCGGTGTGCTAAGATGACGATTCGCGAATGGGATTTACGATTCGCGCACACTGATGCGGCCCCCCTGCGGAATTCCTCTCCTATCTCAAGCAACGCGGATTGTTTTGCTTTTCATTGTCATGCTATTCGTGACTCGCGCTCAAAATTCGAATCCATCACCGCAACAGTGGACAGAAGCAGTGAGCCAGCTGGCGGATAAAATTGGTGTTGCAGTGCGGCCGGCGCGCTCGCTCACGCTTAATGTTGTCGAAAACAATTCGTCGATTAGTCCTGCTGATGTCGCGCTACTCAGTCATTTGCTGGAAACGGACTTGGCTGCGCGAAAAATCCGCGTGATTCAAGAGGAGTCTCCCGAAACCATCGTTTACGTTAAGATTTCTGAAGGGGTCGAAGGGCCGATGGTCACGGCGCAGGTTCACCGCAGCGATGATGAGGATTCCGCCGGTCAAATTGCAATCGTCGCGTTACAAAAGCCGATTGTGACCAATTCCGGCGAAGCCGGCACACCATTGATCCTGCAGCGCAAGTTCGTTTTCGCGCAGGCAGCACGATTTGTTGATTTCACTTTATTGGGCGAATCAGATGGTGCTCGGACGCACTTAGTTCTTCTGGAGCCAGATCGCTTAGTCTATCTGAGGTCTGACCCGCCCGGATGGTCGTTCGACCGTTCGTTTCCCGTCCGGTCTCGTTTCCATGTTTCGCGCGATCCGCGCGGGACTATTGCGAACGTGCACGAGACGCTCCATGCCTACTTGCCGCACGACACGTGCGTCGATTCGGCGGTTGGCGAGACGAACATCGAGTGTCGCCCCAATATCCGCTCAAAGCCCTCCGTGGCTGCGGCGATGGGCGAATCTTGGCCGTTGAGTGCGGATGGATTGTGGCATCCGTCGGCACCGTACGCGGCGGACCGCAACTACTTCGAAAGTGTGACGGTCGTGTTCGGAGACGTAATCAGTCGTTTGCCCGCGTTTTATTCCGGCGCCGTTGAACAGAAGGAAACAAGCCCCTCATGGATTCTCGCGGAACTGGACCGGCACGCGCGACTGTATGATTTTTTTGCGACGCCTAATGCGACTTTTTCCGGTTGGGGCGATGACATGGTGACGGTTGATGCGGATTGCGAGCCTGCATGGCTGGTTCTTGTGAGTGGCACGGGCGATTGGATGGCGCGAGATACATTGCGGATTTACCGGGTTACGGACCATCAGGCTGCGACCGTGGGGCAGCCGCTGGAATTCCCGGGGCCGATCCTGGCGTTATGGCCGGCGGAGGATGCCAAGTCAGCTCGGGTGGTATCGCGAAGTTTGCAGACGGGAATGTATGAAGCTTCGATTGTATCTATTTCTTGCGGCAATTAGTGTCGCTCTGGCCGCGGCTCCCGCGTGGACCGCGCGCCGGCCCCGGTATGGCGGGACTTTGCGCGTGGAGACTGGCGCGAGCGTTGCGTCGCTCGATCCAGCCGTAGCGGCTTCATCGCCGGAAGAAACGGCGGCGCTGGCGCAGATCGGCCCACTCCTCTTCGAACATTGGGGCGCCGTTGATACGCCAATCGGAGCGGCCGGGAGTGGGCCGTTTCGCGTGACTTTGTGGGAAGGTGGAAAGCGGGCGGTGCTTGCAGCGAATGAGGAGTTTCGCGAGGGGCGGCCGTTTGTGGACTCGATTGAGATCAGCATGGGCCGCTCGGCGCACGAGCGGCTTGTTGATTTGGAATTGAGCAAGACGGATCTTGTGGAGATTCCACCGCAGGATGCGCGACGGGCTGCGGAGCAGGGGGTGCGCGTCAGCGTTTCGCAACCGGACGAATTGCTGGCGCTGGTTTTTGTCGAACCCCGCGCGCCGCGAACACCCGCGAGCGTCGCGTGGGGGAATGCTGCTGGGGCGGCAGGTGGACGCGCCAGTGAGCGCCCGATTGCAATCGTTGATGAAGAGGTAATGGGGCAGGCGCTATCGCTTGCGATCGATCGCGTAGCGATTGTGGATTTTATTTTGCAGAAGACTGGGGAGCCGGCGGGCGGGTTATTGCCGCAATGGTCTAGTGGCACGGCGTTTTTTTTTCCGGCGGGAGCACCGTCGGCGGCGGAGCTGGAGCATGCGAAGGAACTTTCCAAGCAAATCGCGGCGGTGGGGCCTTTGGTGTTGGGATATGATTCCGCTGATCCGCTGGAGCAGACCGTGGCGGAGCGGATTGTGGTGAACGCGAAGGAAGTGCGGCTGGCAATGCGGGCGCAGTCTATTCCCGATGCTGCCGCCGGAAATTCGCGCGGCGCTGCGTTGCAAGCGGCGCACGTGGATGCGCGACTGGTGCGCTGGCGAATGACGTCGCCGCTGCCGCGCGCGGCGCTCATGGGCTTTCCTTTGGGGGATGATACGAACCCGCTGCTGCGCTTAGACTCAGTGCCGTTCCCGGATCCGGCAACGCCGGAGGACATTTATAAGGTGCAGCGCGCGGTGTTGAGTACGTTTCGCGTGGTGCCGCTGGTTTGGTTGCCGCAGGTCTATGGCTTGAGCGCACGGGTGCGGGATTGGAAAGCGCCGGGGCCGGGGGAGAATTGGCCGCTGGCTGATGTTTGGTTGGATACCGATGCAGCGACGGGAGTGCAGTGAGTCCGTGCGACGAGGGCGCAGAGGGACCTCCAGCGGTTGACGGCGCATGCAAGCCGTAACGTTGATGCCGTGGCTAAAACCACGACCGACAGAGGTTGTAAGACGCACCGGCAAGATTGCCTGTGCCACTGAAGGCTAAACGTGACGTTTCGGACCAGATTATTCGTCAATTTTATGCTGGCGCTGCTGCTGTCGGTGGGATTGATCGCGGCGGGAGTCACCGTGGTGACGAGACGGGCGTTCGAGGAAATGAATCGCGAGCACAGCGATGCGTTGCTGGCGCAATTTCAGCGGGAGTACGCGCGGCGTGGCAGCCAAGTGGTGGAGAGTGTCAAGGGCATCGCCGACGCGGAGTCAACTGTGCGGATGGCAATTGATTTGAGCCGGCCGAACGCGGATGTGTCGGTGTACGTGAACGACGCGCACGGCGTTTCGAAATCGCACCAGCTGGACTTGCTGGATTTTGTGAACAACGACGGAACGATTATTTCCTCGCAGGAATCTCCGGCGCGATTCAATTACAAGATGGAGTGGGTGACAAAGCCGCAAGATTGGCCGGCGCTTGGCCCGTTCCTGACGAAACTCGACACCGAAAATGGGCCCGCGCTGGCGCTGCTCTCTGTCGCGACCGTGCGCGTGGGCGACCGGGATTTGTACGTGGTGGGAGGCGAGCGATTGGGCAAGGAATTTCTGGCCTCGCTGGTGCTGCCGTCGAATATGCGCGCGCTGCTGTATCTGAATCTGGATCCGGAATTTCAGGATGCGAATTTGCTAGACGCGAATGGTCCGGCGCCGGACGCGGACCGGTTTGCGCCGCTGGTGGCGAAGGAAAAAGCGGATCCGGTGGAGCAGTCCACGGAGATTCGCTGGAGCATTGATGCGGCGAGCGCGGAAATGTTTCACGCACTGCCGCTGCAGGGGCGACAGAAGGAATTACTGGGTGTCTTATTTGTAGGCAGCTCACAACGGGCAGTGGTCTCGCTCGAGCGGCGGATTCGCTGGCTGGCTTTGGGAGTGGTGGCGGTGGGATTGCTGTTTGGATTGACGTTGAGCTGGTGGGGGGCGGCGCGTGTGACTCGTCCGGTGCAGAAATTGGCGGAAGGCGCGCAGGAAGTGGCGAATGGAAATTGGAATGCGCGGGTGAATGTGCGCGGCGGAGATGAAGTGGGGCAGCTGGCGACGTCGTTCAACAAGATGACCGAGCAGTTGGTGGAGCAGCGCGACAAACTGGTGCAGGTAGAACGCGTGGCGGCATGGCGGGAACTGGCGCGGCGCCTGGCGCACGAATTGAAGAATCCGCTCTTCCCGCTGCAGACCACCGTGGAAAATCTGCGCAAAGCGCGCGAACAGAATTCCGGGCAATTCGAGGAGGTTTTTCAGGAATCCACCGGCATTTTACTGGCGGAGATTGAAAACCTGAAAGCGATCGTGGGGCGCTTCAGCGATTTCGCAAAGATGCCGCAGCCGGAACTGAGCACGGTGAATTTGAACGAGATCGTGCGGACGGTGGTAAAACTTTTCGAAGGGCAATTCAGCGCGGTGGGGCGTCCGGCGATTACTCCGGAGCTGCATCTGGAGGACGATCTGCCGTTGATTCAGGCGGACGCGACGCTGTTGCACCGGGCCGTCGAGAACCTGGTGCTGAACGCGATGGATGCGATGCCTGCGGGTGGCGTGCTGATGCTGCGCACCACGCATAAGGGTGGCGAAGTGATGCTGGAAATTTCGGACACCGGCACGGGGCTGACCCCGGAAGAATCCGAGCGGCTTTTTACGCCTTATTACACGACCAAGCAGCATGGAACTGGCCTCGGCCTCGCGATCGTCCAAGCCGTGGTGGCGGACCATGGCGGGCGAATATCTGTTGAGAGCGAGACGGGCGTGGGAACTTCCTTCCATATTGACCTGCCGATCAAGCCGCCGCACAAGGCGCAGACTTTTCCAATGGTCTTCGAGAAAAAAGAAGACGAGGCGTAGCCCGTCGTGTCCGCAAAAGCCCACATATTAATTATTGATGATGACGCGAACACGCTGGCATCGCTGGCGCGTGCGTTTCGGTTGGCAGGGCACGACGCGACCGTTTGCGATAACGCGGCACGGGCGCTGGAACTGGCAAAGGCCGAGCGCTTCGATCTGATTCTTTCCGACGTGGTGATGCCGGGACGCGACGGGATTGCGCTGCTGGAGGACTTCAAGGCGATTGGTTTGACTTCGCCGGTGGTAATGATGTCGGGCCAGGCTTCGATTGAGATGGCGGTGAAGGCCACGCAGTTGGGCGCCGGCGACTTTCTGGAAAAGCCCATTTCAAGTGAAAAGCTTTTGCTGACGGTCGAGAACGCGCTGCGCGTGCGACATCTGGAGGAAGAGAATCGTGATTTGAAGCGCAGGCTGGGGCGGCATCACATCGTGTGGGCCAGCGCAGCGATGAAGGAAGTGATGGCGCAGGTGGAGCACGTGGCCGCGAGCGAAACGCGCGTATGCATTCGGGGCGAGACGGGGACGGGGAAGGAATTGATCGCGCGGACGCTGCATGAAAAGAGTGGGCGGCGCAATGGGGCGTTTATTTCGCTGAATTGCGCGGCGGTGCCGTCGGAATTGATGGAGACGGAATTATTCGGGCACGAGAAGGGATCGTTCACCGGAGCGGCTTCGCGGCACACTGGGAAATTCGAGCAGGCGCATCATGGCACGTTGTTTCTGGATGAGATTGGCGATATGCCGATGACCATGCAGGCGAAATTGCTGCGCGTGCTGGAAGAGGGCGAGATCGAACGCGTCGGAGGGGACAAACCGTTTGTGGTGGACGTGCGCGTGGTGGTGGCGACGCACCGCAACCTGGAAGAGCAGGTGCGGCAGGGAACTTTTCGCGAGGATTTGTATCATCGCGTGTTTGTGTTTCCGATAGTGCTGCCTTCTGTGCGTGAACGGCTCGAGGATGTGCGCGTGCTGGCTGAGCATTTCGTGCGGCAGTTGGAGGAGCAGAACAACTGGAAGCTGAGGAAATTGTCTCCGGAAGCGATTACGGAGCTGGAGCGTTATTCGTGGCCGGGGAATGTGCGGGAATTGCGCAATGTGGTGGAGCGCGTGTTGCTGCTTGCGCCGGCAGATGTGGTGGATGCTGAGACTGTGCGCCGTGCTTTGCCTGGCGCGGCGGTGAGTGGCATGAGCGGCGGCGTTGGCGGGAAAGGCTTGACGGCGGCGGGACTGGAGAGAGGGATGTTCGCACAGCGGGTGGAGGCTTTCGAGCGCGAGACGCTTTTGGCGGAATTGAAGCGCCATCATCATCATATGACGAATACGGCGAAGGCGCTGGGGTTGGAGCGCAGTCATCTATATAAGAAATGCCAGCAGTTGGGGATTGATTTGCGTGCGATACGGCAAACGGAGTAGCGCGCAGGACGGTGCTGCTACGAAGGCGTCTCTGATTTTTTTCGCGCGGAGATTATGTAGCTCGAGGCTATGTAGCTGATGATGGACACGGCCATGGTGATCCAGAGCACCTTGGGCTTCAGGGTTACGGCGAAGGCTGCTACGGCAGCGAAAAATCCCCAGATATACAGTTCGCCTACGAATGCTTGTTTCCAGTGAGGCCTTAGGCCGCTGTCTGGCAGCCGTGGTTGCAGGGAGGGCCACAGGCGCGGAACGAGCCGGCAAAACTTCAGATAGGATTGGCCTTGCTCTTTTTGCAGGTTAGATTCTTCCAGGCCAATCAGGCGCAGGCAGAAAATCAGATTACCCATCACGATCAGCAGGAAGCCCACGCGGCTTGCGAGCAGGCCCATGCCGAACGCCATCAGAATATTCCCGAGGTAGAGAGGATTGCGCACGCGGCGGTAAGGGCCGGACGCGACGACTTTTTCCGCGCGCAGATTGTTGTCCTGCATTACGTCGGAGCGCAGATAGGAAGTGGCCCAAGTGCGGAGGAGAGCGGTGAGCAACACAAGTAGCGCAGCGAAAGCGAGGGCGCAGCGCTCGAGCCGGTCGGCGTGAGGGGAATTTTCGCCGACGGTCAAGTTGACCAGATATTGCACCGCGTTGAGGTGGTCGAGGGCGTAAAGCCAGAATCCCACGCCGAAAATCATGCCAAAGATCCAGAAGCGATTGCGAAATTCGAATTCCGTCGCTTTCATATGACTCCTGCCTCCTGACGCGGCTGGATGTTCTGGCCGTATGTTATACGCCCGCTGGCGTGGATTTGTTACCGACGGTCGTGTGCGGCTGTAGACGGCGGCGGGATCAGGCGGCTGAAGAGCCAATGCGTGGGTAGATAGACTACGAAGACGAGGAAGAGGAAAGTGATGAAGAGGTGCGTGGGGGCTGGTCCGTAGGAGCGATGGAGGAAGGGATCGGTCACGGCGAAATTCAGATTTTGGTCCGGTGTAACGAACCGCGAGGCTATCAGGACTGGGATCAGAATGGCAGTTTGCAGTGTCCAGCCGCGGCGATCGTAGCCCAGGCGGAAGAGCGACCAGAGCAGGATGAAGGGCAGGACGATGTGGAAGAGCGAGAGTAGGCGTGCCCAGAGTGGGGTGCTGGCGTCGAAAAGATATTCTGTCCCGCCAATGAGGTGGCGATCAAAAATCAAGCGGGCGGCTACGTCGAGGGTCCAGGCAATATCAATAAGTACAGAGGAGACGGCTTGGCTGGAAATTAGGAGCGAGTTGTTGGTGTAGAGGCCGATGCAAGTGAGGCTCACGGCGATGTCGCAGAGGTGGAGGAAATTCGCGGGGCCCCAGGCGTGCCAGTAGGCTGCGAACCACAGGACGAGGAAGACGAGCGCGAGGTAGCGCAACCAACTGGGGATTTTTCGGGGTGGCGCTGATGCGGTGGTGGACATTTGCTTATGTAAACGGAGCCATCCTAGCAAATCGATTAGCGAAATCCCATCGTGAGAGGCCAACGAAACCCTTCGAATTTCGCGCTATGTACGAATCGATCTGCTCGTGCGAAAATTTCGATGGCGATGACGATTAATCCAGCGTGGTTTGCGGCGGGTGGGGTGTGCGCGGCGGGAGGATTGTTTGCGTGGGGGGCGCTGGCGCCGGCGTCGCAAATATTCGGGCGGACGTTGCGGCGTTTAGATGAAGCGTCGTGCATGGCGATTACTCTTGACGATGGGCCGAATCCTGCTGTTACGCCGGGAGTGCTGAAGCTTCTCGAACGTTGCAACGCGAAGGCTACTTTTTTTCTGATTGGGCAGCGCGTTCGGGCGTTTCCTGGGCTGGCGCGGAGAATTGCCGAGAGCGGACACGCGATCGGCAATCACACGGACACGCATCCCTCGCTGGTGTTTTTGCCGCCGGGACGAATCGCGGAAGAGCTGGAGCGTTGCGACGATGCGATTGCAGCGGCTACAGGAAAATCGGCGCGATGGATGCGGCCACCATTTGGCTATCGCAGTCCGCTGCTGGAAACGATTGTGCGCCGGCGCCGCGGCGCTGGGGTGGCGATGTGGAATGTGGCAGCAAAGGATTGGCGGACGCATGCGCCGGAGCATGTGATACAACGCTTGCGCAGGGCGCGTGGCGGGGATATCGTCCTTTTACACGATGGAGATCATCGTGAGCTGGAAGGGAAGCGCGGGCACGTGCTGGCTGCGTTGGAATATTGGTTGCCGCGCTGGCGCGACGCAGGCATACGGTTTGTGAATTTGGACGAGGTACAACTCAATACTCAGGCGGGCTAAAGCTCATGGACGAAAAAAGATATTACGACGAGAAGCCCGAAACAAAGCAGATGACGCTGGTGTGTCCGCATTGCCGCGAAGAGGCGGTTTATCCGGTGCGCTGGATGGCGCGGACGAAGAAGGGCGCGTTGCCGCCGGGCGGAAATGAAGATGATCGCGCGAAATTTGCGAAGGCGCGATCTTATATGGTGCGCATGGATGACATGGTGGCTTGCCGGAATATTCGTTGCCGGAAGCGATTTGATCTTACGGGACAGACGGTGATTCTGACATAAGGCAACGGGTCAACACTCGAGGCCGACAACAAAGTGAATTGCAGAATTAGCATTGAGACGCAGAGTCCGCAGAGAAAACCGCAGGCGGCAGCATCTTTCTAGGACTCGCTCGTACAAAACCAAGAGCGACGGCTGCGCGGTTCGAGGGGACTGAGCAGGCCGCTTCGCATTGACTTTTCTTTCGCACGCCGTTCACGGAAGCCCGATGCAGGCGGCAGCGATCTTGACCACTGCGGGGCACGATGTGGCCACCGCTAGAAGTACTAGACCCACCCGGGAAGCAATCATTGTAAAAAGTTTGTCACGCGGGCGTGTTCGCTTGACATCGCGTCGCGATTGCTATTAATTGCTCGTCACCACCTCGGCACGCGAACCGCCCGCAGCAGGTGTGTGTGCTGGTGCAGTTGTTGGGGCGTCTGACGTCAGGAGAAATCTCGATGAGAACAAAATTTATTGCAGGAATTACGGCTGTGTTCGCGCTCCTCTTCAGCGCAGCGGTGGTAACTGTGGCGCAAACGGCAAATGTGCAATCACGGATCTCGCAAGCCGTGGATGAAAAAAATATGGTGACGTTGAAGGGCAACACGCATCCGATGGCGACGGCGCAGTACGATCGCGGCGAAGCGCCGGGCGGCTTGGCGATGAGCCGCATGCTGCTGGTGTTGCAGCACGCGCCGGCGCAAGAAGCGGCGATCAAGCAGTTGCTGGCCGACCAGCAGAATCAGGCTTCGTCCAGCTTCCATCAGTGGCTGACTCCAGAGCAGTATGGACAGATGTTTGGTCCCTCCGACCAGGACATCAAGACGATTACCAACTGGCTGCAATCGCATGGGTTTGAAGTCGCGAATGTTTCGCCAGGGCGCCACGTGATTGAATTTTCAGGGACGGCTTCGCAGGTGCAGGAAGCGTTTCATACTTCGATCCATCATTATTCTGTGAACGGCGAAGAGCATTGGGCCAATTCCAGCGACCCGCAGATTCCGGCGGCGCTCGCTCCCGTAGTGGTGGGCGTGAAATCGCTGCACAATTTCCGCGCCAAGCCCACGGCTCATTATGCGGGGCTGTTCCAGCGCGACAAAGGCACGGGCAAAACGACGCAGATCAGCGGGCCGAAGTTCACGTTCACCAGCGATGGCTCGACCGAATTTGCGCTGGGTCCGACGGACTTCGCGACGATCTACAACGTTCTGCCTTTGTGGAACGCCGGAATTGACGGAACGGGCGAGACGATCGCGATCGTCCAGGAATCGAACATCAACGTTTCGGACGTACACAATTTCCGTGCGCTTTTCAACCTGCCTGTGAACGACCCGGAAGTCGTGCTGAACGGACCGGATCCGGGAATTGATCCTGGCATCGAGCCGGAAGCGGTGATCGACGTGACGTGGTCGGGCGCAGTGGCCAAGGGCGCGAAAATCAAGATGGTGGTCTCTTCGAGCACAAATACCACCGAGGGCATCGCCCTTTCGGCGCTGTACATTGCGGACCACAACATCGCGTCCATTTCCAGCATGAGCTTCGGACAGTGCGAACTGCACCTGGGCACGGCGGGAAACCAGTTCTGGAACGCGGTGTGGCAACAAGCGGCGGCCGAGGGCATCAGCGCATTCGTATCGGCGGGCGATGGCGGCTCGGCGGGATGCGACAACTTTGACACGGCTACACGGGCGCGCGACGGCTTGGCGGTGAGCGGCGATGCTTCGACGCCGTACGACATCGCGGTAGGCGGCACGGACTTCGGCGGAAACTTCTTCAATCCGTCGCAATTCTGGAGCGCGACGAACGATCCGACCACGCAGGCTTCGGCTTTGGGATACATCCCTGAGCTGCCGTGGAACGACAGTTGCACGAACTCGCTTTTCGCGTTCATCGGATTTCCGGCGGATCCGATCGCGAATTGCAATGACGCAAGTCTCGCTGGCTTCCTCAATATCGTCGGGGGGAGCGGCGGCGCGAGCAGTTGCGTTGCGTCGGATGGAAACCACATCGCGAGTTGCACCGGCGGATATGCGAAACCCTCCTGGCAAACGGGCGTCGGTGTTCCGGCGGACAGCGTGCGCGACATTCCGGACGTTTCATTGTTTGCCAGCAACGGATTCCTAGGATCGTTCTACATCATTTGTGAGGCCGACCTGAGTCCGACGGGAATGTGCGATCTGAATCCGCCGTTCGAGGACTTCGCGGGATTCGGCGGCACGTCGGTATCTTCGCCAGCGTTCGCGGGAATACTGGGGCTGGTGAACCAGAAGACGCATTCGCGCCAGGGAAACGCCAACTTTGTGTTCTATAAGTTGGCGGCGTCACAGAACCCGGCGAATTGCAACGTGAACGGCAACGCCATATTGACGACTCTGCCGGCAGCTTCATGCATCTTCAATGACATCACGGTCGATACGAACGCGGTTCCTTGCGCGGGGGGTTCACCGAACTGCGGCACCGAAGGCACGGCACCGATCGGAGTGCTCACAGGGTACAACTCCGGAGTCGGGTATGACCTGACGACGGGGTTGGGATCGGTGAACGCGACGAACCTGGTGAACAACTGGAGATCGGTGACGTTCACTCCGACAGTGACTTTGCTAAAGGTGAGTCCCGAATTCCTGGTGCACGGGCAATCGGCGAATGTGGACGTAGCCGTGATCGCGAAAGGCGGCACGCCCTCCGGACAGATTGCGCTGAAAACAAATAATCAGAACCCGGCGGGTGATTTGACGCTTGGCACCAACGGAACGATCAAGACCACCACGCATCTGCTGCCCGGGGGTCCTTCGCTGGTAACGGCGGATTATTTCGGCGATGGGACGTTTGCGCACAGCGATTCGAACGCGGTGCCGATTTTTGTGTTCCCGGAGCCGAGCACGACGAAGATTTCGTTCTTCTCGCTAAATGCGCAGCAGACGGAGACGGTACCGTTTAGCGGCGGCGGCTACGGCAGCATCGTGTTCTTGCGAGCGGACGTGGCGGGAAGATCCGGATTCGGGGCGGCTACGGGCAGCGTGATTCTGACGGACGACGGCAAGGGAGTCCCGGGAAATCCCTTCAAGCTGAATTCGCAAGGAAACACGCTTACCCCAAATTCGATCAACACTTTTTCGGTGGGGACGCACACGATTCGCGCGGCTTACACGGGCGATTTGAGCTTCCTGCCGAACGAAGCGAAGCCTGCGTCGTTCGTAATCACCAAGGGCGTGACCGCGGTTACGCTCACGGCGGCACCCGCAACTGCCGCTGTGGGGGCGACCGTGGTGCTGACGGCGACGGTGGGCACGTCCAGCTTCGGTAATCCGCCTACCGGCAAGGCGACGTTCGCCGCTGGCGGCAAGAAACTGGGGACGGTTTCCGTTACCGGCAGCAGCGATCCTAATACCGGCTTGGCCTCGGCTGTTGCTTCGCTTTCGACGACGGGCCTGCCGGCGGGAGCGGATGCGATCACCGCGACTTATAGCGGCGATCAAAACTATGCCGGAGCTGCGGTTTCGATCACGGTGACCATAACTACTCCGTAGTACGTGCAGCAAAATTCGACGGAACGAAAAAGCCCGCCCTCGCGTGACCGAGGGCGGGTTTTTTATTCGTGTCGAGTGCAAGTGTAATTTTCGCTGAAAATTGTCGGCGTTACGAGCTGACGGGGACGTGTTCGAGAATTTCGCGGATTTTAGTTGCGAGCACTTTCAGGTTGAAGGGCTTTTGCAGGAACGCCATGCCGCCTTCCAGGACGCCGTGGCGGAAGACGCTGTCGTCGGTGTAGCCGGAGATGTACAGAACCTTCAGCTCGGGGCGAGTGGGGGCGAGGCGCGCGGCGAGTTCGCGGCCGCTGACGCGCGGCATCACCACGTCGGTGATGAGCAAGTGAATTTTTCCTTTGTGTGTGGCGGCGATTTCCAGGGCTTGGGCACCGTCGGCCGCGTCGAGAACTTGATAGCCGCGGGCGGAGAGATATCCGCTGACGAGTTCGCGGACGCTTTGTTCGTCTTCGACGAAGAGAATAGTTTCGGTGCCGGGTTCATGCCCGCTGGTGATTTTTTCCGGCGCCTTTTTTTCCATCGGGGCTTGCACCATCGGCAGATAGACTTTGAAAGTGGTGCCGTGGCCGACTTCACTATAGACCCAGACGTATCCGCCGCTTTGCTTTACCACCCCATATACGGTGGCGAGACCCAGGCCGGTGCCGCGGCCTTGCGATTTGGTAGTGAAAAATGGCTCGAAGATGCGGGCTTGGGTAGCCGCGTCCATGCCGATGCCGCTGTCGCTGACGGTGAGCATGACGTAGGGACCAGGATCCACCACGGCGTGCTCGGTAGCGTAATCGCGGTCCAGTTGCACGTTGGAAGTTTCGATGGTTAAGCGGCCGCCGTCGGGCATGGCATCGCGCGCGTTGACCACCAGGTTCAAGGCGACTTGCTCGATCTGACTGGGGTCCGCTTTCACGCGGCCGAGATTGGCGCCGGGGAGAAATGCGAGTTCGATATTGGCGCCAATGACGCGCGAGACCATCTGAATCATTCCGGCGACGACTTCGTTCAAGTCCAAAACGCGGGGCTGCAGGACTTGCATGCGGCTGAACGCGAGCAACTGGCGTGTGAGACCGGCGGCACGTTCGGCGGCCTGCTGGATCTGTTCGACGTTCTGGCGCGCGGGATTCTGGCGATCGGCGGAGGAGCCGGGTAAGCGATCGAGGAGCATTTCGGCGTGGCCCTTCACCACCATTAGTAAATTATTGAAATCGTGGGCGACGCCGCCGGCAAGTTCCCCGACGGCTTGCAGTTTTTGCGACTGGCGAAGTTGGTCGGCGAGCTGTTTGCGGTCGGTGATATCGAGCGCAACGCCAATCACGCCGATAATTTCGCCATCGGTTGCACGCAATGGGCGCACGTGAGATTCGAAGATGCGTTTCTGCCAGTGCAATTCGTAGGTGAGAGATTCGCCGGCGAGGGCGCGCCAGTGCGCGTGGATAGAAGGGTGCTGTGCATCGTTGGTTTCAAAATATTCGGTGAGGGTCTTGCCGGTGAGGCCCCCGGATTTTACGCCCAGGGAATCCAGGCCGGCGCCCATGCTGGAGGTGTAACGCAGTTCCTTGTCTGTGGTCCACAGGACGGCGGGCATGCGCTCGATCATCATCGCCAGGCGGGCGCGGCCCTCGTGGCGCTCGATCTGGGATTTTTCGAGGTCTTCGAGCATGCCGTTGATGGCGACTCCGAGGAATCCCAGTTCGTCCTGGCCCGGCACATCCACACGCGCGCAAAGCTCGCCGCTGGCGCCGATTTGGGTGATGTTCTCGGTGAGGTTGGCGATGCGCGAGATGACGAAGCGCTCGAGCAAGTACAGAGTGGCCGCGCCGAAAACGAATCCCGCGGCGACCAGCAGCAGCAGGAATTGGGCTAGGGTCGTGTGGCCCTGCTCATAGATGGTGCGAGGCAGCAGGACGCGGATGATGACGGCGGGGCGGCCGTAAATGTCGTCCACGACCTGGTAGGCCGCGAGAGACTGGCTGTCCAGCGGGCTGATGAAGTTCGGCGCGCCCTTGGAGATGGCGGCGGCTGCGGCGCGGAAATCGGGACCGAGAGTGGCGGAAGACAGCGTTTGCGCTTCGACGGGCATGAGCGTGAGGTCGCCCAAGTGCTGAATTTCGGCGGCATCGAGCAGGTGGCCCATGATCATGGTTCCTGCCATTGGGCCGGAGGCATCGCTGGCGAGAATCGGGCGGGAATCCACCAGGGCGGGTCCGGCAGGAAGGTCGAGAACTCCGGCCACCCTGCTGTGAGCATCTTTGACGTTGAGGAGCAGCGCGTCGGGCTTCAGGTGATCGTCCAGGCCCGCGGGAACGGGCATTTCGCCGCCGTGGGTGAGGTCAAAGCCTCTGGAGAAGAGTTTGCGGCCGCGAGCGTCGAGAATGACGACGAAACTGATTTTCAGCTCTTGAAATGTAGGAGCGGGGAATTCGGTTTTGACATAGCTCGGACGCAGGCCACGTGCGTAATCGTAGGTTAAATCCCAGGTGGCGTATTCGCTGGTGGTCTGGTCGAGGGTGTTCAGCTCGTTTGCCAGGGCACTGGTGGCGCGCTCGATGTCTCTGACCGCGAAATCCTCTTCCAGTTTGGCGAAGCCGCGCATAAGCACAATGCGCGAAAGCATGAAGAGGCCGGCGACCAGCCCGACCATGGTGATCCCAATGATCAGGAGAGTCTTGCGCCGTAGAGAGGACGGCACACGGAGTTGGGCTATGTGGAGGGGTCCCAAGAGAGGCCTCAATTGTTATTATAGTGGCTATGGTGCGGGCGTGGATTTTCCGGTGTCCTAGTCGTACACGGGCAGTTTGGCGCTGGCGGTGCTGGTGTCAGGAAGGATATCGTAGCGGCTGGGTGGCGGGAAGGTTTATGCTCGATACATCTCGCTGAGCGTGGGTTGGCATCCTTATCATTTAATCCTTACCGAATCGCAGGAAGAGGGGTCGGATGAAAACGAGTCGGCTTTGCTTGCTGCAGGCCCTTTTGCTGGCGATCGCGGCTGGATGCGCGCTTGCTGCTGCGGCGCAAGAGGCCGGGCCGATTCCTCCGCCGCCTCACACTACTCCGGCTGCTCCTGCGCCCGCGCCGGCTGCTGCGAATCAGCCCGCGGCGCAGAAACCGCAGGATGGATCTGGTGGCGGGGGTACTCCGGCACCAGTTTCAAATGCTGGGACGACTACTGGCGGTTCGACCGCAGCTGCGTCGGCCACGAACGGCGCGACGTCTGCTACAGGGACATCGGGTACACCGGGCGCTGCGGCTGCTCCGGTAGTCACACCGGTTGCGGCTACAGCGCCGAAGATTATGGTGCCTGCGGGGACGCATATTCCGCTGGTGCTGCACAACGCGATATCTACGCGCAGCGCGCGGCCGGGCGATCCGGTGTACTTCGAGACTTTGTTTCCGGTGATGATTGATGGGAAAGTGGTGATACCGGCGGGATCGTATGTGAGCGGCGAAGTCACCGAATCGAAGCGGCCGGGGCGAGTGAAGGGGCGCGGCGAATTGATGATCAAGTTGACGACGATGATTTTGCCGAACGCCTACATGGTGAACCTGAACGCGGTGCCCAGCAATGCGGGAACGGGCGGCAACGAAACTACGGACAGCGAAGGCAAGATCATCGGAGACTCTGAGAAGGGACACGATATCGGAACGATCGCGAAAACCACCGCGGCGGGCGCGGGCATTGGAGGTCTGGCGACGCGAACCGGAACAGGCGTGGGAATCGGAGCGGCAGCGGGAGCGGCGGTGGGTTTGGCGGCGGTGCTGCTCACGCGCGGGCCGGATGCGGAGATGCCGCGCGGGTCCACGGTTGAAGCGGTGATTGATCGTTCGCTCTATTTGGATGCGGACAAGGTGCAGTTCACCGGGCCGGGGCAGGCCTCATCGCTGGCGGGACCGGCGAATCGCGAGCCAGTGCGTAATAAGGATCCTTTTTAGGTTTTTGATTGCTGCTTCAGTATGCCGAAGCGCTGCGATTCGCGCGCGCAGGAAATTTGGCAGCGGTGAAACGCAGCGGCGAAAAACTCTCCACGTTGAAATTCGATTTTCCGGTGATGATCCAATCGCGCACGATTCTTGCCGTGGCCGGCGCGAGCAGAATCCCATTGCGGTAGTGTCCGGTTGCGAGCCATAGCCCCGCGATGTCGGTGGGGCCGATGATGGGCAAGTGATCCGGAGTGCCGGGGCGCAACCCTGACCAATCCTCCACAATTTTCGCGTCCGAGAGAGCGGGAGCTAGTTCGAGGGCGGCGTCGAGGATTTGTCGGACGCCTTGCGGTGTGACTTGTTTCACGAAGCCTGCGTCTTCGAGAGTGCTGCCGGCGATGATGCGGCCGTCGCGCCTCGGCACCAGATAGCCATATTCCGAGCGCAGGACTCTCTTCAGTTGCACGGTTTTTGAACGCAGGGCTAGCATTTGGCCGCGCACTGGATGCACGGGGGCGTATTGCCGGAGCTGGTGGCCGATTTCGCGCGTGGCGTCTGCGCCTGCCACTGTGCTGCCTGCGATCGTGCCGCAAAAACTTCCTGCGGCGACCAGAACTTGTTTGGCTGAGATTTTCTGGCCGGCGGCTCTCACACCGTTGCACACTTGGCCTTCGTACAGCAGGGCATCCACGGGACAGTTGGCTCGAATTTCGGCGCCGCGCTGCGTTGCAGCTGCGAGCACGGCTTCGACGAGCAGCCGCGGATCGACCGTTGCTTCATCGGGCAGCCAAGTTACCGCATCGGCTTGCGGTCCGAGCGATGGCTCGTGCTCGCGGGCCGCGCTCGGCGACATTGCGTCGGCGCTCAGTCCGAGACCGCGAAACTCGGCCACCATTGCATCGCGCTGTGCTGCCGCTTGCGGGCCCCGGAACACTTCGAACGTGCCGTTGCGCGTGAAATCTGTGGACTTGCCTGAAGCTTTTTCGATCGCCGCGATAAATTCGGGGTAGAGACGCAGGCTCTCTTTTCCGAGGGGGAGGAGTGCCGACGATTCGGGCGAATCCGGTCCCGGCGAAAGCATTCCAGCCGCAGCCCATGAAGCTTCGCGTCCAGGCTCCTGCCGATCGAGCACCACAACACGCAAATCTTCGGATGTAAGCTCGAAGGCGATCGAGCTGCCAATCAGTCCGCCGCCAACGATGATGACGTCGTAAGCGCTCACCGATGCATATTATCAGGAATTGCAGCGCGGATATTCCTGGATGCAACGTTGAACGGGCGCTTCGGCCGCATTGCGAAAATTAGTGCGAGATTCAGTTCAGAGCGAGTCAACGAGCTCGACGGAGAGGAGGCGGGCTTTTTGGGCGAGGGTTTGGGCGCGGGACCAGTCACCGGCTTTACCGGCTTCTTCGGATTGGGCCAGAAAGCTGCGAATTTTTTCCTGCAGGTCTTGCTGTGCGGCGCTGAGGACTTTGCCGGTGGCTTGCTGCAGATTTTTTTGCGCAACGTTGACGTCTTCGCCGGTGCTGCGGCGCAGGCTGGCTTGATCGCCGGGTGAAAGTTGCGGCGAAATTTGCGGTGGCGGAGTGCGCGCGGGCTGCTCGGCCGCAGCATCCGAGGACGCTTCGGCGGGTTGGCGGTGCGGGGGCGGCGGAACCCTGGTGTGCGTCGGCTCGACGGGCAGGGGGGCGGCCGCGGTGGCAGCGGGAGTCGGCGGAGGGGCTACGGCTTCGACCGGGGGCAGTGCGTCGGTGTCCGGCGCGATGTTGGTGATGGGTTTGGAATCGGCGGCGGACGGAGCGGGGGCAGCTGCGACCGGCGCGGCGGCTTTCACTGTCGTGCGGTTACACCCCGCCACGCTGACCGACAGCCCGCAAATAAAAATGGCTGCCAGCAACGCGGATTCTGTTTTTGGGCTGGGCATTGATCTTCTAACTTTTAATTTATAGCTTGGAACTTTCAACTCCTAAACTTTCGATGCTTATCGTTTTTCTTCGGCAAACGGCCGCCCGAAATCGCGACGCTTTTCTGCTGGCGCTTCCAGGGAACGCGCCAGCGGCAATTCCAGCCGAAAGGTAGTGCCGCGTCCAGGCTCGGATTCGAATTCTATCCGACCGTTGTGCAACTGCACAAATCGAAAAGTGTTAGCCAGTCCGATGCCGGTACCTCCGGGGCGGGTCGTAAAAAACAGCTGAAAGATTTTCTTTTGATTTTCCGGGGAGATGCCGGCGCCGGAATCAGCCACGGAGATGACTGCGAAATCGCCGTTGCGGCGCAGGCTGAGGGCGATGGTGCCGTCCGGACCGGTGAAATCGCTGGCATTCAGCAAAAGATTGAGCACGGCCTGATGAATGAGTTGGCCATCCACTAGCACATGCGGAAATTCGGAAGGCAGATCCACGCGCAGTTCGATGCCAGCTTTGGCGATGGTGGGGCGCGCGGCCTCGAGCACGTCGTCGAGCAGGATGCGCAAGTCGGTTTCTTCCAGCTTGATCTCGAGCGGCTTGGTGAAATTCAGGAAAGTTTTCACGGCGCGGTCGAGGCGGTCAATTTCGCTATCGAGCATTTTCACAGCTTGCTGCGGCTCAGGCTCGACTGGCATATTGGCTTTCAACACTTCCAGCCAGAGGCGCATGGAATTCAGGGGGTTTTTTACTTCGTGCGCGACGCCGGCGGTGACGCGGCCGAGGGCGGCGAGGCGTTCTGAGACTTGCAGTTGACTGCCGATGCGCTCGAGCGATTCAACGTCGCGCAGGGTGATGAGCGCGCCCATGGCGATGCCGTGCTCGCGAATCACCTGCGCGCTGAGACCGATGCGCTGCGAGCCGTGCAGGCCGGCAAGAGTGATTTCAGCGTTTTCGATGTGGCCGACTTCGTCGCCGTGGATTCCGAGGGCGTCGCGGGCGGGATGGCCGGGCGGGAAAATTTCGCTAACGCGTAATCCGCGCAGCACTTCGGAACGTTGGCCGAGGAATTTTTCGACTGAAGGGCTCACCAGGACGGCGTTACCGCGCGCGTTGAAGAGCAGCAGGCCGTCTTCCAGTCCGCCCATCACCTGATCGAGATTTTCGCGCAGCGTGCTGAAAATTTCGCGTACGTCTCTTAGCTGTTTTCCGATGCCGATGATTTTGGTGCTGACCGCGCCGAATTCGTCGCTGCGTTCGACCGGTTCCAGATCAAATTCGCCGGCGGAGATGCGATCCAATTGCGCGGAGATGCGGTCAATCGGAGCAAGCGAAGCCCGGCTGACGATCAGCGCGAGCAGAGTGGAGAGCAGCACGGAGGCCAGCGCGTAATATCCGGCGGAAATCAGGCCGGGCGAAATTTCGTTGCGGATCAGCGCCGAAGAGAGGCCGATGCGAATGTCGCCGAAGGGGCCCCCGATATTGAACGGCAGCGAATCTTCGTACACCAGTGGCGGGCCGTAGAGTGTGCGCAACTGCTGGAAGAATCCGCCCCGAACGAGCGAATCAATCGGCGGGCGCTGGGCAATTTTTTCGCCACGCAGGCTGGCGTCGCTGGAGACGAGGACGATTCCGTCGAGATCGCTGATGGTGATTTCGTAGATGGTGGGGGAATAACCGATGGCGGATTCCATTACGGAGTTCAGGGTGCTGCTGTTATCGAGCGCGCGTTGCACGTAGGCGCGCAAATCGGCGGGGCTGGAGGAAGCGGGGGATTCACCGCGCGCGGCGGCGTCCGTCATGGAGTTCTGGCAGGCCAGATAAATTTGTTTTGCGACGAAATGTGAACGCTCGTCGGCCTGGCGTAACGTCTGGCGCGTGAGACGCGCGATGTACAGGCCGGAGACGGTGGTGACGACCGCCAGAACCAGCAGGGAAGTCGCCAGCGTGAATTTAGTTTTCAGGCTGAGACGCATCTCGTCGCCCCGCCTCGTATTCTTTTAGTTTGTTGTGCAGAGTTTTCAGGCTGATGCCGAGAAGTTCGGCGGCGCGCGTTTTATTCTGGCTGGTGGCAGCCAGAGTTTGCACGATCAGCTCGCGCTCGACGGCGTCCACGGTGGTGCCGATGGGGAAGCGCAGCCCGCCGAGGCCGCTGGTGGTCATGGCAGTGACGCGGCCAAATTCAGCCGGCAGATGCTGGCGCGCGACGGTGCCGCGATCCGAAGCGATGGCGGAACGCTCGAGCACGTTGCGCAGCTCACGCACGTTGCCCGGCCAAGGATAGGACTTGAAGAGTTCCATCACATCGGTGCCGACGGTCGAGACTTTTTTTTCGTGTTTGGCGGAAATGTCGGCGAGCAGGTGATCCACCAGCAGCGGCAAATCCTCTTTGTGCTCGCGCAGGGGAGGCAAATGGATGTTGAAAACATTCAGACGGAAATAGAGATCCTGGCGTAGATGTCCATCGGCGACGGCTTGTTCGGGATTCTTGTTGGTCGCGGCGACGACGCGGACGTCCACGGGCGTTTCCACTTTGCTGCCGAGGCGGCGGACTTTGTGATCTTCTAGCACGCGCAGCAGCTTGGCTTGGGTTTGCGCGGGCATTTCGCCGATTTCGTCGAGCAGGAGCGTGCCGCCGTCGGCGAGTTCGAAGCAGCCGATCCGGCGTTCGGCGGCGCCGGTGAACGCGCCTTTCTCGTGGCCGAAAATTTCGCTTTCCATCAGCGATTCGGGGATCGCCGAGCAATTGATGGCGACGAATGGGCGGTCGGCGCGCGGCGAAAGCATGTGAATCGAGCGCGCGACCATTTCTTTGCCGGATCCGGTTTCGCCGGTGATGAGAACCGAGGCGGTAGATGGCGCGGCAATTTCCACCTGGCGCATTACGTCTTGCATCGGTGCAGAGGCGCCAACGAGAGAGCCGAGCTTGCCGGCGGCACGCAGATCGCGGGTGAGAGCCACGACAGCTTGCTGATTGCGCGCGTGGCCGAGCGCGCGTTCGAGCAGAGCGCGCAGCACCGGAGGCTTCAGCGGTTTTTCGATATACCAATAGGCGCCGGCTTCGATGGCTTGGACGACGCGTTCGTCGCTGCCGCGGCCGGTGATGATGATGACGGGAATGCGGAGAATCTCGTCGCCCAGCTGTTTGAGCAGGTCGAGACCGTTCATGCCGGGGAGTTCGACGTCGGCGAGAATCAGGCTGGGCTGGAATTCCTGAAATTTGGCGAGGGCTTCTTCACCGCTGGCGACGCCGAGAATTTCCCAGTTCCATTTGCGCAGCAGGGCTTCGTAGCCTTTGCGGGCGTTGTCTTCATCTTCAACGATCAGGATGCGCTGCTGGTTGGGAATCGTAGCGGTAGCCATCGGAACTTTGAATGTAGCAGCAGTCTGGCGGAAATCCAAGAGAGCGGGGCGACGAGGCAGCGAGCCGATACGGTACGAGGCGTTTCCTGAATGGGGACCGGTGAGTAGATCCGTCTTGGCAATTGGAGGATGGCCTCCGGCTTAACGGCTTTGTTGTCAGTGGAGGCTGGCGCCGAGGCCGGCCATCTTCTTGCAACCGTTTTCATAGGTGAACCTTGGAAGAGATTCGCAAGGCTGTGCGCTATGACATTCATGTGCCGATGCAGGTTTGCATGTCGCAGCCGCAGCCGCCGGAGTTCCATGGCGGGCAGCTGCGGGATATCTCGCGGACGGGAATCTTGTTCCACTCAGAGATTAGGTTCGAGATTGGAACGACGCTGGAACTTGGGTTTTGTTTGCCAGCGGAAAAGGGGCGCAGTTCGTGCCTGCTGGCTCGCGCCACAGTGAAAACGATTCGCGCGTGGCGATTGCCGGACGAACCTACGCCGCTTTTCGGGATTGCGGTGACGATTGAACGGATTCAATTTGAGCAACCTTCTGCTTCCACCGCCGCATGAACGCCAGTTGATTTGCACCGCGCCGCCTACTTCTTCTGCTGATCCAACCCGCCTAGGTTCTCCCGAGATGCAACGGCCGCACGAGGACTAGTTCGAGCTTCATATTTTGCGGCAGGGTGAGTTCTTGGCCTAGGCCGGAGGTAATCATGAATGCTGTGGCGGCGGAGATAGCCGCGCCCATGGCCGCGTCCTGTTTGTCCTTTTTAGCGATGCCGGGCTCGGCGCCGACGAATGCGGCTTCGGCTGCGGCGAAGACTGCGTCTTCTTGTTTGGTGTTTGTGGCGCGGATTTCGCCTTCGCGATCGTAGAGGACGCGGATGGAGTGAACGCCGGGGGCGTCAATCAAATCGGCCACCAGAGGAATCCAACCGGTCGAGCTGTGGATTTCGTCGAAGGTGAGCCAGAGGCGGGCGCGGCCAACTTTTCCGGCGGGTTGAATCTTGTCAATGTGACCGCGGATTTGAGTGCCGGTGGGGAGGCTGGCGCCTTCGGCGGTGGCGATGGGCTCGAGGGTGCGTGCGAGGAATTGCCTGCCCACTTTGTCTTCTTTAGTCGAAATCGTGGTTTGCAGGGAGACCAGGAAACGGGTGCCGCGAGCGGCGGCATCGGGCGGCGCGTCTTGGATTTGAGTTGCGGGATCCTGCGATTGTTGTTGGGCTCGGGTTGGCACGCCTGAAAACAGCAACAGAACGGACGCAAATGCGGAAATCCTCCAGCATTTCATGAACTCCTCCAAATATTGGTTTGGCGCTTTCAGCTGGAGGCGAAAGCGGGTATTTCTTGAATTGAATATAGCAAATCGCGGGTGAGGTGGCGAGCGCGGTTTGTCCTTTATGCGCGCCAATTACGCGGGATGCCGGGAATGCACTCCGGGCTCTGGCGCGGAAGCCGTGGCGAGCGGAGAATTAGAAAAAACAGTACAGGAACGGACGGGCGTGAATTATAATCCCGCCAGTTTTACGGGTTACCGTACTGCACGCTCGATACTCCCTTTTTCGGCCCCCTTCGAGTCCTGTGGTTTTTTCATCGCGTCGCCTGCGGGGGAAGGAATGGGTGCCATCGTCAGCGCGTAACGACGTGGAGTGGGTTGTGTGGAGGAGGCGTACTTTGAAAGTGCTCGAACGTGCCGCCATTTTGGTGGTGGCTGTTTTTTTGGTGGTCGCGGCGGCGTTCGCCGACGACACCAAGCCTCGCGTGGCGGACGGCAGCGCTAGCGCAGCTGCGACGGCTGCAGGCGCACCTTTCACCGACAATACAACCGCGAAGACTGCTTCCCCTTCAACTAATTCCGCGACGGCGAGCGGTACGTCCGACATCAGTACCGCGGCTACAAGTTCCTCCACGTCCGCGACCGTGTCAGCCGCAGCGCCGGCTCCTTCGGCACTGCCCAAACCCAATTCCGGCGCCGGAAAATCCAAAGCGGCGATGGCCGACGAGGATTCCGAGCAGCCGAATTTCACGCCGATGCCCGCGCTGGACGGCAATCCGGGGCTATTCACGCTCGAAACTGGCGAGACGCTGCCCAAGCACGGCTGGTCGCTGGGCATCGGATTGAATAAATTTTCGCGCATGCCCGGAGATATTACTTCGCTGCAGCTCGTGCCTTCGCTGGGCTACGGCGTCACGAACTGGCTCTCGCTTTTTTATCAGATCAATTCGTACGATTACATTCACGTGGGCGAGCCTAGCCTGCTGAGCTTGGCGCCGGTGAACGCGGCGAACCCGCAATACCAGAACACGATTTACAACTCGATTATTCCATCCACTGGTTTTCCGCCGGCTTATGTGGAGGATGCGCCGTTTGCGTCGCACAACGGCAGTGGCGTTGGAGAAATGGATTTGGGATTCAAGATTGGGTTGCTGTCGGAGCGGCGAGGGAAGCCGATCAGTCTTTCGATTCGCAATGATTTTTATCTTCCGACGAAGACGGGGTTGACGCAGCTGTTGGCGGATCAGGTGCAGTACGGGAAGTTCAATTATGGAGTGGGACTCGAGGCCAGCAAGACTTTCTTTCACGGTGGAATTACGGCGACCGCGAACTGGTCGTACCGGTTCACGCGCGATTCCAGCTACACAGCGGTCGTGGGTGGCGTGCCGGAAACCGTGGTGCTGAAACTGGCGGATCAGATGCAGGTGGGCGCGGGGCTTTTGATTTTTCCGACGAAGCGTTTCCAGATTATGACCGAGTACGACGGCACGATTTACGTGGGCAACGGAATTCAGAACACTACTTTTGGCGCGCGCGATCCCGTCGACAATATTATTGGCTTCCGGCTGTATGCGTGGAAATGGGCGGCGTTGGACATGGGCTACCGGTATTCGCTGGACCTGACGAATCATCGCGATCGCAACGGATTCATTATTAAGGTAGGCGTGGCGCATTGGCCTTCGAAGCCACTGCCTCCGGATGTAGTGACGGCTTCGTGCGCCGTGGACAAGAGTTCGGTGAGGGAGGGGTCCGAGGATTACGTTACGGCGAACGTGAGCGCGACAGATGCGAACGGGCTCCCGCTAACTTATCAGTGGACCGCGACGGGCGGCGCGATGGATGGGTCGGGACCGTACGTGCGTTGGAATTCCGCAGGCGTGGGTGCGGGGAGCTACATATTGATGTCGCGCGTGGATAATGGCGCGGGCAAGACGGCCAGTTGTTCCGCGAATGTGACGGTGCAGCCGAAGCCGGCGCCTCCGGCTCCGACGATGACGTGCGCGGCGGATCGTTCGACGGTGCTCGCGGGGGAACGCGCCGAGATTACCGCGAATGTGAATGATGCATCGGGGACGGCGATACGATTTAGTTGGCAGGCCAATGGAGGGCAGGTTATCGGCGCCGGCTCGATTGTGCAGTTTGATACATCGGGGCTGGCGCCGGGAACTTATACAGTAACTGGTCGCGCAGAAAATGAATTACACAGCGCGTGCGATTGCACGGCGGCTATTACGGTGAAGGAGCCGCCTCCTCCACCGCAAGCGAACAAGGTGAGCGCTTGCGATTTCGCTCCGGGGAGCGCGGGCGCGGACAACGTTTGCAAACGCAACCTGGACGACGTGGCGGTGCGGTTGCAAAGCGATCCGCGGGCGAAAGTGGTCCTCGTGGGTTCCGCGGACCCGAAAGAACCGCGGGCCGCGAAACTGGCGGACGAACGCGCGACGAGCTGCCAGAAATACTTGCAGGAGAACAAGGGCGTGGACGCTTCGCGGGTTGAGGTTCGCACCGCGGCGGGAGTGGCGGGCGCGGGTCAGGAAAACCGGCGGGTGGATATCGTGTTTGTTCCGGATGGTGCATCTTATTAAAGGTCGTTTGATCGCAGTTTAGGTGAAGGTGCTGAGGGAGAGAGGAAGCAGCAGGACGCCCGGTGGCATTCGCGGGCGGCGGTATTGCGGCGAGCAGTGTCTTGGATTGGAGCAGTCTCATACAGGAGGCATCGTGCTGCTGCGCTCCGCCAGAGTCGGCGTGGCCCGGTGCTTCGAGTCGAACTCAATTTTCGACTGACGCCTCGCGGTAACTCCGCCGCAAGTTGTTTGCCAAGCGCTTACAGCGCGTATCGAACATGACTTCGCATAACAGGTTCCTCCGGTGTATTTCTATCATGATGTTTGCCTTGGTCTGCGCGTCCGTGTGTGCGTGTTTCGGTGCGGGGCCAGTACAGGCGCAGGTGTGGCAGGCCACGGGTCCGGCGGGCGGTGACGTGCGGGCGCTGGCGAGCGATTCGATGCATCCGGACGTGCTCTATTTGGGGACGATCGACGGTGCGATTTTCGCATCGCGCGATGGCGGGGCCGATTGGCAGCAACTTGGAATGGCGGGTGACAATCAAAACGCGGTGGTGACGGCGATCATCGTGGACTCGCGTGATTCGGCGAGGCTCTATGCAGCGACTTGGACGCGGGAGGTTGCGGGTGAAGGCGGCGGAGTTTTTCTGAGCAGCGACGGCGGCGCGACGTGGCGTGATGCTGGACTTGCAGGCCATGCGGTGCGGGCGCTGACGCAGTCTGCATCGGATCCGGCGATGCTGGTGGCGGGCGCGCTGGACGGAGTTTTCTTGTCGCGCGATTCGGGCAAAACATGGCAGCGAATTACGCCTGCGGGCGACACCGAGCTGCGCAATTTTGATTCGCTGGCGATTGACCGGCGCAATCCGCTGGTAATTTACGCCGGGACGTTTCATCTTCCGTGGAAGACGACCGACGGAGGCGCACACTGGATTGCGATTCACGCGGGAATGATTGACGATTCCGATGTACTGAGCCTGGTGACCGACGCGCAGAATCCGCGGCGCATATTTGCCAGCGCCTGCTCGGGAATATATCGCAGCGACGATTCTGGCGCGGCCTGGGAAAAACTCGATGGCATTCCGTACTCTTCGCGGCGGACTCCGGTGATTCGCCAGGATGCGGCGCGGCCGGCGATTTTGTATGCGGGGACGACCGAGGGATTGTGGAAGACGGCAGACGGCGGCGCTTCCTGGCGGAGGATTTCACCACGTAGCTGGGTGATCAATTCGATGGTGATTCTGCCGCATGCCGGCGAGGGCAGCGAATCGCGCGTGCTGCTGGGAACGGAACAGCACGGAGTGCTCGCGAGTAACGATGGCGGCGCGAGTTTTCATGCGTCGAACGAGGGATTTCATCATCGCCGGATTGTTTCGCTGGCCGTGGACTCGGGTGATCCAGAGCGCGCCGCGGCGGTCCTGGAGAATGCGCCGGATTCGTTGATGATGACCGCGGATGGCGGAAAGAATTGGGCGGCGATGAGCGCGGGGCTTGACGGAGAAGCAGTACGGTGGATTTTTTCAGCGCCGACGGGCTGGTGGGCCGCACTCGCCTCCGGCGGCCTGGCGCGATTCGATGCGCAGCGGAATGCGTGGGCGCCTATTGGAATTGTCCGCGATTCTTCGGCGGGCGTTTCGGCGAGCGATTCCCCTTGGCGCGAAAGCAAGTTTCGCGCTTTTCGGTCGCCGGTGAATGACATGTTTTTCGGTGACTCAGCCTGGTTCGCTGCTAGCGAGCAGGGACTGTTCGTGTCGCATGATTCGGGCAGTTCTTGGACGGAGTTACCGTTCGGGCCGGCTGCGTTGCCCGTCGCATCAGTCCGCGCATCAAGTGATGGCGCGCGGATCCGGCTAGTATCTTCGGGCGGAATGGTTTTCTCCGAAGACGCGGGACGCACCTGGGCGTGGCACGACCTTCCGCTCGAATCGGGTGGCGCGATGCGACTGGAGTGGACGGCGGAGGAATTTATTGTCGGCGGTTGCGCGCACTGGTTTGTACATTTCGCGCGATGCCGGAAATAGCTGGACCAAGGCGCAGGCGGGATTGCCCGGTGGCCTTGCGGATGCTTTGCTGGCGCGGCCGGATTTCTGGCTGGTGTCGATGCAGGCGGCGGGCTTGTACATTTCGCGAAACGAAGGCGCAACCTGGACGCGCGTAAAGCCCGCAAAGCCGGCGATCGCAACGGGCGGCGCTGCGCGCGCTAGCGAGGGCCCGTTCCCGGTGTTGGCGACGGTCGGCGCAACGGAACGAATTTACGCCGGCTCCGCGAATGATGGTTTATATCTTCTCGATTTTTCCGGTGATTCCACTCCGAAATCGTTTGCGACAGGTACGACAAGAGAAACCGGCGGCCACTAAATCGTCAATGAACCGTCGCTGCACAGTTGACAGCCAGCCGCTGTACAGGCGATAGCGGCGCCGGCGTGAACAAGCGCAAAGCCAGTTGTAAGCGAGTCGTCGCGATTTTCCCTCATTGAAACTTAGGCGTTCCCAACGTTGCACGACATACCAGTCACAAGACTTAACCGCCTGCGTACTATTACGGACTTGTTAATTGTTCCATTTCGATTCTACGCTCAGCACCTCACTCTCCGCCGAATCGACACCTAAACACTGTTAGATCGGGCAGATCCGGAAACGTTCCCAATTGGTGCTTGTGTTGCAAAGGAAGTCGGGAAACGAATCCGGAAAGGCGATCGAATATCATGGCGGTAGGACAGGTGTTCACGTCGGAGCGCCCGATATCGGCGACGGTTTTAATTGTGGATGATGAGGACGCAACCAGGAGTTTGTGTCACGACGTGGTGACGGACTCCGGATTACGCACGCGCACGGCATCGACGACGGAGCAGGCACTGGAGATCCTGGATCAGATGCCGGTGGATATACTGATCACGGACCTACGCGTGCCGCAGATCGGCGGGCTGGAATTGCTGAAGCGCGTGCGCAGCAACTATCTGCAGACGGCCGTGCTCGTGCTCACGCAGTACGGCACGATTGAAAGCGCCGTGGAGGCGACGCGCCTGGGAGCGGCGGATTGCATCACCAAGCCGTTTCATATCCCGGAACTGCGCAGCAAGCTGGACCGCATGATTCGCCTGCTGGACGTGGACCAGGAAAACCGCGTGCTGCGCGAGACGCTGCGCACGCGGCCGGGGTTCGCCGACTTAATCGGCGTGTCCGTTACGATGCAGCGCCTGTACCGATTGATCGAACGAGTGAGCCAGCACGCTTATCCGGTGCTGATTCTGGGTGAAAGCGGCACGGGCAAGGAATTGGTGGCGCGCCGCGGTGATTTCATTCCGCTGGCCGCGTGCCTGGTGGAGCGGCGCTTGCGCTGGGCGCAGCGGTCGGAATTGTCCGCAGGATCACCTTGGGCGGAAATGCCGGATGACGTGGCGGAAATTTTCAGGCACGAGATCAATAATCCGCTCACCGGGATACTCGGCAACGCAGAGTTGTTGCTATCACATGGCGTGCGGTTGCAGGCGGCCGACACGCAGCGGCTGCAGACCGTGGTGGACTTGGCGGTGCGGCTGCGCGAAACCATTCGGCGGCTGAGCGATGCGTGGGATAGCCAGACACGTGTGCCGAAATCCTCGGCGCCGCGGGCGTCGTCGGGCGTTTCGCTGGTCTAACGGATTATTGTTGCGATTGTTGCGGGCTTTTTCTCTTGCCATGCAGCAGCTGAGGCACGGGCTTTTCCCAGCAGCGCGTCGAGGTCTTTGCGCGTTAGGTATAGCCCGGCCAGTATTACTGCGGAAATTTTCTGCGTGTTCTCGATCCGCTGCGTCGGATCGGCTTCCAGCAAGACCATATCGGCACGGCGGCCTGCGGCGATTGTGCCGAGCTCTTTTCTTCCGAGGAACTCCGCGGGATTTTCCGTGGCCGCTTGCAGCGCTTCCTGCGGCGTCAGGCCTGCAGCGACCAATTCACGCAGCTCGTAGTGCAAGCTGCTGCCGGGAAAAACGTAGCGATCCAGCGAATCGCTGCCGGCGAGCAGACGGACTCCCGCGCGATGCATCTCACCAGTAAGCTTGCGGTCATTTTCGTATTGGCGTTCCCACCAGGCGGCGTCTGCCAATTCCTTTGGCGACGGCGGACCCGTGGGGCGCCACTCTTTTTGCAGCGTGAACGGAACGTAGGCTAGCAACGGGTCATCCGGGGATTGCTGGGGCGCGTGGGCCAGAGTTGAAATTGGGTACAGAGTGGGAGTAACCCAGGTGCCGTTGCGGATGAAAGTGGCCCAAAGCGCGGCGGCTTTTTGCGGCGAGAAAGTTTTGTCCGCCTCGTCGTGGATCGCGGCATCGGAAGGATCTTTTTTCACGGCGGCTTCCTGCAAGCGGCGGCGCAAGTCTGCTTCCTGGCTCGAGCAGTCCAGCGCGAGGTTGCTATACATAATGTGCTCGATGCTTTTCTGGCCTGCGGCGGAGGCCTCGCTGGCGGTTACATCTGTAGGAATGTGGCCGACGAAGTCGATGGCGTCTTTTTTTGATTCTGCGGCGACTGCGAAATAGGCTTCACGCGAGAGCTGAATCACTTTGATGAAATCGGCGCCTTGTTTTTGCAGCAGAGCAACGGCCATGCGAGCTTCTGCGGCGCTGCCGACTTGAAGCATCGAGGGGTCTGTGGATTTCGCCTTGCCGGGCGACGGGGCAGGCACGAGCATTGGTCCAGCGGCCACAATTTGCGGACCAAACAGCGTGCCGGATGCGATATCGCGGCGCCATTGCTGCAAGGCGCTGAGGTCGCCGCCCATGTCGCGTATTCCGGTGATGCCGTTCGCGACGAGCAGGGGGAGCAGAACGTTTTTCGACCAAGCGGGGTCGGCGCTGATTCCGGCGATGTGGGTGTGCATGTCCCACAGGCCGGGAATCAGGAATTTTCCGCGCGCGTCGAGCTGCATTTCATCTTTGTGCGCGGGACGCTTGCGATCGTCTGCGCGGCCGATCCATTCGATCATGCCACCGGAGACGACCACGGTCATATCTGTCTGCGGCGGGCCTTGCGGATTGACGATGGTGACTTGAGTGAGCGCGAGAGGAATTTTCGCGGCAGAGTTCGGCGAGGATTCGGGTACAGCGGCCGGACGCGGACGTGACGTGGGCGCGCCCGCAAATGCGAGCAGCGTTACACAAATGGCGACCGCGAGACCACGACCGCGCGGCAGAAACGGCACACTGGCACCCCTGGCTGCTTCTGCTCCGCTTAGACGCTACTTGCTGCCCTTTAGATAGCGGTCAAACCAATCAATGGTGCGGCGAATCGCGTCAATCTGGTTTTCGCGCTTGACGAAACCATGGCCTTCGTTCGAGTAGTAATGCGCGTCCACGGTTTTGCCCGCGTCCTTCAGGGTTTTCACCACCTGCTCGGCTTCTTCCTTGGGCACACGGATGTCGTTATCGCCTTGCAGCACCAGCAGCGGGGCTTTGGCGTTCTTGATGTAGGTAAGCGGCGAATCGGCGTCGTATATGGCGCGATCTTTTTCGGGATCGCCGAGCAGGGATTTTTCGTACTGCTGCAGGAAGGGGTCTTCGTGCTGCAGCATGGTGAGCCAGTTGATGATGCCGTATTCTTCGACGGCCGCGGCCCAGACATCTGGCGCCTTTCCGATGGCCATCAGCGTCATGTAGCCGCCGTAGGAGCCGCCGGTGATCCCGATTTTCTTGGGATCCACATAGCCACTGGCTTCCAGGAATTTCACGCCGTAGATTTCGTCCTGCAAGTCGCCACCGCCCAGGTCCTTCACGTTGGCCTGCTGGAATGCCATGCCGTAACCGGTGGACCCACGCACATTGGGCGCGATGCAAATGTATCCGCGCGTGGCGAGTGCCACGACGGTGCGATTGAAGAAGTCGGTGGTCTGGCCGGTAGGCCCGCCGTGCGGCAGCACGATCGCAGGATTCGAGCCGTCGCGCTTCAGATTGAACGGCACCCACACGAAGGCGCTGACGATTTTTCCGTCGAAGCTTTTGTAGTGCACCAGCTGCGAGGGTGGAATTTTCGCGGCGGTGAGGCTGGCGATGGCGGAAAAGGTGAGCTGGCGCGCTGTTTTCTGCGCGATGTCGTAAACCCACAGATCGCCAGGCTGCGTGGAGCTTTGGTGCGAGACCAACAGGCGCGCGCCCATGTGCGCGAAAGGCGAAGGATTTCCGGCGTAGCTGTTCAGGCCCGCAGGCAAATTAAGCTTAGCGCCGTGGCGTATGGCGCTGTCGGCGAGGTAGGCGTCGCTGCGCCCGTCTTCGTTCACTTCATAGGTAAATCGTTTGCCGTCAGGCGAAAAATCTCCGGCGTTGGCTTCCCACTTCAGATCCGTTACCCAGGTAAGTTTCTTGCTGGCTACATCAATTTCGGCGATATTGCTGTAGCCGCCTGGGCGGTCGGAAGCGACGAGCAGAGTGCTGCCATCGGGCGAGATGGCAGAAGCCATTGTGCGGTGGTCGCCTTCGTGCGGCGACAAATTTTCCTGCGCGCCGGTCGACGCATCAATGCGGTAGGCGTCTGAATCGCTGAAGCCGGCGTTGAAGCGCGTGGCGTAGATAAATTTTCCGTCGGGGTTCCAGATTGCATTGCTCCACAGATGGTCCGCGGTTTTTTCCTGCGTCAAGTTGCGCACGGCGCGCGTTTTCCAGTCCATGACGGCGATGTCGGTGGCGGAAGCGGTCTTGGGTTTGTAGGCGAAGGCGATGGTTTTGCCGTCGCGCGACCAGACGGCGCTGGTTTCGGAAATTTCCGGCGTGTTCGTGAGGTTCACGACTTCGCCGCCGTCACTGGGAATCGCGAAGAGGTCGTAAATCTCGCCGCCGCCCTGATCGGATTGAAAGACGATCCATTTTCCGTCGGGAGACCATGCCGCGCCGGACTGGCGATCGTCGGATTGGCTGAGCTGGATCGGCCAGCCGCCCGCGGCGCTCACTTTCCACAGATTGTTGCGCCCGGTGAGGTTCGTGCTGAAGACGACTTGCTTGCCATCGGGCGACCATGTGCCGCCGCTGACGGAGCGCGTGTAAAAAACGTCGTCCACAGGGATCGGCGCTGCCCCCAGAGCGGGCAGCGAGGCGATGGATTTCGGGTCGGTGATTTCGCGCGTGTCGGGGGAATCCGAAGCAGCCAGCGCGGTGATCGAGAAAACGAGCAACAACGCAAGTCGACTGAATTTCACGAGGCGTCTCCTGGGTTTCGGGCAGCGCCATAATAAGTTGCGGTCACCGAGACGTCAACGTGGTTGGACCCTGCTTTCGAAATGCGGGTGTGCTGAGAATTCGTGGCCTGGGATCGGATTAGGTCAGGTGGGTACCGGATGAGCGCGTTGACTTGCGACCACGCACGGAGTGGCTCGGCTCCTGCAGCCACTCCAAAATGAAGCTGGTGAGCCGCGGCGCTTTTTCGGGCCAGCGGCTGAACTGCAAGCGGCTAGCGCGAGGCAGCGGATGGTTCCCGAGAGGCTGCGTTGGCCGAATGCACGCGAAAGATTCGGTCTGCGGCGCAGGCATCTGCGGCGTCGCAGATACCGGACGGCGCTTCGTTGCGTAGGATGGCGCTCGCAAACACTGCAGGCATGATGATGCAGAGGCGGGCCATGTAGAATTGAGCTTGCCGACATTCCAATTTTTATTTCGCCACGCCGACAACTGTCGGGAAGCAGAGCTCAACACGACAAGAGCGCGCGGTTGCACCTCTGCGAAGCGAATTCGCGACGCCGAGGCAATCTCGGACAACGCGGGTTTCAGGCTGTGCGTCATGGCAAGAAGCAGGCATCTCAAGCGCTTACTGAAATCATTTCAGGTGCGTCTGTCTCTCTCTCGATGCGCTGGACAGCGCTTATTTAAGCGTCACGGTAGATTCGAATGAGGCGGTGTTTAGTTGGTTTTGCTGGTGGCACTTTCGTCCTTCAGCACTAACACCAGGATGCGGCCGTCGGAGTGGAAGCTCCCCCCGGTGGCGGTGTTGGCTTCGGTGAGCGGGTCGGCGGGGGTGACGTGGATGCGCTGCGCCACCAAGCCTGTGCGCGATAGAGTGTCGTTGACGTACTCGCGCTCGCCGTCAATGGCTGGGTCAATTTTGTGCGTGACGCTGTTGTTGCGTTGATCGCGCTCGAAGCCGATATCGTGTGTGGCGGCGACGCACCAGAGCGAGCGGCCATCCACTACGTACGGCGATTTCCAGACGCGCAGGTGATTGCGCGACATCGCGACGCGCACCGGCTCGGCGTGTGCGAATCCATAATCCTGCGGGCGGTCGAAGAGGTAGAGCGTGCTCATCGGCATGGTGAGGTAGTCTTTTTTTTCGAGCGAGTCAATCACCGCGTTCATCACAGCGTCTTGCACGGAGCGGTCCACGCTCACCCAACCCGCTCTAGTGAAGACCTGCACCACTTGCTCTTGCGTGCCCACGAGAAGGATGTTGACCATGTCTCCGGGCTTGCCCTGCGGGTCGGAAACGCGCCGCGGAATTTTCCGCAGCATCGCAGAGTTAATCTCCGACACCGGCGTTTCGGGCGGTCCGCCGATGGCCATTGCGGCGGTGGTGCTCAGCCCCGGATTGAGCACCGCAATTTTCACCTGAAAAGTTCCATGCGCGCCTTCCGCGTCGCGCAGGCTCTGGTTAATTCCCAGGAACAGGCGGCCCGCCACCGGCGCTTCATAATCCGCTCTCGCGCCTACCGCGAAGGCTTGCGCGACATTGTCGTCGCCGAGACGCCCGATCAGCGAGCCGTGGCCTGCGTTGCTGACGGCGTACTCGTGGATTAAATCTCCGTAGCTTCGCGCGAGGCCGTCCGGGCCAAAAGATCGGCCGTCGGGATGTTTTTTGTCCGCAGGATAGGTGATGGTCCCGGCAGCGGTGAAGCGCAGCTTTTCTCCGGCGTGCAGATCGATTTTCGTGTCCACCCACTGTTTGGCGGCGTCCACATCAATCTGGTAGGAGGTGACGGCGGCGGAGGAGCCTGTTTGCGCGGCGGGCGCCCGGGTGTATGCGGCAAATACCGCGGACAAGCTTGCCGCAGCGAGAAAACGAAACGTAAAAGTTCTGCGAAAATTCACGGCTGGTTACCGCGCACCTCGAAATTACGCGTCGCGGGACGCGCCATTCAATCCCCCGAAAGATTTTTCGGCGATTTCTGGTTTAGCGTGGCAATCAGCAACCGGGCGCATTCGGGTGCGGGCTCCTTTGCAAAGAGCACGACACCCTTCGCATCCACGGGTTTTCCGTATAGGACCGCGTTTGCGCTGTTATCCGGACGCAGAGTGGAGCCCGCCAGGGAAATTCCCGCAAAGAGCCCGCGTGCGCGCGAATACGAGAACACCTCGGCGTGCATGGTCACATCCGTCTCGGCCGTTACGTTGCGCCCCACAGGACCTGCCGCGACGGAAAAATCGGCTCCCAATTTTACCTTGCTAGTCAGAATGCTGCTGGCGGCGCGGTCGTTCATAAGCAGCAGGACAAAATCCGTGGCTTGGCCGCCCAGCTGCACGCCAAAACTACCGCCTTCGAGGGCCATCATGGTCGGCGCGCCCCAGGGACCCTTGAAATTAGGGCCGCTGCGGCAAGTCATCAGGCCTCGGCCGTAGCTCGCGCCTAGAACGAACGCCAGTTTCACCACGGAAGGCAGCACCACCACGCATTCCGCTTTGCCGATAACGCTCTTGGGAATGTCGTCCGGGATGTTCATGATCTCTTTCATCACCCGGCCGGCGTCTTCGACGCGGACGCATTCTTTTTCAGCCGCAGGCGCGGTGAGCAATAGCGCCGCGATCATTCCCGCGGCGGCAACAGCTTTGATCATCAAGTCTCCCGATTCGTGTGCAGCAACCCGGACTGCCTGAACAGGCCGGGTGGCCTCGCCCCAGGATTTTCCATGAACGAGAGCGCGGTTTCTACGAACCCCAGTGAATTCTACATGGGCGGAGAAAGCACGGCAACAGCGCGGCCCGGCATGACCCGATGTGACACGGTACGGCCCAGGGAAAACCAGCTGTAAAAAGGCGGCAGCTATTTACTTCGGACGCGAGTTTACCTACCATGTGCGGTGCCAGCGAAGCTGCTCCTGGGCGAGTTTTTACTTTGCCGGCCCCCGAGAAAGCAACTAAAACCGATGCCACGTACCGCTCGACTCGTTGTAATAGAACCAAATGGTGTTCGCCGGGAAGTAGCCATCGCCACCACGCCCTTCCGCATAGGACGGCAAGCCGGCAACGAGCTGACGCTGCGCGATAGCCGCATCAGCCGCGAGCAGGCGCAGATACTTTCCGTCAATGGCAACATGGTCCTGGAAGATATGGGCAGCCGGCACGGGACGTTCGTCAACGGCCAGAAGGTGATCAAGCACGAGCTGCAGCCGAAAGACCAGGTGGATTTCGGCATGGCGGATTCCTACAAGCTGGAATTCCTGGGCGAAGGCGCGACGATCGAGGAATTGGTGGAGCGCGTGGAGGCTCCGGCGCCGACGCATTCCGGCTCGCGCGAACTGTATCACCTGGGCGTGCTGCTGGAAGTGGCGCGCACGCTTGGCACGGGGCTGTCGCTGGAGGACGTACTCACTGCGGTGGTGGATGCGGCAATTCAAGTGACGCGCACCGAACGAGGCGTGCTGCTGCTGGCGAATGAATCGCACGAATTGCAGATGATCGTGGCGCGCGACGCGCAACGGCGAACTTTGCGTCCGGACCAGCTGCAGGTTTCGCAATCGGTGGTGAAGCGCGTGGCGCAGACGCGGCGCGAATTGATCGTCAGCGACACGGGCGAAGATGGCGGAATGAGTCAGCAAGAGAGCGTAGCGCGGCTGGAACTGCACACGGTAGTCGCGATTCCTGTGGATAAGCTGCCGGTGATCGAAACGCTCGACGCCACCATTTCCACTCGGCAAGGCGAATTGCTGGGCGTGCTGTACCTCGACAGCCATGTGCCGTCCAGCGCGTTCACCGATTTGGACCGCGAAGTATTGCGCACGCTGGCGCGCGAAGCGGCGACTGTGGTCGAGAACGCGCGGTTGTTTGCCGCGTCGCGCGCGAAGCAGCGCCTGGACCATGAAATTGAAATCGCCAGCCAGATTCAGAAGCAGCTTTTGCCGAAGTCGCTGCCCGATTTGCCGGACGTAGCGGTGGCGGGCTCGACGCTCTCCTGCCACTCGGTGGGCGGTGACTGCTTCGATGTGATTGGACTGGGCGGCGGGCGGCACGGATTTTTTGTGGGCGACATTTCGGGTAAGGGCGTTACGGCTGCGCTGCTGGCCACTTTGTTGCAAGGCGTTTTCTTCACCACCGCAGCGATGGATATCTCATTGCCCGGAGTTTTTTCGCGCGTGAATCAATATTTGTGCGAGCGCACCGGCGAAGATCGCTACGCCACTGTGTTCTACGGCATTCTGGATAAGCTTGGCCGCTTCGAGTACGTGAACGCCGGGCACGTTCCGCCACTGCTGAAGCGCAAGGCGGGCGGGCTGGAAGGTCTGGGCTCCGCGAATTTCCCCGTGGGCATGTTCTCCGAAGCCGAATACCAGAGCGCGCGCGTGCAATTCGAGCCGGGCGATTTTCTGGTCATCTATACAGACGGTGTTTCGGAAGCGACGAACACGCGCAATGAATTGTTCGAAGAGTTCCGGCTGCGTGCGATCGTGGAAGAATTTACTGGTGAGAACGTCCAGCAGCTCGGCGACGCGATCCGCGAAGGCATGCGCGTCTTCACCGAAGGCGCGGCGCAGTCCGACGACATCACCATCCTGGTGATCCAGTACAAGGGAAACGCGTCGTGAAACGTAAATCCGCCAAGCCCAGCGACGGCGGTCTGCCGCTTGAAACCCTCGAGCAGGTAGTCGCGACACTCAATCCGGAAAGCGAGCCGGGAGAACTTGCCGCGCAGATGGTATGTGTGCTGGCGGCGCCGGGGCGATTGGAAGGGGCGCGGTTGTGGCGCGTGGTGGGCGGGTCGCCGTCCGTGTGGCAGGAAAGCGGCGAGCTCCCGAAGCCCGACGCAATACGCATCGAGAAAATTCTGCAAGGGAAGGACTCAGGAGCGAACGGCAACCGTTGCACATGGGTACTGGGACACGGCGCGAATCCGGTCGGAATCCTGGAGGCCTGGCCCAAGGGGCCGCTCGATGCCAGGACGCGCGGATGGCTGGAACTTTTCCGGCGTTACGCGGAAGTGGCGCTGGAGAGCAGCGAGCGGCGCCATGCGGTGATTGAGCTTTCCACGATCGTGGAAGCTACCAAGCGGCTGAATTCCACGCTGGATCTTGCCGAACTTCTTAACATTATTTTGCAACTGACCACGCGGCACACAGGCGCCGAGCGCGGCACCGTGTTTCTTGTGGATCGCGAGCGCGGCGAAATCTGGTCGCTGGTTGGCCTCGGTCTCGACCAGCACGAGATTCGGCTGCCTATCAACCGCGGAATTGCCGGTTGGGTGGCGGAGCACGGCGAGACGGTGAATCTGGAGGATGCATACGCCGACCCGCGATTTGAATCAGAAGTGGACGTGCGGCTTGGCTTCCGCACCAAATCGTTGCTGTGCCTGCCTATTCGCAGCAAGAGCGGCGAACCCATCGGCGTACTGCAACTGTTGAACAAGAAATCCGGCCCGTTTACGCATGCGGACGAGAATTTGCTGCGCGCGATTTCCGATCACGTCGCTTTGGCTCTGGAAAACGCGCAACTGCATCGTGATTTGCTACACAAGCAAAGGATGGAGCGCGATCTGGCGCTGGCTCGCAGCATTCAACTGGGATTGCTGCCGGAACGTCCGCCGGTGCTTGAAGGATTTGAAATTGGCGTGGCGCACCGGCCGTCGCTGGAAGTGGGCGGCGACTATTACGACTTTATTGCGCTGGCGCCGGACACGATTCTTACAGTAGTGGCGGACGTGGAAGGCAAAGGCGTCGGCTCCGCGATGGTGATGGCCAACCTGCAAGCGACGCTGCATGCGTTGCTGGCGCATCTGCATTCGTTGGAGCGTCTGGTGGAGTCGTTGAACGACATGATGCTGGCCGATACGCGCGGGCAGAAATTCATGACCATGTTCGTGGGATTGCTGGATCAGCCGCGGCGCACGTTGCATTACGTCAACGCTGGGCACGTGCAGCCCGCGGTAGTGCGCGTGAATGGCGACGTGGAATATCTCACCGAAGGTGGCATGGTGGTCGGACTTTTCGCGGGCGTGCGCTACGAACGAGGGCACGTCAAGCTGCATCCGGGCGATATGGTGGTTTTCTGCACCGACGGAATCACCGAAGCGAATAATTCGTCGGAAGAAGAATTCGGCACGCAGCGGTTGGTGGACCTGGTGACGCGCGAGCGCCATCTGCCGGCGCAGGAAATCGTGCAAGCGGTGATGACTACGGTGGATACATTTTCGCGCGGCGGCACACATGAAGATGACCGCGTGATTTTGATTCTGAAAGTTTCCTGATTTCACGGCGCCTCACGGATGCGCTCGATATTTCTCGAAGAAACTGACCACGCGATTTTCGTACTCCGCCGGAGCTTGCCCCAAGGCTGAGGCGTGTCCTGCGTCCTGTACAATCCACAGTTCTTTCGGGCCGATGGCTGCTTTGTAGATCTGTTCGGCATGGCGGCAGGGAATTCTGCGATCGTTGGTTCCGCAAATCAGCAGAACAGGGAACGGGCGTTGCGCTACGGCTTTTTCTGGCGAAACTTCGTCGGGATCGAATCCGCCAGCTCTGGCTACTGCGCGCATGGCGAAAATCGAAGCCGGGCGGAAGAGCGTCTGGCCGAGGATTGGGCTCACGTCCAGCCCTGCGTAGTCGTAGCTGACTTCGCAAAAATTTGCGAAGGGATCTTCGGCAGAAACTGCGGCGATGCGCGGCTCGACGGCAGCAGATTGCAGCGCGATCGCAGCTCCCATCGAGACCCCGTGCGCGTAGAGGTGGCGGACTTTTTCGCCGGCGTACAGCGCATCGGTGATCGCGACCGTGTCGTAGCGCTCCTTCCAGCCGTAGCTGGCCATGTCGCCGTCGCTTTTTCCGTGGGCGCGCGAGTCCATCATCACGACGCTGTAGCCGTGGCGGAGAAGAAATTCCGCGTGGCCCAGGTCGCCTGTGCGATTGTCGGAAACTCCGTGAAAAAGCAGAACCCAGTCGCCATTCGCTGACGGCGGCACGACTTTCCATCCACGCAGTTCGACCCCATCGTTCGCACGCACCGTGAAATCTGTCTTCTCCAGGCTCGTCCGCTTGAAAACCTGTTCGGCTTCGTCAAGGCGCTCAGGGTTCAAGTTCGCGGGGTGCAGCACACTTGCGCCGATGGCATAGCCGATAGATCCGGAAGCCACGGATAGGACAGCAAGCGCTACAACCATGGCGATTACGATGAAGGCGAGCCGGCCCATAGGAGCCCCTAAAGATCTTACGAAATCAGGCGGTCAAATGTTGCAGCGGAATGCGGAAGAGCCGCCGGGCTGATACGACGCCTACGTGCCGGTGGAAGAGTAATGGCGCGTGCCGAAATTCCAGAGCGAGATTGCCATGGTGAGGAACACCAGCGCAACGACCGGCACGAGCCAGAGGTATTGCGGCGAGATGGTGCGCCCGAGCATGCGTACGCTGGGATAGAACGACGCGAGGCCAAACGGAATAATCCAGCACAGAAAAAATTGCACGACGCCGCTGTAGATCGAGAGCGGGTAGCGGCCGAAAGCGATCACGTTCCACACGGGCGGGTGGACGCCGATGCGGTCTTCGAACCAGAACGACACCGTGGTGAGAATGAGGAAGACCGATATATAGATGATGCCGGCGCAAAGCCCGAAGAAAAGGAGCATGGCGGATTTCGCGGGAGTCCACGCGAGGCTGAGATGGCGTGTTGCCCACCACATGCAGAACACGCCGGTGGCGACTTCCTGCAGCGACTCGATGCGAAATGTTTCGAACAGCACTTGAAAGAGTGAGGAAATCGGCCGCAGCAGTATGCGATCGAATTTCCCCTCGATGATGTAGTTGTTGCCGAAATCGTAGAGGTTCAGGCTGATGATGTTGAAGATGCCGTAGGGAATAAGCGAAAAGCCATAGAGGAACAGCACTTCTTCGAAGCGCCACCCGGCGAGGTCGGGAACTTTATGGAACAGCACGACAACGAAACTCAACGAAAACAACGTCGCGGCGAAGCTGGTCGCGAGGCTGATGAAGAAATCGCCGCGATAGCTGACGCGCACCTTCGCATATTGCGAAAAATAATCGAAGAACAGCCCGAAATGCCGCTGCGTGGCGTCAAGGAAACCAGCGGCGCCAGATTTTTCCGTGATGGGCGCAGTCGTTGACATGGTTCCCGCTAGGAATTAGCCCCCGTGTATGGTGATCTTTTGCGATGCTCGCTGCCACCACACATTCGCAAGCCACAGCAGCGCGACTACCCACAGCCATTGAATTCCGAGCACGCGCAACGTCGCGCCGCGGTTCAGCTTGCCCAGATAAATTTGCAGCGGCGTGTAGGCGATATGCTCAAACGGCAGCCACGCCAACACATTTTGTACGCGGTCCGGGAAAAACGACATGGGAATCAACAGCCCGGAGAGCAGCTCGATCAGCCAGTATTTCGCGCGAATCAGCGCGAGGATGGACTTCAGCGGAATCGCGCACGTGCCGATCATGAAGTTGATCGCGGCCATCAGGAAGAAGCTGCCGAACACCGCCACCAGGAACAGCAGAAAAGTTTCGCGCGACGCCGGGCCTTGCACCGGAAATACCAGTGCCACGACGACGGCCGTGGGCAGTGTCAAAAGCCCCAATCGAAACGCCGATTCGCCGATCGCCCGCGAAATCCACATCCACTGCACGGAGACGGGTTTGATCAGATCCATGGCGATCTTGCCTTCGATCACTTCGTAGGCCATTTCCTGGTCAATCGTGTTCCAGTAGAACGAGCGAATCATCCAGCCAACGCTCACGTAAGTAATCATCTGCGCGAGGTTGTAACCCGCGATGGCGATGCCGCCGCGATACACGGCGCTCCAGATGAAGTAGTACACCGTGACGTTCAGGAGATAAGTGATGATGCCGGTGAAGTAGCGCAGCCGGAACGCCAGAATGTTGACGAATCCTACGCGCGAAAATTCTGCGTAGGGAACCAGCGCTTGCAGCCGGCTGTTCATGGACGATTATTCCGGCGAACGAGGATTAACTTTAACTGGCCGTTGATATTCATAGGCCAAAGGTGAAATTCATTACTTTGTGCCCGCTTCCAGAAAGAACCGACACATCCAACGCGCTTGAGATGGACACGGCGTTCGAGGGAATTTTGATCAAGAGCCCCCATCGAGGTTGTTCATCCTCCATAAACCAGGTCGCACTCGGTGGAAACTTGGTGACTGACAAATTGCTGACCTGCCTGTCATTACCGCCGTCAATCCAGTCCGCCGTGACTGTCACGGCCTTTACAAAATCGTTGAGCACGGTGCTCGTTTTAGAATTTGCAACAGAGGACGGGCAACTACCAATCACTCCTTCCAGCGAGAATTCGATCTCGTCCGGAAATTCGCGGACGACCTTCGATTTTCTACGGAATTCGATGCCTTGGTCCGTTTCGATTCGCTGCAATCCTCGAAAGAACTGGCCTGCTCTTGCCGTTCCAGAAAGGTTACCGCAAATGCCGTCGGTCTTGAATCGATGCGCTGGCAAATCCACGGAAATGTCGTACGTTGTTTTCTTCGCGGCGTATCCGGGAAACGCCAGCCCCGCAGAAAGAGCTGCGAATAACGGCCACGAGATGCTTCGTGTCTTGATTAACGAACTCACACGCTCACCTCGAGATGAGCTTCGCCGGCGTAGATGCGTTTGATGATTTCTTCGATGGGCTCGTCCTCGATGAGCAGGTCGCGTACTTCCACTGCATCCAGGATCTTCCGGATCAGATCGGACGTCGAAACCTTCACGCGGTCGAAGCGGATGCGATATGTCAATTCGTCCACTTGGTCCACTTCCAGGCCATCGCGGGAGAAGGCGTCGAGGCAGTCGGCGTGCGTGCGGTCCTTCAGCACGAATTTAATCTGTTTGGTGCGCAGCAATTGCTGCTTCAGCTGCGCCAAATGCCCGTCGTAGAGGACTTTGCCATGGTCAATAATCATTATCCTGCGGCAAAGCTCCTCAATATCGTCGAGGTCGTGCGTCGTCAGCAGTACAGTGGTGCGAAATTCTCGATTGATTGCGCGCAGAAAATGGCGGATGTGGTCTTTGGCTACCACGTCGAGGCCGATCGTGGGTTCATCCAAAAACAGCAGCGGCGGATTGTGCAGCAGCGCTGCGGCCAGGTCGCAGCGCATGCGTTCGCCCAGCGAAAGTTTGCGCACCGGTGTGTGCAGGTAATCGCGGATATTCAGGATGGCATCGAAGTGTTCCATGCGCGCGTCGAAATCGCGCTGCGAGACGTCGTAAATCCGCCGCAGAAGCTTGAACGACTCGATCACCGCGATGTCCCACCACAACTGGGTGCGCTGGCCAAACACCACGCCGATGGTTTTCACATACTGGCGGCGCTGGCGGTAAGGAACGTAGCCGTTGACGCGAATTTCGCCGCTAGTGGGAACCAGAATCCCGGTGAGCATCTTGATGGTGGTGGATTTTCCCGCGCCGTTCGGTCCAATGTAGCCGACCATTTCGCCGCGTTCGATCGTAAAGCCGACGCGGTCCACCGCGGCCACGGTGCGGTAATCGCGAACGAAAAGATTTTGAATCGAGCCCCACACGCCTTCGCGCCGCTTGAAGGTGCGGAAGTGCTTCGAGAGTTCGTGAACGTGGATTAAGGAGTCGGCGCTCATCCAATTGGGAATTCTAACATTTACAGGGAACCGGCGCAGGCGCGACACACTCGAGCGCGTCGCCGGGCAGCGCGCCGACTGGATCGGGCGCGCGTGCCACCCCGCCTGCGTGCTTAGACGTCAGAAAATGAAATTCGGCGCAACAGAATCGTGAGGGATTTGTAACAGCGGCGCGCTAGAACAGACGCAACAGAGTGTAGTTGCCAGCTAGCCTTTATGGCAGACCGAGCAGTGCTTCGCTTCATAGTTTTCCATCGTCACTTCGAACATGTTGTTGCATCCAATGCATACGCGATGGATTTTCGCCGCCGGCTTCTCGCCAGGCTTGGTCTCGGTGGCAGGTGCGGAGTGTTGCTTATGTTGTGGCTCGCTCATGGCGCGATTCTAGCATGAAGCGCATCCCTCTGGCCGTCGCAAGCCTGCGTTTACCGAAGTCCTCGCTCGGCGCCGGCACACATGCCAGTCGAGGCACGCTTGCGGCGTTTGCGCGGGCAAGCCGGGAAAGGGTCTGCTACAATTTTACGACTTCCGGGGGGAAGCCTGCGTCCTAGCGCTGCGTGAAATTACATGTCGGCAAACAACAAGCCAAAATGGGTGATCGCCAGCGTCGCCGTAGCTTTGGGCGTCGTGCTACTGATCGTGCTGGGAGAGCGCGGGCCGGCCCCGCAGGTGCAGATCGTTAGTGTGGCACGCGAGGATTTGACCGCGTTCATCACCGGGAACGGCAAAGTGGAGCCGATCTCGCCAACGGTGGCTCGTGCGCAATTTCCCGCGTTTGTCGCGGACGTGAAGGCCACCGAAGGCCAGTCTGTCCACAAAGGACAGTGGGTCTTGACTTTGGACGCAGCGGATGTGCGTGCACAACTCTCCCAAGCGCGTGCGGATCTGCTTGCGGCGCAAACGGACTTGCGCAACGCGCACGCCGGAGGGCCTCCGGATGAAGTGGCGCAGCTGCAGGGAAATCTGCAAAACGCGGAGACGCAGGTCGCCAGCCTGGAGAGAACGCAGCAATCCCTGTCTCAGTTGGTGGCCAAGGGCGCGGCCACGCAGGAAGAAGTTGCGCAGAATCAGACGGCACTCGCGACGGCGCGCGCGAATTTGCAAATCTATCAGCAGAAAAAGGCGGCGCTGGAGCAGCGCGCCTCCGTGAATGTGGAAGGCGCCAGCCTGCGAGTGAAACAGCAGCAGGACCTGGTAGCCGCGCTGGAAGAAAAAGTTCGCTCGGCCACCGTGATCGCTCCGGCCGATGGGACGCTCTATTCGCTGCCGGTGCGCAAGGGCGATTTCGTGAAGTTGGGCGACGTGCTGGCGGAAATGGCGGACCTGCGCCACGTCCGGGTACGCGCGTTCGTGGATGAACCGGACCTGGGTTCGCTCGGGCAGAACCAAGGCGTGCAGGTATTGTGGGACGCGATGCCCAACCGTATCTGGAACGGCAAAGTGGAGCAAGTGCCCAAGCAGGTAGTGGCGCGCGGATCGCGCAGTGTAGGCGAGGTGCTCTGTTCGGTGGACAACGACAAAGTCGAGCTGCTGCCAAATGTGAACGTGGAAGTGCGCATCCTGGTTCATCAGCAGCGCGGCGTGCTGGTGATTCCGCGTGGCGCCGTGCAGTCCGATCGGGGGCAGCATTTCGTGCTCGCCTACGATGGCGACGCGGTGCACCGGCGAGATATTAAGGTGGGAGTCGCGGGCGCCGATAAATATGAGGTGCTAGCTGGGCTGACCTTGGGAGACAAAGTGGCACAGCCACTGCCCGGAGAAGCGGATTTGCGCGATGGCATGAAGGTCCGAGCCGCGGAGGCTAAATGAGAGTGACGGGCGCGAGCGGTAAGCGTAGCGCGAGAATAGCGAAAATAGTTCGCGCGGCCTTTGCTGCTGTGGCATTCCTGCTGATCAATGCGCCAACGCCAACCGCGATAGCCGCGGACGCTTCTGCGCAGATCCAGACAGCGCAACGCCAGTTCAATGCGGGAAATTATTCCGCGGCAATTACTACGCTGCAATCGGCCGTTACGCAGAATTCCAATAGCGCAGAGGCTTATTACTGGCTGGGACGGACTTACTACGAAGTGCGGGATTATGACAATGCGATCGCGGCGGCCGAGAAGTCCGTCGCGCTCGATACCAAAAATTCTGTCTACCATCAGTGGCTGGGGACGATCTACGGTGGCAAAGCGGACCGCGACCGCAGTTTTTCTTACGCACGGAAAGTAAAAAAGGAATTCGAAGAGGCGGTGCAACTGAATCCTCAGAACATTGCGGCGCGGCGCGATCTGGAGGAATACGATTTGCAGGCGCCATGGGTCGTCGGCGGAAATAAGGATGAAGCCAAGGCGCAAGTGGACGCGATCGCCGCAATTGATCCCGTCGAGGGCCACCTGGCGCGCGGCGTCTACGACATGGCCGGCGCCAAGAAGCCCGATCTGGCCGAAAAAGAATATCGCGAAGTTTTGGCTGCCAAGCCGGCGAAAATTGATCCGTATCTGGAAGTGATCGCATTCTTCCAGCAGCAGAATAAGCCCGCAGACATGAACACGGCTATTCAAGCGGCTGCACAGGTTGCGCCGAACGATCCGCGCCTGGGCTATTGGCGCGGCGCGGCGTTGGTGCTGGCCAATTCGAATCTTGCCGACGCCGAAAAATACTTGAAAGCGTATCTGGCCAGCACGTCGGATCGCAGCGATTGGCCTTCGCACTCCGCCGCGCGCGGTTGGTTGGGCCGTGTGTACGAAGCGCAAGGGAAACGCAGTGAGGCTGCCGAGCAATATCGCTCGGCCCTGCAGCTCGATCCTAATGATAAGGACGCCAAGACGCGGCTGGATCGCCTGCAGAAATCCGCGCATTAAATCCGTGAAAGATTCGCTCGAAACTCGCGCCGCTCAAACCGCATCTCATCCTGAGATGACTTCTCTCGCTCCAGGGTCCAACGCCACGCCGATTTTCTGGGCCGAAACGTGGAGCTTGGCGTTCCAGGAGCTGCGCACTAACAAAGTGCGCGCGATGCTCACGATGCTCGGCGTGATCATCGGCAGCGCCTGCATCGTGCTCGTGGTAACTGTTTCGCTGGTGGGAAAACGCTACGTCGTCGGGCAAATTGAAGGCGTCGGCGTGAATCTGGTCCATGCGGAGCTCGTTCACACTGGCGACGGCCAGCGCATCACCTTGAATGACGAGATCACCTTGGCGGACATGGAAGCAGCCAAGGCGGAGCTTCCTCATGTAGCCGTTGTAGCGGGCTCGCACGATATGCCCATGACCTTCGTCGTCAACGGAGTGAGCCGGCCGGTCAGTTTGGTGGGCGTCACCGAGGGCTTTCAGGAAATTCGCCGCTTTTTGATTTTGCGCGGCCGCTATCTTGATCAGGACGACATCGATTCGCGCAGCAAAGTGTGCGTTATTACAAGAGAGCTCGCCGAGTTGGCGTTCCCGAACGAAGATCCGCTGGGCAAGGACATTCGGCTGGGCGATTTGCATTTCACGGTGATTGGCGTGTTTCACGAAAGAACTGCGACGTTCGGCCTGACCGAAGTCACGCGAGATTCGGTGCTCGTCCCGATCGGATTAATCAAGTACTACACCGGGGCCGCCTACCTGCGCACGCTGTACGTGCAAGCCGAACGGCCGGAGAATGTTCCCGAGCTCACCAAACAGGTAGCCGAGTTATTGAGCAGCCGGCATCGTAGCGGCGCGGAGTATCTCGTTGACAACCTGGGTTCGCTGCTGGATTCCGCGCGCCGGATTTCCATGGCGCTCACCATATTATTGATCGTAGTCGCTACGATCGCGCTCACCATCAGTGGCATCGGGATTATGAATATTATGCTGGTGACGGTGACCGAACGCACGCGCGAGATCGGCATTCGCAAAGCCATCGGAGCGCCGCGCGACGCCATCCTGTATCAATTCCTGATGGAAGCTTTTCTGATCAGCGGGACGGGCGCGCTGTTGGGGATAGCGATCGCTGTGGCGATTCCGATGGTGCTGAATATAGTGATCAGCCTTGTGCCGGAATTGACGGCCGCGGGCGTGCATATTCCAGTGTCGTGGGTCTCGGTGGTGCTGGCGTTTTTGGTATCCTGCTCCACGGGCCTGTTGTTCGGATTTCTTCCGGCGAATCGCGCGGCGCGATTGCAGCCGACGGAATCGTTGCGTTATGAATAAATCGTCAATTCTGAAATCGCTTGCGGCTTGGGTTCCGGCGAGGCTACTGCTCTTGCTTTGCCTCGCGGTTCCGGCGCGCGCGCAGGACGAGCGCAAGCTCACCATGCGCGAAGCAGTCGCGCTGGCGCTGCAGAACAGCCGCGACCTGGCGCTGGCGCGCGTGCAATACACCGTCGCGATTAACGAAGCGGGCGTGGATCGCGCCGCGTTCCGTCCCAACCTCTACACAGGTTCTGGCGCAGCTTATACCAATGGCTTTCCATCCATCGGCGGCAGTCCGCCGGCAATTTTCCAGATGAATTACAACCAGGCGTTTTTCGATCCCGTGCTGAAAGCCAACCAGCAGGCTGCGGAAGAACATGCCAAGAGCATGAAGCTGGAGATTGACCGCACGCGCGACGACGTGATCGTGCGCACGGCTGTGGCTTACCTGGAACTCGCCGAGGTGCGCCATGCGCTCGACCTGCTGCGCAAGGAACAAGTGAGCGCGGAAAAAATTCTGGGCGTTACGCGGGAACGTGTGCAAGCCAATCAGGAGCTCGCGATCGAAGTAACACGCAGTGAATTAACCGCGGCGCGCGTGCAGGAGCGCATCATCAAGCTGGACGGCCGCGACGAAACACTGACGCAGCAGATTCGAAATTTCACGGGTGTCGCCGACACACAATCGATTGAAGTGGACACTGAAGAGCCGTCTTTTGCGACCGATCTGCAGGCAGCGGAGCTGTCAAATCTCGCGATTCAGAGCGATCGCGGCATTCAGGAAGCCGAAAATGACCGGCTGGCGCGGCAGGCAATCTTGCGCGGCGCGCGTAGAAGCTACTGGCCGACCATAGACTTCGTTGGCCAATACAGCGTCCTGAGCACCATCAACAATTACTCCGAGTTCTACAACAAATTTCAACGCAACAACGTGACCGCCGGCGTGCAGATTACCATTCCACTTTTCTCCGCCAAGACGCGCGCGAACGTGGCCCTGGCCAAAAGTGAATTGCAACTGTCCGAGTTGTCCTTGGGAAATAAGCGGCAGGAAGTTCGCCTGGACGTGCTGCAGAAACAGCGCGACGTGCGCGAACTGGAAGCGACCTACGAAGTCGCGCGGCTGGATTTGAAGCTGGCGCAGGAAACTGTGCAGCTCACGCAGGCCAAATTCGACGAAGGCCGGGCCAGCTTGCGCGACATCGAAGCGGTTCGCCTGGATGAGAACGACAAGTTCGTGGCTTTTCTGGACGCGGATTTCGCCCGCCAGCGCAGCCAATTGTCGCTGTTACGCGCTACAGGCCAGCTGGCCAAGGTGTTTCAGTAGCACGTCACGCGAAAAGCATGGCTTGGGCTGAATGCGGAAATCGAGTAAAATTGGGTGTTGCTGCGTGGTCCGCAGTTCATACGTCTTTTTGGATGCCCTGAGGGGGGTAATAGTAAATGGCGTCTGTAATGAAAACGTTGTTGTTGAATCCGCCGAGCTTTGAAAAATTTGATGGTGGCGCGGGCTCCCGTTGGCCCGCAACGCGCGAGATCGAATCGTACTGGTATCCCGTGTGGCTCACGTATCCTGCCGGAATGCTTGAAGGTAGCCGCCTCCTCGATGGCCCTCCGCACGGCATCACGCCTGCGGAAGTTGTGCAGATTGCGCAGGATTACGAGTTCGTCGTGCTGTTCACCTCCACGGTTGGCTTCTGGAGCGACTTGAAAATGGCGCGGGCGATGAAAGAAAAAAAGCCCGGGTTGAAAATCTGCTTTGTCGGTCCCCAGGTTCAGATCAAGCCCGCCGAAAGCCTGCTGGCGAGCCCGGATATTGACTTCGTGGTGCGTGGTGAGTTCGATCTTTCCGTTGTTGAATACGCGCAAGGCAAACCGCTCTCCGAGATCCTCAGCGCGAGCTACATTAAAGACGGCAAGGTCGTGCACAATCCGCAGCGGCCCATGCTGCAGACCGCCGAACTGGACGCGCTGCCTTTCGCCACCGAGGTTTACCAGAAAAATCTCACCATCGAAAAATACAACGTGCCGTTCCTGCTGAATCCTTACGTCTCGTTCTACACCTCACGCGGTTGCCCGGCGTTGTGTACGTTCTGCCTGTGGCCGCAGACGCTCTCCGGCCACGCCTGGCGCGTGCGCTCGGTGGAAAACGTAGCGCGCGAATTTAAGCAGGCGCACAAGATGTTTCCCCAAGCAAAGGAATTTTTCTTCGACGACGACACATTCAACATCCGCAAGGACCGCGTGCTGGCTCTCTGCAAGGAATTTAAACCCGTCGGCTTTCAGTGGTCCTGCACCGCGCGCGTGCACAGCGATTACGAGACGCTCAAGGCGATGGCCGACGCCGGCGCGCGTCTTCTGATCGTCGGCTTCGAATCCGGCGACCCGCAAGTTCTGAAGAATCTGAAAAAGGGCGCCACCGTCGAGATGGGCCGCACCTTCGTGCAGAACTGCAAGAAAGTCGGCATCCACGTGCACGGCGATTTCATCATCGGCCTGCCCGGCGAGACGAAAGAGACCATCGAAAAAACCATCAACTACGCCAAGGAACTGGACTGCGAGACGATTCAAGTTTCCATGGCCCACGCGTATCCTGGCACCGAGCTTTACGATCAGGGCATGCGCGAAGGATTCCTCGCCGGTGAAGCCATCACGGACGATATGGGCCACCAGCTGCCGCACCTGCAGTATCCGCATCTCTCACGCGAATACATGGTCGAGTCCGTCAATCGCTTCTATGACGAATATTATTTCCGCCCGCGCGTGGCGTGGCGCATCGTGCGCGAGGCGCTGTGGGATTCCCACGAACGCAAACGCCTGTTCCACGAGGCCGTGGATTTCATGAAACTGCGCCACGACCGCCGCAAGGTCGCCAAGAAAGGTGTGCAGAAAAAAGCCATGGTGCAAGTAAAAGTGCCCCCCATGGAGCCGCAAACTTCCGGCGCGGCGGGCGAATCACAGGGCGCATGAGGTCTTCGCAGGGCCTGCATCTAAAAACCTACGGTTTCCTGTTATTGATGGTCACGTTCGGCCCGCTGGGCGACGTGTTTCTGGCCGACGGCACGAAAAAAGTGGGCGCTTTGAACATACAGGATCCCGCTTCCGTCTTTCATTTCTTCTTGCGCGCGTTTGCTTCGGGGACGGTCTGGCTCGGCGTGATTCTGCTGCTTGCGTTTTTTATTTCCTACACTTTGGTTCTCTCCTGGGCCGACTTCAGTTTCGTGCAGCCGGCTTCTTCGCTGTCCTACGTAATCGTGGCGCTGCTGGGACATTTTTTTCTGCGCGAAGTTGTCAGCCCGTTGCGCTGGGCGGGCATTGTGCTGCTTGGGCTGGGCGTTTTGATTGTGGGCCACACCCCGCCCCGAACCACTGAGCGAGTCTGATGGCCTGGATGGTCGTCCGCGACGGGCTTCTGTTGCTCGCGCTTGCATCGTTAGCTTATTACGTGGTCGCCATTGGCGCGGCGTTGCGGTTTTTCCGCCAGCGGGATGGCGCTTCGCTGCCTTCCGATTTCACCCCGCGCATCAGCATTCTGAAACCAATCTATGGACTGGATCGCGAGACGTACGAGAACTACGCCAGCTTCTGCACGCAGGATTATCCGGATTACGAAATTTTATTCTGTGTGAGCGACGAGCACGACCCCGCGATTCCCGTAATTGCGAAACTGGCGAGCGATTTTCCGCAGCGCCGCATTAACCTGCTGATTGGCTCGGTACCGCTGGGCGTCAGCGACAAAGTGAACAAGCTTTGCCGCATGGCGCGCGAAGCTCAACACGAAATTCTGGCGGTTAGCGACAGCGACGTGCGCGTCGAGCCGGGATACTTGCGCGCCATCGCTGCGCCCTTCCGCGACCCTGCCGTCGGCGCGGCCACTTGCCTTTATCGTGGGCTCACCGATGGCTCGCTCGCCGCAAATTTGGAAGCGATTGGCAACAGCTCGGATTTTACGGCCGGTGTTTTGGTGGCCTGGCTGTTCGCTCCGATGAATTTCGCTCTTGGCGCCACCATGGCTACCACCAAAAAGTACCTCGCCGAAATCGGCGGTTTCGAATCTCTGGTGGACCATTTTTCCGATGACTACGAGCTGGGTAATCGCATCGCGGCGCGCGGCCATCGCGTGGAGCTCAGCACCTTTCCGGTTTCCATTGTTTATCCGCACCAAACGCTCGGCGACGCATTTCGCCATCAGCTGCGCTGGAACGTGAGCATTCGTTTCTCCCGGCCGGCTGGGCATCTGGGATTGATTTTCACGCAGGCATTGCCGCTCGTGTTGCTGGCCGCGATTTTCGCGCCATCCGCGGCGTGGGCGATCAGTTTGCTCGTGGGTTATTTGTTGTTGCGGGGGATTTCAGCGTGGGTGGTCGGTGTGTTCGGTATGCGCGACGCGGGCTTGCGCAAACATATGGAATTGCTGCCGCTGCGCGACGCCTTCGCGTTCATAGTGTGGGTCGCGAGTTTCTTTCCCCAGCGCATCCACTGGCGCGGCCGCGAGTTCTACGTCCGCGATAAGCGCCTGGTTCCAACTGCGCCGCGCGAGCAGTAGGACGACCTTTTCCGGTGGATCACTCGCCGCTTTTAGGTTCCTTCATCTTGTGCAGCAAATCGTACACAGCGTTGGCGTCAAGAAACTCCTGTTCGAGCTCCCTCGACTTGAGCCGCGTTCGCAAATATTCGACCGCCTGCTCCAGCCTGTTGAGTGCACGCGCAATATTCTCGGTGTTGGTGTGCGCGATGTCCCGCCACACACCATAAGGGCTGCCCGCAAGCCGCAGCATGTCCTGTAATCCGGGACCGGAGAGCGAAAGAGGCAGTCCCGTCTCGTCGGTTTCGTCCTGCACCACCCGCGCCAGGGCTATCGCTAGCAATTGCGGAAGGTGCGAGACGATGCCCACGGCCCAATCGTGCGTTTCCCCATCGCACCATACCGGCTCTGCGCCCAGCGCGCGCACCAGCGAGGTAAATCCTTGGACGCGTGGATCCGGATCGTATTCCGATCCGATCAACGCATAGCGCGCGCCAGAAAATAATTCCGCATCGGCTCGCGCGATTCCCGAAGTCTCTTTTCCGGCCATGGGATGTCCGCCAAGGAAGCGCGATTGGCGCGCAGCCGAATGTTGAGCCGCCCGGCAGATTACAGCCTTGGTGCTGCCCGTGTCGGTTACTAGCCCGCCAGCTTTTGCCGCGGCAGCAATCGCTGGAAGCGCCTCGATCGTCGCGCCAATCGGCAGCGCGATGTACACCAAGTCCGCGCCGCGCACCGCGCCCGCCAGATCGTGCGCCGCTTCCAGCACGGCTCCGCGCGCCAGCGCTCCCTGCAAAACCTCCGCGCGATCGAATCCTACGATTGAAATGTACGGGAAATGTTTGCGCAGAGCCAGGCCAAACGATCCGCCTATCAGGCCGGTTCCAAGGATGGCCACGCGAGAGAAGGGAACTGCGCTAGTCGTCGAAGGCACGCGATAGTTTAATGCAAATGTACGAAATCCGTCAGTCAGCGCGCCGAAGAACGTGCCGCCCGTCGTTCGCCCGCCACATCATCCGGCTCGACGAGTTCCACCTGCGAGACGTCCTCCAGCTTCTCAATTTGCCGCACGAGCGTATTTTCCGCGCGATCGGCTTGCACGGTCATCTGAATATCCAGAAATTGGCCGTCCTCGGTGGTGTCCGCTGTTAAATGCAGCAAGTCGAAGCGCCGTCTGCGCGTGACTCCCAGAATGCGCACCAATGCGCCCTCACTCTGCCTGACGCGCACCTGTAGTGTGAATTTGATCACCGCGCAACCTCGCGCGCCACTTCATGCTGATGCAGCATTTCGGAATTCGAGCGCCCCGGACCTACGATCGGCCAGACGTTCGCTTCCTGATGAATCAGCACGTGCGCCAGCACGGGCCCGGGTTCCGCCAGCAGCCGGTCAATCGCCGACGGAACGTCCGCGCGATCTTCCACGCGAAACGCGGGAATGCCCATGGATTCCGCCACGCGGCAAAAATCAGGATTGTCGGAGAGATCAACTTCGCTGTAACGCTTATCGTGGAACAATTCCTGCCACTGGCGCACCATCCCCAGCGCGCGATTGTCGAAGAGCACGATCTTCACCGGCAGATCGTAACGGCGCAGCGTGGCCAGTTCTTGCAAGTTCATCATGATCGAGCCGTCGCCAGAAACATTGATCACGCAGGCGTTGGGGAACGCCAGTTGCGCGCCGATGGCCGCGGGCAAGCCGTATCCCATAGTGCCGAGGCCGCCGCTGCTCAGATGTTGCGACGGACGATTGAAATGGAAATGCTGCGCCACCCACATCTGGTGCTGGCCCACGTCGCAAGCGACGATGGAATCATCGCCCGCGCGATCCGAAAGGTTTTTCAGAAAGCCGGGCGCGTAAACTTCCGTGCCAGGCGCAGCGTAATCCCACGCGTGCGTTTCTTTCGAAGTGGTGCACTCGCGCCGCCACGGTTCGATGTCCGGTAGCTTGCACGTGAGCGCTTTGAGCGCAAGGCGCAGGTTGCCGATCACCGGAACATCGGCACGTCGCAGTTTGCTGATTTCTGCGCGGTCGACGTCGAGGTGAATCACCTTGGCGTTCGGCGCGAAAGCGTTCAGCCGGCCGGTTGCTCGGTCGTCAAATCGCGCGCCCACGCAGATCAGCAAATCGCAAGTCTGCACCGCGTGGTTCGCCGTTTTTGTCCCGTGCATGCCCATCATTCCCAGCGCCAGTTCGTGCGTCGTAGGCAGCGCGCCCAATCCTTTCAGCGTCGCCACGACGGGCACGCGCGTCGTTTCGATGAACGCGCGAAATTCGGCGAGCGCGTTCGCCATGCCGATGCCCCCACCGGCGTACACCACCGGGTTGCGGCTTTCGCGCATCATTGCAAGCGCACGCGTGATGGACTCCTGGGACGGCTCTGCGATTTCGTCGCTCGTGTCTTCCTCGTGGAATTCGTATTCGGCGACGGTATTGGCGATGTCTTTCGGTAGATCAATCAGCACCGGGCCCGGACGTCCCGAGCGCGCAATGCGAAATGCTTCGTGCACGATGCGCGGGAGTTCCGCCGCCGTTTTCGCGAGGAAACTGTGTTTTACGACGGGCATGGTGATGCCGAAAATGTCTACTTCTTGAAACGCATCGGTACCCATCAGCGAAGTGGCCACCTGCCCAGTGATTGCAACCATCGGAACAGAATCCATGTAAGCGTTGGCGATTCCTGTTACCAAATTGGTTGCGCCGGGGCCGGACGTGGCCATGCACACGCCCACTTTTCCCGTGGCGCGCGCGTATCCGTCCGCGGCGAGCGCGGCGGCTTGTTCGTGGCGCACCAGAATATGCCGGATCTTCGAGTCCAGTAGCGCGTCGTACACCGGCATGATGGCACCGCCGGGATAACCGAAAATCAGCTCGACGCCCTCGTGCTCGAGAGCCTTGACCAAAAATTCTGCGCCCTTCATTCGGCACCCCTTGCGGACGCCGCGGTCTCCGGCTTCAGCCAGGACATTTGCGCGCGTAATTCCGCACCGACTTTTTCGATCGGGTGATTCTTGTCTTTTTCCAAAAGCTTGTTGTACACAGGCCGCCCGGTCTGATTCTCCAGAATCCATTCCTTCGCAAAAGCGCCGGACTGAATTTCGCCCAGAATTTTCTTCATGCTTTCGCGCACGTGCTCGTCAATCACTCGCGAGCCGCGCGTAATGTCGCCGTACTTGGCCGTTTCACTGACGAACTGGTGCATCTTGGCGATACCGCCTTCATAAATCAGGTCCACGATCAATTTCAGTTCATGTAGGCACTCGAAATACGCGGCCTCCGGCTGATACCCGGCCTGCACCAGCGTCTCCCATCCCGCCTGAATCAATTCGCGCGCGCCGCCGCACAGCACAGCCTGCTCGCCGAACAAGTCCGTTTCGGTTTCTTCTGCGAAAGTGGTCTGAATCACGCCGGCGCGTGTGCCGCCGATGGCGCTCGCATAAGCCAGCGTGCGATCGAACGCGTGGCCCGACGCATCCTGATGAATCGCGAGCAAGCACGGTACGCCACCGCCGCCTTCATACGTGCGCCGCACCAGGTTTCCCGGGCCTTTCGGCGCGACCATGGTGATGTCCACGGCCTTAGGCGGTGTGATTTGGCCGTAATGAATGTTGAAACCGTGCGAGAACAGAATCATGGCGCCTTCCTTCAGGCTTGGCGCCACTTCGTTCTGATACAAAGCCGGCTGCGCCATGTCCGGCGCGAGCATCACGATCACGTCCGCGCCCTCCACCGCTTCGGCCGGGCCAGTAAGCTTCCAGCCATCCTGCTCAGCCTGTTTCCACGAAGGGCCGCCGCGGCGAAGTCCTACCGTCACATTTAATTTGCTGTCGCGCAGATTCAGCGCGTGCGCCCGGCCTTGGCTGCCGTAGCCCAGCACGGCAATACGTTTTCCTTCCAGCGCGCGCGGATTCGTGTCGGTATCCCAGAACATTTTCGCCATGGTGATTCTCCTTGTAATTGCAATTTCTAGGCGGCGCTGGTTACGGCGCCCAGTGATGCCGATGTAACAAGCTTTGCGTACTTGGCCATCACGCCTGTGGTGTAGTTCGGTGCGGGCGCTTTCCATTGCGCGCGACGCTCTTCCAGATTGGCCGCGACGTCCAGGCGCCGCGCTTTTACATCCAGGGTGATAATGTCGCCATCACGCAGCAGCGCGATCGGCCCGCCGTTTGCCGCTTCCGGCGCCACGTGACCCACCATCAGCCCGTGCGTCGCGCCGCTGAACCGGCCATCGGTAATCAGCGCGATCTTGTCGCCAATCCCTTGACCCACCAGCGCGCCAGTCACCGCCAGCATCTCGCGCATGCCTGGGCCGCCCTTGGGCCCTTCGTAACGAATCACAACCACATCTCCGGGCTGAATCTGGCGGCTCTGCACCGCCGCGAACGCGGCTTCTTCTGAATCGAACACGCGCGCCGGCCCGCTGTGCAGCACACGTTCGTGGCCCGCAAGCTTAACGACGCAACCTTCCGGCGCGATCGAGCCGTGCAGTATGGCCAGGCCGCCGTCGGGCTTGATTGGCTTGGCGAGCGGCCGCACTACTTCCTGGCCGGCCGTTTCGCTCGCATCGCTGATTTCTTCGAACAGCTTTCGTCCCGATGCCGTAATCCCATCTTTCAGCAGCCCCGCTTCGAGCAAACGTTGCCCCAGCACGCGCATCCCGCCCGCGCGAAACATGTCCGGCGCGTTAAACCGGCCGCCGGGTTTCAAGTCCGCCAGCACAGGGGTCTTCGCGGAAATTTCATCGAAATCTTTCAACGTCAGCGGCACGCCTGCGTCGGAAGCGATCGCCAAAAGATGCAGCACGGCGTTGGTGGAGCCGCCGCTGGAGGCAACCGATGCAATCGCGTTATGCAGTGATTCCCGCGTGATGATTTGCTTAGGGCGAATATCGTCCTTCAGCAGTTGCATTACCAGCTTGCCGCAATCGAACGCCGCCTTGCCCTTGCGCGGATCCGTGGCCGGAATTTCATTCGCGCCCATCGGCGAAATTCCCAGAAACGTCAGCGCCATGGCCATCGTGTTCGCGGTAAATTGTCCGCCGCACGCACCGGCCCCCGGACACGCCACATCTTCCAACTCCCCCAGCTGCTTTTCCGTCATTTTGCCCGCAGCGCACGCGCCCACCGCCTCGAACACATCCATAATCGTGACTTCGTGTCCGGCGAAATGCCCGGCCAGAATCGAGCCGCCATAAAGCGAAAGGGAAGGGAGGTTCAGACGCGCCAGTGCCATCACCGTGCCGGGAATGGTCTTGTCGCACCCGCAAATCGCCACCACCGCATCGAACGCGTGGGCGCGCACGAAAAGCTCGATGGAATCGGCGATCACTTCCCGCGATACGAGTGAAGCCTTCATGCCTTCGGTGCCCATGGTGATGCCGTCGGAAATCGTGATGGTGTCAAACTCGATCGGCGTGCCCCCCGCCGCGCGCACGCCGGCCTTCACGCGCTCGGCCAGCTGCCGCAAATGAAAATTGCAGGGCGTAACTTCAGTCCAGGTATTCGCTATGGCCACCAGCGGACGCGCCAGATCGGCATCGGTCAAGCCGGTAGCTTTCAGCATCGCGCGGGCGGGCGCGCGGGAAATCCCCTTCTTGATGGCGTCGCTTTGCATGTTGTCCTGAGTAGTAGGCGTCCGGCAGGGAGATAAGTCCAATTTGTAATTCTTGGCAAATTCATAAAAGAAGCTTATATGAGATTGCTGTACATCGCGCTTGACCACACTCGCCGACTTTCGTATAGTGAGTCGTCGTAGGGTTGTAAAAGGATATCCCAGGCGCGTGGGTAATAAGTTTTATTACCGTTTCGCTTTTACTAGCCGCTTCCCTTATACCGGGGAGCGGGCCGGCGAGACGCGCGCGGAGCACCTAGCACTCAGCAACTAAGCACCGCACCAAGTCCTCCAAGCCGGCCGCGACCCTCCAAGGGAACGCGGCCTTTTCTGTTTTTGGGGCCATTTTAAGTGCTGGACGCAAAGGGAGAAGCGGGATGAGTGAAATCAAAATTGGCGATTGGCGCGCGAAAATTGACGCGATTGACACGACCCTGCTGCACCTGCTGAATGTGCGCGCGGGTTTCGCGCTCGAAGTCGGCCGCCTGAAGGGCGAGCGCGGCATCGCCCTGCGCGTCCCCGCGCGCGAACAGGAAATTCTCACGCGCATGAAGAAGCTGAATCCCGGGCCGCTCGATAGCGAAGCCGTCGACAAAATCTATAGCCAGATCCTGCACGAATCCATACGGATCCAGGCGGACCACGGCCTGGGCTCACCGCGGGTTCCCAAACGCGAGAGGGCGCGCCTGACCGAAAAGCGCCGCAAGGTCGCGGCAGCATGAAGAGTGTGGCGACAGCCCGCATCGCCTTTCAGGGCGAACCGGGAGCGTTCAGTGAAGAAGCCGCGCTGAAATTGCTCGGCGCGGACATCGTACTTGTGCCACGTCCCACATTTGACGCGACCTTCTCCGCCATCCGCAATCAGGCCGCCGACTACGTGCTCGCGCCGATGGAGAACAGCCTCGCGGGCTCGGTGCATCGCTCGTTCGATCTGCTCGTCGAAAGCGGCCTGCACGTAGTCGGCGAAGTGATCATTCCGATCGTGCACAATTTGATCGGCATACTTGGCGCGACGCTCGAACGCATCGCGTCGGTGGAATCGCATCCCGTGGCGCTTGCGCAGTGCGAGCAATTCTTCATCGCGCATCCACGGCTGAAACGAATTCCCGCCGAAGATACCGCAGGCAGTGTGCGCGAAGTGATGCGCGTCGGCGATCCCACGCGTGCCGCAATCGCCAGCAAGCGCGCCGCCGAGCTGTACGGTGCACTGATTCTGCAAGAGCATCTGGAAGACGACCGCGAGAACTACACGCGCTTCTTCCTGCTCGCGCCATCTGCGGCGCAGCCGCGGGAATTGGCCGCCGAGGCCGCCGCCGACAAGATCTCGCTCGTCTTTCAGCTGGCGCACAAGCCTGGCGCGCTTCATCACGCCCTGGAGCCTTTCGCCCGGCGCAATATCAACATGATGAAAATCGAAAGCCGCCCCGTGCACGGCAGCCCCTGGCAATACCGTTTTTATCTCGACCTGCAAGCCGCGGCGAGCGACCCGGAATTCGCCGCCGCGCTCGCGGAACTCGCGCAGCAAGCTGTCGAACTGAAAGTTCTTGGCTCGTACAAATCGGCGGAAACAGCGCCGGCCGATAAATTCGCCACCGAGGGGAGCTAATGATCATCAACATGGCCGTAAACGCAACCGAAGAGCAAATCGACCACGTCGTGAAACGCATTCAGGAGTGCGGTTTTCAGGCGCATCTGAGCCGCGGGGAGGAACGAGCCGTGATTGGAGTTGTCGGCAAAAGTGAAAAGCATCGCGGGGAACTGGAAGCGCTGCAAGCGGCGCCGGGCGTGGAAGAAATTATTCGCATCACGCATCCCTTTAAGCTCGCGTCCAGAAATTTTCGCCCCGAAGGCTCGGTTGTCGAGCTCGGCAAGGGCGTTTCCATCGGCGGCACGGAAATCGTCGCGGCGGCCGGACCGTGCGCGGTCGAGTCCGCGGCGCAGATCGGCGAAATCGCGGAAGAAGTGGCGCGCGCCGGTGCGAAACTCCTGCGTGGTGGCGCATTTAAGCCGCGCTCGTCTCCCTATTCCTTCCAAGGTCTCGGCGAAGAAGGGCTGAAGCTGCTGCGTGCCGCGGCGGACGATAACGGCTTGCTGGTCGTCAGCGAAGTCATGGACCCGTCGCAGATTGATGTGATGTTGCCCTATGTGGACGTGATGCAAGTGGGCGCACGCAATATGCAGAATTACTATCTGCTGCGCGCTCTCGGAGAAATTCAGAAGCCGGTGCTGCTCAAGCGCGGCATGTCCGCCACTATCGAGGAACTGCTGCTCAGCGCCGAATACATCATGTCCGGCGGAAACTACAACGTGATTCTCTGCGAGCGCGGCATACGCACGTTCGACACCTACATGCGCAACACCATGGACATCGCCGCGATTCCCGTGATCAAGCAGCTCTCGCATCTGCCGGTGGTCGCCGACCCGTCGCACGGCACCGGACGCCGGGACAAAGTCGGCGCCATGGCCCGCGCAGCAGTGGCCGCCGGCGCCGACGGCCTGCTGATCGAAGTCCATCAGGACCCCGAGCGCGCCCTCTCCGACGGCGCCCAATCCCTCTACCCCGATCAATTCGCGCAACTAATGGCCGAGGCGAGAATGATCGCCCCAGCAGTAGGTCGCCGCATCGCCGAGGAGAAAGCACACAAGCGCGCCGCGGTGTGAGCCGTGAAAAGTGAACACTGCTTGCTAATTATTGATTGTTGCTTGGTGACTCGTGGTTCGCGGTCCATCCTCGGTTGCTAGCGCAACGGAGCATAGGCAATCTTGACGGGACTCTTTCTCCTGAAGTTGTGGCGGTCCGCGTCAGCTGGGCGTTGACCTCTCCGCCAGCCGGAGGGTCCGCAGCTCCTCACTTGGGCGGCGGGGGTTTCATGGGAACGCCATTCTCCCGAATGGCGTTTTGCACAACGCCTGCGGCGCACAACGACTGACTCGAACGGCTGCGCGGCCCGCGCGACTATTGAACGTCGGTAACTTTTCCGTTTGTGAAGATCACTTTCATGTCGGGGTAGAAGTACATTTGCTTGGCGCCGAGGTTGACGATTTTTTGCGGCTGGCCGAGGATCCCGATCACCTGGTCTGTCGTCTGGCCCAACGCGATGGTCTTCGGCGGCGCGGCCGGTTGCGCCGGAGCTGACGCCGGGGCCGGAGCGGCGTTATCGGCTGTGGCGGCGTCCTGCGTATCGGACTCAGCGGTGACTACCTCCTCGATGGTCTTCATCATATCGTCAGCCGGAGGAACGACGTTCTTGGCGAAGGGAAATTTTAGCTGCCCGTAATAGCGCACGTCGTTATACGGGTCGCTGTAGAACACAAACACGACGCCGTCCGGTTTTATGCTGTAGTCGGTTACCCAAAACTTCTCGCCCGTGACGAATTTGCGCTGCGCAATAGCGGTGGTCTGTTGATTGGCTGGCGCGAGCGCGATGCCCCAGGCCATGTTGGCGCCGAAGCCGAAGGAGATTGTGCCGTTCTTGTAAGTATTAGTGGGCGGGGCGATGGCTTCGGTGCTGGCCATTACCAGGCCGTCTTTGTGCAGATCAAGCACCGAGCCAGCTGTCGCAATATCCGAGCGGTCCGCAGTCATCTTGGTGCGCTTGAATTCCGCCGCGATGCGCTTTTGAATTTCGGCGCGCTGGTCCTGGCCGTGCAGTGCAGGCGCCACGCCCGCCATAGCCAAGGCCGTTGCGAGAACCGGAACCCAAAAATTAACTCGGCGCATAGCCTTCCTCCTCTCGAACCGCAGCGGGATTTCCATTTCGATGTGCCGGCCGACCGACGGATAAATTACACCTACTCTCTTTCGTACGCAATTGTGTCACGTTACAGCTTCGTGACAACGACGCGTCGTTGAGGTGCTCGTTGCCGACCCCGCGTGTTCGGTTATTCGCTTTGTTCTGCGACGAAGGCATCCACCGTGAGCACGGTTGCTTGCGCGGGGAAAATCTTCTCGGTGAGGACGCGATGAACTTCCTCGTCGGCGTCAAAGCACGCGTCTTTGAGCACGACGCAGCGGAAATCCAGGTCGGCGCCCCGCCGCAGCGTGGAGAGCGTGATGCCGCTGGTGGAGATTCCGAAGAACACCAGATTTTCAATGCCGAGCGAGCGCAGAATTAAGTGCAGTTGGTTTTCCGAGAATGCGCCGACTCGCTGTTTATAAACCAGCAGATCTTCGGGGCGCGCGACGGAGCTATGGAATTCGGCGGAAGTCGTGCCGATTACGAAGAGATTGTTTTCCTTCAGGCGCTTGAAGCGGGTTTCGCTCGCTGGGATTTCAGGATGGCCGGCGGAAAATCCCAGACCGACGTGAATAATGTGAAATTGTTTCTTGCGCGCAAATTCCACGGCTCTGGCCCCGTTGGGAATGATTGCTTCCGCAGCGGGAGCAAATCCAAGAATTCCTTTCTGGTAATCGAGAGTAAGCAAAGCGGTCTTTTTTGGTTCGAGTTTCATGAGGCTTCCTTTCTGATTTGTTCGACGGCTTCAAAAATCAGTTCGCCGCCTTCCCTGCAGCAGGCGCGACTCCGTCATCGCCGGCGCGCGGTCCGGGTTTTGCCGTCGGCTCCGCGGCTACCGGTCGTTATTTGCATCTGTTCAGCCTGCATGCGATACTTCCCGGACTGAGGGACGGAGGCACGTCCATGCGCAGCAAACTTCATGCAGTTTCGCACTTCCCGGTAGTTCTCGCCGCGGTACTTTCTTGTCTAATCGCGAGCCCGGCATTTGCGTCGGGCGAAGACAAACCCGCAACGGCGTCTGTCGCGCCGTCGACTGTGCCGGCTGCCACTGCGGTTCGGCCGGACCGCGAAAAGAAAGTGTACACCAACGACGACATTGACCAGATGTGGCCGAAGCCACGAGCGGTGGCGAACGAATCGCAGAATCTTCCGGCGAATGCGATCGCTCTGCAGGGGGCGCGGCCAGCCGCTGTTTCGCGCCCTGTGAGCACCGCAGGCGCACCTGCGAGTCGCGAGAATAATCCGGTGTGGTATGCAGCTCAGATTGAATCGCTCTACGCGGAACTGGATCGCTTGAACAACAGAGAAGAAAGCTTGCACGATTTCCGCGAGACCGGATCGGATGCCGGAGTGACCATCGGGCTGCAATTTTATGCTCCATGCGAAGGTATCACGACGGACAACGCCATCCAGCAGCTGGCTATCCGCAGGCAAGAAATCGAACAGCAGATCAGCGATCTTCAGCAAGCTGCGGAGCAGAACGGCATCCCGCCCGCGGTCGTTCAAGACCCGTCTGCGATTTTGCAAGCCGCACGCAAGCCGCTCAGCCCCGGACAGGAACGAGCGGCGCTGATCGAAAGGCAGAGCGAGCTCATCGGCAAGCTTGCGGGCGTGCAGAACCAACTGGCGGATATGTCCCGCCAAGCCGCTGCGCAGGGAATCGTGCTGCTGCCGGTCACGCCAGGACAGGGTGGCGACCTGCTCACCAACCGGATCCAAACCCTCGACGCGCGCGCCGACGAAATTCAGAACGCGCTCAGCGAGAATGAAGACGCCGCCAGGCTAGCAGGCCTCGCCCCCTCCGCACTGCCGTAATAAGAAAGTTCGAACCCTACAGCCCTGACTGCGACGATTTTACAGGGAATACCCGAGAGTAGGCTTTTCGCGAAGGTACTATGATCTTGCTCGCCCGCCCAATTACTTCGAGAGGTGGGTTGTGCGGAAAACTTCAGTGCTACGCTGCATGTTATTGCTTCTTTCTGTAGCTGCTTTCTTCATCGCGGGCGGCCAGTCGAACCTGCTCCACGCTTCTGTTGCACCGTCAACGTTTATGCACGTGCCGTCCGGTGATGAACCAGCCGCTAGCACCTATGCGGGCAAAATCGTTTCGCAGAATGGCGACCGATTCATTCTGCGCGACGATGTGAACGAAGTGTGGTACCACCTGGACGATCAAGCGCAGGCGCAAAAGTATTTTGGGAAAGATGTGCTCGTGACCGGCGTTCTGGATGGACGCTCGGACATGATCCACGTCCGGAACATCGTCGCGGCAAAACAGTAAGGGAGAGCATCGTTACGATGGAAGCTGCCGTTTTTTGCGTGCCGCTCAGCGCGGTTCGCCGGCGTGGAATGCGTCCGGGGGCGCAGCAGCCGCTGGACGGGGCGCCGCTGGGTCAGGCTGTGCTATTTGGTTCACGACGGTAACTCCCGACGATGACCACACCAGACGGCCTTTGCTGTTCGCGACTTCATCCACGATCTTCGCGAACAAGCGATCTTGCATGGTGGTGCGCTTCGTATAGTCCACGACGTAATTGACCGTAAATTCCAAAGAGCCCGCATTCACCGCTAGAATCACGACGGGTTGGATAGGAGGATTTTCCGTGCGATAGTCGTCGCTGACCGCATTCCAGGAATTTTGCGCTTCGACCAGATACTCGCCGATCACTTCGTTTGCTACGCGCAGGAGCATGGCTCTGGCCAAACCTGTGTCGCTGGTGAGGGTGAAAACCACTTTAATCTGGTCCCAGATGAAGCGAAATCCTTGCGAGTAATTAAAAACTGAATTTTTCAAGACTGTGTTATTGGGGATGCGCACGACACGGCCGCTGTACAAATCGCGGCCGACCCAGCTGCCGACTTCCATTAACGTGGTGCGCAGCAGGCCGATGTCAATCACGTCGCCGCGCGTATCGCCAATCTGAACCCTGTCTCCCACCCCGTAGAGCTTGGAAAATCCGATGGAGAACGCACCCGCAATGCTGGCTAGTACATCTTGTAGTGCGACGGCCACACCCGCGCCGGCCACGCCGAGGGCAAAGCTAAGGCGGCCCAGGCGATCTTCAAAGAGGATGGTGAGGAAAAGAATAATCGCGATGTAGCCGGAAAAAACCACGAACTTGCGAACTCGATAGCGTGCATCGGCCTGGCCAAAGTGGCGGGGCAACGTTTGCTCCATCAGCCGAAAGCCGAAATGGATCAATAGGATGCCGACAATCGCGGCAATGCACTTGCCGATCAACGAAAGCGACATCGCGTCTTTGAAGACTTCGTTCACGCCTTCACCATTTTACTGAAGTCGCGGGCACAAACACAGGCGGCGTCAGGAATTCCTTTTCTGCTTCTCCCAAAGCTCCAGGAACAGCGCAACTGTGGCAGGCGCGAAACCTGCATAGTGATTGTTCGCGTAGGCATACACTTTGATGCCGCGGCGCGTGGTTTGGTAACAGTAGTCGACCCAGTGGGACAGCGCAGCGCGGCGGTCAACGATGGGCTTGTCCCACACTTTGGTTTGCTCTTCAATCCCTTTGCGATCGCCCAGCCAACGTACGTAAGTAAAGTTCGAGGTAATCGGATCGATCTGGCTCGTCAATTCTGTTATGCCCGGCATCCAGGCTTGGTCAATCACGGCCAGCGCGACATCATGCTCGCGCAAAATCTCCGTGAACTTTTTATCGAGCCAATTCTTGTTGCGGATTTCCACGGCGAACTGGTGGCCTTTCGGCAGTTTTTTCAGGAAAGGACGCAGCCGCGCCAGAAACTCGGCTCCGGTTTTGAACTTGGTGCGATTGAAGTATGGAAACTGCAGCAGCATGGGGCCGAGCTTTTCGTTTCCCAGGCCTTCGGCGGTGTCCACAAACGTCTTGAAATCCTCCTCGCAATCTTCGAGGCACTTTTCGTGAGTGATGGCCTGAGGAACTTTCAGCGCGAATACGAAACCCGGCGGAGTCTTGTTGGCCCATCCGGTGATCGTGGAGCGCGGCGGCGTGCGGTAGAACGTGCTATCCACTTCGACGGTGTTGAATTTTGTCGCGTAGTAGCTGAGAAAATCGCGCGGCTGCATTCCTTCCGGATAGAACGTGCCTTCCCAACCAGCGGCGGTAAATGCGGACGTGCCTACGCGAATTTCGGCTTCGGTTTGATGGGCCACGATCACCCGAGCCTAGCCCAATGATGCAGCATCGGGCAAGCTGGCGTTTTGTGCGGACGCAATTGAGGTGGTTGACGAACTTCGCTTCCGCCAGTAAAGTAGTTCAGGGTCGTGCGAGCGACCCTTTTTTGTTGTCCCCCTCTCAGCTGGGAGGTCGTACAATTGGCAGTACATCAGATTCTGGAACCGAACAGTGAGCGGCCCCGGTATTTTTGATCCACTCGGAGGGTTAGTTTCCGGCAAAATCTGAACCTGAAAAGGAGGATTTGCCGTGAAGCACAAACGTTTCAACGTTGAGCAGATCGTGGCAGTTTTGAAGCAGGCAGAAGCCGGAGTTCCCTTGGCCGAATTGATCCGGCGGGTGGGAATTTCCGAACAGACTTTCTACCGATGGAAGAAGCAATACGTCGGGCTAGAGGTCGATCAGGTTCGCCAGCTTAAACAGCTCCAAGAAGAGAACGCTCGGCTGAAACAGCTGGTAGCCGATCTGACCCTCGACAAGGCGATGTTGCAGGATGTTCTAACAAAAAAATACTAGAGCCCTCGCGGCGCCGGCAGGTGGTCGAGTACCTGCACGGCAGCTACCGGGTGAGCGAGCGGCGTGCGTGCAGGGTCACCCGGTTAAATCGAGGAACGTTTCGCTATCGCACGCATAAAGATCCACGGACTGCACTGCGGATGCGCATCCGGGAAATCGCTCAGACACGAGTGCGGTACGGGTAGCGCAAGATCCGCGTGTTGCTGAACCGGGAGGGCTGGAAAGTGGGCAAATACCTGGTAGAACGACTCTATCGGGAAGAGGGATTAACGCTGCAGCAACGGCGGAAGCGGCGCCGCCGGGTAGCGGAACATCGGCGGGAGCGTTTTCATCCAACCGGTCCGAATCAGGTGTGGTCGATGGACTTTGTGGCGGATCAGCTAGCGGACGGAAGAAGGTTCCGTTCGCTGACGGTGGTGGATATCTACACTCGGGAATGCTTGGCGATCGAATCAGAACAGAGGTTGAAGGGCGAAGATGTGGTGCTGGTGCTGAACCGCATCAAAATGCAACGGGGAGTTCCGAAGTTTCTGTACTGTGACAATGGGAGCGAGTTTTCCAGTCGGGCGATGGATCTGTGGGCCTATCAGAACGGAGTGCGCATGGCTTTTTCCCGACCGGGGAAACCAACGGACAATGCTTTCGTGGAATCATTCAACGGAACGTTTCGGGCAGAATGCCTGGATGCCCATTGGTTCATGTCGTTGACGGAGACCCAGCAGATCGTGGAGACTTGGCGTCGGGAGTACAACGAGAGTCGGCCTCACAGGGCTCATGGGGAGAAGACACCCCACGAATTCGCCAATGAAATCGCGGCTAGCCGCGATTTCATTGGGATGCAAACAGCCGAAAACTCGCCCTAGGGTTGGTACAAAAAAGCCGGGCCGCTCAGTGATGTAAACTCTCTCACTCACCGTGGTACAAAAACTCGGGCTGGTCAGGTGGTGTGGAAGGGTGCGCCACCCGCCAACGTCATCTAGTCTGCCCAAGCTTACATTCTCATGGCTTTCAATTTGGCGACGCCTGAATCGGTCGTACACGCGGCGATTGAATGAACGCCCTTCCAACCAGCATCGTAACTAACGCGCCGCAAAAGAGAGCCGGAATGGTGATGTAAACAAGCTCAATCAACGCATAAATTTCGATCGACAGAAGTGCGAGGGGGAAATCCATTCTTACGCTGCTACCTGGGACGCCGCTCTTCATTGTGTGTGTCAAGAAACACGCCGCCAACAAATAACGTCCTTGAAACGCCAAGGCGGTTGCCATTCCGCCACCAAGTGCACCCGTGCAAAGTGCGAACAGTGAGATTCTTCGCTCCCGGATACTGCGAGTGACCGGGTATCTCAGGAATAGAGCATAGAGCAGCCCTCCGAACAGACATGCGATTCCGGTCACGTAATAATTATTTACGAACGATGTTGTGTTTTCCTCACCCCGAAACCCGCTCCAGTGAAGGAATAAAAGCTGAATAACTACGCCAATTCCTCCGAGAACCATGAAAAGTTTGATGTTCGCGTTTTCTTCTCTCATTTGAACGGACCTCCATTCCTGCAACAATCATGCTCTTCCTCAGAACGACGTACAAGCGGCCGCGCAAAAGCCGAACGCGAACGCGTGGTTGCTCGCCTCACAGGTCCCGAAATCTTGATCAGGGATGTTGAGACAAGTATCCCCCTGTTGCAAGGTGAGTCGGACGCAGTTAGCCGTCTGCCGCAGTATCGGAAATAGCTTTGTGGAGTTGCACACAGCAGGCGCACCAAAACAGTAATAGGCTCGTGAACTGGACGTGGTGGCCTTCGCGCATTGCGCGGTGTAATACGAACAATCCGTAGTCCCTTGACACGCCGGAGAACGCCCGCGATCCAACGCGCCAAAAAGTCCCGGCGGTAGGGTAACCCAGGGGAAGGTGCTCGGCTGCTCCGGTTTGCCACCACCCCCGCCGCCACCGCCGCCCCCTCCAATTGGGACCGGCAGAGTGCAAAACGGGTTACCATACGGGTCACATGGGCAGAACGGTTGGACGGGGTTACAATTGCAGGTAGGGTCCCATGCAGGGTCGCATTCAAGTAGTCCGGTTGGATCCACGTAAGTGACCGGATTATTTCGAACGTAGGCGTAGCGATTCTGTGTCTGTGGGTCCTTGACGCACGTAGATTGTTTCCCTATAGGGTCTGGACTCGGCCACCGCCCTTGCGTGCTATATTCGCGCGCCGGGAAGTCATACAATCCGCCGTCAGTGTCTTGGCGGTGCGCAGTGTCGTCCATCTTTCCGGTATACGCCGGATCGAGGGTCCCGCTGGAAGCATAGGTTTCACCGAATGGTGCGTAGGCTGTGTCGAAATATTTTGCGCGTCCGGAGGTCGTGCCCAGCCGGATGCTACCGAGCAAGTCTGGGTGCGCGTAGTATTGAAGACCTGAGGACGAATATACGGCGAGCGCCTTACCCGCAAGTGGCACCATCGCCCTCTGTAATGTTTGACCGCTCATCAACGCCGTCTTTTGGCCGCCCGGCGAGTAAGCGATTTGAGTATTCCCCCCAGAACGATCCTGTTCTACCATGCGACCCAGCGCGTCGTAACTGACCGTTACCGCATCCGATTGGCCTTGACCTGACCGGGGGTTTTTGTACCAGCGGGAGTGAGAGAGAATTCACTCTGGAGGGAAGCTGGTATGCCCATGAAGAAATACAAGCCGGAGCAGATTGTGACACTGCTGCGGCAGGTTGAAGTGGAACTGGCCAACGGGAAAACCACTCCGCAAGCCTGCAAAGAAGCCGAGATCACCGCACAGACCTACTACCGCTGGCGGAAAGAATTCGGCGGATTAAAACTCGATCAAGCCAAACGTCTCAAGGAGCTGGAGCGGGAGAACGCCAAGCTGAAGCGGCTGGTGGCGGAGCTGTCTTTGGAGAAGCAAATTCTGAAGGATGTGGCAGAGGGAAACTTCTAAGCCCTGAGCGGCGGCGTGGCGCGGTCAGGCATGCACGCGAGGACTATCGGATTTCCGAGCGGCATGCCTGCCGGCTGCTGGGGCAGTGGAGAGGGACACAACGCTACGAGGTGATTTATCGAGGCGATGAAGATGCGTTGACGCGAGAGATCGTGACGCTGGCCAGCGCATACGGGCGCTACGGCTATCGGCGGATCACCGCTCTGCTGCGGGATCGCGGTTGGCATGTGGGCAAGGATCGCGTGCAACGGATCTGGCGGCGCGAAGGGTTGAAAGTGCCGCAGAGACAGAGGCCGCGAGGTAGGTTGTGGTTGAACGACGGATCATGCCTTCGGCTGCGGCCGGAGCGAGCGAATCATGTGTGGAGCTATGATTTCGTGAGCGCGATGACGCACGACGGCAGAACGCTGCGGATGCTGACGCTGATCGACGAATACACAAGGGAGTGTTTGGCGATTCGGGTGGCGCGAAGACTGGGAAGGTACGAAGTGATCGAAGCGCTGGCGGACGTGATGCTGTATCGAGGAATCCCAGAAAACATTCGTTCGGACAACGGTCCGGAGTTCGTGGCCGAAGAACTGCGGACGTGGCTGGCCAAGGTGGGCACGGGGACGCTGTACATCGAACCGGGGAGTCCCTGGGAGAACGGCTACTGCGAAAGCTTCAACGGAAAGTTGCGAGACGAGTGCCTGAACGGAGAGATTTTCTATTCGTTGAAGGAGGCCCAGGTGGTGATCGAGAAGTGGCGGGTGGTCTATAACACGCTGCGGCCGCACTCGGCGCTGGGCTACAGGCCGCCGGCGCCGGTGGCGATCGCGCCGCAAAGGGTGGCTCTCCGGTCGCCTACGGCTCCCTGCGAGCCACCCTTTGCATCCTTACCCGATGAGGTTGTGATGTAAACTCTCTCATTCACCGTGGTACAAAAACTCGGTCCGGTCAGAAGCCGTCGCGGCAATGGCCCCGACATTAGGTTTGAATCGCGCAGGCTGGCTCCTTCCTACGGCGTGCAGTCCTTCCTATGGCGGCGTCAGGGTCGGAGCGATAACGCTATGGCGAGCCACTCGGAGCCACAACGGAGAAAGATACAACGTTGGAATGGATTTTCCCGCTCCATGAAGCGTATCGCATCGATTCAATTTCCTGACTTGTGAGTCCGATCGCCTTGTAGTTTTCGGGGTACGACAATCCCGCCGAAGAATAATCGCCCGCGAGTGTGTACCTACCGGGTCTGCTCAGAACTGGAAATTCTGACTGGTCAAAGTCAAGGATCGAAGTAACGGAACTGTTTGGATACAGGACAGTCCACTTTGAAATCAGTTGAACAACGTCCAACTTCGAAGGGAAAGGAGCGAAACTGTCTCCGACGTACTCGATCTTCGAAGTATGAGTCATTCCCTGATCATCCGTCACGAAAAAATTGATATGTCCGCTTCGGTTATCCGAGTTCAAGACAACGTTTGAAACGATGAGTGGTTGGTCAGATCGATTTTGTATTCGGACGCTGACTCGTATCCGCTTGCCCACGACATATTGGTTCTTTTCCATACTCAACTGAACTGAGATCCTATCAGGACCGCGCTGGCTCAGCGTACTTTGGGCACCAACGAGCAAGAGAACCAAGACTAGAACCTGTTTCAAAACTGGGTACAAAGTGATGAAGGAATGATGGTTAGTTTGTCGAAAACGCGAGATAAATTCGGGCAGCAGCGCCAAGGGAGGACCAATGGCGCGATACGGTCGACTGCTGACCGACGCCCAATGGGAGAAGATCCGTCCCTTGCTTCCGAAACGGCCGCGGCGTCCGCGTGGCGGCAGACCACCCGCCAACGATCGCAAGGTTCTCGAAGGGATTCTGTGGATTCTGCGCAGCGGGGCTCGCTGGCAGGATTTGCCCGAGGAATTTCCTTCACCGGCCACGTGCTGGCGGCGACTTCGGGATTGGGAAGAGCAAGGGATCTGGCTCACCATTTGGCGTGCATTCCTGGCGGAACTGAACCAACGCGGGCAACTCGATTGGAGCGAGTCGTTTCTGGACGGCAGTTTTGCTCCAGCGAAAAAAGGGGCTCCAAAGTCGGGAAAACCAAGCGGGGCAAGGGAACGAAGTGGATGGTGGTGGTCGACGGCGAGGGTGTTCCTCTGGGAAAGCAGCTTTACTCTGCATCCCCCAACGAGGTCCGGCTCGCGGAAGAAACGCTCACGTCGGTCCAGGTAACCCGGCGACATCGCGGCGGACGGCCACGTCAGAAGCCAGCGCGTGTGATTGCCGACCGGGCCTACGACAGCGATCCGCTGCGCGAGCGGTTGGCGGCCCGCGGAATTGAATTGGTAGCACCCCACCGTGGGAATCGCAGCAAGCCGCGCACGCAAGATGGAAGGGCGTTGCGCCGGTATCGGCGTCGCTGGAAGGTGGAACGCACCTTCGCCTGGCTCGGTAACTTCCGCCGACTGGTTGTCCGCTACGATCGCTCGATCACGATTTACGAAGCTTTCTTTCATATCGCCTGTTTCATGATTACCTTACGAAGGGTTTTGAAATGAGCTCTAATAATTTTCTGACGTCCCTCATGATCTACTCCTCTTCATTCAAAACTTCGGAGGCAGTTGCGTGCCGCACTTGCTATGAATAGTGTAAATATTCATTGTCTGGCCAAATGGGTTCGTCAAGTCAACGATTCCTTGGTCATATATATTGGCGTTGGTCGTTGCGTGAATCAATTCATGGAATTCCTCGGTAGCGAATTGGGATAGTGAAAGATTCAACGAATCATTCCCAAAATAAGTTGTAAAGTTAGGCCCTGTCCATACTCCATTTGTAATATTACCGGCTAACGGCACAGGCGTAGCCAAGCCACCTGAACTATCCACTAGATTCTTTGTTTTGGACGTACCGGTGTAGCCGGTTGCATCGACGTTTACTAGTGCCGTCAGATGGTTTATCGCCTGCGTCGCAAGAGCAGTGCCACCGAATAGTGCTGCACAATCCGGTTTTTTTATGGCGGTGCGCAAGACTGTCTTTAGATCTACCAGCGAGAACGGTAGCCCGCCACCTCCGCCGCCATTCGGGTCCCAATCGTCGAAGGGCGTAAACGACGTCCAGGTGGTCATATCTGTTGTCACCGAGATTGCGCCGCCGACAGTTTGGCCAGTTGCGTCGGGCACAACTGACATCGTAGTGATTGCCCCGCCTCCGCCCCACCCGAAACCTATTAGATTGTCCATCAGTGAGGAATCTGCGACAGTTTCGACGTCATATCCCGCGCCGTCACAGGCGGCGGGCATTGACTGGCCGTTCGGTTGGACACACTTATTCATCCCAGTGGGATCGTTGAAATTCGCGGGCGAGTTTTCAACATAGGCGTAGCGATTCAATGTTTGTGGATCACTGACGTCGCCAGCAAGGGGATCGGGACTCATGAATCGGCCCAAGCTCGAATTATAGTAGCGAGCGAAGGCGTAGTCGAACCCCGTTTCAGCGTCACGCTCGTAACCCGTAAACTTGTAGTTGGTCGAACACGTCGTCTGCGTCGCCATTTCCTGTCCATACGGAGTAAACGTTGCCTGATAGCAGGACACGCCCGCTGCCGTCGAAATGGCCGTCGTGCTCCCTACTTGGTCGGTATAATAGAAATAGACATTCGGCGTGGGTGTCGTAGCATCTCGTTGCGCTACTCTCTGGCCCGCAAAGAAAATATACTCCCTGTAGGCGCTGTCCGTCGTACCGCCGGTCAAGTCTGTCTCCGCAACCGTGTTGCCTGCGAGATCGCGCCAGTAAAGCGTCCCTGTTGTCCCGTTGGTCTTTTCCACCCGCAGGCCATTCCCGTCGTAAGTGTAAGTCCAGGTCCCGCTCGGCGTACCTGAAGCTTGTGACCAGCCCGAGTTTTTGTACCACGGTGAGTGAGAGAGTTTACATCACAACCTCATCGGGTAAGGATGCAAAGGGTGGCTCGCAGGGAGCCGTAGGCGACCGGAGAGCCGCCATTTGCGGCGCGATCGCCGCCGGCGCCGGCGGCCTGTAGCCCAGCGCCGAGTGCGGCCGCAGCGTGTTATAGACCACCCGCCATTTCTCGATCACCACCTGGGCCTCCTTCAACGAATAGAAAATCTCTCCGTTCAGGCATTCGTCTCGCAACTTTCCGTTGAAGCTTTCGCAGTAGCCGTTCTCCCAGGGACTCCCCGGTTCGATGTACAGCGTCCCGGTGCCCACCTTCGCCAGCCACTTCCGCAGTTCTTCGGCCACGAACTCTGGGCCGTTGTCCGAACGAATGTTTTCTGGGATTCCTCGGTACAGCATCACGTCCGCCAGCGCTTCGATCACTTCGTACCTTCCCAGCCTTCTCGCCACCCGAATCGCCAAACACTCCCGCGTGTATTCGTCGATCAGCGTCAGCATCCGCAGCGTCCTGCCGTCATGCGTCATCGCGCTCACGAAATCGTAACTCCACACATGATTCGCTCGTTCCGGCCGCAGCCGAAGGCATGATCCGTCGTTCAACCACAACCTGCCTCGCGGCCTTTGTTTCTGCGGCACTTTCAACCCTTCGCGCCGCCAGATCCGTTGCACGCGATCCTTGCCCACATGCCAACCGCGATCCCGCAGCAGCGCCGTGATCCGCCGATAGCCGTAGCGCCCGTATTCGCTGGCCAGCGCCACGATCTCTCGCGTCAGACGCATCTTCGTCGGTTCGATAGATCACTTCGTAGCGTTGTGTCCCTCTCCACTGCCCCAGCAGCCGGCAGGCATGCCGCTCCGATACCCGGTAACTCTCGCGTGCATGCCTGACCGCGCCACGCCGCCGCTCAGGGCTTAGAAGTTTCCCTCTGCCACATCCTTCAGAATTTGCTTCTCCAAAGACAGCTCCGCCACCAGCCGCTTCAGCTTGGCGTTCTCCCGCTCCAGCTCCTTGAGACGTTTGGCTTGATCGAGTTTTAATCCGCCGAATTCCTTCCGCCAGCGGTAGTAGGTCTGTGCGGTGATCTCGGCTTCTTTGCAGGCTTGCGGAGTGGTTTTCCCGTTGGCCAGTTCCACTTCAACCTGCCGCAGCAGTGTCACAATCTGCTCCGGCTTGTATTTCTTCATCGGCATACCAGCTTCCCTCCAGAGTGAATTCTCTCTCACTCCCGCTGGTACAAAAAACCCCGGTCAGGTCAACGGCGTATTGACGTTCGTTAGATTGCTTCACAATAGTTACCTTAACGCGGGAGTGTATCATCGAACACGTCTCCGTGTGAGAGACACATCGCTCGAAGCGGCGGGGGACTATCCTTGATTAGTTATGAAGGGAGGGAGGTCACGCCATGAAAATCGCCACCCTCTTACTCGTGGTGCTGTTTGCGGGTTTGTACACGAAAGCACAGGGTGTTCAGACAACCCGCCTAAAGCACAAGTAGCGAGCAGGCCGGCAACGCGTGCCAAAGAAGAAACCGGAAACACCGCACTTGGAATTTGTAACCGAATATATCCGCGAGCTTGCCGCAATTCAGGAGATTCGCGATTCAGCTGAAAACGATCAGAAGGAAGATCCGCAAACAGTATTTCCGAACTGCATACACTCAAGCACCCTAATGCAGCTGGAACTCGAATCGCAGGTAGGTCAGTTAAACCGAGATGCGCCTTGATGATCCATTTGGCGAGCTCATTCCGAATATCATCAGGCTTGTATGATGACAAGATCGAAGTTGTGGCATCAATTGATAGATATATGCAGCGCCTTTGTGGGCGGTCCAAAACCGAACGTAGATTACGGCAAGCTGGCGGCTGACATGCCGAAGATCAGGGCGAAGCTGGACTTTATCGACAAAGCCTTATTTGAAGCCACTCCAGCTATTTTCATGACGCTAATCGACTCGAAGCCCGACTCGAAGGGAAACGCAAGTCACTTGGTCATCACGAAGGCCGAACGCAAAGACTTAATCGACAAGATCGACACGGATTTTGGACCGAAGCTCGATGACAAAAACGCGAATTTCACGATTAGTTCGGCGTGGGTTCTGAAGAAGGGTCTTCAGAAGGATTTCAAGTCCGCAGATGATCCCTGGGATTAAAGCAACGTCGCGGCTTTGACTCCTGCGGCCGTCCTCGTGTACCGAGTTGATTCGTAATCGGCACCCTATTCAGTACACGTCCACTCGACGTTGTAGCCGCCAGTGAGCGGAGAGTTTGCACCGAAAGCGTTTACCTTGATCGCGCCCTTACAGTCCATGTTCCCGGATGCCTTGACCGATGTTGGCCGGAGAAACGGTCCCAGGGCGATCATCCACAATCCAAGCGCTATCGCTGCCAGCAGGAATTTCGTGGTCCGGTCCATATAAGTCTCCTTTTTGCAAAGAACGCTCGAGCCTCAAATGCGCTCGTAAGATCTATTCCGACGTCGGCTTCTTTGGGTGGCGACCTAGGGCCAGTATTTGTGCTTGAGTGCCATCGAAGCGATGCCGAGAGCAAACGCGATCAGCGCGCTGACCAGTGCGATAAAAATTCTCGTGTTACGGTCTTCCCGTCGCTCCGTTTCATCCCAAGAATTTCGGAAGATCACTACACTAGGATGCAACAGAAACATGGGTGCTAAGGCAATCAGAACAATGCCAAGGACCATTAATCCCATGACGATCCCAAAATAAGTCGAACCAAGGTGGTAGCTGGTTATTCCCGCGCGGTGCATCACATCAGTCAGTAGGGGCATAACAATCAAATAGCCGACGAACGAAAGTGTGCTTGGATCTCGCGGCAGGAGATTTCTCCAGCGGATTTTTCGGCGATCAAAAATGACTTCCAACTGGTGGAACGCCTTCCACGTTTCAGCTTTCGGGAGTCCCACCGTCGTCCACTGCGTATCGCGGGAACTTACCCCAAAGCGCGCGCTGAACCCACCTTTTTCCGTCAATCGCATTTCAAAGTTGCGCGAACGTTTTCCAATTTTTGGCAGTTCTTGAATTTCCGTACAGACTTGATCTGCGACGTAGAACTTGGTTTCTATTTGCGAATGATCGGAGGGCTGTCGTGCGTCTAGGATTATTTTACGTATCGCTTCAATGTCGTCGAGGTAAAGGCGTGCCGCAGGCAGCGAAGTCGGCACTTCCTTTTCCCGCGAAGAGATCGTCATTAGCGTCAGTTATAGCAGAACGTAGCTGATGATCCTACAGGCTCATTCGGTTCGCGATGAGGGGATGACCGCCGCAGTTGCTTCCGCGTTTTGGCCGCGCTAAAATCCCCGCCGTGCTCGCCATTTACAAGCGTCACACTTCGCCGTGCCCTCAAAAATCTCGCGGCTACCGCCGTTGCAATTGCCCCTGCTGGATCGAAGGCACCGTTGAAGGGAAATACTACCGGAAGTCCCTGAAGACGCGGAGTGGGAACGCGCGTCCAAGCTCGCTCGTGATATTGAAGAAGGGAAGACGCACAGCGTCTTGATCGAAGACTCAACCGCATCGTTCCTGCGTGACGCGGAAGCTCGGGGTTTGCGCCCGCCTACCATTTACAAATACAAACTCCTGTTCAAATAGCTCAAGGCGTTTGCGGAGAATGAAGGCATCCGATTCCTGCCGGAGTGCGGCGTAGAAGGCGCCCAACTCCACGTTGGATGTGCAGAACACCCAGACCTACGTGGTAACTCCCCTCGACAGCCGAACGCAGGGCGTTCCCCAAGACTGTCGCACCCACGTGCCCAAAGATTGCCGCACCAACGTGCCCGTTAATTCGCGGAAATGATTGTGCATCTATTGGTAATCTATTCATCATCTATTGGTTGCCAATTAAACTGGGCGTTTTCGCAACCACATTCGGCTCTGCTTGTCAAGAAGAAAGTGCTTGACTTTTGGGGCAAAGTGTAGTACTCTTCTTGCTGGCGAATCCCACAAGGGTGAGTAGGAAGCCAACTGGGCAGCGTTGGAAGTAGGCGAGCCGCCCTCCAAGGTTGGTACTAACCCTTTTACGTTAGGGCGACGGAAGACCCCCAGCGTACACGCAACGATCCCTCTGAGCACGCCGATATGCTCGTGGACGAGTCTCCGAACCAAACGGAGGACTACGTTCATGGCAACCCCAAAGAAATCTGCGTCAGCCCCGGCAAAAGCGCCGGTCCAACCCGCAACCGTAGCCGCAATCCCGCCCTATGCTTTGAATCAGAGACAGGCTGCGGCATTTCTGGGAGTCAAGCGCTGGGCGATCAAACAGGCGTGCTGGGCGGGAGAGCTTGTTCCCGCGCGGATTGGGAAGTGCGATGTGATTGCTGTCGATGATCTAATAGCTTGGTTCGAAAAGAAAAAGCAAGCCGCAGCTTAGGAGCCCACCACCCTCAGTTTTGGCTCCGCTTTTTCCATCTGCACATCATCGCGTTGTTGCTGGAAGAATTTGGACACCTTCGCGCCCGCCTCTCGCGCCCGCTCTGCCGTGACGATCTGGTAGCGTTCGAAAACGCTATCAGTCTTGTGGCCGCTGATGCTTTTTGCAACCGCGGTGTCCAAGCCCGCGCGCGTCATGTTGCTGACGAACGACCTTCGCAGGTCGTGGAAAAGAGCGCCCACGTATTTGCCCGCCTTAGCGGGTTTGTCCTCCGAAAGGCGCCGACACGCCGCGCAACAATCCGGCCCCTTGGAATAATGCGAAATCGTGGAGACGTTGTTTATTTTGGTTGGAATCGCAGCCTTAATGCATGCGTTTCTCCAGCCTTTGATGAAGGATCCAATTTTCCCGCCCTTGTTGTTTAAGAACACTAAGTCGTTCTCGTCAGAATTGGGGCGGGCGCGTTTTAGGGACTCGAAAAGTTGGTCCAGCCCGTCAATTAGGGGAATGTCGCGCGCTTCGTTGTTCTTCGTCTCTCCCGCGAACAGATGAATAAATCCCGTCCCCAGATCCACGTTTTCCCATCTCAAGCCCAAAATCTCCTCCCGCCTCATTCCTGTTAGATAACCCACTTGCAGAAGCGACTGAACGTAGGCGTAGGGCTGCGATAGGGTTCCTTTGGCTTTGTTTCCCACGACCTCACCAAGCGCGCTGTGCAATCTTTCGTATTCCGCGAGCGTCAAAAATCCCTGCCGCGGCTGTTTGGGTTCGGGGAGCATTTTGATTGAGGGCGCGTACTTTAGAATCTCGGCCTCAACTGCCAATGTAAACATGCGCCGCAGGGCCGCGAGGGACCGGTTAATCGTGGCGTTGGATGCACCCTCGGCCTCTCGTTGCACCACGAACGCATCGCGCGTTGCACCCCCGATCATGCTAACTTTCAGGCCCTCGTCGCCCTCTTGTTTCCAGCCCATAAAACTGTCAAGATGGGGAAGCGAATCCAAGTAGTCCTCTCCCGTTTCGGAATTCTTGCGGAGAGACTTATGCTTCTGCTCGGCATAGTCACGAAGCAGAAGGGCGCGCAGATCAGAATACCGCAGTTGGCTGGGGTCGTGGCCAACGGCTACGCCGCCCCGAACTTTCAAAATCCATTCGTTAAGGAGAAGTTTCGCAGCCGTGATGTTGGTCCAAGATTCCACCTTCGAGGGATCGCAACCCGGTTTTAACTCGCCCCTCACCTTGGCGCCCGAGTTAAGCCGAGTGCGGCGAATTTGTTTTCCGTTTGCATCGCGAAGCTGGACGGCCCAATACCGCGAGATGCCCACGCGAGGCGGAATCAAACAACCCGAACCGGATTCGCGCTTCGCTCGTTTCACTCGTCCTGATTGCTTGTCCGCTTCCACGATTGCTTTAATGTCGGCTGCGTTGGTCACGTTTCCTCCGTCTGGCTCTTTCACGATCCGCGATATTCTCGGCGTGGGTGCCCGCGTAAATATGGGTTGGGCGAACACAAAACGGAACATCGCAACGGTGACAGGATTCTTTACCGATGGGCATACGACCGTACGTCAATTCGTAAGCAAATACATGGGCGCGGACAACAACGTATTTTTTAAGTTTGAACTGCCCGTAACCGTTTCGATGGCGGTGTCCTGTCCAGATCCAGCATGGGCCAAGATCGGGGCAAGCCACAGGAACGGGGCCGTTCTTTTCAACCTTCCTCCAGAATCTCACCTCTGGCGGAACGTTTGTGCGATTGCTAAGCATGGGCTAACTGTAAACGAAGCAGCCAGTTATGTCAGCACTTATTACAGGCAGGGGTACCAGAACTAGCTAAGTCCTTTGTTGGGAGGTCGTACAATTGGCAGTACATCAGATTCTGGATCTGATTATCCTGGTTCGAGTCCAGGCCTCCCAGCCAAACTTTTAATCCGCCGTAAAACACGCTGCGGAATTAACGCGACGTTTCGCGACTGCGATCACCCGACGCTGGAAGTTCTAATAGCGCAGACGCAATGACGCGCGACACCTGAAACCAATTTCACTCGAAGATTCGATTCCGTCGGATGGCTCACCGGCCTGTATTTCAATTAAAAACGGTTGAAGTCCGTTCGAGTCTTCGGCATCCTACAGATCACCCCAGTTGGTGCGATTCGAGATCTCCGCGGTTTAGGAGAAATCATGAGCTCCTCCCCCCACCTTGTAAGCGAGTCGCCGCAGACGAAAAAAGCTCTTTTTATTGACGCTGACCCGGAAATTCGCGCGATGCTGGCTGACATTCTGGATCCACTGCTATGGAGCGTGCGGCATGCGCCCGACAACAGAGCTGCGCTGGCATTTGCACAGGGTGCGCATTTCGATCTCATACTCACGAGCGAGAAGACATCGGCCAAGGAAGACGTCGAGTTGCTCCGCAAGATTCGCACAGTACGCCCCCACACGCGGGTCATCATTCTCACGGAAGAAGCTACGCCAACAGAAATCATCACCGCGATGCGCGAACACGCCTTCAGTTACTTCTCAAGACCCTTCTCGCTTTCCTCTCTAGCGGACATGGTGCATGCCGCTGCCGACGGACCGTGCTGGGATGACGGTATCGAAGTTTTGTCGGCGACACCCGACTGGATTCGGCTTGCAGCCAATTGCGACATGAAAACAGCGGAGCGGCTGATCCAATTCATGCACGAGATTGCTGACCTGCCAGAAGCGGAAGCCGATGCTGTAGGGATGGCTTTCCGCGAAATCCTGATGAACGCGATCGAGCACGGGGGGCACTTTCGCGCTGACCAATATGTCGAAATCTCCTACGTCCGAGCCAAGCACATGGTGATGTGCCGGGTGAAAGATCCCGGTGAAGGATTTACTCTGGACGAAATCGATCACGCTGCCGTTGCGAATCCAGAGGAAGATCCAGCTCGGCACATTTCGTTTCGTGAAGCGAAGGGATTGCGCCCCGGCGGCTATGGCGTTTTGCTCGCGCAAAAGCTAGTAGATGAGCTGATTTACGACCAGAAGGGCAATGACGTGTTGCTCGTGAAGTATTTGAATGTTGCGCCCCTGGAGCATTTATAAACGGGGAGCGGTTTTAGACGTTGCGCCTTCGACCACCCCAGCAAAGCTCATCCCCCGCTTCATGGCGGTCCTTCCGACGCAGCCCGGTCCGAAGTTTGTCCACAGCTACGATTGCGCTGCGGAGCAGGTGCGCTCGGCCGGTTGCTGTCGGATGTAAAATGTCATTGACTGACCACCAGTCAGTGAGCTAGAATGGCCTTGGCGGTTGGCGACCACAGGGATCCCAGGTCGCCCACTTTTCCAGGGAGAACACCATGAAATATCTGATTACCGGTGCGACGGGAGACATTGGTTCGCGCGTTGTGAAGTTGTTGCTGGAGCGTGCTGAGCGGCCGCGCGTCTTCGCACGCGATGCGCGAAAGGCACGTGAGCGTTTCGGCGACCGTGTGGATGTTGCCGTGGGCGACCTGGCCGATGCTGCTTCGCTGTTCGCGGCGCTGACAGGAGTGGATACGCTTTTTCTGGTCAATAGCGGCCCAGAAATCCCGAGCCGCGACGAATTGGCTGCGAAGGCCGCGAAAGCCGCGGGTGTGCGGCATCTTGTCAAACTTTCTTCGATGGACGCGCAGCAGGATGTGGGCACAGGGGTGTGGCATGCGCGCGGGGAGTCTGCGATTCGCGCGAGCGGGATTGTTTTCACGTTCGTGCGGCCGGCAGGCTTCATGGAGAACGCGCTCTTTTGGGTGACGTCGATCAGGGCGCGCGGAGTGGTGCGCTCTATGACCAGCGACGGCAAGATTCCGTTCATTCACTCCGACGATATCGCGGCCGTTGCGACCAAGGCGTTGACGACGCGGGAGTACGACGGGAGAACACTGCCGATCACCGGGCCGGAAGCGTTGAGCTATGCGGAGATGGCTGCGAAGATCGGCGCGGCGATCAGCAAGCGATTGGGATTCGAAGCGATTTCCGAGGAGAAGGTACGTCAGCAAATGACGGAATGCGGCGATACGGAGGAAATGATCGCGGCCCATCTTTCGATTTACCGCGCGATTCGCGACGGGAGGCTCGCGACCGTTACCGACAACGTGGAGCGCGTGCTGGGAAGGAAGCCGATCGGGTTTGATCGTTGGGCGCAGGAGCACGCGGAGGCTTTCCGCTGACAATGCTGACAACACGAAAGGCGCCTGCGAGGGCGGCGATCGGCGCGAAGCACAATGAGATGTCACTTGGCTGTGTTACTTTACTCTGAGTGACCGACGTTCAGTCGTGGAGGTTAAGCCGGGCGTATGCGCGCCGCACCCAAAACTCGTCCTCGGACCAAGCCGGCTGGAGAGCGGCGTGAAGAGCTGATGAACGCGTCCCAGCGCCTTTTTCTGAAGCACGGCGTGGAAGCAACGACGATCGAGCAGATCACGACAGGCGCGGAGGTGGCCAAAGGTACGTTCTATCTTTATTTTTCATCGAAGGGGGATGTCCTTGTTGCGTTGCGTGGCCGTTTTGGGCAAGAGCTGCTGACGCGGATTAAAACGGCCGTCGCGGAAAATCGGGAAGAGGATTGGAAGGGAAAACTGGCGACCTGGGCCGCGGCCGGCGTTGCGGGTTATCTCGATTTCGCGCAGCTGCACGATATTCTTTTCTATGGTTCGCCGCGTCCCACGCCGAAGGGGCTGTTGAAGAATGTCATCATCGATTACCTGGCCGAATTGCTGCAGCGGGGCGTACAGGCCGGGGCATGGACCGTGGACGATCCTGAATTTACGGCCGTCTTTCTGTTTAACGGACTGCACAGCGTGGTGGATCATGCGCAGACGAATGAGAAGCGCGTGAATCGCAGCCAGTTGGTGCACAGGTTGCAGCGATTATGTCTGGGCGCGGTGGGGCTGCCAGCGGACTGAGCGATCCACGGACGCCCTCGGTCAAAAGATCCAACGAAACGATCTGGAATTTGCCGGCGGTTTGCGAACCATGGCCTGAGTCCCTTGCATCGAATAACCCCCGTGACCTTTTGACCGGTTCGAATTATGCAAAACGCTCGCTTATGCTAAAATTAATACAGAGGGAAGATATGCGGCCATTTGGAAAGATATCAAGAAGTTTATTGCTGGCGGTTGCGACTCTGAGCTTGCTCGTGCCTACCGTAGCGGGTGCCCAGGAGCGCGGCGAATCCGCGCAGCACAGCCAGGAACAGGCGCTGCGGCTTTACAACACGCACACGGGTGAACGACTGGAAATTGTGTTCCGGCGCGGGGAGCAGTACATTCCCGGCGCGCTCGCCAAGCTGGATTTTTTCCTGCGCGACCACAACACTGGCGACATTCGCCATTTTGATCCGCGCCTGTACGACATTCTCGCCGACCTCACGGCGTCAGTAGGCCATCCCAACGGCGAGATTGACATCGTTTGCGGCTACCGCACTCCTTTGACGAATGAATCGCTGCGCGCCCACACCACCGGCGTCGCGAAGAACAGCCTGCACATTCAAGCCGAAGCGATTGACCTGCGCATGCCCGGAGTTGACACGCTCACGTTGCGGCGCGCGGCGCTGGCATTGCGACGCGGCGGCGTGGGCTATTACCCTCATTCTGATTTCATCCACGTAGATACAGGCCGCGTGCGGCAGTGGTGTTTCGACTGCCCTGCTCGTCTGATTACCGGCAACTAATCCTGGCAACTAACCCGGATACGGGTAACCCTTAGTGAGGACTTTCTCGAGCGCGGCGTCGTGCCCGTAGATGTCATCGTAAAAGTGCACCGTGCCGTCCTCCGTGACGATTACAGTGGCGTAAACGATCAGCACCGGAATCGGGTGCGCCAGGTTCACCTGCTGGTTATTGGAGCTTCCACTCATCGCTGCGCGCACGCGCTCGGCGTTCCACCCCGGATTATCGCGCAACACCCACACAGCCAGATCGGCCGGCTTTTCCAGGCGAATGCAGCCATGACTGAAATCGCGCCGGGTCTTTGAAAAGAATTCCTGCGCGGGCGTATCGTGCATGTACACGCTGTAGTCATTCGGGAAAATGAATTTCACAAGCCCCAGGGCATTCTTGGGTCCGGGCGCTTGCCGGATAAAAAGTTTTCCGGCCCGGAGTTGCTGCAGCACATCGTCCGTAACAGGCCCCGACGCAACCACATCCTGCCGGTTGTTCACCATTTCAAATCCTTTGCTGGAGAGATAGTTCGGATCGCGCGCGACCTTAGGTAGGTATTCCGATCTGGCGATGGAATAAGGCACGTTCCAATAGGGCCGGAATATCACGTACTGCATGTTGTCCTCAAACGCCGGCGTGTTGTGGTCATACGCTTTGCCGACGACCACGTTCATGGTCAAAGCTATTTTGAAGTTCTCGTCGTAAGCGCGCAGGCGAAATTCCGGAATGTTGGCGACGATGGGCGCGGCGTGCAGGCCGATCGGCAGCCAGCGCCAGCGCTCCAATGTCAGCTGCATCTGGCGCACACGGGCGCCGAGCGGCACATTCATATCGGCCAGCGTCTGCGTGGTGATTCGTCCATCCGCCGTGCGGCCAAACCGGGCCTGAAAATGCTTCACCGCGTCCACCAGCGGACCTTGATACACGGTGCTGTCGGCAGGCGTGTTGGCGTCGGCCGGCAGGTCGCCCACCACGCGGAGCAAGGCGATCAGCTGTGGCACGCCGGTATAGGAATCTCCGGGCGCGATCGTTTTTTGAATGGCCGGAAGTTGCGGCTCGTTATATGCCTTCGCGTAGGCCACATAGTTGTGCAGAGCCTTGATCGTGCGCTGGTAGCCTGGGTAGGGTGGCTCAACTTGAACCAGCGCGGCGGCAACATCGGGTGCCTCCACCACGTCCTCTTTCACGAACTGCGGCAAATCGTATTTCTTAGACTGGATGTCGAAGCCAAAATCAAAGTGCTTGGGATTCACCTTTCCGATGTGGAGATCTGAGATATATCTCATCACGCAGATAGTAAGCGCGACATCGAATTGCATCGCATCCGCTTCCGCAGGTTGTGACGCGGCGGGCTTGAGTTTCGCGAGGCGGTCCTTCCAACGCGGGCCGTCGTAATCTTCCGTGGACAATCCCTTTTCGTCGGCTTGCAACAGAAGCGCGATAACCTGCTGTGCTTGCGAAGTTGGTTGCATTCCGCGGACCCACGGCAGGGAATTGCCGTACGAGTCGTAGAATTCCTTCACCAGTTTGGTGTAATCGCTGAAGTCGGGCCAGCGCAGTTGGGCCAAATTTCCGGAATCGATCGTGGCGCGCAATGCGGCTTGGCTTTCCGCACTGAGCGGCTGGGGCGGCACAGCGGGCGGTGCGGAAGTCTGTGATTGCGCCCGCGCGTTAGCCGTCGAGCCGGTGTTGCAACCGTAAAGCAGAGTTAATGCGATGAGAGGCAGGGTAAACAGCAGGCCAGCGGAGACGCGACGTGGTTTCACTAGGTTCCTCCCGATTCGCTCGCAGCTTACAACGCTGCATGTGGAACTCCCCACTAGATAGATGCCGCACAGCATAATTCGGCGCACACGCGTCTGGTGGAAACCACGCAGTCTTCCGCGCGTTCAAGTCGTTCGCGGCGCAGCAGATTCTACATCATCCGAGGCACGCATGTACCGGAGGAGGTGTGAACGGGGATCGGCATCGTTCCAGTCAAGATCAAGCGAGAATTTTCGGGGTTTTTTGATGTTCTCGAACTTGCCGCCATAGCTTGTATTTCTTCGCGATAGTTCAACCGGGCGTTTCGTACGGCGCCACCAAACCTGCCAGGCGTGCTACGCCCCGCTCGATTGGGCTGTTTTCTTCGCCGGGCACACGCACCGCTTGGCGGCCAGTTCCGAGGCCCACAGGAGAATGTCGAACAGTCGAGCTCGTTCCAGATTATCCAGGCCGCGCATGGGGTGAACCAGGCCCGCGGCTTGCTTCGCGCAGGAAAGCAGAAAGCGGTCGATCGAAACGGACGCGGCCTCGTCGGGATCGGCGAAGCGATTCGCGTTGCATTCATTCAGGCGTTCGTAGCACCGCGCGATGAAATGATCCACGCACAGATGTTTCAGTTCCAGCGAGGTCATCGCGGGGCGTCCGCAATTCCCCGTGTCACAGCGGGCCAGAGTTTGCGCAAGCGATGAGCGGTCTTGTTGCGATTCCGACGTCTGCTTTTCATCCGGGAATTGCTGCGTTTCTTCGTTCATTAAGTTCATCGGTCCCAAAGCCTCGAATTGCGTGCGGGTGACGCTACCCACGCGGTTGATCCATTCCGTGTTTACGTTTGGCGTTAGCATATGCGTGCATCAGACAACTCTCTGGAGCGGGGAGTTGTCTCGGCGGATTCGGGCAGTTCCGCTTCGTAGGTGTGGACTTTCACGCGCACGTCAACAAGCGCGGCGACAAGCTTGCGCACGGCGGGCAAATCCTCCCAGTGATTTTCGGTGGCCTGCGGCGCTGTATCCCATAGGCTGAGCACACGAATCAAGCGCGGCTCTTTGTGCGAGGTCAACACGAAGATGCCGGCGAAACCTGGTTGCGGTTTCAAAATTTCAGAGATCTCGCGGCGCATGCAATTTCGCAGATGCTGTTCTCGCCCTGGCTTGGCAACGAATTCCACCGCACGTGCGTTCAAGTTAGCTGCCTCCGAGTTTCGATTCGCTTCCAAGAAGAGATGCGCCAGACGCCGATCGAGTTTGCCGATCACTTTTGCCGGCGCGTCCAATTCCAAATAAATTTGTGAACTCATTTCAAAAATCCTCGCTTCCGTCCGAACACGCAGCGGACGCAGATGGGGGAGGCGCACCCCGGTGGGGTTCCCTGACCGTCAGGGCCGGAGCGCGCCTGGGGGATGGGACATCGGCTGTATGCCATCGTCTGGACTGGGCCACCTGCATCACCAATCCAATCTCAGTACAAGTACGCATAGGTAGTGCGCTCGCGCGCCGTAACGTTTCATGTACGATTGAAATATATTGTGGCGGCCGCAACACAAATGAATTGAGAAAGAAACAGGATGCACGCCACGGCCGTGCCCCGCGGAGTCGAAAAGGCGTTCGATTGCGCAGTCCATCCATGGCGGGATATACTCGCTAACCTTCGAGGCGCGTGTGGAATTCTTCTCCTTTGATGAAGCCTACCTTAAACGGCTCCGGGAACGGGACTTCCCGACGGAGCAGCATTTCGTTGCCTATTTCCGAAAACTGCTGGTCATAAAGTTAAGGTCGCGGCTAAGGGGATCGGGGGCGGTGGAAGACATCGCCCAAGAGACGTTTTTGCGCGTGTTCAAGGCGATGAGTTCCGAAACGGGAATCCGCCAGCCCGAAAGGCTGGGAGCGTTCGTTAACTCCGTTTGCAACAATGTTTTGCAGGAGTTCTACCGCTCGTCCGACCATGGCGCGCAACTGGATGACGATACGCCGGAGCCGGTCGACCATGTGCTCGACTTGGACGGTTTTCTGGTGAGCAAAGAGACGCGGGAGCAGGTTAGGAAGGTGCTAAACCAGCTTCCCGAAAAGGACCGGCGACTGCTGGGCGCCATCTTCCTGGAAGAGAAGGAGAAAGACCAGGTTTGCCGCGAGTTTGGCGTGGATCGCGATTATCTGCGGGTATTGCTGCATCGCGCCAAGCACAACTTCCGCGTTTTCTATGAGAAGAGCGGTGCCGAGGGGCCGCATCCTGCGAAACAATAGGGAACGGGATGAAACGATTAGGGGTCTACCGTCACTACTGGTAGGACGGAACACATGGAACACACACAAGCTATCCAATTGAAGGCCGCTGAGCGGTACGTACTCGGAGAACTGCCGAGCGACCTCCGCGAACAATACGAGGAACACTTCTTCAGCTGCATGGAATGCGCGGAAGAGGTGAACCTGGCGGCGGCGTTCGTTGAAAATAGCCGGGCGGCGATGGGATCCGAGCCCGTACTGCCGCCCGTCCGTCTGCTGGAGGCTGCGGCGCAGCGGCCCGCCGCGAGTGGTTGGTTGGGCGTGTTCTTGCGGCCGAGCTTCGCGGTTCCGGTGTTCGCGGCGCTACTGATGCTAGTGGCGTATCAAACATTTCTGGTCATTCCACGGTTGAAAGGCACGCAGACTGTTGGAGCGCTCGCGTCCGCCGCGCCACAAGCGTTGCCGTCGTTTTCGTTAATCACTGCGGATTCGCGCGGCGGTGGTGAACCGTTGACGGTGAACGTTGCGCCAGGCCAGCCTTATAGTTTGTATTTTGATATTCCTGCGGACGGAAACTATTCCTCGTACAATTGCCAATTCCAGAATGCTGCCGGCGCGAGGGAATTCTCCTTGAACATTTCCGCCGAACAGGCTAAGAATGCCGTGCAGCTTCTGATTCCTTCTTCAAGCTTGGGAACCGGGAAGCATCTGCTCGTCGTGCGTGGACTTGGCACGCAGGACGGCGCGGCCAGCAGTGGGACCGAAGTAGCACGCTACCCATTCACACTCGCAGTCTCGCAGTAAATTATCCCAACCTAAGGCGGGAGGGCGATTCCGATGGCGACCGACCTCATCAAGAAAACATATATCTACAACGCGCACGCCTACGGTTTCAGCGGCGCGGTTGATCGGCCATTCGCACACTCGAAGGAAGTGCATGCCGGAAGCGCGCTGCCCACCACGGGTGGCTTCGAGAAAGCGCGAACCGAGAATTTTCGCCTGCAGGAAGTATTCACGTACGGGGCGGCCCACACCATCGTCAGCGGAAATAAGAACGAAAAGGACGGCAGTTTTAACGCGCTCGCTAGCGCTACGCTCGAGGGATTGAACATTTTAGACATGGTCACAGCGGATCGCGTCGTTGCCCGTGTGTCCTCCAAACAATATATAGGCGAGCTTGAGCCGACCATCCTCACTCTCGGTACCCGCATTGAAAACCTGCGCATTGCGGGTTGCCCGGTCCAGGTCGAGTTCGATAACGACTTGTTCCGCCGACTCGGTACCTTTAAATCCTTCACGGACGAATACCACGCCAATCAGCAGACGCAGCAAATGCTGCAAACGCGCCTGCTCGGCAATAAGCCTAAATCCGACGTACCGGATTTTCTCCACGAGAGGTATAACTGGTTCGACAAGGACAAGTTTGGGTCGAAAGGGATCGTGCTGTGCACTCTGGTCAAGGAAATCAAGACCAATTGCCCGGAACTCCAGATATACGGGAATGTTGTCGTGGTACCGCAATTCGGCAAGATTTATTTTGGCGAGATCGCGCTGCAGCGCGATCAGCGCGAGCTTTCCACCTTCCGCGTGGAACTGGGGTCCGCCGTGGGCGGTTCGGGCGGTGGACCGGGAGGCGGAGGCGGCGGGACAACTTTCCCCTGATATTGGTTCTTCTGGTGACTGCGTTACCGGGAATGTATGGCTGCCATGGGCGTCTTGGGTTTCCGCAACCACAAGATCAATATCAAGACGCGCTACGCAAATTTCAGCACGGTGATTTGGTCGGTGCATATCAGGAAGCGGATGGAGCTTATCAAAGCCTTTCCACTCGAAACTCCGATTGGGCTTGGCGTTTCCGAGTGCTTGAGGCTGAGATTTTGGTATGGCGTGGCCTAAGCAGAGACGCTCTCCAACTTCTTGAGCCGCAATTGCCTGCTGTTCTTGCGCACGGAGACGTCGCTGTGCGCCGTGAAATTGTCGAAGGTCTTGCCGATTGCGCTTTGCAAGAGCCGGATGAAGCGGCGGAACATCTCTCCAATGCCCAGCAGTTAGCGGAGTCTTATGACCCCGCCTCATTGGGTGAAGTGGCCCTGGGCCGCGGAAACCTCTTCGTTACCCGCAACGATTATCCCGCCGCCGAGGAGGCATATCGTCAATCACTCGAATTTGCTCGCAGCAGGAATCAACCGTTCCTCCGATTGAAGGCCCTCGGCAGCCTTGGTTTGACTTCTATGCAGCAAGAGCACTATGACGAGGCGATCGACTGGGATACCGAGGCATTGAATCTTGCGCGATCTCTCGACGCTCAAATCGCGGTCGAAAAAGTGATGGGAAACGAGGGCTGGAATTATTACAAAATGGGCGACCTGGAAACTGCCCGGTCGCTGCTAGTGCAAGCGAAACAAGCCGCACACGATTTGGGGGGGATCAAGGATGAAACGATTTGGATCCGAAACATGGCGACGGTCGAGATCGCTCAGCGATCTTATCCCGAGGCCGAGCGCAATTATCAGGAGGCCTTGCGGCTGGCAAGACAAATGGAAAATAAGGCTGTGGCTGTGGTGTGCTTGTACAGCCTCGCGAACGTGAAACTTTATGAGGGGAAGAACGACGAAGCGGAAGCCTACAACCAGGAAGCAATGGCGTTGGCCCGAGCGGCGCACGATCACACATCCGAACTGTACGCGCTTATTACCGGCGGGTACATTGCGGTGGCTGGCAATAATTTCCCGCTCGCCGAGTCTGACTTCCATTCCGTGCTGGCGGACAAAAACGCCGACGGCTATCTCCGCTGGGAAGCACAGGCAGGTCTTACCGGCGTCTACGCAGACGCGAATCGGCCCGCAGATGCCGACCGGTATTTTCGAAAAGAGATAATGACTCTGAGCGCGTCCCGAGCCTCGTTCAAGCGCGAGGAATCGCGAATGTCATTCTTGTCCGGCGCGATTAGTTCCTATGGAGAGTACCTCCACTTCCTCACCTCGCACCGCAGAGAACAAGAGGCCTTACAAGTGGCCGAAGTCAGCAGGGCTCAGACTCTCGTCGAAGGGCTCGGGTTGGGTTCCTCTGCCATCAGCTTTCCGATCAAAGGGTTCAATCCCGAGCAGACCGCCAAGCGATCGAATTCAACGGTCTTTTCGTATTGGATAGGTGTCGGCCGCTCGTACTTGTGGGTGATCACTCCGGAGCGAGCGGAGCTTTTCACTCTGCCTCCAGCGTCGGAGATTGATCCTCTCGTACAATCTTACCGGCAGGCGCTGCTCGGGTCGCGCGACGTGCTGGAGACACAGAATGCGGCGGGGCGGAAGCTTTATGATTTGCTGGTGGCGCCGGCTGCGAAAATTATTCCGAAGGGGGCGCGAGTCACAATATTGCCGGACGGCAGCCTTTATGGATTGAATTTCGAGACTTTGCTGGCCCCTGCGCCGCAATTGCATTACTGGATCGACGATGTGGACGTCTCATACGCCAATTCTTTGACAGTGCTGGCGGCTGGGGCTTCGCGGCGTCCGGCGCTCGCGAAGAAACTTTTATTGGTGGGAGATCCCGTTTCGTCGGACGCGGAATTTCCGAACTTGCCGCAGGCCGCGGCGGAAATGGCGGGGATCGAGAATTATTTCGCCTCGGCGGAACGCACTGTTTTTTCGGGTGCGGAAGCGACGCCCGATTCGTATCTGAAAAGCCAGCCAGCCAGCTTCTCCTACATTCACTTCGTGGCGCACGGCACGGCCAGCCGCACCAGCCCGCTCGATTCCGCGGTGATTCTCTCCAGGCAAGGTGACGACTACAAACTCTACGCCCGCGATATTATTCAGCATCCTTTACACGCAGATCTCGTGACGATTTCCGCTTGCCACGGCGAAGGTGTGCGCACGTATTCCGGTGAAGGCCTGGTCGGGCTTTCGTGGGCATTCTTGCACGCCGGAGCGCACGGCGTGATCGCGGCGCTCTGGGAAGTGAATGACAATTCCACGCCGCAACTGATGAACCATCTGTACTCCGAAATCGGCAAGGGTACTCCGCCGGATGCAGCGTTGCGCGACGCGAAGCTGGCGCTTCTGCATTCCGGCGGGGTCTATCGCCGGCCGTTCTATTGGGCGCCCTTTGAGTTGTATCGCGGTTCGTAGCGTGTGGCAGAAAACGTTGCACTTGCCTACGACGCGCGCGGCGTTCGTGTGAAGAATGAATATGCGGCGAGCAGAATTGCGAAAATTGCGGACACGATGGCTCCGGCTATGCGGTCCCACGTGCTGTTGAATCGCACTTCCGCCTGATGTGCGCCTGCTGAAAGCGCCACCAGCGTCTGAGCGGTTTCTGGCGCTGCGCCGGGCTGAACACTCTTGCCGTCAACCTGTACTTTCCACCCTGGATAATTCAGCAGTCGCAGCGCCAGCGTCATCGGCGCAGTTTGCTGACTGGAAAAGCGTCTCTCATTCGCGGTCCAACGCTCGATGCGCACCGAACCGTCTGGAGCGGGCTTGAACACGTGTGTCGCGTCGTCAAACTGCTGAATGCGCGGCGCAGGCTTGCCGATCATTTCGCCCATTGGATCGGCACCTGGCAAATCGTAGCGATCGCTGCCGAGCGGTTGATATTCGTCAGTGCCTTCGTAGCCGCGGCCAGATTGGATTCCCTTGGTGAGCACGGGAATGTCTTCGCTGTCCCACCAGCCATCGTTTACCAAGGCGGCGGCTAGCATCGTCAGAGCGATTGCGATCGCGAGGCCGCCGAGCCAAGGCCGCTTGGCGCGTCCTATGGCCGCAGCGAGAAAAAACGCGAACACGAAATCCAGCACGCCCAGCCAACGCCAGGGAAACTGCACGAATTCCAGCTTGGGCAGCCAGCGCCACAAAAACATGCTGATCGGGAACATCAGCAACACCGCGGCAGCGCTGAGAGCGAGGAGCATCCACCAAATCTCCGGAAATTCCCGGCGGCGGCGCGCAACCAAAACGGCCGAAAAGCCGGTGATGAGCATCACGCCCATCACGACGCCGGAAACTTTCCAATTGAAGATCAGAAATTCAGGGTCGCTCGCGCGAGTGAACAGAAAGTTTTGCTCCGGTTTCAGCAGGTCCGCGAGCGCCTGATGAATCTGCACCCAGCGCTGTTCATAAGCCGCGGGAAAAATATAAAACGCGGCGAGGCCAAAGCCCGCGGCCATGGAAACTCCGCCGAGGAGTAACGGCTGCAAACTGCGTCGAAAAATGGACGCGACGAAAAACATCAACATCAGCGAATAAGTGGCCAGCACTGCGGCGGGCGCATTCGCTAACCAGATCAGCGCGAATGGTACGGCCAAAAATTGCAAGCCGCGCCAGGCGTCGCGCAGCAAACGCACGGCTCCCCACAACGCCAACGGAAGCAGCGCGCTCGCGAGCAACTCGGCGAAGTCGCTGCGGTAGTAAACTATAATCAGGTGATATGGACTTACGGCGTAGAGGATCGCGGCGCCCGCGGCTTCGCGCGGCGACAGCCATTCGCGCGTAAAGCGGCACATCGAAAATCCGGCCAGCAGCAGCGCCAGCCAGATAAATGCCCCCGGCGCCATTCGCCAGGGCAGCAGCGAACCAAGGGTCGCGCCGAGCATCCAGGAGCCCGGCGGATAAAAAATGAAGCGCGGCTCTCCGTAGCCCCAGTTGGCCCATTCCGCCCAGCGCGGGAAGAAAGTGCCTTCGTGCCACTGCCTTGCGACGTCGAGCCAGGAAGCGAGATGAAATTGAAAATCGTGCCCGGACGCGTTGCCCAGAAAAAACATGGGCGCGACCACGGCCGTCGCGGCGATGGCGACGAACAAAAGAGACATGCGCGGCGAACCGACGGGTATGCGCGAAGCAATCTGCGATTCCGGCCGCGATGAAAGTCCAGTGGTTATGTTCGAGTGAATTGTTTTCGTCCCATTGCTAATTGCCACGCGCCGCAGCCGCGCCCAGGCGCGAACTGGAAGAGAATACCCAATCGCGTGCGACCCGCGCTACGGACAGCACTTTGACCGCGAGCGCCAACAGCGATTGCGATCCGTGGCGCGATGCCATGCGCAACCGAGTATGCGTGCAAGCGGCGCGCTTGCCAATACGCTGCTGCAGCGGGTAGAGTTCTTGGGGCTTGGTTGCAACTGGATGTAGTCAGGCGAAGTTTCGGCTCGATGAGAGTCGCTATCATGAGAACGCCAAACGTCGCCGATAACAGATGAGCATGGAACCCACGTGGACTGCCGAAGAGCAAAGGTTGGTGGCCAGCGCCGAGCGCTACGCCCACTGGAAGCGCTGGGGCCCTTACCTGGCGGAGCGGCAATGGGGCACGGTGCGCGAGGATTACAGCGCGAACGGCGACGCGTGGGATTATTTTCCGCACGATCATGCGCGCTCCCGTGCCTATCGCTGGGGAGAGGATGGCATCGCGGGATTTTGCGATCGGCACCAGCACATTTGCCTGAGCCTGGCGCTGTGGAATGAAAAAGATCGCATCCTGAAAGAGCGCCTTTTCGGGCTAACCAATAAGGAAGGGAATCACGGCGAGGATGTCAAAGAGTATTACTACTATCTGGACGCGACGCCGACCAGTTCGTACCTGCAATTCCTCTACAAGTATCCGCACGGGGCATACCCCTACGATCAATTGCGCGAAGAAAACACCAAGCGGACGCGGCACCAGCCGGAGTTCGAGCTGGTGGATACCGGGGTGTTCGCGGAAAATCGCTACTTCGATGTGTTCGTGGAATACGCAAAATTCACATTCGAAGATATTGCTGTGCGCATCACGGCGTGGAATCGCGGTCCACAAACCGCGCGGCTGCATCTGCTGCCCACGCTGTGGTTTCGCAATCGCTGGGACTGGGGCGACGCGTACAACACGCCGCGGACAGCGCGCGTGCCGGGATTCCAAGGCGGCGAACTGCTGGAACTGACGGAATTTCATTACGGACAGCGCTGGCTGGCAATAGAAGGAGCGCCGGAGCTGCTCTTTACAGACAACGAAACGAACATGGAGCGGCTGTTCGGCCAGAAGAGCAAAACTCCCTATGTGAAGGATGCGTTCCATCGCTACCTGATCAACGGTGAACGCGGCGCCGTGAATCCCGCGATGACCGGAACGAAGGCGGCCGCGCATTTTGCGTCGGAAATTGCCCCCGGGCAGAGCTGGACGATTCGTCTGCGCCTGACGGACCAGAACATCGCGGAGAACCACACGCCCGCGACCCAACTCTTTGGGACGGCGTTCGATGCCATCTTCGACCAACGTAAAAAAGAAGCGGATGAGTTTTACGATAAGCGCATTGACGCAAAACTCAGCGAAGACGCGCGTCGCGTGCAACGCCAGGCTTTTGCCGGCCTGCTGTGGTGCAAGCAAAGCTATCACTACGATGTGCGCCGCTGGCTGGAAGGGGATTCAACGCAACCGAAGCCCGACGCCAACCGCATGAATGGCCGCAATCACGAATGGACGCACCTCTACAATTCCGATGTGATTTCCATGCCGGACACTTGGGAATACCCCTGGTACGCGTCTTGGGATCTGGCGTTCCACTGCGTCTCGATGGCGCTGATTGATCCAGAATTCGCGAAGCAGCAGCTGATTCTGTTCCATCGCGAGTGGTACATGAATCCGAGCGGGCAGGTTCCGGCTTACGAATGGAATTTTTCCGACGTGAATCCCCCGGTATTGGCCTGGGCGACGTGGCGCGTCTATAAAATCGCGGGGCGCGTGGAAGGCAAACAGGACCGCAACTTCCTCGTGCGGATGTTTCACAAACTGTTGCTGAATTTTACCTGGTGGGTGAATCGCAAGGACCCCGAAGGGAAAAACGTGTTCGAGGGCGGCTTTTTGGGATTGGATAACATCGGCGTGTTCGATCGTTCCTCGCCTCTGGGTCCTGGAAACTTTATCGAGCAGTCGGACGGTACCAGTTGGATGGCCATGTTTTGCCTGGACATGCTGGCGATGTCTATGGAGTTGGCGCACGACGACCCGGCGTATGAAGATGTCGCCAGCAAATTCTTCGAACACTTTGTGTACATCGCGCAAGCCATGAACGACATCGGCGGCACAGGAATCGGCCTATGGGACGAGGAAGATGGTTTTTATTACGACGTGCTGCATCTGGGAAACACCGCTCATTTACCGATGAAGGTTCGCTCGATGGTGGGACTGATTCCGCTTTTTGCAGTGGAGGTTTTCGAGCCTGAGGATTTGGCGCGGCTGCCGAGTTTTCAAAAGCGCATGGATTGGTTTCTGGCGCACAATCCGGACGTTGCAGACCACGTTGACATGTCCGAGCGCACCGATAAAGGCGCCCGCTTGATGCTAAGCATCGCCAATCGCAAAAAGCTCGAACGGATTTACAAATACGTTCTGGATGAAAATGAATTTTTATCGCAGCATGGCGTGCGCGCGCTTTCGAAATATCACAAGGATCATCCATTCGTTCTGCACGTGAACGGCCTTTCACAAGCGGTGGATTACGAACCTGCGGAATCCACCGGCGATTTGTTTGGCGGAAATTCCAACTGGCGCGGGCCGGTATGGTTCCCGCTGAATTTCCTGCTGATCGAAGCGTTGCAGCGCGTGCATCACTACTATGGTGACGACTTCAAGGTGGAATATCCCACCGGCTCGGGACAGCAGAAAACACTGTGGGAGGTGGGTAAGGAAGTTTCGCGCCGGCTCTCGCACATTTTTCTGCAAAAGGATGGACGCAGGGCCGTGTACGGCAACGTGGAATTATTTCAGAAGGATCCCTACTGGCGCGACCTGATATTGTTCTACGAATATTTCAACGGCGACAATGGTGCGGGTTTGGGCGCGAGCCATCAGACGGGATGGACGGCGCTGGTGGCCAAATTAATCGAGCAGAGCGGGGAATAGCCGGCTACGCACTGCACGGCTCGTAGCGCTCAGAAATCTGTGACCAGACCAAGCCCCAGTGAAACGCGATTGATGTAGTTGAAATATGCGACGGTGAGCACGGTTTCGCGCACGGCGGCATCGTCCCAACCTGCCTTTTTCAGCGCATCGGTATCGGACTCCTCGATGTCGTCCGGATGGCGCGTCAACTTATCCGCGAATCGGAAAAGCGCTTTCACGTTCGAATCCACCGCCGCATTTTCGTAATCGGCGGTTAGTTTCCGCGCCAGGGCCTTGTCCACACCGAAGCGCCGCAGCAACTCCATGTGAAACATCACGCAGTAAGTGGAAGAGTTGATGCCGCTCACTACCAGGCCGATCTGTTCTTTTGCGATCGTAGAAAGAGCGCCGTCGCCCATTATTGCGTCGCTCATTTGCAATTGCGCTTCGATCACAGCAGGCTTGGCGCCCAGCGTCTTGAAATAATGGGGGAGAAATCCCAGCTTCTGCTCGATTTTTCCGTAAAGCTCGCGCAGGTGCCCGTCTGCGTTGGATTCTTCAATCTCGTTCACGAACGGCATGGAATTGCTCCTCGGATGAAATGTGCATGGATTGAGCTTATATTCTCGGCGTCCGCGCATTGTAGCACGCTCGAACGAATGCGGGGTTACAAGCAACCATCGCGCGAATGGATGTGGCGGATCGGATTAGCGGTTGGCGATGGAGCGGGCAAAAAATATTCGCGCTACCGTGCTGCTTCCACCAGCTCGATGAGCACTTTCTTGGCGTCTGGTGCGGTGGCCAGGAAAAAATTCACCCGCGTGCCGTCGGCGCCTGCGCGCGTGGAGGGATAAAGCGGCGGCAGGGCGAACCGAGTGCGCAGAATTTCCGTCGCACGATCCACATCGCGCACGTAGATCTCGATCTGCTGAATCCCTTCGCCGAATTTTTGCAGGTAACGTGAAATAGCCCCGATGCCTCCGGGCTCGCGAGTCGTGAGAATGTCGAATTCGATGGACGCGTCGAGATGCAGCTCGAATTCCTGGGCGTCTTGATCCGCGGGCACATCAGCCAGCCGCGGAGAATCATTGGCCACGCGAATTTTCTGAAATGTTTCGGGCTGCACGGCGATGCCCACAACGATCGCGGAAGGTTGCGAGCGAGCGTGCGCCTCGCCAGCCGGCTTCGTGGGCAACGTCAATTCGCGGAATTCCGCATCGGACACCCATCGGCTCAGTAGCGGTGTACAGAGGCTGACGCCCGCCAGATAAAGCTTCATGGCGGACTCGATCTTCATGCGCTCGTCCGAACCGGCTAGGTCGTGAATCCATCGCGCGATGCCAGCAGCGTCCGTCATGAATGCGCGGCGCTAGCGTGCCGAAGCGCTCGGAGTTTTTACAGAGTTGATATTGGTGAGCGTGATGTAACTGGGTTGCCCAGCGCGCACGGTGACGGCCACGTCCCAGCGTTCGCGCGCATCGCCCGCGACGGCTTCGATGTTCAGGGTGCCAAGCCAATAATTCCCCGGAACGATTCCGCGCAACGTGCCCTGGCCCTGCATGTCTGTCTCAGCGCGGGCCACTAGATATTTTCCGCGCGCTAGGTCCGCGGTTTCGCGGGCCAATTCCGCCGCGTGCTTGGCCTTCAGCATGTCCCATTTGTGGCCGGGGTTCACCTCTTCCAGGCTCAGATCCAAGCTATCCTTGCTGTCGGGGTCGGCGATGATGAACGTGCGGATGGCATCGTGATATTCGGTTACCAGGAGATCGTATTTGGCCGGATTCTTGGCGCGGTCCTCGAGTTTGTATTTTGGCGTCGGGAAACCTGCGGTGTGGTCGCCGATCATTCGCTCCGTGTAGGCGGCGTAAAATTCGGGAACGTTCATGATGTCGTCTGCTTTGAGCATTTTGGTGAAGTCTTCGCCGGAGAGATTGACGCGGTGGTTCGTTTTCATCCAGACTTTCAGTTCCTTGGAAACGTCCAGCGCGTCTATGAATTTATCCTGATTAGCAATCGGCGAGGCGGCTTCGGCTTCCTTTTGAATATCCGCGTAGCTTTTGCTGAGCAAATAGAAGGGAAGAGTGCGCACCGGTTCGTCTTCGCCGGCCGACGGAGTGACGCGCGCCACAAATTGTATCGAGCCGGTCTGCGCGGCTAAGCGCGGAGCTTTTCCAAGCACGCCTGCCACGAACAGAAGCAGAGAAACCGCGGAGATTGAAATCCTTGAAGAAATTTTCATACCGCTCATCGTAGCAGATGCGCGAATGCGCCGATACGACGCGGTCCTGAAGGTAAACGCCTGCGAGCGCGCGAATATTGCCGCAGAAAACAGATCAGTAGAGGTGGAAAGTAACTTCGATGGTTTGCCGAACCGGTGCGGGCCTGCCATTCGGTCCGGCGGCCGGCCGGAAACGCCATGTGCGTACGGCTTCGATCGCTTTTTCGTCCAGGCCCAACCCGAGGCCCTTCAGCACCTGAATGTCGGTGGCCTTGCCGTCCGCGGTGATGATGGCGACTAGCGTGACCGTGCCCTGATATTTCGCTTTTACAGCTTCGTCGGAATATTGCGCTTGCGGGCAGTAAATGCAGGCCGGATATCCGTAGCCGCCGGTGCCGGCGTTAAAAACACCACCGCCAGTCCCGCCACCTTCTCCTGGGCCAACTCCGCCTCCGCTGCCGCTTCCCACGCCCGTGCCGTTGCCCGAACCGATACCGTTGCCGCTGCCGGGACCGTTCGAATCGTTGATTACTTTCGAAAGCGGGTCGCCCCAGTTATTCATGTTGGGGCTGGGCAGCTTCAATTCCGGTGGACCCAAAACGGTTGGTGTCATCGCCAAGCGCGCATTCGGATTCGTTACCACCTTCGGCGGAGTGAATTGCGTCATTGCGAATTTCGGCAGCTTGCCGCGGCTTGCGGGCAGCGGATCATGCGAGCCGCCGCCGCCACCGCCGCCAGCTTTTTTCGCGCCTGGAGGCAGCTTGGGCAAAAATGGCGAAATCGTCGTGATCTCAACCGACGAATTGGCTTTGGTGGTGGAAGGCGAAGGCAGCACCAGCAGCAACGGTCCGATGATCAGCACCAGAATCGTCACGTGGACGGCCAGAGACAGCGCCTGCACGCGCGTAAATTGCGTGTTCTTGGACCACAGCTCCGGAACGGCGACGGGCTGGCTGGTGGTCTTCAGTGGCGCCAGTTTCGGTGGCGAAATAAGGTCGCGCAGATTCTGCCAGAAGCCGCTGAAGCCTGCGTTCCAGTTTATCAGCAGGTCGGAATTCACCGGACCGCGCGGCGCCGAGCGGAAAAATTCGCTCAGGTTATCGCGCAGGCTCTCGCCGAATCCAGGTGTGTTGAATACGGTGGCTTTCATGCCCTTCGTGTTTATGGGCCGTTCGAAGAGGAAATCCCGTACGTTGGAGAAGAAATTGCGCAGCTCGGAATCCGCCACCGGAGACTTATAGCGGCCGATCTCGAGGGTCGGTTTCGCCTTGGTGCCACCTGCGTCGCTGATTGGTGTTGTAAGGTCTGCCATTTGGCTGCCTGCTGCTCGGTGCCGCAGTCCCCTGCAAGCTTAGACGCGCCACCACGGAAAAGGATGTCCGGCCGGGCGCGGCTGACACCATTCAAAAACCATTGTAACATACGAGATGCAAGTTTCGTTGTGCAGCAACGCACAACTGGCCTTCTGTACACAAGTCAGGGAGCCAGATGTTTCAGCTGCCCCGCGCGCAACTCTATCTCGCAAGATAGAAAGGCTTCCGAACTCCTAGAGATGGCAAAACTCGTAGACCTGAAAAGCACGCTGAATCTTCCGAAGACGGATTTCCCCATGAAAGCCAAGCTGCCCGAGCGCGAGCCGGAACAACTCGCTGCCTGGGAAGCGCAGGGCTTGTATTACCGCATTCTGGAATCGCGCGCCAACGCGCCGCTTTTTGTGCTGCACGACGGGCCGCCGTATCCCACGGGCGAAATCCATCTCGGCACCGGGCTGAATAAAGTTGTGAAAGACATGATTGTGAAGTCCAAGACCATGTGCGGATTTCGCGCGCCTTACATTCCAGGTTGGGATTGCCACGGGCTGCCAATCGAGACGAAGGTCGAAAAAGAATTGGGTGGCAAGACCAGCAAAGTTCCGGCGGCGGAGTTTCGGCGCATGTGCCGCCAGTTCGCGGCGGGATTTGTCGAGAAACACAAGGTCGAATTCAAGCGCTTGGGAGTACTTGGCCAGTGGGATCGGCCTTATCTCACGATGGACGCGCGCGATGAGGCTTCGATTGCCGGCGCGTTTCTTGATTTCTACGAGAAGGGTTATGTCTATCGCGGGCTGAAGCCGGTGTACTGGTGCATCTTTGATCGCACAGCGCTGGCTGAAGCTGAGGTGGAATACGAAGACCACAGCAGCCCTTCCATCTGGGTCAGATTTCCGGTGGTTGCCGGGGAAAAAACGAAAGAGCTTGAGTTGGATGACGACGTCAGCGCATTGATCTGGACGACTACGCCGTGGACGCTGCCCGCGAACCGCGCCCTCGCGTTTCATCCAGACTTCGAGTACGTCGTCGCTGATACCTCCGCGGGAAAATTGCTGCTTGCCAAAGAGCGCGTGAATGCTCTTGAAACCGAACTGCACATCGAAGTTCACGAAGTGCGCGGCGGACGCAAAGGTTCGGGCTTCGAAGGTGTGAGGTTCCAGCACCCTTTTCTCGACCTGCAGGTTCCCGGCGTGCTGGCCGATTACGTGACGCTCGATCAAGGTAGCGGCATCGTGCACACCGCTCCGGGCCATGGCGCGGACGATTTTCGCACGGGGCAGAAATATGGCCTCGAATCCTACGCACCGCAGGACGATGACGGCCGCTTCATCGAAGGCTTGCCTGAATACAAGGGCAAGACGGTGTTCGAAGCGAATCCCATCGTCATCGAGCTGCTGAAGAAACGCGACATGCTCGTCGGCGAAAAGAAAATCACGCACAGCTACCCGCATTGCTGGCGCTGCCACAATCCGGTCATCTTCCGTGCCACCGAGCAGTGGTTCATTCAGATGGATGCGGGAAGCGCGGCGATTCCTGCGCCGCAAGCTCCGGCGCTGCGTCCGCGCGCCTTGGAAGAAATCGAAAAAGTGAAGTGGCTCCCCGCTTGGGGCCGCGAACGCATGCGCGAAATGATCGCCGGGCGCCCGGACTGGTGCATTTCTCGGCAGCGCTTTTGGGGCGTGCCGCTGATTGTTTTCTATTGCGACTCGTGCGGGCTGCAGTTGAAGGATCCAGCGGCGCTGCGGCACGTGCTGCCGTTCTTTGAACGCGAAGGCGCGGACGTGTGGTTTACGCGTACCGCCGAGGAGTTGCTGCCGCCGGGAACGAAGTGTTCGTGTGGCCACGCGAAGTGGCGCAAGGAAACGGACATTCTCGACGTGTGGTTCGAATCCGGCTCGACTCATCTCGCCGTGCTGACGCGCGACAACCAGCGCTGGCCGGCGGACGTTTACATGGAAGGTCCGGATCAATATCGCGGCTGGTTCCAGAGTTCTTTGCTCGTGGGCATCGGCACGCGCGGAGCGGTGCCGTACCGTCAAGTCGTTACGCACGGGTGGACGCTCGATGAAACTGGCAAGCCGATGTCTAAATCGCTCGGCAACGCTATCTTTCCAGCGGAAATTTGCGCGAAGTGGGGCGCGGACCTACTTCGAATCTGGGTCGTTTCGCAGGATTACACAACGGACGTGCGCATCTCTGAAGCAATGATGACGCAACTGGCCGAAGCGTACCGCAAAATCCGCAACACGTTCCGCTACGCGCTCAGCAACCTCTACGACTTCGATCCGTCGCGCGATTTCTTGTCGGACGCAGACCTCTGGGAAATGGACGCGTGGATGCTGCGGCGCACCGGTGCTCTGGCGCGCGCATGCTGTGAGTGGTACGACAAATTCGAATTTCACCGCGTGTATCACGCGCTGCACGATTTCTGCACGGTGGACCTCAGCTCGTTCTATTTCGATGTGCTGAAGGACCGCCTCTACACGTTCGCGCCGAAAAGCCTCGGGCGTCGTTCCGCGCAGACCGCCGTGTATCGCATTGCCAGCACGTTGCTGCGGCTGATCGCGCCGATCACCGTGTTCACCGCGGAAGAAGTGTGGAGGCATTTGCCCCGCGCCACCACCGAGCCGGCCAGCGTGCACATGGCAACGTTCCCGGTTGCCGCAGATTTGGAGCGCGTGCTGAACGACGCGGGTGCGAAGAACTGGGACCGCTTGCTGCAAGTCCGCGAGGAAGTGCTGAAAGCGCTGGAGCCAGTACGCGCCGCGAAGACGATCACCTCGGGGCTTGAAGCGCGTGTGACGCTTGCGGCAAACTCTGATTGGGCGGCGCTGCTGCGGAAGTACGCCGCGTATCTGCCGGGTCTGTTCATCGTATCGCAAGTCGAAATTGCCGAAGGCAAAGCGGACGGCGCAACTTTGAGCGGAATCGAAGGCCTGCAGCTTCGCGTCGAACGCGCGCACGGCAAAAAATGTGAACGCTGCTGGAATTACTCAACGCACGTCGGCGAAAATGCCGATTACCATCCTGCGATCTGTGAACGCTGTGAAGCCGCGCTGCAGGAAATCGAACGGGCAGGTGGCTTCGCTACCGGGAGTTCGCAGTCCTGATGTCGGCCGCCTCGCGTTTTCGTAGCCTCGCGCTGGGAATTATTTCGCTGGGTGCGCTGGCGGCGGATCAACTCAGCAAACACGCGGTAGAAACTCACACCGCGGTGGGTTCGCTCCGCGTTGTGATTCCCGGCCTGTTGAATCTGGTGCACACCACCAACCCCGGCGTCGCATTCGGCCTGTTCGCCGATTCCGAAAATCCCTGGAGAGGCCCGCTGCTCATCACTTTTTCCGTTGCCGTAATCGCCATGCTGGTGTGGCTGCTGGCGACCGGTCGCGCCGGCGGACGCCTCGGCGAATGCGGCCTCGCGTTGATTCTGGGCGGCGCGCTGGGCAACGTGCTCGACCGCTTTCTGCGCCACAGCGTCACGGACTTCATTGACGTACATATCGGCGCGCACCACTGGTACACCTTCAATCTTGCGGATTCCGCGATCGTGCTCGGCGCGGCGCTGGTGGTGCTGGAACTCTTTCGCGAGCAGGCGCATCCTAATCAGGAGCCGGCGTAGGCATGCATCCGATACTCTTCAATTTCTTCGGCATCCCGATTTACTCCTACGGTGTGTTGGTCGCGACGGGTGTGCTCATCAGCTTGTGGTATGGCCGCCGCCAAGCGCCACGCGCCGGCATTGATCCCGACAAGCTGTGGAACATGGGAATTTATTTCGTGCTGGTGGCGCTGCTGGTGGCGAAAATCTGGCTGATTTTGAGCGCCTGGGATTTCTACATGGCGAATCCGCGCTACATTTTCAGCGTCGCTACGTTTCAGTCGGGCGGCACTTTTTACGGCGGCGTCGTTGGCGGTGTGTTTACGATTCTGCTCTATACTCATTTTCAGAAAATGCCGCTGCTGCCCACGCTCGATACATGCGCCGCAGCATTGCCCATCGGCCACGCAATCGGACGGCTGGGATGTTTCGCGGCGGGCTGCTGCTACGGCAAGCCGACCACGGTCGCATGGAGCGTCGTGTTCAAGAATCCGATGGCCGAACAGTTGGCCGGCACGCCGCTGGGAGTCCATCTGCATCCGACGCAGCTCTACGAAGCGTCTCTGGAATTTCTGAATTTTCTATTCTTAATGTGGCTGGGCAAGCGGCAGCGTTTCGTCGGTGAAATCTTTGGCGCTTACTTGATGTTGTATGGCACCGAGCGCGGCATCATCGAATTCTTTCGCGGCGATCCCGGACGCACCATGATGTTTCACGGCACCATTTCGCTGATGCAGGTCACGAGTCTGGTGTTGATTCTCACCGGTGCGTTCCTCTGGTGGCGCGGGCTGCAGGGCAAGGCGCCGATTCATCCGGTGACGCCTGCGCGCGCAGAGGCCAGCGATTAGCGCTGCGTCCGCCTGCGGCGGACGCAGCAGCGTCAACGAATTCCTTCATGCACGATTATCCTGACACCGATGGCAACGACAATTGCGGCGCACCAGATGATTCTCTCCGTCACCACGAATTCGTGGTCGCTGAAGAGCACGTCGGCCAGCGCCTGGACCGCTATCTTGCCGCGCAATTTCCGGACGTGAGCCGCACGCACGTCCAGACGCTGATTGATGAGGGCCGCGTGCGCGTGAACGGCATCGCCAAAAAAGCCTCGCATCATCTTGAATCCGGCGAAACCATCACCGTGGAAATTCCCGCGCCGCCGCTGCCTGGTGTGGAACCGGAAAATATTCCTCTCGCCATCCTTTACGAAGACGAAGACATCGCCATCGTCAACAAGCCAGCCGGAATGATCGTTCATCCTGGCGCAGGCGCGGATTCCGGCACGCTCGTCGCCGCGCTGTTGCATCGCTTCGGCTTCGAAAAAGGTCTTTCCAGCGTCGGCGGTCCGCTGCGCCCCGGGATCGTGCACCGCCTCGACAAAGGCACCTCCGGAGCGATGGTGATCGCGCGGAACGACGCCGCGCATCTGAAACTGGTGGAGGAATTTCGCGAGCGTCGCGTGCAGAAAACTTACGTCGCGCTGCTGCATGGAAATGCCAAGGGTGAAAAAGGGCGCATCGAATTGCCCGTGGCGCGTGACCTGCGCCGCCGCTCGCGCATGACCGCGCGCCGCAGCGAAGGCCGAGAAGCGCGCACGGACTGGCGCCTGCTCTTGCGCCTCGGCGCGTTTTCATTGATCGAAGCTGATCTCCACACCGGCCGCACGCACCAGATCCGCGTGCACTTTTCCGCGCTGTCGCTGCCCGTAGTCGGCGACACGCTCTACGGAGCGCCGCATCAGGAATCCATCGGACGCGAGCAGTTGCCGCCCCTGGGACGCAACTTCCTGCACGCAGCCCGCATCGCACTAGAACACCCCCGCACGGGTCAGCGCATGGAATTTCGCGCGCCGCTGCCGCAGGAGTTGGTGGCGTACCTGCGCAACGTCGGCGCGCTGGCGGAATCGCCGCCCGGTGGCATTGACGCCGCGCTGAGGGATTACCTATGATGATTCGCGTGAAAACTCTGCGCACGATTGCGGCACGTTCCTTCTTCACTCTGGCAATGCTGTTCCTGGCTTTCGCGATAACCGCGCGCGCGCAACAGACTCCTGCGCCAACTCCGCCGCCTCCGCCCGCGAGGTCCAGCGATGCGCAGGCGCAGAATCCGGAACAGAATCCTGCAAAGCCCGCGACTACACAAGCGACGACTCCGGCGATCACTTCCACCACGGGACTGGTGCACCTGGTTGCCACGGTGATGGATCGCCGCCACGAGTTCGTCACCGATCTGGATCAGAGCGATTTCAAAGTTCTGGAAGATGGCACGCCGCAGGAAATTCGCTACTTCGGTCGTGACACGGACTTGCCGCTGCGCATCGGCATCCTGCTCGATACCTCGAACAGCATTCGTCCGCGCCTGGAATTCGAAAAGGAAGCTGCCAACGATTTCTTGCAGCACGTGATTCGCAGAAACAAAGACCAGGCATTCCTGATGACGTTCGACAACGAGCCTGAAGTAATTCAGGATTACACCGGCGACCTATCGCTCCTTACGGACGCCATTCGCAAGCAGCGCGCCGGCGGAGGCACCGCGCTGGACGACGCCATCTATCGCGCCGCTGAAAAACTTTCCAATCCGCCGCTACCCAAGGGGCCGAATCCTGAAGTGCGCCGCGTGCTCGTGGTCATCAGCGATGGCGACGACAATCTAAGCGATCACGCTTTGAGTGAAGCCGTGGAAGCGGCCATCCGCGCCGAGGCCGCGATTTACTGCGTCAGCACCAACACCGACTGGCTGGCGATTGACGGCGACAAACCCCACAAGATGCACATCGAAGGCGGCGACAAAGTTTTGGAGGAGTTCGCGGACCAAAGCGGGGGCCGCGTGTTCTATCCCTATAAGGTGGATGATCTGGCGCAGTCCTTTGTGGACATCGGCACGGAGCTACGCAGCCAGTATTTCATCGCGTATTCGCCGTCGAATCCGCAATCCACTGGGAAGTACCGCAAGATTGAAGTCCAGACCGACCGCAAGGGACTCGCCGTACGCACCCGCAAAGGTTATTACGCTACGACGCCCACCGTGCCGCCGGCAGGCAAGTAAATCGGCAGAATTCCCGCCAGATTCGTGCAACTAAACCAAGACTTGCAGTCGGTTTCCTAGCGGCGCGCTACAGTGTGCCATCGGCGGTGCGGCCAGAACGATGGCGGCACTGCTTCGCGCGACCGCCGCGACGAAGACTTTCCGCTACTTAAACGGCGCGTAATACCCCTTGCGCGCCAGAACCTTCACATCCGGACGCGCAACCGTCACCTGAATCTTGCGGAACGTCCCATCGCGCTTCAGATTAGTCGGGTAATAGCCCAGTACGTACTGCGATCTCAGCTCCTCTGAAATCTCGTCGAACGCCTTCTCCAGCGATTTTTCATTGTGTACGTCAATCACGCGCCCGCCGGTATCATCCGCCATGCGCCGCGCCACGCCCGGGCCGGTGCCAAACGTCGCCATGCGATCCGAAATCAGCAGCACGTGTATCACCGCGTCCGAGCGCTGCGCGGCTTCGATCGCATCCTGCATGCGCAATTTGCTGCCGGTGTCTTCCGCGTCCGTCAGAATGATCACGCCCTTGCGGCCGGCTTCGGTGGCGAGCTCATCGTGGCATGCCAGATACACCGCGTCGTACAGATCCGTCCCGCCGGCGTTGCTGCCTTGCGGAATCGTGCCAGGCGTTACCACGCCGCCCCCGCCCACGGAATTCACCCGCGCGCGGCGAATGGCGCTGGATAGCACGGAAGTGTCCTGCGTAAAGTCGGCGAGCAGGTCAACGTCGAAGTCGAAGGTGATTACCATCGCTTCGTCTTTCGGCCGCATCACTTCGCGCAGGAATCGCGATGCAGCATCCTGCTCCGCGTCAATCATGCGGTCCATGCTGGCGCTGGTATCTATCAGCAGTCCGAGCGTGATGGGCATGTTCACTTCTTTCGCGAAAAAGTCGACTTTCTGCTCGACGCCATCTTCCGTGATCTTGAAATCTTCCTTGTTCAGGTCGTTTACGATTCCATGCTGCTTGTTGCGCACCGTGGCAAACACATTGACCACTTTCGTCTCAACTTGCAGTGGTCCCTGATTCTGCGGATTCGATTGCTGGCCCTGCTGGTTGGCCTGTGCGGCGCCTTTGGCGGGAGCTTCCGTCGTCACCCCTACATATCCCGCCAGTGCCAATGTAAAAATGCCCGCCGCGAGGCTGGTCAGCCGCATTGTATAATCTCCCTATAGCCGGTTGCGTTTGATACGATGCACCGAGCGCGCCAGCGGATGTGTCCTTAAGCTGCCCGCTGCGACATTACGAACGGGACTTTAAATGGCGCCATTCGGCCGAATCGAGAATCTCTGATGACGCGATCAATTTCGACGCTCGTTATTGTATTACTTTTCGGCTCTCTTGCGTGGGCTCAGCAGTCGGGCCCCCCGGGAACGCAGCAGCAGGATTCTAAGCCTCCCGTGCAGCCGGGACAGTTGGCCCCGCCGCCCCCGCCGCCCGGTGCCCCCGTGCAAACTCCGCAAGCTCCGCCTGTGCAAACACCGCAGCCGCAGACCGGGCAATCGCAGAGCTTACCTCCGCGAGCCGGCCAGCCGCAGAATTCCAAGCAAGCCGGCGAGGCGCGCCAGGCGATCAAGATCCGCACCAACTTGGTAATCATTCCCGTCACGGTGAAGAATCGCGACGGCCAGCTGATCGGTGATCTGCAGCGCGACGAGTTCCGCGTCTTCTGCGACAACGTGGAGCAGCAAATTGTTTTCTTTACCTCCGATCCCTATCCGCTCTCGGCTGTGGTGCTGATTGATAACGATCTTTCGATCAAGTCCGCCGACCAGGTACAAAAAAGCTTGGCTGCGATTTCCGGCGGCTTCGGACCGAACGACGAAGTGGCGATCGTGACCTACGATCAATTTCCCACCACCGTCTCGGAGTTTTCTTTCAACAACGATCTACTTTTCACGCAGTTAAAGCGTCTCGACCTTCGTTCGCATTATCCCGGCGCGCCCGTTGGTGGTCCGTTGACTTCGGGCGCGACTGCCAACGGCCGTTCGCTTGAAACGGGAGCGCCGACGACGCTCGGCGTGCAGCAGGCAAAGCAGGATAAGGACCTCGACGACGCTGTGTACGCCGCGGGCGAGATGCTCAAGAGCCGCGGCCGCGATCGCCGCAAAATCGTTTTCCTGATTTCCGACGGAAATAATTCCCGCACCAACGAACACACGCTGGACCAGACTTTGCAGCTCCTGCTTAAGTCCGACATTTCGGTTTATTCCATTTCCGTCGGCCACGCCTTCATGCAGAAGGAAAGCACGCGGCTGGAGCGATACGCCACGTCCACGGGCGGCGATACTTTCTACGCAGGGAAGGATGCTGGGCTCGAACGGCTCTATGCCTCCGTCACCGAGCAGGCCCGCAATCAGTACACCATCACGTTTCAACCGCAAGATACCGACCGCAGCAAGGATTATCACAGTATCGAAGTCCGCGTGCGGCGTCCGGACTTGGACGTAACCGCGCGCCAGGGTTATTACCAGAGCGGATTGCACTAAATCGCGCGGAATCGCAACGAGCACGCCGTAACTTCAGCAAACTTTGTGGTTCGCCGCCCTAGCCGCTACGCCAAAACAGGAAAATCGCGACGGTTGCAGCTGCTGAAGTACAGATTTTTCTCTCGCCCGAAGAAATCAATGTTCGCTAGCGCTCCGACGCTTTATGAATCGTGTTGATACAAAAGTTTTTCTGCTTGACTTCAACGTCGGCGGCCTTTATAGATTGACGAAGCGAATCGAGCGCGTTGCGAAATTTGCGGCGCCGCTGAATCGCGGGGAGAAAGTTCCACAGTAGTTCATGCGCGGAACATCCCGGGCTTATGCAGGCAGAAAAGCCCAAGTGGGAAATAAAATCGGGGCGTCACGAGAAATCGCGACGCCTCGTTTTTATTTGCGGCGCCAGTTTTCCGTGACCCAGTCAGTCTGGTCCCGCGGAAGCAGGCGAGGAATCTGCACTTTCGTTCGCGCCGGCCGCGGGCTGCGCTGGCCGAATCGAAATCAACTGCTCGTGCGCAGGGCACAGCGGCTTGTAATCGCAGAATCCGCAGCCAAATCCCGGCTTCGCGGAAAAATCGCGCGCCCGAATCAGATCCGCCACTTCCGCGATTTTTTCCCTGGTTTCTTTTAATGCCTTCGTGTCGCGCGTTGCGGCCACGCCTTCGTTGGTCATCAAGTTGTAAAACACCAGACGCACCGGGGCCAAGTCCAGCACTTCTTCCGCCGCCAGCGCGTAAACGCCCAGCTGTAAATCTTTCGCTGCGGCTTTCGCGTCCTTCGGTCGGCCGGTTTTGTAATCAATAATTTCCACCTGGTTGCCTTCGATGCGGTTCACCTGGTCCATCCGCCCCGTGACGATCACGTCATGCTCCAGCGACAGTTCGAAAGTTTTTTCCTGAAAGACCACATCGGCCGGCGCGCCGATATACGTCCTGTGAAAAGCTTCCAACTGTTCGCGTCCCGCCTTGCGATACTCCTCTTCGTGATACTCGTCAATAAATCCCGCGGCGGACCACTCGCGATCGTAAATCGCCAGCACTTCTCGCAGCGAAGCTTTCTTGCGCTTGCCGTATTCCGCCACGAATTCCTTGATCGTGCGATGCATCACGTTGCCAAACGTCGCCATCGCGTGCGCGCCGCCTCGAATTCCCCACACGTACTGGAACATGTAGCGCATCGGGCAGCGATCGTAAGCGTCAATCGCCGAAGCGCTCAATTGCAGCGGCTCAGGACGCGGCGGATGGAATGCCTTGGCCCACAGCGCCACGCGCGAATACGCTCTGGTCAGCTCGCCGCCGGGTGGAAATAATTGCGTCGGGTCGCTGGAATTCGCTTCGGGACCGGCGGTTTCCACGGCGGGCGGCACTTGCACCTTCGGCGTAAGTTGATGCGTGTCCAGCATTTTGATTTTTGCATTCGCCAGAAAATCGTCGAGAAACGGTGACGGCTTCTTGCGTTTGTTCACCAGCGTCGAAAGCGTCAGTTGCCTCTCCGCGCGCGTCAGCGCCACATAGAAAAGCCGCCGCTCTTCCTGAATCTGAAAATCAAACTTAGGCTGTTCTTCTTTCATCAGCTCCGGCGGAAATTCGAACACCACTTTGCGCACGCCGGACGGGAAGTCATTCTTCGAAACGCGCAGAATGAAAACGTTCGGGAATTCCAGCCCCTTCGCCGAATGCACAGTCATCAATTGCACGGCGTCGTCGGCAATTTCTTCCTCCAGAGAAATGTCGCCGCCCGCTTCGTAAAAATACGCGAGGTATTCGATGAAATGGCGCAACTGCTTTCCTTCGCTCTTGCGTTCCCATTCCTTTACGAAATTCACGAAGCGATCGAGGTAATAGCGATCCTGATCCGACGGCAGCAGCGCCAGAGCCAGCCCGGCAATCAGTTCGTCCAGCACCTCCGTAGCGGTGGAACGCATCGCAGTCTGGCGCAGCGCATTCAGTAGCTGCACCAGCTCGGAAAGCCGTCCGCGAGTATTGAATGGCGCTTCGTTCTGCGCAGTCTCCAGTTCGTCGCCCATCGGCCGCCGATGATTTTTTTCCGCGCGCTCCGCCAAGCGCACTAGGTCGCGCGGTTCCAAGTCCCAGTACGGCGCGGCCAGCACACGCGCGCAGGCCACGTTGTCTCCGGGCACAACGACCAATCGTAGCCACGCGAGCAAATCGCGCACCAGCGTGCTGGACAAAATCGAAAGCTTGCGAATCACAAAAGGAATCTCGTGCCTACGCAATTCGTCCACCAGCTTTTCCCGGTGCGTGTGCTTGCGGTACAGCACAGCGAAGCTACACCATGCCGCGCCCGCCGCGTTCAGCCGCTCGATTTCAGAAGCAACCCAATACGCTTCCTCCTCGGGCGTGCCAAATTCCGCGATGCGAATTTTTTCGCCCTCGCGATTTTCCGTGGTCAGTGCCTTGGGCGGCAGCAGTGGCGATTTTTCGTTGTGCGCGATCACTTCGCCCGCCACGCGCAGAATGCGTTGCGTCGAGCGGTAATTCTGCGAAAGTGAAACCAGAAATTTCTTCGTTGCAGGCTCCAGCTTCGCGTCACTGACGCCGCAAAAGCGCTTCAAGAAAATCGTGAAGCTGCCGAAGGACGCGCCGCGGAAACGGTAAATCGCCTGGTCGTCGTCACCCACCGCCACGATGTTGCGGCGTTCGCCCGCCAGCAGCCACAGCAGTTCCAGCTGCGCAATATTCGTATCCTGAAATTCGTCCACCAGAATGTAGCGGTACTGCTCGCGCATTTGCTTCAGCAACGATGCGTCGCTGCGCAACATTTGTACTGCATGTAGAAGTTGCTCGCCGAACGTCAGCAATTTGCGTTCGCGCAGCAGCCGCTCGCTCACGCGATAGACGCGCGCCAGTTCCTCCTGCCGCGCCACTTCATCCTCTGCGATTTGCAGCGCGTCGGATTCCAGCGATTTCTTACCGGCCTCGTGCTTCTTGCGCAGCCCGATGACGAATCGCTCGTAATCTTGCGGCGTCACCAACTCGTCCTGGCAGCGCGAAAAGAATTTCACGAAGTCGCTGATGAATTCGCCGGGATCCTGCAGCCTGCGGAAATGCTTCAGGTCGAGTTCGCCGATGTGCCGCCGCAGCAAAATCTTGTGATCAATTTCATCCAGCGCCTGCGCATCCGGATTCGTGGCCTGCAATATTTTTTCCAGGCAGAATTTATGGAACGTGCTCAGCCACACACCCTCCGCCCGTTCTCCGATCGCTTTCACCACCCGGCTCTTCATTCCGCCGGCGGCTTTGTCGGTGAACGTAAGCCCCAGAATGCTCTCGCCCGCCAGCTCCGGATTCGTCTCCAGCAAATTGCGAATTCGTTCGACGATCACGCGCGTCTTACCGGTGCCCGCGCCCGCTACCACCAGCAGCGGCCCGTCGCCGTGTTCCACCGCCGCACGCTGGCCGGGATTCAGGCCGGCGTTCCGCTCCGAATTTTCGTTGACCTTCACGGTTGCAATGTTCGCACGACTATCTTAACAGAATTACCGCAGGCGAACGGAAGGCGAAGATTATCTTCTGCCCAAACTCTTGTCACCTGACTTCGCCGTTCGCTATGATGCTCGAATGCATTCTTGCTTTTCGCGTCGATGCCGAGGCGCTGCTGCTCCAGTGAAAGCTTGCATTCAACGCACAATCAAATACTGACGGAAGGTGACGGCCAATGTCGGACACGAAAATTCAGCCGTTTCTTATGTTTGAAGGCAAAGCCGAAGAGGCTATGAACTTCTATGTGTCCCTGTTTCTCGGCGCGGAGGTGCTTGGAATCGTCCGCTATGGCGCGAACGGGCCCGGCCCCGAAGGTTCGGTGATGAATGCAAGCTTCCGCATCGGAACACAAATCATCCTTTGCACCGACAGCTTCGTGAAGCACAATTTTAAGTTCACGCCGGCATTCTCACTGTTCGTCGAGTGCCAATCCGAAGACGAAATTCGCCGAGTATACGATGCGCTGATTGCAGGAGGAACCGCAGCGATGCCCATCGCGTCATACGGCTTCAGCCGCATGTTCGCTTGGGTAACCGATCGCTACGGCGTTTCCTGGCAGCTGAACCTCGCATAGCTCGCCGCCATGGCCGGCATCGCCACGCGCCGCCTCGAGCCTGTGGCGCCGCCCGCAAAATTGACCGCGTCCGGCACGGCGCTTATAATTGCGTTTCCGACCGACGAAGCCTGAAGGAGCATCCACCATGGAACGAGCCGTCATCTTGAGCGCCGTGCGCACGCCCATTGGAAAATTCATGGGTGGCCTCGCGCCGCTCACCGCGACGGAGCTTGGCTCGAAAGTTGTCGCTGAAGTTGTGCGCCGTGCCGGCGTTGATCCCAATCAAGTGGACGAAGCCATCCTCGGTAATGTCGTGCAGGCCGGCCTGGGCCAGAATCCCGCGCGCCAGGCGGCTCTGCGCGGCGGTCTGGACCCGCGCGTTGCTGCGATGACCGTCAACAAAGTTTGCGGCTCGGGATTAAAAGCGGTAGCGCTGGCCTCGCAAGCCGTCCAGCTCGGCGAATCCGAAGTCGTCGTCGCCGGTGGCATGGAGTCCATGTCCAATTGCCCCTACTTGCTGAAAGGCGCACGTAGCGGCTTCCGTCTAGGCAATCAGGAAATATTTGACTCGATGATCACTGACGGCTTGTGGGACGTGTATGAAAATTTTCACATGGGTGTTACCGGCGAGCTCGTCGCCGAAAAGTATAAAATCTCGCGCGGGGAACAGGACCAGTTCGCATTCGAAAGCCATCAGAAAGCGATTCGCGCCATAAAATCCTGCTTCTTCAGCGCGCAGATCGTGCCGGTGGAAATTCCGCAGAAGAAGGGCGATCCCATCGTTATCAAAACCGACGAATCGCCGCGCGAAGATACTTCGCTGGAAATTCTCGCCAAGCTGAAGCCTGCGTTCAAGAAAGACGGAACGGTAACGGCAGGGAATGCGCCCGGAACGAACGACGGCGCGGCGGCCGTGCTCGTAACCAGTGAAAAAAATGCCGCGCGCTTCGGAAGGCAGCCCCTGGCGCGCATCGTCGCGCAAGCCGTCAGCGGCGTCGAACCCAAGTGGGTAATGATGGCTCCGGTGGACGCCGTCGAAAAACTGCTGCAGAAAACCGGCTGGGACCGCGATAAAGATGTGGACCTGTACGAGTTGAACGAAGCTTTCGCAGTCGCAGCCATCGCCGTCACGCGCGTGCTGAAGCTCAACGCCGAAAAAGTGAACGTCAACGGCGGCGCCGTCGCGCTCGGCCACCCGATCGGCGCGTCCGGCGCGCGCGTGCTGGTCACTCTGCTCTACGAATTGCAGCGCCGCAACCTGAAACGCGGCATCGCCGCCCTCTGCCTCGGCGGCGGCAACGCCGTGGCGCTCGCCATCGAACTCGCGTAGCCGGAATCGCGGCCCTGAAAATTCTGTCGGTCCTCGTCGCTTGGTTTTAGTTCATTCACATCGCTTACCGGCGCAAGCGCGTAACCTTCGTTGAGATTCGCTCGTCTCATATCACAGGAAGCATTTTGGAAACGAGGAGGAAGACCATGAAAACGGCCCTCATGTTCCTTCTTTTCGCATCGTCAGCGTTCGCGCAGAACGTCCCGTCCGCCACCGGCACTGCGACAGCGCCCGGATGCGGCCCCGCAGATTTTAGTTTTTCCGTGAAGTCAGACGGCTCCAGCCATCCGGTCAGCCAGCCTGAACCCGGCAAGGCCCTGGTGTATTTCCTGCAAGACGACAAAGTTTTCGATTCACGTCCTCGGCCAACGGTGAAATGGGGCATGGACAGCAACTGGGTTGGTGCCACCCAGGCCGATAATTATTTCTACCTTTCCGTTGATCCGGGCGAACATCATCTCTGCACGGAATGGCAATCGGCGGTGCTCGTAAACGCCAGCCGTCAGTCCGCAGCGGCCCATTTCGCCGCTGAAGCGGGTCAGATATATTATTTTCGCGCACAAGATTTCTATTGGAAGGAAAGCGGCACCGCGAACATGAAATTGGGCCCGGTGGATAGCGATGAAGCGCAACTCCTCATGACCCAATTCGGCTTCAGCACCTCGCATCCAAAAAAGTGATGCCGCACGCACGCAGCAGTGTACGATCTGCCTCGCACATTGCGGAGCGCACAGAAATTCATGTTCTGCCCTGACTGCGAAGCTGAATATTGGCCCGGATTCACGCGTTGCTCCGATTGCGACGTCGCACTCGTGGAGCGTCTCGGAGAGGCGGACGTTCATTCCAACAATCCCGAACTTTCAGGCACGCCTCAACTCCTGTGGACTGGAACCGACGCAGCGATTCGGGCCGGAATCATTGACGCGCTCGAAACGGCAGAAATCCCATACCACGAGCGTGGCGATAAGGTCGGATCATTGCCGGGCTGGTCGCGGCAGGTCTATGCGCTCTTCACGCATGCGCGCGATCACCACGCAGCTAGGGCGGCCATGGAAGCCGCGGCTCGACGTCGCGAAACGGCGCCAGAAGAAACAGACGACGAGCCCCGCCATTCGAATGCGCCACTTCCGGAATCACTAGAGGACCAGGACGAGTATGACGATTCCGATCTCCCGCCCGATTACGTTCCCGAAGATTTCGATCCGGATGAAGCAACCGTCGAAGTTTGGTCTGGCCACGACGCTACCGCCAGAGAAAATCTGATCACCTGCCTCCGCGGAATTGGCATCGGCTCCGTCGCCGACGATTCGGCTGGTCAACTGCGAATTCGCGTGACTTCGGCATCGCAGAAACGCGCGCAGGAAATGATCCGCCAAATCAACGAAGCGGCTGCAGCACCCTAACCAATTCGCCGCACCGGTCGCATCCCGCGAAGCCGCGAGACGCTTGACCTTTCTCCACGTCCTATGTTTCCTTTACCTGCTCTGCGTTCCTATTCAGTTCGGAGGCTCGATGTCCGTTTATGAAATTAAAACCGTCGCGGTGCTGGGCGCCGGCACCATGGGCAACGGCATCGCGCACGTATTCGCGCGCGCCGGCTACCAGGTGATTCTGCGCGACGTTGAAACGCGCTTCCTCGATCGCGGCCTGGAGACAATCGGCAAAAACCTCGACCGCGAAGTGAAGAAGGAAAAAATCACAGCGGCCGAAAAACCGCAGATCCTTGCGCGCATCCAGCCCACTACCGACGTCTCCGCGCTCGCTGCCGCTGATTTCGCCGTCGAAGCCGTCCCCGAACAGCTCGACCTGAAAGTCCGCCTGCTGAAAGATGTGGACGCGGCGCTGAAGCCAGGAGTGATCCTCGCCAGCAACACGTCTTCGATTTCCATCACACAGCTTGCCGCGCAAACTTCACGCCCGGAAAGATTCATCGGCATGCACTTTATGAATCCGGTGCCGGTGATGGCGCTGGTGGAAGTAATTCGAGGTCTTGCCACCAGCGATGACACTTTTGAAATCACCAGGATCCTGTGCGAAAGACTCGAAAAGAAACCCGTCGCCGTGAACGATGCGCCCGGCTTCGTTTCTAATCGCGTCCTGATGCCGCTGATCAACGAAGCCGCCTTCGCGGTGATGGAAGGCGTCGCCACTCCCGAGGCCGTGGACGCGGTGATGAAAATGGGAATGAACCATCCTATGGGCCCGCTGGAGCTTGCTGATTTCATCGGCCTCGACGTCTGCGTGAATATCCTCGAAGTGCTGCAAACCGGTTTCGGCGATCCCAAATACCGCGCCTGCCCCCTGCTGCGCAAATACGTAGCCGCCGGCTGGCTAGGCCGCAAGGCCGGCCGCGGCTTCTACAAGTACTGATATTATGTGCCAAAATAACCTTTGCTTTTTGTTCGCCTAGTGATATTATGACTCACGAAATGGCCGAGCCGAGAACGGGCACTCAGTGTTAAACTCACTTCGCCTCGGTCTCCAGCTAAGACCAAACAGATAGTCCTCTTGAGGTGGCACTGTGAACGACGAAAAGTCAAAAAACCTGGACTTGGCAATCTCGCAGATTGAAAAGCAGTACGGTAAGGGTTCCATCATGCGCTTGGGGAACAAGGACGTGCTCGTCCCCGTGAACGTCATCCCCACTGGCTCGATCTCGATTGACGCGGCGCTCGGCGTCGGCGGCTTCCCGCGCGGCCGCGTGATCGAAGTGTACGGCCCGGAATCTGGCGGCAAGACGACCCTGACGCTGCACGTGATTGCCGAAGCCCAAAAGCTGGGCGGCCAGGCAGCGTTCATTGACGCCGAGCACGCGCTGGATCCTTCCTACGCGCGCAAGCTGGGCGTGGATGTGGACAACCTGTTGGTATCGCAGCCGGACAACGGCGAACAGGCGCTCGAAATCGCCGAAGCGCTGATCCGTTCGAACGCCGTGGACATTATTGTGGTGGACTCGGTGGCCGCCCTGGTGCCGCGCGCCGAACTCGAAGGCGACATGGGCGACGCGCAAATGGGCCTACAGGCGCGCTTGATGTCGCAAGCGCTGCGCAAACTCACCGCCATCGTCTCCAAATCGAAGACCTGCCTGATTTTCATCAACCAGATCCGCGAGAAGATCGGCGTAATGTTCGGCAATCCGGAAACCACCACGGGCGGCCGCGCGCTGAAGTTCTACGCCTCGATTCGTGTGGATATCCGGCGCATTCAGTCCATCAAGGAAGGTGACCGCGTCATCGGTTCGCGCACGCGCGCCAAAATCGTAAAAAACAAAGTCGCCGCGCCGTTCCGCGAAGCTGAGTTCGACATCATTTACGGAGAAGGCGTCTCACGCGAAGGCGATCTGATTGATCTGGGCGTCACCAATGGCCTGCTGGAAAAATCAGGGACCTGGATTTCCTACAAGAACGAACGCCTGGGCCAAGGCCGGGAAAATGCCCGGGTATTCCTCAAGGAAAACACGGACATTCGCTCCAAGATCGAACACGACCTGCGCAAGGCGCTGGGTTTACTCGCGCATCCGGCGGTTCCAGCTGATGGAAACGGCAAGCCCTCGGCCGAAGCGCAAAAGTTGGCCACAGACGCTGCGGCCAAGCAGCCACCGAAAGCAGCTGCTGCAGCTGCTTCCTCGCAAAGTCGCTCGGGCCGATAGCTACTGGACCTACGGCTTTCCGATAGGAATAATTTCGCACGGTGTGCGGGGCGGGCATTTGCCGCCTCGCCCTCCGTGTCACGGCTAGGCGAAGCCGCTGTCCCGAGCCACAGCGCATCTGTCCTTTCGTCCAGCTATGCCACGCAGGAACGCTGCCCGCCTTAGCAGTTGCGTTTCCCCTCGCCCCTTCCGTAAACTAACAGTCTGTCGGCTGAAGTATGTGATCCTTAGGCCGATATAGGACTCGATGCAGCCTGTCCCAGCCCTGAAACAGTTTTTCCCGGTGTTGTGTCTTTTTCTCGCGGGCGCCGTCGCGTCGGCTGCAACGCCTGCCACCACCACTACGCACACGCACCACAAGAAATCCGGCATTTCGGCCTACGGCGATCCCACCAAGAATGACAATGCGGATTACGATGATCCGGTGATCCGCCAGATCGCGGTCAACGCGCTCGGCCACGCCAATGGTTCGGTGCTTGCGATGGACCCGTCCACCGGCCGCATCCTCACCGTCGTCAATCAGAAGATGGCATTTTCTTCCGGCTTCGAGCCATGCTCGACGATCAAGCCCGTCATCGCGCTCGCCGGTCTGCAGGAAGGCGTCATCACTCGCGACACCATGCTGCAAGTGGGCCATCGCCGTTACATGGATCTTACCGAAGCGATGGCGCATTCCAATAATGTCTATTTTGAACAGGTCGGCACGCGCCTCGGTTTCCAGCGCGTCCACCAATACGCGCAGCTCGTCGGCTTGGGCGAGCGCGCCGGTTACGACATTCCTGAGGAGCAGCCCGGCCTGGTGCCCTCCGCGCCTCCCGTGTATGGCGGCGTCGCGCGCATGTCCAGTTTCGGCGAAGGCATACGCCTCACGCCGCTGCAGCTTGCATCGCTGGTTTCCACACTCGCGAACGGCGGCACGCAGTATTACCTGCAATATCCGCGCACGGATGAAGCGCGCCAGAATTTTCAGCCCCGCGTGCGACAGCAACTCGATATCGCGCCGCTGCTTCCCGATTTGCGTGAAGGCATGCTCGCTGCTGTGATGTACGGCACCGCGAAGCAAAGCTACGATCCCGATGGCGAACAGGCGCTGGGCAAGACGGGCACGTGCAACGACGAATCGCTTGGCGGACGCCTTGGCTGGTTTGTTTCGTATGCCGACCAGGCGCATCCGAAAATCGTTCTGGTCGTGCTGATTCGCGGCGGCGGCCGCGCCGTGAGCGGTCCGCACGCTTCCGAAATCGCCGGCCGCATTTATCACGGCCTGCGCGAAAAGAATTATTTCGCCGAATCCGCGCGCCGGGCGCAGTACGCCACCGCCGCGGGCGCCTCGCACTAAGTTTTGATTGGCTTTCGGTGGCGTAGGCGCGAAAATCTGGAAATCTCGCCTGTTGCACCGATGAACAAACCCGCGGCTTTTCACTTCCCGGTCCTCATCGCATTGCGCTATGCTCCCAACTTCGTAAATTATTCGCTGTAGGGAATTATGGGAACAAAACTGAAGGTTCTGATTTGCATTCTGTTGCTCGCAGTCGGTGTAGTGGCCGTCCTCGGTGTGAACTACTTCCGCGCCTCCGCCGCCGATTACGCAATCATGACCGAACCATCTCCCTCGCGCGAAGAAGCCCATCGCATGCAGGAGCAACTGGTCCTGTTCAGCGAAGCGAAGGTCCCGGCACGCCAGCCATTCCCGGCCTTTCTGCAGAGCGTGGGGTTCACATCGGCTACGACGAACCAGCTGATAGCTTCGGCACAATCGGTTTTCGACCTGCGCCATCTGCGCGCTGGAAACAGTTTCGTGGTGGGCCGCTCGAGCCTGGGCGCCCTCCGCGAAGTGCGCTACCGCATCGATGCCGATCGCGTCCTTTATATCCGGCCGCAAGGAAATGATTTCCATGCCGAAGTTCAGACCATTCCGTCGGAAACCGAGGAAGTAGGCGTCGTCGGCCAAGTGAACGGCTCGCTTTTCAACGCCGTGCTCGACGCCGGGGAACGGCCCGAACTGGCGATGCGCTTGGCGGAAATCTTCGCGTTTGATCTGGATTTCTACACTGATCCGCGGCCGGGCGACACGTTCCGCGTGGTCGTTGAAAAGAAAACGCTCGAAAGCGGCGAAGTCGTTTCCTACGGCCGCATTCTCGTCGCGGAATATAACAACGGCCCGCATCCCTACCGCGCGGTCCTGTTTCATGGCCCCAATGGCGCGCCCGCGTATTACACGCCAGAAGGGAAGTCCATGAAGAAAGCCTTCTTGCATTCGCCGTTGAAATTCGCCGCGGTAATTACCTCGCATTTCAGTCAGCATCGCTATCATCCGATTTTGAAAGAGTACCGCCCGCACTTGGGCATCGATTACGCCGCGCCCACCGGTACGCCTGTACAAACCATCGGTGATGGTCGCGTGATTTTCGCCGGCAGGAAAGGCGGCGCTGGCAATCTGATTGAGATTCAGCACAACAATGGTTACACCACGTACTACATGCACTTGTCGCGCGTGCTGGTGCATTCCGGCGAACGCGTTGAGCAGGGCCAGCGTATTGGCTTGGTGGGCATGACCGGCCTGGCGACCGGCCCGCACCTGGATTTCCGCATCCAGCGCGGCAAGGAATTCCTCAATTTCGAGCGTCTCCCGCTGCCGCCAACTGATCCAGTATCAAAGCGCGACTGGAACGAATTCGTCGCGGCCCGCGATCAAGCCATGGCGCTGATGCCCCCGCTCCCCTCTCAACAATCCACAACCGTCGCCAAGAATTCCCCTCCCGCGTCTCTCCCGGCACCAGTTTCGTCGGTTCCCACAATCCAGTAATTCCATCAAACCTTCGGCCGCTTCCGCTTCCGCGTTGACTTGGGTTTCTGCCGCGGCCTAAGATGCTCGCTTGAGCGTTGCCCACACGTGAGCGACCAGACGGTCTCGCATTACCGAATCGTCGAAAAAGTCGGCGCCGGCGGGATGGGCGTGGTCTATCGCGCGCATGACGACCGGCTGAACCGTGACGTTGCGCTGAAGTTCCTTCCTGATGAACTGAACCATGACGAAAATGCGCGTGCGCTTTTGATTCGCGAGGCGCGCACAGCTTCCGCGCTGAACCATCCCAATATCTGCACCATCTACGACGTGGGCGAGGCCGACGGCAAGAACTACATCGTAATGGAATTCGTCGGCGGACGTTCTTTAGCTGAGCAAATTCCGGAAGACGGGCTTCCGGTGGAAACGGTGATTCGCTACGGTGAGCAAATCGCCGACGCCATGGCGCACGCGCACGACCGCGGCGTGATCCACCGCGATCTAAAAACTCCCAACGTCATCATCATGCCGGGAGGCCGCGTCAAGGTCCTCGACTTCGGCCTGGCGAAGCACATGAGCCCCGGCGAGATCACCCTGCGGACGCAATCCATCAGCACGCTGACCGGGGAAGGCGCGATCGTCGGGACCATGCATTACATGGCACCGGAATTATTTCGTGGTGAGCCCGCGGACGCGCGCAGCGACGTATGGGCGCTGGGGGTGGTGCTCTATGAGATGGCAAACGGCAAGCGCCCGTTCCGCGGCAGAACTTCCTACGAATTGAGTTCGATGATCCTGCACGATTCACCGCCGCCGTTGCGGGAAAACGTGCCGCTGGGATTGCGTTCCGTGATCGAACACTGCCTCGCGAAGGATCCAGCGCAGCGCTATCAGCATGCCAGCGAAATCCGCGCGGCGCTGGAAGCCTTGCGCACGAACTCTGCTGTGATTCCGGCGAGCGCCATCCAACCATCGGCGATTCAGCCGTCTCCCGCAGCGCCTCGGTCGCGATTTGGGCGTGCGATCATGCTTTCGTCGGCTGTCGCGGCGTTACTGCTGATAACAGCGTTTGCCTGGAGACTGGTCGAGCTTAAGTGGCGCGGATCGCGGGCAGTGGGCGCGGCGTCCATTCAATCGCTGGCCGTGCTGCCGCTGGAAAATCTCACAGGCGATCCCAAGCAGGACTATTTCGCCGACGGAATGTGCGACGCGCTGATCACCGAGCTTTCGCAGATCAAGAAACTGCGCGTGATCTCGCGCACTTCGGTGATGCAGTACAAGGATAAGCACGAGAGTCCGGCACAGATCGCGCAGGAATTGGGCGTGGACGCGCTGGTCGAAGGCTCTGTGCTGCGCTCCGACGATCGCGTGCGCATCTCCGCGGAATTGGTGCAGCCGCAAACCGGACAGAATTTGTGGGCGCACAGCTACGAGCGTACCGTCACGGATATCCTGGAGCTGCAGAGCGACGTGGCCCGCGACATCGTGACGCAAATTCAGATTCAACTGACGCAACCGGAGCAGGAACGCCTGGCGAAAACGCGGACCGTGGTTCCTGCAGCGTACGATGCGTATCTGCGAGGGAATTACTTTGTCGCGAAACGTACGGGCGAGGCTGTGACGCAAGCTGTTGATGATTACCGCCAGGCAATTCAGCTAGATCCCACTTACGCGCCGTCGTACGCGGGACTGGCGGGAGCTCTGACGCTCGCGGCGGATTACAAGGATGTGCCGTCTTCGCAAGTGTTGCCCGAGGCGGAGGCGGCGGCCGTGAAGGCGCTGCAGCTCGACGACAATCTTGCATACGCGCACGCGGTGCTGGGCCAGATTCGCGCGTACCGACTCGAATGGCCTGGCGTGCTCGATGAATTCCAGCGCGCGATTGAATTGAATCCGGGCGAGGCGAACAGTCACCATTGGTATGCGCTCGCGCTGGCTTCAGCTGGCAGAAGCGACGAGGCTATTGCGGAATTGAAGCTGGCGCAGGAACTCGATCCGCGCTCGCTCATCATCAACGCCAACTTGTCTTGGGTTTTCTATTTGGCTCGACGGAACGACCAGGCTGTGGTCCAGGCGCAGAAAACCGTGGCGATGGATCCCAGCTTTGCGGTGGCGCACGGGTATCTCGGCCAGGCTTATTTGACGCAGCGGGAATATGCAAAAGCGTTGCAAGAGTTGCAGCAGGCGCTGACGCTTTCCGGGAATGAGACTTCATTCAAGGCCGAACTGGGGAATGCTTACGCCGTGGCGGGGAAGAAACCGGAGGCGCTCGCGATTCTGCACGATCTCTTGCAGTTGTATTCCCAACAATACGTTTCTGCTTATACCATCGCATTGATTTACGTGGGTTTGGATCAAAAAGATGAAGCGTTTCAGTGGCTGGATAAAGCGTATGCAGAGCGTTCCGTGCGCCTGATCAATATTGCGGTGCATCCGCGATTTGCAAGTTTGCATTCTGATCCGCGATTTGTGGCTCTGGTGCAGCGGATCGGCCTGCCCTTGGCGCCCACAAGCACAAATACGAAATGATAATTACCGTAGCGATGTTGCCGCGGCTGCAGATCGGTCGCGAGAAATGATCGGCCACGCAATCTTTCTTGACGCTGTGCCGAGCCTCAACTACACTTCCGGCGTTCCTCGAACAGCCCCCGGAATCGGCCTGCGTTTACCTGTTGGTGAAGATCGCAATGCCTTGTACCAGGAGAAGAGCATGGCCAAAATTAATTTCACGCTGAAGAACGTCACCCGGGAAATCGCTAAGGCGGAGAAAAAGCTGCGCGCGATTCGGGGAAAGGTCGCCAAGGCCGACCAGAAAAAGATCGAGCTGGAGCTGCGGGGGCTGGAGCAGTGCCGCAAAGTCGTCAAGAATTTCTGCCGGCCACTGGTACATTACGGGCAAACGTTCACGGCCAAATTGAAAAGGTAGTAACACCGTTTGCCGCACCGGACGGTTTGGAGCCGAGCGGCTTTCGGATTCACGGAATCTGAAATCGCAGGAGGCTAAGTCAGATGGCCAAGATTGCTTTCTCGCTTCATCCGATTACCGCGGCAATTCGCAGGGCCGAGAAGAAGTTGCGCGCCATCAGACCGAAAGTCGGCAAGGCTGCGCAGAAGAAAATCGATTTGAACCTGCGGATGCTGAAAAAATCCTATGGCCTGCTGCGAATCGCTTGCCCGCAAGCGAAGCCGGGGCAAATTCATCCGCCGCTGTACGGGCAGTGGTTCGCGACCAAACCCAAGTAAAGCGGGCAGGAGAGCTGTGATTTGTTCCCGCGGCGCGTGGAACCGAGCTAGCCCGCATGCCTAAGGCGAAACATTTGCTTTTCCGGCGATCTCCGTTTTTGGTGTCCTACTGGAACGATAAAGAACTGGTGTTCGAGAATTACGCGACGGGCAAAGGCGCGACCGCTGCGCCGATTGCCACGGAAGTCTTGAATTGCTTCAGCCGCTGGCTCTCTGCCGAGGCGCTTTTCCGCCATTTACCGCAATATTCTCCGTCATCGCTACGCGCCGCCATCAAGGAGCTGGTTCGGCACTCGTTGTTGCAACGCTCCGATCGAAAACTCCAACCTCGGGAACGGGCGATGCCTGCGTGGAAGGATTGGAATCCCGCTGCAGGCTTCTTTCACTTCACTGGACGCGATCTTCCCTTCGAAGCAGACTTGGTGAGCATCGGACGTTACATGGAAGGGTTGACGCACGAAAAGGCGATGCCGGTTCCGGTGAAACATTATCCGCGAGCCGCGCAAACGATTCTGCCACCGCCGCGCGAACAAGGAGAATTCACGCGCGTGCTTACAACGCGCAGAACGTGGCGACGATTCGACGCCGGGAAAGTTGCGTTGGCGGATCTGGCGACGCTGCTGGGATTGACGTTCGGAGTTCGTGAGTGGGTTTCTGTGCCGCCGCTGGGGCGATTCGCGGTGAAGACTTCTCCTTCGGGCGGAGCGTTGCATCCGATTGAGGCTTACGTAGTGGCGCGGGACGTCGAGGGAATTTCTCCAGGGATCTATCACTACGACGCCGCGAGACACAGGCTGGAATTGTTGCGGCGCGGGATCACGCGCGATCGGATGTCGGATTACGTGATCGGGCAGAGATGGTTTTCGGATGCGGCTGCATTCGTATTCATGACGGGAGTTTTTACACGCACGCAATGGAAGTATCGCTATCCGCGCGCTTATCGCGTGGTGTTGGCGGAGGCGGGACATTTGTGCCAGACCTTTTGTCTGGTGGCAACTTGGCTGGGGCTTGCGCCGTTTTGCACGATGGCGATGGCGGATTCGAAGATTGACCGCGATTTGGGAGTTGACGGAGTGACGGAAGGAGTCTTGTACGTAGCGGGCGTGGGGAAGCGGCCCGAGGGATTGGATTGGAAAACGGCATCGTTGCCGATTGATCCGACTGGTAAAAACGCAAGTTGCGCGGATAGCGGCGCGCCGAAATCGAAGAGAGGTCCTTCGCTACGTTCAGGATGACTGCCCCTACGAAATCAAGAGCAAATTCAAAAGCAAATTAAAAATCTACGAGCCGCGCAGACTAAGCTTTGAGTTCCCAGGTGTCCCCGGCGCGGAGGAGTTTGGCCAGGTCGCCTTTGCCTTTTTTGGCGATAACGTCGCGGATTTGCTGCTGGATCAGATCCTCGTAGCGCGGGACGCCTTGCAGGGCGCGCAGGACGCCGATGGGCGTGGGGAAACCGGGCATCGAGTCCATGCGCGAAAGAGCGAAGGCGTAAATGGGATTCGGATTGTGTTCGTCGTGGACCAGCAGGTCTTTTTCGCTGATTCCATTTCCTAGCGTGACGACTTCGAGATCGAGACCTACCAGGCGGATTCCTTCATCACGATTTTTGCCGAAGATTAGCGGCTTGCCGTGTTCGAGTTGGACTACCTGCTCGCTACGCGCTTCTTTTTCGGTGATGGTTTCCCACGCGCCGTCGTTGAAAATATTGCAATTCTGCAGAATCTCGATGTACGCCGAACCCTGATGCGCCGCAGCTTTGCGCAGAGTCTCTTTCAGGTGCTGTTGGAAGACGTCCACGGAGCGCGCGATGAAGGTGGCTTCGGAACCAAGCGCGAGGGAAAGCGGGCTGAAGGGCCGGTCCACGGAACCGAACGGAGTGGACTTCGCTTTCTTGCCGACTTCCGATGTGGGCGAGTATTGGCCTTTGGTGAGGCCATAAATTTTATTGTTGAACATCAGGACTTTGAGTCCGACGTTGCGGCGCAGCATGTGAATGGTGTGATTGCCGCCGATGGAGAGGGAATCGCCGTCACCGGTGGCCACCCAAACGTCGAGATCGGGGCGAGTGAGCTTCACACCGGTGGCGATGGCGGGCGCGCGGCCGTGAATAGTGTGGAAGCCGAAAGTGTTCATGTAATACGGGAAGCGGCTGGAGCAGCCGATGCCGGAAATGAAAACGAATTTCTCGCGCGGGACGCGCAGTTCGGCGAACACGGCCTGCACCGCGGCGAGGATGGCGTAGTCGCCGCAGCCGGGGCACCAGCGGATTTCCTGGTCGGTTTGGAAATCCTTTTTCGTGTAGATGGGCAATGTGGCCGTGGTCATTATGGCGCTCCTCAATTATCTGTGCCGTTCAATCAGGTTTAACGGCTGGCGGTCTAAAGACCGCCGCTACGAGAAACTAGTCCAGCAGCTCTTCGATTTTTGCTTCGATTTCGGACTGCTTGAAGGGCTTGCCTTGGATCTTGCCGTAGCTTTCGGCATCTACTAGAAATCTTGCGCGCAGGATCAATGACAGCTGACCCATATTCATTTCGGGCACCAGAACTTTCTTGTAGCGCTTCAGAATATCGCCGAGATTGCGCGGCAGGGGATTCAGATAGCGCAGATGGACGTGGCCGATGCGATGTCCCTTCTCTCGCATCGGTTTCATCGCGGCCGTGATCGGTCCGGCTGTAGAGCCCCAGGCGACGATCAGCAAATCTCCCGACTGATCGCCGTCGGGAACGATTTCGGGAATATCTTGCGCTATCCCTTCGACTTTTTCGGCGCGCGTGCGAACCATGTGCTCGTGGTTCAGCGGCTCGTAGTTGATGTTGCCGGTGACGTCCTGTTTTTCGATGCCGCCGACGCGATGCTCGAGCCCAGGAGTGCCAGGAATCGCCCAGGGACGCGCGAGGGTGGACGGATTGCGCTTGTACGGGAGAAAGCCTTCGGGATTGGTCTCGAAATGCACAGGAATTTGCGGCAATTCCGCGACGGTCGGAACTTTCCAGGGCTCGGCTCCGTTGGCGAGATAGCCGTCCGAGAGAATAATCACAGGCACCATATATTTGATGGCGATGCGGCTGGCTTCGATGGCAATCCAGAAGCAATCGCCGGGGGAAGAAGGAGCGAGCACCGGCACGGGAGCCTCGGAATTGCGTCCGTACATGGCCTGGAGAAGATCGGCTTGTTCCGTCTTGGTGGGAAGGCCGGTGGACGGCCCGCCGCGCTGAATGTCGCAGATCACCAGCGGCAATTCGACGGCGACGGCGAGGCCAATCGCTTCGGTTTTGAGCGCCATGCCTGGGCCAGATGTGGTCGTGATGGCCAGCGCGCCGGTGTAGGACGCGCCGATAGCGGAGGAGACGGCAGCGATTTCGTCTTCGGCTTGAAAAGTGGTGACGCCGAAATCCTTGTACATGGAAAGTTCGTGAAGAATATCGGAAGCCGGCGTAATCGGATAGGAACCCAGGAACAGCGGAATTCCGGCTTGCTGCGAAGCGGCCACGAAGCCGAGCGCGAGCGCGGCGTTGCCGCTGATATTGCGATAGACGCCCGGCGACAATTTGGCCGGCGGAATTTCGTAGCTGATTTGAAACGCTTCGGTGGCTTCGCAGAAACTGTAGCCCGCCTGCATGGCGAGCTTATTAGCAGTTACCAGCTGCGGTTTGTTCTTGAATTTGTCATCGAGCCAGCGGAGCGTCGGCTCCATGGAGCGGTTGTAGAGCCAGTAGCACATGCCGAGCGCAAAGAAATTCTTGCAGCGGTCCATGCTCTTCGCGTCCAGGCCGACGTCTTTCAGGGCGGCGCGGGTGAGCTTGGTGAGTTGGACGGCGAAGAGCCGATAGCCATCGAGCGAATGATCTTCGAGCGGGCTGACAGTGATTTGCGCCTTGCGCAGATCGGTCTCGCTGAAGTCGTCGGAATTGACGATGAGGATGCCGTTGGTTTTCAGGTCCGCGATATTCATTTTTAGCGCGGCGGGATTCATGGCGATCAGCACGTCCACGCTGTCCCCGGGTGTGTACACGTTGCTGGAGGAGAAATGGACCTGGAAGCCGCTGACGCCGGGGAGTGTGCCGGCAGGGGCGCGGATTTCGGCAGGGTAATCCGGAAACGTGGCCAGGTCGTTGCCATAGAGGGCGGCTGTATTGGTGAACTGGCTTCCGGTGATCTGCATGCCATCACCGGAGTCACCGCAGAAGCGGATGACTGCCTGGTCGATTGTTTCTTTTTTGCGACCCAAGATTTCAGAAATAGTCGTGGACATTCCTAATAGGCCCTCACTGAATTGGCTGCAAAAAATCTCTCAGAACGGTCGTGCTTTGCACCAGGCAGAAGTTGACCTTGGTGCGCGCCGAAATGGCTGCAAAAGTGGCGATTAGAACTGGTCGCTGTTGATTGTTTTGAACAAGTTGCAGACGCTTCTAATAATTGGCGACGAGCGATTAGACGATCGGGTTGCGGATCGGATTTCAGCGAATTTGAGGCGCGACGTTTGCGGGAAACGGAGGAGGTCGCGACGGTCGAGTGGAGCGAACCAGAATGGGAAACAGTAATGGGAGCGTGCGAGACGCCGTAGTCAAGTGCGCGGCGCAGAAAGTTGCGCGGGTTCGCTTCTTGTCGCATAACTCCAAAGACAGAATGGCTAGGTCCCAGGATAGGCTACCACAACGAGCGTGACTTTGCCCGGTACACACTTCGCTGATGTTTCGTAAGAGTCGAGATGCCTACGCGAGAGGATTGGCAAGATGAGTGCGTGGTTAGAGCGCGGGCGATACGCAACCGGCGGGTTTGCGGTAACGTCCTAGAGAGTTGAGTGAAATGCTCGGGTGGGAAAACGGATGTTAGCGGTGGCGACGCGATGAAATTGAACCTGGAGAGATTAGCGATTGCGCCGCCGACTACCGCGCATCTGGTGCGGCATTGGTTTTTGACGCTGGGTGGGCCGGGACTGATTCTGCTGGGGCTGATTGACAGCTCTGTGATTCCAGTGCCCGGGAGCATGGATGCGATGACCATCGTGCTATCGGCGCATCAACGGACGTGGTGGCCGTACTATGCGGTGATGGCGACCGTGGGATCGGTGGTGGGCGCTTATCTGACGTACCGGCTGGCGCGCAATCGCGGGGAGAAGGCGCTGCACGATCGGCTCTCGAAGCGGAACGCGAAGAAGGTGGTGCGGACTTTTGAGCGCTGGGGATTCGGGGCGATCGCGGTGCCGGCGCTGCTGCCACCGCCGATGCCGATGGTGCCGTTTGTAATTGCGGCCGGGGCGTTGCAGTACTCACCGAGAAAATTTTTGGTGGCGATGTCGCTGGGCCGGCTGCTGCGGTATGGGATTTTCGCGTACTTGGGAGCCGTGTACGGGCGGAAGATTTTTGCGGTGGTGCTGGCGCATGGGGAAGTGGCGTTGTATGTGACGATTGGAGCGGCGGTGGCGGCGACGATTGTTTTGCTAGTGCTGCGATTCAGGCGGAAGCGGGAAGCGTTGGTGGGGGAGATTAATTGATGAGGCTTTCAATTTCTCGGGGGAACGGAATCGCTCAAGAGCGTTTGCAATGACCAACGCAGCGATTCAAGACAAAGAGGCGCCGAGTCAAGTTGGAGGCGATCGAGACCGCCGGGCCGTGATTGTCACCGGCGCGAGCCGCGGAATCGGAGCTGCCATCGCCCGGCTGGTTGGCGCGAACGGTTTCCCTATCGCAGTCAATTTTTTGACGAATAGGGCTGCCGCCGAAGATGTGGTGCGCGAAATTGCGTCAGGCGGCGGCCAGGCGATCGCGATCCAGGGCGATGTTAGCCGTGAAGAAGAAATCCTCCGACTGTTCAAGACGACTGTGCGTGAACTCGGGCCAATCGGAGGGCTCGTAAATAACGCGGGCGCGACGGGTGGCTTATTTCGAGTTGAGGCAGTACCCGCGAAGGCGATCGCGCAAGTCTTGGCGACAAACGTCGCGGGCACGATGCTGTGTTCGCGCGAAGCGGTGCGGCGGATGTCAGTCCGCCACGGCGGAGCGGGTGGTTCCATCGTGAACATCTCCTCGCTGGCTGCGAGGACGGGTGGTGCAGGGGAATGGGTGCACTATGCGGCGTCTAAGGGCGCGATTGATAGCTTTACGATCGGGTTGGCGCGGGAAGTGGCGAGCGAAGGCATTCGCGTGAACGCTGTGGCGCCTGGATTGATTGAAACCGAGCTTCACGCTGCCAATGGCGTGCCGGATCGTCTGAGCCGGTTGGCGCCGACGATTCCCATGGGACGTCCGGGCACAGCGCTTGAGGTAGCTCAGGGTGTACTTTGGCTGCTTTCCGCGGCTGCTTCGTATACGACGGGAACGATATTGGAGATTGGCGGAGGGCGATAGCCAAGGCTCGATGATCTGATGTCGCGAGATGCGCGCGACGCAGCGGCGCCGCCACGAGCAGATCGTCGGGTTAGTTGACTGGTGCAAGCCAGATGTCCTGATCTACGTAGGCTGTGAGTACAGTTCCGGCGGGGATGTCCACATTTTTGCCGTACTTTATTAGTCCGATGGGACCGAACGGTCAACGCAACGGTTGCTCCTGTTTTGCTGTCTCCCTCGCGACCTTTGGTGCCGGACACCCAGTATTGCATTTGAACGCTGAGTTCTCCTGGCCTGCCCATCATTCCGGCTTTCTTTGCGTCGGTCACGGTGGCTACGGCGCGCGTACCCTTCGCGACCAAGATCGAACCTGCGACCTTCAAGTCGTCGTCGAGAAGAAATTCAACGGGGTCGCCTTCGTGAGCGGTTTTCGAGTTTAGATCCGCAGTGAATTTCAGAGCAACCACATCGCCTTGCTTCAGCAGGCATCCGGTTTTGGGGCCGCAAGAAGGTTGGGAGGGGTCGGTAGCTGTGCCGCCATGGACAGCTTCCACCGTGCCGGAGGGTTTCACGGATTGGGCGGAGAGCATCGCTTCTAGTGTGTTGTCCCGTAAATACGTTCGCATAGTCGTTCGACTTTGGCGAATATCGAATCCGCTGTGGCGGTCCAGACGAAAGGCTGTGCATTGCGGTTGGAATTCTTGACGTAGTGATCGATTTTTGTGACCAGTTCCTTCACGCTGCTAAACGTTCCCCGGCGAAGAGCCTGTTGCGTGATGCGATTGAACCAGATTTCGACCTGATTGAGCCAGGAGGCATAGGTTGGAGTGAAGTGTACGTGGAACCGTGGCCGTGTGGCGAACCAGCGTCTAACTCTCAGATGTTTGTGCGTGGCGTAATTATCCACGATGATGTGCACTTCTAAGTTCTTCGGGACGCTCTTTTCAATCTCCCGAAGAAAACTCAGATATTCCTGATGCCGGTGACGCGGTCGACATTTCGTGAGCACTTTGCCGTTTGCCGTGTCCAGTGCGGCAAACAGCGTGGTGGTTCCGTGGCGTCGATAATCGTGAGTCACTCCTTCGACATAACCCAATCCGAGTGGCAACATCGGTTGGGTGCGTTCCAATGCTTGAATTCCGCTCTTCTCATCCACGCACAAAACCACTGCATTTTCCGGGGGATTCAGATACAGCCCTACAATATCCCGTACTTTTTCTACAAAAAATGGATCGTTCGAAAGCTTAAAATGCTTTTGTCGATGCGGTTGCAAGCCAAACGCCTGCCAGATGCGGTGCACTGTCGATTTCGAAACTCCCGTCTCGTCGGCAATTTGACGGATACTCCAGTGCGTTGCGGCTTTGGGTTTCGACTTCAGCGTCTTGCGAACTAATTGGGCAACTCGCTCGTCGCTAATCGGGCGGGGGCGACCTGGGCGTAACTCGTCGTAGAGTCCTGACACCCCCTGTGCCAGGAACCGTCGTCGCCACAGGCCTACCGTGATCCTGCTCGTCTCCAGTTGTGCGGCAATCTCTCGGTCGTTCTTCCCAGAGGCGCTCAACAAGATAATCTTGGCTCGACGCACTAAGCCAGCGGGAAGAGAACGTGACTTGGCCAAGCTGTCCAACTGTTCACGCAGTTCCGAATCCAACACCACCGTCGATTTCGGTCGTCCCATCGCCATAGGCACCTCCATTGTGCACGGGAGATGCCTATATTCCCAGCAATACTAAGACCAGTTATTTATGGGACAGAACACTAGCACAGACTTATCCACGCCGGCGTTTTTCAAGTTGATGAGGGCTTGCGGGGAAGTGCCGAAATCGGTGCTGCTGGACTGGATGTCTTTCACGATCAGGGCGGCGTCAAAGCCCTGTGTGGTCATGTTGATGATATCGGCGTTGGTGAGCGGTTTTTTGGCGTTTGTGCAAACGCCGCGGGGGCTAGCGCGAAGGCTAGCACAACGAGCACCAGGAGACCGAGCGGTTTCATAAAGACTGCTCCTGAGAATTTCATCTTCCGTGAGCGCCGAGCATATCCCCAATGGGAAGTATCAGTAGAATGAATTTCTCTTAAAGTACCTATGCCGTACGGCGGCGCAGCTATTGGGTTCGGATCCAGCAGAGCCAGTTCGAGAAATCCGAGGCTTTACTTTGTTTTTTTACATAGCTTCCTGCGGGTGAATTCAAGTCAACCGGATCGCCGTCGCGGTACGAGTCGAGCTCGGGCATTCCGTCGCAGACGCTCTTGATCAGGCACGTGGTCGAGAATTCGTGGATACCGTAGGACTTCGCTTCGGGATGATACTCGCGGCAGGAAATCGCCCGGCCGTGGACGACATTGGAAGACGTTGGCTGACTCATGCGGTCATTCAGGGATTTAATTTTTTCGGACATTTTCTGGAGCAGTTCAGGAGCTTCCGCCGGATTTTGCCAGGGTACGGGGGCCGAGCCGTTTACGAAGATGCCTTCCTTCGCGATGGTGTAGGTGCGATCGCGGAAATTCCACCAAGGAGCTTCGGTGCAGCGGAAGCTCGAATCCAGCCTGCAGATCATGTAGTTATAGCCGCGCCGCAATTTTCCGCAATCGGCGAGGATTTGAAACGCGAGCGTGCCGTTGCCTTCAATCAGATAGCGGGCGGTGCCACTGTAGATGCAGGGCCCGCCGGCGTCGCCCTGGGGGAAGTGGATGATGTAGCTGTCTCCCGTGGGATTTCCGGCGACGATGGACTGAGTCAGGCGTGGTTCCAGTTGACGCGACTCGACCGTAAAGGGGCGGCCGGTTTTGTCGATGGGTGCAGCTGTCGAGATTGTGGGCGTGAAGATGCCGTCCGGGTGGATGGGCGCCGGATTCTGGGAGGCGTTGGAGAATGGGACGCCGAGGAACGTGGGGAGCGACAAAAGTAAGGCGATGTGGAATGAACTTTTCAAATTAGTCCTCTCACCGGAGTGGTCGCGGTGATTCCGCAGATTGCGCCGAGAATTGCCGACATTAAAAGCTTACAGCAATCGAGTTCGTAAAATCTGCGCGCGGGCGGTAAGCGAATCGTGCTGATAAACATTCTCGACGTTTGCGGTGAGCAAGGGCATAGGTCGGAACGTACAGGTGGACTTCGTGATGGGCCGGGCCGTCGAAAACTGGCCTTTAACTGTCCCAGAGTACCATTGACTTTCGCTTTTGGTTCGCCTAGTGTGGATGCTTCAACCTGGGCCCAGAGGGGTGTGACATGGCGCTGACGAAGAGGCAAAAAGAAGTACTGAACTACCTGGTGGGATTCATCAACAAGAACGGCTATTCGCCGAGTTTTGAGGAAATTGCGCACGCGCTGAAGCTGACGTCGCTGGCGACGGTGCACAAGCATCTTTCGACTCTGGAGAAGAAGGGCTACATACGGCGCGGGTACAATCAGAGCCGGTCGATCGAGGTGGTGCAACTGCCGAAGCCGATACGCGAGCAGGTGCTGGACCGTCACGTGGTGGAACTGCCGCTGGCAGGTCGGATCGCGGCGGGGCGTCCGCTGGAAGCGGTGGAGAGCAACGAGACGATTTCGCTGGCTGATTTTGCACGGGGGCAGAATACATTCGTGCTGCAGGTGAAGGGCGAGTCCATGCGCGACGATCATATTCTGGATGGGGACTACATTGTGGTGGAGCAGACGCAGGTGGCGAACCCCGGAGAGATTGTGGTGGCGCTGGTGGGTGAGGACGACGCGACCGTGAAGAGGTTCTATCGCGAGCCGGGCGGGAAGGTGCGCTTGCAGCCGGCGAATTCGACGATGGCACCGATTGTGGTGCAGGGAACAGATGTGAAGATTCAGGGGCGGGTTGTGGGAGTGCTGCGCAAGTATTAGGATTGGGGCCGGAGCGTCTTGCGATGAGCCGGCCTGGATCCACAGAAGCTGCAGCGTATTACTTCACTTACATTGATCGGATTCAGCAGGACGACATCGTTGGCGTGATGGAGAGCCAGCTGGAAGATGTCGGCAAGATCCTGGTAGGAATTTCCGAAGAAAAATCGCTGCACCGGTACGCGCCGGAGAAGTGGAGCATCCGGCAGGTGCTGAGCCATCTAAATGATACCGAGCGGGCGTTTGCGTTTCGCGCTTTGTGGTTTGCCCGCGATTTCCACGATCCCTTGCCTAGTTTTGACCAGAACAGCAGCGTGAATGCGGCACGGGCGGATGAGTACGCGTGGGCTAGTTATGTGGCGGAGTTTCGGGATATTCGGCGGGCTACGGTGGCGTTGTTTCGGAAATTGCCCGGCGAGGCTTGGGGGCGGGCTGGGGTGGCTAGCGGGAACGTGGTATCGGTGAGGGCGCTGGCATACATTATTGCGGGGCATGTGGCGCATCATGTGGCGATTTTGCAGGAGCGGTATTTGTAGGATCGGCGCGGAGCAACCCGAAATCAAAGATACCGGCCTAAGCGCCGGCTGCGCTGGCATCGGGGCAAGTTGGGGCGCAGCAGACGGCCCGCCTGCCGCCAGGCCGAAGAGGGAGTGCGGCGTGCTGCTGAGACAAATCGCGCTTGCGGTTTGTGGGTTAAAGTTTTAGGATGCAGTTCCCCAGCTCGACCGGATGGAGTTATCTCGCCGGACACACCTGTCCCATTTTGGATTTGGCACCGCTCCGTGGCGGGACTACATTCAAAGACCCCGGTCCTTATGTGTACGCAATCTGCAGTTTCGGCGAATTTGGGCTTTAGGAGGGTAAATGTGGGGAGACAAGAAACCGGAAGCTCCGGGGAAAAAGGCGGTCCCGCAGCAGCCGCAACCGTCTCAGCAGGCGCAACAAACTAAACCAACCGTGCCGAGTGCAAACGCACCGGCTTTTGCTGGGGAGGCAAAGACAATGGCACCGAATGATCCGACGTATCCGAGCACGAGTTCGGGCAATACGGCACGACTGGGTGGAAGCCTGCATGTGAAAGGCGAGATCACCGGCAACGAAGACCTGCTGATTGACGGCACCGTCGAGGGGTTGGTTCAGCTGGAGGACCGCAAGCTGACGGTGGGAGCGAGCGCTAAGGTTACTGCCGATGTGATTGCGCGCGAAGTAGTGGTTTACGGTAATGTGAAGGGCAACCTGCGCGCGCGGGACCGAATTGAGATCAAGAAGGACGGGTCGGTGGTGGGGGATTTGACCACGGCGCGGATTTCGATCGAGGACGGAGCCTACTTTAAAGGCTCGATCGAGATTGACAAGACCGGCGACGCGGCCGACGACAGCAGTAAAGCGTTTTCGCGCGCGAATCGCGGCGCGGCTGCGACGACCACTTCGTAGGGTCGGATTCTCGGTTTTGCAAGGTGGCGGGCCGCCCGTGGTGGTCCGCCGCTGACTTCGTTGGCTTGCGCTTTCTGGCCTCTTTATTTTGCTCTTCCGTCTGCTAGTCCTCGTTGACATAAATCGAGACGTACTTTAGACTCGTTGTTTGTCCCTAGACGGAAAGGTGTGACTGGATAGATGCCGACGTATATTCCAAGAGGCCGCGAGGCCGAAGAGTTGATGGTAGGGAAGAACTGGTTCGTGATCGACGCCGAGGGAGTAGTGCTCGGCCGGCTGGCGACGCGGATTGCGCGATTGCTGATTGGGAAGGACAAGCCTTCGTACACGCCGCATCTCGATTGCGGAGACCATGTGGTAGTGGTGAACGCGGAGAAGGTGAAGTTGACGGGCAACAAGATCGATCAGAAGTTGTATCGTCATCACAGCGGCTGGCCGGGCGGATTGAAGGAAGTGCCGATTCGCACGTTGCTGCAGCGCCGGCCGGAAGAGGTTGTGCGCGAGGCGGTGCTGGGAATGCTGCCGAAGAACAAGCTGCGCGCGCGTCGAGCAAAGAAGCTGCGTGTTTATGCCGGAAGTGAAGGCCTCGCCCGCCACACCGGACAAAAGCCTCAGCCACTCTCGCTGTAACCTCGTCACGGGAACCGAAAAAGACCGTTTCGCGGATTGGTCCGCAGGAACGATTCAGGCTTCTCCTTGGTGGCGCTCCTCTGGGGGAGTGCGCTCGGGAAAAATTAGGAGGAACTTTGAGTTCAGGTGCGAGTTCGCTGGAAGGAACAGCAAAACAATTCTACGGCACGGGACGCCGTCGGGAATCCATCGCGCGCGTGTATGTCAAGCAGGGCGCGGCGCGGTTCACGGTGAACGGGCGGCCGGTGGATGAATATTTCCGCAACGTGGCGTGGAACACGGCGGCCGTGGAGCCGCTGAAGTTCACGCAGATGCTGGACCAAGTGGAAGTGAAGTGCATCGTGAAGGGCGGCGGCGTGGGCGGGCAGTCGGGAGCGGTGCGCATGGGTCTTTCGCGCGCGCTTTCCAGGTTGAACCCGGAATTGCGCCCGGCGCTGCGTAAGAATGGATTTTTGACGCGGGATCCGCGCATGAAGGAACGCAAGAAGTACGGACAGAAGGGCGCGCGCCGAAGATTCCAGTTCAGTAAGCGATAGTTCGCGAAGGGGGCGGGTCTGAGATCCGCCCCTACGGCTGGACGGTTGGAAGCGGTCGTAACTTTTGGTGGTTACCTATGGATCAGGCTTCGAGCGATCGAAGGCTGATTAATTCACGGCCGGGAAGGACCGGCAAAAAAGGATGCTGCCCTAGCGGTCGCAAGTTGAGCGCGGGGAAATAAGCATCCCTTCACGAGAGGAGGAACTTTGGGAGTCGAAATTACGATGAAAGAGCTGCTGGAGGCCGGGGTTCACTTTGGCCACCAGACGCGCCGCTGGAACCCGAAGATGAAGGAATATATTTTCGGGGAACGCAACGGAATCCACATTATTGACCTGCAGAAGACATTGAAGATGTTCCGCGACGCCGCGCGCTACGTGGCTGAACTGGCGGGACAGGGCAAACGAGTTCTTTTTCTCGGAACGAAGCGCCAGGCGCAGGAAGCCATCGCTGAAGAAGCCAACCGCTGCGGCATGTTCTACGTGAACCACCGCTGGCTGGGCGGCACCATGACGAACTGGGTAACGTTGCAGAAATCCATCAAGCGATTGAAATTACTGAAGGGCATGGTGGAAGACGGGCGGATGGCCCAATTCTCGAAGAAGGAAGCGGCGCGGCTGGAACGCGAACTGAAACATTTGAAGCAGAATTTTTCCGGCGTGGAGAACATGACCACGCTGCCGGATGCGTTGTTCGTGATTGATCCGAACGCGGAGCTGATCGCGGTGCACGAAGCGCGCCGGATGGGCATTCCGGTGGTGGCGATTGTGGATACGAACTGCGACCCGGACCTGGTGGATTGGGTGATTCCTGGTAACGATGATGCGTTGCGCGCGATTCGCCTGTTCACATCGAAAATTTCGGACGCGGTGATCGTGGGCCACCAATCCTTCGAGCAGACGCAGATCGCCGATCAGAAGGCGATTGAAGGCGGCGGCGAAGAAGGCGTGGATTACGTGGACACCAGCGCCTACGAAGTTTACGAAAAGCAGGAAGGCGATTTCGTGGAAGGCGAGCCGGGTGATGTGGTGGCAGGCGAAGAAGCGGCCGCCGCAGCAATACCGACCGAAGACGAGACGCAGCCTCGGTAAGAGCGATTCCTCGCGCTTTATTTTGCAATCGCTGGAATTAGGCGGGGCGGTCCAGCCACACGCACAGTGCGTCCCCAATTCATGAAAAGGAATTGAGTACAATTATGGCAACGGCAGACGGAAAACCGAATATTTCGGCGCAACAGGTGAAAGAACTGCGTGATCGCACGGGTGTGGGCTTCGCGGCGTGCCGCGAGGCGCTGGTGGAATCGGCCGGCGACATTGAACGCGCCATTGACCTGCTGCGCAAGAAGGGGCAAGCGACGGCGGCAAAGAAGGCGCAGCGGGCGACGTCCGAGGGTCTGGTGAGCTGTTATATTCACGCGGGCGGAAAAATCGGCGTGCTGATCGAAGTAAACTGCGAGAGCGATTTCGTGGCGCGCACAGATGATTTTCAGCGGTTGTGCCATGACGTGGCGATGCACATTGCCGCGCTGGATCCGCGTTTTTTGCGGCGCGAGGAAGTAACGCAGGAGACGCTGGACCGCGAGCGGGAAATCTACAAGGAACAGGCCAAGGCGACGGGCAAGCCGGAAGCGGTGATCGAGAAGATCGTCAGCGGCAAGATGGAAAAATTTTACGAAGAGAATTGTTTGTACGAGCAGCACTTCATCAAGGACGAGGGGTTGACGGTGAAGGAGCTGATTGACCACACGATCGCGAAGATTGGCGAGAATATCGCGGTGCGCCGTTTTTCGAGATTTAAGGTGGGCGAGATGGATGGGGCGCAACGCGCGGCAGGAGCCGCCGAGGCCGAAGCGCCGGGAGCTGTGCCGAGCGCATAGATTTTTTGCGTAAATTGAAGGGCTTTAGGATCCGCTACGTTGGTGGCGGATTTTTTTTGCTCGGACACCTTGTTGTGTGAGCTTGCGGGGAATCTCTGCTAAAATACCCGCGGCCAGAGGGGCTGGCGAATCCGTGACCAAAAAAGCCGCAGGAAGCAGGGGACAGAGCGCGCCGGCGAGCAGCAATTCCAAGGGAAAGTCTTCAATACAAACCACAGTGCCAGAAGCTGCCGCCGGGAATGGTGCGCCCGTTTATCAGAGACTCGTGCTGAAACTTTCCGGGGAATCGCTTTCGGGGCCACAGGATTTCGGACTGCATAAGGAAACGATCCAGGGGATCTCTCATGAAGTGAAAGAAATTTGCGATCTAGGCGTGCAGGTGGCGATTGTGGTGGGCGGCGGGAATTTTTTTCGCGGTACGCGACAGAAAGAATTGGCGATTGATCGTGCGACCGGCGATTACATGGGAATGCTGGCGACGGTAATCAATGGATTGGCGATGGTGGACGCGCTGGAAAAAGCGGGCTGCCACACGCGGTTGCTGAGCGCAATTGAGATGCACCAGGTGGCGGAGCCGTTTATCCGACGGCGTGCGACGCGCCATTTGGAGAAGGGCCGCGTGGTGATTTTCGCGGCGGGAACCGGGAACCCTTATTTTTCGACGGACACGGCGGCGGCGTTGCGCGCGATGGAGATCAAGGCGCAGGTGATTCTGAAGGCGACGCGCGTGGACGGCGTGTACGACGCGGACCCCGAGAAGGTGAAAGGCGCGAAAAGATTTGACCGGATCACCTACCTGGACGTGCTGCAGAAGGGACTTTCGGTGATGGATTCAACGGCGATATCGCTGTGCATGGACAACCAAATGCCGATCGTGGTGTTCAATATGAACGTTCCAGGGAATTTGAAGCGCGTGGTTTTGGGCGAGCAGGTCGGTTCGACAGTTACGGCAGCGTGAAATATCAAGGGCGGAGGCGAATTTCTCGATGAGCACGATTGCCACCAGTAAGGACGCGCTGGCGCAAGCGAAGACGCGTATGGAAAAGGCCGTAGAGGATTTTCGCAAGGAGCTGGGCAGCGTGCGCACGGGGCGCGCGAACACGGCTTTACTGGATCATGTGCGCGTGGATTATCACGGCACGCCGATGCCGATCAATCAGCTGGGCACGTTGAATGTGCCGGACGCTTCGACGATTGTGATTTCGCCATGGGATCCGGGGGCGGTCGCGCTGATTGACAAGGCGATACGTTTGGCGGATTTGGGATTGAATCCGACGAATGACGGGAAAGTGGTGCGCGTGCCGATTCCCGCTTTGACGGAGGATCGGCGCAAGGACATGGTGAAGCACATTCACAAGGTGCTGGAAAATCATCGGACGGCGATACGGAATATCCGGCGGGACATCAAGGAAGGCGTGGAGAAATTGGAGAAAGAGAAGAAAATCAGCGAGGACGAGCGGAAGCGATCGCTGGACGAGCTGGAGAAGGTGACACATTCCGAGACCAAGAAGATCGAGGATTTGTCGGCAGTGAAGGAGAAGGAAGTGATGGAGATTAAGTAGAGCGTGGTTTGTGTTCGGAGTGAAGATCTCAGATTGCCTCGTTTTGTGCCTACCTCGTGGTGCGATTTCTAGTGGCGAAAAAATCAGTAGCCAAGTCAAAGACGCTCGCCTAAAGAAGCAGGCGGCCGCTACCAAAGCAACGTCAAAAGCAGAATCTGAACCTGGAGATTGGCGTTCCCAGGCGTCGGCTGCGCGCGCTTCAGTTCAGGGTTCGGACGTCCTCAGGGAGAGTTAGGGTGAAGGTACAGGTTCCGGTTGCCGCGTTGCAGGCCAGGGTGCCGCGGCGGACGATTTTTGCTGGCGAGGCGTCTGGAAACATGGGGCCGAAATCGAGGGAGCGCAGTTTTTCTGTGAAGGGGCGAAGGTCCTGGCTTCCGCCGATAAATTTTACGGCTTCGGCTTTCGGGTTTTTGCCGCCGGGTGAGAGCAGGACGTAGAAATCGGCGCGGGCGTTTTCTTTCAAGAGATCTCCCGCGGGGAAAACGCGGATTTTCGTAAGCTCGGGTTTGGATTTCGCGACGAGTTCTTCAATTCCAGCATTGCCGCCGAGAAGAACGATCAGGCGGGCGCGCGTTTCAGGTACTGCGTGCGGGGCGGCGATAGCCTCGGCGTACATGCGCGCGGCTTGCTGCTTGTCTCCGCGTTTTTCATAGATTTGGGCGAGATGATCGCCAACCTCGCCGTGCTGATTGAGCAGCCAAGCGGCACGAATGTAGCGCTCAGCCTGGTCGAGATCGCCTTTGCGAAAATTTACCCAGCCGAGAGTGTCCCAATAGACGCCGATGCTCGCGACCTGGTTGAGATCGTCGAGCGAGAGGCGCGAGAGCTCAACATTGCGAAGATTCGCGGCCGTCGCGGAGATGGCTGATTCGGCGTACTGCGCGGCTTTATCGAGTTCGAGATTGTGTTCGGCAAGCGCGTAGGCGACGTTGTTCCACACCGCGGGCGTTTGCGCGATCTCCACACCTTTTTCGAATGCTTCCAGGGCTTTATCTTTTTCACCGGTGTTGAGAAGCGCCAGGCCGAGGCTGACTTCGAGTTCGGCGTTGTCCGGCGCGAGAACGGTGGCCTTATCCAGTTCGGGGACGGCTTCGGAATATTTGTGCTGTTCAAGGAAGAGAGCGCCCAGCGCGGCGTGCGCGACGGGATCGAGCGGATTAACTGCGATCTGTTTGCGGAAAGCGTCGGCGGCTTCGGGAAATTTTTGTTGCTGTTGTAGCGTGAGGCCCAGGTAATTGTAAACGTGCTCGTCGTAGGGATTCGCGGAAATTTGTTTTTGAAATGCGCCGACGGCGTCGTCGAATTGTCCGAGACGCAGGTAGGCGAGGCCGAGATCGTTCCATCCTTGCTTGCTTTTGGGATCGATCTCGACGGCGTGCTGGAGCAGCGGTATCGCTTCGCGGACATTTCCGGCATTGAGCGAGGCGATGCCTGCTTCGAGAAGTTCATCGGCGCTGACGGTGGCGGGAATGGCGGGCGCGCCGGTAGTGGAATTTTCGACGACGAGGAGCTGGGTTTCGTCGGATTCGACGGCGCGGGTGAAAGCGAGGTAATCACTGACGCGCGCGGCGGGGAGTTCGCGCATTTTGAAATTCAGCGTGCGCTGCGCGCTGAGGACGTGATTCTCGAAGTGGTAGCTGGATTTGAATTCGGCGTAATCGCGTTCGACAGAAACGGCGACGGGAGCTCGCGCGGAGAAATTGGCGGGTAGCGTCATTTTCAGATCCATGGTGACGTCGAGCGGGCTGCCGAGGTGGATGGTGTCGGTCGAGTCCTCGTTTGCGTCCGGCAGACCGATGGCGAGGAGCGGGACGCCGACTTTTGATTTTTTGCTGGACCAGTCGAGGTAATTTGCCTGAGCGAAATCCAGATCGAGTTCGAAGGGCTTTTCGGTGGCAGAGGGATCGCTGGGTTTTACATTGGTGATTTCGCCTTTGATGCCGTCGAGCGCGGCGATGGTCTGGCCGAGTTCTTTCCATTGCGTTTCCGGCGTGCGGCGGAAGGCGACACGAAGGGCGTATTCGTTATCGCCACGGAGGAAATAGCGCAGCCTGGCGGTTAGTCTGCCGAGATCGTTCACGCGAGCTTCGATTTCGACGCGCTGCGTGGAAAGAAATGGAGGGTCCATGGGCGTCAGCACAAGTCTGCCGGCGCCATCGGGCTCGACGAGCAGAGCCGATTTGTTGCGCAGCGGCGGCGAGAGCAGGCGGAAGGGCGCGACTTCGGCGGTGGAATCCATCCAGATCAACTCGGTGCCGGCGGGAACGGCCGTGATCATGTGATCGAACTGCGAAGGTGAGGGAATGGCGGTATCGAGTTTGCGCGAGAAGGGAATCAGGACTGCGTCGGACGGAATGCCTGCGGACTGCAACATGGCGGCGAGGAGAGTGTGCTTGTCCTTGCAATCACCGTATTGATTTTTGAAAACGTCGGCGGCGGAATGCGGCTGATAACGGCCGAGGCCGAAGGAAAGGCTGACGTAGCGGATATTTTTTGCGACGTAATCGTAGAGGGCGGCGATCTTGTCGAGTTCGGTGGCGCGACCTTGCATTAATTCCTGTGTTTTCGCTCGGATTTCTGGAGTGGGATCGGAGCGTCCCTTTTCAAGATTGGCGTACCATGCGGCGACTTGCGGCCAGCTGCTGAAGGTAGTGAATTGCACGTCGGGGCGGACTTCAGCGGGCGGCTGCAATTTTTTCTTGGCTTGCTCGGGTGTGTCGGGGCGGGTGAGGTTGGCGTGGCGCCAGTGATGAATCTCTCGGTCGCCGGCGGTGTCTGTTTCGGCTTGGAGACCCGGCGTTGTGGTGAAATTGTGCACGCGGCCGCTGGGTAAGTTGACGTCCAGGCGCTCGTCGAGGGTAATCGCATCTGTTACGAAGGCATAATCGAACCAGAAATTTCCTGGTGCGAGCGGGGTGACGGTGCGTGTGACGATTTCGTATTCGATGGTGTCGCCAGGGTGGAGCGAAGGCACGGTGACGTGTTTTTCTTTGTAGTCCGTGTATTCGGGAGCATCGCGGGCGACGCTGGCGGTCATGTCTTTCACTGCGTCGGCTGAGGCGGTGACGACCGAGCCGTCTTTCTTATTCACGCGCACGAAGCGGACGTCCATTTGTTCGTTGGCGGAGTTGTAACCGAAGACAAGTTCGCCAAGTTGCTGGACGCCGGCGTCGCTTTGCACGCGGATGCGGACCGCGAGAGTCCGTTGGCTGGTGCCATCGTTTTCAAAGCGCGCGGTGGTGACATACTGCTCGATGACAAATGGCTCCTGGGAGTAATCCGCGGGCGCGGATTTCAGAGGTGTTGGCTTCGCCGCGGCCGGCGCCGAATCCTGCGCGGAAGATATCTGCTGAGCCATTAAGAATGATGAGAACAGAAGCGCGCAAAGCGAAACCGCGTAGTACCGTATCATTCGTACTCCCTGCGGAAATTACTTAGACGTAAGCAGTGTAGGGGTGTTGGCAGCAGCGGTAAAGCGGTACGGGTCGGCGGCGTAGGCAATGATGAAATGCCTCGCAGCGTCGGGTCGTACTCGATCGGGTTCGTAGCGGTCAGGTCGAGCGAGGGTATCGGAAGCGAATCACGGGCTGGTCGTTTCCAATAAGCCATGTATAATCAACTGGTTAGGGCGTCTTGACCGAGGTTGGCGGGACGCCTTCCCGTCTCGGGACACTTTCCTCTCCCTGATTCCGCTCGAATGGCGGGACCGTGACAGGTTAGACGAAGCACGAAGGAACCCGCGGGGCGCTGGCTTCACTTTGATCGAGCGCGGGCCGTGAAGAGCAAGGAATAGGCCAACCGCGCGGATTTATTTTTCGGATGGAATCGAGTTGACAAGACCCATTGATTCTCCTATACTTCCTCGGTTGTCTGAGGGTCATAGGACCCAGTGGTGATTAGGGAAGTCTTTCGTGCCCCGGAACAAAGAGCGACGGAACGGGGCAAGAAAGAGCGGCCGAAATGGGGCGCCAGCCCCGCAAAGCCGTGTGAGCCTCTCCGCAGATCGGTAGAAGATGCAGTTCACTCCTTGGGGTGACTCGTTTTCGCGGAGTACCTGGTAATTCCTTCGGGTGTGGCGCCTTTTCCGTATCATTCACTCGCCGAATTCTGCGCGGGCTTATTTGCCGTGGGCGGAAATTTGCGCGAAGTCTTCTTGCTGGCGAGATTTTCGGAACGAGTTTTTCGCAAACGAGTTCTTGGGAATAGGGGGAAAGCGTGCCGACGTTTTCACAGCTAGTGCGTAACGGCCGGGAGAAGATTCGGGTGAAGACGAAATCACCCGCGTTGGAGGGGTGTCCTGAGAAGCGCGGAGTGTGCGTCCGTGTTTACACTCAGACTCCGAAGAAACCCAACTCCGCGCTGCGCAAAGTAGCGCGCGCCCGCCTGACCAACAGCGCTGAAGTTACCACCTACATTCCCGGGATCGGCCACAATTTGCAGGAACACTCCATCGTGCTGGTGCGCGGCGGACGCGTGAAAGATCTGCCCGGCGTGCGTTATCACATCGTGCGCGGGACGTTGGATGCAGCAGGCGTTGAAAATCGAAAACAAGCGCGCTCGAAGTATGGCGCCAAGCGGCCCAAAGCCGCGCAGAAGTAGGAGAGCGGAACGATGCCACGTAAAGGATGGGTACTACGCCGCAAAATTCCAGGCGATCCGGTTTTCGGCAGCGACCTGGTGCAGAAGTTTATTTCCAGCATGATGTACGACGGCAAGCGCGCGACGGCGCAGGCGATTTTCTATAACGCCATGGACCAAGTGGCGAAGAAGACGAACGACGATTCCTTCAAGCTGTTCAAGAAGGCGATTGAGAATTGCAAGCCGGTGTTGGAAGTGAAGACGCGGCGCGTAGGCGGCGCGAACTATCAGGTTCCGGTGGAAGTGAATCCGTTTCGCAGGCAATCGCTGGCCATTCACTGGCTGGTACTGTATTCACGCACGCGCAGCGGCAAGACGATGACGGACAAGCTGGCGGAAGAAATCATGGACGCCGCTAATGGTCGCGGCGGCGCGGTTAAGAAAAAGGAGGACGTGCACCGCATGGCGGAAGCGAACAAAGCGTTCGCCCACTATCGCTGGTAGCACGGGGCCTAATTTCGCATGGCACGACTGGTACAACTCGATCAGACCCGCAACATCGGGATCATGGCGCACATTGACGCAGGCAAGACCACGTCAACCGAGCGCATCCTGTTCTATACGGGTGTGACTTACAAGATCGGCGAGGTGCACGACGGCACCACGGTGATGGACTGGATGGAGCAGGAGCGCGAGCGCGGGATCACGATCACGTCCGCGGCGACAACTGCTTCTTGGACGCGGTTTGGCAAGAAATACCGCATCAACATTATTGATACGCCGGGCCACGTGGATTTCACGGTGGAAGTGGAGCGTTCGCTGCGCGTGCTGGATGGGGCAGTGGCGATTTTCGACGCGGTGGCTGGCGTGCAGCCGCAGTCGGAGACGGTGTGGCGCCAGGCGGACAAGTATCGCGTGCCGCGCATTGCGTTCATCAACAAGATGGACCGGATTGGCGCGGATTTCGATCATTCGGTGCGTTCGATGCGGCAGCGTCTTTCGGCGCATCCGGTGCCGCTGCAATTCCCGATCGGGCGCGAAGAAAATTTTCTGGGTGTGATTGATTTCATCGAAGAGAAGGCGATTATCTGGAAAGACGAGACTCTGGGCGCGGAATACGAGACGCTGCCCTTGGAAAAACTGTGGGATGCGGCGTATTTGAAAGAGCATCCGGCACTGGAAATCGCCGTGAAGGCTTCGGCGCTGACTCCTGAATTCTATAAAGAGCATCGGGAAAAAGTTGTTGAGTATATTGCCGAGCACGACGACGCTATTCTGACCAAATATCTGGAACAGCATAAGTTGGAACCCGCGGAACTGCGCGCTTCGCTGCGCCGTTCGACGATTGCGCTGAAGCTGGTTCCTGTGCTCGCCGGCTCGGCGTTCAAGAACAAGGGGATTCAGCCTCTGTTGGACGCGGTGGTGGATTATTTGCCTGCGCCGTCGGATGTGCCGCCAGTCGAAGGCACGGACCCGAACGGCGACGAGCCGATTTTGCGGCGTGCGGCGGACGATCAGCCGTTTGCGGCGCTCGCGTTCAAGATCATGACCGACCCGTTCGTCGGCCACGTGACTTACATACGCGTTTATTCCGGCGTGCTGAAGGCCGGGCAGAACGTGTACAACTCGACGCGCAAGACGCGCGAGCGCATTGGCCGTTTGCTGCGCATGCACGCGAACAAGCGCGAAGAGATTGAGTCCATCGAGGCGGGCGACATCGCGGCGTGCGTCGGACTGAAGAATGTCACCACGGGCGACACATTGTGCGATGAAGAAAAGCCGGTGTTGCTGGAGAATATTGATTTCCCGGCGCCCGTGATTTCGGTGGCGATCGAGCCGAAGACCAAGGCGGACCAGGAAAAAATGGGTACTGCACTGGGCAAGCTGGCGCAGGAAGATCCTACGTTCCGGGTGCATACCGACCACGACACGAATCAAACGCTGATTTCCGGGATGGGCGAGCTGCACCTGGAAATTATCGTAGATCGCATGATGCGCGAATTTGGCGTGCAGGCGAATGTCGGCCGGCCGCAGGTGGCGTATCGCGAGACGATTTTGAAGTCGGCGGAAGGCGAAGGAAAGTACATCAAACAGACCGGCGGGCGCGGACAGTATGGCCACGCGGTGCTGACGGTGCATCCGCTCGCGAATTCCAATCACGAAGACATGCACGAGATGTCCACCGACGAGATTGACGAGCTGGCGAAACAGGTGTCGGGCGGCAAGGGCGGGAAGTGGCATTTCGACAAGGAACACCGCCTGCTGTTTGTGGACAAGGTTGTGGGCGGAGCAATTCCCAAGGAATTCATCGCGCCAATCGAAGCAGGCGTGCGCGAGGCGATGGAAACGGGCGTTTTGGCTGGGTACGAGATGGTGGACGCGGCAGTCGTACTGACTGATGGCAGCTACCACGATGTGGACAGTTCGGAAATGGCGTTCAAGATTGCAGGGTCGATGGCGTTCAAGGATGCTTGCAAGCGCGCGAATCCGAAACTGCTTGAGCCGATCATGCGCGTCGAGGTGGTGGTGCCGGAAGATTACATGGGGCCGGTGATTGCGGACCTGAATTCACGACGGGGACAGATGCAAGGACGCGAATCGCGCGGCGGGACCGAGATTATCAATGTGAAGGTGCCGCTGGCGGCGATGTTCGGTTACGCCACGGAAATTCGCAGCCGTACGCAGGGTCGCGGAAGTTTTACGATGCACTTTTCGCACTACGAGCAGGTTCCGGGCAATCTTGCAGAAGAGATTATTGGCAGCGCCAGCGGTGAGAAAACCAAGAAGTAGGCGTGGCCACCAGTTTAGCACTCCGATCAGTTTGACTTGAGGAGCAGAGAGAGAAATGGCGAAAGAGAAATTCGAACGGAATAAGCCGCACGTAAATATTGGGACGATTGGTCACATTGACCACGGCAAGACGACTTCGACGGCGGCGATCACCAAGGTGCTGTCGAAGAACAATCCGAAGGTGGCGTTTCGCGCGTTCGATTCGATTGACAACGCGCCGGAAGAGCGCGAGCGCGGCATCACGATCGCGGTATCGCACGTGGAGTACGAGACGGCGAATCGCCACTACGCGCACATTGATTGCCCGGGCCACGCGGATTATGTGAAGAACATGATCACGGGCGCGGCGCAGATGGACGGCGCGATTCTGGTGGTAGCGGCGACGGATGGTCCGATGCCGCAGACGCGCGAGCACATTTTGCTGGCGCGGCAAGTGGGCGTGCCGTACATCGTGGTGTTTTTGAACAAGTGCGACATGGTGGATGATCCCGAGCTGCTGGAATTGGTGGAACTGGAAGTGCGCGAACTGCTGAAGAGCTATCAGTATCCTGGCGACACGTTGCCGGTGATTCGCGGTTCGGCGCTGAAGGCGCTCGAGGGCGATGCGAAGTGGGAGAAGTCGATTCTGGAACTGATGGAAGCGGTGGACAAGAGCATACCGCAGCCGGTGCGGGATATTGATAAGCCGTTCGCGATGCCGATCGAAGATATTTTTTCGATTTCTGGCCGCGGCACGGTGGTGACGGGAAGAATCGAACGCGGCAAGGTGAAGGTGGGCGAAGAAGTGGAGATTGTGGGTTTTCGTCCGACGATGAAGAAGACGGTGACGGGGATTGAAATGTTCCGCAAGCTGCTGGATGAGGGCATGGCGGGAGACAACGTCGGGTTGCTGCTGCGGGGGACGGAAAAGGATGAAGTAGAGCGCGGGCAGGTGCTGGCGAAGCCGGGCTCGATCACGCCGCACACGAAGTTCAAGGCGGAAGCGTACGTGTTGACGAAGGAAGAAGGCGGGCGGCACACGCCATTCTTCACGGGGTATCGGCCGCAGTTTTATTTCCGCACCACGGACGTGACGGGAGACGTGAAGTTGCCGGCCGGAGTGGAGATGGTGATGCCGGGCGACAACATTTCCTGCGAGATCACTTTGATAACACCGGTAGCCTTGGAGAAGGGCTTGCGCTTTGCGATTCGCGAAGGCGGGCACACCGTGGGCGCTGGAGCGGTTGCCGAGATCATCGAGTAATTATGCCAAACGGAGAAAAAATTCGAATTCGTTTGAAGGCGTACGATCACCGCATTCTCGATCAATCGACTAAGGAAATCGTCGACACCGCGAAGCGCACCGGGGCGGATGTGGCCGGGCCGATTCCTCTGCCCACGGTCATCAACCGCTGGACGGTGCTGCGTTCGCCGCACGTGGACAAGAAATCGCGCGAGCAGTTTGAAATGCGGACGCACAAGAGACTGATTGATATTTTGGAGCCGACGCCGGATACGGTGGATGCGCTGATGAAATTGGATCTGCCGCCTGGTGTGGATGTCGAGATCAAGGCGTTTGGTCGCGAGCATACGGGCAAGTAAGTAGTCCGTCGTGAGCGGTAGTTCGTGAAGCGAATCGAGAGCGCCTTTGAGAGTGCAAGGCGCGAGGAACGAGAGAGCGAGATGGCAGTCAACGGCATATTGGGAATCAAGCTGGGGATGACGCAGGTTTTCGCGGATGACGGCACGGCTGTTCCGTGCACGGTGCTGCAGGCGGGGCCGTGCGTGGTGGTGCAGCGCCGCACGAAGAACACCGACGGCTACGAAGCGGTGCAATTGGGCCTGGTGGAATTCATCAAGCCGCAACGCGTGAACAAGGCGCGCACTGGACATTTCAAGAAGGCCAATGTGGCGCCGCTGCGTTATGTGAAAGAGATTCGTCTGGATGATTCGAAAGATGAAACCAAGTCCGGGGATCGCGTGCTGGTGGAAAGTTTCAAGGTAGGCGAGCTGGTGGATGTGACCGGCGTGAGCAAGGGCAAGGGATTTCAGGGCGGCGTCAAGCGCTGGCATTACCGCGGCGGCGATGCGAGCCACGGATCGATGTTTCACCGAGCGCCGGGCGGAATCGGAGCGAGCTCGTTTCCATCGCGCGTGTGGAAGGGGCAGCATTTTCCGGGGCACATGGGAAACGAGCGCAAGACATCGAAAAATTTGCGTGTGGTGAAAGTAGATTCCGAAGAGAACTTGTTGCTGGTGCGCGGCGCAGTGGCGGGGCCGCAGGGCAGTTACATTTTTATTCGCAAGGCCAAGGCGCATCTGTAGACGAAATCTGTAAGCGAGAGAGAAGACACAATGCCTGTTGTGGACGTAAAGAACCTGGAAGGAAAGAAAGTCGGGCAGATTGAATTGGCCGATGACGTGTTCGCCGCGAAGGTGAACGCGAACCTGCTGCACGAGGCTGTGCGTCATCATCTGCGGGGCGAGCGTGCCGGAACGCACAAGACGAAGGACAAGAGCGAAGTTTCCGGCTCGGGCAGGAAATTGTGGAAGCAGAAGGGCACAGGACGCGCGCGTGTCGGCTCGATTCGGTCGCCTTTGTGGCGCCATGGCGGCACGGTGCACGGCCCGGTGCCGCGCAGTTATGACTACGCGCTGCCGAAGAAGATGATTCTGGGCGCGCTGCGTTCGGCGCTGTCCGCAAAAGTGGCGGAGCAGAAATTAACCGTGGTGGACGGCTGGAAGCTGGAAACGCACAAGACCAAAGCGTTTCGCGCGATGCTGGGCAAGTTGAACGGCGAGACTGAAACGTACTTGCTGGTGGAAAGCGGCGCGAATGTGAATTTAGAGCGCGCGAGCCGGAATATCGCGGGTGTGACGCTGGTGCCGCCGACGGGTCTGGAACCTTACGATTTGTTGCGCCACGAACACGTGATGTTGTCGCGCGAAGCGGTGGCGAAGTTGAGCCGTTCGCTTTCGGCGATACGTCCAGAAGTGCCGGTACAGATCGCGCCGGCTCCTGCGATTGCGGCTGCGAAGAAAACCGCGAGCGAGAAGGGCGTGGAAGCGAAAGCTGCCGCAAAGGCTGCTGCTGCGAAGACGGAAAAGTCAGGGAAGAAGCCGCCGGCGAAAAAAGAAGCCAAGGCCAAAGCCAAGCCCAAAGGGAAGAAGGGATAAGCGATGGAGAACAGGGTTTATCAGATTATCCGGCGCCCCATCATTACCGAAAAGGGTCTGGGCGTGAAGGAAACGCAGCACACGGTCGTGTTCGAGGTGGCGAAGGATGCTACCAAGACGGAAATCAAGGAAGCGGTGCAGCGCGTTTTCAAGGTGAAAGTGGATCACGTGCGCACAGCGATATTTCACGGCAAGTTCCGCAGGCGGGGACGTGCGGAAGGTTTTCGCAGCGATTGGAAGAAGGCGTATGTGCGGTTGAAAGCAGGCGAAAAGATGATCGAGTACGCCGAGAACATTTAGTTTCAAGCGGACCCGGTTTGTGCGGCAGGTAAGAGCAACGCAGCAAGTGAACGAACAGAACGCAAGAGAGTTCGAGGGGAACCGGTAAGAGGCAATAATGGCAATAAAAACATTTAAACCGTACACACCGTCACGACGCTTTCTGACCATGCTCGATAAGAGCGAGATCACCAAGCAGACACCGGAAAAATCGCTGGTGGAAGTGCAGAAGCGCACCGGCGGACGAAATTCGCATGGCGAAGTAACTGCATGGCATCGCGGCGGCGGGCATCAGCAGAAATACCGCACCGTGGATTTCCGGCGCGAGAAGACCGGAATCCCCGCGAAGGTTGCAGCCATCGAGTACGACCCGAACCGCTCGGCTCGCATCGCCCTGTTGCATTATGCGGACGGAGAGAAGCGCTACATTTTGCAGCCGGTGGGTCTGGAAGTGGGCATGACGGTGCAGAACGGCGCCGGCGCGGAAATTTTGCCCGGTAATGCGCTGCAGATTCGCAACATTCCTCCTGGCACGATGATTCACAATCTGGAACTGTATCCTGGCAAGGGCGGCCAGGTGGTGCGTTCGGCAGGCGGGGCGGCGCAGTTGATGAGCAAAGAAGGCGATTTTGCGTTGGTGAAGCTGCCTTCGGGCGAAGTGCGCAAGTTCAGCATTGATTGCATGGCGACGGTGGGCCAGCTGGGCAATCTGGATCACGAGAACGTGACGTACGGCAAGGCGGGACGCACGCGCTGGCACGGCAAGCGTCCGACGGTGCGCGGCGTGGCAATGAACCCGGTGGATCACCCGCACGGCGGCGGTGAAGGCCGCGTGAAGGGCAACCATCCGCAGACGCCTTGGGGATTTCCGACACTGGGAGCGAAGACGCGCAAGAAGCGCCCGAGCGACCGGATGATTGTGGAGCGGCGCAAGCCGTAGTTTTAGTGATGGATGTGAGGAGCAGTAGAAAAGCAATGAACCCGGCGCGGGGGACAATGCGGAGTTACTCGATGACAGCCACTCGATCATCACGACGTGCAACAAAGCGTGCGTCCAGACGCGCAACCCGGCGCGTGACGCGTGCGCGGAAAGCAGTTCCGCGGCGCGCTGCCAAACCGGCGGTGAAGATTGCTTCGAAGCTGGTGCCAGCGCCGCAGATTCAGTACCGGTTGTGCCGGTCGGGCTGGGCGGTAATTGTGGAGAGGATTCCGAACGCACAGGGGACGCGGTTTGTCTGTCCTTTCTGCCCGTTGTCGCACCGAGTTTCCGGGCCGGTGCGAGGATTCAAGAGAGTTCGCCGCGCGCAGTGGGTGAAGCTGCGCCGTGTGGAGGAGTAGGACAAAAGATGCCGCGCTCGCTGAAGAAGGGACCGTTCATTGATGGCCACCTGCGCAAGAAGGTGGAAGGTCTGAACGCCCGCAACGAAAAGAAAGTTTTGAAGACGTGGTCGCGCCGTTCGACGATTTTGCCGGACATGATCGGGCATACGCTGGCGGTGCACAATGGCAAGAAGTTCATTCCGGTGTACATCACCGAGCAGATGATCGGGCATAAGCTGGGCGAATTCGCGCCGACACGGACCTTTAAAGGGCACGCGGTGAAAGCGGCGCTCGAGAGGGCAGCGGCATCGGCAGGCGCGCCAGCGGCGGCGGCAGCACCAACAGGCGGAGCAGCGCCGGCAGCGAAGTCTTAAAGGGAATAAAAGATGGCAACGGCAATTCAAGAAACGACGGACAAGACGCAGATCGAGGGAATCGCGCAGGCGCGTTATACGCGTGTATCCCCGCAGAAGGCGCGGCTGGTGATTGACCTGATTCGCGGGCGGCGCGCGGAAGAAGCGCTGCACACGCTGCAATTCACGAAGAAGCGTGTGGCGAAGGATATTGAGAAGACGCTGCGCAGCGCTATCGCGAACGCGGAGCGCAAGGCGGAAGATTCCGGTGAGACGCTGGACGTGGACGAGCTGTTCGTGACGCGCTGCTTTGTGAACGAGGGGCCACGCTGGAAGCGGATGCGTCCGGCGCCGATGGGCCGCGGGTTCCGTTATCAGAAGCGGACGAGCCACATCGTCGTGGAAGTTTCCGAGCATCACCGCGCGGTGACTGAGCGCGCGGCGGCAGCGGCGGCGGAAGCGCAGGCATCGAAGGGCGTGAAGGGCGCCGTACGCAAGGCGCGCAAGGCATTGGAACAAAGAAATAAGCCGGGACAGAAAACGAAGAAGTAGCGGGAGGACAGTTTGGGGCAGAAAACACATCCGTACGGTTTTCGGCTGGGCTACAACAAGGTCTGGAAGTCGCGCTGGTTCGCGAAGAAGGATTATGCCGACCTGCTGCATGAAGACGTGGTCCTGCGCAAGCAGCTGAAGGAAAAGCTGAAGTCCGCGGGGATCAGCGGGATCGACGTGGAGCGCGCCGCGAACAAATTGGTGGTGCGGATTTATACCGCCCGCCCTGGAATCATCATCGGCCGCAAAGGTTCGGAAATTGACAAGCTGAAGGCCGACGTGCAGAAGCGCACCAAACGCGAAGTGCACATTGATATTCAGGAAGTGCACCGGCCGGAGCTGGATGCGCACCTGGTAGCGGAATCAATCGCGCTGCAACTGGAAAAACGCGTTGCGTTCCGGCGCGCGATGCGCAAGGCGGTGGATTCGGCGCTGCGTTTTGGATGCAAGGGAATTAAAGTGCGCGTAGCAGGCCGGTTGAATGGAGCGGAAATAGCGCGTAAAGAATGGTATCTGCAGGGGCGGCTGCCTTTGCAGACGTTGCGCGCGGACATTGATTTTGGGACGGCGGAAGCACACACCACGTACGGAGTAATCGGCGTGAAGTGCTGGATTTATCAGGGCGAAAAAATTCCGCAGCGCGTGAACAAGAACGCGGTGGCTGCGGCGGCAAAAGCTTAAAGCTGAAAGTTTAAGGACACGGGCGAAATTTATGTTGATGCCGAAAAAAGTAAAGTACCGCAAGCAGCAGCGCGGACGAAGGACTGGCAAGGCGTGGCGCGGCGGAGCGCTGGCGTTTGGCGAGTACGGGCTGAAGGCTCTGGAGCCGGCGTGGATAACCGACCGGCAGATTGAAGCAGCGCGCGTGGCAATTACGCGGTTTATCAAGCGCGGCGGAAAATTGTGGATCCGGATTTTCCCGGACAAGCCTTACACCAAGAAGCCGGCCGAGACTCGAATGGGTAAGGGCAAAGGTCCACCGGAGAAGTGGGTGGCGGTCGTGAAGCCGGGCCGGGTGATGTTCGAAATGGCGGGCGTGGATTTGGCGTCCGCGAGCGAAGCGATGAAGCTGGCTTCGCACAAACTGCCCATCCGGACGAAGTTTGTCAGCCGGGCGGAGGAACTGTAATGGCGGATCGTAACGCGGGGCGCACGACGAAGTACCGCGAAATGAGCAGGGCCGAGCTCGAGACCCAGCAGGGCGAGCTCGCCGAGCAGATTTTCCGGCTGCGTTTTCAACTTTCGACGGGACAGGCCGAAGGATTGAAGAAGCTGCGGGAAGCAAAGCGCGATTTCGCGCGGATCAAGACGGTGCTGCGCGAAACTGAATTGAGGAAGGCGTAATGGCAAACGAAGCAGCGGGTACGGCACAAGAGAGCACGGCGGAGCGCGGAGTCCGGCAGGAACTGACCGGCATCGTGACTTCGACGAAGATGCAGAAGACGATCGTCGTGAAGGTGACGCGCGCGGTGCAGCATCCGCTGTATCACCGGGTGGTGCGTCACACCAAGAAATACTACGCGCACGATGAGACCGGCGAAGCACACGTGGGCGACACGGTGCAGATCGCTTCGACGCGGCCGCTTTCGAAGTTGAAGCGCTGGCGGTTGAAGGAAGTAATTCAGCGCTCGACGCGCGTGGCGTAACGCCGCCGGGTTGCGGCGGTGGGGTAGTGGGACGGCAGTTAAACGGGGAGCAAGATCATGGTACAGATGCGAACATGGCTGACGGTGGCGGATAATTCCGGCGCGCGCCAGCTGACCTGCATCCTTCCGTTGGGCGGAGATGCGGGATTGACGGCAGGATTGGGCGACGTCGTCACGGCAGCGGTGAAGGAAGCGCAGCCGGAAAGCCAGGTAAAGAAGGGGTCGGTGGTGAAGTGCGTGATCGTGCGCACGCGCAAAGAGCAGCGGCGCAAAGACGGGACGTATATTCGTTTTGACGATAACGCGGCAGTACTGATTAATGATGCGAACGAGCCTATTGGGACGCGCGTTTTCGGGCCGGTAGCCCGCGAGTTGCGCGACAAGAAGTTCACGAAGATCATCTCGCTCGCTCCGGAAGTGTGGTAACCATGAGAAAAATACAGGAAAAGCCGGCCGCATTCAGCATACGCCACGGAGATACGGTGAAAATCATGTCCGGGCGATCGAAGGGGAAGACCGGCAAAGTGCTTTCGGTGAATCCCTGGAAACTGACGGTGACGGTCGAGCACGCGAACATGATCAAGAAGCACACGCGACCGAACCCGTCGAAGAACATCAAGGGCGGGATTCTGGAGAAGGAAGGGCCCGTGCATGTTTCGAACGTGTTGTTGGTTTGCCCGGGTTGCGGCAAGCACACCCGCGCGGGACACACCACGCTGCCGGATGGAACCAAGGTGCGTTCGTGCCGGCGCTGCAACACGACTTTCGAGAATTAGATTTTTTTGCGAGGTAAGGGCGAGAAATGATTACGCGTTTGCATGAAAAGTACCGCAAGGACGCAGTGCCGGCGCTATTGAAGCGCTTCGGATTGAAGAACACGATGGCTGTGCCGCGCGTGCAGAAGGTGACCGTAAACATCGGAATGGGCGAAGCGAGCGCGAACGTGAAGCTGCTGGACACGGCCGCGGCGGAACTGGGACAAATTACCGGGCAGAAGCCGGTGATCACGCGAGCGAAGAAGTCCATTGCGAATTTCAAGATTCGCAAGGGCATGGCCATCGGTTGCATGGTGACGCTGCGCGGTGAGCGGATGTACGAGTTCCTGGACCGGCTATCGAGCATCGTGCTGCCGCGCGTAAGAGACTTCAAGGGATTGCCGCCGAACTCTTTTGATGGGCGCGGCAATTACACTCTGGGGCTGAAGGACCAGCTGGTGTTTCCGGAGATCGACTACACGCGAGTGGACAAGATCAAGGGCATGAACATCACCATAACCACGACCGCCCGCAACGACGAAGAAGGGCGCGAGCTGCTGAAGCTGCTCGGCGTGCCGTTTAGGGCTTAGGAGAGAGAGCGAGTATGGGACGCACCGCGCAATTCGCGAAACAGTTGAAGAAGCCGAAGTTCAAGATCCGCTTCCGCAATCGCTGCAGGGTTTGCGGACGCCCGCGCGCTTTCCTGCGCAAGTTTGAAATGTGCCGTATTTGTTTCCGCGGGTTCGCGCTGAAGGGAGAAATTCCCGGCGTGACCAAGGCGAGCTGGTAGTTTTTATAAGAGCGATTAAGGACGAGGAAGAATGACGACTGATCCGATTGCCGATTTACTGACGCGAATTCGCAATGCCTCGCGCGCGAAGCACTCGCGCGTGGATTTGCCCAGCTCGAAGTTGAAAGTGGAGCTAGCGCGCATCCTGAAAGAGGAAGGTTATCTGGCGAATTTCAAGGTTGTGGAAGAGCAGAAGCCCAAGAAGACGTTGCGCCTGTTTCTGCGTTACACGCCGGACCGCCGCAGCGTGATTACGGACCTGAAGCGGGTCTCGCGGCCCGGTTCGCGGCGCTATGTCGGCAAGACGGATATCCGGCAAGTGGTGGGTGGAATGGGAATTTCGATTGTGTCCACGGCCAAGGGATTGATGACGGGGCAGGCGGCACGCAAGGCCGGCATCGGCGGCGAAATCATGTGCGAGGTCTGGTAAGAGTCAGGCGAGAATTTCTGTAACACGAGGATCAAACAGAGCCATGTCGCGAATTGGAAATAAAATCATACCGGTACCGTCCGGCGTGAAGATTCAGATCAAGGACGATGCGGTGGAAGTGCAGGGTCCCAAGGGCAAGATGCGCGTGGTGGTGCCGAGGGGAATCCGTTTCGAACAGAAAGACGGCACGCTCGTCGCCAAGCGCGAGTCAGAAGACAAGCGCGCGCTGCATGGTCTGGCGCGGGCGCTGGTGGCGAATGCTGTGACGGGCGTCACGACCGGGTTCAAGAAGGATTTGGACATTGTGGGCGTCGGCTACCGCGCCGAGGTAAAAGGTAAGAACGTGGTGCTGGCACTGGGATATTCGCATCCAATCGAGTTTCCGATCCCGGAAGGAATCGCGATCACCATCGAGAAACAGGTGCACATGGTGGTAACCGGGGCGGACAAGAATCAGGTCGGCCAGGTAGCCGCGAACCTTCGCGCGCTGCGCCCGCCGGATCCGTACAAGCAGAAGGGCGTGCGCATTACCGGCGAGCGCTTAAAGAAGAAGGCCGGCAAGGCTGGCGCGAAGTCGGCAGCGGCTTAGGCCAGGAGGAGAGCGAACGTGGCAGCACCGGTTCACAAATTATCGCGGCAGGCGCATCGTCGCCGCATTCATGTGCGGACGCGCAAGACGCTGGTGGGAACGGCAGCACGTCCACGGCTTTGCGTGCATCGTACGTCGAAGCACATACGCGCGCAGGTGGTAGACGACCAGACGAATCGCACGATTGTTTCGGCGAGTTCGCTGGACGGGGAAGTGCGCAAGTCCATCAAGGGCGGCGGCAATATTGCCGCGGCCAAAGTGGTGGGCAAGGCCATCGCAGAACGCGCGCAAGCCAAGGGCGTGGACAAGGTGGTTTACGATCGTGGCGGATATCAATATCACGGGCGCGTGAAGGCGCTCGCGGAAGCGGCCCGGGAGGCGGGCCTGAAGTTCTGACAATTATGTCGAAACAAGAGCTCAAAGACTCGCTAGCCGTTCGTCGTCCGGTGGAAACCAACCAGGCGAACTTGAAGGATCAAGTGGTTTCGATCAACCGCTGCACCAAGGTAGTGAAGGGCGGAAAAAACCTCAGCTTCTCCGCGCTGGTGGTGGTGGGAGATCAGGGCGGCCACGCCGGCTTCGGCATGGGCAAGGCGCGCGAAGTACCTATGGCCATCCGCAAGGCGATTGAGGCGGCCAAGAAGAATATGGTGAAGCTGAACATGAAGGGCACTTCGATCCCGCACCAGGTTCTGGGGCGCTATGGCTCCGGGCAAGTGTTGCTGAAGCCCGCTCCGGAGGGAACCGGAATCATCGCCGGCGGAGCGGTCCGCGCGGTGATGGAGGTTGCGGGGATTCAGAACGTGCTGACGAAGTCGCTGGGCACGTCGAATCCGCATAACGTGATCAAGGCGACGTTTGACGCGCTGATGCATTTGAAGGATGCGGCGAAGGTGGCGGAAGGCCGCGGGAAAATAGCGGAGGAAGCGACGGCACAGTAGTTCCTTCGCGCGAATAAAATGACAACGACGAAAGAAGCAGCGGGCAAGAAGAAACCGGGGAAATTGAAAATCAAGTGGGTGGTGAGCTTTATCGGCTGCCCGCGCGATATGCGCCAGACCGTGCGCGGTCTGGGATTCCGACGTATGCAGCAGGTGCTCGAAGTGGACGACACGCCATCCATCCGCGGCATGATCGCGCGCGTGCACCATCTCGTACAGATTGAGGGCTGAGAATGGCACAGAAACCAACACTATCGAATTTGAAGCCGCCGCGCGGCTCGCGTCACCGCAAAGTGCGCGTAGGGCGCGGCATGGGCTCGAAGATGGGCAAGACCTCGGGTGCAGGCAATAAGGGGCAGCAGTCCCGCCGCGGATATTCCCGGCGTCCAGGATTCGAAGGCGGGCAGATGCCGCTGCACCGGCGATTGCCGAAGCGCGGATTTTCGGCGCCGGATTCGACGACGTACGCGGTGATTAACGTCGAGAGCCTGAACGTTTTCGGAGCGGGCGAAACGATTTCACCCGAGATTCTCTATGCCCTGGGCGTGCTGCGCGTGAAGCGCGAGGGCCTGAAGATTTTGGGCAGCGGTGAATTGAAAGTGGCGTTGACGGTGCAGGCGCATGCGTTCAGCAAGTCGGCGGAGGCAAAAATCACGGCCGCCGGAGGAAAGGTCGAAGTCCTGCAATGAACAAGCTGTTCCTGGCAATTCGGAATATTTTCAGCACGCCGGATTTGCGCAACCGCGTGTTGTTCACGCTGGGCATGCTGGCCGTGTACCGCCTGGGCGGGCACATTCCGACGCCGGGAATCAATACCGCGCTGTTGCAGGATATGTTCCAACGCGGCCAAGGCTCGGTTCTGGGACTGATTGACCTTTTCAGCGGCGGCAACCTGCGCCGGCTGACCATTTTTGCGTTAGGCATCATGCCCTACATCACGGCGTCAATTATTTTGCAGTTGATGGTGGTGGTGTGGCCTTACCTGGAGCGTTTGCAGAAAGAGGGCGAACTGGGGCGGCGGAAGATCACGCAATATACGCGGTATTTGACGATTATTTTGAGCGTGTTTCAATCGTTCACGATCGCGAAGACCTTGACGATGCAGAGCATGAATGGCGAAGCGCTGGTGTATCACCCGGGCGTGCGCTTCATGCTGATGACGATTCTGACGCTGACGACTGGTTCGGCATTCATCATGTGGCTGGGCGAGCAGATCAGCGAGCGCGGCATTGGGAATGGGATGTCGCTGATTATTTTCGCGGGCATCGTGGTGGGATTGCCGAACGCGGTGCACGATCTGTACTTGAAGACGACGAGCGGTGAGTGGGGATCACTGGCCGGAATTATCTTGATTGGCCTGATCGTGCTGATGCTGGCGGTGGTGGCTTTCATCGTGTTTGTGGAAGGCGGCCAGCGGCGGATTCCGGTGCAGTACGCGAAACGCGTGATGGGACGGAAAGTGATGGGCGGGCAGATGACTTACTTGCCGCTGCGCGTGAATTCTGGTGGAGTGATTCCGCCGATTTTCGCGAGTTCGTTGCTGACGTTTCCGCAGACTTTGGCGCTGTTTTTTCAGAACAAGTCCACTGCGTTCGGCAAGTTCGCGAACATGATCAAGTGGGGCGAACCGCTCTATACCTTGATCTATGTGACGCTGATCATATTTTTCGCGTTTTTCTACGTGGGCATCATTTTTAATCCGACGGAGCTGGCGGACAACATGAGGAAGTACGGCGGGTTCGTGCCGGGGATTCGTCCGGGGCGGAACACGTCGGAATACATTAACCGCATTCTGACGAGGCTTACGTTTGTCGGCGGTGTGTACCTGGCGGTGGTTTGTTTGCTGCCAGAGTGGATGATTTCGGGGATTCACCTGCAGCATTTGTGGCTGGTGGGAGACTGGTTTGACCGGCACATGTGGCGCTTCGTGCTGGATGGCCTGAATGTGCAATTTTATTTCGGGGGCACGTCGCTCCTGATCGTCGTAGGCGTCGCCATGGATACGGTGCAGCAGCTGGAAGCGCAGTTGGTGATGCGGAATTATGATGGGTTCGTGCGCAAGGGACGAGTCCGGGGCCGTCGCAGTTAATGACCGACGCATCGGCGGTGAGGATGGCGCTCAAACGGGCGTTAATTTTCCTGGGTCCGCCAGGAGCTGGTAAAGGCACCCAGGCGAAGCGCATGGCCAACCAGTTGGGCGTGCCGCATCTTTCCACCGGCGACATGCTGCGGGACGCAGTGACACGGCAGACCGCACCGGGACGATTGGCCGAGCCGATCATGGAACGCGGCGACCTGGTGCCGGACGACATCGTGCTGGGGATGGTGGAAGAGCGGCTGGCACGCTGGGATTGCGACGAAGGATTCATCTTCGACGGATTTCCGCGAACGATCCGTCAGGCGGAAGAGTTGGATAAGATTTTGCAGCGGCGCGGGCTGGGCCAACCGCTGGTGATTCAGTTTCTGGTAAGTCCGGAAACGCTGGTGCGGCGGGTCGCAGGGCGTTGGACATGCAGCGTGGGCGGCGAGACGTACAATATTCACGAGCGTCCGCCGAAGACGCCTGGGATCTGCGATAACGACGGTGGGAAATTGATTCAGCGGTCGGACGACCAGCCGGAAATCGTGAAAGAGCGATTTGCGGCTTACGAACGGCAGACGCAGCCGCTGGCGGATTATTACCGGACGCACGGCGTGCTGGAAACCGTGGATGGAGATGCAGCAGTGGAGGACGTAACCCGCGCATTGAACGAGATTTTGAAGCGCGCGGAAGGGCGCGATGGTCATCTGTAAATCGCCTTCGGAGCTGGAGAAGATGTATCGCGCGGGGCAGATTGTGTGGGGCGCGCTGGCGGAGATGCGCACCATGATCAGGCCGGGGATCTCGACGAAAGAGCTAGATGAGTTCGCCGAGGGTTACACGAAGGAGCGCGGCGCGCGGCCGGCGTTCAAGGGTTACCGCGGTTATCCGGGCTCGGTGTGCACTTCGATCAATCAGGAAGTAGTGCACGGGATTCCATCGGCGGCGCGGAAATTGCGCGAGGGCGACATTCTTTCGATGGATTTCGGAGTGGAGCTGGGCGGGTATTTTGGCGACGCGGCGTTGACCGTACCGGTGGGCAAGGTGACGCCGGAGCGCGAGAAGCTGTTGCGTGTGACGCGCGAATCGCTGGAGCAGGGCATTGCGAAGATCCGGGCGGGGAATCGCTTGGGAGATGTATCCGCCGCGGTGCAGCAGTGGGTGGAAAAGAACGGATATTCGGTGGTGCGCGAGTTTGTGGGCCACGGAATCGGCACGAAGATGCACGAAGACCCGCAGTTGCCGAATTACGGTTCACCGGGCCAGGGGCCGAAGTTGCAAGAGGGAATGGTGCTGGCCATCGAGCCGATGGTAAACACGGGCGGCCCGGGCGTGCGCGTGCTGGACGATGAGTGGACGGCGGTGACGGCGGACGGCAGCGATTCCGCGCACTTCGAGCACACCGTCGCAGTGACGAAAAACGGGCCGTGGATTCTGACGCGGCCGAAAGAAGCGGCGGGTCCGGTCTGGTAAGCAGCAGGAAGCAGAAGTTGGCTGGAGTGGAACACAGGAGCGCATGAGACCAAGGCCAGAGAAGGAAAATAAGAAGCCGGGCGAGAGCGGGAAGGAAGACGCCATCGAAGTGATGGCTACCGTGATCGAGCCGCTGCCGAACGCGATGTTTCGCGTGGAGCTGGAAAACAAGCACCAGGTGCTGGCTCATATTTCCGGGAAGATGCGCAAAAATTTTATTCGTATTTTGTCGGGAGATCGCGTGGCGGTGGAGCTTTCGCCTTACGATCTGACGCGCGGCCGAATCGTTTATCGCTACAAGTAGCTGGGCGGCGGCGCGGAGCGGCAGAATTATGGGGCCCCCAAGGGGCATGGAGTGGAAAAATGAAGGTTCGGGCGTCAGTAAAGAAAATCTGCATGAAGTGCAAGATCGTTCATCGGCGCGGCGTGGTGCGCGTGATTTGTACGAACGCCAAGCATCGTCAGCGCCAGGGATAGGCTAGAGGCCGGAGGATACAGAATGGCTCGCATAGCAGGTGTTGATTTGCCGCCGAACAAGCGGCTTTGGATTGGGCTCACGTCAATTTACGGCATCGGGCAGGCGCGCGCGAAATCGCTGGCCGAGAAAGCCAACGTGGACCACACCAAGAAGATCAAGGACTTGACGGAAGATGAAGCCACGCGTCTGCGCGCGGCAATCGAGGCCGAAGGCGGCATCGAAGGCGATCTGCGCAAAGAGACGCAGATGAATATTCGCCGGCTAATTGAAATCCAGGCGTATCGCGGCTTGCGGCATCGCCGCAACCTGCCCGTTCGCGGCCAGCGCACGCACACCAACGCGCGTACCCGTAAGGGACCGCGGAAGGGCGCGGTAGCGGCGAAGAAGATCGCGGCTCGCAAGTAACAGCAGTCACAAAGATTGAACGGTTTAGAACGATAGGAGAGACACGAGCGTGGCAAAAGAACCGAAAGACGCGGCAGCGGCACCGGGAGGAGCGCCGGCAGCTGCGGCGAAATCCACCAAGCGCAAGAAGGAATTCCGCAAGAAGAAGGAAAAGCGCGTGGTGCCGCACGGCGTAGTGTGCATTCAGGCAACATTTAACAACACGATTGTGACGCTGACGGATCCCGATGGCCGCGCGGTGAGCTGGTCCTCCGCAGGCTCGGTGGGATTCAAGGGCTCGCGCAAAGGCACACCGTATGCGGCGCAACAAGCGGCCGCAACGGCGGCAGGCGTGGCACGCGATCAGTACGGTATGAAATCGGTGGAAGTGCGCGTGAAGGGACCCGGCGCGGGAAGAGAATCGGCAGTGCGCGCGCTGGCTTCTTCGGGCTTGCACATCAATGCGATCAAGGACGTGACGCCGGTGCCGCACAACGGCTGCCGACCGCCCAAGCGCCGCCGCGTATAACGCTTGCGGCAGAGATTCAGGGAAATTGCAGAGTTGAGATAAAGGAGATAGGACTTGGCAAGACATCGTGAGGCAGTTTGCCGACTGTGCCGAAGGGAAGGGCAAAAGCTCTTCTTGAAAGGCCTGCGGTGTTTTACAGAAAAGTGCGCGATTGAAAAGCGCAATTTCGTTCCCGGGCAGCACGGGCAGGCGCGGCGGGCGAAGATGGTGGGCTACGGCGTGCAGTTGCGCGAAAAGCAGAAGGTGAAGCGCACCTACGGGCTGCTGGAGCGGCAATTCCGCACGTATTTCGAGAAGGCGTTGCGGACCAAGGGGCCAACCGGCTCAAACCTGATGGTGATGCTCGAGCGTCGGCTGGACAACGTGATCTATCGCATGGGTCTGGCGGGTTCGCGCTCCCAGGCACGGCAACTGGTGCTGCACGGGCACATCCGGGTAAAGGGCCAGAAGGTGAACATTCCCAGCTACCTGGTGAGCGTGGGGGATGAAATCACGCTGAAAGACAAGATGCACGAGAACGCGATGATCCTGGAAGCGCGCAATTTGGCGAAGAGCCAGGGCGTGGCTCCGTGGCTCGATATTGATCCAGCGAATTTCAAGGCGCGCGTGGTGGCGCTGCCGCGTCGCGAAGACGTGCAGACGCCGCCGATGAACGAACAGCTCATCGTGGAACTGTATTCGAAGTAGCGCCGGGAATTTATCAACGTCTATAAGTTTGTCGGTTCGCCGCGGGCGAGCCAGGAGGAATGTCGAAGATGTGGAAGGGCTTCCAGAAACCAAAGCGGTTGGCAGCAGAACCAGAAACATTGACCGACAAGTACGGGAAATTCTCAGCGCAGCCTTTTGAGCGCGGTTGGGGAACCACGGTCGGAAACTCCCTGCGGCGTGCGTTGCTGAGCTCGATTGAAGGCGCGGCGATCACGGCGGTCAAGATTGAAGGCGTGTTACACGAATTTTCGCCGATTCCTGGCGTCGTGGAAGACGCGACGGACATCATCCTGAACCTGAAGCAGGTTCCGCTGAAGTTGAATACGGACCAGCCGAAGACGATCACGCTGATTGTGGATACGCCTGGACCGGTAACGTCGGCGAAAATCGAAGAGGATGCGGACATCGCGGTGCTCGATAAGAATGTGTACATCGCGACCGTGAGCGAAGGCGGCAAGTTCGAACTGGAGTTGCGCGTAAAGAATGGCCGCGGCTATGTGGCAGCCGACCGCAACTTCGACGAAGATCTGCCGATCGGCTACATTCCGATTGATTCGGTACACTCGCCGGTGCGCAAAGTGAACTACGCGGTGGAAGCGGCTCGTTTGGGACAGATGACCGATTACGAAAAACTCACGCTGGAAGTCTGGACCAACGCCGCCATTACTCCGCAGGACGCAATCGGACTGGCGTCGAAGCTGATGAAGGACCACATGAGCATCTTCATCAATTTCGAAGAGACGCCGGACCTGCCGGAAGAGGTGGTGGAGAATTACAGCGATCCGCGCCTGGAATTTCTGGACCGCTCGGTGGAAGAGCTGGAGCTTTCGGTCCGCTCCTACAACTGCCTGAAGAACGCGAACATTCAGAATCTGCGCGAGCTGGTGCAGAAGACCGAATCCGAAATGCTCAAGACCAAGAATTTCGGCCGCAAGTCGCTGAATGAGATCAAGGACATCCTGCACAAGATGGGCTTGAGCCTGGGCATGAAGTTTGACGAGCACGGCCGCATCATCTGGCCGCCGCTGCCAAGCCAGACCGCGCCTCCGCCTTCCGAGGGGGATGCCACGGCAATGTAATCGCGCGGGAAACCGCACGAGCCACGGTAAGCGACTATGAGACACCTTAAATCAGGGTCAAAACTCGGGAAGCAGCCCGCGCATCGCCGCGCGGTTTTGCGCAACCTGGTGACGAACCTCATCGAGAAAGAGCGCATTCACACTACCATCCTGCGGGCGAAGGCTACCCGCCGGCTGGCGGAGAAAATGATTACGCTCGGCAAGCGCGATTCGCTGCATGCGCGACGCCAGGCGGCGGCTTTCCTTATGACTCCAGTTGCCACCGAAAAACTGTTCAGCGATCTGGCTCCGCGTTTTGCGGATCGTCCGGGCGGATACACTCGGATTATCCGTGCCGGCTGGCGATTGGGAGACGGAGCGGATCTGGCGATTCTGGAGTTTATCGGCTCGGAATTGAAGAAGAAGGACAAGAAGCCGCGCCGGAAGCAGGATGTGGAGACTCCGGAAGCGGAAAAGGAAGCAGTGGCGACGAAGTAGTTTATTTTTGACCGATCACGTAATTCAAAAAGGTCCGCCCCGATTCGTCGGAGCGGGCCTTTTGTTTTTCCGGGCTTATCCTTGAGCGGTGCAACGTTACTGCTTGATTCCCAGCCACGAATTGTAGATGGCCTTCTGCTGATCCGTCGGATGCTCCATCGGTTTTAGCGTGTAGGTCGGGTACGGGCTGGTTTTTAGCGCAATCGAAAAATCCTTGAATTCACCGAGACGCAGGATCGTCACGCGCACGACGTCGCCTGGCTTGCGCGCGGCGATTTCCTTGGCGAAGCCGTCGAAGTCCACCGCGCGGCTGTCGATGGCGTAGATGACGTCGTCGCGGTCAAGTCCAGCGGATTCGGTTGGGCTGCCGGGAGTGAGGTTGCGAATCTTGGCGCGGCCATCGTCGTTCTTGCTGGTATCAACGCCGATCCACGGTTTTGTGGAATCGAGCTTCTTTTCAGCCGTGATTCCGGCGTATCCGAAATACTCCTCGTAGGGAATTGGATCTTTTCCGGAGATATAGCGCTGGAAGAAGTCGCTGACCTCTTGCACGCTCTTGCCGGAGACTTCGGACGCGGCTTTGATGGCGTCGTCAGGTTCGAAACCCGGCCTAGGCAGCGCGTGGCGCGAATAGAGCAGGCGCATCCAATCGTCGAGAGATTTCTGGTTGTTGGTATCGTGGCGGATCGCGAGGTCCATGATGTGGCCCATGATCTGGCCGCCATCGTAATAGGAATACCAGGTGTTCAGAAGATTGTTGTCCTGGTGGATCACGCTGTCGCGCGGGAACCAGGTGTCCCAGCTCGTGTCTTCGATGCTGCGTTCGCTACGGCCGGGGTACGCCTCAAAATGTGTGATGAGCTGGCCAATCACATCGAGATATTGTTCGGGAGTGATCAACCCCGCGTGCACCAGGGCTAATGCGCCGTAGTAGCTGGTAAGTCCTTCGGAGATCCACAGTGACGGCGTGTGCACCATTTGCGAATAATCAAACGGGCCGAGGGGAAACGGGCGCAGGCGCTTGACGTTCCAGGCATGGAAGAATTCGTGCGCGGAAACATAGAGCTTCAGATCGTAGGCATTGACGAATCTGGGGCTCGGTTCGGTGGAGTCCCAGTCAGCGGCGAAATCAATTTGAGTGGAATTCAGATGCTCGAGGCCGCCGCCGGTCTTGGGCCATACGTGGAAAATAAAATAATATTCCTTGAAGGGAGCGCCCTGGCCGGATGTGCCGGCGACCGGCTGGAACATGGCAACTTCCTGCGCGACTACTTTCTCCAGATCGTCCACGAACTTCTGAAAATCTTTCCGGCCCATCACGTCGTGCACGATCACGTGGTATTTCGTGCCGAGAACTTCAAAATCCTTTTCGGCGAAATCGGAAATTTCGAGCGGGCAATCGGCAAACGTGTCGTAGTTCGGTGATTGGAAAGTTGTGGCGGAGGTGTGGTCCATGCCGGTGGCGACGCGCCAGCCATTGGGGGACGTGATGGAAAGCGTGGTTGGTCGGTCCTTGCCGCCGACCAGGTACATCCAGACCGAAGGCCCCCCGATGAACGCGTGGCGCTCGTTGTACTGCGCGATATTGTTCTGCAGCGTGTTGGCGTAGACCTGGTATTCGACGGTGACGGATTTAGCGCCTGCAAGTTCGATGTGCCAGGTCTGGCTGTCCGTCTTGCGCCAGGTAAGCTCCTGGCCGGAGGGTGCGTGTGCGCGGAAGCGCTGCACGTTGGCGGCGTAGTTTTCGATGTAGTAGGAGCCGGGCGCCCAGTCCGGGATGGCAAATTCCACGGTAGCGCCGGAGAGGGCGTCTGCGTGGATCGTGACATCGAGCAGATGCGAGTTGGAGCGCTCGAATTTCAATTCGTAACTGACTGCGTTCGGGCCGGCGGCTGCCGCAGAAAATGTCAGCGAGCAGATGGCGGCAAGAAGAAGCAGATAACGCAAGAAACGACTGCACAGCTCTGACTCCATTGGCGTCTCCATTCGTGTGAGTGAATTTCCTAAGCTGTGTTGGTCGGGATCGTTGCGGCGGCGTTGCGTTCACCCTGGAGCCGCTTTTCACGAGCCTTCCCAAGCAAAACGAAAAGCGATGCTACGATCAACGCGGCGGCGCCGCCCGAAGTGTCGATGAGGACATCGCCCACAGCGGCAGTGCGGCCGGGAACGAACGACTGGTGAAATTCATCGAGCGCGGCAAAACCGGAGATGATCAGAATCGTTACCAGCGCCCAGCGCAGATGCATGCCTTTTTCGCCGGCGCGAATGCCGCGCAGGATGAGCATGCTCAGGATGAAGTATTCGGTCAAGTGGCCGCATTTGCGAATGATGTGATGGAGGAAGTCGAGAGTTTCCGGCGCCGCATGCGGGAGAAAAAAGCGCAGGATGGGGATGATGACATGGCTGGTGTTGTCCGATGTGAAAGCGCCCGTCGAAAAGCCGGAAATGACCAGGGCCCATACAAGCGCAGGCCACCAGTAGCGGAGCCATTTCATCCTAGCGGTCCGGTCTGGCGCAGCGACGACGGATTGATTGGAATTCAATTTTCAAAGAGGCGCTCTATTCGCGTCGGTAATTGGGAGCTTCGCGCGTGATGATCACGTCGTGCACATGGCTTTCGAGCAGGCCGGCCGATGAGATGCGGATAAATTTGCTGCGTTCCTGAAGCTCGGTGAGATTGGCCGCGCCGCAATAGCCCATGCCGCTGCGCAGGCCGCCGACGAGTTGGTCCACCAGGCCAGCGAGAGGGCCTTTGTACGGAACTTGGCCTTCGATCCCTTCCGGAACGGACTTGCCGCGTTCGACGCCTTCTTGCGCGTAACGATCGGCGGAGCCTGCCTCCATGGCGCCAAGCGAACCCATGCCACGATAGGATTTGAAAGTGCGGCCCTGGTACAAAATCGTTTCGCCAGGCGATTCTTCGGTCCCAGCGAAAAGGCCGCCGATCATCACGGAGTTGGCGCCGGCAGCGATGGCTTTGGTGATGTCGCCGGAAAATTTGATGCCGCCGTCGGCGATGATCGGCACGCCGGTGCCTTTCGCGGCGCGGGAAGTTTCGATGATCGCGGTGATCTGCGGCACGCCAGCGCCGGTGACCACGCGAGTGGTGCAGATGGAACCAGGACCAATTCCGATTTTCAGGCCGTCCACGCCGAGAGAGATTAGATCGCGCGCACCTTCGGCGGTCGCCACATTGCCGGCGACCACTTGCATCTCCGGGAATTTCTGCTTCACGGTCCGGACGGCATCCATCACGCGCGTGCTGTGTCCGTGCGCGGTGTCAATCGCGAGCACGTCCACTTTTTCACGCGCCATTTCCGCGGCGCGTTCAAGAAAATCACCGGTGGCGCCGATGGCCGCGCCGACGCGCAAACGGCCGTGCTCGTCTTTCGTGGCGTTGGGAAACTCGATTTTTTTCTGGATGTCTTTCACGGTGATCAGACCCTTCAGGTTGAAATCGGCATCCACTACCAGGAGTTTTTCGATGCGATGGCGTTGCAGGATGCGTTCAGCTTCTTCGAGAGTGGTGCCCACGGGAACGGTGACGAGATTGTCTTTCGTCATCACCGAACTGACGGGCTGGTCGAGATTGCGTTCGAAACGCAAATCGCGGTTGGTGAGAATGCCCACCAGGCGCGCGCCTCGTGTGACCGGCAGGCCCGACACTTTGTACTTGTTCATGATGTCGAGCGCCTGGCGGACGGACAGTTCGGGCGCGATAGTGACCGGGTCAACGATCATGCCGCTTTCCGAACGCTTGACGCGGTCCACTTCTTCGGCCTGGCGGTCAATGGTCATGTTGCGATGGATGAAACCGATGCCACCCTGGCGCGCGATGGCGATGGCCAGGCGCGCGTCGGTGACGGTGTCCATGGCCGCGGCGACGATAGGAATGTTCAGCGAAATTTTGCGCGAGAGGCAGGTGCGCGTGTCGGCCTGCGTCGGCAGGATCGACGATTTGCCGGGGAGCAGCAGGACATCGTCGAAGGTGAGCGCTTCGGGAATGGGCCCTTCAATCATCTATTCTCCTGTGCGGCTGAAGGTCCCCATATGCGGCAAAGCCCAGCGAGATTCAGCTGGGCTCGTCGAAGATTCACTTGTAGCGGCAGACCTTCATTATGTGAAGCATTCATTTTATGTGCATCGGTTGGGGAAATCAAGCAGCGAGGATGCGCGGAAATCCGGCTCTTGCCGAAATTTCGAATTTCGGATACGAATCTAATGTGGACACTTCGCAGATTCAGATACGGCGATTGACGCCTTCGGAGGGCGCCGCGTATCGAGAGATTCGTTTGGAGGCGCTGCGGCTGAATCCGGAAGCGTTTGGTAGCACGTTCGAAGCGGAAAGCGTTCGACCACTTGACCATTTTTCGGAACGCGTGGCAAGTTGTCCGGTGTTTGGAGCTTTTCGCGGCGTGGAAATTGTGGGCACGGCGGGATTTTGGGGTCGCGAGGGCATAAAAGATGCGCATAAGGCGATGCTGTGGGGGATGTACGTTCAGGCAGCAGCGCGGAATGCTGGAGTAGGGAGGAGGCTTGCTGAGGCGGTGATTGATTATGCGCGGCAGCACGTTGAAATTCTGCAACTGAACGTTGTTAGCGAGAACGAAGCTGCGCGGCGGCTTTATGCGAGTTTGGGTTTTGTGGAATACGGGACGGAGCGCCGGGCGCTGAAGCAAGCCGGCCGTTATTACGACGAGGTGCTGATGGCGAAGGACCTGACGGGTGATGCAACCGATTTGAAAGCTGACGCCGAGTGAGGTTGCCTTAATCGCGCTTACTCCCTACCATGTAAGGAGTGAAGGAATTCAGACCACATCCACTGCTGCGCAATCCTCATGCGATGACCATCGCGGCAAATTTCTGGCCGCGGCCGGTTCCGTTGCTGCCGCGCGGCGTGGCGCGTTCGTTTGAGACGGAGCCTGGCACGCGGGTGCTGGGCGTGTGCCACTGGCAGCAGAATCCGCGGAATCGTCCCACCTTGATCGTGCTGCACGGGCTGGAGGGTTCGTGCGAATCAGGCTATATGCGCGGCACGGGAGAAAAGGCTTGGATCGCGGGTTTCAACGTGGTGCTGCTGAATCAACGGAATTGCGGCGGCACCGAAAAGCTGAGCCCAACGCTTTACCATTCCGGATTGAGCTGCGACATTCGCGGCGTCGTGCTGGAGCTGGCCGAACGCGACGGCTTACCGGAAATATTTGCCACTGGTTATTCGATGGGCGGAAATCTGGTGCTGAAGATGGCCGGAGAAATGGGCGCCTTGCCGCCGGCGGAGTTGCGCGGAGTCGTGGCGATTGCTCCGGCGCTGGATCTGGCGGCTTGTGCGGACGCATTAAGCCAGCCGCGCAATTTTATTTACGAACATCATTTTGTCACGCGGCTGAAGCGGCACATGCGGCACAAGGCAAGCTTGTTCACGGATATGTATCGGCTGCACGAGGTTCCCGGCTTCCGCCGGATCCGCACGGTGCGCGAATTTGATGATGTGATCACGGCACGCTATTGTGGCTTTGCGGACGCCAGTGACTATTACGCGCGTTCCAGCGCATCGCGGGTGGTTGCTGAAATTCGCGTGCCTACTTTGATCATCGCGGCAAAGAACGATCCGTTCGTGCCGTTCGGGCCATTGCAAAATCCGGCGATCTCGGGAAATCGATCGATTACGCTGATGGCGCCGGAACATGGCGGGCACTGCGCGTTTATTTCGCAGGAGGACGGGCCGGAACGATTTTGGGCGGAGGCAAGGATTGTGGAATTTTGCGCGAGCCGGTCGGAATTGGTTGGCGCGCCCAAAACGCAGCCTGAGAGGCAGACGGCTCCCGCTCGCGGTTAACTTCCGGGTCAAATGAACCAAAGGGACACCCGTCGAGCCAGCGTTCGATATGCTCGCACAGCAAGCTGGCGCTACGTCACGCGATCGGATTTTCCAGGGACGGCTGAAATGCGGGCGTGAGCAACTGAGCTTCGCCTGATTCAGCGATCACCATATCGTCTTCGCAGCGCATTCCATAGTCGCCGACCACGTAAATTCCCGGCTCGTTCGAAAAAGTCATGCCGGGCTTGAGGATGGTGCGGTTTCCGCGCACGAGGTAGGGTGATTCGTGGCCGTCCATACCGATGCCGTGGCCCAGCCGGTGCGGGAAGTATTTGTAGCCGGGACCGAATCCAGCGTCAGTGATGACTTTGCGCGCCGCATCGTCCACAGAGCCGCATTCGTGACCCGCAACAGCCGCTGCGAGCGCGGCATTCTGTGCGTTGCGTACGATTTCAAAAGCGTGCTGAAGCTTTTCGGGCGGCTTGCCGAGAACACCTGTGCGCGTGACGTCTGATTGGTAGCCCTCGACCGTGGTGCCATCGTCAATCATCACGCCGACGCCTTCGCGCAGTACTTGCTCTTCGCGCGAGCCATGCGGAAGGGCAGAAGACGGGCCGAAAAACACGGAGGCTTCGCCTTGCAGGCCCATACGGGCATAGCCACGCGACGCAAGCGCGGAGACCTCGTGCTGCGTCATACCTTCGCGTAGCGACGCGAAGACGGCTTGGTACACATCGCAGGTGGCCGAACAGGCTAGGCGCATCAATTCCAGTTCGTGGGTGCTTTTTTGCGCGCGGCAGCCAACGGTGATGGGATCGCCGCTGATGTAATCGAGCGAAGTCGCAGCGCGGCGCAGCCCATCGAAAAAAACGTAGCGTGTGGTGGCCTCGACGCCCAGTTGTCCCGTGCGAATACCGCGCTCCGCCAGCCATTTTCCGATTATCGGATAGGGGCTTTCATCTTCCTGCCACACCCGGATTTCCATGGGCCAACGCATCTGCTCACGCAGACGGCCTTCTTCAAACGCCGGGGCGACGAGAAGCGGATCACCTTGGCGGGGCACCAGGAATGCGAGGATCCGCTCGCTGGGCCACCAATGGATGCCGGTGTAATAGACGAGCGTGGTTCCGGGGGTGACGTACAGAGCTTCAAAACGCGGTTTCGAGTCGGTCATCAGTTGCTGCGCGTGTGCGACGCGCGCCTGAAGCTCGTCCGGGCGAATCGGTTTCACGCGATCACCGAGAGGTTTCAAGACAGCAAACGCGGGCGGCAGCGATTGCCCTGCGCCTTGCGTTGGCGCCTGTGGAGCAGCCGCGAATCCGTTAAATGCGGTTCCAGCTGCAACGCTGCCGGTAGCGACCGCAGCGGACTTGAACAAATCACGCCGAGAAAATTTCATGGAACTCCTGGTGGAGGAATCAGTGAAAGTGCGAGATCAAGACGGCGTCCGTGACGGCGCGGCCGTGCGCATAGATAATCTGCTTCCCGTCCGGCGATAAAGTGTACGCGCCCCACTGGAAATCGGGCCCTAGGTTCATGACTTGCTTGGCTGCTGCCGGCGAGCTACCTTGCGCCCCGACAGGTTGAGCCCAGAGGGTGACTACGCCGTCCTTATTGACCGGATACAAGACGGCGCGACCATCTTTTGTCCAAGCTAGTTTCTGTCCGCCATCGCCGTTGAAGGCATATTGCACCTCCAGCGGCAGCTCATAGACGTTGCGAATTTCTCCGCCGTCCAGCCCAACGATCGCGAGGTTGGGATGCTTGCCTGGCTCCGGTTGATACGCACTTGCCAAAGACTTTCCGTCCGGTGAGATCGCGGGAGCAAACAATTCCTCTTTGGAAACCGTGGTCGGTGTACCGCCGTCAATGCTGACGCGCATCACGTGAGTGGAATTGCCGGCGACATCCACGTAAACCACAAATTTACCGTCCGGTGAGCAATTAGGATGCACGGCAACCTTGCCAGTGCTGAGCTGCGTAAGATTCGATCCGTCCATATCAGCGCGCCAGATGGAGCTGCTGTCTTGGCCGCGGCCCATGGAAAAGACAAAGTGGCGGCCGTCTCCGCAACTGGAAAGCCAGCTGGGGCTGACGACACCGGACGCAATGTCATGAACGTTCGAGCCATCAGGCGAGGCGCTTGCGAGCTGAATGCTCCCGGAGGTGTAGTAGGTGTAGATGAGCTTGCCATCGGGCGTCCAAATGATGCCGGAAATGCCGTCGGCGCGGCTGATGCCGCTGGAAATCTGGCGCGGAGGCGAGAGGGAAGCCGAGCTGCCGAAATTTGCAACCCACAAGCTGCCAGTGAGAGATACCTGGGCGGTGGCGAGAGCGGAACCATCGGAGGTGATGCTGGTTCCGTTGTAGAAATTCAAATCATTGGTGATGCGGTGAACTTCCGCGCCGGGATAGCTGACCGAATAGAGTTGCGCGTTTAGAGAGGTCGTGCTCACACGCGCGTTGAAGAGGATCGCGGAACCGTCGGGAAGCCACGCCATTTGATCGGGAGAAATCCAGTCTTGGGAGCCCAGGCGGGTTCTCGATTTGGAATCAACGTCCACGATTTCGACGGCGTACTTGGCAATTTCGCCGCGGGGATTGTCCGCGACGGCTATGCGCTTGCCATCGGGCGACCACGCCGGGCCATTATCGGAAAAGCGGGGCGGATTGGTCAAGACTTCCAAAGTTTGCTCGCCGGTGCCGTCTGAGTTTGCGAGCATCAAGTAAGATGTTTTGGTCTTGTTGGATTGCCGCACGAACACGAAGTGTTTCCCATTGGGAGAAAAGCTGATGGGACTATCCACATCCACAATTACCTGGCGAGGCGCACCACCCAGCGAAGGTGCCTGAAACAGAGTTCCTACGCCAACGGACTCATCGCTCTTGACGAAATAAAGATAATTGCCATCGAGCGAAAAATTCAGACCTTCGATTTCGCCGGGCGAGCCAAGTTCCACCTGTGCGGTGCTTCCGGTGGCGAGTTGGCGAATCCAGATGCCGTGGCTGCCTTTTTCGTCGGCGACGTAGGCGACCCACTTGCCGTCCGCCGAAATGGTGACGGAATGGATGTTGCCTGTGGAGGTGATCGGCGAAATCATCATTTGCGAGAACGACGCTGCTTCCTGCTGATGATGTCCGAAGCGATCGTGAAAAACGGTGGCAAGGATCGCCCCGATGGCGATGAAGATCACGACGGCTGCTGCAATCCGTACGCCCATGCGCGAGCCAGTTTGCGCGGGAGCGTTTGTAGGGGCAGCTCCTGACGATGGAAGCGCAGTCGCGTGCGAAGCTGTACGTTGCGCCGCATTCGAGCCCGAACCGGGATTGGGTGTCGAGCTTGCCGCTGCCCACGTGCTCGTGGAGCCGCCTGGCACGCGTGAAGAGTCGGTGTCGCGTTTCAGCCGCTTCAAATCACCGCGCAGTTCCGCAGCCGTCTGGTAGCGCAGGTCGCGATCTTTCTCCAGGGACTTTCCGATGATTTCTTCCAGCTTGGCCGGGAGCATCGGGTTGATGGAGGTTGGCGAGGGCGGCGTGCGATTCAGAATCGCATCGAAAATAACCGCCGATGTATTGCCGTTGAACGCAGCTTGGCCCGTGGCCATTTCGTAGAGCACTGCGCCCAGACTGAAGAGATCGGTGCGCGCATCGAGCTCTTCGCCGCGGGCTTGTTCGGGGGACATGTACGCCACGGTGCCGATCGCGGAGCCCGGACTGGTAAGCAAGAGATTGTCGGTGGTGGGCAGGGTGACGCTATTACCCGCGCCGACCGCTTCTCCTACGCGGCGCGTGGCAGCTTGTTTGGCCAATCCAAAATCCAGAATTTTTGCTTGGCCGCGCGAGGTGATGAAAATATTCGCCGGTTTGATGTCGCGATGAATGATGCCGCGGGAATGGGCGGCATCGAGCGCGTCGGCAATCTGCGCGCCGAAATCGAGCAGGGCGTCGGTAGCCATGGGGCGACCGCCAATACGTTCGCGGAGCGTCTGCCCTTCGAGAACTTCCATGACCAGGTAAGGGCGCCCGTTGTGCTCGCCTACGTCATAGATCGTGCATATGGCCGGATGATTCAGGGCAGACGCGGAGCGGGCTTCGCGCTGGAACCGTTCGAGGGCGGCAGGATCACGCGCGAGTTCGACGGAAAGAAATTTGAGCGCGACTTGGCGGCCCAGGCGCGTGTCTTCCGCGCGAAATACCTGGCCCATGCCGCCGCTGCCTAATGGATCGAGAATACGATAGTGCGAGATTGTTTCGCCGATCATAACGATATTTGTGCGTTCCCTTTCGCAAATCATCGTAAACAACTGCACGCGAGGGCGCAAGGCTGTAAAAGCGATTGGTTGAGTCCCCAGCGAAGAAAATGGAAAGAACGAAAGCGCCCCAGCGCCAGCGGGAGAGCCCCGGTTCGGCCCGAAAATTCTTGCAACTTTTCCAGAACGCCTGGGTTTCATTGGCCAGCAGCAAAGGGGCCTCCAGCCCCCGGCCATCATCGATTATTAGTCTTGATCACTAGTCTAAGGAGAATTTCAAATGGGCAATCCTAGAGCTATTGGCGTGCTCGTTGCTTTTCTTGCCGCAGTGTCGCTTTCGAGCTGCGGCGGGGGCTCCAGCATGGGAACTACTTCGGCGCAGACTCAAGCCTCGATTTATAGCGTGGGTACGGACGCTCCTCTGCCGAGCGTCGTTTCCTGCGAGGTCAATGTAACCGGAATCACTTTGTTCAACGGCACGACGAACGTGAGCGTGCTATCGCAGCCGCAGATTGTGGATTTTGCTCAGCTCAGCGGATTGCATCAGTTGCTGGACCTCACGTCGGTGCCGACGGGAACCTATTCTTCGGCAACGATCACAATTGCGTCGCCCGTAATCGGATTCATCGATACGTCTGTGAGTCCGCCGATCGTCAATACGATCAACGGAACGCTATCGCAATCGAGCGTGACGGCGAATTTTGCCAACCCTGTGACGGTTTCCGATGCGGATTTGTTCGGCCTGCGTATGGAATTTGATTTGCGCAAGTCACTTGCAACGGACGGAAACGGCCAGGTTACCGGCGCGGTGAATCCGGTTTTCGAAGTCGCGTTGCTGAATTCGACCGATGCGCAGGTTTCGATTGATGACTTTCACGGAGGCGTGGTGGGTGTTACAGGAGCGAACACGTTTACGATTCAGGGACCGCACGGGCGGCAGTGGAACGTGACGACCAACGACAACACGATGCTCGACGATCCCAGCCTTGCCGTCAGTTCATTCACGACCGACACCATCGTGGAGGTTTCGGGCACGCTGGATCCAGTTACGCACGACATCGACGCGTCCGAGGTGGAAGTCGTTTCCAACAACGATTTCTTCATGGGCGGATTGTTGACCAGCATTCGTCCGGCTACGGGACCGGCGACGCAAGCGGACTTGTACGTTCGCGAGTTGTTGCCGGCGGTGAACGGAGTTTCGGACGGACAGATTGAGACACTCAATTTGAACGGCTCGGAAAAATACATGATCGAGCACATCAACCTGCCGCTGACGACGCTGCTCTTCAACAATTCGGAACTGGCGGCGGGGCAACGTGTGGGAATCGGCGGAGCGCTCAGCACCAGCAACGGCACGACGACTCTGACGGTTCACCGCGTAGTTCTGCGGCGTCAGGGACAGGCGGGCTCGTGGGTTCCGGGCAGCACGATGGTGCAGAACAACAATGCAGGCACGTTCCAGTTGAACGATCAGTGGACGGCGGGCGTATTGCTGCCACAGCCGCTGACCGTGATGACCACGAACGACACCAACTTCATCAATCTGAGCGGACTCGGGGCGCTGACAGGCCCGCAGCCGATTTCGATTCGCGTGGTTGGCTTCATACTGATCAATCAGGCCACGGGCCAGCCGGTGATGGTGGCTCGTTCGGTGGAGGAACTCGCATCATAACGATTCATAAGAGTCATACCACGTCATAACCGTCGCCGAGAGATCGTCGGCTACGGGCCACTGTCCCGCCCTTACGCGAGCGGGACAGTGGCATTTTTCTTTTGACTTGCGCCTGCGCAGGGCAGAGCTACAATCGGCGGCATGAACGAGCCGAGAACGTTTGCTGAGTTCTGGACTTTTTACGTTTTGGCGCATCGGCAGCCGCTCACGCGAATTTTCCATGCGGCGGGCACTCTGGTGGGTTGGTCGCTGCTGGTTACCGCAATCGCGTTGCGCAAACCCTGGTACATTCTGGCTGCCTTCGCGGTGCCTTACGCGCTGGCGTGGTTTTCACATTTTTTTGTGGAGCACAATCGTCCGGCGACGTTTGGACATCCGTTATGGTCTTGGCTGGCGGACCAGAAAATGGTGGCGATGGTGCTGGCGGGAAAGATGGGAGCCGAAGTGCAGCGTTGCGCTTCGGTGGAACGCGCCGGATCCGCAGCTTAACCGCGCCGAAAGCCACTCTGCCTCAGATGCTCATGCTGAAACCTGCCGTCGCTGTGCGTTAGTGTTCCAGTTGAATTGCGACGACTTGTTTGCCGCGGACTTTGACCTCGATCGCGATCGGCGGGCGCACGCCCCGGCCGCTGACGATTGCTCCGCGGACTTCTCCGTTCGGCCCCGTTCCATAACGCGCCAGATCGAACAGAACGCGATCGCAAGGGTCGGCCACCATCGGATGATCCGCGCGAAATCCGTATTCGCGTTCCAGCTTGGCGAGGTCGCTCACATACTGCAATTCGCACGTTCCGTATGGCTGCCGAAGCGACAGACCCCAATACACTCCACTGGGAAGATGAACGACGAGCGCCGGGATATTTTCGGAAGCTTGCGTCGCGCGAAATACGAACCGCTTTGACGACCATGCGCTTGCGAGTTCGGCCGTTGTTGCGACCGGACCTGGCCCTACCGGCACGTTTGGAGAAGGAGGTGTTACCACCGGTGGTAGATCGACAACGGGGGCCGCTGCAACTGCAGGAGCAACTGTCGCGTGTTCGGGGGTACTTGAATGTTTCCACACGTACAACACGAGCGAGACGAGCACAACCACGATAGCGGCGATCGACAGCGCTTTTTGCGCCGGAATCTTTTCGGGAGCGGCCGCGGTGTTCCGTGGCTGCGGCGGCGCCGCTCGCGGTGGCTCCGGAGCCGGTTTATTGCGCGCGGGGTTGCCGGTAACGCCGGGTATGTTCGGCTCGGTCGGTTTGAATGGGTCTTGTTCGCTAGGTTTGTCGGGCACGGTGGACCGCTCTGTGGTAATCCTCAGCTTGATTTGGATTGCGGGAATTTGCAAGCAGGGTGATGCCTTATACGTTAATGGATACCTAGCAAGCTAACGCGGGCGAGAACGGCGCGCCCTTTTGCGGAAGCGATGTCGCACTACCAGGAGTCAGCTCAGGCAGGGTGCTCAACGCGCACGGAATGGTGCGCGACATATTCATGGAGATTCGCCAGGATCAGCAATAGTTCGAGCATACGATCGCGCTGCTCGGGCTGCGGCTCGTCGGCGCTCTCTTCCAGATTCTTCACGGTGGCGAGCGCATCGGAGAGCAGCCATTCCAGGCTTTCTTTAGTCAGCGGAGCCCCCTCACGGCAGCGCGTGAGCGCCTGATCGGTACGCAGAAAGGCTTCATCGAGGAAATGATCGAGGCAAAGCTCCGCGCGGGTCAGCGCCGGAGGAGCAGGCTTTGCGCAGCCAGGACGCACGCAATGAACGGAAACACCGGCTTTCATCCCACACCCCTGATTCTCGAGCAGCTACAGCCTCGAGGTTGAGGAGAGAGTAGCACAAAATTTTTGCGCGCAAGTTACTGTGAGTTGTAAAGGATAACAACGCTGCGGACATGCTAAGAGACGCCGCGAGAGACGCGCGAGGCGGATTATTTTCGGGCTGCGAAAGCCAATCGCCGCCGCGCGCGTCTTCTTGCACGTCCCTGCGCAGGGAAATTTCTAACGGATCTGAATACTGCCGGAACTGGTGCTCAGTTCCACCGTCGGCCCGCCGCCGCCCACTTTACCCTGCAGTTCGCGCGGGCTGAGCTTGCCTTGCACGGCGATTTCACGGCTGGTGTCAATGCTGCCGGAACTGGTTCGTGCCACCAGGTTAAACGAAGCCTGCTGCGGCAGTTCCACGGTGACGTCGCCCGATCCGGTATGCAGCCGCCAATCGCCGGTGGGATCGCCTTGCGCAGTGATGCTGCCGCTGCCGGTCTGCACTTTCACCGCGCCCTTCGCGCCTTTTACTTCCACATCGCCCGAGCCTGTTCCGATTTCCACGTCGCCGGCCGCGGTCTGTTCGAATTTCACGCTGCCACTGCCGCTGGAAGCGGTCAGCGCTCCGGCAATGCCGATGGCGTGAATGCTGCCACTGCCCGCGATGACTTTTGCGGCTCCGTGAATTCCGTTGAGCTCGATATCTCCCGAGCCGGTGCGAGCGTGCGTTTCGCCGCCAATATTGCTGAGGCGCACACTGCCGGAACCGCTGCTGGCATCGGCCGGGCCGGCGATACCCTGAACAACCTGATCGCCGGACCCGGATTCGGAGTGCAACTTGGTCTGCACCGGCACGACGAGTTCGTAGCTGATCGAGATATTGTTTTTCCAATCGTGATTTTCGATGTGGCCGACGCGGATGGTATTGCCGTTCTGCTCGATCGGAGGATTTGCTTCAATTTCATGGATGCGCTGCTCGGCGTCGGCGCCGAACCAGCCGTGGTTCGTGTGGATGCGGCCGTGGATTTCCACCTTGCTGGAGTCTCCCGTGCGGACGGTGATTTCACCAGAGCCGGTCTGGACGTCCAGATCCACCGCACCGGTTACCGTCAGCGTGCGATCAAAATGGCCTTCGTCGCTGGCCAGCGCCGGCCTGGCTGCCATGGTAGCGGCCAGCGAAAGCACGAGCGCCAGCAGTACGGCGTAAGTATGCGTACGAATTCTCATATTCCCTCCTCCTGAGCAGATTGGGCCCAACTCGGATGAAGATACGCAGACGTCGCAGGAAAAGTTCCAGAGCGCCCGCGGAGGATGCCTACGCCGTTTGGCCGTGGCACTTTTTGTATTTCTTGCCAGAGCCACAAGGGCAGGGATCGTTGCGGCCCACTTTCGCGCCGGCGCGGACGGGCTTGGGAGCTTCGACCGGCGTGTTACCAGTCTGGAACTGCATTTGCTGTTCCTGGCGGCGCTGCTTGCGTTCGATTTCTTCGGGAGAAAATTGCGATAGTCCGCGCGGCACCAGCGGTTTTAGCGCGGACGGTGCGGCAGGTTGCGCGGCAGCCGCAGCTGGTTGTTCCGCGGGCCGCACCAGGAAGAGGAACCGCACGGCTTCGGTGTCTATGCGATTCATCAACTCATCGAAGAGAATGAACGCTTCCTTTTTGAATTCGACGAGTGGGTCTTTCTGGCCGTACCCGCGCAGGCCGATGCCTTCCTTCAAGTGATCCAGTGTGAGGAGATGGTCTTTCCACTGGCCGTCCACCACATCCAGCAGGATGTGGCGCTCCAGCCAGCGTAGCGTCTGTGCGCCGAACAGAGCTTCTTTTTCTTCGTACCGCGCGCGGACTTTTTCGATGAGAATATCGCCCACCGTTTCATGATTCAGCGCCGCGAAATCCATCCCCACGGCCTTGGGATCGAAGCCAAACTGGTTCAGAATTTCGTTGGAGAATTGCGTGACGTTCCACTGGTCGGGATGCTGTTCACGCGGGCAATAGGTTTCGACCAGTTCATTGGCGATGGCGTCGGCGCGCTCGAGCACGAATTCTTTCTGGTCGCGGCCTTCCAGGAACGAACGGCGCAAATTGTAAATCGTTTCGCGCTGCTTGTTCATCACATCGTCGTATTCCAGCAAATGTTTGCGCGCTTCGAAGTTCTGCGCTTCCACGGCTTTTTGCGCGTTCTCGATGCGCTTGCTGATGAGCTTCGATTCGATCGGCACGCCTTCGGTCATGCCCAGCCGAAACATCAAATTTTTCACGCGTTCGCCGCCGAAAATGCGTAGCAGGTCGTCTTCCAGCGAAAGGAAGAATCGCGAGGAGCCAGGATCGCCCTGGCGTCCGGCGCGGCCACGCAACTGATTGTCAATGCGGCGCGCCTCGTGGCGCTCGGTACCCAAAATATGCAGGCCGCCCATGGCCACCACTTCATCGTGTTCCGTTTTACATTCCGCAGCGAACTGATCGTAGATGGGTTTCCACTGTTCCAGAGGAACCTGGAAGATTTTGCCCTCAATCTGAAACAGGACCATGGCCGGACTGCTGCCGCCATTGGAAGGAGCCAGGGCAGCGGCACTGGCAGCGCTCGCTGCGTCGGCTTGCGCGGCGGTTTCCGTGCCGGGAGCTGCGCCGATCACCGAGCTGGCCGGAGCATACGGCAGTGCGAGCTTGTTCTTAAGGCAATAATCGCGCGTCATGGCTTCGGGATTGCCGCCGAGCAGAATGTCCGTGCCGCGGCCGGCCATGTTCGTCGAAACCGTAACCGTGCCCTTTCGACCTGCTTGCGAAATAATGATTGCCTCACGCTCGTGCTGTTTGGCGTTCAACACCTGATGCGGAATGCCAGCCTTTTTCAAATGCGCCGCTATCTTTTCCGATTTTTCGATGGAGATGCTGCCCACCAGCACGGGCTGGCCACGTTCGTAATACTGGCGGACGCCGCCTTCGCGCGTGCCGTCTTCCTGCAGAATGCCGTTTACCGCCGCTTCGAATTTTTCCGCTTCGGTGCGGTACACCACGTCGGAATTTTCGATGCGAATCAGAGCTTTGTTCGTGGGAATTGCGACGACTTCGAGCTTGTAGATCTTATCGAATTCGGGCGCTTCGGTTTCGGCAGTTCCGGTCATGCCCGCAAGTTTCTTGTACATGCGGAAGTAATTCTGGAACGTGATGGTCGCGAGAGTCTGGTTTTCGCGCTCGATCTTCACGCCTTCCTTGGCCTCTACCGCCTGGTGCAAACCATCCGACCAGCGGCGGCCGGGCATCTGGCGTCCTGTGAATTCGTCAACGATGACGACTTCGCCGTCTTTCACCACGTAATCCACGTCTTTCTGAAACAGCGTGTGCGCGCGCAATCCTTGATACACGTGGTGGATGATGTCCATGTGCGCCGGGTCGTACAAATTGCCCAGACTCAGCAACTGCTCGCACTTGGAGACGCCTTCCTCGGTTAGCGTGGCGGTGCGATGCTTTTCATCGAGCGTGTAATCAATGTCCAAGATCAGCTTGGGGATAACTTTGTCGATGCGGTAATACTTGTCGGTGGACTCCTCGGCGGGGCCGGAAATGATCAGCGGCGTGCGCGCTTCGTCAATCAGGATGGAGTCCACTTCGTCCACGATTGCGAAGTGATGGCCGCGCTGCACGCACTGCGTCAAATCGTACTTCATGTTGTCGCGCAGATAATCGAAACCGAATTCGTTGTTTGTGCCGTAGGTAATGTCCGCAGCGTAGGCGGCGCGGCGCTGCACGTCGTCCAGATCGTGAACGATGACGCCCACGGAAAGGCCAAGCATTTTGTAAATCGGGCCCATCCATTCCGCGTCGCGGCGAGCGAGGTAATCGTTCACCGTGACGATGTGCACGCCCTTGCCGGTCAAGGCGTTCAAATATGCGGGCAGCGTGGCGACGAGCGTCTTTCCTTCGCCCGTCTTCATTTCGGAAATTTTGCCTTGGTGCAGGACGGCACCGCCGATCAACTGCACGTCGAAATGGCGCATGCCCAGTGTGCGGCGTCCTGCTTCACGCACCAGCGCGAACGCGGGTACCAGGGCGGGCTGCAGCGCTTCCTGCATTTTTGGTTTGTAGTCCGGATCGTCGCGCTCCAGGCCTTCCATGCGCGCTTGCACTTCGGTCTTCAGCTGGGCGGTCTTCGCGCTGATCTCGGCGTCCGAAAGTTTGCGCATCTCGGGCTCGAGCGCGTTGATCTCTGCGACCAGCGGCTGCAGCTCTTTCACATCGCGTTCGTGCTTCGTGCCGATGAAACGCGCCACGACGCTATTTATGATTTTTTCGACGTCCATGTTTTCCGTGTAGGTATGTTGCAGCCGTGCGCGAGGGTGAATTTGGCTTTCTGGCTCCCACACAATCAAAACGAGAGCCCCAGGATCCGTCCGACTGCGTCGCTCGCAAATCTCTCCTACGCTATTGTAGCCGCTCGCGCCCTTCCGTGCAAAGCGCGGGCCGGATGCGCGCTTGCCGCACCTGCAACGGCAGTCTATCATTGCAGGTTGAAGTTATGACTTGGGAAGCCGCTGCTACGCGGCTTCGCCGAAAGGACTCATATGCCTCCGGGACCTGGACCAGGACCTGCAGCAACGCTTGAGAAAAGACCGCCCATCGCAGGCGTGAAAAACCTTGTGGCCGTGGCTAGCGGCAAAGGAGGCGTGGGCAAGACCACCGTTGCCGTAAACCTGGCGATTGCGCTGAAAACGCTTGGCGCCACCGTGGGATTGCTCGATGCCGACGTGTACGGGCCCAATGTGCCGGTAATGCTGGGCACGAACGAGCAGCCGCGCGCCGTGGACGAGAAGACGATCATTCCCGTGGAAGCTTACGGCGTGAAAATGATTTCCATGGGGCTGCTGAACCCCGGCGACAAACCGCTAGTTTGGCGCGGACCGATGCTGCACAGCGTGATGCAGCAATTTCTGCGCAGCGTGCAGTGGGGGACACTCGATTATTTGATCGTGGATCTTCCTCCTGGTACCGGCGACGTGCAGCTTTCGCTGATTCAAAGTGTTTCGGTGACCGGCGCGGTGGTTGTCACCACTCCTTCCATTGTGGCGCTAGCCGACGTGCGCAAGGCTGTCGAGATGTTTCGCCAGGTAAACGTGGAAATTCTGGGCGTCGTGGAGAACATGAGTTACTTCAATTGCCCGCATTGCGACGGTCGCATTGACGTGTTCGGCCACGGCGAAGGGCAGCACATGGCCAAGAATTTCGGCGTACCGTTTTTGGGCGAGATTGAGATCGACCCGCAGATTCGCATCGGCGGTGATACGGGCAAGCCAGTGGCGTCGCTGGGCGAAGACGCGCCTGGCGGCAAGAGCGTGTACGCAGTGGCGCGCAACGTGATCGCGCGGCTGGAAGTGGTGAATGCTTCGGCTGGCGCGCCCGTCGTGCAGATATTGTAACTTTCGTGAGCTTGTCGCGGCGCCTCGCACAGTAACAAAAACGTGCCTCGAACGTTAATCAGGAGTGGTACTTTGCTTCGCAGCTACAGGGGACAAACGCCGCGGGTTGCGGCCAGCGCTTATATTGACCCGCAGGCCGTGGTGATTGGCGATGTGGTGATTGGCGAGGATTCCAGCGTGTGGCCTTGCGCTGTGATTCGCGGCGACGTGCACTACATTCGCATCGGCGCGCGCACGAATATTCAGGACGGCTCGATCCTGCACGTTATGCGTGATACCAATGCGCTGGTGCTGGGTGACGACGTTACCGTGGGCCATAGCGTTACGCTGCACGGCTGCACGATCGAATCGCGCTGCTTGATTGGCATGGGCAGCATCATCTTAAATGGCGCGGTGATTGGCACAGGCTCGATCATCGCCGCCGGGACGCTGGTGCCGGAGCGCACCATTGTTCCGGCCGGCAGCCTGATGATGGGCCAGCCTGCCAAGCTGCGCCGCGCGCTCGGTGCTGAAGATCTGGATTCGATTGACGCGTATGCACGACGTTACGTCGAGTACAAGGAAACGTATCGCGCCGAAGAACGCACGCAGGGAAAAAAGGAGACAGGGAACTAGCGTTGCCAGAGAAACGACAATTCCGCGCCATCAAAGGCACTCGCGACATATTTCCGCCCGATTCCAAGCTGTGGAATTGGTTTGAACACACTGCGCGCGAAGTATTCGAATCTTACAACTTCAGTGAAGTTCGTTTGCCGATCTTCGAGCAGACCGATTTATTTGCGCGATCCGTGGGCACAGACACCGATATCGTTTCGAAGGAGATGTTCACATTCCGCCTTCCGGACGGTTCCGAACGCTTGGCACAAGAAGCTGCAGGCGTTTCACCGTCCGGCGAGCAAGTCTCGCTGCGCCCCGAGGCAACGGCCAGCACGATGCGCGCGTACATCGAGCACAACATGCAGGCACTGCCGGGCAATGTGAAGCTGTACTACATGGGGCCGATGTTCCGCCGCGAGCGGCCCCAGAAGGGGCGCTACCGCCAGTTCTACCAACTTGGCGCGGAGCTTTTGGGGCAGTCGGATGCGCCGGCCATTGACGCGGAAGTTCTGGAAATGTTGATGGTGTTTTTCAAGCGCGTGGGGTTGACGCGCACGACGCTCTATGTCAACTCCATCGGCGACAAGAATTGCCGTCCGCAATATGTCGAATTGCTGCGCCAGGCGCTGATGCAGGTTAAGGATCAACTCGGGCCAGACTCCCAGCGCCGCATCGAGACGAATCCGCTGCGGGTGCTGGATTCGAAATTGCCGCAGGAACAGGAAATCATCGCGAAATTGCCGCGCATTTCTGATCATTTGTGCGCCGAATGCGGCGAGCACTTCGCGAAGCTGAAGGAAGAGCTGAGGCTGCGCGGAATTTCGTATGAAGAGAACTGGCGGCTGGTGCGCGGGCTGGACTATTACACGCGCACGACATTTGAAGTAATCGCCGAAGGTCTCGGCTCGCAGAACGCGGTTTGTGGCGGCGGACGCTACGATGGCCTGGTCGAACTTCTCGGTGGCCCGCCGACGAAGGGCATCGGCTTTGCGATCGGCAGCGATCGCGCGATTCTCTCGACACAGGAGTCTGGTAATTTGCCGCACCTGCCGGGCTTGGATGTGTTCGTCGCGTGGATGGGAGCGCCCTCGTACCCGACCGCAGTCGGCCTCGCGAGAAAGCTGCGCGAGGCAGGCCTGTCGGTCGAGCTGCCCAGCGAAGAAATGAAATTCAAGAAGTCGCTGAATCTGGCGGACAAGCTCGGCGCGCGCTACGCATTGATCATCGGCAGTGACGAGGTGGCCTCCGGCACTTTCACGCTGAAGCGGTTGGCCGACGCGGATCAAAAGAAGCTTTCCGAATACGAACTGCTAGAATATCTGGAATCCGAAAAACGCGGCACGCGGGGCTGACGCTACGATCGCAAGATCAGTTAATGCCCATCCCCCGCCGGCGAAAGGGAAGTCAATCTTGCTCGATGCACTCGGAAAGTTGAAACGAACCAGCTACTGCGGCGACCTGCGCGCGTCGGACGCTGACAAAGACGTGATTCTGATGGGGTGGGTTCATCGCCGCCGCGATCTGGGCCAGTTGATCTTTATTGACCTGCGCGACCGCGCGGGCCTGGCGCAGATTGTGTTCAACAACGAGCTGCATTCCGAAGCACACAAGAAAGCCGAAGAGCTGCGCTCGGAATTTGTTGTGGCGGTCGAAGGCAAAGTGATTCGCCGCCAAAAATCCAATCCTGAAATCGCATCGGGCGAAGTGGAAGTGATGGCCACGCGGCTGCACATTCTGAACAGCTCCAAGACGCCGCCATTCCAGATTGAAGACGAAGTGACTGCCAGCGAAGAAACCCGCTTGCGTCACCGCTACCTCGATTTGCGACGGCCACGGCCGCACCGCAACATCGAGCTGCGGCACCGGATACTTTTCGAGATGCGCAAGACGCTCGACAGCTTGGGCTTCTTCGAAATTGAAACGCCGATGCTGACGCGTTCGACGCCCGAAGGCGCGCGCGACTACCTGGTGCCGAGCCGCGTCCATCACGGCCAATTTTATGCGCTGCCGCAATCGCCGCAAATCTTCAAGCAGATCCTGATGATTTCGGGCATGGACCGGTATTTCCAGATTGTGCGCTGCTTCCGCGACGAAGATTTGCGCGCGGACCGTCAGCCGGAATTCACGCAACTGGACCTGGAGATGTCGTTCCCGCGCCAGCAGGATATTTTCGAAGTAATCGAGCGCGTGATGATTCGCGCGCTGGAAGTCGTCGGCGTGAAAGCGCAGGGCCCGTTTCGCCATCTCGATTACAAGGAAGCGCTGCGACGCTACGGCTCGGACAAGCCGGATTTGCGTTTTGGCATGGAGTTGCAGAACGTGACGCAGCATTTCGAGCCGGCGCGCGCGACGATTCATTTCGAAGGAAATGTCCAGTCGCTGGTTGCTCCAGGTGCGGCTAGCTGGTCGCGGAAACAGCTCGATGAGCTGGGTGAGATCGCGAAATCTGCCGGCGCTCGCGGCGTTTATACCGTGAAGGTGACCGCCGAGGGAATCAGTTCGCCACTCGAGAAAACTCTTGGTGCGGACGGGCTGAAGAAGTTGGCCGATGCCACTGGCGCGAAAGCAGGCGACCTCATTGTGGCGATCGCCGCGAAGGAGCAAATCGCACACACCGATACTTCGTTAAATGTGGCGGGCCAAGTCCGGCTGTACCTGGGTGACAAGCTCAACGTGATTGACCGCGCCAAATGGGAATTCTGCTGGATTACCGGCTTCGCGCTGTTCGAATGGAGCGAAAGCGACAAGCGCTGGGTCAGCGCGCAACATCCTTTTACAGGGATCTTCGAAGAGGACCTCGACAAGCTGGAAACCGCGCCGTGGGAGTGCCGCTCGAGGGGCTACGATCTGGTGCTGAATGGCGTCGAGCTAGGCTCCGGCAGCATACGAATTCATCGTCAGGATGTGCAGGCGCGCATGTTCAAAGCGCTGGGGCTGAGCGAAGAGCAAGCACGCCAGCGATTTGGTTTCTTCCTCGACGCGCTCACGTATGGGACGCCACCGCACGGCGGCATCGCGCTGGGACTCGACCGGGTGGTGATGCTGCTGGCCGGCGAAAAATCCATACGTGAGGTGATCGCCTTCCCGAAGACGACCGCAGCGCAGGACTTGATGGCCGAATCGCCCTCGACGGTGGGGACGGACCAGCTGAACGACTTGGGAATCGCCATTAAGCAATCGGAAGCGGGGATGGCAGCTAAGAAGGATGCATGATGTCGTACGGTTTGCTGATGGGCATATCAATTGCAGCGTTACTGGGAGTGTTCCTCCTGGTGCGGAGCATGCATCGGCTTAGCCTGCGCGTGCAATTCGTGGCGCTGTCAGGGCTGGGCGTGTCGATCGGCTTTATTTTTCTAGTGATGGTACAAATGCGTTGGTTTCCTGAGTGGTTTGGCGTTTTGCTGGTGCTCGTGGTGTTCATCGCCAGCTTGTTCGGGACGCGCATTTTTTTGCGTAGTCTCGCCCTGGAAGATAAAAAGACCGAAGACGAAGCTCGCGATGGACTTCGGCGTAGTTCGCACGATTCCGGGCTGACCGATCCGCGCTCCGCGAGACCGACTCCATGAGTCGCATCCGCATACTCCCGGAAGTTGTCGCCAACAAGATTGCAGCCGGCGAAGTGGTCGAGCGGCCGGCGTCCGTCGTGAAGGAATTGCTGGAAAACGCTTTGGATGCGGGCGCGCGTTCGATTCGCATCGAAACGGAATCGGGCGGCAAGCGGCTGATCCGCGTGATTGACGATGGCTGCGGCATGAACCACGACGACGCGCTGCTGGCTTTCGAGCGCCACGCCACGTCGAAACTGCGCACTGCCGACGATTTGCTTTCCATTGCCACGCTGGGATTTCGCGGCGAGGCGCTGCCCTCCATTGCAGCCATCTCGCGGCTCCTGCTGGAAACCCGCGATGCGGAAGAAGGGGAGGGAACGCGCATCGAATTCGCAGGCGGCAAACTTCTCAGCGTGAAGCCCGCGGGCGTACCGGTAGGAACTTCAATCAGCGTGGCGGATATTTTCTATGCGGTCCCGGCGCGGCGCAAATTCCTGAAATCCGAAACCACCGAGTTGGGCCATATCGCGTCCCTCGTCACGCATTACGCGCTGGCGCATCCGGACCGGCATTTTCTGCTGAAGACTCCGTCGCAGGAAATCCTGAATTGTTCGCCCGTGGAAAAGCTCTCGGATCGCGTCTACCAGATTTTCGGCCGGCAGTCGCTGGATGAACTTGCCGAAATTCTGCCGACGGAAGCGGCGGTGCGCAGCGCCATCACCGAGCCGCCGCTGGAAGCCGAAGAGCGCGCCGCGACGCTGCGCGTCAGCGGATTCACTTCGCGCCCCGAGGTGCAGCGCAGCAATCGCAACGGCATTTACATTTTCGTGAACCGGCGGCTGGTGCGCGACCGCCTGCTGCTGCACGCCATCAGCGAGGCCTATCGCAATATCGTGCCGCCCGGAGTCTTTCCGGTCGTTCTGCTGTTTCTGGATATGCCGTACGAGGAAGTGGATGTGAACGTGCACCCGGCGAAAATCGAAGTGCGCTTTCGCCATCCGCAATTCGTGCACGATTTTACGCGCGACGCGATTCGGCACGCGCTTTCCGTGGCACGGCCCATTCCTGGGTTTCCCGCGGCGCGCGCGGCGACTGCTGCTGCGACGGCGTCTGGCGCGGCGCCGTCTGCCACAGCCAATGGCGGCTCGACTGCGTTTGCAGCCGGCGCGGCGGCGATTGATCCGGCGTTTCTTTCGCCGGCGAATCCCGGAGCGCTGCCCGGTGCGTTTCCCGGTCCGTTTCCCGGTCCCCCACGCGCGAAAATTCCAGCTTCATTTGGCGATGTGGCCGGCGGCGCAGAAGGATTTGAATTGACTGGCGCGCCCGACCGGCCGATTTCACAGCGGCTGCAATTCGATCCGACCGGTGCGAACGATTTTTCGCTGGGCCAGCAGGAATCCGGGGCGCCCGTAGCCACCGAGAGCATCCGCACCAGCGAAACTCCCGGCGCGCTGCCCAGCGTCGAAGACATCGCGGACCTGAAGCCTCTGGGCCAGGTGAATGGCAGCTTCATCGTCGCAGTGAATGGCGAAGGACTGTGGATCATTGACCAGCACGTGGCGCACGAGCGTGTCTTATTCGAACAACACCTGCGCGCGCGCCGCGATGGAGAACTGGGCGGACAACGCCTGCTGGTGCCACTGATCGTCGAACTGAATCCCCGGCAACTCGCGATTTTCGGGCAAATTGGCGAAGAACTGCGCGCCAACGGATTCGAAGCGGAACTGATGGGCGCGCGCAGCGTGGCGATTCAGGCCGCGCCCGCGGGAATCACCAGCGGAGACGCCGAGAAATTATTGTACGAAATCCTCGATGGCATCGCGCGCGAAAATCAGGCCATTTCGATTGATTCGTTGCAGGCCAAAATTGCCGCTTCCACTTCCTGTCACGCGGCTATCAAGGTCAACACGCCGCTGGATCCGGCCAAAATGGAATGGCTGCTGGGCGAGCTCGCGAAGACCGAGTATCCGATGAGCTGCCCGCACGGCCGGCCGGTGGTATTGCGTTATTCGGTCCGCGAAATCGAACGCGCCTTCAAACGGATTTGATGCCGCATTTGAGCGCGAACGCGAGACGATACGCCGCGCCGCGAGCGACCTCTTGAAGAAACTCATTATCGCCATCGATGGGCCCGTCGGTTCGGGCAAGAGCACTCTGGCACGTCGCGTCGCGGAGCTGCTGGGCTACGTGTACGTGGATACGGGAGCGATGTACCGCGCGCTCGCGTTCAAAGCGCTGCGCAGCGGCCTGTCGCTCGACGGCCATGACGAGGAACTCGTGGCCCTTGCGCGCGCCACGCGCGTTGATCTGCGCGCCGAAGAGGGCACCCAGCGCGTATTTCTCGATCACGACGACGTAACCACGGCGATCCGCACACCGGAAGTTTCCCAGGCCGCTTCGAAGATTGCCGTGAATGCCGGCGTGCGCCAGGTGCTGGTCGCGGAGCAGCGCCGCGCCGGCGATCGGGGCGGCGTGGTGATGGAGGGGCGGGACATTGGCAGCGTGGTGTTTCCCGACGCGCAACTTAAGATTTTCCTGACCGCTTCGCCGGAAACGCGCGCGGAACGGCGCTGGCGCGAGCATGAACAGAAGGGCGATAAGATCGACCTGCAGCGCACGCTCGAGGAAATTCGCGAACGCGACCGCCGCGACTTGCAGCGTTCCACTTCGCCGCTGGTGCGCGCCGCCGATGCGGTGGTGGTGGACAGCACGGCGATGGAGCCGGAAGAAGTGGCGCGGCTGGTGGTGCTGCTAGCGAAAGAGCAGTCCGCGGCAAGCGCAAGCTAGCGAACCGCAACGATCCATCCGTCCTCGGCTCTGCGCGCCGTGCCAGCACTGGCAAAGGCGCGATCCCCGCAGACTAAAACACCTTTCACCTAAGGCCTGTCCGGGCAAAGGCCGCTCACCTAGTTCAGGGCCCGCGCTCTATACCTGCGGCGATACGGGCGCTTCGTGCGGGTAAAGTATCTGGCGCGCCCATTCGACGGCCGCGGCGTAAAGCTGCGGAATTCCCTTCTCCTGTATTCCCATCCGCGCCGCCGACGGGCCGATTTCGTCTCCACGGCCTCGTTCGTAATACAGCGCAAATTCGAAGATCTCGCGGAGCTTGTTGGCTTTGCCCATCAGCGCGTCGCGAATTTCCTGGTGAACGGTAATTTCCTTCAGCACGTCGGGCATACGCATATCCAGAATCGCGTCCATGGCGGAAAGCAGGCCGAGAAGGAAAAGATCGTTCGCGGAATCCGGCTGGCGGGCGCAGGCGGCGAGGAGTTCGCAGAATTGCGCTCGGATCAGCGGCAGGGCTGCGAGTTCCGCCGGTTTCCCGCAGGCCACGCAGGTGACGACGATCAGCGAAACCCATTTCCGCGCGCCGCGTTCGCCCCACAACGCAAGCGCGTGAGGGATCGAGCGCACCTCCACGAGCAGCGGGAACGCCGCAGAATTCAAGTAACGCAGCAGGCGAAAGCTGAGGGAGGCTTCGGCCTTGATGCGCGCGCTCACCTCTTCGACGTCCATCGGCTGGCGATTCACCGCCTGCAGCACCAGCAAATGATTCATCTGGTTCGGCGGAATGTCGTTGCGCGTGAGCATTTCTGTCCGGCTGAAAAAATAGCCCGGAAGAAAGCGTAGCCCCAGCGAAGCGTGCGGTGGATATTGTTATTCGTATCCACTTTTTCCGCTACCAAGCGGATCTTCATCGGCAGGTACGTCTGCGCCAGCCGCAATTGATCCGCGGGCGACGTGGCTAGCAAATCCACCTTGATGAAATCCGCCATCGCGACCAGCGGTTTCCAATCGGGACGATCCTGAAAATCGTCGAGCGCCAGCAGATACCCCGCTTGCTTTAGGCGGCGGCAAGCGTCATGCACTTCGTCGTCCATGGGAACAGTTTCCAGGATTTCCAGCACCACGCGATCTTTCGGCAGCATGGTGGCGAAATCGCGGATCCCGTAAACGACGCGCGCGGCATTGAAGATGGGCTGGCGAGCGAGAAAACGCTGCACGTGTTTCTCCTTCCCGCTGTGCGCGGGTGCTGCAATGCGGGAAGGGGAGAGGGGCACGCGCCTCGTGAAAATGCTGCTTCTACGCCGGACTCGACATCGAAGCGAGGAATTCGCCGTTCGTTTTCGTCTTGGAGAGACGTCCGAGCAGAAGCTCCATAGCTTCCACCGTGGAGAGAGGGCTCAGCACCTTGCGCAACACCCAGATGCGGTTCAATTCATCGGCGGGCAGCAGTAGTTCGTCCTTACGCGTTCCGGAACGGTTGATGTCAATCGTCGGAAACACGCGCTTGTCCACCAGCCTGCGGTCGAGGTTGATTTCCATGTTGCCGGTACCTTTGAATTCTTCGAAGATGACGTCGTCCATGCGGCTGCCGGTATCAATCAGCGCAGTAGCGATGATGGTGAGCGAGCCGCCTTCTTCTACGTTGCGCGCGGCGGCAAAAAAGCGGCGCGGCCGCTGCAGCGCGTTGGCGTCAATACCGCCGGAAAGGACTTTGCCGGAAGGCGGCGTGACAGCGTTGTAGGCCCGGCCCAGGCGCGTGAGCGAATCCAACAGGATGACCACGTCGCGCTTGTGCTCCACCAGGCGCTTGGCCTTCTCCAGCACCATTTCGGCGACTTGAATGTGCCGTTGCGGCGGTTCGTCGAACGTCGAGCTGATCACCTCGCCCTTCACGGTGCGTTGCATGTCCGTGACTTCTTCCGGCCGCTCGTCAATCAACAGCACGATCAACGCGACTTCCGAATGGTTCGTGGTAATCGAATTCGCGATGGATTGCAGCATCATCGTTTTTCCGGTGCGTGGCGGAGCGACGATCAAGCCGCGCTGCCCCTTGCCGATGGGGCAGAGCATGTCCAGCACTCGCCCAGTGAGGTTTTCCTTGGTGGTTTCCAGGCGGATGCGATCGGCTGGATACAGGGGCGTCAGGTTGTCGAAAAATATCTTACTGCGCGCCACTTCCGGATCTTCGAAGTTGACGGCCTCGACCTTGATGAGCGCGAAGTAGCGTTCGCCGTCTTTCGGAGGACGCACCTGGCCGGACACCGTGTCGCCGGTGCGCAGATCGAATTTGCGGATTTGCGACGGCGAGACGTAGATGTCGTCCGGGCCGGGCAAGTAATTGTATTCGGGCGCGCGCAGGAAGCCGAAGCCGTCTGGCAGGCATTCCAGCACTCCTTCGGAGAAGATCAGGCCGTTCTTTTCGGTCTGGGCGCGGAGGATCTGGAAGATCAACTCCTGCTTGCGCATGCCCGAGGCGCCGGGAATGTTCAACTCCTTGGCTACCTTCGCCAGGTCGGTGATGTTCTTGTCTTTCAGTTCTGCAAGGCTAATGCTCATCGATTTCGTTCCTTCTCAAGCCTGGTTTTCAGGCAGATTGATTTCTGAATGGATTACGGGCGGGCGCAAATTCGAACCTGCCAGTCTTTTGCAACTTAAATACGGGAAAACCTACAGACAACCGGAATCCTCTGGCCGCGGGCCAAGCCTGCTGATCAAAATGAGGAAGGACCAGAGGGTTTCAATTGGTTAGTTCATTGTCCTGCGCGACGTCCGCGCCGAACTCGGGTTCGACTCCTGCAACCGGTGGGTGGCCCGGAATCGGTAGCGGATGCTCCAGCGCAATCTGCAGCACGTCGTCCATGGACTCAACGAAATGAATGGACATCTGCGACTGGATGTCCGGCGGGATATCCGCCAGATCTTTTTCATTGTCCTTCGGCAAAATAATGGTGCGCAAACCGAGGCGGTGCGCCGCCAGCAGCTTTTCCTTTACTCCGCCGATGGGCAGCACCTTGCCGCGCAAGGTGATTTCGCCGGTCATGGCGATATCGCAGCGTACTGGGATCTTGGTCAACGCGCTTACGATGGAGGTGCAAATGGTGATGCCGGCCGAAGGACCGTCTTTCGGTATCGCGCCTTCCGGGACGTGCATGTGAATGTCCAGGTGGCGGTAGAAATCCTTGGGCAGGCTGAAAAGATGGCTGCGCGAGCGAATGTAGCTCATCGCGGCTTGCGCCGATTCCTGCATCACGTCACCAAGTTTGCCGGTGAGAGTCAGGCGGCCGCGGCCCTGCATTAAGGTGGCTTCGGTGGAGAGTACTTCGCCGCCTACTTCGGTCCAGGCTAGGCCGGTCGTGAGGCCGATTTCGTTTTTCTTTTCCGCCAAGAAGTCGCGGTACTTCAGGATGCCGAGATAATCGTTCAGGTTCGCCGGTGTGACTTCGACGGCGACGTCCTTGCCTTCAGTGACGACCTTGCGCGCCACTTTGCGCGAAATGTTGGCCAATTCGCGGTTCAGGCTGCGCACGCCGGCCTCGCGCGTGTAATGGCGGATGGTGCTCTTGATCGCGTCGTCCGTGATTTTCAGCTGATTCTTTGCCAGGCCGGTGGCCTCCAACTGTTTGGGTATCAGGTAGCGCGTGGCGATTTGATATTTTTCGTGCTCGGTGTAACCCGGGATGCGCAGCACTTCCATGCGATCCTGCAGCGGCTGCGGGATGGTGTGCAGCACGTTGGCGGTGCAGACGAACATGACTTTCGAGAGATCGTATTCCACGTCCAGATAATGATCGGTGAAGGCGTGATTCAGTTCAGGGTCCAGCACTTCCATCAGCGCCGCCGACGGATCGCCGCGGAAATCCATGGACATCTTGTCCACTTCGTCCAGGACGAATACCGGATTGGTGGTGCCAGCCTTGCGCATCATCTGGATGATCTGGCCGGGCAGGGCGCCGATATAGGTGCGACGATGGCCGCGAATTTCAGCTTCATCACGCACGCCGCCAAGGGACACGCGCACGAACTTACGTCCCGTGGCGCGGCCAATGGACATCGCGAGGGAAGTCTTGCCCACGCCTGGAGGCCCGAGGAAGCAGAGAATGGAGCCTTTCGGATTCTTCACGAGTTGGCGAACGGCGAGATACTCGAGTATGCGGTCTTTAATCTTGTCCAGGCCGTAATGATCTTCGGAGAGAATCACTTCGGCGCGCTTGATGTCGCGAATTTCCTTGGAGCGCTTCTTCCATGGCACCGCCAGCAGCCAGTCGAGGTAGTTGCGCGATACCGTGGATTCGGCGGACATCGGCGGCATCATTTCGAGGCGCTTCAATTCCTGCATGGCCTTTTCCTGCGGACCTTCGGGCATGCCGGAAGTTTCGATTTTCTTTTTCAGCTGCTCGATTTCGTTGGCTTCGCCGCGGCCCAGTTCTTTCTGTATTGCCTTCAGTTTTTCGTTGAGGTAATACTCTTTCTGCGCGCGCTCCATCTGACGCTTCACGCGAGTATTAATCGAGCGGTCCACGTTCAGCTTTTCGATTTCGACTTCCAGAATGTCCGCGATTCGGTTCAAGCGCTCCAGAGGCTCGAAGAGCTCCAGCAGTTCCTGTTTTTCTTCTACGGGGATCTGCAGGTTGGCGGAGATGGCGTCGGAGAGCTTTCCGGCATCCTCCACGCGCACGGCCGCGATCATGGTGTCGTAATTCAGGCTCTGCGAGAGCTTCACATACTGTTCGAACAGCCCGGTGACACGCTCGGAAGCCTGCTGCAGCTGCGGGGAAGGCTCTGTCTTGGAAGTAACCACGCGGATCGAAGCACGGAAAAAGCCTTCGTCGCTGGTAATCTGCACGATCTTGGCGCGCTCGGTGCCTTCCACCAGCACCTTGATGTTGCCATCGGGCAGCTTCACGCTCTGCACGATGTTCGCGAGCGTTCCTACCTGGTAGATTTCTTCCGGCTTGGGGTCGTCCACCGACGCGTCATGTTGAGTGACCAGGAAAATCTTCTTGTCGCCGGCCAGCGCGTCTTCCAGCGCACGTACCGATGCTTCCCGGCCCACAATGAAGGGGTGCATCATCTCCGGGAAAATCACCATTTCCCGCACCGGCATCATTGGTACGCGCTTGATTTCGCCTTTTTCGCGATTGAACATCGATTCCTTTTTTCTCCCGGTACGCTAGCCCGCTTTTTCCAGCAGGGTCCAGTTGATTTCGCGTCCCTTAACCATATCTGCCGTTACCACGAAGTCGCGCAACTTACGCTGCGCCGGCAGGTGATACATCATTTCCAGCATCAAATCTTCCAGAATCATGCGCAAACCGCGCGCGCCCACTTTGCGCTGTAGCGCGAGTTCCGCAACCGTGTCCAGTGCGTCGTCCGTGAAGCGCAGCCGCACATTTTCAAATTCGAACAGCCGCTGGTATTGCCGCACCAGCGCGTTCTTCGGTTCGGTGAGAATGCGCACCAGCGCCGACTTATCCAGATCGCTCAGCACGCCCACAACCGGCAAGCGCCCCACAAATTCCGGAATCAAGCCGTAGCGAATCAAATCCGTGGGCTGCGCCTGCTCCAGCATTTCGATATTGCGCCGCGATGCCGTCGTAACCTGCGCATCGGCCTGGAACCCCAGCGACTTATGGCCTACGCGCCGCTCGATAATCTTCTCGAGCCCCACGAAGGCTCCGCCGCAGATGAACAGGATATTGGTCGTGTCTACCGGCGTAAATTCCTGGTGCGGGTGCTTGCGTCCGCCCTGCGGCGGTACGTTGGCAACGGTGCCTTCCAGAATCTTCAGCAACGCCTGTTGCACGCCTTCGCCGGATACGTCGCGGGTAATCGAAGGGTTTTCGTCCTTCTTAGATATCTTATCAATCTCGTCTATGTATATGATGCCTTGCTGGGCCTTTTGGACGTCTCCATCGGCAGCTTGCAAGAGCTTCAAAATGATGTTTTCGACGTCTTCACCGACGTAACCGGCCTCGGTCAGCGTCGTAGCGTCCACGATCGCGAACGGCACGTCCAGCATGCGCGATAGCGTCTGCGCCATCAGTGTCTTGCCGGTTCCGGTGGGACCAACCAGCAAAATGTTCGACTTCGCCAGCTCCACGTCGCCCGGTTGCTTGTTCAGGAAGATGCGCTTGTAGTGGTTGTAAACCGCGACCGCCAGCTTCTTTTTGGTCTTGTCCTGCCCGATAACGTATCCATCCAGAAACGCCTTGATTTCGGGAGGGCGGGGCAGCCGGCGATTCGCGGGGCTGGACTGCTCGCGCTTCTCGTCTTCGAGAATCTGCTGGCAGACGCCCACGCACTCGTTGCAGATGTACGAGCGCGGATATTCCGATGGAGAACTGATCAGCTTCTCCACCTGCTCCTGCGTTTTATGGCAGAAGGAACAGCGCAACGGCTCTTCCGGTGTGAACCGTTTCACTGATTAGGCTCCCTCACTTCGGATTTCACCACACCCTTGACGAATGTATCTCGCATTGTAATTCGGAATCCGGCAGGGCGGCAGGGAATCATCTGTTTGGATACTAACCCTTTGGAACGGCAATTACCTGTGCTTCGTAATGATTTCGTCCACGATGCCGTACGCCTTCGCCTGTTCGGCCGTCATGATGAAATCGCGCTCCACGTCTCGCTCGATCTTTTCCAATGTTTGACCCGTGTGTCCGGCCAGCAGCTTGTTGAGCGATTCGCGCGTGCGGATGATCTCTTTCGCGTGAATATCAATGTCCGTTGCCTGGCCTGACAGGCCGGACATCCAGGGCTGGTGAATCAACACTCGTGAGTTCGGCAGCGCGTAGCGCTTCTTCGGCGTGCCGGAGGCCAATAGCACGGCTGCGATCGAGGCGGATTGGCCGATGCAGTACGTCACCACGTCAGGACGCACGAACTGCATCGTGTCGTAAATCGCCATCCCCGCGGAAATCGAGCCGCCCGGCGAATTGATGTACACCGAGATGTCCTTCTCGGGATCTTCCGACGCCAGAAACAGCAGTTGCGCAGTCACCAGGTTGGCGACGTGGTCGTCAATCGGCGTGCCAATGAAAATGATGTGGTCCTTAAGCAGCCGCGAATAAATGTCATAAGCCCGCTCGCCGCGGTTCGTCTGTTCGACGACCATCGGAACGAGCGTGGTGGCGTACGGAGTCGCTTCGTTTGTATGTTTCATTGGAACGTGTCTTTGCGCGCTGAGGAGCCCGAACCAGTTGTTACTCTTCACGTTTGGCTGTCTTCTCGATTCGGGTATTGCTGTAGAGCCACTCGATTGTTTTGTCGCTACGCAACTTCGATTTCATCCTATCGAGCGCTCCCTGCTTTGTCAAGCGAGCCCGCAGCGACGTTGCCGATTCGCCACTGTGTTCCGCCAGCGCATTTATTTCCTTCTCGACGTCTTCGTCGGTTGCTTCGATTTTTTCCGCGTCAGCGATGCGGTCAATGATCAACTCGGCCTTCACGTCGTCCACTGCCCGGTCGTGCTGCCCCTTGCGCAGCGACACCCAATCCACGTTGACCGCGCGCGGGTCCACTCCTTGCGATGCCAGGGACCGGACTGTACGTTCCAGCCGCACGTCCATTTGATGCTCGACGAGAGCATCGGGCACCGGAAAATCATGCTTCTTCACCAGCGTTTCCAGGATCTTTTCGCGTGCTTGTGCCGATTGCCGCGCTTCCTTTTCCGCTTCCAGATTATCCTGAATTTTCTTGCGCAGCTCGGCGACGGTTGTCACACCGCCGACTTCTTTCGCCACTTCGACCGCAAACTCGTCATTCACTTCGGGGAGTTTCTTTTCCTTGATCGCCTGCACTTCCACGGTGTAGTCGTACGTCTTGCCCTTGAGCTTCTCGTCCGGATAATCATCAGGATATTTGGCCTGAAATTTCTTGGTCTCGCCCGGGTTTGCGCCGCGCAGATTTTCCGTGAAGCTCTCGAGGGTTTCTTCGGCGCCGATATGGCACATGATGTTGTCGGCTTCGACGGGCTCGCCGCCGCCTTCTGGTACTCCGGAAAGCTTGATCAGCGCGTAGTCGCCATCTTTCGCCGCGCGGCCTTCCACCGGAACGAACGTCGCGGCGCGGTCGCGCATTTCCTTGATGACTTCGTCCACCTTGGCGTCGCCCGCGTCCACCTCGTCAACTTGAACTTCCAAGCCTTTGTATTCGCTTAGCTCGAATTCCGGGAGCACTTCGAACACCGCGCGGAATTTCAACGGCTCGCCTTCTTTGAATTCGACTTTGTCCACCTCGGGGCGGGTTACCGGGACGAGCTTTTTTTCGTCGAGCGCTTTTTCCAGGTATTCCGGCACGAGCGATTGCACCACTTCACCCTGGATATCCTCGGCGAAGCGCCGACGGATTAGAGTGACGGGCGCCTTGCCCGGACGAAAGCCGGGAATACGCGCCACACGCGCCAGGTCACGCTCCACTTTCTGGCTGGCTTTGCTGACTACTTCGGCTGGAATTTCCAGCTCGATTTCACGCTTGCAGGTTGATTCGGTCATGGGATTTTTTGCAGGGGAAGGACTGCGGAACACCCTGTTTCCAGTCTGCCTTTCACCTGTTCGAAATTCGAGAGGGAGGACGGCAGGGAAGTGCGGCCAAACACAACCGCATCAGAAACCCCAGTATAAAGAAAGCGTAAGCGCGCGTCAACGCCGATTGGGGCAGAAATCAAGCCTCGACTTCCACGCGATGCGCGTCGCGAAGCGCCTCTGTCCCGGTGTACTTGCTGCTGGCGCAGCAACACGCGCTATACTTCCAGCGGGGAGGGCCAAGATGAATCAGCCAAACGAGGACGCCGCCGCGCAATTGAAGCGCGAGCACGAAGCCGCCAAGCAGAGACTGGAATCGCTGCGGGAAAAAGCGCGCAAGCTGGGCCAGGAATTCGAAGAACAACTGAAGCCAGAAATTTTGGAGGCGGAAGTCGAACTTACCCGCCTGAGCGGCATGCTGGGGCAAATCGGGCTGTAGCGCTTCGCGTTCAGCGGATGAATAATGCGCAAGAAGTTTTCGGAAGCCGAGTGCGGAAGTTGAGTGCGAAAGCAGAGTGCGGAAGAAGGGACTCGAACCCCTACGGCCTTTCGGCCACCAGCTCCTAAGGCTGGCGCGTCTGCCAATTCCGCCACTTCCGCAGTGGAACCCGCAGTATAACATCGGCGCCGGATTTCACGTCCGCGCCGCCACGGTTTGGGTGACATTAGCAAACCGCCCACAGCCAACATTTTTCTCGAATGCCCTTGCCGCGACCCCGTGCTTCTGTTAGGCTGCGCCGCAAATGCCACACAGAGACGCGAAATCCTCGGGAGGAACTTCGTGCCACATTGCACTCAGTGCGGAACTATGGTCGCCGACAACGTGGCGTTCTGCCCCAGTTGCGGCGCGCCGCAGGCGGGGGGAGTAGCGACTCCCATGGCTCCCGCTGCCAGCACGCAATCCGGTCTCTCCGAGAATGTTGCTGGGCTGCTGTGCTACTTGCTGGGTTGGATCACTGGACTGATTTTCTTTTTGATTGATAAGCGCCCATTCGTCCGCTTCCACGCGGCGCAATCCATCGTCGTATTCGGTGGCCTCACGGTTATTCGTATCGTCCTTTCAATGCTCTTCATTTCCGGCGGACTTGCGGGGTTTTCCGCGGGTGTCGGAATCCTCTGGGTCGTCTCCCTGGTAGGATTGGTTCTTTGGATTTTGCTCATGGTCAAGGCGTATCAGGGAGAGAAATACCGCATTCCACTTGCTGCTGATCTGGCCGATCAAATCTTCGGAAAGTCCTGAAGCAATCCGCGAAGGTAATTCTTAAAGGGGACAGCAGGCCTTTCTGAAGCACAACGCGCGCCTGCCTCATTCCCATCACGGGAAAAGCGCAAGGTTCCTAATTGCGTTCGCCGAATTTGCGCCCTCTCGTTCGCTCTTGACTTTAGCCAACTGAACGTCCATCGTTGTTGGCTTTCCCCTGCGCGGGGCTGCACCTCGCGGGGGCGTCAGGAGAGGGAATTGAAGGTCCGGGTTTGCTTCCACGACAAATGCTTCGACGGAGCCTCCTCCGCCGCGATCTTCACGCGCTTTTACAAAGAGCGCATCGATCCCGCGGCCGAATTCTTCTATACCGGCATGACGCACAAGGCCTCGCAGCCCTTCGAGGACGGCACGTTCGACGGCGACGAAAACGCCATCGTGGATTTCAAATATTCCAGCTCGCCAAAGCTGACCTGGTGGTTCGACCATCACCAGAGCGCTTTTCTGACGCCCGCCGATGCCGAGCATTTCCGCCAGGACCATTCCTGCAAGAAGTTCTACAATCCCACGTACAAATCCTGCACCAAATTTTTAGCGACCATCGCGTCCGAGAAATTCGGCTTCGATGCCACGCCGCTCGCCAACCTAATTCACTGGGGCGACATTATTGATGGCGCGCAATTCGCCTCGCCCGCGGACGCCGTCAGCCTCTCGGAACCCGCCACACAGTTGGCCTTAGTGATCGAAGCCGCGCCCGAAGCCGACTTGGTCCCCAAGCTGATCCCGCACTTGGCCTACAGGCCGCTGGCGGAGATGGTCGAACTGCCCATCGTGAAGAGATACCTTGGCCCGCTGCTGGAGCGACACCGCAAGTCGCTCGACGTATTTCGCGAACGCACCGATTTTCGCGACGGCGTGATTTTTTTCGACGTCAGCGATTTGGATCTCGAGGGCTACAACAAATTCGTCCCGTACTTCTTGTTTCCCGACGCACTTTATTCCGTGGGCGTCAGCGCCTCGCCGCTGCGCGCCAAGGTTTCTGTGGGTACGAACCCCTGGAAGGAAGCTTCCGCGGATGTGAATCTGGCTTCGCTGTGCGAGAAGTATGGCGGCGGTGGTCACGCGCGCGTCGCAGCCATTTCGCTCGGTCCCGGCGACCTGGTCCGCGCCAGACAGGTTGCACAGGAAATCGCGACGACGCTGCGCCGGCACAAGTAGAATTTTTTGCAGGAAAGAATACGGCATCGCAATCGATCCGGCGTTTTCTGCAATCAGCAAGGGCGGATGGGCGCAGCATTCACTCGTGTTACAATTTTTTCAGTGGGCCGGCAGCATTTCAACATTTCGTTGAAACGGCTTCGCTTAGCGCTTCCTACCCTTCCAAAATAAAGCACTTACAAAAGGCTGATGGATTCTGTTTGGACTCATTTGCTGGTCAGTAACACCTTGATCTACGCAGGACGATCCTGGCGTGCAGCGTTCCTGTTGAAGGGGGCGCAGCCACGGCCGTTTTCAAGAGACGACGGATCTCCACTCGTTCTGTTTTGTTGAAGTCGTCAAATATGAATCGCGGAGACCTCACTGAATACATTCTCCGTGCGAGAGCAGGCGCGATAACCCAAAAATCTGGGCCTTTCTCTTCGAACAGGACGAAGTGGTCGAACGTAATTAACGGACCGCGCCAGCGGGGAAATTCCGTTGGGTTTGGTTTTGTTTTTCGCGGGCCGATGCCAATCCAATTCACCTTGTAGCTGATCGCCTGTGCTTCGGGCTGGCCGCCTCTGCCGCCGACGCCAATGACTGCATCGAAACGAGTCTTCCTGAGTCTCCCCATGCAATCCCATATCCCAAAGCATCCCGTTCTGTCCGGATCGCCCTTGTGTGTCCGCTTGTAGATTAATGTTCGCAGGTTCGGCTTCTGTGGCATCGGAACTCCTTGCTGGTTGAAGTCTCCCTGGACACAGGATAGAACCAAACGCTAGCGTTTTGTCATGGCCACAAGCCGCATCACCCACGTTCACAGGGAGAGGGCAGTCCTGAACGATCTGGAAGCCAGCTTCCCTGATTTCACTGGCCGCGCTCTAGTGTGGACTGAAGTTCAATCCAACCAGGATCCTCCCGATTTTATGAGCTACGGTCAGTCCGGGCCGGTTGGCCTCGAGCTAGTCGAATGGCTCAACGGCGGCCAGATGACGCCTGCGAAGACCCGAGAAGCGCGGCGGGAGCATGTTCAGCGTGTACTCGCCGATGGTTCGGAGAACGAACACCAGCCTCGAAACTTCCGCGGCGCGTTCCCGTCGCTTTCGGACACGGGACGTCTTGCGCGCGCGGATGAGCTGCCGTTGCGCCGGGAATTCTACGCTTTCGCCAGCGATGTGGATCGCGGCTGGTTGACGGATCGCGAGCGCTGGGGATCTTTTGACCGCCGCAGGGAGTTTCCTGGCTACGCGTTGCTAACGAAATATTTCACCTCGATCAATTTCGTCGGAGGGGAGCCGCTTGGTCTGTGCTGGATACACCAGGACGGAGATGGCGGATCAATCGATCCTTATCTGCCGGTCGAAACATTAAAGCAGGCGATCGATAGTAAGTTGGGCGAATATTCGACGCCCGACCAGCAGGCGCACTTGAAGACCCACGGCTTGGCCGAGCTTGATTTGCTAGTACACCGCGGTTTCAATTTTTTCGCGTACAACACATCCTCGGGACACTTGACGCTGGAAGACATCGCCCGGTACGGAGCGGAGTAATACGCGGCTCATCCCCAGCGGCATATATTTGATCGTGTGTGGTTCTTTCATTCGCTGGACACAGCGGACGATCTAAACGAACTAATCGGCTTTGCTCGCGGCGAAGGTCGTGTGCGTTGGTTAGCGCAGCTTTGGCCAGTATTGCGGATTTATCCCGGCTCAATAGCCACATAGAGATTTCAAGCCGCCACCAACAAAATGGGCGGCACCTTCACATATCACCTGCCGCTTTTCGTTTCTCAAACCAGGCGTCAAGATCCAGCCGATCAAAAACGTCTCGCCGTCCTACACGAATGGGTTTCAATTCCCCATTCCAAATAAGGACACGTAGAGCCCACCCGGCAATGCCCAGACATTCCGCAGCTTTCTTCCTTGAAAGACCGCGGGGTTGAATTGGTGTCGAAGTCGCGTTTTCGGAAATTCGCCGCTGTGGGGGTCTCACGCGCGAAGTGTACTACAGCGAGCTGTCACGGAGGATGTGGTGCGAGTGCACATGCGCGTGGGAATTCGCGTGCTCCTGCTCTGGCTCGTGCGCGCGCGTGCTGGTGGTGGGGCTGGTGTTGTTGTTGGTCGCGTTGGTCGGTTGGTGGTGCTGCTGCTGCTGATGATGATGGTGATGGTGGACATGCTGCGACTGATGCGGGAGCGCGCACCACTGGAATGGAACGTTGGCCCTATGCTGCGTTCGGCCCGCTTCGCTACTACGACGACTATGGTGACGACGACTACCACGACTACTGCTACTGTTTATTTTTCAGGAAACAACTCCGGCATCCACCGCGCTGCCAACGCTGCAGGGAACGCTAGTCGAAGGGGGGCCCGGGAGCTATCCGACACGATAACGGCGTGCTTCACTAAACTTTCGACGGCACGCTGGGCGCTACGTTCACTTGTATTCAGAAGACCTGGCACCTCGCCGCGTTGTAGCTCTCCTCGATAGAGCAAGGCTTCCAATATTTTGTCGGAGTTCGGTGCCAGCTCCTTGGCCGCAGTTTGTTCCTTCGCCCACACCATCACGCGAGCTTGGAGATCCTTCGGATTCATTAGTTCTTCCATGAATTTGACCTGGTCAAAACACACATCAAGAAAGAAGCGCGTGAAGACGATCAATTCTGCTTCGCTCAAATTTCCTCGACCATCCAATGCGTTGCGTCGAGGCAGATCGCAATTTGCTAGGAGAGTTTTATAATCAGTTACTCGCCGAGCCAAACCACGGGACACAGACCACAAGGCGCCTGTGTCGAGCGTTTCCAGCAACGTAGCATGTGACATTAAACGGCAGACCCGTCCGTTTCCATCAAGAAATGGGTGTATCCAAGCGAGGCGATGGTGAGCGGCCGCAGCGGATAAGATCGTTTCCATTTTTCCCAGATTGCCGTAGGCCGTTTCAAAGCGGTCGAGAAATCGCGGAATCGCTCCTGGACTAATTGGAATGTGGTTCCCGACTTTGACATCGCGCTTACGTAATTGTCCGGGTTCAACACGAAATTTCTCGTGGCTGTCAGGATCTTCTACGATCAAAAGTTCCGGGGGTAATTCGGAACAGAAACGACGATGAATTTCAGAAATAGCCGCGCGGCTAGTAGCCGGGCCCTCTAATCCGCCACTGTCGATCCACTTCTGTACAGCGATGTGCGCCTTTGCCTCTAATTGCAAATTCCGTTTCTTGAGATCATGACTGTAATTGCCCTTTAGAGCTTTTTCGATCTCAACCGGATGCGTATTTCGGCCTTCAATCAAGTTACTGTAGTAGCAGTTCATCGCTCGCACGAGGTCAGATAACGCTACGGCAATGGGAGTCGGGAGCTTGCTCCGAAAGCTGGCCGAACGAGCTGCGAGATCCAGCGCCAGATCAATGAGATCGCCCCGCCCAGGTGCCCCTTCCGAAATCAGCAGCGGTTCCATCATGTCTATATTTTCGCCCCGATCAACAGGAATGGCGGGTTCTTTGGCGGGTTCAATGGCGTGTTTAATATGAGTCATATGCGGAATACTATCATCGCTTTACAGTGATGTCAATGTTAGAAATGGCGGCTATGTTGGCGGGTTGTTTGGCGGGTTAGTTTTGCTGCCCCTGTAAGACCAACCACCTTAGGGCTTCAGGATCTTCACGGTGATTTCCAGAAGCTTCATTAGGTGGAGTTTGGCCGGATATCTGAACCCAGACCCTGCCTTCAGAAAGCAAGCGTGGCAGGAACTTCTATTGACAGATCCCACGCCTGTAGTCGAAGAGACTGACAAGTTGCCACCGTACGTTCGATTCATCAGGAATTCCGAATCGGAAACTGTCGAGCGAAGTAGGCTCCGCAGAGCCCAGATGCAAACCCCATGTAGCTTACAGTTTCGCTGGGATACGTACTTGGATATGGACGGTCTGTACTATGAAGACTATCTAGCGAACACTGCACAACTCATATTGCCGCACGTCAAACGATTTCAGATTATAAATGAATCAGAGAGTCGCAAGTCCGGTTGCCAGGGAAACGGCTACCTATTTACTGACACGGGAGGCTATCGCTTCTCGGGCGCTGCACTGACTCCTCTCGGCGAGTCGCTGAAACTTTCGGACGATAGCGATTTTCAGGGCGTGGTGATTGGCAAATGGAATTGCTCTGTTGGACTCAGTTGCGGCAGAATCCAATTAGCTGTAGTCTTAAACAGTTGCGAATAGTGAGCGTTTGATTTTCGAAGGGCCGGTAGCTCAATGGTAGAGCAGCTGCCTCTTAAGCAGCGGGTTGGAGGTTCGAGTCCTCCCCGGCTCACCACTTATTTTCAATAAGTTAGCCTCTTCGGATTTATCCGGGACAAAAAACTACGCCCAATTTTGCGCTACGCCTGCCTCAGAACCGCTATCGCCGAGGTTGTTTGCAGCGCGCCGCTTGGATTCCATCTGAATATGCGAGTATCGTTCCATCAAATCCTCGCCGATGATTGGCCCTTCTTTAGGGAGGTGAGTTGCTGTGTCCATAGTGGGCGCTCTCTCCAGTTGTAATCCGGTTCCAGTCGCGGGCGAACGTCGTCTGGAATGTGAAAATCGTTAAGAATCACAGCAGATCCAATGATTTCCAGGGCGCCAAAGAAGGCGCTACACAACTTTATAACTCAACAGATGTCGAGTTCTCGGTGCCGATGCACCCCTTGAATGAGCGCATGATAACGATATGCCCACCGGAACCGGGTTTCCAAGAAATGTTGTCTCAAAGCTTCACGCTTTACGACTCAGCTTCGTTTTCGTCCGAATCGCGTCTTATGCAATGCAACGGGCCGGCGCGGTGGTATTGGTGAACGTCATGCGGATTCCGTGCTTCGGCCGAAGAATAACCATCGGCCGAGCTTCGATCGTTTGGCCGGGAGCGAGCTGAAAATCGTATTTTCTGAGTAGGTCGCTCAAAATCATAAGGATCTGCAGCATCGCGTAATTTCCACCGATACAGCCTCGCGGTCCCGCTCCGAATGGAAGGAACGTACAGGGCGTGCGCAGCTTGTCGTTCGCTTTGGTGAAACGATCGGTATCGAACTCTTCCGGGTTCTGCCAGTAGCGCGGAGCATGGTGCGCGCCGTACACATACACAATCACGGTCGAGCCACTGGGTATGGCGAGGTCGCCTACGCGGTCGTCCGCGATAGCCATGCGATCAATCATCCAGAACGGCGGGTACAGGCGGAGCCCCTCGCAAATGACCTGAGTCGTAAATTCGAATTTGGGGACGTCGGTGTAGTTCAGAGGCGCTTCGCCCAGCACAGAATCAAATTCCTGCCTTACCCTTTCGAGACAATCTGGACGCGAGCTCAAAAGATAAAAAAGCCAGGATAGCGCATTCGACGATGTTTCATGGCCGGCAACCAGAAGTTGCATGCTCTCACTCAGGATGAGCTTATCGCTCATGCCTTCGCCATCGCTGTAACGCGCATCCATTAATGTCTGCAGAAGGTCGCTGCCGGGCTGTTCGTTGCGGCGCTTCTTGATGTACTCGAGCAGCACGCCGTCCGCACGCGTCCGCATGTCTTCGTGCCTGCGCAGTTCCCCCGACACGGCGAACCAGGGATTCAGATAGGGCTGAAGGGTTTGCCGAACAATGAATTCCTGGACGGTGCAGATGGTATGGCTGACCAGATCGATGTCTTCTTCCTTCAACCGTGCGCCAAATAGAGATCGGGCGACCATCGCGAAGGTTATTTTCATCAGCTTGGGGTAGATATCGACAGGGCCGCGATGGATTTGTGCGTCGAAATCGCGCAGCGAATCGGCAAGTGAGTCCTGCATGATCGCGGACAGCGCCTCGAGTTGCGTTCGATCGAATCCTTTCTGGATGAGGCGCCGCTGCGTGCGCCAGGCTTCTCCGTGGGTCGTGAGAAGTCCTTTTCCCAGGAAGTGCCCCATGCGCTTTACTTGAATTTCGGATTTTTGGTAGTTCTCGGAATTGGTCTTCAGCACGTGCTGAATCACGGCGGGATCGATCGTAACGATCGCCTCCTTAAGACCACCCAAATACATCCGGAATGTGTCGCCGAAGTTTTCGGTGTAGCTGGACAAAACCTGCACGGGATTGCGGAACATTGCGCGCGAATCCGCGAAGCAGCGCAATCGGGAAACAGCCGGAATAGCAGTGAACGAGCTCATACCCGTCCATCCTGATACATGCCTCGAACCGCAGATGATTTCATGTCACTCGCAGGAAGTGTTAGCGGGGACATACCTGAAGATAAAATATTCAGAATCAGTTTTCGTTCCCCAGTTGCTTCAAGAGTATCAGATGATGCCGGATTGCCTGAGTCATGGTGGGGTGCTGCCGATAAGGAACGCCGAACTCCACTGCGGTCTGTTTCACGATCCTCGTCAGCGGAGCGTAGTGGGTATGGCACACGAATGGGCACAGATGGTGGACGATGTGATGGTTGAGGCCGCCCGCGAGCCAACCGACAAGCGGGTTTTCCGTAGCATAATCGGCCGTCGTCGCGAAGATGTGGTACACCCCGTTGTCAAATTCATCGCGGTTCGTTGGAAAGTACGTGGTGTCAATGGTGTGCGTCGTCTGGAACACAAGAGTTACGGCTAGACCGACGAACAAATGGACCAGCAGAAACGCCCCGGCAACCAGCAGAGCTGATTTCCCCAGCACCATCACTGGCAATACAAGCATGTAAGTAAGGTAGAAGGCCTTCCCGGCAAAGAGAATGGCATATTCCCGCGCAGGATGATTGGCGCGCTTCAGATAGTCGTGGGACGAAAAGAAAAAGCTCTCGAAGTCCCGGAAGAACACATAGTCCAGAGAGAACATCGCATAAAAGAACAGCGCATAGATGTGCTGGAAGCGGTGCCACGGCGCGCGCGATTCATGGGGCGTAAAGCGAAAGATGCCGCGTCCGGAAAGCGCATCGTCCTCGCCCTGTAAATTGATGCAGGAGTGATGGCCGCGGTGATGGAGGATCCGCCACATGTACGAGCTGATTCCGCACAAATCAAACACATAATTCAGGGTTTTGTTGACCCGCGGGTGCGACGAGATGGCGTTGTGATTGCTGTCATGGGCAATATTCAGCAAAAGGAATGTTTGCGCGAGTCCGCCTAAAAGGTAGAGTGCAACAAACTTCCACGAGTCGGGCCTCAGAGCGTACAAAGCGATCCATGCGCCTACTAGTACTGCCAGTCCCACTGCGATCTTGACCCACATTGTGCGATCCGCTTTGTAGGGAAGATTCTGGTCGGCGAAGAACTTATCGAGGCGGCGACGTAACACCTTCGGGAAGGACGTTGCACCGACGGGTTCTGTGATGGACGCCGCTACGGATTCCGATGGCACAAGGTCCGGAGTATCGGGGTCTTGTGTGATCAGCACTTCGGATTCCAACGTCACCAGCGCCTCCGCGATCCTGCTAATTGGGCCCGACGCGCTCCGTACGCCGCATCCGGGGTCCTGACCCTCAGCGAAATTGGTGGCGCACCGCCTACAGCCTCGCAGCACGATTTTAATGCGTGCCCCTAAACACAATCAAGGACATTCGGAACGTAAGATGCCTAGTTACAGCATGTGAACAATCGATGTGACGACGCATGGCATTGTCCATGACGCTTTGTTAATATATAACCTTCGATGAACCACAATGAACCGGGCTTCTTGCGAGAGACCATAGAAGGTCGGCGGAGCTCCCGGTTGCGCCTTTGGGCGCGAAAAAGGAAAACAGCCGTTCCCGAAAGCGTCGAGCGACGCCTATGCCGGGAAGAAAATACGCGAACTCTCACCGTTGGCATACCTTTCAGGTCTGCAGTATCCAACTCAATCGCGGAGCAGCCCACTCGCTGAGGAGAGTTGTTTCGTGTACTGGCTTGCGTTCTATTAAAGATTGGAGGATTGCTGATTGATGAAGGCGTCAATTTTAGGCCACCTGGATAGGCTGGCAGATGAGCACCCGAACAAGCTTCTTTATTCGTACCTTGATGTAAACGGCGATCCGCTGGAAAGCTACACCTACGCGTCGTTTCTTCAGCGAGTGGACGCGATTGCCGGATATTTGTGGAAAGAGGGCCGTTTCGCGCCGGGCGACCGGCTGTTGCTTGCCTACCCGCCGGGGCTCGAAATGATCTGCGCCTTCTTCGGCTGCGTTCGCGCCGGACTGATTCCGGTTCCGGTCTATCCCCCCAGCTCGCGCGGCTTCCAGAGCGCGCTGTACAAGATGGTCCACATTGCCAAAGATTGTCAGGCGGCTGGTATCTTGACCAGCAGAGACTACCAGGCATCCCTAAAGACGAATCTCGCCAGAAGTGGAGTTTCGGCCTGCGGCATCGACGTGGATTACATTTCCGGGCTTCCCTGGATCGCGACGGAAGAATTCGTGGATCCGATTTCGGACCGTCCGGCTGTTGATCCTTCGAAGGTTCTGTTTCTCCAGTACACGTCGGGGTCCACGATGGAACCCAAGGGCGTCATCGTAACTCACGACAACATCCTGGATACGTGTCCGCTGGTGATCGACCATTCCTCCCCGGTCGTCGTGTCCTGGCTTCCGCAATATCACGATATGGGACTGATCGGGTGCTACCTATATCCAGCACTTAAGGGCGGCACAACGTACGGGTTCTCTCCTACCGACTTCATTCAGCGCCCAATCCTGTGGTTCGACGCCATGACGGCCTACCGCGCCACCGCGACCGCCGCGCCCAACTTCGCCTACGACTATTGCCTGCGCGCAGGAAGGCTTTCCAAGGAGAGCCTGGAAGCTTGCGACCTCAGTTCGCTGCGCGTTTTGATGTGCGCCGCGGAACCCGTAAAGCCCGATACCTATAGACGGTTTCTGGAAGCGTTTCAGTCCTATGGACTCAAGTCCGAGAGTTTCTATGTAGCCTATGGGCTGGCCGAGAATACTCTGGCGGTCTCGTTGGGCGGTCGCAACATCGTTTCCGTCAACAAGCGCGCCCTCTCCCTGGGGACGGCCCGCATGACCACCGAGGTCTCTGAAATTGACGCGGCCACGCAGATTGTCAGCTGTGGAACGCCGCTGCCGGGTCTCGACGTGAAGATCGTGGATCCGGAAGGACATTTTCCTCTCAAGCCGGAGCGCACGGGTGAAATCTGGGTCGCCGGACGCGGTAAGTGTCGTGGCTACTGGAATAATCCCGAATTAACTCTGAAGCAGTTTCGTGCGCGGCTTGTGGATGATACTCCCTATGACGAGGGCTACCTGCGCACTGGCGACATAGGATTCTTCCACCGGGGCGAACTCTACGTTTGCGGCCGAATCAAGGACATGATTATTTTGCGCGGGCAAAACTACTACCCGCACGACATTGAAAACGTCATCGAGAAATCGTCCGGTCTGATTCGGCACAACTGCGTCTGCGCGTTCCAGATTCAGGAAGACAGCGAACCTGCCCTGGCAATCGTCGCCGAAGCCAAAAATCCCAAGGCGCTGCCCGATGCGCGAAAGATTGCCGCCGCAGTCCGGAATTATCTCAATGTGGAAGTAGCAATGATTTGCCTGATCGCGCCGCGTGCGATCCCCAGAACGAGTTCGGGTAAGATTATGCGCCACAAGACCAAGCAGATGTGGCAGCGAGGACAGTTCACCGTTCTTTCTGAGTTTTCGCGCGAGAAGGACGCCGGGAATTCCTCGTGCGATTCCGACATGCATTCCTCTTTCGCCGAATTGAAAGCCAAGTACAACCTGACAGGCAAGGAATCCTACAACCTCGTCGAAGCCGGGCTGGATTCCCTGGATCTCGTTGTGTTTGTGCATGAGCTCAAGGAACTGCTGAAGGATAAAGGCGCCGAGATGCTCGCGAGGCAGGTAGATATTGGCGTGATTCAGCGCGTCGGCGTCGCGGAGCTGTTTGGACTGGCCGAAAAGTTGAAGCGGGCTCCCGAAGAAGCGCTGATTCATCTGCGCAGTTCCCTTGCGACTTTCCGTGAAGAGCAGCGCGCCGCTGAAAAACAAATGATGATCAGCGACAAGAAGCTCGTCTTCGAGCCTCCGGCGCCTTTGCCCGTGCCGGAGACGCCGACGCCGAATCGCGTGCTGCTCACGGGCGGGACCGGCTTCATCGGACCCTTCCTCATGAAGAGCTTGCTGGAACAGACACGCGCAAAGATTTATGTTCTCGTCAGGTCTTCCAGCGAAGAGCAGGGTAAGCAAAGGCTGAGAGCCGCGATGGAGTCCATGGGACCCTGCGGGATAGATCTGATGGGGATGTTCGAAGCTCGGGTGATCGCCGTCTGTGGCGATCTCGGACAGCCAAAGCTGGGGCTGACGCAGGACGTGTGGGATTTCCTGGCGAGTGAAATCGACACTGTTTTCCACAACGGCGCAACCGTGAACTACCTCTTCAACTACGACCTGATGCGTGACGCGAACGTGCTAGGAACCAATGAGGTCGTAAGATTGGCGTTCGAGGGCAGGCCAAAAGAATTCAATTATGTCTCGACGACCTTCGTGTTTGGCTGGGCGGTTAAATCCGTTCTGAACGAGACCGACCTGAACGAGAATATGGAGCTGCTCGATTTTGGGTACAGCCAATCGAAATGGGTAGCAGAACAAGTCGTGGTGGACGCGCGCAACCGGGGACTTTCCGCACGGATTTTCCGGCCGGCTCTGGTGAGTCCTTCCGTCACAGGCGGAGGCAACAACTTCGACATCGCCGTTCGCCTCGTTGCGTTCATGGTGAATCACGGTATTGGCGTTGATACACTCAACCAGGTCAGCTTCGTTCCGGCGGACATTGTCGCGAACAACATCGTCGCGATCTCCACCACTCCCGGCACAGCGAATAAGACTTACCATGTGACGCGCGACGATTATTCGAACATGATGGACATCACCAGGCTTATTACCAAAGCGACGGGCCGCCAGTTCGAAACGTTCAGGCTTCCCGACTTCGTCCCCGAGCTGATCCGCAGATGCCGCAAGGAAGATCTTCTCTTTCCGCTGCTGGATTTTTTGGTGGGCTCTGTTGACAACATTTCCGCGATGGAGTTCAAACGCTACGACAGCACTTCTTATCAAATGGCCCGCGATGCCTCCTTGTGGGGCAAGCCAGATCCGTCCCTTGAAGATACAGTCAACGGGATTCTGAAATTCATGCATCGCAAGGGCATCATCTCGGTGGCGGCTCGTGAGGTGGAACCGGTCGCACCAAGCGACAGGCTCGTGGATTGGACGGACGCAATATCGGCTACTGCTTCTTAAACACCAGCTTCTCGGTGACTCGCTGGCCCGTTTCTAACGTGCCCGTGGTAGATAGTGTCATCTGCTGCCCGTCGGCGGAAACCGCCCACCTATCTTTTTGGGCGACTTGATTGTCCCGTTGGTAGCTCGCGTCCACGGAATGGGGATCCACAAGTTGAAGCGTTACCGTATCGTTGCGCGAATTCCTTAGATCGTACGGCTTTCCGTCAAAACGTGCCGTATAGCTGTAGTCGCCCAGAAAACGGACCCCGCCGCTGCCGTCCACCTCGATTTTGAGCACCAAACCTTGCCGCATGCGAGTCTTGCTCAGATCCTGTGTCCATTCGCCCGCAAAGAAGTCATTCGCGACCTTCTTACCTCCGCTTCGCGTCCACACGGTGATCTTATCGGGCTGGCCCGCGGTGGTAGTCGTGGCCGTCAGTTCGTTCCCATCATTCGAAATTTTTTCGCGAACCGTCGCGACCACAGCCCCATCCTTCTGCTCCTTGACCTCCGCCTGCCTCTTGTCAATCCTGCGCAGCTCAATCTGATTGAACGACAGATTGCCCGGCGCCGCCGATTGGTGTCCGTTCGAATTTGCAGTGAAATCAAGATGGGTTTCGCCGGACATCACCACATGCGAGCCGTCACGCACAGGCGTAATCGTGAGCCGGTTCGGAGGATCGAGACTCGACTGCGCAGAGACGAGCGTCCAGGTGCCAAGGCGCGGGTCCGCCACTCCCGGTTGGATGGCGACAAGAAGTCCGAGCAGAATTACGGTACGAATAGTTCCTCCTAAATTGGTGGGGCAAAGTTTAACAGATTCGCATGGATCCGTACGTGGGTGTCGCGCACACGTAAACTTCCGAAGCTGAACGCAAACGTCGGAACCGGTTCCGGACCGAGCACGTCTTTCGTCGGTGTGGTTCTTAGGTGTCACCGGAGTGTTTTGGTGACGACGATTTTGTGGGATATGCCATCATGATGGCCATGCATGCGCGCCGTTTTTGGGTGTCTGGGATCGTCCTCGCAGCAACCATCGCACTTCTTCCATTTTCTTTTCACGCGGAGCGCCGCCTGGAAACCGCAACCCGTGTCGAAGGCAGCCAGGCCGAAGTTGTGCGGGACGAGCTGGCCACTCGTTTTCACTCGCCGTTTGTGGACCGAGTCGTCCTGGTAATCGAGGGACTTCCGCCCGTGAATTCGGACGAAGGCGGCCAAGCGTTAGGAACCATCGTGGCAGCGCTGAAAGATCAGCCCGGCGTTTCAGGCGTGGTCTCCTATCTTGAGTTGCGCGATCCGATTTTTCTGGGCCGTGAAGGCGGAACCTTTGTTCTCGTGGGGCTCACTTCTGCCGGCGGCACAGTCGAGTCGCTTGTTCCGGACCTTCACCAGCTGGCAAGTTCGCTCGAAAGTAGATTGCGCGGCCGTTATCCCGCGGTGAAGCTCGAACTCACGGGCGAGATCCCGCTGAATTTCGATATTCGGAAAGCCAGCGCCGCCGACGTGCATCGCGGCGAAAGCTTGGTGATTCCCGCGACCCTCGTGCTGCTACTGGTTGCCTTTGGAAGCCTGATGGCCGCCGTGATTCCGTTGGCGGTCGGGCAGTTAGCCATTGCAACCACTCTTGCGATTACCGGTTTTCTCGCGCAGCGCTTGCACTTGTCCATTTTGGTTCAGAATTTGGCGACCATGCTGGGCCTCGGCCTGGGAATAGACTACGCGCTTCTCATGATCAGCCGTTTCCGCGAAGCGATTGCCGCCGGAAACGATGGACCCACGGCGGGGACGATCGCTGCACGTCAGGCAGGTCGCACACTTTTGATTTCAGCCTCGACGGTAGCCATCGGATTTCTGGCCCTCTTGACGGTTCCGATCAGCGAAATCCGTTCGATCGGCGTCGCGGGATTCCTGGTGACCGGAATGAGCGTCTTGCTTACAAATACCCTGGTTCCGGCGGCTCTAGTATTGCTCGGTCCGCGGATTGATCTTGGCCGAATGCCCTTTACTCCAAAGTTGGATGAGCGGCAGGCCGCGCGTACGGGAAATCGCTGGCGGCAATGGGGAAAGGTGATTGTCGCGCATCCCTGGATCGCGCTTTTGTTGGCGGGTACTCCTTTGCTGCTGCTCGCCTGGCAGGTCAGGCGACTCGATACCAGTCTTCCTCGAGGGGATTGGCTTCCGCAGGCGGCTGAATCAGTCCACGCGCTGCACACTCTTGAGCGGATGGATCGCGGCGGCGTGGTTGAATCATTGCGCGTGATTGTTGAACTGCCAACGGATTCCATCGCGCAAACCGACGCAGGATGGGATGCTCTGGATCGTATGAGTAAGCGCCTCGCGACCGACCCGCGCTGTGACCGCGTGATTTCCATCACTACGCTTGCGCAGAGTAACCGCTCTTCCCTCACCGATCTCTCTCGCGAGACTCGTCGCACGTTCCTGAGTAGTGACGGACAAGCGGCGCTGCTCGAAGTGTTACCCGCGAGTTCGGTCTCGCTGCGCGAGCAGGTCAACTGGGTGCGTGAACTGCGCCAGACTGGCGCGCCAGTTCTTACCGGAGTGCCCGGCGCAACGCTGCTTGTTGGCGGCATCCCGGCGCTCAACGCCGATTACGAGACGATCATCAGACACCGGTTTCCGTCCGTAATGTGGCTGGTGGTCGGCGGGACGCTGGTTGCTCTGCTCTGCGGCTTCCGATCGATCTTTGCCGCCGTGAAGGCCATCGCACTCAACCTGTTCTCGGTCGCGGCGGCCTTCGGAGCATTGGTTTTCGTCATCCAGGACGGACACGGAAGTAGGTTGCTGGGAGTTCCCGGCGGAACCGGTAGCGTGTTTCCCCTTGTTCCGATCGTCGCCTTTGCCATCGTCTTCGGATTAAGCATGGACTACGAGGTGTTTCTGGTGGCACGCGTTCTGGAAGCCCGAAGGGGCGGGCTCAGTGAAATGGATGCGATCCCGGAGGGTATGGCTAGAACCGCAGGCCTGATTACCAGCGCGGCTGCGATCATGATCGTGGTATTTGCGGCATTCACGTTCGGAGATTTCCTGGTGGTCAAGATGATCGGATTTACGCTTGCGATCGCCGTGTTGATTGACGCGACGCTGGTTCGCATCGTGATCGGTCCCGCGCTCCTTCGTATTGCAGGCGATTGGAACTGGTGGCCTGGCGGTCTCGCAACAGCGCGCAGGGCGCAAGTGATGGCGAGTCGCGAATGAAATCGTCACGCGATGACATAAAACATCAAATCAGGATGGAGCTAGGGCACATCGCGCGAGCATTTCAAGACGGAGATTTCGAAATTCCCATCTTCGTGCGTGACACGGTGCCGACCGGTGTGCCCAAAATGAAACCGCTTCAGAATGAGATTAAGTATTCGTTTGAAGTTGGTGCAGGTGGGGGATACCTGGCCGTCTCAGGCGCCGAGAGGGATGCGATCGCGGCGGTACACGACTTTCTCCCCCTTCAGATCCAAGAACACAAAACCGGCGACCCAATGGAAGTTCGCTAGGGCGTCGAGATTCATCCGCCCGCGATTGCGCCGACGATGAGGAGGGGTTCCTTTCCCGAGACAACCGCCTCAGGTAGTGGGGTGTCCGGCTGTTCATGGGAAAGGTCCTCACCACAAGCGAAGAAGCGCAGGAACGGCCGACGTGTTTGCGTGACGTGGTCGCGGATCGTCCCGCTCAGCGCCGGGTAGCGGGTTTCGAGGGCGTCAACGACGGAGCGCTGTGTGACGGGCGCCGGCAGGTCGAGTTCCACTTCGCCGCTGATGCGCGCGAGCCCGCGGAGGTGTGGCGGGAGAACGACCCGAATCATGGCAGCGTCTGGACCTCAACGGAAAGTACGGCTGGAAGATCACGCACGATGGGCGACCACGTGTCACCAGCATCGGCAGATGCGTAAACTTGCCCACCGGAGGTGCCGAAATAGACGCCGCATTTATCGAGTGAGTCCACCGCCATGGCATCGCGGAGTACATTGACATAGCAGTTGGCCTGCGGCAGGCCTTTGGTGAGCGCCTCCCACTCATTTCCGCCACTGCGACTGCGGTAGACGCGCAGCTTGCCATCCGGCACGAAGTGCTCTCCGTCGCTCTTGATGGGCACGACGTAAATCGTTTCCGGCTCGTGCGCGTGAACATCGATCACGAAGCCAAAGTCGCTGGGAAGATTTCCGCTGACTTCCTGCCAGGAGTCCCCGGCGTCCTCACTGCGCATGACGTCCCAATGTTTTTGCATGTACAAGACGCCGGGACGATTGGGATGCATGGCGATATGATGAACGCAGTGGCCGATCTCGGCATTCGGGTCGGGAATGTATGGGGAGTGCAGGCCACGGTTGATAGGCCGCCACGTCGTTCCGCCATCGTCCGAACGGAACGCTCCCGCCGCGGAGATGGCGGCGAACATTCGCTTCGGGTTCTTCGCATCCAAAATAATCGTGTGCAAACACAAGCCGCCGGCGCCGGGTTGCCACATTGGCCCTGTGCCGTGGCCGCGGAGTCCGGAAACCTCCTTCCAGCTATGAGCGCCATCTGTAGTGCGGAACAGCGCCGCGTCTTCTACTCCCGCATAGACATCGTCCGGATCGGTGAGCGACGGCTCGAGGTGCCAGACGCGTTTGAACTCCCAGGGATGCTGTGTGCCGTCATACCACTGGTGAGTGGTGAGTGGCTTACCAGTGGGCTCAGAAGTGTCATAGACGAATTTATTGCTCTTCCCGACGGGCGGGCCATCCGGCTTCGGCATCACCTCCCCTCCGGGAGTTTCCCAGGTGTTGCCGCCGTCATTTGAACGCTGGATCACTTGTCCGAACCAGCCGCTCGACTGCGACGCATACACGCGATTTGGGTCAGCAGGCGAGCCCTTGAGGTGGTAGATCTCCCATCCGGCAAAATGTGGGCCGCTGACGTCCCAGTGTTCGCGCTTGCCGTCCGACGTAAGGACGAACGCACCTTTCCGTGTGCCGACTAGGACCCTTACCTTGCTCATCTCTCCCTCCTGCTTGATCTTTCACGAGATGCTTCCAGCGAACATCCAGTTTTCGCGGCAGTATTTTCTCACATTTACCCTGCGCAGCGGATTCCGGCAACAATTCTGGGTGAGTGGTCGCTGGAACCAACTTAGATCAAAATCCATCGCGCAGCGTCGCAGCCGCGCAAGGATGCGGATCGCCGATCCTGGCAAGAAGAATCAGTCCAGTAGCAACCTGTCGCACTCCATTCTAGTCCCGTTTGCACGATCTCTTAAGCAGCGGGTTGGAGGTTCGAGTCCTCCCCGGCTCACAACTTCTGTTCATTTCCGTTGATTTAGTGCATCGCCTTCCGTCTTGTCGGTCAGGCAATTTTCACGCGCTTCATCCATCGGTGCTTCCCTGCATAACCGGTCCGCAATTTCCTTCACGCCGGAACTTGCTTTGCCTGATGCGCGGCGATTTATTGTTCTATTGCGGGCGCGGTCCTGTAAAATTCCATCTCGTACAGCCCTGGTGCTTCTGTCTTGCGGCCGCCCCTCCGAGAGCCGCCGGATCTGCTGCTTCATTCCACCGGCCGGAATGCGCAGGTCGCAGATTTCCGGCAGTCGGTAGCGAAATAGAATGAATGGAGAATTGAAACTAGAAGATGGCTAAGCCGGCTCAACCGCCTCCGCCCATATTTTCCGAGCCAGAGGAGACAATTCGCGCCGAGCTTTTCAGCGTGGAGCGGCTGGAGCAGCACGCGGAAAGCCTGGCGGCCGCTCAACTGGTAGTCACCGATCCCGAGGAAGGGCGGCCACTGATTCCTCGGGTGCTGGAAAACGGCCGCGTCCTTCTCGAATATTACCGGGCCACGGCGCGCGCCATTCAGCACGAACAAGCCATCACTCCCGCAGCCGAATGGTTCGTAGATAATTTTTATATCGTTGAAGAGCAACTGCGCGAGATTCGCGACGACCTGCCTCCCGGTTTTTACCGCAAATTGCCCAAGCTCGCGGCCGGCCACCTGGAAGGTTTTCCCCGCGTATTCGGCGTCGCTTGGGCGTTTGTCGCGCACAACGATAGCCGCTTCGATCCCGAAGTTCTGTGCCGCTTCGTCAACGCCTACCAGCGCGTGCAGCCGCTGACCATCGGCGAACTCTGGGCTGTAGCCATCACGCTGCGCATCGTGCTCGTGGAAAATCTGCGGCGCGTTGCCGAACGCATCGTGCGCAGCCGCAACGCGCGCGTGGAAGCCGACATCCTCGCCGATCGCGTGCTCGGCGCCGCGGGACAAACCGCCGTTTCACCCGCCGCCGTTCTGCGGCGCTTTGAAAACAAACCTCTAGAGCGTTCGTTCGCCGTGCAGCTCGTTCAGCGCCTGCGCGACCTCGATCCGAAGGTTGGCCCAATTCTGGTGTGGCTCGACGAACGCCTCGCCGCGCAGGGCACTACCGCGGATGAAATCGTCCGCGCCGAGCATCAAGAGCAGGCCGCCATGTCGGTGACGGTGCGCAACATCATCACCAGCATGCGGCTGACTTCCGCGTTCGATTGGGAAGCTTTTTTCGAAAGCGTCAGCCTGGTGGACGAAGTACTGCGCAACGGAAGCGATTTCGGAAGCATGGATTTTGCCACGCGCGATTACTACCGTCATGCGATTGAAGATCTTTCGCGCGGTTCGTCCCATTCGGAAATCGAGGTCGCGCAGCGCGCCGTGCAACGAGCTAAACACGCCCGCGCCGAACTTCACAGTGATGGCCAGCCGCCCGACGAACGCAAGGCCGACCCCGGCTACTATCTGATCTCGCGCGGACGGCTCGATTTCGAAAGGGAACTCGGATTCCACGTTGCCTGGCGACGCGGCCTGCTGCGCTTGTACGTGCGAGCCGCCGTGCCGGGTTATTTGGGAACGATCACGGTAATGACCGCACTGATTCTGGCGTTACCGCTGGCGCACGCCCGCGAAATCGGAGTGAGTACTACAATTTTGGCGCTGTTCGCTCTGCTGGCTTCCGTGCCCGCATCGGATCTCGCCATAGCGCTCATCAATCGAATCGTGGCGGATTTGCTGGGTCCGCGCACTCTCGCGCGTCTGGAATTGCGCGATGGCGTCCCGAAAGAGCTGCGCACCATCATCGTAGTCCCTACGCTCTTGATTTCTAAAGACGCGATTAAAGAACAAGTTGAGCGCCTGGAAATTCATTACCTCGCGAACGTGGATGGAGACCTGCGCTTTGCGTTGCTCACCGATTGGATGGACGCCGCCACTGAAACCCAACCGGGTGACGACGAATTGCTCGCTGCGGCCGCCAGCGGCATCGCCAGCCTGAACAAAGCCCACGGCCCAGCCCCCGGAGGAGGCGCGCGCTTCTACTTGTTCCACCGCAAGCGCATCTGGAACGAACGCGAACGGAAGTGGATGGGCTGGGAGCGCAAACGCGGAAAGCTGCACGAACTGAACGAGCTTCTGCGCGGCTCGACGCACACAAATTTCATCACCGTCGGCGGCCAGGTCCCGGAATCGATTCCGATGATCCGCTACGTCATCACGCTGGATGCAGATACGCGCCTGTCGCGCGGCACCGCTGCGCGCCTGGTGGGAACCATGGCGCACCCGCTAAACCGGCCGCAATTCAGCGTGGAATTCGGCCGCGTGGTGGACGGCTACGGCGTAGTGCAGCCGCGCGTGACGCCGTCGCTTCCCACCGATCGCGAAGGCTCGCTCTTCCAGCGAATTTTCTCCGGTCCGAGCGGAATCGATCCCTACGCTTCGGCGATTTCCGATGTCTATCAGGACTTATTCCACGAAGGCTCGTACACCGGGAAGGGAATTTACGACCTCGACGCGTTTGAAGCAGCGCTGGCCGGCAAAGTCAAAGAGAACACACTGCTCAGCCACGATTTGTTCGAAGGTATCTTCGCGCGCGCCGCGCTGGCCACCGACATCGAGCTCTTCGACGAATTTCCCTCGCATTACGAAGTCTCCGCCGCGCGCCAGCATCGCTGGGCCCGGGGAGACTGGCAGCTATTGCCGTGGATTTTCGGGCACGGAGGACTCGCAAAGGAAGAGCGCCGCAAAGTTTCCATTCCTGCTATCAGCCGCTGGAAGATGCTGGACAATCTGCGCCGCACACTTTCCGCGCCGTGCATGCTGCTACTCCTGGTGGCGGGCTGGCTGCTGCCGCAGGTATCGCCCTGGATGTGGACGCGCTTCGTGCTGGCAACGATTGCGATTCCTGCCTTGATTCCATTTTTGGTTGGGTTGAATTCCCGGCTAAGCGGCATTTCCAAACGTAGCCATTTTCGTGATGTTCTGTCCGACCTGTCGCTGGGCGCATCGCAGATCGGTTTGACCATCACGTTTATCGCCTATCAGGCGTGGCTGATGACCGACGCGATCGTCCGCACTCTGTTTCGTTTATTCTTCACGCGCCGGAATCTCCTGCAGTGGGTAACTGCGGCGCAGGCCAAGCATGCCGTGGACCTGGGTCTGCTCGCTACGTACGGACGTATGGTCGCCAGCGTTCTGGTGGCGTTTGCGGCGATTTTGTCCGTGACGATCTTCCGACCTCACGCTTTGTGGGCGGCAATTCCGTTTAGCGCGCTGTGGATTGCGGCGCCAGCGGTGGCGCGTTGGATCAGCATTCCGCCTCCGGTGGAAGACGTGGAACCGTTGTCAGCATTAGACACGAGAGCGCTGCGGACAATTTCCCGCCGCACCTGGCGGTTCTTCGAAAAATTCGTAACCGCCGAAGATCGTTTCCTGCCGCCGGATAATTTTCAAGAAGATCCGAAGCCGGTGGTTGCTCATCGAACTTCTCCTACCAACATCGGTCTTTACCTGCTCTCGACGCTCGCCGCCCGGGACATGGGATGGGTGGGCGCGCAGGAAGCCGCCGATCGCCTAGAAGCTACGCTGCAGACGATGGGTCAGCTCGAGCTCTATCGCGGCCACCTTTACAATTGGTACGACACGCGCCGCCTGGTTCCGCTCGATCCCAAATATGTCTCCAGCGTCGACAGCGGAAACCTCGCAGCCAATTTGCTCGTGCTGGGGAACGGCTGCCGCGAAATCATCCAGGAACCGTTCGCAGCGTCGCGCCCGTTCAAAGGAGTTGGCGATGCAGTGCACCTTCTGCGTGAAGCGCTGGAAGAAATCGCGGATACGCAGCGCACGCACACCGTAACGCGCAAACAACTGGCCAACGCGCTCGATTCACTGGCGGTCTTGCTCGATCCCGTTCCTGACGGCCCACGTGAATGGGCTGCGCGCTTCCTGGAGATTCAAGAACGCGCGCAAACGGTTGCCGATATCGCCCAAGCTTTGGCGCAGGAACTCGGCGCGCCTGCGGACAACGAATTGTGCGTATGGGCGGGGGCTGCGCGGGCTCATCTGGAAAGTTACGCGCGTGATGCACGGATCATGATTCCCTGGCTGCGTCTGGAACCCAGCGAAGTGCAGGCCATGGCGGAGCGTCCGCAGGAACAATCGCCGGAGTGGGTAGCCATCGAACCTTCGTTTCGTCACCTGCCGGCGCTGGCCGACGTGCCGGATCGCTGCGAATCCGCTGTGCGCGAGCTCGCGACGTTGCGCGAAAAATTCTCCGCCGGCGAAGTCGCGAATCGTGAAATTCTGCAGCGCATCGATGCTCTCACCCAGACTCTGAACGGGGCCGCACGGGACGCCTCGGCTCTCACCCGTCGCCTCGTCGCCATCGCGCACAATTCGCAAAGCATGTTTGACGCGATGGATTTCACCTTCCTCTTCGACACCTCGCGCAAGCTTTTCTCCATCGGCTTTCGCGGCACAGACGGAACGCTGGATGCCAATTGCTACGACTTACTCGCCTCCGAGGCCCGCCTCGCCAGCTTCATTGCCATCGCCAAAGGAGAGGTGCCGGCATCGCATTGGTTTCGCCTGGGCCGCGCGCTCACGCCCGTAGGCCGCGGCTTAGCCTTAATCTCCTGGTCCGGCTCGATGTTCGAATACCTAATGCCGGCGCTGGTGATGCGCTCCCCCGCGAATAGCATGTTGAGCCAGACGTACGAACAAGTCGTGGTACGCCAAATCGAATACGGCGAGGAGCGCAGCGTTCCCTGGGGTATTTCGGAATCAGCCTTCAACGCTCGCGATATGGATTTCACGTACCAGTATTCCGGCTTCGGTGTCCCGGGCCTGGGACTGAAGCGCGGGCTCAGTGAAGACCTGGTAATCGCGCCGTATGCCACGGCATTAGCCGCGATGATCAATCCCGTTGCAGCGGTGCAGAACTTCGCCAGGTTAGCGCGCGCGGGCGCCGCCGGCAGCTACGGATTTTACGAGTCGCTTGACTACACCAGCAGCCGCTTGCCGGAAGGGAAAGATGTCGCAGTGATTCGCGCTTACATGGCGCATCACCAGGGCATGTCCGTCGTCGCTCTGGCAGACATACTGAATGGCGGCGTGATGCGCGATCGTTTCCATGCGGAACCGATCGTGCGGGCCACAGAGCTACTGTTGCAAGAGCGCACCCCGCGCGATGTGCTCGTCGCACGTCCGCGCGCGGAAGAAGTTTCGGCCGCGTCGAAAGTGCGTGAACTGGTGCCGCCGCTGGTGCGCCGCTTCAGCACGCCACACGATGCCATTCCGCGGACGCAATTACTCTCTAACGGACGCTATTCCGTAATGCTCACCGCGGCGGGCTCAGGCTATAGCCGCTGGCGCGATCTTGCCATCACCCGCTGGCGCGAAGACCTTACGCTGGACAATTGGGGCCAGTACATCTTCCTGCGCGACGAACAATCGGGAAACGTGTGGTCGGCCGGTCATCAGCCCGCGGGTGTCGAAGCTGATGAATACGAGGCCGTTTTCTTCGAGGATCACGCCGAAATCATCCGGCGCGATCGGTCGCTGACTACGGCGCTGGAAGTGGTTGTCTCTTCCGAGGACGACGCTGAAGTCCGGCGCATCTCGCTGAGCAATGTCGGCGTGCGCGCGCGCGATATTCAAGTCACTTCCTACGCGGAACTCTCACTCACTCCACAAGCGGCGGACATGGCGCATCCGGCTTTCGCGAAACTTTTCGTCGAAACTGAATTCGTGGCGGACGTTGGCGCGCTGATCGCGACGCGCCGGAAACGTTCCGATGACGAAACGTCGGTATGGGTTGCCCACGTTTTGGTGACGGACGCGGAAACCGTTGGCGAATTGCAATTTGAAACCGATCGCGCGCGATTTGTGGGCCGGACACGCAACCTGCGCGACCCGGTATCGGTGATGGACGGCCGGCCGCTTTCCAATACAGTTGGCGCGGTGCTGGACCCGATCCTGAGCCTTCGCCGCACGGTGCGCGTTCCGCCGGGTGGCACGGTCCACTTGATTTATTCCACCATTGCCGCAGCTACGCGCGAAGAAGTGTTGGATCTCGCCGACAAATATCGCGATGCGCGCACCTTCGAACGCACGCACACACTGGCATGGACCCAGGCGCAGGTGCAGCTGCATCACCTGGGGATCACTTCCGAAGAGGCGCTGCTGTTCCAGCGACTCGCGAACGCCGTTCTGTATGTGGATCCATCGCTGCGTCCTACCGCCGATGTGCTGGCGCGCAGCTCGCTGGATATTTCCACGCTGTGGTCTCAGGGAATTTCCGGTGATTTGCCGATCATTCTCGCGCGCATTGATGATCCCGACGATGTGGACATCATCCGGCAAATGTTGCGCGCGCACGAATACTGGCGAATGAAGCAACTTTCGGCGGACGTCGTCATTATCAACGAAAAAGCCGCGTCCTATGTGCAGGAACTGCAAGACTCCCTGGAAGCGCTGGTGCGCGGCAGCCAACTGAGGCTTTCGCCGGACTCCGGCGGCGTGAGCGGGAAAATTTACCTACTGCGCGGCGATCTGCTCACTCCGCAAGCGCGCACGCAACTGCAGACGGTGGCGCGTGCAGTCCTGTTGAGCCGCCGCGGCACGCTGGCGGAGCAGATTGTGCGTTCGCAATATCCGGAACCAACGGACCGCGCGCTAGCGAGACCGCCTCGCGCCACCAAATCGCCAGAATCTCGCCTGCCGCGACAAGCACTGCAATTTTTCAATGGTCTCGGCGGCTTCGCGGATCGCGGCCGTGAATACGTGATCGCGCTGAACGAAGGTCTGCGCACTCCTGAGCCGTGGGTCAATGTCGTAGCCAATCCAAATTTCGGTTTCCTGGTCTCTGAATCCGGCTCGGGGTTCACATGGTCGCTCAATAGCCATGAAAATCAGCTCACGCCGTGGTCCAACGATCACGTCTTCGATACGCCGGGAGAAGCAATTTACATTCGCGACGAAAGCAGCGGCGACGTTTGGACGCCCACGGCTCTGCCGATACGCGACGAAGGCGCGAGCTATCAGGCGCGTCACGGACAGGGCTACAGCCGTTTCCTGCACGGATCGCGTGGCATCGCGGTGGAACTGTTGCAATTTGTGCCGGCCGAAGATCCCATCAAAATCTCTCGGCTCAGTCTGCGAAATGATTCGGACCGTGTGCGCCGCATTTCCGTGACCGCCTATGCCGATTGGGTGCTGGGCACTTCTCGCGGCGCCACGGCTCCCTACATCATCACGGAAATCGAGCCGCAATCGAAAGCCATCCTCGCACGCAGCGCCTGGAGCGGTGAGTTCGGCGGACGCATCGCCTTCGCCGATCTTCGCGGGCAGCAAACTTCCTTCACCGGCGACCGCACGGAATTTTTCGGCCGCAACGGCACGGCCGACCGTCCCGCGGCATTGGAGCGAACCGCGCCGCTCTCCGGAAAAGTGGGGCCGGGTCTGGATCCGTGCGCGGCGCTGCAGACAACGATTGAACTGCGCGCGGGTGCTCGAGCCGAAGTCGTATTCTTCCTGGGCCAGACGGAGGATAAAGACAAGGCGCGCGATCTGTTGATGCGCTACCGCACTGCGGACCTGGACAAAGTTCTCGGCGAAGTCACGCGCCGCTGGGACGACATCCTTGATACCGTGAAAGTTACCACCCCCGATCCCAGCATGGATGTTCTGCTGAATCGCTGGCTCTTGTACCAAACATTATCCTGCCGCGTCTGGGCTCGCGCAGGCTTTTACCAGGTGAGCGGCGCCTACGGATTCCGCGACCAGCTGCAAGACGTGATGGCCTTGAATGTCGCAAAACGCGGCGTGGCCCGCGAACAATTGCTGCGCGCAGCCGCGCACCAGTTCCCTGAAGGCGACGTTCAGCATTGGTGGCATCCTCCTTCCGGCCGCGGCATTCGCACCCGCATGTCTGACGATTTGCTGTGGTTGCCATATACGGTAGTCCAGTTCATCGAAACGACGGGTGACATGACGGTGCTCGAAGAATCCATCCCCTTCATCGAAGGCGAACTGCTGGCGGAAGGACAGAAGGAATCCTATTTCCAGCCGCGCGTTTCGGAAACTCGCGCAACCCTGTTCGAACATTGTGCGCGCGCGATCGACCGCAGCCTGAAGGTAGGCAGTCACGGCTTGCCCCTTATGGGCACCGGCGACTGGAACGACGGCATGAATCGCGTCGGCCAGGACGGGAGAGGAGAAAGCATCTGGCTCGGCTGGTTTCTGCACACCGTGTTGTCGGAGTTCGCCAAGCTGGCGGACGGCCGCGGCGAGCACAAGCGCGCGGAAACATGGCGACTGCACGTCAGCAGCCTCAAGGCCGCCCTGGAACACGACGGCTGGGACGGCGAGTGGTACCGCCGCGCCTATTTCGATGACGGCACGCCGCTAGGCTCCGCGCAAAACGCTGAATGCCGCATTGACGCGATTGCGCAGTCCTGGGCTGTGCTGAGCCGCGCCGCAGAGCCCGGCCGCGCCACGCGCGCTATGGCCGCTGTGGACCAGCAACTGGTTCGCCGCCCCGACGGGCTGATCCTGCTGCTCACTCCGCCTTTCGATCACCCGGATCACGACCCCGGCTACATCAAAGGCTATCTAGCGGGCATCCGTGAAAATGGCGGTCAGTACACGCATGCCGCGACCTGGACCCTCATAGCTTTTGCGGAGCTGGGCGATGGCGATAAAGCGTCCGAGCTTTTCCGCATGATGAATCCCATCAACCGCGCCGATACCCGCGCCAACGTGCAGCGCTACAAGGTCGAACCTTACGTCATGGCAGGCGATATTTACGCCGAAGCGCCGCACATCGGCCGCGGCGGTTGGACGTGGTACACGGGTTCGGCGGGCTGGCTCTATCGCGCCGGAATTGAAGCAATCCTGGGATTCCGCGTGCGCGGAACTTCGCTCTCGATTGACCCGTGCATCCCGCGGAGCTGGCCGGGATACAGCATCGAGTTCCGCTACCACTCTTCCACCTACAAGATCACAGTCGAAAATCCGTCAGGCGTGGCGCGCGGCGTGGCTCTCACCGAACTGGACGGCAAACTTCAGGCCGGCTCGGCCGCGATTCACCTGATGGACGATGGCGTGACGCATCAGGTGCGCATCGTACTCGGATGAAGCCTGCGCGCGAAAAATACCCTACCCGGAGGGACCGCTCATTCGTCGAAACAGTCATTAGCTTCATTTCATCCGCGGTTTCATTCGATGGGTGGTTCGTCTAACATTAATTGTGCCGACTAGGGACATATTGAGACCAAGAAAGCTATCACGCCGCGAACTGTTGCAAGATTTCGCGGCGCTTTCCGCCTCTGGCATTCCGATCGCCGGAGGTCTTTCGCTCCAGCATTCCGTTGTCGGCCGCCAGGCTACCCAGGCGACCCAGGTCGCCCCACTTGCATCGCAGCTTCCACCACCGACGTACCTTTCTCCCAGAGACGATTCCTTCCTCGAAGAGCTTGAAAAGGCGATTTTTCAGTTTTTCTGGGATCAAACCAATCCCAGCACCGGGATGGTGAAGGACCGCTGTAACGTGCGTTCCTCCGATAACGGTGTGGTCAGCAGCATTGCGGCCACCGGATTTGGCTTGACCGCGCTCTGCATCGGCGAAAAGCGCGGGTACGTCTCCTTCACTCTTGCCCGGGAACGCGTGATCAACGCCCTGCGCTTCTTGTGGAAGAAGCTGCCCACGCAGCGCGGATTTTTCTATCACTGGGCCAACATTAATACAGGCGAACGGCTCTGGCAGTCCGAATTCTCTTCGATTGACACATCCATTCTGCTTTGTGGGATTCTCACTTGTCGCGCACATTTCGAGCATTCGGAGATCAGCGATCTGGCGCACCAGATTTTCAATCGCGTGGATTGGAACTGGCTCTCTGAAGATACGCGCATCCTGCCCCACGGCTGGAGCCCGGAAACCGGGTTTCTGCAATATCGCTGGGACAGTTACAGCGAAATGATGATGATGTATTTGCTGGGCCTTGGCTCGACGTCCCACGCACTCGCTCCCGCCACTTGGGACGCCTGGAAGCGCACGATCTTCGAATTCGACGGAATCAAATTCATCGGCTCCTACGCTCCATTGTTCGTACACCAATATTCCCAGGCCTGGTTCGATTTCCGCGGCAAGCGCGACCTCTACGCGGATTATTTTCAGAATTCGATCCTCGCGACGGACGTGCACCGGCGATTTTGTCTAAGCCTCGCCAATAGGTTCCCCGATTACAGCGACGACCTGTGGGGCATCACCGCTTCGGATTCCATCAACGGGTATCGCGTTTGGGGCGGCCCGCCGGAAACTGGCCCGATTGATGGCACCATCGTACCGTGCGCTGCTGCCGGTTCGCTCCCCTTTATGCCGGGCCCGACCATGCGCGTGCTGCGAAACATTGACAATCGCTACGGCGCCGGCACATGGAGCCGCTACGGTTTCGTGGATGCGTTCAACCCGCTCACAAATTGGTACGACAGCGACGTGGTCGGCATCGACTCGGGAATTACGATGGTCATGGCGGAAAATGCGCGCACTTCGTTTGTGTGGGACACCTTTATGAAGAACCCCGAGGCGCAACGCGGGATGGAACGTGCGGGATTCAAATCGTATCAGCCGCTGGCCCCGCAGGAACTTGTGGGGATGCATCCGCGTCCAACGCCATAAGGAATTGCAGCAGGGAACGGGGCGCTATTCTCGACAGTAATCAATCCCACCGCGAAGCGCCGACGGTAAAGACCAGCCCTCGCAGAAACTAGCGGTAGTTCGCGGCCTGCAGTTCAAACATCCCCGCGTAATGCCCGCCCATTTTGAGCAGTTGGTCGTGCTGGCCCTGCTCGGCAATCTCGCCGTCTTTCAGGACCAGAATGCGGTTGGACATCTTCACCGTCGAGAAACGGTGCGAGATCAGCAGCGACATCTTGCCTTCCGTCAATTCTGAGAAGCGTTGAAACACTTCGTGCTCGGAACGAGCATCCAGCGCCGCCGTAGGCTCGTCCAGAATCAGCAATTGCGCATCACGCAGATACGCGCGAGCGATTGCAATCTTCTGCCACTCGCCGCCGGAAAGATCCACCGCGCCTTCGAATCGCGAGCCTAACACCTGGTCGAACCCCTTGGGCAGCCGGCGAATCGCGTGTTCCGCAAGGCTCTTGTTCGCAGCTGCGCGAATCTGGAATGGATTGTTACGCTCCTCGATGCGGCCCACTGCGATGTTCGCCGAAGCCGTCATTTCATAGCGCATGAAGTCCTGGAAAATTACGCCGATTTCTTGCCACAAGCTTTCCAGGTCGTACTCGCGCAAGTCCTTGCCATCGAGAAGAATTTGGCCTTCGGTCGGATCGTACAAGCGGGTCAGCAATTTCACGATGGTCGTCTTGCCCTGGCCGTTCTCGCCCACGATCGCGATGCGTTCCGAAGGCGCCAGCTTAAAGCTGACGTTTCTCAGGATCATCCGCGAGCTGCCCGGATACGCGAACGACACATTCCTGAACTCAAATCCCTGCTGAATTTTCTTGGGAGCCAGCAACGCTCCAGGCTTTGAGAAGATTTTCGGCTTCACTGCAAAGAACTCGAGCAAGTCCGTCATGAATAGCGCTTGGTTCGCGATTTCCGAAAACGTCGTGAAAACCGCCTGAATATTGGAACTCGCGCCGCCAATCGCGCCCGCGAGGAAAATCATCGTGTCTATCGTGATTACGCCAACCACCGTATGATAAATCACAAACGCATACGTTCCGTAATAACCGGCCACGCCCACCATCGCCAGCAGCGCGCCAATTACCAGCCGGTGCCGCGCCACGCGTATCGTCTGATCGTGCAGCTCTGTGGCCACATCGGAATAACGGCCCACCAGGAACGGAGCAAGCCCAAACAACTTCAGTTCTTTCGCGCCTTCTTTGGTGCCACCCAACAGCCGTAAATAATCCAGTTCGCGCCTTGCAGGAGTCTGCTGGAAGCTCAACGAATATCCCAGGAATGCGAAATGCGTTTCGCCCAGAAACGCCGGAACGACGCAGGCCACCAGCGCGATCAATAACCAGGGGGAATATACGAAAATCCCAGCCGCCAGGCTGACCGTCGTGATGGTTTCTTGAATCAGCCGGCCGGAGATCTTGATCATCTGCACGCGGTCGGTGCTCTGCACGCGCGCGCGCTCGAGCTTATCGTAGAAGACCGGGTCTTCGTAGGACATCAAATCCAGATTCGCCGCGTGCTTCATCAACCGCACGCTGATGTGGCGCATGAATCGTTCGGCCAGCGTGGTGTCGCAGAAATCAATGACCCGCATCAGAATCGCCGCGATACCGGCCAATATAAATTCCAGTGCCACCAGCCCCCAGAAATAACCGGGCAGCGGCGTCTGCTTGGCGTTCAATGCATAAATCGCCGCAATGATTACCTTCGTGACCGCCAGCATCGAAAGCGGGATCAGCGCGGCGACCACTCGCGAAACCAAGTTCGCGACCGCTACGCCAGGCGCGGCGTCCCAAACAAACTTCATTACGGGGGGAATATTCTTTAGCGCGCGCAGGCGCTCCGCCCATCTAGGGCTTGGGATATCCTCGGCGGGATTCGTCTCTTTCACTGCCGGGTTGCCAACTAGAGCTCTTGTACTCACGACTGGGTCTCCGTTCTCGAATGATGCTGTCTCGCGTATTCATGAAGCGGATCGACGAGAGTCGATTATGCGAGAGTGCACGTCTGCTGCCAATACCAGATTCCTCGTAACTTGCTAAGAAGTAAAGACCTACGGATTTGGCCGTAATCTTGCTAAGCGTTCTTTTTGCGTGGTCCCGGAAAGTTCTACTCGAAATAGTACGGAGCCAGCTCGGCGGAATCTACGCATACCCGAATCGCTGCAACCAGGTGCTGCCCCGGAACAGGACAACTCACGTTTAAGAATACCTGAAAAACCTGATCTGCGCGCGCGTGGCGAACAGCGTATGGTCGAAATGTGGCTACCCTGGTCAGTGAACAGCTTCGCGCAACGACGGGATCCAGAACGGCGAAGTTCCGGAATTTCGCTCATAACATCAAAACCAAAGCCAAACGGGCACTCTGGCGTTCCAAGGACGGCTGGCGTCAACTAACCGCCGGCATGGAGACTGCGGACCTCTGGACGCAGTTCAAAGCCGAGGCCCAAGCCAGCTCCAGTCTCTATAAACGCGACGTTGACTGGCACGCGGTGCATTCGCAGAAGGCCTGGAAGCAGCCATTCAAAATATTCGCCGCGCTCTTCGCCGGGATACTAAAAAAACTTTCGCCGGCTCGTCGCGTGTTGCTGGTGTTTAGTCTGCTTTTTGCAATCCTCGCCGTCATCGGTTTCGAGTTTCTGCTCATCACCACCAAAGTGGAATTTCTAGCCGCCTTCGCGGGCCTGCTGATCCTGCTGATAATGGTCCTGGGCGATCACGTCGCCATGAAACGCGACATCGAAATCGCCCGCGAAATTCAGCGCTGGCTGGTGCCGCGCGTTCCACCGGAAGTGCCGGGCATTGACATGGCTTTCGCCACGCGCCCCGCTAATACCGTCGCCGGCGATTACTACGATGCATTTCGCCGCGCTGCCGATGGTCCTCTTTTGATCGCCGTCGCGGATGTCTCGGGCAAGAGCGTGCCGGCGGCGATGTTGATGGCGAACTTTCAAGCCAGTCTTCGCGCGCTGGCCGGTGCTCCAGGTTCCTTATCGCAATTGGTCACGGACCTGAATCGGCTGGCATGCGGCAATAATCTGAACGGCCGGCGCTTTACGACAGCCTTTCTCGCGGAGTTGAATCCCGCCACAGGCGAGCTCCACTATCTTTCAGCCGGCCACAATCCCCCGATCCTTGTCCGCCAAGACGGCAGCATCGAGCGGCTAAGTTCTGACAGCATGCCGCTCGGGATCGAGTTAACCGAAAAGTTTGTCGCTGGTACCACCGTGCTGGAGCTCAACGATCTTTTGGTGATTTACACCGACGGAGTCACCGAAGCTCAGAACGAAAGCGACGAGGAGTTTGGCGAAGGACGCCTGCTCGCGCTGCTGCAACCGAGAACCACGGAACGAGCAGCGGTGACACTTTCGGGAATCATGAAACATCTCGACGACTTCGTGGGTGTCGCCGCGCAGCACGACGACATCACCTGCCTGGTCGTCAGTCGAAATTAGCCGAGTCCGGCCGCCGCAACTGGCAACGCTGCAGCGTTTCGATTCAGCAGCGCTCGATGATGGCGGCGATCCCCTGGCCTACTCCAATGCACATGGTACACAGCGCGTAGCGTCCTTGGATCGCCTGCAATTGATAAAGCGCCGTGGTCACCAGGCGCGCGCCGCTCGCCCCCAGCGGATGTCCGATCGCGATCGCTCCGCCGTTGGGATTCACGTGCGGCGCGTCGTCGGGCAACCCCAGGTCTCGCGTCACCGCCAGCGCCTGCGCCGCGAAAGCTTCATTCAGTTCGATCACGTCCATCTGCGAAATCTTCAGCCCGGTTTTCTCCAGCAGTTTTTTCGTAGCCGGCGCCGGGCCCACGCCCATGATCCGCGGAGCCACTCCAGCCATGGCCGTTGCCAGCACACGCGCACGCGGCGTCAGGCGATACTTCGAAACCGCGCCTTGCGACGCCAGGAGCAACGCGCACGCGCCGTCATTGATGCCGGATGCATTTCCAGCCGTGACGGTGCCGTTCGGCTTGACGATCGGTTTCAATTTGGCCAGCCCGTCCAGGGTCGTCTCCGGTCGTGGATGCTCATCCGTGTCAAAAATCCTCGCATCCGCCTTTCTTCTGCTGCACCGGCACCGCGACGATTTCCTGTTTGAAAAATCCCGCCGCATTCGCGCGCCCCCAGCGCTGCTGCGTGCGGTAAGCAAATGCGTCCTGGTCGGCGCGCCCTAGGTGAAATTCCTCAGCGACGTTCTCCGCCGTTTCCGGCATCGAGTCCGCGCCGTACTTGGCTTTCATCAGTGGATTGATGAACCTCCAGCCGATAGTGGTGTCGAAAGTCTCCGCGGTGCGGCTGAAGGCGCTATCGGCTTTGGCCATCACAAACGGAGCGCGCGTCATGCTCTCCACTCCGCCCGCGATCATCAGGTCCGTCTCGCCCGATTTGATCGCGCGTGCCGCCACGCCCACCGCGTCCAGGCTCGAGCCGCATAACCGATTCACCGTCGCGCCTGGCACTTCCTTCGGCAATCCGGCCAGCAGCAGCGCCATGCGCGCCACGTTGCGATTATCTTCGCCGGCTTGGTTCGCGCATCCGTAGATCACATCATCTACGGCCGCCCAATCCACGCCCGGATTTCGCTCCTGCAGCGCGCGAATCGGAATCGCCGCCAGATCGTCGGTGCGAATCGTCGCCAGCGCGCCGCCGTAGCGCCCAAAAGGCGTGCGCACTGCATCACAGATGAAAACTTCGTTCACAGATCTTCTCCACTAGATTCGATGAAGACAACCATGCCAGCGATTCGCCGCCCACGCGAACCCTGCGACACGGTAACGCTGTGTCCACGAACAACATCCGAGCACGATGATGGGCCAGCAACCCGCCTTACCCGCCTATTATATCCGACCGTGCCGCGCTTTACGCCGTCGTGCCCACTTCACAGAAAACAGAAACCTCGTGTAAGCTACGCCCATGAGCGAAAAAATGCGCAAGACCGACTCCGAATGGCGCGCCAATCTGAGCGACAATCAATATTACGTAACGCGCAAGCAGGGAACGGAACCGCCTTTCACCGGCAAGTATGAAAACGAAGATGCCGAAGGCACTTACATGTGCGTCTGCTGCGGCCTTCCGCTATTTTCTTCCGACGCGAAATTTCATTCTGGTTCGGGCTGGCCCAGCTATTACCAGCCGATCGCGGCAGATAACGTGGAACTGAAACGCGACATCAGCCACGGCATGGTGCGCACCGAAGCCATCTGCAGCCGCTGCGATGCGCATCTGGGCCACGTGTTCGAGGACGGCCCAGACCCAACGGGTCTGCGCTTCTGCATCAATTCCGCGTCCTTAAAACTCGAGGAAAAAAAGAAGGACGAAAAGTAAGCGTTATCGCCGCCGCGCCCCGCGGCAACCCCCCGCCCCATCGGCGCGCAGACGAACTAGTGGTTGAAATACATCACCACCGGATGCTCGTTGCCAGGATTTGAATCCGTAGAGATCCCGCTGAAGCTGCTTGGCGATACGACGTAGAACACCATCCCCGACGGCAAGCCGATCGTAGAACCAATCTGCATCGTGCCACGGCCAGTGGGCGCCACCACGTAATTCGGAATCACCACCGACTGATCCGTGTGCGGCGTTCCGTCGTTGTCCGCTTCATCCAGGATTCCCGTCATCGTCCCATTGCCAGTCAGTGAATCCATTTGTCCTGTGATATTCAGCGTCGCCGGATCCAGCGTAGCTTCGGCGCTCAACGTGTATCCGCCCAGCACCGATGTGCCGGAGAAGGGCGCCGAACTTTGCGCCTGAAGCAAACCGTAAGTCATCGCTGAATCCGAACCGATCAATATTCCCTGATTCGGCGCGGTCAGGTAAGCCGCCGCAAAACGCGGGCCTAGTCCCGTGAACGCCATGCGCCCGTTCAGGCTGGGGTCCGCTATATATGTGCCCGTGACGTTGTTGTTCGAAGTCACAGTGCCGCCGTCGTTCTGATCGTAGGTGACGCCCACGTCGCTGATCCCATCACCGGTCAAAAATCCCGCCAGAACACTGGAGTTGCTGCCATCAAGTCCGCTGCCGGTCGCGACGCTGACGCCGTTCAACGCGGCCGCATTGAACACCGTGGAAGACTGCTGCAGCATCAGTTCGCCCCCCAGGCGCGGATGCGTGGCGTCGGTGGGATCAACCGCCATCAGAAAAATGTCCGTGGGAGAAACAAAATAAAAAGTGTATCCCGCAATGACCTGCGCCGAATTAGGAATTTGGTACGTCAGGAATAAAAGGCCCTTGTCGTTGGTCGTTCCCACCGAGTAACTTCCCGTCACCGCTACGGCCGGACTGTAGGTGCCCCCTTCATTGACGTCGAACATTCCCGGGGTGAGCAGTGAAACGCCGTCGGCGTGCATGACCCCCACAACGACTTCCGTTTTTCCCTGGTTGTCCTGTCCATCGAGCTCAAACACATAATTTCCGCTGAAAAATGAGCCGGACAACGCGCCTCCCACCACCGGCTTCATGACTCCTGATCCATGTGTCTGCGGCGTGCCGATCGTGTCGTTCTCGATCATGTGGAAGTTCCCGCCGGAATCTTCCGCCAGCAGGTAGTTCGTAGTGGATATCGCGCCCTTGCTGTTTGTCGTGATCAACTGCATGGTGCCGCGCCCATCGCTCCCCACCGAGTAGGTTCCGCTGACAGTGGAACCCGTGAATATCCCCAAAGTGCCGCCCGAACGATTGCTGTCCAACTGTCCGAAAATAGTTCCGCTGCCGCCGGACGTCAAGTTGCCGGCCATCACCACGTTGCCGCCCGAATCGAATCCATGGAACAGAAAGCTGTAAGCACCGCTCAGCAGCGAATTCGTCACCGCAGATCCCGGCTTAATTACAATGCTCAGGTTTTGCGGCGTGGATTTCGTCCCTATGGAGTCCTGCACTTGTGCGGTGAAATTGGCGGCAGTCGCAAGGATCGGTATGCCGGAGATCGTGCCTTTCGCGGCATTCAACTTCAAACCAGAAGGAAGTTGGCCGCTGGTTATGCTCCAGGTGTAAGGCGCCACTCCACCAGTAGCCACCAGACTGGCGTTATAACCTACGGCGACGTCGCCCGCCGGTAGCGGTGGCGTCACCGCCTGCAGCGGAGCCACCGTGATCACTGAAATCGTCACGCCCGCGGTTGAAGTAATCTTCTGCGGCGGAATCGCGGAATCCATCACCGTTGGGAAAAATTTGTAGACGCCCGGCGTCGTTGGTGTGCCGCTGATCAGTCCAGACGAAGTGTTCAATTCGAGTCCCGGCGGCAGGGTTCCGGGCGGCACGCTCCAACTCAATTGCGGAACGCCCCCCGACGACCCAATCGCAGAGCTGTACGGCGTTCCCACAATCCCGTTGGCCATCACTGTCGAAGTGATTGAAAGCGGAGGCGGTGGATTAATTGTGATCGTGTAGGTCGGAGAGGGCACGCTCAACGGCGGCGTCCCGTCGTCAATCGCGTTAATCGTAAATGTGGACGTTCCGGAACTGGTGGGAGTTCCGATCACCGTTCCCACGCTATTCAGTTTCAGGCCCAGAGGGAGGCTGCCAGTACCCAGCTGGTAGGTAATCGGCGCCACTCCGCCCGTGGTAACTATTGTTTGGTTGTAAGCAACGCCATTCGCGCCGTTCGGCAGGGATGTGGTAGTGAAAGTCACGGGCAGGACAATGGTGATGGTTGACGTGGACGTCACGCTCCCATTCGCCTTGGCGATGGCCTCAAGGCTCACAGTGATACCGGTAGTGAGGCCCGCCGGTGCGGTGTAGGTCACCGAGGTAGTCGTGATGTTGGTCAACGTGCCGCAGCTGGTCCCGGCGCAACCGGATCCTGTGAGCGGCTGCCAGGTGACTCCCAGATTTTTCGTGTCACTGCCCAACGTAGCGACAAAAAGCAGCGACTGCCCCTGGTCCATGCTGGCGGTTTTGGGTGTCACGGCCAGCGTAATCGAACCATTGCCGCCGCCGCAGCCTGCGTTCATCGCGACACACAGAAACGCAATGAGTGCGCACGCGAGCGACGACAGGTCGCTGCAGCGCGCGCCACGGTTGGCGTTTCCGTCCTTCCTCTGCGCCGGCAACTTTTTCATTCGGGCATACACCTTCAATGTCGTCATAGCACCTTGGATTTCTTTTCGGATCCGCCCGGAACGGAGGGAGTTGCTCCCACATCGAACCATTGGCTCAATAAACGAAACTAGTTGAATAACAAAACCGCCGCAGCGTGTCAACGCACATCTCCACCCGGCCAGCGGCTCGCTGTCAATCGCAAAAGCCCATGCAAACCGGAGATTTGTTCTGCGAGAAAGCGCCCCATTCGTAAGCCATAAGGATGCAGACTCGCCGAACCTCGTTGCCCGGCCCTTGGCGCCAATTTTTCGCGCCACCCGCGCCTTGAATAACGGCCTGGGTTGGCACAACACCCTCGGATTATTCAACGCCTCCGGACGCAGCCAGCTGGATAATCCGGCGTATCTCATGTTAGGGGCGTTAGACGCCTCGCTCGTGGCCAGCGCACCACGGTCGGTAGCGAGTTCACCCCGCAAACCGGCGGCCGCTTCAGCCCTTAGCGCACCCGATTCGACTTCCGGGATTTCCTTGGCCGATTCTTAACCAGTATTGTAAACTTGCCTTTTCGCGACAGTAATCGCCGTAGCTTGCTGCAAACCAATGCTTAAATTTCCTCCTCGCCGGATCGATAGACCCGCATCCGCCGCATTCGTGCGCAGCTTGCTGCCTCTTTTTCTCTTTGCCTGCACAATTGCCGGCGCGCTTGCGTGCACGGCATCGGCGGGCGCGGCTACTGGCGCGGACGTCCTCAGGCCCTCCCCTACTTCCGTCGGGCCCGGCCTGCAAATTGCCATCGCTGACTTCGATGGCGACCACCGTCCGGACCTGGTCGGCGTGCAAACCGGCCAAGGCAACGTAGCCCGCACGAAATACTGGATTCGACTTCAGTTAAGCGCGGCAGGCCAGCAAACGATTTCGCTCGTTGGGCCCTCTGGCGGTTTGCAAATCGCCGCACGTGACGTGAACGGCGATCAGATCCCAGACCTGATTCTAACGACGACCTGGCTCGGGCAGCCCGTCGCGATTTTCATAAACGACGGTCACGGAACCTTCACTCGCGCCGAAACCTCCGCATTTCCCGAAGCCTTCCGCGAATCGCACACCCGCTGGAGTTCGGCCACCGATCGAGCGGCCGACGCGGTTGGCGTTCCGCCGCCGTCGCGCTCGGGGCTTTGCATCGCAGTGGCGCGCTTGCCGCATGCGGGATCCAAAGCAGGCGCTACGTCCCAGTCGCGTCGCGAATTTTTCTCTAGCCCATTTTTAATCTCTCAACTTGGCAGAGCACCCCCTCGGCAGTTCAATACCTCTAAAAACTCGCTGGACTAGACCACTGGTTCGTCGCGCGTAGTGAATCGCGTCGATCGTGGTGACCTATCTCCTGCACCCACGCGGGGCGAAATTGGCCATCGCCCTGAAACCCAGGGACATATCCCATTTGTCTGTGCGCGCGCCGGCGCGGCTTGCGGAATCCGTTCGCCGGGGAACGATACCGTCGCGTAAGACGTGCTGAAGCTATATCTGAAACCCAATTAATCAGACTCGATGGAGAGCCAATGATTCGCGCCTTCGTCAATTATGCCCTTAACAACCAATTTATTATTCTGGGGCTCGCCGTCCTGCTGCTCATTTGGGGCGCGATTTCTTTCCACGATCTTCCCGTGGAAGCTTACCCGGACGTCGCCAACAATTACGTCCAGATCATTACGCAGTGGCCCGGCCGCGCCGCCGAAGAAGTCGAACAGCAAGTCACCATCCCCATCGAAATTCAAATGAATGGAATTCCGCACCTGGAGCATCTCCGCTCTGTCTCGCTCTTCGGGCTTTCCAGTGTGATGCTGATTTTCGACGATCAATCCGCCAACGATTGGAACCGCCAGAAAGCTCTCGAACGCCTCTCCCAGGCAACGCTGCCGCTGAACGTGCAGCCGCAGATGGGTACGGACTGGAGCCCGGTAGGGCAGATTTTTTGGTACACGCTCAAAAGCACCAATCCGCGCTACGACCTGATGGAATTGAAATCCATCGAGGACTGGACGCTGGAAAAACAGTTCAAATCCGTTCCCAATGTCGTGGACGTCTCCAGCTTCGGCGGTATCACCCGTGAGTATCAAGTACAGGTAGACCCCAACAAACTGGTTGCCTACGGTTTGAGCATCGCCCAGGTGGAACAACAACTTGCCAACAACAATACCAACGCCGGAGGCAGCTTCATCGAAGCCGGTCTGCAGCAGATAAACGTTCGCGCCGTGGGTTTGTTCAGCACCGTTGAGGACATCGCGCAGACCCCTATCGTCGCAAAAAACGGTACGCCGCTAACCATAGAGAACATCGCGACCGTGGTGCAAGGTTCCAAAATCCGACTGGGGCAGATCGGAAAAGCAATTCATCGCGCTGACGGCACGATCGTCGATAACGACGACGTCGTCGAAGGCATCGTGCTCCTGCGCAAGGGAGCCAATTCAGACGACACCCTGGTCGGCATCCATGCGAAGGTCAAGGAACTGAACGACACCATCCTGCCGCCCGGCGTAAAAATCGTTCCGTTTCTGGACCGCAGCGACCTGGTGCGTTACACCACACACACGGTTCTGCACAATCTCACCGAAGGAATCCTGCTCGTTTCCGTAATCCTCTTTTTGTTTCTGGGGAATTTTCGCGGCTCGCTGATCGTGGCTTTGACGATTCCGTTTTCCCTGTTGTTCGCCTCAATTTGCCTGAGCGTGAAAAACATTCCAGCCAATCTGCTGTCGCTCGGCGCCCTCGACTTCGGCATGGTGGTTGACGGCGCGGTAGTAATGGTCGAAAACATCGTCCGCCATCTGACCCACGGCGACACGAACAATAAAGCCACTCTGGAGCGCATCCGCGACGCCGCCTTCGAAGTGCAGCGCCCGGTCTTTTACGCCATCGCCATCATCATCACAGCGTACTTGCCAATTTTCACGCTGCAGCGCGTCGAAGGCCGTCTGTTCCGGCCCATGGCTTGGACCGTCGCGTTCGCACTTCTCGGAGCTCTCATATTCTCCATGCTCATCGCGCCGGTGCTTTGCAGCGTGCTCTTCAAGAAAGGCGTGCACGAATGGCATAACCCCGCGATGGATTACCTGAAGAGTTCCTATCGCACGGCGGCGCGCTGGGCCATCCAGCATCGTTTGGTGACCCTAACCGCGGCGGGCCTCGCCGTGTGCCTCGCGATCTTTCTCACTTTCGGCGATGTGATCGGCTCTGAATTCCTGCCGCATCTGGACGAAGGCGCCATCTGGGCGCGCGGCACGCTGGCGCCCAGCACCGGTCCCACCGAAGGCGCGCGTATCATGAATCAGGCCCGCATTGTCTTTGCATCTTTTCCGGAAGTAACCCAGGTAGTTTCGCAAGTCGGCCGGCCCGACGACGGCACAGACACGACCGGCTTCTTCAATACCGAATATTTTGTGGACCTCAAGCCGAAAGAGCAATGGCGTCCGATTTTTGGCAGAGACAAGAACGAATTGATCGACGCGATGGATCGCGAACTCAGCAAGATTCCCGGCGTTCTCTGGAATTTTTCGCAGCCCATTTCGGACAACATGGAAGAAGCCGTCAGCGGCGTCAAAGGCGAGCTAGCGGTAAAAATTTACGGCGACGACCTGCGGCTTCTCGAACAGAAAGCCGATGAGATCGTCGCGATTATGCGCGGCGTCCGCGGAATCGAAGACCTCGGCGTGTTCCGCGTCATCGGCCAGCCCAACCTGAATTTTGTCGTGGACCGCAAACAAGCCGCGCGCTACCAAATCAACGTCGCGGATATTCAGGACGCCATTCAGACCGCCGTCGGCGGCAACGCTCTCAGCCAGGTGCTGCAGGGCGAACAGCGTTACGACCTGGTGATGCGTTATCAGGCACCTTATCGCGACACGCAGGAAGCCATCGAGAATATTCGCCTGCTCTCGCCATCCGGTGCGCGGGTCTCCCTTTCAGAGCTTACGAAAATTGAAGTTCGCGACGGCGCCTCGGAAATCTATCGCGAGGAAAATTCGCGCTATGTCGCCATCAAGTACAGCGTCCGCGGCCGCGACCTGGGAGGAGCCGTCGAAGAAGCCATTCGCAAAGTGAACGCGCAGGTGAAACTCCCCGCCGGTTATCACATTGACTGGGCCGGCGAGTACGAAAGCCAGAAACGGTCCCAGCGGCGCCTCATGCTGGTGCTGCCGCTCACCGTGCTGGGAATTTTCGTGATTCTCTACACCATGTTCGGTTCCGTGAAGTGGGCGCTGCTGATTCTCGGCAACGTAGCGATGGCGCCTGTGGGCGGCCTCCTGGCGCTTCTGCTCACCGGCACGCACTTCAGCGTTTCGTCGGGCGTGGGATTCTTAGCGTTGTTTGGAGTCTCGGTGCAGACGGGCATCATCATGCTCGAGTACATCAATCAGTTGCGCGCCCGCGGTCACACCATCGAAGACGCCGCAATCGAAGGCGCCGTGCTGCGCCTGCGGCCCATCCTGATGACGATGCTCGTCGCCACGCTCGGCTTGCTACCAGCAGCTCTGTCGCGCGGCATTGGCTCAGACTCGCAGCGCCCCTTCGCTATCGTCATCGTCGGTGGCCTGGTCGCCGCCCTGCTGCTGAGCATCTTCCTGCTGCCAACGCTGTACGTGTGGGTCGCAAGCGAGGGCGACAAACTGCCGGATGTGGAGATGGGCTTCGACGAGAACTCGTAGCGCTGTTCGCCGCTTTCGTCTGGCTCACAAACAGTCCGAATCCGAGACCTGGTCGGTAAGGCCCGGTTCGTGCGCGCGAAAGCAAAATCACTCGCCGCCAACCTCCGGCCCGATTTTCAATTTACCTCGTTTTTTAGTATAAACATTTGTTTGGAACTGTTGGTCGGACTAGCCGGGTTCATCTCAGCGGGAGGAATGCATTGATAGAAGTTCAGGATTTGACGAAAGCCTACGGCGCCGTTACGGCCGTGGATCACGTTTCTTTCACTGTAAACAAGGGCGAAATTCTCGGCTTCCTGGGACCCAATGGCGCGGGCAAGACCACCACCATGCGCATCCTCACCGGATACATGCCCGCCACCTCCGGCACCGCCAGAATCGCCGGCTTCGACGTGTTCGGCGATTCCATGGAAGTCCGCCGCCACATCGGCTACCTGCCCGAAGCTCCGCCCGTCTATCCCGATATGACCGTCGAGGATTATTTGGACTTCGTCGCACGCATCAAGAACGTCCCATCCGATCAGCGCGCCACGCGCGTCACCGACGCAATGCACAAAACCAACCTGGATGATCGCCGCACGCAACTGATCAAGCGCCTCTCCCGCGGCTACAAACAGCGCGTTGGCATCGCGCAAGCGCTGGTCCACGATCCCGACGTCATCATTCTCGACGAGCCCACCGTCGGCCTCGATCCCAAACAAATTATTGAAGTCCGCAATTTGATCAAAGGCCTGGCGGGCGATCACACCATCATTCTTTCCACGCACATTCTCCCGGAAGTCAGCATGACCTGCGACCGCGTCGTCATTATCAACAAAGGCAAGATCGCCGCGGTGGACACGCCGCAAAATCTGACCTCGCAGCTCAAAGGTGGCCAGAAAATACGCGTCGAGGTCGAAGCGCCGGAAAAAGCTCTGCGCGACGCGCTCGCCCAAGTTCCCGGCACCACGCGCGTGGAAGCGGAACCAGTCCCGGGCGGTGCGCACCTCATCGCCATCGTCGAAACCGCCCAGGGCGCCGACATCCGCAGCGCCATCGCCGCGAAAATCGTGCAGCATGGCTGGCCGCTTTTTGAATTGCGCGGTATCAGCCTGAGCTTGGAAGAAATATTCCTGGAATTGACCACCGATGACGCCGCGCACGCGCAGGCATCTGCGAATTAACCGAAATGCGGCATTTTTACCAAGGAGTTTGAAAAACGATGCGCAACCTCTACGCCATTTATCGCAAGGAAATACGGCACTATTTCGTTTCGCCGGTCGCTTACGTCTGCATCGGCTTGTTCCTGCTGATCAGCGCGTTCTTCTTCAACTTTTTCCTGTCGGCGGTCATTCAACAATCTTTTCAGATGGAAATGCAGAGCATGCAGTTCGGCATGCCGCCGGCGTTTGACGTGCCCGGCCAGGTAATGCGCGCTTTTCTCGGCCTGCTCTCGACGCTTATTCTTTTCATCACGCCATTTCTCACCATGGGCGTCTTCGCCGAAGAGCGCAAACGCGGCACCATGGAATTGCTAATGACTTCGCCAATCAGCGAAATTCAGATTGTCCTCGGTAAATTCCTGGCGTCTTTGTCACTGTTTGCGCTGATGCTTCTGCCCACTGCCAGTTACCTAGCTTACATGTATCTGCATAGCGATCCGATTCCGCCGTGGCGCATGCTGCTCGCAGGCTACGCCGGAATTCTGTTGCTCGGCGGTTCGCTGCTCGCGCTGGGCACCTTTATCTCGTCGCTCACGGAGAATCAGCTTATCGCCGCAGTGCTAACGTTCGTCGCCTTTTTGTTTCTTTGGGTTCTGGATCTGGGCCACACTGGCGAAGGCGGCCTCGGTTCCGTCTTGCAATATCTTTCCGCCAGCCGCCATTACGACGATTTCGCTCGCGGCACCATAGACACTTCGGGCCTCATTTATTATTTCAGCTTCATGCTTCTTTTTGTTTTCTTAACCGTGCGTTCGATCGATTCGATGCGCTGGCGCCGCGCTTAATTCCATCGCGCGCGGCTCGCAATTCATGGAGGAACTTGCAGTATGAAATGGGATCGCGAAGAGATAGCTAGTTTCCTAGGTACGATTGGCGTGGCGATGCTCGTCGCCAGCGGCGTGCGTTACAACATTCAAGGCGAACTGCTCACCACGAGCAAAGTACTGCTGATCGCCGGCGGCGTGTTCGTGCTAGGCGCCGTTGTCCTCGGTTTTCGCGGCATCGTCAGAGCGTTTTCCAGCCGCGGCGCTCAGCAGGGAACTAACACCACAATTCTCACGCTTGCCGTCATCGCCATTCTCGTCGTCATAAATTTCGTCGGCTTCCGTCATCACAAGACTTTCGACCTCACCACCGAGAAGCTCTACACGCTCTCCGACCAGACTCGCAACGTCGTCAGCGGTCTGAAGCAAGACCTCACCGTCGCGCGCTTTGACAAGACTCCGAACACCACCTTCGATGACCTCATGAACGAGTACAAAGCCCTCAATCCGCACTTCAAGTATCAATTCGTGGACCCGCAGCAGAAGCCAGAAGTCGCGCAGGATTTCGGCGCAACACATCTGGGCGATGTCGTCGTAGCCTACGGCGTGCGCAAAGATCATTTGGACGCCAGTGCGCACGGCCAACTCGGCGAAGAAGACGTCACCGGCGCCATCGTCAAGGTCACCAGCGACAAGACGAAGCAAGTTTGCTTCGTCACCGGACACGGGGAACGATCTCTCACTGACGGTTCGCAGGACGGCTATACGCAGGTGGATGTCGGCCTAAAGAAAGAAAATCTCACGACCAAAACCATAAATCTTATTGCCGAAAACGGTGTGCCTGCGGACTGCAGTGTCCTGGTGATTGCCGGGCCGAAGACGTCGTTCTATCCGCAAGAAACCGCGATGATCGGCAAGTTTCTGGACGCTGGCGGCGACGCGCTGATCATGGTGGATCCTGCGACGGAGCCGAAACTCGACGACCTGTTCCTGGCATGGAATGTGGATGTGGGCAGCAACGTGGTAGTGGATGCCAGCGGCATGGGCCAACTGTTCGGTGGCGGTCCGATTATTCCGATGGTAAGCGATTTTGGTTCCAGTCCCATCACCAAGGGATTTCAGGGCTCGGTGGCGTTCTTCCCGCTCGCGCGCACTGCTTCCATCGCGGACAAGAGTAAGACGATTCCACAGACGGTCGAGCTGCTGAAAACTTCCGAACGCAGCTTCACCATTCCCAAACTCGAGCCCGGGCAGAAGAAAATATCTTTCGACTCCAAGACAGACAAGATTGGCCCGCTTTCATTGGGTGTTGCCGCCAATCGCAAAGTGGGTGACAAGGACGCGCGCTTGGTGGTCATCGGCAACTCTCTATTCGCCGCGAATCCCTCGATCAGCCAGCAAAGGAACGGCGATCTTTTCTTCAACACAATTGACTGGCTCACGCAGGACGAAAACCTGATATCCATCCGGCCCAAGAGCGCGACAAACCGCCGCGTGAACCTGTCGGAAGCTCAATCCGCCGCCCTGCACTGGTTGGATCTCATCTTTCTTCCCGGACTGGTGATCTTCTCCGGCGTCTATATTTGGTGGAAACGCCGCTAACCCGCACCCAAAGGATTTACAGAAATCTTCAAACGCCATGATTAAGAAATCTACCTTAATTGTCCTGTTACTAGCGGTCGTTGTCGGCGCCGCTGCCTATTATTTCGATTGGAAACGCGGCCAGAAAGAGTCCGAGAAAGGGCTGGCGGACACAACCAAGCCAGCGTTCACGCTACGGACGGAGGCGGATGATTTTTCTGCGCTGACCATCTCCTATCCGGCCGACCCAAAATCACAGGCAATCCGCTTCGAAAAGCAAAATGGCGCTTGGCAAATTACCCAGCCGCTGCAGACCGGTGCCGACGATGCCTCACTCCAGGGAATCGTGCAGCAACTCGCTTCGGCCCGCGTCGCTCAGACCGAGCCCGGCACGCCGGATCGTCTGAAAGTTTTCGGCTTGGATCCTCCGGCCGTCGTGCTCGATTTTCAAATGAAGAATGGCGCGAAGCATTCGCTGCGCCTGGGAAAGAAGGATTTCACAGGCGTCTCGGTTTACGCCATCGTGGACAACGCGAAAGACGTGGACCTGTTGCCCGAATCGCTGCTGGTCAGCGCCGATAAACCTCTGCAGGAGTTGCGTGATCATTCCGTCCTGCATTTCACGACTCCAGACGTGAATTCTTTCGCTCTCAAAAATTCATCGGGCGAATTATCGGCAGCCAAGGATCACGACGCCTGGAAGTTTACGAAACCCAGCAGCGCCCCCGGGGATAGCGACGCCATCAACTCGCTTCTCGCCACCGTTGCCAGCAGCAGGATGACCACCATCGCCAGCGAAACGCCGGACAGTCTCGCGAAGTATGGCCTCGCAAACCCGGCCATTTTATTCACCACCACGGACGCCAAGGGCAAGAGCGCGACTCTGTTCGTAGGGAGGAAGGAAGGTGACGAGTATTTCGCGCGAGACGCTTCGCGTCCCACGATCTTCCGCATCAATCAGGGCCTTTACAAAAAACTCACGGAAAACTTCAGCGACTTGCGCGACAAGAAACTCGTTCACTTCGAACCGGCAACCATCACCCACGCCGAAATTCACAACGCCAGCGGCACCATCGTGACGACGCGCAAGAACGAAACAGACTGGGCGATCGACGGACAGGAGCAAAGGGGCGATAAAGGGAAACAGAATGACCAGCAGAAAGACAAACAACAGCCAAACCCGGTAAATCTCGACAAGCTCTTCAATCCACTGCAGCAAGCCTCAGCCGACGAAGTCTTCGACCATCCCACGCCCGCGCAGCTTGCCGCACTTAGCAAGCCTGCGTTTGAAGTAAGCCTCACCGACAAAAGCGGAAAAATCCTAAAAATTCAGATTTCGAAGGAATCCGGCGGGTCCGTTTACGCGCGCACCAGCGAAGCCCCAACCATCTACAAACTGAAACCGCAGCTTCTCACCGACCTGAGTTTCAAGGCCTCAGACCTAGCCAACTAACCGCGCGAACAAACGTCAGCAGAGCAAGCGCAGCACGCCCTACGGGCGCGCCACCCTACGCCGTGGTATGCATCTCTTCCAGCACGCTCTCGGCAGGCCAGGTAGCCACCAGCAGCACCTTTCCCGTGGCGGGAGAAATGTGCACGTAAAACACCTGCGATTCGCTCTTGATCTCGTACAACTCAGGATGTTTCGGATCGGGAATTGCCGGCGAGCCGCTGGCCAATAAATGCCGCAACTGCACGATCAATTCCGTTGGATGGTCCCGCAAGTCTTCTATCTGTAAGTCACATGCCCAGCGCATCACCGTGCTCCTCCCCCAGCCGCTATTTCCTACCTCACCTACTTATACGGTTGGATGCGCAGAAATGTTGCAAGGCTCCTCGTTTTTTCACTTTAATTCAGCCAAATTGGCACCCATTTAGCATCCGCCGCCGTAATCAAGTACACGAACGTTAACCCCTAACTTGTTACTTGCGCGGACCACCTAAACTTGCCATAGTCCCCTCAGCGGAGGCACCCACACATCGTGACTAAGCAGAGGCTCAAGAAGACCAGCCGCATGAAGCGCGACAAGCGCCGTAAGCACCACCATTGGCAGGTAACCGTGTACTACGCCGACGGCGAAAAATTTGCTCGCGTTTATATTGACCGCAATCGCGCCCAGAAGTTTGCCGACCGGCAGAAAAAATCTCCTGTCGTCAAGGCCACGCGAATTATGGAAGTTGATTAGCGCCCGCTTCGGCGGCGCAGGCGCTCGCTCGTGGCACCGCGAAGACGCCCCGCCGCCCCTTCCATCTTTTCCTATTGTCCTGAAAGCAATTTCGAATATCGCGCCGCGCCGCTTCGGCCCGCCGGCTGCCTCTTCTGAACCGCGTCCCATTTCTGCTATAGTTGCCGCCTTCTGCACCAGTTGGTATAACTCTCGTGCTGACGCCGCGCGCCTGTCACACCGCGGCCACTTTCATCTGCGGAGATTTCAGCGGCTATGCCCGACCAATCCTACCTTCCGCACCCCGTGGACACTTCGCAGGTGAATCTGGAAGATTTGCAGCCGCTGCTCGAAGGCTTGGCACGCAACGCGCACGAAATCTGGGCGCAACAGCGTCTGCGCGATGGCTGGACGTACGGCGCGCATCGCGACGATGTGAAGCGTACCCATCCGTGCCTGGTGCCCTACGAAAATCTTTCGGAATCGGAGAAGGACTACGACCGCGTCATGGTCGACGAAACCTTGAAAGCCATTCTCGCCTTGGGATATCGCATCGTAAGAGGTAAGTGATGCCTAAATCTCAACCACCGAAACCCAGGCTCGCTTTGCGCGTCGGCGTCGCCGGCCATCACCTGAAACATCTGCACCGTGACCAGATTCACGAGCTAGAAAAGAAAATTCACGAGGTGCTGCAATCGCTGAAGCAATTTGCGCAGGAGCATCCGCGCGTCTCCACGTCCTATCGCGAACGCGACGAGCCGATCCTGCGGCTGGTTTCCTGCTTGGCCGAAGGTGCGGACCGCTATGCCGCGCATCAGGCGATCTCACTCGGCTACGAACTGCAATGCGCGTTGCCGTTCGCTCGCAACCAATACCTCAACGATTTCGAAGAAAACCCCTCCGCGCAGGAGTTCAACCGGCTGCTCGACAACACGCAGGTCACCACTGCGATTCTCGAATTAGATGGCACGCGCGACCACGCCGCCGAATCGTACCTCGCAGCCGGCCGCGTCATCCTCAGCCAATCCGACGTGCTGCTCGCAATCTGGGACGGTCAAGGTCCGCGCGAGGACGACTGCACCGCCCAAATCGTGGCGGAAGCGGGTTTGCGCAATGTGTTGAGGATTCGTATTGAGTCCGCTGCTCCGCATCGCATCCTCTATCCCAGTTCCGCCGACAATTGGGATTCTTCCACCGAAGCCAGGGACGGCTTTCTCGCCCACTTGCGCTCTCTGCTGAACCCTCCGCGCCACACCCAAAAAGAAAAGGAAGAAGAACTCTCTACCTCTCCGCAGGATTACTTCTCTGAAGAGCAACCTTGGTGGAATTGGGGCATGCTCTGGATCCCGTTTCGCAACCTTTGGCTGTTCCGGCTCACCAAGCCCATCTGCACGGTTCCAGACTTCGGCGTGTCCGGCGTCGACGAGTGGGTTGCGATCTTGAAAAATTCCGACGCATTCTCAGACAGCGCAATCGCGCTCATTGACGACACGCGTCTTTGCGACCACTACGGCTGGGCCAACGGCTTGGCCGAATATTACGGCAACCGCTATCGCTCGGCGTTTGCTGTGAACTATCTCCTCAGCGCGCTGGCGGTCTTTTGTGCATTCATTCACTACGCACTTGAACAACTCAAGTGGGAGCGATGGAGCTTTGGATTCATCGGCGCCGAATTCGTGCTACTCGTCCTCATAGGCGGTATCTACTGGATCGGCAGAAAGCGCCGTTGGCACGAGCGATGGATAGACTACCGCTTGCTCGCCGAGTATCTGCGGCAATTGTTTTTCTTGATTCCCTTAGGTCCTGGAGAACTTTCCTCGCCGCATCTGCCGAAATATATGTCCGCCGGCGATCCCAAGACCACTTGGATGTATTGGCATTACCTGGCCCTCCGGCGTGAAATTGGAATAGTGGGTGGGGAGTACAGCCACGCGTACCTGGATTCGGTGCGGTCCTTTCTGAACAGCAAGGACGGGATTCGCGGCCAGATTGACTATCACGAAAATAATGCCGAGCGCATGGAAAAACTCGATGCCAGATTTGTGGCCTTGACGAAGTCACTGTTTGGCGTAGCCATCGCGGCGGCCGTCGCCGCCGGGATTCTTCAGGCCTGGTTGTTACTTTGTGTGCTTCCGGGGTCCGTCGCGCACTCGTTGGCAGTTCTCTGGATCACGGCGGCGATCGCCTTTCTTGCCACCGCGTCTCCTACCCTGGGAGCCGCCCTGGCAGGCATCCGCAGCCAGGCGGAGTTCGAACGCGTGAAAAAACGTTCCCGCGCGATGCTGCACACTCTACAGCGCATCTGTAAAGAACTCGATGCCCGCGACCATCGCCAAGAGAAAATTTCGCTCGCGGCCCTGAACCTCATCGTCGCCGAAGCCGGCCAATTAATGGTCGACGAACTTCTCGATTGGCGAATCGTTTTCAAAGACAGGCCGCTTCCGGAGCCAGGCTAGCACGTTAGCTGGTGCGCGACCGTGTCGTTCAACCCAAGAAACTCAGCGTCGGCGTCGTGAAATTCGGCAGATTCGGAAATACCGTCGGCAAATCCGCCGCCCCTACGCCAAACCACGTTGCCAGCGTCGCGCCATACTGATCCACGGACGTGCTCGGAATCCACCGGCCATTGTTGCCAACGTCGTCCGGCCCGCCCAGCGCCAATTGCGGAAAAGTTCCGTACACATCGCCTCCCACCACCGCGCCACCCATCACCAGATGGTGGCTTCCCCAAGCGTGGTCGGTGCCGCCGTTCGAGCCCGGTTGAAATGTGCGGCTGAAATCGGAAAGCGTGAACGAAGTCACCTGCTGTTGCACTCCCAATTCCACGGTCGCGTTGTAGAACGCACTCATCGCCGGATCTAGCTGCGAAAACAGGCTCTGTTGCGTCGGCAGTTGCGCGCTGTGCGTGTCGAATCCGCCCAGCGAACAAAAGAAAATCTGCCGCTGCAATCCGAGCGCACTCCGCGCCTGCATGATCTGGGCCACCTGCTGTAATTGGCCGCCGATTCCCGAACTCGGGAATTGCGTTTGCAGGGCCGGCAGGCTTTTCAGCGCCGACGCCAGCACCGCGCTTTGTGCCAAGGACTGGCTCATCACCGCGCTCGTGTCCTGCACCAAGGAAATCCCCGAATCAAACGTAAGCAATTGCTGGAACGCCACCAATCGCGCGTTCGCCGATGCCGAACCGGACGAATAGCCCGTCAGCCCCGGCGATGAACCAGGAATCAACGCGTACGGCTGCGTCTGCGCCCCCGTGCAAATAATCGCACCGCCGGCAACCGAAGTAATCGGCGGATACTGCGCCCCTGAATTCATCGGTTGCAACACGTCCGCCGTTCGTCCGGCCCAACCCGTCGAACCCGAGCCATCGAACTGCGCGGTCTGCCATTGCCCCTGCTGGTCGGAATGCGAAAACAAATTCACTGGAATTGGCGCGCTACCTTGCTTGTACTGCGCTTGCGTCAACGGCTGCGAGAGCGTGCCCACATTGGCCACCACCGCCAGCTGCCCGCTGTTGAAAAGTCCCTGCAGCCCCGGCAATTGCGGATGCAATCCGTACGGCAGCTTTCCCGTCTTGGCCACGATGGGAAGCAAGGATCCCTGCGCCAAAGCCAGGTTCTGCCGAATCGTCGCGTAATTCTGATATCCCGCGGAATCGTTCGGCACGATCAAATTGTTGCTATCGTTCCCGCCAAAAAGAAAAACGCACACCAGAGCCTGGTAGCCGCTCGCAGGCCCCGCCGCCAGCGCGTGAATCATATTCAGACGCCCCAAAGCGGCGGTCATGCCGAACGACGCAGCCGTGCAACACCCGGCGCGCAACAAATCTCTGCGTGAAATTCCGTTTCTCCGAGCCATGTTCACACTCCCGCGGCCGTGCCGCTCCGCAATTAGTGCTGCACCTGATATTGCGATGAAGTCCCAATCAAATAGATCGCGGCCTGCGCTTGCTGCATCCCTTGTTTGCTCCCCGCTGGCACGGCTTGCATCGCAGTAAGAATCGAGCTCTGCATCTCCGAGGACATCGAACCATGCAACATCAAAGTATTCAGCGAACCCAGCAACGCGGTCGGGTTCGACGCCTGTGTCGCATAGGTGGAAAAATCCACAGTCGTTCCCGACCCGATCGAACCGAACACAAAACTGTTCGTCCAGTTCACCCGATTCAAAGACGTCGCCGTAGTCAATATCTGAAATTCCGGCCCATACATCGTCGTTCCCGGAATCAGGTAGCTCGGCGAATAGAAGTTAAAAACGCTCGGCGCGTACAACGCTTCCTGCCCCATGCCGCTGCCGTAATAAGCCAGGTTCGATCCGTCGCTGGTAGCTCCCAAAGCCCGCAGCAACCCGGTCATGTACAAAATCGGTTCCTGCAAATGGCCGTCCGTCCCTACAGCCGTCGCGGGATCATCCCCACGCCGCGCTTCCGGGTCCATCAGGATCGTGGTGATCACCGCCGTCATATCGCCGCGCACGCCCGAGCCATTGTCATTGAACACGCTCGCCACCCGCTGGATGTACGCCGGGCTCGGATTGCTCGTCACCAGGTGCTGAATCAGCTCATTCGAAACGAACGGCCCCACATTCGGATGATTGAACACGTTGTCCATCGCGCCCTGCAGGTCCTGCGCGGCCGTTCCACCTGCGGGAAGCATCCCGCCGCCCGACACTCCCGGATATACCAGCAATTGTTTGGCGGTCGAGTCGTGATTGGAATCCACCGCCACCATCGGTCCGGTCCAATACTGCGGATTATAAGTTTGCTGCGTCGCGCCAGGCGTGAGCGGGTACGTCCAGCCCGTATAAGCCAGCGCAAACGCCTCCACCGTATTCTGCGTGTACGTTGGAATCTGGTTCCCACTGGAATCTAGTTGATAAGTCCCGTCCGGATTCAACTGCGAAGTCCCGATCGTAAATAGCTGCATGAACTCGCGCGCATAATTCTCGTTCGCGTGATCGCCCTTGCTGGTGTTCGGCTTCCCGTTGTTCACCATGTCCAGCCAATCACCCATCGCTGGCGAAAGCGTCACGTCCTGCATGATCTGCCGGTAATTCGTGAACGCATCATTCTCCAGCAGTTGCAAATAATTCGTGTAACCGGTCGGATCACCTACCTTATTGCCGCCGATCACGAAAATTTGGCTCAGCGCAAACGCCACGCGCTGGCGCAATTGGTCCTGCGCCGTCAAATTCTGAACGAAAAATCTTTGCTGCACGGCGTTCAGTCCGGATTCACCCGACGCAGGCATCGGATACTTGGTGACCGGCAGCGCGTATTGCGCCGTCAGGTATCCCTGCAGCCCGCTGTACTGCACCTGCGTGACCAGCGCCGGAGTCGGCCCAAAAGTCGTCTGCTCCAGAAAACGATCCGCCACATTCGCGGCTACCGAAATCGTTCCCACCACCAAAGCGCTCATGTTGTTCGAGCCAATCGAACCAGGATCCGGATTCATCACCTCGACCGCCACCGATCCCACCTGCGCGGGCGTCGCCGTCCCGCTCGCGGTCAGTTGTGTGCTCGATAGGAAACTCGTCGCAAGCGTCGTGCCTCCGAACGAAACCGTCGCGCCACTCACAAAATCACTACCCGTGATCGTCAACGTGAACGTTCCCACGTTTACTTGCGGTGGCGATATTCCCGTCACCACCGGTATCGGGTTCAACAGTGTCACCGCGCTGCTCGCGCTCACCGACGGCTTCGCAGTCTCCGCTGCCGCGATGGTGATGGCATTGGGAGTCGGCAGCACCGCCGGCGCGCTGTAATTTCCGTTCGCGTCAATCGTTCCCAGCGTCAGGTTCCCGCCGGCGATTCCATTCACCGACCACGTCCAGCTCTTTCCCCCTACCGATGGCGTGAACCCCTGCGCTGATCCCACGCGCACCGAAGCTTCCGCAGGCGAAAGCGCCAAGGTTTGGGTGTCCGGTGAAGTGAGGCCTGGTGGCGTCAATGCACAGCTCGCGCTCAGCATGGCCAAACACAGCAAAATTGCGGCAAAACTCCAGCAGCGCACGGTAACCTCCTGGGTCAGGCGATGGTGCGACGGCAGCGTCAAACCCGTTCGAATTTCTCTGAGCGAAGAAGACTGGGTTCTGATTCGCGGGCAGGCCCGACCCGGCCTTGAATGTGGTGTGACAGGCTAGCAGCCCGCGTGCCGCTTCGACACTGACCTGCGGGACGGATTAAGTGTCCTGTTCGTAGGTACCATCGGCAGCCATCAAAATACTTGAGAGCGGGAATCGCGAAGCCTGAAGAGAAGGAGAAGATAACTGGACAGACGCACGCGTCTCATGCGCGGACGCGCTGCAAGAATAAAATAATCTTGCGAGGAAAGGTGGTCTGCGTAAGAAGTCGAGAATCTTTGGTAGGGCGTGGCTTGAGTTTATCCCGAGAGCCTGTCTGTGGCAGGCTTGAAGGGCCACAACATTATCGCAGGGAAATCAGCGCGCCTTTAGCCGCTGAAGTACGGATTTTGCAGCCCTGTCATGAATACCCGGGACGCTCGTGAAGACTAAGGTTACGGCTCGCTCTTGGTCTTGTGAAATTTGCGGCGAATATCCGGCCAGAATTCATTCAGCACAATTCGTATCGCGTCATACCCCACCTGCGTACCCCACTCCGACGCGGTGTTCGAGAACGTCTTATCGGCCTCGGGATGGTAGCTGTAAGTCGAAATTGCGGCCGCCGCGAGACTGCCTCCGACTTCACCGTAGTTAAAAGTATTGTGGCCGGAATCGGTGCGCGTAATCGCGAGGCGGCTCAAAGCATAGCCGGTGCGATGCCAGAATCCGCCCTTACCCAATTGATAGTAACGAGGATCCGTGTGCATCAGCGAGGGCACCACCGCGTTCACCATGAAATTTTCGATTGTGCCGTCCGCAAATTGCTGTCCAAATCTCTTCGCGTATCCTTCGGCGCCTTGGCCGTAGCCTGCTTCGTTGTTTTGCGCCTGGCTGATCCCCGCCAACGCCGCGTACCACGGAATTTGCACGTAGTCGAAAGAAGATCGCGCCGCCACTTTGAATTTTTGTCCCGTGGTCATGGGCGGAACGTGCGCGGAGTTCTCCAGCGTCAGAAAATTCGGCAGCGCGAAGAACAGCCGGTCCTTCGATCCAGCGTCAGATTGAGTGACGGTCGGTGCATTATTGGGATCGACAGGCTTCTGGCCGTTCGTCGCTTGGCCGGATGCTGGAGTGGCGTTCGGTGTTGCAGGTTGGGGCTGTTGTGTCGGCTGCTGCTGCCCCGATTGTTGCGGAGCCGGTGCCTGTTGCGAAGGTGTTTGCTGCCCCGATTGTTGATGATCAGTCTGTTGCGGCGCATCCGCTTGCGGCCGTGCGTAACTGCAGGGGGTAAGCAAAACCAGCGCAGTTGCAATTGATGCCAAACATAAAATTAGGGGCCGCCCACATCTCATTGTCATGTAAATCTGTAATCCCTCGGCTCTGGGCCGCTATCTGAGCACTCGTCCGTGCGTGGTCGCTGGGCGACAAGTTCACCGCTGCAATCCCGTCCATCCCCGCTGGCTGTACTAGGAATTCACCACGAGCCACTGTTAAGTTCCACTATCCGCTCGTCAGCGTCTGGAACACATGAAGATGCGCGCCATTTCGAATCGCGCTGCCGGCTCATGAAATGGAATGTAACTCCAAGCATACCAGAATCGCCAATCCGCGACTCTTCTTGTTGCTATTGTTCGCAAGCCCGGGGAGGTTTTCTCCGCAGGGCCAGGGAAGCACATCATCACTGGTGGGCGGAAGACGCCAGAAATCAGGAACCCGCGGCAGTCCGCTCGCCACTTGCCCCGGCCAGCAGAAGAATCGCACCGCCGAAGGCCAAAGTATCAAAGAAATAATTAACGCTCACGATGTCGGCGGGACTCGCGACCAGCAGCGGCAAATAGACGAACAACACGAGCAGCAAAATCAGCAAACCCAGATACGTCGCCGCCAGCCGCGTTTTTTTGTTCGCAAGTAGGCACAGCCCCGCCACAACCAACACCGCCCCCGCCAGATAAGCCCACAACACCCGTCCCGGAATCCACTCTGCGATAACCTTCTCCAGCGGAACGCCGGGCGCTAATGTCGGATGCAGAAAATGCTCCACGCCGTAGAACACTGCGGCCGCGCCAATCGCAAACCGCGCAGCCATTACCAGCACCTTGCCGCTCCCGGCGCGCTTCGTGCTCATCTGCATTCCGGCGAAAGCCAAGGCCCCGCTGGCGAAACAGAGTTCTCGCAACGCCAGCGTCCAGGAAATTCTATTGCCCGGCTCCGCTACTGCAGCCGGTATATCCATCAGCACTACAAACAAAAAGAACATCGTCCCAAGCAGCGTTGCCGCCAATCGCGACTGCACCTTTACGGTAATGCTCAAAGCTGCCGCAAGTAGCGCAACGCCCACCAGATAGGTCCAAAAAATGTGCGCAGGTATCCAACTCGGAACCATCGTCGCGATGTCCGCCGTATCGGTAAAATGCTCCGTTCCGAATACCGCCATCGGAATCGCGAAGCACAAACGCCCGAATGGCATTACCTTGTCCAGCCCGTGCGCTTGCGGCAGTTCATCTTTGAAAATCTTTACTAGTCCGACGACGAGCAGGACCGCCGCCGCAACATATCCCCAGAACACGATGCCCGGCATTCCGAGCACTGCAATTGCGACGGCGACATCAACATCAACACGCGTGACGTCCAGATAAGCGCTCAACATTCTCACCACCCCTTTGTGACTCTGAATCACATCGCGCCGCGAGAGTTGCACGCTCCGCCGCATTCTGCAGACGTTCGCACGCACGCGTGTGGGAAATCCCCGCAGTTCACGTCGCTCTTTTCTGTTTCAGGAAGTACTGGTATTCGAACAGTGAGTGTTGCGTCAGATTGGATGTAGCAAATCAGGAATAGAAAGCGACGGCGGGACGGAATTCACTGATCCTGAAAAGCAGAAGGCCCACCTTGCGGCGGGCCTTCGAGGGGAGAAAGCTCCACGGCCACTGCGCGGTGGGCGGCAGAACTCTTTCCTCGGTCGCAGTCTAGTACGAGGTGCGGAAATCAGTCAAGCAGGAAAGGGTACTTTTTAACCCTTTGCCAACGCGCTGAAACTAATAACCTTAAGTCTCAAAATGCAGTTTTTCCACCGGGTGGTCACTTCGGCGGATCTCGCTCTATCCCGTAGAAGTCCTCTGAATTGATGGGTTTACTGCCCAGCCCCAATTGCAGCACTTGCATCGTGCTGCTGCGATCAAACACTTTATCCGGCCAGAATCGCTTCACTACAATCCGAAATCCGCCGAACGCAATCCCCGATATCAATGCAAAGCAGCAGATGATACCGGTACCGATGATCGCTCCGACAATCATCGTAGTAATCGGCGGCTCTTTGAATTGAAATGTCGGCTCGTTCCATGTGACTTCTGCTCCGGATTGAACCTGATCCAACAATTTATCCGCTTCCGCTTGCGTGCGGGCGCCAAACACAATCACCAGCAGCGTGATCGAGCGTTTGGCGAACACCGGCGAACGATTCGGCACCGTACTGTCTTCGTTCACGTGATAAACCTGCTGCAACTCGCCCAACTTTTTTTGCGCCGTCTGCGGAGTGGGAAAGTCTGCGATCAGCAGATTCAGCTCCCGCCCGTCCACGTGATAGCGCGCGACCTCCGCTTCAGCTCCAGTCGAAAATCCCAGCCAGTCGTTCTCTGACACAGGGAAAAATTGGTTCAGCGTCACCGGCCCCAAAATGTATTTGTCGGAACGATCGATGAACCCCTTCGTCGGCAAATGCTCCGTGAGCGTCGGCAGAGGACCTTGTTGCGCCTTGGACGAGACGGAGCTCACCAAAGCGTTCAGACCGTCCGAGTCCTTGGTCAGATCGCTGCCGTGAATATCCAGCACCAGGTTCCCCAGCAGGACCAGCGCTTCCTCGCGAGACATAACCGAGTGCTCGTTCAATCCCGATCGCGCCATTTCCGGCGCGCGCAGGTAGGAATACAGCCCGTACGCCCCGCTGGGATCCTTCATACGATACAGCGTCACCTGCAGCGTATCTGTACCGAGGGAATAGGTCCCTTCCTCACCGGAAATGAGCCCGTACTCCTGCCGCGCCGCCGCTTGCTGGTCGGCAACCATGCTCGCAACGTGGTCGCCGTTGTGCATGACCGGAGGATTCAGTCCGGCTGTGGCGCTGCCGCTCCATCCGCCGAACGAATTCGGCAGAATCCCCTGGGCAGATGCAGGAAGCGTGGCTACAAACAGCAATGGAATGAACAAGGTGATGGCGTGGCGCATAGTGTCCCTTTATTTAGACGCCACTATTCTACTTGCGGTTCCCGTCGGAAGCTACTGTTGCAGACGCGCCGCCCGAAGGCCGGTTGTCGGACACAAGCTTGGACTTATCGTAGGAAAGACTATTGAGGCTATCCAGATACGAGGCGATGCCGCGATACAGGCCGTCAGCGACGCGCTGCCGCTGATCCGTCTTGCGCAGCAACTTTTCGTCGCTGGGATTGCTGATGAACGAAATTTCCGAAAGCACCGAAGGCATATTCGCGCCGATCAGCACCACAAAGGGCGCCTTCTTCACGCCGCGATTGCGCTCGTCCTGGCTCACCAGCTGCAGCCGGTGCGTCAACGAATCTTGGATATCGCTCGCGAGCTCCTTTGATTCTTCCACCTTCTCGTTCCGCGCGATTTTCTTGATGATGTCCTGCAGATCGTGCAGCGAAGACTGCGCGAGCGCATTTTCGCGCGCCGCCACCGCCATGGATTCTTCTGACGTCGCAAAGTTCAAATAATAGGTTTCGATTCCACGCGCTGCGGCGTCGTGGCTGGAATTCGCGTGTACGGAAATAAACAGGTCCGCTTTCGCGTCATTAGCAATGGCCGTGCGCTCTTCTAAGGGAATAAAAGTGTCGTCCTTGCGCGTGTAAATCACTTCCGCGCCCGGCAGTTTTTCTTCGATCTCCTTGCCCAGGCGCAGCGCCACGTCCAGGCACAGGTCTTTCTCCATCAGCCCATGCGGCCCGATCGTTCCCGTGTCGTGCCCGCCGTGCCCGGGATCAATCACGATCCGGCTGATTTTTAATCCCAGCGCGCGCGTAAGAGAACGCTGCCCATCGCGCGTCGGTTTCGATTCGGTCGGCGGCACCAGCGTGGCCGATTCGAGTATCCGCCTTCGTTTTCGCCGCAGGCTGTTTCGCAGCGGCAGCCGCAGCAGACCCTGACGCCTTTCCACCGGGAGCAGGTTTGCTTTCGGCGCTCACGGAAACCGTCTCGCCTGCTGCAGCGCGCGGTTTCGAATCAGCATCGTCCGATTCCGTTTTCGCGTTCCTTGCCGTCGCGTTGGATTCCGCAGCGGCTGGGACAGCAGCCGCCGGCGTCGCCGCGCTTGCGACTTCGCTTCCAGACGCGACCACAGGTTTCGCGTGAACCTCAATCACCAGCCGGTAAGGGTTCGCCAGCAGGTATCCGGAAAAATCGCGCGCTCCATTCACATCCAGCACCAGCCGCACCACGCCGTCCTTGTTCTGGCCCAAGCGCAATGACTTCAGCAGCCCATCCTTCACTTCCCAGTTTTTCTTCGCGATATCCGGCGTCAGCTTCGCCCGGTGCAAATCGAAATACACCCGATCCGGAGCGGCAATCCGCGCCGCATTGAAAGCGATCGTGTCGCTCAAAGTCACCACGATGCGCGCGGAATTTTCCGTATTCCACGATTTCACATCCAGCACCCGCGGCGTTCCGTTTTCGCTCTCTTGCTGCTCGACCACTTTGCCTTTCAGTTCAGGAAACGCGTCGGTCGCAGCCGCAGCCTGCACTTGTGCCTGCGTCTTCGCCTGGGCCAGCAGCTTAGCCTGCTGCGCCTGAGCAAGTGCCTGTAGTTGAGCCTGGGCTTGCGCCTGAGCAAGAGCCTGCGCCTTGGCCTTTTCGCGCGTCTCGGCGATATCCTTCAAAGCCACGTGCGCATCACTGGCGAGATCCGACTTTGGAAACCGTTTGATGTAATCCTTCAGCGTAGCCTCGGCCAAATCAGGCTGATGCAATCCATCCTTCTGCACCAGTCCAATGGAATAAAGCGCCTGCTCGCGATAGCGGCTACCGGGATACTGCTTCAGCAAAAAATTATAAGAATCAATCGCGGATTGAAAATACTTCGCGTCGAACAAACGCCCCATCTCCTCGTACAACTCCGCCTCCGCAATCAGCGAGGGAGTCACTTCCTCGGCCTGCGCCGAAATTAAATAAACCTTGTGATAAGCGGAAACTGTCGCGCGGTAATCAACCAGCGAGCGTTCTTTCTGTGGGGTCCCTTCCAGAACAGTCCGCATCCGCACGGCGCGCTCAAACTGTTCGCGCGCATCCATCTTGTGGTCGGTTCGCGCGGACGCAAATAGGGGAAAGGCTAGCGCCAGGGCTAGGACGAGCCATCGGGCCGGCAATATTTTTGCGGATACCACGTGCGTCATTCGTTCGTGAAAATTACCCGGCCATTCGAATCCACTTCTTTTCGCACTGGATTTTTTGGCGGAATCCAGAGCGTCGAGTCGCGGCCCGAGCCGGGGCGAAAGTATGCGTCTTGCACCTTCTGTACGTACCGCTGCGTTTCCCAATACGGCGGAACGCCTCTGTTGGCGTCCACGGCGTGCTCGCCGGCATTGTAGGCTGCTAGCGTCTTGCTCAAGTCGCCGTTGTAACGATCCAGCAGAGCTTTCAGGTACGTCGTCCCGCCTTCCACGTTCTGCGCGGGATCGAAGGGATTGCCGACGCCAAAGCGTTGTGCCGTCCCAGGGATCAACTGCATCAACCCCACGGCGCCCTTGCGAGACACCGCTTGCGGATTCCATCCGGACTCCGTGCTGATTACGGCTTTCACCAGCGCAGGATCCACCTGATGACGCGCCGCTGCATCGCGAACAATGCGATCCAGCCGCCCATCATTGGCACCGAGCGTCTCCGCCGCAGACTCGGGCGAGACTCCAGACCGGGAACGCGACGCACCTAGCGTAGAACTGATAGTACTCCCACGACGTGCGTTCGGGGAATCCCCATTCACGAAGACGAGCTTGCCGTGCTCGTCCACCTGGGTTGCAATCTGAGCGCGCAGCGGCATGGACAGCGCGAACGCCGCGGCCGCGACCAGCACTGCAACTGGGATGCAGTTTCTGTTCATGGTTATAGTCTTCGCCGGCGCTTTTTCGGGGCGCCGACACACAACCTTAGAGCGAGCCTCGGGGAAGGCAGAGCGCTTTACTTTCTCGTCAAACGAAAGACACGAATACGGCGAAGAAGCAGGCTTCTCCGTCGTAAGCATCTGGCACGACAGCAATTATAGCAATCGGTCGAGTAGGGGGTAAACCTGGTCAAGGGCGTTTTGTATGCCCGATGTGTCTTTTCCGCCAGCCTCTGCCAAATCGGGTCGGCCGCCCCCGGAACCGCCTACCAGCTTGGCCAGTTCCTGGACGATTTTACCGGCATGGAGCTTGGGGATCAGATCCTTGGTAACCGCTGTGATTAGAGCGACTTTGCCATCATCAGCGGAGCCCAAAACGACCACTCCGGAGCCCAATTTTTGGCGCAGCGCGTCCACCAGTTGGCGCAGCGCGTCGCGGTCGTAGCCGTTCACCTGGGCGGCAATCAGGCGAACATCCTTCACCGTGCGGGCCTGTTCCACCAAATCTCCGGCCAGCGAGCCTGCCGCTTTGCGTTGCAGGGATTCCAGCTGCTTTTCCAGTTGCTTGGTCGTTTCAAATTGGCGCTCGAGCGCCGCGATGATTTCGTCTTCGCCGGCATTCAGCATTCCCGCCACGGTGCGCAGCGTTGCGAGCGACTTCTGATATTCCGCCAGAGCGCGATCGCCGGAAATTGCTTCGATGCGACGGACTCCTGCAGCCACCGATTGTTCGCCGATGATTTTGAACACGCCGATGTCGCCGGTGCGCACCACGTGCGTTCCCCCACAAAGCTCCTTGCTGTAGAAACCGCGCGGCGCGGCGGCGTCGGGAATGGTGACCACGCGGACGTTCGCTTCCGGATACTTGTCGCCGAAGAAAGCGAGGGCGCCGGACGAGAGCGCGTCGTCAATGTTCATGATGTCCGTGCGCATTTCCAGATTCTTCCGGATTTCTTCGTTCACCTGCTGTTCAATCTCGCCGAGTTCACTGGGATCCACTTGTGCGAAATGCGAAAAATCAAATCTCAAATGATCGGGCGCGACCAGCGAGCCGGCTTGCTTTACGTGCGTACCCAGGATATTGCGCAAAGCGGCGTTCAGCAGGTGGGTGGCCGTGTGGTTGCGCATGTCGCGCACGCGCCGTTCGGGATCGGCGATGGTCGCGACGTGATCGCCGACGCGCAGGTCTTCCTTCGCGACGATGCGGTGCGCGATCAGTCCGGTGACGGGGTAGTACGCACCGCGCACTTCCGCCACTTCCCGCACGCCGGAATTGTCGTAGAACCCGCCCGTGTCGGCCACCTGTCCGCCCGACTCAGAGTAGATCGATGTGCGGTCGAGCACCACTTCGGCTTCGGCCCCAGCCTTGATTTCGTTCACCGCGCCCTCTTGGGTGACGATGGCTTCAATGCGCGCGTCGCGCGTCTTCGTCCCAAAGTAAAATTCCTGCTCTGTCTTGTATGATTGCGCCAGCTTCGAAAAGACCGGATTCGCGGCGTCTTTGTGTGCACCTTTCCACGACGCGCGCGCCCGCGCGCGCTGCTCTTCCAGCGCGCGATCAAAGCCCTCCTGTTCGAAATCCAGGCCAAAATCACGAACTGCATCCTGAATGAAGTCCAGCGGTAAACCAAACGTATCGTAGAACTTAAATGCGTTTTTGCCCGGATAGGTCAGCCGCGTCCCGATCTGGCTCGCTTCGCTTATTTTTTTGTACAGATCGGCGCGTTCCTTGTCGCGCAGGCCGTTGGCCCTGTCAAGCTTGTCGCCAGGTCCCGGCCGAACCGACCGCAGCGCGAAGTTGTAGACATCGTCTTCCAGCGGACCCAACCCGGCATCGAGCGTGCGCGTGAATCTCGTCTCCTCGCCTCGAACGATTCCGGAAACTCGCTCCGCGCTTTCGACAAGTTCAGGGTACGCGTCCTTCATTTCGTCCCGGACCGCGAACACCATCTGGTAGAGAAAGGGCTGTTCTTGTCCTAGCAGGCGGCCGTGATGAATCGCGCGGCGAATAATTTTCCGAAGCACGTAGCCGCGGCCTTCGTTCGACGGAACGACGCCGTCGTTCAGTAAAAAGGTCGTCGCGCGAGCGTGATCGGCTACGACTCGCAGCGAAGCAGCGCCGCCGCGACCTTCTTCCAGCGATTCTTCTTTCTTCAGATCAACACTGCATAGTTCCGCAGCGCGCCCGATGAGCGGGACAAACAGGTCCGTGTCGTAGTTGGAAATTACGTGTTCAAGGACGGCGGTGGTGCGCTCGAGGCCCATGCCGGTGTCCACGGAGGGCTGTGGCAGCGGAATGAGGTTGCCAGAAGCGTCGCGATTGAACTGCATGAAGACCAGGTTCCAGATTTCGACGTACCGCCCGCAGTCGCACGGGAATGTGCACGTCCCTGCCGCGCAATCTGGCCCTCGCGGGTCGTCAACGGCTGCGACGCCCATGTCGTAGAAAATTTCGCTGCAGGGGCCGCAGGGGCCGGTGTCGCCCATGGCCCAAAAATTATCTTTCAGACCGGGGATCGCAAAAATACGATCTTTTGCGGCGCCCGCGTTGAGCCAAAAGTCAGCGGCCTCGGTGTCAGTCCCGAGCGTGTTGCCGGGCGCAACTTCTGCGCCGCCGAAAACCGTCAAGTAGAGTTTTTCGAGCGGAAGGCCGAACCAATCCGGCGAAGTAATCAGTTCCATCGCAAACGCAATCGCGTCCTTCTTGAAATAATCTCCGAAAGAAAAATTTCCCAGCATCTCAAAAAAAGTGTGATGGCGGTTGGTGAACCCGACATTCTCCAGATCGTTATGCTTGCCGCCGGCGCGCACGCATTTCTGGCAGGTAGTGGCGCGGTTGTAATCGCGCTTTTCCACGCCCAGGAATACGTCCTTGAACTGGTTCATCCCGGCATTCGTAAATAGCAGCGTGGGGTCGTTCGTCGGGACGAGTGAAGAGCTGCGCACCACGCGATGGCCGCGCTCTTCGAAAAACTTCAGAAATGTTTTGCGGACTTCGTTGCCGGTCCACTGCTTCTCAGTCAAGGATGCCCTCTGTCGAAACGGTTCATTATCGCAGAGGGTTACAGCGCTCGCAACGCCGCGCGACGCCGGGCAACACCGCGAAACGCCGAATGAGGCGCGATGAGGCCCAATGAAAAAAGTACAGCTGTACTAATTCGTCGTCGCAAAAAGGCACAGGTTCAATGCTTTTTCGGGCAGGTAGTACTGATTCCGTCCCATCGCTCAGCTGCTTTCACATCTCTTCCATGTTCACTTCGAACGGAAACCAAAATATGAAATCGCACTCGCAATCGCGCGATTTACCCGGGCGCACAGCCCCGTTGCCTCCCGCCCAACTCGGCCCCCGCATCGCCCACGAGTTGTCGCCCAGGCACAGCAAGTCGAAATTTATAAATCACGAACCAGGATCCGCCCATCGTTCGTCACTTCTCACTCAACGCCGCCGTTTTCTAATCCCTAGTCGTCCAGTATTAGAAATCCACCTAACTCGCTCACAACAAACGAGAAAACTTTTTCTAATCTCTCGTTTTTTCGCGGTTCGGCGGCTGCCTCACATCGTCAGACGCGCAGAAGGCGCATCAGACCTTCGGCGTGCGCGCGTTCCGGCTATGCGTGCGATTACGTAGGAGCGGCTCTCAGAGCCGCCCCTACAAACCCTACACGTTGCGGCGGCCGAACGTCGCGCTAGTTTTCCGGCGCGGCTTGTTTCTTGGCTTTGGCTGCTGCTTCGGCTTCTGCGGTCCAGGGCGGAACGATGCCGTTGACGCGGGCGTAGGCGATGGACTGGCCGAGATGCTCGTGCGCATGAGTGACGAGAATGTAGATCACGTCGCCGTAGTTGGCATCGGGGCCGAGCTTGGGCAGCGGCTTATTGAAATCGGCGTTGGTCATCGCGTCGATGGCGTTGTGGGCGCTGTCGAACGATTTGTTGAGCTCGGCAATGATTTGGGCTTTATCGGTGATGTTCTTTCCATAAGTTTTCGCATCGAAGCCTGCCGGCAGCGGCGTGCCCATCAGGTTCGGGATGTTGTAATTCGCCATGGCGACGTGCAGGAACACTTCGCCGATAGAGCGCACGCCTTCGGCGGGGCGCCAGCTATATTTATCGGCGGGGACGGCGGTCGCGAGGTCCACGAATTTCTTGTGCATAATGTCGAAGTCCTGCAGCGACTGCGGCTTCATGTCATAGCTGGGCGGAGTCTTGTCCTTCGATTGCGCGGAAGCAGCGGCTTGCGCCGCCGGGCCGGAAAACGCGAACGTGCGGGACACGTTGGCGTTGAGGAGCAGGGCCAGAGCCGTTGCGGACATCAACAGTTTCTTCATTGGTGTTTCTCCTTTAAAAGCAGATGCTGCGAATTTAATCGTGCGTCCCGCGGAGCAGCACACTGTCCGAAATCGGCAAAGCCGGCAGCGCAGTGTCCGGAGTCGAGATGGCCGGCCAGGAGTGCCGATGACGCGCATCGCCGAATTGCCAATTTATGGAGTCTGCAACAACGATATGCTTCATGGAACATCCCCGTGGGTTGCTGTGGGGCTTAGACGGAGGAGGGCGGGAAAAATCTCACGGTGGTGGCGATTTTTTCCGGTGGGCGGATGGATTTTCCTATGCGCGCGCCGAAGCAAACTTCGGCGGAGAGAAAGCGGCGGCCCTTCGATCCGGCACCGCCGGATCTCAGGATGAATCGCGCTGCGGCGCGATTCACGAGCCGTGGGACTCCATATTACGGCTCCGAGCTTTCGGAGTCCGTGTCGGGAAGCTCGGGGAGGGCGCCGCGGGTGATGCCTTTCAGTTCGGCGCGGATGATGTCGGAGGAGAATCCGGCGCCGAGGAGATTGCGGTAGATCGAAGCGATCTTTTTTTGGTCGAGCGGACCGCCCAGATGTGCGAGCCGGCGTGTCAGGCGCGCGCGGACGAGCGAGGCTTCGTCGGTTTCGGCGAACACGGAGTCTACGGCGGATTCGATGTAGCGGTCGGGAACGCCGCGGGCGCGCAGTTCGCGAGCGATACGGAAACGTCCCTGGCGGCGCAGTTTGGCGTGCTGCGCGGCGTAGTTCAGGGCGTATTTGGCGTCGTCGAGGTAGTTGAGTTCGCGCAGGCGCGCGATTACGGCGGGGATCAGATCTTTATTTTCAGCGCGGCGCTCGAGATGTTTTTTCATTTCGGAGATGGAGTGGGCGCGGCGCATCAGGGCACGTTGCGCGGACATGTACAGCTGCGTTTCGGTGAGGAGCTTGCGGGTGGGCTGATGCGAGCGCATGGATTGAGGATAGAGCAGGTGGTGGAGCAGGTCGAGGAGAAGTTCAGAGGCACCACAGATGAACGCAGAGGAACGCAGATAAGGTCAAAGGCGAAAATGGACAAGAGAAAACGGAAAAGGGGTGAGTGAACCGGGACGGAAACCCGGGCGCGGTGTGCCGTGCCCTTACGATCAGTGCGCGCCGTGAAAATCTTAGCGGCGCGAGGAGTTGGTGCTGTCGAACTCGGACATGGCGCGTTCCATATCTTCGCGGGCGGAGTCCGCAGAGGAGCGGACGCCTTGGACGCGCAGCCGGAAATCGTCCGGATTGCTCGCGCGCAGAATGGCTTCCTCGAAGGTGATGAGGTTGCGCGAGTAGAGATCGAATAGCGATTGATCGAAAGTTTGCATGCCGTACTGGCTGACGCCGGCGGCGATGGCGTCGCGAATCATGCGCGTCTTATCCGGATTGATGATGCAATCGCGAATGTAACCCGTGGAGATCATGACTTCGACGGCTGGGACGCGGCCGGTGCCGTCAGCCTTGCGCACCAAGCGCTGGCTGATGACGGCCTTTAGAGTGCCGGCAAGCTGCAAACGAATTTGTTTTTGTTCGGGCGGCGGAAAAACGGCGATGATGCGCTGAATGGTTTCCGTCGCGTCCAGAGTGTGCAGGGTGGACAAAACCAAGTGGCCGGTTTCGGCTGCCAGAATGGCCGTGGAGATGGTTTCCAGGTCGCGCATTTCGCCGACCAGGACGACGTCCGGGTCTTGGCGCAATGCAGCGCGCAACGCGGTGGAGAAAGACGCAGTGTCCACTTCCACTTCGCGCTGGTTGATGAATCCTTTTTTATCGCGGTGCAGATATTCGATCGGGTCTTCGATGGTGATGATGTGCTCGGAGCGGAGCGAATTGATGCGGTCAATCATCGCGGCGAGCGTCGTGGATTTGCCCGAACCGGTGGTGCCGGTGGTGAGAATCAAACCGCGCTGCTCTTCGCAAACCGTGGAAAGAATGCGCGGCAGCTCGAGTTCTTCGATGGTACGAATTTTTGTGGGGATGACGCGCAGGACCATGCCGACGTTGCCGCGTTGTTGGAAAACGTTGACGCGGAAGCGCCCGAGTCCGGCGACGCCGTACGCCATGTCGAGTTCGGCGGTTTCCTTGAACTTTTGCTTCTGGCGATTGGTCATCATGCTGAAGGCCATCGAGAGCATTTCTTCAGGCGTGATGCGCGGCACGTCGCTGAGCGGGTTCAGGATGCCATCCACGCGAAGATAGGGGTGATTGCCGACTTTCAGGTGCAAGTCGGAGGCGCGGCTTTCGACAGCGCGGCGCAGCAGATCGTCAATATTGATGGCCATTTATCGTCCTGGGCTCCGAGGAGCGTGTAGTCAAACTAGCATGGATTGTGGAGGCTGCAAGGAAGAGCGGGCGGGGATGCAGCGAAATGGACAACCTGAACTTTGGGACAGGTGGGCGCTTCGGTTAGAGCGGGGGCTGGTCGGGGAGGAAGATGCGGTCGTAGATTACGCCGGCCAGGACGCCGCCGAGCAGAGGGCCGACCCAGTAGACGCCGTGGTTGGTCCAGTGATTGCGCGTGACGAGCGCAGGACCGAAGGCGCGGGCGGGGTTGACGGCGGCGCCGGTGAATGGCAGGCCGCAGAGGGCGTCAACCGTGACAGCTAGGCCGATTGCGACGCCGGCGACTTTGTTGAACGCGCCTTTGAGGTCAACACTGGTCGCGAAGAAAACGAAGACGAGGAAGAACGTCATCACGCCTTCAAGGAGCATGCCGTGCAGGCGCGTGAAGTCGGGCGCGAGCGCCGGAGTGATGGAGCCTAGGGCTTCGGGGCGCCAGCTGGAATCGGGGATGATGACGACGAGAGCGTAAGCGGCGGCGACGGCGCCGAGCAGTTGCGCGACGCTGTAGAGGACGGTTTGCGTGGTGCTGAGGCGGCGGCTGACCCAGCAGGCGACGGTGACGGCGGGATTCAGGTGACCGCCGGAGATGTGTCCGATGCTGGTGACCATGATGCCGACGGTGATGCCGTAGGCCAGGGCGAGGCCGAGAATGGTGATGCTGCCTTGTCCGGAGGAGCGCAGATATTGGTCGGCGCAGAGGGCGCCCGCGGCGAAGAAGACGACCGCGAACGTGCCGAAGAATTCAGCCAGCAGTTTTTGCGTCAAACTGTACAAGCGGCGCCCCCAGGAAAAACGCGGCGCGATGCATTCGATACGAAGTTGATCGCGCCGCGCGCGATTCTACTGAATTAACGGAGCCAGGTCAAAAGATGGGAGAGCGATAGGCGGCTGGCTAGAACGAGTGCTGCGAGCGGCGTGCCAGGTCGCTGAAAATGTAGGCGTGTTCGCTGTTTACGCCCCAGCGCTCGAAGGGACGCCAATACCATGCGGGGTACAAATTGGAAACGATAGTGGTGGTGCGCGTCAGGATCGTGTCGCTGCCGTCTTGTTGCAGAGTGTAGGTGGCGTACTCGAAGCCGAGCCAATGGCGTCCGGGCATGTTGGTGCGATCGATCGAGAGGCGCATGAGGTTCGGCGGTGCCCACTGGATGACCGTTTCTTCGATGGAGCCGTGATCGAAGTAACACGTCCTTTTGGCGCCGAGGCCTGCGCCCTGCATTTCGCAGCGAATGGGAATGGGGAGACCTATGTACATCAACAGAGGTTTTTTTCCTTGGAGGCTGTCGAATGAACGGAGGTCGTTCCAAACGTGACCGGGATCGGCAGAGAGCCTGATCGTGGTCGTGACGACTTCCTGGCGGGGATGAGTGAGCGTAGATAGTTCGACTCGGTGGCCGGTGAGAATCAGAAGCGGCATCGAAAGAAGGACCAACGAAGTAAATGTGGTCCCGCTGCCTCCGAACCTAACCCGGAGGGAGTGGAAAATAGTTCCAAGGCCGACGCCAGCCAGAAGGCCGAGAGCGAGCAAGGGAAACGCAATCAAGGCACAGACTGGCGTTTCGGTATGCGAGGCGATCAGGATGGCAAGCGAAACGATTGTCGCCAAGAGCATGGCAGCGGGCACGGTTTGTCGGTCGCGCGTCACCATGGCGATCGCAAACCCGGCGGCAAGCGGCACCAGCACAAACATGACCGGGCCCATGGCGTGGGTTGCAGGGATCTCGGCGATATAGAAACCGCCGAGTCCGACTACGGTACCTGCAGTCCCACCCACCAGGACGCCCTTCAGTAAATTCTTCCAATCAATCAATGCGGTTCTCCTGCCCAGTCGGAGATGGTGTTCGGACCTGCGGTTTGTTGGGTCATTATATATCAGGGAATAGTCGAATCGATTATCCCGGGTCGCGACCGAGAAGGACATGGCGCGAGATCAGGGAGTTTACGGGTAACTAAACCACGGTCGAGAAGCTTGCGGGACTGACACACAGGAGTGCCCGGTCCGTTCCGAAAGGCGCGGGACAGAGCGACCGCTGCATAGTCAAAGGCGAAACACGGAACTACGCGATTACGTGCGCACGATTATCAGCGGACGGCGGACGGCGGGAACGCCGACTGGGGTTAGCCAGTTGTGGCGGTCGGGCTTTTTGCCTTCGGCCAGGGCGAAGAATTCGTCTTGGATTTTTTTCGTGATCGGGCCGCGGGAGCCTATGCCGATCTTTACGCGGTCTATGGAGCGGATCGGAGTGACTTCTACGGCGGTGCCGCAGAAGAAGACTTCGTTTGCGATGTAGAGCATTTCGCGCGGGATGATTTGTTCGACGACCGGAATGCCGAGATCCTTGCAGATGGTCATGATCGAATTGCGCGTGATTCCAGGCAGCGCGGAATTCGCCAGCGGCGGAGTGATTACGGTGTCATTCGAGACGATGAAGATATTTTCGCCGGAGCCTTCGCTGACGTAGCCGTTGGTGTCGAGGGCGATGCCTTCGACGTAGCCGTTGGCGCGAGCTTCCATCCGGATGAGCTGAGAATTCATGTAATTGGCGGCGCATTTGGCCATCTGTGGCAGAGTGTTGGGCGCGGGACGATTCCATGAGCTGACGCAAACGTCCACTCCGTTGCGCAGGCCTTCTTCACCGAGATATTTTCCCCACGGATAACAGGCCATGTACACCTCGACGGGGCAGCCGACGGGGTCCACGCCCGCTTCGCCGTAGCCGCGCAGAACGACGGGGCGAATGTAGCAGGCGCCGATCTTATTCACGCGCAGTAATTCCAGATTGGCGTTGCAGAGGTCTTCAAGCGAGTGCGAAACCTCCATGCGGTAGATGTACGCGGAATTCAGCAGGCGCTGCATGTGTTCTTTCAGGCGGAAGATGCCGGGACCTTGCTGCGTTTCGTAGCAGCGAATGCCTTCGAAGACGGCGGAGCCGTAGCTGACCACGTGGGAGAGGACGTGAATTTTGGCGTCGTCCCAGTTGATGAACTTGCCGTCGTGCCAGATCTTTTCTGTTTTGGGGATGGGCATCGATCGCTCCGCATGCCAAAAATTTTCTAAAAATGTCTACGTCGGCAGAGTAGAGCACGAGCGGCGCGGTGTCAATCTGCGGTGGCTGCCGTGTGTCGAGGTGGAATGCTCCAATTTGGACGGCCGAAGGGAAGTTCAAAGGCACCACAGATGAATACGGTTAAAGGCACTGATAAAGTCAAAAACTCAAACAGAAATAGAAATAAAAACGGAAACAGAAATGGAGACTGAGGTAGACACAGAAATACATACAGAAATACATACAGAGATGCGGAACTACTCCTCGCGCAGGGCGACGAGTGGATCTACGCGTGTGGCGCGATGGGCTGGGATGTAGCAGGCAAGGAGCGCAACGGCCGTCAGGAGCGCGGCGATTCCGATGAAAGTCACGGGATCGGTCGGTTTCACGGCGTACAACATCGAGCGCAGGAATTGCGTCAGCAGTAGCGCGCCGAGTAGTCCTGCAGCGAGGCCGAGGGCGACCAGGACCATGCCTTCGCCGAGAGTCATGCGCAGAATATGTTGTCGCTGCGCGCCGAGCGCGATGCGAATGCCAATCTCATGGGTGCGCTGGCTGAAGGTATAGGCCATCACGCCGTAAATTCCGATGGAGGCGAGCAGGAGCGCGATGACGCCGAAGAATCCCAGGATTTCCAGCGCGAAGCGACGCTCCGCCATGGATCGGGCGACCACCTCTTCCATGGTGCGGACCGCATAGACCGGCACATCGGGATCAACTGCCTGAACTTCGTGCCGAATCGCGTCGCCGATCTTACCGGGATCGCCCGCCGTGCGCGCGTAGATGACGGAGCTATAGGAAGGAGATTGAAAGTCCGAGAGGTAGATGTGCGGGACTTCCTGGGCCTCGAGCGAATCGGATTTCACACTGCCGACGACGCCGACAATGTTAAACCAAGGCTGAGTGGACTGGGCGAGACCGGGCTTGATGCGTTTGCCAATCGGAGAGTCGCCGGGCCAGTACTGGTGCGCGAAGGTTTCGTCCACCACCACAACTTGTTGGCTCTTGTCGTCGTCGGCGTCGGTGAAGTTCCTCCCGGATAGGAGCGGGATCTCCAGCGCGTGGAAGTGTCCCGGGCTGACGGAGGCAAATTCGGCGACGGGCGTTCGTTCGGAATCGGCGGGGCGGCCCTCGATGGTGAAGGGAACCTGATTCCTTGCAGCCGCGAGCGGCAGGCTGCCACCGCCGCCGATGGAGGCTTCTTCAACGCCCGGTAGCGCAGCGACGCGGCGCAGAACTTCACGCATGAATGCGGCGCGTTTGGGAGTGGCGAAGTAACGGTTTTGGTTGGGATCGTTCGGATAGGCGAGCCACATTTGCGCGGTGACGACGTGATGCGGGTTGAAGCCCGGACGGACCTGCAGGATTTGCCAGAAGCTGCGCAAGAAGAGACCCGCGCCGATCAAGAGGATCAGCGAAAGCGCGATTTCGGATGCTACCAAGGCGCTTGAGACGCGCATCTGGCGCTTGCTGGAGCCGGAGCCGCGGCTGCCCTCGCGCAGGCTGGAGATTTGATTGGGGCTGGCGGCCTGCAGGGCGGGTGCGAGGCCGAAGATCACGCCGGTGAAAATCGAAACCAGCAGCGCGAAGCCCAGGACGCCGGGACTGATGGTCACTTCACTTAGCCGCGGGATATCGGCCGGCGCGAAATTCAGCAGAGCGTTCTTCAGCGCGACCACGGTAATCAGAGCGACGCATCCCGAGACGAAAGCCAGCAGAACGCTTTCGGTGAGCAACTGCGCGATCAGGCGACCGCGTCCAGCGCCCAGAGCGAGGCGGATGGCGATTTCGCGGTGGCGTCCGGAGGCGCGTGCCAGCAGTAGATTCGCGAGATTGACGCAGGCAATCAGCAACACGCACCCGACCGCCGCGAAGAGTACGAAAAGTTCGGCGCGCACGTTGGCGGTGAGGTCTTGCTGCACGGAGACGAGGCGCGGAGCCCAGCCTGCTGCAGGCGGATAATCGGTTGCGTATTCGCGAGCCAAGCCAGCGTCGAACGTTGCGAGGCGCGCTTGCGCTTCCGCGATACTCAAGCCGGGCTTAAGGCGCCCGATGGCGCCGGGAAGCATGCGCACCGAACGGAGCGGCTGCGCGGGAAATGGCAGCGCGTGGTAGCCGGCCGCGATGTATGCGTCTTCTTCCGTTTCCAGGGTTTTTCCCGGGTGGTGGAATCCGGGGGGCATGACGCCGAAAATTTGATAAAGGTCGCCATCGAGGCGAATGCTTTTGCCGATGACTTTGGGATCGCCGCCGAATCCGCGGCGCCAGAACCCATCGCTTAGCACAACAGCATTGATGAAGCCGGGAACTTCGTCCTTCTGCGTGAAGACTTTGCCCAGCGCGGGCTGCACACCGAGCATGGTGAAATAGTTCGCGCTGGTGGCGAGGACTTCGATGCGTTCGGGCCGCTCGACGTCGGTAAGGTTCGCGGGAATCGGCCAGATGACGGCGATGTCTTGAAAGATGCCAGCGCGATCGCGATAGTCCCAAAATTGCGGGACGGACATGCCGACATCTTTGGTGTTGGAACTGCGCAGATCGTCGAATACGCGGACGAGTTGTTCGGAATGAGCAAAGGGAAGCGGGCGCAGCAGGACGCCGTCAACAATACTGAAGGCGGCGATGTTCGCGCCGATGCCAAGCGCCAAGGTGAGAATCGCGATCACGGTGAAGCCGGGAGTCTTGAGCAACATTCGGCAGGCGTAACGAATATTCTGCAGAAATGAGGCCATTTTGGCTCCTTTTTAGCGCGACGCGAACGGAACGGTGCGGTTCGTGATGTAAGACGTGGGGAGTTATTTTTGTGTTAGCAGGGGGATGAAAATTTTCTTAACTGCGGCGGGTTGCGCCTGCGGGATGTGACGAGGAGCGTCCGTTCCCGGGACGCGCGTCCCTAAATCAGACAGCGTCGCGGCGAAACGCTCAGCGTCCGGTGGCTTGCGCACCGCGCAGAACCATGCAGGTGGAGGAGCAACGGGCGACGAGAACGCCGGCGGCGTTGGTAACGTCACAATCCACGAGCCCGACGGTGTTACCGCGTTTGACGACCTTGCCGACGGCGCGCAATTTCTCGTTCCAAACGGGACGTAGGAAATTGATTTTCAGCTCGAGCGTGGTGAAGGACTCGCCATCTTCCAGAGTGGAGGCGAAGGCGACTCCCATGGCGGCATCTGCGACATCGCAGAGCACGCCACCGTGGAGCGTACCCATGGGATTGGCGTGTTTCGCGCTGGCTTCGAAATCGAAGACAGCTTCGCCGCGTTTTACGGCGACCAGCCGGAAACCGATGAGTTGCGCGATGGGAGGAGCGGGTGCCTCACCGCGAATCATGCGTTCGAGATTTTCCAGGCGTTCGGTCATGAGATTTACCTCACACGAGAAACTTCAGCGCGGCTTCAGTCATTAGAGTCGCGACGCGCACGAAAGATGCCGGCGAATTTCGCGGAAGCACGTTAGAAGTGTTCCTCGATATCCTGGGCGGCGTGGCCGCGGCCGGAAAAGCCGGAGATGCGGCCCCAAGCGCTGGTCTTCCAGTTTTCGGTGATGTGGCTCTCGAGAATCCAGGGCGGCAGCTCGACGAACATGTAGTTCGCCAGAGCGTGGAGATAGGGTTCGTACATCTCGCGCAATTCTTTTAGCTTATTTTTGGAAGCCTCGTCTTTGCGAAGCTGAAAGCCGGCTTGCTCCAGGCTGTCGTACAGGCGCGCGAACTGATCGGGAGGCAAGCGGTCGGGGCCATCAGGGCGCGGTTTGGCGAAGAACACTTGCGCAAGGTCGGCGACGGTGTGGCGGCACATGGCGAAGGTGAGCCGAGCCTGACGCGAACAAGGATTGTCGGATGTGGCGATCAATAGTGCGGTGGAGTCGAGAATAGTTGCCAAAGCCGCGAGCCAGGATTCATTGGTGTGCTGCGAGCGAAAATAACTGACGACGGGATAGGAGATGTGACTTTCGAGCAGCTCGGCGGACCAGTGCTCCCAATCGCGGAAAAGGATCAGCAGGGCGTCCAGCCCATGCGGCCCGGCGTGGCGGAGCAGCAGTTCGGAAGCGGTGGGAGGAGAGCCGGCGCGTGCATCGAGCAGCACAATGCTGACTTCGCGTTTGGAGAACGCCTGATAGATGACGGGCAGATAGCTGATGATCAGCGCGAGAAAACCGAAACCGAGGCCGCTTTCAAAGATGGCGAGAACGCGTTCGGGTGAAGTGTGGGGAGTGACGTCGCCGAGGCCCAGGGTGAAGAATGTGGTGCCGCTGAGATAGAAACAGGTTTCGAGCGACGGGCGCGTAGGATCGTGCGGCGTGTTGCCGTAGTACAAGAATCCGAAGCCGAAAATCAGGCAGGCGGCCCAGAGTGCGAACAGAATCAGCAGCGAGAGGGGACCGAAAAAGCTGAGGAACGCTTCGCGCGTTTTTGTGGAGCGGATCAAGCGCGCGACGGCTTTGGTGGGCACCCAGAGAGAAAGATAGAACGCGCGCGTCAGGCGGAAGCGGCGCGAGACGCGGCGCGGCAGAATGATCGTTTCGAACGCTTCCAGCAGGATGACCGCGATGATGCAGAGGCCGATGACGACCGGAACAATCATGCAGCTTGCTCCAGAACAGACGTGAGCGTGATGTCCGCTTTGAACAGGCGCGACACCGGGCAATTGGCTTTCGCGCTTGCGGCTGCAGATTCGAACGCAGACTGCGATATTCCAGGGACGCGCGCGGCGAGGTCCAGGTGGATTTTGGAAATAGTCCAGCCGGCGTCGAGTTTTTCGAGCGAGACGGCAGCGGTGACTTTAATGCTTTCGGGAGTGAAATTCATCGTGCTGAGTTGCGCGGAGAGAGCCATGGCAAAGCAGCCGGCGTGGGCGGCGCCAATCAGTTCTTCGGGGTTTGTGCCTTTGGCGTTCTCAAAGCGCGTGAGGAAGGAATAGGGAGCGTTCGACAGTATGCCGCTGGCGGTGCTGATGTTTCCATGGCCGTCTTTTAGCGTTCCGTTCCAGATTGCCGATGCAGTGCGTTGCATGTGAGTCTCCTGTGGACTGCTGGATTCTGATCCTGTATCTGCACGACGAAATTCTTGCGGCCGGGGAGCGGCGTTCGGCCTGAGTGCCAGGAACTGTTTTACTCTTGCGAGGCGCTGAAATCCAGCGTTCGCGCGGCCACGACGCGATCACTTTTGAACGATCAGTCGCCCGCAACAAAGGCTCTGCGTGCCCGCAGGAACCGCGTTATGGCGACCAGCAAAGACGTCCACATTGGATGTTCGAGCGCGCAGGAGGGATTTGGGTTTTTGTGACAAGGACGGCAGTCCGAGAACACAGCGATTTCAATGCACGTCAGGCGGCGGGGGCGGAGCTTCGCGTGTGCTGAGCGCCCGGAAGTTGTGCTGGATGCGTTCGAGGCGATTGCCTGCGACATTTTCATAAATGCCAAAAGCTACAAAGGGAATCAAGGCGGCGAGGGCCCAGAGCTTGGCGCTGTTGGGGAATTTTGCTTCGGGCTCCCATCGGAAGAGGCGGCGGGAGATTTCGAAGGCGACCAGCAGGCCGAGAGTGAGCGCGGCAAAATCCGTCAGAACTTCAGTCACGGTCGAGGCATTGGTGGTGGCGGCTTCCAGACCGTTCGCGAGGTAGGTGGCGGGCATGAACAGAGCCGCGCGTTGAATCCAGTGCGGAAAGATAGCAAGCGGCACGCTGGCGCCCGAAAGGAACAGGAAGCCGGTCCAGATGAGCTGGTTGATGACCTGCGTTTCTTGCATGGTGTTGGTGACGCTCGCGACAATCAGGCCGAAAGCGGAGAAAGCCGCAGAGCCGATCGTGATCAGCAAAAAAACGGCCCAGAGATTCCCCCATCCGGGCATGTGCAGCGCCCACTTGCACGCGAGAATTTCAATCACAACGGACGGCACCACCAGCAAATAATTCGCGAAAATGCTGGACGCGAGCATGGGCCCGGCGCCCAGGGGCGCGAGGCGGAAACGGCGCAGGATTCCGGCTTCGCGAAACATTACCAGCTGGACGCTGAGTCCCCAGAAGCTGCCCATCACGGTGAGAGTGAGCACGGCGCCGAGAATGTAGCCGATCCATCCGGTCGAGCCTTTGCTGAAAACCAGCACGAAGAAAAACAGGAAGCCCAGCGGCATGATGAGGCTGAAAAAAAGAAAGGTGCGATTGCGCATGGCCAGGCGTACGCGGATTTTCGTGAGCGTCCAGGTATTGGTGATGGGGTTCGAGGCCATTTTTCGTTTAGTCCCTTAGCCTGCGGCCAGTCAGCTCGATGAAGACGTCTTCGAGCGAGGGCGAGAACATTTCCAGGCTTTGCAGTTCGTTGTTTTCGGCTTCGAGCTGCTTTACGAGCGCGACGATGGTGCGGGGCGGGAGCGTGGAATGCAGGACGTAGGTGCCGTCGAAATCGCGGCAATCGGCGACGCCTTCGAGCGTGCTCAGAACGCCGTTGCTGAGAGGGCGGGCGAGGCGGACTTCGATGCGCGTGGTGCCGGCGGAGGAATGCTTTAGTTCGCGCGGCGTGCCGGTCTTGATGATGCGGCCGTAGTCCACGATAGCGACGCGATCGCAGAGGCGCTCGGCCTCTTCGATGTAGTGCGTGGTGATGAGCACCGTCTTCTTGTCTTTGCGCAATTCTTCGATGATGTCATAGATCTCGCGGCGGACCTGCGGGTCCAGGCCGGCGGTAGGTTCGTCGAGAAAGACGACCTGCGGGTTATTCACTAGCGCCATGGCCAGAGCGAGACGCTGCTTTTGTCCCCCGGAAAGCTGGCTGTAGAAGGCGTTGCGTTTTTCCTCGAGTTGGAAGCGTTTCAGTAGCGATTCGGTGTTGGCGCGGTTGGTGTAGAAATTCGCGAAGAGATCGAGAGCTTCCTTGACGCGCAGTTTATCGGGCAGGGAGGTGGACTGCAGCACCGCGCCGATTTTCTGCTTGAAATCGGAGCCGGCCTTTTCAGGATCGAGGCCGCAGACGCGTGCGGTGCCGCGATCGGGGGTGCGCATGCCTTCCAGGATTTCGACGGTGGTGGTCTTCCCTGCGCCGTTAGGGCCGAGCAGGCCGAAGACTTCGCCCTCTTGAACGGCAAAGCTGAGGCCGCGGACGGCTTCAACAGCAACGCCGTTCGAGACGTAGGTTTTGAACAGGCCTTCGACGGCGATGATGGGTTCCGGCACGACCAATTTCCTCAGTGATTAGGGAGCTATCTTCTATATCACACTCGTGATTTCGGCGCGACTCGCCGGGCAGGCTTGCGTGTTGGTTTGCTAGATTTATGCCGAGATTTAGCACCGGATTTGCCGCGAGATTCAGCGCGCGATTTGGGTGACCAGGCGTAGAGCTTCATGTCAATCCGAGTACCTGCGAAGGACACACCCTCGGTGGCAAGCAGGCGGCGCTGCAAACTGGCATGCGGCTCGGGCATGGTCACTTTGCCACCTGCACCGATCACGCGATGCCAGGGAATGCCGCGCCCGCGAGGAGTTGCGGCCATAGCGTAACCGGCAGCGCGAGCTCCGCCGCGCAGGCGCAGGGATTTAGCGAGCTCGCCATAAGTAGTAACCCGGCCGCGCGGAATTCGTTTCACCAGCCGATAGACGGGATCCCAGGACATTTTCCACCTCTGCTGAGAGTTTAATCGAAAGGCGGCGCTGGCGTCGCTCCAAGCTGCGGAAGGCTGCGGAGACGCTCTGACAGGTCGGCGCGGGCGCTGAGGACGCTGCAACGAGTAATGACGCATACGATACAGTACAGAGAAGTCCAACCTTTCGTACTATTGCGCTCGTAGTGGACCACCCATACACTACGTAACAGCATCTAAGTGTGTAGTCGTGCAGAGCATTTTAGAACCCGCCCGGCTCGAGAAGGAGGTGTTGTGGCTTTTGTTCGGCGCAAAGGCAACACCTACTTTCTGGTGCACAACGTGCGCCGGCAGGGCAAGGTGCAGCAGTTGCATTTAGCGCGGTTGGGCGAACGGCCGCGCATAACGGACGATGTGGTGCGCAAGGTATCGCGCAACCACCCCTTCCTCGATCTGGATTGGTCGCACCTGCGTGAGCAGGTAAATGGACGGATCGAGCTGTTTGATATTCGGTCGCCGTACGTGCAGAACCTGATGCATTCGTTGCGAAACCTTAACCTGGACCTGGCCGATCTGTCACCGCCAATGCTGCTTTTGGCAGATCGAGCCAATTCGAGCCGTGAACTGGTCACGCAATTACGGTTGTTGCGGTCAACGCTCGACGTGAAGCTGGATCAATTCGAGCGCACGGAACCGCGCAATCCGGAAAGCGGCAGGAAGTTCCGGTAGGGAGCAAAACCGTGGGCGCGCAGGCACTACAGCTAGACCCAACCCAACGCAGCGTGGAATCTCGGGACTTCGAAGCCGGGCTACGGCGGAAGATCGTCGGGCAGGACGAAGCGGTGCAAGCGGTGGTGGACTTGTACCAGGTGTTTCGTGCCGGGTTGAATTCGCCGGGACGGCCGGTGGGGAATTTGCTGTTCTTGGGGCCCACAGGCGCAGGCAAGACGCGCGTCGTCGAGGCCACGGCGGAAGTGCTGTTTGGAGATCCGCGCGCGGTGATCAAGGTGGATTGCGCGGAATTTCAGCACTCGCACGAAATTGCGAAATTGATTGGGTCGCCCCCGGGATATTTGGGGCACCGCGAAACGCATCCGCTGATTACGCAGGAGGCGCTCGCGCAATATCACACCGAGAAATTGAAGATTTCGTTTTTGCTGTTCGATGAGATCGAGAAGGCTTCGGATGCGCTTTGGCAATTGCTGTTGGGAATCTTGGACAAGGCCACATTGACGCTCGGAGACAACCGGCGGGTGGATTTGTCGCAGACGATGATTTTCATGACGTCGAACCTGGGCGGCGTGGAAATCACCGAGCTGATGACGGGCGGATTGGGATTCGCGCCACTGCAACCCGCGGAGACCAAGGCAGGCCTTGACGAAAAAGTGGAGAAGACGGCAGCGGAAGCAGCGAAGCGGAAATTCGCGCCGGAATTCATGAACCGCATTGACAAGACGGTGGTGTTCCATCCGTTGCGTTCGGCACAGCTGGAGCAAATTCTGGAGATTGAACTCGGGATGGTGCAACAGCGCGTGCTAGAAACGGCGAAAGGTCGGTTCCTTTTCCGTGTGACGCAGCCGGCGCGGGAATTTTTGCTAAAGGAAGGCACGGACATGAAATACGGCGCGCGGCATCTGAAGCGCGCGATCGAGCGGCACGTGGTTTATCCGCTGGCGAGTCTGCTCGCGACGGAACAGGTGTCGCTGGGTGATGTGATTTCGATTGATTGGCACGGCGGGGAACTCGGCTTGACGTTCCTGAAAGAAGCCGAAGGCGCGCTCGTACCGATGAGTTCTCCTGCGCCCGACCGCCTTACTGAAGCCGCAGCGGCAAATTCGGATGGCCGCACGGCGCTGTTTCCGGCGGCAATTGCGGCGGCCGAGCTCACTTCGACCCAGAGAGTGACTCCTGCGGCGACGCGCGGGCTGCCAATCGAAAAAGCCAAGCTCGATAAAAAGTAGTGCGGAAGATTTCAAATTCTTCGCGGCGAGCGTCGTGAGACTTTACGGGGCTCGCCGCGATTTTGTTTTTGGCCCGAGGTTCCTGCAGCGGGCTCTTCTTCTTGACATCTCGCGTCTTGAGCCGCTCGATTTAGCTGACTCTCGGAATACAAGCATTTCCGCACCCCGTAACCGGCGGTGCGCGCGTGGCGCCAGAGCAAACTGTGACAATTTGCAGTGGCGGTGAATGGCGGCGAGCGCCGTTCTACTTTTCCGGCTCGGTCCAGGGTTCGTCGAAGCTGCCACCGTAAATGTTGGGGACTTTGGCGCCCATGGGCCTCAGGTAGGCTGTGAGCTGGCCGCGATGGTGAATCATGTGGAGCAGCATGAACTGGAGATAGAGCGCGGCAGCGTGATTATAAATGCTGAAGAAGGGCAGAGGGGTGGCCCAGAATTCGGGCGAAAGTTTTTTGACTTGCGGTAACTTCGTTTCAAAGCCGTCTTCGTAGAGAGCCAGAATATCTTCGGTGGTGCCCAGATCCGCCGGCATCACATCGTCTTCCATTTCGAACTTGCCGGTAAGGAATCCATCGAGAAACCATACGTCGGAAGAAGCGATATGCCAGGCGAGTTCGAAGGCGCTGCGCGAGTCGGGGTGCGGGCGGTAGCTTTCTTTGGCGACGGGGATGGCTTTGAGAACGCGGCGGGTGGTTAGGTACTCCTTCTGCACTTGCGGCAGAAGCGTTTCGACGAGAAATGTTGCTTGTTCGGGTGTCACAATGGCCCTCTTTCTGATGCGATTCGATGATGCTTTAGTCCCGCTTCAATATTCTGATGGTCACTTACATTATGCCAGCAAACGGGCTTCGTGCGCGAGAGGCGCTGCCATGGAGCTGACTTCGAACGTCAACGCTCGTCGTTGCTACGCGGGCTTCCAGCGCAGGATGGGTTTGCGCGCGGCGGAGACTTCGTCGAGGCGACCGACGCGCGTGGAATGCGGAGCGGTCTTTACGAGATCGGGCGTGGCGTCGGCTTCGGCGGCGATGGAGCGCATCGCGTCAATGAACAAATCGCATTCCTGCTTGGATTCGGATTCCGTCGGCTCGATCATCATCGCGCCCGGAACGATGAGCGGGAAGGCTGTGGTGTACGGGTGGAATCCGTAATCAATCAGGCGCTTGGCGATGTCCATGGTGTTTACGCCTTTCACCTTCTGGCGCGCGTCGCTGAAGACGACTTCGTGCATGGAGGGCAGATTGTACGGGAGATCGAAAAAAGGCTCGAGATTTTTGCGAATGTAGTTCGCGTTGAGCACGGCGTCTTCGGTGGCTTGGCGGATTCCCGGGCCGTAGGCGAGGGTGTAAGCCAGCGCGCGCAGCAGCACGCCAAAATTTCCGGCGAAGGCGCGGACTCGGCCCACGGAATTGGGGCGATTGTGATCGAGCGCGTACGTGCCATCGGGCTTCTGCACAACCACCGGAACCGGCAGAAAAGGCTCGAGGATTTTCTTCGCCAGCACGGGACCGGCGCCGGGACCTCCACCGCCGTGCGGCGTCGAAAAAGTTTTGTGCAGGTTCAGGTGCATCACGTCCACACCGAAATCGCCGGGGCGCGTGACGCCGGCGAGCGCGTTCATATTGGCGCCGTCCATATAGAGCAGCGCGCCGCGTTCGTGGAGGATGGCGGCAATTTCCGCGATGCGTTCTTCGAAGACGCCGAGCGTGCTGGGATTGGTGAGCATGAGCGCGGCGACATCATCGGTGACGAATTCGCCCAGGTGATCCGTGTCAATCTGGCCGCGGCTGTTGGATTTGATGTTTTCCACTTCGTATCCGGCGATGACCACGGAGGCGGGATTGGTGCCGTGCGCGGAATCGGGGATCAGGACTTTGTGGCGTGGGTTGCCCTGGCTTTCCAGGTACGCGCGGATCATGAGCAGGCCGGTGAGTTCCCCCTGCGCTCCGGCGGCCGGTTGCAGCGTCACTGCATCCATTCCGGTGATGGAGAGCAGGCATTTCTGCAGATCGTGCAGAATGCGCAGGCAGCCTTGCGAGACTTCGGCTGGCTGCTCGGGGTGTTCGGAGGCGAGTCCGTCGAGGCGGGCGACGAATTCGTTGACGCGGGGATTGTATTTCATGGTGCAGGAGCCGAGCGGATACATGCCGAGATCAATCGCGTAATTCCATGTGGAGAGGCGCGTGAAGTGGCGGATCACTTCGATCTCGCTGACTTCGGGGAATCCTTCGATCGAAGCGCGCGTGAATTCTGGGCCAAGCGCTTTCGCGGGATCAACAACTGGGACATCGAGCGGCGGGAGTTCCATGCCGCGCTTGCCGGGCGCCGATTGTTCGAAGATCAGGCCTTCGTTCTGGCTAACGTGGGCGCGAGCTTTGCCTACGTTTTTCGTGGGCGCTTCTAGATCGGTGAGCTTGGGATTCAAAGCTTACAGCTCCTTAAACAGGTCGTTCGAGAATGCGGCGCACGGCGGCGGCGAAGCGTTCGATTTCAGCGCGCGGCGTAGTTTCGGTGACACAGATGACGGCGCGCTTGGTGAGTTCGGGATACTGCGTGCCGAGCGCAAACGGGCCGATGATTTTTTCTCGCAGCAGCTCGGCGTTGATCATTTTTACCGAGCGCGGAAACTCCAGCGAAAACTCGTTGAACGTGGGGCCAGTGAAGACGCGGCGCACGCCGGGAATTTTTTCGAGTTCGGCCTGGGCGAAGCGAGCCTTTGCTAGATTCTGCAACGCCTGTTCGCGCAAGCCTTCTTTGCCGATCAGGCAGAGGTGGATGGTGGCGGCGAGGGCGTAGAGGGCTTCGTTGGTGCAGATGTTGGAGGTGGCCTTCTCGCGGCGGATGTGCTGTTCGCGCGTGGCGAGGGTGAGCACAAATCCGCGATTGCCGGCGGCGTCTGCAGTTTGTCCGGCGAGGCGGCCGGGCATCTGGCGCACGAACTTTTCACGCGTCGCGATTACGCCGACATACGGGCCGCCGTAACTCGGTGGGATGCCGAACGCCTGACCTTCCATGGCGACGATGTCTGCTTCGGCGGGCGGGCGAACGATTCCCAGCGAAACGGCTTCAGTGATGGCGGTGACCAGCAACGCGCCGGATGCGTGTGCGAACTCGGCCAGCGCTGGGATTTCTTCCAACACGCCGAAAAAGTTCGGAGACTGCACGACGACGGCTGCGGTGCGCGCGAGCGTTTCCGGCTTCAGCGCGCCGCGATCAAGTTGACCAGACGCGGTGAAGCCGATTTCTTCTATTTCCAGGCCAAGATTTTTCGCGTAGGTATTCAGAACCTGGCGATATTCGGGATGAACGGAGCGCGCGACAAGCACGTGACGGCGACTCGTGAGGCGTTCGGCCATCAGCACGGCTTCGGTGAGCGCGGTCGAGCCGTCGTACATGGAGGCGTTGGCGACTTCCTGGCCAGTGATTTGGCACATCAAAGTTTGAAACTCGAATATCGCTGTGAGCGTGCCCTGCGCGAATTCGGCCTGATACGGCGTGTAGGAAGTGAGAAATTCGCCGCGTTGGATCAACGCATCGGCGGCGACGGAACGAAGGTGTTGGTACACGCCTGCGCCGAGGAAAGAAACGTAGCCGCGTGCATTCTCCGCGGCACGCGCCTGAAAATATTGAATGATCTCGGATTCGGAAAGCGGGCCCGGTAGATCGAGCGGCGCACGCAGCCGAAATTTTTCCGGAATGGAAGTGAACAGCTCCTCAACGGAGCGCGTCCCAATCGCGGCCAGCATTTCCTGGCGCTCGGAGGGGCTTTTAGGAAGATAGCGCATCAGGCGGAGTGTTCCTTGGCTTGCTGGGCGATGTAGGCTTCGTAGGCGGCGGCGTCCATCAGGCTCGCTGCTTCCTTCGGATCCGCGAGCTTGATCTTGATCAGCCACGCCGTATTGTGCGGGTCCGTATTGATTTTTTCCGGCGTATCGGTGAGCAGAGGATTCGTTTCGGTAACTTCGCCGGATACGGGGCTGTAGATTTCGCTGACGGCTTTTACCGATTCCACGCTGCCGAACGATTTGCCGGGAGCCAGCTTGGCGCCGACTTTAGGCGCGTCAACGAAAACGACATCGCCTAATTCCTGCTGCGCGTAATCGGTGATGCCGATGGTGCCGATGTCACCTTGAACCTTGATCCATTCGTGGTCTTTCGTGTAGCGGTAGTCGGCTGGATACATTTTGCCCCTCTCGTTTGGATGCGTGCGAGCTATTGCGGACGCTTGTAAAACGGCAGAGCGACGATGCGCGCTGGCGCCGCCTGCCCGCGAATGCTGATTTCGATTTCCGCGCCGACGGTGTTCTGGTTCGGCGGAACGTACGCCATGCCAATATTTTTCTTCAGGAACGGAGCGGGGCAACCGCTGGTCACCTTGCCGGATTCTTGACCTGCGATCATCACCGGGTAGCCATCACGCCCGATGCGTTTGTCGAGCATTTCGAATCCTATTAGTTTTCGCGGCAGGCCGGATTGTTTTTGTTGCGCGAGCGCATCGCTGCCGAGAAACGGAGCCTTCTCCATTTTGCATATCCAGGCGAGGCCGGCTTCCCAGGGCGTCGTGGTGTCGTCAATTTCATGGCCGTAGAGGCACATGCCCGCTTCCAGGCGCAGAGTGTTGCGTGCGCCCAGGCCGCAGGGAATCATTCCAGCGGATTCGCCGGCTTGCATCAGATCGGCCCAGAGTTTTTCTGCGTATTCCGGAGCGAAATAAATTTCAAAGCCTGCTTCACCGGTGTAGCCAGTGCGCGCGATCAGGCAATCGACGCCGCTGACTTTGCCGAAAGCAAAATGATAATAGCGGATGGCGTCGAGAGCGGCCGGCGTATGCTTCTGCAGGATTTCGGTTGCGCGCGGACCTTGAATCGCGAGTTGCGAATAGCGCGGGCCGGTGTTTTCGACGGTGGCGTCGAATTTGTTGTTCGCGACGATGTGCTGAAAATCGTCATCCTGGTTTCCAGCGTTAACGCAGAGCAAATAATGCGTGTCCGAGATTTTGTGGACCAGCAGATCGTCCACAAACGTACCGCGTGAAGTCATCAGGCCAGAATAGTGCGCCTGACCGACGTTCAATTTCGCGGTATTGTTGCAGCTGACCCACTGGACGAGCTTCAAAGCCTCTGGACCGCGGATTTCCAGCTCGCCCATGTGGCTGACGTCGAACAGGCCCGCGCGCGTGCGCACAGCCTGATGCTCGGCGATGATGCCGGAATACTCCAACGGCATATCCCATCCGCCGAAATTCACCATCTTCGCGCCGAGACCGCGATGGACGGAATTCAGAGCGGTCTTGCGCAACTCCACGGCTGCCGATGTGTTCACAGAGGGTTTCTCATTCTCGCGGCGAAATATCGAACGTAGCATGCGAGTTTTGGAGTGTCAAGGAAGGCGACCGCTGGTCATTTCCGGTGCGACGCGCCAAGGCCAAACGCATCGCAGCGTTGCGCATTTGCGGAGCAGGGAATCGTCGAGCGCAAGGCGCTTGTGGGTGCGTCGCGCATGTCCTACTATGAGCTAAGCGAGACAAGCGCGTATTCGAATCAGAGGCGGCCACCGTGCTTACAGTCTGTGCGCAGTGTGATAAACCGGAATCGCAGTGCAGCTGCGAAAAGTTCTGCTGTTTCTGCCAATCGCAATACAATATACGGCTGGCGGTGGACGGAATGTATTATTGTCCAGACTGCCGCGAGGCCTGCGACGTCCGTGTGGCCGACGCCGAACAGCACTAGCCCATGAGTAATCCCCAATGAGTACCGAACCGGCGCACACCGAAATAATCCTGCACGAAGACACCCGCTTTTTCGGAGCCATCGGTGCGGTGGTGCAGCACGCTTCCATGCGCTGCGGTTTATCGGAGGCGGGGCAGCAGGGATTAACCTCGGCAGTGGAAGAGGCGTGCCGCGAGACGTTTCCGTTGATGGAAGGGCAGGCGAACGGGGAACCTACCGTGCGCGTGATTATTTCGGATTATCCTGACCGCGTGGAAGTGGCGATCGAGCATACCGGAGTAGCGCTACCTACCGCGGGGCTGGATACGTTTATCGGAGACGCGGCGGGGGATCCCGGCGCTGGACTGAGCAGGGCGCTGCAGATGACGAAGGTGGATCGCGTGCAGTACGCGACCAGCGGCGGCCTCTCGCGCATGACTCTGATCAAGTATTGTGACGGTGGACGCAAGGCCAACGCTTAAATCCTCGCTGCTTTTCGTTGTGCAACTTTACGCAATCCTTCTGTAAGAGACTCGACGCCCGCGCGTGGAAATCCCATCGTCAATTTTGCGTGTTTGCGGAGATTGCAGCGCTTCGATCTAGAGATCAGTACAGCGGCGAGTGTTGAGACTCGCCGCTGCCATCACGCGAAACTTCGATCACATCGGTGCGGCGAAAGCCTTGGTCTGAATCAACGACAACAACTCCTCTTGGCTCACGGGCGCTTCGATTTTCAGGCGGTCGCCGGTGGGCGTTACTTTCACTTGGTCCAAAGTTTTCGCAAGAGAAGGATTTCCCTGCGCTTCCTGATACCTGCGGTACATGATGCCGGCCTGCATCGCCGCGCCCAGCAAATTCGCGTCATCCACGGAATCGCACACGGCCTGGAAGTGCGCGTCCACGCCGCTATCCGCGTTGATGTTGATGATCATCGCGTGCAGGCGACCAATGATGGCGGCGGCTTGCGGGAATTGCCCAGCTTGTGGGACGAGCTGTTGCATAGCCAGGTGCGTGTGGTCTTTATCCAAGACGGCCCAGATGATGCCATTGCCATTGGCTTCCGTGATCAGCGGGAAAAGTTTGCCGGTGAGAAGCGTTTCTTCACCACCCATGCGGACGTTGATGAGGTGCTCGAGGACGGAGCGATTGCCGAAAGCCGCGGTGCTGGAATCGAAGAAGACGAAGAGAATGTCGCCGGCTGCGGCTCCGCTGCCAAACGCGTAAAGATGATAGCCCTGCACCTCGAACGACGGAACCTTCTGCGCCTTGAGTTTGGTCTCTACCGAAGAAGGATCGAACTGGCCGAGTGCGATGCCGACGACGTCGTCGGTGCTGCCGCTGCTGATGTTGGCCCAGGCGATTTCTTCGACTTGAGAATTCGGGTCCACGCCTGAGGAGCCGAGAAACTGTTCGAACTGGCGGAATTTCGGCGGCAGCACCTGGCCGTAGAGTTGCGTGAACCAGGGAAACTTTCGCGCGGCTTTCAGATCGGCGTAGGAAAATTCGCCAACCGATTTCGGGAACATGCCGATGATGGCTGTGCTGAGCGAAGCGGCCGAGGTGCGCGTTGGAGCGATCGTGACAGTGCCGAACACCAGAGCCAAAGCGACTAGGGCTGAGATGGCGCTGCGTATGATTGATTTTGTCATTGGGTGTCCCCCCAGTTCAATTCCTTGCGTTCATCCTGAAAATTAAGATCTCACCGGCTGACGGCGACCGGACTCTCCGCGACACGCGCACCAAGAGTTGCAGACTCCGCGCGCAGCCGGGTGGCAAATTCGCTGTCTGTGATGGATTCCAGATTGATGGCCACATTTTCCAGAGCGCCGCGAACCGCCGCCGCAGCCATCAATCTCCCTACGCGGATGTCTGAATACATAGACGGGCTGGAGATGCCTTCCAGTTGCCCGAGCCGATCAAAGACTTCTGCGGCTGCGCGAGCTACCTCGAGCGGAACGCCGGCCGCACCGTGCAGCGCCTGCTGAATTGCGGCATCGCGCTGGCGCTCTAGTTCAGACGTATCTTTCGGCAACTTGTAAGCAGCCATCACGTGGCTGAAGGACGCCGCGTCGCGGTCAATCGCTTCCGCAAGCGCGCGCGCAGAGGCCTGAAAATCGGCCAGCGCATCGCTGAGTCGATCCACGTATGTGGCCTGCGATTTTTTCTTGCGCGAGAGGCTGGCGACCATCTGTCCCAAGCTGGCACCCAGCGCGCCCGCCAGCGCCGCGACGGAACCGCCGCCCGGAGTGGCTGTAGGTTCCGCGACCGCGTCGAGAAATGGTTGGGCCAGCGCCGCCAGCTTGCCGGGGCCGTCCGGAGTAACGTTGCCGCTGAGCGAAGCCTCGATACGATTTTCAAACACCTGCGCGGGGGAAAAGTTTTCCAGTTGCAGATAGAAATCGGCAGTTAGTTCGATGGCGCGCTTCGGAATCAGCCCTACGATTTCGCTGCCCACGATGGATACGCCGTAGCGCTCGGCTTCACGCTTCACCATTTCGAAGACCCGATGCAGCGGCGTCTGCTCGAAGTCCGTCATGTTGATGGAAACCTGCGCGAGCTGGCGCGCGCGGAGATCCACGCCCATCGCTTTTACGTAACGCAAACCGCCATTCGAAAAGCGGATGTTCTTACTGATTTTTTTCGCAATTTCCAAATCTGGAGTGTTCAGGTTGATGTTATAAGCGACCAGGAATTTGCGCGCGCCGACTACCGTGGCGCCCGCTGTGGGATGCAACCGTTGTTCGCCAATATCTGGTGCGCGCTCTGGATTCTTGGGAACTTCGGCGAGCAAGCCTTCGAACTGCCCCTTGCGAATATTTTCCAGGTTGCTGCGTTCAGGACGCTGTGCGGCGGCTTCGTAGAAATAGACCGGGACGCGATAACGCTCCCAAATTTCGCGGCCGACTTTTTTCGCGAGAGCGACGCAATCTTCGATGCTGACGCCTTCGACGGGGATGAACGGCACGACGTCCGTCGCGCCCATGCGCGGATGCGCGCCAGAATGCCTGGTGAGGTCAATCAACTCGGCAGCTTTGCCCACACCACGGAGCGCGGCTTCAGCAACCGCATCAGGCTCGCCCGCGATTGTGACGACGCTGCGGTTGTGGTCCGGGTCGCTTTCGCGATCGAGCAGATACACGCCGGGAACTTCGCGCATTGCGGCGATGATGGCGCCAACCTTGGCCATATCGCGGCCTTCAGAAAAATTTGGAACAGATTCGACGAGTCGTTTCATGTGGTTTAAAGATTCTTCGCGTGGATGATAGCGCCGCGTTTCATGGTGAAGGCGCAAAGATTCACACCAAAATAATACGGGATTTCGCGGTAGTCGGCCACGTCAAAGGCAGCGATGTCCGCATACTTGCCAACTTCGAGGGAGCCGGCGCGATCGTGCGCGCGCAACGAATAAGCGGGGTTGATGGTCGCCGCGGTAATGGCTTCCGCGGCCGTCATGCGCATCTGCGTGCAGGCCAGCGACAAAATCATGGACATGCTGAGCGTGGGGCTGGTTCCGGGATTGAAATCGGTGGCGATGCCGACGATGGCGCCGGCTTCGATCATCTCGCGCGCTGGGGCGTAATGATTGAGGCCGAGATGGAAGCAGCAGCCGGGCAGCAGCGTGCAAACCACATTCGAAAGTGCGAGTGCGTGGATGTCCAGAGCGTTGACTTTTTCCAGATGGTCGGCGCTGGCTGCTTGCATTTCGATAGCGAGGCGCGCCGCACCGGTGTTTGCGAGTTGCTCGGCGTGAATGCGCGGGACCAGGCCACCGGCACGTCCGGCGGCGAGGATTTTGCGCGACTGCGCTACAGTGAATGCGCCGCGATCACAGAAAACGTCGCAGAATTCAGCGAGGCCGGCCATCGCGACCGTGGGAATCCAGCGATCCACCAGCAGATTCACGTACGCTTCCGGACGGCTGCGAAATTCCGCGGGCACGACGTGCGCGCCGAGAAACGTCGAGTGAATATCGAGCGGATGTTCCTGATGCAATTCGGAGAGCAGCGTCAGGATTTTGAGCTCGCTCTTCCAGTCGAGGCCGTATCCGCTTTTAGATTCGATCGTGGTGGTGCCGTGGGTGGCGAATAAATTCAGGTTGCCGATGGCGCGCGCTTTGAGGGCGCTCGGTGTCGCGCGCCGCAGGCTTTCGACCGTGGAGCGGATCCCGCCGCCCTTCTTCGCGATTTCTTCATAGCTCGCACCGGCGATGCGCTGTTCGTATTCATGGGCGCGGCTGCGCGGGAAAATCAAGTGCGTGTGCGAATCCACGAAGCCGGGGAGAACCACGCGTCCGCCGAGATCGATTTTTTCCGCGCGGCGGGCTTGGCGCAATTTTTCGATGCGGCGGCGAGGGCCGACGGACGCGATGCGGTCTTCGTGGATGAGAATGGCGCCGTCGGTGATCATGCCGAGTTCGCTGAGAGCTTTGCCGCGGCGGGGAACTGGTCCGCGCAAGGTCAACAGCTGCGAGCAGCCGGTGATGAGGCAGTCGGGCACGGGTGAAGCGATACTAACGCCGACGGGGAGTAAAAGACTACAGGCGATGCCGAATCGTTAATAGGTCAAAGAGATTTGGTGAATCGCCCCCGCTTTGCGGGGGCGATTCACAAGTGCTCCCCGAACGAGCGAACGCTACGCCTTCGCCGCCATACTCGAATACGCCGGCGCGAAAACTTCCTTCACGAAGGATTCGATCGAAGTTGGCGTGGTGTTTTTCGAGTTGCGTGGTTCGTGCAGCGCGAGCGTACCAGCGTTCATGGATTTCCACATTTCGATCAGCAGAGCCGCCGTGTTTTTTTGCAGCCCGGTCTGCACCAGAGCTGGCTCCAGCATCATGAACGGAACCTGCATATAGCCGAGCTTAGGTTTGCCAATAGCGTTGCCGATGATGGAGGCGACTTCTTTCATGGTCACGTCGCGTTGGCCGTGCAGTTCCTGCACCGAGCTGCCGCTGAAATCGCGCGCGTGTAATCTTTCGGCCGCGTACGCGCCAATGTCCCTCGCGGCGATCATCGCTTCCGGCTTGTCAGCCGGCGCCGGGCCAGGAAGCATGCCCATCGTGCGCAGCGGCTGCACGCTCATGAAAAGGTTCTCCATGAATCCGGCAGGGCGCAGATGCAGGACGTTGAGGCCTTTGATCGCGTTCAATTTTGTTTCCAGATGGTGCAGGCCGAGGATGGGGCCAGATTTTTCGGTCAAGTCCGCGCCGACGCTGCTCAGGGTTACGACATACGGAACTTTGGCCTCGGCAATCGCGGCGACGTAGGCATCAGCGATTTTCTCCTGATGCCCGCGATAGTCGCTCGTTTGCATGTCTGGCGGGATCAGCAGATACGCCGCTGTCGCGCCGTCGAATGCTTTGCGCAGGAACGCGGGATCTTCGACGCCGCCGACGAACGCTTCCGCGCCTTTCTGCACGAATGGTTGAAGTTTGGATGCGTCGCGGCCGATCACGCGAACTTTTTCACCCTTCGCGAGTAGGGCTTCGGCTGCGGGCTTGCCTGTGTTTCCTGTAGCTCCGGTGATTACGATCATGGTGACTCCTCTTGTTGCGTGTGCGTTGAGAGCAGGGAATCTGAGCCAGACGCGGCAACGTCCTATCCGATGCGCGAGCTATTCGCCGCGCATCGGGATTTTTACGCCGGACCTTTTCGCGAAGGCGACGGCTTCGGGATAGCCAGCATCCGCGTGACGCGCGACGCCGATGCCGGGATCGTTCGTAAGCACACGCTGAATGCGCTCGCCCATTTCTCTTGAGCCGTCGGCGACTGTCACCTGCCCCGCATGCAGCGAATAGCCGATGCCGACGCCGCCGCCATTGTGTATCGAGACCCAGCTGGCACCGCTGGCGGTATTAAGCAGCGCGTTCAGCAAAGGCCAATCCGCGATGGCGTCCGAACCATCCAGCATCTTTTCGGTTTCGCGATAGGGAGAGGCCACCGACCCGCAATCCAGATGATCGCGGCCAATCACAATCGGGCCTTTCAACTCGCCGCGCGCGACCAAATCGTTAAGCGCAACGCCGAAGCGATCGCGTTCGCCGTAGCCGAGCCAGCAGATGCGCGCGGGTAGTCCTTGGAAACGCACGCGCTTTTGCGCGAGCTTGATCCAGCGCGAAAGAATTTCGTCGTGCGGAAACATTTCGAGAACCAGCTGGTCGGTGCGATGAATATCGGAAGGCTCGCCAGAAAGGGCTGCCCAGCGGAATGGGCCGCGGCCCTCGCAGAATAGCGGACGAATGTAGGCGGGCACGAAACCGGGAAAGTCGTAAGCGTTCTTCACGCCTTGTTGAAACGCGAAGGTGCGGATGTTGTTGCCGTAATCAAAGGTCACGGAGCCCATTTTCTGCAGCGCGAGCATCCCTTCCACATGGCGCGCGATGGAATCGAGCGAGCGTTTTTCGTAGGCGGCGGGATCGGACTTGCGCAACTCGGCGGCCTGCGCGACGTCGAGGCCCTTCGGAATGTATCCGCCGATGGGGTCGTGCGCGCTGGTTTGATCGGTGAGCAGGTCGGGCACCACGCCGCGGCGCGCGAGTTCAGGAATGAGGTCCGCGCAATTGCCGGTGAGGCCGACGGAAGTGGCTTCGCGTTTGCGCACGGCGTTTTTCAGGATGCGCAGCGCTTCGTCCAGGTCGTTGACCATCACGTCGCAGTAGCCGGTCTTAACGCGGCGCTTGATGCGTTCGGGATCCACGTCAATTCCCAGAAATGCGGCGCCGTTCAGAGTTGCGGCGAGCGGCTGCGCTCCACCCATGCCGCCCATGCCGCCGGTCACCACCAATTTACCAGCGAGGTCGCCGCCGAAATGCTGCCGCGCGGCTGCTGCGAATGTTTCGTACGTCCCTTGCAGAATTCCTTGCGAGCCAATGTAAATCCAGCTGCCGGCCGTCATCTGGCCGTACATCATCAGGCCAGCGCGATCGAGTTCGTCGAAATGTTTCCAGTCGCTCCAGTGACCGACCAGATTCGAATTGGCAATCAGGACGCGAGGGGCATAGCTGTGCGTGCGAAAGATTCCGACTGGTTTGCCGGATTGCACGAGAAGGGTTTCGTCATTTTCCAGCGAGCGCAACGACGCGACGATCGCGTGGTAGCAATTCCAGTTGCGCGCAGCCTTGCCGCGTCCGCCGTAGACAATCAAGTCCTCGGGCTTCTCGGCGACTTCCGGGTCGAGGTTATTCATCAGCATGCGCAGCGCCGCTTCCTGCTGCCAGCCCTTGCAGGAAAGCACCGAGCCGCGTGGCGCGCGCCCGGGTTCGTATCCTGAAATTTGGTCGGTGGCTAACTTCGACATGGAAACCCTCCGCAGGCATCTTAACGCACACCGGCGCTGGATTTGTAGCGCGGCGGCAAGCGTCGCGTGCGGCCACAACGCGCCGCGGCAATCGCGTTGCGCGTCTTGCGCCTATACGCTAGAGTTGTTTTAGAGCACATGGACTATCCCGCGCTGAACAAACTTTTTTTGGACGCAGTAGATCGCTACGCCAATCCGAAAGCGCAAATTTACAAGACCGCGAATGGCTGGGAATCCGTCAGCGCGGGCGAAATGCTGCGGCGTGTAGCGGGCTTGTCGAAAGCGCTGGGCGAGCTAGGGATCAAGGCCGGCGATCGCGTGGGCATCTTCGCGCCGAATTGTCCGGAATGGCACGTCGCGGATTTCGCGATCACCGGACTGGGCGCGGCTAGCGTGCCGATTTATTTCAACGAATCCGTGGACCGGCTGACGTACATCCTGCACGATTCGGGCGCGCGCATTGTGGTCACCAAGGGCGAAACACAGGCGCGCAAGATTGCAGAAGCGCGCGAACGCATGCCCGGGCTCGAACATGTGATTTCCGTGGCGCCGCCGAGCGATCTGCACGGCGAGATTCTGCGCTATGAGACGTTGATTGCCACGGCTGGCGACGCGGATGTGGCGGAATACCGGCGTCGTGCTGCGGAAGTTTCCGGCGATCTGCTGGCCACGATCATCTACACATCGGGAACCACGGGCGAACCCAAGGGCGTGATGTTGAATCATTCGAATCTCAGCTCCAATTCGATTGATTCGCTGAAGGAATATGTTTTTTATCCGGATGATGTGGCGCTGGAATTTTTGCCGCTCGCGCATGTGTACGAGCGCACCGTCGCTTACGGATATTTGTCGCGCGGCGTTTCGATCGCCTACCTGGAACAGATCGAAGCCGTTGCCGAAGCGTTACTGGAAGTGCATCCGACCATGACAGCCGCAGTGCCGCGATTTTTCGAAAAGTTGTACGCGAACATTCTGGAAAAGGGCCATCGCGAGACCGGCCTGAAGCGCAAGATTTTCGATTGGGCGCTGCAAGTGGCGCAGGAATCGGTCCCGTGGAAGGCTTACGGGAAAAAAGCGGGCGGCTTGCTGGAACTTCGCTGGAGCATCGCGGACCGGCTGGTTTTTTCGAAGATTCGTGCGGGGCTGGGCGGCAAGATTCGGACGTTCTGTTCTGGGGGAGCGCCGCTGGCGCCGGAACTTGCGGAATTTTTCTGGTCGCTGAATGTGAGGGTGTACCAGGGTTATGGCCTGACGGAAACGGCGCCGGTGGTTACGACGAATTTGCCGACCGCAAACAAGGTGGGGACAGTGGGGCGTCCTATTCCGCACGTGGAAGTGCGCATCGCCGAGGATGGCGAGATTCTGGTGAAGGGGCCGAACGTGATGCAGGGCTACTACCGCAAGCCCGCCGAGACGCGCGACGTGTTGACGGAAGACGGCTGGTTCCGCACGGGCGACATCGGACGGCTGGACGCGGACGGATACCTCATCATCACTGACCGCAAAAAGGAACTGCTGAAGACCGCGGCAGGAAAATTCGTGGCGCCTGCGCCGATCGAAAATATGCTGAAGTCGTGCCCCTACATTACGAATGCGATTGTGGTGGGCGACAAGCGCAAATTCGTCGCGGTGTTGATCGTTTTGAATTTCGCCACAATCGAAGCTGAAGCGAAGCGGCACGGGCGCGAACTCGCGACGCGCGCCCAGATGCTTGTGGATCCATGGGTGCGCGATTTAATCTCGCACGAGATCGAACGCCGGACGGCGTCGCTCGCGCAATACGAGAAGCCCAAGCGCTTTGCGCTGCTCGATCAGGATTTTACATACGCGAGCGGTGAGCTGACGTACACGCTGAAAATGAAGCGGCGCGTGATTGAAGAACGTTACCAGGATGTGATCGCACGGCTGTACGCGGACGTGGAAGAGCCGCGGCCGCAGCACCAGGCGTAGCCCGGAGCGTGGCCCAAAAACGTAGCAAGGGCCGAAAGTTTCGCGTATAACTGCTGCGCGCCTGTTGTTCCGGGTGGCTGGAATCGCGCTTCGCGCGGTCCGCGCGCTGTACAATGAGATTCGGAGAATCCTGATGGCCGACCAACTGGCGATTGCCGGGCGCGCTTTCAACTCGCGCTTGATTGTGGGCACGGGGAAATACCGCAGCTTCGAGGAAATGCGGCGCGCGCATCAGGCGTCCGGCGCGGAGATGGTCACGGTTGCGGTACGGCGCGTCAATCTCACCGACAAGTCCAAAGAATCCCTGCTTGATTACATTGACCGCGCGAATTTTTTCATTCTGCCGAATACGGCGGGATGCTACACCGCCGACGAAGCGGTGCGTACCGCGCGCCTGGGGCGCGAAGTGGGACTTTCGGAGTGGGTGAAGCTGGAAGTGATCGGCGATCAGCAGACGCTTTTCCCGGACACCGAGCAGTTGATCGAGGCGACGAAGATTTTGGCGAAGGAAGGTTTCGTGGTGCTGCCTTACACGAATGACGATTTGATCGTCGCGCGGAAATTGATTGATGCGGGTGCGGCCGCGGTGATGCCTCTGGGCGCGCCGATAGGTTCCGGCATGGGAATTCAGAACGTGACGAACTTGCGGATTCTGCGCGAACGGATTACCGAAGTGCCGCTGATTGTGGATGCTGGCGTCGGCACGGCTTCGGATGCGGCGTTGGCGATGGAACTGGGCGCGGACGGAGTGTTGATGAACACAGCGATTGCCGAGGCGCAGGACGCGGTGCTGATGGCCGAGGCGATGGGATCGGCTGTGGATGCCGGCCGCAAGGCGTTCTTGGCTGGGCGCATCAGCAAGAAATTGTACGCTTCGGCTTCGAGCCCGCTGCACGGAGTTGTGAAGTAGGCTGCTGGTCTTCTTCCGCGTGCAGCGCGCGGTTGCTTTCTGCTGCGCGGTTCTAGCGAAATAAAATGTGCCACAGAATGTCCACTAGCGCATGCACGATCGCGCCCGGGAACAGCGAACCTGTTTTTATCCACGTCCGGCCGTAGAACAATCCCGCCACTGCTGCTAGGAACACATATTTCCAATTCGGAAAAGGCGCATGGAAAATGTGCGCAAAGCCGAAAGCGACGGACGCGACCACCAAGCCTGCCCACTGATTCTTGAATGTACGTGAAAGAATATTCTGCAGCACGCCGCGAAACAGGAATTCCTCAGGCCACGCCGTGAAAAATAAAATCCCGACGACTTCGATTGGCGCCGTGCGCAGGCGCGCGAGCGACGGGGCGTAGGTAAGGAATCCGATCCGCAGACCAAGCGCGACGGCGATTACGGCGAACACGCCAAAATGTAAAATCACATTCCACGCGAAGCCTTGTCGCCATTCCACGGCGTAACCGATTCCGTCCAGACGCCGCAGCAGCACGAACGCAGCGACTCCCGTGCTGAGCGCCAGCAGAATTGTGAGCGTGTGCATCAGCTGCGGCGGGTAAGGGAACAACACGTACAGAAATGGGAGGCCCTTCCAGCGGAGTTCCACGGGCAACCAGATCAGCAGAAGGGCGGCATAGTCTTGCCACTGGCCCGCAGGTTTTCCGATGCACGTGGCGGCTAGCAGCGCCGGCAGCACAACGTAAGCCGCACCGAGCAAGGCCGTTTTCCAATTGGCGGCGACGCCGATGGTGTAGATCAGCACGCCAAATAACGGAACCAGCGGCGCGAGCACTACTCCGTGTTCGCCGAACGTGTGCCGCACTCGCGCGAGCACGCGCGGTGCCGCAAGAAACAATTCAAACGCGAATAGCGCCGCGGCCACGCCGAGTGCCAGCACAAACGAATGCCCGGTATAGCCCAGTCGAATACCGTAGAATGCCGCGAGACTGACGATCACACCCCACGCAATGGCAGCGGTGGGCAAATTCATGGACCACGATGCGGAGTCTTTTGCCACGGCTGAAGATTCTACTGAAGTGCGCGTCGGTTGCGGCAGGAACTTCCGTCGCAGCCCAATTTCCTAGCGGCCAACCATCAGGTGAGGCGGTTAAGTCCGTTGAACGCGGCAGTCTTGTAGCACTCGGCTAGCGTGGGGTAATTGAACACGGTATCTATGAAGTAGGTGATCTTGCCCTTGAGTTTGAAGACAGCCTGGCCGATGTGAAGCAATTCCGCGGCGTTTTCCCCGAAAATGTGCACGCCCAGCAGTTCCAAAGTTTCGCGATGGAAAAGGATCTTGAGCCGGCCGTCGGTATGGCCCGCGATCTGGCCGCGCGCGATCTCGCGATAGTAAGCGACGCCCACTTCATACGGAACATCCGCGTCGGTGAGCTGCTCCTCGGTCTTCCCGATGAAAGAAATCTGCGGGATGGTGTAAATCCCGTAAGGATAGCTGTCCGGATCGGTTTGCACCTGCAGACCGAAAGCCCGCGCGGCGGCGATGCGCCCTTGTTCCATGGAAACGGAAGCCAGGCTGGGAAAGCCGATCACGTCGCCTACGGCGAAGATGTGCGGCTGCGTGGTGCGGAAGTCCGCGTCAACTTTAATGCGGCCGCGATTATCGGCCTCGATGCCGGCCGCGGCGAGGTCCAGCCGCTCCACGTTTCCTTGGCGACCGACGGCGTAAAGCAACGCATCCGCGTTGATGCGCTTCTTGCTCACCAGGTTCGCCGCCACTTTGCCATCGGGCAATGCTTCCACACTTTCCACTTCTTCGTTCAGGCGCATGGTGGCGCGATGGTCGCGCATCTGGTAGCTGAGCGCTTCCACCATTTCGGTATCTGCAAATTCCAGCAAGCGTGGTCGCTTTTCCACGATGATGACGCGCACACCGAGCGTCGCGAACATGCAGGCGTACTCGACGCCAATCACGCCGCCGCCCACGACGATGAGCGTCCTGGGAATCTGCGGCATGCTCAGGATTTGGTCGCTATCAATAATGTTGCGGCCGTTGATGGGCACTTTGGGATTCGACGCGGGCTTGGTACCGGTAGCGATGACGATGTATTCGCCTTCGATTTCGGCGAAGCCATTGCCGTTCTCCACGCGCAGGTGATGCGGATCTATGAATTTTCCAGTGCCGTGGAGCACATCCACTCCGTTGCGCTTCAGCTGGTCTTGCGTGACTCCCACTTCGTTTTCGACCACACGTTGGATGCGGAATATTACGTCGGACATGGTGATGGTAGCCGCGGCGCCGCGATTGGCACCGTAGAAATTCTTAGAATAAAAGCCGGAGAGGTGCAGGACCGCTTCACGCATTGTCTTGCTGGGGATGGTGCCGGTGTTGATGCACACGCCGCCGATGGCACTCTGCTTTTCAATCATCGCCACGCGCTTGCCGGCCTTGGCGCCCTGTATGGCGGCGCGCTGCCCGCCCGGCCCTGAGCCGATTACGATCAAATCATATGGCTGCATTTGACAGCTCCTGTGTCGTTGGTTCGTCTCCGGGGCGCGCGTTTATAGGCTGAAGACTGATAGCGCAGGTGTGTTACTGCGAGATGAATGAATGCGGCGAGGGGTCGACGGGAGCAGTTCTAGACCGGGCGGTGCTCCGTCGAAGGTCCTGCAAAGGACACTGGCGAACCCCTTTCGGGTTCCTGTGTGGTGATTCTTGTGCGATTCTGGTGCGGCTCAAAACGACGCCACAGGCATGCCTCTACCTGCGAAATCCGAGCGATTTACTTATATTGACTGGCTGCGGGGATTTGCCTGTTTGCTGATGTTCGAAGTGCATTCCTACGATTCCTGGCTGAATGCGGGTGCGCGCGAGACGAAGTTCTTCAAGTGGTCGCAACTGAGCGGCACGCTGCCGGCGCCTCTCTTTTTGTTTCTGGCGGGCGTATCGTTTGCGCTGGTGACGGACAAGCTGCGGCGAAAGGGCGTGGCGGCGAACGAAATCGCGCGCAAGACGATTCTGCGCGGTGCGGAAATTTTGGCACTCGGCTACGGCTTCCGTTTGCAGGAATATTTGCTGGGGCTGCCCTGGGCGCCGTGGACCGACCTGCTGCGCGTGGACATTCTGAACACGATTGGTTTTTCGATGATGCTGATGGGTGTGGTGTGCTGGTTCGCACGGACACGCGTGGTGAATCTGACGCTGGCGCTGCTGGCCACCGCAGCAACCGCGCTGGCCACGCCGCCGCTTTACACTACTTGGCGGCCGAGTTGGCTGCCGTGGTTCCTGGAGTCCTACGTCAACGGCGTGCACACGTTCAAGACTCCGCAGCCGTGGCTTTTCCCGGTTTTTCCGTGGGCGGCGTTTGCGTTTGCCGGGCTGGCGCTGGGATTTTTCCTGTTCGACGATTGGGCGATGCAGAATCAGGCGAGGACTGTCGCGCTGTTGGGCGCGTTGGGCATCGCGCTGTACTACCTTTCGATGTGGCTGGACGCGCGCCCGGTACAGCTCTTCGCGGTGTACGACTACTGGCACACGAGCCCTAATTTTTTCTTGGCGCGCCTCGGCATTCTGTTGGTGCTATTTCCGCTGAGCTACATGTGGTGCCGCGCCGTGGTTTCGCGAATCCCATTCAGCCCGCTGGTGCAGATGGGTCAGACTTCGCTGCTGGTCTACTGGGTGCACATCGAATTCGTGTACGGCCGGTTCTCGATAATGCAGAAGGGCGCGCAATCCATTGCGATGGCGACATTCGGGCTGCTGGTCATCACCACAGCGATGGTTTTGCTTTCCGTGGCACGGACGCGCTGGAAGGGAAATCGCGCGGAAGTATTGGCTGGTTTCGACGCAGGCTGCGGCTCGCGCCGGAGGCCTAAGGTTTCAAGGCCGAGCAACCTTGCGACGCCGCGGGATGTGCTGGATCTGTGGGCCGCGGCTGCGTCTTGAAAATCAATTCTCCCGGGCGCGCCAGGCCGAAATCTTCGCGGGCGATGCATTCCATGGTGGAGGGATCGGTCTTCAGGTCCTTCACATGATCCTGCAGTTTCTTGTTCTCGGCGTCCAGCTTATTAATTTCCTGCTGAATTTTTCGCGCTTCGGCTTGCGAGCGGCGCATCGCCAGAACTCCGTGCGTCCCGAAAATATCCTGCAGGAGCAGCAGCACAAATCCCGCGATCAGAAACCAATACAGATTGCGGCGCAGGAATGCGCCCAATTGCTCGGTGAACGACTGGCGCTGCGCGGTGGCGTCGATTTTCTCCGGCGGCGGATGGTTGAGGTGACGCTTCACTGGGTAATCCATGCGCGCGCTTGCTCTGCCAATTTCTTCGCGGCGCTCAGCTTCGCGGCTTCGGTGTAAATCCGCACGACCGGCTCTGTGCCCGAAGGACGCATCAGAATCCACGAGCCATCATCGAAAATTAGTTGCAGCCCGTCGGTGCGATCGGTCTTCGCGACCTTGTTTCCCGCGAATTCCGTGAAATTTTCGAGCAGTCGCTTCGGTAGTTTGGCTTGGGCGTCCGAAGGCAGATGCAAATTCTCGCGCACCGGCCAGTATTCGGCGCCCACGCGGCGGAAGAGATCGCGCAGCTGTTCGCTGAGCGAAGCTTGCCGCGCGGCAATCATTTCGGCCACCAGTAAGCAGGCGAGGATGCCGTCTTTTTCTGGGAGGTGGCCGTGGATGGTCATGCCCGCGCTTTCTTCACCGCCGATCGCGATTTTTCCTTCGCGCAGTAACGGTCCAACGTACTTGAAGCCGACAGGCGTTTCGTAAGTCTCCACACGGTGCAGGCGCGCGACGGCGTCAATCAGATGCGTGGTGGCGACGCTACGCTGGGCGCCGAGCTTTTCGCCACGCGTCTCGAGCAAGTAATCGAACACCAGGCCCAGAATGTGATTGGGCTGCACGAACGTGCCGTCGCGATCGAGAATGCCGAAGCGATCAGCATCGCCGTCCGTGGCGAGGCCCGCGAGCGCTTTCTTTTCCAGTACCAGTTTCTTCAGCGGTGCGAGATTTTCCTCCGAAGGGTCCGGGCCGCTGCCATCGAACAGCACGTCGCGGCGCGTGCGAATAGATTCGACCGTCATGCCGTGATCGGTGAGGATGCGATCGAGCCAGCCCGCGCCGCAGCCGTGCACCGCGTCGTAGGCGAAATTGCCTTTGGCCTTGGCCAGCACGTCGAAGCGAATCATTTTTTTCAACTGCGCAAAGTACGGGACGCGCGGATCAATTCGCTCGAAATCGTCTGCAATATCCTGAAAATGACTTTCTTCGTCGTCGGGCAGCGCTGCGGCGCGTTTTTCGATGTCCTTGGTAATGTCGGGGAGGGCCGGGCCACCGTCGGGGCCGGAAAACTTCAGGCCGTTATATTCGGCGGGATTGTGGCTGGCGGTGATGTTGACGCCGCCGTCGAGTTTATTGTGAATGATGGCATGCGCCAAGACGGGAGTGGGTGTCGGTTCCGGGCAGAAAACGATCGCGCAGCCATTTTTTCGCAGCACGCCCGCAGCGGTGCGTGCGAATTCCGGCGAAAAGAAGCGGGTATCGTGTCCAACGACGACTTTGGGATTTTTCTTATGCGCACTGACGTGTCCAGCGACGGCGGCCGAGGCACGGCGAACCCCGGCAAACGTGAAATCGTCGGCGATGACGCCGCGCCAGCCGGAAGTCCCGAAATGGATCGTTTGTTTCGTCACGGGCGACTATTGTATCTTGGCCTGCGAATTAAAATCGAGGAAGAACAGCGCGAGTCGCAAGAGTAAAGGCGGCTGTGCGGCAAAAATGACCGACAAAATTTTAGTACTGGTTACCTGCGGGTCGCGAAAAGAAGCGCGGAAGATTGCGCGCGCTCTGGTCGAGCGCCGGCTGGCGGCTTGCGTCAGCGAAATCGGCGTGCCGGTCGCGTCCACTTATCGTTGGAAGTACAAAGTCGAGTCGGCCAAGGAGTTTTTGCTAGTGGTCAAGACGAGCCAACGGCGGTTTGCGGCGGTACGCGACGCAGTGCGCCAGCTGCACAGCTACGACGTGCCGGAAATTATCGCGTTGCCGATCGCGGTGGGCTCGCGCGCCTATCTGGATTGGATCTCGGAGTCGGTAAAGCCCTCGAAGTCTGTAGCGCGACCAGCCTGAAGGCGGAGATCCATCTAGTGCCTCGCGCCGGACGTCACGCCCGATTTAAATTTGCACACACACGCTAGATTTGGGCCAGCGCCTGGTCCAGATCCGCGATGATGTCCTCGACATCTTCGATTCCGACCGACAAGCGCACCAACCCCTGCGTAATCCCAATCTGCATCTGGATATCCGGTGGAATCGAAGCATGCGTCATCAGTGCCGGCAGCGAAATCAGCGTCTCGACGCCACCCAAGCTTTCCGCCAACGAGCACAGCCGCACGTGATTCAGAAATTTCTTGGCTGCCTCCAGCGGACCCAAGTCAAACGAAATCATGGCCCCGAAGCCACGTTGTTGCTGTTTCGCGATTTCATGCTGGGGATGCGAAGCGAGGCCGGGGAAAATCACGTGTTTTACCTTGGGATGAGCCGCCAGGTAGTTCGCCACCGCCATCCCATTGGAATTGTGGCGGTCCATGCGCACCGCCAGCGTCTTGACGCCGCGCGAAACCAGAAAGCAATCCATCGGCGCCAGGCCTGCTCCCGCCGACCGTTGCACAAAATATATTTTCTGGGCTTGCTCGGGCGTGCTGACGATAACGGCTCCGCCAGTGCAATCGCTGTGGCCGTTCAAGAATTTGGTCATGGAATGAACCACAATATCCGCGCCCAGAGAAAGCGGCTGCTGCAGGTAAGGACTTAGGAATGTGTTGTCCACTACAACCGTCAGATTTCGCTCGTGCCCCAGTCTTGCAATCGCAGCCAGGTCGGTGACGATCATCGTGGGATTCGTCGGAGTCTCGACGTAAATCATTTTCGTGTTCGGCTTAATGGCCTGCCGCACTTTCTCCAGCTGGGACGTGTCCACGTAACTGAATTCCAGGCCGAACTGGACGAGTAGTTGCGTTGTGATGCGGAAGACGCCGCCATAAACGGATTGAGAAAGAATGGTATGGTCGCCCGGGCGCAGCATACGGAACACGGAGTCAATCGCCGCCATGCCGGAAGTGAAAACGTACGCAGCGTGCCCACCCTCGAGCTTGGTGAGGGTACGCTCCAGTGCTTTTCGGTTCGGATGGTTCGTGCGGGCGTAGTCGTAGCCCTTGCTCTTGCCCATCTCCTCGATGACGTAGGTCGAGGTCTGATAAATCGGCGCGACGATTGAACCGGTCAGCGCGTCCGGTTCCTGGCCCACGTGGATTGCATCGGTCGAAAAACCCATCCCTTGCCTCCAGACACGATTGCTAAGATTTTTTTGGGCTGCGCACTGCGTATGATCCAGGGTTCGATGACAACATTGCCTCCGGGCGAAGCCACGCGACACGCAAATCCAAGTCGCATACGCTCTGACGCCACCGAAGCGGAGTCCGACGATCCGCGTTGGCCTTTGGATTTGACCATTCATCATACGACAGGCGGGAGCCGACACGACACCGAACCGCCGCGGCATTGTTAAGGGTGCACCAACCAATGCGGCCGCGACGCAAGATCAACGCCGTGCTTGCAGGTCGTGGCGGAGCGATCCATGCGGTGCCGATGGCGCTCGACAGTGCAGGCAGACTTATACGCTTGAGCGCCTGTCCGGATTGGAGTAAAAGAAGGATGTATGCGGCCCTGCGCCCTCCGTCGAGCGTTGTTTCCCTTGCTGGCCCTCGCCACAATTTTGGCAGCAGGATTGCTGTCCCCCGCGGTCTGCCGCGCGCAGACCAACCAGTCGGACCAGTCCTCCGCGCAGAGTCAACCTGGCGCCGCGGACAAGTCCAGCCAGAAAAACGAACAGACTTCCGACGGCACCATGACGCGCTTGCGCATCCGCATTACCAACGCGCAAGACAAACCCGTGGGGAATGCCAGCGTGTACGTTCGCTTCAACGAACCCGGCAGTTTTTTGCACAAAGACAAGCTCGCGGAGCTGAGTTTCAAAACGAATGAAGACGGCTCGGTTAAAGTTCCCGCGGTGCCGCGAGGTAAAATTTTGATTCAGGTGATTGCCAAGGGCTTGCATACATACGGCAAGTGGTACGACATCGAAAAAGATCAAGACACGATTGAAATCAAGTTGGAAGCCGCTACACGCTGGTATTAGTTTCCTTCCGCGCGAAATTTTTATCTCCGCCTAGTCGCGTCAGGTTTTTCATCGGCTCGCGATAGCAGACTGCCCGGAATTTGTGCAAACAGGATTAAACCTTTACGTTGCTGGAAGATTTCGTTTGCCTTGTCGCCATTTCCACACGGTTTTCAACAGAACTGTTGAAAACTTTTACACTAAATTTATATTTTCTTCGCAGTTCGACGATGGATTGGTTTCAAAAATGCCTTGCCGCATTTTCCACAATCTTTTTCGGGTCTGGCCGCGAGTTTTCTTCCCAAAAAGAAATTTCTCGGCAGCGCACGCCCATGCGCGTCGGCTGCGCTTCTTCGCGCAGGCTTGCTATCATTGTTTGTCAGCTGCAAAATGTGCCGGACTCAAATGAAATCCTTGATTCTGAACGCCGATGACTTTGGAATGACGCGTGGGGTGAACGAAGGAATTATTCGCGCACATCGCGAAGGCGTTCTCACCAGCACCACGCTGATGGCCAACGGTCCGGCATTCGACCAAGCGGTTCAGCTGAGCGCGGCGAATCCCGAACTGGGAGTTGGGTGCCATTTGGTTCTTGTCGGCGGGAAATGCGTCGCTCGCCGGGAAGATGTTACGTCGCTCGCCGATGCGGAAGGCAATTTGCCGGAGTCACTGCCGAAGTTTGTCGCCAAACTTAGCTCGGGAATGATCCCGGCCAAGGAAATCGAACAAGAACTTCGAGCGCAAATCGAAAAAATTCAAGCCGCGGGAATCACTCCGACGCATCTGGACACTCACAAACATACGCACGCGCATCCTCGTGTGATGGAAGCGCTGGCAAGAGTCGCCAACGAATTTGGAATCAAGCGAGTACGCAAGCCTGTGGAAAATCTGCATGATTCTTGGCAGACGATGCAGGCCGATGAAAAGGGCATCACGATGCAAATCGTTGCAGCGGGCGCGGTTCGTGCCGTCGGTCCGCGCTTCCACGCCATCGCCCGGAAGTACGGGCTACTTTTTCCGGACCATTTCCTGGGATTGGCGGTTACCGGGCAAGTGAGCGCTGCCGCACTGCGCCGTATGGTTGATGCGCTGGACGCCGGCAGCACTGAAATAATGTTACACCCCGGAATTTGCGACGCCGATCTGGCGCAGTCCGGCACCCGCTTGCGCGAACAACGCGAAACGGAACTCGCTGCGTTGCTCGACCCCGGCGTGCGCAGTGCATTGCACGAACGAGGCGTTCGCTTAATCAGCTATCGCGAGTTAAACTAAGGACATGCGCGAGAACGTCAAAACGCCGCCACGCTTTTCCCTGGTGGTGCCCTTTCACGACGAGCAGCAGAGCGTCCGCGAATTGCACCGTCAGCTCAGTGAGATCATGACCGGGCGATTCGAGCCGGTAGAATTCGTCTATGTGGACGACCAGAGTTCGGACGCGACGCCCCAGATACTTGCCGAGATTGCCGAAGAGGATCCCCGCGTCGCCGTGCTGCGCCTGAAACGGAATTACGGCCAGACCACGGCGCTGGCCGCTGGATTCGATTACGCGTCCGGCGATGTGATCATTTCCATGGACGGTGACTTGCAACACGACCCTGCCGACATTCCCACGCTGCTGGAAACTCTGGACGCGACCGGCTGCGACATCGTCAGCGGCTGGCGGCAAAAGCGCGTGGACAATTTTATTTTGCGGCGGCTGCCTTCGCGCGTCGCAAACTGGATGATGGCCAAGCTTTCCGGCGTCGCTATCCACGATTTCGGCACCACTTTCAAAGTTTACCGCCGCGAGACGATCAAGGACGTTCCGCTGTACGGCGAAATGCACCGCTTCATTCCCGCGCTGGCGGCGTGGAACGGAGCCAAGATCGTCGAAGTTCCGATCCGCAATATCGTCCGACCGGACGGCCAATCGCACTACGGCATTTCGCGCACGCTGCGCGTTTTCTTCGACATCATCACCATCCGCTTCCTGATGCGCTACATGACGCGCCCGCTGCACTTCTTTGGTCCTCCGGGGCTTCTGGGATTATTTGTAGGCGGCGGAATCATGGCCTTCCTGCTGGCCGAGAAACTGATGTGGTGGCGCGTGGACCTGTTCGCATTGCACGGGCCGCTGCTGGTCCTGGGAATGATGCTGACATTGTTCGGAGTGCAGCTGTTGGCCGTGGGACTGGTGGGCGAGCTGCTGATGCGCACGCACTTCGAATCCCGTGAGAACCCCATCTATCGAGTGGAGCACGTTTACGGCGGCTCCGAAGCCACTAACATTTCCGGATACACCAAAGCAAAAACGCTTGCTTCCCGGCAAGCTGGCAGATAGATTGTCGGCTGTCTAGCTCGGGATATTGTATCCGGGCGAAAATCCCTCGAGCGGTGCTGGCCCAAACCGGCGCTGATCGGATCGAGGCAAATCATGCGCAAAACCCTTCTTTGCAGTTGCGTTGCTCTTTTGGTTGCGGCAGTGGTGTGGGCAGGTGGCGATCCGTGGAAGTCCAAGCCCTATCAGCAGTGGGACGCCAAGGACGTACGCAAGGTGCTGGACGCATCGCCGTGGGCGCGCGGCGTGCAAGTAGAGGCACCGTGGCTCAACGGAGACACCGCAGCGGGCGGCGACGGCGGCTCGACGTCCCAGCCTGGGCCAGCCAGAGGAGGTGCGGGTCCGCGCTCGGGGCCCGGCGGTGGCAGCGGAGGCGGCGGTGCTGCTGATGCCGCGAGCGGTGGTCCCCAGACAGCTGCTCTAGCCACGTTCCTGGTGCGCTGGGCCTCATCGCGGACCATCCGCGAAGCCATCGTTCGTAACTTGGTTCTCGCGGGCCAAATGAAGGAAGACGCGGCACAACAACAACTCGCGCAGCCGGTGGAAACCTACGAAATTGTAGTGGCGGGGCCGGACATGAAACCGTTTCAATCCGTGGACGAGAAGATCTTGCAGAACGGCGCCTTCCTGATGGACAAGAAAACAAAACAGAAAGTCGCTCCCACCAGCGTCAAGATCCAGAACAGCGAGGATGGGAAGAAGGTTCAGTCCGTCGCCTTTTTCTTTCCCAAGAAATCGGAGAGCGGTGTATCCACGGTCGCGGACGATGAAAAGGTTGTGGATTTCTTGTGCGTCGTCACCAACGTGAAAATAGACGCCAGTTTTGATACCTCGAAAATGATGGATACATTGGGCCGCGACCTCTAGCCCAAACGGCTGGGAAATCTCAAGTGCACGAGGAGAGTTCATGAAGATAGCGGCACGTTGCGGTTGCGTTGCCGTTCTGGCAGCGATGACGCCGTTGTTCGCCGGCGCGCAGATGGGGATGCATGTCGCTCCGGCCATGCACGGAATTTTCAATCCGGTGGTGGGCTCGGGCGGCCAATACGAAGTGACGAGCGACAAGGGCACGAAGATGGTGATGGAAATTGCCGTTGTGGGCAAGGAATCGGTAGGCGGCAAGGACGGCTACTGGTTTGAGATGGCCATGTCCGGTTCACAGATGCGGCCAATGGTCAGTAAGACGTTGACGGTGCTGGATGGCACCGACACCTTGACCTCCCGCACGATCATGCAAATGGGGAACCGCCCACCGATGGAAATGCCTACGCAGATGATGAGGTCGGGCGCGCAAAAACAGCCCGCCGATATTCGCGAGCGCGCGGAAGACGTCGGCAGCGAAACCGTAACCACTCCCGCCGGAACTTTTACCGCCGAGCATTACAGGATGAAGGACGGCTCGGGTGATGCCTGGGTGGCTGCGAAGGCCGGACCGTACGGCCTGGTGAAATTTCAGGGAAAAGACACGTCCATGTTGCTGACGAAGGTCATCACGGATGCCAAGGACAAGATCAATGGGACGCCGGTGCCGTTTAATCCTATGATGTTCCAGCAAGATCAGCAGCATCCGTGATAGAAGTTCCGTAGTTCCCGGTTTTAGAGGCGCCCCAGCGGCACCGGGGCGCCTTTTCTTTTTATACGAGTGTTTTCCGCAGCGTACGAGAATCCGATAGGACCGGGGGCTTCGACATGGGTTCCACTGCCGACAAATTCTTCCGTGGCCGTATCACACGCCGCGAAAACTTTGCGCCGGACCTATGGAAGGTCAACATTGACCCAGGCGGCGAATTCAATTTTGCAGCGGGGCAGTACGCAACGCTGGGCGTTGACTCGCCACTGAAGAAGATCGAACGCGCCTACTCGATCGCTTCCTCACCCTACGAGCGTGAGCTGGAAATTTTTATCGAACTCGTCGAGCAGGGGGAATTAACGCCTTTGCTGCATCAGTTACAGGTGGGCGATGGCCTTTGGGTGAGGAAAATCGCCAAAGGCCGCTTCACCTTGGATCTGAAAAGCGGGCATCGCAATCATCTGCTGCTCGCAACGGTCACGGGCGTTGCGCCGTACGTTTCCTACGTACGCACGCTGTACGCGGATTGGAAAGCTAACCAATTACCGGCCGATGTGCGGCTCTACGTGATCCAGGGCGCCAGCCGCTCCTGGGAATTCGGCTATCGCGAAGAACTCGAGGGCATCGCCGGCGAAGTACCGTGGCTGACGTACGTTCCAACCGTCAGCCGTCCTTGGGAGGACAGGGAATGGCGCGGAGAAACAGGGCGAGTGGAAGACCTTATCCGCAAATACGTGCACGAATGGAAACTAGACCCCGCCGATAGCACCGGGTACCTGTGCGGCCATCCGCAAATGATTGAATTGGGCAGAGGCATCCTGCTGCGCGGCGGTTACGTCAAGGAATCTCTGCGCGAAGAGGTGTACTGGATCCCGCCGAAGTGAAGTTCCCAATTCTGACGGGCGCGTGCAAGGGGCCTTGCTGCGCCCGCCAGTAAGGGAATCCGCCACAATTTAGTCCCGAGATTCGGGACTCGCAGCGGCGACTTGTTCCACGGTGCTTTCGATGGCGCGGATGGGAGCGGAGACGTGTACGGTTTCGTCTGTGTCCGTGACGTCCACCACCAGCGAACCGCCTTCTTTGGTTACCAGCACATGCTCTCCGGGTTCACGCACGTCCACCAGTGTCATGTCTTCGCCCGCGCGCAGTTGCTCGAGCGTCGCGCGAATCGTGGGCATCCACGGTTTGATTTCGGCTGCCGCGTGGCCCAGTTTGCGGCGCGGGATGAAGTGCATCGTCATGGGAACCAGCATCGCCGGAGCAAGAACGTAAACGTGATGCACTTCCGGCTGCTTTTCCACCACTTTCACTTCGATCATCCCCTCGCTGCAGATCAGCCCAACCCCTGCCAGCGCCGTCCCCGCGATTCCCAACGCCACTTTTCCTAGAAGAACCATTCCGCACCTCCTACGCGAATTTCCGAGCTATTCCGAAGCGCTATGCGAATCGATCCAGATGCGCACATGCTCTGTCGCGTCCTGGACGGTCACCAGAACCGCATCGCCCGCATCGCTCAGCGCGCGAATGGCCGCCGCTACGTCGAGTTCGTTGTCTTTTGTGGTGGAAAATAGAGCGTCCACCACTTTCATGGGGATGGTCACGTCCACTTTCTCGCCGTCTTTGCTCTTGTCCAACACATGGACGATCAGGTTCCCATTTAATTTCGCCACGCGCACGTCCTGATCCTTTTCCTTCACGGTGACAAATTCGTTGTCCGGCGCGTTGCGGATCGCGTCCAGCATTGCGCGCACGTCCACGCCGTTGAAATCTGATTCGCCGATGGTTACGTGTCCATTGTGCAGATTTCCCTTATTGATGGTGGGCAAGATGGCCGTTGCCATCGAAAGCGGCACATTTACATTCACGCTCTCGCCTTTGGAAGAATCGTCCACCTTCACGTGCAGGTAGCGCTCCGTCGTCGCCGGGGCCGCCTTTGCCGTTACTGCCAGGTTGCCGATCGTTAGAGCCAGCGCACAGCACACCCCAATCGCTCGAATTCCTTTTCGCATTTTTGGAAGCCTCCCGTGCTCTTCCTGCATTCAAGTACGGAGATGGCCCGGGAAATGTTCCGTGAATTCTTATGTGGGCGGTCGGGGCGCGTTTCGACCGGGAAGGACGGCGGGGAACTAATCGCGCTGGGGTTTGAAGTAAACGGCAGCCAACGGCGGAACCTTGAGTTTGACGGACCAGGGACGGCCGTTCCACGGAATGGGCTCCGCGCGCACTCCGCCGGCGTTCCCGGCGTCGCTGCCTTCGTAATACGAGGAGTCGCTATTGAGGATTTCCCGATAATATCCCGCTGCCGGGACGCCGATGCGGTAATCCAGGCGCAATACCGGCGTGAAATTACAGACCACTACGACGAAGTCTTCCTTGCTGCGCGCTCGCCGGATGAACGAAAGAATGCTCGCCGCCGCATCGTTCGCATCAATCCATTCGAAGCCCGCCCATTCGAAGTCCACTTCGAAGAACGGCCGCTCGGTCGCGTGCAGACGGTTCAAATCGGCCAACAACCGCTGCACGCCACGGTGCGACGGCGACTCCTCCAACGACCAGTCCACGCTGCCTTCTTCCCAGAATTCGTTGCGCTCCGCCAGCTCGCTTCCCATGAAGAGCAGTTTTTTTCCCGGATGGGCGTACATGTACCCGAAGAGCAGCCGGAGATTCGCGAATTTCTGCCAATCGTCGCCCGGCATTTTTTCCAGCAGGGTGCGTTTGCCGTGCACCACCTCATCGTGAGAGAGCGGCAAGACGAAGTTCTCCTGGAACGCATAGATCATGGAAAAAGTGAGCTCGTTGTGGTGGTGCTGGCGAAACAGGGGATCGAGCGCGAAATAACGCAGCGTGTCGTTCATCCATCCCATGTTCCATTTCAGATCGAAGCCCAGGCCGCCTACATAAGTGGGGCGCGAAACCGCCGGCCACGAAGTGGATTCTTCAGCGATCATCAGCGCGCCGGGATGCCTGCTGTGCAGCACTTCGTTCAAATGTTTCAGGAATGCAATCGCTTCCAAATTTTCGCGCCCGCCAAAAGTGTTCGGAATCCACTCGCCGGGTTTGCGCGAATAATCCAGGTACAGCATCGAGGCCACCGCATCCACGCGCAATCCGTCGAGATGATATTTGTCCAGCCAGAAAAGCGCATTCGAAACCAGAAAATTCTTCACTTCGTTCCGGCCGTAATTGAAGACGAGCGTACCCCAATCCGGATGGGCGCCGCGACGCGGGTCCGCATGCTCGTAAAGATGCGTGCCGTCAAATAACCCCAATCCATGCGCGTCGCGCGGGAAATGCGCCGGCGTCCAATCTAGAATCACGCCGATTTCCTGCTGGTGGCAGCGGTCCATAAAATACATGAAATCAGCCGGCGAACCGAAACGGCTCGTCACCGCGAAATATCCGACAGTCTGGTAGCCCCAGGAAGCGTCCAAAGGATGTTCCATGATCGGCAGCAGCTCGATATGCGTGAAGCCCATGCGTTTCACGTAGGGCAGCAGTTCTTCCGCTAGCTCGCGATAGGTCAACCAGCGATTTCCTTCTTCCGGCCTGCGCCGCCAGGATCCGGCGTGCAATTCGTAGATCGTCATTGGCGAATGCAACCAGTCACGCAGCGGGCGCGACTCCATCCACGCGGTGTCCTTCCACTTGTAGCCGTCAATCGCGCGCACGACCGACGCGTTGTTCGGCCGCATTTCGCCCGCGAAGCCGTACGGGTCGGTTTTCAAACCAACTTGATCCCCAATGGCCGAAAGAATCTCGAACTTGTAGAGCTCGCCTTCATCCAAGCCGGGAACGAACAGCTCCCAGATGCCGCTGGAGCCGCGATGGCGCATGGGATGCACGCGGCCATCCCAGAGGTTGAAATTGCCCACCACACTCACGCGCCGCGCGTTGGGCGCCCACACGCCGAAATGCACGCCGCGTACCCCTGCAACCTCCCGCACGTGCGCGCCTAATTTTTCGTACTTCTGGTAGTGTGTGCCTTCGCCGGAAAGATACAGGTCGTACTCGGTCAGTACCGGCGGGAAAACATACGGATCGTAAGTCTCGAAAACATTTCCATCGCTGAAGCGAATCTGTAGGCGATAGACGCCCGGAGGAACAGGTTCATTCTGTGGCTTCGCGACGCCGCTCGCGGGAATCCGGGCTTCAAACAAACCTTCCGGGTGAATTCGAACGGCGTGCTGCGGTTCGGCTTTCGTGCCCCATAACACGGTTATTTCCGCTGCGTTCGGCCGGAAAACGCGGATCGCGAGCCGCTTCTTTCCGCCTTCCTCAAACCAGTGCGGCCCGAGCAATGCAAAGGGATCGGAATGCTCTCCTCGGACCAGCAATTCAATATCTTTCTCCAGGTACGCCGAGGTCGGCGGGGGCACCTGGGGATTCATCGCAGGAGCTTTCAGTTTGTCTTCTTTTCCCATAACGGTTCGAAATCTAATGCCACGATCCGCCACCATCTTACCGGAGCGGAAGCGCCACGCCAAATTCGTCGCTCCGTGATTCCAGTCGCGCGAAATCCAAACGTGCTGGACATGATTGCCGAAGCCCGGTAGCCTTACCGGCAGCTCTGGGGCGCACGGCGGGGCAATCTACGAAGGAGATCACTCATGAAAAGATTTACTCGCTCAATTTTCCTCCTGGCGGCTCCAGCGCTGCTCCTCGGCTGCGTCGGCGCCGCGCGCGCTCAGGAAGGAGCGCCGCCGAAAACTCCACCGACGCCCACGCAAGCCATTCTGGAAAATTGGAACGATGTGGGCAACCGCTTGATCACCATGGCGCAGGATTGGCCGGAAGAAAAATACACGTACAAATTGACGCCAGCCGTGCGTACCTTTCAGGAAGTAATCCTGCACATTGCGGGATCGAATTACGACCTGATCAATCATCTGGCAAGCACCAAAGTCGGCGACGCGCAGAATGATCCGCCGGTAAGCCAATACAGGACCAAGGCGGAGACCGTGGCGTATCTGAAGAAATCCGTGGAGGATGGCGCTGCGCTGCTCCAAAAGCAGGGCGACGCCGAAGCGCTCAAGCATCTCTCCGGCTGGATTGGTTACACCGAGCACATGGGCGAGCACTACGGCTTGCTGGTGGCTTACTACCGCGCCACAGGTGGAGTGCCTCCGGAATCCCGCCCCAAAAAGTAACCGCAGCCAAGCGATTCGAGCCGAGGGAGGATCGTGACGTAGAGGCCGTGCCCGCAGCCGGAAAGGGCAGCCGAGCGACGATCCTCCCTGGTGCGTAATTAACCCCGCCCCTCCACGGGCTACAGCGACGGAATCGACGCACCCAAAGAGCGTAATTTCCACACCTCCGCATCCGGGAAACTACGTTTTCGCGACCTCTAAGTCATAGGAAATGTGAGCGCTTAGTACGAACGTACCATTGTGGCTCCTGTTAGCGCAATTTATACAGGATGTGGGGGAATCCTCGAGAACGAGCTCCTCGTTCCGCGCCACCGAACATGCCAAACAAGGCCGCCAGTTTGCCCAAGAACGGAGACGGTTCGTCGCGCGCCCAGGCGGGCAAGCGGCCAATACAGTGCACGCACTCCGCGACCAGCGGATCTGGCAGAGAGTCTGATTCCTTTCCGCACGACCTGGACTTTCAACTCCTTTTCTCCAGCCATCCCGAGGCCATGGTCGTCCTCGACGTGAACCACCGCATCCGGATGTGCAATCCCGCGTTCGAGCAGCTCTTTCAGCATCGTCAGGCCGACATCCTTGGATCCCCGCTTGACGTCCTGCTGGCGTCCGACGAACTGCACGGCGAAGCGTTGCGCTTCAGCGAGCGCGCCGCTGCAGGGGAAGTGGTCCGGGCGAACACCATGCGCCGCCGTCGCGATGGCTCGTTCGTTGACGTGCAGATCACCTGCGTGCCGCTGTTGCAAGACGGCAAGAGCGTCGGCTGTTACGGAATTTATCAGGACATCACCGAGCGTTGCGCCGCCGAGCGCGCGCAGCAGGAAGCCGAAAAAAAACTCAGCCTGCTATTTGAAAACGCCGTCGAAGGCATTTTTCAGACCACTGTGGACGGCCGGCTGCTCAGCGTGAACCCAGCGCTGGCGCGTATGTGCGGCTACGGTTCGGCGGCGGAAATGCTCGCAAGCGTTCACGACATCGGCAAGGACTTTTACGCCGACCCGCAAACGCGCCTGGAATTCCAGCGCGAGATGGAAGAACACGGAGCCGTCGAGGCCTTCGAATATCAGCTGCGCAAGAAAAACGGCGCTCTCATCTGGATTTCAGAAAACGCCCGAGTGATCCGTGATGCAGAAGGCAAGGTCACAGCCTACGAAGGCACCATGGAAGATATCACCGAGCGCAAACGCTCCGAGCTCGAGCGTCAGATCACTTTCGAAATCATTCATGGCGTGAACGTCACCGATAATCTGGACGAACTGCTCTATCTGATCCACCAATCGCTCAATAAAGTGCTCTACGCGGAGAACTGTTTCGTCGCGCTGTATGAATCCGCTTCCGGAATGTTTCACTTTCCATTTTTCGTGGACCAGTTTGACGAAGCGCCTCCGCCGCAGCAGGTGGGCAGAAGCTGCACGGCGTACGTCTATCGAACCGGCCGCGCGATGTTGATACCGCAGCAAGTTTTCGATCGGCTTGCAGCGGACGGGGAAGTGGAACTGGTGGGAACTCCTTCGCCTTCCTGGCTGGGCGTGCCGCTGCGCACTCCTGCCGCCACCATCGGCGTTCTGGTGGTGCAACATTACGAAAATGAGCTTGCCTACACCGAGCGCGACTTGGAATTCCTGGCTTCCGTCGGCGGACAGATCGCATTAGCCATTGACCGCAAACGCGCTGAAGAAAAAATACGCGAAAGCGAAGCGCGTCTGCGTGTGCTGGTCGAGCAGTTGCCCGCCGTGTTGTGGACCGTCGGCAAAGATCTTTGCTTCACATCCGCTCTGGGCGCCGGCCTTACGCGTCTGGGCCTGAAGCCGAATCAGATTGTGGGCGTTTCACTTTTCGATTATTTCGAGACGCCGGACCCGGCGTTCCTGCCCATCGCCGCGCATCGTCGCGCAATCGCCGGCGAGCCGACAACCTTTCACGTGGAATGGAAGGGTGGATCGTACACCTGCCACGTCGAGCCGCTGCGCACCGCAGAGGGCGAATTGCAGGGCGCGATCTGCATGGCGCTCGATATTACCGACCGCAGGCAGCTGGAAGAGCAACTCCGCCAAGCGCAAAAGATGGAAGCCGTCGGACGCCTGGCCGGAGGAATCGCGCACGACTTCAACAATCTGCTGATGGTGATACAGGGCTACGCGGATCTGATGACCGAGCGCCTCGCCGAAGGCGATCCGCTGCGCCGCAACGCGGAACAAATACAAACCGCGTCACAACGAGCCACGTCCCTTACACGCCAATTGCTCGCCTTCAGCCGCAAACAGATGCTGGCGCCGAAAGTCCTGAGCATCCAAAGCGTCGTTACCGAAATGGAAAAGATTCTGCGCCGCCTGATTGGAGAAGACGTTCAGCTCGAAACCTCGAGCGTCGCTGACCTCGGACTCGTGAAAGCCGATCGCAGCCAGATCGAACAGGTGATCTTGAATCTGGCGGTCAATGCGCGCGACGCTATGCCCGAAGGCGGCCGCCTGACCATCGAGACCGCGAACGTAGACCTGGACGAATCTTTCTCGCACTCTTCTGTGATGCTTTCGCCGGGCCCTTACGTGATGCTCGCCGTCACGGACAACGGTTGCGGCATGGACGTCGAAACTCAAGCGCACATCTTCGAGCCTTTCTTCACCACGAAGGAAAAAGGCAAGGGAACTGGCCTCGGCCTCGCCACCGTGTACGGGATCGTCAAGCAAAGCGGCGGCTATGTGTGGGTCTATAGCGAATCAGGCCGCGGCACGAGCTTCAAAGTTTACCTGCCGCGCGTTTGGGAAGAACAGACGATGCCAGGCCGCGATCGCAGAATCGAAGGGCAGAGGCTGCCGCAGGGCACGGAAACCGTGCTGCTGGTGGAAGATGAAAAGGGAGTGCGTGAACTCGCCCGCGAGTATCTGGAAATGACCGGATACACCGTCATCGAAGCCGAGAATGGCCACACGGCTCTGGAATTGGCCGGACTGCATTCCGGGCCGATTCACTTGCTCATGACCGACGTAGTAATGCCCGGAATCAGCGGCCGCGAACTCTCCGAACGAGTGAAGGCCATCCGCCCCGAAATCCGCGTGCTCTTCATGTCGGGCTACACCGACCAGGCCGTCGTGCACCACGGGATCCTGGAAACCGACGCGGTGCTGCTGCAGAAGCCGTTCACTGTGGCGGCACTGGCGGCGAAACTGCGCGACATTTTGAATCTCGAAGTAGCTCGATAAGATCGTCCCGCCGCCTCGGTCTCGAAACTCAACTACCTCTATTTCGGTCCATGCCGACCAGTACCCGCTTGTTTCCCCCTGGAACAATTGGGTGCATCCGAACCATCGTTGTGCCGGCGCCTTGCGCGACTGACCGCCGCGCACACCGTTCTTCTCGCGTAAGCTTAGCGATGCCATGCTCTTCCATAATTGGCGGTTCCCGTGCCGATCCGCCAACCGTTGGCGCTCGAGACGCTTCTACCGATCCGTCAGACCGGAAGCAAGAGAGGCCGGGTACTGCGAAGGGGACACATGGGAACGATGGCAGCGCAAGTGAGCAGCGAGATGCACAACACCGTTACCGAAGAACTGATTTCAGCGCGCCGGCTTTGGACCGCTGTGCTACGGAACGCCGTCGAAGATTGGCACAACGGCACTCTGCGCGCGAAGCGTGAAGCGCAGGAATTTCTCTTTGGGAGCGGAGAAGATTTCGAAATGGTTTGCGCCGCCGCAGGTTTGGATTCCAGGGATTTTCCTGTGCGCTTGCTGAAGATCGGCCGCCTAGTGGAAGCGCGCACGCCATTCTCCCTCTGTTCCGCCACCTAATTCGCCCGGGGGAGTGCATGGCGACTAACGGCGCGCGAAGAATCAACCGGTGAGACCCGTGCAAATAGCGTAGTATTTGCTGGCCGCGGATTTGCGCGGCAAATGATGACGCCGCCAAACGAAAACGCTCCTTCTCCCGAAAAGCAATTGCTCGTCTGTTGCGCCCGCACCAAGCTCACGCCCGAAGACGCGACCACAATTCGCGAAATTCTAGCCGGTCCGCTGGATTGGGATTATCTGCTGTGGGAAGCGGAGGAAAATTCCATCACGCCGCTGCTCGATCGCCATATTTCCGCAGTCGCTCCCGGCGCCGCGCCCGCAGCCGCGCAGGAGCAGCTGAAGAAAACCTGCCGCGCCAATACCGTACGCTGCCTTTATCTCACCGCGGAGCTCATCAACATTCTGCGCCTCTTCCAAGCGCAGAACATTCCCGCCATCCCTTACAAAGGGCCAGTGCTCGCCGCGCAGGCGTACGGAGACATCGCGCTGCGAGAATTTGAAGATTTGGACATCATTCTTCGTCAGAACGACATACCGAAAGCGCACGAGATCGTCGCATCGCTGGGGTATAAGCCAAAATTCGATTGGATCCTTTCGCCCGGGGCCGCCGCGTCACTGGTTCCGGGCGAATACAATTATCGCGACGAGCCGCGCCGCGCCATGGTGGAATTGCACACCGAAATCACCCTACGGCATTTTCCAGTGAAGCCGGACCTGGATGTTTTCATCAGCAATCTTGCGCCGGTCCGCCTGAGCGATCGCGAAATTCCCACTTTTACCGCTGAAGACTTGCTGCCTATGCTTTGCATTCACGGCTCAAAGGATTTCTGGGAGCGCCTTTCCTGGATCGCGGACGTCAGCGAACTCCTCCGCTCGCATCCGTCGCTCGATTGGGATCGTGTCCTGCGTTTTGCGCAACCTTTGCACGCGACCCGGATGCTAGACCTGGGTCTCACGCTAGCCACCCGCGTGCTCGATGCATCCCTGCCGCCCGAAATATACGCGCGAGTGCAAGCTGATCACGTGGCAGGGCAAGTCGCTGCCGAAGTCCGCGAAAGATTGTTGAGCCGTCCGTTTCGCACACTGGATGCGGCGGGAAGATTTCAGTTTCGCCGCCGCATGCTTGCAGGAAAGCTCGAGGGTTGGCGCTACGCGATGCGTCTGGCAGTAGTTCCGTCCGAGGATGACTGGGAGATGATGCGTTTGCCTCGCGCCTTGGCGCCGCTCTACGTAGCGCTCCGCCCACTGCGGCTACTGCAGAAATACGGTTGGGCCGGTAGACGCGCCGCGAAGCCTCTCTCTTAAAGCTCCAGCACCGCCGCCACAATCAATTTCCAGTTTTTGCGGCCGTGCGCTGGTCTTCGATCACGTACTCGCTGGGAACCCGGAACAAAGAAGGATCAGGCTCATCGCGCGAAAGATCGATCAGCTGAATCGTCTGCGTTCCTTCTCTAGGGTCTTTGCGCGTCACCGACAGATTAATTTCCAGGTCGCTGGAATACCAGAACTCGCGCGTGGTCACCACCGGCTCGCTGTTCCCGATCACGCCCGCGTTAATCGTCAGCGTTTCCCGCGTGCCCACCACGTTTAGATCATCCACAGTGTTTGTACCCAGGCTCTCCCGAGCCAGGAAGCGCTTCCCATGGTCGAGCGGCCCGGCCGGAACCGGTGAAAATTTCACGGGCATGGAATAATCGGTCACCGTGCAGCGATGTGACGCAACAGTGCACGTCGTCCGCGTGTGTTCTGCGGGATCCAGGATGATCATGTCCATCGGCTTGGATTGCTCATTCGAATCGGCTGGCACAAAATTAACTCGCTCGCGGCGAATCCGCCCTTGGCTATCCCGTGCAACGAGCGCCGTCAGGCGTGTGGTCACCACGCTTCCGTCTTCCAGTGTTCGCGTCCATTCAATGCTGTCCTTGCCCGAGAATGGTTTTCCAGTCACAGGCAGCACCTGAATGCCGGTAACATGCACGCGCGTGCCGCCATCTGGTCCGCGGGACCCTTCAGCCGAGTCTTGAGCACGAAGCGAGCTAACGAAACAGGTCAGAAATGCCAATGCAGCCAATAAAAGCAGGGCGCGAAGTTTCATAAAGCCACCTCACAACTTCGTCATCAAAATATAGCACCGCAGCCGCCTGTTCACAATCCAGAGTGGTTTCCGCCAGCCTGTTTAGCGCGCATCCCCGCTGATTGTGCGGTAGAATGTGTGTTCGCGGCGCCCGACCCCGCGCTGAAGCGCCAGGGCTAGCCGCCCACAGTAATTGCAGCATCAAATTTCCAGTTTTCACCAGGAGGCAATCATTATGAGCACCACCGTAAATTCCACCAGCGCCGCCAATGCCGGCAAACCGGCTCAGAATCCCCTGAAAGATCTGATCAAATTCGGCCAATCCGTTTGGCTCGATTACATTCGCCGCGATCTGCTCACCTCCGGCGAACTCAAACGCTTGATCGAAGAAGATGGCCTACGCGGCATGACTTCCAATCCGTCAATTTTCGAAAAAGCCATAACCGGGAGCACGGAGTACACCAAAACTCTGGAAGAACTCGAAAAGCGCAAGGACCTCGACGCCAAAGGCCGCTACGAAGAACTCGCCATCAAGGATATTCAGGACGCCGCGGACTTTCTGCGTCCGGTCTATCAGCAAACCAAGAAGCGCGACGGCTACGTCAGCCTGGAAGTATCTCCCTACCTCGCGCACAAGACGCAGGAAACCCTCGACGAAGCGCGTCGCCTCTGGAAGCGCGTGGGCCGCGAGAACTTAATGGTCAAAGTGCCCGGCACGCCGGAAGGAATTCCCGCGTTCCAGCAATTGATCAGTGAGGGCATCAACATCAACGTCACGCTGCTCTTCGCGTTTGACGTGTACGTGCGTGTAGCCGAGGCTTACACCGCCGGCCTGGAAGCATTTGCGAAGAGCGGCGGGGACGTCAGCCGCATCGCCAGTGTCGCCAGCTTTTTCATCAGCCGCATCGACACGTTGGTTGACGGCGAAATTGACGCCAAGCTGAAGACCACGACGAACACCGGCGATCAGGCGCTGCTGCGCAGTCTGCACGGCAAAGTGGCTATCGCCAACGGCAAGCTCACCTATCAACGCTACAAGCAGATTTTCAGCGGCCCGCGTTGGGATGCTCTGGCTTCGCGTGGCGCCCAGACCCAGCGCGTTTTGTGGGCCAGCACCAGCACGAAAAATCCGAAATACAGCGACGTGTATTACGTAGAAGAATTGATCGGCCCCGACACGGTGGACACCATTCCGCCTGCTACATTCGACGCCTTCCGCGATCACGGCAAGCCCCGCGCCAGCCTAGAAGAAAATGTCCCAGCCGCGCAAGAAACCATGCAGGGCCTGGAAAAGGCCGGAATTTCCATGAAGGCTGCCACGGACAAGCTCACCGCGGACGGCGTCAAGCAATTTTCCGACGCATTCGACACGCTGCTCGATGCCGTAAAGAATCGCGCCGCAAAAGCCAGCTCCGCGAAATAAGCTTTGTGGCCTTGACTCTTTGCATGCATGAGGCGCGGGGATGAAATCCCGCGCCTCATCGCTTCGCAATATTTCTGGGCAATCGTTTGACGTTTGCGTGATCGGCGGTGGCGCCACCGGCTCGGGCTGCGCGCTCGATTCCCAACTGCGCGGTTTTCGGACCGTGCAGCTCGAGGCCAGCGACTACGCCTCCGGCACTTCCAGCACCTCCACCAAAATGGCGCACGGCGGCGTGCGTTATCTGGAAGAAGCCATCCGCGGGTTCGATCCCAAGGAATACGCGGTTCTAAAGCGCGCGTTGCACGAACGCATTCACATGCTGCGCAACGCTCCCTTTCTCACTACCACCAAGCGATTCATCACTCCCTGTCATCGCTGGCTGGATATCCCGTATTTCGAAATTGGCTTGAAACTCTACGACTGGATCGCCGGCCGCGATGGGCTTGCGCCGAGCACGTATCTTTCGCGCAGCGAAACTTTGCGCCTCATGCCCACGCTGGCCGCACGACACCTCGTCGGCAGCGTCGCTTACACCGACGGCCAGTTCGACGACGCCCGCTACAACATCATGCTGGTGAAAACATTCGCCGCTGCTGGCGGCGAGACTCTAAACTACGCGCGGGCGATTGCGTTTGAGAAAGCGCGAGACGGAAGACTCAGCGCCGTCCAAGTCGAAGACCAGCTGACTCATGCCCGGTTCACCGTGCGCGCGCGAGCCTTCATCAACGCCACCGGCCCGTACGCCGACACAGTTCGCCGCATGGCGACGCCCGATGTGCCGCCGCGCATGCGCCTCAGCAAAGGCATTCACATTCTTTTCCCGCTCGAAGTCCTCGGGAGCAACGATGCGCTTCTGATTCCGAAAACTGAGGACGGCCGTGTGCTTTTCGCCATCCCGTGGTACGGGCGTTTGCTGGTGGGAACCACGGACGACGAAGCAAAGTTGGGAGACGAGTTAGTCGTAACGAGAGCAGAAGTCGTCTACGTCTTGCGGCAATTTAACAAATATCTGGCGCAGCCTGCGACGCCGAATCAAATTGTGAGCGGAACGGCAGGCCTGCGTCCGCTCGTCGGTTCCGGCAAATCAGCCGACACAAAGAGTCTCGCGCGCGATCACGAAGTCGAATTCGATCGTGCCAGCGGCCTGATCAGCATCATGGGAGGGAAGTGGACCACGCACCGCGCCATGGCTGAAGATACGCTCAACGCCACCCAGAAATATCTGGGCGGTGCTGTGCGCAAGTGCTCGACGCTAAGCCATTCGCTCCTCGGCTCCGCTCGCTACGAGCCGGACTACTGGCAATCGCTCACGCAACGATTCGCGCTCACGGAATCGACCGCCCGTCACCTCGCCCAGAAATACGGCGTTACCGCTCCCGAGGTAATGAAACTAACGGAGGCTGATCCCGGCCTGGCGCGCCCACTACTCGAAAGTCTCGCTCCGATTCGCGCGGAGGTCGTCTTCGGCGCGCGCGAGGAACTTGCCGTTTCCATCGAGGACGTTCTCGCTCGGCGCATCGGCTTGCAACTCTACGGTTGGCGAGATGCAATCCATGCCGCTCCCGCCGTCGCGGAATTGCTCGCGCGCGAACTCGGCTGGTCGGAAGGCGCAAAGCAACAAGCGATCGCAGAGTACATCACGAAAATTCAGGGCTTGCTCGAAAGAGCTGGAATTTAACATGTCGCACCGCGCCTGCAGCAGCGGGCCGCAACCTACAGCACACACCCGATAGACTGTGCATCCCTCGCCTTTCATGCTGTAATGTCCGCTTGAACGCAGTCGCGCGCGTTCCCGTGAGGACCATCACATGACCCTGAAGGAATACAACAAGAAGCGCCATTTCAATGTCTCGCCCGAACCTTCTGGCAAGACCTCGCCGCCGAAAAAGCAAGACGCGCTCAGCTACGTGATCCAGAAACATCGCGCCACCGCGTTGCATTATGATTTCCGCCTCGAATGGAACGGCGTGCTGCTTTCGTGGGCCGTTCCGAAGGGTCCGTCGCTCGATTCCTCGGTCAAGCGCCTTGCGATGCAGGTCGAAGATCATCCCGTCGAGTACGCGAGCTTCGAAGGCGTAATTCCCGAAGGCGAATACGGCGGCGGCACCGTGATGGTGTGGGACGAAGGCACCTGGACGCCGGAATCACCCGATGTGAACGCCGCGCTCGCCAAGGGTGACTTTAAATTCACGCTGCACGGAAAGAAATTGAAAGGCTCCTGGGTCCTCGTGCGCACGCACGGCTGGGGCAGCAGCTCCGGAAAATCGTGGCTGCTGATCAAACATCGCGATCCCTACACTTCCACGAGAGACGTCACCATCGAGAAGCCGCGCTCGATCGTGAGCAACAAGCTTTTAGCAGAAATCGCGCGCGATGGCGGCGGTGATGTCGAAAAAGCTGCGACCGGTGATCCAGGCTCCAAACCAAAGAAGCCAGCCGCTGCGAAGAACGCCGTGGCAGCGAAGAAAACCAGCTCACGTGCGAAACGCCAGAAACGAAAATCCGCCTGATAAAATTTGTCAGAGCGCCCGAGGCAGCCATGGCCAAGCTTCCCGTCACCATCTCTAACCCCGACAAAATCTTCTGGCCCGACGAGCGCTACACAAAACTCGACCTCGCCGAATATTACGCCGCCATCTTTTCCAAGCTTCAGCCGTATGTGGACGACCGTATTCTCTCGCTCGAGCGCTGCCCCGACGGGATGAGCGGCAAATGTTTCTATCAGAAAGAAAAACCCAAGAGCATGCCGCCCAGCACTCCGACGAAACGTATTCGCCACGCCGACGGCTCATCCGAATCAACAAACTACGTCGTCGGAGGTGCGCTCGAAACACAACTCGCGCTTGTAAATCTGGGTTGCATCGCCGTGCACGTGATGGCCGGCCGCGCGAGCGCCCCGCGAAAGTCGGACTGGATATGCTTCGATCTAGACCCTTCCACGGGAAAATTCGCGGACGCGGCTCGCGCAGCGCTGCAGATCAAGGAGGGTCTAGACGCTCTGAAACTGGATTCCTACGCCAAGACTTCCGGCAGCCGCGGTATCCATGTATTCGTTCCCCTGCGCAGCGGCGCCGACGCCGACGATGTTCTCGAATTCGCCCGCGCATTCGTCGCGCGCGTCGCGGCATCGAACCCTAAAGAACTGACCGTCGAACATTCGATCGCAGCTCGCGGCCAGCGCGTTTATCTCGATCCATTCCGCAACGGATTTGGCCAGACAGTCGTCGCGCCATATTCGGTTCGTCGGCGCGACAAAGCTCCGTTTTCCACTCCACTGGCATGGTCGGAAGTGAAACCCAGCCTCGATCCTGCCACTTTCAACCTCGGCAGCTTCCGCAAACACATGAAAGCCAAGGATCCCTGGGCGGATTTCTTCAGAAATCGCCAAAGCCTGAAAGACGCCGCCAAATCGCTGAAAAACTTGTAACCTCGCCTGCGTCTCTTCACCGACTCGCCAGAAATGCCACTCAGTGTTATCCTTAGAATATTCCGAGTAGTTCTTCCGTGCGGAATGCGCATTGCAGGAACAGAAAAATGAAACATTCCGCAACCCCTGAAGCGCCCGAATGCAAATCCTTGGAATGGGCGCACCGGCTCGTCCGCGAATGGTTCGTCGCCAAATTCGGCACGCCCACGGAACCCCAAGAACTCGGCTGGCCGCACATCCTCGCCAAGAAAAACACGTTAATTTGCGCCCCCACCGGTTCCGGCAAGACTCTCGCCGCATTTCTCGCCTGCATTGACGTCCTGGTGCGCAAAGCGCTGGCCGGCGATCTTCTCGATCAGATCGAAGTCTTGTACGTCTCTCCGCTGAAAGCGCTCGGAAACGACATCCAAAAGAATCTCGACATCCCGCTGGGAGAGATTCTCCAGCTCGCCCAACAGCGCGGCTATTTGATGCCGGAAATCCGCACCGCCGTGCGCACCGGAGACACGCTGATCCGCGACCGCCTCGCGATGCAGAAACGCCCGCCGCACATTCTGGTCACCACTCCCGAATCGCTCTATATTCTGCTCACCGCTGGAAAGAGCAGGGAACTGCTGCGCACCGTGCGTACACTGATCGTGGACGAAATCCATGCCGTTGCAGACGACAAGCGCGGCACTCACCTTGCGCTGTCTCTTGAACGCCTCGAAGCGCTCACCGCGCAGCCGCTCACCCGCATTGGACTTTCGGCCACGCAGAAACCCATCGAGTTGGTCGGCCAGTTCCTCGTCGGCAGCGACAGGCCCGCGCCCGTAATCGTTGAAATCGAACAGCGCCGCCGCCTCGATCTTGCCATCGAAGTTCCGCGGAGCGAACTCGGGCCCATCGCTTCGAACGAAATGTGGGAGGAAATCTATCAGCGCGTTGCGAACCTGGTGCAGCAGCACCGCTCGACGCTCATTTTCGTGAACACCCGCCGCCTCGCCGAACGCCTGGCGCATCATCTCGCAGCGCTGCTGGGCGAAGATGCAGTCGCCTCGCATCACGGCAGTCTTTCGCGCATCCGTCGTCTCGCGGTTGAATCGAAATTAAAAGCCGGCGAAATCCGAGCGCTCGTCGCCACCGCTTCGCTGGAATTGGGTATTGATATAGGCACCGTTGATCTTGTCTGCCAGATCGGTTCCCCTCGCTCGATTTCCGTGGCGTTGCAACGCGCCGGACGCGCCGGTCACTGGCGCGGCGCCATTCCGAAAAGCCGGTTTTTCGCTACCACGCGCGATGAACTTATCGAATGTGGCGCGCTCGTGCGTGCCATCGGCCGCGGCGAACTCGATCGCGTCGAAATTCCGCAAGCTCCGCTGGACATCCTCGCGCAACAAATTGTGGCCGCCTGTTCCGCTGAAGACTGGCAGGAAGACGATCTCTTCGAGCTCGTACGCCGCGCTTTTCCGTACCGCGATCTTCAGCGCAAAGACTTCGACGAAATCGTCGCCATGCTTTCCGACGGCATCGCCGCGCGCCGTGGCCGTTACGGCTCCTACCTGCATCGCGATCAGGTCAATCATCGCCTGCGTGGACGCCGCGGCAGCCGCCTCGCCGCGATCACCAGCGGCGGCGCGATTCCCGATAATGCGCTCTACACGGTAGTCGCCGAGCCGGAAGGCACGACGATCGGCACGGTGGACGAAGACTTCGCGGTCGAAAGTTTGCGCGGAGATATTTTCCTCCTCGGAAATTCCTCCTGGCGCATCCGCCGTGTGCAGTCCGGTTCCGTATCTGTGGAAGACGCCAAGGGCGCGCCTCCCAACGTGCCTTTCTGGCGCGGCGAAGCTCCCTCGCGCACGATGGAGCTTTCTCGACAGGTCGCGCATGTTCGTGAGAATGTCGGTGCGCTCACCGAAAGGCTCGCGCCGTCGCCCGATCTGCGCAGTTCGCCGCAAGCCGCCGCGGCCATCAAGTGGCTCGAAGACGAGTGCGGGATGGACCGCCCCGGCGCCGAACAAGCAGCACAATATATCCTCGAAGGCCGCGCCGTGCTGCGCGCCGTTCCAACGCAAACCACCATCGTCGCCGAGCGCTTTTTCGACGAAAGCGGCGGAATGCAACTTGTGATCCACGCGCCCTTCGGTGGCCGCATCAACAAAGCCTGGGGACTCGCGTTGCGCAAGCGTTTCTGCCGTTCTTTCAATTTCGAGCTGCAAGCCGCGGCCACGGACAACGGCCTGAATATTTCGCTCAGCGACCAGCACAGCTTTCCACTGGCCGACGTTTTTCATTTCCTCCAAGCCTCCAGCGTCGAGCCGCTGCTCGAACAAGCGGTCCTGACCTCGCCGATCTTCGCCACGCGCTGGCGCTGGGTTGCAGGACGCTCGCTTGCGCTGCTGCGCTTCATGGGCGGAAAGAAGGTCCCGCCTCCGATTCAGCGCATGCGCTCGGACGATCTATTAGCTGCCGTATTTCCGCAGGCGCTGGCCTGCCAAGAAAATATTTCCGGCGACATTGAGATTCCCAACCATCCCCTGGCGCGCGAGACGATGAGGGACGCGCTCACCGAAGCGATGGACGTCGTGGGCCTGAAAATCGTCTTGGAAGATATCGCCGCCGGACGCATTCGCTGCGTGGCCGTCGAGACTCCGGTGCCGTCGCAATTTTCCCACGAGATCCTGAATGCGAACCCCTACGCGTATCTCGATGACGCACCGCTCGAAGAACGCCGCGCACGCGCCGTGGAAATGCGCCGCATGTTGCCCGAAGCCGTACTCTCCGAAATTGGCAGGCTGGATCCTGCGGCAATCGCCGAAGTTCGCGAAGAGGCGTGGCCAGATGTTCGCGACGCGGACGAGCTCCACGATGTGCTGCAAGAGCTCGTCGCCCTGCCCGAAGGTTCCAGCGCCGCAGGCGTCGTCGCGAAGCCCATTGGCGCGTGGACCGATTATTTCGCCACCTTAGCCGCTGCAGGCCGCGCGATCCCTGCCCGTTCCGGCGCGCTCAGCTACTGGCTCGCTGCCGAAAAATCCAAAAGCTTCGCCGCAATTTTCCCGGACGCTGGCTTTAATTCGCAACCACGAGAAATCGAAGCGCAGCAACCGTCGCGGGAAGATGCTCTCTTCACGTGCATCACGGGCTGGCTTGGGCACCTGGGGCCCGCGACGATTCCCGGTCTAGCCAACTTCCTGGGCCTCGCGCCTGCCGACGTTGAAAAGACCGTGCTGCGAATGGAAGCCGCCGGTTCCGTGCTGCGTGGCCAGTTCACAGATTCATCTGGCCCCGACGCGGAATGGTGCGATCGCCGCTTGCTCGCTCGCATTCACCGCCTCACGCTGGGAACGCTGCGCAAACAAATTCAGCCCGTGAATGCCGCACAATTCATGCGCTGGCTGCTCCGTTGGCAGCACGTCACCCCGGAAACGCGCCTGCTCGGCGAACGCGGCACGCTCGAAGCGCTGCAACAGTTACAAGGATTTGAAGCGCCCGCGAATGCCTGGGAACAGCAAATTCTCACGCGCCGCGTTGCGAACTACGATCCTAATGTCCTCGACCGCCTATGCCTCACCGGAGCCGTCGGCTGGGGGCGCCTCTCCCCGCATCCCGCCACGATGGGCGAGCACAATGGAGCAATGCGCCGCGTGGTTCCCACCAGCGTCGCGCCACTTACATTTTTCATCCGCGAAGACGCTGACTGGATGATCTCGCGGCACATTTCTGATAGCGATACTGATGCTGCTGAGACCGCCGCCGGACTTAGTCACGCCGCACGCGAAGTTCTGGCGCATCTGCACCAGCGCGGGGCTTCCTTCTTCACCGATCTGGTGCGTGGAACAGGAAAGATCAAAGCGGAATTGGAAACAGCCTTGTGGGAACTGGTCACCGCAGGCATGATCACCGCCGACGGCTTTGACAATATTCGCGCCTTGATCGATCCCAAACGCCGCGCCGGTCACGGCAAAGGCCACAACGCGCGGCCCCGCCACAGCGCCGGCCGCTGGTCGCTACTTTACCCCGGCGAAACTCTTGATCGCGCGCGCGTGCTAGAATCCATCTGCTGGACGCTGCTGAAACGCTACGGCGTAATCTTTCGTGAAATGGTCGTGCGCGAAACGATGGCCCCGCGCTGGCGCGAGTTGCTCATCGCCCTGCGCCGCCTCGAAGACCAGGGCGAAATCCGCGGCGGCCGCTTCGTCGGTGGATTCCTCGGCGAACAATTTGCGCTGCCCGTAGCCGTCGAGTCTCTACGCGCGTCAGCTCGTCAGTCGGGCTCTGGCGAAGTCGTAACCGTCTCCGCCGCCGATCCCCTGAATCTTGTGGGCATATTGATTCCCGGTGACCGTGTGTCATCTAGCTCGGGCAAGACGATCACGCTCGTGGATGGAGTCGCTGCGGACCCAGCCGATCCGCCCGACATTTACTCCGTCGCCGCGGCCGGTTGATCGGCGGCTCGCGCCAGTTGCAGGTCATTCAGACGGACCTTCCCGCTGCAGCCCCGGAAGCCCAAGCCCATTGAAAATTAAATCCGCCGAGGTGGCCCGTGACATCCACAACCTCGCCGATAAAAAATAATCCTCGGCTCTTGCTGCTCTCCATCGTCTTGCTGGAAAGTTCGTCAGTGTCGACGCCTCCGGCCGTCACTTCGGCTTTGTCGTATCCCTCCGTATCGGTCGGAATCACAATCCATTCATGTACGCGCCGCTCGAGTTCATGCAACTCCTGTCTGCTCCAGACATCTTTGGCGCCTCTTGCAGCCGGTGCGTGCAAGTCCAGCCAGCGAGTTGCAAAACGCTTTGGCAGGATGCCTTGAAACGCTGCGCGCGTCGCCGCAATATTTCTCACCCCGCCATCGCGCTGCGCCGCCGTCACATTGCGTTCTGGTGCCAGATCAATCCGCAGCGCCTCACCCTTGTTCCAGTAAGACGAAATCTGCAGAATCGCCGGACCACTCAATCCGCGATGAGTGATCAACATGCTCTCGCGAAATTGCTGCTCGCCAATCGCGGCGAGCACCTCCGCGGAAACTCCGGCCAACTCGCAATAGCGGTCGCGATCGGCTGCGCCGAACAACAGCGGCACCAGCGCCGGCCTTGTCTCTTGCATTTTCAGGCTAAACTGTTTCGCCAGGTCGTAGCCGAAAGCAGTCGCACCCATCTTGGGGATGGAAAGCCCGCCCGTCGCCACTACCAGTGCCGCCGCGTGAAATTCGTCAGCATCAGCGCGAACGTTAAACTCGCCCGTCCGTCGCACCTCGCGAATTCGAAGGTTCAAGAATATTTTCACGCCAGCGGCCCGGCACTCCTCCTCGAGCATCTGCGTAATTTCGTTTGCCGAACGATCGCAGAAAAGCTGCCCCAGAGTTTTCTCGTGATAAGGAATGCGGTGTTTTTCCACCAGGGCGATAAAATCCGCAGGCGTATATCGCGCCAGCGCGGATTTCGCGAAATGCGGATTTGCCGATAGGAAATTCTCCGGCTGGCAGTCAATATTTGTGAAATTACAACGTCCGCCGCCCGAAATTAGTATTTTCTTCCCAGGCCGCTCGGCGCGTTCCAGAATCGCCACGCGCCGCCCGCGTTTTCCCGCCTCGATCGCACACATCAGCCCCGCGGCGCCCGCGCCCAGAACTACCACGTCGAATTTATGGATCATGTCGCGATTGTTTCAGAATCATCGGAATCGTCGAACCGGATAGCCCCACAATCTGGAACATTCTAGGGTGGCGGCGCGACATCAGCAGCGCCGATGCGTCTAAAATAGGCATATGCAGCGTAAAATATTCTGGATCTCCTTCACGGTCCTCGGCCTGATTGCCGACATGGCGCTTCCTCTCTGGTGGGCGCTCGCCGCTACGATCCCCATCGGCTATGCAAGCTGGTGGTTCGCCTACCGCAGCGATTGGTTCTAGCCAGCTTTTCACGTTTGCAGCTGCGACGAGGCGCTTCACAAATTTCCGGATAGCAGCCGATCTCAAGCCACTGCATTTTGCCCTGCGAACTCTTCGAGGGTAAACTGATTCAAGGAGAAGACCAAACAATTTGCCCCCGATTATCAATGCGCAAGGGCTCTCGAAGCGATACGGCACCGCGCCGCTCTTCCAGAATATTTCGTTCACCGTCTCGAAAGGCGATCGCATCGGCCTGATCGGCCCCAATGGCTCCGGTAAATCCACGCTCCTCGAGATTCTGCACGGAAAAGTACTGCCCGACAGCGGCGATGTCGCCATCCGCAAAGGCACCAGACTCAGTTGCGTCTCGCAGATTTCGGAATTCGCCGCTGGAGAAACCGGCTACTCAGTAATCGAAGCCGCGCTTAAGAAATCCGGCGTGCCCGAAGCTGATCTCGCCTTTCGCACCGCCGAAGCTCTCAGCCGCGCTGGTTTCGAAGATTTTGAAATCGCGACCGCATCACTCTCCGGCGGCTGGAAAAAACGCCTCGCAATCGCCGAAGCACTCGTCCAGCAACCGGACATTTTGCTATTGGACGAGCCTACCAATCACCTTGATCTCGCCGGAATCAAATGGCTCGAAACGCTTCTGCAAAACGCGCCCTATGCCTGCGTGGTGGTGAGCCACGACCGCTACTTCCTCGAGAACGTCGCTGACCACATGGTCGAACTCGACCGCGCGTATGAAGACGGCTTCCTGCGCGTCAATGGAAATTACAGCCACTTTCTGGAAGCCAAGGAACAATATCTCCACGCGCAAGGAAAACGTCAGGAAGCGCTGGAAAATCTAGTTCACACCGAAATCGAATGGCTGCGCCGCGGCCCCAAAGCTCGCACGACCAAATCAAAATCGCGCATTGATAAAGCGCATTCCATGATCGGCGAACTCGCGGACCTGAACAACCGCACGCGCACCGCCACCGCCAAGATAGATTTCTCCGCCTCCAATCGTCAAACCAAGCAGCTGATCGGCCTCGATGGCGTCACGTACACAATCGGCAGCCGCACACTTTTTAGAAATATCAATTTCACGCTGCAATCCGGCATGCGCGTCGGCCTTGTCGGACCGAATGGCAGCGGCAAGACCACGCTGCTACGCCTGCTGCGCGGCGATATTCTTCCCACCGCCGGGAAAATCCAGAAAGCAGATTCGCTGCGCATCGTGTACTTCGATCAAAATCGCCAACTCGATCCGGACGTTTCTCTGCGCCGCGCGCTTGCTCCCGACAGCGATTCGGTAATTTACCAAGAGCACGTGATTCACGTCGCAGCCTGGGCCGCCCGCTTTCTTTTTTCCGGTGAAGATCTGAATCGTCCAGTAGGACGCCTGTCCGGCGGCGAACGCGCACGCGTCCTGATCGCGCAACTGATGCTGCAGCAGGCTGACGTGCTGCTGCTCGACGAGCCGACCAACGACCTCGATATTCCGACTCTGGAAATTCTCGAAGAAAGTCTGCTCGAATATCGTGGTGCGCTGGTGCTGGTCACGCACGATCGCTACATGCTCGATCGCGTCTCCACAATCGTGCTCGGCCTCGACGGACGCGGCGATGCGGAACGCTTTGCCGATTATTCGCAGTGGGATGCCTGGCTCCGCTCGCAACAAACGAAGCCAACCCTGGACGCGAAGGCTACGACTACACGCAAAGGGCGTGACAGCGCGCCGGTAGACACGAACCGCCCGGGCGCGACAGCGAAAAAGATTTTTCACACCGACGGCCGCGAACTCGCCTCCATCGAAAAGCGCATCGCCAAAGCCGAAGAAGAGCTCCTCGCCAAACGCGCCGCGCTGGAAGATCCCGAAATCTCCAGCGATGCTCCGCGCCTGCACACCGCATACCTAGAAATGGAGTCTGCGCAGACAACGGTGGATGAGCTTTACGCCCGTTGGGCCGAACTGAGCCAAAAAACGCCGGAACAGGTGAAAAAGTAGTATCGCTTTCGAGTTGCCGCAGCGGCTATTCGGCCTTAGTAAATTCCGCCAGCAAAGCTTCATGGAGCTGCAGCTGATGTTGCGCGGATAATTTCGTCCCGGCAGACGTCAGATAAAATACGTCAATCGCCGTCTCACCCTCAGTTTCAATCAATGCGATCTCAATATTGCAGTTCTCCCGCGAAAACGTGGAGCTGATCCGGTGCAAGAGCCCGGGCTGGTCTTGCGCAATAATCTCAATCAATGTGCTATGCGCGGAACAAGCATCGTCCGTCTTCACCCGCGTCTCGACTTTCACTTTCGGCGCGCGTCTTTTCTCCGAACGCAAACGATCACGAATCATCCGGTCCAGATCCGCCTTTCCGGTTAGCACATCGTGGATGCTCGTCTGAAATCGTTCCCACTCCGGCAAATTCAGTTCCAGCGTCCGAAAGCGATCCGTGAAATAAAATGTATCCACCACCACGCCCACCTGATTTGAAAACGCCGCGGCCTTTACGATGTTCATGCCCCACGCAGCGAGCACGCCCGCCATCGTCGCGAAAAGGGAAGGGCGATCCGTCGTGACCAGCGTCAGTTCGTACCAGTGGCGGCCGCGGCGCAAATTCAGCTGCACAGGATCTTTACCGAGCCGCGTGGCCATTTCCAAATGCGCCAGCACTTCTCCCGCCGCATGCGTCAGCAGATAGCGCCGCGGCAATCCTTCCAAGAACGCGTCCAACCTGTCTCCAACCGTCAGGGCAAGCGTACCGAGGTGCGCCATCACCTCTTCGTGCGCGTCCACGTGCAATCGCTCGTCGAGGCTGTGATTCAAATGATTCGCGGTCGCGATATAAAGCTGCCAGATGTTTTCCGCTTTCCACGGCGTCAGTGCCTCGGGATTCACGGCCTTGATATCGGCGTAAGTGAGCAGGCACAGCATCTTCAATCGTTCCGGCGTCTCCACTTTCTCAGCGAACGCGCGCACGGTTTCCGGATCGAAAATATCGCGCCGCATCGCCGCGCTCATTTCCAGGTGCCGGTCGATCAAAAATAGAACTGTCTCGCAATCCGGCGCATCCAGGTCCAGCCGCTCCAACGCCACTTCCGCGATTCTCACACTCGCGCGCACATGGTTTTCCGATTTCGCGCCCTTGCCCACGTCATGCAGCAGCAGCGCGAGGTACAGCAGGTCCGGCTGCTCGAGTTCTTCCAAAAGTTCTGCGTAACGTTGATCCCATTTGGATTGCGACTGCCGCAAGGCATGAAGATTATCGATCGCGACGAACGTGTGCTCATCCACGGTAAATCGATGCGAATAATCGCGCACCACCAGCGCATCAATCTCCGCAAATTCGGGGAACAGCAGCGTCAGCAACCGCAGCGAGTGCATTGCGCGCAAAGCGTCCGCGGCATGCGGCGCCACCAGAATTTCCTGCAGCAGATGCCACAGCTCCGTGCCCTTCGGCGGCACGGCCTCCAGTGCTGGAAACGCGCGCTCGATCTGTGCTTCCGTGCTCGAACTCAGCTTCAGCCCATGCCGCGCCAAAAAACGGAACGCACGCAGAATCAGCTCGGGATCGTCCAGAGCCGCGGGCTGGCGTAACAGCAGCATCCCGTCTTCGACCAAGAATTCCGCATTCGAAAGTCGCGAACGCAATTGCTGGAACTGGTGATGCAGTGATAGCCGCGCCGCCGGAATCTCCTCGAGCATCTGCACGCAAACGTGATGCACGGTGCGCGCGTGGCTGAAGTACAGGCGCATCCATTCCGCGGTGCTCAGCTCGTCCGCGTCGCCATCACTCGCCGCACGCATCGCTCGCGGCGAGTGCGTCACGCCGATTTTCCGCGCGGCCGCGGCGTCTTGCGATTCCCACGTTAAAGTGTTGTCGTCGCGATTGTGCCGGAAATGGAGAAAACAGCGAATGGACATCAGCGCGTTGAGCGCCGCTTCAAAAGTCTCTTGCATCGAGGTTGGCAACACCGCGTCGTCGCTGGGCCACACGTGATACTGCTCGACCGCAGCCAACAGCGAGAGCCAGCAAACCACGTTGTAATCGCGCAGCCCGCCGGGCCCATCCTTAATATGGGGCTCCAGATGAAACACCGTGCTGCCGAATTTGCCATGCCGCGTACGCGTCAACTCGCCGAGCCGCTTCACGATTTGGTCCGATTCGCGCGCCAGCAGTTTCGGAATCTGGTCATCATGTAGCCGCGCAAACACGCGATGATCGCCCGCAAGATACCGGCAATCGAGCAGCGAAATTGCAAATTCGGAATTGGCGGCTTCGAACTTGCCGCATTCGGCGAGTGTGCGCGTGGCAGGGCTGAGTTTCAGACCCAGGTCCCACAAATCCTGAGAAAATCTGCGGATGGGTTCTTTGGATTTTTCTTCCGTGCCACTGCCTGCGTGCAGAAACAGCACGTCAATGTCGGAAAAGGGGAAAAGCCAGCGACGCCCGAAGCCGCCCAAGGCGACCACCGCAAAATCCGCGGGTCCGTTGGCTTCTGGGAAAACATGTTGTTTCCACAGGCGCTCGATGATGGATTCGATCAGCGCCGTGCGGCCCAGCAGGGCAGCCCTGCCGTCACCGGTCGCGGCGAACTGTTCCTTTATGCGCGTCGATTCCTTCGCGGATAATTCGCGCAGCTCAGCGGAAAGAGATGGACTTGTTGGCATCAAATTTCGCCCCGAACTACCGGTTCGTCACGCCTGCATTCTTCCCGCGATTGATAGGCCGATGAGTCGCAGCGCGCGCCGAGCCCGCTCACTACACTCCGCGTTGCTGTGCCGCCTGCGATCCCGCGCCCAACATCTCGACAGCATCCTCAGGGTAAGCCAACATGCCAAATTCCGGAACGTCCAGCCCGGACAGCTCCACTTCGCGAGTCACGCGCATCGAGCGCCACGCATTCACCAACGAAAAAACAATATACGTGAGCCCCAACGCATACACCGCCAGCAACGTAGCTCCGCCCAGCTGCACGTAGAACTGCCTGAAATCTCCATACAGCAATCCCGTCACGCCTTGTCCCGCTTTTCCAAGATACGCCCCCGCGCCCACGCCATTCCATCCTGCACCATAGGTTCCGTCGGCAAAAATTCCCACAGCCACTGCGCCAAACCATCCGCAATACCCGTGCACGGAAATCGCGCCGCAGGGATCGTCAATTTTCAGCACACGCTCATTGAAAAGCACGCCCAAGCAAACCAGCACGCCGGCAATCACACCGATACTCACGGAAGCGTTGGGCGACACAAACGCGCAAGGAGCCGTAATCGCCACGAGGCCGGCCAGCATGCCGTTGCAAGCCATCGTGATGTCTGGCTTGCCGAACATGAAGTACCACAGCAGCATCGCCGCCGCCGATCCCGCCACCGCGGAAAGATTTGTATTCACGGCCACGACCGCAATGCGCAGGTCCGTCGCGCCGAGCGTCGACCCGGGATTGAATCCCATCCAACCAAACAACAAAATAAATGTGCCGCTCACCACAAACACAATGTTCGACGCGGGAAATGCGCGCGGTTTTCCGTCCGCGCCATATTTGCCAAGCCGCGGCCCCAAAATAATCGCCAGCGCCATCGCGCAGAATCCTCCAATCGAGTGCACCACTGAGGAACCCGCGAAATCCACATACCCATGGCCCAAATGCATGCTCGAGCCCAGTTGCGACAGCCATCCGCCGCCCCATACCCAACAACCGGAAATCGGATACAGAATGCCGCCAATAAAAAGCTCGCACAGCAGGAACGCCCAGAACGTAATGCGCTCGCAAATCGCGCCCACGATGATGTATCCGGCGGTTTCCATAAACACGACTTCGAAGAGCGTCAAGCAGTTACTGCTCGCGTCGTATGCCGGCCCGCTCAGAAAAAATCCCTTGCCACCCAGAAATCCCCATTGCCCGCTGCCAATCAGAAAATGATTCAGCGTGGGCGCGCCGCCCAGATTCGCCGGCGCCGCATTCAACGCCACCGCGCCAAACTGAAACGCATAGCCGATCGCATAATAAGCAAGAAACGCAAAAACATACGCCGCGAAATTCAGCATCATCAAATGCCCGGCATTTTTCTTGCGCACTAGCCCGACCGTCAACAGCGCAAATCCCGCCTGCATAAAAAGAACCAGATAACCGGTGAGCAGTGTCCAGGAAAAATTCGTCGCGATGCGCGTGTGGCCCACGTCGTCCGCCAGCTTCAGCGCCAGCGGTTCTCGCGCAGCCTGCGCCTGATATTCGTCGAAATCCTTCTTCCGCTTCGCGTAGTCGGGTGCGGTCGGGTCCGTCGGTTCCGGCACCACGAACGGATTGCCCGCGGCATCGGCCGCCGCCGACCGGTCGCCGGTTGCGGTTCCGGCGGGATCCGCTTGCGTTTGGTCCGCCAGCGCCACGCTCAACGGACCGCACAGGATTTGCGCAAAGACGAGGGCGACGATTATTTGCAGCGTCCATCGTGTCGTCCGCCGGGCAAATGCACATTCCATTTTCGAACTCCTATCCCGATTAGGGTAACCGCTCGAAGTCCTCACACATCTACGACAAAATTCTCTAAATTGCGCTCGGTCCCCGCTCCCCGGTGCGTATGCGGATCACTTCATCCAGCGACGTCACGAAAATCTTCCCGTCGCCGATCACTCCCGTCCGCGCGCCTTCCAAAATCGCGTCCACCACCGGATCCACCAGTTCTTCCACCACCGCGATGCTCACAAATATTTTTGGCAGAAAATCCACGGTGTATTCCGAACCGCGGTAGGTCTCCGTGTGGCCTTTCTGCCGGCCGAATCCGCGCACTTCCGATACGGTCAGGCCGGTAACTCCCAGCGCCGTGACCCGCAGTTTCACCTCATCCAGCTGGGATGGTCTGATAACGGCATCAATTCGCTTCATTTGCGCCTGCTCCTTTTCCTCTGGAACCGAAAACCCGCCGTGTGCAACTAGGTATGGAACCTACTAGCGCGTCGTCAGTCAAATCAATAACGTTGATGGAATGCATCACTATCACGAGCAGGGCACTGCGTTCAAGAAGCTGCTGGGGAACCGGCGGTTGTCAGCGAGTTGCGACGTTGCGAAGTTCTGAACCTGCGGCCGGCGCCGTTTTTAATTGCCGTGAATCGTGCTGGAAATTCGGTAAAATGCACGTGGTTCTGCGGCACGGGCCGGCGGTATCCAAAAATGATTACTCTAATTTCCATCATCGCTCTGGGCTTCTTCCTCGGCATGCGCCACGCCAGCGACCCCGATCACGTGATCGCCGTAACCACCATCGTCAGCCGACAACGCAGCATGATCCACGCCGCGGTGATAGGCGCGCTGTGGGGCGTGGGGCATACGATCACGATTTTCCTGGTCGGCTCTGCCATCATTCTCTTCGGAGTCGTGATTCCGCCGCGGCTCGGCCTCACCATGGAGTTCAGCGTTGGCCTGATGCTCATCCTGCTCGGAATTTTGAACCTCTCCGGATTTACACGCTGGATCACCGAACAGTTCACGCCCACCGCCGCCAATTCGCATGCGCACGTCCATCCCCACGTCCACGGAGATTACATCCACACCCACCCGCACGCGCACGAACCCGAAAAACATGGCCATGCCGAACAGGCCACGCCGGTCGGCTGGATGGATCGCATTTTCGGCCAACTCGGCCTCTATCAAGTCGTGCGGCCGCTCCTGGTCGGACTCGTCCACGGACTCGCCGGTTCGGCCGCCGTTGCGTTGCTCGTGCTCACCACCATTCGCGATCCGTATTGGGCGATTGCCTACCTGCTGGTCTTCGGAGTTGGCACCATCGCCGGCATGATGATCATCACCACCGCGATCGCCCTTCCGTTCAAATACTCGCAGCAACGTTTCGCGCGCTTCAATCGCGCTCTGCAAATTGCCTCGGGCGTCATCAGTCTGGCATTCGGAATATTCATCGTGTACAAAATGGGCTACGTGAACGGAATGTTCTCCGGCCGTCCCCGCTGGACGCCGGAATAACCAGCATTTTTGCGCGCGCGCAAGTTTCCACGACGTTACACCCGCCCTGCAGCCCGCGTTCCATCGAGCGCGTCGTCGGATTCGCGTCCTGGTCGCAGTGCTTTCCCCTTGCTAAACTAGGAGAGTGTTCATTAGACTCCTAGTTGAGTTAGGAGACGAACACTGTGAACGGGTCCGCGGAACTTCTGCCGGGCACACTCGACATGCTGATCCTCAAAGCCGTGTCCTTGAAACCATTGCACGGCTACGGCGTCTTACTGCGCATACGCCAGATCTCAAAGGATGCGCTGGAGATTCCCCAAGGGTCCTTGTATCCCGCACTCTACCGCTTGGAGCATCACGACCTTATCGCCGCTGAGTGGGGCCTGAGCGAGAACAACCGCCGCGCAAAGTATTACACCTTGACCGCTGCAGGACGTCGCCGCTTGCGCGAGGAGACGGACGGCTGGAAGCGGTCGGCGGCTGCGATTGCCGCGGCCTTAAAGGCAAAGCCGGAGGAGGTGTGAAATGATCCAGCGCCTTCGCTCTGTGTTAAGTGTGCTCACTCGGCGGCGTGATTTCGAAGAAGCAATGTCAGAGGAACTCCGCTTCCACATCGAGCAATACACGGACGATCTGGTGCGCTCCGGCATGTCACGCGAAAAAGCGGCCCGCGTGATACGCGCGGAGCTCGGCAGCACGATCAACATCAAGGCGGATTGCCGCGAAGCCTTCGGCGTGCACTTCTTTGACGAGTTTCGCAGGCAGCTGAAGTACGCCGTGCGATTGCTGCGCAAGTCTCCCGCATTTACAGCTACCGCTCTGCTGACGCTCGCCGTTTGCTTCGCTGCAAATCTCACGATTTTTGCCGTGATCGATTCGGTGCTGCTCCGGCCGCTGCCGTTTCCCCAACCCGACCGGCTCGTGATGATATTCAATACGTATCCAAAAGCCGGCGTTGATCGCGACGGGTCCTCGCTCACCAACTATTACGAGCGCCGCGGCCACATCCCCGTCTTCGCCTCGCTCTCGATCTACCGCTATGCAATGGAGGTCGTCGGCGAGCCTGTTTCAACGGAACGCGAGCCGACTATGCGCGTGTCTCCGGATTTTTTCTCCACTCTCGGACTCGGCCCTGCGATCGGGCGCACTTTCACCGAAGAGGAAACCACTTCTGACACCGACCACGTTGCCATTCTTTCCGACACATATTGGCGGCAACGATTCAACGCCGATCCCAACGTGCTTGGAAAACAGGTTCGCGTAAACAGCGTTTCCAGAACGGTGATCGGCGTCCTGCCTCGCAGCTTCCGCTTCCTCTCTTCCGATGCACGGGTGTTCCTCCCTCTGGCATCGAGCCCGGAAGAGCGCGCGCCATCGCGGCGGCATTCTGGCGGGAATGTGATCCAAATGATCGCGCGCCTGCGACCGGACGCGACGCTCCCACAAGCCCAGTCGGAGCTCGACGCGCAGAACGCGGCACTGGAAGCGGACGACCCGCAGGCCAAGATGATTGCCGATGCCGGATTTCGTTCGCTTGTGGTGCCATTGCGCGCGGATCACGTGGCAGCCGTGCGTCCCACGCTCCTACTGCTCGAAGCAGCCGCACTCGTTCTGCTTTTGATTGGCGGAGTCAACCTGGTGAACCTACTTCTGATCCGCGCGAGCGCCCGAGCGAAGGAATTGGCCGTTCGCCAAGCGCTCGGCGCAGGTTGGAAATACCTTGTCAGCGAAGTGGTCGTCGAGACCACCTTGCTCACGTTCGCCGGAGGACTGCTGGGACTCGCCGGCGGCGCCGCCGGAATCCAGCTGCTGCGGGCGTTGGGCGCCGATCGCCTGCCCTTGGGAAGTAGCATCGTTTTCGACGCACGAATAGCAATCGTCGGCCTGGTCGCAGCCATCCTTATGGGCGTGGTGTTCGCGGTGCCGGTCGCTTGGTTTAATCTTCGACGCCATCTCGGAAATTCGTTGCAATCGGTAAGCCGTGGCGGCACCAGCGGACCCGGTGCACAAATTTTGCGTCACAGTTTCGTCGTCTCCCAGATTACCCTGGCTTTTATTCTGCTGGCTGGAGCGGGTTTGCTCGGCCTCAGCCTGCAGCGGGTGATGGCCGTCTCTCCAGGTTTCCGGTCCGACCACGTCCTGACCGGCGATATCTTGCTTCCGTGGGCAGACTACGACGAGGCAGGCCATGTGAGATTTGTGGAAAGCTTGATGGAGAAACTCGACGACCTGCCGGGTGTGTTGTCCGCGGGCGTTGCCGACAATGTGCCCTTCAGTGGCAACAACGGCAAGAGCGCCGCTACGGTTGCGGTTCACGTTCGCCGCGCTGGCGAATCCGCGCGCGGGCATTATTCTTACGGAGTCGCTGGCGACTATTTTCGCACGATGGGTTTCTCCCTGCGGGCAGGACGTTTCCTCACCGCCGACGATTCACGTCGCGCCCAGCGAGTCTGCGTCGTGGATCAAGACTTCGCGCGATATTACTGGCCGCACGGTAGCGCGATTGGCCAGCGATTGTGGGACGGCTCGGAAGTTGGAAACGACAGTGAGGCATTCAGTGTCGTCGGCGTTGTGGGCGGAGTGAAACAAGCGGGACTTACGGAAGACGAGGCGCAGGGGGCGATTTATTATCCCTACGCCTTCCACCTCGGTGGCAGCGTCTTCGTCGCACTTCGCACCGGCCTGCTGCCAGAATCGCTCACGTTAACATTGCAGAAAGTGGTTCGACAAATTGACGCCGACGTTCCGGTCAGTGATATCCGCTCGATGGACACTCGCATTGCCGACAGTCTGGTCGCGCGTCGCTCACCGGCGCTGCTGGCTGGCCTGTTCTCAGCGATAGCTCTGTTGCTCACTTCCATCGGCACCTACGGAGTGCTGAGTTACGCCGTGGCACAGCGCCGACGCGAAATCGGAGTCCGGATGGCCCTCGGTGCGCAACCCGGACGGATTCGAATGCAGTTTCTCTCGCTCTCGCTACGCCTGCTAACCGCCGGAACCGTGTTGGGCTCGATCGGAGCATGGCAGGCAGGCCGCGCAATGCGCTCACTGCTTTTCCAGGTACCGTCGCTTAACGTCGCGGTCCTCGCGGCTGCTGCGTGCGTCACGGCGGTAGTGTCGCTTGCCGCCTGCTTGCTGCCAGCGCAACGCGCCGCGCAAATATCTCCGATGGAGGCTCTCGCCGAGGAGTGACGAAAGGAATGATTCTGGGCGGGGAGAAGTCCGGCTAACCTATGCGCTTGCTCCAACTTCGAAAAACCGCAGCAGCTCCGCCGCAACCACTTCTGGTTTGTGCAATGGAATGAAGTGTCCTGAGTCAACTGTGATGCGCCTCGACTGCGGAATCAGCGCGGAGGCGCGTAGCGCAAATCCGTCGGGCACGGCCGTATCGCGCGATCCCTGAAAAATCAATGTGGGCACGAACAATTGCGGCAGCATTTCCGGCACTGCGGCCAGCACCTCCGCCGGATTGCCCCAACGCAGCACCGACATAAGCCGCCAGGCTCCCCACGGTCCGGAAAATGGCGCGTGAAAGTCGCGAACAACGCTGCGCAGTTCGGCCTGCTGTTTTTCCAGAGCGTAGCGCATGGCGATCTTCCAGAAAATCACACTCACCACCGGCGCACACAACTCCCCCAAGAGCGGAGTGCGCAGAATGCGGAACAGGTGAAACGGCTTCAGCTCGGGAAAGACGGCCGGCGAAAGCAGCGCCAGATGGTCCACGTGCTCTTGGTAGCGAAAGGCGTAGTGTATGGCGACGGCCGCTCCCGCGTCGTGTCCTACGACGTGCCACTTCGCGATGCCGCGCTCGACGCGGAGTTTTTCGATCCGGTCCGCGAGCGATTCCAGCTGCTTGGGGCCGTAGGGAGTTTGCGGCGTCCGACCCAGACCCGGTAGATCCACGGCCATGCAAGTGAAGTTGCCATGTAGTTTGTCTATCACGCGCGACCAGAGTTGGCCGCTGGTCGGCATCCCGTGTATGAACAGCACCGGATAACCTTCGCCACGAGAAGACAGATACATGCGGGTCTCCCTTTACAACTCGGCGGGCTCAATTCGCTGATTCAGCCGCCCTCGGCAACCGCTTGCAGCATTCAGAAAGTATCCATGCAGTGGCCCGCCAGCATCCCAGAACCAAACCGAGCAGGTAAGTCTTCAGGATTCCCTTCGGCTTTAGCCGCGCATACACCACGTTCATGCTCCACGCCGGCGTGGTGTACACCGTGCCGGAAGCACGCGCTCCAATGCGGTTTCTGACGGCAGGCTCGTACAGGATTTTTTCGATTCCAATATTGAAAAATTTGGCCATCTGCAGTATTCGACGGTTGTAGCAAACCCTGGCTCGCAGCGGCAGCGTGCCGCGTTCGTGGTATTTCAGAATCAATGCCGAAGCTTCCGCCGCGTGCCGCAATGCAGCCGTCACTCCATTCGCGGTGATCGGATCCACCATGGAGGCGGCTTCGCCCGCCACAAACCAGTTGGGGCCAGCGACGCCGTCGTAAACGCGCGGGCGAAATGAAGTCACGTTGCACGGTCCCAACGCCCCCTGCTGCAAGAGCGCCTCGAATCGCGGGAACTTCAGCAATTGCCCTCGGAAAATTTCTTCGACACTCACACCCCGCTCTCGCCGCGCCTTCATCGTGGCGCCCATGGTGACGTAGCCTACGCTGACGACCTGCGCGCTAATCGGAATCTCCCAAACCCAGTCGAGGTATTCCGTCGGCAGCGGCTCCATGTACAAAGTCGTGCCTTCCACCAGTTCCGCAAGCGCGAAATAGGTCCAGATCGCGACCTTCGCCGGGCCGAACTGAATCGCGGGAAGATTGAATTCGCGCGGCAGCAGCGAAGTCGCGAATCCCGAAGCGTCAATGAACCACGTCGACGAAAACCTCGCCCCGCCTGCGGTTTGCATGGCAACGACTCTGTCACCATCCCGCTCTACCTTCACGACCGTGTCTCGAACCACTGTCACACCGCTTCCGACCGTCCGCTTCAGCAGTTCCTCGTCCAAGCGCAATCGGTCCACGTGCATGGTGCATAGCTCCACACGGAACGGCGCTTCAGCCAGCCAAGCGCCGGGAACATACCGCTCCGACTCGCCGTCGCGCAATTTCACGGTCACGTGCCGCTTCCATGTCGCCGTTCCCGTCGTCACCAGATCTTCCATCGGCAGCCCCAGCGCGTTCAGCAAGTCTGGCGCCGACCAGTCCAGCGACTCGCCCACCGCCTGACGAAACGCATTCTCCGGCTCGATGCACACCGCACGCAGTCCGGCGACCGCCAGTTGCAGCGCCGCAGCCTTTCCACACAAACCCCCGCCCAGAACAATCACGTCGTAAACAGCAGGAGGGGAAGACACCGCGGGAAGCTATCATCAGCAGTGCGAGCACACCAATAGTACAAAACAACTAGTGACGCGAATGCGCAGCCTATTTGAACCTCAGCGACTCGCCGCCGACGGCAAGAGCCGTTGCAGCGTGTCCGCGACGCCCTGGGGTTTGAAGCCAAACGGCCCGGGCCGCGCTTTGTACGCCACGCGCCCTTCGCGGTCAATCACGTACAGCCGATCCGGCCAGCCCGTGTAGTTGCTCTCGGTGGCATTGTCGAATCCATCCACCACAGCAGGGAAGTGAATCCCCAGTTTCACCACGCACAACTGTCCCATCTCACTGCGCTCGGCAATATTCTTCGGGGCCGCGAAAATCACGTGGTCGCCCAGATTGTCAGGATCCTGCCACACATCGCTGGTATGCGCTTCGCGTATGTACACTACGTAGAACGCCACCTGATCCTTATATTGCTCGTACAGCGTATTGAGAGCGGGAACCTCCCGCCGGAACGGAGGTCACGTGTAGCTGCCGAAAACCAGCACCACCGGCTTCTGCCCGCGCATGGACGACAACTGGAAAGTGTTCTTGTGGTCCGGACTCTCCAGCGAAAAATCCGGAGCCATGTCGCCGACGGCCAGACGGCCTTTGCGCGCCAGGTTCCAAAGCGGCTTGAACGGCAGCACCATGAACGCCGGCCACGGAACATATTTCATGGTGCCCGCGAACTTGTCCGGCGATTGCAGCATGATCGCGAATAGCGCAGCCGTCACTACGCCGTAGAGCGCGACGAGCGCGCCCGCAATTTTCAGCACCTTTGTGGCGACAGAAATCAGTTGTACGTTCAAGACGGGCGCATCCTTTTGTTTTCGCGAATCTCGCAGCTATTTTCGTATGTATCCGTTGCGCGCAATCACCTGCGCATGCCTGCGATGTCCCTCGTGGGACACCGCCGGGACGCCGGAAGACGTCACCCACCTATTGTAAAAATTGAACAGCGCGCAAACCGTGATGGTGTAGAAAATCTGCTCGTCCGTCCAGCCAATATCTCGCAGCGCTTGCGCGTCTGATTCGGTAAGCGTCGGCAAATTATGAGTCACTTTGCCGGCGAACCGCAGCAGCGCCTTTTCGTTCTCCGGCAGCGCGGCAGACTCCAAATCGCGCAACACGTTCCATACTAACTCCTCATCACCGATCAGCTCCGCCGCAATCGCCGCATGGGACTCAGCGCAGAATTCGCACTCGTTCTGAAACGAAGTGTAGGCCGCAATCAACTCGCGCAACGCGGGAGCGAGCGGGGCAGCTTCGTGCATCATCGCGTGACTGAAGCGCGCCAGATGCGCCGTCGCCTCCGGACGAAACGCGAACAAGTTCCAAATCTTCCAGTACTCGCCACCGGATTCCTGTGCCCGCCGGATCATTTCCGCATACGCTCCGGGCTGGGGATTCTGCTCAACGCCCGGAAGAAACATGGGTTTCATTTTCATCACAGTGGACGCCACCGCAACCTCCTCCTGCTTAAAGCCTTTTGCAGCGCGGATCAGTAGACTCCGTAACGCTGCACGTGTCTCTAGTATTTTTCTATTATTGCGATTTCCGGCGCACGCCGTCAGATTGCAGCGCTGTCGCAGAACAGGCCGTTAATTTCGCACACGAACGGCAGGATTCGGGAATCTCTCTGCGCAACACGCTGCGCGAGAAGTCTTAGCGAGAAGGAGATCGTCATGCCGCACATTAACCTTCCGGAAGGTGTTCCCGGCATTCGCGGGCCCATGCTCATCAGCCCGGAAACGACAACACCACTGCGTGATTTCGTGGAAGTCCTGTTACGGGGGCCAAATTCACTCGCGCCCTCCGAACGAGAGATGATTGCAACCTATGTGTCCTCGCAGAACGATTGCTACTACTGCCAGCACTCGCATGGCGCCGCCGCAGCCGAACATCTCGGCGGAAATTACGAACTGATTGACCAGCTCAAACGCGACTACCTGTCCGCGGCGGTCTCCGACAAGCTGAAAGCGTTGCTCGGCATCGCCGGAAAAGTGCAACAGGGCGGCAAGCACGTCACCAGCGAAGACGTGGAGCGCGCCCGAGAGCAAGGCGCGACCGACAAAGAAATTCACGACACCGTGCTGATCGCCGCGGCCTTCTGCATGTTCAATCGCTACGTGGACGGGCTCGCTACCTGGCAGCCGCACAACGCCGAAATGTATCGCGAAATGGGCAAACGCCTGGCCAGTTCCGGCTACACGGTCCCGGGATGGGAAAAACCTGTGCAAAAAGCGCAAGGCCAATAATTCAGCAAGCCCCAGAGAGGAGCTGCAAGCGATGCCACACATTAATTTGCCCGAAGGTATCCCGGGAATTCTGGGCCCGATGGCGTTCAGCCCGCAAACGGCCGAGCCGCTGAATGCGCTGGCGGAAGCTCTGCTGCGCGCGCCAAATTCGTTGACCCAAGGGGAGCGCGAAATGATCGCGACCTACGTCTCCTCGCAGAATGATTGCTTCTTTTGCCAAACGGTGCACGGCGCGGCCGCAGCGCATTACTTGGGAGGCAAAGAAACCCTCATTGACGAGCTGAAACGCGATTTTGAATCCGCGCCCGTTTCAGACAAGCTGAAAGCGTTGCTAGCAATCGCCAGCAAAGTTCAGAAGGCCGGCAAGCAGGTCACCACGGCGGACGTCGAGCGCGCCCGCCAACAGGGCGCCACGGATAAGGAAATTCACGATACGGTGCTCATTGCTGCGGCCTTCTGCATGTTCAATCGTTATGTGGACGGCCTCGCCACCTGGGCGCCGCGCGACCCGCAGCGTTATCGCGAAAGCGGCAAACGAATTGCCGAGGAAGGTTACATCCACTCCACGGATCATCTTCCGAAAGTCGCTTCCTGATCCTCTGCGCAACAATAAAAGCGCGAACGCTGGCGTCACGGCTGTGAGAGCTCGCGATGACTACGACACTCACTTCTCGAACGCGATGGGACGAGCGGCAACGATGCCGGAACCTTCCTTCACCGTGATGAACTGATTTGCGCTGATTTTGGAAAGAGAATCCTTTTGTCCGCTCGGCCAGATGATTTCAATGCTGACCGTCTTGCCTGCGTCCGGTTTTCCGAAACCAAATGTCAGCGGCATTTCGCTTTGTGACGCGTAACTGGAACCAGTCTTCACCATGCGGAACAACCGCGCGCCCGTGTTCGTCGTCAGCGTGACTTTCGCGCCGATGCCGTCGCGATTCGAGCGCGTGCCCACCAGCTTCACGCGCAACAGGTCGTTCTGATTGCCGTTCTCGTTACGCAGCAAACGCGCCGGGCCGTTGTTCGCGGTGATCACCAGGTCCAGATCGCCGTCGTTATCGTAGTCGAAATATGCCGCGCCCCGCCCGACCACCGGCTGTTGCAATGCAGGACCAACTTTTGCCGAAGCGTCCTCAAATTTTCGCTTGCCGTTATTGTGAAAAAGGCTTGCCGGTTGCGCGTATCTCAACGTGGGCTGCACCACGCTGATGTCGTCCGAAACATGTCCATTCGCCGCGAAAATGTCTAAACGCCCATCCAAATCGTAATCGAAAAAGAAACAGCCGAACGTGAGAGCTTGCAGAGACATCTGCCGAATACCGGAGGAAATCTCTTCATCCACAAACAATCCCGAACCGTCGTTGCGATACAGCGACATGCTTTCATTTGTGAAATTTCCGATCACCAGACTCTGCCATCCGGAACCGTCGTAATCTCCGGCATCAACGCCCATTCCGGCGCGCACCCTGCCTGATTCGCTGAACGCTACGCCCACCTGCACAGCGACGTCGGTGAAAGTGCCGTTGTGATTATTGTGGTAAAGCTTGTTCGGCTCCGTGTCGTTCGCGACGAACAGATCCATCCAGCCGTCGTTGTCATAATCCAGCATCGCCACGCCTAGCGATTTGCTGGTGGGGTCGTGCAATCCGGCGCGCTTGGTGACGTTTTCAAACGCGCCGTCACCCTTGTTATGAAAAAGCGAGGAGCTTTCGCCTTTGTAAGTTTGCGGCGTGCAGTAGGACTTATTTTTATTGTCCAGCGTGCAGTATTGATCCTTCGCGATGGACCAATCAATGTAGTGCGTCACGAACAAATCCAGCTTTCCGTCGTTGTCGTAATCAAACCACACCGCGCTGGTGGAAAATCCGGGATCGGCGACGCCCGCCTTCGCCGTAACGTCGGCGAATTTCCCGTTGCCCAAATTGTGAAACAAATGATTCGCGCCGACCGTCGTGATGTAGATATCCTCAAATCCGTCGTTGTCGTAATCGGCCACCGCGCAGCCCAGGCCGTACGATTCCACCGCTAGCCCCGCTTCGCGCGTAACGTCCGTAAACGTACCGTCCCTATTATTGTGGTACAGCGCAGGGTAGGATTTCGCGGCGCCTTTGTGTCCCGGCCAATCCATCGAATTGACGAACAGGAGGTCCTGCCAGCCGTCGTTGTCGTAATCCAGCACGCACACGCCGCTTCCCATCGTCTCGGGAAGATATTTTTTGCCGAATGCGCCGGAGTTGTGTTTGAAGTGAATGCCGGAAGCCTTGGTCGCGTCTCGGAACTCGATCGGTCCGGCAGGACGCGCGGGCGACGGAGCCACCGCGCCGCTCGAAGGCCCGGGTGCATAACTCATGCACAAAGCAGCGACGGCCAACAGCGCGCAACATATCTTGCGGCGATCTTGCGTCAAAGCGTCATTTCCTTTCGCGAGACGAACCAGGATTTTGCGCTGCCTGAGGCAGAGCGCGCACTCCGCCGCGTCCCATCGATCGTTTGCTACGCGCCGACAGCCGCGCCGGCGCCCACGCTTGCGGCCGGCGTGCGGCGCGAATCCATCCACATCTCAATCAGCATCGCCGCCGGCCCCACCATAAAAAGCGCATAAAACGGCGCATAAACCACCTGGTCCAGCCGCAGCAAGAATTCAGCAAACGCCACCAGAAATACCACGATGCATTGTCCCTTCCTCGAACGCACCGTCGTTTTCGGGTCCGTGATCATGAAAAAAATAAAAAGCTGGTACATGGGCCCGGTCAGCGGCGCGATCTCCGACTGCCAGGGACTTCCCGTGATGTAACTCCGCAAAAACGCAAACGCGATGAATGCTACGACGTACGTCCCGGTGATGTGGAATCGTCGCAAGCGCCAGATGATCACCGAACCCAGTGCCCATATCACCATCATCGGCAAAAGATAATTGCCCCACTGAATGCTCAGCGTCGCCACCGTCTCTGGCGCCAGAAATAGCATCGCCGAAATTCCGAAATTTGAAGGATTCCAGATGTGCCGCCCCTTCACGCGCAATACGTATTTTGAAGTAATCGAAATCACGCTGCACAAAACATACGGCCAGAACGCCGGCGAGCGCACCAGAATGCCCACGCTGATGCCCGTGATATACGCGCTGGCTACGTTGGGCCACTTTCCGAAAAAAATGCGCCCCAGCACCAGATCCGTCGCGATACTCGCCACAATCGCCAGAGCCGTCTTCTGATAGCTTTCCAGCACGCCGAACGAAAAATGCGCCGTCACCAGGATGCAGGTGATGAAAATCGGCGCGATGTAACGGTTGTCGAGGCTCAGCCAGCGTTTCCAGCCACCTGCATCCAGCGGGCGCGCAGGCGGGGTGACCGGAGCGGTAGTTTGCCCACTCACGCCGGCTCCTTGATCTTCAGAATTTGATTCACGGCGGGATTTTCGACGGTTTGAATCTTGCCAGACGGCCAGCGGATCACGGCCTTCTCCATGTGCGGATCTTTGCCCAGACCAAAATGCAGCCGCCGGTCGTTCTGCGCCGCGAACCCGCTGCCCCCGGAAACTTCTTGCTTCTGCTGCTGCCCATTCCAGTACACAGTCACCTGCGCGCCGATCGCGCTGCGGTTGCTCGCCGTGCCTTCCAGCGCGAATTCGATCCACTTGTTTTCCGGTGTCACCGTGTTCTTGTAAATCAGCAGCCGGCCTTTTTGGTTTGCGACCACCGCGTCCAGCACTCCGCGATTCCACAAATCCACCAGCGCCACCGCGCGTCCATCGTATGTATCCGTCACGCCAACCGCCTGCGCCACGTTGATAAATTTCCCCGCGCCGTCGTTCAGCCACACGCGCTTCTGCTGATATCCCGACAAACTACGCCCCTCCATCGCCGGCCAGTTCTTGGCGTCAATAATAATGATGCTGTTGCCCCCGGCAATTTTTGAGAAGTCGTACCAATAACTGCGCTCGCGGTCCAGCGACACGTATCCGTTTGTAAGATACAAGTCCAAAGTCCCGTCGTTATTCAAATCTCCAAACTGCGCGCCAAAACTCCAGCCGCCAAGCTCCACGCCCAAATCGCGTGCCAAATTTTCAAATTTCAGCCCTTCGCCCGATGTCCCTTCCTTCGGCATCCACAAATTATTTCCCTGAATCAGCACCCCGTCTTCCGAAATGTTCGACACGTAGACCGCATAGCGGCCATCGTTCAAAATATCGCCAACCGCCGCGTTCATTCCACTCTTCGGCGAAAATCCCACGCCCGTCTGCGCACTCACGTCGTGAAATCGTTTGCCGTCATTGAAATAAAGTTCGGACACCCCGTAATCATTAGCGATGAATAAATCCGGATGCCCGGTACCTCGCAGATCCGCGGCTGCCGAAGCCAACGCCCAGCGGCGACTGTTGATTCCTACCTGCGCGCTGACTTCCTCAAATTTCCCGTTGCCAAGATTGTGGAATAAATACTTCCGGCCGCCGTTTTTCGCGTACTCGAAACTATCCGGCATAATCTGCGTGGTCTTCAGATGCCACAGGTCCACATCTTCCGCATAATATCCGCCAATAAAAAAATCTAGCTTCCCGTCACCGTCGTAATCGAACCACAGCGCGGTATTCGCATTCACCCACGGCGGCAGTCCAGCCTGTTCCGTCACGCGCGTGAACCCATGCCCGCCATCGTTGTGATATAGCTCCGGCCGTCCCCACTTGATCAGCAGCAAGTCTTCGTAACCGTCGTTGTCGAAGTCGCCCCACACCGCGCCCATCGAAACGCCAGTACCGAACCGGTTCACATCCGCAATTCCCATTTCTTCAGCCACGTCTTTGAAAGTGCCGTTGTGCAAATTGTGGTACAGCGCGTTCTTGCTGCCTTCGCCGCTGTTCGTCACGTAAATGTCCGGCCATCCATCGCGATCGAAATCCACGATCGAAACGGACGCGCCCATGGAAGCTACTTGCGGCATGATCGGAGCCAATTGCGGGTCGAGAGTGGGCGCTTGATGGACGAAAGTAACGCCGGCAGCGCGGGAAACTTCCTGGAAATAAAAACCGTGGCGAGCCAGCGCTGCTTGTGCGTCGAGCTTCGTTTTCCCGCCACCACGCCGCGCCGCTTCCCACTTGATCGCGAGCGGCGTAGCCAACATCCCCACAAACAGAATACTCACGATGATCCGCGCCGTGCGATTTTGTTTCACCGGGGAGGATCGCTCCGCAACGAGTTCTGAAAAACTTCCGGCGTCATGTAGCGCGTGTGGTAGTTCTGCCAGTCTTCGGGATGCTGGCGATACGGCCATTCGTCCTCGAGACTTCCGGGTCGCGTGAAATACTCCTGCTTGGCGTGGTAGGGCAGTGGCAGCACCGTTTTCGAAAAAGTGGAATTGAAGTCGCCATCCTTGATCCAGCCGTCGCCGATCACCACGTAGTCGCGCAGCCATCCAGCCGGCGGAGCAGGCTGCTCCGGGAAGCGCAGCGACATTTCATCGCCCGAATTCACGATCACGTAACGATCGTCAATCTTCGTCAGCAACTCGCGCACATCCCCATAACGCGTGTAATAGCCGATCAGATCGCGCCAGCGCTGTTTCGTGCTCACCACGTTATTGTAATCCGGCACTTCCGGCGCGCCGGAATCCGGCCGGCTGATGCTCGAGTAGCCCCGATAATGCAAGTCTGCGTAGTTCGGTTCCAGCCGCACCGTTTTCAAAGGGGCGTCCGGCATTCCCTGCGCCCACTCGATGCAGTCCCAATAAATTTCCAGGTTCGTCCGAATGCGCACGCGCCGCGGCGTTTCTGGCCGGAATACATCTGTAAGATTGAACAGTACAGTTTTCTTTCGTCCCGCCGGAAAACCCAAATTCGATTGCGCCGTCACCCAGCCGCCATGTCCGTCCGGCACTTCAATGCTCATGCCCTCTGCGCGCCAGCGATGCCCTTGCGTGATCGCCACGTTCAACGAAGATTCCGTATCGTGAATCGAGCCTTGCCCGATCAAATACAGTGGCCCGCTCTTGGGCGCGTCTTCACCCAGATCCACCTCAACGTAGTGGTCGCGCGTGATCCCCTGATACTGTCCGCGCCCGAAATCATCCAGCGCTTTTCCGTCAAGCTTATCAACCAGAGCCGTCACGTCCCTTCCTGTGTCATCCGTCGCGTGCGCAATCTTGTGCGGCGTGGCAACGGTAGTGACGCCCAATTTCGGCGGCGGAATCGAAAATCGCTCATCTACGAAAATTTCCGTTCCCACCGGATGATCCACCGTCATCAGCGCCAGATAATCGTAGTAATACACTTCCCAAAGTTCCGCCGTGACGCGCAAATCGTAATAACCATCGTGCGGCACAAGCTGGTCGCGCCGAATCTTGTACCACTCACCAGTCGTCTCCACGCGCGCCGTGCCAATCGTATTGATCCGCAACCCAATCGCCGAACCCCAGGGCACCGCATCTTTGATAAACTCCATGCCCTTGCCGTCATAAGCGAAAAGGAACGGGCAAGAAGCCTTCAGCCGCTGCTCCGTCACCACTTCCGTATCCGCCGCCACGCCAAACTCCGCGCGCACCGTCCCGTTTGGCCACACCACGCGCACCACGTCCGTGCTGGTCTGATTGCCCAGACCAAAATGTACTTCCGGTCCGGTGATCGGCTGCTTCTGCACCAGCATTCCGGAGCGAATCTCAATCTCGCCGCCCACGCCAAACGGATTGATGCGCTGATCGCCCACAGCCTGCTTAGCGTGCGGCCGCACAACCTGCCAATGATAATTTTTCGACCCGTGATTGACGGCTTGCAACGGTTGCCCGTCGGCAGTGAGGCCCACCAGATCGAGCCGCCCGTTGCCGTTAAGATCCGCCGCGTCAGAAATCAGCGCGGGAGCGGCCGTCTGTCCAAACGGATGCTCCAGCAAAACAAATTTGCCCTTGTCGTCAGCAATCCAAACCAGCGCGCCAAGGCCGTTGTGGTTCGCATCCAACGAAGCTCCAGTCAGAATCAAATCCAGCGCGCCATTGTTATCTAGATCAGCGACGCTCAAACGGACGTCGCCGCTGAGATAATCCGGAACGCCGGCTCCAGCCGGAACACGCGCGATCTCGGCAACATCCAGAACTTTTCCTTCGTGTTTGTCGGAAATTCGGACAATCGCGCCGTCCGCCCGCACCGCGAGCAAATCGAGGACGCCATCGTCATCAACATCCGCCACGCTAACAGCTTTGACCAAAGGAAAATTGGCCGGCAACGGCAGCTCGCGAAATTGTGCCTGCCGCTCGTTGTGAAACATGTGCAGCTGCCCCGCGCCATCCACCAGCGCAGCATCCGGATTCCCATCGCCATCAAAATCCGCCCACGCAAACGCCCGTAGCCCCGCGACAGCCGGAAACGGATGAATCGGCGTAAACGTGCCGTCGCCATTATTCCGCAGTACCAGCGGCAGCCCTTCTTTCGCGCCCAACACGATATCCAGATCGCCGTCCGCTTCGATGTCCACCGCCCACGCGCCCGTGTAGCTCGCGTTCGTCACGGCCTTCGTCAATTTCGCCGCCGCCGTCACATCCGTAAACAATTTCGGACTGTCCTGCCGCATCAGGCGCACCCCGCCCGCGCCCGCCAGCACCAGGTCGTTGTTGAAATCGTAGTTGAAATCAATCGGCAAAATTCCTTCCGGCAGCGGCGCGATGCCAGCCGGTCCACCGGGAAACGGAAATGTCGCGCCGCTCATCAGCCGCACTTCGCGGCCATTCGCTTCCGCAACCACCGGAGCTCCGGCGCTGCCTAGCCGAATAGCTCCAACCCATTCCCAGTGCTTCGCGCCCGGGTTCGCAAGCGGCTGCAGAGTGAACGCGAGCGCCATGTCCGCAGGCGCGGGAACGAAGACAGGCGCTTCTAGTCGCAGAAAATGGGTAAACGGCTCGGCCTCTTCGCCAGGAGCCGCCTGCAGCACGGCCAAGCTCTCGCGGAATTCCGGCACGCGCATCAAAGTGTTGCGCAGAAATGTTGTTCGTGTCGCCGCTGCGCGCATGTCTCCACTGGCCACCGCAGCCTGTAACGCCGCAAGTGGCTGCTGCACTTCCGGCGGCCACTGCGAAGCGCGCGCGCTGATTTGCGCCAGCACAGTTTTCAGCGTAGCCGCATCACCGCGTTTCGCAGCCGCCCGCGCCAGCTCCAGCAAAGCCGCCAGGTTGTCCGGCTGGGCCTTCAGAATATTCTCAATCAGCGATTCAAAGTCCGCATCGCTGCCCGAGCCGCCCTCGCGCTCCACTTCCTGCGCCAGCTGATATGCCGCGCGATAGTTCTGCGGATTGATCCCCACGGCCCGTCGCCAGTCCGCGATCGCTTCCTTGGAATCGCCACGCGTGCTCTGCAGAATCCCCAGCAAATAATAAATTTGATCGTTTTTGGGCGCGAGTTCGCGCGCCCGGTCGTATCGTTGTGCCGCGACGTCGAAATTCCGCTGACGAAACGCCAGCACGCCCCAGTTGGCCCACCCAGCCGGCTCGCCCGGCGCCAGCTCCGCCACTTGCGCGAGTTTGCTCTCAGCAGTAACGTCGTCGCCCACCTGCAGCGCCGCCAACCCGGTGTAGAACGCGGAGACAGTCTCGGCATAGTCCTTCGATGACTTGTCAGGCAACTTGCCGCCAGTCCCGCATCCCGCGAAGCTCGTAGCAATCGCGCAAAGACAAAGCGCCACCGCGGTCTGAAAACGAAAGAATGACGAGTCCCGCGCCCTGCCAGCGTGTAGACCGCCCGCGCGATTCCAAGACGAGAGCTGCACTCCCTCCCGCGCGAAAGACTCTTTGCGTGCGAATTGTGGGATCGCGTGATGCATCAACTTGTTACCTTCTGCAGCTGGCTTCTGTGGTACTTGCGCTTGCGCATCATCACACGAAACCACAGAAATCCCACGCCCAGGAACGGCAGCGAAAACAGCAGCAAATCCCATCGCCCATACCCCGGCGGAGTCACTTCCACATCCGCCGAAGCCTCGCCATCGCCCGCCGAACTCTTCACGATCATCCGTATATGCCACAGCTCCTGCTGGTCAAATTGGGCTTCAGTCCTATATACCACTTGGCCGTGCTGGTCTTCCCGCTGCGTCGGGTAAATTGCTTCCGCCAGGCGTCCTGTCACCGGCCGCACGCCAATCTCAATTTTCAAATCCGGTGGAGTTGCGCCTCTCGGCGGCGGATCCACGATCACGTAGAACAATCCAGTTCCCACATCCGGATGAGTCCACAGCGAAACTACCACCGGGCCCACGCGCTCATCAGAAATAATCGGAAACGGCGGCCCGTTGTGCGCGCCGAGCGGGGAACTGGCCGCCAACAGCACCATGGCCACCGGCAAGCACATGCGCCAAACCGTTCCGGGCGGATTGTGAAAAATCTTCATCGCTGTCACGCATGCCATGCCACAGAAGCTCGCAGTTCCGCTATCCCGCCAGAAATGTCCCACGCATATCCATCGGCTGAAACATCATCCACATCGCTGCCAGCCACAGCACCAGCGATACGGCGGCCCACGGCGCAAAAGCCCGCAGCGGCCGCTCAGCGCAATCGCTCTCGGCTAATTGGTGAATCACAAGTAGTGATCCCGCGAGCCCCAACACCAAAAATCCAACCTCCAACGGCTGCACGAACCGCATCGGAACCCCCAACAAAGTCCATCGCGGCGACCCAAACAAAGTCCAGCCCACTCGCGCGAGAGCGCTCTGCGTCACCGGCACCACGGTGTAAAGCCCCGTCAAAAAATGAAAACTGTAATGCGCCAGCCACATTCCAAATCCCAGCGGCACCAGTCCGTAGGTGTAACGCACCGCCAGCGGCACCAGTGCGCGTTGGCTGCCTCGCAAAATCTGCGTCAACCATGCAGCCAATCCCAACAGCACCGCCGGCTCCAGCACAAGGAACAAAGCGAATAGCACGCCCAACACCGGAGCCTTGCTGTTCACATGCAAAATTCCCGCCAGCCAGCTTTCCAGCGCATACACCGGGCTAACCATCCCAAAAGCATTCAGCAGCGCGCCAAAACTGAAGACGATAGCCAGGGCCGCCAAATCCTTGCGCTGCGAAAATCGCCCAATCCCCGAACGCCGCGGATCCAGCATCAATTCGCTCGCAGGCAGCCGGCTCAATATTCCGATGTTGTCATGCGGACAAGCGTGCACGCAGTCCAGGCAGAAAGTGCAATCCATATTTCCCACTTTCAGCGGCTGGAATAAAGCCAGTTCGCACCCGCGCTGAATCACCACCAACTCCGCACCCGGTGCGCGCCTTCCCCGAATGCAATCCTTCGTCCCGCACGAATCGCACACCTCCAGATCTCGCACCTTCACTTCCAGCGGCGAAATCGTGGAAGCCACAAAGTTAAATTGCCCGATAGGACAAACAAATTTGCAGAAAGGCGCATGCTTGAAAACCCCATCCACCACCAAAACCGCCAGAAAATATCCCGTGATCAACCAGGCAGTCCACCAAGGCGAAGACCACAAGCTAAACTCTTCGTAACAAAATAAAATCAGCGCAAACAGCCCCACCGCCAGCCACTTATTGCGCAATTTCTGCGGCCAATTCAGCCGCGGATGAAAAAATCGCCGCGCCAGATTCCGCACCAGCATAAAAGGACAAGCCAAACAGAAAAAATTCCCCGCGCACAGCAGCACCAGCACTAGCGCCCCGCGAAAATGCACCCAACTCAGCGTCGTCGCCAGATTTTTCGGCGCCAGCGATGGCCCGAGCAATCCATCCAGGATCATCGCCACGCTCGCAATCAGCAGCGGTATCTGCAGCACCGTCCGCAAATGTCGCCAGTGAAATAACCGGCGCAGTCCCGGCACTTTCATCAAATCAAACCGAGGTGGCTCAGCAGCAATGGACGGATTGTGCGTGGGATTTGACAGCGTAGCCTAATTCGCGGTAACGCCCGGAACGCTCACCTCGCGCTCCAGCTTGCGACCGTCGGGCAGCGTAACATGAATCAGCACCACCCAATCGCCCGGCATCGCAAATTGCAGCGCACCCTGGTACTCACCAGGCGCTCCTTCACGAGCATCGCCAAACACGGGCGCCATGCCCGGATGCGACATGTCCGCCTCAAGTTTGACGTGCGCTCCCGCCACAGCGCCGCCCCTAGTGTCGCGCAGCTTCACGGAAAGGACGGCAGGACCAACTCGAACAGGCTGAGGACTGATTCCGAACTCGATCGCGATGGCCGTTTGCGTCTCAACCCGCTTGCTGCATCCCGCCAAAAGAAAAACAGCGGCGCATGCGAGCGCGCAACCAACTCTAAACAGTCGTGCCCACGAACTTCCCATCCCGAACGAACTTCGAATATGCCGCCTCGACCAACGTACGGCGAAAACTCTCGACGCCGTCAAAAAGAATTCCGAAATCACGCTGCCTAAGCTTCTGCCTTCTTCGCGCTCCTGTTCCAGGCGCACGTACAAATATCGTGGTTCACCTCGCCCTCCGGCGGGAACATATGGTAGTACACGCCAATCACCATCGGAATAAACACGATCGAGTTGTAGAACAGATGCAACTCCACGCGAGGGAAGAAAAATTGCAGCACGCTCATCGGCACCGGCCGACCGCCCAGATTGTGATGCAGCGTCGCCTGTGTAATTAGCAGCAGGTGCTCAACGTGGTGCCAGAACTGGATCACCAGCGCGATCGTCCACCACGTGCGCGCCCTTCCGCTGAATCCCTTGCGCAGCACCCAAAGCCCGATCAGCATCACTAGCGCGTACCCGTAGTGCAGCACTTCGGATTTGATCAGCCACGGATACCACAGTCCCAGTATCCCATTCGCCATCGGCCGTGGCCATCCCATCACCCATATCTGATAGGCCTGCACAAGGTGCTCGCCCCAATGCGCCAGCACGATAACCATAAACACCTGGAGCGCGCGCTCGTGCCACACCGAGTTCAACTTGTCGTAAAGACTGGTACCGCTGGCGGACGCGAAATGAGCACTCTGAATACTTGGGCTTGAAACCGCCATAGTCACAGCCTCCGTTAAAGCCAACCTGCACGCAAAAAAACACCTGTGTCGCACACTCGCACAGCCCCTAGGCCCATTCAATAGTCCATTTATATTAGTCCGGAGATCGCAGGCTCGCAATCTGCCGCACCGCTTCTGGCGGCCCTCTCAGCGGGACATGGCACGTGCACCGCAATATGCTCTGTTTCGACCACTGTATCGTGCTGGAAATATGCCAGATGCGGGTGTGCTTGCCGCCGACCTGACTCCGAGTCCCATCGCAGGCGCCCTCAGTGGAAACGCCAGGGCAATCACCACGCTCTGCAGCACCAAGCCGCCAATACTGGCTGGTCTGATCCGCATCTGGTTTCCACCCTGCGACGGCCGAATTCCTCTCCGATCAAATTGCGCCGCGTAGAGACCTGGCAAAAAGAACTCCGGCAAACACCACGGCCATACGGGAGCCTTCGCTAAACCGGAAATTGTTGGGCTTCGGACTCGTCCCGAAATGTCGGCCTACAGGCACTGGTCTTCGTACTTGGGAGCGATTCTGGACGGATTACGACCAACTCAGCAGCGAGTGGATTCCCAGAGAATTGTACAAAAAAATCGCGCTCCGACAGATGGCCTCGCTTATTTAGAAGTTGTGGTGCCCCTGCGCCGAGCCCGGCGCTGGCATTGAATGCGGACTTTTAGCTCAGAGTGTGCGTTTGCGACGCTGGAAACCCAGGGCGAGCACGCCCAGTCCAGTGCAGAGCGGCAGCAGAGCTCCCGGCTCGGGCGTGGTGGCGGACGCGCTGGAAACGACCACGTTGAAAGCGGAGCTGCCCAGATCAGAACGGTTCTTCGTTACATCCCGATGTTCTGCGCAAAGATGTCGTGTATCCGCTTCTCGACACGCTTGGCATCGCACCTATGCCCGCTACCTCGGGATTTCACACGTTCAGACACTCGGCCGCCGGCATTCTCAACCAGCGGAACGGGAACCTGAAACTGGCACAAAAGCTGTTGGGCAGCTCAAGTATCGGCGTAGCGGTGGATGTTTACACACATATGTCGCCAGAAACAGAACGCGCGGCCGCGGTTGCCATCGGACGGGCGATTTATGATGATTTGTCCCCAGTTTTTCCCGATTTGGGGAACAGGAACAACTCGGCGACGATAGATTAGGAAGGGAATCGCGAACGTTCGGCTTGTAATTAGAACTGGAAAGGGCGCTTTGAGGTTTAGCCTCGCAGCGCCCATGATTGCGGGGGTCTGCAACGGACCAAACGCGCTCATAGTCCCGATTCGAATCGAGATATGTCGTCCTCCCATCCGACTCAGGGGTCAAAATGTGAGATGGGGCTACCCAGGACCAGATTCGGGATCCGTTCGTCCGCCGCCGCGATTTACCGAGAGCTAGCGAATCGCGCGCTCCACGAGTTGTGCGGTTGCGAACCCTAAGCATCGAAATGTACGCGGCGACCTTACCTAATTAAACGGTGACAAAATCAAGGTTTTGGCTATGATGTGCCGACTATGACTATAGAGCGTAACTAGGGCACCGTATCCCAACTGTGCCAGCGTTACATCCGAGCTCCTCCGAATAGCCGCACAGCATCCTCTGCTGAGGGCCTTTGGAGGAAGTGACGCGAGTGGTGGCCGGCGATGCATTTCGTGACTTGCTCAGTCTCGTAGGGCAGAGTGGGTCGTTGACCAACGAACCCATCGTCTTACGACCGGAAGACGATTCTTTCAAAGGTGCTGATGGCAACACAATCACAAATCGAAGAGACATATAACTACATGGATGAGGTTTTCCGTGCCGCATACGGCGAGGATGCTGATGTTACCTGCGCAATGTTCAACGGCGATTTCTCAGTATCGCTGGAGCAGGCACAGGATGCAAAACACGAGTTCATTCTTACCCACCTGCGTGTCGGATCTGGCAAGCGAGTGTTGGATATTGGCTGCGGCTGGGGACCGATGCTGAGAGCTTTGCGAGAGCTAGGGGCAACTGGGATTGGCATCACTTTGTCTACGAAACAGGCGGAGGCGTGCTGGAAGAACGGAATGGCGGCTCGCATCCTGGATTGGAAGGATGCGGATCGCGCGAAGCTAGGGAAGTTCGACGCGATTGTAGCTGTTGGATCGATGGAGGCATTCTGTTCTAAGGAAGAGTTCGTTGCAGGTAAGCAAAATGAAATCTACGCGCGGTTCTTCGGATTCTGTCACGAGCTATTGCGACCGGGTGGAAGGCTATACATACAAACTATGATCTGGGGCAAGAATGCCCCGTCCGTCGACGAAGTCTCTCTCGAGGCTGACAAGAGTTCGAATCAGTATATAGTTGCACTCACAGAGAAGTTCTACCCAGGCTCCTGGCTTCCCTCCGGCGAAACTCAAATTATCGACTGCGCTGGTCCATATTTTAATCTCGTCTCGAGTAACAGTGGACGTCTGGATTATATGGAGACCATCAGACAATGGAACAGACGGTTGCGTCTGACGTTCTCAATTTCGGTTGCGATGCTTCGCACACTTCGCTATTTCCTGATCGACCGAAATTTCCGATTTAAATTGATGTCTCTGGTCCGAGGATGTCAATATGAGTGCTTCGAACGAGAAATCATGGACCACCGACGCATGGTATTTGAGAAGATAGAAGAATCGGATGCCTAGCAAGACGACCGCTAGATTCTAGCTTCGATTCCAGAGCAAGTACCACGTATCGATAGCGGTCTTCTGCAGTCGAGAGTTCCGATTACGTACTCATACACTCTATGATAGGAAAGACAATTTCCCATTTCCGTCTCGTGGAACGGGTGGCTGCTGGCGGCATGGGAGTGGTTTACAAAGCCCGCGACGAGAAGCTAAATAGAAATGTAGCCTTGAAATTTGTTTCGGAGTCGCTTTCAAAAGACCGGGTTGCTATCGAGCGTTTTCTACGCGAAGCGCGAGCCGTGTCCGCCTTAAATCATCCCAACGTTTGCACCATTTATGAAGTCGATGAGTTCGACGGCTCGTTCTTTATCGCGTTGGAGTTCTTGGATGGCGAATCACTCGAGCAATACACGTCTCATCACAATTTGACGTCGGAAGAAATCCTTGATATTGGAATCCAAATAGCTGAGGGTCTTGCCGCCGCTCACGCCAAGGGCATAATCCACCGGGACATTAAGCCTTCAAATATTTTTGTGACCACTGGACATATTGTAAAAATCCTGGATTTCGGTTTGTCCAAACTGACCAGCGAATCCCCTGAAAATGCGGCAATCGGATCCAATGACGTTACCGCGCACGGCGAAATCCTCACGAGCCCGACTGGCATCATCGGTACCCTTTCGTACATGTCCCCAGAACAGGCGCGGGGAGATGAGCTGGACCCGCGCACTGACCTTTTTAGTCTTGGGGCAGTCATCTACGAAATGGCCAGCGGTCAGAAAGCTTTCTCGGGTGACACTCCTGCCCTTATCCTAACCGCCGTAATGAGCGCGCGGCCCCCGTTAATCAGGAGCTTCGACCAGAATTTGCCAGTTCAATTAGAGAGGCTCATTGACAAGGCGCTCCAGAAAACCAGGGCATTACGTTACCAGAGCGCCCTCGAGCTTGCGGGTGACCTAAAGCGTCTCAAACACGATATGGGAGGAGGCGGTAAACTTAGCTCGGTAACTAGTCTCCGTGAGGAGTCGCCCGTCGCCCCGACCCCGACGATTACTCGCGTTCGCAAGAAAAGACCGATCCGGTCTCTGGCCGTTCTCCCGTTCCGAAATGAGATTGGTGATGACCCGGACGCCGAGTATCTAAGCGAGGGAATCACAGACAATATAATCAACTCCCTTTCCCAGTTTCCTGGGATTTCCGTGATGGCACGCAGCGTAGTATTTAGATATAAAAACCCGACTGAACCCCAAAAGATAGGGCGCGAACTTAACGTTGGCGCGGTCCTGATCGGCGGAGTGTTACAACGGGGCGAAAGGTTGATCGTCAACGCTGAACTCGTAGATGTTGCAGATGGTCGTCAGCTCTGGGGCGCGCAGTACAACACGAAGTTCGCCGAGATATTCACCATTCAGGAAGAGATATCAAATCGAATTTCATCCGAGCTTCGCCTGCACCTGTCACCTCAAGAAAAGGAAAGGCTGCACTATCACGACACGCAAGACCCTGTAGCGTATCAGTTGTATCTCAAGGGCAGGCACCACTGGAATAAACGCACACCTGACGGCGTAAAGAGGGCCATCCGTTTCCTCCAGCAGGCTATCGACCAGGACCCAGGATACGCTTTGGCCTACGCTGGACTCGCTGATTGTTTTGCCTTGTTCGGAGGTTATCGATTTTTATTGCCGCGGGAAGCCTTTCCAATGGCAAGAGCTTCTGCCATAAAGGCCCTCGAGATCGATAGCCGCGTCGCGGAAGCCCATAATTCTCTCGCTGTCACCTCGCTGTTTTATGACTGGGGTTGGTCCCAAGCCGAAGAAGAGTTTAAGCGCGCCATTGATCTCAATCCGCGATACGCCACAGCTCATCAGTGGTACACGATTTTTCTGGCCGCGATGGAGCGTCCCGACGAAGCGTTGGCGTCCATCACGCGAGCGCATGAACTCGACATGCTGTCGCTTCCAATCAACACACACTTGGGATGGGCGTTCTATTTTTTTCGCCGATTCGACGACGCTATCAAACAGCTCCATGCGACGCTCGAACTGGATCCTGATTACATCCTCGCGCGTTACGTACTCGGCCAGGCTTATACGCAGCTAGGTCAATTCACCGAAGCAATTGCAGAATTGCAAGTGGCTGCCAGCCTTTCCGCGCGTTTGCCCCCAATCTTGTCCGCGCTGGGCTACGCGTGCGCCTTGGCAGGGGAAGTTGATCAAGCCAGACAAATTCTAGCGGAACTGGTCGAGGCATCTTCGAAAAAGTACGTTTCCGCTTACGATTTGGCTCTTATCAACCTCGGGATGAGTCAAAAAGACATCGCATTCGAGCTGCTGAATAATTCCGTCAAAGAGCGCTGCGGATGGCTTATCTTCCTTAAGATTGAACCCGCGCTTGACGCGCTTCGGTCGGATCCAAGATTTCGAGATCTAGTTCGGACAGTCGGGCTTCGGCTCGATTCTTGAAAGTCATAACGCTTCGAACGAGCGTTTTTGAGTTGGCGAGGGAGACGTGATGCAGGTCAATTGATGCGATATTCGCGGCTTCATTTCCGACGCGCTCTGGCAGCTTGGGTTGTGACACTTGTAGCATTGGCAACGCCCGCCAACGCTGCAGACCTCCAGATCCGCACCGCGCAAAATTATGAGCGCTACGTCGCATTGACGCAGGCGCAGATTGACGTCGAACTGGCACAGGGCAATCCTTACCTTTGGGTGGAGCGATTGCCGGAGCCGCGTCGCTCTGCGGCGGAAACCCAGCTGCGCAATGGCGAGGTGGTAATCGAGCATCTCGAAACTCTCGACAACGGGAAACCGATTCCCGTGCCCGGCGCGATGATCCATCATTGGATTGCAACCATTTTCGTGCCGGGCGCAACTCTCGCACAAACCCTTGCGTTTATGCAGGACTACAATCACAACGCGAATTACTTTCAGCCGGACATCGTGTCGTCGAAGATTCTCAAGCACGAGGGTGACGATTATTTTGTGCAACAACGATTTTACAAAAAGAAAATCATCACCACCGTGATGGAAACCGATCAGCAGGTTCACTACCACGTCGTGGATGGCACTCGCGCCTGGAGCCGCTCGCGTGATACGCGTGTTCAGCAGGTGGACAATTGGGGTCGACCCGACGAGCGCCTGGAGCCCGAAGGGCACGACAAGGGATTCGTCTGGAAGCTAAATGCGTTCTGGAGGTTCGAAGAGAAGGATGGCGGCACGTATTTGGAATGCGTGGCAATTTCTTTGAGTCGCGATATTCCCATAGGACTGGGTTGGATGGTCGGGTCGCTCGTAGCCAACCTGTCGAAAGAATCGCTGACGTTTACACTAACCACATCGCGAACTGAAATCGCTAAGAAGAGGCCCGCCTCGAATTAGATCAAACAGCTGGCGGCCTACAGGCGTGCCAGTCGAGATTGGGAGAGCGAACCGAATGTTCAGGAACGTCCAACTATGTGTGTGCCCTGCAGACCAGTTCGAGAGTGATTGCAACTCTAGCATTGCCACTGGTTTTGAATCGCGGGTACGCTCACGAAACGGAATCGGGCGGAGCAGATATTTGAAGTCGTTGCAGCTTGGTACGCAATCCTTCGCGGCTGATCCCAAGCACCTCGGCGGCGCGCGTTCGATTTCCCGCCGTGTGCCTTAACACCGAGAAGATCAATTGCTTTTCCATTTCTTGCAGCGACATCGGAGCGATCGTCGTCCCTTCCGACGAGACCACCGTCTGGCAATTGCCGCGACTGAGAATTCTTTCATTTAGTAGAACGGCGTCGCAGGCAACTTCAGGCTCTGCCAGCGCGACCAGCCTGCCCATCTCACTTTCCAGTTCTCGCACATTTCCTGGAAATGCGTAGGACGCCAGGACGGATAGACAATTCTCCGTGAGGAGTGGCGTCGGCCGGCCGTAACGCGCCGCAGCGGCTCGAAGGAAATGTTCAGCCAGGAGCCGGATATCGTGCGGTCGTTCGCGCAGGGGCGGCAGACGCAGCGTGATCGCCGATAGTCGAAAAAAAAGATCGGCGCGAAATCTGCCGGCCTTCACTTCACTTTCCAGATCGCGGTTTGTCGCGGCGACGAACCTCACATCCACCTGCTCGGTTCGCGAGTTACCTAGTCGCGTAAACTCGCCGGATTGCAGAACACGAAGTAGATGGGGCTGCAAATCCAGCGGAAGATCGCCGATCTCATCTAGGAACAGCGTGCCACGATGCGCTGCTCCGATGAACCCAACGCGATCGCGATTCGCACCGGTGAACGCACCCTGCACGCAACCGAAGAGCTCAGAACCTATCAGCGGTGCCGGAATTGCTGCGCAATTTAACGTGATAAAGGGTCCTTTCACTCGCGCGCTATGACGATAGACAGCCCGAGCGATTAACTCTTTCCCTGTTCCGGTTTCTCCTTCAATCAGCACCGGCAAATCTGTGGTGGCGATCTGGTGTACCGTCTGCAAAACCCGTGCCATCTCTGGGTCGGCGGTCAATATTCCGTCAGACCGGCTGTGGGCGTGTTCTAAAGCCTCCGCGCGGCGCTGCGCTTGACTCATGGCCACCGCTCCTCGCAACCGCGGCGCCGCTAACCCGCACACTTCGTCTAGCAACGCCCGCTGCTCTTCCGTGAAGCAATTCGTGACTCGGCGGTTTTCCAGGTAAATAAGTGCGAACGCTTCATCGCTCTTCACCAGCGGAGCGCACAACACCGATCGAATCGAGAATTCTTGTACGCTCGTGCTACTGCGAAAAGGCTCGGTCGTGGAGGCGTCGCCGATCAGCACCGCTTTCCCACTGTCCATTACCGCACGGGCAATCGAACGGCTGAAAGCCTCTTCTGCTCGCGACAGCGCTTCGCTGCGAAAGTTTCGCGCGGCGGTCGCACGGAACTCTCCGCCCTCGCGGACGACTACGAATCCCCGATCCGCTCCCAATCCTTCAATCAGTGTGTCCAAAAGTCCGGATAGGAGTTCGCCGTATTCACCTTCCCTGAGGAGTGCGCGCGACACGCGGTATAGAAGACCGAGGTTTCCAGCTGGCGGATTTTCGGGATTTGAGGCCATTCCAACCCTTCCTTCGGCGAATATACACGATCCCGTAGCTTGCCGCCAGGCTCGACCGTCCTCTCCTACTGCCGAGAATTATGGCAGGTCAGCTGCATGCTACCACCTAGAGAGGCGGCTTGGTCGCCGCGGAGAGAAAAACAAATGAGAAATAAAGTACTTATTGGCGGAGCGGTTCTGGAGATGCCAGAAAACCGGGATAGGCACTGCCAAGTTTATGGGCACCAATCTTGTTCGCCCGGTCGAACTTGGCATGAGAACCGTGCGTGGCCCGCCCCGCCGCGGATTCTCTCAAATGATGTTTGTTTCAACGAAGTTAGCAAAAAGAACTCGGGCGGTCCGACATAAATCAAAGCTATTTCAAAAGGAGGAACGGATGCCGTCTAGATATCTCTGGTGCGGAATTCTAGTTATTGTCTTCGGCGCGACCCTGATTAAGTCAGCTGCGGCACACACAGGAATCGGAGCGGCCGGATCCAGCGGCCCCGGCACGTCCTACTCCTTGGAGGACATTGCGGCTGTGCTGGTCATCGCGCTTGTTTACCTGCACGAGTTATCCCGAATTCTCACTCTGTGTCAGTTTGTAGATCCTTTACCGGCCCGATCAGCGGAAGCCACGAATGAGTCCGCCCATCCGGCCAGGCACCGCGCCGCCAAGGAATCTACAAGTGCGCTCAGCAGAATGGCGAAAAAGCACACTTCCGAAATGAGCCTAGTCGCGGCGCTAATCTCACTGTCGAGAAAATTCGGCTGAAGTAGGTGCAAATCTGAAATCGTTCGCCATCAGTGCCGAGGACGCGCCATCCGTTACACCCGGCCAGCGAGGTATTCGCTCGGTACTCGCACGCCAAAATCGGCTCCACATCAAAAAGGAGATATGACAAGATGCGAAAGCTCTGGATTCTCGCGTGCGTTCTGGGACTGCCCTGCGTAGCTTCAGCCCAATGGGACAATATAAATACGCTGCAAGCGGGACAGAAGATTCAAGTTGTTGAAGTAAACTCAAAGAAAGAGTCGGGGACCTTCTTCAGCGTTTCGGACACGACGATCTCGCTGCAAGGAAAGTCAGGCCAGCAAACTATCCAGAGACAAGATGTTGCCAGCGTTAAGCTCATGGAAAATAAGCATCGTTTGCGTAACGCGCTCATCGGCGGCGCGGTAGGTGCCGGAGCGGGCGCCGGCATTAGCGCGGCGGCGTGGGAACCCCATGGGTTCGTCGGAGGCAGAGGGACTGGAGCTGCAGTTGGCGCCGTGATTGGCGCCGTGGGCGGGGCAGTAGTAGGAGCATTGTGGCCAAGCCACGAAACCATTTACCGGACGAACGGCCCATAACGGTAAATGGGCTCACGAAGCTGTACATCCACGGCGCATTAAGAGGAACGATGCGCCGTACAGTCGGTCAGATCGGAAATCCCGGGCGACCCACTTCGATTCAGGTTGTTCCACGGGCTTGCTCGAATAAGTCTTTCTTCGAGGAGAAGCAACAGGAGGCGCCGAGTGAAACACGCCGGTGATAGTTCTCGTCGAAACAGTACGTCGTTTGCGGCTCTCGCGCTGATCTGCGTAGTCGCGGGACCGTCCCTACGTGCCTCTCAAGACAGAGAAGCCGCTCGCGCAAAGGCAGCACCTGGGCCGCCCGCCTCGTCCGGAGATGTAATTAGAGTGCCGGACGGCAAGCCCGTCGATACCAAACTTACAAAAGACCTCTCCACCGCCACCGCCAAGGTCGGCGATGACGTGGGGCTGACAGTAGCTCACTCATTCATGCAAGACGGTCTCGTGATCATTCCGAAGGGCACGGTGTTGTCGGCAAAGATTACGTCGGTTCGCCACGCGGGCCGCGCATCCAGAAATGGGAACGTGAGCTTTTCGGTCGAGAAAGCGGCGCTCCCTGGCGGCGAAACGGCGCCGTTGCGCCCAGAGCCACCGCCCACCCCCGGCCAAACCCTGCATCATGCTGCTGCGGCAATGGGTTACATGGTCGTGGATTCGGAGCTCCCTCCAGGAGGAGGTATCGCCTTGCTGGCGGTCGGGGGCCCACTCATGCTTGTCAGGAAAGGCGATGAGCAGGTCTTCTACGCCGGGAAATCTATAACGCTTTATTTGCGAGGGCCCCTCAATCTGTCTCGAGAAGCCGTGCTACAGATGCAACCGGCGCCGAACCATGGGCCGGCTCAAGTCTTTTATAAGGACCTCGCGTCTTTTATTCATTACAAGGGAGACGATCTCGACATGGAATTCTACTGCGGCCGGAAATATCTCGGCGATGTCCGTCCCTACGGCACCTTGCAGCTCGAACTGAACCCCAGGGAATATTGGCTCAGCGCCGGTAAGGGCGGGCGGCTGAAGTTGCGTCTGGTGGTCGAGGCGGATCATCGGTATTACGTCGAGCGCAACGCTCAGGGACTCTCTCTAAAGTATTTTGACGACGACCCGAGCTTGCTCGAAGACGGACCGTTGCGGAACAACATTGATTTCACTTCTGCTTCTCCGGAAGTAATCGGTGATCTGATGGCAGTGCCCCTGTCTGATGACGCCGCGCAGAACCGCCACTGACTTTTGGCCGTAGGCGCGAGCGCCGTTGTTAGTAGGAAGGAGAAATTTCCGTGCCGACCCACTCTTGGGCCGCCAGAGTCTGGGTTATACTCGCACTGATTTCCATTTTCGTTCCCGCAGCGCCATTGTTGTGGGCACAGGCGGATCAATGGGAAAAGCTTATGAAATCGGGCAGCAAGGCCTATTCGGGCGGCATGAGCCAGAAATACTTTCACGGGTGGGGTGACGCCGCCCCGAACCCTCAATTTGCGAAAGCCGAAGAAGAGTTCCTCGCCGCACTGGCGCAGACCCAATCGTTTCCGGCTGGAGATATACGCACGGCGCGAACGCTGGGCGCTCTGGCGAGTGTTTACATGGAGGAAGGTAAATACGAAGACGCCGAGAGCAAGGGAAATCAGGCGATTGCCATAATGGAAGCGGCAGCACAGCCGAACGACGTCAGGCTCGGCTACGCGTTGACGCACTTGGCGTTGGTCTACGACTCGCAAGGTAAAACGGCGCAAGCCGCTCCGATCTGGGAGCGATCGCTGGGCATTCTTAAGAACGCCGGCGGAGTTGATCCCGAAGAGATCTCCAATTTGAATTTCCACGCTTCCTTTATTCGGAGCTTCCACCCTGCCGCCGCGGCACAGATTCACCAATACATTCTTGAGCTCAAAGAGTCCACGGGTAGCTCGGACGCTGATTTGCGGATCGAGTTGGCGCATTTGGCCCTAACACAGCGCGGAGCGGATGCTGAACGGGACTACCTGCGCCTGCTGGACATTGACAAAAAGCTCTTTGGCCCAGACGACGTCAAGACGGGCGCAGACCAACAAGCGCTCGGCAAGCTCTACTTGGAAGAAGGAAAATACACAGCGGCGGTGCCGCTGCTGCAGCACAGCCTGGAAATCATGCAGGCGAAACCGGCCCCGGATCACGAATCAATCATCGACAAGAGATTCGATGCTTTGGATTTCAGGCGTCTCGATACGGAGCTGGCGCAAGCGTACGCGGGGGCCGGCAAAGATGCAGAAGCTGACGAAATGTACAAGCGGGGCATATCCCTCGATGAGGCGGGCACCGCTGGCGACAAAATGCTTAACATTATGAATTTGACCGAGGATTTGAGGGGGTTATCCGAAGTGTATCGGCATGAACGCCGCTACGACGAAGCCTTGGAAACCATCAAGCGTTCGGAAACGATTGACGACGAAATCACGGGTTCGAAGTTTGGGAAGTCAAAAGCGAAAGTAGGCGACACCGGCCCCACAATTTGGTTTTGGCTCAGCCAGATCGAACTTGCTGAGACCTACCGTGAAAAAGGCGATAGCGCCGCCGCGGAGCCTCTGTTTCAGGGCTCCCTGGAGTTGACGCAGAACATGCATCTGGCGCCGGGGCATCCTAAGCTGGCGCAGATGCTGGACAACTACGCGACCTTGCTAAGAGACACCGGAAAATATGCGCAGGCGGAAGCTCTTTACAAACGTTCGCTGGAAACCTGGGCGAAATGCATGTATCCGGAAAATGCAGACGCTGCTGCTACCCTGACGAACTATGCCCAATTATTGCGAAAAGTGAATCGTTCCGCGGAAGCGGAACCGCTCGAAGCGCGCGCGTCCGCAATGCTCACGAAAGTTGTCGTGCCCAATCCAGCGAACTGACGGAGTATCTGGTTGCGGTGCCTCGAACGATATCCGACGACGCTTCCACTCTCCAGCGGCGCCAGAAGTCAGTCCTCTGCGCCTCAGAAAGCTCCACCTGTTTCCCCCGGCGTCATACCTACCGCCTTTGAGAAGAAATCTTATAGCAGATGGTGTTGCGTCGACCCATCGAACCATCCGACTTGTAAGGACATGCCAGACCAACAGATCGCCTAATGCTAAATCGAAAAGTTACGGCCCAGCCTCGCTGTTAGCCCTCCGATGGTACTCCTAGGACTTTGATATTCTAGTGAACCTCATATTTTAACTTGACTTTCACGGCGTAGCATCTAGACTGCGCACGTCCTATTCCAGTACAGCCAATTACCTAATCTATAGACTATCCGGCCCGCGCAATTTTTCTCTACAGCACGCATTCCGACAGGCAAGTGGCAGAGGCCCCGATATTCGCGCTCGCGTTTCATAAAGGAATCGGAGCCAGCGATTCTGCTATTCGCTCGCGCCGCTAGACTTGTTGTACTCGAAGGGAGGGTAAATGTCCCGAAAGCTCAGCTGGGCACGAGTCGTGATCTTCGGCATAGCGTTGGCTCTGGCGTTCGGCGTCATTTCCCATCCCGCGTTCGCGCAACAGTTCATCACCGTCAGTTATCCAGGCTCACCGAGTACCTACCCCGGGACAATCAATAACCACGGCGAGATAGTCGGCAACTACGCCGACTCGGGTGGCGTGTTCCACGGCTTCACGCTGCTTAACGGACAATATACGTCTTTGAATTTCCCTGGCGCGGCAGACACGTACGCGTCTGCCATTAACGACTCAGGTGAAATTGTTGGAGCCTATCTGCTAAGCGGCACGCTACACGGTTTCTTGCTCGCCAACTCGACGTATTCGACAATCGATTTCCCTGGCTCGGATTACACGGGTCCAGCGGGCATTAATAATTTGGGAGAAATCGTCGGCGTCTATTCAAATCCAGGTTCGAGCGTCATTCATGGGTTTGTTCTAAACGGGGGAGTCTTTACGACACTGGATGTTCCGGGCTCGAATCCCAGCAATTATCCCAATCAAGTGAATAATTTTGGCGTAATTGCTGGTGGATATATTGATATGAATTCCGTTTACCATGGCTTTGTGTATAGCGCTGGAACGTTCACCTCGGTCAACTTTCCGGGGGCGACTAATACGAGCGTTACTGGAATCAACGACAGCGGGGAATTGTTCGGCGTCTATTGTGATCAACCGTCTTGCCCGTTTTTTAGTCCAGGCCCGCAGGAATGGTTCACTGACCGTAACGGCCAATTTACAACCGTGAATCTCGCCCCATCGGGCGAAATCTCCAACCTGAATTTAGAAGCGAATAATGCCGGCCAGTTGGTCGGTGCTTATCAAGATACAGCAGGCAACTCTCACGGGGCCGTCTTGGCCGTCGGACCGTTCGCGTATGTGGCTACCGGAGCGACTGGACCCTGTTGTGCGCTTACCGTGCTCGATACGTCCACAAATCTCGTTGCGGCGACTATATCTCTTCCAGGTTTAGGCGGCATTCCATTCGCTGCGTCTCCCGACCAGACTCGCATTTACATTGCAGATAGCAGCACCGTCGAGGTGATCGACGTCATAACCAACGCTCTGATCGCCACCGTCCCGGGCGTAGGCCCGAATGCGAATGCTGTGGCAATCGCGCCAAATGGAGTGTTTGGATACACGGCAAATTACATTGCCGACCTGACCACAGGCTCCGTCTCGGTCTTCAGCACGGCTACGAATAGCGTGGTCGCGTCGGTCCCTCTGGCTTTCCCTGCAGGCAATGTAACCGTAAGCGCGGATAGCACGCTGGTCTACGCCACTGGCAATGGAAGCGTCATCGCGGTGATTAACGCCGCCACCAACGTGGTGGAGTCCACGTTTTCGATCCCCGTACCGGCGGTCGGCGAGGATTCAAATTTCGGACCCTTTCTAGTTCCAAACGGCTCTGTCGGTTATGTCTCTCAAAGCGTCGCGTCGGTCACACCCGGCACTGTAACGGCGATTTCAATACCCAGCAATGCCACAATCGCGACAATCTCGGTCGGAACGGCACCCGAAAGCATCGCCATCACACCGGACGGCGCGTCGGCCTACGTCGGAAATAGTCAGTCCGGCAGCGTTTCTGTAATAGACACGCACAGCAATACCGTTAGAGCTACCATCCCTGTGGGGAACCAGCCCGCCACGCTTGCAATTACGCCGGACGGCGCGCTGACTTATGTTGCCAACTCGGAAGACAATACGTTGTCCGTTATTCAAAATTCGACCAATTCAGTGGTCGCGACAATTCCGACCACAGGCGTCTTTCCGTGGGGAATAATAATCCCAGCTGCGCAGCCTACATCCCAATCCATCACGCAGCCGCTGAGCCCGACAGCGCCGAACACATTTAACTTCGGTCCGCACAACTTCACTGTCACTTATCCCGCGGGCGCCAGCTTCTCGGGCGTGAATATGACAGTTGTGGCCGTGCAGGCGACGCCAGGGCGTATTCGGCAACGCTTCGCCGGGACACCGTTTGCGAACGCACTCTGCATCGTCTACTCGGGGGCGGGTGGCAATTGCGTAGATTACGAGGTGACCTGCTCGACGTTCAGCGGCAGCCAGATCACGTGCCCCAGCGAATCCACGCCCACGATCGCGGTCAAGACAAGCTACGATACCCAGCAGCTGATCATCAATCCTGGGTTTTTGACGACTCCGATTGGAACCAACGAGTGGACCAACATTTTCACTGCGTTCTATCTCCAGCGATTCGATCCCACCACCAAAGCCCGCACCAGTGGATTCTCTGAGTTCGTAGCGGTCGATCTGGGAGCGACCAATCGCCAGGGTGCTGGGAATTTGCAATTCCTACCGCCCCTTCAGCAGAATAGCGCTCGCGTATTCCCGGCGGGCACGATAATACCGGTGCAATTCCAACTGACGTCAGTAGCGCAACCCAGCGAATCTATTACGGATGCCACGGCAAGTATCACCGTCGTGATGATTAGCGACGCCAACGGCAATCCGACGTCGAACGACGTGCTGGATAAATCCTCGGCGTTCGCCTACACGGGCGGAAACTACGTCTACTCGTTGAATACCAGCAGTTATGCGCCGGGAACATACAACATCACGGTATACGGGAACGCCTTCACGGCTCAGCAGGTGCAATTCACGCTGCCCACCTCGACATCGGGGGCACACTTAATTACTACTCTTCAGGCTCTGACGCTTAACACCACCACCAATCAGTATGTCGCGACGATCAGCGTCTCGAATACCGGCACGGCAGCGGCGAACGGTCTGATCATCACGGCATCGGAACTGAATACAACGGCTACGGCGACGGTCTTGCCGGTCAGTCTGGGTAATATCAGCAGCAACGGTTCTGCCACGGCCACGCTGACATTTCCCGCCTCTGCCGGCGCTGCTGGGAGTCGTGGAGTGTGGACCATCAGTGAGGGTTTTGCAGGAGGCAGCACAGGGGCCGCAATACGCATTGTGCTGCCCTAAATGTGGTTGGTGACTAGGAGATGAGGCAATGAAATCTAAACGCACTAAAGTTTTGGTGATGGCGAGTTTGGTGATGTGTCTGTTGGCGTTGGTGGCTTCGGCCGCGCGGGGCGACAGCGGAGGTGTGGACTTGACGCTGTCCGGCGTATCAGGAGCGCCCGGAAGCGAGGTCACGGTGTACGGGACGATCACCAACACCGGGTCGGACGACGTTTACCTTAACAGTGAGAATTTCACTCTGGGATCTACTTACTTCTCAAACGGTGACGTCACGGACTTCTTTCTAAACGCTCCCCTGTCGCTAGGGCCGGATTCGAACTCGGGGCTGATCGCGCTGTTCACGTTTGACGTTGCATCGGGGACGCCGGGGGGGAGCTATGGGGGCAACTTTCTCGACATCTTGGGTGGTGGCCCAGCCGATACGAACCTATTGGCCAGCGCCGCATTTTCAGTCACTGTCAAGAACGCCGTCGCGCCAGAGCCGGGGACGATAGGCTTGATCGCGTTAGGTCTCGCCGGTGTAATACTGCTGCGACGCAGACCATTGAACGGCATGGTTCACTAGGAACGCTCGCACGCTCCGATACGGATTTCGCTCTTTCGAGGCCTCTAGCCGCCTCGGGCTGCTGCAGCTTTTCGCGCGATCAAGTCGAACCCACGCACCCTGGCTTCACGTTCCAGGATTTCGAGGTCGGCGCGCGCACTAGCGCTTTGTCCCAATTTGACGCCAATGTCTGCCAGGGCAAACTGAGCTTCCAACACATACTGGACATAACCCGCCTTTGTCGCCTCAGTGATGGTTCGCTTCAGCGATTCTCTGGCAGGCGCGAGTTTGCCAGAAGCGGCTTGCACCATCGCACTGACAATTGCAAACTCCATCCGAGATCCGATGATTTGCTCCTTATGAGCGACCGCGCTTACACTGGCCAGTTCGTTTTGTGCCTCAGCATGCTTCCCCTGCAGGAGTAGCGCTCGGGCAAGCAAGCTTGTAGCTAAGATTTGATCTTGCGCGTTATTCGCTTCGCGCAGGTCGTCGCGAACGGCCCGAGCGGCCATAACAGCCTGATCTGTTTGGCCCTGTTCCAGCAGGAGTCTCGCGAGCGCTAAGCGCGTCGTTCGAACTGTCTGGGTTTCGCCAATTTCGGTACGCAGAGCGAGGGCTGCGTCGTAATTTTTCTTGGCTCCAGTAAAGTCTGCGGCGAACAAAGACAAATCGCCCAATCCAGACGTTGCATAGGCGGCGTTACTCTTGTCGCTCGACGCTTTGGCAAGTGCCAAAGCGTCCGTATAGTTCTTCGACGCGCCCGCTAAATCGCCTTGATGCTGCAAGAGATCTCCAAGGTCCAGAAGTTTGTCCGGGGAAGGCCCTACGACGTCCCCATTTTGAAGATCGAGAGCTATTGACGCTTCCAGAGCTTTTTTGGCAGCTGGGAAGTCACCCTGTGCATCAAGGACTGTGGCGAGGCCACTCTCGCTGTCGGCGATCCCTTCCTTGTCATTGATTTCGCGGGAAATTCCCAGTGCTTGCTCGTAGGTTTTCCTGGCCTCTGCAAGGTTGCCTCGATCTTTCAGAACTCCACCGATATTTACAAGAGCAAGCGCTGCATTTTTCTTGTCGCCTATTTCTCGGAAGATCGCGAGTGCTTGCTGGTATGTCTTTTCAACGTTTTCTGAATTGCCTTGCTGAGAATAAATTAACGCTAGGTCGTTGAGCGCGGAAGCCTCGCCCCGCTTATTTCCTATGTCGCGAACAATGGAAAGTTCTTGACGATACGAGTCAATGGCGCCCACCAAGTCTCCCTGATCCGCCATGAGCCCCGCTTTCACTTCTAGTGTGCTTGCTAGGCCGTTGCGGTCGCCTATGCCGGCGTATATGGCTCTCGCCTTTTCATTGGCAACCGTTGCATCCTTGGGCTTCCCCATAGACCAAAGCGCGTAGCCCTGTAGGTACTGCGCCCGAGCCAGCAAGAGCCGTGAACCATTATTTGCTGCAATCGTGCCAGCCTTCGTCGCAAAAGCGAGTTGCTTGCCAAAATCTCCGAGAGCTTTCGAAGTCTCGGCAGCGGCCACATCGGTGCGCGGATCTAAACCCATCGGGGGAGGGAGTCTTCTTAAGGAGTCAATCGTGGCCAAGGCCTCTTTGCCGTGGCCAGCGCGTGTCTGAGCTCTTGCGAGGAGGATTCCGTATTCAAGGCTATCTGGGAAAAAGCCATAGAGTGTCCGGTATGAATCTACAGCGTCGTTCCAATCCTTCGACGCTTCGCGATAGCGTGCTTGAATCAGAAGATGATCCTCACGCGAAAGACCTGAGGATAATTCGAAAGCATTCTTGGCGTCCTGACGGGCCTTCTCATCATAGCCAAGCGCCATCCACGCCTCTGCTAGAGCCGAGTGAGCCATAGCGTAATTCGGATCGGCGATAACCGCTTTTTGTAATATATCGCGCGCGCTTAGCGCATCAAATGAACGCAGTTTTGAAAGCCCCTCGGCGTACAACCGTGTTGCTTCGGAATTTGATGGGAGAGAGGCTCGCACCTCCTCAATTTCGTCTGTAGATACAGACCCTATGCCACACTTCGCTCGCAGTTTAGCTCCAGCGCGCGAGACGAGATCAAATAAATTGTCTTCGTCTCCCGATTCAGCATCCGCGAGTAGAATCTCTCCCGACACGACCTCCTGCAGGCGCAGGTCGAGACGAAGTCTGCCGCCCGAGAGAGCAACGTAGGAACCTAGAATGACAAGGTCTGCGCCGAGATTTTTCCCGAGACGATTGAGAGTTGCCGAACTAAGCGTGTCGGTGTCCGGTAACGACAAATCGGTTTTTGCGCGCTCCACCATTTCCCCGGGCACGATTCGCAGAATGCCACCTGCCGCCATTTCAGTGCTCAACATTTCCGAAATAGCTGGAGAGAGCCATGCCGCTTCCGACTTGACGGCGAGATTCTTGAATCCAAATACCGCGACCGAGCGCCGCGGCCGAATCACTTCGCCTTGCTCAGTGCTGGCACCGTTATCGCGCGGCCGGTGATGAAGCAACCGATCACGGGACCCTGCAAGGTTAAGTCCGATGGCCAGGGCAATCAGCAGTATTGCACCGATAACGCCAGCCGTTGCAATCAACACGGGACGCCGGAGATTACCGGGCAACGGCGGCTTAGGAAGCGTTTCTGTCGCGGGAACAGGTGCCCCCAAGCTCAAACCTTCCAGCACGGCGCTCAGTTCCCGAGCCGATTGAAATCTTCTAGCTGGATCCTTCTCCATCGCCTTCACAATGATCGATTCCAGCCCAGGTGAAATCCGCGGGTTTGAGGTTCGCGGCGCCGGCGGCATTTCATGCAGAATCGAATCAATTAGTCGAGTCTGCTGCGTCTCGGTAAAGGCATGTTTCCCTGTAGCCATGTCATACAGCACAGCCCCTGTAGAGTAGATGTCGGACCGTGCGTCTGTTTTCTCTCCTCGCAGTTGCTCAGGCGGCATGTACGGTATCGTTCCCGAAATTACTCCCGTTTCCTGCGTAATGCTCCGAGTTACATCAGGCTCTGTGGTCTGATGCACAATTCGAGCCAGGCCAAAATCAAGAATCTTCACCCGTCCCTCAGGTGTGATCATCAAATTGCCCGGCTTCAAGTCGCGGTGCACGATACCCCGCTGGTGTGCCGCTGCCAGTCCATCCGCCACCTGCAGGCCCAACCGAACGATTTCTCGCTCCGCGAGTGGCCCGGATTTCAGTGTTTCACTTAACGTACGACCCGGGATGAGCTCCATGGCCAGGAAATCCTGACCGCCGCATGAACTGAACTCAAATATCGTTTCGATGTTCGGGTGATTTAATTTGGCAAGAGCTAGTGCTTCGGTTCGAAACTGTTTCCGCGTCGATTCGTTTGTGAGGGTCCCGGCGGGCAATACTTTCAAGGCGACGTCGCGTTCGAGCTGCTCATCGTGTGCGCGATAGACTTCGCCCATGCCGCCCGCGCCGATCTTGTCAATGATTCGATAGTGGCCCAGAGTTTGGCCAATCATTTGGGTAGGCATGCGCCTTAGTGGCTGGCATGCTAGGTTACAAGATTGCTGAAGTCAACGACTAGCGGGTTGTCGAAAAATGCCGTTCCGCTGGAACTTTAATCCAAGAACTCATTTGAAAGAAGCCATGCCGACGAGGCGAGTTACTGGGCGGCGATGCTAACGAGCGAGAAAGGATGATCGCGGCGTCCGGACGATTGAAATCATGGATGCCGATCGACGGGTTCGATTACATCATGAGAGACGGCGTGAAGATTCCAGTGAGAAGAAAACTGATCGATTCACTGTAGCTAACGGCGTTGAGGCAGCGGCATCCCTGCCCCCTTTTTTTTTGAGAAACGCAAAATGCCGGATGAGAGAGCATGCGCAATCGCCGTACAGCAAAAACACCGTGCGCGGGAATGGCGCCGGTCGAAACCAGAAGAGTCGCGCGATTTTAGGATTCGCAAAATCATCGCTCGCGCTTAGACAGAAGCTATCGTCGCGAAATCGCCGTCCTTCTTTCGCTTGATATTGAATTCGATCTGGCACTCCGGGCTGCAGAACCGCGCCTGTTTTTTTGCGCGTTCTCGCAATCCGAATTTCTTGCACAGCTCACAGAATACGTGACCGCCAGCGAAGAACGTGTAAGCCAACAATATTACAAACGCGGCAATCTCAAGGCCCTTTTTCCAGCGTGGAGTGTTGTCTCTTTGGCATTCGGCTTTCTCGGAATTGGATGGGGTTGGTGCAACCTTCGGGACAGCAAATCGCTTCCTTGGAGCGAACTCGCCTTTTATGTTGGTGCCGGTTGCTGGCTCTTCGGGTTCTCCAGCTTCATGCTCTGGGTCAGCGATATTCATCTTATGTTCCCTTAATGGAATGTGACAAACTATATAACACAAATTAGCTCTTTTGCCGTCCACACGTGATCTGACCGGCCCGCTTGCATAGCGGGTGCAGCCCGAATCATTGTGTCCACACGGTCGGTGCTGACGTGCTCGTGCGGCTCCGCGTCGCGTTCCGCCGCAACTGATGCAACGGCGCGGACGGTGCGTGCCGAGCTAGGACTTTGCGGTCCGACACCAACTGGCAATTGTCAGCAAGAAAAACAGCGCGGCTCCGTGAAGGAAACTCACGTAGGAGATCGCGATACCGCCAGGAGCACCCATGTGGGGGAGAAAGATGTTGAGAGAAGTGAGCATCCGAAAGATCAATGCGAGGAAAGTGCAGATCAAGCCTAGCCAATAACCCAAAGCAGAGAGTTGCTTTTCCATGATGTTCTCCTGATTCAAGTTTTTGTCGTTCGGCCCGTGTTCGCCCGTACGCTACTCTCGGCCGATTGAGGAGTCAAGCGCGATCCCTGACGGTCGAACCGAGTCCTACCGAAGCACTGAATTAGTCCCAAAATTCCATGCGCGAGGCCCACTTTGCCAATACCCGCTTTTCTGGTTTGCTCATGCCGTGCCGCGCACATCCCCGCTCCGATCGGTTCCACGGAGAATACGCGTCATACCTGCCGGCGGTGCTGTGCTCGGATTCAGCGACAACGAAACATTGACTCGCTTCTGAAACGTTGCGACCCGCCCGGCGGTCTTCTTACTGTTCATCGGGCTCCCGCCGCATCCTCTTTGTAGAACTGATCCAGCAAATGATGGCGAATAAGAAAATCGCTCTCACGGTTGAACATAACGGCGGAGAGCCAATGGACCATCGCTAGGTATTGTTCGCTTCGATCTTTATCCGCTCTCACGCAGTCGTTCATTTCAGTGGCCATAAGAACAAGAGTTTTTGAGTCCACGTCGTTTGCGACGCTCGACCACGATTTCGACGGTTGATTTAGCTTCGAATCCCAAAGGGCCTCATCTTCTCGACACAGATCTTTCGTAGTCGTGTGCTTCACTCCTTGACAGCAGACCGGATGAGCGATAAAGACAGCGGTAAGTAGGATTAGTTTTTTCACTTTTGGCTCCGGGCTAGACCATGCAATCCGATTTCTGCGACGAGCAGATGTCTACGCTTTCGATGTGCACTCGTCATGCTGCGAGTGTAGGACGGAAGCCCACCAAGCATGGACCAATTTTGACTGGCGCGTCGTGGCGAAACAGAGGATGAATTTGCGAATCGCAAACGGTATCTAGGGCGGTCTCGGCGCCGTGTCGAGGAGAAGAGGTTCGTCAGGAATGCCGGCGCCGCCATTCGGCACGAGCTTCCCGTAGCTGCTCGACGAACACCGCGGCGAAGCTTTTTGAAAAGCCACTCGAGATCATCCATCTCAAACTAAAACCCCTCATCACCGGAGGCCTCTGACGGCTACCACGATATGTATGGACTGTAAGCCTTCCACCCCGCGTCGTGGAGTTCGCCGAACTTCTTTCCATAAATTTCCTCGGCCTCAGCGAACTGCGGCGTGGGGAACTTTTCGAGCAGCTGCACATTCTCGTGTCCCCACTTAGTTCCGCCCAGCAGACGGACTTGCCAGCCGGTCCCGACATCGTCTTGCTCAAGGACTAGCTGACGATATGGGGCGTCGGGGGTGGGCTTCTGTTTGTAGAACGCAGCTATGCACAGAATTTGGGGAATGAACATAATACCTCCGCCTGAACTTGAGTAACTGCGGGCCCGGGCCGCGCCATGCGGGCGACCCTAGCCTGGTTAATTCATCAGAAGCTGAAATCGTAGCGCAGAAAGCCCATTGCTGCCGTAGGACAGGTTTGGGTCCTGTTTGGCGCCCCTCCTACGGTTTGCAAGTCGTCTTTTCTGACTTCCAGAATTGTTTTTAGAGACAGCTCCGCCTGGCCCTTCCGCGCATGTGTTGTCAAGCAGTCCAGGCGAACTACGAGGAGTCGCAAAGCGAGGCGGCTCGGAAGAGATCTTGAAAAGGCCAGCCGCTGGCCAGGTGAATGCGGATACAACGAGCTGTCTGGCGAATCCGTGCGCCGATCTTGAACAACTGAGTGCGCAGAGTTTCGATTTGCGCGGAACGCATTGCTGGTGGCAATTGCAGGCGAAATAGGTTGACCAGGTTATAGGCGAAACTGTGTAGCAACAAGCGGAAGGCATTGGCTCGAAAACGGTGACAGCTCAAGCGGTCCGCAGCAAAACCGTTCTTGAACTCTTCGATGCGGTTCTCACATTCCCCGCGATCGTTATAGAAGGAAAAAACCAAGCGGCTGCGGCCGGGCAAGTTGGTGACCAGAAAACGCAGGTTGGTACCGACAGCGCTGTGTTCAGCTTTGTAGACGATGCGCCGCTGATGAGACCAGGGGTGCGCGCGATAGCGAAAGCTGGAAAAGGAGCGCTGCGGCTGGCCGCTTCGACGATAACGCCTAGCGATACGACGCTGCAGGGGCTGCGCTGCAGTTTGCAACCGTGCGTTGTTGCCTCTACCGATGGCGTACTGCAGACCGAAAAACTCGCAAAATTCATAAAGCAGTGGCGTGGCGAAACCCGCGTCAGCACGTAACTGGATGCGGACGCCAGGAAATTCACGCTGCAGTCGCGGAACCAGGCGCAACAGCAAGGGGAGGATACGGGCGTGACTACCGACTCTTCCTGGTCGCAAGCGGGCGGCGAGCAAACAACCGCTGTGTCGCTCAAAGATCAGCAAGGGGTGATACATGTGCTGGCCATAAGCACCATTAAAGAAGCTGAGCTGCTGCTGTCCATGAGTGGGATCGTCGGTGGAATCGACATCGAGCAAGATCTCTCTCCGTTTGCGGACTTGTTTGCCGCAGATCTTCACAAACCAATCCAGCAGAGCATCCTGCAGTCGGAGCAGATCGCGAGGCGCAGGCGAGTTCTCCCAGCGGCTCAGAGTTGGTTGTGATCCCAGAGGTTCACCCAGCGGTTGATCGGCCAGAAGCTGAAAAGCCGGATCGTGCCGCAGGCGATCGGCGTCGTTGGCATCCTCGTAGCCCGCAATGATCTGGTAGAGGCGTTGCCGAAATAGCGCCAACACGGAATGACGAACACGCTCATCTTTGCGAGAATCAGGAACGCGTTCTGCCAGCCCACGAGTTAGTCCATAGCGCTGATCAAAGGCCCGCAACGGCAGAAGGCCAGCGTCCGAACTGATCTGACCACCAGAAAAATCAGCGCGAATGGGTTGGTGTCGATAGAAGGAAAACAACAGCTGTGGTATACAAGATGTCATCTCTGGGGTGCTCCGAAAGAGAATGCTGGGTTCGCTAAAACCCAGTGTTCATCAATCTTTTAGAGCACCTTTTCTTTTTTCACCAGCAAAATCGTGAATAATCCAGGCTAGTCCCTCTCGGATAACCAGAAAAAGCTATGGGCCACGAGTCCCGGATAGAACCATGGTCGCCACATTTGACCACCGTGCTGCTTTGTTGGTTTCGGCACGGACAGGCTTCGTCGCGAACAAGCGATGAAAACCGCTGGTAGAGAAAACCCAAACCACGGGGTCGCATGGCCCCGCAACCGAGCCCATGGCGCGGTAGGTCAAAACACATCTCGCTCGATCAAGTGGGCTGAGAAGCAAGAAAAATTCCAGCCGAAGGAGATGAGTTTTTCCTTGACTTCTACCTTTATAGAACGCGTTCGGGCATGATACCTACACGGTGGACGTGAGGGAGACGCTCGTTTATCTTTTCAACAACACGATCAAGTACGAGGATTGCAAGGAGTGGGGAGAGATAAACGAACTGAAGTATCTTTTCTGGAGCAGGCTGCCTTGGAACTTCAACCAAGCGCATGCCTTCATTTCTGCTATCTGGGACTATCTGGGCTACAAATGATGGAGAGCATCAAGAACGAAGCTCAGATTTGGTTCTCCCTGATCGTGATTCTTTTGATCTGGGGTGGAATCCTGACGCTGACGGGCACTCCGATGTCCTTCGACAACTGGAAAGCGTTGGAGAGACTACCCGAAGTCGTCACAGTTTTTGTCCTTCTTAGAATCGTATTTACGAAATGGCTCTGGCGTTGGCGACTATTCACGTACAAGGGATGGTTGGTGCAGTTGCCAGACTTGGAAGGAACGTGGGAGGGCGAACTGCAAAGCACTTGGGAAAATCCTAAGACGGGGCAACGAGAGCCTGCCATAAAAGCGTTCTTGGTCATCCGGCAAACATTTTCGACAATTAGCTGCACGATGTTCACGAAAGAAATGGTGAGTTTCAGCCGAGCAGCGCAGTTGGTGAAGGGTGAACCGTCACATGCCATCGCTCTGAGTTTCAACTACACGAGCACGCCCAAAGCAGTCATCCGAGAGCGAAGTGCAGGTCACGATGGCGCAGCCGACGTGAGAGTCGTCAGAGTTCCTGAGCGTATGCTGGAAGGTCAGTATTGGACCGGTCGCTGCACCACGGAGGATATACGGCTGCGCTTCCATTCGAAGAATTTGCTCGAAGCTTTTGCTGACTAGTCACTGGGAAGCCCACTTAAAACCTGCTCGGCTTGTGCGGCGGGAATCCGCTCTTCTCAAAAACTTTCTGCATCGCTTCCGCCGTGGTGTGCGTTGGCAAGACTCCGTGCTTCGCCAGCGCAACGCATGCACCGGCTTGATCGTCTGACCGTGAAGATGGTTCGGGAGCCACTTGATGCCCGCCTCTTCCAGTTTGTCGATCGAGTTCTCGAAGTTCGTTCGGGCGGCCGCCTACACAGGCGGTACGTCTCAATGGAGCCAGTTAAGGAATAGGAAATGAAAGGCCGCGCCCATGATGCCGGCGCCAGGGATGGTGAGGATCCAGGCCCACAGGATACGTGTGGTTACTCCCCAGCGCACCGCCGTGATGCGACGCGATGCGCCGACTCCGGTAATTGCGCCGGTGATGACGTGCGTGGTGCTGACCGGGATGCCGGCGTGCGCAGTGGCGATCAGCGTGACCGCAGCAGCGGTTTCCGCGGCGAAGCCGCTGAACGGCGTGAGCTTCGTAATTCGCTGGCCCATCGTCTTGACGACGCGCCAACCTCCGGCCATTGTGCCGCCGGCGATTGCCAGATGGCAGCAGATGATCACCCAGAATGGGACCGCGTAGTTGTGCATCATGCCATCGGAAACGAGCGCGGCCGTGATGATGCCCATGCCTTTTTGCGCGTCATTGGTGCCGTGGCCTAGGCTGAACAGGCCTGCGGAGATGAGCTGAAGCCTGCGAAACCATTTGTCAACGCGGCGTGGCGGCTGGCGATAAACGAGCCAGCTCGTGACGATAGTAACGAGTAGTCCTGCGACCATTCCGACCAGCGGGCCGACAAAAATAAAAATCACTGGCTTGATCCAGCCCGGAATCAGAATCGCGTGGAACCCCGCTGCGGCGACGGCCGCGCCACCGTAGCCACCCATCAGCGCGTGAGATGAGCTAGCCGGCAGACCCATGCGAATCGTGGCGTAATTCCAGACGATGGCGCCAAGCAATCCGGCGAGCAGCACAGATTCATTCACTAACTTGAGGTCGACGAGGCCACTCCCCATTGTTTTGGCGACTGCCGTTCCGAAGAAAAAGGCGGCGATGAAATTCCAGAACGCTGCCCAGGCAACTGCATAGAGCGGGCTCAGAACGCGCGTAGAGACAATCGTGGCAATTGAGCTGGCCGCGTCGTGCCAGCCGTTGGTGAACTCAAAAGCGAGAGTGATGAAAACGATAAGGCAGAGTAGCTGGAAGCTCGACAAGCGGTGTTTCTCCTAAATTGGCTCGTCCGCTCAGTCTCCGCGGAGCAAGCCACGCGAATAAGCTAAGCGTTTTTGAGCGTGACGCCTTCGATGACGTTAGCCACGTCTTCGCACTTGTCGGTGGCGAATTCCAGAGTCTCGATGACCTCCTTCCACTTGATGATTTGCACCGGATCTTTTTCCTGGTCGAAGAGTTCGGCGAGCAGAGCGCGGCACTGCCGGTCGGCCTGGTTCTCGAGACGATTAATCTCAATACAATAGTCCAGGATATGATCTTCTTTTTCGAGCACGCGGATCGCGTCGACGATATTCCTGGTGGCCTCGCTGACGGTCTTGGCTAGGTCGACGACACCCGGTTTGATAGACGTAATGTGATACATCACGAGCCTCGCGGCGACGGCGTCGATTAGGTCAAGGACGTCGTCAATTGTGCTCGCCAGCTCGTGGATGTCTTCGCGGTCGAAGGGAGTGATAAACGTTTGATTGAGGCGCATCATGATGTCGTGCGTGATGAGGTCGCCAGTATGCTCGAAAGACTTGATTTTCTCTGCGCCGGCGGCGGGATCGCCGAAATGCTCGAGCATCTCGACCATGGCTTTCGCGCCTTTGTGCACGTTTTCAGCCTGTTGATTGAACATTGCGAAGAAGGTAGTTTCGTGCGGGAGTATTTTATCCAGTAATCCAGACATTGGAATTACAACCTCCTCGAGGACATTTCAGGGAGCGCCTGACTATACCGAAACGTCCGGCTACCGACAAGGATCGGGCGCGCGGTTAACCTGACCGGCGACAGCCGAGAAAAGGGCGTAGCATAATTCGAGGATACGTGCCACAGGCGTAGCGGGCCTACCGAGATAAGACCAGGAACAGGGCGTTTAGATCGAAAGACCGTTACGTACTGATCGAAAACGCACAGAGGCTTTGCTACGGTTGAGTCTAATACAGGCATCCTCAAGCTTGCCCGTGGCAGCGCCCGCGCTCCTCTTCCTGCTTTCTCTAATGTCGGTCAACGGCCGGATGACTCCTGATTTTCGCGTAGCTGGATATTGACGGCTAAGTTTCAGACCAAGCATAATCAGCACAGTGCGGTTTTCAGGATGCGAGAAGTCATCATCGAACAGGTCCGTCTCGATCCCCGTCGTCGATTGCGCCTCCGGCCAACTCGCGCGCGCGCATCTGAATATACTTCTATTTGCAGAAGCGCGTCCAGAGTGAGGTGGGATGGTCTGTGCGGCGAACTTTACGTGCACGACGTTCCCGAATTCTCAACTGTGGATGAGTTTAAGCAGATCGTCACTGCTGTGGCACGCGCGTACGGGGACCAATTGATTTTATCATCATCGACAGTGTACGTTAATATCTCGAGTGAGGTGATCGCCGTGTTTCGCGAGTTTGCCCCGTGAACAGCCGCATCCAACTGCTATCCCATTTCGCGGTTTGGCAAAACGACTCTCCCACTAATACAAAACGAGGGCTAACTCCTGATAAGCCCTGACCGCGTCTTCGACGCGTCGCTAATGCCAGCAACTTGTTCAAAGCGGATTTGCTAATTCCAGAGGACTTACAAACGAGTTCCTGGAGAGTCGCGTTACGGTACGAGGGGGTCTTAGCCCGATTCCAATTCTCCTGTAAATGTGTTAGGCAGGCGATTGACTCGCGATACCTCTAACGCGCCTCAACTTGGGCTTATAATTCCGCAGTGAACCACGAGTGAAGCGACCGATGAGAATGAATCGCAGAGTTATGGCCTCGGTACGCATCATGGTGACCGGCTTCGCGATCCCACTTGTTGGCGGGGCCCGTACGGATGCACAAACGGCCGCGCAAAATCCTGCGAATGAGGCCTGCCCACGTCCGGCGCCTTCCAGCCTGATCCCCGAGCCGGCAGATCTACGCAGCGAAAATGGCGAATTGCGCGTGCAAGTCACGTTTCACAACGAACTCGATGCCGGCGGGCATATCCGTTACTGTTACGTATTCGGCGACGGACTTCAGTCACCCAATTTGCGTCTCCGGGCCGGTGACCTGCTTATTCTTACTCTGAAGAATGATCTCACCGCGCTCGCGGCACCGTCCTCCGCTGCGAACGTCACGAACGCAATTGCCACCGCAGCCACCGCGAATAAATCCACCGTCGCGCGAGCGGCGAGCGGCGCGTCTGCCGCGGATCCCTGCGGCGACATGCGCATGACTGCCACTTCCACCAACTTACATTTCCACGGATTGACGATCCCTCCCGTCTGCCATCAAGACGACGTGCTCAGAACTTCCATTCAGCCTGACGATCCGCCGTTCGAGTATCGTTTCCACATTCCCGCGGATCAGCCGCCGGGTTTGTATTGGTATCATCCGCACCTGCACGGATTCAGCCGAGCACAGGTGGTCGGCGGCGCTTCCGGGGCGCTCATCATCGAGGGAATCGAGCGCGCGAATCGCGAAGCCGCTGGCCTGTCCGAACGCGTTCTCGTAATTCGCGACCAAGACCTGTTGAACCCCAACGCATCGCCGTCAACCACGGGAGCGAAGGCTCCAGCAGCGCTGCTCGACCGCGATGGCGACGCGAGGAACACCGGCGACGGCTCCGGCAAGCCCGCGAAGGATCTTTCCGTAAATTTTGTGGCTTCGCCGTATCCCGATTACGGGGCTGGGACGATTGAAATGAAGCCCACGTCGCGCGAACTGTGGCGCATCGTCAACGCTTCCTCGATCACATATTTGAATCTGCAGTTGCTTTTCGCAGGCAAAGCGCAAACATTTGGAATCGTCGCTGTGGATGGTATTCCCATCGATCAAAACGGTCTAGCGGGTGGCGACCTGGTGGTTTGGCAGAATCACCTCGGCGTTCCGCCCGGCGGGCGAATCGAAATCGTCGTGCAATCTCCCGCCGCAGGTGTCGAAGCAACGCTCATCACTCGCGCCGTGAATACCGGACCTGGCGGCGAGAACGATCCCACCCGGACCATCGCAAAGATTGTGGCCGCGGCGGACGCTCCGGCACCTCGCTCGACTCTCCCAGCCGCTCCCGAGAACGCAACCGCCTTGCCGGCGCAGCGAGTTTGGCTAGGAAATGTGCAGCCCACACGCACACGCCGCCTCTATTTTTCGGAAAAGCTCGACGATCCCAAGGACCCCAACAGTCCAACTACGTTCTACCTAACGGTCGAAGGCCAGGCACCCGCGCCCTTCGATCCCCATTCCTACGTTCCCAATGTTGTCGTGCACCAAGGCGACGTCGAGGACTGGATCATCGAAAATCGCTCGCAGGAAGTGCACGATTTTCACATTCACCAGGTGCATTTCCTAATGCTGGAATGGTTTGGCATCCCGGTGAATGAACCCTTCCTGCGCGATACCATTAACGTACCTTTCTGGGATGGCCAAACGCGACAATATCCCAACGTGCGTCTGCGCATGGATTTCCGCGATCCCAATGCCATAGGCTTGTTTCCGTTTCACTGCCACCTGCTCGAACACGAAGACGGTGGGATGATGGGTCTGATTCGGGTGGACCCTGCGGAGAAGCCACGCGAAAAACCGATGCTGCCCGTCAGCAAAATAAAGCCTTCGACCGCGAAATTGCCACTTGCGCACTGACGTATCCGCCCAACCCGCAACGGCCGTGCTCGCCGCATGTTTCACCAGAAGCTCTTGCGGAGTAGCGGGCGAGTAATAGTACCGGCGAGCCCCGTTTTCCACAGGCTTTTTCATGGTTTTCGCGTTTATTGTTTCAATTTAATTAATGGCGTGTATATATTCGGTCAACCCTGCGGGGTGCTGCAGCGGCGTCCGTATTTCCAGAAAGAAAAGTAGAAATCTGCGCCGCAGCGTTCAGTGGTTCGCTACAAAATCTGGGCGGATCGGGAGGTTTCATGATCATGAGTAACTTGCGATGGCTGACAGCGTTAATTCTGGCAGCGAACCTGGTGGTCGCGCTTCCCGCAAGTCTGTTTGCGGACCAGGGACAAGGTAGCAACGATCCTGCGGATAAATACAAGACCACCACGCCCATCAAACACATCGTGATTATTTTTCAGGAGAACGAATCGTTCGATCACTACTTCGGAACCTACCCCAACGCCACGAACCCTAAAGACGAAACGCGATTTAATACCCGGCCCGGCACGCCTGCGGTAAACGGATTGAATAACGGTCTAAAGAACACGAATCCGAACGGACATACCTATCAGCCGTTCCGCCTGGATCCCAGCCAGAACTACACTTGCGACCAGACGCACCGATACACGCCCGAACAGCAAGCTTTCGATAGCGGGCTGATGGACAAGTTCCCGCAATTCACCGCGGTTCCGTGCACGCAAACAACTGCCGGTGGCGCGCTCATATATCCCAGCCTTGCGCCGCTCGGACCTGGCGTGGTCATGGGCTATTACGACGGCAACACCGTCACGGCGTTGTGGAATTACGCGCAGTATTTTTCCATGAGCGACAATTTCCACGGCTCTACTTTCGGACCTTCCGCCGTCGGCGCGATCAACCTGGCGTCCGGGATGACGGGAAACGTGAACTTGAGCGTGGATGATTCCTACGGTGATCTGGCTTCTGATGTGGTGAACAACACGATCGTCGGCGATCCGGATCCATGGTACGAGGATTGTGTCTCCTACGATCAAGCGGGCCTCGCCGGAGAAAATATCGGTGATCTGCTGAACGCCAAAAATATTTCCTGGGGCTGGTTCCAGGGCGGATTCACTCCTTCCACGCCTTACAGTCCCGGCACCGACGGCAACCCGGCCTCTCCGGCGCAATGCAACACTACGACGAACCGACTCGACGGTACGCCGGAAACCGCATACGCTGGCTATCACAATCCGTTCCAGTTTTATGCCAGCACCAATAACAAACATCACATCGCGCCAGAGAGCGTCGAAGAAGTCGGGCACAACGGTCCGGCCAATCACATTTACGACCTGACATATTTCTGGAAGGCAGCGTTCTCCGGAAATTTGCCGGCGGTGAGTTTCTTGAAAGCCAACCGCGCGCAGGATGGCCACCCCGGCAATTCCTCGCCGCTCGACGAACAACAATGGATCACTGACACGCTCAATAAGCTGCAATCGCTGCAGGAATGGAACGAAACGGCGGTGTTCATTGCCTGGGACGATTCCGACGGCTGGTACGATCATGCCATCGGTCCGATTATGAACCAGTCGGCAACCACTGCGGATGCGCTCACCGGTCCCGGAGCCTGCGGCACGGGCGCAAATTCACTGGCCGGCATTCAGGCGCGATGTGGATATGGGCCGCGTCTACCATTGGTCCTGATCTCGCTCTACGCGCGGGAAAATTATGTTGATGGCGGGGTGCTCGATCAGAGCTCGATCATTCGTTTCATCGAAGATAATTGGGGGCTGGGACGGATCGGCGGTGGTTCGTTTGACGCGATTGCGGGCTCGGTCAACACCATGTTCGACTTCAACTGCAAACGGCACGATCGGCTATTCTTAGACACGACAACGGGGCAGATCGCGGCGATTCAGCACTAACGAACGTTGGCGTTCCTTGCAACCACGATACGGGTATTCGTTACTAGTCCGTTTTCGGATGTCGAAATCGGTCCGCTATAAGTGGCTTCATATGCAGAGGAGCTGGCGCCGTTCACCGCTCAACCAAACGCCCACCCGATACGGTGCGGGAATAGCGCGTTCCGAGGGTTGAGCGGTGTGAGATTAGGGCTCTTCTCGTCCATCCAAGGTATGAGTCGTATGCGGTAATTCCTTTCGCACGAATCTGTGTGGGGTGATCAGCGATGACCGTCCCGACTGCGACGCCTGTCGTTGCTAGAAGTCAACACAGTGGTGGGGGCTTGAAGTGTAGACGTGTAGAGGTGTCAGCTTGCAGAAAGCACTCGGGGATGCCGACGGCACCACTCTCTTTTGCAAAGTCTGTATTTAATCTTATTGTTCTCTCGCGTTACCGAATCAAGCCATCTCGATGCGGCCGAACAGACCGACCTGCCGATTTCTATAAGGCTCGCATCAGAAAGTCCCATGATGCGATCAGAGAATTCCTCGCGGTCGAGTCGTGGGGAGGTCATATCAAATTTTACTGCGGGGATTCGGAAAACGAAAGTCCAAGAAGCGATCCGAATGAAAATTCTCGACAAAGCCCAGCTAGATGTTCAGCAGCCAGTGATGCTCGCGCAAAATCAGCACTGCCACTCCTAGAATCGCAAGCGCAACGGTCAATGTCACCAAGCGCCGTGTCAATTCCGCATTTTTCGCGCCTCGTGCGACTATCGGCAAATTAATCAACGCGCTCGCAATGGACGCCAGCACCACGCCAGTTCCTGCGAGTCCTGGCTGCAATTGCCCGTTCGCCACCATGTTCGCCGCTGCCGCCGTCGTACTCGCGCTGCTCACCAAACCGCCCACTATACTGATCCCCAAAAATCCAAATTTTCCCAAATGCCGCTCGCCCAAAGTTGAAACCACCTGAATCACGAGAAACAGTACCGCAAAATTCAGCACGTGCATCAGGGATACCGGAGACTCCAGATGTATCTCCGTCGCCGTGTCCCCCGCGCGCGCCCGCGCGCGTCGCACCAGAATCACCGCGCCAATCGCCATCGCAATCAGCGGTGCCGCGGCCGACGCCAGCGCCGCCGGCGAAAAAATCGCCACAATAACCAGGTTGCGCGCGAACATCGCCACAATCGTCAACAGCAGCGCCGCAATAGCCACTCCAACCGACGTGCTGCCCGCTCCCAGCGGCTTCGCCAGTTCTCCCGCAGCCGCCGTGCTATTCACCAGCCCGCCCAGAAATCCGCTCACGTAGATTCCGCGCGTCCCATACAACTTCAGCAACACGTAGTTCACGAACCCTATTCCCGCGATCACGATCACAATCACCCACGCCGCTCGCGGATTCACCAGTTGCCAGCGATCCACAAACCGGTTCGGTATGATTGGATAAATTACAAATCCCAGCAGCCCCAGCAGCACCGCGCTGCGAATTTCCTCCAGCGTCAGCCCGCCCGCGAACTTGCGCAGCTCCAGTTTCCACGCCAGCAGCATCGTAATTACGATTGCAGAAGCCACCGGCGTGAACACGTGCCCGTCGCCCACCAGATATCCGGCCACAAATACCAGCAATGCCGCGATGGATGTGGTCAGCTCCATCGGCTTCGTCGCCTGCAGATTCCGCACATCCGACAACCCGATCAGCAGCAGCACTCCCACAAATGCCACCGCCGCCAGCGCCACCGGCAAATGCGCGCTCAGCATCCCCAGCACGGAAATAAACGCGAAACTGCGCAGCCCAAACTCCTTGTTGGCCCATTCGCGCTCGATCCCAACGAGCATCCCGATACATAGCGACGCGGCAAGCTGCACCGCTATGGTCGGGGTAGGAATCCTCAAAACTTGTATGTCGGGCTGCTGCAAGTGCATCGCTGAAGTATACGACGTCGCTTGATTTGCGGTCGCACGAGAATTTCGCCCGGACGCACTTTAGTTTTCCTGCAATGTGCTGAGCCGCTGGACACAGTTTTCAAATCACACGAATGTACTGTGACCACCTCCGGGAGTTTCTCCAGACTTGGCGTCCGAACGACTTGCAGTTAGTGTTCGCCACGTCCCAAGGGACGCCGTGGGATGCGGGGTTGGTGGTGCGGCGGAAGCTACGTCCGCTTTTGCGTTCGCTCGGAATTCCGGAAGCTGGACTCCACGCCTTCCGCCATGCGAATGCAAGTCTGATGGACAGATTGGGAACGCCGCTTAAGGTCCGGCAGCAACGGATGGGCCATGCGGACGTGCGTCTCACGTTGCAAGTATATTCCCAGGCTGTCGGGGAAGATCACGCACGCGTCGCGGAACAATTGGGAGAAATGTTGAACCGATGTGAACCAAAAGCGCAAAAAAAAGGGATCGCGCCCGGAAGTCATCTGGCGCAATCCCTTTTGAATTGAGAGGATATGGTTGCGGGGGTTGGATTTGAACCAACGACCTCCGGGTTATGAGAATTAGGGTCTAACCCTAAAGCCTGTTGATGGCGCGTCACTTATAACCCAAATCGGCTATTTTAGAGCCATAGGGGCCGGATTTCGGCCCCTTAACGGCCTCCAAAAACTGCGCACCCCGAGGATCACGTTCTGAGTCCGCCGGAGTGACTGCCAGAGATTTACCATGACTCCCACGCCGGAAAAGCCTCTGCAGAAGAGGTAACCTGACCCCAGTTGATATGACTGCGAGGTTTCAGATGCGTCGCATTTTTGGCAGTTTCACGCAGGTGATTTACACGAGGCTGTTCGGTGGCTTTTGGCAACGGTGCGTTTCATCAGGGTGGCTTAGCCGCTTCGTCACGTGCACCGGATTTCGCCCGTGAACGGGTCCCCTTTTGTTGTACTTAGCATGGATGCGGATCTGACAAAGTCTTTTCCAAAAAATGCATCGGTACTGGAGCTGACGAACAGGAAGAAACGTCCCAAATTGACTTGTCGGGTTACGCGACTACACGTCCACTGACGCATAGTTCAGGGTATGCAATTCAAAACAAAGGAATGAAATGCGCCCGCAATTCTCGGGTTTCGGGCGGAGCTGGGGGCTGCGGTACGGGGTTGTTTCTGACGCGTTTGGCGTGGGAAGTGCGAAAGTTACGCAAGCAAGTTACTTCTCCCCTATAGATGCCGCGAGCCCGGTGGGTTGTGTCATAGAACGCTACCGCCAGGGATGAATCTTTTTCTGAACCTTAGCCGTATACCTACCAGCATCAGCTCGGTTACCGGCGAATCTGGAGCGATGGTTCTGGCTTGGCACCAGCATCGCGAGGAGGCTGACGTGAGCCGATTAAAAGACGAATTGAAGGTGATTCCGGGCACGGCGCGGGGGATCGCGATGCTTGCGTTCATCGCTGCGACCACGGGGGTGGCCTGTTTCGTGTGGTTGGGTAACGATCCGGGCGTCGCCCGCACGCCCGTGGCAGTGCGATTCCTCATCACGGTGCTTGCGGGCGTTATTCCAACGATCTATGTACTGCTTATCGGTTATGTGTTTGCAGATGCGAAACGCCGTGGCATGCACTTCGTGATGTGGACGCTGCTGGTGATATTCCTCCCCGAGAGTGCACTTGGCTTCATTCTCTACTTCATTCTCCGCGATCCATTGCCAGCGAGGTGTCCCTCGTGCGGCACCACGGTCCGCTCAAAATTCGTGTTCTGCCCGAGTTGCGGTACTTCCGTCAAACCCACATGTTCGCGCTGCGGCGAAGCAGTGAACGTCGCCTGGACGCATTGCGCTCATTGCGGCTCGACATTGCCAGGCCGCCTTCCGCGAACGACCTGACGCACAAGACTCTCGCCTGGGATCGCAACTGGCAATCCGGCGCTATAAGGCTTTAGGGGTCTGCCAGCTGTAACTCCCGATTAACGCGGTGGTGTCAATGGGTCGACGCAACACTCAGCCCGACTCCGTCTTCGATTGAAAACAAAAGCTAAAGTCGCCGCCAGGTTAAACCAGTAGGAAGGCTGCCCTGGCTAGGTTTTAATTGAGTACAGCCAAACCGATCGGTTCTCCATCCGAAGTGTTGTCGGATCCACAGCTTGGATGGTGTTGCATCGACCGTTTGACCCGGCAGCGCAAACCGGACATCTCTAACAATGTCGGCCCTGTCAAACTGTTTTTGAACGCACTTCTTTCTTTTCACCTAAAAGAGCTGTTCTCTTTCGCTTTTTTCGGTTTCTTGTCTTCCTGCATCGACGACCACGGCTCGTTCGTAATCTGGCGGTCGGTTTCAGTCCGACCCATACATCTCTTCGATCCGTACTTCGGACCCTGATTACTTGTCCAAACTCCCTTTGCAGGGAGCGGGATGCCCAATCAAGTGCACGGCGTTCTACGTTCACACCATGTCCGGTACCGAGCTGTCCCGCGTACGAACCGCACTTCACTGCCTGCGAATACTCGCAGCCAGTTCGCCACATCCAATACAACTTAATTGCCAGCCTGCGTCCCATCGCTACCTTGGCAATACTCTTATGGCGACGCATCGCCAGATGGATATACCGACGTCTCCAGTCAGGATGGAACGCACTGCTGCTTGGGCCGCCTCCACCAGCAAAAAACGCAACAACGAACTGCCTTGCTTGCTAATGTGCCCCAGCCGTTGCTTGCCACCACTGGAGTCCTCGCTCGGAATCATCCCCACCTAGGTGCCAATCTGCTTGCCCCGTGGAAATCGTGTCGGAGTTCCGATGATCAACACGTAAGCCAGTGCCGTAAGCGGGCCCACGCCCGGATGGGTCATCAGTCGTAGAACCTCGGGTCGCTTTCTGGCTTCTCGCTCGACGGCGACCGTCAATTCTTCGATCGTCGGATTCATCCGGTCCAGCAATTCCAACAACTCTTGCCGGCGCCGACTCGCCCAGGGAGCTAAGGCGAGCTTTTCTAACTGCGCTCGCCCTTGTGCGCTGAACAGTTTTTTCTTCCAGCGATAGCCCTCGTTCATGGCCAACGCCTGCAACTGATTCATGATCCGCGTGCGCATCTGCACCAGGCGATGCCGGTGCCACAGTAGTTGCCGTAGATCCCGATTCTCGGGACTCGGTATCCAGATCTGCGGGAAGTTATTTTCCAGCATCAGCCTGCGTAGGAGTCGAGCATCTTTGCGATCGAACTTCTGCTTCTTCACTCGCTTGGCCTTGATTTCGGCCGGGTCGCCGATCCACAGCTCGAAACCCAACTCAGCCAGTAGCCGCTCGAACCAGCGTGAATATCCGGTAGCCTCCATCCCTACCCGCACGCGGAGTCCGCGCTGCTGCAGGTCTCGATAGAACTTCTCCGCTTGTCCATCACTGTGGTTCAGTTCCTGTTCACCGCACTCACCAGTCTCTTCTACACAAAATGCAATCGCTTGAAAGCTCGGGTGGTAATCTACGCCTATAATCATCATGTCCGGCTCCTTTCTCCGAGCCTGCGGTCGACGATAAACCACAGTTTACTCGGGTCGAGGGGCCGGCATTGTTATGCAATCAAGTTGAATCGAGCCAAACGCAGATGTCCGGTAACGCGACTACACAGGACTTTGACCGCGTGACTTGCAAAGCACGGCTTGATTCAATCGCTCCTTTTGACTCGCCGAGTCGGTTTATGATGGCCTCCTCTGGCTTGAGGAATATTTTGGAAGGTATGACTACGATGAAGCCTTTGCTCTTTGTTGTCTTTGTTTTGTTTGCGTTTGGCGGTCTGAACGCTCAGACGCCTACTTGGCAGCCATCGCCGGGACATACGCAAGTGCCGATATGGCCGGGGACTCCGCCGGATGCGACTGCGCGGTGCCGCCGGGGCCGGAGACCGCGACGATAGACACCAAGGATCTGATCGCCGGGAGGCCGGTGATAGGTGTGCGCAACGTGTCGCGGCCGACCATGACCGTCTATTCGCCAAAGGGAAAGAATACCGGCGCTGCGGTGGTGGTGTTTCCTGGCGGGGGCTATATGATCTGGCCATCGATCTGGAAGGCACGGAGGTCTGCGACTGGCTGACGTCCAAGGGGATCACGTGCGTGCTGCTGAAATATCGCGTGCCGGATTCGGCCCGGCGTGGCATAACGATTGCAACTGCAACATCCATCCGAAGGCGCCGACGGCGCTGGAAGATGCACAAAGGACGGTGGGATTCGTCCGCTTCCACGCGGCCGAGTGGCACATCGATCCGCACAAGATCGGCGTGCTGGGGTTTTCGGCGGGCGGACATCTGGTGGCCAATATCAGCACGCACTTCGCACAAGCGTGCCTATGCGCCCGTGGATGCGGCCGACAAAGTGAGTTGCCGTCCGGATTTTGCCGTGGCGATTTATCCGGGCCACATGCTGGAAAACACGACGAAAGAATTTGAATTGAATCCGGAAATTCCTGTTACCGCCAAGACGCCGCCTACGTTTTTGCTGCAAGCGGAGGATGACAACGTGGACGGTGTAAAGCAATCGTTGGTTTATTACATTGCGCTGAAGAACGCCGGGGTTCCCGTGGAAATGCACTTGTATGCGCAGGGCGGTCATGCGTTTGGGCTGCGGCGCACGAAGTTTCCGATCACGGAATGGCCGCGGTTGGTGAACGTGGCTTGGGACAATTGGGATGATTTCGGAGTAAGTGCCCAGCGATGGTGCCGCTCTGATCCGTGTTCCACATGCTTGATAAACGCCGAAACCGGCAAAGTGGATTTTCCTAGTTACCGGTAACGCGACGCAATATAAAAGGGCGCCCCGATAGGAGTAGGTTTTGAGTGTTCGGCTCGAACCTACCTCAGAAAGGAGCGCCCTCTATGGATAGCGTGAAGTATATCGGGATGGATGTGCACAAGGAAGCGATCTCCGTCGCAGTTCTAAATTCCTCTGGCAAGCTGGTGATGGAGTGCACGATCGAAACCAAGGCCAGTACCATTCTGGATTTTCTGAAAGGCCTGCGCGGAAGTTTGCACGTAACTTTCGAAGAAGGTACCTGGGCCGCCTGGTTGTATGACTTGATCAAGCCGCACGTCACCGAGTTGGTGGTAGTAATCCCCGCCGCAACGCTTTGCTCAAGGAAGGCAGCAAGAGCGACCGCATCGATGCGCGGAAGCTGGCCGAGTTGCTGCGTTCGAACATGGTGCGCTCGGTGTATCACGGAGAGAACGGCGTGCGCACGCTGCGCGAGCTGGCGCGCAGTTATCTGACGATCAGCACGGATCTCATCCGCGTGATGACTCGCGTGAAGGCGATCTACCGCAGTTGGGGGATCGCGTGCAGAGGGAAACAGGTTTACGCAGAACGCTATCGAGCCGAGTGGCTGGGCAAGATCCAGGAGGCCGGCGTGCGCCGCCGGGCGGAGTTCTACTACCAGCAGTTGGATGCATTGCGGGTGCTGCGCCAGGAAGTGCGGCGCGAACTGCTCGCCGAAGCGCAGAAGCACGACGCCTGGAAATTGTTACGCGAGATTCCGTTCATTGGCCCGATCCGGGCGGCGCTGCTGATCGCTTTGATGCAAACACCGCATCGTTTCCGTACCAAGCGACAGCTCTGGAGCTACAGCGGATTTGGGATCGAGACGCACAGCAGCGCCGAGCAGAGATTCGTCCAGGGAGAGCTGCAGCGCGCGAAGAGGCCGGCTTCGATTCGCGGGCTGAATCGCAATCACAATCACGAACTGAAGAATGTATTCAAGGGTGCTGCCACCGTGGCCGCTGCCAAGGCGGGTCCGTTCAAAGAGTTTTACGATGCGCTGCTGGCCAAGGGAATCCGGCCGGAAATGGCGCGTCTGACTTTGGCGCGCAAGATGGCCGCCATCACCTTACTCGTCTGGAAGAAAGGAGTGCGCTTCGACGCCCAACATCTGAAACCACAAACAGCTTGAATGTCTCCAGCCAATCCGTTCCATCCTGGAATTTCTTCCGGTGGTGGCGAGTTGGGTTCTGGAGACATTCGGGTTCGAGGGCGAGTCTCAGCTGATAAGTTAGGCGCGGCGTGCCTCGGGCAGGCCGAGTCTCTCACGCGACCCTAGCCTGGATTATTCACGATTTTGCTGGCGGAAAAAGAAAAGGTGCTCTAAAAGATTGATGAACACTGGGTTTTATCAGAACCCGGCATTCTCTTTCGGAGCACCCAGAGATGACATCTTGTATATCACAACTGTTGTTTTCCTTCTATCGACACCAGCCCATTCGAGCTGATTTTTCTGGTGGTCAGATCAGTTCGGACGCTGACCTTTTGCCGTTGCGGGCCTTTGATCAGCGCTATGGACTAACTCGTGGGCTGGCCGAACGCGTTCCTGATTCTCGCAAAGATGAGCGTGTTCGTCATTCCGTGTTGGCGCTATTTCGGCAACGCCTCTACCAGATCATTGCGGGCTACGAGGATGCCAACGACGCTGATCGCTTGCGGCACGATCCGGCTTTTCAGCTTCTGGCCGATCAACCGCTGGGTGAACCTCTGGGATCACAACCAACTCTGAGCCGCTGGGAGAACTCGCCTGCGCCTCGCGATCTGCTCCGACTGCAGGATGCTCTGCTGGATTGGTTTGTGAAGATCTGCGGCAAACAAGTCCGCCAACGGGGAGAGATCTTGCTCGATGTCGATTCCACCGACGATCCCACTCACGGACAGCAGCAGCTCAGCTTCTTTAATGGTGCTTATGGCCAGCACATGTATCACCCCTTGCTGATCTTTGAGCGACACAGCGGTTGTTTGCTCGCCGCCCGCTTGCGACCAGGAAGAGTCGGTAGTCACGCCCGTATCCTCCCCTTGCTGTTGCGCCTGGTTCCGCGACTGCAGCGTGAATTTCCTGGCGTCCGCATCCAGTTACGTGCTGACGCAGGTTTCGCCACACCACTGCTTTATGAGTTTTGCGAGTTTTTCGGCCTGCAGTACGCCATCGGGATAGGCAACAACTCCCGGTTGCAAACTGCAGCGCGGCCCCTGCAGCGTCGTCTGGCCAAACGGTATCGTCGAAGCGGCCAGCCGCAGCGCTCTTTTTCCAGCTTTCGCTATCGTGCTCATCCTTGGTCTCACCAGCGGCGTATCTGTTACAAGGCCGAACACACCGCTGCTGGCACCAACCTGCGTTTTCTGGTCACCAACCTGCCAGGTCGCAGCCGTACTGTTTTTTCCTTCTATAACGATCGCGGGGAATGTGAGAACCGCATTGAAGAGTTCAAGAACGGCTTTGCTGCGGACCGCTTGAGCTGTCACCGCTTTCGAGCCAATGCCTTCCGCTTGTTGCTGCACAGTTTCGCCTATAACCTGGTCAACCTATTTCGCCTGCAATTGCCACCGGCGCTGCGCTCCGCGCAAATCGAAACTCTGCGCACTCGGTTGTTCAAGTCGGTGCACGCATTCGCCAAACAGCACGTTGTATCCGCATTCACCTAGCCAGCGGCTGGCCTTTTCAAGATCTCTTCCAAGCCGCCTCGCTTTGCGACTCCTCGTAGTTTCGCCTGGATTGCTTGACAACATATTCGCGGAAAGTCCAGGCGGAGCTGTCTCTAAAAACAATTCTAGAAGTCAGAAAAGACGACTTGCAAACCGTAGGAGGGGCGCCAACCAGGACCCAAACCTGTCCTACGTCAGCAATGGGCTCTCTGCGCTACGATTTCAGCTTCTGATGAATTAACCAGGCTAGTCCCCCTCGGACAACCCGAAAAAGCTATGGGCCATGAGTCCCCAATAGAACCATGGTTGGCACCTGACAACCGTGCTGCTTGTGGTCTCCGAACCGACTGGCTTCGTCGCGCAGAAACGATGAAAACCGCTGGCAAGGAAAACCCAAAGCGCTGCCTGCATGAAGCAGCGTCCCGAGATCGCGGAGAGGAAGGCAACGACAATCCTGCTCAATGGGGTGGACTGGACGGCAAGAAAAAATCCGGCCGCGGGAGAAGTGTTTTTTTCTTGACTTGTTTTTATAGAACTTATCGGGGAGTTAGCACCCAAGTGTCATCGACCCGTTTGGCAAAGGAAACGATTGTGGGTCCAAATTGAAAGGGAGAGAATACGACCGTTGGAGCGACCGGAGATCGAATGATGAGTCGAATTTCGGTAAGTTGCATCATGCTTCTGGTGACATCTATTGGCTCTGCAGCGCAATCCTCCGCTCAATCTTGCGAGGCGACTCAATCGACTAGGGAGTCCCTAGGGAAATTGAATGTACCCCAGGATCTTCGCAAACCGGCGGCCGATCGTAAGGCGCATGAACTCGCAGAGGTGCGAAAAGGTTTAGAGTCCGCCCCCGATGACATTTTTCTCCATGAAGCCTACCAGGACTTGCAAATCGGACGGATCGGCGACCAACGTGACGCGGTGGCCGAGGAGTACGAAAAACTCCTAGCCAAGCATCCGAACAGTCCCGCCTATCTCTACCTTGCAGCGCGCGCCGAATATGGTTTGAAAACGGAGCGGGCCATCCAGGATCTGGAACAAGCCTTAAAGGTTGCGCCCACATTCGGTCTGCCTCACGTGCTACTCGCTCAGATATATTTCGCGCCAGCGTTTTCTGACCCGGTGAAGGTCGCCCGCCATCTAGATCGATTCTCCGAATTGTGTCCTTCGAGTGTGCGCGTTTTCCCAGAGCTCCACTGGAGCAAGGATCGAGAACTTGTCAGTCGGAGTGCTGCCCGAGTCCGCAAAGGACTCAACGGCCGAACCGATGCAGAGGCGGTAGCGGCATACCCGATTCTGTGGTCTTTGGAGGCATCTCTGGAGCGATCCGACAACCAAGTTGGGAATTTAATTCGGATTTCGGACGATGCGGCATTGCTTCAAGGCAATTCTTTCGCACGCAACACAGCGTGGCTATCAGCACTTGAGACGGCAGCTGATCGGTTGGACCGGCCGATGCTAGCACGCGAAGCGCGGAGCGAAGTGGCAGTTCTTTTTCCGAATTCAGCCGCCAGCCTATGGGTAGCGTTGGCAGCGGAGAACGATGAAAATCCATACCCCACTGATGATCCGACAGCCGAACAAATTCAGGTCTACTGGGCTCGCCAGCGGGAAATGGAACTCCCTCTGGCTCGAAAGTGGCCCGGTGTGCTCAGTGTCGCTAGCAGCGCACTCAGGGCAACTGCCAACGACAAGTCAGCGACACCCCAAATGATGAGTGAGGTTGTTGATCTCTTCGAGCACGCTCTGAATCAGGATCCCGAAGGCAGTTTGACATTTCCGCCTGCAGCTATCGACGCAGCGGACGAACTCACCGAACGGCGAGTGCGCTTGGAAGACGTGCCAGCTCTGGTTCAGGCGGGTTTGATCCTGTCGGATCGGGTTTTCGCAAATGCTGCAAAATCGGATTTGTATGCCGGTCAGGCCGAATTAGCGGCAGAGCGTCGCGACAGTTGGTATTTGGACGGCTACCTTCCATTGGCAGAATCCTTTATTCGACTCGGTCAGCTCACGAATGCAGCGGACACTATTCTGCAAATCGAGGACAAGCTTGACGACACGCGTCCAGGCGCAGGTACGAGTTCCGGAGAGAGATTTCAATATGCCGAATTTGAGGCGAGGTTCGCATATGTGAAGGGATTGTATGACGAGGCTGAAGGTCGGAAATTGGATGCCTTAATCAACTATAGGAACTCGATTGCGACATTTCCCGTCCGGAGGCCAAGACCGGATCGTCGCGACGAGGTGATGGAGGACGCCCAGCGCGTTTGGAAGCAATTGGGAGGAACCGCAGATGGTTGGAACGATTGGGCAACACAGAGCTCACTTCGCAATTTCTACGCGGGCAGTGGAGAGGGTGATGCTTGGATACAACTCGCACGTGTGAGGCCTGGTTTCGTTTTTACGGACTCATTGGGCGATAAGTGGAAGCCCGAAGAACTTTCAAAGAAAGTGACGTTTGTGAGCCTCTGGGCCAGTTGGTGTGAACCGTGCAGAGCGGAGCTACCCTACGTTGAAAAGCTGTACCAGCATTTTAAGGGGCGGGATGATGTCGTAGTCCTGGCTCTAAACATCGATGACGATCCCAAGGCGATGGATACGGCGTTAAAAGAACTCAAGCTGGCTGTGCCTTCCGTGTCGGCGCAAGACTTCGCATACCAACTTGTCCCCGCAATGGCACTACCGGCGAACTGGATCATCAGTCGAACGAAAACGGAAAAGTTCGAGACGGATAGCGCGCTCGAAGGTTGGCTGGAAAAAGCGATCAGGGCTTGCGAGCAATCCGCTCATGTATCCCTAAGTCCCGATTAACACCGTAACCGCTCATATGGATTTCAAGTTTCCGATTACGCGGGTGGTCTCAATGGGTCGGCGCAACACTAAGCTTGAACCCACCTAGCATTGAAAACGAAAAGCCAAAATCGCTCGTTTGGGTTAGACCGGCAGGAACACTGCCCTGGCTAGTTATTGGCCAGGTGCAGCCAAATGGACGTTCTTCGGGAGCATCGCCGAATCAATACACTGGAAAGTGTTGCATCGACCGGATGAGCCGGCACGACTTATCGGGAGTTGACATAGCTATTCCGCTTGAGTGATAACACTTTTCAGATTTGGACTATTTGAAGAGAGTCTAGCCGTAGGAAATCTTGCATGGCTCGCACTAGCTTGTTCGTGGGCATAACTCTTATCGCGCTTGCCTCAATGGACGCACCAATGTGCGGTCAACAGAACGAAGCAGCACCGAAAACGCTTCAAAGCGTTAAGAGTACGATGCGCAAGGTATATGAAGAGGACCAAGAGAACCGAAGCGATGCGGCGGGTGATGCGAAACGCAGGGCCGAAGCGAAGCAATTAATCTCCAAAGGGGCAGTTCAATCTGCAGAAGACTACTACTACGCGGCCTTCATCTTTCAGCATGGACAGAAACCTTCCGATTACCTGTACGCCCATATACTCGCGGTCACGGCGGTAGACAAGGGCTTACATAACGCCAGATGGCTGAGTGCTGCGACGCTCGACCGCTATTTGCACTCCATTCAACAGTCTCAGGTCTTTGGGGATCGAGAAGTTTGGAAATTCGCACGGAAACCAAGACGACCAAGAACCCTATGACAGAGAACTACTTTCCGATGCACTTCGGGCGCAGTGGTGCGTAGCGTCGGAATCCACTCAAGCCCAAGAATCCTCAGCGACACAATCGCAGGAAAAGGATTTCGTTCAACGCGTACATGTCCGTTGCCGGATGCTCAGTTCGACAGCAAGTGAACGTATTAGAGCGAAGTAAACGCAACTCCTGATTAACGCGTTTACAGGAGAGGTGAAAACTCGCCTTATCGCGAGTCATCAGACCGCGGCGAACACCTGCGTTAAGGGCAATGGAACCAATCGGGAGACAATCCTACCGATGGAATTATGGGGGGATGCATGCCTACTACCCGCGAGAAGCGACCGTTGAGCGAAGCGTCAAACATGACTTGCTCCAGGTGCTTTGCTATTGTCCTCGCCCTGGTTTGTGTACTTCCAATCGCAACCCCATCGCAAAAAGGTGGTACAGATCAGAAAGCGCCCCCGCCGCTAGGCAAGCTGGTCGATGTGGGTGGCTATCGAGTTCATTTGTATTGCATCGGAACCGGAAGCCCGACGGTTGTCATCGTCGGCGCAGGGTTTTCTTTCAATTGGGGACTTGTTCAACCCGAAGTCGCAGGATTCGCTCAGGTGTGTTCGTATGATCATTCAGGAATTGGTTGGAGCGACGACGGTCCGAAAGATTCCTGCTCGCTGAGAGTTAGCGAGGTACACACCGCGCTGAAAAACGCCGGGATCAAATGGCCGGCAAATGCTCCGGCCCGGGCACTCACTTGGTGGATTGGTTGCGCGCGTCTATGCAGGACAGTATCCGGACGAAGTAGCGGGCATGGTTTTTGTGGACCACGCCTTCGGGTTCCCCCTAGCGCCTCCTCCTGGCGATGCGAAAGTGTCGCCGCCTCCGGCACCACCGACGACGTCTTCGACCCCCGCGAGCGGAATGGGAATTGAGAGTGATCCGAACTTCAGTAAGTTATCTGCGCGCGATCGCGAGCTTCACCTCTGGGCTATGGCACAGACCCGAAATCAAACCGTACTGCGGTCAAACATACGGTTAGTACCGGACTGTATTGCAGCGGCCGACGCGCTCGCCAAAGTACACCCGCTGGGTGACAAGCCGCTCGTCGAGGAGCGGAAGTAAGCACAGACCAGTTCCGCAGTGCTCGATCACGTCAAACTTCAGGCAGAACTGCTTTCCCTTTCTCAAGACAGCAAAGAGATCATTGCGGAAGAGAGTGGCCATTTCGTCATCATCTAGATAGGCCTGACGTCGTCGTCGATGCGATCCGTCAGGTAGTGCAATCGGTCCGAAATCACGCGGAGTCTAAAACAGTGCTAGACCTCAACCACGTTATTTACAACAGAATTGAATACCGGAAATAAAATCTTGGCGATTCGAGTCATAGGCTGATCAATGCCGAAACCGGACAAGTGAAGTGCTTCTTCATTTCTCCGCGAACGCGAATAACGAAGCACTTTGGATATAAGATAGGTCCACTTTGCACCCTGGCTGGCAGGCGGAAGGCGCATGGAGACGATGATTCGAGATTTGCGGTATAGCGTGCGATCGTTGGCGAAGGCTCCCGGGTTCACGGCCATCGCGGTGCTCACTCTCGCTCTCGGGATTGGAGCGAACACTGCCGTTTTCAGCGTTATGGAAGGCATTGTATTGGCGCCGCTGCCTTATGGCCAGCCAGATCGTCTAGTTCTGGTGATGGAAAGCAATCCGCGCTTCCCACACGTCTGGACCTCATATCTCAATTTCATAGATTGGCAGAGGGCTGCTCGCTCGTTCCAGCAAATGTCTGCCTTCAGGTCGGAGGGATATGATCTGTCCAGCCCCGGCGCGCCTGAGCATCTTGACGGCAATGAGGTCTCGGCTGGTTTTTTCAGCACTCTAGGCATAAAACTAACGCTCGGACGTGATTTCTCACCGCAGGAAGACGAGCGCGGCGGAGCGCACGCGGTGATCATCAGTGATCGTCTCTGGAGAACTCGATTCTCCGGAAGTTCCCAAGTCCTCGGGGACTCCGTGACGCTGGACGGAATGGACTACGCGATTGTTGGAGTTCTGCCGGCAGAATTTCGCTTCTGGGCCACTGCGGATGTTTACACGCCTCTTGGACAGGGTGATCCCATAATCCTGGACGCTCGGGGAAGCCATGACGGTATTGGTGCCATCGCGCGCTTAGAACCGAATGCGACAATATCTCAGGCGCGAGCGGAAATGAGCACGATCCAGAATCGTCTAGATCAGCTCTATCCCGATGCCAATCGAGATCTAGGAACGGATGTAATGCCACTCAAGCAGGAAATGGTTGGAGACCTCAGGGGAACGCTTCTGATGCTTTTGGGCGCCGTGGGTCTGGTCTTGTTGATCGCCTGTGCAAACGTCGGCAATCTTTTGCTGGCCCGTTCAGCCGCGCGTAGCCGAGAGTTTGCTGTTCGCTCCGCGCTTGGGGCGACTCGCGCACGCCTAATTCGACAATTGATTACAGAAAGCGTGCTTCTCTCGCTCACCGGCGGCACGCTCGGCGTGCTTCTCGCTATTTTGGGAGTCAGAATACTGCTGGCAGCAATGCCGGGAAGCCTCCCGCGCAGTGAAAACATCGGCGTGAATACTCCTGTCATGCTTTTTACATTTGTCGTTTCGATTGCTGTTGGGATTTTTTTCGGCCTCGCGCCCGCGCTGACGAGTTCAAAAGCTGATCTGCAGACTGCCCTGAAGGACGGGGGACGTGGTTTCACGAGTCCACACAATCGCGCTCAAAGCAGTCTCGTAATCGTCCAAGTGGCTCTAACGGTCGTGCTGCTCGTGAGCGCGGGCCTGTTGTTCCGTACGATTCGTCAGTTATGGAAAGTGAATCCCGGCTTCGACACGGAGCACGTCATCGCGTTCAAGGTCGGAGTTTCGCGATCACTGACGACGACGGCATCGAGCACTAGAATCGCATATCAGCAGTTGATTGAGCGCATTCGGGAAATTCCCGAAGTACAGGCCGCAGACTTTACCGACACCGTTCCGCTGAGTGGTCAAGGTGGAACCATTCCCTTTTGGATTGGCGCTCAGAAACCCGCTTCGTTGCAGGCCGCGCCTCGGGTGGTGGGATTTCTCACGGGGCCGGATTACTTCCGAACCATGGGAATTCCGTTACTTCGAGGGCGCTTGTTTACCGAGGACGACACCATCAAATCCCCCTGTGTAGTTGTTATCGACAGCGTGTTCGCTCGCACATATTTCTCCGAGAGCGAGCCCCTCAGTCAGACAATCACGTTCGGCTTTTTTAAGCCGACCGGTCCGTGCCGGATTATCGGTGTGGTCGGCCATGTGAGGCACCGGGAATTAGACGATTCGATCACGAACATTCGGGACCAAATGTATTTCCCGCTCCATCAAGACCCGGATGAGTGGGTGGCGGTAGGCTATCCATACTTGACGGTGATGGTTCGCACCCGACTTGATGGGGCGACCGTGATTCCTGAAATCAAGAAGACAGTTTACGAGGCGGGCAGCGACCAGCCAGTGTACGACGTCCGAACGATGCAGCAGATTGTCTCGGAGTCGCTCTCGATGCAACGCTTTCCCATGACCCTGCTTGGGGTGTTTGCCTTCCTGGCGCTGCTGTTGGCGTCCGTCGGTGTTTACGGCGTGGTTTCCTATTCAGTCGCTCAACGTGTGCGCGAGATTGGGATCCGTATGGCACTCGGTGCAGAGAAGCGAAATATTCTTCGGCTGGTAATTGGACAGGGTCTTCGGCTGGTTATTGCTGGCCTTGCAATTGGCGCAGTGGCCGCGCTAATTCTCACGCATTTGCTGTCGAGTTTCTCGAACCTGCTTTATGGAGTTGCGACGAGCGATCCAGTAACTTTCATCGCCGTATCTCTCACTCTGACCACGGTGGCGATTCTAGCGTGCTACATCCCCGCGCTGCGAGCTACGCGCATCGATCCCATCGTCGCACTGAGGTACGAGTAGTCGCTTACAAACGTTTCCGCCAACCGTACGTAACCTTTCCAGGGGGCTTTCGGGAATGGATTACCAGGTGATGCCGTCAAGTCTTGATTTATGCTCTTGCACGGCATTTGAAGTTCTAGGAAGGCACTTCTCCGATTACGACTAGTCGGCAGCGAGCGGGTTTACGGCATCTGAAACACGGTGCGCGGCATGCTGTTAGCCGCAGCCCAAACGTGTTCAACTTCGGAGAGCGGAAAGGTCTTGGTCGCGATTTCGAAGCCGCCGGGTACAGTTGCCTGCATCAATTCGCCGATGGATTTCACAAGGCGGTCCACCGGAATGCTGCCGATGCCGCTTCCCATGAGCGTGATCGCCGAAGAACGAAGGGCCGCGCTAGGAAGCGTAATATTCGGTGCGCTCACCGAGCCGATATGCACGAACCGGATCGGCACCGCGTCTTTTCCCGCCTTTGCCCCGGCAATAATAATCCGTTCGGCGCTTTGCCCCCAGAGGTAATCCAAAACGACATCGATTCCATCGCCGCCGAATTGCTCCTTTAAGGCGTCCTCAAACGCATCGCCGCCGTCACCGAGCGGGATGGTCACATCGGCCCCCAAGGCAGACAGCTGCTTTCAGGGCTTCCGCATTTCTGCCTGTCGCCACAACCTTTCTCGCGCCCATATATTTGGCGATCTGAACGGCCAGACGGCCCGCCGTGCCGGTTGCTCCATTTACCAGGACGGTTTCCCCTGCCGTGAGCTTGGCGCGTTCTTTGAACGCAGCCCATGCCGACATGCCGGGATTTGCGATGGCGGCGGCGGTCACATCATCCAGATCGTCCGGCAGCGAAACACATTGAGAAGGCCGAATTACCGTCTTCTCCGACATGCTTCCGAACGGCGCTTTCGGAAGCGCAAAATACACGCGGCGGCCATCATCGAGGCGGCCCACCCCGTCAATCCCCACAACGAAAGGCAGCTGACCGGACGAGCTATAGTGCGTGCCGGATGCCCTGCTTTTGACCACGTTACTGAGCGCGGCGGCGCTGACTGTGACCTGAACTTCTCCATTTGCCGGGACCGGCTCTTTGAAATCCCCATAGATGGGCGCTTTGCCCGCTTCCACTACGATTGCGGCTTTCATATTTTGCTCCCTCGTGTATCTGTGTATTCTACACATAGTGTATTATACACATATAAGATGCTATGCTGTCAATGGAAGATGCGTCATGAATAAAGAAATTCGCCAGCTTCACCACACGCTGGTTGATCTGGTGGGCCTGATGAACAGGCCGCAGCGTGACAGCGCGCTGCTTCAGGAAGCGGGGGTTTCACTCGACCGGGCCCTGTTTCCGTTGCTGATCGCAATTGAGCGCAAAGGCCCCATTGGTGTAGTTGAATTGGCCGAGTTAGTTGGCAGGGATTACACGACCGTAAGCCGGCAAATCACCAAACTCGATGGCCTCGGCCTGATCAACCGGCGCCCCTCGAAAACCGATAACCGGGTACGCGAAGCCGTAATCACTGCCAAAGGCAAAGAAATGACCAGCGCCATCGATGCAGCCCGCGAACGAATGGCGGCCGTACTGTTTGCGAAGTGGAGCAAACGCGATCTTCAAGACCTGGCGCGGCTGATGCGCCGGTTTGCGGATGATCTTCAGTCCCTGCCGATGCCCGAACAGTCGTAATTCGTTCGGCGACTGTTTCATAGAGGTTGAGTGTTGAAACTTCGAGCGGAGCCCTGAAATCCGAAGCTCGCGGGCACCGCCAATCGGTTTCGATTGGTATGCACCGTGGCACGGCAAGCGCCTGGTTAACGCCGTGACTAGAAACGCGGATCTCAACTTTCTGAGGAAGCGATTTACCAGGAGCTAGGCAATAAATCCGTAGGTTTTCGCGATCAGCCAAGCCAGTGCTTAAGACGGCTCTACCAAGACGACTCGGACGCGATCAAGGTTGAGTCAATGGTAGTCTTGACCCGTGACCAGCCTTACGGATGATGAAAGGGTTCGTCCGTCTGCCTACTACGCCCGACGGACGAACCAATTGATCGGTGACATTGACGATAAGGTGGGCAGCCTATCGTTCTACAACGTCGGCCTCGCCGCTCTCGGATTTATCGCGATCGTGGTTTTGTATTACTCCCTCGCTTCAAAAGTACTGCCGCTCTTCGCGCTCATACCGATCGCGGTCATTGCTGTGTTCGTTCTGCGCCAGCGCCACTCCTGTCAGCGCAGATTGATGCAGCTCTGGAACCTTGCTGAGTATTACGAAAAGGGAACGGCCCGCCTAAACCGGAAGTGGGAATCTCTGGACACGGGTGAAGTTTTCGCCGATCAGGATCACTTCTACTCGAAGGACTTAGATCTGTTTGGTCAGGGATCTCTTTTTCAATTACTTTGCTCGGCTCGCACGCAAATGGGCCGGGAGACCCTTGCTAACTGGATGCGGGCTCCGGCGAGCATCGACGAAATCCGAGACCGACAGGCGGCAATCTTAGAACTTCGTGAGCATCGAGAGTTACCGGAGTCCCTCGCGACTGCCGGCCCCATGCAAGCATTTGATTGCCGGCCCGAATTCTTAAAGACGTGGGCTGCGGAATCTCGTCCTGCGTTTCCGTCGTTGGTTCGGCCACTGGCGTTAGTCTTGGCGCTCGCAGCGCTCGCGCTGCCGGTTTTATTTTGGTTCCGTCTCTTGGATATTCATAACTTGTGGCTTTGCGCTGTTTCGGTGCTCGCGATTCAGAGCATCTTCGCCTTAGCGTTTCGGCCTGAAGTGAAACGAGTACTCGAATCGATGGGGCCGCTTTCTGTAGAGTTGCCGATTGTGCGTGAACTTCTCGAAATTGTGGAGCGGGAACGGTTCTCATCGGCGAAACTTCGTGCGCTGGCCGCAGCTCTAGCCCATGACGGGGCGTCGGCGTCCAGCAAGATTCGTCGTTTGCAAAGATTGATGCGTCTGCTGAAGGAGCGGGACAACGAAGTTTTCACGTATGTTTCCTTTTGCCTGTTGTGGGGTACACAGTTCGCGACAGGCATCGAGCACTGGCGGCTTCGTCACGGGGCCGAACTGCAAGCCTGGGTCGCCGCCCTCGGAGAATTCGAGGCACTGATTTCGCTTTCTACGTATTCGTATGAGCATCCCGGAGACACGGTTCCCCTAGTTCTGGAAAACAGCCGTGAATTGGAGGCCGAAGCGCTGGGTCATCCGCTCCTTGATGAAGTTACCTGCGTACGTAACGACGTCCAGTTGGGAGACGCTGTGCGCTTTCTTATCGTCAGCGGATCGAATATGTCTGGCAAGAGCACCTTTCTACGCGCCATCGGACTGAATGTGGTTTTGGCCAATATGGGAGCGCCCGTTCGATGCGCAAAACTTCGCTTGTCGCGTCTGACAATCGGTGCCGCAATCCGAATCCAGGATTCGGTGGTCGATGGCCGGTCTCATTTCTTGGCTGAGATGCAGCGATTGCGGCGGATGATCGAAATTGCGAATGAACGCCCTCTGTTGTTTTTGGCTGATGAGATTATGAGCGGCACGAACTCGCATGACCGGAGGATTGCGACCGAATGGGTGGTCCGCGCGTTGATGCTCCGAGGCGCGATCGGAGCGATTACGACGCATGATCTGGCGTTGACTGAAATTGCCACGACTGGCTTGCCCGGCCGCAACGTCTACTTTGAAGATTCGGGTGAGTCCGGAAACCTGGCCTTTGATTACAAGCTTCGCCAGGGCGTGTTGAGCCGATCCAATGCCCTAAATATCGCGCATCTACTGGGGATCGACACAGCCGCCGTCAAACCTGATTAAGGTGACCTCTTGATTACATACTGATCGCGCCGAGGCGACGAATCACTTCAGCAGCGGATCACGTCGGATTATTCGATTTGATCGCTGTCGGTTCCGAAAATTCTGACCCTTTTCATTCCGGAAATTCTGAGCCATCCGGCAGTAGCCGGAAGGGCTAAGACTCTCTCTGTGCCCCCGGTCGGTGAACCGGTAGGGCCGAGGGAGGAGGATGTTAGGAATGTTAAAGCGTCACGAAGTCGAAATTCTACTGAAGGCCGGTCACTCCAAGGCCGAAGTAGCCCGACTGGCGGGAGTGTCTCTGTGCTCGGTTAAGCGCATTGCAGAAGAAGTTCCGGTGGTTCATGTGGATGATGCCGCCGAGCGAGAGAAGCGGCGGATCGGCAGACCTAGCCTCGTTGAGGATTTTCGGAAACCGGTCGTAAACATTCTGGAAGAAAAACCCGACCTACCTTCTCTGGAGATCCTTCGCCGGGTTCGGGAGGCCGGCTACCAGGGCGGCAAGACCGCCTTGTACGCTCTGGTGGCCTCTGTTCGTCCGAAACAGATCAAGCCGCTGATTCGTTTCGAAGGTCTGCCCGGAGAATTTAGCCAACATGACTTCGGCGAAGTCGACGTTACCTTTCTTGATGGGTCGATTCATCGTATCCACTTCTTCGCTTCTCGCCTGAAGTACTCCCGATTTGTCTGCGTCAGTGTGGTGAAGGACCAGGCCGTGGAGAGCTTGGTGCGCAACCTGGCCGCACATCTGGACCGTTGGGGTGGAGCTCCGCTGATGTGCGTGTTCGATCGACCGAAGACCGTGGCCTTAAAGTGGCAAAGAAACGGCGAGGTCACGGAATGGAATCCGGTCTTCGCTTACGTCATGCTCGAGCTGGGCGTCGGGGTGGAGTTGTGTTGGCCTCATAGTCCGCAGCAAAAGGGTGCCGTTGAAAACCTGGTGGGTTTCGTAAAGTCCTCTTTCTTCAAAGTGCGCCGCTTCCACGATCCAGAAGATCTCGCACAGCAACTCATCGAATGGCATCGTGAAGTGAATCAGGAGCGTGCCTGCCGCGCGACGGGCATAATCCCCGCCGTGCGTCTTGCCCAAGAGGCCTCCAGACTTCGTTCCCTGAAGGTGCACCCGAAAGATCTAGCGCTTCGCATTCCTGTCTATGTAGGACCGACGGGTACGGTTCTGCATGAGGGCCATCCTTACTCGATGCCTCCCGAGGCCATTAGCATGCCGGCGACGCTGTACTTGTACGCCGATCGCCTACGCATCGTGGCGGGCAGATATGAAGTCAACCATCCACGGAAATTCGTTGCGCACCAGGGTTCCACGCTCGCCGCGCATCGCGCGGCCATGGTGGCGGCGGTATCGGGCAAGCGCGGCAAGCGTTATCTGAAGCGTCAGCAGTTGCTGGAACTCGGAGAGTCTGCTTTTCTCTACCTCACCGAGATCGTTCACCGCCGACCCGGGCAGTGGTTCCACGACATCGATCGGCTGCACAACATCTTGCAGAGCCACGGAGCAGAGGTTCTTCGCCGCGCCATGGAACGGGGACTCGAAGAGCAAGTTTTTGGTGCCACCTACATTGAGCATTTTCTTCAGCATTCCTTAGTTTTTCAGGAGGAGATCCCATGAGGAAAGAACAAGTTAGGAAAAATCCGCGAGAGACATCGCGGACGCCCCAGCAGGACGACAACACGTCGAAGAGTCTGGAACTCTCCGAAGGCCAGCTCGAGGCTCACTTCCGACGCCTCAACTTGGCGCACACGCGCCGGATTTACAAAGACGTCGCTGATCGGGCCGAGAAGGAAGGTTGGTCCTATCGGGACTTCCTGGCTCTGCTGCTGGCCGAAGAAGTGGCGCGAAGGAAACAGACGCGACTGCAACGTTGTACGCGGAGCGCACACTTCCCGTTCTTCAAGACCATCGACGAGTTCGACTTCGCGTTGCTGTCAACGCTCCGGGAGTCCGTGATCGGCTCCTGCCTCGGGCTGGACTTCGTCACCGAAGGGCGGTCGTTGATTCTGCACGGTAAGACCGGTAGAGGAAAGACTCATCTGGCGGTGGCCATCGGGTACCGCGCCATCCAGAACGGTTTCGAGACTCTCTTCACCACCGCGGCGGAACTCATCGAGGACCTCTCGAACGCCAGCAAGCGTGGAAATCTCCAGGAATCGCTGACCACCTACACGCACCCTCACGTCCTCGTCATCGATGAGGTCGGATATCTGACCTATGGGCCGGACGCTGCCAACGTGCTCTTCCATGTCGTGAACGATCGGCACCTGAGGAAGCGGCCGATGATCTTCACAACCAACAAGCCAATGAATGACTGGGGAAAGGTCCTACACGACGAAGATATGGCGGCAGCCATCCTCGATCGGGTTCTCGAGCGCGGACGCTTTATCCACCTCGATGGCCCCTCCGGGAGAACCCGTCATCTCAACCCGGAAGAGACCTTGCCAGAAAATACAAAACGGCTCAGAATTTCCGGAATTGGTGGCTCAGAATTCCCGGAACCCACATGCGCAAAAGTTCCAAGAAGACAGGCGGAGCAATCCACTAGTTGAAACAACTCCGCCGGAGGCCTGGTTAACGGCGGAGCTCATGGCGATAGTTCTGGAAATTCGCGCGCAGGTAAACATGAGCGAGACCGTTCTCGTCGCAGCACTGCAACGATATTTTCGCGGTTCCGCGCGTTCCGTGGCCGTTGATAGCACTTCTGGCGAACAGCAGTTGTGTACCGGCATCGAGCCATTTCTACCCGCACTCAAGGATCTGTTGATCGATCTAGCTGACCGTCGGAAACGCCTGTGCGACATTTGTACAAATCCCGCTCAATGCGTTCACGCTTCGCGAAGCATTGGCGGTGCGAAAACCTTTCAGTCGGAGGGAGAAGATTATCCTTCAAGGCATAGATGACGGATTTAAAAACCCGAGGATAGCCATCGAATTGGATAAACAAGCCCTTGTGCCGCGCGATCGCGAATATAAGTCCTACACCCACATGCTGCGAACAAGTCCGCAAAATTTTTATTCTATGAAATCTGCAATCAAGAAAAAATATCGCAAGAGCGATTCCACGTGCGGATGAATCTCAAGGAAAAAATCTAAAGGTTGAGGTTTATCGATTTGCGCTAAGTCCTTCAGCCCGCATTCTTTAACCATGCCCCTATCTCAAGCAGCCAAATCTTCTCTGATTCCCGCTGAATAATTGGTCGTGAAGGGACGAGGAGGCGATCGTGAGCAAGAAAAGGCACGTTATAAAACACGCGAGAAAATACGCAAAATGGCGTTGGCGGCTCGTGCCCGTCCCGCGCAAACAAAAAGCTCCACTCCTGAACGGTTGGCAGAAGCTCCGACTTGATAAAGCCGACATACCGGAGCATTTCACGGAGGACGCAAACATTGGCGTCTTGCTTGGTGAGCCGAGCAGAAGTCTCATCGATGTTGATTTGGATTGTGATGAATCGATCTTTCTCGCGCCGCACTTTTTGCCCGCAACTGGCCGTATCCATGGTCGAGCGTCGAAGCCAAAGTCCCATTATTGGTACCACGTCAAGCCGGCACCGAAGCCTGAAAGATTCTGCGACATCGATGGAACGTGCATGGTCGAAATTCGCTCCACCGGACAACAGACCATTATTCCGCCTTCGATTCATCCGAGCGGAGAACGCGTCGAATGGGCTGAGACAGGAAAGGCTAAGCGAATTCCGCCTCACGACTTGTCTGTTCAAGTAAAACGAACAGCAGCTGCAACCCTGATTGCTCGTCACTGGCCCAAGCCTGGGAGTCGCCACGAGCTATCGCTGGCCCTTGCTGGAATCTTATTGCGGGAAGGGTGGGACGATAATGAAGCTGGCGACTTTGTTTCTGTAGTCGCCCAGGCAGCTCACGACGAAGAATGGCGCGCCCCCGTGAAGCCGTTGTTCGCACCACCCGCAAGCGACTGGACGAAGCCGGAAAAGCCACGGGGAGAACCCGATTCGCGGAACTGTTAGGCTCCGATGTAGCGGCTCGATTCTGTGAGTGGCTCGGTATCAGCCAGCCGCCAACTACCCCGGCAGGCATTCGCAGCACCGAAGCCACATGGCCCAAGCCGCTCGCCGAAGCCGCATATCACGGTTTACCCGGTGACATAGTCCAGAGCGTCGGGCCAATTACGGAGGCCGACCCGGCAGGGCTGCTTGTTCAATTTCTTATCAGCTTTGGAAACGCCGTCGGACGCACGGCACATTTCATCATCGGTGCTGCCGGGCCCCTCGCAAACCTGTTCGTCGTCTTAGTAGGACTTACCGCAAAGTCCCGTAAAGGCACGTCCTGGAGCGAAAACGAACGTCTCTTACGAGACGCCGACGTGATGTGGGCGAGCCGTTGCCTCCTGTATGGTGGGCTCGCTTCCGGCGAAGGGCTAATTTGGGCCGTTCGCGATCCAATAAAAAAGCATGGCGCCTCCCAAAGGCAGTAAGCAAGACCAGGACGTCACCAAAGTTGTGGATAAGGGGATAACAGACAAGAGATGCCTCGTATTGGAGACGGAGTTTTCGTCGCCACTGCGCGTAATCCGCCGTGATGGCAACACGCTGTCGGCTGTCATTCGTCGGGCCTGGGACAGGGGTGATTTGAACAACCAGACAAAAAATTCTCCGGCTCGGGCTACAGGTGCGCACATTTCAATTGTTGGGCACATAACACGCGATGAACTGCTGCGTGAGCTTAGTGCTTCCGAGGGGAGCAACGGCTTTGCCAATCGTTTCCTGTGGGTATGTGTACGTCGTAACAAACTCTTGCCTTTCGGCGGGCAATTGCCCTACGAAACGCGCGCCTCGCTGACTGTTCGATTACAAAAAGCCCTACAGTTTGGTCGAAAGGCCGCAGAGCTCAGGTTCAGTAAGCAAGCTAAAAAGCTTTGGAAACACGTTTATCCAAAGCTGACCGCCGATGTCCCGGGCCAGCTGCTGAACGCCGTTACATCCCGCGCCGAGGCCCAAGTTCTTCGCCTCTCCATGATTTATGCGCTGATGGATTGCTCGATGTGGATTAACAGATGCCACCTCGCAGCAGCCCTCTCGGTGTGGCGATACTGCGAAGACTCGGCCCGATATATTTTCGGCGATTCACTTGGCGATGCGGTTGCCGACAGGATTCTGCGGAGTTTGCGCAAAAGCCCACAGGGGCTTACTCGAACCTCAATACGCGAACTATTCCAACGCAACCGAAGTGAACTCGAAATCAAAAATGGATTGCGCATGCTTCGGGAGCATGGATTGGCGCGCCGCAAGCGTAAAAAGACGGCTGGGCGACCCTCTGAAAGGTGGTTTGCAGTTCGGACGCGGACTACGCGCTAAACGCCTTAAGGCCCAAAAAACGCTTCGGACGCGAAGATCGGGGTTCTTTTAGCGTTTAAGGCGTATCCCGGATCCCGAAATACGACGATGGGAAGCGACGCGATAACTCGGGTGACATCTGAAGTGGATACTGGCCTTAGGAAAGTTCAACAGTCAGCTCTCGAGTGAGCGATACGTGAAGTGCAGGTGCTATGGATTGGGAGGAATCGGAATACCTAGAGCGGCGCACCGGGCGATCTGAGCTTGTTTCCAACGATCGGGAAGCCAGGCGTTGAGGTCACGGGCTGGCCAGGTCGGCAGGTTGATCAGCAGTTGCATGAAATAGAGATGTGGATCCATATCGTGCCGGCGACAGCTGCTGGTCAAGCTGGCCAGGATCGCGGCGGTCCTTCCGCCGCGGGGGTTGCCGACGAAGAGGGAGTTTTTGCGATTGAGCACCACGCGCTTCATCTCCCGTTCGCTAACATTATTATCGATGGGCACGGCGCCATCGCTAGTGAACACCGTGAGTGCCTCCCACTGGCTGAGCGTGTAGTTCGCGGCGTCGGCCATGGGATGCTTCGGTAGCAACTGTTCTTTCCAGCTCAGCAACTTGCGACGCAGCTCCGCCAGCAGCGGGACAGCCTGTTTCTGCCGCAACTCCATTCGCTCGGCAACGGAAACGTCTTTCGCTTGTCGTTCCACCGCAAACAGTGCGTCCATCACAGTGACGGCCTCGCGCGCGATCTCCGGCGCCGCTTTCTCGGCCTCCACGAACTTCCGTCTGGCGTGCGACCAACAACCCGCGCGAGTGATGGTATTACCAGCCACCACCCCGTTGTAGCCACCATAAGCGTCGGCCAGCAAAACTTGCGTATAGTCCTTCAGAAATTCCTTCGGGCCTTCTCGACTGCGGTTGAGAGTAAAGTCAAACACGTTGTAGGGATTGGACTGGTCGCCCACGTACACCCACATGCGGGCCGACTGCGTTTGGCCCGGGCTCAACATCGGCAGGACGGTGTCGTCGGTGGCCACCACATGCGATTCCCTGACCCGCTCGGCCATCCGCTCATACAACGGCTCGACCACATCTGCGACATCCCGGCACCACACCGACTGTGTGGCCCGGGAAATCTCAAAGCCTTGCCGCTGGAAAATATCTTCCAGCCGATAGAGGGGCAGGTAATCGGCGAACTTGCTGGTTACGATGAAAGCCAGAAGCCCCGGGCCAGCAAAACCTTTCTCGATCGCCGTGTCTGTTTTGGAGGCTACTTCGATCTGCGGATTTTCTCCCTTCCGCTCACAATGGGGGCACGCATACTTCTTGCGTACATGCTCGAGGCGTTCAAAGTGTCCCGGAATGTACTCGATCTGCCAGCTCTTCTCGCTGCCGATCTCTTTGCGCTCCACACCGCAACTCGGGCAGGGCCGCTCCTCTGCGCTCAACTCATATATGTAGGTGTTGACGGGAAGATTCTCGAAGTTCGCTAGAGCGCGCCGCCCCTTGCGGCGCTTCACCCGCCGTAACTCTGGTTCTGGTTCTGCTTGCCGAAGATCTTCCAAGTTGCTGGGCTTTTGTTCCAAGGTCTCGGCAAACTCCAGCAGCATCTGGGCCAGCTGATTCATGCTCAGACGGTCCGCCCGCGGCCCGTAGGTCGCCTTCTTGTAGCGTTCCAGCTCCATCTGCAGTCGCAGCTTCTCCAAATACAGATCGTCGGCACGCTTGCGCTGCTCTTCCGCTTTCCTGAGATATTCTTCGGCGCGCTTCTCCTGGCGCTCGCGTTCCTGCCACAACGAACGCAGCATGGCCTTCAATGTTTCTTTATCGTCGGGCAAGTTGGTCAAGAGGTTCTCGTTGGCGGGCACATCTACTTAGACGTAGCAGAGCAAACCTTGTTGCGCGCACGGCGATTATTTTATGCGTTATTTTTATTTTTTCCTTGCACTAGCTTTTTTCTTCGCCGTTTCACACGGCGCGTTCATAGCGTCGCACGCGCTTCAGCTTCGAAACATCGATCCCATCCAGAATCATCGCCAGCTCGCTGGCACGCAACTCCACCGATCGCGTGCCTTGCTCGACGCGCGGCAGTTTGAAAACCCCAAGTTCCAGCCGCTTGTACCACAGTACGAAGCCGTCCCGGTCCCACACTAGAATCTTCAACCGATCGCCGCGCCGCGAACGGAACACAAACAGATGGCCGCTTTGCGGGTCCTCTCCAATGACCGCTCGTACACGTTCCGCCAGCCGATCGAATCCACAGCGCATATCCGTCGCTTCGCTGGTCATCCAGATCCGTGCTCCTTGCGCGCGATCCATCGCCTGCAAACTGGGCAGCCCGATCACCCTGCTGCCTCCACCACCGCCAGCAACGCCCGCACATGTTCGGCATCAAATCCGGGCCGCACCAGCAGGCTTCGCCCATTCTGCAATCGGATTTCAACGCTCGAATCGCCGGGCGTGCTCGGCCCATGCCCCGCCACTTGCACTTCCAGGAACGGTGTTGGCGTGTCTTCCTCCAGCCGCTTCTTCCACACGAAAAAGTACGGCCGGCACAAACCGTGCTCACCACAAAACGCCTTCACACTCTGTCCGCTACGTGCCTGTTCGGAAACCAGCCTGCGCCACTTCATCCAGGCCTGCTTGGAGCGCTTGGTCATGTCGCAACATTGCAATGCGACGCGAATCTTTACAAGATGGGTTTCGCGTAGCGCTCACGCTCTCGAAACGCAACCCAGCTGTCAGCTTGAGTTATTCCCTTTGCCGCCCGAATCGTCTCGCGGTATAAGACTAGGCCGATGCGCCGTCAACGGGCAAAAGGAGAATCCTTTGGCTCGCAGACGGTTTCAACGAGGTCATTTGAGTTTAAAGCAGAGGAAGGGAGGGGCACTTTGGGTCGGTCGCTTCAAGGAAGACTTTGTCGTGGATGGTAGAGTGCAACGCATTAAGCGCGCTGTAGCGTTGGGTGGGCTGAAAGAGTATCCAACTCGACGACTTGCTCTGCGGGCGCTCGAACTGATTCTGTCCACGGTGAACAGTCTTGCGTATCGCGCCCGACCGAGATCCACTTTCGAGGATTTCGCAACCAGATGGGAAGCGGTGGTATTGGGGCAACTGAGACCTTCGACGGCACAAAATTACCGAATCCATATCAGGAAGCACTTGAAACCGTTTTTTGGTTCTATCCAACTGGCGGACATTCACCCTGAGTTGATTCAACAATATGTTGCCAGCCGAACGGCTAGTCCGAAGACCGTGCGGAACATCTGCGTAACACTCCAGAGTATGTGGCGTTCGGCGCGCGCCTGGGGATATGTGGCACACGACATCTTTAGCGGAGTCGTGATGCCCACTCCCAATCGTGCACAGCGGTTTTTCTTTTCAGCGGAGGACGTGCGGAGAATCGTGTCCGCTGCGAAGGAACCGCACCGAACGTTTTACGGGCTTCTGGCCGAAACGGGATTGCGGGTTGGTGAGTTGTGTGGCCTGTCGGTCGATGATGTGGACCTGGAGCGTGGGTTCCTCGTCGTGCGGCAGAGTGCGTGGCGAGGAAAGCTGGGCAGTCCGAAAACAAAAAACAGCGTCCGCGTCATCGACATCTCCGATCAGTGCGTTGAGCAGCTTCGCCGTCTTCTCCAGTCGTGGCGGCCGAACGAGCTGCGCTTACTGTTCGCTACTCGCAACGGCACACCTTGGGACGCAAACATGCAACGAAAACGTAGATTCCGTTCTCTTCTGAAGAAGCTGAACATCCCCGTGCCAAAAGGGAACGGCTTTCACGCTTTTCGTCACGCCAACGCAGCCCTCATGGATCGATTCAGCGTTCCGATGAAGGTGCGTCAAGAGCGATTGGGCCACAGCAATCCGGCGATCACTCTCGGCATTTACACGCACGTTGTTGGGGAAGATTCGAGAGCTGCTGCCGGACAGTTAGGGAGCATCGTTTGGGACCGCTTTTCTGGAATTCCGGCCCCTAACGGCCCCCAAACAAAAACGGCCTAGCGATGTTGCGATCGCTAAGCCGTGCGTGTTTCAGAAAGATAGCTGGTTGCGGGGGTTGGATTTGAACCAACGACCTCCGGGTTATGAGCCCGACGAGCTACCAGGCTGCTCCACCCCGCGCTATAGATACTACGCGACTTGCCGCTCTTCTGCAACCGCACCCACTTCAGGTGCCCGATAAGTGCCCAGAATTGGGGCACGCTGACGCTCAAACTGCTCCATGTGTTCAGCCAAGACGTGTGCGTAAATGTTCAGAGTCGTTGAAATGCTGCCGTGCCCCAGAATCTTGGACACCACAGTCACTGGGACCCCCGCTTGTAGCTGCCGCGTTGCGAACGTGTGCCGGAACATATGCAAATGACCGTTCGTAACTTTCAGCTTCCCGCGTAGGTGTCTCTTCAACACAAGGTCAGCATTCCACGGCGTGCCGTTCTTCGTGGTAAAGACGAAACCTTCAATTCGGTTTCCAATGTGGGTTCTTAAGTTCATCCACGATCTGGAATGGGATGGGGATATCCCGAATTGCGTTGTTCGTCTTCGGAGACTGGACCTTGCCGCGCCATACGGCTTGACGGACACGAAGCAGCTTTCTGTTTGGGTCAACGTCACAAATGCGAAGCCCACACAGTTCGCCTGCCCGCATCCCGGTTTCAACGGCCAGCCAGTAAAACAACCTCACCGCCCCCGTTGACCTGCTGAGAATGTGTTCCACTTCAGCATCCGAATAGGCGCGTACTTCCGTTTCCGACTTTCCAATTTTCTTGGCTGACTCCCAATGTTCTCCCGCACGTTTCCCCATGCCCGGCCTTGCTTCAGGATGAGTTTGAGCGTGCTGAAGATGTTCTTCTTGGTCTTACGACTGACAGCCAACTTCGATAGGAACGTGTCAATGTCCCGTGTGGTGATTTCCCGAACTTGCCGATTGCCGAAGAAAGGAAGCAAGTGATTCGCGAGATGTCCACGCATATTCAAAACCGTGGAAAGTTTCATCTCTCGGAACGCTTGGTCGCCCCTGTCGTTCGCCAAAATTCAAAACGAACGAAGAAAGCTCTCTATTTGAGCGCGGTGAAGGCACTTGATTCAGTCTCACCTGGCTTTTGAAATGTGTCTCTTCGATCTGTGCGGCGCCAGGGTAAGGGCGCGACAAGCACATGGGCAGAAATCTCCTAACGGGTCGGGGCAATCTTCGCACTAGGGGTGTTTATGCTGCCCGGTCGTAACGGTGCTGCAGGCCCCCGAGTCTCGGCTTCCCGATCACGCGTCCACGAGCAGGCGAGCGCATGCGGCAACTCGGAGTTTGCTTGGCCAAACCAAGGTGAGTCCGGTCGTCATGGTAGTAGCCCACATATTCGGCGAGGAGCCGCTTCAGATGTCGTTCGTTGAGAACGATCACGTGGTCGAGCATTTCACGGCGACAGCTCTCAACCCAGCGTTCCGCGACGCCATTCTGCCAAGGGCTCTGGAACGACGTCTGAACAGGAGCGATCCTCATGGATCGCACGGCTATCGGAACTTCTAAGCCATACTTGGCATCACGATCAAAGATGAGAAATCGGGAGCCTTATCGAATGGAAAAGCCTGTCGCAGCTGTTGAACAATCCACATACTGGTGGGATGTTTGGTGACATTAAGATGCAGAATTCGTCGTCGCTCATGGCCAATGACGAAGAAGCAGTAGAGAACTCCGAACGAGATAGTGGGGACCGTGAAAAAGTCCATTGCAGCGATAGCTTCCCGATGGTTGCGTAAGAACACGAGCCATCGCTTGGCGGGTTCGGGATCTCTTGGCGTGCGGCGCATCCACCGGGAGATGGTCCTTTCAGAGACATCGAAACCAAGCATGAGAAGTTCGCCATGAATCCGAGGCGCGCCCCAAGTCGAATTCTCTGCGACCATTCGGAAGATCAGATCCCGAACTTCCTTGGCCAGTCTTCTCCTCCCGATTGGCTTTGGCGCTCTGGAGATCAGGCGCCAGTAGAAACTGAACCCCGCTCTGTGCCAACGGACCACAGTTTCCGGCGTGACAAAGATCAATGATTCCCTCCAGCAGGACCAGAAACAACGAACAACGACCCAGAAGAGTTTGTCGATGCGGCCCAATCTGGGGCGCGGGTGCCGTCGCCTCAGTACAACGAGTTGCTGCCGGAGGGCGAGATTTTCCAGGATAAGACCCCGCCGACTACGAAAGACTCGGAGGAGTGCTCGGAGACAGAGTAAAAGCAGATTGAACATGGTTTGGAGTTATAACAAGAGCACGCACCAGTGGCTGTGCTAAATCATTGATTCTGCAGTCGGTCAGAGTTTTGGCGAACGACAGGGGCTGGAGTTTCATTTTCTTCAGGCTTGCCGGTTGTCTCTCAGATTCTCGACTTCTTGATGGTGCAACTTGATATGAGTGAAGAGGAGCGGCAGGCACTCATTGGGGCACGAATCCCGTTCGAGCTATACATGCAAACCCTCAGAGAGCACGCAGATATTTCTGACATACTTGCGATATTCGAAGGCGGTTCGCGGAATACGAATCACCTGTTCTTGGCATCCCAGGTGAAAGCTGGTCACCTTCATGATTTGTGCACTACCAACTTCGATCTCCTCTTCGAAGCTGCCTTCGGCAAATTGGACTTGAAAGCCGATATAGATTACGCAGTTTTTGCCAATGACGACCGCTTTTCTCAAATTCAATGGTCCAACCGAATCGCGAAGCTAACCAAGATACACGGTACAGTCCAGGACAAGTCGGAAATGGCAGTTACATTGCGTCAAGTTGCAGCAAAATTTCTCGCAGACGCGCGAAAAGCTGTTATCGATCGCATCTTTGTCGAAGGTTCTCACGAGGCAGTTCTCGTCTTAGGCTACAGCTGTTCTGATTTGTTCGACATATCTCCACAGATTGAAACCTGCGGGAAGAGTGAAAAACAAGTATTCCTTGTGGAGCACCTGGAAAAGGGTGCCCGAGAAGAACCGATCTCGTTGAAGAGAGATCAAAATCCGTTTCACGAGTACCGAGGAAGACGGCTGTTCGTGAATACCGACGCATTAATTCGGGAATTGTGGAAGACTAACCTCGACGAACCGTATCAACGTCTTGCCTTCCGTTCTGATGATTCGTGGAAAGGAAAGATAAGCTCCTGGATACAGCGAAATGTGCTAGTCACGGGACAACGGGATGACGTCGTTGCGAGTTTCATGTACGCGGCAGGTTGCCCAAGACTGGGCTTGAAACGGACGCGATCTCCAATTCCGCACAAACATTCACCATCGATCGAGCTTGCCGCTCGCCTACTTAATAATGGCGCGGCGTTAGGTCAAAGTGGGCATTACGGCGAAGCTGTCCAGGTTCTCAACGAAGCATTATCAATCTCCCGTGATATTGCCTCGGATCTTCTCAAGGCCAAAATTCTCTCCAATATGGCGGGGGCTTATAGAGGGCAGGGACGTATTTCGCACGCTCTGCAGATAGCTAACGAAGCGCTCGCGTGCTCCATGCGTGCCGCCGATACTACACACGCTGCGATGTGCAATGTAACTATAGGATTGTGCTACCACGATCTCGGCAACCAACAGACGGCAAGCGACTTCTTAGAGAAGGCTTACAACGCGTTTCTCGAGTTGGGAGAACTTAACTATGCATCCGTTGCCCTGGGAAACCTGGCGCTCTGCAAGGAATCACAAAACGATCGGCGCGCAGCCCTTGATTTACACAAACGCGCTTACAGCTTGGCGCGGAGTATTGGGCACAGTGCCACGGGAGCGGTCCAACTCGGAAATATTGTGAGACTGGCGCTCGAACTGGGCGATTCCGAGACTGTAGACAGCTTTAGGAATGAATTTGATAAAATCCAATCGTCCGGTCAGTCAGATCATACCCGGGCAGTTCAGCTAGCGAACATGGCCAATGAGCTGAACCGCTCGGGCCGCGAACAAGAGTCTCTGCCAATGTACGCCCAAGCGTTAGAACTACTGGAAGCGTGCGCTGACAGCTACGGAATAGCGTTGCATTCATCCAATCGTGGGGCTGCTCCTCATAGGCTGGGGCGGCTCTCAGAAGCAGAAAGGGATTATGCGCGGTCCGCAAGCGTGTTTGGCAGTATCGGTCGGACAAACGACCAGGTTGACGCTCTGGCGATGCAGGGTCTGGTGCTGCAGGAGGCCCACCAGTTCGACAAAGCTTCTTCCATACTTAATTCAGCGCTAACAATCATGAAAAGTGCAGCCTATTCCGGTCAACAGGACGTGACGATGATCACGAAAGCCATACAAAAGATCAACGCTGCCTTAGGTAAGCCATAGTCGGAGTTCTAAGACCAGACTATTTTAGCCCTGTACTGCTCCCTACCAAAAATTGGACACCTGGTCTAGGCAGAATCGAGGCCTCCAAAACATCGGCAGGCATGGGACTGCAGATCGATGCCCCGGTCGACCGTGCTGCTGTAGTGCAGTGCGAGAAGCTATATGTGATTTTCAGGTGCCCATTAAGTGCCCAGAATATCCCGTTTTGAGTGGTTTTTACGGTTGAGAAGAAGGGCTAAGTCGTTTGAATCCGGCAGAGCCGGTTGGCGTTTGGCGCGTTATGAGCCCGACGAGCTACCAGGCTGCTCCACCCCGCAGAAGCATCATAACACACAACTTAGATTTTTCAGCGATGCCCGTTTGCAGGGCTGTCGTTATCCTTGCCCGACGAGCTATTCGGCTCCTCCACGCCTCGCGTTGATATTACGCGACTAGGCGCTCTTCTGCGCTTGCAGGTGCCCGTTTGGTGCCCCAAAATTCCGAGCGACCAACGTATTACTTCCGGGTTGCCCGTTTGAACGAAGCCGCTGGCGCGGCGGACGCTTCGCGTGCTATGCTCCTCACGTCATGCAGCAACGTAGCGCCTTTAACAGCGATTTTCGCTTTTCTCTGCATTTCCTAAGTCATGCAAAATCAATAGACTGCAGAGGAAAAAAGATTCAATTGCCATAGCCGTTAGATCGGCTGAAGCCATTAGCCCGCCTCCACCGCCAACCGCCAGCGGCCTCCTTCAAACGGCTCTATCGAACGCGCGCAGAGCACCGCGCCCGACTTCACGCTCCTGTGAAAACGCGCCTCCGATAGAGCACTAACGTCAACCGGAAGCAATCGCGATCACGTCCTACAAGCCGCCTAATCGGGATCTAGGCCAGAGATGCTTGAATCTTTGCGCAAACGAAGGTGACAATAAATCTCAATTGCTTCCGTTCCAACTACACTGAGTCATGGCAGCTCGGACGACCAACGGGAGGCACAGGATGCGACCTTCTGGCTCAAGAGGCATTGGTGTTTGGATTCGCGTCGCTATTGCAGCTATTGCAATTGTGCCGATGGTTTCGGTGTCGACGTTTTCGCAGACTTGTGAGGACGATAACCCTCCACATGCCGCCGCTTTGCTCGACCGGCTTCAGGGCTATTGCGAAAGGAACGAAGTACCTTGGACGTTTGACCTTTACGCCCTCGCGTCCGTCGCCGGTGACGACGCTACTCCAGCGCTCCGCAAGATTGCTGCCTGGCCGCTAGATAGCCTGCCGGGGAGTCGCTGTCCACAATGGGTGGCCGCGTCGCGCGACGCGCTCGCCAAGTTGGGCGACAAAGACTCTCGGAGCTTGCTCGACGCTCAATTGAGCCGCCCGCAAACACCTCAAAACGCATTCGCATCCCTAAGTTTCATCGGAGATGATGGCGGTCTTCTCGCTCTCATCCACTATCTCGTCGACCACGCGCAGGATCTGGCGATGGTTCACGATTTCGGCGATTACGAAGTGGACGAACGCGATTGGTTTCTTCAAGCCATCGACTCGATTCGCCGCAGGCGCCGTGTTCCCGGCCTTCCCACAGCCGATTACTCGCCTGCCGGCATCGCGCAGTGGAAGGACTATCTCGCAAAATACGAAGGACAAAAACTCACCTTTCCTGTCTATCCCAATGTTTCCGACCCGTACCTCCGATGTTTGGCCCGCAGAGTCGAGTGGGGCTATCCCGACGCAATTCTGGCAATCGCTGCGTCAGGGGACAACTCAGCAGCATCCATCCTTCGCCAATTCCCGTCGCCGACGCAGAACGCTCTCATGGGATTTGTGCGGTCTGTGCCATTCAGCAACCTCAGGCATTGGTCGCTCATTCAGGGAAATGTTCAGGTCGCACTGGCGCAACTTGGCGACCAAGAGATGTTCGATCGCATCGTATCCGAACTCGGTGGCGCCTTCGCTTATGAATCGGTCCGCAAGCTCCAATTCCTGGGCGGCAAGCCCGCGGTCGCTGCTCTCGTCAACGCCCTAAGTGTTCCCGACGAAGTCGTGGAAAGGGCGCGATCCAAGGCATGCGGACAGTCCATCTATTGCGACGGCAGCGGTGAAATACCCTGGAAGCCCATCTGGACAGTAACGCCCATGGCGGTCGAAATTGACCGTGAAAATTGTCTTACAGAGCGCTATCACGCTTGTCTCATCGGTGTGCTCGCGCTCATGGTGAAAAATCCTCCATTACTGTCCAGCGCCCCTGCGACTCCCGAAAACATCCAGAAGTGGAAAGATTGGTGGGCAAGAAACAAAGACCAAGCGGTGTTTGTGCAAAGACCCGTTCAGTCTTATGAATAGTGCCCGACGGCACCTGTGAACAAACGCCCTTGTATTGAGTGGTCTGGCCGACTCCTGGATGGTCGGCAACTCGGAGGGCGCCGGGATAAACCGGCATGTTGTAGGGGATGAAAGAGCCCTACAGGAAAGGAAGCAGCGAATCCATCCTGGCCTCGAGTCTTGCAGGTGATACCGCGAGGTATCACTTGAAGCGTAGACAGAGGTATTGGTGGGCCGGGCTATTGAGCTTCGAAAAGCCGATGGAACAGGATGCCGACTCCATTCCGAGTGGAGGAAGGCAACACGACAACCACGTAAACCGCGAGTGGATTGTTAGATCCTGCGTAGTCTTAGAACCCGCGCACGCTGAGAAACAACATGCACGAGAACCGGGATATCTCCCGCACGCCTTGGTCAGCAGAACAAGGCCGGTCCGCGAAGGCCATAAACCGAACTGCGGACACGAACGTACGGGAGAAGTCGGACTGTGCCGTAGTACCAGTGAACCAGCCGAACAACGAAGGGCAACCTTCCGCGGAGGCCGGGGAGGGAAGGGCACAGATTGAGGAGAACACTGTTCAATCACACATGCGTCCGACACAGAGCGGGCAACGCATGTCCCAGGGATTGCGCGGTGTGCGGCAAGCAGCAACAGAAAGGAAGCAGGAACGGTTCACCGCCCTGCTCCACCACCTAAGCGTCGGATTACTCCGCGATAGCTTCTACGCGCTTCAGCGTAAAGCTTCCCCCGGAATAGACGGCGTGACGTGGCAGGAGTATGAAACCGGACTGGAGGGTCGACTTGTCGATCTGCACAGAAGGGTGCACCGTGGAGCGTATCGAGCAAAACCCTCACGACGAGTCTATATACCAAAGGCCGATGGGCGGCAACGCCCGTTGGGCATCGCTGCGCTGGAGGACAAAATCGTTCAACAGGCAGTGGTGACGACCCTCAACCAAATCTATGAGGTCGACTTCAAAGGCTTCTCTTACGGGTTCCGGCCCGGTCGCGGCCCGCATCAAGCGCGGGACGCGCTGACAGCGGGCATCCAATGGAAGCGAGTGAACTGGGTGCTCGATGCGGACATTCGAGGATTCTTTGACAACATGAACCACGAATGGACGATGAAGTTTGTTGAGCACCGAGTGGCCGATCGCCGGATACTTCGCCTGATCCAGAAATGGCTGAAGGCGGGAGTCTCGGAAGACGGTCAGTGGTCGGAGACGAAGATAGGTACGCCGCAGGGAGCAGTCGTTTCACCGCTGCTCGCCAACGTATACCTGCACTACGTATTCGATCAATGGGTTGAGGTCTGGCGCAAGAAAGTCGCAAGCGGCGAAGTGGTTGTCGTCCGCTATGCCGATGATCTTGTGGTGGGCTTTCAATACCGGACGGACGCCGAGCGGTTCCTGCAAGAGTTTCGGGAACGGCTGGCAAAGTTCGGATTGGAATTACATGCGGACAAGACACGACTGATTGAGTTCGGGCGGTTTGCTGCCCGAGACCGGAAATATCGTGGGGAAGGAAAACCAGAAACCTTCACGTTCTTGGGTTTCACCCACTTCTGTGGGCAGCTCAACAGCCGCCGAGCTTTCATCGTTTGGCGGATTACGGCGAAGAAGCGGATGGTCGCGAAGCTTAAAGCCATTAAGGCTGAGCTTCAACGCCGGAAGCATCATCGCACGACCGAGGTCGGTGCATGGCTTCGGAAAGTTGTGCTGGGATACTACCAATACCACGCCGTTCCCGGTAACTCGATTCAGTTGCGCATCTTCAATCGTCGCATTGGCAGACTGTGGCGGAGCGTTTTAGTCCGTCGCAGTCAACGCGCCCAGATGCGTTGGGATCGTCTCATCCCTCTCTTGAACCGGTGGATTCCGCAACCCCGTATTCTGCATCCTTATCCTGATGCCCGCTTTGCCGCCACTCATCCACGATAAGAGCCGTATGCGTAGACGCGCTTGTACGGATCTGTGCGGGGGGCGATCAGCGATGGTCGTCCCTACCGCGACAGTTGGCCCGAAACGGGGTTGTTCGAAACCAATGACTAATTCTGGGGCAACTCGTACCCTGCTCGGAACACACCTCAGAAGCCACCTAGCAGTGTAGTTGGTCTTTGAATGAAGAGAAGCTCTGAGTGTGAATGTGTAGTTTGGCTAAGGAGTACCTGCTCACAAGGCAGGTGCTCTTCTCCAATTTTCAGGTGCCCGTTAAGTGCCCAGAATATCCCGTTTTGAGAGGTTTTTACGGCTGAGAAGAAGGACTAATTCGTTTGAATCCGGCAGAGCCGGTTGGCGTTTGGCGCGTTATGAGCCCGACGAGCTACCAGGCTGCTCCACCCCGCGTAAACATGATAGCGGATGTACGCAGCGCCGTCAAACGCTACCGGCCATAGCAAAATTTAAACCTGAATGGATCGCAGCAGAAATAACACAAAGAAAATCAAACCGCGCGCAACTTACCACGAACTATAAGGCGTGCTTTCAAACGGTGACAGCTTATCCGAAGACGAATTCACGTCACTAATCCCGTAACAGCTCTGTTCAGGGCTCAGCGCGACGTCGTCGGACTTCGTAACCCAGTCGGTCTGGTTGGTCACCGGGTCTTTCGGCACTGACCGCAGATAATTGTTGCTCACCAGATCGTCCAGCGAAGATGGCCCGCACTCTTTGTCACGTGTGTAATCCTGGATGGCCTGCCTCATCACCTTCAGATCGGACTTCAGCGTCGCTTCCCTCGCCCTCACGACCATCTGCTCGAATTTCGCCGTCGCGATCGTCATCAGAATCACAATGATCGCCATCACCACCATCAGCTCCAGCAACGTAAATCCACGCTGCGCCAAGTTCCAGCCGCGCCCCGCCGCGTGGCGTCGCCCAAGAATCGCTTTCGTATCAAACACGTCGCGCATCATCCCCTCAGCCGCCCCACCCAAGCAAACTACCAATCCGAATATTTCGTTCCATCCATCGCCGTTCCAGAACTCTTCGAATACACGTCGAACACGTCCTGCCCGCCCCAAGAGGTCGAATCCGTATCATCCTGCACTGAACGCAGCCCCCAATCCTTGTTCTTCGTAAGCGGGTCCACTGGAATCTCGCGCAGGAACCGTATCCGTTTGTCGGCAGCCGTCCCGGTCAGTGGAGTCGGCTTCACGAGCGCGTCCAGGCTCTCCGGATATCCCTCGGTCCCGGCCTTCACCTGAATCTGTCCTTTGTCCGACGCATCCTTATACCGGTCAATAGCGTCGCGCATCTGCCGCAAATCCCACCGCAGTTGCTCTTCCTTCTTCCACTTGATCGTGTTTCGCGCGATCGGTATCGATGCCGTCGCCAAAATCAACAAAATCGCGCATGCCACCACCAACTCCAGCAGAGACATTCCGGACGCAGACCGAGACGAGGACGCGCGGGGCCGGCCGATCGAAGAATGGGTCACCGCGGAAAAATGCCGTCCCGCGAGAAGGGAATTCGATTTGAAACGATTCCAGTTCATCGCGCCTCACTGCACCTGGATCGTGGCTTCTCCGGAAACCATCGGAATCGTCTGTTGCTGCGAATCATGAGCGTTCACCTGAAGAATTTGCAGCCGCGCCGTCCCGTGACCCACGGCGCGCACCACGAACCCGAACACAGTCCCGGTCCCGTTCACTCCCGGCGTGTTGGGCTGCCGCGTAGCGGAAACGATCACCTGCCCCTGCTGCGCATCAATCCGCTGCACCACGGCCACTTGTTGCGAGCCGCCTGATAGGAATCCGCCGTCGCGCACTTCTTCCACGCGCACCACAGCAGGATCAAAGTGAATCATCAGCGGGATCGAATACAAATCATGCACGTTAGAAACCGCCAGGCCCAGTGTCGTTGTGTCGCCCGCCTTCAACACTACCGTCGCCGGTTCAAAATGCAGCTGCGCCGCCGCGGACGCTCCCTGCGCCCCAGCCGGTTGCGCCATCGCAGCCGGCGTCATGCCCGGCGCCGGCACGGCCGCAGGTCCGGAATTCTGTCGCACAGCGGGAGCTTCTGGCGCTGCCGCAGGCGCCGCGGTCGCAGACCCCTCGTCCCCTCGATAAACACGCACGTTCGAATCGGTGCCCGCCGCCATCGATTGCAGATTTGCAGCCGTGATCGAGGGCAAGCGCAGAATATGCGGCGTCATTACGATCAGCGTTTCATCCTCTTCGATTTCGTGGCTATTATCTGAAAACAAATACCCCATCAGCGGCACTTCACCAAGGCCTGGAATGCCATTAATATTTTTTGTGTCCGTGCGCTCGATCAAGCCCGCCAGAATGTTTTGCTCGCCTTCCTTCAGTCTCACGTCAATTTCCGTTTTCTTCTGCCCGATCACCGGCTGGTTGATTCCGCCAATATTGCTCGTCCCCGTAATTTGCGACACATCTACGGTCCCCTTCAGACTGATGTCGCCATCCGGATGCACCCGCGGAGTCACTTCAATATTCACGCCCACATCAATGTATTGGAATTGCGTGTTCACCAACGGGTTCACAACTCCCGAACTCCCCGTCACGCCGACGCCAACTCCCGCCTGAAAGCTGCCCGTCGCCACCGGCACCTTCGATCCGATCTTCAGCGTGGCCTTCTGTCCGTCCGTCACGCGCAATTCCGGATCTTGAATGATCTTTGTGCGGTCGTCGGTCAAGATGGCGTTTGCCGTCGCCCCGGGCAAAGTGAGCGCCCAGTCAGACGACCCAAGGTTCTTCAGCTGGCTCAATAAAACCTGCGGCACGCTCTGCGTTGTCGTCGTAGTGGTAGTAGAAGTCGAAGTTTGAGGTCCTAGCGAAGACCGCGGCGTGAATGCCAGCGAAACCGTCTGCCCCGGCAAAATCCCCAGATCGCGCAAACGATCCATGCTCGCGGTCAGCACTTGCACGTGAATTAATACTTCCGGCTTCGCCTTGTCAATATCCCGAATAATCTTCGCCGCCAGCAGCAATTTGTCCGGCGTGTCGCGGATGACGATCGCATTCTGCGCGTTCACCTGTTGCAGCCGGTGCAGATCCAGCAAAACCCGCAGACCGTTCACTACTTCCGTCAGATCCTGCGGCGTCAGCGTGTTCGAGAGATAAAAAGTCTGTACAACCTCATCATCCAAATCCTTCCGCTTCTGCGGCTGGTCCTGTGCCACAAAGATAATATTGGAAGTCACGGGCTTCCAGAATGCCTTGCTCTCTAGGGACACCGCGTCCAGCGCCTGTTCGAGGGTCACGCTCGGGAAATCCACCGTAATCCGTCGCGAAGTGAAGTCCGGATCAAAAATCACGCTCAGCCCCGCGAGCTTCGCGATCGTCTCGTACACGACCCGCGCATCGTTCGTCATCTTCAACCCATTAATCGGGTCGCGCGATAGCGGTTTCAGCTCCGGCGGCTGCGCCAATATCTGCTCGTCCGGCTGCGTCGCCGGATTCAGCGCCTTGGGCCCGTTCTGCCCGTTCATCAGATCGATCGTGCGTTTCACTTCCTGTTCGGCCGCCGTATTCGAAGGATCAATCAGCTGCGCCTTCTGGAATTCGCCCAGCGCCAGTTGCAGGTCCCCGTTCTTCAGCGCTACTTTGCCCTGCTGCACGTGAAATTGCCCGGCGTCGTAACGCGCCTGCGCGGCACGTAGCTTGTATTCGGCATTGGTCGGGTCAGCGCGGAGGGCGCGTTCGTAGTGCACCAGAGCGGTGTCGTAATCCTGCAGGGCGTTGGCCTTTCGCGCCTCTTCGTAGTCTTCGTTTCCCTTAGGGCACCCGCCCAACAGCAGGGCAGCAACCACCAAGAGCACTAAGTATCCGGGACGGCGCAAAAGCACTCCTCCGACGGGTAGGCTGTTACCTAAAGAGTCTAGCACCCGCCCTAGCACGCAGCAAGGAATCCCAAAGTCGTGTTAGACGTATGAATAATAGAAGCGCCTCAGCGGGTTTGCATGAAAATTTCGTGAATTCGAACACTGGCGCCCGGAAAGCCGTCATCATCTGTCACTTGCGGCGGCTCGGTCCCGGCGGCTATGATAGTTCTGCCGTGAAATCCAAGCCCGATAAATCTCAACACGAAGGCGTCAAGATTGTTGCGCAGAACCGCCAGGCCTCCTATAACTACCATCTCCTGGACAGTCTGGAAGCTGGCATGGTCCTGGTCGGCACCGAAGTCAAAACGCTCCGCGAAGGGAAGGGTACCCTGCGCGAAGCCTACGCCGAAATTCGCCTTGGCGAGGCTTGGCTGGTAAACTGCCACATCCCTGAGTATCTTGCCGGAGGGTACCGCAACCACGATCCCTTGCGAAAACGGAAGCTGCTGCTGAACCGCCGCGAGATTGACCGCCTGCTCGTCCAGACCCAGCAGAAGGGCATGACCATCGTCCCCACCAAGATCTATTTCCGGGACGGCATCGCCAAATGCGAACTAGCCGTGGCGCAGGGCAAGAAATTCCACGACCGCCGCGAATCCGAAAAACAAAAAGAAGCAAAACGTGAAGCCAGCGAAGCGATGTATCGCTCTCGCCGGCGCTAAAACTGAAAGGGAGCTATGCAGATTCAACTGGAGAACCAGCCGTACTCTTCGATTCAAGCCGATGCCATCGTCACCTATGTCTTCGACAAAGAAAATAAAATTGATGGAATTCTAAGCGACATTGACCACGCCATGGATGGTCGCCTGGCCGCTCTCGCCGCCTCTGGTGAACTCACCGGCAAAGCCCTCGAGCTCGTTCTCGTTCATTTCCCCGAAGGTCTGGACGCCAAGCGCCTGCTATTGGTCGGTGCAGGGAAGCCCGAAAAATTCGCAACGTCGGACTTGCGCAAAATCGCCGGCACCGCTCTGCGCTACCTGAAATCGCGCGGCGTGAAGAAATTCGTCTTCCTGGCCCGCGAAGGCGAACGTGGCTCTGCTGCTGCCCAAGCCGTAACCGAAGGCCTCGGCGTCGCCGATTTCGAGTCCAATAAATATCAAACGGACAAAAAGACGAATCGCGAAATCCAATCCGTGCTGCTCTCTGGTTTCGACGCGAATCAAAACGGCAATCTGCCCCAAGCCGTCGAACACGGACGCGTCATCGCCGAATCGCAGAATTTCGCCCGCGACCTGATCAACGAGCCTTCCAACCGCCTCACGCCCCGCATGTTGGCAGCTCGCGCCGAAGCCATGGCCAAGGAAGTCGGACTCGGCGTCGAAATTCTCGACGAGCGCAAGATTTCCGAACTGAAAATGGGTGCGCTCATCGGTGTCGCGCAAGGCAGCGTCGAACCGCCACGCGTGATCGTCATCCGCTACACCCCCGAAAACGCCAAGCCCGATTCCCCGGTTCTCGGCCTCGTCGGCAAAGCCGTCACTTTCGATACCGGCGGCATCTCCATCAAGCCCGCTGACAACATGGAAAAAATGAAGTACGACATGGGCGGCGGCGCCACGATGCTCGGCGCCATGCGCGCCATTGCCTATCTGAAGCCCAAGGTCCCGGTGATCGCCGTAATTCCCGCCACCGAAAATATGCCCGGTGGCCGGGCTCAGAAACCCGGTGACGTGCAGGTAGCCATGTCCGGCAAAACCATCGAAGTGATCAATACCGACGCAGAAGGCCGCATGGTCCTCGCCGACGGCGTTTTCTACGCGCGCAAGCTCGGCTGCACGCACCTGATTGACGCCGCCACGCTCACCGGAGCTATCCAAGTTGCCCTGGCAAACATCCACGTCGGCGCCTTCGGCACCCCGCGCGAATATCTCGACCGTTTTCTTGAGAGCGCCAAAGCTGTCGGCGAAAAAATGTGGCCGATGCCTATGGACGACGAATACGAGGAAATGATCAAAAGCAATATCGCGGACATCCGCAACACCGGTTCAGGCAAAGGCGGCGGCGCCATCACCGGCGCCTGGTTCATAAAAGAATTCGCCGAAGACACCCCGTGGATCCATCTGGATATCGCGGCAACATGCTGGGTAGACGACGGAAAACCGTGGCTGGCAAAAGGTCCCACAGGCGTAGCCATCCGCTCGATCGTTGACTTCGCCATGAAGCTGTAGATTTTCGCCTTGCGCCTTATCCTAGGGCGCCTTCATCCTGAGCGGAGCGGAGGATTTCTCTTCGCTCTCGCTCGGCAAGTCTGCTCACATCTTTTCCGGCGCCGTAATCCCCAGCAGCCCCAGGGTCGTCACGAGTTGCTCGCGCACAAGCGTCGTCACATACAACAAGAACGCCCGTTTCGCCGCCTCCGCCTCTCGATTTATATTGTGCTTGTGATAAAACCCATTGAATGCCTGCGCCAATTCAAACGCAAACCGCGCCACCGCCGCAGGCTCCTGCGCAGCCAAAGCCAGCTCCAACCGCGCGTCCAGCGATCCGGCCAGCAAGACCAAATCCCAAATATCGTCATACTCCGGCGGACTCAAAAACCTCGAAGCATCCAGCTCCCCGCTCCGCAGCCGCCCAATGTTCGCCGCATCCTCCACCGCCAAACTCGGATCCAGCTCCGCCCCCTTGCGCAAAATCCCATTCACGCGCACCACCGCATACTGTACGTAAGGCCCCGTCTCGCCCTCAAAACTCAGCGCATCCTTGAAATCAAACGCAATCACAGTTGAACGCGTAAACCGCAGCAAGAAATAACGGAGCGCTCCAATCGCCACCGCATGAGCAATCGCCGCCCGCTCCTCCGATGGGCTCTCCGGATGCCGTGAGTCCACCTCCTCCCGCGCGCTCGCCTCCAACCGGTCGAGCAAGTCGTCAGCCTTCACCCCCTGCCCCTTACGCCCGCTCACCTCGATGTAAGGACGCTTCGCATCCTCCGGAGGAATCTCGTAGCCCATCTCCAGCGCGCAACGCGGTGTCAAAGCCACCACGTTGTAAGCAAAATGCTTCAAATGATCCGCTTCCGCCGTGTAACCGAGCGCCCGCAATCCCGCCACCACTACCTGCTGAGGATAAGACTGCCGCGAATCGATCACGTTGAAAACTTCATGCGCGTGCCCAAACGCTGGTGCCCCGGGATCGTCCCGCTCGCTAGCCGTGATCCAAGCCTGGTGCCCATCCGGATGCTTATAAAAATGGTGATAGTGAAAATCGCGCGCCAGCAATCCAAATTTCCAAAGATGCAGCGCAATATCCTTGCCCACGTAAGTCACGGTCCCAGTCGAACGCACAATAATCTTCGCCTCAGCTTCTTCGGGCGGCTCCTCTTCGGCTTCTCCCATCGCACCCGGAGCCGCAGCGCCTTCCGTAGCAACCTTCGCCGCGGCTTCCTTATCGGAAGGCAGTTGCATCACCCAGCACCCGGCATTCTTCCCCGATGTAGCCAGCTGCACCGCCCCGCTCCGCTTCAACATTTCAAACGCCGCATCCCAGAATTTCAAATGCAGTATGTCGCTCTCCTGCGTCAGCAAGTCGTAATCAATCCCCATCCGGTCCAGCGTCCGCAGATGGCAGTAATTAATCGCCGTCGCTACAATTTCCCCCATTTTCGCCGCGTCGCCGCGCCCCTCTTCGATTTCTTTCAGCGTCTGGTTGCGCAATTCCAGCCGCGCCTTGTCCTCTGCCAAAAACAGAGTCACCCGCGTGTACAAATCCCAGCACAAATAATCAAACTTCGGCGCTTCCGTTAGCGCCCGAACTTCCGCCAAAGATTTTTTCTCTAGGTGCAGAAATCCCAGCACCACGTCCGCCACCTGCACCCCGGTATTATCAATATAGTTCTGCACCTCTACCCGCCGCCCCGAATGCCGCAGCAAACGCGCAAACGTGTCGCCCAGCACCGCATTCCGCAAATGCCCGATGTGCGCCGCCTTGTTCGGATTGATGCTGGTATGTTCAACGACAGTCTTCGTCGCCCCAGCCTCGGCCGTCACCGCCTGCCGTCCAGCCTCCTCGGCGGCAGCACGAAAAAATGCCGCCCGATCGAAAAACGCGTTCAAATAACCGCCGCCCGCCACTTCCACCCGCGCAATGCCAGCAATCGGCTTCAGCGAATTCGCGATTTCCTGCGCCAATGCCCGCGGCGGTTTCTTCAAACGCTTAGCCAGCTCAAAACAAACCGGCGACGCGGCTTCCCCCATCGAAAGCTTGGGCGGACGCTCCGTAACAATCGGCACGTCCGTCTTGTAACGCTCGTGAATGTGATGCCGCAGCGCCTTGCGAAACCGGTCTTCGACGGCTTTATACACGTGGCTCCCTGTGCAAAGTGAATCCGGCGATTATAAGTAAACCGGCAGAAACCGTCAAAGCCGCCAGCGCCCGCGCATTTGACAGCATTCAGACGCCAGACTAGTATCGTTTTTTCGAGTTTCAGCAGGATTCGTTCAAGCACAAGATGAAAAGTCTCCGGCACGCATACTTCGACTGTTTTTCCGGCATCAGCGGCGATATGGTTCTCGGCGCCTTGGTAGACGCAGGCGCCGACCTGCGCGCCATCGAAGCCGACCTGCGCAAACTCGGGCTCGAAGGCTGGTCAATCTCCGCCACGAAAGTGAAGCGCGGCGAAATTTTCGCTACCCACGTAAAAGTCGAAACCAGCGAAGGCCATCACCACCGCGGCCTCTCCATCATTCTTCAGCGAATCGAAAACGCCAAACTCGCCCCCCGCGCAGCAGCCAGAGCCACCAAGATTTTCACGCGCCTGGCAGAAGCCGAAGCAAAAGTTCACCAGCAACCCATCGAGCAGGTCCATTTCCACGAAGTAGGCGCGGTAGATTCCATCGTGGACATCGTAGGCGCCGCCATTGGTTTCGAGCTGCTAGGCATCGACGAATTCGCGTGCTCCGCATTCGACGTCGGCGCAGGCCAGGTAAAGACCGCGCACGGTATGCTCCCAGTCCCCGCGCCAGCCACAGCCGAGCTGCTGAAAGGCGCGCCAATGTTCACCAGTGGCATCGCCAAAGAATTAGTGACGCCCACCGGCGCCGCGATCGCCACCACGCTCTCCACGCGCTACGCCGAAATCCCGCCAATGACCCTGAAATCCATCGGCTACGGCGCCGGCAGCGCCGACCTGAAAGAAAAAGCCAACGTCCTGCGCATCCTGATCGGCGAAACCGCAATCGCCGAACCAGCCGAATACTGGGACGCGCCCGTCACCGTGATCGAAACCAACATTGACGACATGAGTCCGCAAATCTATGCCTATTTCGCAGAACGCGCACTGGAAGCCGGCGCCCTCGACGTATTTTCCTCGCCCGTACAAATGAAAAAGAACAGACCCGGCCAGCTGGTAACGATCCTTAGCGAGCCGCACAACGTCACCCGCCTCATCGAGCTCGTATTCCGCGAGACCACCACCATCGGCGTCCGCACCCACGAAGTCCGCCGCAAAACGCTAGCCAGGGAATCCCTCACGGTCGAGACGCCTTTCGGCGAAGTGCGCATGAAAATCTCGCGCATGCACGGTTCAGTGCTCAACGCCACCCCCGAATACGAAGATTGCCGCCGCATCGCCGCGCAAAAAGGAATCCCGCTGAAGGACGTACTCGCAGCAGCTACATACCAATTTCAGAAATGGGTCGAAACGCAGCAAAAAACCGCGACCCCGGATGAGAAACCCGCATAGTTCATGGATAATCCCAAGAAAAAGTATTACCTCACCACTCCCATCTATTACGCGAACTCCCGTCCGCACGTCGGCTCGGCCTACACCACCATCGTCTGCGACGTGATCGCGCGCCACAAACGCATGTGCGGCTTCGACGTTGCCTATCTCACCGGCACCGACGAGCACGGCGTCAACATCGAACGCGCCGCGGAAAAACTAGGCATCTCACCCGCCGATCTTGTGGATCGCAATCAGCAGATCTTCCGCGATCTCTGGAAGCTGCTAGGCATCAGCTACACCGATTTTGTCCGCACCACGGAGCCGCGCCACGCCGTCGCCGTGCAGAATCTCGTCCGTCGCACCCAGCGCGTTTCGCCCGACGCCATTTTCAAACGCAAATACGAAGGCCGCTACTGCATCTACGACAATCTCTATGTGAGCGACACACCCGAACCCGCCGATTGCCAAATCTGCGGCCGTCCCGCCGAGCTAATCTCTGAAGAAAATTATTTCTTCCGCCTCTCGGCGTACCAGGAAAAACTTCTGCAGCTTTACAGGGACCAGCCCGATTTCGTGCAACCAGATTTCCGCCTCAACGAAGTAAAAAGCTTCGTCGAAAGCGGCCTGAAGGATCTATCCATCAGCCGCAAAACCATCAAGTGGGGCATCCCCTGGCCCGGCGATCCCGAACACGTCTTTTACGTCTGGTACGACGCGCTAACCAGCTATATGAGCGGCATCGGCTTTCTGGATGGCGAACCCAACAGCAAAAAAGACAGCGAGCGCTTCAAGAAATTCTGGCCCGCCGACGTCCACATGATCGGCAAAGAAATCATCCGCTTCCACGCCGTGTACTGGCCCGCCTTCCTCATGGCCGCGTATCCAGATAGGCCGTTGCACGAATATATGCCCGGCAGGATCCAAGCCCACGGCTGGCTCCTCTTCGAGCAAGAAAAGATGAGCAAATCCAAAGGCAACGTCGCCTACGCCGAGCCGATTGTGAAAGCTCTGGGCAACGACGCGCTCCGCTACTACCTGTTGCGCGAAGTAGTCTTCGGTCAAGACGGAAATTTCAGCAAAGACGCTCTGATCACCCGCTACAACGCAGACCTTGCAAATGGCCTGGGGAATTTGTGCAGCCGCACGCTCACGATGATCGAAAATTATTGCGGCGGCGTGGTCCCGGCGCAAGCCGCCGCACCGTCGAAACTGCACGAGATTGCTTCCCAGGCATTTCATTCAAAGATCCGCAACTCCTACGACAAATTCGATTTCTCGGACGCGTTAACGCCCATCTGGAGTACGGTGGCGATCGCCGACAAATATCTCGCCGAAGAGAAGCCTTGGACCCTTGCGAAAGACCCCGCGCAAAAGGCGCGGCTCGAACAAGTACTGTACGTCGCTGCGGAATCGCTCAGAATTGTTTCCGTTCTAGCTCACCCCGTGATTCCGGATGCGACGCAAAAGATCTGGGAGCAGCTTGGCCAATCAGGAAAAGTCGAAAACGTCAGTATCAGCGATTTGCAATGGGGTGGATTGAAGCCCGGAACACGAATCGGAAAAACCGAAGGTGTTTTTCCGCGCGCAGATAAGAAAGAAATATTGGAGAGGATCGAAAACATGGAAAATGAAATTCGCAATCCAGGAAGTACGCAACCCACAGCGCCCAGCGCTGACGCGGCACCGACCGCTCCGATCGCCGCCATAACAGGAGCAGCAGCGGCCCCTGCCGTCGCAGCCAAAATCGCCATCGAAGATTTCGCAAAAGTCGAACTGCGCGCTGGCATGGTCAAATCCGCCGAGCGCATCCCAGGCGCCGACAAACTCCTCAAGCTTCTGGTGGACATCGGCGACGAAGTGCGCCAAGTCCTCGCAGGCATTGCCCTTTCCTACGCGCCAGAAGACCTGGTAGGCCGAAAAGTAGTAATCGTCGCGAATCTGGCCCCCAGAAAAATGCGTGGCCTCGAATCAAACGGCATGTTGCTAGCCGCATCCGTGGGTCCAGACGGCAACCCAGTCCTCTGCACGTTCGCCGAAGATGTCCCTGCAGGCGCAAAAGTGAAGTGAGCTGCAAGAAAATTTATCGCCTAAGACTCAAAAGCCACATCTAACGATCGAACGGGCCAAATCTTGGAAATCATTGACTCCCACGCGCACCTGGAATCCGAAGAATTCGATGCCGACCGCGCCGAAATGCTCGACCGTGCGCAACAAGCAGGCGTGCAAGCCATACTAGCTATCGGCAGCGGCGGCTCCGGCCCAGACCGTCTAGACGCCGCCATCGCAGTAGCCAAAGATTACGACTGGATATACGCCACCATCGGGATCCATCCCCAACACGCAGCCGAAGCCCAGGAACAAAACTACGCGCAACTCGACGCTCTGGCGAAAAATCCCAAAGTAATCGCCTGGGGCGAAATGGGCCTCGATTATCATTATGAAGAACCGCCCCCTGAAATCCAGCAACCAGTTTTCCGCCGCCAGCTCCAACAAGCCCGCGCTGCAAAGCTCCCCGTCGTAATCCACTGCCGCGACGCCTGGGACGATTGCCTCGCGATCCTGGAAAAAGACTGGAAGCCCGCGGGCCTCGGCGGAATCTTCCACTGCTTCACCGGCACCTTGCGTGAAGCCCAACGCGGCATCGATATGGGCTTCCTGGTTTCCATCGCCGCCAATGTCACCTACCCAAAATCGCAGCAAATCCGCGGCGTAGCACGAGACGTCCCGCTCGACCAAATCCTCACCGAAACCGATTCGCCATTCCTTTCGCCTCAAGGTCGCCGCGGCAAAAGAAACGAGCCCGCCCACGTCGTCGAGGTAGCGCAGACGCTCGCGAATGTGAGAAACTTGGGCCGCGAAGAGGTAGCCGCCGCGACCGCGGCGAATTTCAGACGGTTTTTCCGGCTAGGCGCCCTGGAATTTCCAGCCCGGCCAAGGTGAACCCCAGGATGGCTTTCGCTGTCCAAATCGCAAAAGGCATTTTCGATCTCGTTCGCGACGATCTAGCGCTCGTCGAACAGGAAATTGCGGCGCAAAATAGCGCGGCCATCGAACCCGTCTGCGAAATTTCCAGTTATCTGCGCGAAGGCGGCGGAAAACGCCTGCGCCCCGCGCTGCTCCTCCTCGCCGCCGGCGCTTCTGGCTATCGCGGCGAAAGCGCCATACGCCTCGGCGCCGTAGTCGAAATGATTCATAGCGCCACGCTGATTCACGACGACGTGATTGACGGCGCCAATACCCGCCGCGGCCGCCCCAGCGCCAATGCCCGTTGGGGAAATCACATGAGCGTCCTCGCCGGCGACTGGCTCTACATGCAGTCCTTTGAAATGGCCCTGCGCGAGCGCAATTTCGCGGTACTCGATATCCTGATTGACCTCACGCAGAACATGGTCGAAGGCGAACTACTGCAACTCACACGCCTCGGCCAGATCGATGTGAACGAAGCCGAAGCCACCGAACTCGCCTATCGCAAGACCGCCTGCCTGTTCAGCGGCTGCGCGCGGCTCGGCGCCGTGCTCGGCAAGCAATCCAAAGAAATCGAAGGCGGCCTCGCGGATTACGGTCGCAACGCCGGCCTCGCGTTTCAGTTGGTAGATGATCTATTGGATTTCACAGCGTCGCCGGAAAAACTAGGCAAGCCCGTGCTCAGCGATCTGAAAGAAGGAAAAGTCACGCTGCCGTTGATTTTCGCACTGCAAGCCCAAGCGTCGCCAGCGCACGCCGCGACAGCTGAAGGCAACGGCCAGCTGTACGCAAACAACGAAGGCCGCCGCTTGGTAGAAAAAGTTCTGGAGGAGCGCGATTTCCGCAGCGTCCGCGCCGAAGAAATCGTCAAGCTCGTGCGCGAGACCGGAGCCCTGGACCGCGCCACGAAAATGGCGAAAGAATACGTCCGCCGCGCCAAAGCCAGCCTGGAAGTCTTGCCGGACACCGAATACCGCCGCGCCCTGCTGGCCGTCCCCGATTTCATCCTCGAGCGCGAAAACTAACTCCGCAGCTCAATTGCTCTTCGGAGCTGCAGAGGAAGAAGCACCAGCACCTGCCGTCGCTGGCGGTTTTCCGAACCGTACCTCGTGCGCGATCAAGTCTGTGCCCACCGGCTTCGCATGAATCACCACGCGATCGCCCACTTTTAGATCCTTGATCGTCGCCTTCGCCCCGCTCTTCACAAACGAAGTGTCCGGCGCAATCTTCACCACCTGCAACGCACCGTCCTGCCCCTGCACCGTGATTTCGGCGTCGGTAATTTTCGTAACGATCCCCAGCACGTGCTTGTCCGTCCCGTGCCCGAGCGTGACCAATGAAAATGCCAAACATATAAGCAAGCCTGAAGCAATTCTGTGCATATTTATTTCTCCTCTAATGTGGATTCGACCGTCCACCCGAATCAGACGGCTCACTCAAAAATTCATTTTCCCGCTCTTCTTCCTGTATATCCGCCGGACTGCGCGGATTGTGGTCCTTCATGTCCTGCAAATCCTCTTCCGTCAACTTCGGCAAATGGCGAATGAACAAAACCAGATGCCACGTGTCGTGATCGTTCGTGCCACCCGCGCCCCATGCTGGCATTCCCGTGAAACGCACACCGTTCTCGATGACGTAGTAAATCTCGCCATCTGAAAGATTTTGCGTTTGCGCCGAGCGCATATCCGGAACCCGCGGATAAAGCTTCTGCCCCATTTCCGTCACCCCACTGCCATCGTTCCCGTGGCAACTCGCGCAGTGGTCCGCAAAATGCCGCCGCGCTTCTACCAGCAATTCCGGCGTCGCCTGCATCGGATTAGCCAGCTCGCGCGCCCCCCGCGGAATCGCCAGCCGTTGCAAGCCGATCGCCAGCCGCGTTTCCATCGCGCCAGGCGTGTCGCGGGCGTTCAATCCCGTCGCGGAAAGCCAGCAAAATCCAACGATCGCCGCAATCACCGGTATCGCCAGCACCAGCAGTAATCGTCTGCAAAACGCTTTCACAATTTGCCTCGTGCCTTCCGCCACCGTCGTCCGCTTCCGATGATAGCCAAGTTGTTGTTATTTTTCCTCAGTAGTGGAACCTCCATTTGAATTCGACGTAGATTTGACGCGGATCGTTGAAGTGAAAACCGCCGAACGTCTCGCTGTTATCCAGCAGCACCCGCCGGTTTGCCACATTCAGCGCCGTAAATCCCACCGTGTATTTCTCCCCGAACGATTTGCCCAGCGAAATATCAAACGTAGTGTGCGCGGCCAGGTACGCGTTGGGGTAAGGCGTACCCGGTTCCGGGTCCCCGTTGGTGAACCCCGATCCGTAATACACGTTGGTCGAAGCAAACGCGTGCCAGGGAAGAATCGCGTTGAACCCCACGTTCAACGTGTTCCGCTGGTCGTGGTCCACCGGCGAATATCCGGGTGGTACGAAGAGTGGGCAGGTTATCGGATTCGCTGGGGGAGGGCAGATCAAACCCCCGGTGATCGGTCCGCTTGCTTGCGCAATCTGATTTGAATAGGCAAGGTGAAATTGCCCGCGGTTCCAGATACGCGGCGACCGCAGAGTGAGCTCCCACGCCTGAATCAATGCCTTATCCCACGTAATCGGCCAAAAAATGTTGGATTCGCCAATATTGTTGTGATCGAGCCAATTCCGCGCATAGGTTTGAAACGTGTCGGCGTCCAGAGCCCAACCGCGATACGGAATTGTGACGCCGAGCTGATACTCGCGGTCGCGTTCGCCGAGCAGAGGCCCAAACGTGACACCCTGGTTGTTTGCCAAGTCGAGTAGAGGTCCCGTCGCCGTGAGCAAAGGCGGAGCTTGGTAGAAGTCGCCCCAGAACCCGCGAAACACCCAGTTCAGTTTCGGCACTTGGATGGCGACGCCATATCGGGGATAGATGTGATCCTCAGTGACGTCCCCGGCGAAGTGTGATTGCCGGAAGCCCGCGATCAATGTGAGCCACGACGTCACCTTGAACTTATCGTCCACATAAAATTCCTCGAGACCTCCGGTGATCGCGGCTGTCGATGCGGGAGTATTGACGCAAGGGGCGACGCAAGGGTTGAAGACGTTATTGAAGTATTCGCTCTGGTGCTGCGCGAAACCATACATCCCAAGCTGAACGTCATTCTTCCAGACGTGTGCGCTCACCGAAGCCTGCAGTCCTCCATAGTTGGAAGTCTGAGTGATGTCGGAGATGACGGGAGTATCGTTGGGCGATGCGTCATAGCTGGCCTTGTTGTAATGATAAAAGGGCGAAACGGTGGTCAGCAGGTTTGGATTGAACGTGTGTACCCAGGAGAACGTCACGTAACCATCGGGCTCACGTTCACTATCGCGCAGACCGAAACTGCTCGAGTTCGGATCCGGATCGTAGGGGATCTGGTAATAATCCTGCCGCAAAGAAGTAACTATCCGAAATTGGTTCTGCGGACTCGGGTTGAATATGAACGACGCGAATCCCCCATAACCGTTCTGTGCGTCGTGAAACACCTGGCCAATCGGAGTCTGCAATCCATAATTGCTGCGATTGCCGTTTATGCTGGCGTAGTAAGCGAATCGTTGCGTGTGCCCGCCGAAATTCAATTGGTCGTTGGTTTGGAACCAATTGCCGAAAGTGGTGATCAGCTCTCCTTCATTGTTTCGCTCGAAGCCGCTGCGGGGCACGATGTTGAAGATGCCATAGGTGCGGTCCCCGTATTCGGCGTCGTAGCTGCCTCGTTGTACCTCCATATAATCGATGTCCTTGGGATCGATCTGCGGGCCCAGATTCGTCGCGATATTCGTGTTGGGGATGGGCACACCGTCAATCAGCCACGCCACCTGGTGGCCGCCGCGCATGTGCAACATATCGTGCGTCACATACGAGCCTGGTACGTAATCCGTAATCATCTCCAATCCGTTGGTGCGGTCCGCGCCCGGAGTTTGCGCGATGTCCAGGCGATCCACCAGCGTCGTGGGTGTTACCGAATCCACGTTGGCCACATCTGCCTGCCCCACGACCAACGTGGTTTGATTCAGCGCCGCGATGACCAGTTGAAAATGCAATATGGGAGATGAGTTCGAAGCCACGGTGACCGTTTGCTCCGCTGTCTGAAATTTGGCCTGCGTCACAGTAATTTTGTAATCGCCCACCGGCACCGACGTGAACGAAAACTCGCCGTTATCGTCCGTCTGCGTCGTTTGCGACCAGTCCGAAGTGATCGCCTGCAGCTTTACCGACGCGCCGGACACCGGCCGATGCTGCGGGTCGTGCACGATCCCTTGAATTTTCCCGAAAATGGTGGCGCGCACCAGCGAACCACAAAGTAAGAACACTGCAATAGACACACCCAATGCGAGCTTGCGCACAAATCCTCCGTCCCAAATTTTTATTTTTCCGAGCTCTTGCGGACGAGGCTAACTGCGCGGCGGTTGGAAGGGCCCAGCGAGAAAACCAGCGGACAAATTGACAGCACGGAATTGCGAACCAGCAAAACGTGTAACTTTCGGTAGATCAATAGAAGCCACGACAGAAGTCTGAGCCGGTGGAAACGGCGCAATCAATCCGTAATCCATGCGCTGTTGCCCGGATTTCATGCTGCAATCCATCATGTGCCCCAGCGCGCCGTGATGGCAGGCCATTTCTTCTTCGTGGGATACGGGCGCACTATTCTTCGCGGGAGAATGGTGATGCCCGCCATGCGGCAAGCAGCACATGCCATTGCAATCCGGCATGCCCGGCTCCACAGCGCGCGCCAGCAAAGCCAGCGGCGTGGCCAGCAGCGCGACAATCACGAGAATGGCTTGCAACCGACGCATCGCCAAAACTCTACCACAGCTGTCCGCGTCCGGTAAACTGCGACCGGCGGTCTTGCTGCCCGTTATTCGCACGCGCAATTTGCGCCAGGAAACACATCGCGGTACGCTCCCTAAACCGTGTTGCCCTTGAAATTAATCTACGATCATCGCTACGACCTCAACCTCGGCGACCACGTATTCCCGTCGCAGAAATATCGCCTCGTTTACGAATCACTCTTGCAAAGCGGAATCGCGGATAGCAGCGACTTCCTCGCGCCCGCCCCCGCCACCGACGAAGACGTCCTGCGAGTCCACACCTCCGCCTACGTCCGCAAGCTAAAAACGGCCACGCTGTCCCGCGCCGAACTCCAGCAACTCGAAATCCCGTACTCCCAGGAACTGATCAAAGCCTGCTGGCTAGGAGCTGGCGGCTCAATTCTTGCGGGACATCGCGCACTTCAAGACGGCTGGTCCGCAAACATCGGCGGCGGCTTCCACCACGCCTGCCCGGATCACGGCGAAGGTTTCTGCGTGATTCACGACGTGGCCATCGCCATCCGCCGCCTGCAATCTGGCGGAGCCATCGAACGAGCCATGGTCATAGACACCGACGTGCATCATGGCAATGGCACGGCCACAATTTTCGCAGGCGATGACGACGTCTTCACTCTCTCCATCCACCAGATGCACAATTACCCGTTCATCAAGCCGCCATCCACCATGGATATCAACCTGCCCGATGGCGTCGAAGACGAAGCCTATCTAACAATCCTCGAAGAGCATTTGCAAAAAGCCTTCTCCCATTTTTCCCCGCAAATTATTTATTACGTCGCCGGCGCCGACCCCTATCGCGAAGACCAACTCGGCGGCCTCGCATTAACCATGGAAGGACTAGCACGCCGCGACGCCCTGGTAATGGACTACGCACGCAAATATAAATCTCCCCTGGTGATCACCCTGGCAGGAGGCTACGCCCGGCAGGTACAAGACACCGTGGCAATTCACATAGGCACAATTCTCGCAGCGCGCAATGTAGCAGGGAAGAAAGCGGTAGGGAAATGACGACTCAATCTTTGTAGGTCGTGGCTTCCGCCGCGACATAGACTCCGCGCAGGCGTTGCGGCTTTAGCCGCTGAAGTAACTCTTTAGCAGTCGCGATTCCGTCAGACAACTCGCCCTCAGTTCGAACCCGCCGCCGTTCCCGACCCAACCGCCGCCTGAATCGCGTTCGTAATGTTCTCCGTAAATCCTTCTGGCGGATATCCATTAATCCGGTAGGTAATTTTCCCCGCCCGATCGAGAATCAAAACAGTCGGCAACGACTGCACTTTCACAAAATCATCCAGCCCATCCGCGTAAACCACCGGCACATCCCACTTCTCATGACTCAGAAAAGGCGCCACCAAAGATTCATCCTCATCCGTATTCACCGCGTAAAAAACAATATCCCCATTTCCTGCATAATTCTTAGCCACCTGCACAAACTGCGGTTCCAGCTCCCTGCAAGGCCCGCACCAGGTAGCCCAAAAACTTAGCACCAAAACTTTTCCCCGAAGAGGCGCCAGCGGAACAGCCGTCCCATCCATCCTCCGCAGCACAAACCCATAAGCGTCCTTCGCATTTTTATTTCCCGCCGCCGGACTCGCCGCAGACGCAGCCGAAGCCCCACCCGCAGCCGCGCCCAGCAAATCGTACTGCGCCAGCACGGCCTCACCCAATCCCTGCTCGCTCCCGTGCAACTGCCGCCACACATTCCCCAAACGCTTGCGCACCTCGCGCCGGTTCACTTTTCCCACCGGCCCATCTTCCGGCAGCACGAACGCCAGCAAATATTCCTGCGCCGCAGTCGCATAGTCACGCCGCATTTCCGCAATCTCGCCCAGCTGTTCCGCCGCCACAGCATTCGGCCGCACCGAATAACTGACCCGCAGATCCTTCTCGGCATTCGCATCGTCGTGCTGTGATTTTTCGATCTGCCCGCGCAAATTGTAAAGCGCCGCGCGCAACTCGTCGTGATGCTCCTGCCATTCCGTCAACGAAACCCGCGCAGGCTTTTCCGCCGCTGTGCTCTTGTCGATGCGATCCAGCACGCGAGTCACATATCCGGCCGCGCGCGTCAAGCTCGCTTCGTCGCCCGCCTTTTGCAGCAATCCCACCGCCAGCATCATGATTTCAGAATCATCCGGACGCAGCGCAATCAATTCTTCGGAATATTTCAGCGCGCAAGCGTCGTCCTGGACTTGTTCGCAGGATTCCACCAGAGCGCGAATCACAGCTGCTTTCCGTGGCGCGTCTGGGAATCTTTGCAGGTAACGCTCCAGATTGCGCACCAGCGCCCCGCGATCGTTGCCCGCATCCGCAATCGTCTTCTGCAACTCCATTTCGGGGTCCGCGTCTTTTTTCGAAATCGCATCCGAAGGCGCCTTGCCCCCACTTGGCGGTGGTGCCGCAGTTTGCGCGCGCGCACACCACGCCCCACCAAGAAAAACGCCAAAAAGTAGCAGCAGGAAAAAACGGCGGCAAAATGCTGTACGGCTTTCGCAGGCTGGGAATAACAACTAAACCCTCTCAGAACCTTCCGTGCAGCTGCATACCAGACGCGATTCTAACGCGAAAGCGCAAAAGCGCCAAAGCAGGCGGGGAATTACCGACACATATCACTTCAACGATACGCTGCCGGAAGAAGTCTGCACCTCCACCCGCGCTTTTCCATCACCGAGGCGCGCGTGCAGTTCATGTTTTTGGGCCGTCCCTTCCATCACAATCGGAATTGCCGCATCAATATCACCCGAACTGGAATGCGCCATCAGCCGAAAACTCGCCGAAGGAGAAACCTGCAGCACGACGTCGCCCGAATTCGTGCGAATATCCCAGTAATTCGAACCCGCCGGATTGCCCTCAATCACCACGTCGCCCGAACTTGTCCGCAGTCGTACATCCGCCGACGCACCCTTGATCGTAATATCTCCGCTGCCCGTGCTTGCTTCCAGCGAGTCCGCGGGATTCGTAATTTCCATATCCCCCGAGCCGCTGCGCAATCGCACCTGATTGTGGACATCTTCCAGCGTGATGTCGCCCGAACCAGTCGTCGCCTGCACTTGCCCTTGCACCTGCGAGAATTTGATCTCGCCGCTTCCCGTCATCGCCTGCACGTCGCCAGAAATATTCGATGCCGTGATTGCGCCGGAGCCGGAAACAAAATTCGCGGGACCCTTAATCCCGTCCACCACCACATCGCCCGAACCAGTCGCCGCGTGAATTTCCGCGTCGGCCGGCACCACGATCGTGTAGTCAATGGACGCGTTGCTGTTGTGCGCTCCCGACCCGCCGATGCGAATCAAGTTACCCTCCTGCGATAAAGGAGGGTTCGCCGCGAGCTGCTGCGCGCGTTCCTGGCTGTCTTTTTCCGACCAAGATCGCGCTTCGATATCGCCGTGTACGCGCACTTCGCCCGGCGCCCCGGCACTGATATGCGCATCGCCGCTGCCATTCGTCAATTCAATGCGCACGGGGCCATTCACCGTGAAAGTTTTATCAAACGTCCCTTCGGCGCTGGATTGCGGCCTGCATCCTGCCAGCACTATTCCTGCGCAAGCCGCCAGCAAAATCCATCCGAGTCTGTGTGAGCGCGTCATGTGTGTGTTCGCCGTTTGCAGGCTGGCATCTCGGGCATGCACATTCACAACGCCCGGCCCCCCTTCCTATCAGAGATATACGAGGATAAGCAACCAGAAGTTCCGCACGCAGCAGGTTTCGATTTCGGAGCGGCGCACTTCAGTGCGCCATCGGTCGAACGCCAATCGGCGCTGGCCTCAGAAAATTGCCGTCACTTAATTTTAAGAAGGGAATTTAGCGAACCCTGCCGATAGCCTTCCAAATCCACAGTCACGATCGAAAACCCGGCGCCCTTGACACCTTCAGAAATCTTTCGCGCGACCTCAGGCTCAAATCCTCGCGCCAACTCCTCTGGAGCAATCTCAATCCGCGCCAGCTCGCCGTGCGCCCGCACACGAAATTGCCGGAACTCCAGCGCCCGCAGCACCGCCTCCGCCCGATCGATTTTCTCCAGCAGCTCAGGAGTCACCGCGGTCCCATAAGGCACACGCGAAGAAAGGCAAGCCGACGCCGGCCGGTCCCACGTAGCCAATCCAGCTCGTTGCGAAAGAAACCGGATCTCAGCTTTGTAAAGTTCGGCGGCCAGCAGCGGCGCCAGCACATGATGTTCGTGCGCCGCGCGATGTCCCGGCCGAAAATCGCGCGTGTCGTCCGAGTTAATTCCGTAAGCGATCGCCGCAAACGAGCGCCCGCGAGCGAGCGAATCCATCTGATCGAACAATTCGTCCTTGCAGTGGTAGCAGCGATCCGCGTTATTCGCGACGTAAAGAGGATTTTCCAGCTCGTGCGTTGCGATGAACTCATGACGCAAGCCAGTTGCCGCAATAAACGCCTCGGCCTGCTCGTGATCGTGCCGCGAAAAACTAGCCGAAAGCGCCGTAATTGCCAGCGCACGTTCCCGCAGCGTCTGATGCGCAGCCCAAGCTAGATAAGCAGAATCAGCGCCGCCGGAGAACGCCACCAACACCGAATCAAGCCGCAGCAAAGCAGCAAAAAGTTTTTCCTGTTTGGCAAGCGCCTGCGATGCATGCACCGCAGGAGCGACGGCTGCAGCCGTACCTTGCGGCAAACGAGTAACGCTGGTCATAGTCGAGCCAGTATAACTGAATTTCGGCTACTGAAAATCCAGCAGCACATCCACCTTGGCATTCTGCGGATCCAGTTGCAGAAAACGTCCGATCTTGTCGTAGTGCACCGGCAGCCCCACAAATGCAGCCGTAATTCCCGTGCTGACAAAATCGTCGTACACACTTTTGTCAAAAACCGCCCCCGGCGCGATGTTCCACGCTTTCTTCAACCGCCGCTCGCCCTCCATCGAAAGCCCGGTGAGCACCAATTTCCCCATGTGATATTGCGGTCCCTCAGTGACCTGCACAACATACGTCACGCGTTTCGTCTGGTCATCAAACTGCGGTACCGGATTCACAGCCACGTCCAGAAATCCAAGTTGTCCATACGCCGCGCGCGCGGTTTCCCACATGGACTGAACCTTATTCCCATCCGCCGGGTCCCCGGGCAGCAGCGCCGAAAATTTGTTCAGGTCCTGCGCCGTCATGGAATCGTTGCCCTTCCACTCCACTCCGCCCCACAAATATTGGACGCCCGCATCAATCGGCGCCGCCACGATCAGCTGCCCCGAAAGCGGATCCGTCGGAGTCACCACAAAGTGCGCCACGGGCTGTCCGAATTGCACCCTCAAATACGCGCGCGTCAGATACACCGGCCGCACTTGTTCGAATTCAAAAAGCTCCACCTGGCTGCGCGAATAAGGCTTGCCGATCAGATCCGGCAGACGTTCCTGCACCACGCGATCGTTCTGCGCCAACGGATCGGAAAAATCAATTTTCTGAACTGTCAACTCCGTGTTTTCCACATGAAATTGCTGCACGCTCTGATTGTTGAAAGGACGCGCTACCACCTCATGCGATACGCGTGCATGCAAGTTGTGCGCGTCCAGTAATTTTTCCAGCGCGTCCGAAATCGCGTCCAGAATCGTGCCTTTCAACGGCGCGCCGCCATCAAATAAAATTCCCGAACTCTTCAGCCCGGCTGCCAATTCTTCGTCGCTGAACCACGGAAAATTATCGAAAGTCACCGGCAACGCCGGCACGTCCGAAACCTGGTAAGTGACTTTCACCCCGCCCAGCACCGTCGAAAATTTGTATTGGATATTGGTAAACAAGCCGAGCGCAGCCAGCTTGTCCGCCGCGCCTTGTAATTCCTCGCGGCCGACCGTCTCGCCGGGCTTCAATCCGATCGCCGTCACGATCTGTTCCGAACTAAATCGGATGGAGCCCGCGACCAACACAGAATCTAGGCGTGCGGTTGCGGGGCGAGCGTTTTGCGGCGCATCGCGCAGACGCGACGCCGACAGCGGCGTAAATGCAATACCGACGAGAACACACGCGCAGAAAAGCGACGAGAGCTTGTGGAAGACGTGATAGCGCATCATCCCACAATTCTAGAACACAGAAACCCTAAGGGGAACCCGCGAATTGCAAATCGCCAAGAAAAGCCAGTCGCGAAGTCTGTCGAAAAACCGGCTGGCGAGCCAGTAAAGTCCCGCCAACCTGCTATTCAACCGTGACCGATTTCGCCAAATTGCGCGGCTGATCCACATCGCAACCACGCCGCACCGCGATGTGATAAGCCAAAAGCTGCAACGGAACAATTTCCAGTATCGGCGCCAGCAACTCCGGTGCGGCCGGCACTTCCACCACGTGATTCGCAATCTCTCGCGCCTGCCGGTCGCCTTCGGTCGTCACCGCGATCACGATTCCATCCCGCGCCTTCACTTCCTGCATGTTCGAAATAGTTTTCTCGTAACGCGTCATCGAAGCCGGATCCGTTTCATCGCGCGTCGCAATCACCACCACTGGCAAATCCTCATCTATCAACGCGTTCGGCCCGTGCTTCATCTCGCCCGCCGGATATCCCTCCGCGTGAATGTAGGAAATTTCCTTCAGCTTCAGCGCGCCTTCCAGCGCGATCGGATAGTGAATGCCGCGCCCCAGATATAGAAAATCCGTGTGCCTGAAAAACAGCCGCCCCAGCTCTTCCAATTCCGCGTCGTGCTGCAGAATCGTTTCAATTTTGTGGGGAATACGCGTCAGTTCCTGCATCAGCGTTCGCGCAGCCGCCGGAGATTGCTTGCCGCGTACCTGCGCCAAATAAAGCGCCGTCAGCATCAGCGCCGCCAATTGCCCCGTAAACGCCTTCGTGGAAGCAACGCCAATTTCCGGCCCCGCGTGTGTGTAAATCGTACCGTTGGCCTCACGCGTCAGCATCGAGCCAACCACATTGCAGATCCCCAGAATTTTCGCGCCCTTCTGCCGCGATTCTCGTTGCGCCGCTAGCGTGTCCGCCGTCTCGCCCGACTGGCTGATGGCGATCACCAAATGATGCTGATTCACGATGGGATCGCGATAACGAAATTCGCTGCCGTAATCCACTTCCACGGGCAGATGCGCCAACCGCTCGATCATGAATTTTCCCGCCAGCGCCGAATGCCAGCTCGTTCCGCACGCAATAATTTTCACACCCTGAAAATTCTGAAATTCCTCCTCGCCTATATCCATCTGGTCCAGGAACACTTTTCCGGTGTCCTGCGAAATTCTTCCCAGCAACGTGTCGCGCACCGCCCGCGGCTGCTCGAAGATTTCCTTCTGCATGAAATGTTTGAACCCGCCCTTTTCCGCCATGATCGGGTCCCACGTCACATGCTGCGGCTCGCGCTTGATCGGCCGCCCCTGAAAATCCGTCACGCACACGCCCTGCGGCGTCAGCACTGTCATCTCGCCATCGCCCAGAAAGAAAACACTGCGCGTGTGCTGCAGAATCGCCGGAATATCGCTCGCGACAAAAAATTCTTTCTCGCCCAGGCCTATGACAATCGGCGGACCGAGCCGCGCCGCCACAATCTTCAATGGATCGCGCGTAGATAGAGCCACCAGCGCAAAAGCCCCCGTCATCACCTTCACAGATTTCAGCACAGCTGCTTCCAGCGACGCACCCTCGGAGAATTTCTCGATCAGGTGCGCGATAATTTCCGTGTCAGTCTCAGTAACGAATTTATGCCCTTCGCCAACCAGCTGGTGCTTCAACTCGAGATAGTTCTCAATAATCCCGTTGTGCACCACCACGATTTCGCCGCTGCAATCGCGATGCGGATGCGCGTTCTCTTCGGTGGGGCGGCCGTGTGTGGCCCAGCGCGTGTGCCCGATCCCGTAAACGCCTTCTAGCGGCGTCGCACGGATGGATTCTTCTAGGTTGTGCAGCTTTCCCGGCGCGCGGCGAATTTCGAGCTTGCCGTCTTTTTGCACCACGGCAATCCCGGCCGAATCATAGCCGCGATATTCCAGCCGCTTCAGCCCATCCAGAATCAGCGGCACCACGGGTTTGTTGCCAATGTAACCGACAATTCCGCACACGGGAATTTGCTCCTGGAAGCTGCCTTGGGATCGAAGCTACAAGCAGCCGCGCCTATAACAAGGTTAGCACATCAGCTAAACCGGACGACGCCGGCAAACACGATCCGTGCGGCAGATGTCACGTCGGGAAGGGAACTGCAAGGCCTGGGGACGCTCGGAAACGCCAGCACCGTCACTCCAGAATTTCGAACCGAAACTCCTCGATCACCGGATTGGTCAGCACATGCTTCGCAATCCGTTCCACCTGCGTCTTCGCTTCTTCGCGGCTCATCCCATCCAGCGCCAGCACAAAAAATTTCCCCTGGCGCACATCCTTAACGGCGGAATATCCCAGCGACGACAACGCTCGTTGAATTGTCTGACCCTGCGGATCCAAAACCGTGGTTTTCAACATCACCCAGACGTGTGCTTTCATCGCCAAGATTATAACAGCCTCGCCGAATCCGCCGCCGTACGAAAATCCACCAGATATTTGCGCTTGTCTTCCGGTGGCAGAAACGCCGCGTGAAAACTCTGTTCCATCAATTTCACCAGCTGCGCCGTGGTCACTCCCAGCGACGCCACATTCGAATATTCCGTCAGCAAATCCGTATGAAACATTCCCGGATCGTCCGTCGAAAGCGTAACCGCAATTCCGCGCTTGATAAAATCCGGCAGCGGATGATCGCGCAGTGAAACTTCCACTTTTTCCACCTGCCGCGCCAGCGCCCCCGTGCACAAATTGCTCGTCGGACAAATCTCCAATACCACGCGCCTCATCGCGAGCGTGTCCGCGAACGCCGCGTCGCGCATCACCGCAATCCCATGCCCGATTCGCTCGGCCCCCAGCAATTCGATCGCCTCGCGCACCGAATCCGGCCCGCCAATTTCCCCCGCGTGGCATACGATGTGCAGCCCGTCTTGCCTTGCCAGATCAAACGCCGGCCGAAAATTAATCGTGGGATACGCCAGCTCATCGCCGCCCATCCCAAACGCCACCACGCCCAGACCGTGCAGCTTCGCCGCCCAGCGCGCCACTTCCTTCGCCGGATCGGCACCGAATTGCCGCGCCGCATCCAAAATAAACCCAGTGCGCAAGCGCGCAAACGGCACGGACTGCGCCGCATCCCGAATCGCCACCACCGTCGCTTCCAGATTCTGCATGCGCCGCAAAATCACGCCCGCGGAAATCGTGAATTCCGCATATACCACATGCTGCCGCACCAGCTCTTCGCACAGCTGCCGCGTGATCAGCGCGTAATCTTCCGGAGTACGCAGAAAAGAAGTCACCCACTTGAATGTATCCAGAAATCCGTTGAAGTTCGTGAAATTATATCGTGCCGACACTTCCTCCGGCGTCAGCACCACTCCATGCCGAGCCGCCAGTTTCAAGGCGGTTTCCGGCCGGATCGATCCTTCCAGATGCAAATGCACTTCCGCTTTGGGCAGCGCGTCTATGGCCATGGGCGGCCGGGCAGTCTGTGTGGGCAGGTTCATTCTATTGTTGCGGCAATTGCGGCCGGCCCGCGTTGATCCAGGCCGTCAACCAGTACGAGCCGACGTCCGTAGAAGCATCCGAAAGCTGGCGCACCAGAATCGCCCCAGCCAAAGAATAAAATCGGTCGTAATAATCTTGCGAATAAGCCGTGAGCCCTTCGTGCGCGCGTCGGTCGGCCAACAGCACATTTTCCAGCCAGGAATGCGACGTCAAACAAAGTTCGAAAGCATGGTCTGTAGGATCGTGAATGAATTGCGCGTCATTGGGCTGCACGAAGAAAAACAATTGATACCGGTCCACCAATCCGCTGGAAAACCTTTCATTCACGCCCGGTTGCAAGGAAAGTTTCCCATCCATATTCAGCGTCGTGTCAAAAGGATCGTGCGCCGCGTTCACATAATGCGCCAAAGTCGCCGCGGATGTCCGCACCTGATTCCAGTCGTGCTCGCGAAATGCGTCGGTCAGCTTCTTGCTGTAAAAGCCAATCTCCCACGGCAGAATTCCGTACTGCTCGAGCACACGCCGGTTGAATTTCGTGATCGCCGCATTGTAATCGCGCGGCAAAGCGGAGAAGGGAAATGGCCCGTAGTGATCCAGCTGAATGAAATCCGTATGGCGCGCTGTCCCGGTTTTCGCGTCCACTTCATCCGCCGCACCCACATGCTCCACCAGAAATTGCCGGTTCGCGTAAAAAAAAGGCTGCATTTCCTGCGGCAAAGTGTCCACCGCTCGATTCGTCACCAGCCGGTCGGCCGTTTCGCCCCAGCCAAAAAGCGGCCCCAGCGCGAGGAGCAAAATCCCCGCCGACAAAATCACCGCGCGTTGCAACGACCGGCGCATTACCGCAGTCTATCCTTATCCCGATCCGATTCCGCCTTGATATTCGCATCCGAAAGCTGGCTGTGGCGGCGCCCGTAAAAATAATAAAAACACAATCCGATCAGTAGCCACACGAAAAATCGGATCCAGTTGGTAATCGGCAGCCCCGCCATCAACAGCAGGCACGTCAGAATCGTGATCACCGGTGCCAATACTCCTCCCGGCGCGCGAAACGCCCGCGGGCGGTCCGGCTGCTTATAACGCAGAATCAGCACACCCCCCGCCACCAACGCAAACGCAAACAGCGTCCCGATATTCGAAAGGTCCGCCAAAGTTCCGATATCCAGCAACCCCGCCGGAATTCCGACCAGAAATCCCGCCATGATCGTAGAAAAATCCGGCGTGCGAAATCGTTTGTGCACGCGGCTGAAGACTCGCGGCAACAATCCGTCCCGCGACATCGCGAACCATACCCGCGCCTGCCCCAGCTGAAATACCAGCAGCGAAGAAATCATCCCGGTCAGCGCGCCCAGCAGCACGATCAGCTGAATGTTACGGAAGCCCAGCCGCTTCAGCGTATTCACCACCGGCGCCGCGTCGTCCAGCAACGTCTCCCACCTTACCAGCCCCGTCAGCACGACCACCACCGCGATATACAAAAGCGTGCAAATCACCAGCGTCGCGATAATTCCGATCGGCAAATCCCGCTTCGGCTGCTTGCATTCCTCCGCGGCGGTCGAAACCGAATCAAATCCGATGTATGTGAAAAAAATGATCGACCCGCCCGTCAGAATCCCCGGCCATCCATTCGGCGCAAAAGGATGCCAATTTGCCGGATGCACGTAATGCGACGTGAAAATTACGAACACCATGATCGCCGCGATCTTCAGCAGCACCATAATGTTATTGGCGTTTGCCGATTCGCGGATCCCGCGCACCAGAATCACCGTCAGCAACATCACAATAATGAAAGCCGGCCAGTTAAATCCGAAATGCCAGCCCGGATCGTACAAAGTATTTCCCTGCAGATCCGCCAGCCCCGCGGGCAGATAGGCCGGCGTGATCCAGCGCAAACTCGGATGCACTCCGAACCAATCCAGCAAATTCACCACGTGCGCGGAAAATCCCACGCTCACCGCCATGTTCGACACCGCGTATTCCAGAATCAAATCCCAGCCGATTATCCACGCGATCAATTCGCCCATCGTCGCGTACGTGTATGTGTAAGCGCTGCCCGCGATCGGTATCATCGCTGCCAGCTCCGCATAACAAAGCGCCGCGAACGCGCAAACCACTCCCACCAACACGAACGACAGCGCAATCGCAGGTCCCGCTCCCGGCCGGCCGAACGAGGCCGAGTGATAAATCAAATATTCCAGCAGCGGCGCGTTCAGCACGGATTTGAATTGTAATTTTTGCCCAGCGATTGCGGTGCCGATGATCGTGAAAATCCCCGACCCGATCACCGCTCCAATTCCCAGCGAAGTAAGGCTCAGCCACCCCAGCGATTTCTTGAGCTGCTTTTCAGGATTCTCCGAATCGGAGATCAGTCGGTCAATATCCTTCGTGCGGAAAAGCTGTGCGCCCAATCGTCACCTTCCCCGTGAAAGAGCGAGAAACATTACTCTGCGAATCGTCGTGGCGCGACACCGCGCGCCGCCGTCTGGCAGCGACATCATGCTACAGCACAGCGCGTTCGTCCTAGCGCGTTTGTGTCGAGCACCATCGTTTCACAATCCGCGCCTATGCCAACTGCAAATTGGCGTACCGCTCGATGAGTTTCTTCGCGCCATGATCCTGAAAGCTCACAGTCAACTTGCGATCCTCGCCCTCGCCTTCGACTTCGATGATCGTCCCCACGCCATATTTCGCATGACGCACCCGGGTCCCAATCAACGGATCCTTCGAGCCGCGCCGCGCCCCACGCGACGCCGCGCCGTAAGGCGTCCGCGTCTTCTGTCGGTAAGCATAATTCTCCGAAAATTCCGGGTCAGGTTCGTAGCGCCGCGTTTCGCCCGGTTCCGATTGTGAACCCAGCGCCGCCTCAATCAAATCTCCAGGAATTTCCGCCAGGAAACGCGATGGCAGCGCGGCGCGCAACCGCTCCTCGCCATAAGTCCGCCGGTAAACCGCCCGCGAAAGCACCAGCGACTGCTTTGCGCGCGTCATCCCCACATAAAATAATCGCCGTTCCTCTTCCACCTCGGCATTGCTTCCGAGAGAGCGGCCATGCGGCAATAGTCCCTCTTCGAGTCCCGCCAAAAACACCGCATCAAACTCCAGCCCCTTGGCGCTGTGCAAAGTCATCAGCGAAACCGGAATCGTGTCGTCGTACTGATCCGAATCGCTCGCCAGCGCCGCCTGGTCCAGCACATCTTCCAGCGTCTGCCCTTGCTCGGTAGCTTCGGCCATCGCGTTCGCCAGCTCGCGTAAATTTTCCGCGCGCGAAGTGTGCTCCAGATTGTCCTGCTGCTCCACCCAATCCAGATACCCCGTGCTGCCCAGCACGCGCTCGATCAGCTGAGTCGGCTGCATGTCTTGGCAATCTTTCTGCAAATCCTCGATCAATTTGCAGAAAGACCGCAGCGCCCCACTGAATTTTTTCCCCGTAAGAAATTCGCCGCTCGAAATCACCGCCCACAGAGATTGCGACGTTTCCCGAGCGCGCGCTTCCAGCGCAGCCACAGTCACCCCGCCGATTCCACGCGGCGGCACATTCAGCACCCGCAGCAACGCCACATCGTCTTCCGGATGAAAAATCAGCCGCACGTACGCCAGCGCATTCCGCACTTCCGCGCGCTGGTAAAAACTAAATCCGCCCACCACGCGATAGCGTATCCCCAGCCGCCGTAGCACTTCTTCAAACGATCGCGATTGCGCACCCGTCCGGTAAAGCACCGCAATCCGCGCATCCGGCTCGTTGCGCACAAGGCCCGACAATACGCCGCAGATAAACGCAGCCTCTGCTGCGGAATCCGCCGCCTCAAAAAATTTCAACCGCGCGCCAGCTCCCAATGTCGCCTGCAGATTTTTCCCCAGCCGGTCGGAATTGTTTTTCACCACCGCCGCGGCCGCGTCCAGAATCGTCTGCGTCGAACGGTAATTTTCCTCCAGCCGTATCAGCTTCGCGTCCGGAAAATCCGCAGTGAAGCGCTTCAAATTTCCCGCGCGCGCCCCCCGCCACGCATAAATCGACTGGTCCTCGTCGCCCACCACGCACACATTCTTCCGCGTCCCTGCCAGCAGACGCACCAATTCTTCCTGCGAGCGGTTCGTATCCTGAAATTCATCCACCATCAAGTAATGGAACCGCGCATTCCACGCCGCCCGCACATCCGCATGTTCGCGCAGCAATTCCACCGCGCGCAGCAGCAAATCGTCAAAATCCAGCGCCGCGGCCTTGCGTAAAATCTCGTTGTACACTCGAAACACTTCCGCAGCGTGTTTGCGCGCATCATCGCGCGCCTCAGCTGCCGAAGCAGCCATCTCATCCGCAGTCAGTCCGTGATTCTTGGCGTAGCTGATCTGCGCGCGCATGCTGCGCGGAGGGTAATCGTCAGTGGAAAGTTCCAGTTGCGCCAACGCGCGCTTCACAGCCGCAGTCTGGTCGTCATCATCGTAAATCGCGAAATCGCGCGGCAAACCCAGATGCTGCGATTCCCGCCGAATCAATCGCGCGCAAAATGAATGAAACGTCGAAACCCACACGTCCGAAGCGTCGCGCCCCGTCGAGCGCAGCAGATCGCCAATGCGCTCCTTCATCACCGCCGCGGCTTTGTTGGTAAAAGTAACCGCCAGAATCGCGCCGCCCGGCACACCTAGCTCAATCAAGTGCGCCACACGATAAGTAATCACCCGCGTCTTGCCCGTGCCCGCGCCGGCCAGCACCAACAGCGGCCCTTCGGTCGTCAGCACAGCCTCGCGCTGCCGCTCATTTAATTTGTCCAGCAAAGTGGAAGATGAAGTGGAATTGTTCAAGCGCAAATTCTAACTGACCGCACCAGATAGAGCAATTTTCCACGCCGCAACGAATTTGCAACCGGACCAGTCCTGCGAAGAAACTCTGTTACAATCTTTCGAATTTTCAGGAGCATCCCGCAAACATGGGCCGCCAAAAAATACTAGTGTGGCTGCAAGGCCTGGTCATGGCCTTCGGCGGTGGCGGCCTGTTCGTCGTCACTTTCTTCGATTCGTCGGTACTTTCCTTTCCATTTTTTCCCGACGCGGTTCTCATCGAGCTCTGCATCGCCAATCACGCGCGCATGCCCTATTACGCCTTTATGGCCGCGTTCGGTTCGCTCCTGGGCAGCATCATTCTCTATTTCCTCGCGAAAAAAGGCGGCGAAGCTTTCTTTCACAAACACGCGGGCGGCAAAGCAGAAAAAATCAAGCAGTGGGTTGATAACAACGGTTTCCTCAGCGCGTTTCTTCCCGCCCTCCTTCCGCCGCCATTTCCCTTCAAGCCGTTCGTCCTCGCCGAAGGAGTTTTCCAGGTCCCGCCGCGCACTTTCATCCTCGCCATTTTGCTCGGCCGGGGCCTGCGCTACGGCGGCGAAGGAATTCTCGCCGTGCGCTTCGGCGACGCCGCGCTCGTTTACCTGAAATCCCACGGCGCCGCCTTCGTGCTGGTCATGCTGATGCTGGTCCTGCTGCTCTACATCCTCACCCACTTCGTATTCCGCAGCCCTGCGAAAAAACATAAGCGGAACGGTGGAGCTTCAGCCCCGCCGTAACCCGCGCAAAAAGCGAGGGCTTTGGCCCCGGAAGCCTTGCGTTCCGTGGTGGCGAAACATTGTTGCGACTGTTCTAGCGATCCGCCGCGTTGGCGTACCGAAATTCCTGCTTCGCGACCCGCAAATCCCCGCTCAGCTCCAGGCGCACTATAACGTTGTCCGCACCGCGATCACCCGCCGCAAAACGCATATCGCGCAACGTAAACCGGTAACCCTCATCGCCACGCTCCAAACTGGCCAGCGGAAACCGCGCATACCGCAGAAATATTCGCGCCGCCGCCGTATTTTCCGCCGCGACGAGCGCCGCCGAGTCTTCCGGCTTGTAATGCTTTACAGCTCGATCTGGATCGAATCCCGCCCCCGGCGCGAGCGAAATCTCCACCACATCAATAGCGTTGTCCGTCGAAACCACCCCACGCCAAGCGAACGGCGAAAGCGCAGAAGGGAAGGCCCCGGCCTCGAGCGGCGTGGCTCCGTGATACTCGCGCGAATTCAGCTCGTCCACGGCGCGATTGTGCAACCCAGTTCGCCCCCGCACATAAATCAGCAGCAGCAATAACGTAACGACAGCCGCCCGCTGCCCACGCGGCGCTTTCCCCCGCTCTCCAATCTCCTCGCTCACCAAACGAAACAACTCCGGTAACAGCAACCCCAACGCCAGCAGGGCCGAAACCCAAGGATCCACATTGCTCAGCAGGTTCCAAGCAGTCCAGCCCAAACGAAACGGCCAAAGCAACTGCACGCCAATCCCACTTGCGAGATCCAAAAGCAAATGCGCTACAATCCCGGCAGCACAAACCGCAACCGCCGCAAAAAAACTCAAAGGAGGCAACGCAGAAGTTGGACCGTTTGCTGCGAACCGCCGCCCCATAGCCCAAAAAACGAACGCAAGCAGGCACGCCAAAACAACCGAGCCAAGAACGGAATGCAACGCCCCACGATGAAATCGCAAAAAAGCGGAAGGCCCACGCAGATAACTCAAGAAATCCAAATCAGCAGCGACGCCGGAAACCACCAGCATCGCCAGCCCATAACGCGGCAGCAGCTTCTGGCCAGCCCGCGCCAGCACCAACGAGACCAGCGCGTGAGTAAGAATCTCCACGGTTCTCGATTCAGCTCAGCTATTTCAAATGAGCTGGCGTCACCAAAGAAAGCGCGTCCGGCACAATCCGAAACGCCAGTGGCAAACGTCCAATCGGCTCGCCATCCACCTGCGCAAACACCTCAGCCCCATTCGCCGATTCGCAAATCACCTCAGTATGCTTCCAGGCCGCAATGCCATCCATGCCGCGCAGCTTCCCCAGCCACAAAGCCGGCAGACAAGCCATGTAACGCATCCGGCTCCGCGTCGAATTCGTCAAAAACTCAAACGAATCCTCAAACAAATTAGCCCCGGTAGTAATCTTGAACGGCCCGCCGTAATTCACTGTCCTGCCCACCACAATAAGGGACGCGAGATGTTCCCGCCCGTCCGATCGCACTCGCATCTCCGGAAAATCGTAACCCACCAGCTGTCGCATCCCCTCGACCCAATAGGCCAAAACCCCCGCACGCTTTTTCAATTCGCCATTCACTGCATTCACAATCGCGCCGTCCGGCCCCGCCCCCGCGACACTAAGAAAATAACGCCCATCCGCTGGCAGGTCCGCCGAATGATTTCCGTTAAGCGAAGTCGCCAGGCCCAGAGCCACGCGCCGAACCACGCCGTCATCAATCAGCCGCGCCGCCTGCGGAATGTCCCAAGGAATTCGCAGCTCTTTTGCCAGAATATTCGCCGTTCCGGCGGGCAGCAAAGCCATCGGCACCGCGCTCCCCGCCAATCCATTAATAATTTCATTGATCGTGCCGTCGCCGCCGCAGGCAATTACCATCCCGCGCCGTTGTTGCACAGCCTGACGCGCGATTCCCTGTGCCGATCCCGCCGCCGTGGTAGCAGCAATCTCCGTAGTGATTCCGAAATCCTTCAGAATCCGCACGGCCTGCTCGATTTCCATAAAACGACGCTGCCGCCGCCCCCCGCTCGTCGGGTTGTAGATCAACAGCGCGTCTTGAATTCCTTCAGGCATAGGTTTGCGTTCATCCTGTGAAACTAAACGGCCATTGTATAATACCCCGCGCAATTCACCGACGGCATTGGCACGGAGAGTTCATGGCTAAGAACAGCGCCGCAGCAAAAGAAATCGAAAGTCTGCGCGAGAAAATCCGCCATCACGAGTATTTGTACTACGTGAATGACGATCCGGAAATCACCGACGCGAAATTCGACAAGCTGATGCTCCAGCTGAAAAAGCTGGAAGCCGAAAATCCCAAGCTCGCCACACCCGATTCTCCCACCAAACGCGTCGGCGGCATCGCCCGCGAAGGTTTCCAACAAGTCCGCCACAAAACGCCGATGATCAGCCTCGACAACGCCTTCTCCTTCGAGGAACTCGCGAATTTCGATCGCCGCGTCCGCGAACTTACCGGCCGCGAAAAAGTCGAATACGTCACCGAACACAAATTCGATGGCCTCAGCATGTCCCTCATCTACGAAAAAGGTGCGCTCGTTCGCGGCGTCACGCGCGGCGATGGCAACACGGGTGAAGATGTCACTCCCAACGTCCGCACCATTCGCTCCATCCCTCTGTGGATTGACGCAACCCAGCTCAAAAAAGCCGCCATCCCTCATTCCTTTGAAGTCCGCGGCGAAGCCATCATGACTCGCAAAGCCTTCGAAGCCATGAACGAGCAGCAAGATGCCAAAGGCGAAAATCGCTACAAGAATCCACGCAATGCTGCAGCAGGCTCCGTCCGCGTTCTCGATCCCAACATCACGGCCTCGCGCCAGCTGGGATTTTTCGCCTACTACCTGCTGGTGGACGGCCGCGTCCCCAAAAAACGCCACTCCGAAATTCTCGAGGCGCTCAACGCACTTCGCTTCAAAGTCAGCGCCGACTGGTCCCTCTGCCACGGCGTCACCGAAGTCGAAGCCTACATCACCAAATGGGACGCCAAGCGCGAAAAGCTCGGCTACGATATTGACGGCATCGTAGTGAAAGTAAACGAAGTCGGCCTGCAGAACGAACTCGGCTTCACTTCGAAAGCCCCCCGCTGGGCCATCGCCTACAAATATCAAGCCCACCAGGAAACCACCGTCCTCAAACAAATTGAAGTCAGCGTAGGCCGCACCGGCGTCCTCACTCCCTTCGCCGTTTTCGAACCGGTGCAAATTGGCGGCGTGACCGTCACCAAATCCACTCTGCACAATATGGATGAAATCCAGCGCCTCGGCGTCCACGCCGGCGACACAGTCCTGGTCGAACGCGCCGGCGAAGTAATCCCGCACGTCCTGAAAGTCGTGAAGCACGGCAAAGAAGAAAAAGAATTCAAGATGCCGAAAGAATGTCCGGTCTGCGGCATGAAGGTCCATCACACCGAAGGCGAAGTCGCCTATCGCTGCGTCAACGTTTCCTGCCCCGCGCGCAAAAGGGAATCGCTCCTTCACTTCGCCGGACGCCACGCCATGAACATTGACGGCCTCGGCGAAAAAATCGTGGACCAGCTTCTCGAAAAAGATTTATTGAAAGATTTCGCCGGCCTTTACAAACTCGACCTGAAAACGCTCGAAAATCTCGACCGCATGGGCGAAAAATCAGCGCAAAATCTCCTCGACGAAATTGCCGGCAGCAAAAAAAACACCCTCGCCCGCCTCATCTATGCCATCGGTATGTCCTTCGTTGGCGAACGCACCGCGCAACTCCTCGCCGAACATTTCGGCTCCATGGACAAACTAGCCGCAGCCACCCAGGAAGATCTGATGGAAGTCCCCGAAGTAGGTCCGAAAGTTGCCGAGGGCGTCCGCGAATTTTTCTCCGAATCCGCCAATCGTAAACTAATCGAACATCTCCGCGCCGTCGGTGTAAACATGAAAGAAGAACGCCAAGCCCCCGTGTCTTCCCGCTTCGCCGGAATGACCTTCGTCTTTACTGGCACGCTAGCGAAACGCAGTCGCGAAGAAGCCGAAGCCCTCGTAGTCTCCCACGGCGGCAAACCCGGCGGGTCCGTCAGCAAGAAAACCACCTACGTCGTAGTAGGCGAAGACGCCGGCTCCAAGCTCGACAAAGCCAAAGCCCTAGGCGTAACAATCCTCACCGAACCTCAATTCGAAAAACTTCTCACAAGCAAATGATCGAGCGTGGTTGAAATCGAACTCCGCGCGAAGTATCTGTGGCATGAACCCACCAGTCTGAACCATAATCACGTCGTCAATGTCCTTTCTTCTCATCACCAGACGAGCTGCTGCATTTATCCGTACGTGTCTCCCAGCGGATCCCTCAATCTGGCTAGTCCTGCTGGGCGCAACCTTTCTTTTTGTTTCGCACAGTCTGCGCGGGTGGCCAATTTCCAGCTTCAACGGTTACAGAACAATAATGTGGGCAGGCTATAGCCGCGTGATGTCATTGCCAATTTTTGCGGCTGGTGTGATGGGATACTACCTCGTTGTTATCGGCGGTAAGAACCCCCCGCGCCGCTTGCTAGACTCAGCTCTGCTTCCAGCTGCCGCGGGCCTGGTCGCCAACCTCGTCGGCGCGCTCCTCTGGTTTCGCGATGTGGGTGAGCCTGCGCACTTTCTCACGCAATTGCCGGGCGCTCAGCACCTTTGAGAACCGCGCATACTTCTTTCAATGGCAGTGAGTCTGGGCACACGTTTCCAGTTCGCAAGCATCGGATTCATTCTCATAGCAGCCTTCTTCGTCCTCTATAGCTGGCGTCACGCGACGCTTCCAATCCGCCTGCCGCCCAAGTCAATTCCCGACGCGCCGTCGTCCGGAGATGAACAACGCCGCACCATGATTTTCGTCTGGATTGCGATCGGAATGTCGTTTCTCATGCAAGTTCCCAGAACTACGTTGATCGTTTTCGGCGATTGGATTCTTCCACACGCTTCGTGGCTATACGGAACAAGGAGTTGGTGGCTCACTCGATTCATCGATGCCGGAGCGCAACTCGTTTTCGTCCTGCTTGCCATTGGCGAGAGCGGCAGAACAATGGTTCCCGCGATGCTGCGAATTCCCGGTGCCAAATATCTCGCCATTGCGCTCGTGCTCCCGGCTGCAATCGCGAATATCGGCCCTCTGGCTTCCTACCTCCACGCCCGAGTACTTTGGAGCATCCAAGGATGGGGAACACGCGTTCCGCCTTTGCTGCGCACTTTTTTTGAATTGCCGAGTGCTGCTTCCATCTGGTATTTCGTTCCGGCTCTGGTCGAAGAGATAGCTTGGAGGGGCTATTTGCAACCAGGCTGCATTCGCCGCTACGGACTCGTCCGGGGGATTTTTTTGGTCGGAGTTGTTTGGGGAGCTTTCCACTGCTCTTGGGATTTCAATACTTCCATGACCGCGCGAGATGTCTGTATCGTGTTCGTTGTGCGGCTTGCTAGCATGGTGTCCGCAAGCTACATTCCCGCGTGGCTGACAATCCGCTCGTACTCAATCCTGCCCGCCGCTGTCGCGCACGCGGTCTATAACATGTTCATCATCGGATTTTCATCGCCAGCCTCCAACTCCCAGTGGCTCGCCCTTCCCTTGTGGGCCGTCATCGGATTCGTGCTCTTCCGCTTCTTTCCTCCGCCATCCCCCACCGCCGTTGCTGGATCGGATATGCCATCGCCGTCAGAACCGCAGCCTTCCGAGGTATAATCCGAACCAGCGGGTGAGTCGGATGATCGCCGGTCCGTTCTGTGCAAACGGAACGAACGGGAGGAAAGTCCGGACTCCCATAGTCCTCAGCTCTCGAGAGTGTCGGACTACAGGGCGACGCGCCTGGTAACGCCAGGGGGTTGCGTTTTGCAGCTTGCGTAAGCAAGCAAGCAAAACGCGGCTACGGAAAGTGCCACAGAAAATTAAACCGCCGGTGACGTTTGCACCTCGGCGGCAGGTCTGCGGGAAACCACAGCCCTGCCTGTTTCGGCGCAGCTCATTTGGCAAGGGTGAAAAGGTGGGGTAAGAGCCCACCGCCCGGGTGGCAACATCCGGGGCACGGAAAACCCCGCGTGGAGCAAGGCCAAATAGGAGGGGAGGGCTGGCCCAGCCCGTATGCAACGCGCTCGAAGGAGCAAGTTGCTGCGACCCTCGGGTAGGCTGCTCGAGTCCCGGAGCGATCCGGGACCTAGAGGAATGATCATCGCGCCGCACCATCGCCAATCCCAACGCAAGTTGGGCCCGACGACAGCGCAGCGACAGAATCCGGCTTACAGACTCACCCGCTAATTCTGTTATAGTTAGTGGCTTTTTTGCATCCATTGTCACCGATTTGTCACCGGCGCTCTTCAAGAATTGGCTGATTTGGGACTTCCCTTCGGGATTCGGGCGGCGGGCGAGATCCAAATTAAACCGATCAAGCCGACGCCGAGTGCTTCACTGGATTTGGTCTTTTCGTTTTTGCGAATCGGTGTTTTGACGTGGCATCGCTTCCAAGCCTACACCACTATCGAGTGCTCGCCTGACGCGCTCGCGCAGCTCCGGAATGAATGGCGCGTAGTGCCTTTCCAGGATGTCGACGGTGATTCCAACGAGTCTGGCCACACTGTACGGGTTAATGCCCCGCGCAAGCATGTCCACGCAGAACGTATCGCGGAATCGATGCGGATGTGCGTCCGACACTCCAGCGCGTCGTCCAAGTGCGCGTATGCGCTCGTACAAGCGAGGGCGCGTCATTGGCTTGCTCGTTGCTGGATTCAGCAGCACCTGAGCATCGGATGAAGGCTGCCGTCGGTCAAACTCGGCTTCGAGCACAAACTGGAGTTCAGAATGCATCGGAATGACTACCCGCTTTCGACGCTTCAGCGTGACACGGCTGATCTCTCCTGTCCGGAAATCCACTTCTGCCCAGCGGAGCGTCACTACATCGGAACCTCGCAGTCCAGTCCAACGCAACAGCAAGAACGCAAGGGAATCCAGCCCTGCCGCGGCGCTCAGCTTTGATAGCTCTTCAGCCTTAAACGGCTGAGCACCGCACTCGGGTGCCTCGCCCGGTCTGCCTTCAAGTCGCACGGGATTGCGGACGATCATTTCCAATTCGATGCCGTGCGAGAAAACGCGATGAAGAATCGCGGCATCAAGCGCCAAGCTTCTTGCTTCACGGCTGTTGCGTCGCTGTTTGATCCGCACAACCCGCCATGTCTTGAAGTCGTCCACGACGAGCCGGCTTAATTGCGCCAACTCCGAAAGAGCGCGATTTGAAAGAAACTCGGTAAACTCCGAAAGCGTGTGCTGACAGCGAGTCCACGTTGATTCGCGCAGTTTGCCGAGTACGATCCGACGCGCAGCTTCAGCAGCGTACGCCGCGTTCAAATCCGCCCATGTGTGCGGCCGGATGTGCGGCTGTTCAGCGTATCCAACGATCAAGGCTAGATTCGAGAAGACAGTTTTAGGGACGAGGCCATGAAGTCGCGGCCACTCTTCTGAAGTCGCACCCTCCGCGAGAGCACGCTCGATCCGATTCTTGGCAAGCACTGCGGCGTCATAATTTTTCGTACCCAGAGTGGTTTGAATTCGGCGGCCTCCAATTCGCCCCTCAAGCCAATAGATGCGTCCCCTCTTTCGCAAGCCCAGCATGTCAGCGGAACCTCCGTACTCGGCGCGTCTCGATTCGGCGCACGACTTCGAGGGTGATAAGCTTATGTCCCTTGCGACCTGGTGCTGGCGCGAAGTCGATCACCTCCTCGCCGCGCAGCACGTTGTAAACGGTCGCGCGAGAACAACGCCAGCGCTGGGCCAGGTCTGGGATGCTAAACAGCGCCGGCTCCACTCGCGGGTTATTATGCTCGTCCACTTGAGTTGTCAGCACCGATGCCACCTTCCGAAGCCCCGACGAAACACTTCGTGCGATGAAAGCACTGCCGTTCTATTCGTCATTGTCCGTTGTTGACTCACCGGTTGTCCCAAACGACCAGGTGCAAAAAAAGGTGTCCCGGACTTTGAAACGTCCTATAGTCAGCCCCCGCTAAGGGGCGACGTGTTGCCCAGATAACCAAAAGCACGGTCGCTCGGTGGCGCAGCCGGAAGAAAGCTCGGTGGTAATGGCCTTTCGCACGAAGATGGCTAGCGAAGAAGCCTGCAAACAATATCGTCGTCGGGGAAGAATCGTGGAGTTTTGTCACGCCTGGATCAAGAGCAAGCTGGGCTTGCGGCAGTTCCCTGTGCGGGGCCTGAAGAAGGTGCAGATGGAAATGCTGTGGGCTTGCCTTACCTACAACCTGCAGCACTGGATCCGCTTGAAAAAGCTCAACACCACACCAGCCGTCAACTGAGAGAGAAAGAGAACAGCGAGAAGAACCGCGACGGTCTCAATAGCAAGTCAACATTTCAGAAAGCTCAGACCCAATTCGCAATCTCTCTCTACATCGAGGTTTCTTCACAGCTTCAATCCACATGTACGATAACGACTTATCGGGAGTTAGCCGGTCGAAGTTTGATCTTCCGTACCAGACTGTGATGGATCTACGACTTGAAACCTCTCGGCCTGCCGGGAGTAGTCTACGACCCCAAAAGACATGAGGGCCTACCGCAACAATCCGACCCGTCGCTCGATTTCTTGAAAACGAGGATCGACGCGGCTATTTTCGAGGAGGGGCCATACTTTTAGCGAAACTAACATCGCTTCGCGACGTTTGAGCGCTTGTTGCAGTAACCCGATCGCGAGCTCATTTTCTCCGAGCCCATCGTACACGATTGCCTGACTCCAGAAGGGAATGTAACCGTGCTCGGACTTCTGCTGCAATTCGAGAAGGATCTCGCGAGCTCTCACATGATCGCCTGACGAGCCATATGCGTGGCCAATGGCCGATTGGTGAAACGCAGTTGAACCGCCCAAGGCGAGACCCTTCTCATTGGTCACAATGGCTTCCCGGAACATTCCCTTCCGCTCGTAAGCCATGGCGAGAGACACATACGTGAACGTCAAAGCTGGGTCTATATCGATCGTGGTGAGCGATTGTTCGATACACCAGTCGTACCGTCCCGCGTTTACGAGAACGAATGCTAGCGCGGCATTCATAACTCCGGACATCGGATCGCGTCTTTGGCCTTCCGTCGCCTCCAGAATTGCTTCCTCGAACCGTCCCATTAGGGCGAGGTGCATTGCATAGTGAAGACGAGCGATGGGGTAACTGGGGTTGAGCTCGATGGCGCGCTTGTATTCCTTTCCCGCGCTTTCCCAATCCCAGAGGAAGTTCTGCAAGACGGTCGCTAAAGTGTCGTGCGCTTCCGCTAGGGTTTCGTCCATTTCCAGGGCTCTAAGCGCGACGGCCTTTGCTCTTGGATAGGCTTCTTGCGGCGAGACGACACCGTAATACGCGGGCATGTGCAAGCATTGCGACAGTTCGGCATAGGCTAGAGCATAGTTAGGATCCTTCTCGATCGCGCCATTCAGATACTCGGATCCTTTCTTGAAGCCCTCCATGCTTCTCTGCTCGATGCTGTGCCGCCCGCGGACGTAGAGCTGATACGCCTCTATGTTGTCCGTGTAATGCCGTCCGAGGCGAGCGCTCTGGTCCCCGGTCAACTTCAGACGGAGTTTTTGCGAAACTTCCCGAGCGATTTCGTCTTGCACGGAAAAAATCTCGGCGAGATCGCGGTCGTACTGCTCCCCCCACAATTCTTCACCATTGGTCGTATCGACAAGGTCAACGTGCAGGCGCAGCTTGTTGGCGCGCACCCAGATCCTGCCGAACAGCAACGCTCGAACGTTGAAACTCCTGCCGATTGCCTTGGGATCGGTTTCATGGTGCTTGTAGCTTGAGACGCTGTTCCACGAAGTAACTCGAAGGCCCGGAACTTGCGAGAGTCTGTGAATGATGTTCCCGGGAATTCCCACTGCAATGCACTCGGTATCTAAGTCCGGGCTCGAGTTCGCAAGCGGCAGAACCGCGATCGAATCGATTGGTGCTCCGCGCTTCGGTGGGTCCTCGCGGGTTCCGTCGAGAGGGGCAAGAAAGCGGTAACCACGGCGCGGCAAGGTCTCGACAAATCGGGGGTTCTCTGCGGAATCTCCGAGCGCTTCCCGGATCTTGTTAATCGCTACGTTCAACCCTTTATCAAAATCGATGAATGTGTCGCTCGGCCAGATTTGCTGCCGAAGCTCGTCCCGCGTGACAACTCCGCCGGGCTTCTCGAGCAGAACGGCAAGCACCTGGAACGGCTGATCCTGCAATCGAATCTTCGCCCCATTCTTGCGAAGTTCTCGGCTCGCGAGGTCGGCCTCAAAAATTCCGAACTTGACCAAACGCCCGGATTGGTTAGGAGCATCCATGGATGAGCTTTGCGGGCGAGTCTACCATCGGCAGTATCCGCAATAAAAGCTCAGCCTCTGTTTACACCTGGCTGCAACCCATTTCGTTCCTGGGAATTAGCAAGGCACACAGATTCAATAGCGAGTTAAGCCGCCGTGGATTGCTCTGCCGGCGAAGTTGGATGACTCTCTCGACCGGGCCAATGAGCTGGCCCAAATTTAGAAAGAGGAGAAAACCATGAAGCGCACCTTAATGACGACGATTCTGGCAACTTTCCTGTTGCTGGCTGCAAGCCTAGTTGCTTCCAGTCACGCTCCGTCGCTGAAAGCCGCATCGATCAACTTGAGCGGTGGCGAAGGATCCTGCTCTCTCCATCATCTTGTTGGCCGGTGGGGGTACACGTACACGGGCACGATCGTCGGCCTCGGGCCGGCCGCTTCAGTCGGGAGTTTCACTGAAGACACTGCCGGCAACATTAACGGATCCCAAACTCGGAGTTTCAACGGTGATGTCGGGAACGAGACGCTCACTGGAACGGTCTCGGTGAACCCTGACTGCACGGGCGCTGCAACCATTAGCGTCTATCTAAACGGCGCATTGGAACGCACGTCGGTACTGAACACCGTGTATATGGGTGATGGGAACGCGTTCCGCGCAATTTTCACTACCCCTGGTGCCGTCATCACCGCTGATGGGAGAAAAATGAACCCGGAATGAGGACGAGTTACGAGGAAGTCTGCGGAGAAGCGAGATTTGAAAGAACGCGCCGTCAGTCATGCCTGGCGGGATCGCCGCCGGACATGACAGGTGTTCGCCGGATAGCGAGCAGAGATCTTCTAGACAGGAGGCATATGATGAATATGCAGGGAAAAGTATTCGCCGGGGCAATATCAATCGTCATCTGCTCGTTCATTCTTCCGGTGCGAACAACCGCGCAATCATACACGAACCCTACGGAATATGCCGTGGGCAGGGCGCCGGGCGCTGTTTGCGTTGGCGACTTCAACGCAGATGGCAAGTTGGACTAGTGTGTTGTCTCGTAAATACGTTCGCATAGTCGTTCGACTTTGGCGAATATCGAATCCGCTGTGGTGGTCCAGACGAAAGGCTGTGCATTGTGGTTGGAATTCTTGACGTAGTGATCGATTTTTGTGATGAGTTCCTTAACGCTGCAAACGTTCCCCGGCGAAGAGCCTGTTGCGTGATGCGATTGAACCAGATTTCGACCTGATTGAGCCAGGAGGCATAGGTTGGAGTGAAGTGTACGTGGAACCGTGGCCGTGTGGCGAACCAGCGTCTAACTCTCAGATGTTTGTGCGTGGCTAATTATCCACGATGATGTGCACTTCTAAGTTCTTCGGGACGCTCTTTTCAATCTCCCGAAGAAAACTCAGATATTCCTGATGCTGGTGACGCGGTCGACATTTCGTGAGCACTTTGCCGTTTGCCGTGTCCAGTGCGGCAAACAGCGTGGTGGTTCCGTGGCGTCGATAATCGTGAGTCACTCCTTCGACATAACCCAATCCGAGTGGCAACATCGGTTGGGTGCGTTCCAATGCTTGAATTCCGCTCTTCTCATCCACGCACAAAACCACTGCATTTTCCGGGGGATTCAGATACAGCCCTACAATATCCCGTACTTTTTCGACAAAAAATGGATCGTTCGAAAGCTTGAAATGCTTTTGTCGATGCGGTTGCAAGCCAAACGCCTGCCAGATGCGGTGCACTGTCGATTTCGAAACTCCCGTCTCGTCGGCAATCTGACGGATACTCCAGTGCGTTGCGGCTTTGGGTTTCGACTTCAGCGTCTTGCGAACTAATTGGGCAACTCGCTCGTCGCTAATCGGGCGGGGGCGACCTGGGCGTAACTCGTCGTAGAGTCCTGACACCCCCTGTGCCAGGAACCGTCGTCGCCACAGGCCTACCGTGATCCTGCTCGTCTCCAGTTGTGCGGCAATCTCTCGGTCGTTCTTCCCAGAGGCGCTCAACAAGATAATCTTGGCTCGACGCACTAAGCCAGCGGGAAGAGAACGTGACTTGGCCAAGCTGTCCAACTGTTCACGCAGTTCCGAATCCAACACCACCGTCGATTTCGGTCGTCCCATCGCCATAGGCACCTCCATTGTGCACGGGAGATGCCTATATTCCCAGCAATACTAAGACCAGTTATTTATGGGACAGAACACTAGCAGTTGCAAACTTCGAGAGCGACAACGTGAGCGTCCTGCTGGGCAACGGCGATGGCACCTTTCAAGACGCATTGAACTACACCGTCGCTGACGCCCCCAGATTCGTTACGGTGGGAGACTTCAATGGAGATCGCCACGTCGACCTTGCAGTGGCGACGGGCTCCACTGTAAGCATCCTTCTAGGGACCGGGGACGGAACGTTTCAGCCGCCTACGCAATACAGCGCGGGTACCCGAGCACAGTACGTCGTTGCGGCGAATTTTACCGGCGATCACAAGCTCGATCTTCTGGTTTCAAACGATCAAGGCACGATCAGCATCTTGCTTGGCAATGGGGATGGAACTTTTCAGCCGCCGGTGACTACATCGACAGAGGGAAGCACTCCCTTTGTGGCCGTGGGTGACTTCAACGAGGATGGACATCTGGATGTGGTCACCGGAAACGGTGGGGTTAAGGACGAACAGGATTCGGGCACACTCATCGTGTTGCTGGGCAACGGCGACGGCACCTTTCGGAGTCCGGCAACCGTGGAGCTGCCTTTTTGGCCGAAATACTTCACCTCGGCGGACCTCAATGGAGACGGAAAGACCGACTTGGCCGCAGCGGTTCGTGAAAATGTTTTTGCCGGGGATATTAGAATCCTGTTGGGCAATGGCGATGGAACTTTCGGAATTGGATCAACCGTCAAGGGAGAGTTTTCTTTTGCCGTGGCGACCGCGGATCTGAACAACGACGGCAAACTGGATCTCATCGGAATCGAAGATTTCGATCCCGAAAACCACCCGATGGAGATTCAGATGATGCTCGGCAATGGAGATGGAACTTTTCAGGACGCCACTTTCAATCCGTGCGCTCAGTCTTCTGGTTGCATTCAAATTTTTAAACGGCCAACTTGGCTGGCGATAGCTGACTTCAATGGGGACACACTGCCCGAGCTTGTTGTCGCCAACTCAGACGATAACAGTGTAAGTGTCTTGCTGAATGTCGGCAATACGGCCAACCCGGTGCCGAGTTTCTCGCTTTCGGTGGCATCGGCGAACCTGACTATCCAAGGCGGAGGCCAAGCAAGCGATCTCATTACTGTCGCGTCCCAAAACGAGAGCCCTTCGGATACCGTCGGACTCTCCTGCGCAGTAGCGGGGCCTTCGCCACTGCCCACATGTGCACTCTCGCCTGAAACAATCACGCTGGCCGCGAAAACAGCTAGTTCAACTCTTACGATCACCGTCCCGGACACAGCAACACTCATTCCTTTTCACCATGAGTCTCTTGCTCTGCTCCTCGCGTTGTGCTTGTCTTTGACGGGAATCGTTTGTTTGGGTATCCGGACGGCGTTTCGCAAAAGCCGAAGACGTTCGCTTAGCTTTGGTCTTTTGTGCGGCCTTTCGATCGCGCTTTGCGCGATGCAGGCTGCTTGCGGAGGAGCGTCCGGTGGCAGTCCGTCGCGCACTAGTCAAGAGTACATAGTCTCGGTGACGGCCACTGCGGGCTCAGTCCAACACTCGACGATGGTTACAGTAAACGTGCAATGAACACCGAGCAAGTGAGTTAGAGTTCAGCTGCTCGAGAGAATCTAAATGCTGGGTCTGCACTCCGGCTCGATTCGGCCTAACTCCTGATTAACGCTGTGGGCTCAAAGGGTCGGCGCAACAGTTGCGCGCAGTTTACTCGCTGGAGTCTGAAAGCCCAAAGTTTTTCGCGGGCGTTGATTTAGACGCAGCGCGATCTTGTCGAGTTGGGATTGCCTCGGAGGGAATATGCGAACATTCGTAGCTGTTTTCATTGCGGCGTTCTTTTGTTTTACGCTCCCTGCGCAATCTCAAGAAATTGCAGTAAATCATCAGAACCGCACGGTGGAGGTTAGCGTCACAGAGAAAATTCAAGCTGAGGCTGACATTGCGGATGTCACTTTGGGATGTGTCAGTTACGGAGAGACTCACGACCAGCATATCGCTCAAATCTGGAGATTGCAGACAGAGTGGTCAAAGCTCTGCTCGAAGCAGGTTTGCAGAAAACTCAAATTCGAAGCGCCGGAATTCAACTGAATGAAACCGATTCGGAGCACCCGCCAGCCAGCAATCGGCAGATGCAACAGTTCAGAGCTTATCAGAGTTGGCGAATTCGCTCAGCTGCTCCCGACGCGCAGAAACTGATCGACGTCGCAGTCCATGCCGGATCAAACGGTGTGGAGAGCGTAAGTTGGGACGTCGCAGACCCCGAGGCATTGGAAGGACGAGCGCGAGCAGCAGCCATGGAGAAGGCACGCACAACGGCCGCCAACTTGGCGAAGTCCGCCGGCAATAAGGTGGGTGACCTCCTCTATGTCAGCAACGTATTCAGCGGCATAATCGATTTGCCGTTGGACACGAGGGACTACACCAGCTTTGTCGTGCTCGGTTCCGGCGTAACAAAACAATCATTCTCTTTGCAGCTTTTCCCGGAGAAAGTAGAAAGGCAGGCGACTGTTCGGGTGGTATTTGCATTGGAATGAAGCCGTTCTAGTGTCCTTACAAAAGGTAAATATCGAATCACTGCTTGCCGTTAAGAAACTTTAGGGCGAGCCGAATGGACTCGGTTGCTGGCGGACCAGAGGGGGCGTCGAGATGAACAGTGTGATCCCAGTTTTCTTTCGCAAGAAGCCAAGTGCAGACCGAACGCGCCGCTATTATCATCCTGCTGCAATGACCTTCCACCTACTGTCAAAGATTCTTTGCATTTCCGCGATGTTTGTCGTTGCTACCGGTTGTGCCGCTCAAGCCGGCCAGCACCTGAGAATCCGCAAACCTGGAACCTTTACAGTTATGTCACAAACAACCCTCTGACTCTGGTCGATCCTACGGGTCAATACACATGCGATCTTAGTACTGCGGAGCATTCTGGCTCGATGACCCAGGCCCAGTGCGACCAATTTCAGGCGCAATTGGATCAGGCACAGGAAAATGCGAACGCTCTAAGGGACACATACGGTGCCAACTCGATTCAGTATAACGATGCGGAAAGGGCAATCAGCGCGTACGGCGCGGAAGGCATTGACAACGGAGTGCACATTCAGATTGGTGATCCGGGCCCAGGTGTGGACGCGACTACGGAAGCCGGACCGGGCTTCTCCACGTCACCCTTCAATCCATCTGGACAAGATATAGTGGTAACGGTGAAGGGTGATTTCGCAACAGGTGGTAACCGAAGCGTGGCCGCCATTGCCCACGAAGGGTCTCACGTTGCTGATGCGGAGGCGTGGTTGGGCTCCGGCGGAGGATTGGATCAGTTCCTTCCCACGCATTTGGAATCGGAGTCACGCGCATACGGTGTTACGATCTCGATGATGGATGCGGTCGGCTCAAGAGCCCTCAATGCGAGCAAAGGCGGGCCCAGCTATTTCCTATGGAATAAGTTCTGGTCGCCGGCGCTCAACGATGCGGTCAAGACTTCTACAATCAAGGCGCTATATCCAAATTGGAGCCAAAAATCGTGGCAGCAACAAACGAGGGGAAACAATTAAGCCATGCTCTGGAGACTAAGCGTCGTCGTTCTACTTCTTCAAGTGGGTGCCACAACGCAACTAAACCCGCAGGATTTCGTCATTGATAGCTCTAACCCTTACGTTTATCTCAAACTCGATCACGTCGGACCTCGAAAACCAGCGGTCGTGGGCGAGCCTGCTCTAGGAGCGTGGATAGCAGTTGTGAATAATTGTCGGATACCAATACTGGTCCCAACCATCACCACTGACGCGGGTGTTGATGGCATTACAGTTCTCGACCAAATCGTGACTTATGGCACAGGGGTCGTAAGTGAAGCCAACAAAATCGAGCCTGAGCCTCCCGGCGGAAAAGACACCAGTCGTTCCACAGCTGATCACCCAAAAGCCCCAGCCGGTTACGACAAATTTAGTTCCGATTTGCCGGGCTTCAAGAGAATACTGCCAGGCGCCAGTCTGCTGTTCAGTGTCCCAATCAATCACATCGTCGGGGACGATTGGTATATGCGGGTTCGCTTTTCCTTGGACCTTCCCAATTCAAAATCCGGCCCCTATTCTTATGCCGATTCATTCACGATCCACGTGCCCACTGAATATCTTCAGGGTCGTCACGCGACGCGTTAATTGGTGAACTACTACAAATTCACCGCAAGGAACGGGACTTCGAGTCCCATCTGAACAAGATTGGAGCTTGGCAGCACAACGGACCGGCTATCTTCTAAGTTAGCGAGTGCAAGCCTGCTCGGCGCAGGAATTCGCACTATACTCCCGCGTAAGGGTGGTCTTACCAATCATCCGGAGGCAAGCAACCTGCAAAAAAGTATCTGGAATATAAGACGACCGCCGCCTAGCAACGCACCGACAAGGAGGAACTACAATGGCTAAGAAAGCGAAGAAGACCGCGAAACTCCACAAAAGCAAAAAACTTGAAGAGCAGAAGCCGTTGATTACAGTTGCAAAATACGTGGACAAGGCTAGTCCGAAGTTGTTTTGAATCGAAATCGAGAGTTCGCTAAATTTTCAGTCGCCGCTGAAAAGTGCCGCATCGAGAAAATCGGGTTTGCATCGCGTTGAAATCCGTTGAAGTTCGGCCGGCGACCACGATCGGTTGAATTGGCAGCGTTCGATAGCGCTGACGATCGTCCTTTAATAATCGATCAACCAGAAGAGAATCTTGATCCCAAATCGGTGTTTGATGAACTCGTTTCGTTATTCGTCACCGCCAAGTCGAAACGCCAGGTAATAATGGTCACCCACAACGCTAATCTGGTGATCAATACAGACGCAGATCAGATCATCATCGCCACCGCGGGATCGCATCCGTCCGGAGGTCTACCTCCAATTACCTATGTTGGCGGCGGCCTTGAAGACTCAGATATTCGGAAAGCGGTATGCGATATTTTGGAGGGTGGTGAGGAAGCATTCCGCGAACGAGCGCGGCGTCTTCGAGTGCGGCTCGAGCGATAGCTGCCCGACCAGCACCTAGAGCTTGAGGTCGGAGCTCATTGTTCGTTGTTCAAGCGGACTTACGGCCCGCCTCGCTCTTCGTATTCAATTTCCGGATTGCTCGTTTCAGAGATGTAAACTCTCTCACTCACCGTGGTACAAAAACTCGGGCTGGTCACACGCCCCTCGGCGCTAGGCTACAGGCCACCGGCTAGCGTTCTGCATCGCCGCGAGGATCGCTCTTACTTGACTCTTGAGCCGATGCTTGCTCCGGGCCGCGCCCGCCTTCTTCGCGTGATGGCCCACCACGAGGACGGATCATCACGAAATAGGACACTACCGTAAACAAGACCGTCCACAAGATGTTTACGCAGACCTCAAGCACGGCTTGGGGCCAACTTGAGGGAAACCCCCAACGGGTCAATCCAGTCCAATCGACCAACATCAGCAAGCAGAATCCGCCCACAGCGATGGTGACGAGTTTCTTTCTAGTCGCACTTAGCATTTCACTTCCTGGCGTGTCGATCATATCGGGCCGCTCATGTGATGTAAACTCTCTCACTCACCGTGGTACAAAAACTCGGGCTGGTCACTAAGCTCCCGAATGCGTCCCGCTCCCCCAACACTCGTTCGAGACTCGTCGTGAAAAAGTCTCCGCAGCTTGTGAGTGAGCGCAAAACAAAACATGCCAAAAACATGTCAGAAGTTTTTTCTTCCATGAGAAAAACTCGTCTCCGCAAGTCACAGAAGAGAACTCGCTTATTGATTTCACGTAAGTTGTGCGTTTGCAAATCTGAAATCCAAATCCGGCTTATAGACTTGCCCGCTAAATTTCTTTTGTTTTTGATGGTTTGTTGAAGCTCCAATCGGCGGGGTCAAATTCTAACTATGTGGGAGTGGCGTCTAGCGGTCACGACAAGATGTCTTCAACTGTATCCATCGGCAGAAACAATCGTTTCGGTGTGTTGGGAAGCTCGATGAAGCCAAATTTTCTGTAAAATTTGACACCTTTCGCGTCCTTGGCGTCAACCACGACACACCAAGACCCTATCTCTTGACTCGTGTTGAGACATCTCCGAAAGGCGTCCATGAGCAATTTCTCGCCTACGTCTTTGCCACGGTAATCTAGACTCCTGGCTAGTCGTCCGATTAGAGTCGCCGGGACTTCGTTATACCTGGTCAACTTCCGCGCGATTTCCTCAGGGATTTCGCCTATGTCTACTGAAAACTGGGACAGTGTATAAAATCCCGCGATGGTTTTGCCGTCGGGCGTCAGTACGAAGGCGGCGCAGAGATTCTTCCTGACATCTTGGCTCGCCTGCGTCTTAAGATATGCGTTTAGTTCTGGAGTTTCACAAGAAAAAGCCGCCCGGTCGTGCCTCGACGCGAGCGGCTCAGATTTGAAATTCAGCTTGTCGTTTTCCGATTCCAATCAGAAACTCACTTGCTTCTTGTAGCGAGCCGCCGCCCCCTTCGCATACTCGTTAGCCTTCGGCGGATTCAGTAAAGCATTGATAAAAATTTCACGATCTTCGCCACGTAAACGTAATGTTTCGGACTCCTTGATCGTTGCAGTAGCAGCCGCTTGTACATGCGCTATGACAAAAGTGCTAAGCGAAGTACCCTGTAAATCTGCGGCACGCTTAAAGAGCCTTTTTTGCTCTTTCGGAAGCCTAGCCTCCAAGCGATCCATTTTAGTTGTAGCTTTAGCGGCCTGTGACATGGCAATCCTCCCATTACAAAAACGACTGTACGGCATTGTGCCGTATGTGTCAAGACAAATGTACGGCGGACTGCCGTACTAGCTAAGAGGCACCCTTTCGCCTACTATACCGGTAGCGACTTCCCGCAACAGGCAGATTTCCAATGCCTTGCGGACGAGCAAATCAACACCCAGTTTATTCTCTTTGGCAGACCATTTGACCTTGCGAAGCAAGTCTTAACTCAAGCCAAATTTCAACTCTTCTGTGATCTTCATTCCTGAGACGCGGCGATTCAATTTGCGGCCACGACTTAATTCGAGGGCATAATATCCGGATTGCACCATTTGCAGACATGCGCTTTAAGCCCACGGTTTACGTGCAACGGATAGCAGTGGCGGCGTCAATCCGAACACTGGCACACCCCCGGGGAGCTACACCATCTCCATTCAAGCTGTGGCGGGCACCTTCACAGCGGGCACCACTGTGTCTGTCACGGTTCAATAACGCGGTTGAATCAGGACTCTTATGCGACTTAAGTGAATGCTGATTACGCCGGCGAAAAACTGTCCGAAATCCAGTTGTCCGGTGGTCTCAATGGGTCGATGCAACACCAGGGTCGGACCCACCTGACATAGAAAACAAAAGCCAAAATCGCTCGCTAGGGTTAGACCAGCCGGAACGCTGCCCTGGCTAGGTTTTTGACTGACCGGACCGAGTTTTTGTACCGCGGTGAATGAGAAAGCTTACATGGAGTCCCCTCCTACAGAAAGTGGTTAGAACAAAATTAATACGAGCGAAAGTGTCAGGATCCCCCCCCCCCCCCCCCCCCCCCCCCCCCCCCCCCCCCCCCCCCCCCCCCCCCCCCCACCAAAAAAAAAAACCCCCCCCCCCCCCCCCCAAAACCCCCCCCCCCCCCCCACCCCCCCCCCCCCCCCCCCCCCCCCCCCCCCCGTGCGTATCGTTGATCCGCGTACCAATCAACTTCTCCGCGAGCATATCCGCCAGAAACGCGGCTGGTATCGCATCAAAATCGAAGACTACCCCAAGAAAATGCCGTTCAGCACTGCTCAGCTGCTGCGGCGAGCGGGCCGCGCCGGAACACAGATCGGCGTGCTCTGCGACTCCCTGTTTCACCGGCAAGGAGAGCCTGGCATCCGCCGCATCCTGGGTGTCCTCTCCTTGGTCAAGAAATATGGCACGGCGGCAGTGGAAGATGCCTGCGCCGCGGCCCTGGAAATCGGTGTGCCGGAGTATCGCTTCGTGCGCCGCTATCTCGAGCGCCGTCCACAGCTGACTCTCCGGCAAGTCGATCCGCTGATCCGTGAACTCACCGAGTATCGCGACTTCATCAACTTCAAGACCAAGGAGCAAACAGAATGAACCTGATCGAACTCAATCGTGCCCTACGACAACTGCGGCTGGGCGGAGTCGCTGACGTGCTTGCGACACGTCTGCACCAAGCCCAGGCGGAGCCGATGGCAGCCATCGACTTCCTCTCCTGTTTGGTGTCGGACGAACTCACTCGTCGCAGTGAGCGACTGCTGGAACGACGACGAAAACAAGCGCAGTTTCGTGACGCGCAGAAGGCGCTCGACAACTTCGACTTCCAGTTCAATCCCAAGATGAATCGCAGTCTGGTCTTCGATCTGGCTACCGCTGCTTTCATCACGCGGCATGAAGACGTTCTGTTCTTAGGTCCGCCCGGTACCGGCAAGAGTCATCTCGCCCAAGCCATCGGACACGCGGTCATCGGACAGGGCTACCAGGTGATCTACCGTGAGACCCACACTCTACTTGAGGAAATCGCCGAAGCTTCCGTCGATGGAACCCGCAAAGAACACATGGAACTACTGGCGAGCGTTCCACTGCTCATTATCGATGACCTGGGGATGCGAAAATTAGCTCCCACAGCGGCAGAAGAACTTCTGGAGATCGTGATGCGCCGTCATGAGCGTGCCAGCACGCTACTGACTTCCAACCGCCCGGTCGAGGACTGGGGTAAACTGCTCGGCGACAGTGCTGCCGTAACCGCCATGCTCGATCGCCTGCTACACCACGGTCACATCTTGAAATGCGGTCCTCGGAGCTGGCGCACAAAAACAGGCTTGCCTGAGAAAGAGAAACTGAGCTAAAAGAACCAAGTCCCGGCTACATCCGTTGGCCGGTTTTGACCCGTCCCCCATTGGCCGCTTTTGAAGTGACCCCCGAGGAACAGAGGACCGTTTCGGTCCAAAACTTGAGGCTTGTAAAACTCGACCGTGAATCGGGGCATGGCGTCATTGAGAGTACCTCAACCCTTTATATCGAAGCAGCTAATTAAAGCCCGTTGTTCTTCATGGGTAACAGAACGAGGCCGATAACTGCGATGGCGACGATAATGCCCACTGCCAACTGCATCGTTGTCATTGGGTTGCCCTCCCAACTCTATCAATAACGAAGTTGGACCCGTTCAGGAGTAGGGATTTGGATGTAAACCGAGCTTGGGGACGCTGTATGAAGCAGAACAGTTCTGCTAGGAGTCCTGAACCGTAATCGTTAGCCGGCGTTTAGGGATTTCCGCTCGATCTGAGGGAATGCGGTCAGTCGTTCGATTGCGTATCCAGACGACGGAGCGCGTGCCGGGTAACTCGCAATGCTTCAATAGCGACCGCAATCGCGCTGAGTTCCTCGCGATGCAGGGGAGAATTGTCGAGTTCTTGCTGGCGGCGGAATATAGCTTCGTCGGCTTGGTGGAGAAGTTGGGCGGCTTTATTTCTGTCTTTTTCGTCCATTGCCCTGAGAAATACTTCCTTCCACGAGGCAAACTGTAAGTCGGACATCTTATTCCTCCAACAGAAGAGGGCTTTCGGGAAATGTAATACTGAGGCGATTTTCACGTCAATAGAAATCGAGACACACTGATCATGCCCCTTGAGAATCGAGAATGGTCTTTATGTCCGGCCCCTCGTTCGGGCACTTGTGGTCGGGTGCTGCCCCGAGATCTACCATTGGGACAGGTTCTTTCGGAGACTCAAATGCGCATTTCGTGCAACCCCACCAAGCTAGATAGCCAAGATGCCTACGTTCAAGAGACACGTTTTTTCCTCTATCCTAGCCGCTCCTCACATCGTGCTTGCTTCTCAACGCCGAACGAATCGCCTCCAGATTTCTTGAACTCTTCCAGGAACAAGTGCCTTTCGTGAACGATCACCGACCGGGCGTGCTATTTGGCTGCGCGCTGGCTTGCTATGTCGATTCCTGCCGCTGCTTTGATTCTAGCTAAATGCACAGCAGACAACCCACCTGAAGTTGTGAGGCAATCGTCACCTGGTTTTGCATCACAGAACGGACAAAGCAAGCTGCTGGGACTCGTCGGCAGGACTTCCGGTATGGAGAGCTTGCGCTTCACGGCTCGCCAGCATGACATAGACCACGGGCAGGGTCGGTACGCTATCGCACAAGACTATAGGATCGTGTGGGGTGCGGACCAAATCCTAGGGTCCACTACAACATTCGCCGTATGGCCTGTCTTTGGCTGCGGTGTTATGACAACAATGAGCCTAAGGTCTGTAAGCCCCCGCTCAACTCTGGCAGAGGACCAAGTGGCCAAGAAAATCCTCGTTGCGGACGACAGCCTCGTTATTAGAAAGGCGCTCTGCCGCATGTTTGAAGTCGAAGAGGATTATGATTTGTGCGCTGAGGCTGAGAATGGCGAAGAAGCCGTCGCGCTGGCCATTAAACACCGCCCCGACCTGATTATTCTCGATTTCGCGATGCCCGTGATGAATGGAATAGATGCGGCGCGCGAAATCAAAAAGACTTTACCCAGTGTGCCGATTATCCTTTTTACACAACATTCTGACACCGCGATGCGAACTGCGATTTCAGATTCGTCCGTAGATCGAGTCGTTTCAAAGAACGACGGTAGATCGCTGCTCGTCCATATTCGCTCACTGGTCCCCGTCTGAGTTAGCCTAGGGCTTGACTTGTTTTGAGCGGGACGAGGTAGCAATGCGGTTCCGTTACGGCTTAGGTCCGTTCAACGATGCAATTAGGGTTTTGCTAAGAACATGCATCACGCGAACCTCGTTTTTCGTTTGCTTCGATAAATCTTTTAATCTCCCAACTGCGTTTTCAAGGCCCGATACTGTCTCCCGCCAGATAGGGTCACCATTTGGCAGAATTTCAAACAAGTCATAGTCGCGCTCCATGCAGCTCCTTTTCGGGCCGGTAAGGTACGATGCCACGATCGGGCCGCTGGCGGCTGTTCAACATTGGACACCACTAGGGCTGCTGGTCGGGGCGATAGCGCGCGCTACGAAGTCGTTTCTTCTCGATTCCTTCGGCAGCGGAATACCTACGGTCCACATGTGGTCCTGACCGCAATCCACCCGAGTGCAGCACACACCGCTCCGTGGCCGCGACCCCACGAGTAGGACAAGCTACCGAGGATATTTGCGCGTCTGTGAGACTTTTGCTTTTCATTAAGACACGATGCCGAAATACCGGTGCTGAGACTGTTCGATTTGGAACACTTTCGCGTCAACGAACTGTACTGTTGATTCTGGCACGGATGTAAACTCCAGCTCTATGCCAACAAAAACGAGAACGAAAATAAAAGCGACTCCGCGGGAAATAGTGGACCTGAACAATCTGTTGCGGGTGCTTAGCCGCTTGGCGGAGAACGGGAAAATCTCAATTCGTTTGGGTCCAGTCCGAGATGTGAAGGACGGGCTAAACAATTACCAAGCGTTCGAGAAATCCCCGGTTGTCACGATTGATGCGCAGAGCGTTCGATTGGGAGGGACTGAATTGCAGATTGCTTGCGGGTTGGACGATTACGCGGATTGAGCGAGAGTACCTCTCGAACGGCGGCATGCCGGAGTCATTCCGGCGTTACTGAATGAATTGTTTTGGCGGATTAATAGGTATACGCTAACGAACATGTATTGCCCGATTCACAAGCTGAGATCAGTGGTTGCCATGGGACTTTCTGCGTGGCTGGCGGTTTTGGCGTGCCTGATGGGATGCACGCTTCCAGGCCTGGCCAGCGCCCGCGGTGGCAATGTTCCGGCTGCGCAGGAGAATTCAGCCGAACAGGACTTGATGGCCGCCATGGAAAACTGTCCTCATCATCACCTCGCCGAAAGCGCTCCGGCGAAGCCAAAGGACGGCAAGCCTGCTCACGGCGGCAATATGTCGTGCTGTCCTGTGGAAGTGACGGTCGCTTCGAAGCCGGACACCGCCAAGCTCACGATTACTCTGCTGCACGTTTTCGTTTTACCCAGCGACGCTGATTTGGTCACGACTCGGTTTTATCATGCGGCGGAACGTGTTCCACCCGTGCCGCATGGTGGTAGAGACACACTCCTCGAAACCCACCTGCTGCGCATCTAGAAATCAGTTCCACTAATTTTGTCTCGGTTCTCTGGCTGGCGGCATTGCTGTCGGCTGACAAAAACCAAACCTGATTTTTCAAAGGAGAAAAATCCATGAAGAACTTTCGAGCAGTTCTGTTGATGGCGCTTATTGCACTCGGTTTTGCATCAGCGGTGAAAGCAGCCAACGCATCGTGCTGCGATTCCGCCGAATGCTGTGCAAACTGTCATGGGTGTCAGAAGTAAGTTAGGCAGTTGAATCAGGGGAGGCGCGAGCCAAACGGCCCGCGCCTTTCCCAATGGTTGATAACGCATTAATCAGCCAGCCAGCGCCTACTTTGCCGGATTGTAGTATCGTCCATTCACTTCGTCGCCGATGATCGCAAACTTAGCACTCGATTTTGCCAGTGGATCGGATTTCCAGGAAAAGCCGATTGACGGAACTTCCACTTGTGCTTCCATCTGAGCTATCGCGTGATAGCCGTCAACCCGAAACTGCTTCTGTGGATCATCGTAAGAAAACTTTTCATCCGTCGCTTTTACCACCAGCTTGAAACTCAAATTGGCGGCTCTGCTTTCGGCGTCGAGGGCGGGAAACTTAGGTTCATCACGCACTGGAAGATTGGACATTTCGAGTGTTGCTGTTTTCCCGTCAGGGCTGACGGTCAGCGCCCCTTCAGGAATGGCGACTACCCAAAATAGCCCTGAGGGTGTAATCGGAGGATGAAAATCGTGGATTTCGTTTTGAGGGGCAACCTGCCCCTTGAATAAAGTGAATCATATATGGACGTACGCGCCGTTCTGCGGAGCGCGCGCCGCGAAGTATTCTCCCTGCATAATTCCGAAATCGGTGCTGGGTGCGCCCCATGCAATTCGGTTGCCGCCATTGTCGGTGCCCACGCCGACAAAATCTGCGCATCGGACGATTCGACCTTTGAAGTGGAAGATATCTGACGGATCCAAAGTTGGGCTTGCTGGCTGATGATGGTCACCGAACTTATCCAACCAGGGTAGCGGGTATGGGTCGGTGCTGCCATTGTAAGTGGGGTGTTCTGATTGTGCTGGGCTATCGGCAGCGGTAGCGTTGTCGGAAAGCACTAGCGACGCCGCTCCCGCCCCTGCAATGCCGAGCGCGGTATTTAGCAAGTCACGCCTTGTGTAACATGAATGAGCCTTCTCTGCGGAGCCCATTGTCTTCCTCCTTGAGATGCTTCGCGCAGCGTATCCTTCTCTCACTCCAGGCACAACGACTTTGCCGCGAGGTCCCATCCGTCAGCTGGCTTCTTCATTTAGAAGCGATGAAGCTGGGGCAGGTGGCCCTGGATGGGAGTAAGTTCAAGGCCAACGCGAGCAAGCACAAGGCCATGAGTTACGGACGGATGGACGAGACGGAGAAGCGGCTGCGGGCGGAAGTTCGCAAGTTGTTGAGCCAAGCAGAGGCCGCGGATCGAGAAGAGGATAAGCGATACGGCCGGGATCGCCGGGGAGAGGAGTTGCCGGAAGAGTTGCAGCGACGGGAAGCGCGGATCGCTCGGATCCGAGCAGCCAAAGAAGCTCTGGAGGAGCGCGCGCGCGAACAAGCCAGGAAAGAGGGGAAGGATCCAGAGGAAGCGAAGCCCACAGCAAAAACGCAATACAACTTTACGGATCCGGAATCGCGCATGCTAAAAGGGGCGGATGGATTTGTGCAGGGTTACAACACGCAGATCGCCGTGGAACCGGCCTTTCAGTTGATCGTCGGGCAGCGGGTCACGCAAGCCGCGAATGATAAACAGCAGCTGGTGCCGTTGCTGGAGACGATCGAACAACAGTCGGGACAAAAGCCGCAAGGAGTCGTGGTCGACAGTGGGTATTGCTCGGAGGAGAACCTGAAGTACCTGGATCAGCGAAGGATCGAAGGGTTCGTAGCGACAGAAAAGCAGAAACATGCTCAGCGGAATGAATCATGCAAACCAGGGCCGTTGCCGATCGGGGCAAGCCGTGTCGAGAGGATGGAACGGAAATTACAGACAAAAGTTGGGGCAGCGGTGTATGCGACGCGAAAATGCATTGTGGAGCCAGCATTCGGACAGATCAAACAGGCACGCGGCTTCCGACAGTTTCTCTTACGCGGGCTGGAGAAAGTACGGGGCGAGTGGGCACTGATCTGCATGACTCACAACATTTTAAAGTTTCACAAGATCATCTGCAGTGGATAGCACAGAACTTTCCGAAGTCAGTGACAGAAATGCGGTTCCCGGGAGAGATTCGGGAAGACCAGTAATTCACGAAAGCTGATCCACCGGATTCCAATAGCCACACGAATCAAAAAAGCCCAGCCCGACGCTATAAAATGCTAAATCTCGGACACGCTCCTAGGAGAGAAGTATGTCCAAAGATCCTTTGGATCAGGTCGCAAGAGTGTTTTCTGTGTTGAGGATTTGCGCGCAGTCCGAGTGCACCAACTGAGCGGCCCTTCGCGCTATGCAACGTAGGACAACCGAACAAAGTACGCTTTCCCGAAGTCTCTACTCTCAGGAGGCGTGCTTTCGTTTCCTTCCCGCGCACTCGTCGCAGCGTGTTTGTTCGTCAACGCCGTAAAAATCGATGCCACATTTCGTGCATTCCTTCAGGAATAAATGTTTTCCGCCAACGATCACTGACTCTGCGCGTTGCACTATTGTGAAGACTGGCGAGCTCTTCGGCTTTTGCACGAACAAAAGTGTATCACTAGCCGCCTCGGTGTAAAATCTGCCGATGATTGACCTTCGGATAGGAACGTCTGCATTCACGGCTTCTGGGTGGGAAACGGCATTCTATCCGGCCGGTATGAAACCAGCCGACTACCTCACCCATTGAGACCACCGCGTTCATCAGGCGCTTGCCGTGCAGTGGGGCATACCAATCGAAACCGATTTGCGGAGCTCGCGAACCTTTGGTTTCCGGACTCCGCTCGAAGTTTCAAGACTCAGCCACCGCGAAACAGTCGGCAAACGAATTACGACTGTTCGGGCATCGGCACAGACTGAAGATCATCTGCAAACCGACGCATCAGGCGCGCCAAGTCTCGAAGATCGCGCTTGCTCCACTTCGCAAATAGTATCGTGGCCAATCGTTCGCGGGCTGCATCAATGGCGCTTGTCATTTGTTTGCCTTTGGCCGTGATTACGACTTCGCGTACGCGGTTATCAGTCTTCGAGGGATACCGATTGATCAGGCCGAGGCCATCGAGCTTGGCAACTTGTCGGCTTACGGTCGTGTAATCCCGGCCAACTAACTCGGCCATTTCAACCACACCCATCGGGCCTTTGCGCTCAATTACGATCAGCAACGGAAATAGGGCCCGGTCGAGTGAAACCCTTGCTTCCTGAAGCAACGCACTGTCACGCCGCGGCCTGTTCATAAGGCCTACCAGATCAACAAGCGTGTGGTGAAGCTGGCGAACTTCTTTATTCATGACGCATCTCCCGTTGACAGCATAGCAGCTTATATGTGTATAATACACTATGTGTAGAATACACAGATACAGGATTGGGGGCAAAATATGAAAGCAGCAATCGTGGTGGAAGCGGGCCAAACGCCCATCTATGGCGATTTCAAAACGCCGATCCCTGCAAATGGAGAAGTTCGGGTCACAGTCAGCGCCGCCGCGCTAAGCAACGTGGTCAAAAGCAGGGCATCCGGCGCGCACTACAGCTCGTCGGGTGAGCTGCCATTCGTTGCGGGAATTGACGGGGTAGGCCGCCTCGATGATGGTCGCCGAGTGTATTTCGTGCTTCCGAAAGCTCCGTTCGGAAGCATGTCGGAAAAGACGGTAGTACCACCTTCTCAGTGTGTTTCGCTGCCGGACGACCTGGATGACGTGACTGCGGCCGCCATAGCAAATCCCGGCATGTCGTCATGGGCTGCGTTTAAAGAACGCGCCAAGCTCGCGGCCGGGGAGACGGTCCTTGTAAACGGAGCAACAGGCACGGCGGGCCGTCTGGCCGTTCAAATCGCCAAATATATGGGCGCGAGAAAGGTTGTGGCGACAGGCAGAAACGCGGAAGCCTTGAAACTGCTGCCTGCCTTGGGAGCCGATGTGACAATCCCGCTCGCTGACATCGGCGATGCGTTTGAGGATGCCTTAATGGCGCAATTCGGCGGCGATGGAATCGATGTCGTTTTGGATTACCTGTGGGGACAAAGCGCCGAACGGATTATTTTTGCCGGAGCAAAGGCGGGAAAAGATGCGGTGCCGATTCGATTTGTACATATCGGCTCGGTCAGCGCAGCGAATATTACGCTTCCTAGCGCGGCCCTTCGTTCTTCAGCGATTACGCTCACGGGCAGCGGCATTGGCAGTATTCCGGTGGATCGGATTGTGAAATCCATTGACGATTTAATGAAAGCAACTGTGCCCGGTGGCCTGGTAATCGAAACGAAGACCTTTCCCCTCTCGGAAGTTGAACGGGTTTGGGCTGCGACTAACAGCATGCCGCGCGGCGTGTTTCTGATACCGTAAACCTACTCACTGATAAGTTACTGTACATCTCTAACAACGCCGGCTCTGGCAAGTGATCGCTGAAGTCTTCTGCTTCACATGGCGTCGAAGATGGCCAATCGAGTTTAGCGAAGATATCTGCCCTCGACTAAACTCCAAAGCAATTTGGCGACATTCCTGTGATTTTATAAATCACGCACTGTTGACACAGCCGTAACAATTGGGCGTAGACTTGAAGGGATTGAACAGGTTTCACCGAGTTGCGCTCACGCAACCAGTGGAAGGAGACTTATGTCAAAACAGGCAGCAGAGCATCATCACAAGGCGGCCGAACATCACGAACATGCAGCACGACACCATAAGGAAGCTGCTAAGCACCACGAAGCAGGGAAACACGAAATGGCAGCGCACCACGCACATCTAGCCCACGGACACCACGCACACGCAACGCACCACGCTGCGGAAGCAGCCAAGGCGCATATCGAGGATCACGGAAAGAGCAAAGCGACCAGCGCATAGTCTCGTTATTCGGACGGGTGCCCAGCCCCACCCGCCTTATTCAATTCGGAGCGCCCTTCGGCGACAAGTTCAATCAGTTTGGCCAATCGTACTTGGACCGTCGAGTTTCCTTTACAAAGCAGGATTCACAAACCCTCGTTCCGTTCTTCAGCGTGAAATCGACTCTTCGGGACTTGTCGATTTCGGCGCCACATTGTCCGCAAAGATCGGTCTGCTCTGCGCTCATCCCAATATCATTCCTCTGGAATATTCGATTCACAGTCTACGCTAACCGTGAGCAGCTTTGGGTTTTTGGAATGCTTTGCGCTGACAGAAGACAAGGCTGGTTTTTTTAGGGTCTGGATTCGGGTGCGAGCCATTGCAGCCGTAGGTTCTATGCAGCGACTGCGGATGACCACAGACGCAAATCTCGTCACGGACCATCTGACCCTCCCGCTAAGCATGCGCGGGCAACGGTACCTCTCGATCGGGTTTTCTACCTAAATAAAGTTACGTTACAATTATGTTATCGAAAGACGCGGTCAGCATTCAGCTGGCAGGAACCGAATTGCGGTTTGATTGCGGGCTCGATGATCACGCGGCCTAAATGAGAAAATTTCGCAAGCGAAAGGCCAAATACCGAGGTTCCTGCCCACGAGTCCCCTGAGCCTGTTGTGCCTAACTTGTATGTCCATGCTGGGAGACGATTGCATCACGACTTCGGGCGGATTAGCTGCCATCCACGTCGCTAGGATCAGGGCAGCCGCATTAACTGACAAAGAGAAGAAAAGCAGCGAAGGGCGCGTCTGAGTCGCTGTACACACGTTCGACACAGCGGTAGAACTCACGTTCCGTCAGTCCTGGTCCCTCCGATTCGAGGTAAAAATGATAGGCAAAGCAGAACAGCACTATCGCGGAGTCCTTTGCATTCACTGCCGCGAACCTATTCCACTCTCGGCGTCTGCTGAGCGAAAGGAAAAGCAATTCGACGATCAAGGGCCAAGCGGCATTGACGAGTTCGCCGTGCCCTCCGCCACGCTGCGATGCAGAGCGTGCGACGGAGAGGGCGTGTACAAACACTCAGACGTGATGGAGATTGAAGGCGCTCCGAGGAAGCGAGGCTCGCGAAGACTCGAGCACAATGGCCGTCGCGAGTAAGGCCTTGAGGACAATCCGAGCCAATCAACTTGGTGGCGAGCCTGTGGCAGATGCTGCGGAATTCTCCTGATCGCCGCTTGCCTCGCAAGACGCCTAAGCGCTGGTCTCGCTCGGTGCAAGACGCCAGCATTCGAGTCGGCACATCCGCCTTCACCGCCGCCGGTTGGGAAGTCGCGTTCTACCCAGCGGGGAGGAAGCCAGCCGACTACTTGACGTACTACGCCACGATATTCAGCACGGTCGAAGTTGATTCCACTTTCTACCGCACTCCTTCTGTCGCCACGGTCAACGGATGGGCGCGCAAAGTGCCGGATGGGTTCCTTCTAGCCGCCAAGATTCCACAGGCAATCACTCACGAAAAATGTTTGAGGGATTGCGACGATGATTTAAAACGTTTCCTTGAAACGATGGACTTGCTGGGCGACAAACTCGGCCCGCTGCTTTTTCAATTCGGTTATTTCAACAAAACGGCGTTCAAAGCCGGGAACGAATTTCTAGCACGGCTTTAAGCATTCCTGAAAAAGCTTCCGAAGGGGTACAAATTCGCTTTGGAGATCCGCAACAAGCAATGGTTGACGGCGGAGTTCTTCGATCTGTTGCGCGAGCACAAGGTTGCTTACGCACTGATCGATCGGGCTTGGATGGCGCGCGTAACCGAGATATTCGAAAAGTTCGACCCCATTACCGCTGACCTTACTTACATTCGACTACTCGGCGACCGCAAGGAAATCGAGAAGCAGATCAAGACTTGGGACAAGGTGATTGTGGACCGCTCCCGAGATTTAATGAGTCGGGTCAACGTATGTCAGCGCACGACAAGGCGCGGCGTTCCGACCTATGTTTATGTGAACAATCATTATTCGGGATTTGCACCGGGCACGATTGAACAGTTTCAAAGGCTGTGGAAGACGGCTGGCCGACCGCGAAAAATGACTAGGCGAAGCTAAAGCGAACATGCTATTTTGTCTTTCCGATGGACCAGGGCCGAGAGAAATTAATCGATCTCGTCGCCGGGATGTTTTTGGTTCGGCGATTGGCTGGACTGGAGCGCAAACGATCTCCAGCGCGCGAAGGCGCGTTCCGCGATTCGATTGATAACGCCGTGGAATTGTGGCGAAGGATTGACGCTCGCTTTCCAAGTCCCACGAGACCTCGGTAGTGACTGTAACACAATGCCCCGAATACTCTGGCGCGAGGAGCAGCTCATGCGAAAGGTTATTTATGGCGCGGGGGCCAGCTTAGATGGCTTTATTGCACGGCTGGACGGCTCGCTGGATTTTTTGCACCTCAGGCCCTCGAACTACTCCATGGCACCCTTCTTCAAGACCATAGATGTTGCATTGATGGGGCGCAAGACGTATGAGGTCTCGGTGCGCCTGAGTGGAGGGAAGTTTGTGAGTCATGGCTTGCGTTCCTACATTTTCTCCCGCTCGTTGCCGGAGGGGGAACGCGACGGGGCGATTTTTGTGCGCAGCGATCTCAAGAGATTCGTGGCTGAATTGCGCAGGAAGAAGGGGAAGCATATTTGGTTGGCAGGCGGTGGAGAATTGACGCGGGAGTTCTTGAAGGAAGATTTGGTAGATGAGCTGTATTTGGGAATCGTCCCAGTGTTGATTGGCGAAGGGATTCCGTTGTACGCGCCTGGGTTTCCGCAGCGGGAGTTTACCTTGACGGAAAGTAAAGCTTATTCGGGTGATCTGGTTGCGCTGAGGTATGCTCGGGTGCGGGGAAGGGCCCTGGTTGGAGCTAAGAGTAAAAATGAAAGTAAGCGCTAGGAGTTTGCAGACCTTCGCAAGCAGCCTATAGCTCCCGCTGCGCGTCGAATGTAGCTTTGCATTCCGCTCGAAATGTTCGCCCGGTAGGAGTGTTGGGGAATGCCTTCGGTCCCAATTCTTTCTTCGCGGTCTGTTCAAAATTCAGCCGACTCTCCCTTTTTCCAGCGGCTCCATAGCTCGGTCCGCTGCGCCGCAGAAAGCGCCACCCACTTTCCCTGGGTCATACACACCACCTTTGAATGGAAGTTTTATATCAGATGGTGTTGCATCGACCGGTTGAGCTGGCATACTTTTTCGGGGCACTCCCCAAACATGCGCGGCATAAAGACTACGGCCGCGGTTCCGCAAGTAAACAACGGGACGGCTACTTCAGTCGATCTGCATCGTTCTTGCTTCCGCCATGCCGGAAAGTCATGACCACTATGCCCGCCGAATTGGCATCGATTCCAGCGCGCCTTCCCGGGACGAAATGCCACTGCCACAACGCAGCGAGGGCTTCAGACGCCAGCGAATCGGATTGAGTCAGGACCTTTACGGAACTGAGCTGGCCGTCGGCCGCGACAATGTCGTACAGAATGACTCCGCCGTCGCGGTCCATCCTGGAAGGAAACAACGGATCAACGGTAACAACCGGCAGCGCCGCGCGATCGGGCCAAACTGCCGCGGGTTCATCGAAGTTGTGGCCGGGTACAGCCCGTCCGCGTTCGTCGGACTGTAAGAATTGAAAAGTTATGCTCACTCGAGCTGCGACGGGATAACCATCAAAGGTTGCAGGGTTGAAACTCCAGGTTTGCACCGCGGCGAGCGCCTTTTCTAGCAACGGAGACGTCCCGCGCACGACACGTATTTGCATGAGCCTTCCGTGACTGTCGATTAGAGAATCGAGAACTACTTCGCCGCCAAAAATTGCCTGAGAAGGGAAAGAGCAGGCTACCAGCGAAAGCGGAGTGGGTGGCGAAAAACCTTGGGCTGCCTGCGCCCGGCCGCTAGAGGAATTCGAGTCGTCGGAAGTTGTGTGCCACAATATTTCTTTTTGCTTCAGAAGTGTGATTGCGTAATGCATCGGTACAGCCGCTCCGACGCCCGGCGTACCGGTTTCCGCTGCAGTCGGAATCGAGACGGAGGTGGGTCGTAGCCATTGTCCCTCGATCAGGCCGACTACTTCGCGAGATCCAGCAGCGACAACCGGAGCGCCGCTTTGGCCCAGACGGACTTGATGGTTGAACAGAAACAATTCCGTGTCACCCCGCCCGTTCTCCAATTGAGAGAATGTGAAATCGAACACCTGTCCCGATGAGCGATCGGCGACGGACCCGTCCAAAGTGTAGGCGTCGAGCGGCTTGGGCGGACGTGTGGATAGGACCACGATATCTTGGCTTTCCAAGACCCAATCGGATGAAAGCGGCAGATATCGAACCGTGTGTGGACCGTCGAACGGATTCGGCGTGGCGCGCAAGATTGCCACATCGTGAGACCGATCCACGATCACCGGATCGGCTCGAACAAATCGGGGCCGTCCCGACGGATCGCTCAGCAGAATATATGCTTGGCCACCGTGCAACTGACTTAGGACGTGCGCCACCGTGATGAGATAACCCTTTTCGTTGATGAAGAAACCGTTTCCGTAGAAAAGGTAGTGATATCCCCTATCTGAAGAAGATCGATCCACGGGATAGACAATCGGGCAGACGGCGTCCGACAGCACGGTGCCGTCCGCTGGATTTTCGGTGGTTGCGTGAATCGTCGAAAGCCAGGAGCTGCACGTCAGCGCAAACAGTGATGTGACAATCATTCCGCTAATGAGTTTCACTCGCACGAGGGCGATGGCAGGGCATCTTCGCCCGCCACAAATAGCTTAGCGCAGCGCCTGAACTGTACAATTGACCTTTGGGACAGTGCTATCGCAGCAGGCAACTCGGCCAGAACATGGCCATCGAAATCTGTTCGATACCGTGACGAAGTGTCAGTGAGAGATGGCCGGACCGTGCATAGGCGCGGTCGTCAGCACGCGAACACGCACGCGCAAGCCTTGAAGACGGTAAAAACGACTACGCTTCCTTCGCTGGCAATTCGTTTATGGCGGCAGCTCGCATCCTGCGATGCAGATCGCCGAGAAGATAGTCATATCCGTCGGCCGTGAACTCGACAAACTCGCGCTCGCCAGAAACCACGACCGGATGGCCCTGGCAGCCGGGAAGGCCACACAAACACCCGTCAGTACGAATCTTTTCAAGCGGGAAAATCAGATCTGGTAACTCGATGACCATCCGAGCCTCCCGATACCGACTTTGGATTGCCGCTCAGCGCAGGTAAACGGTACTTAGGTACTGCGGAGATAGCCGTCTGCGAAAGAGGAGCGTTCCTTCGCAAGTATCACAGCGCAGCTGGGCATTGGCCAAGGCCCGCTGTACCGGCAGGCGCAAGCAGCCACAATGAAGACTGACGGCGCCAGGCAGCCCAACTGGATGCGCTGGAAAACTCCTTCCGGAAATAAGTGCCTAAGAGCAACAGGACTCTGTAGAGAAGTGATGGCCTTATTTTCAGGGATCTGTCATCTGCGAAAGCGCAACAGTCCTAGATATTTTCACAGTCTGTCATCCCAGATCCTTCAGCGACGGCTTGACCACTTTCACCAGTAGTCGAATCGGTCCCCCATCAGGACTGCTGAGCTCGTGCTTGTCTCTGATTTTGCCGTATGCTCGGTCAGCGAGCACGCTGAAATCCTGCGCTCGACCTTCGAGCAGGGCCTTGCCCGTGCCTTTATAGATCGCAGCTTCGTTTCCTTCGAAAGACGCGCCGCGCGATTCGGGCGGCAATGTCAGTCCCGGCTAAACCGCCAGGATTCCCTGAAACGCCCTTCGGAAATGGCTTGAGATTTGCGTTACCTTTGCGGGAATTAGGGTGCCTGCCCCGACCCACGCCCCGCTTCTTTCCACCGCCTTCAGCGGAAACCAAGCTCTCTCCACTGGCCGACACTGAGTCACGCTTGGGTTTCGCGCGCGTTTTCATTGCGGTCTCCCATCCTGCAGATCACGCTGCAACCACTCAAAATCCGCACGGACGCGCGGTTTTGGAAGTGTGCAAAAACTGTGCAGTAAGGCTGACATCGGTGACGCCTGCGACATTTTTCCTTTGGGTCGAAAACAGGATTTCGCAGTCCAATTGCGGGGGGTATTGAAATCTCTGGCAGTTGTAGGTGTAAAGTCCGGCGAATCCGGCTTACAGACTCACCCGCTAATCATTTTGTATTTCGCGGTTGGAGTTTCGTGCTTCGCTACTCCACCCAATCAAACGACCGCACCACCGCCTTCCTCCATGACTTAAACAGCATTTCTCGCGTCGCCTCATCCATCCGCGGCTCCCACGTCCGCTCCACCGCCCAATTGGCTCTCAGATCGCGCAAGTCCCGATAAAATCCCACCGCCAACCCCGCCGCGTAAGCCGCCCCCAGCGCCGTAGTCTCCTTCACCACAGGACGCACCACAGGAATTCCCAAAATGTCCGCTTGAAATTGCATCAGCAACTCATTCCCCACCATCCCGCCGTCCGTCCGCAGCACCGCCAGCGGAATCCCCGAATCTTTCTCCATCGCCTCCAGCACTTCACGCGTCTGAAACGCAGTCGCCTCCAGCGCCGCCCGCGCGATATGACTTTTATTCGCATAACGCGTCAGCCCCACAATCACTCCCCGCGCCGAAGTCTTCCAGTAAGGTGCGTACAACCCAGAAAACGCCGGCACAAAATAAACGCCGCCATTATCCGCAACCGCCCCAGCCAGCGCCTCAATCTCCGTGCTCTGCTGAATGATTCCCAAATTGTCGCGCAGCCACTGCACTAGCGCCCCGGTAATCGCGATGCTTCCTTCCAAAGCGTACCGCGCCGCCTCCGCGCCCAATTTATAAGCCACAGTAGTCAGCATCCCAAATTTCGAAGCCACCGGCTGCTCGCCCGTATTCATCAAAAGAAAACTTCCGGTCCCGTAAGTATTTTTCGCCTCGCCCGGTTCAAAACACGTCTGCCCCACCAGCGCAGCCTGCTGATCGCCCAGAATCCCAGTAATCGGCACATCCTTGATGTCCGCAAGCTGCGCCAACCCAAAATTTTCGCTGCTCGAAGCAATCCGCGGCAAAATCCCCGAAGGTATCGCGCATACCGCAAGAATCTCCGGATCCCACGCCAAACTTTCCAAATCCATCAGCTGCGTCCGGCTAGCATTCGTTACATCCGTCAAATGCACCCCGCCCCCGATCCCGCCCGTAAGCTGCCACAAAAGAAACGTATCCACATTGCCGAAAAGAAGTTCCCCCGCCTCAGCTCGTGCCCGCGCTCCCGCAACATTTTCCAGAATCCAGCGAATCTTCAGCGCGCTGAAATAAGTCGCAAGCGGCAACCCGGTCTTCCCCCGAAAACGATCCGGCCCGCCATCGCGCGCCAATTCCTCCACAGCGTCTGCCACCCGCGTGTCCTGCCACACAATCGCGTTGCAAACCGGCGCACTCGTCCTCCGGTCCCACACAATCGTAGTCTCCCGCTGATTCGTAATCCCGATCGCGGCCAAATCTCGAGCGCCCAACCCGCCCGCCCGCATCGCCTCAGCAATCACCAGCTGCGTGTTACGCCAAATTTCCGCCGCATCGTGCTCCACCCATCCCGGCCGCGGATAGATCTGCTGATGCTCCCGCTGCGCCCAAGCCACCACTCGGCCCCCGCGATCGAACACAATAAATCGCGTGCTCGTAGTCCCTTGATCAATCGCCCCCACGTACGCCTTCATCTCATCGCCTCGCACGCGCGCCGCAACACGCTACAAACACACCCCGTCGCACCCGGAATACGCACGCCACGCCGCAACCAAGCGCAGCCACCAACAAGACCGCGTCGCAAACTCGCCCTAACGAACGCGCGTCCGCAATTCCGGTTTGTGTACGTGAAAATGCAGGAACGTTTCGCAAATATTCCAGGCCAGATTTGAAGCTTCCGCGTGATAGCTCGCCCGCGCGTTGCAGAAAAATCCGTGGTCCGCGTCCGATATCTCCACATTCACATAGGGCTTGCCCATCCGCTTGCATTCATCAATCACCGCGCGAATCAGCTCAGCGCCAATATGCTTGTCCTTCCCGCCCCAGAAGAACAGCATCGGCGCATGCAACTTCGCCACCTGTGGCAGCAGCTCCGGCGCAATCCCGCCGCCATAAAATGAAATCGCCGCCTGCAAAGGCACCGTCGCGTTCGCCAAAAACGATGCGCGCCCACCCATACAAAACCCAATACTCGCGATCGCGTCCTTCCGCACCTGCGGATCGCCCGCCAAAAAATCATAAGCCGCTCGAATATCCTGCGCCAACCCCTCCACGGTCATCGCTTTCATGTGCGGGACCACGGCCGGGAAGTCATCATATTTCCCTTCGAATCCCGGCGCCGTGCGATGAAATAATTCCGGCGCAATCGCCACCACGCCCGCGCGCGCAAATCGCTCCGTCACTTCGCGAATGTGCGCATTCACTCCAAACGCTTCTTGAAATACCAGCAGTCCTGGATGCGCGCTCCCATCCGCCGGACGCGCCACATAAGCGTTCATTGCGCTTCCGTCCGCCACCTGCAACGAAACTTTCTGCGTTACGATCTGCGACACCGCTGGACCTCTCTCGATTGCGCCTCGCGCCGAAGTCCCATAGGATAATCGCGTGCGCCCCAAATAGGAAACGATGTTTGCACACCAGAGCGCCGGCAATCATCCCGCGGTCTGGCCGCGCTCCGCAACGCGCGCATTATCGGAATCGCGTCAGTCGCGCGTCGCATCCAAAAAGCGCGCCACGGAGAAATAGCGCCACCCAACTCCCGATGCCACTCTACAGCGGACCTGTTTCGGACCACTTCGATGGCCAGCATTTCTACAATCCACCCGACCCTGCATCGCTCGGTAACATGCACGGCTCTGCCGACACGCTTAAATGGCTGCTCAATCGCCGCCCCGCGTCCTGGCGCAAATGGATTGACGCCCCTCCCAGCGCCACGCCGCCCGAACGTGTTGACGATGGCAAAATCCGCGTCACCTTCGTCGGTCATTCCACGCTTCTCATCCAGCTTGAAGGCCTCAACATTCTCTGCGATCCCATCTGGTCGCATCGTGCCAGCCCCCTCTCCTGGATCGGTCCGCCGCGCCACCGCGCCCCCGGAATCCATTTCGACCAGCTTCCCCCAATTGATCTCGTCCTGCAGAGTCACGACCACTACGATCACTTTGATTTGCCCACCCTGCGTCACATCGGCGCGCAATGGCATCCTGCTTTCGCCGTCCCGCTCGGCGTCGGCGCGCGCCTCACCTCCGAACTCATCGCGCAAGATTCGCAAATTCAGGAAATGGATTGGTGGAATTCCGCAGACGCCTTCGACAAAATTACCGTCACCGCCGTCCCCGCGCGCCATTTTTCAGGACGCAGCCTCACCGACCGCAACAAAACCCTGTGGTGCGGCTACGTGATCGAAAGCGCTTCCGGCACAATTTATTTCGCCGGAGACACAGCCTACGGCTCGCACTTCTCCAAAATCCGCGATCGCTTCCCGGAAATTCGCCTCGCCCTCCTCCCCATCGGCGCCTATCGCCCTCAATGGTTCATGGGTCCAGTCCACATCTCGCCGCCAGACGCGGTACGCGCCCACAAAGAAGTCGGCGCCGCCACCAGCATCGCCATCCACCACGGCACCTTCCACCTCGCCGACGACGGCGAACAAGAGCCAGTAAAAGAACTCCAGCGCGCCCTAGACCGTGAAAAAGCCGCCCACCGCTTCTGGGTCCTTGACGCAGGGGAGGGAAGAGACATCCCGTAGCAAGCCTTCGCGTCGCATCGGTAGCATAGGCAATCTGGCCTGTGCGCCTGTTTTTGAGTTTTCTTTTGAATTTGCACTACGCCTTTGAGTTTGTGGCGGCCGCCTGCTTTTCAGGCGGGCAGCAGTTGCCGTTGCTGCGCCTCTGCAGTAGTCTTGCGCCGTTGCTTTTCCCGGGAACGCCAATCTCCCGATTGGCGAATCTCGCTACGCCTTCGATTCCCCCGCCACCACCGCATCAAAAAACAATCCCAATAGATGCCGTATCTCCGAATCCGACAAAGAACTTGCATCCACCAAATGCTCCAGCAACATCGCATGAGAAAAAGCCCCGAGCGCCGTAGCCCCAGCCGCACTGGAAATTGCCAAAGTCCTGCCCGAAGATTTCATCACGCGCCGCAAAATATCCCCGCCACAAGCCCGCAACCCTTTCTGCCGCGCTCGCAGACGCGCGTGCGCCTCCGGGTGCCGCACCGCAAAAAGTTTAAACTCCAGCGAAAGCAAAGCCAGCCGTCGGTCCTTCGCAATCTGCGCATAATGCTCGCGCAAAGCCCGCAAACGCCGCTGCGGATTGTCGTGCCGCTCCAATAACTCGTTCACTTCTGCAATCCGCTGCGCCACCCATTGCTCCAGCAGCGCAAAAAAAATATCCTCTTTGCTCTCAAAGTTCGCGTAGAACGCCCCCCGCGTGTATCCCGCCCGCGCCGCAATGTCCTCCAGCCGCGCCGCCTCATACCCATCCCGCGCAAATGTCAGCTCCGCCGCCAGCAAAAGCTTCCGCCGCGTAGCCGCCGTCCGCGCCGCTTGCCGCGAAGGCAGCACCGCCGCGCCTACAACGCCGGTTCTTTTGCGTTTGAATCCCATCGCCTTGCTTTGGTCAGTGTTCATCTGCGTTTATCTTTGGTGCCTTTGACGTAACCAAAACAATACTCAACTCGCTCAACTGCTTTGCAAGATACATACATGCATGTATATAATAAGCCGTCCGCACGCGCAAGCATAGGTGCTTCATGGCCACTGCCACCCTAACCGCCGACCATTCCTTTGACGTCGCCGCCTGGCGCCCCCGCCACAATCCGTGGCTGATCGCGCTCACGGTGACTCTCGCCACCTTCATGGAAGTCCTCGATACTTCCATCGCCAACGTCGCCCTGCCCCACATCGCCGGCTCCCTCGGCGCCAGCTCCGACGAATCCACCTGGGTCCTCACCAGCTATCTGGTTTCCAACGCCATCATCCTCCCCATCAGCGCCTGGCTCGCCACACGCATGGGCCGCAAACGCTTCTATATGTCTTGCGTCGCGCTCTTCGCGGGCAGCAGCTTCCTTTGCGGTCTCGCTCCCAGCCTCGGCATGTTGATTTTTTTTCGCGTCCTGCAAGGCGCCGGCGGCGGCGGATTGCAACCGAGCGAACAAGCCATTCTTGCCGACACGTTTTCACTCTCAAAGAGAGGAATGGCATTCGCGGTTTACGGAATGGCGGTCGTGGTCGCCCCGGCGATCGGACCCACCATCGGCGGATGGATCACCGACAATTACAGCTGGCGCTGGATCTTTTACATCAACGTGCCCATAAGCCTCATCTCGCTCTATCTCACCCATCGCCTCGTCGAAGACCCGCCCTACCTCAAAAAAGAAAAAGAACGCCGCAAAGGCATTCCCGTTGACTACATGGGCCTCGGCCTCGTCGCCCTCGGCATCGGCAGCCTGCAACTCGTCCTCGACAAAGGCCAGGAAGCCGACTGGTTTTCCGCCCACTGGATCACCGCGCTGCTCACGCTTTCAATCATCCTCCTCGTCACCTGGGTCGTCTGGGAATGGCGTCACGAACATCCGATCGTCGAGCTCAAGCTCCTCAAAAAACGTAATTTCGCCACCGCCATGTTTTTCATGTTTATTCTCGGCGCCGTGCTGTACGGCACCACGGTCTTGATCCCGCAGTACCTCCAGCTCTTAATGGGCTATTCCGCCGTCAGCGCTGGTGAAGCTCTCGCCGGCGGCGGTTTCATCATGATGTTAATGATGCCGCTCTCCGGTTTTCTCGTCTCCAAAATGGACCAGCGCTTCCTCATGTCCATCGGCTTCGGCACCACCGCCGCCGCGCTCTATTACATGACCACCCACCTCACGCTCGGCATGGATTTCCGCACCGCTGCCTTGCTGCGGGTCTACCAAGTCGCCGGCCTCGCCTTCATCTTCGTCCCATCCAACATGCTTTCCTACGTGGACGTCCCGCCCGAAAAAAATAATCAAATCTCCAGCATGATCAGCTTCATCCGCAATATCGGTGGCAGCATCGGCATCGCCCTGCTCGCTACCTTCATCACTCGCGGCACACAGCAGCGCCAAACCTACTTGTCTGGCCACATGAACGAAGGCAATCTGCGCTTCCGCCAAATGATCGACGGCCTAACCGCCACTCTCCGCAGCCAAGGCCTCAGCCCAGCAGACGCCGCCCACCAAGCCTACGCCCGCGCCGCCGCGCTACTCGGGCAGCAAGCCGCCACCCTCGCCTACACCGACGTAGTCTCCGGCCTTGCCATCATCGTCGCCTGCCTCGCACCCCTCTGCTTCATAATGAAGCGCCCTCCCAAAGGCGCCGCCGCCCCTTCGCTGCACTAGCGGTTCGTCGCTAGTTGCTCTTGGATCGATTGTCGCCTAGCAAGCAGGAAGTGGTTGGTAGGGGCGCTGGTTGCTGCGCCCCATCTTGCTCCGGCGTCAAACTCGCCACAAATCCGCAGGGGCACGGCATGCCGTGCCGCTGCAACGACATCAAGTCCCGAGCGAGCGCGGTCGCTGACGGTCACCCGCACCATCTCTCCTCTTGGCAGGTTTATCCGTAGGATAAGTAATCCGCTGCCCCCGCACCCGAGCAAACGGCGTCAACTCATGCTCCTGAGCCCGCGAAACGTTCATAATGTCTTCGACTGGAAACTTCCTCACCAGCAGAGCATCCGCAATCAACGACCGATGGCACCGCCAGGGCACCGCCTCCGCGCACATAATCGCCGTCGGTTTCGTCTCCGCGAGCTTCTCCAACCGCCCGAGCCCCTCCAGAAACTCATCCGTCTGCATATAGTCCGCAAACCCACGAAAGCTGGCATTGTGCCAACCCAAATTCTTCGAGTCCGTCTTCGCGCGCCGCAACCCACCCAATTTTTTCAAATGCACGTACCCAATGCCAACCGCCCGCAAACGCCGCGCCAAGCTTTCCCTATTGAATTGCGGATTGTGCCGCGAACGCGGAATACTCCGCACATCCACAACGCGCCTCACACCATGCGTCCGCAAAATTTCGACGAATTCCTCAATCGGCCGGGTAGAATGCCCAATCGTAAAAACCTTCGCCTGCATTTTCTTGCGCCGCACGCTCACAAAATCACCTTGCCTTCCTGGGAACGCCATTCTCCCGGATGCCGTTCTGCTGGACAGCGAACACTCCACCGCAAAAAGTACAGCTCATCAATAAATCTCGTACAGTTCGTACTAGTTCTGTATCACGTCTGGCCGCCTGCACAGCTGCATTCCAATCCCTTCAGTGCTACCCTGAAATGGAAACCAAAATATGAAATCGCACTCACATTCGCGAGATTCCCGCCGCCACCCGCCGCTAACGCCATCCTCAACCCCACACTACGTACGTATAACTACGCTCGCTCCGTCAACAAAGCCATTTCTAAACGACCCCACGGCGATTAGAAACGTCCGCAATTCGCACAAAACAAACAATGACACCCGTTTCTAATCAACTATTTTTCCGCGCATTCGACCGCGAACAATACTGTTTCGGCCCGAGCCTGTTCGCAGCGATAATAGTCCCGTCGGCCCGCTGCGAGCGATCCCTCTTCGCTCGCACTGGCCTGAGGAAGCCATGACCGAAATTAGCGCTCTGTTCTGGGACAACGGCGGGGTAATCCTGACCAACGGCTGGGACCGCAACTCCCGCCGCGCCGCCGTCGAAAAATTTCACCTCGATTGGTCCGATTTCGAAGATCGCCACGAGCTGATGCTCAACGCCTTCGAGACCGGCCGCGCCACGCTCGACGAATATCTGCGTCGCACAATTTTTTATCGCGAACGCGCCTTCACGCCGGAAGATTTCAAGAAGTTCATGTTCGACCAATCCCAGCCCTTCGCGCCGTCGCTGGAATTTCTGGCCACGCTGGTGCAGCCGCGTAGCTATTTGATGGCGTCGCTCAACAACGAATCGCTCGAGATTAATGAATACCGCGTTCACAAATTTAATCTGCGCCAGTATTTTCAGGCCTTCTTCAGCTCCTGCTATCTAGGCGTGCGCAAACCGGAAGAACTAATCTACAAGCTGGCATTGAAAATCTCGCAACGCGAAGCGCAGGAATGCGTCTTTATAGATGATCGCGGGCTGAACCTGGAATGTGCCCGCGAACTGGGCATGCACACCATCCAGTTTCAAAATGTGGACCAGCTGCGCAAGGATTTGGCGCAACTGGGAATCAACCCGGCGGCAACATAATTTCGCGGCCCAAAATACGAAAAGCTTTGCAAATATAAGATGAGGCGCAAAATCAAATGAAACTCGATACACGCATCTTTCCGGATATTGACGCACTCAGCCGCGCCGCGCTCGAAGAGATACTGAGCGATCTGCGCGCAGCCATCCAGCAACGTGGCCGCGGCGCCATTGCCCTGTGCGGCGGCCACACTCCCGAAAAAATGTACGCGCTCTGGGCCGCCAACGAAAACTATCGCAACGAAACCGACTGGAATCGCGTGCACCTTTTCTGGGGCGATGAGCGCTATGTCCCACAAGACGATCCGCTCAGCAATTTCCGCATGACCCGCGAGGCGCTGCTATCGCACGCGCCAATTCCCGCCGCCAACGTTCATGCCGTTCCCACAAATTTGCCCACCCCCGAAAAAGCCGCCCAGGCTTACGACGAGGAATTGCGGAAATTCTTTGGCTCGGCCGCGCCCGCCTTCGACGTCACTCTGCTCGGCCTCGGTCCCGAAGGCCACACCGCCTCGCTGTTTCCGGATTCCGCCGCGCTTGCGGAAAAATCCCGCTGGGTCGTTCCGGTACAAGTCGCAGCCGTGCCGCCCAATCGCGTGACGTTCACACTCCCCGTCCTGAACTCCAGCCGCAACACATATTTCCTGGTATCCGGAGAAAACAAGCGCTCGATTCTGGCCGCGTTGCGTGCTGAACCCGATTCACGCCCCAGTGCGTACCCCGCGGGAAGAATCCGCCCGTCCGACGGCAGGGTCCTGTGGTTTTTGGACCAAGCTGCCGCCGGATGACATCGCGCAGAACTTTTCTTGAAGCCTTCCGCGTTGTGCTACGTCTAAGCGATTGTCGGGGTGTGCGGAAAAGTTCCGGGTTGAGCCGTATCGAATTGCCCGCAGCTCCCTCCGCTGCAATATGGCCGAATCTGGCGCCAAGCTGTAAAATAGGCGGAAACCAGGTCGGGAAAATGTCCGCCGCGGATTTCCTGGTCTTTCTGGTGCAAGCGAATAACTGGAATTTTTCGCAACGACCCAAACGATCATGAACCAACGTTTCCAAAAGACCTCTATTCGCCTCGCACGGACGGCAGCTTTGTCAGCGATCCTCTTGTGTCTTTCCGCCTGCAGCACCAAGACCGCGGAGACAGCCCCGAATCTCGCCGTTCCGGTGACGGTGGCGAAAGCCGTGCAGAAAACGGTGCCGATCAACCTGACGGCGATCGGCACAGCGGAAGCCTACTCGACGGTTTCTATCAAGAGCCAGGTGAACGCAATTCTCGAGCAGGTGCATTTCAAGCAGGGCGACTTCGTTAAGAAAGGCGACCTGCTCTTCACGCTCGATGCTCGACCGTTTCAGTCCGCTCTCGCTCAATCCGAAGCGAACCTGGCGCGCGACCAGGCACAGGCCGAACTGAATGAAGTGCAGGCCGCGCGCTATCAAAAACTTTTTGCCGCGGGCGTCGCTCCTCGAGAACAGTACGACCAGATGAAAGCCACGGCGGACGCGCAAGAAGCGCTGGTTCACGCGGACCAGGCCGCCGTGCAATCCGCCAAGCTGCAGCTGCAGTACTGCACGATTTATTCGCCGACTGACGGCCGCACCGGAGCGCTGCAGGTTTATCCAGGAAACCTGGTGAAAGAGAACGACGTTCCGATTCTGGTAGTCATCAACCAGATTTCACCAATCTTCGTAGATTTCGCCGTGCCGGAACAATATTTAGGTGTGGTGAAAAAATACATGAGCGGCGGACGGCTGCAAATCGAAGCCACGCCGTATGGCGAAACCGTCTCCGAAGTCGGCTACCTCACGTTTGTCGACAATAACGTGGACAACACGACCGGAACCATCAAACTGAAAGGAACATTTCCGAACGAGGATCACCGCTTGTGGCCGGGACAATTCTCCGTCGTGTCGCTGCGTCTCGCCGAAGAGGAAAAGGCCATCGTCGTTCCATCACAGGCGGTGCAGACCGGCCAATCCGGCGATTTCGTATTCGTAGTGAAATCCGATCAGACCGTGGAATCCCATCCGGTGAAAGTGGCGCGACAGCTGGAAGGGGAATCCGTGATCTCGAGCGGCATCGCGCCCGGCGACACGGTCGTCACCGACGGTCAACTGCGGCTGATTCCTGGCGTAAAAGTCCAGGTGAAAGCCCCTAGCGCGGGCGGTTAAGAAGTTCACGGCAAGAAAATGATCAGCATCGCGGAACCATTCGTTCGCCGTCCGGTCATGACCACTCTGGTCATGCTGGCGATTCTGCTGTTCGGAATCCTGGGCTACCGCGCGCTCGCGGTCAGCGAACTTCCCAACGTTGATTATCCGACGATCCAGGTGGGCGCCTCACTCCCCGGAGCAAGCCCCGAGACGGTAGCTTCAGCGATCGCCACGCCGCTCGAAAAACAATTCTCCACAATTGCCGGCATAGATTCGATGACGTCCTCGAGTTCGCTCGGCGGCACCTCCATCACCTTGCAGTTCGACCTGAGCCGTAATATTGACGGCGCGGCGCAAGACGTGCAAGCAGCGATCTCCCGCGCCTCTTCGCAGCTGCCGCCGAACATGCCCACGCCGCCTACCTACAACAAAGTGAATCCGGCGGACCAGCCCATCCTGTATATCGCCATGGGCTCGAAGACGCTGCCGGGTTACATCGTGGATCGCTACGCAGAAACGCTAATGGGCCAGCGGATTTCGATGGTCAAAGGTGTGGCGCAAGTCCAGGTGTACGGCTCGCAGAAATACTCGGTGCGTATCCAACTCGATCCGCAAGCCATGGCTACACGGCAAATCGGGATTGACGAAGTTCATACCGCGGTGCAGAACGGCAACGTAAATCTGCCGGTGGGAACTTTGTACGGAGACCATCGAGCGTTCACGCTGCAGGCCGACGGGCAACTGACGCACGCCTCGGTTTATCGGCCGTTGATCATTGCCTATCGCAACGGTTCGCCGGTGCGCCTGGAAGACGTGGGCAAAGTTCTCGACAGCGTGCAGAACAATCGCGTGGCGAACTGGTGGAACGATACGGATTCCGTGGTGCTGGCGATCGAACGCCAGCCCGGAACGAACACGGTGGAAGTTGTGGATGCGGTGAACCATCTGATTCCGCAATTTCGCACGATCATTCCGCCTTCCGTTCAGATGAAAACGCTATATGACGCATCGGAATCTATCCGCAATTCGGTGGCGGACGTAAAATTCACGCTGTTCCTGGCCATCGCGCTGGTGATTCTGGTTATTTTCCTGTTTCTGCGAAACCTTTCCGCCACGTTAATTCCGAGTTTTGCGCTGCCGATGTCCATCATTGGCACGTTCGGCGTGATGTACGTGCTGAACTACACGATTGACAATCTTTCGCTGATGGCGCTGACCCTCTCGGTGGGCTTCGTAGTGGACGACGCCATCGTGATGCTTGAAAACATCGTGCGGCACATGGAAATGGGCGAAGGCGTGATGGAAGCGGCGCTAAGCGGCTCGCGCGAAATTGGCTTCACGATTCTTTCCATGACGATTTCGCTGGCGGCGGTGTTTCTGCCGGTATTTCTGATGGGTGGAATCATGGGGCGGCTGCTCCATGAATTTGCCGTGGTCATTATCACCGCGATTCTGGTTTCCGGATTCGTTTCACTGACGCTCACACCGATGCTCTGCAGCCGCTTTCTGCGCCCGGTGGCTGAGCAGCAGCACGGCAGCATTTATATGGCACTGGAGCGATTTTTCGATCGTCTGCTGCACTACTACGATGTTTCACTTCAGTGGTCGCTGCGGCACCGCATATTCGTGATGGCGGTTTCCGCGGTCATTTTGATTGTCACGGTCTGGCAATTCGTGGTGATACCGAAAGGATTCCTGCCGCCCGAAGACCGCTCGCAGATTTTCATCTCCACGGAAGCGCAGCAGGGGATTTCTTTCGATTCGATGCGCGCGCACCAGCAGGAACTGAACAGAATCGCGCTGGCCGATCCCAACGTGCGCGATTTCTTTTCGGGTGTGGGGGATTTTTCATCGAGCAATTCTGGAATCATGTTCCTGCACTTGAAGGATCGTCCCGATCGAGCTCTGATCCCCAATCAAACGATTCTGGCATGGCAGCAGAAATACGGCGCGGTTCCGGTGGTGGGCAGCGCGCTGCGTGCGATGGCGCCGCTGTTTGCGCATCGCACCACGATTGATGAAGTGATCGCCGAACTGGGCGTGAAATTCGCAACCGTCACCGGCATGAACGCTTACATGCAGAATTTGCCGCCGATTCAGGTGGGCGGCGAACTCACCAAGAGCCAATACCAGCTGACGCTGCAAAGCCCGGACACGCAGGAGCTGTACCGCGAATCAACCGCGTTTCAGCAGAAGATGGCCAAGCTCCCGGGATTGCAAGATGTGACCAGCGACTTATTGATCGCGAATCCGCAAGTAAACGTGAATATTGATCGCGACAAAGCGTCGGCGCTCGGCGTCACCGCTGAACAAATCGAAGATGCGCTCTACACCGCATACGGACAACGCCAAATCTCCACCATTTACGCGCCCAACGATGAATATTGGGTGATCATGGAGCTGCAGGACAAATACCAGAAAGATCCCGCGGCTCTTTCCATGCTTTACATTCGCTCCAGCAGCGGCACGCTGGTGCCCTTGAACGCGGTTGCGAGTCTCACGTCCAGCCTGGGTCCGCTCACCGTAAATCACTTCGGCCAGCTTCCGGCGGTAACGATATCTTTTAATTTGGCGAACGACACGGCCATCGGCGACGCGGTGGATTCCGTGAAGCGGCTGGCGCGCGAAGAACTGCCTCCCACGGTGACGGCGCAATTCCAAGGAACCGCAAAGGCGTTCGAAGCTTCGCTCACGGGGCTAGGCTTGCTGCTGCTGATGGCCATCCTGGTGATTTACATCGTGCTGGGAATTTTGTACGAGAGCTTCATACATCCGATCACGATTCTCTCGGGACTTCCGTCCGCAGCTTTCGGCGCCCTGCTTACGCTGCAAATTTTCCATCTGAGCCTGGACCTGTACGGATTCGTCGGCGTGATCATGCTGATCGGCATCGTGAAGAAAAACGCGATCATGATGGTGGACTTCGCGGTGGAGCGCGAGCGCACCGGGCACAAGTCCGCGGCGGAAGCGATCTACGAAGGCTGCTTGATTCGCTTCCGTCCGATCACGATGACGACGATGGCAGCGCTGATGGGCACCGCGCCCATCGCATTCGGCATCGGCGCCGGTGCGGATGCACGCCGTCCGCTGGGCCTGGCGGTGGTCGGCGGATTGATCTTCTCGCAGATGGTTACGCTCTACCTTACGCCCGTCTTCTATACATATATGGATACGTTCCAGGGCTGGCTCGCGGACCATTTTGGGAAAATGACCGGAAAAAGGAATCAAGATCTGGCGGACGGCCACGTCTCGGCAGATTAGCGCGCTCCCTGCGGCAAATTTCCTCGCTTCGTAAATTCTTCGACTGACCATTCGCCGGTACAGACGTACATAGCAGGCTGTACCAAAACTACCTGTCACTTCGTACCATTGACCGTACTACTGCCGCTCTCTAGCATGAGTTCAGGACGTGCATGCGTCCCGGAATGTGGGATTGCTTACCCGTGTTTCGTGCCAGCCTCGCGGGGAGTCAATCAGGATGCCTTTTGCCCAAGACCTGCCAAGAGACATAAGAATGCGCAAGAAGCGGCGCGGTCCGCGGATGAATTCGCGCGTACCGGTGACGATCCAGCTGAACGGCCAAAGCGGGCCGCTAAGCCAGGAGCCTGCGATCACCAGGGTCGTGAATGCCTACGGCTGCCTACTGGTATCTCCAAAGGAAGTTGAATTGCAGCAAAGATTGCGAGTGACGAATCTGGCCACGCGGCGTGCGGTGGACGGGCACGTGGTGTGGAAGGGAATGCAGCGTCCAGATGGGTGGGATGTAGGGGTAGAGTTCATTTCGGCCGACCAAAACTTCTGGGGTGTGGAGCTTTGAAACTCGAACCGTTGAGGGTCCCTGCAGCAAGATCCTATGCATCGCCATTGAGAGCAGCGGTGGCGCCCGCGCGGGCGGTGGCACCGGCAACTCCTGCGAGCCCGGTGCGAGCAGCGAAACTCGGCTTAGCCGGTGACTTGCAAACGGCCGGAGGAGAAGACCGGAGGCGCAGCCAGCGCGTGCTGGTGCGTGTGCGCGCCAGTTTGTATGTGGCGCTGAACGGCAAGCTACAAACATTCGAAACGGTGACGCTGAGCGTGAACAATCACGGCGCGATGATTATTTTAAAGCAGGGCTTGCCGCCGGACACGCGTTTTGTGCTGGAACATTCCGGAACCAGAGAACGCGTGGCGTGCAAGGTGGTGCGTCCTTCGCGCGAAATGCCCGATGGATTTCAGATACCGATTGAATTTGATTCTCCCGCGCCAAATTTCTGGAGGATTGCTTTCCCGCCGAATGATTGGCGGCCGCTGGACGATCTTTAGGCTCTTTGTTGCTGCGCGCGAAGGTTTGCGTTGCATGCGAACGCGCTGGATTAGGCGAAGGGAAGTTTGCGCAGATCGAGGTTTCCGCCTGAAAGAATGATCCCGATTTTCTTGCCGGCGGCGCCGATTCTTCGAAAGAGGGCTGGCGCGGCGGCAACGGCCCCGGAAGGTTCCACGACTAGCTTCGTGCGTTCCCACAGCAGCAGCATGGCCTCCACGATTTCCTCTTCTGTCACCAGCGAGATTTCGTCTGCTTTTTCGCGCAAAATTGAAAATGTGAGTGGGCACAATGTAGCACGCAGGCCGTCGGCCATGGTTTCCGTCGTCGCAGCGGCTTCGATTTTTCCCGAGGCGAGCGAGCGGTAAACGTCGTCCGCGTTACGCGGCTCGCCGCCAACCACGCGAATTGCGGGGCGCAGGCCTTTTGCAGCGATCGCAGTGCCGCTGAGCAAGCCGCCCCCGCTGGCCGGCGTGATCACCACATCGAGATCGGGAATTTCTTCGAGCAGTTCCAGCGTCGCGGTTCCTTGTCCGGCAATCACTCGCGCATCGTTGTAAGGATGGACCAGATGCGCGCCGGTGCGTTTGATCACTTCCGCGATGACGGCTTCGCGCGACGGGATATTCGGCTCGGATTCGGTGATTTGCCCGCCATAGGCTTCCACTGCGGCCTTTTTCGTTGCTGAGGAGTTGCGCGGCATCACGATGTAGGCGGGAATTCCGCGCCAGCGCGCCGCCTGGGAGAGCGCTGCGGCGTGGTTGCCGGAAGAGGGTGCGGCTACGCCAAATTTTGCCTGCTCGTCGCCGAGCGAGAAGACGGCGTTGGTGGCGCCGCGGATCTTGAATGAGCCCGTTTTTTGCAGGTTTTCGCACTTGAAGAAGAGCTGGGCGCCCGCGATGTGATCGAGAGACGCGCAGGTAATCACGGGCGTGCGGTGGATGCGGGGGGCGATGAGGCGATGGGCGGCGCGAAGGGCATCGAGGTTAAGGTTAGCCGCAGCAAAGTTGAGTGGCTGGGCCGCGTCGGACTGAAGTTCGGATGATTTGCTATGCGCTGACATGGTGCATGCCGTGAAGCATTATGGCACATCGCGAGTGGAAATTGATTTGCAGCGAACGCGATGTGAATTGTGGGTTGCGGCGAACATTAAAATCGTTGACGCAGTTGCGGGCAAGTGCGATTCTCGACGTCACCCTTCCGGCAGTAAATTCGAAAACAATCCAGATCGCAAGCTCCCGAGGAGGAGTCCATGTCTGACCACAAGCGCCGTAACGCCCCGCGGAAATCGTACGCAATCCCCGTGCGGTTTAATGTGATCACCGAGCAATATGCGATGGTGGGAGCGGCGAGCGCATCTAGCGCTCCGATGCACCAGAACGCGAAAATATTGACGACGATTCCGCTGCCGAAGCAGCGCGAGATTGTAAACTTGTCGGAGCGAGGCATCGAATTCAAGACGCGGCAAAATCTGACCGTGGGCGAAAATGTGGAAATATTTTTTACGCTGCCGACGGCTTTGACGGGGCGGGCGCCTGAAGATGTGCGTTGCAATGCACGAGTTGTACGCGTGGATAAGACCGGCTACACAATCGGGATGATCGCAATCGGCGCGGCGATTGGCCGCTTTGAGCGCACTTCGGTGGTGCGTAACTGGGATAACTAGCGCGCCAGCTGCTGGAACTATTTGGTTGGCCGCACAGCTACGGTGAATGTTACTTGCGCGGCCGTGGTGTTCTCGAAGCGATCGAAAATTTGCACGGCGATGGTGTGCGCGCCGGGGGCGAGTCCGGGCAATTCGAGCTGATAACTTTCCTTTGGCCCATCGGACAGTCCCGTGGCCGGAAAGACGATGAGCCAGTCGCCAGCGTCCACGCTATATTGCGCGCGGGTGATGGCGAGGCCGGAGCTTACTCCATCGAACGTAATTATTGCAGCAGCGCTACTGGTGTCTGCGCGAAGATTTTCGATGCGCGGCGGAGTGTTTTGAATTTCGAAGCGCTCGCTGGTGCGTTCGTCGGCGAGGGCCTGGCGGGGCGGATTCGAAGGCAGATCGGACGCCACGATTTTCAGGTAGTAGGCGCCGTCGGGCGTGGCGGTGCTGTCCCAGGAATAAAAGCGCTGCGTTAGCTTGTCCTTCAGCAGGCGCCAGGTCTGTTCGCCCTCACCGCGATAATAAACAGAGAAAACCAGATCGTCGTCGTTGTCGTCGTGCGCGCTCCAGAGCACGCTTTGGTAGCCCTTTTCTTCGAAGCCCTGCGGAGGCACGTCCATTTTCTGTGACTTGGACGCAGTATCGAGGATCACGCCGATGTTTGGAAACGACGGGACGCCGCCGGAGGTGCGCTGCGGAGTTTTGAGCTGAACAGACACGGCGGTTGCGGGACCGCCGGGAGCGGCGGAAAATCCCTGCACGCGGACTCCTGGATCCTGAATGGCGATATCGTCCACGACGGGGGCGACGTTGTCGGGTTGATAGGCGATGCTGACCCAGGAAATTTCCGGAGCGTCGCGCTTATCGGCGATCTGGAAGACAGCTTTCCATTGCAGGAAACGCGCGGGCGGGCATGTGACGGATTCACCGCTGGCGCTTTTGTACGGGCCGGACCACGGACTCCACTCTTTTCCTGGATTGGAGGTGTTGCCGGAACGCACGTAGAAAGAAACTTTTCCCTGCGTTGAACCGTTTTCGCCCCACCAGGCCAGGCGTCCCCAGTGCGAGAAGATTTTAGCGTCGAAGGGATCGGATTCGAAAGTGCCTTGGGCTTCCTGCGCAGGGCCGAGGGTGAAAATTTTTCCGGGGTTGGCGGTGCCGACGAGGAGCTGGCCCTCGCGTCCGGCGAGCAGGCTGGTGACTTGCGAAGATGCGGTTTTGGCGACGATGGAATAAACTCCGTCGCCTTGCAGTTCGATGATGGAGCCCTTATTTCCGGTGCCGAGAAGGATTTTTCCGTTCGCTGAAAAGCCCATCGAGAAGACGAGGTCGTCGCGCGAGGTCCAGAGCGTTTCACGCGAGCCGGTGGAGGAAATTTTGACAACTTGCGCGCCGCCGGTGGTGGAAGGGAAGAGCGAGAAGGCGGGGGGAGCTTGCGCGGCTGCGGCCGCTTGGATTGCTAGCGTTACGGCGCCTTGCGCGGTGAGCGCCAACGCGTTTGTTTGCGGCGCAATGTTGGTGGGAAGCGGATTTGGCGTTGCGGGACGTTGTTTTTCTCCGATGGCGGCGGCGTAGAGGTTGCCACTAGAATCGGTGAGGAGCGAGGTGACTTCTTTTTTATCGGTTTCGTATACGACGAAGGCTGCGCCGGCTTTCGGTGAGCCGGTTGCGCGCGTGATTTCGATGCGGAGAATTTGGCCGTCGGGATCTGTGCCTACGAGGAGATTGCCTTTCGCGTCGAAGGCGAGCGAGCGGGCGTGGCGTTCGTCACTTTGATAAAAGAGCTGGCCCTTGCCGTCGGGAGTTACGGCGAAAATTTCACCTTTGTCACCGGTGCCGACGAATAGAGCTCCTTGCGCGTCGAGCGCGAGGGCCCAAATGTATTTCGCTTTGGGATCGAAGAAGATTGTTTTCTGCCCGTCGGGGCTGACTTTGTAAACTTTGCCGTCGGGGGATGTGCCGACGTAGAGATTGTCGTGGGCGTCGAATGTGAGGGTTTGCGCTGAAAGTTCCGGGGCTTCGAAAACCGTGGTTGGTTTCGCGGGGTCGTCGAAGCGAAGGACTTTTGCGTCGGAGCCGCCGGCGGCATACAGGCGGCCGCGCGAATCGGTGCGCAGGGCCCATAGATACATCAGATTGGGATCTGAGAATGCGGCAAATTGCGGCGCGGGAACTAGTTTGCCGTCGCTGCGGACGGCGACACCTTTGGCTGTACCTTTTTCGAAGTCCGAGTAATCGGATTGCCGCCAGAAGTGAGTGTGCTCGGCGTACAAGAGCGCGGGCGCCAGCAGCGCCATCGCCAGAAGGCACGTCCAGATGAGTCGCCGTGTCATCGCTGCCAATCTCCTTTACTGCTGAGCATCTTCATCGCTAGCCGTTTTCGGCGGTGTGCGTTACTTCACTGTAATCGTCAGCGTGCGCTCGCCGGAAATTACCTGATGCATCTCCACGGACCATTCTCCCGCATTGGACTGATAGAGCAGGCGCGCACCGCCCGGGCTTTGTCGCTGGTCGAGCACATTGATTGCGGAGGCGGGCGCGTTGGGCATGATCTTGTCTTCGACCATCAGCGTGGGCGTGGGTTGCAGCAGCGTCGCGTAGAGGCGGTCGTTTTGGTGTTCGCGGTTCATCAATTTAATCAACTCTTCGAGACCCGGTAACTGGCCTTGGGAGCCGGCCGCGAGCGATTGCACGGTGCGGTTCGCCGTTTCCGCGTCGCTGATGACGAGTTGCAGCGGGCCACGCGCGGCTTGCATGGGAATGGTGATGGGAAATTCCTGGACGAAGGTGGCGCCGCGATAAGGACGCAGCTGGACTTTCACGTTTACGGTTTGGCCGGGGCGCACTTCGTTCGCTTCGACCCAGGCGTCGTCAATCGTGGCGGCGCGACGCTCCGGCAGGGCGGTGACGCGCAAATGAACTCCGGCGACGTGCGGAATTTCGTACGGGTTCGAATAGATCTGCGCAAAAATCGCCTGAACGTCCGTGGCGACAAAAAATCCGCCGGGCACTGGCTGATCCGTCGGCGCAAAAAGATCTTTCAACTGGACCGCGGTGTGATTTTTGATGGCGATCTCGCCGTCGAGCTGGAGCGTGGAACCCTCGCCATATGCCGCGTTACCAATGATTCCGTTGTACGTGGCCAGTGCCACCAGCAGCGGCGTGAGCTGCGGGCTTTCGATCACTTCAAAATGAAATTGTTTTTGTGCGTCGCCGGTTAGCAGAGTGACATCCACGGGAATCATCGGAGGGCCGTCACCCAAACGGCCGCCGATCGCTGTGATGCGATCTTGGGTGAGCGTGCCGATGGTTCCACCGGTGGTGATGATTTTTGTGGATGCCATGGCGGAGGCGAGCGTGGTGAGCACGTGGGCGCGGGCGAGCGGCATAGAAACGTGGCCGAAAGAAAATATGGGGTGGCCGCAGGCGAGGATCTTGCCGTGGTCCACGGCGGTGACGGTGCAGCCGGGAGTGATCGAGAGGTCGCCACGAATTAATTCGACTCCCACCATGTCGCCGGGCTTTAGTTGCGCGTCTTGCGGTGACGGTGCGGCGGTGCCGCCGGCCATTATCGCCATGCCCCAGCCCGAAAGCTGCTTGCTGAATTGCGCGATTGTTTCGGGGTAGAGGCCGGTGGAAATCAGCGGCGTTTCGATGGGGACGAGAAATTGGCCGGCTCCGGCGCCCGTCTGGCGCGCGAAATTTTCGGGGAAGGGGACGCGCTCCTCGGAAAATGTATTTCCGGTATTCGTTTGTTGCGCGCTCGTGGCTGATGCTGAGGTTGGCGCTGGCGCGGATTGATTTGCCGGCGGCTCCAGCGCTTTTTCCACATCGAGCATGTTTTCGATGGGAGTAACGCCACCGATGGCTTCTTTGCTGAACGCGCCCAGTTTCAAGGACAGCGCGCCGACTAATTTGCCGTCGTGATAGACGGGGCTGCCGCTCATGCCGGCAACGACGCCGGTGTGTTCCACTTTTTCGCCCAGGAGCTGGACGAGAATGATGTCTTGCTTGGGACCGAGAGCATTGTGCATAACGCCCAGAACGACTAAGTCCACTTTTTCGATTTCGTCGCCGGTGAAAATCGTGTAAACGACGCACTTCATTCCCGGCTGGACCTGGCTGAGAGGGAAAATTGCGGGCAAATCTTGTGCTTTTGCTGGCGAAAGGCCGATTAGTAGAACAAGAGCGGCGAAAAATGTTGGAAGTAATCTCCGGAGGGCCACGGGCATCAGAAGTTCATGATACCCGGCGCATACCGGGGAAGCAAATCGCGCCATGCTAGAATCTTGCGATGGCGAAAAGGACAATTGCGCCGGGTGGAAGCGTCAGTGGAGTGGTGGAACTGCCGGGAGACAAGTCCATATCGCATCGTTACGCGATTCTGGCGGGGCTGGCGGAGGGCGTGAGCGAGATTCGCAACTATTCCCCGGCGGCGGATTGCGCGACCACGTTGGAATGCATGCGGCGGCTGGGGATCGCGGTGGAGGCGAAGGGCGAGCATGTGCGCATCGCGGGGAAGGGACTGGATGGGTTGAAAGCTCCGCGCAAAACGATTGACGCGGAAAATTCCGGTTCGACGATCCGCATGATGTCCGGCGTGCTGGCGGGGCAGGATTTCACTTCCACGATTACGGGTGATAGCTCGCTGCGGCGGCGGCCGATGCGCCGAGTGGCTGAACCCTTGCGCCAGATGGGCGCGGACATACGCAGCACGGATGGCGACCGGGCGCCGCTGGAAATCCGCGGCGGGAAATTGCACGCGATTGACTACACATTGCCGGTGCCGAGTGCGCAGGTGAAATCGGCGATACTGCTGGCGGGGTTGTACGCCGAAGGCGTGACTACTGTACGCGAGGCCGTCCGCACCCGGGATCACACGGAAGTGGCGCTACGCGAATTTGGTGCGAACGTTACGGTAGGCAAGGGAGAAGTTCGCATCGAACCCCGTCCGAAGTTGCAGCGGCGGCAATTGATTGTGCCGGGGGATCTGTCATCAGCTGTGTTTCTGATTGGCGCGGCGCTGGTGCTGCCGGAATCTTCGCTGATGCTGCACAACGTTGGTTTGAATCCGACGCGTTCGCGGGTGCTGGATTTTCTGATTTCGATTGGGGCCTCGATCAATCTGGCGTCAGTGCAATTGCGCGATGGAGAACTGATTGGCGACGTTTCGGTGCGCCACGCGCCGCTCGTTGGCGGCAGCATTTCAGGCGCGCAGGTGGCGGAAATGATTGACGAACTGCCGATGCTTGCGGCGCTGGGACCGTTCACGGAGAAGGGAATCGAGATTCACGACGCGCAGGAATTGCGCGTGAAGGAAAGCGACCGCATCGCTACGCTGGCGGAAGGTTTGCGGCAGATGGGCGCTCGGCTGGAAGAGTATCCGGATGGATTGTGCGTGGAAGGCCGAGGGGCCGCCGCGGCTGCAACAAAACTGCGCGGCGCGAAGGTTGATCCGCAGGGCGACCATCGCATTGCAATGGCGCTGGCAGTGGCGGCGCTGGGCGCGGAAGGCGACACGGTGATCAAAGCCTCTGAGTGCGTCAGCGTTTCGTTTCCAGATTTTTTCAAGACGCTAGAGCGATTGCGGGGCGGCGAAGGTCAGGAAGATTTGCGCAAGTAGATGGTGCCGTAGCTGGTGGCGATCGAGATTTTCGGCGCGCCGGAGCCGACTTTGCCGCTGAGGGCGCCGGTGCCGTGATCGTCCGCGAGTTTCAGGCCTGGCGCTTCGAATTCGCTTTGAATCTCTCCCGAGCGCGAGATTGCTGAGATTTCGAAATTGGACTTCGCGGGCAGCGTCAGGTCCACTTCCCCTGTGCCATTCGCGATGTTGATGTCTTCGCGCGGCGGTTGCGCGTAAGTCACCTTGATATCGCCGTGGGTTCCAGCGATGTCCAGATGTCCGGCAACATTTTCCACTTCGATGTCCTTATCATGGGTGGCGAGTTTGGCAAAGCCGCCCACATCCGACACGCTGATCTCTCCTGAGTCCAGTTCCAGGCGCCCGGTTAAATGCGACAGGGTCAGATCCCCGGCTTGCGATGAGTAATGCGTGGTCTTGGTGACGTTGCGGATGCGCACGGGGCCGAAGAATTCGCCCTGCAAGGTGGCGTCGCCGGCCACATCGTTCATTTCAATTTCGTTGCCGCGGCCGGTGATGCGGACGCTGCCGGTGATGTCGTCAATGCGCGCATCGCCTTTCACGAGTTGAGCGGTTACGTCGGAACCGATGTCGTGCACTTCGATATCGCCGGCTTGCGTCGTGACGCTGACGGCGCCGGCGAGGCCGGAGATAGAAATGTCGCCGTGATGAGTATCGGCGGCGAGCGACACGCTCTTAGGCAGCGTCAAGTCGAAGTCCACGGTGACGTGTCCTGAATCCGATTGTTGGTTCACGGGGTGAACGCTGTAGCCGTCACGGGTCTGCTCGATCACGACCTTGAATGACCTCAACAGATCGTCCGCGGCTGATTCATTCGCGGCCTCGGCTGTTTCGCTAACGCTCACGCGTAGATCGTTGCCATCGCCGACGTGGGCGGTGATGCTACCCATGGCTGTGGAGACCGTCACGTGCGAGCCGGCGGGAATTGTTTTGGGAGGAAGTTCCTGGCTCTGGGAGGACTTGTGATTGAAAACATCGAGGTCAATATTCATGTCCGGATGTTTTTCGCGCACGTGTGAATAAATTCCCATGCCCGCCAGGACGAGGACTACCAAGACGAGTAGCGCCGCTTCACCGCCAGTCAGCAACGGCGGGCGAGCGTCGCCGGAGCGTTGGGCGCTGAAGTGATCCACCAGTTTGGCGATGCCCCACAGAATGATGAGCACCGGCCAAAAGCGCCAGAACAGATGCCAGATTCCCAAGTCCGGATGGAAGCGCGCTAGAAGAAATAATATTCCGAGAACGATTAGAAGCAAGCCGCTGAAGATGGAACTGCGTTGTTGCCCACCGTTGCTCACGCGCGCCTCACGAGCCGAGATGGCCTTCTTTGGAAGCCAGCGATTGCGCCGTCAGAACGACACCGGCAACGATCAGCAGGATCGGCCAAAGTTCCAAGAAACTGAAGCGCGTGTATTCGCCGATGAGGAACAACACGCCGACGGTGATAATCATCAGCGGGCCCATCAGGCCGCGAATTTTGCAGTGGAGGCAGTGACAAACAGGAGGATTGGGATCGCTCATTTTGGCCTCGCCTAGGAGTCCTTGCGCAGACGGTCCCACAGGATCCATCCGCCGATGAGGATTAACGCTATTGGCCATGTCTTTCTAAGCCACTCTGCTTGCAAGAGCCCGAAATTTCCGAGCAGGATCAAAATGCCGATGGCGATCAGGACGAACGCGCCGATCGGCTTGCGATCCGGGCCTTCGATCGGATTCGCAGGCTCGGGTTCTCCCTTGCGGCGGGCTTGCGCGGTGCGGTAGGCCTCGATGGGCATGTAGAAATAAAAGCAGCCGAGCAGAACCCCGAGAAATGCGTCAGCGCCCTCGGGAAGGTCGCTGCTGAGGGCCGCGATCAATCCGCCGAAGATCAACACGTGAATCAGGCCTTTCATGTACTGGCCGTTGTACACGGCGCCGAGGCCGGGGATGATGCCGAGCGTGGCGGCGAGTCCAGGATTCGCGACCGACTTCGCAGCTTCTGATTCGAGCGGAGCCGTTAGCTGTTTCGCGAGGCATTCTTCGCAGTAAAGCGCGCCGCGCACTTCGCGCGTGCACTGCGGACACATCGCCTTTCCACAATTGCGGCAGAAACCGGTGGCCGGGACATCCGAGTGCGCCGCGCAATTCATCGAGAGCTCCTGGGGTTAGGGACAATCACGAGCGCGCCCACATTTTCCGCCCAATTGGTGCTGAGCAGGGAGGCGAGCATCGTGCCGTTGCGCGACTGGCTGTGACCGGGGTGCGGCGAAGTCTGCGATTTCTCCTGCGGATTCACAGAAGGCGGCTGCGAATTTTGTTGCGGTGCGGGCGCCGGCGTGATGGAAGGCGAAGGCTCGGCGTCGGGCTGCAGGCGTGTCTGGATTTCATAGACGACGCGAAGGTCGTTCACGAATTTGGCACTGCGCGCGTAGGTGAGATGTACTTGGCGATTGGCGGTGCGAAAAACATTGGAGGGGCTGAGGTCTGCCTTCTTCAGTTTTGCGGGCGACATGCCGCTGCTGTAAAGGACGATCAATAGGGTGGCGGCAACGGTGACGACGCCCATGACGAAGCGCGGTTGCCAGAATTGCGGAATCCAGGCGAACCAGCGTCGCAGGCCGGCGGTTTGCGTGTGCCGCGGGCCTAGGGTGCTTTCGATGATCTTCGGAATTAATTGTGGCGGAACTTCGAGTGCGTCGAGCGCGCGCATTTGATGAACGAGGCCGCCCACATGCGCGACCAGTTTGCCGCAGGCATCGCAACTGCTGGCGTGCGCGGAAAATGCGTTGGCTTCGGCGGGCGAAAGAATCCCGTCGAGATAATCGCTCAGCCTTTCTTCGGTTCGTGCGCAGTTCCAGTCGGTCATACTCTCACTCCCGCCCATCAATTCTGCGGTCGAAGCCCCATTTCTTCCAAGATGCGCGCCAGCTCGATGCGCCCGCGGTTAATGCGGGATTTTACCGTACCCTCGGGTACTTCCAGGACGGTTTGAATCTCGCTGTAATCGAGGCCCTGCAAATCGCGCAAGATTACGGCTTCGCGCAATTCCGGCGAAAGCCGCGCGAGACCTTGTTGCAACTGGTTGCTTAATTCCGATGCGAGAGCCAGTTTGTCCGGAGTACGCGCGGCGGATTGCTTGTTCTCCAGCTTGGGCATCGCGTCCTCGATCGAGTCTGTCAGCCGGTCGCGGCGCGTGCGGCGGTAATGATCCACGAGCAGATTGCGCGTGACGCTGGTGAGCCACGTGGGAAACGCTCCGAAAGCCGGCCGGTAGCTGGGCAGCGTGCGATAGATGCGCAAGAAAACTTCCTGGCTGAGGTCCTCGGCTTCGGTGGAGTTGCCGGTGAACCGGTAGCACAGATTGAAAACGCGCCGGGTGTGCCGCCGCACAAGTTCCTCCCAGGCTGGCCCTTCGCCCCGAAGACATCCCTGCACCAGTTGGGCGTCGGGCTCCAATCGTCTTTAGCCTCGCAGCTTGCATTCCCTTTCAGCCTCACAAGATGTAACGCAATCTGGGGCTAAAAAGTTCCGCTGGCCGGCCGACGCTTGGCGCCGAGCGGCTTCGTGGTTCCGCGGAGACTTGCATTGGCCGCATCTTATCGAGCTTGGCGACGGGAACACAAGCGCCGAGATGAATTTCGTGCGCCGCTGCGAAAGAAACGCGAAAGCCGCCTTGACCTGTGTGAAGCTTGCTGTTACGGTGCGAAATCAATGCTGCGCACTTCACGTCGGATTTTCTTCCTGCTGCTGGCTTTAGTTGCGCTCGGCGCTTTGGTCTATAAATTTCGCAATTCGATCACGCTGGAAGGGTTTCAGTGGGCGACGGTGGGGCAGTCGCTGCGGGATGCGCGGCTTTCTTTGCTTGTGCTCACGGTGGTGACGATCTACGTGTGTTTTGCGATACGCGCGCTCCGTTGGATGCGATTTTCGCGCACGCTGGGCGTGACGCATTTCGGCAACGTGTACGGCGCGACGCTGATGGGTTTTACTTGCACATTTTTGCTGGGGCGCGCGGGCGAGCCGATTCGTCCCGTGCTGATTGCGCGAAGAGACCGGCTTTCGATTCCCCGGATGTTTGGCGTTTACGTGCTGGAGCGCGTGTTCGACGTGGCTGCTACGGCGGTGATCGCGGGATCGGCACTGTTGTTGTTTGAGCAGAAGGGCGTGGTGACAGCGGCAGATGAATCATTATTGAAGCTGACGCGTTCGGCGGGGAGCCTGCTGCTGATAGGACTGCTGGTGGCGGTCGGGTTTCTGATTTATTTTCGCTATCATGGCGCGGAATGGCTGGGGCGGCGATTGCAGAATGCTTCGTGGCGGGTTGGGTGGCGCGGGAAAATTATTTTGCTGCTGGAAGGATTTGGCGAGGGCTTGCAGGGAATACGGACTTGGAATGACTTGGGGGCGTTGATTGGGCTTACTGTGGTGCACTGGTTCCTGATCGTGGTGTGTTATTGGTGGGTGGCGCACGCGTTTGGCGGCAGGCTGGGGGAATTGACTCCGGCTGATGCGGCGTTGGTGCTGGCGTTTTCCATGGTAGGGTCAGCGGTGCAATTTCCTGGCGTCGGCGGCGGCGCGCAGGTGGCGACATTTGTTGTGTTGACGCTGCTCTTTGGAGTAGAAAAAGTGCCGGCGGCGACGATGTCAATCGTCGTGTGGCTGCTTACGTTCGCATCGTGCAGTTTGGCGGGATTACCATTGCTGTTCCGCGAAGGATGGTCCATGGGCGATTTGCGCAAGATGGCGACGGCTGCCGAGCATGAAGCCGAATCCGTGGCGGAAGAAATTGCGCTTGGCGCGCGTGTTGCGAAACCGGGAGACGAGACGCGGTGAAATGTCCCTTTTGCACGAATCTGGACGATAAAGTGGTGGACTCGCGCGAGGCGCGCACGGGCGACTTGATTCGTCGGCGGCGCGAGTGCTTGAAGTGCGCGCGACGGTTCACTACGTACGAACGCATTGACGAAATTCCTTACATGGTGATCAAGAAGGACGGGCGGCGTGAAAAATTCGAGCGCACCAAACTACTGCAGGGCTTGCTGAAGGCTTGCGAGAAACGGCCGGTACCGGTGGGCAAGCTGGAAATGATCGTGGATGAGGCGGAGCAGTTCGTCAGTGAGGCGCCGGAGCGCGAGCGCACGACGAAAGATATTGGCGAGCACATCATGCAGAAGCTGAAGAAGCTGGATAAGGTTGCTTACGTGCGGTTTGCATCGGTGTATCTGGATTTCAAGGACGTGAAGGAATTCATGGATGAGCTGAAAGTGCTGCTGAAGGACCGCGTCAAAAAGTAACTCCGCTAGACTTGCCAGACGCCTGCGGCAAATTTCTTGATGGTGCGGAATCCCAGATGTTCGTAGAGGCGGACGGCTGAGGTGTTGATGCTGGTGACGGTGAGCGAAAGGGAATCGTAGCGTCTGCGGCGCAGCGCTTGGATCGAGCTTTCCATCAGTGCGCGGCCGATGCCGTGGCCTTGATATCCAGGCATCACGCAGATTTGCGTGGTGTGGCCGACCCGTTCGGCGACGGTGGATGTGAGCACCATGCCGATGGGGCGTTCGCCCGTCGCGGGACGCACCAGGAAAGAAGCTTCGGGCAAAAACTGGCCGCAGCCTGGCAGCAGCACGATGTTGCGCAGGAATTTCATGCCGCCGGATTCGGTGCGGTACTGGTCGTTGATTTCGCCGTCAACGTGATCGGCGTAGGCAAGCTGAATCAGCCGCGCGGCGGATTCGAAGGCGCGATCGCTCCACGGTTCCAGGCGCAGGCCGGTGGAAAGAGGCGCACCGCTCAGCTTGGAGTCTGCGAGCGTGAGCAACATGAATTGGCGCGCGTACAGTTTGAAATACTGCGAGAGAAATACGGGATCGAGTTCGGTGCCGAAGGGCATCAGCTGCGCTTCGACACGTTCCAGGCGAGGAGTGGCGTGCAGCGCCGTCACCATTTCGGTTACGAGCGCGCGCGTGATCGGTTCCTGCGAAAAACGCGAAGAAACGTACAGGCCGCCGATGAGTCCTTTGTGGTCTTCGAGGACGTAGAAGCCATATCCGGCGGGATTGCCATCTTCCATGGCGACGTAACCGCCCAGCGAACGCGAGTCAATGAACCTGCGAATCAGTTCGATGGAAGAGCGATAGTCCCAATGCAACTCGTCGCGCCAATGACGAGTTTCCTCCTGGAAGAGCGGGTCCAGGGTCCGCGCCTGAATTTGCCGGAGATCAACAATCTGCATGTGGGAAAGGAAACAACCCCCGAGCCATTATAAACATGGGCGGCGGCAGAACCCAACTGGCGGAGCCGGGCGGCGGCATCGGGCCGGGACTAGCGACGAGACTGGTGCCAAGAATCGCGCGGAGAATGGCGCAGGCTTGGGAGATTGTGGGGATTTGTCTGAAATGTAACTGCCTGTACCATCAGCCTAGCCTGCGGTTGCGGGAAATTGTGCTACCATGCAATTCGCCGAGGCGAGAATTGCGTGCGCCCGCGCTTACCGGATGGCTTTTCTCTCAGAACTACGCTATCCAACAACGCGTATCGCCAAGCTCCTCTCGGGACTCTTCGCGATTGCGCTCTTCCTATTTGTGTCGGTAGCCGCCGTTTCAGGCTTCCTGCTGTATCAAGTGCTGCGTACTTCGCATGGCACAGGCTCGGCCATCGATCTGAATGTGATGATGGGGCATCCGGTGGCGTTTTCGTTTCCGGTCGCGAATGGCGGCACGCGTGACGGGTGGTTCTATCCCGGATTGCGCGGCTCGCCGACGATCGTGGTGTGTCACGGCTATCATTCGCAGCGCTCGGACGTGCTGACGCTGGTCACAGCGCTGCAGGACCAGCAGTTCAACGTGTTCTTGTTTGATTTCGCGGCTCACGGCACCAGCCCCGGAGTCACTACGCTCGGTTATCGCGAAGTGGCGGAGTTGCAGGCGGCGATGCAAGCGCTGGCGACGCGCGACGATGTGGATCCGAAACATTTTGGATTGTGGGGCGTGGATATGGGCGGGTATGTGGTGCTGGAGAATGCCGTCTCCGATCCACGGGTTTCCGCGTTCATCGTGGACGATGCCTACGCCGATCCGCGCGATATGGTGCAGGTGCAGGCGAAGCTTTCGGGCCTTACGGTGTTGCCTTACGTCAGCAAACTCTGCGACCTGGGCTTTCGCATGCTCAATTATCAGTATCGGAATCAACCGCCCGTTACCGCGCAGCTGATCCGCACCAAGGGGATTCCGAAACTTTTCTTTGTGTCAGACGATCGCCCAGATCTGGCCAGGGACATGACGGATCTGTTCAGCCATGCGCCGGAGCCGAAGCAGATGATTCGCGATCGAACGAGTTATCCGGACATGTCCGATGAAGATCGCAAGAATTATGAGAGCCAAGTGGTGAGCTTCTTCCTGTTGAATCTGCCGGCAACATCACGAGCTCCTAGCAATTAGCGCGCAGCGGGTGCGATGGGGACGTAGAGGATAGCTTGTCGCGGTGGTTCCAACGTTCCCTGGAACCTTCCTGCCTTTTGTATTTTTTCAAATCCCTCGGGTGTGGTGAGGACCAGAGCGGCGTCTGGATCCTGCGGCGACCATTCCGGGATTTCGCGATGGAAATAAAATGCGAGGCCGTAATTCCAGCTGCGGCGTAGCTGGTAGGTGAAGATTCTGTCGGGATGAAGATCATTGCGGAAGAACGCGGCGTGAGGTCTGGCTGATATATAGGGATCGAGCGCCGGCAGGACTGCGATGTTTGCGATTTCGATTGTAGCGACGGCGCACAGGCTGCACAGGAGTACCGCCAGACTCAGGTTTTTCGTCGTACCAGCGTAAAGAATGCCGGCGGCGATTGTAATCGCGATTGCCAGCGCCGCTGCGGCGAGCGAGGGGATAGCGTTGCCCATCTCGGTGAACGGGAGCTTGCGCGTCGCGTGCAGGAATACGGCCGCGAGCGCAATCCAGACGAGGCCAATTCCGGCGCTGAGGATGATCGGGTTGGTGCGACTGCTTTGAAACACGCGACTGGCGCTGATTGCGGCGACTAGCGCGAGCGCTGGGACGGCGGGAAGAATGTAGCTGGGCAGTTTTGATTGCGAGAAGCTGAAGAATACGATGGGGAAGACAGCCCAGCAGGCGACGAAGAATCCGGGGGAATTTTTCCACGAGTTCATGCGCCAAAGTTTTAGCGCTTCTTGCGCCGCGGCGATTAGGAACGCAGACCACGGCAGAAGCGCGAGGATGACGATTGGTCCGAAGAACCAGAACGGCTGCTGGTGCTGGAACAGCGGCGTCAGGTAGCGTTCAAAATTGTGTTGAAAAATAAAAACGTGCAGGAAGTCGGGATTGCGCTGCGCGCAGAGTGCGTACCACGGCAGCGCGACGGCACAGAACGCGGCGATGGCTAGCGGATGTGCGAGGCGGATTGCAGCGCGCCACTGGGATGTAACGAGCGCCCAAATTGCGATGGCGCCGCCCGCTAGGATTACTGCTGCTGGTCCCTTTGCGAGGACCCCGGATCCCAGAAAGGCTCCCCACAAAAGCAGCCTCAGCGGATTGTGGATTTGATTTTCCTCCGGCGTGCTGTTTGGTAAGCGCAGCGCGCCGCTTCGACTGAGGAAGCTGCCAGCGCAGACCATCGCCAAGGTGATCGCGGCGCCGAAAAGCATGTCTGGCGTAGCGGCGCGCGCGAAGCCGATGGCTGCGACGCTGGTGGCAAAGATTATCGGCGCGAGCAGCGTCGGGCTTGCGACGGAGTCTTCTTCTGTACCGTAGTGCCGGCGCGCGAACCAGGCGATTGCTTTTGTGGCCGCCAGAGCAGCGATAGCAGAGGGCAGGCGCGCGGCCCACTCGGCGGGCAAATGAATCCAGAATCCGATAGCCGCCGCCCAGTAATAGAGGATCGGCTTTTCAAACCACGGGGCGCCCCAAAGCCGGGGCGTGACCCAGTCTCCTGTTTGCGCCATGGCGCGCGCGATCCATGCGTAGCGGGGTTCGTCGGGGCCGACCAGTCCGACGGCGCCGAGGTTCGCGAACAACGAAACTAGGATCACGACGCCAGCTGTGGTGAGCGCTGCGATTTTTGTCTTGCGGCGAGATTGTGCCAATTCGTGCAAAGCGCGATGAGTCTAACATCCTCGCCGCCAATCTTGTTTCGCGAAGCGCGGGTCCGCGTGCGGTTGACGCAACGGATAATCGCCACGGCTAATCGCAATGTACAACCAGCGAACGATTGCTGGCATACGCTGCGCAGGCTCTTGCATAATGACCGGCTATGCGGGAATGGTTGGAATATGCGGTCGCGTGGACGGGACTGAAATTACTGGGGCTGTTGCCGCGATCGGCGGCGCGATGGGTGGGCGCGTCGTTTGCGTCCGTTGCATACACGTTTCGTACACCGCTGCGACGTGCGGCGATGTTCAATCTGCATCTGGCATTTCCGGACTGGAGTGAAGCGAAACGCCAGGACATCATCCGCGGCATGATCCGCCAGATTGGCTGGATGGCCGGCGAGTTCTCGCAATTCCCGCGCTACACGCCGCAGAACATCGAGCGCGTGGTGGTGATTGATGGCGCTGAGAATTTCGACGTCGGGCAACGGCGCGGAAAAGGCGTGCTGTTTCTGACCGGGCACATGAGCGCGTGGGAGCTGTCTTCTTTCGCGCACGCGCTTTACGGACACCCTTTGCATTTTCTGGTGCGGCCGATTTCGAACGGGCGGGTGGATGCGCTGATCAATCGTTACCGCTGCTTATCGGGGAATCGTCCCATAGGCAAGAATAAGTCCGCGCGCGCGATATTGAAGGTTCTGGGGGACGGCGGCACGGTGGGCATTCTGTCGGACCACAATACGGCGCTCGAAGAGGGGGTGTTCGTAGATTTTTTCGGCCTCCCTGCTTCCACCACTTCCGGTTTGGCGCGGATTGCCTTGCGTACGGACGCGGCCGTAGTTCCCGGTTTTCTGATATGGGACGATTTGCTACGCAAGTACCGGCTGCGATTCGAGCCGCTGGTGGAGCTGGCGCGCACGGGCGACGAAGAAGCGGACGTGCGGGAGAACACGCAACGATTCACGCGTGTCATTGAGGACCACGTGCGCGCGCATCCGGAGCAGTGGCTGTGGGTGCACAAGAGATGGAAAACGCGCCCGCCGGGTGAGCCGCCGATTTACCCGTTTTAGTTCTGGCCGGGCGCAAGCTGAAGCAGGGCGATTTTTTCCAGCGATTCATTTTTCAAGGTGAGGTGCGGTAATGATTCATACGGTCGGCGAACTTGCGGAGCATCTGAGCGCAAAAATCCGCGGCGACACGCAAACTCCAATCACCGGCGTCGCGAGTCCAGAGAGCGCGAAGCCGCAGGATCTGATCTATGCGGACTCGCCGCGCCAGCTGGAACGCGCGGCGGGCTCGGCGGCGCGCTGCGTACTCGCTTCGCCAGGGACGAATTTGCCTGGGAAGACGATCCTGGAAATCGAGAACCCGAAACTTGCATTTGCGAAGGCGGCGGCGTGGCTGCTTCCCAGACCTGCGCTGCGTGTGGAGATTCATCCGACTGCAATCGTCGCGGCTAGTGCGCGGCTGGCTCCGAATATCCGCGTTGGACCATACGTTGTGATCGAAGATGAGGTGGAAATCGGCACGGGCACAAACGTGGAGGCGTTCTGCTTTTTGGGTCGCGGTGCGCAGTTGGGAGAACACTGCTGGCTGCATCCGCGCGTGACGCTGTACGCGGGCGCTCGGCTGGCTGATCGCGTGGAAGTCCATACAGGCGCGGTGATCGGCGGCGACGGCTTTGGCTACGTATTCGGTGACGGGCGCCACATCAAATTCCCGCAGATCGGGAGTGTGGAAATTGGCGACGACGTGGAGATTGGGTGCAATTCCGCGATTGACCGAGGGTCACTGGAGGCGACCCAAATTGGTACAGGCGTAAAGATTGATAACCTCGTACAGGTCGCTCACAACGTGCACATCGGTAGAAATACGGTAGTGGCCGCGCAGGTGGGAGTTTCCGGCAGTTGCACGATTGGAGCTCAGGTCCTGATTGGCGGTCAGGTGGGGATCGCGCCGCACTGCACGTTGGAAGACGACGCAATTATCGGCGCACAGGCAGGCATCCCGAGCGGGAAGACGATTCGCCGCGGGCAGACGGTTTGGGGAACGCCGGCGAGACCATTCGCGCGATTCAAGGAACAATACGGCTGGCTGTCGCGGTTGCCAGAGTTGGCGGAACGAGTTCGCAAACTGGAGCAAGCGAAAGCCGCGAATCAAACGTGAGGCGAACGCCGGGTACTTCGGTTTCTATTCGCTTTTCTGCCGGTTGCGCGGGCTAGTTGTGGAAAATTTGTAGCATTAATTTTGCACATTTTCCCCGCACGATTGCCTTTTTGAAACATTTAAGCAGCCATCTGGCCCCATCACACATCTACACATGCAGTGGGAACGGGTAGCCCGTTTTTAGTTGACCCTAAGGGCAAACCCAAAGATAATACTAGCGTTAGCGTGAATCCTCTGAGATGTGGGTGGCAGAGGAGGCCGATTTTGCGCGAGATTCGTCGCGGGACGGCTGTTTAACAGGCGAAAACGTGGTTTGTAGGCCATCTATAGATTCAAACAATCATAACCCTGTGAATCGCGGCGACGCGTCGTTGCTGGATTCGTAACCCGGGGAGCACCGGAGCGCATCACAGCCGGCGCGAATGTAGTCAAATAGTACTGAGGGATTGATGACGCCGAAAGTGAGACTGCAGGTGGATGCGGCGAACGAAAGCAGTTCGCACGGCACGGCCACCGTTCGCAGCCGAAACATCGAATTTCAGGTTGAGCAAGCCGTGGCGCGTGCCACAAATTGGCTGCTTTCCGCGCAGACCCAGGACGGCTACTGGTGGGCCGAGCTGGAAGCGGACACCACGCTGGAATCCGACTACATTTTGTACCTGCACATACTTGGCCGGTTGGAATCCGAGAAAACCGCCAAGCTTGCCAATTACATTCGCCGCAAACAGCTTCCCGACGGTGGTTGGAACATCTTCGAGGGTGGTCCTTCCGAGCTAAACGCTACCGTGAAGGCTTACGTAGCGCTGCGTCTGGCGGGTGAGCCTGCTTTGGCGCCGGCTTTGGTGCGCGCAAAGGAAAGAGTACTGGAGCTTGGTGGCCTAGAAGCGACGAACTCCTACGTGCGGTTCTATCTGGCGATGGTCGGCGGAGTGGATTGGAGCATCGTGCCTTCGATTCCGCCGGAACTGATGCTCCTGGCGGACTGGTTTCCGATCAATATTCATGAGATGTCGTCCTGGACGCGGGGAATCGTAATCCCGCTGGCGATCGTTTCTGCGTACAAGCCGGACTGGCGGCTGCCTGAGGGCGTAACGGTCACCGAACTCTTCAAGACCCCTGGCGGCAGGCCGCAATCTTTTAAGTGGGACAAGCGCGTGATTTCCTGGCGTAACGTGTTCCTGGCGATGGACCGCGGGTTGAAATTGCACGAGCGGCTCGGCTGGAAGCCTTTCCGCAAAGTTGCGCTGGAACGCGCGCGCCGCTGGATGGTGGAGCGGCTGGAACGCAGCGAAGGTTTAGGCACGATTTATCCGGCGATGATGAATTCGATCTTCGCGCTGCTGGCTGAAGGCACGGACACCAAGGATCCTCTGGTCGCGCGCGAAATCGGTTTTCTCGAGCGTTACGAGATTGCCGAAGGCGACACGCTGCGCGTGCAGCCTTGCATTTCGCCGGTGTGGGATACGGCGATTGCGATGGTGTCGCTGGAAGAAGCAGGACTCGATCCTGCGCATCCATCACTTATTGCTGCGGAGCGCTGGGTTGTGGCGAATCAGATTCTTGGTCCGGGCGATTGGCAGGTGAAGAATCCGAATGCGGCGCCGGGTGGCTGGGCGTTTGAATTCAAGAATGAATTTTATCCGGACGTGGACGATACGGCTTTCGTGCTGATGGCGCTGGGGCGCGTCGCGGATCCGGATTCGGAGCGTTTGCGCCGCTCGATGAAGCGCGGGCTGGCTTGGCTTGTGAGCATGCAGAACGAGGATGGCGGCTGGGGCGCGTTCGACCACGAAAACAATTTGCAATTCCTAAACCACATTCCGTTTGCAGACCACAATGCGATGCTGGACCCTTCGACGGCGGACGTTACGGCGCGGGCGGTGGAATGCCTGGGGCAGATGGGGTGGCCGGCGAACGATCCGGTGATACAGCGGGCGCGAGCTTTTATTCGTCACGATCAGACTGTTGAGGGACCATGGTTTGGGCGTTGGGGCGTGAATTACATTTACGGCAGCAGCAGCGTGCTGCGTGCGCTGGAGACGGTGGGATTATCGAAGGGTGCGGATTGCCAGGCTGCGGCGAATTGGCTGCGTTCGGTGCAGAATCCTGATGGCGGATTCGGCGAGTCGATTCTTTCCTACTACGATCCCTCAATGAAGGGGAAAGGGAAGAGCACGGCGTCGCAAACGGCGTGGGCGATTATTGGGTTGCTGGCGGTGTGCGGGCCTTATGATGCATGCGTCGAGCGCGCGATTGCGTGGCTGGTGGCGAATCAAAACGAGAATGGTACGTGGGACGAAGCTGAATTCACGGGCACGGGATTTCCCTGCGTCTTTTATCTGAAATATCACATTTATCGCAACGCTTTCCCGCTGTACGCCCTGGCGCGGTACGATAACATGCGCCAGGGACGGCGCAAATTCGTCGGCGCGCAGATTCCTGCCGAGGAATTGCAGAATCAGAACGGACAGCGGACTTAGGCGATGCGCGCGTCGCTTGCTGTAAATCGCCGCTGCGGCTTCCGCAGCGCGAGAATCTCCAATGCTTCCTTAAACGCGGCTATGTTGGTCGCACGTAGCCACTCCTGCAGCAACTGCCAGAAAATAATGGTTCCGTACATGCGGGTTTGCCGCTCCTTATGACTACGCTGGTCACCGGCGCCACGGGATTCGTGGGAAGCCACGTTGCGCGGCAACTTGTCGCTGCTGGAGATTCGGTGCGCGTGCTGGTGCGCGCCAGCAGCAATCTGGCGGTGCTGCAAGATTTGCCGGTCGAGCGTGTGGAAGGCGATCTGCGCGACGCGGCTTCGCTGGGACGTGCGATGCAGGGCGTGCGGCGCGTGTATCACGTGGCGGCGGATTACCGGTTGTGGACGCCGAAGCCTGCGGAGATTTACGAAAGCAATGTCGAGGGCACCCGGCGATTGCTGGCGGCGGCGCAACGCGCGGGCGTGGAGCGCATCGTATATACGAGCACGGTTGCCACGATTGCGGTGCCGCGTCCTGGAGTGCTGCCGAACGAACAGACGCAGGCGACGCTCGAAGAAATGATCGGGCATTACAAGCGATCGAAATTCTTGGCGGAGCAAGTTGTGATTGATGCGGCGCGCGCAGGCGTTCCGGTGGTGATTGTAAATCCCACGGCGCCGGTGGGGCCGGGCGATTGGAAGCCAACACCGACCGGGCGGATCATTCTGGATTTTCTGCAGGGGAAGATGCCGGCTTATGTGGATACGGGATTGAATGTGGCTGCGGTGGAGGATGTCGCGGCGGGGCATCTGCTGGCGGCGGAGAAGGCGCGCATCGGCGAGCGATATATTCTGGGCGCGCGCAATATGACGCTAAAGCAGATTCTGGATGCGCTTTCGGCGATTACCGGGCGTCCGGCACCGCGCGTGCGGCTACCTCATGCGATTGCTCTGGCGGCTGGATATGCGGACGAATTTTATTCGCGATTGGCGGGGCGGGAGCCGCAGATTCCGGTGGAAGGCGTGAAGATGTCGCGCCACAAAATGTTTGTCGAGAGCGATAAAGCAACCAGGGAATTGGGGTACAAGCCGATGAAAGTGGAAGCGGCGCTGGAACGCGCGGTGCGCTGGTACGAAGAGCATGGCTACATTGCGAATCGCGCGGGTGGTAAACGCGTGGCGCAGGTCGCGGCAGCGTAGAGAAGCTCAATGAAAATACTGGTCACCTTCGCGCTGGAAAATGAATTTGCGCCGTGGCGCGCGACGCGCAAGTTTCGTCCCGGCAGGTGGGGTGAGGCGGACGTATATAGCGCGGAAGTCGGCTATGCGGAAGTGGGCGTCGTTTTAACCGGGGCCGGACCGAGGCAGGCTCACTTGCAAGCGGCGAAAGTCCTGGGAAGCGATCCGGAATCAATCAATCTGTGTATTTCTTCCGGACTGGCGGGCGCGCTGAAGTCCGCGTACCAGGTAGGGCAAGTTCTGGCGGCGCGTGCTGTGCGCACCGAGGCCGAAGTGACGGATTCATACAGCAATCCTCAGACGGGCAGCGCGCCATTGCTCTCTTTCGCAGCCGAGTGCGGCGCGACTGTCGTGAATCAGTTTTACAGCGCTGAACGTGTGGTGGGCAGAGCGGAAGAGAAGCGGCACCTGGGCGAGCACTCCGACGCGGTGGAGATGGAAAGTTTTGAGGTGCTGCTCGAGGCCGCTGCATACGGAGTACCGGCTGTCGCCATACGCGCCATCAGTGACGCGGTGGATGACGATCTGCCGCTGGACATGAACCGGATTTTCACGGACGAAGGGCAAGTGAGCATTCCGCGCGTGCTGGGGCAAGTGGCGTTGCATCCAACGTCGGTCCCGGATTTGGTGCGGCTGGGACAGAACAGCAAAGCGGCGGCGGAATCGCTGGCCGATTTTTTGGACAAGTACGTAGCGATCATATCGCAGAGATTTCAGACTTTGGAGAAGAGGGCGGGAGTGGCAGCGCCTTAGTCGGTGGCAAATTGAAGAAGATGAGCCAGACCATCGAGCATATCGGATCGCACCAGCCGCACGAGCCTAAGCGCGCACACATGCGCGCGGGAGTGTATCGCGGCAAGGGGCACGTGGTGGTGGAATCGGTGCCGATTCCCGAAATTGGCGAGGGCGAGTTGCTATTCCGCGTGGCTGCTTGCGGGATCTGCGGGACGGACATCAAGAAGATTCATCATGGTTTTGTTCCGGCACCGCAAATACTGGGGCACGAGCTGGCTGGCACGGTAGTAAAGGTCGGCGCAGGCGTGACGAAGTTCAAACCCGGCGATCGTGTAGTGAGTTTTCATCACATTCCGTGTGGCAAATGTTTTTACTGCGACCGGAAACTTTTTTCGCAGTGCGCGGGTTATAGGAAGACGGGATTGACGGCAGGATTCGATCCCAATGGCGGCGGTTTTGCGGAATACGTGCGCGCGATGCCGTGGATTGTGGAACGCGGAATGATTGCGCTTCCCGCAGGCGTCAGCTTCGAGGAAGCGACATTTGTCGAGCCGGTGAATACGTGCTTGAAAGCTGTGCGCAAGGCGCGCATTGCAAAAGGCGAGCAGGTTCTGGTGATCGGCCAGGGGCCGATCGGGATGTTGCTGATGATTCTGGCTAAATACGAAGGCGCGGAAGTTTATGCGAGCGATCCGATGCCGGGGCGCCGCACGGCCAGCCTGCGCCTCGGTGCGAAGGAAGTTTTCGATCCAACGAGCCAGAACTTGCAACAGGAAATTCGCGCGCGTACCGGTGGAAGAGGAGCGGACGCCGTCCTGGTGGCTGTGCCCAACCCATCATTGGTACCGGAAGCCCTGGCCCTCGCGCGACCGGGCGGACGCGTGTTACTGTTTGCCCATAACGATCCGGTGCTGCGGCTGGAATTTCCGGCGGCGGCAGTAGGGGTGGAAGAAAAAGAAATTCTAGGGAGCTACAGCGCGTCCGTAGACGATCAGGCGGAATCCGCGGCGCTGGTATTCGAGCGGCGTTTGCCGGTGCGTGAATTAATTTCCCATCGCTTCCCGTTGGAGCAGATTGCTGAGGCACTGGAATTGGCTGCACATCCGAAGGATAATACTTTGAAAGTAGTCATAAGGCACGAATGAGCGCTTATAAGCAGGGCAGTGGGCATATGAACGCCGCAGTATTGTACGGTGCGGAAAATCTGAAGATTGAAACCGTAGATATTCCCAAAATCGGTGACGACGAAGTACTGGTGCGCGTCGCCGTGGCGTTGACCTGCGGGACCGATCTGAAAGTTTGGAAACGCGGATATCACGCACGGATGATTCAGCCGCCGTCGCTATTCGGCCACGAGCTAGCCGGCGTGATCGAAGAGACGGGCAAGAATGTGAATGGCGGCGTGCAGCCGGGTATGCGGGTGCTGCCGGCAAATTCTGCGCCGTGCGACGTATGTTTCTTCTGTCGCAAGGGGCAGCCGAATCTTTGCGAGGATCTGCTCTTCAATAATGGCGCTTATGCGGAGTACATACGCATCCCGGGACGGATCGTGCGCCAGAACATGATCGAGATTCCGGACGGGATTTCGTTTAAGGATGCGGCGATGGCCGAGCCGCTGGCTTGCGTGCTGCGCGGAATTCGCGAGACGGGCGTGCATCCGGGCGACACGGTGGTGGTAATCGGCTGCGGACCAATCGGATTGAAATTTATTCGCATACTTTCGCAGCGCAAGGTGCGGGTGATTGCGATTGGCAAGCGGCGCAGCCAGATGAAGGCGGCGGAGCGGTTGGGCGCTATTGCCGCGTTTGACGTGGACAAGATTGAAAACCCGGTCGAGTTGGTGCGACAACTGACCGAAGGCGGGCGCGGCGCGGATTCTGTGATCGAAGCGGTTGGACGCGCGATCACCTGGGAATGGGCGCTGCAAATGGTGCGCAAGGGCGGGACGGTGAACTTGTTTGGCGGCTGCCCCACGGGCACGGAGGTGAAGATTGATCCCGCTGCGCTGCACTATTCCGAGATCACCATCAAGTCCACTTTCCATCACACGCCGCAGTTCATGCGCGAGGCCATGGACACGATTGCGCGCGGAGAAATTCGCTCCAGCGACTTCATCACTGGCGAGGTGACGCTGCAAGGACTGCCGAAAGTATTCCAGGACATGAAGAACAGAAACGGCGAACTGAAGACTGCTGTAATTCCCTGACGTTTTCGCAAGTCAGGGCACCATGCTGCCCACACCGGAACTTGAAATCGCGCGCAATTTGCCGCAGGCCAATTGCGCACTTGCGGAAGCCGAGCGCTATACGCGCTGGCTGGCGACGCACCACTACGAAAATTTCAACGTGGTTTCGTGGCTTCTGCCGCGGGATTTGCACCAGCACTTTTATAATGTTTATGCGTATTGCCGCTGGTCGGATGATTTGGGCGATGAGGTGGCCGATCCTGCGCGGGCGCTGAAGTTGCTGGACGCGTGGGAAAGCGAAGTGCGGCTGATTTACTCGGATGGCGCGGGGCCTGCGCATCCTGTGTTGATCGCTTTGGGCGAGACGATTCGTGCGAAAAGTATCCCGCTGCAGCCATTTTGCGATTTGCTGCGGGCTTTCCGGCAGGACCAGATTGTACATCGCTACTCTACGTGGGATGAAGTGCTGGACTACTGCGTCTATTCGGCGGATCCGGTCGGCAGGCTGGTGCTTTGTCTGTCTGGCTACCGGGACGAGGCGCGGCAGAAACTCTCGGACTACACGTGCACGGCGCTGCAGCTGGCGAATTTCTGGCAGGATGTGTCGCGCGACTTGGAGAAGGGGCGGATTTATATTCCGCTGGAAGCGCTTGCGGCGCATGCTTTGAGCGAGGAGGATATCGTCAACCGGCGTTTCGATGCGCGCTACACGGCTCTGATGAAGTCGCTGATCGCGCGGACAAGGGAGCTATTCCGCGCTGGTCGGCCGCTGGCGCAGACTGTGCGGCGGTTTCTGCGTGTGGATTTGGAGATGTTCAGCAGCGGAGGGCTCGCGATTTTGGATGCGATTGAAGCGTCGGGATACAACACGCTGCAGCATCGGCCTTCGCTGAGCAAGTGGACTCAGGCGAAACTTCTCGGCAAGACGCTGGCGCTTAGCGCATTCGCGCGTGGCGGACGGTCGCAGGAGCTGGCTGTAGCGGTAAGGAATGCTGCGGAGTCGGTTCCAGCATCCGGCGAGAATTTGCGCGAAGCCATCGGGCGCGACCGGCGCGTGCTCAGGCTCCATTCGTATTCCGATGAGGTTCGCGAATCTTATGCCGAGTGCAATCGCATTGCGCGGGCGGCGCGGAGCAGTTTTTATTTGGCGTTCTTCGGGTTGCGCAAAGAAAAGCGCAACGCGCTTTGTGCGCTTTACGCGTTCATGCGGCTGATTGACGACGTTGCGGATGAGCCGGGCGATCTGGAATCGAAGCGCCAGGCTTTGGCACGCTGGCGCGGGACGCTGGATCAGGCTATCGGTGGCGAAACGAGCGGCCATGCGGTCTTGCCAGCGCTTGCCGACACCATCGAGCGCTTCGCGATTCCCACCCGGTATTTTCACGATTTGATTCTGGGCGCGGAAATGGATTTGACGGTTTCGACGTATGCGACGTTCGATCGCCTCAGCGAATATTGCTACCGCGTCGCCGGGACTGTGGGTCTGACTTGCCTGCACGTCTTCGGGTTCGGCGATCCGAAAGCGCCGGATCTGGCCGAGCGCCTGGGCCTGGCGTTCCAGCTGACGAATATTATTCGCGACGTGGGAAGTGATTACGCGATGGGGCGAATTTATCTGCCGCAGGAAGATCTGGATCGGTTTGGGGTTCGCGCCGAAGAATTGCGCGGGCCGGTCACGCCGAAGCTGCGCGAGTTGCTCGAGTTTGAAGCAGAGCGCGCGTGGCAAATGTATCAGGAGGGCGCGCCGCTCGTCTCCCGCGTGCATGCGGACAGCCACGCCACACTCTGGGCGTTGGTTCGGACGTACAGCAGTTTACTGGCGCGCATCGAAGAGCGCGAATTCGACATATTTTCCGCGCGCATTTCACTATCGAGCGCGGAAAAAATCCAATATCTGCTGACGGCGGGCCTCGCGGCGCGACGGGCTGGCTGGTGGAAGGGTGATGTCCTCGCAAAGCGTTCTAGTCATCGGCGGCGGACTGGCGGGACTGTCCTCCGCCGTCGCGCTGGCTGAAGCGGGCCTGCAGGTACGGCTGCTGGAAAAACGTCCGCACCTGGGCGGGCGCGCCACTTCCTACACGTTGCCCGACGGCAGCGAGGTGGACAATTGCCAGCACGTGACGCTGGGCTGCTGCACGAATTTAGCCGACTTTTATTCGCGTGTTGGCGCGAGTGAAAAGATTCGCTTTTACGATCGGCTTTATTTTGCCGACGCGCAGGGTCAACGTTCGATTATTGAAGCCGCGCCATTGCCTGCGCCGCTGCACATGGCGCCATCGTTCCTGCTTTTTCGCGCGCTGACGCTCGACGATAAGCGCTCGATCGCGAATGCGATGCTGGCCATCGCGCGTTCGGGTGGGAATCCGCCGCGCATCGAGGGAATCTCGATGCTGGATTGGCTGCATCGCATGGATCAAACCGCCGATGCCATTGAAAGGTTTTGGCGCGTGGTGCTGGTGAGCGCGCTGGATGAAGAACTGGCGCGCACCGACGCGCGTTACGGCATCGAAGTTTTCTGGAAAGCGTTTCTGGGGAACAGCACGGGCTATCGCGTGGGAATTCCTACAGTGCCGCTCGCTGATTTGTACGAAGGCTGCCGCGAAGCGATTGTGCAGCAGGGCGGGGAAGTGCGGCTGCGCTGCGGAATTCGCGAGATTCGCGTGAAGGGAAATTGTTTTGCGGGCGCGGTGCTCGATGATGGCGCGGAGGTTTTCGCCGATGCTTGCGTTTCGGCGGTGCCGCATGACGCGCTGCTGGAGCTGTTGCCTGCGGAGTGTACGGAAGCGAACACGCCGCTCGAGGGGTTGCGGCATCTGAAGACTTCGCCGATCACCGGAGTGCACTTGTGGTATGACCGCCAGGTGATGCGCGAGCCGTTCCTGACGCTGCTGGACCACACCACACAATGGGTCTTCAACAAGACGCTTTTGTACAAGGCGGATGAAACGAATCGTGGCGCTGCGCGTCCAAGCGAAGAGCAGGCTCCGACGGCTGAGCATCCAGGGCAATATTTGCAGCTGGTGATCAGCGCTTCCTACGATCTGATTCCACGCTCGCGGCAGGAAATTATCGAGCTCTGCCGCCGCGAACTCGCTGACGTGCTGCCGTTGACGCGGGATGCGCAATTGCGCAAGGCGACGGTGATCAAGGAAGTGAACGCGACTTTTTCGCCGGAACCAGGATCGGATCGGTGGCGTCCGGCACAGAGAATTCCGCTGGCGAATTTGTATCTGTGCGGCGATTGGACGCGCACCGGCTGGCCCGCAACGATGGAAGGCGCGGTGCGTAGCGGATATCTTGCGGCGGAGGCGCTGCTGGTGGACCAGCGAGAGCCGCGCACATTTCTGCAGCCGGATCTGCCGTTCGAAGGACTCTGCAAATACTGGGCCGGCCGAAATGACGGAGCACGCTCGTGAGTGTATTGGGCCAGGAAAATGTCGTGCTGCTGGCGGCTGCCGCGCTGCATGGCCGGGCGATCCTCCGTTCGAACGTTCCAGGCCAGCGCGACAAAATGAAAATGCATGTTGCAATTTCCGCTGCAGGGGTGTTTTATAAAGAGGTTGGCTGCCGCTCTGGGCCGCCACGGAATCGCGGTACTCGCGCTGATTTTCTACCTGACAGGCATCCCGGTTTCGGCCAGTGTGTGCATAAGCTGCTCCCCACGGCGGATGGAAAGCGCTTCTGCCGGCTCGAGCACTGCGGAACGCATCGCAGCAATTCTTCTGCGGCTGCCGCGATGTACCGCGGTTGATTCGATGACCTTTCCACACCCGATTGTGAAATCGTCATAGCCACAAAATCATTCGGAGTAACGTGAATTAACCCCTTAGGAGGTCCGATGGACCGGAAGTATAAGCAGAGGGGCTACAGCGACCGCGACGCGCAAGAAAAGAAACGAGAAAGAAGCGATCGCCCGCCCAGCGGCGAACCGCGCCCCAAGCAGGATTCGATGGGCCCGCGCACGCCGCGCATGGTTGGAACAGTGATGAGGGCGCGATGCTCCAGCTGCGGTGCGGTGCTGGCCCCCGGATTTGATCCCAATGGTGAATGCCCTCGTTGCCACACCGAACTGCACTGCTGCAAACAGTGCGTGCACTTCGATACCAGCAGGCAGTTCGAATGCACGCAGCCGATTCCCGAGCGCATCGCCAAGAAGGATGCCAAGAACGATTGCACGTTCTTTGAATTTCGCATGACTGTGGAGAAAGATACTTCACCGGTGAGCTACGCCAGCGCCACTCCAGCGCCCGCCAACCCCGGACGTCCGAACGACGCGCGCAAAGCATTCGAAGATCTCTTCAAGAAGTAACGGTTTCCAACCACGCGCTTTTGCCCGCCACTCCGAGCATCTGGACGAGTTTCGTCAATTTGTTTTGGTGTGCGCGATTGCGTTTATTTTGGCGGCATCGGGAAAAGCGTTGGTTCGGCGGATGGCTCGTTGGCGATGGCTTCCAGCTGCGGGTAATGCGCGCGGAGCCGCTCGGGAACCTTTACTTTTTTTCCGGTCAGCAGATTGATCAGCTGAAGAGCGTTGACAATTCCTTTTGCCTCGAAATGATTGTTGGTGACGACGAACGTAGTGCTGGCATTTTCGGCGACGTGCTCGATGCGCTCGGCCCAGGGTTCCAGCTCTTCTTCTGAGTAGAGATAGTTGTAGCGCTCGGACGGGGGCGATGTGGGATCGTCGCTGAACCAGGTGTCGTAGCGGCGGCCGTGCAGGCGAACGTAGCCGAGCGGGGAGGTGACGCGTTCGCTGGGGCGGATGGAGCGGCCGATCACCGGTTGATCAATATTGCAGAATCCCACGTTGCGCTGGCGCAGCAGCTCGTAGAACTCTTTTTTCGCCCAGGATGCGTGGCGCACTTCCACCACCAGCGGATAGACGGCGAAGTCATCGAGAATGTGATTGAGGCGCGCAAGATTTTCGACCGTGTTGTGAAATGAAAAAGGGAATTGCAGCAGCAAGGCGCCGAGTCGATTTGCGGCGCGCAAAATATCAAATCCGGCGCGGACAATCTTCACATCTTCGGAGGTGGCGTCGTCTTGATGCGTGAATTTCTGCCACAACTTCGCGGTGAAGAGGAAACGCGGATTCGATGCGACATGCTCGAGCCACTGTGCGGCGAATTCCGGCTTCAGCGGGTGATAGAACGAAGTATTGATTTCAATCGTGTCAAAAAAATCCGCCAGATAAGCGGCTTCGTGAAATCCCTTCCCGCGCCGCGTGGGGTAGAGGATGCCTTTCCAATCGGGATAGGACCAGCCTGCGGGTCCGACCAGAATGCGTGCGGGCTTCGGCTCCGCGATTTTCGTTTTTGCAACCATGCTCGCGCTATGTCCTCTGCGGCATCGCTGCTGCGAGCGTATGACGGTGCTGCGGAAACTGTCAAATGTGCCAGCGGGCGCGCAACGGCACACAAGGTTTCGTTGCGGAACACAGTAACCACACACCTCGCCGCTGCAGTTCTGGGCGCAGTCCAGTTGCAACGCACGGTGCGCAGCGCTATGCTGGAATTGCCTCGATGACCAGGCTTTTTCCGTCCGCAATGAGCGACACACCAGGGTGCCCCGATGAAAATAACTTACAGCCACGTGGAAGCCGAATATCACGCCATCATTGAACACGAAGTCGCGCGACACGCAGCAAAACTGAATCGCATCCTGAAGCGTTATTCTCCCGATCTGGTTGTGCTGCACGGTTCGCTGGAAAAAACACCGCGCAAGACCGAATTTAATTTTTCGCTGAATCTGAATCTGCCCACGGGCACGCTCCACTCGACCGGCGTGGGCGCAGACGTGCTAGGCAGCGTGAAAGCCGCGTTCGCCGAACTGGAAGTGCAGGTGACGAAGCATCAGGCCAAGCTGCGCAAAGATTACGTCTGGAAGCGTAAACGCGCCATCGCGTTGCCAACGCCGCGCGAAGCCCCGTCATCGGACTAGGCGCGAGGGAGTGCCGGCGTCCGCGGTCACAGGTCCATCGCGATTCCTGTTTGCTACACGCCACTCCACAGATTCAAGCGCATTGAACTATCGCTTCCGGCTTGATAGCGTCTAGGCGCGGAGCGAACTGAATGCCATCGCAGAAGCGGGTGTGGGTAGCGGCCACGCTGGATACGAAACTCGACGAGGCCAGGTACGTTTGCAATCTGCTGGAGGCGGCTGGACTGCGTGTCAGCCTGGCCGACGTCTCCACCACAGGAAATTCTCCCGCGTTGGCTCGACTGTCATCGTCCACACGCCTGCTGACGTCGGCAGCCGAGATTGCCGCACATCATCCGCAAGGAGCTGGCGCCGTATTCGGTGGCGACCGGGGCGCGGCCATCGCCGCGATGACAGACGCGTTTGAGAATTTCGTCAAAGCGCGGCACGATCTCGGGGGGCTGCTGGGACTCGGCGGTTCCGGAGGCACGGCGATGATTACGCGTGCCATGCGCGCGCTGCCGATCGGCGTTCCCAAGGTGATGGTTTCGACGATGGCCTCGGGCAACGTTGCGTCCTACGTCGGCGCGTGCGACATCACGATGATGTACTCCGTTACCGACTTAGCCGGCTTGAACCGAATTTCGCGTCGAGTGCTTGGCAATGCCGCGCATGCCCTGGCGGGCATGATGCGGCACACGTTGCCGCAGGAAGATCAGGAGCGCTCGGCGCTTGGGCTCACGATGTTCGGTGTGACGACTCCTTGCGTTCAGCAGATGGTGCGGCTGCTCAGTGATCGTTTTGATTGCCTGGTATTTCACGCCACCGGCACGGGCGGACAGTCCATGGAGAAACTTCTGGAAGATGGCCTGATCGCAGGAGTACTCGACATCACGACAACCGAAGTCTGTGACCATTTGTTCGGCGGGGTTCTGGCGTGCACTGATGACCGGTTCGGCGCGGTGGCGCGCAGCCAGGCTCCGTATTTGGGTTCGTGTGGCGCGCTGGACATGGTGAATTTTGGCGCGATGGAGACTGTGCCGCTGCAATATCGCGGGCGCAAGCTATATCCGCATAACCCGCAGATCACATTAATGCGAACTACGGTTGAAGAGAACATCCAACAAGCTCGCTGGATCGCCGAGCGGCTGAACGACTGCGAAGGCCAGGTGCGATTTCTGCTGCCCTTGGGCGGAGTCTCGGCGCTGGACGCTCCGGGCCAGCCGTTCTGGGACCCGGACGCAGATGCAGCGTTGTTCGAAACTTTAGCGAGTGAATTCCAGCACACGGACCATCGGAGGTTGGTGCGACTTCCGTACCACATCAACGATCCGAAATTCGCTGCGGCTGGAGTGGAAGAGTTCTTAGCGATCGTGGATCATTGATCGTTGGCTGGTGACGGCTACGATTGAAAGGAAGCCTTTGATGCCGCGTTTTTCACGTGTGGAGTTGCGGTCGAAATTCCAGAACATGGTTCGCGACCGCCAACCGATCATCGGAGGCGGGGCGGGTACAGGACTCTCGGCAAAATGCGAGGAAGCGGGCGAGATCGACCTGATCGTGATCTACAACTCAGGCCGTTATCGCATGGCGGGGCGCGGGTCGCTGTCGGGGATGTTGGCTTATGGCAACGCCAACGCCATCGTCATGGAAATGGCCAAAGAGGTGTTGCCCGTGGTGCATAAAACTCCTGTGCTAGCGGGCGTCAATGGCACCGATCCGTTTTGCGTGTTTGATGTCTTTCTGGATGAGGTTGCCGCGGCAGGTTTTTCGGGTGTACAGAATTTTCCAACGGTGGGGTTGATAGACGGCGTGTTCCGCCAGCACCTGGAGGAAACGGGCATGAGTTACGCGCAGGAAGTGGAACTGATCCGGCTCGCGCATGAGAAGAACCTGCTGACGACGCCGTACGTATTCGATCCGCGGCAAGCGGAAGCGATGGCGCGCGCGGGCGCTGATATGATTGTTGCGCACATGGGGCTAACGACTGGTGGCGCGATTGGTGCGGAGACCGCAGTTACGCTCGATCAATGCATCCCGCGCATTGATGCGATTGCGGAAGCGGCGCTTTCGGTGCGGAGCGATGTGTTCGTGCTGTGCCACGGAGGTCCAATTGCCGAACCCGCGGACGTGGCTTGGGTGCTGAGCAGGACGGAGCACTGCCATGGATTCTTTGGAGCAAGTTCGATGGAGCGGCTGCCGACGGAAAAAGCCATCATGCGCCAAACGCAGGACTTCAAGCAGATCAATTTCTAGCGAAGAGGACAAACATGGCCAACACCATTTACATCAGCGACGTGATTGACGCACCGATTGAAAAAGTGTGGGGCGTGATGCGCGATTACAACGGCATGCCGTCTTATCACCCCGGGATCAGCAAAAGCGTCATCGAGGGCGAGGGGCCAAGCGACCGCGTGGGATGCGTGCGCCGCTTGACGTTGGGCGAGGGCTTTGTGCGGGAGCGCCTGCTATGCATGGATGACCGGAACTACGCGTTCAGCTACGAAATTATCGAGGGCACGCTGCCGGTTCGCGGCTACGTCGCTGGAGTGAGGCTGCGACGGGTGACAGCGGGCAACCGCACGTTTGCGGAATGGTGGGCGGATTTCGAAGTAGTCGGCGCCGACCGTGACGCCGTGGTGGCACAAATCGGGAATGACGTATTCGCAGTTGGGTTCCGGGCGGTTGCGAAAAAGCTGGGCTGAAGGCAAGGCGCAATTCCGCATGGACCGACACCCGAGCCCTTGTTGTTCGTTTGCAGCGAATCCGGCGCTATGTCAATCCAGCCCAAGCGATTATTCTAAAGTGTGAGCGAAATTCCAGAAATACTGCCGCAGAGTCCCCCGCAGACCCCGCATCGGAAAATCACTCTCCGATCCGTCCTTCGCTGGTTTTTCATAGGGCTGGCGCTGCTTTGGTCGGTCGCTGTGCTAATTCTGGTGGCTGCACGGTGGATCGACCCCCCGACCACCGCGCTGCACATGGAGCGTCGCTTGCAGGCATGGATTCATCGCACGCCGTATCACGAAAGATACGAATTCGTTCCGCTGAGCGAAATCTCTCCGGATTTCCAGCACGCGGTGATCGCCGCGGAAGACACGCGCTTCTACCAGCATCATGGGTTCGATTGGGAAGCGATGGAAATCGCAGCGGAGGACGATTTGGAGGGCGGCCGGATTCGCGGTGGGTCCACGCTTACGCAGCAATTGGTAAAAAACCTGTTCTTCGGAACTGGCGGCTCGATTCTGCGCAAGGGCGCGGAGTTTACACTGGTGCCGGTGGCTGAATTGGTTTTGGGCAAGCAGCGCATTTTGGAGCTTTACCTCAACATGGTCGAGTGGGGACCTGGAGTCTATGGCGCGGAGTCGGCGAGCCGTTACTACGACCGAACCTCAGCACGGAGTATCGACCGGCAGGAAGCTGCGCAACTCGCCGCAATTCTGCCGTTGCCCTTGAAGCGACGGCCCGATCACATGGTCCGGGTATAGCGGACTGATCCTGGAGCGAATGCGCCAAATGGGTTGGTGATCACGCACCACATTTTTGAAGAGTTTGGAAGAGCTTGGAAGATCTCGGGAAGAAGCGACCACGAAGGGCCTCGCGTTAAAGCCTCAGGAAACGCCCGCTGAGAAAAATGCCCAACTCCTACTGTCAATTTTGACAATTGCGATGTAGTGGCAACGTACGTAGAAATACGGACTGTGGAGGCGGCTTCTCCGAGAGAATGGGGATGCCTTCTTCTTGTCATCCCTCAGTTGGTCCGCCTCCATGCAGCGCGGGAGTTGAGCGAAATGCCTCTGATCGCACTCATCGGCAAGGAGTTAGGGCTGCGACCGCTGCGCTGCTGGAATTCTGAGATGTTCTGCGCCGCTGGCGGGCCGGCGAAAACGCCGAAGGTCTCGCGCCGGGATAGCGAGCTGGAAAATCTCTTGCGCACCGCTGTGCGGCTGCTCAAGTCGCGAAAGCGAGGCGTCGGAACCACGACGGTGGGAAGCAAAGGAAGCCGAAAGGCGCGGTAGTCGGCCGGGGGAATCGAGGCTATGCACGAGATCAATCGAGCAGCGAAGCGGTATTGCCCGCAATGCGGTTGCGATCGGATCGCGCATTCCCGCCATCGCGGAGCGATTGAGGAGCAGGTGCTGCGCACGTTGCGCCTTGACGCGTATCGCTGCTGTGATTGTGGCAAGCGATTCTACGGCCGGAGCGGGTCGTCTCGATCAGCGTCGTCTGAGGCTGCGTGAAGCGGTACAAACGGTCGCCGAAGTACTTGACGCAATTCAGGGGGAACAGTGAAACGAACTTTCAGGATCGTCGCGATACTTTTGGCAATCGGCATGCTCGCGTTCGCAGGAAGAGCGCTTGCGAAGTCTGGCTCAGGCGGCCAGGCGAGTGGCGCGAACGCGAAGGTGGATCTGAACAGCGCCAGCGAAAAGGATCTGGAAACTTTGCCGGGAGTTGGTGCGGCCACGGCCAAGAAAATCATCGCTGGGCGGCCTTATTCTTCGGCGAGCGATTTGTCGAAGGCCGGGGTTTCGGCTGCGACCATCAAAAAAATCACTCCTTTGGCGACGTTTGGCAATGCCACTCCCGCGCCGGCAGCAACGAAATCTACGGCAAGCAAGCCGGCCGCTTCCGCTTCGACAAAGGCAGCGGCGTCCAGCGCGCCCGCGGGTCCGGTAGATTTAAACACTGCGAGCGAAAAGGACCTCGAAGACTTGCCCGGAGTTGGACCTGCGACTGCCAAAAAGATCATTTCCGGGCGGCCCTATTCCTCAACGAGCGACTTATCCAAAGCTGGCGTTTCCGCCGCAACAATCAAGAAGATCACTCCGCTGGTAACGGTTGGCAACGCGCCAGCGGTCGCCGCTTCGTCGCAACCAGCACCGGCGGCATCGAAGAGTCGGTCTTCGTCGAGCAGCGCAGCGGCCCCACCGACATCGAATCCGCCGCCAGCTTCGTCTGCCGCGCCGGCTCCCGCTCCTGCAGCTTCGGCACCGCCAATTGCCGCACCCGTTGCCGCGAAAAGTGCGCCGCAGGCTCAGCCGCCGTCAGGCAGTGGAATGGTGTGGGTGAACCTGGACTCGGGCGTTTATCACAAAGAGGGCACGCGATATTACGGCAAGACGAAGAACGGCAAGTACATGTCCGAAGCCGACGCACTCAAAGCAGGGTACCGCGCCGCGAAAAACGAATAACCATTTGAGACAAGGAGGATTCGCTCAATGCTCAACAAGAAATTCACGATTGCAGTCGGCTGCGCGGCTGTCGCGGTGGCGCTTCTAATAATGGCATTGGTCCCCAAGGCCACAGCGAACGCGATCCCGGGACACGCTTTGCTTCCAGCGCAAAGTGCGAGCGGATCTGGCGGCAGCGCGGATCTGGTGGACATCAACTCGGCGTCGAAAGAACAGCTCGATGCGCTCCCAGGTATTGGTGCCGCGTACTCCCAGAAGATTATTGACAATCGGCCGTATAAGGCGAAAACCGACCTCGTCCATAAGAAAGTAATCCCACAAGCCACGTACAGCAAAATCTCCAAACTCATAATCGCGAAACAGCCCGCGAAATAGGCCATGTAGCAGACCCCGGGAACTAGGAATCGAGAAAAGTTGCATAAGGAGATTCCCATGGCAGACCGATTCGAGCAGCTGAAATTGAAGTATCAGTCCGTGCTGAATTTCATTCAGGCGCAGGGAATGCAACTGCAAAACCTGAATATGGAGGGTGACAAGCTTCTGATTCGGGCCTCCGCGCCTTCCGCGGATTTGAAGAACCGCGTGTGGGACCAGATTAAGCTGGTTGATCCCAGTTTTTCCGACCTGATCGCCGACATCCAGGCGCCGGCGGCAGCTGCCGCAGCAGCCGCAGCGGGCGGCGCGACTTCAACCCCGGCTGCGCGAACCTACACCGTGCAAGCGGGCGATAACCTTTCGAAAATCAGCAAGCAGTTCTACGGCGACGCAAACAAGTACATGAAGATTTTCGAGGCCAACAAAGACAAGCTCGCCGACCCCGACAAAGTCCGTGCCGGAATCGAGTTGATCATTCCTCAGTGACGTCGGTTGCACAGATCGCCACGAACTGCCCGGCAGCGGGCCGGCTACAAATCTAAATCGCCAAGGAGAAAACAAAATGGGATGGATGGACAAAGTAGGAGGACTTCTGAAGCAGTACACCTCCGGCAGCGGCGCGGCTACTGCTCCGGCAACCGATGTACACGCGCATTTCGATCAGGTGGCGCAAGCAGCTCCCTCCAGCGCCATCGCCGAAGGTCTTACGGCTATGTTCAATTCGGACAAGACGCCGGCCTTTGGACAAATGCTTTCAACCCTGTTCAACAACTCTAGCGGCGAGCAGAAGGCTGGCATGGTGAATCAATTGTTGACCTCGGTAAATCCCGCCATGCTGACGCAGATTTTGTCGGCCGCGGGGCTTGCAGGAGTTGCGGCCAGCGGCAATTCGCAGTTGACGCCCGACCAAGCGCAGAAACTTTCGCCGGAAGCCATTCAGCAGCTCGCCGCTCACGCTCAAAGCTCGAATCCGTCGGTGGTGCAGTCCGTCAGCACTTTCTATGCCCAGCATACGACGCTGATCAAAACGCTGGGAGGAACGGCGCTGACCATTGCACTTGCAAAAGTGGCTGAGAAGCAAAAGCAGGCCTAGAAGTTGTTCCCAGACGCCGGATGCGTGCCGGGACTCAGGGCTGGGGACCGGCACACATCTGGCGTTCTGCTCCATCTGCATCGTAGTTGCTCGCGTCGAAGCTCGCCACAGGAAGTAAATCGAAATCTTAGCGGAGGGCGTGCATGCTCGGTCTGCTGTGGGAGATGATTATCGGATTGGTTGTCGGCGCCGTGGCCAAGTTTCTGATGCCGGGAAAAGATCCCGGCGGCATATGGATCACTATGATTATTGGCATCGCCGGATCCGTTCTGGCCACGTATCTAGGCCAAGCCTTTGGGTGGTATCGGGCAGGGCAGGGCGCCGGTTTCATCATGTCGGTCGCAGGCGCGATCCTGTTGCTGCTGATCTATCGCGTAATTCGCGGCGCGACGGCCAAGGCGTGACGAAAAATGGATCGTCCGAGGCGGCCCGTAAAGACTTCTACTCGAACTCCAGCACCACAATTTCAGGATTCGATCCCAGCCGCAGCGGCGGTCCCCAGGTTCCGGCTCCGCTCGAAGTGAAAACCTGCATCCTGCCGATTCGGCTTAAGCCATACACGAATTGCCGGTAGACTCGGCGCGCCATCCAACTCCAGGGTACGAACTGCCCCAGGTGCGTGTGCCCGGAGAGCTGTAGCGATACGCCGGCGGCTTCGGCGACCTCTGGATGGTCGGGCGCGTGCGTCAATAGAATGCTGGCGCGATCGTGATCCAAGCGGATGCCGCGCAGCACCGAAGCAAAGTGGGCGCCGTGCGTCGCGTTCAGATAGGACACGCCGGCAATCTGCAAACCGTCTGCTTCCACCTTCTCGTTGCTGAGCACGCGGACTCCGGCCGCCGTAATTGCGTCCAGATATTTGCTGTCGTCGCGAAATTGCTCGTGATTACCCGCGACGAAATACACGCCTTGTGGCGCGGCGAGCGCGCTCAATGGCTCCGCTGCTCGGCGCGCGTCAATGGCCGTGCCGTCGTACAAATCGCCAGCGATGAAAATCGCGTCTGGCTCTTCCTCTAGGATTTTCGCGACCATGCGCCGCAAGAAATTGCCGTTGCGAACATGGCCGAGGTGCACGTCACTGATCAGAGCAGCTTTTCTGCCACGCCACGCTGCCGGAAGGTTCGCGAGCCGCACTGTCGTACGCGTGATCCGCGTCCAACTTGCATTGAAGACGCCGTAAAGTCCCGTGACTGCCGCGGCAGCGTAGAGGAATTCCACGATGCGATGGAAGTTCACGTCCTGGCCCGCTAATCGCGCGACTCCAAAAATAATCCACGAGAAGATTGCGGCGAAAAAGAGAAATGTCAGCATGCCCATCCAGACCGCAGCGGCCCGGTAGAATGCACGCAGAGGAGCGTTGGTATAGCGATACGCGAGCAGCGAGGCGGCCACGAAGCTCACCGAGAGCAAGCCCAGTGCCAGTAGGATCCAAATCGCTCCAGACGTAGCTCCGCCGCCTGCGGGCGAAAATGTCCACGTCTTATAGAGGAAGAGATGTATCAGAAATAGAAGAGACTGAATCACTGCGATGAAATTGATTAAACGTTTTCGTGTCATTCGATTCCTTGATCCGCGATTCGTATTGGACTCAATTTCTTGCGGCTATACGGTCCGGGCGATCTGTGGCTCTTCTCGTCCCTGCTTGGCAAGATCGGCGAGAAGTTCATACGAGTGCAACCGGTCTTCGAAGTTGTACGTATTCGTCACCACGATCAGCTCATCCGCCTGCGTCTCCTCGAGAAACACATTCAGCCGCGTAGCGACTCGATCGGGTGCGCCGAAAATCGCGGCTCCAAATTTCGCTGCCACCATCTGTCGCTCTTCCGGCTTCCACTCCAGGCTCCTTACAGGCGGCGGCAGCGGTCCGGGAACGCCGCGGATTAAGTTCAGAAACATTTGGATTGGCGTCGTGGCCAAAAATTGGGCCTGCTCGTCCGAGTCCGCCACCAGAATCGGGACTCCCACCATCACGTAAGGCCGGTCAAGCAGGAAGGAGGGTCGAAACGAAGCACGATAGATGCGCAGCGCCGGCAACAAAGGTCCGGGTTGAAAATGCGCGGCGAACGCAAACGGCAAGCCGAGTTTTCCGGCCAGTCGCGCGCTAAAGTCACTCGAGCCCAGCAGCCATATCGGAACGTTCGTGCCTTCTCCCGGATACGCATGCACCCGCTGCGATGGCTGCGGCTCGGCAAGATACGCCCGCAACTCGTCCAGCAGCGCCGGGAAATTCTCGCCCGTGTCCTGCAGTGTGCCGCGAAGAGCCCGCGCCGCAGCCGAATCACCCCCGGGGGCGCGACCGAGGCCCAGGTCAATCCGGCCGAGAAAGAGCGATTCGAGCGTGCCAAACTGTTCCGCAATGGCGAGCGGCGCGTGATTCGGCAGCATGATGCCGCCGGAACCCACGCGGATGGTTGAGGTGGCATTTGCGATGTAGCTGATCAAGACCGACGTCGCCGAGCATGCCACTCCGCGAATATTGTGATGTTCCGCCAGCCAGAATCGCTTGTAGCCCCGCGACTCTGCGCGTTGGGCCAGTGCGCGAGCGTTGTGGAAAGCTTCCTCCGCTGTCCCTCCTTGTCGCAAGTGCGCCAAATCCAGAATCGAAAGCGGAGTATCGGTGAGACGCGGACGATCGTGCATGAATACCTCATTTGCCGCATGCAATTGAAACGGGCATCAAACGGCTGCACTTATTGGATGCTGGAATTCTGCTGGCGATGCGGCGCAGGGAACGCTGATCCTTCTGCTTGGCCGAGGGAATGCTCTACCTTCTTCTGAACGCCGCTTTCAGGAAAACTACGAGCATGCCGAAGATTAGGATGGAGCCGAGAACTGCTGCAATCACCCAGCCGACAAGCAGCGCGACCGCCAGCGCTCCGAAGGCTAGCAGCGCCACGGCTATGCCGAGCAGCATCAGTTTGAAACGTGAAAGCGGTGCAAGCCGGGAAGGGCCACCAGGTTCGCCGACGATCGGCGAGTCATACACGGTGATTTTGAACCGATTGCTCATCGAGATATTTGGATGCTGCGGACTTAACGACCGACTGTCTCATCGGCGCCTATACCCGGCCAACCCGCGCAACCTGTAACGAACAGTTCGACCGAATGCGCCCTTGCTAGTTGTGCATTGCACCAGGGCCGCGGCCGATGAAATATTCTCTGCCCAGATTCATGCCAACGCGGCTTTGGCCATATTCTGAACGATATCAAAGCGCAGGCCGGACCAGCCCGGTCCGCGTCCGGGCCCGGATTTTCGTGCCAACCAGACGTAGGTGGAGCCGTCTGCCGCGCGCGTTCGGCGGAAATAGCGGTCCACAAGAATACCACTGGGAGGCAGAACGCGGTCGGCCAGGAAAAACGGAACGCCTGGATCGAGGATCAACGCGCGCGGCGTGACGTACAACATGCCCTGCTGAGTGGGAATCTCCATCGTGCTGCGCCGCAGGTAGAGCGAGCCGCCCGCGGTTTGCACGGGGATCAGCGGAATCCAGTTGTCTGGGACGGGCTGTTCCACCGTGTAATAAATCAGCGGCCCGCCCGCGGTAGCTTGCGGCGGCGCTGGGGGACCGTTTAATTTCAGGCGCTGCATATACGCTTCCTGGCCGTTCACGGGGGAGTCAAGGTCGCCTGGCAATTGTTGCTCGACCGCCCAAGCCATCGCCGCCATGTTATCGCGCAAGAACATGACTTCCTCAAGCGCGACGGCATCCTGCACCAGTCCGAGCGTGGGAGCGAGCATGATGAAGTCCGAGCGCTGCCCGTTGCCCGAAAGCTTGAACATGGACCATGGAGATTCGCCGGGAGTGACGACGGTCTGTTCCGACGGACGGATCAGCGTCCTGACTCCGAACGTGTCCGTCACGACCAGCGTCGAGATGCTAGCGAGGTTGCCTATCGCGGCGGGAATGGGCACTGAAAACCAATCGTTGCCGTAGACCAGCGCGAATTCCATCACCAGAAGTTTCGCGAGGTCCACATTCTGGGCGTCGAGCTGACCGAAATCCGTGACACTGTCTTCGAACGCCCACCATCGCGGATCGTGCACGCCACGGAACGTCACGTGATTCGGGAAAAAATTGAAATTCACCGGCGTCAGTTGCGCGGGGTTCGCAGTGCCAATCTGATTCGCTGCACCATTTGCGAGCGAGAATGAATACCAATCGAGACGTCCACCGGGGAAGCCGGGCGCATCGAGCAGAAGGTTCTGCGCGGGCGTGGGCGAGCCGAGAGTGAAGTCGTAATCGAGCTCTTCGCTTTGCCAAGGGGAATCGCCGGCCAGCGGTTCACTGAACAGGCTGGCGCGATACGCGATGAACGCCTTGAGCACCCCGGGCATGCCTGGAGTAGCCGCGGCGGACGGCAGCGGAATCGGCGGAGTTTGTCCGGCAGCCACGGCAATGGCGGAAGTATAGAGCGCTTCACCATCGGTGACTCGGCCAGCCATTAAAGAGCGGAAGCGCACGGCGTCAACCGGCGCGTACGTTGGATCAGGGACCGTCCCGGAAATAGCGAACGACTGGCGGAATGCAGTGATCACCGCGGCGGCGCTGGCGGGAGGCGTGATGCTTTGATTCACGAGCGATTCGAAATAGAAGCCCAGCTGCACGGAGCCGCGCAATTTTAATTCCACATTTTCTCTTTCCACGTGCACTTCCACCGGCAGTTTCTGATCGAGCGGTATAGTTGCCGTGGGATCGCTGCCGGGGCAATACGTGGTGATCGTTTGCAATTGACCGGCGAGACTGGCCTGCACGGGCGAGCCGGCATCAGCGCCGAGGAATTCGCCCACCTGCCATTGGCGCGCCAGCATCCAAGCCGCATCGCGCACTTGAGCCTGCAAGCTACGCTCCATGGAGGCATCCCGCGGCAGAGGCTCGAGCCTGGTCCAGGTAGTGATGGACGGTATTGCCAACGTTGCTTTAGCTAGCGCTTCGAGCGGCACGGATCGGCTCCTCTTTTATTGCAGCGAACTGGGTTGAGACAGTCGCGCCTTGCAGATTCAGCGCGAAATAAAGCGCTGGCAGAATTTGGCCCACGCCTTGAACGCTGGCGAGGTCCACGGTGCGGATTTTCGCGAGCTGCAGAGTTTCCGCAAGCACTGCTTGGAGAAGCTGATCGTCCCATGTGGCGCGGTTGTCCGGGCAAACCGCGAGCAGTAGGGCTTGCGGGGCACGCGCGCTGGGCTCTTCGAAATGGAAGGCGACTGACGCGGACTGTTGCGTGCTCGGAATACGCTCGGGCCATTCATCCAGGATCAGTCCGGCGTAGGAATTCTGCGTGACGGGATTTCCTTGCGTCACGCATGCGAATGCGACGCGCCCTTGCTGCGGCATATTCGCTGGGTCCACGGGCAGGGCGAGCCAGCGATCGGGTGGAGTGGTTGGTGGGGGAACCTGACCGAGCAGTAGAGACGGTGGATATAAGGCTACGGAACTTGTGTTCAACGCTTGCGCGGCGCCTAGCGCCATATCCAGCCGGGAGATGCCAGGGCGAACGTGGGTCAATTGGCGGAACCAGCGCGCGGGAGCTTGCGAGTCTGTTGCGACGAGCGCGGCGGATTGGTTGAATGCGGATTGCAACGTCGCGAGATTCGGCGGCGTGAAAAGTGGAAGCGCGACGAAATCGCTGCCGAAGATGTTCTGGAAAAGTTCTTGCAGGTCCGCAACCTGCGCTGTGGCGATGTTGACTGCCGAAGCTTTCGCGAATCGCGCCTGCAAAATCGCAAGCACGCTCGCGGCCTGAGTGGCCAAGGTTGGATCTTGACCGCTCGTCGTGTTCGGGATGGCGCCTGCCGAGCCGTAAAAGCTGCATTGAATCAGCGCCGCGCGAACGGGATCGGGAGCCGCGGGCAATCCGGCAGCTGCGGTCGTAAGCAAATCTATGTTGCTGTTCAGATTTTGCACAGCTGCTTTCGCGCGCGCTTGCAGATCCGCGATGTTCACCAAGCCGCCTGCGTCGGACACGTTTGTTTCAGGCGTAGTCATGTCCTGCGGGCTCAGCGCGCGACCCGAGCCCAGCAGCGTGCGGAGTTTTTGCGCCACGTAGAGCATGTCGGGAAATGCGATTGAGCCGGGGGGAAGCGCGGCCGCGTCGAAAACAATTTGCACGTTCTGCGCGCTGGCGGGAACGGCTGCATCGTAAAGGATGCGGCTCTCGAGTTCCGATCGCTGCGGAACTTCGCCAGAATCCGACAATGCCAGCAAATCAAGCGGCCCGAGATTTAAATCACGCAGGCTCACGGTGGCGGACTGATTGGCGCCTCCGTTCTGATATTGCACCAGGCATCGCACCGTCGCCGGATCGGGCAGCATTTGGCCCAACCACGCGTTCAGCCACGGCTCGGCGGCGGCGCGCGGATGCTGCGCAATGGCGCTCCATGCGGCGTTCTGCGCGGGAGCGCCCGCAAAAAGCAGCGCCACGCGATGCGTGAGATCAATTCCTCCACGGGGAGTCTTGACGACGTCTGGGTCAGGCGGCCGCGAGCCGCGCGAAATTGCATCCATCAGGCCGCCGCCGCTCCCGAAATTTCCACGAACAATTTGAAACACCGCTTCGGAGATGGATACGTCTCCGAGCGCGTCGGCGTAATCGTCCACCACTTGTAGTATCGAGATCACCGCATTCTGATCCGCGCCGGGCGTCGGCAATCCCGTGCCCCAATTTTGACCGGCCACGAGTTTCCCGTTGTCCCATGCGGTGCGGAGAGCGAGGCCGTCAACAACCTCCGACGCGGCGACCGATTCGGTTGGCGCGCTCGAGGGTGTGAGCTTGCTGCCGACCAGAGGATAGTCGTCGCGGAATGGCTGCACGTACTTGTCGAGATTTTGATCGTGCAGCGCGTCTTCGAAAAGGTAGCCAAGCAGTGCGTTGAGGCTTTGTCCTTCCTGCACGCCATCAATCAGCCACAGGGCTTTTTGCACGCGCTCGGAAGAGAGGTCGATCGAGAGCAAGCCCTCTTCCGCTGTGTTCTGGTGAGTCATGTAACCATTGCGCAGCACGGCGGCCACGGCGGCTTGCGCGGAAGAGGGAGCAAGAATGTATCCGCCGTTGTCAGAGGGAGGCTGAAGCGGAACCGGAAGCTGAACTGACGACTGAACGGGGGCGCGAGATTTTTGCGCTCTTGCGGAATCGAGCGTCTGAACTTGCTTTAGTTCTGCGCCCGCCACAGCTACACGGCCGGTTTCGGGGAGCACATCTTCGACCCAACCGTAGCAGCCCAGCCACACCGAGTTGTTTTGTTTCGCGCGCGTACGCTTCAGCAGCGCGGTCGCGATGGCTGTCGCCCAGACATCCAATCGGTGGCTACACGCGTCCAGCGTTTCGCTGAGCAAGCGATCGAGTTCTGCGGTGTGCAGAGCAGCGAGACGCCCCAGGCTCGTGCGCAGATCATTGAGTTGCGCGAAGGGAGACTCGGCAGGGAAACTTGGCGTGAGCAAATAGTCGGCCCAGGAAACGTGCGGATTCGGAATCGCAGGCCGCGCCAACACCTGCCACGGCGTCAAAGTAGTGGCGGCTGGTTGGACGCCGACCATTTCGCCTTCTTGAATCTGCGTCAGACCCAGCTTTCCTGCGCTCACTTCGTTCTGTCCTGCGAGGTTCGCATATTCCAGCAGCAACGATTGACGGAGGATCTTGTAAAGCAGCGACGTCGGTTTCGTCCCGGGATAATTTTCTGCCTGAATATCCGCCACCGAAGCGGTCTGCAGCCAGTTGATGTAATTTCCTTTCACACCGCCGCTTAATGTGGCGTCCGCGTTGAGAGTTTCGGTTTCCGAAAGCGGGCCGTCTTGAACGGTGGAAAATCCGACGGGGAAACTGTTCTGGCCGAAGCCGAGCGTCAGAATCCGCGGATTCCATTGCGTATAACCATAGCTGTTCAGCAGCGCGCGTCCGGGAGACAAAAAGTCCTGCCACCAAGTGGCTTGGAATGCTTGCGGCGCGCCAAGAAAGCCAAGCAGATTCCAAAGAAACAGGCTGCCCATCACGGGACGGCCCTGAAAATTCATCGAGCTGGCGTCCATTCCAAGCACGGACATTAAATTTTGGTCGGGATCGCCGCCGCGCTGCATCTGCGGCGCTGCGACGGAACTGGAGAGCCACGTGGGCCACAATTTCTGCACAAAATTGACCAGGCCCGGCTCGACTGGCCCTGCGAGTTTCGGATCCACCGCGTAACTGCGCAACGACGTGACGGGCAGTACGCCGTAGGGAGTTTGTCCGACGCGGAAAGCAGGAATCGGACCACGTGGGTAAGCGTTCGCAAGGACATACTGGCGCGCTTGTTCGATTACGTCCGCGGAAAAAACATTGGCCATCATCTGGTTCAGGAAATATCCCAGCGTCGCGGGCCATAGCGAACGCAGCATGTCCGTGCCATCGAGCGAATCCGTGCCGTCGGCATCGGCCACGTGATCGAAGGTCGTCGCGGGGATTCCGACCAGGCTTGCGAGCGTCACGCCGTCGCAAGCGGGGTTGGACGTCAGCGGGCCTTCGCGCTCCGTCTCAAAGCTGATTTCAAAGTTGGGATCTTTGCGGCTGAAGGCCGAGGTGGCGTCGGCCGTGTTGTTGGTCGGCGAGCCTTGCGGGACGAGTGCAAGGCCATCGGTATAGTGGTGCGCGTTCAGCAGAGCTGCGAAACTTTGGCCGGCTTGCGTGTCGCTGCCGCGTAATCCGTACACGAAAATCTGATCGATCCCTTTCGCGCTCAGATCCGCCGTCAGCGGAATCTTCAGCGCCATGCCTGCTTGCACAGCCGTCGAAAAATCCACCATCCATTGCAAGTTCGCATCCACCACGTTACCGGCAGGGAAGGCTCCGCTGTTCGGGGTAAGGCTGACTGCGAGCGGAACCACGACCGGGCTGCTGCGGAACAGAGACGATTGGCCGCCGGAAACGAGCACGACGGTCCACGCGTCCGGCAGCGCGTCTGCAACGGCCGGCTTCTCCCACGACGAATTGCGAATCGTCAGTGCGGGAAAAATTGGCGCCGGGACGGCAGCGGTGCCGCTCGGCGTCGGCGCTGCAGGCTGTTGCAGCAAATTCGTCGGAGTGAGTTGCGAACAAATCCACGCGGCGCGCTGCGCACCATACAGAGAGGCAACCGTGCGCCACGGAGCCTTGGCGTCATCAGGATCGGGAGGTGGATTGCCAGCCTGCCACAACGCGTTCCAGTATGCCTGCCCGTCGGAAACTTCCTGATTGGTCAGCTCAGGCTCGTGCGAATTCACGGCAATCTGATCCGGATAGATTCGCACCCACAATTCGGCGCTGCCCTTTTGCTGGTTCATGAAGCGCGTCTGGATATTGACGGGCAGCAGTAACAGCGGAGTTTGCGCTGAGAGGCCGGTGGGCTGCCGCGTTGCCGATGGTTTTGCAACGGCAGGGTTCGTGACGATTGGTTTCGTGACGATCGGTTTGGGAGGTGTGGTCATGATTGAGGCAGCATCAAATCCGCGTGCATCAGAATGCGGAACGGGAGCCGCAGCAAAATGTAAGCCGTCTGCGCGCTGTTCACTCCCCACTGATTGTTAGTGTCGTTCGGGTTGTCGCTGTCGGAGACGATTGCGGTGCCCGTCGGTTGCAGAGTCGGCGTCAGAAAAGTTGGCAACTGCGTGCTCTGCAACACGTTTGCAAATACTTGGGAAGCGAGCCGCCACGGGCTGGTGGCCATGATCGCCGCAGGAGAAGTTCCGGCGATCTTGGGCGGAGGTGCCGGCGGCGTTCCACCCGACGCTGTAAAATTGATCCATGCCAAGTCGGCCCAGTGCGGCACGGGAGAAATATCCGGCGTGGGTTCCAGGCCAAAGCGCGGCTCGGAGGGTTGCTCCTGGAAAACGAAAAAATATCCATCTGGTGCGTTTGTGGTGCCGCCGCGAGCGTCCGCCGCGGTGATGTTGAAGCCCAGGAAAGTGATGTCGGGAGACAACGTTCCGCGGAAGAGCGGATAAAGTTCGGCAGTCTCGTCGAGGACTCGGGTACCGTTCGGGAGAGTTTTGGCTTTTCCGGCATAGACGATCGCGTTCGGATAACGCTTGAAAAGCTCGCCGCGAACCAGCAGCACCAGATTATTCGTCACGATATTCGCGCGGTTCGGGTGCTTGCCCAGCGGCAAAGGCAACTGCCACGTGTTGATAGGGGGAATATCTTTCAAGTATTCCGCCAGCTGCGTCGGGTCTGTCGGGTCGCCCGGCTGCGGCACATACGCACTCACATCCCAGAACTGGCGGAAGTAGCTGCCGCGCTGGTCCGTAGGATAGCCGAACCACAGAAGATCGCGGCCCATCTCGCTATTGAGCCCCACCATGTAGGCCTCGATGAACGCTTGATTTGATTGCAGCAGGCCCACGCTGTTCGCTGGAATATTTTCGACTCCGGGCAAAAGATATTCTTGCGAAAGGTCGCGCAATGGCGCGTACATCGGCTGCGGAAATTCCGGCGCCGCCATAATTGTTTCCAGCGGATCAGCGGGTTGCCACGGGAAACGCTCTGATATGCTGAGCAATCCCTGAATCCGTTTAGGAATCGTGGTGACCGGGTCAATGCGCGTTAAGATTGTGCGCTGCAGGGTTGCGAGATCGAGGGCTGGAAGCGGTGCGGGATTTTCGGGCAGCGATTGATAGTCCGCGAATACTTGCGATGTCGCTTTGCGGAACGCGGCGGCTTGCGCAGAGTCCGTGCCGCCTGAGGCTGCCGCCGGTTGCGTCGTTCCCGGCGTGGTGATCTGAAAATTTGACCGCGCGGGAACGTCCGCCACAACCGTTGGCGTGAAATTCGAAACTTGCAGCGCGGTTGCGGAGATCGCGCTGGCGATTGAATTTTTCACTGCGTTCCACACAGCGACGCCGGCCGCGACGGACACGGCAGCTACGCCCGCAGCTACCGCCCATCCTGCCGCCAGACCAACGACCACGACGATGACGGCGAGCAACACAATCAACGCGAGCAAAATCCATTTCCACCACTTCAGCAAAGTTTCGGCCCAGGAAGGCGCGGACTGATTCGCAATCTGCTCGATGGGCACCATCCCCGCAGGCGGCTGAATCGGCGGCACGATCGCGATGTTGCCGCTGTTCACTCGCGTCAAAAGCGAGGGCGCGCCGTTCTTCGCCATTCCAAGACGCCATGGCAGGCGCGCCGCTTTGCGAAATGCTCCGGAAAACATTCGCTGCGGAACACGGCTGGCGCGGATCTGGGCGAGAATCGTAGTGGGACTCGCGAGCAGTCGCGAGTGTAGCGGCGCCGTGAAATTAAATAGTGTTTCCGGCTGCGCGGTTTGCAAATGCTGCTGGTAAATCTGCTGGCTCACCGCGCGTGCAAGCTGTGCTTCTTTCAGCATTTGGTTGGCCTGCAGCACGCCGTCCACTTGCTGCCAGGCCGAAGCCATCAGCTGCGTCTGCTCGCCCTGCACGATTTGGGTACCCATGCCGGCGATGCTGCGATCGCGCGGATCGAGGCTCAGATCGTTCAACCATCCCGCCGCGGTGCGATCAACGGTCGGCACCGCCGCCTGCCATCTGCCGTAAATCGGTGGCGCCACCACCGGATCGCCCGGAGGCGGAGTCGGATACTTATTCGGATTAGTCGGATCGTCCGTCGCGGGCGATGTCTGGTTAATCCAGGCTTGCAACGCGGTTTGGAATGCGTCTTTGTCCGCGCCGCTCCACGGGGTCTCGTTGGGCGTCACGCTTACCAGCGCGCCGTCCAAGCCAAGCGGCCCGCCCGCGGAAGGAATCCCTGGATCGGGATGCTGCACATCCATCATTCGCTGGCCGACGGTGGCGGGCAGCACGGTGGGCGTCAATTGGCGCACCAGCGATTCGAAATCTCCGCCATCACTGGTGTTGAAATCGAAGCGGAAATAAAACGGCAGCGTTAGCGGCGCTTGCGTGTCCTGCGTCCATGCGGGATCGGAAGTCGTCACGGCGGAAACATCTTGGCCGAGCCCGGCTTGCACGCCATTTTGAAATGCCGGAACCAGGAATGCGGAGTAGGAAGTCTCCGGATCAAGGCGCCGCGGGCAAAGCAACCGCGAGATTACGTTTCCTGGCGAGCTGGCGAGCGAATCCGCAAGCGAACGCATCCCCGCTGATCTGCACGTGGGCCCAATTCCATGAGCCGGAGAGATCCTGCAGAGCCGACATCGTTTGCACCAGGATCGTCGGCAGGGGATTCGGCGCGATGGAGGGCATCGTGAATTCGCTCTGCTTCAAAACAATCAGCGCCACCCAAGGACGCAAGCGATCGCCATTGGGCGCTGCGGGCGTGAACAGCCAGGGAAAATCCGGCGTATCGAATTCAATGCCGCTGAGATAATTCGGCTCGAAATTCACCGTGAACTGCCGCGGCTCGGTCCGTATCACCATTCGTGGATCAACGCCAACCACATCGCCGGGACCGAACAACGACACAGGCGTCGCCGGCGGCTGCACAGGATTCGGCTGCGCTCCGCCTTGCACGTCCAGAAATAGCTGAACGCTCAAATTTGCGCGGCTCGGCAGGGAACCGCCGTCCGGGTTATTCAGGCTCGCAGCGATGCCGCGGCGCGCCCAGGCTTGAAAGTGATAGCGTCCAAGCGTGGGGGCGCTACTCATGGCGCCACCTCATGCATCGGCATGATTTGCAAATCGCCGGTTTCTGCGGGATTCGCAGCCAAATAAGAACTCAGCGCCGCCTGCGCCTGAAAATAACTATTGCCGGTACCGGCCAGAATGTCCGCACGAACACTCAGGTCCAGCACGCTCGTGACCACATATTGCGGCTCGTCCACCACGATCGCGGGGGGCGTTGGCCCAACGCTATATTTCTGCAGCCCGGTATTTTTCACTTGCGAAGCAAATCCGGCACCTTGCGCGCTGAGCGCCAGATGAATGTTTGCCGGCATCAGGTATGGGCCCGTGGGAATGGAAAAATTTGCGGGATCGTAAATGTAAAATTCCTGGTACACGACGGTGCGCGGTGAATCCTGCCCATTCAGAATCGCGCTGGAGCCGATGTTCACTCCTGCGTCCATTTCCTCGAAACTCGGCTTGCTCAGTTTGTCCGCGTCGCTCAGATTCAGGAACTGGCCTGGCGCGAAATAATCCTGAATGCTCTGTATCGTTTCCGTTTGCGCGTTGATCTGCACGCTTTCGATCGAGAATTCGGTGCCGTCGGATGGTGTGGCGTTGCCGTACTTGGCGATCGATAAATCAAGCGGCACCACCGTTTCCTTTACCTGCAACGTTCCGATCGGATGCACGCAAAGCGTCTGGTCGGTGGGCTTCTGCGTTGCCAGAGAAACAGCCACGGTCGTAGCGGGAGGCAGCGCGGCGCTCCAACTTTGGGGATTTTTGAACGCGTTGAAAAGGTCCGGCAGCACGGGCTGAGCAGGAATCGTCGCTTGCGTGCTGCTGCCCCAGGTCAAATCCACCGAAGCGCTGACGCTGAAGAACAGCAAGCTGATGGAAGCCTCTCCATGAAAGTGCCAGGGTGTCGGCCCCTGAAATGTTCCGTTCACGTTCAGGCCCAGAAGCGTGTGGCCGTCGTAGGCAACGTCAAACGAAGCGGAAAAGTCGAACTCGAAAGAGAAGGGAGAAATAATTATGAGAACGTCGTAGCCCAGATAACCCTGGATGCTGAATCCGCCGGCCGCTGCGTACGCTTGCACGTTTGCGCCAAACTGCACGGTGTTCGACGTCACGGCGAAATAGCTGTCGGCGCTGATCCGCGGATTGCTTCCGCTGCCCAGGCTCACCGAAAGCCGCGCCAGCTTGGGAACGTCCAGGCCGTCGGTGTTGAAGTTGGGATTGAATCCGCCAAGCGAGAAAAGGAAATTCGGATTGCTGCCCCAGGAGACGCGCAGCGCCAGATCGCCGGCCAGCGCGTAAACCAGCACGCTGGAATCGAACAACGTGCCGTCAATTGAAAGCGTCTTGGCTCCAAAATCAATGATGCCGAGAACTTCGATGTGCAGCACAAGCAGCGCGTCGGCTTGGGTCGGCAGGCCTGCATCAATCAGTCCTAGGATCGCGATGCGAATCGGATCCGGAACTTCGAGTAGCACGCCAAGCGTAAGAGTGATGAGAGTGGGCGTGCCCCATCCGAGCTCCAGCAGCGGACCGAAAAGATATCGTCCTTCGGCAATTGGGAAAAAATTGCGGATGTCGCTGATGATTTGCGGAGCGTTGTCAATGGGATCGGCGGGAAACATGATCGCGCCCAACGTGTGCGCGCGAAACCCTGCTTGCAGCGCGTCGGTGTTCATCGTCCGATTCACGCCACCAAGGCCGCCAACGCCGTTCAAAGTGAATCCGAATCCGAGCTGGATCGGCGGCAAAGTGAAGGTGATGACCAGCACGAACGAATATCCGCTCGAGCCATCTGGCATGATCGTATCGAGGACGCCGATCACGGTGATGCCGATCGTATCCACGAGCGAAAGTTGTAGGATTCCCGCGTACTGTCCCTTGCTCGGGTCGAAGGAAATATATCCGCCGCCTGTGACCAGGCCGGCGTCAACGGCAATGCCCAAACCATTCGGTGGCTTGAATCCCAGCTGAAGATTTGCCGGGCCAAGGTTGCCGCCTTGCTGCGGGAACGTCACGGTGCCGAGCACTCCCACGCGGTCCACGGAAATTACAAATGGCCCAAGCGTGAGGCCGAGCGCTACCGAAACTTCCAGTGTGATCGCGTCGTTCGCCACGCCGCCGATGAGATAAAGAATCGGCAGCGTCACCGGCCCTAAGTCGAGGTGCAGCGGCAAATCAATCTCCAGCTGCGCGCCGCCGGTGACGTGCAACCCCGTGTCCGCACGCCACGTCGCAGCAAAGTCAAATCCAGCTTGAACATTCACTCCGGACAAGACATCAGCCAGAAAGCCGTCCGCATCCGTCGTGTCGATGATGACTTTCCCGCCTTTGACGGCGATCGCTACGGAAGGATCAGCCGTCGCGGTTCCGGAAGGAACGTCCCAACTAAGAACAATGCCCGCACTCAACGCGAAACTGTCTGTCTGTAGACGACTTTCACCCGTCTGTCCAAAGAGGATAATGGGATGATTTGCGTCCGTGCCGGTGGCGGTAAGGTCGAGCTCGATTTTTCCGCTCAGTTCGACCAGAGGCTTCAGCGTGACGCTGGCCGGCGGCACGATTGTCGCCACCAATCCCGCTGAAAAGGTTCCCTGAGCTTGTGACCGCAAAGATAGGGTTGAGGTGATGGGGACGGTCACATCAATTCCGCTGGGAAGCGTATAAACCAGACTCGCCGTCAGTCCGGGAGGCGTTGACGCGGGATTCGGCTGAATTTGAAGCAGGGACGAGTTCAGTATGTTTCCAGAGCCGGGAATGTTTGTGGCTGCCGGAATTCCGATGAGATCGAACGATGCCGCCACTCGCGGCATCATTTGTGTGCCGTCGAACGCCGGATCTCCCCATGCATATACAGTTTCAAGAAGCGTCCTGGGATCCGTGAACAATTTTCCAAAATTTGCGAAATGAACCGTGCGGCTGACATACGGCGGATGCGTTGGGTCGCCATCAATTCCGGGATTGGGGATATCGTCGATAAGTCCAAGCAGGTTCGCGACGCCTGTGATCGTCGGCAGCATCAGTTCGAGATATGAAACAATCAGGTAGCCGACGAGAGCGACCGCCAGATTCTCGGCGAAAGCTTTAACCTCGTCCGCATCCATGCCGAGACTCGATGCAATCGTCGAGAGCTCCGAGCCGACCGCTTCGAGAGCGGTCACGATCTGTTTGATTTTTGCGACGAGCTGCAGTCCATCCTGCACAATTCCAGTCGTGTTATCGCTCGCGATGTCCGATTCAATCTGATTCAGAAGGGCAGTTAAATCACCTGCGGCTGTTGCTGCCGCGTTGACGGCACTCATAAAACTCGAGTTTGCGAGTAGAACAGGAGGGAACTGGAGACCTAGCTCCGACAGAAACGGCAGGAGATTGTCGGAAGTGAGCTCGGTTGCGAGCGGCTGCAGAGCCAAGCCAATTTGCTGTGCCAAAAACTCGAGGGTTCCAGCGCTTCCAGGCATTAGGGAGCAACCTTGTCGATGCCGGGTTGAGCCGCGGTTTCGATGGCTAAGTTGTAACTCTTAAACGATTCGAAAACCTTCGATATATGTGTCGCGACGGCGGCCGTATCGCTTGATCCAAATAAGATGCCGACCACGTCGTTATCGGCGTTTAGAACTGCTGAACCGGAATCTCCTCCGTCCGCGAAAGAGGCTCCATCAATCGTGAAAGCATGCTCATAGAAACGAGCCAAGATTTTCCATTCGGGCGGGGTGTTTGAATCCGGGTAGATTGCATACCCGGATGTGTCGAGAGCTTGGAGAATGCCACGCGTCAGACCAGTTCTAAAACCACGCTTCTTTAGTCGAAGCCCGATGTCGAGATCCGCGTCCGTGAGATCATGAGTTCCTTTCACCGAGCCAGGAGATGATCCACTCGGGTCGGTGTCGAGGATGTCCGCGCGGTATTTCTGACCCGAATCCAACTGAATCAAGGCAGCGTCGGTGTCAACGTGCGCATCCAGAATCAGGCCAATCCGATCATTGAGGCAGGAAACCACGCACATCGTGTTCGTCGGCTGCCCGACTCTCACATCACTACTCACATCGCACTCGATTTCCTGGGTAGCTGCAAGAGTGACGGTGGCTCCGGCCACGGTCGCGGTCACGGTGCTGTTTGGCGCGATGCTGGGGATACTCGCATCGTGGATCGCGTCTCCGATCGATTTAATCACGCTAACCGAATTGATGCCTTTGGCGATCGGCACAAAAACTCCGGACGTCGGATTTGGTCCTCCGGTATTCACATTCACATAGGCGCCGGATGCCCGCGTAGCCAGGCCGCGGATGGAAGAGATCGTATTGCCGCGAGTTGCCGTTACGATGTCAGCCCAAGTGTTCGGTGCGTGGGCGCTATAAATAGCGCACGCGAGTTTGTCAGTAGCCTGGTTAAGACCGTTGAAGAGAATTTGGGCGCCGGAAGGGACCGCCTGAAAGCCGCTAAATCCCAAGAGGTTCAACTTGGATGCCACCGCCGTCGCGATATCTTGTAAAGTGTCTGAATCTCCTGTTTCGTGAAATGCGTGAGCGTTGACACCGCCAACTGTGGCGTTGACAGCCACGATCGTTCCCGACGTATTCGTGCCTCCAAACGTAAACGTATCGTTTACGGTCAGAGTTAGCTGCTGGCCGCGCGGTGGAATAGCCACGACATGCCAACAGGTAATTGCGACGACCTTGGGACTGGGCCCGCCGGTGCTCGCGAAGCATCCGAGGGTGCCTGATCCACCAAGACCTGTGCCAAGTACCGATGCCGCAGGATTTCCCATGGTGACACCCGGTGTGTAACCGCCCGGAGTTATCATGCATCCTCCGACAAGCGGACGGTACCTACTGTTGTCGTCCGCCCGAAGGCGGAAGACGCCAGACTCGATCACGTCGGTCTTAACTCCGTCAATCTCAACCGGAATCACCTCTTCGGGACGTAGTTCAGCAAGCGGCTTCTTCTTGATGAGGTAGACCATGATGGACATATCGTTCGTTCGTTTTCCGCCGACAATCTTTGGTCCTACCGCTACCGCGTGGACTCCTGGGATTGCCAGGAGCCTGCCCTGCACGGCCCTCTTGACCTCCTGAACCTTCTCGAAGTCCTTCATGAGCTCGCCCTGGACCCGAATCGCGAATCCGTCTTGGATGTACCGCCAGCCGTGCTTGTGCGAATCCTCTAGTCGAAATAGTGTCGTGAAGGCGGGAAACGTTGCACGAAATCTTCCGTTGCGATCGGCCCTTGCGTGTCAGAATCTTCCGGCGGGTCCTTCTTCAGCGCTTCAAGTATTTGCTTGTAATTCAAGCCGGCCATCCGCGAGAGCATCGCGTTAAATTTTTTCAAATCAGACGACAGTTCCGTCGCGCCGTAGCGCGTTACTGCTTCTTCGATTTTTCGCAGCCGGTCTTCCAATAGCTCCCCATCAATCTGGCACGGGATCCGCTTGTCTGGGAGCTGCAACGCCAGCAGCAAATCGCTCAGAATCGTGGGGCCTCCGTTGCGGCGCCAAACCGTTGCAACTCGTTGATTTCCGTTGATCAACGCGTTCATGTCTTGAAAATGCCGCTCCACCAGATCGCTCCACCGCCGACCTTGTCCGGTTGACCGGAGTTCCGACCGCACGTGCCGGAGATTCTCGAAAAAGCTCAACTGTGGCTGGGCGCGATCGCTGGCAGCGCGGGCAGCGTTCGAACTTATAGCGTGCTGCGTAGCCGGGACGGTCTTGTCGATACCCGGTTGCGCGGCCGTCTCGAGTGTTAATTTGAATTGAGCGAGGACCGGCAGGATGGGGGTGGCAATTGCGTGATCCGTGTCGCCGCCGAAGAGAACGCCAACGACCTGGTCCGCCTCGTTCAATACGGCTGAGCCGGAATCGCCTCCAGCGGCAAAGCTAACGCCGTTAGTGCCTTTGATCGTGAAGGCATGCTGGTACTCGCGTTGGAAAATGAACCATTGCGGTGGTTTATCGAAAGGGTCTGGGCTAAGGGCGATTCCCTCCTGGTCGAGCGCCAAAAGCGTTCCGCGCGTTATGCCCGTCTTGTACCCCCGTTTCTTTAGAGGATAGCCTTTGCTTTCGATCGTGATGTCATGCGTATCCTTGACCGAACCTGTCTGGTTGCTGCCATTCACAAGGTCAATTTCGGGGATGTCCGCGCGGTAAACCAAGCCTGCATCCAGTTGTATCAAGGCCGTATCTAGTTCAACGCTGGTCGCGATGACCGTTCCTATGGCGTCGTCCGTGCAACTTCCCGCGCACATGGTACTGGTTGGCTGGCCAACGCGACTATCGTTTGTCAGTTGGCAGGTAACGTATTGCACTCCGGCGATCATGAGCGACACACCTGTCCGGGTCACAGTGACCTGCGCCAGATTGAAATCGTTTATGGCTTTTTCGATCAGCTTGGCGATGTCTGCGGAATTCGTGCCCTTCGGAATGGGAACGAACTTCCCGTGCGAAACATCGGGGTCCTGATTTGAAATGAACTCGATGTGCGCGCCAGCGTCTGACATCGCTCTGCCCAGGAAAGAAATCTTGCTGTCCGATACGTGCACCACCACGTTGGTACTATTTCGAATTGGAGCAGAATAGATATCAACGCTCGGATCGCTTTTTAGCGGCGCGTCGCTCGAAATCACGCAGGAATTGCCGGCCGCCGACGGCGTAGCGCTGAAGTGCGGGGCTCCGAGTGTGGTTATTCTCGCGGCAACTCCGGCCACGATCGATTTGGGTGTGTCGGTATCTGTCGTCTGATAGAAAATTGTAATGGCGGAGGAGCTTGAGAAGAGACCGACAGTTATAGTGGTGCCGGGTGTATTCGTGCCGGTGAAGTCTAATTCCTGGGTTGACGAGGCCCATGCCGAGTTCAGGGTCGCTTTCGCTGCTACGGAGATGCATCCCACGACATGCTGACACGTGAGCGCGACTACAGTAGGATTTGCCCCTTGCGTCCGAGCAAAACAACCGAGAGTTCCATGGCCACCGAGCGCCTTTCCGAGCACGGTCGGCGTCGGATCGACGAAGTCCCCGGGCGTAATTAATGTCCCGCCTAAAAGAGGGCGGTACTTAGAGTCGTCTTCCGCAAGCAAGCGGAAAATCCCACATTCGTAGACGTCTGTTTTCACTCCTTCGATTTCGGTCGGGATCCGCTGACCAACGGGAACTTCCAGCAGGGGTCGTTTCTTGACCACGAAAACCATGATGGCCGTTTCATCCGTGGATTTACCGCCGACAATTTTCGGTCCCACGGCCACCGCGTGTACCCCGGGAATGGCAAGAAGTCTGGCGCGAGCGGCTCGTTTAATATCTCGAACGCGTTCGAAATCTTTCATTTTCACATCCGATTGGTGCGAACCGTTGTCGCGTCATAAGCCATCAACTGAGTGGCGAGCGCGACTGTCAAGAAAGCGATTGGAAATGACAAAACAATGAATCCGCAGCCTCCAGGAAAAATCGCTCCGTAGATACCGTCGGAGGACGGATGTCCAGCGACGGTTACACTGGGTAGCTATCTACATCGGAGCTGAAAGCAGTGTCAAGTGAAAGTTCGCAGGAGCGGAATGTTTTCGATGTCGGTCGCAAAATTTATGTGCTCGAGGTTGCTGGTGCACGCAAAGCCCTTGAAGTATTTTGACGGTGAATCGAGCGACGAACGGTCGCGGCGGCACCGATACCCCTACCCAATTGCGCCGGGGCAGCAGATCAAACTCGATTGCCTGAAAGACGCAGGCAAGCTCGTCGCCAACTACGTGAACATTTATGGACAAGATCCGCACCACACTGTTTGTGCGAGGAATGAAAACGGCCTGAAGGCTGGATGATTTGAAGGGGAGGCCGCGAGATCGTTTAGCAAGGCCCATGAAAGCAAAATCGACGAATGGCCAGCTATCCGTTTGTAATTTCGAATGATAATGTCCTTGATCATGCATGATCGGACCACAGCAGAATACTTATTCGGAATCGAGCCGCTTCCGGGGCTGGTAGCTTCAGTGCTGCACCTTCCGGACCTGCAAGATGCGTCGGGTTAGGCAGAATCGGAATGCGGTGCTCGTGCCTTCGGCGCAGCGGTTTTGCGCCGACGCACTTTCCTAAGATAGGAATCTCCTGCTTTGCCAATATGGCTGAGTTCGACTTTCCGGCCCTCGAAATCCGCGATGATAATCAGGTTTCCGCCCATTGCGGAAACGATGGATCGAAGCTGATCGACATGGATGTTTCGGTTCCGCCTTTCGAGCTTTGAAATTGCAGCTTGGGAAACCTTCATGCGTTGGGCGAGATTGGCCTGCGTAACCTTCAGCGTATTTCGCAATTCGACAAGCTCCATCGCGGCAATTTCCTTTATTGCCGCTTTTCGCGATCTAGCAATGGATTCGGGCCTCATCGTCTGTTTGGTGAGCTCGCTAAATTTAATTCGCGCCATCAGAGAAGCCGCTCCTTCTTCAGTTCAGCTAGATAGGCAGCGTAAATCTTGTCTGCCGTCGCGACCATTTTCACAGTCCAATTCTTACCAGACTTAATTCCGCCAATTAGAAGAATCCCGGTTTGACGTGGATCGAACGCAAAACAAATTCGGTACGGTTTACCCGCAAATTGAACGCGCAATTCCTTCAAGTTGGGATGTTTCGAGTCTTTCGCCAGGATATCAACTCGCAGCCTTCCGAGCGCTGGTCCCTTTTCTTCAAGAATGGTCACGCCGATAGTAATGGCCTCATGTTCGGCGTCTGCAAGCTCGGTCCACCACGCCTGAAATTCATCGGTCGCAACTACGTCCCAGGCCATCAAGGCATTATAACCTAGAGTTATACACGGTGAAGTCTAATCTTATTCAAGCAGGAGGCACCGTCTTGTGCTCTTTCCCCGAAGTCACTGTTGCGGTACTCTTCCGGTGCCCCGAGATTGATGGCTTAAGGCGCTTGCCGGTTCAGCTTCTTACTTGACAATATGAACCACAGTGTGGCATATAAAAATGAAGAAATACTCGATCTCCGAAGCTGCACGGAATTGTGGAGTTGACCGGCGGACGCTACATCGGTGGATTGCCGGAGGAAGCAAATTCCAAGCTCAAGAGCAGAAATCGTGGACGGTCAATTTCGGAAGTTTTGGTCAGCCACGGAACTTGCCGAGATCCATGAGTACAAGAGAATGAACTATTGGGGCAAGAGGATCGACAGAAGAACAGGTAAGAAGGCCAGGAAGAAGTAAGCGGGACGCGCCGGTGTTATCAGCACTGAACGCGCCCCTAACCACAGTCGCACGTCTAAGGTGCAACGATGGCTGCAAACGAAGTTATCTTTTTCTCATTTGGGGCGCAACTCTTGCAGCGCCTGGCGTTTCCGGCCCTGCCTCCACCCGAGCCGGTTGCTGAATCTCCTCCTTGCTGAATGCAGTTGAACATACCTTTCGTTTGTTCCGATTCTCGATCGCCGCGCTATTCGTGTGCCTCAACAGATGCAGCGACACAGTGGCGCTCCTCGGCGAGCAAAACGCTTCGATCCCGCGAGTCGTGTCCCTCGCTAGGAAAAGGAATCAACGCAATGGACCTACGCGTTTATGAAGTTTTGTTCCAATTCAATCAGGGAATTAACCAAGCTCTTGAATCTCTCCACCTCATCGAGAAGCTGGAGCTAGCGTCTCCCGAGGGCATCAGCAGAGTCCGCACCAATCTCAGCGAACTCCGCTCGTATGGCAATAACTATTTTGCTTCCCAGATCGCGCAGAAAGAGCAACAGGAGGAGAACAACTTCTACCGCGCTCGCCGGAACTGTGAGAAGGCCGAGGAAGGTCCCAATGAAATTTACTTCGAATTGAGATCCCGCGAGGAGCTTCGGCGCGAACAAGGTTTACCGCCGCGAGCCGTGATCCTTCCTTGGACCCAGGCCAATGACGATCGCATCCTGGCCATGCAAAAGGCCGGATCCTCCTCGCTCCCAACACAATCCGAACAGCCTTGGATCGTAGGTGATAGCGAACAGGAAAACCAAAAAGGAGGTACCCCGACGTGAGACAAACTGCTTACGAACTGCTCGCCCTACTCGACCGCAATCTTCGCGAATCCGTCAACCTCTTCAAACAGCTTGCCGAGTGTCCGGGACAGAGATCCGACGTGCTGACGCCCCTGTCGAACGAGATTCAATACGTGAGGGCGCAGGCCGGCTTCGAAGTGACCACCGAAGCCAGCGATTTCGAGCAGGACCAGGCGACCCATTGGTCTCGCATCCACCACAAGTACGAAATGTGGCTCAAAGACCCGGACGACGTGTTCTTGGATGCCGAGGAGCGCGACGAACAACGTAAGAAGCTGGGCCTCCCACCGCGAATCGCCGTCCTGCCTTGGTCCGCTGAGGAGGAAGAGAAGGTCCTGGCCGCGAAGAGATCGCAGCCTGCAAAGAAACGCAAGTCAAAGCGCGAGCAAGTCTCCTTACCCCAGGAAATTGTGAAGAGGAGGAGAAAATGAAAACCCATCTCTTCCAGGAGTCGCTTGCGTTAAACGAAGAGTTCGGCCACGTCATCAATGGTCTTGAGCACATTGAAAAGGGGCCCACTTACGAAAAGGAGATGATTCGCTGGGCGAAGGCCCACGTGCAGAGCGCGCAAGTGGAAGCGAATCGACAGTTCTTCGACGAGTTTGACGCCATCGTCGAGAACGATGCGATTGGGTTATACAAATTTCTGCGCGACCGCACAAAGAGGGTTGCGGACCCCGACGATGTCTATCTGGAGATCGAACAGCGCGAGGAAGCACGCAAAGCGAAGGGACTTCCGCCACGGGTAGCGATCCTTCCCGATTGGCATTTCGGTGATGGGAAACTCTACGAAGAAGAACAGGTCGAAAAGAAAAAGCGCGCCGCGCAGAGGCGTCGAAAGACAACAAAGAAGCGTACACCGAAGCTCGCGAAACCGCCGCGACGGTCAACCGCCGATTCACAACCCAACGCCACGCCAACGAACGAGGAGGGAACTCACTAATGACGAAGCGCAAATCACGCGTGAAGCTGGCCCCTCGGGACATCATGCGCGGCAAACAATATCCCGGTGTCCGTGGCAAGGTTGTGGACTGGGTCGATCATGCATTCGAGGACGGCGTGCTTTATCTCCACGTCCGATTCAAAGACAAAACCGAACTATGTTGGCGGATCGGCACGTCCCTGGTAATTGAAGAAGCCGATCTGAGCGACTGGGAAACGGGAAATTTCAAGCGGCTTGCGCTATTTGCGGAGCGCGAACTCGACCCTGATCGCGGGCAATGAAGGCAGTCAACCTTGGACACGCCTACCGAAACGATGTCCCGCACTTTGCCAGCTTGAAGGAATGGTTCGGGTCGGAACCGGCGGAGGAACTGCCCCTAGGGAGATTGAATACAAACTTGCGAACGCGGCGGAGCAGGAAAAGGGGGCACCTTCAGCGTTTAATCATTATCGCTCGCTGATGTCCCTCAGCTATCGTCTCCGGATTTTGAATCGGAAGGTTTCTGCAAATCCTGCGCGATCGGTGAACCATCGCCGCGAAGACAACAACCGTGTGCGATTCCTGACCGACAATGAGGAAAAGAATCTGCGAAAGATCGTCCAGGCCAGATGGCCCTCGCACATTCCCGAATTCGATCTCGCAATCAATACCGGCTCACGGAAGGGAAGCAAGTACGGCCAGACTTGGGACATGGTAGACTGGAAATCTCGGATGCTGAACATCTCACGGACGAAGAATGACGAAGCCGTGCATGTGCCGCTAAACGATGCGGCGCTTGCGGCTTTGAATACAGTCTTCGAGCGTGTTGGTGGACGAGGGCGCGTTTTTCGGTCTAGCAAGACGGGCGAAGCGCTCCAAAATGCGAGGTGTTGGTTTGATCACACGGTCGCCGACGCCAAGCTCAAGAACTCTCATTGGCATGAGCTGCGGCATAGGTTTGCCAGCAGGCTGCGGATGAAATGTGCGCCGCTGGAGGACATTGCGGATCTTCTCGGGCACAAGAGCTTAACGATGACGAGGCGTTACGCGCATTTAGGACCGAATCGGCTGCATGAGGTGGTGTCACTTCTAAAGGCAACTGACACCTCAAGTGACAACGAGCAAACAGCGGTTTCAGCGACTGTCGTTCAAGTATCTGTACACTAACCACGTTAGGGGCGTAGCTCAGTGGTAGAGCAGCGGCCTTTTAAGCCGAAGGTCGTGGGTTCGATCCCCACCGCCCCTACCAGCTTTCTCTTTCTCTTCACAGGACTTGCGAAAACCGCGAGGCAGCAAAGGGCAGCAATAATGGCGCGAATGCGTTGGTCAGTAAGCAATTCTGAGTGGCACGGATGGCACACCGGCGCATAGCGCAAGCCGCGATTGTGTTTCTTTGGCGAAAGAAGGCCCTTAGATGTTGGGGGTTGTTGGGGACCACAGACCGCTGCTGTGCCATACCAGGGGAAACCTTTGGGATGAGCCAATCGCTTGCAGTGTGGGTGTGAGAAATTCCGTAATGTCAGCGGCAACGGCGTGGAGAGAAACTCCGTCGTGGTCGAGATTGCTCTTTCTGACGAAGGCCTGCCATTGTCTGGCTTTTCGCGCATCGCGCGAGAACTCTTCAGTTAACGCAACCGGGATGTCTGAGGGTATTTTTGTTCGCCTGCGCTCGAATGTAGCCTTGATCGCTTTGCAGAGAAGCTCGCCATCAAAATCGAAATCTCGGGATAGCTTCCACAGATCGTAGAAGTCCTTCATTCGGGTGTTGACCATCCCCAATTTCACGAGTGCCTCAAGCTTCTCGGCGACGACAGTTTCCTTTGGATACGCCATTAGGCGGGCACTTGGGAAATCGAGCATTCGTGGATATTCAATTTCCTCAGGTGCGGGAACAATGATGTCGCCGAAGCCCACATCCACCTGTATGTGAATCTTGGCGCGCTCCAAGCGAGCAATGAAATAGATGCGCAGTCCTTCGTACTCTTGTTCTTCTTTAATCCGCGCGACACGCAGGGACTTGGGGTCAAAAATCAAACCATCATCTTCGACTGGTATGCCGATGATCTCGGCAAACACTTGTTTGATTCGAGTGATGCTGTTTTCTCCTTGGCCTTCGAGATCCAAGTCACGAGTGGGACGATATGGGTGATGCGTCCAAAGTTCGAAGAGCAGAGCGCCTTTCAGGGCAAACTGTTCCCGATATTGTGAGTGCGCCAAACGATGAAGAAATCTTTCCAATCCATACTTGGTGAGAACTAGTCCGAAGTCCTCGTGCTTTTCCTGCGCGCGGTTGAAGAGCCTCTGACGAACAGAAGCGGCAAGATTCCGAGGCGTTTCTCGGCTCACGATAGGGCCTCAAGATAAGGGCGCATGACGTTTGCCACTCGACATGCTTTGGCGGCTCTCCAGATTTCATCTGCGGTCGCCCGGCGCTTTCGTTGGCATTCGCGGAGGGCTTCAAGCGCGACATCAAGTCCGATCTTGTTTCTATATCTGAAGGAATCTGCGACCGTCTTCGCGGGCGAAAAGACTCGAACGGCGACTCCGTCGATGGAGTGTTCTTGAATTCCGTAGGCAAGTGTTTTGCGTGAAAACCGAACTATGTGCAGTGGCGGATTGTCGAGCTTAGGCACGCGTGCTTTTTCACCAATCGCGAGCCATACCTCGAACGGCGATTGAGTTGTCAGGTCGTGAAAACGAAGAGCCGATAGAAGACAAACGACTCCCTTGGGCACGCGCTTCGAAGCTTGTGCAAGGCTGTGATGTTCGGTTGGCTGGGTACCGCGGGCGACGTAGAGTCCACGACCGACTTGCATGATCGAGCCTTGGTCAACTGCCATGCGAAGATAGGCCCGTGGGATGCCGTGGACCTGAAGGTCTCGCGGACGTAGTATTCCGGCCTCCTTCACGAGTTTCGTGAGGTCGGCTATGCGGTGATTCGGCATGGAAGACTCTTTACCAAACGTCGGTAAGTATATACAACTCCCGACATATTGTAAAGTCAAAAAGCCTACGTCTACAACGAGTACGAGAGAAGGGCCGCTAGCTGCAAGGGTGGTTCGAGCGCCCTGGATTCGGTTCACGTCCCTAATCATTCGGTCTGTGACCGAAGTGTTGCTAGTTCGAATCTAGCCCGGGCAGCCATTCTTCCTCTTTCCTAAGCCCGCGGCGGTCGCTGGCTTGCAATTTCAGTCTTCGAAGGTGGTGCCGAAACGGTGGCGGCCTGAGGTCGAGGTCCAGAAGCCGTAGGCGGCGATGGCCAGCACAACGAGCAAGGCGGCGAGAGATCGAGGTGCATACCAGCGCCCGAGATCGGTTGTAAGACAACCCTGCTCGAGCGTGAACTGGACGTAGAATGCAACGACCAAACCAAGCAGCCCCGTACGGACCAGGCAGGCCAAAAGCACAAGCGAGACCAGAATTGAGAAGGGCAGTTCTCCTAAGGCATTTTCGGGCACTAGAAGTATGATGGTCCAAAAAAAGCCGAGCGCAATCAGCCCAGCTGTCCTGCTGCGAAAAAGTTTCCAGGCAATAAAGATCGTGGCGAGCGAGCCGAGAGCATTAATGAGCGAGCCTCCCGCTTGCAGGGCGAAGGCACCCAAATACACGGACATTGGCCGTAACACGTCCGGACTAAAGGGTGGCGTGACGTTTTTGATTGAAACCCAGCTTGGAAGCGCATTCGCGAACAGCGCAATCGCCGCACCCATCGCACCGAATCCCACTCCCCACAAGACGTCGCGCCCAACCAGAGCGTTGCGAAAGTTCCCAGCCACCAAGCGGCTCCAGGAAATCAGCGCCTCGGGGTAGGTCCGGCGAATGTAGGGTTCCAGAGCCATGTACAACACCCACCACTGCAGCGCCAATCCTGCGGAGCGGCCTAGAATAATTTGCCACCATTCAAAGAACCAATCGCCACTGGGATACCGATGCGCAGCCAGCACAATCCAAACAAAACAGGCCGCAAAACTTGCAATGGCGCCTTTCAGAGCGCCCTTCGTGTCCCCGCGGCCCAGTTGCACATTCTTCCGCGCAAAGAATAAGCAGGCTAGTTCGACGCATATGGCCAGGCCGAAGAATATCCAACCGACGTATTGGCCGGCGGACTGGTTGTACTCAGTTTGTTCCGGATGCTCCCAGGAGCCGAGGACATGGAAAAAAACCACGCGTCCCTTGTAGGTTGCGCCATGGACTTGAATATTTTTTCCGTCATGCGGGGTGTCCCATGCGAATTGCTGATCCATTAACTGGTTTGCATACCAACCGCCGGAAGATGCTTTCGCCTGTGAAAAATCCAGACCTGCGCGCTCGAAAAGACTCCGCCATTCAAAGGACGGCGTTGCAGGCGTCGCCCCGTTCTGGTCCGGATAAGGAATCACGTGAAAAGATTGCAGGCGTCCCTGCGTGTCTAGTCCGACGGTCATATCGCCCGGCGTGGAAGCAACCGGATTGCGTGATTGAACCAGCCAGGGATAACTCGTGCTGACGTAATTCGCCTGGATAGGTCGGGGGCTCTGGCGGTACAAGAATTGAACGCCTGACGGGAAATCCTCGCTGGCACGACGGTAGCGCTCAGGAGCAGGGACCTGGGAAAGATACGCCCGATAGTTGGACTCTGCGTCAAACCAGTAAGCGCTATCGACCGGGCGCTCGGTATAGCCGAGACTGTTCGCGATTTCGCGTCCCGTCGCGCTAAGCACCTCCGGTGATTTCTCGCCCGACACCATATTGTTTATGAAGGCGTGCTGGCTCAGAAACGTACAGCATGCCAACAGCAACGCGATGCCGCCGAGCAGCGCCCAGGCCTTCCGCGGTTTCAGCGCGCCTTCTTCACCGGCAGCCGCCACCATTTCTGGCGAAGGCGTTTCGCCCGCCGCCAGCGCTGCGGCGAGGGGATCTCCTCCAGGCAGCGCCGCGGCCACTTGCAGCGCCGAAGCCGGCCGTCTCGCCGAGTCGCGTTCGAGACAGCGCATGATCACGCGCTCGACCAGCGGATCGATTTCCTTCACGTATTGAGATGGAAGCGTGGGCGTGCTTTTGTCACGCTGACGAATCATGTCGTCGAAAGTCTTAGCGTCGAACGGGCGCTTCCCGGTGAAAATTTCGTAGAGGACCAAGCCGATTGAGTACAAGTCGCTCTGCGGTGTGATTTCGCCGCCGGAAAGTTGCTCAGGAGACATGTAGGCAGGCGTTCCGGCGCGCGCGTCGTCCGAGCCGGGCTCGAGAGAAATTGCGGCGAGGCCAAAATCGGTAATGCGCACGCGGCCGCGGCCGTCGAGCATGATGTTGGCGGGCTTGAGGTCGCGATGGACGATGCCGTGCTCATGGGCGGCGGCGAGTCCCGCGCATAATTGCCTGGCGATGTCGAGCGCCTTGTCGGGAGGCAAACGGCCGATGCGGCGCCTCAGCGAGGCGAGATCTTCGCCGTCAACATATTCCATGGTGAGAAACGTCTGGCCGTCGGCCTCGCCAACGTCGAAAACGCGGCAAACATTCGGATGCGAAACTTGGCGCGCCAGACGGACTTCGCGGTGAAAACGCGCGACGGCGTCTTCGCTTCGCAGCAGCGAGGCGGGCAAAAATTTCAGCGCCACGGGCTGGCCCAGTTTCAAGTCTTCTGCGCGATACACCTCACCCATGCCTCCTTTGCCGAGCGGGGCGACGATGCGGTAGCGATCGAGGAGCGTCATCCCGGGGACGTAGTTTGCTTCGTAGCCGGAGGCTGAGCCTGAAGTCGGACGATGTGAACCGGGACTGCTTTCCTTGAGCGGTGAGCCGGACGCGGGAGTGGAAGCGGACGGCGGAGTGGCGCGCGCGGAGTCGGACACACGCGAGACCGTCGGCGTGTTGCTCAAGTCGATCGCGGCGCCGCACGAGGGGCAGAAGCGGCTGTTGTCAGGCGTCCGCCGTTTGCACGCAGAACAAATCATGAGAGCGCAGTGTAACACTCGCATGTTTGCGGGCCGCGTAAATTTCGTCGCTCTCTAGAAGGAGATCGAGCCGTAGTTTCCGAGCTCATTGCTGCCGGTTTTGGGGGCAGGGTTGTAACCGAATGGTTGCAGATTTGAGGCCACGTCGACATCTCGACGTGGCGCGCGCAACGCCCCAGCACCAAAGAGGTGCGGAGGATTTTCAGTCCACCTTCAGTCCAATTCAAGAGGTTGATTGCACCGCATGTTCCTGCGTAAGCGACACCAGATGCGGCCCTTGTGTGATTTTGCCTGCTTTCTTGCAAAGCAGCTGCTCATAATTGAGTAGAACGCCTGCCTCGCGAGCAGGAGCCCTACTCCACTCGAAATCGTCAGTTCAAATAAAGCCTCCACAACCAGAGTTTCTTCTCTGTCAATCACTTCCACAAACCCTGCAACCTTCCGAATTTGTGATTTTCATTTGCTAAAGGTGTCGAGAATTCTACTCCAACTCCGAGGTCAACGCCGATCTGCGGGCAGATAATTTCTGGTTTGCCCGTCATCCAGACACAACCCGGTTGGCCCGTTCCTACGGTCTTCGCTTCCTTTGTCCATCATTGGGATTGCGCGAAAGCCGATAGGGACGGAGCAGGGCTTCGAGAGAACGGCGAATCCAGGTGGCAAGGGGACCTTTGCGATAGACGCCCCAATCGAGCGTGGCGCCGCCGTTGACTTGCTGGGCCAGGCGGGCAAGTTCGGCAGTGTCACAGGGCTTCAACTCGCGGGCGGCGACGGCGTCATCCAACAGCTTTTTGGTCTCGTCGCGCGTGGTCACGAACTGCGTCAAGAGGACCGCGCGGAATTCGGGGTCGGAAAGGTCGATTTGAAGATAGGCGAGAAAGTTGGCCATGGACTCGGGAGTGGCGGCGAAGCCACTCGATTCCACCGACAGTTCTATGAGTGTCTTGAGCGGGGAGCCGTATTTCGCGCGGGCCGCGGCAAATTGTCCAGCGACATCCGCCGTCCACGCCTTGCAGTTGGCGAGAAGCAACTCGCGCTTGGTGCCGAAGCGCTGGATTATCGTAGCAGGAACGACACCGGCCTCTTTGGCGACGTCGGCGAGCGTGAGTTCAACCGGGCTGCGCGACTTCATCACACGAGCGGTGGCGGCGAGGATTTCTGCATCGGAAGTTTCGCGGGGGCGTGGCGACATGTTTATTAGGGCCTCCGTTGCACGTTGCGCGGGTAAGAATAACTGAATATCTGTTTAGGTTCCACTTGACATTACTGAATAACCGTTTACTATTGCTGTGCTTGGAGGCTTCATGGGAACGTCTCCTGATTACGCTCTATCCCGGTTGAATCTAAAAGGAATCGGGAAGGGGCGGTTAGATTGTAGGGTGGCCACACGTGAGGAGCTTGCGATGACGGCATCTGTTTTTATCGGCACCAGCGTAGACGGCTTCATTGCGCGACCGAACGGCGATCTAGACTTTCTTCCGGAGGGCGGAGGCGAACCCCACGGCTACAACGAGTTTGTCGCCAGCGTCGACGCGATCGTGATAGGCCGCAAGACGTTCGAGACAGTTCTGGCTTATCCAGCTTGGCCTTATGGTGACAAGCGGGTAGTAGTCTTGAGCAGTCGCCCGGTCGATTTGTCCGCAGCCCGCGGGGGCATTGTTGAACAAATGGGCGGGCCACCGGATGAGATTGTCTCGCAACTCGCTGCTCGTGGTATCCACCACCTGTACATCGACGGTGGGATGACGATTCAAGGGTTTCTGCGCGCAGGAGCCATTCAACGTCTCATCATCACTCGCGTGCCTGTGCTCGTTGGATACGGAGTTCCTCTTTTCGGCACCCTACCGCGTGACATTCGGCTCGACCATATAACGACTCGGTACTATCCAAGCGGCTTGGTTCAGACCGAGTACCGTGTTATCGCCTAACGCATTAGGCGTCCGGGCTTCCTGTTTCCTTTCAGGGGATTCAGAAAACCGGAGCAGCATGCAACGGCACGTCCCGTTGCGGCGCCGGTAATTCTTGTGCCGCGACAAAGACGTTGAGCGAGGCAAGAGGGTTTGCTTTGAGCTTCAGGAGTCAATCATGAAACTGGCGACGAATCAGCAAGTACTGCATCATCGCGGAAATTACCAGGTCTGGCGAATACGACTTGCGCCCGGGGAGGCGACACCTTGGCATCGTGATCCCTTTCATCGGGTGACCGTGGTGTTGAACGGGGACCTGCTCGAAATTGAGTTCCGCGATGGAGGAGAAACTCAGGCGTGGGAAATCAGTGTTGGCGAAGTAGATTGGTCGGAACCGAGCGGTCGAGTTCACCGTGCGGTAAACGTCGGGAAGGAATCGTTTGAAGGAGTCACAACCTTTTTTCTTGACCGGCCCGAGGCAGTCCCGCAGCCAGTGGACGATTCGAAGTAGCAATTTTTCCGCCGGGACATGAGCCGAGGCCTGCCGGAGGGTGGCAATATTCTGGCTTGGACCAGCCGATACACCCATTTTGGCCGCCACTCGGGCGACCAAGTCCAACAGCCGCAGCAAGTGCGGCGAGAAGGCGGAAAACCTTACGCGATTCCCGCGGGTGCGTCCGATCATCCATTGGGAGGTCTTGGCTATGCGAACTTCGCCGACGAGATCGAGCAACAGGAAAATCAGCTGGGGGTCTTCTTCGACACCATTGTTACGGCGACTGCTACGGGCTCAACGCAGGCTGGAATGATAGTGGGGTTTCGGGCTCAGGAGCGTGAAAGGAGACTGATTGGAATAGACACAGCTGCCGACGTAGAGCTAACCCGTAGGGCGGTCACCAAGATTGCGCTTGCGACCGCGGAACTCATCGGTCTAAAGCGCGACATTCGTAACCAAGACATTGTTATCGAGTCCCGGTATTCCGGGCCGGCATATGGAATCTCGGACGCGGCTACGATTGAAGCCATCCGCCTAACGGCCCGTCTTGAGGGCATGATTACAGACCCCGTGTATGAGGGAAAATCGATCGCGGGGCTCATCCACTTCGTGCGTTCCGGTGAGATTCCACGGCAAAGCCGAATTCTTTACGTACACTTTGGTGGGGCTCCCGCGATAAACGCGTACTACAAAGCATTCGAAAATATTCCCACAACGCGAGGCTCGGAGGTCACACAATGAAGACAAGTCTTGCAATCTTGGCTTTGCTTATCATGGCTTCATTTTCATCTTCAGCACAACAGCCGATGCGGGCAGATCCCTTACTTGATCGTCTGACCGGCAGTTGGACCCTTCAGGGGACCATTGCTGGACACGAGACCACGCACGATATCGAGTCCGAATGGGTGCTGGGCCATGAATACCTGCGACTCCACGAAACATCCCGGGAGAAGAACCCCCAAGGTCAGCCCGCGTATGAAGCGATCGTGTTTGTTGAATGGGACGAATCATCGAACGAATACAAATGCCTGTGGCTCGACTCGACCGGAGGCGGTGGTCTCTCGGCCCCTATTGCCCAAGGCAAACGGGGCAAGGACGAAATCGAGTTTGTCTTCAAGGACAAAGATAAGGACAGCGGCGTCCACACAACGTTCGTCTACAGTAGGCGTACAGATACCTGGAGCTGGCTTATTGATAACGAACACGACGGCAAGCTAACGTCTTTTGCGCGAGTAAAGCTCACGAGGAAATAGAAACTACATCATGCGGATCTTGCTTAGGGCGGTAATTATAAAGCCAGCGCTCAGGACTGAAGCGCTGGCGTACAGGGGTTCGAAAATGCGCCCTAAAAATAAACCCAACTGCCGTCAGTTGGGAGAAGCAGGCCATCGCCCGCGATATCACTCTGGATGGTCCCGGAGCGTGGTGCAAACAGATCGCCGATAGCCCTTCGTTCTTTATGGCTGCCAACGGGAGGATGGTGTTTCCGGATAGCGCAGCGGCGACCAAGGAATACATGGTCTGATCTCGACATCAAGCAGATCGAGCTCGTCTGGGCAACGATTTGCGAGTTGATCCGCTCATGCCGGATCTAGCGGGGGTAGCCGCTACCTACCACGAGGTGCGGGTGAACACAAGTGGCCTGCGCGTCGAGGAGGCAGGTTCTTTTACTGGAATTGTGGAACATCGAGATGGGCGCTGGCAACTACGCGATTGCCATTGGTCGGTTGCGGCACCCCTTCCGGCTGCGCCCCTGCAGCACTCAAGATGAATTCACGGGTGAGCGTGGCCGGCTTTTGCCGACTTGCCGTTTCGAATCTCGTGGCGAAACCTAAACATGCTTCAAAGGAAACGTGAACTAGGCGATAAATAAAACCTCAAGTCAGGTTGTCATTCAATCAGATCACCGTTCGTTCAAAAACCCGTGAATGACTTTAACAAATTGCAGCGCGAACACTTCAAAGCTGTCGCCGAGTCCGCGAAGCCGTAGCCTTCGTTCACCTGCCGAGAATTAACGCTACAGCGAGCCCAGGCCACCGAAGTTTGAATAGCCAGCCCAGAGCGTGTGCCGCGGCGATGGCGGGAGTCAGTTTTATGAAGAGGGCGTTCGCGACCGTCAGCGGCAAGACTGCAATGAGCCAAATACCCAGAGCCAGTTTTATGATGACGCCGTATGAGTAGAGATGCAAGCGGGCACAGACCAAGGCAAACACACCGCATGTGAGAAAGGGGAGCAGACTCGCGCAGACGATGGCCTTCGCTTCTCCCTGGCCGCGGGGATGCCGCCAGATCTCCGGATGCTGGTCATAGCGCTTGTAAAGCCAGTCGCCCATAAACAGCCAGTCCGTCATCGACGAAACTATGCCGCTGGCCACCGCCGCGAGTGTAATTCGAAACCAAGGCATTTCGTTGGGGCGAACTGTAGTACATCGATTGCCTTACGTAAAGGGATTACCCGGAGATATAACGGGGCACCGCCCGGATGGCTGCTTCCCAAGAATCCTGCTAGCTTGTTCGTACGCGGTCCCGACTATAGTAGCGAGCGACTATGAGAAAAGCGTGCTTGCCGATTCCCGATTTACTCAGGCAACTGGAGTCCTTTTACGGTCGGCAGGAGCCTTGCTGGCCGACCGCCCCGTATCTCTTCCTGGTGTGGTGGCACTGCGGGTATCCGGCGAGCGATGCCGCGTGTGCAAAAGGCTGGGAGTCGCTGAACCGGGAGATCGGGGTAGAGCCGCATCAACTCCTCGCCGCGCTTCCTGCAAATCTCGCGACTGCCTTAAGACCGGGAGGAATGGTCCATACCCCTTCGAGGCATACAGTCCCCGGAACCGTTCTACGTCTGCCCAACATGCCGCACCACAAG
>CAWBPZ010000006.1:0-690694 GCA_963790855.1 uncultured Acidobacteriota bacterium
TGCTAGAATTGCGTTTTTACTCCGTTGCCGGTACTGATTTACGACTGAACCGCTTCGGGCGCAGCTGTTGCCGGACTGCCTGCATTGCCGCCGCCCGCAAACTTGCTCGCCTTCACCGCTTCGCTCGTCACCACCGCTAGATTGCGCGGCAATGCTGCGAGTGCCGTAGCTACGCGTTGCGCCGGTGCATTCAGCATGAACATGATCTTGCTGATCAGTTCTTCCTTGCTCGGCAAGTCCGCGAGCTGCTTGATTTCCTGAATGGAGATGACGCGCCCTTCCACCCAGCCGGCACGAAATTGAAACGCCGGAACATCCTTCGCCACCTTGGTCAAAATCTTCGCCAGTGCCACCGGATCCGTCTTGGTGTAGGCGATCGAATTCGTGCCCTTCAGATTCTTTAGCAAACCTTCCGGAGGCGTACCCTCTCCCGCGCGCTCCGCCACTGTGTTCTTCACCACCTGATATTTCCCGCCGGCGGCTTCCACGCTGCGGCGCAGTTGCGTGTCCTGCTCCACCGTAATTCCCTGAAACGTCGAGAGAATCACCGTCGAGACGGTCGCCAGCTGCTTCTTCAGGTCTTCCGCCTGCGTAACTTTTTCGGACTTCTTCTTCATGCCCAAATCTCCCTATCGCTCGCTCTGCTTACGCTGCTGCCGCTACCGCCGTATCCGCTTCCGCTTCCTCAATCAAAATTCCCGGACCCATCGTCGAGGTCAGCGTAATTTTCTTGATGAACTTGCCCTTGGCCGCCGCGGGCTTGGCTTTGATGATGGCCGCAAGCAACGCATGCGCGTTGTCCGCCAGATTCTTCGCGGTAAAACTGATTTTGCCCACCGGTGAGTGAATCAGTCCCGTCTTATCCAACCGAAACTCCACTTTGCCGGCCTTGATTTCTTTGATCGCCTTGGCGACGTCCGTCGTCACCGTGCCCGTCTTCGGATTCGGCATCAGACCGCGCGGCCCCAGCACTTTTCCCAGCTTGCCCGCCGAACGCATCATGTCCGGCGTCGCGATCACCGCCTCGTAATCCGTCCAGCCGCTCTGAATCTTCTCGACGATGTCTTCGCCGCCGACAAAATCCGCGCCCGCTTCTTGCGCCTCGCGAATTTTCTCGCCGCCGGCGATCACTACCACGCGCTTGGATTTTCCGAGGCCATGCGGCAGCACCACCGTGCCGCGCACCATCTGGTCCGACTGCTTGGAATCCACGCCCAGGTTCAAAACCAGCTCGACCGTCTCATCGAACTTCACGTAATGAACTTTGCGCAGCAGTTCCGCCGCTTCTTCCAGCTTGTATGGACGTGCCTCGACCTGCTTGCGCGCCCGATCGATATTTTTCCCGCCGACTTTTGCCGAACGACCCATCGTTTTTCTCTCCTGCGCAGTCAAGAATTACTTGCGTCCGTTTTCGATTCGGACTCCTGCGCGTACCGCAAAACTAATCGCTCACTTCCACGCCCATGTTGCGCGCCGTGCCGCGAATGGACTTCACCGCGGACGCCAGGCTCATGGTGTTCAGGTCCGGCAGCTTCAGCTTGGCGATTTCTTCCACCTGTTTCGCCGTCAGCTTGCCCACCTTGTTACGGTTCGGCTCGGGCGAGCCTTTCACAATTCCCGCCGCGCGCTTGATCAACTCCGACGCCGGTGGCGTCTTCATGATAAACGTGAACGTGCGGTCGCTGTAGATCGTCACCAGCACCGGAATGATCATGCCGTCCGGCTCTTTCGCCGTCTTGGCGTTGAACTGCTTGCAGAAGTCCATGATGTTCACGCCGTGCGGACCCAGCGCGGTTCCCACGGGCGGCGCCGGAGTGGCCTTCATCGCCGGCAATTGCAGTTTTACGGTAGCCTGTACTTTCTTTGCCATGATTTCCCCGTTTTACTTCCCTTCCTTTACTTCGCTGCGCTGCACGCTAAAGAGCGCGGCGCCTTGAACTACGCGACTTTTTCTACTTGCGCGAAATCCAGTTCCACCGGCGTCGAGCGCCCGAAAATCGTCACCGAAACCTTCAGCGTCGAGCGGTCGGAATTCACTTCTTCCACCACGCCAGTAAAGTTCGCGAACGGCCCTTCGCCGATGCGCACCTTCTCGCCGCGATCGAACGACAATTTCGGCTTGGGTTTCTCCGCCGTGGTCGTCGCACGGTTCAAAATATTCTGTACTTCTTCCTCGGTCAGCGGCGAAGGCGTCTGCCCCGACCCGACGAATCCGGTGACCCGCGGCGTCGAACGCACCACGTGCCAGGTGTAATCGTCCATGTCCATTTCCACCAGCACGTAGCCCGGATAGCACATCCGCGGCGAAATCACCTTCTTGCCGCCGCGCACTTCCACCACCGATTCCGTCGGGATGATGATCTGCCCAATCTTGTCGGTCAGCCCGAAAGCCGCCACGCGGCCTTCCAGGCTTTCCTTCACTTTCTTCTCGAAGCCCGAATAGGTGTGGACGATGTACCACTGCTTCGTCGAGGGGATTGCCCCCGCGGCGGCGGCTTCGTCGTGCCCTTCTGGCATTTCCGGCGCTGCGTTCACTTCGCTCACTTCGTTGCCTTCGTTGCTCGCGTTGGTTTCTTCAGAATTTCTTTGCATATGCCATCAACCAGCCGATGATTCGGGTGAAAAGCGAATCCGTCAAAAAGAAATAAACGCCGAAAAACGCCACCGTCACCGTCACGACGATCGTCGTGGAAATCACGTCCGCGCGCGACGGCCAGTTGACCTGCCGCATTTCCACGCGCACATCGTGCAGAAACGAGCGAAAGCGCTTCGGATAACCGCCCAGCTTTTGCACCGGCTCCAAAAGCGCAAACCCGCTTACGCGATGGGATTCTTCGTCTCGATTCGTGCGTATCGCGTCGGCCATTTCACTCCGTATCCTAGTCCGCTGATCCAGCTACGTTCCCTGCCCGCTTCATCGCCAACAAACTGGCAGGGGAGGAGGGATTCGAACCCCCACTCTCGGTTTTGGAGACCGATGGTCTACCGTTAAACCTACTCCCCTAAATTCGAGCCTGCGGCTCGAATTTAGTTCCAGAGCCCGCAAGCGATGGCGCCGGAGACATCCGCCGACGCCTTGTGCATCCGGATTATTTTACTTCCTTGTGTCCGGTGTGCTTCCTGCACGTATTACAGAATTTAGACGTTTCCAACCGCTCCGTATGTTTCCGGCGGTTCTTGGTCGTCGTGTAGTTCCGGTTTTTACAATCGTTGCACTGCAGCGTGATGATTTCTCTCATGGTCGTTTACTCGATGATCTCGGCAACCGCTCCAGCGCCCACGGTGTGCCCGCCTTCGCGAATCGCAAAGCGCAAGCCCTTCTCCAAGGCTACCGGTGTTATCAAAGTGATCTCGCAGGAAATGTTGTCGCCCGGCATCACCATCTCCACTCCGGCCGGCAACTTCACGTCTCCCGTCACGTCCGTGGTGCGGAAATAAAACTGCGGCCGATACCCCGTGAAGAATGGCGTGTGCCGCCCGCCTTCTTCCTTCGTCAACACGTACGCTTCCGCCTTGAACTTCGTGTGCGGCGTGATCGAGCCCGGCTTCGCCAGCACCTGCCCGCGCTCTACTTCATCCTTTTCCGTGCCCCGCAGCAGCAACCCGACGTTGTCTCCCGCCATGCCCTCATCCAGCAGCTTGCGGAACATTTCAATCCCCGTCACCGTCTTCTTCATCGTCGGACGAAAACCCACAATCTCCACTTCTTCGCCCACCTTCACCTTGCCGCGTTCGATTCTTCCCGTCACCACCGTGCCGCGGCCAGAAATCGAAAAAATATCTTCGATCGGCATCGCGAACGGCTTATCAATATCCCGCACCGGCTGCGGTATGCTCTTGTCCACCGCTTCCATCAGTTCCAGAATCGACTTCTCCCACTTCGCATCGCCCTCGAGCGCCTTTAGCGCCGAACCGCGAATCACCGGCAACGTGTCGCCAGGATACTGATAGCTCTTCAGCAGTTCGCGCACTTCCAGTTCCACCAATTCCAGCAGCTCGGGATCATCCACCATGTCGCACTTGTTCAAAAACACCACGATGTACGGCACGCCCACTTGCCGCGCCAGCAAAATGTGCTCGCGCGTCTGCGGCATCGGACCATCCGTCGCCGCTACCACCAGAATCGCGCCGTCCATCTGCGCCGCGCCCGTGATCATGTTCTTCACATAATCCGCGTGGCCCGGGCAATCAATGTGCGCGTAGTGGCGATTCGCCGTCTCGTACTCCACGTGCGATACCGCGATCGTGATGCCGCGCTCGCGCTCTTCCGGCGCGTTGTCAATCGAATCGAACGCGCGAAACGCCACCTTCGGATTGTTCTTCGACAGCACCTTGGTGATCGCCGCCGTCGAAGTCGTCTTGCCGTGGTCAATGTGACCAATCGTCCCAATATTTACGTGCGGCTTATTCCGTTCGAATTTCTCTTTCGCCATCTGGTATCACCACCCTCGTGTTAGAGCTTCGCGGCGAGAGGCTCGCGAAAACATGTCCCTATGGTGCCAGCTACTGCAAAAATCTCATTTCCTTCGCAATCGGCCGCGCCATGGAGCGGGGGACGGGACTCGAACCCGCGACCATCTGCTTGGAAGGCAGAGACTCTACCACTGAGTTACCCCCGCTCATGCCCTGCAAAACTTCCGGCCAGCGCACTGCTGGTTCCGCCGCACTGGGCTCCGTTGCCTGCAAGCTGGAGCCTGGGACCGGGATTGAACCGGTGACCTCGTCCTTACCAAGGACGCGCTCTACCAACTGAGCTACCCAGGCTCGTACCGGTCGCCCCACATCCCTCCGCGCTGCTTCAGACTCGCCGCTGGGGCCGCCGCGTTTCCGAACTTCCTAAACCCTGCGAAAAAAAATCACGCCAAACTGTCCGACCATTCGCTTGGGTAACGCGGGTTACTGGTGGACGGGGGAGGATTCGAACCTCCGTAGCCCGCAAGGAGCGGCAGATTTACAGTCTGCTGGTTTTAGCCACTCACCCACCCGTCCCGCAAAACCTTTCGCAACGTCTACAGCACGTTCCGTGAAATCCTCCGGGACACAACTGCATCCCGCATCTCGGACGCAACCTGATTGAACAGCAACGTTGTACGGGGCACTCCGCAATGCAGAAAGGGCTCGTGTCTAAAGACACCAGCCCTAGCGCTTTTGTCGCGAGGAGTTTCGTCCGCAACCCTTGCCAAAATATTCCCGGTACTTCGAACTCAGCTGGCGGAGGGAGTTGAACCCCCGACCCTCTGATTACAAATCAGATGCTCTACCAACTGAGCTACGCCAGCACTGGCAAACCGAGCAAAATTATCACACAGGCAATCAAATTGCAAGCAACTTTCTGCCCGCCGCAAAACCATTGCCAGATCGCCACTTACCTGGTCTCTCCAAGTACTAGCCGTGCCCTATGATACAGCTAATCCCGTTTTTCGTCGAATCGAGTTTCCTTACTCCGCTTTCCTTATTCCGGCTGCTTCTCCGGCGGCGCTGCAGGAGTTTCCGCCGGAGGTTCCGCGGGCGGCTTCGCAAACTGCTCATCCGTCAGTTGCAAATTATGACGAACCTCAGTGAACCGTATGATAAACGTCGTGCTCGCGCCTGCCTGCCTTACAGTGAACGGCAATTTCACTCCGTCCACTTCCGTGTAGTCGTCCACGTCCGCCGTAAATTCCGTCACGCCGTCCGGAGTGTAGCGCTGGTTCACGCTCCTCACCATCAACCCGGTTTGCATGTCGAAGTACATTTTGTCCGGCGCGCCTTGCGCACGAGTGCCTTCCACTGCGTATGTGTCGTGCTCGTCGACTCGCTCGATTCCCGTCACGGTCATCTTGGTGTAGTTCTTCTTCAACTCCACCGCGTGATAAAAATTCGCTTCGCGGCGCGCGTCGTCCAATTCCCCGCCGGAAAGTTCGCGCAATCCATTTTGCGGATTGTCGGACCACCCGATGTTTCCATCGAAGCCCTGCTCGAATGCCGCGCCGCCCAGGTTAATCACCGCCAGCATTAAATTCGGCGCCTTCTCATGAATCTCCACCGTGCCGGTAAGATTGTTCATCGCCGGAATTTCAATCGTACCCTTAGACACGCGCGAATTCAGTTTCATCCACGCCGCGCGCCCACCGATCGCCTGCACGTAATGATCGAGCACCCGATCGGCGGTGGGCAATGCAGCCGGCGGCTTCGTTGCGGATGGCGTGGCCGAAGCTGAGGGCGCTGCAGGCTTGGCCGCATCCTGCGCCTGCGCCGTGAAAACGCACAGTGAGCCCAGAAAGCCAATGCTCAGCGTCTTCTTCCATGTGAGTGTCATTTCCAAACCTCGCCGCGCCAAATCGCCACACACCTCGCCGCGTTGAATATCCTACGCAGCCGGGTACAAAAACATTACACTAAGTTGGTAGCGCCGAACATCCATTTAACGTGCCGCTCTCTTCCGCCAAACGCGCCCTGATTGTAATCGCCGTCGTGCTGCTTTGCCTGGTAGCCGCGGGCGTCGCTTATTATTTCTGGCAAGCTCGTCCGCTCCCGCCGATCGTTTCCACCTTGCCGGGAGTACCTGCCGCAGGCCCGCCTCCGGACATTCTCAGCCAGCTTCCCGCGGATGCGCCGGTGGTCGCGTATATAGACGCGGCAAATTTGCGCGCGTTACAGAATTCCCCGCTCGCCGCCGCGCTCGGCCTCGCGACGCCCGGCCCGCAAGCCGATCGTGACTATGCCAACTTCGTCCGCGACACAGGCTTTGACTACGCAGGCGACCTCGATCACGCCGCCATCGCCGCCTGGCCCGCCAGCTTCGGCACGCCCGACAACGTGCTGGGTGAAGATCGCGTTCTGGCGATTGCCGATGGCCGCTTCGACCAGCAGAAAATCAAAACTTACGCCTTGCGCACCGGAAAGGAAATCCCTGGCGGCTCGCAGCCGGTTTACGAAGTCCCCGGAAATCCTCCCGTCTCGCTCACGTTCCTTTCGCCGGCGCGTATCGCCCTCGCCGGCGGTCGCAACGCCACAGAACTTCTCGCGCGCGTTAATCCCAACGCGTCATCGGCATCATCGCGCGGCCCCGCCATGCAATCGCGCATTCAACGCGTGGCCGGCGCGCCCATGTTCGCAGTCGCGCGCACCGATCGTCTTCCGCAATCCATCTACGCGCCGCTCCACAATTCGCCGCAGCTCGAGCAAATCGCGCGTAGCGTGCAAGCCATCACCTTGGCCGGCCAGCCCGACCGCAACAACTTAAGAATTACAATTGACGCCGAATGCGACGCCATGAAAAACGCCGTGCAACTCGCCTTCCTGCTCGAAACAGGAAAAATGGCTGGCTCTATGGCGCTCTCCGACCCCCGCACCCGCCGCCAGCTCACCAAGGAACAATTCACGTTCGTCGAAGCGCTAATCAACCGCGCCACAATCAATCACCAGAACAAAGTAGTTCGCATCACGCTGGAAATTACTCCCGACATGCTCGGCACCGCGCCAGCTCCTCCTGCGAAACCTGCCGCAAGCCGCGCTCCCGCCGCGCCGACACCTCCCGCAGCGTATCCACACACGTCTCAGTAACGCAAAATTAAAACTCAAAAAAGAAGAACCGCGATTTTACAAGCGAAGAGAAGAACTAATCCGCTGCGGAAGCCGCCGTAGCAGCCGTACTGAGGTAACGCCAAGGATTCACAGGCGTGTTGTAAATGCGCACTTCGTAATGGAGGTGCGGCCCGGTCGAACGTCCACTCGCACCTTCCAGTCCAATAATATCGCCGCGCTTGATATGCGTGCCGACGTGCGTGCTAAACGCCGAAAGATGCCCGTACCAGGTCGAAACGCCAAATCCGTGATCAATCACGACTAGCTTGCCATATCCAGCCCGCTGCTCCACCACCGCGACAATCCCATCCGCCGTCGCATGCACCGAATCCCCGTAATGCGAAGCAATGTCCATCCCCGCATGGAACGCGCCCTCACCACTGAACGGATCCAGCCGCTCGCCAAAATGCCCGGTAATTTCGCCCACCACCGGCCACAGAGTCGGCACAATTCCCAGGCTGCTCAGCTGCGAAGCAGGCAGCAGCCGCATCCCGCCGTCGGACATCGTCACCGCCGAGGCATTCCGCTGCAGATAGCTGAATTCGTCCACCGATTCCTGGTACTCCACGTCCTGACCGCTGGCATCGTCGCCAAACGCGAAAGGTGTCTGCTTAAAGCGCGTAATCCCGTAAGCGATAGCCACTTCGCTCGCCAGCGATTGCAGCGAATCCAGCCGCTGGTTCGTATCCTTCACTTCGGTCTGCAGCACCTTATATTGTTGCTTCAGAGTATCCTGCTCGCGCCGCAGCGAATTGTAGTTGGTGGCCTTCCACAACATGCGCGAGTACGACCCCATCCCTGCCAGAACCGTCACCCCACCCACCGCCGCCAGAATCGCCAGTGCATGCAGCACATAGAAAGGCACACGAACGCGCCGCATCCCCCCGGAAGCGCTCGAAGCAATAAAGAACGTGTAATACTTGCCCTTCATGATGTTAATTTTTTCCGTTGTAAGTTTGAGTTGGTTGATCGGAATCCGCGATTCCCCAATCGCGGAACTGCAGCGCGTGACTAAGTCTAATCACAGAAGCCGGATACAAAACCCGGTGAATTGTAGCCAGCGCACCCATCGTGGTCAACCTCAAACTTATGTTTTCCACAGCGTCCCTATCTATGCAAAGGACTTACCGGCGAACCCCTACTTTTGATTAGGGATTCCCGACTAGAAACCTTACCTTATTCTGGATTCGCGATACAACTGTACGGAAGTCCAGGATGCTACAAGAACGCCAACTCGTCGAAAAAATCGCCCGCGCGCTGGCCTCGGGTAGTCGCTCCGAGTCCGCGCGTCTCAAGTTGGGAATCGGTGACGACGCCGCCGTCATCTCGCCCAACCGCCGCACCGAGTGGGTGCTCAGCTGCGACACATTTCTGAAAGATGTACATTTCCGCGCAAAGACCCATCCGCCCGACTCAGTCGGCTACAAAGCTCTCGCCCGCGCCTCCAGCGACCTCGCCGCCATGGGCGCCACCCCGCGCTACTTCCTTCTGACTATCGCTCTACCGGCCAGTCGCACCGGCCCCTGGCTCGATAACTTCCTAAAGGGGATGGCCAGCGCCGCCCGCGAACTCGGCATCACCCTCATCGGCGGCGACACCACAAGCAGCCGCACGGTTTTCGTCAGCATCACTGTCCTCGGTGAAATCGCCCCCGGCCTAGCCCTAACCCGCTCCGGAGCACGCCCCGGCGATATCATCTATGTCAGTGGCAAACTAGGCCGCGCCCAACTCGGGCTCGAGCTGGTCCTGCGCGGCCACTCCCAAAACCGCCAACTCCGCACCCTCCTTCAGCCGCACCTCTATCCTCAGATCCGCATCGAGCTCGGCTCCTGGCTGGCCCAACACCGCCTCGCCACCTCCGCGATGGATCTTTCCGACGGCCTCTCGACCGACCTCGCCCGTCTCTGCATCGCCAGCAAAGTCGGCGCGAGAATCTACGCGAGCAAACTTCCCGCGGTAGTGATTCCCGCGACAGCCGCGCGCAAACTCGGCAACCGCAAACTCGACCCTCTGCAGCTGGCGTTACACGGCGGCGAAGACTACCAACTCCTCTTCACCATCGCGCCGCGCCAAGCAAAAAAGCTAAGCCGCGCCCCAGGCGAATCAGCAATAACCGCAATCGGCGAAATCACGCGCGACCGCCAACTCAACCTCGTCCAAGCAGACGGGACCGACAAACCGCTGAAATCGCAAGGCTGGGATCCGTTTCGGTGATCGCTGTAACCTGAGGGAAGAGATTTATTGTCGCAGCTGCGGACAGGCCTGAAAATTGAATCGCAGATCAACCGTGCCAGCCCTCACGTTGCGGTGGAAATCGATATCCTCAAGTGAGACATCCGGCGGTAGCGACGACTTGTTCTCGGCGAGGAACCTCTCAATAAGTTGGCTGTTGAATCTGTCGCCTGGCTTAAATTTTGAATTCACGAGCGCAACCATGTTCGGATCCGTGCCGAGCACTTCGATTTTCGCCAAACGAAATTGCTTTTCCTGGTCCAACTCCATGATAAGCGAGATGGGTCCAGTTTGGTCGCTACTGTCGGTCAGCGGCGTCGCCACAAAATCGATATACCCGCGCGATCCGTACAATTCCGTTAGTGCATCGAGCGCTTCCCTGATTTTCTGAGCGCTAAGAATATCGCCCTCGTGCATCTTGAACAGATTTCGCAATTCCGCGGTTGAAAAAATCAGAGGAACGGTGGGATCCGAAGACCGAAACTGAATATCCCCTAACGCGTACTGATGCCCTTCATCTGCGTGGATGGTCACCAGAACATGTTGAACTGTCGAGTCTGCGTCGATGACGGACGCCGTCGCTGTCAGCTCCGTCTTGAAGAATCCGTCATCTTGCCAGGCGGCGCTAATCGGTCCGTCTTGTATTTCTGTTAACCATCCAGGGTCGGCTTTATAGGTGCCCTGCTTCAGTTCGGCGATAAGTTGCTCTCGAGTGGAGGCCGGCAAGTGAGTCGGCTGATCCAATTTGACCTCGTCAACAACAACGGTCCGCGCCGATGCAGTCGCACCCGGCGCCGCGGCACTCTTTGCGCGCACCTCTTCGCGCATGTCATCAATCTCGTCAGCAAGCGTGGGGTACGGGAGACAGCGATCCAGTCGGCCTGATATCTGAGCGGAACTCCGCGGGCTACAAAACAGCACACACATCAGACAGGTTAAGGCGAGCAGCAGGTATCGCCGACGCCACATAACCAAAATATGGATCTAGCGCGAAACAACGGCAAGTACTCGCTAAAAAAACGCACGGCAACTGGGGGTTACTTCTGGCTCAGAAGATAAATATCGGCGTGTCCACCCGCGCGCGCGTAGATGATCGTAGAAAGATCGCTCGAAAAATCGTAAGCATTACCGCCACTCACCAGCGGAAACGCAAACGGCAGCTTCAACGCCAGCTGCGGCTTGCCAATCAATTTCCCATCCTCCCACCCCTGCCGATAAATCGTAACGTCCTGCTGCGACGGGATCGCGTACGTAAACGATTTGCCATCCTTGCCATTCACGACCCCGAACGTCACCACACCCGGCACCAGAGCCGTACACTTTCCATCGGCAAGCGAAAGCTGGTAAATTCCCACCTTCCCGGCGCCGCCCAGCAGCGTAAACAGATACTTCCCGCCCGGCGCCACGCCAAAAGCGAACCCGCAATTGTCGCTGACCTTCTCCGGAGTCGAACCCTCCGCACTCTCGCGCGAGATGGTCGCCGCGTTGACTGTCTTTTCGAAACTATTCATGTACACGGTCTTCTGGTCCGGGCTCATCAACGCGTTCTGCACCGTCCCGCCCGACCAGGCCAGCGCCTGCTGACCACTTCCGTCAATGCCAACGAAATAAGGTTTGTCCGGCGCGCCGGCCTTTTCGGCGATGAAACCAATTCGGGCGCTGTCTGAGGACCACATCCCTGTGGCCAGCGATTCCCCCGTGGCGAGTCTTGTTTTGTTGCTGCCGTCAATATCCGCCACCCACACCTCATTACGGTCTCGCGACGGAATCGTGATGTACGCTACTCGTTTGCCGTCGGGTGAAATGGCAGGCTGCGTGGCGTTTTCCGAGGCAATGTCGGTTACTTGCTTGGTGCGCGTATGGTAAGCCGTCAAAAACCCGGAAGATTTCCCGTTCACGAAGTACAGGCCTTTTCCTCCGGGATCGGGCATCGGCCAGGTGTCCGGGCCCGGCCCCACCGTCACCTGCTCCAATTTCTTGTCCGCCAATCCGTACTTCCAGATGTTGGTCAGGCCATTTAACGTGCGGCTGAATAGGATCGTGTTTCCCGAATCAGCCCACACCACGCTTGCCGCAATGCCCGGGATCTCGTCCAAATCGCTTGCCGTCTTCTTGGCGATGTCAATTTCGTGCGCGCGGAATCCCTCGCGCGAAGAAACAGGATCCGCCGTGATCACCAGTAAATGACCGCCATCGGCATACGGCAAGATCCGCGTTACGGGAAGCGTGGACGCGCCGAAACTATATGTTTTTTCCTCATCCAGCCCGGATTTCCCCGCACGCGAAATCACTCGTGCATCCGTGTCAGTATAAAAGAGGTACGCGCCATCGGGCGAAGGAGCCAAATTCGCGCCCGACACCACTCGGCTCGGCTTTCCGCCCAGCGTCGGCACCGACCACTCCTCCGCACGCTCTTCGGATTTGCCGTAGTAGATCTCAGCGCCATCCGGCGAGAAGCTATCGACAATCTTCGCGCCGTTGTCGCTGGTCAGCTGCAACGGCTGGCCGCCAGAGGCGAGCATCACGAAAACCTGGTCAACGCCGTTAACCGGCGAACTGAACGCCACAGTGTGGCCATCCGGCGAGAGTCGCGCGAATTCAATGGGTTTATCCCACTGGCTGATTTGCACGATTTTCGTGGGCCCGCTCGGTGCACGCGAGCCGCCCCAGAAGTGATACGCCGCAAACGCGGCCACCACGAGCAGCACCACGGCGCCAACGGCGACCGGCAGATAATTGTTCCGCGCAGGCGGCGCCACACCCTGCGTCGGAATTGCCACGCTCGAACTGCCAGCCGCTGCCGGCGTCTGCGCCTGCGAGACATCCTGCGCCACGCGGCCACTCGTCGAAGAGATGCGACCGGAGTCGGTATCGCGCCGCAGCCGCTTCAGATCCGTGCGAATATCCGACGCCGCCTGATACCGCAGGTCACGATCCTTCTCCAGCGCCTTGTTGATGATGTCTTCCAGCTTCGCGGGCAGCTCTGGATTCAACCGCACCGGAGCGACCGGCGCGCGATTCAAAATCGCTTCGGTAATCACGCCCGAAGTTTCGCCGCGAAACGGCACCGATCCCGTGGCCATCTCGTAAAGCACCACGCCGAATGAAAACAAATCTGTCCGCGCGTCCAGTTCCTTGCCGCGCACCTGCTCCGGGGACATGTAGGCAACCGTGCCGACTGCCACGCCAGGACTCGTGAGATCCTCCGGGCGCACGCCCGCAGTCAACTGCGCACCCTGGGTTGCGTCCTGCGTCATGGAATGCACTGGCGCGCGCTGAATCTGTTTCGCCAGCCCGAAGTCCAGAATCTTGGCGTGACCGCGGTCGGTTACGAAAATATTGGCAGGCTTGATGTCGCGGTGCACGATTCCTTTGCCGTGCGCCGCGTCCAGCGCGTCGGCAATCTCGATGCTCAGGTCCAGCAGCAGTTCCAGCTCGAGCGGACGCCCTGCAATCGAATGTTTCAGCGTTTTCCCGTCCAGGCATTCCATCGCCAGGAAGGTGTGCCCGTTCTCTTCGCCAATCTCGTGAATTGTGCAAATATTCGGATGATTAAGCGCCGAGGCCGCTCGCGCCTCCCGCCGAAATCGTTCTAGCGCCTGCGGGTCCGCCGCAAATTCGTCCGGCAAAAACTTCAGCGCTACAAACCGTCCCAGGTTCGTGTCCTCGGCCTTATACACCACGCCCATCCCGCCGCCGCCCAGTCGTTCCACGACGCGGTAATGCGAAAATGTTTTCCCTATGAGCGAATCGGTAGGCTGCATGTGCCGCACATATTAGGTCGCACCGCACTTCAAGTCAACGCGCGACGCTACGACGTCGCTACGACGCAATCGATTGCAACGCCTCCTTCCGCCCCCCAGAGCCGGGCCCGCGGCTAACTCGTTGCCACCTTGACGAAAAACGCACTCCTCGGGATGCTTGCGAACCACCGATTAAGCAGGAGCAATGATTCCGCGCCTTACTCAACTCTCGATCTCGTTGATCTTTCTGCTGCGACTTTCGGTTACACCGTGCGTCCGGGCACAAGACGAAATCCCCACAATCGCCAAAGACGAAGCAGCGAAGCACCTCATCAAAAAGGTCGAACCAATCACACCTCCCATCGCGAAGGTCGCGAAAGTCGGCGGTCCCGTAACCGCTGACATCGTGATCGCCTTGGACGGCTCGGTCGAGTCGATAAAGATTACCAGCGGCGCGCCGCTCCTTTTGCAGGCTGCCACAGCCGCTATCAAACAATGGAGATTCGATCCATTCATCGAGAACGGCTATGCGATTCGTGTTCGCACCAGCGTCGAAGTAGTCTTCCGGGGCCAGATGTCACAAGACGAGCAGGCCAGCCGGCAGGCCTTCTTCCCGGTGGACCAGAAGTGTAGGCAACTCGTGGACGACCAAGATTACCCCGATGCCGAAAAGACCTGCTCTGAAGCTGTTGCTCTGTCGAACAAGCTTCCCGCCGATGCCGTGCTCGAGCGAAGCAACGCGCGATCAATGCTGGGCCAAGCGCTTATTCGTCAGGGTAAGACCGACGAAGCATTGCCTCACGACCAGGAAGCGCTCAGGCTCGCCCAAACAATCCGCCAACCGAATGACGCCGAGCTAGCGTCGAACTATGCCAATTTGGGGCGGGCCTATTTTCGCTTGGGGGATTTCGAGAAAGGCGATCAGTTCTTTAGCAAAGCGGTGGAGACTTTTGAAGCCGCTATTTTGGGCTTACCGCAAATGAAGGACAACTACACGCAGCGGCTCAAGAACACGTTGCTCGAGTGTGCTCAGCTGAAACGAGCGGCTGGCCAGAACGAAGCGGCCGACGCGTTGGAGGCTAGAGCCAATCGCTTGTAAGCTGACGAACTTGGCTACCGAGTAGGCGCGGTCTTGTTTTGCGGGGGAGTAGCCGCGCCGCTGTGAGTGGGCGAAGACGCAGCAGGCGCGCTCGGTTTCGCAGCCGGCGCAGGCTTCGCCACCGCAGGCGCTGTCTTTGGCGCGGCGGTCTCGGTCAACCCCTGCTCCGCGGCATCCGCCGGAGGCGCCGTATCCGGCACGTCCACAAGCACCTGCCTGGTGGGCGCAAGCTTTTCCAGCGGCACCACGTTCGGGAAATCTTCCACCGGCACACCCTGCGTCCCCTGCTGCATAAATTCCAACCAGATCGGCAAAGCCGCCCGCGCTCCGGTTTCTTTCTTCCCCAGCGAAATCCGCTTGTCGTCGTTCCCCACCCAAACTCCCGCCGTGATCTGCGGCGTAAACCCGATATACCACGCATCCGTAAAATCGTTCGTCGTGCCCGTCTTCCCCGCCGAAGGCCGCCCCAATTCTTTCGCGCGCACGCCCGTCCCAAACTGCACCACTTCTTCCAGCATCGCCACCATCGTCCGCGCCACGTCCGGCGGAATCACATCATTCACCTTCGGGCGAGGTTCTTCCAGCACCGCACCATCGTAAGAAGTCACGCGCCGTATGTAGTGCGGCTCGATGTGAATGCCGTCGTCGGGAAACACGGTGAACGCGGAAGTGTGCTCCATCAGCGTCAAGTCCGCCGCTCCCAGCGCCAGCGGCAGATACGGCGGTAGCGGGCTGGTGATCCCGAATTTCCGTGCCAGCTCGATCACATTCTGCACGCCCACGTGGTCCAGTAATCGCACCGCCGGCACATTGCGCGAATCCGCCAGCGCGCGCCGCAGCGTGATGCGCCCTTCGAATTTCTCATCGTAATTTTTCGGAGAATAATTCTGCCCGCCGCTGCGGAACGTCACCGGCTCGTCCACCACCGTGTCAAAGGGATTCATGCCCATCTGCAGCGCGTCGGCATAAACGTACACCTTGAAAGAGCTGCCCGTCTGCCGCACGGCTTGCGTCGCGCGATTGAATTTCGATTCTTCGAAATTGTAGCCGCCCACCATGGCCTTGATTTCACCAGTGGGGTTATCAATCGCGAGCAATGCGGCTTGCGCTGCCGGCACCTGCTCCAGCTGCGCGCGCACGGTAAGCCCCGAAACGTCTTTCACCGAAACGCAAACCAGATCGCCCACCTTCATCAGCTGCTTCGGCGATTTGATTCCCGTCCACGCAAAATCCGCCGGCGTCAGCATCGCGTGATACGTTCCGATCTTCAGCGACGCGAACGTCGGCTCGACGGCCGTCACCAATCCGTTGACGTAGTCGCCTTTGCGCGGCGTATTCCGCCAGTCCTCATCCTGATATTTTTCCGGCGGCCCCAGATTCTGCTCCAGAATATTGGGCAGTTTTCCGCGCCAGCCGTGCCGCCGGTCGTAAGCATGCAAGCCGTCGCGCACCGCCTGGTCCGCGGCTTTCTGCATCGCTACATTCAACGACGTATACACGCGCAATCCCTGCTCGTGCACCGCAGCGGTTCCGTAGGTGTGCTCCAGATACTGCCGCACTTCTTCAACGAAATAAGGCGCCAGATCATTTCGCAGCGATTCCAGATGCAGGCCGAGCGGCTCCTTGATCGCAGCGTCCGCTTGCGCTTCGCTGATCTTGCGGTCGTGCGCCATCAACTCCAGCACCAGATTGCGCCGCGCCAGTGCCCGGTCCGGATGATTGATCGGCGCGTAAATCGGTCCGCGAATGATGGCCGCCAGCGTCGCCGCTTCCGGCAGCGTCAATTGGCCCACCGGCTTGCTGAAATAATATTCCGATGCCGCCTCGAACCCGTAATTCCCCGACCCCAGATAAATCTGGTTGCAGTACATCGTGAAAATTTGTTCTTTCGTGTAGTGCCGCTCGATCTGAATAGCCAGAATCGTTTCTTCAATCTTGCGCCGCGCGCTGCGGTCCGAACGATTCAGGAAAAGTCCGCCCGCGAGTTGCATCGTCAAAGTGCTGGCGCCCTCCGCCAGCCGATGCTTCGCGATGTCGTGCCACGCCGCCTGCAACACGCGCGGAATGTCCACGCCCCAGTGCTCTTCGAAGTGCTGGTCTTCCGTGGTGAGGATGGCGTCCTTCAAGACTTTCGGAATCTGTCCGTAGGTCAGCAGAATCCGCCTCTGCAGCGCGAACGTCCCCACAGACTGCCCGTCATCCGCATACAATTCTGTGACCACGTTCGGCCGGTAATCCTGCAGCGCGTGTATTTCCGGCAAATCGCTCGAGTAAACGAACAGCAGCCCCACCGCCGCACCAAAACCAATCGCGCACACCACCAGAAATGTAAACGCCAGCCGGCCAAATACCGTGTCGCCGGTAATCTTCATCGTCGCGCGGTAAAATCGTTCCATCGCTCCAACATTCTATCGCATAGTCAGCAAGCTCGCCGGGCCCTACCTCGCCCCATGTTCCCAATTTGCTGTCGTGCAAGAACGGTACTCCCTCCTGGTAGGGGCGCTGCTTGTGAATCGCGCTGCAGCGCGATTCATCCTGAGATCCCGCTGCGCGGGATCGAAGGGCTGCTCCCCAGCTTGCCGCGGTGTCAGCCGCACCGCGCGGCGTAGGGGCGGGTCTCAGACGCGCCCACTGCTGTGGAAACGAATTCCGCCCGCTTTGCAGCTTTTGAAGTTGCCAGCCTTCACCCCACAAAGTAAATTAGTGCCGCTGTCCCAGCCATCGAGGCCTCATGGAAGCCAGTCCAGTTCTCTTTCGCGATCTTACTTTCATTTTTCTCGCCGCCGTCGTGGGAGGCCTGCTTGCCCGTAGCCTCAAGCTTCCGCTGATCCTTGGATTCGTTTTCGGCGGAATCATTATCAGCCCCTTCACTCCCGGCCTCCAGATCTCCGACCTGCACGCCTTCGAGGTTTTCGCCGAAGTCGGCGTAGTCCTGCTCATGTTTTCCATCGGCGTGGAATTTTCCATCCCCGACCTGATGCGCGTGAAATGGATCGCGCTCGGCGGCGGCACGCTCGGCATTTTATTTTCGATGGCACTCGCACTCGGCGCTGCGTGGCTCGCGGGTTGGCCTATGACCCAAGGTTTCGTCATCGGCGCCACTATTTCCGTCGCCAGCACCATGGTCCTCGCGCGCCTGCTCGCCGACCGCAGCGCTCTCGGCACCAAATACGGTCGCGTTATGATCGGCATCACCCTCGTCGAAGACGTCGCCGTCGTCTTCATGACCATCATCATCCCCATCTTCAGCGGCCCCGCCGAGGGCCGTTTCACCAAAGCCGCATGGACCCTCGGGAAAGCCACGTTGTTACTCATCCCGCTCGCATTTCTCGCGATGACCGTCGTCCCCCGCGTGCTCCGCCGCGTCGCGCGCATCAATGATTCCGAAATTTTTCTGCTCGTGGCCGTCGCCATCTGCCTGGTTTCTGCCGCCACCGCGCAGGCGGTCGGTTTTTCGGTTGCCCTCGGCGCGTTTCTCGCCGGGCTCTCCATCAGTGGTGCAGAGGATTTACATGCGGCGCATACCACGCTCATCCCCCTGCGCGACGCTTTCGTGGCTCTATTTTTCGTCTCACTGGGCACACTGGTCGTGCCCTCCGTCATTCTCCACAATCTTCCGCTGCTCGGCGTGATGCTCCTGCTCATCATCTTCGGAAAATTCGTCATCTGGCTCGCCGTCATGAAGCTGTTTCGTTACTCGCTCTGGACGTCCCTCGCTGTCGCCGCGGGCCTCACCCAAATCGGCGAACTTTCCTTCGTGCTCGTCGAAGTGGCGAAAACGTCCGGCTTGGTCGGCCAGGAAATTTTCACCGCAGTTCTGGCCGCGTCGCTCATCTCCATTTTTCTGAATGTCTTCATCGTCCGCGCCGTCTTCCGCTGCATCCAGCCCAAACTCGACGCCCAGGAAGCCGCCGCAAAGGCTTAGCAAGAATTTGTCAGCAGATTTTCAAAGAGGATGTGGCGAGGAAGGTAAGCAACCCATGTTAAACACGTCATCAGCGAAGCGATTTTCTATTTTCACTTTTCCAATTTCAATTTCCCAAATCTAGCCCAGCGCCTGTTCCGCTTCCTGCACGGTCGCGTAAGACTTGATCAGCGTTCCCACATGCGTCATATCAATCAACGCCTTCACCTGCGTATTCGTGCCCGCCACCGCCAATTTTCGCTGTGTGCGCTGCGCCGCCACGTAAGCGCCCACGAGCGCCCCCAGACCCGCCGAATCCATATACGGCACGCCGCTGAAATCCAGAATCAATTTTGGCGCGCCTTCCTCCCGCGTCGCCTTCTGAAAATCAAAAATCGTCTGAATGTTCAACGAGCCTTTAAGCGTCAAAATTTTCTGACCCTCATGGCTCCCCGCGGTTACCACAATCTGCAAAGTGTCCCTGGCCATGGCTCGCGATTCTAGCGAATCACGGCCCGGTGCATTGTGAATATTGTGTTACAACCGTCGTGCGAGGCCCTGGCGCGCGCCCTGCGACCTCAGCTACCGGTTCCCCACGACCGCCTCCGCCTCAATTTCCACCAGCATCTCCGGCGCAATAAACGCGCTCACCTGAATCATCGAAGTCGCCGGCAGGATCTTCCCGAACACTTCCCCGTGCGCCCGCCCCACCTTCTCTGAATCAGCCGCGCGCGTAATGTACATCCGCGTCCGCACCACGTCGCCCAAGCTCGCTCCCGCCTCCTGCAGCGCCCGCTCGATATTCTTCAGCGTCTGCACCGCCTGCGCGTAAGCATCCCCCACTCCCACAATTTTTCCCTGCGCGTCGGTCGCCGTCGTCCCCGAAACCCACACGTTCGCACCCACACGCACCGCCCGCGAATACCCAATCACCGGCTCCCAAGGCGTTCCGCTCGAAAAATTTGTTCGCGTCATCACGTCTCTCCCAGTCAAATTTCGCCCCAATCAATTTCTTCGTCCGCACCGCGAGCCCGCAGCTCCTCTACGGATCAAATCGCGCTCGCAATTCCGCCGGCACGATCGGACACACGTCCTCGCGCCTCCCAAACACCCGATAACGAATCCGCGCCACGAAGTCATAAACAAAATCGCGCAAACCCCGCGGCACCACGGTCAATAAAGCCGCCAGCACTCCCCACGCCCCGCCCAATTTCCGAAAAATATGTAAAAACGCGGCAGACCGCACCAGTAAATCCCCCTCCCGCGTCAAAACCACCACGCTGTCGGGCAATCCTGCCCGCCGCTCCTCCGCCACTCGCGCCAGAAAAGTCTCCCCCTGCAACGGCGCAAACCGAAACGCTTGCCCATCGCGATCGTGCTTCAAAACGAACTTCACCGCACGATGGCACAACCCGCAATGTCCATCGTAAAAAAGATATTCCGCGGCAAGCGTTCTCGACTCCACCGGAAAAGCATAGCACGAGCGCCACGACGCCCCCCGTCACTCGCAATTGCGGAAACGCGCCTCCCTTCCCGCTTGCCACATTTTCCGAAAATCTCTAAGCTAGTTTAGTCCGCCACTGCGAGCAGGAGCCGACCCGCGCACATGAAGTGCCAAAGCATTCTGGAAGCCATCGGCAACACGCCGATCATTCGCCTCAATCGCCTGGCGAAAGATTCTCCCGCTGAAGTATGGGTCAAGGCCGATTACATGAATCCCGGCGGCTCCGTGAAAGACCGCATCGGCATCTCCATGATTGACGAAGCCGAACGCACCGGAAAGCTGAAACCCGGCGGCACCATCATCGAAGGCACTTCGGGCAACACCGGCATGGGACTCGCCCTCGTCGCCTGCGTGCGCGGCTACAAAGTCGTCTTCACCATCACTGACAAACAATCGCGCGAAAAAATAGACCTGCTGAAAGCGTTCGGCGCCGAGGTCATCGTCTGTCCCACCGCCGTCGAACCCGAAGACCCGCGCAGCTACTATTCCGTCGCAGCCAAACTCGCGCGCGAAATTCCCAATTCCTTCTACCCTAATCAATACGAAAATCCCATGAATCCGGAGGCGCATTACCGCACCACCGGCCCGGAAATCTGGAATGACACGGAAGGAAAAATCACGCACTTCGTCTGCGGCGTCGGCACCGGCGGCACCATTTCCGGCGTCGGCCGCTACCTGAAAGAAAAAAATCCCAACATCAAAATTATCGGCGTGGACCCCATCGGCTCGCTCTACTACGAAAAAGTCAAAACCGGAAAAATTGGCAAGGCCCTCACCTACGTTGTTGAAGGCATCGGCGAGGATTTTTTCCCCGGCACCATGAATCTGAAAATTCTCGACGACATCCTGCAAGTGAGCGACGAAGAATGTTTCGTCTGGGCCCGCCGCCTCGCCAAACAAGAAGCCATATTCACCGGCGGCTCCGGCGGCGGCTGCATTTCCGCCGCGCTAAAAATCGCGCGCACCGCAAAACACGGCGACATGATCGTCGCCTTCATGCCCGATTCCGGGTCGCGTTACATGTCCAAAGTTTTCAACGACGGCTGGATGCGCGAGCACAGCTATGTGGACGCCGAAGTCGCGCTCTGCGCCTCCGACGTCATCCGCGTGAAGCGCCAGGCCGGAAAAACTCGCGACATGATCGTCGCCGGACCCTACCAGACCGTCTTCCATGCCCTGCAAACCATGCAGCAGCAGGACATCTCACAGCTCCCAATTTTCGAGGAAGGAAAATCCATCGGCACGGTCTTCGAAGATCAAATCCTGAATCTCGCGCTGCAAGGAAAAGATCTGCGCAAGCTCGTCATCCGCGAAGTCATGGGCGCCCCCCTCCCCCAAGTCCCCGCCAACTCCCCCATCGAGCGCGTCACCCACATCCTCAGCCATGACAGCCCCGCCGTCTTCGTTGATATGCCCGACGCCAAACTCGAAGTCCTAACCAAGTTCGACCTGATGGACACGATCGCCGGCCTAGTCGGCCAAAAACGCTAACCTCCCCCGCCCTAAAAATTCCCTCCGTCATCTGAGCGGAGCGAAGGATCTCTCTATCGCCGGGCCGCGCTTTGCAGTCTCCCGCGCCGCCGATGGTATAATGACGAACTTTTTGCGCGCCGCCAAAACATGCAGAAGTGGCGCTCGATTCGCCGGCGCTTGTTTCGCCGACGCTTTGCGGCAGACAAAAAGCTCAAACCATGCGCATCGAAGATTTCAACGAACGGCTGAAGCAGGCGATCCTGGTCGCGGACGGCGCCATGGGCTCGCTGCTTTACGAATCCGTCGGCCCGCAACGCTGCGTGGACGAGCTCAACGTCACCCACGGCGACGCTGTTTTCAAAGTCCATCAATCCTATATCGAAGCCGGCGCGCAAGTCATCGAAACCAATACCTTCAGCGCCAATCGCCACAAGCTCGGCCAGTTCGGCATGGCCGAGCGCGTCGCCGAGCTGAATCATCGCGCCGTCAAAATTGCCCGCGAAGCGCGCGAGGCCGCCAAGCACGAAGTCCTCATCGCCGGCTCCATCGGGCCGCTGGGAATTTTGCAGCACGTCCGCGAGTTGCCGCGTGAGGACCTCGTTACCATCTTCAAGGAACAGGCTGGGGCGCTCGAAGAGCGCGGAGTGGATTTATTTCTGCTGGAAACTTTCAGCGACATCACCGAACTGCTCGCCGCCCTGGACGCCATCCGCTCGTTTTCGCGCTTGCCCGTCGTCGCGCAGCTGACATACTCCGATGAAGGCACCACTTTCGGGGGCACGCGCCCGCAGGATGCCTGGGATCTGCTGAAAGACAAAAACATTCAGGCCATCGGCGCGAACTGCACCATCGGCCCGCAACTCTTGCTACCCGTGCTGCGCGAACTCGGCACCAGCGCCAAGTTGCCGCTTTCCGCCATGCCCAACGCGGGATTTCCCAAACGCATCGGCGATCGCATCGTGTACCCGAAGTCTTCGCCAGAATATTTTGCCCTGTTCGCACAAGAAGCGGCCGAAATCGGTACGCGCATCATCGGCGGCTGCTGCGGCACCACCCCCGAACATATTCACGCCATTGCGGAGGCGGTGAAGAAACTCCGCTCGGCGAAACCGCGTGGTTCCAGCCTCGGCGGCGAAAGCGGCGCGCGCGGTGCCGTCGAGGTTTTCGAGCCGGCCGACCGCTTCCGCCGCATCGCCGCCCGCGAGCCGGAAAGTAAACTCTGGAAAAAAATCCAGGCCGGGCAATTCGTCACTTCCGTGGAAATTGACCCGCCTAAAGGCGTCGCCATTGACCGCATTCTGGAGCAAGTCGGCCGCGTCATGGCTTCCCCTCACGTGGACTCAATTGACATTAATAGCGGCACTCTGGCGCGGGTTGGCATGGACGCCCTGGTTCTGGCCGGCGCCCTCGAGGCGCACGGCTATGAAACCGTGCCGCACATCACCACCCGCGACGCCAATATTATCGGCCTGCAAGCGATGCTGCTCGGCGCATGGGCCGTCGGCGGCGTGCGCAATGTGCTGGCCATTACCGGCGATCCGCCTTCTCTTGGCGATCATCCGGAAACCAGTGGAGTCTATGAGGTCGATTCCATCGGCTTGGTGAAAGTTCTGTCGCGCTTGAATCAAGGCACGGACTGGGCCGGCAAAAGCCTGGGCGGCGCCACCAATTTCACGATTGGCGTCGCCGTGAATCCCGTCGCCGAAGATATTGATGAAGAGTTGCGCCGCTTCGAAGCGAAAATTGAAGCCGGCGCGCATTTCGCGATGACTCAGCCGATTTTCGATCCGCAGCACTGGCACGCGTTCGTGAAACGCCTGGGTGGAAAATCTCCCGTGCCCATCATCGTCGGACTGTGGCCGCTCACCAGTTACAAACAGGCCTTGCGCCTGAACAACGAAGTTCCCGGAATCGTCATCCCCGAAGCCACGCTGCGCGAAATGGAAAAAGCCGGCGACGCAGCCCGCGACCGCGGCTTCGTGCTGGCCCGCCAGATGCTCGATTGGGCGCGCACCGCCCGCAACGAAAGCATCGCCGGCGCATACCTCATCGCACCCTTCAAACGCTACGAAGAAATTTTAGAATTGTTTCGCTGACATTCTCACTCAGAAAAACCAAAATCGTTTGCGCTTGCGTGGCGTCGCTCCCGGACTCAACCCAATATCATCATCCATCTCCGGAACCCACGGCAGCGACTTCCCTTCGAACGCCGCCATCGGATTATCCACCAGCAACGCCTTGGCCACATCCTCACCGCGCTTTTTCGCCACATGATCGAAAACTTCCTTCAAGCGCAGAGGACGCGAAGTGACGTTGTGCGCGTCGCTCGCCAGAAAATGCACCACGTTCATTCCGATCCATTCCTCCGCCACTTCCTGCGCCGCCTTCCCGAATTTTCCCAGTAACGATTGCCCCGTCACCTGCGCGTAACAACCTTGCCGCAGCCAACGGTACAGCCGCTCGGGTTTCGCGCGGATTAAAGGATTGCGCTCCGGGTGAGTGATGATCGGCCGCAACCCCGCAAGTTGCAGATGATGCAGCGCCTGATCCATCGAAGGCGGAATCGAATAGTCGGCAAACTCTACCAGCAAGTAGTTCTTTTGGTTCAGCGTGAAGCGGCTGGGAAGGCGCTGAATCTCCTGCAGGTTTTCGAAGCTCAAGTGAAAATCGCATCCAGTCGCGAGAATCAGTCGCCCCTGCACGCGCGCCTGCAATTCCTCGCGCCGAAGATTAATCAATTCGGGAACAAATGCGTGCTGCGGATGCGCATGCGGCGTCGCAATCACATGCGTAATGCCGTCTGAAATAGCCGTTTCCGCCATTTCCAGCGACATTTCGATGGATTCAGGACCGTCGTCGAGACCAGGAAGCAAGTGGCAATGAATATCAATCATTTCAGGCGAGGATAACGCAGCGAGTGAGAGATGACAACGGACGAGCGGCCAAGCGCCACGAACGCGCCGCGCTGAAAGGAAAGCAAGCCACAACTCGATTGGCAGGAGTCTTGCTCTCTAGGGCTCTGGAACCGACCAGAACCGTTTCATTTGCGGAAACGTGACGATACTTACGCAATTCGCCGCACACTCGTGATCGCGCCGCCGAAAATGAACGAAGCAACAGGCGCACATGGTCGAAACGGTATGTGTGGCGCAAATCTCCGCTAGAACGGCCCGTTCCAGAGAGCAAACCAAATGACCGTCGCATTTCCGGCACGTCGCAAACGAGCTTTCATCACAGGCATCACCGGCCAGGACGGCTCCTACCTCGCCGAGCTGCTGCTCTCGAAGAACTACGAAGTGCACGGAATCAAGCGACGCTCGAGCAGTTTCAATACGGAACGAGTGGACGATTTAATCTCAGATTGGCACGACCGCGACATCAGCTTCTTCCTCCATTTTGGCGATCTGTCTGATGCGACCAGTTTATCCAAGCTGCTCGATCGCATCGCGCCGGACGAAATCTATCACCTGGGCGCGCAAAGCCACGTGCGCGTGAGCTTCGACATTCCGGAATACACGGGAGACATCACCGCGCTGGGAACGACGCGCCTGCTCGACGCAATCCGCGAAACCGGAATTCCCGCGCGTTTCTACAACGCGGCCAGCAGCGAAATGTTTGGCCAAGCCTACGAATGCCCGCAAACCGAAACCACGCCGTTCCGTCCGCGCAGCCCTTACGGCTGCGCGAAGCTCTACAGCTACTGGATGACAGCGAACGCGCGCGAAGGGTACGGCTTGTATGCAGTGAACGGAATTCTGTTCAATCACGAATCACCGCGCCGCGGGGAAATCTTTGTGAGCCGGAAAATCACCCGCGCCGTCGCGCGCACCCGCTCGCGCGCGCTCTTGCAGCTGCGCCAAACAAATCCGCAACTCAGCGCGCCAGTAATAGTGCGCCGGGCCTGCCGCACCAAGAACGCGAGATTTCTCGCCAGTTGTCGGGCAGTTTCTTCGCAATTTTCACATGATTGCAGCCGGATCTCCGCTACATCTGGCATGTCGAAGTGATGCCCAGCTTCGCATTCGACACGGTAATGCTTACACACGGGCAGCCGACGCCGCCTAGGAGCAGATTCGAATTCTTGTTATAGTAATTTTTCGTTTCAAAATGCGGCTTCGGCCCGGTCTGGGCGCGGCTGCCTTAATTCGCAGCACTGAGGGAGAGAGATGGCCGCGGAACGCAAACCGGAGTTTTTTGTGGGAAAAGAAATCAAGATCGGAATTATCGGATGCGGCTACGTGGGCCTGCCGCTGGCGTTGCGTTTTGCGGACGTAGGCCAGCGCGTCACCGGCTTTGACACCGACCAGGAAAAAATCAGCAAGCTGAACGCCGGGCAATCGTACATCCAGCATATTTCCGCGGACAAAATCAAACAGCACGTACAGGGCAAGCGGTTCGACGCCACCACGGACTTCACTCGGCTCCGCGAAATGGACGCGGTGCTGATCTGCGTTCCCACGCCGTTGGACGAACGGCGCGAGCCAGATCTGAGCTATGTGGAGAAAACCGCGCAGTCTATCGCGCCGAATCTGCAGCGCAATCAGCTGATTGTGTTGGAAAGCACCACCTACCCCGGAACCACCGAGGAATTGGTGCTGCCGATCCTGGAGAAAGGCGGACTGAAGTGTCCGCTGGCACGAGGCGCGGGCAGCGAAAACGTGGCGACTGATTTCTACTTGGCCTTTTCGCCGGAGCGAGAAGATCCGGGTAACAAGCAATTTGGCCTGGCGCAGATTCCGAAGGTCGTGGGCGGAATCAATCCCGCGAGCGGACGCGCGGCGGTGGCTCTTTACGCTCAGATCGTTTCGAAAGTGGTGCCGGTAAGTTCAACGCGCGCGGCGGAAATGGTCAAGCTGCTGGAAAATATTTTTCGTTGCGTGAATATCGCGCTGGTGAACGAACTCAAGCAGCTTTCGCTGCGCATGGACCTGGACATATGGGAAGTGATTGACAGCGCGGCGACCAAACCTTTCGGGTTCATGCCGTTTTATCCCGGCCCGGGCTTGGGCGGTCACTGCATCCCTGTGGATCCGTATTATCTCTCCTGGAAAGCGCGCGAATACGATTTTGCGACCCGCTTCATCGAACTGGCCGGCGAAATTAATACTGCCATGCCCTACAACGTGGTGGACGCGCTGGTGAGCGCCCTGAACAGCCACGAGAAAAGCGTGAAAGGCTCGAAAATTCTGCTGCTGGGTGTGGCTTACAAGAAGGATGTGGACGACCTGCGCGAATCGCCTTCGCTGAAGCTGCTCGAGCTGCTGAGCGCGCGCGGAGCGGTGCTGGATTACAACGATCCTTATTTTCCCTCGCTTTTCAAGATGCGCCACTACGATTATTCCAACATGAAATCCGTGGAGCTTTCTCCCGAGCGCTTGGCGAGTTACGACTGCGTCCTGATTGCCACCGACCACACCAGCTACGACTATGAAGCCATCGTGCGCAACTCCAAGCTGGTGGTGGATACGCGCAACGCAACGCGGCACGTAAAACAGAATCGCGAAAAAGTGGTGCACTGCTAGTTCGCGCCGCTGCCCCCGGATAATTTCTCCGCACACGTCACGACAATCACTGCGCCGGATTTTCGCCTGTACTCACGAACAGGGGGAAGTTGTGTTTTCGAACATGGGAAGATAGTTCCATTGCCCAGTACGAAAGGAAATTCTATCGTGTGGGTATGCCAGCACGCACACAACCGCAAAAGGATAAAGAGCCGCTGCTATTGGACCCGGGGCGCCGCCGCAGCATGAGGGTGCTGCTGAGCGTGCCAATCACCGTGACGGGCAAGAACACGTCCGACCAGGAATTCTCCGAAGAGACGCGCACGCTGGTGGTAAATGCGCATGGAGCGCTGATTTCGCTTGCCGCGCGCGTGGCCGCCGCGCAGGAAGTTACGCTGGCAAATAAGGCCACGCAGCACACACAGAAATGCCGCATCGTGTATGTGGGCGCCGCGCAGGCCGGAAAAGCACAGATGGGCATCGAGTTCGTGAGACCTTCGCGCACGTTCTGGCAGATTGATTTTCCGCCGGACGATTGGGTCGTACCCGAAGATTAATCCGCGCTGCCGCGTTGCTTTTCGATTAAAATTACCGGGGCGTTTTTTCCAATTCCACGCGAACACTTCCCACGGGCATTTCCGCGAGCACCAGCACGGGTGTGCGCGCGGCATCGTGCGCAATCCAAGCCAGGAAACTTGTGTGTGGCAGTTCTCTCCCATGCTCGAACAGGCGCAGAGAAATTTTTGTAGCTCCAAAATTCCCGGCGTCCACCGCCACCGGGTCGGACGCGGATTCCTGGCGCGCTCGCACGTCGTATAAATCGCTGCCATCGTAAACCGGAACGTGAAATTCCGGCGTCTGCTGCCAGTCGACTGCACGCAGTGCGTAGAAAGCGCCGAGGGGATCGCGCGTGCCGGGTTGCACAATCACGGGCGCAACGTTGGCGCGATTCGCCTGCCCGATAGCGACCAGGTGCAGCACTTCGTTTTCCTTCGATCCCAATTCGTTCAGATACATTTCGTACTGACGGCTTTCCAGCGTTGTGGCATCCGTGTAGGAATCGAATTGGTCGTCCACTTCGAAGAACGTGCGCGCGGGAACCACGGAGTGCGCCGATGCGCGGAAATGCCAGGTTTGCCAGCCGAGAAGATTACGGCGCTCGACGACATTCATTCGCAGCGTGGCGGCGTTTGGAAAAATCGCCCACTCAACACGGTAATTTAAAATTTCGCCGGTGTGGAATGGCACGGGAATTTCGGCGGCGGTGAGCTTGGTGACTGTGAATGCCTTCGCGGGACCGCTTGAGGAAGTTTGATTTGTGTCCACGCGAGGCTGCACAGAACGAGCGGTCGACAGAAGGCCTCCGCAAATGAAGATGCACGCGGCAGCAAAGAGGCGGCTTGCGACAATAGCGCGATGATCCAATTTCATAGAGGCGCCGGGCTGACAATCGGCTTTTGTTCTAGGACGAGATTGTCGCGTGGCGCGCATTGCCCGTCAGCCATCTATTCTCGTGCCAGAGGTTGCTCGTTCGCAAGCGGCGGGGATATAGTCAAGCGTATCTCAGAAAATAAATGAGTGGCGCTTAATGCGGCGCACTGTGCAGGAGGTTTTTCCGAATGCGTTATCTGGTGACTGGCGGCGCGGGATTTATCGGCTCGAACATTGTAGACGAGCTGGTGAAGCGCGGCCAGGAAGTGGTGGTGCTCGACGATCTTTCGGCGGGCAAGGAAGCGAACCTGGCGGCGGTGCGCGACAAAATCGATTTGCATATTGGGAGCATCACGGATTTGGCCGCGCTGCAGTCCGCGTGCAAAGGCGCGCACTACGTGATTCATCTTGCCGCGCGAACTTCGGTGCCGCGCTCGGTGCTGAATCCTGTGGAGACCAATCACGTGAATATTGACGGCACGTTGAACGTGCTGGTGGCGGCGCGCGATGCGCAGGTGCGGCGATTTGTTTTCGCTGCCTCGTCGGCGGCGTATGGCGAGACCCCGACGTTGCCGAAAGTCGAGACGATGCCAGCACAGCCAATTTCTCCCTACGGCGTCTCGAAATATGTAGGTGAAATGTACGCGCAGGTTTTTGGGCGCACTTACGGCCTGGAGAATGCTTGTCTGCGCTACTTCAATGTGTTTGGTCCGCGCCAGGATCCCAGTTCGCAATATTCCGGAGTGCTCTCGCGATTCATGCTGGCGGTGATCGAGGAGCAGGCGCCGGTGATCTATGGTGACGGCGAGCAATCGCGCGATTTCACTTATGTCGAGAACATTGTGGACGAGACGTTGCGTGCTTGCGAGGCGCCGGGCGCTTCGGGGCTGGTATTCAACGGAGGAACTGGCGCGCGTATCACACTGAATGAAGTACTGAAAATGCTCGAGCGCATTACAGGCCAAACGATCCAGGCGAAATACGCCGAGGCGCGCAACGGCGACATACGCGATTCGCAGGCGGACGTTTCGCTAGCGCGGAAAATTCTGGGTTACGAGCCGCGCGTGCTATTCGAGGTGGGGCTGAAGCGGACTTGGGATTGGTACAAGAAAAACTACGCGAAGGCGTAACGAGATTTTGGTCGGCGAAATCTAGAAATTATTTCAGTTGCGCGGGCAGGTCGCTGAGGCTGTCGAGCATTATGTCGGGCGGGTGCGCGCGCAAACCTTCTGTGCCGAAGCCGTAGGTTACGCCGCAGGCATGCATTCCGGCGTTGCGCGCGGTTTTGATGTCCACGTCGGAATCTCCCACCATCATGGATTCGTGCGGCGTAGCTCGCAGTTCGCGCAGCAGAATTTGCGCGCCTTGCGGGTCGGGTTTCTTGGTTTCGAAGCTGTTGCCGCCGTACACGTAGCGGAAGTAGCGCGCAAGATTCAGGCCCTCGATAATTGCGCGGCTGAAACGCACGGGCTTGTTGGTGAGCACCGCCATCGGATATTTCTGCAGCTGCGCGAGAGCTTCGCGCACGCCGGGATAGACGTCGGTGTTGTCCAGCATGTGCGCGCGATAATATTCCAGAAAGTAGGCGAGGCCTTTTTCCACTTCTGCTTCCGTCGCGTCTTCACCCAGCGCCCGCTGCACCAGCATGGACGCGCCATTGCCGATGAAACTGCAAATTTTCTCGTGGACGTGCGGCTCGCGGCCCATGTGCTCGAGCATGGCGTTCACCGAAAGCACCAAGTCCAGCTGCGAATCAATCAGCGTGCCGTCCAAGTCGAAGATTAGAGTATGCACGCCGGAAAACCGGCCGTCACGTCCCGCCATTGGATACCGCAACCTCGCGTGGATTTTTCGTTCGACACTTTCATTTTATGCGGCGAGTCGCAGAATGTCACGGCGGCGCACCTCCATTTCTTTTATGTTGCGCTGACAACATAAATATGTTGTACTTGCAACATGGAGGCGGCATATGAACCACATACTGGAAGCGATTGGGCAACGAAGGGCCATCAAGGTGTTCGATCCTGTGGACATTTCGCCAGACACGCGCGAACAAATTCTGCATGCGGCGCGCCTGGCTCCTTCGAGCTTTAACATACAGCCTTACCGGTTCTACTGGGTGGAGACGCAGGATATGCGGGCCGAGGCCGCGCGGCTTTGCTTCGGGCAGAGTCCGGCCGCGACTGCTTCGGCGCTGGTCGTCGCGGTGGCAGACATCGGCTCGTGGAAATCCACCACCGAAAGCGAGCTGGCATGGATGCGCAGCGCCGGATTCAGCGCAAAAAAAATCGCGGAGAACGAACGCAGGGCCAAATTCGGCAAATGGTTTTTTATTCAGGGCTGGTTCGGGGTCTTCGGCTTCTTGAAATGGACGATTCTCCGCATCGTGCATTTCTGGAAGACGATGGGCACGCTTCCGGTGGCGCGGCAGGGCATGTTCAAATGGGCGACGAAGAGCGCGTCACTGGCGTGCCAGAATCTGATGATCGCGGCGGAAGCGCTGGGATTGAACACGTGTCCGATGGAAGGATTTGACGGGCGTCGCCTGGGGAAACTGCTGGGGCTTTCCGGCAAGGATCATGAGATTGTGATGGTCATCGCCATCGGAAAAAAATCGGCGCGGCATGTGGACCAGCCACAATGGCGCAGGCCGCTGGAAGAGACGGTGCGCATCGTATGATCATTATTGACAAAAAATTGATACCGCAGGAAATCGTGAAGGATTCTGTGCTGCTGAATCTTGCTTCGGCCTATTTTGCGATCGGCAAGAGACTGGAACAGAAAACGAAGTGCTCGCAAACGCGCGGATTCATCATGTCCACGCTGCGCGGCGGTGCTGCGCTGAACCAAAATCAAATCGCCACGATGCTGGGATTCGACCGAACCGTGGTGCATCGTGCCATCAAGACGATGATTCACGAGGGACTGCTGTCGGAACGGAAGGCAGACACAGGCAGAGCGTTGTTGGTGCAACTGACGGCGAAAGGCAACAAGTACCGCGAGGGCCTCATCAAAGAGCGACGCGCGGCGGAAGCTAAGCTTCGCAAAGAACTGACGCCGCGCGAAACTTCCACCCTGATTCGCCTCCTACAGCGCGTCGCCGAACTGGAAATTTAGCTGCGTGCGAAATCGGCTCGGTGCTAAACCAGATGAGCTGAAACTCTACGCTGGAATCAGCAGCGTGAAGAGTGCGGTGACAATGAGCGCGACAGCCCAGATCAGATCCAAATTCACCCAGCTTTTTCGCAGGACTTCGAGGCCGACCTTCTCATAGACCACGAAGGCGATCAGCCCGGTGACGAGAAGATATCCGAACGTATGGACGAGCAACGCGATGGGCGCGGTCCAGGGTGTTGCGAAACCGAGCATATGGAGATGGTGAGCGGCATCGCCAAGCCCCGGCGCAGCGTGGAGCGCGGACATTTTCAGCAAGAGGGGCAGCAACATGAAGCCGGCGCCGTGCGCGGAGGCCATCAGGAACGACCATATACACAAATCGCGAAAACCGATTTGCATTCCGCCCCAACGCGGATGGCTCTTGCGCAGGAGCCGGTAAATTCCGAACGCAAGCAGAACGCAAGCGGCGGCAATTTTCACGTACCACAAGGGCACAACCGCTCCGGCAATCGCAGCGGCGGCGACTACCAGTCCGATCGCCGCGAAGTGTCCGACGGCAATCGGCACGAGAGCTTGCCATACCGCGGCGGCGCGTTTCTGCTGCATGCCTAGAGCAACCGCAAAGAGCCAGCCCATGCCCGGATTGGCACCATGATAGGCGCCGAGCAAAAACAACGCGGCCCAGGGCCAGGCCGGAAAATAACTCATGAGTAGCAGTATGAGTCTGATGAGGCGTCGCCACCCTCCAGATGGACTTGATGGCCGCGAAGATCGCCGAATTCAAGAAAGAATTTCGGATCGATCGACATTCCACCTGTGGGCTGCGCATCGAGCTTTACCATCCAGCTGCGGATTCCGTCGGGATAGAACTGCACGTCCCACGGCGCATACAGAGAGTTCGTGAAATAGACGCGGCGCCCATCGCGGCTCAACTCGACCATTTGTGGGCCGCCATTCAAAAGATTGCCGGGATTTTTCGGATGTGCGGCGCGGCGCACGATGCCGCCCACATGCGCGGAGCCGGTTTTCTTGGGATGAAAAGGGTCGGAAACGTCATATTGCAGAAATTCGCCGGTTCCCCAGCAAGAAACGTAGAGGAAGCGGTCATCGAGCGAGAGATTGATGTCCGTGATGAGCGGGGGTACCGCTTTGAATCCCTTGAGTAGCGGCGGCAGCAAATCGGGATCGGCGGGTTCGGCGGGAATTTCGAGCACTTTGGTGATGGCCCATTTCCCGTTGTCGCGATGCCAAACCCATATCGAAGCGGACAAATCTTTGAGCGATACCACTACGCCAAGAAAACCGTAGGCGCGGCTGGGATCGTGCGCGGGACGAAGCTCGAGCGCCATCTGTTGTTCGGCGCCCAAATCCAAAGTTTGCAGGTGACGCCGCTTGCGCAAATCCCACACATGCAACGCGTGGCCATAACCGCCTTTCAAGAGAATGTCCGGATTTATGCCGTTTTCCACCATGCGAGGAGTTCCCCACTCGCTGGTGATCATCGTGTCGTAGCCCAGGTGCCACCAGAAGTCATACGCCAGGTATTGCGGGCCGCGATCGATTTCCCATTTGCCCAAAATCTCAAAGCTGTCCGGATCCATGACGAAAATTCCGCCGGGCCCCTCGCCCGAAGCGGAACCGAGTGCGCTGCAGAAAATTCCCTCCGGACCGCAATGCACGGTGTGCGGGCTGCTGTAGCCGGCGCGTTCGGCGAGAACATGGGGCTCAATCACTTTGACGATTTTGGGGCGGCGCGGGTCGGGCTTCGTATCAATGATATGAATGCGCGAGGACTTGATGCCCGGGACGATCAGGTAGCGGCGCTCGGTATGCGGATGCGGCATGTAGGGGCAGAGGCACGCGCTGCAGGCATTCCAACCGAAGTGATGCAATTCGTCGCCGGCGTTGGGCATGTCCACGCGACCAACCATTGTCCCGTAAGAACTGGATGCAGGGTTCACGTCCACAACGCCCAGCGCGTCGGGGCGTCCATTATTTTCGGCATTGAGCATGGCTACGAACGCCACCGTTTCCGGCGGAGCTTGCATCGCCATCTTCGGCGAGGGATAGAACGTAGGATCAGGGCGCCAAAGTTCCATTTTTGTTCTCCTATTATGAAATAGATTTTTGCTGCACGGCCGTAGCGGCTGTGCGCGGATCGATTACATGTTTCATCCAAAAACATCGACGACTCGTTACTTCGCTACTTCGGAATACGTGAACTGGCGCGTCCAGTCGGTGGATTGCTTGCCGTCCACTTCCACGTAAATTTTCACCAAGGCGTTCACGGGCCCATCATCCTGCGGAGGCTGCATGATCAGATCTCTTCCGGTGGACCAAGTTACGCGCCGCTCGTCGAGATTGCCGAAATAATAATCTATTTTGGCGGGATCGAATCCCTTGTAACCGGTCGCAGTGGTGAGTTCGACGAGCTTTTGATTCTTCTCGGTCACCTGAAACTGCTTGCCGTAAATATTTGCCAGCGAAACGTCCAGGGGCAGCCAGCCATAATTTGGCGCGTAGAAATAAATCCAGCAGTGATAACTGCCGTCCACTTGGATGCCATTCAAAGCGGGTTTCAGGAGCGAGCCATAGATCATGCGGGTGGGAATGCCCGCAGCCATCGCCAGCGACGCGAACAGCGAATGAAAGTCCGTGCAGTTGCCGGTTTTATTTGTGAGGCAATACTCGGTGCTGCCCACCGGAGAAGCCTTCAGGTGATCGGGATCCTTCACCCAGTAGTCCACATTTTCCAGCGTCCAGTCATAGATTTTGCGCGCCGCCAGGATTGGGTTTGTTTCACCGCTCACGATGGATGCAGAGAGCGACTTGATTTGCTCGTTGATGACGACGTGGCTGGAAGGCTGCAGGAAGGCGAAGAGTGCGGCCCGCTCCTGGTCCGTCAGCGGGCGCGTCTTCGCGGGATCGATGATGTTGCGAATTTCCGTGCGCGTCAGGCCGAACTCTTCCCGAATCGTGATGGGACCTTCGGCGGGCGCGCTGAGTTCGGCGTAGCCCACGCGGTTTCCCCAATCGTCCTTGAAATAGCGAACCGGGAAATCAGCGTAAACATTAAAATCGTGAACGGCGGATACGGCGTCCTCCTGCGGAACCGCGAACCACATGCGCACCGATTTAGCGCCCTTCGGGACTTTCACGACGAATTCGTTTTTGACCTGAAACGATGCCTGGCGCGGCGGAACGGGCTTCGCAGCATCGCCACCATAAGTGAAAGCGGAAATCCCGAGGATCACGCCTGCCACCACGCAACTCAAGATTAGATATCTGATTCCTCTACGCTGAGAATTCACGATTCCCTCCCAGTGAAAAGAGCTCCACCCGCGATGAATGCAAAAGTATTTGTAAAAAGGGATTAGCGCAACGACCGACCGGCGTCGAGGAAACTACCGTCAAGTGAAACCGCGATTGCAGTGGCTAAGCATACGCGTCCAGGAAGCTGAGGAAACGAAGTTATAGCCCACGGCTGGAGGCGGCGTCAAGCGAGGGCACGGTCGGGACTGAGTCAGTTTCCGAAAATGGCTGCGGGCTCAACCGTTCGGCGCAACGGCCAGGACCCCTGACCGGCGACACTGCCGCTCCGGGAACGACTGGGCTTATAATTCCGGATGGAATCAACGGTGAAACTGCGCACGAGAATGCTTTGGTGCTGGCGATGCAAGACGGAAGTGCCGATGCTCGACGACGATGAGTTCAAACAAGTATCCTCGCTGTTCAACACGGGAACTGAGGGCAACAGCATCAAGCGGATGTTTGGTCCTGCGCTGATCGAGTATGCACGCCTCACTGGTATTCACGAATCGAACCCGAATGCCATGTATCATCACGTTTTGTCTTTGTATGGCCCGCCGTGTGCCAACTGCGGAAAGCCGCTGAGAACTCCGAGGGCGAAGCTGTGCGGATTTTGCATGAGGCCCGCTCACTGAACGAAACTTAATCCCGACAAGCCGCGACGCCGGAAACTGACCCCGTACGCTTGCTGGCGCGAGCTTTTGGATTGTGGTGGCGCGACTGGTACAATCGGTGTTTCTCAAGTTGCGACGACTGCCACCCGAGGCCACATGGCTGAAATTCAACCCTTTCGCGCCTTTCGCTACGATACCGACCGCGTGCCGCTGGAAAAAGTCCTCACGCAGCCTTACGACAAGATCACGCCGGCGATGCAGGAGCGGTATTACGCCGCAAGCCCTTACAATTTGATTGCGATCGAGAAGGGGCGCGCCGCCGCGAACGATTCGCCGAAAAATAATGTGTACACGCGCGCGGGGCAGAAAGTGCGCGAGTGGATTGCCGAGAATATTCTGGTGCAGGACGCAGCTCCGGGCATTTACATTTACTCACAAGAATATCAGGTGCCGGGAACGCACACGCGCAAGACGCGCATCGGTTTTATCGCGCTGGGGCGGGTGGAAGATTATGACGCGCAGGTAGTGTTCCGGCACGAGCGCACGCTTTCCGCGCCGAAAACCGATCGCATCGAGCTGCTGCGGCACACGCATGCGCAAACCGGGCAGCTTTTCATGCTGTACGACGATCCAGCGCGGCGCATTGACACGCTGCTGGAAGAAGCGACGCACGGATCCGCGCCGCAGGAATTGCACGATGAATTTGGCGTGACGCACCGCCTGTGGCCTATGTCAGATGTGGCGACGATCCGCAGAATCCAGAGCGCGATGGCGGACAAAAAGCTGATCATCGCGGACGGACATCATCGTTACGAGACCGCGCTGAACTTTCGCAACGAATCCCGTGCCGCCGCCGGCGTGAACGATCCCTATGCCGCGCCAGAATTCGCGATGATGACGTTCATCAACACGCATTCCAAGGGCTTGACGATCCTGCCGACGCATCGCCTGATCCGCAACGTCACGAATTTCGATTTCGACAAGTTCCGCACGAGCGTGGCGCAGGCTTTCGACTGGTATTCCTACCCGTTTCAGAATCCGGAAGAGCGCGCGAGCGCCTACGCGGAATTTCGCAAGGACCTCGAGGGAACAAATCACGGGCGGCGCGCGATCGGCATCTACCCGGGCGGCGGCGCGTTCTATATTTTTTTGCTGCGGCGCGATGCCGATCTGGAGGTGATGTTGCCAGATGTGTCGGAAGCGCAGCGCGGATTGGACGTGGTGCTGCTGCACCGTCTGATACTCGAAAAAGGGCTGGGCATCGGCGCGGAGGCAGTGGCCGCGGAAAAAAATGTAGTCTATGAGCGTGAGATGGACGCGGCGCTTGCGGCTGTGGATCGCGGCGAAGCACAACTGGCCTGCCTGTTGAATCCAGTGCGCGTCCAACAGGTGGCGGACATCGCCCTAGGCGGCAACGTGCTGCCGCAAAAATCCACGGACTTCTATCCAAAATTATTGAGCGGGATCGCGATCTATCAGGTGGAAGGACGCGTGACGGGGCAAGCGGACGCACGCAGCGGGCAATGATTGGCGTAAGCGTTGATCGTAGGGGCGGGTCTCAGACCCGCCCCTACAACCCCATTTCAGTAAGCGTAGCGCAAAGCTACTTGGCAAAGCTGGCAACTGCCGCCGCTTCGTTGTCATAGGTGTCAAACACGGTCATCAGCTTGGTAACCTGCAGCACTTCCTTGAATTTCGAGCCGAGGTTCGCCAGCTTCAGTACGGCGCCTTGCGAGCGGGCGCTGTGGAAAGTGGCTACCAGGGTGCCGAGGCCGGCGCTGTCAATGTAACCGACCTGCGCGAGATTCAGCACGATCTGCTTCTTGCCGGCGGCGAGCAGACTCTTCACTTTTTCGCGAAACGCATTGCTCTCTTCGCCCAGCACGATGCGCCCTTCGATCTCCAGCACCGTCACGCCATTCACTTCGTTATCAACCATTCTCAGTGCCACGTTCGCGCCTCCTGGAAAATTCGAAATCTTATTTGGAATCGATAGTGCCGAGAAGTCACTGCCCGGGGGCGGCGATCTTTCTCTTCAGTAAAAATCCGAGCAGGACATGTAATATCCACAAGACGCGCAGATCATTTTGCAACTGCGCTGCTCCAGCCGGGCCGAACATCGCGGGCAATACTGTGAAGGTTCGGGTTGCACCCCGCGATGGCTGATTTCCGGCTCCGCTGCTTGCGCCTTCGGAACTACGGCTTCCGGCTGTCCCATTTCTAGTAGTCCTTCGGACGCACGTTTATAGCACATCCGGGGTGCAGGGAAAAGCCAAGGTCAATTTTCGAGGCAGCAGTAACAGCCCTGGGTTCGACCAATGCAACGGGCCCTTGGGCTGGCTGAGCTCCGGTGGAAAGGGCTCAGAACCAGGTCGCCGCCGCGGAACGGGAAGCGTGAGGAAGCTGACGTTTTCCACTCCCGCCACGCGTATTTGATCGAGAACCATTTTCACATCGCCGTATCTGACACGAGCATCAGCAACGATATAAACCCTGTTTTCCCCACCACCACCGATTCCATCTCGTACGTGACCTGGTAGCTCCTCAGGGGCGATTCCTTGATCGCCCAAATAGAAACGTCCGTCACGCGTTACTGTTACTCGCAATGCATCTTCGCGGAGCGCGCCCGGCAGGCGCCTGAAGTGCCGGCTCTTGGCCAAGTCCACGCTCACGCCCGAGTGCGGAAGCGGAGTGGTCGCTAAAAATGCGAACAGCAGTCCACATAGCACTGCGGCGAATGCAGAGACGTCGATCCTGCAGAAATATTCGGATCGTCTTTTCGCCGTCCTTCGCCGCGCGGCCACCGACGGGCGGAAACGTTGCTCCAGCCACTCACGGCGAGCCATGCCCATTAGACACCGTCAAGGCTACAAAAGTTCGCCGTCTGGGCCATCGAGGCAGATGGTGGTAAAGTACCAGCAACCGACGCGCGGTTTGCAGCGTCTTATGAGCAGGGCGCGGCGGAGAGATTATGAAACCGCGGTTGATGTTCGGGTTAGTAGGGGTGGTGTTGCTGCTGGGGATGCCGGCGGTAGTCGCGGCGCAGCGCGGAGCGGGCGGCGGGTTCGCTGCTTCCGGGATGCGTGGTGGCGCGGTTTCAAGTGGTGGCGTGCCGCATGCTGCTAGCGTCGTGCGCACGTCTTCGAATGTTTCCAGCGTCATCCCGGTCAGCGACGCCACTGTTCGCGCGCACGCGAACGTTCGTAGCGCCGACGTCCCTTCTCGCCATGCGGGAATGTCCTCGACGCTACAAACGCAGAATGCCGGCAGCCACGTGTTCAGGCCGATCGGCCCGCCACCAAACCGCCGCCGCAATCCGCCGCCAGTCACGACTCCTGTCTCGACGCCTCGAGTGGTTTATATTCTCGGCGTGGGCGGGTATTACTATGCGGGGCCGGGCGATGAATCCGCGGGCGCGACGCAAGATACGGCGCAGGACACGGCGGAAGTAGAGGGCCAGCTGGCAGATGATCAGCAGGGCGCGGCCCCCAATGACCGGAACGGTGATCAGAACGGCGATCGCAGCGTCGAGCGAAACGGCGAGCGAGCTGACAACCGTGATGACGGGCAGACAGAAGCAGGTGCCGCTCCGCCCGCGCCGGAATCGCACGAGGCCGAGCAGCAGGAACCTCTGCCGGACGTGGGCACGCTGAAGCTGGTGCTGCGCGATGGCAGCCGGCTGGACGTGGTCGCCTTCACGATGACGCAAGGCCAGGTGATCTACATCACGCCGGAAGGCCGGCGCCTCACGATATCAGCGGAAATTTTCGATGCCGACGCAACGCAACGCGTGAATCAAGAGCAAGGCACGCCGATGCAGCTTCCTCTGTAGGTACTGCAATACGATCCTCTCCTGTTTCCGACGTGGGCGATGACTTGCGGCTGGACTAGGCTTCTGAACGGCGGATGGGTTCCGGCATGTAGAGGCCGGCGTCGGCGGGGAGGCCGGCGCGTTCGAATTGGATTGTGGTGTGGGTGATCTTGAATTGCTGGTCGAGCACTTCGTGGATTTTCGTCAGAACTTTTTCGCTTTCTTCCATGTGCATGTCCGGGATGCATATGTGGCAGGAGAGCGCATTGAGATCGGTGCCGAGCGTCCATATGTGGATGTCGTGGACTTCCTGGACGCCTTCGACTTTTAGAATGGCGCGCGCGACTTCTTCCAGGGCGATGCTGCGCGGCAGGCCTTCGAGCAGAATGTGCGTGCTTTCGCGCAGAATGCCGATGCCGGACCACAGAACCATGGCACCGATGGCGATGCCGATGACGGGGTCCGCCCAATTAGTGCCGGTGTAACGGATGGCGAGCGCGCCGACCACGATTGCGACGTTCGACAGCGCGTCGCCCAGATTGTGAATCCACACGCTGCGTAAATTCAGGTCGCGGCGGCCGCTGGATAGCGCGAGCGTGATCCCGCCGTTAATCAACAGCGCGAACACGGAAACCCAGAGCATCAGGCTGGTTTTCACTTCCACAGGACTGCGCAGACGCAGTACGGATTCATAGATCAGGCCGAGAGAGACCAGCGCGAGGAGCATCGCGTTGACGAATGCCGCGAGGATGCCCGCGCGATGATAGCCGTAGGTTTTCTGTGGCGTGGGAGGCTTCGCGGCCCAGCGCATCGCGAGCCACGAAAGCACAAGCGTGGGCACGTCGGTGAGGTTGTGCACCGCATCGCTGACGAGGGCGATCGAATGCCCGGCGTAACCGGCGAGCAGCTCGACGGCAACCAGCGCGAAGGTGGCGACTACAGCTGCACCCAATGCGAGAGTCATCCCCTCGGCAGGAAGCGTTACGTGCGAGTGTCCAGCCAGCCCGTGGCTGTGGCCATGATCGTGACCATGATCGTGATCGTGCCCATGGTCGTGACCGTGGCTGTGGCCGTCGTGCGAATGGCCACCGGATTTCTGCGCTTCGTCGTGCATCAGCTCGATTCTAACCGCGATTTGCTTTGCCTTACAGCGGGGATTCGCGCGGCATTCTCGACAAGTTAGCCGCTGTGGGCTTGCAGTCCGGAGCGCTGCGGTGGCTTATCACGGCGCGAATCGCAACAATCGTCAGGAACGAACGCTCTGGCCGAAACCCAATTGACTTACCTCGCCGCACCCGCCTACCATGGCACAGTTTCGTGAACCTCAACTCTCAGAGGGGGCGCAGGCGCACAGCGTCGCAAGCCGCCCGGCGATGACGCACCAGGTTGCCAAACTTGTCTTTTGGGGTGTGCGCGGCTCGACGCCGACGCTGGAGCGCGACACCTGGCGCTATGGCGGGAACACGCCTTGCCTGGAACTGACGGCGCCGGACGGGACCAATTTTATCTTGGATTGCGGCACGGGATTGCGCATGCTCGGCAACCGCCTGAGCGAAAAGCACCGCGGGATGGGCATCGAAGCGCACATCCTGGTGACGCACTATCACTGGGACCACATTCAGGGCATTCCGTTTTTCCATCCGTTCTTCGAATCGCAGAACCGTTTTCACTTCTATAGTTTCCAATCGAAATATCTCGGGCCAAACAGCCTTGAACAAGTGTTCGCGGCGCAGCTCGCCAGCCCTTATTTTCCCGTGGACGTAACGATGATGACGGCGGCGCGCGATTTTCGCGAAGTGGCGGACGCGGAAAGTTGGGAAGTCCACGGCACGCACATCACCGCGCGATATCTGAATCATCCGCAGGGATGCCTGGGATACCGGATTGACACGACCGGTGGCTCGATCGTGTATGCGACCGACAACGAGCCCGGGAATGCCACTTGCGATCAGAACCTGCGGCAACTGGCGCACGGCGCGGACGTGCTGATCTACGACTCGCAATATTCTCCGGAGCAGCTGGCGTCGGACCGAAAAGGCTGGGGACATTCCAGCTGGCTGGAGGGCGTAAAGATCGCGCGCGAGGCCAAGGTGCGGAATTTGATTTTGTTCCACCACGACCCGGATTCGCCGGACAAAGTGGTGGACGGTTTTCTCTCCGCGGCGCGCCAGGAATTTCCAGCGACGTGGGCAGCGACCGAAGGCATGTCGATCAGCTTGAGCGAACGCGGCGTGGCCGTGGAAATGAAGGAAACGCGGACGGGAATTCGGCGGCGGCTGCGTTTCGCGGCGATCGTGAGCGGACAGACCGAGGACGGCAGTCCGTTCGAGGAAAAGGCGACGGTGCGCGACATCAGTTTGCAGGGCGCTTACCTGGCGCTGCATAGCCGGCCGCGGCTGCAGTCTGAAGTGCGCGTGGTAATTGAGGCTTCCAGCGATCCGAAGGTTTCCAGCGTGATGACGCTGCGCGGCACCGTGGTCCACTTCGAGCTGGGGCGCGAGAAAAATCAGAATGGCGTGGGCGTGGTGTTCGTTGAGGATCCCGATCCGGGGCGCCCGCGCGATTAGCTGCGTTTTCTGATTTTATTCTAGTGTGATGTTTGCAGTTTCACGCCGGGCGTGCGCACGTGTTCCGGCCGAACGCCTAGTCCCACCAGCCGCGCAGGAATGCGCCGCAAAACCGGAAACATCTGCAGGAGCTTCAAGGCAAATGGCAAGCGCGTTAGCGGGCGTGCGTTGCGCATAGCCGGGCCGATGAAGCGTTTGTGCGCGAAAACCTGAAAGCCTTGCGTGAGGCGCGTGGGAAATTCGCGGCGGCGCTGCACATCGCGGAGGCGTTCGTCAGTGACGGCGCCTTTTGCAAGCGGCGCGGCGAGAATGTTTGCTGCGGCGACTGCGTCTTGAATAGCGAGATTGATTCCCACGCCGCCGATGGGAGACATGGCATGCGCGGAATCGCCGATGCAAAGCAGGCCGGTGCGCGACCACTGCCGTAGGCGATCCACGGCAACCGAAAGCAGCTTCACGTCGTTCCAATCCTTCAATTCGCTCAGGCGTTCGCGCAGGAATGGCGCGACACTGGTGATCTCGTCCCGAAAACTTGCCAGGCCTCTTTGGCGGATGGCGTCGAGCCCGCCTTTTGAGATGACGTAGGCGCACTGCCAGTATTCGTCGCGGTCGAGCGTGACCAGGATCTTCCCTGCCCTGAAACGGCCGAGGGTTTGATTCGGATCGCTGGGCTCGCGCGTCACGCGCATCCACAGCACGTCAATGGGTGCTCCGAGGTCGTGTACTTTGAGGCCGGCCTTCTCGCGGACGATCGAACGGCGGCCATCGGCACCAATGGTTAGGTCGGCGCGCACTTCTACAGCGCCGTTTGGTGATTTGGCGCGGACGCCTGCGACTTTGCCGTTCTCGACGAGCAAATCGGTGACTTCCGTTTCCATGCGCAGGCGAAATGCCGAATACGCTTTGGCCTTCTCCGCGATGAAGTTCAGGAAATCCCACTGCGGCATCAGGCCGACAAACTTGCAGTGCGTGGGCAGATGAGAAAAGTCCGCGACGGTGACGGTGAAGTCGTCCACCTGAGCGCCGATCTGAGCGAGTTCCTGATGCGGGCGGCGCAGAAAGTCTTCCAGGACCCCTAGCTCGTACATCAGCTCGAGTGTGGAGGGATGAACGGTGTCGCCGCGAAAGTCGCGCAGGAAATCGGCGTGCTTTTCCAGCACCACTACATCAATTCCGGCGCGGGCGAGCAGGAAGCCGCCCATCATTCCCGCGGGACCGCCGCCGGCTATGCAGCACCGAGCTGCGATCGTTTCGGTGACTGGATTTTCTTGCGGCATCGCGGAGCCGTTTACTTCGTGTCGGTGGGAAGTTGTGCGAGTTGGGCGTCGAGGTCGGCGAGGGCGCGTTCGAGTTGTTCGCGGTAGCGCTGGCCTTGGCTGGCCTGCAATTGTTTTTCGACGCGCGCGCGTGACAGCATCAGCACGCCGCGCTTGCGGCGCGCTTCGATCTGGTCCTGCGAGACTTGCTTTTTATTCTTGCGGTCCTCTTTCGACTGAAATTCCTGGACCTGACCTTCTACTGACTTGCTTTCCCAACCCCTGGCCATGCGTATGATTCTAATTTGTGGGGGCAAAAAGCGGGATGCATTTTTTTGCGCGAGTTTCCTTCGCTCATTTGCGGGAGCGGGCGCGAGTCGCCTGCGGTGCATTCGCGCGATGGATCGCCTGGAGCCACTACGCGGCAGGCCACAGCACGAAAATTTGGGTACACTTGTGCGCGTAATTGTTCAGGCGGCAGCGAGGGAACGAAATGAAATTCGATGCGATCGCGATCGGTTCCGGGCAGGCGGGCAATCCACTTTCGTTTGCGCTGGCAGATCTGGGATGGAAAGTGGCGCTGATCGAACGCGCAGAATTGGGCGGCAGCTGCATCAATACCGGGTGCACGCCGACGAAAACGATGGTGGCGTCTGCGCAGGTGGCGCATTACGCGCGAGAAGCGACGCGCTGGGGAGTGCGGGCGAGCGACGTCAGCGTGGACATGCCTGCCGTGCTGGCGCGCAAGAATCTGGTGGTGCAAAACGGGCGCAAGGGCGTGCAGAAACGCATTGATGCACGGCCGAACGTAAAATTGATCCGCGGCCACGCGAAATTCACCGGGCCGCACCTGGTGCAAGTAGGCACGGAGCTTTTCGAGAGCGAGAAAATCTTCATTGATACGGGGACGCGGCCTGCGATTCCGAAAATTCCCGGGCTGGACACGGTTCCGTTTCTCACCAACGCCACGGTGATGGAGCTGCAAACCGTGCCGGAACATTTGCTGATTCTGGGCGGCGGATACATCGGTCTGGAATTCGGGCAGATTTTCCGCAGGTTCGGCAGCCGCGTGACTGTGATTCACAGTGGCGAACGCATCCTGCCGCGCGAGGATCTGGACATTACGGCGGCGTTGCAAAAGGCGCTGGAAGCGGAAGGCATGGTGTTTCGGCTGAAGTGCACGACGAAGCGTGCGGAGAATCGCAATGGCGCGATCACGTTGACCGTGGAAACTGGCGGAGCGGAAGAAACTTTGAAGGGGTCGCACTTGCTAGTCGCGACCGGACGCAAGCCGAACACCGACGATATGGGGCTGGAAGCAGCGGGCGTAGCGGCCGACGCGCACGGCTACATCAAGGTGAATGGCCGGATGGAGACGAGTGTTCCGGGCGTGTGGGCGCTGGGCGATGTGAAGGGCGGCCCGGCGTTCACCCACATTTCGTATAATGATTATCAAATTGTCTACGCGAACCTGATCGAAGGGAAAAACCTCAGCACCGAAAATCGTTATTTGCCCTACGCGCTTTTCACCGACCCACAACTAGGGCGCGTGGGTATTACCGAAGCCGAGGCGCGCGCGTCGGGACGCAAATTCAAGACGGGCACGTTTCCGATGTCCAGCGTATCGCGCGCGATTGAACGCGATGAAACTGCGGGGTTGATGAAAATTATCGTGGATGCGCAGAGCGATCGCATTCTGGGCGCGGCAATTCTGGGGAGCGAGGGCGGAGAGACCGTGCAGATCCTCGGAGCCATGATGCTGGCGGACGCGCCGTACACCGTGCTGAAGGGCGCGGTATACATTCATCCGACGATGGCCGAAGGTTTTTTCGGGCTGATGGATTCGGTGAAGCCGGCCATTTGATCGCACCGGCGGCGTAAGCGCGAATTCCAGCTGCACATCGTTCGCGCGGGAAAAAAACTCACGCAGCCACGAATCAACCCCCGAAAAGCTAGAGATTAGAATGGCCGCTGATGATTGTTTTCAGCCATTTGCGACGTTTTCTAGTCCTGAGTGACTAGAGATTAGAATCGGTTGGGCCGCGGCAGGCAGGGCGTTCAATGCGGCAGGGCGCTGGGGTAGGCGGGCTGCGCAGTCTGGGCGGCGGGTAAACGCTGCATGGAATAAATGACCTCGGATTTGCTGGCGGGATGAACCCAGCGGCCGTTTTCGTTGATGTGGGCGAGAGCGCGGATGGCGTCTAGCATCTCGCTGCCGGCAAAGTGACGCAGTTCAAGGTCTTCGATGATGTTGCCGAGGGCAGACTGCAGATTGCGCTTGCGTTGCGCGAAAAGATTGAAGGCGTGGGCGTGGGCGTAGATGGTGGTTTCGGACGGAATGCCAAAGCAGTGTGTGATCGTCGCGGGACTGCGCCAATGTAGGAAGGCCTCGTCGATGGATTGGCGTTCCGAATGGCGGCAGATGTTGCATTTGCGGGAGTGGCGTTCGATGGAAGGGAGTGCGGAGTCGTCTACGTCGAGGGCTTCCGTTTCGGTGGAGGTTGGGGAAGACGCACAGGCTGGCTTGCCTGTGCCCCGGGATCTGCGGCGCGATTTGGATTTGGGGCGCGCTTTTGGCGCGGGCTGGCTGATCGGCTCGACATCGGAGTCGGGGACGGTTCGGGTCGCAACGATGACGGGAATGCCGAGACGTGCGGCGAGTTGGCGCACGGCTTCGATTGGGGAATCGGTTGGCGTGTGTGCTCGGGACTTCTGAAGCACGCGGCGAACCCAGCTCGTGAGCAGGACTCCTATTCGTAGCGGAGGGCTACGAGTGGATCAACCGTGGAGGCGCGGCGGGCGGGAAGGACGCAGGCGGTTACGCCTACCAGCGCGACCAAGGCTACTACTGCGGCGAAGGTCCAGGGGTCGGTGGGGGAGACGCCCCAGATTTGGCTGGCGAGGAAGCGCGTGAGCCAGGAGCTGGCGATCAGGCCGACCAGCGTGCCTGCGGCGATGAGGCGGGCGCCGCGCGAGAGGATCATCTTCAAAATATTTTCGCGCTGGGCGCCGAGAGCCATGCGCACGCCGATCTCGTGGGTCTGCAGCGAGACGGTGTAAGCCATCACGCTGAAAACGCCAATCACGATCAGGATCAAGCCGATGGCGGCGAGCGCGCCGAGCGCCATGACGCCGAATGCAGGCTGCGCGTAGGACGACTGGTAGAGATAGGCATCGAGCGAGCCGGCGCTGGAAACCGAGACGTCGCGGTCCACGGCCCAGATTTCGCGGCTGATCGCGGGCAGCAATGAGCCGGCCGCGACGCTGCTGCGGACCATGATCGCGCCGCCGGCCTTGCCCGCGACGGTGTACGGGACGTATGCCTCTGGGGCCGCGGGATATTGCACGCCGCGATTTCGAGTGTCGGCGACTACGCCGACGATCTGAAAGCTGGTGTTGTGCTGCGCGTCCGGCGGCGCGTTCCATGGATTCATGTGGATTATTTGCCCGATGGGATTGTCGCCGGGATTGCGAAGGTAATCGCGAGCGAGAGCCTGGTTGACCACGATTACCGGGCGAGCCGCGTCAACATCTTCCGCGGTAAGCAGCCGGCCGCTGAGCAAATGCAGGCCGAGCGTCTGGAACATTCCTTCGCTGCAGAGATCGAAGCGAGCGTGCAAAGGGCCGGAAGAAATCTTTCCGGGGAAGCTGATTTCACTGGTTGCGGCGGAGGCAATTTGAAACGTGGAGTCCACCGCGGCGGAGGCGACGCCTGGCAGCGCGGTGACTCGCTGCAAAATCTGCTGGTAAAAGGCTTTTTGCTTTTCAGGGGTGTCGTAGCGTCCCTTGGGGACGTGAAGCTCGGCGACCAGGACATTCTTGGGGTTGAAGCCGACGTCAACATGCGTTAGAGCGTAGAAGGTGCGCAGCATCAGTCCAGCGCCGGCGAGAAGCACGATGGAAAGAGCTACCTCCACGACCACCAGGGCTGCGCGAACTTTGGCGCGACGAAAACTTCCGCCGGAGCCGCTGCCGGCGAGGCGGGAGCGGAGGTCGCTGCGCGCGGCGTGGAACGCGGGAGCTAGGCCGCAGAGGAGCGTGGTGGCTGCGGTTACGGCGAGCGCGAATAGCAGGACGGCGGGATTCAGTCCGATGACGGATTCGCTGGAGATTCTGGCCTGAGGGATCACGGTGACGGCAGCTTTCAGACCGAAGTAGGCGAGAGCGCATCCGGCGGCGCAGGCGATGGCGGCGAGGACAAAGCTTTCGGCGAGCATTTGACGCACGAGGCGGGCGCGGCTGGCACCGAGCGCTGCTCGGACGGCGATTTCTCGTTCGCGTGTGGTGGCGCGGGCTAGCAGCAGGTTCGCTACGTTGATGCAGGCGATCAGCAGGAGGATTAGGACTGCGCCGAGCAGGGCGTAGAGGATGCGTTTGAAGGAGCCCATCAGGTAATCGGCATCCCACTGAACTATCGCGGTGAATTCGGCCAAATACGGCTGATCCTGTGCTGGAAATTCTGCTTCGTCCAAGCGATGGCCGATGGCGTCTATATCTGCCGCTGCGGCTTGTCGGGTGACGCCGGGTTTCAGGCGACCCACAGCATGAAGAAGGTACTGATGATCGCCATCGGGACCGACAGCCGCTCTGGTGACGCCGGGAGGAACTGTGATTGGCAGCCACATGCCGACTCCTTGATTTCCAGGAGGCATGATTCCGGAGGCGTGGAATCGCGGGGGCATGATGCCGATGAGCGTCCGCGACGTGTCGTTGAGCGTGAGATTCTTGCCCAGGATGTTGCGGTCGCCGTTGAATTCACTTTGCCAGAGATTATAGCTGATGACGAAGACGAGAGGTGCTCCGGGCAATCCATCTGCTGGCTGGAGACCGCGGCCGAGGAGCGCGTGGACGCCGTAAAATTCAAATGCATTGGCGGTGACGTAGGCGCCGGGCAACTGGCGAGTCCCCTTGCCGTCGGAGTAGAGGACTTCGGTGAGGCTGGAACCGACCATGTCTTCAAAGGTGTGATTCTCCGCGCGGTAGGAGAGGAAGTCGGGGATGTAATAGTCGAAGCCGGGATCGTCCGGGCGCTGATTTGGATAATGGACGGAGACGACGACCAGACGGTTTGCGTCGCGGGCGGCAAAAGGATGGAACATTAAATTGTAGAAGGCGCTGAAGACGACTGTGGATGCGCCGATGCCCAGGGCCAGGGCGAATATGGCGATTAGGGCGAAACGGCGGTCTCGGTGCAGGCCGCGAAAGGCGTGGCGGAAATCGCGGAGTAGATTTTCCAGGTGAATTTCCCAGCGGGTGTCGCGGACTTCTTCTTTTACACTGTCAACGGCGCCGAATTCGAGTCGGGCGCGGCGGCGGGCTTCTTCGGGGACCATGCCGGCGGCTACGTAGTCTGCGATTTGGCGATCGAGGTGGAATTGCAGCTCCTTGTCGAGCGATTCGTTTGTTTGCGATTTGTGAAACGCGCGGCGAAGCCAGTTCATGCTCGGGACTCCTATTCGTAGCGCAATGCGGTCATCGGATCGAGACGTGTCGCGCGCTTTGCCGGTATGTAGCAAGCCACAAGCCCCACAAGAATGGCGAGTATTGCCACCGCTCCAAAAGTCCAGGGATCAGAGGTCGAGACGCCCCATACCTGGCTGGCGAGGAAACGCGTCAGGGCGTAGCTCGCGAAAAGGCCGATGAGGATGCCTGTCGCGACCATCCTCGCGCCTCTGGTGAGAACCATTTTCAAAATGCCGTTCTGCTGCGCGCCGAGAGCCATGCGTACGCCGATCTCGTGGGTCTGCAACGAAACCGTGTAGGCCATCACGCAGAAGATTCCGATGACTACCAGCAGCAGCGCGATCCCCGCCAATGGCGCGAACGTCATCAAGCCAAACTCGTGCGCGGAATATGTGAGCCAGTAGAAGGTGTCCGCGTAAGGTCCAGATTCCGGGGAAAAGATTACGCTGCGATCGAAGGACCAGACTACTTGCTTTACCGCATGCATCAGCGACGCCGGTGCCACTTTTGTTTTTATAAACAGCACGCCGCCGCCGAATAGAGAGTTCACTGTGTGTGGAATAAAAGCCATCGGGATCACCGGAACCTGTGGACCAAAATCCTTCACATCGCGCAGGACGCCAATCACCTGGAAGTTCACATCCTGGGGTGGCTGGCCTTCAATTGCGATGGCCCTAGCGGTGAATTGCCGGTCCAGCGGGTCCTCTCCTCCAAAGAAGTGTAGAGCCATAGTGTGATTGATCACGGCAACTCGCCTAGCCCCGGTCACGTCGTCTTCTGTAAACCAACTTCCCCTTTCCAGTTGCAGTCCCAGAACCTGAACGAGATTTTCGCTGCAGCCGTCCACACCCACTGGTTCGATGTGACTGGAACCCGGTGCGGTGACTTCGTACCTCCGGCCGGGGTTGTATCCGGGTAGCGAATTGTTGATTGCGACGTCCGCAACGCCCGGCAACGCTTTAAGGCGACCAACGATTTTCTGAAACACGATTGCGTCTTGCCCGGGTTGGCGATTATCGCTATGAGGATTGCCGAACCCGAGAAACAGAACGTGATTCAGATCGAAGCCCAGATCAATATGCGTGAGCGCGTAGAAACTGCGCATCATCAATCCGGCGCCGGTCAGCAGCACAATGCACAGCGCCACTTCGCCGATCACAATCCCTGCGCGAACCTGCCCGGGACGGATACTGGCGATGATACGTCTCTCGCCTCCGGTCAAAGACGGCTGCAAATCGCGGCGCGTTGTGTGCAGAGCAGGAGCCGAGCCGCACAGAATCGTGGTTAAGGCAGTCACGACGAATGCAAAAAGCAACGTGCGCCAGTCGAGCCCGACGATCGCTTCGCCTCCGATGCTGGCACCCTTGGCCGGTATCAGCGCGGTCACGCCTTTCATCCCGGCGTACGCGAAAATACAGCCGAGCACGCACGCTGCCGCTGCCAGAACAAAGCTCTCTACGATCAGCTGCTGGATCAACCGGCGGCGCGTCGCACCCAACGCGGCGCGAACGGCGATTTCTCTCTCCCGCACCGTCGCGCGAGCGAGCAGCAGATTCGCGACATTGCTGCAGGCGATCAAAAGCAGAATCATGGCCGCGGCCAGCAGAGCATAGAGCATGTGTTTGATGTCGAAATGCTGTGTTTCCGGGCCGCCTGCGCTGCCGATGCCGTAAGGTCCCAACATGAAATCCGTGGCCGATAACACTCGCGCGGAAAAATGCTTGGGAAAATCGTTGGGGCGATTCTTGGCCAGACTTTTGACGATCGCATCGAGAGCGGCGGACGCAGTATCGAGCGTTACGCCGGGCTTGAGTCGGGCCGTCATCGTGTCAACCGACAGAGCGGGATCTGAGGCGTTTTCCTCAGAGCTGCCCGCGATCGGCATCCAGATTTGCACCAGCGCGCCATAGGCTTGGAATCGCGGAGGCATGATGCCAATCAACGTTCGCGGAATGTCGTCCACCAAAAAACTTTTGCCCAGGATCGCGGAGTCGGAATGAAACTCGCCCTTCCAAGTCTTGTAGCTCATTACAAAGACGGGCTGAGCTTGGGCGAGACCGTCGGTGAAGGCAATGCCGCGCCCGAGTAGCGGTGGCACACCGTAAAAATCAAAGGCGTTTGACGTAACGCGCGTTGCGTATAGCTGGTGAATATCATTTCCGTCGCGCAGCAGCATGATTCCGCGATGGTAGCCAACAACGTCGTCGAAAGCTTCACTCTGGCTGCGGATGGCATCTACGTCCGGGAGTTTGCCGGCCAGAGGCGTGAGGTTCAGTTCGGGCAATATGCCCGCCTCCGCGTTCTGCAAGGAGAAAACAACCAGGCGGTTTGAATCCCTTGCAGCAAAAGCATTGAACAGAAGATTGTAGAACGCGCTGAACGCCACGGTGGATGCGCCGATGCCCAGGGCCAGGGCGAATATGGCGATTAGGGCGAAACGGCGGTCTCGGTGCAGGCTGCGAAAGGCGTGACGGAAATCGCGGAGTAGATTTTCCAGGTGAATTTCCCAGCGGGTGTCGCGGACTTGTTCTTTTACGCTGTCAACGGCGCCGAATTCGAGTTGGGCGCGGCGGCGGGCTTCTTCGGGGGGCATGCCGGCGGCTACGTAGTCGGCGATTTGGCGATCGAGATGGAATTGCAGCTCCTTGTCGAGCGACTTTTCTGTTTGCGATTTGTGAAACGCGCGGCGAAGCCAGGTCACGGCTGGGACTCCTTCCCTGGGGCGCGGAGGAACAGGCCGACGGCGTCGCGGAGACGCTCCCATTCGGCGACTTCGGTGTCCATTTGGCGGCGGCCTTTTCTGGTGAGGGAGTAGAACTTGGCTTCGCGGCCGGTTTCGGAATCTTTCCATTCGGCTTGCAGGCAGCCGCGGTCTTCCAGGCGATGCAGCGCGGGATAGAGCGAGCCTTGGTGAATCTGGAAGAAGTCCTTGGATATTTGGCGCAGGCGTTGGGCGATGGCGTAGCCGTGGCTGGGGCCGAGGGCCACGACCTTCAGGATGAGCAGATCGAGGGTTCCGCGCAGCAGTTCAGTTTTCGGCTCGGACATGGGCATACCTAGAAAGCCGACATATACACCCGGGTTGGCGGGATGTCAACGCGATGTTACGCGACGTTACTGCGTCGCGGCGCCGGCATTGAAATCAAGCGCCAGACCTGCGGCGATGGTCGAGGAAATGTTCGCACTACGGCTGTGCGATGGGCGCGGCCGTGGTCTTGCGCTGCTCGCGGGGTTCGGCGACGGATTCGGTTACGGCGTAATCGGGCGGAATCTGGAAGAGCGCGGGGTCGGGCTCGGTGCGCTCGATTTTCTGCATGGCGAGGGTGGATTTCACGCCGGTCTTGTTGTTGCCGGTAATGATCAGGACGAGAGCTGACAGTGAGTCTGAGCACCAACGCTCGGAGGTGCTATCTCCGTTTGGCGATTCTTCGCCGACGGTCGCGCCAAGCATCGGCAGTGTCTCGCGTTCTCCGTGCGCCTCCACACCCTCAATTGTTTGATATCCCAAATCTTCCACTGGCAATCTCCCGGCCATTCGGGTGGAAAGCAATCGCGTGGAGCAATAGGATCGCCGGGTAGCCGGCTGAAGTCCGGTCGCACGCGGCGTGCTGGGGCGCGAATGGATAATTTTCACAGTCGCCGACGCCGTTTCAATTTGCGTCAACGTTTGGGCGACGGGATCGCAAATCATAATGAGGTGCATCTCGACTTTGCTTCCGGCATCCGGGCCTGTATCTCGCTTGAATTCGCCGGCGACTCTTTCGGACCGGATGCGCCCCTGGCTGTCGCGCGCGACCAATTCCGGATAGTTCAGCCTCCGAGCAGCGTTCGTATCAGTATGGCCAGTTGTGGTGCGGGTAATCTCTGCGTGGAAAGGGTTCCCTGCGACCACGCCGACATCGCCGAAACCAACGACGTTTGCGCTGCACTGTGCTGCAGAGGACGATGCGGCGAAAACCAGCAGGAAACAGCCGCTCACAAGCGAAATGGAAAGAAATCGGCAGGAGCGCATGGCAGTTCCTCACGTGTTGATTTAAGCTGCGGGCCCCTGAGTCGGTGAATAGGATTCGCGCGCCGCGATTTGGGTTGCGTTGCGCCTGGGTGCATCGTGCCACACTTTTATTGCAGCAAACCAGCCTGATGATTTAGCCGCGATAACTGCCATCGTTCATCAAGCTGCGGGCGGCGGTTTATGAGTCGTAGCCGCGGGGGTGGCGTTGGTGCCAGCGCCAGGCCGAATCAATGATGGAGCGGAGATCGGATTTGGTGGGGGACCAGCCTAGGACGGATTTTGATTTGGCGGGGTTGGCGACCAGGCGCGGAGGGTCGCCGGCGCGAGGCGGTTCTACGCGGATGCGGATATCGCGGCCGGTGACCTGGCGGGCGGTTTCGATTACTTCCAGGACGGAATAGCCGTGGCCGGTGCCGAGATTCAGATAATCGGATTGGCCGCCGTGACGCAGATGGTTCAGGGCGCGGATGTGCGCGTCGGCCAGATCCACTACGTGGACGTAATCGCGGATGGGCGTGCCATCCGAAGTGGGGTAATTATTTCCGAAGACGGCGACTTCGGGCGGTTCTTTCACGGCCGCGGACAAAATGCAGGGGATCAGATGCGATTCAGGATCGTGGTGCTCGCCGCATTTTTCGGTGGCGCCGGCGGCGTTGAAGTAGCGGAGCGAGACGAATTTCAGACCGTAGGCTACGTCGAAGGAATGCAGCAAGCGTTCCATGAATAATTTCGACCAGCCGTAGGGATTTACCGGCCACTGCGGTTCGGACTCGGATATGGGAACGTGCTGCGGATCTCCGTAGGTGGCGGCTGTGGAGGAGAAGACCACGCGGCGGACACCGGCTTCGACCAGAGCGCTCATGAGGGCGATGCCTTGCTCGACATTGTTCTCGTAATACCAGGCTGGATTTTTTACGGATTCGCCAACGAAGGTGACGGCGGCGAAGTGGATGCAGGATTCGAGTTCGTGCTCGGCGGCGATGCGGGCGAGCAGGGCGCGGTCGCCGATATTGCCTTGAAACAGCGGAACATCTGCTGCTAGCGATGGGCGATGGCCGCGGACCAGATTGTCGAGGACTACGACGCGTTCGCCTGCGGCACGCAATAGTTCCACGGTGACGCTGCCGATGTAGCCGGCACCTCCCGCGACGAGAATCGCCATCTGGCATCCTTTCAGACTGAATTTGTGGAACGAATGCGCGAATGTTTCTGCGCACTACTTTACTACGCGGTGTGTGAATGCGGAGTGAGGAATTCGGGCGCGGTGGGCGAAAAAACACGCTACACGATTTTGTGGCAGCTGAAGAATCTGCGTCGGAACTGCGAGATCGGTGGTTTGGCGGCTGAACAGTTCGCGGAAAAAGGGAGCGAGGCATTTGTAGCGGCGGTCTCTTCAGACCGCGATCAGTGAGAGGCGCACCACCGATGGCGCACTAAAGTGCGCCGCTAAAAAGTCAAAAGCGAAGTCGAAGTCACAGGCAACCGCAAAGGAGCCGGCGGGACGCCGGCGCTATATAGGCAACGGCGGACCCAATCAGGCGCGTTTGGGATTGTAGCGGATGCAGTAGAGCAGGCCGATGATGGTAAGGATTCCGCCCCACCATACGCTTGCGTGATATTCGTAGAGGACTACTTTGATCACGGGCGGATGGGAAATCTGATACAGCCCCGCGCCGAAGATCAGCACGCCATTGACCAGCAGCGAAATGCCGATGAAAAACCAGATTGAAATTGCGCCGTCAGATTCCATGAGCCTCACCAGAACATAACGTTTAGTGCAATGAATACAATCGCAACGACCACGGCCCAGAATGCCGGTTTTTGATACAGCGGAACCTGCGCCTCCGAGGGAATTTCGGTTGCGCCATAGACCAGGCCGACCAATTCACTTTCGGGCTTGGGCTTGGTAACCATGCTGACTGCGACCGTGACGACCACGCAGATAATCCAAGACCACAAGCCGCGATACATATTTTCGGCCATGTCCTTCGCGTTACTGGAAAGCGCGACGTAACGGAGCGCCGAGGGATCGAATTTCACCCACGCCCACATGCCGACGGACGAAACCGTGCCGGCCAGCAAGCCCCAGAATCCGCCGGCGGCGGTAGCACGTTTCCAGAGCATGCCCAGAATCACGGTGCCGAATAGCGGCGCGACGAAGAAGCTGAAAAGCGCCTGCACATAATCCATGATGCTGAGGAACTGCATCACAAGGTATGCCGTGCCGATGCTGATCAGTACGCCGAGAATTGTGGACCAGCGGCCCATGAGCACGTAATGCGCGTCGGACGCGGTCTTTTTGATCAGCGCTTTGTAGATGTCGTAGGTCCAGACCGTGGAGAAGGCGCTGACGTTGCCGGCCATGCCGGACATGAATCCTGCGATGAGCGCGGTGATGCCGAGGCCTAGCAATCCGGGACCGCAATAACGTGCGAGCATGAGGGGCAACACTTCGTTGTAGCTGTGACCACCGCTGGCGACCGCCGCGGCTTCGCCGGTGAGTTTCATCGGCAGCACGGCGAGGCCCAGCAGGCCGGGGAGAATCACGATGAACGGCACGAACATTTTGAACGCCGCACCGATGATCGGCGCCATTTTCGCCGCGCGCAGATCTTTGGCGGCGAGGACGCGCTGCACGACGAGGAAGTCCGTAGTCCAATACGCGAACGAAATCACGAAGCCCAAGCCGAAGACGATTCCGGTCCAATGAATGCCCATCGGGTTGTCTTTGAACGAGCCGAGCGTGGACCACAGATGCGTGTATTCGACGGAAGCATTCTGCGCGACTTTGAGCTGCAGGGCTTTCCAACCGCCCGCTTCGATCAATCCCATAACCGGTATCACCAACGCGCCGGCCCAAATCAGGATGAACTGCAACACTTCGTTGAAAATCGCGGAGCGCAGACCGCCGAGCGTCACATAGACTGCCACGGTGATGGAGGAAACCCAGATGCTGAAATTGATGTCCCAGCCCAGGACGACTTTCATCACCAGCGCCATCGCGTACATGTTGATGCCGCTCATTAGCACCGTCATGAACGCGAAGCAAATCGCGGACAGCGCGCGGCTGGCTTCGCCGAAACGTAATTTCAGGTAGCCGGGCACCGAGTGCGTCTTGGAAATGTAGTAGAACGGCATCATCACCAGGCCGAGGAACAACATCGCGGGGATCGCGCCGATCCAGTACCAGTGCGCCGCCAGTATTCCGTATTGATAGGAGGCCGCGGCCCAACCCATTAATTCCAGCGCGCCCAAGTTCGCGGAAAGAAAGCTGAGGCCGGCGATCCACGCCGTCATTTCGCGGCCGGCGAGGAAGAAATCTTCGCCCGTGTTCGAGCGGCCCTTCAGGTAGAAGCCGATGGCCAGCACCAGCACGAAATAAAAGACCACGATTACCAGGTCCACCGGCGCTAGACGCACCAAGCGGTCTCCGGTGATCATCGCCATGCCCAGATTCATCATTCGTTTTCCGCCTGTCTTCGTACTGGCCGCGGTGCCGGCTATTTTAGAGCTGTGATCTGAAGCTTTAAAGCAAAGATTAGCACTAACCGGCACACTAGCTTGCGTCCAGATCGCGCAAAGGATCCGAAGAGGAACGCTGGGCGCGCGATGATGCGTCGCGAACGCCGTGAATCTCCGCACGATCCGAATTGCAAGTATACGTTTACCGGATACAGGGGATTTAGCACACGCGCTGCTGCGGCGTCAACTGAGGAATGCGGGGGTGCGTGAATTGATCGCGATGGCGCACTAAAGTGCGCCGCGACGCTTCCGTCCCGCACTGCGGATCTAAGGATGAATCGCGCTGCAGTGCGAATCACAAATTCAAAGTCGCTGGGTCACTGCGAGTGTGGTTTTGCGCGCCATGCTTCCGGCACATCCACTAACGACGGTTTCAGCTCCGCGACAGAGGAGCAACCCATAAGCCTGAGCACGCGCTCGACGTCTGTGCGCAAAATTTCGAGGGCGCGCACCACGCCGGCGTGGCCCGCGGCGCCGAGGCCGTACGCGTATGCGCGGCCGACCAATACGGCCGTCGCTCCCATGCAAATGGCTTTCACGATATCGCTGCCGCGACGCACGCCGCCATCCATCAACACTTCCGCTTGGCCGTTCACTGCTGCGACGACTTCGGGCAGCGCGCGCAACGAAGCGGACACGGTGTCCAGTTGCCGCCCACCGTGGTTGGACACGACGATGCCGTCGGCGCCGCCGTCGATCGCGTGGCGCGCGTCGTCGCCGGTGAGCACGCCCTTCACCACCAGCGGGCCGGGCCACAATTTGCGCAGCCAGCGCAAATCGCCCCAAGTGATCACTGACCGCGCGAGAGCTGCGCCCACATCCGTCATCGGGAGCGGACCTCTGCCGGGGACCACTACATTTTCAAGATGCGGGACGCCGCCATCGAGCAAAAATGCGGCAAGCCAGCGCGGGTGCCTCAGTACATCCAGGACGAAGGGAATTTTCGCGAGCAACGAATCGCCGAGAAGTTCCTTCACGCCGTTGCGCACGTCGCGCTCGCGCATTCCGGCGACCGCGGTATCAATCGTGATCACCAGCGCGGAAAATCCGGCCACGCGCGCGCGTTCGATCGCCGCTTCCGCCGCTTCGCGGCCGCCGATCAAATACAGCTGATACCAAACTGGGCCCGTGGAAGCAGCTTTAGCTTTTTCAAGCTTGTGTCCGGAAACCGTCGAGAGGATAAACGTGGTGCCAAACTCGCCAGCTGCTCGCGCGGCGGCCAGTTCGCCTTCCGGATGCGACAGGCGGCTGTAACCAATCGGAGCCAGAATCGCGGGAAAAGAGATGTCGTGTCCGAGGACGCGTGTGCGCAGATCGCATTTTTCGAGCGCGACGGCGTGGCGCGGCCGCAGCACCACTTCCTGGAATGCGCGGCAATTTTCCCGCAGCGTCACTTCGTCGCCAGCGCCGCCGTCGACGTAATCGAAAACCGCGCGCGGGAGCCGGCGCCGCGCCAGGCGGCGTAAATCTTCGATGTTGACGACCCGCGGAGAATCCAGTCGAGCCATTTCCCTCTTCGTTTTCAATCTTCGCGCCGCGTTGACGCAACGTACCGCGGCATTCGTGCGGGCTTCGCGTTGCGTTCGCATAACATCGCACGACGCTCGCGCAACGGACCCGCCACGCGCATTATAAGCTAGCGCATCCATTTTCCGCGCCCGGACGCAAACGCTAGCCCGGTTAATTCATCAGAAGGTGAAATCGTAGCGCAGAAAGCCCATTGCTGCCGTAGGACAGGTTGGGGTCCTGTTTGGCGCCCCTCCTACGGTTTGCAAGTCGTCTTTTCTGATTTCCAGAATTGTTTTTAGAGACAGCTCCGCCTGGCCCTTCCGGAAGTGTGTTGTCGAGCAGCCCAAGCGAACTACGAAGAGTCGCAGAGTGAGGCGGCTCGGAAGAAATCTTGAAAAGGCCAGCCGCTGGCCAGATGAATGCGGATGCAACGAGCTGTTTGACGAATCCGTGCGCCGATCTTGAACAACTGAGTGCGCAGAGTTTCGATTTGCGCGGAGCGCATCGCTGGTGGCAATTGCAGGCGAAATAGGTTGACCAGGTTATAGGCGAAACTGTGCAGCAACAAGCGGAAGGTATTGGCTCGAAAGCGGTGACAGCTCAAGCGGTCGGCAGCAAAGCCATTTTTAAGCTCTTCGATGCGGTTCTCACATTCCTCGCGATAGTTATAGAAGGAAAAAACAGAATGGCTGCGGCCGGGCAGGTTGGTGACCAGAAAACGCAGGTTGGTACCGAGCCGCGCTGTGTTCGGCTTTGTAGACGATACGCCGCTGATGAGACCAAGGATGAGCACGATAGCGAAAGCTGGAAAAGGAGCGCTGCGGCTGGCCGCTTCGACGATACCGTTTGGCGAGACGACGCTGCAGGGGCTGCGCTGCAGTTTGCAACCGTGCGTTGTTGCCTATCCCGATGGCGTACTGCAGACCGAAAAACTCGCAAAATTCATAGAGCAGGGGCGTCGCAAAACCCGCGTCAGCACGTAACTGGATGCGGACGCCAGGAAATTCACGCTGCAGTCGCGGAACCAGGCGCAACAGCAAGGGGAGGATACGGGCGTGACTACCGACTCTTCCTGGTCGCAAGCGGGCGGCGAGCAAACAACCCGTGTGTCGCTCAAAGATCAGCAAGGGGTGATACATGTGCTGGCCATAAGCACCATTAAAGAAGCTGAGCTGCTGCTGTCCATGAGTGGGATCGTCGGTGGAATCGACATCGAGCAAGATCTCTCCCCGTTGGCGGACTTGTTTGCCGCAGATCTTCACAAACCAATCCAGCAGAGCATCCTGCAGTCGGAGCAGATCGCGAGGCGCAGGCGAGTTCTCCCAGCGGCTCAGAGTTGGTTGTGATCCCAGAGGTTCACCCAACGGTTGATCGGCCAGAAGCTGAAAAGCCGGATCGTGCCGCAGGCGATCAGCGTCATTGGCATCCTCGTAGCCCGCGATGATCTGGTAGAGGCGTTGCCGAAATAGCGACAACACGGAATGACGAACACGCTCATCTTCGCGAGAATCAGGAACGAGTTCTGCCAACCCGCGAGTTAGCCCGTAGCGCTGATCAAAGGCCCGCAACGGCAGAAGACCAGCGTCCGAACTGATCTGACCACCAGAAAAATCAGCGCGAATGGGTTGGTGTCGATAGAAGGAAAACAACAGCTGTGGTATACAAGATGTCATCTCTGGGGTGCTCCGAAAGAGAATGCTGGGTTCTGATAAAACCCAGTGTTCATCAATCTTTTAGAGCACCTTTTCTTTTTTCACCAGCAAATTCGTGAATAATCCAGGCTAGATGGTGTTGCATCGACCGGTTGAGCTGACAGCGTTTATCAGGCATCTCTAACAACGTCGGGCCTGTCAAACATTTTTTGAGCAGACTTCTTTCTTTTCACTTAAAAGAGTTTTTCTCTTTCGTTTTCTTTGGTTGTCTTCCTTCTCAGCGTTGACGACCACGGCTCGCCTGTAATCTTTCGGTCGGCTTCAGTCCGACCTAAACATCTCTTCGATCAAAACTTCGACCATGATTACTACTGCAAACTCCCTCTTGCGAAGGAGCGGGATGCCCATTCACTGGGGCGGCGTTTTAGTTCACGCCATGCCTGATTCCGAGCTGTCCCGCGTGCGAACCGAACTTGACCCACTCTGTATATTCCCAACTGTTCCGCCACATCCAGTACATCCGAACCGCGAGTCTTCGGGCCATGGCCACCTTGGCGATGTTCCTTTGCCGGCGCAGCGCCAGATGCATGTACCGTCGTCGCCAGTCCGCATCCCAACGCGCTGCGGCTTGCGCTGCTTCTCCCAGCAAGAAACGAAGCAGAGAGCTGCCTTGCTTGGTGATGTGTCCTAGCCGTTGCTTGCCAGCACTAGAGTCCTCGCACGGGATCAGTCCCACATAGCTGCCGATCTGCTTGCCGCGCTTGAACCGCTCCGGAGTCCCGATGATCAGCACGAAGGCGAGTGCGGTGATCGGTCCTACGCCAGGATGCGTCATCAGTCGAAGCACTTCGGGCCATTTCCTGGCTTCCTGCTCGATCGCTGCGGTTAGCTCTTCGATGGTCGGGTTCATCCGGTCTAGCAGCTTGAGCAGATCCTGCCGGCGCCTCGATGCCCACGGTGCGAGCGGAAGCTTTTCCAGCTGTGCCCGCCCCGCTTCGCTCCACAGCTTTTTCTTCCGTCGCTGGCCTTCGTTCATCGCCAGGGCCTGCAGCTGATTCATGATCCGCGTCCGCATCTGCACCATCCGATGCCGATGCCACAGCAGTTGTCGCAGGTCCCGATTCTCCGGACTGGGTACCCAGATGCGCGGAAAATTATTTTCCCGCAGCAGTCGCAGCAGCAGTCGGGCGTCCTCCCGGTCCGTCTTCTGCTTGCGGACTCGCTTGGTCTTGATCTCCGCCGCATCCCCGATCCATACCTCGATTCCCAGCTCTGCCAGTAACCGCTCGAACCAGCGGGAGTAGCCCGTGGCCTCCATCCCCACGCGCACGCTCACTCCTCGGGCCGCCAGTTCCCGATAAAACTTCTCGGCTTCTCTATCACTGTGGTTCAATTGCCGCCCCGCATACTCTCCCGTTTCTGTATCGACAAACGCGATGTACTGATCGCTTGGGTGATAATCCACGCCTATAATGATCATGCCGGCTCCTTTCTCCCAAGCCTTTGGTCGTCAACAACCACAGTCTACTCGGGTCTAAGGAGCCGACGTTGTTATGAGATCACTAAGCACTGTTAATCCTGACAATATCTTCCCACCTGACGCGGGCGTAGCGTGGGGCGTTCGTAATCCTTGGGCCATGGGATATAGCGCGAGAATCTTTAGGAGGAACTTGTGAAAAGAAATGTACTTGGTTTTATCGCGTCCGCGTTGCTCTGTTTGCTGGTCGTGAGCTGCGGAGGCTCGTCAAAAGTCGAGCAGGATGCCAAGGAGCTGGAGGCGTTCGAAACCGCCAAAGACGCTTACATTTACGCCTATCCCTTGATGACGATGGATATGACGCGACGGGTTATGACGAACATTGCAAACCCTGAAGGAACCTCTGCTCCGATGGGCCAATTCGCCAAGTTGCGCGAATATCCCAACGCGTCGTTTAACGCGATTACCGCGCCAAACGCGGACACGCTGTACACCACGATTTGGCTCGACGTGTCCAAAGAGCCGTGGGTCATCAGCATTCCAGATTTGAAAGGACGTTATGCGCTTTTCCCATTCCTGGATGGTTGGACCACGGTATTTCAAGATCCGGGAAAGCGGACTACTGGCACCGGTGCGCAGAAATACGCCATCACCGGTCCGAGTTGGAGCGGAACGCTTCCTGCGGGTGTAATCGAATATAAATCAGCGACCGGAACGGTCTGGCTCCTGGGTCGCATCTATTGCACCGGAACGCCCGACGATTACAAAGCCGTGCACGCGCTACAAGACCAAATGTCTGCTGTGCCGCTATCGTCATACGGGAAGCCATACACACCGCCGGCCGGAAGGGTTGACTCATCCATTGATAAGAAGCTTGCGGTGCGCGACCAAGTCAATGCGATGGAAGGGCCTTCGTATTTCAAACATTTCGCTGAACTGCTGAAGACCAACCCGCCAACCGCGGACGACGGTCCGATGGTGGCCAAACTCGCGAAGATCGGGATTGTGCCGGGGCAGGATTTCGACGCCTCGAAGCTCGAACCGAGCGTAGCTGCCGGAATCGCTAAGGCCCCCAAGCCGGCGCAGGATAAAATCGCGGCGTGGTTTAAAGAAGGCATCGCTGCGGGAGACGCAAAGCTCGAAAATGGTTGGGTCTTTACCATCAAAACTGGCCTCTACGGCACTAACTATCTTCAACGCGCGATGATTACTTGGTTTGGCTTGGGCGCAAATCGGCCCGAGGATGCCATCTATCCCACCTCGGAAGGTCCAACAATCGTAGAAAAATATAATGGCGCGAATAAATACGTTCTGCATTTCGACAAAGGCCAGTTGCCACCGGTGGACGGTTTCTGGTCGGTGACAATGTACAACGCGCAGTATTTCTTCGTGGCTAATCCGCTGAACCGCTACAACGTCAGCCAGCGCAACAGATTCAATACGAATGCCGACGGCTCAACGGACATCTACATTCAAGCGGACTCGCCGGGCAAGGCCAAGGAAGCGAATTGGCTGCCTGCGCCGAAAGACGATTTTGTCTTGATGATGCGTTTGTATTGGCCAAAGGAGAAAGCCCCGAGCATTTTGGACGGCTCGTGGAAAATTCCCGAGGTAACCAAAGTCAACTAACTGCACGCGGAGTGGAGGCGCGCTGTGCGTCTCCATTTCGATTCCGGCTGAAAAGTCCGCCAACTCCTGATTTGTCGCGTTACCGGACATATGTCGTACTAGTGTTCTGTCCCATAAATAACTGGTCTTAGTATTGCTGGGAATATAGGCATCTCCCGTGCACAATGGAGGTGCCTATGGCGATGGGACGACCGAAATCGACGGTGGTGTTGGATTCGGAACTGCGTGAACAGTTGGACAGCTTGGCCAAGTCACGTTCTCTTCCCGCTGGCTTAGTGCGTCGAGCCAAGATTATCTTGTTGAGCGCCTCTGGGAAGAACGACCGAGAGATTGCCGCACAACTGGAGACGAGCAGGATCACGGTAGGCCTGTGGCGACGACGGTTCCTGGCACAGGGGGTGTCAGGACTCTACGACGAGTTACGCCCAGGTCGCCCCCGCCCGATTAGCGACGAGCGAGTTGCCCAATTAGTTCGCAAGACGCTGAAGTCGAAACCCAAAGCCGCAACGCACTGGAGTATCCGTCAGATTGCCGACGAGACGGGAGTTTCGAAATCGACAGTGCACCGCATCTGGCAGGCGTTTGGCTTGCAACCGCATCGACAAAAGCATTTCAAGCTTTCGAACGATCCATTTTTTGTAGAAAAAGTACGGGATATTGTAGGGCTGTATCTGAATCCCCCGGAAAATGCAGTGGTTTTGTGCGTGGATGAGAAGAGCGGAATTCAAGCATTGGAACGCACCCAACCGATGTTGCCACTCGGATTGGGTTATGTCGAAGGAGTGACTCACGATTATCGACGCCACGGAACCACCACGCTGTTTGCCGCACTGGACACGGCAAACGGCAAAGTGCTCACGAAATGTCGACCGCGTCACCGGCATCAGGAATATCTGAGTTTTCTTCGGGAGATTGAAAAGAGCGTCCCGAAGAACTTAGAAGTGCACATCATCGTGGATAATTACGCCACGCACAAACATCGGAGAGTTAGACGCTGGTTCGCCACACGGCCACGGTTCCACGTACACTTCACTCCAACCTATGCCTCCTGGCTCAATCAGGTCGAAATCTGGTTCAATCGCATCACGCAACAGGCTCTTCGCCGGGGAACGTTTAGCAGCGTGAAGGAACTGGTCACAAAAATCGATCACTACGTCAAGAATTCCAACCACAATGCACAGCCTTTCGTCTGGACCGCCACAGCGGATTCGATATTCGCCAAAGTCGAACGACTATGCGAACGTATTTACGGGACAACACACTAGAACTTCACTTGTACGATAAGCGTTAATCAGGAGTTGAGCGCCCCCCGTCCCGCGTTGTAGAGTGTCCTGCACAAAAAATCGGAGCTTGAGAGAGTTGGCGATTCCCGTGAATGCTTCTCAGGATTGCGCCGGTGCACACTTTCTCTCTCAAGCTGAGGTGCGGAGGCAGATCATGGTTCGCACACACAGAGTCGGACGCGAGGCAACTCTCGCTAGTGCGTCGTTGGCGATTATGAGCGCTGTGTTGTTTTTCATTTGCGCACTTCCAGCTTCGGCGCAAGAGGTTTTGCCCTTCCCATCGCAGCCTTCCGGCAGCACCGCCGGCAGGACAATGCAGGAGTCAATTTATAGTCCGGCGCCGAAAGTGAGCCACATTCCCAAGGGTGCTCCGAACGTCATCATCGTTTTGATCGACGACGTCGGGCCCGGCCTTCCAGACACGTATGGTGGCGAGATTCACACCCCCGCGTTAAGCCGCATCGCGAGCGAGGGCATCTCCTACAATCGGTTTCACACAACTGCCATGTGCTCCCCGACTCGCGCCGCGCTGCTGACAGGAAGAAATCACCACCGCGTTAGTGCTGGGCAGATTGCGGAACTGGCGAATGACTGGGACGGATACTCTGGCATCCAGCCGAAGAGCAGCGCGATGGTAGCCGAGGTTCTAAAAGACTACGGATACAGCACCGCCGCATTCGGGAAGTGGCATAACACGCCCGCAGAACAGACGACCGCAGCGGGACCTTTCGATTACTGGCCCACCGGTTATGGCTTTGAATACTTCTACGGTTTCTTGGCTGGCGAAGCTTCGCAATATGAACCCAACCTTGTGAGGAATATTGACGTGGTGCATCCGCCGAAGACTTCGGGTGGTCACGACTATTACCACCTGAGCGAAGATCTGGCCGACGACGCGATCAGTTGGATGCAAAACCACAAAGCCTTCGCGCCAGAGAAACCGTATTTTATTTATTGGGCAAGCGGCGCTTCACACGGGCCGCATCAGGTTCCCCCGGAATGGACCGCGAAATACAAAGGTAAGTTCGATGACGGCTGGGATAAGTACCGCGAGCGCGTTTTCGCCCGGCAAAAAGCCATGGGCTACATACCGCAGAATGCGCAACTGACGCCGCGACCGGAGACGATGGCGTCGTGGGATTCGATTCCTGAATCTGAGAAGCCATTCCAACGCCGCCTAATGGAAGTGTTTGCAGGATTTACGGAACATGTGGACGCGCAGGTTGGCCGAATGTTGGACGAAGTAGAGCGCGAGGGCGACAAAGACAACACGCTAATCCTTTACATCTGGGGCGACAACGGTTCATCCGCGGAGGGGCAAAACGGCTCGATCAGTGAGCTGCTGGCACAGAACGGCATTCCCACAACCACGGAGCAGCAGATCAAGGTGCTCGACACACTTGGCGGGCTTGATGCACTGGGGACGCCAAAAACTGAAAACATGTATCACGCAGGATGGGCGTGGGCGGGGAGTTCGCCGTATAAATCCACAAAGCTGGTCGCGGCGCATTTTGGTGGCACACGTAATCCGATGGCAGTTCGCTGGCCTGCGAAGATCAAAGCCGACCCCACTCCGCGTTCGCAATTCTTACATGTGAACGATGTCGTTCCGACGCTCTATGACGTGATCGGAATTACTCCGCCTCGCGTGGTGAACGGTATTCCGCAGGATCCATTTGACGGGGTCAGCTTCGCCTCAACGTTCAATGATCCTAAGGCCAAGGAAGTAAAACACACCCAGTATTTCGAGATCATGGGTAGCCGCGGGATTTATCACGATGGATGGTTTGCCGACACGTTTGGTCCGCGAATTCCGTGGGTGCCCGGTCTGCCAAAGGGAGTGTTGGGCCCAAAGGGCGAATTGCTGTGGAATCCAGACAAAGATCCTTGGGAACTTTATAACTTAAACGAAGACTGGACGCAGTCGAACGACTTGGCGGCGAAGATGCCGGAAAAACTCGCTGCGATGAAGGAACTGTTCACCATGGAATTTGCGAAGAACCAGGGATTTCCTGTCGGCGGCGGACTGTGGGTTCCGGTGGTACGTCCGGACTTGCGCATCGCGCCTCCCTATACAGAGTGGACATTCGCAGGAAATATGACGCGCATGCCGGAGTTCACAGCGCCGGCGCTGGGTAACAAGGAGAACGTGGTCACGGTGGACGCAGAAATTCCCGCCAATGCTAATGGAGTGCTTTACGCGCTTGGTGCGTTTTCTGGCGGTCTGTCTCTGTATGTACAGGATGGCGTGCTCTCGTACGAGTACAACCTGTTCGAGATGCAGCGCACGCATATTCGAGCGAAAGATAAGCTACCTACGGGAAAGGTAAAGATTGAAGTTGAGACGAGGTACGCAGTGAAGAAGCCCGCAGGGCCGCTGGATGTGATCCTGAAAGTGAACGGCCGGCAGGTCGCGCAGGGGCAGGTTCCGGTCAGTGCGCCCCTGATGTTTACCGCCAACGATTGCCTGGACATCGGTACGGACCTGGGCTCGCCCGTCTCACTGGATTACTACGAGAAGGCACCTTTCGCTTTCAACGGGAAGATCCAGCAAGTGCATGTGAAATATCTGGGAACGCCGGCCCAGTTGCAGGAAGAGAAAAAGAAAACGGACGGGCTGATTCCGGACGAGGACTAGCGCAGATCAAGCAGCAACACCGCCTGTACCTCGCGCGCCTAGGTCCTGATAAGTTACCGGACATCTCTAACAATGTCGGCCCTGTCAAACTGTTTTTGAACACACTTCTTTCTTTTCACCTAAAAGAGCTGTTCTCTTTCGCTTTTTTCGGTTTCTTGTCTTCCAGCGTCGACGACCACGGCTCGTTCGTAATCTTTCGGTCGGTTTCAGTCCGACCCATACATCTCTTCGATCCTATTTCGGACCATGATTACTTGTCCAAACTCCCTTTGCAGGGAGCGGGATGCCCAATCAAGTGCACGGCGTTCTAGTTCACACCATGTCCGGTTGCGAGCTGTCCCGCGTACGAACCGCTCTTCACTGCCTGCGAATACTCGCAGCCAGTTCGCCACATCCAATACAACTTAATCGCCAGCCTGCGTCCCATCGCTACCTTGGCAATACTCTTTTGACGACGCATCGCCAGATGGATATACCGACGTCTCCAGTCAGGATGACACGCGCGGCTGCTTGGGCTGCTTCCACCAACAAAAAACGCAACAAAGAACTGCCTTGCTTGCTAATGTGCCCTAACCGTTGCTTGCCAGCACTGGAGTCCTCGCTCGGAATCATCCCACGTAAGTGCCGATCTGCTTGCCCCGTGGAAATCGTGTCGCAGTCCCGATGATCAGCACGAAAGCCAGCGCCGTAAGCGGGCCCACACCAGGATGGGTCATCAGCCGCAGAACCTCGGGACGGTTTCTGGCTTCTCGCTCGACGGCGACCGTCAACTCTTCGATCGTCGGATTCATACGGTCCAGCAACTCCAACAACTCTTGCCGGCGCCGACTCGCCCAGGGAGCTAAGGCGAGCTTTTCTAACTGCGCTCGCCCTTGTTCGCTGAACAGTTTTTTCTTCCAGCGATAGCCCTCGTTCATGGCCAACGCCTGCAGCTGATTCATGATCCGCGTGCGCATCTGCACCAGCCGATGCCGGTGCCACAGTAGTTGCCGCAAATCCCGATTCTCGGGACTCGGTATCCAGATCTGCGGGAAGTTATTTTCCAGCATCAGCCTGCGTAGGAGTCGAGCATCGTTGCGATCGAACTTCTGCTTCTTCACTCGCTTGGCCTTGATTTCGGCGGGATCGCCGATCCACAGCTCGAAACCCAACTCAGCCAGTAGCCGCTCGAACCAGCGTGAATATCCGGTAGCCTCCATCCCTACCCGCACGCGGAGTCCGCGCTGCTGCAGGTCTCGATAGAACTTCTCCGCTTGTCCATCACTGTGGTTCAGTTCCTGTTCACCGCACTCACCAGTCTCTTCTACACAAAATGCAATCGCTTGGAAGCTCGGGTGGTAATCTACGCCTATAATCATCATGTCCGGCTCCTTTCTCCGAGCCTGCGGTCGTCGATAAACCACAGTTACTCGGGTCGAGGGGCCGGCATTGTTATGCAATCAAGTTCAGTACCCGTGGTACCGGAAATAATATGGAACAAAAATAAGGCCCACGCCGGTCACAATTAGGATGGCTCTAGCCATGAACGGCGAGGGCCGAGTTCCTTTCCTGTAATGTGGTACTTGAGCCAGTCGTTCTTGGCGAACGCGCCGAAAGATATTAGGACAGGCCCCACAACATAGCAGTAGATATCCCACCAAGGAAAGGACTGCCCACTCATTCCGACAATCTATCACGGCCCGGATGAATTCGGCAGACGGAGCCGCACATATCCGCCGCCCAAAACCAACTCTAACTCCTGAGTAGTCGCGTTACCGGACATCTGCTTTTGCTCGATTCCACTTGTCCGGTTAGAGCGTGTTATCTCTAACGACGCCGGCAGTTTCAAGGTAAGCGTCTGTTTTGAACCGTCTGGACGAAGTGTGGGCGGATCAGTGATGGTGATCGTGGGCACTAGAGAAGTGCCCACGAGGGATAAGTGGACACTTGCGGTAAGCGACGGCGAAGTTGGACGGTCGAGGTCAAGCGCAGGATCGCAGAAGAGAGCTTCGAGGGAAACGCCTCAGTAGCGCAGCTGTCACAGAAGTACGCGGTGAACGCCAATCAGATTTTCCAGTGGCGGAAGAAGTATCGCGAAGGACGCCTGGAAAACAGCAGCTCGATCAATCTGCTTCCGGTGACCGTCTCGAAGGAAGTGGTAGTAAGAGCGGCAAACCCTGGTAGCAGGTCTTGCCCAGGGCGACGGCCGGGACTTTGCAGATCGAACTTCCTAAAGGAACTCTGCGGATTGCGGGCAGCGTAGATCTGGTGGTTTTACGAACTGCGCTGGAGTGTTTCCTGGGATGATCGGGATGCCGGCAGGAACGCGCATCTGGATCGTGGCAGGGAGTGACGGATCTCAGGCGTGGATTCACGGGTTTCAGCGGAATGGTCCAGACGGCGCTGGAGGAAAATCCTTTTTCCGGTCAGGTGTTCGTGTTTCGCGGCAAGCGCGGCGACTTGATCAAAGTTCTTTGGTGGAGTGGAGATGGGTTGTGCTTGTTCGCGAAAAGGCTGGAACGAGGAAGATTCATCTGGCCGCAAGCGGCGAACGGAGGGGTGTCACTGACGCAGGCACAGCTGTCGATGTTGCTGGAGGGCATCGACTGGCGGCGCCCGGTGCGGAGTTACGATCCGCAAATCGCAGTGTGAGTGCAAAATATTTTATTCTTTTCGGTGGAATTTTAATCAGGCTGTAAAACAACTGCAGTATATTCTGCTGCGATGAATCACGCGGCTGGCGTTCTCCCCAACCTCGAAGCACTCAATCCCATTGAGCTGAAAGCTCTGATCGTCGAGCAGCACAAACAACTCACCACGCAGAAGAATCCTTTCTCAGGGTGAGCAGCTGGTCTCGCGCGATGCGGAAATCAAACATCTCCAGCTGCTGCTGGCCAAGCTTCGTCGCATGTACTTCGGACGTTCCTCGGAAGGGTTCATCGCCAGATCGAGCAGCTGGAGCTGCGGCTGGGAGAACTGGAACAGAGCCGAGCGCTCGAAGCGGAATCGCCGAAGCCGAGCGCCGCGGAGACTGCCGTGGCCCGACCGGCGCGGCGACCGCTACCGCGCATCTGCGGCGCGAAGTGCAAACCTACCTGCCGCCACAGAAAGCTTGCCCGGACTGTGGCGGAGAGCTGAAGCATCTGGGCGAAGATGTTTCGGAAATCCTGGAGTATGTGCCCGAGAGAATCAAAGTGATCCGTCAGGTCCGCCCGAAACTGGCCTGCGCTGGCTGCGTCGCATGGTCCGGCCCAGCGCCGGCCGGCCGATCGCAGGAGTATCGCAGGCCCGGGACTTCTGGCCCATGTGCTGGTCTCGAAGTATAGCGATCATCTTCCGCTGTATCGCCAAGCGGAGATATTCGCTAGGGAAGGTGTGGAAATAGATCGCTCGACATTCGCCGAGTGGGTAGGCGGAACGAGCCGACTGCTCGCGCCCCTGGTGGAGGCGCTGCGCCGCCACGTTCTATCGGGACAGAAGCTGCACGCCGACGACACGCCGATTCCGGTGCTCGCGCCCGGGTTGGGAAAGACCAAAACGGGACGGTTGTGGACGTATGTACGCGATGACCGGCCGGCAGCAGGTCTGGCGCCGCCGGCGGTATGGTTCTGCTACTCAGCGGATCGCCAGGGCGAGCATCCGCAGCGGCACTTGAGTTCGTTCACGGGAACACTGCAGGCCGATGGTTACGCAGGGTTCGATCGGGATCTTACGAAACGGGGCGCATCAAGGAAGCGGCGTCCTCGGCGCACGTGCGCAGAAAGTTCTACGATCTGGTCGAGGCGCACAAATCGCAGACAGCAACCACGGCTCTGGAACGAATCGCTGAGTTATACGCCGTCGAAAAGGAAATCTGGGGACGTCCCTGTAAAGAGCGGCGCGAGATCCGCAACCTGCGCAGCCGGCCATTGCTGGAATCGCTCAAGCAATGGCTGGAAGAAACCTTGGACAAGCTCTCGAGGAAATCCGATACAGCGATGGCGGTTCGCTACGCACTGGGGCGTTGGGAAGCGCTGGTGCGGTATGACGATGGCGCACTCGAGATCGACAACAACGCGGCCGAACGAGCCTTGCGTGTCGTGGCTCTGGGCAGAAAGAATTTCCTGTTTGCAGGTTCCGATGGTGGCGGCCAAAGCGCAGCAGCAATCTACAGCCTGATCGGAACAGCAAAACTAAATGGGCTTAACCCGGAGAGCTATCTGGGTAACGTCCTGTCCCGCATCGCTGACCACCCGATCAATCGCATCGAAGACTTGCTCCCTTGGAATCTTGCTTCAGAACTCGTCGAAAACTCCCCTGACGCTGCCTAACAAATAGTGCTCGACGTCAACACGGCCTCCGGGCGACGCTTACGTTTCAAGAGATTTTATTCTTATTTTTCTGCGCACGAATACACCTTTCCCGGGGCGCGCGAATCGCGTCTTGCTGGCTGTGTTGTTTCACTTGTGTCACCCTAACCAGCTCGGGCCGTTTCCGCTTCATCGATCCGGTGTTGCCCACCAAACATCTCTTCGGTCACGATCGACCATGATGTGTTATGCGAACTCCCCGTAGGGAGGCGGGTCGCCTAATCAATCAGACGGTGACTCTTCGCACCATAACGCAGTCCAGGCATTCCCGCACAGGCACCACCGCTTCTCTGTTGCATCTGTCCACGACGACAGAACTCTTGATAATCAATCTGGTCCCGCAACATCTGATCCACAACCAAATCCCCAGTTTTCGCGCGGCGGACAACACGGGGGTCCCAGACCCTTCTGCACTAATTTGCGCCGATAGAACCGACGTAGTTCCGGGTCCCGGCGCACGGCATGTACCGCGGCCTCACACCAGAGAAAGCGCAACAGCGGATTGCCTTGCTTGCTCAAGCCCCCGAGCCGCTGTCGTCCGCCGCTAGAGTGTTCCCTGGGAATGATCCCGATGTAACTGGCCAGCGCCTTGCCGTCGCTGAATCGTTTTGGATCACCCAGAAAGACATCGGTTTTTTTTTTTTTTTTTTTTTTTTTTTTTTTTTTCTCCTAGGAGCGTGTCCGAGATTTAGCATTTTATAGCGTCGGGCTGGGCTTTTTTGATTCGTGTGGCTATTGGAATCCGGTGGATCAGCTTTCGTGAATTACTGGTCTTCCCGAATCTCTCCCGGGAACCGCATTTCTGTCACTGACCTCGGAAAGTTCTGTGCTATCCACTGCAGATGATCTTGTGAAACTTTAAAATGTTGTGAGTCATGCGGATCAGTGCCCACTCGCCCCGTACTTTCTCCAGCCCGCGTAAGAGAAACTGTCGGAAGCCGCGTGCCTGTTTGATCTGTCCGAATGCTGGCTCCACAATGCATTTTCGCGTCGCATACACCGCTGCCCCAACTTTTGTCTGTAATTTCCGTTCCATCCTCTCGACACGGCTTGCCCCGATCGGCAACGGCCCTGGTTTGCATGATTCATTCCGCTGAGCATGTTTCTGCTTTTCTGTCGCTACGAACCCTTCGATCCTTCGCTGATCCAGGTACTTCAGGTTCTCCTCCGAGCAATACCCACTGTCGACCACGACTCCTTGCGGCTTTTGTCCCGACTGTTGTTCGATCGTCTCCAGCAACGGCACCAGCTGCTGTTTATCATTCGCGGCTTGCGTGACCCGCTGCCCGACGATCAACTGAAAGGCCGGTTCCACGGCGATCTGCGTGTTGTAACCCTGCACAAATCCATCCGCCCCTTTTAGCATGCGCGATTCCGGATCCGTAAAGTTGTATTGCGTTTTTGCTGTGGGCTTCGCTTCCTCTGGATCCTTCCCCTCTTTCCTGGCTTGTTCGCGCGCGCGCTCCTCCAGAGCTTCTTTGGCTGCTCGGATCCGAGCGATCCGCGCTTCCCGTCGCTGCAACTCTTCCGGCAACTCCTCTCCCCGGCGATCCCGGCCGTATCGCTTATCCTCTTCTCGATCCGCGGCCTCTGCTTGGCTCAACAACTTGCGAACTTCCGCCCGCAGCCGCTTCTCCGTCTCGTCCATCCGTCCGTAACTCATGGCCTTGTGCTTGCTCGCGTTGGCCTTGAACTTACCCCCATCCAGGGCCACCTGCCCCAGCTTCATCGCTCCCGTCTCCAGCGTCAGCCGTAACATCTGCTGGAACATCTCTTCCAGCGCTTTTAGGTGCAGCTTCCGAAAATCTGAGATGGTCCGGAAATCGGGTTGATTACCGGCCGCTAGCACCCGAAAGGCGACGTCTTCCACCAAACGCTTCTGGATCTTGCGCGACGAAAAGACCCCCACACAGTACCCGTAGAGCAGGATCTTGGTCATCATGCGCGGATGATACGGCGGTTGCCCCCGGTCATCCTCTTCATACACGGACTCGATCGCCGATAGATCCAGCTCGTCCACCACGTCGGACACGAAATAAGCCAGGTGGCCATCCGGCAACCATTCGCGAAGGCTCGGAGGTAACAGTAAACTTTGTTCTGGAACGTAGGATCGAAATGTTTTCGCCATGACTCCAAATAATTCGCACACCACTGCGCAACTTTTCAAGTGAATTCGGCAGAAAAAAGATGAATTCTCGGACACACTCCTAGCGGGGGGGGGGGGGGGGGGGGGGGGGGGGGGGGGGGGGGGGGGGGGGGGGGGGGGGGGGGGGGGGGGGGGGGGGGGGGGGGGGGGGGGGGGGGGGGGGGGGGGGGGGGGGGGGGGGGGGGGGGGGGGGGGGGGGGGGGGGGGGGGGGGGGGGGGGGGGGGGGGGGGGGGGGGGGGGGGGGGGGGGGGGGGGGGGGGGGGGGGGGGGGGGGGGGGGGGGGGGGGGGGGGGGGGGGGGGGGGGGGGGGGGGGGGGGGGGGGGGGGGGGGGGGGGGGGGGGGGGGGGGGGGGGGGGGGGGGGGGGGGGGGGGGGGGGGGGGGGGGGGGGGGGGGGGGGGGGGGGGGGGGGGGGGGGGGGGGGGGGGGGGGGGGGGGGGGGGGGGGGCCCCAACGCTAGTGCCGTGATCGGTCCCACACCGGGATGAGTCATCAGCAGCCCGGCGCTGGGTCGTTGCCCTGCTTGCTCCAAGAACTGCTCAATTCGAGCTCTTGGATCTTCCGCTTCGAACCTGGCGTACATCGCTTGCAACTCACTGCGCCGCTGCGCGGTATGGGTTGCCAGTGGTAGCGACGCAATGGCCCGTTGTCCGCTATCGCTCCACAGCGAACTCCCTCGCCTTAAACCATTCGCCAGTGCGATCGCCTGCAACGCATTCTGTATCTGCGTGCGCAGGCGCACCCACTGATGACGGTGCAGGAGCAACCCTCGCAGATCCAGCAGTTCCTTCGACGGTTGCCAGATCGACGGAAAACGGTTTTCTACCAGCAGCTTTAGTAGTAACTCCGCATCGCGCTGGTCATGTTTCTGTCGGCGGGGTTCGGCCGCTCGAATCGTCGCGGGATGACCGACCTGACAGTCGATCCCCAGTTCTTCCATCAGCTGCAAAAACCACTTCATAACCATAACTCGATGTCTACACGCACCGGGCTGGGAAGTGTCGAATAAAACTCCCGCACACTTTCGCCTTCGTGCGCGAGAGTCTTGTGCACAACTTCTCCCGTCGAGGTGTCTAGCATCGCCAACGTTTGCTGGCGAGCATGCAAGTCACATCCTATAATCCGCATCTCGGCCTCCTTCGATCCGAGCACTGTTGGGGTGAACACCGAACGGTTTACTCGGGCCGCAGCGGGGCCGACGTAGTTATGGCATCAATCAGGACTTTGTAAGGCACTGACTATACGGCTCTGAGACAACTTGCATTAGAGTGCTCGAATGTTACCTAGTGATGCTCTTCCCCCAGACATTATGCAAGGTGCTACCCTCCGAGGTAATGGATCTGGCTGGATCGTCTCTACGTTTCCCGATGCTATAGCTAAGGCCGAGGAGCGTGGCTATGCATGTTTGGGAGGCCAATTCCAGTTTAGGTTGGAGGACGGCAGCACATGCGAGATGTACTGGCTCGAAGCTGGGTTCCCGCTGAGCGGGCAGACGGCGAACCTTGGGCAGGTTATTGTCGTCGTTCTTGCACAGAGGTTCTGCAAAGATTTCAGCGTTTGATGTCCAACGAACTTCGGTAAAGAGGCATCAAATTGAAACGTTCAAATCGATCCCGTCGAGAATCGAGTTTTCGTTGCGTATTTCGTGCGGGAATGCGATTGGTCCGGTCTTTCAACTCGACAACCTTCTTAATCAGGCAATTACTAATCCCACTTGGATGGTTAGTCGCGTTACCGGACGTTGAGAATTGGAGGATCGGCAGATGTCCGGTTTGAGCGTTGATCGGGGCTTAGGCCATTGCTTCGGATTTGCCGACAACTCGCAAGAAATGGCTGAGGTTTTTCGACGCTCGCTAGCGCATCGCGGCTTCGATGTCCTCAGCGGAATACGGAATTCCCGGCGTAAGGCGATCGGCGCCATCCTTGGTAATGAGGTACATGTCTTCCAGGAAAAATCCCTGGCCATCAACCGAGACGATTGGCTCAAAGTTGATGGTGGTTCCCTGTCTGAGGGGCCCGACCGGGCGACCGGGCATCAGGTTTGTCGTATGCACTTGCCAGAACGGAGCATTCTTGCGATCTGACCAGGAATCGATCGCGTGCTGCGCCAGCACAGTCTTCGCTGACGCACGATGACGCAGCAGTTCGGCGCGCCAAGCGTCGAAGATTTGGTCCACAGTGACCCCGTCGCGCAGCTGGAGGACGCCGGCATGATACGCCGCTACGAAAATGTTCCAGGTCTCTCGCTGATCGTCGTCATAGTGGCCGGAGACCGGGACGGTCCGGCCCAAATCGCCTATGTAGTGGTCCTGCTCGCATCCCACATCGAGGCGTACGAGATCGCCAGCGCGCATATTCTGGTCCAGGTGATCGTATCGCGCGAGCGAAGTAAAAGGCTTCGGGAATACGGCATTCTCTCCCGCCATTGCCCACGGCCAGAAGGAGGAACCATGCGCACCTGCGCTCCAGCACGCACTTTCGACAACCGTCTCGACGCTGCGTTGCGATACGCCCGGCCGAATTGCACGCATTCCGGCCATTAAGGCCGGCTCGGTGGCCTTTGCTGCCGAACGCAGAGCTGCGATTTCCTCTGCGCTCTGAACCGCCATAAGTGCCTGGATTCTCTCCCATGCTTCAGTGGCGGCAAAGGCGGGCCATTTTTGCAAAATCATCTGCAGCCAGATCGGAGCGCGGGGCGACTTTGGGCTAAGAAGGTTGGCTGGAAGTTCGGCGACTCTGGATTGTTCGTCGCCATAGTAGAGGGGCGGCGCTTGGCCCGCGCGTGAGGCGAGAAACCCTTCCAGTTCGGACCAGTCAACAACATGTTCGATGCCCAAGCGCTTGGCTGCTTCCGGTCCGGGCTGAACCTCCGGCTGCAGGCCCATTCTTGAGAAGGGCGGATTGGATGGCAAGAAGAGCCAACTTTCGCCCGACTTTCCGTCAATGGCGAGCACAGCCCCAACCGTGTTCCCCAAGCCGGTGAAGTAATAGAAGAAAGGGTCCTGGCGAAAACCATCAGCGGTGATATCCAACTCCGAACTGGCGTGAAGCAAGAGAATCCCGTCGCGAAACTCGGCCGCGGCCCGCTGGCGGCGCTCGCGTACGACTGAAGTTTCGGATGTCGCCCAGCAAGCGATAGCAACGGAAACGATCGCCAGAATCAATCCAGAGACTCGCATTGCCGAACAAATTAGCACCCAGACCGCGATATTCCTAGTCCGGACAATTGTGTTCTGGGCAGAGTCTCGCGGGCGGCGCGTTGGTGGACGAGCGGCGCATTTTTGCAGAGCGATCGATCTGGTACAATCCACGCGCCGAAATCAGCGCTACGCACGAAGTTCGGTTCGCCTTCCAAATGGAATGGGCGATCTGTAAACTTCGCGACCCCGATTCGGGGTTCGATCTAACGGGGGATTGATGGGCCAGAAGGCTTTGAACACCTGGATTCGGTTGCGCTGGCGGAGCGTGGCGCTTGGCACCGCTCTCGCGCTTTCGGCGACGTACAGTACTGCGATCCACGCACAAACCGCGCTTCCGCAGCTTTCTGGCCATGTGCCGATGGTGGTGAGAAGCGGACAGGCTTCGCGGATAGGCCCTGTGTCCGCAGAGCAGCATCTACATCTTGCTTTTCAACTTCCGTCACGCAACCGCGATGACCTGAACGCCTTCCTGGAGCGGCTTTACGATGCGAATAGCCCCGACTTCCACCACTATCTCTCGGTGGAAGAATTCACCGAGAAATATGGTCCGAGTGAAATGGACTACCAGGCTGTGGTGAGCTTCGTTCAAGCACATGGCATGACGGTGCTCGATACACCTCGTAACCGTATGCTCGTGGAGGCCGATGGAACCGTCGCGCAGGTGAATAGCGCGCTGCACGTAACGATTACCGAATATGAGGATCCGACCGAGAAGCGGAAGTTTTTGGCTCCAGATCGCGAGCCGTCCGTCGAATCGAATGTTCCGATCCGGCATGTCTCAGGGCTTAATACTTTCCAGCCGCCACGAGCAAGACTCACCCTCAATACTCAGTCGGCGCGAGACAACTCCCCCCGCGCGAACGCCTCGGGAAGCACCTATCCGCCGAATCCGACGGGCAGCGGTCCCTACAGCTCCTATATTCCCAGCGACTTTCGCGCCGCGTACTACGGCAACGGGCCGCTCGACGGTTCTGGCCAGGCAATCGGCTTGGTGGAATTCGACGGCTTCGATCAGGTGGACCTGAACAATTTCTACAGCACGATTGGCGTGCAACAGAACGTCCCCATCAACGTGGTGCTGCTGGGCGGACTGACGGCTCCCATGGGTGACGGTGGCAATGACGCCGAACCGATACTGGACATCACTTATGCGCTGAGCATGGCGCCCCACGTGAGGCAGGTGCGAGTGTATGAGTGCTGCAGCGCCACGTACAACGGCAGCGCATCAGGCCCGACGGTTATTTTGAACAGTATCGCTGCGGAGAATGTCGCGAAGCAGACCAGCTGCTCGTGGGGCTGGGGACCGGAACTTTCCGTCCATGATCCGATCTATCAGGAGATGGCGGCGCAGGGACAAACATTTTTCGCTGCCACCGGCGACTACGGCTCACCGCAAAATCCAGGCAACGATAGCTATGACGACTATTCGCCGGCCGACGATGCTTATGTAACGGCGGTGAGTATGTCCCTGGTGACCACGAACGGCCCCGGAGGCTCTTGGGCGGCGGACATCTATGCGGGCGGCGCTGGCGGGGGTTATAGTGACGGCCCGACGCCCGTGCCGCTGCCTAGCTATCAAGCGGGAATCGCGAATGCATCAAACCAAGCCTCGACAAGCTTCCGCAACGTGCCCGACGTGGTGATCGATGGCTACGGCTCTTTTCTCTGCGGCGGCAGCAATGCCACCAATACCCATCAATGCTTTCCGAACGCCGGCTGCACCACGTGCACCAACGGCGGTTCGAGTATGTCCGCGCCGATTTGGGCCAGCTACATGGCGCTGGTGAATGAAGAAGCAGCCAACGAAGGGAAACCGCCCATCGGCTTTCTGAATCCTTCACTTTATTTGATCGCCAAAAGCTCCCGCTACTCGAGCGACTTTCACGACATCGTCGGTGGCAGCAACAATTGTTGCGGTCAGAGTTACGCCTATAGCGCTGTGCCGGGCTTCGACCTGGTGAGCGGATGGGGCACTCCTAGCGGTGCCAATCTAATGACGGATTTGCTCAGCCAAGGATCTGCCTTTTCCCTGCTGGTTTCCGCGAGCGCGCTCACGATCGGTCCGAGCGACAGCGCATCCGTGGCAGTGTCCGTGGAACCATCCAGCGGCTTTAATGAGAACGTGACGCTCAGCGTCATGGGGTTGCCGAACGGAGTCACCGCCTCGTTCAATGCAAACCCAACCGCGCAAGGCAGCACGCTGACGTTGACCTCGAATAGCTCGGCGCAACCAAAGAGTTCTGCTCTAACAATTGTGGGCAGCGCGGGATCGGGGAGTTTGTCGGCAGCGACAAGCGTTGCGCTTACGGTGACGGCAACCCATGGGAACTTCACCGTGGGATCAACCCTGACGGCCACTGCCATTCAGGACGGTACGAGCGTCGCGCCAAGCAGCAACAATCCGAATGCCATCACCGTGACCAGCCTGGACAACTTCAGTGGTACGGTGAACCTGGCGCTGCACAGCGCGCCCGCCGGAATGACGGCGACCTTCAATCCTCCTTCCGTGACATTGAGCTCGGGCACAACGGCCAATTCTGTGATGACGTTGACGGCGTCCACCACAACCGCCACTGGGCCGGCGACAGCGATGATTTCCGGCGCGTCAGGCTCGTTGACAAACGGCGTTCCGCTGTTGCTCTCGATTGCGCCATCTTTCGCCTTGAGCGCTACTTCGGCGAGTCTCTCCGTGATGCAAGGACATACCGCAGTCACCCAAGTAAGCGTGCTGAGCCAAAACGGTTTCAATTCGGCCGTTACACTTTCGACGGGAAGTTTGCCGGCAGGTGTGACAGCTTCTTTTTCGCCAATGACAGTGACGCCAGCGGGCAACAGCAGCGCAACTTCCATGCTGACCTTGACGGCTGCTTCATCAGCCGCTCTAGCTTCCACCTCGACCACGATCATTGCGACATCAGGTGTGGCGGTGGCGAACGAGCCGATCTCCATCACTGTGAATCCGCCTCCACCGGCGACGTTCAGTCTTTCCGCTGCTCCATCGTCCGTAACGTTGACTGGAGGATCCACGACCGTGTCGGTTACGGTCGCTAGTCAGAATGGTCTTGCTTCGTCGGTTAACCTGAACGTGAGCGGCCTGCCGGCCGGAGTTACGGCAACTGTAGCGCCCGGCACGGTGCAGTTAACTTCGGGTAGCAGCGCTGTCGTCACTGTGACCCTGACCAGTGGGGCCGCGTCGGCCAAGCGCGAGAATCCCCTTTCAGGCGCGCCGTTGGCTGCTCTTACATTTTTGCTGATGCCGATTACGCGACGCTTGAAGCGAAAGCGACGCCACAGCAGGAGTGGATGGATTCTTTCGGCAGCCCTGTTTTCGCTGCTGGCAGGAGCTGTAAGTTGCTCGAGCCCTGGGCAGGCCGCACCGCCTGCGCAATCGACGACTGTTACCGTTACAGGCGTTTCCGGAACGTTGACTTCCACAACTACTTTCACTGTGAGCGTCCAATAGCTCCAATCGAACTGCCGCTAGTGGATGCTCCATATTTCACTGATGCCAGGTTACGAAGAATACGCGCCGCAACGATAACCACGACCGCTAGCTCTTGATTTGTGACGTAACTGGAGATTGGCGGTCAGTTTCCGGTAACAGCGTTAGAACGAAGCCGCTGGCGCGGCGGACGCTTCGCGTGCTATGCTCCTCACGTCATGCCGCAACGTAGCGCCTTTAACAGCGATTTTCGCTTTTCTCTGCATTTCCTAAGTCATGCAAAATCAATAGACTGCAGAGGAAAAAAGATTCAATTCCCATAGCCGTTAGATCGGCTGAAGCCATTAGCCCGCCTCCACCGCCAACCGCCAGCGGCCTCCTTCAAACGGCTCTATCGAACGCGCGCAGAGCACCGCGCCCGACTTCACGCTCCTGTGAAAACGCGCCTCCGATAGAGCACTAACGTTACACAGATGGGATGAGAAGGCCGGTCTCCAGCGGGATGCGATACGCTTCCAGCTGTTCGACGTGCTCAAGGCACAAAGAAAAGGGGACCAGGGCAATGCAGGAAGAGCCAGCACGGGGCAGACGTGTGATGGGAACCGAAATTTCTCAAAGGGCACCAGCTCACGATAGGTCTCGATCTGGGAGATCGCTGGTCGTTCTATTGTGTGTTGAACGAACTGGGCGAGGTTGTTCGAGAAGAGAAGATAGGGACGACTCCTGAGGCGATGAAGCGCACTTTTGAAAAGCTTCCGCGGAGTCGGATCGTGCTGGAAACCGGGACACATTCACCTTGGATCGAGCCGGCTGCTGACGGAGCTAAGGCACGAAGTGATCGTAGCCCATGCGCAAAAGGTGCAGTTGATCACCAAGAGTAGTCGAAAAGACGATCGACACGATGCCCGTACGCTGGCCCGGCTGGGGCGAATCGATCCGCAACTATTGGGACCGGTGCGGCACCGCAGTGCGCAAGCACAACTCCACCTGACCGTGATCCGGGCACGCGCTGAACTGGTGAGTGCTCGAACGGCTCTGATCAACGCGGCACGCGGATTAGCGAAGTCGTATGGCGAAAGACTGCCCAAGCGAGGCACACAGCAGGTGGGCCGGGAACTCGCCGCAGCACTGAGCACGGCCTTACGCGAGGTGCTGGAGCTTTTGTGCGGGAAGTCGAATCGCTCGACCGTGCGCCGATCCGGGAATACGACCAACGGATCGAACAGATCGCCAAACAGGTGTATCCCGAAGTGGCCTTGCTCAGAACAAGTCAAGGGCGTGGGAACACAGATCGCACTGACCTATCTGCTAACGATCGACGACCCCCATCGGTTCGCCAAGAGTCGCGACGTGGGTTGTTTTACAGGGTTGCGCCCCGGACGCAGGAACTCTGGACAAAGTGAACCCCAGAAGAAAATCAGCAAAGAGGGCGACCGGTATCTGCGAACGATGCTGGTGCAGGGAGCGCATTACATTTTGGGTCCCTTTGGAGAAGACAGTGATCTGCGGCGCTGGGGGGTGAAGCTCGCCGAGCGAGGAGGGCAGAAAGGAGGAAACGAGCGGTGGTGGCAGTGGCGAGGAAGTTGGCGGTGCTGCTGCATCGGTTGTGGGTAGGCGGCGAGGTGTACGAACCGCTGCGGAACACCCACCGAGGGCGATGGGCGCCGCAGCCTGACGAGTTTTGTCCCTGGTAGCCGAGCTTGACCGCCGAGTCCGGGTGACTGCGACTAAGTCCTGAGGCCCAGCTTCTCTCGAAGGGGAGAGCAAAGCAGAGGTCGATACTCAGGTAGCAGCACCCACTGAAACGAGAACACCCACCTGGCACCGAGCGATAAATCGCTCAACAAAAGAGTGCGAATGGAAGGATGGCGACAGAGGCGGCTCGGTTCAAAGGCAAAAATCCCTAATAGGAAAAGAGAAAAACCAAAACCACCTTGACACGAACCGGCCTTCTCATGGAAGGACTTTGCTTGACGTGCCAGCTATCCGGTGCCATCTATTAACAAAAAAATACGCGTCGGATGACGTTGCATCTAGAATAAGGCAATGGGTCGTCCACCCAATCCCTTTAAGATTGGCGACAAGGTCGTCTTTAGTCCCGACGCACGTACCATCGGATGAACGTGGTCAAGCTTCGACCGATTAAGAATCCACCCTGGAGACGTGGGAACCGTCACGAAGATAGTGAACGATATGCTTTTTATCGAGGACGGTCGTGGCGGCTTATCGTGGGAATGCTTCAAACTCACAGATTGAGCCGAAATTCCACCTGTCCGGTAACGCGACCAGGAGTTGAGGCAGCACCCTGAAAGGAATTCGGCTAATCGGTGTTTGACGCGATAAAGAGGATTACCATTCGGCTGAATTCCTCGGGCTTTTCCAGATACATCAAATGCCCCGAATCGCCGATGATCACGCGCTTGGAACCACCTATACCCGCTTCGATAGCGCCAGCGTGAGCATGGACGTCAGGAATGTCCGCCTCTCCAACTAGAATGAGAGTGGGCACCCGAATCTCGGAAAGACGAGAAAGCGACGGCGTGGTAGGGCGCACAAAGTCAGCATGAGTCATGTCTTGGGGATTTGCGGTCAGGATCGCGAGCAGGTGCTGTTGAGCTGCCTCGTGTCCCGGAGCAAGCAGATACTTGTCTTTTGACCAGTTGGAGAGGCCTTTCGCCACGTCACCCTTTTCAAGAGGTGCGGAATTCGCCATTCCCCGATTTAGGAAGTGATCTGAGTATGGGAAGCCACTCAAGACCGCACCCACTAATACCAATTGCTTGACCAGATTCGGATACCGAATCGTGAAGTCGATCAGAAGTTCTCCCCCGTGGGAACTACCCACGAGAATCGCGCTCTTAATTTTGCGCGAGCGCAGTAGTGTTGCGAGATCCTCAGTTTCGGAATACCAGGTTGTCGCAGCAGGAGAACGGCCATAGCCCCGGCGATCGTACCGGATTACGTGGAACTGCTTACAGAACGTCGGCCATACGTCGTCCCACACGGCCGAATGAGCCATCCCGTGCTGTGTAGCAGAATTACAGCTTCGGGTCCCGCAACCGCATTACGGGCAACAAATTTCGAGCCTTCAACGTCTAAGAAGGTTCCTGGTGAAGTCTGCGTCGCGGCGGCCGCGCCTGATAGTTGAGCCTGGGATCGCGCCATCAATCCACTTCGTAATTACGTGGCTACGAAAATGGTCTTCCCGATCGTGGTCATCTCTCACCCCTTGTTCTTGCTATAAGACTCTCCGACAGAGGGGTATCTTACATTCCTTCGGGCAGGGTGTTTGACCTCCTGATTAGCGCCCTTACCGGACAATGGGATTTGAAGGTGTGAAGAAACCTCGATGTCGAGAGCGATTGTGGATTCGGTCTGAGTTTTCTGAATTGTTGACTTGCTATTTTGAGAGGCTGTTGGTTCTCCTCGCTCTTCTCTTTCTCTCTCAGGTGACGGCTGGTGTGGTGTTGAGCTTTTTCAGTCGGATCCAACGCCGCAGGTTAGAGGTAAGGCAAGCCCACAGCATTTCCATCTGCACCTTCTGCAGGCCCCGCACAGGGAACTGTCGCGGCCCCCGCGTACTCTTGATCCAGGCGTGACAAAACTCCACGATTCTGCCGCGCGACGATATGGTTTGCGGGCTTCTTCGCTAGCCATCTTCTTGCGAAAGGCCATTACCACCGGACTTTCTTCTGTTGCGCCACCGAGCGACCGTGCTTTTGGTTGTCTGGGCAACACCGTGGTTTACCAGCCAGCTTTGGCACTCTTCCAGCCGGGCTCCGAAGAGGTGATAAATTATTCCGGGCCCTCTCTTGCGTCGTCCCGCCGAATGCAAGATTTTTTCCTCTGGGCAAACATAGTGGTTCTTCTCCCGCTGATAGAGAAATGCGCTCGGTGGTAACTGGTTCGGCAGGTTGGCTCTGCGCGGTACATTTTGATACCGCATGGTCCCCAGAAAATCGATCTCTCGTGTGGCCATCTTTTCCATATTCTCTCGGGTGCTGTAGCCGCTATCGGCCACCATCTGTTAGCGGCTTTTTCTTCAGCCGCTGTTCTAGGCGATCGACTGCTGGCAATAGCGGACCGCTGTCGTTGGGCTCCTGGGTTACCGCCACTCCCACAATCAGTCCCTGCGCCGCATCGGTAGAAATCTGCGCATTGTAACTGAGCGCTAATCCTCCATCGGGCTGATGCATGGGCCTGGCGTGCGGACCGCCGGTGCTCACGCGGGTCTCCTTCCTCCTCTCCTCCCCCTCTCTTCGCGGGCCTGCCACTTCCGCACCTCTTCCAGCGCACTCGCCAGTCGTCTGCCGCTCGCGTCGCGCGCGCACCTGGGCGGCTGGGCTTTCGGACTGCTCTCCTGTTCGGGGATCACCCATCTCCGCTATGCGCCGTCGCGCTTTCTCCAGATGCTCTGAATCGTCTCCTCCTGGAGAGAACTTCGACCGCTCGCCAGGGCCTTAATCTTCGTGCCGTCTTGCATTACTTGCTCCAGCGTGATCAGCCCTTTTTTGCTGAGCGCCGCCAGCACCTGCGTGAATAATTCATCCAGTTCCTTCTCGTTCTCGCACGGAAATCCGCCACGTGTGGTAGTTTACTTCCTGCAATCCCGTCAGCCACTGGAAGGCCGGATCGTACTGACAGCGCCGGGCCACTTCTCCTGAACCATCAATCCCTTGGCTATAGGCATACACCCACAAACTCATCAGCAGTTGTGGATCAATTGCCGGCCGTCCCCCTTCCTCCGTCTGCTCTCGATGGCTTGATAAAAGGCGCTCAGGTTCAGGCGCCCTACCAATGTCCAAATGGCTTTCGCCGGATGGTGTTCGCTGATGAGGCGTTCGACATCCATGGCCCGCGAACTCATCCGCTGTCGGTTTACCTAGCGAATCAGAGGCCGCCTGCTGATCGGATTTTCTTGGCTCATGCCGCGAGCTTACGGAGACTTCTTTTTTTGCAAGATGGAAATTCAGAGGGTTTCATCACGTTTCATTCCGCAACGCCGAGGGGCAAAGTCATGAAAACGACGAGTTTCTTGGATAACATCTTTGCCTCTCGACGCAGAATCAGCCAAACAGCCGACGGCGTCGCAGGTTCGAGTCGCACCAAGGGCGATAGACGTGCGGCAATCCCCGCCTGCACTTGACAATTCGACGGCAACTTTCCTTCGGCCGTGCTGCTTCGGTTCGACATACACTACACTACATTCACGTTTTTCCTGGGTGAAGCGATTGACGATCAGGATCTTTTGGCCGAGTTTTACCCGCGGCTTCATGTCAGCAAATCCACCGTATTTGCTAATTGTCATCGTGGCGGTTGCTGTTGGTAGGGATGGTTCCCAGGATCCTGCTGAAACCTTAACGGGAATCGTAAGCGGGAGTCGGTGGCAGCGGCGGCGTTCGACCATAGGGATCTCCTTGGAAACGTCAGGAATTGGCAATTGGCGAATACAAAGGTAGGTCCGCGCTCAGATACCGGCAATATACTCAGTCTATTAACTGCGCAACAGCGCATTGCGTCCTCAAACGTTCAGAACGCCCGTGTCCACCGAGACGGCCTGAGGCCGCCGGATTATAGTTCGGGTTTTCTATGTCCGGTAAGAGAACCCTTACCGGAAACTGCCCCGGCTCAGAAATCCGACCGTCGATGGATGTGCGGTTCGGCAACCGTCTTCTCCCGCAACCGGACAGTTCCGGGCGTTCCGCGTTATTGACCTGCCCATAAATCCAGATGGCAAATAGACTAAGGATGAAAAAGTACGGAGGGACATGTGCCCTCAGTTCTTCGGATTTCGGGGGTGCGCCGATGCGGGCGCTTTGGCAAGATTTGGCTTACGGGCTGCGCATGCTGGCGAAGTCGCCGGGGTTTGCTGCCATCGCGATTCTCACGCTGGCGCTCGGCATCGGCGCGAACACCGCCATCTTCAGCGTCGTTAACGCCGTCCTCCTTCGCCCGCTGCCCTTCCAGAATCCTTCGCGCCTCGTATGGTCGTGGGGAAACTGTCCTCTCTGTGACCACGGCGCCGTCTCTCCCGCCGACTTTCTCGAATATCGCGCCCAAAGCCACTCCTTCGAATCCTACGGCGCAAAAGCCAACGGCGATTCGCTTTTCAATCTTACGGGCGATGACAAACCAATTCAGATCAAAGGCTCCATGATCACCGCCGGATTTTTCGATGCCCTCGGCGTTCAAACCCGCTACGGTCGCGTGTTCAACGAATCGGACGAAAAAGACCACGGATCCAGAAGTTGTAATCCTCAGCCGCCATTTGTGGCAAGACCGCTTCGGCGGCGATCCCCAAGTGATCGGAAAATCCATTTCGCTCGACGGCAAATCACGCACCGTTGTCGGCGTCCTCGCGGTTGACATCCCCGTCCTCAGCGAAGCCGATCTGGGTTTCCCGCTCCCTTTAAAAATCAGGGCATGCAAACGCGCCGCTCCCATTTCTTTCGCCCCATCGGTCTGCTCAGGCCCGGTGTCACCATTTCTCAAGCGCAATCCGAACTTGACGCCATAGCCGCTCGCCTCGCAGCGCAATATCCCGTCACCAATAATGGATGGAGCGTGAAGCTCGACCCTCTTCAGAACGTGCTTGTCGGCGATGTGCGCCCCGCATTCATAGTGCTGATCGGAGCGGTCGCTCTGGTTCTCCTGATTGCCTGCGCAAATATTGCCAGCCTGCTCTTCGCGCGCAACACCGCTCGCCAGCGCGAAATTGCCATCCGCACCGCGCTCGGCGCAGGGCGCGCCCGTCTGCTCCGCCAGCTCTTGACGGAAAGTCTCATCCTCGCGCTCGCTGGCGGCGTCGCCGGAATTTTTCTCGCCGATGCCGGTGTCGAGCTATTGAAGCAGCTCGGCCCGCAAAGCCTTCCACGTCTCGACGAAGCAAATGTCAGCGGCGCTGTGCTGGCTTTCACCTTCGTCACCACAATTTTCACCGGGATACTGTTCGGCCTCGGTCCCGCGCTCACAGCCAGCCGTCGCGATCTCACCCAAAGTCTGAAAGCAGGCGGTTCTTCCGGCGATTCGCGCTCCAAACATAGCGCGCACAATGCACTCGTCGTCGCCGAAGTCGCTCTTTCCGTCGTCGTCTTAATTGCCTCTGGCCTGCTGCTCAATAGTTTCTGGCGCCGATGCGCGTTCATCCGGGCTTCGACCCCGCGAACGTCCTCACCACCGAAGTCTCGCTCGTCACGCCGCGCTACGACGACGCGCAGCGCCGCGAATCCTTCTTCCACGAGCTCCAGGACCGCCTGCAATCCTCGCCAGGCGTCAAAAGCGCCGGCTTCATCTCCGAATTGCCTCTCAGCGGTGAAGCGAACGACACCTTCTTCACCATCACCGAACACCCGCCCGCGATCCCCAACGACAACGAAGACGCGGATTTTCGCAACATCGACGGCGATTATTTCGGCGCGATGCGCATTCCGCTCCTCGCCGGACGCGCCTTTGACCGCCAGGATTCCGCGGAGTCGACCGAAGCTGTCATCGTCAACGAGCCGTTTGTGAAGAAATTTTTTCCGAACGAGGAGCCCATCGGCAAACACTTGAAGATGTTTGAAGGCAAACCCGAATTCGTCACCCGCGAAATTGTAGGTGTCGTCGGCGGCAATAAACACTTCGCGTTGCAGGTATCCCTGCGCCCCGAAATGTTCAAGCCGGGCTCGTTCACCCGAACGAACATTGTCGTTCGCAGCGCGGGCGATCCGGCCATGCTTACCACCGTCGTGCGTCAGGCCATCCGCGGGATCGATCCCGATGAGGCTACCTCTACGTTCCGCACTATGGACGATGTCATCGCTCTCTCCGCTGCGGGCGATCGCTTCAATACGCTCCTACTGGGCGCCTTCGCCGCCATCGCCCTGCTGCTCACCGCCGCGGGAATTTTTGGCGTGCTCTCCTATCTTGTGACTCAGCGCACCCGCGAAATCGGTCTGCGCATGGTGCTCGGCGCGCAGCCTAACGACGTTCTCCGCGTGATCGTAGGCCACGGCCTGAGTCTAGCCGCTTGGTTTGTGCATCGGCGTCGCAGGAGCGCTGTAGTGACGCGCTGGATGTCCAGCGTCCTGTTCGACGTGAAGCCCACCGACCCGCTGACGTTTACAGCAGTCTCTGTGTTGCTAGCCGCCGTAGCCTTTCTGGCTTCCTAGTCCCAGCCCGCGCGCCATGCGCGTAGATCCCATGGTCGCGCTGCGGTATGAATAGCTCTTTGCAGACCGCGCGCAACTCTTCCTCGTAACAAATCTTGGGCAAACACTTGGAGGCTGGGTGACATTCCTGGCCGCCCCTCCCGAGCGACGGGCAATCCGAAAGTGATCCTCAAATCCCGATTAACGCAGCGTTAATCAGGAATTGACCCAATTACGAAGCGAATCTGGTCCTCCGCCACTAGCGGCTAGGGATTCACCTAGTTGTTCAAAGATCGAGCCATACATAACTTTTTCGTGCTTACGCAAGAGGTGGCCCGCGCGCCTCGGGAGGGAAGCAGCATGAAACTATCAATCTATTTCACACTTGCAGTCCTTGCTTTCGGTTTGGTCTTAAGTACAAGTGCACAGCAGAACCCGACTCAGGTAACCGTTTCGTCGGTCGTTACCTGCGATTCTACAGGTGATCAGCGTCAACATTGTCCCGCAAACACTAGCGCCGGCGTGGTCATGTTGCGCCAAAGCAGCGAAACCAATTGCCTGCTTGGCAGGAATTGGGGATATGACGCGCAGGGAGTCTGGGTGTCGGAAGGCTGTGGCGGCGAGTTCGCCACCGGCAGCACATCGCGCCCAGCCGCCGTACCTGGCGAAGCGAATGCGTACGTCGAGACCGCGGACCAGAAGGCGGAGATGGATACCGCCACAACCGGTACCAATCCCATACTGCACTACACCGGCATGTTTAATCCTTACGGAAGCCTCCGTAACATCGTCGGCATTTCGAACGCCGGAGCATATGTACAGGACGATGCCAGCCGTGTGGGTATCAATTTCAGCACCTTCGGCCGGATCAAAGTGTTTGCTACGGCGGAGGTGGGGGTGGACCTGGTGCAGAGCGAAACCACGTTCAACGCCGGGGCCACCACGGCGTCAGGGTTCGGCGTGATCAGTCAGGAGACGAACCCTGTTTTCGGTGCTCGTCTTGGTTTCATCGGCGTGGACTTCGGACGGTTTGGAAGCATCGCTTTCGGTAAACAGAACTCTACCCATTACGACATAACCGATTACACGACGGATCGCTTCAATGTCTTCGGTGGCGTGTCCACCGCAACCTATGTGGCCGGGACGGATGGCGGTCAATCCGGTACTGGACGCGCTGACCAAATCATTCTGTACCACCTGAAATTCGCCAAGATCTTCGACTTTGGCGCTCAGGGACAGTTACGCACCGGCGCTACCTCGCAGGCCTTCAACGGCTTTGGCTTTTCGTTGCAGGCGGCCGTGCTTCCAGGGTTGACGATCGGCGGAGCCTACAATAAGACCTACTTCAACACGCAGTTTACGCAGGTGATATTCAACGGTAATAGCACGGATTACTGGACCCTTGGCGCGAAAGGCGATTGGCGCATCCTAGAATGGGGTGCCGTCTGGGCGCGACAAAACAATGGGGACATCGCGTTCGTTCCCAATCCGGCAGGGGGCGCGGAACCTATAGCCGTGGGGTTCTCCGCCAATGGGATCGAGCTCTATTCCAAACTGAAGTTCGGCAAGTTCGCAGCGATCTTGGGCTTTGAAGACTATATACCTCACGATCTCAGTCCCCTCATCAACCCCAACTTCAAAACCAGATACGCCATCCTCGGTGCCGAATGGCATTTCTCGAAGTCCGGCTACGCGTTCTTCGAATCAAGCCTCGGCGACTCCGTGGATGCGCAGGGAAAGGATGTATCCGACGAGGCGGCTATCGGCTTCCGTTACGACTTTAGCTTGAACACCCCACACACCGAGTAAACAGCGCGTCCGGGCCGGGATACGCGAAGTCGCGGTGGTTTTCATGAGAGTGTGCGCACAACTCCTCGTCAGTGCTTGGTAAGTCGCGTAATCGGACAAGTTCAGTAGCCGTGGTATTCACAGAACAGAGTTTTGTTACCGCGGTGAATGAGAGAGTTTTTCCTCTCATCAGTGTGGAACGCTTGCCAGCAAGCCGCCCAGCGAGCGGGCCTTCAGAAAGATGTTCATCCGCACACGCTGCGGCACTGTTTTGCGACGCATTCGGAAAATCTTTCGTGGCAAGTTCGTTGCTGCGCTCGAGCAGGCTTTTCAGAATGGCCAGCTTCGCTTCGAGGGAGACCTGAAGCTTCTGGCTCAGCCCAAAACCTTTGCTGCCTGGTTGCGGCCACTCTACCGACTGGACTGGGTGGTCTATTTGAAACCTCCCTTCGGTGGTCCCGAATATGTGCTGCACTATCTGGGCCGCTACACTCATCGTGTGGCCATCTCCAACCATCGCCTGGTCTCCCTGAGCGATGGCCAAGTCACTTTTCGCTGGCGTGATTCTGCTCACCACAACGTACAGAAGTTGCTGTCCCTATCGCTCGATGAATTCTTGTGCCGCTTCTTACTGCACATTCTTCCCAAAGGCTTCGTGCGCATCCGTAACTTCGGCTTCCTGGCCAACCGCAAACGCGCCACGCTCCTACCGCTTTGCTTTCAGTTGTTGGGTTCGGAACAACAGCCGCAAGCCGACCAACACGCCTCTTCCACCGAAGACCGTCCCGATCTTGGCGCTGCCCTAAATGCGGTGGACCGATGAAGGTCATCGAAAGGCTCAGCGCTGCCGAAATCCAACTTCGTTCTCCACCACGGATCAGCGTTGCGGCATGAGACCACTCTCTTCAACTCGAAAACTCTGCGTCCTTCCGGGCGCTCCGTATCTCTGTGCCTCGCCGTCAAACCGATCCCTTCTTCCAGCTTCTTCGACCACCGTCTTCGCGATACTTTTCGCCGTGGCCAATTTCCGTGCCCAGGGTGTCATATGTCGTGCCCTGTAGCACGGTCTCGCACGGCTTACCGCCCTCCTTCGCACCATTGAATTTGCATAGGGCCCGCGTCCACCGCAATCACGGGCGGCCACGTCCAAACGGCTTTACCGGACGCGCGCAGAACTCCCCGCCTCCGTTCACTCCTCACCGAGAACGCGCATCCGGTAAAGCACTAGCGTAAATCGGTCTGAGACTGGATTTTGATAATCGTTAGGCGAGCACGCGCTACTGGCGACGAGAGCGACGGCGAAAATACCAATCGCTAGGAGCATTAGCGTGGATGGCTCCGGCATCGCCGTAGACGAGCCGGGGGCAACGAGATGGTCTTGCGCGAACGAGTCGGCTGGCCATCGTACAGAACGCGTTGTTGAGCCCTACCAGCTCGATGTCGAGGTCGGTAATGGTGAACCCCGTATTCGCTCCCCCGAGTGCCTGATCAGTGAGGCTGAGAAACTGACTTACTGTCAGGCCATTGAGCCCGGAGTCTGCGCCCGTCATTCCCGTTAGAACCAAATCTCCGAAATGAAGTCCTGAGCGTACCCGGCAAGAGTCCAGCCGCGGAAAAGTCTATGTTGAGCTTCAATCCAGCCACTTGGCCAGCGAAAATTCCGGCCGGAGTCGTGGTCGGATCTTCCAAGTCGGTACTCAGCGGTCCAAATGCGATAGATGCCGGTATAAAATCTCCCAAGTGGAACTCACCTGTAAATTCAATAAAAAATCCGGTGCTCGCGTTGCCTATATCGAACAGATCGCCCGTCGAGGCATAGACCGCGCCGTAACCGTTGGCCAACAACGTACCTGCCGCCAAGTTAGGGTCACCCCACTCCGCTTGGTCGTAAGTCGTGAACGCCCCGGCACTCCAACCATCCGCCCGAGCTGCACGCACGCAGACCAGACTGAGAACAGGAAGCATGAACAGAGAACGCAGGACGACGGCGTGTTTAGGGGTCGTCTGGGGTGCGCGAAGTTGGTCCATGTGATCTCCTTCGAGCGCGTGAAGCGAGTCTCGTTGGTATTTTCCCGCGCATCTAGCGGTGCGAGGACGTTCTAGCGGGTTAGTATATGCCTCGTTAGGGCAAAGTCAAGTGTCAGGTCCTGATTAGTCGTTAACCAGATGGGATGAGAAGGCCGGTCTCCAGCGGGATGCGATACGCTCCCAATGTACGACGCGCTCGAGGCGCAAAAAGGAGACCGGCAATGAAAAAGACTAGCACTGTTCGGGTAAATGGAAACATGATTTTCAAAGGACACAAGCTCACGATTGGTCTAGACCTAGGCGATCGCTCGTCGTTCTACTGCGTTAAGGATGATGGGGGCCAAGTCATTCTGGAACAGAGACTAGCGCGACACCGGAAGCGATGCAATAGACATTTGAGAAGATCCCGCGGGGTCTTATTGCCCTGGAGACCGGAACACATTCTCCTTGGGTGAGCCGGTGCTCGGGGAGCTGGGGCCCAGGTGCTCGTGGCGCACGCACAAAAGGTGCAATTGATCAGCAAGAGCAAGCGCAAAGATGATCGACACGATGCGCGGACACTGGCGCGATTCTTGGCGCGAATCGATCTCCTCGAGCTGTTGGGGCCGGTGCGGCATCGCAGCGCGAAAGCACAAATCCACCTGACGGTGATTCGGGCACGGGCGGAATTGGTGAGTGCACGAACCGCCTTGGTGAATGCGGCGCGAGGGTCTTGACGAAGTCTTATGGCCAGCGGCTGCCCAAGTGTGGCACGGAGCAGGTGAGCCGGGAGCTGGCCGCGGGATTGCACGCGGAGTTGCGTGAGGCTCTGGAGCCGTTGCTCCAAGAAATCGAATCACTGAACGAGCGCATCCAGGAATACGAGGTGCGGATGGAAAAAATCGCCAAGCAGAGCTACCCGCAAGTCGAGTTGCTCAAACAAGTGAAGGGGGTAGGAACGCAGATCGCGCTGACGTATGTGCTGACCCTGGAAGATCCGCATCGGTTCCCGAAGAGTCGCGACGTCGGCTGCTTTCTGGGGTTGCGCCCTGGGCGCAGAGACTCCGGTGCGAGCCAACCGCAGATGCATATCAGTAAAGAAGGAGACCCGTATTTACGGACGATGCTGGTGCAGGGGGCGCACTACATCCTGGGACCCTTTGGCGAAGACAGTGATCTACGGCGTTGGGGGCAAAAACTGGCGGCGCGAGGAGGGAAAAGTGCAAAAAAGCGAGCCGTGGTCGCGGTGGCGAGAAAGCTAGCGGTACTGCTGCATCGGTTGTGGGTGACTGGAGAGGTGTACGAACCACTGTACAATAGCCACAAAGAGATGCGTGCGGTGGCCTAGAGTGAAGAGCTCTCCCCAAAACCGGGGATGCTAGGGGTCGAGGGAGTTGGCAATCGTCGTTGCTAGGCGATCCTGGCGCGAACTTTCTCTGTGAAAAACTGAGAAAGTCAGGAAGAAAGAAAAAAAAGGAACAAAGAAGAAGGAAAGCAGAGAGAGGGTATCCAAACAGCCGAGCTCGACCGCCGAGATCAGGTGACTGCGACAGTGCCTGGACCAGTTTCCTTCGAAAGGGGGGAACAGAGGTCGCTAATCAGGTAGCAGCACCTACTGAATCGAGTACACCCAACTTGCACCGAGCGACCATCGCTCAACAAAGAGTGCGGATGGAAGGGTGGCGACAGAGGCGGCTTGGCTCCATGGGAACAATTTGGAAAAAGAAGAAATAAAGAAGAAGAAAGAAAAAAAAGAGAAAAGAGAAAAAACGCTTGACACTCACCGGCCTTCTCATGGAAGGCACTAATGCGTCCCAGAGACAGAATCTGCGTCGTTGCTGCAACGGTTAGGGATCCTATCGCGACGGCAACTGCGTTACACTTCAGGCGTGCCGCGTCACAAGAACCTGCAGGCTGCCGCGAATTCACTACTGATCATCGTGTGCTTCGTGTCGTTCGGTGGGCCGAAGGTGAGCGCCGTCGTTTCCGGGGAAGTTGGAGTACGCGCCGAACTCGCCGAAATGCAATCACGAGACGGATTGACCATCGCCGATTATGGTCCTCATGGCCTTCGAGTCGTGAATTTCGAAAAGCGGAAGTCATTTCGAGGTAAACCTTTCCCGGATTATCGTGCGTCGCAAGGCACAGTTAGCAGGGACGGGACTCTGGTTGCTTTCGCGTTGCTCAGATCTTCGCAAGTCCCGCCTATGGCGCTTGCGATCATGAAAGCGGACAACTCCGATCTTCGTGAATTCCTAAATGTCGCAAGGCCGGGAGAGATGTGCTGGTCAAATGACATGGCGCATCTCGCTATGGGCACTGTAGACGTAACGACGACTACATTTCGCCTCACGCTGTTGGAGATAGAAGCAAATTCTGCAAGAGATCTCGCGGCGCACATGGGAACACTAACTACGCAATGTTGGTCGCCTGACGGCAAGGAAATCGTGTTTGAGTCAGATGGCAATGTGATAGTTCAAAATGTCGAGGGAGGACAGCCGCGAATCCTTGGTGTCGGAAAAGCTCCTACGTGGTCACCCGACGGTAACTTGATAGCCTATCTGGATGAACGTGAACACACCTATTACGTCATTCACCCTTCCGGAGAAGGTAAGAAAAAACTCTTCCACAGCCGGGACGGGATGCCGGGGTTGTACTGGTCTCCGAACAGTCGGATTGTTGCCTATGTCGTCGAAAAAGGTGGATTCTTACATTTGGATGCTGAAGTTTACTTGCTCAAGGTGCGGCGCCTTCAGGACGGCTCGGACGACTGGGTAAACGACCACGACGTGGGCTGCTGCGAAAGCATTCAGTGGGTTTCGAACAAGGAGTTAATCCGCCAGATTCAGTCGGAACCTCAGTCGAGATAGAAACTGGTTCTCATCTTGATTGGATCGCTGAGCAGTGTCTCCGCCCCTGCGATCCCGAAGATCAGCCGAATTAAATCGTCCACGATGCGAGCTTGAGAAAGCATCCTAAGTCCTGATAAGTTCTATAAAAGGCGAAGTCAAGAAAAAACACATCTCCTTCGGCTGGAATTTTTCTTGTTTCGCAGCCCACTTGATCGAGCGAGATGTGTTTTGACCTACCGCGCCATGGGCTCGGTTGCGGGGCCATGCGACCCCGTGGTTTGGGTCTTCTCTACCAGCGGTTTTCATCGCTTCTTCGCGACGAAGCCTGTCCGTTCCGAAACCAACAAAGCAGCACGGTGGTCAAATGTGGCGACCATGGTTCTATCCGGGACTCGTGGCCCATAGCTTTTTCTGGTTGTCCGAGAGGGCCTAGCCTGGATTATTCACGATTTTGCTGGTGAAAAAAGAAAAGGTGCTCTAAAAGATGGATGAACACTGGGTTTTATCAGAACCCAACATTCTCTTTCGGAGCACCCCAGAGATGACATCTTGTATACCACAGCTGTTGTTTTCCTTCTATCGACACCGACCCATTCGCGCTGATTTTTCTGGTGGTCAGATCAGTTCGGACGCTGGTCTTCTCCCGTTGCGGGCCTTTGATCAGCGCTACGGGCTAACTCGCGGGTTGGCAGAACTCGTTCCTGATTCTCGCGAAGATGAGCGTGTTCGTCATTCCGTGTTGGCGCTATTTCGGCAACGCCTCTACCAGATCATCGCGGGCTACGAGGATGCCAATGACGCCGATCGCCTGCGGCACGATCCGGCTTTTCAGCTTCTGGCCGATCAACCGCTGGGTGAGGCTCTGGGATCACAACCAACTCTGAGCCGCTGGGAGAACTCGCCTGCGCCTCGCGATCTGCTCCGACTGCAGGATGCTCTGCTGGACTGGTTTGTGAAGATCTGCGGCAAACAAGTCCGCAAACGGGGAGAGATCTTGCTCGATGTCGATTCCACCGACGATCCCACTCATGGACAGCAGCAGCTCAGCTTCTTTAATGGTGCTTATGGCCAGCACATGTATCACCCCTTGCTGATCTTTGAGCGACACACGGGTTGTTTGCTCGCCGCCCGCTTGCGACCAGGAAGAGTCGGTAGTCACGCCCGTATCCTCCCCTTGCTGTTGCGCCTGGTTCCGCGACTGCAGCGTGAATTTCCTGGCGTCCGCATCCAGTTACGTGCTGACGCGGGTTTCGCCACGCCACTGCTTTATGAATTTTGCGAGTTTTTCGGTCTGCAGTACGCCATCGGTAGAGGCAACAACGCACGGTTGCAAACTGCAGCGCAGCCCCTGCAGCGTCGTATCGCTAGGCGTTATCGTCGAAGCGGCCAGCCGCAGCGCTCCTTTTCCAGCTTTCGCTATCGCGCGCACCCCTGGTCTCATCAGCGGCGCATCGTCTACAAAGCTGAACACAGCGCTGTCGGTACCAACCTGCGTTTCCTGGTCACCAACTTGCCCGGCCGCAGCCGCTCGGTTTTTTCCTTCTATAACGATCGCGGGGAATGTGAGAACCGCATCGAAGAGTTCAAGAACGGTTCTGCTGCCGACCGCTTGAGCTGTCACCGTTTTCGAGCCAATGCCTTCCGCTTGTTGCTACACAGTTTCGCCTATAACCTGGTCAACCTATTTCGCCTGCAATTGCCACCAGCGATGCGTTCCGCGCAAATCGAAACTCTGCGCACTCAGTTGTTCAAGATCGGCGCACGGATTCGCCAGACAGCTCGTTGTATCCGCATTCACCTGGCCAGCGGCTGGCCTTTTCAAGATTTCTTCCGAGCCGCCTCATTCTCCAACTCTTCTTAGATTGTTTGGGCTGATCGACAACACACTTTCGAAAGGGCCAGGCGGAGCTGTCTCTAAAAACAATTCTGGAAATCAGAAAAGACGACTTGCAAACCTTATGAGGGGCGCCAAGCAGGACCCCAACCTGTCCTACGGCAGCAATGGGCTTTCTGCGCTACGATTTCAGCTTCTGATGAATTAACCAGGCTAGCGTCGTGTGTGAGACTCGGTGCCCGAAGCACGCAGAGCCTAACTTATCAGCTGAGACTCGCTCTCGAACCAGAGTGTCTCGAGAACCTGACAGCCACCGCCAGAGAAATACCCAGGGATGGAGCGGAAGCGCTCAGAGACACTCAAGCTGTTTGTGGTTTCAGATATTGGGCGTCGAAGCTCACTCCTTTCTTCCATACGATCAACACAATTGTGGCGATCTTCCTCGCCAAGGTCAGCCGTGCCATCTCCGGTCTCATCCCCTTGGCCACCAAAGCTGCGTAGAATTCCTGGAACGGACCCGGTTTGACCGAAGCAATGGTCGCGGCACTCTTAAACAGGTTCTTCAGATCGTGATTGCAGTCTCGATTGAGTCCACGAACCGAGACTTGCTTCTTGGTTCTTTCTAGCTGTCCTTTGACATTACGGTAATCGGCACTGCTGTGCATTTCGATGCCGAAGCCGCTGTATTTCCAGAGCAGTCGCTTGCTGCGGAAGCGCTGCGGTGTCTGGATCAGCGCGATCAATAGCGCCGCCCGGATCGGACCGATCGCAGGGATCTGGCAGAGCAGCTTCGTCGCTGCGTGCTTCTTACTTTCGGCGAGCAGCTCGCGCCGTACTTCCTGGCGCAACGGTCTTAAGGCATCGAGTTGTTGATAGTAAAACTCGGCCCGGCGAAGCACTCCCGCCTCGCTGATCTTGGCAAGCCACTGGGCACGATGACGTGGCGCATAGACTTGCTTGCCGGCACAGGGAATACCCCAGCTGCGATAGATGGCCTTCACCCGGGACATCACTCGTGCCAGATCTTTGCTGATGGTCAGATAGCTGCGTGCCAGTTCCCGTAGTGTGCGCACGCCGGCTCCCCCGTGATAGACCGAGCTGAGCTTATTCATGTACAACCGGTCGGACAGCTCGCGAGCATCGATCCGGTCATTCTTGTTCCCCTGTCGGCTATTCTTCCGCGGATCGCAGACCACTAATTTCCATACATGTGGCTTTAGCAGGTCGTACAACCAGGTGGCCCAGGTTCCTTCTTCAAACGTGATCTGCAACTCTCCGCGAAGCCCATGGATAAAGTCCAGAATCACGCTCGCTTTGGTCTCGATCACGCATTCCATCACGATCTTTCCGGCAGCATTCCTGACCGCAATCGAAATACTTTCCTTGTGCACATCCATGCCGATATACTTTTTGCTATCCATATAGAGGGCGCTCCTTTCTGAAGTGGGTTCGAGCCGACACTCCAAACCTACTCCAACAGGGGCGCCCTTTTATATTGCGTCGCGTAATCGGAAACTTCGTTTGCGAGTCGCGGTGACGTCCAGTCCGAAAGAATGTGCAGGAAGTACGTAAGCGTACGGTGAGAACCGTGTTGACGATGGCGATGTGTTAAGCAGTGACGACTTGGGCGTCGGCGGATGCTGCTGCAAGATTCCAAGGCAAGAGTTCACCGATGCGGTTGATCGGATGGTCGGAGATGCGAGACAAGACGTTGCACAGGTAGCTTTCCGGATTTAAGCCGTTTAGTTTTGCTGTTCCGATCAAGCTGTAGATCGCCGCCGCGCTCTCGCCACCGCGATCCGATCCAGCGAACAAGTAATTTTTTCTGCCCAGAGCGACAGCGCGCAAAGACCGTTCCGCGGCGTTGTTATCGATCTCTAGTCGGCCATCATCACAGTAACGCAGCAGTGCTTCCCAGCGTCCCAGTGCGTAGCGAACGGCCATCGCGGTATCCGATTTTCTCGACAGTTTCCGCAACGTCTCTTCCAGCCATTGCTTGAGAGATTCCAGCAATGGCCGACTCCGCAGGTTGCGGATCGCGCGCCGCTCTTCCCAGGGACGTCCCCGGATTTCCTCCTCGACGGCGTACAGCTCCGCGATTCGTTCCAGGGCCGTGGTTGCCGTTTGCGATTGGTGCGCCTGCACCAGATCGTAAAACTTTCTGCGCACGTGCGCCCAGCAGGCTGCTTCCTGAATCCGTCCCGTTTCGTAAACCTGATCGAACCCGGCGTATCCATCCGCCTGCAGTGTTCCCGTGAAGGAACTCAAGTGCTGCTGCGGATGCTCGCCCTTGCGATCTGCGGAGTAGCAGAACCACACCGCCGCTGGCGTGGCATCTCCGGCCGGCCGATCGTCGCGCACATAGGTCCACAACCGTCCCGTCTTGGTCCTTCCTAGCCCGGGAGCCAACACCGGAACCGGAGTGTCGTCGGCGTGTAGCTTCTGTCCCGCTAGCACGTGACGTCGCAACGCCTCCACCAGAGGTGCTAGTAGCCGGCTCGTTCCGCCCACCCATTCCGCCAATGTCGAGCGATCTAATTCCACGCCTTCGCGCGCGTATATCTCTGATTGGCGATACAGCGGAAGATGATCGCTATATTTCGAGACCAACACGTGGGCCAGAAGTCCCGGGCCTGCGATACTCCTCTCCAGCGGTCGGCTAGGTGCGGGAGCTTGTAGGATACGGTCGCAAGCGGCACAAGCCAGCTTCGGGCGAACCTGACGGATCACTTTGACTCGCTCGGGCACATACTCCAGGATTTCCGTGACATCTTCCCCTAGATGTTTCAGTTTCCCGCCACAGTCCGGGCAAGCTTTCTGTGACGGCGAGTAGGTCTGCACTTCCCGCCGCAGATGTGCGGGCAGCGGCCGCCGCACCGGTCGTGCCACAACCTGCTGCGCGGCGCTCGGCTTCGGCGATTCCGCTTCGATCGCTCGGCTTTGCTCCAGTTCTCCCAGCCGCAGTTCCAGCTGCTCGATCTGGCGATGCACTTTTTCCGAGGAACGCCCGAAGTACATGCGACGAAGCTTGGCCAGCAGCAGCTGGAGATGTTCGATCTCCGCATCGCGCGAGACCAGCTGCTCGCCCTGAGAAAGGATTCTTTCTCCCTGCGTGGTGAGTTGTTTGTGCTGCTCGACGATCAGAGCTTTCAGCTCACTGCGATTGAGTGCTTCGAGGTTGGGAAGAACGCCCGCCGCGTGATTCATTGCGGCAGAATATACTGCAGTTGTTTTACAGCTTGATTAAAATTCCACCGAAAAGAATAAAATATTTTGCACTCACACGGCGATTTGCGGATCGTAACTGCGCACCGGGCGCCGCCAGTCGATGCCCTCCAGCAACATCGACAGCTGTGCCTGCGTCAGTGACACCCCTCCGTTCGCCGCTTGCGGCCAGATGAATCTTCCTCGTTCCAGCCTTTTCGCGAACAAGCACAACCCATCTCCACTCCACCAAAGAACTTTGAGCAAGTCGCCGCGCTTGCCGCGAAACACGAACACGTGACCAGAAAACGGATTTTCCTCGAGCGCCGTCTGCACCATTCCGCTCAAGCCCGTGAATCCACGCCTGAGATCGGTCACTCCTGCGACGATCCAGATGCGCGTTCCTGACGGCATGCCGATCATCCCAGCAAACACCCGAGCGCCGTTCGCAAGACCGCCAAGTCTACGCTGCCCCCAATCCGCAGATTTCCTCTGGGAAGTTCGATCTGCAGAGTCCCTGCCGGGGCTTGGCAGGATGGGTTGCGCAGTTTGGCCGCCGGAACCAGCGCTTCCTGCGCCACGATCACGGGAAGCAGATCGATCGACGGGCTGTTCTTCAGACGTTCTTCGCGATAGTCTTTCCGCCACTTGAAAATCTGATTGGCGTTCACCGCATACTTCTGCGCCAACTGCGCTACTGAAGAGTTTCCTTCGAAGCTCTCTTCGACAATCTGGCGCTTGACCTCCACGGTCCAACGCCCCCGTCTCTTAACAGAAGTGTCCACTTATCCCTCGTGGGCACTTGTTTAGTGCCCACGAGCACCATCACCTATCCACCCACACTTCGTCTAGACGGTTCAAACCAGACGCTTACGGAAGTACTACAAATTTACTACATGCAGCGTTTTGAGCGCTCCGAATGTTCGGCGCGATTCATACAAATAATATAAAATCACGCAGTTACAAACGTGGGGCCCGTAGCTCAGCTGGTTAGAGCAGCGGACTCATAATCCGTTGGTCCTAGGTTCGAATCCTAGCGGGCCCACCAACCCATCATTTGAGCAGCAAGTTCATCCGCTCCCAACGCGAATCGCGCAAAGCCGCGTCGAGAAAGGGTTTGGAACTCGCGACGGGGATTCTGCTCCCGCGCTCGCAAAACTAAGCGATAGATGAATCGATATCTACAACCCGGCTTCAATTGAGCTTGTGACGCGAGTGTAACCAATTCGCTCCTCCCCCTCCAGTGGGGCACGTAAAGCCCGCATCGGACAGCGGCTCCGGCCCACGCCTTTACGGCACCTGCCGCCGTTGTGACGCGCCGGTTACGCCCGACGCGATGTAGCGGTGCAGGGTTATGCAGGGCTTCAAAAACCTTCCGTGGAGAAGATTCTGGAGAGGCCCACATGAGGCTACACCCCTACACACTCAAGCCTTACGGCGAAGACCATGTGAGGCGGTCACCCAAGACTGCGGATCTTATCCCTGCAATCGCCGCAAAAACCGGTGATTCGCCAGTTTAGGAGTTCTGAGTGATAAGGCGATTTATCGACAGTTGGCTCGGCCGGAATCTCCGCCAGCAGCGCCGAGCGGCTCCCGGATGGTCTTCATCGATTCTTCCGGTTCGCGACGGTACCATGCGCCACTTGGCACCTGCCGACTTCATGTCGGCCTTTCCGCAAACAAAAAATTGAACAAATCCGCTCCGGCTTGCGTTCAACCCATTGGGAGGGACCGAGACATGAAGGACATCCGCTACGCGCTGCGCCAGTTTCTGAACGCGCCGATCTTTACGGCCACGGCCGTTCTCACCCTCGCGATCGGCATCGGCGCGACCACTGCGATTTTCACGCTCGTTCACGCGGTTCTGCTGAATTCCCTACCGGTGGCGAAGCCCAGCGAGCTCTACCGCGTGGGTGACCAGGAAAATTGTTGTGTGAATGGCGGCCTCCAGGACGATTGGTCGCTGTTTTCCTACGACAAATACAAGACATTTCGCGACAACACGCCCGGCTTCACCGAGCTCGCTGCGATGCAAGCCGGAAACGCGCTTCTCGGCGTGCGCCGCAGCGGCAGCTCCGAGCCCGCTCAATCGCTGCTGAGTGAATTCGTCTCCGGGAACTATTTCTCGGTGTTCGGTATCGGCCCCTTCGCCGGCCGCGTCATCACGCCACGGGACGATCGCAAGGGCGCACCGCCCGTCGCAGTGATGAGTTACCGAACCTGGCGATCGAAATTCAATGGCGACCCATCGGTCATTGGCTCAAGCTTTCTACTCAACGGACAGCCGTTCACGATCATCGGGGTCACTCCGCCCGCATTCTTCGGCGATCGCCTTGAGCGTCTGGCCGCGTTTTGGATTCCTCTGAACGACGAACCGATAGTGAACGGTGTCGCGGACATCCTCGAATTTCCCGACCTCGCCTGGCTCGACATTATCGGCCGCGTCGCTCCCGGCGCGGATCCGAAACGAATCGAAGCTCATATGCAGGTGGAGCTGCAGCAGTGGCTGCTCAGCCCGGTTTCAAAGCTGCGTCCGGGCGAACGGGATGCGGTTTCGAAACAATTCCTGCGCCTTTCGCCGGGCGGCGGGGGGATTGAGCAGCTCCGCGACGAATACCAATCCGGTCTGCACCTGCTAATGTGGATTTCCGCGCTCGTCTTGACCATAGCCTGCGCCAACGTCGCCAATCTCATGCTCGTCCGTGCCACCAATCGCAAGCTTCAGACCTCAATTCGTGCCGCGCTCGGCGCGCCGCCGTGGCGCCAGATCCGCCAGGTACTCATAGAGAGCGCCGTACTCGCGCTCATCGGCGGCACCGCCGGCATAGCGCTCGCCTACGGCGGGACACGCCTGATTCTGCGGCTTGCGTTCCAGCAAACCTACTCAGCGAAAATTGCTATCAGTCCTTCGCCATCGCTGCCCGTGCTTGCCTTTACCTTCGCCGTTGCGATGCTTACCGGAATATTCTTCGGTGTTGCACCGGCGTGGATGACCGCGCGCACGGCTCCCGCCGATGCTTTGCGTGGCGCGGGGCGCTCGACCGGCAGCGGCGGGGGGCGCGCCCAGAAAATCCTGGTCGTCGCGCAGGCGGCGATGTCGCTCGTACTGCTCTCCGCGGCGGGATTGCTTACCGTCAGCCTCCGCAACATGCAAGCCCAAAACTTCGGCTTCGAAACGCCCAACCGCTACATCTTCCAGTTCGATCCGACCATGGCCGGCTACAAGGCCGACAGACTTCAGCCTCTCTATCGCCAGCTCCACGACTCTCTCGCCGCCATTCCCGGTGTCAGCCAGGTCAGTTTCTCGATGTACAGCCCGATGCAGCACGATAACTGGGGTGAAACCGTTTACATCGAAGGGCAGGCGCCGCCGCCGCTCGACTCCGACGAAAACAATGCATCATGGGTGCGCGTCACTGCCAATTACTTCGAAACGATCGGGACCAAGATCATCCAGGGCCGTGGTTTCACAGACCAGGACGCGGAGGATACCCGCCGGGTCGCCGTCGTGAACCAAATGTTCGCCAAGAAATTTTTCAAAGACGGAAATCCGATCGGCCATCACTTCGGAAACATCGACATGAAATACGCTGGTAACTTCGAGATCGTCGGCGTCACCGAGGACACGCGATACCTCTCGCCAACCGAGAAAATGCGGCCCATGTTCTTCCTGCCCGCCATGCAGCGTGTCAACTACGACGGCGCTCGTTTCGTGGCCTTTGAAGACAGCAATCACTTCCTCAACACCGGCGAGCTGAAAACTCTGGGAACGGTGCCGGGACTGGAAGCGCAGGTGCGGCGCGCGCTGGGCGAAGTCAACCCTGACCTCGCGCTCATCGGCTTCACGCCATTCGCGGATCAGGTGCGCGACAATTTCTCTCAGCAGAACATGATTGTGAAACTCACCTCTCTGTTCGGGTTTGTGGCGCTGAGTCTCGCCGCGGTAGGGCTCTATGGAGTTACGGCCTACTCCGTCGAACGGCGCACCAACGAAATCGGCCTGCGCATGGCCTTGGGAGCCAGCCCTGCCAATGTTCTAAAGCTCGTGCTGCGCGGTGCCATGCGCCAAATGGCCATCGCGCTCGTAATCGGCATCCCGCTGACCATTGCCGCAGGCCGCGCCATGGCCGCTCAACTCTTCGGCGTGGCCTCCTACGACGTGCGCATCCTTCTGGCTGCTACCGCGGCGCTCACGCTGGCCGCATTTATCGCAGCAGCGGTGCCCGCTCGCCGCGCTGCCTCAATCGATCCAGTCCGTGCCCTCCGCACTGAATAAGGCAGATGCTCAAGCAGCGCCCTGCATCGTAGGGGAGGTACAAGTCAGTTCCGTTTTGAGGAGTTTGTTAGGCCGCCAGGCCCTCATGTTCCTCGAACTTAAATTGCCAGACACAAACTCCCGTCCGTTTCTTCGAGGCGGCACAGGGACAACGGGTTCTGACTGATAAGGCGATTTATCAACAGTTGAGCCTCCCAAGGTTCAGCGCGGCGAAGGGTCTGCGCTTGCTGAGTTGTAGGGCCGGAATGGTTGCGGCGGGGTCGGCGGATCGCTGGGGACTGTGTATGGGGCGCCATTGTGCAGGAAGAGGCGCGAGGCTTCTTCGCGATTGAAGGGGCGGGCCCCGCGGCGGCCGAAGACGGCGATTTGATTGCCGCTTTCATCCACAGCGCGGTCGCGGTCAATGCCCTTGGACACTGCCAGCGCGGGACCGGAGGTGCGATAGGTGGCGATCAGCTTGGGCGTGGGGCGCGGGCTAAAGCCGTAAGAGTTGGGCGAATCTTCGGGCGATAGGATTTGCAGCACGCGCAGACCGTTGCGGCCATCGGCGAGGAACGCGAAGGCACTGGCGTCCACCATGCCGATTTTAATGTCCTGCGCGTCGTTGATCTTTCCGTCGCCGGTGAACATTTGATCTAGGCGGGGTTGTTCCGCCTTTTCGACGTCCACAATTGCAACGCCGTCCTTGCCGTCTGCAATGTAAGCGTAGGTGCGCGCGACGTAGATATTGCGCGCGTCGGCGAGAGGTACGGCGGCATTCGGGACGACGCGCGGATGATCCAGCGCGGAAACGTCGAGAACCTTCAGGCCGTCACGATCAACCACAAACGCGTAGTGAAATTGAATCACGATTCCGCGCGGATCGTGGAGGTCGGGCGTGCCGATGTCGGCTGTGACGCGCGGCTTCAGCGGATCGTTCAGGTCCACGACCACCAGGCCGCGATCGCAGAGCATGTAAGCGTACGTTCCGGCGATGGTGATGCGCCGTGCGCCGTTGAGAATGCCGTCTGGATTGAAAGCCAGCGCGCGTTTCAGAAAATTATTGCGCGGGTCGCCATCGAGCAGCGTGCTGACTCCGGGCGATTTGCTTTTGGGATCGGGATCGCCGACGACGACTAGGCCTTCGTATTTATCCGCCACATATAAATAAGCGTAAAGCGGGTGAATGGCTTGCTCTTCGTTCACGGGATTGCGCGCGCGAGCCGGATCGAGAGCTTGCGTCGAGGGGCTGGCGACTGCCGTCGCATATTTTGTGCTGACGTATAGGCGCTGGCCGAGCGGGGAGACGGGTGCCGTGATGGTGCGCTCGGAAAAATTCTTGTTGTCGATGTTGGCGACATCATAAACGCGGAAGCCGCCCTTGCCCAGCGCGGCGTAGAGATATTCGCCGCGCAGCTGCAGATCCAGAACGTTTCCGATGTGATGGTAGGCCTCCTGCAGTTCGCGGCCGCGTCGGACGTGCTGCTGATAATCCTGCGGATACGCGACGCGCTGCAAATAGCTTCCGATAATGGCGGGCGGCTCGTCGTGTTCGGCGACGGCGACAGCGTCGAATCCCTTCGCTCCATCCGCGATGTAAATATAGCGGCCCATAAAATTCAGCAGGTTCGTGCCCTGGAGCAGCACCTGGGCCATCCAGGCGTTGTTGTCCTTGCGGTCGGAAATGTGGCAATCGTCGCAGGACTTGGTTTCCTTGGCGCGCACGGCGTGCGGAACAAAAGTGCTGAATGCGGTGCCGCTGAGTCCTTCGGCGGAAACGGTTTGTTGCATGTAGTAGAGCCAGTCGCGATTCTGGTTTTGCGAACTCACGAGGATGGCGCAGGACGAACGGACTGGCGCGATGCGATGGCCGGTGACGGTGCCGTCGATGCCGAGCATGAAACCATCATCGCGCAGGACCTGAAAATTGTAAGAGGTCCAGTTGCGCGTGAGGAGGCCTTCATTGTGCAGCATGGGCTTGCGCTGATTGGCCGTCATGGAAAGATGACAGCCAAAACAATTCGGAGTCCAGGAAGTGTGGCAGGCGTAGCAGGTCATGCGGCTGTTGGCGTGCGCGAGCTGCGATGAATCCGCGGGGACGTCACCCCAGGATTTGCCGTCGGTGCGAATGGTTTTGGCCCAGCGCGATTTTTCGCTGTAGTGAGCGTTGCCGGGAGTGACGGTGTCGAGGGTCTGAACCACTTCCCACTCCTTGTCCTGTTCGACCATGCTGCGTTGGAATAATTTGCCATCGCGAAATTCGAAGCGGCGAGTGTTCCACGGTGTGCGCAGCGCGTCAAAGTGCGTGCCGGCCGCGGGAGATGCAGCGCCGGAAGAAATTAGCGTGGCGCGGGCGTCAATGCTGCCGTGGCAATCCACGCAGTCGAGTTCGACGGCGGCGCGCGGCTCGGCGTAGAGCTTGCCGTTGCCGTGGGAATCCTGCTCGAAATGGCAATCTACGCAGTGCATGCCTTTTTCGAGGTGAATGTCGGCGAGGTGGACCGCTTTTTTGAATTTTTCGGGATCTTTGGGGCTGACGATTTTATTTTCGGCGTCGAGCAGGTTGCCTTGGCGGTCGCGTTTGTAAACGGCGCGAAAAACCCAGCCGTGGCTGTGGAAATCGGCGAACTGTGTCTGATCGAGCTGCGCGTTGAATTCCGGGCCGCCGAGCTTTTCGAGAAACTTTGGATCGGACCACAGGCCGCGCGCGGCGGCGCCTTCCGGATTGCGCAGCGCGACCTGATATTTTTCTTCCGCCGTCGGATTGCGCTGCTCGCGCGGATACATCGCTGCGCCGTCGGCTTCGTTGTCCCACCAGGTGTAGCCGAAATAAGTGGTTTCCATGTTCGTGCCGGGATGGACATGGCAAATCATGCATTGGCTGGACGGAATCGCGCGCGTGAAGCTGTGGCGAATGGGATGGCCTGATTCATTTTTCGGGATGGTGGGGTCGGAGGACGCGCTTTCGCCGAGATGGCCGAAGCTGGCGTATGGACCGGAATGCTGCGGCGAGCGGTCGTTGGCGTAAACCACGTGACAAGCGGTGCAGCCGCTGCCGCGATAGTCGCCGGGGGCGTCATTGGTGCCGGGCAGCGAAAGCAGCGGATCGAGCAGGCGCGTTTTCTGGAGGCCGAGAAAAACGGGATCGGTGCGCAGCAGCGTGCCGAAGCCGCGCTCGCCGAGTTTGTCATCGGGGCGGCCGGATTCCTCTTCGCGGTTGGGATTGCCGATTTCGCCTTTTTTTTCGCCGCCGCGTTCGAACACGCGCAGTATGTTGCCGGGCTGCGAGATTTCCCATCGTTCGAGGGGCGTGAGTTCCGGGACGATGCCTTTCATGCGCGTTGCTTCGGGCGTGGGCGTGGGCACGGTGAGGAGGGCCTGCGGCTGGCCGTCGGAGGAATAACTTTCGCCGAAGCGCGTGTTCTTCAGCGGGAATGAACCGTTGTTGTAGAGCGCCGCGCCCCACAGCATACCGCCGTGCGTCATCATGCTGGTTTTTACTTTAAGAACTTCGGAGGCGTGGCATCCATTGCTGCCGCAGGTTTCCTCCGCGACGCGCAAATCGCCCGGGTTGACGAAGCGGACGTAGGCGCGATTTTCGCGCAGCCATTTGGTGTAGAGGCGCGGTGGATTCCCGGAGGCACCGGCGAGCGCAGAATCGGTGGGCTGCGGATGCGCGCGGTTTTTCAGTTGCTCATATTCTGCTGACCCTGGTTGTGTGCCAGATGGCAAAATCGCGGTGGCGTCGCCGCCGTGACAATCGACGCAGGCCAGGCGGACCGTGCCGGATGGATGCATCGAAGGCTCGTCGGTGTTGGTGTGACAGGAAATGCAACCGGAGTTCTTGCGGTCAACCTCGGATTGCGATTGGCTGAGCAGGTTTTGTTGCTGCGAAGGCGATGACGACTGGGCATGCGAGCGGCCTTCGAGCAGCAAACCAGCGGCTACAGCGGCGACCAGCGCGAAAAACGCCAGGGCACGGCGGCGCAGGTCGCGCTGTCGGGTCGATGCGCCTTCGATCGAGCCGCGCGTCAATTTTATGAGCAATTTCGTCATCAACAATATCGCACGCTTAAAATTGGAACCGCAAATCGGTGAAAAGTGAAAACATCACTCGGCCGGAGTAGATGTCCCGCAATCCCTGGTCCGGAATCAGACTCGCCGCACCCGCCGCGATGGAAAAATTCTCAGTGAGCGGAGGACGGTAGCGGACGCCGACGCTGGAATCAACGCCAATCGAGTGATGAATCGGCGACTGAAACAGAATCTGCTCCAGCGTTTCGGTGTGTTCGAAGCGCAGGTAATTCACGTTGGCGAAGCCGCGCAGTTTCGGCGTCAAGTCAAATTCCGCGCCAATATTCGCAAGAAAAATTCCGGGATTCACAAAATTCGCCTGGCCTTCATCCTTATTCGAGCGCAGATCGGGGAGCAAGCTGTCGCCGGGATTCAGCGAGACGCCGGAGCCGGTCAGGCGAATGCTTTCGCGATTCCACAGGCTGAAAATGCCGCCAGCAAATTCCGGGAAATCGTCGATGGAGTCGAACCCGCGCGCGCGGCTGCTGGAAGGATTCGCCGAGCCAGAAGCGTAGAAGACGGAACTTTTGATGCGGAACCAATCTTTGTCGTAGGAAAGCTCGAGCGCGGCCATCTGCGCATTAATTGTTACAGCTCTGCCGGCAATCGCGTTGAAGCTGTCGTTGCCGAAGGCCTGGTAAAAAGCGTGCGTCAAATTCAGCGGGCCGATGTGGCCGTCGCCGGTCCAGCCAAGATAGGCGGCGTGCACGCTGTGCGGGCGAATCATTCCGTTCGAGAAAACGGCGCCGATGGGAGCGGGGCGCGCCAGAAAACCATTGTCGTCGTAATGGATCGAGGCATCGTCCTTGTTGTAGTGCACGCTTAGTTGCGCGGTGTAACCCTGGAACAAAAAATCCTGGCGATACGCATTGGCGATAATCACTTGCTGATTGCGCAGCGCCATGGAATTCAGCCCGCTGTTGGTGTTCTTCTCGAGAAAATTAAAATAGGCGACGTTATATTGCCACCGGTTCGAGTCCAGGTTGCCGAAGAAACGCACGCCGGGTTGCTCTTCCACAAACAGGAAGCCGCGAAAGTCGCTGTTGAAAGCCTGGATGCCGGCGCGCACAGAAATGAAATCGTAATTCGGGCCGAGGTCGTGCAGCTTCACTTCCGCGAACGCTTCCTGCAAACCGATGTGCGAATCCAGGCGCGTGGTGCCATTCGCCACGTCCACGTTGACGACGCCCAGTTCCTGCACGGCGAGATAATTCAAACTGACCACGGGGGTAATGCGGATTCGCCAATCTACTGGACGGAACGAAGTGTCGCCGTGAAAAAGATCGAAGGAAAACGCGAACGTTTGGTCGAGGAAAAATTGGTTGCCCTTGCCGAAAAAATCGCTGCTGCCGGGGCGAGCGGAACTGACGTCGGTGGGCGTGGGGAGGCGGCGGCCATCGAGAAACGTGTCGCTGGTGGCGGTCAGATTGAGAAAAGTTTGCTTGCCAATAATCGGAATATCGCCTTTCAATTTATTGCGATTGAAGGGGTCCCACCGGCTGCCCTTCACGTATGGATGTTCGCCGCCGATTCCGTAGCGATCCCAATCGGGCATAGCGATGGACCAGCGATCGGGGTCGGGACGAAAAACCTGGTCGGTTGAAGGCGGCGACTCCGGAGCGGGTTGTTGTACGGTTTGCTGAAGGTTGCCATTCTGCACGGTGTTCGGAGGAAGAGTGGAAGAAGACGGGGGCTGTGTTCCGGCTGGCGGATTTGTGGTTCCGACGGGAAGTTGCGGAAACTGCGACGGGGCCGACGCGGTGGAGGGTATGGCGACGAACGTGAGTTCGCGCACGATATCGTCGCCGGGTTTGAGCTGAACGGCAGGCGTCGTGAATTCCTGGAAGCCTGCCGCGACAATTTTCAGCTCGTAGTCGCCGGGAGCGATGTCAAGGAAGCGGAAGACTCCTTGCGCGCTGCTGATTTTTTGGGTCCTTTGATCCGTTGCGAGGTTTCGCAAAATCACGGTCGCGCCGACGACCGGCTTCCCGTTCGAATCGCGCACCACTCCTTGCAGCGCGGCTCTTGTCGGAGCGGATTGCCCGGGCAAACGCTGCTGCGCAACGGATTGTTGCGGCAGGCGCGGACTTACGCTGGAGGCCGCCGCAGTCACGCCGCATAGCAAACTCAGGAGCCAGCACAGACACGCGGATTTCGAAATAAATACGCGGGATGCGTCGCGCATTCCGTCAGGCCCCGGCGGTCCGGCGAGTTCCCGGGAGGAAGAATTGGAATCGTCTGGCGATCACGGTTTTTTCCGGAGCCGGCGAGATTAGTCGATCCGCTCCGCGCGCGAAACTGGTTAACGATTTCTGCATTATTCAATCACGATTGAACAACTGAAATGCAGAATGATTGAGAACGATGTGCGGCTGTGGTACCAATAGTTCAACCTCATGATTCCTGTGGAAAATCGAATGTTTCGCGGGCGGCTGAGCACCCTTGTTGTTCTGCGGCTTTGCGTCAGCGTCGGATTTTGGCTGGTGCTGGGCGCTTGCGGCGGTGGCACCGGAAGCGGCAGTGGAGGCAGTGGCGGGAGCGGGAGTGGCGGCGCATCCACAAATCCTCCGCCCGCGACGGAAGCCTTGTCGCAAGCGGACGTGCAGATGGTGGTGGAGGCTGCGGCGACCGCAGCGCAATCCGATTCGATGGCGATCGCCGTGGTTGACCGCATGGGACGGATCCTCGCGGTATATGCAGGACCATCCGCACCCGCGACATCGCCGGGAAATTTCGGTGCGGCGATTCCCACGGCGGATTTGGCGGTCGCGCTCGCACGCACCGGCGCATTCTTCAGCAACGATCAGGCTCCGCTCTCTTCGCGCACGGTGCGATTTATCAGCGGCATACATTTTCCGCCGGGGGTGGAAAACACGGCGAGCGCCGCGCTCTACGGGATCGAAAATACGAATCGCGGCTGCAATCTCGCGGCGAGTATTAATGCGCTTGTGCCTCCGGCGACAACAATCGCGGGCGCGTCTCCGGGATACGGAATCATCACGGGCAAGGCCGATATAGGTGATAGCGACGCGACCGCAGTGAATCCCGGCGGCGTGCCGATTTTTAAGAATGCGCAGGAAGTCGGCGGGATTGGGGTCGTGGCGGCGGATCCCGACACGGCGGAATACGTTGCGTACGCTGCAGCCGGAATGATCGCAATGAGCGGACCGAGTGTTGCGACCGACGGCGTCGGGTTCCCAACATTTCCAGCGCCAGGAATTGTTTCGATTAACGGGATCACGCTGCCATTTGTGAATCAGACTACGCCACCGAGCGGCGTTACCAGCGGGACGTTTAACGCCGCAAATTTTACGGTTGGTCCGGTCGCGAGCGCAGGAGTTCCGCCCGAAGGCGCGCTGATTGCAGCGACCAACGGGCCCGTGGGCGGTCTGACAGCGGCGCAGGTTACGCAAATTATAAATGGCGCGGTGGCGACGGCGAATATGACGCGCGCGCAAATTCGTTTACCCATCGGCGCACGTGCGAAAATGACGATCGCGGTGAGCGATCTCGACGGCACGTTGATCGGCTTGTATCGCATGACGGATGGAACGGTGTTCAGCATTGATGTGGCCGCGACGAAAGCACGCAACGTGATTTACTTCAGTGGAATGAACAGGCAGGCCGCGGATCTAAATCAAGTGCCTATGGGAACGGCGGTGACGAATCGCACGATCGGTTTCGGCGCGCAGCCTTTTTTCCCTTCGGGGATTGATGGCACGCCGCCGGGTCCTTTTTTTAATTTGTACACCCAGGATACCGGGAACGCGTGCACGCAGGGATTTCAAACGCCCAGCGCGGCTTGGCCCAAAGCGAATCAAAGCGGCGTGGTATTTTTTCCGGGCTCCGAGTCGCTCTATATTAATGACGTGCTGGTGGGAGGACTTGGCGTCAGCGGCGACGGCGTGGATCAGGATGATTATGTGACATCGGGAGGCGCGGCAGGTTTTGAAGCGCCTGCGGATATTCGTGCGGATCAGATTGTAATTGACGGAGTGCGGCTGCCGTTCTTGAAGTTTCCGCGGAATCCGACGGACTGAAAGGCGGTGACGAGTGATACCGGCGGCGAGAGCTACCCTTCGCGCAGTTTGTGGCCGGAAAGATTGCCCAGGCCGTCGTAGGCGGCGTACTTGTACATTTCGGAAAGCGTGGGGTAGTTGAAGACGAAGTCAATGAACGCGTCGAGAGTCATCGCGGATTCCAGCGCCATCATGCCCAGGTGAATCAGCTCGGTGGCGCTCTCGCCGATGATTTGCACGCCGAGCAGGCGGCGATCTGATTTGGCGAAGATCAATTTCAATAGCCCGTTCAAGTCGCCGACGATCTGGCCGCGCGTGTTGTTGGCGTAGCGAGCGCGTCCAACGGAGTATTCAATTCCCTTCTCCTTGCAGGTTTCCTCGGATTCGCCCACTGCGGAAATTTCGGGGATGGTGTAAACGCCCATGGGCAGCATGGAAGCGAGGCGCTGCTTGTACTGAAATCCGAAAGCGTGACACACGGCGACGCGACCTTGCTCCATGGAAGTGGAAGCGAGCGCGGGGAATCCGATGACGTCCCCGGCCGCATAGACGCGTGGCGCGGCGGTGCGATAATTTTCATTCACTTCGATGTAGCCGCGCTTGTTCAGCGCCACGCCCGCTTTATCGAGCGCGAGTTTGTCCACCGCGCCGCGGCGGCCGGCCGCAAACAGTGCTGCTTCTGTCTCGATCGTCTTGCCGGACTGCAGGGTGATGCGCACTTTTTTTTGCGCGCGTTCGATTTGCGTGGTGCGCTCGCCGAAGTAAAACAGCACGCCTAGTTCCGCCAGCCGCTCGCGAAGACATGCGGAGATTTCGGCGTCGAGAAACGGCAGCACGCGATCGCGGCCGTCCACCAGCGACACTTCGGCTCCCAGCGCGGTGAAGATCGAAGCGTATTCGCAGCCAATCACGCCGCCGCCCACGACCGTAAGGCTGCGCGGGATCGAGTCCATTTTCAGGATGGAGTCCGAATCGAAAATATTTTCGTCATCGAACGGGATTTCCGGCGCGCGATGTGGAACGGAGCCGGTCGCGATCAGAATAGCGTCGGCGTGCAGCGTCAGTTTTTCGCCGCCTGACGTTTTAACAGAAAGCCTGGAGGAATCTTCGAAGGAGGCGAGTCCGGGTATCAGGTCAATCCCGTGCGCGGTGAGATTCTTGGCGAGCTTTTCACGCTCGGTTTGCACGACCACGTCCTTACGGTGCATGAAATTCTTTACGGTCAGGCCTTCGCGCAGCGAGTAATCCACGCCGTACAAACCGCGCTGGCGTATGCCAGAAAAATAGAGGGCGGATTCGCGGAGAATTTTGCTGGGGATGGTGCCGGTATTGACGCACGCGCCACCCAGAATGTCGCTGCACTCGATCAGCGCTACGCGTTTGCCGAAGTAAGCCGCCTGCGCGGCGCCTTTTTCGCCGGCGGGGCCGGAGCCAATCACAACGAGGTCATAATTTTGCACGCAATCCCTCCCGGCGTTCGTCGCGTGATAATTCCGGCATGACTTTCAGAATCCGCAGAAATATTTTCCGCGGCATCGCAAGCTACGGCAGCAGCGCGTTTACTTGGCGCAGTTTGCCGGCGAAGCGCGCGGGATCGTATGCGGACGGGTCCTGCAAATCCTGGAAAAGCGCGCTGATGGCTGCACGCAGCTCGGCGGAACGCGGGAATTTCTCGTTGCGCTCATAAGCTACGAACAGCGATTGCACGGCCATGGCGGCCTGTGCCGAGGCGTGCTCGCCCTGCGCCGAAATATCGTCCGCGTCGCCCGACATTTTCCGCAACAGGCGCAGCGTGGACGCGGGATCGTTCGGCATCGCGCCAACTTTCGAGGACAAGTCGCCAACGAGCTTCGCGCAATTCCCGGCGGAAGCAGCCACGGCATCGCGGTCCGGATTCAGCTGGCTCATCAATTGACTCAAATGCGTGAGTTCGGAATCTAGTTTATCGGCGCCGTTGCCATCAGCCTGAAAAACAACCTCGTGAAAAATTGTGTAGCGCGAAGGATTCCACGGTGGATCGCCGGGGCGGCGTCCGGAATATCCGCGCGCTTGCCGCCAACTATTTTCCGGCAGAGTGAGGCTGTGATGGCAGGCGTAGCACTGCAGTTCGGAATATTCAGGCCAGTATTTTCCGCGGGCGCGCGATTCGAGACGCAGCAGCGATTGCCGCAGCTGCACGGCCTGGCCGGTGGTCAACTCGCGCACGTCGTACCAGGGATTGCTATTTTCGGGTTCGCCCGGCTCGCCTGGTTCTCTCCAGTGGCGCGGCATGACGGCGGAAAAAGAATCGAGTTCGAAGTAAAGGTCCGGGTGACCGGCAGCGATCATTTCGTGGTCAACGGATTTTTCTTCGCTGCCGAGATGGCAACTGAGGCATTTTTCGCTGCGTTTGGTGAGGTCGCGCGTGTCGTACATGCCCGCCGCGATGGATCTTTCATGTGTCCAGTCGCGTTCGGTGTGAGGACCCAGCCAGGCAGCGGCTGGTCCGTGGCAACTTTCGCAGCTCACGCCTTCGCTGAGATCAAAAGTGCGCGCGCGTTGTGTCGCCGGAACGTCGAGCGCGTGACACGCCAGGCATTTCGGCGCGGATTCTGCTTTGCCAATGCCGAGAATTGCGGCCATGCGCTCGCCGACATTGCCTTGCAGAGACGCGTAGGCTTTGGAGTGCTTATCCTTGACGATCCATGTGCTGTACTCGTTCTGCAGCACGCGATTGTCGGTGCGCGGCGAGACGCTGCCATGGCACGTGGTGGATGCACACGAGCCAGGACCGGTGTAGCGCGGGGCCTGGGGCGCTTGACGGGCTTGGCTCGCGTGATCATCGAGCGCGAGAAGAGGCAGCACTGTATTTTGCGCACGCGCGGTGGGGCAAAGCACGACGCTCGCAGCCAGAAAAACAAAACATGTAGACGGAGGAATCACACGCGGCCGGTGTTTTGTGGCGAGGTTCGTTTCCATTTGTAGTTTGGCGGTGCAGGATGCCGCAATTCAAAAGAGCGGCGGAGTGTGAAAATCCTGCGAACCAGCCAGCTTGTACTTCCGGATACTATCGAATTCAAATGAATTCAGCGGGATTTATTCACTGCCATTCGCGCAAGAATAACGGCGCGCCCGCTTTCGCGCGAAGCTCGTGCTTATATCCCCATACGCTACACGTCACGAGACTCATGGTTGTTTTCCGCGCCGCGAATGCATACTCTCCCCGGTGAGGATTTCTTCCCCTTGATTTTCAGCGAGCTCAGGGAAATTCAACGCCAGTTCGGTTACTTGCCCGCCGATCAGTTGAAAGCTCTCGCCAAAAAAATTGATGTGCCGCTGTATCACCTGCACGGAGTGGCCAGCTTTTACCCGCACTTTCATTTGACCCCGCCGCCGAAAGCGGATGTGCGCGTTTGTCAGGATATGTCCTGTCATCTGCGCGGCGCGGGTGCGTTACGCGCAGGGCTGGAAGAAACTTTCCGGAAGGTCGCGTACACGGACGCGAAGATCGGCGGAATTTCCTGCCTGGGCCGGTGCAATGAGGCGCCAGCGGTGGCGATCAACGAGCGAATTTATACAGGCCTCTCGCAAGATCAGATCACGGCGATAGTGGGGGACGCACTCGCGGGCGGCACGTTGCCGGAAATTTCGCAGGTGCATCGCCGCGTCGCGTGCGCGTCCGATCCTTACAGCGAGGGGGAGCACTACCAGACCGTTCAGCGGCTGATCAAATCGCGCGATTGGGTCGGCGCGTTTGAGACTCTGAAGGCTTCCGGGCTGCGCGGACTTGGTGGAGCGGGCTTCCCCACCGAATCGAAATGGCAATTGGTGCGCCAGGCGCCGGGGACTGAAAAATTTATTGTGTGCAATGCGGATGAAAGCGAACCAGGCACGTTCAAGGATCGCTTCATCCTCACGCATTTGCCGCATCTGGTGATCGAAGGAATGATTCTGGCGGGAGTGCTCACCGGCGCGCAGAAGGGCGTCCTTTATATTCGCCACGAATACGAGGACCAGGAAAGAATACTGCACGAAGAAATCCGGCGCTGCACGCGGATAGGTTTGCTGGGGCAGCAGGTGCTGGGAAGCGAATTCAGTTTTGACCTGGAAATCTTTGTCAGCCCTGGTGGATACATTTGCGGCGAAGAGACAGCGCTGCTGGAAGCGATCGAAGGCAAACGTGCGGAGCCGCGGAATAAGCCGCCGTTTCCCGTGCAGCAGGGTCTGTGGAACAAACCGACGGTCATCAATAACGTCGAGACGTTCGCGAACGTGCCCACGATTCTTTTCCGCGGAGTGGATTGGTACAAAGCGCAGGGCCTGAACGGCGCGGCGGGGCTGAAATTTATTGGAGTGAGCGGCGACGTGGTGCATCCCGGCGTTTACGAAGTGCCGATGGGCACGCCGGTCTCGGAACTTATTTTTAAATATGGCGGCGGAATCGCGGATGGGAAAAAGCTGAAGGGCTTCGCGCCGTCCGGGCCATCTTCCGGTTATTTGCCCGCGTCCATGGCGGACGTGCGGCTGGATTTCAAATCGCTGGCGGATGCAGGCTCGATGCTGGGTTCCGGCGCGCTGGTGGTGTGCGCGGAAGATCGCTGCATGCTGGACATGGCGCTGAATTCGACGCAATTTTTCCGCAACGAATCCTGCGGCAAGTGCGTTCCGTGCCGCGTGGGCTCGCAGAAATTGGTGGAGATGTTAACGGGCTGGACCGAAGGAAAGGGTTCGGCCGCGGACGTTGCATTGATTGACGAACTTTCCGGGGCGCTGCGGCTAACTTCAATCTGCGGGCTGGGGCAAGTGGTGCCCGCGCCGATCGCTTCGGTGCTGAAACACTTTCGCGCTGAAGCGGAATCGCATATTTCGCAGCGGCGTTGCCCGGCGGGTGTTTGCCCTTGCGGCGGAAGAGCCGCGCGGAGTCTCGCAGCAGCGAATCCGGGGTGGGCATGAGCGCGAGCCCGCTGGTAGAACTCACGATGGACGGAAGGAAAGTCTCCGTCCCCGCCGGAACCACGATTTTCGACGCCGCGCGGATGCAGGGCATCGCAATTCCCACGCTGTGCCACCAACAGAACGAAAGGCCCGTGGGCGTTTGCCGCGTCTGCGTGGTGGACGTGGGCGCGCGCGTGTACACCGCTTCATGCATTCGCCCAGTGGAACCCGGGATGATCGTAAAGACCGCCGACGATGGAGTGAAGCGCGCGCGGCACACTCTGATCGAGCTGCTGATGTCCGATCATCCTAGCCCGTGCGCGCGGGAACGGCAATCCGGCGATTGCGAGCTGGAGGCGCTAGCCAAGCAGGAGCAGATCACGTCCGCGCGTTATGCACCACGCGCGACGCGCCGCGGACCAGACAATTCCTCCATGAGCATCGCGGTGGATTTCGATGCGTGCATTTTGTGCGATCGCTGCATTCGCGGCTGCAGCGATATTCGCGAGAATTTCGTTCTGGGACGCATGGGCAAAGGTTCCGCTGCGGGCATCGCTTTCGACGGCAACGAGCCGATGGGGGAATCGTCGTGTGTTTCTTGCGGGGAGTGCATGGTTTCGTGTCCGACGGGCGCGTTGACGAATAAAGTCGTGACGCAGACTGCGATTGCGCGAACGCCGGATTCGCAGCCGGTGTCGCTGGAAGAATTGCAGGAGCTGCCGTTCTTCGAAGGCGTGTCCGGAACATTCCTGAGCCTGAACCGCAATGCGGTGGTCCGCAGGCATTTCAAACCCGGCGAAGTGATTTGCCGCGAAGGCGAATACGGGTCCACCGCGTTTTACATGCTGGAAGGCCAAGCGAAGGTTTCGATCGCAAGCCCCATCGCGCACGTAAAAACCAAAGGCGCCGTGCGCAAATTTCTGGGAAAACTTTCCAGCAAGCTGACGCAACGGCAGAACGACGTGCGTGAGGAAGAGACGTCGCAACACTGGATTCACATTGATGCGCCGATGGACCTGAGCTACGACAATCCGGTGGCGAGGCTGGGTCCCGGCGACCTGTTCGGCGAGATGACTTGCATGAGTTTGTATCCGCGCTCGGCCACAGTCCGCGCGGAGACCGATTGCGTCGCGTTGGAAATGCTGCGCAACGTGCTGGATATCATGCAGCGTAACAAAACTTTTCGCGCGCGACTGGATCAATCGTACCGGCAGCGAGCGCTCGACTCCCATTTGCGCGCGGTGCCCGTGTTTGCGGAATTGACGGACGAATTCATCGAGGGCTTGCGCGAGAGAGTCGAGCTGCTGCGCTTTACTCCAGGCCAGGTGATTTGCCGCCAGGGTGAGGCGGCGGACAGTTTTTATCTGGTGCGCATCGGCTTCGTGAAAGTGTCGCAGACGCACGCTGGTGGCGAAATGGTGCTGGCCTACCTTTCGCGCGGCGAATATTTCGGCGAAACAGCGTTGCTGGAAGATACGCTGCGCAGCGCGACGTGCACGGCGCTCGACCACGTGGAAGTGGTGCGCATCAGCGCGGAAGATTTCGCCAGCATGACGCGGCAGTTCCCCGGCGTGCGCCAGAAACTCGCGGAGGTGGGACAAGAACGCGTGCAGATGAATCACGAGACGCTGGTGATGATCAACAGCACGCCGCTGGAAGGCTTTTTGAAACAGGGCTTGATGGAAGCGCAGAGTTTGCTGCTGCTCGATTTGGACGCCTGCACGCGCTGCGACGCTTGCGTGAAAGCTTGCGCGGATGCCCACGACGGAGTGACGCGGCTGGTGCGTGAGGGATTGCGATTCGATCATTATCTGGTGGCGACCTCCTGCCGGCAGTGTCTGGACCCGCTGTGCATGGTGGGATGCCCGGTGGGCTCGATACGGCGGCGCAATTCGCTGGAAGTGATTATCGAGGATTGGTGCATCGGCTGCGGGCTGTGCGCGGAAAATTGCCCGTATGGCAACATTAATATGCATCCGTTTAATGTTCTCACCGATGTGCCGGGAATGCCGGGGCAGAAAAAGGCGCTGCTGAAGCAGAAGGCGACGTCTTGCGACTTGTGTTCGGATTTCGCGGAGCCTAGTTGCGTTTATGCTTGCCCGCACGACGCGGCACATCGCGTGAATCCGAGGAAGTTTTTCGCGAACTTGCTGAAACAGGGCACGAGCGCGACGACCGAAAGTTAAAAGATTCATTCTGCAGCACGGGAACACGCGAAACATTGCGCATTGATCGCACACACCGGGCCTGGCTTATCGCCTCGCTGATTATTTTGGGCGTCGCAACGGCTATTTATGTGGTTTACGCGGCGAGTTCTCCGGCGGGGCCTAGCGGAGGTAGCGCGATCGGGCTGATGTTCGGGATTGCCGGTTCGCTGTGCATGATTTTCGCGGGATTGCTGGCGGCGCGCAAGAAAGTTCCGGTGTGGAGGCTAGGGCGTGCACAGACATGGATGCGCGGGCATTTGTGGCTGGGATTGCTGAGCCTGCCGCTGATTCTTTTTCATGGTGGGTTCCGGTTCGGCGGGGCGCTCACCAGCGTGCTGATGGTGCTGCTGATCGTTGTGGTGGTGAGCGGAATATTCGGCGCTGTTTTGCAGCATTACATGCCTCCGGTGATGACCACGCGCATTCCTATGGAAACAATTTTCGAGCAGATTGACCGCGTGCGGGCGCAACTGCTCGATGAGGCCGACAAAATGGTGGAAGCCTTATGCGGCCCGCTGGATTCGCAGGTCGCTTCGTCCGCGGGCCGCTCGACTGGCGCGCGATCAAGCGTGGCAACCGCCACGGTCGCAGCAACCGATACGCTTCCACTGTGCAACTTTTATAGCCGCGACATGCGGCCTTTCCTGCAGCAGAAACGTACGCACAACGCAGCACTTTCGATTAGGGCCAAAGCCGCGGCGATTTTCGAGGGCCTACGGACGCTGCTGCCCGCCGAACTTCATGGCACCGTAAAAAATCTGGAAGACATTTGCGAAGAGGAGCGGCAACTGCGGCGGCAGATACGCTATCACCATTGGCTGCACGGATGGCTGCTGCTGCACGTTCCGTTGTCGCTGGCGCTGCTATTGCTGGGATGTGCGCACGCGATCATGGCATTGCGTTACTAGAACGGCGCGCGGAAGCGGACTGACGCGGCCCGAGGCAGATCGAGGCGAGCACGGTGGCACGAGCCAAGCTCACAACAAAAAATCTAGCGCAGCGGATTGACCTGGAATATTTCAAGCATGCGCACCCGTTCCGGCGTCTGCGTTTTATTTTGTCAGTCGCGATTCCGGTGATTGCGATGCTGTGGCTGGGCTGGTACGCGCTGGCTCGCAACAATCGAATTTATAGCGGCGGCAAGATGTCCGCATCTCATACGGTGCTCAGCGCGCGATGCAGTGCGTGCCATGTAGCGCAGGCGGGAATGTTCAGCGCGAAAGCCAGCGATCAAGGCTGCGATTCCTGCCACGACGCACCGCTGCACCACGCGAATCAAGTTTTCACGCCAACCTGTGCCGCGTGCCACGCAGAACATCGCGGGCATCCGCGCCTGGCGGTGACAGCGGACGTCAGCTGCACGCAGTGTCACGCGAACCTGCACACCACAGGCGCCGCCACACATTTTATACCGGACGTAACGCGGTTCGTCGGCGGGCATCCTGAATTTGCGGCGCTGCGGGCCGGCAGCGTTGATCCGGGAACGATCAAGCTGAATCATGCGATCCATCTGAAACACAATTTGCGCGGGCCGAATGGTCCGGTGCAACTTGATTGCGACGATTGCCACCGCACGGCGACGCCGGAATCGCGCTGGAGGTTTGGCTCGAACGCGACGCAGGTTGAGCCCGTTGTACAAAATACAATTCCGCCGTCCATGGATCCGAGCCGCGCGTACATGTCTCCCGTCACGTACGCGAAACATTGCGCCGCGTGCCACGGTTTGCAGTTCGATCCGCGTTTTCAGGAAGACGTGCCGCACGATACACCGGAAGTGGTCCGGGCGTTTCTGGTGCAAAAGTTTCAGCAATATATTCCGAGTCATCCGGCCGAGCTCCGCTTGACGGCTTCAAACCGCAATCTTCCGCAGCAGCCGATTCCGCCTGCGGTGCGCGTGCTCACCGAGCAGCAGTGGGTGATGTTGCGCGTGGCGGAATCGGAAGAACTTCTTTACCGCAAGACGTGCGCGCAGTGTCACGCGCTACTATTTGTTGCGAATAAGCCGTGGCCCGTCGTCGTGAAATCCAATATCACGCAGCGGTGGTTTCAGCACGCCGTGTTCAATCACGATACGCACAAGCTTCTGAAATGCGTCGAATGCCATACGGGCGCGCTGACCAGCCAGGAAACTGCCGACGTCTTGCTGCCGGGGATTGCGACCTGCGAGAAATGCCATCGCGGCGGACGCGAAGCTGCGGAGTCACGCTGCTTCGAGTGCCACACCTACCACGACTGGAAACACGAAAAGAGCGTGAAGGGAACGTTCACGCTGTCGGCATCGCTGCGTAGCAACTGATTCGACGCACCCTCTCGGTGACAAGCGGAATCCGAGTCGAAAATTGTGCCGCGATGGCGCGCTACTTCGTTTTCATCACGTACACGCCGTCCCATTCGCCTTCGGGCGCGCTCTCGGAGAACTCTATGGCACGTTCCAGGAAAACCTGACTCGGCCCGTCGTCCGGAAATTTCAGCAGTACGTCGGTAAACAAGGCGGCCGCCTCGCGCCAATTTTGCGAGCGGTAGGCCACCATGGCTCGGTCGAATTGCTCGAGCAGCTTTTCGTATTTGGATCCTTCGGCGGCGACATCCATCAGTTCGTAGATGTTCACCGGCAGGTTCTTGCCCTTCACGCGAATTTTATCCAGCTCGCGGCAGACGAACTGGCTGGAGACCTGCCGATACGTGGCTTCGCTGATCACAATCTGCACGTGATACTGCTTGGTGATGCCTTCCAGTCGCGAGGCCAAGTTAACGTTGTCGCCCATCACGGTCCACGATAGACGGAGCGCCGAGCCCATATTGCCGACATTCATCAGGCCCGTGTTCAATCCGATTCCAATCGAAATGGGAGGCCGCCCCGCGGCTTGCCACTTGGCGTTCAGTCTCTCCAGGCCGGCCTTCATGCGCAGCGCGCAGGCGCAACTGCGCGATGCGTGATCTTCCTGCGGATACGGCGAGCCCCAGAAGGCCATGATGGCGTCGCCGATATATTTATCGAGCGTGCCGTCGGTGGCAAAAACAATTTCGGTCATTTGCCCGAAGTATTCGTTGAGCAGGCGCACCAGTTCGTCCGGCGTCAGGCCTTCGGAAATGGTGGTGAATCCGCGGATGTCGCTGAAGAGCACGGAAAGTTCTTTCACTTCGCCGCCGGGCCGAATATATTTCTGCGGATCTTTCTCGATCAGCTCGATCACGCCTGGCGAAAGGTACTGCGAAAAGCTTTTGCGAATTTTGCGCTTGGCGCGCTCCTCGCGGATCATGCGCAGGCTGGTGATGGCCGCATAGTTCGCTGCGAGAGTGCCCGCCGGAATCACAAAGCTGAGCCACTGCCCTTTGTGCGCGAAACTGAAATACACGAAGCAGGCGAAGGCGGTGAGGGCCACCAGCACGGTGATCGTCGAATACAATGGCGTCACGCGGCTGAACACAAATCCGAAGACCAGCCCGAATAAAAGTATGAAGCCGATATCCACCACCATTTCGTTGGGACCGCGCTTCAGGAAACCGCGTTCCGGCTCTGCGCTATGCAGCAAGTTGTCTATGATGTTGGCGTGGACTTCCACTCCCATATAAATCGCATCCTGGCCTGGGAACGGAGTGTTGCGAATATCGCCGATGGCCAGCGCGGTGGCGCCAACCAAGACGATCTTGTCGCGAAACGCGTCCGGGGGCGCGTTTCCGCTGATCACGTCCCACATCGAATACTGCGCATAGGTGCGGTACGGACCCGTGTAGTTCAATAGCGCGCTGCCATCGCTGGCGGGCCGCAATGTGTGGCGGCCAAACTGAATTCGTTCCAGCCCTTTCGGCGCAATGTAGGCCGCAATCTGCTGGTCCGGAATTTTTTCGTACGCGCGCACCACTTCCAAATCCAGCGAAGGGAAAAAATCAAGATCCTGGTAGCGGATCATCAGCAAAGCGTGGCGCAGCGTGCCGTCGGAATCCGGCACGATATTGATGAAGCCGAAAGACGCGGCTGCATCCGCAAGTTTGGGGATATTGGCCTCGACGCCCTGCTTCACCAATCCGCCGTTTTCTTTCCATACCTGGCCCAGATCCACGGTCTGCCCGCTCTTGAATCCCGCCGGCAGCACTTGCGGAAACACGTGGGCCCAGGCGATGTTGAAATATTCCTCCGCCAATTTCGGATCAGGCTGGGAATCCAGAAAGATGTGGCCGAGCACGATGTTGCCGCTGTTCTTCATGGCAGCGGCCAGCGCGGCGTCCTGATCGCTGGCGAGTTCCAGATCCTGGATCTGCTTCCGCAGAGCGGGCGATGCTGATGCGCCGAGCTCCGCCTGCAATCTCTGCAGCGCTTCGCCGCCAGAATTGCTTTCCGGCGTCGGAAACGTGACGTCGAATGCGATTACGCGAGCTCCGCCGGCGCTTAATTTATTGATCAGCGTTGCGTAGTTCTTTCTGGGAAGCGGGAAGGAATCAATTTTCTGGAGGGTCTGCTCGTCAATGCCGACAATGACGATGCGGTCGTCGTGCGGGCGCGCGCCGCGCATCTCGAAGCGCAAGTCCAGCGAGCTTTGTTCGATGCTTTGCAGGAAAGCGAAACCAGCGCGCGAATCAATTGCGCCGATTCCGGAAAATCCGAACAGCGTCAGCCCGAGCAGCGTGACCAACACGCCCAGACCCAGGTCAACGTGGTCGAGCGCGAATCCTTTTAACCATTCCCTCAAGGGCCATCGCTGTTCCGGCGAGGTCATAGAAATCGCAATAGGCGATCAAATCCCGGGACCATTATGCCTTAGCAGGCAACGGTCCCGGATTTAAGGAAACAACACGATCGCAACTCAACCTCACGGAGCTCCGTTCACCGGCGCCCCCGGCTTCGTGCCCCCGCCGCCGCGCGTTAGACCGACGCCCAGACCGACTCCCAATCCGACGGCGACTGCCGTGCCGATAAGAACCCAGCGCAGCGTGTGGCTCTGGTGAGGGATCCCGGCGCTGGTGGGAATGTCGGTGTCCGTGAGGCTGGTTTGCAAAGTCGCGGGCGGCGTGTCCGATGCGTGGAATCCGGCAGGCGGCAGTTCCGATGTAATCACCACCATTTGGCCAGCGCTCACTGTTACCGAGTTCGAGGCCGCGTCGGTTTGCCCGGAATTGCCCGCAGCGTGTGCCCCGTTCAGGGGCGAGACTGAAACCTTGCCTTTGTAGCAGATCACCGTGGTGGAATTCGATTCGAAACCAACGTAAAAATCGGTTCCGATAACGCCGATCACCGCGTTGGGCGTCTTCACTTCGAATTTTCCGCCCGGTTTCGTGACCTTCACTACCTGGCTGCGCAGTTTGCCGAAATCCACTTCCAGTGAAGTCTGTTGCGAAGCGCTGTCGTGCTGCACGATGCGCAACTCGCTGTCCGAACCCAGGCTAAGAATCGAGCCATCCTTCAGGCCGGCGCGCACGCGGCCACTATGTTCGGTCTTCAGCAAATCATTCCAATTCAAATCCTCTTTGACTTTCGCGGGCTGCGAATTGCGCGTGGCCGCGGGAATCATGGCATTGATCTGACCCGCCTGTTGAGTGCCCGTCTGAGGCTGCGGCATTGCTGGCAGAGCCGCCAGCAGTGAGCTCAGCACAATCACGGTAAAGCGCCTAAACGAATTCATTTATGACTCCCTTTAATCGATTTCTTGGCGTCCAGTTGCAACGATTTTGACAGAGGCCGAAGGAGAGTCAACGCGGAGAGCCACCGAGTGCGCCAAGGTGGTTAATAGTAGGCTCTGAAATTAAGGTACCGATCCGAAACGTTCCCGCTAATCCGCGCGGGTCAGCTTGTGGTGATTTCAGACAGAGTCCGGCCCCTCCGGATGCCTATTTCTAGCTGTGCAAGCGCCTGAATTGCAGGTTTCTTGGAAGATAGGGACTAGAACCTTTTCTGTACGTTCGGCCAGTTGTCCGCCTCACTCCCACCTCTTAACCTATTTCTAGGAAAACACTTATTCCCGTTTCGGAACCACCACCATTCAATCGAGCGCGCGACTTAGCGCTGGCAAGGAGGCGCCGCAGATGAAGATTTCTGACCGTGTAATCCCGAACCTCCTGCTCGCGTCCATCGCCGCCGCATTGCTTCTGCACACGGGATGCGCCGGCTACACCGGCAAACCCGGTGCCGGAACGGCACCAACAGAGACGACGATCCCCCCGATTCCTTCGGGTCTGGCCGCAGCTGCGGGCAACGCGCAGGTAGGTCTAAAATGGGCGGTAAGTTCTGGCGCCACAGGGTATTACGTCGAACGGTCCAACGCTTCTGGAGGGCCCTACAGCCAGATTTCAGTGCAGGCAGCGGCGAACTTTACGGACACGGGCCTGATCAACGGCACTAAATATTATTACGTGGTTTCGGCCTACAATTCCGCGGGACAAAGCGCGAACTCGGCGGACGTGAGCGCGATGCCGACCATGGGCGCACCGGGGATTCCCGTAGGTGTAGCGGCCGTGGCTGGGAATGCGCAGGTGAGCTTGACTTGGACTGCCAGCGCCACCGCAACCAGCTATCAGGTGAAGCGCTCCACCAGCAGCGGTACCGAGTCGCAAATCTCGGCGCCCAGTTCCACCAGCTACACAGATACCGGGCTTACCAACGGCACGAAATATTTCTACGTCGTTGCGGCGGTGAACTCCGGCGGTGACAGCGCTAACTCCGCCGAAGTGTCCGCCACGCCCACCGCTCCTTCCACCGCTCCCGCAGCGCCAACCGGATTGAACGCAACTGGGGGCAACACGCAAGTTATTCTCAGCTGGAGTGCAAGCACAGGCGCAGCCAGTTACGACGTGAAGCGGTCGACCACCAGCGGCGGGCCGTACAGTACGGCGGTCGCTTCTCCCACCGCAACGAACTATACCGACACCGGCGTGACTAACGGAACGACGTACTACTACGTGGTCTCCGCCGTGAACAGCGTCGGCCAAAGCGCGAATTCCGCGCAAGCCAGCGCCACGCCCGCGGCACCCGTTGCGAATGTCACCATTACGGTCAATCCGGCGCAAACCAAGGCCATCTCTCCGTGGATCTACGGCGTCAATGCGTATTCCGAACTCACCGGCACTCCGCCGGGGTTCACGTTCGATCGCGCCGGCGCCAGCCGTTGGACAGCTTATAACTGGGAGACCAACGCATCGAACGGCGGCCGCGATTATTTCTTCGAGAACGACGACAACCTCAGCAGCAGCACCGTTCCCGATGAAGCTGTGCGTAGCTACATCGCCCGGGATCAATCCATCGGCATGGCGACTTTGATGACCGTGCCGCTGCAGGGCTTGGTGGCCGCCGATGAGGACGGCCCTGTCAGCCTGGTGAACCCGCCGGATATGAGCCGCTTCAAGGTGTTAGTCGATCAAAAGAGCACGGTATCCAGCGCGCCGTTCACGACGAATCCACCCACTAGCGGCGCTAACGTATTTGCGGATGAGTCCGTGTGGGCGCTGGACCAGAAATTTCCCGGTATGGGCATCTTCGGAACGAATCCGGCGCTCCCCACGTTTGTGTGCCTGGATAATGAACCCGAGCTGTGGAACACCATCCATGTGGAAGTACAGGGACCGAATCCGATCACGCCGGACGCTTTCATCACCAAGACCATCACCATGACGGAGGCACTGAAGAAGCAGTTTCCGAATATGGTGATTTTCGGGCCGGTGCACTATGGATTTTTAGGCATGTGGTACTGGAAAGGAGAAATCAGCCCCACACCCACCGGAGCTAATTGGTTCACGGACGAATATCTCACTGCGCTCAGCACCGCGTCGGCTGCGTTCGGCAAACCACTCGTGGACGTGTACGACTTCCATTGGTACCCGGAGGAGTACGATGCGAACGGACTGCGCAGCATTGATATGACCTCCCCCACTCTGACGGATGCGCAGGTCCAATTAATCGTGCAAAGCCCGCGCAACCTCTGGGATCCTACTTTTACCGATTACCCCAACAGCAGTCCGTGGATCTACCAGCGGCTCGGCCACACTCCCATCAATATTCTGGGACGCTTGCAAAGCAAGATTAACGCCGAATTTCCCGGCATGAAAATGGCCATCACCGAATATCAAAATGGCGGCTATAACCATATTGCGGGAACGATCACGCAGGCAGATAACCTCGGCGTTTTCGGCGCCCAGGGACTGTTCGCGGCGACTTTTTGGGCTCCGGCCGGAACTTACTCTTACACGCTGGCGGGATTCCGTGCGTTCCGCGACTTCGATGGAGCGGGCGCGAATTTCGGCGATACTTCCCTGCTGGCAACTTCCAGCAACGTGCAAAACGTGATGGTGTATGCGAGCTCGGACAGCGGCGCGGCGGGCAGGTATGTGTTCGTAGCCATCAACCGCTCCACCAGCTCGCAAGTTACCGCTGTCAATGGCTTGGGGCTTTCCGGCACCGCCAAGCTCTATCAGATTACGGCGGCTTCCGCGCAGGTACAAAATCCGGTCCGGCCGGTTTCCATCGGCACGATGCCGGTGAGCGGCTCGTCTTTCACAATCACGCTGCCGGCGTTGAGCGTAACGACCATCGAGGTGAACTAGCGCGCGCCGCGGCGGCGTCGAGACTCCGAACAGCTCAGAATTCTTGACATTGCAGAAGCCTTGCGATAGCTTCTTTTCAGTCATGATACTTTGGGCACACAATCTTTTGCACCACCATCATCACGCCATCCCGTGCCCGCGGTGGTCTGACTAGCTGACCTGAAATTAAGCTGGACTCATCAACCCGCTGGCGCCTAACCCGCCCGCGGGTTTTTTGTTTTTAGGGGAGAAAAAATGGAGCTCGACTTTGCGAAAGAAAACGGTCTGATCCCGGCCATCGTCCAAGATGATTCCAGCGGCGATGTGCTGATGCTGGGGTTCATGAATCGTGAGGCTCTGGAGCGCACGCGGGCAACAGGGTTCGTCACCTTCTACAGCCGCTCCCGCCAGAAATTGTGGACTAAGGGCGAAAGCAGCGGGCAAAAATTGCTGCTGCGCGAATTGCGCCTGGACTGCGATCAGGATGCTCTGCTGGTGCGCGTGGAACTTTCCGGCTCGGCGGTGTGCCATGAAGGTTATCGCAGCTGCTTTTTTCGTCGGCTGGAGAACGATGGCTCAGCTGCGCCGGTCGCCGAGCGCGTCTTTTCTCCCGCGGAACTTTATGGCGAGGGGAAAAAGTCATGAGCAGGCTCAAACTTGGCATCCCCAAAGGAAGTTTGCAGGATTCCACCGTCGAGCTTTTCGCGCGTGCCGGCTGGCGCATTTCCGTAAATTCACGTAGCTATTATCCCGCGATTGACGACCCCGAAATCGAATGCATGCTGGTGCGCGCGCAAGAAATGGCGCGTTACGTCGGCAGCGGCGCGCTCGATGCCGGAATCACCGGCAAGGATTGGATCCTGGAAACGAGCGGCGCGGTGGAAGAAATCGCCGAGCTGGTTTATGCGAAGACCAGCCTGGGGCGCGTGCGCTGGGTGCTGGCGGTGGCCGAAGATTCGCCAGTGAAAAATGTGAGCGACCTCGCAGGAAAAGTGATCGCGACAGAAGCCGTGCATCTAACAGAACAATATTTGCAGCGCCACGGCGTGAGTGCGCGAGTGGAATTTTCCTGGGGCGCGACGGAGGTGAAAGTTCCGCAACTGGCCGACGCCATCGTCGAGGTCACCGAGACCGGCGCTTCGCTGCGAGCCAACCATTTGCGGATTGTGGACACACTGCTGGAATCCGCGCCTTGGTTTATCGCTCATCGCGCGTCGTGGCAGGACCAATGGAAGCGAGAAAAAATCCAGAATATGGTGCTGCTGCTCGAAGGCGCGATCAAGGCGTACAACCGCGTGGGCTTGATGCTCAACGTGCGGCGCGAGGATCTTCCGAATGTGCTGGCTGCGCTGCCCGCTCTGCGCAATCCCACGGTGGCGCAACTGAGCGATCCGGAATGGGTGGCGATCAATACCATCGTCGAAGAAAGAACCGTGCGGCAGCTAATTCCAAAGCTGAAATCGGCGCGCGCGGAAGGGATTGTTGAGTATCCGCTCAACAAGATTGTGTATTGATGCGCGTCCTTCGGCTCACGAGTGCAATCGCGGAACAGATTTTGGCGCAGCGGCGCGGGCGCGACGTCGTGGCCGAGAGAGCTGCCGCCCGAATTGTGCGTGATGTGCAAAGGCGTGGCGATGCGGCGTTGTTTTATTGGACAAAGCGCTTCGATCGGCTGGACTTGCAACCCAGCAACGTGTGGGTTACGCGCGAGGAACTGCGCAGCGCGTCGCGACGGGTTTCTGCAGAATTCTTGCAGGCTGTGGATCACGCTGCGCGCAATATTCGTGCCGTCGCCCGCCGGCAGAAACCTCAAAGGTGGAGTTTCGAAGTCGAACCGGGCGTGCGTGCACACCAGCGCGTGCTTCCCATCGAATCGGTGGGTTGTTATCTCCCGGGCGGCAGATTTTCGCTGGTCTCTACATTATTAATGACCACGATTCCCGCGCAGGAAGCCGGCGTGCGCAATATCGTGATTGTGAGCCCGCAACCCGGCGACGAACTTCTCGCAGCCGCGGCGAGGCTCGGTCTTCGGGAGATTGCGCGCGTAGGCGGCGCGCAAGCGATCGCCGCTCTCGCCTACGGAACGCAATCCATTCCGCGCGTGGACAAAATTTTTGGGCCGGGCAATCGCTACGTTACGGCGGCCAAGCGGCTCGTCAGCGCCGACTGCGCGATTGATCTGCTCGCTGGACCGACCGAGGCTGTTGTCTTTGCGTCGAGCGGCAATCCCGTTTTTATCGCGGCCGATCTCGTCGCGCAAGCGGAACACGATCCGGACGCCGTCGCACTTTTCGTCACCATTTCGCAGCGGTTCGGCCGCAGCGTCGGCGCCGAAATCGAAAAGCAGCTTGCACGCCTTCCGAAATCGAATGCCGCGTGGCGCTCGCTCGCGACAAATGGCGGCGTGCTCGTCGCGCGCGATCTTGCGGCCGCTGCGCGCTTCGTCAATCGCTTCGCGCCGGAACATCTGAGCCTGCCCGGCGCCACCAGCCGTCTAGCCGACCGCTTCGATTCCGCAGGAAGCATTTTCCTGGGCGATTGGAGCGCGCAATCTTTCGGCGATTACACCACGGGCACAAATCACGTACTGCCTACCGGCGGCGTGGCCCGCGCGCGCGGCGGACTATCCACCGCCGACTTCGTGAAATGCATTAGTGTGCAGGAAGTGACCCGCGCGGGCATCGCGCGCCTGGCGCCGGTAGTAAAACAATTTGCGAAGGCCGAAGGGTTGCTGGCGCATGCACGGGCCGTGGAGGTGCGCGAATGAGGCCTGTGATTCCAGTGCGCAAGGCAGTCGCGCGCATGCATCCTTATCATCCGCCGCTCGAAGGTCGCGACGGAAAGCTGCGCCTGGATTTCAACGAGAACACGATCGGCTGCTCACCACTGGTGCGTGCGGCCATCCGCAACCTCACGTCCGCCGCCGTCTCCATGTATCCCGAACCGGCAAGTGTGCGGCGCGAGCTGGCTAAATTCTTCGGAGTACGCGCCGACGAATTGCTGCTGACCAACGGGACTGACGAAGCGTTGCACCTGATCGTGGATACCTTCGTCGAACCGGACGACAAAGTTTTGCTGGTCGAGCCGACTTTCGCGATGTATCGCTTCTACTCCGAGCTCGCAGGTGCGCACATCCATGCGCTGCGCTACGACGCCGCTGTGCAATTTCCGTTGGACGCTCTGCTCGCTGCGTTGCGCAAAGGCCCGCGCGTCTTTTTCCTCGCCAATCCAAACAATCCCACAGGGAGCGTCCTGCGACCCGGAGAATTAAGTGGCATCCTGAAAGCCGCAACAAAGACATTGGTGGTTGTGGATGAAGCCTATTTCGAGTTTTCGGGAATCACGATTCTGCCGTGGATCCGCGGCCACAATAATCTGGTCGTGACGCGCACATTCTCGAAAGCCGCCGGACTTGCGGGCCTGCGCCTGGGCTGCATATTCGCCAATCGCTCGATTGCAGAACATTTCGGGAAAGCGCAATCGCCTTACCCCGTGAACGTCGCTGCGCTGGCAGCCGCGCGCGCTACGATCCGCGATAGGCGATTCCTGCGCGCCACCCTGCGCGAATTTCGCCGCAGCCGCAAAGAACTCGAGCGCGGGCTTACGAACTTGGGTGTCCCGTTCTTCCCGAGCTCTGCGAATTTCGTTTTGCTGTATCTCGGCGCGCGCGCGAAAGAAGTCGTTGCCTCTCTCGCTCGACAAGGAACATTGATTCGCGATCGTTCCAGCGATTTCGGCGGCGAAGGCTACGTACGCATCACTTTCGGAACGCTTTCCCAAACTCGCCGCGTGCTGCGGCAATTGAAAGGGATCCTATGAGAAAAGCCGCAGTGCACCGCACGACGAACGAAACCAGCATCAAGCTGAAACTGAATCTCGACGGCCGCGGAAAAGCGCGTATTGATACCGGCATCCGTTTTTTCGATCACATGCTCGAACAAATCGCGCGGCACGGCGCGCTCGATCTCGATTTGGTCGCGCGCGGCGATCTGGACGTGGACCAGCATCACACCGTGGAGGACGTGGGTATCGCTCTCGGCGAAGCGGTGAAGCTAGCGCTCGGTTCGAAACGCGGAATTTTGCGCGCAGGCTACTACTTGATGCCAATGGACGAATCGCTCGCGGCCTGCGCGCTCGATTTTTCCGGTCGCGCGCATTTCGTATGCAAGTGGCGGCCGCTGGCACATCGCGTGGGCGATTTTCAAATGGAGCTGCTCGAGGATTTTTTTCAGGCGTTCGCGCAGGCGGCCACAGCCAATGTGCATTTGCGCCATGTGTACGGCCGTTCATCGCACCATCAAGTTGAAGTGATGTTCAAAGCCTTCGCGCGCGCGCTGCGTTTCGCCGTCACGCGCGATCGCCAGCTGCGCCGCCTCTTGCCAACCACCAAGGGGCTGCTGTGAAGATTTCCATCGTTGACTACGGCGCCGGGAACCTGCCGTCGGTGGAACGCGCGCTGCGAAGCCTGGACGCTGAAACAGAATGCGTCACCAGGCCCGCGCAAATCGCCGCGGCACGAGCGCTCGTTCTCCCTGGCGTCGGACACTTTTCCGCGTTTGTCGCCGGCCTGCGCGAACGAAATCTCACCAGTACGCTACGCCAAGCGATTGCTGGCGGTACTCCGGTTCTGGGAATTTGCCTCGGGTTGCAAGCAATGTTCTCATCCAGCGCGGAAGCGCCCGGCGAGCGAGGCCTCGACCTGATTCACGAAAATGTGCAAGCTCTGCCCACAAATGTGAAGTCGCCGCACATCGGATGGAATCAGCTGCGACGGCTGCGCCCAAGCATTCTGCTACGCGACATTCCAGACGACGCCTATTTCTACTTCGCGCATTCCTACGCTGCGGCCGCAAACGAACCGCACACCGTGGCGGCGTGCGATCACGGTTTCCGTTTTGCGGCGGTGCTGGAACAAAGCACCGTGATGGCTGTGCAATTTCACCCGGAAAAATCCGGCGAGGCTGGTGCGCGCGTGCTGCGCAATTTCGTGGATTGGGCGCAATGACGCTCGCTCGCCGCATCATTCCGTGCTTGGACGTGGATGCCGGCCGCGTCGTGAAGGGCGTGGAATTCTCGGGCTTGCGCGACATGGGCGATCCGGAGGAACTTGCCGCCCGCTACAACAGCGAAGGCGCGGATGAACTCATCCTGCTGGACATCACGGCGTCGCGCGATGGCCGCGCCACCTTTCTGGAAACCGTTCGCCGCGTCGCGCAACAATTGAATATTCCATTTACAGCAGGTGGCGGAATCCGGCGCCTCGAAGATGGAAACGCGGTGCTGCGCGCCGGCGCCGATAAAGTCACCGTAAACACCGCCGCCGTCGAGCGCCCGGAACTGATTTCAGAACTGGCTGCGCAATTTGGCTCGCAAGCCGTGGTGCTTTCGATGGACGTGAAGAAAACAAATGCGGACTGGGAAGTTTTTATTCGCGGCGGTGCCGAATCCAGCGGACGCGACGCTGCCGCATGGGCTCGCGAGGGCGTGTCGCGCGGAGCTGGTGAAATTCTTCTGACTTCGATTGACCGCGACGGCACCTGCAGCGGATTCGATTGCGGCTTGACGGCGGCGGTCGCGGCGCAAGTTTCCGTTCCGGTGATTGCTTCGGGCGGCGCGAAAACGTTCGAAGATTTTCTGGCTGTTTTCAGCGAAGGCAGAGCCGATGCGGCGCTGGCCGCTTCGATCTTTCACACCGCGGAACATTCGATTGGTGCGCTGAAAGCTTATTTGGGTGCGCGCGGCGTGCCGGTGCGCCTCAGCCGATGATAATTCCATGCATCGACCTGCAAGCCGGCAAAGCCGTGCAACTGGTTCGCGGCCGCAAGCTGGCGCTTTCGGTTGACGACGTCCTCGGCCTGCTCGAGCGCTTTCGCGATTATCCTATCCTGCATGTGATTGACCTGGACGCTGCGATCGGCACCGGCTCGAACGGCCGGTGGATCAAGATTTTATCCAGCCGCGCAAAAATTAAGATTCGAGTGGGCGGTGGAATCCGCAGCTTGGCTCGTGCCGAGAAAATTCTCTCCTGGGGCGCGGAAAAAATCATCGTGGGCAGCGCCGCATTCCGCGACGGAGAAATTGCGCACGATTTTCTGCAGAAATTGCGCGCGCGCGTAGGTTGCAAAAATGTGATTCTGGCGCTGGACTCCGAACGCGGCCAAATCGTGGTCCGCGGCTGGCGCGAGCGCCTGAAATTGCGCCCCGCGGACGTGATTCCGCAGCTCGAACCTTATTGCTCCGGCTTCCTCTGCACATTTGTGGACAACGAAGGAACGATGAAAGGAACAGACCTCGCATGGTTCCGAAAGCTGCGGCGCATTACAAATAAGCCCATCACCGCGGCCGGAGGCATTCGCAGCCACAAAGAAGTTCGAGCGCTGGAAAACATCGGCATGCACGCAGCCGTAGGCATGGCGCTTTATTTGGGCAAGCTCTCCGATTCGTGACCGGCGATTTCTTTTAGCGTCACGCCACTCACGCGCAGCTTCAGCATCTGCGAGCACAAATTCACAATGCGCGCCGCTGCTTCGTCGGCGCCCAACCCGCGGCTGTGGATATTTGAAATGAGATTGCGATTCGCGTCCGAATGCGTGCGCTCCGGCTGATACGCCATGTACGCCGACAAACTTTCCGCCGTCGCCAGGCCTGGCCTCTCGCCAATCAGCAGCAGCACAATCCGCGGCCGCAGCAACTCGCCAATCTCATTCACAATCCCCACTCGGCAATGATGAATGATAAATGTCTGGCCGACGCTCCAACCGCGTGCCTGCGCGCCTTCCACCAGCAACGGAAGCAATCGCGGAACCTGCGCGCCAATCGCCGGGACAGACAGCCCATCGCCAATCGCGATTTGCAAATCGCGCCCCGCGGCGCATCGTCGCACCACCTCTCCGCGCGACGCGTCGCTGAATGCGCGCCCCAGCGACGGATGCTGCAGAAATTCGTCCTTCGACGCAGCGCGGGTACGAGCTTCGAAGAGTTTCCATCGCTCCACAAAATCTGCGCCGAACGCCGCACGCGCGTTAAGCTCCGCGCGCACCGCATCGCGTGCCGCAGCATGGTCTTCGCGCAGTTGCAGCTGCGTTTCCGTGCGATAAGCCGGCCCCGCGCGTCCAACGAGAATCCGCGCCGGCGTACGCACCCGAATTTTCCGCACGAGCTCCGGCCACTCGGAATTTGCGGCTAACTTATCGGCGGCAATTTTGTTGGCGGCTTCAGTCATTCAGCCCATGCCTTCCAGCGACGATTCCAGCCCCCGCAGCAATTGTCTCCGCGCGGGCGCATCCAGCTTCACTGGTTCGCCGTCACGATAAATTCCCGTGCTCTCCAACCACGCCACAAATTCCGGAGCCGGCCGGAGTCCGAAAATCTTACGCGCGCCCATCGCATCGTGATAGCTGGTGGACTGGTAATTCAGCATCACGTCGTCTCCGCACGGAACGCCCATGAAGTAATTGCATCCGGCCGCGCCGAGCAGCAGCAACAAATTGTCCGCGGAATTCTGATCGGCCTCCGCGTGATTCGTGTAGCAGACATCGCAGCCCATCGGCAGGCCCAGCAGCTTGCCCATAAAATGGTCTTCCAGGCCCGCGCGAATAATTTGCCGCTCATCGTAAAGATATTCGGGGCCAATGAATCCAACCACGCTATTCACCAAGAATGGATCGAAAACGCGCGCCACTCCATATGCACGCGCTTCCAAAGTGAGCTGGTCCACGCCGCAGTGCGCCTCGGCGGAAAGCGCGCTGCCCTGACCCGTCTCGAAATACATCACGCTCGTCCCTTTCCACGCGACGTCTTTGCGTTGCCCGTGATGTTCGAGCACCTGTTCGCGGCCTTCGCGCAGCATCGCGAGCGAGATGCCAAAACTTTTATTGGCCGCTTCCGTGCCGCTGATGGATTGGAACAACAAGTCCACCGGCGCGCCGCGGCCCAGCGCCGCGAGTTGCGTCGAAATATGCGCGAGGCAGCAGGTTTGCGTTGGCGCTTTGCACGCAGTTACCAGACGATCGAGCGCATGCAGAATCGCACCAACCGTTTCCACCGAATCCGCCGCGGGATTTACGCCGATCACCGCGTCGCCGCATCCATAGAGCAAGCCCTCAAACGCGGCAAGCAAAATGCCGCCGATATCGTCCACCGGATGATTGGGCTGCACGCGAATTCCGAGCACGCCGCGCTCGCCCATGGTGTTGCGGCATCGCGTGACGTTGCGAATCCGCGCCGCGGCCAGCACCAAATCTTTGTTGCTCATAATTTTCGCCACAGCTGCGGCAATTTCGGGAATGATGGCGCGCTGAATTGTCCGCAGCTCGCTTTCAGCGGTGGCGTCGTCGAGCAAGCGCTCGCGAAATTCGCCGACGGTCAGACTTTTCAGGGGCTGAAAGCTTTCTCGGTCGAAGGAATCCAGAATCAGGCGGCTGACGTCATCCTGATCCGGAGCAATCAGCGGGTTGCGCACAATTTCGTCGAGCGTTAAGTCCGCAAGCCGGCGTTTCGCCTCAACTCGCTCGCGTTCCGAAGCCGCGGCGATTCCGGCCAGTTGGTCGCCGGACTTCACCTCGTTCGCTTTGGCAAAAAGCTCACGGAGATCCGAAAACGCGAATCGCTCGGGCATAAAGGCGCGTCAAAACGTTATCATTCGAATTTCATCTGAAAACTAACATCAATCGGCAGGCAAAGGAAGGCGATCCGGTTTCGCTGCGGCGCGTGCAAGCCCACCGGCGTGGCGGCCTTGTCAGGCGATTGCAAGCCGGGCTATAAATGAACTTCCAGCAATTCGCATCACGGGAGCGCGCGAGGCGCACAACCGATTCATTCGTGCAACTACAGGAACCCGAATGGTCTCGAAGAGAATAATTTTCTGGGAAGTGGACGCGCAGGAAGACTTCATGACGCCGGGCGGCAAACTCTACGTCCCCGGCGCGGAAAAGCTGCTACACAATATCCGGCGGCTCACCGACGCAGCGCGCCAGGGCCGCGTGCTTCTCGTTTCGCACGGCTGCATTCACACGAAAGACGATCCGGAGTTCGTGCAGTTCCCGCCGCATTGCATCCAGGAAACGCCGGGCGCGAAACTGGTCCCAGAAGCGCTCACCGAAAAATACGTCACCGTGCCAAACCATCCCGCGGCGAAACTGCCGAATGACCTTGAGGAATTCCAGCAAATCCTACTGGAAAAGCAAACGCTCGACATTTTCGAGAGCCATCACGCCGAAGCGCTGCTGGATCGCCTGCCCCGCGACGCGGAATTTATCGTGTTTGGAGTCGTGACGGAATACTGCGTGCGGCTTGCGGCGAAAGGCCTGCTGGAACGCGGCCGACGCGTCGCCGTCGTCAGCGATGCAATCGAAACCCTGAATCCGGCCGAAGCGCGCCGCACGATGAATGAACTAACGGCGCTGGGTGCGGAGACAATCACAACGAACGAAGCGCTCCGCCGCCTCGACCACACAGAAGCAGCACAAGGCAAATCGCGCGCACCGTCCGGCTCCTAGCTGCTGCGCCAAGATCATCCGCGCGACAGAAGAGAACGACGCGAACGTCGTTCCCACTCAGCTGGCAAAAATTTACGACAGCGCGTTCTTCAGGCGCTTGGTGGTTTTCTGCAAGCGCTTCTTCAACGAATCCACTTCCTTGGAAAGCGCTTCGAGTTCTTTCTTCGCCAGCACGCCTGCTTTGGCGACTTTGTGCGCCGTGCGATCGGCTTTGCCGATTGCGCCGCCGATGCTTTCCGCAACTTTGGTGAGTCTGCTCTTGGCCATTTTTTCCTCCGGATATGAGCGCCGTAATCGTATACGCCGCCCCTGCCATCGTCAATACAGGATCACCGCAAGATCACCGCAAGGATGCGATTGGTAACATCAACGCGGCCGGTGAAACGAGCAAGTCTGCGCACAACGCCGCCGCGCGCTGCGTGCAAAACAATTAAAAAGGGAAACTGGCGACATCGCGGACACGCCTTTAATTCGGCAGGCGAAAAACGAAAGTGACGTCTTCCTGCGTCTCCACCGCTTTTCCGTTCAACAAGGTGGGACGGTAGCGCCACTCGCGAACCGCGGTCATCGCGGCTTGGGCCAAAGGCTCGGGCCCACTGACAGTCCGGAAGCTCTGAACTTCGCCGTCCGCGCCGACCACCACATGCAATTTCACGGTGCCTTCCAGACGTGCCTGGCGCGCGTCGGGCGGATAAACGGGCTCGACCAGATGGGTCAGCTCGCCTATCTGTAAATTGCGCGCGTGTTGGCCGGACTGCGCATTGTCCGCCGGCATCGGGACCATGCTCGTCGCGCGAATAGCGACCGAACCCGAAGCGCTGATCGGTGTTTCCGGCAAACTCAACGTCAGCGGCGCGCCCGGTTTTGCAGCAGCGGTCGCGGCCGCGCTATCTGACGATGATGCGCTCTGCCCGGAATTTCGATTCGGCCCGTCTGCGGTGGAAGAAGCAGAAGACGCAGGCGAAGCGCCCTTGTCCGGCAACGCAGCATCGTTCACTGGCGTCTGCCGCGCGGCGTTCGCGCCGCTCACCGCTGGAATCGTCCAGTGATGATTTTCCAAATCCACGATCTCGATTTGGAGCGGCTTCGCCGGCGCGGTCGCTGACGCCGCGCCCGAATTGCCACTATTCGGATTCGTGGCGACGTTTCCCGTAATATTTCCAGGCGATGGCGCCGGCGCGCTCTTCGGCTGTACCACGTCGTCCCCATCACCCATCACGCCATTCAACGCGCCGCGGCGCACGGCCATCCCTGCCACGAATGAAATTGTCGCCAGCAGCAGCACCAGCGCGGCCAAGAACCATCCGCTTTGCAGTTGCACGCGAAAACTCTTCCAGCCGTCACCTGCGGCGGCAGTTTCGGCTGCGACGCGCGGCGTCGGAAACAATGACGAGGTGGCATCACCGGTGGAATAACGCGCTGGCGCGGGCGGCGCGGCGAGCGGCGCGCCCGCCACCAGAAACGCTGGCGCTCCGTGCGTGCCGCTGATCGGTGTATAAGGAACATTCGGAACCTGCGGTCGTTTCTCGAACGTCAGCACTGGCGGCGCGATTGTTCGCGCCCGGTCTTCTTCCTTACGTGTGACCGGCTCCGCGAGATGTGGCTCTTTCGTCGTGCCAGCTGACGCATCCATCTCCACGGCCGCATCTTCGGCTGCTTCCACCGGCTCGTCCGCGACCGCGGCCGCCAACTCGTCTTCGGAGGGCCCTTCGTCGAATGCCACGAGTTCGTCGCCGCCATCGGCCAGCGCGTCAATTTTGCCGCCCTCTTCTTCTTCCTGCGCCGCGAGTTCCTCAGGATCAGCAGCGCGAGCTTCCCCGCGCGTCGAAGTTTCTGACGTCGCAACCGGTTCAGCGCGAACTTCGGCTGCCCTTACCGCCGACGCCTCGGCTTCCTCCTCGTTCTCCTCCGCCGCGGTTTCCGGCGATTCCTCGCGCGCCATCCACGAACGAATCCGTTTCAGCGCTTCCTCGGAAAGATCCACGAAGCGCAACCCCGCTTCTTTGCGCGATTCGCCGAGCCACACGATTTCGCCGGTCACTTCTAGGCGCTTGCGCGAGCGCGGAATCTCAATGCGCAGCGCCAGCCGCGCCTCGTCCACATCCAAAGCCTCGGCGGCTTGCACGGCGATTCCGCTTTCGCTGACGTTGAGCACGATCCCGCCATTGGACTCGCCCAGATGCACGTATGCGAGCGAACGTATGCGCAGACGCGGATGCTCGCGCCGGTCGCTCGCCGGAACTGAGACGGGACTCGATTCTGAATTCTGTTCTGGTTCGTCAGTCATGCATCGCGTTTGTCGCGCCATACCTGCACGCAACAACCCTCAGTGCGCGTTTCTAATTCAACTCCGCCGCGCTTGCGGGCTGCTGCAATTCCTGCCAGCCGCCCGGAAGTTCAATCTGAAAATGCGACCCCGTATCGAACAGCACAAATCCGCTCAGGTTCGCCACTTCATCCGCCACGAGCTGCCGGAATTTCACCTGATTCACCGGGCCAATCTGCGTAGCAGGCAGGCCCGTGGGCCAATTGAAAGGCCGCGTCACCTGCAACGCGATGCGCGTGCGATTGCGCGCCGGCAGAAACACGGAATTATTCAATTCAATCGGTTCTTCCGAACTCAAGCTGCCGTTGGATTTCAGCCGCGTCATCACTACCGTGCCAGCGCCTTTTGTGAATCGGTAATCCGTATCCGTGTTGTTGTCCAAATCGTAGAAGAATTCCAGCGTCGCATGGGTCGCGTCCGCTTCCTGCACCTGCGCGCCCGCAAACGTGCTCTGAATCGCGCTGGAATTCCACGGCGATGGCTGCGGTTGCGGCCGTTGCGCCAGATGCTCTTGCCGGGGAAATCGCGGCAGACCGAATACAATCACGATTGCCAGCGCGGCCACGAACATCGCGATAATCAGCAGGTTTTTCATCGCTTTCATCGAGTCGAATTTACCACATCACGCCGGATTCGGCGCAAAACCGTGTGCAAAGTGCTATGCAGTAAAATCGCACGTTGGGCTGGAGAAAAGAGGTCATTCCGAGAGGTATTTTACGAACACCACTTCGTTCTGTTTTTCGTTGTAGACCAGTTCGTCCACGTTCGCCTGCGTCATCAGCAGCCCGAATCCGCCCGGGCGCAACCCTTTACTTTGGCGAACCTGGTCGTGCGCGGTAGGCTCGTCCGGCGTGTGCGAAATCGCCGCGTGATCGAGGCCGGCAAATTGAAATCCCTGTCCCGGATCCGCGATGCGATACATCAGCATGCGCCGCGCACGCAAATACGAAATGCGCACCTTGCGATTGGGATCGAGCTTGCCGCCCCACTCCACCGCGTTCAGCAACAACTCGTGAAATGCCTGCCCCACCGAGCGGCGCACGTCGTCAGAGAGTCCGGACTTCAGATGCGCCATGAACGCTTCGATGCGCTCGGCTTCGTCCAGCGAACAGGTAACCGACAGCTCCACCCAGTTGGGACTCGCGGAAATCACTTCAATCGGTCCCTGGCCAGGCTTCTTCAAGAGCGTTTCCTTCACCAGAACCACCAACGCGTGCGGGTCAATCGGTTTGGCGACGTAGGTGTACGCCTCTTCGCGAATTGCGCTGAGCAAGGTTTGCGGCGTGTCGTCGGAAGTCATCACGATAATCTTCGGCCGCTTCTTCGCCTTGCGGAATTTTGCCAGCACTTCCAGCCCGTTCATTTTCGGCATCCATATGTCCAACAACACGAGGTCGAATTTCCCGGTCTTCAATTTTTTCAGGGTTTCCGCGCCGTCAGCGGCCGCGACCACGGTGTATTTCTGCGCGCGAAGAGTTTCGGTGAGCAGTAGGCGGGTTGTGCGGTCATCGTCAGCGACTAGTATGCGCGTCATCGTTTCCTCCCCGGTGCATGATGCGAGCGGCCCGTCCGCCGCGCGGGTCTTTTTTGCGCGCCGATGGCGTGCAGTGCCGGCAACAGCAACGCGATCTCGTCCTCCAGCGTTGCGTAGAGTTCCCAGGCGCCGTCGAGTTTACCCTGTCGCGCGATTTTTTCCATCTCTCGAATGGTGTCCAGCGCGGCGGTGGGGCCGAAGTTTCCTACCGAGCCTTTCAGCGCGTGAGCTCCATCAGCCAGCAAATTGGCATCGTTCGCGGCTAGTGCGCTACGAATGCGTGCCATCATCCGCGGGCAGTCGTCGCGAAAAGTTTTCACGATACTGCGCAGCAGCTTCCGGTTCCCGCTGAACCATTCCAGCAGCGCCGCCGAATCCAGCGCGCGTTTGCCGTCGCCGTTGGTGTCGGCGTTCGCTTCGCGTGTCGCTGCTTCCTGCGAGCCTTTCTCGCTTTCCGCCACTTGTTGCGAAATTCCTTCCACAGTTTGCAGGAACGATTTGGGATCGATCGGTTTCGCCAGGTATCCGTCCATACCCGCGGCGATGCAGCGTTCGCGGTCGCCCTGCATGGCGTGCGCGGTCATCGCCACAATGGGTAAATGCCCGCCCGTGGATTTTTCCTTCTCGCGTATTAATTGCGTGGCTTCCAGGCCGCCCATTTCCGGCATCTGCACGTCCATAAGCACCAGATCGAATTTGTGCCGCTCGATCGCGGTCAAAGCTTGGCGCCCATTTTCCGCGACGATCACGGAATGCCCGCGCCGCTCGAGCATCTGCACGGCGACTTCCTGATTCACCGGATTGTCCTCAGCCAACAGCACGCGCAACGGCTGTCGAGCCGCGCGCGCCCGCGATCGCGCCGCTGTCGGCCGCTCCTTCTGCCGCCCCGGCACATGCAAAACGCTGATGATCGCGTCCCACAATTCCGATTGCTTCACCGGCTTACTAAGCGCCGCCGCTACTCCCACGGCTTTTGCGCGCGACACATCCTCGCTGCGCCCCGCGGAAGTGAGCAGGATTACCTTCGCGCCGTGCAACTGCGGATCCTGCTTCACGCGCGCCGCGACTTCAAATCCATCCATGTCCGGCATGTGCCCGTCGAGCAGCACCAAGCGAAAGGGAGTGCCGTTTTGATGCGCCCGCCGCAGCGCCTCCATCGCCGCCGGGCCGTTCGGCGCCACCACCGGCTTCATCCGCCAATTCGCGATCATCTCTTCCAGGATTTTCCGATTCGTCGAATTATCGTCCACCACCAGCACCGGCAAATCGCGCAACTTCACCGGCTCGGGCTCGGCCGCTTTCTTCGCGGAAGTATCCGGGCGCCCGAAATGCGCCGTGAAATGAAATACGCTTCCCCGGCCCTCCTGGCTTTCCACCCACATCACTCCATTCATCAATTCGCAAAGCTGCGCGGAAATCGCCAGGCCCAGACCGGTGCCGCCATATTTGCGCGTAGTGGAGGAATCGGCTTGCGCGAACGCCTCAAATATATGCTGCTGCTTTTCGATCGGTATTCCGATTCCCGTATCACTGACCGAAAAATGCAGCAAAATATCCGGCTCGCCATGCGCTTCCGTGACCACGCGCACCACCACTTCTCCGTGCTCGGTGAACTTGATGGCGTTCCCCAGCAGATTCACCACGATCCGCCGCAACCGGTCCGGATCCCCGATCAACGCGTCCGGCACATCCGGCGCAAAATGCGAGGCCAGCTCGATTCCCTTCTTCTGCGCGCGCGGCGCCAGGGATTTCAGCGTTTCTTCGATCGTCTCCCGCAATGGAAACTCCACGCGCTCCAGCTTTTCCTTGCGCGCTTCCGCTTTCGAAAAATCCAGAATGTCGTTGATCAAATTCAGCAGTGAAGCCGCCGAGCTTTTCACCGTGCCCAGAAATTCCCGCTGCTCAGCGGACATTTTCGTTTCCAGCGCCAGCTCCGTCATGCCGATGATGGCGTTCATCGGCGTGCGTATTTCGTGGCTCATGTTCGCCAGGAACTCGCTCTTCGCGCGCGTAGCTTCCTCGGCCTTCTCCTTCGCGGCCTCCAGCTCTTTCACCAACTGCGCCAATCGCCGCGCATCCGCCTGCTGCGCATTGCGCGCCGCTTCCAGATAATCGGCGTACAACTTCAACTCCATTTCCGCCCGGCGCCGCTCGATGAATTGCCCGATCTGGCTGCCGATGGAATCGAACATTTCCATCAGGTCCGGCTCGAGCTTGCGTATCTGCCGGCTGGAAAATTCAATCACGCCCGCGACGTGCTCGCCCACGCGTATTGGAAACGCAAACGAAGCGTGCAACCCTTCAGCGATGGCGAACGGTACGCGCGGAAAGTTTTCCACCTGCGGCAGATCCGCCATCCACATCGGCTGGGAGGTTTCCCACACATGTCCGGGAACGCCCACGGACCTCGGGTACGCCGATTCTCGCGTGGCCTTCACGAATTGCGGAAAACTCAGGCCCGGCGGATGCCACACGTTCATGCAACGCAGCACTCCCGCCGCCTCATCCACGCGCCACAAAACTCCCAAATCCCAGCTCAACCCTTCGCAAATAGCCATCAGTATTAACGGCGCGGCGGCATCCAACGATTCCGCTTCCGCCAGCACGCGCGTCACCGCGTATCCGGTCGAAAGCCTGCGCTCGGCTTCTTTGCGCTGCGTTACGTCGCGCGCCACAGCAAATATTAATTTCTGGTCCAGGATAGGCGTCGCGTTCCAGAGCAACCAGCGATAGCTCCCATCGCCGCAGCGATAGCGGTTCTCGAACGAAATTACCTGTTCGCCTTCGTCCAAACGCTCGGACTCCGCCGCCGTACTGTCGCGATCGTCGGGGTGAACGAATTCGTTGAACGGTTTCGCGAGCAGCTCCTCGATCGGCACGCCCAGCGTCTTTTCCCATGCCGGATTGATGCGCTTGAAATATCCGTCGAACCCGGCGATGCACAGCATGTCCAGCGAAACCGTGAATAGCTGGTCGAGCTCTTCTTCCGTCATGCGCCGCTCGCGAATCGCTCGCGACAAATCCGACACGCTGCGCCGCAGCTCCATCTGCGTCACCACCAGACGGCTGAGCGCCTTCAACGCGTCCAGCTGCTCCGGCGACAATTCGCGCGGCACGCGGTCAATCACGCAGAGCGTCCCGAGCGCGTGGCCTTCCTGCGAAATCAGTGGCGCGCCGGCGTAAAAACGCACGTTGGGATCCTCTGTGACCAGCGGATTCGTGCGAAATCGCTCATCCTGCAGCGCGTCCGGCACTACCATCACATCCGGCTGCAAAATTGCGTGCGCGCAGAAAGCTACGTCGCGCGAAGTCTCTGTTTGGTCGATGCCGATTCTTGATTTGAACCACTGCCGGTGGGAATCCACCAGACTAACCAGCGCGATCGGCGTGCCGCAAATCATCGCGGCGAGGCGAGAGAGATCGTCGAATTCCTGCTCCGGAAATGTATCCAGGATGGCGTAACGCTGCAGCGCTGCGAGTCGTGCCGATTCGTTCTCAGGTGGCGGTGCTTTCATGGCAGGCGGGCACGAACCCGGCTGCGCGCCATATTATGGCCGCGCCAAGCTCAAGTCAACGCCAGCGCGCGCCAGCGCGCACCACAACGGCAGCAGAGACCGTCTGCGTCTGCGTCTAGTCCGAAAGATAGGAAGGCGACGACAGCGTAAAGATGTGCCGATTGCCCTGCGCCAGCAGCGCCCATTCCAGCAAGCGTCCACGCTGGTTATGCAGAAAATATTCGAACCACTCATTCTCGACGAGCTGCGGAATCACCACCACGATGCGCCGCTGAGGATTTTCCTTCGATAATTTCAAAACATACTGCACCACCGGAACGATTACAAAGCGATAGGGCGAAGGAAGCAGCATCAGTGTGGGCAGCTGCTGCCCTGCGTCGCGGAACGGCGCTTCGATATAGCGCGGCCAAACGTCGCGCAGCATTTCGCCGCTGTCGGACGATTCCACATGCACCGCAATAATTTCCGCTGAGATTCTGGAAGCGAACTCCAGCGCCTGCTTGGTGACGCTGCTCCAGCGGTCAATAGGAACTACCGTGATCGGCGGCGACTTATGGTTCGCAGGCTCGACCGGCGAGCAACTCCAGGTAGCCAGCGTGACGGCGTGATAATGCTTCCGCACCACGCGAAAGCACAAAATCAAGAAAGGTATAAAGATCACGGTGATCCACGCGCCGCTCGTAAATTTCGCCACCAGTACCACCAGCACGGTAACGCCGGTGACGAACGCCCCCAGCCCATTGATAAAAACGTTCCGCAGCCAATTCGGTCCACGCCTCTTGGCCCAATGCCGGACCATTCCCGCTTGCGAAAGGGTAAACGCCAGAAATGCACCCACGGCATACAGCGGAATCAACCGGTCCGTCACCCCGCCAAAAACAATCAGCAGAAATCCAGTCGCCACCGCCAGCACGGTAATCCCGTAGGTGTACACCAGGCGGCGCCCGCGATAGGCGAACGCGTGCGGCAGGTAATTGTTCTGCGCGATGGCCCGGCACAAACGCGGAAAATCAGCGAACGCGGTGTTCGCGGAAAGCGATAGCACCAGCAGAATCGCGGCAATCGTCACGTAGTAGAAGAGGCCCTTGCCGAATACCGCCAGCAGCAGCATCGCGAGGATGCTCTGATAACCCGGCTGGCCAGGATCCGTGGCGGCAATGCCATAAACCTTCACCAGATACGAAATTCCCGCGAGCAAAACGGCCAGGAGAAAAATGATCATAGTCAACGTGCGCTGCGCGTTCTTCTGGCCTGGTTCACGGAAAGCTTTCACGCCGTTGCTCACCGCCTCCACGCCGGTCAGCGCCGTGCAACCGCTCGCAAACACTTTCAGCAGCAGCCAGAAGCTCACCACCGTGGTTGCGGGTGAGGGCACGGGCAGTGGCGACACCGGCGCTGGATGTCCGCCGCTCAGCACTACGCGAATCACTCCAGTGCCAAGCAGGATAAGCAGCGTGCCAACAAAGAGATAAGTCGGAATCATGAACGCGGCTCCGGTGTCGTGCACGCCGCGTAAATTCAAAACCATGATCACTACCAGAATTCCCACGCACAGCAACACCGTGTGCGGCTGCAACGACGGTACCGCGGAAACCAGCGCGCCCACACCCGCGGAAATTCCCACCGCTGCCGTAAGAATGTAATCCGTCAACAGCGCCGCTGCCGCAAACAGGCTGGCGGAAGCGCCTAGATTGAATCGCGCCACCGTGTACGAACCGCCGCCCGACGGATACGCTGCGATCGTCTGCAGGTAAGAAAAATAAACAATAATCAGCAGCGTGATAATCGCCAAGCTGACCGGCAAAATGTAGCGGACGCCCAGCAGGCCCAGCGGAATCAGCAAGCTCAGTGCCGCTTCCGGGCCGTACGCCGCGGAACTTAGTCCATCCAGACCGAAAATCGAAACGCCCGCGGCCGGACCAATCTGCTCCGCGCGTTCATCCGAAGTTCTCAGCGGCTTGCCGACAATCAGATCAATAATGTTCATTTGCGGCCAATCCTGGGTGATTTATGAGGCTTCCATTTGCAACGACCTGCCCGCAGAAGTCAACCATCACGCGTTAACGCAGCATGACTTCCAAACCCAGACTCTGACTTCGTAGCGACACACTTCAGCGCGCCATTCGGCCACGCCGCTACCGGGAATGGCCGCCTGACGACCATTGCGCTTGACGACGGGGTGTAGAATTTGCGTCGGGGTGGTTTTAGGACGTGAAGCCCTCTGACTCTCTATCGAGCTTGTTGGTCCGGTGGTCTGTAACTTTCCCGGTCTTTGACTCATCTCACAGTGTTGTACGTAACACGATTGTTAAACCTGTGCAGGGAATCCGTTTCAATTCAGAAAGGTGACCAACATGAGCAACGAAACAGAGAAAGACGCATTGACGCGCAGAGGATTTCTAGGAGTAGGCTCGGCGGCTCTAGCGGCTGCGGGTGTGCTCGCCGCGGAAAAGTTGGCAGCGCAGGAACAGGCGCCGTATCAACAGAAAAGCAATCGCAGTTCAAGTGATCCGGGCCCGACCAATCCCGCGATCGACGCGGCCAATCCCGATTCGAACAGCCCCCCGCAAACTGACGCGGGTGGCGTGCAAACTTTCAAATATCCGTTCTCGTTAGCGCACAAACGAATGCAAGAGGGCGGCTGGTCGCGCGAAGTCACGCAACGGGAACTGGCGGTCTCCAAAACTCTCGCTGGCGTGGACATGCGCCTCACTGCGGGCGGCGTCCGCGAGCTGCATTGGCACACCGCTGCCGAATGGGCCTTTATGCTCTACGGCACCGCGCGCATCACCTGCATTGACGCCGAAGGCAAGAGCTTCGTCACCGACGTGAAAGAAAACGAGCTCTGGTTTTTCCCGCCGGGCATTCCGCACTCGATTCAAGGGCTCGCTCCCGATGGCTGCGAATTCCTGCTGGTCTTCGACGACGGCAATTTTTCGGAATACGAAACCGTGCTCTTGACCGACTGGATGGCGCACACGCCCACGGACGTAGTCGCGAAGAATTTCGGCGTCAGCGAAAAAGCCCTCGCCAATATGCCCAAAAAAGAAAAGTTCATTTTTCAGACGGCGGTGCCCGGCCCGCTCGCAGAAGATAAGCGCATCGCCGCAGGCACGCTTGGTCCGTCGCCCATCGATTTCGCATTCCGCACCATGGATATGCCTCCCACCAAGAGCAACAAGAGCGGCGACGTCCGCATCATTGACGCGAAAAATTTCAAAGTCACCACCACCTCTGCAGCGATCGTCACCGTCAAACCCGGCGGCGTGCGCGAGCTGCATTGGCATCCCAATGCCGACGAATGGCAATATTTCTTCGGTGGCAAGGGACGCATGACCGTCTTCACCACCGGTGGCCGCGCCCGCACCATGGATTTCGAAACGGGCGATGTCGGTTACATTCAAAAAACTCTGCCGCACTACGTGGAAAATACCGGCACGACGGATCTGAAGTTTCTGGAAATGTTCAAAAGCAGCTACTACCAGGATCTTTCGCTTTCTGAATGGCTCTCGCACACTCCTCCAGAACTCGTCGCTGCTCACTTGAATCTGGACAAAGCCACTCTGGACGCGATACCGCGAGAAGAAACGGTAATCATGCCCGAGTAGCGTTTAAGAAAATCGCGTACACGCATTTACCTGGATTTTCCAGCGGCTACTGCGTCCTGTCTATTTCAGGACGCGGCAGCCACGCTGGCACCGCATCGACGACCTTGCTAGACTCACAGGCGATTCTGATCCGTTACGCACTCGGCGGAGGCGCGCTCATGCACGGCAGGTTTGCTGCGGCGGTCTTGATCCTGATCATTCTGCTTGTGGCGCTGCGCGCAACGCGCGCGCAACGCAAACTTCCTGACGCCGCGCCGCACCCCTGGTATCAGCACGCCGTGTTTTACGAAATCTACCCGCGCAGCTTCATGGACAGCAATGGCGACGGCATCGGCGACCTGAACGGCATCGCTGCGAAGCTGGATTACTTGAGGGCCCTCGGAGTGAACGCCATCTGGATCGCGCCCTGCTTCCCATCGCCGCAAGTGGATTTCGGCTATGACGTTTCCGATTACGAAAATATTGACCCGATGTACGGCACGCTCGCCGATTTCGATCGCCTGCAAAAATTAGGCACGGACCACGGCATCAAAATCATTCTCGACTTCGTTGTGAATCACACCTCCGACCAGCATCCCTGGTTTCTCGACTCTCGTTCTGCGCGCACTGCGGCAAAACGTGACTGGTACGTCTGGCGCGATGGCAAGGGCGATGGCAAGGAGCAGGAGCCGCCGAATAACTGGATCTCGAATTTCGGAGGCTCGGCCTGGCAGTGGGACAGCACGACGAACCAGTATTACTACCATTATTTTTACGTGCAGCAGCCAGACCTGAACTGGCGCAATCCGGCAGTCGTTGACGCGATGTATGGCACCACCGAGTGGTGGTACCAACGCGGCGTCGCCGGCTTCCGGCTTGACGCCGTGGATTCGCTCTACGAAGATCCCACGCTACGCGACAATCCCGTCCTGCCCGGCAGCAACGAATTCGGCGATCCCAAAGTCGAAAACAAATACGCTCAAGCGCTACCTGAAGTGCACACCGCGCTGCGAGGCCTGCGCACCGTCGCCAACAAGTACAACGCGGTCCTGATCGGCGAAACCTGGACGGATAATGTCGAGCAGTTGAAGCCCTATTACGGCGCCAAGAACGACGAGCTGCAGATGCCCATGGACCTGCTGCTCACGAAACTGAAATTTTCCGCGTCCGTTTTCCGCGAACACATTGACGCCGTCGAAGCAACGGGCGAATGGCCCGTCTTCGTCATCGGCAATCACGACATCGAGCGTTCCTGGAATCGCTATGGCGACGGCCAACATAACGATCAAATCGCCAAAGATATGGCCGCAATGTTTCTGACGTTGCGCGGCACGCCCATCCTGTATTACGGCGAAGAAATCGGCATGCAGAACAACGATCCCAAGCGTCGCGAAGATGTGAAAGACCCAATCGGCCGCCTGGGGTGGCCGAAAGAAAAAGGCCGCGACGGCGAGCGCACGCCGATGCAATGGAGCAGCGAGGCGAACGCCGGATTTACAATCGGTACGCCCTGGAACGCGATTCCGGGAACCTACAGAACCTACAACGTCGCGGACGAGCTAAAAGACCCGAACTCGATTCTGAACTGGTACAAACAGCTGCTCGCTCTGCGCCGCTCCAATCCAGCGCTGCTCGATGGTGACTACGTTGCGTTGAACGAGAAAGATCCGAACGTGTTGTCGTATCTGCGGAAAACCAAAAGCGACGCGGTGATCGTCGTGATCAACATGTCCGCCACTCCGCAAAACGTGAACTGCAAACTGTCGAAGCAGCGCCTGAGCGCAAAATCAGCGAAGACTCTGCTCACCACGCAGCCCTCGCTGCAAAATAAATCCTCCGTCGCGCAGCTTTCGCTGGAGCCGTTCGCTGTCTACATCGCCGCGCTTGAGAAATAAAGCGCCCCTCGCAGACGGACCGACCGTTCGCCTCGCGCTGATTCCCCGCCGCGGTCGGTGTACAATTCCCCTGCTGTGAATTTCCAAAATGAAAACCCCATCCGCTCGTTCCGCATCCATAATTTCTTGAGAATCTCTCTGCCAACGCTCGTGCTCCTGCTGCTCTCTAAAACCTGGGTCGCATCGCCGCAGGAAAATCAAAACACGCCGCAACCGCCGACCGAGCCCTCGCAAGCACTGGTCGCGACACCCACCTTTTATCGCGATGTCCTGCCCGTCCTGCAGCAGCATTGCCAAAGCTGCCACCGCGCCGGCGAAATCGGCCCTATGCAACTCACGTCCTACGCGCAAACGCGCCCCTTCGCGCGCGCCATCGCCGATTCCATCGCCAAACGCGAAATGCCTCCGTGGTTCGCCGATCCCGTGATTGGCCACTTCTCGAACGATCCATCGCTCACGCAGCAGGAAATTGAGACGCTCGTTCACTGGGCGGATGCCGGAGCGCCCGCTGGCGATCCGCACGCAGCGCCGCCCCCGCGCCAGTGGCCGGAAGGCTGGATGATTCCGCAGCCCGACGTTGTGGTCCGCATGCCCAAACCGGTTGCGCTGCCCGCGCGCGGCGACGTGGATTACACCTACGAGATCGTCCCCACCGGCTTTAGCGAAGACAAGTGGGTGCGGATGTCCGAAATCCAGCCCTCCAGCCGCGCGAATGTGCATCACGCCGTCGTCTATGTCCGCCCGCCCAATTCCAATTGGCTGCGCCACGCGCCCCTGGGTGTTCCCTTCACCGGTGCGGACATGACCGACGATCAGGATCGCGAAGACACGCGCTTCACACAAGCCGACATTTTGCTCGTGTACGCACCAGGAAGTTCGCCCGACAACTGGCCCGAAGGCATGGCGAAATTCGTGCCGGCCGGCTCCGACCTCGTATTTCAAATGCATTACATGGCACATGGCCACGCCACCACGGATCAATCCAGCATCGGCATTGTTTTCGCGAGCCAGCCGCCGAAACAACGCGTGCTCACTTTACAATTAACCAACGACCGATTCGTGATTCCTCCTAGCGTGGACGACTATCGCGTCGAAGTCCACGGCTCGCTTCCGAACGACGCGACTCTGCTCAGTTTTTTCCCGCACATGCACCTGCGCGGAAAGCGTTTCGAATACAACATTTTGCGCCCCGACAAATCCACCGAAGCACTGCTGCGCGTGAACTACAATTTTTACTGGCAGCTGAGTTATCGCCTCGCCGAACCGCGGCCGCTCCCCGCCGGAACCGTGCTGCAAGCCGTCGCCTGGTACGACAATTCCAAAAATAATCCGCACAATCCCGATCCGAACGCAGCCGTCCGCTGGGGCGATCAAACCTATGACGAAATGATGGTCGGCTTCTTCGACGTAGCCGTGCGCGCCGATCTGGACAAGCCCCACTACTTCATCCGCTCGAATAGTTCTCCAGAGCAGCATCGCTGAAGCCGCCATCGAGCCGCGCCGCCGTGTGCGCGATGGCAAAAGCCGAACAGGATTGCCTCGGGATTGCCTCGCCGTTGACATCGTCGTCAAATCCGGAGGATTATGTCGGGCGCAGCTACCGGCCACGCACTTAGCAAAAACAGTAACCGAAGTTCTCAGTCACGCATCTAATTCAACAGGAGGGCTCACCTCATGAAGCGGCTCCCGAGCCTCACGAACATGCACATTTTTAAGCGTTTAGCGGCCAGTTCTAATATTCCTTCGCTTTCAGCCAGGCAAGTTCTTGCATGTGTGCTGGCGTTCTCTTTGTTGTTGCCGATGTTGCCGCAATCCGTCTCCGCCGCTCAGGAGCAGCAGGATCAGGGCGCGCAATCTTCCGCGCCACCGCCCCAGGCGCCGCCTTACAAGCAACAGACACCTGAACAGTTGCAGCAACTGGTAGCGCCCATCGCGCTCTACCCGGACTCTCTGGTGGCGCAGGTTCTCGCCGCTTCCACATTTCCCGCGGAGGTCGTCGAAGCCGATCGCTGGATACAGGCCAATCCCGATCTGAAGGGCGACGCTCTGGCGCAGGCCGTGGACCAGCAATCCTGGGACCCGAGCGTGAAAGCTCTCTGCGCGTTTCCCACCGTCCTCGGAAATATGGACAAAAATATCTCCTGGACTTCGTCTCTGGGCGACGCCTACTACAACCAGGAACAAAATGTGATGGACGCGATTCAGGTGATGCGCCAGAAAGCGCAGCAAGCCGGCAATCTGAAAGATACGCCGCAGCAAACCGTGCAGACGCAAGGGTCGGACATCGTCATTCAGCCTGCTACTCCCGACGTTGTCTACGTGCCTGCATATGACCCGTGGCTGGTGTATGGGTATCCCGTAGTCGCTTGGCCCGGCTGGTATCCCTATCCCGGAATCTGGTGGGGCGGCCCGTCTCTATATTGGGGAGTGGGCTTCGGCATCGGTTTCTGGGGCGGCTACGGCTGGGGCTGGGGCCACTGGGGCGTCGGCTGGGGCGGTCGCACCGTAATTTATAACAACAACCGCTACTACTCGCGCAGCAATACGTTTTACAACCGCAACAATTACTATCGCGCCGGCGGCGAACGCGGTGTCGCTGCCAATGTGAATCGTGGCCCCGCGAATGTTTACAACAATCCCGGCGGGCGAGACACGCCTTTCCACGGAAACACACAGGCCGCGCGCGGATACGATCAGTCCCACGGCCCGACCACCGGCCAGACCACAGGCACCCGCTCCAGCGGCTTCAGCGGCTATGACCATGGCGGCGAGGCGCGCAGTTATTCCTCGCGCGGCAGCGCCAGCTTCGGCGGTGGTGGTGGTGGTGGTGGCGGCGGATTTCACGGCGGCGGTGGGGGTCACGGCGGCGGCGGTCATCACTAATCAAAATACCAAAATGTTCCTACTCTTAGAACATTCCTAACAGTTCGCGAAGTAAGGGAGCGAACCACATATGCGACTTATAGAAACGGAGAAAAGACCTATGCAGCGTACGAAGCTTAATTTCGCAGCTCGGCAGTGGGGCCATCTTCCGAAATTCGCGGCAGTCGCTACTTTATTGTTGGGTTGCATGCCAGCCATTTCCCAGGGCCAGCAGCAGGGCCAGAAAACATTCGCATCCGCCGAAGAAGCAAGTAGCGCGCTGGCCGCCGCGACAGAGGCGGGCGACGAGACGGCGATGATGGCCATCTTCGGTCCCGACGGCAAGCAGGTCGTTTACTCGGGCGATGACGTTCAAGACCGGGAGATGCACGCCAACTTCGCGAAAAAATATCTGCAGATGCATCGCCTGGTCAACGAACCGAATGGCACAACCACGCTGTACATCGGCGCGGAGAATTGGCCTGCGCCCATTCCGCTGGTGCACAAGGGTAACGTGTGGTATTTCGACACCGACGCTGGAACCAAGGAAATCCTTTATCGTCGCGTGGGCCGCAACGAAGTCACCACCATCCGCGTTTGCCAGGAACTGGTAGCCGCGCAGAAGGATTACGCTTCCCAAAATCACAGTGAATACGCGCAGCGGTTTTTCAGCGATGCAGGCCAGCACAATGGCTTGTATTGGAAAGCCGATGCCGGCGCGCCGCAAAGCCCCATCGGTCCACTAATCGCATCGGCTGTCGCGGAAGGTTACGAAAACATTTCCGAAGGCGGCCCCACTCCTTTCCACGGCTATTACTTCCACATGCTGATCGCGCAGGGCAGGCATGCTCCTGGCGGCTCGAAAAATTACCTGGTGCGCGGCAAAATGACAGGCGGCTTCGCTTTCGTCGCCTATCCTGCAGAGTACAGATCGTCCGGCGTGATGACGTTCATCATCGGCAGCAACGGAGTGGTTTACGAGAAGGATCTCGGCAAGAACACCGAGTCAATCGTCAAAGCCATGAAGAAATTCGATCCGGATTCCAGCTGGCACAAATCCGAAACCGATCAGGAACAATCCGCTAGCCAACAGAAGTAACCGGCTCGTAGCGCGCCGCGTGTTCTAACGCTTCGCGGCGACATGTATGCAACCGACGGTGTTGACGTTGTGGCGGCTATGTCCCTTCGAGGGATGGCCGCCTTTGCTTTTGAATTTGTAGCGGCTGCCTGCCTTTCCGGCGGGCAGCCTGTGGTTCGCGGTTTTTCGCACCCGCGAAAAATCAGCGCGCGCTCGCAGCCCGCGTCTCGCCCAGCCACTCGTCGATCCGCCCCAGCGCCTTCTCCAGATGCGCCGGATCGCCGCCGAAACCAAACCGCACGAACCCTTCCATCCCCACCTGCTCGCCCGCCACCAGCAGCACGCTCTTCTTCACGCGCAGTTCTTCCGCCATCAACGCCGAGTTCCGGCCGCCGCGCAATCCCGCCCACGCGATCGCGCCGGCCTTCGGCGGCACGTGCGAAAACGTATCCGCATGTGCGTCCAGCCATGCTCGCAACGGCGGATAATTGCTGCGCACGGATTCACGGGTGCGATTCAGAATCCACGCGCGCCGCGTCGGCTCAAGAGCCACCGAAGCCAACCGGTCCGTGAGCATCGAAGGCCCGATACTCGTGTAGTCGTGATAGCTCCACAGCTTTTCGATCGTCTTCGGCGCGCCGATGACCCATCCCGTGCGCAGCCCCGGCAAACTGAACGCTTTCGAGAGCCCCGCTGTGCACAACATGCGCTCGTACCCGCCCCACATCGTCTCCGTCATTTCTCCATCGAACTCCGCGCCGCGATACACTTCGTCTGAAATAATCCACGCGCCCACTTTCGCCGCAGCCGCCACCACGGCCGCGCGCATATCCTCGCGCAACACCGCTCCCGTGGGATTGCTCGGGTTGCAGATCGCGATCAATTTCGTTTTCGGCGTCACCACCCGCGGCAGATCGTCAACATTGATGCCCCAATCCAGCGCCTCGCGCAGCCACAGCGGCTTCACCATCGCGCCCATCGCTCGCGCCACTCCCGCGATCTGCAGGTAATTCGGCATCATGAACACGACTTCGTCGCCCGGCTCAATCAGCGACCACGTCGAAACGTAATTCGCCTCCGAACCGCCGCACGTGACCAGCACATTTTCCGCGCTCGCGCCGGGATACAGCTCCGCAATCTGCGAACGCAATTCCTCGCTGCCGTTGGTCTGCGGATACACTTGCTGCACGTCCAATATTTTCCGCAGCTGCTCAGGGTCCGGCACCAGCTCCGCCGTGGTCAACGGATGCACGCCGCTTTCGGAAATATTCAGCTCGACTTTGTTCTCCCACACCGATTGCCAGCGTTCCAGCTCAAACGGCTCAATCTGCATTTCGTTCACCTCGGCCAGGCCGCAAAATCGCGCCACATAATGCGCGCGCCAGAAATGTAAGCGAAGTCATGCGCATTACCCAAGCGAATTCCGCACCGCCGCCATTGCCATCGCCATGTTGAAAAACTACAATCGCTAGTCACTTTCAGTCGGAGGCGATTCGCAAATTAGAATGATGACGCGCCGATTGATGTTCGCAGCGTGTTTCCTGCTATTCGCGATGCTCTGCGGATTCCCCGGCGCCGCTGTTGTCGCGCAATCCTCCGCGCCAGCGCCCAACGCCACATGGAGCTTCGCCGTTTCCGGCGACTCGCGCAATTGCGGCGACGTCGTGATGCCGGGTATCGCCGCCGGCGTAAAACAATCAGGCGCCTCGTTCTACTGGCATCTCGGTGATTTTCGCGCGATTTACAATTTCGATGAAGACATGCAGCATCAACCTCAGTACCTCGCCCAGCCGCTAACCGTCAGCCAGTATCTGTCCGTCGCATGGGATGATTTCATCGAGAAACAAATTGCGCCGTTCGGCGACACGCCGGTGTTCCTCGGAATTGGAAACCACGACACGATTTCGCCCAAAACCCGCGAACAATTTCTAATCCAGTTCGCCGACTGGTTGGATCAACCGACGTTGAAACGACAGCGCCTCGACGACGCCTATTTTGACCGGCTTAACCAGGCCGGCTCGCCGCAGCAGCCGGCTGACTACTTCAGCCACCGCACCAGTAAAATGAATACCTATTTCCATTGGAATCAGGGGGGCGTGGATTTCATCAACCTCGACAATGCCACCCCGGACCAATTCGATCTTCCGCAATTGACGTGGTTTGAAAACGTCTTGCGACATGATCTTTCGAATTCTCAAATTCACACCATCGTCGTGGCCATGCACGAAGCGCTGCCCAACAGCATTTCGGAAAATCACGCCATGGACCAATCACCGACCGGCATCGAAAGCGGCCGCCGCGTCTATGCCGACCTGCTGAAAGCGCAGAAGGAAACGCACAAACGCGTGTACGTCCTGGCCAGCCACTCACACTACTTCATGGACGGCATTTTCAACACCCCGTACTGGCGCGAACATGGCGGCGTCCTTCCCGGATGGATCATTGGCACCGCCGGAGCAGTGCGTTATGCTCTGCCGCCGGACAAAGTGGACGCCAAGGCCTCCGCCACCAACGTCTACGGCTTTCTTCTCGGTACAGTGCAAACCAGCGGCGAAATAAATTTCACGTTTCGGCAGCTGAACGAATCCGACGTGCCGCAAGCTGTGCTAGAAACCTACAAATCCGAATTCGTTCACTGGTGCTTCGCCGAAAACTCCGCTGCTCATTAGCGCATCTCAAATTTCAGGAGCCATGCCCATGACTACCGCACCCGAGCCTGCCAGCGTAACCCCCGAACGCATTTTCGAAACGCTGAACGCCTACCAGAAAACCGCCGCGCTGAAAACCGCAATCGAGCTGGACGTTTTTTCAGCCATCGCCGCCGGCGCCACCACGCACGCAGCCATCGCCAAGCGCTGCGAATCCAGCGAACGCGGCATCCGCATTCTCTGCGACTACCTTGTCATCAACGGATTTCTGCTCAAGAACGGCCAGGAATATGCTCTCGCCGACGATTCCGCCGTATTTCTCAATCGCCGCTCGCCGGCCTACATGGGCGCGGCCGCCAATTTCCTCGCCCTGCCCGAAATGGTCGAACTTTATCAGGATCTCACCGCGATCGTGCGCGCCGGCACATCGGTCAAGGGCGAGCAGACCACCGCCGAGCCGGATAGTTCCAAATGGGTGGAATTTGCCCGCTCCATGAGCAACTTGCAACGCATGACCGCTGTAGCCCTCGCCGAAACGCTCTGCGCCAGCGCCGGTGAGAAATGGAAAGTGCTCGACGTCGCCGCAGGCCACGGCGTGTACGGCGTTAGCATCGCTAAAGAAAATCCAAACGCGGAAATTTTCGCTCTGGATTGGCCGGCAGTTTTAAAAGTTGCACATGAAAACGCGAAGGCCGCCGGAGTAGGCGATCGCCATCACCATTTGCCTGGCAGCGCCTTCGAAGTGGATTGGGGGAAGGATTACGACATCGTGCTGCTGACCGGTTTCCTGCACCATTTCGATCCGCAGACGATTGACAAAATTTTGTGCAAAGCTCACGCCGCGCTGAAGCCCAACGGCCGCGTTGTAACAGTGGAATTCGTGCCCAACGAAGATCGCGTCTCGCCGCCCGCGCCCGCCGCCTTCAGCATGATCATGCTCGGCACCACGCACGCCGGCGACGCGTACCCCTATTCCGAATACGACAAAATGTTTCGAAAGGCAGGATTCACGCTGAACGAATTGCGCCGCAGCCCCGGCCCGCAAAGCTTCATCATTTCAAAAAAATAATCGCGAGCGACTTCAGCTTTTTTCCGCGCCGCCGAACGCCAGCGTCAGTAGCGTGTGCTGCTCCATCTCATGCGCCTTGTGCGAACCCGTCGCCGGACTCGCGCTCGCCGACCGCTTGATCGAAAGTACCCCGCGTCCGCGCGCCAATCGTTCCAGGCGCGGCAACAAAAACGCCAGCGCGCCCATATTCGCCGGCTCTTCCTGCACCCACACAAAGTCCCGCGCGCGAGTGTGCCGATCCATCTCGGCCGCGAGCTCCGCCTCCGGAAACGGATACAGCTGCTCCAGAAAAATAATCGCGGTCGAAGTATCCTTGCGCCGCTTCCGCTCCGCGATCAATTCGTGCCCGATTTTTCCGGTGCATAGCAGCACGCGCTCCGCCGATCCATCGCCGCGATCCGGAATCACCGTCTGAAATCGCGCCGTTCCCAGATCCGCCAAGCTCGAAGACGCCGCGGGATTTCGCAGCATGCTCTTCGGCGTAAACACAACGAGCGGCTTACGCCACGCGCGCAACGCTTGCCGCCGCAGCAGATGAAAATACTGCGCCGCCGTGGTCGGCTGGCAGATCTGCATATTGTCCCGCGCCGCCAATTGCAAAAATCGCTCGATGCGCGCGCTGGAATGCTCCGGGCCTTGCCCCTCATAACCGTGAGGCAGCAACAGCACTACGCCCGACAGCAAATTCCACTTGTCCTCACCCGCGGAAATAAATTGGTCAATGATGATCTGCGCGCCATTCGCGAAATCCCCGAACTGCGCTTCCCACAGCACCAGCGCTTCCGGAAAATCGCGGCTGAACCCGTACTCGAATCCCAGCACTCCCGCTTCCGACAAAGTCGAATTGATCGCCTCGAACCACGCTTCGCCGTGCCCCAAATGTTGCAGCGGCACGTATTCCTCTTCCGTCTCGATATCAATCAACGCCGCGTGCCGCTGATTAAATGTCCCGCGCCGGCTGTCCTGCCCGCTCAACCGCACCGGCACGCGTTGTTTCAGCAGCGTTCCGAACGCCAGCGCTTCCGCCATTCCGTAATCCAGCGGCCGCTTGCCCTGCGCCATTTCTAGCCGCTGTTCCAAAAGTTTTTTCACTTTCGGATGAATGTGAAATCCTTCGGGATAGCGCGTCAAAGCTTCGCCGATGACCGCCAGCTCCGGCTGCGCCACGCCCGTATCAACTTCCATCAAAGCGTTGTAACGCCCACCCCGAAAAGCGTCCCAATAAGGCGGCAGCTTGCGCATCGGCGGATTTTTTTCCAGCTCCAGCGCCTTCTTCTGAGCGGCATCCAATTCCCCACGCACGCGCTGCACAATCGGCGCCGCATCCAAGCCGACTTTTTCGGAATAAATTTCCCAGAGCGGCGGGTGCGCGTCAATTTTCCGGTAACGCAGCGGCTGCGTGATCGTGGGATCATCCACTTCGCTGTGCCCGTGCCGCCTGTAGCCGATCAAATCCACCACCACCGGTGTTCCAAACGCGTACCGATATTCAGCAGCGATCCGCCCCACGCGTGCCACAGCATCCGGATCTTCCGAGTTCACATGAAAAATCGGAATCGGCAGCCGCTTGGCCAAGTCCGAAGCAAATCTCGAAGATTGCGAGTCGCGCGGAATCGTCGTAAACCCAATCAAATTATTCACGATGATGTGCACCGACCCGCCCACCGTGAATCCCTCGACGCCCGCCATGTTCAGCGTCTCCGCCCAAACTCCCTGCCCCGCAAACGCCGCGTCTCCATGCATCAGAACTGGAACCACCTGCCGCAATCCCGCGTCGCCGCGCCGTTCCTGCTTCGCGCGCGTGCGCCCGATCGCCACCGGATCCACCGCTTCCAGATGGCTCGGATTCGAAACCAGGTGCATGCCTACTTTTTTTCCGCCCGCTGTGGCAAATTCGCCGGTCGCGCCCATGTGATACTTCACGTCGCCGCCACCGAGCACGCTGCGCGGGTCCACATCCTCAAATCGCGCAAAAACTTCCGCCGCATCGCGGCCCACAATGTGCACCATCACGTTCAACCGCCCGCGATGGCTCATCGAGAGCACTGCCTGCACCGCGCCGTGCTCGGACGAAGCTTCCAGAATCGCATCCAGTAACGGTAGCAGCGCCGCCTCTCCCTCCAGCGAATAGCGCTTGGTTCCCAGATAACGAGTCTGCAGCACCTGTTCAAAAATTTCGGCGCGCACCAGCCATTCCAGAATTCGCGCGCGATCCGCTTCCGGCGCTTCCGCTTCCATGCGCGCCTGAACCCATTCCCGCTTCTCGCGCTCGGGAATGTGCATGAATTCCACGCCGATCGTCCCGCAATAGACTCGTCGCGCGGCTTTCGCTTCCGCGCCAGTCACTTCCAGTTCCGGCATCGGCACCGGCGCCATGTCGCCCAGCGGATCCAGACTCGCCTGAAGATATCCCCAGCGGCGGAATGCGTCCCAGACGCGCTCCTGCGCGTCCTGCGTCGCCGCGGAATCCACAATTGTTTGCTGACGGCTCATGAATCTCCCCAAGTTCTAGTAACCAGTTCGCCCAACTTTTATAACGTCTCTATTATAGCGATAAGCCCACCGAACGCGCGAGAGCAGCCCCGCGCACTCCTCCTACCACGCGGCCAGCAATCGCCGCACCAACACCAGCTGGCCCAAATGATACGAATTGTGATCGATCAGCAGCAAAACCTGGCGCAAAAATGTCTGCCCCGTCCCGTGCGCAATGCGTGCGAAAAGATCCGTCCGCGGATCGCTCACCAGTTTCTCCATCTCCTGCAAATCGTGAAAAAATTCCCGCACGCTCATTTCCCACTCCGCCTCATCCGCCGGCGCCAGACTCTTCGGCCAATATCCCGACGGCCAATCGGGCGACACATGCTTTGGGTCCCGGGTGAAATCAATGATATCCCGCTGCGCCAGCCGCACATGCTCCAGCAAATCCCACGCCGAATGCGGCGATCCCGCCGGCCGCAAGCCGCGATGCGCCGGGTCCAACCCCGTCAGCGCCTGTTTCCAATCCGCATGCGCCTCGCGCCAATCAAGAACCTTGCGCAATTGTTCGTGCAGCGCCTCGTCGTTTACGTCGCGCCCGGATTTCGCGACCAACTTCTTCCCGCTTGCCTTCTTCTTGGACGCGCGTTTCACCTGTTGCTTGTTTTTCCGTTTCGTCGTGGCCATCCCCACCTCCAGATCAATTCACCCTGCTCATTCGGAGCCGCGTTCAAGCCATACATTGTCCGCCACGCTACCAGGGAGTATCATCCTGCAGAAATTTTCAAAACAGGAGCGCTCGATGACCACCGTCACTCATTCCCGCCGCGACTTCTCGCGCATTTTCGCGCAATCCCTGGCCGCGGCAATTGCCGCGCCCACCCTGCCGAACCTGAACCTATTGGATGCGACAGAGCGCAAACCGATGCCCCCGGGCGCCATCCGCCTGAGCTTCAACGAAAACCCCTACGGGCCATCGCCAAAAGCCCGCGCCGCCCTCGCCGAGTGCGGCTCCATCTCGAATCGCTATCCCGACGAAGCCTATCGCCGAATGACGAACAATCTCGCGCAGAAGTATGATCTCAAACCGGAAAACATTATCCTCGGCTGCGGCTCCACGGAAATTCTCCGCGCCGCGGATGACGCCTTCCTCGACCCCACGCAGAATGTCGTCGCCGCCGCGCCCACTTTCGAAGCCGTGCTCGACTACGCGCACGTGCTTCACTCCAATGGCCTGCTGATCCCGCTCACCGCCGACCATCGCCACGACCTGCCGAAAATGGCCGCGGCCTGCACTTCCAAAACCGGCGTCGCCTACGTCTGCAATCCCAATAATCCCACCGGCACGATCGTCACCCGCGATGAAATGGCGGCGTTCGTGCAAGCCGTGCCGCCTACCACGCTGATACTGGTGGACGAAGCCTACTACGATTTCGCCGACGACCCGCGCTACTCGAGCGCCATCGAATTCATCCCCGCGCATCCCAACGTCATCGTCGCGCGCACGTTTTCAAAGATTTACGGCATGGCCGGAATGCGCCTGGGCTACGCGATTGGCGCCAAAGAACCCGTCTCTCGCCTCGCGCAACAGCTTCTTCAGGACAACGGCAACGCCGCCGTGCTGCGCGCAGCGCTCGCCAGCCTCACGGACAGCGAGCACATCGCCTCCTGTCGCGCGAAACTCAATGGGACGCGCGATTGGCTCTGCACCCAACTAAGCAAGGACTCTCGCCCCTTCATCCGTTCGCAAGCCAATTTCATCATGCTGGACCTGGGCACCGACGTAAAACCCATCGTCGAACAATTTCACGCGCACAATATCGTGGTCGGACGCCGTTTCGCCGCCATGCCCAATTTCCTGCGCGTTACCATCGGCACGCAACCAGAAACGGAAGCTTTCCTCGCCGCCCTCCGCGAAATCGCACCCGCCAGCCCCGCGCGCGCCGCCGCATAACGAATACCGAATCGCAAATGTCGTGAAAGATCAGCAACACCACAACTCCCCCAAAATCAAAAGGCTCTTCCCGGCGCTTGCACGCCGGGAAGAGCCTTTGAATGTTGAATAAGCTTTTCTCTGTTTTCCGGACTCGCCCCCCGCCATCCGGTCCCGTACATACCTCGGAGCTGGAACGGCCGGGAACTTCGCTCGGCCTATTTCAACCCAACCCCAGAAAAGACGGGCTTCTTATGGCGCCGCGATACTCTGTGGCCCGGCCGATCGCCGCTGCTGGAAACATTCGCGGCAATATACCGGTCGTCCTTGTGTTGGCTTGAACGGAACGGTTGTTTCTTTTCCGCATTGCGAGCACACCGTCTTGGTTTCGACCCGTTGCACGCTGCCGGATCCAGCCGTGGTGCCCGCCGAGCGATTAGCCTTGCACGCCTTACACCGCTTGGGCTCGTTCTTGAAACCCTTGTCGGCGAAAAACATCTGCTCGCCGGCGGTGAAAACGAACTCAGCCGAACATTCAGCGCACTTCAAAACCCGATCATGGTATTCCATACGCTGCTCCATGGCCTTGCTGGAACAGGAGTAGCAGCGGAACAGTTCTTGCCGGTAGGATGCGGGCGCGTGCCCGGAAAATTCACGCCTCCCTCACCCCTAATCGGCCGAACCATTTGAATGGACCCCGGTTATATGGTCGCCTAGTCTTGCTCACGCCGTTGCTTTTTTCGGAGACGCTTACGCGAGAGGGCCTCTTTGGCACGGCGCCTTTCACCCGGTTTCATGTAGTAGCTGTGCTTTTTAATCTCTTTGATAATGTCTTCCGACTGCACCTTTCTCTTGAAGCGTCGGAGTGCATTCTCCAGAGATTCACCCTCTTGAATGACAACTTCTGCCACGCGTATTCACCCCCGTTCCCCGTTGAATGTTAGATTGCACTGTGTGGGTTACCACCAGTGTAGCCGGTTCACACCCGAACCGGCAATTGCCAAGTTCTTCTATCGCCCGCCCACCCGTAAGTCAAGGCTTAAATTGGCAAACCGCCAAAAACCGCCATTTGTAACTCTCTAGTTATTATTCACAGTCGCCCGAGCTTTTGCCTCGCGCCGACAAGGCGACGATCGCATTCATTCTTCGACGCACCCTTTTGGCCCGCTTGCACTTGCTGCTAGAATGTCCACCGCCAGCCCGGGATTTTTCGGGAGGAGCGTTTCCATGCCTCTGATGCGCAACGCACTTGCGGTCCTGCTGGCCGGTGGCCAGGGCGAACGCCTTTGGCCTCTCACGCGCGATCGCGCCAAGCCTGCCGTGCCCTTCGGCGGCATCTATCGCATCATTGACGTCACACTTTCGAATTGCCTGAATAGCGATCTGCGCCGCGTCTTCGTTCTCACCCAGTACAAAGCACTCAGCCTCAATCGCCACGTACGCCGCGGTTGGTCTCTGCTCATGGGCCACGGTGATTTCATCGAAGTCCTCACACCGCAGATGCGCGTCTCGCAGCACTGGTATCAAGGCACCGCCGACGCCGTCTATCAGAACATCTATTCCATCGGCTCCGAGCAATCCAATTTCGTCTTCATTCTTTCCGGCGACCACATCTACAAAATGAATTATCAGAAGATGCTCGAGCAGCACGTCGAAGCCGGCGCCGACGTCACCGTCGCCACCTTCGAAGTTTCGCCCGAGGAAGCCGCTGGCAGTTTTGGCGTGATCGAAACGGATAAAGACTGGCGCATCGTCGGGTTCGAGGAAAAACCTGCCGAGCCCAAGCGTTCTCGCATCCATCCGGACAAAGTGAATGCCTCCATGGGCGTCTATCTTTTCAATACGCAGCTTCTGGTTCCGATACTGATCGCCGACGCAGAAGATCCCACTTCCAAGCACGATTTCGGCAAGGACATCATTCCGCGCATCATCGAAAAACACCGCGTCTTCGCTTACAACTTCCGCGACGAGAATAAAAAGGAAGAATCCTACTGGCGAGATGTCGGCACCGTCGAGGCGTACCACGAAGCCAATATGGACCTGGTTTCCGTTTCGCCGGTCTTCAACCTCTACGACAAGAGCTGGCCGCTGCACACGTGGCAGCAGCAATATCCGCCCGCGAAGTTCGTTTTCGCTGACCCCTCGCGCATGGGCGTCGCACTCGATTCCATCGTAGGGGCCGGCTCCATCGTTTCTGGAGGACGAGTCACCAAATCCGTGCTCGGCCTCGACGTGCGCGTCAATAGCTACAGCGAACTTGATCAATGCATCGTCTTCAATCACGTGAACGTCGGCCGCAGCTGCCGCATTCGCCGCGCCATCATTGACCGCCACGTAAGCCTGCCCGAAGGCACTGTAATCGGCTACGACGCCGAAGCCGACCGCGCGCGCTACTCCGTCACCGAACACGGCGTAGTAGTCGTAGTTCGCCCCGAATCCATGATCGAAGAACCTGAATGATGCCGTCATCCTGAGCGGGGCGAAGGATCTGTCTTCGCTTTATCCGCGCTGAGCTTCACGCCACACATCCCCGCCTTGTACCACCCACCCCAAACCGTTTACGATGTTCGTCGCACAAATAACGACTAAATTCACAGGAGCAACATGTCCACGAAAATCACCAAAATCGTCGGCCGCGAAATCATCGATTCCCGCGGCAATCCCACCGTCGAAGCCGACGTCCACGTCGCAGGTGGCGCCGTCGGCCGCGCAGCCGTCCCTTCCGGCGCGTCCACCGGCGAACACGAAGCCAACGAACTCCGCGACGGCGACAAATCGCGTTTCCTCGGCAAAGGGGTCCTGAAAGCCGTCGGCCATGTGAATGCCGAAATCGCGAAAGCCATCGTAGGACTCGACGCCGCCGAGCAGCACACGCTCGATCGCAAGATGATTGACGCCGACGGCACGCCCAACAAATCCAATTTCGGCGCCAACGCCATCCTCGCCGTATCCATGGGCGCCGCGCGCGCCGCTGCCGCGCAACTTACTCTGCCGCTCTTCCAATATCTGGCGCGCTATTCGTCCGTCAAGTCCGCCAACACGCTCCCCGTCCCGATGATGAACATCGTCAATGGCGGCGCGCACGCCGATAATTCGGTGGACGTGCAGGAGTTCATGGTCATGCCCGTCGGCGCGCCCAATTTCCGCGAAGCGCTGCGTTGGGGGGTCGAAGTTTTCCATCACCTGAAATCTGTGTTGAAGAAAAATGGCTATTCCACCGCCGTCGGCGATGAAGGCGGCTTCGCGCCCAACCTGAAATCCAACGAAGAAGCGCTCGAACGCGTCCTGGAAGCCATCACCGCCGCTGGTTACAAGCCCGGCGAACAAATCGCCATCGCGCTAGATCCCGCGGCCAGCGAGTTCTACGACCGCGCCACAAAAAAATACGTCTTCAAGAAATCCGATAAATCCGCCCGCACCTCGGCAGAGATGGTGAAATTCTGGGAAGCCTGGACCGCCAAATATCCCATCGTCTCGGTCGAAGACGGCCTCTCCGAAGACGATTGGGACGGCTGGAAAATTATCACGCGCGACCTGGGCAAGAAAATCCAGCTGGTGGGCGACGACATATTCGTCACCAACCCGAAAATTTTCGCGCGCGGCATTTCCGAAGGGATCGGCAATGCCATCCTCATCAAGCTCAACCAAATCGGCACCGTGAGCGAAACCATCGAAGCCGTCGAAATGGCGCGCAAAGCCAATTACGCCGCCATCGTCTCCCATCGCAGCGGCGAAACCGAAGACACTTTCCTCGCAGATTTCGTCGTCGCCATGGGCACCGGCCAGATCAAAACCGGATCCGCCTCCCGCACCGATCGCATCGCCAAATACAACCAGCTCCTCCGCATCGAAGAGGCCCTCGGCAGCGCCGCCCGCTTCCCCGGCCGCAAGGCGTTGCGCCCATAACGGAACGCGACATGACCCGACAGAATAAACCCCCGAAACCCATCGTCCTCACCGTCCTCGACGGCTGGGGCTACCGCGCCGAAACCAAAGGCAACGCCATCGCCCTGGCGCGCAAGCCAAATTACGATCGCCTGCTCCGAGAATTTCCCAACACTCTCATCGGCACATCCGGCCCGGCTGTCGGCCTGCCCGAAGGACAAATGGGCAATAGTGAAGTGGGCCATCTGAATATCGGCGCTGGCCGCATCGTGCACATGGACATCACGCGGATAGACCAGCTCATCGCCAGCGGAGAATTCCAGCGCCAGCCGCTGCTTTGCGAAGCCATCGAACGCGGCCGCGCGCATCAACTGCATCTGCTCGGCCTCCTCAGCGACGGCGGCGTGCACTCCCACATCGACCACCTTTACGCGCTGCTGCGCATGGCTCGTGAGAATAAAGTTACGCGCGTCTTCGTCCACTGTTTCATGGACGGCCGCGACACCCCGCCAAACAGCGGCAGCGAATTCCTGCAGGCGCTCGAAAAGAAAATGCGCGAGTACGGCGTCGGCCAAATCGCTACCGTCATCGGCCGTTATTACGCCATGGACCGCGACAATCGTTGGGGCCGCATCGAAAAATCTTATCGCGCCATGACCCACGGTGAAGCCGAGGCAAAGTTCGCCGATCCCATCGCCGCGATTCGCGCCAGCTACGAAAAAGGCGTCACCGATGAATTCGTCGTCCCCACCGTAATCACCACCGAGCCCGCGCCCGGAAAACCCGCCGCCCCGCGCGGCGTAATTCGCGATGACGACTCCGTGATCTTTTTCAATTTCCGCGCCGACCGCGCCCGCGAAACCACGCGAGCCCTTGTCGAGCCCAGCTTTAAAGAATTCGCCGATCCCGCGCGTCCGAACAATCTTTTCTTCGTCGCCACCACGCAATACGACAAAGCGTGGCCCTGGCTGCGCTACCTGATCGCTCCCGAAAAACTGGAACATATCCTCGCCAACGTTTTCGCCGAGCAGGACTACAAAAATCTGCGCGTCGCCGAAACCGAAAAATACGCGCACGTCACCTATTTCTTCAACGGGGGAGTGGAAAAGCCGTTTCCAGGGGAAGAACGCGTGGTAGTCCCGTCGCAGAAAGTGCCCACTTACGATTTAAAACCTGAAATGTCCGCCGCGGGCGTCGCCGACACCGTAATCCACGCTATCGAAAAGGGGAATTTCGACGCCATCATCATGAATTTCGCGAATGCAGACATGGTCGGTCATTCTGGAAAACTCGAAGCCACCATCAAAGCCGTAGAAACCGTGGACGAATGCCTGGGCAGAATTTTTCAATCTCTCCGCTCGCGCGGCGGCGCCTGGATCATCACCGCTGACCACGGCAACGCCGAAACCATGATTGATCCCGTCACCGGCGGTGCCCACACCTACCACACCACCAATCCCGTCCCCTTCATCCTGCTCGCAGAAAACGGCCGTACCCAATTAACCCCTGGCGGCTCCCTCCGCGACATCGCCCCCACCCTGCTCGGCATCCTGGAAGTCCCCGAGCCCCCAGAAATGTCCGGCCGCGACCTTCGCATCCCCCAAAAATAATCCGCGCAAAACTATGCGCCGTCTCGCGATCGGCGAACCAGTCCAACGCGTCATCCCGAACTCGCAATAGCGCGGGAGGGATATGCTGGTCGTTAGCCAACGGATTCAGGCTTGTTTCGCGCAGCGTGCAGAACCGCCAAGATCGCGAGCCGTCCTCGATGGATTCGATAGGGGATGATGTACGCCGTTCCCGGGACAATCAGTTCGCGCGTTTCAGGCTCGCGACCAGGCCGGCCAAGGTAAGGATGCTGCACAAGCCGGTCCACGAGCGCGAGAATTTTCTGAGTTAATTTTCGTGCAGCCTCGGGTTTGTCTGGTTCGATGAACCGTTGAATTTCAATGAGGTGGGAAACCGCTCTTTCGGTCCAAATTACGTGCATGATGGCGGCGGGAGCTTCCGTCGTTTGCCCCAAGAGCGCAGCCAGCGCGATACTTTCTCATGAGAAACAACCCGCCCAGCGTTCAGATCGTCGACTCCCTTACGGATCTCCGCGACCTGCCACTCCTGCTCTTCGACGTATACTTCCAGCGCGTGCGCCGCAACCCACGACCGGCTGCGGGCCGTGGCATCGGCAAGTTTATTTAGCCGATTCTTCAATTTAGTGGGAATCCGAACGGTGACAGTGGTCGTGCTGCCCATAAGCGCTCCCTTTGTGTACATTCTAGCACAAAACAGCACAATAGAGGCGCGTGTTCCGATCAGTTTCCCGTCGTCGGCTTTGGCGACGTGTACCATTCCCGCGCATTCACCACGATCTTTTTCTTGTGCCCCTTTTTGTCCAAAGTCATAAACGGATTGCCCTCGTTATCCAAAATTTCCACCTTCAGCTTGTGCACTTTCCCGTCCGGCGGAGTCGAAGGCGTAAACCCAATCGTGTACTGATTGCGCAGAAAAACCGCTACGGAATTGAAGATATCGTTCATCTCCCCTTCAAACCGCGGAAACCAAGCCCATCCGCCAGTCATCTCCGCAAAAGTCTTCAATTGGTTCTCCGCCTGCAAATAATTCACGCTGGCAAATTCCGGTCCGGTCATGCTCTTTTCGTGAATCCCCATCGCATCCAAAGCCCCGCCCATCCCCACGCAGAAAATCGTCACATCGGTTTCTTTCAGCGGCTTAAAAGTCTGGTCCAAAGTGTGCTTGCTGAACGTGTCATATCCCGAAGCGATAATCAGAATGGACCTCTTCCCCTTCACATCGCGCAGCTGGTCCAGAGTTTCCAGCGTCGCATCGAACAAATTCGCCTCGCTGAAATCCGGAAAATAAAGTTGCGCCACTTCCTGCGCCACCGCGCGCTTGTCCTGCGTGAAATCCGATACCATCGTCGTCTTCAAATCAAATGTCTTGAACGCCACCCAGTCCTTCTGGTTCAAATGATCCAGAAAGTTATAAGCCCACATCTTCCCGCGATATCCGAAGTAACTTCCCATGCGCCGGCTGAATTCCATAAGCACCACGATCGTAATCGGCGCCTCGCTCGGTCCGAAGTTACTGATCTGCTGCGGCTGTCCATCATCCAACACGCGAAAATTCTGCTTCTGCAAGCCGGTGACGATGTTCCCTTCGAAATCCGTCACCACCGCATCAATATTCACCACGTTCGATTGCACCGAGATAGCCACCTGCGGCGCTTGCGCCTGCGGTTTCCCCGCTTGCGAAGGCTGCTGCTGCCCCGTCGGCTGCTTCGGCGCCGCGCCCGGTTGTTGCGCCGGTGCAGGCGTCACCGGCCCTTCCTGCTGCCGCGCGCGCGCGTAAGATGTCCATGTCCCCGGCGGCACACCCAGCGCCACAATCAGAATCAGCAGCAGCACTGCCCGAATCCGTGTCTTCAATTTCGTGCTCCCCTCATTTCGTATTGCGCCCAGCCGCGCTCTTTCGCTCAACACGTTAACTCGCCCCGTTTGTGGACTAAGATGCGTCCATGCCGCTCACGGGATGGTCCGCCCTCTCCGCCGGTTCAGCCAAGATTGCTGTTCAGAAAACGCCCCGTGTCTCGCCGCCAAGACCGCATCCGCCAGCATGATAGTATGAATCGGTCTTCTGCTCCGCGATTGAATTTCATTTTCTGGGGGGAAATAAAGGATGGCGCGCGCGCGCATTCTGTCACCGATTCTTGTCCTTATAGCGTTCTTGTTCACTGTAGCACCTGGTCAAGCACAGTCCGTTCCCACGTCGCCGCAATACGCACCCGCTGCGAGCCCGTCGCTCACGCAAATTCAAACGGACTCACTCGGCTGGCTGCAAGGCCTGCTGCGCATTGACACCACGAACCCGCCCGGCAACGAACTGATAGCCGCGAAATACATCGCCGCCATCCTCACCAAAGAAGGCATTCTGTCTGAAATTTTTGAAAGCACGCCCGGCCGCGGATTCATCGTCGCGCGCCTTTCTTCCAGCGCAGTGCCCGATCCGTCGCGCGCCCTGCTCCTGATGGCTCATCTGGACGTGGTCGGCGTGGACAAGTCCAAATGGACCGAAGATCCCTTCGCCGCCAGCATAAAAGACGGCTACCTCTACGGCCGCGGCGCTATTGATGACAAGGGTATGCTCGCCGCGAATCTTGCCGTCTTCATCGAACTGAAACGGTCTGGTGCGCGCCTCAATCGCGACGTAATCTTTCTCGCCGAAGGTGATGAAGAGGCCTACGGCACAAACGGCATGTTGTTCGCCGTGGATAAACACTGGGACAAAATCGCTGCTGGCTACGCCATCAACGAAGGTGGCGGCGTTTTCCTGAAAGACGGCAAGCCGCAATACATCGGCGTGCAAGTCAGCGAAAAAGTTCCGGCGAATGTGGACGTCATCGCCAAAGGAACCTCCGGACACGCTTCGATGCCGCGGAAAGATAATCCCGTCGTCCATCTTTCCGCCGCCATCGAAAAAATCGGCAACTACGAAGCCCCTGTGCAATTCAATTCCGTCACCCGCGCGTATTTCCAGGCGCTCGCCCCGCTGCAGGACGAAGAAACCGCCAAGTGGATGCGCTCGCTGGATACTTCCGATCGCGGCGAACATGCTGCTCGAGTGATCTCGAATCAAAGTCCCGCCTGGAATGCGATGCTGCACGACACGGCCACGCCCACCATGTTGCGCGCCGGAATTCGCGCCAACGTGATTCCTTCGGAGGCACGCGGCACGATCAACGTTCGTCTGCTCCCGGGCAATCAACTCGCTCCCCTTCTCGCGAAACTTCAGCAGCTGATCAACGACCCGGCGATCCAACTCGAGCCGCAGTTGCCCCTGTCCGAAACCGCCCCGTCTTCATCACTCACTTCCGATTTTTACAACACGATTTCCAGCGTCACCGCCAAAAGCTATCCGGGCGCGCCCGTCGTTCCGTTCATGTCCACATATTTCACGGATTCCACTCCGCTGCGCCTGCGCAACGTGCAGGCCTACGGCTTGATTCCTTTCCCGCTCAACGACGACGATATGTCGCGTTTTCACGCCGACAATGAACGCATCCCGCTCGATTCTTTCCACAAGGGCATTGAATTTCTCTTCGCAATCGTAAATGATTTCTCCGTGAGCAAATAATCGTGATAAATCCTCGTAGAGCAAAAATAGTCTGTACCCTCGGCCCCGTCACTTCCTCGTACAACATGATCGAGAGGCTAGTGCACGCCGGGATGGACGTCGCCCGCTTGAATTTTTCCCACGGCTCGCATGAAGACCGCGTGCGCATGGTCGCCGCACTGCGCCGCGCTTCCGCCAAATACGAAAAACCTATCGGCGTGCTCGCCGATTTGCAGGGACCAAAAATCCGCACTGGCAAGCTCGTCGGTGGCAAAGCCATACGCTTGCGCTTCGGCCAGCGCTTCACCATCACCACGCGAAATATTCCCGGCACCGAAGAAGGAGTCAGCACCACGTTCCGCGCGCTGCCCGAATCCGTCCGCAAAGGCGATCGGATTCTGCTCAGCGATGGAGATATCGCGCTGCGCGTTCTCTCCACCCACGGTCAGGACGTAATCACCCAAGTGGAAAACCCCGGAGACCTCGGCGAGCACAAAGGCATCAATCTTCCCGGCATCAAGCTCAATATTCCTTCGATGACCGCGAAAGACCGCAAGGACCTTCAATCGGCCCTGGTCATAGGCGCCGATTATCTGGCGCTGAGCTTCGTGCGCACCGCCGCCGACGTGCGCGCTGCCCAACACGCCATCGCGCGCGCCGGAAAAGATACGCCGGTAATCGCCAAGCTGGAAAAACCGGAAGCCATAGACAATCTCGATGAAATCTTGGCTATCGCCGATGGCGTGATGGTCGCGCGCGGCGATCTGGGCGTCGAAATGAGCCCGGAAAAAGTTCCAGTAGTGCAGAAACAAATCATCCTGAAAGCTCGCAACGCGCTGATTCCGGTAATCACCGCCACTCAGATGCTCGATTCCATGCAAAAAAATCCGCGTCCCACGCGCGCTGAAGCTTCAGACGTCGCAAATGCGATTTTCGACGGCAGCGACGCCCTCATGCTTTCCGGCGAAACCGCCGCGGGCCTCTATCCGCTGGAATCCGTGATGATGATGGACCGCATCATTCGCGAAGCCGAAGCCAGCGTCACGCAATTGCCGCGCCCCGCGCGCTCCGGCAATCTGCAAATCAATGAAGTCATCGCCGAAGCCATCTGCCACGCCGCCGAAGAATTGCACCTCAGAGTCGTCGCTGTATTTACCGAGAAGGGTTCGTCCGCGGGCCTCGTCTCGAAATATCGCCCGCGCGCTCCCATCGTCGCTTTTTCACCAGTCCAGGAGACGCGCCGCCGCCTCGCGCTCTTCTGGGGCGTCCTGCCGCGCAGCATGGGCGCCGTCCATGACATCGACAAGCTAGCCGCCACCGCCGAAAAGCGCCTGCTCGAAGAAAAACTAGTAAAGCGCGGCGACATCATCGGCGTAGTAGCCGGCACCCCCATCGGCACTACAGGCTCCACAAACTTGATGCGTCTACTCCGCATCGGCGGCTAACTTCCGCCGTCCCTGGGAACGCCAATCTGGCGATTGATGTCTTTTGCGGTGCACAAACACACCACCACGCGAAACGATCTACCCCGATGCTTTCCCTGCACCCGAACGGATGCGGCCGCAGCGCAAACGCTAATTCACCCAATTATCCGGATTAGAAGGCGGTTTATCCTGATGATCCCGCACATAAACCTCAAACTTCCTCTTCAACCTTCGTCGCTTCCAATCCGATAAATAATTCCGCACGCTGTATCCATAAGATCCGCGCCGCAAATAGATGTATCCCACCAGCATCCCGCCCAGGTGGCACACATGGCTCACGTTGTCGCCCGAAACCCCGATCGTGCCAAAAAATTCAATTGCGCCCATCACAATCACAAACACGCGCATGGACACCGTGACTGGCAGCGGAAATACCCACACCTGCCGGTGCGGCATGATCACCGCCACCGCCAGCAGCACGCCGTAAATCGCGCCGGACGCGCCGATCGTAGGCACGAACGCTGTCCCCCTGCCGTGGGGGTCCAACAGCAGCTTCACAATAATTTCCACAATCCCTGCGCCGACTCCGCAGACGAGGAAGTACGTGTAGAACTTGCGGCTGCCCCACGCCCGCTCCAGATCCGCGCCGAACATGCACAGGTAAAGCAGATTGAACAAAATGTGGAGGATGCCGCCATGAAGGAAGATATAGGTAAAGGGCTGCCAAAAACGGAACCCGAATACTGCGGCGTAAGGAACCAACCCGAACCAGTGTGTCCAGAATATCGCGCCGGGCGCGTCGAAAAGCAAAGCCGACAATTCTTGCAGCAGGAAGACCGCGACGCACGCGATGCAAATCGTCTTGATCGCCGGCGGGAAGTAACTCCCGATGTCGAACATGTATCCGCCGCCGCCGCGCGAAATGGATCTCACAGCTCACAAGTCTAAATGCTCATACCGCCGGAGTCAAAGCCGCGCAGGGATGGCGGATAGGGACGGGAAAAAGGGACCACCCCGCGCGTCGCTTCTTAACTTTGGCCGCTAATTTTAAAAGTAGGAATTCGGGAGATCTGTGACGCAAAAAGCAAATGTCCGATTAGGGCTGCCAGCTCAACCGGTCGACGCAACACCATCCAGCAGGTGGGTTCTAGCTTAGTGTTGCGTCGACCCATTGAGATCACCGCGTTAATCGGGACTTGGCTGAGTGGATTCCCTAGGGGCCAGAAAAAGCGAGATGTGCTCGGAGGCGATATAAGCGGTACAACAGAGTACAATTAAACAGTCCACCACACGCTTTGACCTCTGTGGGATCACAAGCGATGTTCACATTCGAACCAGGAGCATATCAATGGGATACGGAAATCGCGACAAACCAGAACGCAAGTCCGGACGAGCTGAATTTGTGGACGCCCGACTCGAAGAGCTTCGGCGTAGGTGGGAAAATGCGACAGACGAGCGTGAGAAGACCGAGGTGTCCGAACAAATCCGCGAGTGGCAATCATTTAAACCAGAACGTTCCGCACAGGGAGTGCGGTAATGCCAGACAGAAAGCGAACACTTGAAGAGCAAATAGAGAAGCCAGTCCAGAAGGACTCCGGGTTTTCAGCTGTGAAAGCGAGCTGGGAAGTTGGCATACGTTCTGATCTGCTGCGGGACTTCGAAGTCACAGGATTCAAGCAGGCCGCTAGGAAACCAGACCCTGAACCGCCGACCCTTTGAACCCGCAGCGTTAATCAGGAATTGAGACCGGAATCAAATCGAACGAGGCAACGGTTCAAGTTGCGCGGCGGTCCGTCCGCGTTAAACGTGGTAGTATGCCTGGGTTAGCGAGGGAGTAGAATGAAGGGACAAAAACTAAGACTCGAAGCCGACCAGCACGACAGGAATGCCTCAGTTATTCTTTCCGCTTGCAATCCCTCATATGAAGACGCGAAATGTGCGGCCCGCGAAGTCGAGCAGGCGAAAGACAAGCGAGCACTCGCCGATTGCCTCGATTCCGTCCGCTGAGCGAAGCGGAGCAGCGATCCGGCGTATCACTTCTGTTCTAGGGCTTCGGCGGCAAGAAACTTTCGTTCTATATGTGGCCCTGAGCGCAAACCGCCCGAATGCAGCACACAGCGGCGCCCGACAAGGGATCCACAAGTAGGACACGGGACCGCGGCCAGCTGTTTGCGTGTAAGTTCTTTCTTTTTCATTCGAGCAGAGTGCAACAGTGCCAGCCGAAAAACTGTTCCGTTTTGAACATTCTTTGATAGCTATCTGGCCTAGAAGCGAGTACGGTCGAAGTGTCTCACTAGCATCCTGCCGCACCCACCTCGCAGCACACGGCTCCTTGCGAAATCAGACCGCGTTGCGGACTGCGCACGTTCCCTCGAAGCAAGATGCAACGCCAGAGGAGTCGAATATGTCCGAAAAACGACTGTGTCCAAATTGCAGAAGCGCAGAAAGTTCTCGTTCCCATCGGAGCGGCCCACTCGAAAAATATATTCTCGGCGTTCTTGGTGTGCGCCCGTATCGTTGCATGAATTGCGACCTGCGCTTTTATGCCTTTTCCCGTTTTAATGAAGAGTCTTCACCTACCAATAGAGCAGCCTGAGCAAGTTATTAAGGAGCTGAAATGGAACCGCAACATACTCAACACCTGTACCGGAACGCGACTGTTGAAACGCGAATGCGTGTCGAATCTGGCGTTCATGTGAAGCGCCCGAGGCCCGTAACATCCTGTACGCACTGCGGCGCAACGGGCCATTCTTTGGAACTATCAAATGTTCGATGCGCTCATATGATGAATGCAAAGAGATGTCAGGGAACGAACCAAAGTGCAACCGCGAAAAGGGATTGGAATCAATGTCGAGCTTGTGGCGGATCTGGGTACGAAAGCACTAACCAGTGTGGCATTTGTCGTGGTTGCGGCTGGATATTCCAGCGGTGACCACTCCGGTTACGCTGAGGAAACCCGTGTCTAGTCGCAATGAAGCAGCGAAGCCGGCGTGGTGGATTCTTTACAAGGACGCGATTCTCGAAGCAGATCAAAGCCAGGTTCCCAACCGCATTCGGACAGCGGAAGAGGCAATTCGGTTTCGAGTGTCGCTTGATAAAGAGGTTTCAAGCGAAGAGCGAATCGAAATACAACACGCCACAGCCGGCTTGCTTATCTTGAGGCGAGACTTGGGGCAAAGCCCGGAGGATAAAATCAAGCGCCAGCGAGAGGCATGAGGTCGGAATGAGCGAAGCCCAAACTGAATCCTGCGGAAAGTGCGGGGCCGAAATTGATTCCAGTCGAAGAGCAGATTTCACGCTGAAGGATGAGAGTCGCGCCTGCGGGTTTAAGCAGTCTGAAAGGCGAAAGGAGTGTCGATGCCTCATTATGGTGTATGCAGTAGCGGAGAAGTAAGATGCGGGCTTTCTTATCAGAACCACGCTCTTGCTCGACTGCCGGAATTAATCAGAGTGACTCAACAATCTCGTCACGAAGGGCACGACGCTGACGAGTTGATCCCAAAATTAGATGGTTTCGTCCGCTTCTTTCAAGAAGGTCTATTCTGCTCAGAATGCAGTGGTCCCCTCCTCAAGATGATGCGTCCGACTACACGGTTTGCGCCGGAAAGTGAAGAGTATCGACGAACTGTTAAGGCAAACGCAATGGTCGAGGCGGTAGATTATTTGAAAGCTGTGGGTAAATTGCGGGCGTAACTCCGCAAAGTTCAGATGAGCGTCGCGACACATGAAATCCAGGTGTCGCGTTACTGCCAGGGCAAGATCATCGTTTTGAGGGGAAGGTACGGGCGGGCCTCCTTCCAAGAGGCTTTGTTGTTACCCCTAATTTCTTGGCCTTCTTCATTAACTCGCGCTCTTCCCAGTCTATTAGAGCTTCTCCAAGCCGTTCGTTTGGGAATCGACTGACATACTTTCTCATCGGCAATCACAGTCCAACGCTGCGCGATTCAATCCAAACTAACGGCTGATTATCACGGTTGCGGCGTTAGAACGTCTGCTCGCCACCGCACCGATGCCCCCAAGCTCGATTTTACGTCGGCGCCAGAATCAGCGATACAATCCGGGGGTGAAATCAGCCTTGGAAGAATCGCTGATTGGAGTGTGGCGGCAGGCACTAGTCGAGAATGCCGACGCCGTGAAGTTAGGCACGGAAAGCTACCCGGTCACCAACACAGAGCAAAACGCCTTCGAGTAGTTGCGTTCGCGTTTGATGGGAACGAAATTATGGGGATTGAGCAAAATCCGATGGCGCGAGCGGGAAAGAAAGTAATGCAGTTTATTCAGGATGGCAGGTACATAGCGGTTGTGGCGGACGGGAAAGTGACGCTGTGTGGTATGCGTGCTACGTGACGCCTTCGAGGGACCGTATTTCCTCAGGATTTTCACTGTTTTTCGCAGCTTAAAGTAAGCGTCGTATTGACAAATCTCACGGGCTATAATCAAGTCCGAACGATTGTTCAGTTCGAGGCGTCCTATGTCGGATTTGAAATTTGTATCCTGGAAGGAAGTAGTCCAAAAAGCAGTAGAAGAGACCGACCGCGAGAAGCAGAACTTTCTCGTCCAGCAAGCCGACCTTGCTATCTTCCAACGCCAGCAAAAATTGTATAACTGTGCCGAACACAGGGAAGAATTGCATGCCTTGAGCGCTGCGACCGAAGCATTGCGAGTAATTAAGCAGGCAGCCCGTAAACTCGAAAAAACCGTGTGGGATAGATATCGCGCCAAGTCCGCGTGACCGCAACCTCTGGAAAGAAGTCACGCCTGCCCGACATCAGCTCGTTCGTCCAACTGAGCATCTTTCGGGCTGGTATTCCACTTGTCCGGTTTGGGCTGCCAGCTCAACCGGTCGACGCAACACCATCCAGTACGTTGACTCGACAATGCTTGCACGCGAGAACCATCTGTTTGACTGTACTCGGTCAAAATCCAGCCAGAGCTGCGTTCCGGCTGATCTAACCCTAGCAAGCGATTTTGGCTTTTGTTTTCAATGCCAGGTGGGTTCTAGCTTAGTGTTGCGTCGACCCATTGAGATCACCCGACTAACAGTTTGTTGAAAAACCCCTTTCTTCTGCAACTTTGAGTCGAAAAACTCGTCTGAAGTAAGGAAGGTCAAGGAGGCGAGCGAATGCGCGGAGACGATAATCAGCAAGAAGGAATGTTCAGCTACGTTTCTCCCGAGAAGCGAGTCCCGGCAGATCATCCGTTGCGACCGATCCGCAAAATGGTGGATGAGATCCTGAAGGAAATGTCTCCGCAGTTTGCGAAGTTGTACTCGGAGGTGGGGCGGCCATCGATTGCGCCGGAGCGGCTGTTTCGGTCCCTGCTGTTGCAGATCTTCTATTCGGTGCGCAGCGAACGCATGCTAATCGAGCAACTACAGTACAACCTGCTGTTCCGATGGTTCGTGGGGATGGAGATGGACGAGGCGGTGTGGAATCACGCGGTGTACAGCAAGAATCGGGAGCGGTTGCTGAAGGAAGAGGTCGCCGAGACGTTTTTCCAGCGGGTGCTGGACAGAGCCAGGCCGTTTATGTCCGATGAACATTTCACGGTGGACGGAACGTTGATAGAAGCCTGGGCCAGCCACAAGAGTTTCCGGCCCAAGGACGGAACGGGCCAGCCCCCCGGACCGGGAGGAGACGTGGATTTCAAAGGGGAGAAGCGCAAGAACCAGACCCATGAATCCAGCACCGATCCCGATGCCCGATTGTGGACGAAGTCGCGAGGGAGCCAGGCGAAGCTGAGTTACATGGGGCATGTATTGATGGAAAACCGCAACGGACTGTTGCTGCAGACGTTTCTGAGCGAGGCGAACGGCAGAGCGGAGCGGGATGCGGCGCTGCTGATGGCCCAAGCACTGCCGCCAGGAAAGCGAGTGACCCTGGGAGGGGACAAGGCGTACGACACGCAGGAATTCGTAAGGGAACTCCGGGGGATGAACATCACCCCGCACGTGGCGCAGAACACGACCAATCGCAGGAGCGCGATAGACGAGCGGACCACGCGGCATGCGGGGTATGAAGTGAGTCAGCGGAAGAGAAAACGAGTGGAGCAATCGTTCGGGTGGATGAAGATGGTTGGGATGCTAAAGAAGGTGAAGTTAAGAGGGATCGACAAGGTGGGATGGCTGTTTACCTTCACCGGGGCCGCCTACAACCTGTGCCGATTGCGAAACCTGATGGCCAGAGCATGAAGGAAGTTTCGATTAGGATCGGCTGAGCAGATAGAACGACCTAAATCACTCCTTCACAAATCAGCAAAACTTCAAAACTTCAGAACGAAAAATTCGAAAAATCGAATTATTCAACAAGCTGCTAATCGGGACCTACATCAACACAAAGCAAGAATTGGGCAGTCACCTGTGGTCAATTCGTAGAGTCGGCGCAATCAAGTTTAGAGAAGTAGGTATCAACGCCACGGTGCCGGTCACGGTGATTTTCTACGTACTTCTTCTCACGTTTACAGGCTTAGCCCTTCAGGCTATTATGCGGAAACCGTAGGGACGTAAGCGCGCCTCACGGCACCTCAAATCTCAATTTGCTCTGCTCCGAAGAAGACAAAATGAACAACGCAGCGTTGGCAGTGCAGCTCGTGGGCGGTGCCATCGGCGGAAATTTAGGCGGCTCGCTCGCGGGCTCGATCAAAAGCAGCTACAACATGGGGCATGTAGGAAATTCCGTTGCTGGCGTCGTTGGCGGCGGCCTGATCTATGCCTTCGTCAGTTTTTTCCCCGCCAACCTTCCGCCAATCATGAACAGCGTGAATTTCACCTCGATTAGTCTCAACGCTTTAGGCGGAGGTATGGGCGGCATGGTCATCGCCGTCGTCGTCGGGCTCATCAAATCGCGGATCGGCGAGACATAACGCAACGGCTGCAGAAAACTCGGTTTAATGTAGCGGACAATGGGAATCGTACATTTGACGTTCTAGTACGGGACATGTCCGGTAACGCGACTTACCAAGGCATTAGGAAGGATTCGTCCGCGCAGTTCATCACCCAGGGGAATCCCTAGTTTCAATGCGCTCGCGACGCATTTATACCTACGAAGATGGTGGCGCTTACACCGAGCGAGGACCCGACATGAGTACGCAAGCTATACCGGTAGAACAGCCAGTGACCGTGCTACGCCAGTACATCAATGCTTTCAACAAAGGTGACGCGAAGGCAATGGCGGCGTGTTTCGCAGTTCCCGGCGCAATCCTTGACGGCATGCCGCCACACGTGTGGCATGGGCCGACCGCGACGCAGGACTGGTACCGAGACGTGTTGATTGAAGGGAAACAACACGGCGCTTCCGAGTATTTCGTTACACTGGGTGAGCCGTTGCACAACAATGTTACGGGTGATAGCGCATATCTGGTTGTTCCAGCGACCATGACGTTCAAAGTACACGGCAAGCAGATTGCTCAATCGGGTGCGGTTTTTACGATGGCGTTTCGCAGGGTTGAGGGAGCTTGGCGGATTGCTGCTTGGGCTTGGGCCAAAGGCACACCCGTGGCAACCTAGGACATACTTCCAGCCAAGTCACGCCGAATAACTGTAGAGAACACGGATTATCACTACTCCATCGGCTCGTGCCTGATTAACTAACCGGACATCTCTGACAACGTCGGCTCTGTCAAATCTTTTGTGGACAGACTTCTGCCTCCGCTCCACAGAGCGTTCTCTTTCGTCATATTTCTTTGGCCCAGTGTCGATAACCACGGCTCGCCTGTAATCTTTCGGTCGGTTTCAGTCCGACCCACACATCTCTTCGATCCAATTTCAGACCACGATTACTCGTTCAAACTCCCTCTTGCGAAGGAGCGGGATGCCCATTCATTGGGACGGCGTTCTACTGCACGCCATGTCCGGTACCGAGCTGTCCCGCGTGCGAACCGAACTTGACCCACTCTGCATATTCCCAACCGTTCCGCCACATCCAATACAGCCGAACTGCCAGTCTCCGGGCCATAGCTACCTTGGCGATGTTCCGTTGCCGGCGCACGGCCAGGTGCATATAACGTCGTCTCCAGTCCGCATCACAACGCGCGGCAGCTTGTGCTGCTTCCACCAACAAGAAACGCAACAAAGAACTGCCTTGCTTGGTGATGTGGCCTAATCGTTGATGGCCCGCACTGGAGTCCTCGCACGGGATCAGTCCGACATAACTGCCGATCTGCTTGCCGCACTGAAATCACTCCACCGTCCCGATGATCAGCACGAAGGCCAGCGCCGTCAGCGGGCCCACACCAGGATGTGTCATGAGCCGCAGCACTTCGGGCCGTTTCTTGGCTTCCTGCCCGGCGGCTTCGGTTAGCTCTTGAATCCGGGGATTCATTCGGTCCAGCAGCTCCAGCAGATCCTGCCGGCGCCGCGAGGCCCAGGGAGCGAGCGCCAGCTTTTCTAACTGGGCTCGTCCTGCCTCGCTCCACAGCTTCTTCTTCCGTCGCTGGCCTTCGTTCATCGCCAGAGCCTGCAGTTGATTCATGATTCGCGTGCGCATCTGCACCAGGCGATGCCGATGCCAGAGCAGTTGCCGCAGATCCCGATTCTCCGCACTGGGTACCCAGATGCTAGGAAAATTATTTTCCCGCAGCAGGCGCAGCAGCAGTCGGGCGTCCTCCCGGTCCGTCTTCTGCTTGCGCACTCGCTTGGTTTTGATCTTCGCCGCATCGCCGATCCACAGCTCCATACCGAGTTCTGCCAGCAACCGCTCGAACCAGCGGGAATAGCCCGTGGCCTCGATCCCTACGCGCACGCTGACTCCTCGCGCCGCCAGTTCCCGGTAAAACTTCTCGGCTTCTCCCGCACTGTGGTTCAATTGCCGTTCCTCATACTCTCCCGTTTCTGTGTCTACCAACGCGCTGTACTGGTCGCTCGGGTGATAATCCACGCCTATAATGATCAGTAGGGTCGAGGACTGGCGCCAGGCGCCGTAGATTTAGCCCATCGGTTGCTCCCCGTTTCCTCTGGGAGTGCCTCACGAGCCGAATCGTACGCTGGTTTCCAGCCCCCGCCTCATCAAACCCAGCGTGCAGATTTCCTGCACTGGGCTTTCCTGTGTGTTTCGCATCAAGGGTTATGGGACAGATTCGTGCTGGGTGGCTTTCAGCTGATGGCTCGCACGACTCGGTACTCGTTAAACAGTCCGAGTGTGTTGTAGAGCCATTGCTTACTCCACCGCTTCCAGCCGAATCCTGTGCGCTTCCTGGCGCGCATCAGATGTCGTCGAATCTTCTTCTCCACCCAGAGCTTAATGTAGGAAAAACACCGGCTCGAGTCCCCTACCGCGAAATAGTGAACCCAACCCCGCAGAATCGGATTGATGAGTTCGATCACCCGCCCTACGGGTTGGCTGACGTATCGCTGGAAGATTTCCTTGAGCTTCTGCTGGAGCGCCGTCCGCTTCTTCAGCTTGGGCACATAGTGAGCCCGCCACCTTCGCTTACGACTGCGAATGCGGCGATACTCAAACCCCAGGAAGCCGAAACTACCTCCCTTGGATAGGTCAACCTTCCGACTTTTCTCCTCATTGATTTCCACTCTGAGTTTCGTAATTTCCTCTCGCAGTCGTTTCTCCACCGCCCCCATGAGCCACTCATGCCTCGGATGGGAGTCAATCAATACCACCAGGTCATCCGCAAATCGCGCGTATTGAACATTGGGGTATTTTCCTCTTCGCGTGGTTGCCATCGCCTTTTCCAGCATCCGATCTACCTCAGTGAGATAGAGGTTACTGAGCATTGGCGAAATCACCCCGCCCTGAGGAACTCCCTTCACCCCGGTTGACTTCAGGATCATCTTTAGGAGTCTCATCACCGCGGTGTCTTGGATCCGCCGTGCCACTTTCTCTAGCAGCAGTGAGTGCTGCACGTTATCGAAATAGGCTCGGAGATCCAAATCGATGATGCGTGTTAACCCTTGGACAATCGCCTGTGCCACCCGGTCTACCGCTTCATGAGCTGACCGTTTTGGTCGATAGCCGTACGACCCCGATTGAAAATCAGCATCGAAGATCGGCTCCAGGATGTGTTTAAGCGCACCCTGAACCACGCGGTCGCGGATTGCAGGGATCGAAAGAACGCGGACCCTGGTGCCCCCGTCCTTCGGAATCTCCTTCTTCCGCACCGGCATGGGCCGATACGTGTTGTGGACTAGTTCGTTCTGAATCTGTTTCAGAAAATTCTCCACTCCGCTTTCTTCGATGGCCTCGAACGTGATGCCATCGATCCCAGGTGCGCCCTTGTTGCTCTTGGCCATCTGGTAGGCTTCCTGGAGCGTTTCCATCTTGCAGACGTGAACGTAGAGTCCCCAAAAGCGCCAAGTTGGTTCTGCCTTCGCCTTGACGTATATCCTCCTCCTCAGGTCTTGCAAACAAATGGGTGTTTTTATCATTCACCCTTGCCTTCCGTCTTGTTGGAGTTCTTACACAACAGCAGGGCCTCTTCGCTCCACGGGCATTACCCCGCTTCCCGGCTACTGCTGGCCCCTCCGCCACCCTCTCGCCGTCCACCGATTTCCTGGTGTCACCAGTTATACGGTTTTCTTCGCCGCGGATTTTCTCCACGGGACGAGGAGGGTTTCTCCAGTTGCTTAACGTGTCCTTGTCATCGTGCTGTCGCTATCGCCCCGCCAGAGCGTCTCGCCGCATCAGTCAGTCTGCCGCGATCCGTGCTGCCTTCACTCCCAAACAGTGAGTTCGGCCCCTGGATTTAAGGTTTTCGAGGTCACCTGTGCGTTCACTTTCGTTACAGCCCGATGACTTGCTCACCATCCCATGGATGGCTTTGTCGATCGACTCCATGCGCTTCGTTTCCTCCGCGCATGCGATCCGAGCTACAGGGCTCTGACTTTTCCCCTGGTGGGTCTACCTCCCACTGAACACATCAGCCTTCTCCTGGACATACTGTTCGGCTCCTTTCTCCCGAGCCAATGGTTCTCGACAAACCACAGTCTACTCGGGTCTAAGGAGCCGACGTTTTTATGCAATCATTTGCTCTTTGCGTAAGAGATCTCGCGAATTTCTACTTTTGAATTTAGCGGCCAAAGTGAAGAAGCGATGCGCGGGGTGGTCCCTTTTTCGCGGCCCTATCCGCCATCCCGTCAAAGCCGCGCAAGCTTTCTTGACGTAGAGACATTCAGGCAACTTCCGCGCGATGCTCGTAGCTCCGATTCAGCTCGGCCACAATTCCTTCTCCCTGCAAATACACGAAATATTCTCCACCGGAAATCGCTGCCAGCCGACCCATCCGGCTCTTCGCTTCGACCAATCCTTCCACCGTCGTGATCCAAAGCGTGTTCCCGTTCGGCAACCTCTTGAATATGTCGAATCTATGATTCATCACCGCCTCCTCGCGCTCTTGAAGACGATTCCCAAGGGTGTCACGCATTTCACTCTCCGTTCGCGCCTGGAAACAATTACTCCCATTCACTCAGTCACTTCGCCATCTATAAGTTGTTTACGCTGTGCTTCGGCGGCATGAACCGCCGGGTATTTTCTTCGACTACACGAGCAAAATATTCCATCTGCGGCCCTTACGCCCATCAGGTAAGTTCCGTACGCCTCTAAAGACTTCGCCGTATCGCCACAAATCGCCCCGCCGTGTAACATTTCGCCCGTCACAAGTTCTCTTACGAGGTGAAGCCGATGCACATTTCTCCTATCCACCGCGCGGTTAAATCGCTCGGACTTTCCACTTGTTTCGCACTAGCCGCAGCTCTACTGATGATTCCAGCGGCACCGTCCACCGCTTCAGCGCAGGTCGTTCTCTCAGTGACGGTCGCGCCACCAGTCCTCCCCGTGTACACGCAGCCCGTTTGCCCCGGCGATGGCTACCTATGGACGCCCGGCTACTGGAGCTACAGCGCCGACGGCGGGTACTTCTGGGTTCCCGGCACGTGGGTTGAACCGCCCATGGTTGGTGTGCTCTGGACGCCCGGCTATTGGGGCTGGTCGAACGGAGCCTATCTTTGGAACGCGGGATACTGGGGACCCGAAGTCGGCTTCTACGGCGGCATTAACTACGGCTTCGGTTACGTCGGCACCGGCTACTACGGCGGGCGCTGGACCAACGGCCACTTTTACTACAACACTGGCGTGAACAACGTAAACGTGCGCGTAATTCACAACACTTATTCAAGGACCGTCGTGGTGCATGATTCACGCGTCAGCTACAACGGCGGCCACGGTGGCATCAACGCGCGTCCCACCGCAGCGCAAGAACGGTTCGCGCACGAACATCACACCGCGCCCACTGAGGTGCAAGAGCGCCACATAACCGAGGCCCGCTCCGACCGCAGCCAGTTCGCGTCCGTAAACCACGGCCGTCCGTCGGTAGTCGCAACGGCGCGGCCCGGCGAGTTCAAAGGTCCCGGCGTAGTGCAGGCCAAGGCCTCCGCGTCCGAACGCGTCGGCAACTCGCGTACGGAAACGCGATCCGCGGCGACGCCGCGCAACGAACCGACGACACGTTCGGAAACCAAACCGCGTACCGAACCAAAATCGGAAGCCACGGCGCGCACGGAATCAAAACCTGCGACCCCGCGTGAACCGAAGATCGAAACCACGCCCAAGACAGAATCGAAGCCAGCGGCAACACGTGAGCCCAAAGCCGAGTCCAAACCGAAGCCAGAAGCGAAACCCGCCGTGAGGCGTGAGCCGAAGGCCGAAGCTACGCCCAAGACAGAATCAAAGCCAGCGGCAACGCATGAACCGAAGCCTGAGGCCAAGCCGAATGCGGAACCGAAACCGGCGGCAACGCATGAACCGAAGGCTGAAGCTAAGCCCAAGACCGAGTCAAAGCCAGCAGTGACGCGTGAAACGAAGCCTGAGGCCAAACCAAGAGCGGAATCAAATCCAGCAGCGACGCACGAACCCAAGTCTGAGGCAAAGCCCAAGGCAGAACCAAAGGCCGCAGCTACACACGCGTCCAAACCAGCTGCGACGCATGAATCAAAGCCGGCTGCAACGCATGAATCAAAACCAGAAGCTAAGCCTGAGGCCAAACCACAATCAGCGCCGAAGCCAGCGGCTGCGCACGAATCAAAACCGCCGGCCCAACACGAATCGGCTCCTACACACGAGGAAAAACCAAAGAAGTAACTTCTAGTCGAGGCGAATCGCGGCGAGCGTATGGCAAGTTCCGTACGCTCGCCGATTTAACTCTGCCCCAATTTCTTTCGCGCGGAAACAAACAGCGATATTGCCAGCAGCGCGAACAGCAGCACTCCTACCTGCGGCGCGCCACTAATCGCTGGAATTTTCTCACCCAGCGCGAACATTTTAGAGGGCCACGGCAAACGCAATATCATCCCCAGCCAATGCGGTACGTGTTTGCTCAGCTCCGGGTCCTGAAGCAAATTCAGCACAATCGCGAGCAGGCCGAAAACGCCGCCTGCAGCGATCAATCCGCTCGCATACAGAGATCCCGGACTCACTTCGCTCTCCGCGTCGCTCTTTTTCTCCAGGCCCTGCTCCGCCAGCCAACGCACCAGGCCGCCGGCGAACATAGCCATCGTCGTCGCAATTGACAAATACGACCCCACCGCGAATGGCAGCGAACGCACGCCGAGCAACTCAACAGCAATCACCAAGAACACGCCCAGAAACACCAGCCGCCAGGGCAATCGCTGATTCAAAATCCCGCTGATCACCGTCGCCATCAACCGTGCCTGCGGGGCCGCCGCCTGATCGCTGCCGATTCCCTGCACCCACTGCACTTCAATCTGCCGCGTCCCCGGATCGTACAAATATTTTCCGTCCGGCACTTCGTGCGAACCCAGCGCATTCACCAGCGTGTAAGTTTTCCCGTTGTACGTGTAGCCGCGTTCTTGGACGTCCACGCCCGGCTGCAAATGATCAATATCGAGCGCGATCTGCACCGGCTTGTATTGCGCCAGGCCGATGTTCATCAGAATCAGTGTGCCGCCGATCGCAAAAGACGAAACCATCACGCCAATCACCAGCGCCACTTGCTGCCAGTAAGGCGTCGCGCCCACCAGGTAGCCCGTCTTCAAATCCTGCGAAGTGGCGCCGGCGATAGCCGAAGCGATGCACACGACGCCGCCGATCGTCAGCGCCAGCACCTGATAAGGCGTCGAAGTCCAGCGAATCACCAGGAACACCGCGCAGGTAGCCATCAAAGTGGCAATCGTCATGCCGCTGATCGGATTCGACGAATTGCCGATCAATCCGCTAATGCGCGACGCCACCGTGACAAACAAAAATCCGAACACCACCACGAAGAGCGCCGCGAGCAAGTCCGAGAATCCGCTGGTCATCGCTCCCGGAATCGGCTTGAATTTCAGCAGCGCCCACATCATCGCCACAATCACCGCCGACCCGACCAGCACCACGCGCATGGACATATCGCGCTCCGTGCGATCCACGGCCGCGACCGACGCCGCCGCTTGTTTCGCGCGAATGTCCTTAATCCCCGCGCTCAAAGCCGAAAATATTGTCGGCAGCGTCTTGAGCAAAGTGATCAGCCCCGAAGCAGCCACTGCCCCGGCGCCAATCGAACGAATGTAGCTGCTATAAAGTTGATCGGGCGACATCTGCCCAATCGGTATCGTCGACGGGTACAGCGCGACGTTCCCCGAAAGCGAGCCGAAAAATTTGATCGCCGGCATTACCACCAGCCAGGAAATTACGCCGCCAGCAAAGAGCGTCCCGGAAACGCGGGGACCGATGATGTAACCCACTCCCAAATATTCCGAGGTGATGTTCGCCCGGAACGAAGAACCCGGCAGCCATTTCGGCTGATAGTCAGGCTGCGATGGCCACATGTGCAGCGTGTTCATCGCAAATGTATAAATGCCGCCAAGGCCGAGTCCCCAGAACACGCGGCTGGCAAACGATCCGCCGCGTTCCCCCGCCACCAGCACGTCCGCGCACGCCGTGCCTTCGGGAAACGTCAAATTGCCATGCTCCTTCACGATCAGCTGCCGCCGCAGCGGAATCATGAACAGCACGCCCAGCCACCCGCCCATCAGGGCCAGAAAAAATATGCGCCAGTATTCCGCGTTCAGCGAAAATCCCAGGAAAATCAGCGCCGGCATGGAAAAAATCACGCCCGCCGCCGCGGATTCGCCCGCGGAGCCGGTGGTCTGCACAATATTATTTTCGAGAATTGTGGAACGCCCGAACGCCCGCAGGATGCTGATGGAGAGCACCGCGATCGGTATCGAGGCCGACACCGTCAATCCCGCGCGCAACCCCACATAAACCGAAACCGCCCCAAACAGCACTCCGAACAGCGAGCCCAGTATCACCGCGCGCAGGCTAAATTCCGCTACGCTCTCTCCCGCCTCCACATAAGGACGAAATTCCCCCGGCGGTGCCGTCGAACTCCACTGTTTCGTCGCCATCAAGCCCCCGTGGCCATTGCACTGGTTTCACCCCGCGCCCACCAGCCAATTTGGCCCCACGCCGCCGGGCAAGTTAGCACCACCAGCAAAGCCAAGCAAGCCGCATTCCTGCCGCGCCGGAACTGCAGGCAGCGCCACCGGTTTTCCTTGGGTCAGACACACCACCTCTGAACAGAAGTTTTATATCAGATGGTGTTGCATCGACCCATTGAGACCACCGCACTTACCGGGCAAGTGAAACCGTAAACCGATGCATAACGCATTGCATTACGTTACGCCCGTTTCAAGGAACGAAGGTCCCGAGGATGATTCAGCTGCGAATCAATCGGCTTGTCGGCGTTGAGCCTGGCTAGCACATCGACGATGTAGTCAGTTGTTCCATGAATGTTAAGCTCGGTGAGGCCAGCTTGGTGCGGCGTTATGAAGACCTGGGGCAAAGTAAGAAGCGGGTCGTCAATGGGGATCGGCTCGCGCTCCTCGACGTCCAGGCCCGCACCGCCCAGGTGACCTCTCTTGATCGCCTGGTAGAGAGCTTTTTCGTCCACCTATGAGCCGCGTGCGATGTTGATCAGGATGGATCCTTTTTTCATTGCTTCCATCACGGCGGCGTCGATCATGTGGGTGTTGTCCGGCATGGCGCGAACACTGAGCACGACGTAATCCGCATCCCCCACAGCTTGCTTCAATTTATCGGGCGTAACCGTCGGAATGTACTTCGGTGCGTGCGCGGGTAAGAGATCAACACCGGTCAGATTCACTCCAAAGGTCAGCAGGCGATGTGCGATTTTGGCGCCGATGCTGCCCGTGCCCACAACGCAGACGTTTGTGCCGATGAGCGCGTGACCGCGACCGGGAATCTTTACCGAATGGTCGCGAATCGCTGCGAGAGCAACGTTAAGGCGACGCGCCGTCGCTAATATCAGCAGCACGGCGTACTCCGCAACTGAGTCGGCGTTGCCGGTCACGTCTCCCGGCGCGTACGAAACGCGAATCCCTAGTTCCGTGGCAGCGTTCACGTCGACGGATTCGTAACCGTCAGGCAAAGTTTGAATTAGCACAAGTTCAGGGAGCCGCTCCATCAGATCGCGAGTAACCGGCCCCAACGCCAGCAGCACTTCTACATCGGAATTCGGCGGCGGGGTGCCGGGCTGCCATCGTGTCCAGGTGACGTCCGCGAGTTTCGCCTTCATTTCATCAAATAGTGCATTGGCGAATTCGACCGGTGGGCCGTAGAATCCTATTTTCATTACGTTCTCTCCGCGCTTTTGGTCTCCACTGAACCAGCGGCGTGGATGAGCATGAAGCAACGATTGCACTCTGAAAATCAAAATTCGACGTAATGCTTGAATGACGCTCTTATCCTCCATACGGATTTCATGCTTCCCGATACGCAATACATCAAGAATCAGCGCGAGGCGTTCGTGCGGCCGATCAAGGATTCCATCGAAGCATCCGGTTCCCGCGCGCGCCGCCGCTCACCGATTAATTCCTGAAGCGCTCAACCTCGGCGGATCATCTCGTCACAATCAATCCGTGCGTGCATAATGTGCGAGAAAAATTTGGGCCGCTGGCGCGCTACGATTCGCAAATTTGCGGCAATGGCGGGCACGGCATGCCGTGCGCCTAGAAATTCGAAGTTGCGCGGCGGGCTCAAGACCGAACCCACAGGAGACTCAGATGAAAGCGATCGTCAAAGCAGCCAGCGCACGATTCAACTTTTTCGCGGCACCGGTCCTAGCCTGCGTCGCGCTGGCCTGCGCGGTGCTGACCTTTGCCGCACCGCAAGCGTCTGCGCAAGGCGCGGCGCAAATGCCAAAACAATACACGCCGCCCAACGCCGAGCCTGTGCCGCAGAGCAGCATGCTTCAAGACGCTCCGCCGGCGCCTGCGCTGCCCGCCGACTGGACCAAGCAGCTTGCCGACCGCCACGAGTCCATCACCACCGATCGCGTGCGCATTCATGTGTTCCGGCTGCGGCCTGGTGACGATCTGCTCGGGGGCATCCGAGCTTACGTGAACGCCAATCACATCCAAGCCGCCGTGCTGCTGAGCGCCGTCGGAAGCTTGACGCAAGCTTCGATCCGTTATGCCAATCAGCCTGAGGCGCACATTCACACCGGCCACTTCGAAATTGTTTCCATCACTGGGACGGTGGAAGAAGGCGGCGAGCACGTGCATCTATCGATTGCCACCGGACAAGGCACGATGATCGGCGGTCACCTTATGACCGGCTGCAAAATCTACACGACGGGTGAAATCACGCTGGCTGAATTGATCGGCGTCCATTTCACCCGCGAAACCGACACGCAAGGCAGCGGCTGGGACGAACTGAAAATCTACCCGTCCAAGCCGTAACGACGAGAGATCCTTCACCCGCGGTCGCGGGTTTAGGATGACGAACTAAAGGAGGACGGCACGACCCTTCGAACCGGCGCTGCCGGTTCTCAGGATGGATCGCGCGTTCGCGCGATTCAGAAAAAGCACAGGCAAGATTGCCTATGCTACCGACAGATTTTGAGCGCCGTTCCTTTTGCAGTGCATTTCCCGCGTGTCTTCGGGTTGCACGCGACGCGCCTAGCCTTCCGGCGCCGTCACCTCACTGCGGCGCCGGCAACGTGTAGTCAAATTCGTACGAATGTTTCCCCGCAGTGATAATGATCGTCATTTTCCCTGTGATGCCCGCGAGCTGCCCTGTGCCCGAATCCGGCACCACGGTGATGGACAGCTGCGGTTCTCCCCGCGTCATAGTCCCACTATGCTGCAGCACAAGACCCCCGCTGCGCCCTTTCAACGTCCCCGTGACCCGCTCCAGCGCCACATACCCCGCCGAGCCCTTCACGTCGGTCCCCGCCGCCAGCATCGTTCCCTTCGCCGTAGCTTCCAGATCGCCGTGATACTGCTTGTCGAGCGAATACCTGCTCAGCGTGGACCCTTCCGCCTTGTCCGCCTCCCCCTGCGCCTCCGCCTTCACGTCAAACGCTCCAGCAGCATGTTCCGCCACCGTCTTCTCCTTTTGCGTCGCGCCCGGAATCTGTGGCTGCGCCTGCGCGTGAGCCACAAAATCCAGCCCCGCTGTCGCGACGTTCCCAACTCCTGAAAATACGCCGATCGCGGCAAGCGCAACAACTGTGGCGAACGCAAAACGCGCATACCACGCGCTAACTGCCGTTCCGGATCGGTTCTTCATGTTTGCTCCGTCAAACTGCCGCGCATTCCGCGTATTTGGCCGCTCATTTCACCGGCACGCTGTAGTGCGACGCGATCACTTGCCAGCGTCCATCGAGAAACATCCACGTGTCGGTGAGCCGGTCGTGGTATTCGTAGCGCTTCCCCTTATCGGTTCCCACTTCGTGGTACTGCCCGGTGACGATCGCCGTGTTCCCGTGCAGCCGCACTTTCATGTCCAGCAATTCCGATACTTCCACTTTCGTCCTGGTGTCGCCGGCGTGCGCGATGTATCCGGACTTGCTGTAGGTGTTGCCGTCCTCCACGGTGATGATGAAATCATCGGCCAGCAGCGAGGTCATCGCCGCCACGTCCCGCTCCTTGTACGCGAGATTCCACTTGTTCTCCAGCGCCAGGATCTTCGGCGCAGCGTCAGAACCTTGCGCCGTCGCGGGAGATGCGGCGAACGGTGCGACCAGCAAAATCGTGAGTATCATCGCAGCGAAAAGCCCGCAACGTTTATTCATAGGCGGGCCCTCACACCCTTGGCACGCATTGTGCCGTCCCCCCACCCACATTTCAACGCCTAGAATCGCGCGCGATGCCTGCGCCACATCACCCGCTCAGCGCATTGCAAACTTCTCAGTCCAATGTATGCGCGCCGTGGTTTGCATGGCGATAAAGAGAGTTAGAATCGCGCCAATCGTGATCGCTAGACCCGTGAAGCCTTCGAAGAAGAATGCGTAGGAGAACAGCACCAGATAAACAAATTGCGCCAACCCGGCTTCGACCAACGCGCCGCGCATCCCCGCCACCAGGCGCAGATAGCTCAGCAGCAGCGCTATCGAAACGGCCGAGCAAATCACAAAGGCCACATGAATCGAGGCGTGATCCACCAGGTAGGCCAGCAAAAGGTGAAACGAAAAAAATGCGCAAGCCAGAAAAAAATAATTCATGGGATGCAATTCGATCCCGCGCAACGTAGTCAACAGGAAGAGCGCAAAAAAGAAAAACAACAATGAAACGGGTGCGAAATAGCTGATGCGCCCCGCCAGCGGCCCCGGCTGCAGCTTTTGCGGCAACGCAATTCCGACGTGGTAGCCCGAAACCAGGTTCTTGTAGTTCCACACAAGATCCCATCCGTTCGCCTGGCGGATCTCTTCCGTCGGTGAAAGCGTATTCTCCAGCAGGTCAAAAGCTGCAAAATTCGTGGTCACGTGCAGCTGAAAATCCTTCACCTGCGTAACTTCATCGCCGAAGCCGTAACTCCAGTTGTCCAGCCCATGCGAGCGATAAGCCACGCGCAGCGCCGCCGTCTCATGGGGTTGCAGCAACATCCTCGCGACTGCCTCATTTTTTTCACTCGTCGTCGCGACCGAAACGTCGTTCACGGAAAAATTCAAATCGTCATACACCGCCTGGCTTGCTGGCAGATGCATCCGAAAAGTCACTTCTTGCGCCTGATCGCTCGGATTGCTGAAGCGATACACTCCGGCGAAATCCACCTGATACGTGCTGTACCAAAGCAGCCCCTTCTTGCGGTAATCAAGATGCAGCGCCGCGATCGCGCGCGACTGCTCCAGCGGCAGTGTGACCCAGCTCTTCTCCTCCACGGAGCGCACGGCCGACGTGCCGCTTTCCGCGGATGCGACCTGCCGATGCGAAATAATTTGGTAAGCGGCGGTAGGTGGTGTTTGCTCCTGAGTCGTGCCCCATGAGGATGAGACCCGGCCCTTTAGTAGCTCGTCAGTGGAATAGGTGCGGTAGAAAATCGTGCTGCCAAGTATGGCCCACGCTATCGAAGTACAAACAACAATGAAACCGATTGCAGCGATGCGCTTAATCATTTTCGATTACTCCGTAATGGAAGGATTCCGTCCCCGCCGCACATTCATTCTCTCGGATTCAATTCATTCTGTCAAGTACTTTGCATAACAAAGCAAAGCGGCATATTTCAACCGGCCAGTGCGCGTTCTGCGCTGCTTCGGCCGTGATGTTTCGTGCGGGACGAGCGTGGCTATGAGATTTTCGTCGCGGCAGGCTGCGCGAAGTCTTCCAGTCGCCGCGCGAGCGACTCCGGCAGCTCGGCTTCCAGGTGCATGTGGCCGTCGGTTACTTCGGAATGCAGGACGCGGCCAGTGGCGTGGACGAGCGAGAGATTGCGGCCATCGGAGAGGGGGATACGCAGGTCCACGTGGACGAGCGGATCTACCGGGAGCGTGGCGTCCATGCGCGCCAGCAAATCTTCCAGGCCGGTGCCGGTGACGGCGGAGGTGAAAATTTTATTTTCGTTGCGGCCGTTGGCTTTCTCGAGCGCGGCGAGTTCTTCGGCTGATAGGCGATCGGTTTTGTTGAACACTTGCAGGCGCGGGCGATCCTGCACGCCTAGGTCCGTCAAAACTTTCAGCACGTCAGCGTCCTGCTCCGCATGATGAGGATTCGAAATGTCGCTCACCTGGACAATCAGCGCAGCTTCCTGCACCTCTTCCAGAGTGGCGCGGAACGCAGCAATCAAATCCGGCGGCAAATCGCGCAAAAATCCCACCGTATCCGAAAGCAGCGCACGCCGCCGCGAAGGCAAGCGCACGGAGCGTACCGTGGGATCGAGCGTCGCGAACATTTTCGAGGAAGTAAGCACGTCGGCGTGCGTGAGCGCGTTGAAGAGCGTGGATTTCCCCGCGTTGGTGTACCCCACCAGCGCGATCATGCCCAGCGGCACGGCCTGCCGCGCGCGGCGCCGCGTGGTGCGCTGACGGCGCACGGTTTCGATCGCTTCCTTAATTTTACTCACGCGATCGCGAATCCGCCGCCGGTCGGTTTCCAGTTTTTGTTCGCCGGGGCCGCGCGTGCCGATGCCGCCGCCCAGCCGGGAAAGTTCTTCGCCGCGTCCGGTAAGCCGCGGCAACAAATAATTCAATTGCGCCAGCTCCACCTGCAGCTGGCCTTCACGCGTGCGCGCGTGCATCGCAAAAATATCCAGGATCAGCTGCGTGCGGTCAATCACGCGCGTACCAATGCCCTTCTCCATATTGCGCAGCTGCACGGGCGTCAGGTTGTGATCCACAATCACCAGCGGCACGTGGCGCAGCTCGGCCTCGGCGCGGATTTCATCCAGCTTGCCGCGGCCCACGAGCGTCGCGGGGTCCAGTGTGTCGCGCACCTGCAGAATGCTGCCCGCGATTTTCGCACCGGCCGATTCCGCGAGTTCGTGCAATTCTTCGAGAGAATCGCGCCCTGCGGCCGAAGGATCACCTGCGCGCCCGCGCGGAGATTTCTTCAAGCTCACGCCGACGAGCAGAACGCTCTCGCGATTGTCCACCGATTGCGCGGTTTTCATGCGGATGGAATGGCCTTGGCCGCCTGCAAAGTGCGGGAAATTGTATCCATTGGTAGTGGAATTATACGCCGAATGCGGGGGGAGCAAGCCCACCGAATTTCAGCCCGCGTGGGCAGCCGCAGAACGCGCCGAAGCAGCCAGAATCAAATCAGAAAGGAACTGGCTAAGCCCGCGCCCCGAAACCTGGAACTCCAGATCGCGCGTGGCACGGTCCAGCCAGCCGAGATACACGAGCAGCGCAACCTCCGCCCAGGATTCCGCAGTCTCCGGCGCAAAACCGATATCGCGCAGCACGCTGGAAACATGCGCCGAGCGTTTTTTCTCAATGCCGGAAATTCGCGCGGCCACGCGTTCGTCGCGGCGAGCCCAAGCGCGCAAAGCCGCCTCCCGACGAGCGCAAGAAAGATCAGCGCAATGTTCGATAAACCGCGCCCAGCGCGCCGCAGCCTGCGGCGTCAGCACCGTATCGTCCAGCCACGCGATCTCGTCGCCCTCCCAACGGTCCAGCATCTTCGCCAGCAACTCTTCGCGATCCTGAAAATGCCAGTAAAAACTGCCTTTGCTCACTCCCAGATCGCGTGCCAGCAATTCGATGCGCACGGATTCAATTCCCTCGGTGGAAAGTCGCGCGAACGCGGCGCGAATCCAATCGTCGGGCTGCAGTGGAGAAGATTTAAGCGCGGTTGCGGTGGCCATGTGGTCTTCTATGTGTGCCGCGGAACGATACCGGAGTGCATCGGGCGCGTCAAGTTACGCGATTGTTACGATTTTGCGATTGCAAGAGCTGCGGTGGAAATTTCCGGCGCGTCGCCGAAGCCCGCGAGCCAGTGCACGCCGGATTCTTTGCGAAACCATGTGAGCTGGCGCTTGGCGAACCGGCGCGTGGCTTGCTGAATTTGCTGCACGGCGTCTTTTTCGCTCAGCCGCCCGGCGAGATGTTCGCGCAACTGCGAATACCCGATGAACTGGAAAGGTTTTGCCTCCGCAGGAACGCTGTTCGCCACCAGCGCGCGCACTTCTTCCAGCCATCCGGCCGCGAACATCGCAGCGGTGCGCGCGTGAATGCGTGCGTAGAGCGCGGCGCGCGGCGGCAACAGGCCGATCTTGATGATTTCGTAGCCTTGGAGCGCGTCGCGCCCGCTGCGATGAATTTCACCCATCGGTTTTCCGGTGAGCAGGCGCAATTCGATCGCGCGAATTGCTTTTTGCACGTCGGCGGCGGAAATGCGCGCGACGGATTCAGGATCCAGGCGCGCGAGCACGCGATGCAGATACGCGGAGCCGCGCTGCTCGGCGATTTCCCGCAAGCGCGCGCGAATTTCTTCGGAGCGCTGCGGCGCATCCGCGAGCCCTTCGACCAGCGCACGCAAATACAGTCCGGTTCCGGCGGTGAGAATCGGCAAAATATTCCGGCGCCGCAGATCGCCTAGCGCTTCGAGCGCGCAACGGCGGTAATCACCGGCCGTAAAAATTTCCGCAGGCTCGATGAGGTCAACCAAGTGATGCCGAACGCCGTGCTGCTCGGCAATGGGAACTTTCGCCGTGCCGATATCAAAGTGCCGATACACCTGCGTGGAATCGCAAACCATTATTTCGCCGCCGAGTTTTTCGGCGAGGTAAATCCCCAGCGTGGATTTGCCGGAAGCAGTAGGACCAAGCACAACCACGAGCCGCGGCAGTGCGCTCATCCGGAAACTTTCCAGTAGCGAAGCAGCAGGCCCAGCAACACCAGTGGGGCTAGAATAAGAACGCCAATCACCTGCGTGCGATTGAGTTTCACGGGGACGCCGGTTGATACGTTATCACCGCAGGCCGTCGCAATTGAAGGCCACATGCGCGCGGACGTAGGAGCCACGAGATTCGAGCGGCGGCAAGCAACGCCTCTTCGCGGAGAGTAGGACGAGCGTTGGCAGGGGCGGGTCTAAGACCCGCCCCTACGGTTGCATGGAAGATGGGCAGAGGAGAGATCCGCGCCTAGGGTTGCGTGAATGACGAGCGCCGCGCGCCCTACTGCGTCGCGCCATCAGGTCGAATGTTGTAGTAAAACCCGATACGCAAATCGATGAATGGACCTTTGAATTGCGGTGGGAGCGGCTCGAAAGGGCTGGTAGCACGGATCGCGGAAGCAGCAGCCGTATCGAGCGGCTCTTTACCAGAAGTCCGATCCAGACTGAGGCTCTCGCCGGGAAAACTTCCATCGCGATTAATGCGAAAAGAAATCGCCACGATTCCTTTGTCACCCAAATAAAAAGATTCCGGCATCACGGTGATCCAGTTCTGTTTCAACTTGGCGAGAAGCCGGTTGATATAGCTCTGAAAGTCCACGCCCTCGGTAGGCGTAAGAATCGTGACGCCGTTGCCTGCCTGCGCGCCACCGCCGCCGCGTCCACGGCCTCCACCGCTGCCACCTCCGCCGGAAACTGGGCCTTCCGAAGTGTACGTGCCGCCGCTGGGGGAACGTTTGATTGCATCCGCCAAATCATTTTGCATTGCTTTGCCTGGCGACGCGTTATTGATCCCAAGATCCAAGTTTTTCGACGGCCCCGGCGGAAGCACCGGCAAAAGATGCGACGTAGTGTCGGGCGGTGGCGGAGGAGCCGTCGCGTTATTCGGAGTCGGACTGGTGTTTGCTTTCGGCATAGGCGCAGCTGGCAAATCCAGCGGCGGACGTTCCGAAGCCACCGGCGGCGCTTCCATGCGATGCTCTTCCGGCCGCGGCGGCGCGGCCTTGTTCAAAGCTTTCGGGGTGATTTTCACCACGGGCCCGGGAGGAGGCGAAGGCCGCCGCGAGACTTCACCCTCATCCGGCGGCAAATAAACCACGCCAAGTTCTTTGCTCGCCAGTTCGATTTCGTCGCGCGTGGGCACATGCGTGGGGAATATCTTCGGCAGAAAAATCAGAAAAATAATAAACGCAATGTGCGCCGCGACGGAAATCACGCGCGTGATGGCGTCCCACTTGGCATCCCTGCGATCATCCGGCTGAACCAGAAGGTTCGCTTCGCCGGTATTGAAAATATCGGGCTCGACGATTTCGCGCAGCTCCGCCGTCATCTGCGGCGGCTGGTCGAATTTATCAATCTCTTTCTGTTCGGGCGGCTCGACGTACGCGGGAACGACTACGCGCCGGTCCAAAATCGCCAGCGGCGCAAATTCCGAGGGCGGCAAAAATTGCTCGAATGGCTTCACGCCGATGCCGCGCGGCACCAGGCTGCGCTCGATCAGCACATCCAGCGGAAGATGTTCCGGAATGGTGGTCTTCCCGGTAAGCGGCGGCGCGTCCGACAAATCCGAAGGCACCACCGTGCGATCGTCCATGTACGTCGTCAGCCGGCGCGGCGGCTTCTTGTCACCGTTGTCGGTGAATGGGCGCACATCTGTGGGAACGAGAGTTCGCGGAATCATCTATTTTCCTGGGAGACGACGGCATCCAATTGGACGCGGCGCGCGTGTTCCTGGATGCCTGCCATCACGCGGTCGGCCAGCTCCAGCGCGGCGCGTCCGGCGGCGCCATCCACGCGGGGCGGGCGGCGATTGCGCACCGAACGCGAGAACGCGCCCAGTTCGGCGCGCAGAGGCTCTTCCGGCGAAGTGGGAACTTTTTCAAAGTTGATTTGTGGCTGGGGCGAACCGGGCTCCACGCGCACACGCAGCAAATCCTGGCGCGTGAAATCCAGCGAAAAATATTCGTGCGCCTGGAAAAACCGCATCTTGCGCACGCGTTCGGTGGAAACGCGGCTGGCGGTGACGTTCGCCACTGTGCCGGTGGCGAATTCAATGCGCGCCTGCGCGATATCCACCTTATCGGTGATAACCGGAATGCCCACGGCTTTCAGGTCCACCACGGGCGCACCTACCAGCGCCAGCAGGATGTCGAGGTCGTGAATCATCACGTCATACACTACGTCAATATCCAGGCTGCGCGGTGTGAAAACTCCCAGGCGGTGTACTTCGAAGAACATCGGCTTGGAGACGATTTTCAGTGCCGCCGCGACCGCAGCGTTAAATCGCTCCAGATGCCCGATCTGCAGAATACGGTTGTTGCGCTGCGCCGACGCGATCAAGCCGTCTGCTTCGCCCAGGGACGAAGCCATGGGCTTTTCCACCAGCACGTCCATGCCGGAATCGAGCAAGCGGCAGCCGATGCGCGAATGTTCCTTGGTGGGGACGGCGAGGCTGATGGCGTCAATTTTTTCCACTTTAAGCGATTCGAAATCGCGGATGACTCGCGTTTTGAATTCCGCGGCCACTTGCGCGGCGCGTTCGGCGTTGGTGTCCACGACGCCGACCAATTCCACGCCTTCCATCTCCGACCACACACGCACGTGATTGCGCCCGAAATCTCCGACGCCGACCACAGCAACGCGTATGGGTTTCTCAGTCACGATTTCCTTTTGGCCGCCGATTTCTGCGCACCGCGGTCGCCGCCGCTAGCGATACGCTCCGGCGCGAACGCTTCAATCGCAATTCCGGAATCATCCGCCGCGCGAATCATCACATCGCGATCGAACAGCAAAGTTCGCCCCGCATCAATCGCCAGCGCCGTGGCGTTTGACCTTTTCATTATCTCAACGGTCTTCAAGCCCACCACCGGCACATCAAAACGCATATCCTGCCGCGGCTTGCTTACTTTCACGACTACCAGGCGCTGCCCGCCGGCGATGCGCGCGGCGCGCTCAATGGTTTCGTCGGTGCCTTCCATCGCTTCGATCGCGACGCACGCGCGATCGCGCACCACCACCATCTGTCCCAAATCCAGGGCTGCAATCTGCGTCGCGACGCCGCGTCCGTACGCTATATCCGCCGCTTCGGATTCATCCGGCGCGCGACGAGTGAGCACTCCCGGCGCGGGCAGCAGCGGCCCCAGAAATTCCGTGGAATTCACCAGCTCGATGCCTTCATCTTCCAGCACGCGCGCCACCGCGCCAATCAGCGAATCCGTGTTCTTCGACGGGAGCGAAAACAATAATTTGGCCAGCCGCCAGTCCGGGCGAATCGAACTGAAAATCTTGTTGTGCTTCACTTGCCCGGCCATCACCGCGCGCTTAACACCTTCTTCGTGCAGCAACTCGATGGTGCGGCTCAATTCGCCGAGGCTCACCCAGTGCAGCCGCTTCGCCACGCGCGCCAGGCCCGGCGAAGCTTCTTCCTTGATCGCGATCACCGCCATTTCGATGCCACGGCTGCGCGCGCCTTCCAGCACCAGAAACGGGAAATCGCCATTCCCGGCGATCAATCCCCAATGCGCAGCGCCCGCGCCCACCGCATTATTGTCCGTCGCCGGCAGCGTCATGCTATTTCGTCAGACCTCGGTCGGAGGACGCCGATTCGATGAACTGCACTAAAGTTAAGACGTCCTGCGAGTCCGCCAGGGTTCCACGCATCTTTTCCAGCGCCTGCGAAGTATTCAACTTGGAGCGCAGCAGCAAGCGATACGCTTTTTCGATTGCCGCAATACGCTCGGACGAAAATCCCTGCCGCTCGAGGCCCACACGATTCACGCCAAAGCAACGCGTCCCGCGCGGCGCCACAATTTTCGAAAACGGCGGCACGTCTTGCGTGATTACAGTGTGCGCGGCGATGTACGAATGCGTTCCGATGCGGCAGAACTGATGCACGGGGCAGAACGCGCCCACCTGCGCGTGGTCTTCGATGGTGACGTGCCCGGCCAGCGTGGCACCATTCACCAGAATATTGAAGTCCCCGAGCTGGCTGTCGTGCCCCACATGCGCGTAGGACATGATCAGATTGTTGCTGCCCAAGCGAGTGACGCCGCCGCCCTTCACCGTGCCGCGATTGACCGTGGAAAATTCGCGGAATTCGTTATGGTCGCCCACTTCGATGGAAACGCGCTCGCCCTTGTAGGTGAGGTCCTGCGGATCGCCGCCCACCACCGCGAAGGAATAGATGTGATTCGCGCGGCCCAATCGCGCCGGTCCGCGCACGATGGCGTGATCATCGAGTATGCAGCCATCGCCCAATTCGACTGAATCGCCCACGACGGCGAAGGCGCCGATTATCTACGTCCTTGCCGATTTTCGCGTTGGACGCAACAATCGCGCGGGAATCAATCTCACTCATCTACTTCTTCACCACGGGTGACGCGACAGAATTGGTCGAGCGTTCCGGCTTGCCGTCGGCGTTCAGGTCTACCATCGCGCACATCACCGTGGCCTCGACGGCCAGTTCTCCGTTCACGCGCGCGAAGCCCGCGACTTTGCAAAAAGGTCCGCGAAAAGTGAGGACGTTCACTTCGACGCGCAGTTGGTCGCCCGGCACCACGGGCCGGCGGAAGCGCGCGGCGTCAACTCCCGCCATGTACAGCAGCTTGCTGTCGCGATCTTTCACGTCCAGCAGCAGCAGCAGTCCCCCGATTTGCGCGATGGATTCGATGATCAGCACACCCGGCATCACCGGCTTGCCGGGAAAATGCCCCTGAAAGAAATATTCGTTGATGGTGACGTTCTTGATTCCTACAATCCGCTTCTTCGGTTCCATTTCTTCAATCGCGTCCACCAGAAGGAACGGGTAGCGGTGCGGCAGGATCTTCTGGATCGCTATGCTATCGAGGAGCATCGTGTGTTAGCCTCTGCCTTCGCATTGATTGCGTATTGATTGGGTGCTAAGCGCCTATTCGTTGCCTATCAGTCACTTGTCGGGCCGGACCTGCTGTCGCGCTGGGCGGCTATCAGCCGCACACTATTTTCCCAAGCGCACAATCGAACAATTCTATACGAAACACAGGCGGGTGGGAATCGCTGTGGATGCGGGGATGCGGGGTATTGGCTGAGTTAGCAGATTGCGCTAAGCGCGGATTTATCGTCAATTCTTGCAGTTCTTGTGTCACGAATGCCGGAGTACGATGCGCCCCTGAATTGCCCTTACTGCGGGAGACAACTCGCTCGCAAAGACGTTGAAATGTGGGGTTCGTTTGCGTGCCCATCCGGCCACAATTTGCTTCGCATCAGGAGAATCTTCGCGATGCGAATCTTTCGCCTCACGCTGATCACGATGCTTTTGGTCTGCCTCATGGACCTGGTTTGGCATTGGTTGAGGCAGCACATGCCCTTAAGCATTTTTGTCACTGGCGGAGCGATAGGAGTGATTGACGAATCTGCGATGCGGCTGTTGCCCGCCAAGGTCGAGCCTGCCGCGCAAGGCGGTTTCTCGGCTTCCTGACAAGAGATAAATCCCGCGTGGGAATCCTGCGCCGCCGAGGAGTCAGTTGGCGGTGTGCAAAGAGATCGAAACGAGGTTGTGAACCCAGCGGGCGGGGCGCTTGTCTTCGGAGACGATCAACTGGAACGGCCCGGATTTACCGAGCGGCTGGCCGTCGCGCGTGTCGGCCACTAATATTTCGCCGCCGTGAAAACTGGGATCAGCCTCCGCGATAGACAGAACCACCGAGTAGCCATCCGAGCCTGAAGCGACGATGTAACTCGCAAGCGCCTTGCCGCGCAAATGCTCACCGAGCGGCGCATCGAGTTTGGCGAGCAGCACGGCAAGCGGCACACCCGAGTACGCTTCATCCGCATTCGCATGCGCGTTGTGCACGGTAATGTTCACGTGCGCCAAGGCGCGAAATTCCGCAAGCGAGATTGATACCTGAGCCTGGTTCGCGCCAGCCATCAGCAAAAGCGTGTCTTTCGCCTGAGCTGGCGGCTGCGAACCCGCAGCATTTTGCTCAGCCGACGGCGCGACATTCTTCGCGGCGCTCGCCTGCTGCGCATGAACGGCGCGGGGAGCGAGCAACGCCAGTGCCAGCAGCCCGATCGTAGGAATTTCCAGTCGCATTGCCGAAGCATAACGCGAAAGTGCTTTGCTGTCAGCCTCGCGGTGTGCCGCAACGCGACATCTCTGCTAGCATGGCGGCGGGTGAGACACGAATGGCTTCTGTGAAGAATTCAGGGCATGTACCGATGAAGGAAATCCTGCGGGAATTGCGCGGGCGGCAGGGCGAGATGTTGGAATTGCTGGGGGAGTTTGTGCGCTGCGAATCGCCCAGCCATGTGAAGCGCGCGGTCGATGCGTGCGCGGCGATGGTGGCGCACGAATGGCAGCGGCACGGGGCAAGGGTGCGAATTCTGCAGCAGCGTGAGCGTGGCAATCACTTGCGCGCGGAAATTTGGGATGGGGCGGGGCGCGCCGGCGGACAAATCATGGTGCTCGGCCATACGGACACAGTCTATCCGCTTGGCACGCTCGCGAAGATGCCGTTCCGCGTCGCGCAAGGGCGCGCGTGGGGGCCGGGAACTTTCGACATGAAGGGCGGCATCGTACTCGCGCTTCACGCGGTGGAAGCATTGCGCGCGCTGAAAATTCAGCCGAAGAAGCAGTTCGTGTTCCTGTGGACTTCCGATGAAGAAATCGGCAGCGAGAGTTCGCGGCGCGCGATCGAGCAGGAGGCTCGGCGCAGCGATGCCGTGCTGGTGCTGGAGCCTTCCTACGGGCGCGAAGGCCGCCTGAAGACGCAGCGCAAGGGCGTGGGCGGCGCGGAAATAGTTGTGACCGGACGTTCGGCGCACGCGGGGATCGATCCGGAGAAGGGCGTGAACGCGGTGCACGAGCTCGCCCTGCAAATCCCGCGCCTGATGGAGATGAACGACCCGCGCCGCGGGATCACGGTGCAGACGACCGTGGTGAGTGGCGGCACGATCACGAATGTGGTGCCAGAACACGCGCGCGCATTGGTGGACATTCGCTACGCGCGCGCTGCCGATGTGCCGCGGATCAATCGCCGCCTGCATTCGTTGCGCCCAATCCTGAAAGGTGCCCGCGTAGAAGTGAGCGGAGGCGCAGATCGTCCGCCACTCGAACGCACCGCAGCAGTGCGCAAACTTTTTGGCGTGGCGCAATCGCTGATGCAGGAGATGGGTCTGCCGCTAGGCGAGGCCTCCACCGGAGGCGGATCGGATGGAAGTTTCACGGCGGCGCTGGGGGTGCCGACTCTGGATGGCCTCGGCGCGGTGGGCGATGGAGCGCATAGCCCGCGCGAGCACATAGTGATCAGCAAGCTGCCCGAACGCGCGGCGCTGATCGCCGGCTTGCTGGTAGCACTGTGAAAATCGCGAAGTTGCGGTTGTAGCGGCGTCCGCCGCGGCGCGGAACGATGGCGGTCTAAAGACCGTGGCTGCAAGACTAACCGCCGCCGCACAACCCACGATAATTACCGCACATCCTGCTGGTGCAAGTACGTCAGCGCCTGCTGCTGCAAATCCCCGTAATCTTCGTGCAAAGTGGCACGCAGCGCCGATTCGGTGTCTGGCGCGCTCGAAATGCTGTCGAGCAGCCGCGTGATGTCGCCCATGCCACCGGTCTGAACGATGGACTCGACGACAGCGAGCGACCACGCATAAGCGAACGACGCGTCGCCCCCACCGAGCCCCATCCACGATCCTTCCAGACTCGCGAGCGCCGGCAGTTCACCTTGCGCGGAAGCGTTCAGCAAAGGGCCCGCGGTGCCAGTGCTACGCCGGCCTTCCATATATTGCGCCACGCCTTCCTGCAACCACGTCGGCGCGCGATTGTGCGTCTTCTGCCCGATGAAACTGTGGGTTAACTCATGTTTTAACACGCGTGCCAGCTCTGGCGTCACAGCCGTCAACCCCTGCACCGGAATGCGCATGCGTCCATCATTCAAAGCACCCACCCAACTCGGCGCGCGCGTGATATCCGCGAAAGATTGTCCGGTATAAAGGATCACGCCGATGGAATCCGGCGGCGTGAAATCCAGCTGCGATTCCAGATCGCGAAAATCATCTTCCAGCACGCGCATAATCCCGCGCGCCAGGTCCGGCGTCGCGCTGCCGTTGTATTTCAGATCAAAGTGCGCGGTCTCGCCTTCGCGGTAGCTTTCTTCCTCGGCCTTATCGCGCTCGGCTTTTTCCAGCGCGTGTTCCACGTCCGCATCCGGATGCAATTTTTCCGCGCGATGCCATTCCTCCACCGCCAAATCCATTTTGTTCGCGCCGTAGTTGGCCCAACCGGTGAGCTTTGCGACGTCCGCCGACTCCGGCGCAATGCGGCGCGCACGTTCCAATGGCTCGAGGGCCGTGGTGAATTGGCTCTGGTGCAGATACAACACCGCCAGATTCAGCAACAGCGCCAGATTATCCGGCGCAAAGCTCAAAGCCGCGCGGTAATGGTCAATTGCGGTGGCGTTATCGCCTTTGCTTTCTAGAAATTGCGCGGCGGCGTAATGCCCGGCAGCTACTTTTTCAATCGCCAGCGGCGCGTGCGAACGCGCATCGGTTTCCAGCTGCGAGATGTAAGCGAAATCAATCGCGTTGTCATGAATCACCAGGCGCGCGATGTCGTCGTATCCGCGCACCGGATCAACGTGCGGCGCGCTGACGGGCGGCTCGCTGGCCGCCGCAGAACTCGTAGCGTAGCCGAACCCATCGCGGTCGATGCGCGAGACGATGGATTTCGGGATGGACATCGTGCCGGCGGGGGTTTCGTAACGGACGTGGTCGCCATCTTCGGTGACGTTGGAAGCCACAATCCGCCGACCATTCTTGAGCACAATGGTATCTGCGGCCGCCGAATACACGACCAGCAAGAGAAGTGATGCGATAGGCGCTGCGCGACGCACACTAAATTTTAGCAAGCGCAGCTAAGGGCGCGGGCGCGCTCGTTCCCGCCTGATGCCCTAAGTAACACAACCTGTCCCACCGAACAGGCCAGCTGCTCCAAATCCACGGCAATTTGTCTCGGCGCACGTCAAACATTGCACACACAGTGCACAAACCCCAAAATAACGGAAAGCAGCGGGATAACCCGGCTTATACTCACAGCAATCATACTTGTAGAGTGAATTACGTGCGCAGATCCATGCGAGTCTCCCTGGTCGTTCTGCTGCTGCTCGGCGCTGATTTTCTTGCCATCGCACACCGCGCCCATGCAACGCAAAGTGCTGCGCAAACTCCATCGCAAAATGCCGCGCCGCAAACGGCTTCCACTCAGCAGGCCGCCGCGACTACAAATATTCCCACCGACCCGCGCGCTCTCTACGAAGCTCTCAACGCGCTGCGGCCCGACGCCGCCCGCGTTTACAGCGTAAAAGACCTGACATTCCGCCGCGACGTAGTCAGCTTCACCTTCAGCGAAGGCGAGCTTTCGTTTCTCGAGCCTCTCGGCGGACATATCACGGGCGCGGTTTTCTCCGGCCGCGGCCACGTGATCGCCACGCCGCACGAACGCGGCGAGCGCCGCTCCCTCGCGCAATTCATCGGCGTGCCCATCCTCGATCAATCGTTTTCAGAGGCGTATATCCGTTTCACTGACGACACCGGCGCAGAACTGCAGCGCCAACTTGCGGCAGACGGCGTTGAACCCACAAGCCACGCGAATTTCACCACGCACTGGATCCCGCTCGCAGCAGGACTCGCGCCCACGCATTCGCTGCGCACCATGGTGGATTGGCTGGCCGCCGAGCCGGTTCCCTATTTTTACATTTTGATGCAGACCGATACCGCGGGAGCGGTGGAAGTGTCCGTGGATAGCCGCCGCGAAGAGCAGGTGGCCATCGGGCAGCCGCGCTACGTCGAAGGCGTCCGTTCCTACGATCTGTGGGCTTCCTTCCGCGCCGAAAATTCCCCGGAAGCGCACATGCATCCGTTTCTGCCGCTGGATTATCGCGTGGACTCAACCATCGCCGACGATCTCTCGCTGCAGGGCAAGACCACGCTGCATCTGCGCGCGCAGATGTCCGGTGAACGCGTCGTACCCGTGGAGCTCTCGCGGCATCTGACGGTGGACGAAATTCAGGCGGACGACGGGCAATCTCTGCCGTTTTTCCAAAACGAAGAACTCAGCCGCCGCGACGCCGCCCGCCGCGGCAACGATTTCATCATGGTCGTGCTGCCCGCGGGAAATACAGGCTGGCGCGGATTTTCATTTAAAGGTCGCCTATCACGGCAGCGTAATCACCGACGCAGGCAACGGCGCCTATTTCGTCGGCGAGCGCGGCGCATGGTACGCGCACATCGGCGGCGAGCATTTCACGCCGTACGACCTCACGTTTCACTGGCCGAAGCGACTGATGCTGGTGGCGACCGGCACGGAATCCGAAACGCGCGAAGACGGCGATACGAAATCGGGACGCTGGCGCTCGGAAAGGCCGTTTCCCACCGCGGGCTTCAACCTGAGCCAATACCAGATGGCCAGCAGCGGCAATCAACCGAAAATTCAGGTTTACGCAAACAAAGAACTCGAAGAAGCGATCATGGCCCGGTTACAGCAGTCGCCTCCTAACGCCGTGCTGCCGCCCTCGCTGCTCGATCGTTTCAGGGATTACGACCACTTGACCGGAGCCGCAGACGAGCCTCCGGCACCCAGCCCCACCACGGCGCTAAAACAACTGGGCGCGAGCGTGCAGGACTCCATCCATTTTTTCGAAAATGTGAATGGCGCGTTTCCTTTCGACCATCTGAGCGTGGCCCAGATTCCCGGTTCGTTCGGCCAAGGCTGGCCGGGCCTGGTATATCTCTCGACGCTGGCGTTCCTGCCTCCCGAAACACAGGAACGCGCCGGGCTGAATGAATGGGCGCAAAGCGAAGCGCGCGACTTGATGCCCTTCCACGAAGTGGCGCACCAGTGGTGGGGCAACCTCACCGGCGCAGCCAGCTATCGCGACGTGTGGATTGAAGAAGCGATGGCGAATTATCTGGCGCTTTGGTATGCGGACAGCAAGAGGCCTGGTCAGCATCGCCTGACAAATTGGCTGGAGCGTTATCGCGACGAGCTGACCGCGAAAGTTCCGGGCAGCGAGCATTCCATCGAAGCCGTCGGCCCGCTGGTTTTGGGCCCGCGCCTCGGCTCACTGAAAGTCCCGGATGCTTACAACACGCTGATCTACGGCAAAGGCACTTGGGTGATGCACATGCTGCGCGAAATGCTGCGCGAACCGAACTCGAAAGATCCCGACGCGCGTTTCCGCGAATTGCTGCGCGCGATTCTGGCCGAGCATCAGTTTCGACCGCTCTCGACGGCCGAATTCCAGCACGCCGTCGAGCAGCACATGACTCCCGCCATGGATCTGGAAGGCACGCATCGCATGGATTGGTTCTTCGACCAGTGGGTGCGCAGCACGGATTTGCCGCGTTACACAGTGAAATTCGAAGTGAAGCCGCACGGCAATGAATTCACAGTGTCCGGCAAGCTGGAGCAAGCCGGTACCGAAGACGCATTCACCGCGCCCGTGCCGCTCTACGCGCTGCAACACATCGGCGGAAAACCCGAACGCCTGGGAGTGGTCGTCACTTCCGGCGCGGAAACACGTTTTCATTTCGAATCGCGCATTCGCCCCACGCGCATTGTGATCGATCCCAATCTCACGCTGCTTTGGAACAAATTGTAAATTCGCACGCACGACAGTCCGCCGCGCGCAACACTAAAACTCCGCTGAAAAAAATTTTCTTTCAACTTGCGTCAACGGGTCTCCGGTTTTATCCTATCGAGTCTTACGTGCGTTCCAAGGGGCGACATGTTTTCTGATCGCCCCGCGTGTGTGCCGATTTTTTGCATCTGATAGCGGCTGTCAACCGTAAATCGCCGGCGTCCTGGGGTCGAGCAACCGGCGATTTCGTGATTCTGATGCCCCTTCTTCAAGCTCGCGAGCATCTATAACTCTGTTCTGAGGCGACCGCGTGGAACCGGAAGGCTCTCACAGTCCCATCGAATCTACCTCGGCTCATCCGATTATTGAGCCGGGCTATACGCTGGGCACGGTAACCGACAAGATCAGCTCCATCGTGCTCGGACGCGGCACGTCCAAGGGCTGGATTTTCGGTTTCGCGATTGCCTTCTCGCTGTTGATGCTGCTCAATTTCACCGTTGGTTACCTGCTCGTCAAGGGCGTCGGCATTTGGGGCATCAACATACCCATCGGCTGGGGCTTCGCCATCGTCAATTTCGTGTGGTGGATCGGCATTGGCCATGCTGGCACGCTGATCTCCGCGATTTTGCTGTTGTTGCGGCAGCAGTGGCGCACTTCCATCAACCGGTTCGCGGAAGCCATGACGCTGTTTGCGGTCGCTTGCGCGGGTATGTTCCCGTTGCTGCACATGGGCCGCCCGTGGCTCTTCTATTGGCTGATGCCGCTTCCCAATCCGATGTGGCTGTGGCCGCAATTTCGCAGCCCGCTGGTATGGGACGTTTTCGCCGTCTCGACGTACGCCACTGTGTCATTGCTCTTCTGGTTCGTGGGTTTGGTTCCGGACCTCGCCACATTGCGCGACCGCGCCAGAAACCGCCCCGCTAAGATTATTTACGGCATGCTGGCGATGGGCTGGCGCGGGTCCGCTGTGCATTGGTCGCGCTACGAGACTGCATCTATCTTGCTGGCTGGACTGGCGACGCCCCTGGTCGTTTCCGTACACACAGTAGTCAGCTTCGATTTCTCCGTCGCGCAAGTCGCCGGCTGGCACACTACGATTTTCCCGCCCTATTTCGTCGCGGGCGCGATTTATTCCGGCTTCGCGATGGTGATGACCCTGGCGATTCCCATACGCAAGTTCTACAACCTGGAAGATTTCATCACCATGCGCCACCTGGGCAATATGGCCAAAGTGATGCTCGCCACGGGCCTGATCGTCGCCTACGGCTACATGATGGAAACTTTCATGGCGTTCTACAGCGGGAATCCCTTCGACCGCTTCGCGATCATCAACCGCATGACCGGCCCTTACGCTTTCTTCTACTGGATGCTGATCGCCTGCAACATCGTGATCCCGCAAATCATGTGGCTGCGCAGCGTGCGCAACAACGTGGCGATACTTTTCGTGATTTCGCTGATCGTGAACGTGGGGATGTGGCTGGAGCGCTTCGTCATCGTCGTCATCAGCCTGCACCGCGATTTTCTGCCGTCTTCCTGGGGCATGTACTACCCCACCCGATGGGACTGGGCCACATACGTCGGCACCATCGGACTATTTTTGACTTTGCTGTTCCTGTTTATCCGCTTCCTGCCGGTGATTTCAATTTACGAAATGCGCACGCTGGTGGAAGAAACGGACGAGGAGAATCCCAAGAAATAAAGGCAGTCACGGGAACCGATGCAAATCTTTCATCACAGCACGAACACCATCTCGCGGGTGAGCATCTACGGCGCCGTCTTCATCGCGGCGTTGCTGGGTGGCGTGCTGTATGCGATCGAACTTTCACCCATCTATACCCGCGTGAATGAAGCACGCGAGCAACCTGTGCCCTTCAGCCACAAGCATCATGCCGGCGAACTAGGCATTGATTGCCGCTACTGCCACACGTCGGTCGAGAAGTCTTCGTTCGCGGGTATTCCGCCGACGCAGACCTGCATGACGTGCCATTCGCAGATCTGGACGAACGCGCCCATGCTCGAGCCAGTGCGCGCCAGCTATCGTGACAACAAATCCATCGCGTGGACGCGCGTGAACGCGCTGCCAGATTTCGTCTATTTCGATCACAGCATTCACGTCAGCAAAGGAATTGGCTGCACCACTTGCCACGGCCAAGTGGCCGAAATGCCGCTCACTTGGAAGGCCAACACGCTCTACATGGAGTGGTGCCTGGATTGCCATCGCGCGCCGGAAAAATACGTGCGCGAAAAATCCAAAGTTTTCGATCCGGGCTACGTGACGCCGTCGAATCAGCTGGAACTCGGCGCGAAACTGGTGAAAGAGTACAAAATTCATAGCCTGACAAATTGCTCGACGTGTCACCGCTGAGGGCGAAAAAAAGAAAACGATGAGCTCCGACCTCAACCCGAAAGTTCCGCAGGCGATGGACCTGGCAGCGCTGCGCGCGAAGCTCGCTCAGGAAAATGGCAAACGCTTCTGGCAGAGCCTCGAGGAATTGTGCGAAACCAAAGAATATCGAGAATTTCTGGAAAATGAATTCCCGCACGATCCCGAAAAAGATCAGCAGGGTCTGAATCGCCGCGACGTGCTAAAGCTGGCCGCTGCATCCGCCGCTCTCGCCGGGCTGAGCGCCTGCACCAAACTGCCCACACAAAAAATTGTTCCCTACGTGAAAGCGCCCGAGGAAATCGTCGCCGGCAAGCCGCTCTTCTACGCCACGTCCATGCCGCTCGCCGGAGTCGCAGCCGGTCTGCTCGTCGAAAGCCACATGGGCCGGCCCACCAAAATCGAAGGCAATCCCGAGCATCCCGGCAGCCTGGGCGGCACGGACGTTTTCGCGCAAGCCGCTACACTGGGCATGTACGATCCGGACCGCTCGCAGACAGTTGTGTTCCAAGGCCGCATCAGCACTTGGGCCGCGTTCCTTACGGCGATGGGCAACGAGAAGGCCGCGATGTCCGCCGATGGCAGCGGTCTGCGAATTCTGACGGATACAGTTACATCACCAACTCTGGCTGCGCAGATCAACGCAATCCTGAAAAAGTTGCCGGCCGCGAAATGGCATCAGTACGAACAGTGCGGCCGCGATAACACGCGCGAAGGCGCCAAGCTCGCGTTCGGTAAGCCAGTAAACACTGTCTATCGCATGGACCAGGCCGACGTGATCGTCTCGCTCGATGCCGATTTCGTTTCTTCCGGCCCCGGCCACGTTCGCTACGCCCGTGAATTTTCTTCGCGCCGGGTGATTGATGGCAAGAACCAGAACCTGAATCGCCTTTACGTAGTCGAGAGCATGCCGAGCAGCACCGGCGCCGTAGCCGACCATCGCAAGGCTCTGCGCGCAGGCGATATCGAAGCGTTCACGCGCGAGCTGGCAGCCGCTTCAGGCGTTGGCGGCGCCAATAGCAGCACGGCGGCGGGCAGCAAAGTTCCAGCCGAATGGACGCGCGCGGTTGCGAAAGATTTGGCGGCACATCGCGGTACATCGTTGGTGATCGTGGGCGAAGAGCAGCCGCCAGCGGTGCACGCGCTCGCTCACGCTATAAATGCGGCCCTCGGCAACTTCGGCAAGACCGTGTACTACACCGACCCGCTCGAAGCGAACTCCGTAAACCAAATCGAATCGCTGCGCGACCTGGTGAACGACATCAACGCCGGCAAAGTGGACCTGCTCTTCATGCTCGGCGGTAACAATCCCGTGTATGACGCGCCGGTGGATTTCGATTTCGGCCCTGCACTGCTGAAAGTTAAAACCCGCGTGCACTCCGGCCTGTATTACGACGAAACCGCCGAACTGTGCCACTGGCACGTCCCCGCCGCGCATTTCCTGGAATCCTGGGGCGATGCACGTGCGTTCGACGGCACGGTAGGCGTGATTCAACCGCTTATTCAGCCGCTCTATGACAACCATTCCGCATACGAAATCATCGGCGTGCTCGGCGTAGACGCAGGAAAATCTGGCCACGATATCGTGCAGGATTATTGGAAGAGCGCGCGCCCAGAAAAAGACAAAGCCTTCGCGACCTTCTGGGAGCGCTCGCTGCACGACGGCGTGATGGCCGGAACCGCGCTGCCCGTAATTTCCGTAGCGGTGCGCAGCGATATCGCCCAGCAAGTGCAAAATACTCCCGGCGAACAATTGCAAATCGCCTTCCGCCCCGATCCCACAATCTTCGACGGCCGCTTCGCCAACAACGGCTGGCTGCAGGAATTGCCCAAGCCCAACACGAAATTGACGTGGGACAACGCCGCGATGCTCAGTCCCGCCACCGCGCAGCACCTTGGCTTTGCCGACGGCGATTACGTAAAGCTGCAGCTCGCCGGACACGAAACCAAAGCGGGCCTTGTAATCGTGCCCGGCCATGCGGACAACGTCGTCACGCTACATTTGGGATACGGACGCCGCCGCGCCGGCAGCGTGGGCACCGGGCCGGGCTTCAACGCCAATTTCATTCGCACTTCCAACGCTCCCTATATCGCCGCCGGACTGAAAATCGAAAAAACCGGCCAAAAATATTATTTCGCCGTGACCCAGCACCAATACGTCATTGATCAGGACGGCCATCAGGTCAATCAAGAAGGCGTCGAAGCCGCGCGCCGCGACCTGATCCGCATCGCCACGCTCGAAGAATTCCAGAAGAACCCAAATTTCGCGAAAGACGAGCACGAAGAAGCGACGAAGGGCCTGACTCTGTATCCCGGCTTCAAATCCGAAGGCTACGCCTGGGGCCTCGCCATTGATCTGAACAAATGCGTCGGCTGCAACGCGTGCGTCGTAGCCTGCCAAGCCGAAAATAATATTCCGGTAGTCGGCAAGGAACAGGTAATGAAAGGCCGCGCGATGCACTGGATCCGCGTGGACACTTACTTCCGCGGCGGCATAGACAATCCCGAAACGTATTACGAGCCGGTGCTCTGCATGCACTGCGAAAACGCGCCCTGCGAAGTCGTCTGCCCTGTTGGCGCCACCGTCCACAGCCCCGAAGGCCTGAACGAAATGGTGTACAACCGCTGCGTCGGCACGCGCTACTGCTCGAACAACTGCCCCTACAAAGTACGGCGCTTCAATTTCCTGCTGTTTTCGGATTACACCACGCCCAGCCTCTACGGCATGCGCAACCCGAACGTGACTGTGCGCAGCCGCGGCGTAATGGAAAAATGCACCTACTGCGTGCAGCGCATCAACGCCGCCAAAATAAATTCCGAAGAACAAAACCGCGAAGTGCGCGACGGCGAAATCGTCACCGCCTGCCAGGGCGCATGCCCCGCAGAGGCCATCATCTTCGGCAATATCAACGACCCCAACAGCCGCGTGGCGAAATGGAAAGCACAATCGCGCAATTACGGCTTGCTGGATGATTTGAATACGCGCCCGCGTACCACGTATCTCGCGCGCGTGCTGAACCCGAATCCGGATATTCAGGGATAGCTTTATGAAGCGCAAACCACTTTACGGATTGCTGGCCGAGTTCGAGACGCCCGAAGAGCTGCTCAAAGCGGCGCAGCGCACCCACGACGCCGGCTACAAGAAGATTGACGCGTTCTCGCCGCTGCCCATCGAAGGCCTGGCCGAAGCTGTCGGCTTTCACGGCACGATTCTGCCGGTGATTGTGTTCATCGGCGGCCTGCTCGGCGGCCTCACCGGTTTTGCGATGCAGTATTACGCCAACGTGATCAGTTACCCGATGGACGTGGGTGGCAAGCCGTACAACAGCTGGCCTGCGTTCATTCCGATTACTTTTGAGCTGACGGTGCTCGGCGCCGCGTTGTGCGCCGTGTTCGGAATGCTGGCGATGAACGGCCTGCCGACGCCGTACCACCCGGTATTCAACGTCGCGCGCTTCGCGCTGGCCTCGAACGACCGCTTTTTCCTGGTGGTGAAAGTGCGCGACAAGCTTTTTGATTTGTCGAGAACGAAGAAATTCCTGGAAGGCTTGAATCCACACGGAGTTTTTGAAATTGAAGTCTAATTTCCAAGCCGGCAGAGCAGGCCGCACGGCCGAACACGCCACAGCGCGTGCCACGCGCATCACGCGCGTGCTGGGCCTCGCCGCGTTCGCCTTGCTCTTCGCCGGCTGCCGCATGGACATGCACGAACAACCCAAATACTTGCCGTACCAGCCCACCACTTTCTTCGACGACGGCCGCAGCGAGCGCCCCGTCGTCCCCGGCACCGTAGCCCGCGGTCAATTGCGCCTCGACGAACTGCTCTACACCGGAAAAGAAAATGGCGTGCTGTCGAACCGGTTCCCCTTCCCCATCACACGCGAAGACCTCGAGCGCGGCCGCCAGCGCTACAACATCTATTGCACGCCCTGCCACGATTACGCCGGCAGCGGCCAGGGCATCGTCGTGCAGCGCGGATTCCCGCCGCCGCCTTCATTTCACATTGATCGGCTGCGCCAGGCTCCCGTCGGGCATTTCTTCGACGTCATGACCAGTGGCTACGGTTCCATGTACAGCTATGCATCGCGCATCGAGCCGGAAGATCGCTGGCGCATCGCTGCGTACATTCGCGTGCTGCAACTCAGCGAAAACGCGCGCGAGCAAGACGTGCCGCCATCGGATCGGTCAAAATTGATTCAGCAGAATGCGGGGCAACCGCAATGAGCTTCGGCAGCCAAATCTTGCACGCGTATCTGCTTGCCTACATTTACTGGCTGATGATTCCGCTCGGCTGCATGGCCATCTTGATGATGCACCACCTCACCGGCGGCTGGTGGGGCTACCCGATCCGCCGCCTGCTCGAAGCCGGCTCACGCACGTTTGGCGTCATGGCGCTTCTCTTTATCCCGATTTTGCTGGGAATGAAGTCCATCTACTCTGCCTGGATGAATCCTTCCGAGGAGTTGACTCATAACACGAATTACCACTTCAAGCTCGCCTACTTGAGCACGAATTTTTTCATCATCCGCGCCATCATCTATTTTGCGGCGCTGATGGCTCTGGCGCATTTCCTGAATAAATGGTCACGCGAGCAGGACGATACTGGCGACCCGCGCTATGCGAAATACCTGGAAGGCATCAGCGGCCCCGGCCTAATCCTGTGGGGCATGTGCGTTTCGTTTGCGATGATTGATTGGGTGATGTCGCTCGAGCCGCTATGGTTCTCTACCATCTACGGCATGATTTTCATGATCGTGGCCGCGCTCACCGCCATGTCCTTCGTGATTTTCATCCTGCGCCGCCTCACCGACGACGAGCGCGGCAAGGAAGTCCGCGAAAGAGTAACGCCCGGCCAAATGAACGACCTCGGCAACCTGATGCTAGCCTTCACCATGCTCTGGGCTTACCTTTCGTTCTCGCAGTTCCTGATCATCTGGGCGGGAAATATCAAAGACGAAATTCCCTGGTACATGAGTCGCGCCTTCGGCGGCTGGGGCAAGCTCGCAGTCGTGCTGATCGTCCTGCATTTCGCGCTGCCTTTCCTCTTGCTGCTGCAACGCAACGTGAAGCGCCGCGTGCATCGGCTCTCCGCAGTCGCCGCCATGATGATCGCCCTCAGCATGGTGGACGTGTACTGGCTGATGGTCCCGGCGTACGAACAAGATGGCCCGAAGCTGGGCTCGCTGGTCTGGGACGTTTTGTGGTTCGTAGTAATCGGCTTGATCTGGATCGCTACCTATTTCTGGCAGCTCGGAAAAATGCCGCTGCTGCCGAAGCACGACCCGAGATTTGAAGGAGAGCTCCAGCATGAGCATGGAGACTAAGCCTGGGCCGAACGGCTCGCACGAAGGCTACGAACGCAGCGATGCCAACCCGCGCGGATTGCTGCATTCAGGCGCGTATCTGATCGCCGTGCTGGTCGTCGTGTTCTTCTGCATGGCTTGGCTGTTTGAGTTCTACGGCAAGGTGCAAAGCCTCGGCAAACCCGCGTCCCCGTTTGAAAACGCCCGCGTGCTACCGCCAGCGCCGCGCTTGCAGGTGGAACCGCGCGCCGAGCTGCACGCCTATTGCGAGCAGCAAGACAAACTATTGACCAGTTACGGCTGGGCGGACGAACACAATGGCGTCGTGCGCATCCCCGTGGATCGCGCCATGGAATTGACGCTGCAGCAGGGCTTGCCCGCGCGCTCCGCAGCGGATATTCCCGCGGGCGTCAGCAACCCGCCGCGCTTCACGCCCGATGTTTCCGAGCAGGACCAGACAGGCCCATGCGGATTCGTGCTGGAGCGCGATAAAGATCTGGAAATGAGCCAAGAGGTGAGGCACTAGAGTGTTTGCGTGCGGCAAATTCGGCTTGCGTCACGCGTTGCTTCCGTCGCTGGCGATAGCAGCAGCCGCACTTTTGTCGCTATCCCCCAGCGTCGGCGCGCAATTGGCGTCAGACCCGATGCAAAGCGCCGGTGTGCGCCCCGAACTCCTGAAACAAGTGGGCATTGATCAGAAACTGAACGAATCGATTCCGCTGAACTTGACGTTCCGCGACGAGAACGGCGCGCCCGTCCAACTCGCGCAATTTTTCGGCAAGAAGCCCGTGATTCTCACGCTGGTCTATTACAACTGCCCGAACCTCTGCACCCAGGTTTTGAATGGCGTCGAATCCGGCCTGAAGGAATTGCGCACGACGGACATCGGAAAACAGTTCGACGTCCTCACCATCAGCATTGACCCGACGGAATCGCACGTCCTGGCCAAAACTAAGCAGGAAATGTACGTGGGCATGTACGGCCGGGCGGGCGCCGCGCAGGGCTGGCATTTCCTCACCGGCGACGAGCCGCAAATCAAGCGGCTGGCAGACGCGGTGGGCTTCCGTTATGCCTACGACCCCGATACCAAGCAGTTCGCGCACGCCAGCGGCATCATGGTGCTCACGTCCGAAGGAAAAATTTCGCGCTACTTCTACGGCATTCAGTACCCTTCGCGCGAACTGCGGCTGGGACTGGTGGAAGCATCCGAAGGAAAGATCGGCACGCCCGTCGATCAGGTTCTGCTTTTCTGTTATCACTACGATCCCGCGACGGGAAAATATGGCCTGCTGATTTCGCATGTGATCCAGGCCGGCGGCGCGCTCACGGTATTAATTCTGGGCATCGGGATATTGATTCTGTTCCGCGGCGAGCATTACGCGCTGCCGCAAAGAAAAGCTTGAAGCAGTAGCTGGGCGCGACGCTGGCGTTCAATCGTCAGTCACGCGCTTACAGAAGCACCAGAGGTTCACTGAGAAACTGATGATCACGGGTCTCATGCAAACGGGTTTTACCAACTTGGCCGCTGCCGTGGCCTTGATTCCTATTCACCCCACCTCCGCCTCGTCCATCGCGGATAGCGTGGACCATCTCTACTATTTCTTGACGGTCATTACCCTGTTCTTCACGATCGCGATCTTCTCCACGATTTTTTACTTCATGGTGAAATTCCGCCGCCGTTCGCCCGATGAACGCCCCGCGGACACCAAAACGCACCTGGCGCTGGAATTGACCTGGACGATCGTGCCCACGCTCATCACCGTGGTGATTTTCGTCTGGGCCTCCAGCCTCTATTTCGAAAATTCGCGTCCGCCCGAAGCCTCCACCGAAATCTTCGTCGTCGGCAAGCAATGGATGTGGCACATCCAGCATCCCGAAGGCGTGCGCGAAATCAACGAGCTGCACGTCCCGGTGAACGCGCCGATCAAAATCACCATGACGTCCGACGACGTCATCCATGATTTCTACATTCCAGCGTTTCGCGTGAAAAAAGACGCCGTCCCCGGCCGCTACACTTCTTTGTGGTTCCAGGCCACCAAAATTGGCACCTACCATATTTTCTGCGCGCAATATTGCGGCGCGGACCATGCTGAAATGATCGGCTGGGTCTACGTCATGTCCCCCAGCGACTACGCCGCGTGGCTTTCCGGCGGCGCGCGCAATGAATCCATGGCGCAAACCGGCGAACGCCTCTTCAACCAGCTCGGCTGCGTTACCTGTCACGTGGCGGACAACACTGGCCGCGGCCCTTCGCTCGTCGGCCTCTACGGCAAACAGGAAAAACTGCGCAACGGCGATTCGAAACTCGTGGACGAAACTCTGATTCGCCAGGCCATCGTAAATCCTAATTCCATCATCCTGCCCAATTTTGCGCCGATCATGCCCTCCTTCCAGGGCCAGATCAACGAGGAGCAGGTGCTGCAACTGATCGCTTACGTCAAGTCGCTCGGGACGCAAGAAAGGACGACGAACGGGAAATGAGCACCACAGTCATTCCAGAAATCCCCGGGCAAGAAATTCCGGCCGAATCGCGCGTCAATTATTTGAACGCGAGCTACGGCGTGAAATCCTGGCTGCTAACCACCGACCACAAACGCATCGCGCTGCTCTATCTCGGCTCGATCACCTTGATGTTCTTCGTGGGCGGTTTTTTCGCGGTATTGATGCGCCTGCACCTCATCGAACCACAAGGTGCGCTGGTGGCGCCGGAAACCTACAACAAGCTCTTCACCATGCACGGCGTGATCATGGTGTTCTTCTTCCTGGTGCCGTCGATCCCCGCGACGCTCGGCAATTTCCTCGTCCCGATGATGATTGGCGCCCGCGACCTGGCATTCCCGCGCCTGAACCTTCTCAGCTGGTACATTTACATCATCGGCGCGGCTTTCACGCTCTATGCGGTGATTTCCGGCGGCGTGGATACCGGCTGGACGTTCTACACGCCCTACAGCAGCACGTTTTCGCACACCAGCGTAATCCCCACCGCGCTCGGTGTTTTCATCACCGGATTTTCCTCCATTCTCACCGGCTTGAATTTCGTCGTCACCATCCACAAGATGCGCGCCCCGGGACTCACGTGGTTCCGCTTGCCGCTCTTCATCTGGGCGATGTACGCCACCAGCATCATCTTTATTCTTGGCACGCCCGTAATCGCCATCACCATTTTCCTGCTGGGCCTTGAACGTCTGCTGCACATCGGCATTTTCGATCCCGCCATCGGCGGCGATCCCATCCTGTTCCAGCACATGTTCTGGTTCTATTCGCACCCCGCCGTGTACATCATGATTCTGCCCGGCATGGGCGTGATGAGCGAGTTGATCACCTGCTTCTCGCGCAAACGCATTTTCGGCTACACTTTCGTCGCGTTTTCCAGCCTGGCCATCGCGATCATCAGCTTCCTGGTGTGGGGCCATCACATGTTCGTCACCGGCCAGTCCATTTACGCCGGCTTGATTTTCTCGGTGCTCAGCTTCCTGGTCGCGATTCCGTCCGCGGTGAAGGTTTTTAACTGGACCGCCACGCTCTATAAAGGTTCCATCTCCTACGACGCGCCCATGCTTTACGCGCTTGGCTTCATCGGTCTGTTCACCATGGGTGGCCTCACCGGATTGTTCCTCGCTTCGCTCGCCACGGACGTGCATCTCAATGGAACCTATTTCATCGTCGCGCATTTTCACTACATCATGGTCGGCGGGGCCGTAATGGCTTACCTCGGCGGCATCCATTTCTGGTGGCCGAAAATCACGGGCAGACTGTATCCAGACGGCTGGGCGCGTTTCGCCGCTCTAATCATTTTCGTCGGATTTAACCTCACGTTCTTCCCGCAATTCGTGCTGGGCTATCTCGGCATGCCGCGCCGCTATGCCGTCTACCCCACCGAATTCCAGGTGCTCAACGTGATGTCCTCTGCCGGCGCTTCGATCCTGGGCATCGGCTACTTGATTCCGCTGATCTATTTGCTCTGGTCCATTCGCTACGGCCCCATCGCGGGACCGAATCCTTGGGGCGCGAAGGGCCTGGAGTGGGAAACCCCGTCGCCGCCACCGACGGAAAATTTCGAGGAGATTCCTGTGGTGACCGAAGACGCCTACGACTACGCGAATGTGGGAGGCTCCCGTGTCTGACATGGCCGTGCACGCGCCGCATCCGCCGGGTTTCAAACATCAATTTGAGGACATGGACCAGCAGCGCGAAGCCGGCAGTCTGGGCATGTGGGTTTTCCTGGTCACCGAAATCATGTTCTTCGGGGGCCTTTTCGCCACCTACATCATTTATCGCGCGCTCTACTTGCCCGCCTTCGAAACCGGCAGCCGCCTGCTCAACGTGAAATTCGGCGCCGTCAACACCGCGGTACTGATCGGCAGCAGCTTGACCATGGCTCTCGCCATCCACGCCGCGCAGGCCGGCAAGAAAAAATCCGAGCAGGTAATGTATCTGATCCTCACCATGATCCTCGGTGCGGTTTTCCTGTTCTTAAAATTTGCCTTCGAGTGGCGCGCCGATTACCACGAACACCTGGTCCCCGGCTTCCACTTCATCATCCGGCAGGAATGGGGCGCTGCGGGCCCGCACGTTCCGCTGTTCTTTTGCTTTTACTTTTTCATGACCGGGTTGCACGCCCTGCACATGATCATCGGTTTCGGCATCCTGGGAACGCTCACCGTGATGGCGCACCGTGGCCGCTTCACTTCCGAATATTACGCGCCCCTCGAAGTCAGCGGCCTCTACTGGCACTTCGTGGATATCGTCTGGATTTTTCTGTTTCCACTGCTCTATTTGATTGGCGGGCGATTCGCAATACCGGGGGTGAACTAATGTCCGGGCACGTGGTTCCCGTGAAAACCTACCTGGGAATATTTGTCGCACTGCTCGCTCTCACGGCGCTCACCACTGGCGTCGCGTTCGTCGATTTCGGCGATATTCACACCGGAATTCCCTTGATCCACGTGATCCCGCTGAACACGGTGGTGGCCCTGGCCATCGCCGTCGTGAAAATGCTGCTGGTGATTTTGTTTTTCATGCATGTGAAGTACAGCAGCGGGCTTACGAAGATTGTTGTAATGGCGGGATTTCTCTTCCTGGCGATTCTGGTGTCGTTCACTCTGGCCGACGAACTCACTCGCGTATGGACGCCCGAAGCCGGCGCCTGGAACAGCGCGATTCCTACGATCCTTCCGTTACTCCACGGCCTTTTCTGACGATGCGACGAGCATCGTCATCCTGAGGCCGGCACCTTTGTCTCAGGCCGGCCGAACGGTCATTTCCTACCGCGGCGCTGCGCGAAACGCCACCACCGCATTCAACCCGCCGAACGCAAAAGAATTCGAAAGCGCCGCTTCCACACGCAAAGCCCGCGCCTGATTCGGAATGTAATCCAAATCGCACTCCGGATCGCGTTCATTAAAATTCGCAGTCGGCGGCAAAATCCCGTGGTACAACGCCAGAATCGTAGCAATCGCTTCCAGCGCCCCAGCCGCTCCCAACGCGTGCCCGTGCATGGATTTGGTTGAGCTGACGCCGATTTTATCCGCGTGCGCCCCAAAGACTTCACGGATCGCCGTGCTCTCCACTGGATCATTCCCCGGCGTGCCCGTGCCATGCGCATTGATGTAGCCGACGCCTTCCGGCGCCAGTCCCGCTTCGCGCAGAGCCCCACGCATCGCGCGCACCGGACCGTGCACCGCAGGCTGCGTCAAATGATGCGCGTCAGCCGTCATCCCGAATCCGCAAATTTCCGCAAAAATCTTCGCGCCGCGCGCCCGCGCCGCTTCCATCGGCTCCAGCACCATCATCGCGCCGCCCTCTCCCAGAATCATGCCGCGGCGGTCTTTGCTGAACGGCCGGCAAGTGTCCGGCGCAATCACGCGCATCGCTTCCCAAGCCTTCAGCATGCCGATGTTGAATATGGATTCGCTGCCGCCGGTCATCGCGGCGTCCGCCTCGCCGTCGCGAATCAGCCGAAATGCCTGGCCGATCGCGTGATTCGCCGAAGAGCAAGCCGTGGAAACCGTATAGGTCGGTCCGCTCATCCCCAGATCCATCGCGATGTGGCTCGCACCCGCGTTGGACATCGTCTTCGGAATCGTCAAAGGATGGACGCGGCCGCGCCCCTCCACCCAAAGATCCTGGAAACCCGCTTCGATGGCGGCCTGCCCGCCCACCGCTGAACCGCAAACGATCGCCGAACGTTCGCGCAGTTCCGGCGTCAACTCCAGGCCGGAATTGCGCAAAGCTTCGCGCGCGGCGACCACGGAAAATTGCGCGAAGCGATCAATGTACGCATCTTTTCCGCCCGGAAAATGCTTCACAGGATCGTAACCCGACACTTCGGCGCCGTTTTTGAAGCGCAGCGTCGAGCAGTCCGCGCCTTTAATGGGACCAATGGCGGGGCGGCCTTCGCTGAGGGATTTCCAGTTCTCCTCGAGGTTCAATCCCAGCGGAGAAATAATTCCTAATCCGGTGATGGCGACGCGGCGTGGGGCCATTCAGTCCGCCGGGGTGGCCGAGCCCAGCGAAGTATTGGGCGGCGCGGCGGCAAGAATCTTCTTGATGCCATCCACGATGTCTTTCACCGTGCGCAGCGAGCGCACGTCGTCGTCGGGGATGGAGATCTTGAACGCGTTTTCCAGTTCGAACAGCAGCGTGAAGACGTCCAGCGAATCAATGCCCAGATCCTGCAAATTTGTATCCAGTGTGATCGTGTCCGCCGGGATGCGTTTCACGGAAGCCAGCGTCGAGATCACTTTTTCTGCGACTGCGTCAGACATCAAACGTATCCTCCATCTATTCGATGCATATTATGACTGGCGGGTGTGGCGGCGTCGCGCCGCAGTTGCAGGAAACCGGCCCGTTTTCCACCCCATAAAACGTAGCCCAAGCTCGCGGGCAAATCAAATTCTAGCAGGACTGCGCGCCTGGCGGGCTGACTGTTTTTCCTCGCCCGGCTCTAGTGCATGCGCATCGCCGGCGCGGATGGCGCAGCAGGCGCAGATGGCGTCGCTGCCAGCGGAGAACCCGCCGGCGGTTCGAACTCCTTCAACGCCGCTGGCGGCAGCTTCTCCGCATTGCTCAGGAAAGTCACCAGCTGCCAAGTCTGCTGCTCGCTGAGCGTCTTGTTCCACGCCGGCATTCCCGACCAGCGAATCCCGTGCTGAATAATGTAAAAATTCTGATTTTCTGGCATGTCCGGCGCGTCTTTGAAAAATGCCGGCACCGGCGGATTGAACGACCTCCCGAACTGGGTGTCCGGACTCGCGGGCAGTCCGTGGCAACCCGCGCAATGATTCACATAAAGTTTCGCGCCCGCCACTAAATTTGGCTCGTCGGCCGGAACCGGATTTTTCTGCTCCGGCGCGTTGCGCTCGGTGGAAGCATCCACGGCGGACATTGCCAGATGGTCTTCAAACGCAGACGGCTCGACGTCAGCCTTGAAGTCCACGTAGCCTTTTTTCAGCAGAAAATATCCACCCACTGCCAGTGCGATCAGAGTCAGTATGGTTCCAAACAAAAGGCCTTTCATCAGGGGGCTGCCTCCTCATTATTCGGACGTTCTCAGTATGCATTCGATTATTTCGCTTCCGCCAGACGATTATACTTCTTCAAGACCTCGCGCAGCTGATCGTGCGGCAAGGCTTCGACCTTGTGCCCATCCGCGCCCGTCATTGTTTTCGCCGCCACCAGCGCGTTCACCACGGCTTCTTCCGTGGCCTGCACCGTAGCTTCAAAAAGCGCGTCCATCCGGCTGTTCGGCATCATCTGCACGGCAACGTTTTTTTTCTGCTCCAGTCCGGCGCCCGCATTCGCCGTCGAAAATGCGATGAAGATATCGCCCGAGCCGTCGCCGGAAATGCTGCCCAGCCGTCCCAGCCCCAGAGTCACGCGCTTGGCGATGCGCTTCATCTGGCTCGGCAACAGCGGCGCGTCCGTCGCCACCACCACAATGATCGAGCCTGTATCGTCACCCCACACCGGATGGCCGGTTATTTCATATCCCACCGGAGTGCCCGCGATGCGCAACAAATGCCGCACTCCAAAATTGCATTGCACCAGCACGCCCACGGTGTAGCCGCCCAGTTTATCCGGCAGCTGGCGCGAAGCGGTTCCTGTGCCGCCCTTAAATTCAAAACAGATCATCCCGGTGCCGCCACCGACGTTGCCTTCGCCGATCGGTCCGCCGTGCGCATCGCGCATTGCCGCGTCAGCGTCTTCCGCCTTCACATGAAATCCGTTGATGTCGTTCAGATAGCCGTCCCACGTCTCCGCCACTACTGGCAGCGACCACCAATCCTCTAGAGGCAACGCAGGGCCGTGTTGCAATTGCCAGGCGATCACGCTGTCGCGCACCACTCCCACGCTATGCGTGTTCGTGATCATCACCGGCCCGTACAGAAATCCGGATTCCTCCACCCATGTCGTCCCGGTCATTTCGCCATTGCCGTTTTCCGTGAACCATCCCGCGAACACAGGATCCACCGAATTTTTCCCGCGCGGAAATACAGCGGTAACTCCCGTGCGCACCGGTCCAGTTCCCACAACCAATTTCCCATCACCGGAAATCAGCGTGCGGTATCCGACTTCGACTCCCTTCACATCCGTAATCGAATCCAGCGGCCCCGGCGTTCCTTCAAACGGCACGCCCAAATCGCGCGCACGCAGGACGCGTTCGAAGTTTGCGCCTTGCGCTCCGACGATTGGCGCCGCTGTCAGACTCACGCAACAAGCCGCCGCGACCAAGGTGAGCCTCGAAGGCAGCAAGCCGCGCGCTGAAATCTTCGTCATTCTGTCTCCACTTGTTCGGAAGTATGGCCGGCAAGAAAACCGCATCATTGCGCGCCTGTAGCAGGTTGTTCGAGCAGCGCGCGCGTCTGCTTCAGAAGCTCTGTGTTCTTCGCGAGCTCATCCTCCAGAATCTTCGCCTGTTCCGCCGCCACTTTCCAATCTCCGGCCTCGGCGGCCTCCGTCAATCCCGGCAATTCCAGATGCGCGTAGGTGTACCGCGCCGCGTACAAAGAATGTTTGAACCAAGGTCGCCCCGGAATCCCCTGCGGAGTGCACCAGTTGCGCTCCACCTGCATCAATTGCTCGTTCACCCGCGCCGCAGCCGCCGCATCCACCCGCCCCGAAGAAATCGCCTGCGCGACGGCCAAGTTCAGTTCGCGCCCCGCCGCTTGAAAATCCGTAATGCCTCGCTGCAACGGTGCCAGATCAAGGTGCGCGCTCACATGATTCGCCAGATTCAAATCCACCACAAACTGCCGGATATTTTCTCCGTACGAATCGAAATCGTAAGGAAGTATCTCCGCATTTGCCAAACGCAGCGCCAGCACGCCCCACAATTGCGCCATCAGCGTGTGATACCGGTACCCGGGATCACCAAAATGATTCATCCAGAAAAAATCATCGTACATCGAGTGATACACCCCGTAGGGCCCAGTGAACGTCAGGCCCACCGTGGGAATCCCTAGAAAATTCAGAAACACGGTGTGGTCCGAACCGCTGCCAATCCGCGTGTTCGCCAGTTCCCCATCGGGCACCGCCTGCGGCAAATTCAGCTCGGCCTTCCGCGACATTTTCCACTCGTCGTATAAAGTTTTCCCCGAAGGAGCAGGAAGCGCCTTACTCACCTCCACTAGCTCAGGCGCAAGCGAACCCACCGCGTCTCCCTCGAAATCTTTTCCCGAAGTCGCCTCATCCACATTCAAATACGCTACAGCCTTCCGTTTCAATTCATCCGCGTATTGCTCGCCCCACTCCGTCGAGCCCGTCAGCGCATACTCCTCGCCATCCCAGCTGCAAATCACCAAAGTCCGCTTCGGGCGAATCCCGTGCGCCAGCAGTTGACCGAGGCTGTGCGTCATTTCCATCATCGCCGCCGTGCCGCTGGAAGGATCCACGCCGCCAAAAGCCCACGCATCGCGATGATTGCCCAGAATTACCCACTCGTCCGGCGCCTCGCTGCCGCGTATGTGCGCCTCCGTCACGTAATAAGGTTGAATGCGCTGGTCCATATCTACTTTCAAATGCGCCACCACACGTTTTCCACCCACGTGATATTTGAAGGGCAATCCACCCTGCCACGAATCCGGCGCGACCGGTCCATCCATCTTCCTCAGCAGCGGCTCCGCATCATGCCAGGAAAGCGGCACGCCCATAATCCTCGGCAGCGAAATCGCCTGCTCAGGCGCGATTCTTTTCGCGCCCGGCAGCGAAGCGTATCCCGGCGTCAGCGGATCTCCCGGCTCCAGAAAATCGTAAGTGATGGCTCCGCGCTGGATGTGCGTCTCCGGCCCCCAAGGCCCATTCGGATATACCGGGCCCTTCGTGTAGCCGTCCTCGGCCGGATCGGAATATATAAGGATAGCCGCCGCGCCCAGCCGTTCCGCGGTCAGCGCCTTGAATCCGCGATAGCTGTAAGGATTCGAATAGCGCACCAGCACGATTTTCCCGCGCACATCAATTCCACGCTGACGCAGATATTCGTAATCTTCCGGGTTGCCGCTGTGCGCATAAACCACCGGCGCAGTCACTTCCCCTGAAGCCGAGTAACCCAGATACGCGCCGTCCACTTTGGGATTTCTTGTGTCCGGGTCCGCGTTGTCTGGAGCTTCGAGCAAGAGGGCGCGATATTCCGCGGGCTTCACCATCTCCAGCGAAATTTTGCGCGGCGAGGAACCCAGCACGTCATATTGGTGCACGGTTACATTTTCCAGCCCCTGCTTCCGCCACTGCTCCGCCACCCACTGCGCCAGCTCATTATTTCGCGCCGAACCAGCCGGATGTGGCTCCGCCGTCAGATAGCGATGAAACTGGATAATCTCAGGAGTCGAAATCGATTCGCGGAAGGAATTTTCGGTGATGATTTCCTGCGCCGCCGCGCGTGGTGAAAACCCGGAAATCTTCGCGAGATCGGGCGCGGCCGCCAAAGCCAGCGCGGCAGAACACGCAAAAGCCGCAACCACCACAGCCCGACGCTCGCGGCCTCTAGAGCGAAGCAGAAGAGCCTCCCGTAGCCGCCCGATGAGTTTTTTCCAGATCGCCGATGGCCTGTTCCAATCCCTTCACCAGCATCTGAATCTGCTGCGTCGTAATCGTGAAAGGTGGCGCGATCAGAATGTGGTCGCCGCGCGTGCCATCCACGCAGCCCTGAATCGGATAGGTCATCACGCCGGCCTCCAGCGCGTCCGCCTGCACGCGAAATGCGACGCGCGCATCCGGCGGAAATGGCGCGCGCGTCTTGCCATCGCGCACAAACTCGATCGCCAGCAGCAACCCCATGCCGCGTACGTCGCCCACCACTGAAAATTTCCGCAGCGGCTCGAGGGCATCACGTAGCTCGCGCCCCGCCGGCTCCACGCGCGCAAAAAGATTTTCCTGCTCAATGTAATCCAGCACCGCATTCCCCGCCGCCGCTGATACCGAATGCGCGTTGTAAGTAAACCCGTGTAAAAACGTCCCGGTACCCTTCGCAATGGCATCCACCACATGCCCAGCCGCGATCACCGCGCCCAGCGGCGCATATCCGCTCGCAATTCCCTTGCCCACCAGAATCATGTCCGGCGCGACGCCCCAATGTTGCACCGCAAAAGGTTTTCCCGTGCGCCCCATCCCGCTCATCACTTCATCGGCGATCAACAAGATCCCGTGCCGCTGGCAAATTTCCGCAATCCGCTGCACGTAACCATCGGGAGGAGCCACCGCGCCCAGAGTCGCGCCCACCACAGGCTCAAAGATAAACGCGGCCACGTCCTTCGAACCATCGCGCTCCAGCAAACGCTCCAGATCGTCCGCGCAATCCACATTGCATTCCGGATACGTAAGCCCGAACGGGCAGCGATAGCAAAAACACGGCGCAATGTGCCCCCATTCCTTCAGCAAAGGCGCGAACGGTTCCCGCCGCCGCACATTTCCCGAAACGGAGAGAGCTCCCAAGGTGCTGCCGTGATAGCTCTGCTGCCGCGAAATCACTCGAAAGCGCCGAGTCTCGCCGCGCTCAATCCAATACTGCCGCGCGAGCTTTATCGCCGTCTCGGTAGCTTCGGATCCGCCGGAAGTAAAATACACGCGCCCGTTCTTGCGCATACCCTGCGGAGCCAGCGCCAAAATGCGCGCAGCCAATTTCTCAGCAACAGCCGTGTGAAACTGCGAGGAATGCACGTAAGCCAGCCGCGAGGATTGTTCAGCGATGGCCTGCCCCACCTGCGCCACGCCGTGTCCGATGGTGACCACCGCCGCGCCGCCCGATGCGTCCAGAAAACGCTTACCGCCCACCGCATAGACGAAGCATCCCTCGCCCCGCAGCGCCACGGGATATGCCATCAAGAAATTTCGTGGGAAAATCGCTTCGTCGGTCATAGGTCGCCGCACAATCACGCGTCCGAGCAGGCGTTTCGCGCACCACCGATCACAACGAACGCCTAAGGACGAGCGATTCTAGCAGAAATCCCGCCGCACAGAAGTCCCCGCACGCGCCCAATCACCGCCATTTCAATTTCTTCACGTCAATCACCGGCGCCGGAAATTTCAACCCCATTTCCTCCAGCCTCTCGACGATGATGTGCGACACCGCCAGATTGCGAAACCATTTCTTGTCGGCCGGTATCACAAACCACGGCGCCCGCTTGGTGCTGCAGCGCGTCAGTGCCTCTTCATAAGCCGCCACGTATTCATCCCAGAATTTCCGCTCATCGAAATCGGACTGCGAAATCTTCCAGCGTTTGTCCGGATCGTCAATCCGCTCCATGAACCGCTTCTTCTGCTCCTCCTTGCTGATGTGCAGAAAAAATTTCAGGATACGCACATTATTCTGGTGCAGCATCCTCTCGAATTCGTTGATCTGCTCGTAGCGCTCGCGCCACACATCCTTCGGCACCATCTCGTGCACGCGCACCACCAGCACATCCTCATAGTGAGATCGATTGAAAATCCCGATGTCCCCGTAAGGAGGCACCGCCTTGTGCACCCGCCACAGAAAATCGTGCGCCGCCTCCTCCGCCGAAGGAGTTTTGAACGACGTCACGCGGCAACCCTGCGGATTCACCAGCGACATCACGTGCCGAATCGTTCCGTCTTTTCCCGCCGCGTCCAGCCCCTGAAAGACCACAAGCAAAGCGTGCTTGTGGTCCGCATACAGCAAGTATTGCAACTTGTTCAGCTTCTCCAGCGTCTTCGCTAGGCTCGCCTTCGTTGCGTGCCCTTTGCCCCAGCCAAGCGTGTCCCCAGGGTCGTACTTCCGCAGCTGCACCTTATGCCCCGGCCTAACAATCAATTCCTTCGAAAAATTAGTGGCCATAAATAAAATGCCCCTTTCGGCGCAGCACGCGCGTCCATCCGCGGCCCCGGCGACGCAAGCTTAGCGCGCGCTGCCATTCGTCGTTGTAACACTTTTTTCACATTCGCGTCCCACGTTCCGGGATATCATGTCGGATTGGCAGCAGGCTTGGCCAATCATGGGGACCGATACGCCAGACACCATCACCGTCACCGAATCGATTCCGCTGAAGGAACCCGCGCCCAAGCGCGAATATCCCGGCGCTCTGGTGGTGGTGGAAGGAATTGATGGCTCCGGCAAAAGCACGCAACTGTACCTGCTGAAGCGCTGGCTGGAAATCGGCGGCTATCGCATCCACTTCACCGAATGGAATTCCTCGCCTCTGGTGAAGTCCGCCACGCGCCGCGGCAAACAGCGTCGCCTGCTGACGCCCACCACGTTTTCCCTGCTGCACGCCGCCGATTTCGCCGACCGCTGTGAACGCCAGATCATGCCGCTGCTCCACGGTGGCTACCTGGTCCTCGCCGACCGCTACATCTATACCGCCTTCGCGCGCGACGCCGCCCGCGGCTGCTCGCCCCACTGGCTGCGCAATCTCTATAGCTTCGCACCCACGCCCGATATCACGTTTTATTTTCGCGCCCCGCTGGACGTAGCCGTGAACCGCATCGTCGCCGGCCGCCCCAAGCTTAAATATTACGAAGCCGGCATGGACCTGGGCATTTCCCTCGACCGGGCCGAAAGTTTTCGTATCTTCCAGGAACGCATCCTGACCAATTACGACCAGATGATCGAAACTGATAATTTCGTCCTGATGGATGGTACCGTGCGCGTCAACAAACTGCAGAAGTTGATGCGCCAGATCGTGGGCGAGCGTATTTCCCTGCAGCAATTCGCGCCCAAGAAAAAATGAAACGCGCCGACAAAACCACGCTGAAATCGCGAGGCTCAAATGGCCGCCCTTCGAAAAAGAAGAAGAGCGTCGCGATCGAGCTGCCTTCGCGCTTCTATGGCTCGCCTCTTCCCGGCGTGAAGCCCGAAGAACTCAGCGGCACTCTCGTCGTCATCGAAGGCACGGACGGTTCCGGCCGCTCGACGCAAATTTCGCTCCTCACCGAATGGCTCGAATCCGAAGGCTTCGCCGTCCAGACCATGGGACTGCGCCGCTCCTACCTCGTCGGCGAAGATATTGACGGCCTGCTGGCCGAAAATTCCGTCACGCGCATGACACTCGCTCTCATGTACAGCACCGATTTCTTCGACCAGCTCGAACGCCGCATTCTTCCCGCGCTGCGTTCCGGACTGATCGTCCTCGCCGACCGCTACATCTTCACCCTGATCGCCCGCGCCGCCGTGCGCGGCATCGGCCGCGATTATCTGCACGGCATCTACGAAACCGCCCTGCGCCCCGACCTCACGTTCTGGCTCAACGTGCGCCCCGAAGTCGCCTTCGATCGCGAGTTCAAAAAATCCCAGACCATCAGCTACTGGGAATCCGGCCGCGATATGTCGCTCTCCAACGATCTGTTCCAGTCCTTCATCCGCTATCAATCGATGATCAAACGCGAATTCGAATATCTCTCGAAACGCCACGGCTTTATCGAAATGGACGGCGAAAGCAGCGTCTCCGATCTAAACCGGTTGTTGCGCAAACGCATTGCCGCACACCTGGGGATACGGAGCACGCACTACCGGCCTTCGCACGCCTTGTCGCACCTCTGGCGGTAAACGAATGGCCGCCCCGGTTCAATTGGCAGCCATTGACGCCGGCTCGAATGCGATTCGTTTGGTAATTGCCCGCGCCACTTCTCCCAAGCACATTCAAATTCTCGATTGCGAACGCGCCGCCGTGCGTCTGGGTCACAATGCCTTCACTCGCCGCGTCATCAGCGGCGACACAATTTCCCGCGCCGCGCGCGCCTTCCGCCAGTTCCGCGATCGCATGGACCAATCCAACGTTGGTGCCTACCGCGCCGTAGCCACCGCCGCCGCCCGCGAAGCGCGCAATTACCGCCGGCTGATGGATCGCGTGCAGCGCAAAGCCGGTATCGAGCTGGAAGTAATCAGCAGCGAAGAAGAAGCGCGCCTGGTTTGTTCCGCCGCCCAGTGGGCGCTGGGAGACCACATCCAGCCGCGCTTGATTTTCGATCTGGGCGGCGGCAGCCTCGAACTGAATTTTTATCAGCGGGGCGTGCTCGAGCAGCGCGTCGGCCTCCCCCTCGGCACCATCCGCCTGATGGAAACTTTTTCCATTGATGGTGCGATTGACGAAGACAACGCCAGCCGCCTGCGTCATCACATCCTCGCGCTTCTGCGCAGCGCGGTTCCTTCTCCTCCTCGCCTCACCCGCTCGATCGGAGTGGCGTGCGGTGGAAACGCCGAAGCGCTGGTGCGCCTGGCCGCTGGCCCCATGGTCGAACGCATCCCCACGATCAATACCCGCCTGCTGCGCGATCAGACCTGGCGCATGCTGGCTCTGGACATTCCCGCCCGCATGCGCGTCTTCCGCATCCGCAAAGATCGCGCCGAGGTCATTGGCATCGCCGCAATTATTTTCAATACGCTCGCGAAATGGCTCGATCTCCGCACCATGCTCGTTCCCGGCGTCGGAGTGCGCGAAGGTATCCTGCTCGACCTCGTCGCCGAACAATATTCCGTCCGCACCACATCCGAAGAAGAAAAAGGCCGCGCCTCCGAACTGCTCGCCAGCGCGCGCTGGTTCGCCCGCCGCCTCGATTACAATCCGCAACACGCCGAGCATGTGATGCGTCTGGCGCTTTCGCTGTTCGATCAGTTGCGCCCCATCCACGAAATGGGCGCGGACCTCCGACTGCTGCTGGAAATGGGCGCGCTCCTGCACGACGTCGGGCATTTTGTTTCGCGCAAATCGCACCATCGCCACGGTGAATATTTAATTCGCAACGGTGAAATCCCCGAACTGCGTGGCTGGCGCCGCGACATGGTCGCTGCGCTGGTCCGTTATCACAACTCAAAGTCCGAACCGCAGCTCGAGCACGCTTCCTACGCCGCGCTCGATGGTGAACGCCGCCGCCAAGCCCGCCTGCTCACCAGCCTGCTGCGCATCGCCGAAAAACTCGAATCCGAACACGCCCAGCGCATCTCCGGCGTGGACGTGCAGATCGCCGGGCGCAAGGCGATCTTCATCATTCGCGCTCTGGACGGCACGCGCCTCGATCTGCTCGGCCTCGAACGTAAGTCCGGCCTATTTGAAAAAGAATTTCAATTGAAGCCGGAATTCCGCCGCGCGCAGGGAAAAGAAAAGGTGGCATAATAAATTATGATTTTGTATCTGGTACGCCATGGGATCGCCGTAGATCCCAACGACCCGAAGTCCCCGCCCGAGCCCGAACGCCCGCTCACCGCCAAGGGCGTGCAAAAAACGCGCGCCGCGGCGCTGGGCCTGCAGGCGCTCAAAGTGAAACCAGACGTGCTCGTCACCAGCCCCTACGTGCGCGCCGCGCAAACCGCCGAAATTTTTGCCGAGACCCTGGGCTTCTCCCCCCAGAAAATCCGCACCCATGACGCGCTGAAGCCAGCCGGCAATCCCGCGGACATCCTGAAAGAAGTAATCCGCCTGCGCGCCAAGGAAGTCATGTGCTTCGGCCACGCGCCGCAGCTGGACCTGATGATCGCGCACGTCACCGGAGCCCATGGAGTTTTCACATCACTGAAAAAAGCGGGAGTCGCGTGCCTGGAACACACCGCCGGCCACGGCAGGTGGGAAATTCTTTGGATACTTACCCCGAAGATGTTGCGTCAACTGGCGGATTGAAGCCTTTGCGGCGTCGCGAGCGCCGGCGACGATTGCACGATATGAATGCCCTGAAATCCTGCGCGCCACGCCAGCCACAGCGATTCTTTGCCGTCGCCCCCGACCACTGACCGGAATTTTTCCAGTCGCTTCTTGCGCGCTTCTTCAATCAGTTGAAACCACCGCAGCACGTCCGCTTCCTGCAATTTCGCGCGGTTCCGCCGGATCAAAGCCCGCAGCACATCCAAATCGTGTACTTCGCCCAGCTGGTCTTGCACGCCCTTCAAATCCGCGCTCCACGGCGCGTAACGCTGCGGCATGAAATTTTCCAGCGTGTAGCGGAACCCTTTCAGCCCAATCCTCAGACGGTGCCAAGCGATCCTGCTGCGGTTCTTTCGCGCGCGTTGGTAAAGCTCGGCCGCCTCATTCAAGCGCGTCAAAGCCAGCCGCTGAAACACCACACTCTCCAGCGGGAAAAACTGCGCCTTCCCGCGCAGCTTCTGCACCGATTTCCGCCAATCCTTGCGGTCAAAATCCGCCAAAGCCCGCCGCGCCTTCACACGGTGTTCCTTCTGCGCCTCGGCCAGCGCCTTCTGCAAATGTTTGCGCACGGGATCCCCCGGCGCCGAAAGTTTCTTCAGCCACTCCTGCTCCACCTGCGTATCCCGCAGCGCCCCCAATGCATGAAACAGCCCGCGGCTCCCTTTCTTCAGCCCGCGCCACCCATGGTCCGGGTTCACCTCGCTCAACGCGTCCGCCATCGTCCGGCAGCGCCGCAAAGCCACGCGCAAATCGTGCACCTCGCGCGATTTCCACTCGTTCGGCACTTCTTCCGCCAATTCCAATACGCGATTCATCCACACGTCCAGACCAATGCGTTTGGAGGGGGATTCAACAGGTAACGCCACTGCATGCGCGGTCATCTATGCCAGCTTTCTTGGTAGCCAAAGCGGAAACCCCAATCCTACACCTCCCCAGGGCACTTTTCCAATGCGCGGGAGGCGGCATCACGGGTCCTGTGGAAATCGAACTGCGTGGCTTTCTGTTCAAATCGTAACCGAATATTTGCAGAAAATTCACATTGCCCATCGCCCACCCCGCTAAATTGAATGTTCGTCAAACCCATTGGAGTTCTCTCCTCTGCCTGTTACTTTGCCTTTTCAACCTAAAATGTCCCGAGCCCTCCATCAGAAACCCCGAAGACCGCTGCGCGCGTCAATCAGTTGCGCCTTAGGCATACTCGTACTCTGCCTCTGGGCCGCTCCCTCCGCATTCGCCCAATCCGCAAAGCCCGAAATCTGCGGCCGCCCGGCCATCGGCACCGAAGCTCGCGAGCCAGCAGACCTCCACAGCCAATCCGGAGTTCTGCAAGTGGATCTAACCCTGCGCAGCGGCCCGGCCGCCAACGGCCAAATGCGCTACTGCTACGTCACCACCGACGGCACTCAATCTCCGACCCTTAGATTACTTCCAGGCGATCTCCTGATCCTGCGGCTGAAAAACGAACTGACGCAGCCAACAACTCCATCAACTACCGCGCACCAGCACGCAGCAGCCACAGCCAAATCAACGGCCGATCCCTGCCAGCGCGGCGAAATGACCGCCATCGCCACCAATCTTCATTTCCACGGACTTGCAATCCCGCCCGTCTGCCATCAAGACGAAGTTCTGAAAACCGCCATCGACCCATCCGACGCTCCCTTCGAATACCGCATACGCATTCCCACCGATCAATCGCCCGGCCTCTACTGGTATCACCCGCACATTCACGGTTTCACCAACCCGCAAGTTCTGGGCGGCGCCTCCGGCGCTCTAATAGTAGAAGGCATCGAACGCGCCAACTCCGAAGTCGCCGGCCTCCCCGAACGAGTACTCGTAATCCGCGATCAAGACCTGCTGAATCCAGACGCGCAGCCCGTACAGACAGATTCCATGCCTCCGCCGCTCGTCATGCGCGACGCCGAGGGCGACGTCCTCAACACGGGCACCGGCGGCGGCAAGCCCGCGAAAGATCTCTCCATCAATTTCGTGCCGGTGCCCTTTCCCAACTATCTCCCCGCCAAAATTAAAATCCGTCCGCAGGAAAAACAACTCTGGTGCGTCCTGAACGCCTCCGCCATCACCTATCTCGACCTGCAAATGTTGGTGGAAAATAGACCGCAAATGCTAGGAGTAGTCTCGCTCGACGGCGTGCCGATCAACGCCAATGCCACAGCTCAAAACAATATTATCTGGCAGAGCCACATCCTGATGCCGCCCGCAGGCCGCGTCGCAATTATCGTGAAAGGCCCAGCCGCGGGCGCGCAAGCCAGCCTGATCACCCGCACAATAGACACAGGTCCCGCAGGCGAAAACGATCCCACCCGCCCGCTGGCGACAATTGTCGCCGACCCAATCGCACCCGAACCGAGCGTCCAGCTCGCAAAAAATCCGGCCCCGCTTCCGCAAGCAATCTACCCATGGCTCGGCGCTGTAAAACCCGCCCGCACCCGCACCCTCTATTTCACCGAAAAACCGCACGACCCGAATGATCCCAACAGCCGCACCGATTTCTACCTGACCGTCGAGGGCCAGGAACCAAAACTATTCGACCCGAACAACACAGTTCCCAACATCGTCGTCCCCCAAGGCGACGTTGAAGACTGGATCGTCGAAAATCGCACGCGCGAACTGCACGCCTTCCACATCCATCAAATCCACTTCATGCTCGCCGAATGGAACGGCGTCCCCATAGACGAGCCTTTCCTGCGCGATACGGTAAACGTAGCCTACTGGGACGGCACGAGCCCCCAATTCCCCAGCGTAAAACTGCGCATGGACTTCCGCGATTCCCGCATCGTCGGCACGTTTCTCTACCACTGCCACCTGCTCGAGCACGAAGATGGCGGCATGATGGGCGTGATCCAGGTGGTCCCTAAACCCACAACCGTTCAGCTCCAATCCGCCAGCCGTATCAGTACCGCAACCAAATGATAGCAATGGGCTTACCGAGCAATGCCCACCCAACCCCACCACCACTTTTTAATCCCGTTGTCATCTGGCAATAACAACCACCACGTATCAATGCCTGCGCCCGCTCGGTTCCGCAAACCCCAAAGCAGCTCTCGGAAGCTGCCGCGCACGTGTGGGCCACGCAGCACAAACCAGAATTTTTCACACCCTAAGGAGAACTCATGATTAGCAAGAATCTTCGTCGGATGGCAGCCATCGCGCTTGCCTCCAACCTCGTCCTGGCGATGCCCGGCGGCTTGTTCGCCGCGCCAGGCGCAGGCAACGACGCGTCCGAATCAGTGCACACCACCACGCCGATCAAACACGTCATCGTGATCTTCGGTGAGAATGAATCGTTCGACCACTACTTCGGCACCTACCCGCATGCGACCAATCCCAAGGGCGAACCCTTCTTCGAGGCCCAAGAAGGCACGCCCCGCGCCAACAACCTCCTCAGCGGCGGCTTGCTGACTGAAAATCCGAACTCCACGCAGCCCTTCCGCATGGATACCGGATTACTCTCCGTCACCTGCGACCAGAACCACAGCTATACACCAGAACAACAAGCACTCGACAAGGGCTTGATGGACAAGTTCCCCGAATCCACCGGCTCGGGCAGTTCCGCCGGCTCTCCCTGCAACGATTACGGCAAAGGTCCCGGCGTCGTGATGGGCTACTTCGACGGCAACACCGTCACCGCCTTCTGGAATTACGCCCAGCACTTCGCGATGAGCGACAATTCCTACGGCACCATGTTCGGCCCCTCGGCCGTCGGCGCGCTTAACCTTATCGCCGGCACCACCGCTACTGCCACTTTGTTCCCTACCAAGCCCAATGGCGCCACCGCCAGCGCATCCGGCAACATCGCCAACGGCTCGAACACCGGTCCGGTAATCGGCGATCCGCGTCCCGCCGGCGATGAATGCGTGCTGACCAATCCCCAACTCCAGACCACCACTATGGTCTCGATAGTCGGCACCAACGTCGGCGACCTGCTCAATGGCAAGAACATCACATGGGGTTGGTTCCAGGGCGGCTTCGCTCCGACTGGCTTCAACGCCAAGGGGCAGGCCATCTGCGCTGCGCACCACGCGGGACTCGCTGGTGATGATGCCGTCGAAACCGTAGGCGACTACATCCCGCACCATCAGCCTTTCCAGTACTTCACCAGCACCCAGAACCTCCACCACAATCTGCCGAAGAATGCCGCGCTCATCGGGACTTCCAACGATGGCGCAAATCACCAGTACGACCTCAGCGCTTTCTGGCTCGCTCTCGGCGAAGGCCGCCTGCCTGCCGTCACTTACCTGAAAGCCGCCGCATATCAGGACGGCCATCCGGGCTATTCCGATCCCATTGACGAGCAAATCTTCGACGTCGGTGTGATCAACGCCATCGCCAACAGCCAATACTGGAAGGACACCGCGATCATCATCGCCTATGACGACTCCGACGGCTGGTACGATCACGTCCTCGGTCCAGTGGTCAATCAATCCGCCGTCGCGGACGATGCTCTGGCTGGCGCCGGCGATTGCGGCGCTGCCACTGCTGTCGGCACTCAAGGCCGTTGCGGTTACGGCCCGCGTCTCCCTCTGCTCGTGATCTCTCCCTACGCGAAGCAGAACTACATCGATCACCGCGCGACCGACCAGTCCTCCATCCTCCGCTTCATCGAAGATAACTGGGACCTCGGCCGCATCGGCAACGACTCCAGCGACGTAAAAGCCGGCAGGCTCGATGGCATGTTCGACTTCGACGGCAAGGACGAAGCGCCGAAGTTGATCCTGGATCCATCCACCGGCGTAATCCTGAAAGCATTCAAAAACTAACCCGCGAACACTTTTCGCGTTCGCCCAAGAACAGCGCGACAGCAGCATCCAAGAGCACCGCCCACTGGCTCGAGCCAATCCATCGGCTCGAGCCAGTTTTTTTTCTGCGCATAGCGAGGCGGCGTCGTGTTTCCGAAACTCTGCACCCCATGCATAATGGTGCGCGAGGGAGGACCATCGTGCCCCGTACACCGCGCAGCCTGGACCTGACCCAAGTCTCCGTCTGGGACGACGGCCACATCCGCCGCAACGACGACTATCTCGCCGCCGAAGAGCCCCTGGAAATTCGCGTCGGCGACGACCCCCTCAGCGTCACCATGCGCACCCCCGGCCATGACCGCGAACTGGCCGCCGGCTTCCTCTTCACCGAGGGCCTGATCCAGCGCCGCGATCAAATCGTCAGCCTGCAAAACGCCCAGCCGCGCGAAGGCACAAATCCCGCTAACGTCATCGAAGCCGAACTAACGCCCGAAGCTGTCCCCGACCTCGCAAAAATGAAGCGCCACTTCTTCGCCGCATCCAGTTGCGGCATCTGCGGAAAAGCCTCCATTGATTCCATCCGCTCGCGCCTGCTGGCTCCGCCCAATCCCGATTTCCGCCTCGACGCCGAAATCCTCGTGCAAATGCCAGACGCGCTGCGCGATTCGCAAGACGTCTTTCAACGCACCGGAGGCCTCCACGCCGCCGCCCTCTTCGACCCACACGGCAAACTACTCGTGCTGCGTGAAGATATCGGCCGTCACAACGCCGTAGATAAAGTTATCGGCTGGGCGCTGCTCGAAGGCCGTGAGCCACTTTCGAACGCAATGATGCTAGTCAGCGGCCGCGGCGGATTTGAAATCGTGCAGAAAGCGATTGTGGCAGGCGTGCCGGTGGTCGCGTCGGTTTCAGCGCCGTCCAGCCTGGCCGTCCAATTGGCGCGCGAACTGCGTTTAACATTGATCGGCTTCTTGCGCGGTAGACGCTTCGTAATCTATGCAGGCGAGGAACGCGTGGCAGGAAACACAGCAAAGTAATGACGCAGTCGCGCGAACCGCAACGCGCCTAATTCACAGCCTTACGAAAAACATCCGGCGCGAGATCTTTATGATGGAGCCGGATCATCTCCCGAAACGCCTCAAACAATTCCCGATCCCACCACCCGCGCTCCGCTTCTTCCCCCATCAAATCCAGCGCGACCTCAGGAGCGAACGCCACTTTGTAAGGCCGGTCCGTCGTCAACGCATCATACACATCGGAAAGCTGCAAAATCCGCGCCGTCAGCGGAATTTCCTCGCCCTGTAATGCGTCCGGGTAACCCGTCCCATCGTGCTTCTCGTGATGATGCCGAATAATCGGCAGCACCAAACGAAAAGTTTTCAGTGGCGCGCAAATCCGCTCTCCCACCACCGGATGCTTCTGCATCACCTTCGTTTCATCCGCCGTCAGCGGCCCCGGCTTCAGCAAAATCGAATCTGGCACCGCCACCTTCCCGATGTCGTGCACCACTCCCGCGCGCCGCAGCGCCTTGATCTGTTCTTCCGGCACGCCCAGCCGCTCGCCCATCCGCGCCGACATTTCCGCCAGCCGCTCGCAGTGCCCGTGCGTGTAAGGATCGCGCGCCTCAATGCTGTGCGCCAAACTAAATAGCACCGCCTCCGCGTTTTCCAGCTCGTCCGTGTACTGCTTCAGTCGCAGCAACGACCGGGTCCGTGCCAGCAGCTCATTCAAGTCAATCGGCTTGCTCAAGAAATCGTCAGCGCCCGCGTTGATCCCCGCGATGCGATCTTCCGTCGCCGTCAGCCCGGTGATCAGCACCACCGGCGTCAAGCGCGTTTCGGGCGTCGCCTTGATATGCCGGCAAACCTCAAAGCCATTCATTCCCGGCATCATAATATCCAGCAAAATCAAATCCGGACGAAACGTCGCGCACTCCTGAATCGCCGACGGACCGTCCGCCGCGTCGCGCACCTCGAATCCCTCGCGCCGCAGCAAAAATTCCAGCGCCGCGCGCGCTCCCGATTCGTCATCCACAATTAGAATCTTTTCGTACATAAATCCGTATTAAGACCCTCGAGCGATCTTGCAAATTCAGATTTTCGTGCATTTTTTGAAGCACACTCCGAGACGCATGAATCCCAGCGCAATCGGAGTTTCTGGCGAGCTAGCTCCGCAACTAATCCAATGTATCCTGTCCCCGAATTTCCAACAACCCCCAACTGCTTAGATGATTCGAAACCAGATAATGATGCCAATGCAGAGGCGCCGCGTCATGCCGCGACCGCCCCTATTCCCTCCGCAGAGTCGCCTCGATTAATCCGTGCGGTTCATCCGTAGGAAGAAATACTTCGGCCGGGTTGTCCATCCCGAACGGCGACAAATCCACCAAATTAAAATGCCTGTTCGGCAGTGAAAGGTGAATTTCCCGCACGCGATCGAAATTATTCAAAACTGCCTCCCCCATTGCATACAAAGTGTGCTGCAACGACTGGCTATCATGCTCCGCAAACGTCTCCAGCAAAGTCTGCCGCGCCCCGTGCCACAAAGGCCCAAACTCAATATCGCTCCCGTCATAAAGCCAATCCGCATGAATCGAAGTGGAAAGTATCCGGTTGCGATCCTCCTTCAAAGTCGTGTACGGATCGCGCAGAAAATTATCAAACGCCGATTTCGAAGTCTTCAGCACGATCAGCCCCGCGATCCCAGCGCGAATCGCTGTTCTCTCGCGCGTCGCCTCCAGCGCAGCCGTCCGCCGTTCCGACCCCCCGCGCAAAAATGCCGAAGCGTGCGGCTTACCGCCCAACGCAATTCGCCCCCACAGGTTTTCCTCCGCCTGAATCCGCACCCGCGAAACTTGCGGGTTGTAAGTCAAAAAATGCTCCACGAGATGCGTGCAAAAATCCTCAATGGAATCCACCGGATACTGGCGCGCCAGCACGTACACCGTATTCTTCATCGTGTCTGTCGGCAAAATTTTGCGATTGTCGCCCTTGGTGTGCGCCGCCTCGAAATCCCCATTGAACGAAATCCCCACCGTCAGCTCGCGTATATCGTGTCGGCCATCCTGGCGTACCACGCGCAACAATCGCACGCGCGCCTTGCCGTAATTATTTTTCCCCAGCTTGATGGCCATTCTTCAGCTCCCGCGATACGTCGTATATCCGTAAGGGCTCAGTAGCACTGGAATGTGGTAGTGCTCCTTCGGGTCTTCGACTTGAAACACGATGCTAATCTGCGGATACAAGCCGCGAATTTTTCGCGCGTGAAAATACGCGCTCGTCTCGAACGTCAGCCGGTAAATTCCCGCCACCATCGTTCCCGGCTCCAGCAAATGACGCAGCCGCCCGTCCGCGTCCGTCGCGCCCTTGCTGATTTCCTGCCAGCCGCCGGCCTTTTGTATCTCCAACATAACTGGCACACCCGCAGCGGGCCGTCCCAACGAAGTATCCAGCACGTGCGTGGTGATCTGGCTCATGATCCCAGTAATTTCTCCAGGCGCAGCCGCGTAATTTTGCGTTGCTCTTCGCCGGCAATGCGCATTTCAGTTTCCGCGTCGTGCCCCAGCCGCTGCTGCAGGGTCTGCAATATTTGTTCGCTCGATTTTCCCATCGCGCAAATTAAAAACACGTGCCCGAAATTCGCTTCATAGGCCTGGTTCGCCGCGCCCAGCACCGCCAGCGTTTCCGCCGAGCCTTTCTGCGCCAGGGATTGCTCACCGGTCGACCACTCCCGCGCCGTCGCCGTCTGCTTCGCCTTCGCTTTCGCCGCGCCAATCGCCGGATGGCTGCGAAGTATGGTCAGCCAATCTTTCCGCCCCAGCGCCTCAAAAGCCTCCTCCGCGGAATCCAGCAAGGCGGAACGATCAGCGAACGGCCGGCGCGCCAGCACGCGCTCCACCCATTTTTTCGAGCCGCAACAATCAAACAGCGCGCTGCAAACCTCGTTTCGGGACAAGTTATTCAGCCGCGCAATTCCCGTGAGCCGGTCCGCAGCCTGCGCCGCGCGTCCAAATACCCGAAACCGCGCAATTCCGCCATCCGGATAAATATTCAGCCGCACGTGCGTGGCCGCGCCAACCTCGTGTAACTGACGCTGAAAAGTATGGCTGCGATTCGCCTTCAGCGGCATGCGCGGCAGCAACTGCCGCCAATTCGCCGCGCCCAGCCGCGCAATTTCCGCGCCCGCTCCTTCCGCCTCGCAAACTTCGATCGAACAGCTATCCGGAAAATTGCCCTTAAAATGCGCCGTGTCCACTTCCACACGCTGAATCGTCCCCACGATTCCCAGCTTCACGATCGCCCAATCGTGTCCCGGCCCGCGCCTGCGACGCGTCTCCCACCCGTCACTCATGATTTTGCTGCGCCCCGGCATCAGCATGTTCAGCGGCTCGCTGTAATATTGATCGCTCGTCGCAATCACCCGCCCGCCATTTTCCACCGCCGCGAGATCCAGTTCGCGCTTCGCCATTCCCGCGGCGCTCGGCACCACCTCACCATATATACGCAAGCGCGCCACACCGCCATCGGGATAAATCTTGAAGCGCACGTGCGTAAAACGCCCCGCGTGCTCCACCACCACTGGATTTACCGCGTCGCCCTTCAGCGCAGTCTCCGGCAAAATCTCTTCCCAACGCGTCGCGGCCGCTCCCAGTTTTTTCTTTTCATCCTTATAAGGAGCGGAACCACGCAGATTGCATCCTTCCAAAGAAAATCGCGCCGGATAATTTCCCGTGAAAAAACTCGTGTCCACCACCGCCCCGCGCAGAATTCCCGCCAGTCCCAACCGCACGATGCACCAATCGCATCCCGGAGTGCGCCGCCGCCGCGTCTCCCACCCGTCCATCCACTTTCCCCGTTCCGTGTATTTCCCCTCGATAAACACAGGCTTGGCATACTTCAGCAAATTTTCCTTCGGCGCGAAAAATTCATCATTGGCGACCACCACGCAGCCGCCCAACCGCTCCGATGCCAAATCCACGAACTGCGTGAACTCATTCATACCGCGCCTCGCTGCAACACATGCCCCACAGGCCCCGCGGACAATTCTCCGCGCTCGAAAATCTTTCGCCCGCGCAAAAAAGTCGTCTCCACGCTCCCCATAAGCTCGCGAGCCGCGTATGGCGTCACCTTGTGCCGGTGATGCAGCTGCGCCGTCTCCACGCGAAATTTCGCCTCTGCGTCCCAAATCACGAAATCAGCGTCGCAACCCACAGCGATCGATCCTTTCCTTCCCGCAAGTCCGGCAAGCCGCGCGGGTCCCTCGCACAGCCACTGCGCAAGATGCGCCTCAGCATAGCCGCGCGCACGTGCCTCCGTCCACACAGCCGGCAAGCTCAGTTGCAAGGAAGCAATCCCGCCCCACGCGCGCAAAAAATCTCCCTCCCCCGGCAGCTTCATCGCCGGAGGACAAGGCGAATGATCAGTCGCCACGAAATCCAGCGTCCCGTCGCCCAACGCCTGCCACAATTTTTCGCGGTTCTCGCGCTCGCGAATCGGTGGCGCGCACTTGAATTCCGTCGCACCGTCCGCAATTTCTTCCGCCACAAAAGTCAAATAGTGCGGACAAGTTTCCGCGCTCACCGCGCCACCTGCCGCTTTAGCGCCGCGCAGCAAAGCCAGCGCATCCGCAGACGACACATGGACAATGTGGATCCGCGCGCCAAACTCACCGCCCAGCCGCAGCAGCAGCGCCACAGCTTCGTTCTCTGCCGCGCGCGGCCGCGACGCGAGCCAAGTAGCGTACTTCCGCGGCGGTGCACTCTTCGGCAAATCAGCGACGGCCTTCTCAATCGGCTCCGGCAATTCCGCGTGCGCCAGCAAAGGCGCGCCCATCGCTGCCAGCTTCGGCAGCGCGACACGCAAATCCTTCTCGGTCACATGCGCAAATTCCTCCACCCCGCTCGGCACTAAAAAGCATTTAAATCCAAAAACCCCCGCGTCCCACAACGCCAGCAGCTCCGCGGAATTTCCCGGCACCACGCCGCCCCAAAATCCCGTGTCCACCCAAAGTTTCCCCGCCGCCGCTGCCACTTTTTCGCGCAAGGCCGAAGCCGAAGTCGTCGCCGGGACACTATTCAGCGGCATCTCGATCAACGTCGTCACGCCGCCCGCCGCCGCCGCACGCGTCGCCGAAGAAAATCCCTCCCACTCCGTCCGCCCCGGCTCATTAATGTGCACGTGTGTATCCAACAAGCCCGGCATCACCACAAAATCCCCCGCCTCGTGTACCGCGCTGCCAGAAGGAATCTCTCCATACGCCGAAACCGCCGCAATCACGCCCCCTCGCACATGGATCGCCGCAGCCCGCTCGCCCTCCGGCGTGACTACCCGCTTTCCGCGCACAATCAAATCCAGAGCTGCCGGCGAACCCCGCAAAGATTGCGATGAATTTTGCATCTCGCGCTCAACCCGCCAATGTTTCCAAAAATTCCACCAGTAAATTCCGCGCCACATTCCGCCGATACCTCGCCGTTGAACGCATATCGTCAATCGGCGCGATCTCTGAACTCAACGCGTCCTGCGCAGCACGCAAATCCACGCCCCCCACCCGTTGCCCGCGCAACAATGCCTCCGCCCGCACGGCCCGCAGCACCGCAGGCGCAACGCTCCCTAGCGCAATCCGCACATCCGCGATCCGTCCCGCTTCCACTTGCGCCGCCGCCGCAAAACAAATCTTCGAAATCGCCTGCGCTCGCCGCGTCCCCACCTTGCGAAAATATTGTTTCCACCCCGTCTGCGCCCGCGGCAAACGTATCGCGCGAATCAATTCCCCCGCCTGCATGTTCATCCGCTTGTACCCAGTGTGAAACGACGCATACGGAACCCACCGCGCGCCGCGCGCCGCAACAATCTCAATCTCGGCGTCATAAACGATCAAAGCCGGCGGCGAATCCGCAGCCGGCGAAGCATTCGCAATATTCCCACCCAGCGTCCCGCGATTTTGCGTCGCAACGCTCCCCGTCTCAAAAGCAGCGCGACATAACAGCGGAAATTCCAGCGCCAGAATTTCGTGCCGCTGCACTTCCGCGTAAGTAGTCAAAGCGCCCAGCGTCACGTGCTGCGCAGTTACAAAAATTCCGCGCAATTCCGCAAGATTCCAAATATTCAAAAATTTCTTGTGCGCCAATTTTCCCGCTTCCAGCAAAACCATCAAATCCGTTCCGCCCGCAAAAGCCCGCCACACTCCCGGTTCAGCAGCGATTCGCTCAAGAGCTGCGGCCAGATCCTGCGGCGTGTCCAGCACATAGTCCGGCAGGTGCGCTCTCACTCCCGGTTCTCCGCTGTTCGCACCGCCGCCACCACCGATTCGAAAATTTTCACGTACCCGGTGCAGCGGCACAAATTTCCCGAAAGCCCTGCGCGAATCTGTGCATCATCCGGCTGAGGAAAGCGCGCCAACAAATTCACCGCCGCCAAAATCATCCCCGGCGTGCAAATTCCGCACTGCGCTCCGCCATGCGTAATAAACGCCTGCTGCACTTCATGCAGCGCCCCGCCCGTCTCCACTCCCTCAATCGTGCGAATCTTCGCGCCCTCCGCCTGCAAAGCCGGCACCAGGCAACTGTTCAAGAGCTGCCCATCCATCTCAATCGCACAGGCCCCGCACTCCCCCTCGCCGCAACCTTCCTTCGTCCCCGTCAATTTCAATTCCTCGCGCAACACGTCCAGCAATCGCGCCATCGGAAACGCCTCGAACGACGCTGCCGCCCCATTCACGACGCACGATACGCGAATTTTCCGCGCGCGCTCAGCAGGCATCCACATCCTCCAGCACTTCCAACAGCGTCTCCGCCGTGATCGGAATCCGCCGCACATCCACTCCCGTCGCATGCGCGATCGCATTCGCAATCGCCGGAGCGGTCCCATCCAGCGGCAGCTCGCCAATGCCTTTCGCGCCCGCCGGCCCGCGCCCATAAGGAATTTCCTCGAAGTAAACGCGAATTGCCGGAAGATCCACCGACGTCGGCATCACATAATTCGTCATCTGCGCGTTCACCATGCGCCCTTCCTGCCACACCACATTTTCGTACAACGCAAAACCAATCCCCTGCGCCACGCCACCCTCGATCTGCCCCGCCGCCAGCACCGGATTAATCACTTTTCCCACTTCCTGCACCGCGACAAAATCATTCACGCGCACCTCGGCAGTCCGCGTATCCACCGAAACTTCCGCCACGTAAACCGCCCACGCGTAAGCCCCGTAAGCATCGCCCGAATATTTCTGATCGTCCCAATGCAAATCGCGCGGGTGCTCGTACTTCACAAAAGATTTCAGCGCGCCATGCCGAGCCACATACGCGCCGCAAGCACGCGAAAAATCCCCCGCGCTATATCCATCCCGCAACAATCCGCTCTCACGCAATGTCTTCAACAAACCAGCCGCCGCCGTTTCCACTAGTTTTCCCACAATCATCGCCGTGCGCGAAGCGACGGTTGGCCCGCTGTTCGGCACATAAGCCGTATCCGGCCGCACGATCCGGATCTGTTCGCAATCCAGCCCCAGCGCCTCCGCCGCAATCTGCGCAAAAATCGTGTTCGTACCCTGCCCCATCTCCGTGCTCCCCGCCAGAATATGCACGGTCCCGTCCGCCTTCGCCTCCATCGCCACTTCCGAAGCTAGGTACTCTTCGCCCGATCCAGTAAATCCCGCGCCATGCAAAAACGAGGCGAACCCAATGCCCCGCTTGATCCCGCCGCGCGCACTGGAATCAGAATTTGTCGCGGCAAAAAGTTTTCGTTTCGCGTGATACTCACTCAGCTCAAACGCCCGCTCCATCAATCTATTCATATCCACTTTTTCCTTGACCATCTGCCCGACAGCCAGCGTCTGCCCCTCGCGAATAAAATTCCGCCGGCGCAATTCCTCCGGCGCAATTCCTACCGCCTCCGCCACGCGATCCAAATGCCGCTCCAGCGCAAACACGCTCTGCGGCGCGCCAAATCCCCGAAACGCACCGTGCGGCGGCGCATTCGTCGCCACAGCCCTGCTGCGTATCCGCACATTCGGACAGGCGTAAGGCCCCGCCGCATGAATCGTCCCGCGCGACAGCACCACCGGCGAAAGCGTTTCATACGCCCCGCCGTCCACTGTGAAATCAATATCCATCGCCAGAAGTTTTCCGTCGCGGCTCACCGCGGTCACATGACGCGTGCGCGAAGGATGCCGCTTCGTTGTCGCCACCATATCTTCGGCGCGGTCATAAACAATTTTCACCGGCCGGCCGGACTTCCGCGCTAGCAGCGCTGCATGCGCCGCAATCATGGACGGATATTCTTCCTTCCCGCCAAATCCTCCGCCCGTTTCCGTCTGCACTACGCGTATGCGCTCGCGCGGCAATCCAAACAAAATCATCAGCGCCTTGTGCACGTAATGCGGACATTGCAGCGAGCCCCACACCGTCACACCCTCCGCCTCGTTGACCAGTGCGATCATCCCCTGCGGCTCAATATAAAGTTGCTCCTGCGCTCCGGTTTCGTACACTCCCTCGACCACAAATTCAGCCCCATCCCAAGCGCGATCCACGTCGCCTTTCTCCACATAAAATGATTTAAAGATATTGTCCGTTCCCCAAACGATTTCTTGGCGAGCCAGCGAATCCTCGATAGAAAACACGCCCTGCTGCGGCTCAATCTCAATCCGCACGCACCGTCGCGCCTCTTCCAGCAAATATTTATCGTGATGTGCCAGCAGCACGACAGCTTCTTCAGGATGGTTAACGAATTCCGCAGCGAGGCAGGGCTGATCTTCAATCAGCAGCGCGATGCAATTTTTTCCAGGAATGTCTTTTGCGGTAACAACCGTAAACTCGTGCCAGGGAATCTCGCCGTCAAAATGTATCGCGCGAATCCTTCCACGCGCCACCGGGCTGCGCACCGTCACCCCATGCAGCATCCCCGGAAAACTCAAATCGTCCACATACCGCGCGCGCCCGGTGACTTTTTCGCGCCCTTCCTTGCGCGGCACCGATTTTCCAATCACACGCGTCTCCAAATCAGCCGGCCTCAATAGCGAACTTTGTCAGACTTCTCCCGCCACGCCCGGAACGCCGCCAGCGCGTCGTCGTGCCTCAGCTGCATCATCGGAATTTTCCGTTCCGCGTGCGCGACCCCCAGCTCCTGATAGATGAACGCGTCATCGAACCCCGCCCGCGCCGCGTCCGCCGCCGAATTGGCAAAATAAACCCGCGCCGGCCGCGCCCAGTAAATCGCCCCCAAACACATCGGACACGGCTCGCAGCTGGTATAAATTTCGCACCCCACTAATTCAAAACTTTGCAATTTCCGGCAAGCCTCGCGAATGGCCACCATCTCCGCATGCGCCGTGGGATCATTCGTGGTCGTCACGCAGTTCACGCCCTCGGCAACAATCTCGCCGCCGCGAACAATCACCGCACCAAACGGGCCGCCCCGCCCCGAGCGCACGTTCTCCAGCGACAGCGCCAGCGCGCGCTCCATAAATCTGTCACACATTGGATTGGATGTTCGATCGTGCATCAGTCCGGGTGCAGCGTTCCAATTCGCTGCCCGTGATTGTAGCGCAGCACGTCACATCCGCAGGAAGGAATCAGAATGTCCAGAGCTTCATCGCGTCAATACACGCCGCGCGCCGTCACACCATCGCATCTGGCGTGCTCGCTCGCCGCAATGCCATCGTTGCAAACGATCTTTCCTTCCGTCGCCAAAAATAAAGGAGCGCGCTGCCAATCAGAATCAGCGCCACACTCAATCCCGCCCAGATTCCCGGCGCGCCCCACCCCCAGTGAAAACAAAGCAGTGCCCCCAGGGGCAATCCCACCAGCCAATAAAAACACAAATGGCAAAGCATCGGCGTGCGCGTATCGCCCGCGCCACGCAACGCTCCGGTCGCCACCGTCTGCATCCCATCGAACAATTGAAAAAACGCCGCCACAAAAAGTAGTTTGCTCGCCACCGGAATCAAAGCCTGGTCTGGCGTGTACACGCGCACAATTCCGCGCGGCGCCACCAGAAACGCAATCGCCATGCATCCCATGAACGTCGTCCCCAGCAGCATCGCCGTCCATCCCGCGCGGCTCGCCGCGTTCGGATCGTCGCGTCCTAGCGCCTGACCCACGCGCACCGCAGCCGCCGCGCTGATTCCCAGCGGCACCATGTAAGTCAAGCTCACCGTATTCAGCGCCACCTGATGACTCGCGAGAGCCGCCGCGCCCAGCCTTCCGATCAGCATCGTAGCCACCGCAAAAACTCCCACCTCCAGCCCAAATTGCGTCGCCGCCGGAAGTCCCAGATATACCAGTCTCCACACGCGCGGAAAATTCGGCAGCCGCGCTGCGTTGCGCAACCCGGTTTTATTTCGGTGATCGAAATACAGCGCGTAAGCTAGTAGTACACACGACATATAAACGCGCGCCACACACGTGGACCATCCCGACCCCACCGTGCCCATCGCGCGAAATCCCAAATGCCCATACACCAGCGCCCAATTGCCCACAAGATTGATGAAGTTCGCCGAAACCAGCGCGAACATCACCGGCTTCGCCAGATTCATTCCCTGCAAATACCGCCGAAACACAAAATAAAGCAGCAGCGGCAAAGTGCCCCAATTCAGCGTCCGCAAATACGGCAACGCCTGATCCAAAACCGCTGGCTGTATATCCAGCGACCGGAGCACCGGCTCGAACAGCCACACCACACCCATCAGAATCGGGCTGATCGCCAGGCTCAGGTACACGCCATTCACCAGTGAGCGGTGGCAATCCTCCACGTCGCCCGCGCCGTAAGAATGCGAGACCAGCGTGTCCAGTCCCAGCATCAATCCGGTTCCAAAAATCGCCGCGGAATTAAAAAGAATGCTGCCCAGGCTCACCGCGCCAATCGCCACCGCGCTATTCGCCTGCCGCCCCACCATCATCGTGTCCACAATTGCCATCGTCATCCAGCCCAGCTCTGCCAGCACCAACGGCAGCGCCAGGCGCAGCATCGGGCCCGCTTCTTCGGCGATATAATGTGTGAACAGACGTTTAATCATGAAAAATAATCCCGGCGAAGCAAACGAGAACCACTTCGGCCAAACGCAGCAGAGGTCAGCTCACGCAGTGGCGCAACAATCGCCCACAAGTCTATACTCGTTGTGGCCGCGCGTCTCCCACAACCGAACGCGCACCGGACGCCTTTGATTTGGCCTTTGTAGCGGCGCACTTCCGTGCGCCATCGGTGTTGCGGCGACAACCGCCGATTTCAACGTAACCGCGTCCAGCGACGAATTCTCCGGCCTACCCTCTGCCACAAATTAAATGGGAGGAAATCATGGCAAAAATAGAAAAACGCGTCGTCCTGCCCGGCAGCGAACGTACCCTGTTGCCCGGCTCCCGCAAAATCGGCCCATCCGACCCTCAAGAACAAATCCAGGTAACCATCTTTCTCCGCCGTAGCTCCTCCGCTGAACAATTTCCCGACGTAAAAAAACTCGGCAAGCTCCTCCCCGCGCAACGCCAGCATCTTTCCCGCGCGCAATTCGCCTCCCGCCACGGCGCCCGCCCTGCCGACATCAAAAAAATCCGCGCTTTCGCCACACAAAATAAATTAAAAGTCGTCGAAGTCAGCCGCCCCCGCCGCTCCGTGCTTCTCAGAGGCTCGATCGCCGCATTCAGCCATGCCTTCGGGGTCGAACTGAACAGCTACCAGCATCCCACCGGCACCAGCCGAATGCGCAGCGGCGCCATCCAAATTCCCGCCGCGCTCAGTGGCATCATCGAAGGCGTCTTCGGCCTCGACGACCGTCCGCAAGCCAAACCGCATTTCCGCATTCGCAAACAATCGCAAAATCCCGCTGTGCGCACCCAAGCAGCAAGCGCTTCCTACAACGCCCCGCAAGTCGCGCAAGCCTACGATTTTCCGGCCGACACCACCGGGAGCGGACAAACCATCGGCATCCTCGAACTCTCCGGCGGCTATCGCTCCACCGATCTCGCCACCTATTTCAAAAATCTTGCGATCACCGCTCCCACAGTCACCGCCGTATCCGTGGACGGCGCCACAAATTCCCCCACCGGCGACCCCAACGGCCCCGACGGCGAAGTCGAGCTCGATATCGAAGTCTCCGGAGCCGTCGCGCCCTCCGCGAAAATCGCCGTGTACTTCACTCCCAATACCGACCAGGGTTTTCTCGACGCGCTCACGACCGCCGTACACGACACCCAGTTGAAACCCGCCGTGGTCTCCATCAGCTGGGGCGGTCCGGAAAGTTCCTGGACGCAACAGGCGCTCACCGCATTCAATTCCGCGTGTGAAGACGCCTCCACAATCGGCGTCACAATCCTCGTCGCTTCCGGTGACGACGGTTCCTCCGATGGCGTTTCCAGCGGCACGCCCACGGTAGATTTCCCCGCCGCCAGCCCCTACGTCCTCGCCTGTGGCGGCACCAAACTCGCGCTCTCCGGCAGTACAATTTCCAGCGAACAAGCCTGGAACGAACTTTCCTCCGGCGAAGGCGCCACCGGCGGCGGCGTCAGCGAAGTTTTCGCTCTGCCGAGTTATCAACAATCCGCGAATGTTCCGAAAGCTCCCAACGGTTTCGTAGGCCGCGGCGTCCCCGACGTAGCCGGCGATGCCGATCCCGAGTCCGGTTACAACGTGCTTGTTGATGGGCAGCAAACCGTAATCGGCGGCACCAGCGCCGTCGCCCCGCTCTGGGCCGGACTGCTCGCGCGCATCAATCAGTCGTTGGGAAAAAACGTGGGCTACCTGAATCCGCTGCTCTACACCAAAAATGTCGAAGCCACCCTGCACGACATCACTTCAGGCAGCAACGGCACCTACTCCGCCGGACCGGGATGGGACGCCTGCACAGGATTGGGTACCCCTAATGGCGCCGCGTTGCTGGCCGCACTGGGCACGGCAATTCCGCCGACCAAGAAGAAAAGGAAAAAATCCCCCACTAGACACAAATCCGCGCGCACAAAGCGCCGCAAATAATCCTGAACGCGCGGTCGGCGTGAAACGATTGAAGAACAGGTAGACTCGGAAGGGCGGGGCTTTCCCCTGAAGCCGCTTCTTTCAATCGTCGCAATCCAATCCGGAGACGGATTCTTCGCAGCGTCGGACAGAAGGAGACTATTTTGGCGTCGAAGGACTCACGTCCAGGTGGTCCCAAATCGCGTAGGTAATCCCCGCCATCGCGCCGGTAAAAATCAAATAGAAAGCCAACTTGCGGCGCCGCCGCTTCCGAGGCTGAATGATCGGATTATCTGCGCCCGTGCTTGCCGGTGCCGTTTGCTGGTCGGCCTGTTCCCATTCCAGCGTCACGCGATAATTTTTTCCCGCGGGAATCGTGTGCAGCTCGCCATCATTATCCAGCACGAGCGCCCCGCGATACGCCGATATTACCACTTCCTGCGCGTTCAAAATCGTCACCTGCCCGTAAGCAGGCTGCCCATCCGCTGCGCGCAAAATTCCTTGCGGAATTTCCAGCTCAATATTGTCCGCGCCATTCGAGGAAAATCCCACCGTGCCACGCGCCACCACCGCATGAATCGCCGTGGCATTCTGCGCCAGCGTCGCCGTACTGTCCGCCAGTAAATACAATTGGCTGGCGCCCAGTTTCAAGCGCAGACCGCCGCCCGCATCCGTCACCAGTGTGTCGCCACGATAAATGGAAGTTCCCACCTGCAGCTTCGCGTTGTCCAGCTGCGCTTCCTGCGCCTGGACCACCGATCCCAACGGCTTCTCGACCGCCGCCGCAAACGCCGGAAGGTTCAGCAGGCTCGCTACCAGCAACACCACGAGACACAAACGCGCCACAGATCGCACAATTCCCTCCGAGAGGTACAAACTCACCGTAGGCGCTGTTAACGATGTGGTCAACGAACATGCTGCGAATTGGCGCGTACAAATAACGCTGTAGTGTACACGTAGTGGAATTGTCGTCGCACAACTCGTGCGTTACAAACCGCTTAGCCCCGCCACAACTCCGACCCCGCGCGAACAAGAAACAAAAATTTCCCGTCAGCAGTTCGATTCGCTTCTTCCACCGCAACCAACCGCCGCTCAGGTAATATGGTTTTTGCGGATACGGGGGGCGGGCCATGAAATTCCAGCAGCAAATGCGCGCACTAATTTCGGCAGTCTTTTTTCTTGCAGCCCTAAGCTCGCTCCAGATCGCCGCCCACGCGCAAACTTCTCCAGCCGCCAATATAAATCACCAGCAAATCCCCCCGACCCTCTACTCCAATCTCCAATGGCGCTGCATCGGCCCCTTCCGCGGAGGCCGCACCGTAGCTGCCACCGGCATCCCCGGCAATCCAAATCTTTTTTACATTGGCGTCAACAACGGCGGCGTATGGAAAACCACCGATGCCGGCCGCACATGGTTTCCCATCTTCGACGGCCAACCCACCGGCTCCATCGGAGCCCTAGCCGTAGCACCATCCGCTCCCGACATTGTGTACGTCGGCAGCGGCGAAGGCCTCCGCCGTCCCGATCTTTCCACCGGCGATGGCATCTACAAATCCACCGACGCCGGAAAAACCTGGCAACACCTGGGCCTGCGCGACGGCCAGCAAATCACGAGCATCATCGTTGACCCGCAAGATCCCAATCGCGTTTTCGTCGCCGTCCTCGGCCATCCCTACGGCCCCAACCCCGAACGCGGCGTTTTCCGTTCCGCCGACGGCGGCGCAACCTGGCAGAAAATTCTCTACAAAGATGACGACACCGGCGCCACCGACCTCGCCTTCGATCCCAAGAATCCGCAAATCATCTACGCGGACATGTGGTCCTCCCGCCGCCCGCCCTGGAGCACTGGCAACCCGCTCGAAGGCCACAACGGTGGTCTCTTCAAATCCACCGACGGCGGCGAAACCTGGCACGCACTTACCAAAGGCCTTCCCACCAACGCGCAAGGCCTCGGCCGCATCGGTTTCGGCATCTCGCAGTCGAATCCAAATCGCGTGTACGCCTTGGTTGACGCCGCACCCGAAGTCGGCGGCCTCTTTCGCTCCGACGATGCCGGAGAAAGCTGGCAGCGCATCAATCATGAAGAACGCATCTGGGGACGCGGCTCCGATTTCGCCTGGGTGCGCGTCTCGCCGGAAAATCCGGATATCATTTATATCTGCAACACTTCCACCTATCGCTCCACTGACGCTGGCGTGAATTTCACCGCCATCAAAGGCGCCCCCGGCGGCGACGACTATCACACCGTCTGGATCAATCCCGAAAATCCCAGAATTATTCTCCTCGCCGCCGATCAAGGCGCCACCATCTCGGTCAACGGCGGCGAAACCTGGAGTTCCTGGTACAACCAGCCGACCGCGCAGTTCTACCACGTCATCACCGACAATCAATTTCCCTACTGGGTCTACGGCGGACAGCAGGAAAGCGGCTCGGCCGGGATCGCCAGCCGCAGCGACTGGGGCGAAATCACTTTTCGCGATTGGCATCCGGTCGGCACTGAAGAATATGGCTATGTCGCGCCCGACCCGCTGCATCCCAATCTGATTTACGGCGGCAAAGCCACCCGCTTCGACATGGTTACCGGCCAAACGCAGGACGTTTCCCCCGTAATCCTCCGCACCGGAAAATTCCGCTTCAATCGCACCGCCCCGCTGATTTTTTCGCCCGCCGCGCCGCACACTCTCTATCTCGGCTCCAACGTCGTGTTCAAAACCACCGACGCGGGACACAGCTGGCAAATCATCAGCCCCGATCTGACGCGCGAAGATCCCGGCGTTCCCCCCAATATCGCCAGCCTGATCGTGAGCGATCCCGCGCAAGGCAAACATCGCGGCGTAATTTATTCCCTCGCGCCTTCCTCGCTCGATGCCAATCTAATCTGGGCAGGCACCGATGACGGCCTCATCTGGCTCACGCGCGACGGCGGACAAAACTGGCGCGAAGTTTCCCCTCCGGGCCTCACGTCCTGGAGCAAAATCGCCCAACTCGATGCTTCGCACTTCGATCCCAATGGCGTCTACGCTGCCGTGAATCGTTTCCGCCTCGATGATCTGCACCCTTATATCTATCGCACCCACGACGGCGGCCAAACCTGGCAAAAAATCACCAACGATCTTCCCGACGACGCTCCCGTCAACGTAGTCCGCGAAGATCCCGTCCGCCAAGGCCTGCTTTTCGCCGGCACCGAGCACGCCATCTACGTTTCATTCAACGACGGCGACTCCTGGCAATCGCTGCAACTAAACCTGCCCGCCACTTCCATGCGCGATCTCGTGATTCACAATGACGACATCGTAGTCGGCACCCATGGCCGTTCTTTCTGGATCCTCGACGACATCACTCCTCTTCGTCAGATCACCGAGCAAACAGCCGCCGCCAGCGCATTCCTCTTCCGGCCCGGCATCGCTTATCGCGTCCGCCGCAACGTCAATACCGACACACCTCTGCCGCCCGAAGAACCTGCCGGTAAAAATCCGCCCGATGGCGCCATGATTGATTACACGCTGCAATCCGCCGCGCTAGGTCCCGTGAAACTGCAAATCCTCGACGCCAATGGAAAAATCGTGCGCGCATTTTCCAGCACGGATAAACCGGAACCAACGATGGAGCAAATCGGAAAAGAACTGAACGTCCCGCTCTACTGGATTCGCCCGCCGCAAATCCTCTCCGACGCCGCGGGCGCGCACCGCTTCATCTGGGATCTGCGCACTCCTCCGCCCGCTTCGCTCCGTCACGAATATCCCATCTCTGCCATCGTGCACGATACGCCGCGTCTTCCCGTGGGCCCAGCCGTCATGCCCGGCATGTACACGGTGAAACTCGACGTCGCCGGCCAAACCTACTCCCAGCCCCTCGAAATCAAAATGGATCCGCGCATCACCGCGCCCGTGGACCAGCTCGACCAGCAATTCCGCCTCGCCTCGCGCATCTGCGAAGCCATGAACGCCAGTTTCGCCTCTCTAAGCCAGGTTCGCGGCGTCCGCGCCCAACTGCGCGACCTCGAACACCAGGCTCCGAAAGATGAAGTAGCCGACGCCATCCACGCGCTGGAACAGAAAATTGCGCCATTCGAAGGAGTTGCCCCAGGATTCGCCCAAGCCACTCATCAAGACAGCTTCGCGCAATTGAACGGTCAATTGGGCCAGATGCTTGGCGTAGTGGACGGCGCCGACGCCGCCCCCACGCAAACCGCGCAGGACACAACCGGCGATTTACAGCGCGCCTTAACCGCGCTGCAAAATCAGTGGGACGATATAAAAGCCCGCGACGTCTCCGCGCTCGACGACCAGCTCCGTCGCGCCAATCTGCCCATCATCAATCTCGCCGCAACTCTCGCCCCCGAACAAGAATTCGAAGGCGACGACGAACCCTAAATCGCATCAATCTTCGCCGCCAAAATAAAATCGCTCTCCGTCAATCCATTGATCTTGTGCGTCCACGTCGTAATCTCCGCCTTCCCCCACCCCAACAAAATATCCGGATGATGCCCCTGCTCCTCCGCAATCGCTCCCACCTTATTCACAAACGCGAGCGCCTGCTTAAAATCCGGAAACGTAAACGTCCGCACAATGTGATGCCCGTCCACCACCTTCCACCCTGGCACTTCTTTAGCAAGCGCCGCCAGATCGCCACCAGCCAGCGGCGGCACTCCGCCACGGCACGGCACACAACTCTTCTTCGCAAGCTCGCTCATAATTCGCGCCCTCCTGAATTCACGCCCATCCCGATTCTACTAGAACGAGCCACACCGCGGTCATCACTCTGCTCAGCATGAGCTCCTATTTTCCATTTTCTCTTTTCCATTTTCGCCTTTGACTTCCAACCCCTCCGAATCCCGCGATAGCATCGCTCCCGCGCATTCTGCTATTCTCTTGCGCGACAATTCCCAAGCGGCCCTGCCGCGATCCGTCGAAATTCAATTTCCGGTGAGGACTAGACATGCCCGATGAAATCGGCGAACTAAAAGAACACGCGGAAGAAGCCGCGCACGAACCCAGCCTCGCTCCCGTCACTCTCACCATGGCCATTCTCGCCGTGGTCATCGCCACCGTCACCTTGCTCGGCCACCGCGCCCACACCGAAGAAGTCCTCATCCAAACGCGCGCCGCCGACCAATGGGCCTACTTCCAGGCCAAGGAAATTCGCCGCCGCAATTACGAACTATTTCTCGACGAGCTTTCTGTTTTCTCTCTTCAGGACGCCAAGCAAGTCGAAGCAATCAAGGAAAAGTACCAGAAGCAGGTAGAACGCTACGCCGAAGAGCTGAAAGAAATCGAAGCCGACGCCCGCAAAGAAGAAGCCGAAGTGAAAGTCCAGGAAGCCCGCGCCGATCGCTACGATCTCGCCGAGGTCCTGCTCGAAGCCGCCCTGGTAATCTCTTCCATCACGCTATTAACGCGCAAAAAAATCTTCTGGCTCTTCGGCATCGTCCTCGCCGTAGCCGGATTAGCCCTCGGCGTCACCGGCCTGATGATCCATTAAATCGCCGCGCCGACCGCGGCGGTTCGCCTGGGAACGCCAATCCCCCGATTGGCGTTTCGCACGACGCACAATGCCGCTCACCGCTACCGCGAGGCCACCGACCGCGCTTCCAGATACTGCCGCACATACTCCCCAAACGCCTTCTCCAATTTCAAAGTAATCGCCCCCGGAGCCCCCGCGATCTTCCTCCCGTTCACCTCGCTCACTCCCAACATGCTCCGATTCGTCGAAGAAATAAAAACCTCATCCGCCGCATACAAATCCTCCGGCCGCAGCACGCGCTCCTGGACCGGCGCGCCCACTCCCTCCCCAATCTCCAGCAACACACTCCGCGTAATCCCCTGCAAACATCCCGCCGACACAGGAGGCGTCGCCACTCGTCCACCCTTCACGCAAAAAATATTCGCCGCCGTACATTCCGCCACTTCCCCGCGCTCGTTCAATAGCACCACTTCATCGAATCCCGCCTGCTGTGCCTCGTAATAATTCCAAACATTATCCAGCCATGAAATCACCTTCACTCCAGCCAAAGGAGAAGCCGCATTCCGCCCATGCTCGCGCAATCCCAATCGCGCCGGTTCGCGATACGAAGGCAAATCCGCCGAGCACAACAGCAAATCCACGCGCGGAAAATCCTCATCGCTGCGCCAGAATCCCACCTGGTTGTAAACCATATAAATCCGCGCCGCGCCCTCCCTCACCTGATTCGCGCGCAGCACCTCGCCCAATTGCCCGCGCACCACATTTTCCTCAAATGGAAACGGGCAATGCGTTCGTTCCGCGTCGCGCTGCAATCTCTTCCAGTGCCGCTCAAACGCAAACGGGATCCCCTCGTAAATCCGCACTGTGGTGAACAGTCCCCACCCGTTCAACAACCCCGCCTGCCCCGGCGAAAGCCGCACCTCCGCCACCGGCAGCACCCGGTCATTATGAAATACAAAACGATGAATCATGCGGCCTCCAGCGTGCTCTATATTCTAGCGCAGAACGCTTCTGCCACATCTAGCATCGTCAAATGCCAGGCGAATCTGTTTCACACGTCTTCGTTTTCAGCCGATGAAGAGGCCGATGAGAGGTCCATGAAGAGGGGTTCAAGTCTATTGACACCGACCTCTTCTGCGCCTAGATTGTTATTGTTCATAGGAGGTTGCCGTGCGATACGCCCTTAAATCTCTCTTAGTCGCCATCGTTTCCGTGGGTCTGATCAACGTTCCCAGTTTCGCTGCAAATGAAAAGCCGCTTGGCTTGGTCACTCAGGCCACTGAGGCCCATTTGGGTTCTGCCACAGTCGCAATCGGGACTACGGTGTACCCCGGCGATACACTCGCCACGGATGAAGGCGGCACCGTTCGCCTCAAAGTCGGCGGCAGCCAGTTCTATTTGCTCTCGTCCAGCAGCGCTACTCTTTCCGCCAGCTCCGCTGTCGTGAACGCCTCTGTCGCGCGCGGGACGGTCGGCTTTTCTTCCAATGGCACGGACCAACTCGCGCTGGAAATTCCGGAAGGGATTGTGCGCGCTGCCAACGGCCAGCCCGCTTACGGCCAGGTCACCATGCTCGGCCCACGCGAAGTGATCGTTTCCGCGTATCGCGGCACTCTGGTTCTGGACAACGACGGTGATCTCCACGAAATTCCAGCTGGAAAATCCTATCGCGTCACCATGGATCTCGAACCCGCCTCCGAGCCGCAAGGCCCCGCAGGCGCAGGCGGCGGCAACCAAAAAGTCGTAGCTCCTCGCCATCGCCACTTGCTTTTCGACCTGATCGTCCTCGGAGCAGTCGGCGGCGCCAGCTACGCCCTCTGGTACCACCTGAGCGAAAGCCCCTCCAACCCCAACCAATAATTTTGCCGCATCACAAACACACCACGCCCGTCGCGGTGTGCCAACTCCAGCTTCGTTGTAGGTCGTAGCGCCAAGGTGCGGCTAAGGACGTGCGTCTCTTACCGAAGGGCTCAATTTCGTGGTCTGCAAAATAGCGAGGGCCACATCCCGAATCCGAGTTGCACACGAGCGCTAATTTTGCACTTTCTCTTTTCCATTTTCGCTTTTGCCTTAATCAATGTTCATCTCCGTTCATCTGTGGTGCCTTTGACTTTCCACGCCGCCGCAAACCCCACCTAGTTGTGGCAAGCCCGCACACCCGTCTTCTCAAAATATTGCTGATGATATTCCTCCGCCCGATAAAACTCCCCCACCGGCAAAATTTCCGTCACAATCGGACGCTTGAACACATGATCCTTCTCCAGCACCGCCTTCGACGCTCGCGCCTCTTCCTCCTGCTCCGCATCATGATAGAAAATGGCCGACCGGTACTGCGTGCCCACGTCGGGCCCCTGCCGGTTCATCGTCGTCGGATCATGGCTCTTCCAGAACACCGCGAGCAATTCCAGATAAGAAACCTGCGCAGGATCAAACTCCACCTCAACCGCCTCCGCATGCCCCGTCCGCCCCGTGCACACCTCTTTGTAGTTCGGGCTCTGCGCCGTCCCGCCGGTGTAACCCACAGTTGTCGAAGTCACCCCCTGCACCTGCCGGAATGCATCCTCCACTCCCCAAAAACAACCAGCCGCAAAAGTCGCCTTAGCCATATTTAGAAAACTCCTTCCCTATTTATCTACGAATCCTCACCGCGAATCTCCATGCTGCCACATCGCAACGAATCGGTCGAGCCGCCCGCCATCCCATTCAGCCGCCAATCCCAATGGTGTATACTCCGCGAGCGAAAAAATAAACCATGAATACTTCCATTGGATACCGCGCATCATTCTTGGTCGCACTAGCTTCGGTCGCAGCCATTTTCTGCCCGCAACCAACATTCTCGCAGCAACAAGACTCGCAATCTCTCTTCCCCGAAATGCAGTGGCGCATGATCGGCCCCTTCCGCGGCGGCCGCGTGCTCCCCACCCTCGGCATCCCCGGCAAGCCCAACGAATATCTCTTCGGCGCAGTCGGCGGCGGCGTCTGGAAAACGGAAAACGCCGGCCGCACTTGGCGTCCAATCTTCGACGCCGAGCCCACGGCCTCGATCGGCGCCATCGCCATCGCTCCCTCCGACCCGCAAACCATTTACGTCGGCACCGGCGAAGCGGACATGCGCTCCGACATTTCAGTCGGCGACGGCATCTACAAATCCACCGACGGCGGCGCCACATGGAGCAACATCGGCCTGCGCGATTCCCGCCAAATCGGCAGCATCCTGGTGGATCCGCACGACCCGAACATGGTCCTCGTCGCCGCACTCGGCCACGCGTTCGGCCCCAATCCCGAACGCGGCGTCTATCGCTCGACCGACGGCGGCGCCACATGGAAAAAAGTTCTCGGCAAAGATGACGACACCGGCGCGATCGATCTCTGCGCCGATCCCGCGAATCCCCAGACTATCTACGCCTCGCTCTGGCAAGTTCGCCGTCCGCCCTGGAATGTTTACGCGCCCACCAGCGGGCCCGGCAGCGGCCTCTATAAATCCTCCGACGGTGGCATCACGTGGAATCAAATCACCGGCAACGGTTTCCCCAGCGAAGGCCTCGGCCGCATCGGAATCGCGATCGCTCCCGGCAACAACGGAAACATCGGCAATCGCATTTACGCCTTGGTTGACGCTCGCGAAGGTGGCATCTATCGCTCCGATGACGCCGGCCAAAATTGGCGCCGCGTTTCTTCCGACGCGCGCGTCTGGCAGCGCGGCTGGTATTTCGGCGGCATCACGACCGATCCGCGCGACCCGGATGTCGTTTACGTCGCGGACACGGCGCTCTATCGCTCCCGCGACGGCGGCGAAAATTTCGAAGCGATAAAGGGCGCACCCGGCGGCGACGACTACCACACTCTGTGGATTGCTCCCGACGACCCCTCGCGCATGATTCTCGGCAGCGACCAAGGCGCCGCCATCAGCGTGGATCGCGGCGCCACATGGACTTCCTGGTTCAATCAGCCAACCGCGCAGTTTTATCATGTGACCACCGACAATCGTTTTCCCTATCGCGTTTACGGCGCGCAACAGGATAGCGGCACGGCCGCAGTCAGCAGCCGCAGCGATTACGGTCAAATTACATTTCGCGATTGGTCCCCCATCGGTGGAGAAGAAAGCGGCTACATCGTGGTGGATCGCACAAATCCCGATATCGTTTACGGCGGCGGCCCCTTCGGCGTCCTGCGTCGCTTCAATTGGACCACCGCGCAGACTTTCGACATTTCTCCCGCGGCAATTCCCTTCAACGGCAGCAAGCTACGTTTCACCTGGACGTCTCCCGTCCTAGACTCGCCGCAAAATCCCCATGTTCTCTATTTTGGCGCGCAATTTGTCCTGCGTTCCGAAGACGCTGGCCAAAGTTGGCAAGCCATCAGCCCCGACCTCACTCTAAAAAGCCCGCAAGCTGCCGACGCCACGCCAAAAGAAGGCGGGGTCGGAAGCGAGGTAGGTGGCGTGGTTTACACCATCGCGCCATCTCCCGCGCGCGCCGGTGAAATTTGGGCCGGCACCGATAATGGCCTCATCCAACTGACGCTCGATGCAGGCGCGCACTGGTCCAACGTCACTCCGCCCGACGTAGAAAACTGGAGCCAGATCAGCCTCATCGAAGCTTCACGCTACAACGCGGCCACAGCCTATGCCGCGGTTGACCGCCATCAAGTGGACGACCTTCATCCATATATCTACCGCACGCACGATAATGGCAAGAGCTGGGAAAAAATCGTAGCGGGCCTGCCAGAAAACGCTTACGTCCACGCAGTCCGCGAAGATCCGGTGCGCAAAGGCCTGCTCTTCGCCGGCACCGAAATCGGCGTCTTCGTTTCCTTCGACGACGGCTCTTCCTGGCGCCCGTTGCAAAATAATTTGCCTGCCAGCTCCGTCCGCGATCTCGTGATTCACGGCGACGATCTCATTATCGCCACTCACGGCCGCGCCTTCTGGATCCTCGACGACATCGCGCCCCTCCGCGGATGGAACGAGGACTCCATGAAGCAAAACGCGCGCCTGTTTCCTCCCGCTCACGCCATCCGCATCCGTCGCAGCGAAAATCACGACTCCCCGCTCCCGCCGGAAACGCCCGTCGGCACAAATCCGCCCGCAGGCGCTGTCTTCGATTACTTCCTGAAATCGCCGGCCGCCAACGAAGAGGTCACACTCGAAATCCGCGACCAGCAAGACAATCTCGTCCGCAAATATTCCAGCTCAGACAAAGAGCCGCCGCCCGCCGAGCCGCCCCAATTCCCGAAATTCTGGCTGCCGAAATTCACCGCGCTCTCGAACGCGCCCGGAATGCACCGCTTCGTGTGGGATTTGCGCTACGCCCCGCCCGCCGCGCTGCACAGCGAATATTCCATGACGGCCATCATCAACGAAGGCACCACCACCGAGCCGGAAGGCCCCCTGGCGCTTCCGGGTGAGTATGAAGTCGTAATGACCAGCGGCAACCAAACCTACAAAGCCGCACTGACAATTGAAATGGACCCGCGCGTAAAAATCCCGCGTGAAGAATTGGTCAATCAACTCGAACTCGAACAAAAAATAGACATCGCGCTAACGAAAGCCACCGACGCCGCGAAGTCCGTCGCCACTCTCCGTGAACAGTTGAAAGCCCTCCGCACCGGCCTGAGCGAAAAGCCCGACGCAAAACCCGTCCTCGATGAAGTGGATGCCCTCGACAAGCGCGCCGACTCCATCCAAGGCAACGCAGAAGCCCAATGGCCCGCCACCCCCGGCGGCCTAACCGGCGAAGACGGCACGCTAGCTGCCCTCGCAATAGCAGTAGGCAGCGCCGACAGCACCCCCACGGCCACAGCCTCCGCCGCCTTCGCAGAGTCCACCCAACATCTCAATGACCTGCTCTCCCAATGGGACCAGCTCCAAAAAGATCTCGCCCTGCTGCACGAAAAGCTCAGGGACTAGCGGCAATGTGGGAGGTGAGGGGCGGAGTTTTTGAATTCGTCAACAACTCTTCAACGCTTCCGTTGGATACGAAAGTGAATCATCAGCTTTTGGCGGTCTCAACTATTTCGGCAACTCGCGCATTACTTTCGAAAATCTGCTCGAACATCCCCGGTATCTCGAACACCGCTTGGTTCTTCAATCCCCCCGCATTCGCCCTGAATCGCGCCAGATTCGCCGGCTCGATCAGCCTCGCAACCGCCGGCACAATCTCACTAAAACTACGCAACACCACTCCCACTTCTTTCTGCAGCACCCAATCCGCGTTATAACGTTCCTGCGGCAAAGTCCAACCATTCCGCGCCACGATCACCGGCAAACGCATCGCTAACGCCTCACTGACGCTCCCGGGCCCCGGCTTCCCAATAAAAAAATCCGCCAGATGCATGTACCGGTTCACATCCTTCGTAAATCCTTCCACGAACCGCGGCAATCGCGATCCACCCGCCCGCAGCTTGGAAGCCAACTTCTCATTCCGCCCGCAAATAAATATCAATTGCAGTTCCAGCTTCGATTGATCCAGCCGCTCCGCAATCTCCAGCATCGCCTGCGATCCATAGCCACCAAAAAGCACCACAGCCGTAGGCAAATCCGCGCGCAGTCCCAATCGCGCGAGCCCCGCCAGGCGCTCCTCCACCACTGGTTCGTAAAATCGCGGATGCAAAATCATCCCTGAAGCGCGAAATATCCTGTGGTCCATGTGCCCATGTTCCCGCGCCTGCTCCACCGCACGCTCCGATCCACAAACCAGATACTGCCTCTGCCGCTCGATCCAGAAATGCGGCGGAAAATCCGCAATGTCCGTCAGTACCGTGACGAATGGGCGTCCTGGCCACGCGTTCGCGAAACTTTCATAGATCGCGCGGTTGAAGTGCGGAATGAATGACACAACCATGTCCGGCGCAGTCTCTCGCCAATGCCGCTCGAGCACGCGCACCATCGCCGCATGTCGCGACCAAATCACAAATTGCAACACTTTCATCAAATAAACGCTACCCAATGTCCATCCGCTGCGCAGCATCCAATTGTAGTAGTCCTCGATGCGTATCCCCGCGTATCTCTTGAGGATATCCAGTTCCTCGAGCAATTCTTGTATGTTGAGGAGGCGAACGTCCCACGAACGTTGTTGCGCCTCGATGGACATCTGGAGGGCTGTGGCTGCTGCGCGGTGCCCGCCGCCGGCGTCGAAAAAGCAAAACTCGATTCGTTGCATGCGCGCGGAGTCTCGCATCCGCAATGCCGAGATCTGCTACGGAATGGTTAAAAGACTGTGACTGTGTCGAAAGAGTTAAATATCTGTATTTTCAAAACTTTAGCACGTATGTCATCTGCCGGTAACACAAGCCCGCTATTTTTGTATTCGTGAGATGCGACCTGCATGTTCACTCGTACTTCTCCGGTGCCTGTACGACCCCTTTTGTCCGAAAATTTTGCCGCGAAAGTTATAGCGATCCCCACGCCGTTTATTCCCTTCTTCAGCGCCGCGGCATGAATCTCTTCACTCTCACCGATCACGATTCCATCGAAGGCGCCGAACAATTGCGCCAGCATCCCGACTTTTTCGTCAGCGAAGAACTCACCTGCAAAATGCCCAGCGGCACTGAAGTGCACATCGGCGTGTACGACATCACCGACCGCCAGCATCAGCAACTGCAGCAGCGCCGCAACGACATCGTCTCACTGCTCATGTATCTCACCGAGCGCCGACTCTTCTTCAGCATCAATCACGTATTCTCCGCCGTCACCGGACGCCGCGAACGTGAAGACTTCGCCTGGTTCCAGGAATATTTTCCTGCCGTCGAAACGCGCAACAGTCACATGCTCGAGAGCGCCAACCAACGCGCCGCGCAGCTCGCCAAGCAATGGGACAAAATCGCCATCGGTGGCAGCGATGCGCACGCGCTGCCCTCGGCCGGCACCGCGTACACCGAAGTTCCCGGAGCCCGAGACAAGGAAGAATTCTTCGAAGGTCTGCGCGCCGGCATAGGCCGCGTCTCTGGCGAATCCGGCAGCTTTAGCAAACTCACGCGCGACGTCTTCGTGATCGCCTACGAAATGATGCGCGAAAAATCCTGGACCGCACTGCTCTCGCCGCTCGCCGTGCTCATTCCGGTGATCACTTATTGGAATTATCACGACGAACGCGCTTTCGGCCGCCGTTGGGCCGCGGAAATTCTGGGCACGCCTGAAACCCGCAAACATCCCCGCTGGATATCGGTGCCGCAATCTGCGGCGGAGGAATGGGTATGACAGTCGCCAAAGCTGTCTGGAACCAGATTCAATCGAACGACCATCGCCTGATGCGCCGCGTGCACCGCTGGCGCGCCCCGCGCTGGTTTCGCATTCTGATGATTTTGATGACGCGCATGGGCGACGGCTGGCTCTGGTATTCCGTCGGCCTCATCCTGCTCGTTTACGGTGGCGAACACCGCTTCCTCGCCATCGGCGCGGCTGCCTCTGCTGCTTTGATGGGAATTTTGCTTTTTCGCGCCCTGAAGAAAACCAGCAAGCGTCAGCGCCCCTGCGAAATCGAGCCGCACTGCTGGTCCCTGATCCTTCCGCCCGACAAATATTCGTTTCCGTCAGGCCACACGATAACAGCTTTCGCCATCGCCCTCTCGCTCGGCCTCTTCTACCCGCAACTCCAAGGCGTCCTGCTCGCGGTCGCGCTGCTCATCGCATCCTCGCGCATTATCCTGGGAATGCACTTCCTTAGCGACGTGCTCGCCGGCTCCGCCATCGGAATCGCGCTCGGCACCGTGAGCTACCACATCTTCGCGGCCCTCTGACCGCATGCGACACGAACGCTGGCGCCTCCCCGCCGCACGCCTCGCAAAATTTCGCACCTGGTTCGACGCAAGATGCTTCCGAACAAAAGGTCCTAAGCGTATTTGGAGTGCGGTCAGCTGCCACCGCTTTCGTCGCAACCTGATCCTCGGCGACAAAACGAGCTAGGCGAGGCTTACCTCGCGCACCGTGCGCCCAAGCTTCCGCCGCCGCTTCGCACTAAAGCATTTCCTATATGGGGTAAGAACTACTTGGAAGGTTTGGCCTGCGCCGTTTCCGGGATTCCTTCGTCGCGCAATAGTTCCACTACGCTCCGATACAACCGCCCGCGCACATCGTGTCTTTCATTCGCGCGCGTAAGATACCGCACTCTTATATCGACGCCACCGCCCGAAGGCGTCACGCTCAGCGAAGGCACCGCCGAAAAAGTTTTCTCCGCAAAGTCCGGCGTCGCGTGCTTCCATTCCTTCTCCGCCAGTTCCGCGTTCGCCTTGGTATCTTCCGCGGCCAGCTTCTGTATCGCGTCCGCCACCGCATATGGATCTTTCCCCGCCGGCGCCTGCACTTGAATCTCATCCCACAACCACTGCCCCGAAGTGGAAAAATTAAAATAATGCCCTTCGATCGCGAAACTGTTCACGAACGTCACCTTGCGCCCCGTGGGATGTCCCGCATCCGTCCAGCTCCCCGTTTCCAATATCACCGTGTGCAGCAAACCCACTTGCAACACTTCCCCGGCCACGCCATTAATTTCCACCCAATCGCCTGGACGGATTCCATTGTTCCCCATCAGCACAAACCATCCGAAAAATCCCACGATGAAATCCTTCATCGCTACCGTGATTCCCGCGCCCGCCAGCGCCACCACTGTCGCAAAATTGCTCGGCATTCCAAACACGATCAGCAGAATCAAGCACACCCCGATCGCCTGCACTGCGAACATCGTCACTGCCTGCATCGTGTGCAGTTGCCGCGGGTCTATCGGAAGCCCGGCAAACAATTTCTGCACCCATATGTTCGCCGCAAACACAAATAGCACCACCAGCGCGATCCACAATATGCAGAGAAACAGTCCGTGCAGAAATGCATTCCGCCGCGCCACCACCAGCGCCAGCCAGTTGCCGTACGTCGTCCCCAGCGCTTCCTCCGCCTCCATGCGCTTGTCGTACAATGCCAGCGCCTTCTGGTCCGCGCTCAAATGTTTTACGAATGTCAGTTGCGATACAGCACTCCCCGCCGCGCCTGTCGGACCCACGGCAGAATTCGCGGGCGCATTGCCGGAAGCATTCTCGGGCGCGCTCGCGGAAGAATTGCCGGAAGTCTTGCCGGAAGAATCCCCAGTCACATTCGCCGCTTCATTCGCCGGCGCATGTACGCCGGCCCCCGGCGCTTTCGTCCCGGCATCAGCCGCCCAGCGTTGCCGCAGAATCCTCTTCTGCGCTTTTTCATCGTCCAACTGCTTTTCCAGTGCCCCGTGCTCCGTCGTATCCTTCGTAATCCGCGCCAGCGCATTCTGCCGCGCCTGCTGCAGCAGGCTTTCCTTCGTCCGTAGCGAGAAAATCGCTTCCACTTGCGCCACTAAGTTCGCCGCCCGCGAAGATTCCGGCGACGCCGCTTGGCCCGTGCCGCCACCGCCGCTGCCAGCCGACGGTTTTCCCGTGTGCCCCTCCGAAGCCTCGTGCTGATCCAACTGGTCCTGCACCAAGGAGAGTTTGTCCCCGCCGGCGCGCGTCAAATCTTCGTGCGCATCGTCCAATTCATCCTGGTCCAGCGACTCCTGAGCCTTCGCCAGATCAATCTGGTCCTGCACGTCATCCTTGGCGCTCGCTCGCGCCTTCCCCAGCGCCTCGCTCAGTTGCGCCACGCGATCCTGATCCACATTCAACCGTGCATCCGCATCCTTCACTCGCGCAGCCAGTGGCGCCGTCTCCGCCGTCAACGGTGCTGGATTCTCCTTCGCATCTTCCAGCGCCGTGTTAAACGACAGATCCACCGACCGGTCCGCAAGCCGCAGCGCCTGCTGCGCATACTCCTGCTCCCAGTGCGTCACCGCCAAAGGTGCGAGCTGCTGCGCCGTCTGCAGCGCGCTGGTATCCACAATCTGCTGCGAGCTGTGCACCGCACGCATCTGGTCCGCATGCAGCCGCCGCGCAGACGTAGCCCAGTCCCGCGTGTACAAAATCGCCCACGCCATCCCTGCCACCACCAGCATCAATACCGCCAAAACGGCTTTTTGCCCGCGCGTCATCGCCAGTCCACCGGACACAATTGTATTACGCCCTCGCAAATCACCATGCCGAATCTCAAGAAAAGGTAGGAGTAGTACCGGTTCGCCTTCGTAGCTGCTGCGGGCTTTTTAGCAGGGCGTCGTTGACGTTGCTGGAGAATCTTTGTAGCTCGCGGCTTCCGCCGCTGAAATACCGCCGTTGCATTTCACAAACTGACTCGCAGCAGGAGCATCGCGCCGAATCTGCCGCACCGCTAATCACTAATCACTTCTTAACCCCGGAATCCCGCGCACCATCACGATCACAGACCTCGCTCCAGCTTTCCGGTCTTTCGCAATCTCCTGATATTCCGCCGACTCCGCCCAGGCCCGAAACGACGCCTCATCCGGAAACGAAAGCACCACGATCCGATTTCCATCCCACGGTCCCTCGAACACCACCGGACTGGAATCCGCCGCCAGCACGCTCCCCTTATAATTCTTGAACACATCCATGAACCGCTCCACATACCGCCCGTACCGAGCCGGATCGTGTATCCACAATTCCGCAATCACATAAACGCTCATCGGCTCCCTCCTCCTGGCATCGTCAGCAGCAACAACTCACGGCGAACCCTGACAACGCCTCCGTAACCTCAAAGTGACAAAAATTTTGCATCCTCGTGACAATTCCTCCGCTTCCCACCTGCAAACTCCCCATCCAGAAAGTGCGGCCGCAGCCAGATCTTACAAGGACCTCGTTGCGGAATTGTTGCAACGGTTTCTGTTCACAGGATGTTTCCGGAAGGGTGCGCGTCAGATTCATGGACGGGGTTCTGGGGCGCATCCTTCAGGGAACATTCAATCCGCCCGCGCCCGCGCTCCGGCAGCAATCAAACTAATTTCCCCCGCACACTCCCGTCTTTACTCCCGAAGTCGCCACGCCGTACTGATTCGCTCCCGCCACGCGCGTGCCCCCGCCCAACAGCACCACGTTGTCCACCGGCGCCGGCCAATTCATCTCGTACAATCCCCGCGACGCATCTACCGCCCGCCACGTCCCGCGAAACGTCCCGCTCGTGAACGTCCCGTTCGGCGACACGTCCACGTTCCAACCGTTCGCCCAGTGCCAGATTCCCGCCAGTCCCGTGCTCCCCGTCACGCGCCCGCCCGTTATCGGATACCCGTACTGATTTCCGCCACTCATCGTGCGCTGGTCCGCCGAAACCGTCAGCGTCTCAATCATCACCGGCCATGTGAACGTGTAAGCCCGCCGCTGCGCATCCACCAGCCGCCAGCGTCCCGTGAAAGGCCCCGCTTCGATCGTGCCGTCCGCGCGAAACACCACAGGCGAATTATTGGACCACGTATAGCAGCCCACAATCGGATCCACATTTGCATTCGAGCCCGAAGATTTCGGCGCCGGAGTCTTCTTCGGAACAGGTGTCACCGTATTTCCGCCGCTAGAATTCGGATCGTTCGCCGCGACCCCTCCGTCCGCAGGATTCGCCGCGTCAGTTCCGTTCGGCGCAATCGCCGACCCACCAGAACTCCCTGCGCTATGCATCAACGTCATTCCCATCACCACCGCCGTCAGCGCCACCACCGCCCCTACTCCCATCCAAATCTTTTTCGCCGATAATCCCCCGCCGCTCGCGCCTGCGCCCGCAGACGCCATCGCGCTCGCGCCCGTCATCGCCGTCGTCTTCGCAGCACCAGCAGCAGCCGACGCGCTGCGCCGCCACATCACCGTGCCAACCGGTGATCCTGCCGCGCCCGACGCGGTTCCCCCCGCATTCGAAGGAATCAGCTGGTGTACCGTCGCCGCCAGATGATCCAGATGCTGCTCGAGCGGCGGCGTCAGCGCATCCAGCCAATGCACCGAACCGATGAAATAATCCAGCGATTTCCCCGGCGCCACATCCTCAATCCGAAACGGCAGAATCGCCACTCCGTTGCTCACAGCGCGCTCCACTTCCTTCGGAATATGCGCCGAAACATTCGAACTCGAAGAAAACACCAGCACCATCACCTTCGCGCCGTGGATCGCATCTATTATCGCTTCGCCATACGACGTCCCCGCCACAATGTCCCGCGGCGCGATCCAGCAGCGTATCCCCGCAGCCTCCAGCCGCGCGCACACCGCGTCCGCCACAATTTTGTCTTTCGACGCATAACTGATGAACACATCGAACGCCACAGGAACGCCCTCCGGACTCCCTACACCGCACTAAGCACAACGCATCGGAATCTTATCACTCACACACCGCGCCATTATTTCCAACTTGCGCCCGTCGCCCGCGCATCGTACAGTGCACCGGCCCGCGACACAACGATTTCGCAATTCAGCACGCAGCAGCGAAGCCAGCCCCTGGTTTCACCGCCGAACGCGCGCGCGCAATCGAAACACCCGCGGGCCGTCCTCGCGAGGGATACAGCGCATGTCCAGCAAACAACCCACCCGTTGTTTATTCGCCACGGTCCTGCTTTTCTCTGCCGCGGCTTTCGCTCAACAAACCGCTCCGCCAGTTCAGCCAGTCAGCAATAAAATCCTCCTCGACGTCGTCGTCACCGCGAAATCCGGTTCGCCCGTCGGCGATCTCGCGCCTCAAGACTTCACTCTTCTCGACAACAAAGCCCCCCAGACCATCACTTCGTTCAAAGCCGTCCCCGGCCGCGAGGCCCCCATCGAAGTGCTCCTGGTAATCGATGCGGTCAACGCTACTGCCCCGACCATCGCTCGAGAACGCGTCAATATTGATAGGGTCCTGCGTGCCGAGGGTGGCCGCCTCGCATACCGCCTCGCCATTGCGGTTTTCGGGGACAGAAGCACACAGATTCTGGGCGGTGGCTTTTCGGCCGACGGAAACGCGATCGCCACGCATTTGGATCAAGATGAAATCGGCCTCCGCGATCTCGGACGTTCCGCCGGCTTCTACGGCGCCACCGAACGCTGGCAGCTTTCCCTGAAGACCCTGTCAGAGTTGGTCGCAAACCTGGCTCCGCGCCCGGGGCGTAAGCTCATTCTGTGGCTTTCTCCCGGATGGCCTTTGCTGTCCGGCCCAAACGTCCAACTCGATGCCAAGTTGCAATCAATGATGTTCGGACACATTGTGAATCTCTCGACCCAGCTCCGTGAGGCGCGCGTCACCCTCTACAGCGTTGACCCGCTGGGCAACAGTGAATCTGTCAGCCGCGCCTCGTTCTATGAGGAATTCGTCAAAGGAGTCAGCAAACCCAGTCAGATCGAAGTCGGCGACCTAGGGCTTCCGGTCATCGCCACCCAGAGCGGCGGTCTGGCGCTCAACTTCAACAACGACGTCGCCGCTCTGCTGCAGGAGTGCATCGCGGACGCCGCACCCTACTACGAGATCTCCTTCGCCGCAGCCGCAGCCGAGCGCCCCGACGAATACCACCACCTCGAAATCCAAATCGCCAAACCAGGCCTGACCGCACGCACTCGCCAGGGTTATTACGCACAACCAGTCCAACACAACTAAGTAGCTCCCGCGCGCATTCTCCACAAGGAGCCACGGCCTTGGAATGAGACGCACCCTCGCAGACCATTGTTCGCCCCCGCAACACTCCTGTCCCAAAACCGAGCATTCCAACGCTTTCCTCGGCTCGAGCAGCCTCTAACTAATTGATAAAACTAGCCTTACACAGCCTCACCACGGCACCCTACGTGCCTCCACGCCCACGAACTTCGCGGACCATGCGCCCGTGGTGTTTAATCTTATTCCCGTTGTGATACAAATGGCCTCGGGACGCTCCTCTATATCCTGAATAGCCAGGAGGTTGATCGAAGATGCCCTCACCAGACTTGCTCCTTCGCGACCTAAAAATCGCCCTACGCTCCCTCGCGCACAGCAAGGGCTTGGCGATCACCGTGATTCTCACTCTCGCCCTGGGCATCGGTGCCAACGCTGCCATCTTCAGCGTCGTGCGCGGCGTGCTCCTCCGCCCACTCGTCAATCGTGACGAGAATCGCCTCATTTACATCCGCCAAAGCGCCTCCGGCATCGGCGTCGAAAACGAAAACTTCTCCGTCCCCGAAATCCAGGATATCGAGTCGCGCGTCAAGACCGTCAGCCAGTTTGGCGACTTCTCCACCATCGGCTTCAGCATGGTCGGCCTCGGCGAACCGCGCGAAGTTCGCGCCGGCGTCGTTGACGGCTCCTATTTCCAAGTCATGGGATTGCGTCCAGTTCTCGGCCGCTTACTCGACGCGCACGATGATGGCCCGAACGCCGCCGGCGCCGTGGTTCTCACCTATCGCTTCTGGGCCAATTCCCTCCACAGCGATCCCTCCGTTCTCGGCAAAACCTTAAAGCTCGACACCGGCGACCCCGCCGGCGCTCGCACTGCCACCATCGTCGGCGTGCTCGAACCCTCCGTGCCTTACCCCGCCGAAACCGAGCTCATCGCCAACATCGTCACGAGCCCGCACCATCTCTCCGCGACCATGGTCACTGGCCGCGTGCATCGCATGACCGAACTTTTCGGCCGCCTCGCCCCCGGCGCGGACATCAACCAAGCGCGCGCCGAACTGCGAACCGCCTACGCGTCCATGGTCGCCCAACATCCCGAAGCCTATCCTCACGCCGACAACTTCCAGATCAGCGCCGTCTTTCTGCGCGAACAAATTACCGCGCGCGCCAAGACTGTGCTGTGGGTACTGCTCGCAGCGTCTATCCTCGTCTTCGTCATCGCCTGCTCCAACGCCGCCAACCTGATCCTCGCCCGCACCGTTCGTCGCGAAGGTGAACTGTCCATCCGCGCCGCTCTCGGCGCCAGCACCGGCTCACTGCGCAGGACGCTGCTCATTGATAGCCTTCTCCTCTGCGGCGCCGGCGCTGCACTCGGCATATTGATCGCGCGGCCCATGGTCGCAATCCTCGCGCGTTACGCTTCCCGCTTTTCCGTCCGCGCGCTCGACCTCACTGTGGATTCCAGCATGCTTTGGGTCGGCGCGCTGCTCGCCGTCGTCGCCGCCGTGCTTCTCGCATTTGTGCCGCGCCTGCCTTCCGCAGAATCCGCAAACGGATCGAGCCTCGCCAGCGGCGGCGTGCGCATCACCAACAGTACCGGCCGTCGTCTGCGCGTCTTCGCCGTCACCCAAATCGCCGCGTGCTTCATGTTGCTCGCCGGCGCAGGCATGCTCCTCAAGACGTTGCTCGCGCTGCAAAGCGCGCGCCCCGGTTTCGAAACCCACAATGTTCTCGCGATCAACGTTCCCGTCGTTTCCTACGGTCGCACCCCCGATCAGATCCTCGGCTTCTACAAAGAATCCATGCGCCAAATCGCCGCTCTCCCCGGAGTGGATCGCGTCGCCGTCGGCACCGCCGTACCCTGGCGCGATAAAGGCATCTTCGGCCCCGGCTTCCAGTTCTCCGCCGAAGGTCACGTGCGTGCCAATGGTGAAGAAGATCCCCACGCGCAATTCCGCACCATATCGCCCGGATTTTTCGCCGCTCTCGGCGTGCCCCTCATCGAAGGCCGTGATTTCAACGATTCCGATCGCAGAGACAGCGAAAAAGTCGTCATCGTCAGCCAAAGCGTCGCCCTCCGCATGTTCCCCACCAGCGACGCGCTTAATCAGCACATCATGTGGACCGACCCGGTCATGAAATTCATTGACGTCAGCACCGAGCCTCGCCGCATCGTCGGCATTACCCCTGATGTGGACGATGAAAACGTCGTCCCCGGCCCCGCTCTCACCGTCTATCACCCGCTCGATCAGGAAATCGGCGGCGGCCGCTTGTTCGTGCACACGCACACGAACCCCTACACGTTGGTGACTCCGATCACGCACATCATTCGTGATTTGTCGGTAGATCAGCCGGTGGAAAAAGCTGCCACGCTCGACGACGTCCGCGCCGAAGTGCTCACTCCCGATCGGTTGAACGCACTTGTCTTCGGCGGCTTCGCTGCGGTAGCTCTGGCAATCGCGGTGATTGGTGTTGCGGGTGTGCTGGTGTTTTCAGTCAGCGGCCGCACGCGCGAATTCGGCATCCGCCTCGCGTTAGGCGCCCAACCGCGCAATCTGCTCACCAGCGTAATCGCGCAAGGCGCGCTGATGGCCGCAGTCGGCATCGTAGCAGGCGCCCTATTCGGCTACCTCCTCGCGCGCCTAGCCAATAGTTACGTCGTGGACATGCGCATGCCCGACGCCGTCCCAGTAGTCGCCAGCGCCGCCGTCCTGCTAGCCGCTGCAGTAGTAGCCTCGGTGCTGCCCGCAGCCCGCGCCGCCCGCATCGACGTAATGGACGCGCTCCGCTCCGAATAAGTAGCGTGGATGATGCTTTCGTAGCGGCGCACTTCAGTGCGCCTGCAGCAGCGCGCCAATCGCCGGTAGGCGGGCACCTCGCGCTCGCGCCTGAAATCGCCAATCTCCCGATTGGCGTTTTTCGCTTTTGACTCTGCTCCTGTAGCGGCCACCTGCCTTCGAGGCCGGCATCTGATAAGTTCTCTAAAAGGAGTCAAGGAAAAAGCACTTCGTCGGCGGCTGGATTTTTTCTTGCCTTCCAGCCCGCCTCGTTTGCGCAGGGTTGTTCTGGCCTTCCGTTCCGTGATCTCGGGACGCTGCTTCACTCTGGCGGCGCTTTTGGTTTTCTATGCCAGCGGTTTTCATTGCCTTGGCGCAACGAAGCCAGTTTGTTCGGAGACCACAAACAGCACGGTTGTCAGGTGCCCACCATGGTTCTATCGGGGACTCGTGGCCCATCGCTTTGTCGGGTTGTCCGAGGGGGACTAGGGTCGCGTCAGAGACGCAGCATGCCCGAGGCACGCCCAGTCTAACCAATCAGCTGAGACTCGCCCTCGAACCCGAATGTCTCCAGAACCCGACTCGCCAGCACCGGAAGAAATTCCCGGATGGAACGGATCGGTTTGAGACATTCAAGCTGTTTGTGGTTTCAGATGTTGGGCGTCGAAGCGCACTGCTTTCTTCCAGACGAGCAAGGTGATGGCCGCCATCTTGCGCGCCAAAGTCAGCCGCGCCATCTCCGGCCGGATTCCCTTGGCCACCTTCCGACGCCACATGCAAACTTCCGCGCAGGTCTTTGAGAAAATCCAGCATGGTGCTGGCCTTGGTTTCGATCGTGCGCTCCATCAAAAGCTTGCCCGAGGAGTTTAAAGCCGCGACCGAGATCGCTTCCTTGTGCGTATCCATCCCGATACACTTCACGCTATCCAAGAGGGCGCTCCTTTCTGAGCTAGGTTCGAGCCGAACACTCAAAACCTGCTCCAACCGGGGCGCCCTTTTCTATGGCGTCGCGTAATCGGACACAGACCGACCATCACAACCACTATCCCCTTGACATAGAAAAATATTAGAATTAAGTACTCAAGTCGGTGATCGGTCTTGCCAAACAGTACATCCAGGACCGGTGATTCCCTCGCGGTGTGAAACACGGAGGAAGCATTGAATCTTGCAGCCAAGTGCTCAGGTCCGAATTCTATCTTCTCATCGCTCTCACGATCGCTTGCCACCAAGCTGGGCCCCTACTTCGAGCCAGGCAATCTCGCGAACATCGCCTTCGTCGCATTCGTCTACTTCGTCGTCGGGAAAATCGGTCTGCGGCCCGCTACTCCAAACCAGTCTGTCACGGCGATTTGGCTTCCCGCAGGCATTTCCCTGGCGGCTTTGCTTTTGCGAGGCTATCGAGCGTGGCCCGGCCCGTTTCTTGGCGCGTTTTTCCTCAGCGTTGCAATCACCGGCTCAATTTCGATTTCATTGCCGATCGCGATTGGCAATATTCTGACAGTTCTCCTGGCAACGTATCTCGTCAATCGCTTTGCCCACGGAAAGAGCGCCTTCTTTAAAGCGCCAGACGCTCTGCGTTTTGTCTTCTTCGGCGCCATGCTGGGCCCCGCTCTATGCGCCACACAGGGAGTCAGCCTGCTCTGGCTGGGTGCTCTTGCCAAGCTCACTGATCTCCCGGCACTCTGGTTCGTTTGGTGGGTTGGGGATATGTTGGGAGTACTTTTTGTCACTCCGTTTCTGGTGCTCTTGTTGGGGCACAAACACCGTTTCTTGGGTCTCGCGGAACCGCTGGAAATTACTGCCCTCATTGCGGGTCTCAGTATCATGTGCGCGCTGAACTTCGGCCATCAGCCTATCTCCGGGATCCCGGTAAACGGGATGTTGTTTCTCTGCGCTCCTTTCCTGGTTTGGTCAGCTCTCCGCTTCTGTCCGCTCGAAGCGGCCGGTGCAACCCTGGTCATGGGCGGATTTGCGATGTGGGGTTCTCTGCATGGATTGGGCCCTTTTGGTAACGCTGCCGGCCTGCCGCTCTTCGTCGGTGGTTTTATGGCCGTGGGCACTGCTTCGACCTTGACCGTCGCTGCAGCCTGCGCCGAGCAAAAAAGCGCAACAAAAGATGTGTTGGGCATGTATTGTGTTCTCAAAGACGTGAAAGAAGGCGAAATTCGCGTGCTGCAAGATACTGTGGAAGCTCTGCGGTTGGAGCTGGCAAGGAAAAGCGCCCGTCGCACAACTGACTCGTCTCCTGAGCCGGTACCCTCGGGTGGTGTCCCTGTAAACTTTGACAGCCGGATTCCCTGATCGCGGTTTAAGCAAACGCACGTCATCCTCAATGCTGGCGACTTCGGCTTGCCCCTCCTATTCGGTGGCAGCCAGTACGCCAAAAGGTGTCTCACATGATCATTGGTGAAAGGTTGCGTATTTTGCGGGAGCAGAAAAATCTATCGCAAGGCGATATCGAGCGGCGCACCGGCTTGCTCCGCTGCTATATTTCGCGCGTCGAAAACGGCCACACCGTTCCGGCCGTCGAAACGCTGGAAAAAATGGCGCGCGCCCTGGAGGTTCCTCTCTATCAGCTCTTCTACGAAGGTGAGCAGCCTCCCAAACTCCCGGAGTTCGCTTTGCGCAGGAAGGGTGAAGATCTCCCCTGGGGCAGTTCCGGCAAGGACGCTCGCGTCCTCAGCAACTTCCGCCGCCTTCTGCAGCGCATCAGCGAAAATGACCGCAAGCTGCTCGCATTCATAGCCCAGAAAATGGTGCGCCAAACCGCTCTGCGCGCGAAAACCTAGCGCGTCAAAACACAACTCAAGAACCTTCAGGCTAGTGGGTACGAGTTCTGTCCCACTTCTGTCCGAACGTACAACTGTGTTTTCGATCCCCGAGTGCTAGCATTTTACGCGTCTCTAATGAATGAAAACGTTTCACATTTTGCGCTACGCTGGAAGCTCGGCGCCAGCATCGTCCCGCCGCACTCCGCCCAGCCCGCTCGATGCCCGCCCCGAAATGTCCCAAACTTCACGCCAGCAAATATCACAATCCGTACTTTTTCGTCCCGGCGATCGTAAAACTACGGAGATTCGAATCGGCCTCCCGGCGATTCGAAACGGCCGCAAATGATTGAAAGCAAACAACTGACCTCATTTCTAATCAACTATTTTTGGCCGTTTTTGCCCGCCTCGACCGAAGCATCCGAACATCACAACGCTTGCCTCTACGTATTTTCTGGTACAGAATCCCGATGCTAATGAAACACGTCACAACTCGAAAAACCGGTGATGCCCGTCCGACGCTCGTGAGCATCAACAAGCCGCGCGCCAACTCGTCCGTGGACTCGCTCGGCCGGACCGTCGAAGAGCGCCTCTCTGCCGGCAAAGCTCTGCGCGAGCGCGTCCCGCGAACCTCCCACGCGAAGTGGACGCCGTCGCCCGATCGTCCCGCGCCGGTGACGCTGTTGAAGGAATCCGATCGCGGCCGTTTGTCCGAACTCCTGCCCATCCGCTATGGGCGCATGCGCCAGTCCCCGTTCGCATTTTTCCGCGGCGCTGCGGCGGTGATGGCGTGGGACCTCCAGGCGACTCCCGTGACGAAAATTCGCGTGCAGACCTGCGGCGATTGCCATCTGCTGAATTTCGGCGGCTACGGTTCTCCGGAGCGCAGGCTCGTTTTTGACATCAACGATTTCGATGAAACACTTCCCGCGCCGTGGGAGTGGGACGTGAAGCGGCTCGCTGCCAGCGTCGTACTGGCTGGCCGGCAAAAAGGGATAAAGGAACGGCGTTGCGGCGATGCCGCGCGCGCCATGGTGGCTTCCTACCGCACGCATATGGGCGAATATGCGCGCATGCCCTATCTGGAGGCATGGTATTCGCATATTGATGTGGACATTTTTATCGAAAGGGCGCAAACCGCGCGCGACAAGAAGTATTGGAAAAGAGTGGAACACAGCGCCTTGATGCAGACGGCCGAATACATCCTGCCGAAAATTACGGAGGTGTCGAAAGGCAAGCGGCGCATTATTGATCACCCTCCGCTGGTTTATCATCCTCGCGACATCGCCCGAATTGACGAGCACGTCCGCGCTTTATTTCACCGCTACAGCATGACGCTGCCCGAAGAACGGCGCGTCATTCTGGATCGCTATCACATCGTGGATATCGCACGCAAAGTGGTGGGAGTGGGCAGCGTGGGCACGCGCTGCGACGTGGCGCTGCTCATGGCCGGAAAAGATGATGCGCTGGTGCTGCAACTGAAAGAAGCGGTGCCTTCGGTGCTGGAAGCTTACGCCGGGAAGAGCCGCTACCCAAATCATGGCGAACGCGTGGTTACCGGGCAGCGCATGTTACAGGCCGCGAGCGACGTGTTCCTGGGCTGGACGCGCTCCGACGACGGACGTGATTATTATTTTCGCCAGCTGCGCGATATGAAAATGAAATTCGATCTGGAGAGCATGACGAAATCGGAATGGCTGGAGTACGTGCAGATTTGCGGATGGACTTTGGCGCGCGCACACGCCCGCAGCGGTGACGCAGCGCGCATCGGCGGCTACATGGGCAAGAACACCACGTTCGACGAAGCGATCGGCGAATTTGCGGTGACGTATGCGGACCAAACGGAGAAGGACCACGCCGCGCTGCTGAAAGCGATTCGCGCGGGCCAGGTGCGCGCGGCGGAAACCTCGGCGGCGTAGTTCACACATTTTGTGACGGCGCGATTCGCAAATTTAGTGCCGCCGCAATTCACAAATCCAGCGGCAGCGGATTTTTCCCCGTGATCAATCGCGCGGAGCGATCAAAAGTCAAATAAAGCCAAGCCCACTGCAACATCACCAGCAAGCGATTTTGAAATTGGATGATATTGAGCAAGTGCACCAAAACCCAAATCAGCCAGGCAGGCCAGCCGGATAGCTGCAGCCAATTTAAATCCGCAACGGCCGCGCCGCGCCCGATGGTCGCGAGATTTCCCTTGTCAACATAATGAAATGGCGGCAGTTTTTGCCCGTGCAGTCGCGCGCGAATTACATTCGCGACGTAACTGCCCTGCTGAATCGCAGGCTGCGCGACTCCGGGAAGCGGCTGGCCGGTCTGGTGGCTAAAATTCGAAAGGTCGCCGATCACGAAAATCCCAGGATGCCCCGCGATGCTCATGTCCGGCTCGACGATGACGCGTTGCGCACGATCGAGCTTCGCTCCAGCCTCTTGCGAAAGAATCACGCCAAGCGGCGAAGCGAGAACGCCCGCGGCCCACAGCACGGTGCGCGTGGGAATAATTTCATCGTGATCGCTGACGCGGATGGTGACGCCGTCCGCGCGCACGTCAGTGACCATGGCACCGGTTCTGACGGTCACACCGAGGCGCACAAGCATTTTTCGCGCGGCTTCGGAAAGCTTTGGCGGATACGATGGCAGCGCGCGGTCGGTCCCTTCGACCAGGATGATGCGCGTCTGCGACGGATCGATGGCGCGGAAATCGTGGCGCAGCGTGTCGTGCGCGATTTCGCCGAGCGCGCCGGCGAGTTCCGCGCCGGTGGGGCCCGCGCCGACAATCACGAAAGTCATCCACGCGCGCAGTTTCTCAGGATTGCGTTCGCGCTCCGCGGCTTCGAATGCGAGAAGGATGCGGCGGCGCATGGCGGTAGCGTCGTCGAGATTTTTCAGTCCCGGCGCGAACTGCTCCCATTCGTCGTGGCCAAAATATTGATGTGTGGCCCCGGTCGCGACGATCAGGGAGTCGAAATCCAGCGCGCCGTCGCTGAGAATGACGCGGCGCTTCGCAGCGTCAATGTGGACGGCTTCGCCTAGCAGCACCTGCGCGTTCTTTTGTTTGTGCAGCACCTGGCGCAGCGGGCCGGCGACGTTCGCCGGGGAAAGTGAGCCAGTCGCGACCTGGTAAAGCAGCGGCTGGAAAAGATGGTAGTTGTGGCGGTCAACCAGCGTCACCTGCACTGGCGCGTTTTTCAGGATTTGCGCGGCGCTAAGGCCGCCGAAACCGCCGCCGATGATTACGACTTTGTGTGCTTCAGCCATTGGTGAGCGAACTCCCAAAAGAGCGCAAAAAATACAAAAACACGAGCGCGATTCGCTGGAACGACTCTAAGCTATCAGATGCACGACCATAGCTGAAAGAAGCTGAATTGAAATTGGTGCCGCGGAATTCGCACTGGTGCGCGCAGTTTGCAGCGAGCTGGATCGAGGCGGCGAGATCGTGGTTGCGACAGGAGGGCTGCATCCGAGATAGACTGAGCGGCGCGCAAGGAGTGGATCGTCCAGAATGAAATTGCAATTGTGGAAGGTTGCGACGTCGTTGGCGCTGATCGTGGTGATTGCGCTGGGAGCGCGGGTGGCGTTTGCGTGGAATCAGGAACACAAAATGCGCGCCGACCTCGTTGGTCTGGTGCCGTTTCTGAATGAGACCGGAAACATCGCGTACTCGCTCGCGGCAGGCCACGGATTTAGCTCGCCGTATTGGCAGGAGACGGGGCCGACGGCTTGGTTGACGCCGGTTTATCCGGCACTGCTTGCGGTAATTTTCAAGATATTTGGGATTCACACGCCGCACTCGTTTTTCGCCATCGTATTTCTGAACATTTTATTTTCCGCTGCGGCTTGCGTGCCGCTATTTTATGCGGGCAAACGCGTGGGCGGCCTTGCGGTGGGCGCCGGAGCGGCTTGGCTGTGGGCGATTTTCCCCAACGCGGTGATTATTCCTTACGAATGGGTTTGGGATACGTCGCTGGCAGCGTTGCTGATGGCGACGATATTGTGGGCGACGCTTGAAGTTGCGGAAACGCAGAGCGTGCGCGGCTGGAGCGGGTACGGACTGCTGTGGGGATTGGCGTTGATGACGAATCCGTCGCTGGGCAGTTTGTTGCCGGTGCTGCTAGGTTGGGCTGCGTATCGCGGATGGAAACAAGGAAAGTTGCATCGGAACCGTCCGCTGGTGGCGTGCGGAATTGCGGCGCTGTGCTGCGTGCCATGGACGGTGCGGAATTATTTGACATTCCACAGATTCATTCCGCTGCGTTCCAACTTCGCTTTTGAATTGTGGCTGGGAAACAACGAACAATTCGACGAACAGACGCAGGTTGTGCCGGCGGCGAATCCGGAACGATTTGAAATTCGAAATTACATTCGCATGGGCGAAACGGCCTTCATGCAAGACAAGTGGCAGAGGGCGACTGCTTTTATCCAGACGCACCCACGATTGGAAATTGTTCTGTTGGCGCGCCGTTTCGTAGCGACCTGGACTGGACTGGAAAAGCCCATCGAGGGTTTCCGCGACGCTGACGAGCCGCTGGTGCGGCTGGCGTTGGTCAGCAATACGCTGGCGGCGCTCGGGGCATTGTGCGGAATTTTGGCGCTGCTGCGGTCGCGGAATCAGAGCGCGTTTCCGCTGACGGCATGCCCGATTGTCTATCCAGTGATTTACTACCTGACGCACACTTCGTTGCGTTACAGACACCCGATTGACCCGGTGGTGATGTTGCTGGCGGCGATCGCAGTCGCCGCGGTATCGCAGCAGCTCCGAGGTCGCGCCGAAGCCGTTTCGCCGCCCGCCTGAAGCAAATTGGAACGACTTTTCCGGCCCATATTTCTTTACGAAATCCTTATGCCTCGCTTACAGATTCCTGACGCAACACGAGTACCGTAGAACTTTCCGCCCTGCGATACATCTAACGTTCGGGTGCGAATGAGCGGGGGAGGTCTGCGCCCGGACGAATCCGCTGGGATGTCTTTCGCACTCCTGCGGCGGGCTGTTTTCGCGCCACAGGAGTGACAGGCGCGTTGAGGGATTCGTTTGATGGCAGTTTTACTTTTTTTGGTGGTAGCGGCGGCGTGCGTGTTTTTTCTGTACGCGCTGGTGCAGTTCTGGCTGGAAGAAAAGCACCTGCGGCGGAGGAGAGAAAAGCCCTTGGGATTTCCGGTGATTTCTTCCGGACAAATCGTAATGCCGCTGGAGCCGCCGCGCGAGGAGCGGCGCGCAAATTCTACAAATCAGAACACGCGGGGCGAAAGCGAGAACAGGAGATGAGTTCCATGCTGAATATCTTGATCAAGTACAAGACGAAGATTGTTATCGGGATGATACTTTTTGTGCTGGGGCAATTCCCTTGCTTCGCGCAAAGCAACGGCGACGCGCCGACCCAGCGGGCCGGAGGGGCAGACCAGCAGATACCTCCCGCAATCGCCCAGGAATTGGACGCGATGCGGAAACGCATTGATCAACTGGAAGCGGAGCTCAAGAACGCCAAAACCGATCAGCAGCCGACCACGCCGGCGACGAGCGCGAAAGCGACTGTACCAGTGGCGCCAATGGTGGCGACACCGGCAGCGCCCGCAGCTACGGCTGCCACGCCTGAAGCGACCAGTCTGATGAAGGCCGCAACGGAGGTCCCGCCGGCCAAAATCGATCCTTTTTCGGATGCGGATTGGACCTGGCTGAACGGCAACCCGCGCACCAAGGAAATATTCTGGGATTCGAAATTCTTCACGCCGGAAATCCGCGCAGACACCGTGTATGTGTATGACTTCAACCATCCGACCGACCATTCGATGGGTGGATCGAGTGAACTTTTTCGGTCGCAAGAGGTGCAACTGACGCAGCTTGGCGTGGGCGGCGACTTCCATTATGACAACGTACGCGCGCGACTGATGACGCAGTTCGGGATGTACTCAGCAACCACGCCGCGGAACGATCCCAGCCCGGGCCACGGCCAGTGGGATCTGGTGTCCGCGTATCGCTACCTGTCGGAAGGGTACGGCGGCTATCACTTCAACAAGATGTACGGCGTGAATGTGGATGCGGGCATTTTTCTTTCGTACATCGGATTGTTCAGCTACTACAATTTCGATAATTGGGCGTACCAACCGTCGTACGTTTCGTCGAACACGCCGTGGTTTTTCGAAGGCGTCCGCGTGCAGATTTTTCCGACGGCGCATTTGAAGATCGAGCCGTGGTTCATCAACGGATGGCAATCGTATGCATCGGCGAACCACCGGCCGGGGCTCGGCGGGCAAGTCAAATGGACTCCGAAGCCGTGGATCAATGTCATCTCCAACAACTACGCGCTGGGCCGGGATGATCTGTTCATACCGAATCGCCGGCGCATCCACACCGACGACAGTATCGAGGTGAAATATTTGGACCGACCGGACAATAGGCTCGACAAGATGGCGTTTTCGTTGACCGCCGATGCGGGCTGCGAATACGGCGGCGGAGTGAGCTGCTATGGCGATAAGGCGGGCGGCCCCAAGCAAAGCTTTCTCGGGTATATGTTCTACAACCGCTTCTGGTTCCATCACGACATGTTCGGCCTGACGCTGGGCGGCGGGAAGATCAACAATCCGGGCCGTTACCTGGTGCTGCTGCCGCCCATCAATGGAGAGAGCGCGATTACCGCGTCCACCAACTCTCCGTACTTCACGGAAAATCCCGGCGACCCGTTCAAAGCGTGGGACTCTTCGATCACGTTTGATTACATGCCCAAGCAATACATTACGTTCCGCTGGGAGTATGACTACCGGCACGCGAACGTGCCTTACTGGACGGGCCGCGGCGGCATTACGCCTCCGGGAGGAAATACCGGGGCACCGACGGATTACGTTTGCAATAACGGCGTTTCCTCCGGACTGGAATCACTGGGACCAGCGACGGCTTTTTGTACGAGCGCGCCGCAGAACTCCAGCGTATGGTTTCCGGATTTGCGCCGGGATGAGAATTTCGTTGACATGTCCATTCTGGTGAAGTTCTAAGCGCAGCGGAGACAAGTGGCTGTGTTTTTGCGGAGGTTTCGTTCATGCAGGACATGGTATTCGTAGTGGCGACAATTTGTTTTTTTGCGGTCGCGCTCGCTTACGTGCGCGGGTGCGATCGCTTGAAGTAACTGGAGCGACCGAATGTTTGGCAACATTTTCCTGCTCGTCGTATGTGTTTTGATTCTGGTGTACCTGCTGGCGGCCTTGTTGTGGCCGGAGAGGTTCTAACTGATGACGGGCAATGGCTGGCTGCAAATATTTTTGTTCTTGCTGGTGACTTTTGCGGTGGCGAAGCCGGCGGGGCTTTTCATGACGCGAGTCTTCACGCGTGAAAAGACGTGGCTGGACCCGTTGCTGCGACCGTGCGAGCGCTTGCTCTATAAGCTGACGGGTGTGGACGAAAACCGAGAAATGCGCTGGACCGAGTACGCCATCGCGATGCTGCTCTTCAGCGGCGTTTCCATGACACTGCTGTACGTGATCGAGCGGGTGCAGCAATGGCTGCCGTGGAATCCGCAGAAGCTCGCGGCCGTGCCGACCGATCTGGCGTTCAACACCGCGGCATCGTTTACGACGAATACGAACTGGCAGGCCTATACACCAGAAGTGACGATGAGTTATTTCACGCAGATGGCGGGGCTGGCGTACCACAATTTCCTCTCGGCAGCGGCGGGCATTGCGCTGGCAATTGCGGTGATTCGCGGCGTGGCGCGGCGCGAACAGGAAACCATCGGCAACTTCTGGGTCGATCTGACGCGGACGATTTTGTGGGTGCTGCTGCCGGTGTGCGTGGTGGTCGCGATGATTTTCGTGTCGCAGGGCGCGATTCAGAATTTGCGGCCTTATACCACGACGCAGATGGTGGACGCGCAAACGGTGACGACCACGGGCAATGACGGGAAAACGACGACGCAGGTGGTGAACGAACAAATGATTCCGCAGGGGCCGGTGGCGTCGCAGGAGGCGATCAAGATTTTCGGCACGAATGGGGGCGGGTTCTTTTATGCGAATAGCTCGCATCCTTACGAGAATCCGACACCGCTGACGAATTTTCTGCAGCTGGTGCTGATTTTTGCGATTCCTTCGGGGCTCACCTACACGCTGGGGCGGATGACGGGATCGCAGCGGCACGGCTGGGCGGTGTGGGGCGCGATGGCCGTGCTGTTTCTGGCGGCGGTGGTTTCGGTTTATAGCGCGGAGGCGCGGGGAAATCCGTTGCTGCATGGCGTGGACGCAAAAGCGAGCGCGACGCAGTCCGGCGGAAACATGGAGGGGAAGGAAGTGCGGTTCGGAATCGCGAACACAGCTTTGTATGCGACGGTGACAACCGATGCGAGCTGCGGCGCGGTGAATGGGATGCACGATTCGTTCACGCCGCTGGGCGGGATGATTCCGCTGATCAACATTATGTTGGGTGAGGTGGTGTTCGGCGGCGTGGGATCGGGACTTTACGGAATGATTGTGTTCGTGATTCTTTCCGTGTTTATCGCGGGATTGATGGTGGGAAGAACGCCGGAATATCTGGGGAAAAAGATCGAGGCATACGACGTGAAAATGGCGATGCTTTCGGTGCTTATTTTTCCGCTGGTGATTTTGACGTTCACTGCGATTTCCGCGGTGGCGAAATCGTTTGGAATACCGTCCATTTCAAACCCAGGGCCGCATGGGCTCTCGCAGATTTTGTATGCGTACACATCGGCTACGGGAAATAACGGATCGGCGTTCGGCGGATTTAATGGGAACACGCTTTGGTACAACACGACAATCGGATTCGCGACATTGTTCGGGAGATTTTTCGCGGTGATTCCGATTCTGGCGATTGCGGGAAGCCTGGCGCGGAAAAAATACGTGCCGGAATCGGCCGGAACGTTTCCGGTGACGACCCCGCTGTTCACGGTACTGCTGGTTTCGGTGGTGCTGATCGTGAGCGCGCTGACATTTTTCCCAGCGTTGAGCCTGGGACCGATTCTGGAACATTTGATGATGCACGCGGGAAAGGTGTTTTAAAAACGCATGTCTACTAAAACGAGTGGCAAAGAAAAATCGCGCTGGGGACAGGAAATTGTGGTGCAGGCGGTGTGGGAATCGTTTGTGAAGCTGAACCCGCGGACGCTGGCGAAGAATCCCGTGATGTTTGTGGTGGAAGTGGGGGCGCTGCTCACTTCCATTGATTTGGTGCGCGGAGTGATTCAGCACACGCGTGGATTTGGATTTTCGCTGCAGATCACTTTATGGCTGTGGTTCACGGTGCTGTTTGCGAATTTCGCGGAGGCGATGGCGGAAGGGCGCGGGAAGGCGCAGGCGGAAGCGTTGCGCAAATCGCGCGCGGATACCGTGGCGCGCAGGTTGAAACAGGACGGCAGCATCGAATCGGTGCCGGGATCGCAATTGCGGGCAGGCGACTTGGTGATGGTTACGGCGGGGGAATTCGTTCCTGGTGACGGTGAAGTGATCGAGGGCGTTGCGTCTGTGGACGAATCCGCGATCACGGGGGAGTCAGCGCCGGTGATACGGGAGTGCGGAGGCGACCGGTCGGCGGTGACGGGCGGGACGCGCGTGCTTTCGGATGAGATCAAGGTGCGGATCACGTCGAATCCCGGGGAGACATTTTTGGACCGCATGATCAAATTGGTGGAGGGCGCTTCGCGGCAGAAGACGCCGAATGAGATCGCACTGAACATATTGCTGGCGGGATTGACGATTATATTTTTGCTCGCGGTGGTTTCGCTGCAGCCGATGGCGATTTATTCCGGTGCGCCGCAATCGGTGTTTGTGCTGGTGGCGTTGCTGGTGTGCCTGATTCCGACGACGATTGGCGGATTGCTTTCGGCGATTGGGATTGCGGGGATGGATCGCGTGCTGCAGAAGAATGTGCTGGCGATGTCTGGGCGCGCGGTGGAGGCGGCCGGGGACGTGGATACTCTGCTGCTGGATAAGACGGGGACGATTACTTTGGGGAACCGGTTTGCGACGGAATTTATTCCTGCGCCGGGCGTGAGTGAGAGCGAATTGGCCGATGCGGCGCAGCTGGCTTCGCTGGCGGATGAGACGCCGGAGGGGCGTTCGATCGTGGTGCTGGCGAAAGATAAATATGGTTTGCGCGGGCGGGAGCTGGGATCGGTGGCGGCGACGTTCATTCCATTTTCGGCGCTGACCAGAATGTCCGGCGTGGATATGGATGGACGGAAGATTCGCAAGGGCGCGCGGGATGCGATCGTGAAATACATCAAGGAAGCGGGCGGGACGGTGCCGCACGAAACGATGGAGGCGGTGGACCGCATATCGAATTCGGGCGGGACGCCTTTGCTAGTGGCGGAAGATGCGCGGGCGCTGGGCGTGATTCATCTGAAGGACATTGTGAAGGGCGGGATGCGCGAGAGGTTTGAGCATTTGCGCGTGATGGGAATTCGCACGGTGATGATTACGGGCGACAACCCATTGACCGCGGCGGCGATTGCGCGCGAGGCGGGCGTGGATGATTTTCTGGCGGAGGCGCGGCCGGAAGATAAATTGGCTTTGATTCGCCGCGAGCAAGCCAAAGGCAAATTGGTGGCGATGACCGGCGATGGGACGAATGACGCGCCGGCTTTGGCACAGGCGGACGTCGGATTGGCGATGAACGCGGGAACGCAGGCGGCAAAAGAAGCCGGGAACATGGTGGATCTGGATTCGAATCCGACGAAATTGATTGAAGTGGTCGAGATTGGCAAGCAATTGCTGATCACCCGGGGGGCGTTGACGACATTTTCGGTGGCGAATGACGTGGCGAAATATTTCGCGATTATTCCGGCGATGTTTGCGGCGGCGTTTCCGGAGCTGGAAGTTTTGAACGTGATGGGGCTGAAGAATCCGCACTCGGCGATTCTTTCGGCGGTGATTTTCAACGCCCTGATTATTATTGCGCTGGTGCCGCTGGCTTTGCGCGGGGTGAAATACCGGCCACTCGGCGCGGAGGCTTTGCTGCGGCGGAATTTGCTCGTTTACGGACTGGGCGGAATTATCGCGCCGTTCATCGGGATCAAGATTATTGACGTGATTATCACGCGCATGGGGATGGCATAGGGGTGATTGGGTGATGAAAAAGAATTTTCTGATTTCGATTTGGATGACGCTGGCGACGACTGTGCTTTTGGGCATTTTGTATCCGCTGGCTGTGACTTTTCTGGCGCAATGGGCTTTTCCGCGGCAGGCGAATGGAGAAATTATCCACTTGGGCGGGAAGCTGGTGGGATCGAGCCTGATTGGACAGCCTTTTACGTCGGCGGGATATTTTCATTCGCGGCCTTCGGCTGCGGGGGCGGCTGGATACGATCCGGATGCATCGAGTGGAGGAGCATCAAATTTGGGGCCGACGAATTCTGCGTTGATCACGCGAGTGAACGGCGACGTGCAGAAGTTGCAGGCGGAGAATCCGGGGGCGCGGATTCCTGTGGACTTGGTTACGACGTCGGGATCGGGATTGGATCCGCATATTTCACCGGCGGCTGCGGAATTTCAGATTGCGCGAGTCGCGCGAGAGCGGGGGATGAGTGAGGGGGATGTGCGGGCTCTGGTAGCGCAACATACGGAAGGGCGGCAGTGGGGATTCCTCGGAGAGCCGCGGGTGAACGTGTTGGAATTGAATTTGGAGTTGGATGCGACGCATCCGTTGCATCAGAAGTAACCGCGCCAGCAGGGAATTATTTTTCGATGCGGTGGGTGCGGGGTTTGGGTTTGGGAGGGTCGAAGCGGTAGCCGATCCAGGGTTCGGTGTGGATGTAGCGCGGGTGGCGCGGGTCGGGTTCGATTTTGCGGCGCAATTGATTGATGAAAACGCGCAGGTATTCGGTTTCTTCTCCGTAGTCTGGTCCCCAGACGGCTTGCAGGAGGCGGCGGTGCGCCTGCGCCTTGCCGGAATTTGAGACGAGCTGGCGCAGAAGTTCAAATTCCTTGGGCGTAAGGCGGACGGGCTTGTCCTGCACCATCACGGTGCGCTTTTCAAAATCAATTTTCAAATCTTCAGAAACGAAGGGCGGAGTTGCGTCTCCTGGCGCGGCGCGGCGGAGAGCGGCACGGATGCGGGCCATGAGTTCTTCGACGCCGAAAGGTTTGACGACGTAATCGTCAGCGCCGGCATCGAGAGCCTGGACCTTGTCGCGTTCAGTATTGCGCACGGTGAGCATGATGATGGGCGCATCGCAGGTGGTGCGAATTTCACGGCAGGTTTCGAGGCCGGAAATCCCCGGCAAATTTACATCGAGCAGAATCAGATCGGGCCTGACGCTGCGGACTTTTTCCAGCGCTTCTTCGCCGCTGCGCACTTCGACGACCGAGTACCCCTGCGAGGCGAGGGTGGTGAGCATGACGCGGCGGATCTGTGGTTCATCATCCACAACGAGAATGGTGGCTGCGTTCATTATTCTCTGGTCCTGCCGCGTTCGGTGGGCAGGGTGAAGGAAAAAACGGACCCTTGGCCGCGCTGGCTGGTGAGGGTCATGGTGCCGCCGTGAGCTTCGATGATGGCTTTGGCGATGGGCAGGCCCATCCCAGTGCCCTGCACCAGGTAGCGCTGATCCTTACCGCGATAAAATTTTTCGAAGATGAGGTTTTGCTCGAGGTCGTCAATACCGGCGCCGCGATCAGCGACGCTGGTGACGACGAAATCGCCGGCGAGCTCCGCGGTGATGGTGATGGGCTGTGTGGCGGGCGAATATTGATTGGCGTTTTCGAGCAGATGGACCAGAGCCTCACGGGCGCGGGAAATATCCACACGGACGCGGGGCAGGCCGGGTTGCACGTTGACGTTGACGACGCGATCGCCCAGTGTGACGCGGCATTTGCTGAACGCCGCGGCGATGACGTCTTCGATGGGGCGTGGTTCGAGCTCGAGTTCGACTTCGCCTGCATCCAGGCGGGCCATTTCACCGGCTTCGCCTACGAGGCGATTCAAGCGATCGGTTTCTTCGTTAATGATGGTGAGAAGTTCCTGACGCTGGCGGTCGGTGACGCTCGAGTTCGAGAGCAAGTTCGTCACGGACGCTTTGATGGAGGTGAGCGGAGTACGCAGCGCGTGGGTGACGGAATCGAGCAGCGCGGTTCGCAGGCGCTCCCCTTCGCGAGCGGCTTCGGTGAGGCCGAGTTGCTCAATGGCGCGGGCGCGTTCGATGGCGACGGCGACGAGAGTGCCGATGGCCTCGAGCGTCTGGCGCGAGAGCATGGTGCCGGAGATGCCCAGGCTACCGATGGATCGGCCGCCGAGACGAACGGGGACGAAGCAGAGGCTATTCGGGATATCTATGACCGGCTCTTCCCGGAGAACGACGGTATTCAGGCTTTCGAGATCGAGTTTAGCGACGACCGGGCCGGAGCGGTAGATTTTTTGTTTTTCGGCGAGGAGCAGGGCGGCGGCGCCGACTTCAAAGATGTCCACGATCTGCGAGGGAATGCGGTTGAGCAATTGGATCACGTTGCCGGATTCGAGCAAGCCCTGGCTGAAAGCGTAGAGTTTTTCGATCTCGCGGCGGCGTTGCGAGGCGTCTTCAGCTTTCTGGCGGGCGCGGGTGGAAAGATGGCTGGCGAGCACGGAGACGACCAAGAAGGCAAATAGCGCAACCCAATTCTGGGGATCGGCGACAGTGAAGCGACCGACGGGCGGCAGGAAATAATAGTTGAAGGCGAGCATAGCGACTACGGACATAAAAACTGAAACGGCGATGCCCCATACGGTGGAAACGGCTAGAATGGCGAGCAGAAAAGTGAGAGCTACGGTGGTGGGATTGACGATCAGAATGTGGCGGTAGACAAGAGCAATGCCCAGCACCAGAGCGAAAGCAGCGAGAAACCGCAGGAACCGAGTGAACCAGTGCACGCGCACGTTGCCATTCTAACGTAGCTTTCACAGCGTTCGTAGAAGAGAATACACCGATGCCAAAGACCCCTGAGCAGTGGCTGGCCGCGGCGAATCCGGCCGAAAAAACAAAAGGCGCGCTGAAACTATTTCTGGGATATGCGCCGGGCGTGGGCAAGACGTTCAGCATGTTGAGCGAGGCAATTCGCAGGCACAGCCGCGGCGAGGACGTGGTGATCGGAGTGGTGGAAACGCACGGGAGAAAAGGGATCGCGGAGCTTTCGTCGCAGCTGGAGACCATTCCGCGGCGAATGATTGATTATAAGGGCACGCTGTTCGCGGAGCTGGACCTGGACGGGATTCTGGCGCGGAAACCGCGCGTGGTGCTGGTGGACGAACTCGCACACACGAACATTCCTGGAAGCCGGCATCGCAAGCGCTACGAGGACGTGCTGGAATTGTTGGATGCGAACATTGATGTGATCTCGACGGTGAATATTCAGCACATCGAAAGCATCGCGCCGACGGTACGCGCGATTACGGGAGTGGTGGTGCGCGAGACGGTGCCGGACTGGGTGCTGCAGGTGTCAGATGAGACGGTAATGGTGGACCTGACGCCGGAAGCGCTGCAGAACCGGATGCGGCGCGGAGACGTTTACGGAAAAGAAAAAGTGGAGCAGGCGCTGAAGAATTTTTTCCGGCGCGGAAATTTGATCGCGTTGCGGGAACTGGCATTGCGGCAGGTGGCGGAGCAGGTGGACCGCAGCCTGGAATCGTACATGGTGGAGAAGGATATACAGGAAGCGTGGGCGGTGCGGGAGCGGCTGGCGGTGTGCATCAGCGAAAATCCCAAGGCGCAATATCTGGTGGCGCGCGCGGCGAGGATGGCGCGGCGGATGGACGCGGAGCTTTACGCGGTGCACGTAGATTTGGACAATGAGAGCGAGCAGGAGGAGTCGAAATCGCTCGCGTCGAATTTACAGTTTGCGGAAAATTTGGGAGCGAAGCCGGTGAGGCTGAAGGGGCGTCATGTGGCGGAGGCGATGGCGCAATTTGTGCGGGAGAAACATATTACGCACGTGATTTTTGGGCGGTCGGCTACAGAAGGATGGCGGAAGCTTTTGTACATGAATGCGATTAATAAGTTTTTGAACGACGCCCCGGCGGTGGATGTGCACATTGTTACGCAAGAAGCGGAGTGAAGTGGCGCGGATTTCAGTGAAAAGTGATGGGTGACAAGTGATTCGTGGTTAGAAACGGCGGCGGCGAGATTCGAGTCCGCACGCGGCATCTGAATACCACGGCGAACCCCATCTTGAATGTAGCGGCGATCCTCATCCCAGGATCAGGGATTGCCTGGCTGCCGATGGCGCACTGAAGCGCGCCGCTGCGAAGGCAGAGTCAACAACTTGAGATAGGGTTGTGAGAAGGCTGGGGCGGTTCTTTGGCGGTTCTTTGGCTGCTGAGGCTGAATCTTTAGCGACCAGGGCGGGATTGGGCAGGAGCCTACATTGGTGGTGCGAATTGATGTGGATGGCGCGATTTGAGAGACGGTGTCTGGCGAACAATCAGTCTTCGTCGGGAGGAATATCGAAGTTGACCAGGTCGGCTTGGAAGCCGCGGGTTTTTATTGCGCCGTAGGTCATGCCGAGGACCATCCAGATGGCGCCGAGCTTGAGGGCGGGGCCGCTGAGGTGGGTCCAGATGAACGCGCAGATGAGGAAACCGAGTAACGGCGAAATGAGGTTGAGGATTTGTTTTTTTTCCTCACGCACGTAGTAACGGACGAGCGCGGCGACGTTAACGCCCATGAAAGCCAGGAGAGCGCCAAAGTTGAGGAGGTCCGCACCCTGGTCGTAGGTGATGATGAACGAGCCGGCTAGGGCGATGCCACCGACCAGGATGACGTTGTTGCGCGGGATGTGATTTTTGGGATCGAGCGCACCGAAGAATTTTTTGGGGATGCCGTTGCTGCGGCCCATGCCGTAGAGCAGACGAGCGGCGCCGAGTTGTGATCCGAGGCCGGAGCCGATGTTGGCGATGAGAATGGTGAAGTTGACGAGTTGAAACAGGAAATAGCCGCCGGCGGTTTGGGCAACGAGCGGAAAGGCGGAAGTGATTTTGTCCGCTGGAAACGGCTGATCGCGCCAGACAAGTTGCGCGGCATAGACTTCGAGCGAGGCGAGGACGCCAGTGATGAGGCAGACCAGGACAGTGGCTAGCATGATGTTGCGCCGGGGATTTTCGACTTCTTCGGAGAAGGTGGAGATGGCGTCAAAGCCGATGTAGGTGAGGACGGCGACGGAAGTGCCGTGGAAGACATTTTTGAAGCTGAAAGTGGCGGGATTGTAGAACGGGTGAGTGAAAAAGCCCTGGCCGTATTCGTGCAGGCTCCAGAGAAAATGAATTACGAAGGCGAAAAAGATTACGACGACGATGGACATTCCGGCGGCCATTACGTCGTTGATGCGCGCGGAGGTTTTGACGCCACGGATGTTTAGCAGCGTGAAAGCGCCGGCGTAGAAGATGGCTAGGGTCCAGTACGGAAGGAACGGAAGAATATTTTGCGTGAGCTGGCTGCAGATGATCGTGCAGATGAGCGGATTAAGGATGTAATCCATGACGATGGCCCAGCCGGTGACGTAGCCCAAGGCGGGATTTAATTCTTGACCGACGTAGGTGTAAGCGGAACCGGCGGAGGGGTAGGCGCGCGCCATTTTTCCGTAGCTGATGGCGGTGAAGAGCATGGCGACCATGGCGATGAGGATGGTGGTGACGACGTGGCCGCGAGCGTCGTTGCTGATTACGCCGTAGATACCCATGGGGGCGATCGGTTGAATGATGACGATGCCGATGATGATCAGGTCCCAGAGAGTCAGGACGCGGCGAAGTTTTACCGTGGATTGCGCGGGCTCGTTGGGCATTGGTCCTTTTTTTGAGTGCGTAGTGCGTTTCGGTACTCGTGGTTGCCTGTACGGAGCGCCATCGTTTTGCGGCGCGACGGCGATGGCGCACTGAAGTGCGCCGCTACGAAAGCCACGTCAAAAACAACGTCAAAGGCAACGACGCCGGCCTTAAAAAGCAGGCGGCCGCTACAAATTCAAGAACAACGGCAGAAGCAACGGCAACGGAGCCGCGCTTCATTCGGTGATCACGGATTTTACTAGATTTCGGGGGCGGTCTACGTCGCAGCCGTTCAGGACGGCGAAGTGGTAAGCGAATAGCTGCAGGGGGACTACTTCCAGGATCGGCAGGAGCAGTTCCGCGGCCGGGGGGACGAATATGGTGCGATCGGCTACGGTGGTGACTTCGCGATCGCCTTCGGTGGCGATGGCGATGGATTTTCCGCCGCGGCTTTTGACGTATTCCAGGACGGAGACGGTTTTTTGATAGCGCAGGACGGAGTCGGGATCGGCGGCATCGCGCGTGGCCAGCACCACCACCACTAGATTTTCGTCCACCAACGCGTTCGAACCGTGACGCAGCTCGCCTGCGGGAAGGCCTTCGGCTTGCACGTAGGAGATTTCCTTTAGCTTAAGCGCACCTTCCCGGGCGATGGCGTAATGGACGCCGCGGCCGAGAAACATGAAGGTGCGGCCTTGCTGGAAGGCGCGGGCGGCCCCGGAAGCTTGCGCATCCCAGCTCGGCAGAAACTTTTCGATGTTGCGGGGCAGCTCGGCCAGGAAATTCAGATGCGTGCGAGTGACCTCGGCGGTCATGCGACCGCGCTGGCGGGCTAGAAACAGCGCGAGCAGATAAAGCATGGTGAGTTGCGAAGTAAAACTTTTCGTCGCGGGGATGGCTTTTTCCAGGCCGGCGCAAGTTTGCAGATTGGCGCTGGCTTCGCGGGAGATGGTGGAATCGGCGACGTTGGAGATGGCGACAGTTTTCGCACCGCGATTCAGAGCTTCGCGTTGCGCAGCGGTGGTATCCGCGGTTTCGCCGGACTGCGTGATGACGACCACGATCGGATCGGTGTCCGCGTGCGTCGAGCGGTAGCAATATTCGCTGGCATATTCCACGTCCACTGCGACGCCTGCAACATCTTCCATCATGATTTCGCCGGCGAGGCCTGCATTGCGACTGGAACCGCTGGCGGCGATGATGATTTTCTTGAAGGCGAACAGGGCTTTCTCGATGGGCTGGAGTGAGTTCGAAAAAATCACGTCGTCGGCCACGTTCTGGCGAATGGTTTCGCGAATGGCCTGCGGCTGCTCGTAAATTTCGCGCAGCATACTATTCGGAAATTGTTGCGGAGGCATGTTGGGTGGCCCGTCCAGCTCGGTGGACATCAGTGCCCTGCTCCGGTGGTTGACGCGGGGAGGCCGCGGCCTTCTTTCAGCGAAATGGTGGCGGGCGCGATATTCCATCCGGAGACGGTCAATTCCGAGCCTCCGAAGACGGAAGTGGACGGAAGATAGCGCGCGGTGACCTCGCGAGATTCGCCGGGCATCAGTTCGATGTAATTATCGTTCCAGAATACGGGTAGGATCTCGTCGGACTGGCCGCTTTTGTGAATGCCGAGGTGAATCTGAAAAGCGAGATGATCGCTGGGATTTTTCAGCAGGACGTGCGCGATGGGGCCATCGGGACCCGGCAACATGCTGGCGTTCACGTCCACTGTGACTTTTTCGAGCGACTTCAGGGCTGTGAGATCTTCATAGGACGATACGGGCGTGAATCGGTAGGTGGTCTTCGTCCATTCGTAGGTGTTCTTTTTCGCGGAGAGCCAGTAGAAATTCTGACTAACGATTTTTCCGTCGCTGGTTTGTAACTGCAGCTGGACGAAGTAGGCGGGCGACGCGGGACTGAAAGATTCCGCGGGAAGCGTGAGCGCTTTCTGGACGCCGTCTGCGTCAACTTCAACTTGGACATGTTTTGAAAATCGTTGGTGAAGAGAAGCGTCGTAGAGCGTGGCAGTCACGGTGAGGCCGCTGGCTTTTTCATACAGGCTGTTGACGACGGCGATGCTGTTGTCGTCGTAGGAATATTGCACGTGCAGGGGTTCGCAGGCCTTTTTGGTGCCGAAATACCCGCCGGCGGGTTGCAGATAATAATCGAAGAGATGCCAGATGGTCGAAGGCCAAGCGTTATTGAGCATCCACTGAATGATACCCGTGGTGGCGTACTTGTTGCGAGAGTAGGCCTCGAACATGGCGCGTTCGCCTTCGTAGGCCATGGCTTGGGATTTCATGACGTAGTCATCGAGGCCGGAGGCTGGGCCGTAGATTGCGTCCATGGCGCTATCGAAGTGCGTGAGGTCCTTGAAGCCTTCGGAGCCGGCGTGATAATTCCAGAATGAATCCTGCGGCCACATGTGATCGGCCGGAATAAATTTTTTCAGGCAGCTGGCGAGCGGAGGCGCGGGGCCGGGGCTGGTTTCGGTGTTGAATCCGAAAGCGCCGCCGTATTTATTGGTGTCGATGAGCCAGTAATCGGGAGGAACGTAATCGTAGGGGCCGGTCATCTTCACGCCGGAGGGACCGGTGACGGTAGTAGGCGTCGCGGAGGCGGAAGAGATATAAGGATTGGGCCAGGAAGATTCTTTCAGGACTTTTATGTAAGCGGTTTCGACGTTGGCAGGCGGAGGATTATCGCTGCCGTTGAGCCAGACGAGCATGCTGGGATGGCTTCTCATGCGCATGATTTGGGAACGCAATGAAGCGGTGGCGATTTCGAGGTGCTCCGGTTGCCAGTGCTTCCACTGTTCCCAGATATCGCAGCAGCACCAGCCGGCCATGATAAGTACGCCGCGCTGGTCGGCAAGATTGTAGAACTCGTCGGTTTCGAGTTTGCCTTCGAGGCGAATGGTGTTCAGGTTCATGTCGCGGACGTAGCGAAATTCATTTTCGAGGCGGTCCATATTCTGGCGCAGGAGCATATCGGGGGACCAGCCGCCGCCGCGGATCAGGATTTTTTTCTGGTTGATGGAAAATTGCAGCGCGCCGGTGGAATTCAGCGCGGCGGTGATTTCGCGGATGCCGAATTTTACGGTTTGCGCGTCGGATTCCTGATTTCCTGTGATGAAGCGCACGGAAAGCTCGTGCAGGTCTTGCGCACCCATGCCATAGGGCCACCAGAGTTTGGGATTTTTGATTTCCAGCTGTGGATAGGCGTCGGAGAGAAAGCGGGCGGTGCGCGTTTCGTTCGGCTTCAACGTGATGGTCTGTTTCACTTGGACGTCGTCGAACTGGGCGTCGAGAGTACCGGTGACTTCTTCGTTTGTGGCGTTGTGCAATTCGGCTTCGATGGCGAGATTGGCTTGCGCCAGCGACGTGGTTGGGAAGTGGGTGAGGACTTGCGGGTAGCGGATGGCTATGGGACCGCTGGCTTGAAGATAAACCGGGCGCCATAGTCCCATGTCTTTGTCGGGGGGCGCGGGATTCCAGTCCACCCAGTTGATGCCGAGATCTTTATCGGTTTGCGCGAAGGTTTCGACGGCCAGCGAATTCAGCTGGCCATTTGCGAGCTCCAAGGAGATTTCGTATTCGTAGGTGCGATAGGCGCCGGCTACGTCTTTGGCGTCGGCGATTTTGTGGCCGTTGATCCAGATGTTGGCGCGGTTGTTGATGCCGCCGAAGTGCAGCCAGATTTTGCGTCCGGCGAAATTTTCAGGGAGTTTGAATTCAGTGCGATACCACCAGGAGCAGCGGAAAGGGCTGTCTTGGGGCATGGAGAGGAGCGAAAAATTTTTGCCGATGGGATATTCGGTACCGGGGATGTCGCGCAGATTTTTTCCGAAATAGGGATCGGGGTACGTTTTGTCGGCGACGAGCGCGGCTACGACGGTGGAGGGGACGGTGGTGGAGTGCCAACCGATGGTGTTGAAGCCGGCGGTGGAGATTTGTTCTGCGGTGGCATTTATTTTGCAGGAGGACTGGAGGGCCCAGTCGGAATGCAGGAATAATTTCGAGTCTGGTGCCGGGGACGGATCGGCGCAGAGGCGAATCGGCGCGAATACGAACGTCAGTAGCGCGATGGCGGCTGCGACGCGACCGAAAAGGGGATGAACGAATTGATTTTTGCGCAAGGTGCCTCGACCTCCCAGGAGCGTCATTGGCGGTAAGGGATTTTGTGTGACGACTGCACAATCGGTACTTCAGCGACTAAAACCCCGCTTATTTTCTGAGCCTATTGTCGGTGGCCCTTCGATCCTGCCGCAGGCAGGCTCTCAGGGTGAACTAAAGCCACGACCTACGAAGATTCTCGGGCAAAGTCAAAACCAACAGCAACATCAAAGACGCCCGCCCAAAAAAGCAGGCGGCCGCTACAAAGTCAAAAGCATGAGATTCATTAAAATTTATTAAAGCGAAGTATTATGCGCTGGCTGCGTGCAAGTCAAGAGCAAAACCTGCGCTGCGCGGCAATTTCTTGCGCCCGGAAAGCGGCGCGACGCACAATTCTACGCCCAGGAAACGGCGCGGGTGGATTCGCGCACTACGAGTTCGGGAGCGAGTAGCCGGTGCAGGGCCGGGGATTCGCGTTCTTCTATGGCGGCGTTGACGGCGTCCAAAATGATGCCGACGGCGGCGTTGCCCAGCGCTTCCATCGGCTGGCGTACGGTGGTGAGAGAGGGGACGGAGAGGCCGGCAGGGATTACGTCGTCGAAGCCAATGACGGAGCAATCTTCGGGAACATTCATGCCGGCACGAGCGAGGCAGCGGATTACGCCGAAGGCGGTCATGTCGTCGAAGGCCATCACGGCGGTGAAACGTTTTTTGTGTTTGAGGAATTCCTCGGTGAGCTTGAGGCCGCCCTCGTAACTGGAATTGGGATCAAAGGCGTCGGGGAGATCGAGAATGAGCGCGGGATCGATTTCCAGATTGACGGAGCGGGCGAAGGCGCGGACGCCACGCCAGCGGGGAGAACTGTCTCCCAACATTTTCGGGCCGCGAATGAATGCGATTTTGCGGTGGCCGAGGGAGTGGAGATGTTCCATGGCGAGATGCGCGCCGGCTTCATTGTCCACCATGACGGAGCTTACGGCGCCGGAGCGGAGTTCGCGGCCGATCATGACGGCGGGGATGTTGCGTTTTTCGACGTCGGCGAGGAGGTCTATGTCCACGAACAGCCAGTTGGCGACGACGATGAGCGCTTCGACGGGACGCGCGAGGAGCATTTCGAGATAGCGTTCGAAGCGGCCGCGCTGATTGTGCACGTCGGTGAGAATTGGAAGATAGGAGGCCTGGTAAAGGGCATTTTCGATGCCACGGAGGATTAATGTGCAGTACGGGTCGGTGATGTCGAAGACCATTACGCCGACGGTGCGATTGCGTTTGGCGCTGAGGAAGCGCGAGACGACTTTGGGGCGATAGGCTAGTTTTTTGGCGGCGCGTTCGATGCGGTCCTTGGTGGTGGGCGGGATGTAGCGGGAGAGAGGCGCGTTATTGAGGACGATGGAGACGGTGGCGGGAGAGACGCCGCTTTCCAGCGCGACGTCGCGCAGGGTGACGGCTGTGCTTTTCACTTTTCGACGGGTCAAGAATTTCTCCGAGATTGCTGATGATGATGACGCACGTGGAGTGAATATCTTTATCACAGCCGGTGCGGGGAGGCTAGCGATACGACGACGGGTGCCGGGTGGGCCTTGCACTCACGCCCATAAATCGTCAGGGCGCTTTTTCCTATTGACATTCTATAGGTGGGTGGTAGGATTCGTATAGAACGGCGATAGGAGAGAGCGAGTGAGCCCTGAACAGACGAGCCTTTTGCAAGGGACTTTGGATTTGCTGATATTGAAATCGCTGCGAGCTGGTGAGATGCACGGGTTGGGGATTTCACGGCGAATCCAGCAGATTACTGGCGGGACATTTGTGGTGAAGCCGGGGTCGCTGTTCCCTGCCCTGCACCGGATGGAAGAAGAGGGATGGATTACGGCATTTTGGGGAGAGTCGGAGAATAACCGGCGGGCGAAATATTACCGGCTGTCGAAGCCGGGGATGAAGCAGCTGGAAGCGGAAACGAAGCGCTGGAGCCGCATTTCCCTGGCAATTGGGCAGGCGCTCGAAACGTCGTAGGACTTCGTAGAAAAGTGTAGAGAGGTAACGCACATGCCGATACTTGTGAAGGCGCGAAGTTTTCTGCGGAATTTGTTATTTACGCGGCGGGTAGATGCGGACTTGGACCAGGAGGTTCATGCGCATCTGGAATTGCTAATTGAGGAGAAGCTGCGCGCGGGGATGGCGGCAGGGGAAGCGCGACGGGCGGCGCGGATCGAATTGGGCGGAGTGGAGCAGGTGAAGGAGCAGGTGCGGGATTCGCGCACGGGCGCGTTTCTGGATTCGCTGTTGCAGGATGTGCGGTTTGCGATTCGCGGGCTGCGGCGGACGGCGGGGCTTACGGTGTTCGTGGTGGCGACGCTGGCGCTGGGGATTGGGATGACGTCGGCGACATTCAGCATGGTGGATGGGCTAATTTTCAGGCCATACCCGGTGCCGCATCCGGGCAGCGTCGTGACTTTGGCGGGCACGACGCACGACAGCATGATTGAAGATTTCTCCTATCGCGAATATCTGGACATCCGCAGCAAAACGAAAAGCTACGAGGAGGTGATCGCCTACGTGGACATGCAGGCCGTGGGCTTCAGCGCCGAACCGACAGCCACGCCGCGGGTGAAGGGTGGAATGATGGTGTCCGGCAATTTTTTTCACGCGCTGGGCGTCGAACCGCGTCTGGGGCGGGGGTTTCGCGCGGACGAAGATCAAGTGCCAGGGCGCGATGCGGTGATGGTGCTGGGTGCGGATTTCTGGCGGCATGAATTCGCCGGGGATCCCGACGTGGTGGGCCGGACAGTTCGCTTGAATGGCACGCCCTTCACGGTGATCGGCGTGGCGCCGGACAGCTTTCCGGGCTTGCTGACTTTCGGGCATCCTGATTTCTACATGCCACTCGCGATGGCGCGAACATTTTCCACCGACATCGGGAAGAATTTTTTCGAGGACCGCGACGATCGCGAATTAAATGTGAAGGCGCGGTTGAAGCCGGATACGAGTTTGCGAGAAGCGCGCAATGAACTGGCGCTGCTGGCGAAAGACTTCGAGCGGGATTATCCGAATGTGACGCGCAGCCGCGGCGCGACGGTTTACACGCAATTTCAAACGCGAACGACCGAAGATCAGAACTGGAAATTCGGCGTGGTGTTCGTGATTCTAGCGCTGGCCGTGCTGATGGTGGCCTGTACCAACGTTGCGGGACTGCTGCTGAGCCGCGCCCGAGAGCGAGCACGGGAAATTGCTGTGCGACTGGCGCTGGGCGCGGGACGTTTCCGACTGATCCGGTTGCTGCTCACGGAAAGTCTGCTTCTGGCGACGTTGGGCGGACTGGGCGGCATCGCCATCGGCTACAGCCTCATCGAGTGGTTCCACTCCAAACAAAGCATCATTTTTCAAACCGAGTTGCCGATGGCGGTGCCGTTCCATATGGATAATCGCGTGCTGCTGGCCTGTGTGGGAATGGCGGTGTTGAGCGCGTTCCTGTGCGGGCTGGCTCCGGCGCTGCAGAGCACGCGCGTGGATTTGGTGAATGCGCTGAAGTCGGCGGATGTGGATGTGCCTGGGCGCAAGAGGATGTGGGGCCGCAATATGCTCGTGGTGGCGCAGGTGGCCACGTCGCTGATGCTGCTGACTGCTTCTTTCCTGATGGCGCGCGCATTTCAGCACGACTTGAAGGTTGGCACCGGATTCACGAAAGATCATTTGCTGATGACGAATTTCGATCCGCGGCTGATTCAGTACAACGCGACGCAGACGCAACAATTTTACAAGTTACTCGTCGAGCGCTTGCGGGAAACTCCCGCAGTGCAGAGCGCGGCCCTGACGCAGAACATCCCGTTGGGACAGGACGACTTCGATGGCTTGACGTTTGTGCCGGATGGCATCACGATGCCGCCGGACCGCGAGAATTTTGCTTCGCTGATGGATACCGTGGATGAAGGATATTTCCAGACGATGGGCATTCCGATTTTGCGCGGCCGCGCATTTTCGGCGACCGATACAGCGGATGCGCCGCGCGTGGCGGTTGTGAATGCGCATTTCGCGAAGCACTATTGGCCGGCGGGCGACGCCGTGGGCAAACACATCCGCATGGAGAACAGCGCGGGGACGCCGGTGGAAATCGTAGGAATATCGGAAACGATCAAGTATCAAACGATGACGGACCCGATGGACTTCGTCTACATGCCGCTCGCACAGCATCCGGTGGCGCGGATGATTTTGATGTTGCGCTCGAGTGGCGATCCGCTGCAATTGGTGCAGCCGGTGAAGGACGCTGTTCGTAGCCTGGATCCGAACCTGCCGCTGCTGCAGACGCGCGCTTATGACGAGTTCTACCTGAACCAGGCGGTGCGCGGACCGGATATAGCGATTGATCTGGTAGGCACGATGGGAGCGGTGGGGCTGCTACTCGCGATCGCCGGTTTGTATGGACTGGTGGCGTACAACGTGAGCCGCAGAACGCACGAGATCGGAATTCGCATGGCGCTGGGCGCGTTGAGTTCGGATGTGTTGCGGCTGGTGATGGGCAAGGGCTTCGTGCTGGTGGGGATGGGAACGGCGCTGGGTCTGGGGATGGGTTTCGCGCTGGAGCGGCTGATGAATGCGATGCTGTTCAACTCGGGCGGAGTGGATGTGGTGGCGTATTTGATCGTGGTGCCGGCGCTATTTCTGGTGGCGATGCTGGCGGCATACGTGCCGGCGCGGCGTGCGTGCAGGATTGCGCCGACGCAGGCGCTAAGATACGAGTAATAAACACGGTGTGCGGAGACGCGAAATACTGATTTGAATGTCCGGTAGCGCGACGGAGCGGACAGTGCACCGTCGTTGCGAAAGCGGTCAATTCGATTTGCCGGCCGAAATTATTGGCAAGTGTTTTTCCTCCGGCGGCATCTTCTTGCTAACAATCGCGCGAGTCTCTTCGTCCATACAGCAACAGGCGTAATCGCTTCTGACGCTTATGGGGTGTGTAACGAGGAGGCAGCCGTGTTGACCTTCATTCAGGACGTGCGCTATGCGCTGCGCACTTTGCTCAAGAGCCCAGGATTTACGATCGTGGCGGTGCTGACGCTGGCGCTGGGAATCGGCGCGAACGTGGCAATTTTCAGCGTGGTGTACGGCGTGCTGTTGCGGCCGCTTCCTTTTCCGCATCCGGAGCAACTGGTGCGGATTTTCGACGACCTGAATGGGCCGAACTCGAAGGATGTGGGGATGTCCGCGCCGGAGCTTTGGGATTTGGAAGAGCGCTCCGGTGTGTTTCAGGAAGTTTCCGCGGTGGCGCCGGCGAATTCGGCGATCGGCGGCGGAGAGCGGACGGTTCGCGCCGAAGGCCTGATCACGAGTCCCGATTATTTTGAGTTGCTGGGAGCGAAGCCGGAACTGGGGCGGGTTTACACGCGACAAGATTCCGTGCCGGGATTTTTGGAGCCGGTCGTAATCAGCGATGGATTTTGGCGGCGGAACTACGGATCGGATCCGAACATCATCGGGCGAAAAATGTCGCTCGATCGTGATTTGTACACGATTGTGGGCGTGATGCCGCCGGGATTTCGTCATCCCGGGCGGACGCTCGATACCGACGTGGAAGTGTGGCTCGCCGCGGGCTTCAGCGGTCTTCCGTTTCCCGTTCCAGTGGATCGCTCGCTGCGAATTGTTCCTGCCGCGATCGGGCGGTTGAAGCCGGGAGTAACGCTGGCGCAGGCGCAATCGCAGCTGGATGCTTATGTGACACGGCTCAGCCGGCAATATCCCAAGGAGTATCCGCCCGCGGCGAGATGGGGAGTGCGGCTGGTTTCGGTGAAAGAAGATCTGGTGGGGCCGCAGCGGACGGAACTGTTTATTCTTTTTGGCGCGGTGGGATTTGTGTTGCTGATCGCGTGCGTGAACATCGCGAATTTGCTGCTGGCACGATCGTCGGGACGGCGGCGCGAGATTGCGATTCGTTTGGCGATGGGAGCGAGCCGGGGGCGGCTGGCACGGCAGCTTTTGACCGAGAGCACGCTCCTCGCGGTGATTTCCGGCGTGGTGGCGCTGGTCACGGTTTTGTTTTTAAAGAATGCGATTGTGAGTTTGGCTCCGGCGGATATTCCAAGGCTGAATGAGGTGGACGTCAGTGGTCGCGTGCTGTTTTTTGCGTTTGTGATTTCGATATTCACGGGCGTGTTGTTTGGGCTGGCTCCGGCGCTCCAGGCTTCGAATCCTAATCAGGTGGAAAATCTGAGGGAGGGTGGACGCGGGTTGGGCGGGAGCAGACGGCACACGCGACTTTCGAGGATTTTGGTCGTGTCGGAGGTGGCGCTTTCGATCGTGCTGCTGGCGGGGGCGGGATTGCTGCTGCGAAGTTTCTGGCGCGTGCTGGAGGTGCAGCCGGGATTCAATCCCAGCCATCTGACGACGGTGCAAATCTGGATTCCGCAGCCGAACGATCCCAAAGCAGATCCTTACGCAGACATGGACAAGCGCTCCGCTTTTCTGCTGGAGATTTACCGGCGCGTGGCGGAACTACCGGGCGTGGAACAGTCCTCGATTGCCGGCAACGACACTCTGCCGATGAATTCCGGACGAAACTATTCTCCTTTTTCGATTCAAGGGCGCGCTGCGGATTCCGAGCGCGGGCCGGTCGCGGACATTGCCATCGTTGATACGCGTTATTTTCACACGATGGAAGTTCCTTTGATGGCGGGACGAAATTTCACCGTGAGCGATACGAGTAAAACGCAGGCAGTGGCGGTGATTGACCAGACGCTGGCGCGGCGTTATTGGCCGGAGCAGGATCCGATCGGGCAATCGGTCACGTTCGGATTTGGACCGGGGCCGAAAGGCGTAACGATTGTGGGCGTGGTGGGCGATATCAAATCGGATGGATTCGAAGCGCCCAGCGTGCCGCACATATATGTTGCGATGGGACAATTCGCGCCGATCAACGCGGTGCTGTTTCTGCGCAGCCGGAGCGATGCGGAACATCTGGGAGAAGCAGTGCGGCACGCGGTGGAGAGCGTTGATCCCACCGTTGCGGTGCACAGCATCAGCTCGATGGATGAAATCATCGCGCGATCGGTGGCGGACCGGCGGTTTGCGCTGGAGCTGTTGGGAATTTTTGCGGCGGTGGCGCTGCTGCTGGCGGCGATCGGGATTTACGGCGTGATGTCGTATGCGTTCAGCCAGCGCACGCATGAAGTGGGAATCCGCATGGCGCTGGGGGCGCAGCGGCTCGACATTTTAGGCATGGCGTTGGTGGAAGGGATGCGGATCGTGGTGATCGGATTGGTTACGGGGCTCGCGGGAGCTGCTGTTATGACGCGATTTTTCCAGACCATGCTGTTCAATGTGCCGGCGTCTGATCCGATTACTTTTGTTGCGGCGTCGGCGGTGCTCGCGGGCGTAGCGTTTTTCGCTTGTTACATTCCGGCGCAGCGGGCTACGCGGGTGAATCCTCTGGTGGCATTACGCGAAGAATAAAATCCGCGGGGCGCATTTTTAGGCAAACTACTCACCTTGACATTCTACTGGGACGGTTGTAGCTTACCTAGAATGTCTACCAAAGAGCAACGCGAACGCATTGCATTGCTGCAAGGAACGCTGGACCTGCTGATTCTCCGCACACTGATTCTGGGGCCGACGCACGGGCACGCCATCGCCAAGGCCATTGAATTCAAATCCGATGAGGTGCTGCAGGTGGAGCAGGGATCGCTGTACCCTGCACTGCACCGGCTGATCAAGCGCGAATGGATTACGGCGGAAGAAGGCACGTCTGAGAATCATCGGCGCGCGAAATTCTACCGGCTGACGGCGAAGGGACGCAAACAACTGGCGGTGGAGACCATCAAGTGGGACAAGCTGGCGGGAGCGATCGCGCGGATTCTGCGGCCATCCGAGCAGGAGGGCAAATCATGAGGCGGCGCAAGCGGATGATGGATGATCTGGAGCAGGATATTCGCGCGCACATCGAGATTGAGACGCAGGACAACATCGCGCGCGGGATGTCCGCGGAGGAAGCGCACTACGCGGCGGTGCGGAAATTCGGGAACGTCACGCGGGTGCGGGAGGATGCGCGCGAGGTTTGGAGTGTTGTGTGGCTGGAGCAGTTGTGGCAGGACGTGCGCTTCGGGCTGCGCATGCTGCTGAAAAGTCCTGCGTTTACGGCGGTGGCCGTGCTGACGCTGGCGTTTGGGATCGGCGCGAACACGGCGATTTTCAGTTTGATTGATGCGGTGATGCTGCGGTCGCTGCCGGTGGAGAATCCGGCGCAGCTGGTTTTGTTGAAGTGGGGCGCGCGGAAGGCGCCGCATGTTCACGGGATGATGTCCTCGGGCGATTGCCCCGTGGATATGACGCAGCGGGTCACGGAAAACCCCACGGGCTGTTCGTTTTCCGAACCGATGTTTCGCGAAATCGCGCAGGCCAATATTTTTTTGGGGACGGCTGCGTTTGCAGGTTCCGGCAGACTGGATTTGACCGGCAACGGACCGGCGGGCCTGATCAACGGGCAGCTGGTTTCTGGGGATTTTTTCCGCACGATGGGATTGAACTCGGCGGTTGGCCGGCTGATTGATGCACGCGACGATACACCGGCAGCCGCGCCAGTCGCCGTGTTGAACTATGGATATTGGCAGAGCGCGTTCGGCGGCTCGCGCGAGGTGATTGGACGCACGATCGAATTGAACGCCGTACCATTCACGATTGTGGGCGTGGCCGAGCAGCGGTTCACGGGAATCACGCCGGGCAGTGATTACGATGTTTGGGTACCGCTTTCGAATCAGCAAAGAATTAATCCGATGAAGGGTATGGATCCGCTGGGCGGCGAAGACCGTCATGACGATGTGGGGTTTTGGTGGCTGACGATTGTGGGCAGGATGAAGCCGGGTGTGAAGGTGGCACAGGCGCAAGCGGAGGTGAGCGGAATTTTTCGCAACGAGATGCTGCATGGCGCTGTGCCGCTGTTCCACGGCGACCAGATGATGGGCGGTCCCGGACCGAGGCCAGGTGCGCCGAGTGTTGCAGGGAGCGCACCTGCGTCAGCGCCCGCGGCTGGGCCGGTGCCGGTGCAAGTGGGGCCCGGGAACGCTGCCGTTCGGGTGCAACGCGAAGTGGCGGGTGGGCCACCGCCGCAGCCCGCGGGAAACGGGAACGCGCGGATGATGCTGCCTGCGCCGCAAGCAGCGCCGATGACGTCTGGTGGCGCGGGTCCTGGCGAAGCACCGAGCGCGAAGGTCCTCGAGACGCTTTCAACGGCCGAGGATAATCCGCAAGTGGCGCTGGTCTCGGCGCAGAGCGGTCTAAACGGAACGCGCATCCGATATACCGATCCGTTGTACGTGCTGATGCTAGCGGTGGGAATTATTTTGTTGATTGCTTGCGCGAACGTGGCGGGGTTGATGCTGGCGCGGGCGGCGGCGCGGCAAAAAGAAATGGCGGTGCGACTGGCGTTGGGTGCGGGGCGCGCACGGATCGTGCGCCAATTGCTCACCGAAAGTGTAATGCTTTCGGCGCTGGGTGGGGCGCTGGGAGTTTTGTTTGCGTATTGGGGCGCGCACGCGATTATTTCATTTGTGTCGAGCAATCAGCCGCGGCCGTTGGGGTTTGCGATGGGCGTGGACCTGCCCGTGCTGGGATTTACCGTAGCGGTTTCACTTTTCACCGGAATACTTTTCGGAGTGGCTCCGGCTTTTCGCAGCGCGCGTGTTGATTTGACGCCGACGCTGAAGGAGGGCGAGGGCAGCTCGTCTAGTGCGGGACATGGATGGTTCAGCGCCGGAAACTTTCTGGTGGTGACGCAGGTGGCGCTGGCCGTGGTGGTGCTGGTGGGAGCGGGACTGCTGGTGCGGACGCTGCAGAACTTGCGCAGCGTGGACATGGGGTTCGATGCGCACAACATTTTGATTTTCGAAATTGATCCGACGCTGGCCGGATACAAAGTCGGTCAGGTGGAGAGTTTGTACAGCGATTTGCAGGGGCGGCTGGCGGAAACTCCCGGGGTGAAATCGGCGAGTTATTCGATGATGCCGCTGCTGAGCGGCGGGCTGATGATCACGGCGTTCCATTGGCCGGGCACGCCGGAGGATCAAACCGCGGAGTCAGATGCTCTGGACGTGGGGCCGAATTTTTTCCAGACGCTGCACATACCGTTTCTGGCGGGGCGCGAATTCAACGCGGCGGATTTCGGGCTGGCGGCTGCCAACGGCGGGGAGAAGCCGACATCGGCGCCCACGCCGGTGATTGTGAATCAGACTTTCGTGCAGAAATATGTGGGGAAGGAAAATCCGATTGGGAAAGCATTTGGCGCAGCGGCGGGGGACCCGTTTAGCCCGGTGACTCCCGGCTACGAAATAGTCGGCGTGGTGCGAGACGCGAAATACAACGACCTGCGGCGGGAGATTCACGCGATGATGTACAAGCCGCAGAGTATGGGAGCAGCGACTTTCGAATTGCGCACGGCGGCAGACCCACAGGCTTTGCTTCCGGCGATTCGCGAAGTCGTGGGGCAAGTCAACGCGGATCTGCCGCTCTTCAACGTGACGACGCAATCGCAGCAGATTGATCGGCTGCTTTTTCAGGAGCGGCTGGTGGCGAGGCTGGCCGGATTTTTCGCCGTGCTGGCGTTGGTGCTGGCGTGTATTGGATTGTACGGATTGCTTTCATATGAGGTTTCGCGGCGCACACGGGAGATCGGGATACGGATTGCGTTGGGCGCGCAGCCGGAACGAGTGCTGAAGCTGGTGCTGCGCCAGGGAATCGCGCTGGCACTGTTGGGCGCGGTGGTGGGGATTGGCGTGGCGTTGGGAGTGACGCGTTATTTGGGGTCGATGCTGTTTAATGTGCGCGCGAGCGATCCGTTGACGATGGGGGCGGTGGCTGTGCTGATGGCAACGGTGGCGCTGGCAGCGTGTTACATTCCCGCGCGGAGAGCGACGCGCGTGGATCCCATGGTGGCGCTGCGGTACGAGTAGTTCCGCGTTCGACCCATCGCGAGCGCGCGAGCGTCTATAGGTGAGATTTGTCCGGCTGGGGGACGTTGGCGCCGGAGAGGAGGGCACTGTCGTTGTAGCCGGGCTTTACGATGATGTTGCTTTGCTCGCGCAGTTCGGCGAGGTAATCGCGGATGAGGGGTTGAACTTTCTGGGCGTGGATGATGTTGCGGATGTCGGGCTCGACTCTCTCGAACGGCTCCAAACCTGCCTGAAGATGATCTTCCACTTTGAAGAATTCGAAGCCGGAGCGGGTCTGGATCACTTCGCTGATCTGGCCTTTGCCGAGCGCGAAGACAATCGCTTCGATCTGCGGCGGAAGTTCTCCTTTTTTGAAAGAGCCGAGGCCGCCGCCGGCTTTCGCGGTGCTGCCTTCGGAATAAAAGGCCGCGACCTGGTTGAAATTGTCACCATTGAGGACGCTGGTGCGCAGGCCCTCGACTTTGCTGCGCACGGCGGCAAATTCTTCGGGTTTCTTGCCGTCGGTGCTGAGTGAAATTTCCGAAAGCGTGACGCGTTCGGGCAGCGTGAAATCCTCAGGATGGGCATCGTAATATTGCCTTGCTTCTTCCTTGGTAATTTCCACGTGCGCGCCGACTTCGCGGCGCACCACTTCCTTCTGCAGCAGCCCGTTGCGAATAGTGGTCTTGTAATCTTCCCAACGGAGGCCGGAAGCTTCGACGCCTTTCTGCAGATCGGCGAGGGTGGCGAGGCCGTTTTGCTGGCGGACTTCGTCGAGGCGTTTGTTCACGTCAGATTCGACGTTGACGCCCATGTCGTTGGCGCGCTGGACCATGAGGGATTCGTCAATCATGCCGCGCAGCAGATCCTTTTGCTGGTCTTTGAATTGGGCTGTGATTTTTTCCGGTGGGCAGTCGGGGCAATCGCGGGTCACTTCGTCGCGCAATTGCTGTTCGGCTTTTTGGTAGGCGGAGAGAGTGATGACGTCGTTGTTTACGCGCGCGACGACTTCAGAATCGGCGGGCGCAAGCTTGGCTTGCGCGCGCACGCTCGTGGGAGGGAATACCAGTGCGCCACAGGCGAATACTAGAGCAAGCTTGTGATTTTTCATGGGGAGCGCTCGACTCATATCTTGTCTCAACAATTGTAGCTGGAATTTATGATTTGGGCGCATATCTCGCGGGTTGTCCGCCGTACAAGAGTGCGGGGCCAGCGTGAAATTGCTGCTGCGGCCTTGCTGTTGAATTTTTCAAGTAGCGTTGATTTATTCAGCATGATTTTCGCCTTGTGCGCGCACGCGTGGGCGGAATTCAGTTGAAGCACGCTCCACATTCCAAACAGGATGAGGCACGAGCGCTTGGGGACTGGACAAATGGCGACGGATTTGCCTATAGCATGGCAACCGCCCGCCGGGGCCATCCGACGAAAGGAGAAGGACCATGAAATCGAAAAAGGCGAGCAAGAAACTGATGAAGGGCAAGAAGCTGGAGGCCACCAAGGCGCTGGAAATCATGATTACCAAGTCGATGGACGCATCCAGCCCGAAGTAAAGGGCAGAGCGTTCGACGAGGGCAGTGCGCGTACCGGGTGCGAACGCGCTGAGGGCAATCGTGTGTGCTGCAGCCGCAAAGGCCCGACCATGCAACGCCATGTGTGCCACGATGCACTGCTTGCGCACGGGTCTGCAGCAGAAGAAGTAGTGATCGCGGCGGACCCGGCGCCACTCGCACGCCGGCGGGGGATCTAACGCAGGTAGCGGATTTGCGGAACGGGGGCTGGGACGCATTTCTGCAAGCCGTCTTGAATGGCGCGGTCGAGATCGGAATGGGGGGCCGGAGACTCTTGCGCTGCTTTGAAGCTTTTTTCGGCGCGTTCGGGGCTGGCAAGATGGGCGACGCAGATTTTTCCCGCGGAAACGAGAGCAATGGCTGCAGCGCGCTCGGCGGGAAATGCGTGGGCGAGCTTTTCGTATTCATCCACGGCTAGTTCCCAGCGCTGCTCGCGTTCGAAGTAACGGCAAAGCTCGAGCCACACGCCGCGCGGCAACTTTTCGCCGCCCAGATTCTTATACTTTTCGTAGTCGGCCGCGGCGGCTTCCCATTCTCCTGCGGTGACGCGCAGCCGGCAAAGCATGGCGAGAGTTTCTTTTTGTCCGCTAAGATCCCGTTTTCGTTCCTGCGCTTTGAACAAGAGGTCCCAACCGTCTATTGAGTCCGGCTTCTCCAGAAGGTGCTGCTGCAGGGTGGCGATGGCGCCGGCGGGATTATTTTCCGACAGCGAGTCGGTGGCACGAACGATCAACGGGTCGGCGGTCCAGCTGACTCTTGCCTCGATGGCGCGATCGGCGGACTGCTCGAGGCCTGATGTGCGCAACAGGAACGCTCCGAGGGCGCCGAAAGCGAAGCCACCGATGTGCGCCCAGTAGGCAACTCCACCTTCCGCTCCGACGAGTCGCGCGAGCAGGCCCGAAGACAAATTCATCAGCAGCCACAGCGGCAGAATGACGTACGCCGGGACATCAAATTTTATAATTTTCACCCAGAGAACCCAGCCGAGGCGAATGCGCGTGGTAGGAAAGCGGACGAGGAAAGCTCCCATCAAGCCCGCAATTGCTCCGGAGGCGCCGAGCGCGGGAATGAAACTGTGCGGAAAGACGGCGCCGTGCACTGCCCACGAGAGAGCGCCTGCGACGAGATAGAAAACGGGGTAGATGATGCGTCCCCAGAGATCTTCCAAGACCGTCCCTGCAATCCAGAGAAACCACATGTTGAAAATGATATGGAGCCAGCCGGTGTGCAGGAACGATGCAGTCAGGTAAGTTTTCGCGTAGGGATGCACGGAGTGAAAAGCGTATTGCCAGGCGATGGAGCCGGCCTGCTGCTGCGCGAGCTGGGCGCAGAGCGTGTTCATTTGAGTGTTCGCGTCGCTGGCCGAAAAATCCTCGGCATGAATCTGTTTGTCCCAGGCGTCAATGAAATGGTTGCGGTCGGGAGCTTCCAATTGGGAGTAGAAGTCTGCGTGCTCGAATTTGTACGCGCGCACGATTTCGGATGCGGCAGGAGTGAGCGGCGCATCGGGATAAATGGCGCTCAACAGCATGATGTGGAGTTCAGTCTGGCCGAGCTGCGACAACTGCTCATCCATGGGGCTGATGGTGACGAAGAAAATGGCGGAGCACAGCAAGATGATCGCGGTGGTGATCCAGGGCCAGCGGCGGCCGCGCATATTTTCGTGGCCAACGGGAACGATCATCGGACCGATCTCCTGTCAACCGTTGCTCGAGCGTGCAGGCGTCCGGGACGGTGCAAACCGGAACAGGCGCGGCGAACGGTGTACTCAATTGTTATTAGAAGGAAACGGCAAAGCCAATAGGACTGCGGCACTTGTCCGTGTTTAGAAAGTAACCGTCTCAGGAGAGGAAAGCGCCGCTGCGGCTGGCGGCGCCGGGATCCGTGGTTTGTATGAGGATGCGATCCTTGATTAGGAGTTTGTGCCGCCGTCAACTGTGAGGTTCGCGCCGGTGATGTAGGACGCTTCGGGACTTGCGACGAAGGCTACCAACGCGGCGACTTCGTCAACGGATCCGTAACGGGCGAGCGCGGTATTGGCAATTTGCGGCGCGGCCCAATCGCCGGCGGCGGGATTTAAGTCGGTGTCAATCGGTCCGGGCTGGACGTTGTTGACCGTGATGCCCCGGGCGCCCACTTCTCTGGAAAGGCCCTGAGTGAACATCTTGACGGCTCCTTTGGTGGCGGAGTAGGCCACGAGGCCGGGCGTCATCATGCGCTCGCCGACGCAGGAACCTATCATAATGATGCGGCCTCCGTGCTTCATGTGCTTCAGCGCGGCTTGCGTCGCGACGAAGGCGCCGCGGACATTGAGGTTTAGCATGTGGTCCATTTCCGCCAACGTGGTGTCTTCGAAAGGCTTCGGAATGGCCGTGCCGGCATTGTTGACGAGGATGTCGATCCGGCCGAAGGTCTTGGCGGTTTTTTCTACCGAGGCGATGACGGCAGCGGCATCGGTGGCGTCCGCCTGAATCGCGATGGCTTTACCGCCGGCGCGTTCGATGTCCTTGACGACTGCGGCGGCTGCGTCGGCACCCTTGGTGTACGTGATGGCCACGCTTGCGCCATCCGCAGCCAGACGCTTGGCGATTCCTGCTCCGATGCCGCGCGAGCCGCCGGTAATGAGAGCAATCTTTCCTTCGAGTTTCCTGGACATTGTATTTCTCCTGTTTCTCTAAATTGTTTTCTTGGTGAACGAGTCGCGGTGGAAGCTAGACGTGGGGGATCTGCGAGACATTCCAGCCCCCGCCGAGGGCTTTTACAAGCAGAACGCTGGCGGCCAGGCGACGGGTGAGGATACTGACAGCGGTGACTTCGTCGGCGAGCGCGGCGCTTTGCGCGGTGGTGACTTCCAGATAGTTGGTGACGCCGCCGCGGTAGCGAGTGATTGAAAGCGAAAGGGAGTGCTGCGCGGAAGCGACGGCGTCGGCTTCTTTATTGGCTTCTTGCTCGAGGATGCGCAGGGCGGCGAGATTATCTTCGACTTCCTGGAACGCGACTAGAACCGTTTGGCGATAATTATCGACCGATTGGTTCCACGCGGCTTTGGCTTGGTCGGATGCGCCGCGGCGGGCGCCGCCGTCAAACAGAGTCTCGGCGGCCTGACCGCCGAGCATCCAGAAACCGCTGGGTCCCTGCAACAAGGTGGTAAACACCGCACTTTCGAAGCCGCCGCTGCCGCCCAGAGTGATCTGCGGATAGTATGCGGCGCGGGCCACGCCGATTTGCGCGTTCTGTTCCTGCACGCGCCTTTCCGCGGCGGAAATATCGGGGCGGCGTTCGAGCAAATCCGACGGCAGGCCGGAAGGAATTACCGGTGGCGGCGCGCTGAGCGGAATTTGCGGCAGGCTGAACTGCGATGCGGGCTTGCCGATCAGTACGGCGATCGCGTGTTCGAAGGCGGCGCGCTGCACGCCGACGTCTATTGCTTCCGCGCGCGTGGTTTCCAGAATTGTTTGAGCTTGCGCGACGTCCACGGCTGAGGCTAGGCCGCCGTGAAAACGGCTTTGCGTCAAGTCGAGCGCTTTCTCGTAGGACTGCACGGTGGAATCGAGCAGCTGCTTCTGCGCGTCGAGACCGCGCAACTGAAAATAATCGCCCGCGAGTTCGGCGTGCAGGCTGAGACTCACGTTCGCGAGATCCGCGCCGGTGGCTTGCGCTTCGGAGCGGCTGGCTTCGACGCTGCGGCGGACGCGGCCCCATAGATCGGGCTCGTAGGAAACGTCCACGGGAATGGTGAAGGTGTTGTAGTCCTTGGATTCGGTGGCGGCATTGTAGAGCGGCTCGTTGGGCGCGAGATGCGTGCGCGAGACCGACGGAGTGGTGCTGACATTCGGGAAAAAATTGGAGCGGGTGATGCGCAGCGCGGCGCGCGCCTGGGCGAATTGTTCCTGTTCGGCTTTCAGAGTTTGGTTGGAGACGTTAATTTGCGCTTCGAGCTCGTTCAGTTGCGGGTCCTGATAAATTTCCCACCATTTGCCTTTGGAGATCGCGTCGCTGGGCTGGGCTTGCTTCCAGTTCGCGGGAGTTTCTTTGAAATCGGCGGGCACTTCGGCGGTGGGATGGACGTAGTTCGGCCCCACGGTGCATCCCGCGAAAAATAAAATTGCTGCGGAACAGGACAACACGAGCGGCGCGTAGCGCGTGATGCCGGAATGCGCGCGGGTGAAGTTGGGGTGCGGGTCAGCGAGATTGAGGTTGGGGCGATGCATTGCCGGAGCCTCCTGGCTGGTTTGATTGCGCGATCGTCACTTCTTCTCCGTCGACGAGCGAATCGGGCGGACTGACGATCACTTTGTCTGCGTCGGTGACACCGGAGACAACTTCCACCGTGGCGCCGAAATCGCGGCCCAATGTAATCGGGACGAGCTTGGCGTGATCCTTTCCATGCTCGCGATTTTCGACGGTGGCAACCTGCAAGCCTTGCGCGCGGAAGATGAGCGCGTTCACCGGAAGAATGTAGGACGGAATATCGGTGGGTATCTTCAGGTGAACCTCGGTGAAGGCGCCGGGAAGCAGCTCTCCGGTGGAATTATCAACGTCCACTTCGACCAGAAGGGTGCGGGAAGTCAGGTCAATGGCATTGGCGGTGCGCACTAATTTTCCCTGGAATTTCCGGCCCGGAAACTGCGCGAGGGTTAAGTCCGCGAGAATACCGGGCTTGGCCGCCACGGAATATTGCTGCGGGACGTTAATATAAACACGCAAAGTGCGGATCGCAGCCACGTGAAACAGTTCCTTGCCGGGGCCACCCGACGAACCGGAGTCAATCAATTGGCCCACGTCGGTATTGCGGGCGGTAACCACACCATCAAACGGCACATAGATCTTCTCGAAGGATTGCAGGTCTTCGAGCCGGTTCACATTGGAGCGCGCCGAATCCACGGTGGCCTTCTTCGCGGCGTAGTCCCCTGCGGCATTGTCCACATCTTGAACGGCGACGGAATCGGTATTCTTCAAACCTTCAAACCTGTTGAAGGTGATTTGCGACAAATTAAGGTTGGCTTGCGCGGTGTTCAAATCCGCGCGAGCTTGCAGAAGCTGCTGATCCACTTCGGGAGTTTCGATTTCGGCGAGGAGCTGGCCCTTTTTCACGTGCGCGCCGATGTCAAAGTACCAGACTTTCAGATAACCGTTGGTGCGCGCGTAGATGGGCGCGTCAATGAAGGCTTGAATGTTGCCGGGCAGGATGATTTCCTGCGCAGTAGCGCCGCGCTTGGGCTGGATTACCTGCACTTGCGGGACGGCGAGGGAATTCGTTTCGACGCGCAACGCGGCCTTGGCACGCAGGCGTGGCACGACTCCGGCCACGACGATGGCAATCACGACGATCACGGCAATGATAGCGATCAGCACTCCGTGGCCGGACTTCGGCGCGGCGCCACCGGTACTCGAGCGGTGTGGGTTCGGTTGCGGCGATTTATCTTCAGCTGGCTCTGTCATTGCATCCTCTTGAATGGTCGCAGCGCTTCACGATCTTGTACGAACGCGCGTTGGTTTATTCAACTGTCGGTTCATTCTGCGCGGCGCCTGCTTTCTTTTCGCGCGCGCCGTGCACGATGCTGAAAGTTACGGGCACGAAAAACAGAGTTGCAACCGTGGCAAACATCAGGCCGCCAATTACGGCGCGGCCCAGCGGAGCGTTCTGTTCGCCGCCCTCGCCCAATCCCAGAGACATTGGCAACATACCGATGATCATGGCGAGGGCCGTCATGAGCACGGGACGAAAACGCGTGAAGCCGGATTCCGAAGCGGCTTCCGCCGCCGTCTTCCCTTCTCCGAGGCGCTCTTTCGAAAAACTGACGACCAGAATGCTATTGGCGGTGGCCACGCCCATGCACATGATGGCGCCGGTGAGCGCCGGCACGCTGACAGTGGTGCGCGTGATGAAAAGAAACCAGACGATCCCGGCGAGCGCGGCGGGCAGCGCCATGAGAATAATAAATGGATCGAGCCATGATTGAAAATTTACAACGATCAACAAATAAACCAGAACAATGGAAAACGCCAGCCCCCAAAGCAATCCGGAGAAGGACGAGGCCATGGTGAGAATCTGCCCGCGAACGATTATTTGCGCGCCGCGCGGCAATTCTTTTTTGCTGGCTTCGATGATCGGCGTGATTTCGCGAGAGAGTCCACCAAGGTCGCGGCCCTGCACCGCGCCGAAAATGTCGATCACCGGCATGATGTTGTAGTGCGAGACCACGCCCATCTCCGCGCCGCGGCTGAAGGAAGCCACGCTAGCCATAATTTCGGATTGCGGCGTGCCGGGGCCGGTGACGGGAATATTCTGCAGATCCTGCAAAGTGTCGGCGCGGTATTGCGGCGTTTGCGCGGCGATGCTGTAGCTCACGCCGGTGCGTTGGTCGAGCCAGTAGTTGGGCGTGGTCTGAAAACTGCCGCTGAGCGAAATGAGAACGTTGTTAGCGACGTCGCGCGTGGAGTAGCCGATCTGCTGCGCTTTGGTGCGGTCCACTTCGATGTGCAATTTGGGCTGGTCGAAGGCTTGTTGAATGCGCAGGTCCACCGTGCCGGGTACGAATTTCAAGCGGTTCAGCAAGTTGTCCGCGAAGACGCGATTGGCGGCAAGATCCCGCCCGAGGATTTGAATATCGATGGGAGCAGGAAGGCCGAAATTCAAAATCTGGCTGACGATGTCCGCAGGCAGGAAATAAAAAGTGACGCCGGGAAAATCCTTGGCCAGTTCGATGCGTAGATCGTGGACGTATTCGGCGGTCGGATGATGATCCTTGGAAAGCTCGGCGAGAATATCGGCGTCGCCGGTGCCGATCGGCGCGGAATTGCTGTAGGAAAGATTGATGCTGCTGTAGGGCAGGCCGATGTTGTCAATCACGCTGACCAATTCGGACGGCGGTATTTGTTTGCGGATGACAGCTTCGACCTGGTCGCAGAGCGCAGCGGTTTCCTCGATGCGCGTGCCCGTGGGAGCGCGCATGTGCAGCTTGAATTCACCGCTATCCACGGCCGGGAAAAAGTCCTGGCCGAGCAGCGGCAGCAACGCAAAAGAAAGCACGCAGAAAGCCAGGAAGCAGATGGCGAAAATCACGCGGTGATGGATGCAGCCTTCGAGCAAGCGATGGTAGCGATCGCGCAGGCCGTCGAAATGATGCTCGAAGCTCTGCTGCATGCGCACGAAGGGATTGGAGGAGCGTGGCGCCGGCGCGTTAGGATCTTCTTCGGTGCGCGCTTCGAGCAAATATTTGGCCATGGTGGGGACGAGGGTGCGGGAGAGCAAGTACGAGGCCAGCATGGCAAAACAAACCGCTTCGGCGAGCGGAACGAACAGATAGCGCGCGACACCGGAAAGAAAAAACATGGGCACGAAGACGATGCAAATGGCGAGAGTAGAGACGAGTGCGGGCACGGCGATTTGCGAAGCGCCGTCCAGAATGGCCTGCACGATTTCCTTGCCTTGATCAATGTTGCGATTGATGTTTTCGATTTCCACGGTGGCGTCGTCCACCAGGATACCAACGGCCAAGGCGAGTCCGCCCAGCGTCATGATGTTGATGGTTTCGCCGAGCGCGCTGAGAACGATCAGCGAGGTGAGGATCGAAAGCGGAATCGAGACGGCGATGATCAACGTGCTGCGCCAGCTTCCCAGGAAAACCAGGATCATGAACCCGGTGAGGCAAGCGGCGATGATGGCTTCGCGAACGACTCCGACGATGGAGGCCTTGACGAAGACGGACTGATCGGAAAGCGGATTGATGACCAGAGCGGGCGGCAACGTTGCTTTGATCGAGGGCAGCAGCGATTTCACGCTGGAGATAATGTCCAGCGTGGAAGCATCGCCGGATTTTAAGATGGTCATGAGGGCGGAGCGCTGGCCGTTGACGCGGACGATGTTGGTTTGCGGAGGAAAACCGTCGCGCACGTTGGCGACATCGTGGATATAGATGGTGGTGGTCCCCACGGTTTTCACGGGGAGGTCGTTCAATTCAGCGACGGTTTGCGGTGCACCGTTCATATCCACTTCGTATTCGAAGGTGCCGATTTTCGCAGTGCCTGCGGGCAGAATCAGATTTTGGAGGTTGATGGCGGTAACGACGTCGTTGGACGAAAGGCCTTTCGATTGCAGCGCTGTGGTGTCGAGGTCCACTTGCACCTGCCGCTGCTTGCCGCCGTAAGGGTACGGAATTGCCGCACCGGGCACGCTGACGAGGCCGGTGCGCACGAAATTCAGGCCGATGTCGCCGAGTTGCTGTTCAGAGAGTCCTTCGCCAGCGAGCGCGAGTTGCAGAATGGGAACGCTCGAGGCGTTGTACTGAATGATGAGCGGAGGGGTGGTGCCGATTGGGAGCTGACGCAAGAGAGTTTGCGAGACCGCGGTGACCTGGGCCACGGCGTTGCCAATGTCCACGCCGGAATGAAAAAAGATTTTGACGACGGCAATTCCATTTAAGGATTGCGATTCAACGTGCTCGATGTTGTTGACGGTGGTGGTGAGCACGCGCTCGTACTGAAAGACGATGCGGTTGGACATTTCTTCGGGCGAAAGTCCGGTGTAGTTCCAGAGAACGCTGACAACCGGGATGTCAATGTTCGGAAAGATGTCCGTGGGGGTGCGCAGAATTGCGACAGGTCCCAGAATCAGCAGAAGGATAGACGTTACGATGAAAGTATAGGGCCGGCGTAACGCAAGTCGAACAATCCACATCGAAAATGGCTCCCAAAATGCCCAGCAAGTACGGCACCTCCGTGTTGCGGAGATCTACGAACCCGCGTGGGGGAGGTTCAGTATCGCACGCTCGAACCCAGAGCAGAACGCCAAGGTCTACGGCCTACACTAAGAGATTCGCGGCGAAGCTAAAGAGATTCAAAGCGAATCAGCAGACATACCTTGGACGCCTGGGTTGGTGATTTGGTTACGGTAGTGGAAGGAATTGATTTAACGGATGTTGCGGCGCGGCTGGGCCCGTTGGCTGTGGGGATTTTGGCTGACAGTTTCGCGAGATTTGCAGGCCAAAATGGCGGCCAGCGATTGCGAGAATCGCTTGGCCGCGAGCGGCGAAACGGCGTGTCGTACGGGCGGAAAAATGTCAAACGGGGCAGTAACTTTCTGTACCCCGCGGTGTTGTTAATAACATCTAAAGAAGTGAGTCCGCGCTTTGTTGCGCCATGGGTTGGGTGGATCGTTGGGCCAAGGGCGAGGAGAACTCGGTTCCAGAGTGGGAGCGAGGAAAACCAATGCCAGCCATTGTGATTGTTCTTCTATTTTTGGTGCTGTTCTTATTGGCCTTTTTAGTTGTGCTGATCGGTCCCTTTTTGGGACTGGGATTTGCGGTGTGGAAGCATGGCAAGCACGAAGTGGCGCTGGGATCAGCTGCGGCTTCGCGGGAACAATCCCCCAAATCGGGTGAGTGAGCGTCGTTGGAAATTCCTGCTTGCTTGCGCGCCGAGATAGTCAAACTCTCAAGAATTTTGGTCGAAAATCACTTTTGGTCGGCGCGGTGTCTCTAGAACTTCCGTACCATTTACGGGAAACTTTCTTCTCTCAATTCCTCGAAGGGTCTGCGACTGTGGGAAATTGCTGCACGCATTTGAAAACTTCCCCTTTGTTTACATGTAGTTCGAGCCTTCGTGAGGCACCGGGTGCGGCGTATCAAAACGGGTCAGCTGGCAGAGCGATTGCGTACTACAGCTGCGGGGAACACTTTCGGCAATGGGGATTGCCGAATCGTACAAAGGGGAAATGGGGAAGGGTTGGACGAAAGCGGCGAAATTCGCCGAAAAAATTGATCGCCGTCGCGTGGGAGCGTTGGCGGTCCTGTTTCTGGAAATCGTACTGGTATCGGTCGCGCTTCCGTACAATTACGGTGAAGCACATCGCACTTCTACCGACTGGAATGCTTCCACAGCATGGAAACAGGTTTCTGCCGGCAGCGACTGGCTCGCGCCTGTTCCGGAATTGCGCAAGACGGACCGCGTGCTTTATCCGTACTCGGTGATTCCCGGCGGAGTAACGAGCTCAGCTGAATTGCGGAATGCCGTGGCGCACGACGAAGTGGTGGCGCAACACTACTCGGATTTTGATCTGCGCGATGTGCGCCTGGCACGGCTGCAAGAAGCGCGCGCGGTTTTCGTCTCGTATCGCGTTGGCAGCCATATTTTCTGGACGAAGAACCGGCTGCGCCTGCCTGCGGGAGAAACCGTGGTGACCGATGGCGAGCATATGGCGCGAACTCGCTGCGGAAACCGCATTTCCGAGGTTCCGGTCGGGCCGGTGTTGATTCCGGAGCCGTCACCAGAAGCGATGGAAATTCCCGCGGATGGCGGGCTGCTGGCCGCTCCGGAATCTGCGATGGAATTACCGCTGACCGTGCCGCCTATGACGGCGATTGTGGTGCCGCCGCAGACTCCTGGATCAATTTTCATTCCGATCATTCCGCCAATTTTCCCGATTGGCGGCTCGCCATCTTCTCCGGGAGCGCCCAGGGGCGGGTTGCCACCTCCGAACAGTCCGCCGCCGTCAGGACCGCCACCACCAACATCAGCTCCACCACCGTCCGGTCCGCCGCCGCCTGTGCCACCGCCGGCGGTCAGTACGCCGGAACCCTCTGATTTTCTGATGTTGATGGCGGGCATCGCGTGCGTTTGCCTGCTGCGAAGAAAAGCCCGAGCGTAACTTTTCGGATTTTCTGCGTCTCCCATTCTGTCCGTCCGGTTTGCAATTCCATTCCTTGACAAAATTTCGGCGGCGGGATATGGAACGTCCACAAAGTTGGCTCTGGTAACGAACCCATCGTGTTTCGAGGGGCTGCTGCGAGGGGGCTGGTATGAGTTGGACGCAAGTTTATGATCCCGCTGGAATCTGGTGGGTCTCGACGCTGATCGCGGCGCTTCCGATTCTGGTTCTCTTCACTCTGCTGGCCGGCCTGAAAGTGAAACCGCATTGGTGCGCGATTGCCGCAGCGTTCACGGCGGTGTTGCTGGCGACGCTAGTTTTCAAAATGCCGGCGCTGCTGGCTGCGTCAGCCTTTGCCTATGGCGTCGCGTACGGGATTCTGAAAATTGCGTGGATCGTGCTGGCGGCGGTGTATCTCTACGATATTTCGGTGGAGACCGGGCAGTTCGAGATCATGAAGGAATCGATCGCGGGAATTACGCCGGATCGCAGGCTGCAGGTATTGCTGGTGGCGTTTTGCTTTGGCGCGTTCATCGAAGGAGCGGCCGGTTTCGGCGCGCCGGTGGCGATCGCGGGCGCTTTTATGATTGGCCTGGGATTCCGGCCGTTTCACGCAGCGGCGCTGAACTTGATCGCGAATACCGCGCCGGTGGCGTGGGGCGCGATTGGAACTCCGGTGCACGCGCTGGCGGCGGTTTCGGGTTTGCCGGAATCGGATCTGAGCGCGATGATCGGACGAATTCTGCCGTTTACTGCGGTAATCGTGCCGCTTTGGCTGGTGCGTACGATGGTGAGCTGGTCGGAAACTTTCGAAGTGCTGCCTGCGATTCTGGTGGTGGGGATTTCCTTCGCGGGCACGCAGTATTTGTGGTCGAACTATCGCGACAGCAATCTGGTGGACATCATGTCGGCTGTGGTGTCCATCCTCTGCACAGTTGCTTTCCTGCATTTCTGGAAGCCAAAGAAAATCTGGCGGTTTGATTACGATCGTGAAGGCGCGAAGCCGGTAGCGGTGGAAGGAAAACTTGCGGACGACATGGGCGGAGAGTGGAACGCGAAGGAGTACGACGGATATGTGGCGCCGCGGAAATATCCCGTTGGCACGGTGGTGAAGGCGTGGATGCCGTTTGCCGTGCTTTCGATTTTTGTGCTGGCGTGGGGATTGCCGTCGGTGAAACTGGCGATCAACAAAGCTACTACACCCGCGTTTATTGTGGTGCAAGCTGACGGCAAAGTGCGGCCGGGCGCTCCTGGATGGAATTGGCCCTATCTGCATAACGCCATCACGCGCGCTGCGCCGGTGGTGAGCAAGCCGACTCCGGAAGCGGCGCGCTACGATTTCAATTGGCTATCGGCGACGGGCAGCGGCTGCTTTTTGGCTGCGATTGTCTCGGGGTTACTGCTGGGTGTGAGTCCCGTGCGGTTGATGAAAATATTTTGGCGCACGCTCGTGCGCATGCGTCTGGCGATGATCGCGATTTCGTTCATGCTGGGCTTGGGATACGTGACGCGCTACTCCGGGCTGGACGCGGTGCTCGGGCTGGCTTTCACGCGCACGGGATGGCTGTATCCGTTTTTCGGGACGTTTCTGGGGTGGCTGGGCGTGGCTTTGACTGGGAGTGACACTTCATCGAACGCGCTGTTCGGTAGTCTGCAGCGCATCACGTCACAGCAATTGGGAATTGATCCGATACTCATGTGCGCGGCGAATAGCGCGGGCGGCGTGATGGGAAAAATGGTGGACGCGCAGTCCATTACCATTGCCACGTCCGCGACGGAGCAAGTGGGTAACGAGGGGATTATTTTTCGATTTGTGTTTTGGCATTCGATCGCGCTGGGTTCGATAGTGGGCGTGATTGTGATGCTCTACGCGTACGTGTTTCCGCATTTCGTGCCGCATGGCTTGACGTTTGTGAAGTGATTCTCTTGCGCGTGGCTGGGCGATTCTTAAGCCGGCGCAGGCTATTGGTTTGTCAGCGGTTTGCCGGCTACGCGCATTCCTGTTTGAGCTACAGCCAAATTGCGGACGGTCGAAGATAGGCCGCGGCGCTCAAAGCGGCCGGCGATCGCTTTTCCGATTTGCGCGAAATTTTTGCTGGCGAGCGCGATTACCGTGGGGCCTGCGCCGCTCAACGCGACGCCTAGCAGACCGGGCATGCGGGGAATCGCGAGAACTTCGGCGAGACCGGGAATCAGCGCCTGGCGATAGGATTGATGCAGGCGATCCTGCATGGCGTCCCAGAGCAGGTCGTAGCGTTTGTCGTCGAGGGCGGCGAGAAATAGCGCGGAGCGCTGGAGATTATGCACGGCGGCGGCCAGTTCGACGGTTTGCGGCAAAGCGGCGCGGGATGCGGCTGTTTGTAGCGCCATTTTCGGCGTGACAGCAACGACGCGGATTTGCTTCGGCCACTTTTTGCGCAGCGCGATGACGTTGCCATCTACGCCGACAAATGAGACGACCAGGCCGCCGAGCAGCGCGGCTCCCACGTTGTCCGTGTGATGTTCCATTTCGGCGGCGAGGCGCAGCACATTTTCCTGAGTCAATTTTTTCCCGCAGACAGCAAAACCGAGGGCGGTGCCGGCGACGATCGCTGCGGCGCTGCTGCCTAAACCTCCGGCAATTGGAATTTGATTTTGCACGTCGAGATGAACGGGCGGCAGATGCAGACCGTGGTGTTCCGCGGCATGTTGCATCGCGCGCAGGATCAGATTTTCTTCTGGGGCGGTCGGTAGAGATGCGCTGCCATCAACGCCGCTTGTGCGGGCTTCGCTGCGGGCGCTTGGGCCGGACTGCACGATGGCGCGCACCGTGAGAAATAGGTCGAGTGCGAGGCCGAAGCAATCGAAGCCCGCGCCGAGATTGGCGCTGGATGCGGGGACGCGGACTTCGCAGGAGCGGGGCTTGGATTTTTTCATGGATGTTTGCGCAATCGCCCGGGAAATCTTGTGCCGGCATTTATCCTGTGTGCGAATTCCCTGCTCTAGCGGCGCTTCTCCAGACTTTTCAGAATGGCTTCCTTGGTTGCAGCAACTTTTTCTGGCGCGTTGCGAAACGCGCCAGAAATCTGCACGGTCTTTGCTGTTCCTTTCTCGGTGACCGATTCAAACGAAAGCGTGCCGCGATGATAGTGGCTCACGTAGTCGGGGTCCTTCAGGACATGCCCGGTTAACACCGCGACCACGGATTCGTCTGCGTGAATTTTGTTCGCGGCGGTGAGTTTGCGGATGCCTGCCACTGTGGTTGCGGAGGCAGGCTCGCAGCCGATGCCATCGCGACCGATGATGGCTTTGGCGTCGGCGATTTCCTGTTCGGTGACAGTGATCATGCTGCCGTGAGTGCGCAGGACGGCGCGCAATGCTTTCTTCCAGGAAACGGGAGCGCCAATTTTTATGGCGGTGGCGAGGGTGCGCGGGTTCGCGACAGGAGTGATCTCGTCTGGCAGCGCTGCGTCCGCGGCGACTTCGGATGGTTTCAGCGCGGCAAATAAATGTGCGAGCGGCGCGGAGCCTTCGGCCTGGATGATGCTGATCTTCGGCAGGCGATCGATCAATCCGAGGCGAAACATTTCGTCGAAACCTTTGCCGAGCGCGGAACTGTTGCCCATATTTCCGCCAGGGACGACGACATGGTCCGGCACCCGCCAGCCGCATTGCGCGAGAAGTTCGAAGGCGACGGTTTTTTGGCCTTCGATGCGAAAAGGATTGATGGAGTTCGCGATGTAAATCGAGGGCACGTCGGCCAGCTCCGAGATCAGGCGCATGCAATCGTCGAAATTTCCAGCGATTTCGCAAACAACGGCGCCGTAATCCATGCTCTGCGCGAGTTTCGCGGGGCTGATCTGGCCTTGCGGCAGCAAAATCGCGCATTGCAGGTCGGCGCGGGCGGCGTAGGCGGCCAGACTAGCGGCGGTGTTGCCGGTGCTGGCGCAGACGACGGCGCGCGCGCTGAGCAATTTCGCCTGTGTGACGGCCACGGTCATGCCCGTGTCTTTAAAAGACGCCGTGGGATTGCAGCCCTGATGTTTCAGGCGCAGCGCCGTGAGGCCGGCATATTTCGCGGAGCGCGGCGCGTCGTACAGGGGCGTGTTGCCTTCGAAAAGTGTGACGATGGGCGCGTCGTCATCAAACGGAAGCAATTCGCGGTAACGCCAGACACCGCTGCGATCGCGCGCTTCGCGTGAAGCAGCCCGCGCGTTCCAGCGCTCGCGCAGCTCCGGCACGGACTTCAGCAAATCAAGTGGCATTTCGATTTCCAGCGGGCCGCCGCAACGAGTGCAGACGTAAATTTGTTCGCGGATGCCGAATGTCGCCGCGCATGCAGGCATGATGCAGCGCTGCACCGCTGTGGTGCCGGCTTTCTGCGCGGTTTTTGCGATGGCGTCGCTCATTTTACGGCGGATGAAGTTTCGTGCGAATTGCGCGTGTCTAATGCAAATTCCTGGTGCACGGCCAGCAGCGCTCGCTTCATATCCTGGCTGGACACTACGAATGAAATATTGGTTTCCGAAGAACCCTGGGCGATGGCGATTATATTTATGTTTTCGCGGCCCAGCACGCTGAAGGTGCGTCCAGCCATGCCGACGGTGCCGCGCATATTTTCGCCGACGACGGCCACGATGGCGATGTTGGGATCCAAAGTGATGTGCTCGACTTTTTGATGCATCAGGTCCTGCGCGAATTGCTGGCGCAGGGCGTCCACGGTGCGTTTCGCGTCGGAAGAAAAAACGATGAAGCAAATATCGTTCTGCGAAGAGGACTGTGAAATCAGCAGCACGTTCGCGCGTACGTTGGAAGTGGTGGAAAACGTGCGGCCGACGACGTCGGGGAGACCGACAATTCCCGGTCCCCCTACGGCGATGAGCGAAACGTCGCGAATGGCGGTGAGCGCTTTTACTCCGGCGCTGGAGCTGCGGCCCTGCGGCGTGATTTTTGTGCCGGGATGTTCGGGTTCGAAGGTATTGCGAATCCACACGGGGATGCCGGTTTGCGTGACGGCGCGCAGCGTCTTGGGATGCAGCACTTTGGCGCCGAAATGGGCAAGCTCCGCTGCTTCGCGATAGGAAATTTCGGGAATGGTGCGCGCGCCGGGAACAAGGCGCGGATCGGCGGTGAGGACGCCGTTCACGTCGGTCCAGATGATTACTTCATCCGCGCCGAGCGCGCCGCCGAGAATCGTCGCGGAATAATCCGAGCCGCCGCGGCCGAGCGTTGTGAGCACACCTTCAGACGTCGCGCCGATAAATCCGGTGACCACGGGAACGACACCCTGTTCCAACAACGGGCGGAGCCGCGCTTCGCAACGGACTTGCGTGGGCTCCATCAGAGGTTCGGCCGCACCGTGATAGGAATCTGTGACGATTAACGTGGTGGCTTCAACAGCTTCGCTGCGCACGCCGCGTTCACTGAGAGCGCCAGCAACCAAGGGTGCGGAGAGGCGTTCGCCAAGGCTGGACACGGAATCGAGCGTGCGGACCGTAAGTTCGTGGATCAGCGCGGTGCCTTCGCAGAGGCGATGCGCTTCGCGGAGAAGTTCCTCGATGCCCAGGGCGATCCAATTTCTGGTTTCCGGATTCTGGATCAGGATTTTCAGCGCTTCGAAATGCTGTTCGCGCAGAGCTTCCAGCAGCTCGGTGGCGCGCTCGCGGTCGCCAGTCTCAGAGCAAGTGGCAGCTTCGATCAGGCGATTGGTGACGCCGCTCATGGCTGAAACTACGACGACCAGAGGACCGACGCGCGAGGCTTTGGCGACAATTTCGGCGACGCGCGCGATGCAGGAAGCGTCGCCCACCGATGTGCCGCCGAATTTCATGACCTGCAAATGTGGCTTCATTTGGGATAGACCTGTGGCGAGGCGAATCGAGGTGGCCTGAAGCAAATGTGGCTTTGGGAATGGCCGCGCCTAAAAAAACTATACACTACCGCGGCGGATTTCGAGAGGGCGGCGAAGCGGAGGTGTTGCGGAAGCAAAAAGACCGAGGAAGCGGCGATCGTTAAGTGGAGGAGTGTGCGGAGAAAGTGCGCGGAAAACAAAACGCGAGCCGCCCCGAAGATTTTGAGGCGGCTCGCGATTTAGATTTCGACCGAATGATTACGGACGGGCAGCCAATGCTGCGATCAACAGCTTGGATTGCGGCGTACCGAGACCGGTGACGTAATCGTATCCGGCTCCCGCGTCGCACATCGTGCCGCAGGAACCATTGGTGCCGCTGGTGACCGCGTGAAAATTGCCCGCCAAGCTCGATTTGCCTACCGCATACACCGAAGTGCCGGTGGCGCTCAAGTTGGCTTTGCGTGCGGCAACGCGCTGCGAATTGGTGATGGCGATCAGCGCGGCCCACTGCGGGGTGGCGGCGCTGGTGCCGCCGACCTGGAACCAGCCCGCGTAGCCACTGACTCCGATGGAATCGTAGATGGCGTAACCGGTGCCGGGATTGGCATTGTAAGAGACATCTGGCACGCCGCGCGTACCGTGAATGTCGTTGGCGATCGGAAACTGCGCCTGCGAGACCGGCTCATATTCGTATTTGCTGAGCCCGCCGCCGCTGCCGCTCCACGCCGATTCGCTGCTGTAATTTCCGGACTTGTCGAGGGTCAGCGAGGTGCCGCCAACGGCGATCACCTCCGGCGAGGCTGCCGGGTAATTGACTCCGGTGCCGCTGTCGCCAGAAGCCGCGAGGAAGGTGACGCCGGTGGAAACGAAGTGATTGTCCAGATTGCGTTCGCTGGAGAGTTCGGCGGACGTCCAGCTCATGGAGACTACCGCCGCGCCGTTGCGAACCGCGAAATCCACGGCGGCGAGCAAGTCGCTCAGGTTATTCGAAGGCGCTTCGACGAGCAGAATCTTGGCTTGCGGCGCGATGGCGTGGGCCCACTGGATATCGAGCGAAATCTCAACGGCCCAGTTGGCGTTGGCGGCTGGTTTGCGGCCGCTGGAATAGATCTGGCGGAAGCAACCGTTGGCGGTAGTGCAGGCTGGCAGGTTGAACTGCTTGCTGAAAACAGCGAGGTCGTTGGCGGCGTTGGCATCGTCGTAGGCGTCCACGAGCGCGATGGTCTGGCCGGCCCCCTGGTTGGTTACTAAGTCGAAACCGTAGGCGTGGCGAATCTGGGACGGGGTAAAAGCCGTCGAGGGCGGGGCGCTAAGGCTGGCGCCGGAGGCTTGGTGGATGAAGTAGTGAGGACCCATGAAGCCGATCGGATCCTGACCGTTCTCACCCATATGTATTTGTAAATAAAAGGGTTGTTGCCCATGCGCTACCTGGCTAGCGGCGAGAATCATACCGGCCAGCAGCAAGCCACGAATGACGTTGCGGAATCCCCCAGATTGCATTTGAACCCCCGTTTGGCGCGTCCCCCAGGAGCAGGGCTTGGTTGGGTGTGCTCGCTTCCAACCCAGACAGGATAAGGTGGGGGAGTGACGGTGGCGATAGGCCGGTACTCTCAATCGGGTGGTACGAAGGTCAGAGAGGGGTAACTGTGCCGAATTGAAACATGACGCGGGGTTTCTAGACCCTTGTTGGCGGGGGTGCTTGGCGAAGCAGAACCGTTGGTGGAGCGGCTTAAGCAGATGAAAGAGCCATCAGCACCGAGTGATTATTCTAGAGGCAAACCTACGTAATTTTCAGCGAGAGACTGGGAGGCGGCGCGGGAGCTGGTAACGTAATCCAGCTCAGCGAGTTGGCGGCGGTGGTCGAAGGCGTTCTCGTCGTCGAAACGGTGGAGAATGGAGGTCATCCACCAGGAGAAGCGCTGGACTTTCCAGACGCGGCGCAGACAGGTTTGGGAGTAGGCATCGAGGAGGTCGCGGCGGCCGGTGGAATAGAAGTTGGCGAGGGCGCGGGCGAGGATGCGGACGTCGGCGACGGCGAGGTTCAGGCCTTTGGCACCGGTGGGGGGAACGATGTGCGCGGCGTCTCCGGCGAGGAAGAGCTTGCCGCACTGCATCGGCTCGACGACGAAGCTGCGCATGCCGGTGACGCCTTTTTGGAGCACCGGGCCTTCCACCAGTTTCCAGCTTTCCTCGCCCGCCAGCCTGACGCTCAGCTCTTGCCAGATTTTTTCGTCTGGCCAATTGGCGATATCTTCGTCGGCGCGGCATTGCAGGTAGAGGCGGCTGATGTGCGGCGAACGCATGCTGAGCAGGGCGAAACCGCGATCGTGGTAGGCGTAGATGAGCTCTTCGGAAGATGGCGGAGCTTCCGCGAGAATCCCGAGCCAGGCGAAGGGATACACGCGATCGAAAGCGGTGAGAACGCCGTCGGGTATTGAGGGGCGGCAGATGCCGTGATAGCCGTCGCAGCCGGCGATGAAGTCGCAGATTAGCTCCCGCGGTTCGCCATTTTTGCGGAAGCGGATCGTGGGTTTGGATGAGGTTGTCGAGTCGTCAAAACTGTGGATGCTGGTGTCGGCTACTTCGAAGTGGACCTGACCGCCTGCCGCGAGTCGCGCGTCGGTTAGATCTTTTACGACTTCGTGCTGCGCGTAGATGGTGACGGCTTTTCCGCCGGTGAGGTCCGCAAAATCGATGCGATGCGTGCGGCGGTTGAAGCGCAGATTCACCCCGTAGTGGACGAGGCCTTCGCGCAGCAGGCGTTCGCCGACGCCGGTTTCTTTCAGCAGGTCCACGGTGCCTTGTTCGAGGACGCCGGCGCGCACGCGCTCTTGCACGTACTGGCGGCTGCGATTTTCCAGAACGACGGATTCGATGCCGTGGAGGTGCAGCAAGTGCGAGAGGACCAGGCCTGCGGGTCCGGCGCCGATGATGCCGACTTGCGTGCGCATAGAGATGCTTCCTCGAGTGAAGGCGCATAAACGATAGCAGAAGCGGCGCGTGGCGCGGAACGATATCGTGTGATGAGGCAAATAGTTGGAGGGTCGCGGAAGTGGGTGTTACCATGCGTCGTTGAATTGGGATGATTTCGTTGCGTTACATTTTTTGTGCGCGACTGTGGTGTTGTTTGGGAGCGTCGGGCGATGTTCGTTAGCCGGAAATATTTGCTGGTGGAGTGGGGGCACTGCGACCCGGCAGGAATCGTATTTTATCCACAGTATCTGGTTTGGTTTGACGATTGCACCACGGCGCTGTTTACGAATGCGGGGATGCCGACGCGCGCTTTATTCAGGCAGCACGCGATTTTAGGAGTTCCGCTGGTGGATGTGCGCGTGCAGTTTCTGGTGGCTTCGACATTCGGCGATGAGTTGCAGGCGGAATCCACGGTGACAGAATTTCGCCGCAGCAGTTTTATCATCCGGCATCAATTTTTCAAGGCAGGCGCGCTGGCCGTCGAGGGTTTTGAGACGCGGGTGTGGGCAGGGACGGATCCCACGAATCCGGAGCGTATAAAATCGCGTCCGCTGCCGAAGGAAGTGATCGAGCGACTTTCCAAGCCTGGCGGCGCAGCGGAAAAGGGCCCAGCGAAGCATTAAAAGATTCCAGCGCCGAGTGGGCTTGGCAGCCTCTAGGTGAATTGCAGCGGCTTGGGTTTTGCGGGATCACTGTAATCGTAGAAACCGCGGCCTGCCTTGCGGCCATTCCATCCCATCAATACCATGCGCTTCAGCAGTGGCGGCGGCGCGAATCGTTGTTCCTTGAATTCATCGAACATGATATTCGCGATGTAATAGGTAGTGTCGTGTCCGACGAAATCGAGCAGCGTGAGCGGACCCATCGGGTGGCCGCAGCCGAGCTTCATGGAATTATCAATGTCTTCGATGGAGCCGACGCCTTCTTCGAGCGCGCGCACGGCATCGAGCAAGTACGGGACGAGCAAGCGATTGACGATGAAGCCGGTACGATCGGTGGTGCGCACGGGCGTCTTGCCGAATCGGCCGGCGAGCGCTACCGCGGCTTCATCTACTTCCGGATCGGTGGCGATGGTGCGGATGACTTCAACCAATTTCATCACCGGAACGGGATTGAAAAAGTGCAGGCCGAGGAAACGGTCGGGGCGCTGCGTGAACATTGCCATTTCCGTAATGGAAAGCGACGAAGTGTTGCTGGCGAAGATGGTGTGCTTGGGGCAGATTTTGTCGAGCGCGGTCCAGAGATCGCGCTTCGCGGGCAGCTGCTCGATGATTGCCTCGATCACCAAGTCGGAATCTTTCAGGTCTTCGAGATTGGTGGTGCCGCGGAGGCGGGCGCGAACCTGATCGCGGTCGGCGGCGGAGAGAGTGCCTTTATCCACCAGGCGCTGCAGATTTTTTTCGATGGATTGCAGTCCTTTGTCGAGGAGCTGCTGGGAAACTTCGCGGACTGTGACCTGGCAGCCCGATTGAGCGGCTACTTGCGCGATGCCTGAGCCCATCAGGCCGCAGCCTACGACTGCAACTTTTTCGATCGACATTGATGATTCCTCCTGAAATTGGCGCCGCTGTGTTGCGTGAACGCGCTCGCTGACATTCAACGATGTGGAATTATCTGCAGTTTGTTGCAAACGCGTCAACGGCCCGCGTCAATTTCCGCGAATACTTCTTGGGCGAGATGAAACGCCGCGTTCGCGGCCGGCACGCCGCAATAGATAGCGCTCTGCAGCAGCACTTCCTGGATTTCGTCGCGCGTGACTTTGTTATTCAGCGCGGCGCGCACGTGCATGCGAAATTCCTCGCGGTGATTGAGCGCGACCATCATCGACAGCGTCAACAGGCTGCGCGTGTGGCGCGAAAGACCGGGGCGCGCCCAGATTTCGCCCCACGCGTAGCGCGTGATCAAATCCTGAAACGGTTCGCTGAAGGAATTCTTCGCCGCTTCAGCCCTGTCCACGTGCGCATCGCCCAAAACCGCGCGGCGCACCTTCATCCCTGTGGTATGACGCTCAAGCTCGTCCATTATTTCACCTCCTGTTGCTCGAGGAATTTCAGGAGCGCTGGTGTAAATTGTTCGGCTGCTTCGATATTCGAAAGATGCGCAGCGTTCAGCTCCAGGTATTGCGCGCCGGTAATTTTTTCCGCAAGATAGCGGCCGTCCGCTGCGGTTGTGGCTGTGTCATGGGCGCCGGAAATTACCAGGGCGGGCTTACTTATGCGCGAAATTTGCTCGCGCAAATCCTCGTCTCGGAGTGCGGCACAGGTGGCGACGTATCCGTCGGGGGGCGTGTGCAGCAACATCTGGCGCGCTGCTTCCGCCCATGTGGGCGCGCGCTTTGCAAACTCCTCGGTAAACCAACGCGCGACCACGCCATTCGCGATGGCTGCCATGCCGCCTGCGCGCACCGTGGAGATGCGCGTGTTCCATCCGTCCGTGGTGCCGATGCGGGCGGCGGTGTTGCACAGCGTCAAGCTTTTGAAACGTTTTGCCGCGTTGATGCCGAGCCACTGGCCGATCACTCCACCGATTGACAGTCCGCAATAATGCGCAGAGGAAATTTGCAGCGCGTCGAGTAACCGGATTACATCTTGGGCGAGTGTCGCGATTGTGTATGGCCCCGTTGTTACGTCGGAGGAGCCGTGTCCGCGGGAATCGTAGCGGAGGACTTGAAACTTTTGTTCGAGTGCGGGAATTTGCGCGTCCCACATTGCGAGATTGCTGCCGAGCGAATTGGAAAACACCGCGACTGGAGCGCCGGCTGGGCCATCCAGCTGGTAGTGAAAGCGCGCGCCGTTAATTTGCGTGTAGGCCATATTGGAACTTTTCGCGAACAATGATTCAGTGGCTCTTCTTTTCGTCAGCCAGCACTCGTTGAATCATGGATGCGGCTGAGCCGGTGTAATTTTTGGGCTCTAGCAGCCCATCAATTTCCGCGGGCGAAAGACAGGCGCGCACTTCGTTGTCCTCGAGCAGCAGGTCGCGCAGCGGGCGGCCGGATTGCAGCGCGCGGTGCGCGGCGCGTTCGACGATTTGATGCGCGGACATGCGCCCAATGTGCTTCGCGAGCGCAATCGCGACGGCTTCGCTGAGAATCAAGCCGTGCGTCGCGCCAAGATTGTGCGTCATGTGCTCTTCGAATACTTCCAGGCCATTCACGACGTGCGTCAAGTGGGCGAGCGCGCCGGCGGCGAGCAGGAAAATTTCGGGTAGAGTTTCCCATTCGGCGTGCCAGCCGCCCAGGCCGCGTTCGTGTTCCTGCACCATTGCGGTGAGCATCACGGAAACGAGCGCGGGAACGCGAATCGCAGCAGCGAGAACGACCGCGGAGCCGACAGGATTGCGTTTGTGCGGCAGCGCGGACGAGCCGCCGCGGCCCGCTTCCGCAGGCTCGAGAACTTCGCCGATTTCGGTCTGCGCCAGCAGCGAAATATCGCGCGCAATTTTTCCGAGCGTGCCCACCAGGAGGCCAAGCGAGGTGGCAACTTCCGCGAAGCGATCACGATGCGTGTGCCAGGGAATGCTGGGCAGCTCCAATTTTAGCCCGGAAGCCAGTGCCGCGGCCACAGCGGGGCCTTTTTCACCGAGCGCCGCCAAAGTGCCCACCGCGCCACCGAACTGCAGCGTCGAAACTTGTTTGCGCGCATTCGCAAGCCGCGCTTGCTGGCGATGGATTGCATCGAGCCATCCGGCAACCTTCAGGCCGAGAGTCACGGGGCTGGCTTGCTGCAGCCAGGTGCGGCCGGCGAGCAGTGTGGATTGATGTTTTTCAGCGACGCGAGCGAGTGCGCTGGATAATTGCGCAAGTTCATGCTGGAGCAAATCGAGCGCGTCGCGCAATTGCAGGACAAGGCCGGTGTCAATCGCGTCCTGGCTGGTGGCGCCCCAGTGAACGAAACCGGCAGCTTTCGGATCGGAGTTCGCGACCGCCGCGGTGAGCGCTTTCACCAGCGGAATCGCCAAATTTCCGGCGAGGGCTGCTTCGCGCGCCAGCACGTCCATCGCAAATCTATCGGCGGCGCATTGCGCGACGATGGGCGCGACGGAAGAGTCTGGCGCGACACCCGCACCCACGACCGCTCGCGCCAGCGCGGCTTCAAAATCGAGCATGCCCTGCAGCCTGCGGCGATCCGAGAAAATTTCATGCATGGAATTCGTGGTGAACAGAGGATCGAGCAGGCGGCCTGTTTGTTTTTCGCTCAAGTGGTTCAAATCCCGGCGTAGCACCGCAGCATGAACGCGCGGCGCTTTATTTCTTCAGCAATATATCACTTTACTGCCGACAACTTTACGCGACGCCCTCGTTACGTGACAGCGGGGCGATTGAACTGCACGAGTTCGTTGACCGCGCGATAGGCCTGATCAATGGCCGCGTTGGTGTACGCAAAGGCTTCCGCGTCTGAATTGGCAATCGAGATGCGCCCAAACGGCTGCCGACCGATGACGCAAGGCTGTTGATCCTCCGGCCAATCGGGATCGTACAAGGAATTGTATTCGTAGGCGTAGCCGTGCGGCCAGCGGTTTACCGTGATGGCCTGAATATCCGCGGCGGGATCGAATCCACCGGGCGCCAGCATCGCGCCGAGCTGCTCGCGAATATTTCGCTCGAAAGCTGCGAAGCTGGTGTTGAGAAGTTCGCGGCGGCCGGCCTTTTGCTGTTCGCGCGCAGGCAGGCCGGCTTTGCACGGGACTCGCTCGAGGTGCAGCACGCAAGGCTCGGCGGGATTCGAGGCGTATTTGTAATCGCCCATGCTGACCGGGAAATCCAGCGTGACGGTCTCGAAATAGCTTCCGGGGCAGCGCACGCCGCTCACTCCCAATTTTTTGAACGATTGCCAATTTCGGATCAGCACGTTGGTATAGACCAGCGGAATTTTAACGCCGTAGGCGAGCGCGTCCTTCTGCTTGTCCGGCAGATCGGGGCACAAGTATGGAATCACCATGTTCCAGCAGGCGAGGACGCAGGTGGCGCCTCGCACACTGTGGGCGCGGCCATCCCGGACATACGTGATTTCGATTTCTTTCGCGGCGCTCGCTTCGCCGACATTGCGCGCGAGAATTACTGTGCTGTTGAGGCGGAGACGCACGGGAGAAGCTGGATCATCGAGCGTCGAGTAATCGAGCTTGGCTGTGACGATATCTTCCATCGTGTGGCCCGGCGCGGACGCGGGAATCAACGAGCGAACCAGTAGCCGCGCGATGGACGCATTTCCGTCCGGAAAATGACAAATGTACGGTTCGCTTTCATCCTGCTTGGTGATTTCGACACCCAGGCCGGGGCCTGGTGGGCCGGAAAGATCCATGCCCGCAAATCCGGGATAGTCGAGGCCGGCGAGATCTCCGGCAGGAACCGCGTCGATACCGACGCCGTAGAGACCGTCGGTTTCGGTTTGCAAAAACGGAATCGCTTCGGGACTGAGCTTGACGTACTTCAACAGGTAATCTTTGTAACTCGTTTTGGCGAGGAGAACTTTTTTGTCCCACGAAGACATGCCCGGCAGATAGTCAACTTTTTCGGTGTGCAGGCGCGCGAGATCTTTCTGGACTTCCGGCGAAAGTGGCGTTTTCGCGAGGAACGCCGGCCACGTCGGTTGGCCGGTGCCGGTAACAAGCTTGTCTTCGCCGAAAGTTTTCTTGTCGAAAAAAGTGCTGCGCGCAAGGCCGTGGGATCTTTCGAAATTGCGGTCGTAATATTTGTAGAAGCGCTGGACATCTATGTCCAGTTCCGCGAACAGCTGCTTGGCCTGCTTGCTGTAAATTTTCGGGCCGGCGATGGATTGCGTGCCGCCGTATCCGAGAATCATGCGCTGGCTGGTCTGAAATTCGTTGCGGCGCGCGTGGCCGCCGAAATCGTCGTGATTTTCGAGGATCAGGATTTTGGTTTTCGGCCCGGCCAGTTGGCGGAAGAAATACGCCGCCGCGAGGCCACTGATTCCGCCGCCTACCACGATCAGGTCGTATGACTCGGCGTCAGGCGTGGGGGTGTTCCAGGTATTTCCGTCGCGCAGGGCATGACCGACCTCCATCACTTCGTCCGTCGTGCCGCGCATGCCTGTCAGCTTGGGCGGATAGTAGGCGGAGGATTTATCAGGAGAGAGAGGCGACTGCGGGAGACCGAAGCGTTCGAACCATTTCGTATCCGAAGCGAGTAAGGATGCGCCTGCGGCGATACTGAAGCCGTTCAGAAAATCGCGTCTGGTAATGCTGCTGCCCATGCCGATTTTTCGATCGCGCTTTTCACCACTCACCTGCTCCCCCGCAGATTTGACCACCGGCAAAACGAGCGGAATCGGCTCTAACCGGCTTTAGATTTATCGGGAAGCAGCATACCGCAGTGGACAGCGCGGCGCAGGCTTAAACTTTCGATGGCGGGTTAGAATTGGAAGCGATGCGGCGAGCTATTGGTGAGAGCGGATACTTACGCGCAGGGTGGAAGTTCCAATTCGGAACTCGGTCGCATCGTCTATTTGGGTCGCCAGCACTCGTTTGTCGGCCACATAAGTGCCGTTGGTAGAGCGCAGATCGCGGAGGTAAACCGTGTCGTTCTTTACTTCCACGGCGCAGTGCAGCCGCGAGATCATGGGATCGTCAATTTCGAAATCGGCGCCACCACGCAGGCGTCCGATAGTCACGAGCGGCATGGTTAACCCGCGCTCCAGCCCCTGCGAGGAACCGCCAACCACCGAAATCGCAATTGATTTGCCCTCGGGAAGATCGAGCGTTGCGACTCTGGAACTCTCGGATTGTTCGAGGCGTGTCGCGGCGAACGGCCGATCCTGAGGAGCGACGGGATCGGTGATGATTGTCGAGGATTTGACGTCCGGAGGCACTAGGTCCACGACCGAACTCTGCGCGCACATCCAGCAGCGAATTTGGGCCATTTTGCGGCCTTTTACGCGGCGGTCGTCAAGCTCGACTTGGGCGGAGCAGTGGAGGCATCTGACGCGCATGACTAACCTTAGCACTGGGGATAGGTGGCGGCGATGGACCCAAAGTACCAATTTCTTGCCAATCGCCTGGTGCAGGCGGGCGCGCACGACGGGAAAGAGCTGCGTATTGGATTGGTACTATGTTGCACATCAGCGTTTTGGCTAAAACGATAACCAATCATTAACTCCCGTCTAAGCCACTTATTATCTGTCTTTAGTTGTGATTCTGGCACTTGGGAGAGCACGTCGATTTTGCAATGGCTGCGAGCTTAGCGGTTGACATGCCGCTGGCTGCATGTACTATACTGCATGTTGTGCGAGCGCGTACTTTATGACTCCAGAGATGCAATCCGGCAGTGTGCTGCCTTCTCCACCTGCGCATCCTAGCGACGAAGACTTCCTGCGTTTGCTCGGGCTGAGAGTGCGCGAGCTGCGCAGCCGTCGCGGGATGACGCGGAAAATGGTGGCGCAGGACGCCGATGTGTCCGAGCGGCATCTGGCGCAGCTGGAGTTGGGCGACGGAAACGTGTCGATCGTGTTGCTGCGGCGAATCGCGACTGCTCTGAATGTATCGCTGGCCGATTTATTTGCGGCCGAAGTCCCGGATTCCGACGCCCGGCGCTCGATACAGAGGCTACTGGATCGTCTTCCTGCGCAGCAACTCGGCGCGGTGGTGGCGCGACTCGTGCAGGAATTCGGCGCAGAGCCGCGGGACCGGAATTCGCGCATCGCTTTGATTGGCTTGCGTGGGGCGGGGAAATCCACTCTGGGCGTGAAGCTGGCGCAAGCGGTGAAGGCGCCATTTATCGAACTGGACCGCGAGATCGCCAAAGAAGCGGGGATGGATTTGGCGGAGATTTTTTCGCTTTACGGGCAGAGCGGGTATCGCCGGATTGAGCAGAGGGTGCTGGAGCGCATTCTCCGCGAATACCCGCGGGTCGTGCTCTCCGTCGGCGGAGGTGTCGTCTCCGAAAAAGAAACATACGACCGGCTGCTCGCGAATTGTTTCACGGTTTGGGTGAAAGCGAATCCGGAAGACTACATGGCGCGCGTGATGGCGCAGGGCGATTTTCGCGCGATGGCGGAAAACGACGAGGCCATGGAAGATTTGCGCCGGATTCTGGAGGCGCGCGAACCCTTTTATCGCAAGGCGGATTTGCACTTGGACACTTCCGGCGAGTCCGCGGAGCAAAGCTTTCTGAAACTGAAGCAGGCATTGCAAAACGAAATCGGGTAGGAGGCGAGCGTGGACGTCGCAGCGACACAGGATTCGCAAATTAAACTGGCGCCGGTGGATTATCAGACGGAGCCGGCGAAATACAAACATTGGCGCGTGGCATATGAAGGGGCGGTGGCCACGCTGACAATGGACGTGAACGAAGATGGCGGTTTGCGTCCGGGATATAAGCTGAAACTGAATTCCTACGATCTGGGCGTGGACATCGAACTGCACGATGTGCTGCAGAGAATCCGCTTCGAACATCCGGAAATTCGCTGCGTGATGCTGACGAGCGCGAAGAACCGCGTTTTCTGTTCGGGCGCCAACATTTATATGTTGGGACTTTCCTCGCACGCGTGGAAAGTGAATTTCTGCAAGTTCACAAACGAGACGCGCAACGGAATCGAGGACTCCAGCGCCCATTCGGGGTTGAAATTTCTGGCAGCGTTGAATGGAACCACCGCAGGAGGCGGTTACGAGCTGGCTTTGGCTTGCGACGAAATTATTCTGGTGGACGATCGCTCTTCCGCGGTGAGTTTGCCGGAAGTTCCGTTGCTGGGAGTTCTGCCTGGCACGGGCGGCTTAACGCGTGTGACAGACAAACGCAAGGTGCGCCGCGATCACGCCGATATTTTCTGTACCACAGCGGATGGAGTGAAGGGCCAGCGCGCGAAAGATTGGGGGTTGGTGGATGACATAGTGAAAACCCAACAATTTGCGGAGCATGTGAAGCAGCGCGCCCTGGATTTGGCGAAGCGCAGCGATCGCCCTGCGAATGCGCAAGGCGTGGCGCTCACACCGTTGCAAAGAACGATTGATGACGCCGGGCGGCACTACGAATTTGTGGATGCGCAGGTGAATCGCGAATCTCGCACTGTGACTTTGACCGTACGCGCGCCGGAATCCACTGTGGCGCCGACACTGGAGGGTGCGCTGGCTGCCGGCGCTCGTTGGTGGCCGCTGCAAATGGCGCGCGAATTGGACGATGCAATTCTGGGGCTGCGCACGAGCGAAGCGGAGCTTGGTTTGTGGATTGTGAAAACCACCGGCGATGCCGACGCGGTGCTGGCGTTTGATGGTTTCATTCTGAACAATCAGGACAACTGGTTCGTGCGCGAAGTTCTGGGCATGATGCGGCGCACATTTGCTCGCCTCGACGTTTCCTCGCGTTCAATCTATGCACTAGTCGAACCTGATTCCTGTTTTGCGGGAACTTTGCTGGAGCTGGCGCTCGCGGCGGATCGCGTTTACATGCTGGACACGCAGGAAGGCGAGACGCGCGCGGCGATGTGGCTGTCGGGAATGAATTTCGGGGAGCTGCCGATGGTGAATCATCTTTCGCGTCTGGCGGCGCGTTTTTACCAGGACTCGACGCAACTGGCTGCGCTGCGCAAACAGATGGGACGGGCGCTACCGGTGAAGGACGCGGTGGAGCTGGGGCTGGTGACCGCCGCGCCGGACGATCTGGATTGGCAGGATGAAGTGCGACAGGCGGTCGAATCCAGAATCGCGCTATCTCCGGATGCACTGACCGGCATGGAAGCGAATCTGCGGTTTGGATTACCGGAAACGACGGAGACGCGGATTTTTGGCAGGCTTTCCGGTTGGCAGAATTGGATTTTCATTCGCCCGAACGCCGTGGGTGAAAGCGGGGCGCTGAAGATCTACGGCACGGGAGCGCCGGTGAAATTTAATTGGGAGCGCGCTTGAAGTTTATTGGTGGCCGCGCGAGTTGTTTCCCTTTTTCATTCTTAGGAGATTGCCATGATTGATTACACGGAAAAAATCCCGAATAACGTGGATTTGGGCAGGGATCGCGTGCTGCAGCGCGCACTGGAACACTGGCAGCCGGCTTATATGAACTGGTGGTACGACATGGGCCCTAGCGAAAGCCACGCGCTGGAAGTGTATTTGCGCACGGCAACGAGCGTGGAGCCGGACGGTTGGGCGCAGTTCGGTTACGTGCGCATGCCGGAATATCGCTGGGGAATTTTTCTGCAGCCGCGCGATGCGGAGCGGCAGGTGAATTTCGGCGTACACAAGGGACAGCCGGCGTGGCAGGAAGTTCCCGGCGAATATCGTTCGACGCTGCGGCGCGTGATCGTGACGCAGGGTGACACGGAGCCGGCTTCCGTGGAACAGCAGCGGCTTCTCGGAATGTGCTGCCCGTCTTTATATGACTTGCGAAACATTTTTCAGGTGAACGTGGAGGAGGGGCGGCACCTGTGGGCCATGGTTTATCTGTTGCACCGTTATTTTGGGCGCGATGGCCGCGAGGAAGCGGAAGCGCTGCTGGAACGGCGCTCGGGCGATGCGGATAATCCGCGAATTCTAGGCGCCTTCAACGAGCCGACGCCGGATTGGCTGGCGTTTTACATGTTCACATTCTTCACAGATCGCGACGGAAAATTTCAACTATGCGCGCTGGCCGAATCCGGCTTCGATCCGCTGGCGCGTACTTGCCGGTTCATGCTCACCGAGGAAGCACACCACATGTTTGTGGGCGAGACCGGCATCAGCCGGATTCTGCAGCGCACCTGCGAAGTGATGAAGGAACACAAAGTGGAAAGCGCGAGCGACGTGCGCGCGCTGGGCGTGATTGACCTGCAGACGATGCAGAAATATTTGAATTTCCATTTCAGCGTGACGATTGATCTGTTTGGCTCGGACGCCTCGTCGAATGCCGCGAGCTACTACACTACTGGGCTGAAGGGGCGCTACGAGGAAACGAAAATCGAGGACGACCACGTGCTGCAAAACGCAGAGTATCCGGTGCTGGAAGTTTCCGGCAATAAAATTATCACGCGGCGCGTTTCCGCTTTGACCGCGTTGAACGAGCGTCTGCGCGACGACTACATCGCGGAAATTCAGGGCGGCGTGGACCGCTGGAACAAAATCATGGAGCAGGCAGGAATTTCGTTTCGCCTGACGCTGCCGCACAAGGGATTTCATCGCGCGATTGGGAATTTCGCGGGGCACTTCATCAGCCCGGAAGGCGAGGTGCTGACCAAGGAAGCGTGGGAAAATAATCGCGACAAGTGGATGCCCAGCGCGGCAGATCAGAAATTCGTGCAGTCGCTAATGACGGGGCGCGTAATCGAACCCGGCAAATTCGCCAACTGGATCGCGCCGCCGATTCGCGGCATCAATCGCCAACCGTTGAACTTCGAATACGTGCGATTCAATTAGGCCGCTGGCTTTGCTTCGCGCGCAATTCGTGCGTTTCGCGCGTATCTGACAGGCATGTCACTACACGGCACTGCGTCGTGACTTCGCCGAAGCTTTCTGCCGCTTTCCATGTACTCTTTCCGGGAAGGAAAAACCGAGGATCCCGGCCGACCCATGCCCAAGCTGACCTATTTGCTCTCGCTGCCCACGGACGACAATGATTATCAGCAGGAACAAGCTACTGCCGCGAAAGAAACCGCGCAGCGGCTCGGCTTGGGCCTACAAGTCGTATATGCGAATAACGACGCGATCAAGCAAAGCGATCAAATTTTGAAAGCCATCCAATCGCCGGCGGGCACGCGGCCGGATGCGATACTCTTCGAACCGCTGGGCTCGACTGCGTTGCCACAAGTGGCTCGCGCCGCCTCTGGCGCGGGAATTGGCTGGGTGGTTCTGAATCGCAACGCGGAATATTTGCCGGAATTGCGACGGGCCGGACGCGCGCCGGCTTTTGCGGTCAGTTCCGATCATCTGGAGATCGGGCGGATTCAGGGATTGCAGTTCGCAGCGCTGCTGCCGCAGGGCGGCTCCGTTCTCTACATTCAAGGGCCTTCGGAAAATTCCGCGGCGAAAGAGCGGACCACTGGAATGCAGCAGACCAAGCCTGCCAACATCAAAATAAATATGTTGAAGGGCCAGTGGACGGAAGAGAGCGCCTACAAAGCGGTGAGTTCGTGGATGCGCCTGTCCACTTCCGTGAAACAGTTTGTGGATCTGGTGGGCGCGCAGGACGATTCGATGGCCATTGGCGCGCGCAAAGCTATGCAGGAAAGTGCGGACGAGGCTGCACGGGAAAAATGGCTGGGCGTGCCGTTCACGGGTTGCGACGGATTGATCGCTACGGGACAGCAATACGTGCGCAGTGGTTTGCTCGCGGCGACGGTGGTCGTACCGCCGAATACGAAACTGGCGCTGGAAATGCTGTTCGCAGCGATGCAGCAGGGAAAAAATCCGCCGGAGCTGGCGCTGACGGCTCCTACTTCTTTTCCTTCCGTCGATGACCTGAAGCGCGCCTCAAAAAACAAAAAATCGTGAGCTTCGTAACTACGAATCCTGCCTGGTGGTAAATTCGCGCAGACAAACTTCAGATGGTGGGGCTGGTCGGAATTGAACCGACGACCTACGCGTTAGGAGTGCGTCGCTCTATCCAACTGAGCTACAGCCCCACAGCGGCATTTTAACACGGCGAATGCTGTTCCTAGATCGTCAGGCGTTTTGTTTGTGCGCTGCCAGGACTTCGCGCTCGATGGCTTCGCCCAAATCGCTGGTGGTGGATTTGCCGCCGATATCGGGCGTGCGGACCTTCGCACTTGCCAGCACTTTGGCGATTCCTTGCTCGACGGCGTGCGCTGCGGCGGTTTCGCCCAAGTGACGCAGCATCATCGCACCGGACCAGATTTGGCCGATGGGATTCGCGATGCCCTGCCCGGCAATATCGGGAGCCGAACCGTGCACTGGTTCGAACATAGACGGAAATTCGCGCTCGGGATTCAGATTTGCCGAGGGCGCGATGCCGATTGAACCGACCACCGCCGGGCCGAGATCGGACAGAATATCGCCGAAGAGATTGGAGCCGACGACGACGTCGAACCATTCCGGATGGCGCACGAAATGGGCCGTCAAAATATCGATGTGATATTGATCGGTGCGCACGTCGGGAAATTCCTGCGCAACGAGGCGAAAACGCTCGTCCCAGAAAGGCATAGTGTGAATGATGCCGTTGGATTTCGTGGCGGATGTCACGTGCGATTTCCGCGTCCTTGCCAGGCGAAAAGCGTAGCTCAGGATTCGGTCCACGCCGCGGCGAGTGAAAATGGTCTGTTGAATCGCGAGTTCCTCTTCCGTGCCTTCGTACAATCGGCCGCCGATTTCTGAATACTCGCCTTCGTTATTTTCGCGCACGATCACCATGTCAATCTGGCCGGGGCGGATATTTTTCAGCGGCGAATCAAGTCCCGCGAGCAAGAGCACGGGGCGCAGATTTACGTACTGGCGAAAATGGCGGCGAATGGGGATCAGCAGACCCCAGAGCGATATGTGGTCGGGGACATCGGGGTGCCCGACGGCGCCGAGGAAAATCGCGTCGAAGGGGCGCAGCTGGTCGAGGCCGTTTTCCGGCATCATGCGGCCCGTGTGGCGGTAGGTTTCGCAGCTCCAATCGAAATTCTGCCAGGTGAATGAGAATCCGAAGCGCTTGGCGGCGGCTTCGAGCACACGAATTCCCTGCGGCGCGACTTCCAAGCCGATCCCGTCGCCGGGGATTACGGCAATTTTGTAACTCTTTGCTGGCACGATTGCGTTTCCTCCGAAAATTGAATTGGAAAAGAACGCGCTGTGCTGCGGCGCAAGGTCAGGTCGCTTGCGCCGCGGCGCCTTCGCGTACTGCTTGCACGCGGTCCATTAGCGCCTTCACGCGATGCACGTCCACGGCGTTTTCCATCACGCCATCTTTTTTCAGGCTCGTTCCGACGATAATGCCATCGGCATGTTGCAGCAACGCGGCCGCATTTTCGGCGCTGCTGCCACTGCCGATCAGGACAGGGCGCGTGGCGAGGCGCTTTGTTTCGCGGACTTTTTCCACGTCCGGAGCGTTGCCCGTGAATTTCCCGGAAACGATTAGCGCGTCTGCGCCGTAAAATTCAGTCCATTGGATGTGCGTGGCCAGGTCAATGCCGGGAAATGGGACGGAGTGCTTTTTGTCCACGTCGGCGAAAATATGAATGTTGCCCGCGACGAGTTCTTTGCGTTTGCGCATCAGTTCGGCGGCGCAGCCGTGATCGAATTCGCCGGTATCCCACACGCGTGCGCCGGTAAGAATACAGACGCGGATAAAGCGCGCTTTGGCGGCGAGAGCGATGGCGAGACAGACAACGCCGCCGTTGTGAATCACGTTGATGCCTACTGGCACGGGAGAATTATTCACGACTTCGGCGGCGGCCACGGCATGCGCGGTCATGGCTTCGGGCTTCACGTCGTTGCCAACGTAGTAGGGCAGGTCCCACATATTTTCGACCATCAGGCCGTCCACGCCGCCGTGGAGAAGCGCTTCGGCGTCGCGCAGAGCGTGATCGATGATCGTTTGCATTCCGTATCCGTTGTAGCCGGGCGCGCCGGGGAGCGGCCAGAGATGGACCATGCCGATCACCGGCTTGGGAGCGGGAAAAAGATCCGTAAGCGAGCGCAATCTCTGACGATCCATTTCTTTTTTCCACTCGGGCAGCGGAGTGTTTTCGGGTGTTCGCGTCATGTGGCACTCCTTCTACTGCGAAACGAGCGGCCGTACCCGTGGCCGCGACGCAGCCGCGCGCGAACTTGCTTGCGCGATTCGTCCCAGTTCCCTTCCAGCCGCTGAGCGCTCAGCAGTGCGGCTACTTCGCGCTGGCCGGGCAGATTCTGACCTGCGCCGACGACCGTGGTTGCGAGCGCACCGGCAGCGTTTGCGGCGATGGCGCCTTCATGCGTTGGCCAGCCGCGCAGTCGCGCTTGCAGAAACGCGGCAACGAACGCATCTCCGGCTCCGGTGGAATCTACCGCGCGCACGGAGAAAGATGGGACCAAGACTGGGCGGCTTCCTTCGCTGATCATGCAGCCGCGGCGGCCCACTTTCAGCACGACCTCGCGCGCGCCGGTCTTGCTCAGCGCTGCAAACGCTTTGGAAGGATCGCGCGTGCCAGTGAGCGCAGCGGCTTCGTCCAGGCTGACAAGCAGAATATCCACGCGGCGCGCCATTTGCAAAATTTTCTGCGAAATGGATTTGCTTGGTTCCATGCCGACGTCGAGCGAGACCCAGCCACCGCGCGCGTGGATGGCTTTGATCAGGTGGTTGGCGGTTTGTGCAGGGCAGCGATCGAGCAAGCTGTGGCCCGCGATGTGTGCGGCGGCTGTTCCGCTGGTGAGCGCTACGTCGCTGCGCGGCATTTGCAACAAGGCATTCGCACCGCGGCCGCCGAAAAATGTGCGCTCGCCATCGGGCGTTACGTTGATGTAGAACATCCCGGTCATGGCGGCGGTGGTTCGTTGTACCGAGCGCGTGTCCACGTTGCTGGCGCGAAGAATTTTTAGCACATGCGCGCCGAAAATATCCTGGCCGACGCAACCCAGCAGTCGCGGCGCTATGCCCCAGCGCGCCAAACCGAATGCGCAATTAGCACCCACTCCACCGCAGCGAATTTCCAGCTTTTGCGCGAGGCAATCTTCTCCGGGCGCGGGCCATGCTTTTACGCGGCCCATGACGTCCACGTTGATGTCGCCGAGTACGACAATACTCGGCTGACGGATTGAATTGCGGCGCATGGAGTCGAAATCCTAGCACGCCCCAGAAAGTTCTTCGCGCGAACTTCGCTCCGCGCCGCGTTTTGTGGTAAGACCGAAAAGCACATGGAGGATTTCTTGGATACCACGCTCGTGGTTCGCGAAGACGTTGCAGCCGCCTTGCAGGCTGGGCGTCCAGTCGTGGCGCTGGAATCCACGGTGATCGCACACGGCCTGCCACATCCACAAAATCTGGAGACGGCGCGGGCGATGGAAGCGGCCGTGCGCGAAGAGGGCGCGATACCCGCGACGATCGCCATTATCGAAGGCCGTCTCATCGTAGGGCTTTCCTCCGAGCAGCTCGCAACTTTTGCCGCGACCGACGGAATCGCGAAAGTCAGCCGTGCCGACCTCGCCGCGACGCGGGCTGCGCACGGAACCGGAGCCACAACAGTGGCCGCGACGATGCTGATCGCCGCGCTCGCAGGGGTTCGCGTGTTCGCGACTGGCGGGATTGGCGGCGTGCACCGCGGAGCAGAACTGAGCTTCGACATTTCCGCAGACCTGCCGGAGATCGCGCGAACTCCCGTAGCCGTCGTTTGTGCCGGCGCGAAAGCCATTCTGGACCTGCCGCGCACACTGGAAATGCTGGAAACATTTGGGGTGCCGGTGGTCGGCTATCGCACGAATCGGTTTCCGGCATTTTACGTCGAGGACAGCGGCCTGCCTTTGCAATCGCGTGTGAACGCGCCTGCGGAAGCGGCCCAGTTGATGCAGATTCAGTGGGAGCTGGGATTGTCGTCGGGTATTTTGTTCTGCAATCCGCCGCCTGCAACCAGCGCGCTACGGAAGCAGGAAGTGGACGCTTGGATCGCGCAAGCTTTGCAATCGGCTGCGACTGAAGGAATTCGCGGGAAGGCTGTGACGCCGTATCTGCTGGATTATTTAGCGAAGGCGAGCCACGCCCAAACGCTGAAAACGAATATCGCGCTGCTGGTGCACAACGCGCGCGTCGCGGCGCAAATTGCGAAGGCTTACAGCGCGCTAAATTCTCTTTGAGGCTGTTACGACCATCCCGCACCGCGCGCGAGTCGACGGTCCCACGGCGGATTCGTGCCAGAACTCCGATTCGTTGTATAACAATCACGAGGAGAACAAATGAAATATCGCAAGCTGGGGCGCACCGGTTTCGATACGAGCGATATCGCCCACGGACTTTGGGGCATGAGCGGCTGGAGCGGTTCGGAAGATCAGGAATCGCTGCAGGCGATGCAGTCGGCGATTGCGCTGGGCTGCAACTTCTTCGATACGGCGTGGGCTTACGGGGAAGGAAAGAGCGATGGCCTGCTCGGTAAAATATTAGCGAGCAACAAAGGCAAACGGCTGTACGCCGCATCGAAAGTTCCGCCGCTGAACGGGCGATGGCCTGCGACGCCGGAATACAAGTATCACGACGTGTTTCCGACTGCGCACGTGATGAGCTACGCGCAGAAAATCCGCGAGAAACTCGGAACAGATTCAATCGATATCCTGCAATTCCACGTGTGGGACGACAGCTGGACCAACGAAGCGGAATTTCGCGAAACAGTGGAGAAGCTGAAAAGCGAAAAGCTGATTCGATTTTTCGGACTTAGCCTGAATCGCTGGCAGCCGGAAAATGGGATTGCAGCGCTGCATACGGGGCTCGTGGATACGGTGCAGGTGATTTACAACATTTTCGATCAATCGCCGGAAGACCAGCTTTTCCCGGTGTGCCGCGAACTGCATGTAGGCGTGATTGCCCGCGTCCCGCTCGACGAAGGCAGCCTCGGCGGAAAAATGACGCGCGAGACAAACTTTCCGCCGAACGATTGGCGCGCTAAGTATTTTGGTCCGGCAAATTTGGCGCAGACGCTGGAGCGCGTGGATGAATTGAAAAAAATACTGCCGCCGGGAATGACTCTGGCAGAGATGTCGCTGCGTTTCATCCTGTCGAATCCCGACGTCGGCAACACAATCGTCGGGATGCGGAAACTGGCGCACGTGAAAGAGAACATCGCCACGAGCGATGCAGGCCCGCTGGACAAGGTGCTGCTGCAAAAGCTGAAGACGCATCGGTGGGATCGCGTCCCGCAGCGCTGGTCGGACTGAGAATTCGCTTTGCAGGCGCTGCTCGATGCGCTTATGACATCGCGCGCGCGATCCGCAGGGGGCCGCTTCCGCGGATATGGCATAATAATTCAGGCGGAATCGGCTGCCCGCACTGTACGGCAGCCTGATTTCCAGCAAAAATGACCACAAGCACCAAAATTCGTAGGAAGCTGCTCGCGGTGCATCGCAAACTGCGCGAGACGCGCATGCTCGTCAAGGGTTTGGTCTCGACTCGCCATCCCGTGCTGGTCCACATTATTCCCATCCGCCGCTGCAATCTGGCTTGCACCTACTGCAACGAATTCGACGATTTCTCGAAGCCCGTGCCGCTGGAGGAAATGTTCCGGCGCATTGACCGGCTAGGCGCGATGGGCACCTCGGTGATTACGATCAGCGGCGGCGAGCCTTTGCTGCATCCGGAGCTGGACGCGATCATCGCGCGCATCCGCAAGAACGGAATCATGGCCGGACTGATCACCAACGGCTACTTGCTCGTCGCTGATCGCATCAAAGCGCTGAATCGCGCAGGGCTGGAGTATCTGCAGATCAGCATAGACAACGTCAATCCCGACGACGTTTCCATGAAGAGCCTGAAAGTGCTGGACCAGAAACTGAAGCTACTGGCCGAGCACGCCGAATTTCAAATCAACATCAATTCCGTATTGGGTGGAGGCGTCGCGAATTCCGAGGATGCTTTGACCGTAGCGCACCGCGCCGTCGAGCTGGGCTTCACTTCCACCGTCGGGATTCTGCACGATCACAACGGCCAGCTGCAGCCGCTCGGTCCGCGCGAGCAGGAAATCTTCGAAGAGATCATGTCGCTGGGCAAGCAGTCTTTCACGCGCATCAATCAATTCCAGCACAATATCGCCAAGGGCGTGGAGAACAACTGGCGGTGTCGCGCCGGCTCGCGCTACCTCTACATTTGCGAAGATGGCTTGGTGCATTATTGCTCGCAGCAGCGCGGTTATCCGGGCGTTCCACTGGCTCAGTACACCGACGAGCAACGTCACCGCGAATTTCTCACCAAGAAAGGATGCGCCCCGCGTTGCACCGTTTCCTGCGTGCATCAAACTTCCGCAATGGATTTCTGGCGCGCTCCGCAAACCTTTGAGCCTGACGCCACCCCTCCCATGACCGCGGCGGAAAACCTGGTACAACTCACCGGTCCGTCGAATCGCCCCTCGTAAGTTCTGCTCGCGATCGTAAATCCTGGAAGTCCGCGCATCGCTCCCCCGTTTCTCTTTCGCCGCGCACGCAGCTAATTGCTTGGGCACCTTCCATCCAACCGGCTAAAGTTTCCTATTGCAAAGAGTTACACGGGGGCGTAGAAGTCGCTCATCTGACCTTTTTTCTGCTCCGCGGGGCCCGGAGCAGACCCACAAATTTTAGTGAAGACGCGGAGACGTGGCTGGGGGTGGGGCAAAGAATTACGAATTTTCTTGGGGGTGTGACGATGAGGCTGCACAAATTTATGGTTTGGATGTTACTGCTTTGTGCCATGTTCGTGGCTGTTCCCACGCGCAGTTCGGCCCAGGTGAACACCGTGAATTTGTCCGGCACGGTGCTGGATCCGCAAAACCTCGCGGTGAAAGGCGCGAAGCTCACGTTGCAGAATCCCGCCAAGGGCATCGAGCGCAGCGCCACCAGCGACGCAAACGGTAGATACGAATTCGTTGGCGTCTCGCCGGGCAGCTATACGCTCACCGTCGAAGCGCCGGGATTCGCGATTCTCACCGACACATCGCTTGTATTGACGCTTGGTCAAGTGGCCACATTCAACCCTCAGCTGCAGCTGAAGACCACGGCGGCGTCCGTGAGCGTTTCGGCCGCGCCGGACCTGGTGGAAACCAGCAAGACGGACGTTTCCATGACCGTCTCGCAGAATCAGATTGATAATTTGCCGATTGATGGACGAAATTACATCAACTTCACGCTGCTCGATTCTCGTGCCGCACGCGACAACACCCCTTCGATCGGCGCGGCGCCCAACACCGGGCTGAACCTGGGCGGACAGCGCGGCCGTTCCAATGAAATTTCCGTCGATGGCGCGGACGCGATTGACAGCTCGGTGAACGGAGTGCGCGCGACGGTATCGCAGGAAGGCGTGCAGGAATTTCAAGTGATCAGCAGCAGCTATATGCCGGAATACGGGCGGGCGATGGGCGGGGTCGTCAACATCGTCACGAAATCAGGATCGAACGATTACCACGGCAATGCTTTCGGCTTTCTGCGCAACGGGGCCATCCAGGCGCAGAATCCATTTTCGGATACGGCGTCCTGCGATCCGGCCACGGTTCAGTGCGGCATCACACCCGTCAAACAATCCTACACGCGCGTACAGGCCGGCCTCACATTGGGCGGCCCGATCCAGAAGGACAAAACATTTTTCTTTTTCAGTTACGAGCTCACGCGCCGCGAGGAAACCGGATTCACCGCAATCGGCCAGGACAATTTCGGATTCATCAACTCCAATCTTCTGCCTACTCTTGCCGGGCCGTGTCCGCTTCCTGCGTATCTTGTGACACCTACTCAGGAAGCATTCGCATCGGCTGCGGGACCTGCGGGGATTCCCTATCTTTGCTTGGCGGCGGCGAGTTCGTTCACGGCGATTTTCGGCAACACTCCTTTCTACCCGGGCGCCACATTTCCCATCACCAACGCGCCGCTGCCTGCGTCGTTCGCGGGGTTGGCTTCCACCATCGGAAATTTCCCCATCTCCGAAAAGGGCAGTATCTACTCGCTGCGCCTGGACCACATCTGGAACTCGCGGAACAACACATTTGTCCGCGGTATGATTTCGCCCGACAGCGTGGACGGCATTCAGGTGAACGCGCAGAACCAGACGTTCGGGCAGAATTCCGGGAGCAGGACTTCGTCGCAGCAGACGCATGACTGGGCTTTGATCGCGCAGCACACGACTACCATCAGCAGCAATGTGTTCAATGAAGTTCACTTCCAATTCGCCCGGCGCAGTCTTTTTTACGGCTTCTCGGATCTTTCGGGCGGCTCCGATCCGGCGGTCAACATCGCCGGCGCCGCGTATATCGGCCGCGAGCCATTCTCCACCGAAGATCGCGTTGAAAAGCGCTATCAGCTCACAGACAATCTGACCTGGATCAAGGGGAAGCATTCGCTGAAGTTTGGCGTGGACTTCAACTTCATTCAACTGCAGTCGCCCTCGTCGCAGATTTTCACACTGAATTACGGCGGCGTTTATGATTTCGGCAGCGTTGCGATCGCGGCTGGCGCGCCCAGCTTGACTCCCGTGCAGGCGTACGGCTTCGGCACTCCCACGATTTTCTACCAGGGAATCGGGCAGTCGAATAGCCCGTTCAACAATAAACTGCTGGGCGTCTTTGCGCAGGATAGCTGGAAAATAAATCAGCGGTTGACGTTGAATTACGGCGTGCGTTACGACATCGGCTGGCAACCCACCTTTGCTGCGGCGACTGCTTCCAACGCGGCGGCGGAGAAAGCTTTTGCAGTACAGGAAGGTGTGCCGGTTGATTCCAACAACGTTTCGCCGCGCATCGGAATTGCCTGGGACCCGTGGGGCAACGGCAAGACGGTGATTCGCGCAGGTTACGGATTTTTCTACGACAATCCGGCGCTGGCGCTCACCTTCCTCGCGACTGCGGAAGACGGCGCGCGTTCTGCGTTGTTGCAATTTCCCGGCGGCACACCCGATGGCTCTTTGAACGCTGCTTCGATTTTTCAAGGAATACTGAATGTCCCGAACATGGGCTGTGCCACGGCCACGCCGAACATGTGTTATCAGGCGAATCAGCAGCGCTTCAATGCGTTCCAGCCCAATTCGCTTTTCATCAATCAGAATTATTTGACGGTACCGAATCCCTTGGTGCCGGGCGCGCTCGGTTATCCGCTGGTGGGCATCCCCTACACGATTCCGATCAAAAATAACTTCCAGTATGCGTTGGCGCAGCAGGCGAACCTTTCGATCGAGCATGAGCTTTCGCGCGATTGGAAAGTCAGCGCCGGTTACAACTACACGCACGGTACGCATCTGGATCGCACCATCAATATTAACGTCACGAATCCGGCGATTCTGGATTCCAACGCGACGAACGCTATCGAGGCCGGGCTGATCACACCGGGGACAAATCCTCTCACGGTTCAAGTCCCCGCTAACGGAGGTGTGCCGGGCTGCGTGAATACGGGCACTGGCAGCGTTCTGGTTGAAGCTCCTGGCGTTTTCGGCATCGGCTCTTCCGCGCCCGGATGCGGAACTCCCGTCGGAGCAATCGGCACCGCGGCTGCGTTCAATTTTTTCCGGCCGTCGGGTCCCAATCCGTCGTTCGCCGGCCTTGTCGGAGGATATTCGAATTTGGTCGCGCTGGCGGCTGCGGGTGGATTCCCCACGGGTTTTGCGGGACTGCAAGTGCCATGGAGCGACGTGAACCCGCAAACTTCCACGGGCAATTCTCTTTACAACGGATTCACGCTGACCGTGACAAAGCGTTTTTCGCACGGCTTTGAAATGCTTTCCGGCTGGACGTATTCGCACACGATTGACGATTCCACCGACCTTTCCACTTTGCTGAACCCCCAGGACAACAGCAATCCCAATGGCGAGCGGGGCAATTCGGATTTCGATCAGCGGCATCGCTGGATCACCAGCTCGGTGTATCAGACGCCCTACCATCAGAGCGATTCCGAGTGGTGGAAAAAATTCCTTTCGAACTTTACGATTTCGCCGGTGATCGAAGTGGCTTCGGGGCGGCCTTACAACGTGCTGCTCGGTTACGACACGAATCTCGACTTCGGTTCCTCGACTGGGCGCCCGTCCGCGCTTCCTGCAGGTGCCGCCGTTCCCCCGGGATTTCCGGCGGCAACCACTTCGCCATTTATTCACAAAGACGAATTCATCATCCCGACGAACTGCTTCGGCAGCGACGGCTCACCGATTCCGCCCAGCGCCGCCGTTCCTGTGCCGCCCACGGGCTGCACCGGCGATTTGGGTCGCAACGCATTCAATCAGCCGGGCTTCTTTGAGATTGACCTGCGCATCGCCAAACAAATTCCTATCACCGAGCGGGTCAATCTGCAGGTGATCGCCGATGGCTTCAATATGCTGAACCACTTCAACGTCAGCGGCGTGAACCCGGTGTGCGATTCCACAGCGGGCGCGACTACTTGCGCTGCCGGACAGCCTACATCGGCCTATGACCCGCGCACGTTTCAGTTTGCGCTGAAGCTCAATTTCTAGACGAGCTGCGGGCAATCGCATGCTCTGCTCGCGTTGAATGTCGCGCGGGCTACTGCATCGCTTGCCGCGCGGCCGGTCCGCTGCCTGTTCACCTGAAATTTTGCGCTCTGCAGGCGTTCGCGCTAAAGTGTTTGCATGCGCTCTTTAGGCGCATTCGATTAATCCGGAACACCACGAATGAGCCCTATCGTGTGGTTGATCCTCGGCTTGGTTGCCATCGGCGTTGTCGCGGCGATTGTTTGGTCCGCGGCGCGGCGTTCGGATGCGCAGCTCTCCGCGGTGCGCCAGGAAATGCAGAATTCGCTCGCCACGCAAGGCCAATCCGTCAACGCACAAATCAATCATCTGATGCAATCGGTGACAACGCAGCTCGGCCAGGTGCGCCAGGAATTGCAAACCGGAGTCGCATCCTCCGGCAAACTCGCCAGCGACGCCCAAATCGCCATGGCGCAGCAGCTGCAATCTTCGAACGAGACCATTCGCAAGATCAGCATGCAGATCGCGGAAGTGCAGCAGGCCGGTAACGCGATGTCGCAGTCCGCGCAGACGCTGCAAAATGTGCTGGGCGGTGCGAAAACGCGCGGCGTGCTCGGCGAAGTGGTGCTGGAGCGTTTGCTGCAGGATGCTTTGCCGCGCGGCGCTTATGAAACGCAATACCGTTTCGATTCCACCGGCGCTATCGTGGACGCGATTGTGCGCAGCGGCGACCGCATCCTCTCCGTGGATTCGAAATTTCCGCTGGACGCTTACCGCAGGCTTTTCGACGCCGGCGAATCGGCGCGCCGTGAATTTTCGCTAGCCGTTCGCAAGCACGCCGATGCCATCGCCGAAAAATATATTCTGCCGGACGAGCATACTTTCGATTACGCGCTCATGTTCGTGCCGTCGGAGGGCGTGTATTACGAGCTGCTGATGACCGAAGACGCAAAGTACGGACAAATTGATGAGTATTGCCGTGCCAAGCGTGTGTTCCCGGTTTCGCCGAATACTTTTTATGCCTGTCTTAGCGCCGTCGCCATCAGCCTGCAAGGCCAGAAAATCGAGGAAAACACGCGGCATTTGCTGGCCGGCATGGGCGGATTGAAAAAACAATTTGAGGCTTTTGCGGAAGTTTACGACCGACTCGGCACGCATTTGCGTCACGCGCAACAGAGCTATGAAGACGCGGACAGCCGCCTGAGCCGCGCGCGCAATGCACTGGAACAGATGGCGGAGGGCGCGCTTCCCGAAGGCCACGCGCCGCCGAAGATACTCAGTGCCGCGAACGAAGATTAGTCTTGCAGGCTTGACGCTTTCGTTGCAGTCCGGCGCGCCTGGTTGAATTCACAGAATACAATTCTCTGTCAACTCTCACTGCAGCGCTGCACCTGCGCATTCCATCAACGTGCGAAAATCTCCGGCCATCGTGGTGGAAAGAATTGCTTCGACGTCGCGCCAGACTTTTTGCGTTTCGTCCGGATGATGCGTGAGCCGGTCCGCCAGGTTCTTCACCACGCGCTGCAGATCTTTGGGCGCGATGCCTTCGGCGGCGGTGAGGTAGCGCCGCGCGTTGCCCGCGTCTGGCGCGGCTAGAATTCGCCCGTGAAACGAAAAATCTCCGGTGGCAACGGCTTGGACTTCAATCTCAGCGGAATTCTGCGGCCCGCCGGAGGTCAGCACTTCCTGCCGGTCGCCGCGCAAAAACCGCAACACGCCGGGAGTTTGATTTTCCACCCACACGCGCAACGCCTGGTCCGTTCCTTGCACGTGCAGGGCGAGCTTGCTGCGTTTTTCCGGCACGAGCGGCGGCAAGGGAGGGTCGAAATGCAAACTTGCCAGCGTGGTCGTCGCGGTCCACTGGCCGATCGGCGTTTCGATCAATAATTTCGCGGGACCGGGAAGTGCGCGCGGGCTCGCCAGCACCACAATGCATTCTGGCGAAGACGCAAGCACAAACGCGCGGTCACCATTGATGCTCACGCGATTCGCGTCCACGTCGCCGCGAAATCCGCCACCGCAGACTGAAAATCGATCGACCTGCGACACAACCGGCGCCACGATGGCGGCTTGTTCGCCCATGCCCGTGGCGGACGCGTCTATCAGCGCGGCGGCGGAATTTCCGGCGGCGCTGACGATCAGCACTGGCGCATCCGTGGGAGCCGTGAAAAATGCGCGTCCGGATTTATCCGTCTGCACGCGCTGCCCTTTTCCGAGATCCACGTTGATTCCGCTCGCCAGTCGCCCGTCCACGCCAAGAACCGCAAGCGTGGCCGGTTGGCCTGCTACCAATCGCGGCGGCAGCACGATCGAAACGGTCCACGTGGTAGCGGCCGTGGATTGCGCGCGTGCGGTGGGTCCGCAAGCCCACAGCAAGCAGCTGCCAGCGATAAATGCACAAGCCCCGCGCAAGATAAATGCGTGAATCCGCGCGCGCGGCGTCATTGTAGCCACAATACCGGAAAAAGTTTTCATGTGTCGCATTATTGGGGCGGCGGCGGAGGCATCACGCGCTCGTACACCTTCGATTCGTGGAACAGCCGGAAAAGTTCGGGGTCAATTTCGTTGGCGCGCACGCATTCGTCCAGGATGCTCAGAGCCCGCTCGACGGGAACCGCGCGCTTATAGGGGCGGTCGGAAGCCGTCAACGCGTCGAAAATATCGCAGATCGTCATCATCTTAGTGGGCAGCGGAATTTGGTCGCCGTGCAACTTGTACGGGTAACCCGTACCATTCAGTTTTTCGTGATGCGCGCGAGCAATTGCCGGCACGCCGCGCAATTCCTTGGTCCATGGAATCTGGCTCAGAAAATTAAATGTGTACACTACGTGCGATTCGATTTGTTGGCGCTCGGACGCGTCGAGGCTTCCCTTGGGTATGGAGAGCAGCCGCATTTCGTCCGCGCTGATGTACGGCAGCTCTCTGCCCTTGCTGTCCTCGAAAAACTGGTGCGCGATCTCGCTCAGCTTGCGAAATTGTCCCTGCTCCATCAGCGTTGGCTCGTTCGCCTCCAGGATGAACTGCAAATAATCCTGAATGCGCACCACGCGCTGCTCGAAATCCTCGCTGAGCCGCGCGATTTCGCTGAGCGCGTCGCCGCGATCCCGTTCCAGAAACATCTGCAGCTTGCGGCGCACCATGCCCACTTCCGCTTCTTTGCGTATGTAATCGAAGCGCTGCTTCACCAGTTCCATTTGCAGCGGATACAACTTTTTCGCCTTCACCAGCACTTCTTCGCGCACGCCGACTTTTCCGAAATCGTGCAGCAGCGCGGCATAGCGAATTTCTTTCATCTGTTCGTGATCGAAATGGCTGCCGCTGTAGGGGCCGGTGACGACTTGATCCACAATTTCCGCCAGGCTTTGCGTGTAAGCCGCGACGCGCAGCGAATGACCAGACGTTGTGGGGTCGCGCTGCTCGATCGCGGTAACGGCAGCTTTTACGAATCCTTCGAACAGCGTCTGGATGTCGTTGTACAGCTTGCGGTTTTCGTACGCCACCGCCGCTTGGGACCCCAGCGACAAAGCCAGGCGCACCGAGCGCTCGTGGAACGGCTGCACGTGCTGCGCCACGTCCGCTTCGTTTCGCAAACGCGCCGCCGGATCGCTTTTCGCGTTGATCAGCTGCAACACGCCCAGCACATCGCCCTTGGCGTTGCACATCGGCAAAGTAAGTAGGGACCTTGTGCGATAACCTGATTCACGGTCGTAGTGATCGTTGAAGTGAAAAGGCATTTCCGGCGGAATGTGATAAGCATCGGCGAAATTCACCACTTTCCCGTGCAACGCCGTGTAGCCGGCCATGGAATCTTCCGCCATTGGCAACGTGAATTCCTTGAAGGGAAAAACCAGGCTGTCGTTTTGCGTCAGCATGAATCGCAAATGCCGGCCGCCGTCGCCCTCATCTTCAATCAAGTAGAGCGAGCCGGCGTCCGCGCGCGTGATTTCCCGGGCCTTGGCTAGAATCAGATTGAGCAACTCGCGCACGTCGCGTTGCGAGGAAAGAGCGATGCCGATTTCATTCAGCTGTTCGCGCTCGCGTTCCGCGCTTTCCAGTTGTTCGCGCGCGGCGCGTTCGCGGGCTGCGAGCTCGATATTTTCGAAGGCAATTCCCAGCGTCTTTTCCAATTCTTCGCCGGAAGCTGCGAAGGAAACGAACGCGAAAACAGTCGCAGCTGCTTTCGCGCCATGTGATTCGGATGTTTTCACCGAACCCAGGCCGGTCGCTGGCACCACGCCGATCACGCGATAATTGCTGCCCGAGCCATTCCAGGAAGCGGGGAGCACCGGCGCTCCGTCACGCATGTCCGCCAGCACTACGCCGTAATTTGGCGCGCCTCCCCGCGCGCGTTTCCCGCTCGCGTCGCTCTGCTTCGTCGTGGTGAGGCTGCGCAGATCGTAGTTCTGCCGCAAGAGCGCAACAAGCTTTTCCGCCGTCGAGCCTTCTGTGAACCAAATTTCTTTCTTTTCACTCATAAGTTCTTGCGTGCCGCGTCCCCGCGTGTCGAAGTATAGCGGAACCAACCAGGGTGCCACAGACAGCCGATTCTATATCCTTTTTGTACGCAGGGCGCAGGAGTCCTGCGCTCGGCACATCCGCATGGTTCGCGCCTTGAATCGCGCGCAACCGTTTGTTAGCCTTGCGCGGATTTCAATTTCCATCCCGGCAAGCGCGATACACTGCATTCGCGGCAAATATGGCCCAACCCACAAGGATAATCAATCGCATCGCGGGATTGCTTCGCGAATGGTGGGACCACAAAGGCTCGTTTGCGATCAGCCTGCTAGTCACTCTGTTCGCGCTGGCTACTTACTACGTCACGTTTGTCGGCGAACGGCGCATGCCGATGTCCGATTTCGTTTACCGTATGGAATGGTCCAGCCTGGACACGCGCTTCCAATTCCGCGGCCGCACGCGCACCGATCCGCGCATCATCATCGTGGACGTGGATCAGGAATCGCAGGAACAGCTGGGCCGCTGGCCATTTCCGCGCGTCCATTTCGCGCATTTGCTGGACGCGCTACGCGAAGACGGCGCGAGCGTCGTCGCTTTCGACATGACTTTCAGCAAGCCCGACCAAACGGTGCTGCCGCTGCAAGATCTTTCCGGCGACCTGGCAGCGGAGCAGAAAAAAGGCCGCGCGGTGAGCCCTGCGATTCTTTCGACAATCGAAGAAAAGAAGAAACAATACAACTACGACCAGCAAGTGGCTGAGGCCATTCAGCGTTTTGGCAACGTGGTGCTGGGCAGTTATTTTCTGTACACCAAAGCGGACCTCGCCGGAGTTTCCAGCCAGTCGCTCGATGAATATGCCAACCAGATTGCCTATTTTCCGTTTCCGCAGGTGCGGCCGCTGGCATCGGCCAACGGTGAAGCCGACCGCGTTAAGGCGATTCAACTATATGACGACCTGAACTTCGTGCCCCGGGGCGCTGAGGCGAATGCCGCGATTTTCACCGAAGCAGTCGCGGCAAAAAAAGGCGTAGGATTCTTCAACGTTTTTCTGGATGCGGACTCCGTGGTGCGCCATGTGCCGCTGGCGATTCCGTATGGTCGCGATCCGGATCGCGCCAACTGGGATTTTTATGCCTCGCTGGAGGTCCAGGCGGTGCGCTTGTACCTCGGCCTAAGCGACCAACAAGTGGCACTTACTTACGGCGGCGGCGGAATCGTCGGCGTGGAATTCGGGAAGCAAGTCTTCGTGCGTACCGACGACATCAGCCGGCTGCTGGTGAATTATCACGGCCCGGCGCGCACCTATCCTTACGTTTCGTTCGCCAATGCTGCGCTGAACAAATTTCCTCCAGGAACTTTCAAGGACAAGATCGTGCTGGTTGGCGCCTCCGCCACTGGAATTGGCGATTTGCGCGCTACTCCATTTGGCGGCCTCGATTTTCCGGGCACGGAGATTCACGCCAATGTGATTGATAATATTTTGAACCAGCAGTTCATCGTACATCGCGGCTTGCAAGCACTCACGGACGTGGGATTTATTTTTCTGTTCGGCATTCCGCTGGGGATTTGGCTCGCGATGGTGCAGCCGCGCTGGATGATTTTGGGCCTGGCGTTTGTTTTTCCGTTTGCAGGAATTGTCTACTGGGCGTTTCTGCACGGCTGGTGGCTGAATTTCATTGTTCCGGCCGTGTTCGTGTTGATCCCCAACGTCAGCCTGGTGGCGCTGTACCGCGTGCTGATCGAAGAGCAGGAAAAACGTAAAGTACGCGGCGCGTTTCAACAATATGTTAGCCCGGAAGTAATTCGCCGCTTGCTGAGCGATCCCGAGCGCGTGAAACCACGCAAGACGGAAGTGACCGTGCTCTTCAGCGACATTCGCGGCTTCACCACGATTTCCGAAACGCTCGACGCGCAAACACTCGCAGGCCTGCTGAACGGTTATCTGACGGAAATGACACGCATCATTTTTCGCCATCAGGGCACGCTCGATAAATATATCGGCGACGCGGTGATGGCGATCTGGGGCGCTCCGTTCGATGAGCCTAATCACGCGGAACGCTGCTGCCTGAGCGCGGTGAGCATGCTGGCGCGTCTGGTGGAATTGCAAGCGCAGTGGCGCGCGCAGGAAAGCCCGGTGCTGGAAATCGGCATCGGCATCAATACAGGAATCGCTTCGGTGGGCAACATGGGCTCGTCGTTGCGTTACGGATACACGGCGATGGGCGACGCGGTGAATCTGGCGGCGCGCCTCGAGGGGCTGAACAAGGAATACGGCACGCAAATTTTAATCAGCGAATTCACGCGGCGGGCGCTACGCGACGACCAATTTATATTTCGCGAGATTGACTTCATCCGCGTGAAAGGAAAACTGCAGCCCGTGACGATTTACGAAATCTTGGGCCCGCGCGCGAAAGAAAATTACGGCGAGGCGCTTGTCGGACAATTTGGGCTGGCGCGTGAAGCCTACAAGCGGCGCGACTGGCGCGCTGCACGATCCGCCTGGGCCGCGATTCTGGAGCGCTGGCCGGAGGACGGCCCTTCGCGCGTGTTTCTCGCTCGCTGTGACGAGTACATCGCGGAAGAACCACCGGTCGAATGGGACGGCGTTTACGCGATGAAGCACAAATAGAACCTGGCCGCGCGCGGCAAGAAAACCTATTCGTCCAAGCGAACGACGAACGTGGTGAGCTGTTCGGCGTCGTGCAACTTGTCCGCGAGTTTTTGCGCGGTATCTTCGCTGGGCAGGTGACCGACGCGTACGCGATAAAATGTTCCGTTTGGCGAATCGTACGTAGCGATGCTCACCGGCGGATAGGTCTGTTCCAACTGCGTTTTCAACCGCTCGGCATTTTCTTGGACCTTGAACGCGCCAATCTGTACCGCGAAAAATCCTACGTTCGGATTCGGCCCCGAGAGAATTTCCAGGCGCACGTTCGCCGTGCCGGGACCCACCATCTCAATCGCTTGCGCCGCCGAAAGTGACAAATCGATTACGCGGTTGGCGACGAATGGCCCGCGGTCGTTGATGCGCACTTCGGTCTGCTTGCCGTTGTTCAGATTGGTGACGCGGACCACACAATTGAAAGGCAGCGTGCGGTGTGCCGCGGTGAATTCGTGCATATCGTAAATTTCGCCGTTGGAGGTGCGCCGCCCGTTGAATGGAACGCCATACCAAGACGCGACGCCTTGTTCGACATATTCGCCCGGCAATGCGGGTTGGCGTTCATTCGCAGGCGGAGGCCCGGAGGCGCGCGATGCTCCAGGCTGGCCCGGCTGCGGCGCGGATGCTGGCGGCGAAGGTTGTGATTTAGGGGTACTCGCAGGCTGATGCGCAGCCACGTTGTGTTTTGCGCAACCAGCGACGCCGCATAGCACAAACATTATTGTTAGCGTGAGCCGCGCGAAACCGACGCGTTCTCTGCGCGGGCCGTGCATAAATTGTGGGGAGAAATTCTCCGGCTGACTGGCTGGCCTCACGCAGTTTCCCGATTCACAGCTTTTCTCGCATTTCGGTATTATATGAATGCGCTCACACTCTCGCAAGGAACCCTATTGGATATCTCGCCGCGTCTGCGTTGGAAGCTGGACCGATTTAAGGAACAGATGAGCCGTTTCTTTGGCGGTGGCGCGAAAGAAAACCCGCGCCCGAAGCTTTGCCCCGCCTGCGGCACGCTCGTCGGCGCTACTGCCACGAAATGCCATCAATGCGGCGCGAGCCTGACGTTTGGAATGGCCGCAGCGAGCCGTTCGCTTGGCCGCCTGCTGCCCACCACGTCGCCTGCGACGTACGGAATTTTAACTTTGAGCTGCCTGCTTTATGGCGTGAGCCTGCTGGCTACCATTCGCACCAGCGGATTTCAGGCGCCGGCCGGCGGCGGGTTTTCGGCGCTGATGAGTTTTGGCGCGATTAGCGGCGATGTCTTACTTAAACTCGGCGAGTCCGTGCGCTGGCCTTTCGATTTACTCCAGCCATGGCGGCTGATCATGGCGACGTTTCTTCACGGCAGCCTTCTGCACATCGGATTCAACATGTGGGTGTTGATGGACATCGGCCCGCAGATTGAAGAGCTATACGGATCGGCCCGATACCTTTTCATGTACGTTGTTACCGGTATTGGAGCCTTTCTCCTTAGCGGGTTGGTCGGAAATTTCAGCGTTGGAGGATCGGGCGCGTTACTCGGATTGATTGGGGTCTTGATGGCCATCACCACAAACCGGCGAAGCGCTTCGATGCAAATGTTGCGCAGCCAGCTGATCCGATGGTTGGTCTACATCGCCGTCTTGGGATTCTTCATGTCGGGAGTTGATAATTCCGCGCACATCGGCGGATTCCTTAGCGGCTTCGCGCTCGGGAAAATCATGGTGGATCGCGCGCCATCTTCGCCGGAAGAATGGAAACGCGCAAATTTGCTCGGCTGGGCTGCTGGGCTCGTGATTGCAGCGAGCTTGGGGATGGTAGCGCTCGGCGTGTTTACCGCGCGCTAGCAATCGGCAGGAAAATACTCGCAGGACGGCGTGTTGACGCTGATCTTCGCAAGTTGTTAAAACGCGATGAGCGAAGCTGGCACGCGCGTCATCCGCCCGTGTGCAGCCGCCGCGACACCACGATGCTGTAATGCACTCCGGAAATGCACACAAAGACGGCGACGCAATAGCCGCAGATCTCCTTCACGATGAACAACACGCGGTTGTCCCACAGCGCCAGCACCAGCACCAGAAAAATCATCGTGATTTCGAAGAACGTGGTGGCTTTGCCGTACATGCTCGGCGGCAGCGACATGTATCCCACCGTGAGCAGAATCACCGCGCTTGCCACCAGCAATAACACATCGCGCCCCAGAACCAGAATCGTCAGCCACCACGCCACTTTTCCATGCAGCGCCAGCTCGAAATACGAAGAGGAAAGTAGCAATTTATCGGCGATGGGATCCAGATAGGCGCCGAGCGGAGTTTTCTGATTCAATCCGCGCGCGAGAAAGCCGTCGAGTGCATCGGTGAAACCAGCGACGATCAGAATGATTAGCGCCCAGTTGTACCGTTCGTAATGAATCGCCATGATGAAAAACGGCAGGAAAGCCAGGCGCAGAAACGTAAGCTGGTTGGGAACTGTGAGGATTCGGCTCTTCATCAATGTGTTTTGTAAAGCGCTGGAAAAAGCCGCCTAGGCAAACTGAGCCAGATAATCCTCGAGCGAGCGGCCGGTCTTCTTCGCGAACATTTCCGCCAGCGATGGAATCGAGCCGCGCGGTTCATCCAGGGCGATGCGTTCGATGCGCAGCATCGGGAAAAAAAGCGTCGGCAGACCCATGCGGTCGCCTTCCGGATGCAGCACCTGGCTGACAAAATCGTCAAACGAACTCAGGTCAATCCCGCGCAGAGTGACTCCGGAACTGGAAATATCCATCAATTCGCCCCAGAGGCGTTCCTTCGGTGTATGCAGGCTGATCACCACTATTGAATGCGGCTCCATCAAATCTCCTGAACGGCCCCGTTCCCTGCATGGTATCGCAATTCGGGTTTTCCGCGCAGCCTCGCGACGCAAGATATTGCTTGGCGCTGTGTGCGCGTTACACGGACATTGTTTTTAGATCGGGCGCGCGCTCTAGCACTGGCTCTGTGGCTTTCTGTACTTCTTCAGGTGTAACTCCGGCAGCCACTTCGCGCAGCAAGAGCCCTTGCGGCGTCACTTCAATTACGCCCAGCTCGGAGACGATCAGCTTTACGACGCCTACGCCAGTGAGCGGCAGGCTGCATTTCTTCACGATTTTCGCGTCGCCCTCTTTCGTGGTGTGCTCCATCGCGATGATCACGCGCTTCGCGCCGGCAACCAAGTCCATCGCTCCGCCCATGCCCTTCAACATTTTTCCCGGGATCGCCCAGTTCGCCAGGTTTCCGGTCTCGTCCACTTGCAGCGCGCCGAGCACCGTGAGATCCACTCGTCCGCTGCGAATCATGCCGAATGAGTCGGAGCTTGAGAAATAGCAGCAGCCGGGAATTTCCGTGATGGTTTCTTTGCCCGCGTTGATCAGGTCCGGATCTTCTTCGCCCTCGAATGGGTACGGCCCGATGCCCAACATGCCGTTTTCCGATTGCAGAATCACTTCGATTCCCCGCGGCAAATAATTCGGTATCAGCGTGGGGAGGCCGATGCCCAGATTCACGTAGTAGCCGTCGTGCAATTCCTGCGCCACGCGCCGGGCGATCACTGCGCGCTTGTCAATTTCGGTCGGCATTCGCTGCTCCTAACGCTTGCGCACGGTGCGGCGTTCGATGCGCTTCTCGTATTTTTCGCCCTGGAAAATTGCGTCCACGAAAATTCCGGGAGTGTGCACGCAATCGGGATTCAGTTGCCCGAGTTCCACAATTTCTTCCACTTCGGCGATGGTGTAATCCGCCGCCGTGGCCATCACCGCGTTGTAATTGCGCGCGGTCTTGCGATAGATCAAATTTCCCCAGCGATCGCCTTTCCATGCTTTGACGAACGCGAAATTCCCGCGCAGCGCCGGCACCAGCACGTACGGGCGGCCGTTGAATTCGCGAATCTCCTTGCCTTCCGCTGCTAGAGTTCCGTAACCCGTTGGCGTGTAGAACGCTGGAATTCCGGCACCCCCGCAGCGAATGCGTTCGGCTAGCGTGCCTTGCGGGTTTAACTCGACTTCGATTTCTTTTTTCAGCGCGAGTTGCTCGAACGTTTTGTTTTCGCCGACGTAGCTGGCGATCATTTTCGCGACCTGTTTACTTTGCAGCAATAGGCCGATGCCGAAATCGTCCACGCCCGCGTTGTTCGACGCCAGAGTGAGATTTTTTGTGCCCTTGCGGCGCAACGCGGAAATCAAATTTTCCGGGATTCCGCAAAGGCCGAAGCCGCCGAGCAAAATCGTCGCTCCGTCCTGAATGCCCGCGATGGCAGCGTCCGCGTTGGCCACGCGCTTATCCATCTGTTCTCCTCACAAACGCAAATCCGGTTATTCAATGCGCATGAAGTTTACTGCAAATGAGAAAGCTTTTCGCAACGTTCGTTTGTCGCAAATCTCGTCGGTCGTCAGCAGTACAAAAGTGTTAAGGCGCTTCAATGCTGCGGCGGCTGACCCCGGTGCGCGCCGCGGATTTCAGCACGCGGATCCGTGCGGCCACCGCATTTGTCGCGGCGTCGGGCGATGCGGCCTTCTCAATTTCAGCCATCAGCGCGGAGCCTACTACCGCGGCGTCGGCGATGCCGCCCAGCACCGTGACGTGCGTGGGCAGCGAGATGCCGAAACCCACGGCGATGGGCAGCTTCGTAAATTTTCGAACTCGCCGAATCAACGCTGGCAAATCCGTGGGCAACTCCGCGCGTTCACCGGTAACGCCAGCGCGCGAAATTACGTAGAGAAAGCCACTGGACGCTGCGCCGATCTGTGCGAGACGCACATCGGTGGAAGTGGGCGCCGCGAGAAAAATAGTGTCCAGCCCGTGCGCTTGCATCGTGGCGCGATATTCCACCGCTTCTTCGGGTGTCAGGTCCGTTGCGAGGACGCCGTCCGCGCCGGCCGCTGCCGCAGCGATGGCGAAATTCTCCAAGCCCATCTGCAAAATCGGATTGAAGTAACTGAAGAGCACGAGTGGAACCTGCGAATGCGCGCGAATGCGCCGGACCAGTTCGATCACGCCTGCAAGCGTGGCGCCGCTGCGCAGGGCGCGATCGCTGGCGCGTTGAATCGTCGGACCGTCGGCGACGGGGTCGCTGAAGGGCACGCCGAGCTCGATCACATCCGCGCCCGCGTTCGCGGCAGCGAGCACGATGTTCTCAGTGGCCGCAAGCGATGGATCTCCCGCGGTGATATAAGCAACGAGGCCCATTTCGCCGGCTACGGAGAGCGCGCGGAAACGTTGCGCGATGCGGCCGGCGGGCTTCGGCGCCGCCACCGCGGTTTGTGAGGGAGCGCAGTTTTCAGACATAGCGCGAGAAAATGCCCATATCCTTATCGCCGCGTCCGGAAAGATTTAGGATCACCAGTTCATCTTTCTTCATGCGCGGTGCGCGGCGAATCAATTCCGCCAGTGCGTGTGCCGATTCCAGCGCCGGTATGATCCCTTCGTGGCGCGCGAGCGTGCGCGCGGCGTCCAGCGCTTCGGTGTCGCTGACCGCGCAATATTCCGCGCGGCCCTGTTCCGCGAGCCACGCGTGCTCGGGACCGACGCCGGGATAATCGAGGCCGGCGGAAACCGAATGCGTCGTCGCAATCTGCCCGTCAGTGGTCTGCAAAACGTATGTGTACGTTCCCTGCAACACTCCGGGACGGGCGCCGCTGAAACCGCTAGCCGCTGCCAGCCGCGCAGCGTGTTCGCCTAAAACATTGCCGCGCCCGCCTGCTTCCACGCCAATCATTTTCACGGACGCATCAGGCAAAAATGCGTAAAACAATCCGATCGCGTTCGAGCCGCCGCCGACGCAGGCGATTAAAGTGTCGGGCAAGCGCCCTTCCGCTTGCACGATTTGTTCGCGCGCTTCTTCGCCGATCACTTTTTGAAAATCGCGCACGATTTGAGGATAGGGATGCGCGCCGAGCACCGAGCCCAGCAAATAGTGCGAGCTTTCGACGTTGGTGACCCAATCGCGCATCGCTTCATTGATCGCGTCTTTCAACGTGCGGCTGCCAGAATCCACCCCTACCACTTCCGCGCCGAGCAGCTTCATGCGAAACACGTTCAGCCGCTGGCGTTCCATATCTTCCGTGCCCATGTACACCGTGCATTTGAGGCCGAGCTTCGCCGCGACAGTGGCAGTGGCAACGCCGTGCTGCCCCGCGCCGGTTTCCGCGATGATGCGCTTCTTGCCCATACGCGTGACGAGGAGCCCCTGGCCCAGCGCGTTATTGATTTTGTGCGCCCCGGTGTGCAGCAAATCTTCGCGCTTGATGTAAATGCGCGGTCCGCCCACATGCGCGGTCAGCCGCTCGGCGAATTGCAACGGCGTGGGACGCCCGGCGAAATTGTGCAGCAGCGAATCGAGTTCGGCCTGAAACTTGCTGTCGGCGCGCGCTGTGGCGTAGGCGCGCTCGAGTTCTTCCAGCGGCGCCATCAGCGTTTCCGGGACGTAGCGACCGCCATAGCGGCCATATCTGCCGCGCGCATCGGGCACTATCTGTGCGATCGCACTCATGATCGACGTTTCCTCCGCGCTGGAACTGCCGCTCGCTTCGCATTCACTCGACGAGTCATTGTCGCCGGTCGCACAGCCGCGACCAGAGCGCGCATCCGCGCCGCATCTTTTTTCCCCGGTCGCGATTCCACCCCGCTGCACACGTCAATCGCGAAAGGCCGCGCCGCGGATACCGCTTCCGCCGCATTTTCCGGCGTGAGACCGCCGGCTAGGAATATTTGGCGCTCGCGCCCCGCGCTTTTCGCTAGCTTCCAGTTGAAACTCTTTCCCGTGCCGCCGCGCAACTGCGCATCGAAACCATCGAGCAGAATAGACGACGCTCGCTTGAATTTCGCCAGCTGCTCCACGCGGAATGAATCGCGCACGCGGATGGCCTTGATCACGCGAACACTCCGTCGCATGCGCGACACCACTTCCGCCGTCTCGTCTCCGTGCAGTTGCACATAGTCAAGGCCCACTCGCCGCGCGATCGCCAGCATCTCTGGTTCCGGCTCGTCCACGAATACTCCTACGGATGCGACCCGTGCAGGCAGGCGTTGCACGATGCGCTGAGCGGCGGCAGGAGCGATGTAACGCGAGCTGCCGCGGTAAAAGTTAAATCCCAAAAAATCCGCGCCGGCTGCGACGGCGCCGCGCGCGTCGCTCCAATTGGTGATCCCGCAAATTTTCACTTTCACCATGATGCCCGGCTGCTCATGCCGCCGTATGCCCCGTGTTCGCCGGCGCCAGCAGAGCGCGTAGTGCCGTCGCGGGATCGGCACTCTGCATCACATGCTCGCCGATCAGAAACGCATCGAACCCGGCGAGTTGCAGTCGCACCAGATCGTCATGAGTGCGCAACCCGGATTCGCTCACGGCGATGCAATCTTCTGGAATCGCCTCAGCCAATCCCAACGACGTCTCCAGATGCACCTGAAAATCGCGCAAATCGCGATTATTCACGCCAATAATTCGCGCACCGGCGTCAAGCACGAGTGCAAGCTCTTCGCGCGAGTGCACTTCCACCAGAGCTTCCATTTTCAGTGTGCGCCCTAGCTCCAGCAATTCCCGCAGCTCCGCGTCGTGCAATACAGCGGCGATCAGCAAAAACGAATCGGCGCCCGCCGCGCGCGTTTCCCACACTTGCCAGGGATCCACTATGAAATCCTTGCGCAGGATGGGAATTTTGGTCACGCGGCTGGCTTCTTTCAGGTCGCCGAGCGAGCCAGAAAAGAAATCTTCCTCGGTCAGCACCGACAAGGCAGCCGCGCCCGCTTCCTCCAGGCTCGCGGCCAGCACTGCGGGAGCATATTCCTGGCGAATCACGCCGCGTGAAGGCGAAGCTTTCTTCAACTCCGAAATAATATTGATTTTACCAGCCCGCGCGAGTGCCCCAGTAAAATCGCGCGGCGGCGCAACTTTCTTTTCCACCGCAATCTTCAACGCCACATCCGGAAGCACGCGTTTGCGATGCGCCACCGACGCGCGGCGCGCTTCGACAATTCGGTCTAGAATGTTTTGCGAACGCGAGCTGCTTTCCATGGCGTAAGATCCGGCTTTACCGGTTTCGGTAGGCACACCTTCGGAGCCGCCTCCGAGGGAACAATCGCTGCAACCATGCTAGCTGCGCGCAGCACGCCCTGTCAATTTGGCGAAGGCTCGCGCACCGTATAAAAGCGGGCCACACGGGTGACGTGCGATGCAGAACTGATAAGAAATATTTTGCGTTCTGCGATGATCGGTGCAATCCTCGCGCGGGAGAAAAACCGGCCATGTGTTTTTCCGCAACCGCGAACTTTGTCGGCAGTACGGCGTTGGGCGCTGTGGGCGTCGTCACGTTGACGAAAGTGAAGCACCGGCGCGAATTGCTTTTTGCGTCGCTTCCGCTGCTATTCGCCATTCATCAGTTTATCGAGGGATTCGTGTGGCTCGGCTTGGATGGCTATCTTTCGCCTGTGATGACGCACAACATGGGTGCGGCGTTCATGCTGTATGCGCAAGGCTTGCTTCCGTTCCTGCTGCCGCTGAGCGTGTTGCTGTTCGAGCCTGACGGTAAAGGCCGCCGGCGCATGTTGCCGTTCCTCGCGCTGGGTATCGGAACGACGCTTTACATTTTGTGGGCGCTGGCGGCATATCCGACGGAGGTTTATGTGCGCGGAAACAGCATCGTGTACATAAATCAAGCCACGAACAATACGGTGGTCGCGGTTCTGTATGTTATCGCCACCTGCGGCTCGCTGTTTTTCTCCGAGGTGAAGCCCATGGTGATTTTCGGCTTCGCGAACCTGGTGATTCTGCTGGCGGTGATGGCGTTCAAGCGCTACGCATTCACTTCGCTTTGGTGCGCGTATGCGGCGGTCGCCAGCGTGATCATCCTCGCCTACTTCTGGCGAACCAGCAAAAGCCGGCCGCTGCTCTACGCATTGCCTCTGTGGAACTCATGAACGAACAGCGCGGCCCTGCGCCATTGCCGGAATAAGGCCGCGCTCCGCAAAAAACCCGTCACTAGAGAGCGTTCAGGAACGCGATGAACTGCTCTTTTTCTTCCTGCGTCAAATTCATCTGAAAACGCTGGTTGTAGAATTCCAGCAGTTCGTTCAAATCACGCGCGGCTCCATTGTGAAAATACGGAGCACGGGACGCGAGGCCGCGCAGGATCGGACCTTTGGTGCGGACCATGTCGCTGCACAAGCCACTGACCAGCCCTTTGCCCGGATCCGCGGTGAAAATCACGTAGGCAGCAGCAGGTTGCCCGGGAACCTGGAACGGATTCGGGCATCCAGTGATGCGATACACCGGCAGATCCGCAACGCTGAGTTGCGAAAGTCCATTGGCAATCAATGGATCGGTCTCGGCGGCGGGATCGTGGCCGGTACCGATGTCCAGAGCCAAGGGCAGAGAGTGATTACCTACATTCGGCGCGTCATGGCAGGTAGTGCATGTGCCGGCGAATGGCGCGATGGGCACCGTGGTGCCGAGGGCTATAGCCAGTGCGGCGTTGTCAGTCAATCCGCGGACGTTGGAGATCGTCAGCGCGCGCGTGTTGAACAGCTTTTCTCCGGCGGCAATCTTTCGCCGCATGGGGTCAGGTGACGTCTCCCAATCCGCGTAGATCGTGAAGGCCGTGGAGTTGAATGCATTGCCTTCGGGATCGGCCCCGAGCGAATCGTTGGTGCCGGGATAGTAGGATTGACTCGAAAGATTCGCGGGCCCACCGAGCGCCCCCGCAAAATTCAACCAGCCCGCTCGAAAATCCAGCGCCTGCGCGGAATTCAGCCCCAGCTCGAAATTGACGATCGCGGTTTGCTGCTCGAGCGTCGGTGGCTGGGCCGCTTGCGCATGCGTCAGAGTCGCATCAATGGCCTGATGCAGCAGATCGGCCTGGAGATTCTGCTGAAATGTGGCGTCCGCCGTGAGCGGTTGAATCGTTTCGCGGCCGTCAAACATAACGGCGCTGAGGAAACGCAAGTTCGTGGTCGGCAACGGCCGGCGATAGATCGAAACGGTCTGCACGCCGGTGGATTGGTCGGTCACGATTGCGCAGCCGTATGGATCGCGTTCGACCTGGATCTGGTATTGAGCATTTGCAGGAACCGGCAAGAAAACACGGATTAAACCGCTCTGCAACAGAAGACTGTGTGAGGCGGGGTCGTGGGACGTGCTGGTCGGGCAATTTGCGCCATCAATGGACGCAAAGAGCGGATCGTTCCCATGCGTCGCTACGTACTTCGCCTGAATGCTCTTGACGCCTAGGCCGAATCCGTCGCTGGCGAGGTGGCAGGTGCCGCAGGAGCGTCCATTGGTGCCCAAGCTCTGAAAGAACACGTTCTTGCTGCTTTCGTCGATCGGACCATTGGCGTTATACGTGGAGACGATGCCCGTGGGGTCGAGGAACGGGAACAGATTGGGGATCATGGCGGCCGGAGCGACCGTGGCCAGCGCCAGGACCCCGCCCAGTACCGACCATCTTCGCCGTTCGGCGATACGATTTAAGAAACCACACTTTGGCCGCATTTGGCCTCCTAGTCCCGAGCTGGGACGCACTTCGAGTCGGACTTCGGTTCTTCTGTGAGCGTTCAGACTGCATCGTTGGTACCGTTAATCGCAGATGCGTTGAGATCCGTCAATAGAGTGGGGCTGAACATTCGGTGTTATCGAGATGTACGTCTAAGTAGCTGATTTAAAGACTTATAGCTTGCGCACATTGCTGTTCAGAGCGCAGAATCGCTAGAGGGTGCGCGACTCTATCCATGCGTCGGGCCGACAAATACCGATTTGGTCCGTTTGAGCTCAGGGCCCAAACGCGCGAACTCTTTAACCACGGCGTAAAGCTGAAGCTGCGGCCGCAGGCCTACCAGGTCCTGGCCCTGCTGCTGGAGCATGCCGGAGAATGCGTGACGCGGGAAGAGCTGCAGAAGCGCGTGTGGCCTTCGAACACGTTTGTGGATTTTGAGAACGGGCTTAATACCGCAATCAAGCAGCTGCGCGCGAGCCTGAACGATTCCGCCACAGAACCGCGGTATATCGAGACGCTGCCCAAGTTGGGCTATCGCATGATCGCGCAGGTGTTGCACGAAGCGGGCTCGGCGGACGAGCGCGCCACGGAGGTCAAGGAAGAGTCCGTGGGCACGATGGCGTTAGGCGAAGTGGCCGCTTCGCCATCGGCGGTGCAACTGATCCGTTCGAGAAAGTGGGTGCGGTTAACGGCCGCAACGGTTAGCGTGATTGGGATTGCTTGCCTGGTTGCATTCTTGAAATGGCCGCGAGCGCATGTGGCTCCGACGCCGGCAGCGCCAGCCTCAAGAATGATGGTCGCAGTGCTACCCTTCGAGAATTTGACGGGCGACGAATCGCAGGACTATTTCAGCGACGGATTGACAGAAGAGATGATCGCACAGTTGGGGCGCCTGAATCCCAAGGAATTTGGAGTGATTGCGCGCACTTCGGTGATGCATTACGAGCATACCTCCGAGAAAGTGGACCAGATTGGAAGCGAACTAGGCGTGCAGTACGTGCTGGAAGGGAGCGTCCGGCGCGATTCCCAGAAAGTGCGAATTAATGCGGAACTGATCGAAGTGAACGGGCAACGGCAGCTCTGGGCGCAGCAGTACGATCGCGAACTGACCAACTTGTTGGTTGTGCAGGCGGAGATCGCGCGGGAAATTTCTGATTCCATCCAACTGACCCTCGGGAGTCCCGAGCATAGCGAAATCGTTCGTCAACCCACTCTAACGCCAGAGGCTTATCAAGCCTATGACCTGTGTCTGAAGGGACTTTACTTCTGGAACAAACGTACCGTCCCAGGTTTTCAGCAGGCGATCGAATATTTTCAGCAGGCCGTCGCCAAAGATCCAAACTACGCTCCAGCGTATGCGGGTCTGGCCAATAGCTACGCGCTGATGCCGGGTTACACGCTGTCTCCCGCGGCAGAATACATGCCGAAAGCCAAGGAGGCCGCGCTACGAGCGCTGCAGATTGATGACAATCTGCCGGAAGCGCACGTGGCGCTGGCTCTGATACTGGAGAATTACGATTGGGACTGGAGCACTGCGGAAAAAGAATACCGTCGCGCCATTGAATTGAACCCCAACTACGCAACAGCTCACCACTGGTATGCGGAATTTCTGACGTGGCAGGGGCGCTTTGATGAAGCATTGCGCGAGAGCGAATCCGCGCGGAGGCTTGATCCGCTGTCCTTGATTATCGCCACGGATCGCGGCGCCACACTTTATTTCGCGCGGCAATACGACCGCGCGGTGGAACAGTTCCAAACCGTCCTCGAGATGGATCCGAGCTTCGGGCGAGCTCACCTGGGGATTGACGCCTACCTGCAGCTGGGCCGCTTCGCCGACGCGCAGGCGGAGCTGGAAGAATGGCGCCGCCAATCGGGCGATGGAACCAACATCCGTTCGCGATTGGTTTATCTCTACGGACGAATGGGGCAGAAGGATAAGGCGCGGGCCGAGCTGAGGAAATTGGAAGCGATGAACGGGGCGCAATCGCTGGATCCTGTGGCGATGGCGCTGGCGTACGTGGGCGTTGGGAATAATGACGCGGCGCTCAGCTCGCTGGAGAAAGCGTACGGCCAACGCTCGAATCTGCTGACGGCGCTGAAGGTGGAACCGGTTTATGATCCGCTGCGGGACGATCCGCGGTTTCAGGAGCTGTTGCGGCGCGTGGGATTCACACAATAGTCTTTTCCTGATGCTACGCGTACAAACCTCGCGCGAGGGGCGCGGGTGCGCGTTACGGCTGTTACTTCGAAAGCAGGGGCTGCGAGAAGCGGATGGGAATGCCGAAATTCGAGCCGCCGAAACCTTTCAGGATTGCCACGGTGACTCCGATGACTTTCCCGTCGCGATTGAAGAGTGGTCCGCCGGACCCACCCGAAGTTGTTTGCGCGTCGAACACGATTTTGTCGGGCAAGATGTCGCCGATGTGCCCTTGCGTGATCAGCGGATGAATTAGATTGCGTTTCGCGAGTTCGTTGAGGACCTGCGCAACGTCGCTGCCGCTTTTCTTCAGAATGTCCTGCGCGGACTCTTCATCGGTGCGCGCCAGGATTGCGGCGAGACCCGTAGCGTAACCCATCAGGATGACGGGCTGTCCGCTCAGGACTGAGTTCTTGCCCGCATCAATCGCGAGGACGGGGCGCTTCAGATCCTGCAGATCCACGCGCACGGAGGCGAGGTCCGTCACGTCTGAAATATCCTGGATTTCGGCGTGGAATGCGCGCGGGTCGCCGGGAAAATAAGCGCGTATCGTGGAAATTTGCGGTTGCAATCCCTGACTGGTAATCGAAGTGATTTCCTCATTCTTCCACCAGGGTTCGGCTACGTGGCGATTGGTGATTACACGGCCGCTCGGTCCTGCGATGAACCCGGTACCGAAAACATCGAGCTTCACTTCCGGACCTTTTCCGTCTAGCTGCAACACCGGATTGCCGTCGCTATCCTGTATCGGCTCGCCTTGCTCGTTGAGGCCGGCGTAATGCAAGCGGCGTCCGGAGGCTTGGTCGTTGAATGCGACGGCAACATGCAACAGGCAAACGGATTGGACATCCTGCGGAATAATACTTTGCGCGGCCTGGCCCTGCGCTTCGAGCCGTTGCAGGCGCGAATTGGTTTCCTGCAATTGCTTCTGCAGGCTGGCCGCATCGTCTGAACTTGCGGTGGCCATTTTCGCTTTCAGATCCGCAGCTTGCTTCTTCAGATCGTCCGTGCCGGCGGCGTCCACCGCTCCCGGCTGAGTTCCCTGTTCTGCGCGGAGCTTACGCGCTTCGGCGATCAGGTCCTGCTGGCGGACGATGCCGCCTTCGAGCCTGGCGAGCATCGCGTTCGAACGCTGCGTAACTTTCTGCGCGCTGTGGGCGAACAGAAAATAAATTCCCGCCATCACGATGGCCACGGCGAGCACGGCTGCGAAGCCGGTTTTGAGCTTGCGATCGAGCGAGAATGCATCGCTGGTCATCTTTTCGGTGACGGCGAGCGCTTCGAAAGCGGTGTGCGCGATCTGCTGTCCTTCTTCGGCGATGCGCATCTTTTCGCGCAGTTCGTTTTCGGCGCGTTGCACGCGTAGGCGCGCGCGGACTCGCGCTAACAATTCGCGCAAATCGTAGGGGCGCGAGATGGCGTCGTTCGCGCCTAGATCCAGGGCCGAGGCGCGCTGCTCGCTTCCCCCAGCGACGAACAGCATTACTCGCATTGGCGCGGTTTTGGCGGCGCCGCGAATCGTGGCGAGGATCTCGCCGGCGCTGGGCTCTTGCATGGACGCGTCGAGCAACAAAAGATCGGCGCCAGTTTGGTGGATGGCGTCGAGGCCTTCGCGGGTGGTGGCGTATACGGCGACATCATATCCGGCGGATTGCAGCGCGGCGCGCAGGTCTTCGCGGCTGTGCGGGTCGGCGTCGAGGATGATGATTTTTTCGGGCGAATTAGGCATCGCTTAGGTCCGTTGGCTCCGAAGTTTTCTGCGCGCTTCTCTTGCGAGAGACGTCGCAAGCTATAAGCCTCTGCGATTCGTGAGCGTCGCGATCGCCTCCCCGCGCTGCTCGCCCCGCTTGCCCCTTAGACGCTTGTGAGGCTTGGCTGGGTTCATGATAACTTTCCAGCAGGAGCGACGCTTGAACGAATTGGAAAAGCTGAATCAGGAAATTATCCGCTGCCGCGCCTGTCCGAGGTTGGTACGGTATCGCGAACAGGTCGCGCGAGACAAGCGGCGCTCGTTCCTAGCATGGGATTATTGGGGCAAGCCAGTCCCAGGATTTGGTGATCCGCGCGCGGAGCTTTTGATACTGGGGCTTGCGCCCGCCGCTCACGGCGCAAATCGCACCGGGCGAATGTTTACGGGTGACCGGTCTGGCGATTTTCTTTACAAGGCGCTGTATCGCGCCGAGTTTGCCAATCAGCCGACTTCGACGAATCGCGGAGATGGGCTGGCGCTGAAGAATGCTTACATGGCTGCGACTTTGCGCTGCGCCCCGCCTGCGAACAAGCCTTTGCCTGCGGAGCTTGCGAATTGCCGACACTTTTGGGAGCGCGACCTCGAAATTCTGAAGCCGCGCGCGGTACTGGTGCTCGGTGGCATTGCGCTGCGGGCTTATCTGGGACTGTTGAAGGAGCGTGGGCAGATTGCGAACTTGGCTGCATTTCCTTTTCGGCACGGAGCTAGTTACCAGTTGCCAGGGGATTTGCCGCGGCTTTTTACGTCCTATCATCCCAGCCAGCAGAATACATTTACCGGAAAACTCACAGACGCGATGCTGTTTAAGGTCTTGCGCGATGTGCGAGAGATTTCTGGCGCGATGATGTATTGCCACGCATTACTTTGACGCTCCGGCGTGCGATCCTCGCATCAATAACAAGTACACGGAAAAAGAGACGGCGAATCCTACGAACCAGGCGTAGGGATAGAGGCCGTGGAGCGCAGGCGATTTCCAAACCGCTCAAGGCCACGGCCACACCAGCAATTAACGCTCCGACGGCGCGCCAGTTGAAACCGCGGGAATATTCGTAGGCGCCTCCGCGCTGGTATAAATCGTCGGCGAGAATAACGCGTTTGTGCAGTACGTAGTAGTCGGCGATCATCACACCGGCGATTGGACCTAGAAAACTGGAATAGCCCACCAGCCAGCCCATCACGTAGCTGCCGTGGCTTGCGAGCCAGCGCCACGGTTGCATCAGCAGACCGATAAAGCAGGTGATGACGCCGCCGAGCTTGAAACTGATTTTGCGCGGATAGAGATTGGAGAAATCGTTAGAGGGCGAGACGACGTTGGCTGCGACGTTGACGTTAAGAGTGGCGAGCAACAGCGCGAGCATCGCGACTACGACGGCAATTGGATTTCCCAGGCGGCTGAGCACTTCTACCGGATTCCAGATGGCGTGGCCGAACACGACTACCGTTGCGGAGGTGACTGCGATTCCGATGAAAGAATAAAACGTCATCGTGGTTGGAAGGCCCAGCGCCTGGCCCAGCATTTGTTCGCGTTGGCCTTTGGCGTAACGTGTGAAATCCGGAATATTCAGCGCAACCGTCGCCCAAAAAGCTACTACACCCGTGAGCGATGGGATGAAGAATGCGAAAAATTCGCCGAAAGTGTGAAACTGCGAAGGTGTGGAAAGCATTGGACCGAGGCCGCCAGCTTCCGTGAAGGCCCAGCCGAGCATGGCAAGACCTAGAATCAGCAGCGCGGGAGCTGTGATGCCTTGCAGGAAACGGATGGCTTCGATGCCGCGCAGAATTACGGCCAGGTTCAGGAGCCAGAAGAGAAAGAAGCAAAGCCATGCATGGTCCCAGCCTTGGATCATGGCCGCAAGCAACGTGTTGATGGCTTCGCCGCCGATCCAGGTTTGAATTCCGAACCAGCCGCAGGCTACCAGGGCGCGCAACACCGCAGGGACGTTTGCGCCGAGCACGCCGAAGGACGCGCGCGCGAAAACCGGGAATGGAATGCCGTATTCGGCGCCAGCGTGCGCATTGAGCAGCATGGGAATGAGCACGATGATGTTGCCGAGGAAAACCGTGAAGATAGCCTGCTTCCAATTCATGCCGCCGGCGATCATGGCGCTGGCGAGCATGTAGGTGGGGATGTTGACGCTCATGGCGACCCAGAGCGCGGCGTAGTTGTAGGTGCCCCAGGTGCGTTGATCGCGCGGGATGGGGGCCAGGTCTTTGTTCCAGAGCCAGCTCGAGGCGGAGGCTGGGTGCGAGGGGGCATTCTGGTTTGTGCTTTCGGTCATCGGTTGGCTGCTCTTGTCATTTGCCACCCTAGAGAATTGCGCCGCTTATACCTTTGCGGTGGCTTGGGCGCAAGAGGTATCTCGCCGAGGGAAACGCCGGAAGTGGCAGCGATTAGCACGGTCGCGGTTGTTTGTTTTCAATGGTTTGCATCGAGTTCTAATTCTTGAGTAGCGATTAGATCAGGCGGTGACGAGTGATCAGTGACGACCGGTGAGAGGTGGCCAATCTGGTTCTTGGCGAGGCCGGCGAGAGGTTCAGGGAGAGTGAGTCTCCCGATTTGGGCTGGGTTGAGCACGTTGCGTCCTTTGGAGGTTTCCATAGTGCCCCGACTCGCGTTAACACATTTTCTGATTGATAACTATTCGTATAATTACTTATAGATGCAACTCGCAGAGTGCATGGGGGTAGGTCGAGTGAGTTCGCGCGAGAGGTTGGCTTGCGGGGCACGAACCTCCCCCACCCTTCCCAGAATGGAAAAGGATGGGGCGCCCGATCATAGATTAACGGTCGCGATTGACGTTCAATGGCGCGACCCAGTGGATGTGGACTAGCGCATGCCGCCGGTGGCGAGGAGTCGTTCGCCGGTGAGCCACGCGGAATCGTCTGAGGCGAGGAAGACCGCGAGAGGAGCGATGTCTCCGACCTGGCCGATGCGGCCGAGCGGAGTCTGCGCGATGGCCGCTTTTTCGAATTCAGAGCCGATGAAGCCACCGGTATGCGTGCCTTCGGTTTCGACGATACCCGGGTTGATGCTGTTGACGCGGATCTTTTTGGGACCCAGCTCGCGAGCGAGAACGCCGGTGACGGCGTCAACGGCACCTTTGGTGGCAGTGTACACCGAGCTGTGCGGGGGAGTGATGCGGCTGACGCCGGAGCCTATATTGATGATGCTAGCGCCTGCGCCGAGATGCTTGGCGGCGGCCTGGGTGGTGAGGAGGAGGCCGAGCACGTTGATATTGAACATGCGGTGGAAGGAATCTTCGGTGACGGCTTCGAGGGGAGCGAATTCGTAAACGCCGGAATTGTTGACGAGGATATCGAGGCGGCCGTAATTTTTGATTGCTGCGGCGATGACGGCCTGGGCTTCGGCGGCTTTGGAAACGTCTCCACCGACGGCCACGGCTTTACCACCGGCTGCGGAGATGGCGGAAACGACTTTTTCGGCGCCGGCTTTGCTGGACGCGTAGTTTACGACTACGGATGCGCCTTCGGCTGCGAGAGCTTTGGCGATGGCTGCGCCGATTCCCTTGGATGCGCCAGTTACGACCGCGACTTTACCTTTTAGCTTGCTCACTTGAGACTCCCTTGCATGTTTTTGTGGCTGTCTGTTGCCGCTCTATGTGATGAGGGTTGATGGGCGCAGGATTCTTTAGTTCTGCCTTCGTGTTTGACAGGGTATGTGGCGCTTGTTAGCCTGCGCGAGACGCGGGTCTGCTCGTGGGCTGGCGTCCACTGCATGAGCGCTGACACCGAACTTACTGCTGGGCGCGGTTCCCTTACCGATTCGCAACCTGCCATTGAATTTCGTCATGCAGGTTACAAGCTGCCGAATGGGCGCGAGCTTTTGCGTGATTTGAATTTGGTGGTGAAGCGCGGCGAGACTTTGGTCTTGCTGGGGCGCAGCGGGGCGGGAAAATCCACGGCTTTGAAATTAATCAACCGGATGCTGGAGCCTACGGAAGGCGCGGTGCTGGTGGATGGACGCTCGACTCTGGAAGGCGATCCGATCGAGCTGCGGCGCCACATCGGTTACGTGATTCAGGAAGTGGGGTTATTTCCGCATTTCACCGTGGAACAAAATATTTCTTTGGTGCCGCGGCTGGAACATTGGCCGGAGGAACGCGTTCGCGCGCGGGTGGCGGAGTTGCTGAAGCTAGTGGGGCTGGAGCAGGCAGAATATCTGCATCGTTATACGCACCAACTTTCCGGAGGGCAGCGGCAGCGCGTGGGCGTGGCGCGGGCTTTGGCAGCGGATCCGCCGATTTTGCTGATGGATGAGCCGTTTGGTGCGCTGGACCCACTGACGCGTGCGGAAGTGCAAGCCGAATTTCAAGATTTGCAGCGGCGGCTGCAGAAGACGATCGTGATCGTGACGCATCATGTGGCGGAAGCGCTGCTGCTGGGGGATCACATTGGGGTGATTGACGCGGGGGCGCTGGTGGGACTTCATACGCCGAAAGAGTTTATGTGCGCAACGGAGCCGGTGACCGCCGCGTACCTTGCGAATTTGCGGATGCTGGAAAAGATGGAGGGGCCGGGATGAATCTGCTGGAATATTTTGCGCGACATCATCGGGAAATTCTGGAGGCGACGCTGGAGCACGTGGAGCTGGTGGGGGTCGCGATGCTGCTGGCGGTGGCGGTGGGCGTGCCGTTGGGCGTGCTGGTGGCGCGTCGGCCTTGGCTATCGAAACCGATTTTGGGCGGGGCGAATATCGCGGAGACGATTCCGAGCTTGGCGCTTTTTGGATTTCTGCTGCCCGTGCCTTGGTTGGGAGATCGCGCGGAGAGGATAGCGATCGCGGCGCTGGCGCTGTATGCGCTGCTGCCGATTATTCGGAATACTGCGGCGGGGATTACGGGCGTGGACGCGGCTGTGCGTGACGCCGCGCGCGGCATGGGGATGACGGAGCGGCAGATTTTGCTGCAGGTGGAATTGCCGCTATCGTTTTCGACCATGCTGGCGGGGATACGCGTAGCAACGGTGCTGACGGTGGGAATTGCGACGATTGCAGCGGCGGTGGGAGCGGGAGGATTGGGAGAATTTATTTTTCGCGGGCTGGCGATGGTGAATAACCAACTGATATTGGCGGGAGCGATTCCGGCAGCGCTGCTAGCTTTGATTGCGGATTTTCTGCTGGGCGTGTGTGAACGCCGGTTGCAGCCAGTGCGCTCATGAATCGATTTGCTGGATTGCGGCTGGGTGTTTTCGCTTGCATGGTGATTGCGTGGCTGATGGCGCTGGGTTCGTGTGGGACGGCGCGGCACGATGAGATTGTGGTAGGGTCGAAGAATTTTTCGGAGCAGGCGCTGCTTGGGGAAATTGTGGCGCAGCATTTGGAGGCGCGGACGCATCGTCCCGTGACGCGGCGGTTTTATTTGGCGGGATCTTATATTTGTCAGCAGGCCTTGCTGTCGGGGCGAATTGATTTGTATGTGGAATATACGGGGACGGCGCTGACGGCGATTTTGCATGATCCGCTGGAATCTGATCCTACGGCGGTGTATGAACACGTACGGAGTGAATATCAGAAGCGATTTGGATTGGACGTGCTGCCTTCGCTGGGGTTCAACAATACTTTTGCGATCGTGGTGCGAGGGGAGGATGCGCGGCGGTTGCATTTGAAGACCATTTCCAATGCGGCGCCGTTTGCGCGCGCCTGGCGAGCGGGGTTTGGGTACGAGTTCATGGAGCGGCCGGACGGGTTTGCGGGATTGGCGCGGACTTATGGGCTTTCGTTTCGAGATACGCCGCGGATTTTGGATTTGGGATTGCTGTATCGCGCGCTACTGGAGAAGCAGGTGGATATTGTGGCGGGAAATTCGACTGACGGATTGCTGGCGGCGCGGGATTTGACAATACTCGAAGATGATAAACATTATTTCCCGCCTTATGAGGCGGTGCCGGTGGTGCGCGCGGTTGCGTTGCAGCGATTTCCGGAGATGCGGGGGGCTTTGATGGAATTGGTGGGGAAGATCAATGATGAGGAAATGCGTCGGATGAATTACCAGGTGGACGGGGAGCATCGAGATAGTGCGGATGTGGCGCGGGAATTTTTGCGGGCGAAGGGATTGGAGTGAGGAGGCGAAGCGTTTAGGGCGATCGGTGGTAGCTGCGCCGAAAAAAAACGAAGAGGGATCCTTCGCGCCGCCCAGGATGACGAGGTGGACGCTATTCGGTTTCTTGCATGGATTTGAAGTCGGCTTCGAGGGCGGCGCAGTACTGTTTTTGGGCTTCGAGCTCGGCTTGGAGTTTCTTTACCAGGAGCTCGAGGCGGCGGATTTCGTGGCGGAGTTTTTGGGTGTCGGCTGATGGGGGCGCTGCGGCGGCTGCCGCTCGTTGCGGCGGCGCGGCGGCATGCGTCGTCGGGCGCGGGACTGCTGGCGCGGGGCGCTGCGGTGCGAAAGATTGCGCGGGTTCCGCGGGCCATGCGGACGTGGTGACGGGATGGGCTGGCGCGAAATTTGCAGGTGCGGAGTTTGGCGAGCTGCCATTTGAAAATGCGCCATTTTGCGGAGATGAGGGTGGCGAGAAGAGGCCGCTGAGAACGCGGCTGGCGGCTTGGGAGGAATTTGCTTCTTCGTCGCGCAGCGAGCCGCGTGCTGCGGGGCCGGCTGCGGCGGGATTCAGAAGACTTTTTACGCGCGCGATCAGATCCTGTGGCTGGAAGGGCTTGCGCACTAATTCATCGGCTTTCACCTGCATGGCTTTTTCCGCTACGGTGCGATTTACCACGCCGGACATCAGGATCACCGGAGTTTTTCCGAAGCGTTCGTGTTCTTTTATGAATTGGCAGACTTCGTAGCCGTCTTTATCGGGCATGATCACGTCGGTGATGACAGCGTCGGGGGCGGAATCACCGAATTGAGCGAGTGCGGAGGCTGCGTCGGCGCAGGTGATGACATTAATATTTTCCTTGCGGAAGGCGATCTTGATGACTTCGCGCATGGTGGCGCTGTCATCAATGAAATAAACCGTCGGAGTGCGCGCGGCGGTGAGAACTTGCGTTTCGCTCATAGCGATTCCTTTTCGATTTTGTCTGGATCGGCTTGTGGCCCGGAGTCGTCTGGAGAACCTTCCTCGGAGTCTCTTTGCGATTCATCGAATTCGCGCATGGCGTCGAGGAGCAGATCGGTGGCAGAGCGAAGCACGGTGCGCTGCGTGGCGGTGGCACCGTAAACGAATTTGTACACACCTTCGTTGGCGCTCTGGCAGGTGGCGACGATTTGAGTGACGGCTTCGTCACCGAAGAGCATCCCGGATTCGGCGTGAGTGATTTCGCCGCCCTCGAAGAAAATAATTCCGTCGGCATCGACGGCGTTGATGTGCAGCGCTCCGGTCTGGCGGGCCTGGCCGAGCATTTGGATGACTCCCGGCAAATCGAGATGCTGGAGATTGCCGCTCAAATCGGTTTCGGCGCTGGTGAGCATTTGCGTGGGCTGAAAACCGTCCTGACGGCTGACGAGAAAACTGCGCACGTGAGCGGCGATGTCTGACGGCGAGCGGCGGCGGTCTACGAAATCGTCGCAGCCAGCACGATAGGCTTCGAGAAGAGCTTGTTCGCCAACACCGGCGCCGCCTACGGCGATGAGTGGAATGTGTGCGGTGTTAGGATCTGCGCGCAAAATCGGAGCCATTTCGAGCGCGCCCATTTCGCGGAGATTGGTGGCGCATAAAATCGCAGCGGGTGCGTTCCATTCGAGCATGGTGAGCGCGTAGGCGGCTTGCGTGCAGGGGACGACTTCGAAGCCGACTTGCTGAAGTGCTTCGCCGACACGTTTCGCGAAATAGACGTTGCTATCCACGAGCAGGATGCGCGGAAGATTTGTGAGTGCGTTCATGGGCGCGGCTCCGCTAGATCTGCGGCGCTGGGAAGATTGCTGCCGGCGCTGGTAACGAGCTTCTGCAAATCGAGGACGTCTATATTTTCGCTTTCGATGGCGAGGGTGCCGGCGAAATAGGGCGGAGCGTTCTCGTCGCGCGGCTGCATTTCGCCGTTGGCTAATTCGCATTCGCCGTTTACAGGGATCGCGCTCGGTTCGCTGGCTTCGGGACCGGGGCCGGTTCCGAAGGCGCGGTCGGCGATTAGATAAAAGCGATGCACCGAGGATTCGCGGCCGCAGAGAACTGGGGCGACGTCGTACACGGGAACGATGCGGCCACGGCGAACGATTACTCCGGCGATGAGTCGCGAAGTGTGCGGGAAATTGTGCAGGCGGACGGGCGGCGCCAGTTCCATCACGGATTCGGCGGGGAGCGCGAAGCGGCGATTGCCTACGTGCAGAAGCACCCAGGATTTGCGCGCGTGATTTTGGGCGGCGCTCATGCTTGCACTGCTCCTTCAAGTTCGCGGCGCGCATCGATTGCTTTTGACGCTTGATCGAGACGCGCAAATTCTTCGGGAGTGAGAAAACCGTCGGGTTTGATTACCGGGATCACGCGATCTTCGAGATAGGTGAGGCCGCGATACCACTGACGCTCCGCGCCTTGAAAGGCCTGGGGCAGCGCGTGCACTTTCGAGACGTCCGCCATTCGTTCGATGGAGTCCACGAGAACCGCGGTGCGGATCTGGCGCAAGATCAGAACGAGAGTGGGACGCGTGACGCGCAGGCCGAAGTGCGCGCAGCCGCTGACAACGTAGTAGGTGCGATGGCTGCGTTCAACGAGATGGCGGACTTTAGGAACTTCGGCGAGTTCCATTTCGACGGCGGCGGCGGCGAGGCTGTCTGTGCTGCGAATTTCCTGGACGGCGTCGGCGGCGATGGCGAAGGTTTGCATGCCGATGCAGAAAAGGATTACGGCTTCGGTGGAACGGAAGCGGCGCGATTTTGCAGTGTCTTGAGCGGCGATTTTCATCGCGCACCTATGGGAGCGAGGCGAGTGATTTTCGCGACGCGCTTTTCGATGGCGGCGCTGATTTGATCCAGGGGAAGAATTTCGTCCACAGAGCCGGTCTTGATTGCTTCGGCGGGCATGCCGAAAATTACGGAGGTGGCTTCGTCTTGCACAATCACGTGGCCGCCGGCGGCTTTTACGGCTTGCACACCTTTGGAGGCGTCGTTGCCCATGCCGGTGAGAACTACGGCCACGGTGAGCGGACGCGCGAATGTGGCGGCGGATTCGAGCGCGGCGTCTGCGCAGGGGCGGTAGCCGTCGATGCGCGGGCCGCCATCGAGCGCGATTTTTCCGGTGGAAGAAATGCGCAGGTGATTGGCTCCGGGGCAGAGATAGATTACGCCGGGCTGCGGAGCTTCGTGCGATTCGGCTTCTTTCACCGGCAAGCGAGAGACTTCCGCGAGTTGAATTGTGAATTGACTGGTGAATGCCGCGGGCATGTGCAGCACCAGCAGCACGGCTGCATGCAAATCTTTCGGCAAGCCTGCGACTACGCGCATGACCGCGGCGGGTCCGCCGGTGGACGCGGCGATTACTACGATCGGGAATTTGGTGCCGTTGCCGGCGTTGTGTTGCGCGGCGCGGTCTGCGTTATGCGCCGAGGCCGATGAGAGCGGGACTGGCGCATGAGCGGCTAGCTTCGACATGGTCGCGGTGCGCACGACACGAACTTTGGAAGCCATTTTTAATTTGCGCGTTAGTTCTTCGCGGATATTGCGCATGTCGAGATCAATGCCGTTAGTGGGCTTGGGCACGAAGTCTATGGCGCCGAGTTCGAGTGCCTTCAGGGTGCTGGCGGCGCCTTCGCGTGATTCGGAGCTGACGATCACTACCGGGCGCGGATGCTGCGACATGATTAGCTCGGTCGCTTGCAGGCCGTCGAGATGGGGCATGTTGATGTCCATCGTGATTACGTCTGGGCGCAGCGATTCGGCGAGCGCCACGGCTTCGCGGCCGTCTCGGGCGGTACCGGCGACTTCGAGTTGCGCGTCAGAGTTGATGATTTCCTTCAGCACCTTGCACATGAAGGCGGAATCATCGGCGACGAGGACGCGAATTTTCTTTTCGGGCGCCTTAATCATTTCAATCCTGCCGCACCGGCACGGTTAGCTTGCGGCGTGTGTCGGGTTTTTCCGCGCCAATCAATTCATCTACTGTTGCTACCAGCTGATCTTCCTGCACTGGCTTGGTCAGAAATGCGGCGGCGCCTTCTTTCATGGCGCGGTCGCGGTGTTTTGCTCCGGCGCGGGATGTGACGACCAGCACCGGAATTTTTCGCGTGACGGGATTCTGACGCAGATGGGCCATCAGCTCGTAGCCGTTCATGCGCGGCATTTCGAGGTCGGTAATGACCAGGTGGCAGCCGATTTGAGCGACGATTTCGGAAGCTTCGAGGCCGTCGGAAGCGAGTTTCACGCGATAGCCGGCTTTTTCGAGCATGCGTCCAACGAATTTGCGGACGCTGATGGAATCGTCGGCGACGACTACTACACGATCGTTTTCGATTGAATCCACTGCGCCTGCGGGAATGCTTCCCGCGGCTACCGCTTCTGCGCCGGGCGCGAAGACGCGAGCGGCGGGCGAAGAGGCGGGCAGCGCGTTGCGTTCGGCGGTGTCTGCGGATGCCAGACGATTCAGATCGATCAGGAGAATCAAGCTGCCGTCGGGCGCGATGGTGGTGCCGGGGAAAAGTTTTACGCTGCGGAGATAATCGCCGAGGTTTTTGATGACGATTTCATCCTTGCCAAGGACTTCTTCGACGACTACGCCCACTTGTTTGCCGGCGACTTTGACGATGACCATGTGGAAGTAGCCATTGAACGGTTCGAGCGGCGGCAGAGCCAGCTGGACGTCGAGGCGCACGACTTCGGTGACTACGTCGCGCACGCGAGTGAGAAGTTTGCCGCCGACATCTTCGATTTCGTCGGGCTTGAGGCGACGAATTTCTTCGACAACTGCCAGAGGCAGAGCAAAGACAGACGTGCCGCAGCGGACGAAGAGCGCTTGCGAGATGATCAGCGTGAGCGGAACTTTTACCGTGAAGGTGGCGCCATGGCCGGGTTCGGAGCGAACTTCGATTTCGCCGTTCAGGGCGTGCACGTTGGCGCGGACGACGTCGAGACCAACGCCGCGGCCGGCAAGCTCCGTCATAGCAGCGGCGGTGGTGAATCCGGGACGGAAAAGGAATTCACGGAGCTCACGTTCGGTGAGTTCGGCGGCGGCGACGGAAGACATGGCTCCCATTTCGACAACGCGACGGCGTGCGCCATCGTAATCAATGCCGCGGCCGTCGTCTTCGACTTCGATGAAGATGTGATTGCCGCGGTGATAGGCGCGGACGCTGACCGAACCTTTTTCAGACTTGCCCGAGCGCTGGCGTGTGCGGCGGTCTTCGACACCGTGCGCGACGGCATTGCGCACCAGGTGAATGAGCGGATCGGAAACGTGCTGAATAATATTGTTGTCGAGTTCGGTGTCCGCACCTTCGAGGGAAAGCTCGACGAGTTTGCCAGTGGCGTTGGCGGCATCGCGCACCGTGCGAGACAGGCGCGTGTAAAGATTTCCGATGGGGACCATGCGCGCGGCCGTGATTTCGTCCTGGAGGTGGTGGGCGAGCTTGGTGAATTCGTCGATATCGGAATCCACGCGTCCCATGAAACCTTCGAGCTGTGTAAGGACGACGTTGACGTCCGCGGAAATTTCGGTGAGCGAGCGCGAAAGAATGTTGACATCGTCGTAGCGATCCATTTCCAGTTCGCTGAATTCGAGCAGATCGTTGGTCGTGACCGACGGCGCGCCCGGAAAATTCGGACGGAACGTGTCCATTTGCGGGGCCTGGCTTCCGGGAACGAGGAGCGGCTGGATTTTGCTGAACTCGTGCTTTTCCTGGAACTCGGAAACTTTTCCGGAGAGGCGGCTCTTCGAGAAATTTAGGACTTCGACAAGTTTGGCTAGTTCGGCGAGGCGGCCGACCATGCGCGTGCGGTTGATGACGAGTTCGCCGACGGCGTTCATCATGCGGTCGAGGCGCTCGAGGGAAATGCGAACGGATTTCGCTTGCGGCAGGGCTTCGGGAGCGGCGCGACGTTTTTCGGGAGTGGCGATTCCGGTTTCGCTGGTTGCGGTTTCGTTTTCGCTGGCTATTGCGGACTGAGCCGGAGCTGCGTCTTCGTATTCTTCGGGCGCCAGTTCAGCGATTTGCGCAAGGAGCGGATCCACCGCAGCGCGCATTTCGTCGTCGCCGGTCCATTGGCGGTGCAGGAATTTTTTCAGGACGTCCACGGACTCGAGGCAGATGTCCACGATATTGGCGCTGGGTTTCAGGACGCCATCGCGCAGGCGGCCGATGAGATCTTCGACTCGATGAGCGACCGCGGAGAGACGATGCAATCCGACTTGCGCGGCGGAACCTTTTACGGTGTGCATGGAGCGGAAAAGGCGGTTGATATCTTCCGCGTTTGGATTGGCTTCGAGCGCGAGCAAGCATTCGGTGACGGCCTGAAGGTGCTCTTCGGCTTCGGGAACGAAAAATTCCAGGACTTCCGCGGGAACGTCGCTGTCTTGCGGCAGATGGTCCACAAACGAGTACTGCGGCGGCGCGTCGGCGACGGGTTCTTCGGCTGCGACTTGTTCGCCGGCCGCTTCCCGTGCGGCGCGCGAGGTGGGCGGGGCCGGAAAGGCAAAGGAATAGCGCTGTTTGAAGGCAAGAATGTCGCCATCGGTTTCGCTGCCGCTGGAGCTTATCTGCAGCAAATCAAATTCGAGAACGGAAATTGCGTCGGAAATAAATTCGGTGAGTGGGCCATGCATGTCCGCAGTGAGGGTGGCGTTCATGGCGTAATGAAAGATGTGCGCCATTTTCGCGGCCACTTCGGAAAATTGCGGGAAGCCGTAGCTGGCCGAAGTGCCGGCGAGAGTGTGAGCTGCAATGTAAAGTTTTTCGAGATCTTCGGGCTTGGTCTGCGGTTCCTGCAACATGCCGGAATATTCCCGCAGATACTGGAGGTTTTCGGAAGCCTCCTGGAGGAAGAGCTCGACGGATTCCTGATTGGGCCCGTTCACAGGCTTTCCTCCACCAACACGGTTGCAGCGCGCGATTCAGTGGCGAGCGGTTTGCGATAGATGAGGCAATCGCCGATCACCATGGATTCAAATTTCATGGGCACGTTGGAAAGAGTTTCCGAGTGGCCCAAAAGAAAATATCCGCCCGGTTCCAGGGCGTCGTAAAAGCGCCGCAGGATCTGGAGGCGGCGTTCCTCCGAGAAATACATGAGCACGTTCATGCAGAAGATGCAGTCCAGTTTGCCGACGTAAACCGGCTCGACCAGATTCATTTGCGCGAACGAAATCATTTTTCTAATGCGCGGCCTGACCTGAAAGCCGTGCTTGGTGGACGTAAAGTGCGTGTCCACCTGGCCCAGCGAGACATCTTGCAGGCTGCGCTTGCTGTACAGGCCGCGTTCGGCATGGCGCAGCGCGCGGCGGCTGATGTCCGTCGCGAGAATTTCGATTTCCCAAGCTTCGACGAATTTCAGCGCGTCGCACAGGGTGATGGCGATGGAGTAGGCCTCTTCCCCCGTGGAACAGCCAGCGCTCCAGATGCGCAGGGCGCGCGGGTTCTGCCAGAATTTGCGTTCCTGCACCTCCGGCAAAATGCGTTTTTCCAGCGCGTCATAGACGGCTGGATAACGAAAGAACGATGTTTCCTGCGTGAGCAGGCGCTCCAGCAGAGCTTCGTATTCCGTGCTGGAACTTTTCACTTGCTCGTACAGCTGCGCGCCGCTGGAGAGCTCTTTTTCCTCGATGAATTCGCGGATGCGGGTGGAAAAGAACCGCTCGCGCGAAGCATCGAAAAGAATGGCCGAGCGCTGCTCGATCAGCGTGCGGATATCATCGAGTTCGAACTCGCTGAGCTTCGTCGTCGTTGCTGAATGTAGTTTCATGTTCGGCGCACGTTCGGGGCCGGCAGGCTGCGCCGGCGCCAGGAATCACTGCGACCTAACGATGCGCACCCACGGGCGCGGCCGGACGCGGTTCTTCGGCTGCTTCGCCGGCGCGACCGGAACGGAATTGAGCGAGCGCTTCATTTAATTGTTCAGAGAGTTTGACCATGTTGCCGACCGTTGAAGCAGTTTGGCGCGCGCCTTGCGTGGTCTGGCGCGTGATGCCGGAGATGATTTGCATCGCGTTGGCCACACCTTCCGTGCCGCGCACCTGCTGCTTCGAGGCCAGAGAAATTTCTTGGACGAGTTCGGCAGATTGACGCACGACGCTGGAAATTGCTTCGAGGGCTTTGCCGGCTTGATCGGCGAGGCCTGCTCCCACTTCCACTTCGCGCGTGCCATCTTCCATGACGACGACGGCTTCGTTTGTTTCGGCTTGAATGGCTTTGATGAGCGCAGCGATGTCTTTGGTGGCGCTGCGAGAGTGCTCGGCCAGTTTGCGGACTTCGTCAGCGACGACGGCGAAACCGCGGCCGGCATCTCCAGCGCGGGCCGCTTCGATGGCGGCGTTCAAGGCGAGCAAGTTGGTCTGCTCGGTAATGTCGTTAATCACGTTGATGATTTCGGAAATTTCCAGTGAGCGATCGCCGAGAGATTTAATTTTCTTGGCGGTGGCTTGCACGGAGGCGCGAATGCGCTGCATGCCTTCGAGCGTATCGCGCACGGCGCGGTTACCTTGTTCGGCGGCATCGAGCGCGCGACGTGCGGCTTCAGCACTGGCTTCCGCGTTGTTGGACACCTGTTTCATCGAGACGGTGAGCTCTTCGACGGCAGAAGAAGTGTTGGTGATTTCCTGGTCTTGCTGTGTAGCTCCGGCGGTCATGTCATCGGCGGCGTCGAGAATTTGATTGGCGCTACCGCTGACGTCCACGGCGGCTTTGCGGACGCGCTCGAGAACTTTGGTGAAGTTATCGAGCATGAAGTTGACCGAGTCCACGACATTGCCGAGCGCGTCGTTGGTGACTTTGCCGCGGATGGTCAAGTCGCCGCGAGCGACCTGGTTGATCGTGTTGAGCAGGTCGGTGATGCTGCGCTGCAGGGAGTCCTGCGCCTGTTGATTGGTGACCGCGTGAGCGACTTTGGCGGCGCTGCGATTGAAATTTTCCGCTATGAAGCCGAACTCGTCGTTGGAATTGATTTCGACGCGGGCGCGGACGTCTCCGGACACGACTCGCTCGGAAAATTTCGCGAGCTCATCCACCGGGGTGAGGACGCGCTTGCTGAGCACGTAGACGATGGAGATCACGGCAACGAGGCCGAGCACGACCGCGCCTAGCAGAGCGCCATTGGCGCCGCCGGGAGCAGCGTCTGCGGCTGGTGCGACGGAGTGGGCGCCGGCGTAGTAGGAAGAACCGACGGCGGCGAAGAGCAACAGTGTGACCCAGAATACGAGCAGCCAGACTGTGGAACTGAGACGAGCTTTCATGACTTCCTCCCAAGAACTGGTGCGCCCATTTGCGTTCGCCCCTTCGGCCCGTGATGCGAAACGGAAAGTGCGCGCGGCCGGAATCTTTGCGACCCCAAAAACTGTTCGCCTATTTCGGGTACTTCATTTACGGCCGGCGTTAAATTACCGGCACAGGAAAAACGTCAACCAACCTACGCAAGTCAACTACCAACGCCAGGCGATCGTCGTGGCGCAACATGCCGCGGCAGTGCGGGACGTCGGCGGGCGCTTGATCGAGAAGCGCCTCTTCGGTGGCGGAGAATGTGCCGATGACTTCGTCGGCAGCAATTCCCAGCCGCGTATCTTCGCGTTGCGCGTCACCTTTCAGCAGCGCGACTACTACGTGCTTTGGCAGAAGGCCGGGGCGGCGGCCTTCGGTGAAAGCGATGTCGATGAGCGGAACGATGGTGCCGCGCAGATTGAACACTCCCATAAGAAATGCGGGAGTGAGCGGAATGCGCGTGACGATGGGCCAGTCCACTACCTCTTCCACTTCGAGAACTGAAAAGCAAAAACGTTCGCGACCAGCGCGGAAAACGCAGTACTGGCGCTCGGGCAGGCGCTCCTCGGAAAAAACTTCGCTTTCGAGGAATGCGCCGCCATCGAGTTCAGCGGAAAGCGCCGCGTTGTCGCGTTCAAGGGACATCAGGCAAACCTTTTCACCGCGTTGAGAAGTTCATCCGGCGTGAAGGGCTTGGTGACGTAGCCGTTTGCGCCCTGTTGCTCGCCCCAGTAGCGATCGCTTGGCGCAGATTTCGAAGTGACGAGAATCACGGGAATATTCGAATAGGGCTGCTGGCTTTTCAGATCTCGGCAGGCCTGGAAGCCGTTGCGCCGCGGCATGACGACGTCGAGCAGTATGACGTTGGGCCGCTCTTCTTCGATCGCCTCTTCGATTCTGGTGGGATCGGAAATTCCCACGGAATGAAAACCGCCCTGCTGCAGCATGGTCTGCATAAGGTGGAGTTCCGCCTGGGAATCATCCACGATCAGAATTTTTTTCGACATCGACGGACCTCCACAGAAATACCCGCAGACAGAAATGCACGTGCAAGACCATGTGCGGAGCGTTTTTCTTGTTCTGCGACTAGATTGCAACCGTATTGATTTTCAGCTGGTTACGCGCGGGCGGGTTAGTGCGCGAGGCCAGCTGCGGAAATTTGCGAGACGCTGGTTGTCTCAGCTTGAGATTCTTTCTCACCAGCGCGCATTTCGGCGGCAACCGATGAGAATCGCTGCATGATTTCGTTGAGGCGCAGCGCCATGGTGTGAATGGTGCGGATTTGCTCGCGCGCGTCCAGATGAATTGATTCGGAGTCCAGGAGGAGGAGGTCGGCATTGCCGAGGACTGAGGTTAGCGCGTTGTTTACGCTGGGGCGCATGTCGAGCATGTAGCGGCCTAGCGTGGCGTTACGTTGTTGTTCTGCTGATGCGCGTTCGGCGCGTTGCGCGCGGGCGGTGGCAGCGGCGCGGCGCAGGGCTTCTCCGGCGACCAGGATCAGGGTGCCGATCCAGCCGTCTTCGCGAGGGATTACCAGGACGTGCGGATGTTCGGCGGCTAGTTGTTGTGCGTCGCGCGCTTCCGCTTTGCTGGAGACGTAGATGACTGCGGTGGTGGTTGCAGTTGCGTTGAGCGCGGAAAGGATGGCGCCGATTTCATTGTTGCGAACGGGGCCGACGATTACAAGGTTGTAGCCTGCGGCGGTTGAGGATTGCCAAACGTCACTGGTGGTGAGAGTGATCTCGGGGGCACGGCGTTCGGCCTGCCAACGAGCGGCTACCGTGCGCGCGAACTCAGTGTCGTCCGAGACGATCAGGACGCTGGAATGCGACAAGTTATTTCCCCCAAGACCTTATTTACTTCAGGGCTGCAATTTTTCGGCTTCTTCGATGAACGAAAGGAGCCGTTTGGTGCTGATGCCGAGATTGACCGCGGCTTCGGTGTTCTTGGCGCGCTTGGCTTGTTCGACGCGGCCCTGGAAATAGGAAACCTCGGCTTTCGCGAGCGTCAGCGCGGCGGCTAGTTGGCTGAGGTCGCCGGAACGCTTGCGTTCTTCGGTGGCGACGGCGAGAAGGGCGCGAGCGACGACGGCGCGACGAAGATCTTCGGCTTCCTGATCGCCTTCGGCTACGAACGCTGCTACTTCCCAGGACGAGAGCAGGACTTTTGTGTTTTGCAAGACGATCGTGGACATGGAACGTCCGCGAGAGGGAGGCTCGGCGATGAGCTGCTCCCAGATGGATTCCAGACATTTTTCCTTATCGAGCGCGCCGGCTGGCGGTGCCGCAGCGTCGGTAGCCGGTTTTTCTGATTTGTCGGCGGTTGCGGAGGCATTCGCCGATTTTGCTGGCGCCGATTTTTCTGCCAGAGCTGCGGCGGATTCTTTGGGCGCTTGGGCGTTTGTTGCCGACGGCTGAGGCGAAGCGGAACGCGGCGCTGGCGGTTCCGCGGGCTTGGACGCTTGATCCACTGTTGAACGTTTGTCGGGCTGGCGCGTTTCCGGGCTGGCTGCCGTTGCAGGCGCGCCGGATTGGCCGTGCAAGAGAGCCTCTTCGAGGTCGGCGCGCAAGGCCAGAAGTTGTTCGAAGGCGTGAGTGACGGAAGTCTCGGTGTAGTCCTTGTGAAAAGGCTGCTTCCAATTTTCGCAGTAGTAGCGCAGCTGAGTGGTGGTTTCGGCGGCCGAGAAACCGGCGCGGCGGCAGTCAACCGTCTTCACGCCGTTGGCATCGAGAGTTTCGGCGGCCTGGCGCACGGCGCTGAGATCCGCGTGCAACATGCGGATGAAGGCGCGACGGAGAAGAAAATTGAAGCGACAGAAGGCCACGAGCGCGGCTGGGTCGTAGAACATGGCGCCTGCGGATTCTTTTACCAGGCGGCCTTGCTCGAGGAGGCCGAGTTCCATCATGTCGCGCAGGCTTTCGCATTTGGCGACTTTGTCGAGAATGTTGTCGAGCGGTTCACACCACTCGAGTCGGGTGGCGTCGGCACCGGCGAGAACCGGCTGCAGGACTTCCGCGACATCCTCGAGATGAATTTCCTTGCGATAGAGTTCTTCCGGGGCGCAGAGAGCGAAATATTGGACGAGAAGCAGATCAATTTTGTCGCGGTCGGCGGTCGTCTTTTCCTGTTTGCGCAACTGGCGCTGGAGAAAAGCGCGCAGATTCTGTTCGCTGGCATTCAGAGTTTCCGACGGAAGCTGGCGGATTTGGAAGGCACGAACGCGTGCGTCAATGCCATCGAGCCACTTCAAGTCGGCGTCGAAGACTTCGCGCGTGGGACGCTGCGGCGGCAATTCGCCGAAGGGATGCGGCAGCGGACCGAAATTAAATTGAGTGGCTAACGCGGCGTACAGAGGATATGCGTTGCGCGCTTCAGACCATTGCGCAACGAAGTCCGCGGAGCCTGCTTGCACGGCTGTAGGCGGCTTCAAGGTGGTGACGTCTGATTTAGCGGTCATTGTTTTATGATCCAGTTGCCCACTTCTCCCACGAACCGGGCAGCGACGGCTTTTCGTCCGTCGTGATAGCGCACGGCGACGACTGTCGCGCGCGCGTCGAGTGAACCATCGGAGTTCAGCACGCGCACGCCATCTTCAAATTCCAGCGGGAGCGTAGAAGCGAACAGAACTTCCTGCGCGGTTCCGAATTCGATTACGGTTTGTTCTTGCAAGGGGCGGCGCGCAGTGGCGAGCGTGACGACGCGCACGGGAATCCGCATGGGCGAAGCGCTGGGGAATAATTGCGACAATTTTTCGACGCAGGTTTGTGTGGCTTCGGCCGTGTCTTGTGCGGCTTCGGTGATCACAGAACCCCCAGAGTGTTGCTCAGCCTGCAACAAATGGCGCACTAAAGTGCGCCGCTACGAAATCAACAACAAATGCAACGACGCCCGCCGGAAAGGCAGCCGGCCGCCACAAAGACAAAAGCAACTTCAACTCCGCGGAGCCGGCGGGACGCCGGTACTACGAAGTCAAAGGCGGCCGCAACCGAACGTAGTGGTAGCGGACGCAGAAAGACTTCCGGGGAGATGTTTGCACGAAGACGGCCAAAGGCGGACGGGTGGACGCTGCGCTAAGTGCCTTGTTATGTTTTGATTACAGATTGATGGTGGAAGCGCGTTTCTTGCGGGTGTCTCAGGGTGATACAGATGCGTCTCACGGATGCGGCGCAGGGCCGAATGCGGAATGGATCGTGTTCGCTCTCGGCTCTTTTCAGGACGCCATCCGGACTTCGTGTTTGTGGGAGGCGCGCAGCGGGATGTTGTAGAGCTTCAGCTTGCGATACAGGGTGGCGCGGCTGATGCCGAGCATTCTGCCGGCCAGGGCTTTATCGCCGCCGGCTTTTTCGAAGACGCGGAGGATGGTCATGCGTTCGAGGTCGGCTAGCGCTGTGGTGGAGAGCGAGGCGGAATCGCCCGACGCCATGCTGCTATCTTGCGGTGCGCGGATGGCGGGAGGCAGATCTTCTACGTCAACAGTGTGATGGTCGCCGAGGGCTACGGCGCGAGCGATGCAATTTTCGAGTTCGCGGACGTTTCCGGGCCATTCATATTGCAGGAAACTTTTCATCGCCGAGGGAGTGACTTGGATATTTTCTCCGGCGGCGTAGCGATCGAGGAAGTAATGCGCTAGCTGCGGGATGTCGGAGCGGCGTTCGCGCAGGCCGGGGACGTGGACGGTTACCACGTTGAGACGAAAATAGAGATCTTTGCGAAAAGTTCCGGCGCGATAGGCAGCTTCGAGATCGCGATTGGTGGCGGCGATAACGCGGACGTCCACGGGGACTTTTTCATTGCTGCCGACGGGACGGACTTCTTTTTCCTGCAAGACGCGCAGGAGTTTGGCTTGCAATTCCAGCGGAAGCTCGCCGATTTCATCAAGAAAAATTGTGCCGCCGTTGGCCGCCTGAAAAAGGCCGGCTTTGGTCTTGAGCGCGCCGGTGAAGGAACCTTTTTCGTGGCCGAACAGTTCACTTTCCATCAGCGTGGGAACGAGGGAACCGCAATCCACCGCTACGAATGGCATTTCGGCTAGCGGGCCACGGAAGTGGATGGCGCGGGCGACGAGTTCCTTGCCGGTGCCGCTTTCTCCGGTGATTAACACAGGCGTGCGGGTTTCTTTCAGGCGCGAAATCATGCGCAGGACGTCTTGAATTTTGGCGGAGGAGCCGACGATGCCGTCCAGATCAGTGACGGTGTTGACGCGTTCGCGCAGGAATTGATTTTCGGTGACGAGGCGGACTTTTTCGGCCATGCGCTGCAGGAGCTGGCGCAGGCGCTCGACGCGAAACGGCTTCTCGATATAGTCGTAAGCACCCTGGCGCATCGCGTCCACGGCGGTTTCGACGGAACCGTGGCCGGTCATGATGGCGACTTCGGCGCGCGGCAATAATTCCTTAATTTTGCGCAGCAGCTCGACGCCGGAGAGGCTGGGCAGCTTCAGATCCGTGACGACCAGATCGGGCGCGCTGGTTTCCAGAGATTCGAGCGCGGCTTCGGCGGTCTCCGCTTCGGCGCAGAGATAACCGAGGCCCTGCCCTACCGTAATGCACAGGCGGCGAATGCTTCGCTCGTCGTCCACAATCAAGAAGCGGAGTTTCAGTTCGTCGGTCATGGTTTTCCAATTGTCTTTTCGACGGCGTCCATTAATTGCTGGACGCGGAAGGGTTTTTCGACGCAGGGAGTTCCGGCAAGAGCCAGCAACGCGATGGTCTCGTCGCTGGCGGTATCACCGGTGATAAAGATGATGCGCGTAGCCATTTCGGGCCGGTGACGCTGGAGCCATTCGTGCACATCGGAGCCGGTGATGCCTCCGGGCGTGCGGAAATCGGAAATCACGCCGCGGAAATCATGGAGCGCGAGAAGGCGCAGGCCCTCGACCGCGGAGGAAGAGGAAGTTACTTCATAGCCGTGGCGTTCGAGCGCGGCGCGCACGAAGGCGGCGACCGACGGCTCGTCTTCGATGACGAGGATGCGCGAGCTCGTGCCTTGGATGGGCGCGGGAGTAGCCGTCATTCGGCAGCCTTCGCGGCATGCATTTCCGCGGCTTTCTCGGCGATGGGCAGGCGCACGATAAATGTGGAGCCGTCTCCATCGGGATTATTTCTGGCGACGATTTCACCGCGATGGGCCTGGATGATGCCGTAACAGATGCTGAGGCCGAGTCCGGTGCCTTTGCCCACTTCTTTGGTGGTGAAAAAGGGATCGAAGATGCGGTCAATTTGAGAAATGCCGGGACCATTATCGCGGAAGACGATTTCGATTTTGTCGGAGCGATGGACCGTTCGGACTTCGATTTTTCCGGTGCGGCGCGTTTCCTGCACGGCGTCGTAGGCGTTGTTCAAAATATTCAGAAAGACTTGCTGCAACTGGTGCGGGTCTCCGATGACCATGGGAAGTTCGACGGCATATTTTTCGGTTAGCTCGACACCGTGGTTTTCCAGATCGTAGGCGCGGAGTTTCATGGTTTGCTTCAGGATCGTGTTCACTTGCGCAGGCTCGCGTTGGGCGGGCATCTGGCGCGCGAAGCTCAGCAGGTTTTGTACGATGACGCGCGTGCGCTGGGCTTCCTGCAGGATCACTTGCAGCTCGTCTTTCGCGTCTTCCGGCACGGCGGGATTTTCCAGCAACAGATCGGTGAAGCCGACGATGGCGGCTAGCGGATTATTTACTTCGTGGGCGACGCCGGAGACGAGTTGACCTAGCGCAGCCATTTTTTCTGTGTGCATTAATTTTGCCTGGAGGCTAGCGGCGTCGGTGATGTCCGTCATCACTACGACTACGCTATTGATTTCGCCTTGCTCGTCGCGCATGGGGCTGAGGCTGATGGAAAATTGTCCGGGAGTTCCGCTGCCACGGAAAAGCGGGATTTCGAGATTATCGAGCGCTGCTCCTTGCAGAGTGCGTTCGAGAGCCTCGGCGAGCAGAGGACGGCGCGCGGGCTGAACCATTTCGACGAGCGCTCGGCCGAGGAGGTCCTGTTCGCGATAACCGTCTTCAAAGCAGCGACGGTTGGCGTAGCTGACGAGACCTGCGGTGTCGAGGACGAGAATCATGCTTTGGGTGTTGTTGAGAATGTTTTTGTTGAAGTCGCGCTCGCGACGATAGCGGCGTTCGGCGACGCGGCGATCGGTGATGTCCTTCATTACGTGGATGGTGCGCCAGTCGTTGCCTTGGGCGTTGTGAATGCGCGAGGCGGAAATTAAAAAGGTGCGCTCGGCGGCTTCGTGAATGAATTCCTCGTGCGCGAGGCGCGGATTACGGCAGAAGGGGCAATGCCCTTCCTTGGGCGGCGCGTCCAGAATTTCCAGGCGATCGATTTCGTAGCCGATGGCTTCGGTGGGGCGCAAGCCGAGCGATTCTGCCAGGGCGTGATTCAGGCGCAGGACGCGATTTCCAGCGTCGTGGACGACGATAAAATCGGAGATGGCGTCAAAATCTTCGACCCACTGCTTACGGGATTGTTCAACGCGCGAAAAGAGGCGGACGTTTTCCAGCGCCATCGCTGCATGGCCCGCTAGAGCTTCGAGAAGCTGGCGTTCGGTGGCGGAGAGTTCACGCGAGAGATCCACCAGACAGAGCACGCCCAGCAATTCGCCTTCACTGCCGGAGAGGCGAGCGAGAACCAGTTCTTCCCACACGAGCGCGTCCGCGAGGCCGCGACCTAACAACATTACGGCAGATCCTTCCCGCAATTTTTCGCCGGGAACGCGAGCTTGTTCGGCGAGAACTCCGGCGAGGTGATGCTGCGTCATGGGATCCCAACGATGCGCGGGGCCACTGAGCGCTGCGATTTCCCATTCAGGATCGCTTGCTATCGCCAGGACGGCTGCGCGCGCGCCTAACATTTCCGCAGCGCGTGCGGTGAGACGCCGTGAGAATTCAGCGGCGCCGAGCGATGGATTCAGCTCCAGCGTGGTGGCGGAGAACTGCGCGAGCAGGCTCTCGAAGGAGCCATTGAGACGAGGTGAGACATCGCGACTTCTTTTTAGTGCACGCATGGAGGTCTAGGGGGCACTGCGCGCGCTACGCCTATACGAGAAAGACGTTACGGCGTGTTCTCAATTTGAGTCAAGCGAACGGGCGGCGGCAGTTGCCTTATTGAGCAATCTCGTTGCGTCGCAGTGTGAGACGCGGGGCGAGGTAGCGCGGGGCATTTGAGACAGTTGGGCTGGCAGAGCGTTAGCTCGGGAGCGCGTGAACTTCGTGCTAAGTGCTTCCTGTTCAGAATTATGCGAGGCGGGTTGGCGAATTTTCGACGTGAGCTAAGAACAATTTGCCGATGGCATTCTCATTGCAATTTCCGATGCGGGACCTTTCCCTCGATTGAGGAGGCGTACGTATGAACGGCAAGAGACGACTGCTTGGATTGGGATTGGCAATGATCCTGGGGGGATCACTGGCAGCGGCACCGCACGCAAACGCGCAGGAAAATTCGGCGGACAGCGCGAAACGAAAAGTGAAGACAAAGACAGTGCCGGAATATCCTGAACTGGCGCGGCAGATGAACGCGACGGGCAAAGTGAAAATCGAAGCAACAATTTCCGCGGACGGGAAAGTGACGAACACGAAAGTGATCGGCGGAAGTCCGTTGCTGGTGGGAGCGGCACAGGATGCTTTGAAGAAATGGCGCTTTGAGCCGGCGGCGAAAGAATCGGTGGAAGTGGTGGAATTCGATTTCTCGGGGCACAACTGAGGGCGGGTGAACGGGGGCCTGTGAGTGGGTTCACAGGCGGGGAGCGGAGGCATTTCTCATGACAATCGGGAAGAAACTCTATTTCGGGTTTGGCGCGATTCTGGCGATCATGCTGGTTTTGTTTTTCATCAATGTGATCACGGTGCGCCGTGAATACAACGCCCAGGACACGGTGAAGGCCACGCTGTCGACAAAGCAGGCGATCGACAGTGCGCGCTCTCAGATGATGCAGGACCGCTTGTATCTGAGCAATTATTTGCTCAGTGGCGATCTGCGCGACGAAGACAAGACCAACAAGGGCGTGGCAGATTTGCTCGCGCTGCTGAAAGACGCGGAAAGCAAATCGAGCGATCCGGGCCTGCGCGGCGCTTTGGCGCAGGTGGGAGAAGCAGAGACGAGCTGGTCGGAATCTTTCGCCAAGCCGATGATCGCGAAACGGCACCAGGTGGATGCGGGAGACGCAACGGTTTCCGATCTGCAGATTTTTTACCTGCAGCACGACCCGGCATCGTGGGTGATGAAATCCACGGCGATATTGGATCAGGCCGATAACACCGTGCACAAATCGCTGGACGATTCGAACAGTTCGGCGACAGCAGCTACGACCTGGAGCACAGGCATCACCACCGCGGGGACGCTGCTGGCGGTGCTGCTGGGATTGCTGATCGCGTTCTACACGGCGAAGTCCATCAAGGAGCCCATCTACCATTTGATCGAAGTGGCGCGGCGGATCGGGGAGACGGGCGACCTGGAGCAGACGATTGATACACATCGCGACGATGAAGTGGGCGTGCTGGCAGAAAACTTCAACAAGATGATTGTACATTTGAAGGATATGGCCGCGGTATCGGCGGCGATTGCGGAGGGGCAGCTGTCCGTTACGGTGCAACCGCGTTCGCAGCAGGACACGATGGCGAAGGCTTTTGCCCAGATGACGCGCGGATTGCGGGACCTGGTACGGCAGGTAAGGGACAGCGCGGCACAGGTGGCGAGCGGGTCAGGACAGATGGCCAGCGCTTCGGACGAATCAGCCAAGGTGAGCGTGCAGGCGGCGTCCGCGATCGACGAAGTGACCAGTACGATGCACGAGATGAGCATCAACGTGCAGAACGTCGTGAAGAACACGCAGGTGCAAGCATCGAGCGTCGCGGAAACTTCGGCTTCGATTGATCAGATGGTGACTTCGATCGAACGAGTCGCGGATACGGCGAAATTGCTGGTGGATATATCGCACCGATCGCGCGAGGAAGTTCAAACCGGCATGGTGACGATGAACAAGGCCACCGAGGGATTGAACCGAACGAGCCATGCGATTCAGTCTTCGGCGGAGATTATTGACGTACTGGGGCGGCGCGCGGACGACATCGGCAAGATCATCGAAGTGATTGACGATCTGGCGGAGCAGACCAACCTGCTGGCTTTGAACGCGGCGATTGAAGCGGCGCGCGCGGGCGAGCACGGATTGGGTTTCGCCGTGGTTGCCGAGGAAGTGCGCAAGTTGGCGGAAAAATCCACGCAGTCCACCAAGGAAATTTCCGAATTGATTCAAGGCATTCAGAAGGAAGCGCGCGAAGCCGTGGACAACATGGAAAAGAGCACGACCATGGTGCAGGAAGGTTTGCTGCTGAATAAGGACCTTAGTTTCGCGCTGGAGAAGATTTCCGACGTCGTGTCCGAGGTTTACAAATTCTCGCAAGAGATTGGCGCGGCCACGACGGAACAATCCAGCGGCTCCTCGCAGATTGCGAAGGCTACGAACCGGCTGACGGAAATTACGCAGGAAATTAATTCGTCGGTGGAAGAGCAGGCTTCGGGTTCACAGGCAGTGGTGCGGGCGATGGAGAAGATGCGGGAGCTGGTGCAGCAGTCTACGTCGAGTTCGACGGAACTGGCTGCGGCGGCCGAGCAGATGTCCAAACTTTCGCGCGTGCTGCTGGAATCCATGGACCGGTTTGTGCTGGATGAGGGCTTTTCCGAGGGACGGCGGCAATTCGGACGGCGCCAGAGTTCGGGTGGCGCGTTCGGCGGCGCTGAGAACGAGCGCAACGCTCCGGCCGAATATGCTGAAGTTTCGCGTTCCTAGCGCGCGTTCACAGACAACATGGACAAAGACATCCAAATCGTAGGATTCCGGATCGGGCGGGAAACTTTTGGATTGCCGATCGCGATGGTACGGGAAATCGTGCGCGTGCCGGAGATTACTTCGGTGCCGAACGCGCCGGACTATATCGAGGGCGTGATCAATCTGCGCGGACGAATTATTCCGGTGGTGGATCTGCGCAAACGGTTTGGCGAGAAAGTGATCGAGTCCAGCAAGAGAAACAGGATCGTGGTGGTGGAGCTGGAAAGCCGGGCGATTGGATTGATCGTGAATTCGGCTTCGGAAGTAATCAAGATTCCGCCCTCGGATATTGAAGCACCGCACTCGGTGTTTCAGGAGGGCGAATTGAATTACATCACCGGCGTGGGGAAACTCCGCGGGCGCCTGGTGATGATGCTCGATCTGAGCAAGATCCTGCAGCGCGGAGAGCTGCGCCGGTTGGAAGACGCAGCGGATTCTGCCGCGGCCCTGGCCACAGACAATCTGGCACGCGTCTAGTGTTGGGCGCCGGCGCCGGCGAACCTGACGCGGGAACGAAAACAACGAGGAGCGAATGTCCACACTCACAGCACAGGTTCCGCTCACGGAACCCGAATTGAAGCTCCTGCAGACGCTGGTGTACCAAGAATGCGGCATGTATTTCGATGAACGGCGCACGCATTTCCTGCGCGACCGGCTGCAACGCCGCTTGAAAGCCTGCCAGATGGATTCGTTCTACACCTATTACCGCCTGCTCACCAGCCGCGAAGGCAAGCAGGAATTAGTGGCGCTGCTGGAAAATCTGACGGTGAACGAAACCAGTTTTTTTCGGATTCGTCCGCAGCTGGAATTATTCCAGAAACATGTGCTGGAAGAGCTTTTGCGGCGCAAGCAGGAGCGGCGGGATTGGTCGTTGCGGATATGGAGCGCGGGGTGTTCGACCGGGCAGGAGCCTTACACGCTGGCGATTTTGATTTGCGACGCGCTGGCCTATTACTACCTGCGCAATCCGTTGCCTTTTGAGATGCCAACGCCGAAGCCGCTGATTCCCCCGCCATGGAAAGTGGAGATTGTGGCTTCGGACATCAGTTACTCGGCTTTGCTGTCGGCGCAACAGGGGATCTACACCGAAACGCAGATGGAGACGGTGGACTATACCTGCCGCCTGCGCTACTTCGACAAGGTGGGCGATAAATATTCGGTGAAGCCGGCGCTGAAAAGCCTGGTGCAGTTTGACTTTCACAATTTGAAGACGGAATACCTGCCGCAGCGCAATGACGCGATTTTCTGCCGCAACGTGATGATTTATTTCGACGAAGCGGAACAGAAGCGGCTGATTGATAAATTCCATCGCTGCTTGAACCCAGAAGGCTACCTGTTTGTGGGGCACGCGGAGAGTTTGTTTGGGCTGACGAAGAGATTTCACATGATTCATCAGAACAATGCGACGGTGTACCAGCGCATCGAGGGGCCGCAGTGACGTTTTCTCCTGACGATCGAGCCTCGGAGCTTCGCGATCTCTTTTTCGAGAGCGCGGAGGAAATTCTGCAGGCGATGAATGACGCGGGGCTGGCGCTGGAGGAACGTCCCAGCGACAAGGAAAGCCTGCGCAGCGTGCGGAGAGCTGTGCACACGTTGAAGGGGGATTCGGCAGCTTGCGGATATCGCGAATTGAGCGAGTTAGCGCACGAGTTGGAAGATGTGCTGACTCCTGACCTCGTGAAAGAACATGCAGGGTTGATTGCAGAAGTGGTGCTAACCGCTGCCGATACATTCCGCGACATGCTCGCGGCTTATCGCAGCAACCTGCAGCCGCCGGACGGCGGGGCTTTGCGTGAATACGTGCAGAGGCTGTTGCACAAACCTACGACAGCGCGGCGTGAGAAATCTCTGCCAGAGGAAGTCGCAACTTTCAGCTGGACGGAATACGAGCGATTGCTGATTGCGGAATCGTTCCGACGCGGCGAGACGGTTTATCAAGTGGCGATGCATTTGGCGGGCGAGGCGATATTGCCCGCGGCTGCCTATGAGCTGGCGAAGAAGGCGCTGGAGCGCGCGGGGAAGATTCTGGCACTTCGTCCGGAGAACAGCGGCGAGGTGGTGAGCGGCGGTTTGTTGGAGGCCGCGCTGGCGAGCACGAAGCCGGCCGATTGGATTCGCAAACGCTGCCAGGTGCCTTCGGTGGTGGCGCAGATTTCGGTGAATCGGATCCCGCTGATGGAGACGCGTCCGCGCGACGTGCTGGACATTCTGGTGGAATCGGAAGCGGCGGCGGTTTCGGCGAGCCTGGGGTCCGAGCGGGCCGATACCGGCGAGACGGAAGAAGAGGATGAGGGGCAATCGTACAGCGCGCCGACGGGACTGGCACACGCGGTGGCGGAAAACACGCTGCGCGTGGACGCTGGGCGGATTGACACGGTGATGAACCTGGTAGGCGAGCTGATCATCGGGAAATCCATGCTGCAGCGGACGATTGCGGAATTCGAGCGGCGGTTTGCGAAGGATGCGCTGCGGGGGAAGTTTTCCGATGCGCTGGCGTTTCAATCGCGGATTCTGAACGAGCTGCAGAAATCGGTGATGAAGATTCGCATGGTGCCTGTGGAGCAGCTGTTCCGCAGATTTCCGCGGGTAGTGCGCGACGTGGCCAAGCACCTGAACAAAGAGATCGCGCTGGAAATCGCGGGGCAGAACACGGACTTGGATAAGAGCATTCTGGACGCGCTGGCCGAGCCGCTGGCGCATTTGATTCGCAACGCGGCGGATCACGGGATTGAAACGACGAACGAACGCACGGCAGCGGGCAAATCGGGCGGCGGCACGATCCGGCTGGACGCTTACCACGAAGGCGATCAGGTGGTGATCGAGGTTTCCGACAACGGCCGCGGGATTGACCGCGACAAAATAATCCGGCGAGCGATCGAGCGCGGGCTGATGAGCGCGACGGAAACCTCGCGCATGAACGAAGCGGAGATCAATCATCTGATATTTACACCGGGATTCAGCACGGCAGAAAACGTGACGGAGATTTCGGGGCGCGGAGTGGGGCTGGACGTTGTGAAGTCGGCGCTCGACAACCTGAAAGGCTCGATCGAGATTGAAACCGAGGCCGGCAAGGGGACAACGTTCCGGCTGATCGTGCCTTTGACGCTGGCGAGCATTCAGGCGCTGCTGTTTCACGTGGCCGGACGATTGTACGCGGTGCCGATTGCGTCGGTGGTGGAGATCACGCGCGTCAACGAAGAAGAAATTCATCGCGTGGACGATCACGAGGTGTTTCAACTGCGGCAGCAAGTGTTGACGCTGGTGCGGCTGGAGCGCCTGGAGAATTTGCAGGCGTCCGAGCGGTCGAAGAGAGTTTTCGTGGTGGTGATCGGAGCAGGCAGCCGGCGATTTGGATTGGCGGTGGACAAGCTGATGGGTGAAGAAGAACTGGTCATCAAAGCGTTGGAGGACCAATTGGTCACTTCTCCGTTGGTGAGTGGCGCTTCGATATTGGGTGACGGGACAATCGTGCTCATTCTAAACATCCCCGCGGTGGTGTCGCATCTGGCACGGATTCAGCCAGTGGGAGCGACAGCATGAGCGAAAAAATCCGCGTGTTGGTGGTGGATGATTCGGCGCTGATGCGGAAATTGATTCCGCAGGTGCTGCAGCGCGATCCGTCGCTTGAAGTGGTGGGCACGGCAATGGACGGCGAAGTGGGACTGCGGAAATTGGAAGAGTTGCATCCGCACGTGGTGACGCTGGATCTGGATATGCCGCGCATGGACGGGCTGGAAATGCTGCGGCAGATTACGCGCAAGCATCGCGTGCCGGTGATTTTGGTGAGCGCGCAGACGGAACGCGGCGCTTCGGTGACGTTGAAGGCTCTGGCGCTGGGCGCGTTTGATTTCGTGACGAAACCGCCGGAAGCGGCTGCGGGACGGCTGGATCAGATTGCCGCGGAACTGGCGATGAAGATCAAGGTGGCCGCTGGTTCCGGCGCACCGAAGATGATCATCACGGTGCCACCGCTGAAGCAGAAAGAGCAGCGGCGGACTTCGATGCCGAATTGGCCGACCCGGATTGTGGCCATCGGGATTTCGACGGGCGGGCCGAACGCGCTGCAGTATTTATTTTCGCAACTGCCACCGGAATTTCCGGGATGCATTCTGGTGGTGCAGCATATGCCGGAAGGATTCACGGAAATGTTCGCGCGGCGATTGGACGAATGCTCTGCGATTGAGGTGAAGGAAGCGCAATCGGGCGATTTGCTGCTGGCGGGACGGGCGCTGGTTTGTCCCGGCAATCGGCATATTAAGGTGCGGCGAATGGAGCATGGGAACGTGGCGATATTGGTGGACCAGCCGCGGGTGAATGGGCACCGTCCGTCGGCGAACGTGCTTTTTCATTCGGTGGCGCAGGAATTCGGCAGCAACGCGATCGGAGTATTGATGACCGGGATGGGCGACGATGGAGCGGAGGGCCTGGGCGCGATTCAGGCGGCGGGTGGAATGACCATCGCGCAAAGCCCGGACACATGCATCGTGGACAGCATGCCGCGATCGGCGATCGAGCGCGGATTTGCGGGGCGAGTGGTATCGCTTTCCAGTCTTTCCAGTTATTTGCAGGCGAAATGCATCGCGGAACGGCCGCTGAACGAGCAGACGAATCAGGAATCGGGCGCGGACATTCTCACCACTGAATCGGGAGTACGAAGGAGATCGTGATGAAACAATTCGAAGCATTGACGCGAAAGAATGACCATCAGGCCGTGAAATACTTGATCGTGGACGACTCCGTCTTCGCGCGCAAGAGCCTGGCGAAAATGGTGGAATCCTTCGGCGGCCACGTGGTGGGAGAAGCCGGCGACGGATGCACGGCGATCACGGAGTTCGCGCGCACGCGGCCGGATATCGTGCTGATGGATATCACCATGCCGCAGATGGAAGGTATCGAGGCCGTAGAGCGCATCGTGCAGGAACATGCCGAAGCGCGGATCATCATGGTCTCGTCGGTGGGCTACCAGGACAATATTCTGGCGGCGCTGCAGAAGGGCGCGCGGCATTTCGTGCAGAAGCCAGTGAAGCCGGACGCGCTGTACGAAATTATTCGCTACGTGCTGAATGATGATGGCGTTACGGCTCCGGTGGGCGCCGCAGAGGAGAGCTCGCGATGAGGATGGACCTGATCCAGCCGTTTATCGGCTCGCTGGACGCGGTGCTGGCGGAGATGATGAAGGTGCCGGCGAAGATCGTGGATTTGACGATGGAAGAGGAAGGCTACCGGCGTCGCGGCACTGCGGCCGCTGTGAGTTTTAAGGGACAGATCGAAGGGCGGGTGATTCTGGATATGGAGCCGGCAGCAGCGGCACAGGTGGCGAGTTTTCTGGCGGGGGGAGAAGTGGATCCTTCGGCGACGATTGTTACGGAGACGGTTTGCGAATTGGCGAATATGGTGATTGGGAATGCCGTGACGCAGCTGAATGATGCGGGATTCCATTTTAAAGTGCTGCCGCCGGAGGTTTTGACGCAGGAGCAGTGCGAGAAGGCAGGACAGGATTCTGAAGCGACGATACTTTGTTTTGAGACGCCCGGCGGGAATGTGCATTTGAATATTGCGATGCAGTATTTGCAGAGAAGGACTGGGGAGAGGACGCCGGTGGGGGCGTATTAGGTTTCGACGTTTTGGGAAACAAGACTGGTGCGCGGAAAGCAGGCCGCAGTTGCAGATTCAAAACCGACTGCAACAGCTGCCCGGTTGGGTGAAACTGAACCGGCGGCTACAAATTCAAAACCAACCGTAACGGCGGTCGACGGAAATTATTCTTTCGCTGATTCCGGTCTGCGATATTCCACGCCGTGACGGAATAACCCTGCTTTGGGTAGTTCTTCGCAATACACCACGCGAGCTGGGATGAAGATATTGGCTACTTCGGGCGTGTAGGGGACGGCTACGTCGATGGCGTCCTGAGCCTCGTAGCGGCGTTTGCTGCGGAAACACATTCCCACCGGAGAGATGTCCTCACAGACGGCTAGTTCATCGTCAGCGTTCGCTTGGCGAATGCAGGCGGTGAGGCGGGTCTTCATGCGCAAGCGTTGGCGTCCACGCTGATCGCCGCCGGGCGGAATTTCTTCGGCAGCCTGTGCGCTGCGGCCGCGGGCGGCGCGTGAGGCGAGTTTTTTTTCGCTTTCGTGGGGCGCTTGCGACCAGATGCTGGGGACGGTGCACGTCTTGCAGTAGCGGGCGATGCCGCGCGTGCCTTCGAAGCCGCGGAGTTCGAGCTCGTTGAGGTAAACCACTTCGCGGGCGCGGCAATAGGTGCATTCCAGCAACATGCGCGCGACAGCTTCCTGAGATTCGGCGATGTGGGGGAATTCGATGGCCCAAACGTCGTTTTCAGGCTCTAGAATTTCGACGCCGTAGACGTAGCCTTCTTTTTGGCGGCCGAATTGGCCGACGATGCGGATGTGACTTTGTCGGTGCTTTTCGGTCGGGGCCAGGCGGCGGATGAGAATGTGCGAATCGGAATGGAGATCGCGGTCGAGCAGGATGACCGCGCCAGTGCGATTGATCTGCATGGTGCGCGCGGGCAGGACAAATTCTTCGTGGTTGCTATCCTGGCCGGTAGCTTCCAGCAATAAAGTCAGCGAGACACGATCGCTGCGACGCTGAGCCGCCGTACCCATGCCAATCCCTCCTGAAATGAAGCAGAACGAAGCGTAGAACACGATAGCATACCCGCGGCGCAGGTTGGACTTCGGCACGCGGGGAGTTCTTCGGTGATTCACGGTTTGTGGGCTGGGATATGATGACCGCGGGTGACGCGTCTGGAGGCAGAGCGGCTTTGTTCTGCAGACTCAAGGCGGTGAGGACTGTGCGGTCGTCGGTCGCGTGCGCGGTGGGTTTTATAGCCCTGATCTTTCTGATTGCGCCAGTGCGTGGCGCGCAGACCGCTGGCGGCGGGGCGCGCGTGGAAGGCGTGGTGCGCGATTCGAGCGGCGCTGTGGTGCCTGGGGCGCAGGTGGAAGCGCATGCGGGGGCGTTTGCGGCTTCCACCGTGAGCGATCCCGGCGGGGCGTTTGCGTTTGAAAATGTGCCGGGGGCGGCGGGCACGCTGCTGGTGAGCGCGAAGGGATTTCAGAAAATCGAGCAGGCATGGCGGCGGGCGGACGGGCAAGCGGTAGTGCGCTTGGAAATTGTGCTGGCGCCGGCGGCGGCGAACCAGCAAGTGCAGGTGACGGCGTATCGCGCGGCGACTTTGGTGAGCGATCTGCCGGTGAGTGATGTGCAACTGACGCGAGAGGATTTGCAGGATACGCCGGCGCTGCAGCTGGATGATGACTTGCGGCAGGTTCCGGGGTTCAGTTTGTACCGGCGGTCGAGCAGCCGCACGGCGAATCCGACGACGCAGGGAGTTTCGTTGCGCGGGCTGGGCGCGAATGGAGCGAGCCGCGCGCTGGTGCTGGAAGATGGCATTCCGCTGAACGATCCGTTTGGTGCGTGGGTGTACTGGGATCGCGTGCCGGCGGAAGAGATTTCGGATGTGGAGATTTCGCAGGAGGGCGGGTCGAGTTTGTACGGAAGCGATGCGTTGGGAGGCGTGGTGCAATTTGTGTCGCGTCCGACCGAGCCGGGCGGAATTGCGCTGGACACTTCTTATGGCAATCAGAATACGCCTGACCTTTCTTTATGGGCCGGAGGACAAAAGGGAAAATGGGAATCGAGCTTTGGCGGCGCGGTTTTTAATACAGACGGGTACATTCTGACGCCAGAAGCGGAGCGGGGCACGGTGGACGTGCCAGCAGGAGTGCGGGACGGGACCGCCGATTTGATGGTGGGACGAAAAGTCGGGGAGCAGAGCGAAATTTTCGCGCGCGGATGGTATCTGGACGAAACGCGCGGCAACGGTACGCCGCTGCAACGGAACGATACGAAGCTGGGACAGGGAGCGCTGGGGGCGAATTTGCAACTGGGGTCGTTCGGAGCTCTGACTTTGCGTTTCTATGCGGATGCGCAGACTTATCACCAGACATTTTCGGCGGTGGCGAGCGACAGGGACAGCGAGACTTTGACGGATCTGCAGACAGTGCCGTCGCAGGGAGTGGGCGGGTCGGCAGTATGGTCGCGGCAAGCGGGAAAGCGGCAGACATTGGTGGCAGGATTCGACTACCACGAAGAAATTGGGGCGAGCCACGAGATTCTGCTTTCCGGGGGCACCACGGATCTTTCTTCCGGCGGGCGGCAGCGGACGGTGGGGATTTTCGGCGAGGACTTGATTCAGATTGCGCCGCGGTGGTTTCTTTCCGTGAGCGCGCGCGTGGATCATTGGAGCAATTTCGAGGCGGCGACTTTGCGTCTGCCGGTCGCGCCGCCCGGGACGCCCACGGATACGATTTTTCCGGACCGCTCGCAGAACGCTTTCAGCCCGCGATTGACGCTGCGGAACCAGGTGAATGCGCATGTGTCGTGGAATGCGTCGGTCTACCGGGCGTTTCGCGCGCCGACGTTGAACGAGCTCTACCGTTCGTTCCGCCAGGGGAACACGGTGACGGAAGATAATCCATTTCTGGTGGCAGAACACCTGACAGGCGTTGACGCGGGCCTGGCGGTGAGCGGGTTCAAGGGCCGATTGCAGGCGCACGGAACATTTTTCTACAACCAGATTGTGGATCCGGTGGCGAATGTGACTTTGAGCACGACGCCGGCGCTGATCACGCGGCAACGGCAGAATCTGGGGCGGATTAATGCGCCGGGAGTGGAGCTGGGCGTGACGGCGAGCCTCGTGCGGGATTTCACGATTTCGGCCGGGTACCAGTTTGTCGATTCGAAGGTGAGTTCTTTTCCGGCGAATACGGCGCTGGTGGGATTGTGGGTGGCGCAGGTGCCGCACAATTCGTTTACGTTTCAGGCGCGGTATTCGAACCCGAGGATTATAACGGTTGAGGTGACGGGCAGAGCGATCGGAAATGCGTTTGATGATGATCAGAACATGTTTCCGTTGGGGAGCTTTTTTGTGTTGGATGCGATGATTTCTCGGCGGGTGGGGGCGGGGCTGGAGGTTTACGCGGCGGCGGAGAATTTGTTGAATGCAACTTATTACACGGCGGCGACGCCGGTGTTGCAGTTGGGATTGCCGATTGTGGGGAGAGTTGGGGTGCGGTGGGAGTTGCCGAAGCGGTAGTCAACGGCAACGGCAAAGGCAAAGGCAAGACGCGATTAATGGGCGGCGATGGCGGGTGGGGGATATTCGGGGAGTTTGGCGTTTTTGCTGGCTGTGCGTTTAACTTCTAGTTCGTCGAAGAGGATCGACGGGCTGATTACCGTGGTGGCGACGGCGCCTTCGCGATTGCTGACCAGCGGATCGTTGCCCGCGGCTATCAGATTGTTGCGCAGGGTGCGGGTATCGAGTTCGTTGAAAACGGCGCCGCGGACCAGTTCTTCGTGGCCGTCGCTGACGTACACGCGATAGAGCAGGCGCGGGTTGTAACCGACCAGAGTTTCCGCGTAGTAGCCGTAGGGTTTACCTTCCTGTTTGCACATCTCGATCAATTTCTTTTTCAGCTCATCGGGCGAGCTGGATTCTTTGGGTTGCAGGATCAAGACGCCGATGTTCGGTACCGGCGGCTGCCCGGGAGCGGCGCGGCCGTGTCCATTGGAATCGGCGAAATCGCGAATAGGCATGCGGCCGAGGAGATATTCGACCAGGATGCCGTCTTTGATGACGGGAAGCGCGGCGACGCGCACGCCTTCTTCGTCAATTTCGTAACTTCCGATCAAAGATTTGCCGTCGAAGGATTTCATGCTGGGGTCGTCCACGACGGAGAGAAAGGTGGGCAGGACGCGACCTTTATAGTTGGAGGAAAATTCGCCCGTGGTCCGCGCGGAATCGCCGGGCTTGGGACGTATGCCCAGAACATTGGCGCCGATCATGCCGTCGAGAATGTCACTCGCGGCGTCGTTCGAAAAAAGAATGGGGCCGCGATAATCTTCTTCGACCATGGGAGCTTCGCGGAGAGCTTTCAGAGTCTGGAGCATCTCGGTAGCGTCCGCGAGCAGTTTTTCCTGCGACGGCAATTCCGCGGCGGTCGCGCCAACGTAGAACGGCGAGCGACCGAGTTCCATGCCGTCGTCCGCCTGCGTTTCGGCGGAGAGGTTGAGGGAATAAACGGTGTAGCCCTGCCGGGTGCTGGTGCCTTCGGTGTTCACGAAATAATCGTTTACGGCGCGAAAGCGCACGTAGGCAGAGAGAGACTGAATTTTCGGATCGCTGCGATAGAGATTGGTGACTTTCTCCAGCGTTTCTTTCCACGGCGCGGGCGCGAAATCGAGTTTGACGAATGGCCCGTAGGATTCGAGCGCGGGGGTGCGGGCGAAATCATCGAAAGGCTGGTCGGCAGTGTACTGGCTGAGGACGGCCTTTTTAGATGCGAGGGCTTCGTTGGCATTTTTGTAAGCGCGATCGGTGGCGAGCCACAACTCGCGGCGCAGGGCGATGGAGTCGTCGTCGCGCGGCGCAAAAGTGACGATGCCGGTGCCGGAACTGTAGTAGCTGTCCAGCTTGTAATCACCGACGCGGACAACGACGCGCAGGCTGCGCGCGTGCATGCGCTGGTCCTGGCGCAGGGCTCCAAAGGCCGCTTCGGCGGTGAACTCGTCCACGTCAGAGAGGCGATATTCGATGTAATAGGGCGCGGGGACATTTTCCATTTTGAGCTGGGATTTGTTGCGGTCCAGCTCTTCGCGCATGGCTTTGAGCAGCGGGTCGGATTGAACAGCCGCGGCAGCAGCGGCGGTAGACACGGCGGAAGTTTTTTGCTGCGCCTGCGCCACGACGGCACGGGGAACGGCCGCAGCGAGCAGAAGCGCCACGAGCAATCTGAACGTGACGGAAGAGCGGCGTACCGGCTCAATGGAGATGGCGTGAACGATCGCCCGGATTCGCACGCTCATGGCTTTGCTCCGGGCACGGCGGCTTTGGTCGTGCTCGCGGGCGGCGCGGAAGCAGTGGACTCAAATCCAGGCGGCGGGAGAATCGGCGGACGTTCGCTGCCGCGGCGGCGTTTTTGAACTTCGATCTCGGTGAAGAGCATTTCGGGAGCAGCGGCGGCTACTGGAACTTGCCCTGATTCCGCTCCGCAGACTCCGTTGAAAACCTGCAGCGTGTCGCCGGTAAGGACGATGTTGTTCAGCGAGAGCAGCGGCGTGCCGACGATGTCCACTCCGCGGACCAGTTCATCGGGGCGGCCATCGGCGTAGACGCGATAGACCATCACGGGAATTACCTGAAACGCTTGCGGAGAAGAGCGCCCGGTGAGGGTGAAGCCCCCTTGGATGTCGTCGAAGTACAGACCGTAGGGTTTTCCCTGCTTCTTGATTTCCGCCACGAACTTCTCGCGCAGTTCGGAATCTTTCACGGTCTGGCTGGAAGTGACGATCAGATTTCCCTGGCGGCCGGTGGGCATCAGCCCGGGCTGGCGGCGTCCGTGGCCATTCGAGGTGCTGAAATTTTTGATGGGCATACGGGACATCAGGAAGTTTTTGAGGATGCCATTTTCCACGGCGACTACGCGCATTGCGGGGACGCCTTCATCGTCGAAATCGTAATGGCCGGCGAGCTGCACGCCATTGAGTTCTTTCAGGGTGGGATCGTCGGCAACACTTAGAAACGCGGGCAGGACGAGCTGATTTACTTTCTTGGTGAAGGTCTGGCCTTCGTTCTCGTCGCGCTGGCGATGACCTTCAAGGCGGTGGCCAAGAACTTCATGGAAGAAGACAGCGGCGGCTCTGCCGGAGAGCATGGCGGGGCCGGCGTAAGGATCGGCGGCAGGCGCGGCGCGCAGGGCTTTCAGGTCCGCGGCGATCTTGTCCACTCTTACGGCGAGCTCGGCGTCGGACGGAAGTTGGCTCGCGGTTGCGGCTTGAAAGGATTCGACGCGCATCAATTCCATGCCGTCGTCGGCGCGCGTTTCGGCTTGAATGATCAGGCGAGCGATGGCCCCGGGACGAATCAGGGCTGTGCCTTCGCTGGTGGCTAGATAGGAGCGATCGGCGGAGATATTGAAGGAAACGAAGGACGAATAGACTTCAGGATATTTCAAGAAGCCGGCGGAGATTTTTCTGGTGCGTGCCTCCCAGATTTGCTGGTCGGACGGCGGATGCAAGGGAACGAGATTCAGATGATCTTGCGGAGCTTCGCTGGAGAAATCCGGAGATTTGTCTTCTTCTTCGGAGCGCACGGCGTTGCTGGTTTTCACCTTCAAGAATGCGGCGGAGGCTTGCTCGTACTCACGGTCGGTGAGCTGCCAGAGGACATGGGCGATTGCGTTGGTATCGTCGTTCAGCGGGAGCAGACCGGAAGTGATTCCGGAGGCGCGGCTCTGGCCGTGAGTGTTGTCGAGCGCGACGGAGCCTGCGCGCATCATGACGTCTGCCTGGCGGCGGTCTACGCTGGCGGAATAGATGACGCTGCCGTTGGAGGCGGCTACAGCAGTCTCGTCAACGTCGGTGACGGCGTAGCTCATGTAGTAAGGCGCGGGGTCGGTCTTGGCCAAGGACGTGGTGGCGCGTTGCAACTCTTGCTGCATCGTGGTGAGGAGGATGTTAGCGGCGGGTCCGGTTGTAAAAGCGCCGATCGGGAAAGCGCAGAAGACGAGTACGGCGAAAAATAGAAACCAGGGACGGGGTCGTTGCATTGGGCTGGAGGCTTCTTTCTTCAATGGACGGAAATAGCATACTCGCGGGGAGTGGGGCGCGCAACTGGCGGGGTGGAGATGGTTGCCACGCTGCCAATGGCGCACTGAAGTGGGCCGCTACGAAAGCCAAGTCAGCGGCGCCCGTCACGCTTATATCGTGGGGTGTTGCAGGTGCATGGCTTCGGCTATGACATCGGTGTACTTCAGGCCGGAGCCGGTGTTGAAGAGGACGACGCGATCGCTGGGACTGAGGAAGCCGGAGGTGAGGAGGCGGTCGTAGGCGGCGGTGGCCGCGGCTCCTTCGGGGGAGAGGAAGAGACCTTCGTTTTTGGCCCAGTCCTGGAGGGAGGCGAGAATTTCCGCGTCGGCGATTGCCAAGGCTGTGCCGTGCGATTCGCGCAAGATTTCGAGCATGATGGAATCGCCGTAGGGTTTGGGGACGCGCAGGCCGGAAGCGAAAGTGGCGGCGTTGGGCCACATTTCGCTGGCGGTGGCGCCTTCGTCGAATGCTTTGGCGACGGGCGCGCAGCCGGAGGATTGCACGGCGATCATACGCGGACGTTTGCCTGGCTTGACCCAGCCGAGTTCTTCGAGTTCAGCGAATGCTTTCCACATGCCGATGAGGCCCACGCCGCCGCCGGTGGGATAAAAAACCGCGTCGGGATATTCCCAGCCGAGTTGTTCGACGAGCTCATAGCCCATCGTCTTTTTTCCTTCGACGCGGAACGGTTCTTTCAGCGTGGAGATGTCGAACCAGCCTTCGGTTTTGCTGCGTTCGGCGACGATGCGCCCGCAATCGGAGATGAGACCGTCAACAAGAGTGACGTTCGCGCCGTAGGCAATGGCTTCGACGTAGTTTGCGAACGGAACATCGCGCGGCATGAAAATGTGGGCGGTGATACCGGCGGCTGCGGCATAGGCTGCCAGAGCTCCGGCGGCGTTGCCTGCTGACGGGATGGCGAGTTCGCGCAGACCGTAGTGGCGCGCCATGGTGACGGCGAGAGCGAGGCCACGCGCTTTGAAGGAGCCGGTGGGATTAGTGCCTTCTTCTTTCAGGAATGCGTTGGCATGGCGGCGGCTGCGGAGCATGGGCGTCCAACCTTCGCCGAGAGTTACCGGCGTCGCTTCTGGGAGAACGGAACGATAGCGCCACATACCGGGCCAGGGAGAATTGGCAGCTTCGCAAGCGATGGCGTCGCGCGCGGCGGTGCCGCGCAGAGGCGTCAGATCGTAACGAACGTAGAGCGAGCCTTTGCATTTTGGGCAGAGGGTCTGAGACGTCGCGGCGGAAACGGTGGCCTGGCAGCGCGAACATTCCAAATTTATGATTGGTGGCATGAGGGTAACGATAGTAGATGGCGCGATAGTGAAACAGGATTCGGGATTATCGAGTGGAAGTTGGCGCTGTGCGATTTGGAAAGCCATGAGTGATTTTCCAGGCCGGAGATGCGGAGGAAATCAAGCGAGAGAGATTGGTAGCGGTACCGGGAATCGAACCCGGGTTTTCAGGTTGAGAACCTGACGTGCTGACCCCTGCACCATACCGCCATTGATACGCGATGAAGCCGGCTGCGCGCCTAGAGATAACGATGCGCCTGGATGCAACCAACAGATTGTAGCATCGGCATCCGCAGGCGGGAAAGTGGCAGCGCCGGAGAAAAGCGTAAGCGCGCGCAACTGATGGGCCGCTAGAAGGTGTTAGCTCGATTGATGCGTGGGGGATGCAACGGCGCGCTCTTTGGCGTGCGCGACTAGTGCGCTGAAGCGCGGGTCCCCGTGCAGCGATCTAAGTTCCGCATCTTTCTCGATGTCCAGGTCGGCAGATGGGGATAGCCCGTGATCCACGGCTTCGCGCAGGAAAGAAATCGCCTCCTCACGTCTGCCCCGCACGGCCATGAGGCAAGCAAGGTTGTAAGCGGTGTCAGCGGTCTCCGAGCTTTCCGGTCCGAGAACACGACGTTGCACGTCGAGCGTTTCCCGATACAGCGTCTCCGATTCAGCGTCGTCGCGCTCGTCTTTCAGAACGCCGGCCAAATAATCCGCTGTCATCGAACATTTTCTCTACCTCACGTGTGGAAGGATTCTCGATCTCGTCGATGTACTTTTGCGCTGGTACGATGACGGTAACCACCTTTTAGAAATGTGCATCTAAATGCACTGGAACACTCCCTCGCGCCTCCGTCGTTGACGGATGGCCGTCAGATGGAAAAGCGAGCTCACGTTCCTGAGAAACGCTTAGAGGGGGAATATATGAAGAGGATCGTATTGCTTTTAGCTGTTTTCCTCGCAGCCGTCACCCTAGTTCACGCACAAAACCACGAAAAGTCATACGCAACCAACATGCTGAACGGCACAATTTTGCCCGTTCAACTCAGTTCAACCATTTCACTGGACAAGGCCGTACCCGGCCAACCCATTTCTGCACGAATCGCACAGGAGGTTCCGCTCGAGAATGGCGTCGTGCTGCGACGAGGCACGAAAGTCTCGGGCCATATCGTCAGCGTAACGCCGGGCAACCCGTCTCGGATTGCATTCACTTTTGACAAGGTCGAATATTCCAAATCCAACTCGCTTGCCGTCGCCACCAATCTTCGTGCTCTCGCTTCAACTTTGGAAATAGATAGTGCTTCGTTACCGAGCACTGGACCTGACCGCGGAACGCCATCCGTCTGGTGGAACACCGTGCAAGTGGGCGGCGAGGCCCTCTATGGAAGCGGGCCATTGACGCGCGGCGAGCAGGTTGTGGGGCACTGGGTATGGGGTGGCGGGGCGGTCGGTCAGGTTGCAGACAACGGAAAGTGCCGCGGCGAAGTCGCCGGCAACGCACGCGAGCAATCGCTGTGGCTATTCTCGACTGATGCTTGCGGCGTTTACGGCTATTCCAATATTGCCATCGAACATGCTGGTCGCACATCACCTGAAGGCGAAATCACTCTGACATCAACAAACCCCAACCTGAAGATTCGTGCGGGAAGCGGCATTCTGCTCCGCGTAAACAAGAGTTCACCAGCTGACGTGCGCCAAAGCTCATAGTCGTATTCGACGCGCTCTTCGGCAGGGGGCCAGGCAGCGATTGCCGCCCGGCCTTCCCGCCGGAGCAACGCGAGAAGTTTCCACAACGCGGAATGTCGCTCTCGCCATTTTGACGGCCTTGTCGTCTGAAATGCGGTTGGAAACACGTGGCAGAGGTGAATTTGGCGTGTTGCAATCGAATTGGATTTCCGGTATGTTTTTTGCGTGAATCGGGCATTTCCAGAAAACACGTGTTGTTCCTACTGTTGTATGGGACGGAGAGGTGTGTTTTCTGGCGCAGGGAGGCCGAAGAGCTAAGTATCCGGCCTTAATTCAGCAGGGCTGAATCCCACCGCCAGGGTTGTAATGGCAGGTGGGTTTTTTTTTGCTTCGGCGCTTTGAAATCGGTTTCGATGCTCGCGCGCCAGGCGAGAGCCTGGGGACGCCGGGAGGTAAGGGGATGAGCGTGACAAGCATTACGGACTGGCAGAAGGATTTAACTTCAGGCGAGGCGGAGTTGTTGCACGAAGTCGCGCTGGCGCTGCGGACGATTCGCTACGGATCGGTAGTTCTGACCGTGCATGATGGGCGGATCGTGGAGTTGAACAAGACGGAGCGAATCCGCAAGAACGGAACGTAACAGGAAAAGAATTGATGCGCCCTACCCCGACGCGGGGCGGAGGAGAGCGAATCGCGATCGGCCGACCAGTCTACTGGAGGCGCGAAGCCAAAATCTCAGGAGGCTTCCATGCCGAAACCCAGAGGACTGAAAACGAAGATCATTGCCGTTGCGTTCTTTGCATTCGTGAACTTTCTAACACTTACAAGACCAGCCTGGGCCCGCGCAGCAGGTCGCACATTTTCCGGAGATGGCGACGATAAAACCATCGCGGGTATGCCCACCCGCGCGGCGGATTCCACCAAGGATGGATCGAAAACAGCTGGGGCTGATGCGAGCGGAGCTTCAAGAGCGTCAGGTGGCAACGCCGAGTTGGTGAATGAACTTCAACAACTGAAAGACACGGTGCAGGCGCAGGCGCAAAGGTTGATCGAGCATACGCAAGAGCTGGAGTCGGAGCGAACAGCGCTTCACGAAGAGTTGGACCGCATCGCGAAACTCGAATCTGCACTGAACGTGGCACCCGGCAATGCGAAGGAGAATTCCGCGGCGAGCTCCGCTACAGCGACTTCCGCAGCGGCAGGACCGCCGGATGCGCATTTGATTCGCCCGCCGGACGCGCAGGCGGCCGATAAACAACAGGTGAGCATAACTCAAGTGGAACATCCACTTTCCTTCAAGATCGGAGCGGCGGACTTCACGCCCGGCGGATTTGCGGACGTTACCGGAGTTTTCCGCAGCACGAATACTGGAACGGGGCTGGGCACAAACTTTAGCAGCATTCCGTTCAACAACACCGTGCCGCAGTCGCAGCTGACGGAATTTCGTGTCACGTCGCAGGCATCGCGGCTTTCGCTGAAAGTGGATGCGAAAATCAGCGACTCGACTTCGGTAACCGGCTACGTCGAATCGGACTTCAACGGTTATCTGCCGCCCAACGCAGAGCAGAGCACCAACAGCGACACTTTCCGACTGCGCTTGTTTTATGCCGACGTAACGCACCACAAGTGGGAGTTCGTGGGCGGCCAGACGTGGTCGCTGCTGACGCCCAACCGCTACGGGCTTTCGGCTGCGCCGATTGATGTCTTCAGCACACTGCGCCTGGATACGAATTACGTTGCCGGATTAGTGTTCGCGAGGCAGGCTGGCTTCCGCGTAATCTATCACGCGACGGACTGGTGGACTGTGGGCGCTTCGCTGGAAAATCCGCAGCAGTACGTTCCCAGCTCGGTCGTTTTTCCGGGCGGCACAACTGGCATTTTCCCCGGGCAGTTCGACAACGGCAGCGGAAGCACCAGCGCTACTAGCGCCACCTCGAATGCGCTGACGCCAAACCTGCATCCGGATTTTGTGGTGAAGACGGCGTTCGACTGGAAAATTCGCCAACGAGCGTTTCACCTGGAAGCCTCCGGTTTGGTGCGGAGCTTCAAAGTTTACGAGAACTTGAGCACGCCCAGCACCACTGACACGATCAGCGGTGGCGGAGTTTCGCTGAATGCGAATGTGGAGCTATTCAATGGATTCCACTTGATCGCCGATTCGTTCTACGGCGACGGCGTGGGGCGCTACATCGGCGGGTTGGGACCGGATGTGATCGTGAAGCCAGACGGGACGCTATCGGGAGTGCATGCCGGATCCGGAGTGGCCGGAGTTGAATGGCAGCTGAAGCCAAACTTCATGGTGGACGGTTATTACAGCGGTGCGTACTTCCAGCGGAATTATGGATTGCTGGCGTCCACGGCGACGCCGGCGCCAACGTGCGACGGCGTTTCCGGATTCACTTGCGTCGGATTTGGATTTCCCGGGTCGGCGAACACGAACAATCGCGCGTATCAGGAGGGGACGATTGGGTTCATCCCGACGCTGTGGTCCAACCCGAACTACGGGAAGCTGCAGCTCATCAATCAATATTCGTATGTGGAGCGCAGTCCGTGGTCGGTGCCGAGTGGAGCGCCGAAGAACGCCCATGTAGTGCTGGTCTATGTCGGGCTGCGCTACTTTATTCCGTAAAGTCGCGAATACGCCCGCTTCGTCCTACATTGCCGGGGGGCGAAGCGGGCGGTACAAGCTCAAAGTCAATTTCAAGATGTGAGAGCGGTGGTGCGGATATTTAATCGGCGCTGCACGCCGGGAGCGTCGCGCCTGCCACGATTTTCGTTAGGTTCACTGCACGGTTCACCAGCGGTGTGTCACGTTATCGTGCAAGTGTTGCGCCGACCCTTTGAACTCGCAGCATGAACCAGGACTCTCGCCGTCTTTAGCTGTTGACGTGGCCCCTTATTTCTGCAAATATCGAAATATGCCGACGTCACAAAAAAAGAACGCAGCGCAAGTTGCCAAGTTTGCCGACATGTTCTCCGCAATGGGCACCGAGCCGCGCCTCCGCATCATGCAGCTCCTACTATCGGCGCATCCCGAAGGCATGGTCGTCGGCGAAATCCAGTCCGAGCTGGATATTCCAAATTCCACGCTCTCCCACCACCTCGACAAACTCCGAAACGAAGGGCTCGTGCTGGTCAGCCGCGAGAGCACGTTTCTCCGCTACTCCGCAAACACCGAAGCGCTGCAAGAAGTCCTGCAATTTCTCTACGCTGAATGCTGCACGCGAAATAAAGCCGTCGCGCCGCGCGACGTAATTCCAATTTGTAAATAGGGGTCATGATGAACGAGCCAAACATCCGGGATGCCGTGAAGGAAAAATACGGCAGCGCCGCGCTCCGCGTCACCACGGGCGGCAGCTCGTGCTGCGGAGCAGCGCCAGCGACCAGCTGCGGCGCCGATCCAATAACTTCGAACCTGTACGACGCCGCACAGTATGGCCAGATTCCCGCCGCAGCGATGCGCGCTTCGCTTGGCTGTGGCAATCCCACCGCGCTCGCGAAACTGAACGCAGGTGAAACCGTTCTCGACCTCGGCTCAGGCGGCGGCATTGATGTGCTGCTTTCCGCGCGCCGCGTCGGGCCCACCGGTAAAGCCTACGGCCTCGACATGACCGACGAAATGCTCGCCCTAGCCAACGAAAACAAGAAAAACGCCGGCGTCGATAACGTGGAATTTCTGAAAGGCGAAATCGAGCACATCCCGCTGCCCGATAACTCGGTCGATGTTGTGATCTCGAATTGTGTGATTAATCTTTCGTCCGACAAAAACGCTGTCCTTCGTGAAGCTTTTCGTGTGCTCAAACCAGGCGGCCGCTTCGCGGTCTCGGACGTCGTGACACGGGGGGAAATGCTTCCTGAAATTCGCAAGAGCGTCCTTCTCTGGGTGGGGTGCATCGCGGGCGCTCTCGAAGAAAACGATTATCGCCGCAAGCTCAAGGACGCCGGATTTGCAGAAGCCGCAGTCGAGCCAACGCGCATTTATCGCGTCGAAGACGCTCGCGCGTTCCTCTCCGGTCAGGGATTCGACGTGGATGCGATCGCGCCGCAAGTAGATGGCAAATTCTTCAGCGCATTCATCCGCGCCACAAAACCAGCCTCCGGAAACAAATCCTGCCGCGGCCCTGCCTGTTGCAGCTAGAACGCGGAGATCCTCATGTCCCAACACTTCAACGTGCTGTTTCTCTGCACCGGTAATTCCGCGCGTTCCATCATGGCCGAAGCTATCCTCAACGGTAAGCGTAATCCACATTTCACCGCCTACAGCGCAGGAAGCATGCCTTCCGGCACCGTATGCCCCGAAGCTCTCAAGCAGCTTCATGCCGCTAATCTTCCCACCGCAGATGCGCGCAGCAAAAGCTGGGAGGAATTTTCCAAGCCTGATGCCCCGGAAATAAATTTCGTTTTCACGGTCTGCGATAATGCCGCGAAAGAAGTTTGCCCCATCTGGCCCGGCCAACCCATGACGGCACACTGGGGAGTTCCCGACCCAGCCGCGGTCACCGGCACGCCGCAAGAGATCGACCGCGCGTTTAGAGACGCGTTTGTCACACTGGGCCGCAGAATTAATCTCTTCGTCAGCTTGCCCCTCGCCAGCCTCGACTCGCTCACGATCAAAAAAGAAATCGATCGCATCGGGCACCAATGACGCACACCCTGCCGCGCAGAATCGTTTCGGAGTTTGTCGGTACTGGATTTCTAGTAGCCGCCGTCGTCGGCTCGGGAATCATGGGCGAGCGTCTGGCGGGTGGCAACGTCGCGATCGCGCTTCTCGCCAACACCATCGCCACCGGCGCGGCGCTCGCGGCTCTCATTCTCACCTTCGGACCAATTTCAGGCGCGCACTTGAATCCCGCCGTCACCATCGTGGATGCCGTCGAGCGGGGCGTATCGTGGACCGTGGCCGCGTGCTACGTGCTCGGCCAGTGCGCCGGAGCGATCTGCGGCGCAATCGTCGCGCACCTGATGTTCAGCCTGCCCGCAATCGCGCTGTCCCATCATGCGCGCTCGGGTTCGGCTCAGGTATTCAGCGAATTTGTCGCGACCTTCGGCTTGCTCTGCGTCATCTGGGGCTGCTCGCGCCAGCGCTCCGGCGCCGTCCCATTCGCCGTCGCCGCCTACATCACCGCCGCCTACTGGTTCACATCCTCTACATCTTTTGCAAACCCAGCGGTCACGATCGCCCGCTCGCTCTCCGATACATTTGCGGGGATTCGCCCCGCCGACGTGCCGCTGTTCGTCGCGGCGCAATTCGCCGGAGCAATCGCCGGAACACTGTTATTCCGCGGACTCGTCCCTCGGCTCGGCACCACAGCCAAAGAAATCCTGGTCCCTGCAAAGCCCAATGCCTAATCACTCGTGCGGTCCCACGGGGCCGGCGAGGGAAATTACGGCCCGAAGGGGGCCGCCTACGCTAGTACTTTTCAATTATTGCGCGCGTTTTGTTGACCACTAGAATGGGCGCAGTTTTTTGCCCGCGCATACCGCGCTGCAGTCCGGCTGCGGCATATGAAACTGAAAACGCCGAGAAGATGACGAGGAGATCTCTTGAAACAACTTTTGGTTTGTTTGTTGTTGTTGGCGCTCGGGGGTGCAGTCGAGGCGCAAGAGCCCCAGGCGGAGCCGATCCAAATCGGAAACGTGACGTTTTCGGGAAGCATCCGCGAGCGCGTCGAGGCTTGGGACTGGTTTGAGCCGGTCACTGGACAGAACCTCTACGCCTTCTCCGGCACGCTGATGCGCTTCGCGTTCTCCCAGGAAAAGCAAAAATTCGATTGGAAAATCGAGATGGCCGTGCCGGTTCTGTTGGGCCTGCCGAATGGAGCGGTGGTGCCGGCGCCACAGGGGCAGCTCGGGCTGGGAGGAAACTATTACGCTGCCAACGACAACACTCGATTTACGGCGTTCATTTTCCCCAAGCAAGCGTACTTTCGCTACAAATGGGACCATTCCAGTTTGCAAGCCGGCCGCTTCGAATTCACCGACGGCAGCGAGGTAAAACCCAAGGACCCGACGCTGGCCACGCTGAAGAATGACCGCATCGGCCAACGTCTGATCGGCACGTTCGGCTATTCCGATGTGATGCGCAGCTTCGACGGCCTGCACTATGCGTATTCGAATGGGTCGTGGAATTTCACGGCCGTCAGCACGATTCCGACGCGCGGCGTTTTCCAGGTTGATGGTTGGGGCTGGGTGGACACGCCGGTCACTTACGTGTCTGTGACCAAACAGCTCGAATTCGGATCGAGCCACGCGGAGTGGCGAGCTTTTGGAATATTTTACTACGACGATCGCAACATACTCAAAACCGATAACCGGCCCGCACCGGTGCGTGCCGCCGATCACGATGCCATCGCCATTGGCACTTACGGCGGACACTACATCATGGCGACTAACACGAGCGCGGGCACCATTGATCTGCTGGGATGGGGCGCTTTACAGAGTGGACAATGGGGAGAGCTCACACAACGATCGGGTGCGGGCGCGATCGAAGCGGGTTTTCAACCCAAGGGTCTGGAACGCGTGCGTCCCTGGTTCCGCACGGGGTTCTACGATTCGAGCGGCGATGGCAACCCCGCCGACGGAACGCACGGCACATTTTTTGCGGTCTTGCCCACTCCGCGCGTGTACGCCCGGTTTCCATTCTTCAATTCCATGAACAATCGCGACGTATTCGGCGAAGTGATTTTGCGCCCCTCGAAGGCATTCACCATCCGTAGCGACGTTCATGGGCTCTGGCTATCGAACTCCGCGGACCTTTGGTATACCGGCGGTGGCGCGTATCAGCCGTGGACGTTCGGCTTCAGTGGCCGACCTTCCAATGGCGGGACGAAGCTCGCCAACCTGTACGACATCAGCGCCGACTACAGCTGGAAGCACGGAATTTCGCTAGGACTTTACTTCGGTTGGGCACAAGGCGGCGACGTGATCAAAGCAATCTATCCCGCAGACGCCAACGGAGCGCTGGGCTTTACGGAATTCAACTATCGCTTCTGACGGCGTGCGAGCCCTGGAAGTATTCTTACGCTATCCAATTGCGTGCGTTCTTGCTTTCTGCGCCGGAGTTACCCACAATAGAACTGCAGACCCTGGGTAGCGATCATGACTATGGCGCAACAATCCGCGAATCAGACCGGCCACGGGGCGCAGGCACGATGCGTCTACGTGAAGGTTGGCGTGGTGATGTTGCTGCTGGCCATCGCGGGCTTTTCCACTCTGGCGAAGAATAGCCAGTATTTCTCCCGCTCCAACCCGGCGCACTACATCAATATTTCCAGCAAAATGAAGGTCAGCCATTTGCCGGTGGCAATGGACCAGACTCCGCTGCGCCCTATCGCTCGATTCATACCACCACAACCTGAAATGCGAATTGCAAGGGTGCTGGAGGAAGAAATTCCGGCGCTGCCGTCGGTAGGCGTCACGGTTTCGCTGCAGCATCGCTCTCCCCCGCTCTCTCTTTCCTAGTTCGCTCGCTCGCGCTAAAAACTAAACTTTTCAAGTAATTCGCTCGCTCCGGCCCTTTTTCAATTGGTCCACGGACATGATCCGGAACAGGAGTACTCATGAACGCAGAACCGCTGATGCCTCCATATTTGGAGGAGTTCCGAGCGCTAAGCACTTGTGTCGTCGCCAGCGCCATCGAAGCATTTGGCGTGCGCCTGCGCAACAGAGGTTTCTCCGATTCAAGCCTGCATTGCATGTTTCCAGAGCAGCCAGCCGCGGTGGGTTACGCCGCGACGGCTCGTTTACGCGGTTCCGAGCCGCCCATGGAAGGGCACAGTTACTATGACCGCGGCGATTGGTGGAGTTCCCTGCTGAAAATTCCGGCACCGCGAATTGTGGTGATCGAAGACGTGGATTCGACGCCCGGTCTGGGCGCCTTCGTCGGAGAAGTGCACGCCAATATCCTGCTGGCTCTGGGCTGCGTCGCGGTGGTAACCAACGGCGCCGTCCGCGATCTCCCCGAAGTGCGCCAAAGAGGCCTGCAACTGTTTGCCGGAAGTGTTTCGGTGTCGCACGCCTACGCGCACGTATTTGATTTTGGCGGCACTGTGGAGATTGCCGGCCTCACCGTGCATCCCGGCGATTTGATCCAGGCAGACATCCACGGCGTGCAAACCATTCCGCGTGAGATCGCCGCGCGGGTCCCCGAAAAAGCCCGCGAGATCATGAAGTCCAGAAAAGAATTGATTCGTTTGTGCCGTTCCAAAGATTTTTCGATCGCCGAGTTCATACAGAAAGCTAAGGAGCTGGAATCGTGATTCATACACCTGCCACCCATCGCTGGATATTCACGGTGATCATTCTGTCCGCGTTCGCCGGCGGCTGCGGTGACGCGCACAGGGCCGATGCCTCCGACGTGCCGCGCGCCGCCGTGGTGAAAGTGCAGCGCAAGAATCTTTCCAGCACTCTGGAAATCGCCTCGGAATTTCTGCCCTACCAGGAAATTGACGTGTACGCGAAAGTCTCCGGCTATATCCAGAGACTTTACGTGGACTGGGGCACGCACGTGAAACAGGGGCAACTCCTCGCCGTGCTGGAAATTCCCGAACTGCAACAGCAGCTGTTGCAGGACGAAGCATCCGTTCGTCGCGCCGATCAGGAAGTCTCGCGCGCGCACGAGGAACAAAGCCGCGCGGAATCGGCCTACTCTGTTGCGCACATTACCTATACGCGGCTGGCGGACGTGCAGAAATCGCGGCCGGAGTTGGTTGCTCAGCAGGAAATAGACGTGGCCCAAGGCAAAGACCTCGAAGCCAGCGCCGGCGTCTCGTCGTCGAAAGATGCCTTGGCCGCCGCGGAACAAGCTCTGCTGGCGGCCAAAGCCGCGCTCGACAAAGATAAGGCCCTGTTCGCGTACGCGCGCATGACGGCGCCGTTCGATGGCGTCGTCACGCAAATTTACGCCTACACCGGCGCGCTGCTTCCCGCGGGAACTTCCGCGACGAAAGGCGATTCTGCGCTCTGCCATCTCTCGCAAAATAATTTGCTGCGCCTGGTTATCCCCGTGCCGGAACGGGCGGTACCGGACATCAGCGACGACGAGTTGCTGGAAATAAACGTCTCGGCGTTGCACAAAACTTTCGCCGGAAAAATCGTGCGCTTCTCCGATCAGATCGATCCCGCCACGCGCACCATGCACACCGAAGTCACCGTTCCCAACGCGAATTACGAGTTGGTGCCCGGAATGTACGCGTCGGTGAAAATCCCGCTGCACACAGTTACTAACGTTCTCACCATTCCCATGCAAGCCGTGCAATCCACCGGAACCGGCCAGGGCATCGTGCTGGTGGTGAACTCCTCGAACCATCTCGAAAGGCGCGAAGTGAAGCTGGGACTGCAGTCCGCCTCAGACACCGAAGTGCTCTCCGGCGTCAACGAGAACGACACCGTCATTTTCGGCGAGCAGAATCAGTTCCGGGAAGGCCAGCAAGTCTTGCCGCAACTCGTCACCGCCCCAGGAATGGAGTAACCCGACCATGCCGACATTTGCCATCCGCCACCCGTATTTCATCATCGTGGTTTGTCTTTTTATTTGCGTGTTGGGTATCACCAGCCTGGCGCAAATGCCGGTGGACATGTTTCCGCCGATCAATATTCCGGTCGTGCTCGTGGCTACTTTTTACAACGGCATGCCGCCCGAACAGATCGAAGCGGACATCACCGACACATTCGAGCGGTTTTTCACGCTGGGCAGCGGAATTGACCACATGGAATCGCGCTCCATGGCTGGTGTGAGCCTGATCAAAATTTATTTCCAGCCGGGAACCGACGCCAACGCCGACGTGACCAACATTTCCAATCTCGCCATGGCCGATCTGCGGCGCTTGCCCGAAGGCACTCTGCCGCCCGTCGTAATGAAAGTGGACGCCTCCAGCCTTCCCGTTTGCCTGCTAACAGTGGATGGTCAGGGCCTCAACGAAACGCAGCTGCACGATTATCTGCAGTACCAGATCCGCAACCAGATTGCCGGAGTTCCTGGCGCCACCGTCCCGCCGCCCTACGGTGGAAAGTATCGCCAGCTGATGGTGTATGTGGACCCGTTGAAATTGCAGGCGCACGAACTGAGCCCCATGGACGTGGTGCGCGCCATGAACGAATCCAACCTAATTCTTCCGGCGGGCGATGTGCGCTTGGGCGCCTTGGATTACAACATCTATACCAACGCGCAGGTGCCCAACGCTGAAGCTCTGAATCAAATTCCGCTAAAGACCGAAGGCGAGAAGTCCGTGTTTCTGTCCGACGTGGGAAAGGCCGTGGACGGTTCCTACCTGCAGTACAACATCGTGCGCGTCAACGGCCAAAAATCCGTTTACGCGCCGATTCTCAAACAAGGCGGCGATACCAACACGATCGTCGTCGTCAATGGCATCAAAAAAGCCATCCCCATGTTGCGCGATATTCCAGCGCAGCTGCACGCGCACGTCGTTTTCGACCAGTCGCTCTTCGTGAAGCAGGCGATTTCCACCGTATTGCGTGAGGGCGGCATCGGATTATTTCTCACCGCCGTGATGATTCTGCTGTTTCTGGGAAGCATGCGAGCCACCGCCGCGGTTTTTCTTTCCATTCCGCTCTCGGTGATGATCACGTTTTTTATTCTGCATTCCGCCGACAAGACCATCAACAGCATGGTGCTCAGCGGTCTCGCGCTCGCATTTTCGCGCTTGATTGATGACTCGGTTGTGGTGATCGAAAATATATACCGGCACATTGAGCTGGGCGAGGATCCCAAAGTGGCAGCGGTGAAAGGCGCGAACGAGGTGGCGCTGGCGGTGCTGGCCATCATGCTGGTCGCAGTCGTCGTTTTCTTTCCGGTGACGCTACTCTTCGGTGTCAGCAAGTATTTATTTTCCGCGCTGGCGCTCGCGGTTGTTCTCGCGCTCTGCGCCTCGTACTTCGACGCGGTCACGGTGGTTCCGCTCTTCTGCGCGTATTTCCTCAAACCCGCCCTTGAACACGGCGTCGAAGGTGCGGACGTCGACAAATCCTGGGGTGCCCGGTTTCATGCCGGCTTCAACGCCAAATTCGAAAAGATGCTCAGCGTCTATGAGAAATACGTGCGAAAAACTCTGCAACGCCCGCGCGAGGCACTTTTCATTTTCGCAGTCGTCTTCCTGCTGAGCTTCACGCTGATACCCTTCATCGGCGTCTCGTTTTTCCCGCGCTCCGATGCTGGCCAGTTTGTGATCAACGTAAAGGCCCCCACCGGCACGCGCATCGAAGTCACCAACGATTACGTGAAGCAAGTAGAAGAAATTGTCCGCCAGGTCGTGAAGCCGGAAGATTTGAATACGGTGGTATCGAACATCGGTGTGATGGCCGATTTATCTGCCTTATTCACGCCTAACTCCGGCATGCACACCGCCTTCGTGCAGGTTGGCCTGAAGGAAGATCATCACGAAAGCAGTTTCGTTTATATGAATGAAGTGCGGCGTCGCATCGCCGTCCAATTGCCGCAATTGCGCACCTATTTTCAATCCGGCGGCTTGGTGGACGCGGTTCTGAATCAGGGCATGCCCGCGCCGATTGACGTGCAAGTGAGCGGCATGGATCTGAAAACGGACGACCGCATCGCGCAGGATTTGGCTCGCCAGATCCGGGCCGCGCGCGGCGTCTCCGATGTGTACATCCCGCAGGACATGGATTATCCCGCGCTCGAAGTGAACGTAAATCGCGATCGCGCCGCTGAGCTGGGCCTCAGCCCCAAAGAAGTGATCGATAACCTCATCACCGCGCTCACTTCCGACGTGATGATCGCCCCCAGTTACTGGGTTGATCCCGAAAAACGGCAACAATTATTTCGTCACTGTGCAGTATCCGGAAAACCAGGTGAAATCGATCGAAGATCTGAAAGCCATGCCGCTGCATTCGCCGAAATTGAAGATGCCCACGTACCTGAATCAAGTGGCGGACGTCGTCCCGATTCAAACTCCCACCGAGGTGGACCACTACCAACTGCAGCGCACGATTGATGTATACGTCGCCCCCACGGGCGAAGACATCGGAGGCCCTCAACGCGAAATTTCGCGGATCATTGACCACACGCAACTTCCTCCCAACACGCGCGTGGACATGCGCGGCCTGGTGCTGACGATGCAATCCTCGTTCAAAAGTTTCGGCCTTGGACTTTTTCTCGCGGTGCTGCTCGTTTACCTGATCCTCGTCGCGCAGTTTTCTTCCTTCCTGGATCCGTTTCTGATCGTTCTCGCCGTTCCCACCGGCCTGATCGGCGTGGTGCTCACCCTCGCGCTCACCGGCACCACGCTGAACATCCAGTCGCTCATGGGCGTGGTGATGCTGCAAGGCATGGTCGTCTCCAACAGCATTTTGATCGTGGATTTCGCGAACGTGCTGCGCAGCGAAGGCCACGGCCTGCGCGAAGCGGTGGTGCACGCTTGCCGCATTCGCCTGCGACCGATTTTGATGACGTCGCTCGCCACGGTCGTCGGCCTGCTGCCCATGGCTTTCAAACTGGAAACCGGCAGCGAAGCCTACGCCCCGCTGGCGCGCGTAATTATCGGCGGGTTGCTCACTTCCATCGTGCTCACGATTTTCGTTGTTCCCGCGGCGTATTTGCTGATGTACCGCCGCCGCGCCGAAGCTTCCGCTTCGCTGATTGCCGAGGAGGCTCACTAATGCGTCGCCGAAATCCTTCGCTACATTCTGATTCTGTTCGCTGCAGCGGCCTGCGCTGCCTCGCCCGCTTCGGCGCAACTGCACTCCGCCGTGGGCGTGCAGATTCCTGCGCAATCAGCGCCCACCGCCTCTAGCGCCGCAACGCAGAACCTCACCCTGCAAGAAGCAGAGAAAATTGCGATTCAAAATCATCCGCAGGTGCAAGCCGCCACCTATCTGGCGTCCGCGGCAAAAGCGCAGGTCACCGAAGCTCGCTCTGCCTACTATCCCCACGCCTACGGCAGCGCCACCGGCGTGAAAGCGGAAAATGACAGCCGGGTCACCGCCGGCGCGCTGAATAATTCGATCATCTACAGTCGTTTTGCGGAAGGCGTCACCGTGCAGCAGCTGGTCACCGATTTCGGCCGCACGCACGAACTGGTGAAAAGCTCGAATTTGCACGCGAAGGCCCAGGAAGAAAACGTCACTACCTCGCGCGCCGATGTGCTGTTGCAAGTGGACGCTGCGTACTACAACTCCCTGAAAGCGCAAGCGGTGCTGCAAGTGGCGCAGGAGACGGTGAAAGACCGCCGCCTCGTTTCCGACCAAGTCACCGAGCTGCAGAAAAACAAACTCAAGTCCGGCCTGGACGTCAGCTTCGCAAACGTGGATCTGGCGCAAGCGCAGCTTCTGCTGGTGCAAGCGCAGAATGATTTGCAGGCATCCTACGCGGAACTCTCCGCAGCACTGGGTTTCGCTGACCAGAAGACATTTCAGCTCGCCGATCAGCCCGCGCCGCCGACGCCGCCCAGCGACCTTTCTGTGTTGATCGCTGAAGCCATGCGCAACCGCCCTGAAATTATCAGCCAGCAGCTCGACGTAAGTTCCGCGCAAAACTACGCCACCGCCGAACGCGATTTGTGGCTTCCCACCCTCAGCGCGGTCGGCACCGCAGGACTCACGCCTTTCCGTGTAGACGAACTTGGGTCGCGTTACGCCGCGGCTGGATTCAACCTGAACATTCCCATTTTCAACGGCCGCCAGTTCAATGCGCTGCACGCCGAAGCGCAGGCCGAAGCCGGAGCGCGCCAGCAATATCTCCGCGATTTGCAAAACACCGTGGTGCGCGAAGTGCGCAAGGCATGGCTCAACGCCAATTCCGGATACCAGCGCCTCGCGCTCACGCAACAATTGCTCGACGAAGCGAATCAGGCCCTCGATCTCGCCCAGCAGCGCTACAAATTGGGCCTAAGCTCCATCATCGAACTGAGCCAAGCGCAATTGAACGCGACGCAGGCGCAGATATCGCAAGCAAGCGCGAAGTACGACTACGCTGCGCAATTATCGGCGCTGCATTATCAGGTCGGCTTGCTGCAATAGGGTCGTGCGGCGTGCTGCTCTCTAAGTTCGTACGCCCGCGAAGAGCAGCACACCGCCGACGGCGCGCGTCGTGGCATTTCTAGGCTGCGTTGACACTCCAGTCGGATTTTCGTGGCGCGCCACATTCAAAGCCCGAAGTTACGCGCGCGAATTGGCGAGCACTGCATTACCAAAGCAGCTTCAAGGCGAACTGGATCTGCCGGGCGGTGGTTGAAGTGCTGTTGATGGCCCCTGCCGTGCCCGAAACACCGGCGGGTGTGAAAACGATGAGATTTGGAGTGTTGAAGTTGGCGCGGTTCAGCAGGTTGAACATTTCCGCACGAAATTGCAGGTTCAAGCGCTCGGTAATGGATGTGTTTTTCATAACGGAAAAATCCCAAGTTGCAAGCCCCGGGCCGGTGTATTCGTCTCTGCCCATATTTCCGTAAAATCCGATGGTGGTTGGAGGCGGCAGGAATGCATTAGGATTGAACCACTGCGCAGGTTTGCCGAGAATCACCGGACCGGTGAAATCCGGGTTCAGGAACGGTCGCACCGGATTTCGCGTGTCGCCGTTATTCGACGGGTTATAGCTCAGCTGCGGGGTGAACGGGAACCCGGATTGCAATGTGATGATGCTGGTCAAGGCCCAACCGCTCACCAGCTTGGCAGTCGCGCCCCTCGCGTCTGACAGGTATGCTTTCCCTTGGCCAATCGGCAGATCGTAGATCGCGTTGATCAGTCCCAGATTTCTGACGTCGTACGTGGCAGGCCCCCAATCCGCGCGCAAGTCGAAGGGATTGGAGACCAGACCCGGCGCATTATTGGCGGTAGTCTGATTTAACGAGTCGCCATCATCCAGAGCCTTCGACCAGGTGTAAACGCCACGCACCGAAAATCCGTGGCTGAAGCGGCGGTTCACATCTACTTGCAACGCGTTGTACGAACTCGTTCCCAGTGCGAACCACGTCCACGTGTTCGCCAAAGTAGCACTCGGGTTGGCCTTCGGTGTTCCCGCCAGAATGTAATAGCTCCCCGCAGGTACTGGCGCTCCCGCCAGCGGAGACCCTGCCGGAAATCCGTTCGCCGCCGTCGCCGGCGGGTCTGTGGGATAGACCGCCGGGCACGGCGCAGCAGGACAAATTGTGGGAATCGGCTCGTTCGCATCCAAGCCGATCATTTCGTGATAGCCGTGCGAACCCACATAGCCTACGATTATCGCCGTGTTCGGTGAAAGCTGTTGTTGCACTCGCAGCGTGTATGAAATCAGCGTCGGCGTATCCATATTCGGCTGCACGCCGCCTGGCACCAGCTTCGCATTTCCCGGAACTGGAGCGGCCGGGTCGAGCGGAAGACTCGATACCGGCAGCGCCGCGATGCTGTAAGTTGGGTTGAAGGGAGCGTTCTGGTCCGTGCGGTAGCCGAGCGCATCCTGCAAATCGTTGTACATGCCAAAACCGGCGCGGATCACGGTCTTCTGGCCGAACGGGCTCCAGGCCACGCCGATGCGCGGTTGCGGCAGGAACTTGGCATTGTTGTTGGTGAAGATGGAACCTGCCACACGCGGGTCCGTTGAAATCACTCCGTCCGTGAACGTGTAATTCGCGGCGCGGCCGTGCGCCTCATTCCAGCCGGTTGACGATTCGCCACGGAATCCGAGCGAAACCGTCAATTTCGGAGTTACGCGAATCACGTCCTCAGCGTACACCGCCGTAAACAACGACCTCCAATTCATCTCGGTCGGCGCTGGATCGTACAGAAAACTCGAAGTCGTCCCGGCCAGGAACGTCGTCAAGCTCGCAAAGGTAGCTTGTCCGAATTGGCTCAGCGCCAGCGTTTCATTCGACTGGAACTGCTGAAACCAGGCGCCAAAGCTGAACTGCTGCCGTCCGCGCGTCAGCGTCACTCGATCCTCATACGTAAATAGATTTCGCGCCACTCGCAAATCGCTCCCATTGTTGCTTCCTGCCAATCCGACCTGCGCCTGCGGATTGGAAGCCGCGCTTCCGCCCACTACCACCGCGCCCACCGGATGGCCCAGTAGGAACCCCGGAACGTCTGCCGCGGGAGTGACTGGCGTGGGTTCGCCTGTGAAGAAATACCCGGCGCGCGAATAACCGAAGCGGGCCGTGTTAATTAACGCCGGCGAAAAAATATGCGTTTCTTCCAAGCTCAACACCTGCTCGCGCAGATTCAAAATGTCGGAACTGTAAGGGTCGGCGATGGTGGCGGTCACGTCGCCGCCGTCATCGATGGTGTAGATGGCAGCCAGCGAATCCCGCTGCGAAAAAATCTGATCCACCCGCGCCGTTCCAAAGTCCTCCCGAATCTTCTGCAATGGGCTGCTGGACACCGGCGAAATCCCGTTGAAATCTGGGGCGCTAGCCGGAGGCGTGGGCCACAGATTCAGCAGCGGCACCACGCTCGGCACCGCCGTCGCGCGCGCCGCCAGACTCGGCACAAACGCGAGGGACGTCTGATTCAGGCTCTGACGCAACCCCTCATAGTTCGCGAAGAAGAATGTCTTGTTCTTTCGCACCGGGCCGCCGGACGCCACACCAAATTGATTGCGCACGAAAGGTGGCGCCGAGCCCTGGTCGAAGAAATTCGGCGCGTCCAGAGCGTTGTTGCGCACAAATTCATAGAGTGCCCCATGCAACTGGTTCGCACCGGACTGCGTCACGACGATGACCTGCCCGCCCGGTTTCTTGCCATATTCCGCTCCATACGAATCGCGCAGCACGTTGAATTCCCGCACCGCATCCACGCCCAGAAGTTCCCCACTCGCGCCGCCCGGCGTCATGTTGTTCTCGGCAGCCCCCGTATATTCCACACCGTTCAGAAGGAACAGATTTTGCTGGGGCCGGTTGCCCGAGACCGCAAAGTTGTTGGCCGTGGTAGAGTTCGATACGCCGGTACCTCCCGCCTTCTGCGAACTGAAATTCACAATCCCCGGATTCAACGGCAACAGCAAATCGTAGCTGCGCCCGTTCAGCGGCAGATCTTTCACCTGCTGTTCTCCGACCAGTCCGGAAATGTCCTTCGTCGTGACGCTCACCAGCGGCGCGTCGCCTTCTATCGTGATTTGCTGGCTTACCGAGCCGATTTTCAGAGTCAGGTTCACCGTGCCCTCTTCGTTCACCACCACGCGAATCCCGGTGCGCACTTCCGTGGCAAACCCCTGCTTCGTCGCGCGCACTTCATAGGGCCCCAACGGCAGCGACGAGAGCTGATAATGGCCACCCGAATCCGTCGTCGTTTCGCGTTCGGCCGTGGTCTCCGTGTTTTTTGCAATTACCTGCGCGTCCGAAACCGCCGCGCCGGATTCATCCGTAACCGTGCCGCCGATCGCTCCCGAAATTTGGGCCGACGCCGGCGAAACTCGCAATAGCATCAAGAGGACGCACAGCGCCAATATGCGCGAGCCCCGAGCGCCGCACGATCGCAGGCGGGACTCTACGATGGGCGGGCGCACCACCACAGGCGACAAAACTCCCATTGTTTCGAACATTTCGAAATCCTCCGGAAAATAAAATTGCGGTGCGTGGATAACGGAGCGGCGACTCACAAATTCTCCTGCGTGTTCGATTCGAGGACCTCACCCGCCCTCCGCAAAACAGCGGCGGTGTACGAATTTATGTGATTCATACTAAGATGTCAAAACGATTTGGTGTATTTCAGAGGTCTGCTGCCACGGTACGGCGGCGCACATAGCTGCTTGGCTAGAAGCGAAAGCCTGCGTGAAGCGAGGAGTTAGAGCCGGACGATCATGACTTCGGTGGATTTCACGAGGGCGGCGACGGTCTGACCGTTTTTCAGCCGCAATTCGCGCACCGCGTCGGAGGTGATGATGGAGGTGATGCGCTGGCCGCCAATGGAAAGGGCCACTTGCGCGATGAGGCCGGCAATCTTTATATCGGTGATGCGGCCGACGAGCTGGTTGCGCCCGCTGATGCGGCGAAAATTGGTGCGGCGTTCGGAGACGTCGCCCTGTTCGGTCGCACGATAGAGGAACCGATCCACTTCTTTTTCGGGGATGCGGTGGTGGCCGCCGGCGGTTTTCACGGTGCGAATTTTCTTTTTGTAGATCCATTGTTTCAGGGTGGGGTAGCTGATTCCCAAGACTTGTGCAGCGTCGCGGGGCGTGAATAGTTTGGATGTGGGCATGGGAACTCCGGCCGACTTGCGGCCCGCGGAAAAGAAGCGCGCGCGTGACGATGCTAAGCTCGGCGAGGCCAGGATGTCAATCGCGTGGGAGCTGGTGCGAAGGAGGCGAAAGCAGCGAGAAATGCGGGACGAGAGAGGCGGTTGCCCGCCTCTCTCGCCGGCATGCGTGTTCTAGGGGATGTAGTACCGGAACGACGTAAACACCATGTTGTCGATCGCGTGCGGACCTGCGGTGGATCCAGCAGTTGCGCCCACTCCAGACCAGGTGTTCTTGACCAGGTAGGAGTACTGACCACCGAACTGAAAGCGACCCTTGGGACCGCTGTAAAAGCGATACCAGAAGCCAGCCGTGCCCTCGATGAGGTTCCGTGCGTCGCCATCGCAATTGGAGAGCGCGCCAGGAATGAAACCATTGGAGCCGAGCACGGCAGTGGTGTTGATGGCGGCTGCGGGAGCGGCCAGCGGAAGCGTTTCGACCGAGCAACCGTCATCGCGACGCGCGAAGAGATCCCGTAGCCTTCCTTGCCGGAGTTTAGGTGGCGCGGCTGGCATACTCACCGCCGACGTTAAAGTAAATATCCAACTTCGGCGTGGCGTGGAATTCCAAGGTCCCGAGCGTCTGGTAGCTGCGGATCAACGCCAAGGTGCCGTCCGGGCGGGCTGTGGCATCAGGGAGGCCAGCAGTGCCGTAGCGGCCAATACCGTCACCACCGAGGAAGTGCAGGCCGACGTCAACATGCTTGCAATGAGAGATGCGGCCATTTGCGCCAATGCCGCCGCCGGTGCTGGAACTATTAAATGCGCCAGAACAGCAACGGTGGACCCGGTGAGCGCGCAGGTGATTGCGGGAACGCGACCGTTGGAGTCGGAACGGCTGCGTGCCGTCGCCCGGGTGATTGCAGGGTAATGGCCCCGTGTGCCGCGAAGCAAGGAAGACGCGGTCTCGGAAGGTGCTGACGATGCCGAAGACTTCGAAGTGCCCCCAGTTCGGATCGACGGTGGCCTTGAAGACGAAGTCTGGGGTCTTGTTGTAGGCATAGGTTCCGGTCGGGTTATAAAGACCGCTGCCATTAGACCGGGGCGCCGACGAGGAAGTTATTTAAGTGGTCTGGAAATGCTGGGAGTCGCGACGCTTGTGACGCCGTCGGTAACAGTGAGGGTGGAGGAAGCGGGCAGACTGTTGATGTGGGTTACCGTGAACCGTCAGTGTGGTGTTGAGGCTTCCACCGAAGCAGCGAGTGTCAATACCCGTCGCCGAAAGTCTTCTGAGATGCGGAGGCGTACTTGCCGCGCCCAGCTGAAGCCGACGGTGTACTGCGGGTCAATGGTCAAGGCGACGCTTCGGTGCGGTTGTCCATGCCCTTCTTTGTTTCGGTGACCAGGCTCCACATCTGGCCGCCGGTGATGGCGAAGCCATTGTCCCATTTCGCTTGGCCCCAGGCTTGGCGGAAACGAGTACGTAGCTGTTGCTTTGGTTGTTGTTGGAGCTGATGCCGGCGCCCAGGAAGTCCGTCTCGACGTAGCCGCCGATCGTAACGGAGTCCAGCTTTCCTTCCGCTAACAAGCTGAGACGCGATTGCCGGGCGGAGCTGTTGCATTCAGTGGTCTGACCACCAGGGTTCCCAGCAAAGGGAATGTTATTGAATGGGGTGTTGATGTCCGCACACTATGGCCTTATTGCGAAAGACCGTTTCGGCCGCCAGGAAGCCTCCCGGAGTAAGGGAGATTCCCTTGTAGTGAATGGCGATGGGATTGTCGGGACGTCGCGGCTTGGCCGTCGGCGGTTCCGATGGACACATCCGCTCAACCTGGGATTTGGAAGCCGGCGCGGAACCATCGGCGGTTTTCGGGAACGCGGCTATCGGGAGCGGCAAGGTAGGAAGTATCGCGAGGAGTGGTGGCTACTTTCAGCTCCGCTTCCATTGCTTCCATGCGTTCCTGCTGTTCACGCATTTGTTCGTTTTGAATCTGGATTTGTTTGGACTGAGTTTCCAGCAGGTCACGGAGCTGTTGCAGCTCGGTTTCCAGACTGGATGAAGCAGCTGTCTTTCCGGGTGTTGCCGGATCGGACTTGGACTCGGACCGACTTGGCCGCGGTTGCGGAAGCGTCCTTGTCTTTGTCGATCGCCTTGGAATTGTCCGAAGCGGCTGTGCTGCTGGATTTCGCAGCGGTGTTGTCATTTTCACCCGCCGAACCCGTCGCAGCCTTCGCAGGCATTACGACGAGACCGAGGGCTAACAGATATGCAACGAATGCTCGCATTCCTTCCTCCTTGAAATTTGACTGCCACATTTTTCGAACGATGGAAATCGAGAACTGGCACCTGCGGTTTCCGAACTGGTCGTTGTCCTGAACTGTTGCTGGCCGAGCGAAATGTACGAGCGCGTGTTACGCCAAAATCCGCGTGCCAATGGAAGCAACCGGTCTTCTAAAGACACGTCTTCACACCCGCACCCTCTGAATACGGACATCCCCAGAACCGCTACACGCGGAGCGACGCAGGCACGTTAAGCGGGGCGTTTGAATCTACCGTGACAGGAATGTTAATTGTGCGTTACTACAGCACTAGAGAGTGTGGAAAGCTCGGAGCTGGGAGAGAGGGTAACCGCCGCAGGTTCTGTTAGTTGGCAGCTCTGTGAGTGTGGCTTTCAACCAGAGCGGGCAGGATGCGGCGGAATTCGCGGACACTGAAGAAACGGTGGCGGCAGGGGTCGCAGCGATAGGCGGGAAACCGGAGCCAACGCTTCAGAAAAGTGAGGGTGCCGTCTTCGACGCGATCGCGCGAGATATGCTCGATATCAAAATTGCCGCAGCGGGGGCAATGTGCGAAGCGTTCCAGGATGGCTGCGACCCGCCAGGCATGAAAGCGGTTCTCACAACTGTGGCAGCGCCAGGGGCGCAGGCCGGTGGCGCTGAAAGCAAAGTCGAGGATTCCGTCGCGGTGAGAGCGAAAACAATTGTCGCTGCGACATTGCGGACAAATCATGGTTGCTCCGAAGCCGTAGCGCAGAATACCGAAAAGGCCGGTCGCGGGCAAGACACGGAAAATACGGAGGGCGCGTAGAATGCCAAGCCTGAGAGCAACAGCGCGTGCTGCGCCAGGATTCGTGGGTGGGAGGACGCGCGCAGCCATCGGGGATGGACATCGCGACAGTCCTCAGCGATAATTTCGCCCATACATGCGGCAGGCGCCGCGCCCAAGGAGGCTCAATGAGTTTGTCCCCGAATACGCCCGGTGAAGACACCACGATCGTGGAATCGTCGGCTTTGCCGCGCTGGGTTACGCTGCTTTTTGCAATCGCCTTTGCGCTGGTGGCTTATCTGCTTTATGCCGGATATACGCAACGCGAGGCAGCTCGCAAAGGTCTGGAGGATGCGGACAAGAAAACCCAGGCGCTGGCGGCCGCACTGGACAAGACGAATTCGCGGATTGCGGATCTGAAAGGGCAGCTGGACGTGACGTCGCAGAAGCTCGGGCTGACGCAGGACGAACTGGCGCGCGCGCGGGGACTGGCGCAATCCATCAAGAAAGATCAGCAGAAGAGCGACCAGCAATTGCGCGAGCAGATTGGCGCGGTGCAGGCGGACACCGCGACGAAATTTGGGCAAGTGACAACGGACCTTACCGGCACCAAGAGCGAAGCGGATGCCACCAAGGCCGATCTGGACGCTACCAAGGGAAAGCTGCAGAGCACGATTGGCGACTTGGGCGTGCAGAGCGGATTGATTGCGCGCAATCACGACGAAGTGGAAGAATTGAAACGGCTGGGCGAGCGAGACATTTTCGAATTTAGCCTGAACAAGTCTGCGAAGGCGCCCGAGCACGTGGGACCAATTCAGGTGTCGCTGCGCAAGGTGGACACCAAACATTATAAGTACACTTTAAATGTAGTTGCTGATGATAAGAGTATCGAGAAGAAAGACAAGACGGTGGGCGAGCCGATTCAGTTCTATGTGCGCGGAGCGCGGGCGCCTTACGAGATCGTGGTGTTCGATCTGACCAAGGACAGCGCGAAGGGATATTTGAGCACGCCGAAATCGGCGAATGCGGCGCCGCCGGCAGGGGCGGGGGCGAAACCGCCTTCGGGGAGTTAGTTTCGTTCTTGCGTTGCTGGGAATTTTGATCGGGACCTGGGTGTTTGCGAATCCCGCGTCGCCTGGGTCACGGTCGTGAGCAGAACTTCGCGGCGTTCACTTTGATTTGCAACCTCGAAAAACTAAATTTGCCGCGTATGCTGTCCCTCCGCGCTGCGTTCCGTGCCATTTTCTGCTTGATCATGCTTCCGGTTGCGGCGGTTGCGCAGCAAGCCGGTGGAAACTTGCAGCAGCCGCTGCAGGTGACCACCGACATGGTGCAGATCGGCGTGAGCGTGTTGGCCGCGGGCGGCGATTTCGTGAGCGGCCTGCAGCGGAAGAATTTTCGCGTGCTCGATAGTGGGGTGGAGCGGCCGCTGACATTTTTTGCGCCTACCGATGCGCCTGCGCAGATTCTGGTGATGGTCGAGACCAGCCCGGCGGTGTACCTGATCCAGAATCAGCACATCGCGGCGGCTTACGCGCTTCTGGCTGGCCTGGGGCCGGACGATCAGGTGGCGCTGGTCACCTACGATCAAGCGCCGCGGGCGGTGCTGGCTTTTACGCCGGACAAGAACGCGCTGCTGGCTGCGCTGGGACAAATTCAATTTTCCGTGGGCATGGGCGAGCTGAATTTTTACGACTCGCTCGCTACCGCGTTGGACTGGATTGCTCCGGTGAGCGGCAAGAAAGCGCTTGTGCTGCTGACGACGGGACTCGATTCGTCTTCGCCGGCGCGATGGGACGCGCTGGTGCAAAAGCTGCGGGCCCGGGACGTGGTGATCTTTCCTGTGGCGCTCGGTGGATGGCTGCGGCGTCCGCCGGACAAAAAGAAGAAAGCAACCGGGCCGCCGCAACAGGATTCACAGGTGTTTGCCGCGGCGGACCAAGCGCTGCTATCGCTGGCGGCGATCACCGGCGGGCGCGCATTTTTTCCGCAATCGGCGAAGGATTTCCCGCCGATGTACCAGCAGATCGCCGCCGCGTTGCGGCATCAATATCTGTTGGGGATTGCGCCGGAGCACGACGGGCAATTTCATGTGCTGACCGTGCAGGCGCTGGATGACAACGGGCAGCCTTTGGCGACCGAGGGGAAGAAGGTGACGCACCGGATCTTTTCGCGCGAAGGATATCTCGCGCCGGGACCTTAGCTCGTATAATCGGCGGTCGAGCTCGAGATCTTTTTGGGTTCGAGAAATTTGCAGTGGTCATGGGAGGAATGATGAATCGGCGCCTCGCAAAATATCTGATTGCTTGCTGCATCGTGCTGTGCGGTTGGGCGGGACGGCCCGCGCTGCCGGCACAGCAGAGCGCCAAGCCCGCGCCTCCGGCTACACCTCCGGTCGCGGCGCAGGATGTGACTTCGCCGCGGTTTTCTTATGGGGGGAATGCGTCACAGATTCCGGCTGTATTTCTGCGCAATCTGATTTTCATGCCTGTGCGCGTGAACGGCGGAAAGCCGGCACTTTTTGAACTGGATTCGGCGGCTGAAAAATGTGCGGTGGAGCGCAAGGTGGTTGGGGACCCAGCGAGCAGCGCTTTGCAATACGCAGTGCTGGCGCTGCCCGGCGTGCAGCTTCCGTTCGTCACCCTGCCCGTGAATACGCGTGACGATTTTGCCCAGCAAGTCGGGCAGGTTTATCAAGGGACGCTCGGGAGGGATTTTTTCGATCGCGTCGTGGTGCAAGTTGATTATCACCGGGAAACGGTGCAACTGTACGATCCGAGCGTTTTCGCCTACAGCGGACAGGGCAAGAGCTTTCCGCTGACGTTCTCGGGGCCGGTGCCGCTGATTCGCGCGAAATTTGAGATTTCCGGGCACCGGTCGCGCACGGAGGATTTCGCGCTGGATACGGCACTTGATTCCGGAGTGATTTTTTACCGCGGATTCACGGACTCGGCGAAGATATCCGCGGCACATTTCAAAAGCGAGCCGGCGTCCTATCCGGAAGTGGATGGCGGGGCCAAGATACTTCTGGGCCGGCTAAAGAGTTTTGAGGTTGGACCGTACGAGCTGGAGGATATTGTCGGCGACTTCACGCAGGAAAGGACCCAGCCTGGAGCGGACAAAAATATTGCAGGCGCCATCGGCAGCAATTTCTTGCGGCGGTTTACGGTGATTTTTGATTTTCCGCACCAACGCGTGATTCTGGAGCCGAATGTGCAGTTGAATCACGAACCGGACGAAGACATGAGCGGGCTTTCGATCATCGCGAAGGGGCCGAACCTAAGAGTCTTCGAAGTGGTGGCGGTGCAGCCGGGAACGCCGGCGGCTCATGCGGGAATTGTGCCGGGAGATGTGATCGCGGGGATCGGCGACGAGGCGGCCGCGGATTTGACGCTTGCAGCGGTGCGCGATTTGTTCCGGCAGGTGGGGTATCAATATAAGGTGCTGATTGACCGCAAGGGGCAGACGATCACGGAGACACTGCAAATGCGGCGGCGGATTTGAGCGTAGCTCGCTTCGCTGCGAATTTTGTGTGTGTGAAATTCGATTAGGACTTCGAAGTTTCCGCGGTGGGCTTGGTCGAGGGATGGGGCGGCGCGTCGTCGGAGGCTGGGCGGGGTAAACGGCCAGCCTCCTGTAGCGCGCGACGCAACAAGTATTCGATCTGCGAGTTCAGGCTGCGCAATTCATCGGCGGACCAGCGCTCCAGCGCGACATGCGTCGCGGGATCGAGCCGCAGCAGAAATGGTTTGCGCTCCGCCATCTCGCCTCTAGCTGTACAGCGAGCCTGCGTTCACCACCGGTTGCGGACTGCGTTCGCCGCAGAGGACCACGAGCAGATTGCTCACCATCGCGGCACGGCGTTCGGGATCCAATTCCACAACTTTTCGTTCCGAGAGCTGATCGAGCGCCATTTGCACGATGCTCACCGCTCCCTCGACGATGGTCTGGCGCGCGGCGATGATTGCGGAAGCTTGCTGCCGCTGCAGCATGGCTCCGGCAATTTCGGCGGCGTAGGCCAGGTGGCTGATGCGTGCTTCCACCACTTGCACGCCGGCTTTCGCGAGGCGGTCCTGGATTTCTTTCTGCAGTTCCGCCGCGGTTTCCTGAATGTGGCTGCGCAGGCTCATTTGTCCGGCGACGTGCGAGTCATAGGCATAGGAAGTCGCCATCGTGCGCAGCGCGGATTCGCTTTGCACCTGCACGAAGTTCTCGTAGCTGTCCACTTGGAAGACCGCTTCCGCTGTGTCCACTACCTGCCAGACCACTACAGCTGCGATTTCGATTGGATTGCCGTCGAGATCGTTCACCTTTAGTCTTGACGTTTCAAAATTTCGCACGCGCAGGGAAATGCGGCGCTTGGTCGTGAATGGATTCACCCAGCGCCATCCCTGGTTGCGCAGTGTGCCCACGTAGGTGCCGAAAAGCTGCAGCACCTGGCCTTCGTTGGGGTTCACGATCAGCAGTCCTTTGAGGCAAATGACTTCAACGCCTAGAGCGAACATCGCGAGGACGACCCCGGCGAGTACCTGCATCTGGACCGAACTGATCAATACGAATACCGTGCCGGCGATTGCGACGATCAGTAGCAGCAACATGGTGCCACCGGGGAGAGAGAAGGCTGGTTTTTCTCGCATCGAACTCCTCCTGTAATCAATATCTTTATGATATCATTTTGATTTCAGCTGTCAAGGCAGATCTTTATTCTGTAATCGATTGAAATCAATATAGATATAGGACTGAGACGAAATGCAGATGAACCTGAGAGTCTAATGTTGCGCCGAGCGAGAGACCGGCTCGGCTTTCGTCCGGATCGAAGAGGACTTGAAACCTGGCTAGTCGAACTTGCGGAGGGTCAGGGCCATTTCGTGAAGGCGGGCGTCCACTTTGCAGAAGATCGTGTCTGGCTCGTGTTTGCCGTTGGGGAGGCGCTTGCCGGCATGACGGCCGGTTAGGATTTCGATGCCCTGCTCGACGGTGGCGACTGGATACAGGTGAAACTGGCCTTTGGCGACGGCTTCGATTACTTCTTCGCGCAGCATGAGGTCGTCCACATTTTCCGAGGGGATCAGGACGCCTTGATTTCCGGTTAGGCCTTTCATTTTGCAGATGTCGTAGAAGCCTTCGATTTTCTGGTTCACGCCGCCGATTGGTTGAATGTCTCCTTGTTGATTCACCGAGCCGGTGACGGCGAGTTCCTGGCGGATGGGGATGCCGGAAAGAGCGGAGAGCAGCGCGTAAATTTCAGTGGAGCTGGCGCTATCGCCATCGACGCCGGAATAGGATTGCTCGAAGCAGAGACTGGCGGAAAGCGCGAGGGGCTTATCCTGCGCAAAGGTGCGGCGCATGTAGCCGGAAATGATGTGCACGCCCTTATCGTGGAAGCGGCCGCTCAGGTTTGATTCGCGCTCGATATTGATGATGCCTACTTTTCCGGGCGAGGCGGACGCGGTGATGCGCACGGGTTTGCCGAAAGCGTAGCCGCCGATTTCCATCACGCTGAGGCCGTTGACCTGGCCGACGCGGGCTCCTGTGGTGTCAATGAAGAGCAAATTCTGCTCGATCATTTCTCGGATTTTCGATTCGGTAAGGTTGTGGCGCTCGATTTTGGAATCGAGTGCGCTGCGCACGTGCGCGGCGGTGACCACTGATTTATTTTCGTTACGCGCGACGTAGGAAGATTCGCGCGCGAGATCAGCCAGATCGAAAAAGCGCGTGGTGATTTTTCCGCGGCGGCCGGCGAGGCGCACCCCGTGTTCGAGGATCGCGGCGAACGCGGTGCGATCGAACGGATAGAGACGCTCGTCGTCGGAAATTTTGCGCAGGCGACCGGCGTACTGGCGGATGACCTCGTCGCTCCACTTCATTTCTTCGTCGAATTCCACGCGCACTTTGAAAATCTTTTTGAAGTCTTCCTCGAAATCGTAAAGCAACTCGTACATGTCGCGATCGCCGATGAGGATGATTTTCACGTGGAGGTCGATCGGTTCGGGCTTGAGCGCGGCAGGGCTGAACGGGAAAAATGCATCCACGGGCTGAATTTCGAGCTTGCCGTGGTTGAGCGTGCGCTTCAGAGTGCGCCAGACGCCGGTTTCCGTCAGGGTGTCGAGCGCGTACATGACCAGGAAGCCCCCATCTGCGCGCAATAAAGAGCCGCCGCGGAGGTCCATGAAATCGGAATTCCATCCGCCGCGAGTATCGTAACTGCGGTGGATGGTGCCGAACATATTCGCGTATGTGGGAATGGTTTCGAAAATAACCGGACATTCGTCGCGTTCGCCGTGCGCGAGAATCACGTTCACGCCGTAGACGCGGAAAGGATCGCGCTCCTGGCGTTCGACGCGCGGACCACCGCCCCCTTCGGAGGGCGGCTGATCTTCTTCGCCTTCTCGTTCCTTGAATGGTTCGAGGTTATCGAGAATGTGGTGGCGGACTTCTTCCAGGTATTCCGCGATTTGCGTGCTGGGATATTTTTCTTTTAGTTCCTCGATGACGCCGTCCACCAGGACGGAGGCGGCTTCCTGCTCGAGGTAACTCATTTCGCTGGCGAGCTCGCGGGAAAGGGACAGAGTCTTGCGGTAGACGACGGTGAATTCTTGGCGAAATTGATCGTATTTGCGCTCCAGCTCTTCGGCGGCAACGCTTTCGAGCTTGCCTTCCTGGACCATTTTGGGGATTTCTTCGATCGGGACCATTGCGCCATCGAGCACGGGGAAAATTTCGGGCAGGGCCACGGCGCCGACTTGCATGCGACCCAGCGCGAATTGTTCGCGGGCGATGCGGCGCGTGAAATCGTCCATCAATTCCTTTTCGCGGACGGTGAAGCGCTCGACGATGCGGGTTTTCTGGCGCTGGAAGGGTTCGCCTTCGAACACCTGGGGAATGCGGCGGCGCAGAAAATCAATTCCGGACTCGACTTCTTTCTTGAACGCGTTGGCCTGGCCGCGCGGCAGAGTGAGCAGGCGCGGACGGTCGGCGTTTTTGAAATTATTTACGTAGGCGCGATCGGGAGCGGGCTCGCTCTGCGGGTGCAAGCCTTCGATCATGCGGACGATCATGCCGCCACGGCTGGTGCCCGAAAGTCCGCAGACGAAAAGATTGTAGCCGGGGGCGGTCAATTCAACACCCATGCGCAAGGCGCGGAGAGCGCGTTCCTGGCCGGGATCGCCGGACGAGGGCGGGATTTCGGCGGTGGTCTCAAACGGAATGGTGGCAGGATCGCAGCGCCAGCAAAGTTTTTCCGGCGGCAGCGTGGCGTGCTTTGGCCCCGCGTGTTTTGCTGCAGCGACTTTTGGTTTGGAATTCTTGCTCATGCGTACGTCCGAAGGGCGCTACTCTAGCACGACGCGCTTTTTCTTCCCATGTCGTTGCGCTCCAATGTTTCCAGCGGGTGAATTGGCGGTATAGAGGTCCAGAAGGCTGGCGCCGGTAGCCACGACAATCGGCCCGACCACAACACCCAGCAATCCGAAGACGCTGATGCCGCCGAGCACGCTGATGAAAACGACCAGGCCACCCATTTCCGCGCGTCCGCTGATGACCCAGGGACGCACGACGTTGTCCACCAATCCGACGACGACGCTGCAAAATAGAGCGAGCAGAATGCCCGCGACGATGTGACCGTCCGCGATCAGGCTGATGGCCGCGGGCGCCCAAATCAGCGCGGAGCCGACGACCGGCACCAGCGAAAAAAAACCCATCATGACGCCCCAAAAGACGGGAGCGGTGATTCCGGCCAGGCCGAACGCCACGCCTCCTAGAATTCCGTGCGCGGCGGCCGCCACTACGCTGGAGACCACGCTGGCGAAAATGAGATCGTTGGCTTCGCGAATCATGCGCTCGCTGTGATCCGATTCGAACGGCAAGATTTCGCGGGCCCTGGCCATGAAGGATGGGCCATCGCGATAAAGATAAAACATGGCGAGCATGGTGACGCTGAGATGAAAGAGAAACAGCGCAGTGTTTTTCAGAAGCGTGCCGAGGCGCGCGGCGGTGTAGGCTGCGGCCTGATCGGCATAGCGGCTTAAGAGCGTGGCGAGGCTGGTAGCGTTGTTATCGGGAAAATGCGCTTGTAATTGGAGCCAGAGGCGGTTCATCCAATCGAAATGCCCGTTCTGAATTTGCATTTGCAGAGTTTGCACGGCCTGCACGCCTTGACGCACGAACGCGGCCATTACCAGGAGCGCCGGCACGATCAGGATCACGGTAACTGCGACCGTGCAGATCAGGGCGGCCATCGTGGGATTGACGCGATGCGTGAGCCGCAAATAAGCGGGATAGGAAACGACAACGATAATGATGGCCCATGCCAGCGCGGGGAGAAAAGGCTGGAAGACCAGGAAAACGAAATAGGCCAGGATCGCGACGATGCCGTAAAAAAGCACCGTGCCGAGGCGTTTCTGCGTGGTCGCTTCTGTGCTCAAAATTTCTCTCTTTTCACCGGGCCGCCAGGAAACTGATAGTTTCAAATAGCGCGTTTGTCAACAGCCGCGAGCGCCTGCTGGCGTCAGTCGCAAGTGATATAATGCGCGGAGATTTGTGGAACGATCATGTTAACACCCGAACCTGCCTGCCAGCACAAGCGAACACAATTGATTGCAAAGGATGAGGATGCGCAGTATGTGGAATGTCTGGACTGCGGCGAGATTCTCGAGGCCGGCGAATTGAAGAATGAGGAACCGGGCTTCGGCGAGTCGCTGTCTGACGCGTAGCCCGGCTAGGCGTGGCGCCGTGCGAGATTCGCACCGCGCGAAGAAACCTTGCGCCGGATTCGCGTGGCGGGAGTAGAATGCGCCTTCACCCATTTAATGTGCGCCCATTGTGGAGGCCCTATGCGGAATGCCGTTCGCGTTGTCGCGGCCATCGTCTTGTTGTGCTGCGCGGTTTCTGCTCGACAGGAACAGAAGGCTCCGGCGGCTGGAGCTGCTGCTGATTACAAGATCCCACCCGAGGCTTCGAAACTACCTAATGCCGTAAAGCCGACTGCGACGTCAATAGCTGCGGGTAAAAAGTCCTACGGATTTGATTGCGCGATGTGCCACGGGAAGGATGGCGACGGCAAAGGAGATCTCGCTGCGGACATGAAATTGAAGCTGTTGGACTATCGCGATCCGGCTTCGCTGAAGGACATGACGGATGGAGATTTGTTCTACATTATCAAGAACGGAAAAGGCGACATGACGGGCGAAGGCGATCGCAGCAAGCCCGACGAAATTTGGAATTTGGTGAACTACGTGCGGTCACTGGCGCAAAAGAATTTCACCGCTCCGGCGAAACAGTAGCCGCGGCTTTTTGATCGATCGCAGAGCAGGACTAGCGGATGCCGAGTTTCTGAATGATGCGAGAGACGTCGGCGGAGGAAACGTCGTAGAGGGCGTGCTCGTCTTCCTGCTCCAGGCGCTCGCGGAGATATTCGGCGCCGACGTAACTGGCTTCGCGATCGCTGAGGTCGCGTCCGGTGCGACCTTGAAATTCCACGAAGCCGGGATGCGCGAGGCCGAGCACGACGCCGCGGCCATCCACGAAGAATTTGCAGTCCATGGTATCGGCATGGCGTGTGGCGATGCCATTCCAGCAGTGCGAGAAGCGGCAGCGATAGACGTAGTCGGTTACTTTGGATGGGACGTCGAAGGCACCGATGAAATCGCTCATCGCGCCGACGTTCGGAATCCAGGCAGCTTCAGACACGGCCATAAACTTTCTCCCCCGATGTATTTCGGCTGCGAACAGCAATTTCCGTTTTGGGCTTACTTCCGCGCGCCGGCCACTACGTGCTGTCCTGCCTGCTGATAGCTGCGAATCGCCGCGGCCACGCCTGCACCTGCCGGTACGCGCAATCCCTGGTCGAGCAAGACCTTTTCAAACGCGGCGAGGAACAGCAGCACGTTGGTATTCTGGCTGGAATAGCCCATCAAGCCAACGCGCCAGATTTTTCCCTTCACTGGACCGAAGCCGCCGGCGATTTCGATGTTGAATTCGTCGAGCAGTTGCAGCCGGACTTTGCGATCGTCAATTCCGGCGGGAATTTTCACGCCGGTGACGGTGATCAAGCGATCGGCGGGATCGGGAACGAACATTTCCAGACCCATGGCTTCGAGGCCCGCCACCAGAGCTTGTTGGTTGTTGCGATGGCGTTCCCAGCGCGCTTCCAGGCCTTCTGCTAGCACCAGACGCAAGGCTTCGCGCATGCCGTAAATCAGAGAGATCGGCGGAGTGTGATGATAGGTGCGTTCGCCGCCCCACATCGTCATGATGGGCGTGAAATCGAAATACCAGCTGGCCACGGGAGTCTTGCGCGCGCGCATTAATTCTTCGACCCGTGAGTTCACGCTGATCGGGGACATTCCGGGAGGAGCGCTGAGAGCTTTCTGCGAGCCGCTGAAGCAGATATCAATTTTTTCGCGGTCAATGTCGAGCGGCATGCCGGCAAGAGTTGCCACGGCGTCCACAACGAGCAGAGCGCCGAGTTCGTCGGCGACTTTGCGGAAATCGGCGAGGCGCTGCGCTACTCCGCTGGAAGTTTCGCCATGCGCGAGACCCACAAATTTGATTTTCTTTCCTTTGCCGGCGCGGCGGACATCTTCCGGATCCACGGTGCTGCCGTACGGCGCCTCAACACGAATCACTTTCACGCCAGGGCTGCGTTCGGCGACCACGGCCATGCGTTCGGAAAACCAGCCGTTGCTGCAGACGATGCACTCGTCGCCTTCTTCCAGAGGATTCAGCACTGCTGCTTCAATGCCGCCCGAACCGGATGCGGAAATCGGAAACGTGGTGCGATTCTGCGTTTGAAAAACGCGCCGCAACAGTGCTTGCACGTCGCCCATCATGTCAATGAACCACGGATCCATATGGCCGACCAGAGGAGTGCTGAGGGCGCGGTACACGCGCGGGTCCATGTTGGAAGGACCAGGCGTCAACATCAAACGCGGGGGCGGCAGCAGCTCGCCAATAATTTCATTCATAAATAAATTCCTCGTATGGCAGTGGACTCCTCATTCCCGGAGCGGGCCCATAAAACCTGTTCGCGGCGGGGCACACGGATAACAGAGGATCCGCCCCGAACGTCTTAGTGTGGCTAAATTGTCGGGCCGGGGTCAACCACCAAAATGGCGCGGAGGGGGTACCAGGACTGCAGCGCTCGGACTGAACCTAATCCGCCGTTAACCGATTGGAATCACAGGGGGGTAGCAGTTTCGCAACTGTTTTCCCGGCGAGTTGTATGGCCTATACCCGTGTGCTAGATTTCTAGATTAGCCCCAAAAATTATAATGAGCGACGGCAAACCAACGACGCAGGGGAAACCGAAAATATCGCGCGTAGAGGTGTATTGGCACACGGTCACATATAAGACCGTGGCGCTGTACGTGATTGTGGTTGCGGCGATCATCGGCTCGGCAACCTACCTGGTTTTTCCGGAGGCTACGGCCAGCATCGCGCGGCATATTTCGGACACCATCGCGCCGCCGGAATCTGGCGTGGCTACGATCAGCGCGAAGCAGGCGCGGTTCGTGAACCTGGACGGCAAGGTGCAGGTAAAGAAAGTGAACTCAGTAACATGGGCGAGCGCCGACTACCAATTGACGCTGGATAAAGGGGATCTGGTGCAGACGGGTCCGGAAGGAGTCGCGCGTATCGCGTTTGCCGACGGTACGCAGTACACGGTGAAGGGCGACACGCTGGTGACGGTGGAAGAAAACTTGGTGGAGCATGATCGCGCGTCTTCCGTAGGCGTGCATATTTCTTCGGGGCAAGTGGATCTGGCGACCGGGACGTGGGAAGTTCCCGGATCGAAGGCGGAAGTTTCGTTCGAGAACGCGGTGGCTTCATTGCAAGCCAATACGCGCGCCGCAGTGCGCAGCGATCCGGAAACCAAGCAGCAGGAAATTACGGTGGCTTCGGGTAGCGCAGAACTGAATCGCGGCAATGAACACATGGATATCGGCCAGTTCGAGCGGGTGGCGTTCCCCACCGGCGGCCAGATGACCAAGTCGCAGGTGCTGGCTCCGCCGGAATTGGTGCAGCCGCTGAATTTGCAGCCGATTACAGTGAACGATCCGAAGCACGATCCGGTTCATTTCGCGTGGAATTCGGTGGCGACGGCGAAGAACTATGAATTTCAGATTAGCACCACCGCGGCGTTCAATCACGTGGTGATGGACAAGAAAATTTCCAGTGAAAGCGTGGAGATTACCGGGCTGGATCCGGGTGATTATTTCTGGCGGGTGCGCGCGATTGACGTTGACGGCAAAACCAGCGACGTGAGCGATCCGTTTAAATTTATTCTGGTGGTGCATGGCAAAGAACAGGAAATGCTGCTGGAAGTGGATTCCACGGAGCTGAATGGCAACGTGGTGGAAGTGATTGGAAGAACCGAACCGGGAGCCGCACTGATTATTAACGGCGAGCAAGTGGCGAGCATTCAGGCGGATGGACATTTCCGGCATTTTCTGCCGGCGATGACCAAAGGCAGCCACGAAATTATTCTGACCGGGCAGAACCGGCGCGGCGGAACTTCGACGAAGCGCGTGGAAGTGGTAATTCCTTAAGCATAGGGCCTGTAACGAGAGCAGGGGCCGCTCGAAACGAAGGCCGGCAAAATAACTGGTCGCCGCAACGGCGCTCAAGTGGATTCTGGGGGAAGCAAGACGTGACGAAAAGCACCTATAACATGCGCTCGGTCTTCAGCCTGTTTTCGTCGGATCTGGCGATCGATCTGGGCACGGCGAATACGCTGGTGTTCGCGCGCGGAAAAGGCATCGTGGTGAACGAGCCTTCGATCGTGGCGATCAATAAAAACAGCGGTGAAGTCGTGGCGGTGGGGCGCGAAGCGAAGGAAATGCTGGGGCGCACGCCGGGCAACGTAGTGGCCATCAAGCCGATGAAGGACGGGGTGATCGCGGACTTCAAGGTGACGGAAAAGATGCTCACCTACTTCATTCAGAAGGCGCACAACCGTCGTGTGCTGGTGCATCCGCGCATTGTGATTGGGGTGCCGAGCGAGATCACGCCGGTGGAAAAACGCGCAGTGCAGGATTCTGCGTATCGGGCGCGCGCCAGCGAAGTGTATCTGGTGGAGCAGGCGATGGCCGCGGCCATTGGCGCAGGGCTGCCGATCGAAGAGCCTTCGGGCAACATGGTGGTGGATATCGGCGGCGGGACCACCGACATCGCGGTGATCTCGATGAGCGGGATCGTGTATTCGCGGTCGGTGCGCGTGGCCGGAAATGAAATGGACGAAGCGGTGATGCATTACCTGAAGCGGAAATACAACTTGCTGGTGGGCGAACGCACCGCGGAACAAATCAAGATCGAGATTGGTTCGGCTTATCCGCTGGAAAAGCCGCTGACGCTGGAAGTAAAAGGGCGGAACCTGATTGAAGGCGTGCCGCGCACTGTGACGATCGACGACAGCGAGATTCGCGAAGCGCTGTCGGAGTGCATTTCGACGATATTGAACGCGATTCGGGTGGCGCTGGAACGGACGCCGCCGGAGCTTTCGGCGGACATCAGCGACCGCGGGATTGTGCTGACTGGCGGCGGAGCATTGATCAAGAATCTGGACAAGCGCATACGCGAGGAAACCGGATTGCCGGTTTCGATTGCGGATGATCCGTTGGCGTCGGTGGTGCTGGGAACCGGGAAGATGCTGAGCGATTTCCGGTTGTTGCGCCTTGTTTCGATTGATTGAAGCTTTTCGTTGCTTGTAAAAGCAGTCGCAAGTTACCGGCGTCAGGCTCGCGCCTTCGCGGTTTGCGAATAAAATAGCCTCGAACCTTTCAGAGCGCACCGAACATGATTGACACCTATTCCCGGCATCGGCCACTCGCATTGCTCGCCATCGTGGTAGTGGCGCAGGTGATGTTGTTGGCGTTTCAGATCAAGGGCGAGCACGACGTGCGGCTGATCCGTTATTGGGCAGTGGCGCTGGTGACTCCGCTGGAGCGCGCCGGGACGTGGAGCTTTTCGAAGGTGGGCGGGGCGTGGGGCGGGTATGTGGGTCTGCGCAACGCGCGCGCGGAAAATGAGCGCATGCACGTGGAGCTTGACCAGCTGCGTCTGCGCAATCGCGAGCTGGAGAGCCAAGCGGCCGAAGCGCAGCGGCTCGGCACTGTGCTGAATTTCCGCAACGCTCATGCCGAGGCGCCCATGCTGGCGGCCCAGGTGATCGGGTCGAGCGCGGATCCCACTTCGCACACGCTTTTTATCAATCGGGGGGAGCACGATCGTTTGCGGGTGAATATGGGCGTGGTGACGCCGGACGGAATTGTGGGCAAGATCGTGGAAGTGCTGCCGAATACGGCGCAGGTGCTGCTGATTAATGATAAGGACAGCGGGGTGGGGGCGCTATTCAGCGCGTCGCGCACCCACGGGGTGGTTCGAGGCAGTGGAGATCCCGAGCCGCGCATGGAATACGTGGTGAACGACGAGAAAGTGCTGGCTGGCGACGCGATCGTGACTTCCGGTGAGGATCGCATATTCCCGAAGGATTTTCCGATCGGGACGGTGGAGAGCGCCAAGCCGGGAAATCCGTTTCAGGCGATTCGCGTGCAGCCCAGCGCGCGGCTGGACCGCCTGGAAGAAGTGCTGGTGCTGCTCACGCAGCAGGAAGTGGTGTTCAAGAAGCCGGAAGCTCCACTAACTGCGGCGACTGAGGCGGGCGGCGCGCCCGCGTCGCGTGGGACATCCACGAAAACGGCGACGGCGAATCCTTCTGCTGCTCCGCAATGAGATGGCGTACATGCTAAATGTCGGCGAGCGTTCAGACCCCAATGTGGAAGTACACAAATTCTACAGTGGCGCGGTTCTGGCCGTGTGTTTGCTCGCGCTGGTGTTTCAGGCGTTTTTGCACAAGTACGGGCGGTGGTCGGAGCTGATTGACCTGCCGCTGCTGGTGACGATTTATTTTGGAGTAAGCCGCAGAAATCCGGTGACGGGATTATTTCTGGGAGGCACGATCGGAATTCTGCAGGACGCGCTGAGCCACGACAATCCGATCGGGATGTATGGCATCGCGAAGACCATCATTGGGTATCTGGCGTCTTCGATCGGCGGGCGGATTGATACGGAACATCCGCTGAGCCGGTTCGCATTGGTTTTTTTCTTCTTCCACTTCCATCAGGTAATCCTGGCGATCACGCAGCGGGTACTGTTGAATCATACGGCGCCGATGTTCACGCTGCGGCTATTCCTGGATTCGCTGGTGACTGCGGCGTTCGCAGTGCCGCTCTTTGCGTTGCTGGACCGCTTGCGCAGACCTTCCTGATTCATTCCACCGTTCTTTCTCGTTGCTAATGCCTAAGGAACGATGGTGAGTTGTTGCGTTTGTTGCGGGCGACCTACCGTTGAAGCGGTCACGAGTAACATCGCGTTCGATGTGGGCTTGCGCACTTCCAGATCGGCGACGGTGGCCTGAGTCTGGCGCGCAGGGACCCGAAAGTATGGCGGCAGGCTGTTCAGGACGCCGGCGGGCGTGGTTTCCAGCTTTACCCAGGTGCCTGAAGCGGGGGCTGGCGCGTTCAGCGTGAGCGTCAGATCCACCGTGTCGTGGCCTTTCACGGTGTCCACGGCCTTGCCATTTTTGGTGAACTCCGCCTGATTCACGGGAATGCGCGCGTAGACGTTGACGATATTGCGTGTGATGTACGTGCGATCGCCCGGCGGGTCGCCCAGGCAGTGGACGACCAGCTTGGTGACGACAATTTGCGGGCCAGGATCGGTGGCTACGTGAGTGTCGTCCCAAAAAAGATAATCGCCTGTCAGGATGACGGGGATTTTGCTGTACGACAATTTCGTTTCGGTGTTGGTGTCGGGTTTGTGTTCGCCGCTACCGTCGTTCCAGTCAATGGTCGGAACGAAATTATCGGCCTGGGAGCAGGGATTGGTGATGAGGCCGATGGGCGCATGGGATTGGATCGCGCGATAGGAGATTCCGGATTCGAAGTCTTTTACGGTGAGGACCATGTAGTCCGAGCCGGCGTGGACGGTGTGCGGATGTGCTGGAAAGAACAACGTTGTCGCCGCAAGCGCGAATAAAATTACCGTTGCGAGCCAGAGCATGAGTTTCATGGGCCTGGATTTTACCTTAATCCGATGCAAAGGTTCGCCTGCAAAGGCGAAACCCGGGCGCACGGCCAGTTGACCGAATGGACATGCGCGGCTTGCAGGGGCTGCGGCGCGGGTGGTAGCGTAGTTAGCACTTCGAATTGTAAGCGGATTCGAAGGGTGTAAGCGCATCTGGGCCGAGCAGGACCCCGCGCGGGAGCAGGAATTTCCTTGCCATCATGGAACGTTAACGACCAGAAAATCCCCCAAGCCCGGCTCGCGCTGGTCTCCTACCTTTCAGTAATTTTCGTCGTGCTGCTGATGATCGGATTCTGGAAGCTGCAAGTGGTGCAGTCCGGGCATTTTGCGGATTTGGCGGACCGCAACCGTACACGCTCGATTCCCATCATTGCGCCGCGCGGCCCGATGCTGGATCGCGAGGGCCGCGTGCTGGTGGACAGCTATCCTTCGTTCAGCATTTTGCTGTTGCGCGATGATCCCAAATCGCTGGGGAAAAGCCTGCCGCAGATTGAAGAGGGGCTGGGGATCAGCCACGAAGATTTGCAGCAGGCACTGGACATCGCCAAGAACGAGCCGAAATTTCAGCCGGTGGTGATCAAGCCGGCGGCGACGCAGGCGGACATCGCGTTCGTGGAATCGCACCGCGCGGATTTGCCGCTACTGGAATTGATGATGGTGCAGCGACGGCGCTACCAGCACGATGACATGCTGGCGAATGCCATCGGCTACGTCGGCGAAGTTTCCGCGCAACAATTAGAGGACAGCGACGGACACTACCGCCCCGGCGATATCGTCGGAAAGGCGGGCCTGGAGCGCCAATACAACGACCAGCTCGAGGGCACGGACGGAATGCGGCGCGTGGTCGTGAACAGCGTCGGCAAAGTGGTACGCACGCTGGAAGACGTGGAATCCATTCCCGGCAAACCGATTCAACTAACGATTGATTACGATTTGCAGGCGGTGGCCGAAGCCGATATGTCCGACAAAGAAGGCGCGGTGGTGGCCATGGATGCGCACACCGGCGAAATCCTGGCCATGGTGAGCAAGCCCACTTTTAATCCGAATGATTTTGCGGTGCGCATTCCGCAGGAAGAATGGGCGAAGTTGAATACGGACAAGCACACGCCATTGCTGAATCGCGCGATTCAGGCGCAGCTTGCTCCTGGCTCCGTTTTCAAGATTGTCATGGCAGCAGCGATGGTAGATTCCAAACTGATTCCCGAATCCTACAGTGTGTACTGTCCCGGCCACGCGAATTTCTACGGCCGCGAATTTCACTGCTGGCGCCCGCAGGGGCACGGCGAAGTGGAGCTGCACAGAGCCATCGTGGATTCGTGCGACATTTTCTTCTACAACGTTGGCAAGCTGCTCGGAATCGACAAGATCGCCTACTACGGCTCGGGCCTGGGTCTCGGCAAGCGCACCGGAGTAGATCTGCCCAGCGAAGAGCCCGGCTTGATGCCTTCGGAAGAATGGGTAGAGCGCGCGTATCACCACAAATGGTACGCCGGCGAGACGATCTCTGTGGCGATCGGCCAAGGCGCCGTAACCGTGACGCCGATTCAACTGGCGCGCATGGCGGCGGCGGTCGCCAGCGGCGGCACGCTGGTGCAGCCGCACTTCTTGAAAGGTTACGCGAACGCGAAGATCGAACATTTTCCGTTATCCGATGAAGCCGTTGATAAGGTTACGCAAGGACTTTTTGGCGTGGTGAACGAAGGCGGCGGAACCGCGTATCACTTGCGGCTGCAGAACATTGACCTTTGCGGAAAGTCGGGGACCGCGCAGCTGATGAGCTACGACGCCGCGAATCGCCTGGGCACGAAGAAAATGGATGGCTGGTTTGTGGGCTTCGCGCCGCGACGCAATCCGGACATTGTGGTTGCGGCGATCGTGCAGGACACGATGGAGCATGGCGGCGAGGCAGCGGGACCGGTGGTGCGCGATGTGGTGAAGTTGTATTACGACAAGAAAGCGGCGCACAACCAGCAGCAGGCTGGAGGCGAAACGCCCGCGCTACCGAACGCGAATCGTCCGCTGGTGGCGACGGTGGGAGTGCAGCACCCATGAAAGACCGGCCGCGCGTACAGGATTTCGATTGGACATTGCTGGCGATCGTGGCAGCGATCTGCGGGCTGGGCGTGATGGAAATTTATTCGTCCACGCACGCCAGCGCGATGGCCGGAATGCAGTGGAAGCAACTCACCTGGCTGGGCATCGGCATCGTGGGCATGTTCATTATTTCGCGGATTGATTACCACACACTGCTGGACCAGGCGCCCATCCTTTACATCTGCGGAGTGTTGGGCTTGCTGGTGGTGATGGTGATTGGTTCGACGCACCTGGGCGCGAAGCGCTGGATCTCGATGGGCGGTATTTTCAATTTGCAAGTGTCAGAGCTGATGAAGTTGATTATAATCATTGTGCTGGCTCGCTTCTTCAGCGAAGTGCGCACTGACCGCCTGACGCTGGCGGATCTGGTAAAGGTCGGGGCATTAACGATTGTTCCGGCGGCGCTGATTTTGAAGCAACCGGACCTGGGAACAGCGATGGTGCTGGTTCCCGTGGCGATTGTGGGAGCCTTCATCGCCGGGATCGAATGGCGGCATATGGCCATCGGAGTGGTGCTGGTGGCGCTGCTGATTCCGGTGGGCTGGAACATGCGGCATCATTTGAAGCCGTACCAGCAGCAGCGCATTGAAACTTTTTTGCATCCGGAAGAAGACCAACGCGGGGCCGGATACCAGATTTTGCAGTCGGAAATTGCAGTGGGTTCGGGTGGATTTTGGGGCAAAGGATTCGGCAAAGGCAGCCAGAACCAGCTGGGCTTTGTGCCCGTAAGGTATTCGGATTTCATTCTGGCGGCGCTGGCCGAGGAACAGGGCTTCATCGGAGTTTGCGTCGTACTGCTACTGTATTTGGGTCTGATTCTGCGGTTGGTGGATAACGCCCAGAAATCGAAAGATCGTGCGGGGATGTACGTAGTGATGGGAGTCACGGCAATTTTGGGCTTCCACGTTCTGGTTAACGCCTCAATGGTGATAGGCTACATGCCAGTAACGGGCATACCGTTGCCGTTGATGAGTTACGGCGGTTCTTCCACCGCGTTTGTTTTTCTGGCATTGGGTCTGGTGATGAACGTCCGCATGCGGCGATTCGTCAATTAGGACCTGGCCACTTAGAAGTGTAAAGAAATCAGAAGTGTTTGTACCCGAGCCGCGGAAAATCCGCCGGCCGGTAAATTAAATTTTGAGCAAGGTAAGCATCGGGTGAGGAAAGCATTCATGCAAGAACAGCAATCTTTCCTGAGCGGCCCGCAGTGGCCAGCGCAAGGCACGACCTTGCCCCACTCCGGTCGAGCGCGAGTGAGCGCGCGCGCCGCCGCGGTCCGGTGCTCCATGAGGAGCTTCAATGTCGAAGGAAATGGTTATATCGGCGAACCCCCACGAGACGCGGGTCGCCATTCTGGAAGAAGGACAGCTTTGTGAGTATTACGTCGAGCGGGAAAAAGAGTTTGCCTTAGTCGGAAGCATCTACAAAGGCAAAGTTACGCGCGTGCTGCCAGGCATGCAGTCTGCCTTCGTGGAAATTGGCCTCGATAGCGACGCCTTCCTGTATGTCAGCGACTTCATGGAAGAAATTGAAGATCTGGATCACGTCGTCACGACCGTCGAGGACAAGGCCCAGAAAATGGAGGAGCAGGGCGGGCAAGTTTTCCCTGCGAATACCGGGACTGCTCCGATTATCGAGCCAATAGATGTGGAATCGCCTCGTTCGGGTGCCTCAGCGGCTCCGGTTGCGGGCGCTGGTGCAGGGCTCGAACCGCTTCCTGGTGAGTCGATTTCCGCGGTTCGTGGGCCGTCGGCGCCGGGAACATTTTCGCCAGCAGTCTCTCGTCCTTCGGGCGGCGGGCATGGCCAGGATCGCGGGAGATTTGAGAATCGTTCGCGTGGCGGAAGGCCTGGCGGAGATCGCGGCGGGCGTTTTGGCCGGCGCGGCGGTAGTGGCGGCGGTCGCGGGCGGAGTGGTGGAGGCCGGCCCGGAGGGGATCGCGGTGGGCGTTTTGGGCGCGAACTTCCCTCTTCGAAGTATGCATCGTCACGGCCGGCTGAGGAACATACGAGCGAACCGGGAGCGCCGGAAGGACATATCTCGACTCTGCTGCCTGGCGAGTCTCTGGCGAAGTTCAGAGAGCGAGGACCGTCGGATTTTTCTGCATCGGCCGCGCAGTCGCACTCGCCTGACGCCGAAGCGGCGCCGAGCCTCACGCCCGGTTTCGATCAGCATGAATCTGGCGTACACGAATCGGGTGCGCATGAATCAGAAGCGCATGGGAACGTGCAGGAAGTTGTAGGCGAAGAAACGCACGAAGGAATGCACGATTCGGTGGCACCTCCCTCGCATTTCTCGGAAGAGCGTGTGGAACGCCGGCCGGCCCCGCGCGAATCTTCAGGTAGAGGATCGTTCCCGGCGCGGGAAGGCTTTCCGCGGCGTAGTGAGGGATTCCGCGCAGCGTCATCCGGCGGTTTGGAGCCGTTGCCAGGTGAGACGCTCTCAAAGTGGAAGGCGCATACCCATCTTCCTCCGGAACCTGTGGCTGCGGCGCCACAGACTTTCGAACCGCAGGACAACGCGCCCGTTCCAGACGCGGTACGTTTTGCGCCGCTTTCTCCGCTGATGCCGCCGGGACCCGAGGTGGATTCCGTGCGTACGCCGGATGCACATGTGGAAGAAACCGCGGAGCAGCAGACGCATGGCGCACACGATTCGCGCGATTGGAATCGAGCCGAAGGACTAAGTCAAAACTTTGAACTCAGTGACGCTCCGGAAGTTCAGCATCACCACGATTCCGAGCATCACGAACTGGGGGATCACGATGAGCATCCCCACGTGGATTTGACGGAGGAAGAAGCCGCGGCGCTGGCCGAACATATTGCCGACGCTCAGGATGATGACGCCGCGCGGGACGCGCAGAATCGCGTGTTCGCGGCGGCTGACGCGGCTGCGGATGCTGGAGTACGTGAGGATCACGGCGACCACGGGGATCACAACGAGCACGACGCCGAAGTACACGACGGTGAAGAACACGCGGAAGACTCCGAGGACGCGGAGCTTGAGCAGGAAGAAACCGCAGCTGAAGAAGAAGGCATGATCGCGCCGCAGGAACACGTGCCCGGCGAAACGGAAGGGCCCGATTCCATCGCGGCGCACGGTGAAAATGACGGCGCGATTTCCGCGGAAGGCGCGCAACCGCCGACGCAGCAGCCGTTCCAGGCGCGTGTGCGCGGGGATTTCCGCTCGCGCATGCAGAATCCGGCGCGTCGTGGCGGGCGCGATCGTGGCGGAAGGCGCGACGACAGAGGGCGGCGTCCGCAGCACGGGCACAGCGGAGGACACGGCCAGCATGGCCGGCCGCAGCAGCCGCGTCGCACTCAACTCATCGCGGACATGCTGAAGCAGGGCCAGGAAATTATCGTCCAGATCGCCAAGGAGCCACTGGGCAAGAAGGGTGCCCGTATCACCAGCCACGTGGCGCTGCCCGGACGGTTTCTGGTTTATATGCCAACCCTGGATCACACCGGCGTATCGCGCAAGATCGCTTCGGCGGAGGAACGCGCGCGGTTGCGGCATCTGGTGACGGATGCGAAGGGAGCTTCGGGCGGCGGGTTCATCGTGCGAACCGCGGCGGCTAGCGCGGCCCCGGAGGAAGTTCGCGCGGACGTGGAATTCCTGACGCGCACGTGGGCGGAAATCAAGGCGCGATCGGAACAGCGCAAGGCACCTTCCTTGCTGCATCGCGATCTAAATCTGGTGGAGCGCATTTTGCGCGATTACATCACGCCGGATTTCGGCGCAATCTGGGTGGACACCGAAGAGGAATACACCAAAGTGGTGGACTTCATGAGCCGCTTCCAGCCGCAACTGGTGGGGCGCGTGAAGTTGTACACCAAGGAAACGCCTGTCTTCGAAGAGTTCGGCATTCAGCAGGAAATTGACAAGGGTCTGCGGCCGAAAGTTTGGCTGAAATCCGGCGGCTACATCGTCATCAATCACACCGAAGCGCTGGTGGCGATTGACGTGAATACCGGGAAATTTGTGGGCAAGGGCTCGAACCGGTTGGAAGACACGATCGTGCGCACCAACCTGGAAGCCTGCAAGGAAATCGTGCGCCAGATGCGTCTGCGCGATCTGGGCGGCATCATCATTATTGACTTCATTGATATGGAAGAGCGGCGCAACCGCGAGAAAGTGATGGCGGTGCTGGAGGACGCTTTGCGGGCTGACCGCGCGCCGTCGAAGGTACTGCGCTTCAATGAATTTGGTTTGGTGGCGATCACGCGCAAGCGCACCAAGCAGGCTTTGGAACGCACGCTTTGCCAGCCTTGCCCTTATTGCACTGGGTCCGGGATGGTGAAGTCGATTCCGACGCTGTGCTACGAAATTCAGACGGAAGCGCGAAAGATGGCGCCGGAGATGGGTTCAGGCAGCATCACTTTGCGCGTGCATCCGGAAATTTCCAAGGCACTGAAGACGCGCGAGTCGTCGCTCATCGAGGAACTGGAGCGCTGGACGAAGAAGAGCATCATCATCCAAGCCGATCCCACGCTGCATTGGGAGCAGTACGACATCTACTGAACGGCATGACTGCATCTGAGTGGAATAAGATAATGCTTGACGTTTAATCCTGAGCATTATATCCTCTGCATGTGATAAGGTCCTTCCAGTGCCCCGACACAGAGAGGCTTTTCCACGATGAGAATGTTCGTAAGTTTGTGAACATTCGACAGCCAGCACGACGAAAGCTTTTGATGCTGCACGCGGCCGAACGTTTGACGGATTTGAAAGTGCCTTCGGGTAACAGACTTCATCGACTGCAACGTGACCGTGCGGGGCAGCACAGTATAAGCATCAACGATCAGTGGCGTATCTGTTTTGTATGGCGCGACGGAGACGCCTACCACGTGGAGATTACAGATTATCACTGAGGGAGGAAACATGGCTCGACTGAAACCAATTCATCCCGGCGAGATCCTTCGAGAAGAGTTCATGGTGCCGCTTCGCCTGAACGCTAATAAGCTGGCGTTGGCTCTGCACGTTCCTGCTCCAACCATCTACGATATCGTCAAGGAGGAGCGCGGAATCTCGCCCGAGATGGCTCTTCGCCTGGGATATGCGTTCGGAACGACTCCTGATTTCTGGCATAATCTTCAATCGGAGTTTGATTTGCGAGTCGTACGAAATCAAAAGGAAGCTACGGTCAAAAATCAGGTTCGTCCTCTTGCAGTCCACGCATAGGTTCTTCAAAACAGAGGCCCCCATCCAATGGCCGGTGGGGGCTTTTTTCGTTATCAAACCGAGCTTCGAGAGCGGCTGCGTTCAAGGCGGGGACCACGAGTTCCGCACTCCATTTTGTCAACGTAAACGACAGACGGCTAGCGAGTCGACCTAGTCTGGCTCGGCGACAGACGATTTGGGAAGATTCTCGATGCCCTTTCGCCACTTGCGACCCTTCGGTGGATAACGCCAAAGTATCCATCGCAGCTCGGCGAAAATAGCAACCAAATCCGCAGCGTCGGCGATGGCTTGCTAATCAGTGCGTGCCGAGAAATGCAGGTTGAACATCTTTCGGCCGCGATCGATGTTGAAATTGTAGTGCGTTGCCTGAGCATATCACTCGGACGCGAAAACTCACCCTTGCAGAGCGGGCAATTCACTGCGTATTCTCGCGACCGCCGGACTCGACAACTATTCTGTCAGCGAGTCCTAAGACTACGCAATTGGCCAGGCCGGGCGGCGTCGAGCGGGCCAGCGGCTTCCGAAGAATTTTTGGAAATCTGCGATCTCCGTGGCCTAAAAATGACCTACGAAAATGCCGGAGTGACGTTTTTGCCGTTTCCTTGGTTTGATTTTTCTGTAAGCTGCGTGTTTGCAATCGCGCCCTTTGTACGACATCTACTAACGCCGAAGCATCGGTAGTTTTGTAGGCGCAGGTCCCGCAGGCGCCGGACCCACCCCTACCCTCCACCTCGAACGAAGTACGATCGTTCCACTTCAAGCCTCTTTAAACATTCAAGATTCCATCCCTCGTGCCGCAGCCGACTCTTCGGAGCTTCGTTCGCGGCGGATTTCGCTGTGCTATTATGGCAATTCGGCAATAATTCCACGCTGCATCGAGGAGTTTTTCTTGACTGCGCGCATACTGAGCGGCAACGCCATTCGCGACGAGATTTACGGCGAGCTGGCCGGCGAAATCAATGCGCTGGCGGCTGCGGGGATTCAGCCTGGGCTCGCGGCGGTGCTGGTGGGCGACAATCCCGCGTCCAAAGTTTATGTGAAGAGCAAGATCGCCGCGTGCGAGAAGCTGGGGCTTGCGAGTATTCAGGTGACGCCGCCCGCCACGATTTCGACGACGGAGTTGCTGGCGATGGTGGAGGATTTGAATCGCCGCGATGACGTGGACGGCATCCTGGTGCAGCTGCCCTTGCCGCCGCAGGTGGAGGCGAAGAAAATTCTGGACGCAGTGGATCCGGCTAAGGATGTGGATGGTTTTCATCCGATCAATGTCGGCCATTTGGTTGCAGGCCGCCCTACGCTGGTGGCGTGCACCCCTTCCGGCGTAATGGAAATTTTCCGGCGCAGTGCGATCCCGTTGGAAGGCGCGAACGCGGTGGTGCTGGGGCGCAGCGATATTGTGGGCAAGCCGATGGCTTTGCTGTTGATGCACGCGAACGCCACGGTGACGATTTGCCATTCCAAGACACGCAATTTGCCCGAAGTGATTCGCCGCGCGGACATCGTGGTGGCGGCGCTAGGCCGCGCGGGAATGGTGACGCCGGATTTCGTGCGTCCGGGCGCGACGGTGATTGATGTGGGCATTAATCGCATCACCGATCCGGCGCAGGCTGAGAATTTCTTCGCGCATTTTCCGGATCGGCTGGCGGCGTTCCGCGAGAAAGGCGCTGCACTCGTTGGCGACGTGCATCCGGATGTCGCGAGCGTTGCGGGAGCAATCACTCCTGTGCCGGGCGGGGTTGGCCCGCTAACGATTGCCATGCTGATGAGCAATACAATCAAGGCGGCGCGACTCCGGCGAGGATCCCGTGCCCCCGTCAGCACGCCGGCTGCCGCGGCCGTGCCACGCTGATGTTGCGCGTCGGCCTCACCGGCGGAATCGCTTCGGGCAAATCCACTGTGGCGGCGATGCTGCGCGAATTGGATTGTCCTGTGCTGGATGCGGACACGCTGGGCCACGAGCTGTTGGAACAGGGACAAGAGGCGTACGACGAAGTGCTTCGCGAGTACGGCAAGGAGATCCTGGACACCTACGGCAACGTGGACCGCAGCAAACTGAGCCAAATTATTTTTGCGGATGCGCAGAAGCGCGCGCGTTTGAATCAGATTCTGCATCCGCGGATTCTGGACGTGGTGCGCAAATGGTTCGCGGCGCTGGCCCAGCCGGGCGGGCCGGAGCTGGCCGTGGTAGAAGCGGCGCTGATCATAGAGGCGGGCTACAACAAGGAACTCGACCAGGTGATCGTGTGCTGGTGCCCCGCCGAACAGCAATTGCAGCGGCTCACGGAGCGCGGGCTGACGGCGGAACAGGCGAAACTGCGCATCGCGGCGCAAATGCCCATGGAAGAAAAGCGCCGGCTGGGCGATGTGACGATTGACTGTTCGGGATCGCTGGAAGAAACGGAGCGCCAGGTGATGGAAGTCGTGAAACGATTGTCGCGGCCGGCAGCTCCCGCGGGCGGAAACATTTCGTGAGGTTGCAGCGTATTAACTGGCAGAGAGGATTCGTGCGAGAATGCCGGTGCAGCGGGGAGCGAGAGTTTTTTTCATGAGCATCATGAACAGGCCAGGAAGCGAAGGGCGCGCGGTGCGCCTGCTGGCCATCGGGCTGATGATCGGGCTCGGCGCGTATTGGGCCGGCTCGCGCTATGGGGAACGCAATCCCGCCGCGGTAAATGCGTTGCGCGCGCCGGATTCGAGCGGCGCGGCGACTGCGCTCGATCCCACGGAAGCGGAAAATGTGCGGATTTATCGCCTGGCGTCGCCGGCAGTGGCCAACATCGTGACGCGCACGGTGGAATATGATTTCTTCTACAATCCCGTGCCGGTGGAAGGCGCGGGCTCGGGATTCCTGATTGATGTGGATGGGCACATTCTGACGAATTATCACGTGGTGCAGGGCGCGCAAACGATAGAGGTGACGCTGGGCGACCTGACGCGCTATAAAGCGAAATTGATCGGCGAAGATACGCGCAACGACATCGCGCTGATTCAGATCGATACGCAAGGGCACAAGCTCACGCCATTGACGCTCGGCGATTCGCGCAATCTGCTGGTGGGGCAACGGGCGCTCGCGATTGGCAATCCATTCGGGTTTTCCAGCACGCTTACGACCGGGATTGTGAGCGCGCTGGGGCGCACAGTGCAAACCAGCGAAAACACTTTTATTGATGAAGCGATTCAGACGGATGCTTCGATCAATCGCGGAAATTCCGGGGGACCACTGCTGGATTCGCACGGGCAAGTGATCGGAATCAACAGCGCGATTTATGCGCCGACTGGAACGACTGCGGGAATCGGATTCGCGATTCCGATCAATACAGCGCGGCGCGTCGCGGATGATCTGATCAAGTACGGCCGTGTGAGGCGCGCGACGTTGGGCGCGGAAGGGCGCGCGTTATGGCCGGGGCTCGCGGAAGCACTGAAACTGAGCGTGCAGCAGGGAATATTGATCGAGCGCGTAGAGCCGGGCGGCGCGGCGGCGGCAGCGGGGATTCGCGGCGGCAATAAATCCATGGTAGCAGGCTTGCAGGAATTGCGGATCGGCGGCGACGTACTGATTGCGGTGGACGGGAAAGCGATCACGAATCAGATGGATTTGAATCTGATGCTGAACCGCTCGCAGCCCGGGAACACGGTGACGATGACAATCGTGCGCGACGGCAAACAGATCAATATTCCAGTAAAGTTGGGCGAAGGATAGAAACCTCAGGCTGCCTTTCTTGCTGGCGACTTATCTGTCGCGACGATTCCAGGTGGCGCGCACTTCCTTCCGTTGCTGATCACTCAGTTGAAACCATGATTCCGCGGCATCGCGCACCTTTTCCAGCGCAGCCTGCATTTCGGCCTGTTTCTGGTGCATGACTTCGCTGCCGGCATCAGTAGGCACGCGAACGGCGGGCGCCAGGAACATCACCGCGCGCGTAAACGGGATGGGAATCTGGAACAAATCCCAGGATTTCTTGAACGTGTAGGCGTGTTGCAGACCGATGTGAAAGACCGTGATGGGACTGCCGGTGCGGCGCGCGAGAATTATTGGTCCCGGTTTGGCGATGTAGCGCGGGCCGCGCGGGCCGTCAATCGTAAACGCGACGTGCTTCCCTTCCTTGATGCGCTGGGCCATCACGCTGAGACCTTCGATGGCGCCGCGGCTGGAGCTGCCTTGCGCCGTGCCGAAACCCAGTCGTTCGATCACGCGGCGCGTCCACTGGCCGTCGAAATTCACCGTGTTCATCACCACCATGCCGCGATTGCGCCAAACCCACGCGGCGGAAAATATGCAGCGGTGCCAGAAAGCTCCGATGCCCACTTCGCCGCCGTGTTCGATAAGGACCGCGTTACGCGCGCCGACGACGTCGAGGCGGAGCGTGGGGCCGATGAGGCGAATCGCACCGTAGACGAACCAGGCGATCACGGGAATCTGCATGCGGCGCCAACGCGAGAGTTGCGGGCCGCGCAGATCGGACGGCGACTGGCCGCTTCGAGCGCTCGCGGGAGCCGTTGATTTCGCGTCGGTATCCACTGCGGTATAGTATAGGACGGAAACTCGCTCTGGCCCCGATGTGCTCCCGACCACAATCCGCGCAGTACAACACTTCTCCGTTGCGGCCCAGAATTGCCGTCCTGCTGGCTGTGGTGTGCACGGCTTTTCTGGCATGTGCGCGGCTGTCGCAAGGGCAGCAAACGCCGTCTGGTGCGATCGGGCGCGTCGAGGGGAATGATGTGTCGGTGGACAACGGCACCGCGGCGGACAGCGCGCCTGCAGCTCATGGATCGCCGAGTTTCGTTTTCAACGGCAGCGTGCTGACGGTGCATGACGGAAAAGCGCGATTGACGTTGGCGGCAGGCGGGCAAGTGGATGTTTGCGGGCCGGCGAAGTTCACGCTGCTGCAATCCGGCGCTGCGATTACTTTGGCGCTGAATTTCGGGCGGATTCATCTGCAGCTTCCGGTGAGCACGCCGCTGCGAATATTTACGCCGACGATGATTGCGACGCCGCTAGACGTTGGCGGAGCGAGCCGCGAGATCACCGCAGGGTTGGATATGAACGATTCGCTATGCGTCGTTGCATCGAGCGGCGCGATTCGCCTCGAGCAGCAATTTACTGGCGCGGGGCTGATCGTTCCGCAGAGCGGCGAATTCTTCCTGTCCGCGGGAAACCTGGTGCCGGTGGCGGCCGCGCCGGGAAGCTGCGAATGCACGCCGATGCATGTGCAATCCCTGCCGCCACCGCAGATTCCAGTGCTGGGAGTTACCTCGCGAGGCCAGTTGAATGTGGAACAGTATCCTTCGGAAGCGACGCCGACGCCTGCGCCCACGCCGCCGCCTGCCGTGGCCGAGAAGGAACGTGCGCTGGAACCGAATGTGCAGTTGAGGATCCTGGCTGGCGCGAACGAGACGCATCCGATTTTGCCGGCGCCGAAGGACGCGGCTCCGCTTCCGCCGGTGGTTTCGGTGCCGGAGTACAAAATTATTTTGCCGCCGCTGGTGTATTCGGCTTCGTCATCGCCTGCGCCGCCGGAGGATCCGGCGCTCGAGGCGGTTTTGCTGGTGCGGACTGTGCACGTGGAGCCGGATTATCAGTTCACGGGGCATGTGGAAGCTCCGCATTTGGAAACGGTGGCGCAGAAGAGCAGTTCGTCGCCGGGAAAGCAAGGAGCCACAGATGCGAGTTCAGCGGGGGGAAAGAAGGAAGGATTTTGGGCGAGGTTGAAGCGGGCGTTTGGCGGGAGCAGCTAGAAATCTTCTTAAGGCAAAGACCCGAGAGCAAATCGCACTGTGCGCGCGATTCACATTCCTTCGTAGTTCGGGCCGCCGCCACCTTCCGGCGGAACCCAGTTGATGATCTGGTAGGGATCGGCGATATCGCAGGTTTTGCAGTGGACGCAGTTGGAGGCGTTGATTTTCAGTTTGGGCTCGCCTTTTTCCGTGACCATTTCGTAGACCGCGGCAGGACAGAAATATTGGCAGGGATTGCCGAATTCGCGGACGCAGCGATCGCCGCAAATATTCGGTTCGAGCACGACCAGGTGGCACGGCTGATCTTCTTCGTGGCGTGTGCCGGAATGATAGACGTCGGTGAGGCGATCGAACGTGAGCTTGCCGTCACCTTTGAAGCGCGTGGATTGGTCCACCAGCACGCGGTCGCGATGCAGCTTAGAATATTCCTGGTAACCTGGCTCGCTGTGCATCGGGTCGGCGAGACCGCGGCCGCCGGTTACGAATTGCAGACCTGCCTGCATTAAACCCGAATACAAGCCGCCGTGAAATGCCTGGTGGAAATTGCGGACTTCCCAGAGTTCCTTCTTGATCCAGCTCTGTTCGATTTTTTGTGGATACGCCGAAAGAGTTTTCGCCGACGTGTCGCCAGTGCAGAGTGCTTCGTAGATTGTTTCCGCGGCGAGCATGCCACTTTTTATCGCAGTGTGAATTCCCTTCAGGCGCTGCGAATTCAGCAAGCTGGCGGAATCGCCGATGATCAGGCCGCCGTCCACATAACTGCGCGGCATGGAATACCAGCCGCCGTAGGGAACAGTTTTGGCGCCGTACCGGATGAGCTTGCCGCCTTCGAGAATATTTTTGACGAAGGGATGCGTCTTAAATTTTTGAAACGCTTCGTGCGGGTCGAAAAGCGGGTCGTGATATTCCAGCGCCACGACCATGCCCAGCGAGACGCGATTATTTTGCAGGCCGTACACCCAGCCGCCGCCGTAGAGGTCTGAACTGAGCGGCCAGCCAAGCGTGTGCGCGACGTAGCCCGTGGCGATTTTTCCTGGCTGCACATCCCAAAGTTCCTTGATGCCCAGGCCGTACACTTGCGGGTTCAGACCGTCGAGCTTCAGCTTGCTGACGAGTTCCTTGGTGAGAGAACCGCGCGGTCCTTCTGCCAGCACCGTAACTTTCGCGCGCAATTCGTAGCCGGGCGTGAAGTTGTCTTTCGGTTTGCCGTTCTTGTCCACGCCTTTATCTTCGGTCAGGACTCCGGCGATCCCGTTTTTGTCGTAGAGGAGTTCCCTGCCGGCAAATTGAGTGAAAAGGTTGACGCCTTTTTTTTCGACGAGGCCGCCGAGCCATTTCACCAGCTTGTTGAGCGATACGACATAGTTGCCGTGATTTTGCAGCGGCGGCGGAGTGATGGGAAGTTTGTAGCTGCTGGATTCGGTTAAGTAGTAGGCCGCGTCGCCGGTTACGGGCGTGTCGAGCGGAGCGGTTTTTTCGAAGTCCGGGACAAGTTCGCGCAATCCGCGCGGATCCATGATTGCTCCAGAAAGCTGGTGCGCGCCAATTTCGCGGCCCTTTTCCAGGACGTAGATATTTTCGGCGGAGAGTGCGGGGGATTTTTTTGCTTCGTTATGCTTTTCGATCAGTTTGGCCAGGTGCAGGGCGCAGGCGAGGCCGCCGGGGCCGGCGCCGATGATCAGGACATCGGCGTCTAGTTGTTCACGCTGGATGCTGGGAGTGTCGGTCATTCAGCCATGATATCAGAGCAGGAAAATGGAAAAGAGAAAATGGAAAATGGGGCGGCGTGATTTACCACGCCTTGAAAAGGGGGACAAAGCTGGCTTGGAATCGCGTCTATTCGTAGTGCAGGGCGACCATGGGATCGACGTGTGCGGCGCGGCGCGCGGGGATGTAGCTGGCCGCGGCGGCGATGGCCGCCAGGATGACGCAGGCGGCGGTTAGGGCGATGGGATCGGCGGCACCGAGGCCGAAGAGCATGCTGCGAATGAGGCGGGCGCCGGCTAGAGCGATAGGAACGCCGACGGCGATGCCGATAAGCATCAAGCTCAAGCTATCGCGCAGAACCTGGCGCAATATCGTGGATGGGCTGGCGCCGAGTGTCATGCGGATGCCGATGTCGCGAGTGCGGCGGGCGACGGTGAAGGCCATGATGCCGTAGAGGCCGACACCAGCTAGCACGATGGCTAGCACGCCGAAGGCGGAGGCGAGGCGAGCGATGAAATAATCGGTGTGCAGCGACTTCACTACCAGCTCGGGCATGGTGTGGATTTCAATTTCCGGAATCGCGGGGTTGGTGTCGTGGACTACTGCGCGCAGCGCGCTGGAGACGCTGGCAGTGTCGCCCGCGGTGCGAATTTCATAATATGCCGCGCTGCTGGGCCACAGCGGATTGAAGATGGGCGCGTAAAGGCGCGGAGGCGTTTCCTCGCGCAGGTTTCTGTATTTGGCGTCGGCCACGACGCCGACGACTTCCGCGTCCGCGGTGCTCCCGGGATACGTATCGCGCACGCGCTTGCCGATGGGATTCGTGTTCGGGAAAAAATGCTTCGCAAACGTCTGGTTGATTACCGCAACTCGCGGGGCTTTGGCGCCTGGCGGCGCGCTGTCCTGCGCCAAAATGCCGCGTCCATATACGAGAGGCATGCCCACGACGGAGAAATAATCGGGGCCCACGTGGTCCATGCGCGAGTCCATCTCTTCGCCGGGCTTGGCAGTGTAGCCCTCGACGGCAATGGGATCGCCCGATTCGGTGCCGCTGAAAAGACCGTCAACGGAAAGAGATGCGCCGGAAACGCCGGGGACGGCTTTGAATTTGTCGAGCAGATTCTGATAGAGCAGCGGGATCGCGGCGTCTTTATAACCGGCGGGCAAAGGGCTGATGCGGAAAAGAACGAGCCGGGTGGAGGTGAAGCCCAATTTCACCTGGCTGAGGCGCTGCAGGCTATGCACGAACAGACCCGCAGCGACGAGAAGGACGAGCGAGACGGCGACTTGCGCGACGACCAGGATTTTGGCCGCCGGAAAACGGCGATGGAAGGCTTCCGTGGTGGAACCGGAAGCTCCGGACTTGAGAACAGGCGAGAGGTCGATGCGCGTGGCGCGCAGCGCGGGAATGAGTCCGAAGAGAAGGGCCGTGAACGCGGCGACGCCGAAGGTGAAGGCTAGAATACGCGCGTCGGGACGCAGTGAAAGCTGGATCGTTTCCGGCCCGGTGCCGGAAACCATGCGCAGCAGCAGCGCATCCGCCCACTGCGCCATGAAGATTCCGGCCACAGCGCCAAAAAACGCGAGCAGGAAACTTTCCGTGAGCAACTGCCGGATGAGGCGCGAGCGCGCGGCGCCGATGGAAAGGCGCACCGCAAACTCCCTCTGGCGAACGGCGCCGCGTGCGAGAAGCAGATTCGCGAGATTGGCGCAGGCGATCAGCAGGACGAGCGCGACCAGGGCCATGAGGAGTTTCAGAGGTTCGGCGAACTCGCCATGAACCTTGGAGGTGCCGCGTGCGCCCGGTTGCAGCTTGATTTGCTGGTCGGAGTATTCCTTCATCTCGTCGGGGGAGAGCTTGGCCGTGGCGGCCGAAGAGGCGACGTAGCGCTGGAAGACGACATTGATGCCGGCGTTGGCTTGGGCGAGTGTGACGCCGGGTTTCAGGCGCGCGATCACTTGCAGCCAGATGTGCTGATCAATGTTCTTGTCCGGGAACGCGGTGAGGAGGTCAGAGCCGGGATAGACGGCAGCTTGCATGGTGGCGGGAACCCACACGTCCGGAGATTCGCCGACGGATTCGCCGAAGAATCCGGCCGGAGCGACGCCGATGATTTCAAAGGAAGTCTTACTGATTTCGATCTTGCGGGAGAGGACTTGGGGATCGAGGTTGAAGCGGCGTCTCCAGAATCCGTGGCTGATCACGGCGACGGGAGATGCGTCGCGCACACGATCGACTTCGGGGCCGAACGCGCGGCCGAGGACGGGTTGCACGCCAAGGGTATGAAAGTAATCGCCAGAGACGAGGTGGACGCGTGCTGAGTCTCGCAAAATGGGCGCAGGTGGATTCGCCGTGTCTCCCGCACTTGTGGGATCAGATGAATTCGTAATCGTCACGGGAAGTTCGGCAAGCGAGCTGTCGGCGGCAAAGATGCCGGAGAAGACTTCATTGTGGTCGCGCAGATATTCGAATTCGGAATACGCGAGCAAATTGCGCTCGCCGCTCTCGCTGCCGTTGCTCATGCCGTGGTAATCGGGATTGGTGAGCAGGACGAGCTGGCGCGGGTGCGCTACGGGCAATGTGCGCAGTAACACCGAGTCCACAATCGTGAAAATGGCGGTATTGGCGCCGATGCCCAGAGCGAGAGTTAGGATGGCGATGAAGGCGAAGCCGGGATTTCGGAGGAACGTGCGAAGGGCGAAGCGAATGTCCTGGAGCAAGTTGTCCATTGGCACACCTTTCCCTGATATTGAAATGTATGGCACTTCAACGGAGGCACGACAAGGGCCGGGCTAGCGGTTCGGTATGTGCGGGGTAATCAGCGAGTTGGCGGGAAGCGGGAGTGGCGCGCTTGCTCGGTTGTGGGAAAGGGCGTCGCGGAGGCGGACAACATCGGCGCCCAAAACAGGGTCAGCGATCAGCTACTCGTCGCGCAAGGCGATGATGGGGTCGATACGTAGGGCGCGGCGGGCTGGGATGTAGCAGGCCAGGAGGGCGACGGCTACGAGGAGCGCCGCAACGGCGACGAAGGTTATGGGGTCGCTGGCGCTTACCGAGAAAAGCAGACTCGACAGTAAGCGAGCGAGGGCGGCTGCGGCCGCCAGGCCGATGGCTACGCCGATGCACGCGATGCGGGCGCCTTGGCCGAGGACGAGCTGCAGAACGTCCTTTTGTTGTGCGCCGAGGGCCATGCGAATGCCGATTTCCTGAGTACGCAGAGCTACAGTGTAGGCCATCACACCGTAAATTCCGATGGCGGCGAGAACCAGTGCGAGTGCGCTGAAGGTTCCGAGAAGAACCAACGTGAGGCGGCGCGTCGAGATGGAATCGTCCACCAGCTTCTGCATGGTGTGGACGGCAAAGATGGGCTGGTCCTTATCAATGGCAGCGACCGCTGCGCGAATGGCGGAAGTGAGGCTGGCGGGATCCACGGCGGAACGGACAACGAGGTTCATGTCGCCGCGCGGTAGCTGGCGATACGGATAGTAAACCTCCAGGCGCGCGGGATTGTCCAAGCCGTAGAGTTTGTTATCCGCGACCACGCCGACAATGGTGACCCATTTTTCGTCATCTCCGGGATGGCCGCGCAGAATGCGTTTGCCGATGGGATCGCCATTGGCCCAGAAGCGGCGAGCCATGGTGGCGTTGACGAGGCCGACCGACGGAGCATTTTCATTATCACCATCCGTAAAAGTGCGCCCGCGCAGAAGTGGAATGCCCATGGCGCTGGTGTAGGCGGAGCTGATGATGTGGTAATCGGGATGTGGGTATTCCCCTGGGCCGGGAAGCGGCAGGCCTTCGATGGTGACGTCTGCGCGGCTGTGATTGCCGGTGAGAGGGACCACGGTGCCGACTGCGGCGGAGTCGACGCCGGGGATTGTGCGAACGCGGTCGAGAACTTGTTGCCAAAAATTAAGGATGACCGGATCTTTGGAATACTGATCGGTGCGCAGATCCATTTCCATGGTGAGGACGCGGGCTGGCTGGAAGCCGGGGCTGACTTGAATCAGATGGTAGAGGCTCTTGAGCATAAGCCCGGCACCGACGAGAAGGACCAGGGCCAGAGCAGTTTCGGCGATGGCGAGGGCGCCGCGCAAGCGATGCTGTGCGGACGTGGAGGTTGCGCTACGGCCGCCTGCTTTCAGAGTTTCGTGCAAATCGGGGCGAGTAGCCTGAAGCGCGGGGATCAGTCCGAAGGCAAAGGTGACGAGAACGATCACGGCGGCAGCAAAGAGGAAGACGCTGAGGTCCATACGGACGCCCATCGTCTGCAGCGAATCAGCGGGCAGCAGATATCCCAGGCCGGAGATTCCCCACGCTCCCAGGATTACGCCGAGAACGCCACCCAGCAGGGCCAACAGAAAACTCTCCGTCAACATCTGGCGAATGACGCGGGCGCGGCTGGCGCCGAATGACAGGCGCAGAGCGATTTCGCGGGCGCGGGCGGCGCCGCGTACGAGGAAGAGATTGGCAACGTTGACGCAAGCGATGAGCAGGACGAAGACGACCGCGCCGAAGAGGATGAGGACGGCTAAACGCGTATCGCCGGTAAACGCTACGCGAAAGGATTCAAGGTGCGCGCCGAAGCCGTGATTGGTCTGGGGGTATTGTGCGGCGAGGCGAGCGGTGATCGTATTCATTTCGACGGCGGATTGTGACAGTGCGATGCCGGAGGAGAGGCGGCCGACGACGTCCATGTCACCGCGTTCGCCGCGGTCAGTCATATCACCAGCAAAGACGCCAATGGGGACGATGACGTCGGTACGATCGAAAAGGCGGAATGTGGGAGGGAGGATGCCGACGATGGAGAAGCTGCGACCATCCAGCGTGATGGAGCGCCCGATGACGGCGGGGTCGGCTCCGAGATGCGTTTGCCAGAGCTGGTAACTGAGCAGAATGACGGGGGCGGTTCCTGGTTTTTCTTCGGTGGGAAGAAAATCGCGGCCGAGAACCGGGCGGACGCCGAGGAGGGCGAGAAGATTTGGCGAGACGGCGTAGCCGCCGATATTTTCTGGCTGTGCGACGCCGGAAAGATTGAAGCCCCTGTTGTTAATGACAGACATGGCTGCGAAACAGTGGGATTGCTGGCGCCAGTCGAGAAAATTGGGATAGGAGACGGAAACGTTGCCCACGCTTTTGTAGGTTTCGCGCAGGAGGACGAGCTGCGAGGAATCTTTGAACGGCAGCGGACGGAGCAGGACGGCGTCTACGACGCTGAAGATGGCGGTGTTGGCGCCGATGCCGAGGGCGAGAGTGAGGATGGCGACGATGGCGAAGCCGGGCGATTTTGCGATCGTGCGGAGGGAGTATTTCAGGTCTTGCAGGATTGAGGTCAATTGCGGCCTCCTGGCCGATCGAGAAATTTTGTATGTGCATTCTCTCGCGCCTGCGAGAACGGTTGCTTATTCATGGCGGAGGGCGACCATGGGATCTACGGCGGCGGCGCGGCGGGCTGGGAAGTAGCAGGCGGCCAGGGCTACGGCGAGCAGCAGAGTTGCTACGGCGGCGAAGGTGAGCGGGTCGGTGGCGCTTACGCCGTAGAGGAGGCTGGTCATCAGGCGGGTGAGGGCGAATGCGGCTGCGAGGCCAATGGCGGCGCCGATGATTGCGAGCTTCAAACCTTCGCCGAGAACCTGGCGCAGTACTTTGTTCTGTTGCGCGCCGAGGGCCATGCGGATGCCGATTTCGTGAGTGCGTTGGCCGATCAAATAAGAGATTACGCCGTAGATGCCGACACCGGAAAGCAGGAGCGCGACTAACGCGAATGATCCCAGGAGTACGGCAGAGAAGCGGCGCGTGGCTGTGGAATCGCTGATGACTTCGGGCATGGTTTGAGCGCCGTAAACGACCTGTTCGCTATTTTTTTTCTGCACGTTGTGGCGTATCGAGTCGAAGATGCCGGGAGCTGCGGTGCGGGTGCGCACGACCATGCGCATACCGGTGGGAGCGAGGGCCATCGTGGGATCGGGGAGCTGCATGAACGGAAAATAGAGTTGGGCGCGGAGGCGTTCGGTGTTGTCGGTATCGAGTCCCCACTGATTGACATGGGCGACGAGGCCGATAATTTGCGCCTGAATATTCGCCTGGCCGATCTCGAGGAAAAGGTGCTTGCCGACGGGATCTTCGTTGGGGAAGTACTGGCGCGCGAGAACGTCGTCGATCACGATGACCCGCGGTGCGTTTTCGTCATCGCGCGCGGTGAAGAAGCGACCACTGCGCAGGGGAGTTTGCATTATTTGGAGATAGTCCGGGTCCACGACGTAGTCAATAACCCAGCTCATTTCGTTGCGGGTGGTGGGCTTCGGCTGATTGTCGCGCCAAAAGAGCCATTCATCGTCGCCGCTCATCGGGAAAGCGCCCCAGCTTAGGGAGACGGACTGGATTCCCGGCGTGGACGAGACCGCGGATTCGGCGGCGCGGAACGATTCGCGAATTGCTGTGGGGCCGGTCTGCAACGTGGAAGGCGAAAGCGAAAAACCGAAGGTGAGGACGTTGCGCGGATTGAAGCCGGGATCCGCGTTCCAGAGTTGTACTAACGTGCGAAGTGCGAGACCTGCGCCGATCAGCAGAACCAGAGCGAGCGCCATTTCTGTGATCACTAGAATTCCGTGAGCGCGTTGACGTGAGCCGCTCGAGCCTCGGCCAACGTCTTTCAGGCTGTCTTGCAGGTTCGTGCGCGAGATTTTCAGGGCCGGAACGAGACCGAAAAACATTCCTGCCAGAAGCGTGGCTGCGGCGGTGAAAATCAGCACGCGCATATCAATGTGGATTTCTCCCGAGCGCGGGAGAGTGTCTGGCAAGGAGTTCAAGGCCGCGCGCATACCCCAACTGGCAAGGAGCAGACCGAGCGCGCCGCCCATTGCGCCGAGCAAAATGCTTTCGGTGAGAAGCTGGCGGATCAGTCGCGATTTTCCCGCACCCAGCGCGGCGCGAACAGCAAATTCGCGCATGCGTGCGGTGCAACGCGCGAGCATCAGATTGGCGATATTGGCGCAGGCAATCAGCAGCACGAAACCCACTGCGCAGAAAAGCACGAACAAGATTGATTGCACGTTGCCTAACATTCGCTGCTTGAAAGCAGTGAGGGTTGCGCCGATGCCTTTGTCTACGTCCGGGTAAGCGACGGCAAGATTCTGGGTGATGGCGGCGAAATCCGCGCGGGCCTGACTAATGGTGACGCCGGGCTTGAGGCGGCCGATGCCGTGGAAGCCGAGGCCGGCACCGCGGCTGAAGAGCAGGTCGTTGTTCCACTGAACGACGGGGGCGTAGATCTCGCTGGCGCTGAAGGAGTCGAGCATGAGATCGAAATCCTGCGGGACCACGCCGATGATGGTGAACTGCTTGCCATCAAGCGTCAGGGTTTTGCCGATGGCGTCGGCCTTGGCGCCGAACTTGCGCTTCCAGAAACCGGCGCTGATCAATGCGACTGGAGCGGAGCCTGTTTGGTCGTCGGACGGGGCGAAGGTGCGGCCCGCCTCAGGCTGCACGCCGAGGATGGGGAAGAAATCGGAGGTGACGAATTGAGCTTGCGCCTGCTCGGCTGGGCCGAGGCCGGTGAGGCTGAAGGAATAACTGCGTGAGACGGCGATGGCGGAGAGCGTGTGATTTTGTTTTTGCCAGTCGAGGAAATTCGGATAGGAGATCGAGCCGGTGTTGAAGTTGGGTTTGCTCTCATGAAGGGTGACCAGCTGATCGGGTTGCGGGTAAGGGAGAGGATTCAGCAGAACGCCGTTGACGATCGAGAAGAGCGCTGTGTTTGCGCCGATGGCCAGGGCTAGAGTGAGGGCTGCGACGGCGGTGAAGGCTGGAGATCTTGCGAGCACGCGGAGGGAGAACTTGAGGTCTTGTAGCAGCGCGGTCACCGGCAGCCTCCCTAGCACACAAGCTTCGAAGATGATTGGCAAGTGGAATGCCAACGTGAGCGGGAAATAAAGGAATTGGTTTCAGCCATGTGGCGGGGATGGATGACTGGATGGCCCGGCGCGATGCGCGGTTGCGGGAAGTGGTGTCGCGAAATTGGACATCGAGGCAATGCGAGCGCGGCCTCATGCTTCGGGCGGGCCGGGCAGGGTGGGTGCAATTAAAAAACTCGTGAGGACGATTTCGAGATCAGCGCGGTTTTTCGAGTTCTTCGATCAGGGCGGGGACGATTTCGAAGAGGTCGCCCACGACGCCGTAGTCGGCCACTTCGAAGATGGGGGCATTCTGATCTTTGTTGATGGCGGCGATGGTGCGCGCGCCTTTCATGCCGACGACGTGCTGGATGGCGCCGCTGATCCCCAGCGCGAGATAGAGTTTGGGGGCGACGGTCTGGCCGGAGCTGCCGATCTGACGGTCCATGGGGAGCCAGCTTTCGTCGCAGATGGGACGCGAGGCGCAAATTTCGCCGCCCATGAGCTTCGCGAGTTTTTCGGCGATGGCGATGTTTTCCGGGGCTTTGATGCCGCGGCCGACCGAGACCAGGATCGGCGCTTGCGTGAGGTCCACGGCTTGCTTGGCTTCGCGGAACAGGTCGAGCGGCTTGGTGCGGATTTGCTCTGGTTTCAGATCCACGCTGACGGATTTTACTGGCGCCGAGCCGCTCGCGTGTTTGGCGGCGAGGTCGGCGCGGAAGGCGCTGGCTTGGAAGGAAACGATCCAGGGGGCTTGGCCGGTGAATACGACGTCGGCGGAAGTGCGACCTTGAAACATTTGGCGGACGAGAATCAATTTATTGTTCTCGTAGCGGTAGGCGATGCAGTCACCGATCATGCCTTTGTGCAGTGAGGCGGCCAGTTTGGGCGCGAAATCGCGGACTTGGTAGGTGTGGGGGAACAGGACCAGGTCGGGTTTGGTGGATTCGATTACCTGGCAAAGGGCCAGCGAGAAACCGTCGGGCGTGTATTTGGCGAGGAGGTCATGTTCGACGTCGAGGACTTCGTCGAGTTGGTAGGCGGCGAGTTCGTTGCCTAGGGCGGAGATGCCTTTGCCGATGACGACGCCGGTTAGCGTGCCCTTGGTTTGTTGCACGATTTGCTGGGCGGCGGCTAGAGTTTCGAAGCTGACCTTGTTCCATTGCGCGTCGCGTTGTTCGGTGATCAGGAGAATTTTCATTTTGACCCTATAAAACCCGCGCTTCGTGGCGCAGCTTTTCTACCAGCTTGGCTGCGATCTCCTTGGGCTGGCCGGTGATGAATTCGGTTTTCTTGGTTTTTTGCGGCATGTAGATGCGCTCCACTTTTTGCGTGGGCGCGTCGGGCACACCCAGCGTCGCGCGATCTACCGTCGCGATTTCTTTTTTCTTCGCGGCCATGATGCCCTTCAGCGTGGCGTAGCGCGGCTTGTTGATGCCGGATTGGATGGAGAGCACCGCGGGCAGCGGCAATTCGACGTGCTGGAACCAGCCGGCCTCGAGTTCGCGCTTGAGGTTCATGTGATTCTCGACGACTTCGATGGCCATGATGATGGTGGCGTGCGGGCGGCCAAGAAGTTCGGCGAGCAGGACGCCGGTCTGACCAAAGCCCTGGTCATCGCTTTGCAGGCCGGTGAGGATCAGGTCGAAATTTTCGGCTTGGATCGCAGCGGCGAGGGAACGTGCGGACGCGAGCGGATCGAGTTTGAAGAAATTGGCGTCGGACACGTGGATGCCGCGGTCGGCGCCTTTGGCTAGTGCTTCCTTGATGGTTTGCTTGGCGCGTTCGGGGCCCATGGAGATGGCGACGACTTCCCCGCCGTGTTTTTCTTTCAGGCGGAGGGCCTCTTCGAGCGCGAAAGTGTCTGGCTCGTTGGTTTCGAAGCCGATATCGGATTCGCGAATCCAGGCGCCGCCTTCCAGGATGGCGAGAGGAGCGTCTTTGGCGGGGACTTGTTTGACGCAGACTGCGATTTTCAAGAATGCCTCCGAAAAATGGGTGCTGCGAACAATCTGATAGTTTCTATCAGAATTTCAGATTTGGGGCAACGAGACAAATCGCGCGGTGTGGCGCGATGCGCTGCTGCGAAAGCTACGGTGCAGAGCAAAAGCTGGCCGTGACAAAGTCAACGAGAACATCAAAGGCGCCCGAATAAAAAAGCAGGCGGCCGCTACAAAGTCAAAATCAAAGCAGCCGCCAGGACGCTGGCGCTACGAAAACCGCCGAGCACAGCCCGCAGGCTATACCATGAAAACACTACTCGACCCAGCGCTTGAAGAGCAGGGAGGCGTTGGTGCCGCCGAAGCCGAAGGAATTGGAGAGCGCGTATATGACTTCGGCTTTGCGGGCTTGATTGGGAACGTAATCCAGGTCGCACTCGGGGTCGGGCTTTTCGTAATTCACGGTAGGCGGCATGATCTGGTCGCGCAGAGCAAGTACGCTGATACCGGCTTCGAGGCCCCCAGCGCCGCCGAGTAGATGGCCGGTCATGGATTTCGTCGAGCTGATGGGAACTTTTTTGGCGCGCGCACCGAAAACGCGTTTGAGCGCTTCGGTTTCGATGGCGTCACCGATCGGCGTGGAAGTTCCGTGCGCGTTCACATAGCTGACGTCGTCGGGAGAAATGTTGGCGTCTTTTAGCGCAGCCATCGAGACGCGATAGCCGCCATCGCCGTGCTCGGCAGGCTGTGTGATGTGATAGGCGTCGCCGGACATTCCGTAACCCACAATTTCCGCCAGAATTTTTGCGCCGCGACGCTGCGCATATTCCAGTGATTCTAAAATCACCATGCCGGAACCTTCGCCGACGATGAAGCCGTCGCGATCGGCGTCGAAGGGACGGCTGGCGTGTTCGGGATCGTCATTGCGCGTCGAGAGTGCGCGCATGGCGGCGAATCCGCCGACGCTCATGGGAGTGATGGCGGCTTCGGTGCCGCCGGTGATCATCACGTCCGCAGCGCCACGCTGAATAATTTTGAAGGCGTCACCGATGGCGTGCGCGGAAGCAGAGCAGGCCGTAGCAGTGGCGGAGTTGGGGCCCTTCGCGCCGTGACGAATAGAAACGTGCCCGGCGGCGAGATTGACGATGGTGGCGGGAATGAAGAATGGCGAGATCTTGCCGGGTCCACCTGCGAGATATTTGGAATGTTCGCGTTCGATGACGTCGAATCCGCCGATGCCAGAGCCGATATAGACGCCGGTGGAATCGGCAATTTCCGGAGTGACCTGCAGGCCGGACATTTGCATTGCGAAATCGGCGGCGGCGAGGGCGAGTTGAATGAAGCGGCCGGTTTTCTTCAGCTCTTTTTTCTCGAGCCAATGCAGCGGATCGAAATCGCGGACTTCCCCGGCGATGCGGCAATCAAATGCCGTGGCGTCAAAATGAGTGATGGCGCGAATGCCGCTTTTGGCCGCCAGCAGATTGCGCCACACTTCTTCGGTGCCAATGCCGCAGCCGCAAACCAGTCCAACGCCCGTAACGACAACACGACGATTCAAAGGGAACTTCTCCTATACGGAATGGGACGACGGGCGAGCGCGTTACTTGCCCTTGGCGTGTTTCTCGATGTAATCCACGGCGTCTTTAACCGTGGCGATTTTTTCGGCGTCTTCATCAGGAATTTCAATGCCGAAATTTTCTTCAAAAGCCATTACCAGCTCGACGGTATCGAGCGAATCGGCGCCCAAGTCGTCCACAAAGGAGGCGGTGGGAGTGACTTCGCCTTCATCCACACCGAGCTGCTCGACGATAATAGTTTTCACGCGTTCTTCGACGCTGGCCATTCTAATTGTTCCTCCGGTATCGGCTGTCTGGAAATCCCCGGTCACGAGACAGGCTGGGGTAGCGCCTTCAATACAACCTTGCCATTCTATGCGGGGCTTAATGCTGGGTCAACCTTTGACACGGGGTAGTGGCATCGTTGCATCGGCCTAAAGCAATTCGCAGACTCGCGCGCTACGGCGTATTTATTTGTTGTGGGTGAGGAAGGTTGGGGGTTAGCTTGCGGATTACGAATTCTTGCAGCAAGTTGGTGGCGGCCGTCTCGCCGATGCCGATCAGAGTGTTTTCGACAGTTAACGCCGCGCCATCGCGATTCTGCGCTGGATAATAGAGATTGGAGATGCCGCCGGAGGCCAGGCTGCCCAGGATGCCGGAATAATTTGGCTGCCAGTGTCCATTGTCGCCCTTGCAGATGACTGAGTTGGCGATTGCGTAAAGCACGCGCGAGCGCACGCTGCCGGTGCCTTTGTAAAAATAGCGAGGGTCTTGTTTGAGGAGAGATGGAAGTATGGCGCTGCCTAAGAAGGTGCCGGTAACGAGGTCGGCGTAAGATGCGCCGTAACGCTTGCCGTAGCCTTGAGCGCCCTGGCCGTAGCCGCTGGGAGTGTTGGTAGCTTGCTGTACGCCGGCAACGGCCCCGGTTATTACAAAGTTGACTGGATCAATGGTGGAGCGCCAGGCAAGCTGAAACTTTTGTCTGGAAGCGAGAGGAGCGGCGTCGGGAATGTAGCTGACATAGAAATTCGGGATTACGCCGAAGATGCGCTGCTTTTCCTGGATTTTTAGTTCTTCTTCGGCGACTTCGACCAGCGGGACAGTGACTTGGACCTGGGTGGCCTCAGTCGCGAGAGCGAAGACGATTTGCGGAAGCACGAGACTCTCGCCTGGATGCAGGATGGCCGAAGCTTTCTGAGTGGTGAAGAGTTCTGAGGTGACGGTGATCTGGAACGGGCCAGGCGCAACTTCGGTAAAGGAGAATTGGCCGTCGTCGTTGGACAGAAGTTCTTGTTTCGGGGATTTGTCGTCGCGCGTGAGAGCTACGTGGGCTCCAGCGACGGCGGCTCCGGAGGGGTCAACTACGGTGCCGCTGACGCTTCCGGGCAATTGTTGAGCGAGTTGCTCGCTGGGTGTGGGCGCATCGGGAAGAGGATTGGACGCCGCCGGCGCGGGAGGGATCGGCTGAGATTGGGCTATGACCGGCAAGGCGCAGAGCAGGACACTGAGCGCAAGATAAAATGATGGCAACGCGTGCAGAACCGGGGTGCGGACGTTGCGTCCCCAAGACTTCAGGCGCGAAATTGTTTTCTTTGACTTCACCATTATTTTCTTTTTTTCAACCGGCGGTTCAAGATAGTTCCAGAAAGATGATACCAGCTGCCCGCCGAATCTCGTGATAGTACGAGCGGACAAGTATTGAGCAGTAACGCCTGCACGTGACCCAGTTCTTTTTCCACGGTGGCATCCCCATCTACTTGATTCCTGACCTATATCACATTGAAATAACTCCTCCGCGCGCGTCCTTCCCGCGGCGGTTCGGCAGCGAGGCCTGGATTGCGGTGGCTCTGGGCGCGATTCTGATGGCCAGCCACCCGTGGTTTACACCGGTGGATGGCGAAATCGCCATCGTTGACGTAGCGGCCCGACCTGCATGGGCAACGATGAACCTGTTTATGAGCGGCGGTGGCCAGCACGAACATCCTCCTCGATCCGATCTGCCGCTGCACGGGTGGCTTTGGCTTACCAACGGGAATATCCATCTGCTGCGGCTTCCCTCGGTTGTTTTCTATCTGCTGGGCGCATGGTTTCTGGTGCAAGCGGCGCGGCGGATGGCCGGAGACTGCGCCAGAAACTGCACTTTGATTCTGTTGCTGCTGCGGCCCTTTGGCTTTCACCTGGGGCGTTTGGCGGGGTAGTATTCGTTCACGTTCCTGCTGATCTCATTGCTCACTGTGGTTTATTTGAAATATGTCGAACTCCCATCGCCAGGAAGTTGGATGCCGGTGGTGCTGTGCGCGTTGGCGCTGGTGTATACGAATTATTTTGGATGGGCGTTGCTGGGATTGTCGGGCCTAGAGCTGTTGATGCGATTCGGGCGCGAGGGGCGGACGTGGCTGTTGTTGCTGGCCTCGGGAATATTCCTGCTGGTAGTGTCCATTCCGATCATGCGGGCGTTCGTCACCGAATTGCACACGGGCGTCGTGACAAGCCGCCCAAGTTCACAGGTGGCGACGGGCGTTTACAATCTCTACTGCTTATTTGTGAGCGAATCGGTTGCGCCGTGGTTCTGGGTGCCGGGTATTGCGGCAGGTTTGGCGATTGCGTGCGTGTCGCTGTTGGTATTCGTTTACGCGACGCCGGAGGCGTGGCGATTCTTTTTGCATTTTGCGGCGCTACTGGCGGTGATGACGTTTATACAAATTGCAACTGCGCGGCGAATGCTGATGATCAGCCCGTGGCTGATTCTTTCCATCGGGGCGACGCTGGGGACGATGACGCTGCCGTTGACGTGACGGTTGCTGGCGGCTCGGTAATTTTGATTGGCGCGATTGGGTGGTATGGCATCCTCTCGCGGAAACTAAATGCAGCGCCGCATTGGATCGAGTCTTGGGATCGGGTGGCGCGAGAGGCTGCGCAGGTTGCGGGCAAGGGCGGGATCGTGATTGGGAATAATTCTTCGTTCTTTTTTTATCGGACGCATTTCACGCCGCCGACAAGCCCGGCGAGGAGCGGATATTTTGCGGGGCTTTTGCCGTTGTCGGTGCGTGCGCGTGATGTGTACACGCCGCAGCAGTCGATTGACGCGGGTTCGCCCACCAGCACGACGGTTGTGGTGTTCGATGGATTGAGTTTTTGGGGTGCGGTGCCCTTCGATGGACGAGGTTCGTGCGGCTTTGAGTGCGCGTTGCCAGGTCGCCGGGAAACAGGACCTTGTGCCCGATACCGGGGCGAAAGGGAAGCAGGAATATCAGCCTACGACGGGGCAGCGCGTGTGGCGAATTCGAGTTGTCAGTTATGCATGCGCGGCGCAGTGATGATTTCCAGTTAACCCATGTAGAGGCCGCCGTTGACGTCGAGGACTTGGCCGGTGATGTAAGCGGCTTCGTCGCTCGAGAGGAAGACGATGGCGGCAGCGACGTCGGCGTCGCTGCCGAAGCGGCCTAGCGGGATCATGGATTTCATTTTGTCTTTAAGCTCCTGCGAGAGCGGGGCGGTCATGGGCGTGTCAATGAAGCCAGGCGCGACGGCGTTCACGGTGATGTTGCGCGAGGCGACTTCGACGGCGATGGCGCGGGTGAGGCCAATCAGGCCGGCTTTCGAGGCGACATAGTTGGCCTGGCCAGCGTTGCCGGTCTGCGCGACGACTGAAGTGATATTGATGATACGGCCCGAGCGCTGCTTGAGCATCGCGCCGAGAGCTTGCTGAATGCAGAGATGCGCGCCGGTGAGATTGGTGCGCAGCACGGCGTCCCAGTCTTCGAGCTTCATGCGCAGGGCGAGCGTGTCGCGGGTGATGGCGGCGTTGTTTACCAGTATGTCGAGCTTGCCGAATTTCGCGAGAATTTGCTGGAAGGCGGTTTTCACTTGCGCGGGATCGGCCACGTCCATGGGTACGGCTAGCGCGCTGCCGCCTGCAGTTTCAACTTCGGCTACGAGAGTTGCTAGTTTTTCAGCATTGCGCGCGGCGACGGAAACTTTTGCGCCGCTTGCTGAGAGCGCGAGGGCGGTGGCGCGGCCGATGCCTTGAGAGGCGCCGGTGACCAGAGCTACTTTGTCTTGGAGTGAGAACATAGAGATTGAAACTACCTTAGGAGGAATGGGTAAGGCAACTGGGCGGTGGCGCTATGGTTCGCGGACTTCAGCGCGGGCTTGGGCTAGCTTTTCCATTGTGGAGTTAAGGGAGGCGGAATCTTCTACGTTGAAGACGCGGACGGAGCGATCGATTTGGCGGAGGAGGCCAGTCAGGACCTTGCCGGGGCCTACTTCGACGAATACGGTTACGCCGGATTCGATCATTTCGCGGACGGAATCAAGCCAGCGGACGGGAGCGGTGACTTGGCGGATGAGCGCGTCGCGTGCTTCGCCGCCGGTGGTGATGGCTTGGGCGTCCACGTTGCTGATGAGCGGAATTTTCAGCGCGGTGAATTGCGTGGCGCGCAGGTCCGGTTCGAGGCGCTGCTGCGCGGGCAGCATCAACGCGCAATGAAACGGCGCGGAAACGGGCAGGATGACGGCGCGCTTGGCGCCGCTCTGCGAGGCGATTTCGACGGCGCGTTTTACAGCTGCTGCGGAACCGGAAATGACGGTTTGTTCCGGCGAATTCAAATTGGCGGGCGAGACGACGTCGTTTTCGGCGGCTTTCTTGCAGATGTCCGCAACTTCCGTAGGCGAAAGCCCCAGGATCGCGGCCATGGCGCCCTGGCCTGCGGGCACAGCCTCCTGCATGTATTTTCCGCGTGCGCGGACTAATTTCACGGCGGCAGAGAAATCCACTCCTCCGGCCGCCACCAGCGCGGAATATTCACCCAGGCTGTGACCGGCGACGAAATCGGGAACGATTCCCTTCCCTGCGAGCGCGCGATAGGCCGCGGTTGAAACCGTGAGGATGGCAGGCTGAGTGTTTTCGGTGAGCTTCAGCACCTCTTCGGAACCTTCAAAGCAGGTTTGGGTGATGGAAAATCCCAGCGCAGAATCGGCCGCATCGAAGACGGCCTTTGATTCCGGAAAATTTGCGGCAAGGTCGCGGCCCATGCCGCAATACTGCGAGGCCTGGCCGGGAAAAAGGAATGCTAGTTTGCTCATGACGGATTGGCGGTTCCACGCCGATCAGCTGCGCGCAGCAACGGCGGCAGCGGAAAGCTCCTGTTCGATTTTTTCATTAAAGCGCGAGCGACAGAGTTCGCTGGCGACGCGAATGGCGTTCTTGATGGCAACGGCGTTGGAGCGGCCATGGCCGATGATGGTGATGCCGCGCACGCCGAGCAGCGGCGCGCCACCGTATTCAGAGGAATCGGTGCGTTTGCGGAAGCTGTCGAATGCGTCTTTTGAGAGGACGTAGCCGACCTGCGATTTGAGGCTGCTCTTGATGGCTTTTTTCAGCATGGCGCCGATATGTTCGACGAGGCCTTCGCTGATTTTCAGTGCGATGTTGCCGATGAAGCCGTCGCAGACGATCACGTCCACATCGCCGCGGAAAACATCGCGTCCCTCGACGTTGCCGACGAAGTTCATCGTAAGCTGCTTCAGGCGCGCGGCGGCTTCGCGAGTCAGTTCGTTGCCTTTCATTTCTTCTTCGCCGATGGAGAGCAGCGCGACGCGCGGGCGCTTGGTGCCCCAAATGGTGCGGTAATAAATCTCGCCCATCACCGCAAATTGCTCGATCTGTTCGGCCTTGGAATCAACGTTCGCGCCGACGTCCAGGATGACGGTGACTTTTTCCTTCATGTTGGGGAAAGCGGCGGCGAGCGCGGGACGGTCAACAGCGGCGAGCGTGCCGAGCACAAAGCGGGCGACGGTCATCACGGCGCCGGTATTGCCGGCGCTCACTAGAGCTTCTGCTTTGCCGTCGCGCACCAGGCGCGCGGCGACGTGCACCGAGCTCTCTTTTTTGCGGCGAAATGCCTGCGAAGGCGAATCGCTCATGGTGATGACATCGGTGGCGTTGACAATCTCGATAGGCAGTCCGCGATGGCCGTGGCGGCTGAGTTCCTGCCGTACGGTGGCTTCGATGCCTACCAACAAAATGCGTACGCCTAGCTCGCGGGCGGCGAGAATCGCGCCTTCGACTTCGGCACGCGGCGCATGGTCCCCTCCCATAGCGTCAACGGCGATGGTGGTCATCTATACACCAATGGGCACCCAGCGAGCACCAAACGAAAGGTAGGCGATGGAAACTTAGGCTGTCTTGGCAGCGGTGTCAATCACTTCCCGGCCCTTGTAGAAGCCGCAATGGGGACACGCATTGTGAGGCAGCTTTTTCTCGTGGCAGTTCGGGCATTCGGCCAAGGACAAGGGCGTAAGAAAATCATGGGCACGCCGCTTATTCTTGCGCGCATGCGAGTGACGGCGTTTTGGATTCGGCATTGCAGCTCCTCAATTGACAGGCCGCTACCAGAGCGGCCGAAATGGAAAATGTATTGTAGCGTCTTATTGCTTTTTGAACCAGTCCTGCTTCAGACGGGCCAGCGGGGCGAGCCGGGGGTCAGAGGCATGCTTTTCACAGCGGCATTCTTCGTTGTTCAGATTGGCACCGCAATGCGGGCAGAGGCCGCGGCAATCGCTGCGGCAGATGACCTTCATGGGAAGCGCCAGATTTACTTGTTCGGCCAGAATATCGGCGAGGAACAGGCCGTCACCTTCGAAGAAGGCGACTTCGGTGTCGTCCAGATTCAGGTGAAATTCCTCATCCACGGCCATGGAAGTCATGGGGCGGTAGAAGAGATCGAAATCGCGGCTGATTTCCTCGACGACGGTATCCAGGCAACGGGCGCAGATCAGCTCAACGCGGGTGTGGAGATTGCCGTAGATGCGGATCTGGCCTTCGACCAACTCGGCGGTGGCGCGGATTTCCAGCGGCTCGACCTGGTGGAATTCACCGGAATGGAAATCGAGCGTGCCCGGGGTGTAGCTCTTCCGGATGCGTATCTTGCGCAGCGCGAGTTCGTTTACGTCGAGAAACATTAGATTTCCCCGTCTTTATAGAGCAAATTCAATTATAAGTCCAGTGACCGCGATGTCAAGGAAGGCGGCTGTGGAGATCGTTTGCTTGACACTAAACGGACAATGACCAATTTATGCTGGAAGTAGCGGCGAAAAATCGAAGGTGTTGGATACCGGGAGCAGCGACGTGATTCAGGTTGTCGGAGCGGTAGAGATGCCGAGGAGCTCGTGGCACTGGCGGAGGAGAAACTGATCGGTCATTCCGGCGATGTAGTCACAGATGACGCGGTGGGGAGGGTGCTGCAGGGCTAGTTCAGAGTACTGGAGAGGCAGGCGCTTGGGATCGTCGAGGAAAAACGAGAAAAGGGCGTCGAGCGCGGCTACGGAGCGGTCGCGGTCTTCAACGATCGAGGGTTGCGAGTAGAGGCGAGCGAAGAGGAAGCGTTTCAGGTCGCCGTTCCGCTTGGCCACGGCGGGTGAGAAGCCGGCGAGGCGCTGTGGCTGGCGGCGGATGTCCTCGACACTCTGGACCCCGGACTCTGTGGCGCGGGATTGCGTGGATTCGATGAGGTCGGTGGCGAGCAGATCGAGCACGCGTTTCAGGGACTCATTGAATTTCAATTTAGGCTTGGCGTTGGGGTAGCGGCGGTCGACATCCTCGTAAGCCGAATGGAAAATGGGAACTTCGGCGCGCAGCAGATCGAGGTCGATCAGATGAGCTTCGAAACCGTCGTCGAGGTCGGCGGTGTTGTAGGCGATTTCGTCCACGAAATCAATGAGCTGGGATTCGAGCGGTGGACGCAGGTCGAGCAAGTATTCGGCGAGTTGAGGAAATTCGGCCGCGGAATAATCGCGAGAATGTTTGATGATGCCTTCGCGGACTTCAAAGGTGAGATTCAGGCCCTTGAAATCGAGATAGCTCTGCTCGAATTGCTCGACGATGTAGAGCGCGTGAAGATTGTGGTTGAAGCGTTCGCCGAATGCGCGCATACGCAGGTCGAGTTGTTTTTCTCCTGCGTGACCAAAGGGCGGGTGACCGATATCGTGCGCGAGCGCGAGCGCTTCGGCGAGATCGGTATTCAGACGCAGAGCGTCGGAAACGGTACGAGCCACTTGCGCGACTTCGAGCGTGTGAGTGAGGCGATTGCGGAAGTGATCGGAGTAGCGCGTGGTGAAGACCTGGGTTTTGGCTTCGAGGCGGCGGAAGGCGCGGGAATGGATGACGCGGTCGCGGTCGCGCGCGTAATCGTTGCGATAGGGATGTTGCGATTCCCGGAAGCGGCGGCCGCGCGTGCGGCGCACGTCCATGGCGTAGGGTGCGAGCATTCTTTCGGCTTATTCTAGTCGGTATGGCGGAAATATTCAGCCGGGTTTGGGAGATTGAGGATGCGAGGGCTTGCGAAGGATCAGGATTTGCCGGGCAGGAGGTTTAGTTCCTGTGTGGCTTGCTCGGCGATGGGAGTGTCGGGATAGTCGGTTTTGATCTGGGAGTAGAGTTTGCTGGCTTCCACGGGATTTTTTGCGCCGTAGTGTTCGGCCAGCGCCAGCATCACTACCGGCTTGGGAACCAGCACGACGGGTTTGGCGATCAATTGCTGATAGAGTTTAACGGCTTCGTCGCCCTGGCCCATGCGGTCGTTCAATTGCGCGAGTTCGAAGCGCGCCATCGCGGCAAAATCCTCGACGCCACTTTCAGAAAGGCCCTGTAGCCATTTCTTCGCTTCGTCATTTTTGCCGAGCTTTTCATCGCTCAGGGCGGCGTAGTAGGCGGCGAGCTGGCCGGGACGGGTGTGGCCGAATTTCGCGTTGACGGCGGCGAACTTCTGCGCTGCGTCGGAATATTTATTCTTGTCGTCAATGTAAGTGGCTTCGCCGGGCTGGGCAGGCTCGCCCGCGGTGCGGATGCGCGCTTCGAACGATTTCATGGCGTCGTCGTAGGCTGCGGTAGCCTTCACGGTCTGGCGCTCCGTGTAGGTCTGCCAGCCGAAAATGCCGACGGCTACCAGTAGCGCGGCGAGCAAAATATACACGGTCAACTGTTTGTGGGAGAGGACCGCGTCTGCGCCGTGCGCGAGTGTTTCGCGAATTTCGTCTGTCTTTAGTTCCTTGCGGGAAATATGCTGCGCCAAGTGTGCACCCCAAGCGAGATTGGAAACGTAAATCTTAGCACAAAGGCGGGAATGCCATGCAGCAAACGAAACGAGCAGTCGGTCATTTCCGGGTACGGCTTGGGAGGCGCAATGCCATCAAACCGCCTACTTTCTCCATAGCAATTGGTTTGTCTCGAAGCTGAAAGCAACCTGCTTCGCATTGAGTGACGCCAGTCCCAGGTAACCCGAAACGCCGCTGAGCCTGTTGGCTCCCGGCGCGCTGATTAGAACAACTTCCCTGTTGAGATCCTGGCCGCCCAGCCGAAGGCGCGGCACGATGGCTATGCAATTTTTGAGAGGTCCACCCAGACTCAGTTCGCCGGTTCGCCCTTCGACATGATAGTTCGCCAGCAGGTCCTTGACCGTATCTTCATAAAGAACTATTCCGCGCGCACCGGTGTCCGCGACGAGCCAGACCGGCCGCGCTTGGAGCTCTACTTCCACGCTTATCGACTTTGCATCCACACGCATAGGCACGGCGTGCATTCCGCCCGTCGCAGTGGGACCGAACACCACATGGTCTCTGGCGTAATCGACGAGGAAACTCTGCTTGCGCAACTGGTCGAGGCCGATCACGCCGTCCACATGTACTCCGGTCGCGCGCAAGTACGCAAGGTCTTCGATCATCACCCGAGCATTCGAAATGCGCTCTGGCCCGAAGGTCATTTCCTGGACTTGCGTGGATTCGAGCGCCACGGTTTTGTCGAAGTTAACTACCTTTGCCGGTTGGCCGTGAAGTCCGAGTCTGTCTGCCACACGGCGGTCAATCGCGCTATTGCTTGCTCCGGTATCGAGCAAAAACCGCAGATTCTCGGCATTGTTTACGCTGCCGCGGGCCACCGCCAAGTAGCCGCCATGGACTTCAATGGCCATTTCGTTGCTAGCCAGTTGCGTCCTGGTGCCGCCGACGGCCGCAGCGCACACGATTGATAGCAGCAGCGTTCCCAGCAGCGCGACGACGCGCGTCCGATCCATGACGGCACCCACCTCGAACCACGATCGTTCGAGCGTCTAACCTGACTCGGGTGCGGCAGCAGCTCCATGGTGCCCCTCTGACTTCTCTCTGGAACATGTCTGACATCACAAAGCACGGACGGACATATATTTACAACGGACTCTGACATGGTTCCGTTGCAACGTTCCAGCTCGTGATTCGTCTATAATAGCTACCGAAAACACCGTGTTATTGAATTCACAGACCGTCTCGCCACCCGCTCTGCCGCGCTACCGTTTTGGCAACTTTGAATTGAACGCCTATTCGGGTGAACTCAGCAGAAACGGCGCGAAGTTGCGGCTTCAGGATCAACCTTTCCTTGTTCTGCGCAAGTTGCTGGAGAGCGCCGGCACGGTTGTGGCGCGCGAGGATATTCATGCGGCGCTTTGGCCGGCAGACACCTTTGTCGATTTCGATACCAGCCTGAACACAGCCATCAAGCGTCTGCGCGAAGTACTTGGGGACTCCGCGGATAATCCCGTTTTCATTGAGACCGTTCCCCGCCGCGGGTACCGTTTCCTTGCCCCGGTTCAAGTGATTCAGAATGGCGGCCTCTCGCCGGTTCGGTCTGCCGCTGACACTTCGCCGACTCCGTTTGCACGCCTTCGATCCAGACTCGTTCTTACGGGCCTATTTGTCGCCGTCGTTGTCGCCGGCTTGCTGCTTCTGGTTCGTTCGCCCGGAGCCGAACCGCGCGTTCTGGACTCGACTCAGATCACGTTCGACGAAATGGGCAAAGGCAATCTTCATCAGCACGACGGGAAAATCTACTTCAATGAACAAGCCTCTGATCGCATCACGCTGTTGGAAGTTCCAGCCGTCGGTGGCACGCCCGCTCTGCTGTCCTCCTCCTATCCCGGCCTGCTTCTTGGCGGCATCTCGGCTGATGGCTCGAAGCTTCTGGTCGCTCCGGCGCCGAACCTGACAAAAGGCCCTTTTCGGCTGAAGATCATGGATTTGTCATCGGGCTCCTTGCAGAGTGTTGATGGGATTGAGTGTGATGACGTCTCGTGGGCGCCCGGAGGCAAAATCATCTTCGCCAGGTATCAAGATGTCTTCCTGTCCGATCCAGACGGGTCCCATCAGCGCAAACTTCTTTCCGCATCAGGTCCGGTCTCCCACATGCGTTTCTCTCCGGATGGAGCTCGCTTGCGTTTCTCTGTGGGCGACAAGATGATCAGCCAAAGCACAATTTGGGAAGCACAGGCCAGCGGCACGGGTCTTCATCAGATTCTGACGGACCTGACCGATTTCCCGGATCGATGTTGTGGCGAATGGTCAAGCGATGGCCGCTACTACTTTTTCGAGACCCGGCGCGACGGCCAGAGCAGGATTTGGGTTCTGCCGGAGCGTCACTCCTTCTGGACCAGGAGAGGTGCGCCGGTTCCCCTCACCACGGTTCCGCCAAACTTCTACATGGGGTCGCCGAGCGCAGACGGGAAGAAACTGTTTGTCACTGCTTCGGAACCGCGCGCCGTCCTTGTGCGCTATGACGCTTCGTCTCGCCAATTTGTGCCATTCCTTTCCGGCATTTCGGCCGGCGATGTCGAAGGCTCACGCGATGGTCGCATGCTTAGTTACGTCCGATACCCAGAACAAACTCTTTGGCGTGCCAAAGCCGACGGCTCTGAGGCTACGCAACTCACCGGACCTTCGCTTCGCGCTACGCTGTCGCATTGGTCCCCAGACGGATCGCGCATCGCTTTTTCCGGCTCTCGTCCGGGGCGCCCTTGGAACATCTTCCTGATTCCCGCTGCGGGCGGGCCAGCCGACCAATTGACCTCCGGCAGCGTCTCGGATCTTGATCCCACTTGGGCTCCAGACGGTTCCACGATCGCCTACGGCCAAACGCGAGTCGAAGGCGGCAAGCAAATCGTATCGATTCAGTTGCTTGATCTGGCCTCTCGACGCAGTACCACTCTCGCCGACACCGATGGCATCTGTTGTCCCCGCTGGTCTCCCGATGGCCGCTATCTGCTGGCTTCTCACGCGGACTTCGATGATTTACTTCTCTACGAATTTGCTAACCGAAAGTGGACTGTCATCGCCAAAGGCCTTGGGCTCATTGGTTATATGGCTTGGACGAACGACAGCAAAAGCATCCTCTTCGATACGCTCGTGGTGCAGGAACCCGCCTTCTATCGTATTCGCATCTCCGACCTGCACTTGGAGACGATCGTGAAAATCGGTGATGTCCGTCGCTACTACGGCCCGTTTGGTCCTTGGGCCGGCATTGCGTCCGATGGCTCTCCCCTGCTGGTGCGCGACATCAGCAACGAAGAAATTTACTCCCTCGACCTGCAATTGCCTTAAAGCAACACAGCGATCGGCGAAAGCGGTGCGAAATCGAGGCAGTCCCAAATGAGGTGCGGTTGGCCGCTAAGATTTAAAGCTGTGGATGGCGGTGTTTTCGTCGGACTGAACGTCAAATACGGTGAAGAGACGGGTAATCTGAAGGATGTCGTGAACGCGTTTGGTGAGGTGCAGTAGCTTCAGTTCACCGCTGGCGTTCTTGACGGTGGTGTAGGCGCTGACGAGCTCGCCGATGCCGGAGCTGTCAATGTAATCCACGTCGTAAAGGCTGAGCAGGATTTTCTTGCTCCCGGAATTGATCAACTCGCGCACCGTATTGCGCAGCATGGCGCTACCTTCGCCCAGAGTAATCTTGCCGCTGAAATCCACAATCGTTATGTCGCCCAATTGGCGGCGCGTTCCTTGGAGAGCCACGGGATCCTCGTGTAGTGATTCTACTCTGGTTTGTGTTTGCCGTTGTCGGAAACTGGCTGGGGCAGTTTCTTGATCATTATCAGGTGGGCGCCGCCCTCGGGGCCGCGTTCCACCCGAAAATCGTCCATGAAAGCGCGCATCAGGAAAAGGCCGCGGCCGGAGGTGCGCAGCAGGTTTTCTTCGGCCAGAGGATCGGGAATCTCGGTCAGTTCGAACCCTTTGCCTTGATCGAGGACGCGGACGACCATGTTGTCCGGCTGGAGCTCGACGGTCATCATGATCTTCTTCTGGCGATCCTGCTGGTTGCCGTAGTTGTAGGCGTTGATCACGCCTTCGCGGACGGCCATGCCGATCTTGTGGACTTCTTCCTCGGGAAAGCCTGCGGCCTCAGCCACGCGCATGGAAATGCTTTCCGCGAGGTCCACGCTCTCGAGAAGCGTCTCGAGCATGACTTCAATCCGCTGGGTTTTGGCCGCCATCCGTGGTCGAGGCAAGGTCCGTTTAATAAAACGACGCGAGTATGGTTATCACAGCGCCGGAGTGCAAGTCAATGAAGTCCGGGTACCCCTAGGCCGTCGGTTTCCGATGCAGAGAAACGGATGAGGTCTCAGCTGTGGAGCAGTGGGGCTATTCCTCGATTGCTTGGCCGGTCAGACGAGGAAGCGGTCCGGTACTACTGCGGTCTTGGCCATATGCTCGCCCTCAAGAATGCGAACTTCACAGCACGAGTGAGCCGAGCGAGCTTCAAGCACCTTCACTCGCGTGCCCGCCCGCACCATCAATACCTTTTCCGCAGCGAAAAGAAGTGACAGCCCCAAATCGTCGGCGGCCGATTCCAGCTTTTGCTTTTCCATCATTGTCTCCTCGTCGATCGGGAGAGCCACAAAATCTCCTCCCCTTTCGTCTCGAAGCACGCACACTTTACCCACTAGGCCCTCGGGCGGCTCAGTGGATGTTTGCCGTGGAGGTGGCGGATGTTCCACAACCGAACCGACAAATCGGTAGCCGCGCCGCGGAAGGGTCTCGACGAATCGCGGTTGGCCGGCATCGTCACCGAGTGCCCGCCGCAGCTTCTTGATTGCTGTATTCAAGCTGTGGTCAAAGTCCACAAAAGTATCCTGAGGCCAGAGCTTCTGGCGCAGTTCTTCACGGGTGACAAGCTCGCCGGGATGTTCAAGCAACATCGCGAGGATTCGAAAGGGTTGTTCCTGAAACTTGATCTTGCGGCCAGTCTTGAAAAGCTCACCGGCGCGCAGATCCAGAGCGTATACGTCGAATCGCACGATGGCTGCACCAGGTGCCGGCTGCGGCATGCTTTCCTCTTTCTGAATATATACCACGGTACGCGTCGCGAGGTTCGTAGCCGCGCGGTCGCAATCAATGATCGCGCGGTTCTTTGGCGAGAAGTCATTTCGTACGTGCGGCTTAGCGGTTCATCCGCAAGTCATTCGCAAGTCGCCGGCAGTGCATTGCGGTTTTCTGGGTGCGGAGCCAAAGTGCGCACAACTCGACGGTGACGGAATCACAGGAGCTGTCGAGCGTAAGGAAAGGAAAAGGAGAAAGTCCATGAACAAGCAAATGCTCACGGTTGCCGCAGCGCTGCTATTCACAGCTCTTGCGCCGGCGCCAAGCCAGGCGCAGCAGCTGACGCAGGCGAAAGTTCCTTTCGCATTCCAAGCTGCGGACACGATGATGCCAGCCGGCGAATATCAGATCCGGCAAGCCAGCAACACAGTGCAGCAGATTCAACGCACGGATTCGTCTGCGGCAGCGTTCGTAATTACACACTCCGCGGATTCCCGGCGCAACGATTCCACATCCAGACTGATTTTTCACTGCTACGGCAATGAGTGTTTCCTGTCTGAGATTTGGAACGGAAACGGTAAAGCGCTAAAACTCGCAGTATCGCATCGCGAGAGAGAGCTTTCGCAAGCCAGAACCGAAAATGGGCTAGCGCTGGTTTCAGTGCCGCTAACCGTAACCCCATAAGAATCGCCAGTGCGCGAATGCTACTGCGTCTTTACCCGGAATGACTTGCTGAAGCAGGAACTCAACCTGAACCGAAAGCCAGACGGGAGGCCCAAGGAAAGCGGCGAGACCTCCCGTCATCTACAAAGGAGAATGCAATGGAAACCGTAATTGGAGTATTCGCTACGCGGGAACGCGCCGAAGAAGCCGTGAAGGAACTGCTCGACAGGCACGTCCCGCAAGACACGATTGTTTTTCTGACGCAATCTGAAAGTGACGCGATGACGCTGGGCAAGAGTCTGGGCGCATATGCCGGAGGTCTGGTGGGAGGAGCGGCCGGCCTGATGTCTGGAATGGTAGTTGCCACACTGTTTTCAATTCCAGGAATCGGGCAAGTGTTCGCGCTGGGAATCGGCGCGACGGCTGCACTGGGGCTTGCCGGCTCGGAAGTGGGCAAAATGCTGTCAGCGAAGCCAAACTTATCATTGGAGATTGCGATGGAAACTCCGCAACCGACTCCGGGCGAAAAGGCCTGCCAGGACCTGACGTTCTTCGCCGAGGTCTTGCAAGAAGGGCGGTCGCTGATTATGGTGCGACTCGACTCGCAAGAAACCGCAAGAGTGGCCGCCGGAATCCTCGATCGCATGGGGATCAGCGAGCGCTGGCGCATGAGCATGAAAATGCAAACTGCGATGCGACAGATCGGAGATATTTCGGTGGTGTACGTGCGCGGTAGGATCACCGTCGGCGAAGGCAACATCCTGCTGCGCGAGGTCGTGGCGAGACTGGCGGAGAAGGGAAACAAACGAATCCTGTTGAACTTGCAGGGAGTGGAATACGTGGACAGCGCCGGGCTGGGTGAACTGGTCAGGACGCATACGACACTGCAGGCGCAGGGAGGTCAACTCAAGATCGTAAACGTCAATCAAAGACTGCAGGAGCTGTTGAAGGCAACGAGCTTGCACAAGGTGTTCGACATTCATACGGACGAGGCCAGCGCGGTTCATTCGTTTGAGCTGTTGGCTGCGGGAGCCGCCAGATGACGGGGCAATTCTCCCGATTTCTGAGGTGGAATTGTGAGGATGACTAGACGGTCGCGTGCTCGGCGGGCTTGGCGACTTTCGCGATGACCAGGCCTGCCACGAGCCAGGTGAGCGTGGAGTCGGCGAGATTCACTATCGTGTAGGCGCCGGAAAAGCCCCACCAATTCCAATTGGGAAGATCCACGATGACGCTGGCGGCGAGACCGACTATCGCTAGAAACGCTACCCTGCGTGCGTAGCTCAGGCCTGTGGTTTGCAGCAGCAGCCACGTGAGCAGGAATGCTGCAGCCATCAGGCTGAGCAGCTGGACGATCAGGCCGCGTGTGTAGGAGCCGAATCCTCCGCGGCGCACGGCTGCGACCATGATGGGTCCGGCCTGCATCTTTTGCATTACGGCGGCCATCACGTCTTTCTTTTGTTCGGGCGGCATGCCTGCGGTTGGCGGCATGCTGGGCAAAATGTAAGTGCCGTCCTGGCCGGCGTGCGAGGCGATCACTGCGGACACCTCGTCCTCATTGTGAAACGCAACCATAGTTTTTTCGTGCCAGCCGATTAACTCCCACGAGATGGAGCTCCACAGGAAAGCCGCCAGACCTCCGAGAATGGTTCCCAGGATCAACGATTTTGTCATAGCTCCTCCTTGTGGGTTGCTCGCGTCGGTGCCTGCCAGGGATTTCAGAGATGCTGGGCGACGGAAAGGACGTTGCCGTCGGGATCTTTGAACCAGGCAACTTTGTCGCCGTTGGGCCCAGTCCAGACGCCGAGTTCCTGATCCTGCACGAACGGGTATTTTTCGCAGGTCACGCCGCGGCCTTTGAGCCAGCCGACGACCCCTGCAATATCCAGCACTTCCCAGCCAAGAATGGTGAAAGCGACGGGAGTGAAATCCTTGGGAACCTTGGTGATGCGGATCTTGGTGTCGCCGGCGCGGACGAGCAGCGCGAAGGGATCCTCACTAACAAATTGAAAGCCAAGTTTGCCTTCGTAAAATTCCCGCGCTCGTTTGGAATCTAGCGTGGGAACAATGCCGACAATCTTGCTGGAAGCGAGCATGGCCATCCTCCCGGGCGTCTTCAGGTCAGATCAGGAACTCAGAAAACATTCACGGCGCGCGCGGCGAGCAACACCACGATCGCCAGCGAGATCAGCGACTGCAACATGGTGCCCGCTTTGGCCCAACGCGAAAGCACGGCGGTGTCTGTCGGCGAAAAGGCCGTACTGGTGTTAAACGCCAGAAACAAGTAGTCCATGAATTGCGGCGCCCAGTCGGGATCTCTGCCTTCTTCGTTCAGCATCTGCGGAAAGAGGAACGCGCTTTTCAATCGTCCGGTGCGCGCGTCGCGCCGCGAAGGGCCGCCAGCATCCAGTTTCCAGTACCAGAGCGCGAAGACCACGATATTCGTGATCCACAGCGCGATGGCGGCACGCAGCAGCGCCATGGGCGGATCGCGATGTTGCGGGATGTCTTTGATCAGCCAGACCAGCGACGTAATCATGCCGACGGTGATGGCGCCGTTGGCGATGACTACCAGAGGCCTGGTGATGTGGAAGTCGCCGCGCCGATTCGACACCGCGATGGGAACCATCAAGACCAAAATTACGGCGAGCAGCCCCCATCCAGGGCCGACCGACAGCCGCTCTGGCAGAGAGAAGTACACGCCACCCGCCGCGAGCATCGCGACAAAGGCGGGCCAGCGAGGTTCGGGATCACGGGAAGTGGCCATAAGGTAGTGGCGCGGCGCGCGGCTGGAGTTTAGTACAGAATCCGCCGGGGCTCAAAAGAGATGCGCGGGGGCACAAGCGGTCGGGTGGCGTAGAGGATCACCTTGCTGCGCTCGTCAGATGAAGGAACGTGCGGTATCCGGCCAAATGAGTTCGATAACCAGCTTCAGGCTGGGATTACTTCTTGCTCGCGGAGAATTTGGCGAGCTTCCTTCGTCTACGGTGCTAGTGCGCATGGGCTCGCACGAAGTTACAACACATGTTACCCGATATCGCTTTCATTCTCGACGAATCGTGCCAGTTGCTTGCAGTCGCCGGTTTTCCAGTCGCTCAGATCGGCTTCCAGGATGACGTGGGCGGTCTGGAGGACCCAACACAACTCGGTCTTGTCCGTGAATCGAACGCGCACGTAGAGCATTCCTTCCTCAAAGACGTGTTCGGCCCAGTCCACAATCTTGCCTCTCACGCCGGGGTATTGTTTGCCTGGCACGCGTCGCGGAGCTTCCGGCTTCAAAGCTGCTTTGTACTTCGCCATAGTCATTTCTTCCTCTCTGGCGCCGGAGCGACGCCGGTGTCGGCTTGGTTTGCCGTCTTCGCAGACATTGGTTTGGGCTTCCGCCTCCGAGTGGCGATCCTTCGTTTGTTCGCAGCCCACTTCTTGGCCTGCTTTTCGTCGTAGCGTTGTTCATCGTCCTTGTCCCACTCAGGGAGCAGCACGGCGCGGGGAGGCAGCCCTTTCTTCCTCCGGGCTTCCTCGCGTTCTTCGATTTCGAGGTAGAAATCAAACGGGTCTTCGTTTTTCTGATCGTAGGTCCGGCAGAATTTGTAGGCCCACTCAGCATCCTTCTCTACGATCTCCTCGAACTTGTCGAAGAACTCGCGGTTGGCATCCACGCGGGCACTTTCAACTTCGGCTCGGGTATAGCGGACCTGCTCCTTGTCAAATAGTCCCGCCTTCTCCATGCGTTCGAGTCCAAAGATTACGTTCTCGAATGCCTGATTGAGATCCAAGAGTTGTTGCATGAGGTGGATTTTCACGGCTGTCCCCCCGTCCGACGAGGTGCTGCGCCGCCAATATCCTCGAGCGGTTTCGGGTATTGCCGCTCCGATAGTTGCTGTTCCTGCTCGGTAAAGAACCGCACCTTGGGAGGCTTACCCTCTATCCGCCGGCGCTCTTCGACGGCCTGGAGGTCCCGATAAACTTGAATCTCGTCTAGGGTCTTTTCAAACTCGTCGTACCTTTTCTCGAATCGCGCCGAGTCGAGGTCCTCATTCCTCCCAACTTTATTGCAGAGATAGCTGTTGAGCGAAGCGCGATGAATCTCGAAGAGCGTCAATTTTTCGTCGACGCATGAGGCCTCTAGGCCTGAATATTTGGCACGCTTGAGGCGTTCCAGTCCCTGAACTGCCACGTCGATTCCTCGGTTCACCTGCAGAATTGCTTCATAGAGATAAGCCTTTTGCATTTGAATTCTCATTTCCGCCCACGATCGTAGCGGGCCAGTGGAATGGTTGGCGAGCTGCCGAGACACACATATCCCGGCGAAATGGGCGAACGGAGAAAGGAGAGAATGGGACTAGACGAATTAGGATGGCGGCGGGGAATGCTCGAACAGGAAGGAGGGGTGTAGGGTCAATGAATGCAAGCGGTGAACTGCTTGCACGCGAAAACAGAACCGGATAACTTCTGTTCCAGCCATCGTTGCACCTCAACCGTGCGACTTGGTCAGGGGCGCGCTCGGTGCTGATTACACTGACGCGTCCCGCTTGCCTACTTCTTTCGTCGGCCGCCTTTCTTGCGACCGCCGCCTTTCCAATAAATCTGCTTTTTGCGGATCTTCAAATTGTAGATATCGTCCGCCGACCAGAGACGATAACCGACTGCCCCGACCAAAGTAGGACCGGGGGCCGTGACTTTGCCCACCGCGATCCATCGGTTGATCGTTGCCAAACTGATGCCCACTTGTCGGGCAGCTTCGGAAGTCGTAAACTTCCCATTAATCATGAGTATCCTATATCATATTTCTTAATTGTCAAGCAGAAACATGAGCTCGCACTCGCTCTCGGACGCGATTGGCGAACTGGAGCCGCTATGGAGAATATCTCAGCCAGAGATTCGTTGCCAGTTATGCTGCTCTGGTTGGGACGAACTGCTGACTCGGAAAGCGAGAATTCAGCCCTGCGGGAAATACGATAAACGAAGTGCTAAAAGTTACTCTCGCAGCGCGTAAGGAAATCTCGGACGAAGTTCTTTGTTTGATCGGAGACTCGTGCTGGTCGAAGCGAGGTACCGTCTCAACAAATCACGCTGCCCGTCCGCAGGTTCCCGAAGAGCCTCGGAGGCGTTCGCGAGAAGCGCATCTCCCGGCTAAACGCTCCACCAAATGCACAAGCCGAGAGCAACTGCAGGGCGAGTTCGTGCCTCACCGCGATCCGGCCGCCCTCTAACGCAGACAGGAAATCTTCGGCCAGCGCCGGAAGTCTGTCCCAATTGCAGCTGTCGTCGACCGCAGCAGCCAGAGCAAAAAAAGCTGACGGAGGAAGTACCGCGAACACTGCCCGTTGGGCCCGCTCAATTTCGCGGTGGAGTGCGCCTTACGCGTCTCGCTCAGTGGGCGCGTTCGCTGCGACACGCTCCCTACAGGCGACGAGACCGGAGGCCCTGCGTCTCGGAAAAAACCGTGGAGAATCCGAAGGGCTCGAACACCGAGATCGGGATCGCTCCGAAACTGGTTGACCAAGTTCACTGCAAAGTCGGATAGGTTCGTTTCAGGCGCTCGTATCGGCCGGAGCGAGATTGATGGTGACCGCGTGGCTGGAGGGAAAATCGAAACCGCCATTGCGCAGAGCGGCGCGGATGCGTTCGCGGCTCTCTTTCACGGCGATAGGAATACTGCGTGCGGGTGGGGATTATTTCTAGGAGCTGAGGTTTTCGGATTCCGACGCGCCTACAGAGGCTGCTATGTGTTGTTGGGGTGCGCGGCGCATGGTTTCGACGAAACCGCGAACGATTTCGGGATCAAATTGGTTCGCGGCGCAGCGTTCGAGTTCGGAAAAGGCTTCTTCCGGGTTGCGGGCTTTCTTGTAGGTCCGCTCGGACGTAATGGTGTCGTACGCGTCGGCGATGGCGATCACGCGCGCGCCGAGGGGAATCTGGTTCGCGCGGAGGCGGTCCGGATAGCCCGTGCCATCGTAAAACTCGTGATGATGGCGAACCATTTCGCGGATGCGATTCATGGCGGCGAGCGGTTCGAGAATTTTCGCGCCTAGCTCGGTGTGGGTCTTCATGGTGGTCCATTCGGCGGCATCGAGCGGACCGGATTTATTCAGAATGGTTTCAGGGATGCCGACTTTGCCGATGTCGTGCAGCAATCCGGCGAGGCGGATCTCCTCCACTTCGGCCTGATTCATGCGCAACGCCTGGGCAATCATCACGGAGTAGGCAGAAACTTTTTGTGAGTGGCCCTGCGTATAGCGATCCTTCGCGTCAATCGCCAGCGCGAGCGAAGTGACAGTGTCCACTACGGCTGGCGGAACGGGATCGCCGGCGTCGCCATCGCCGTGTTCGATGAGCGAGCGGGTGAACTGCTCGAGGCGGCGGTAGATCTCGTCGAAGGCGTCGGGCCCGGTGGAGAATTGGCGCTTGAGCGTGACGCCGAGATAGGCTTCCAGAACATCTTTTTTCCAGCGCTTGGTGTCGTTGGGATCGCCTTGTTCGGCGCTGGAAACGGAATTCCCGCCCTGATGCTTCGACAGATACATGGAAGAGTCCGCCACCTGAATAAGTTCCTGCGGCGTGGAACCGTGCAGCGGGAAGCCGGCGATACCGAAGCTAGCGGTAATATTTTTGTCGCGGAGCAGCGGATCGGCAGCGACCCAGCCGCGCAGCTTGCTGGCTAATTGAATGGCCTGTTCGACGCTGGTTTCCGGCATGAGGATGACGAACTCATCGCCACCGTAACGAGCGACGACGTCGGAGCGGCGGCAATTCTGCTCGAGGATGTGGCCGACGCGCTGGAGCACGACGTCGCCTTCCAAGTGGCCATAGAAATCGTTCACAAATTTGAAGCGATCGAGGTCCATCAGGACCAGAGCGAAGGGGCGATTGGCGCGCGTGGAGCGCTTCCATTCCGAGGAGAGCGCTTCCATCAGGAAGCGATGCGTTTTGACACCGGTTAGGCCGTCGGTGATCGCTTGTTCCTGAGCTTTCTGGAAAGTGACAGCGTTATGGAGAGCTCCGGCGAATAAGTCGGCGAGAGTGCGGAGGAGGCGAATTTCTTCGTCCGCAAATTCGCAGGGCTTGGAGGATTCAACGTAGAGCACGCCGAGCAAACTTTCCGCGTAAGTAACGGGCAGAGCGATCGCCGATACCGTACCGGGAAGAATGGGGCTTGGCGATTCGGCGTTAAACGCTGTGACCGTGCCGATCTGGCCGGAGCGCGCCACCTGGCCTACAAGACCTTCTCCGAGGAGGATTCGGCGACCGAGCGCGTCGCGGCGTGCGCCAGCTTCGGCCTGAATTTCAAGTTCCTTCGAGGAGTAATCGAGAATGGCAATGCCGATGTGATCGTAAGTGAGCGCGTTTTCGATTTCGGCGGCGATCTTGGCGAGCATTTCCTCCGGATTCAGCGTGGTGATGGCGTGGCTGGAGACATTGTTGATGAGCATCAACTGCTTGGATTTTTTTTGCTCTTCGGAGAAGAGGCGGGCGTTTTCGATGGCGACCGCGGCTTCGCTCGCGAGCACGCGCAGCAGCTCGACGTGACCTTCGTCGAACGCGCGTTCCTGGGAGCTGTGCACGGCCATCACGCCGACGGCCTGGTCGTACAAGATGAGCGGGACGGCGCACATCGAGCCGGTCTGTCTGTTCGGCGCAAAACCCATGCGCGCCGTTTCCTCGGCGAACTGTTCGCGGATCAAAAGCGGCTGAGCGGTGCGAATCACGAATTCGGCGAGATGATTGCCCATGGGCCGCGATCGTTTGGCTTGGCGCACTCCGTCAATGACTTCAATTTCAAAGCGAATCTGTTCCGATTTGCGATCGTAGTAGGCGATGAAGAGGCTGTTGACGTCGAGCAGGCGCTGCATTTCGGAGTAGATGCGTTCGAAAAGCGCGTCCGGTTCGAGGGTGGAGCTTAGCGCGCGGCCGATTTCGTTCAGGATGTGCAGCTCTTCGCTGCGGCGCGCGGTCTGTTGAATCAGATAGCTATTTTCGACGGCCATGCCGATCTGATGGCCTAGAGCGAGGAGCAGGCGCAACTCCGGCGGAGCGAAATTGCGATTGTCTGGCGTGCCGAGCAGCAGCATGCCGAAGACGCGATCTTTGGCCTGCAAGCTGATGCCGACCATGGTGCGCAAGCCCTGCGCGAGAAGCATTTTGCGAACGTCGCGGAAGGGCGCTTCTTTTTCCAGCGCGACCCAATTGGAGTCGCGCGCGAGATCGCGCAGGACGACCAGACCGCCGAGGCGAGCGACGAGCTTTACGAGGTAATCATCGAGGCTGCTTTCCTGGACGGAGGTGCAGAAGGAATCGTCTAGGCCAGTAACCACGACGGATGCGGGGCCATTCTCATCGCCATAATGCAGGATGAGTGCGCCGGCGGGGATGCGGACGACATTGAGAACGCGATCCAAAGCTTGCGCGAGCATTTTCTGGATTTCGCCACCCGCAAAACTGGAAGTGGCGAGATTCAGGTTGGAGAGCGCGAGCATGTTGCGCTCGACGCGGCGCCGCTCTTCGTCGTACACCGCCATCAACATGAGCACGCCGCCGACAATTTCGGCTAGTAATGCGAAAGGTTGGAGGTTCGCATTGGCCAGCGGCCCCAGGTGCGCCTGGAAGATGAAGAGCAGACGCAAAGCTCCAGTGGTGACGAACGTCCCGGCTAGCAATTTATCGGCGCGTGATTCCTGTTTCCGACCTTCCTGCCAGAAAACCTGCGCGGTGAGAAAGAAAACGACAGCGACTCCAAAGGCTAGGGGAATCGCGATCCAACCGCGCGGATACGCAAAAGCCCAGGCCGCAGCGACGGCGGCTGCCAGAGCGACGCGGCGCGGAGACAGCGTCAAACGCGCGTACAAGCGGGCGGAACAATAAAATGCAAGCGCTGCGAGCGCCAACACCCATTCGCTGATAACGCCGATCCATCCAGAAAGTGGCGCGGGACCAGCGAATGCGGAGCGCACGAAGTAGAGTGAAACGAGCAGCCAAGCCGTGGCCCATACCATGAGGTATGCCTGGCGCTTCTGCTGATACACATAGGCGAAGAATATGCCCAGCAGAAACGCGCCAGCAAGGAGCACGACCGCACTCGAATTGAGGTGACTTAACAACCCAAAACTCCGTAACCAGGGAACTGCAGATTTCTCCTGAGAATAGCAGAAAATTGACGGGTGTTCGGCTGCGTGTCCAGCCGAGTTTCGTGGAGGTCACCTGTACTAACGCGTGCGCGATAAACGGCTGGAGAGAACCGAAAACTGTTCGAATATCGGTTAAATGCTTGCATGACTTGGCCTAGGCCGGTGATGCTCTGGCCTGAAAACACTATGCGTTTCGCGGATGCATAGGTCAACAGTACCGCCGTACCAACTCTCTTCGGATCAGTGATTTGCGTGGCATTTTAGATGATGTGCGGGCAGGCGGTTTCTGCCGTGGACGGTGATTGGCGACGCGTTGTTACTGAGGTTTTTCAGGCGATGTTGTAGCGGCTGGCTCGGCGGCACCTTTGGGTTTGCCGATGGTGGAGAGTGTTTCGACGCTAAATTTTTTGTAATCGGAGTAGCGCGTGGTGCCGTCCACTTTGATGCCCTTTACCAGCAGCACGCGGACGTCAATGTGGACCTCCTCGTAGGTGGGGAGCCAGACTTCGTTGTTGACGAACGTCTGTTCGAGCACGACGCGAGTTCCCTTCTGCAAATCGGCGAGCAAGCCGCCGGCGAATTTCACGTTGTTGACGAAGAAGGCGTCCAGCCGGACGACGTCCAGGGCTTTCTCATCAATCCAGATTACGCCGCCGAGCTTCTGGATGACTTTTTCGACGAGGGTGCGCGCTTTGAATTCGGGATTGGGCTCGAAGTCGAACACCAGTACGTCCTGCCCGCGGAAACGTTCGCGGCGCGGATTAACGAACTGACAGGCGCGAAGGAAAGCGTCTATGGAGACGTCCTCTTCCTCGTCTTCCTTCTGGGCTTGCTTGTTTTTTTCTTCCGGGCTTTCTTTTTTGTTCGCGGCCTTTTGCAATTCGTCAATTTGCTTCAGTACACGGGCGTTTTCTTTTTTCTGGGCGTCTGGACTGAGGGGCTGGCCGTCAATTTTCACAAGCGTGGAGACTTCGGTGCCATTCAGATAAAAGAAAGTGGATTCGCGGACTTCGGGCTTCTTAGGTTTGCCGTTGCCTTCGTAATCCGTTTCTTCTTCGACCTTGGTGCCGGCGTAGTTCTCTTTGATTTTGTCGACGGCTTGTTGGTTGGCGTCAATCTGTTTGAAGAGAGCTTTCAGGTCGGGGAGTTGCACCTGCGATTTCCGCGGGAAATCGAAGACACGTTCACCGACCGGCTCGTTCACTGCGGCGCGGGTTACATCAATCGAATGAATCTCGCTGCCGCGGTGCAGCTCGACCTTGTGCGGTAGCTGGACGCCGTTCTCAGCGCGGTAGTCGTCGTAGAGAATCTCCTGCTTGATGCCGCCGATTTGCGCGACTTCTTTCACAATCAGGTGCGATTGCGCGTCGAAGAATACTTGCCACTTCACGCCGGAGGGCATCTCGACTTCGAGCTGAACCGCATCTTTTCCTCGCACTTGAGCGGTACCGACATAGGTGACGACCAGCTTGTTCTTCTTCGGATTCAGTAGATGTGAATTGTAATAGCGCGCGGCGGCTTCCAGTTGCAGCCCTTCAGGGCCGACCAGCGTCGCGATTTCGCCGGCGGCATTCTGATGCCAAGCGGATTTGCCATTGAACGATTCGATCAACGTTTGGTCACCAATCACCAGTTCGGAGTAGTAGCGGTTGGGCAGTTTCACGTCGAACGTGTAGGCGCCGGGTTTACCACCGTTCTGCGCTGCGACGGTGCCTTCAAGAGTTATGGTTTGGATTTTCGCGAGAGCGTGCGCGCCGCCCGAGGCCTTCACGTATTGATTCAGGATTTTGGCGGCGTCTTGCGCGTGCAGAGGCGCAGCAAAACAGAAGAGGAACAGGACGAGCTGTCGACTGAGCAGACGTCTACACATTGGGTTCATCCTTAAGATACGCACGAATGCGAAAAATGTTCCGGGTATTTTTCGGGCGCCCTGCAGCGCACGCTCCGAGGCTGGCTCGATTTTGGCTCGTGCTTCCGATAAGATGGGTGACTCTCTTACGAGGAAGGAATTCGACAGAATGTCTGCCGCACAAAAACCGCGCGTGCGTTTTGCGCCATCTCCGACGGGCTATTTGCATGTGGGCGGAGCGCGCACCGCTTTGTTTAACTGGCTTTTTGCGAAACACGAAGGCGGCACGCTGCTGCTGCGCGTGGAAGATACGGACGTCGAGCGCAACAAGCCTGAACTGGTGGACGGAATTTTGGTGGCGCTGAAGTGGCTGGGAATCGAGTGGGATGAAGGCCCATTCTTCCAGTCGCAGCGCGGGGATATGTATCGCGCGGCGGCGGAACGAATTTTGGCGAGCGGCGCCGGATATGCGTGCTACTGCAAGGCCACGGCTTACGCGGGCGGGGATTATTCCGCGGCAGAGAATGAGGAGCACGAAGGCGAAGGAGATGACGAGGGGCCGAAGACGTTGAAGGCGGTGGCGTGCCCTTGCCGCGATTTTTCGGATATGGAGCGCGCCGCGAAGGAAAAAGAAGGCGTCGCGCGGGCGATTCGCTTCAAGACTCCCCGCACGGGCGTGACGAAATTCGAGGATGCGGTTTTTGGGCCGCGCGAGATTCAGAATGCGGACATCGAGGATTTTGTGCTGCTACGTTCGAGCGGCGTGCCTACCTATCAGCTGAGCGTGGTGGTGGACGACATTGACATGCGCATCACGCACATCATTCGCGGCGCGGATCACTTGTCGAACACGCCGAAGCAGGTGCTGATCTATCACGCACTCGGCGCGGCACCGCCGATTTTTGCACACGTGCCACTGATTCTGGGGCCGGATCGCACGCGGCTTTCGAAACGTCATGGTGCCACCAGTGTGGGGTCTTATGCGGACGAAGGATTTCTGCCGGAGGCGTTCCGGAATTTCTTGGCGCTGCTGGGATGGTCCACGGGCGACGACAGCGAATACATGCGAACTACGGAATTGATCGAGCGCTTTCAGCTTTCGGGCGTGAGCCGCACGAATGCGATATTCGATCGCGCGAAACTGGAATGGTACAACACGCAATATCTGCAGAAGCCGCCGGTGGAAGAGTTGTTGCCGTTTGTGGAAGCGGAATTACGGCGCGCGGGATTGTGGAAGGATCAATGGGCGACGACGGAGCGCGCGTGGTTTGCGCACGCGGTGGACCTGATCCGTCCTCGCACACGATTACTGACGGATTTCACGGGTTGGGCGCGGGCGTTTTTCGCGGATGAGTTTGATTACGAACAGGAAGCGCGCGATAAATTCTGGAAGGACGAAAAAGTTCCAGGGCTGCTGACGAAGTTGACTGAGGCGCTGGCGGCGCTGCCTGACTGGAATCATGACGCGTGCGACGCGGCGCTGCGCGGAGTTGCGGCGGCTGAAAGCGTGAAGGCTGGGTTGCTGATCAATGCGACGCGCGTTGCGATTGTGGGTCGCGCGGTGGCACCGCCGCTTTTCGATACGATGGTTGTGCTGGGCAAAGAGCGCGTCGTCGCGCGGCTGCGGCGCGCACTAAGTTTCCTCGCTTCACGCTAGACTCCAGAAAGTCACCTAAAGCGAATCTCTTCGAGAGAATCCCGCCGTTGAAGTTCGCGTTGAATTTCCGGAATTTACTTCGCGGCAGGCGAAGAGAAAATTTCAGGATGAGCGGCGTGCGTGGCCGTACCGGCTGCGGCTACGTCCACGCGGACGTCAACCGGGACTTTCACGGGCGGCAGGCAGGTGCTGTCGTTGCAAGCCTGGTAGCGGAGCGTAACGGGAAAAGTTACGGCGCCGATGGGCGCATCGTTGTGCACGACCATGCGCAGCTTCAGAGTTACGCTGCCGGAATACACGTCGAGGCCTTTGGGCGAGAATGAAAATTTCTCCACGTGGCCCGCGGGGTAGAGAGTATCCAGAACTTCGAAGCCGGTGGGAAGCTTGGGCGTGAGGGTCGTGGCGATCAAATATTGATCGCTGGGGTGATGCGAATTCATGTGGTAGCCGTGCGCAATGTCCACGGCCACGGCCACTTGGAATTCTTTTCCGCGCGGGACGGGCGCGAGTGATACGAAGGCGCGGGGTTTTACGATCGCCGCGGGAGTGGGGACATCGCCTGCGCTCTGCGCGGTAGCAGCGGAGGATGCGCTCGGCACAAAATCACCGGCGGCGAGCGTCAGAAAGAAAGCGCAAAAGACAACAGCTCGTGTGATTTGCATCGTTCGCCTAAACCTCAATCGGGGTGCTGAGTTTTTCCGTAAGGATGCGGCTCATGACTTGATTCAGGGTTTCGCCGGTCTTTTCTTGGACGAAGGCTTGCGCGGAATCCGACCAGCCGAGTTTGAAGCTTGTCGTCAGCGCAGAGATCCAAATTTGGCGCACTGGCGCGTTCGGGCTGATGACAAAACGCGTTTCGTCTTCATCTTCAAATTCGATTTCCAGCTTCCCGCTGCCGCCTTCCACTTCAAAATCGTTGGCATCGCCCAATTCGAGCAGGCGATTGCGCAGCGCTTCGAAGGTAGCGTCACATTTTTTTGCGAAATCCTGTTCATTCATCATGGTGTTGGCAGGTTACCGCAGTTGCGCGAGCGGGGGCAAGGCAGGCGCTCGGCGCGATTTCAGAGCAACGACTGGATGAGCTTGTCGAGATCGCTTTCGCTGGCCAGGCCGATGTAGCGCTTGGCGACTTTACCCTCGCGGGTGATTACGTACGTAGTGGGCAGGCCGATCAGGCCACCGAATTTGTCAGCCAGATCATCGTTTCCCAGCACGATGGGGTAATTCATGGTCATGGAATGGCCTTCGACTTCGAACTGTGTCTTCTGCACGTACGGTTCGACGACGCTCTTCCCTTCCTCGTCCATCGCGACGCCGAGTAGAGTGAAACCTTTGTCCGCGTATTTTTTCTGGAAATTGATCATCCAGGGAATTTCGGCTTGGCAGGGTTCGCACCAGGTGGCCCAGAAATTGACGATGACCACTTTACCTTTGAGGCTCGCGAGGGAGACGTCTTTGCCTTGCAGATCCTTGAAGGTTGCCTCCGGTGCGTTTGGCAGCGACTTCTGCGTGCTGGCGTCATGCGACTGCGAGGTCGCAAACACAGTGGTGCTCGCCGCCTTAGTCCGCAAAGTCGCAATTAAATCTTCCGGTTGAAAAAAGGACAATTTGCCCGAAAGGCGTGTTAGCTGATTGAAAAAGACCAAACTACCGATGGCAAGCAGCAGAATCCCACTGCAAACCTCCACGGTGTGGAGGTGCCGCCGAAAGCGCTGATAAAACTTGAGAAATCTGCCGATGCCAAGCGCCGTCACCAGAAACGGAATCGCCAACCCGGCCGAATAACACGCAAGCAGAAAAATTCCCTGGCCGATCGTTTTACGGATTGCTGCCACCGCTAGCACGCTCGTCAAGATGGGGCCGATGCAGGGAGTCCAGCCAAATGCAAAAGCGAACCCCATCAGAAATCCGCTTACCGCGCCCGGTTGACCGCCAAGGTGACGAAAATGAACGTCGCGATTGAGCCATCTGGTCAGCGAGGGTCCCAGCAGAAAAACCAGAGCGAGAGCAATCAGATGGATCGGTTTGAGCCAAGCTACGGCATTCCCCGTGCGCATCCCGAGCCCGCCGGCCAAAACGAGAAGCAGTACTCCAATCGCCAGGCCCATGCGGACCGAAATCTTTGCCAGCCATCCGATCAAGTGCAGTCCGAAAAGCATGATCAGAGCGCCGGCGATGGGTGCGAGTAATCCGCGATTGCGCAGAAGAAACGACCCGACAGCGCTTGCCGAAGCTCCCAAGGTAATGAATACGATCGAGAACCCAGTAATGAACGCCAGTGCGGATTTGAGCAAACCTCCGCGCGGTGCATTGCCTTCCTTGAGCTGTTCGACCCCCACGCCCGACAGCATCGAGACATATCCGGGCACAAGCGGCAGCACGCAAGGCGACAGGAACGAGACGAGACCAGCGAGAAATGCGACCAGTGCAAATAAAGTTAGTTCCATTGGATATCGTCCGATTTGACAGAGTTCACTGAATGCCTCAACGACCGCGACTCCGGCGGTTCAACGTTCGATTTTCCCACATCCCTTGGACGCGTGGCTGCGGTTTTTCGCGCTTTCGCCGATGCACGGGGAAAACCCGTCAGGTGTCGCCGAAAACTAGCCGTTTGCTGCGCCCGATTTGCCCGCTGCTCTCGCTAAGTATCTGACAAAAAGCGACTAAACGCTATCGCACAGGTGGCACGGCGGATGCAATCACTTGCCGCAAGGGCCCGTCCGCTGGAGCCGGGGGCGGCAGAAATTTTGCCTCTCGCGGTGGCGGGCCCATGAATTTCCGCGCGAGATTGCGGACGGAGAGGCGCGATGACACCTAATCAAGTGACCGCTGGGCGAGTGGTTGCCGCGTTTGCGGCTGTGGCTCTGTTTACGTTTTTTGGCGACGTGCTCGCTGCGGACATCGCGGCTGTGGCGCTCACCATTGCAGCGATTGCTTTGGACGGCGTGGACGGGTACATCGCGCGGACACGCGGCATGGCGACGCCGCTGGGCGCGCAACTGGATATTCTGGGTGATCGCGTGGTGGAAAATTTGTTCTGCACATTTTTCGCGGTGGCAGGCTTGGTTTCGTTATGGCTGCCGATTTTATTTTTTGTGCGCGGAACTCTGATCGATTTTCTGCGCGGCCTCGCGAGTCGGGCGGGACGCAGCGGATTCGGGAACAGTTCGATGCTGGAATCGTGGTGGGGACGGGCGCTGGTGGCATCACGCGCCAGCCGCGCGGCTTACGCGATTCTGAAGTGCGTGTGTTTTTGTTACCTGGGATTGCTGCTGCCGGTCGCGCGCTGGCAGACGGCTTGGTTGGACGCGGGTGTTCGTCATTCTCTCTTGGTCGGGGGGCAAATCTTGGCTGGTGCGGCGGCGCTGTTCTGCGTGGTGCGGGCTGTTCCGGTGGTGTGGGAAGGGCGGCGCTATCTGGTTGCCGTGAAGCGAAAACTTCCCGCGCGAAGTGTCGCCGCAATCTCGGGGATACGATGACGTGCGCGAGCATGCGTGGAGAAACCGTCGGCGCGTTTTTTGATGCCGATGGCACGTTGCTTGCCGCGCCGTCGTTGGAATGGCGGTTCATTGGGTACTTGCTGGAACGCCACGAAATTTCGAGTGCGCATGCAGGCCGGTGGCTTGCGAGGTTTGCTGCGACTGTCTGGCGCGATCCTCACGGCGCCACTGTCGGAAACAAACTTTATCTCCGCGGAATCAGCCAAACCCTGGTGAACGAGTGGGAAAAATCACTCGCGCCGGCTTTGGAATCGCTGGCGTTCTTCGACGAGGCGCTGCAACGGATTGCTTGGCACCGCGCGCAAGGGCATCGCGTGTTTCTTGTGACGGGAACTTTGGCGCCTTTGGCGTACGTAGTGGCGCGTGAGCTTGGCGCGGTGGTTTCCGCGGAGATTGAAGTGTGCGCGACGGAACTGGAAATCGCGCCGGGTACTCCGCGCATCTGGAGCGGAGGGATCGCCGGCGAGCATATGAGCGACGGGGCGAAATTGCGCGCGGTTCGGATGCTCGCGGCGCGTTACGGCCTGGATCTTGCGCGCAGTTATGCGTACGGGGATAGCGCGGGGGATCTGCAGCTGCTCGAAGCGGTTGGCTGCGGTGTCGCGGTGAATCCGACGGAGCGGCTGGCGCGTGTGGCACGGAAGCGAGGGTGGGAGACGCACACGTGGCAGAAAGCGGTTGGCGCAATGCCGATCGTGGCAGCGCAGCGCCTGACATCAAAGGCGGCGCGATAAAAATGGCTCGTGGCGCGCGGGCTTCTCGCTCGGAAACATTCGGATCCGCGATGGAGAGCGTGACATGGGACGAAGACCGGCGCTGGCTCGCGGAAATGTGGCGCGCGTGCAGAGCGTTTGAGTGGGTGACGATTGGTTATTTAGGCTGGATTCTTGCGCTGCTATGTTTATGCCATCGCAACGTTTCGCATGCTGGCCGTTTGTTTGCGATTCACGGTGCCGTTGCGGTGGGAATCGTGTACCTCGCGTGGATGGCTGCGAGTTCCCAGAATCGCGCGGTGCAATTTGCACGGCATTGGTATCCCTTGGCGCTTTACATTCTCTTTTTCGAGGAGCTGAGAACGCTCGTTCATGCACTCTTCCCGGGCTGGTTCGACCGCTGGCTCATTTTATTTGATTACAACCTCGCCGGCGCGCATCCGGCCCAGTGGATGGTGCGTTTTGCGAACCCCGCGTTGAACGACTTCATGCAATTTTCCTACATGACGTATTTTCTGTATCTGGTGATTCTTCCCGCGATCCTTTATCTGCAAAATCAGCGAACGGCGTTTTGGACCGTGATGGTCTCGACGGCCATTGCCCACTATTCCGTTTACGTGATCGCGGTTTTGTTTCCGGTGGAGAGCCCTTACTTTGCGCTGGCGTCGCTGAAACTGCCGCCCCTCGCGGGCGGCGCGTTCACGACTACAATTGAGTTCATCGAGCGATTTGGGAGGGTGCACGGCGCTGCTTTCCCTTCCGCGCATGTGGCTGGGTCGATGGTGGCGCTACTTGCCGCGCGGCGGTACAAGCCCTGGCTCTTTCGGATTTGCCTGCCATTTTTCTTCAGCATGTGCGTCGCGACGGTGTACGGGCGCTACCACTACGTCGCCGATGTGCTCGCGGGGATTGTGGTGGGCGCGACGGGATGGGCAGCGGGGCAGTGGGTGATGGATCGCGAAGGCGCGGTACCACAAATCAGGTGACGCCGAGTTCATCTCGACTTGATTGCTTCGTCTTGCCACGTCCGGTACGAAGGAGATTCTATGACGTCGAGAATCTTGAAGCTCTTCAACGTCGCCTGCTTGCTTATCGCGGCTGTTCCCTCGGCCAGCTTTTGTCAAACGGGACACGTGCTCACGATCCGAGTCCTGGACGCGCGGAACGGTAAACCGCTGAGCCATGTCCCGCTGGGTCTCAGCTGGTTGAAGGGCCCGCAGTTGCCAACTGTAGAAACGGATGATGCTGGCATCGCCGCTTTCCATCTTCCCAATCCACTCCCTGGCGGCCGTGCTCGGCTCAGTTCTTTCTCTATCGACATGTGTTCCGACTGGGAAGTTTCGATCGATCAAGTCTCCGCCAAAGGCATCGTGGGAGAAAACAATTGCGGCAAGGCGAAGTCCTCAGGAATTCCTGCCCCCGGAGAATTAGTGATTTTTGCACGAAGTCTGAATGTATTTCAAAGAATCAAGAAATTTCTGGATTAGGGCCAGCCCACCGCTGAATGCCGATAATGTCGCCCCTCTGTCGCTTGTCACGTCCACGGTGGAGCTGACAATTTGCCGTCGCCGCATTGCTGTTGAATCATCTCTCCGCAGCTCAGAATATTTTTTCCGGGCGGAGCAGGGTACCCACGGAACCGAGATTCGAGATGCGGAAGACCCACAAATATTGATTTTCACTGCGGATGTTGCCGAAGGAAAATTTGCGATAGCCGACGCCGACGCCGCAGCAGGAGCCGTTGTAAACGACTTCGGCGACCTGGTTTTGAAATTGATGCTCGGTGAGGTCGTAGCTGGCGCCAAAAGTAGCGTTCCAACCGCGACGGGTGAGATCTCCGTAGCCGATGAGCGCGCGAACCTGATTGGAACGCGGCTCGAACGTAAAATCGGGAGGATTGTCCTGAGGTGGCGTGGGCAAATTGAGCACCGAAAAGTGCGCGAGCGTCAAAAACGTTTCCTTATATGGCTTTAGCTTCAGCAAAGTGCCGATGGCGCTCAATTGACCATGGCGCGGATCGAAATTGACGATGAACTGCGCGTCGAAATGTTTTCCAGGCTCGATGCGCAGGTCGCTGACGATTGGTGAAAACTGGTAGGGCTGGCTGGCAAAGGCAAAGGGCGTGAGCGCATCGGTGGTTTGAAAGACATTGCGCTGCCCGATCACGAGCGCGCCGCCAAAAGTGGGATTGAAAAAGTATTTCTGCGCCAGCTTCCAGCTGATGATTTCCTCGGCGGTGCCGTCTTTCTTGCGGCGGTAGAGGCGTTGGGTGACTCCGTATTCGAATTCGTTCGTGTTGGTGAGGGTTTCATCTTCGTCGAAACGCACGAAGCGGCTGAAATCAGTCACGCCGTTGACATAGCTGTAGACAATTTCCGGCTCGATGACGTGCTTCCATTTCGTGCCGGAATCCGCAGACTCCCAGACGCGATCCAGTGTGGGCGGACGAATATCCACGGAGAGTTCTTCGGTGTTGCGGAAAAACCCCTGGTTGACGAAGGAGCCATTCTGAATTTGTCCGCCGTAGTAAGTGGAGCGCAAGGTAAAAGTCGGGGTAACGTTCAGCCACGAGCCCAAGTGAAAAGGCATCGTCACGCTCGGCGCAATCTCACTGCGCTCGACGAAATTCCCGGTACGAAAACCGGTCACAGTGTCCGAACGATTTGCCGCATCTGAAAATGCCTCAAAGGAAAAGTAAAAGGGCAACTTCTGCCACGGCGCCTGATCCACCGAGCCGAAGCGAACTTCGGGAGCGGTGCGCAGATATACGTACTGCGAAGGTGTGGCGTTCACGTAGTTCTGATAACTGAGGGCGGCGAAGTTGAGGCTGAATCCGCGAAAATTCTTCGTGAGGAATGCGCTATTCCGCACTTCGGAGTTAACTGCTTGCACGTAAGTCTCGCTCCACGCCAGACGGTAGGTGAGCGAAGACAACTTATCGAGGTCGGCCACGGCGCGCCAGCCATCGGGTAGCAGCGCAGTGAAAAGCAGGCGCGCTTCGTATCCGCCCTGATTGATGGGAGGACCTGTGGGTTGCGGCAGACCGCGGTCTTCCACTTGGTTATAGGTTACCTCGAGGTTCGCGTTCTCCCAGGGACGCATGCGCATGACGCCCCGCTGGCTCCAACCGCGGCGGCTGTAGTAGTAGGCGCCGAGGGTTAGGTCCGCCCAATCCGTAGGAGCCCAATACACGCCGTCGCCAAAAATGTAGCCTTTGCTGGAACTTTCGCCGGAATCAGGAAGCAAGAAGCCCGAGGCCCGCTGCTTTTCCGCAGGGAACGTGGCATAGGGCACATACAAGACCGGGACGGAAAACACATGGAAGCTGCCGTTTTCCAGATGAATCGAGGTCTTGATGTAAACGGTAGCTTTGGGTGCATAGAATTTCCAGGTTGGCTTGTCTGGATCGCAGACGGTCATCCACGAATGGTGGACGATGTAAGTATTTTCATCAACGCGCTCGGCCTCTTGCGCTTCGAAATAAATCGGATTGGGACTGATGAGGAGCGTCTGCGTCGGTTGCCGCTGCATGGCGTTCACTTCACGCGGGGGTGCTGGCGGGCGGCGCTGCACGGCAAAGGTAGCGCGTACGTCGTGGAAGATGCCGCGTCCGGTTGCCAGTTCATAGCGGGCATCGGTGGCTTCGAGGTGCTGCGTGAGGTAATCGAGCTGGACATGTCCACGGGCGATTACGACTTGAGTGTCTTCATTGTACTCGACGTGATCGGCGCGAAGGCGCGTGTTCTGGTAACGGACATCCACGTCGCCGTCGGCGTAATAAATTTGGCCGACCTGGCGCTGTTGTTTGGCTTCCAGAGTCGCCTCCTCGCCGGGGGCTGCCGGCGCATTTTTAGAGGCAGGCTTGGACTGTTTTTTTTGTGGAGTTTGCTGTGGCGCAGTGCTGGCGTTTTGCGCGCGTGCGAGGCACGTGTTCGCGAGCAAGATCGGCAGCAACAATGGAAGCAGAACGTATCTGCGAAGAGGTTGCAAGACCGTTGCTTTCGGCATGCCTCGTGAAAATCGCATTCCTGCCAGGAAAAAAGAAATTCGAGCCTAACACGCGTGCCGCAGGCCCGCAATCAGCCATGCGCGACGGCACAGCTGGCGTGGGCACTCGGCCGCGTTCCGAAATTCGCCAGAGGCCTGGCCTAGCCTTCCTCGCTGGGTCGAAGTGCACTGCCAGCGGCGCGGAGCTTCTAGTTCCAATTCATTCAGAACGGGGCGAGTGGTTGCGGGTTGCCTGATACGCAACACTGCCCGCGTTAGGCGGTCGGCAAGCCGTCGCGTATTTTGGCTGCGTGCTACCATAGCTGTGTTCCGTCACTGGAATACCGCAGCGCAAAACGGACCAGTGATACAAATTTGCAGGCATTGCGGCGCCCTCTTGCTCGAGGACGTCGAAAATTGCAGCTTCTGCGACGCACCGCTCGCCGAACCCGGTGAGAATTCCGAGCCAGTAACCATAGGTGTGTCCGCGCTAGAAAATCCTCACGGTGCGTCCGACACGGACGACGATCCCGACACCGCCAGTCCCGCTGAACCCGAATGGCGCCGAGAAGTTTCGCGCCGCCTGGAAGCGTATCGCGTGCGGCGCGGGCGCTCTCGGCCCGACGACTTGCAATCCGGGCTGCCCTTCTCGCGGGCGTCCACTGCGCTGGCAGTAGACGAACAGGAAACCGAGGAGAGCGAGATTTACGAACGGCAGCGTGCGCGGGTGCAGCAGCGCCCGGTGCAGCAGAAGCTGCAAAATGAACGCGTCGAGATCAATATTCAGCCGGAGCTCGACTTCACCAGCTTCCCGGACGACCGGGCGCATCCGCAAACGGCGCTGGTTCCGGTCGCGGGCCTGACTGAACGGCGGCATGCGGGCGCGCTAGATTTCCTGTTCCTGGCGCTGACCTACGCGGGATTTCTGGGCTTGTTCCGGTCGCTCGGCGGCCAACTGGTGCTGGAAAAAGTGGATGCGATCGTCTATGTGGCTACGTTCTATCTCTTCTACGCACAATATTTCTTTCTGTTCACCACTTTTGCGGGAGCCACGCCGGGAATGCAAATTTGTGGCTTGACCATCGTGCGGCTGGACGGCAGTCTGCCGGACACGCGGCAGCTGCTGTGGCGAAGTTTTGGTTACCTGCTTTCCGGGTCGACAATGATGCTGGGATTTCTGTGGTCGCTGTGGGATGAAGATCGCTTCACGTGGCAGGATCGCATCTCACAAACCTATGTGACGGCGGCGGCCCCCGTGACGGAACCGAGCGAGTTCCAGGTGCACCCCCCTCAGCGCCATCGCTTCGCACACAAGTAAATCTGAGAGCGGTTAGTGCGCTGATTTCGCGTTGGCGTCGAGAATGACTTCGAAATACTGCGCGGGGCGGTTGCTAGCGTTTTGAATGTCGTGCTCGTCGCCGGAAGCGACGAAGGCGGCCGAGCCGGGGCCGAGTTTCGCGGTCTTGCCAGCGATATTCACCTGCAACTCGCCTTCACTGACGAGAAACAATACTTCCTGCTGATGGCGATGGCCGTGGTGCGGCGTGCTGCCGGGCAGCAGAAACACTTCGTGCACGTCAATGTGGTAGCCGCTGTGGGTCAGACCGTCGAGAATCGGGCGAAACGTGGCGTTCGCTTCTTTCTGGGTGACCAGATCATCGAAACGATAGGTCGCCGACTTCAGCACGGTTGGTGCGGAGCCCGCCTGCGCGAGCAGCAGCAAGCTTACGAAAGCCAAGATCAGGTTTTCTTTCATCGCAATAAATGTCTCCCCCTTCGAGTATGGCCATTGATCGCTTAAGATGAGTACACTAGAGCGGTTAATAGTAGATGTAAAAACCTGGTAACAAATTGATCAGTGTTGCTGAAATTGCACCTCGCGGGTTAGGCGTTATCTCTCAGGTCCCCTGGCGGCAACTCTATCGCGGCGGACGGCGCCCAGCCAATTATGATTGCCGCGGCCAGGTGATGTTCCCATGAAAGAGATCATCGAAAAGTTTATCGGCTATCTACGGTACGAGCGCAACGCGTCACCGGAAACGGTGGACGATTATGGCGGGGACGTGCGGTTGTTTCAGCAATTCCTGACTCCGCCGGGCGCGCCCACCTTGCCACTGGCGGAAGTGGATCATCGCGTGATTCGCGAATTCGTGAGCTGGCTGTACGACAAGAAGCTGCAGAAGGTGACGGTGGCGCGCAAGCTTTCGGCGCTGCGGACTTTTTTCAAATTTTGCATTCGTGAAAAGTACACGCGGACGAATCCGGCGGCGCTGGTGAGCACGCCCAAACTTCCCAGGCGGGTGCCGCACGTGCAGACCGCGGAGGAGATCGGTAATTTTCTGGATGGCCTGCCGGGCGGCGCTGCCGCCAAGCCCGCACCTGCACGCAAGAAAAACGGAAAGAACGCATCGCCAAAGGTCAATGCCACAGCGCAACTGATGCCCCGGCGCGACCGGGCGATGATCGAATTGCTATATGCCTGCGGACTGCGCGTGAGTGAGCTGGTGGGCTTGAATTTGGGGAGCTTCGACAAGAGCGGACAAATGCTGCGAGTGCTCGGAAAGGGCCGCAAGGAGCGCGTGGTGCCCTACGGCGGCAAAGCGCAGGAAGCGCTGGAAGCTTATTGGCCGGTGCGGGATCGGATTCTGCAACAGGCGCGCAGACCTTCGAATGCCGAAGCTGTGTTTTTGAATCCGTCCGGCGGGCGGCTGACCGATCGCGCGGTCCGTTACATCCTGAAAAAATATTGCCTGCTGGCGGGAAGCAATCTGGATCTGCATCCGCACTCTTTGCGGCATGCCTTCGCTACGCACTTGCTGAACGACGGCGCGGATCTGCGCGCCATTCAGGAGCTTCTGGGCCACGCATCGCTTTCAACCACGCAGCGCTATACCCAGACGAGCATCCGGCAATTGATGTCCGTGTACGACAAATCCCACCCGCACGCCTGACGATTGTTTCGGCACTTTGGAACTTCCCAGCGTATTGAACGAGCCTACGGCAGCGCACTTTGCCGTGTAACTTTTGCGTGGAGTCCGTTCCGCCGCGATACGGCTGTGATTCCCGATTGCGCAACGCTGCTGAGGATGGAAGCAACTCGCCTGCTCTTCCCGCATCCAATCTGCAGGGTTTGGAATACACCTAAATACTCGACGACAAGGACTAATTCGAATGAAAACCGTGCAAGCGAAGGTAACGCAGCTCGTGCCCGAAACTCGCCCGGCCACTGGCTTGCAGATGTATCTGGAAACACTTTGCTACAAGACGCGGGAACGGCTGGAGTTGATCAATATTACGAAGGACCTGAACGAGGTGGTGCGCAAGAACGGACTGAAGGCTGGATTCGTGCTGGTGCAATCACTGCACACCACGACGGCGGTGTTCATCAACGAATTCCAGCAGGCGTTGCTCGACGATATTAAGTCGTTTCTGGAACGGCTGGCGGGGCGTATTGATTACTGGCGGCACAACGATCCGAATCTTTCCGAGTGCCACCGGCAAAACGCGGATTCGCATCTGCGCGCGATGGTGCTGGGGCACACACTTTCCGTTCCGCTGCGCAACGGCGAACTGGCGCTCGGTTACTGGCAATCGATCATTTTGGCCGAACTGGATGGCCCGCGTGAGCGGTCTATTCACGTGCAGGTGCTGGGCGTACCGCACGATTCCAACCGCTAACGCCTGTTTGCGATGCGGGCTCGGAAATCCGGGGCTTAGTGCGCGCGGTGCGGCATGGCATCCAGCGTCTCGCGAACTTTCTGCAAGAATTGCAGCGGGGTGTAGGGCTTGCGGATGAAAGCGCAGTTTTCCGGTAGGCCCTGGCGGACCAGCACGGCGTCGTCCGTGCAGCCGGACATATATAGGACGCGCATCTCGGCGTGCGCGCGACGCAATGCGTCGGCCAGCTCTGGACCACTCATTTCAGGCATCACGACATCGGTGATCAGCAGGTCGATCGATTTGGTGTGGCTGGCAGTGATCTTCATGGCGTCAGCTCCGGAAGGGGCCGACCGGACAACGTAACCGCTTTCCTGCAAGATTTCGCACACCAAATCCCGCACGACCACTTCATCCTCGACCAGCAGTATGCTCTCCGTTCCAACACTGGAAGCGACAGCCACCGGCGCGGGGACTCTGCGATCGGGGAGTTCTGATGCGCGCGGAAGATAAATTCCAAATGCGGTTCCTTTGCCCGGCTCACTGGAAACTGTGACGCAGCCTCCGCTCTGCTTCACGACTCCGTACACAGTGGAAAGCCCTAGCCCGCTGCCCTTGCCGAGTTCCTTGGTGGTGAAGAACGGCTCGAAGATGCGCGGCATCACGTCCGGGGGGATCCCATGGCCGGTGTCCGCGACCTGCAAGCGGACGTAAGCGCCGGGAATCAGTCCGGGATACTGGCGGGCGAATGCGGCGTCCACCTGGATGTTGCTGGTCTCCAGTGAGAGAGTGCCGCCACGTGGCATGGCGTCGCGCGCGTTGAGCGAGAGATTGAGGATCACCTGTTCGAGTTGCGCGGGATCGGCCTTCACACTGCCGATTTTGCGATCGAGGCGCTGGACGACGCGCACGTCCTCGCCGATAACGGGGCGCAAAAGCCTTTCGCACTGTTTCACCAGCGCGTTCAGATCCAGCACCGCAGGCTGCAATAGCTGGCGATGGCTCAGGGCCAGGAGGCGCGACGTCAGATCGCGCGCACGCATGGCGGCAAAATTAATCTCGTTGGCCATGCGTAGGAGCGAGCTTTGCTCGCCGAGTTTTTTCTTGAGCAACTCGCTGTAGCCGAGAATTCCCACCAGTAGATTACTGAAATCATGGGCCACGCCGCCGGCGAGACGTCCGACTGCTTCCATTTTCTGCGCCTGGCGGAGTTGGACCTGGAGCGCGCGTCGATCGGTGACATCGCGAACGATCGCGATCATGCACGGCTGCCCGGAGAGTTCGATGGTGTGCGCGGACATCTGCACGGTGCGGAGTTCGCCGGACTTCACTGCCATGCGGATTTCCAGGTCGCGCACCGCGCCGGAACGACTGAGCAGCGCTACCACGTGTTGGCGATCCTTGGAATTGGCCCAGAGACCTAATTCCAGGGTGGTGTGGCCGATGACTTCCTCGCGGGTGAAACCGGTCAGGCGCAGAAAATTATCGTTCACTTCGATGAAGCGGCCATCGCCCATCGAAGTGATCGTCACGATATCGGGCCCGAGGTGAAATGCTTTCGAGAATTTCTCTTCGGAGACGCGCAATTTTTCTTCGGCGTGCTTGCGGTCGGTGATGTCGCGCACGGCAAGGCACAGCGTGTACTGTTCTGGTTCGGTGGAAGGAATGCGATTCATGCGCGCGAGAAACCAGCGCTTACCGGCGGGCACGTCGAGTGAATATTCGATCTCTTCGCTGCGGCCGGTCACCAGGACTCTTTCGAAAATCTGTGAAAACGGCTGGAAAAACTCTTCACCGATCACGCTGGAGACGCGTTTGCCTTTGAGTTCGTGGCGCGGCCGGTACAGAAGTTCCTCGTTGGTCGTCCAGATATTCAGGAAAGTGCCGTCGCGATCGAGTTCGAACACGATTTCATCAATCGAACCGATGAGAGCTTCGAGGCGCGATTCGTTTTCAACGGGGCTGCGGTGCACCGAGGGCTGGTCAGGCGCGGCTGCCGGATTTTTTGTGCGAACGCCGGCGTCGGTTGGTTCCGGCACGGTTTCCCCAGGGATGCGAAGGTTTCGCACCATGATGAAAAAATCTAGACGTTGAGGGTCAGCGAAGTTTCGGGTACGAAACCATCTGTGCGGCCGCTTGCAACACGCGGAGGCGGCATCGGAAATTTCACGCGATCCACCGGATTGTACAAAGTGTCGCGTTCGACGGGCACGCGGCCGGCGGCGCGGATGAGGCGCTCGAGTTCGGCGCGCGTCATGAACTCGGGAGTCGTGGCGCCGGCATCGTGATAAATCTTTTCCTCGACGACCGTGCCATCCAGATCATTGGCACCAAAGCGCAGGGCCACTTGCGCGATACGCGGCGTCAACATGATCCAGTAAGCTTTGATGTGATCGAAATTGTCGAGCAGCAGGCGCGAGACGGCGATGGCTTTCAGGTCGTCCATGCCGGTGGGCCCGGGAAGATGGGCGAGTCCGGTATTTGCAGGATGAAATGCCAGGGGAATGAAGGTGACGAATCCGTGCGTGATGTCCTGCGTGGCGCGCAGCTGCAACAAATGGTCGACGCGTTCTTCGTCCGTCTCGATGTGGCCATAGAGCATCGTGGCGTTCGAACGCAAGCCGAGTTCGTGGGCCGTACGCGCGATTTCCAGCCAGCGCTGGCCGCTGACTTTGTGGTCGCAAATAATTTTGCGGACGCGCGGATGAAAAATTTCGGCGCCGCCGCCGGGCAGCGAATCCACACCGGCATTTTTCATGGCGAGCAGCGTGTCGCGAATGGAAAGTTTAGAAATGCGCGAGTAGTAGCCGACCTCGACCATGGTGAAGGCTTTCAGGTGCACCTGCGGGAAGCGCTCTTTCAGGCCGCGAATCAGCGTGAGGTAATATTCGAACGGCAGATCGGGATGCAGCCCGCCCACGATATGAAATTCCGTGGCGCCTTCCGCAACACCTTCGCCGCCACGCTTGTAAATTTCCTCCAGAGGAAAGTTATAGGCGCCGGGCGAATCGGGCGAACGGCCGAATGCGCAGAGTTTGCAGTGCGCGACGCAGACATTGGTGGGATTGATGTGACGATTCACGTTGAAATACGTGACGTCGCCGTGCTTTTTCTCGCGGACGAAATTCGCCAGCCAGCCCACCGCGAGCAGATCGTGCGTTTGATAAAGTGCGAGCCCGTCCGCAGCATTGAGACGTTCGCCGGCCAGGACTTTTGAGGCCACCGGATGCAGGCGAGCGTCGTTTACTTGCAAAGTGTGCAGCAGCGGATTCATTTAAGTTTCCCGATTCCTTCGCCGCATTTTCAGGGGCGATTTACGAACGTGGCCGCGCCCCAGAAGAGCAGGAACAACAAACTAATATAGCCATTCACGGTGAAAAACGCAGCATTCATTTTGCTCAAGTCGTGAGGGCGGACGAGCGAGTGTTCATAAGCCAGCAGCGCCGCTACTACCGCAATTCCCACCCAAGCAGGCCACGCGAGATGGAAACGGAGCGCCAGCCACACAAGCAGCACGACCATTATTACGTGCATCGCGCGAGCGATTCGGAGAGCGCGCTCCACGCCGAATTTTTTCGGGATGGAATGCAGGCCAGCGGTCTTGTCGAATTCGACGTCTTGGCAAGCGTAGAGCACATCGAAGCCGCCGACCCAGAGCGTCACGGCGGCGCACAGGATCAACATGCGAGGATCGAGGGAACCGCGAATGGCGATCCAGGCGGCGGCGGGCGAGATGCCGAGCGCGAAACCGAGCACGAAGTGCGACCAGGCGGTGAATCGTTTTGTGAAGGAGTAGAAAAAAAGGATCGCGAGCGCGACGGGAGAGAGTTTGAGCGCGAGTGGATTCAATTGCCATGCGGCGACGACCAGTACCGCGGAAGCGATCACCGTGAACGCAGCCGCGAAACCGACGGAGAGTTCGCCTTGGGGGAGCGCGCGATTCGCGGTGCGCGGATTGCGGCGATCGAATTCCAGATCGGCGATGCGGTTCATCGTCATTGCGGCGGAGCGCGCGCCGACCATGGCGACAATGATCCATAGCAGTTGCCGCCAGGTGGGGAAGGCAGCGGCAGAGCGGGCGGCTAGCAATGCGCCGACGAGCGCGAAGGGGAGCGCGAAGAGGGAGTGCTCGAACTTGATCATTTCGAGCATGATGCGGATGCGGTTCTTTGTCACGATTTTGTTGGCCACCCTCTGGGGCAAAAGATTATTCCTTCCCGCCCTTCCAACGATACTGCTTTTCCTGGGGTAGCCCGAGCTGCGCCAGGACGCGGAATGCAAATTGTTCAATCAGGTCGTCGATCTTTTTGGGCGCGTAGTAGAAGGCGGGCATCGCGGGCATTACGATGGCGCCGGCATCGTGGACGCGCAGCATATTTTCCAGATGAATGCGGTTCAGCGGGGTTTCGCGCAGGCACAGCACCAGCGGGCGGCGCTCTTTCAGGCAGACGTCCGCGGCACGGGTGAGTAAATCGCCGGCGGTTCCGGCGGCGATGGAGCCCAAGGCGCCGGCCGAGCACGGGATGATCACCATGGCGTCAAGGATGGCGCTGCCAGAGGCGATACAGGCGCCGATGTCTTTGTTCGGCAGATACTCGATTTTTTTTGCTGGTTTGCCAGTCAAAAGCGACGGGAGTTTTTTCGCATCCGTCGGGACGACGCCGAGTTCCGTTGCGATCAGGCGCATTCCGGCCTCGCTCGAAACCAGAAAGACGCGCTGGACGCGCGGGTCCACATCGAGGAGGCGCAGAACAGATTGCGCGTAGGCGGCGCCGCTCGCGCCGGTGATTCCGACAGTGATGATCTTGCCGCTGGATTTCGCCATGGGTAAACGTTGAATCAACGAGTTTAGGTGGCGGGTTGCGGCGGAGTCAAGGCAAGGGGTGGAGGGTTTCGGCCGCGGTCTGGCGGGATTTAATGTTGACAGAAACGGGTGTATCTCTGAAAGTCGCCGTCGAGCCAGCAGAGGTTCGCCCGGCGGAAGTGGGGAAATATGAAATGGATCGAGCGATTCTTTGTAAGCGCGAAACATGGGCAGATTTTTCTGCTTCTTGTGGTGGTTTTCGCCGCTGGGGAATTTCCGGTAATCGGGAATCTGACTACGGCCGCGGGATCGCAGGAGCGCTATGGAGTGCTTCTGGTTTTGACGGAAGTTGCAACGGCGGTGGCTACATGGTGTTTTCTTCTGTGGTTGTGGGCTCTCGGTTCTTTTTTGACGTCGGTTGTGCCCTCTAGGCTCAAGCTCAAGACGAGATTTTTCTTGTTCACGATCGTCTCTTCAGCAATCTATGCGTTGCTGTCGATCGCGCTGTTTCAGAGCATTGACCGAAAGTTGCTTATTGTCACAATCCCGCTGCATCGATTCGGCGTGTTCTGCATGTTCTGCAACCTGTATTTCGTGGCGGAAGGCTTGGTGATGGCAGAGACCGGCGAGCGCGCCTCCCAGCTGGACTGTCTCGGACCGTTTCTTCTCCTTTTTTTTGCCGTCATCGGCGTGTGGTTTATCCAGCCCCGGATGAATCGGCTGTACGCGGAAAAAGAGAATGCCGGAGCGGCGGCTGAGGCTAGGGCTATCTAAATGGGTGTGTTTGCGTCATAAGCTGTAAAGGTGGAGAATACCTGCCGCCGTTGGGAGGATTGTAAATGAATGTAATGGGGAAGATGCGCGCAGCCGCGGTCGTGGGGATCGGATTTGCGCTGTGGCTGGGCGCAGTATTGAGCGCCGCCCCGGGCGAAAATCAGGCCGCGACCGCCAGCGTGACCGTGCCGAAGCTGGAATTTCGCGACGTGAAGCTGGACAACGGGTTGCGCGTGATCCTGGTGCCGGACCACTCCGCGCCGGTTTACGGAATTGACGTCTGCTACAACGTGGGCGCGCGCAACGAACGGCCGGGGCGCACGGGATTCGCGCACTTGTTCGAGCACATGATGTTCGAAGGCTCGGAAAACGTGGCCAAGGGCGAGCATTTTGTGCTGGTGTTCAACAACGGCGGCAATATGAACGGGACGACCAATGAAGATCGCACCACGTATTTCGAAGAGCTGCCGAAAAACCAGCTGGATTTGGGTCTGTACCTGGAAGCGGACCGCATGCGCTCGTTAAATGTGACGCAAGCGAACCTGGACAACCAGCGGAATGCGGTGCAGGAAGAGCGGCGGCAAGGGATTGACAATCAGCCATACGGACGGGCCGGGCTCGATTTGGACAACCTGTCCTACGACAATTTCGCGTACAAGCATTCGACGATCGGCTCGATGACGGATTTGAACGCAGCGAGCATTGACGACGTGAAGAATTTTTTCCGGATTTACTACGCGCCGAATAACGCGGTGCTGACGCTGGTGGGAGATTTCGATCCCGATGAAACGCTGGCCAAGGTGAAGAAATATTTCGGCACCATCCCCGCGCAGCCCGCGCCGCCGAAAGTGGATTTGGCGGAGGAGCCGCATTACGGCGAGCGGCGAGAAATCATTTACGATCCGCTGGCGCGCTTGCCGGAAATTGACATGGCGTATCACATCCCGCCGGGCAATACGCCGGAGAATTATGCGGCGCAGCAGTTGACGTTCATCCTGGGGCAGGGAGAGAGTTCGCGTTTCTACCAGCGCCTGGTGAAGGAAAAGCAACTCGCTTCGTCGGTGAACGTGCAGTCGGACGCACGCATCGGCGTCAGCCAGCTTTACCTTTCAGCGAATCCGCGGCCGGGAGTGAAGGCGGAAGACCTGGAAAAAGCGATGGACGAGGAAATCGCCACGGTGGTGCAGAGCGGTATCACGCCCGCAGAGCTGGCGAAGGCGAAATCGCTGTTGCTCCGGCAGTTCATCGAGCGGCGGCGATCGGCGTTGTCCACGGCGGTTTTGATCGGAAGTTACACGGTGTATTTCAACGACCCAAATCTGATCAACACCATTGTGGAGAAGGAACGCGCGGTGACGGTGGAAGACGTGAATGCAGTGGCGAAGAAATATCTGGTGCGCGACCAGCGCTCGGTGGTGATCACCTATCCGGCCGCGGATGAGAAAACGTCGTCGAAGGGGGCGCAATGAGAGGGAGCGCGATGAAGAGGTTCGCCGTGATTTTGCGGGCTTCAAGAACAGCGATGGTGGCATCGGCGGCAATGACCGCTTTGGCCGGATTGCTATTGCCGGGCGCGACGTTTGCGCAAGGCCAGGACAAGAGCGCACCGCTGAGCCAAGTGCAGCGGTTGAATCGCGCGCCCGTAAATAAGGACGTGCTACGGGTCCAGCTGCCCCGGCCGACCGTGGTGATGCTGAAGAACGGATTGACGATCGTGCTGGAGGAAGATCACAAGTTGCCGACGATTGCGTTCACGATGTGGATTCGCCCCGGACAGCTGGCGGATCCGAGCGACCTGCCGGGGCTGGCCTCGTTTACGGCGGGAATGTTGCGCGAAGGGACGGAAAAGCGAACGAGCCAGCAGATCGCGAGCGAAGTGGATTCCATCGGCGCTTCGCTGGACGCGAGTTCGCGGTTTGGCGTGAGCTTCACGTCGGTTAATGCGTCGGGATTGATCACAGACACCGCGAAAATTCTGGATTTGATGAGCGATGTGGTGCTGCATCCGAGCTTTCCGGCGAGCGAGCTTGCCAAATTCAAGCAGAGCGAGGGGGCAAGCCTGGAACAGCGGCTATCCAATCCGGCGTTTCTGGCGACGCAGGGATTCCGGCGAGTAATTTACGGCGATACGCCGATGGCGGTGGCATCCGCGACGAAAGAATCGATCGAGAAGATCAGCGTGGAGGATTTGAAGCGGTTTCACGAGAAGCACTACGTACCGGGAAATACGATTTTGGGCGTGACGGGCGACTTCACGGCGACCGAAATGCGCGCGACGATCGAGAAGTATTTCGGAGCATGGACGGGCGCTGCGGAGGCGCCGGAAAAGTTTGCCGCGGAGGTCGCTCCACAGCCTACCAAAATTACGCTGGTGAACCGCCCTGCTTCGGTGCAGACATTTATTATCGTCGGTGACCGGGCCATTCGGCGGACGGACCCGGAATACTATGGATTGACGGTGATGAATCAGGTGCTCGGGGGCGGCCCGCAAGCGCGGCTGTTTCTGGACTTGCGTGAAGAGCACAGTCTGACCTATGGATCGTACAGCCGGTTCAACACGGAGATTTATCCGGGTGATTGGCAGGCCTACGCTCCGGTGCGCACCGAAGTGACGGGCGATGCATTCGACCGGTTCCTCTATGAATTCAAGAAGATCAACGACGAACCGGCGCCACAAACCGAAATGGACGATGCGCACCGGGCGATCATCGCGAATTTTGCGCTTTCTCTCGAGCAGCCGAGCCAGATTTTGAATGATTGGCTGACCGTGCAGTATTATGCGTTGCCAGCCGATTATTGGGACAAGTACCCGGATCACATTGGCGGGATTGACGCGGCGGGCGCGCAGGCTGCGGCGAAGAAATTCGTGGACCCGGATCACCTGCAATGGATTTGTGTCGGGGATCGCAAGCAAATTGAAAGCGTGTTGAAAAAGTACGGCACCGTGAATGTGGTGGACGTCACCGGGAAGGCCGAGAACTAGAGCGGCGCTTGCCGAGGACATGCGATGGATGAAGGGGACGTCCGAAAATTTCTGGAGGCGGTGAAGCGCGGCAGTCTGCCGGTGGAAAGCGCCGTCGCACAGCTGCGCCAATGGCCCTATGAGGATCTGGGGTTCGCCAAGATTGATCACCATCGCGCGCTGCGGCAGGGATTTCCGGAAGTGATTTTTGCGCGAAAGAAAACGGCGAAGCAGGTGGCGGAGATCGCGCGGGGAATGCTGCGCGCGAAAGCGTCGCACAATATATTGATCACGCGCGCGGACAAGAAAGTTTTTGCAGCGGTGAAGAAGCTGGCCCGGGCGGCGCGATTTCACGAGCTTTCGGGCGCCATCACGATTTCTCGCAGCGCGACGAATCACGGAAAGGGTTCGATTCTGGTGGTGACCGCTGGGACGAGCGATATTCCCGTTGCGGAAGAAGCGTTGGTGACGGCGCAAATCATGGGAAATCGCGCCGAGGCGATTTACGACGTGGGCGTCGCGGGGCTGCATCGGTTGCTGCAGCACCGGAAGAAACTGGCGGCGGCGCGGGTGATTATTTGCGTGGCAGGGATGGAGGGGGCGTTACCAAGCGTGGTGGCCGGCCTGGTGGCGGCTCCGGTGATTGCGGTGCCGACGAGCACGGGTTATGGATCAAGTTTTGGCGGGTTGACGGCGTTGCTTGCGATGTTGAACAGCTGCGCTTCGAATGTGAGCGTGGTGAATATTGATAATGGATTTGGGGCGGGATGCGTGGCCAGCGTGATCAACAGACTTTGATTGGCGCAGCGAATTCGAAAATGGAAAAGAGAAAAGTGAAAATGGAGCGCTCTTCAGGCGAGGGCGGCTACGAGCGCGAAGGCGATTTCGCTTTCTTCACTGGGATGGACGGTGCGGAGGTCGAGGATCAGGCGATTATCTTCGATGCGAGCAATTACTGGTGTTGCGGTGGGTGTTGTTCCGGCGTGCGCGCTGCTTGATTGTGGTTTGCGCAGGCGATCTTCGAGTTGTGCGGCGGAGTGGCACGGAGTGGAGATGGCGATCAGCGTAGTGGGCAGCTGCTGATCGGGAGTGGAGCCGCCGCCGATTACCGAAAAGCCCGGATGCGTTTCCAGTTTTACGTCGGCTGGCATCGCCGGCCGAAATTTTTCGCAGAAGTTTTGCGCGCGACTGGCGATTTCTTCCCGGGGTAGCCGGACCATGCGCAGCGCAGGAATTTCGTCGAGCGCGCCGCGCAGGTAGGATTGAAGCGTGGCTTCCAGAGCCGCGATGGTGAGCTTGTCCACGCGGAGCGCGCGAAAGAGCGAGTTGCTCCGGATGCACTCCACGATTTCTTTCTTCCCTGCGATGATTCCCGCCTGAGGGCCGCCCAGTAATTTATCTCCGCTGAAAGTGACGATGGACGCGCCGGCATCGCAACTGGCGCGCGCGACAGGCTCGGCAATTCCGTTGGCAGCGAGATCGGCGATGCAGCCGGAGCCGAGATCTTCGTAAACAGGGAGATGGAAGCGTTCACCGAGCCCGACCAAGTCCGCAAGGGACGGGCGCTCAGTGAATCCAGTGATGCGGAAGTTCGAAGGATGCACGCGGAGTAGCAGGCGAGTGCGCTCGGTGATGGCGCGCTCGTAATCGCGCAGGCGCGTGCGATTGGTGGTGCCGATTTCGCGGAGCAGCGCGCCGCTTTCGTTCATGATGTCTGGGATGCGGAAGCCGTCGCCGATCTCGATGAGTTCGCCGCGCGAGACGATGACTTCGGCGCCTTTCGCAAGCGCGTGGAGCACAAGAAACACGGCGGCGGCGTTGTTGTTGACGACGATGGCAGATTCGGCGCCCACCAATTCGGCGAGAAGGCGCCCGGTGTGGATGTCGCGTTTGCCGCGCTCCCCACGCGCGACATCGTATTCGAGATTCGAGTAGCCGGCGGCGATGGCGTTGATTTGCGCGACGGCTGCAAGCGAGAGAGGGGCGCGGCCTAGATTGGTGTGCAGGACTACACCGGTGGCGTTGATGACGCGCCGGAGCGATGGCGCGAGCGCTGTTTCGACTTCGGCGACGACGCGAGCTTCGATTTGGTCTAGATCAAATGGCTCCGAATTTGGGGCAGCGGATTGCGATGGCTCGCCTTTCAGGCGCCCCCGGACGTCGGCGAGGACGTTGCGAACGGCTTGGGTGACGAGGGCGCGACCGGATTTTTCGGCCAGGTCCGCAAGGCGGGGGTGGAGGAGGAGTTCGTCGACCGCAGGGATGGCACGGAGGCGGGCGCTTGAATCCTTCTGCGGTCTGGCGGCGGATTCGGGAACGGGGTTCATCGCTAAGGCATTTGAACACAGTGTGATAAGGGCTGGCAATCGCAGGCTTATGCGGAGGCATTTCCCTTTGCGACATATCGGCGGAGGGTCACATTGACGCCGCCCATTGCGCACTCTACGCTGGAGATACACGCGGCTGCGAGCTGGCCGCACGCACAAGCTTTAACAGATACGCTCTGCGGCAAGTGCGCCCCAGATCAAAAAACTATGGCGACGATTGACGAAGAACTCGGACAAATCGAGCGGGACATCCGCACGCTGAAAATTGAATTCGAGCAATATTTTGGCGGCGGGCGCTCGCGACCTCCTACCGATACGCAGTGGCGGCTGGAGACGAATTTGAAGCGCTACTCGGATCGTGCGGGGGAGCTTTCTTCGGGGCAACGATTTCGCTATAGCAATCTGGCTTCGACGTACGCGAAGTATCAGGACATGTGGCGGAAGAAGCTGATCCAGAAGGAATCCGGCACGACGCAACATCATTACGGCGCGGCGGCGAAGGCCATCGAAGGCGAACGACAGCGCAAGGCCGCGGAAGATGCTATGCGGACGCGGATCGCGGCGGAAGCTGCGGTGAAGGCTGCGGCGGAGGACACCGGAGTGTCGTCGGCGACGGCGATCGCGCACGCGGCTGCGGATGCGGCGACGCGGGCTGCTGAGGTACGACACGCGGCGGATTTCGCGCTGGCGCTTTCTGATCCGGAACACGAAACGGAAAAAGTGGAGAAACTTTATCAGCGGCTGGTGGAAGCGCGCACCGAAACCGGAGAGAAGGCTGGCGTCCCGAGTCTGAAGGATTTCGAGCGGTTCGTGCGGCAGAAGACGAAGGATTTGAAGGAAAAGGGCGGGCGGGAGATTGAGTACACCGTCAGCATCGAGGGCGGACACGTGAAACTGAAGGCGAGAGTTTCGAGTTAAGAGTCTTCGATGGGCCGCGGCCAGCGCAAGGAATTCAGTACATCAGACCGATTTAATCCCCGTTGCTGAAGATTCTGTCAAAACATTTTCTCCTTAGATTTCCCGCTTCGATGCTCGCCTCGAACGAATACCTTCTCATGCCGCCGTGCCCTTCCGAATTTTTACGCAAACGCATACACTGGCGGGGCTTTCTGGACGGGAGGAATTATCGTGGCGGGAGAACGTGGGGTAGCGCGAGCGCTGATCAGTGTGTTTGACAAGACGGGTGTGGTGGAATTTGCGCAGGAGCTGGCGTCGCTGGGGGTGGAGATTGTTTCAACCGGAGGCACGGCGCGATTATTGCGCGAGGGCGGCGTTGCGGTACGCGACGTCGCGGAGCTAACCGGCTGGCCGGAAATGCTGGGCGGACGGGTGAAGACGTTGCATCCGAAAGTGCATGGCGGGATTTTATTTCAGCGCGGGAAGGCGGAGGATCGCAAGCAGGCGGACGAGCATGGCATCGTGCCGATTGATCTGGTGGTGGTCAATCTGTATCCGTTTTCGGCTACGGCGGCAAAGCCCGGCGTGACGCCGCAGGAGCTGATCGAGAATATTGATATCGGCGGCCCGGCGATGGTGCGGTCGGCTGCAAAAAATTTTCAGAGCGTGGCGGTGGTGACCGATCCAGGCGACTACGCGGTGATCGCGGCGGAATTGCGCCAGCGAGGCGAACTGAGTTTGGCGACGCGGCTGAACCTGGCGCGGAAGGCTTATGCGCGGACGGCTCGCTACGACGGAGAAATCTCGACGGAGCTCGAGCGGCTGAGCGTGAGCGACGGCGTGGCGGGTGAAATCACCATCGGAGCGCTGGAAGAGCTGCCGCAGCGGATGCACATCGCGCTGGAGCGTCGGCAATCCATGCGCTATGGCGAGAATCCGCATCAGGCTGCGGCGCTGTACATTCCGGCGGGATTTCCCGCGGCTGGATTGGCGGGGGCGAAGCAACTGCAGGGCAAGGAGCTTTCATACAACAATCTGGTGGATCTGGATTCGGCGTGGGCGCTGGCGAAGGAATTCCACCGGCCGGCGGTGGCGATCATCAAGCACAACAATCCATGCGGTGCGGCGGAGCAGGAGTCGTTGAACGATGCGTATTTGAAAGCGCTGGCATGCGATCCGGTGTCGGCATTTGGCGGAGTGCTGGCCTTCAATCGCGCGCTGGATGCGGCGACGGCAGAGGAAGTGGCGAAATTGTTTGTGGAGTGCATCGTGGCGCCGGGATATGCGGCGGCAGCACTGGAAAAACTGGGCGTGAAGAAAAATTTGCGGCTGCTGGAAATGCAAAGCGGCGAAGCGGTGGAAGAGCTCGATCTGAAACGCATCTCGGGCGGGATGCTGGCGCAGGAAGCGGACCGGCACGAATTGGCGGAAGCGGATTTGAAGGTGATGACGGAGCGCGCACCGACGCCAGCGGAAACGCGCGCGCTGCTATTCGGATGGAAAGTCTGCAAGCATGTGAAATCGAATGCGATTGTGTTTGCGCGCGAGGGGCAGACGGTAGGAGTCGGTGCAGGGCAGATGAGCCGGGTGGATTCGGTGAAGATTGCGGTGATCAAGGCGGCGACGAACGGGCTGGACCTGAAGGGGAGCGTGGTGGCGTCGGATGCGTTTTTCCCTTTTCCTGACGGAGTGGAGGAAGCGGGCAGGGCGGGAGCGGTCGCGGTGATCCAGCCGGGCGGGTCCATGCGTGACGCGGACCTGATTGCCGCAGCCAACAAGTTGGGAATGGCGATGGTTTTTTCCGGCGTGCGACACTTCAGGCATTAGAGCGAGACTGGGAAATATTCGGCCCGAGTTGATGAGTTATTTTTTCTTGGGGTGTGCGGCGGTGCTGGAATTGGGCGCAATGGCGGCGAGGGGCTGGCGATGATAGGTAATTTCGACGATTTGCGGATCGCCGGTTTCGGGAATTATTTCGGAGCGCCAAGTATAGGTGTCAGCGTCAATTTTGCTGAAGACGACACGCTTGGGCTTGCCGTTCGCAGGATTTTCAAACTCAAACTTCTTTGGTTCGGCGGCAGAAAGCTTCAGAAGCGTCGCATCTGATTTTTCCCAGGGCACGAGTTCCGGCGTGAAATGCCGGAAGTAGAAATTGACGCCGCCTTTTTTTTCCACGAGCGAGAAAAACTCGATTACCAGCACTTTATCGTTTTCGATCAGGCGGAAATCCCCGAGCATCATGTCGGCTTTGGGCGCCATCCAGACTTGTTCGGCGATGCGCGGGCCCCAATCTCCGCGCCAACGGCCTTCGAGCCACGAAAAGTTCGCGAGCTTCGGGCCGGGTTCGGATTGCGGCGGAATTGCGGAAGCTGCTGATGCGGATGCGACCGCCGACCCGGCCTTCGATTGCACGGTTGCTCCAGCGGCTTGTTGCGCGGAGTCCGCGGGCAACGAGTTGAATAATGCGAGCGCGGCGCCGATCGCGAATAGGAAGAAGACGTCGATTCTGCACCGGAACACCCTTAGCCTTCGAGAGATGCAGCGATGAGATTTCCCCACAGGATTCACGATGGGGTGGAACCGTTTTGCAAAGCTTATAGCCATTTCGATGAAAACTCTATCATGGAGGTATCCTAACGCGGCTAATTTGCGTCCAAGGAATGTGCGATACCGGGAAGAACGGGCGCGCGGTATTGCTTTGACCGCTTTGGGCCGCTGTACGATAATGGAGTTTTGCGACGGACGCATGAAAACAATATTAGGGATTGCACTTTCGTCATTTATAGGGCTCGTCGCGGCGGCACCAGCCGCGCGCGCGCAGAATGCCTCGCCTGCAACTTCCACGCCGGCTCCTGCCAAGAATTCCACATCCACGTCAGCGAACCCGGGTGAGCAAGGGACGCGGGGCGATGTGTATTACTACTACACGATGGGGCATGTGGACGAGCAGCAATTCGAGTTGACGGGGCGCGCGGAACTGGCGACGCAGGCGATTGAGTCTTATAAGAAGGCGCTGGAGCTAGCGCCGGCATCGCCGGTAATCAGAGAGCGCCTGGCGGAAATATATGCCAAGTCGCAGCGCCTGCGCGAGGCCGTGGAACAGGCGCAAGAAACGCTGAAAGCGGATCCGAACAACGTGGATGCGCACCGGCTGCTGGCGCGGATTTATGTGCGTGAGCTGGGGGATTTGAGCGCCGGCGAAGTGCAAAAAGAGACGCTGGAAAAGGCGATCGCGCAGTTTCAGGAAATTTTGAAAATTCAGCCCGATGACGTTTATTCCGGGTTGTGGCTGGCGCGGCTCTATCGTTTTGAAAACAAGCACGGCGAGGCGGAAACGGTGCTGCGCGGATTGCTGGCGCGCGATGCGGCGAATGGTCCGGCGCTGGAACAATTGAGCCAGCTGCTGATCGATGAAGGGCGGTCGCAAGAAGCGGTGAAGCTGCTCTCGGACGCGGCCGGGGAATCTTCTTCGCCGGAAGTTTACGATTTACTGGGCGACGCCTATTCGCAAGCGAAGGATTATCCGAAGGCCGAAGATGCGTATCGCAAGGCGGTAGAAGAGGATCCGGACGATCCCGGCCACTTGCACGGCCTGGCGCAAGCGCTGATGGCGGAAGACAAGTACGCGGAAGCACTGGAGCAGTTCAAGCGGCTGACGGAGATCGAACCGAGCACGTCGGAGAATTTCTTGCGGATGGCGCAGCTTTATCGGCGCCTGGGGAAGTTCGATAAGGCAGAAACGAGTCTGTTGCGTGCGAAGCAACTGGCGCCGGGCAGCCTGGAAGTACTCTACAACGAAGCGCTGTTGTACGAGGATCAGGGACGGTACGACGACGCAGTGAAGGTGCTGAGCGACGCGATCGCCGGGATGAAGAGCCAATCGAGCAGCGCGCGGAATTCGGCAGGGGCTGCCGCAGGGAATGGCGCGGACGGATCGGCGAGCGGCGAGGCGAGCCCGAACGCGCTAGCGATTCTTTACGAGCAGCTGGGGCACGCCTACCGCGAAGAGGAAAATTATTCGGCGGCGATTCAGACCTATCAGGACATGAGCAGGCTGGGTCCCGATGCGGAAAAACGCGCGCAGATGCTGCTGATTGACACGTACCGGGAAAGCCGCGATCTGGACCGTGCCATCGCGGAGACCAAGAAGGCTTTGGAAGCTGCGCCGAACGATCCGAGTCTGACAGTGACGCTGGCGATGCTGTACGGCGAGAAGTCTGACGCGGAGGCGGCTACAAAACTGCTGGATGGCCTGCTGCGCGGAAACGACAGCGACCAGGAAATTTATTTGAATCTGGCGCAGGTGCAGGAGCGCGGGAAGAAGTACGCGGAGGCGGAGCAATCGGCGCAGAAGGCCGAGCAGATGGCGCACGGGAATGATGATAAGGAAACCGCGTGGTTCATGCTGGGCGCGATTTACGAGCGACAAAAGAAATTCGATCAGGCGGAGCAGGAATTCCGCAAGGCGCTGGAAGTGAACCCCGGAAATGCGTCGGTGCTGAATTATTACGGCTACATGCTGGCCGACCGCGGCGTGCGTCTGGAAGAAGCAACGGCGATGATCAAGCAAGCCGTGACGCAGGAGCCCGGCAACGGGGCTTATCTGGACAGCTTGGGCTGGGCCTATTACAAGCAGAATAAGTTGACCGAAGCCGAAGAGAGTCTGCGCAAGGCGAGCGAGCGGCAAAAACACGATCCGACAATTTTGGGACACCTGGGCGATGTGTACGCCAAGCTGGGGCAAAGTGATCAGGCCGCAATTTATTGGGAACGCGCGCTGGCGGAGTGGCAAAAGGCTGTGCCGGCGGATTACGAATTGGACAAAGTGAACGAGCTGGATGCTCAGCTGAAGAATCTGAAACGGCGAACCGCGCAAAAAACCACGCCGGATTCCGCGAAACCGCAGTAAGCTCCCCCGCATGACTCGCGCGAGACTCAAGAAAAAATCGGTGCGCCTGCCGGCGTTTGCGAAGATTAATTTGTGTTTGCACGTAGTGGGCAAGCGGCCGGACGGTTTCCACGAGCTGCGCACGATTTTCCAAGCGATTTCGCTGCACGATACGCTGGAACTCACTCTGACGCCTGGTTCGTCAAACAATTCCTTCACGCTCGAGTCGAACGATCCTGCATTGCCGGTCGGCCCGGATAACCTGGTATCGCGAGCTGTGAAAGCCATGCGCGAAGAGACCGGATTTCGCGGCGACCTAAGCGCGCATCTGGAAAAGAAAATTCCGGTGGCGCGCGGGATGGGCGGAGGTTCGAGCGACGCGGCGGCGGCGATGATTGGGATGTTGCGATTGACTGGAAAGAAAGTGCCGCTGGCGCGGTTGATGGAGATTGCGGCGGGTCTGGGCGCGGATGTGCCGTTCTTTTTGTTTGGCGGACGCGCGCTGGCGGTGAATCGCGGCGATGAAATCTATCCGCTGCCAAACGCGCCCACGCAGACGATCGTGGTGGTTTCCCCGCGCGCTATGGGAGTGAGCACCAAGGACGCTTTCCAGTGGATTTCTGCAGAATTGACAAATCGGCCGGAACCCCCTAAAATTTGGGGGTTCTGCGCTCTGTGCTGGAGCCGGCAGGGGGCAGGCCTTTCGAATGATTTCGAGGGGCCCGTCTTCAAACGTCATCCGCGCCTCGGAGAAATCCGGGACGGATTGCTCAAGCGAGGAGCCGCAGATGCCGCGCTGGCGGGTAGCGGGTCGGCGGTGTTCGGAATATTCCGAAACCCAGCGCGTGCGCGCCGAGCCGCTCGTGCGTTCCCGGAAGATTCGGTTTTCGTCGTTGAAACCCTATCCAGGGAAGACTATGGCCGTGCTTTGGGCTGGCGTGCGGATGCGCATGCGCGCCTGAGTGTGGACGGTTGAGGGAATATTTTTGACCGACGATAAATTCAAAATTTTCTGCGGCACTGCGAATCCGGCGCTGGCGAAAGCGATTTGCAAGTACGTGGGCGTGCCGCTGGGCGAAGCGGAACACGGGCAATTCAGCGACGGCGAGACGCGCTATCAGATACTGGAAAATGTGCGCGGCGCGGATGTGTTTGTGGTGCAGCCCTGCAGCACGCCGGTGAATTTCAATCTGATGCAGCTGCTGCTGATGATTGATGCGTTCAAGCGGGCTTCGGCGTGGCGGATTACAGCGGTGGTGCCATATTACCCGTACGCGCGGCAGGATCGGAAGGATCGGCCGCGGGTGGCGATTTCGGCGAAGCTGGTGGCGGATCTGTTGGAAACGGCGGGCGCGAGCCGGGTGCTGACGTTGGATCTACACGCGCCGCAGATTCAGGGATATTTCAATATTCCGGTGGATCACCTTTTTGCTTCGCCGGTGCTGGTGGAATATTTTCAGAAGATGCAGCTGGGGCCGATTACGGTGGTTTCGCCGGATGCGGGCGGAGTGGAACGGGCGCGATTCTTTGCGAAGAGAATTGGCGCACCGCTGGCTATCGTGGACAAGCGGCGCATTGATGTGAACGTGAGCGAAGTGATGCATCTGATCGGCGATGTGGCAGGGCGCCCGGCGCTGGTGATTGACGACATTATTGATACCGCGGGAACGCTGGTGAAGACGGCGGAAGCGCTGCTGGAGCATGGCGCGACGAGAGTATTTGCGGCGTGCACACATGCGGTGCTTTCAGGACCGGCGGTGGAACGGATTGCGAAGTCGAAGATCGAGGCTGTGGTGGTATCGGATTCAGTACCGTTAAGCGAAGCGGCGCAGAAGCTAGGCAAGATCACGGCGTTGAGCGTCGCGCCATTGCTGGCGCGCGGGATTCAGTCTATTCACGAAGAGACTTCGATCAGCGAATTATTTATTTGATTATTTTTCTGGCGGCAGGGCCGGCTTGGCGCCGGTGAATTTTTACGATTTCAAGGTTGCCGGCTTGGGGAAGTGAAACGCAGCCGGCGCGACGAGGGAGTCATGGAGACATTTACAATCGAAGGGCAGGTACGCGAAGGGCGCGGGAAGGGTCCTGCGCGGCGCACGAGGTTGACCGGAATGGTTCCGGCAATTTTGTACGGTGGGAAGAAGGATTCGATTTCCATTTCCGTGAACGCGAAGCAAGTGGCGCGCATTCTGCGGTCGGAAACGGGGCACAACACGATTTTCACGGTTCAAGTGGCGTCCGGCACGGCCGAAAAGGCGATGGTGAAGGATTGGCAGGTGGATCCGGTGAGCGGCAAATTGCTGCACGTGGACCTGTATCGCATCGCGATGGACGTGCGCATGCGCGTGATGGTTCCGGTGCACACATTTGGCGAGCCGCAGGGCGTGAAAATGCAGGGCGGCGTGTTCGAGACGGTTACGCGCGAAGTGGAAATCGAATGCTTGCCTGCGGACATTCCGGAAGAATTCAGAGTGGATGTGACAGAGATGCTGATCGGCAAACAGTTGCGCGCGGCCGATCTGCCGTTTGACCCGGCGAAGATCAAATTGCTGACGGATCCGGTTCGCGTGATCGCGCACGTCGTCGTGCTGAAGAAGGAAGAGGAACCGGCTGCGGATGCGGCGGTAACGGCGGATGCGGCACCGGCCGAGCCTGAAGTAATGAAGAAGGGCAAGAAGGAAGTGGAAGGGGAAGAAGGCGAAGCGGCGGAAGCTCCTGCGGCGAAGGCCGAGAAGTCCGAGAAGAAGAAGTAGCGATTGGATTGCGGCGCTAGCGGCGAACGCTCAGGGTAAAAATGAGACTTATTGTTGGCCTCGGAAACCCTGGCCCGGAATACGAGTTTACGCCGCATAACTTGGGCTTTCTGGCGGTGGATGCGCTGGGCGGGCGCGCGGGAATTCGCGTGACGCGGCCCGAGTCGAAATCGTACGTTGGGCTGGGCAGCATAGCTGGAAATGAAGTGGTGCTGGCCAAACCGCAGACGATGATGAATCTGAGCGGCACGGCGGTGCGGATGCTGCTCGAGCGGTACCAGTGCGAGGCCGCTGAGATGATCGTGCTGAGCGATGAGGCGGCGTTGCCATGGGGCATGCTGCGAATTCGGGAACGAGGCAGCGCCGGCGGGCACAACGGATTGAAGTCGATCATTGCGTCGGTCGGGTCGAATGAATTTATTCGGGTGCGGTTGGGCGTGAAACCCGAGTATCCGCTGGAGGACATGGCGGAATATGTGCTGCACTCGATGCGGAAGCCGGAGCGCGAGATGGCGGCGCAGATGGCCACCGATGCGGCTGAAGCGGTGGAATTGATTGTGGCTGAGGGCGCGGACAAGGCGATGGCGAAGTTCAACCGGCGCGTCGAGGCCGACGAAGAAGATTCGGAGTGAAGGGTTCTTAGTTTCAGGGCTCGGAGTTGCGAAAGAGAAGACGAGGAATCGAGGACATATGGAAGAGCGTCAGTACGACCTGATTTTTATTTGCCGGCCGGATACGCCGGAGGCGGACATCGATAAGGTGATTGCGACCCTGGAGAGCACGGCAACAGAAAAGGGCGCGAAGATCGAGTCGGTGGCGAAGTGGGGCCGGAAGCGCATGGCGTACCGCGTGCAGAAACTGCACGAGGGATACTTCGTGTACATGGTTATCAAGACCACGCACGGCGAAGTGGTGAAGGAGCTGGAGCGCCGGTTGAAGGTGGCGGATCCGGTGATCAAGTATCTGACTGTGCGGCTGGATGAGGAATTGAAGCGGCAGGAGAAATTGAAGCGGCATCGCGAGCGGCGTGCGGCGCGCCGTCCGCGCAAGGTGGCGGCTGCACCGGCGACGCCTGTTGCGCCGATCGCGCCGCCGAGCGAGCAGTCCGCACCTACGGCTTAAGCGGCAAGCGATTTTTAATTGTAGGGGCGGGTCCGAGACCCGCCCCTACGACACCGATGGGCACAGGATCGAAGGGACATTAGTCAGGAGAATCGAATGGCAGAAGAAAACGCACCAATGCAGCAGTCGCATGGCCCCTCGTCGGGAGGGATGCGGTCGTCGGGACCGGGCGGCGGGCCTGGTGGTCCGGGCGGAGGACGGCCCGGGGGTCCAGCGAAGCGCGGGAAGCGGAATTTCGTGCGTAAAAAGAAGGTTTGCCGGTTCTGCGTGGATAAGGCCGATTTTATTGATTACAAGAAGGCGGAGATTCTGGCGCCGTTCATTCAGGAACGCGGGAAGATTCTGCCGCGCCGCATGACGGGGACCTGTTCGCGACATCAGCGATGGCTGACCGTGGCGATCAAGCGGGCGCAGAATATCGCGTTGTTGCCGTTCGCGGCGGAATTGTAATTTTCCAAGAGTTTAAACAGGGGCGGATCTGAAACCCGCCCCTCCGGATCTTTGCAGGGCTAGCGGTAGCAGGGCGAAAAACAAAGATGCCGGCGAGAAGCCGGCGCTACGTATAAAGGATTCGAGGTCCGCATACAATGCAAATCATTTTGCAGGAAGACGTGGAAAAGCTGGGAAACCGAGGCGAGCTGGTGGAAGTTGCCGAGGGATACGCGCGGAATTTTCTGTTGCCGCGGAAGCTGGGGCTGGAAGCTACGGCTGGCAATCTGAAGCGGCTGGAGAGGATGCGGGCGCACTTCGCGAAGAAGGAAGCTACCGAGAAGGATGCAGCGCAGAAGCAGGGAGAGCAACTCGCGGCGGTCTCCTTGGAATTCACGCGCAAGGCGGGAGAGAACGACCAACTGTTCGGGTCGGTGACTTCGCTGGATGTTGCAGAGGCGCTGACTGCCAAGGGCTTCGAGATTGACCGGAAGAAGATTGTACTGGCGGAGCCGATCAAGGTGATGGGCGAGTACGAGGTGCCGGTGAAGCTGCACCGCGAAGTGATCGTGAATGTGAAAGTTGCGGTGAAGAAGGAAGAGTAAGCAGAACTGTACCTGGTGGTGTGCGCTTTCGCTGCGCGATGGATTTCAGGAATCGCAAGACTGTTGGGCGTCTTGAAACTTGAGACGCCCTCTTTTTTTGCGCATCGGCTTTTCCACTTTTCCGATTTATTGCACAGGGTAGTACGGTTGACGCGCCCGCGCAGATTGCCCACAATCCTGCCTGCCGCTTGAACGAAAATTATCATGCGCCTGACGCTTGCGCGTGAGTTGTCGCGAAATGCAAGCCGGCGTAAGATTGCACACGTAACATCCGAGCACAAACACAGACCATGCCAGGCGACGCAACTCTCGAAAGACCTTTACCGCACAATCTGGAGGCAGAGCGCAGCATACTGGGCGCGATACTGCTGGATAACCACGCGCTGAACGCGGCGATCGAGAAGGTGCGCTCGGATGACTTCTTTCTGCCGCAGCACCGGCAGATTTTCGAGCGCATGGTGCAGCTGGGAGAAAAGCAGCAGGCGATTGATATCGTCACGTTGATGGAAGATTTGTCGCGGCGCGGCGAGTTGGAAGCGGCGGGCGGGATTGCATATCTTTCGCAGCTGGCCGATGGGCTACCGCGCATAACCAACGTGGAGCATTACGCGCGGATCGTCAAAGAGAAATCGGTCCTGCGCAACCTGATATTTTCGGCATCGGCGATTCAAGAGCAGGCGCTGGCTGCCGGCGACGATGCGGATGTGATCTTGGACCGCGCGGAGTCGGTGATATTTCAGCTGGCGGAAGACAGGGTGAAGGCCGGGCTGATCGGCGTCAAGGAACTGGTTCGCGATAATTTCGAGCGCCTGGAAAAAATATTCAGCGAGGGACGGCGGATCACTGGCCTGGCCACCGGCTACGCAAATTTGGACAACGAGACCGCCGGCCTGCAGCCTTCGGAGCTGATTATTCTGGCGGCGCGGCCTTCGATGGGAAAAACTGCATTGGCGCTGAACATTGCGGAAAATGTGGCGGTAAGGCATCGCGAGCCGGTGGCAATTTTCAGCTTGGAAATGTCGAAGGAGTCGTTGCTGCTGCGCTTGCTAGCTTCGGAAGCGCGCGTGGACGCGCACAAATTCCGCACGGGGCACATGAATCGGGACGACTGGGGCAAAGTGACTGGAGCGTTGACGAATCTGGCGGAGGCACCGCTGTGGATTGACGATTCCGCATCGTCGACCGTGATGGAGATGGGCGCGAAAGCGCGGCGGCTGAAGCGCGACCGCGGGCTTTCGCTGATCATCGTGGATTATTTGCAACTGGTGGTTCCGACGAATATGGGGCGGCAGAGCAACCGGCAGGAGGAAGTATCGGGAATGTCGCGCGCACTGAAAGGGCTGGCGAAGGAATTGAAATTGCCTATCGTGGTGCTGAGCCAATTGACGCGCGCACCGGAACGCGAGGAGCGCAAGCCGCAATTGGCGGACCTGCGCGAATCGGGCGCAATTGAGCAGGACGCGGACGTGGTGCTGTTCATCAACCGGCCGAATTTTTACAAGACGGATCTGCCGGACGAGGATCGCGCGAAGGCGGAGCTGATCATCGCCAAGCAGCGCAACGGTCCGACCGGAAATTTGAATTTTGTGTTTCTGGCGCGGCATACGCGATTTGAAGAGGCGGCGCCGGATGCGTGGAGCGCTGGGGGCGAGCCGGAGGAGTAGCGCGCGCTTGGTGTGTACGGGCGAACCCAGCTGCGTGTCGAGATGAACCCGAAGTTCAGGATTTGACCCTCTTTAAAGGAAGCGGCTCCCAAACCTACATCTGATGTAACCATATTTGTGTCTATGACTTACGGCACTGTGAAATTACGGCACGCCGCTGCGAGCGAGTGGCGCACGTCCTGCAACAATCCATAGATGTTTACCTAAACGGCGCGAAGCGAAATGCGCATGGGAATTTCGTTCGCGCGCGCGGCGAGGAGTCTGGCATTCTAAATGACCATGGCGAAAACAATTCAATTTGCAGGACGCCCGGTGTGGGCCGAAATTTCGCTGCAGGCGATCCTGCATAATCTGCGCGTGATTCGCAAACAGGTGGGAGCGTCGCGGAAAATACTGGCGGTGGTGAAGTCGAACGCTTACGGACTGGGCGCTGTGCCGGTGGCGAAAGCGCTGCAGAAGGCCGGGACGGAATGGTTCGGCGTAACTTGCGCGAATGAGGGCGTGGAACTGCGCGAGGCAGGCATTCGCAAGCGGATTCTGGTATTGACGGGTTTCTGGCCGGGAGAAGAAAAACGGCTGATTCAAAATAATCTGACGCCCACGGTGACGCGCGTGGACGACTTGGGCCATCTGGAACGCAGCGCCAAGGCGACGGGCGGAAAATCGCGCCTGCGATTTCATTTGAAAATTAATACGGGTATGAACCGGCTGGGGATATCCGCGGAGGAAGTGGACTGCTTCGCGCGAACACTGGCTGCGTGCAAGCACTTGGAATTGGAAGGTACATACACGCATTTCGCGTCGGCTGAGGATTTCACGGCGCAGCAGACCAACGATCAGGAGAAGGTTTTCCTGGCGAGTTTGGATCGCCTGCGCGCTCTGGGCGTCTCACCCGGAATCGTGCACATGGCAAATAGTGGCGCGATATGCGCGCGGCCGAGCACGTGGGCGGGGATGGTACGTCCTGGAGCAATTCTCTACGGCTACTACCAATCATTTGATCCGCCGCAAAAAAAACAGGAAGTGATGGGCCAGATGGCGCTGCAGCCATGCCTCTCGTTGCGGGCGCGCATTATTTCGCTGCGCCATGTACCGGTGGGAGAAGGCGTAGGTTACGCGGCGCGGTTTGTGACCGAGCGGCCATCGCGCATTGCGGTGATCAATGCGGGCTATGCGGACGGAGTCGTGCGGGCGCGTACAAACCGCGGATGGGCGCTGGTGCGCGGGAAGCGCGTGCCGCTGGTGGGAACGATTTCGATGGATTTGACGACGCTGGATTTGACAGACGTGCCTGAAGCCGTGCTGGGCGATGTAGTGACGATTTACGGGAAGGACCGCGACACCGCGATCGAAGTCTCTGAAGTGGCGCACGAGATTGGGACGGTGACTTCTGATTTGCTGTGCGCGTTGGGGCGACGCGTGCCGAAGTTCTACCTTTGATTTTTGATTTCCCACTTGATGCTCGCGTAGTTCGCCGTATCATCTAGCCGACATGAAACCCTTTTTGATCGTCGCTTTGTTTGGCGCGTTGCTGGGATCGCCGGCCGCTCCCGAATATTCGATTCAGGCGATCCGTTACGCCAGCGTGCCAGACGTGCCCGTGTCTGAACTGGTGATAGGCGGGCCGAAGGATCAGAAAGTCGAAATAGCGATGGTGGTTTGGCTGATCCGGGGCGGGGGCCACACGATTCTTTTCGACAGCGGGTTTCATCGCGACACCTTTCTGAAGGATTTTCCTGTGAAGGATTATCTGCGGCCGGACAAGGCGGTGGCAACGGCTGGAGTGAACCCGCAAGAGGTGACCGACATCGTCATCAGCCACGCGCACTGGGATCATATGGGCGGGATGGACCTGTTCCCGAAGGCCAACATCTGGATTCAAAAAGAAGAATATCGCTACTACACGATGGACGCATGGCAACCGGGCGGAGACCACGGCGGAATTGATCCGGAGGATGCTAAGGAGCTGGTGCAGCTGAATGCCGAAGGACGCATGCACCTGGTGAATGGCGATAACGTGGAAATTTTTCCGGGTATTCGCGCTTATACCGGCGCGCGGCACACCTATGCTTCGCAATATTTGAGGGTGGAGGGAAATCCGACGTTCGTGCTGGCTTCGGACAATTGTTACTTCTATCTAAACCTTTCATCGCAACTGGCTAGCGCTACGTTCAGCGAAGCGGATCATCCGGCCAATATTGCCGCACAGTCGCGGATGATTGAGCTGGCCGGGTCCCCGGACCGTGTGGTGCCGGGGCATGACGCTCTGCAATTCCAGAAGTTCCCTACCGAAGGGCGCGTAGCCAAGATCAAATAAGTAGTGCTCTGCTCCCGGTGCGGCCTGCCGGTCACCGCCTCCTGTGCTAGCTGCTTAACCATCCAGCCTGGCGTTGGTCTAATCGTGCGAGTGGATCTCACCCGGTAAAGCGCGCAGCGACTCTGCAATGATTGCCGGGCATTCAAACGTGGTTGAAGGGTACACGGTACGCACACAGGCCGTTGACTGGGGATTCGTGCGCGGTGCTATACTGTGGAATTCATAAGGATTTCATAAAGCACGAATCATCATCCCGGCGGGGCGCTCCAAAATTTCATAGGCCGGGAAAAGAGGTGGAGACGACGCAGGCGGAGCGGTTCGTCTCATTCATATTTATAAGGTGGAACCATGCAGAGGAATCCAGGGTTTCAGAATCATCCTCCTAGCGTTGCGGTACCCGAAAACCCCCCGCACAAGGCGACATCTTCCAGCCGCGCCGTACACGAGCGCGTCGGAACGTTTTGGGACATGCTGGGGATACGGCTGGTGTTCATGGCCGTGTGCGTCGGGGCGGGATTTCATTTCCGGCCATTCAGCGTTTCGCCGGCATCGGGCGCGGCGGTTGGACTTCTTTTTGGTCTTGCAGTCATCCTGTTCGAGTTGCGGCTGCGACACGCCAGCTTGCGCCGGCTGATTGGCGCGGCGGTTGGATCTATCCTGGGGCTGCTGGGGGCGTACCTCACATCGCTGATTTTGACGCATACGATCATGCCGGAGAGCACGCGGTCGTTTTTCAGCCTAGCGGCGTTTCTGGTGATGGCGTACATAGGCCTGATCCTGGGGGCGAATAAGGGCGACATGCTGAATCTGCAGGCTCTGGGGGGGTTATTCGGCAGCGAGCGCAGCTTGAAGCACTCATTCAAAGTGCTGGATACGAGCGTGATTATTGATGGGCGGGTGGCGGACATTGCGGACGCGCAATTTTTGGATGGGACGGTGATCATTCCCCAATTTGTGCTGCACGAACTGCAGTTAGTGGCGGATTCGGCCGACCCGTTGAAGCGGCAACGCGGACGCCGCGGGCTGGAAGTGCTGCAGAGAATCCAGAAGATGGCGCACCTGGAAGTGCAGATCGCAGATGACGATTTTCTGCAGATACCGGAAGTGGATTTGAAGCTGATCGAGCTGGCTAAGCGCTACGATGCGAAAATCGTGACCAACGATTTCAATTTGAATAAGGTTGCGGCGCTGCAGGGGATCGAGATCTTGAACGTGAATCAGCTGGCGAATGCGCTGAAGCCCGTGGTGCTGCCGGGCGAGACAATGCGCGTGTTTATCTTGCGCGAAGGGAAGGAATACAACCAGGGCGTGGCGTATCTGGATGATGGAACGATGGTGGTGGTGGACGGCGCGCGCAAGATGATCAACAAGACGATCGACATCACCGTGACGTCAGTGCATCAGACGACTGCGGGGAAAATGATTTTCGGGCGGTATGACGAGCGTGGCGAGCAGCAGGTTCCTCGCGTCGCGGCGCAAAACACGCCACACGGTGAACCTCCATCCGTTCCTCGAGCGAACGAAGGGGCTACGCCTGGGGGCGAGCGGCCCGCGCGGCCGCTTTATCCGGAAAGCGGCAGGAGTTAGCGGCGGCCTCTCTCCGTTTGCACGCGATCCGCCGCATGTCTCCAATGGCGCACTGAAATGCGCCGCTACAACTGCTTACCGCTCGTGTGCCGCAGCTTCAACCACTCCGAGTGTTCCGCAGACCCAGACAAGAGTGCGTGTGCTGGGCCGCTGGATTGAGATAGACTGTGCTCCCTCGTATGAGCCGAGTCGCCGCTATTATTCCTGCCGCAGGTCTGGGCACCCGCATGGGCGCCGAAATGCCGAAGCAGTTCCTTGAGCTGGGCGGGATGCCGCTGGTGATCTTTACGCTGCGACGGCTAGCTGCTTGCAGCGCCATCACTGATTTTTTTCTTTCCACGCGCGCGGACGACGTGGTGTCTCTGCAGGACAAGGTTGCGAAGGCGGCATTGGGCAGGCCTGCGCGGGTGGTGCACGGCGGCGATACACGGCAGCAGTCGGTGGCGAATGCGCTCGCGCAGCTGGATCCCGCGACGGAAGTGGTGCTGGTACACGACGCGGTGCGGCCGTTTGTGACGACGGAGCAGATTGAGCGCGTGATTGTAGAAGCACGGAAGCGTGGCGCGGCGATTCTGGGTATTCCGGCAATTGATACGGTTAAGGAAGTGAAGCGCGCGACCTTGCCGGAAGACATGGCGCTTATTACGACGACGATTCCGCGTGAGCGGATCGTGCTGGCGCAGACGCCGCAGGCATTTTCGTATGCGCTGCTGCGGGATGCGTTTCGCAAGGCGCAAGCGGATGGAGTGCTGGCGTCGGATGAATCGGCGTTGGTGGAACGATTTGGGCATGAAGTATTTGTGGTGCTGGGCTCGGAGCGGAATTTCAAGATTACGCGGCCTGCGGACATGGATCTGGCGCGGTTTTATCTGGAGCAGGAACGCAACGCAACCAGGCAGTGAATTCTTCCGTTCGACTTTTCAAACTCATCTGTAAGGAAGCTTCATGACACGTTCGGGAATTGGATACGATTTGCACCGGCTGGCGGCGGGGCGAAAGCTGATGATCGGCGGAATTGAGGTGCCGTTCGACAAAGGCTCGGTGGGGCATTCGGACGGCGATGTCCTGGCGCACGCTTTGTGCGACGCGTTGCTAGGGGCGGCGAGCCTCGGGGACATCGGGACGCATTTTCCGGATACGGATCCGAAGTGGAAGGGCGCGTCGAGTCTTTTGTTTTTGGAGCACACGCGGAAGCTGCTTGATGAGCGAAAGCTGCGCATCAGCCATCTGGATGCGGTCGTGATCTGCGAGCGGCCAAAATTGGGGCCGCACTTCCCCGCGATGCGCACGGCGCTGGCGAAATCATTGGGGATCGCTGAGGGGCAGATCAATCTGAAGGCTAAGACGAATGAGGGGACGGGCGAGATTGGGCGCGGCGAAGCGATTGCGGCGCACACCATAGCCACGTTGGAAAGTTAAACTCTCCGCAGAGACGAACAAGATGGCGATGAACTGGCTTACGGGATTTCATGCTGTCGAGGAGGCGCTGGCGGCGGGGCGCGCGCTGGATCGCATTGTGATCGCACGCGGGCGGCACGGAGAGCGCGTGGAGGCCGTGGTGCAACTGGCGAAGGCCAAGGGCGTGCCGGTGCGGTTTGAAGATCGCGTGCAGATTGATCGCCTGGTGGGGACGCGGGAGCATCAAGGGGTTGCTGCGCTGGGCGCGGCGAAACCGGCGATGGGGCTGGAGGATTTGCTTGCCGCGGGGACGCCGCAGGGATTGTTGGTGCTTCTCGATGGGATTGAGGATCCGCACAACTTGGGAGCGATTGTGCGGACGGCGCTGGCGGCTGGGGCGAATGGCGTGGTGATTCCGGAACGCCGGGCGGCGGGTCTAACTGATACGGTGGAACGCGCGTCTGCTGGAGCGCTGGCGCATCTGCCGATTGCGCGCGTGAAAAATCTGGTGCGCGCAATGGAAGAGATGAAAGAGGCGGGATATTGGCTGGTGGGGCTCGACGAGCGCGCCGAGAAAAGTTATACGGAAGTGGATTTGAAAGGATCAATCGGAATCGTATTGGGAAGCGAGGGCGAGGGGTTGCACGAATTGACGCGCAAGCGTTGCGATTTTCTGGTTTCGCTGCCCACGGCTGGGCCGGTGCGTTCGCTCAACGTTTCGGTGGCGGCTGGAGTGATGTTGTTTGAGGTGGTGCGGCAGCGCGGCGGAGATCGCGGATCGGCACGGGAAGGCAAGTCAAAGGCACCACAGAGGAACACGGATAAGACCTAGCAGAGATAACTGCTTAAATCTTTTGACACCCTCGGTATTCGCTTCGCAATCCGCTGTTCTTTCTGCGCAGACATTTTACTTGTCGTACTTCAGCAGCGAAAACACGTGGACGCCGGGGAGCTTGGCGCGTCCGTTGAGAAAGGTGAGTTCTACGGCGAAGGCTGCTCCGGCTACTTTGCCGCCGAGTTGCTGGATTAGTTTGATGGTGGCTGCGGCGGTGCCGCCGGTGGCGAGCAGGTCGTCGCAAAGCAAGACGGTCTGGCCAGGCTTGATAGCGTCTTCGTGGAGTTCGAGCTGGTCGCTGCCGTATTCGAGTTGATAGGTAACGGACGTGGTTTTCCCGGGAAGCTTTTTCGGTTTGCGCACGGGAACGAAACCGGCGCCGAGGCGATAGGCGAGCGCAGGGGCGAAAATAAATCCACGGGCTTCGATGCCGGCGACGATGTCCACTCGGGTGCCGTTGTATTGGTCGCAGAGCTGATCTACCAGCGAATGGAAACCGGCCGGATCCTTGAGCAAGGTGGTGAGGTCGTAGAATAGGATGCCCGGTTTCGGGTAATCGGGAATTTCGCGGATCAGCGATTTCAGGTCGGTCATTCTTCTCCTTCGTCTCGTGTTGCCGCTGGGCGTCAGTACTCGATCGAAAATCCCTTGGCGAAATCCTGGAGCAGCGGCGCTGCTTCTTCGGCGACACTGGCAACGGAGGCGCCTTGGGGGCCGCGCTCCAGATCATTGCGAAATTCGTTCAGCTTGGTAACGCTGCCTACCGCGTAGGCCTCAACGCGACCGTCTGACAAGTTTTTGGCATAGCCGCCTAGACCGAGGCGCTGCGCCGCGCGCATGGCGAAATAGCGGTAGCCCACTCCCTGGACCATTCCGCTGACAAAGAAACGTCTGCATTCGCGGGTTTGCGGCGTATCTGCCATGGGTCCTGGTCGCGCGGAATGGAAATCCGCAAACGCGTGATTTTAACAGAGGCGCGGCGAGCACAGGCCGCGATTTTTCGCTCCGGTTGCTTGGTGCTAGATGCCGCTGAGGTATTTCGCGGGACAGGGATAAAATGCTCCGAGCTGGTGAGGACCATGATCATTCGCTCCAGCAAGGAATGGCGAACGATAGACGCGACGCGCGAACTTCGCATCCAAAGAATGATGCTGGAAATTCCTAAAAAATGGCGCAGTGCTCTTGACGCGGCGAGGTGCAGGGTGTTGCGCCTGGCGTTTGTTGGCACGGCGGCGTTGTTGTTCAGCGCCCCGGCCGTTTACGCGCAAGATCCCGGACCGCAGGCTCCGCCACCGACATTCAAGGTGGAGCGGATTCCTGCGGAGCCGCATCCGGGGCCGCCACCGATTCCGGTGGAGGAGATTATTCACAAGTTCGCGGCGAATGAAGATGTGATGAAGCAGGTGTATGACACATACGACTTCACGCAATCCATCCGCTTGGACGAGTTGACCGATCCAGGCGGAAAATTCAGCGTGACCGGCGAGGTTTATACGAAGGCCGACGGGCTGCGCTATATGCGAGTGACGAAACCGGTGGAATCCAGCTTGAAGCTGATGCATTTTTCGCTGGAGGACGTGCGGGTAATCGCCAGCATGCCGGAATTTCCGCTGACGACGGCGGAGATCGAGAATTACAATTTTAAGTACGCCGGGCAGGAAAAGCTGGATCAGTTGATCACGTATATTTTTCAGGTGAAGCCGAAGACGCTGAGCCGCAAGAAACGGTATTTCGAAGGTGTGATCTGGATTGACGATCACGATTTTGCGATCGTTAAGAGTTACGGGAAATACGTGAGCGAGCTGGAGGGGAACGGCACGGCGCTGCCGTTCACGATGTTTGAAACCTACCGCGAGAATTTTCAGAGCAAATATTGGCTACCGACTTACACGCGGTCGGATGATTATTTCAAAAGCGAAGGGAACGATGAGTTGCCCTTGCGGCTGGTGGTTCGTTCGACTGACTTCAAGCTACACGCAACGCCGGCCGGGCCCAGCGGCGCTGAAGCGGCGGTTCCTGCAGCAGCTTCAGGCTCATCCTCGAGCGTTCCGCTGTCTTCTCCCCACTGAGACTTTCCTCGCGATCAAGCACACCTACTCTTGCCGAGGGGCACCGGCTGCGCTACGAAATAGTGCGCAGGTACTGCGGGAGTTCCTGAACTGAGTTCAGGAGGACTTCGGGTTTCGCGGCGCGCAGGCGGGCGGCCGTGGGAAACGGTCCAAGGACGCCGATAGCGCGAACGCCGGCGCTACGCGCCATCTCAATGTCTTCAGCGGTATCGCCAACGTACACGCAATGCTCGGGAGCACGCCGCAGACGTTTGAGGGCGAGCTGCAGCGGAGCCGGGTGCGGCTTCTTTCTTGCGGCGTCCTCGCTGCAAACACACGCCGAAAAATAGCTCGCTAGCTCGAGCTGACGGAGCTGGCGGCGCACACGCGGGCGGTTTCCGCTGGTCACGATGCCGAGATCAAATTTTTCGGCCAAGAGCCGTACAATGCGGCGCGCGCCTGGGAGCAGCGGAGGATTTTCGAGCTTGTAGGCGCGGGTCCAGAGGCGATCGGCTTCGATCCATTTGGAGCGCGGGAGCTTGACGGCACGATAGACGCGCAGCCAGTTGGGAGAATAGTGTTGCGCGAGCTCGCGCTCGGTCCAGTCGATGCCCAGAGCGTGGAACATGGAGAGATAGGCGCGGAGATCGGCTTCGTAGGAATTCAGGAGCGTGCCGTCCCAATCGAACAGGACTGCGCGCGCGGCGAACGGTGCGGTTTTCACGGCGAAGGAATCGTATCAGACTGCGGTGATTGCGAAAAATCAGCAAGTGCGGATGCAGCGCGCAGAAAACGCGTGGAAGAATTTCGTTGGATCGCGGGGATACAGCTTTCGTTTTCGCAGACAGATTTCAGACGACAAGCTAGCCGATCGCGCGAATCGCTGCGCGACCTTCAGTGGCTGCGATAGCGCAGCGGGACGATGTCGTCACGGCGCAGCGCGAAGTCGTCGAAAGTGGCGGCGTAACCGCGCCAGCCGGGCATATCCACTTCCTCGGCGCGCACGATGTGGGCTGCTGTGCACATCTGGACGCTGCCTTGGCCCAGCGGCCGCTCGATGAGCGCAACTTCAAGTTCGATGGCCGTGCCGGGCTGAAAATCACGGGGAGCAAGGAAATAAACGCCACTGGAGCTGATATTGCGGGTCACCAGCGTGACGGGAATGGGCTCGACATGATCGCCGACGCGCGTGAGGCGGAGCGGCAGTGAGAGCGATGCACGCGGATTATTGCGCCGTTCGCGCGCGACGCCAACGGCGTGCGTGGGAACTCGCGCAAAACGCTGTGGCCCAGGCTTCCCTTTTGGAGATGCAACGCTTACGGTGTGGCTTTCCACTTCACGCAGCGGCGACACGACCGACCGCGGCCCCTTCCAATCCGGAGCAGCCCCCATGTACTATCCCCCAAGAACAGCCTAAACTTCCCCCCAGCCAGTAGAGCGAATATGCGCGGACTCTGGAATTGCGTCAAGAGAAGTGATGGGCAGGTGCCCTATTATACAACAGTAAGGAGTGGGGCACATAGTTATGATTACGCGGGAGTTGCGGCCTTTGAGCTGATTGAGGAGTGGGATTTTAGGTTTGTGGTTTGTTCGCTGAGCGCGAAGGACAGCCGAAAGCGAAAGGATGTTCGCCTTCGGTACAGTTCCCGTATCCTGATGCGAATGTCAGAAATTTCGCGCTGAGTTCGCGCGCTAGAAGCGGATAGCGGCTTTGATTGAGTTTCGCTAATTTCGAGTGAGAGCGAGGCTCACACAATGATTGAACTGATGACCAGTACTTCGAATGCGAGCAGTGGCGGCGTGCACGGACTGGCGCCAAAAGAAAAACAGTGGCGGTCGGTGCAGACGCGCGATCGCGGCGCGGATGGTTCGTTTGTGTATGCGGTGCGATCCACCGGAATATACTGCAGGCCTTCGTGTCCATCACGAAAACCGCGGCGTGAGCAGGTGGAATTCTTCCCGTTGCCGGAAGCGGCGGAGCAGAAGGGATTCAGGGCGTGTCTGAGGTGCCGGCCGCGCCTGGCACGTTTGCGCGACCCGCGCACGGAGGCGGTGGCTAAGGTGTGCCGCGAAATCGAGGCGCAGATTGATGCGGACGGCGCGAAGGGGGCAAACGAAGATGCGAGCGAGGTGCGTTTGACGCTGGACACACTGAGTTCGACAGCCGGAATGAGCGCACATCAACTGGAGCGCGCGTTTCGCAGCGTAATGGGAATCTCGCCGCGACAGTATGCCGATGCGCGGCGGATGCGCCGACTGAAAGCCAGATTGCGAAAAGGAGACGACGTGACTACCGCACTCTATGACGCAGGATTTGGATCGAGCAGCCGATTGTACGAACGCGCTCCGGCGCAACTGGGAATGACACCTGCAACTTACCGGCAGGGCGGCGCGGGAATGAAGATTCATTACACGATTGTAGGTTCGCCGCTAGGACGATTGCTGGTGGGGGCGACGGACCGGGGGATCAGCGCCCTGTATCTGGGGAAAGCCGACGGGCCGCTAGAAGGCTCGTTGCGGCAGGAATACCCGCGCGCGGAGATCCATCGCGACAGAAATGGCCTGGAAGGGTGGGTGGGGAAGATACTGGCGCACTTGAGAGGGCGAGAACCGAATCTGGATCTGCCAACGGACGTGCAGGCGACCGCGTTTCAACGGCGGGTGTGGGAAGAATTGCGCAAGATTCCCTACGGCACGACGCGAACCTACAGCCAGGTGGCGCGGTCGATTGGCAAACCGAAAGCGATTCGAGCCGTGGCGCGGGCATGCGCGACGAACCCTGTGTCCGTGGTGGTGCCGTGCCATCGCGTGGTCCGTGAAGACGGGAATCTGGCCGGTTATCGCTGGGGGCTGGAACGCAAACAGGCGCTCCTGGAACATGAGTCCGCCGCGCGCGGTGGAACGGCGCACCGAAAATCAGCGAAATAGACGCTAACCCTGCGGTTTGACTTTTTCCGTGCCCTTGGGCCAGTGCGGTTTGAAATGCGCATCGCCGAGGTCGGGATTGCGCACGATTCTGGAATAGCGGATGACGAAGTAATCGCCGGAACCGGTCTCGTTGAACTGCTGCTGCACGGGAAGCCAGGAAGACTCATCAAGCCAGATCTGAATCTTGGAGATCTGGTTGCGGGCTTCCTGAGATTTGGGAGTTAGTTCCAACTCGACTGTCTTTTTGTCGTCCAGTGTCGGCTCGCCGAGCAGCGTCACCAGGTACGACTTTTGAAGTTCCTTCCCCTGCGTCCCGAAACCGAGCAGAAGGTATTGGTCCACCTGCGCGCGGTGCTGCGCGAGATTATATTCCTCGACACGTTTGAGACCGGGAGTGTAGATGTACAGGTTGTCGCCCGTACGCAGAATTGTGCGCGCATCCGGAGGCTTCATTTCCAGAAGCATCTTGTCGTCGCGAACCAAAATGGAACCGGTTTCTGTGGAGCGATCATTCACGACGACGGTGACTTTGGTGCGCTCGACATCGGCGGAGAGGCTGTGAAAACCTTTTGCGGAGCGATCGAGCTCTCTGAGCGTGCTGTCCAATGTTGCGGGACTGCGGTTTTGACCGGCCGCAGGAAAGGCCTTGAGACCCCCGGTAGAAACGATGGCGATGAGCACAATTCCCGATACGACGCGTTTTACGATCAAATCATGTCCCTCACTGAGTGGTCGGCCCGTTTACGAGGCGTTCATAATACTACATCTGGTTAGACGCAGCGGGCGGGTTGGCGGGTTCCGAACACGTAACGGGAAGGGGAGAAAATGTTACATCAGAGGCGATGGGTGCACGGTGACGTCGTAATAGAGAACTGAGCCGTCCTGGGCGGAAACGGGTTCGATATGGATGACCTGGAAGGTCTGGTCTTTGAGTTCGGCGACAGTTCGCGCGAGGATGTCGTGAGTTTCGCGCTCGAGTTCGGGAGTGGCGCGGGTGGTTCGCTTTTCGGGCGCCAGCACGGTGGCGTCCACGCGATAGGTGTGCGTCTGACTCGCAGGATCTTCGGATTGAAGCTGTACTTTCGAACCAAAGGCGGCGGAAACCTGGGGCTGATCGTGGAACCAGTGTGTCGGCGTGACCAGCACAAAGACGACAATCAGAATAACGGCCAGATCATAGGGCCAACTGCCGCGCTCATAGGACCAGAAAATGGTGCGGACGATTCCCCGCCATAAGGTGCGCATATCAGTGAACCGACGAGCCGTCCACAACTTCACCATCACGCATGTGCAGTACACGATGTCCGTAGGCGGCGGCTTCGGGATTGTGAGTGATCATAACGATGGTCTGGCCGAGATCCTGATTGAGTTGACGGAGCAGACCCAGGACGGCCGCGGAACTTTTGGTATCGAGGTTGCCGGTGGGCTCGTCGGCCAAGACGATTTTCGGTTCGCTGACGATGGCGCGAGCCAGGGCTACGCGCTGTTGTTCGCCGCCAGAAAGCTCCGAGGGCTTGTGCTTGAGCCGGCCGCTTAAGCCAAGCAAATCGGCGACGACCTGGAAGCGATGCGGGTCGAATCCGTTTCCGTGAATGTGCTGGGCCAAGGTGATGTTGTGGTATGCGTCGAGAGTGGGAAGCAGATTAAAACGCTGAAAAACGAAACCAACTTTGTGACGGCGCAGCAGAGTGCGCGCGGAATCGCTCATGGTGGTGAGGTCGTTGCCGTCGAGGAGCACGCGTCCGGAAGTGGCCTGAGCCAGGCCGCCGATCACGTGCAGCATGGTGGATTTACCGCATCCGGACGGACCCATGATGGAGACAAATTCTCCGGGAAAGATATCAATGCTGACGCCGCGCAGAGCCGGAACTTCCACTTTGCCCTGACGATATACCTTCCATAGGTTCTCAGTCTTGAGTATGGGCTCCAACAGCCGCTCCCCTTCAATCGTCAGCGAAACAGAGGACGGAAATATTCTAGTCGCCTTTAGCATATATGCCTAGCGCGGATGCGCGGACGCGATTCGCCCGGAACGCCGGAAACGCACGGGAAAAGTGGGTTCGAGCTACTCGTAGGCCAGAGCCTCGACGGGATCTTTGCGGCTGGCCATCCAAGCAGGATAGGCTGCGCCAAGCAAGCCACCGACGACCGCGATCAGACCCGCGCGCACAACCCAGAGCGGCGTAATCAGGATCGTGAGCGTTGGGAATAGCTTGATGAAGATTGCGCTCATAAGGAAACTGAGTCCGACACCGGCCACGGCTCCGCCGATGCAAAGCAGCGTCGTCTCGCTGAGAACGATGCGAACGATGTAGCCCTTGGATGCGCCGAGGGACTTCAGGACGCCGATTTCTCGAGTACGCTCGATGATCGTGGTGTACATCGAGAGAAAAATCACCAGAAAGCCGATGACTACGGCGATGCCGATCATGACGTTGATGAAGGCGCCCAAACCGGGGAGGTTCGAGGAGGTCATCAGCGACATGATGTCCTTCAGCGGGCGAACTGCATAGCGAGGCAAAAGGTCCTTGATTTCATCAGTGACTGCCGGAGTGTGATCCGTGCGATCCGCCTTAATGAAGAAGACCGAAGCCTTGTCGTTGGCGCCCACAATTCCCTGTAGCGTGGAGAGGAAGACGAATAGGCGCGCTCCCTTGCCATGCTCGACGATGCCCGCGACGTGAAAATCGTGGGTGAAAAGTTGCAGGGTTTGGCCGAGCTTTACTTTTTTTGATTTGGCATAGACATCATCCACCAGGATGTCGTTGGGCGATTGCAAATCATGGCCTTCGTGAAAAACGAATCCGCCGGTAACGGTATTAAAACTGTCCTTGTCGATGCCGTAGACAATTTCGATGCCGCTGGTGTTGAACTGCGTCAGCACGGGAGCGACCGCCTGCACGTATTCGAGTTGCGCTATTTTAGTTGCGATCGCGATGGGCATGGGCGCGCCGCTAAAGGCCATGAAGTAAGAAGCTTCAGGGGGCTGAACCATGACGTCGGCGCCGACACCTTCGATGCGCTTGGCCGATTCGGCGAGCAGGCCGCTGGTGAGGCCGACGACGATTATAACGAGCGTGACTTCTACGGCTACGGCCAGCACGGTGATGAACGTGCGGAGCGGCCGATGCAGAACGTTTTGCACAATCATGTAGCGGATCATAAATTTTCTTGGCGCTTAGCGAATTTCAAAAGCGCTAAGGTTGCCTCTCCTTGTTATTCGGGCCAGAATCCTTATGCTGGTCGTTCCCGGTGTTTTCGCCGACATTCACCAAATCCGTGCCGGGCGGTTGCGGCAAGGAGAAGCGATCGGGAGCAATGGGCTCGTTCACAGTAAGCTTCTTAATCGTGATCTGCAATTGATAGTCGTCGCCTGGCCTGGTGACGTCGATCTGCCACGGATAACTCGCGGTGCTGGAGGCTTGCCAGTTTCCGTACGCGACGTCCGAAGCCACCTTGCCACCAGAGCTGAAACTCTCAATCCTTGAGACGCGCAGGTCGGTGCGATCGAACCATACTTTCTGTGCAATCTCCCAATGGGACATCGGATGCTGGGAAGTTCCTTGCTGACTCGGAGCGGCGCCGCCGGCATCGCTCGGGCTGGCCGCGGGTTGCTGCGTCTCCGGCCTGAGGACTGTCAAAATGTAAAATCGTGCCGCGCCTTCACTGGCCTGTTCGAACAATACTGGCGCTTGATCCGTGATGGCCGGCCAAAAGAGCGCGTCCACCAAGTGCTGCGGCCGCAGATTTTCAATCGGCTGCTCTGCGCGCCGCTCCAGATTTGCCGGGCCAACGATAAATTTATTCTTCGACGGGATGTAGATGCTGAATGTTGAACCGTCACTCACCATGTCGAAAATATTCTTGCCGACGACCGGAGCCTGGCCGATCACGCGAATGCTGGCGGGCCTGGCTGCCAGGATAAAACCGTTCACCTCATGATATTGCTCGATGACGCCGGAATAGGCCGAACCCGCCGTCAGTTTCATGCTCACGCCGGCGTTGAGAGACTGGACCGCTTGCGCCTGACGGCTGTAGCTAGCAACGAGCTGTTCTTTGGTCGCGGTCTGGAGCGGGGCCGGCGCCTGCGACGGCTTCACGACGGTTTTCTGACTGATGGCGCAACCGAAGGCAGAGGCGAGCACCGCCGCCGATGACGCCATCCAGACGGTGCGCCGAAAGCTGAATTTGGACCGGCCTCTAAACACAAAGTATGCAATCTAACAGCGGCCCACATGGGTGTCAACGAAACAGGCTCGGTTTGCCAAGCCGCCGTTGCAGGCGGGCTGGCGGCGAAGATGCTAGAATTTGCGGTTTGCGCGGGGAGCCATAATGTTCAAGAAGGCGCTGATTGCCAATCGCGGCGAGATTGCCGTGCGCATCGCGCGCGCGTGCCGGGAGCTGGGTGTGCGCGCCGTCGCAGTGTATAGCGACGTGGATCGCGCATCGCTGCACGTTCGTCTGGCGGACGAGGCCTACCCGATCGGTCCAGCGCCGTCACGCGAAAGTTACCTGGTGATTGAAAAGATTCTCGGCGTCGCGCGTTATGCGGGTTGCGACGCGATTCATCCGGGCTACGGTTTCCTGGCGGAAAATCCAGCGCTGGCACGGGCGTGTGTGCAAGCCGGAGTGACTTTCATTGGGCCGCCGGCCGCCGCGATGGAGCACCTGGGATCGAAGACAGCAGCTCGGCAGATTGCGCGCGACGTCGGAGTGCCGACCGTGCCCGGCACTTTGGATCCGATCAAGACGGAGGGCGAGGCGGCGGAAATCGCGCGGGAGATAGGCTTCCCGGTGATTTTAAAGGCGGTGGCGGGCGGCGGGGGCAAGGGTATGCGCAGCGTGGCGAGCGAGGGCGAACTCGCCTCCGCGTGGCGGGATGCGACGTCGGAAGCGCAAAACGCATTCGGCGACGGACGAGTGTACCTGGAAAAATATTTAGAGCGGCCCCGGCACATCGAGATTCAGGTGCTGGCGGATCAGCACGGTCATTTTGTCTATCTGGGGGAGCGGGAATGCTCGGTGCAGCGACGACACCAAAAAGTGATCGAGGAAGCCCCGTCGCCGATCATGACGCCCGAGCTGCGAAAAGCGATGGGCGAAGCAGCGGTGAAGCTGGCACGCGCGGGGAATTATACAAACGCGGGTACCGTGGAATTCCTGGTTGACGCGCAACGAAATTTTTATTTTCTGGAGATGAATACGCGGCTGCAAGTGGAACATCCCGTCACGGAAATGGTGACGTCGCTTGATCTGGTGAAGTTGCAAATGCGCATCGCGGCAGGCGAGCGGTTACCGTTTGGCCAAGAAGACATCGAACTGCGAGGGCATGCCGTCGAGTGCCGCATCTATGCTGAAGACCCGGACAATAATTTCTTTCCTTCGCCGGGGAAAATCGTCGCTTGCGGTGTCCCGACCGGTCCTGGGATTCGGCTGGACGACGGGATTTACGCTGGATGGACTGTGCCGAACGAGTATGACCCGATGCTGGGGAAGCTGATTGCCTGGGGCGGCGATCGCGAAGAAGCTTTGGCGCGGATGCGGCGGGCTCTGACCGAGTATTACACGAGCGGGATCAAAACGAACGTCTCGCTTTTTCGGCGTATCCTGGCGAGCAACGATTTCCAGAAAGGCGCGATTTACACGCGTTGGCTGGATGATTTCCTGAGCACCCCGCCTGTTGCGGAGTTCAGCGACCTCGACGATGACTCTCTGGCCGAGCAAGCGGCAGCGATTGCAGCGTTTCTGTGGCACCTATCGCACGCTGGCAACGCGAACCCCTCCGAGACGCACACGATTGCTGAGTCACGGTGGAAAACAGAGGGCCGGCGGGAACAAGTCAGTCGCGAACCGCAACCATGACGAAATCGCCGAAGGACGAACAGGGGCATCGTGAAATTGCAGATTGAGGTTGCCGGAAAAATGCGCCGCGTCGAGCCGACGCAAACAGCCGAGCGCCGGATTTGGGCGATTGACGGGCAACGGCTGGAAGCTGATGTGGCCGAGGTGTCACCCGGGCTTTATTCGATTCTGATCAACGGAAAGTCGTGCGAGGTGCGCGTTGAGTCCCTAGGTGCAGAGCTGCGAGTGATGGCAGATGGCCGGGAATTAAGGCTCGCCATTCAGGACGAACGCGCATGGCGGCGAAATCGCGGCGGCAGCGTCGAAGCGGAAGGCCGCCAACAGGTATTGGCTCCTATGCCTGGGAAAATCGTGCGGGTCCTGGTAAGCGCGGGCGATTCCGTGCGGGCGGGCCAGGGCCTGCTGGTGGTGGAGGCGATGAAGATGCAGAACGAGATTCGCGCACCGAAATCCGGAACGATTGACCGGGTGCGCGTGGCCGAAGGCCAAACCGTAAATGCAGGAGAGGTGGTGGTTATCGTCAGTTGAGCAGGGTTTCGGCTTTGTAACCAGTTACCCTTAAGTTCCCTTTTTGTTCACGCGCCTTTCCCCGCAACCTCGCTTTGGTCACAATAGTGTCAATCCGGGGGGAACCGGGGCACCTCGCAGGCCTAGAAATTGGGGGGATTTGAAATGTATTTACATCTGCATTTTGCCGCGATTGCTGCGTGGCTTTTGCTGGCTGTCGTGGGCCTGGTCTGGGTGATGGCATGCGCGGTCACCGCGACGAAGCTGGAAAAGGAAGGGATCGCGTTCTGGAAGGGATTCCTGATTGGCCTGTTGCTGAGCCCGCTGGCGGGGCTGCTCATGATATTCATCGGACGGATACTGCGTCCGGGCCGGCCGCTTGCACACACTGTCAGCCGCGGCTAGCTCTCCTTGGTTACCCTGCCAGTTTAATCCAGCATTTGCGAATTTTAATTGCGACTTCCGGATTATTTTGAGGCGGGAAGCTTTCCTGCCGATTCCAGTATTTGGCGGGCCAGATAGTTGGTCACGCGGGATTCGTCGCGCGCTTCGACCATGTAGGCCGAACGCAAAAGCTGTTCCTTGCGATTACGCAACATATCGCGGATGGATTGTTGTACTTGCGGATCGGAAAGTTCGCGTTGCCCTGCAGGCTCTTTCGCGACTAACTTGAGGATGCGGTAGCCGCCGTTCTTGACGCCAATGGGTTGCGTTACGTCGCCGGGCCTCATCGCCAGAACCGTCTTTTTCAGCAGCGGGTCGGATTGATTCAGCGCAGACTCGGGAACGAAGCCGAGGTCGCCGCCCGTAGCTGCGGTGGAATCCTCCGAATAATCCATCGCGAGCTGGGAAAAATCCGCGCCGCTTTCCAATTTTTGTTCAATCAGGCCGATTTTTCGTTTGGCTTCGGGTTCCGAAGTGGCTTTATCGTTCTTGCGGTTGTGGACAGCAGGGTCAGGATGCGGCGTAACGACGATCTGGGCGATGTGAAACTGCAATTCCGCCACGTTGAATTGCGCGCGATTCTTGTTATAGAAGTCGAGGACGTCTTGATCGGTGATCGAAATCTTCGCAACGACTTCGCGATTTAGGAGTTTTTGCACGGAAAGCTGCCGGCGGATGTCCGCTTTTAAATCGTCCACGGTCAGCTCGGAATCCTTCAACTTCTTCTGGAATTCCTCTTCGGTGTAAGGGCTCTTGGACTCGGTGAATTTGTCTTCCACTTCGGCATCGCTGGCGACGAGATTCAGTCGATTGGCGCGCTCGAGCAGAATCTCGTTGTTCACAAGCTCATCAAGGATATTCAGCTTGAGTGAAAGCGCCTCTTCCTGAGAGGGCGCCGGACCTTCGGCGTTAACGCGTGTGCGAAAGTACTTCTCCACCTCAGCGCGCTGGATCTCCTTGCCATTGACGACGGCCCAGACGTCCGGACCGGGTGCGGTCTCCTTCTTGCAACCGGCGACGCACACACTCCCCAAAACGAGAGCAAGAGCCAAGGTTCGTCGTGACAAACTGGACTCCTTCCAGGGGAGGGCCGGCTTCACGCGGCCTTTTGCACGCGGCCGGAACGGATGCAGGAGGTGCAGACGCGGAGATGCTTGCGAGCGCCTTTGACAACAGCCTTGACGCGGCGAAGATTGGGATTCCAGCGGCGGCGCGTGACGTTATGGGCGTGGCTGATCGCGTTGCCGTACAGCGGCTTTTTACCGCACATTTCACATGCTAGTGCCATTGTTGCGTCACTCCAGATAGCTTCAATTGTCGAGTTGCTTGCGCATGTATGTTAGCAGAGTCTGTCCATAGCGGGAAGAGTTTTGGTCCGCAGACAGAGGCAAACAAATCTCCGAGACCAAGACCGCGGGCTTGCGAAATCGGCTGATTCTTGCGGTTTTTCTCTCCACGGAAAGTTCCGGCGGCTTGGTACTTTGGGTCCATTGACCGTACGCGATTCAAAAGGCTAGTTTGACGGGGACGGTCAGGAAAGGCTTGAAAGCAGCCAAGAGGTAGGGGTGTGTACCGTTTAGACACACGCCCCGAAAATTTACCTCTTGACGGCAACTAAACACTTATAGACTCCGCCGCGTAGTGTCCCTACTCGGAGGGGTCAATGAGTAAGTGGTTAGTTGTGGCGGTTTTGGTCATGCTGGTTCTGGCCAGCGCCGTAGGTCTAAAGGCCATTTCGGTCGCGAGCACGACGGCTCCTGTGCCGCCGACTCCCTGGGCGAGTACGACGGCTCCTGTGCCGCCGACTCCCTGGATGAGTACGACGGCTCCTGTGCCGCCGACTCCTTGGATGAGTACAACGGCCCCGGTGCCACCCACTCCCTGGAACTAGTTTCAGGGAACTCCCGATAAAAGGGAGCTGAGTGGTCAAGCGCCGGAAACGAAATTGCAATGCTTGGACCACTCGATTACGTTATATGGCTTGTAGGTTTCCTCGCGGAAATTGGCGTTGTGGTGTATCTACTCTCCCGCAAGCAGGCCTTCCGTTATTTCCCCATTGCTTTCTACATGTTATGCGATGCCCTGGTTACCTGGGGGCAGTATTATTGCGTCCACCATTTTGGCTTTGAATCCACGACCTATGTCTACTTCTACTACTACACCGACAGCTTACTGAACGTCCTGATGTTCTGGGTGATCATCAAGTTCTACCAGGAAACCTTCGCGGAGATGGGTGTCAGCAAGTACATCCGCGGAGCGGCAGTGATGTTGATACTTTTGACGGCCGTTTTCTCCTATGCGGTGGTGCACCAAAATCGGGGGCACTTAACGAGCCGTTTCGTTGTCGAGATCGGCCAAAATTTCTACTTCGTGGGAGTGGTTCTGACCTACCTGCTCTGGGGCGCGATTTTGAAGCTGCGCGAAACGCGGACGCGCCTGATCCAACTCGTGCTTGCGCTCGGAATATATTTCAGCGCCGACGCCTGCACGTACGCGCTGCGCAATCTTTTCCCCGGCTTGGAACCGAACTTTTTGCGCTGGTTTCCGCCTTTGGTGGGATTGTGGTTGCCGCTGGCCTGGGCCTATACGTTCACACATATTCAGGAAGATGCCCGTCTGGAGCCGGCCCGCTTGATGGTGAGGGCGCGATGATCGCAGCAGCCATCTGCGTGATTTCCGCGACACTTTTTCTGCAGTTCTTTGTGTCCTACTGCCGTTCGATCCTGGCATCGAGCAAAAATATCGCGTTGTCAGATCAGGTGCGCGAAGTGAGTGGCATCGCCAACCGGGAAGTAGGCGCCGACGATTTCAACCGCTTGCTGCAGTTGGTGCGATTGTGCCCGGAGCGGGGCGACGACCAGTCCGAAATTCGCGCCGTGGGAACGTATTACGGGTTGCTCGCGGTATTGAACCGCGTTTCGCGGCCGGTGGCGCCGAGATTTGCAATCTGGGTGGAGCAGGAACGCAAGAGTTGTTCGTATTTCGCTGCGGTGGCGCTCGACCGGCGCATTTCATACAGCCGCGATCTTTTCACACAACAGATTACCGACCGGCTCTAACTCCGCAGCATCTGTGCGCTGCGTTGGGGTGCTTGCTGCCGCACTGCGCTCGACCCTTTCCTATCGCACTGCTACCATAGGCGTATTCTAATCTTTACGTCGCGAGGAATTTGGCCTGTGCGAGTCCCGCTGGAACAAGCCGTATTGGGGAGCATTCGATCGTCCCGAATGTTGGCGGCAGGAAATCGTGTGGGCGTAGCGGTGTCGGGGGGCGCCGATTCCGTGGCGCTTTTGCGATTGTTTGATCGCTTGCGCAACGAACTCGGCATCACGATTGCGGTCGTGCATTTCAATCACGATCTGCGCGGCGCTGAATCCGAAGACGACGCGGCCTTCGTTGCGGAGTTGGCGGAGGCTCTGACCCTAGAGTTCGTGAACGCGCGCGAGGATGTGAGGACAGAAGCCGAGCGGCGAGGGTGGAACCTGGAGGATGCGGGGCGACGATTGCGCTATGCATTTTTCGACCGCGTCGTTAGAGAGGGTCGCGCCACGCACATTGCGGTGGCTCATACGGCGGACGATCAAGCCGAAACTCTACTGGCACACCTGATTCGCGGGACAGGGCCGACGGGCCTCGGGGGAATTCATCCCGTCGCTGGCGCGATTGTGCGGCCGCTGCTGGGCACGCGCCGGGAAATTCTGCGCGAATATCTGCGCGCGAACGGCCAGACGTGGCGAGAAGATGCAAGCAACCGGGATGTACGACGGACCCGCGCGCGCATTCGCGAGCAGCTTCTGCCTGTGCTGGAACGCGATTTCTCCGGTGCGATTGTGGACCATCTGAGCGAGCTGGCGCGATTTGCGCGCGAAGAAGGAAATTTCTGGGACGCACTCGTCGAGGATCGATTCCAAGTTCTTGCGAAGCGCGACGGTGATGCTGTGCGCATCGCGACGGCTGGCCTGTTGACGCCATGGCAGCTCGGCTCGGTCGATTCCGGAAGTCTCACATCGCCGAAGTACAATGAATTCGGACCTTTGCGCATGCTTACGGAACGATTGATCCGCCGTCTTTATGAAGGAGTGCGGGGAAACCGCCGAGAGCTAGGCGCGAATCATGTAGAGCAAGTAGTTCAGCTCGCGAGCGGATCCCGCAGCGGCCGCCACCTGGAACTTCCCGGCGAAATTATCGTACGGCGAATTTTTGGTGAACTGATTTTTTCGCGGCGGGATGCTATCGAGGCGTCCAGAGACATTGGAACCGCCAAAGAAGCGAACGCCTATCAGTACGTTGTGAGCCTTCCGTTGAATGGAACGGCGACTGTTTCCATTCCGGAACTTGGAAAATGCTTCCGGCTGAAAGTGATTGACTGGCCTGAAGCAGAGAGCGACACTAAGAGGGACGCCAACGCCCTCGATGCAGACCTCCTGCGCTCTCCTTTGATTCTGCGGAATTGGAGGCCTGGCGACGCCTATAAACCGCGGGGCCGGCGCCACGAACGGAAGCTGAAGAGCATGTTCCTGGCGGGGCGTGTTCCGAGCGGCGATCGCGCAACGTGGCCTGTGCTGGAAAGCAGCGGCCGAGTGATTTGGGCCCAGGGAATGCCTGCCGCCGAGGAGTTTCGCGCGAGACACGGCACGCGGACCGGAGTGCTGATCGAGGAAGAGGGTCTCGACGGCGACCGCGCCAGTTGAATATGTCCGAGCGAATTTTGCATCTAAATGAAGTGAAGGATCGGGGCGAGCGTTTTTTGGCAATTTTAGGATCAGGTTGGAACAGGTGAGGTATTCAGGTGAACTCAACAGTCCGCACAATTTTATTTTGGCTCTTGATGATCTTGCTGGCGGTCGTGCTTTGGAGGATGGCCTCGACGGGGGGACAGTCCGCGCACGACGACGAACCGAACTATACGAATTTTCTGGCGAAGGTGCAAAACAACGGCGTCAAGGACGTGCAGATTTACCTTTCGCCGAACAGCGCTGAATTGCAGGGCGAGTATCGCGAGGGTGGAAAATTCCGGGGCGTGACGATCGCCAACACCGCGATTCCGGACGTCACCAAGGTACTCCAGGATCACAACGTTATTTATAACTATAAGGAAGTGAAGAACGCCGACTGGCTGACGTTTCTGGTGAATTTCGGACCGCTGCTGCTGCTGGTTCTCTTCTGGGTTTTCATGATGAAGCAGATGCAGGCGGGTGGAAACAAGGCGCTGAGTTTTGGGAAGTCGCGCGCGCGCCTGCTGACGGCCCAGCAGAAGAAGGCGACGTTCAAGGACGTCGCTGGGATCGATGAACCGAAGGAAGAGCTGTACGAGATTATCGATTTCCTGAAGGATCCGCAGAAATTCCAGAAGCTCGGCGGACGCATTCCCAAGGGCGTGCTGCTAGTGGGGCCTCCGGGCACGGGCAAAACTTTGCTGGCACGCGCGATTGCGGGCGAAGCGAATGTACCGTTCTTTTCGATTTCCGGTTCGGACTTCGTTGAGATGTTTGTGGGCGTGGGCGCGAGCCGCGTGCGCGATCTGTTCGAACAGGGCAAGAAGAACGCGCCGTGCATTATCTTCATTGATGAGATTGACGCGGTCGGACGGCATCGCGGAGCGGGGCTGGGTGGTGGTCACGACGAACGCGAACAGACTTTGAACGCGTTGCTGGTGGAAATGGACGGATTTGAATCCAACGAGGGCGTGATCTTGATCGCTGCGACGAACCGTCCTGATGTGCTGGATCCGGCGCTGCTGCGGCCGGGCCGATTCGATCGCCGGGTGGTGGTGCCGCGTCCTGACGTGAAGGGCCGCGAGGAAATTCTTCGCGTCCACACGCGGAAGGTGCCTCTTTCCGAAGATGTGGATCTTTCGGTGATTGCTCGCGGCACGCCAGGATTTTCGGGCGCCGATCTGGCGAACCTGGTGAACGAATCAGCCCTGTGGGCCGCGCGACAAAACCGCAAGTTTGTGGCGATGGTGGACTTCGAGATGTCCAAGGACAAGGTCCTGATGGGCGTCGAGCGCCGGTCCATGATCTTGTCCGACGAGGAAAAGCGCAACACGGCGTATCACGAGGCGGGACACGCGCTGGTGGCGGCGATGACTCCGGGCGCCGACCCGCTGCACAAAGTGACGATTATTCCGCGCGGCATGGCACTGGGCGTCACAATGCAGTTGCCGATCGACGACAAACACACCTACACCAAGGAATTCCTCGAAGCGCAACTGGCCGTGCTGATGGGCGGACGCGCCGCCGAGGAAATTTTCCTGCACCACATCACCACGGGCGCCGGGAACGACATCGAACGCGCCACTGAAATCGCGCGGCAGATGGTGTGCGAATGGGGCATGAGCGTTCTCGGACCGCTTACTTTCGGCAAGAAGGAAGAGGCGATTTTCCTGGGCCGCGAAATCGCGCAGCATCGGGATTATTCAGAAGACACCGCAATCAAGATTGACGGCGAAGTTCGCAGCATCGTCACGAACGGGTACAGCAAGGCACGCAATATTCTGGAGACGCAGCGGGATAAGCTCGAGCGCATCGCGCAGGCTTTGCTGGACCGCGAGGTCTTGGACGCCGTGGAGTTGAAGCTCTTGATGGAGGGTAAACCGCTGCCGGAGAAGATACCGCCCCCTCCGCCCGCTGCGCCGCCAGTGCCGACCAAGGAACCGCAGCTTTCACTGCGGCCCGAACCGCGGCCGATTCCTGGTCTGGCCAAGGGTGAAAAACCGGCTCCCGCTTAGAGTCGGGTAAGCAACGTTGGAATTTTTCGGAACCTCGCCTCGAAAGTGGCGAGGTTCTTTTTTTTGTGGTGAGCCACTGACCGGGCGATATCGTGAAGATATTCTGAGTGGACGCGTCTACGACGTGCGCGCGAAAGAGGCTACGTTGAAGCGTGCACTGTACACAGAGCAGAGTGCCGGCGGAGCTGCGACAAGATGGATAGCACTTCGGATGCGTTCCGGCCTGCAAGGAATACTCATGCATACCACGGCGCCGATTTGGTGGCTGGTGGCGTAGTCGGATGAAAGCGCCGAAGTCGTAAGCAGAATCACGGGAATGTGCTGCAAGCGCGGGCAGGTCTTCACAATAGCGCACAGATCCTTGCCGGAGATCTCCGGACCTTCGGCCTCGGCAAGGATGACGTCAGGCGTCTCGTCGTGCAGAATGTCGAGTGCCTGTTGCGCATTGGCGACGACTACAACAGGGTAACCATCTTTTTCCAGGATATCGCGCAGGGCGCGCGCAGCAACGGAATCCGATTCAACGCAAAGTATCCGTACTTGATTTGGCAAAGGCGACGCTGACATCGCCCCAGGGAGCTTCGTCGCACGCTCCCGGCAAGAACTGGAGAGCGAGAGCGTAAGTGAAATTCGGCAGAAGTACGTTGCGGACCACTGGAGCGTTGCGCGGCACGTTGATGGCAGTGGGCGCGCACCAATAAGGGCAGGCGACGTGCAGTCTTTGACCCACAGAATATCCACCTCGTGAAGTGGAGAGCAGCAGGCCATCGCACGAGACGTCGAGACTGGTGACAAGATCCTCAAAGACCTCGAGTGTGCCGACTCCGCCGCGGATCTGTACCGGAACGGTAAGCATGCCGCGTTTGCGCTTGCGGCACTCGGCTCCCCATTTCAAGGGTTCCAGTAGGGACGTCTGAAGCGATGGAACGATTTTGATTTGCGCGCTCACTGTGGGTTCACCCGCCTGATAACTGGATAGGTTCTGAGCTCAGGATTAGGAAAATGCCGAGCAGTTGTTGCCTCACCGATTGCGAACGATCACGCTTGATACCGCCGGCTGTTGAATCCACAGCCGTTTGCGCGGCGTCCTACCTGTCCGTAACGTACCTATCGGCAGATCGGATGGAATCTTTAGCGCGGAAGGGGCCGTAGCGACGCCGGGAGCTGCGCCGGGGCGATATCTGATCGGCCAGAATTGGCGTAAAATGCGGGCATGGCTCAGAAACCGTTAGACACGTTCGCCGTTAGTTGCCCGTGCTGCCAGGCGAAGCTCACCGTGGATCGCGAGATTGGCGTAGTGCTGTCGCATGTACCTCCGCCGAAACCACCGCCGTCGGTGGACCTGGACGACACAGCGGCCTTGCTGCGGCAGCAGGTAGATGCGGTGGAAGCGAAATTCCGCGCGTCGGTGGAAGCGGAGAAATCGAAGGAAGATGTGCTGGCGCGAAAATTCGCCGAGGGATTGAAGAAGGCGAAAGACGGACCCATCGAAAAACCTCTGCGCGATTTCGACCTCGATTAAACGCGCGATGCGACAGCGCATTTCCAGCAAGCGCCGTGCCCGTGGGGCGACACCTCATTTTGTGACAGCTGCCGTTTTATTGGCCATGGCGCTGGCGAGTTTGCTTTTCGTGCGACCGGCAGTTCCGCTGCAAGCCCAGCAAAAGACAAAAGTGCCACGACCGCGGCGCCTGGACGAGGGGGTCACATGGAAGCGCGATCCGGCGACGGGAGAACTGACCGCGATTCCGGCGGGCGGCGCCGCGAAAGGAAGCGGCGCGAACGGATCGGGCGACGCTGGCAAGGCCGCTGACACGCATGCGATCTCGGTGGTCACGCAGATTGTGCCCGTGACGTGCAGCGTGATCGGCGCGGATGGCGTGGCCGTCCGGGGATTGCGGATTGAGGATTTCCGGGTCTTTGACGAAGGCGTGCAACAGCCACTTACTTTTTTCGACGCCTCGGCGGAATCGGCGAATGTAGCAGTGGTGATCGATGCAAGTCCCAGCGTGCTGCGCGAATCTGACGAAATGAGAAACGCGGCGCGAGCGCTGGTGGATGCGCTTTCCTCTTCGGATCACACCGCGATCGTGGATTTCTCGGCGCACACCTATTTGCTGCTTCCTTTTTCCAGTGATTGGGGATTGATCCGCAAGGCCGTGGGACGCGTGGACGCGCGCTCGTTGCTCGAGGATACCGGCGGTTCGAATATTTATCAGGCTGTGTTTTTGACGGCGCGCGAGTTGTTTGCGGGACGCACTGGGCGCAAGGCGATTGTCCTCCTGACAGATGGGCAAGACAGCGGGCTGGGGCTTACGCTCGATCCGAAGACGGCGGGGTTGCGTGCGGGATGGCCGCGCGACCAGCTGACATTTGAGGATGTGACGCGGGCGCTGGCAGCGGAAGACATTCAAGTGTTTGCAGTGTCCACCGAAAGCCGGCCGAAGATCATGACACCGACGTGGGTGCAAGCGCACGCCAGCCAATCGCTGCTGACGTATGCAGCGCAGGGGTGGGGTATTCCGGCTTACACGTTGTATCTGGCGGAATTGACGCGACGATCCGGGGGACAGTTGTACTTCCTGCGCGAAGCGGAAACTCTGGCGGATACGTTCCGGCAGATTGCTCTGAAGATTCGCGCGGAGTATACGCTGGGATTTTCTCCTGCGAATAACGCGAATGCGGCGCCTCATGCGGGCTGGCACCAGCTGCGTGTGGAGGTGATTGATCATGGAGATCCGACCGTGGTGCACCGCTCGTCGTATTACGTAGCTGCTACGCCGTAATTTCAGCCTTCCTTTTGCGCCGGTCTTTCTGGTGCGTCTTCATGCGTGGCTGGGCGCTTGGGCTTAGGCTTTTGCGCAAACCGTGTTTCAATAGCGGGCAATGTTCCATCGCCGACAATTTCAACTGCGATTGCCTGCGCGTACGCCGGCACTTGGCGAACGCACACTGGTGATGGGTGTGCTGAATGTGACGCCGGACAGTTTTTCGGATGGCGGATTGTTCTTCAATGCCGACGCAGCCGTGGCCCGGGCTGTGGCCATGGAACGCGCCGGTGCCGACATTATTGATGTGGGAGGCGAATCCACGAGGCCGGGTTCATCGGGCGTTGCAGTGGAAACGGAATTGGCTCGCGTGCTGCCGGTGATTGAAAGGCTGCGCGGCAAGATCCGAATCCCTATTTCAGTGGATACCAGCAAATCAGAAGTGGCGGAGGCGGCTGCGGCGGCGGGCGCCGAGATCGTGAATGATGTGACGGCGCTGCGAAACGATCCGCGGATTGCGGAAGTGGCGCGACGGCGGAAGCTGGGGCTGGTGCTGATGCATATGCGCGGGAAACCGCGCACGATGCAGAAGGCTGCATTTGCGCGCGATGTGCTGAGCGACGTCGTGAAGGGTTTGCGGCACGCGGCGGCGCTGGCGCGGCGAGCAGGGGTCGCAAAGAAGCAGATTGTGCTGGACCCGGGGATCGGCTTTGGCAAAAGCTACCAGCAGAATTGCGAATTGCTGGCTGGTTTGCCGGAACTCGCGCGCTTGGGCTATCCGCTGCTGGTGGGCACTTCGCGAAAAAGTTTCATCGGCAAGCTTTTGGAAAAGAGCAAGTTGCGCGGCGCTTCCGGGACAGAGAGAATCTGGGGCACGGCGGCCACCGTTGCAGCGAGCATTCTGCAGGGGGCGCACATCGTTCGGGTTCATGATGTAGCGGAAATGATGCAGGTGGCGCGAGTTTGCGACGCGGTGATGTCTGCGCGGGTGATGCACCGAAGATAAGTAGCGGTGATTTCGCAGGAGCAAGATTGCGTGTAGCAACGCAAGGCGGCTTGAGCAGCTGTCAGGGAGCGGACCATAGAATTTCTAGCTCATTTTCGGCGGCTTACCGCGACGCAGCGCAACACGTTCATCGCCTGCTTTCTGGGGTGGTCGCTGGATGCGTTCGATTTTTTTATTCTGGTCTTTTGCGTCAGCGCTATTGCCGCGGAATTTCACGCGCAGGTTTCCGCAATCGCCGAGGCTATTTTCCTGACGTTGGCGATGCGCCCCATCGGCGCATTTCTATTCGGGATGATTGCCGACCGTTACGGCCGGCGGCCAGCGCTGATGATAGACATCGTCGCGTTTTCGGTGTTCGAGTTGGCTTCGGCGTTTGCTCCGTCGCTGCACGTTTTTTTGATTATGCGGGCGCTGTTTGGGATAGCGATGGGCGGCGAGTGGGGCGTCGGCGCGGCGCTTGCCTTCGAAACGCTGCCGAAAGAAAATCGCGGATTCTTCTCCGGGTTACTACAGGAAGGATACGTGGTCGGTTACCTGCTGGCGGCGTTCGTGTATGGCACTGTTTTCCACTTTATTGGCTGGCGCGGAATGTTCGTGATCGGCGCGCTGCCGGCTTTTCTGGTGATTTACATTCGAACGAAGGTGCAGGAATCGCCCGCGTGGCGGCAGGGCCGCGGCAGCGCCGCCGGAGTGCAACGGAACCTGGGGAAAGATATTGTGACGTACCTGGGAACATTCATTTTTTTGACGATACTGATGTTCGCATTCAATGTTTACAGTCACGGCACGCAGGACCTATATCCGACGTTTCTGCAGAAGAACCGGGATTTTTCGCCCAAGACCGTGGGACTGGTCGCAATTGTGTACAACCTTGGCGCGTTGCTGGGCGGGATCTGTTTCGGATCGTGGTCGGAACGAATCGGCCGGCGGAAAGCGATCGTGATCGCTGCGGTGCTTACGATTCCCATGATACCGCTGTGGGTATACCCTCACAGCTCAACCATGCTCGCGCTCGGAAGTTTTTTGATGCAGTTCATGGTGCAGGGCGCGTGGGGAGTGATTCCGGCGCACTTGAATGAGCTTTCGCCGCCGGCCGTGCGGGGGACATTCCCGGGTTTCGCATATCAAATCGGCAACTTGCTCGCTTCACGGAATTCGGTGATTCAGGCCAAGGTTGCGGAACGTTATTTTGGAGGGAATTACGCGCCGGTGTTGGCATGGACGGCGCTGCTGGTCGCTGCGCTGGTTGTGATCGTGACGATCAGCGGTCGTGAGGCGAAAGGCGCGGACCTTTCGGACACGAGTTAGCGGATGTTGCGCGGGAATGACTCCCTCAAAACGGCGCCGGCGCTCGATCTTTCGCCGGGATTCGTCGGCCTGCGCTAGGACTTAGCTAGTTCCTGCGTTTGGAACGGGAGACGCCGCAGACGCTTGCCCGTCGCGGCAAAAATCGCGTTCGCTACCGCTGGAGCCGTGGACGGTACACCGGGTTCGCCAATTCCTCCGGGCGATTCGTGACTGGGCACGAGGTGGACTTCGACTTTGGGCATGTCCGCGATGCGCAGCATCGGATAATTATCGAAATTGGATTGCTGCACCTGGCCGTTCTGAATGGTGATTTCGTCGTAAAGGGCTGAGGTGAGGCCGAAGACCACGCCGCCTTCGATTTGTGCAGCTACGAGATCGGGATTGATCACCTGGCCGCAATCCACCGCGACGACAACGCGATCCACGCGCAGCGTGCCGTCTTTTGCGACTGTAACCTCCGCGACGTGCGCGACGTAGCTGCCGAAGCCGTATAGACCGGCGATGCCGCGGCCGCGCCCTGCGGATAGCGGCTTTCCCCAATCTGATTTTTCCGCGACGAGGTTCAGGACGCCGAGCAGCCGGTCTACATTGACGGGAGTTTCGCCTTCGTTGTCACTTTGGCCGGCAGGCTTCTGCTTGGTCGCGATCAATTCGCGCCGCAGCGCGAGCGGATCCTTGCCGGTGGCGGCGGCAATTTCGTCAATGAAGCATTGCACCGCGAAGTGATTCCAATTCGTGTCCACGGCGCGCCAGTAGCCGCGCGGAACGGCGGTGTGAAGGAAACTTTGCTGCAGCAAATAATTGGCAACCGTCCCATTGGGAAGTCCGGTGCCGGCAATTTCGGTGCCGCCGGTGTCGGGAACTTCACCGCCGATGAAGGTGCTGTCCGTCGAAGGAGCGGCGATGTGGTGCAGCCAAGAAGTCACTTGACCTTGTGCATCGAGACCCGCGCGCAGGCTATGGTGAGAGATGGGGCGATAGTAATCGTGACGAATGTCGTCATCGCGAGTCCAGATGACTTTTACGGGAGCTGCCGCTGAGCGCGAAATTAAGGCCGCTTCGACGCCGTAGTCAATGCAGAGCCTACGGCCAAAGCCACCGCCGATGAGAGTGATGTGAATGGTTAGAGCCGACTGCGGCAGATTCAGCGCGCTCGCTAATGCCGTGGCCATGCCGTTGGGATTTTGCGTGGGCGCCCAGACTTCGCATTTACCGTCGTGGACGGAGGCGGTGCAGTTTACCGGCTCCATGGCCATGTGCGCGAGAAAGGGAGTTTCGTAATCGGCTTCGACGGTTTTGGCGGCAGATGCAAGGGTGGCATCGGGATCGCCGATCTTTTTTAGCTCCTTGCCGGGAGTTTTCAGCAGTTCGATCAGCGTGGCACGTTGTTTTTCTGTGGATTCTTCGGCGCCAGGACCGTTGTCCCATTCCATCGTGAGCGCGCGACGGCCCGCGATCGCTTGCCACGTGGAATCGGCCACGACGGCTACGCCGCCCCACAGATAGTGCTGGTGGCCGGAATCAGGCTTGCGCTCTTCGCCGAACAGCGGTGGCATTTCGACGGCGGGCACTTCAAACACTTTTCTAACTCCCGGGACACCCAACGCGCGAGTGGCGTCGAATTTTTTTACTCTGCCACCGAAGACCGGAGGACGCGCGACGACGGCGAAGAGCATGCCAGGAATTTTGGTGTCGATGCCGTAATGCGCTTCGCCGATGACGATGTGCTGGCCGTCCACCCGCGCGCGTTTGGTGCCGACAATGCGATAGTCCTTGGGATCCTTCAGTGGGACGTCTTTGGGTACCGGCACGGATGCAGCTTTGATTGCTAGCTGGCCATAGCTAATTTTTCGACCCGTTTTTTTGTGTTCGATCATGCTGCCGCCGGTGGCGCTGCAATCATCTTTCGGCACGCCCCAGTTTTCGGCCGCCGCTGTGAGCAACCTATCGCGCGCGGAAGCTCCGGCCTTGCGCAGCGGATCCCAGGTGCTGCGAATACTCATGCTGCCGCCCGTGGTCATGTCGCCATAGACTGGATCGCAATCGCCCTGTTCGATTTTCACGCGCGACCAGTCCGCGTCGAGTTCTTCGGCGAGGATCATGGCGAGAGCCGTGCGCACGCCTTGGCCCATCTCCGAGCGGGTCACAACGAGGCGAATGTCGCCCTGCGGGTCGATGGCGATGTACGCATTTGGTTTGAACGGTTGTTCTGGCGCGTCCTGCGCTGGCGCGAATGCGGGCACGTAGAACGCGAGCAACAGCCCCGTACCGCCGGCGGCGCTGGATTTCAGGAATTCGCGGCGTGAAGTGCTAGTCGCAGTGCGCATCGTGCTCACCTAGAGCCTCCTGCGATTGCTGCAGCCGCCGCGGCAGTCTCAGAGGAAGAACGTTTTGCGGCGGCTTGATGTACCGCCTGGCGTATGCGCTGATAGGTGCCGCAGCGGCAGATATGGCCGCCCAGGGCTTCGTCAATGTCCGCATCGCTGGGCGCCGAATTCTTCGCTAGCAGGGCGGCAGTGGTCATGATCATGCCCGCCTGGCAGTAGCCACATTGCGGGACTTGGTCGGCGAGCCACGCTTGCTGCACGGGATGCTGGCCGTCGGCAGATAGCCCTTCGATGGTGGTAATGCTGCGTCCAGCAACGGTGGAAATGCGCGCGGTGCAGGAGCGCGTGGCTTCGCCATCCACGTGCACTGTGCAGGCGCCGCAGAGCGCCTGGCCGCAGCCGAATTTTGTGCCAGTGAGCCCCAAGGTGTCACGCAAGACCCACAACAACGGAGTATCCGGCGAAACCTCCACAGAGTGTTGGCCGCCGTTGACAGTGATCGAAATTGGGTTCATGCGGTGCTCCCGGGTTTACGCGGTGTGAAACCAGACTCTACGTTTAGAGCGGACGAAATGCAAATCGCGTGCGCCGATGGGGCGAGCGCGGGCATCAAAAATTACAGTTTCACCAGATGCAGCCGAAAAGGGTAAAATCAGCCTGACCGATACGTGCTAAAGGAGCTGTCATGAGCGCGACTTCTTCCGCAGGACCTTCCGCCGCCACCGTGAGTGCCGTAAAAGAGAAAGCCAAACTATTAAGCATTTATTCGATGATGGCCACGACTGCCGCAGGCTCAGGACACCCGACTTCGTGCATGTCCGCCGCCGAGCTGGTGGCTGGCGTATTTTTCTATGCAATGAAGTTCGATCCGAAAAATGCGAATTCGAATGACGCCGATCGCTTTGTGCTTTCCAAGGGCCATGCTGCGCCGGTGCTCTATGCTGCGCTAGCGGAAGCGGGTGTCTTCCCAGTTTCGCGCCTGATGACACTGCGGGAGTTCTCCAGCGAGCTGGAAGGGCACCCGACGCCGCGGATTCATGGTGTGGATGCCGCGACGGGTTCGCTGGGCCAAGGGCTTTCGGTAGGCGCGGGCCTGGCCATTGGCGCGCGGATGGACAAGAGTCCGACGCGCGTGTACGTGCTGACGGGCGATGGCGAATTGGCCGAAGGGCAGGTCTGGGAAGCAGCGGCGTTCGCAGCGCATTACAACCTGGATAATCTGACAGTGATTGCGGACATCAACCGGCTTGGGCAGAGCGAGCCGACGATGTATCAGCACGACATGGAGCGCTATCGGCTGAAGTTCGAGTCGGAAGGTTTCGATACACAGGTGATCGACGGGCACGACGTGGCAGCCGTGCTAGCGGCGCTGGACCGAGCCAAGACAGTCAAGGGGAAGCCGCAGGCGATCGTGGCACGTACGATCAAGGGCCACGGCTTCAGCCAAGTTGCCGACAAACTGAACTGGCACGGCAAGCCGTTTTCGAAGGAGCAGCTCGCGGCCGCGATTCAGGAGCTCGGTGGCGGGCCGACTGTGCCACCGGATCCGGGAAAATCGTACGAGCGCACGCCTCTGCCGACGCCGCCGGATTTCCCCGAACCGCCAGCTCCGGATTATGCAGCGGACGCGAAGGTCGCTACGCGGGAGGCATACGGATTCGCGTTGAAGCGGCTGGGTGCGGCGAATCCACATGTGGTGGCGATATCGGGCGACGTAAAAAACTCGACATTTTCGGAAACGTTTGGCGATGCGTATCCGGACCATTTCTGGCAGGGCTATATCGCGGAACAGAATCTGGTGAGCGTTGCGGTCGGACTGCAGGCGCGCGGCAAAGTGCCGTTTGCCGACACGTTCGCGTGTTTCCTTTCGCGCGCGTACGATAACGTGCGCATGGCTGCGATTAGCCGCGCGAACATCAATTTGTGCGGCTCGCATTGCGGGGTTTCCATCGGCGAAGATGGACCTTCGCAGATGGCGCTGGAAGACATCGCGATGTTTCGCGCCATCCACGGTTCGGCTGTTTTTTATCCGAGCGATGCCGTATCTACCGAGCGAATTACCGAGACGATGGCGCGGCGGCCGGGAATCAATTATTTGCGGACATCGCGGCCGAAGATGCCGATTTTGTACGCGAAGGACGAGAAATTCCCGGTTCCAGGTTTCAAGGTCCTGCGCAAGAGTGCGGACGACAAGGCGACGGTGATCGGAGCGGGGGTGACGTTGCATGAAGCGCTGAAAGCGGCGGATCAGTTGAAAGCAGCGGGAATTGCAATTCGCGTCATTGACCTTTACTGCGTGAAACCCTTGGATGGCAAGGCGCTGGCTACCGAGGTAACTGCGACCGGTGGACGACTTGTAACAGCGGAAGATCACTGGCCGGAAGGTGGTTTGGGTGAAGGTGTGTTGCACGCTCTTGCAGCAGCCGGTGCGCCTCCTACCAAGTCCAAGCTGGTAGCGGTGAATAATATCCCTCACTCCGGCAAGCCGGATGAACTTGTGGATGCGTTCGGAATTTCAGCGCGGCACATCGTCGAGGCTGTGAAGGGCATATTGTAATCGCTACTGGGGAACCTGCATCTGGGCCAGCGCTCGGGAATTGCTAGTCCGTGCGACCTATTTGGGCTTCTGGAATGACAGTTTTGGTCACTTCTTTGCGATATGTAAAGGCATTGGTGTTCCACGGGAAACTGAATCGAGGATAAATTGACGGAGAAGCGCGTTCTAGTTGGGGTCTTGCCGGAAGTGGTGGTGCTCGATCCGGGCGATCAAGCGGAATGGATATCGAACGCGGGGAACATGAAAATCGAGTTCGATTCCCAGCGCTGCCCGTTCTCTTCCAATGTGTTCCAGGCACCGCCTGGAGTGCGGCTGATTAGCGGGCCAACGCGCCCTGGGCTGAATCCTGGCTCTTATAAGTACCGGCTGTCGCTGAATGACGTGGTTTTGGCGCAGGGCGAGGTTCTGGTCCGCGAAAAATAGACCCTGCCGACGCTCCCTAATGCTCTTAGTCGCCAGCGGCAGCTGAGTAAGACCGCTCGCGTTCCTGAGACACCGAATCCGCCAGAACGCGCCGAACAGGCGCGAGCAGCGAGGCGGGGACGGGTCGTTCGCTGGCCACGTTCATTTCCGCAACTTTGCGGGGAAATTCGCGGCGGCGGTCCAACCACAACCCGGATTCCTGTAGCAGGTCGCCAGCGAGGTTGGGGTCGTCACTTCGCTCGACGCCCCAGAAACGCAAGCGCTCTTCGCTTTTCTGCAGGAGTTGCAGCGATTCTTCGAGCTTTTTCATCCCCGCAGTGAAGGACGACGCGAGAAAGTAGACCGACAAGTACCAACCGCCTCGTTCAAATTGCACGCGGATGCGGATGTTGTATTTGCCGTTCTGATTCTTCTCCATGGCGCAGTGATAGAGATTTCCGGACGCGCCATTCTTGGTAGACATCATGCTCCTCACCTTCGCATTAGTGGCGGACTCGACTGTTCTTGTCCGTTTACGCCCCGCCTTCATCCCTGAGGCACCCGCTGCAAGCCTGCCCGCCCTGAAATTATTCGATGCCATAGCAATGCTCCTTAGAATCGTCTGTTTGTTGGGCACCATGCAATACAGGGCTGGAAGGCATCTGCCCTTGGTCCCTGAGTGATCAGGGACGAGAACCCCGCTGGCTACGGGGCAGGCTCTGCGGATAGGGATAGTCTAACGAAGAGGATAAAGGACGGCAAGAGGAGAGTGGAATTTATTTAAAGTGTTTATTTTCAGGTGTTTATGAGGATGTTGAGCCCGTCAGCCGCTTCATCGCCTCAGGATTGATTGTCAGCTTCCCTTCCTTTTTTAGCCGGTCCTCAAGGGCGACGCGGAACGCATCGAATGCTGCGCTCTGCTTGGATTGGAGCAATTGTTGGCGAATTTGGTCAGCCTGCAGCACGACTGCAGCGTCATTGACGGGCTCGTGACCGGCGACGCGGTAGACCAGCCAGTTGCCTGTGACGGCCTTGGGATCGCTCACTTGGCCTACGGGCATCGTGAATGCGGCATCAAGCAACTGGCCGGAGCCAACATCTGGAATCGAGCCGGTGCGTGAGAGAGACTCGGAGGTCTTGACTTCCAGATTGAGGGATTTCGCCGCCTTCTCGAATGCTTCACCGCCTTTTGCGAGCTTGGCAAGCTCTTCGGCCTTTGACTGGGCCAGCTCGAGCGATTTCTCCTGCTGATAGTCGGCGAGGACGCGGCTGCGGACCTCGGCGAAGGTGCCCTGGTGCGCGGCCTGAATGTCTTTAGGAGTGACGATCACGATGCCTTGCGGAGTCTGGATGGGCTGGCTCAGCTCGCCGGGGCGAAGCTGAAATACCGCTGAGCGCACATCGGCAGAATTGGCGAATGCCGCGACCGGATCCGCAGCGGCGGCCAGAGGCAATTCCCCTACGACCAGGTTGAACTTTTTGGCCAGATCATCGAGCGGCTGATGATTCGACTGGCGAATCGCGGATGCTATCTTCTCGGAGATGTTGTTGGCCTCGACGCTGACTTTTTCATCGAGAACCGTCGGCTCAATGCTGCTGCGGACTTCCTCGAACGTCTTGGTGTGAGCCTGCTCGTGATCCAGAACTTTGATGATGTGAAAACCGTACTGGGTCTTCACCAGATCCGAGATGGACCCCTTAGGCAGGGTGAAAGCGGCCTGCTGAAATTCGGGGACGGTCTGGCCTTCAACGATCCAGCCGAGATCGCCGCCTTTGGGTTTGGTGCCATCATCTTCGGAGAATTTCTTCGCGAGATCTTCAAAATTTGCGCCGCTCTTTGCTTTCTTCAAAACATCTTCGGCCTTCAGGCGAACTTCCGCGATTTCCGCGTCCGTCTTGCCGACGGTCTTGAACAAGATGTGCTCGACGTGCACGCGATTCTCAACTTTATATTCGTCAATATGGGAGTTGTAGTAGGCGCGCAGCGCATCGTCACCAACGGAGGTCGTAGCGCGAAGCTTCGCGAGGTCCAGCAGGGCGAAACGCGCCGAGCGCTTCTCCGGAACCTGATATAGCCCCGCGTGCTTGGTGTAATAGGCCGACAAATCCGCATCGGTCGGCTGAATCGTGGGTGCGAGTTCCGAGGGCTTCACCAGGACGTATTCGAGCTGAACTTTCTCGTTGCGACGGCGGTATTCGGCCTGTATTTCGGCGGGGCTGACAGTGATCGCATCGGTGACCATATGCCTGAACTTGTCCTGCAGCATCTGGTCACGCAGGAAGTCCTCGAATTCCGGAACGGACATGCCCGTGCGACTCTGGACTTCGGTGGTGTAGCGGTCCTTCAGCCACGTGTCGCCGTTCCATGCCGCCGGCAGAATCTGCTTGATTCGATCCGAGAGTTCCTGGTCGGTGACGCGGATACCGAGGCGCTGTGCTTCCAGAGTGAGAGCTTGCTTGAGAATCATCTGGTCCAAAACTTGCTTCGCGTAGAGGCCCCGCAGAACATCCGGAACCGATTGGCCGTGCAGCGCGGTATTTAGCTGGCGTTGCACGTCCGTGGCGGTGATTCCTTGTCCACCGACCGTGGCGACGGCATCGGGACTGTTGGTCAGAGCGGCGCTGCCCATGCCGGGGATCAGGTAAGTCAGCATGCTCAAGCAGATGACCCCGAGCAGAACGCTCATCCCGATCTTGACCCAGCGGTTTCGTTCCAGGTCCCGTTGCTGAATGCTTTTCAACATGACTGTCTGTGGCTCCCCCTACCTTGGCAAATCATGCAATTATAATGGAGTTTGCCTTCACCTCTCAACGAGATTCCATTCCAATAAATGTTACGGCTCAGAGTTGCTCCTCCGGCGCTAGCATCGGTTGCGGTTCGCACTTCCATCGACCGATGGTCAATCACGTTCGGCACATGCCAGTTCCGAGGCGGCCATGGCTGGGCGCGGCTCCTCGCGCGCGATGCGGTCGTTCGGGGGGTTAACGGACAATCTAAATTATCCTGAGAATGCTTCCCGGTGCGCGCTGGAGATCGCCTCGTTGATGCTCGACGGTCAAAGGGCGCGTGGCTATTGTCTCGAGATGATCTGCGCGGATTTTCTAGCTGGCGCAAATCCGGACGCTTCCGGCAACGCCGGTTCGCTACTGCTCCCGCTCAGCCGAATTTGCCTGCTGCTGCCGAACTCACAGCGGCAGGAGTTTTTGCTGCGGATCCCGAAGCGGCTTTACTTGGAAGGGAGGCACCGTTACAAATCCATTTGCACCTGCAAAGCACGAGTTGCTCGCAGCAATTCTAGATGCCAGTCCCGAGTCTTGAGATCAGCTGGCTCTGTTGACATCCTCTTCACAGCCATGAGAATTCCGGGCGAGCCGTTTCAATCGGTCGGAACGAGGCGCGTGGTACGCGGCATTCTCCCGCGAGACCTTGGAGGAGCAAGTCGCATACCACAGGCCAGCGGAACTCCAGGAAATTAGCGGGCAAGAGACGGAAGCCTCTTCCTACGCCGATTTCCGGGGCACGTTTCACGACATTCGTATTCATTCCCGCGCGAGGCGACCAATCGCTACGCCGATGCCCGAAGTGCCCTTGCCGTCAATGCTGGCATCGACGTGAACTACCCGTGCGCTGCAGCGGACTTTCTCCGGCCCGCGTCCCGTCAGTTCGCTGGGCAGTCTGAAGAACATTTCCAGTTCCTCACCGAAGGCGATATGCTCCTTTGACTTGAAGTAGATTCCTAGCTCCGAGATATTGACCGTTTCACCGTCACGCGGATCCGGAACCAGAGTTGCAGCATATCGCTCACTGCTCGCGCGTACACGCTCGTTCGGTACGGGCGCGAACACTTCCGTCCGCACTCGAATTTGAACCGGCATCGTGTAAACCTTCCGGGGGGCAATGCGACGATCCCTGGACATCAGTTCCTCCCGAAAACGTAGAACGGTTCGCGCCATTCCACCGCAGACAATGGCAGCCCGTCTAGCAGGGTCAGTGGGACTGCACGATGTCACGCCTTGACGAACTTTTCAAGCAGATACACCAGCAGACCCATCGCGCAGCAAAATAGCACCAGCTGGTACCCATCGTGAAGGTGCACGATTGCCCAGGAAGAGAGAAGCACGAAGCCAACACTAAGCCATAGGGTGCGACTATTCATGGATCGCCTCTGCTTACGGCGTGCCAACCGTGCCACGCCTCAGCGCGAAATGAATCTTGCTACAGTTGTACTTCCACACCGCCGTCCAGGTTTGTGGGGCATCCCTCTTGTTGTCCTCCGTCTGCCCTAGCTTTACAGCTGTGCTGCGCTGGCATGCCGCACGAGCGGCGCGCGCCCCAGCACCTGACGCACTTTGGCCGTCAGTTCGTCGGGGCTGAATGGCTTCTCGATGAATTCCGTTCCGGGACTCAGAACCCCAATATTGATCGCGGCATCCTCCGTGTAAGCCGACATGTACAGGACCTTGAAATCTGACCGCAGCTCGGCCAGCCGCCCGATCAGTTCGCGCCCCTTCATGCCGGGCATAAGCACATCCGTAATTACTAAATCGATTCGCTCTTTGCGATTCTCCATGATCTGAATGGCTTCGGTCGCTTCGCGGGCTTCAATGAGCGTGTATCCCTTCACTTTCAAAAACTCCCGCGCGATGCGACGCACCGCATCGTTGTCTTCGACCACGAGAATTGTTTCGGCGCCTTGCAATTGATGCGGCAAGATGGGGGGCGCCTCGACGGCGTCAATCGCTTCTTCAACACGCGGCAGATAAATCCGGAACGTAGTCCCCTCACCGACCGTGCTGGAAACGCGGACGAACCCTCCGCTCTGCCGCAACGTTCCGTAGACTGTGGCGAGGCCAAGCCCGGTTCCTTTGTCTGTCTCCTTGGTGGTAAAAAAGGGTTCGAAGACATGTGAAAGAGTCTCCTGGGTCATGCCGTGCCCTGTGTCGCGCACAACCAACATCACGTGTGGACCGGGTCGAGCACCCTCGTGGCGGAGCATCAGCTCTTCGTCCAAATCAGCGTTCATGGTTTGGATCTTCAACTTACCGCCGCGGGGCATGGCATCTCGCGCATTAAATGCGAGATTCATGATGGCTTGCTCCATCTGTGCCGCATCGGCCTTGACGTGCCCCAAGTCGGGCGCCAGGTCCAGGATCAACTCGATATCGTCACCCATGACGGGCGGTAACAACTCATTCACCTGGGCCACCAGCGCGTTAAGATCCAGCACGCGCAGTTGCAGCACTTGCTTGCGGCTGAAGGCGAGCAGCCGTCTGGTCAGCGCGGCAGCTTTGTCGGCGGACTTCAGAATCCCGTTCAGTTCGCGGCGCAATGCGCCGTCGGAACCGACTCTCGCGAGCGAAAGTGCCGCATGGCCGCGGATAACCGTCAGCAGATTATTGAAGTCGTGAGATATGCCGCCAGCGAGGCGGCCCACTGCTTCCATCTTTTGCGCCTGGAGCAGCGCCGCCTCCGCCTGTTCGCGTCCGGCAATTTCGGATTTGAGTTCCTGATTCGCGGCGAGCGCTTCCTTGGCGCGCAGCGTCGCAGTTTCGGCCGCATACACTGTGAATCCGAGCAGAGCGGACAACAGTATGCCGCCCACGAAGGCTACTTTGGGAAGCGTTGACAGTGCATAGGTGATCGTCCCTGGTTTCGGCCAAACTTGCGCGCGCCATGAAAGATCTCGGAATTGTATGTCGACGGTGCTGGCCCACACCGCATCTCGCGGCGCAAGATCGGCCCCTTCTCCATAGATCCGCTCGCTTCCATCGTACAAAGCCACCCAGTAACCCTGTGCCACGTCCCGCAGCATCGAGGAAATCAGCTCTCTATATCGGAATACTCCGACCATGAAGCCGCTAAGTCTTCCCGACTTGTACACCGGCACGCACGCCAGCAGGCCTCTGCCCCCCTGAAGCAGATTCACCGGACGCGTAATCATCACATCCTCGTACTGCCCCGCAGATTGAAACGCCGCCTGCTGCACGGCATCGGCGCTCAAGTCGACGCCTTGATCGCCATCATTTGCTCTACTGGGTGCCGCCCAGCGTACATGGAACGTCGGGTCCACCCACTCGACCGCCTGATAATCAGGGTAGCCGCTCATCATCAGTTCGGCCGCGGATTTCTTCTCCCGATCGCCGCTCAGCGTGCTCCACTGCGCCGCAAGCCCCTGTAACGGCATAATTCGCTCGCGCAGTTCTGATTCCACTTTGGACTTCACAAACGAAGCCTGTTCGTTTGTAACAGCGTGTATCTCCGCGCGGCGATGGCCGAGCAGGAGTTGCCAAAATGTTAGGACCGCCACGAGCGAGGTCAAAAAGAAAATGCTGGGCAGCAGCAAGCGGTCAATGATTTTCCACGGCAGAACAATCTTGGACGGCATTGGCTGTAGCTTACCCCCTCCCTATCACGGCATCGTAATCGGGTTGAATTGGGATCCCGTTAAGACGCATCTTCCCCGTGCACGCGCACTCCCCCGGCACAGTCGGCGATTCCATTGCATCTGGATGTCCTTCCCAGCGATGAACGTAAGCTACTGACATGCCGCACCTTAGAGCGATCGCGCATGGTGAACGCCTTAAAAGAGTTCACAAATGAGGACGGCGACCCGCCAACCTAGTATATGGATGTGTCCACGCTGGAAATTGCAGCGCAGGCAGGCCTGACGGGAGCAACTATTTAGCCGCGTCAGCCGGGACGAAATGGATAACCCTGCTATGAGCCTGGGAATTTGAGGGTCGTGTTGATGCGGGCTGAAGGAAACGCTATGCGCACTGATTAGCGCGACAGAGACTGCCGATCTTACTTGATGGGTGTAGGACTGACGGGGACAGTTCCTCCCGAGCCGCCACTTCCGCCACCACTTCCTCCGCCGCTTCCCCCGCCTTGACCGCCACCGCCTTGTCCGCCGCCCCCAGGCTGGCCACCGCCGCCTTGGTCCCCACCGCCTGGTTGCCCGCCTCCACCGCTCGAACTCCCACCGCCGCGGGAAGCGCTGGATGAAATGCTACTCGCGGCATCGCTGATCAGCTTTCCGTTGGAAGTTCCGAAAGAGAACAGAGCCACGAGCACCACCAGGGCGATCATGGCGACCAGGAGCGCGTACTCGGCAACATCGTCCCCGGATTGTCTGCGCCAAAGACCTTTTAGTGTCGTCATCATGGCAGGACCTTCAACTGCGAACAGAGGCTTTGTCTTTCATACTTCAATGACCTTACCCGGTTTTATACCTCTTTTTCGCCCAGAGCGCAACCGGACGCCTCCGCAGATCGCTACGCTCCGCGCCACCTTCCCGCAAAGAACTGTGCACTCCCGAAGATCGCGCTGCCTCATAAGGGCGCGAGTGCAAAAACAATCCTGCAAATGAATCCCGTCCCAATTTAAGGCTTGCTGTGCTGGCGTGCGCGATGATTGCTTGGCCCGTGTCTGTGGGTCGCGTCCTTGTAATGCGGGTTCGATTTTTCCGGGTGCCGGTTGTGAAACCATTTGTGCGGGCTGTTTGCCGCAGACGGCTGCCCCACCGCTGGCCGGCACAGTGCCAGAAACAAGAACACAGTTCCCATCAAACGATAGAGTTTCATGATTTTTCCCCGCCCCGTCACCTGTTCAGTCGCGCGATCTCCATCCGATCGCCTACTTGCGTCCCCGTGCGAAACACCGTGTGCGCCGGGAGCTCCAGCACGCTTGTCGCTTTCAGCGATACAGCCGAGATTCGAAATGGCCGCAAGTGCTCTTCCACATGCACGACTTCCTTTTCCCTACTCAGGAAAATCAAGTCGATCGGGAACATCATCCCGATGGTGTGAACCCCGCGCGAGGGAACAATCCAAAGGCCACGTCCAAGCTGCGCCCAGCGTTTCGTTTTGCCGAGCAATCCAACCAAGCGACGCAGATAGCTGTCCGCTACGGTAGCCTCGGTGGCCACAAACGTCTCTCTGGTCTTGTTGTAGATATACACGTGGCCGTTTTGGCCGTTATCACTCGCAGATCTGCCGTTGCCGCCCTCACGCGCGTTGTTCATTGGTGAATCTCCGGGGTCGAGTCAATGTGCTGTCACCTAGTCCACGATCTTCCGTTTACGGCGCCAAATAATCACAAACAACACCACGACCGCCAAAGCTCCTGCCACCAATCGAATCAGTGTGACGTTGTCCATCTTCTTGCTCCTTTTACTTGAGTTATTCGATCCCACAAATTACGTAAGATCGATTTACCGCGATCACTTCGCGAGCGCGGGCAAAAACTGCCTCATCAAAGTGATAACGGCGGGCCCCAAAATCACTACCATCAAAGCCGGGAAAATAAACAACACCAGCGCCGGTACCATTTTCACCGTCGTCTTGGCGCTCATTTCTTCGGCGCGTTGACGCCGCTTGATGCGCAAGTCGTCGGAATGAACTCGCAGGGATTGTGCAATGCTCGTGCCAAACCGCTCGGTCTGGATCAACATCGCCACCAGCGACTTGATATCTTCCACGCCGGTGCGTCGGCCGAGTTCGCGCATCGCTTCCAGCCGAGTTTTGCCAACGCGCATCTCCATATTCACCAGCTGCAATTCCTCGCTCAGTTCCGGGTGCGTGATGCGCAGTTCCTGCGCCACGCGCATCAGAGCCTGATCCAGTCCCAACCCGGCCTCGACGCAAATCACCAGCATATCCAGCGCGTCCGGCAGCGCCAGGCGCAGGCGATGTTGCCGCGCTTGCACCCGCCACATCAGCCAAAGATCCGGAACCAGATAGCCTGCGATCGCCGCCAACAACGGAACGAAAAATACCTGCACGCGGTAAACGCCGGAAGCAATTGTGATTGCCACGAAAAGCACAGGCACCAGAATTTTCAGGCCGCGCATCGCGGACATGGCGCTCGCATTCCGGTATCCTGCTCGCACCATCGGCAGTTGCTCCTTCAAACTCACAACCGCCGCACCAGACGAAACTAAACCACCGACGGCCGCAAGTGTGTCACGCACTCGCTCCTTTTGCTTGTCAGAAAAGCTGGTATCCCGCACCCGCTGCTGCCGCGGCGGCTGAATCAAGCGCGAAAGCCGCTCCGCGATCCCGGTTTCGCCGGGAACCAGCGCGTAGAACAGCGCCGTCAGAACGGCGACGGTCGCTATGAAAGTAATCGTCGTAACCATCCACAACATGGACTCTTCTCTCCTTACAGACGATCAGACCTCGAAGTGAATAATTTTCCAGAGCAGCAGCGACCCGATCACCTGCATGGTCGCGGCAATCGCCAGAATCGTGGGACCAGCGGGATCGTCGAAGAGCACCCGCATGTACATCGGGTTGATCAGCTCCAGCGCCAACATCACCGCCAGCGGCAGCGAGATCAGAATGGCTGCCGTCAGCCGCCCCTGCGCCGTGCGCGTTTTTACCTCGCGATAAATTCGGAAGCGGTCACGGATTACCCGCGAGAGCCCATCCAGAATTTCCGCCAGATTTCCGCCCGTCTCCTTCTGGATCAGCAGAGCCGTAACGAAGAACCGCACGTCCACCAGCGGCATGCGCTCGGTCATATTCAACAAGGCATCACGCAAGGGAAGGCCAAAATTCTGTTCCTCGAACGCCGTGCGGAATTCCCCAGCCACTGGTTCGGCTGATTCTGTCGCAATCATTTCCAGCCCGGTGGTGAAAGCATGCCCGGCGCGGACCGCGCGACCCAGCAAATCCAAAGCCTCCGGAAAATGCTCTTCGAATTCGCGCAATCGCCGCCGCCTCTTGAGCGCCACAATCGAAAACGGCACAATTCCCACAAATATCCCCACCAGCGCGGGGATCGGGAAGCGCGGGTAGTACAGCCCGGTGATCAGGTAGGACGCCAACGCGACCACCCCGCTCACCAGCAGGATCTTCGCCGGCTTCGTCTTCATCCCCGCCTGGGCCACGAAATCACGCATGCGCAATGACCAGCCCCACGGTTGCAGCAACCGATGCAGCGCCGGCACGCTGCTGAGCATTTCGTCCCTGACCAGCTTCAGATTGATGGAAACGTCGCCGCGCCGCTCGGCCTTGCGCACCGACTCCATCCGGCGCTTGACGACTTCCTGGCTGGCGTCCGTGCCCGCGAACATCCACACCAGCACGATGATCGCGACCGCGGTCAAGAACGTCAAAACGGATAGTAGCAGCGCCATTTTCGGCTCCCTAATGAATCCGCGGCATTTCGAACATTCCCATCGGCAGCTGGATCCCGGTTACCACGAGGCGTTCGGCGAACCGCGGGCGAATCCCGGTGGGCAGAAATTCGCCGATCACCTCGCCGTTTTCGCGTATGCCCCGTTTCCGAAATACAAAAATGTCCTGCATGGTGACGACGTCCCCTTCCATGCCCGTGATTTCGGAAATGCAGACAACTTTTCGCGTTCCATCGCTGAGGCGGCTCACCTGCACCACCAGGTCCACGGCGGAGGAGATCTGCCGCCGAATCGCGGAGTCCGGGATGCTCAAATTCGCCATCGCCACCATGGTTTCCAGCCGGCTCAGCGCGTCGCGCGGCGAATTCGCGTGAATTGTGGTCAGTGACCCGTCGTGACCGGTGTTCATTGCCTGCAGCATATCCAGCGCTTCTTCGCCGCGAACCTCACCTACGATGATTCGATCCGGGCGCATGCGCAGAGAATTGATCAGCAGTTGGCGCTGATGCACCGCTCCCTTCCCTTCGATATTGGGCGGACGCGTTTCCAGCCGCACAATATGTTCTTGATTGAGCTGCAGCTCGGCGGCGTCTTCGATCGTCACAATTCTTTCGCGACTGGAAATATTCGCGGACAACACATTCAGCAAGGTCGTCTTGCCAGCGCCCGTGCCGCCAGAGACCAGAATATTCAGCCGGGCCTTCACGCTCCCACGCAGCAATTCCAGCATGCTGGACGTCAGCGTATGATTTTCGACCATGTCGATTGCGGTCAACCGTTCGTGGCCAAATCTCCGGATGGACAAGCAGGGACCGTCCACCGCGAGCGGCGGGATGATCGCGTTAACGCGCGATCCATCTGCTAGCCGCGCATCCACCATCGGGGAAGATTCGTCAATGCGCCGCCCGATCGAGGAAACGATGCGGTCAATGATGCTCATCAGGTGCGCGTCGTCGCGAAATTGCACCGCTGTCTGCTCCAGCATTCCTTTTCTTTCCACGTAGACGCGCTTGTAGGTATTCACCAGGATGTCGGAAACCGTCGGATCGGCCAGTAGGGGTTCCAGCGGGCCCAGTCCAAAGACTTCATCGAGGACTTCCTGCGCCAGGCGTTCCCGTTCTTGCAGGTTCATCGGTGTGGATTCACCGACGACGAGCGCCTCCAGGATGTGACCGACTTCACGCCGAACCTCTTCGCGGTTAATCTCCGTCAGCCGATCGAGATTCAATTTCTGGATCAGTTTCCGGTGGATCGCGATTTTTACCGCGCCGAAATCCGTTCGTGTGATGGGCGGAGCAACTGGTGGCATCTTTTTCTACCTTTTCGTCGGAAATGAAAAGAAACCGCCGAGCGCGCCCTTCTTCGAAGCCGGGGACCATTCCGCCCCGGTCAATTGCGAAGCGATCTGCCGGTACCGGCCGCTCAGCACGTTGTTATGGTTTTCCATCAACGGAGTTCCCAGATTGATGGATTCCGAGGCCTTGCGAAAATCATTCGGGAGACACGCAAAGATGGGGCGATTTATATCCTTCTGAACACTTCGTAAAACGTCGTCATCGCCTTTATGCCAGCGGTTGATGATAATGCGCGCGCGTTCAGGCTCAATTCCGAAGCCCTTTAGCGCCGCTAGACGCCGCTCCAGCGTCCACAACGCCGGAACATTCGCCTCGGCCACGATTAGAATCATGCGCGCCATCCGCAGAATAGGGCTCCATTCGGACGAGAATTGCGAACCCATGTCCAATAGCACCATGTCGAAAAGGTTCTGCGCCACATTCACCACGCGCTCCAGCGGCGGCACCGGGATGGTCTGCCATTCCTCGGGCTGAAGGGCGCCCCCCAGAATCTCCAGTTTCGTCTTGTGCTGCGTCATCAGCCCTGCAAAAAAGTGGCTGTCAAGACGATCCAGATTATCCACGGCGTCACGCACCGTGAATCGGGGATGGAGATCCAGCAACAAGTGCGCATTCCCAAGCGGTCGCGCAAAATCCAGCAAAGCCACGTGCTTTCGTGCAAATGTTGCGAGCTGGACGCCGAGGTTGACGCTGACCGTCGTCGCGCCCACGCCGCCTTTCGATCCCATCACGACGATCAATTTGTCGAGAGACGGGCGGTCCTTCGCTTCGGAGGAATCCTGCGCGAACCGCGCCAGCATTTCATTCAATACCTCCGCGCTTGCCGGCTTCGGCAGGAAATCCTGCACTCCGCTACGCATCGCTTCCAGCATCAGCTGGTGCCCCGGCGGCACGATCGCGGATACAGCGACCAGCTTGATCGAGGGGCGGATGCGCCGCAATTGCGCTCCGAACGTGAAGTACGCTTCGGGATCGCGCGACAAATCCAGAAAAACGATGTCCGGCAACGCGTCGGCCGAGTCTGGAAAACGGTCGGAAGGAATCGTCCACTGTTTGATTGATTTCACAATTCCAGTCTGCTGCAGAGCAGCCACCAGCTGCGCTGAACTGGTCGTCTCTCCGCTGGCGATCGCAACTGTTAACATGGAACGATTTCCCTGGTCCCCTGAATGTTTTTCAGTAAGGCCGCTCGCACCATCCGGGGCTCGCTCACTTCGGCGACTGGGACGAGGCCGGTACCGGCGTCGTCGGACCCAGAAAAGGCTTCGGCATTGTCGGCGTCGCCAGCGCGGCATCCGAAGGGTGCACAATGCGCGGCGTCACCACGATGAGTAGTTCGTTCTTGCTCTTAGTTACCGACCGGCTTTTGAAAAGGTTGCCCAAAATCGGCACGTCTCCGATCCATGGAATTTTGTCGTATTGCTCCGTGACACGGTTATCCAGCAAGCCTGCGATCGCAAAGCTTTGCCCATCGCGCAATTGCATCTCCGACTCCACGCGATTGGTGGTCAACGCAGGAATCAAGAAACCCTGGATCGTCAGCGCATTCGTGAAATCCAGCGAACTGACCTCGGGCTTCACCTTCAGATGAATCATCCCGTCGCCAGTCAACGTTGGCGTGAAGTTCAAGCGCACCCCGAATTCCTTGAACTGAATCGTTATCCCCGCGAATCCTGAACCGGTTGTTCCCTGTAAGACTGGAAACGGAAACTCGCCGCCCGCGAGGAAACTCGCTTCTTTCCCCGACTCCGTCATCAGATTCGGCTCCGCCAGGATTTGCAGCACATTGTTCTCCTCCAGCGCCTGGATCGTCGCCGCAAAATTAATGTCCGGCCGGAAGATGAAAATATTGAGCAGGTTGCTTAGGCCCAAGTCTGAAGTGGCTCCGCTCGAGCCGGTTCCAGTCGAGGGGCTGACCAGTTGCGGAGGCGAAAACTGTTGCGTCGAGATGATGCCGATATTCTTTGCTCCCGGCAGGCTCAAAATATTGATGCCCAGTTGCTTCTCCATCACCCGGTCCACATCGGCGAATTTCACTTCGAGCAGAATTTCGCCAGTTGGGGTGGCCGGAACTTCCATCAGGCTCGTCACTTTCGGCGCAGCGGCCTTCACGACTTCCAGAATTTTGTCGGCCACAGCCGCAGAAGAAACCCGGCCGGACAGAATCACGATGTCTCTGGAGGTCTCCACTTGCACCGGCTCCGCCGGAAAGACCTCGTGGATTTTCTGGCTCAATCCCAAGATGTCAATGTCCACCGATACCTCAAACGCCTGGCTCTGATCGGCTTCATCCCACAGCAGCAGCGAAACTCCGCCGGGCGCTTTCCCGTTGAGCAATACCTGAAAGGGGCTTACCACGATGGCTTCCGCAATCGTCGGGTCGGCCAGTGAGACTCTCTTGATCTTTGAGGGCGATGTAATCACCAGCGAACGACCCACCAACAGGTGCAACGTCTGAGGCCCCTCAGACGCGGTCGGAGCTGCTTGTGTGGGCGGAGCAGTAGCAGCCGTCGGCATTGCGGCAGCCGGGACGGGATGCGCCATCGCTGGCATTGCCGCAGCGTCTTGCTGCATCTGTTGCGCCAGCGCAGCGTGTACACCAACAAGCACCACAACACTGGTGAGCACAGCGACGAATGCGAATCGGAGGAGGCGGTTACGATTTGTCGTGCGGTTGAACTCAGGCACTGGTTTCCCCTATAAACCTTCGGCCACGTTACTGCGAGAATCGGTTACGGATTTGGAAAGCTCTTGTTTTCGCGCTTGTTCCCGGTAATCACCTCAACTACGTATGGTGACGGCGGCGGTGCGACATACTTCGCGGTTGTCGGACGCTTTGGCGCCGGCGCTCCTCCGGAAAACAACGAATCCTGCAGCACCGACGCTGGCATTAGCAGCCTGGTATCAACCGTATTACGCAACGCCAGCTGAATTTTCCCTTCCGTGCTGGCCATCGTCAGCCGTGCCGCGTCGTCCGGAGTAACCAGCAGCGTAACCACCGGCACGTTCTGTGGCTTTCCTTCGCGGTCCTGCTCGATCTTTTGTCCCGCGGCAAGCACCTTAACGTTTTCCAAAATCGTGCGCGTGATGTTTTGTTCCCCGCCGTGGCCGTTGTCCGCCACTTTTCCCGTTACCAGCACATCCACCATCGTTCCGGGAATCACGAACCCTGCAACGCCGACTACGTCGTTCACCGCCACCGAGAGCGCGCGCATCCCTTCCGGAATCGTCGCAGGCAAACCCGCGCCGGATTGTGTGGCGGCCAGTTTGCTTTCCAGAATCGGCTCATTTTCCGCCAGCGGTGTAATTACCGCGCGGTTCGCGCAGTCCGAGATGCGCGTAAACATTCCGGCCACAGGCTCCCCCGAGGGCCAGGGAATCAGCCGCAGGTTGCTGGCATCCACTCGTGTGCCCACTTGCAACGGCTGTGCTGCCACCACAATATGCTCCGTGGTGATGGGCTTGATGGCGCTCGCGCTCTTGAAAGCACGATACACAAAGGTGCTCAGGAACAATCCGACCACGATCGCGATCCCGAGGCCAATGAGCATCCGGTTACGGTTCATAAGAAATTCTCCCTTGCCCCAACTTCAAATCGCCCAGCGGGCCGCGCAGTAGCAAATCACCGTGGCCACCGCCACCGCCACTCCAAACGGCAGTTTCAGCAGTCCCGGATTATCCAGAGAAATTTCAGGATTCTTGCGCAGTCCGAAGGATAGAAATCCCCGAACCAGCACAGACAAATTCCGCATCGTCTCTCTTACTCGACGCGTCCTCATCACTTCCACCATCGCCATCAACCCTGACACCAGCACGCTTCCCAACAGCACGTACAGAAGCAAAACCGGCCCCAGGAACGCTCCCAGCGCGCCCATCAATTTCCAATCGCCGGCTCCCAGCCCCCGCAATAACACCAGAGGCAATAGCAGACCCAGAGCCAGGCCCGCTCCCTGGAGCGAAGTCTTGGCGCCGGGCCAACCCGCAATCACGGTATGAACGCCAAAACCCAGGAGCAGTGCCGGAACGGTGAGCCAGTTGGGAATCTTGCGCGTGTGCCAGTCCGTCCACGCAGCGGAGAGCACCAGCGCAAGGGCCAACACCCAAATGATCTGTGTTCCGTTCATCACTGATTCAAGGTCCTGTCCGAAGCCGCTTCGGCCGCATCCGCCTGCACCCCGCTGCCGTCGGCCTAAACACCCCTATGTCGATCCCAACCTGCTTTGTAGCGAGCGAATCCACCGCTGCCTCGACGACTCTCGAATGGCCTCGCGCACTTTTTGGCTCAATGCGCACTCTGCAGCTAGCGCTGATTACGTGCCAGCGTTCAAATTTACCGCCGCATTCGAAAACACGCTGTTGATCGCTGTCGCGAGCGGTGTGAGAGCGGCCATTGAGGCCAACGCGATCAGAACCAATAGCAGCGCGTATTCCGTCAGGTCCTGCCCTTCTTCTTCCTTCCAAAGCCTTGCCAGGATTGTCTTCATGTCGATTCCTTTCAGAGATTGTAATTTCATGATCCAAACAGGAAACAGCCGCCGGAAACTTGTGCTCTTTCCGACGGCCCTCAGCCCGCCGTACCTAGACACACCAAACCAAGGGCGACGACGATTAGGTGGAGCTATTCAGGTTCGTTGCAGCCTTGCTGAAAACGTTGTTAATCGCACCGGCAAGCGGTGTGAGCGCGGCCATGGAAGCCAACGCAATCAGAACCAACAGCAGGGCGTACTCTGTTAGGTCCTGCCCTTCTTCTTCCTTCCAAAAACGTGCCAGTACAGTCTTCATTTTCCTCTGCCTCTCTTGATGTAAGTTAAACGACACGGGAGCCTGTTTGCCGCTCTCTGCGTTAATGCATCTACGGCACCAATCCCCAAGCGTTACCAAAAACGCCTAACTTACTCATAAAACAATACTTCCACCAGCTGGCTCGAGAATCTGGCGGCCGCTGCTACAGTCGCCCCGAAAAGCGTCACCGCTTGTGAACACGTGTCGGCCCGGCCATACGCGCTTTGTTGACGTTATTCAGGGCTGCAGTTCACCCCCAAAGCGCCGCGCGGGAAACACGCCACCCCCAGCTTGCCCGCAAGGCCCCGCCCCAATTCGCGATTCTTCACGACGCCGGAATTGAAATAGGCCTCACTTGCCGTTGCTGGACGGCCCGAGCCAGCGAACCACACTTCTCCCAACGGTTGATCAACCACAGGAGCACAACGGTAGGCAGAACCAGCAGACCAACCTTTTCCGCAAAAATCAGCACGAAATATACCGGCGCAAAAAACAGCAGAAATCCTACCGTCACGGCTGTGTACGGGCTGCCACATTTCGCTCGATCGTCCAACGACGCAAAAGAGCCTCCGGCGAGCAGCAGCGGCAGAATCATCAGGCTGAAATCGTGCGGCAGGGAGTGGAAGCTCACCAGGGCAACTGCGGCGACGGAGGTGGCAAACGCCATGTCGAACCCGGCACCATTCTTCACGCCGCGCAATCCTTTGGTCGCCCACAGCAATCCAGCCAGCGTTCCGAAAACCAGTAGGAAATTCCGCACGTTGCCCGGGACCCAGCCCGGCAGCGCGATCCACAGCAGGCCTCGCAGCGTCGGCATCAGGCCCAGGTGAACCTGCCACCGATGGGCCAGCGCGCTGGTAGATCCCTGCGTCCCCTGGGAAATCAGGATGCGCGAGTAATCTGCCATCCCATGAACTCCAACGACCGACGCGGACACGAGCAAAACGAGAAGAGCGCCGGGAACAAATCCGCGAATGCATTTCCATTTTCCGGCCAGGAATGCCACCAGCACGAAAGGCAGCACCAACTGTGGTCGGAACAAACTCATCGCCAGCGCAAAACCTGCGGCATCCTCTCGACCACGCTTCCACAAATAGAACGATAACGCGAATAAGAACAGCTGCAAGATCGAATCCTGCCCTTGCAATAGGCAGTACCACACCGGAAAAAATGCCAGCGAAGCTAGTAAAGTGACGCGAAAACTCAACCCCGCTGGGGGCCCGCTCCGCATCAATAGCGCCACGCCCGCCAGCAGTCCCACACTCAGTAGAGTCCAGAGCACGTGGGCCGCGCCGAAACTTAAATAGGTGAACGGGATAAAAATCAGGAGTTCGTAGGGCAAGTGGTTGTTTGGAGCGCGCGCCAAGTCACTGACGCGATGGACAAAAGTGTTCTCCGCCGCGAAGTCGTAGAGGTGCGCCACCTGCCCTTCTCGAACCATCTGCGCATTCGAATAAAAGACCGGAAAATCGTTATTCCCGGCTTTGATGTCCTTCCATGAAGTGCAAAACAACGCGGCATTCATGGCCAGCATTAGGAACATGAAACTGTAAAAAACGCGGTGGTCCAGCTGAACTGGGCTGCGCATGGCTGTTATCGAGCCGGCGCTGCGAGCTGCGACGCTTCCTTTTCGCCCCACATCACCATATTCCAGGCCAGCCAGCGCAGCAGCGGAAGTCGCGTAAGAGCCTTGTCGAACCTACGCAAAGGCGACCACCAGCGCAAGCTCTCCGGCGTTTCGCGTAGGATTCGTTTCCAGTAGCGGTCCTGATTCGGATGCACTCGATCCACGGCGTAATACTTCACGAAAAGCAGCAGGGTGGAAACCCAGAATTCGCGATGCTGCACATTGGGGAAATATTTCCGCGCCAGCCGCAGATCCGCGAGCTGCAGCGGCGATTCATCCTCCGTCCGCACTTCCGTCGCGATCCGGCGATAAAGCTTGATTGCGGGGTTGTAGGCCAGCGGATCGTACGAAAAAAAGCGACCGCCCGGTTTCAGCGCGCGGTGGATTTTCTGGAACAGCGCGTCACGGTCGCGCACATGGTGGATGGTGTTTGCGATGTAAACGAAATCGAACGTCTCTGCGGCAATGCCGAGATCCTCGGCCTCCGACACGATACCTTCTACTTCCACGCCGTATCTTCGCGCGAGTTCCCGCCCGGTCTGCACCATGCCGGGCGATATGTCCGTCATCGTTACCTGCGCGCCCTGCAGCGCGAAATACACCGAAGACTCCCCGAGGCCTGCGCCGATATCCAGCAGCCGCTTGCCCCGCAAATCGCCCATGCGGCTCAGTATGAAACGATTCTCCAGCGCCGTGGGTGCTTCGAAACATTCGCGCACTCGCACGTCGTCAATCGCCGTGCTGCCGGCCCAGGTGTCGTGAAACGCGGCTTCGCGCTGATGTGTGATCGTGTCCGACGCCATATTTTCCGTCAAATATTTCCTGACGCCGGCACTAGCGCTTGCCGGCAGCTGTGGCGCGCGTCCGCGCTGTCATCTCGGTTGCTGCACTGCGCGCCTGAAATCCCATGCGTTCTTTCACCACGTAAAGCGGCCGGCGTTTCGATTCGCCGTATATCCGGCCCACGTACTCCCCGATGATTCCCATGCAGATCAATTGCACGCCACCCAGGAATAGAATGGCCACCAGCAAGCTAGCCCAACCTTTTACCAGCCCTTCCACACCCAGCAGTCTCTCAATCACCGTGATCAGGATGCCCAATATCGCAATCCCCGAAGCGGCAAATCCCACCCAGGTAGCCAACCGCAACGGCAGAGTCGAGAATGAGACGACTCCGTCCGTCGCAAAGCGCATCATTTTGAACAGAGAATATTTCGTCACCCCTGCAACGCGCGCTTCTCTGCGATACGATACCGCGGTATTCGAAAATCCCAACCAGCTCACCATGCCGCGCACGAACCGGTCGCGCTCCGGCATCGTCAGCAAAGCATCCACCACCTGCTTGCTCATCAGCCGGAAATCGCCCGTGTCCACCGGAATTTCCGTATCCGATAAACTGCCGATTACGCGGTAGAAAAGTTTCGCCGTCCAACGTTTGAATGCCGTCTCGCCTTCCCTCTCCGCGCGCACTCCGTACACCACGTCAAACCCGTCCATCCACTTCGCGACGAAATCCGCCAGCACCTCCGGCGGGTCCTGCAGATCGGCGTCCATAATCGCCACCGCGTCGCCGGCAGCGTGCTCCAATCCCGCGGTGATCGCCAGTTGGTGTCCGAAGTTCCGCGAAAAACGCACCACGCGAATCCGTTCGTCCAGCGCCTGGAATTCCCGCAAGATGTCTGGCGTCGAATCGGTGCTTCCATCGTCCACGTACAGAATCTCGAACTTCTGCGGCAACTGCTCCAGCACTTCGATCAGCCGGCGGTTGGTTTCGCGCAAGACTTCCTGTTCGTTCAAACACGGCACAACGATGGAAATCAGTTCCGGCATGGTTACCTCGCCTGCGCGGGCATCGTTGGCGTCGTGCTTTCCGCCAACTCCCGCGCCGCAGCGTCGCTCGCGTTCTGCTTCACGTACAGCGCGCTTACGTGATCCGCATACACCATTTTCCAGTTCGGCATGGACGACAGCACCGTTGCGAATGGCTCATCCCGTTGTAGCAGGCACGACTGAATTCGGTACCCGCCGAGCACCCGCAGCGCGCCCGGCTTCAACAGAGTGATATGCATGTAGTCGCCCAGCACGCCAGTTTGTTCGAACAGCTCGCTCCGCCCATCAATAAAAGTTTTGTACCCGGACTCGATCATGAATCCGCCAAACCCGTAGCTATTGAATAGCGGGCCCGGCACGGAATGCGCGCGCATATATTCCAGCGCTTGCACGGGAAATTGCGCGGCGACTTTCTTTTCCATGTCTGCCTGGGAAGGAAAGTAATGCGCCATCGCGATAACCACCGCCGCCATCAGCGCGAAATTAAGCAGGTAGAGGTCCTTGGCCTTGTTGTAAGCAGGCGCGGACCGGGCCAGCATCGTCGCGGCCAGTGGCGCGAAGAACGGCACGAACAGCAGCAGAAAACGCACATGCAGGCAAGCCATCGCCGTGCCAAAGAGGAAAAGTAACAATTCCGCAAGGTGCCAGGAAAAACGAAACACGACTTGCGCCAAAAAAAATCCCAAGACCAGCGCAAGAAATAATTTGCCGCCGCCCAGATTGAATGGCATCACCTGCCACTCCAATATGTTCGCCACGCTGATGGGCAGTGTCGAGGCAACCGTGAACGGGTAGGCGGCCAGTCGCGCTCCGTAAGGCGTGATCGGAACTGCCAGCAGCGAGAGCATTAAAACAATTTCCAGCCGCAGCCGCTCCGCGTCCGTCCAGCGTCGAGTTTCCAGGCTGCCAATTTGCAAACCTACCAGGCCCGCAACGATGTACAGCGCAATCGTCCCCACACCGACAATCCATGAACCGTGCGTGTTCACCCAAAGCAAAAACAGAATCGGCAGCAGCCACACCGCGCGTTGCATTCCCTGACGAAAACGCTCCAACGCGATCAGCGTCAAAATCAAAAACAGATACCCGAGCATCTGTGGCCGCAAATTGAACGACGCAGTCGCCAAAAACAGTAGCACTCCTGAAACCAGAAACGCCGCCTTGCAATTGCCCGAACGCAACGTCGCAAATCCATAGAGCGCCACAATCACGGCGCTAGCCAGCACCGCCAGCAGCGCTTCCAGGCCGCGCAACCCGCCGAGCCGGTAAACCACGGCGAAAAGAACGTCTCCCAGCCATTCACACGACATCCACGGCGCCCCCGCCGACGTGTAGGAATACGGATCGGTCGTCGCCCAATGGTGCGTCGAAAGAATCAGCTCGCCGGTCCTGATGTGCCACCACATGTCCGGGTCCACGCTGAACGATCGCACCACTGCAAAAGTCGCGCCCACCAGAAGCGCGCCCAGCATCGCTGGAAACGAACACAGCCAACGCAACCACCCGGCAAACTGACCTGCGTATGCAACGCCCGCACCAGCCGCGCCGCTCGCACCGGAACCGGCGCCGCGCGCCCTGTCAACAACCGCGCTGCTCTGCGCCGGCTCGCCGGGAAGCTCACGGCGTATCGCGATGTCTGCTTCGCTCATAATTGACCGATTCGCTGCACGCTGCAGCGCGCCGCGATGAATCCCTTGCCGCGGAGAACACTACTCCCCATCCCGGGTGTCATCTTTTGGATACAGCCGGGGACGTAAACCGAGCCTTCTCAATCCTGTTATGGCATTTCTAATTCCAAACTCCCGCGCCCGGGTCCCGCAGCTGCTGGAACGCATCCAGCACTGCGAAACGGGTCCGCACGGACTCGATCGCCTCGCCAAGCTGCTCAATCTTCGCGGCATCCAGATGTCCCAGCAAAGTCCCTGCAGCATTCAGGTATTTCACTTTCTCAGGCCGCAGTCCCATTACCCGGCAGCAAGTCGCATCCACCGCCACAGGATCGTCACCCAGCACCAGCACCCCGCACGGTTTGGGCGTTCCCTGGATCGGTCCGTTGCCCTCCATGCCCACGATGCCGTCCACGATTGAAAAATCAGGCCGCGCCGCGGCGTTTATGTCCAGAATTGCTCCGTCAATTCCCGCCCAGTGCAGCACGTTCTTGGGCCAGCCATAGCAGCTGCCCGGCACAATCCCGAACATATTTTTGAGCGACAAAGTAACGCCCGCCCAGTGATGGGTTTTTAACTTGGGCATGGAGACCAGGAAATCCACTCCCAGCACGGTCTTGGGCAGGAACAGCTCTTTCAAGCGCGATGCGCGCGTGCTCAGCACTACACGCTTCACATCGTCCAGATTCAAATCCACAAATGTCCGTCCGAGCGGCCCGGTAAATTCGCGCAGCCGCACCGACTCAATGATTGCCTCAGTGTCGCGATCCATCGCCGGTCCGTCGCCGATCAGAACTGCGGCGGCGCCCAGACGCAGAAAGCTCTCGCGCGTGGCCGCGATCACGTAGGGGTGCGTGTTCATTTCGCACAGAGGATCGAACCCCACAAGGTTTGGCTTCAAGAGCACCGTTTTGTCTTTTACCGGAAGATTGAACGCGAGCAGTGTCTCGTAGATCACCGCGGCAAGGTCCTGCTCGTAATTCGCGGTGCGGCGGATTGCCACACGCGATGCTGCCCGTTGAAACGATGGCACCAGCGCAATATCACGTGTTCGCATGGCTCAGCAGAATTCCGCAACGCCGCCAGTGAGCCACTCGCATCGCTGCGACGATGCCAGGCAGGCCCACGATGCTACCGCAATGTTCTGCAGAAATTCGTTCCGGCCGTACATTTCCGCAAACGTCGGCGCCCCCTGCGGCCATTTTCGCCCAGCTACCTGCATGCCAATCCGCGCCAGCGCCAACGAACCTGCGCCACGCGCGTTTCCAATGTTTTTTTCCAGCCAATCCAGGCTCCTCACGAATTCCGACCTCTTCGGCTCATCACGCAACGCCAACAACGCCCACACCGTGGGAACGATCAGCGGTTCGCCCGCGACTCCGTAGACCATCGGGTTTCCGCAATTCCAGCCGCCCGCAGGACACATGCGGTCATACAGCATCCGGCGCGCCAGCTGGCGCCGCCGCGCCGCGCCTTTAGGCAGAACTTCCACCGCCGTTGACGCCAGCAAGATCAGCGCAAATGATGTCGGTTCCACCCAGCTGCTCGTCTGCGGAGTCCATCCCCAGCCACGATACGAATCATTTTGTTCAGTGATTTTCCGGTGGGAGAACAAGCGAGCGCGCCAGCGTCGCCACGTTGAGCTGTCGCGCGGCCAGTCGTTGCAAATCCATTTCACTCCGGCCGCTACAGCCTGGCGTGCCCGCGCATCCGCAGCAAGCACCAAGCAGGCCAGCGAAGTCACCCAAGACCCGCCGCTAACTTCTTCAGACGCCGGCCACGAACCATTCGAAAGTTGCGCTTTCCGTAAGAATTCCAACCCTCGTTCGGGAATTTCGCTCGAAGACGCGGTACTTTCGTGCGCGCGCCAAGCCAGGATCGCCCAGCAGGTCGGTTCCACCCGACTCTGCAAACCGGGCTGGAATCCCCAACCTCCATCCGCATTTTGCGCGCCGCGAATCAGCGGCAAACAGACGTTTACAGCAAACACGGACTCGCTCGACAGATTCTGTGAATCGGGGCTTTCCTCGGCGGGAGTCATTTTGCTCGGCCTCGTCCGCCGGACGTCACATAATCTGACGCGACGACGGGGCTTGTTCGCTCTTCTCGATCGGCAAATCTTCCGCCACCTGCTGAATTCCCAATTGGCTGATCAGCCTGTGCAAATACCCGCGCGCTACGCGCAACGTGCGTGCGCTTTCCGCCTTCCGCCAGCCGCACTCACGGAGCGTGCGCAGCACCAGCCTGCGCTTGAATTGGCGCACTTCTTCTTCGTAGGACTGATTGAATTGCGGAGATTCGCATCCGCCGCGTATCGTCGCCGGCAGTTGCCAGATGTCCACCGTCGGACCTTCGCACAGCACCACCGCGCGCTGCACGACATTCTCCAACTCGCGCACGTTTCCGGGCCAGCCGTATTCTTCGAGCGCGCGCAAGGCCGGCTGCGAAAAACGCTTTGCTCTCTTCTTGAATCGTTCGGCAAAACTCTGCAGAAAATGCTGCGCCAGCAAGGGAATATCGTCGTGACGCTCTCGCAACGGCGGCAGATGCATTTGCACGACGTTGAGCCGGTAATACAAATCGTCGCGGAACTTCCCCTCCTGCACCATTGCCGCGAGGTTTCGATTGGTTGCGCAAACCAGCCGGATATTTACATCAATCTTCACGTTGCTTCCCAGACGTTCAAAACTTCTTTCCTGCAGCACACGCAGCAGCTTGGGTTGCAACCCCAAACTCAGGTCGCCGATCTCATCCAGGAACATTGTTCCGGAATCCGCGGCTTCCACTCTGCCGCGACGAGTCGCGAACGCCCCCGTATACGAACCTTTTTCGTGGCCAAAGAGCTCGTCCTCAATCAGCGATTCCGGCAAGTTGGCGCAGGAAAACGCTACCAGCGGACGAGAACTGCGCCCGCTCATCTTGTGGATCGCTCGCGCCAGCAATTCCTTACCAGTCCCCGTCTCTCCGGTAATCAGAACGTTCACGTCGCACGGAGCGATCTTTTTCGCGAGCGCGAAAAGATCCTGCATCACCGGCGCGGTGCCGAGTAGCTCGTGTAACCTTCCATCGTTCCGCTCGCTCAGGCGCAGCCGCGTCAATTCCTTCTCGGCGGAGTGGAATCGGTAAGCGCGTTGCAGAATCAGGCGCAGTTCCACGATATTCGGTGGGTTCGTTACGCTGTCGTACGCGCCGCGCTCTGTCACGCGCAGTGATAACTGACGGTCCTCGGCGTCATACAACACCACCACGGGAGGATGCGAAGGAATGCTGCACCAGCTGTCAATTAGCCGCAAACCGGGTTCGCAATCTCCCTGCGTGCTGGAAGCTCGCAGATCGAGCAGCACGACGTCGCACCATTCGCGTAATTCGTTCAGATTGCTGAACTCGAATTCGCCGCAAACGTTATATTCGAAAGCACTTCCCAGTGCGCGCGCGATCGCGCCCGTCAGTCCGGAATCCTGGCTTACAAAACACACGTGCACAGTTTCATTAATCAACGTTCGTGCCCCCAGGTGCAGGTTTGCGCGCCATGGATCGGCTGAGCAAACTTCAGCGCCATTGCCGCGGCTTCCGGGAAGAGCCGTCAGAAATTCATTTGGTTGGGCTGCAAGACCGCTCTCTCCCCCTGCCAACTCTGAGAGAACAATTTTGCAAGGGCTTAACGGACCGCAAGCGGTGTGCCAACGGAGCTTTTTTTGGACGAAAATCACTCCGTCCGGCTAAGCTAGTCGTAGTCAACCAGATCACAAAGGTGAAGTCAAGGGCGCAAGCGCGGCGAACGTCTCCGATCGCCGTCAAGACGCCAATCGTCTGCATACTTTTGCCATGTTACTTCCCGATTGCTCGGTAAATGTACGGATGCAATCGGTTGCGCATGGCGCTTCCTGATAGCTAAAACCTCATCAAAACCGTACGATCCGGCACCACCAATCCTGTGTCATCAGACGTACACATCATCCGGGACCGCTCCAATCGCTCCCCGCGCTACGGACTTAAAGCTTTGCTAGAATTCTCGATCGGAATTCCTATTAAGATTTCCACAGGCACGGGCTTGCCATCCCGCATCGCGGGCTTGAACTTCCACTGCCCAAACGCTGCGCGCGCCGCTGCATCCATTTCCGGAACAACACCTTGGAAGACCTCCAGATTATCTACCACCCCGTCTTCTCTCAGCGTGCCCTTCAGCACAATCTTCTTGTAAGCCTTCTCCGCCGGAACCGGAATCCGGCGAAAGTCAAACCGAGCTTCCACATCGGGTGGTACCAATCCTTGCTCCAAATGGACAACAGTGCCGCCAGAGTCTGCCGGGGTGTTTGTCGTCGTACTACTTTTCGTGCAGTACTGCATCGCCCAACTTTGCCCCGGCATGGACAGAAAAATCGAGTAAATTTTTCCGCAATGCAGCGCCCCATAGGCGTTCAACCCACCTCCACCCATCGGCCCTACGGTGACCACCAGCGAATTCTTGCGCACCGTGAACGTAGGCGGCACCGGATAGACCATGCTCAGGGCGAATTGATTTTCCAGCTGCCCGCCCGCCCCGCTTCCGGCTTCCGCCCCTTTGACGCTAACCACTCCGGATGGCCCGGAATTCCCGCCTCCGCCTCCTTCACCACCGGGCCCTACTCCGGTGCTGCCGTCCCCGCCCGCACCGATTCCACCTTTCCCGCCACCTTCCGCTCCGTAGTTCACTCCCCCCGCGGATCCCGGTTCCTTTCCCGCCGGAGATATTGAAAAATTGCCCCAACGGTTTCCGGCGGGGATACTCACCGCCGTCGCTGGGCCGGCCGGGTCCACGCCGAGCACGAGCAGGTCGGTGCCGTCCGGAATGTTCGTTCCTTCCCCGCTACCCGAGTCTTTGCGCGCGCCTGAGGTGCCATGCAAGGTGGGCTTCGCTGCACCAGCGCTCGGTATCGGCAAGCGCGGTTCTGTCACAGACGGCTGCAGAAAAGTTGCCAGCGGCGAATCGGAGCCTCGTGCCAGGGGCGTTGGCGCTTCACTCGAGGTCACCTTGTGCGCCGCGCGGGTGGGGCTCGCGTCGACTGCGCTCAGCGACGGCTTGGGAGGGTCGGACGGAGCGCTCAACACCACGTTCGGCAATTTCATCTCGGTTTCAATGCGCAGATCAGGCGGCGATGAACGCTGATAAATCGTTTGCCTGAAATTATCGGGATGCGAAGGGTTCGAGACAGCTCTCAACTCATTTTGACGCGCGGAGCTTCCCAACGCCGGAGGCAATGCCTTAATCGCGCCGTCGCCCGGACGAGCTCCTGGACCAGCAGGCGCGATCCGCGGCAGCGGTTTGGCGGAATTCGCAGGCGGCAATGGATAGTAAATTTTCTCGTATAGCGGCGCTTCGTCCGCCACACTTGAGGCAGCGGAAGGAATTGCGTGACTCGCGTAAATCACCAGCAGCAGCGCGCCACAATGCAACGCGAAGGAAGCACCTACCGTCTTTCGCGGCGTTCGCGCGCGCCCCACATTGCCGTGCCGGAACAGGTAAACCGTTCGACGCGAAGACGCTGCGTCCTGGCGCGAAAAAATCAGTGAAAGCGATTCCCACATTCCCGCAAATGCGCTCGCCGGAGGTAGTAGAAGTCGCAGCGGCTTGCCGCCTGTCCTAGGGATGATCAGGGCCGCAGCGTCCGCACTCGAACGCGGAGCGGCCGACGAGGGAGGAATCCTCAGGATAGAGTTCTGTGCCCAGGCGAAAGTTGAGTGGTCCACCGTTCGTTTTCTCGCATTGACGCGCTGCCGCTCGGTCTCGGACTTCGGCTTGGTCGAACGATCTACAGTGCTGCGAGGCCAACGCAACTCAAAGCAACTCTGGAACCAATGGCCTAACCTCTATCCACTTGCGGATTGCCCGGATATTCCGTGGGGAATTCCCTGGTGACCGTCACCATTCGTGTACGCTCCCCGCTCTGTCGCGCCAGCTTTTGGTAACCAAACCCTTGTGCCTGCTGTAGATATCGCCCGCGCTCGCATCAATCACGCGTCGCTCGCTGAACCCATGAGGCTTGCAAGCGGCCCGAAGTAAATTCGAAACCGGTTTGGTATCACTTCTGCATGGACGCCTTTGGAATCAGGCCCTATTTCTCGGCGCATTGCCCATGAAAGAAATCACTTCCAATTGCCACGGAATTGAAGGAGTCGAGCATGTCAGGCATCGATTTTGACCGGCAGGCATTCGTCGCACCGACCGAACAACCGGCCCCGCAGCAGCCTCGCGCCCTCGGCCTGATAATTCTCGCGATCGCCGTCATCGGTATCGCCTTCATCGGCTACAAACTTCTCTCCTATGCCGGGGAGGGCAGCGCGTCCGCTGAATCCAACAGCCTGCAACAAATTCAACAACAGCTCGCCGACATGAAAGAACGCATGGATCAAATGGAGAAGCGGCACAAGCCCGGGGCACAGGAATCTACGCTCCCGCCGTCCAGAACGGAAGCGTCAGTCCCTTTGGCAGCCAGTCGCACTAAACCCGCTTATCAAATCTCCGCCGCCAGTGCGTTGAATCCGCAACGCGTTCCCCCCAGTCCAGCGGTCCAGCCGGCTGCTCCCCGGACCGTTCCAGCTTCTACGGAAAGTGATAACACCAACCGCGAAGCCTGGAAGGCCACATCCGATCGTCTGAGCGACGTGGTTGGGGTCGTTGGTTCGCAACAGGGTGAAATCGCCCAGACGCGCGACGAGCTAAACCAGCTCCTCGCGCAGACTCGCCGCACGGCATTGCAATTTGAGCTCAGTCGCGGGCCAGACCACGAGGCGGTCGGCCCCGTCGAACTGCAATTGAAAAACACCGATGCGAAAGCGCAGCGTTATACCGTGTGCGTGTACGTGGACAGCAAATGCATCGAGCTGAAGAATCGCGTTCTAGACGAGGTTGTTGTCTTCGTTCTTGCGCGTGGCACGGCGCCGCTGGAGCTGGTGGCCACCAGAATCAGCCGCGACGAGATCGCAGGCTATCTGGAAGTTCCCAGCGAAAAAGTGGGGCGCTAGCTTTTCCCCACGGGTAGAAAATAATTACGGCAGGCTTGCTCGAGCGTGTTTCGCGTGAGCCGCGGTTCCACTCCAAGATACGCCGCCGCCCAGTAGATTTGATTGATCAGGTCCCGCGCGTAGCAATGCGATAGCGGTCGCTTCATTTCCTGCGTGATGAGCTTTACCAGCTGCTCCGGCACTCCCGCGTCGCTTTCCAGCAGACGCGTCGCGCATTCCCACTTGAAGATTTCCACGAACTGTTCCGGAGTCGCGTAGTCCGTTTTGATCTTATTGGGAATTCTGCGCAGGAAAGCTTGGTCCGCGAGCTCGCTGGGATCGAGATTCGTCGCAAAAACAACGAATAAATCAAACGGCACTTCGAACTTCTTTCCTCCCGGAAGAGTCAAAAAATCCACGCGACGATCCAGCGGCGTCATCCAGCGATTAAAAAGTTCAACGGGCCGCATTCTTTGCCGCCCGAAGTCGTCCATGATCAGCACGCCATTGTTCGCTTTCATCTGCAGCGGACCGGTGTAGTACCGGCCCACGTGATTAAATTGCAAGTCCAGCATTTCCGCGGACAACTCACCGCCGGCAATCACCCGCGGCCGGCGGCACGATACCCATCTCCTATCGGAATCTTCTGGCGCGGCCTCTTCGCTTTGCCTGTGCACGCCAGGGTCGAAAACCGTAATGATTTGGCCATCAACCTCCACTGCGTACGGAATCCACACCTGATCTTTGTAGATCGCCGGCAAACTGTTCGCGATGCTTGTTTTCCCGGTCCCCGCAGGTCCGTGCAAGAAAATCGAAGTGCCGGAAACTACGGCAGTGCCCAAACGATAGATCAGATCCTCATCCAGAACGAGCGGGTGAAATGCCCGCACCAGGTCCCCTCTCTGCACCTGAGTTTGCTGCACGCTCTGCATGCGCACGCGCGTTCCATAATCCATTAGCGATACCGGCGCCGGCCCGGCGTACTGGCTCCGCGAGAGGAGTTCGCCAGCGCGTAATTTTCCTTGCGCTGTAGCCACGATTCGGTGGCTTCCCGCCACCATACCCTTCACTTCACAGAGCTGTTCCTTCCGGAAGAAGCTGAAAATCTCCTCGATGACACCCAATCCCAGGCACATCCTGTCGCTCAAGCCGACCAGCGACACCTCGCCATTCAGATACAGAATTTTCAGCGCCAAGTCTTCAAGCAGGCCTCTGTCAATTCCTGTCTGCTCGATTTCTTGAGGCGTGCCAAGTTCCATCTCTTGCATTTTCAAGCTTCTCCACCGCGACGTGGTATGGCTGACCCACGATTTCGCGTAGGCCTCGGCTTAGCGACTCTCGTGCAACTCTCCTGCCATCCCCGAGTCCGCGGCGTTGGCCAGCGATTCGCCGTACGCTTCACCCAGGCCGCTTGCAATCTCTGACCGCGAAACGCGCTTGAGCCCCTGGGCCGGGTTACAGAAAAGCCTGTAGCCGGATTTTGTCCATTTGTGGATATCGCCGATCTTGCGATGCGTTCACATTCGGAGACGCTACGGCTATACGCCCGGCCAAAAAATCCTCGGCCGGCTCGCTATCTCATTTGTTCACAAGCACTCACGCGAAAGGTATTACCGAGAACTACTGGGCACGGTCTTGCTATGGAGGAGTCGGGGGATACTGCCGAACATCAGGCGGTGTCCTGCCCGGCATGCGCGCTGGCGGTTTCACTCTCTTGCTGTCCGAGTCTTCGCACCCGGGCGTTGAATTTTTTGGGCGGCTTGAAAACACGACAAAGTCATATTAATTCCGCGGAGCCGTTCGAGGTCTCCTCTGCGGCAAATTGGTCTTCCGCGGTCATCCCGCCGCGGCGTCTTGAGCACCATGTCATCAGCATCCTTCGATTCCGAGGAATTTCGGCGCGAGCACGAGCGGCGTCGTCACCCACGGTTGCGCCTGCGTTCGCTCGCCTATGTGGACGTTGATGCCGACAACGGCGGCATACTCCTCAACTTGAGCGAATCGGGCCTTGCACTGCAAGCCGTCGCTCCGTTCTCCGGCCCCGCTCGCGTCACGCTGCGCATCCAGCCGCCCAAGCCCCGTAAGAGACTCGACCTGAACGCCGAAATCACTTGGCTCAGCGGATCGAAGAAAGAGGCTGGTCTTCAATTTCTTGAGCTCGCCGACGATATGCGCATTGAAATCGCGAATTGGATTTCCGCCGAAGGTGGCGCTCCCGAGCCCCGCGCCACCGCCGGCTCCGCCGCCGCGCCAACAACGCAAGTCTCGCCGGCACATTTTCCCGAGGAAGCGCCTACTCCACGCAGAAGATGGACTCGCTCCCCCGAGTATTCACCTGCGAACGACGCGCCGCCGATTCAGCTGCCAAGTCATCCGCAGACACCGACCGAATTGCCGACTCCGTCAATCGCCAGCGGAAATCTTGATCTGCACACCTCAGCCATTCTTCCTGAACAACCAGTAGACATTGCGGCACAGAATTCCGCTCCGAGTAGCGAGCAGATTCATGCGCCCATCACCAGCCCAATCGAGCGGACTGTCGAGCCCATCGCATTCTCGGAACAAGTTTCGCCCGCGGCGCCATCTCCATCACTGGAATTACCGCATCGGGTAGCAGAGCCGCCTCGTCGCAGAAAATGGGCTTTCTTGCTTGAGAATTCTCTTTCGCAGGATATTCCGCCCGATCCGAAAACACCCTGCAAAATCCCCCGCCGGGCCGTGGGCAGTACCTATGTCGAGCGCCTCACCGATGCCATTCTTCGTGCGAACTCGATCGACGTTTCCCCGAAGAATCCGATCGCAACCAACGAGGAGATTCACGCGCGCAGCGACACTCCAGCCGAACATCCTTCCGACCCGATCGTATTCTCGGAGAAAGTTTCGGCGGCGGCATCTCCGTCGGTTGCATTGCCACCGCCTCCGACTGCACCGGCAGTTGCGTCACCGACCCCCGCTCTGCAACCGCCGCCAGCCACTGTTGCACTGCCCAGCGCGCAAACTCCTACGGCCCCGGCCGCCGGCTTCGTTGCGACGCGCGATCAAATTCCAAAAACTTCCATTCCAGCAACTTCTGAAGATTTCCCGCGCTCGGGCGAACGGCGCCGCCTGCCCCGGCAACGAATCGGCTCGCTAGCCTATCTGGACATCGGCTCCGATAACGGTGGTATGGTCCTCGACTTGAACGAAAACGGCCTTGCGCTCCAGGCGTTTAATCCGCTCATCGACCAGACTCGCCTCAGCCTGCGCATCCAGCCGCCGAAATCACGCAGGCGGATCGTCGCGACAGCCGAGATAAGTTGGCTCAGCGATTCCAAGACCGAAGCGGGCCTGAAATTTATCGAGCTGTCGGAAGACGCGCGCACGGAAATCGCCGACTGGCTTTCGGCGGAAACAGGTGTCGCCGAGCCTCCGCCCGTGGACGACGCCGCACCCCGTGAAACGCCCCAGGTTTCCTCCGCCAGCCCTCCGCCGCCTTCTGACTCCGAGGAGCGCCATCGCGTCTGGGCAGAATGGTTTCCTCTGTTCGGCGATCTAAAGCCGGACGAATCAAGCGCCAATCAGAAAGCGTTCGATGATTTCCTGAAAACCTGGGCAGACGGTGACAATTCCGCCTCGCAACCTAGCTCTGCTGGCACCGAAAAGTTCTCGGGGCATCCGGAGAAGTATCCGGAAAGCGATCCGCCGGCCACCCAGCCGCGCTCAAGCCATCTGAGTGATGCACCCGTAAGTTCTACCCCATTCTCTGGATCTGTTTCGAACGTCACGCGTCCTGCGCTTAAATCCCCGCCACGGCTCCCCGCGCTGGCGCGACCGTTCGTATCCGAACCATTTCGCAAGTGGGGAACGATTGCAGTTGTCTGCGCCTGCGTCGCGTTGGTTTTCTTGTTTCTGGGCATGACGATCTCGCGTGTGTTGTTGAGCGATCGCGCGACGAGATTGAGCGCCGAAGAAAACGCGCGCGACGCCGCTGCTTCATCGCCGGCGCTCGCAATCACCGCAACACCAGAAACGCCGGGAAAGATTGACGCACCAGCTGCTCGTGAAACAGCCCCAACCGAAGTCTCTGCTTCCAAAACACGGCCCACGGATCCCGAAAATGTTTCGCGCGGGACGCATGCGGAAATCCGCGCCAGGCATAGCAGGGAAAATTCTGAGTCTCGCATGACGAGCGGCGAGGCCGATCCCATCGCCCTGCCACTGCCGCCCGCGATTGTTCCCGCGCCAGAAACCGCGAAGAGCAGCCCACAAAATCTTGTTGTTCCGTCCTTGCCGGTGTGGTCGGTACAGGCTGCCGGCAATCACAATCTGACCGCCGGCACGCCTGCGACGAATCCCCTGCCCGCGCGCGTTGCCGAGCGCCGCAGTGACTGTTATCTGCTTTACCGCGTCGAGCCTCTGTATCCTCGCGAAGCGCGCGAGCGACGCATCGAGGGCACGGTCATGGTTCGGCTGCAGATTGGCACCGATGGTCGCATCAAAGCTTCGCGAGAATTGAGTGGGCCAGCCCTCCTCGTTCCCGCCGCTCTCGCCGCGGTACGCGAGTGGCGTTTTATACCGGCCCTATTGAACGGCCAACCGGTTGATTCAGAAAAAGATGTCAGTATCGAGTTCAAACTTTCGCGCTAGGAAATACTTTGGTACGCGGCGTGCGGTAGTCGCCACGGGCGGAACATAGGGTGAAGCCCTGCCATGAATCCGCGAGCCGATCGCTGACCGCGATCGTGGATGCAACGGGGAAAGCTTTGTAGGCGCAAGACTTGTATTCGAAAGTCTGGACACGTCCTGAATCTTTATGCGCCGGCTAGACTTAAAGTTTTCTGGAAAGTAACAATGGCAGTAACAAAAGTGGCAAGACTTTCGCCATATATGCCCGTACTGCCGTGGCGCGAACTGACCGACTGGTCGTTGCAGTACTGAAACCTGGATCTTACGGTTTTTCACGGAGAAGGAAGTAATGAAGCTGAAGAGCCCCTCGATGACGCGAGGCAAGGAGGCCGGACAAGCGCTCGTTCTGGCCGCCATGGGCCTTACTCTGTTCATCCTTGCAGCCGGCCTTGGAATTGACATGGGTTTCTTGCGCTATCAAAAACGCCTGCAACAGTCTGCGGCAGACAGCGCGGCAATCGCTGGCGCCGCCGAGATTCCCTACAGCGGCTGTGCGACGGGAAGCTGCTCCGGCGCGACTACCGATTCTGCTTCGAACGGTTTCACCGATGGTGTCAATAATGTGACCGTGACAGTTTATAGTCCGCCGAACGATGGACCACACGCAGGCTTAGCCGGTTACGTCGAGGTGCTGGTTACCAAAATCCAGCCTACATTTTTCGTGAAGATCGCCGGCGTGAATTCCGCCACCGTAACCGCGCGCGCCGTCGCTTATCTCAGCGGCAATTTGCAGAACTGCATGTACGCGCTCGGCACCGGCAACGGCGGAATCACCAATAACGGTGGCAACATCAGCGCTCCAAACTGCGGCATCATCTCCAATCATAATTTGCGCACTACCGGCGGAGGGAGCACGACGGCTCGCGAAATTGGCGTCGCCGGATTCGCGTCAGGAAACAATAGCCCCACCCCGAAAACTGGTATCGTGCCTGCGGCCGACCCGCTTTCCTATCTTCAGCCTCCAGCAACGGGGGGTTGCCTCGGCGCCGGTGCGGGTATCGTAAACGGGACGACTCCGGTAATCTTGAATCCGGGCAATTATTGCGGCGGTATCTCAATCCAAGGTGCGCAGAACGTAACATTGAATCCGGGGGTTTACACGATTACTGGCGGCGGCCTCACCTTCGGCGGGACCGGCACCGTCAGCGGGACCGGTGTCACACTGTATATCGGAGGCTCTGGAGGAACTGTAAGTCTGAGCGGCGCACAAACGGTTAACTTGAGCGCCCAAACAACCGGAACCGATGCGGCGATCTTGTTTTATCAAGATCCGGGCAACACGTCAGCCGCGACGATTAGCGGCACGTCAAACTCCACGCTGGAAGGCGCACTCTATTTTCCCTCGGCAGCCTTAACGATTGATGCGACAGGCAACAACGCCGCCTACACGATTGCGGTGGCAAAAACTTTGCAATTGGGTGGCACATCGGCGCTGAACTTCCCTTCGAACTTTTCCTCGCTGCCGAACGGCTCGCCCATTAAGAACGCGGTCCTGGTGGAATGAACGTGAACGGCTCCATAAAATCGCAACACGAATCGGCCATGAAAATCGCGACGCGCAAATTGGCGAAGGGCGGCACATCGCGACGCGCCACCCAGTCAGGCCAAGCCTTGCTCGAAGTAGCGCTGGTCACTCCGCTGCTCCTGCTCTTGGCCGTCGGAATCATCGAAATCGGACGTTACGCCTACTACAGCATCCTGGTCGCAGACGCAGCCCGCGCTGGCGCCCAGTATGGCGCGCAGAATTTGGCAACGGCTGCGGACACCGCAGGAATCCGCGCTGCCGCGGAGAATGATGGCCAGAATCTCGCTCCGTTAAGCGTAACCGTTCAGCACGAGTGCGGATGCACGGGTTCCAGCATCGGCGGCGCGTGCCCCGCGACCTCTTGCGCTTCTCCCAATCACGCGCTGGTCTACGTAAAGGTCACCGTTTCTGGAAAATTTAATTCGCTCTTTAAATATCCAGGAATCCCCAGCTCCATCACTTGTGACAGCACGGAACTCATGCGGGTCGCTCAATGAAACAAACCTGTCGGTTGCCAACGCCGTTCGCCGCGGCAAACGCTAGCGCGCGTTTCAAACGTTGCTCTCGTGAAGTGGGTACGCGCCGCCATACGGCTCAAAGCCGCGAGCGAGGCACTACCTTACTAGAGAGCGCCGTGATGATTTCTACGCTGCTCGTGATGATGTTCGGCGTAGTGGGCTTCGGCACCGCTCTCTACACCTATCACTTTGTTTCCAATACCGCTCGCGAGGCGACTCGATGGGCCAGCGTCCGCGGCTCGACGTGCGGCAGCTTGTCCGGTGGCTGTCCGGCTGCTGATACGGACGTCAACGCCTATGTCCAAAATCTTTCCACCGGCATCGGACTGGATCCCACCAAAATCACAACGACAACTACGTGGGTCGCTCCGCCGAACAACTTGGCAATCTGCGCGAGCCAGCCAAATAGTCCGGGTTGCGTGGTCAAGGTTCAGGTTCAATACTCGTTCCAGTTTCTGTTTCCGCTGCTGCCCTCTGGTTTTACGATGCAAAGCACTTCCCAGATGGTCATCTCGCAGTAACGCCCTCCCGCTTCAGCTGAACAGTTGGAAAGTCCGGCACCATCCCAACTGTTGTCCTAAAACCAGGAACCGCTACGAATAGCGCAGCCAGCCGAACATCTCGACAAGAGATGGGCGCTTGCCGTACATGAGGATTCCCACGCGATAGATTTTTGCGCAGGCGTAGATTGTGCCCACGATGCCTGGAAACAACAGCACTACCGAAAAAACAATCTGCCACCCAGGAAGTGTCATCGGCGAAATGCGCAGAGCCATCAGCACTGGCGAGAGGAACGGAATCTCCAAAAGCACAGCGGAAATCGTGGAAGTGGGATCGCTGAGGATAACGGTCGAAATCAACATGCCGAAGATGAGAGGAGCCGTCGCCAGCCACTGCAATTGCTGCGCATCCTGGTCGTTCGAGGAAGCCGCGATGGAGGAAGCGGGGCACCTCGATCATAATCTGTTCCACTCTGTCGGCATTTACGGGATCGAGTCGGGAAGATGACCGGTCCAGTATCGCCAGCCGGGGGCCGGTGAATTCATTATCATCCGGACTGTGCCGGACTTTCGGTTGACGTTGAGACCGAATAGGCCGAGAATGGCTCGGTGCCAAACCACGGTAAATCCGCTGATGGTAGTTACCGAGTCGTGCGATGTGATCTCGTTTTCGAGTCTAGCTGGTCCGTGTTCGTTGTTGACCTTATAAACTGATACGTCGTGAAAGCGGGAAATGTAACCTTAGTAGTATTGCGTGCTTTTGCGATGAGGTCCTGGGCGAATCGCGGACCAGGTTTGAACTTCAACGGTCGTGGCCTCCAATGGACCCGCTTCAAACGACGCATGCGGCTAGCGCGAGGTGGAAATTGTCCCCGATCCGGAGTTGGTTCAAAGCCAGATACGAAACCCGCGGCTGCGATGCTTATTTCGTCAAAGAGACTCGACGACCCAACACCGACTGACGTAAATCGAGGCGGTGCGCCCACGCCGTAGGTTCTGGAGACTTCTGAAAATCCACGAACTGCCGGTCCCCGGGGCGGTGTTCGATCGAACTTGACCATCGCTAGCGCCTTTTTCGTGTGCAGAAACCGTGCTACGTCAGATCAACCTCACGTGCCCCGAACAACTGCTCGGGTTGACTTAACATTGGCGTGGGCGTACTTTTAGGAAACCCACCCCATTTCCCCCCGACTGTAACGATGTGACCGCAGGAGCACGCAGAATATGAATCGCAGCACACTGAAGCAGGAGCTAGGCGAACGGTTGTTGCTGGCGGTCCTCTTGGTGCTAGGCATTCTGGTTGTTGTCATGCATTTCCTACATCGCTAAGCCGATCGCTTCGCCACCGAGAACCGTGCCCCAGGAAGCAGCTCAGGTTTTCTGTGAAGAACTCTTTCCCTGATTACGACCCTTCAGGAAATGCAGTTGCATGACATCTATCGAGGCCTGGTTTCTCTCGCAGTCGTAGCGCCGCACGGATCCAATTCCGCGCATCTCCCTATCCGGTTGTCATATCGGGAGTCTGACGCTATTTGGGTTTTTCTGAGGGTGCAGTCTGCCCCTGCTCCGCGGAAGGCTGGTCTGATTTTCGCGACTCGACGGAAACCACATTGAGAGTGCCGTTGATGTCACGCTCTTCAATGGTTTTGGTCTGGTCCGTACCGGAGGCAGCATACCGCACTGTATATTTGGTTCTTGTACCCACTTGCAGACCGCCGTTCGCGTCGTTCGGATTGGGCTGCTTGCGCTGCGTCTCGGTGGTAGTTCCACCAGAATCTGTTTTCTGGACCGTGCTTACTTGCGAGTTCAAACGCAGGCCGCCGTCGTCAGCCACGCCAGGAGCATTCCAGAAATATGTCTCAACCGTCGTGTTCTTTTCTCCGGCGGCGTTTTCTGTCTCCTTACCAACACTGCGCGAGACCTCCGAGAGTCCGCCGTCTGAATCGGGGCGCGAAATACGCTGTTCGCTGGTTCGATTCTTGTTGTCTTCCTTGATTGTGCTTTCTTTTACCTCAGCCACCTCCCAGCCGCCGCTGGAGTTCGGCTGTAGCAACGTTTTCTTCACTTCGACCCTGTGATCAGCGCCGTGCTTTTGCAGCTCGTGCGTCTGCAGGGATGGAGTCAGACCGCCGTTGCCGTCGATCCGGTAAATCGTGGACTTCGTCTCCTGCGCGTTGGGGCTTGTCTTTCTCGTGTCCGCAACCTCACGCTGCGAAATCTGAAGATTTCCGTCCCCATCGGAAATTGAAGTCGTACGCACGAGGTGAACATCGCCGCTTGCCAAGCTTCGCACTTCTTCTTCTGTCATCTGGTCCAGATTCCTGCGTCCATTCACGTCCCAGCTGTAGCTGCGCACTACCGTACGAGTCGTGCTGGCATTTATATGCACCGTTTCCTTCTCGGTTTCGACACTCGGCTGGTACTTGCCATTGGGCCCAAGCGCTTCCACAATTTGAGTATCCACGGTCTGATTGCCCGAGCTGACATGACTGGTCGTCGTACGCGATGGGCTGGTGTTGTTGAGCGAGGTTTGCGCAGTGGCCGTCCAGGATTTGCTGCTGTTATTCGGCTGAGCATCTTGGGCCTGCGCGCAGACGGCCGCGCCAATGCAAAAAATCGCGGAGATTATCGAATTGAATAGAAACTTGGTCGAAAGCGCGACGAGCGTCTTATTAAACTGTGACAACGCCATACGATTGCTCCCGCCGCTCGGGCCGTCGCAAAACCGGGCAAGTCCAGCTTACAGCACCGAATACATGCCGCCAGTATACACCTCGCACTCACCGCGGGATCGCAGCAGCAAGCAATTTCGCTTTCATTCGCGCAGCTATGGTTCTACTTGCGATTGCACCACATCCGACGCGCCACATCACCGACGACGGTGACAGCCGCTCAAGCGAGTCATTTATGTCGGGATTACCCACACAGACCGAGCGCGGTCATTTGCAAACCACCTCCGGCGTGTCTTCCATCGTCGCGCACTGCACGCAGCGATACTTCTCCAAAGAGACCTGACAAGTACAAATCGGATGTACGCGTTTCCTGACTCTGTTGACTGCCATAGGTTCTTTCCTGTTCGGACGTGCACCCTCGGGGAGCACTTCCTAGGTCAAAACAGACTCACTGTTAAAGATTTCACGCGTATCGAAAGCCTTAATTTTGTAAAATAATAATCAAGGTTCCACAAACCGGCTTTTTTCATCCCGCCACATTTTCCCGATCGCGGGCTCCGAAGGTTTGGCAACATCGCAAGCTGAGGGACTTACTGCCAGCACATTTCCCAGGCGGTCGGTCTGGTGCGTTCAAAGACCATTCGGGCGCTGGATCTACATGATTCCCGGTACGCCGCAAAACGGGAAAGCTCGTCAACAACCACTTGAGTTCTTGCGAGGGCATTTGGTGTTTTCGAGTCACTGGCTAAGTCCCTAACGCAGCTGGCTTTGTAGTCGGGAGCGCGATTCGGCCAAATGCGCGAAGTCCTCGTCTCGATCGGCATGGCACGGCTGCCCATTTTCGGCCACCTGTAAAAAGTCTGTAATACGGCAAATTACTAATTGCATAAGTAGCTGTGGAAGCGTATGAAAAGCTCTGGAACTCTTAGGACTAGTAAACCGCAGCCCAGAGGTTCGCGGGAGCACTAGAATGGAAAGTAGGGCCAAAGTATTCATAATGTGCCTGAACCGGTTGCTGCGCGAGTCTATCGCCAGGATCTTGACGAAGCGGACGGATTTTGAGGTTCTTACCGCGCAAGTGGATAAATCCACGCCTTGCGAGCGACTCCGCGATTCCGACGCCGACGTGCTCGTCCTCGACTCTTTGGACCTGCTATCCGATGACTTTGCGTCGCAATCCGCAGCGGGCAGGGATGAGCAGCCTGTCAAGAGCGTACTCGTCGCCATGACCGATGATCGCAGCTCTTTTCTAAAGGCGATACGTCGTGGCGCGCGGGGTTACGTGCTGCAAAATGCCTCCGCCGCAGATGTGGTGTCGGCGGTCCGAACGGTTGCGGAGGGACACGCCGTATGCCCACCACATTACACAGAGATCCTTTTTGACTATGTGGCTGCGCAGTCCGCGGAATTGCCGAATAGCCGGAAGCGCGCCCAATGGGGATTGACGCGGCGCGAACAGCAACTGATCCCCTTGATTGGCCGTGGCCTCAGCAATAAAGAAATCGCAAGCCACTTCAATATTTCCGAGCAAACGGTGAAAAACCATATTCACCGAATCCTGCGAAAAGTGGGTGTCATGGATCGGCTCAGCATTTACCACGTTTTTCAGAATGAGGGGGGCGCCTCAATTCCTACGCACGCGGGCGAATAGACACAACCGAAACCACCGCCCGGAATCGCAGACGCGGATTGCCACACCAATGCTAGCGGTGCGGGACACGACAGGATTTCGGCAGGACTGCGGCGGTAGGACAGGCGGGTAAATCTCAAGCGGAGTCTGCGAATTACTGCGGTTAACAACCTGCTTAACAATTTTCTTGGACGGCTGGCGACCTCGCCCCTTGTCGAATTCTCTGCTCTCGTTGCGTCCTGAGCACAACGAAGAGCGGCGTTCTCGTTTCAGTCCGATGAACCAGCGGATGCCACTTTCACGGCAGCCGCGCCTTTGCCCGCTAATGCCCGTCGAACGGAAGATCTGTGGCCGTTCATCGCGCGCAGTACCGCCTCGGAAAGCGCCCGCCGGAATTCGCAGCTCAGGAGGTTGAGGTCCACCAGCAGCGGACGATCCACGCGCGTGCGCACCAGCGAAAAACGGCCCAGGCGATGATGCGGCTCAGCGTTCAGTTCCAATCGCAACTCCCAGATTGATTCATTTCCTCCTTCGTCATCCCAGATCAATTGCAATTCACCTTCTTGGGTGCGTTGCAACGGCAGCGGCGGGAATGCCGCGAATCTCTCCGCCAGCTTGCGTTCCAGGCGGAATCCATCGAAGCCGATTAAATGGAGAGAGTTTCGCAGTATAGCGCACAGGTTCTGCACGTCGCCGCAGTGATTCAGGGCTTCCACCGCGCGGCGTACCTCCACGTTGTTCGCGATCTCCCGTTTGCGCACCGCGGTTCTACGCCATACGTCCTGCAATTCCGAAAACTCCACGTAACCGAGGTACTGCACTCCGAGCGCGATGCCGATTCCTATCATCGCCAGAACCAGCGCGATCATCGCCGCATCGTGCAGCAGCACCAAGCTCAAAAGCGCGAAGCACGCTGTAACTGCGTAGAGCACCAGCACCGCATCACGTTGCGATAGGCCGCGATTCAGCAGCTTATGGTGAATGTGATCGCGATCGCCGCGGAACAAAGGCTTGCCACTCAGAAAGCGCCGCGAAACCGCCAGCGCCACGTCCAATATCGGCAAGCCGAAGGAAAGCACCGGTATCGCCACGGCAATCATCGTCGGCGCTTTTTCCGATCCGGCGAGCGCCAGTGCCGCCAGCATGAATCCGATGAACATGCTCCCGGAATCACCCAGGAAAATGGATGCGGGATGAAAATTGAAGCGCAAGAAACCGAGGATTGCGCCGGCCAGCGCGATGGCCAGCAGAGTGGTAGTTGCGTTCGGCGCCAGTAGCGACGTGACGAACACCACGATCGTCGAAAAGAACGCGGAGCCGGCCGCCAATCCATCCAGCCCATCAATTAAGTTGAATGCATTGGTAATCAGGAGCACCCAAAGCACAGTTAACGGCAGACCTACCACAGTTCGCAGTGCTTGCCCGGCCGAAAGCAAGTCCAGGCGATGAATCCCCAGGCCGCCGAAGTACAGCAACACTGCGGCGAGCGCTTGAACTCCGAATTTCCAATAAGGGCCGACAAAGCGAAGATCATCGTAAAGTCCCAACAAGAAAATAATGAATGCAGATCCCAAAATGCTGGCTATCGTGCGCGCTGGCATCGTCAGAGTGATTCCGGTCCAACGGGGAAGCAGCATTGCCATGCCCGCCATCACGACGAACGAAGCAAAAATAGCCACCCCGCCGATCCGCGGCACTGATCTGGTGTGAACGTGCCGGTCCAATTCCGGAGGGGCAACCCATCCGCGCTCCGTGGCGAAGTTTCGCACCCAGCGGGTAAACAGCAGCGACAGTATGATGCTGCTTATAAAGACTAATAGGTAGCAGCCGACGATCACGATTACCTCCAGCCTGCTTTTCTGCGCAGATGCGAGGAACGACGGATGAACCGGCGTCGCTTGCCACCGGCGTTCCGTTGATTTGCTTAGACCTTTTCTGCTAGTGCGGACGGGTAAGCGCGTGAGCCAATCGGTTCAGCCAGCGACGATCGCCGTGCTGAAATGAGGCCTGCTTCACGTAGATGCGTGAAGATCTGATTTACGGCGTGCTGCACCGAGAAGGTTTGTTCCAGTAGCCGCCGCGCATTTCGGCCTTGCGCAGCGCGCAACCTCGCATCATCGACTAGACGCAAGGCCGCTTGCGCCAGATTTTCGTCGTCGCCATTCCGGATGCAGCTCCCGGCAGAGCTTTGCTGCAGCAGCGCAAACAAGTCGTTTCCTGGATTGACACTGGCTAGAACCGGCATTCCCCAGTAAAGATAGCTCAGCAATTTTCCGGGAACGTTGTGGGTGGTCAGCCGCGCGTCCAGCGAAATCAAGCCCACATCGAACTCCGAAACCATGGCGAGGTACTCGCCTTGAGGCATCGCGGGAAGAAGCTGCACGTTGCGCACGCGGTTCAGCTCAATGTGCTTTTGTACGCGCCCCACTTCGCTTCCTTCGCCTACGCAGAGGAAGCGGATGTCCGGGCGATTCGCGAGCCGCGCCGCCAAACGCAGAATGTTGTCCATGTCCTGCGCCACGCCGAGATTTCCGCCATACAGAAAGACACACTTGTCTTTCAGTCCCAAACTCGCGCGATAATTCGTGCGCAAGCGCGGCGCTTCCTGCAGTGCCGTCCAATTGAACAGGACTTTCAGACGGAACCTCTCGCGCGAAAACTGTGTGGCGAAGAACTGCAAATTCGCGGGTGACTGCACGGCAATCACGTCTGCTATTCGGTACTGCTGGGCCGCCACGCTGCGGAAGAAGTGAAAAATCGGCCCCTTTTTCAGGACGCCCGCGTCCACAGCCCAGTAAGGAAAAATATCTCGTAAAATCAGATAGGCTGGACAATCCCACAGTGCTTTAAGTTTGCGGACCAATGCGCCGAAGAAAATCGTGGGCGAGTAAAAAAGAATCAGATCGCAGGGATTCTGCCGCAGGAATGCTTTCGCACTTCGCCACATGCGCGCAGACAAACGCATTTCCTTCGCAGCACGAACGACACGATGCACGCCTTTGATGCGCCCCATCTTCACGCGCTCCACCGTTACGCCGTCTTCGGTCCGCGACTCGGTCTTGCCGGCGATCGTCTCGCTGGGCGTCAACACCACGGCCTGATTTCCGCGCTGCACCAGTTCCACCGCCAAATCGTGCACCAGTTTCGCGCTGGACTTGGTGCTCGGGTAATAGCAATCCACCAAAATGAGTATGCGCAAGCGAGACTCCCTTGCAAAAGTTGAACGGTCAGGATCAGTGCGTGGCGGCCTTCAGAATGTTTCCGCGGAATACGGTGGCATCAAGAGCGTCAATACCGGCATCCGTGCGGCCGCTCAACAAGATTCGTACCGCCGCGCTAGCGACCCCGGGCTGCAAATACTCTGAAGGTGGCTGCCACTTTCGGCTGTGTTGCGTCACCAGTTGAACGATATTCAGGATCGTCTGCGGATCACAACCGGCCAGCACATTCGATCCGCATTCAACCGTTTCAGGCCTCTCGGTCACGTCGCGCAGCGTCACATTCGGCACGCCTAAAATGCAGGTTTCCTCTTGCACGGTTCCGCTGTCCGTCAAGACGCAAAACGCGCTCTGCTCCAATCGCACGAAATCAAAAAACCCAATGGGCTCGACGAACCGCAAGCCGGCACGATCCAGCCTCACTCCGAATTGCTTCACCTTCGATCGCGTGCGGGGATGTAGCGAGCAGATCACGGGAAATCCGTAGCGCTCGTGCAGCTGGGCCAGCGCCTCAATCAGGCTGCGTAGCCGATCTTCCACGTCCACGTTCTCGGCCCGGTGCAGCGTTACCAGAAAGAAGAGCTTCTCCTGCACGTGGTAATCGGTAAGGGCCGCGCTGGCTGCAATCTCTCCCGCGAAATGCTGCATCACTTCACGAATCGGATTGCCGGTGACGAAAATATTCTCGCTGGCAATTCCTTCGCGCAGCAGATTGTCCCGGCTGCGATTGGTATAAGGCATCAGCACGGAGCTAACATGGTCAATGATGCGGCGGTTGCTTTCCTCCGGCACGCGGAAGTCGTAGCAACGATTTCCCGCTTCCATGTGGTACACCGGGATGCCCAGCCGTCGCGCGGTGATCGCCGCCAAGCCGCTATTCGTGTCGCCCAATATCAAGACGCGATCCGGCCGCTGCTCCAGGAACATCGCCTCACTCCGCGCCAGAATTTCACCCGCTTGCGCGCCAAAAGTCGCGCCGCTCACATTCAGAAAGACGTCCGGGCGACGCACCTGGAGCTCTTGGAAAAACAAATCGCTCAGCCGTTCGTCATAATTTTGCCCGGTGTGAGCCAGCAGGTGGTCCGCGTGCGCGTCCAGCAGCTTGATGATCAGGCTCAGCCGGATGATCTCGGGGCGCGTGCCGAGAATCGTTATAATTTTCAACGCAACACCTCGGCCGCCATCGCCAGCGCGTTTTCGGGCATCAGCCCTTCCCTGCTCAGCAGGCGCGCGGTTTCGTCCAACGTCATAACATTGTCCGCGGAAATGTACTCTCTGTGCAGATAGCGCGACCCGTTTTGCGCCTGGCGCAATTCCGGCAGCATCGGATGGATCACATAATATCCATCGCGCTCCACGGTGCGATCCGCTTCTTCGGCGCTCACCAGCGACTCGTGCACTTTCTCTCCCGGCCGTATTCCCACGATCCGCAACTCGATGTTGCGCTTGCCGATCATGGCCCTGGCGATGTCCAGTACAAGTGCCGACGCGACCTGCGGAATGTAGGTTTCTCCGGGCAGCCCTCCCCGCACCGCCGCGAAGATCGTGTTGACAGCGTCATCCAAGCTCAGCAGAAAGCGCGTCATGTCCGGCGTGGTGATCGTGACCGGGCCGCCGTTGCGGATTTGATCCAGAAACAGCGGAATCACCGACCCGCGCGAGGCCAGCACGTTGCCGTAGCGCACGCACACAAATCGCGTCCCCGGGCAGCGAATATTGGCTTGGATGAATACCCGCTCCTGGATCGCCTTGGTCATGCCCATCGCGTTGATGGGTTTGCACGCTTTGTCCGTGGAAATGCCCACGACCGTTTCAATCGGAAGGTTATGCTGGTGAATGGCGCGAATAATATTCTCCGGACCTTCGATGTTGGTGCGCACGGCCTCAAAGGGAAAGTATTCGCAGGTGGGAACTTGCTTCAAGGCCGCGGTGTTGAAGACGATGTCGGCGTTTCGCAGAACCGCCGCGACCGAATGGAAATCGCGGACATCGCCAATGCGAAACTCCAGCTTCTGCTGAAAATTGCGATAGATGATTTCGTCGGTCGCGGCCGTCTTGTTCTGATATTCCATGCGCATGAAGTGCTGCTTGGCCTCATCGCGCGAGAAAACGATGATCTTCGCGGGCTCACCGGCGCATCCGGTCAGAAACCGGCGCACCAGTGTTTTCCCGAGCGATCCTGTTCCACCGATGATGAGAATGCGCTTGCCGTCAAAGCACTTCATGTTTGAGTTCCCTCCATTGCCCGTATGGCGTCTCATCACCCGCGAGCTGTTTCGCAAGATGTGGCCATCCCGCGCTGACATAGCCGGTCGCGCCGCGAAATTTTTCTCCGCTCAGGCTGCGATCGCAAAAAACTTCATTGTCGGGGATGATTTCCACGTCCAGCGCATAGGCTTCACCCAACACCGAAAGAAGTTCGTACTTCGATACCGTCGGCCCAGTGACCTGATACAGCCCCGTGAGCAGCGGATGCTCCTTAATAAGGTCGCCCACCACGGCGCAGAGTTCGCTGGTCGTTGTGCCCGAATACCAAGCCCGCGTATATCCGCGAACACGCGCGCCACCCTGCGCCAGGAACCACTCCAGCAGACTCTCGGAATGGAGCAGTTCCCTTCCAATGATGGAAGTGCGCAACGTCAGAGCATTTTCAGGCAGCAATTCGCCCAAGGCTTTGGTCCGGCCATATAGGTCTTCGGCGTCGGTAGGATCAGTCTCCTGATAGTTGCCTCGGCGCCCATTGAAAACACAATCCGTACTGATGTGGATCAGCCTGCCGCCCCACGATCTGCAACTCGTCGCCAGTTGATGCGGCAACAGTGAGTTGACCAAAATGCTGGGCACAGCTTCCTGCGCTTGCGGCCGCTGTTTCACGATCCCCAAGCAATTGACGATTACCTTTGGTCTGTGATCGAGCAGGAATTCTTTGAACGCCGCCTGATCGAATGCGTCCATGCCTTCGCAAACGTTTCCCGCCTGAAACAATTCGATATGTTGCAGGCCCGCGTCGCGGACCGATCCGCGAATCGTGCAATATGTCTCCGGATAGCGACGGCGAAGCTGCTGAAACATCTTGTGGCCCAGCATTCCCGTTCCGCCCAGCACCAGGATGTCCATTGGATGTCGTTCCCCTGCTCCACTCTGCGCTTCGCGGTCGCGCAGAAAATTCGTTTTCACGTTGCAGCGGATCGCTTGTTCACGACGGTAGGTTGCTAGGCGCAGCTCTGAATCAATTCCCAGGTGCTTTGCGCGGCTTTTGACCAATCGTAGAGCAGCGAACGCTGGGTCGCCTTGTCGGATAACTCACGCAAGCGGCGCGGGTCATCAATGATGGATTCCAGTTGTTCCGCCAGTTCCTCAGGAGACGCCGGGTCGAAATAGATAACCGCGTCGCCTCCAAATTCCGGCATCGGATCGCGAGACGATGCCAAAAGTGGCCGCCCCGAGGCGAGCGCTTCGAGCATGATGTTCGGGCAATTTTCGCACTCTGACGCGAACAGGTTGATCACCGCGTGGCGATAGAGGGACGGCAAATCGTTGTGAGACACCGGTCCAGTCAACAGGACGTCGCCTTGCAAGCCCAAGCGCACAATCTCGTCGCGAACCTTACGCGCATAGTGCGAACGCTCGGGCCCTGTGAGAACCAGCTTTTCAGAAGTCGGGCGCCTCGCCTTGAGCAGCGCGAACGCGCGGACAACTTCCAATTGCGCCTTATATACGTCGAGGATGGACACGTACAAAATGTAGCCGCCCGCGGGCAACCAAGCCGGCCGCGGCTGATGATTCTCGCGAAAAATGGGATGGATGCCGTGCGGAATCACGACCGTCTTTCCCGGCAGCCCGCTCACTTTCCGCTCGATCATCCGCCTGGCAAATTCCGAGATGCAGATCACGCGATCGGCCTTTGCCATGCTCTGAGACAGCGCACGTTCCAGCAGCCAGTTGCGCACTCGCATGTATCCCAAGCCATACCGCTGCCGTTGCCGCAGACTGAAGGGAATCATATTGCGGAACATCGTCACGGTTTTGCAGCCTTGCGGAACGTAGCCGCCGATAATTCCGCCCGGACAAAACAGCACATCCGCATCGAGCTGTTTCAGCAATTTAGCCAGGTAGAACCGTTCCCAGATCGCGCGTGTGAATGGATTCTCCAACGGCCAGCTCACATGGATTCTCGTGACGTTCTTGGTGCGCAAAGGCAGCGCGAGCGAGTCCGGCGCCAAGAGGAAGATTTGCGCTGTGAATCGTTCCGGGAATGATTGCAGCAGGTTGCTGACGTAGGTTTGTCCTCCGCCCTGCCGGGCAGAGAGGGCGTTGACAACAATGTTCATGACTCCATTCGTCTTAGAACCCATGCTGCAGTTCCCTCGAAACCAGTTCTTCGTCCGCGCTCGCCGCACCGTTCACGAAATCCAGGAAGATCAGCCCCGCCCACAAAAGCGAATGCGTGCGTCTCCCTCCAGCCTGGTGGAGGTCGAAGAGTTTGCGAAAAGAATCCTGCAGGAGGGGAATGTTCTTAAAGCTCTCCGAGTTATCTAATTCCGCATGCGCCCATGGCTGCAGCGGACCCTTCAGCCAATTGGCAATCGGCACTTCAAATCCCTTTTTGGGTCGATCCACAATTTTTCTGGGAATATAACGGTATGCAAGCTTGCGCAGCAGATACTTGTTCTGTCCGCCGCGCAATTTCCATTTCAAAGGAAGTCGCATCGCCCATTCAACCAGGTCCTGGTCGAGCAATGGCTCGCGGGACTCGAGTGAAAAAGCCATGCTCGCAACATCCACCTTTTGCAGATAGTCGTCAGGAAGCGTGTAAAACGCGTCGAGTCTCATGGCAATCTCAGGCGCGCTCAACCGAGCGGCACACGCCTGCGCAGCTTCCGCAAACAGTTCCTGCAGACCGACGGTTCTTCGCAACAGGTCAGGCGTCAGCACCGCGTCGAAATCCTTGGCGATACTTCTGGCAAAACAGAAGGCACCAGTAATATTTTCTTGGCGCATCGCCGCCGCGAGCAGCTTCAGGCGATGGCTTGGCGTCCTTGCAATAGCTCCCGCCAATAAAGTGCGGACCGCTGCGGGCAATCGATAGAAACGGCCGAGCCGCTGAGTCAGCTGATAGTACAGATAGCCACCGAAAAGCTCGTCTCCGCCATCGCCCGTGAGTGAAACGGTGACATGCCGGCGCGCCAAACGGGATACGGCCATTGTCGGAAACGCGGAGCTATCAAAAAAAGGCTCATCGAACTCGCGAGAGAACGACGGCTTAAGCTCCAGCAAGTCATCGATCTTCATCTCCTCGCAGTAATGCTCCGTCCCCAAATGCCGCGCCACTGCGCCGGCATGCCGGCTCTCGTCATAAACGTGGTTTTCAAATCCAATCGTGAATGTCTTGACCCGTTCCGGCGAATCCTTCGCCATCATGGCGACTACAATCGAGCTGTCGATTCCACCCGAAAGGAACGCCCCCAAAGGCACGTCGCTGATCATCCGCGAGCGCACGCTGCGCGACACGATCTCCTCGAGCTCGTCGAGCAAGTCTTCTTCGCGCCGCTGTTCCCAGGAATGTTCCGTCGCAATTTGGCGATAGTCCCAATAGCGACTCAGTTGCAATCCCGACTCGTTCAGCAAAAGCCAATGCGCCGGCGGCAGCTTGCGTATCGCACGAAACACCGAATAGGGCGCAGGTACATACCCGCTTTCGAAGTAAAAACGTATCGCCTGCTCGTCGAGCGGATTCGACCACTCGGGATGTAAAGCCAGCAGGGCCCTAGGCCGCGACCCGAACGCGAAGCAATCCGAAGAGTAGTGGTAATAGAAGGGCTTGACGCCCATGCGATCCCGCACCGCGTACAGCACCCTGGTTTCGCGATCCCAAATGGCAAGTGCGAACATGCCGTGGAAATGCTCGACGCATCGCGGGCCCCACCGGGCGTATGCCTCTAGAATCACTTCGGTGTCGCTTTGGCTGCGCCACCCTGTGTCGCTCCCACGAAGCTCTTGACGGATTTCGCGGAAGTTGTAAATTTCCCCGTTGTAGACAATCACATATCGCCCGTCTGCCGAATCCATCGGCTGGTGTCCGCCGGGCGATACGTCTAGGATCGACAAGCGCTGGTGTCCCAAGCCCACATTCTCGCTCGTCCACACTCCCGCATCGTCTGGTCCTCGCAGGCGCAGCGTTGCCGCCGCTCTGCTGACACTTCCCTGATCAACGTTCGAGTGAAAATCGACGATGCCGACAATTCCGCACATAATGGAAGATGGACCTTTTCCTCGATCGCGAGCCTATTCGGGCCGGCGAGCTTTGCCCACCAGGCCGTTCGGGCCCGGGTGGACAGAAATATCCACGAAACCTGCGTCCTGGAACCAGTGTTTCAAGGTCCGCTGAGTTTGCGGATGATCATGAGCGGGGGCGTACATGTCGAACGTATCGAGAATGGCCCATTGTTCATTTGCTTCAGGCGTTAAACCTAAGTGTGAGTACTCGACGATCGGCATCAATCGCGCTCCCGCTCGCCCCGCCACGCTTCGCAGTTTTGTCACCGCCGGCAGCAGCGACGGCACGACCCACGAAACGATCTTGTACAACTTGCGCCGATCGATTCGTGTAGTGATCGGGCGCAGGACATATTTCCATTGCAGCAGCGCCACGATACTTTTCCCGTACACGTCAACGACGAGTTCCCCTCCCGGACGAACCATTTCTGCCAGGCAACGGAAACACGCCTTGGGCGACGGGGTATGCTGAAGCACTCCCAGGCATATCACCTTGTCAAACGCAGCGCGTCGAAGCGGGATCGTCCGCATGTCGGCTTGAAACAGGAAGAGGCGCTCGCAGGAACCGTTGTTGCGGGCATTCGCATCTACCGCGGTTGAATAGTCGAATGAGAAAACCGTTGCGCCTGTCTGCAACAGGCATTCGGTAAATCGGCCTGCGCCGGAGCCAGCTTCCAGCACTGTCTGTCCCGATAGTTCCGCTGGCCATCCGGTTACACCGAACAATCGCTTTGCTGAGATCGGTCTTCCGGTGTAGCTGTCCAGTTGCGTCCTCTCGTGCGTGTTCCACTGGAAACCGAAAGATTCCGCATAATTGTCGCCGGACACAAATCGCGGAATTCCGTCAAGGATCGGATAAACAGCCGAACAGTTCCGGCACCTCAGAGATTCACGAACGAATTCCTCTACGTCCTTGTCGGAATCATAAGCCATGTCTACGTGGTCGCATGAAATGCAGCGAAAATAGGAAAGCAACGCCGCCTTCATCCAACCGTTCTCGACCTCGCGCATTCGATTCTTCCTAGGCTGGCCGGCACGGTGCTTCGTTCCGAAGTCGTTAAAAGGGAGTGGTGGTTTCATGCGGAGCTCTGCGGTTACCGCTTGATTGCAAGATTGTAAAGTTCCAGATACTGATCCGCGATCGAATCGATCGTGAAGCCAGACACTCTGGCGTACGCCAATTCCGCCTTACGGTTGGCTTCTTCGGGATTGCGCAAGAGGTCGAGAATACCCCGAGCAATTTCTTCTGGCGCGTCGCAAGGCACAAAGTATGCCGAATCATCGCCGAGTAGCGCCCGGTGTTCCGGTATATCGGACAGAACAAGCGGGCAACCTGCCGCGGCAGCTTCGCTGACAACATTCGGACTGCCCTCAAAAAGACTGACGGAAACCAAAGCTCTGGCCCTTTTCATCCATCCCCAAAGTTGCTGGGTATAGCCCAATATTTTCACCCGGTCTTCCATACGACGGCGCTTCACTTGATCGACGAGCTCGCTTTCCAAGGGGCCTGATCCAACCAAAAGCGCCATCGCCGCGGATCTTTCCGCAAGGACCAGAAAGAGTGCATCTAAAAGGTTCCGCACGTTTTTCTGAGCGCAATAGCGGCCCGCGAAAAGCAGGATTTCTTTGTTCTCTAGAGCGCCGCAAGTCTCCGGGTTGGGCGCCAAGGCCTCGTGGATTTCTTCGACCGGCACCGCATTGGGGACAACTCTTACGAGGCTGGGAGATTTCGTTCCCAACCAATATTCTCTTCCGCCTTGAGAATTCGCAACGACCCACGCAGCCCGCGCGCCGATCCAGGAGCGCAATTTTACCTTCCACATTCCGTTATAGGCTGCTGCGACGACTCGCTCGGTCGTCAAATAAGGCGTTCGAGTCAGCAGCGCCGCTAGCCCTCCCAAGACATCCATCTGCAGCAGCCAGGTTTGGATCAAATCGGGCTTGAGCCTGCGAGTAATATTGAGGAGTTGCCAAAGCAAAAAGGGATCGTGATTGCCACGGCTCGTCAGTTCGTGAAACGTGACGCTGGATTCCGGAATCTTGCTGACCCGTGCCCCCCGCAAATGGTAAGCCACATGGACGTCCACTCCTTTTCTTCCAAGCGCTCTGGCTAGATAGGACAGCTGGCGCTCTGCGCCGCCACCGTCCAAACCTGGAATGCAATGCAGAATCCGTAATCTCTCTGTGGCCATTGATTTCGGTGGATCGTCGAATGCAACTCTTCGATTTGAGGAGCTTATCCGGGTCGCGCATCTAAACTGTCATGCGGCATTCAATCGAGCAGGCGAGCTCGGTACTTGGGCGGGCTCTGTTCTGTGAAAAGCGGAAGCATAGCCTAAACCCAAAACCACGTAGAAAAGCGGAAGCTCTAAAAGAGGGAAGGTCATTCCGGTAATCAGCCCGGCAATCAAGCTGATCTGGCACGCGGAATAAAATCCCCGGGATTCAATTGGCCGACGTGCTTTCGCCCAACCGGTTCTTCTGAAGAACTCCCCGATCAGCAAACAGAAGAGAATCAATGCTGGCCATCCACACTCGGCGATCAGGGTGAGAAGAATATTATGGGATTCAATCTCTCGGGAAAAAACTTCACCAATTCGTTCGCCCAAGTTGTGGTAGCCGATCCCCAACCACGGCCTCTCTGTAAACGCTTCCCATCCCACCAGCAGCATGGCTCGTCTCTCGATGTCATAGTCCGTATCATCGTCGCTGTGTGTGAGGGCGACCCGTTGTAACCCATCGGCGACCAAGGGACGTGTGGCCGGCAAAACCCACGCCGACGTTACCAACAGCACCAGAATAACTGCGAACTTGACACCTTCCCGGATGAACTGGCGGAAGTTCTTACCGGCTACATAAGCCTCCGCAACAACCAGGAAGACGACCAGCACGTACGCTGTCCGCGATTGGGCGACAGCAATCAGAAACAGAGTCAAACACAGCTCTACATACCTGCGTTTGTCTCCACGTCTTATCAACCAATAGATAAAAGGCAAAGACATTACTAGCCACTGTCCGCAAATGTTCGCGGTCGCCCCTATCTCCGCGGTCGAATCTTCGTCGAACGGCCTTAAAGCTCCAAATCTTGCCAACAGATAAACGAAAGTCGCTGCGACGACCCAGGGAACCCAGGCAAAGAGGCGAGCAATTTCTTCCTCTCTGTAAGTGAGCTCCAGTGCGAAAAAAAGTCCCCAGACCAGAAGATAAATCAAATCGATGGCAACGGCAGTCAGCGTACGCTCTGGAAACTGCGCCCAAATCGCCGTAAGGGCAAGATAGGCAAAGAACGCCAAGATATATCGAGAGCTCCGTGATGCTTCTCGCTTTGCTTTGGATCCGAATCGGAGCGTGTATAAGAAAACACAAAAGGCCAGGAATATCAGGATGTAGAAAATCCGCAAAAAAGAAAGGATCGCTGGAAAATAAGACAGGAGAGCGATCACGACGATCGCAAAGATGCCTTTCTTCGAGCGTTCGGTCGTTCCTGCGACGTTTCTTTCGATCACGCTGATTGTGTGGGCCATTCTCGTCGGCCTGAAGTTCGCGCCCAATACTGAGTTGCCGGCGCACTCCCTTGCATCGATCGGCGCTGTTCGTGGTTGCTCATTTGCCTTGGCCAACAGCCATTCGACGAACCGCACGCGTGCTTCTGTACCAGGAAACAAACTTCCTCAGGCCTTCGCTTAGCGGCGTGCGCGGTTGGTAGCCGATCAGGCGTGCGGCTTTCGATATGTCTGCCCAAGTGAGCGGGACATCTCCGGGTTGCGCAGGTTGCGGATCGCGGATCGCTTTGCGACCCATGATTGTCCCCAACAGGTCCACGAGTTCGTTCAACTTCACCGGCTGCGAGTTGCCCAAGTTCAGCACGTCGAAGCGCGCACCGTCGGTCAGCGCGGGTTCGTACTCGACAGCGGCAACGATCCCAGCCACGATGTCATCGACGTAGGTGTAATCTCGTCCAGAATTGCCATCGCCAAAAACGGGAATGGGTTTCCCGACGTCGATGAGAGCCGTAAATTTGTGTATGGCTAGGTCTGGGCGCTGCCGAGGCCCGTACACCGTAAAGAAACGGAGACAGATGCTTGCGATATTGAACAGATGGGAATAGGTGAAAGCCAGCATTTCGCCAGTCAATTTCGTCGCCGCATAAGGGGAAATCGGGCGTAATTCCAGCTGCTGCTCGCAAAACGGAGCCCGGCTAGCGGCTCCGTACACCGAGCTTGATGACGCAAAGATAAATTTTGGCAATTTAAATTCACGGCTCAGCTCGAGTAGGTTCAGCGTGCCTTGGATATTGGTCCGCTCGCACAGCACGGGTTGCTCAATCGAAGGACGCACGCCGGCGCAGGCGGCCAGGTGAATGACGATTTCCGGATCTACCGCTACAAATGCCTGACGAAGAGAAACGGAATCGCAGATGTCTGCCTCGATAAACTCAAAATCACCGCTCTCCCTGATTTCGTCCAGATTTGCCACCTTCCAGCTGGGAGGATAGAAATCGCTGAGATTATCCACAATCGTGATTTGCTGGCCCGCGCGTAGCAATGCCTCGGCCAGATGGGAGCCGATAAAGCCCGCTCCACCGGTAAGAAGAATCCTTTGCCCGACGCGTTTCATGTAGGTTCTTGGGGACGAGCCGCGAACCGCAGGACAGCAACGCCAGACCAGCCACAGCTACCAGTGACTAGGAACTGGCAGATCGAAGACACGGAGTCTGTGACGGCGTGCGTTTTTTCATCGTCAAGACCAGAAGTGGACAGAGCGGCCCAATGTCGAACGGCTGAATCAAGCCCAGAGTATTCAGCGCGAGTGAAGTGAACTTCGCCAGGGCCGCCGGCCATTTTTTTTCAAAATTGATGATCCAAGGAGAGATTCGTCCGCTCCGTTGCGCAAGCGGTTCACAAGCCGTATGTTCCGGCGCCAGCTGCACGAGAGCCGGGCAACTCATGATCTTAAGATTGTGGATATGCAAGAGTTCCGGACAAAAATAGCGCTCCAGCCGGCCATAGACGCCCCCAAAGTTCGGAACGCTGATCACGACACGCCCGCCTGGTTTCGTTAAGTACAGATGCTTTTCGACAATGCTTCGGGCGTCCTCGAAATGTTCGATCACCCCCAGGCTATACACGAGGTCAAAAGAGGCCTCGGGAAGGGTCGTGGTGAAAATGTCCTCACACCGGAATTCGCCCGGCAGGTTGAGCTTTGAAAAGAGTTCTCGCGAAAGCTTGATCCCCGGTTCGGAATAGTCCAGCCCGCACACATTCGCGCCTCGAACCTTGGCGAAATAGGCAAGATGTTTAGCGGGTGCACAACCGATTTCCAATACTCGCATTCGCGGCTTTATATGGCTTCCCACAATCCGCAATAGATCCCGTGCACTGACGTTTAGTTTGGAGGGCAGCCGCCAGCGCGGCTGCGAATGAGTGCTTCGCCAGTAATCGATTGATACCAGTTCGTTGGCTGACACGATTTTCTCGACAGAAATGTTAATAGGACATGTCTCGAACGAACCGTTCGTTGCGGGGAGCGGAGTCAATACCGAGCCGAAACACGATGATGGCGACCAGTAACAACCCGGCCGTCCATCCCGTCGCGTAGGCAACGGCGAGTCCCCGCGCCCCGTATGCCGGGATAAGCCAGTATGCGAAGAAAAGGATCAACAGATCCCGCGGCAGTGCGACAGCCAGGAAAAACCGCCAGAGCTTGCTGTGGGTCTGCACGATCTGAGTCATGGCCAATGCCAGCCCTTGCGGCACAGTCGAGAGGAGCAGGATGAGCAAAACCGAGTAACCGTCTTTGAAACTTTTTCCGAAGAGGCGCAACAGCTGGGGGCCGAGAAGTGCAAACAGCCCCGCGCCGCAAACGATCGTCGCCGCGGTCAGAGCAAGATTGGCCCAGAATGCTCGCCTAAATTCCTGCCGGTTGTCGGCTCCCTTGTGGTAATTGATGATGGACGTTCCGACGGTATTGGCGATTCCCGGCAGAAACAACACGATCGCCATCAAGCTAAAAGACGCGCTGTAGATGGCCATCTGCGAATAACCGTTTGGTTGGCGGATGAGGAATGCGCTTGGCAGCCACAGCGCCGGCCCTGAAGTAAAGCCGATTAGACCCGCAGGCAAAGTGAATTTCAGAATGACGTTTCGTTCCCGCGCAAGACCTTCCTGCCGGGTTTTTATCCCCTGTAACCAGCATTCCCGTCGTAGCGCTGCGGCCAACACGATGAACTGGATCATGCCGCTGAGCGCTAGGCCGACAATCGCTCCATTCAAGCCTCCCAGCCGAGCCAGTGCGCTACAAACGATAAGGTAGCAAACCCCGCTCCAGGCAAACGCTTTCGCGAGCGCGCGATAGCTCTCGAGCCCCGACAACGCCCCCGTCAGGAAACCATTCAACGTGGTAATCAGCAGAACCGCCGATGCAATTGCCAGCGCCGCAACCAGTGAAGGGGTTCGAAGAACGGACCTCGCAATCCAGGGAGAAAGAACAAGGAAAGCCACACTGACCACTCCCGCCACTCGCATGGACAAAACCGACATCATTCCCAGGATGCGACCGGCTCGCTCCGGATCGTTCGCGCGAAACTCTGCAACGTACTTCGTCGTGGTATAGGGAATTGCAAATTGCGCAATCAGCGCCAATGAGACCACCGTACTTTGCACCATCGCATATTCGCCGAAGGTCTGCCGCCCCAGTAGATTGGCAGCGATGATATTAAAAGCGAGCGTGCTGCCCTGATTAAAAACGGCTCCGATTAAATTGAACACAACGCCAGTCTGAAAACGAGATCGTAGTCCCGCAACAGGCGTCTCCCGGACGACCGAATCTAGCGAAGTGTCGACGGCACTGCTTCTCCCCGAGCCACACCGCCAACCGTCGGCTCGTGCATTCTCTTTTACGCAAATGCGTTCATTCATCATTTGCCTCAGGGATCGTTCGAGCTACTCCGCGCATCTTTGGAACACAAATTCATTGTTGCCGTGGCCGCGCGCGAGAGTCTTCATCTTTGTAAGTACGAAGCCCCTGTTTCTTAAATGTTCGAAAACGGCGGCGGGCGTCGCTACTTCGTAGGGGTAACCCCCCAGCCAATCGACGACGTCACGAGCAAACGACATACCCCTCGGAGAGCGGTGCTCTGTGTACCGCGCGAATGGGTTGGTTCGCCTCACCAGCAGATCGACCAGCGCGCCCCGCAAGAACAGCCAAGAAAAAAATGCAAACGATAGGATGGACCGCGGAACGATTCCGCGGTTGTACGATCTCTTCACCCACCTCCATCCCCGAGAAATCGCCCCCTCGTCGTTGTAGATTGCGATGAAAACCTTGCTGCCAACCCCAGCCAGTAGCAAAACATTGTCGAGCGCGCGCCACATCTCGCCGGTGTGATGCAGAACGCCCCAGGAATATACAATGTCGAACCTACCGAGCCCTCTCAGAAAACTCTCATCGAGCACACTGCCTTCTTCTACAACCCAGTTCGCTGCATTCGGAAAATGCCGCCGCCGCAATTCTCGGGTGCAAGCGACGCTCTCCGGGTCAAAATCAAAAGAACAGACGCGTTTTGCCCCCAGCCGCATGGCCGCAAGAGAGGAAAGTCCACTTCCGGACCCGACATCCAGGAAGGTCATTCCCTCTAGGCTGTTTACTTCCAGCATCTCGCAAAGAGCCTCCTGCGAAGCGGTAATCCGTGAATCATCGAGAGTCTCGAGGAACTTCTGCCAATTGTGCCCGAACCTGAAGCGCTCTCGTCTTTCGATTTCAATCGCCCACGCGCCCATCTATTCAGTCCCCGCAACCCGAGATCTCGAGTTCTGAAGCGCTCGGCGGTTCGCCCCGACCCGGTTGCCCACAAACATGCTGCCTTGGTTGAAAATGGCGGCGATCGAATGCAACGCGGCACCCATCTGAAAACTCGAATGCAGGCTCGATCGAAACGCGGATGGTCCCACAGACTCAGTCAACATATTCGCGGAACCACGTCTCGAGAAATAGCAATTCCCACAGCCTGCTGCTCCAATCCTTTTGCCCGTCCATATGTTCATCGACCATTCGTTTCAGAAACCGGTGCTTGAATAGTCCGCGCTTTACCGACTTATCATCCAACAGCGTGCCCCGCAGAGTTTCGCGCAGGTCGGTGCGAAACCATTTTGCCAACGGCACACCGAATCCCGTTTTTGCCTTGCGCAGCACTTCCTGCGGTAGCAGCGTTTGAACTGCTCGCCTCAAGATAGCCTTGCCGCCTTGGCGATCCCGCTTCAGAGAGCTCGGAATCGTAGCGGCAAATTCCACCAGATGATGATCCAAGAAGGGGCTGCGCACCTCCAGGCTATTCGCCATCGAGGCAACGTCGGTCTTCACCATCAGACAGTCGGGCAAGTAATAATTCTGGTCGTGCCGCGCCATCCAGTCCCAGTCATCCATGGATTCATCCCAGGGCTGATCCGTCCGGTGCGCAGCTCCGCTATGCCCGTTCAGCAGCGAGCGGAAGTACGGCGAATAAACAGCGCGTTTTTCTTCGTCCTTGAGGATCGAGGTTTGCAATGCGTAGCGATCCGGAAGCAAAGACCCAAACATGCGCCACCCACGCACCATTCTTGCTTCCAAGTTGCCGTAGGGAAAGCGCTCCAGGCCACTGCGCATCACCCGGGCAACCCGGCGCCGGATTGGATACGGAATGAAGTCGGCCTTGTGCCAGCGCTCGGTATCACGGTAATGATCGTAGCCCAGGAAATTCTCGTCTCCGCCGTCGCCGCTCAGCGCAACCGTGATGTGCGCGCGCGCCGCTCGAGAAACGTAATAGGTCGGTATCGCTGAAGCATCCGCAAAGGGCTCGTTGTAGTGCTGCACGAGCAGCGGAAGAATATCAACCGCCGATGGCTTCACCACGATTTCGTGGTGCTCCAACCCATACCTTGCAGCCACCAGGCGTGCGCACGGCAGCTCATCGAAATCCTGCTCCTCAAAAGCGATCGAGAAAGCCTTCACAGGTTCGGAGCTTTCGGTTGCCATGAGCGCTGCAACCGTTCCAGAGTCAACGCCGCCGCTCAGGAAAACTCCCAGTGGCACATCCGAGTTCAAACGCAGCCGAACCGACTCCCGCAGCAATCGCACCAGCTCCGTCTCGATTTCCTGCTCGCTCGCTGTGGTCTGTGGCTCACTGCGGAGCGACCAGTAACGCTGAATCGCAAGATTGCCATTTGTGTCGCACAACAGATAGTGCGCTGGCGGCAGCTTGCAGATTCCCGAAAAGGCGGTCAACGGACTCGGTACATACTGGTGCGTCAAATAGCTATCAATCGCGTCAAAGTTCGGCGACGAGCTACTGTCCGGATCCGCCCGCACAACATTAATCGAAGAACCAAATACAAACGCATGTGGCGTCTTGCGGTAAACAAATGGCTTCTTCCCAAGCCTGTCGCGTGCTCCAAAAAACAACCGTTTCTTGGAATCCCAAATTCCAAAGGCGAACATTCCCCGCAGGTGCTCGACGCATTGCACTCCATACTTCTCGTAAAGATGCAGAATTACTTCGGTGTCACCTTGTGTGCGAAACCGGTGGCCTTCTGTCATGAGCATGGCTCGCAATTCACGAAAATTGTAGATCTCGCCGTTGAATACGATCCAAATCGTCGCATCCTCATTCGTCAGCGGCGGGTTTGACCGCTCTGCCAGATCGATAATCGAAAGCCGCCGCTCCCCCAATCCGACATAGGGAGCCGAATGTGTCCCGCCCGCGTCAGGGCCGCGGTGCACAACGGGCGCGCACATCCGCAAAATCACGGATTCCGGCACAACCGCGCCGCTGAAGTCAACTTTGCCCGCTATTCCACACATTGATTGCTCGCCGCCAAACCGGAGGGACTACGACGCGGCCGAAAATCTACCGGCGTAAATCTTCGGCCGATTTGCAGTGCTAGAATGGCATTTCCATGCGCACTCAAGCTCTTTTTGATCGCTACTACTATTCAAGGGCCGCCTATGCAGGAGGAACCGAACTGTTTCACCAACTCTGCAGGTCGCACCTAGCAAGGAGCGGGCGTATTCTGGAAATCGGTGCAGGTCCGGCAAATCCCACGACGGCATTCCTGGCTGGCCTGGGCCCCGTCACTGGATTGGACGTATCCGCCGAAGTGCTCGCGAATCCCAATCTCGCCGAAGCCCGCGTGTATGACGGAATTCAGATACCGTTTCCCGGCGAAACGTTCGATCTCTGCGTGTCAAATTACGTCCTGGAACACGTCGCAGAGCCTGCAGCTCACTTTCAGGAGGTTTTTCGCGTTCTGAATCCCGGAGCCACCTACTGTTTTCGGACTCCGAATCGCTGGCACTACGTCACGATAACGGCGAGCCTGCTGCCACACTCGATCCATCTGCGCCTGGCGAATAAATTGCGCGCGCTCGATGCCGACGCGCACGACCCGTGGCCGACCGTGTATCGCGCGAACACCAGAACCAGGTTGCGTCGCTTGGCCCGTAGCTCCGGCCTGTTGCCGCAAGAACTCAAAATGGTCGAAGCCGAGCCGAGCTACGGTGCCGCGCATCCCCTGCTCTTTTATCCGATGATGGCCTACGAACGGCTCGTGAATAGCAGCGAGCTCTTCAGTCAGTTCCGCGTCAATATTCTGGGAACATTTCGTAAGCCCGGTTCACCGGCCGCTCGCGTCTGAAAATATCCGCGGCGCGACGCGATGCCCGGTGCCTCTCGCACCCTTGGCCATCCACAATTCAGATCGCCCCAACGTCGGCGGAATCCACTTCGATCATCGCGGATCGCCGAATCAGGTCAATTGACAGCACCAGACGTACCCGGCCTTTCTTGCGTATCAGCACGCCCTCCATCCCTGCCAATGCTCCGCGCTTGATCCGTACTTTCCGTCCAACGCTCAGGTAGGGATGTGGCTCGGAGTGAACTCCTTGCACCAGCACACTTCGCAGCGCCTCGATTTCCGCGTCAGGAAGCGCTGCCGGCCGATTGTCGAACCCAACCAGACGAACTACGCCGGGTGTTAGCAGCACGCGCAACCGCTCTTGCAGCCGAATGCGTACAAATAGGTAGCCTGGAAAAAGGGGAAACTCGAGTAGTTTGCGACGGTCCTTCCACTTGCGCACCGATTCATATAACGGCAGAAAATGCTCGATGGATCGCTGCTCCAGCTGCGTCGCCGCGCATTTTTCGTGGTTTGCGCGCGTGCACACCGCGTACCACTGCGGGGTGGCGTCCAGGTCCAGCAGTCCTCGATCAACAAGCGCCCCAAACTCAGTCTGAAGCGAGGAAACTGCCGTGTTATGCAGCATATCGTCTATACCTTCCAAGCACACAGCTTCGCCCTGTCACTTACAGGGAAAATGTGACCTAACCCTATTCTGTCCAATTACTTACGTAACTTCCAGTCCTCAAGCCGACGCTGCTTTGCTCCGAGGCCCATCGCCTTGCTTGCCGTTGCTTCCCGAATGTCCATTCGCGCCCGCATTCCCATTCGAACCGTTCGCGGCAACCCAAGGCACACCCGCTCGCACGGTTCCGAAAACTTCCTGAGCGAATTTCAACCCGGGATCTTGCGGATCAATCCGGCGCCAACGCGCTGTGCCAAACACCCAAGCCGATCCCAGCAGCACGGCGCAGGCGGTTCCCGCTAATATGATTAGCAATCGTGGCGGAAAGGTCTTACGCTCCGGCACCTCGGGTTGATCCAGCACCTTCACGGACGGGATTTCCTTTGCTTCCTGTACTTTTGCCAATTCAAATTGTTTCGTCAGCGTCTCGTAAACAGCCTCCTCTACCTTCAATTGGCGAAACTTATCTGCGTACGGGACTCCCAAAATCGGCAATTGACGCAAAGTCGGATACGCGTTGTCTGCTGTGCTCTGGTCGCTGGGGGGCGCAGCTCCGACGGAGGTCCCGCCGATCTTCTGCAGCTCAGCGCGCAGCTCGGCGATGCGGGCTCGGGTCGAGCGCACCCGAACGTTGTTGTCCGCATAAAGCTGCCTTAACCCTTCAAGTTGCGACTCTGCGGCAATCAGCTGGCCTTGCAACGATGCGGCGCCTTCCAGCATCGCCTTGCCCTGAGCGGAGAGGTCAATCGTCGCGTTCTTGCTCGCAAACTGGCTGAAGTCTTTTTCCGCCGCTTCCAGGTCCACCTTAATTTTGTCGAGGCGCCCTTCCAGGAACACGCGCTCGCGATGCGCGGCCGACGTATTGAGCTGGGCGACAAGGGTATTCAGTTCCTCGATATACTCGCCGGTGATGGCCGCCGCGCGCTTTGGGTCATGGTCGAGCGTGCTGACGGTAATCACTCCGCTTTTGCGGTCCTCACTGATCGTTGTGTTTTTTTCCAGGCGTTTTCTTGCCGATTGCTCCAGTCGCGTCCAATAAACTCTCCTCAAATCGAATTGCTGGATAATGTGATCCTCCGCCGTGCGACTGCGCATCACGGCAATGAACACCGCCCCGGTCGTCTTCGCTCCTAGAAGATCGGTTGCCAGAGAGCCTAGCCCGCTTGAGCCACCATTCTGGCCGCCGCTGAGCATCGCCATAAGCGCCAATCCGCCGCCTTGTTGCGAATCAGGAGGCATCAGGCGCGCGGTCGACTCGTATTCGCTGGGAATCAGAAACGCGGTGAGCGTCGCGACGATCAATCCAATCAGAGCGCAACGCCCGAGAAACCGCCGCATGCCCCACAACAGACGCAGGCTTGGTAGGATTCGCTCGCGGGTCGCGTTCTCGTTCCAAGCCGGAGCGAACGTCGCGTGAGTCTCCGGCTCCTCTACCAGCAGCGCATTCGGTTTGGACGGCGTTTGCATTAGTTCCACGCTCTCCTGATTTCACTTGCATTCATGGAGATAACACTCCATTTACTGCAACGGCATCGTTCTAGTGCTCACCCAGGTGCAGCGGCACACTCAAATCGTGCGGCTGAAAGCTGATCCCAACCGACGATGTCCAATTGGTCTGCCGCGTGGGCGCCAGCACGGGAGCCAGCCAAGTCTCGTGTTGGACAGAGGCCGAAACGTTTAAAACTCCTCGCATCCAGAGATTTGCTTTGATCCACTCGTCGTTGACACTCTCTCCTCCCGGAATGAAGTCCGGCGCGACCGTGGCATGCCGGTAACCGAATTGGAGCGAGCTCTTCGGGTTGAACCAATAGTTGCTCCACGCCTGTATGCCCGTGCCCTCTCTTCCAATCCAGCTGCCGAGCAGATTGCCTTTGTTGGTGTACATATCGCGGTAGAAAGCATCGTAGTAGATGTACTGTCCGTTGCGACTCGAGGAGACGCTGTTTGTGTTGGTGCTCTCCACCCGCAGATCCAGCTTTGCTATCTTCGGGAAGTGCGTCAAATAAATTCCGGTATCAATCCCCGCGCGGCGCGGAGCAGCGAGCGGCGAAGGATCGTCATCGGAAATCGAATCGGAATAAATGGACAGCCAATCGCGCACAAATGGCAGCCGGTAACTAAAATAAAATCCGCCGTAACGTTTTCCGGGACTCTCGTTGGGCCCATACAGCACTGACGAATGGAAGTAGTCCGTGTAGCTGTTCCACACAGCCGCAGGCGTGATCGCGCGCCCCACTCCGCCGAATTCGGCAGTCCTGGAAAATCCCAGCTCCAGATTCGGCGTCGGTTTCAGGCTGATTACCTCGCCATGAACCAGCGGACGCGGTGGATAATCGTTCCCTGAAAGCTTGCCCACGAAGAAATCTGTTTTTATCGGCCCCAGCCAGTGAAAAATCCAGGGCAGGACAAAAGGTTTGATCCGGCTGGCGCGAAACATATAAATTGGCTCAGCATTGTCGCTGAAAATCAGAACGCTGCCCGCTCCCGGGCCCCACCACAGACTTTGTTTGCCAAACGCCAAACTCCAATCGCCGATCTTCGCCGCGAGGTAGGTATCCAACAGGCGAAATTGATTGGTCGTGGGAATCGGAGCGGCTGTCCGGGGAGGGTTCAAATCCAACTGGCCGATCAGGTTCTCGATGGACTGGGAGAAACCGGGGGCGGAAGGGGCATACTGGTATTCGCCGCGCACATAAAGTGTGAAAATCCCGGCAGTAGCGTACCCGGAGAATCCGTCATACGTGTTGATGCCCTCCTGGTAAGGCCGGCCAAAGTTGTTAATAATCGTCTGCCCAAAATGATAGCTGTCGTTCAGAGGCAGCCCACTAATACTCGTGGTAACGCTGTAAAGCGATTCCAGTCGCGCTATTGCTTCGCCTCCGGGGCCATCGCCGGCCGCCGTTTCCAGATCACTTGCGAATTCCGCTTCCAGCGCGTAATAGAGTTTCGCCGCTTCTCCCGAGTTCCCTTCGCCCGCAAATGCGATGCGGTCGCTGGCCTCGTCCACCAAATGCGCGCATTCAACACGCGTCCAAGGCCGCTGCCCCAGGAATGCCTCACGAACGTAGCCCAGCGCCGCGAGCCGTTCGATCGCCGGATAAATCCAGCTATCGAGTTCCACATAAGGCGATCCCGTGGGCGCAACTCGTCTGCCAGGGCTCGCGTCGCTCGATTCGGCGTAGGTTTGCCAGTCTCCTCCGCCGACTTCCGGGTCGTGATGATGGCGATACACTTCTTGACCCACAAACCATCCGATCGTGCTTCCGATCAGCACGTCCGTCGGAAAATGCTCTTTGGCATTTATGCGCGCGGCCCCTATCGCCGCCGCCATGCCGTAACTCAGAAGACTCACGTACGGGCTGGGATATTCGTGCGCGATCACGCTGGCAATCGCCCATGCCGCCGCGGCGTGCTCAGAGGGAAACGAATCGTCGCTTTTCCAGAATTTCCCCTGGTAGTTGTCCTGCAGCGGACGTTCCCTGCCAAAGGCGTACTTGAGCGCATAGGAGGCTGCCGTGGCGTTCACGGCCGCTTCGATGGCAAGAAAACCTGTCTCGCGTCTGTGATCGTTGTGCGTAAAGTGACCCCACAAATAGAATCCCCCGGCGACCGCGGCCATCGAGCCGATTCCATAGTTCGAGAACTCATTGGCGTTGTGCAACCGGCTCGGGGAATTCGACAGATGTTTACTGACTTCTGTGTCCGTCGCCAGCGATACACCGGTCGCGATGCCCAGCGGCAACAGCCAATCAACGTCCACCAACCGCAGGTGCGCCGGCGCCGTCCATATCTTTGCCTGGTCTTTCACAAATCGAGGGAAGAGATGCGGCCCGATCGATGTGTCGTAATCCTGCGTGAAATCCGCCGAGAAGTCCTGTGTGGAGTGCGCCGTGAAGTTCGTAAAATCTGACGAGGAAACCGGCGCCGTGCGAACCGTGTTCGCCGTGACCCCCGGCGCGACGTTGGGCGCATCAGCTGTCGTACCGCCTGAAGCACCGTCCGTCGTATCCGTCTGCGAATCGGCGGAGCTCTCTAGCGGCTTGGCTACTGGGACAGTCTGCGCGCCAGCCGCCTGCGCCTGTTTGTCCGCAGCGGATTCCTGCGGCGCAGACTGCGCGAAACAAATCGTGCCAGCCGTCGGTGCGATCAGTAAGAAGGAACTCATCACGTATCTGCTCCACCCTCGCGTCATTCCTGGATCACTCGATCTAGTAGTGCGCGGCGATAAACGCCGTGGATGCAATCGACGACGCCACCTGTGCCGCCAGGAACACCGTCTGCCACTGCACCCCTCCGCCGATGGCCTTCTCGGGAACGACTACCGTGTCGCCTGGTCGCAACTCCGCACTCAGAGAATCCCCGCCCCACAGTCCTTGGCTCGAACTCAGCACCGAGCCATCGGCGCGAATCACAAAAATTGCTTTCTTGTTCGCTAGTTGCGTGGGCCCGCCGGATTGGCCCAGATACCAGTTCGCACTCTTTCCCGGACGATACGAAACAGCCGTCGGGTTATAGACCTGGCCGGTGACCATTACGTAGCTCGGCTTTTTCGGAATCTCGATCGAATCTCCCGCTCTCACCTCCACATCCGCAGTCGTGTTTTGCCATTGATGGATGTCTCCCGAGATCCGTATGGCCACCCGGCCCGTGGGCGGATTCGAACTCAATTGTTCCAGCGCGGTCTGCCACTGCTGCAACGCCAGGTCTTTCGCTCTTTTCTTATCCGGATCGGTTTCCGGCAGCAGTTGCAGATTGGACTGCTCATCTTTCACGCGCAGAATCATCTGGTTCTGATCCTTGGCCTCGAGTTCGCGCACCTGCACGCGCCGCAGCACCGCGCCATAGGCGTAAGCGTCAGGCTGGAAACCTCCGGCCCGCTCCAGAATCGAACTCAGCTTTTCACCGGGACGAATTCCGTATGTTCCCGGGTTTCTCACTTCGCCTTTCACGCCGATCGAGGCCCCCAAGTCATTCCAGCCGGGCAGCTGACGCACAGTAAGCACGTCTCCGTTATGAATAGGAATCGTCGCTTCTGGCGATCCCTTGGAAAGTGCGCTGGAAATCGAGATTGATTCGTGCTGCGCCGTCAGCCCGGATTGATTGGCATACTGAAAATGTGTCAGGTCCGCCATGGTCGTATCCGCGCCCGGCTTTAGCCCGCCGCCCACTTGGATCAGATCTGCGACGGTCATGTTCGTGGTCAGCGGGTAGCGTCCCGGGCGCGCTACTTCGCCTTGCACATACACCGTCGCCGGATCCACCGAGTCCGGATTACGGTGAATCAACAAACGATCGCGCGGCTGCAGCACAATGTTCTCTGTCGGATCTCCGGCAAGCGCCTGGCTCAGATTCACGCTGAAGATTTTGAATTTACCGTCCGGCAAATATCGGAACACCTGCGCGTCTTCTTTCTGCGCGTCAGGCGCCAGTCCGCCCGCCAGATGCACCGCATCTCCTAAGCGTATTTGACCCGACGTCCGGTAAGTTCCCGGCGCTCGCACATCTCCCCACACCGAGACGATTGGAGGATTCTCAAAATCAAATCGGCTATAGATGCGTACCGTATCCATCGGATGTAGCAGCGGCGCCTGCGCGGGATTGGCAAGTGAGTCCGCCAGATCAAAACTCTCAACTGTCGGATGGAAGTCAGGAGGATTCAGACGAATAATTTCCGCATAGTTCGTGGCAGGCTCGGGAAGCAGGTCCTTGTAGGACGCGATCACATCCGTCACGCGCATATTCTCGCGATACGAGTAGCGTCCGGGACGAATCACGTGGCCATCCAGATAAATCGCGTCCTGGTTGTAAGACGCGATCGGAAAAATCCGGATCCGGTCGCCGTCTTTAATTTCAAACGACTCCAGTTTCTTCGTCACTTCTGCGGCATCGCCGGCCTCGGGAATATCCAGGCTCAGCATGGTCTGCTTCTCGTGCGCCACCAGCCGTTGCACTTCGATGTGCCGCAACGCAGCCGTCGGTAGCAGCCCACCAGACAGTTCCAGCACCGCGGCCAGATTTTTTTCGTCCTTCAATTCGTAAATCGCGGGCCGTCGCACCATTCCTTCCACCGTTACTTGCGGACCTACCGGCGGCACCAGCACCGTATCGCCATTATCCAACCGCGCCATGTCGCTTTTCACGCCATGCAGCAGCAGATCGTAAAGATCCACCTCCTCCACTAGCTGCTTGCCACGATAGTGCTTCACGATGCGCAGCGACCCTTTCAACGTCGGCCCACCCGCGGCGAAAAGCGCGTTCAATGGCGTCGAGAGCGAACTGATGTCGTACGCGCCGGGGTTCGCCACATCACCGACCTCATAGATACGAATCGTTCGCAGCCTGGCCAGCGAAACCTCGGCAGACACATCGCGAAACTCGGTTCGCAATATCCGTTGCAAGTCTTGTTGCACATCCGCCAAATTTCTGCCGCTCACCAGAACGGGCCCCGCTTCCGGCAGGCTGATCCGCCCTTCCCGATCCACCGTGCGGAAAAATCGTTGTGAGACGCCGCCCCACAGATCAACCGAAAGTCCATCACCCGGTCCCACCACATAATCAGGACCTACCGGAAGATCCATCGGAATCAACTGCGGATCGCGCGTTCCGTTGTCGAAAACCTCGGAACCAAATCTCCGCGGCGTTGTAGGCCGAGGCACTGCCTGAAGGTACATGTCATAAAGCGACGGAATGTCGGCGTACGGGCTCTGCTTCCGCGTCATTTCAGCTGGTTGTATCAGCGCGTTTTGCCGAGCCCTTCGCACCGACGGTTGCACTGGAACGACCGGTGACATGCCCGATGAGGGCGGACCATTCATGTCTCGGCCGGAGGAAGAACCCACGCTTGCCATCGCCAGCGCTGCACTTGCGGAGTCCATTCCCATTCCGCCAGCCATCATTCCGCCGGCCCCGATATCTCCGCCATTTCTACTTGTCAGCGATCCTCCGCCGAAGTCAGAACCGCTCGATTGGTTATCGCCGCCGGCCAAGAGCTGCGCCAAAGAATTTCCCGATCCAGATCCGGCTCCGGATCCACCTCCAAATCCGGATTGGTTCGAACCCATTCCAGCGAACAATTGCACCCCGTCCGAGCGATCGCCGAGCTGGTCCGCTGGATAATTGTTCAGCGGATCTTCGCTTGTCTGCATCAGCACCCCGCGCCCTAGAGGGTTTTCGCCTCCGCTCGGAATGTGCGGAGGACTCGATTGCTGAGGACCCAATGTCTGAGGCGACTGCACAGCAGGGCCCTGCCGTCCCTGCGATCCTTGATCATCACTAGGTAAATTAGGCTGTGCGCTCGCACAGTCCGCGTCCAACTGCGCGTCGCAACCGCTCGTAGTCTGCAGATTATTTTGTAGAACTCTTTGGTGCGCCGCTGCACGTTCCTCTTCTGCGTGTTGCGCCAGCCATTTCGTGCGCTCTTGAACTAGAAGCTCTTGCTGCTTGCCAAGTTCCGACTCGGGATTAAGCCTAGGTACGAGATAGCCATATTTCTGCACGATGATCGTAGCCACAGCGCGAAACTGGACGTCCGTCTCCAAACGCTCAAAGATTGCATCGTTTGTCAGGTCCCAATCGCTGATGATTTGTCCGTGGTCGGTGGCGTCCTTTGCCACCCAGCGCTTCAATTCGACCATCAATCCCACATCTGTAAGCAGAACCGCCTTTAGCTCGGCCGCGGACGCCGCCACCCGGCTCAAATTATCGCGTCCCAAGTCCGAACCAACCGTTGGCGCGCGCCGCTGATTTTGTGCTAGCGTTGCCAAGCCGCATCCCAGCGCCAAGACGGTCAACGCGAACACCGCGCCTGCAACGCAATACAGTCGTGTCGCGCTTGTTGCCGGAATTCGAATCGCTCTCACGTTCTCCATTCCCTTTGCATGACGCATCGCGACCGAGCGCCCTTAATTAACGATGTCCATCTTTCCGCGAATCGCGCTGAGTACGCCTTCTTCGGATGCTTCGATTTGATTCGACTCGATACAAAGTGACGTCCAGTAAAACATCGAGCTGTTGCGGTCCGCTGCGATCGCAATCACTCGCATCTGAGGATGATTGCGCAAAAGGTTTTTGCAAATATCCGGCAGACTGTTGGATCTTTCGAGCGCAACGATCAGAAAGTCTGGACGCGTCTCTTCCACGGCATGCTCCAATTCAGCCTCTTGCTGAATCTCACCAACTATCTCGATATCAGGTTGATCCGCGATCGTGGCCATCACCAGTTCACGAATCAACCTGGGCCGATTTGCGACCAGCACCCGGATAGGACTCATCACCGCCCTCCGCAACAGCACAAATAATTAGACAGCAGTATAGGAATGGCGATTAGCTCGCGGTAGGTTCAATTGCGATTCAGGAACCAAACGCGCAAAACGGACTCAGACGCTTTTTGCAGCTGGATGATTTAGTGCCTAGGCGAGAACAAAAAAGTACTGGCTCGTACCCTTTCGGAAGATCTACTCAATCCAGTACTGCCCACCGTACTTTCTGGGATATCGTTTCACGGTAGGCGTTCTGTAAATTCCTTCTCACGAGATAGATATGGCGGAAGCGTGTGTGAGTCGAAATCCCAGTGAATCTTCAAATCGACCGTATTTATGCGGCGTCGCGGACCCTTACATCTCATCGCTGCTTTAGCTCGCTGTAGAACGCTCGGCTTCGCCCTCGGTGTGATTTAATTCCCGATCTCCACACTCGCCAGTTTCCTGATCCACAAAAGAAATTTGCTGAAAGCTCGAGTGATAATCTACGCCTATAATCAACAGTAGGGTCGAGGACTGGCGCCAGGCGCCGTAGATTTAGCCCATCGGTTGCTCCCCGTTTCCTCTGGGAGTGCCTCACGAGCCGAATCGTACGCTGGTTTCCAGCCCCCGCCTCATCAAACCCAGCGTGCAGATTTCCTGCACTGGGCTTTCCTGTGTGTTTCGCATCAAGGGTTATGGGACAGATTCGTGCTGGGTGGCTTTCAGCTGATGGCTCGCACGACTCGGTACTCGTTAAACAGTCCGAGTGTGTTGTAGAGCCATTGCTTACTCCACCGCTTCCAGCCGAATCCTGTGCGCTTCCTGGCGCGCATCAGATGTCGTCGAATCTTCTTCTCCACCCAGAGCTTAATGTAGGAAAAACACCGGCTCGAGTCCCCTACCGCGAAATAGTGAACCCAACCCCGCAGAATCGGATTGATGAGTTCGATCACCCGCCCTACGGGTTGGCTGACGTATCGCTGGAAGATTTCCTTGAGCTTCTGCTGGAGCGCCGTCCGCTTCTTCAGCTTGGGCACATAGTGAGCCCGCCACCTTCGCTTACGACTGCGAATGCGGCGATACTCAAACCCCAGGAAGCCGAAACTACCTCCCTTGGATAGGTCAACCTTCCGACTTTTCTCCTCATTGATTTCCACTCTGAGTTTCGTAATTTCCTCTCGCAGTCGTTTCTCCACCGCCCCCATGAGCCACTCATGCCTCGGATGGGAGTCAATCAATACCACCAGGTCATCCGCAAATCGCGCGTATTGAACATTGGGGTATTTTCCTCTTCGCGTGGTTGCCATCGCCTTTTCCAGCATCCGATCTACCTCAGTGAGATAGAGGTTACTGAGCATTGGCGAAATCACCCCGCCCTGAGGAACTCCCTTCACCCCGGTTGACTTCAGGATCATCTTTAGGAGTCTCATCACCGCGGTGTCTTGGATCCGCCGTGCCACTTTCTCTAGCAGCAGTGAGTGCTGCACGTTATCGAAATAGGCTCGGAGATCCAAATCGATGATGCGTGTTAACCCTTGGACAATCGCCTGTGCCACCCGGTCTACCGCTTCATGAGCTGACCGTTTTGGTCGATAGCCGTACGACCCCGATTGAAAATCAGCATCGAAGATCGGCTCCAGGATGTGTTTAAGCGCACCCTGAACCACGCGGTCGCGGATTGCAGGGATCGAAAGAACGCGGACCCTGGTGCCCCCGTCCTTCGGAATCTCCTTCTTCCGCACCGGCATGGGCCGATACGTGTTGTGGACTAGTTCGTTCTGAATCTGTTTCAGAAAATTCTCCACTCCGCTTTCTTCGATGGCCTCGAACGTGATGCCATCGATCCCAGGTGCGCCCTTGTTGCTCTTGGCCATCTGGTAGGCTTCCTGGAGCGTTTCCATCTTGCAGACGTGAACGTAGAGTCCCCAAAAGCGCCAAGTTGGTTCTGCCTTCGCCTTGACGTATATCCTCCTCCTCAGGTCTTGCAAACAAATGGGTGTTTTTATCATTCACCCTTGCCTTCCGTCTTGTTGGAGTTCTTACACAACAGCAGGGCCTCTTCGCTCCACGGGCATTACCCCGCTTCCCGGCTACTGCTGGCCCCTCCGCCACCCTCTCGCCGTCCACCGATTTCCTGGTGTCACCAGTTATACGGTTTTCTTCGCCGCGGATTTTCTCCACGGGACGAGGAGGGTTTCTCCAGTTGCTTAACGTGTCCTTGTCATCGTGCTGTCGCTATCGCCCCGCCAGAGCGTCTCGCCGCATCAGTCAGTCTGCCGCGATCCGTGCTGCCTTCACTCCCAAACAGTGAGTTCGGCCCCTGGATTTAAGGTTTTCGAGGTCACCTGTGCGTTCACTTTCGTTACAGCCCGATGACTTGCTCACCATCCCATGGATGGCTTTGTCGATCGACTCCATGCGCTTCGTTTCCTCCGCGCATGCGATCCGAGCTACAGGGCTCTGACTTTTCCCCTGGTGGGTCTACCTCCCACTGAACACATCAGCCTTCTCCTGGACATACTGTCTGGCTCCTTTCTCCCGAACCTTGGTAGTCGAACAACCACGGCCTACTCGGTCCGAGGAGCCAGCATTGTTATGGAATCAAGCAGAACCAATCCATACAAGAGCAATATTCGGAGGCATCCGCAATGCAATCAGACAGGTTCGAGTCTATAGGTTAGTTAAGCTAGCCGCTTTTTGAGTGACGTTGTTCCTATCAGGCCCAGTAGGCCGATTTCCAGCAGGCCGAGGCTAGAAGGCTCGGGAGCCGTCGTAATATCGTAAGTCGCGCTAAAGTCGAAGTCGCTGCGAAGGGTGTCACCGACCCACGTGACGGTCAGATTGTCGCCTACGAGGTTGAAGGTCAAGCCGCCATTGTCGAAGGTGTCCGAGACGTTGGAAACACTAGCACCGGCAAGGGCGCTGTCAGTGAAGACCATTTCCCAGTTCAGCGCGCCCGCTGAGGGCTGGTCTAGATCGGAAATCGTAAGCGTAGTGTCAGTGAAATTTGCCTGATCAAAGTTAAAGGAGTCGTTGAAACCAAACGTCGGACTGCCGTTGATCACCACAGTCGGACCCGCATCGTTCTGAAAACCGCTGGGCACGAAACCGTTCGACGGGTCGAAGTAGTTAGTAGGGGCGCCGCCGATGTTGAATTGGCCGGAAACGGTGGTTCCGGTCAGGCCGTCGGCCGACGCGAGTGTGGGCACCATCAAAAGCACAGTGACAAAGGCGAATGGCGCTAATCGTCGTGTCATGTTCTCTCCGTTTGGGCGTTGCCCGAGAGTTCGATTCGTTCCATCGTCTTCATTTCATGACGTGCAGAAGAGAATCGCCCCGAGGTTCGGATTGCTTGGACTGGCCTTAAGTCGCTTGTGCAATCGAACATCCAGATATCACCTTAATTTTCGACATGCCGTATCTAACAGATTAAGAAGACATTCCCCCGGCATTGATGAGGCTGGTCACGCTTCTGTCAGCCGAATATACCAACCAGTTGTTTACCAAATACTGAATCGTTTGCGGAATATCGGAACAATCTTGCACATCCATGGTGATCGCTGCGCATGGTCCGGGCGCGGGTAGCCCCCGATAAGTCGGGTGGTCCCAATGGGTCGATGCAACACCAACTGACATAAAACATCTGCTCAGAGTTGGTGTGTATGACACAAGGGAAATACGTGGAGCTTTCTGCGGCGCAGCGGACTGAGCTGTGGCGCCGCTGGAAAGCCGGAGTGACGTTGCATCGGATTGCGTGCGCCTTGCACAGGCCGCATACGTCCATTCACTGTCTGTTGTCACATCACGGCGGGATTTGTTCCGGCAGCTCGTCGGCGCTCACTGCTGGTACTCACCGCAGTTGAGCGAGAAGACATTTCTCGAGAGTTCGCTTCTGGTTCGTCGATTCGCGATATAGCCAAAGCTCTGGAACGCGCTGCTTCGACGGTGTGCCGAGAAGTCGCACGCCATGGCGGGCGCCCTGAGCATCGAACCCAGGAAGCGGATCACCAAGCCTGGAAATCAGCCCTGCGGCCCAAGCGCTGCCTTTTGGCCATCTATCTCTAATAATGTCAGCCTTGTCAAACACTTTTTGAGCAGACTTATCCACGCACTTAAAAGAGTCCTTTCTTCCGCTTCCTGGGTCGTCTTACTTGTCAGCCTTGATGACTTCGGCTCGCTGGTAATCTAGCGGTCGGCTTCCGTCCGACCCATACATTTGTTCGATCGTAAACTTCAGACGATGGTTCGCTATTCGAACTCCCTCTCGCGAGGGAGCGGGATGCCCATTCAAGTGCGCGGCGTTCTCGTTCACGCCATGTCCGGTACCGAGCTGTCCCGCGTGCGAACCGAATTCCAGCTCCGTCTTCCCGAACCTAACAACAAAAGCCCACTCGAGTCGAGGCGGCCGACATTGTTATGCAATCATATGAAGAAGAACTTCGCTTTTTCGGTTAGGGCGTTGACTGGACATTAGCGCGACGTGCTGCTCATGGGTTAGTCTGCCGAAATAGGATGAGGAAGCAAGCGCATGATTCCGAATGGCTCCTGCGAGACTTCCGCGCGCGCAAGTGGATGGTGCAGTGCTCAGTCTGCAAGACGTGGGGATATCGTCAGAATGCTCCTGCGAAGCTCTTTGGCAAGACCCATCTGGAACGTTACATTAGATTTCGGGGACACGCACCGACAGGATGAATGCGAAGGGGAACCCGCAACGATGGGGGATCACTACAGTGAGGATCGCCGCCGGTGACTAGAATGAAGCTGCGCGTTTCTCGGCCAGCGCCTGACCACCGAGTTGCAACTCGCGAGGTCAACTAACCCCCATATTGCCAGGGAGAACCGGTGACGGTGAGTGGCTCGACGTCTTTGCGGAGCACTGCATCCATGACTTCGAAGACCACAATGGCGTGATCTCCGGGCGTGGGCACAATTTCCAGCGCCGTGCACACGACATAGGCGCCCAGGTTTTCCAATACCGGAGCGCCATTGGTTCCTTCGAAGTAAGGCTCGCCGTTCAATAGACCCCGTGATTCCACAGTCGCTGCGAAAAATTTCTGCGCGATGGTTTGTTGATCGCTACCGAGAATGTGAAGAGCGGCAGCGCGGCTTTCGACGACACATTGAAGCGCGCTGCCATCTTTCCGCAAAGCGACCATCAAGAGCGGCGGTTTGAAGGAGGCCTGCGAAACCCAGGTAATCGTGGCAGCGCCAAAGCGGTCCGCGCTACAGGAAGTGAGGATATACATCCCATTGGTCAGCAGCCGTAGCACTTTTTGCTTGGTCTTGGGATCCATGGAATGCGAGCGCATTTTACTTCAACCTACGAATCGGGGAAGGCAGTATTTACAGCGCAGGCGTTCCTAGCGGAATGAGGCCTGCCCGTTTTCCATTTCTGGAATCGCGGCGAAGGCGGGTGAGGCTTCGCTGGCGTCGGTGAGCCGATTGCGGTCGATTGCCTCGCGCTGCAATGTTCTGTTCGGACTATTGCGCGAGGATTTTTTTAATTTCTCCCGCCTGGCTATAATTCGGACTGATTTGCAGCGTGTACTGCAATTGTTTCTTGGCCATGTCGAGATTGTTCGACTTCAGATATGCCATGCCGAGGTGATAGTGATAAGTGGCGTTCTCCGGACTACCCTTTATCTCTCCCTCGGACTTGATGGCTTCCTGGAATAGATCAATCGCGGCATTGTAAACGCCCTGCTGGTAGTAAGCCCATCCGAGCGTGTCGGCGGAATTCGGTGAATCGGGCATTCCCTTGCGGCCGATTTGGGCCAGCGAGAGCGCGACGTTGACGTTGCCGCCATGTTCGAGCATCAGGTAAGCCAGATTGTTCGCGGCCAAAGCGTAATCGGGCTGAATCTCCAGCGCCTTTTTGTAAAGGTCCTCAGCTTCCTGCCACTGGTCGCGCGTTTCGAGCAGGCTGCCCAGCGCAACGTAGATACGGATGTCGCGAGGATTGGATTGCAGAGCCGTGCGATAACCAGCGATGGCCTGGTCCACGGAACCACGCGCGACCTGCACGCCGGAAAGCAGCAGAAATGCGTTGACGTTGTTCTTGTCGAGATCTGTAGCCTTCTGAAAAGCCTGCTCGGCCTTGGCGGAATCCTGGTTGCGCAGCTCGACTTGACCCAGCAGAACATAGAAACCGCTGTTGTTCGGGACTTTGGCAATCTGATCTTGCACGACGCGCAAGGCGGTGGGCAGCTGTTTCTGTTCGATGGCGACATTTACCAGACCGGTGAGCGCGTCCAACGCGGACGGGTTTCGCTTAAGCGCTTCGGAGAAGTATTTCTGCGCTTCGTCGAACTTTTTTTGAGACACGCGCAGATCACCCATCCGGGCGTAGCCTGCGGCATTGTCCGGGGCCACGCTGATCGCTCTTTTCAAATCCGCTTCGGCGCCAGCTTGATCTTTCTTCATCAAAAGAGCTTGGCCGTGCAGGACATAGCCTTCCGGAGAGCGCGGATCGAGCATCATGAGCTTTCCACCGGTTTCTTCGAGCAACGACTCGTCGCCCCGATGGATGGCAAGGGACGCCAGAGCGCGAAGCGGTTCCAGCATTCCCGGTTGGAGTTTGGACGCCTGCCGCCATTCGGATTCGGCTTGCCCGACGTTTTGCGTGGCGGCGTACGCGAGACCGAGTTGAAAATGAGCCGTCGCGTTATCCGGAGAATTTTTCACGACCTGTTCCAGAACATGAACGGCTTCGGTGGTTTTTCCCTGGCGAATTAGAATCTGGCCGCGCAACGTCATCGCTCCCGGATCGGAGGGAGAGTTTTTCAGGAGCGCATCGGTAACCTTGGTCGCCTCGTCGAAGCGGTTTTGCCGGAACAGCAGCTCCGCGTACATTTTGGCGACGATCGAGTCTTTGGGGTGCTCGGAGTAAAGCGAGGCAAGCTCCGCGACCGCTTTGTCCCACTGTTTCTGACCCAGATAGAATTCGGCTAGCATCCGGTAGCCGGAAGGATTGTCCGGGAGAGCAGCCTTGGCATCCTGCAAAACCTTCTCCGCGGCGTCCATCTTTCCTTCGCTCATGTAGAGTCCTGCCAAGGACGCGCGGGGCGACGCGTTCTTAGGATCCACAGTCATTGCGGTTTGAAACTGTTTTTCCGAATCCGCCCAGCGTTTCTGGCGTTGATAGAAAGTTCCCAGGGAGAGTAGTGCGGGCAAAGATTTTGGGTTCAGTGAAACAGCCTTCAGATAGCTTTGTTCGGCGCCGTTTACATCCTTGGACTTTTCCTGAATGACAGCGAGATTCAGAAGCGTCTCGGGACGATTCGGATCCATCTGGACGGCCTGCTGTGCTTCGCTCAAAGCAGTGACGAGATCCCCGTGCGCGGCGTCTGCGCGGGAAACGATGGTTTGTGCCTGCGCGTTTTGCGGTTCACTCTGCAACACGATTTCGGCATGGGCTCGAGCTTCGGGAATCTTGCCCGCTGCGAGGAGCAAGTCGGCCAGGTCCAGCTGGGCTTTCAGATTGTTGGGATTGATGTCGACAGTTTTCGCGAGTTCCTGATACGCGTGAAGCCAGTCACCTTCTTTCAGATAGGTTTGCGCGAGACCGTAACGGGCCTCGGAGTATCTGGAATCAATCTGGATCGCATTTTGAAACTCGATGGCAGCCTCGCGGTACTGACCGCGTTGCAAGTAGCTCTCACCTTTGGCGAGGTGCTTTTGCTTCAGGACGTTTGGGTCTCGAGTACACCCCGTGACGAAGATGGCAGCGAATAGTACCGCCGCCCATAAGCTGGAGTGTTTGCTGACGATCATCGCGCCCTCGCTAAGTGCAAGCCTCGGTAATAGGCGATGAAATCCTACACCTTCGGACGGGAGCAATCCAGCGTCGTCAGACGCCCCGTAGCCGTCCGATACATAGCCGTTGTAAGTGCTTGTGCGGAAGGATCTTAGACGGAAACTGGCGGGCGCGGGGCGCCGCGGTGATGGCGAAGTGCAACACGTGCTTGACCGACGGTGTAACGCAGTATAGTGCGAGTCGATATCGTCCTGCTAACATTATGATAAAAAATGATTTACACAGCGATAGATGATTTCTAGATTGATCCTGGTCGTTGTAGATGACGAAATGCCAGCGATTGGGAACAAAGGGAAAGTATTTTGCCCTTTCGTGGAGTATGATTGGGATTCCGGCCATGTCCAAGTCTGTGTGGGCGTCAAAAGCGCGGCCTTGAATCCATCCTATCTTGTAGTAATTAAACGGTTTAATGTAATTCACGCATCTGTAGACCCTGTGGTGTTGGGTGGCAGCCGCCTTGCATTCTCAAGTAAGCGACGGGACAAGTATCTGGCGACGGCGACGCGCGGCAAACATATGGATTGGCGAAGGCATACGAACCAATGACTACCAACGGGTCTGAGAGCGTATTGGTTAACGAGGATTGGGGTTTCGTCACGGGCATGTGCCCGGCAATGCAAACGCTCGAGAGCGTCATAGCTGAAATTGCGCCGACCAATATACCTGTACTGTTCCTGGGTGAGAGCGGCACCGGAAAAGCGATGTTCGCGCGACGAATTCATCAGCTTTCCACGCGGTCCGAGGAGCCACTGGTTACGGTTTCTTGCGCCGCAATGAATCCTGCGCTGCTTTCAGCCGAGCTGCGATTGAACGCCAACCGCAACACGGATGCAGGCGTGGGCACCGCCGGCAGTGTGATTTTCGATGAAATCAGCGAACTAGATTCGGCCTGCCAACGCAACCTGCTGTACGCGCTGCCAGACGGGCATGCCGACGCGGGGCGCAGCTTGCTTGGGGCGCGCGTGATCTCCACCACCCGCCGGAACCTGGATGATGAAATGCGCGCAGGACGGTTTCGCACCGAGCTGTACTACCGGATCAACGGAGTCTGTTTGCGCCTGCCGCCGCTGCGTGATCGCCGAGAAGATATTCCGATTCTCGTGGAATCCTTCCTGAGCAAACATGCGGCGCAGTTTGGGCGCCCGCGTCCATCTTTGAGCCCGCGGACGTTGCGCATGCTGCTAGAGCATTCTTGGCCAGGAAATATTCGCGAGCTTGAAAATGTGGTGAAGAAAATTATTGCGCTCGGCGACGAGCAGTTGGCGGTTTCCGAATTGACGTCTGCGCCGGCAGAAGCTCCAGCGGAAGTAGCCGAAGCGCGGGGTTACTCGCTGAAGGCGGCATCGCGGGCGGCATCGCGCGAAGCAGAACGCGGGTTGATTTTGAAGGCGCTGGCCCGCACGCGCTGGAATCGCAAGCGCGCCGCACAAGAATTGCAGATCAGCTATAAGTCGCTGCTCTATAAATTGAAGCAGATCGGTGTATTAGATTCCGAAGCTGACTAACGCGGTAGGAGACGAGATGTCCAAACGATTGCAATTAGTAACGATACTGTGGCTCATTGCTCTGGCAGTGCCTGTGCGAGCTCAGGACCAATCCGCCGTCGGGAAGCCTGCTCAACCTGCCATTCCGGCAATGGCCAGCGACGACAACACCAAGAAGCCCGCAACTGCAGACCCGAACTACGTGATCGGCGCGCAAGATATCCTGGACGTCAGCGTGTGGAAGGAGCCTGAAGTTTCTCGCATCGTGCCGGTGAGGCCGGACGGGAAAATCTCACTGCCGCTGTTGAATGACGTGCAAGCAGCCGGGCTAACGCCTGCGCAACTGGCGGTGCAGATCACGGAAAGCCTGAAAAAATATGTGACCAGCCCGCAGGTAACCGTGATCGTTACAACGATCAACAGCCAGCGAGTCTATATTCTGGGTGAGGTAACGCGACCCGGAGCGTTTCCCATGCTGCCGGGGATGACGGTCCTGCAAGCGCTTTCGAGTGCAGGGGGATTTACACAATTCGCGAGGATGAAGAATATCTACGTACTTCGTCAGGAGAATGGGAAGCAGGTGAAGTACCCGTTCAATTACAAGGAAGTAGTTAATGGAAAGAAGCCCGAGCAGGATGTCCAGCTGAAGGCTGGCGATACGATCGTAGTGCCGTAAGGATTGATGATGAGCGCGTCGCGGTACATTTTTGGAGGAGTCATCTGGCTGCTAGCGCTGGGTGTGCTTCCCGTGCAAGCTCAGGACCCTGCGCAAAATCCCACTCAGGATCCAAATCAAGGCGGAGCTGCGCAGCCGATCCCTGCGATCCGTTCGCCTCTCGCGTCCGCCGCCGATAGCGACGACACCCAGGAGAGCACTCTCGATGCTGGGAAAATGATCCCTGACACCACCCCCCTGGCGGGCGCGGAGAATATATCGATTGGAAGAATGCCGCTCATTCACAACAATATCGTACCGCGGGTAAGCGTGCTTGCCACAGCGGATTCGGACGGGCTAGCCGTGACAGAGACGCCCGGCTGGATAGTCTCGACCGCCATGCTTGCGGGTTTTGATCTCCAACAGAACTCAGGACGTTCGATGTTGACCATGAATTACTCGGGCGGTGGAACGTTCTCGAATGATGGTGGTGTGGAAAATTCAGTGATTCAGCAATTGGATCTCAACGAGAAACTTTCTTGGCGCCGCGTCCAACTGACGTTCATAGAACAATTGAATTATCTTCCTGAATCCTCGTTTGGATACAACAGCCTCAGCGGCGTCGCACTGCCCGGCGGAGGATCGACGGGGTTGCAGCAAGGACTTGCGCCGGCCGGGACGATCCTTACAACCCGCGGCCAAAGAATCTCGAATACTTCGCTGGGACAGGTCGACACTCAGCTGACGCGACGCTCTTCTCTGACGTTTCTCGGGGGCTACACGCTGCTTCACTATTTTGATAACGATCTTCTTGATATCAAAGACGCAATTCTGCAGGCAGGATATAACTACCAGATGACGCGGAAGGATACGGTTGCAGTATTCTATCGCTTTAGTGGCTACCGCTATAACGGCGTCAATCAGTCGATTAACGACAATCTAGTCCAGGTCTCCTACGGTCGCCGCGTCACCGGCCATTTCTCCTTCCAAATCGCGGCGGGCCCCGAATTCACATTTTCCACAACTCCAATCACTGCAAATTCTGGATCCGCGACCCCTTCGGGCGGCTCCACATCGCAATTGTTTTGGTCGCTGAATTCTTCAGTTCAATACCTGTTACGGCGGACGAATTTGACAGCTTCCTACATTCACGGCGTAAGTGGTGGTTCCGGAGTGCTTGCTGGATCGCTGGCGGATACCGCAACCGGCACCGTGAGTCGACAACTTTCGCGTCGTTTTAACGGCACTCTGAACTTCGGTTATTCAAGGAACAAAGGTCTTAATACTTCTACAGCTACGCCAACGACCCAATCTTATGGATATTGGTTCGGAGGCGTAAATTTCGCATACGCCCTGGGCCGTAGTTTGGATTTGAGCCTGGGTTATCTTCTTCAGTATCAGGATTCAAACTCGACATTTTGTATCGGCGCTACCTGCAGTCAAAGCTTGACACGTAATCAAATTACTTTTGGCGTTAACTGGCACCGACGGCCGATTCCTTTTTAAATTCGGCAAGATTCTCGAGAGAAGGAAAAGAGGACGGAATGGCACAGCGTGAACTGACTCCTGCAGATTACATCTCAATGCTTCGGCGCCGTTGGGTTTTGATTGTCTCACTGGCCCTCATCGGGCCACCGCTGGCCTACGGTGTGTCGCGACTTCTTCCCAACAAGTTCAAATCGCAGACGCTTGTACTGATCGAACAACCGACCGTCTCCGCTAAGATTGTCGATTCACTGGATCCTACGGACATCAACCAGCGGCTTTCCAGCATGCAGCAGCAAATCTTGAGCCGGTCTCGGCTGGAACCAATCATCCGGCAGTTCGATCTGTATCCGCAGGATATCAACCGCAAGAGCATGGACGAGCTGGTGTTGCGCCTGCAGAAAGCGATCGAAGTGACACCAATTCTGCCGATGGCAGAAACGCGCGCACAACAGTTACCCGGATTCTACGTTGCCGTCACGCTGGACAACGCTCGGAATGCGCAGGAGGTGTGCACGACGATCACGTCAATGTTCATCGAGCAGAGTATCCGTCAGCGACAAGAACACTCCGAAACAACGACCAAATTCCTGGCGCAAGAGCTGGCTAGTGCGAAAGCAGGCTTGGACGAGCAGGATGCGAAGCTCGCCGCGTTCAAGAGCCGTTACTCGGGCGAGTTGCCCGAAGACGAACCGACCAATCTGAATCTGCTCACTGGTCTTACGTCGCAGCTGGATGCTTCAACGCAGGCGCTATCGCGCGCGCAACAAGACAAGACGTTTAACGAATCGCTGCTGTCACAGCAAGTAGCCGCCTGGCAAGCGTCGCAGACCGGCCGCGATCCCGAGACGCTCGAACAACAGCTCACAGCCGCGCAAGCGCATCTATCCGCGCTGCAGGCCAGCTATACAGACGATTATCCGGATGTGATCAAGGCAAAGAATGACATTGCTAATTTGCAGAAGAAAATTGCTGACAGTGATGGCCCGAACAAGCTAACTGGAGCCGGCAAGGGGCCGAAATCGTCGATCGAGCCGTCCCAGATCCAGCAGCTCCGCGCCCAAATCCACAACGACGAAGTGATGATCGGGGCAAAGACGAAGGAACAAGAACAAATCAGGAAGCAGATCGGCGTGTACCAAGAGCGGATCCAATCCAGTCCGGCGGTCGAGCAACAGTACAAGGAACTGACGCGCGGATATCAGACGGCGCAGCAATCCTTCGACGACTTGCAGAAAAAACGAGACAACTCAGAGATGGCCGTGAATCTGGAACGCAAGCAGGAAGGCGAGCAGTTTAGCGTGCTTGATCCCGCGAACTTGCCAGACAAGCCATCATTTCCGAATCGCCCATTGTTTGCTCTCGGCGGACTTGCCGGAGGCCTGGCGCTGGGACTCGGGATTGCGTTCTTTCTGGAGATGAAGGACTCCTCGTTCAAAACGGAGCGGGACGTGGAGTTTGCTTTGCACTTGCCCGTACTTGCCATGGTGCCTGCAATCGAGCCGCTGTTGGCAAAGAGCAATAAAAAAAATACGAATCAGAAATTGGCGGCCACCGACGCAGAAGTCGGGGCGAGGGCCTAAGAAACCATGTACCAGAAATTTTTCGGACTACGGGAAAGTCCGTTCAACGTCAATCCGGATCCACGCTATCTGTTCCTGACCAAGCAAATTCAGGAAGCGCTGGCAGGCCTGACGTACGGCATTCAAAATCGCAAAGGCTTCATTCTGTTGACGGGCGAAGTCGGCACCGGGAAGACGACGCTTTTGAACCGGCTGCTGGACTGGCTGCACGGCCAGCGCGTCAAGACTGCGTTCGTCTTCAATTCGCAGGTCAACGTTAGCCAGCTGTTCGACTTCATGATGGCTGATTTTGAAATTCCAGTCGAATCACGACACAAGAGCCAGGTGCTTTTGAAGCTGAACCACTGGCTGCTGGAGCGATACCGCGCAGGGGAAACGGCCGTCCTGATCGTGGACGAGGCGCAGAATTTATCACTGCAAGTACTCGAGGAAATACGTCTTCTCACTAACCTGGAGACGTCCACCGAAAAACTGCTGCAGATTGTACTGACGGGTCAACCTGAACTGGAAGAAAAGCTGAAACTTCCGCAACTGCGCCAACTGCGCCAGCGGATTACGCTGCGGTGCCGCACCTCCCCGCTCACGCTCGAGGAAACGTTTGGATACATTGCCGAAAGATTGCGGATCGCGGGCGCAAATGGCGAGCCCATTTTCTCCAAGGAAGCGATTGAGACCGTGAACCTATACTCCCGCGGAATTCCACGTGTGGTGAACTTGCTGTGCGAGCACGCACTGATCAACGCGTACGTGGATCACCTGCGCCCCGTTCCGGCTCATCTGGTGGAGGAAGTGGCGCGCGAATTCCAACTCGATGAAATCGAACCGATTTTGGCGGCTCACGGAGCCAACGGGACAGGCCAAGCGGTGGACGCACAGGCCCTGCTCCAGAATCTGGATGAATTACTTGGCCGTCTGCGCGAAGCCAATATCGTGCCTTCTTCTTCCGCGCGCGAAAGGAAACCATGAGTCGCATTCACGATGCTCTAAAGAAAGCAGAACAAGAAAGGGCCGCGGTACAACCCGGCGGCGCCGGCGTGTTGACGGCGCCTCTTACGCCAAATTCAGTGGCCCCAACCGCCGCCCAACCGGAAAACGAAGTTGAACGATTTCCAGCAACGGAATCGGTCGCAGCGCATTCAGCCGGATATCTCCGCTTCGATGACCTGCGTAAACATTGTGCGCACCCGCAGTGGCATTTGGACCCCAACGTGAACGTTTTCATCAATCCCGCGCTGAGCGCCCACGGTTCAGAGCAATTTCGTACGCTGCGTTCGCGCCTCTACCAGATGCGCTCTTCGCAGTCGCTTCGCACTCTGCTCGTCACAAGTTCCGTACCTGCGGAAGGGAAGACGTTCGTGACCAACAATCTGGCTCAGGCAATCGTCCGCCAACCGGATCGCCGTGCCATCATCATTGACGCAGACTTGAGGTGCTCGCGTTTGCATGTCCCCTTGGGAGCCCCAGCTTCGCCCGGCTTGACCGATTATCTGCGGGGCGAGGTTGACGAGATGGCGATCATCCAACACGGACTGGAAGGAAACCTGTGTTTCATTCCGGGCGGGAATCAGGTGACTAATCCGAGCGAACTACTCACGAATGGACGCCTAAGAGTTTTGCTCGATCGCGTGGCCCCCGTTTTCGATTGGATCATTCTGGACTCCGCGCCGCTGCTGCCCGTGGCGGACTCGAGCTTCTTAGCCGATCTCGTTGATGGTGTCTTGCTGGTGGTAAGAGCGGGACAAACCCCTGCAGAAATCGCACAGAGAGCCTGCCAGGAGTTGCAAGGACGTAACGTGGTGGGAGTGGTGCTGAACGCGGTGGGACCGGATCACGCTGCTGGAGCCTACGACTACTCGGCCTACAATTATGGTTACGGCTACGGCCACGGGGAAGCGGCAGATTTGAGTAAGTAACCAGCGTCGAATTGCGTCGCTGAGTTCCCGCCCCCCTGCTTTCTCGAATTAGCGCGCATCACGGCTACCCAAGCAAGCATCGCGTCGAACGCTGGATCGTCCACATACCGGAGCACGCGCGGTCCTCGCTCAAAACCCTCTCTTCACAATCAGGTAAGGAAACAGAAAACACTCGACAATACCTGGGAAAGGATCCTCCGAGCTAAACACGGCGTCGGTGTGATTGCGGCGCAAGGATTCAATATAGTCCCTCAGTTTTATTCGTCTGCCAGCGACGTCTAGCGTGCCAGTCGGAACGTCTGTTGAAAGACGAATCCACAAGTGACCCGGGATTCCCCGAGACGGATCCGCAGTCTCTCCGATTTGGTCGGCATACAACATAAATGGAAAATCCACGCCTGCTGCCAAGCCCAGTGAGTGGTAACCCCAAGTGCGGGTGTTTACATCGAGCAGCTTGTACTGCCCGTCCCTCGGATCGAACTTGAACTCCACCTCGACCAGTCCGTAATAGTTAATCGCGCGAAGAAAGCGTTCGGCCAATGACTCTAAAATTGGCAAGTCGATCGATTCCTCGCCAATCGAGATCAGGGACTCCCTTTTGCTGAAACCAACGCCCGTACAGTACAAAACGATCAGGCGGCACCGGCTGCGAAACGCTACTACCACTCTCCGATCCGTATGCCTCGAGGGTCAGAGCAAGATGGGGATCCGCGATTTGCGTTGCGGTCCAATTGGAGCGAAGGAACATGCCCGCGGGCATATTGCGTTCCCAAAACGACATAGCTTCGCCGAAGATACGAACATCGAGGCCTTTCACATTCTTCAGGTGGCTGGCTGCCGCAAGACCGTACGGGCCGGCGCCAAGAACTACGATGTCACAATTTTCCATGGTTGATGAAATTAGAGGTTCGCTCTTCTGCGTGGATCACCAGTTTTTCGTCAAAAACCAAGTGCGCAAATCGCAAACCTGGGTTCGAATATCGGATTCGGGGCCGATGGAATCAGTTGCGCGAAAGCCCACCCTCCGCTTTTGCAGGGGCAATTGGAATCGAAGGGCTCTGAAGGTGCTCCGATTTTTCCAACAACAACAGCACGGGCGCAAGAATAGCCAACGCAAGCAAGAAGAATGCGAATCCTCCCTTGTGGTGAAGACTGCCCGTCAGAAAGCTCGGGTCCACATAAATGCTGAGGAGAGTCAAGGTGACGATTCGAATCCCGTTCTTCATGAGCGCCAAGGGGAACGCGAGGAGCACAAATAGGAGCTGCTTCCACGGCGTCCGCAGAAATAAGTGTGCGGCAAGAAGGCAGGTGATAAAGAGGGCTACGCTCGAGCGGATTCCGCTGCACTCCGTAGCCACTTCGATGGTAACGCCGGGCACCGTGAGGAAAAACCCCTGACGAAAGACGGGCACGCCAACAACGCGGAAAAGAAAATACGCGATATCGGTTGATCCACTTTGCAAAAAGTAAATCGTCCGGGCCAAGACACTTTCCGGCAGCGGGACCATCAACAGTAAGAACAACACAGGGAATGCGGCAGCCCGGAGCGCACTGATGCCGTAGAACAAAGTAAACGCCCCTATCCAGGCCGCAACAAGCACGAAAATTGCGGCCGGCAAATAGGTGGCTTGCTCCGAAAAGACTCGCGCGACGATAATAAGAAGAAGAACGAAGACGCCGGCCAGAATGAGGGAAGCACGGCCAACGGTACTGGTTCGCAGGGATTTAGAAATCTGCTTTCTTTCAACGTAAATAAGATAGATGCTAATTAACGGAATCAGGAGGATATGCGACGAGGACTCTTCGCGCAGCGAGAAATGAACCAGAGCAGTTAGCGCTTTCCACGAAACAATGACGGAAGCCACCACGAATCCGGCAAAGTACCAATGTCGGCGAGTAGCGGAACCTGAACTATCTTGCATGTTTTCCACCATCGCATGTTCCGCCTAGCTCAGGGAGCTTCGTCCAAGCTGTAAGTCAAGCGATCGCCCTGTAAAGTCGCATAAGCGATTCTGGCTCGATTGTTATCCGGGCCTGCAATGCGCCACCCGTCGCCATTTCGAACGAGCTCCATCTGGCTGCGGTTCCTCCACCAGCGATTCACATCTCGCGGGAGAGCAGTCCACAACCCCTTATCAACAATCAAATGTGACAAATAGCCAAGCAAATTCAAGTAGACGTTCCGGGCACGCTGCTCCACAACGTAGTCGGGATGCACGATGAAACTGATCAGCCCGTTACGACGAAGGATCTGGTCGCATTCCGTCTTCCAAAGGTCAATCGAGTAATCGCCGAGCATGTGAAACAGGGAATAATCCTGTGTCATTGTAAGGGGCAGTTCCAGGATTTTTCCGATGCAGTATGGCATCACTGTGCAACAGCCGCCGCGCTGCGGCTCAAGATGTGCTACGTTGGGAACCGACATATCGTACGACGTGTTCAAGGCTCCAAGCCATTCTGGGTTCCGATACATGGCGCCCGCGCGAAAACCTTGTGCTTGGAAACTACGGACATATTCATTAATTTTTGCGGCCTGACGCAAGAACTCGGTGTGATCTTGGAAGAGTGATCCATCGTGTTTCAGATCGTGAACATTCACTTCAAACCCGCGTCTACGAATTTCCTCGAGGTAGTCGGCGCGAACTTCATAGCGGCCCCCCGGGATGACTTGAAAGGATGCCTTGATTCCGTAGGAGTCATCCATATCCATCAAACTAGAGGTGAAGTCAATACCGACTGTAGTTTCAACATCATGAGTCATGACCACACAACCAGGCGCCCCTTCTGGCCAGAACCAGATAAAAGGTACCTGCTGGACTTGCATTGCTTTCATTGACAAGCTCAAAAATTTCTCGTGAAGAGTGTCCACAGTAAAATCCACCGGCCAGGTTGGAAAAACCAATTTTTTCCACCCTCGGAGATACATTCTTTGAAATTGGCGCCTGACGGACACCGGTAGAAATTCTCGAACAGCATAGTACGCCTTCCGGATAATGGGATTGCCTACCAGCCCCGTTCTGCTTGGACGGCTCGGTCCCAGATAGCGCTCGTTTCTAAGATTGGCGACCACTTCCGCCGCATCAAACGGGATTCGGACGCAGTGATCCTCTCCGTACGCATCATCGACCGCGTCGTAGAGATGTGACGAAGGCGACTTTGCAGCAGGACCCGTCTCGCAGCGACCAAAGCAATATGTCTCCGACCCGAATTTAAAAAAACCCGGGGCGTTGGTTGTTTCTTTGTGGACAAACCGGCTACGGAACTCTTTGGGAAGCCGATAGTAGTCGTTTAGGTTTTGTTCCATTTTGCTATTCAAACTTTCTCCTGCGGCACGCGATGTTTCTGCGATGCTTCGGTTTTGTGCTGGGAATGAGACGCTGATATGACTCAAAGAAAAGAGTCCCGAGTTTGTCCCCGAAACCTACTGACTATGAAGACTCTAGAATTCCCCGATCCCGATCGCATGCGCTCCGCCGCAAATCTCAAACCTCCTATCCGATGTGACGATAAATAAACCTTCCGGTCACCGCCAACGCACGATTTGGCATGACCGCGAAAACTCGTTTTACTACGCTAATTCGCCAATTTTCTGTTAATTCCATGGACGCTGGGCCCGGATATCTCCAATAAACAATCGGCCTAAAATGTTTTGTCCAATGATTCTTGAAGGTAACCAGTCCAGCGTTGTTCTCCTCGGACCGGCCCAGACTGAACTCACGCGCACCGTTGGACTTGGCGTTTTCAATCGCCCTCCAGAGGAGCAATGGCATCGCGCCGAGATTCTTATGTTTCGTGTCGGAGCACCCGTACTTATAAAGCGTAACGTCCTTAAATCGCAGAGTGAGGATAGCCGCCACCGGCGTTTTGTCCATGTAAGCCAACCGAAATTCCAGCCCTTCATCCAGGCAATCGATCAAATTGCGAAACCATTTATAAGGTTGCGGAGGAAGATCATGACGGGCCCGAGTAACTACGAGCAGTCTGTAAAAATCGCTAAGCAAGGCCTCGGATCGCCCAGTTTTCTCGACGAGACCCGCTTGTTCTGCCCGTCGAATTCGCCTCAGGACCGAATCTTTGTGAAAGCCCTGGCGTATTCGGTGCAAATCCGAGCGCAGATCAATCACGTGCAGAAGATATCGCCTCGCCGGCCGGAAACCAGGCAGTCCTCCGCTTCGATGAAAACTTTCATTGATCGGACGAATCTCAAGGTACTTCAGCGCCTGCGATTTCACTTCAGGTTGCAGCCGTCCAACGAAAAGACCCAACTCCTCGGGAGAATCGAACAACGGTTCACAATGATCAGAAAACGGCAAAGACACCAAGCGTCTACCCGTCAGCCAGCTGTTGATTCGGCAAAATACCAGACCGTTGCGGATTTCTCCGCCAGGAGGTGAGTTGGTGTAGACGATTGGCTCATAATCATAGGTACGTCGCAACGCCTCCAGCCAACCAGGAGAATGGAAAACGGACGCACCCGGATGCCTCTTGAGGAATTCTGACCATCGTGGATCCCTAACGGGATCGATCTGATAGAGGTCCATCAGCGCACCCGATTGGAGCGTTTCAACCGCACGCATTTCTACTTCGCCGCATTCGGTTAAGACGGTGTCCAATTGCGTCCTCTTTGACGAATCCCAACTCGAGATCGAATCCAGATATGATCGACTCCTATTTCGCGACCTGTTTTTGCTTGGCCAATGCCTGCAATTCCTTCTCCTTGACTTCGTTCGATTCAACGATGGCGTCAAGAAGTTTGGAAGAAGTCTTCGAGCGCAAAATCGCGATGTTTGACATCACGCAGTGACCGCCGATACGGCCGGGAAAGACGTGCGATGGAAGGAAACTGATCTCCTTGATGAAGGCGTTGACCTCCTCATAGGAAGCGCCGCAGGCGCCGGCCATGCGCTCGACATCCTGAGCCCAGGCGATCAGCACTCCAAGCCAAGTAGTCTCGATGAGTTTGCTGAGCTCACCGACTTCCGGAGTGCGGAATTTCGCAACCGCGAAACCCGCGCCGGCAAAGTGCTCCGCAGCCCGTTGAGCGGATTGTTCATCAAAACCGCCAACGAATTTCTGATAGTGGAGCATGTCCTGTACCATTTTCGCGTGCTTGCCACGGACGGGGCTGTACACAACGGGCGTGCTGGTACGTTCCTGTACCCTCCGCGTAGTTCCGACCGCCAGCGTGCTGTTGATGACCGTGAAGGCGGGCTTGTACTTTTCGATGTAAGCAGCCGTAGTGCCGACGAAGTCCGGAAGCTGGAATGGGTAGCAGATGTGCAACACAGAACAGGGACGATCGATCTCCACAGGCGCAATATCCACACCTTTACATTCGTAGGAGCGGCTCAAAATCTGGAGCAGAGGGTTCCCAACCTCCCCCAGGCCAGCTACGATTACAGTTTCATTAGACAAAGCCTTATGTACCATCCTTTCGTGAATTTGGCGCTAGCGTGCCCGTGCTTCGTTGGCCTATTAGTTGTTACACGGGTTTCAGGGCAACGCCGCCAGTCGATTCATAACCAACACTCTTCGCAAAAATCAATCGTCAGGCTGGATGAACTCACAGCTGCTCAAGAGAGGGGGGCGGGCTCTCCTGATTCACCTAGGATAAATCATGATACAGGCCTCTTAGGCCGGTCTGACGATTATGCCATCCGTACTTCTCGAGAAAGCTCTTCGCGCTCCGTGATTGCTGTTCGCGACCTTCCTTGTCCCGATAGACACGCACGGTCGTCGCCACCATTGAATCGACATTTTCGGCTTCAAAATAAGAAACCATCGCCGGAGTAAAATAGTATTCGATGGCTTTTAATCGCGGTACGATCGCAGGAATGCCGAGAACGACATAGTCGATCAGTTTGGATGGCAACATCAATGTCGTGGCCTCGTTTACGCGGTTAGCGACGATTCCCACGTCCATCAATTCTAATTTCTTGGCCAGCTCATTCCAAGGGACACCCTTGTGGAAATGTACATGCTCGGCCAAGCCCAAGGACTCACTCAAGGCCTTGCATTCATCTAAGTCATCGCCGCCACCAATTATGTGCAGCTCAAAATTGGGGATTTCGTGGACGAGTCTTGCGGCGGCCTGAACAATCAGGTCATTGCCGAGTCTCTTCGAGATTGTGCCGTGATTCACCATTCGGAACTTCCCGTTGTCGCTGCCGTGCTGGGCAGTGTGCGGTGAGGAATCAAATCTCGGCATGGTGATGACGGTGGCGATCTTTTCCGCTGGAATCCCACGCTCAATCAGCGATTCGCGTTGGACGTGATTTACGCAGATGATCTTTTGAGCGAAAGCGCAACAAATCCGCTCCTCAAGCCGTAGAAGGCTGAGAAGAAATCCGGACGTCTTCCCAAACTTGGCCTGGTACGTTTCGACTACTGTGTCATGAACATCCAAGATGACGGTGCTGCCAAACAGACGAGGTATGAGAGCGGCAAACACCAAAACGTTCGGCATGTTGTGGACGTGAACAATTCTGACGTGCGATTGGAAAAATAGGCGCGTGCAAGCAAAAAATGCAAGAACCATGAAACTGAGGTAGGAGAGCAAGTACTGAATTTTGCTCTTGCCCCCGTATTCGACCGTGTTCAATTCCTTTACAATGACGCCGGCAAGCGTATACGTCGTCGGAGCCGCGCCTTCCTTGGGAACCAGAAAGCACACTTCGTAGCCCCACTCGACGAGTGATTCGGCTTCCAGCCTTACCCGGCCATCAAAAGGGTATCGGGTGAAGGCGATCATGCAGATTTTCTTCGGAGTCGTGTTGCCTTTCGGTGAGTCTTTCGATTGGGACGTCATAAAGTGATTAGGCCGCCTATCCTCCTTTCGAGCATGCTCATCCGTACCTCGCAATTCTGAGAGCGATCCAAATGTCTGTTTCGGCCCTGGCCTGCGCCCGGGCCAAATGTGATTCAAACACCATCGGACTAACGTGCAGCAGAAGGACTTAGATCTTCCAAAGACGGATCTTCCATCTTCAGGCTCGTCTCTCGTCCATTAAATTGTACATCTTTGGAGGGTATCGCATATCTGTTTCGGAACCTCGCAACGATTTCTGGCGTCGTTCCAAAGCATACTCGGTGCGCCGCATTTTCGTGTATACGAGTCGAGCAGGACTCTGCCTCCACCCATGTTTGCGCGTGCCTCTGTTTGGTGATGCATTAATCGGCGCGTCGGGTGTTGAATTATATTTGCAGCAGGTGCTTCGGGAATCGGAAACATCAGGTGCAGCGACTATCACCCGGCTTGGAGGAGACGTATCAATGGGTTGAAGATATAGACGTATTTCAGGCCAGTCTCGCGAGCCAATAGAACCCGACTGCTACCTCGTATGGGCCAGCAGCAACAAATACTGCGGAGCATTTGCGTAAAAGTGTGCTCTCGAGAGCTCAGGTTACGGCCGCAGCGACTACATCCACGGACACAAAGTTCGTCACAGTCCCCGGCGCACGGCTGGTTCGTTGGATGCTTCCCCTTGACTCGAGCGGATCGTTTGACCTATAAGAATTAATGACACACCAGAACGCACGAAACTTCCCTGGACAGGCAACAGCTCAACGTCTACTGTTGAACAACTGCCGTTAATCCTGTTGGGGCTGCGACAGTCGTACTCTGCGCACCTTGTAGAGGATGCGGGTAAGTATACGGCACATAATTGTACTTCGTTGAGCACGTATCGCTGGAGGACTCCTCCCACGACATGCTCGTAGGTTGCGTACTCGACGAGAAATAATCCCGATTAAGCTCAACCAAGCTTGGCGTTTGACTCGAGACCGGCATGTTCGAGCTATTTCCCCAAACATACGCGGGGGCACTGTTCAGGCTGCCACAAGCGTTGTGGGGAGTCGTATCACCATTGATTCCGCTCCCCGGCTGCCATGACTGCGGCCACGTCCCTGATTCCTCATAGTAGAGATCAATCGAGCCTGCGCCCTGATTGTTCCCCACCGCGACGTTCCCCCAAATCACACCAGTCCCGCCGCGCATCGTAATGTAGCAGCATTGATTCTGACCCAGATTGTTAAACGTATTGTCGTAGGCTTCCCACCACCGTGCGCCGACATTCCCGGGCGTACCGTGCTGGTCTATCTGCGTAAAGTTAAATGTATTGTGGCGCAGAACGGTCCGCGCACCGTAATAGGACTCGATACCAGAGTTAATTACACCGGTGCTGGCGTCATTGAACGTATTGTCTTCAACGAAAACCATCTGCGGTCCGCCGGGAACAATGTTGTCCTGCCACCCTGCTTCGTTGCCCGCGCCCATTCCCAAATTGTGAATGTCTTCCGAGGCAGGTCCGCCCGTGAACGTGTTGTGATCGATCAGACCAGGGCCATTCCCGCCAACGACGAGAAAGACTGATTGGGACGAGTTCGTGAAAGTGTTGTGGTCTATTCGATAAGCGGACGAAGAAGTATTGCCGGTCACATTAACATCTGTGTTCGGCGGATTGGATGAGCTTCCCGTAAACGTAAATCCGGTGATCCGCGATTCGCAGGAACTCGAAGGCTCAAGCGTGAAAGCTGGCGACGAAGTGATGGTCACAAGACCTTGGCCGTTAATCGTAAGGCACTTAGAACTGGGAATATCAACGGCACCGCCGAACGAAACCGCACCGGCCGGCACTAAGATCGTATCGCCGCTAGACGCGGAACTAACGCACGCCTGCACATCGGAAGCTGCCGCCGTTGCAGCCGTCCATGTTGGCGAAGCTCCGGAGCAGGCCGCAAAGCACGGTCCGGCGCTACCGCAGCCGGCTAGTATCGCGACGAGCAGAATAATCTTTCTAATCATCATTCCTCGCTAGTATCTTCGATCCTGGGGAGACGTCCGAGTTATTCCGGCGATCGTCAATTCATCGCTAGACCCCCACGTCACATAGATTAAACCTCCATCCGTCTGATGGATACTGCTCCTAAGGGCAACAACGGTACAGGTCACGATTCCTGTACCCTGGGGTGCTTTGCAATGTCTTCGGCGGCTGCAAGCGCGCAGGATTCTTGGCATTCGCAATTACTCCTTTTGAATCATACAGATCCAAGGACTCCTGCAGCCTCCCACCCTTTCGCTCAATCGATTCATGACCGCATCGTTTCTCGCAGCTCGGAATCGTACCGGTCTATTTGGGGAAGAAGTAGCGTGATTCGACCACCATTTTTCGCTAGGCGTGCTGGAGATTAGTCCGATGGTGGTTTACGGAAGACAATGGGCGAGTTCCAAGAAGCCCCAACTCGAAACCGACTATCGAGAGCTGTTTTATTTCATCGAGCCGTTTAGATTCGCTATCTCTGGCTCATGCTGCACTCTGAGCCACTGTTCAAAAACGATGAGGCTGAATAAGATTTTGTGATTGTCGTTTTGACCGGAGCGGTGCTCCTCGAAAATTTGCTTCACGGCAGACGGCCGCAGGTAGTTATATATCTGGGAGTCCCGGTCCAGCAAGAGTTCTTCCATGTTCCTGGCCGCTGCGCCCCGGAACCACTCATCCACGACATTTACCGCAAACCCCCTTTTTTTCCTTCTTAGAATCGTGGGAGGAAGCATCGTTTGGCATACTTGGCGATGTAACCATTTTCCGGACCCATTGCGAACTTTTAAATTCGAAGGCAGTCGCTCTGAAAATTCCACAATTTCCTTGTCGAGAAAAGGCACTCTAACCTCGAGGCTGTGAGCCATCGAAAGCTTATCGGCGTACATGAGGAGTTCGTCCGGAAGGGTCGATCGCAGTTCCAAGAACTGAAAGCCACCTAGCTCATCGGTTTCCTTCATCAGTGGAGGCAGATCCTGCCAGCACTCCAGGATTTTATCATCTATCGCGGGAGGAAGAATTCCGTCCTGAAAGAGGCTGTCGATTTCAATGGCCGGCATCAGCGATAGAACGTGCTGATATCGCTCCATCCGTTCCGGAACGTCCAGCGAATGCAGGCCTCTTTTCAGCATCTCGTTCCGCGGCAGCGCGGATATAACTGAGCCAACAACCGTACGCAAAGTGCTCGGCAACCCCCCCCATAGCCCGCCGTATCGGACGCCTATGTGCCGCCGATAGCCGCCGAACAATTCATCCGGACCCTGACCGACCAAGGCGACCTTGACGTCCTCCCGCGCTCGTTTACAGACAAAATACATCGGCACAATGGAGGATGCCGCGATTGGTTCCTCCAAACAGGAAACGATGTGTGGCAGAGCGTCGTCGAACGTCTTTCTGTCTAGCACGACCGAGGTGTGTTGCGCCGAAAATAAAGTCGCCGTGTCTTCAGCGTCTTTTAGCTCATCGTCAGCAAAGGTCGATCCGTACCCAACCGTATAGGTGCGCCATGACTTCCCGTAAAGATTCATCAGCGCAAGCAGTAATCCTGAGTCGACACCACCGCTCAGCAGTAGCCCAAGGGGCACATCACTGAGCAAGTGGCGTCTCACGGATTGCCGGTAGAGCTTCAGCAACTCTTCCTTGGCTTCACCGGCCGAAATGGGTGGTGAGAACGGTGAAGGCGCGTAGTTGTACCAACGCCGCAAGCTGTAGCTTCCCTTTTCAAATACCAACATCGTTCCCGGTGCTAGCTTTCGAACGCCGCTGAATATTGTGTAAGGAGAAGGCGTGTAGCGATATCGCAGGAAGAGATTCAGCGAAACTGGATCCACTTCAGCCCTTTCGTTCGTGGCCGCAACAACCGCGCGCACTTCCGAGCCAAAACAGACGCGGCCCCTTTCAATCTTGTAGTAAATCAATTTGATTCCGAACGGATCTCGCGCAATGACCAGTCGCCGCTGACGCGCATCCCAAATCGCCAGTCCAAACATTCCATTCAGGCGATTCAGCACCTCGGTGCCCCACTGTTTATAGCCGTGGATTATGACCTCGGTGTCGCACTTGGTTCGAAATATGTGTCCCAGAACTTCCAGTTCACGCTTCAGCTCAGGAAAATTGTAGATTTCGCCGTTAAAAACCACCCAAACAGACTCTTCCCGATCTGACATCGGCTGATGACCGCCCACGAGATCGATGATCGAGAGCCTGCGAAAGCCGAATCCCAGCGGTCCCGCTGTGTAGTAGCCCTCATCATCGGGCCCGCGGTGGGTGATGCTTCTGGTCATTCGCTCGATTTCCTGGCGAACGACCGGAGCCTGGCTGTCGAAGTTGTATTGGCCGCAAATTCCGCACATATAATTTAGCTAAACTCGTCCTTGAGATTTCGTTTGGGAAGTTACGGAGCTTCGATACAGCAGGAAACAAAGACTGCGAAACAATTGCGATTGCGCCCAGCGATGCATCGGAGTGTTATCCCAGCCGAGCAGTAGCTGCCGACTGCGGAAGGAACCGTCGGACTTTTTCCATCCTTCGAGGCGAATGACTCGAGACAAATTCTCGTCCAACTGTGGAAACCGGCCTTGCAGTAGAACGCCTACATTGATGCACTCCGCATAGTCGTATAGTTCCTTGCGATATACGGTCATTCGAGGTCTGCGCGAAAAGGGCTTGGGCAAACCCTGTTCGTCAAATAGATTTCGGATGTAGTAATCGACTCCGCGCTCGATGGCTCTGGTGCACTCTGGATTCTTCGTGATGGCCTCGATTTTCGCCAAGGCTTTCAAGACAAAACAGGTATGGAAGTGATCTACAAAGAGACGCTCCTCGTCGGTCGAGTAAGGCCATGAGCCATCAGAATTTTGCGCCTGGAGAACGAAATTCAGATTTCTGTCCGCGATCTTGCGGTAGCCCGGTTCGGAGAAATCCATAGCTGCTTGAGTCAAAAGAAACGCGCGGTAAGCGCTCGCGTTAATGACGCCGCCGGGATCCTGAGGCTCGGGATTGTAGGAGCACGAAGATGCATTCTCCGCGGTTTGAAAATCGTGATAGTCCTCAACGGCGTGGAGCACAATCGACTGCATGATTTCCCGCCACTTTGGGTCGGAATCGATCTGGTAAACCTCTCTAAAGGCCTCGTATACATAGGGAACGGTGGTAATGAGTGGCGTTCCCTGCCACATCGTACCTCGTCTCGTTTCCCAGTTGAACGGATATCCCCAGCAGTAGTGTTTGTAACCTGGACTTCTCGTTTCCTTGAGCACCTCCAGAAAATGGACCGCGCGGTCGTAGTACTGTCGCTGTCCGAGCGCGCGAGACAGGAAGGCGAAGCCCATGGCGTAGTGGGCGTCTGCGATCGGAAATCTCTGTGGTTTCCAGAATAATCTGCGGGCCGAAGGCAGAAAGGCCTCGGAAAAGATCATCGGAGAAACGAGTAAAGTTCCCAGCAGCGGCTTTCGGTAATACAAGGCTTTGGCACTCCGCGCCAAATCGCTCGCGAAGTAGCTCTGGTGATCGTAGGAGGTCTCTCCATAGCGATCGAGCCATCCCACAAAACGCAGCAACGCCGCGCGGACATTATCGAGCTCTACTGTCTGAATCATCGTTTCCGTCTAATCTCCGGCCTGTGGCTAATTGGGCTTAACTTCAAAGCTGTCAATTCTCTTGAGCTTGAACAGGGACCTGAAAATTGCTTTTAACTTTAGCATCTGCTCTCTGCGATGGAATTCCATCAGGCGATCGGATACTGGTCTTTTCATTTGCCGAAGAAATGCGGACAAATATCCGGAGTAAAGTGCAATGCCCGCCAAGAGATAAGGTTTTTTCGTTGCTCTGTAGGCGACACGGAAGATCTCCCACAATGGATGACCGCCCAAGTAGTAGTCTTTCTCACCGTATGAAAACGTCGACGCCAGAAGCGAGCGCTCCGCCGTTCCCAAACTACGGTAGTGAAAGAAACTCTTCTCGCGAAACGATTGGGTCTTCCAACCCATCATTCTGGCGGTAGTGACCGCAATCCAATCGATTCCGCCCGCGCGATTGGGCACGTAGCCACCAATTTCCTCAAAACAGCGGCGCCTGAAAAGTTGGCATCCACCCGCGACATGGTTCTGGCCTTCAAAACTGTCGCTCGCCGAGCTGTAGCCGCCATGCTCTCGGAAAATCGTGCCTGCTACGCCCAGAGTGGCGTCTTCTTCGAACTTGTTCAGCAGAAATTCGCAGTAGTCGGCGTCGAAGGAAAGATCCGAATCCAGATTCCCGATCACTTCGTAATCAAGGTTCTTGACTCTCTCCAATCCGGCGTTGAATGCATGAACCTTTCCGGCGAAACTTCGATCCCGATGTGTGGGAAGATTTACCAACTCGATCCAAGGATAGTTCGCGCTATAACGGCTCACAATGCTCGCTGTGTTATCGGCCGAACCGTCATTTACGACCACCCACTTGGCTGGCAACACGGTCTGCGAAATCACCGACTGGATTGTCTTTTCAATCAGAGCTTCCTCATTACGGGCCGGAGTAACGAGAACGTACGAGATTTGATCTGAGCGATTCATCATTCGTTGCCTCGATTTAGCTCACTAACCATTTGCGCTGCAAGTTTTGGTTCGCTGCCACTCCGGGCAGCGTTCAATTGGGAGAAAATCTCCTCCATGATCCACGAAGTTCGCAGGATCTCGGGGTAAGGAATTGGTACGCGGCCGTCCTCCGTAATAGCGCGATACAGCGCGCGAATTAGGAATTTCATACCGAAGCCTGTCTGAAAATCCGCCTTTAGGAACTTGACTATGTTTCCCACAGAGGCTGCGGCAAACTGCTTCGCATAAGCCCACTGAGGCAGAAATTGTTCCAAGTAGCTTTTGTAAGGCGCTCCCCTCATCTTGATCAACGTCTGCTGTTGATCGTCCATAATCAAGCCGTTCTTGGGACCGTACAAACGCAGCATATGCAGACCGGGGCGCATCTGGGATGAGAACGTGAAGTAAGCGGTTCTAACTCCGTCATTTACGATGACTCGCAATTCATCTGTGATCTTCTTCTCCCCGATGCTTTTGAGAAGTTGGCTTGTGAAGCCGTGCGCGAAAACTTCAGGGGCGTCTCCCTCTAGAAACTCAGCGAGTCGGCTGACTCCATGGCTGATTGTGTTCTGCAACAAGCCTCCGGGTAAACTTCGGACCCAGTGATAGTTGTCACCCAAGAGCGCCTTGGCATAGCCTGGGTCGCTTAAGTCGTAGCAAAAGTAACTCTCCATGTGCACCGGAGGACCACCCAAATAGCCTCCCGCAACAACTTGGCGCATTCGATTGGCCGCATGAGTGAACTGCGCGTTATGACCGACGGTTAGTTTGAGCCGCTTCCGTTCCGCCAGCCGGATCAGCTCCACAGCTTCGGAGTAATTCACGGTAAATGGTTTCTCGACGTAAACGTGGACACCGGCTTCGAGACACAACTTTCCTACAGAGCAATGGGTCTGGGGCGGAGTCGTAATGTGCACAACATCTGGCTTTGTCTCGGCGAGTAGAGCCTCGATTTCTGTGAAGAACTTGGCTGTTTGCAGGCGTTCACACAGCTGTCGAGCCATCAACTCCTCCCGGTCGCAGACTGCTACAATCTCGCAGCCTGGAATCAGGACGATCTGTTCCACATGTTGGTCAGCTATCTTGCCGCAACCGATGATGGCCACTTTTAACATCGCTTAGCCCATTTTCTTGACATATTCGAAGTACCGTCTGGACGCTTCCGAAAACGAGATCGAGGGTACCCATCCCAGCCGATCTTTCAGCTTTCGATTACTGTATGTATTTCCCTTCCAATATGCGGCACAGCGTCTGCGATTGAACGCGAGTGGCAGTTGGCCTTGCGACCACTTGGAGTATTTCTCCCAACCCGAACAAAAAATGTAGAATAACCAATAAGGAACAAAAATGGAGTTGAAGCGTTTACCGTACCTCTTGTACATCCTGAGAAAATGCCGGCTGGTGGGCAGGTCATCATCAACAATATTGAAAATTTCGCCGTCGACCCCGGGCTTCAGACCTGCCAGAACGACGGCGTTGGCACAATTGTCAACGTAGGTCAGTGGAATCCGATTGGATCCCCCCAGATGAAGAAAAACTCCAAACGTATCAATGCCAACGCGGGCCGTCAGATGCTTCGTGCCAGGGCCGTAAACCGCTCCGGGGCGCAAGATGACGAATGGGACGTTATGCTTTTGACCGTACTCCATGACGAGCTGATCTTGCTTCAGCTTGGCGAAGCTGTAAGCTTCAGCTCTTTCCACTGGTTTGTCTTCGAGTTCGCAGCTCTCGTCGAGCAACCCGCCGCGGCGGATATTCCGATTCGAATAGATGGCAAACGAGCTGATATTGACAAATCTTTTCAGCGCGCCCCCTAGAATCGCTGCATCCAGTAAATTCCTTGTCGCAACGACACAATTCATAAAAGAACCTGGGAACGTCTTCTCTATTCCCGCCGCCAAATGCAATATCACCGCCGCGTCCTTGGCTGCCTTGGCACAGTCTTCACGCGAGAGTAGATTTCCTTGTAACACCTCGACCTGCGCTTGTGGGACCGAGGCAATAATCGCCTTCAGACGCTTCACGTCGCTCGAAGGGCGCACAAAACAGCGAAGGTTAGTGAAGCCATGCTGCAGCAATGCCTCGACTACCCTGGAACCGATGAAACCATTCGAGCCGGTGATCAGTATTCGATCTTGGCTTCCGATGATCAGATTGTCCTGCTCTATCACGAATTCCTCGCGGAAGGTTTTTCGTCCCGGAGGCGGCTGCAAGCTACACGACCATCCGGAAACGTCATTATTGAAACGAATATTTTTGCTATTGCTTCTTAGCGTTACTTGCCCGCTTCCGGTGCGTACACGTCATTGCGTTCGATCGCGAGTGATTTGTCATAAGTCGCCTCCGGCTCATAGACCACGACGTGGCTGCCCCTACTCGAAAATCCGAAAGGAACGCAAAGCAGGTTCTTAAGCCGCATCCTTAGCTCTCGCCGGCGTTCTGGTGGTACGAAGAAAAGCATAAAGCCGCCGCCACCGGCCCCAAGAAGTTTCCCCCCCAGGGCTCCGGCGCTGCGGCCGGCTTCGTATATGTCATCCAAGCGGGAATTGGTGATGTTTTGGGTCAGGGATCTCTTAACCTGCCAACTTTCATGCAGTAAATGGCCGAATTCGTCCAGTGAGCGATTGGGGTTTGTAACGATCGCTTCCGCTTCTCCAACCATCTGTTGCATCGTCTGGAGTTCGCGCTGGCGGTGTGGAGTCAGGCGGATCTGCTCTTTGGCAATTTCCGAGGCGGTCCGCACGAATCCCGTAAAAAAGAGAGCAAAATGCTGCTGCAGGAACGCCAGCCTCTCGGGCGAAGTGAGCAATTGCCTTGCATCGATGCTGCCGTCTCGATTGAAGTCAATTCGATTGAAGCCGCCATAGGCTGCCGCAACTTGGTCCTGAGATCCTACGGACTCCTCAAGCAGGTCCTGTTCCACATGGATGGCATCGGCAGCCAATGCATGTTTGTCGCGCATCTGCTCCTTGAGAGCGTACAATCCCAGCAAGAGTCCCACGGTGAAAGCCGAACTGGTGCCCAAGCCCGTACGGGCGGGCAGATCAGCGACGTGATGGATTTCAACGCCTTCATCAATCCCCAGATACTGCAGGCACGCACGCACCGACGGATGTTCAATCGCGCTGTTGATAGCGACATTTTCGATCTTGGAATAGGAAATACGGCTGTGATATTCGAAAAAAGGCGGTAGCCGCCGACAAGTTATGTAACAGCACTTGTCAATCGCCGTAGATAATACCGCGCCGCCGAACTCGCGATACCAGACTGGATAATCCGTTCCCCCACCGAAAAACGAGATGCGAAGCGGAGTTCGAGTAGTTATCATGCTTTGAATTCCTCGTTACTTCAGATGGGCTGTCTCATTGCAGCAAAGACAAAAAGTTCGACTGGACTGAACTGCAATCGGAGACAACGTCCAGTGTCGATATATTGCTTGCGACATGCGCTCGCCCGATCCTCGCGCAGCGGATGATTTATGGGATTGATGGGCCCTCTGAGTTTGAGCCGACACCCTCTCGACACAGAATATGGCGAATAGCTTCGAGAAGAGACGAAGCGACGATATTGGCTTCTTGCCCCCGCCCACCGTAAGTCCACTTTGACCCTACGATGGAGTCGCCGGTCTTGCGCAGTAGAACGGTCTTGCATCCAGCTCTCCGGCCAGCTTCCACGTCGATGTCGGAATCACCGACCATCCACGATGACGGGAGATCAATGCCGCGCGAGCGCGCCGCTTCCAACAACATTCCGGGCGAGGGCTTGCGGCACGCGCAGGAAGCTTCAAGATCGTGCGGACAATAGTAGATGCCATCTACGGTAGCCCCTGACCGGGCCAGAATCTCCGTCATCCGCCGATGTATCTCTTCCAAGCCTGCCTCGCTAATCAGCCCTTTGGCGACGCAGCGTTGATTCGTAATCACGATAACGCAGAAGTTGGCTTGGTTGAGCAGTGCAATGCCTTCGACTACGCCTGGTAGTAACTCCATGTCTTCCCAGCGGGTGATGTAGTCTCCTTCGGGCGGTTTTCGATTTATGACCCCGTCACGATCCAGGAACACTGCGCTGTTCATGAAATATCGCCTCTTCGACCAACTCTGAAATAATATGGCCAATTAAGATGTGGCTCTCCTGGATCCGCGGGGTCTCCTCGGACGGCACACAGATGCAAAAATCCGCTGCAGCCTTGAGTGTCCCACCCGTGCGGCCAGTGAGGGCAATGGTGTGTAGCCCTTTTTTCTTCGCAACAGATATCCCGCGGACCACATTCGGCGAATTGCCGCTCGTCGAGATTCCGATGGCGACGTCTCCTGCCTGCCCCAGAGCTTCGATCTGCCGTGAAAACACTTGGTCGAAACCGTAATCGTTGCCGATCGCGGTGACACAGGAAGTGTTCACGTTCAGAGCTAGAGCCGGTAACGCGGGCCGATCAAACGCGAAGCGCCCTACGAATTCTGCGGCGATATGCTGGGAGTCGGCAGCGCTGCCGCCATTACCGAAGAGCAATACTTTATGACCCGTCTGCATAGACGCGAGTACGATTGCACTCGCCCGAGCGACGATCGATACGAAATCAGGGCTCTCGAGCAGGCGCTCTTTCGCGGCAATAGAGGCTCGAATCAACCGAGCGACCGCTCCGTCAAAAACGTGGGGGTCTTTCACGCATCCTCCAATTCGGGAGCCGTTTATCTCCCGTTTATTCCTGTGCTGTTGGTTCGGATGAACGACCGCACCTAGCGATCAGAGCGTTCCCGTGGCGGTTCGCGGAGGGCCGCCAGGTTAAGACTGTCGCAAAGTTCTTGCGCGCGCGCGTAATCTTCGGGCGTCCCGATGTCTATGAACAGTCCATGCTGCTCAAAAGCATAGATTCCATCCGCAAGCAAACGAGGAAATACGTCTTTCTCCAGGCTCGTCGGTCCTTCCGGAATGTGTTGCAGCACGGCTCGATCGAACACATACACACCGCCATTTACGATGCCGGCCACTTGAACCCCGGTCTTTTCATGAAAGTCAACGACCCGATTAAGCATGTCGAGTTGAACGGTTCCATAGCGGGCCGCATCTGAAACTCCCCTCACGGCCATGCTAATCAATCCGTGATGTTCCCGATGAAAACGAATGAACTGACGGAAATCTAGTTCCAGAAATGAGTCGCCGTTCATGACCAGGAAATCTGAATCCGCCGGGAGGTGTCGTTCCGCTAATTTCACAGCTCCGCCTGTTCCTAGAGGTTGCAACTCCTTCGAATAACTGATTGCAACGCCCCAATCTCGGCCGTCGCCGAGTTCTTTTTCGATTTGATCGGAAAGATATCCCGTGCACATCACCAGGTTGCGTATGCCCTGCGACTGCAATTGACGAACCAAGAGATGAAGAAAAGATTTCTCCCCTACGGGCGCCAGAGGTTTGGGCATACCCGGCACAACGGATCGCAATCGCGTTCCCAAGCCCCCAACAAGCAGCACGGCAGCCAGATTTCCCCCGGGACCCTCCGCCCCGGGCTGGCCGACTGCGTTGCTCTTCGGTTTGAGTTGACGCTTCACGTGAATTTTATGGAGTTTGATAGGCGTAGCCACTCGCCTATCCGACGATTCTGTCCCAGTATTCCAGCATGGACTTCAGGGTTTGCTCGATCGAAAGCAACGGCCTCCACCCTGTGTCTCGACGCATCTTATCGGTGCGACCGAAGATGATCTTCTCATCGGAAGGGCGCAACAAGCGCGGCACCGGACAGATCTCCGCTTTTACGCCGGACAGCCGAACCGCCGTGCGCAGCAGCTCGCCGATCTGATACGGCTTAGCGGCACAAAGGTTATAGGCCTCGCCACGCTTCCCCTTTAGTGCGGCGAGGTAAAAACCTCGCACCGTATCTTGGACATCGAGGAACGCGCGAAGCGGTTTCAAGTTTCCGACTTCGATCAACGGTGGCTGCAAGCCTTTCTTGATTCGAATTAGCTGGCGCACGAAGTCGCTTGGCGCATCGTTGGTCTTGCCGGGTCCAGTGGTGTTGAACAGTCGCACATTCACGGTTGCAATCCCGTAATCGAGGAAGTACTCGCGGGCCAGCAAATCCAGGCAAAGCTTGCTGATGCCGTAAGGATGCAGCGGGCGAAGCGGCTGTTCCTCACTCACGGGTATTGCCGATGCCGGTACGTTCCCATATTCGGCACTCGAGCACGCTGAAACGAAAACAGGACGCCGCTTCATGTAACGGACCGCTTCCAACAAATACAGCGAACCCATGATATTGGATTCGAAAGTCCGCACTGGATCGGACCATGACACGGTAGGTAAGCTCTGCGCTCCCAGATGAAATATATGCGTCGGTTGATACTCGGTCAAAACCTGCGTGACGCACTGCCCGTTCCGCAGATCGCATTGCACAAACCGTAGATTTCGGGATTTTCGCTGGGTAGCGGCGCCTTCGAGCAAGTAGCCCCCGATCACATTCCATCCCTTGGCGTGTAGGAATCCCACCATGTGGGACCCGATAAATCCTTCCGCTCCGGTTACTAGCGCAGTCTTGGCCATTGGTTTTATAAACCGCTTTTTCTCCGTTGTTTTACTTCTACCCCTTGCCCACGAGCGCGAATTCGCAGGTTGTTTGCCGCATCACTATCTTCGAATCGGAATTCTTTATCCGTTGGCAAGAATTTTTCCTCGATGCTGAATAGAGCTCGGTCCACACTTCTCAGAACTGACCACTTGACGCTTGGAAAGAATAATTGGGCGCGCTTCGCAAAACTCCATCCAAAAAGTGTTTTGATCCAATCGTACTTCCAAGACAGGCGAGGAATACTCAGGTGCCCTCCCAGGCCCCGCGCAATTTCAAACATTTGATCAACGATGTCCGGCCTCTGCCCGTAGACAACCACGAGATAATTTTGCAAGTACTGGATGCACGCCGCGCGCACCTTTTCGCTGTCCTCCAGAGATCGCAGGTAACCGATGTGCAGTTGCATCGATCGCCACAGCGCATCCATTTTCTGATCGGACCGGCCGATATAGCTGAGACGCGCGGTTCCCACGCACCGGTAATACACCCTAGCTTCCGGCACAAATCGAATGCCACTGCTCGCCAAGATGACACGGCAAAAATATTCGCCATCATCGTCTGAAACCAAGCTGATATCCCACGAGCCTGCAGCCTCCGTCAATTCGCGGCTGACCAGCCACACCGCGGTTTGCATGAATATTTTCTGCCCCAACTTGCGCACCAAGAATTCGGAGGGAGAGAGATCACACCACAATGCGTTCGGAGTAAATACGGCGCGACGAAGCCGGTAGATAAATCGTCCCCATGAGGAAGAAAGAAGCTTTCGCGGACTTTCCCCCAAGCTGACTACTTCCATCTGCCTGGCTATCTTGTCCGGTGCCAGCAGATCGTCTGCATCCAACCATTGAATGTAGTCTCCGCGACTGAGCGAAAACGCCTTGTTTCGCGCTGCGGCCGCGCCCTGATTTTGCTGGCTGACAACGCGAACCGATTCGGATTCAAATCGGCGCGCTACCTGCAGCGTTTGATCCGTCGATCCATCATCGACGACAACGATCTCCTTTCGTTCCCATGTCTGTGCCAGAGCGGAGCGAATCGTTTCCGCAACCCATTCTTCGGAGTTGTAAGTCGGAATCAGAATGGAAACCAAGGGCAAGCTCACCCACGCACCTCTAGCGATTTTAAGTAGACGTCGCGGGTAATCTGACCGACCAAGTCCCAGGAATGCCGTGCGTTCGCATAATCCTTGATCTCCTGCCGCTGGATGTCTAAGTTCCTGAACAAATCACTTGCAAAGTATTTCTCTAATGCATTGGCCAGGCCTTGCGAATCGCGTGGCTTGCATACCAAGCCCGTCCGCCCTTCGACAATGTCTTCCCCAATCGACCCTACGTCAGTCGCGATGACGGGTAAGCCAAAACTGAAGGCCAGGAACAGCACGCCACTCTGGAAGATGTGAGTATATGGCAGTGCCAGGACGTCGGCCGCTTTGAAATACAGCTCCGTTTCCTCATCCGGTACATACTGAATTCTCTTAATTATCTGCTTTCCCTGAGGATGGTCTTCGATCGTTCGTTCGATTTCAGTCAAATACTGCTCCGTATCCTTCCTGGGCGCGCCGGCAATAATCAACCGATATTGAGGCTGGTTCGCCGCGACCTGAAAAAAGGCTTCGACCAGGTATTCCAGACCTTTGTAAGGGCGAATTGCTCCAAAGAACAGAATTGCCTTGTCCTTCTCAGCGATATCGAGACGACGTCTGGCCTCCGCCCCAGTCAGGTCCGTGTTCGGAACGGTGTTGTTGATCCCAAACGGGATGACCGTGGCCGCGCGTTCGTGAACTCCAAAATCTCGCAACAGTTCCCGTTTCATTTTTTCAGTGTGCAGAAAAATATGGTCGGCCAGACGATATTGAATTCTCAATGTAACCCGATTTATCAGCGAGTCGTTGCAATCCCTAACACGTGCATTGACGTTATGCGCTGTCAGAATGATTTTCTTGCCCAGAAGTTTGTAGTACAGCATCAATGCGGTCCGATCGAAGTACTGAAACTTGTTGTTCCAGAGAATGTGAAATATCTTTGCCTCAGAGGAAGCCGCGTACCAGATCAGCCTTAGGTAATAAACCAAGACTCGCAACATCTTCGAGGCCAAACCGGCGTCCTCTCGGCTCCCTTGCAGATTCAAGAAACTTACCCCTGGAGTGGTGTGCATCTCCGGGCTATCCACTTGATCGCTTCCGATTACGTCTAATGCTACGCCTTTGCTCGCAAGCGCCATCACCAACCCAAGCGCGTATGGCTTGTCGAAACCGCCGGTGAGCACCGTCACCTTTTCTGCGATTGGCGGGGCGGCCTCGCCGTGGGGTGTCGCTTTCACAGGAGTTTCCTGACTCAACAGGGGAGTTGTCATACGTCTGCTACGCTGCCGTCATTACCAGCACGGGCGCTGACAGCTGGAATGGAGTTCGAGGATCTTTTCCCGGGCGCCAACTCGCCCAATAGTCCCCCGAGCCTATAAATCGGTGCGCCGCCACCGTGCAGCAACATAACGGCAGTGACATACAGCACCCCAAACACGAGAGAGGTGATAATTATTCTTTCCAAGGCTCCCACCGAGCCGGTGGCGGCGTCGAGGGACGGAAGTTGGCGAACCGCCAGAACACATCCCCAAGCAGCCAAGAGCGAGGCCAGAACGAATTTCCAGATCGCTCCAACGATCGCTCCCACTCCCAGTTGTATCGGTCTGCCTGCATACCAAAACGCAGGCGTAAGGAGGAGCCAGTAGGATGCCGTCCAAGCAACTGCCAGCCCGACTGGACCCCAGGGCAGAGCTAATAAAAATAGTGCAATCGTTACTGTAACTTCGATGAATCCCCAACGAAGAAAGCGTGCCGTAGTTCCAATCGAGAGGTGGATCATCCCATACGTTGAGTAAATAAGTTGGGCCCCAATCCCGGGTCCAAAGAAAACGAAAATCCGGCCCGCCTCCTCCCACTTCGGTCCTAAGAGCAGCCGAACCAGGTCGCGTCCGACTAATGTGAAATCAGCTGCCACAGCCATGCCCACCAACGCCAGCATGGATAGGCCTGAAAGAAAATATCGCCTGTACTGCGCGCGATCTTTAGTTAACCGGCTCAGCGTAGAGACTACCACTGGAAAGACATTCAATAGGCTGAACGGAAGAACGAACAAATCGTACGCCTTTTTGTACAGCCCTAGTGCACCGGAACCAAACCGCCATCCAACCAACAGATTGTCTGTGTTTTGAGCGGTGTAGCCGAGGCTGTAGCGCCCGAAAACGTGTATTGCGAATCGTACCATCGCGCCAGTTCCCGGTACGCGCCGAGGAAGACCAGGAACCCACCGGCAGAGTATCCACGCGCCAATGCTTGTCGAAAGGGGAAGCGCGACGGCCCCACCCACCAGTGCCCAATATCCAAATCCTGCCCACGCGAGCGCGATGGACACAACGACTGACGCTGCGCGGGCCACAATGTCGTTTGCCGAAACTGCCGAGAAGCGCATGGCGCGTTTAAGCAGCGCGAGATGCAAAATCGAAGTGCTGTCTACGAAGATCGTGAGAGATAAACCGGCGGCGACGTGCGCGACGCGAGGGTCGCCGTAGAATCTCGCTAGCAGCGATCCCGCTGCGGCGAACCCAATCGTAAGCACTAGGGCGGTGCCAATGTTCACCCAGAACAGGTTACTCGCCAAGAAGTGGTCAATCTCGTCTCGCTGAAGGACGGCATCGGGGAGTCCCACACGTCCGCAGCTCATTAGCAACACGCTGAACGTGGTGACCATCGTAACCACGCCGAAGTCCCCAGGCATCAGAAGGCGAGCCAGAACGACCGTGGCTATCATCTGAACCGCAAATGCGGAGCCCTGCGCGAAAACGGTGATTCCGGCGCCGCGCACGGCGCGACGACGTAGTCCGCTTGTCTCAACGGCAGGTAGCCAAGCGCCAGTGGAATCGAAGGGCTTCAAAGCCACGCCCGGCGCGCACTGCCTCGGATCTGTACGCTAGCCGCGATTGGATATTCAAGAATTCTCATGTTCGGATCTTTAGGCGTTTCGGACGATCAAAACAACAGTCGTGCAACTCAAGTCTTCGCGGCTGAATCCCGCGTAGCGCGGATGAATCCTCAAGTCCGCCATATCGGCGTAGGACGACGCTTCCTCGAGCAGGGAAAAGCCGGCGTGATCAAACATCCTGATCCACTCGCTGCGTTGAATTCGATTGATGTACTGCACGCTATTTTCATAACAAAGTCTCCACCTGCGCTCTGAATATGCGAGATATTGTTTGGGGTTCGCGGACATGTCGTAGAGATATAAGTGATCCATGACGTTAATTCCGTGAATTCCCAAACCGTTCTTCGTCATTAGCGAATTGATGTTTGACACAAATTGGCCAGCAGTTACTGCGGGAATGTGTTCCAACACGCCAGCGCTGATGGTCACGCGAAATGCTTCCCGCGGAAGCGACTCCATCAAGCCCGTCGGATCCAAGATGTATCGAAATCCCAACAATTTGTAGAGATCGTCGAAGGTGGATGCCCCATCGATTTTCTTGATCATGTACCGCGCGCGGTCAAAGTCACAACCTTCCAGGAAGCCGTCCTGCCCGAATCGCCCCCCGAGTTGGCGAGCAAAACTTTTCAGGGCGCTCAACTGGCGATTGTCCCAGACATCGTACAGAACGGCCTTGAAATCAAAAAAAAGTCGAAGAGTGAGTGCTTCCCAGTGCACCCAGCCAGTTCCCAGCTCAAGCACCTGATCTTCCGGCTGGAGCGGCGCGTACTTTGAGCACCAGCTGACGTTCCGCACCGCGCGCTCGTAATAGTTCTCCGGCATGTTCCCGCCAGTTCGCTTGTTCCCTCCCAGCCTGTTACCCAAGTTTCGGTAAAGGTTCCGCGTCGGCTCACACGAAGAAAAGGCCTTTAGAGCGAGAGCGGTCACGTGATATTTAATCATCGAAGCTCCCTCACGGGTAAGGTTGGGCGTACGATTATTTGCTTGCGGTGCTCACCACCGCGATCGATTTTGCTTTGTGCCGCGTGCCGAAAATCTTCACCCAAAATCGTCGGAGTACTGACGACAGCGAAAAGAAAAAATATCCACGTGGGAGCAAGCATTCTGAAAAACGCAGCCTCGGTAAAGTTGTAGGTCAATCCAACCAAGAAATATGCAAGCGCGAGGTTGGCGAGGAGCAAATTGTTCCGGTAGGCTGCGCCGATTTTTCGGTATGCCGTTATTAGTACCAAGGCCAACAACGTAATTCCGATCCAGCCCAAGTTCAAATAGATCTCGATGTAACCGTTATGCGCTTCGTTTGGGTGCCACCAATAAATGCTCCACAATTTCTCCAGCCTGGGCCCGAGCCAGTAGCTCTCGAATCCCGCACCAACCAACGGATTCTGGACGAGACTGAAAAGCCATCCCCAAACCTCGGTTCGACCCGTAACCGTGGGATCTCTTCCCATCGTGGCTAGTGCATCCGGACTAGCGCCGAGAAACAAAACCGACGCGGAAGCAGCCAGCATAGCCACAATGACAAGATGGACGATCAATGGCTTTTGTCGGACGTACTTAAGTCTCGTCACCAGCATTAAGATGCTCGCCATCACGAAGCACGACGTCGACGTCATGGAGTTGGATTTATAAAGTAGCCATAAAATCATGCCTAGGATTACTCCCTGCGCCACCAATACTCGAGTTCGCTCCTCGGCTTTCCGATCGTCATACGCCGCCAGAAAACGCCACAACGCAGCCAATCCAAAGCACAGACAGATCGCCCCAAGGGTGTTCTTGTTCATGGTGACGCCGGTGTTCATTCTCGGGCCGCCCCACGGGCCGTACAAGGTCCCCAGCTGCGGGTAGTACTTGATAAATAAGATCGATAGCGGAATCAGCACATAGGCGGGCCGGGCTAGGAATCTCTTGATCGCTGCGACCGCGTCGGTTTCGCTGAGTACAATTAAGATGATAGTGAGGTCGCCGAGGGCCTTAAACCAACGCTTAAACGCCACGCCGGGGTAGTCCGACCAGACGATACTTACGGCGCAGTACAAAAAAAATAGGATAATCGGCCCGTTTGCTTTGAGAATTTTCGTGACTCGCTGGTTTCGGCTGATAACCACAAGGATCGCCACGAGCAACAGCCCCGTGTACACCAGACGATCGACAGGGCTACCTTCCATAACCTGTGCGGCGGAGTCCATGGGGGCCATTCCGAGCCATGTGGCCGCCGGTCGTGAGCACGCAAGAGAAAGCCAAACCATTGGAATCCAAAGCGCAATCGAAGTTCGAGCTTTCGGCTCGCGATCAAGCCAGAACAGTCCGAGAATTCCGACGGTGCAAATCGTAGCAGCGATTGACGGAGGCATTTTATTGGCTGCCCAAAGGCACGTTTAGCGAAGTTTCTGAGTCAACTGTTGTTCAGTGGGATGCGAACATCCTGCGCAACAACAGCGCTGACAACGGTATCCTGATGCGACTTGCCCGGCGCGTGGACTCGTAAACGCAGACCAGGCACTCCCGCGTGGGAATCGACGGCAACCTTCCCATTCGCTACGTTCGCTTCCACGCTGCCATTTTCAAACGTCGCTGATCTGCGCTTACGAAACCAAGCCACGGCTTCCGATGCAGTCGTCACCCAAGCGCCTTTTTCCTTTAGATCATCGATAAGCTGCAGATAAAAATCACCCCAAAGTCTCTCTGGAGCGATGCTGCGATCGTGCCAATTGACAGTGACCACGCCGCCAAAATGAACTGCATTTTCGATAATAGCACCAACTCGTTTACGAGCTTCTTTGGGCTTTAGATGCATGTGACCAGGATAGAACAATGCCGTATCCATGACGTGGAGCGGCAATTCCAGGAGCCGGACGGCGTCCAGGGGCTTGTAAACTTGCGCGGTGCCCGCACGATACCCGACCGTTTCGTTGAAGCCGACCGTCGAATCGTAATCAGCCCCGGCCTTATCCAGGATTCCCTGCGACTGTTCGTCAAAATAAAGCCAGTGCATTCGAACTCCAATATCTCGCGCCCCCGTGATTCGACGGATTTCGCCGAGTTCCTCACGCGCTTTGGAGCCGTCTAGCCAGGCATCGATTCCGTGTAGACCTATCTCACAGCCTGCAGAAATCAGCGCGCGAATGGGCTCTGGGATCTCCTCGGCGCCGTAGCGGGATGCCCGCCGGCTGGGGGCCGATCCCTTTCTGGTCTGCCCAGGACGGTCTTTGAACGGAATCAAGAAAAACGATGAGCGCAACCCCTTTTCGAGCTTTGCGTAGTTATCGAATTCGAGCCAGAAATCGTTTGCAATTTCCATATGTATAAACGGGAGTCTCACCGCCGCCGCCCAGTTGCGTAGGAGATTTCGAAATGGCATCCGGCCCTGCACCACGTCGAACAAAGAGCCGAACACCGCGCGGTACAAAAAACCAAACATCGTATGATCCAAGCGATGCAGGCGGATCGAGGGATGATCCACATCGTGCGTTAGGCACGCAATGAATCGATAGCCGTCGGGGACTGGCGGAATTTCAACCAGCGGCACGCCACCCTCAACAATCAAGTTCCGCAGCAGAGCGATATGCAAATCGAGCGCCGGGATGGCAGCATTCGCAACCGGCTGCCCCGCCGCCAGCAAAAGACCGATCTCGGAAAAAAGGTTATAGCCGATCCGCCCGACGAGCTTCGCCCCCGATCGGCGCAGATCGATCGCTGGCAAGTTGGATTCCTCGTCACGCAGGACATTGGAGCCTTCCCCCCGAAATGTAACGCAGTCTCCATAGATCGGGATGCTCGTTCCTTTGTGCGATAGGATACGATTGTTGTGAGGATGGGAAGTGATCTCGATGCTTTCTTTCGAGTCGAATCGGAGCTTCTGTCCGCCATAAATCAGCGTTACCTGCGCCGCATCCTTGTCGAAATCGCTGTCCGCGGCACAAACCAACACTTCATACTTCCGATCACTGCGATGAAACTCCCATGGAGTCTTGAACAGCTCGAAGAATTCACGGGCAATAGGATGTTCGGCAGTGTTGGCGATAACTCCGATCATTTCGGACAAGCCTTTCTTTGACGATCGCAAAGAACTTCGATGCACACTGAAAGAAGCCAATGGCACTGACGGAAGTCAAGGACGAACCAGCACTAGTAATGAGCCGGTTTGCTTTTCACGAGGAACTGCGTGGTCTTTCCTTCCGAAGAGGAATCGTGCCAAAAATCGCGACATCTCTCGCCTTCCCGCCATTCAGGTCGACTGCACGAGCTGACGTGATCGATTGTACTCGGGACAAAACCAGCGTTGTGCACAAGTTATAATGAGGATGCTTTAACGCGCGCCCGGTGATAGCATTCGGCGCCAAATTTCGCGGCCCACCTGCAAACCCGCATCGGCTGAAGCGCTACCTGGGATTGCATTTTACATTGGCCAGTCGCGCGAACGCGCGACCTGTTAGTGAACAACAGCTATGAGGTCGGTTGGAGGCGACACGATAGTGGCTGTGCCGGAGTAGCAAGACGCCGGATTAAATCCACCGCCGAGGGTATTTATTGGTCCGCTGTTGTAGCAGATTTGCGCGGGGATCGGATTTACGATTGTGCTCGCGCCGGTATTGATGGGTGGCCACACCGCTCCCGTTGCTGCAAAGTAGCTAGGAGCAGAAGAAAAGACCAACGAGTTCGGCAGTGTCTGTGACGCTAGATACGATGAATCGTAACCGCCGCCTGGAATATTGTTACTCCACACTACTGTCTTAGAGACGCAATCCCAGTTGCCTCCACGCAAAAGTGTGTTGCCAACTTTCTGAGACAATGAAATATTCGGAGAGCTTCCGCCACCGTCATCGTAGTAGCCAATCTGATAGATGACTCCATTGACCTTAGTCGCTGGGGCATCCGTTTCATAAGTGTTAGCATTACAAGATGCGCCATAAGGGCCAAAGACGTTACCAACCAGGCTATTGTAGTTCGAGTAGTAAGCTATATTGATCGCAATCAAACCACCCGTCATAGGTTGTCCTGTATCGGGGTTCGGGGTAGTCATATTCAGGTAGCTACGATACAGCACATTGTTGTTCGTACTGCCATGCGCAAAGTCTCCGAACTCGGAGTTCGCCGCTACCATTCCTTCCCACAAATTAAAGGCAGGATTCGCTGCGTGCATCGTGGTCTCGGGTAATGAGTTGTGGTACTCACCCATATAGGCATCAAGTTCAAAGTTGTAGGCATACACATTCCCCATGCCTCCACTCTCTGGCGTCGAGTGTCTAGCACGACGAATGATATTGTTCTGCATCAAATCTTCTGAGTTTCTGAATTCTAGAAGCAAACAATAGTCCGACCCACTGTTATGGTTGAAGGCTTCAAACAGGTAGTTGCTGTCAATTTCATTTTGGTATGTGTCGGTCAGATAAATGTTCGACTTGTCCACCGCCCAATCTGTCTCAACATTTTGTACCCAACAACGAGCACACGACTGAATGTTTATATTCTTGAACTCCAAATTAGTTCCCGATGACTTCGTACCAATCAGGCGCAAGTTTTCCAACCCCACACTCTGTACCATATTCGGGAGCAAGAACATCACAGGGGAAGTCGTGTAGTTGGTATAAAGTGGACGTTCCAGCGTCATGGTCGTGCCAGAAATTCCCGTCACATGGTCAATCTGCTGAAGCTGATTGTTAGTTAGGCCATTACCACAACCGCTACAAGTACCCGTATATCCGCTTGTGTTGATTAGTGGATTTCCATCTGTATCTGCAGGATTTGTCTCTGAAATCACTATGTAGCTACCGACCACAACACCGGAAGGAAGCGTACCAACCGAAATGGTTGTTGCGCCCTTTAACGCTGAGGAAGTAATGGCCGTAAACGAGACAACAGACGAAGAGAGATAGGTGTGTCCCATGCTGATGATGTTCGCCCCGTCTCCGTAGTTCAGAACCGTCTGATTTGGTCCAGCACCACGCAATACAATGGACTTATCCGTGAGACACAATCCAGCTTCATAAACGCCAAAGCCAAAGTCATCTGACTTTCCGTAGCAAACTGTTCCTGGCGGTGATGGAGTGCTCGTACGATGTAGCGTGTACGTTCCTGCTGTGAGTAGTACTACCGAACCAGCTGGACACGAGTTAATAGCTGTCTGAATCGCTACGCTATCGTCCGCTCCGCCGCTCGGCGAAATGGTTTGGCAAATTGGCCAATTCGCGTCTGGAATACCTCCTGGTATCCCCGCGTGACTCCAATCCACGGTCCGAGTGGAAGGAAGCAACCCTGAAGCGCTCTGTGCCCGTGTAGTTGACGCTACGCAAGCCAACAGCGCGAATATGCCCATCACGAGCAGTGGCGCTAGCCGAGTTCGACCGTTTGAAGAATTCCTTAGTCTTTTCAATGGCTTTCGCACCAGTCCGAGTTTGGAAGCGATATCAAGGTCCACTCGGGAGCTATCGTAACGGTTTGAGGAAGCCGCGAGATAGTGGCCAAAGGTCCAGTTAACGTACAGGGTGCTGGCGCTGTACCGCAGGACGGTTCAGGAGTTCGGCCCTCCATCACGGTTGTCTGAGGTCCAGTAATTAGGCCTCGCCGATAGGGAGCGAGTTTGACTACGAACGCTCCTCCGTCTGATCGACGACTGAGACTCACCTCCAGTCCATCTCAAAAACATCCGACCGCCACTTCGCAGCACGAAGACGCAAGTTTCTGCAATCCGAGTTGCGTACCGAGGCTGACCGGCGCGGTCTTCCGCAACACTTTCCTCCTCGGCGCGGCTGCGGAGCAGACGGTGTCATGGTAATGGTACCGACCGCTGGCAGGTAG
>CAWBPZ010000007.1:0-316133 GCA_963790855.1 uncultured Acidobacteriota bacterium
ATAGCCTGCAACCGGTTGGCACTTGGGCTCAACCCTGGTTAGACGCGCCTTTCGGGGCTGCGCGCGGATTGCGGCGCACCCGGATGTGATCGACATGCCTGATAAACCCTAATCGGACAAGTGAAATCTAGTTGACTCCCCAAAAGTCCGGCTAGAGGAGGCGAAGCTGTATCGATCACTCCAACGAACACAATTACACGTCAATGGCGACCCATTCGGAAGTCATCGCCGTGGGTGCAGCTGTGGGTGCAATCGGCGAAGAAAAAATGGCTCCCAATTCCTCGGAAGCGACACCAGACACGGCGCTTAGATCTTAGGCTGCCTCGGCTGTTAACCGAAGGGTTGCTAGTTCGAATCTAGCCCGGGGAGCCACCTCTTCTTGTACTGTAATTCGTCATACGTTGTTCGACGCCCTGCGGTGCGTCGCCACTCGCGGGGGAGTAAGAAGACGTTTCCACCGATTGTAGATCGGTTCTCGGAAGTAGGATATCGGCGCTGTTAGCGTTCCCACACCCCATCGGGAAATACCATATTCAGTGCTGGCCTTGAGTATGGTATAAGGAGACCTTATGGAGACAGCGCGCAAAATTACGGTGGAAGTGCCTCTCGACCTTCTCGAGAAGGCGCAACGAGCCAGCGGTACGGGCGTCACCCAGACCGTCCGCGCAGGGCTGCAGCTAGTTGCGGCATCGCGTACGTACGCTCGGCTGCGACGCCTACGTGGCAAGGTTCGCTTCACGCGGACGTTGGCAGAATTGAAGGCGGACCGGTGATTGCCGCTGATACGAGCACATGGATTGCCTTTCTAGAAGGCAGTGCAGGCGAAGATGTAAAGTTACTCGACAGGGCGCTGGAGGACCGGCAGGTAGTTATGGTGCCGGTTGTACTTACCGAAATTCTGAGTGATCCCAAGCTCCCTTCAAGTGTTGCCGAGATGCTTTCAGAGGTACCTTCCATCGAGATCGCATCCGGCTACTGGCAAAGGGCCGGAGGATTGCGAGGAAAGGTGCTGGCGCGACGTCGCAAGGCGCGTCTCGGTGATGCGCTGATCGCCCAGAGCTGTATCGATGGAGATGTTCCTCTTCTCACGCGGGACCGGGACTTCAAGGCGTTCGCCGAAGCTGCAGGCCTCGATCTCGTCCTTGGGTTCGGAACGACCTGACTCAAGTCATCCCCGAGATCGGCGAATCATGTCGCGTTTAGTTTTTTCACTGTTTGGGTGCAGCTTTGGGTGCAACTAAAGGGAGAGAATGGCTCCCAGTTTCTTGTAAGCGACACCAGATAGGGCATTTAGTTTTTGGACCTCATCGGCTGTTAACCGAAGGGTTGCTAGTTCGAATCTAACCCGGGGAGCCAACTTCTCACGGTATCATCCATCCCCTTCAGTCTATCGCCCGCCGCGCTCCGATTGGGTAACTGCAAAACGTTCGGAAGCCGCTGTAAAGACCAGTTGACAACATACGTTATTTGCGTAAATATTTACGCTTTATGCGTACGTCACGCATTCTCGACGCTCTCTTTCCTGCGACCCGGCAGAAGCTCCTATCGGTTGCGCTCCTGTCTCCTGAAAAATGGTGGTACCTGTCTGAACTTGCTTCTCATCTCAAAACTTCTCCTTCCAGCCTACAACGGGAGCTCGATTCACTGACAGAGGGTGGCGTTTTGGAGCGGAAACAGGACGGGAGGAGAATCTACTACAAAGCCCAAATGAATTCTCCGGTCTTCAACCCGCTTCGAGAGCTGCTCTCAAAGACAGCGGGCCTTATTCCGGCGCTGCAATCCGAGATCGCGAAGTTCCACGGCAGGATCCAGTGGGCGGCAGTTTATGGCTCCGTTGCGCGTGGCGAAGAAGGATCTGACAGTGACATCGATCTCTTGATGGTAGGCGACGTGGCGACGGTCGATCTGCTTCCCGCAATGCGGCGGATCGAAGGGCGCTTCGGTCGCGAGGTGAATCTCACTCGCTACTCGGAAAGAGAATTCAGAGATAAGATTCGCGCCGGTAATCACTTTCTGAAATCGGTGATCAAAGATAAATTCGTAACGCTCATAGGTTCTCTGGATGATCTGGAAAAAACTACTAGCAGAACATAAAGTTCACGCGCACAGCACCAGCAAGAAGGAGCTTGATGCCCTCCGCGCCGTCATCACGCGAGACCTATCAGATGCAGCGGTCAAGGGATTGTCGGAAGACCGCAGATTCGCGACCGCGTATAACGCAGCCCTTCAAGCAGCCAAGATGGCGATCGCGTGCGCTGGGTATCGCCTCGCGAACACACCAGGACATCACCGTTTGACCTTCGACGCGGCGCGTCTTGCACTTGGCTCGTCGGCCGTCCGGTCTCTCGATTACTTTGAAACCTGCCGGCGGAAACGAAATGTCATTGATTACGACCATGCGTTCGTGGCTACAAGGACCGAAGCCGCAGAGATTGTTGCTGAGGCCCAGGCATTTTTCAAACTTGTCGAGAACTGGATCGCGGCACATCATCCGAAGCTCATTCCTTGATTGGAAACGGCCTGGTGCTCTGGCCCTCGTGACCGCGTTTTCAGATTTGCAGTTGCCAATGGATGACGCGCTCAAGTCAATCTCAGAACTTGGGTGCAGGATTGGGTGCAGCTAAAAAAGTAAGAATGGCTCCCAGTTTCTTGTAAGCGACACCAGACAGAGCACTTGGATTTTGGACCTCATCGGCTGTTAACCGAAGGGTTGCTAGTTCGAATCTAGCCCGGGGAGCCATTCCTTTCTTTTTCAATCATTTGCGTTTCTTCAAACGACGAATTTTAGCCAATCAACAGTCGGTTGTAAGCCGAAGGGTGTCTGCGCCAACCCGGATGGCAGAGTTAGCGGGTCTTTCCTGGATCCCGTAAAATACGCAGCCTTGATTCCTGCAACCGCTCGCCGGCTGCAATGGGTGCAGCAGCATGGCTTATTCTGTGCCGAGCTCAAACATTCAATGCATCCGTGAGGGTATAGCCCAGCGCGGCATAGCCTGCCAACCTTTTCTTGTACATTTGAGCCAGCATTGGCACCAGCACATCCGCGTAATCGTAAACTTGGACTTCCTTCTTATTCTCATGGAGTCGGTGGAGACGGCCCACATACTGGTGGAGAGTTCCTCGCCAGGAAACCGGCATCGCAAGTAGAAGTGTGTCGAGGCGCGCATCGTCAAAACCTTCACCGAGGTAGCTTCCGGTTGCAAGAATGACACGCGGTTCATCGGAAGGCACGACAGCCAGGGACTCAGTCAGTTTCGTTCTTTGCTTTGCGCCCAGCCCACCTTTCAAGATGAAGACGTGCGAACATACCCCATGCAATTGTCCGGCCAAGTAATCGAGATGATCCGTTCGGCTCGTCAGAACGAGCGGCGATCGTCCAGCCAATAAAGCACTCTGAAGATCCCGTACGATCAAGTCGTTTCTGTGATGGTTTCCGACGAGTGCGGCGTAAAGATCCTGAATTGTGATTTCGTTTCCTGTTTGTTCCCAGGAAAAGTTGGTAAAACGCGGGATGACCTTATGTTCAAGGAGCGACGTCTGTGCTGCTTTCTGCGACGTGAGGTGGAACCGTATGGAACCGCATTGCATGTAAATGATCGGATGATGCCCGTCTCTTCGGATCGGCGTTGCCGTCAAGCCCAATACAAACTTTGCTTTTACTTGGCGAAGGACTCGTTCAAAAGTAACGGCGGACAAATGATGGCACTCGTCTACGATGACGTGGCCGTAGTCGGCGACGAAGTCTTCGACATCTCCTTTGCGCTGCAAACTTTGGATCACAGCGACATCAATTACGCCGGTTCGCTTGATCTTTCCTCCTCCAATTTGACCGATGCTTGCAATTGGCATATCCAGGAAGGCAGACAATCGCTCACGCCACTGGTCCATTAGCTGGCGCCTGTGCACCAGGATCAATGTGTTAACCGCCCTTCTGGCGATCAGGCCGCAACTAACGACGGTCTTGCCAAATGCTGTCGGGGCGCTGAGTACGCCTTGGTCATAATGAAGCACCTGGTTAATGGCTTCCTTTTGTTCAGGCCGCAGCTCGGCGTTGAAGGAAAGTCTAATTTCCCGACCCAAAGTTCGTTCATCCTGCAGCTCCACGTTCACCCTTTGAAATCTGAATACGGCAAGCACCTCGTCGACACACCCTCTCGGAAGGCCAATGTGCTCTGGGAAGTCCTCGCTGCAGGATATGACGCGAGGCTTACCGTAGGTCGAGAGTCGCATGGCCTGGGCTCGGTAAAATTCAGGATTCTGAAAGGCGGCGATGCGAATTAATCGATCCAGCATGGCGGGCGGCAGATCTTTCTTTTCGATGTAGACAAGATTGCCGACCACCACACGGACCGTAGATGGCAATAGATCTGCAATTATTCGGTCTTTCCGCTTCTGAGATGGGCTCCACAGCCACGGAGCCTCGTCCCTTGCTTCTTCGGGAAAGCTAAGATGCACTCCAATCGTGTTTCCACTGGGCGCTATTTCCTGAATCATGCGCGCCAGCATATCCGTTGGTATTTTTTGAACCGACTCTAAGAATTTCCATTGATCGACGTAGGGTTGGAAGAGTTCATCCAAGAATACGCTGTTGCCTTGCTCTCTGGCAGGCTTTTGAAGCGGCAGCGCTATCAAATTCCCAAAGCCGCCCTTAGGCAGCGTGTCTTGGCTAGGGAAAAGACGATCATAAGAACCGAGCCCGATCTCGTGGCGGCTTTCCATCGTCCGGGTCAACAAGGCACAACCAAGCTGTCTGGCATTGGCAGCGAGCACCGGGTAGTTGAAGAAAAGCCAAATGTGCGCACCGTTTCCTGATCGCGAGCGCTCGACGGACACGGGGACCTGAAACTTCCGACATGTGGCAGCAAAAGCTCCGGCGTCTGCCAACCAAGACTTCTTGTCGAAATCCACGGCGAGAAACCAACAGGTTTCGTCGGGAAGTAGCGGGTAGACACCGATGGTCTGCTTCCCTGTGAGGTGATCACGGATTGCGCTATCGGTGAGCGGTTGAAGAGTTCGTGTCTTCCGTGAAATCTTCTTTCGTTCTTCCGGTCTTGCCGCATGAATCGCGCGCCAGTCCATGACACCAGCCGGAGAATAGCCAGACTTGCCACTCTTCCCTTCCCAGCGTACTGCGTAAACGTCTTCTCGACCGCGAAACAAGCTTCGAAAAAGAGCAACTTTTCTCTCTGGGGTTAAACCCTCAACAGCGCGACTGTTAAGAGTCTCTACTGCGTTGACTTCTGGCGGAAAGCCTCTTTCGACCGCCGAATCCGCGATCCCGAGCATTGCTCGGAGGCGCGCATTCTCCGCTCGAAGGCGCTCAGTTTCTTTTCGCGAGGCTTTCAGTTGCTCCTCAGAACTGTTTTTATCCAGCATTAATCCGGCACCTAGCTCTGCGAACTTCTATATCTATAAGATATGACGGGTGGGGCGGACAAGCGCCACGCCACAATTTAGCGGACCACCGTCCATTCCGTCACAATAGCCGTGAAAGTAGACGCCACGCGACTTGGTGTTTTGCACATGTCGGGATCAGGTAGTCAAGGTTGTTAAGGCTTGACAAGGCAATATTGCGGGCAATATCCTAATGTTGCATGAGGGCATATGTCTTAGACACGGATGTGCTGGTGGCAGCTTTCCGTAGCGATGCTGGCGCATCGCGCCAAGTGCTGGAGGCGGCCCGGGCTCACCGATTCGAATTGCTTTTGTCTGTGCCCTTGATGCTGGAATACGAATCAGTTCTGACTCGCTCAGAACACCTTGCTGCCTGCGGAGCGAGCAGAGAAGATGTATCTGCTGTGCTCGATGAACTGGCCTTGATCGGGAAGAGGGTCGAATTAATGATTCGCACACGGCCGATGCTACCAGATCCGAACGACGAGATGGTTCTGGAAACGGCCATCAATGGTCGCGCCGATGCCATCGTCACTTTCAACGAGCGGGATTTTAGACCCGTGGCAGCCCGTTTTCGATGTTCGGTGGTTCGGCCCGGAGAAATCGTTCGAGGACTGGTAGAGGAAGCCGAGTAATGGCAAGAGAAGGAGCGAATTCATGAGACGAAGCAATTTTGCTTTGCGTGTACCGCCCACGCTGTTGGCCGAAGCGCGAAAGGCCGCTGAATCGGAAGGCGTGGCTCTCAATCAACTGATCACTCTCGCACTCGCGGAAAAGGTTTCTGCTATGCGCACGCAAGAGTACTTTGAGGAACGCGCACGACGTGCCGATCCGGCAAGGGTTAACCGGATTCTAGCTCGCGTGGGCAAGGGAAATCCTCCTATCGAAGGCGATGAACTCCCGTTGGAGTTTCCTGCTAGGAAGGTAAGGAAAAGGAAGTAAAAGGAGACATCATTTGTCGTCGACGCGCGGCCTGAAGCTCACCGTCGAAGCCTCGCAATAAATCTGAGGCAGGCTCCCCGGGGTAGGATTCGATCCGTCGAGCAGTCATCTTTCTTCCCGTGGGTTCACGAGTCTAGCTTGGAACAACTTCGGAGCATTTGAGGGAGAAGATTGGCTTCCCATTAACCCCAAGCGACGGTTGAACAATGACTTATGGATTTGAAATCGAACCTGTTAACCGAAGAGTTGCTAGTTCGAATCTAGCCCGGGGAGCCATTCTTCTTTTTTGACTCGTTGGAAGATCAGGTCGAAGGGCTTTCTATATGTGGGATCAACACTTGCGGCGTCAATTTTGCAGTTCGAAAGTACAATTCGGAGCAATTTAGCTTTTTCCGTTGGTGGCTGCTTAAGGTACAGAAAATAAGCCTTATTCGCGAGTTCTAAAATCCTGACACCGTCCAAGAGCCTTTCAGGGCTTTGTCGCTCCAAGCCGTCGAGTGCCATGAGAATTTGCTGTTCCTCCTGGTTCCATTCCGACGATTTCGCTTCCCAAAATGCTTCGGTAATTTTGCCGTCCAGTTTGTCGAGGTAGGCTTGCTCGATGCGGCGACTTGCCCGCGCCAGCCTGATCCGCAGCCGTTCGCTCTCAGATTGGCTGCGCGCCTCCGCGCAGTCGTTGTCATGGAGCAACGACTGTCGCAGCAGTTCGAGAACGTCATCCGGGATGTGAATGTCCTTTAGGATTTGGCCCAGCCTGTTTCCTAGCTCTTCCTCGCGGAAATATGGAAGCGCGCATTTTCCTCGGTAGCCCGTGCAGTGGTAATAGACGTAGCGACTCTTTTTGATTTCGGCGGTCACGGTGCAACCGTCGTAAGCGCATTGCAGCAGACCACCGAATGCAAATTCGCGCTTTTTGTACTTGGGTTGGTGGTGGCCCCGGAAGACATTCTGTACTTGGTCGAATAGGCTCTCCGCGCCGTTTCGATACCCTAGATGATACTGATAAACCTTCGCACTAAATCAGTAGTCGAATGATCTATTTTGCTACATGGTAACACCTGAACCTTGTGCCAGTTCCACACTACGTACCATCGGCCTCACACTGAATCTGGGCATCCCATTCTGCCCGGGACGTTATCAGCGAAGGTAGCCATGTCGAGGTGGAAGCGGGCTCTTATGCTTAATTTCAGCGACGCGAGTGCACACTGCGTTTCTAAAAAATCTAGCTATCGCCCTGAGATCGACGGTGTTAGAGCACTGGCGGTCATTTCCGTAATCATTAATCACTTCAATAAAAAGCTGCTCCCCAGTGGCTTTCTGGGGGTCGATATATTTTTTGTCATATCTGGCTATGTTATTTCTTCGTCGCTCTACAATAGCTCAGCCAAGAACTTCCCAGATTTCATTCTAGGCTTCTACTCAAGGCGAGTAAAACGGCTCATTCCTGCCCTTATTCTCTGTGTGCTGCTGACAAGCGTTCTGATATGCCTTTTTGACCCTAATCCACAGGCTTCGCTTAGAACAGGAGTTGCAGCCCTTTTCGGTCTTTCCAACCTCTATCTGTTTAAGCAGGCGACCGATTACTTTGGTGCTTCCGCGCAACTAAACGCCTTTACCCACACATGGTCATTGGGCGTGGAAGAGCAGTTCTATGCATTTTTCCCTCTAATATTATGGCTTACAGGCTTTGCTCGTCGGCATAGCAAGGGATCGCGTAACCTAGTTTGCGTTCTTGGATTCCTTGGGTATTGGTCGCTCGATTTGTTTGTGCGAGAGGGTATGCTTCAGCTCCCCGGCGCATTCTTTCTGATGAAAGCTAGATTTTGGGAGCTTGGCGCTGGTGCTCTAGTTTTTGTGGCTCTCGATAGCGTTCCTTCGGTGAGGACGGTGAGATCGCAGTTTGTGTTGTTATCACTCGCGGGCGCTCTTTTTGCCCCTGCTCAGTATTCTGTCTTTACAACGATCAGCGTGGTGCTGTTGACTGCACTGCTGATTGCATCATTACGCCCGCAGACCTTGGGCTATGAAATTCTGGCGCATCCAACCGCGGTTTACATCGGTACTATCTCGTACTCCCTATACCTTTGGCATTGGAGCATTTTGGTAATCAGTCGGTGGACTATCGGCACGCGTTGGTGGTGTGCGCCTTTTCAAATCGGCCTGATCCTGTTTCTTGCCGCGATTTCGTATCGATATGTGGAGCGTCCGATGCGGCAGGCCGCGTGGTCTCCTATTCGTTGGAAATCTATTCTTTATGGGATCGCGGCCTCCGCCTGTGCTGCTGGATTGATAGTGCTTCTGGCTAATCCGCTTGGTAGGAGGCTTTACACCGGAAGGGCGCCAGAGTTAGCTGCTATCGGACCGAAGTCACTTATTGACAATTATATGGCACCGGATAAGTCTTCGTCTTGGCGCGGAGAAGCCTGCGTTCTCTCGGAGAACGCTCAAGTAGGAAAGATTATTCCAATTGAGGCATGCACACTTGGCGACTTCTCAAGTGCAAAGCACAGGGTACTTGTCATGGGGAATTCTTTTTCGGCAGCTTTTGTTCAGGCATTCGACGAGTTGGTGATGTCCGACAAATACTCAGTCACTATAACATCCGTATGGCGCGCCTCGCCTGTTCCGAAAATTTTAAATACTGGACCATGGGAGAATGCAGAAGACTACTATTGGGGCGAAGTATCCCCATCACTCATTTCCCACCTACGAGTTGGCGATTCGGTTTTCCTCGTAAATGACATTGCAGCTGTTTTGCCAGAGAGCACGTCAGATGTCTCTGAGCGGAAGTTTCTAAGGGAGCTCAATGAAGGTCTTATTAACTTTTCCCAACGACTTTCCGAGCGCGGAATTAGACTCGTCGTGCTAGACGGGCTCCCATTCGCTCGCGAAGCGGAGTGTGAACCCGCAGTTGCGAAACAGCAGTGGTTTGCACCGTTCGGTGGTCCCTGCCATTTTATTTCAAAACAGCAGACGCTGCGGCGGCGCGCCGAACTCGACAAGATGTTAACTACCCTTCGCAATCAGAGAAAAATTACCGTTGTTGACCTGATGGATGTCTTTTGTCCCGGCAAGGTGTGCACCTATGATTCACGCGATGGTCAGATGCTATATAGAGATGATTCGTCACATCCATCTGTTGAAGCGGCACGACTGTCTGCGCCGATCATTCGCGATGCGCTTACGTCGGACGATAGATGATTTCCATCTGGTCAAAAAACTCGAGGCGATTGAAAAGACGATGCTTGCGTTTACTCCTCCTCACCCCGACAGACCTTCTCAATGACGTCCCCTGCGATTAGAATCGCGTCGCACAGGTAGTGGGCATGCATTTCCCGTGCTTTCATCTATAGGATTGTCTCCCGACAGACAATGCTTTTGTGGAATCATTTAACGGAACGTTTCGGGCAGAATGCCTGGATGCCCATTTGTTCATGTCGTTGACGGAAACCCAGCAGATCGTGGAGACTTGGCGTCGGGAGTACAACGAGAGTCGGCCTCACAGGGCTCTTGGGGAGAAGACACCCCACGAATTCGCCAATGAAATCGCGGCTAGCCGCGATTTCATTGGGATGCAAACAGCCGAAAACTCACCCTAGGGTTGGTACAAAAAAGCCGGGCCGCTCAGCGGCTACGATGAGAAAGCGCCTCCCGGCACAGAAACAGCTGGCATGGGCAACAAAGCAATCGCGCTGAAAAATTGTTACAACGTGGTTCTGCGCGATTTTTCCATTCTGGAGGGCGGATGGTTCGGCATTCTCGCTACCGGCGTCGACAATCTGACCATAGATAATCTGAAAATTGATACCAACCGCGACGGCATGGACATCGATTGCTGCCGCAACGTCCGCGTTTCGAATTGCAGCGTGAATTCACCTTGGGACGACGGCATTTGTCCGAAGAGTTCCTTTGCGCTGGGCTACGCTCGCGCTACCGAGAACGTCACCATCACCAATTGCTTCGTCACCGGCGACTATCAGGTCGGATCGCTGCTCGACGGCACGTGGAAGCGCATGACGGATCCGAGGTTCCCACGTCACGCGACGGGTCGCATCAAGTGCGGTACGGAGTCGAATGGTGGATTCAAGAACATCACCATTTCCAACTGCGTGTTCGAAAGCTGCCGTGGTTTGGCGCTGGAAACCGTGGACGGCGCGCAATGCGAAGACATTTCGATCGTCGGCCTGACCATGCGCGACATACGAAATTCTCCGTTTTTCCTGCGGCTTGGAGAACGCATGCGCGGACCAAAAGACACCAAGCCCGGGACCCTCAAGCGCATTCTGCTGAGCAACATCACCTGTTCCGGAGCCAGCCAGCTGCCCTCGATCGTCGCCGGCATTCCCGGCAATTGCATCGAGGACGTCCAGATCAACGATATGTACGTGCAGCAGATCGGGGGCGGAGGCGCGGACGTTGCCGCACTGGACCTGCCGGAGAAAGCGGACCCGTATCCCGAGCCGATCATGTTTGGGGATTTACCCGCCACCGGACTCTTCGTCCGCCACGTCCGCAACCTTACTGTGAGCAACTTTGAGATCGCGATGCAGCAGCCAGACGCCAGACCCGCTTTTTGGATCCGCGACGTTGTGGGTTCTGACTTCTTCCAGCTGCGGACGCCGCGCGACACCGGGAAGCCGCTCTTCGATCTACAGGATGTCGAGGATTTCCGCGTCTTCGGTTGCAGGCATTTCAAAGACGTGACGCTCGATCGCATCGCTAGTCAGCAACTCTAAGGCGCGCGAGTCAATCACCGGCTGTATCACGAAGGGGTCGGAAGCGTTGCGCCCGCTGGTGTGTATGACGGCTGACGAGCGGAATTACTGAGGCAGCGCGAGGAGCATAAAAGGGAGACACTCGACGAACGGCTTCGGTACAATCTCGGCCGGAAAACCAATCGGCCAATCGGCGAACCCGAGTTGCAAAACCGTTGCTTCTCAGACAGCCTCAATCACTCTCAAAGGTGCTGAAGACGCACACATGGAGCACACACAACGCAGCGTACTCGCGGGGTTAGGATGGCGGCAGTTGAGGTGGCGATGCCCCCGCTGGTGAAGAAAGCCGGAACATTCTCAGAAACGGTACCGCGCGCGGCGGAATTGGATACAGGCGCGTGCCCGTTCAGGCTGGCGGTGATCAATGACGAGATCACGCAGGACTTCGAGAAGGCATGCCAGATCGTCTCTGGCGATTTCGGTCTGCATTGGATTGAGCTGCGCACGACGTGGAATAAGAACGTGACCGAACTCAACGCGAAGGAGTTGGAGGATGCGCGGAAACTCCTCGGGCAACACAAACTGCAAGTGACCGATATTGCGAGCCCGTTGTTCAGGACCGACTGGCCTGGGGCTCCCCGGTCGTCTCCGAGCGAAAGCCGCGACCAGTTCCATGCGGACTTTAGTGCAAGCGCACAGGATAAGATCCTGGACCGGTGTATTTCGCTTGCGAAATTTTTCGATACGAACAGGATTCGCTGTTTCGACTTCTGGCGACTGGATGATCAAAGGCCGTATAGGGAAGCGATCAATGCCAAGCTGCAGCAGGCAGCAGAGCGCTGCGCCAAAGACAATATCATCCTGCTGCTCGAAAACGAGATGGCCTGCAACACGGCAACGGGCGAAGAGGCGGCTGCCGTGCTGACGGCGATTCCAGACAGAAACCTCATGTTGAACTGGGATCCCGGCAATGCCGCGGCTATCGGAAGTACGCCTTATCCAACCGGGTATCAGTTGCTGCCCAGAAATCGGATTGGGCACTGCCACTGCAAAGATGTGGTACGCAAGCCGGATCACAAATACGATTGGGCTCCTGTAGGCGGTGGCATTGTGGATTGGGTCGGGCAACTCCAGGCACTGCGGCGCGACGGCTTCCGCGATGCAGTGAGCCTCGAAACTCATTGGCGTGGCGCAGGTACGCCCGAAGCATCCACCCGTATCAGCATGGCCGGATTCCGGAAGACGCTGACGAGGGCCGGAATCTGTTGCTAATCACAAGTCAACTTGTTAGCTGGCGGCGGAGTATCAAAGGGCGCCGGACAAAAGGAAAATTATGGCCACACGACGCCAGTTTCTGGATGCACTAATCAGGACTTGGAAACCGAATCGTTGCGGTTGCGCAATTCCAAAGAGGGCTTCCACAATCCCTTGTTCTTGCTCAGCTACTCGCGCCAATTCCACTGTGCTAACCCTTCGCTAGGTTATTTTTCTGTGTGCCAGTTACCAGATCTTGCAAACTGTTTCTCGCACCATCGGATCGCCTTTCTTGCAACCGAAGGCTCTGGCAAATTCGACCATGTTGGACGTCGGACCGTTGGTGCGGAATCTTGGCAGCGCATGGGGGTTGGTGTTAGTCCACAGCTTTGCCGTCTCCGGCCTGACGTTGATGGCCCAAATCTGGGCCCATCCCAGGAAGAAACGCTGGTCCGGCGTAAAGCCGCTGACATCGACATTTTGAGGCTTGTTCTGCAGGTGCTTCTGGTAGGCCGCATAGGCGATGGTCAAGCCGCCGAGGTCGGCGATACTCTCACCTTCTACGAGTTTTCCGTTTTCGTGCAGGTCACCGTCGACGACATAACCGCTAAATTGAGTTGAGACACAATCGCCGCGGTCTTGGAAGTTTTTCAGGTCTTCTGGCGCCCACCAGTTCCTCATGTTGCCCTGCGGATCGAATTTCGCCCCCTGATCGTCGAACCCGTGCGTGATTTCGTGTCCGATCACGGCGCCCATGCCACCGTAGTTGTAAGCATCATCCCGATTCGGATCGAAGAATGGTGGCTGCAGGATGCCTGCGGGGAAGACAATTTCATTGAGCTGCCCATTGTTATAGGCATCCACGGTGGGCGGCGTCATGCTCCATTCCGTGCGGTCCACCGGCTTTCCGATCTTGTTCAGATTGCGTGCGTTTTCAAACTGCGCGGCACGAAGAATGTTGGAAATATATGGGCCTCGATCGATGTTCAAAGAGGAATAATCGCGCCACTTGTCTGGGTATCCGATTTTGACGCCAAAGGCCTCGAGTTTTGCGATGGCTGCCTTCTTGGTTTCGGCACCCATCCAGGAGAGCGTGGGAATATCGTCTTGGAGCGCAGCGATTAGGTTGTGAACCATTTCGAGCGCGCGGGCTTTGGCTTCCGGCGAAAAATAATTCTTCACATAAATCTGCCCCAGTGCTTGCCCGAGATACTGATCTGTGGCGCTGGCGCAGCGCTTCCAGCGCGGCTGCAGTTCCTGTGTGCCCGTGAGGATGCGCCCGTAAAAGTTGAAATTCTCCTGTACGAAAGGATCGGAAAGCGACTGAGCCGCGTTGTGAATCAGGTGCCAACGGAGGTAGGTTCTCCAGTCTTCCAGCGGGCGTGCAGCAATCTGCCTGTCCATTTCCTTGAAGAACTGTGGCTGACCTACATTAATCTGCGTCAGCTCGGGATGACCTGCATCCTGAAAATACACCTTCCAAGCGAAGTGCGGACTCAGTTCGCTAAGCTGCGAGAGATTCATAATATGATACTGAGTTTGCGGGTCCCGTAATTCGACGTTAGTCATCGAGGCGTTGGCCAATCCCGTCTCGATGTCGAGCACTGTCTTCGCTTCAGCCGTCGATTTTTCCGTCGAATCACCAATTAGTGCAAACATTTTCGAGACATGCCCAACATACTCATCGCGGATTTTCTTGGAATCCGCATCTGTTCGCACGTAGTAATCACGGTCCGGCAAGCCCAAGCCGGACTGGTCGGCCTCTCCGATCACTCTTGTGCTGTCTTTCAAATCCTGCGTGGAAGCGAACGCGAAGAACACGTTAACGCCTTGCGCGTGAAGACGCGCAATCAAAGCGCTGATGCTTTCGCGTTCCTGCAGCTGATCGATCCGGGTGAACAGCGGCGAGAGTGGCTTTGCGCCCTGGGCATCAATTGCAGTCGTATCCATGCAGCTTGCGTAGAAGTCGCCAATCTTTTGTTCGTTCGACCCCGGCGCGGCACTCTGATCTGCTGCCGAATTATCCAAAATGGTGTGTAGCTTCTTCTGATTCTCGTCGGCCAGCAGAACGAAGCTACCCCAAGCGGGGTACTCCGCGGGGATGGGATTGTTCTTCAGCCAGCCGCCGATGGCGAATTGGAAAAAGTCGTCGCACGGCTTGCAGGTTTTGTCAAAATTGGTGGGATCGTACCCTTGGGACGCTCTTTGCCCGGCTCGCGCCGCGAGGCTCTCGCCCAATGCCACAGCAAACGCGCCCACCAGCAGTAAACTGAGAAAACCGGTCACGAACAATCGGCGAATCAACACAATCCACCTCGCAAGGGGAGTATAGGAATCCCTCAGTAGCCAAATAGGTGTTATTTCACGATTGTGGATTATAGCGCTATCTGGACATCAAGCGCCTTAGTGCCTGACTAACGCATTATAAAAGGGGCGCCCGCTTGAAGTAGATTTTGATCGTTCGCATCGACATTTACAACAAGGAGCACCCTCATGAATGACGCCAAGTATATTGGGATGGATGTGCATCAGGCAACGATCTCCGCGGCGGTTCGGGATTCGAGCGGAAATCTAGTGATGGAAGCCACGCTCGAAACGAAAGCCGAAACCGTTCTCGAGTTTGTTCATGGTCTGCGTGGCAGTTTGCGGGTGAGCTTCGAAGAAGGAACTTGTGCCGCTTGGTTGCACGATCTTTTGCAACCTCACGTCAGCGAAGTGTTGGTTTGTGATTCGCGTAAGAATGCCCTGTTGAGGGTTGGGAACAAGAACGATCGCGAAGATGCACGCAAGCTGTCCGAATTGTTGTTCCTGAACAAGCTCCATGCGGTCTATCACGGCGAAGCAGGAATCCGCATTCTGAAGGAACTGGCACGCAGCTACCTGACGATCACCCGCGATCTGACGCGCGTGATGAATCGCCTGAAGGCGATCTATCGAGGTTGGGGGATTGCTGGTGCTGGCCAGCAAGTGTATGCACCTCGCTACCGGGCCGCATGGCTCGCGAAGATCAGGGAAGCCGGCGTGCGCCGACGCGCCGAGATCTACTATCAGCAGTTCGACGTCTTAGCGGCTTTGCGTCAGGAAGCGCGCCGAGAACTTCTAGCGGAAGCCCGGAAACATCCGGCGCAGGGATTACTGCGGCGGATTCCTGCGATCGGCCCCATCCGCGCCGCTCTGTTGATTGCTCTGATGCAGACGCCCCATCGCTTCCGTAGCAAGCGACAATTGTGGGCCTACTGCGGACTGGCTCTGAGAACCTACGATCGTGGGGAATATCGCTTCGTTGGCGGTCAACTCAAACGCTCGAAGAAAGCGGTGACCATCCGCGGACTGAACAAAAATCACAATCACGATCTGAAGAATATCTTTAAGGGTGCGGCCACACGAGTGGCTGCTACCGTCGGACCTTTTCAGAAATTCTACGAGGCTCGCCTTGCCAGCGGCATGAAACCACCGATGGCGCGCCTGACCTTGGCGCGCAAGATCGCGGCCATCACTTTGCTCCTTTGGAAGAAAGGAGTTCGTTTCGACGCTAAACAGTTAAAGCAACAAGCAGCTTGAGCGACTGGTAAAGACTCTTTTCCTCGCTGGATTTATGTCTGGCGGCGATCGGTCGGTTCTTCTGGCGCTCTGGTTCGAGGGTGAGTATCCATAACGGCGTTAGGTGGAGACTGTGCTTCGAGCACCACCCATCTCTTGATTAACTATATGCCCCCTCGGATAACCAGAAAAAGCTATAGGCCTCGAGTCTCCGATCGAACCATGGTTGGCACTTTGCAACCGCACTGCTTGTCGCATCAGAAACCGCAGGCGTCGTCACCACAGCAACATGAATCGGCGAAAAAAGAGAACCCCAAGAGCCTCCCAACATTACATGGCCTGGAGAGCCTGGCAAAAATCTTTGCTCCTTCCAGTCGCCGGAGAGATTTTTCTCTTGACTCTCCCCTTTATACAACGCCCTTACCGTACGAGCTAAATCGGCCTGATCCTCAATGTCCGGTCACGCGACTATACGTCCACTGACCGGGTACGGTTCAGGTAGTCCCAGCGGCGCAAGTTCTGACTGCCATGCCCCATGTTCACCCTGGTATAAAAATATTCGGGCTGGTCATCCTTTTTCTTGAGAGATCCGGCGACAATCGTATGATTCGCTCTGCTGATCCGACTTGACTTCCGCTTCGGTCCTGTACATGAATCCTTATCCGAACGAACCAAGGCCAAAGACTGTCCTTGTCCCCTGCCGGAAAAGAAGCGAGTACCTTCGTAAGATCGAAACCGTCTATAACGATTCGTTTAGTCTCCCCGGGATGAAATAAATAAATCGGCTGGGGTTTGAGGTCTTGGATTTCTGCAGACATTGCCCAACTCGCGTTTGGAGGAATCTGATCAGCTTTCATGTCCTCATAGGATTGCGTTACCGGACCGACAAGGAAATCAACTGCAGTCCAGAGCAAGAAATCGCCCGCCGCAAGGTCTGGTTGCCCTCTGAGTTGGCAAACGACCTCGAATTGGGCAGAAGGGAAGATGTGTAGATCTTTCGTCTCGCGAAATTCCTGGAATTCTGCGTATTCTCGGCTATCGGCGGCGAGCTGTCTACTGAACAGCTTTATACTTTCAATCTCGATCTTTTTCGTGCCACAGGTATCGTCCTTGCGACCTTTGAGACCCGAGTCGGCGATTCTCACTGCAGTATAAAACAAGGCCTCTAGATGTTCCCTCTCAGGGAGGACGCTGCCTCCGTCACCCCGTATGCCGTCTCGCGGAATCGTATATTGGCTGACCGCTTGCAGGCCTTGTATGGCGGCAGCCCGTGTCCTCGCGTAAGACTCAGGTGTTTGTAGCCCAGTGTCGCCACAGCTGGCGAGGAAGGCCTGTGCGCGAGTCATCAAGGCTTCTAGGCGAAATCCCAAGTCTGTTGTGTCTCCGGGCGCCAGGAACCTATCTGCGTACTCGATGGTGCGACCATAATCTTTTATCGAGAAATAGACTAAATAATAGTCGCGGTAAATCTTCGGCTGCAGCGCCGAATCTGGATACTTAACGGAAAAGTTGTCCAACAACGCGATTTTCGCTTGCGCATCCTTCTCTGCGTCCGCAGTTTGAAAATCGTTGTACTCGGTCGTGGTGTACGGCGGCTTCTGTAGCTGATCCTGAAGGGTGGCCCGCGTGGCGCCGCATGCGATCAATAACAACGCGCAAACTCGACCGACAGCGGACAAGGCGCGTCCAATCATTGGTGGGTTTCCCGTGCACAGTCGTAAATGTTCACCGTTGCGACCAGCCACGTTTGGAGGGAACCATCTTTGAGTGTCACGAACCCGGCGCTCCCCAAGCGTCCATTCTAGCGCGTGGGCGCACAATCTTGGAGTTTGATGGAACGCAGCTTCCGGCCAGAGGACGCGCCACTGCTTGATTAACGACTAACAGCTTGTTGAATAATTCGATTTTTCGAATTTTTCGTTCTGAAGTTTTGAAGTTTTGCTGATTTGTGAAGGAGTGATTTAGGTCGTTCTATCTGCTCAGCCGATCCTAATCGAAACTTCCTTCATGCTCTGGCCATCAGGTTTCGCAATCGGCACAGGTTGTAGGCGGCCCCGGTGAAGGTAAACAGCCATCCCACCTTGTCGATCCCTCTTAACTTCACCTTCTTTAGCATCCCAACCATCTTCATCCACCCGAACGATTGCTCCACTCGTTTTCTCTTCCGCTGACTCACTTCATACCCCGCATGCCGCGTGGTCCGCTCGTCTATCGCGCTCCTGCGATTGGTCGTGTTCTGCGCCACGTGCGGGGTGATGTTCATCCCCCGGAGTTCCCTTACGAATTCCTGCGTGTCGTACGCCTTGTCCCCTCCCATGGTCACTCGCTTTCCTGGCGGCAGTGCTTGGGCCATCAGCAGCGCCGCATCCCGCTCCGCTCTGCCGTTCGCCTCGCTCAGAAACGTCTGCAGCAACAGTCCGTTGCGGTTTTCCATCAATACATGCCCCATGTAACTCAGCTTCGCCTGGCTCCCTCGCGACTTCGTCCACAATCGGGCATCGGGATCGGTGCTGGATTCATGGGTCTGGTTCTTGCGCTTCTCCCCTTTGAAATCCACGTCTCCTCCCGGTCCGGGGGGCTGGCCCGTTCCGTCCTTGGGCCGGAAACTCTTGTGGCTGGCCCAGGCTTCTATCAACGTTCCGTCCACCGTGAAATGTTCATCGGACATAAACGGCCTGGCTCTGTCCAGCACCCGCTGGAAAAACGTCTCGGCGACCTCTTCCTTCAGCAACCGCTCCCGATTCTTGCTGTACACCGCGTGATTCCACACCGCCTCGTCCATCTCCATCCCCACGAACCATCGGAACAGCAGGTTGTACTGTAGTTGCTCGATTAGCATGCGTTCGCTGCGCACCGAATAGAAGATCTGCAACAGCAGGGACCGAAACAGCCGCTCCGGCGCAATCGATGGCCGCCCCACCTCCGAGTACAACTTCGCAAACTGCGGAGACATTTCCTTCAGGATCTCATCCACCATTTTGCGGATCGGTCGCAACGGATGATCTGCCGGGACTCGCTTCTCGGGAGAAACGTAGCTGAACATTCCTTCTTGCTGATTATCGTCTCCGCGCATTCGCTCGCCTCCTTGACCTTCCTTACTTCAGACGAGTTTTTCGACTCAAAGTTGCAGAAGAAAGGGGTTTTTCAACAAACTGCTAACCAGGAGTTAGCCAAATCTGCGAACTCTTTTTTATCAATTCGGGTGGTTATTTTAGCTTTGCGTACTCGGACTTTGCAGCAACGAAAATGGGGATATCGGAGTCTGCGTCTTTCCAGAGCGTGAGGAAATCCTGATAGGCCGCCTTGGCTTTGGCTGTCTCACCTTGCATTGCGTAAGCGCGGGCAATGCCGAGATGCGCAAGCACGCCGAACGCGTCGCCAATCACGATTCCGCGGTGATCCACAATTTTTTGAAACTCCCCGGCGGCTTCGGCGCCGCGATGCAAAGCCAGGTATGCTTGGCCGCGCAGGTAAATCGGATAAAGGGCTCCGAAATATGCAAATGTCGCGCTTCGTGGCGAGCTTAGGTCGTAGGGAACGTTAACCTGGAGAAGTTCAATCGCCTTTGCAGGATCGCCATGTTCCAGCGCCAGCGACGCGTAAACTGACGGGAGATAATTGAATCGGATGGAAGTGTCCTCGGGGAAATCTCTTTCCAAATCATTGGCTAGGGACTGAGCTTGGGAAGCCTCGCCCGACATAGCTAGTGCGAGCGCCGTGCCATATCTGTCCTCCCGGTTCTTGGCAAGTGCAAACGCATCCCTGGCCGTCCGCTTAGCGATGGGTACATTCCCGAAAAAGGCTTCCCACAGTGCGGCTCTGGTTTCGAATAGAGCTGCCCTTTCGCGATATCCTGCCTGTTGTGCCAAATCGCTCGCCCGGCGCGACCACTTTCTGGCTTCTTGTAGGTGACCGGAATACGCCAGAGCAAAAGCCTGGCGATCCGAAATCCAATCTTCTGTCCCAGGTTTTCCTTGCGCCGCAACCACTTCCTGTTGCATCCCTGCGCTGTCGTCTTTTAAAAAGGCGATATCGAAGCGCAGATGCGACAAAGAAGGGGTTTCCATTTTTCGTTCGGAGGTTTTCCGAAGCAAGTCTTCCGCCTCTGCCAGGCGGTCAAGGTAAACAAAGTTGTAGGCGAGGAGGTAATAGCCAACGTAAGCGTCCGGAGCAAGCTCAATACTCTTACGGCCCTCATCCACGGCCCTTTCATATCTGCCGAGCACGGGATAAATGAAGCCGGTCAAGAAGTAATGAGGCGTGACCTCACGCGGATAGGATTGCGCCCAAACTTCACAGGTCTGCTGCGCTTTTTCCTGGTTTCCTGTTCCGCGACCGTCATAGTAGGCCGTAATGAAAAACTTCTCTCTGTCGTTCGCACGATCGCGTAATTCGTAAGCTTTGCGAATGTTCTCTGTAGCGAGGCTGGACTCACCAGCGGAGCCATAAAAGAGTCCAAGTGCAGCATAGCCCATTGCAAATTTCGGGTCGATCTCCACTGCACGCTTGAAAAAAGGCAGACCGGCATCGCCGCCGGCTGTGGCGTTACGTTCCCAGCCCATGCTGTAGGCTTGCAAAGCCTGCAGCGAAGACGTGCTGGCTTCTTCAAGCGGGACGTCATGTTGCTGGACAGTGGCGAGCGATTCACCCACTCGCGCTCTGAATTTGCTGGCCATTTGACTTAAAGCATTCAACACATCTTCTTTTTTGGCGGCTTGGACTAGTTGGTCATCGATGACTCTTCCAGTGCGGCAGTTCTCCGCTCGTAGTCCCAAGACGTACTGGTTTCCTAGAGTGGCGATGGAACCTTGCAGCATGGCGGCACTGGTGGTGCGTTGACAGACTTCCCGCGCAAGTTGCGGAGTCAGGCGTGCATCGGTGGGTTGGCCCATCATTTGCAAGGTTTGTTGCACTCGCTCCTGAGGAACAAGGCTTAAGAAAGGAGATTGTTCAAGTTGCACGGCCAAACCCTGCCGCAGCGTGCCGTCGAAAACCGTATCGCCGGTCGAGTTCGTGAAATCCGCTAGAACGATGGTGTCTTTGTCCGTCAGCGCGTGGCCCTTCCGGGAGAAATACAGCCATCCGCCCATGGCCGACCCGATGACCAGCAAAGCTGCGCCCGTGATCGCTGCCCACAGAAACCGAGTAGATTTTGCGGCAGGCTTCGACTCGATCTGTGCTGTCGCGGCGGCTGCACGGCCTGACTCCGAATCACGCTTCAGCCGCTGCAAATCTGTGCGAATTTCTGCCGCGCTCTGGTACCGCAGCTTCCGGTCTTTCTCCAGCGCCTTCTTTATGACCTCTTCGAGCTTCGCAGAAAGGTCTGGATTCAGTCGAACCGGCGCGACTGGCGTGCGATTCAGAATCGCTTCCGCAATCACGCCAGCGGTCTCACCCCGGAAAGGCAATACGCCAGTGACCATCTCGTAGAGGACCACGCCGAACGAAAACAGATCCGTGCGTGCATCTAGCTCTTCGCCCCGCACCTGCTCCGGTGACATGTACGTGATGGTGCCTATTGCTGTGCCCGGACGAGTGAGCATTTCTGGCTCGCTGACTGTGGGCATCGCCGAAAGATTCACGGCAGCCTCCGCCGTTGTGAGCTTTGCGAGACCAAAATCCAAAATCTTGGCGTGCCCATGCTCGCTGACAAAAATGTTGGCAGGCTTGATGTCGCGATGGACGATTCCTTTCGCGTGCGCGGCAACCAGCGCGTCCGCAATCTCAATCCCCAATTCCAGCACTTGCTCAAGCGGGAGCGGTCTGCCGGAAATGCGGTGCTTCAGGGTTTGGCCATCCATAAACTCCATGACGATGAATGCCGTACCGTTCTGGTCGTCAATCTCGTAGATGGTGCAAATGTTGGGATGATTCAAGGCAGACGCGGCTTTAGCTTCACGCTGGAAACGACCGAGGGCTTGTGGGTCCTTGGCAACATCATCCGGAAGGAATTTCAGGGCGACGAAACGATTGAGTTTGACGTCCTCGGCCTTGTACACAATTCCCATGCCGCCACCACCGAGCTTTTCGAGGATGCGGTAGTGCGAGATGGTTTGGCCAATCATGGGCAAGCAGTGGCGCAATCTTAGGTTGTGCCAGAAAGCAAGTCAACGAAGGGCGGCGAAGGGCGACTCTCTGCGGGCTAAGTCCTGGTCAGCGCCGTAACCGTCCAAGTGGAATTTCGTAGTTTCCGATTACTTACCAGGAGTTACCAACTCCCTTTCGTTGTCGGCGCTGGATTTTTCATCGGATGTTGAATTATTCAGCATACTTTTCCGGCCCTGGACGGACGCATGGAGCGAATTGCGATGTTGCATCTTGCAGATTCGCAGGCACATCACTTGTGGTTTCGATCGTCTGTACATTTGGGCCTAGACTTGCATGTAAAGGTGCAAGCGCCTGCGGGCGTAATCCGCAAGAAGGAGAAAAACCATGGCAGCGAAGAAAGCGACCAAGAAACTCAAGAAGGCCAAAAAACTGGAGGAGACCAAACCGCTCTCGCTCAATTTCTCCAAGGTACAGTATACTTATACTCCGCAAAAGGCTGACTAGGCGTCATGTTTCGCCTGCGCGAGGATGTCCGAGTTTTATTTGATTGCAGCGGCTGTCTCCTTTAAAAGGGATTTGCAACCCGAACTCTATCCGAGTTCGGGCGAGAGCCGCTGCTTCTTATTCCTAACTTTCAACTAAACGAGGGACGATAAGGCACCTCGTTCGGCTGGACATCGGACCTTCATCGGCTTATAAAATGTTAATCGCCCGCGAGGGCCATTCGAGTGGAGCAGAACGCCGTGGCAACCAAGAAAAAAACCAAGAAGGCCGAGCTCAGCAGGGGTCAGAAACTGTCGGAAGTGAAACCGCTGTCGGTGCCGAACGGGGCGATTCTCAAGGTCGGCGTACACATCAAGTCCGCCACCTAGTCCGAGATGGTCGGACGCGCAGAATTCGAGGGAGTTCGCCCTGGGTGGCAGGCCCCTCGCACCCAGGGAAATCTTCACCGTGTGAAAATTTCGTCCGGTTCGATTCCGTCGGTGGACCCGCGCTTCGCAGGAGTTACTCTCCGCGTTCGCCACTCGCGGATTCACGGTTACGGGGTCTACGCAGCGCAGATCATCCCACCCCGCAGGAAAGTGATCGAATATTCCGGGGAGCGCATCGGCGTGCGCGAGGCGCTTGCCAGAATCCGAAAAGTGCTGCGTCCGGGCGGCTCAAAACGCATCTCGATTTTTCGCCTGAACCGCTGCTGGCGAATCGATGGCGACGTAGGCGGCAGCGGCGCCGAACTCGTCAACCATTGCTGTGAGCCCAATTTGATGGCCCGCATCATCCGAGGCCACATTTTCTTTTTCAGTCGCCGGCGCATCCGTACTGGCGAAGAGCTCACGTTGGATTACAAGCTATCTCCGCAGGCCTTGTGCGTCCGCTGCCATTGCGGCTCACCTAATTGCCGCGGCACCATCAATCGCAAATAGCAGCCGTTACCGGACATCTCTAACAACGTCGGCTCTGTCAAACGTTTTTGAGCGCACTTCCCCGTTCACTCCGAAGAGTGTCTTCCTTCCTCGTGCTCTTTGGCCCAGCGTCGATGACCACGGCTCGTCTGTAATCTCTCGGTCGGCTTCGGTCCGACCCAAACATCTCTTCGATCAAAACTTCGACCACGATTACTTCTTCGCACTCCCTTCGTAGGGAGTGGGATGCCCATTCCTCCGCTCAGGCGTCTACTTCACACCATGTCCGGTACCGAGCTGTCCCACGTACGAACCGAACTCGAAAGACTGCGCATACTCACAACCATTCCGCCACATCCAGTACAAGCGAACCCCCAGCTTCCGTCCCATCGCTACCTTGGCTATGCTTTTGTGCCGACGCATCGCCAGGTGCTTGTAGCGGCGTCGCCACTCCGGATTGATTCGTGCTGCCGCCTGGCCTGCCTCCACCAGCAAGAATCGCAACAAGGAGTTGCCTTGCTTGCTGATGTGTCCCAGCCGTTGCTTACCCCCACTGGAGTCCTCACTGGGAATCATCCCCACGTAGGTGCCGATCTGCTTATCAGGAGTTGAGACTTACGACGATGGACACCGCGGGAAATGCGTCGTGTCGCTGGAATCGACGGGCGTAGACTAGCAGAGATGCGAATTGCGCCTCGACGATACCGGATGGCTACGGCGCTTTCGATGGCTGCGCTCGCTTGCGTGACGGGTTCCGTGCTGCGGGCGTTCGGTAGCCCGAACCCGAAGCAGATTTCGTGCCCGCAGGAAGCGGCAACGGATCCCGCTCGGATGGATTGGATGGCCAATAGGCCGAACTGCCCGCACGCCGCGCATCACGAACCGGCGAACCCGCAGGGCGGGAAGCGCGCGCCGAGCGGCGGAATATCATGCTGCTTTCTTGAGCTAAATGTTCCGACGAGAATGCAGACGCCGCAGCCGCAGTTGGTGACGGCGCACTTGGCAGTTCCTGTTGCGATTTTCGACGTGACGCCTGTTTGGATACATTCGGCGCCGGAGTTTTCGCTGTCTGTGGATCACGCGGGCAGAGATACGCTACTGCAAACTCACCTGCTGCGGATTTAGAAAGTTCCCACCGCAATTTCCTTTGGATTGTGCTGGCGGCGAGCCTGTTAGCTGCGAAGTCGCTCTGAGCCGATCCACAGTTGAGCCAGATCTCTGAGGTTGTGTTTGTACTTCCGAGTTGCCAAGTATTGCTTTCCGCCTTTTACCCGTAGCCTGTACTCGCCCGTTGGCAAAGGTTGGATCTGTTCTACGGCCGAAATATTCACGACCACCGAGCGGTGAATGCGAATAAAACCGTATGGTTTGAGCTTTTCCGCCATGGATGAGAGAGACTCGTGGACCAAATAGGGACTAGTTCGATGTAGCAGCGAAACGTAATTACCTTCGGCGTGTACTGCCAGGATGTCAGCTAAACCCAAGAATTGGATGCTGCCTTTTGTTTTGAACGCGATTCGTGGCCCTTGTTCCATCAGCCCCTCGTCTGCTCTACGAACCGGTTGGTATGTACAGCGTTGAGCGCAATCGCTAGGAACCGGTGCAATCAGGCCCGCTTGCGGTTGCTCGGCTGGCGTAGAGATCTCAACCAGCCCACCATATTCTTGATCCCGGTCTTTATTATTTTCGGATCCTGAGCATTCTTCGCCAGCGAACCGTAGCCTTCGACCATCGCAATCAGAAAGCTGGCGGTGGCTCTGGTGTCCACGTCGCGCCGCACGCTTCCGTGGACTTGACCCTCTCGCAAAACGGAAGCCATGGCATCGCGCCATGCATCGAAGATTGTCTCCAGCCGCTTCCGGAATCCAGCGTCAAGAGGGGACATTTCCTGCGCCAGATTGTTGAGTTGGCAGCCGCCGCAAACAACTTCGGGCTCAACGGATAGGCCTTCAACAATGCCGATCAAAGCGTCGATCGGATCCTTTACGCGCAGTAAAGGCCGCACCCAAGTGCTGCGGACATCGGGGGAAATGATCTCTTCGACGACGGCATATCCTAAGGCTTCCTTGTTTTTGAAGTGGTGGTACAGCGCTCCCTTGGTGACGCCTGCAGTTGCCAGAATCGTTTCCAGGCTTGCACTCTGAAAACCCGTTTTGTAGATCTCGCGAGATGCAGCGTGAAGTAGGCGCTCCCGCGTCCGCTCAGGAGCACGCAGCCTCGTCGCTCTTCGTTTCGGTGCCGGATTTCTGCGCGCAGCCAACATACCGACCAGCATGTACGCTAGCCTTCGGGGCGTCAAGAGAGAACTAACAGCCGCTCAACAATATGAAAAGCCATTGTGAGTTCGTGTGTGAGTTCTTGAATTGCATAGGCCCTTTTAGATGACTATTTCTCGTAGCGTTGGCCGCTCGGTTATCGGATTGTGCTCTTTTAGCGGCCTCTTAACATACTGAGTGGTATGTAAGTTAACCATTCCAAAGCCAGTCACACGGTAGCGCCTACCGTCCAATTGCTGATGTTCTCGAGTGTCGTCATCTCTCGCCAACGGCATGGAAAAGTGGAGAAACAGCCGCTTTTGCTAATTTGGGACCGCCCACGAACATTGTTGGCCCGTCGTCCTTTTTCGAACTCTGAAGTATTGGACGTGTTCTGTCACGTAATCGTCGTGGACATGGACTACCACATGCTCCCTCAATTGTGGCTCAGCAGGTATTTCTGGAGTTGTGGCCAATTCTGCTCTCGAGACATTGCTTGCTTCAAAAGGAGAAGACATGAGCGCATTAAGACAGTTGCGGAATTTCTGGATACCGGGCGTTGCGACGATTGTGCTCGGTAGCTTCAGCAATGCGTTCGCTCAACAGAGCTACAAAATTACCGATTTGGGCATTAACAACAGCAAAGACAACTTCAGCATGGCCATGGGCCTCAATAATCAGGGCTGGACGGAGAACATGGATGGGACCGTGAACCCTCCCGAGAATAGTCTGTTTACGTCAGTTGCAAGGGGCCGCGCGGTGATAAGCATCCACGGATTCAACATCGACCTGGGCACGCTTGGAAAACCCAACGGCAACAGTTGGATTAACTGGGGTGGGATCAACGACCGCGGGGAAGCCGTTGGTCAGTCCGAAACAGCTGATCCCGATCCGAACGGCGAGGACATTTGCGGCTTCGGCACACACCTTACGTGCGTTCCGTTTCTTTGGCGAGACGGCCACATGAGCGCTCTTCCGACGCTCGGCGGAAATAATGGGCAGGCCAGCGCCATCAATGACCGCGGAGAAGTCGTCGGATTTGCCGAAGACGGTGCCGTGGACTCCACATGCCCAGCCGGCACAACCAACAATCGGATTGCGTTGTCGGCGTTGTGGGAAAACGGCAAGGCCCAAGCCCTTCCTCTGGTGGGTAACGATCCAGACGGTTTCGCATTCGGGATTAACGATCGAGGCCAAGCCGTAGGCTACTCGGGAAACTGCATCGCAGCGACGCACGCCGTAATGTGGAAAGACAACACTGCGTTCGTGCTTCAGGATCTCGGAGGTACAGGTTCCAATTTCGCCTACGCCATTAGCAACCGCGGCCAAATCGTCGGGCAAGTCGGCAGTGCTGACGGCACAACCTTCTATGCCGCAGTTTGGCAGAACGGCGCGGACGGCGCAGTCACAAACCTCGGCGCTCTGCCGGGAGATTTTGCCGCCTTTGCCACCGGCATCAACAACCGGGGCCAAGTGGTGGGAAACAACTTTGACTCCAATTTCAACTGGTCCCACGGCTTCATCTGGCAGGATGGTGTGATGACCGACCTTAACACGCTAATTCCCGCGGATTCCAACCTCTTCATAATCTCGGCTAGCAATATCAATGAGGGCGGACAAATCTCAGGCATGGCAACGGTGCAAACCGGGCCCCGTGCGGGCGACATTCACGCTTATCTTTTGACCCCCACAGAAGGACGCATAGGCACCTCGATGGCAGATTTCGCACGTACACACCCGCATTCCCTTTTGCCCGCGAACGCTTGCAACCACTCTTTGCAGAGATTCGCACCCGGCCGATTCCAGCGTTAACGGGCATTTTCAGGGCTTCCACATTCCAGCTGTACGCTGCGCGACGGCGCAGTGCTGGGGATCGGGACGGGACAGCATGGGTCACGTCGATGTCGGCGTGACCCAGAATGTTTACGGCAAGAGCCGTTGCAAAGAAGAGGCACGGGCCGTTTGGCTCACGCCTCTTTTTTTTGCTATTCACCGAAAAGTTTTTCATGCGTCGCGAGCGGAACCGGTATATCAGTAGATCAAAAAGTACAACGTGATCCGAACGCGTCCCCGTGCTTATGCCTGATTAACGCGGTGGTCTCAATGGGTCGACGCAACACTAGGTTAGAACACCGCTGGCATGGAAGACAAAAGCCAAAACCGCTCACGAGGGTTAGATCAGCAGGAACGCTGCCCTGGCTAAGTTTTGTCCAAGCGAAGCCAAACAGATGGTTCTCCCGCGCAAGCTTTGTCGAGTCAACGTGCCTGCCTGATTCATCTGGCGGACGAGTTTGGGACCGCGGACATTCTGACGCTGGACCCGGATTTCGCGATCTACCGCTGGGGCGAGAACAAACCGTTTCGAGTGCTGCCGAGCACGGATTTGCAAGGACCCGGAGCAAGGCCTTAAATCAAGCTCAGATCTAGTCTCCCACCACGGGACGACTGCGAGCGATCGCTGAGCTCCTTCCTTGCAACGGAGACTCGGGAACTGAAAGGTTCGTAAATCGATTATAGTAATCGCTCGCTAAATCCTGTGGTTCCGGTGTCGCCTGTCTCTGCAAACAGGTGAGCCAAGGTCTGATCCGGCTGTACAATTCTCGCGAGATAAACAAAGTTCCGTCGCTGTTGCGCGAGGCAGATAGGGGAGTAAACCGCTGAATGCCTAGTAGGATTTCCTTTGTACGAGGTTCTGGAGCCAGGCAGAAAGTTCGATACGTGTCAACGAAGGGGAGCCAAACTTCTCCCGCTTGGGGTGCTACGAAGATCCGTGATTTCTTTTTTCCTACGATAGCGAAGAAATAGCCAGAACGTTGTAACAATTCCTTGACGTAACAGATGCGTTGTGGTATTACTTTTATGTAATTGTAATGGAGGAGCCATGGAATCCGCAATAACCGTCAAGGGCCAGGCGACGATCCCGAAGGCGATTCGGGAACATCTGCGGTTGAAACCGGGAGATCGAGTCAAGTTCTTCGTGCATCCCGATGGCAGTGTTGTCCTCTTGCCGAAACTCCATGCAGCGGCTTTACGAGGCATCGTCAAGTCAAGGCGCCCGGGGCCGGTGGCTATCCGAGAGATGACCGAGGCTGCTGCTGAAGCTGCTGGCGGCGCTGCTTCGCGCGCGCCACGTCGATGATCGGGCTCGACACAAACATTCTCGTCCGTTACCTTACACAAGACGACCCGATTCAATCTCTCAGGGCGACCGAAATAATCGAACGCCGCCTAACTGAGGAAAATCCCGGCTTTGTCAGCATCGTGACGATGGTCGACACGGTGTGGGTGCTCGACCGCGCCTACCGGCTGACCACCAACGAAATCGCTGCGGCAGTCGAGCGCATGCTTCAAATCGACGTACTGGTCCTGGAAAACGAGCAGGAAGTTTTCAACGCCATGATTGCCCTCAAGGGAGGACAAGGCTCGTTCGCCGATGCCACGATTGCGGCGCTGGGCACGCGGGCGGGCTGTTCCTGCACCTTGACCTTCGACCAAAAGGCGCTGCGGATTCCGGGTTTCAAGCTTCCTTGAGTCGCCCGCATCTGCCGATGGTCGAGTAGAGTGAACAGCCTGTCCGGACCGGGTGTTATTTCGCGTGTACTCTGAAACTTTTTCACGGCGTGGATGCAGCTTTGAGTGCAAGCAACTCGGCTAGGCAAAAACGACCCCATATCCTTGTAAACGAGAAGCAGAAAACTCTAAATCCAATCCGACGATACGATCCTCGCGGGCAAACAAAGCTGCCTCGCTGTGGCCCGAGGCCGATAGGCGGGTAAACTGCTGAATGCCTGGTAAGGTATCCGTTACTTCGGGCGCTGGAGCGAGGCAGAAAGTTCGATACGTGTCAACGAAGGGGAGCCCAATTTTTCTTTCAGTAAACAAGCTGTAGCAGATGCGTAGTTCGAATTTGCGCCCGGTTTTTGCCTCGTCTTTCTGAATACCCGCATGAATCAGCGCGTTGGCAGTGGTCTGCTGTGCCGGCGCGATTTACTGAAGCTTAGTCTGGATGGCGTACCCAGGAATATTGCCAGGCCACCGAAACGCTCTGATAGTTTCCGCCGAATCGTATATAGGTGCCGTCGCTATAGCTGGCTTTGATGGATTGATGTTTGTTGATCGGGATCGAGGCCGTCACTCCAATTCGCGAGCCGGTTTGCTTGGTCTGCAAATTCCGTATGCCGCTCAAGCTGGTGACACCGCCGTCCCAAAAATTTCCGTCCAGCGATATCCACAAGCGCTGCTTCACGTCGTAGCTTAGATGGCTTTCCAGAGCGACGATGGGTTCTTCCGTCTGCGGGGCGACGACGGGCCCGTCATACGATGCCGGGTTCCTGGTGTAGAACCAGACCCCGGCATAGGCGTCAAGCACCCAGTGGCCCCATCGCTCGGAATATCCGATCTCCGGCTTGAAAGCCCACCGGTTGATGCCCCAGTTTACGAGCTTCGTTGGGTTGTATTGGCCAGTCGGCGCCACCACCTTCAGGCTTGCCCCCAGCAATCTCTTTTGCTTCCAGGTTGCAAACTCTTTGGGCTGCATGGCGCGACCGCCTATCAAGTTGACGGAAAATCGAAAAGTCGCGTCGAGCAGGCCAGAGCGGTATATGGCTTCAGGTTGTCCCGCGATGTCACCCCTGAAATTTCCCACGCCGTAGGGCAACGAGGCGGTGAAGTTTGCCGAGCGTCCGAAGAAATTCAGCGAGTGATAGTAACTGAGAATCGGAACGTAATAGGTTCCAGTCGCGTTGGCGATCGGAACAGTGCCATTAAAGTTCACGCCTCCGTCGAAGAAGGACCATGCGACTGTAACGGCGTTGGAATGTACGGCCGTTATCACGTACGCGCGCGGAGCCAAATCCTGCGCGGCGAGTTGCGCAACCCCTGCCGCAAACGAAATCAATGCTGTCAGCAAGAAGCGAAGGCGCATGTTGGGCAAGATCTCGAATTCAGAATGCAGGCCCCGTGAGCATTGAAAAAAGTGCGCGAATTAGCACGGGCGAACAACCGCGAATTGGGCCGCCCTCCAGAAACCGTCCCATCAATGATAGGCAGTAGCATTCCGCTCGCGCAGCGTTAATTTCGCGGCGGACGATTCAGCTTGATGGATGTGTGACACAAGTCCGCACTGCTTCAGAATCCATATGGTGTACCAGTTGAAATCAATTTCATACCAACGCAGTCCGTGCCGGGCCGAAACCGGATAGGCATGATGGTTGTTATGCCACCCATCTCCGAAACTTACCAGTGCCACCCACCAATTGTTGGTTGATGTATCGCGTGTCTGGAAGCGGCGCGACCCCCAAATATGCCCAGCGGAATTAACGATCCACGTCGCGTGCAGTCCCACAACGGTGCGGAAGAAAACACCCCAAAGTACCAGGCGAAATCCACCCATAGCGAAAAGCAGAGCGCCGAGGATGGCCATTGGCACAAGATGGTACTTCGTGAGCCACACATGAAACTTATCCTCGGCCAGATCCGGAACGTAGCGCTTGAGCGTCGGCACGTCTTGGCGCAACGCGTTGCCCGCCACCACCCAACCCGCATGCGCCCACCACTTCCCGTCGCGCGGAGAGTGCGGATCACCTTCCTTGTCCGCGTACTGGTGGTGTTTACGATGGATCGCTACCCACAGTAGCGGCCCGCCTTCCAAAGCCGCCGCTGCGCAAATGGTCAGAAAGTACTCAAACCACTTGGGTGTTGCGAAGGAACGGTGGGTGAGCAGCCGGTGATAGCACGTGCCGAGTCCCAGGCCGCCCGTCACCCAATATAAAAAGATTGCGACGAACAGGCCACTCCAAGTGAAGAAGAAGAGCGCGGCCAATGCGCCAACATGAAACAAGATCAGCACAGGCGCGATCCGCCAGTTGAACTCATTCTTTCCGGACGGATTGTTTCGCGAACCAATGGTCGGCAACGCAAGCGTAGATGACATAGCTTCCTTATGGACCCAAGTTGTCAGCTCTGGAGCAAGTCGTTCTGAAGCACCATGCGTGCCGCTTATAAGCATTCGTCGGACAGGAAATCCTGCGGAAGTGTAAAACCCGGTAAGTTCGCTCTCCTTTTACCTCGGACGAGAATCGCCTCCGAGTCGGGCCGTCAACTCAAGCAGACGTCTAGCCTGGCATTCGCGGGCCCGCAACGCAATTGTCATAAATGACAAGCAGTTAGGCTTGCTCACAAGCGACACGGGTCCTCGGTCGCTGGCGGGTAGACTGCAATAGTCTCACCATCAGGAGGCTTCACGCCAGTTAATATGGACGACGCTCGATGAATGCGAAATTCAGACATCCAATTCTCGACGTCGCGAACGCTGATTATCAGGAGGCAAGGCACTGGCACTGTCAATACTGACAGTTCCGTTTTTGGCTCACCTATGAAAGCATGCGAGCGCTCGTCTTGAACCTGCAAAGCGCGCCGCGCTGGTCCCGGCGCGGCAGAGTGATATCACCTCTGGGAGAACCAGCTATGGCTTCATCGAAAATTGCCCCCGTATCCGTCGGTTGGATATCGGCATTTTTCGATGGGCTGGCACCACAGGACCGCAAGAAAATCGTAGACGCTGCGAAGCCTCGCCGCTTCGCTGCCAATTCCGTGATCACCTACCAGGGGCATCCGGCAGAAAGTCTGTTCTTGCTTACGAAAGGCCGCGCCCGATATTTCTTCGACGAGAGCGGCGGGCGACACATCCTGCTGCACTGGCTTGCAGCGGGCGAGATCATTGGCGGCAAGACGCTGCTGGCAAAGCCTTCTACGTACCTGCTCGGTTCGGAGACGGTAAGAGAGTGCAACTTGTTGGTGTGGGACCGAGCCACCATCCGAGGTTTTGTGCAACGATATCCCGTCCTGCTCGAGAATGCGTTGGCCGTCGCGTCGGACTATTTGGCGTGGTATCTCGCCGCGCACGTTGCGCTCACTTGTCACTCCGCTGAACAGAGATTGGCCGGCGTGCTGGATAGCCTGGTCGGAGTGATCGGGCAGAAGGGCCCGGGTGGCGTGGAACTCGATGTCACCAACGAGGAATTGGCAAATGCCGCGAACGTGACGCCTTTTACTGCCAGTCGTCTGCTCAGTGCGTGGCAGCGCAGCGGTGCGGTGAAAAAGAGCCGCGGCAAGATCCTGCTCCGCCAGCCCACGCGACTTTTCCCGCACGAACTCTGAGAGCGGCTCCGCGTGGTTGCGCCTGAGCAAGTTCGAAGTTGCGCTGACGCAACGACGTATTGACCTCCGCATGTGATCCTCCTACTTCCGCAATTGGCCGGGCACACCCGTTTGTCAATTCGGTCGAGAACTTTGAAAAATGCAGGCGACTTACGTCTGCAGGAGTCCGAGATGGTCGAAAGTCAATGGCGGGCCTTATATCGGGCTGCGATTCTTGAGCTTGATCCGAAGCGACTACAGGCTCGCGTGAAAGCGGCTGAAGAGGCCATTCATGAGCGCGCTACGAGCGGGGCCAGAGTATCTCGCGACGAGCGCAGAGAAATGGATGACGCACTTTCAACCATGCGGATTCTGAAAACAAAGAAATGCTAGCGGTTCGCGATTGACCCTGAGATTTCAGCAGCGCTTGGCACCGCTTAAATCAGCATTCCCGTCAAATGATCTTTTCCTTCTCCAATTGTTGGACAATCAGTTTGGCGATTGCATCAATCGCCTTGAGCGGCGACTGCGGATTAACCGTATCACTGGTTCCGGTCCATATAAGTTCGCCGTCCGGCTTGGCCGCTGAATAAAAATTTGTTTCGATTTGCGCGGTTTTGTCCACGCGCAGATAGTCCGGGGAATAGACCACGGGGTAGATGGCGCCGTAATAGCCGTAGAACGTCCCGTAGTACGGATACGGAGTGTAAACCTGCCCGGGGATATATGTGACCTTCTTATCGATTTTTACTAGCCGTGAGGCCACGATGGCATCAATATTTTGCCCGCTAATCACGTCCCTCAATTGATTCATGTCGATGGGCGTGGATTCGGGCCTGGGCAGCAGCGAATAGCTGGGAATGGCTTGAATTCCCGGCCGGGTTATCGCCGCGGAGAGTTGATCTTCAAATTCTGCGCGATTTTCCACCTTGCCGTTTATGCCCAGGATCAGAATATTGCGGAAATGTGCGCCGGAATAGCTTGGGTTCAGCCACGTGAATACGAACTTCGTGGATTTGCCATTCACAAATGTCAGGCCAACGAGCACCGCTACAATGAGGATCGCGCGTCGTCTCACGTTCTGCCTCCGATTCCGTCCGCAACTGGAAAGAAAACTCCCACCCAGCGGTCGCATCTTGCTGCGTCAAAACGCCTCGCCAACTCCCATCCCGAATGTATGCCCATCCCTGCCTTGAGCGATATCGGCTCGAAGATTGACGTGGTACTTCTGACTGAGCGCAAATCGCAGTCCCCCGCCTCCGCTAGGCAGGAATTTGCCACTCTGCACCTGTTGTAACGGTTGACTACCGCCGGGAATTGTTCCGCCAAGGCCGCCAAACACGACTAACCCGAACCTTTTGGGCAGGACCAGGCGATACTCCAACTGTGTCGACACGGTGGAGCGAGTGAAATATTTCCCCGCGATATATCCTCGCAATTGATTGTTGGTTCCGTAGATGCAATTCCCATAGAAGGGAGGCGCGCCGCTCGTAGTGCAGAAATCGGCGTCGTAGGCCAGGACCTGACGCGGGCTCAGACTCCAGAATTTGTCGAACTCGGTTTTGTACGACTGGTAGGAATACTTGCTACCTAGTGCCTGCGCAAAGAAGTCGGATGTGAAGGTGAAAAAGGTTCCGCTGAGCGGATAGAAGTGGTTGGGGCGAGTGTCCCTGGTCAGTCGCGCCCCGAGGGAGGTCAGATTCGTGTGCAATCCGACGTCCGCCGGAATCGGTACCGTGGTGTTGTTATTGGGTACGACGGTAATAAAGGAACGTCCGGTTATAAATCGCGGTCCCGCAAAAAATTTCCAGCCTATGCGGCGCAAAAACTCCCCAAAGAACGCCTCACCGTTTTGATCCAGAGGCAGCTTATCGTTCGAAGCAGCCCCCGTGCCGTAGACGTTGTAGTCCACGTTGCCATGAACGAAGCCAGTTGTGATCTCATAGGTATTCTCTTTCAGAAAGAACTGCCCTCCGATAGCGAATCCCCGGCTGCCGTTGTTGGTAATCAGGCCGGCTCCGCCAATCGTGGAAGGCGGGGAAACCTTGTCCTTGGTGCTGAAGGGGAAGATATAGCCAAGCACTGGAACAATTCCAGATCCGATGGCCGGACTCGATATGGGAAGCGGTGCGGCCACGAATGCCCCTCGGCTGGGCTTCTTCTTTTTTTTCTCTGGCTCCTCAGGCTTTGCTGGTGCGGTGGGCTGCTGATCCTGCGCTGCTGCGGGTTTAGTTGAACTCTCCTGCGAGGCTGCGGGCGCCGCTGACTGCTCCGCTGGTAGATTTCCTTGAGCCAGACACGGCATACTGACCCAGAAATATCCGGCGCAGACCACCAAAATGCCCAGAAAACGCAGGGTCATAATCCTCGATCTGTGGACGACCTTGTATTTCTGTCCAGTCCTGCTAACAGTTTGCATGTGATCGGCTTTAGCCGTACCCCAGCTAGCCACTCGAGTTCCTTAAGAGCAAGAAAGTTCCTATTTCTCCGTCGATGCAGAGGCAACTGCAGCCTGAAGCGATTCGTACAGAAGCAGCCCGTAATCGGTGAAAGGAACCAGCCGGAATATGATGGCTACCCGGAGATAGTTTGAGGCAAAGCCCACCGTTGAACATTGTCAAAACTACCAGTTCTATTGGCATCAGCACGCGAGGCAAGGTTCCCGGGCAATTCGGCCCAACCGTTGCGAGTTCGCTGTAGCGGAATTGAATTTTTGGGGGTATGGTTTACGAAAATAACGAGTCGCGACAGTCGTTTATGCAGAACAAGTTTAGCTGCCGAGGAAGGAACACATGACGATGCTTCGCAATTCAAAGCCGGGTTCGAAAGCGGACACCCAGGAGATCGCGCCGATTCCGCTCCGCTGCGTCAGCCCCAGCGATGAAAACCGCGCGCCTGAACAGAAATGCTCGCGACGGGGATTCCTGCACACAGCCGCGGGCGGCACACTCGTCGGCGTGCTCGCCGCGAAGGGTATAGAGTTCGCCGCGCCAAAATCGGTTCAGGCTCAGAGCACGCTTACCCCGGACGCTGCGCTCCAGGAACTGATGAATGGGAACCAACGCTTCACCTCGGACAAGCTGACTTCTTTCGAAGCGGACCTTGGTATCCTCAAACAAAACACCGAAGAAAAGCAGGAACCATTCGCGGCAGTGCTCTCCTGCGCCGACTCTCGTGTGCCGGTTGAATTAATTTTCGACCAAACCATCGGCCATATTTTCGTTACGCGCGTCGCTGGCAACGTTGCCACCTCTGAGATTATCGCGAGCCTGGAATATGGAGCGGCTGTGTTAGGCACGAAGGTGATCTTGGTGATGGGGCATGGCAACTGCGGAGCCGTGAAGGCGACGATTCAAGCGAAAGAAGTCCCCGGCCAGATCAGCGCGTTGTATCCACACATTCAGCCTGCCGTGGACCAGGCAGGTTCGAACCTTGACGCAGCAACGAAGGCAAACGCCAAAATCCAGGCCGGTTTATTGCGCGATGCATCCACGGTCATCGCGGGATTAGTGAAGGAAGGCAAGCTCAAGGTTGTCGCCGGCCATTACGACATTGTGAGCGGCGGTGTGACGCTATTGTGATCCGTCCACTATTTGTTTTCTTAATTTCTTTCGTCCTGCTATGGGTCTCGGCGCGCATCGGCTCCGCGCTTCGCAAACGACAGCCCCTGGACGACGGCATGCGCCATGATCTCGATGTTGTCGTGGCCGCGACTCTGACGCTGCTCGGGCTGATTATTGGATTCAGCTTTTCCATGGCCACCGATCGGTACGATCAGCGCAAAAACCTCGAGGAGGCAGAGGCCAACGCGATTGGCACCGAATATGTCCGGGCGGACCTGCTGCCCGCCTCCGATGCGGTGCAGGTGCGTGCATTGCTGGTTGAATATCTCGACCAACGTATTTTGTTCTACGGAACCCGCGATGAGAAAAAGCTGCGTACGATCGATGATGCGACTGCCCAGCTTCAGACGGATTTGTGGTCCGCTGTCAAGGCTCCGGCCGCTGTGTCGCCGACGCCCATTGCGGCCTTGGCCGTTGCAGGCATGAACGACGTGTTGAACGCGCAGGGCTACACACAGGCCGCTTGGTGGAATCGAATTCCGACGGCGGCATGGATTCTGATGCTTGTGATTGCGATCTGCGCCAACGTGATGTTCGGCTACGGCGCGCGGCGGGCTAAAGCGGGAACCATCCACGTGCTAGTTCTTCCGCTCGTTCTGTCCATCGCCTTGTTTCTCATAGCGGACATCGACAGTCCGCGCAGAGGAGTCATTCGTGTGAAACCGCAAAATCTAATCAGCCTCGCTCAATCCCTGCATCCGCGCTAAATAGTTTCTGCATTGTTCCGCCAGGCGCCCCGAACCGCCGTCACGAATGCAATTCTACGCGTCCCGTATGAACTACGAAGGGACCGGCAGAGATCCGGGTTGCTGCAGCCGAAATTCAAGTAGAGTTTCGCTCGGAATCGTCAGCTGCTGCCCCTTCTTCGACGCAGCGACAGCGGTTCCAGCGCCAAGGCCGACAAGCGCGCCGATTCCAGCACCCTTTCCACCTCCTGCAATTCCGCCAATCAACGCGCCCAGTCCGGCGCCGCCGACAACTTTCTTTGCCGTGTTCCCGCCTTCACCCTTTCCCTTGATTTCATAAGTGCTAGTGAGCAGCGGATAGGCGGTGCCTCTGATCACGATATCGGTCAACTCCAGCGTCAGTTCAGAGCTGCCCTTCATCCGGCCCGCGGATTCAGCAGACGCCAGGCGGCCGTACACCTTAGCTCCTCGGGGCGCCACCACCATGTCGTCAACAACCAGATTCGTTTCTAGGCTCGCGCTGAAGCGATCCCCCGTCTTTTGTTTCGTCGTGTCTATGGAGTCAATCATGCGGACCAAAATGCGCGTTCCGGCAGGCACGTAAACCTTCTTCGTGTTTTGCGCCGCAGCAGAGGTAGCAGCACCGGAGGCCGTCGTCAAAGCTGATGCTGAAACCTTCGCGAACGAATCCCCCTGTAAGGAGACAATTCCGAACAGAATGGCCACCGCACAAACCGGCACAGTGCGCATATGCTTTCTCTCCTTGGTCGCGTTCATGGTCATTCCCCCACAATCGGCAGAGAAGAAGCGATCTGAAGATCGATGATCAAAAGCAATTGGTCCTCGATCTGCGCGAACCGCGCCGCTGTCACCGCTCCCAGCGCTTCCTTCATGCGGCCATAATATTTTGCAACCAGTTCCGCGCGTTGTTTGCGGTAGTTCATGGCGTTTTGAATCAGTTCGTCCGCCTTTTCGTCGGTCATTTGCGAGTAATTCGCCGCATAGTCCTTGATATTTGCCACTCGCAGATCATTCACCTTGGCCAACTCGGTGTCATACTCGCTGTAAATCGGCCAGAATTTCGCCGCGTCAGCCGCATTCAATTCCATCACCGAGCCCATGATCTCTGCCTTTTGGTCGCGCACGTTCGTGCGCATCAGCTCGATGTACTCCTGCATATTTTTCTTCTGCGTCGCGGTGGCCGATGATGGTGCGGATTGGCTCTTGGTTCCTTGCGGCTTCGGCGTAGCCTGCGCCAGAGCCGCCGGGCAGGTGGCGACAAGCAACAGAAGCGGAAGCCACACTGAGATTCGTGTCTTCATCTTGAATCCTCCTCGAAAGGTCACATCGCTTCAGCGAAACTGGCGTAGTGTTTCAAAGACCAGATTTCGCGTCAACAAACCGGGAAGCCCGAATCGAAAAAAAGAACTGGGACTCTATCATTCCTGGCTCATAATCCAACGATCAAGCTTCCGCATGATTGCAGCGTCACCGACGCCACGGCACGGTACCACAACTCTCTATGGTTTCTAATTGTAAAAAGTAACAGGATGAGAGAATCCGGCTCCAATTTCAGTGAGCCACACGACCGTTGCAATCCCCGCCCACACGGTCCTCAATGATTCGCATTCATTGCTTTGGCGGCTGCTCCTGATTCATCTGCTTCAGCTTTTGCTCCAACAGCGCCTTCTCCTGATCTTTGGTCAGCTGGGGAAACAGCAATACAAACTGTAACCGCAAGCCCCACGGCGAAGCTCCCGGAGGATGGACCGCATTTCCATAGAACTGTGCGGTGATGTTCACCGGCTGGAATCCCAGCTTCATGATTCTTCCCACTCCGCCGCCGAACGGTACTGTCCACACGCTTCCGCCCGGCGCTCTCCAGTTGGCAGTGATAATGGGCGACGTGGTCAGGTACCAGCCCTTCTTCATGTTGTAGTTGACGAACCATTGCAGCAGGAACTGGTTCACCGCAGGCTTATCAATATTGGAATGCCCTGCGACCGACCATACATTGTTTGAGAGAAACCCAATCGTCCATGGTTTGGGCTGCACCAGCACGACCAACGACGGCCCCAGGCTGAATTTTCCCTGTCCCAGATAAGTCGTGTTGGTTGCCGTCGGCAATACCAAGGTCGGGCCGAGGCCCCAGATCACCTTGCTCTTTTTCGGCGAAAGGAAAAACGTAGGATTCATGTCTCCCAACCCGTAGACGCCGCTGGTTTGCGCCGGTGGGCCGGGTGGTTGCGGTATCTGAACCGGTTGGTAAACGATGGGGGCAATCCAGCGCACGATCAGATTCCAGTCCTTCGACACGTGGAGCGGAATCACCGGCTGAATGTTCAGAACATTCTGGGTGCGGTCACCTGGGCTGTTGTTGAAGTTGAAGTTTTCCTGAATGGGAACGCTGATCAGATTGGCTACCGGATTCTGCGCCGCATTTCTCAGCGCATCCGTATTTACCGCCGCCGCCGGAGTTTGGTCCGTTGCGACCTGAGTTCCCTCCGGACCAACCGGCGTATCTTGTGCGAACAGCGGCACTGACGATACAAGAACCAGGCAGAGCAATAGCAATAGCAGACGCGCGCTGTCTATCCATTTCATCTGTGTCACCTGGTCTAATTCGTCGGCGCGATGGAAACAGTGCAGCCCCTATTGCGGAGCCGGCCGAATTATTCCTTGAAGGCCACGGGAGGCCCACTGACTCGCTTACCCTTTAGGTCCACGATCACCTCGACGCGGTCCGCGATCTTTATGAACGGAATGCCGCTGTTCATCCCGTAGTCCTTGCGGTCGAAAGCCATCGTGCCGGTAATCGAGCCTTCGCCGGTCCCCTTCCCGGTAATTGTAAAAATCAGCTGTTCGGGCTTGGTCACACCGCGAATCGTGAAGTCGCCGTCGAACTGAACCGTGTTGGGACCCGTTTGTGTGACTTTTGTGGAGTGAAAAGTGATCAGTGGATCGTGTTCGGAGTCGAAGAAGTCTTTGCTCTTCAGCTTGCCGTCCTTCATTGAACTTCCGGTATTCACGCTGGCCGACTGAATCTTCACGTCCAATACCGCCGTGGACAAATCAGGCGAAGTGAACACAAGCGTGGCGTCCGTCTTGTCGAAGTTACCCGCGATGGGCACCGACGCCTTTACGTTGAACTTAATTGAGCTGTCCGCTTTGATGATTTCAAAAACCGGAACACCTTGTGCTGGGGTTGATGATGCCGCCAAGCCCAGCGCTGTGACAGACAACGCGAGCAAAGTAGTCCTTTCCATCCAATTCATAAATACGCTCCTCTTCGAATTCCGGCCTTGGCCGAAAGACGCTGTTGCCAATCGCTGTGGGCACGCGCGCACACACTTCTTACGTTCGGCGATGGTACGCCTCTGGAGGAGCTGTCGGTAATTGTCAGAATTGACAGTCTAAGTCGAGCGGTAGAGAACGTTGTCGCCTGACGAGGCGATGACTGGAAAATCGACGAAACCATCGTGGCGATGCCGGATGGCTCCCGCTATTCCGCACTTCAGTTGCACGAACCGTCGTCCACAAACTGGCCGCTCGCCGCCATGGACCCCAGCGAGTGCCCGCAGGCCACGATGCGTTGGTTCAAATCGTCGTTCTGCAGCGCGTTCGGTGCAATGTAGGTCATGCTAGCGCGCGCGGCGATGTATTTGTCGGCCAGTTTCGCCATGTTCTGAAACTCGTTGGTCAACAGCTGAAACGCTTTGCGATCCGAATTCGTTTGGATCGCGACCGAAGCCAAACGCAGATTGGTGGCCGCCTCATTGCGATACGGCGCAAGCCAATTCGCTGCCACAGGGATCCCATTTTGAATAGCGGCCGCCAGCGCCGTATGCCATTCCCGGACGGTGGACATTTGCTCGATACCTGCCGTCAAAAACGCTTGCGAAAATCCCGGATTCGAAACTGGGGCCGTAGCCGGTGCCGCAGGAGGCACGGGCGCTGAAGTCGTGCTGGCGTTGGCGGACGAGCCGGGCAGGCTCAACGCAATCTGGTTTCCAGAAAAGCTGAGCGAGCCGTTTGCCGCGCGTGCCAGCGCTTCCAGATCAACGTAGGAGCGACCGTTGACCTGAATCACGGGCACGTTTGCCGACTGGCCGTTTACGATGAGCGTGCGGTTCTGGTTCGCGTCCTGCGCCAGGACAATGCCGGAGACGACCAGAACTAACGCCGCCAGCGACCCAGCATACGATTGTCTTATTCGCATCGTGCAACTCCTGCGGCTCCAGATTCTTGAATTCATTCCGAGGGCAAGCATGGATGCTAAGTGCATTCAAGACGGGGCGGAACTGTTAGAAATAACAGGTGGGAAACCTCCAGCATTAACGTGGCATATAGAACTCATGCATTACCCCACAGGTCATCCGGAGAGGCTCGGCGCAGGTTCCGATTCGTTCGTGTTTTTTGCCACGAACTTTCGCAACGCCAGGGTCAACGGAATGGCCAGGATGGCGCCGATAAGGCCTAGCAGGAAAGCCCAAATCACCAGTGACAACGTGATATCGAGGAAGGAGACGTCCACGGCGTGCTTCATGAAAATCGGCGTGACCACGTTGTCAACGATCAGATTTGTCAGGATCAGGCCGCCAGCCACCACCAAGGCTCTCTTCCAACCATACATCAGCAGCGTCACGAAAGTCGGCGGAATAAGTGCAATCACAAACCCGAGTGTGGGGATGAAGTCGAGGAAGAAATAGAGGAAGCTCCACACGACCGGAGTGTCCACGCCCATCACGACCAGAAAAACCAGATTGATCAGTGCGTTGATGCCCGCCGTTTTGGCGGTGACCGCCACGTAGCTTTTGGCATCGGACCCGTAGTACGCCAGCTTTTCGGCGAGGGGGCCGAGCCGGCCTCCAATTTCCCCCGCCATTTCTATAATGAAGAGGAACGCCAGGATGCCGACAAGCAATCCGTTCGAGATGATCGAGCCCGCCTCCGGGAGGACGGCGCGGGAAAGCTCGCCTAGGCGCTCTGGCGTGAACACTGCTTTGACGGAGAGGCTCGGGGCAACAATGCCGTGCGAATCCATGAAGACTGCGACCTGCTGATAGAGGTTGGCCAACCGTTCTTCGTACACCGGAAGTTTTGCCGCTATCCGTACCGTTGCCAAATCCACAGCCAACAGCAAATACAACCCAATCGCGACCACGGCGACCGCCGTCAGCGCAATCGCCGCCGACTTGTGCAGCTTGAATCGCAACATAAGCCATTTGGGAAACGGAACTACGGCATAGGCCAGCAGCAAGCTGAGCAGCAGCGGTCCCAGAACCGAAGCTGCGGCTCTGATGCCCGTCAGGACGATCACAATGCAGGCAGCCCCTAGCAAAATTCGCAGCATCGGGTGGGGTGAGCTGTCTTTCATGCGCGCGATGGATCGGGCGGTTTACTGCAATCAGAAATTTCCGCGCCACTTTTCAGAAAATCACCGATTCGTTGTTGAGCAAAGTCCATTTCGCAAGCGACCCTGGCCGTGCGCCACGGACGGGGACGCCAGCAAGGCTCGCTCCTTTTTTCGCGCAATTCCAGCGACCGCACGGCCGAGCTTTTGCAGCGCCTTACTACCCGCCAAGCTTTTGATAATTGGAATTGGTGGTCGTCACCACCAGCTCTTTGGCAGTCGCGTTCAGAATCGTCTGCTGCGCGTAGCTGGTTCCATCCGGCAGACCGGCCATCTGAACCTGCAACGTCACCGCGTCTTTCGCCTGCCCCATGTACGTGTTGACGCTTAACGAAATGATTTTTTTTATCGCAGGGTTAAATACCAGCGTCATGCGATCGCCGGGCTGCGCATAGTCCGTGAAGATTAAATTCACCACACCGCCAGCGGGATTCATCGAGACTTTACCCGCTTGATACGCTTGTTGCATTCTCTCCGGGTCGGGCGGAACGTACATCGCCAGGACGGCCTTCACATCATCCATGTAGTCCACCATCTCGGCTTTTTTCTTTTCAATGACTCTTTGCTTTAACCTGCCGCCGCTGGGTTGCTCGGGCGGAGGGCCGATCGGAGTTTTCTGAACCTGCCCGTCAGGGCCGTACTGGCACAATTTTTGAGTTGCAGGTTTCGGATCGCCCTTCAGCGTGAGCTGTGTTGTTTCCGTCCATTGATACTGCCGGAGTCGTTGCTTGTTTTCAGCGGCAGATTGCTTCACGGCCGCAATCTTCTGCTGCAATTCACCATTCTGTGCAATGGCGGCGACACCGGCGACGAGCGCAATCGCGCCGATAAGCAGCAAGCGGCTGCCGATCGTAACAAACAAACTGCCGAGAGACCGTATCCTGCGGCGAATCGCAACTCTATGGCTCATCGAAACGCTCCCTTAACCTGTCTCGGAATTTTGCTACACCCGCATCCTGCGCAATTACCCCGGCAGGAGCGAGGAGCACAAGGCATTCTGCGCTCGTTTTCCTTATTCCGCTTCTGTTTCTCGCTACGCGACGGAAAACCATTGCACTCAATGTCGGGGATTATGCCACACACCGCGCCGGAGGCAGATTCACCTGAGGCCGCAACTGACTTCGCTTCGAGCCCGAATTACTGGAGGACCCGGAAAAGAGTCTTTAGAGAGGCGTTGGGCGCCGCTCCTTAGAGCGAAGCGTGGAGTAGTCTCAGCCCGGGTCCTCCACCCTAGCCGACAGCAACAGTACGATTCGGGCCGGCTTGCGGGTATTGTCAAGATTGACAGGTTGCGCAAAAAAGGTTGCCAGCATGAATTCGTAGTCGCCATGGCAACGGGAAAATCTCGAAAGTCCACTTGTCTATTTGAGAGTGATGCTCACGCCAAAGAGCGCACCGGACGTCGCCGTGTCCAGGTAAGCGCCCGAAGCGCGACGATAGTCAAAGTAGAGATAGCGGTAACCAACTTGCAGCGCGATCGCAGGTTTGATCCGGTAGCCCAGAAGCCCGAAAGCCTGGTAATCAATTTGAGAGCCGGCGCCCCATCCGCCCACATCACCCCCAACCGAAACTTCCACTTTTGGCGTCAGAATTCCCGTGATGCGTCCGCCGACCAGCGGGTCCACCCAGCTCTGCGTCCCAGAGAAATTCAGAGTGTTGGTAGTAAACGACAGATTCTCGCCGTAGTACCAGTAGCGGAATCCCGCCAGCGCGTCAATCTTCACCTTTTCTGAGTCAATCACCCGATAGCCGAGCTTCTGAGTCAGCAGGAATTCGGTCGCATGCAAGTTCGCCACGCCCTGGCTGGGGCTGTTCGGGAGGAATTTATCAGAACCCAACCGGATCCAAATAATATCGAGTGGCATCAAGATTCGCTTGTAACGAGGTTCTACAGCGCCCATCAATCCGATACGGAAGTGCGAAAGCATGTCCCCTGGGGACGCACTAAAGGGGTATTCCAGGCCGTTTGGACCGCCAATATTTCCATGGACTCCAGGGAACCACAGGTAGGGCGACACGGTGAGGTGCCAGTCGCCTTCGGGGGCGGCACTGGCAGCAGCAGTACCGGAGGAACCAGCAGCAGCACTGACGGCAGCGGGAGTTTTTGCCGCGGGCTCGGCATCGGAAGCAGTGGCGGGGTCCGCGGCAGCGACATTCGCGGTTGAGCTTGAGGAGCCTGACGCATTTGTCGCAATGACATCCACGCTGCGGAGTGGAGGAATCGCTTGCGCGCGTGAGGGGCACGCGTTGACCAGCAGGAGCAGTCCCAAGAAAATTGCCGATACCGAGAATTTCTGATTTGACTTCACGAGAAGCTCCTTATTATGCCTTTTGCTGGACGGTGTGCTGTATCTACTCAAGACTGGTGATCCTGTGCCAAGCGCTCGACGAATATAATTGTCAGAAGTAACAGTCCCATCGTGCCCGAACACCATTGCGCTGTCCGAGGCTATGCGAGGCCTAGAAAAACAGGTTCAGTATCAGACCTGCTGCGTTCACCTGCGAATTTGGGCGCTTGCCCGTGTTGTTCTCGTGCTCGTAGTACGGATCGAATTCCACGTGCTTGCCCACCGGCAGTAAACAACCCGCATACAGATTAGTGGAACTGATTTTTGAGTACTGACTCTCGTAGAAAAGCTCGGCACTGACGTAAGGCGCCGGATGGTAGTCTTTGATCGTCAGGCGCCGTTCGGCGGTCAGCCGGTTGCGATAGCGCCAGGTGAACTTGCCGGCTTGCCAATCGAGATCGGCGCGGTTTCTATCGGTAATCAGAATCCGAGCGGTGACGGGAACGTGAAATGTCAGGACTGGTTCCATCCGATTTGTCTCAGGTTTGCCAGGCGAAGCGATAACGCGGTATCCCACCGCCAACACCAGCGGCCTGGATTTCGCATCGTCCAGATCGAATAGCGTGACGTCTTTCAGCTTCAGCAACGGCTTCAGATAAAATTCGATGCTGGGCCCGATTTCGGACTGCGTCGGATCGCCGCCTTCTCTGGTGTCCTTCGCCTGAAAAACAAATCGCAGATAGGAATTCACCTTGAAATTCGCATCAACCTCGGGCAGGAACTCCGTCGTTGATGTTTGTGCAAATGCAGACGAACACGAGCACGGAAGCAACAGAAGAAATGCCGCCAGCACCCATCGCCCTCGAACGCATTTCATCTCTTGGTCTTTTTAGAAGTCGTAAGGAACGCCAGAAAGAAGGGCGGCCCTTGCGAGCCGCCCTCTGTGACCGTAGTTGCTGTTAGTTGCTGGGGCCTTTGGACGCCGCTTCCGCCTCGGCCATTCTCTTCGCCATTTCCGCCTTCACAGCGTCGAGGTTAAAGCTGGCGCCGCGCTGCATGGGCGGGAACTCAATGAAAGTTTGGAGTTCCTTGGCCACCAGCTGCTGGACGAAAACGAAACGCCAGAACTGATACTTGAACCAATCGAAGTACTGTTGTCCGCCTTCCTTGGTCCCGTCATTCGGCCAGCCCGTACGCTCGAACGGATCGAGGCGCAGGTTGGTGATGTAAGGCACGTCCGGATGTGTCTTCTCACCCACCCAGCCGGCGGGCTGGTCGATGAAGCGGAACTTGTAATCGTCGATGCGAATCGCTCCCACCGTGCTTTCGCCGAGGTAGAAAATCTCATGACGCGCGGACGGGCCTTGACCCGTGATGGCAGCCAGCTGGTTGTAACCGTCCAAATGGTTCTTGTACGTCCGGTCACCAATCTGTTTGCCCTTCAGCAACTCTTCGCTGATGTTCGGATTGCCGGCTGCTGCTGCGAAAGTCGGCAACCAATCCAAGCCGGAGAAAATTCCGTTTTGCACAGAGTCTGCCGGCACGTGCCCGGGCCAGCGAAGGAGCGCGGGCACGCGGAACCCGCCCTCCATGACCGTCCCCTTGGACTGCGCAAACGGGGTTTGACCGCCATCGGGCCAGGTGAAGACTTCGGTCCCGTTGTCGGTGGTGAACAAGACGATGGTGTTCTCGTCCTCGCCCATGTCCTTCAACTTGGCCATCACCAGGCCGATGTCGTCATCCAGTTGCGCCATGCCAGCTTCTTCTTCGGACCAGCCGTTCTCGGCGTTGCGCATCGCTTCATACTTCGGCGAAAGGTGAGTGACGATGTGCATGCGGGTTGGGTTGAGCCAGACAAAGAACGGCTTGTTGTCGCTCTTGGACTTTTCCATGAACTTAATGGACATGTCGCGGATCTCGTCGTCCACAGTCTCCATGCGCTTGGGATAGAGCGTGCCGGCGTCCTCGATCTTCTGTTTGCCGACTTCGCCCCAGCGCGGCATCTCCGTCGCGTCAACCGTGTCCGCGGCCCAGCAATGGACCATGTTGCGCGGGCCGACCACATTCAACAGATTCTGCGGATAGTTGGGATGCGCTGGATCTTCCATGGCATCGAGGTGATACAAATAGCCGAAGAATTCGTCGAAGCCGTGCACGCACGGCAGGAACTCATTGCGGTCGCCCAGGTGGTTCTTGCCGAATTGGCCGGTGGCGTAGCCCATGGATTTCAGCACCGTGGCAATGGTCACCGCCTCGGCAGGTATGCCGATTTTCGCGCCCGCCTGACCTACGGTGGTCATACCCGTTCGAATCGGCAGCTCGCCAGTGATGAAATTCGCGCGACCCGCCGTACAACTCGCCTCGGCGTAATAGTCGGTAAACAACATGCCTTCCTTGGCGAGCTTATCTAGGTTAGGCGTCCTCCCCGCCATCAAGCCGCGGTGGTATGCGCCAATGTTCCACATGCCGATGTCATCGCCCATGATGACAACAATGTTGGGTTTCTTCCCCTGCGCCGATGCGCGCGGCGAAGCGACCATTCCCAGAACCACCACACACGCCGCAACGACAAGAAAGATCCTTCCGATGCGCTTCATGAACTTCCTCCTCTTACTTTTTCTCGCTTGGTAGAGAAAAGGTTGCCGCCGGTCTTTTCGCTTGATGGTAGGACGCGAACTGCCAGTCTCTGTCATGCTGCCTCTGGACGTTGCACTTGGGAATTGTCAAAAGTGACAATCCATTGTGTGCGGCCACAGGAAATTCAGGAGGAGCTGTCACCGGAGTGCAAGCCACGATTGCGACCAGTAGCAGATTAATGCCGCTGGTTAATCCGGACGGACCAACTCCCATTCAACGCAACCGTGAGAAAGTGGATTCGCCGGCTGGTTCGGCGACTTGCCAGGAATTGGCAAGCGTCGCGGATTAACAAAAACGGAATTTCACAAGAGCATGGTGTTTAAATTAAGGCTCCCGACCCGACTCGGCACAATCGGGAGCCTCATCGCCATTCGACACCCTGTCCATTCGCTTTGAGCGCGATGGCTCGGGGCCGTTTCTCATACCACCAGTTTGCGGAAGTTACTTGCGAACGGGTGACGCCTTGGTGAGCACCTCGTCCAAAGGTTTGCCGGCATCCGGCACAGCTTGGCCACCTTCGACGATTTGCTTCGCACTGACTGCCTTGCCGTAGAGCGCTTTATTGGCATCATCGTCGGTTTCCATTGATGCCCCTTCCAGCGAGACGCCGGCAAAAAGTCCACTGCTTCGCGAATACGTCAGGACGTCCACGTGCATCGCAGCGGCGTTGTAACCGGTCGCTTGCGCGCCCGTAGGACCAGCGGCGGCTGCCGCGTTTGCTCCCAGCTTTGTTTTCCCGTTGAGGATCTGCTCTGCGCCGGTGTGGTTCATTACTACCAGCACAAAATCAGTCGCCGTGGAGCCAAGCTGCACTCCGATGCTGGCTTGATCGAGCTTGTACATCGCAGGAGTGCCCCAAGCGCCGTTCATTTCCGCGCCCCCACGGCAAACCAACACGCCTCGGCCATAACTACCGCCGATTCCGATGGCTACTTTCTTGACGCTGGGAAATATCAAGACGCAGGCGGCCTGGTCCAGGATATTCGTGGGCAAGGGGCCGGCCAGAATCGCGCGGAAAACCGTGGCCGAATTCGACAGACGCTCTTCTTCCTTCTTCTGGGCGAACAAGGGAGAAGCAATTGCCAAACAAAGTGCACAGATGATCATTCTTTTTTTCACGGTTTTGTCCTTTCATGCAGTGATGTTGGTGTGCCATTCATAGGCGGCCGAATTGTTAAGTGATCGGCTTACGTTTCATCGACATCCTGATTCTGCTGGTACTGAACTCGTGACAGTACTGTCAAAACTGACAGTATAGGTCGCTCGGTCAAAGGCGAGTCGGATTAATAACTCCGCAAGCCGGTGCGTTACGATGACGGACTGAGCGCCCGGCAAACTCGCTTGCCGGAAAGGTCCCTCACTATTTCCGATGTCCGGCTACTTCGCCGCCACCAGGCGCCGCCGGTCCGCAATTGTAGCGCAACTGTGGTTTGAATTTCATCATAGCTACGACGGATATTTCTTGAACATCTTGGCGACGGCCTTGTCCAGCAGCTGAATGTTTTTCTGCGAGTTCTTCTCGTTCAAGGTCCCTTGAGCGACGCCGCGCCACACCAATTCCTTCGCCTTGACGTCGTAAATATCCACTATCAACGTACCGTTCACGCTCTGCTCTGGAGTGATCCCTCCCATCCCGCCGCCGATTCCACGCATGCCCCAAGCGTTGTAAGAAGTTTGCGTCTTCATGCCACCGCTTCCCACCACGATCAAATCGGGGTTCTCTGACTCCTGAACCAACTTCAGGCCCTTGCTCTGCAACTGCGCCGCGATCTGGGTTTTTGCTTCCTGCGCCAGAATTGAATTGGCTATCTGATTGGGGTTCTCCTGCTGTCCCCAGGCATAGGTGTGATATTGAGAAAAAGTCCCACTCGGACTGGAGGTTACATAAACGTCTTGTGCGGACGCAGCCGTGAAGGTGAAACCAATCAGAATCGACAGATACAGCAAAAATCGAGTTTTCATGAGATTTCCTTTTCCAACCCAGTTTTACCGAAACCGCGAGGAAACCACTCCGCATCCGTGAATTGGCCTTTCCCAAAACCCACTCGACCCGCTTAAGACAGTTCTCTCTGCGACGGAAAGCAAGATGTAAATAGATGACCGGCCAGCGCCTCGTTCATCGCCGGTACCAGGTCCGTATCCATCAGCACCTTGATCACGTATCCCAGGCCGCCCGCCGCCCGGCAGGTCTGGCGGATGTCGTCGTCCTCGTGAACCGTCAGAAATACCACCTTGGCTTTGCTCCCTTGTCTCTTCAGTTCTTCCGCCACTTCGATCCCGCTCATCAGCGGCATTGAGATGTCTAGGACTACTAGATCTGGTTGCAGCTTCAAAGTGGACTCCAGTGCCGCTCGTCCATCGCAAACCATATCCACCACATCGAATGACTCGCGCAACAATGCGGCCACGGTGCTCAGTACGGGAGCCAGGTCATCGGCGACTAGGACTCGTTTTCGAGCCATGAAAGCACATCCCTGAGCTGCGGTATCTCCTCCACGATAGGTTTGGGTGCCGATGCAACTTGAAAGCGGCCGGCTCATCCCGGCCTTCGAGTTCATCCCGCTCAGCGTGGAGGTGGGCACCCAAGCGCATCTTGGGCCGGATCCAAGCGGCGAGATATTGGCAAAATTGACAGTAAGAGGAAGAAACAGGATTCGTTAAACAGAAATGATTCGGTGCTTGATCGCGTACTGCACCAGTTCCGCATTCGTTTTTATCTGCAAAAGCTCCATGGCGTGGTATTTGTGCGCGGCGACGGTCCTGGTGGTGATCTTGAGCATCGTGGCTGCTTCCTTCATCGTGCGGCCTTCCGCTAATAGTTGAATCACTTCCCGCTCGCGGCCGCTTGGCGCCGGGGCATGTTCGCGGGATTTGGGTTCGCGCAACGCGATACTCGTCAGCCCCTTGGCAGCGCGGGGAGTCACATATCTGCCTCCCTTCAGCACTTCCTCAATTGCGTCAATCAACTCCAGCCCTGCCGCTTGCTTCAGTAAAAATGCGGATGCCCCTGCCCGGAACGCTTCCCCTACCAGATAAGGGTCCTCATTCATTGTCATGAAGATCAGTTTCACAGCCGGCAGCTTCTGTTGCAGTTTCCGCGCGGCGTCCAGCCCATTTAATTGCGGCATGGCGATATCCAGCACGATCACGTCCGGACGCAACTTGTCCGCGGCTTCCAGAAGGGAGCGCCCATTCGTCACCGAGCCCACTACTTCACACCGTGGTTCCAGTACGCTTTGCAGCGCATCCACCAGCATCAGGTGGTCGTCTGCCAAAAGTACGCGTGGGCGTTTCATGATCGTGTCCCTCCCGCAGTAATTGTTCGTGCCTGGCCCTCATGCGAGGAAACCGTTATGGGAACCTCGGCGAGGATTTTCGTCCCCTGCATCGGAGCCGACTGCACCGAAAATCTTCCGCCGACCAGTCGCAGCCGCTCGCGCATTCCAACCAGTCCAATTCCCACGTCTGCGTCCCCCAGAACAGTATCAAATCCCGAGCCGGCGTCCATCACCAGCAGGTGAATTTCATTATTCGCGCTACGCAGTTCCACCTGCGCTTGCTTCGCTCTACTGTGTTTCACCACGTTGTTCAGCGCCTCCTGGGCAACTCGGAACAGGCACAGCGCCACGTCCTTCGGAATTTCCGCGGGAGCGCCCTGCTCTGCGAACTCCACCTGAACACCATACTTCTCGCTGATCTCTCCGCAAAGTCCCATCAGCGCCGGACCCAGCCCCACGTGCTGCAGTTTGCTGGAGTGGAGCTGGTGCGAAAGACGATGCACATCAGAGGATATTTCCTGGGTTCGGTTCCACAATTCCCGCACCAGGACTCGTTCCTCTTCCTCCGATTCCGGCCGCTTCTTCCATAACCGCGAAAGTCCAATGCCCAGCAGTGCCAACCGCTGGCTGAAGTCGTCGTGCAGCTCTCGGGCGATGCGCCCGCGCTCTTCCTCTTGCGCGTTGATCAGCCGCCCGCTCAGCACTTCCAGCGACTCAGCCGTCACCTTGCGGTCCGTTATGTCCACGCACGAGCCGATATAACCACAGAAAGTCCCGTCGGCTTCAAATCGCGGTACCCCGTAATCCACGATCCAGCGATATTTTCCGTCGAAGCGCTTCAGACGATATTCCATCTCGAAATCCACCCGAGCGTCAAAGGCGCCCGAATAGATGCCCAGACAACGCTCCAGATCCTCCGGATGCACCCCCGCGGCCCAACCGTTTCCGCTTTCTTGCTCCAGAGTCCGGCCGGTGAAATCCAGCCAGCATTGATTAAAAAAATTGCACAGTTTGTCCTTGCCGGACATCCAGATCAACACCGGCGCCGTATTCGCAACCAGCCGAAATCGTTGCTCGCTCTCGCGCAGCGTCTGCTCCGCTCGCTTACGATCGGTGATATCCATCACTTCGGCAACGAAATACTGCGGTTTCCCGTCAATATCCCGGATCAACGAAGCACTGCATTCCCCGCACAGCACGGTCCCATTTTTGTGCAGACAGCGCTTCTCCGCTCCCTGAAAACTCGTTCCGTCCCTCAGCGCTTGACTCAACCTCTGCGAGAACCGCGGCCAGTCCTCCGGATGCGTGAGCGATTGCACCGACTTGCCCAGAAGTTCCTCTTCCGAATATCCAATGAACCTGGAAAACGCGTCGTTGGCGGCGAGAAAGACCCCTTCCGGTGAAACAATCGCCATTCCCATGCCCGCATCCCGGAATACCCTCCGGAATTTCGCCTCGCTCTCCCCCAGTTCCTCCGCTGCTCCCTTGCGCTCTTCTACCAGCACTGCCAGCACCATAAACGGCGCCGCCGCGAAGAATATGAATAGCTGCAGCGACAACAAATGATTGATCGATTCTGGACCGGTGAAGGGGCCTCGGCCATGGGTCGCACCCCAAATAGACAGCAATGCAATTAACACCACCGAAGTGCTCACCCCGGTGGAACCAAAACGCAGCGCCGCCCACAACATGAATGGCACCAGCGAATAAAAAAGCGCCGGCGGGCTGGTGTTCCCAGGAGTCACGAACACGATGTACCCGATAATCAGCAAGCCGGTGATCAGTGCAGCGCCTTCCAGGTAATAAGCGCGTGATCTGTGGCTGCCACGCGATGTTCTGCCGAACCAGCCAAGAACCGCGGGCATCAGTGTGAGGAATCCCAAGGCTTCCGAAAAAAAGCTTGTCCTCCAGTTCGTCCAATAGCTCCCGGGGACGGCAAGCGCGCCGACAATCGCTCCCGCCGCCGGCGCAAGAAACACCGCAACGAATGAAAACTTAGCCAGCGCCTTGATGCTGTTCAGCTGCGGCACATCGTCGAAAAAATAGCTCAGACCGGCCACGGCCAGCGCGATTTCCACTGCATCGGCCAAAATCAGCCAGGCGGCCGTACTTGCCGGCACTCCGTTGTGCCAGTCATAGAAGAAAAACACCGCGAACGCCGTCACGATTAGGATCGGCCACGTCCTGCGCGAAACCAGCAACAACACCGAAGCCAGCAGCACGCAACCCGGCCACAGGGGCGAAAGCGTTTGTGGCTGCAGCACCAGTTCGGCTCCCAGAGCGGAAGCCCCGTAAGAGAGCACGGCGACGAAGCACACTAATAGAATTGTGCGCAAAAGCGGACTCAGTTTCGGGATCTCGCGCGCGGCGGCACCAGTGGCGATTTCCATTAGCCACCTCCGATCCGAACGGCAAGGGAGGTGAACACCAACACGGCCCTCAACGGACGCGGGCACACCCGCTCGACACCGACGCACCGAGCGGACGGTGCGGTCCTCTCATCTCGTTCTGCTCTCATATTGCCTGGGACGGTACAAATTGCTGGGGATCTGAACCGTCAGTAGGATTTGAGACAACTGGGCCTGGTTACGCCTGGACTCTGACCGCGAAGTGTACCACGCAAACAATAACAGGGTGTCTAAAATTGAACACCCCCGGGTTTGCCATTTGCCGTGGCGCTGGAGGGCCAGAAAACGACGATTTGGGCTTGCTAGACCAGCGGTTGGCTGAGCCGGGTTCTAGGTGTCGGAAGTCAAATGTCAAGAAACCGAAGCTGGCATCGGAGAAGGACCCGGACAAGACTCTGAAGAAAGATGGAGGGCACCTCTCTTCTGTTCGGGGAGGGGTCTCGGTCCGGGTCCCGTGTCGCTAGCATGGCCGCGAATCTAGAGAAACCCGCACCCGCTGTGAATTGTCAAAAGTAACAGGTCCAGGTCGCACCGCCGTGCCGCATCAACCGCTTCCCGCGCACCCAAGCTTGAGGCGATTCAGATTCCCACTGTCACTACTAACAATTCCATCAGTTCGCTCATTCGCTCAATCATTCGACTCCGTTCAGCATGCCCGCTGTAACGGACAGGAGGAGGCCAGATGAATGCCGAAATATCCAAGAGCGCGAGCCTCAAGCAAAAGGCCGTCCACGAATTTCAAGAATTTCTCGGGATCTTCCTCTATCTGGCATTCTTCTTTTGTGCTTTTGCCACCTACAGCATGCTGCTGCTGCATCAGTTTCAGATCTCGTACTTCACCTTTGGCACGGCCTTGATCAACGCCCTGATCGTCGCCAAAGTAATTCTCATCGGCGAATACGCACGCCTGGGCAAAAAACATGAGGCCAAGCCGTTATTTAAGTCGGCAACCTACAAGGCGGGCCTGTTCAGCTTGCTGGTGTTCGCATTTCACATCGTCGAGGAAGTAATCAAACGTCGCTGGCACGGTGAAACTTTCGCCACCGCGTACCAGCGGCTAGACATCCACCTGATGCTCGCCCACAGCGTCGTAATATTTTGCACTTTCCTTCCACTGTTCGCATTTAGGGAGTTGCAGCGCGTATTGGGCGAGGCCCACTTTCGCTCACTGTTTTTCAGCGGTGGAACCACGCAGAAGGGAAATCCAGATTGCTGACAGCCTGTTACTGAGAGCCGGTTAGTGAGACCTGGTTATTGAGAATGGGTTGGCGCTGATCCTTCCACGCAGCGGAAACCCAGGTGATTCGTCCCCGTGCTAACCTCTCCCTTGCCTCGTGTCCCCACCATGTACCGCGAGCAATACTGATCGGTGCATAGAAACGAGCCTCCGCGGTGCGTTTTCTTCGGCTCGGTGGGTTCGGCGGGATCGTAGGGCGATTCCGGACCCTGCGGATTTCGCGCCACTCCTCCCGCGTCCGCCAATTGCTTGTAGTAATCCGGACGATACCAATCGCTCGTCCATTGCCACACATTCCCCGCCATATCGTAAAGCCCATAGCCGTTCGCCGGAAACCGCCCCACCGCCGTCACTCCAATGAAATGATCTTCTCCCGTGTCCTTATCTGGAAAATGACCCTGAAACGTGTTCGCCATCCACTCGCCGCGCGGACGAAATTCATCGCCCCACACAAACGGTTTTCCCGTAAGCCCGCCTCGTGCTGCGAATTCCCACTCCGCTTCGGTCGGCAATCGTTTCCCCGCCCATTTCGCATAGGCCGCGGCATCCTCGTACGCCACCTGCACTACGGGATAGTCCGCCTTTCCCTGTATGCTGCTCGCCGGCCCCTGCGGGTGGCGCCAGTTCGCGCCGTGAACGTACGACCACCATTGATAATGGTCGTTCAATGCGACTGCCTGTTTGGGCGGCGAGAATACCACCGATCCTGCCACCAGGTTCTCGGGCGGCGCACCCGGAAAGTCCTCCGCCTTGGGTTTGCGTTCCGCCACGGTCACATATCCGGTGGCCTTCACGAATTTCGCAAACTCCCCATTCGTCACATCCGTCTTGTCCATCCAGAATCCATCCACATACACACGGTGTATCGGACGTGAATCCACCGTAGCCTGCATCCCAACCTTGTCCATCCCCGGCGGGTCCTGCGCCCCCATCGAAAATTCACCGCCCGGAATCCAGGCCATCCCCGCAGGCGCAGACATCGCAGGAGTATTCTTGTTCTCTACCGTCGCCACGAAAGTGCTCGTCATCGCGGCTGGCACGGACGGCCCCGTTGCAGTCGCCGCGTCGCTAGGTTTGGTCGCCTGCACTGTGTGTCGGCTCGCAAATTGCCAGAAGCCCAGCCCCGCCACCAGCCCCGCCGCGACGCCCACCACGATTTTCAAACGATTGTGCCGCGCACGAGCCTTGGCAGCAGCTTCGGCCGCAGCCTTGGCAGCAGTTTCATCTGCGCGCCTTTTTTTACTCATAAATTCAATTCCTTCAAACGCTGGGCAGCTGACGTCGCGAGCCCAGAATTATCACCGCCGGCCGCCGCCAGCCGCTATTGTCACTTTTCACAATCAACCCGCGCTCTCGCCTCACCCTCATCCCTCGATCCCAAGCGACTGCTCGAACGCCCCTCGCGTAATCCGCACCCGAATTCGCGTTCCATGCGACGCATCAGACTCCACCCAAAGCTGCCCTCCCACCAGTCGCAACCTCTCCTGCATGCTGATCAATCCAAGCCCAGCCGTCCCCTTCGCACGCTCGGGACTGAACCCCACCCCCGAATCCGATATGCACAGCTCGATCCGATCGTCATGCCCCGATAGCTCCACAGTCGCTTCCGCCACGCCGCTATGCTGCACCACATTGCGCAACGCCTCCTGCGTGATCCGATACACGCACAAAGTCACGTCCTTCGGCATGTGCTCCGGAATGTCGTGATGCACAAAATGAATCTGCAAGTTGTGCCGATCACTCAATTCCCTGCACAGTCGCTCGATGGACGCCACCGGCCCTAGCAGGTCCAGCAGCGACGGCCTCAACCGGTGCGACAAATTGTGTATGCTCGACGCAATTTCAGTAGCCACTTCCGTCAAGCTGTGCAGCTGCATCCGAGCTTCTAATGACAACCCAGGAACGTCCCGCTCGAATTGCCCCAGCCCAATCTGCAGCAGCGCCATCCGTTGATTCAAATCGTCGCGCAATTCTCCCGCCACCTGGCTGCGCTCCTCCTCGTGCGCTTCAATCAACCGCGGACCCAGCCCCGCCAGGCTCCCCTCCGCGCTCTTCCGCTCCGTAATGTCCCGCACCACCGCCACCGCGTAGTCTCGGTCCAGCTGCACAAATTTAATGTTTATTTCCACTGGGAACGTCGTCCCATCCTTCCGCCGGTGTCGCGTCTCCATCATCGCGAACCCCGATTCACGCAGCCTCTGGTCCATGCGTGTATGCAGAGATGGGTCAAGCAAAGGATCAATATCGTACACAGTCATACCCAACATCTCTTGCCGCCGATAGCCCAGGTCCAGGCAAGCCTTCTCATTGATATCCAGAAATCGCAGCGTCAAAGGATCCAGTACCTCAATCGCATCATTAGACCCATCAATCAATTTTCGGAACAGCGCCATGGATTCTTCGGTCCGCTTCCGCGCCGTAATGTCCCCGCTCACCCCCACCAGCTCGATCGTCACGCCGTTTTCCACGATAACGTTCACAATCTCATGCAGCCACACGATGCGGCCATCCGCCGCAATCATTCGGTATTCCAGCTCGTGATTCCGTTGTTCCTGCGTGGCCTTCGCGCTCAAAGCCATCGTACGTTCGCGATCCTCAGGATGCAGGTGCGAAACCCAAAACCCCGGATCCTTCAGCCAGCCTTTGACCGGATACCCGAGAATGTCCTCCACATGTTTATTCACGAAAGTCGTCCGGAAAGACCCCGGCTCCGCCCTCCGCAAAATCGCCCGCACTGATTCCACCAGCTCTCGATTCAGCTCTTCCAGCTTCCGCGCATCGCTTCTGAACCCCGCCTTGCTCAGTTGCTCCGCCAGCAGCGCCACCACCGCCAGAAATAATCCGCAAGCCAGCACCACCAGCAAACGGAATGTCCGCAAGCTCGGCGTTTCATCTTGCCGCAGCAGTTCCCACACCCCTATCACTGGCACCGCCGCCACTACAACCATCGCCAGCAGTGAAATGTACTTGTTATCGTCGCGCGTCAAGTTCCCCCGCCGCACTACTTGCCGGCGCCAGATGCCGTGCGTGCAGCGGCACCCACAGAAACCAGCAAACCGAGGCGTTCTGCGCCAAGGAATACAGGCTTCCGTTGTAATGCTTCCCCAAATCAATCGCCATGTTCGCCAGCGTCGAACTCACCGCGTACAGCGTGCACGCCCCCAATAAATGATAGTAGATGGACGTCCACGCCCCCTGCGCTCGCCGCACCGCCAGGCACAGCATCAGCACCAGCGCCAGATTTTCAATGCCATATAACGTAGTAAACCGCGGATTGTAGATCGCCTCGTTCGCGAACAAATACTGGTACGGATATACCGCGTAAGCGTATAGAAACACCCACGCCACCAGCAGAAACAAGAACGTCAAGCTCGCTCGATATGCTTTCTGGTCACTCCGGTCCACGTGCGGCTGCATCACGATAGCCGCCATCAACGGGACCAGGTGCAGAAACAACGCCGGATCGGCAATCGAGCTGTCCGGCACATCCACGTGCCGCAAAAGCGCATAGTGAATGTAAATCCACTGGTCCAGCGACCATAGCCCATACCCCGCCGCCAGAAACACCCAAAAAACCCGCCGCCCCTGCGTCCTCTCCACCGCATTCACAATCGCAAACCTGGTCGCCAGCAGCAGCAGCAAAAAGTAAACGCAAGTCCCCACCGGCGCCAACTTATCGCCCAGCCCCAACCCCAAAGAGAGCACAGCCTTGATCGCCAGGAACCCCACCAGCAACGCACACCACCACGTCAGCGAAAACCCGCGGCTGGAAGGCCCCGAAGCCCTGACCTTCATCTCACCTCTCCCCAAACCCCTGGCGCAAAATGACCCGTTGGTTTAAATATCACAATCTTCCCATCACAGGTAAACGATCTTGCCCGCACTGGTCGCGCCCACAGTTGAAATCCGAAACAAAGCCACCGCCTCTCGCATTTTGAGTGGCACAGGCAATCTTGCCTGTGCTCCGTCGTTTCATTTTGTTGCGGTTTTTTTTCGTCTTTCGCCGTCATCCTGAATCCGCGACAGCCGGTGAAGGATCGCTCTTCGCTCTCCCCCGCGGCCCGGGATCAAAGCACGTTCGCAATTTGGACCTGCAGGAAACGTTCTTGGGCTTCAGAGAACTCCTGATACGTCAGCGATTAGGAAAGGTGGCCGGTGATATGGCTCCTTCACCCACGCTGAATACGACCCGCGCCGGAAGCACCAACGCTAAAGCGTTCCGTGCTGAGGAGGATACCCAAAGGCCCTCTCTGCCGGCCAGTCAGGCCTGCCTGCCGAGGCAGCCCTGCCCGCCGTGGCAGGCCAACCAATTCGAATCTCCAGCCGCCCAGTATTAGAAAATGCTGCAACCCGCTGAAAACAATCGCCAGCGCCCCTTTCTAATTTCTAGTTTTTCTGCCTTTTTCGACTCTACAATCATCTAAGCCTCTGTTTCCAGCATCAGTACCTTGAGGCCGTGACTTGTGTCATCCTGTTTCCGGCAACGGCCAAGAAGTCCAACATCCTTTCTGTACCATCACTGGGACCGAACATGGCGAAACCAATCCTGTTAAGTGTTGACGACGACCCCGATGTGCTGCGCGCCATCGAGCGCGACCTGCGCACCAAATATGGCGCTGACTTCCGCGTCATCGGCAGCGATTCTCCCGAAGCAGCTCTCACTCTGCTGAAGCAGCTGAAGCTGCGCAACGACAGCGTCGCGCTGCTCCTGGCCGACCAACGCATGCCGCACATGGACGGCGTCGCCTTCCTCCAGGAAGCCATGCACATCTTCCCCGAAGCCAAGCGCGCCTTGCTAACTGCCTACGCCGACACCAACGCCGCCATCGGCGCTATCAACGAAGCCAGCATCAACTACTTCTTCCTGAAGCCCTGGGATCCTCCGACCGAGCATCTTTACCCGCAACTCGATGACCTCCTCGACGACTGGCGCGCTTCCTACCGCCCGAAGTTCGAAGGCATCCGCGTGCTGGGTACGCGCTGGTCTCCCAAATCCTACGAGCTGCGGGATTTCCTCGCCCGTAATCGCGTTCCCTACCAGTGGATCGATGTTGAACTCTCCGCGAGTGATCCGGAAACGAAACGTCTGCTGGAAGTCCTCGGCCCAGAAGCCTCGAGTCTCCCGATCGTGCTTTTCCCTGATGGCTCCAAGCTCCTCGACAGCGTTCCAGGGCAAGTCGCGCAAAAGGTTGGCTTAAAGACTCGCGCGCAGACCAACTTCTATGACCTGGCAATCGTCGGCGGAGGCCCGGCTGGCCTCGCTGCGGCCGTTTACGGCGCATCCGAAGGTCTCCACACCGTGATGATCGAGCGCGAAGCTCCCGGCGGGCAAGCCGGCATGAGTTCGCGCATCGAGAACTACCTGGGATTTCCGATGGGGCTCAGCGGCGGGGACCTCGCGCGTCGCGCGGTGGTGCAAGCGCAGCGCTTCGGAGTGGAAATTCTGGCGCCGCAGGAAGCGCTCAGCGTACGCCTCGAAGGCCCTTATCGCATGATCAAGATGGCCGATGGCAACGAGATTTCCTGCCACGCGCTGATGATCGCCACAGGCGTCCAGTGGCGGCGCCTGGAAGCTCCCGGCATTGACCGACTGCAAGGCGCGGGGGTCTATTACGGCGGTGGTTCTACGGAAGCATTGTCCTGCAAGGGCGAAATCGTGTACGTGATCGGCGGCGCGAATTCAGCGGGGCAGGCAGCGATGAACTTCGCGAAGTACGCCGAACGCGTTGTGATCGTCGTGCGCGGCAAATCTCTATCGAGCACCATGTCGCAATACTTGATTGACCAAATCAAGGAGCGGCCCAACGTGCAGCTGTGGGCGAACGCCAGCGTCGCCGAAGTGCACGGCGAAACGCATCTCGAAGAGATTTCATTTCTCTGTTCGGACACCAACCAAGTCGAGCGCGTCCCGGCCAGCGCGATGTTCATTTTCATCGGCGCATCGCCGCGAACGGATTGGCTCGGCAAACTCGTCGAGCGCGACGAACATGGATTTATATTGACCGGTCCCGACCTGATTCGCGAAGGAGAACACCCCAAAGGCTGGAGCCTCGACAGAGATCCATACTTGCTGGAGACAAATGTTCCGGGCCTTTTCGCCGTGGGTGATGTGCGCCACGGCTCGGTGAAGAGGGTGGCTTCGGGAGTCGGCGAAGGATCGGTCGCCGTGCAATTCATCCATCAATATTTGAGCAAAGTCTAAATGGTCGAAAAATCTGAGCTGCTAAAGGTGCCGGCGTTCGCGGATTTGCCCGATGATCAGATCGCCTGGTTCATCAGCCAGGCACAGGAACTGAATCTCAAGGCGGGCGACACGGCTTTCCGGCAGGACGATCCCGCAGACGCGATGTATGTTTTCCTTGAAGGGCAATTGCAGGTACGCGGCGAAATAGGCGGCGAAACCGTGGTAATTCCGGTGAAGGCGGGCGATGTGACCGGAGTGCTGCCGTTTTCACGCATGAAACAATTCACGGTGGGCGCGAAAGCGATCACAGATTCGCGAGTATTGCGATATCCGGCAGCGCGGTTTCCTGAGCTCGTTCAGAAAATGCCTGAATTGACTCAGCGGCTGGTTGGCATGATGTCGGATCGCATTCGCGAAACGACGCGGCGAGAACAACAGCGCGACCGGCTCGCCTCTTTAGGGAAACTTTCAGCGGGGCTCGCGCATGAACTCAACAATCCCGCCTCCGCAGCGAAACGCGCCGCGAGCCAGTTGCGAGACGTCTTGAAGAAAATCCGCGACGCGAGCCACGAGCTCGGCAGTCGCGACCTGACAGTGGCGCAGAAAGCAGAAATCGAAAAGCTGGAAAATGCGTTCGTGCAAAGCGACGCCGTTCCGCCGGACCCGCTGGCTATGAGCGATCTGGAAGAGCAAATTGATTCTTTGCTGCGCAGTCACGGTCAGAATGACTTGTGGCAGATGGCGGCGGATTTGGCCCGCAGGAACGTGAAGCCGGAAGCGCTGGAGTCGTTATTTGCAATTGTGGATGCGGACACGGCGCGAGCGGCCCTGGTGCGTATCGCCGCCTCGGTGGAAGTCGCGACTCTGCTGAACGAAATTGAGAGCGGCACGTCGCGAATTTCCGACCTGGTCCGTGCGATCAAAGAATATACATACATGGATCAGACGCCGCTGCAGAACGTGGACATCGTGAAGAGCCTGGAAACCACACTTACCATCCTGAATCACAAGCTCAAGCACGGAGTGGTGGTGGAGCGCGACTACCAGAAAATTCCGCTGCTTGTGAATTCTTTCGGCAGCGAGCTGAATCAGGTTTGGACGAACCTCATTGATAACGCGATTGACGCCATGGGTGGCGAGGGCAAGCTTAAAGTGCGAACGTTTCGCGACGAGAATTCCGTCGTGGTCGAGATCACCGATAATGGCCCGGGAATTTCGGCGGAAGTACAATCGCATATGTTCGAGCCTTTTTTCACTACCAAGGGAGTCGGGCAAGGAACGGGTCTGGGCCTCGACACGGTGCAGCGAATCGTGAAAAAGCATCACGGCAGCATTCAAGTCAATTCGAAACCTGGCGAAACTCGCTTTCAGGTTTGGCTTCCTCTGGCAGAAGCCGCGGCGTAGTTGGGAGACTGCGAGAATCCAGGCTCGTTGGCCGCGCTGCGGGCAGCACAGCTTCGCTTTTCTAATCAATTCCCAAACGGTGCTGCATTTCCTCGAGCGTGAATCCCTTGGTCTCTGGGTAGAAGAACGAGACAACGAAAAATTGCAGGACCATCATCGCGGCGAAAAATACGAAGGGATAAGCGCCGGAAGCTTTCGCGACCACGGGAAAGAGCGCGGAAATGATGGCGTTCATGATCCAGTGCGAAGAGCTGCCCAGGCCCTGGCCCTTGGACCGCACCGTATTCGGAAAAATCTCGCCTACGTAAACCCAAATGACCGCGCCCAGCGGGGCGAAAAAGAAAATGTAGCCCACCAGGATCCAGACCAGCCAGTCTTGATTGCGCTGCGTGAAAAAAATCATAGCCACGCCTGATAGGCAGAGCGCCGTTCCCGCCGAACCGATCAGTAGTAAGGTTTTGCGCCCGAGCTTGTCAATCAGAGTCATGGCGAGGAGCGTGGCGCATAGATTCATGGCGCCAATCGCGACGGCCTGCAAATCGCCGGACAATTTGCTGAATCCCGCCGCCATGAAAATGGAAGGCAGGTAGTAAAGGATGGCGTTGATACCGGCCAACTGATTGAAGACTCCGGTCGTGATCGCCACGAAAATGGGATAGCGAAATTTGCGCTGGAATAACGGCTCGTCGCCCTGCGATCGCTCCAAGTGAATCGAGTCCACAATTTCCTTGAGTTCTCCTTCGTAATCCGAGCTGCGCAAGAGCGCCAGCACGCTGCGCGCTTCTTCGATGCGATGCTGCGTGGCGAGCCAGCGCGGACTTTGCGGAATCCCGAACAGCATCACAAGAAACAATAGTGCCGGCGCCGCTGCGACGCCCAATTGCCAGCGCCACTCGAGCGCGCCCAATCCAAGCCTCGCGATGCAATAGTTCGAAAAATACGCAAGCAGAATTCCCAGGACCACGTTGATCTGGAACATTCCGACCAGGCGTCCGCGCAAAGTCGCAGGAGCCAACTCCGCGATATACACCGGAGCCAGGACGGAAGAACCGCCGATGCCGAGCCCTCCGATGAAGCGAAAAATTACCAGCGCAGGCCAACTCCAGGCAAAGGCGCAGCCGAGCGAGGAAACGATGTACAGCACCGCCATCAGGCGCAGGGCATTTCGTCCTCCAAGGTGCTGACCGAGGAGGCCCGCGCTGAGCGCGCCGGCGACGGTGCCCCACAGCGCAATCGAAACCGTAATTCCCAGTGACCAGTCAGAAAGATGGAAAACTTGCTGCAGTGAATGAGTGGTGCCGGCGATGACGGCGGTGTCGAAACCAAACAGCAATCCGCCGAGCGCGCCCACGATGCTGGCCTTCAGCAGATAGGAATTCAGTTTCATGCAGATTCCTGACGGCAAAATTGCGGCGCGCGCGACGGCTGCGCGCGAACAATTGAAACGCTCAGGCTAGGCGCCATTCTGAGACACCGTGAACGGAAGTATGCACGCACCGAGCAGACCCGCCTCGGGACCCAACTCCGTGAGCGTAACGTATGTTTTCGCCTTGGTTCCGCGCGCGGCGTCGGACTTTTCCGGATCCGTCATGCGAAACACGTAGCTGCGATAGCGCAATTCCCCAAACAGCGCTGGAGAAAATAGATTCCAGGAACTTGATAAGCCGCCGCCCACCACGTAGAGCGGCAAGTTCAGCGTATTGACCAGTGCTGCGAGGCCCCGGCCAAGCGCAAGTCCCACTTCGTCGAAGATTTTCTGCGCGTCGCGGTCGCCGGCGCTGGCGAGCCCGGCAACATCGCGCGGCGTGAATTCCGGATTACTTTTTTCCAGCGCTGCCAATGCCGGCGATTTTCCCGCGGCGATCATTTCCTTGGCTCTGCGCCGCACTCCTGTCGCTGACGCTAACGGCTCCAGGCATCCGCGCGCGCCGCATCCGCACGCCGCGCCATCAGGCCATATATTAATGTGGCCCACTTCGCCGGCCATTCCGTTCAATCCATCCCAGATTTTTCCGTGAAAGACGATTCCGCCGCCGACTCCTGTGCCCAGCGTCAAAAAGCATAAGGTGTCGATGCCAAGGGTTTTCCCTTTGCCGGCAACACACTCCGCCAGAGCCGCGACGTTGGCATCATTTTCCACGACGACGGGCTTGCCCACGGCTTGCTCGACTGCAGAGCGCAATTCCAGCCCATCGAAGCCCGGAAGGTTGGGGAGATTTCGCAGCCGCCCTTCCGGCAATTCGATCGGTCCCGGCGAGCCGATGGCAATTCCCTTGAGTGCAAGCTTCGCAGAAAAACGATCCAGGAGTTTGCGAATTCCCGCGCACATATCGGCAACCACGGCATCGCGGCCGGCCTGCAGGCGCGTGGGCATTTGAATTGTTTCCAGAAATCCAGCCGCGGGCGTGTAGGCGGCGAGGCGCAGATTCGTGCCTCCGAAATCAATTCCGATCGAGAACGAATCTGCAGTCATGGCCGTGAAGCTTGCTCCATTCGTCGCGAGGTTTTAGTTCCGAGTTCCCGGCATCGCGCGGCGGTCTTCGGCGCAATACAAATGCCGCGTAACGGCAAGCAATGTACACGAATTGCGAAGCGAGGAAACAGGAATTCCGGCGCACACGCGGCGCAGACGAAAAATGGACTGCTTCCGTGCGCTCGGTTTGTAATCAGGAATGCGCAGGCGCTTCACCGTGCGGTTTATTACTCCTGAAGGCGAAAAACGCGATATAGAGGTAGCACAGCGCGGGCAGGATGAATGCGTGGTGGATCCCGATGCGGTCCGCGAGTATGCCCTGCAGCTCCGGAATGATCGCGCCGCCCACGATGGCGCAGATCAGAACGGCGGAACCTTTGCCTGTGAGCGGGCCGAGGCCCTCGATCGAGAGAGTGAAAATGCTGGGAAACATCGTCGAATTGAAGAACCCAACTAGCAGGATGCTCCACATCGCCACATGGCCGAAGCTGAGCATCGAAACGGCGACCAACAAAAACGCCGTAAGCGCGGAAAAGCCTAGCACGGTGCCGGTGCGCACTTTTTGCAGGACAGCCGAGCCGATAAATCGCCCCAGCATCGCACCGCCCCAATAAAGGGAAACAAATTTCGCGGCGAGTTGAATCGAGATGTTTCCGATATTTGGCTGGCTCATATAGTTAACCAGCAGACTGCCAATGGCCACTTCGGCGCCCACGTACACGAAAATTCCGACAGCGCCCATGACCAGACGCGGATATTTCCAGACGGAATCGTGGACTTTTCCGTGTGGCTCGACGGAGGAGATCACCGGCAGCTTAAATTTCGCAATGACCAAGCCGAGCACAATCAGCGCGATTGCCAGGCCGAGATAGGGCAGCTTCACGGAAGAAGCCTGCTGCAAACGATAGGCCTGCAATTGATCGGTGGACATCCCACGAATCACATCCATGGCGACGGGCGCGCCGCTCAGAATCAGCAGGCTGCCAAACCACGGCGCCACCGTCGTGCCGAGAGAGTTGAATGCTTGCGTCAAATTCAAACGGCTCGACGCGGTTCGCTCAGGGCCCAGCACGGCCACGTAGGGATTCGCAGAGACCTGCAAAATCGTGATGCCTGCCGCAAGAATGATTAAGGCCGCGAGAAACAGCGGAAAGGAAGGCGCGCTCGCTGCCGGCACGAAGAGCAGCGCACCCAGGCCCATCGTGAAAAGACCGCCAACCATCGCTTTCTTGTAACCAATCCACTCGATCAATTTCCCGGACGGCAATGCAAAGACGAAGTACGCGCCGAAAAAGCTGAACTGGATGAGCATCGCCTTCGCGTAAGTCAAATCGAAGATGGACTTCAGGTGAGGAATTAAAATGTCGTTCAGGCAGGTGAGAAAACCCCACATGAAGAAGAGGGTCGTGACCATCGCCATAGCCGCTCGATCTGTGGAAACAGGCGCGGCCGTGGCAGCAGGGGAAACGTTCGAATTGGCTATGGGCATTGAATCGGGGTTCTCCCGTTATTACGATCGAATTATTGAAACCGACGATCTGGCGCGCAGCGAATTTTCATTTCACGGCGACGATTGCAAGGATGCCGTCCCCGTTGATTTGCGCACCACAAATTCAGGTTCGATCAATATCTCCGCGACGTACTCCTCACTGTTCTTGATCTGGTTCAGCACCGAGCGCGCGGCGATTTCGCCCATCTTTAGAAGAGGCTGCCGTACCGTCGTCAGCGGCGGATTGCTGTAGGGAGCCATCTTGATGTCGTCGAATCCCACCACGGAAACATCGTTCGGAACGTGCATCCCGGCTTCCTGGAAAGCGCTGATGGCGCCCAAGGCGGAATTGTCGTTAAACGCGAATAGCGCGCTGAATGGCATTTTGCGATTGCAGAGGAACGCTTTGGTCGCGGGATAGGCGACTTCCGGCGTGGACAAATCGCCTTCCAGGTGAATGGTGAGCTCGGGCCGCACAGCGATGCCGAGTTCCTGCGCGACGTGCAGGATGGCTTTCCAGCGATCGGTAGAGTCCGAACTGTAATGCGGCCCCTTCATGAAGGCAATTTCGCGGTGGCCGAGTTGAAACAAGTGCTGCAGAGCCAGCTGCGCCGCGCGGCGATGATCGAGAAGAATATTGGTTACGCCTTCCAGCGGGCGGTGACCCGCGATGGCGATCGTCGGCAACGACATGGATTCAACGAGCAAGGTGTCCACTGAAATCAGGCCCTCGACTCCTCGTTGCAGGAGAATGTGCGAATAGCTGTCGAGCAATTTCTTGTCGTTGTGGTGAGCAACCGTGAGGAAGAAAAAACTGTGTTGGCGAAGATAGCGTTCGATGCCGCTGATGAGCATCGCCGCATAGGCGTCGGCCAAATCACGCGTGATGACGCCGATGGTGTAGGTGCGCTGCACGCGCAAGGAGCGCGCTAAATAATTTGGGCGGTAATTGAGTTCGCGCGCGGCGGCGAGAACGCGTTTCTTGGTGCGTTCTGGCACGGAGCGAGCCGCCGCGGAGTTATTCAATACTGCTGAAACAGTACCGGGCGTCAATCCTACATGCTCGGCCACTGCTTTCAACGTGACGACGCGAGCTTTGCGGCTGCTTTGATGCTTGTTGCGACTTTCCATGGGGCTGTCTCTTTAAAGATTTTCGGCAGAAAAAGTAGTCTGAGCTGTGCGCACGGTCAATACCTGGGAGCCTCGCGCAGAGAAGAAGGGCACGTCTGCCCTGCCGCATAATACTGCGAATTATCGCGCGCGCAATGGCTCATTTGTGTGAATTGACGAAAAGTCTTTAGAAAATCGTTATTTTTAACTTGACAAGATACGGGCACTTGAAGCTAAATGCTGCGCAGCTGGGTGGTATCGAAAAAATAGATAGGTTGTATCAAAGAGCTTTTTGTTTCGGGTGGCTCTAGCGGTCGCACAGGTGTGTCTTGGTGTGCGCAACTCTGTTGGTCATCGTGGGGCGAACTCTAGCGTAATTTCCCGCTCGGGCACGTAGCGGTGTCACCGACTTTGTGGCGTAGGCCGGGTGGGCCTAACGCGCTTCTCTTGGGGGAGGAGATAGATTTATGAATAAGTCGCCGAATCGTATTCTGGTAGTTCTCGCCGTGGGTTTCTGCATTTGCCTTGCCGCCATGCTACTGGGCTCGCCGCTAGCGGCGCAGTCCACCAATCGGTTCCATTTCTGGGAGCGTCACGGACGCCTCGGGCGCTGCGGTGCCCGACACGCAGGTTACGCTGACGAACGTGGGCACGTCTACAAAACAGAGCTATACCACCGGCGCGGACGGCTTGTATTCAGTTCGTCAACTTGAATCCCGGCGAATATCGCGTGGAATTTGAGAAGGCCGGCTTCAAGCACACCAAGCGCGACTCCGTAGTCGTGCAGGTCCAGCAGGCGGTCCGCATTGACGCCACGATGGAAGTCGGCGCGGTCAACCAGACCGTCGAAGTCACCGCGGAAACTCCGCTGCTGCAGCCCACCACCACGTCGCTCGGCCAGGTAATTGATGAACGCCAGACCAATGAAATTCCCCTGAATGGCCGCAACGTTTTCAACCTTATTACGCTGTCTCCGGCCGCCATTGCGCAGGGCGGTTCGGGCGGCTCGCAAGTCGGCCAGAACCCTTTTAGCTGGGGCAACTATCAGGTCGGCGGATCGTTCGGCAATGAGAGCGCCGAGTACATTGACGGCCAGCCCGTCAACATCGGTTACATCAACCTGCCCGTTTTGATTCCCGACCAGGATGCGATCTCTGAATTCAAGGTGCAGTACAACAACCTGGGACCAGAATGGGGCAAGTTCGCCGGCGGCATCGTAAACCTCAGCACGAAGGGTGGGTCGAACGAGTATCACGGCGAAGCGTACGAGTATCTGCGAAACAAGGTCCTCAATTCGCGAGCTATATTTCGCGCCTGTGAATCCCCCGTACGTGCAGAACCAGTTCGGCGGAACGTTCGGCGGCCCGGTAATTAAAGACCATACCTTCTTTTTCTTCGCATATGACGGCTACCGTCAGCGCGCATGCTGGCACCACGTGTTTACTACGACGGTTCCGACGAGTGGACGAAAGAAGCGGCATGTTCCCAGAACCGCATCCGCGAACGGACCTGCGATTCCCATTTACGATCCGCTCAGCGTCAGCGCGAGCTTGCTCGCGCCGGCGGCAACACTCACGGCAAATTGCAGCCGAACGCAATTCGCGAGCAACACGATTCCTACCGCTATAATCAACCCCGCGGCGTTAGTTGGAATTAAAATTCATTCGCGATGCCGACAAACATCCGCCGAAACGAATAACTTTCTGCGAACTCAGCCTCGGGCGGGAACACTAACCAATATGTAGGCCCGCGTGGATCAGAACATCAACGGCCAACCAGCACATTTTCGCCCGATACAATTTCTTCAACCTGCTGGATCTTCCAACAGATCCGTTCGGACCGGGCTATGCGCGGATCGTTGCGCGGAGACCTATCAGACCAACGCCGCGCTATAAACTACAGCTACACAATCCGGCCCGATCTCATTCTTGCATTGAACTCCAGCGGCACCCGATTCCATTACCTCGCTCGCCGTCAATTCGAGTTTCGACTTGACTCAGTATGGTTGGCCTGCGGCTTACAATGCCGAAGTCCCGTCCGCTGCCCGCTCGCCGTTCACGCCCTGCTTCATCCCCGCAGGATCCGACTGTCACTTGTTCGCAAGGCCAAAGTTTCATCACCGACCACGACACGCAAGTTGACTTTTCGCCGAGCCTTACTTGGATCAGAGGGAAGTCACACTTGGGTGTTCGGCGGTCAACTGATCGAGACGTACGACAACTACGCTCAGACCAACATCGCTAGCGGCGCTTTCGCCTTCAATGGCAGCTGGACGAGCAGCAATGCGGTACCAGGTGGTACGGGCACTCTAGTGCGACGGGCGGTATTCCTTCGCCGATTTTCTGCTGGGATACGGCTTGAACGCGTCAAGCGTGTTCAACCACAGTTACGGTGAAGCACAAATCCCGGCGCTGGTGGCGCAAAAGGAAACGTACCGGTGCTTTTATTTTGGCGATACGTGGCGGGTCACCCAAAAGCTCACGATCAACTATGGTCTGCGCTACGATTTGCCGGGAAACTGGTCCGAGCGTCATGATCGTTCCAGCTATTGGGACCGGTCCGCAACGAACCGCACGCGTCACCGGCTGCCTAAGCGAATCCGGCCACCACTTGGAAGGCTCTGGGGCCGGCAGCCGTGCCCTGGCGATGTCTTCCTCGTCGCACGGAATTAACCCGGGCGAACCGCTGTGCCTCTGTACAAGAAAGAACTCATGCCGCGCATAGGAGTTGCGTACAGCTGGGACCAGAAGACCGTCATTCGCGCGGGTTACGGGATCTTCTTCATCCCGAACTGGGTGTTCTTCAACTTGAATCCCAGCAACGACCCGATCAACGATGGCCAATACTCTGTGGGTTGCATCCGCAAACGGCGGAATCACTCCCACTAGCACGTTGACGGCAGACGAACTGCGCGCTCGCCAGGCGTCACCAGCCCCAGTACGTTCGAACGTGATTGCCCGACCAACGGGCCGTTCGGTCCGAATTCAGTACCCCGTTGGAATCGGACGGGCAATGTTTCGGCCTTTGACGCTGGTCAAACCACCTATGGAAGGCTCCCTACCAGAGTTATACGCCCGGATACGTGCAGCAGTTCAACCTGGACATCCAGCGCCAACTGGTCGGGGCATCTTCATGGACGCTGCCTACGCTGGCTCACGAGGCGTGCATCTGCCGAATTCAAATGACGATGTCAAATCGACCAGATTCCCGACTCGTTACCAGCAAGCCTAGGCACAGGCGAAGCGGTGCCTCCGGTCGCCGTCACTACGGCCGTTCCGAACCCGTTCTCTGGGATCAAACTGTCAGCGCCTTCAATCCGACCACAAATCCGACAATTACTGCCGGTCAGTTGCTTCGCCCGTATCCCGAGTATAGCGGCGTCAGCCTGGCGGCGGATGGCTGCTGCGGCAGCAACTATAATTCGTTCCAGTTTACCGCCACGAAGACGGTTCAAGGATGGTGGGTCGTTCCTTGCTGCTTACACGAACGCGAAATTGTTGAGCAACACAGACACGTCTGACGACTTGGCTGGAGACCGGCGTCGGCGAAGTCCAGGACTGGAACAACCTCAAGGGAGAGAAAGTCGCTCTCCTCCCAAGACGTTTCCCAACGTCTGGTGATCAGCTACGTCTATGACTTGCCATTTGGCCATGGCCAGAGGTACATGTCGGATGCTACCGGCGTAATGGATAAGATCGTTTCCGGTTGGGGCGTTGATGGCGTCACGACATTCCAGAAGGGCTTCCCGCTGCCAATCAGCTATGGCGCGTCCACGCCGCTTTCAAGCGCTGACTTCTCGCGGAATTTGCAATCTGCGTCCGAATGTCACCGCGGGATGCGACAAGGGCACGCGATTGCACCTACAACTGCGCCGGGCATACAATGTCGTTTGGTTTAAGCCAGAATTGCTTCACGGCTCCGGCAGACGTGGGGTTTCGGCGACGAGTCGCGTGTTGATGCCACGCTTCGTAGGCGCAGGGATCAATAACTGGGACATTCGCCTTGTTCAAGACGACAAACTTCGGCCCGGAGAATAAACTTGGCTTGCAATTCCGGACAGAGTTTTTCAATACGTTCAATCGCGTCCAGTTTGGTCCGCCGAACACCGCTTGCTGCACGGCGAACAATCCTGGGTTCGGCCTTGTAAGCAGCCAACTTAACAACCCGCGGTTGATTCAGTTCGCATTGAAGTTCCTGTTCTAGCGCGTGAGCGGAGCGAAGGTGGATGCCTCCCCCCGGCGTCCACCTTTCGCTCCGCTAACTTCCGGCAGCCATCCCCATCGAAGTGTTCGTGCACTCGGGTCTGACAATTGGAATCCCTCCTGTTCGAGTTCACGGAAAAGTTGAATGCCATGATCATAGCGGTCGAAGCCGCAGCCACGAGCTTTGCGCCTGCCATGCGCCCGCGGGTGACTTCTGCTAATCTTGCATTTGTCCCACCTGAGCCCAAAAAAGATCGCATGAAGCGCCATATCTCACGACGCGATTTCCTGGAATCGCTTGCCGCGATGGGCCTGGTATTGCCCACGTCTGCTGCAATGTTTGACGTGAAACACCCGCGCGGCCTGGATTTCCAGCACGTGAATTCGCCCACACCGCAAAAATATCTGATCGAAACCATGGGCGGCGGCGTAGCGCTCTTCGATTACAACAACGACGGACTGCTCGACATTTTTCTGGTGAATAGCGGACAACTGACGAATCCCATGCATCCGCCGGAGACTTTCGACCGGCACCATCCCCGGAATTGGAATCGCCTCTACCGGCAAAATCCGGATGGCAGCTTCGCGGACGTCACAAAGGAAGCGGGGCTGGCTAACGCTGGCGACGGCAACTACGGCATGGGTGTGGCGGTGGGCGATTACGACAACGACGGCTTCCCCGATCTCTACGTAACGAACTACGGAAAAAATACGCTGTACCACAACAATGGCGACGGCACGTTCACCGACGTTACCGCCAAAGCCGGCGTCGAGGCGGGAGGGTGGAGCTGTTCCGCGGGCTTCTTCGATTACGACAACGACGGCCACCTCGACCTGTTTGTAACGCGCTACATGCTCTGGGACACGCAGCACAGCAAGATCTGCGGAGGCGAGTGGCAGACGTACTGTCCGCCCGCAGAATTCCCCTCGACCACGAGTATCCTTTATCGCAATCGCGGCGACGGCACATTTGAAGACGTCAGCCAGCGATCGGGAATTGCCGCGCTCAAAGGACGCGGGCTCGGAGTCTGCTTCGCGGACTACGATGACGACGGATTCACGGATATTTTCGTATCGAACGACGGCATGCGCCAGTTTCTCTTCCACAATAATGGTGACGGCACTTTTACGGAACGCGCGCTGGAAGCGGGCACTGCGCTCACCGCCGACGGCAAACCTCTGTCCGGCATGGGCACTGTGTTTCAAGACTACGACAACGATGGGCGCCCGGACATACTGGTGACGGTGCTGCCGCGCGAGGTTTACGCGCTTTTTCACAACGACGGCAACGGCTCATTCAGCTATCGCAGTCTGCAGGCGGGGTTGGGATTGCTTTCGGCAGCAAGCTCCGGATGGGGCGTAGGCTTGGAAGATTTCGACAATGACGGCTGGAAGGATTTGTTCGTCGCGCAGAGCCACGTGCTGGACAACGTCGAGCAGATTGACCACATGCTGCATTACAAAGAGCCGCCGCTGCTGGCGCTGAATCACAATGGACGCTTCGAGCGCGCGGATTCGGGGATCACTTCCGCGATAGCCGGCCGCGGCGCTGCGTTCGGCGATTTGAACAACGATGGCTGGATGGATGTCGTCGTCACCTCGCTCGGCGGGGAGCCGCTGGTGCTGATGAATCACGCCGGCACCGGGCATTGGCTCTCGATTTTTTTGCGTGGAACGCGCAGCAACCGCGACGGCCTGGGCGCGCGTGTACAGGTCAATGGACAGACGCGATTCGCCACCACCTCTGGGAGTTACGTTTCGGCCAGCGACAAGCGTTTGCACTTTGGTCTCGGCGCCGCGGAAGTTGCGAGAGTCGAAGTTCGCTGGCCCTCGGGCGCGCATCAGGTCCTTGAGAACGTCAAAGCCGATCAATTTCTCGAAGTCCGCGAGCCGGAGAAATCATGAGCGGCGTTTTCCTCTCATTTCTACTCGCGCTGCAGGCGTCTGCACCGCCGCCGGCCGTTCAGCATCTCCACGCCGGAGTAGAGGCCGAAAAAAGTGGACAACTGGATGCGGCGGCGGCCGAGTTTCAGAAAGCTACCGAGATCGATCCCAAGCTAGCCGTCGCGTTCGTTGATCTCGGCGATGTGTACATCGAAAAGCGCGAATATGCCGCCGCCATTCCGCCGCTAAAGCGAGCGGTCGAACTTAGTCCCAGCCTCGAGGCTGCGCACCGGCTGTTGGGTTACGCGTTGCTGGCGCAGGGGTATGCCAGTGCGGCGATTCCGCATCTGGAGAAGGCGCACGAGGTGGACGCGCTAGGCATCGCGCTGCTGGAAGCGGGGAGATTGCCGGACGCTGTGACCGTTCTGCAAAAGGCGCTGGCGCAAAATCCGAACGATCCCGACCTACTGTATTACTACGGCCGCGCTTCCGGCCTGCTCTCCAAGCAAGTTTTTGACGAACTCGAAGCTCGTTTCCCGGATTCCGCGCGCGCCCATCAGATGATGGCGCAGGATTACGCCGCGCTGCGCGATGTTCCCGCCGCCGAAAGTGAATTTAAGGAAGCGCTGCGCTTGCGGCCGCAGACTGCCGGACTCCATTTGGAATTCGGCGAGCTATTCGCGCGCGCACAGCAGTGGGACAAGGCCGCCGAACAATTCCAACTCGAAACCGAAGTTCAGCCGGGCAGCCCTGAAGCTTTTTATCGTCTGGGCGAAGCTCTGGTGCAGCTGGGGAAATTTCACGAGGCGCGCGCGGCCCTAGTAAGTTCCGACCAACTGAAAGCGGATATGCCGGAAACTCTCTATATGCTCGGCAAGGCCGCGGCACAGGATGGAGACGACAGCTTGGCCGAAAAGTCATGGCTACATGTTCTAAGCCTCGAGAAAAATACTGAGCTTGTGGCACAAGCCCATTTTGGCCTGGCGGGCATTTATCGCAAGCAGGGAAAAACCCCGGATGCAGACCGCGAGATGGAAGAATTCCGTAAATTGCAAAGCAGCGCGGGCCATACGGACGATTCGCCGAAATAAACGATTGCACACAAGAGCCGAAGGAGAAAGTCGATGACACCTGCACGCATGAACAGCACGACGTCGCCCTGCAAAATCGGTGTGATCTTTGTCCTGTTGTTTGTCGCGATCGCCGCAGCGCTGGTTCCTACCGCCATTTCGGCTCCTGGCGACGTCGAACAGCGCGTCGAAGCGATTCTGAGCAAGATGACGCTCGAGCAGAAGATTGACATGATCGGCGGCGAGGACGATTTCTACATCCGCGCGTATCCTGACCTTGGCCTGCCTCGCTTGCGCATGGCTGATGGCCCCATCGGAGTTCGTCACGGCGGCCCTTCGACAACGATGGCTGGCGGAATTTCGATGGCGGCTTCGTGGGATCCCGCGCTCGCTGCGCAGGTGGGAACGCAAATTGCCCGCGACGCGCGCGCGAAAGGCGTGCATTTCATGCTCGGGCCTGCCTTCAATATTTATCGCGCGCCCATGAACGGCCGCAATTTCGAATACTTGGGCGAAGATCCGTATCTCGCGTCGCAAATGGCGGTGGGCTACATCGAAGGAATGCAGAGCCAGGGCGTGAGCGCCACGGCCAAGCATTTCATGGGGAATAATTCCGATTACGATCGCCACAACACCGATTCCATCATTGACGAGCGCACCATGCGCGAAATTTATCTCCCGGCATTCGAAGCCTCGGTGAAACAGGGCCACGTGCGAGCGGTGATGGATTCCTACAATTTGACGAACGGCACCCACATGACGCAGAACGCTCACTTCAATATTGAAATCTTGAAGAAGGAGTGGGGCTTCGACGGCATCCTGATGTCGGACTGGACGTCCACGTACGACGGGGTAGGTGCTGCTAATGGCGGGCTGGACCTCGAAATGCCTTCGGGAAAATTCATGAACCGCCAGAAGCTGCTTCCTGCGATCCAGCAGGGGCAGGTCTCCGTCGCGACGATTGACGACAAGGTGCGCCGCATTCTGCGCGTGGCGATTCAGTTTGGCTGGCTTGACCGTGAACAGACGGATCTCTCGATTTCACGCTACAACCGCGAAGGCGATCAAGTGGCGCTGCAGGCCGCGCGCGAAGGCGCGGTGCTGCTGAAGAATGACGGTAATTTGCTGCCGCTCAAGAAGGACGCGGTTAAATCCATACTCGTTGTCGGACCCGATGCGTATCCGGGCGTGCCGGTCGGCGGTGGCAGCGCTCGCGTGGTGCCTTTTGAAGCTGTTAGCTTTTTGCGAGGCATCAGCGACTACGTCGGAAATGCCGCTCAAGTGTTTTACAGTCCAGGGATTCCTACCGTGCAGGAAATGGCGGCGGTGAAATCTTTCTCCACGACTGCGTCGGGCGGGACTGTGGGATTCAAGGCAGAACATTTCACCAATCCGGATTTGCAAGGAGCACCGTTTTTCACGCGCACCGAAGAGCTGGTCGATTTCGGACCACCACCGAGTAAGAAGACTCTGCCCGGCGAGGCACTATCCTCTCGCTGGAGCGGTTATTACAAACCAGCCGCCGCCGGCAAATACGATCTCTTCGTTTCTTCCACGGGAGAAGACGGAGGCTACTACCGCGTCTTCGTTGACGACAAAATCGTGCTCGACGACTGGACAACTTCCAGGGAAGTTCTGGGCGTCGCGACGCTTACCTTCGACACGAATCCGCACAAGGTCGTGCTCGAGCATCACGGCCAGTCCGAATGGCTGGGCGGACGTCTGCACATGGGAATTACTCGCGAAGGAACCTACGTTCTGCCGGATGCGAAGAAGTTGGCGGCGAAGGCGGACGTGGTTGTACTCGCGGTGGGATTTGATCCGCAGTCAGAAACCGAAGGCGCCGATCGCACCTTTCATTTGCCTCCCGGGCAAGATGAATTGATCGAGGAAATGGCCGCGGCGAATAAAAACACGATCGTCGTGCTTACTTCCGGTGGCGGCACGGACATGAACGCGTGGCTCGATCGCGTTCCGGCGCTCTTGGAAGCTTGGTATCCAGGACAGGAAGGCGGCAAAGCTGCTGCGGAAATTTTGTTCGGCGACGTGAATCCGTCAGGGCGATTACCGGCAACTTTTGAGCGGCGCTGGGAAGATAATCCGGTCCACGAAAGCTACTACCCGGCGGCGGGAAGCAATCGCGTCGTATATAAGGAAGGCGTATTCGTAGGTTATCGCGGGTACGAGCAGAATGGTACAAAGCCTTTGTTTCCATTTGGTTATGGGCTGTCTTATACCTCATTCGGGTACGCCAATCTGACCATTAAACCTGCGGATCCCAACGCGAAAAGCAACGGCCTGTCCGCGCCACTCTATCAAGTTTCGTTTGACGTGACGAACACTGGCACACGCGCAGGAGCCGACGTCGCGCAGCTTTACGTGGCGGAGGCGCACGCGAAGGTTCCCAGGCCCGCGAAGGAATTAAAAGGATTCGCGCGAATTGAGTTGAAACCGGGCGAGACAAAAACCGCGACAGTGATTTTGGATGGCCGCGCTTTTTCTTATTACGATGCGGACGCGAAATCTTGGCACGCGGATCCGGGAGAATTCCAAATTCTCGTGGGACGTTCGAGCCAGGATATCCAGCTTCACAGCGGCGTTTCGCTCTCAGCGGATGCTGCGGCCGCGGCAAACAATAAATAGATTTCAGCGATCGGATGTTTCCGCGCGCGTTAGTGCATTGTCGCGGATGCTGGAAACGCGTCGGTGAGCGATATCACTTGCATCGCGCTCTTGAGTTGATCGAGCGAGACGGACGACGGCGCCTTGAGTTTTACGGTTACTGCTTCACCGGGCAGCAAGTCGAAATAATTATCTGCGGTTTGCACATCCAGATCGCCGAACGATAGGTAGACGCTGCGCGCGAGCAGGGGAGAACGCAGCGTTACCGCGTACGTACCATTCGAACTCGCGAGCGACGTCTCGACATGCACCGACGTGGGCAGATCGAGATTGTGCATGGTGTCGAAGAAAATCAGATTGCGCGAGACGTCTTTTCCTCCAACTGACAGATCGAACGCGAGAAAAGTCTTCTTCGGATCGGCGCTCGCCAGCAGGTCTTTCTCGTCTAAGGTGAAATACGCGGCGCTGGATTGCGCCGGCACCTGCACGTCCTGCGTTCTCTCCGTCAGGACTTTGCCGGTAAAATCCAGCAAGCGGGTGTGGATTTGGCCGCTGAGCGGTTGCAGCTTGTCGGACACCACGTAAACGTCCACCTTGCCGTCGTGCGCGAAGGGCGAAACGATCACGTCATCGTAAAATCGCCGCGCGTAATATTGCAGCGCCTTCCAGCGACCGAAGTAATCAATGCTCGCCCAGGAAGCCACCGGCCAGCAATCGTTCAATTGCCAGTAGAGCGAGCCCATCGTATTCGGGCGCTGCCGCCGCAAGTGTTCCGCGCCCACTTTGATGGCTTCCGCCTGCAACACCTGGCTCAAATACACGAACGAGGCGAAGTCCTTCGGCTCCGGATACCAGCGCAGCATGTAGCTCAGAATCCGTTCATTTCCGCCGTGATTTTTCTGGTGGTCCTGCATCGTCACGGAATGGATATCCATGTCAGCGGGTTGCGCGAACGTGCGAATGGTGCGCATCTCCGGGAAAGATTGGAATCCGTATTCGGACATGAAGCGCGGAAATTGTTGCGTGTACATTTCGATCGGCGCCAGTGCGTGCCAGACTTGCCAGTAATGCATATCGCCGTTGGTCTGGCTGTCGGGGGGATCCTCGAAATTTGCGCTCGGTGAACTGGCCCAGTACGGCACCGGATCCGCATAACGCGCCACGACGCCCGCAAGCACGCTGTGGAACAGCACAACGTAATCCGTCCAAACTTTTTCGCGATCGGCTGGTGAAACCGCCTCCTTGAAGAGTTTTCGATCGTCCCAATGAACCCAGCCTGTCTCAATTTCATTATTGCCGCACCACAGGACGATGCTGGGGTGATCGCGCAGCCGCTCCACTTGCTCGACGGCCTCCTGCCTCACATTATTCTGAAATTCTGCGCCGCCCGGAACCATGTCGCCGCCGAAAATAAATTCCTGCCACACCATGATGCCCAGCTCGTCGCAGATATCATAAAAATCATCGGACTCGTAGTATCCGCCGCCCCATTCGCGCACCATGTTCATGTGTGCGTCGCGGGCCGCTTCCAGAATCTGGCGGTGAATTTCGGGCGTCACGCGGTTGGGAAAGCTGTCGAACGGAATTACATCTGCGCCCTTGGCGAAAACAGGAATGCCGTTGACGACGAACGCAAAACTTTTGCCCGTTGCAGTCACTTCGCGGCGCAGTTCGATCGAACGCAGCCCGGTTTTCAGCGCAGCTTCCGCTGCAACGTCACGCCCCGGGCGAACGGTAGCCGCAAAACGATAGCGGTCCTGCGCCCCGTAGCCGAGCGGATACCACAGCTTAGGATTGGCGATGTGGATTGGTACGCTGATGCGATTGAGGCCCGGTTCCAATTGTACGTTTTGGCGAATCGGAGCGGCTGCAGCGCCGTTAAGATCTCCGTAGCTGACTTCGACAATTGCGGCCGTGCTGCGGCTCGCTTCGATTTCGAATTCGGCGGCGAGCGCCGCAAATTCCTTGGTGACCCTCTGCTGTTGCACGTGAAAGTCTTCGATGCGCAGCGCGTCCCAAGTTTCCAGGCGAATCGGCTGCCAGATTCCCTCCGTCACGTAGCGCGGCCCCCAATCCCAGCCGTATTGGTAGGGCGCCTTGCGCGTGTACGGCGCGGTGGCGATGTTTTCTTCGTTCCCCGTGTTGTGCGAGGTGACGGACGGCAAAATGTACGGCAGCGCTTTCATCTTCGGGATCATTGATTCGATCGGGGAATGAAACACGACGCGCAGCGTGTTCGGGCCGGCCTTGAGCCAAGTTTTCGCCGGCACGCGCCAACGCCGGAACATATTGTCGCTGTGCATCACGGCCTGATCGTTCACATACACGTCCGCGTAGGTGTCCAGTCCTTCGAAAACGAGGTCCACATGATCGTGCGCGAGTGTCGCCGCGTCCGCTTGGAACGTGGTGCGGTATTCCCAATCGGTGAGGCCAATCCACTGCAATCGCGTGTCGTTGTCCTGGTAAAAAGGATCCGGAATCAAACCATCGCGCAGCAGATCGGTCTGCACCACTCCCGGAACTTGCGCGGGATGCCAGTCTTTCAGCTCGGTTCGGTCGGTGTTGCTGACGGCGCGGAACTCCCACTTCGCTTCGAGCACTCGCGAAGCGGCCTGCCCGGCGAGGCCAGCGGGAATCGTCAGAAACAGAAGTGATAACAGGGCGGTGCATCGAAAAAACCGTAGTGGCAGAGGCAAGTTTGCTTCACCTCGAGTAGAATATCGATTTGGGAGCGCCTTTCCGGCGCGGTTAGAGAATAGATAATGATGCCTGATGCCGCAAGCACTTTCGGGTACGGCCAGACTCTGGCCTCCCCAGGAGAGACCCATTGGTAGACCGTCCCAAGAACGCAGCACCGCTACAAGCCGCGCTGCTCGGCTATGGATTTGCCAGCAAAACTTTTCACGCTCCGCTGCTGGCGAATGTGCCGGGACTGCGCCTCACGCATATCGTTTCCAGCGACGCCGCCAAGGTGAAGAAGGATTACGACGTCACAGTGCTCGCGAAAGCGGATGACGCTTTCGCGCTGCCAGAAATAGATCTAATCGTGATCGCGACGCCGAATGTTGCGCACTTCGATCTGGCCAGTAAGGCGCTCCATGCCGGCAAGCACGTCGTGGTGGACAAGCCGTTCACCAACACCGTGGCGGAAGGGACAGAACTGATCAAATTGGCGAAGGGTCGCGGCAAATTGCTCTCCATTTTTCAGGATCGCCGCTGGGACTCGGATTTTCTCACTCTGCGCAAGGTGCTCGCGGATGGTGCGCTCGGCGAAGTCGCGCATTTCGAATCGCACTACGATCGCTATCGTCCTGAACCGCGCCAGCGCTGGCGGGAACTGCCGGGTCCGGGCAGCGGCATATGGTTCGATCTCGGTTCGCATCTGGTGGATCAGGCGATGCAACTATACGGACCGCCTGAAGCGATCTATGCGGACCTCGAGATGCAGCGGCCACTGGGCCAGGCGGTTGATTATTTTCACGTGATACTACGCTACGGTCGCAGGCGCGTGATTCTGCATGGCGCGTCACTGGTGCTTGCGGAAATTCCCCGATTTATCGTTCATGGCGCGCTGGGAAGCTACACAAAATTCGGCATGGATCCGCAGGAAGAGGCGCTGAAACGCGGCGAAATTCCGGGCAGCCCGGGATGGGGCCTGGACCCGCAGACGGGAACACAGATCACAAAGAAAGGCGACGGCTTCGACAAGCGCCAAATCCCGAATGTCCCCGGGAACTACCTTGCGTACTATCAGGGGATTTACGACGCGATCGCTCACGGAGCGCCGAATCCGGTGCCTGCGGAAGAAGCCCTGGCGGTGATCAACGCGCTCGAAACCGGAGTCAAAAGTTCCGCAGCGCGCGCCGAATTGCCCTTCACGCAGATCAAATTGTGAGGCGCAAGAACCTGCTATGATTTGTCTCGAATGATTGCTCGAGCAACTGGTCCGCGAACGAAGAGCATTCGGCTGCTGATTCTCCAACAGGAAATCTCATGACGATTGATCAAGACCTGGAAAAAATAGCACTGCAAGAAAAGCGCCTGCAATTCAAGCATTTCGATTCCGAAGTGGCCTGGGCCGTGGGCAGCGCCTTGAAGGCCGCGGCCGAAAAGCGCGGCTTCGCGGTGGCCATTGATATCCATCTCAACGGGCATCAGCTGTTTTCATACGCGATGGCAGGGACCACTCCGGACAATGGGGATTGGATACGCCGCAAACGCAATGTCGTGCAGCGCTACCACCGCAGTTCCTACGCGATCGGCTTGACGCATCAGCGCGCTCAAACCACTCTGTACGAGAAGGCGGGCCTGGATGCGAAGGACTACGCCCCCCATGGCGGGTGCTTCCCGATTTTCCTCGCGGGCTCAGGATGTGTAGGCACGATTACCGTTTCCGGATTGCCCCAGCGCGACGATCACAACCTGGTCGTCGCCGTACTTCAGGATTACCTGCATCTGGCGTCCGAGGAACTGGCTCTGGGAGCTCCCGCGGCGTCTTGAAGGGAGACGATCGATGCCCGCAGACAAGAACCGTACAGCCGCGAAGCCGGCGCAAATCCGCGCGGTGATTTTGGATTTTGGCGAGGTCCTTTGCCATGTGCCCTCAGCGGCAACGATCGAACGCCTCGCCTTACTATTCCAGATGGATCCGCGAACTTTTCTTCCCATCTATCTGGAGACGCGCGCGCCCTACGACCGGGGAGACTTGCTGCCGAGTGAATACTGGCAGAAGTTCGCGACGCAAGCCGGAGTGAAAATAACCGCGGATGCGATTGAGCAAGCTCGTCAATTCGATCTGGATTTGTGGAGTGACATCAACGACGCAATGATCCTGTGGGTACAGGAACTTCATGCCGCGGGATTCAAAACCGCGATCCTATCCAATATGCCGACGGACATGGCGACGCACGTGCGCAAGAATTTCGCCTGGATCAGCCATTTCGACTATCACATCTTTTCCGGCGAAGTACGTAGCGTCAAGCCCGAGCCTGAGATCTATCAGCATTGCATTGGCGCACTGGAAGTGAAGCCATCCGAAGCGCTGTTCATTGACGACCGGGATGTAAATTTGCAGCAGGCGCGCGCCGCCGGAATTCACGGAATCCGTTTTCAGTCGGTGGAACAGCTTCGCAAGGACCTGCAATCGCTCGGTTTCACGATTTTGCCGAAGTAATCAGGACCTGAGCACTCGGCGCGACGATGGTTCTTCAACAGGCCACTTGCACCGCGCCCGCCTATCGCGAGCGAAAAAATGTATCCATTCAGCGGATTCATTCATCCAAATTCCCGGCGGCTTTGAATTCCGCCCCAGCTTCCCGGGCAACCTCTATTTCGACGGTGCAGAAAAGGAGAAACGAAATGGCTAGTCAGCCCCAAATCAGTCTGGTTCCGCCTTTCACGCGCGAGACGGCCATTCAAAAGGTACGCAAAGCCGAAGACAGCTGGAATTCGCGCGACCCGCAACGCGTTTGCCTGGCCTACACGGTAGACAGCCGCTGGCGCAACCGTTCAGAATTCGTCAATGGCCGCGAGGAAATCATCAAGTTCCTGACACGCAAATGGAATCGCGAACTGGACTATCGCCTGATGAAGGAACTATGGGCGTTCGACGGCGCGCGCATTGCCGTGCGCTTCGCGTATGAATCGCACGACGATTCCGGCCAATGGTATCGTTCTTACGGCAACGAAAACTGGGAATTCAACGCCGAGGGCGTGATGCATCACCGCTATGCGTGTATCAACGATCTGCCTATTAAGGAGTCCGAGCGCCTATTTCACTGGCCTCTGGGCGCTCGCCCCGCGGACCATCCGGGACTGAGCGATCTGGGCCTGTAAATCCACGCGACGCAAAGGCAAACGTGAAGATTACTTCTTGGCGGAAATTTCCGGCGCCTTGGTCTCGTTCGCTGCGATCTCTGCGCGGAACCTAGCGGCCTGGTCCGGCTCTTTCAGGCCTTCGTATTCTTCCACCAGGTCCTTGCGCGCGTTTACCAGCCAGCTCACCTTCGGATCCATCTGGGTGCGCAGAATATCGTAGCCTTCATGTGTTTCGCCTTCAGCATCGGCGTAGCGTTGCTGGCGCAAGAGCGTTCTGCCCAGTTTGATTCGCGCGATCCCGGTATTGATGTGCGTGGGCGATTGCGATTCCACATAAATGGGAATCGCCTGGCGGTAGAGCTTCTCCGCGCGAGTCCACTGCTGCTGTGCCGTGTACACACTGGCCAGATTCGACAGGGCCGTGGCGTATAGATAGTGCTGCTCGCCGTATTCGCTTCTATAAATGTCCGCCATGCGCGTGAAGTATTGCTCCGCGGCGTCGTACTTGCCTTCCTGCAGCGCGACCGAGCCAAGCTCATTGAGCGTGGATGCGACCGAAGGGTGCACCTTGCCAAACGTGCGTTCTTTGATTGCCAGTGATTGCTGCAGCAGGTCTGATGCTTCGGCATAGCGTTTCTGGTAAACCAACGAACGCGCGAGAATCGTCAAATCGGTCGCGGTTTCCGGATTATCTTTGCCATACCAAGCTTGCACGATGTCCAGAGCCTGGCGATCGTACTGCTCCGCCGCGGCGTAGTGCCCTGTGTCCAGCTGAATCGCGCCCAGATTGATCAAAATTTCAGCAACGCGCGGATGATGGTCGCCGTAAATCTGTTTGTACATCGCCAAAGCACGCTCGTTAATCTCTTTTGACTTTTCATAGTGGCCCGCATAGAAATTCGCGTTGGCGAGTTCGTACAAACTATCGGCAAGTTCAACGGGTTCCGAGCCTGGTGCAGAATAAAGCTGTACCGTCTGCTCCAGGATTGCGATGGATTGGTCGTAGGCGCCGCGATTGTCGAGCACTCCGCCGAGCGCCAGCATAGCCTTGGCCACCGCCGGATCGTTAGCCGGCAAGTGACGCCGGTCCCTATCGAGCGCTTGCCGAATCAGCCGCTCGGCGTCGCCGTACCTTGCTTCGGCGTCGCGCAGCGAACCCAGCGCGAGCAGGCCCTTGGCGGTCTCGACGCTATCCGGCCCGTAAAGCGCTTCGCGTTTTGCCAGCGCGGATTCCATCAGCGCATCTGCCTGCTCGAGTTTGCCCAACTTCTGGTAAATGCCTCCCAGCGTTTCATAGAGTTCGGCTTGCACGGCCGGCTCGGCGTCCAGGCTGCGCGCTTCCTGCACACCGCGATCGAGCAGCGTCACTACGCGTAAATCATCGGCTGGGCCGGCGGCAGGGTCGCCTCCCTGAAAAAGATTCAGCATGAAGCGTTGAATCCGCTGCGTTCGCGCAGCTTGCATCAGCGCCGCGTTGCGCGCCTTGGTTAATCTCACGGTGTAAAAGATCACCAGGCCCACGAGGAGCGCGAACACTACGGCGGTTGCAGAAACCAACTGCCAACGCCGCCGAACGAACTTGCCCAGCGTGTAGTGCCAGCTATCGGCGCGTGCCTCGAGCGGCTCGCCATCCAAATAGTGATTCACATCGCGAATGAGCGCTTCCACCGACTGGTAGCGGCGCTGCGGATCTTTATGCATCGCCGTGAGGCAGAGCACGTCCAAGTCGGCCCAGGCCGTTTTGCTCGCCGTTACTGCGCTGCCGTTCGTTCCTGCAGACGCGGCCGTCTTCACGACTGCCTCGGAAGGCTTCTGGGCTTCTTGCTCGGTCAAAACTTTTTCCGCTTGCGACGGAGAGCACTTGGTCAAATCAAATGGCAGGTGTCCGGCGAGCAACTCATACAGCACCACGCCCAAAGAATAGACGTCGCTTTGTATCCCGATCTGCTCACCGCGAATTTGCTCGGGCGCGGCGTAAGCCGGCGTCATCATTCGCAAGCCGGTGATGGTCTGATCAACCAGCTCGCCCAGATTTTCCAGATGTTTGGCGATGCCGAAATCCAGCAGCCGGATGCTTCCATCGCCTTTCACCAGAATGTTGGAAGGTTTCAGGTCGCGATGAATCACAGCGTGCTGATGCGCGTACAGCACCGCTTCGCAGACGGCTCGGAATAAACGCAAACGCTCTGGAATGGAGCATTTCTGAGTTTTGCAGTAGTCCGTGAGCGGAATGCCTTCCACGTACTCCATCACGAAGAAGGGTGTGCCGTCGGGCGAAGTGGCCGCATCGTAGAGCCGCGCGATGGAGGGATGATTCAGCTGCGCCAGGGTGCGTTGCTCGGCGTTGAAGCGTTCGCGGCGCGCGGGCGAAACCCAAGCGTCGCGCAGAATTTTGATCGCGACCTCGTTGCCCAGATCCTCACGCTCGGCAAGGTAAACCACGCCCATCCCGCCTTCACCCAACACCTGTTTGATTCTGTACGGGCCGAATTCCTTGAAGGGGAGTGAGCTTGTGGATGAATCGTTGAAAATCTGGGATGCGACATCGGCCACATCGCCATCGAGCATTGATCCGCCGCGCGCGTCTTCTTCCAGCAGGATGAGGACTTCGCTGACCAGCTCCGCATCATCGCCGCATTGGGTTTCCAGAAATACGCGCTGTTGCGACGCTGGCAAGTCGGCAGCTTCGTGAAAAAGAGTTTGGACTCTCTGCCAGCGGGTGCTGTCCATCATTGGTCTCCGGCAGAAAACGCAGGAACACGGCCCGCGATCGGCCGTTACGTGCGGCGAAGCTCGTGAGTAAGCCAGGCCTTCGCGGCTCGCCAATCGCGCAGAACCGTGGCTTCGGATACGTTGAGCAGCGCCGCCGTCTCCGGAATGTCGAGTCCACCGAAGAAGCGGCTTTCCACCATCACGGCCTGCCGCGGATTCATGCGCGCGAGCGCTTCCAGTGCGGTGTTCAGCGCGAGAAGTTCGTCTTCACCGGAGGGTTTCTTCTGAAACGCTTCGTCAAAGGTCACGGTAATTTTCGCGCCGCCGCCGCGCTTGCCGGAATTTCGCCGCCGTGCCGCCTCCACCAGAAGCTGCCGCATGGCGCGAGCTGCGATACGTTTGAAGTGCAGACGCGAGGTCGCGCCAACATCCGGGGATTTCGCGAGCTTCAGCCAGGCTTCGTTCACCAGAGCTGTGGGGCTAAGCGTGGCGCTCGGATCGCCGCGCCGCACGCTCGATGCCAGCCGGCGCAGCTCTTCGTAAGTGACGCTGAACAGCTGGTCCAGCGCCTGTCTTCGCGCCGCCGGCAAGCTGGTCGGCTCGGCCGCTAGCCCGTCCGCCGATGGAGTTGGCTTGGCCGCCGTGACGGTTTTTCTTTCGCTTTCGCGCATTGTGTATTGAAGGGCCATACCTGGGAACCCATCCCTCACCGGCTCTAGGTCCCGTCCAGGCACGGAACTGTAGCACCGTATGCGGCCATACGGCAACGGATGGCGTCTGCGTGGCTGGTCCTTGGGTTTCGCGAGAGGCGCCTGCGCGCTTTTCGATACTTAAAAGCTGGAAGGCCTGTTCAGGAGAAATTTATGAATGGCACAGCGATGCGAAATGCGCTTCTCGTTTTGGTTCTAGCCGGAGTGACTCTGGCAGTGGGGTGTGGCAGCAGCGCCGAAGGCAAATATCGCGACCCCAGTGGCACCATCAACGCTGAATTCAAAGACGGCAAGGCCTATGTGGCGCTCGGAGCGTATGCGGTTGACGGCACATACAAGGTGGAAGGCGACAAGATCGTCGCGCGTGGTGATTTCGGGCCCATGCTCCCCAGTCCGCTGGTTTTCACCATCAACAAAGACGGCACGATTGACGGCCCCCGGAATAGCATGATCCCGCGGCTCGAGAAAGCGAAGTAACACTGGCGACCTGCAGCGCCGCGTCGCAAAGGAAGGAGCCCTGCGATGAAAGTCTATCGCGCCACATCCCTCGCTGCTCTCGCGCTGGCGATGGTCCTCGTTCCGACAGGTTGCGGGCATGCGAGTTCGGATGGTGGCAGTGACGAAATTCCCGGCCTCACCAAAGCTGACCGCGAGGCGCAGAGCGCCGCCATGGCGGAACTGCAGCGACATTGGGTTAAAGGGTCTGACGGCTGGACCACCGCCATCGTCTCCGGCAGCCCCTACGCGCCCGATCACTTTCTGCGGCAGTGCCGCGCGCTAAGCATAAAAGAAATGGAGCCGCAGGACCTAAGCGAGTCGGACAAACTGAATGGTTTCGAATGGGTGGGGCGGGCGAACTTCCAGCCCACATCCTGTCGCGAAGCTGGCGGGCAAACCACGATGGTGCTCGATGGCATGTCCAACGTGGTGGTCGACAAACATAGCGGCCAATGGAGCCAGTGGGTGGACTTCACGCCGGGGCCGTTGCGCTTCGCGCGGGAAAAAGGCCGCTGGCAATTCAATTGGGATTCCACTTATTTGCGCGGATCGTTGCCCGGACCGCAAGATTTTGCGAATGCGGGCGTGCACTAGACGGAGCGCACAGAAAACGGAACGCGGCGCGAATATTCGTTGATCACTCCGTAGCCTTGGCCGCCAGCGCTTCCGCAACCGAAATATTCTGCAGCAGCTCCTGCGGAATGCCGTGCCGCCGCTGCAAATACGATGGGCTGTTGTAGGAGGCCCATACTTTCCCGGCAGAATCTTCCCAGACCAGAATCTTTAGCGGTAGGTCAATCGCCGCGCTGGAAGCCGCGACCATCACCGGCGTGCCGCCTTTGGGATTTCCGAAGATCAGCAGCTTGGTGGGCCGCATTTTAAGTCCTGCCTTTTCCGCCTCCCCGCTGTGGTCCACCAACGCGAAAAGCGTCACTCCCTTCGCCTGCAGAATGCCTTTGAGCTTCTCGACCGTTTCGTCCACCGAATGATTGCTGGCCTTGTTGATGATTCCGTTGTCCGCTATGGGCGCCATGGACGTCATGGGTGTCTCCTTGTTGTATCCGGAATTGTTTCCAGAATTTGGATGCGCGGAACCGCGCATTGAAAGCAAATAAATCGTCATCGCAAGGCCGACCAGCGCCAGGAACAATGCGATGGTAACGGCCGGACCCGCCGGGCGAGCGTGCACTACACCGCCGCGATCCAGATCCCGCACCAAGCGTGCGTGCTGCCATCCTGCGAAGAGATTCACGAGCACTCCCGCAGCGATCAGCGCGGTGCCGAACCACAGCGAAAGCCCATACGATTGTCCCGACAAAGTTTTTTTGGACGGCCTGGAGTTCCTGCAGGAAAAGCCCGAATCGCGCCACTACGAAGCCGAAGCCCATCAGAGCCAAGCCCGTGCGAATCCATGCAAGAAGCGTGCGCTCGGCCGCCAGGTAATCGCTCAAAGCGGCTTGCGGCTTAACGTCTGTCGGACCAACCATCACGCCAGCTCCTGTTGCAGTCCCACACGCCGTACGCAGCCTGAAATCTCGCATCATCGCCGCGCGTGTTGGCGGAATTATATTCCGCGGACCACTCCTCAAGCTTGAAATTATTTCGGATGCAAGCTGCTTTCCGCGAACGGGCGGATCCATCCGGCTCTCATACGAGCCGCGACGATTTGCAAAATACCGGATTGCTGCAATGCAGGTGAACAGAGAAGAAGCTGCGAGGTAAAGCGCAGCCAAATCAGGAGCAGCGGTTTACCGTGGTTTCGTCAAAATTAATTGCAGATGTTACCGCGAAGTTGGAGGCGGCGCGCAGCCGCCTCAACTTCGCCGCACGAGTGGCACAGTTTTCGCTAGTCGTTCTCGCCGGAGCAGCACTTCTCATCCGCACGTTTCGGCTGTGCATAAATCCGAGTCGGGTCCACCAACTGGCCGTCCAGGTACTTGTCGTGGTGCCGCACCCACGACATCGAGAACGCTAATCCATCCTCGTCGCGCCCCTTCGGCGCCATGTCCAGCCAGTTGTACGCCCCAATCAAAATGTCCAGCCCGCGACCGTAGGTGGAATAGGTGTGGAAGATGTTCCCGGCCTCATCCTTGTAGAATGCGCTCGCTCCGGGCCCCTCTTCACTGGGGAATTGCTGCAACGTGTAGTTGTAATACATCTCGCCCTTAGCCTTCTCTTCCTTCGTGAACGACACGTTGTAGTCGCGATTGAAGTCGCTCTCGAATGACGAGACCCACTTGAACCGCCAGCCCATGCGCATCTTGAACGCGCCAATCTCCCCCAGCGGCGCTCGCGAAACAACCACGAGCCTGGTGTCTCGCGCGCCCAGATGCGCTACGCTGCCGTCAAAATGGTCCGCCAGCAACGAGCAACTCGGGCAACCCTCGGCCCAGCCCGGACCGAGCATGAAGTGATAAATCAGCAGCTGGCTTTTGCCGGCGAACAGATCGGACAGCGATTCTTTTCCGGTCGGTCCGTCGAACACGTAATCCTTCTTCACCTTTTCCCAAGGCAGTTCTCGCCGCAGCCGGCTGATTTCGTCGCGCAGCCGCGTGAACTCCTTCTCTTTGCCCAACAGCTCCGTGCGCGCTGCGATCCATTCCGCATGCGGCACCACATTCGGGTGATCCATTTTTTTCCTTTCTGCTGTCGATTCCATCGTCGTCTCCTTAGCTTTCGATATTCGATTGGGTCGTCATGTATTTATGCGAATGGATTTTCGTCTGCGCTGGGGCCGTAAATGGAAGGCACCGGCACATCTAAAATCCGCAGGTAAACGGAAAGCTGGCCGCGGTGATGATAGGTATGATTCATGAGGATGGAGCGCAGGAATGCGATCCGCGGCACCTCCATCACCGGTTTTCCGTTTCTCACCAAGCGCCATGTGGACGTGAGCCGGGCGTCATCCATATTCTTCAGCGCCGTTCGCGCGCTCGCCATGCTCTTGGAGAAAGTTTCCAGGACTTCCTGGCGGCTCTTGGCCTCCGGCTGCGCGAAGTTCGGAGCTTCAGCCGTATCCTGCGAGGCCGCCGCGACGATCTGCCCCGGGCCAGCCGCGATGTGTAGCGCCAACTGCCCCAGCGAGAAAGATTTCGGGTGCGGTTTCCAAGTGAGTTTGTCATCGGGAACTCGTTCCAGCACACGCTTGGTTGTCTGCGCTTCCTGGTCGAACTCCATCAAGAGTGATTCTGCGAGGCTCATAGCTGCTCCTTTCCCTGCTTGTCAGATTTACTCTTCACATCTTCACGACCCGGAGAATCGAACGAGCCCCTGTCGTTCGCGTTATTCTTCGCATGGAACTTCTTTGCAGCCAGCGCCGTCAGCCCGCCAGTGGACATGATCCCGCTGATAATCAACGCGGCGCTCGCAATGCACGCTGGACACATACATTTCCCCTCCCGCAGCCGCCGTGTCTAGTGCGGCCGGCGCTTTGCTTCGGCGTGTTTGCGCGCGCCATCGTTCATGTACGTCCAACCCTTCACAGCTCCCTCGCGATGCTCGTCTGCAATCAATCCGAACGCCAGGTGATGAAACTTGATCAGCGTTCCGCCTTCCACCTCGCTCAGCCGGTACTGGACGTTCGAGCTGACCGGATACGACATGAACAGCGGCCCGTAGAACTCCAGCAGCGTGGGCCGCTTGATCGCCTGCACATGGCCCCACAAATGGCCGTTCTCGCCACCGAGGTCGCGATACCAACGTCCGCCAGGCCATGGCTCCAGCTTCAACGACATGGGCTTGCCGTCGGGCGTTTCATTCAGCGGCCCAAGGTATTCGAGCAACGAGTCAAATGTCACCTGCAGCGATGCCCGCACATGAATTTCCTGCGTGATGCTCAACGTCAAATCCTCAATCGTCCGGTTCACCTTTATCGCTGTGGAACTCATCGTTCCTCCTTTAATCAGAATTTGTCTTGCCCGTTGCTGGGATCGCGCCTTGCCACGAACTGCTCTTCCGCTCTGCGTGTTCCTTCACACGGCTCAGTTGATGCTGCCAGTACCGCTCGAAGGTGCTGGTCCACTCGTGCAACGGCCGGATCGCCTCCGCGTTCACTCGGTACATCATTCTGCGTCCCTCCCGGCGTACGTTCACCAGGCCCACGTCCAGCAGTACGCGCAGATGTTTCGAGACTGAAGGTTGCTCCATCTCGAGAGTCGCCACAATCTCGCTCACCGACCGCTCCTGCAGCGCGAGGTAGTTCAGGATCTCCCGCCGCCGAGGCTCGGCGACTGCGTTGAATGCGTCAGAGGTTGTCGCCGCTCGAGCCATGGGCCAACAATACATTCCTATATAGGAATATGTCAAGCTATTTTTTCGCCGCTCAATATCGCAGTTGGGATAAGCAGAGTTCGGAGGATGGGGCCTGACGGTCTTCGAGTAGGCTAACGGGCGGGGTGTCGGTTCGCGCGAACGTTTTGTTCCAGGTATCCGTCCAGATGTTGTCGCATGGCGCGGAGTGGTGCTTCATCGTTCTGCAGCCGGCTGATCAGCAACGCGCCTTCCAGCGAACTAATGATCAGTTCTGCTAGCTGTCGCGGGGCGACGCTTTGCTCAATCTGGTTTTTCTGTATGCCTTCCGCGGTGATTCGCGACAAGCGCTCCGTCCAGCCCTGCAAGGCTTTTCTGGCACGCGCGCGCAACATCGGATTTCCATCGTCGGCTTCGACGGCGGTGTTCAGCAGCGGGCAGCCGCCGGGCACCAGTCCCGCGCGCCGCTCCACAAAATTGTCGATCGTTTTCTTCAGGCGATCCACGCAGTCCGGGACGTCCGCGACGCCGTCCAGCCTGCCGCGCACGGCTTTTTCCCACGCGTAGTCGAATGCCTCGGCCGCCAGTTCTCGCTTGCCCGAAAAATGGCGGTAGATCCCGCCCTTCTGCAGCCCAGTAGCCCGCATCAGGTCCGCCAGCGACGTCCCTTCGAAGCCCTTCCGATTGAATAACGGCGCCGCTTTCTCGACAATGTCGCGCCTGGTTTGCTCGCCCTTGGTCACTGGTAACTCCCTTGGCCCGTTCCGAGACCGACTGGTCTTTTATGGCATTCTAGCATAAAATGAAAGAGACCGAACGGTCTCTTATGCATCGGATGGACTAGAGGAACCATGAGCGAGGCGCTCGCACCTGCCATCCCCTTAAGTCTTCCCACTCCGCGAGTGGGCATTAATCCATGGTTTATCGCCATCACCGTCACCCTGGCGACCTTCATGGAGTTGCTCGATACGGCGATAGCCAACGTGTCGCTTCCTCACATTGCCGGCGGCCTCGCCGTCAGCGCGGACGAAAGCACCTGGGTACTGACCAGCTACCTCGTCTCGAATGCCGTCGTGTTGCCGCTGTCCGCGTGGCTCAGCCGGCTTCTGGGACGCAAACGCTACTACATGATTTGTGTGGCGACGTTCACGGTCAGTTCGCTGTTGTGTGGTTTTGCCCCCAGCCTCAGCGCACTGATCTTCTTCCGCGTATTGCAAGGAATCGGCGGCGGCGGACTGGCGCCCGTCGAACAGGCAATTCTTGTGGACACTTTTCCGGCACACAAGCGCGCCGCGGCTTTCGCTCTCTACAGCATGGCGATTGTCACCGCGCCGGCAATCGGTCCTCCCTTGGGCGGCTGGATCACCGATCACTGGAGCTGGCGCTGGGTTTTCTTCATCAACATTCCGATTGGAATCATCTCGTTGATCCTCACCAGCCGGTTGCTTTCCGATCCGCCGGAATTCAAGCGCGAAGTGGAAGCCGCGCGCAAGGACGGCAAACTGAAAATAGACGGCTGGGGAATTTTCTCCGTGGCCATGGCTTTCGCGTGCCTGGAGGTGGTTCTGGATCGCGGACAAACCGAAGATTGGTTCGAAAGCAATTTCATCGTGGTGTTCTTTACGATTGCCATCGCCGCGCTGGCGTTCGCCATCATCTGGGAATGGCGCCACCCGGATCCCGTCGTGGAAATCCGTCTGCTGGCCGATCGAAATTTCGCGCTGGCGAATATTTTCTACTTTCTTTTCGGATTCACGCTGTACGGATCCACCGTGCTGATTCCGCAGATGCTGCAGCGGCTCTATGGCTACACAGCCACCGACGCTGGGCTCGTTCTCGGTCCGGGCGCGTTTGTGATTGTGATGCTCGCGCCAGTGGTCGTAAGAATTCTGCCCAAAGTAGGCGTGAAGCGACTCCTCGCCTTCGGCTATTTCGTCTTCGCGCTGGCCATGTGGCAATACGCCAGTTTTACGCTCGCCACCGATTACCGCCACGAAGCGCTAGCGCGCGTGCTGCAAGGCCTCGGAATCGCGACGCTCTTCGTGCCTGTGAGCCAGCTGGCGTATTCCAATCTGCCGAAAAATAAAAACAACAAGGCTTCCAGTCTCACCAATTTATTTCGCAATCAAGGCGGCAGTTTCGGAATTGCGTTTGTGACCACGCTTCTCGCGCGCCGCTCGCAATATCATCAGAGCGTGCTGGTGGCGCACGCGCAGCCATCGGATCCGCACTACCGGCAACTTCTCGCTAATCTCACGGGTTATTTTTCCGCTCATGGCTTTTCGCATTCGGACGCCGCGGTGCACGCTCAGGCGCAGGCTTTCGCTCTTCTCGAACGGCAGGCCTCCTTCCAGGCATTTCTGGATTGTTTCACCGCGCTGGGATGGTTTGTGCTGATGGGCGTCCCGCTGGTATTTTTGATTCGCAAATTCAAGCCAGTAGCGCCTTCCGGTGGACACTGAACGTTCCGTGACGACGTGGCGTGGCAATGTGTCGCGCTTAGCTCGAATAAGGTCCGTTGGCGTGCGATGATTGCAGTGCCATAATTCGCCCAGGCCGCGGAAAAGAGTGCTTCATGAAAGCCGCCATTCTAAAATCGCCGCAAGCGACGCGGGCAACGTGGTTGCAAATGGAGGATGTTCCGCGGCCGCAGCTTGTCCCAGGGCATTTGCTGCTTCGTGTCCTAGCTTGTGGCGTCTGTCGAACCGATCTGCACATCGTCGAACGTGATCTTCCCGCGCTTCGGCCCCAATTAATTCCTGGTCATCAGATTGTCGGCGAGGTTGTTGCGGGCGAAAGCGCGGAATCTCCGATTGGTTCGCGCGTGGGCGTTTCCTGGATGGGCGGCGTGGATGGCGACTGCTGGTATTGCCGTCACGCGATGGAAAACCTTTGCGACCGGCCGACTTTCACCGGTTACATGGTGGATGGCGGCTACGCCGAATACGCTCTGGCGCGCGCCGACTTCACATTTCCTCTGCCTGACGGACTGGACGACATCCACGTCGCGCCGCTGCTCTGCGCCGGTATCATCGGTTTCCGCAGTTTGCGCGTCGCCGGCGTCGAACCTGGGGAACGCGTCGGTCTGTTTGGGTTTGGCTCCTCCGCCAGCCTGACGATCGCCGTTCTGCAGTCGTGGAAATGCGAGGTGTATGTTTCAACCAGAGGAGTTTCCCATCGCAAGCGGGCCGCCTCGCTGGGCGCGAAGTGGGTGGGAAGCGAAAATGATAAGCTGCCGGTCGAGCTCGATCGCGCCGTCACTTTCGCTCCGAGCGGAGATGTCGTTGTGAGCGCGCTGGCCAGTCTGCGCAAAGGCGGAGTCGTCGCGATCAACGCGATTCATTTGGATCGCATGCCGCAATTTGATTACGACAAACTTCTGTGGGGTGAGCGCGTGATTCGCAGCGTGGCCAATATGACCCGCGCCGACGCCCGCGATTTTCTTAAAATTGCGCGCGACATCGGCATTCGCCCGCAGGTCACGGTATTCCCACTGGCTCAAGCCAACGAAGCGCTTCATGCGGTGAAGCTCGAAACCGTGGACGGCGCCGCGGTGATCGTTCCGTGACGCGCACAAAGCGAGCGCAATCGTGAAGCCACACGACCAAGCCGTCGCCGACACAATGCCTAACTAGATCGGTTCTGCAGCCGCCCCACCTGAAGTGTCGAGCTCGCCTTCCCAGCGCGCGATCACGGCGCATGCCAGGCAGTTCCCGATCACGTTCACGGCCGTGCGCGCCATGTCCATCAGCGCATCAATTCCCAGGATGATGAAAATCGGCTCCGTGGGCAGATGAAATGTTGCGGCAGTTGCCAGCAGCACCACCAGCACTGCGCGCGGCACTCCGGCGACGCCTTTGCTCGTGAGCATCAACGTAAACACCATGAAAAGCTGCTGCAGCCATGTGAAATGAATGCCCGCCACCTGCGCCACAAAAATAGACGCCACGGCCAGATACAGTGTTGAACCATCCAGGTTGAAGCTGTACCCGGCCGGAACCACGAACGCGACAATGCGCCGCGGCACGCCGAACTCTTCCATGGATTCCATGGCGCTGGGCAGCGCCGCTTCGGAAGTGCTCGTCGCAAAAGCAATCGTAGCCGGCTCGGCCACGGCGCGGACGAAACGCCCGATTGGCAGCCGCGCGAATAACGCGATCGGCAGCAGCACGACGAGAAGGAAAAACGCCAGCGCGCCGTAGCCCGTGAGCAGCAATTTTCCCAGCGGCAGCAGCACGGTGATTCCCACGTGCCCCACCGTATAAGCCATCGCTGCGCCCACGCCCACCGGCGCGAAATACATCACGAGATTCGTGAACGCAAACATCGTTGCCGTGAGCGACTCGCAGAAACTGAGCATCGGCGCGCGTTTGGATTGCGATAAACGCGCCAGCGCAATGCCGAAAAGCACGGAAAACACGGCGACCTGCAGGATTTGATTTTCCGCCACCGACTTCGCAAGATTTTCGGGGAAAATGTGCAGCAGGAAGTCGTCCCAATGCAGCGGTGCCGCGCTAGGTGCAGGCTCGGTCGTCACCGCTGCCACCACAGTCAATCCTTCGCCGGCCCGGCTGATATTGATCGCGCCCAGACCAATGAAAAGCGCCAGCGTCGTCACAATCTCAAAATAGATCAGGCTCTTCACACCGATCCGTCCCACGCTGCGCAAATTGCCATGCCCCGCAATTCCAGTCACCAGCGTGCCGAAAATCAGCGGCGCCACGATCACTTTGATCAAGCGCAGAAAAATATCGCTGAACACGCGCAAATGCTCGGCGAGCTGTGGCCGGTCCAATCCAATTTCTCCGCCCAGCAGCATCGCGAAAAAAATCCAGTAGGTCAGCGATGGTTTGCGCGATCCGCCGGCTGCGATCACGGCTAGCCCGACCCAACGCGTCACTGCAAACCACAAATGCGGAGCAAAAATCAGCGGCAGAGTGGCGCCCGCCAAAAATAGCAGCACACCAAACGCAGTGAGAGTGCGGAATGCGGGCGGAGTCTGTTCAGGTCGTGAACGATCAGGTTGCGAGGAGGGAGGCGGCGCAGTAGTCATTATTGATGGCTAGATTGGCACTCGAATTTTTCAGGCGGCTTGCGAATTTCGAGCGCCGCGCGGCCCCTACTATACGATTAAAAAGCTCAAAATTGGAGAAGAGCAGACTCCTGCATTTGCTCTCTGCATGTCCGCAATCGAACAATCCAACTCTCGTATTCGCACAGCGCGGCGGCTCGCCTACGATCTGCAACGCACTAAATCCCCTGCCACCAATATTTTGCGACGCAGTCAATTTGGCGATTCACGTGCCACTTTGCCAACGGGCTTTGTGTGAACATACCCGTTGCCCAGATCGTAACAAGGTTCGAGCATCAACTCGATTCCATACAGGGAGCGTCCGAGCATGATGAACCTGCTGCGTGATACCCGCTTTGGATTCCGTCTGCTCCTGAAAAATCCCGGCTTCGCAGCTGTCGCGATCCTCGCTCTGGCCCTCGGCATCGGCGCCAACACCGCCATCTTCAGCGTTGTGTACGCCACGCTGCTCGCTCCGCTGCCTTATCCACAGCCCGACCAACTCGTCGTTGTTCGTTCCACCGTCGCTGGAAATAAGAACGTGTCCTCTGCCGGAGATTTCCTCGAATGGCAGCGCCAGAACTCGGTGTTCCAGTCCATGGGAACCGCCACCGACTCCGATTTCAACCTCTCGGTCGGTGAAAAGCCCGAACGAGTCCGCGGCAGTTTCACCACTCCGGGTTTCCTGGACCAATTGCTCGGCGAAACTCCATTTCTGGGCCGTTACTTTGGCCCTGACGAAGCCGTGGCGGGAAAAGATCACGTAGTCGTTCTCACCAACCATACGTGGCGCGAACATTTCGGCAGCGATCCGCACATCATCGGCCGCGAAATCCACGTGAACGGCGAAATCTACACGGTGATCGGCGTTCGTCCCGCCGGACAAGCCGACCGCACGCAGACAAATCTTTTCGTTCCGCTGGTTTTCAAACCTGATCAGATTAATCACGATTTTCATTTCCTGGTCATCTTCGCGCGCATGAAGCCTGGAGTCACTTTGGCGCAGGCCAGTGCGGATATGAACGCGGTCACCCGTCACATCGCGGATGTTTATCCGAAGTCGAACAAAGGCTGGAGCGCGTCTGTCGAGCCGCTGAAGAACGACTTCCTGGATCGCGACGTGCGCACCGCTTTGTGGCTCTTGCTCGGCGCCGTCGCATTCGTCCTGCTGATCGCCTGTGCGAACGTCGCCAATCTGCTGATGGCCCGCGCCACTACTCGCCAGAAGGAAGTCGCGGTCCGTGCGTCGCTCGGTGCTTCGCGTCAGCGCCTTTTCAGTCAGTTTCTCGCGGAAAGCATCGTGCTCGCATCCATGGGAGGTGCGCTGGGCATCGCGCTGGCCTGGGGACTGCTCAACGTAATCCTCTCGATCATGCCGCCGTTCACTCTTCCTTCCGAAGCCGACGTACGCTTGAACATTCCCGTGCTGCTCTTCACAGTCGTCGCCACTCTCTTCGCCGGAGTTCTATTCGGCAGCGTTCCGGCGTGGCAAGCAGCGCGCATGAATCTGAACGAGGTCATGAAAGAAGGCGGCCGGTCCGCACAAAGCGCCGGACGCCACGGCCTGCGGCGCTCGCTGGTGATTCTCGAATTTGCATTGGCGCTCAGCCTTCTCGCCGGAGGTGGCCTCGCCATTCATAGCTTGTGGAACGTTGCGCACGTGGACCTCGGCTTCCGCACCGATCACATCCTCACGTTCCAGCTTCCGGTGCCGCACGGACGCCTGACCGAGCCGCAACAAATCGTCGTTTTCTACCGTCAGCTTCTGGAACGGATTCAAGCTTTGCCCGGTGTCACTGCTGCTTCGGCCTCCGAAGGCATGCCGCTGGAAGGCGTGAATTTTGGCATGCCCTTCCAGATTACCGGCAGGCCTAATATCGAGGATCCCTCTGCGCGTCCTGAATCTGGCTTCAGTATGGTTACACCGCAATATTTCAAGACTTTCGGCATGAGCATGGAGCGGGGACGCTCCTTTACCGACCAGGACGTGGCCGGAAGTGTTCCCGTCGCTGTCGTCAACCAGGCCTTCGTCAAGAAATTCCTGGCTGGTGTTGACCCTCTGACCCAAACCATCCTCGTGGAACAAATAGTTCCCGGCGTCACGAAGCTGGGAGCGCCGATTCCGTGGCAGATTGTCGGCGTGTATCACGACGTTCGCAACGGCGGCCCGCGTGACGATGGTTTCCCCGAGATGGATGTGCCTTTCGCACAGAGTCCCGAGCCGCAAGCGGCCATCGGAGTGCGCGCCGTCGTTGACCCGGCCACCTTGACTCGCAGCATCACCGAAATCGTTCAATCCATGGATCCGAATCTGCCGCTGGCGGAAGTCAAGACGATGGATCAGATCAAGGACGAATCGCTCGCCGGAGATCGCTTCACTGCGGCGCTCTTCGGCGGGTTCGCGGCTGTCGCGCTGCTGCTGGCGGCTCTGGGGATTTACGGCGTGATGTCTTTCGCGGTAGCGCAACGCACGCACGAAATAGGTCTACGCATGGCTCTGGGCGCCGGACGCGGCAATGTGTTAGCGCTGATTCTGAAAGAAGGGATGCTTCTAGCTGGCGTCGGGCTCGTCCTCGGTCTAGCAGGAGCCTATGGCGTCGGCAAAGCCATGCACAGTATTTTCTACAACGTCGGCACGATTGATTTCGCGGCGTTCAGTGCCGTCGCCGCGGCCTTGTTGTTCGCGGCGCTTCTCGCGTGCTTCATTCCCGCTCACCGCGCGACGCTGGTGGATCCGATGCAGGCTCTGCGCCAGGAATAACGCGGCATGCGCCGCTACCGCGTGGCATCGTGCGGCCTCGCTACTCCTTATGCGGCTGCGGCGCCGTCGGTGGCAGCAAGCCATTCAGCCGCAGGTACATCGCCGCCGCGCTGTAATGATCCGCGAAATCGTTCGTCAGCGCGATCATGGCGCTCGCGCGAGTCAATGTGATCGCGCCACGCGTGAAGACTACTTCACCCAGCTTCGAATCATCCACGTTAGCGAGCGACTGCGTGCAGAAATCGAAGGAAGACTTCAGCGCCGCGGTTAGTTTGTCTTTCCCGTCCGTCTCTTTCAGCTCGTCCATCTTGGGAATTTCCACGCCGGATATCATCGAACACAGCCGAAAATTTGAGTTCGCCATGTGCACCACGAGATGCCCAAAACTATTCTGCGCTGGCGTGGGCTGGTAGCCGTACTTGTCCGCGGGCATCTCTTCGGTCGCCGCAATCAAGTTTTTCGATTGCCGTTCGACGCTGCCGCGGACCGCGGTAGCGACCGGGTTTGCGACCAGCCCGGTCGGCGGAGCGGGAGTTTGCGGCGCGGCCGCTTGTTGCGCAACCGCTGCCAGGGGCGAAATCAACGCCACTGCAAAAGAGAGCAGGATTCGCTTCATATTCTTCCTCCGATAAAATTGGGGCCGGACCAAGCATAGACGTGCGGGCGGCGCGCGACAAGCCGGGCTGGTAGCTTTGCAACACAAAGTACTTGACAGATGCCGCCCATCTGCTATTCTTGTCGTATGGCGCTTTCCGAACCTTCTCGCTCCCAAGCTCCCGTCGCCATCGCTGACCACGCGCGCGACAACCTTCGCTTCATCCGCGAAACCATGGAGCGCGCCGCTTCCTTCACCGCCGTTCCCGGCTGGGGTGGCGTGGCCATGGGCATCACCGCACTGGGCGCTGCAGCCATCGCGTCGCGTCAGGCTTCGCCGCTCCCGTGGCTGGGCACATGGATCGCCGAAGCTTTCATTGCCATCATCATCGCCGGCTGGACTACCTACTCGAAGGCCCGCCGAGCCGGGTCGTCGATGTTCAGCGGGCCTGGCCGGCGCTTCGTGTACAGTTTTGCGCCGCCGCTTTTTGTGGGCGCGCTGCTTACCGTGTTGCATCTGCGTTCCAGTGAAATTGGCCCGATCCCCGGCCAGTGGCTGCTGCTGTACGGAACGGGCGTGGTTACGGGCGGCGCGTTTTCGATTCGTATCGTCCCATTGATGGGTCTGTGCTTCATGGTTTTAGGGGCCGTCGCCCTCTTCTCCCCTTGGAATTGGCAGAATGCGCTGCTGGCGGCGGGCTTCGGCGGCTTACACATTATTTTTGGAGCCGTCATCGCGAGGAAATATGGTGGCTAAGTCAGGAGCGTATCGTCGTGAGCGCTCTGAGGGCGACGAACGCAGTAAACGAACTCCCTCGGCGGCGCGGCCGGCGGAGAATACGGCTACAAATCTGGACCGCCTGATTCACGAGCGCACGCGCCTGGCCATCGTCAGCGCGCTGGCCGTGAACGAATCGCTCACCTTCAACGAATTGAAGGAGCTTCTGCGTGCGAGCGACGGCAACCTGAGCGTGCATGCGCGCAAGCTGGAAGACGCCGGCTATCTGGGCTGTACTAAATCTTTCGATGGGCGCATGCCGAAAACGGAATATCGCTTGACGGCCGCCGGTCGCCGCGCGCTGGAAAAGTATCTGAACCACATGGAAGCTCTGATCCGCGTCACGCGCGAGGGTTAGGCTCTCAAAAAATTTTGCCGGGATACTCTATGAACAAAAGTACTTTGAAGTTAGTACCCCAATCCCAACTCCATGTGGCCATCCTGCTCGATGGCAATGGCCGCTGGGCCTCCTCCCGCGGCCTCGCTCGCTCCGAAGGCCATCGCGCTGGAGTGGAGTCCGTCCGCCGCGTCGTCCGCGCGGCTCCGGGCCTGGGTATTGGCACCATGACGCTCTACGCGTTCTCCTCGGACAATTGGGAACGCCCTATGAGCGAGGTCGTCGCCCTGCTCGCGCTACTCGAACAATATTTCCATACCGAAGCCGCAGCGTGCGCCGCTGCAGGCGTACGCTTGCGCGTCATCGGCCGCCGCGACCGCATTCCGCCTTCGCTCGCGCAAGCCATCGAATCCGCGGAAAAGCTCACCGCTGCCGGACGCGCCCTCGAATTGCGCATCGCTGTGGATTATTCCGCGCGCGACGCCATCTTGCGTGCCGCTTGCTGGATGCTCTCCAGCCTGGAAGTTTCGCAGCGCGAATTTGCGAAGCGTCTCGGTGAAGTAACCCACTCGAGCGGCCCCGCACTGGACGTGGACCTGCTGATTCGCACCGGCGGGGATCGCCGCCTCAGCGATTTCATGCTCTGGGAATGCGCCTACGCGGAACTATTTTTCACGCCGCGCATGTGGCCGGAATTCGATGCCGCGGATCTGGCCGCCGCGGTCGAAGATTTTCGTGGCCGCGAACGCCGCTTCGGTCGCCTGCCCGAGGCTGCCGCAAGCTAGGCGTCGCTATTTCTCGGCAGTCCGCGTGCGCCACATTTCAAACGCTCGCTTGATCACACGCGTCGCGGTCGTGGTCAGCGAAAACTGCCCAAGTTCCTCCTCGCGCGCCCAAGCCACATCACGCACATCGCTCGCCGCCCGCGCTTCGCCGCTTTCCACCGCGCACAAGTAATCCAGAATCACGAAGTGATACTGCGTTCTGCCATCCTTGTCCGAAAAAATCCGCTCGAACACCTCGATAAATTCCACCACCCGCACTGCGAGCCCCGTCTCCTCCGCCAATTCGCGGCGCACGCCTTCTCCAAACGTCTCGCCCAGCTCCAACATGCCTCCGGGGATCGACCATTCCCCTTCCAGCGGCGGTCCTCCGCGCCGAATCAGCAGCGCACGCCCGTCTGCGATCACCACGCCGCCCACTCCCACGAGCGGTTTCTCCGGATATTCGCGCCGCACCGTCACCTTTACGCATCCCCTCTCGCCAACGCTTGACACCTGCGGTATATAATAGCCCGCCAGTGGAAGTACACCCAGGAAGGAGAGAATTCTCGTGACCCGATGTCCGGAATGCGACACCGAAATTGATTTGGACGAAGACGAAGTCGAGGAAGGCGAAATCCTCAGCTGCCCGGAGTGCGACGTCGAGCTGGAAGTGACGCAAACGCATCCCGTGCATCTCATCGTCATCTCTGAAGACGAGGACGATGACGACGATGAAGAAGAGGAAAAGTCCAGCGTCAAGGAAGATGAAGAGGACGACGAAGAAGACGAGGAAGAGGTCGGATAATTCGCGTCGCGCGCTACACGCTCGCATCTTTTTCGCTTTCCGCGTCATCTTACAAGCTGTGAATCGGAACGTCGGCCTTGTCGCGCTGGAGCTGGTGTCAAATACGGCCGTACGTTTCTAGTTTCCAGCCGCAGCTGCTGGAAAGAACAGGGACCCCGTGAAAAGCCACAGTCTGTTTCAGGTTGCCGCAGTGCTGTTGTTGGGTCTTTTAGTTGCGATACCCGCCCACGCGCAAGATGAATCCAAGGCCCAGAAAAAAGCCGAAGCACAATTAAAGGTTCTGCACGGCAGCGTGATTGATAAGAGCGAAAATCCGGTGCCTTCCGGCGTGGTTTACCTGAAAAATGTAAAATCGCAGGCGGTGAAAACATATATTGCGGACGAATCCGGAAATTATCGCTTCAGCGGCCTGGATCCCAACGTGGATTATGAGATTCACGCCGAGCACGATGATATGACTTCTGCCATTCGCACCGTTTCCAGCTTCGATAGCCGCCGCGACATCGAAGTCACGCTAAAACTTTCGAAGAAAAAAAGCGGATAGCACTCGCAGCGATTACATCCCTCGGAGTCTGCGGAAACCCATTTCGGTCAGCTCGCGTCCACTTGCAGTCGTGTTTACCTTCATTTGTCTGTCGCCTCATCAGTAGTTGCCTTTATCAGTGTTCATCTGCCTTCATCAGTGGCGCCTTTTTTTCCGCTATCACGCGAATCGCTCCCGGCAAAACCTCAAACTCCGCAGGCGCCGCGCCCAGAGCCTCCCCGTCTCCATGCACTCGCGCCGCCCGATCCGCGCGCAATGAGACGCGGCGGCAGCGATAGCGGGTCACCTCCGGGAATCCGCGCAGATCGCCGGTAGTGAGCACGATCGGAATCGCGTCCAGCAAGCGCAGCAGCCCCACATTGCCTACCACAACAACGTCCAGCAAACCGTCATCCATCTCGGCCTGCGGAGCAATGCGCACGCCCGACCCGTAGCTTGTCGCGTTCGCCACCGCCACAAACAGCGCGCGGCCCGACCAGTTCGCTCCGTCCATCTCCACCGCCACATCCAATAGCGGCTCGCGAAAAAATACTGTGAACGCCCCTGCAAGATAACGCGTTACTCCCGGCCACGTGCGGAACTGCGTATTCGCCAGATGCGCCGCCTCGGCGTCCAGTCCCATTCCTCCGGCGCCGATGTAATGCGCCACGCTGCCATCGCCAAATTGCACGCGCACCAGGTCCACCGCTCGCGGCTGCCCGCGCAAGAACGCGTCCGCTGCCGTCACGGCATCGCAAGGAATCCCCAGAGCGCGCGCAATGTCGTTTCCGTTTCCCGCTGGGAAAAATCCCGCCACCACATCCTTCCCACGAATGCCTTCCACTAAATGATGAAACGCGCCATCGCCGCCGAGCGCCACCACCGCTTGAAAACCCTCCGCCACCGCGCGGGTCGCCTGTGCGCGAATGTCATCCGAACTTTTCGAATGTACGAACGTGGCACGACAACCGCGCTCCGCCAGTAAGCTCGCCACCTGCGGCTCGGCGCGCAACGCACGCCCTCCGCCCGACGCCGGATTCACAATTACGAATGTGTCAGGTTTCATTGCCGAGGAAATACCGCAGCGCAAAAAATATCGCCGGGCCGTAGGACCAGAGTCATCGTCAACTCTGGCAACTAACTACCGCGCGCCTTTGCAACCCGGCATGCGAAACGCTCCGATCTTCGTGCGATAATTTTCATCGCCTGTCTTCAAGTAATCGCCGACGTACCAGAACGTGCAATCGTCGCTCGGATCCATCGCCATGGTGGTGTAATCCTCCCACCGCAGCGTGTTTTTCTGCGCCGCTTCTCCCGTTGCTAGCACGGTTTCGTGAAAGGTCAGCACGCCCTTCGGATCGCCATCCCGCCGTGCCGCAAATCGCTGACCCGCGTAATTTGGAATCCCGCCAAACGAATATCCCACGCCGATGTCGCCCTTCTTATCGATCGCGATGCTCGGGATCCAGCGGTAGAAGCCGTCCGGGGCGTATGTGCCCTGCTGATAAAGCTCCACATCGCGCTTCTTGTCCAAGCGGAATTCGTACCAACGCACTCCTCCCCCGCCGGCCTCTGTCGCTACCGAGTGGCCCACGAGAATTGATTCACGATTTCCGATCCTGCGATATACCAGCCTTTGCATGATCTTGTCGCCCTGCACATCCAGCCGCCGGTCGGTATCCGGCTGCGGCACGCAATTCGTCAACTGGCCGTTGCACAAATAATGATACGGCGCCACCGCGATCTTCACCGGCCCATCGGCCCTGGTATTCGCGGGAATCGTCCAGTCCACGTGAACCTTCCAGACATAAATCCCATCGTCTTCGAATATTTTTTTCAGCTGCGTGCCGCCAGCCGCCATCATAATGTTCGGCGCTCCGGCCGGCGGCAATTTCTGGCCGTCGATATCCGCGTTGTTCAGGAAATTCACGCCGTCAATGATGATGCACTGCTCGGTGGCGGGCTCGCCTCGGAGCATCTTGTTGCGGTCCGCGATGCAATCGTGTTTCTGGATCACGTCGTCGCCCGTGCTGGTCGGCACGTAGTAACCATCCGGCCAAATCGCCGGTCGCGGATAATCCGGAAACAGCGTGCGCTCGAACGCATAACGATAATACGCGCCCAGCGGATCGGGCCCGACGCTCACGGCGTAGCACATCGCAAATGTTCCCTCTTTTTTCGGAGGGCCCTGGTGTGGAACGTGCGGCGGAGGTGGCGGTGGATTCGCAGGCGGAGCGACAGCGGGCCCGGGGTTGTCGAGTTCGCCGGGAAGCGCGGGCTTGCCTTGTTCCGAGTATTCTCCCGGCGCGATACGACCGAAAATCGGCATCACAATCAGCCAGCGCTTTGCCAGTTGATCGTAGCGGATCACAGCGTCTCCGTTGTCGCGCGCCTCGCACGCGCCGCCGAAGCCGGTAAAAATCGCATTCGTTTGCACCGGACCATAAATCACCGTCCCGGTCTTGTCGTAAAGCGCGCCCTTCTTGGAATACACCGCGATCCGCGTGTTCACAATCTGGACGATGTTGTCAGGGCCCACTGCCAGGCTGTTGTCCGAAGGATTGCGCAGCGTCGCTGTCCCCTGTGGCCCGGTGAATCCAGAGCCGAGGCCGTCGAAACTTTCCAGCAAAGGTACCGCCGGTCGCTTGCCCTGTGTTTTTTGCTCCACGGCGGCGCCTGCCGCTGTGATTACCGGCGCCGGCGCTATTTCCACCGGCTTTTGATCTTGATCCGCATCCGGATCCTCTGGCGAGGTACCGCATCCTGCGCCTTCGCAATCGGGCGCTTCTTCCTTCGCACTTGAACCGCGCAGTGACCGCAGCGGTGGCGACAGGTCAAACTTCGTCGCGCGATGCACGCTGACCGCTCCAGTCTTGACTTCGCTTTGTTGTCCGTGCGAACGCAACGCTGCACCGCCCGCAACCAGCACCAGAGCTACCGCAATTACAACCACTGCCGCTCGACTCGTCTTCCGGGCCCGATTCATTCACTCTCCTAGTGGCTGGCTGTCTCACGCAATGTCGTGCTCTGAACGGATGGAGGATCGGCGAGGAATTTGCCGACAATCGGCCCTGCGGAAACGCAGTCAAGGCTCAAGTGGCCGCAAGGCGATTCCAGCGTCAGCACCGCTGCCCCCATCATGGCCGCAAAGGCCAGTGCCGGCGTCGGATTCACCATGTGATCTTCCGGCGAAATCACCACCAGCAACTTGGCGTGCACGCTCTTTGCCGCCTGCTCCATCGTCGCGCCAAACTCTCCGGGAATGTCCAGCGCATTGATCGCCTGGCGCTGCCGGATGCCGTCGCACGCCGTCGCCGCGTTTATCGTAGTTTCCTTCCGCGTTTGCTCGATGAACTTTGCAAAATCCTGCGGGCTGGTCTTGGCCACGCGATAGGCCGGCGAAGTCACGTTCATATTGCCGATCTCGTTGTAAACCGCGAAGCCGCGCGTCATCGGCTGCGTGCCCTGTCCGTCCTTCCATTCCGGATCCAGTTGCAGCGCGTCCATCTCCGCCGTCCAGAGAAGCATGTCGTAGGATGTGGATTGCGGCGAGCCCGCCAACGGCACTCCCACGTCCATGAAATCCGGGTAGGCCACCACCCACTCAAACGTTTGCATGCCGCCCATCGAAATTCCCATCACCGCGTGTAGGTGCGTCAGGTGCAGCACCTCGGTCACGAGGCGATGCTCGGATTCCACCATGTCGCGAATTGTAAACTCCGGGAATGCCAGCCGCGCCTGGGTCCTGCTGTTTGACGGCGAAGTCGAAACGCCGTTCCCGATTGCGTCCACCAGAACGACGAAGTATTTTGTGTTGTCCACCACTTTGTTTGGCCCGATAAATTGCAGCAGCTCTTGCGTCTTGCCTCCGAGCCACGTTGGCCACAGAACCGCATTCGACTTCGCAGCGTTTAATTGACCGAACGTACGATAGCCTAGCCGGAAATCGTGAATCACGGAGCCACTGCGCAGTTTCAGATCGCCCAGATCGGCGAATTGCTGCGCGCCATCGGCCGTCGATTCTTTCGCAGCCTGCGGCCTTGCGTTCGTGCTTTCAGCTGCGCCGCACAAGACACCAATCAGGAGCGCAACGCCCAGTGCCGTCTTCATATTCCTCCGTTCCTACGCTGTGTCTGGTCCAGTGGCGCACTCCCGAAAACGCCGTCTCCGTTTTCGCTTTTCCCGCCGCTCGGTCCCTGCGAATATACGCGCACGTTTCGGATTTTCCACACCGAATATTTGAAGATTCGGCTGCAAAGTGAGATGCTACTTTTCCTTCTGCCCCAAGGAGGTTTTCCATGACGACTGGTTTGGTCCGCGCAGCAATCGCTCTGTTGATTCTCTGCGCCGCCCTGGTATCCGCAGATTCGGCGATTGCGCAGGCGCATCCGGCGAATCCTCCACATTGGAGTTACAGCGGTGCCGACGGCCCGGATCACTGGGGAGACCTTGAGCCTGATTATGCGGAGTGCAAGTCGGGACACCGCGAGTCACCGATTGATATCGTCGGTGCGCAACCCGCGGAACTGGCCCCCATCCATTTTGATTACAAGCTTTCGCCGCTGAGTATCATCAACAATGGCCACACCATTCAGATCAACTACGAGTCCGGGAGCAGCATCACCATCAACGGAACCGCGTTGCCGCTGGTCCAATTCCACTTCCACCATGTCAGCGAGAACGAAATTGACGGCAAGAAGTACGACATGGAACTTCACTTCGTCCATGTGGATTCCGCGGCGAATCGCACCGCCGTTGTCGCCGTATTCATCAAGAGCGGCGCCGAAAACGCGCTGCTGCGCGATCTGTGGAGTCACATCCCTCGTGAAGCAGGCAAGGAGGTCGAGCTGAAGAAGGTGGTAATTAACGCCGCTGATTTTTTGCCGGCAGACCAAAACTATTACACATTCGATGGCTCGCTAACGATTCCTCCCTGCAAGGAGGGCGTCACGTGGTTCGTCCTGAAAACTCCCATCGAAGCTTCGCCCGCGCAGATCGCGACGTTTGCAAGATATTATCCGGACGATGCTCGTCCGATTCAGCCGACCAATGGCCGGGAGATTCGCGAAAGCAATTTCCATTGATGGAAAATCAGTTTTGCAACCAATGATTTCAAAAAAACACCGCTGGTTCATTCCAGCCTACGTGGGAGACTGCATGAATCTCGACGTTTCAAGGCCATCGGCTTTTGCTGTCCGAGTCCTATTGCAACGATTGCTGCCAATGCTCGCTCTGCTCTTCGCGGCGTGTCTGGCGTCTGTTCCACTTCAGGCGCAGATCTCTTCGGAATCAGACCAGCTTCTGCATCGCATGTACGCGTCGCCGGATTTCGAGGTCAAATATTTCGGCCCAGCGCGCTGGTTGGACGACGGCGTGTTCTACACCACCGTCGAACCATCAGCTGCCGTCAAAGACGCGCAGGATATCGTCCGGTATCAGACGGCCACCGGAAAGCGCGAAGTTCTCGTCTCGGCTGCGAAGCTTGTTCCTTCGGGCTCGAAGGTTCCGCTCGATTTCGAAAACTATGCATGGTCTAAGGACAAGGCTCGCCTGCTTATCTACACCAATTCCGCGCCGGTCTGGCGGCAGCGCACTCGCGGAGATTATTGGGTATTGGATCTGAAGTCTGGCTCGCTGCGAAAACTCGGCGGCGACGCTCCCGCATCTTCGCTGATGTTCGCCAAGTTCTCCCCGGATGGCTCGAAGGTTGCGTATGTCCGCGCTAATAATATTTACGTGGAGGAAGTTTCCACGAGACGCATCACGCAGCTCACCCATGACGGCTCGCAAACCATCATCAACGGCACTTCCGACTGGGTTTACGAGGAAGAACTGGATATTCGCGACGCGTTCCGCTGGAGCCCTGATGGCCGCCGCATCGCCTACTGGCAATTCGACTCGAGCGGCGTGGGAATCTTCAAGCTGCTTTACAATCTCGGCGCGCCGAAGGAGATTGTCACCGGATTTCCGTATCCCGGCGTGGGTGTGTATCCCTCGGTGCTGAATATTCCGTATCCGATTCCCGGCACTACCAATTCAGCCGTACGCGCCGGCGTTGTCAGCGTGGATGGTGCAGACACGACCTGGATGCAACTCCCCGGCGATCCACGTGAAAATTACATTGCGCGCCTGGAGTGGGCCGGAAACTCGGGCGAACTCGCGATCGAGCATTTGAATCGTCTGCAGAACACCAATGACGTCCTGCTCGCCGATGTTGCGACTGGCCAAGTCCGCCAGATTTTCCGCGATCAGGATTCGGCTTGGGTAGACGTGATGGACGAAATTGAATGGGTCCACAATGACCAGGACTTTTTGTGGCTGAGCGAGCGCGATGGCTGGCGCCATGCCTATCTCGTCTCCCGCGACGGAAAACGCGTGCAACTCATCACTCCGGGCGCATACGACGTGATCGGAATCGCTGGCGTGGATGAAAAAGGCGGCGCGCTTTACTTCATCGCATCGCCGGAAAATGCCACGCAGCGTTATCTATTTCGCGCGCCACTGGACGGCTCGCAAAACGCTCAGCGCGTCAGTCCCGCCGCTGCGCCGGGCTCTCACAGTTACGACATGTCGCCCGACGCGCATTGGGCTTTTCACACTTATGCGCGAGCCGACCTGACGCCTGTAACCGACCTTGTGGAGCTTCCCGCGCATCGCTCCGCCCGCGTACTCGAAGACAACGCCGCGTTGCGCGCCAGCGCCGCTCCGCTCGTCGCCTCGCCGACCGAATTCTTCAAAGTGGACATCGGCGAAGGCATCACTCTCGACGCATGGATGCTGAAGCCTCCGCATTTCGATCCAGCGAAGAAATATCCCGTTCTGGTTTATGTGTATGGTGAACCTGCGGCACAGACCGTGCTGGACGGATGGGGTGCGTGGAACAACGAATACAATCGCGCTGTCGCACAAGCGGGTTACATCGTCGTCAGTTTCGACAATCGCGGCACGCCCGCACCGAAAGGGCGCGCGTGGCGAAAAGTTGTTTACGGAGCAATCCATCCCGTGATCGTTCATGATCAGTCCGCCGCGCTGAAAGTCTTTCTGTCGTCGCATCCGTTCGCGGATTCATCGCGCGTCGCCGTGTGGGGATGGAGTGGCGGCGGTTCCAGCACGTTGAATCTGATGTTTCGCTCGGCGGATCTGTACCGCGTGGGAATGGCCGTCGCGCCGGTGGCAGATCTGCGCCTCTACGATACGATTTACCAGGAACGCTACATGGGCTTGCCGCTGCAGAACGTCGAAGGGTATCGCAGCAGCTCCGCTGTGAACTTCGCCGAGGGTTTGCGCGGGCACTTGCTCGTGGTGCACGGCTCGGGCGACGACAACGTGCATTACGCCGGCACCGAACTTTTGCTCAATCGCCTGATCGAGCTCGATAAGCCCGTCGACTTCATGGAGTACCCGAATCGGACGCACGCGATCAACGAGGGTTCGGGAACCACGCTGCATCTGTACAGCTTACTGCTGCGCTACCTGGAAGAGCATCTGCCGCCCAACGCGGTTGCATCGCAATAGCTTGCTTCTGCTGATTTCGGGGATTTGAGGCTGAGTGACCGCGCAACAAATCGTCGAACAACCGGTGACGAAGCGGCGGCGAATTTCCACGGCTTGCGCACGAATCTATGGTGCCGGCTGTGGGACTCGAAATCACAGTAAATCTTCAAATCGACCGTGTCTATGCGGCGTTGCGGACTCCCACATCTCTCCAATCATTACTGAACATTGCCGTGCTTGGGGCAGTGAAGATCAAAAACAACGGCGTCAAGGACTTACGAGGAACGCGAGGAAACGCCAAGTCATTGAAAAGGCATTACGGGGAAGGCAAAGGAACGCCTATTGCTCCCTCAATGCTCCCTCGGTTCGCTCGAACCCTCGATTCCCTCCGCCGCGCATTTCACACGCCACGGTGGTGAGCAAAGTCGGCTTCGGGCGCGAATCTTGCAGCGCGGACGGCGAGCCGACTAGAAAACTCGGAAGCCGAGACGATCTACCGTCGCGTATCGCCCGTTACAATCTCGATGCGAATCGAACCCTTTGTGAAGAAGGGATCGCTGCGGTGTGCGTCAAATCCAAGCGCACGAAACCACGAACCGCTTGCTGCGATAATGTTTTCCTCAAGAGGACCGGCGTGTCCGGCTGTGCGAAATCCGATCTGGACACGGAAGCGGTGCGCTTCAATTGAGGCCCGCGAAAGGCTTTAGGTTTTCACTTACCTGCGAGTAAACTTCTAGCTGGAATCGCGGAACCGGCAAAGGAAATTGGGAGCGGAAATTACCGAGAAGAACCGGGAAATTAGTTTGCCGCACTTCGGAGCGCGATCCAATTTCAGCGGGGTTATGGCAGCTAAATCCCTACGGAATTGTGCACCGTTGTGTGGAAACGTTTACTTGGAGGCAAACGCAATGGCCACCCCTAACGTCCGCCATTTGATGGCCACCGCGCTGGTTATCGCTGGATGGTTGCTCGGAATCGTCGGCGATTCGAACGACACCAAACCGCGTCCGCGCTACCCCGATGTGGACATCGGAGCGGATTCTCTCGCCGCGCGGAAACAAGCTCAGCTTGAAACTGAAAAACAATTCAAAGTCTTCTACCAATTCCACTTTACAGACCGGTTAAAGGACAGCGGGATCACTTTCGTCAATCATGCCGTGGACGACGTAACTGTGCACATGAAGGCTGCGCACTACGACCACGGCAGCGGCATCGCGGTTGCCGACGTGGATGGCGACGGACTCTACGACATCTATTTCGTGAATCAGGTCGGCGGTAATGAGCTATGGAAAAATCTCGGCGGTGGCAAGTTCAAGAACATCACAAAAGAGGCCGGCGTCGGTTTGCCTGGCCGCGTCAGTGTCGGCGCGGCGTTCGCCGATGTTGACAACAACGGTAGCCAGGATCTGTTTGTCACCACGGTCCGCGGCGGCAACGTTCTGTTCAAGAACGACGGCCACGGCCACTTCAAGGATGTCACCGAAGAAGCTGGCCTCGGCCTCGTCGCCCATTCCTCCGGAGCCTTCTTCTTCGATTACGACAACGACGGACTCCTCGACCTTCTCGTCTGCAACGTCGGCAAGTACACCAACGATGAAAAAGGCCCGGACGGCGAGTATGTCGCATATAAAGACGGCTTTTTCGGCCACCTCCATCCCGAACGCTTTGAACATCCTGTCCTCTACAAGAATCTTGGAAATCACCATTTCAAGGATGTCACCGCAGAAATGGGACTAAATCCTCACGGCTGGTGCGGCGATGCCAGCTTCGGCGATCTGAATGCCACCGGCTGGCCCAGCATCTATTTCTTGAATATGCAGGGCAGCAATTCCTACTACGAAAACGAAGGCGGAAAGATTTTTGCCGATAAGACCGCCCAGTATTTCCCGCGCACTCCGTGGGGCGCGATGGGAATCAAATTTTTCGATTACGATAACGATGGCCGCATAGACCTGCTTGTCACCGATATGCATTCAGACATGAGCCGCGAGCCTGGAACGGATAACGAGAAGCAGAAAGCCGAAGTCACCTGGACCGACGATTACCTTCAGGGCAAGAAATCCGACTTCATTTTCGGCAACGCTCTCTACCACAATCTGGGCGACGGCAAGATCGAAGAAGTCTCCGACAAAATGGGCGTGGAGAATTACTGGCCTTGGGGCGTTAGCGTTGGCGATATCAACGCCGACGGCTGGGACGACATTTTCATCACCTCAGGCATGAGCTTTCCCTATCGCTACGGTATTAATTCCCTGCTGCTGAACAATCGCGGGCAAAAGTTCCTCGATTCGGAATTCATCCTCGGCATTGAACCGCGCAAGAATCTTTATACACCATGGTTCGAAATTGATTGCTCCGGCCCAGATGCAAAGCAAGGAATGAACGCCGGAACTTGCGCGGGCCAGTCCGGCAAAATCATCGCCATGGCTCCTCGCTCCAGCCGCTCGTCCGTCATGTTCGATCTCGATGACGACGGCGATCTCGACATCGTCACCAACGACCTCAATTCCGAGCCGCAAGTTTTTATCAGCGATCTCGCGCAACGAAAACACATTCGCTGGCTGAAGGTCGTACTCGTTGGGACGGCCTCCAACCGCAACGGACTTGGCGCCACGGTGCGTCTCCACGCCGGCGGCCAGACATACATGAAATACAACGACGGCAAGTCAGGCTACCTCTCGCAGAGCGTGCTGCCGCTTTACTTCGGGCTTGGCGACGCGAGCAAAATTGATAGCATCGAGGTCGCTTGGCCCTCCGGCAGGAAACAGGTCCTTACCAAAGGTCTTGAGGAAAACAAGACGCTGCAGATTATGGAGCCAAAATAGATTCGGGCAAGCGCTTCCGAAAAGGAATCGAGTGGCAAGAACTAAAGTTGTCTTCCTTCTGCTTCTTTCGATCACTGTTGGTGCTGCTGACGCTCGACCGCAACTAACCCCATCTGGTGCGGCACCCGATAAAGCGATTCCTCAGGCACCGACCAGCAAATGGACCGCTGCTGGCTACGTGGGGGATGAAGTGTGTGGCTTCTGTCACCAAGACAAGCTGCAAACGATCCAGCAAACGGTGCACCACCGCACTTCACAGCTGCCAAGCGCTCACTCCATCGCCGGAAAATTTACGCCGCCAGAAAACACCCTGAAAACGATAGACCCCGGCCTTTCTTTCAGAATGGATGGCACGCACGGCGGTTTTTATCAAACCGCCGTCTTCGGAAAACCTCCCAGCAGCAAGGAACGGTCGGAAGCCTTTGGCTTGGTAATAGGCTCCGGAAGGAAGGGCCAGACATATTTGTATTGGAAGGGAGACGAGCTTTTCGAACTGCCCGTTTCGTATTGGGTGGAACTCGGTCGCTGGATCAACAGCCCAGGATATCTGGACGGTACCGCGAATTTTGATCGGCCTGTAATTCCCCGCTGCGTCGAATGTCATGCGACCTACTTTGAGCCGCTCACTCCCGCGCCACTCGGGAATCGCTACGATCAAGCTGATTTTGTTTTGGGCATTTCTTGCGAGCGGTGCCATGGTCGGGGCCGGGAGCATGTGTCCCGTCATCGTTCTGTTGCTGCGGCGTCCACTGGCGATGACATCGTCAATCCTGCCAAGCTTTCGCGAGATCGGCAGATTGATGTCTGCGCCCAGTGTCACGGCGGTCTGGGAGAGGGAATCGCTCCAGCATTTTCTTTCAAGCCGGGAGAATCGCTAGACACCTATATCAAACTGCAACGGCCAGGGCCCGACTCCAAGGTGGACGTCCACGGGAACCAAGCCGCACTTCTGGAAAAGAGCCGTTGCTTTCAATCGTCGGGCACGATGACCTGCTCGACGTGCCATGATGAGCATACGCCCGAACGGGCGGCGGCAAGTTATTCACGCCGATGCCTCGTGTGCCACCGGCCCGAAAAATGCGGCATGTACGCGAAGCTAGGCTCTCAGATCGCAAACAACTGTATCGACTGCCACATGCCCGTGCAGAAATCGAACTTGATTGTTTCTGATGTGAACGGCACAGACACGAGGGCCAAAGTCCGGAATCATTGGATCAAAGTTTACAGCGACTCTCCAGGACATTGATCAAAGCTCGAAACCTATGAGGCCATCGCTGTGGATTCACGCAGCACGAGCGTGGTCTGCAGCAGATATTCGCTGCCGTTCGGGGCGGGGATCGGCCTTAGCACGTCGGTCAATAGCGCAGTGAAGGCAAGGATAGCAATTTCATTTTGCGACATTTTCACGGATGTCAACGGCGGAATCAAAAACTCCCCCAGACGTATATCGTCAAAACCGATTACAGACAGATCTCGGGGAACGTGGATGCCTTGCTGATAGCTTTCCCTCATCATACCGATCGCTGTCATGTCGTTTGAACAAATGACCGCTGTCGGCCTCTCGGGCATCGCTAGGATTTGCTGTGCTGCAGCCATACCGCCTTCCATTGTGTGGTCTCCTTCGATCACGTAGCCCACCTCGACTCGCAATCCGATTTCCCGCATCGATTGCAAGAACGCCTGCTTTCGAGCAACTGCGGACCTCAGCGTGAGTGGACCAGAAATAAAAGCGATGTGTTCGTGCCGCAACGCCGCCAAATGCTGTACTGCCTGCCGGATGCCATGCAAGTAGTCAATTCGAATATTCGATATTCTCGGCAGCGACGGCCCAACGTCAACGAAAACAAGCGGCACTCGACGCGACTTGAGATCGTCTAACAGTGCCTCTTCCATTCCAAACGAGAGGACCGCTACTCCTTCCACCTGGCGTTCAATCATTCGTCGAACCGATAGCGCCATTCGCTTAGGATCATGCAACGTCGAGCTCATCAACATCTCGTAATTGTGTCGCACAGCGAGGTCTTCAAAGCCCTGGACAATTTCGGGGAAAAAAGGATTGGTAATCTCTGAAATGATTAGCCCGAAGGTGCGGCTGCGTCCGGAAACTAGCCCGCGAGCCTGCGTGTCAGGATAGAAGCCGAGCTCTTCAATAGCTTTCCAAACCCGACGCGCCAAGTGGGGTTTAACGGTGGGCGCTCCGTTGATGGTGCGGGAGACGGTAGCCGTCGAAACCGCCGCCCGTTTCGCCACATCGCGTATATTCAAGACCGCATTCCTGCACCCACTCGTCTGAACGCGAAGCGAGCGGTACTACCTTCGCGTTCAAGCGTGTCGATGATACCGCCCTGGAAGCGATCGGTGTGACGTGGGTACATTTTTGACTTCGAATGACCGGGCCTCGCCCATGGGCATTCGAACCGCTTGATTTTAGGTTTCCGTCCGACATTCGCGGCGTTTGTTCTCAGCCCTTCCACAGTGATGCGAAGGTGTCCGAAGCGTCCGAGCATCGACGTGATTAAAAGACCCGGGCCTGCACTCTTTGGGGAGAGCGCAAGCCCAGGCCCGGGTGGTTGGGGTGAAAATCTTCCCGAAAGTGCGCTTCCGTCGATTCCCTGCTAGCGCTCGATCCTTTGCATATCCACGATACCAAAAGAACCGCGTGCCAACTTGAGATCCCCAGTCATCAAACTCACGCAGTTGCAGAGCTTATAAAATTCAAGCCGGCCCCGGAAACTGCTTCGCTCAACAATGCGTTTGCTTGAACAGATAATGGCCTTCATCTCCGCAATGTCGGAGCGAGCCGAACCGAGCGATTCGGCTCGCTCTTGACCGAGTGGTAATGCTTAGAACTCGACCCGCAGACCCAGTTGCAGCTGTCTGGCGGGAAGAGACGTCGTAACGGTCCCAAAGTTCGACTGCGCCATGTTCGCATTCACAGGCCCGAGGTTTACTTTGTTGAACAAATTGAGGAAATCAAATCGCAGCTGCAGATTGCCAGCTTCTCCGAGCTTCGGTACATACGTATTCTTCATCACGCTGGCGTCCACTTCGAAGAAGCCCGGATTGCGGTAGATGTTGCGTTTCAGATCGCCCTCGGTGCCAGGAGTAGGGGCCGGAAAATCGGCTGCCGTAAATATGCCATTGATGTAGGCCTGCCTGCTGTGGCCCCCCGTGAAATTCTGGCTCGGGGCGTCGGGAACATCCCAGTCGGTCCCGTCCATGTTGTAGTCTCCTGGATTCGTAGGCGCCAGGAAGCTATTGGTGTTGTACACCCAGTACGGCGTGCCGCTTTGGACCACGCCGAGGCCGCTGATTGTCCATCCCTTCGTCAGCACTGCGCCAATACCATTGCTCAACCCAGGAAGTGTGTAAACTTCTGAGAAAGCGAAGCGCTGCCTAACGTCCCAATTAGCGTCGCCCCAATAGCTGAAGTAGGCGTTTTGATCGGGGATGTTCAGACCGCCGTCCTGATCGAATCGCGTGTTGGCCTCAGGAAAATCCATCACGTGCGAGAGCGTGTAAGACGCCTGGAAATGGAAGCTCCTGTTCGGATTTCCGCGCAGAGAGAGAACCATGGCGTTGTAAGTCGCACGATTGTTAGCCTGCACATAAGTCATTGGCCCAAAACTCGTGTTTGGCCGATTAATCGTTATGCCGCCAGCGCCGTCTGGAACCGCGCAACCAGCGCAACGATTCTGATCCGCCCCGGTCAGACCGTCATACGATCGGGAACCGGAGTAATTTGCTCCGGCAACTAGTCTCCAAGGAAGCTCTCTCTCCACACCTACCACGTAGTTGACCGCGAGCGGCGCCTGCATATTTCGCTGCAGGGCCGTCACCGCAGATGCCACACCCACTATTCCGCCTTTCGCATCGAGCGAACCAGCAGGAATCGCCGGCAGCGGGAAATTGAATGGATATGTACCGGAAGGGGCGAGCGCGAAAATCGGCTGAATTCCCGATCCCCCTTCAGTAAAGACAGGACTGATCACTCCGGGCGGGTTGTTGCGCGTTTGATCAACGGTTTGCCCCAGAACGATCCAGTCGCGGTACACACCGACGCCGCCACGGATACTCCACTTGCCTGTTTTCGACGGGTCCCAAGCGAAACCGATCCTCGGGCTCCAGTAACTGCTCGTCGGGTAAGCGGGGTTAAACACGCCGCTGACCGTGCCAACCGAGGCGTTTCCAATTTGCTCCGTCAAGGTGCTGCCGGGGCCCAGGAATATGCTGCTGAACTGGAACCCGCTGTTTCCCCAAGGGGTGTGATTGGTAAAATCATCCCAGCGCAAAGCCAGCGTCAATGACAGATTCGATTTCACTTTCCAATCGTCCTGCGCGAAGAAGCCAAACGGATTTGTCTGTCCGCCGAAGGCCACCGTGCCCTGCAAACCGGTCAACGGGTTATAGGCACCGACGCTTTCATTTACAGGATTGTCCTGCACCACGTCGAAGAGTGTATTGAAAGTGAATACTGGCCGGACGTTCACAGGTGTAAAGTCGCCATGTTCGATGGCGTGGTCTCCGTCATATCCGAACTTGAAAGTGTGCGGCCCACGGATCCAAGTCAGTACCCCGCGCCAATTATAGTTCGGACCTCGGTATTCTCCCGGGCCCCATCCACCGGCGTTGAAGCCCGAACTCCCGTCGTTAATATTGACTTCAGGAACCTTCAAATCCCCGTACTGTCCATTCGCGCCACCAACGCTGGCGAACGCGAATCCGCCTTCAATCAATAAACTCGAATTGAAGGTGTGGGTGTAATCAATTTGTCCATACCGATTGTTCATCAAGTTAGTTACATCCAGCCCCTGGCGACGGGAAATCGCTGCTTGCTGGAAAGAATCGTTGTAATACGAGACGTAGAAGCGGTCGTTCGGCGTAATATACCAATCCCCGCGGAAGTTGTATTGCAGTGCATTGTAGTAGGGACTGACCACTTGGCTCCCAAAATCAAGAACGTTGGTGCCACAAGGAATCGTCGCGCCTCCTGGTGGCACGGCGATCACACCGCTGGCAGGACAAGTAGCCAATTTAAAATATTGCTGTGCGTTCTCCACGGTTCCATTCGGTTTCAGATCGTTAGTCGGATACAGGCCGTAGATACTGGTGCCTACCGTGTTTGGAAAATTCGATTGAGCCCAGCTGACAAAAGCCGGATCCTCCCACGAGATTAAGCCGCTGTTCGTTTCGGGGAGCGTGGCCCACAGTTTTTCGACGTCGGCGAAGAAAAACAACTTATTCTTGACTATCGGACCACCGAAAGTGCCTACCAAATCCTTCCGTCCGAACGGTGCGACCGTTTGCGAAAATTCCGGAACCGCTTGCAGATCCTGGTTCGTGTACAGTAAGCTTCCCGTGCCGTGATACTGGTTCGTTCCGGACTTCGTCGTCAAATTTACTACCACTGAGCTGCCCAGGGCGTTTTCCGCATCCCAGGTGTTCGCTTGCATCGTCATTTCCTGCACTGCGTCCGGAATAGGCGCCAGAATGATATTTCCGTTCTGCACGGGGCTGGTTACGTTCAAGCCGTCCACGAAATAAGTATTGCCCGTGTAGCTGCGGCCATTCGCGCTGATCTGAGGCGTTTGCGTTCCGAAATTGTCGGGGTTTCCACCCGGGGCCTCGCCTGCGCCCCGCGTACCGAGCCCCACCACTCCCGGCGTCACCGTCACCAGGTCCCAAAGGTTTCGATTAATTGTTGGAAGGTCTTTTACCGTTTGTCCTGTAAGCGTCGTCTGCAGGCGATTTTCATCGGTGTCCAGAACGGGAGCTTCGGTTGTGACGCTTACCGTTTCACTGGCCGTGGCCACAGGAAGCGTGATGTTGATGCCCTGCGTCTCCTCGGTGGCCAGCGTCAAATTTACCTCTGTGGTTCGGAAGCCGGCCTTGGACGCAACAACGACGTAGTGCCCAGGTTCGAGACTATTGAAGCGGTAGTTGCCGGACTCGCTCGTGATTACGGCCTGCTTAATCCCGGTATCCACGTTGCGTAACTCTATCGAGACTCCTGCGGCGACTGCGCCCGATGAGTCGGAAACCACGCCTTGAATATTTCCGCTGAATTGTGCGGAGGAAATTCCTGGGGAAAATGCGGCCAAACAGAGAACTGCAACTAAATAAAATACGACTTTGGTTCTCATACCCACCCCCCCATTTTTATCATCCGACTGCTAGGGCCGAATGATCCCGGGACAGAACCGCCTGCGACCTGCGCCGGTAGCCCTGTCTGGCTTCGACGACGATCGCGATCCTCGTTCACTGCCTGGCAACAGCGAGCATTGGGTAAACGTTTTCTCGTGCGTTGGGACGAAAATACCTCCGTTTCGCAAATAGTGTCAAGAGGAATTTTGAATGGTAGAGTTCTTACGTTACTCGACTCGAACAGCGATTGCAGTTTTGTGGTGCCGGCTTACCTCTTTTTGCAGACTTTTTGGCATTCGCACTGCGAATGCGGAGAACAGAGATTCTCGGGGCCGCGGCGATCATGGGAGTGGTTACATCGCAGGGAAGGCCGTTGCATATCTCGATAATTATCGACAGCGTTGGTGTTAGTGAAGTGTAGAAAACCTTTTCACGGATTGTCCGAACGCGAACTAAGGCGAAGGTTCCATCGAGGATCCGAGTTTCCCGCTGCTTCAGTTAGGCTGTGCATCCGGCTGGTTCTTGTCCGGCTCAACCAGTCGGTAGCGGTTTTGTTCTGCTTCTTTCTTACCAGACGCAGCTTGTGCGGCTGCCAGTCGCTTAACCAGGTCCGGGATTTCTTCTGTTTTCCCGGTGCGCCGCAGCGCCTGCATTAAATGGTAGAGCGCCTCTGGATCGTCAGGTTCTTTTTCCAGCACGATGCGCGATTGTTGGATCGACTTCCGCAACTGGCCCGACTTCAGATACAGGCTCGCGAGCACGTCACGGTCTTCGAGGAGGTTAGGGTCCAAAGCAATCGCTCGCGTCGCCGCTGCTACTGCCTGGTTGAACTCCGCGCTACCCGCCGCGGGACCCTGTCGAGCCAGAATTTGAGCCAGCAAATATTCTAGAAACGCATCGTTCGGATGCTCTTTCAATCTCGCGCGCACAGAGACGAGCGCGGTATCAAGATCCTTTTCCTGAAAACTTGCCAAGCCGTACGCTTCGGAGACAAAAGCCTGATTGGGATTCAACTTCTCGGCCGCTTCAAAATCTGCTTCTCCCTTTTCATACTGGCCGGATTGCACATACAAAACCCCGCGAGCGGCGTGAAGCGCGGCCGAGTCAGGAATTCTGTCGAGGCCCACGTTGATCATGTCGATTCCAACCTGATAAGACGAGTGATTCAGCGACAGAGTCGCGAAATCAACGTAAAATCGGGGATTGTCTGGCGCGAGAATGATGGCTTGTCTCAGGAATTGCAACGCGTGCGGCGTGTCCCCTAAGTTTTCGTAAGCCTCGGCAGCAAGATCCAGCACGTCCGGATCAGGTTTTTCGGTATCGAGCAAAGGTTGCAGCGATTGAATGGCGTCCTGGTTCTTATTGGCCCAGAGTTGCACAGCGGCCAGATTGTAGCGCGCTCGTGCATCATCCGGCGATGCTTTCATCAGTTGCTGGAAGACCGGAATTGCATCCTCCGCGCGTTTGAGCCGAACGAGGCACTCACCGTATTCCTGCAGCGCAACCGGCTGCGCAGAGAGCGCCGCGCCGCTCGCTTGGAAGTGCTTCACAGCTGAGGCGCAATCTTTGCGCCGATACGCAATTGCGGCGAGCATCGCGTGTGTCGTCGGATCACTCGGTCGAAGAGCGAGAAGTTTATTCAGCAACGGCACAGCGCGATCGCTGCCCGCGTTGTATTGGATTTCCGCGGCCGATTCGAGCGCGGGGACATAGTTTGGCGCGATCTTCAACGCGGCATCGTAGTCAGCCAATGCGCCATCTTTCTTTCCGAGCCCGGATAGTGCGAGTCCCTCCAGAGTCAGTAGCTTCGGGTCGTTTGGTGATTTCTGAAGCTCGGCATGCGCCGCTTTATAAGCTTGATCGTATTGCTGCGAGCGCAGAGCATTTGTAACGGAACGCACGGTGTCGTCGCTGGTCTGCGCCGCAGCGGAATACACGCCGGGTAGAATGAAGGCGGCGAACGCCAAGCTGCGCATCGCGCGGAAATTGCCTTTGCAAGTCACCACGACGTTCCCCAATCGGATTAGCTGACTCCTCCCTCCCGTTCGGATACTCGGCGACCATCTTATGCCACGTCTGCAACATTCACATCAGCCATCCGAGCAGACGCATTTCACCTGTTCAGCTTTCAGGTGCGCCGAGGAGGAATCGGAGATAGGAGGTCCTCCGTAGCGGCTCTTCTTAACTCGGCTAGAGTTTGTCACTAACGGCAGCCTCGCTCGCTGAGATGTTCATGGGAGTGCTAATCCCGGCGGACGTCGGAAATACAGTCACTTTTCCGGCAACCACAACGCTGTTTAGTCGTTGGTTCGCCCTCCGCGGGTGTGCTGCACCGCTACGATTTACCGGGCGGATACGACATATGTGAATTCGCCATCGAGAGTTACCCCTTCCTCGAAGCCGAACTTAGCTAACTGCTTATCTTCAGCGCGCCTAGCCAGAAATGGGCCGAAGAGATTCTTCTGTGCGGCAGCCATCGCAAACGCTGCGACGGCCTTAATAAGCTCTTCGGGGTCAGCACCGATCTTCATAGCGCTATGGTACAGCAACGCCAATCGCAGAGTTCTATCTCGCCAGTCGGCAACGCAGTTCTCGATCGCGAGCGCATCGAGTCCTTGGATAATAAACTGTTTGTCCCTACTCCGAATCGCAGCGGTGGCCATCACTTCACTGAACACCAAAAAAACAGAAGTGATATTTCGCGAACAGCTCCGGAGATGATTTCCACTCTTGTGTCATAGGAAGCGGCCTCAAATAGTCCACAAAGGAGGGCGATGTTTTTTCGCGCGCGATCCGGTAATCCGTTCTTGTGGATTTGGTATTCCTTACCTTTAAGGGCATACAGTTGCTGCAACAGTTTGCTCGGCGGCATCTGTGCCTTCTTGGGCACGGAATCGGTGGCAATAGAAAGTTTCCCGTCCCAGCCCAAGTGTATCCCGCGTTAAACAATTGTCCAAGTTCTGTGCCGAAGACGGTAAATCCATCGTTGTAGAGACCTCCATTAAATACATTCGCGCTCGTCATGTCCGAGGCCAACTGGAACGGAAGAACTACCGGCAAGCGTATCCAGCCGGAAAAGATGGCTGGATGTTTCGAGGGGAAAAATTGCTAAGACCAATCGATTTGGATAACTTGTCCCGACGAGATATTCCCCAGCACATCAGCGGAGCGTGGTTCGGATGGTACGCATTTCGACGAGGACTCGGCACACGTCTAAACGAAGCCCGGGTTGATGCCAAAGAGATCCAAAGCATCCTGCGACACGCGGACATCTCAACAACCATGGCATTTTATGTGCTGCCAGATCAGAAACGCGCAAGAGCCGGATTGAGAAAGCTCGAACAAGTGGCGCGACGGAAATATGGCGTTAAGGTTTGACCCACGAGCCCTTTCGCCTGACTGAACCTTTTGAAGTACAATATCAAAGAGCCACCGTAGCTCAGTTGGTTAGAGCACCACACTCATAACGTGGGGGTCCCCAGTTCGAATCTGGGCGGTGGCACCACTTCCCTTACGGGACATCCTCGCCGCGCTGCCAGCGCTCAACTTCGCACCGATAAAAACGTAAAAGGCGTCCGGCTCTGTGCGTCGGCAGCGGCCGCTTGTTCCGTTTGCGGGTCAACTCATAAACTGTGCGGGCGTTCTCAAATCTCAAGCGATCCGCAATTTCTTCGATCGTTAAAATTGGTTCTGGATTTACAACGGGCGTTGCCGGCGTTTGTGCCGCCGAACTGTGACAATCCCCGATTTACGCAGTGACATCGCAAGACTCCAAAATCGGCGGACGGATACCAGCGGAAGCGATCCGAAGACGGACGCTCAGCTCGAAGGAGGACCGCGATATTCGCGCGCTCGCCAAATTTTACTCGCGCATCGTGTTGGGCGTCTTCTTCCTGTTCCTTTAGCGATGCGGCAAGCCGCTTCTGGAAATCTTTTTCCGACTGGTCGCGTGTCTTGATCTGTTTCGGCGTCTCTGCGAGAAATGTTTTATCCTCCTCGATCTTTTCCCTCAACGTTTGGGACTTTTCGGCGACCGTAAGAAGCTTTTCTTCTAACACAAGCTTCGCCTTTTGCAGATTAGAAGGGCTGGCGGACGAGATCATTGTTGGTGATTTCTTTTTACTCATTCGCGCGTGCCCCCTGTGCTTTCCTTTTGTTTTTCAATTTCGGCAACTTGCCGACGATGATCCGCCAGCCAGAACGCAACAGCGTCACGGATTAGAAATCCAACGGAGCGACGTTCGTCTTTTGCGATCGCTCTCAATTCCTTCATAGCGTAATCGTGGAGCTTTATCGTTGTCGTGACCATACCGGCGTTCTCCCATATCAATGGTTCTCGTACTTCAAGAATCCCGTTCCCCCCGCACACGCCATGGACGCCATCTGTTGCGTTCCGCATTTGGAGTAGGCTCACGGCCAAATCACGGTGCCGTCCTGGCTCCGCCCTGCGCGTTTCGCCGGTAAAAACCGGATCTTGCCTCTGTTATTTTAGCAAATAAGTCTTGTCACATGAATAACTTACTGCAAGATAGCATTCTCATGATCAGACTAATGATTAGAATGTGATAAGAAAAACATTGAAAATGACTAGCTAAATGATCAGAATATGGTCAGATTAGGAGACCGAATTGTATATCCACGAACAGACCAACTGGCCGCACTTCAGGTGGGAAGCCAACTCGATCGCCGGACTTTTGTCCGCAGTCAGACTTCGCCAAGGCGAACTCCTGGGGAAGATGCGTGGATACGGGATGTCCTCCCGTTGGAATGCGACTTTGAAAGTATTGACGGAAGAAACGATCAAATCAAGCGCGATAGAAGGCGTGGCCCTGAATCCTGAAAGCGTTCGTTCGTCAATCGCACGTCGGCTGGGGCTCGAAGCCGGCGGCATCCTCGGGAAGGAAGATCGCAACGTGGAAGGTGTAGTCGAAATGATGTTGGATGCGACTCAGAATTACGAAGCGCCGTTGAATGACGCGCGGCTATTCGGTTGGCACAATTCTCTGTTCCCTACTGGCTACAGCGGCTTGCACAAAATACGTGTTGCCGGGTGGCGCGATGCCCCGATGCATGTTGCTTCCGGGCGCAAGATGGGAAAAGAGAAAATTCATTTTGTGGCCCCGAATGCGGATCGCGTTGAACCCGAGATGAGTGCGTTCTTTGATTGGATCAACGGCGACAGCCAACCGGATCCTCTTCTGAAAGCCGCGATCGCGCATCTATGGTTTGTCACCGTTCATCCCTTCGAGGACGGCAACGGCCGCATAACTCGCGCGATTTCCGAATTGTGCCTGGCCCGATCCGACGGCAGCCAACAACGGTTTTACAGCATGTCTTCGCAAATTCTCGAAAAGCGCACGGAGTACTACGATATTTTGGAAAGCAGCCAGAAAGGTTCCATGGATGTCACGGAATGGCTCACGTGGTTTCTGCGGTGCCTGGATCGCGCGATTGAAAAGTCAAATCTACTAACGGACGGCGCACTGGAAAAGGAGTCCTTTTTTAACGGTTTGAAAAAACAATCGGTCATCCTCAATGATCGGCAACAGAAAGTCGTAGCTCAATTGTTTACCGGTTTCAAAGGAAACCTTACCGCAGAAAAGTGGGAGAAAATCACGAAATGTTCCCGCCCCACTGCGGTACGCGATATCTCGGATCTCATTGAAAAGGGCGTCCTCATTCAAAATGAAGCGGGCGGACGCAGCACGAGCTACCGACTTGCTGCAACACCAGCAGGAGACAAACTGTGATGCTCCAGCGCGTGAAAGCCATCGTGGTCCATGAGCACATTCCCGAATACGGCGAACCGGGCGAAGCCCAATTGCTTCTGCCAAGCGGTGAGATCCGCTACATTGCTTAAGAACTCAAACGCGAACGGTGATCAATTCACGCTTGGCTTGCTGGGAGTGCTCTTTTAGGGCGATCGAGCGGTTGGATTCGACAATCAGTTGAATCGCTTCTTTCAGATTGCGGCGGAGTTCGACTAGCGTGCGGCCTTGGGAGTTGACGCCGGGAATTTCCTCGACGGTGCCGATGTACCAGCGGCCCTTTTTCTCGATAATCGAGATGAATTCGCGATCCATCGTTTTCATTGCGCCCATTTTGCCATACTCGTGTGGATTCGATTTCAGAGCGGGATGTTTCCGTGTTTTTTGCGGGGGTTCGTGTCGCGTTTGTTTTCGAGGGAACGTAGGGCTGTGATCAATTTGGCGCGGGTGTGGGCTGGCTCGATCACGGCGTCGATGTAGCCGCGTTCGGCGGCTACGTAGGGATTGGCGAAGCGTTCGCGAAAGTCGGCAATTTTTTCCTGACGGAGATTTTCGCGTTCGGATTCGGGAGCGCGGTCGATTTCGCGTTTGTAAACGATGTTGACTGCGCCTTCGGGGCCCATCACGGCGATTTCGGCGGTGGGCCAGGCGAAATTGATGTCGGTGCGAATGTGTTTGGAGGCCATGACGCAGTAGGCGCCGCCATAGGCTTTGCGGGTAATCACGGTAATCTTCGGTACCGTGGCTTCGGCGAAGGCGAAAAGCAATTTGGCGCCATGGCGGATGATGCCGCCGAATTCCTGCTGCGTGCCGGGAAGAAATCCGGGCACGTCTTCGAAAGTGATCAGCGGGATATTGAAGGCGTCGCAGAAACGCACGAAGCGCGCTCCTTTTACGGAGGCGTTTATGTCCAGGACGCCCGCGAGGAAGGCGGGCTGGTTCGCGACAATGCCGACGGAGCGGCCATCGAAACGCGCGAAGCCGACGACGATATTTTTCGCGTAGAGCTCGTGGACTTCGAAAAATTCGGAATCGTCGGCGAGCGCGTGGATGACGTCCTTGATGTCGTAAGGCTGCTGCGGATTTTCCGGAACCATTGCGTTTAGCGAAGGCGTGACACGGTCCCACGGATCGCTGGTAGGCTTGCGCGGCGGGTCGTCCAGATTGTTGGACGGCAGATAACTGAAAAGCTCGCGAATCATCGCGAGGCATTCAGCATCGTCGCGGGAAATGAAATGCGCGACGCCGCTGGTGGCGTTGTGGGTCATGGCGCCACCCAGTTCCTGCTTCGTGACTTCTTCGTGGGTAACGGTCTTTATGACGTCCGGTCCGGTGACGAACATGTAGGACGTGTCGCGAGTCATGAAAATAAAATCGGTGATAGCCGGAGAATAGACGGCGCCGCCGGCGCAGGGACCCATGATCGCGCTGATTTGCGGAATCACGCCGCTGGAAAGAGTATTGCGCAGGAAAATTTCCGCGTAGCCCGCCAGCGACATCACGCCTTCCTGAATGCGCGCGCCGCCGGAATCGTTCAAGCCAATTACGGGGGCGCCGGCACGCATGGCCAGGTCCATTATTTTTGTGATTTTCGAGGCGTTAGCTTCGGAAAGCGAGCCGCCGAAGACAGTGAAATCCTGGGCGAAGACGTACACCAGGCGGCCGCCGATACGACCGTAGCCGGTGATGAATCCATCGCCGCGCGGGCGCTGCGTCTCCATGCCGAAATCGTGGGAATGGTGGCGGACGAATTTGTCGAGTTCTTCGAAGGAGCCTTCATCGAGCAGCAGGTCCACGCGTTCGCGCGCGCTGAGCTTGCCCTGTTTGTGCTCGCGCTCGCGGCGTTCGGTGCCGCCGCCGGCTTCTGCTTCGGCGTTGAGCTTGCGAAGCTCTTCGAGGCGATCGTGGTGTTTACGATGAGTGGTCATGAGAGGGGATGGTGGAGAGTGATTGGTGGGCGCTGATTCGTCAAAACGCCAGAAAAACTAGCGATTAGAAAAAGCTTTCTCGCTTGTTGTGAGCCGCTTAGGTGAATTTCTAATAACTGACGACGAGCGATTAGACAGGCCTGACCGGTGAGGAGTCGTTGCTGATTTGTGGAATCGAGAACGGTTGGAACTTGTGAGCGGCGGAAGGGCGGCGGGTTCATTCCGTGAGTCGTTCGCGAATTTTGTTGGTGAACCACAGGACACGGTAGCACGTTGTTCCGGAAAATGCGAACAGTGCTGTGTGTACATTCGGGCGCGGGCGGCACGAGGGCGGGTCTGAGACCCGCCCCTACAAATGCAAAATCAACGGCAGAAGCAACTGAGCCGACGCTTATGGTGCGCAGGCGTCGGCTGAGGTCGCGTCGTGCTGAACACTGGTGATGGACATTACTGTGGCGGTGGGGAGGGCGGCCAGGCTGGATTTTGTGATGATTGTGTTGGTGGCTGGGACTGCTTGGGAATCCAGGTCGCGCCAGGCTAGCAGGTTTTTGTTTAGTTGGGTGCAGGATTCTTCTATTGCGGCTTGGGCGGTTTGGCTGGGGGCGGCGTCGCCGGATTGAATGAAGAAGCTGGTGCGGGCGAGGTCGCGATTGATGGGGCCTACGCCGGGAGCTTCGAAGGTTCCTTCCAGGATCGCGGCAGCTTTCTTGTCCAGATCGTTCAGCGCGTCTGCGGATGCTTTGGCTTGCGGATTGGCGGCTGCGGCTTTCGCTTCTTGTGCTTTTTCTTCCGCGGATTTTTCCTTTCCGTGCGCCGACTCCTCGCCGAACCTGGCGCGCGCATCCTTATCGGACGCGACGCCGAGAGTTTTCAGGCGATCGCCGATGGCGGCGCGGAGGTTGGTGATCGATTGAAAGGCCTTGGTGCTGGCGGCGAGGCCGGAATCAATGCGCTTGGTCGCAAGGAGTTGCGCTTCGAGGTCGGCTTGCGAGACGTGGACGCGGGGATCGAGCGTGATAGTGAGCGGCTGCTTCATGACTGTGCCGTTGCCGATCAAAATAACTTCGTACTGGCCGGGAACGGCGAGCGGGCCGAGCGCTTGTTCGCGCGGCGTGTCGCCGGGGAGAGCGTGGTCGGAAATGGTGTACTCGACATAATCAAGCAGGCCGCCGTAGTAGCCGAAATTCAGGGCCTGCGGCGGATCGTAACGCAGATCCCAAACGAAGCGGTTCAGTCCAGCGTCCTTCGAGAGATGGGTGGGCGGACCGAACCAGTAATCCGGGACGTTCTTCGGCGTGGAATCCACGGGAGCAACGAGGCTATTGAAGCGGCGGACTACTTTTCCGTGCGCGTCATGAATTTCAAGTGAGACCGGATTGGACGGAACAGATTTCAGGTAGTAATCAAGGATGGCGCCGTCGGGCGGATTTTTCGCGGTGGGTTCTTCGGGCGGCAGCGGAGTTTCCTGATCGTTGTCGTAGCGAGTGCGCACGGCGGTGGCGGGCTTCAGCAAGTACGCATTGGCGCTGGTAATTTCCGGGCCGGCCTGACGGAGGGGCGTGATGTCGTCGAGGATCCAGATGGCGCGGCCGTAGGTGGCGGCAACCAGGTCATCACCATGGACGGCGAGATCGCGAACATCGGAGGCCGGGAAATTCAGCTGCAGCGATTGCCAGTGGTCGCCGTCGTCAAAAGAAACGTAGAGACCATTTTCTGTTCCGGCGTAGAGCAAACCTCTGCGGACGGGATCTTCGCGGATGACGCGTGCGATCCAATCGGGCTGCAGGCCGGTGGTAATTTTCTGCCAGGATTTACCGGCATCGCGCGTGCGGAAAATGTAGGGCTGGAGATCCTGGCGCGCGTTTAGGACCGCGTACGCGGCGTTCGCGTCGTAATGTGAAGCTTCGATGGCTTCGATTTCGCTGTTTTTCGGCAGACCGGCGGGAGTGACGTCCTGCCAGGATTGCGAAGCGTCGCGCGTGGTCTGGACCAAGCCGTTCGTAGTGCCGGCCCAGAGAATCGAGGCGTTGAGCGGCGAGGGAGTGAGGACAGTGAGCGAAGTGCGACGCGGACGCTGCGCGAATTCGAAATCGTCTTTACCTCCTGCATCGCGCTCTTCGATGTCCACGGCTTCTTCGTCTTCATTCAGTGGCGAGTGCGTGTTCGCGGATGGCGCGGGCGGCGCAGCATTTACATCCACGGTGCTCGCGGGATTTGCAGGTGCGACGCTTTGCGTGTGCGGTTGATCGGCTGACGCGTCGGGAGCGGCGGCAGGAGTGGTGAGATCGGGACTGATTTGAGTCCAGCTATCGCCGCCATTGGTGGTTTTCAGAACGTATTGCGCGCCGAGATAGAGCGTGTGCGGATCTTGCGGTGAAAAGACCAGCGGAGGCATTTGCGACATGCGGTCTTTCGTGCCGCGAACGAAAACGTGCACGATTTGTCCGGTGGTTTTATCGAAGCGCAAGATGCTGCCGTACCAGCCGCCGGAATAAACGATGCCGGGGTTGGTGGGATCGGGAGCGATGTAACAGAATTCGAAGCCGCCGATGGAAAACCAATCGCGGTAACTGATTTCGCCGTAGTCGCTGCGATTGGGAACCGCAGCTGTGCCGCTATCCTGCTGCGGGGCGTAGGAAACGTAGGGAAATTGATTATCGGTAATGACGTGATAGAACTGCCCGGTCGGCTGATTGTACCAACTGCTCCAGGTGAGGCCGGCATCGAGGCTGATGGTGGCGCCTTGATCCACGCCGAGAATCATGCGTTTGGAATTTTGCGGATCAATCCACATTACGTGGTAATCATCGCCGCCCGGCGCGCCTTTATAGGCTGTGAAATTCTGGCCGCCATCGGTGGAACGATAGGTAGTGGTTTGCATGACGAAAACCATGTCTGGATTTTTCGGGTCCACGTACACGCGGCAGATGTAGAGATTGCCGGTGATGCGCGGGTCTTTGGTGATTTGCCGCCAGTGCGCGCCGCCATCGTCGGAGCGGAAAAGTCCAGGCTCCATGATGGCGAAAATTCTTTGACCTCTGGTGCTGGGAGCGACGGCCAGACCGACGCGGCCGCGCGGCGTGGAAGGCAAGCCATCTTCGGAGATGGGCTTCCATGTGGCGCCTTCGTCGGTGGATTTATAAATCCAGGAATCCTGCTTTGAGGAATCGGGAGGACCCGTGCGGAAATCGAAAGGCTTCCAGAGGGCGGCGTAGAGAATGCGCGGATTGTCGGGGTCGGCGGCCATGTTGGAAACGCCGGCCATGTCGTCGCGGTAGAGAGTTTTGGTCCAGGTTTTGCCGCCGTCGGTGGTTCGGTACACGCCGCGATTTTCGCTAGGCGCGCCGACGCCGAGAATGGGATGTCCGAGGACGCCGACGACGACGAGCGAGGGATTGCGCGGATCGATGAGGACAGTGCTGATGAAGCGTGAATCTTTCAGGCCGATGTTGGTCCACGTGGCGCCGGCGTCGGTGGAACGATAAACGCCGTCGCCGGCAGTTTGTTCGCCGGTGCCTGCGATGATGAGATTGGAATCGGAGGGAGCGATGGCTATGTCGCCGATCGACGCAACGTGCTCGTCATCAAAGATTGGCTTCCAGACTGTGCCGCCGCTGGTTGTTTTCCAGATGCCGCCGCCGGGAGTGCCCATGTAGTAGGTGGCGGCGTCGCCGGGAACGCCTACGACTGCGGAAACGCGACCGGCGCGGTAGGGGCCGATCAGGCGCCAGCGCATGGCGGAGTAGAGGCTGGGGTCTACGGCGGGCGGGGTTGCTGATGATGAAGTTGTTGCGGCGGAATTTTGTTGGGCGTAAAGAGATGCTGCGGTTGCGGCGATGATAAACAGCACCGAGCTGAGCAGGCGTTGCAATCGAAGCAAGTTGGTCCTCCGGCGAACAGGAAAGTTTAACATTGTTAGCTTCGCAGTTCTTGGCGGGGCGTACGCTGTGGCAAGCTGGGACGCAGCCCTTCGATCCCGCGCCGCGGGATCTCAGGATGAATCGCCCTGCGGGCGGATTCACAAAAGTGGCCCTACCCGGGTTCGATCCCTGCGAAGACCGGCGCTACGAAAAGCGCGCGGTTTCGCGATGCGTTAGTGCAGGCCCGACCAATCGTCGGCGAGGAGGATGGAATTGCTGGGATTGGACGGGTCGTACTTCACGCTGGCGGTTTGGCCGGCGGCTACGCGACCCAGGTGCTTGGCTTCTTCCAGGCCGGTGATGTCTTGCGCGGTCTCGTAGGTGACGCCTGAGATCGAGTAAGTGTAGTAGAGCAGCTTTTGCGTGCCGTTGGAAAATGCGGAGGGCGCGGCGCGTTTCTGAAACATGCCAGGAGATTTTGCGGCGGGAGCGTTCGCCTCGGGCGCGTGTTCGACGATTTCCAGGACTTGGCCTTCGACGATGCGGCCGACGCGATTGAGGTAGGCGCGGCGCTGGCGTTCGATATCGCTCTCGTCTTCCGGCTTGCGGCGCAGCCACAGCACAATGCCGACCAGGACCACCGCCGCGACTCCGGCGAGTGGGAGCCAATCGTGCCAATCATTCAGGAGTTCTTTCAACGGCAACCTTTTCCGGTGCGGATCAATCCTGCGCGGCGATGACGGGATTGCTGAGCGTGCCGATTCCCCCGACGCTCACTTCGACAACGTCACCGGCGGCCAGCGGGCCCACCCCCGAGGGTGTCCCAGTGGCGATCACGTCGCCGGGTTCGAGCGTCATCACCTGTGCGATGAAGCGGATTATAACATCAACGGAAAAGATCATTTCCGACGTGTGTCCAGACTGTTTCCTGATTCCATTCACGTAGCTTGCGACGGTAACGCCGGCGGGATCGATTTGGGTTTCGAGGATTGGGCCGAAGGGGCAGAAGGTGTCGAAGCTCTTGCCGCGGGTGAATTGCACGTCGAGTTTTTGCAAGTCGCGGGCGGTGACGTCGTTGAGGCAGGTGTAGCCGAGGACGTAGGGGCTGATGCTCTCGTCGTCTTTCAGGCGATAGCAGCGGCGGGCGATGATGACGGCGAGTTCGCCTTCGTGGTCCACGCGTCGGGAGATGCGCGGGAGGACGATCGGTTCGTCGGGAGCGATGACCGCGGAGGGTGGTTTCAAGAAGATGAGCGGCTGTGCGGGCGCGTCATTGCCTAATTCTTTGGCGTGATCGAGATAATTACGGCCGACGCAGACGATTTTGCTGGGCGCCGAGGGCGGGAGGAATTTAATTTGATCGAGCGGCCAGGTTTTGCCGGTGCGTTCGCGCGAGCCATTGAGTTCGCCGCGGATTTCGTGGATCTTATCGCCTTCGATCATTCCGGAGCGCGGGGCGGGATGCGATTCGCGCTCGGTGCGGCTGAGCTGGTCCGCGTCGAATTCCAGGGGTTGAAATCGGCAGAGTTTCATTGGTGGCGGGTGTTGAAGAAATCGGAGCGGCGGCGGTGCGGGGCAACGCGATGCTGGCGCGTCAGCAGGATCATGCCGCCGACCCAGGAGCCGACTGCGCAAACGCCATAAACGACGGCCCCCTCGAGGAACGCTTCGAACGGGGAGCGCAGCGCCTGGAAGAGGCTGTGAAAAAACATTCCGGCGATGTCGTAGGCGATCACGAAAATTCCCCAGGCGAGCATGGCCGCATAGAACATTTTCAGCGGACGATTGAGAAATCGGAAAATCGGGACGAGCATGATCGCAAGGAACAGGCCGTAGGAGGCGCCGTTGCGTTCGAGGGCGCGATTATCGAGCCAGGAGAGGCGATTCGCGGCGACGAGGGAGCCGACCATTACCAGGGTCAACAGCGCGCCGGTGTAGAGGCCGACGCGGACGGCGGGACTGAGCACTTTTGTTGAAGCTTGCGCGTGCGTGTGTTCGTGCGCGTCTGCGGGGATGGGATGAGTGTTGGTGGCAGGGTTGGTCATGGCTTCGGCTGCGCTTTCGGTGTTCCTTCTGCTGGAACTTCTACAGGAACTGCAGCCGAAGTTCCCGCGGGAGTTTCGACCGGCACTTCGCCGGGCGCGGCTGCGCTGGCGGGGCTTTCATTGCCGACGCGATCCACTGCCGTGACAGTGTAGAAGTAGCGGTGGCCCGGTTTGATATTCATATCGCGAAACGCGGGAGTGCGCAACAGCTCCGGATTTTGCTTCTGTCCGGAGGCGCCTTCCTGCTCACTTCTATAGATGTTGTAACCGGCAATATCGTTTTCCGCGCTGATGGACCAGGAGAGGTCGAGATAGGCTGGCGCGGCGCCTTGGGCGGGGACCAGGACAACGACGAGGCCTTGCGGCGCGGATGGAGGGAAAGTGTCCAGTGGGGAAACGGTGATCGGCGGCGAATCGAGCGACTCGATTTGCAGGTCCGGATATTGCGCGACGCTGCGGACGGTGTAGATGTAGGTTTTTCCGAATTGGATTTGCGTGTCGCGGAAGGGCGGAGCTGGGCAATCGCCGATTTGTGCGCTGGGCTTTTCCGATGGCGAACCTTGCGAGGGGGCATTGGGCGCGGTTGCTTGGTTCACTTCGCGGCGAAAGATTTGATAAAGGGCGATGGGTGGCGCGGGGCCGATGACGGTTTTCTGTGGCGGCGTCCAGGTGAGAATGATGCCTTGATGAGTGACCTCGGCTTTGAGGTCGGTGATCTGGTCTGGGGAGGGTTCGACGCGCAGAGCTGCGGCATTGGAATCCTCGGAGACTTTTTTTGGCGATGTGCGCGTGCGCACGAAGTAAACGGCTTGCGCGCCGGGATGCTGCGTAAAATCCTCGGGCTTCAGCTCATCCACGTAGCGGATGTGGCGTTGCGTATCGTATTGGGCCACCATCGCGGAGGGAATGGTCACGAGCAGCGTGGGATTCTTGGGAACGGCGGAAGGCGCTGCGGGTGTGGAAGCGGCGGAGGCCGTCTGGAAATCGCGGAAGATTTCGATGGCGGGCGGCTGCTTCAGTTCGCGACCTTCGATGGATTCCTTGGGAAAAGTGAAGGTGAGGATCACGTTGTCGCCCCGCTGGATGGCGGTGAGGTCGGCGACCGCTGCGGGAATCGGCGGCTTGCGTTCGGCCGGCTCACCGGGAACGCCGCAGCCCGCGAAGAGAAGGGCAGAAGCGAAAATGGAAAAGAGAAAATGGAAAATGGAGATGCGCAATTGTGAAGTTGGCGGCCAGCGAGGCTGAGGGGCCTCTTTTCGAATTTCCATTTTCGATTTTCTAAAGTATGTAACGGCTCAGGTCCTGATCCTTCACGATATTCGCGAGCTGTTTTTGCACGTAGGCAGCGTCCACTTTAAACGATTTCTTCTTCATTTCCGGGGCTTCGAAGGAAATGTCTTCCAGGACTTTCTCCAGAATCGTGTGCAGACGGCGCGCGCCGATATTTTCGGTGTGCTCATTCACTTTGGCGGCGAATTTCGCGATGGCGGCGATGGCGTCGTCGGTGAAGGTGAGCTTGAAGGGTTCGGTATCGAGCAGCGCGATGTACTGCTTGATGAGCGCGTTCTTGGGTTCGGTAAGGATGCGAATGAAATCGGCTTCGGTGAGCGAAGTAAGCTCGACGCGAATGGGGAAGCGGCCTTGCAGCTCGGGGATCAGGTCCGAGGGTTTGGTGGTGTGAAATGCGCCGGCGGCGATAAACAGAATGTGGTCGGTGCGCACCATGCCGTAACGGGTATTGACCGTGGTGCCTTCCACGATGGGCAGAATGTCGCGCTGCACGCCTTCGCGGGAGACGTCTGGACCGTGGCCGGATTCGCGGCCGGCGATTTTGTCCACCTCGTCAATAAAGAGAATGCCCATCTGCTCGACGCGGTCTACGGCTATGCGGGTGACCTGGTCCATATCAATCAGGCGGTTTTCTTCTTCCTGGATCAGATAATCGAAGGCTTCGGCGACCGTCATTTTGCGTTTCTTTTTTTGCTGGCCGAACATGCCCGAGAGCATGTCCTTCACGTTGATGTCCATTTCCTCGACGCCCTGATTGGTGATGATTTCGAAGGAAGGCATTTGGCGTTCGCGGACTTCCACTTCCACCATGCGCTGATCGAGCTTGCCTTCGCGCAATTGGGCACGGAGTTTCTCGCGGGTGCGGGCGAGCTGCTCGCGGCGCTGAATTTCGGTGGTGGGCGTGGTGTCTGCGGGAATGGGCGAAGGCGGCAGGAGCAGATCGAGCAGGCGATCTTCGGCGGATTGCTCGGCGCGCTCGGCGACTTCGTCGAGTTTTTCCTCGCGCACCATGTCAATCGCGGTTTCGACCAGGTCGCGAACCATGGATTCCACGTCGCGGCCGACGTAACCCACTTCGGTGTACTTGGAAGCTTCTACTTTTACGAAGGGGCAGCCGGCGAGTCGCGCCAGGCGGCGGGCAATTTCCGTCTTGCCCACGCCGGTGGGACCAATCATCAGAATATTCTTGGGCAAAATATCTTCGGCAAGCTCGGGCGGAAGTTTCTGGCGCCGCACGCGATTGCGCAGCGCGATGGCCACGGCTTTCTTGGCAAGATTCTGGCCGACGATATATTTATCCAGCTCCACGACGATTTCGCGCGGAGTAAGCTCGTCGAAGGACGGAAGCGGCTCCGGTTCTGGCGCTTGCGATTCGTTTCCGGATAGGTAGATGACCATGTCTTTCTCCGATTTCTCCGTCATAGCTCTTCCACGCTGAAATTGTCATTGGTATAGATGCAGATTTCGCTGGCGATGCGCATGGCTTCGGCGGCGATATCCTTGGCGCTGAGCTTGGTGAACTTCGAAAGTGCGCGCGCGGCGGCCAGAGCGTAGGAGCCGCCGGAGCCGATGGCGCAGATGCCGTCGTCCGGTTCGATCACGTCGCCATTGCCGGAAAGCAGGAAGGTGGATTTGGTGTCGGCGACGATGAGCAGCGCATCCAGGTGGCGGAGAGAACGGTCCGTGCGCCATTCCTTGGCGAGTTCCACGGCGGCGCGCGCGAGATTGCCGTGAAATTCCTGCAATTTTCCTTCGAAGCGGCCGAAGAGAGAGAGCGCGTCGGCGGTGCTGCCGGCGAAGCCTGCGATAATTTTGTCGTTGTAGATGCGGCGGGTCTTGCGCGCGCTGTGCTTGATCACGCCGTCGCCGAGGGTGACCTGGCCGTCGGCGGTGAGGACGACTTTGTTGTCTTTGCGCACGCACAGCACTGTGGTGCCATGCATCTGTTCGCTTTTATGCGTTATTGGCATCCGACGATTATACCGCGCTCGCGCGGGAATGGGCCACTGAGACGCGGAGGCGCCCGATTTAGGTCCAAGGCACGACAAATGAACACTGATAAAGGCTGAAGACTCGACACAGAGAACAGCAGATAAAAGGCGGAGAAAAATCGGAAAAGGAACGAAGATTTATCGCAGAGACGCAGAGAGCGCAGAGAAGGCAAGAGAGATGCTTCGGCCGGCCTAAAGCAAAGGCACCCGCCTCAGGATGACGATGCTCATCGCATCGTCAGTTCTTGTCGTTGTTATTGCTGCTGGGAGCGTTTTTGGATGGCTTTTCTTTTTTACCGACTTTTTCCCAGCGCTCTTCGAGGGATTCCTTGGTGAAAAGCGAATCGGGGACATTGCTGTTGTACTCAAACTTGTCGAAGAAAACCTGATAGACCTTGATGCCGTTGCGTTCGCGAGTGATCTGAAACGGCGTCTGGACGCCATTGATGGGATGATAGTTCGAGTAGTATTCGACTTCCTCGGTGCGCATGCGCGTGTTGGCGTTGCGCGTGTCCACGACTTTACGGACGGGCAAGTGAGTGGTGCGGGCGATGGCGATGCGGAAGGTGCGATTGTCGCTATCCACCAGCTCGACCCAGTCGGATTCCTGATAGTCCACCACGTCCAGGCCGCCGTAACGGAAAATCATCCCCTGCTCGTGGATGCGATGGCGCAGGATATTGTCTATGTCCTTCTTGGTGTCTTCCTGAAAGGTGGCGAGGTCGGTGATGGTAGCTTCGGAGACGCCGCCGCGATCGAGCTCCCAGCCTTTGTCTCCGTTATAAACGGAGATGATGTTGCGCTTGGGAAGATTTTCGGTGCGGTCTTTCAGCGGGGGCTGGGCGTAGTCAACAAAATGCCCGAAGCCATTGAGTTCACCGGAATGTCCGAACTGGCTGATACGCCCTTGGCAGGTGACGTCGTGGACATTCAGATAGGCAGGGCCGCCGAGCGCGTCAATCGCTTGCTGCAGGATTACCTTGGCTTTTGCAGCGCTTTGTTCCGGAAGCAGCACTTCGTCCTGCGCGAAGACGCGCGGCGACGCGGCGAGGAATGTGGTGGCGAAGAATAGCGACAACGCGACCGAGCGAACGATGGCTGGGCGAGCAATCATGCGATAAGAGTTCCTTCCGTGCGAATTCAGGAGCGGAGAAATCAGCCGCAAAGTACCGAACCCCCATTAACGTTGATCACTTCTCCAGTGATAAAGGTTGCCAGGTCGGAAGCGGCGAACAGGATGGGGCCGGCGATTTCTTCAGCGGTGCCGACGCGCTTCAGCGGGATGGGCACGAGCGCGGCCTTCAGGCCGTTCTTGGTGCGTAGGACGGAAGCGGACATGTCCGTATCCACCCAGCCGGGCGCGACGCAATTCACGATAATGTTGTAACGGCCCAGCTCGCTCGCGAGCCCCTTCACGAAGCTGATGATGGCGCCTTTAGTAGCGCCGTAGTGCGTGTGGAACGCTTCGCCGCGTTGGCCGGCGGTGGAACTGATGGCCACGATCCGGCCGCTTTTCTGCGCGATCATGTGCGGCACGGAATAATGAATCACAGAGTACACACTCTTCAGGTTGACCTGAACCATTTCGTCCCATTCGCGCTCGGTCATTTTTTCGATGGGCGCGTCTTGTTCGTTCCAGATGCCGGCGTTGGCGACGAGAATGTCAATGCGGCCGAGGCGCTCGCGGGTGAAGTCCACGAGTTTCTTGGCGTCGGCCATTTTGCCCAGGTCGGCTTTCAGAGATTCGATGCGCGTCCCGTGCTTGCGGGCTTCCTGCTCCACTTGCGCGGCCGCTTCCTTGCTGCGGTGGTAATTGAACACGACATCGGCGCCGGCTTGCGCGAAGAGTTTTACGGTGGCGGCTCCAATGCCGCGGGAGCCTCCGGTAACCAGTGCGGCCTTGCCTGCGAGCGAAATCATTTTTCCCCCGGTGAATGGCGTGTCGAAATCAGTTCAGAGTTGAGAGCTAAAAGTTAAGAGTTCATAGTTAAAAGTTGAATGCTCGATTCGTCGAATCTGACGCCTTGGGCGAACTGGCCGCTGCTCCGCTGCTGCATGAAGCATCGAGCTGTGCAGCTAAGAATGCACCGGTGCTTTACGCGCGGCGGCTGCCGCCACAGCCAATTCGCGAAACAGCGACCGCGCGAGCTCGTCGTCCACGACCATGCGCTCGGGATGCCACTGCACGCCCACGATCCAATTGGGGTCGCCGGTCCATTCGACTGCTTCGATCACCCCATCGGGCGCGTGAGCTACCACGCGAAGATTCGTTCCCGGTTGCAGCACGGATTGATGATGCGAGCTGTTAACGCGCGCTTTCGATACGCCGGCTAGTTGTGCCAGGCGGGAGCCCGCTTCAATCGTGATGTCGTGATGCGGCTCGGGACCTTCGTGGCCGGTCCAGGCGTGTTGGATCTTCGTGTGGATTGCGCTGGGAATATCCTGCACCAGCGCGCCGCCCAGGAACACATTCAAGCTCTGCACACCGTAACAGATCGCGAGCACCGGCTTGTGTTCGGTGATGGCATGGCCGAGCAGCGCGAAATCGGTGCGCTCACGATCGGCGTCGGATTCGGCGGTTTTCAGATGGCGCGCGGCATGGAAGAGCGCGGGCTCAACGTCTGCGGGGCTGCCAGGCAGGACTATTGCATCGAGGGTTTGCGCCAGATACTGCAATTCCGCGGGAGAGAGGCCGAGTGAGATTTCGACGGGTTCGGAGCCGTGTGCTGCGATGGCTGCCAGATACTTGTCGTAGGCGTCGCGCTTGTTGCTAAGTTCTTCTTTTCTAGTGCGATAGGGGATGCCTACATGAATTTTCGGGGCTAGCGCCGGGCTCATGAGACGCCATCCTATCATTGCGCGGCGGGCGCGGCAATCTCCTGTTCTTTCGGTTGCAGGCGCATCTCGCGCGAGGGCTTTATTGGGCGATTACTTGCGATATAGCATTCCTTCGTTCCCGCGGAGGACGAGGCAGCCTGAAAACATGTCGTGGAGAGCTTGCTTGCGGAAAGTTCGTCCGGCGCAGATGCAATCAACTGTGAAGTAGAGGGAGCCGATGAATGGAACGTGGGCGAGGAAGCGTCCCGCGAAGAAGCGGCCGCTGGCGCGCGCGAACGTCACGCGATTGCCATGCAGGTCCGCGACGCTGAGGCCGATAAATTTTTTCCCGAGCGTCCCTTGCCAGGAGGAGCTTTCAAAAAACGCGAAGTAGAGCCAGCTGGTGATGATGAAGAAGCAAAGAATCGCGAACAAGTAGGTGCGGCCGAACGCCGCGACGATTTCTTGCGGCGATTGGCCCGGATGGAGCTCTAAGAAAGCGCGCCAGCTGCCCATCGCTACGGACAAGTAAGAAACGGCAAGGGCTAAGGGGATCGCCAGGATGATCAAGTCCATGATTGCGGCCGGCACACGCAGCCAGAAGCCCGCATAATGTTCCCGCGAAGGAACCGCGAGAGACGGCGGGTGAGAAGTCGCGGGAGAGAATTCGGGAGCGGAGGATTGCGCCACGACCCGGTCGACTGAAAAACCTACCAGCGGCCTGCCGCAGGAACCGCAAAATGGCTTTCCTTCCGCGGTCTTTGCGCCGCATGCAGTGCAGATCAAGATTCCCTCTCAAGATGAAAGGGTGAGTTGAGCTAGTGATTCGTGCGAGCGGTGGCCGGAGTGCATAAGCGGTCGAAGGCGCGAGTGAGATCTGCTGCGATGGCTTGCGGCTCGCGGCCTTCGATGGCGTGCCTTTCCAGCATGAAGGCCACTTTGCCATCGCGCAGCAAGGCGATGCAGGGGGACGAGGGAGCGTAGCCCGTGAAGTAGCTGCGCGCTTGCTCGGTGGCTTCGCGATCCTGCCCCGCGAAAACGGTGGCTAGAATTTCCGGGCGCGCCCGGTGCGTCAGTGCCATGGCAACCGCTGGGCGCGCGCGGCCCGCGGCACATCCGCAGACGGAATTCACGACGACCAGCACGGTACGCTTTTCCTGTTGCAGTGCCGCATCAACGTCCTGCGCCGTGCGCAATTCGCGAAAACCGATGCTCGTCAATTCCTGGCGCATTCCTGTGAGCAATTCTTCAGGGTACATCGCAACTCCTTGGCCGATTTTGGGCGCTGAACGCTCAGACCTGCAGCGCATCACGGCGTTGATTTGCCGAGGGTGATTCGGCGCCCCGCTGACTATGCGCCGGCTGTGGCGGCTTGTGCGCGTTCTTCAGGCTTCACGAACGCTTTGCTGGCCAGTTCGATTACTTGCTTCAGATGCCACCACTCGCGTTCGCTCATCAGACGACCATCGTTGCTCGAAAAATAAATCGAGACGTAGCCATCCGACGACAACGGCACGCGGATGATCAAATTATTCCTCTGTTCTGCGATCTGGTTTTCCGCCACGGCTATCCTCCCCCGTTTCAGGCTGGGTACAACTAACGAACGAGCACCACAGCGTGAGCCATTCTCTCTCGTTGGCGGGGCAGGGGCAAGGGCTAGGAATGCTGCGGGGAGGCGATGGGTTTCCGACGGAGGTTACCGGATATTTCGCGCGCGAACTCCGCTGTCCGCGTGACGCAGAGACTACGATGCGCGGTTTGCGGTGGAATGTCGCGCTGCTAGCAGATCCCGGCGGTCATCGAGATCATGCCTGACGAAATTCCTGTGGCGCGCGATGGCGAGGGACGGCGTCTGGGCGGATGCGTCTTCAGCCACGTCTCGTAGTTCTGACGCATCTGGTCAATGTGATGCGGGATGTGGCGCTCCTGAAGATCCACCCAACGATCGAGACTGATGGCCCCATCACGCGGATGGGTGACTGTGTTTTCCCAAACCTCGTCGGGAATTGCGATGAGCAATTGATACGTCATTTTTCTCAGCCGGCGGATAATTTCCAGTGCTTCGCGCGTGCTCTGGTGAAAATAACCGAGAGAACCGGCCCAGCGCGACGCGCTGAATTTCGCCGTTTGGCCGATGGTGGGCTCGGCAATGTAAGCGCGACAACGTACATAGGCGCTGGCTTCGCTATCGGCGAGGTGCAGAATTATTTCGTGGATGCTCCAGCGCTCGTTGGCGGGCTTATAGATCCACATCTTCTTGGGAAATTGACGCAGCGCGACGGACAACAAAGCCGGCGCGCGGCCGAATGATTCCAGTTTTTGCCTTCTCGCATCCTGCCTCATAGGACCCTCCTGCTTATTTCTCTTAGACGCACGAGCTGCCGTTTTGCTTTGTCGTATGTGACAGATAAACGAAGAAAATGGACGAGTTGTTCACAAGAAAGTTCTGCTTTTCAGAAGCAATATTTTGGGCGTGCGCGGATGGGAAAACGTGTTCGGGGATGGGACGCGAAGCGTGTTCGGAATTGGCAACGGTGCACGTTTTTGGGAGAACGCGGAGCGCGGCAACTGCCATCCGACAATTTAAATGGACTGGCTACGAAATGTCGGAGAAGGCTGCGCAGTTCGGGAGAAGCTTCTAGCTTCCAGAATACGACTTCCGTTCCGCGACGGAACTTTGCTTCGCGACGCGTTTGCTCCAGTAGGAACGCAATTCTCCGACAAGGTACAGCGAGCCCGTGGCAAACACTGCGTCCTGCGGGCCGGCCCGTTTCAAGGCAGTTTCGAGAGCGTCGCCGGAATCGCGGACGACGATTGCATCTTTGGCGTCGTGGCTCGTCATTTCAGCGAGCAGCGGAGCGGAAATGGCACGCGGCTGATGCGGCTCGGTAAGGATGACGGCGGTTGCGTGAGGGAAAAGTAGGCCGGAAATTTCATCCACGGCCTTATCGCGCATCGCTCCATAAACGAGAAAAATGCGGCGGCCGTCGTAATTTTCTTTCCAGAATTTCAACAGCTCGCGAGCACCTGCGGGATTGTGCGCGCCGTCGAGATAAAGATCAGGTTGAGTGGCAAGACGTTCCAGACGTCCCGGCCAATTTGCGGAGGAGATGCCACGCTCGATCGCGGTGTCGGGCAGCGGAAAGCCGCGCTCCGCGAGCAGGCGGGCGGCGATGGTTGCGGTGAGCGCGTTGCGAATCTGAAAGCGCCCCGGCAAGGACGGGGCTAGCGTCAATTTTTTGCGCGAGTGCGTGAATACCGCGACACCGCGGTAGAAGCCGTCCGCGCTTTGTACTTCTTCAGTGCGCGCGGTCGCGTCCACTTCCACCAGGCGCGCGTCCATTTCGGTGCAGCGCCGGGCAATCACGGTGCGAGCTTCCGGGCGTTCACTGGCGCTGACCACCCACGCGCCAGGTTTGATGATGCCGGCTTTTTCCGCGGCGATTTCCTCGATGGAGTGGCCGAGAAAATTCTCGTGATCGAAATCAATGGGAGTAATGACGGCGACTTCTGGCTCGACGATGTTCGTGGCGTCGAGGCGGCCGCCGAGGCCTACTTCGTAGATTGCGAAGTCCACCTGGTGCTGGGCGAATGCGAGAAAAGCGATGGCCGTGACACACTCGAAGAAGGTGGGATGCGCAGTGAGTTTTCCGGAAGCCATCAGCGATTCGATGGAGGAATGGACGTGGGACCACGCCGCGGCGAAGTCGTGGTCTGATATATTTTCACCGCTGATGCGGATGCGTTCGTTGATGCGTTCCAAGTGCGGCGAAGTGTACAGGCCGGTGCGCAATCCGGCGGCGCGCAGGATGGATTCCAGCATCGCGGCTGTTGAGCCTTTTCCATTGGTTCCGGCGATGTGCGCGCAGGGGGAGGAGCGCTGCGGCTGGCCGAGATCTGCCGCTAGAATCGTGATATTTGCGAGACCGAATTTCTGCACGCGAGCTTGTTGCGGAGAGGCGAGCTCGCGGCCCAAGGAAAGCAGTGCGCGTACGGATTCTTCGTACGTCATGGCAGGCTAGCCGACGAAGAAGTCGAGAGCTTGTGCGATATAAGGCTTCATTTCCTTGCGTGGGACGACGGCGTCGAGAAAACCGTGCTCCAGCAAGAACTCGGCGGTCTGAAAACCTTCCGGTAATTTCTGGCGGATGGTTTGTTCGATCACGCGCGGGCCGGCAAAACCGATCAGCGCACCGGGCTCGGCGATATTCAAATCGCCGAGCATCGCGTAGCTGGCGGTGACGCCGCCGGTGGTGGGATCGGTGAGTATGGAAATGAAAGGGAGCTTGGCTTCGTCCATGCGCCCGAGCGCCGCGGAAACTTTCGCCAACTGCATCAGGCTGACCACGCCTTCCATCATGCGCGCGCCGCCAGAACAGGAGACCACGATGAGCGGTTCCTTCTGTTCGAGGGAGCGGTCAATCGCGCGCGCGACTTTTTCACCGACTACCGCGCCCATCGAGCCGCCGATAAAACCAAATTCCATCGCACAACAAACTACGGGACGCCCGTTCAATCGGCCTTCGGCGGTGATGATCGCGTCTTTCATGTTGAGCTTGCGCTGCGCTTCTTTCAGGCGTTGCGCGTAGGGCCTGGTATCGGTGAATCGCAGCGGGTCGCTGGAAGCGAGGTCGGCGTCGAGTTCGGTCCACGGTTCCTCGTCGAGCAGCATTTCCAGGCGGCGGCGCGAACTGAGGCGGAAATGGTGCTCGCACTTGGGGCAGACTTCCCAATTCGTTTCCAGATCCTTTTTCCAGATGATGGCGCGGCACGAATTGCATTTCGTCCACATGCCTTCGGTGTGGACGCGGCGTTCTTCGGCCGGCGTGGGATTTTCGATCGGTTTTTTTTCGCGCTTGAACCAGGCCATGGGTCGGGGTATTTGGGCTCGACAGCCCTTTACGAAGTTAACAGTTCACAGTTGAAAGTTGAAAGTTAAAAAAATCCGCCGCAGTGCCGCTGGCATTAGTAGTCAATTCCGCGCTGGGCCAAGATGCCTTTCGTGTAGGGATGCTTCACTTCGCGCATTTCCGTCACGAGGTCGGCGGCTTCGATCAATTTGGGGTGCGCGCTGCGGCCGGTGCAGATCACATGAACGCGCTCGGGACGCTGAGTGAGCGCTGCGACGACGCGCTCAACGTCCAGCATTTTGTAGCCGATCACGTAGTTGATTTCATCGAGCACGACCAGGTCATATTTATCGCTGTAAATCTGCGCGCGACCGAATTCCCAGGCCTCATCGCACATTTTTACGTCTTCGGGATCGGTTTCCGCGCCGCCAATCTTCACGAACCCGCGGCCCATGGGCCGAATTTCAAATTTATCGTCGCCCAGCATTTTCGCGGCGTCCAGTTCGCCATAGTGCCAGGAACCTTTGATGAACTGCACCATCATGACGCGCAAGCCCTGGCCGACGGCGCGAAAAGCCGTGCCCAGCGCGCAAGTCGTCTTGCCCTTGCCCGGCCCGGTGTAAACGATCAGTAGTCCTTTCCCTTCCGGCATGCGATGGCTTCCTCACAAGTGCAATTCGGAATACTGAGCGCAGGTTCTGGAAAGGTCAAGCTATGTACAGCCTTTACGCGAGGAAGCGGTAGCCGACACCGCGGACGGTTAGCAGGTGATTTGGCTTGGAGGGATCCTTTTCGATGTAGCGGCGGAGGCGGACGATGAAATTGTCTATGGCGCGGGTGTCGGTGTCTTCATGCAGGCCCCAGACATCTTCGAGGATGGATTTACGCGAGACGGTGCGGCCTTTGCTGCGGATCAGGTGGCGCAGGAGTTTCGCTTCCATCAACGTGAGCTGGATGGTGGTGCCGTTGACACGCAGTTCCAGCGTGCCGAAGTCAATGGTCTTGCCATTGAAGGAGAAAACATCGGAATCGGGTACGGCGTTTGCGGCGGCGGTGGCCGAACTTGCGACACTTTCTTTCCCATTAGCCACACGACTCTTCGTTGCCGACTTTTCCGCGACAAGCCATTGGCTGCGGCGCAGCAAGCCTTGCAGCCGGGCGAGAAAAATTGGCAACTGAAACGGCTTCGGAAGGTAGTCATCCGCGCCGGCGGCAAATCCTTGCAGCACGTCTTCAGGGCGGCCTCGCGCGGTTAGGATCAACACGGGAACATAGTTGTGAGCCTTGCGCAGAGACGATACGACGGCGAAACCGTCTTTGCCGGGGAGCATCACATCGAGCACGACAGCGTCGAAGTCTTCCTTCTTTGCGACGAGGCGCTCGAGCGCGGATTCGCCGTCGCCGGAAACTTCTACGGCGTGGCCCTCGGCTTCGAGATTGAAGCGCAAACCCTTGGCGAGGTGCGCTTCGTCTTCGACCACCAGCACGCGGCTCATGCGACATTCCTCGGCAATTCCAGGGAAATGGTGGAGCCGCGGCCTTCGCCTTCGCTGGCGGCGTAAACTTTTCCGCCGTGCGCGCGCGCGACGGCCCGCACGATGAACAGCCCTAGCCCCGTTCCCTTCACTTGGAAACTAGGCCGTCCGGGGACACGATAAAAGCGTTTGAAGATGCGTTTGAGTTCGGGCGCGGGAATGCCGATACCGCGATCGGTGACTCGCAGCGCGATGTGTTCATCGTCGGGAATTTCAATGCGCACCGCGACATCCACCTGATCGCGGGAATATTTCACGGCGTTATCGAGCAAGTTGGACACCGCGGTGCGTAGCTCAACGGGATCGCCACGTAGAATCACAGGCGCAGTATTGGCTGAAATCGGATCGAAATGCAGAACGCCGGGTGCCAAGTGATGGCGGACGCGCGCCAGTTCGATGGATTCGCGCACCAGTTCGGTGAAATCCAGTTCGACGTGATGGCGTTTTCCGCGGCGGTAACTAGCTTCGCCAGCTTTCAGCACCTGCTCGACAGTTCCGAGCAAGCGATCGGTATCGAGCAGCATCAGATTGTAAAATTGCTGGCGCTGCGGCTCGTCCACTTCGCGCCGCTGCATCGTTTCCAGATACAGCCGGATGGAAGTGATGGGAGTCTTCAGTTCGTGGGTGACGGCGTTGATGAAGCCGTCGTGCTGTTCGTTGCGCCGGATTTCGCGCACCAAGAAGATCGTGTTCAGAATCATTCCGGCGATGATCGCGGCGAAAAAAATCACGCCAAAAAATAGAAGCACGCCTTCGCGCCAGTTGAGGATGGTCCAGCCGACGGTGAGGGCGATGGCCAGGGCCACCAGGGAGCAGCCCAGCACGACAAAGAAGGCGATCGTTTTTCTGCGGCTCGCGATGTGCACGGTGTCTAGAGGAGATTGTACCGCGAAGGAGCGGAGGCGTGCGATATGGCCTGCTCTAGAAGGCGCGTCGCTCGGTGGTGCGACGTGCCTACAGCTCGGCTGGAGCCAGCGCGCGGGGGTTTTCCCGTGTGAGCGTCTTAGCGACGACGGCCTGGTTGGCGCGCTTAATTTCGGAAATCTTCGCGGTGTAGACTTTCTTGGCGATGCCGATTTTCTCGAGCGCCCAGATCACGTACCAGTTGAAATCAATTTCGTACCAGGCCAGGCCATGGCGCGCCGAAACCGGATGCGCGTGATGATTGTTGTGCCAGCCTTCGCCCCAGGTGACCAGCGCCACCCACCAGCTATTGGTAGATAGATCGCGGGTTTGAAAGCGGCGCGTGCCCCAGCTGTGCGTGGCGGAATTCACCAGCCAAGTGAAGTGCAGGCCGATCACAGTGCGCAGGAAAATTCCCCATAGGACAAACTTGATGCCGCCGAACGCGAGCAGGATAAGACCGAGAACAATCATCGGCACATAGTGATATTTGGTGATCCAGACGTGAAATTTATCTTCAGCAAGATCCGGGACGTATCGCGAGAGCGTGGTGGTGTCGTGATGCATGGACTTGCCGGTGAGGATCCAGCCCATGTGCGACCACCATGTGCCGTCCACGGGAGAATGCGGATCGCCTTCCTGATCTGAGAATTGATGGTGAATGCGGTGCGTGGCCACCCAGAAAATCGGGCCGCCTTCCAGAGCAAGGGTGGCGAAAATCGTCAGCGTGTATTCCAGCCATTTCGGAACTTTGTAGCCGCGGTGCGTGAGCAGGCGGTGATAGCACATGCCGATGCCCAGGCTGGTGGCGACCCACCAGAGAATCATGGCGACGAAAAATGCTTTCCAGGAAAAGAAAAACAGAGCAGCGATGGCGGCCACGTGGAAGATGCCCATGAAAATCGAAGTGACCCAGTTAATCTCGCCGTTGTTCTTCGATTTTTTCTTCAAGACTTCCAGTGACTGGGTCATGGGGGCCTCTGACTGGTTCTTTGTGGTGTTCACAACCTCCCCAGATTAGCAGGCGGCGGCGAGCGCGTTTGTAATACTTCTGTAATACCCCTCGGAGATTCACAGGCTTAGTTAGCGGGGCTGAAATGCGTCAATGGCAAGGGAAACTGCGGGTTTTGTGGTGGAAGCCGGCGGGTTGTCTCAAAATGACGCGTCAAAATAACATCGTGTGTCAGCACGACCCACGGCGGTTCGCCGATGCGGTCACGATGCCGCAAAATGAGAAATTCAGATATGATGTGCGAGGTCTAAGGCGGCACAATAAACTATCGCCGCTTCATCAGGAGAACATGACATGCAGAAATTCTTGGGATTGTGTAGCGCGGTTCTATTCAGCGCCAGTGTATTGGCCCCCTGTACCATCGGACAGCAAGACAAAAACCAGCGGCCCAGCCCGCCGGCGCAGGCGCAGTTTAGCTTCACGGATGGTAAGACGGTGACGGTGGATTATTCGAGCCCGCGAGCGAAGGGGCGCAAGATTTTCGGCGGGCTGGTTCCTTACGGCCAAGTGTGGCGCGCCGGCGCGAACGAAGCGACCACCTTGACCACGAACACTGCGATCACGGTGGGCGGCAAGACCGTGCCGGCGGGAACCTATACACTTTTCACGATTCCCAATGCGGATAAGTGGACGCTGATCATCAGCAAGACGACGAAGAACGACAAGGGCGGCCCGCTGTGGGGCACGAATTATGCGGGCGAAGGGCAGGATCTGGCGCGCACGGATATGAAAGTTTCATCGCTGCCGGCGGCGGTGGAGAACTTCACGATCGCGCTGGATAAATTGGGGAATGGGGCGTCGTTGCGCATGGATTGGGAAACGACACGGGCTTCGCTGGAGATTTCGGAGGCGAAGTAACGGCGGGATTGAGGTCCGCCAAGAGGATCACCGCACAGACGCAGGGTGCGTCTCTGCGGTTTATTTTTTCTGCGCTTAGGAAAGGCTGAAAGTGGAACGGACGGCTTCTGCGATGCGGGCTACGTGTTGCATTGCCGCGGCGGACATATCTTTGCCGGAGCCGCGTTCACGCAGGACGAGCCAGATGCCGGGGCGGTGCACGGATTTGTCGTGACAGATCGCGCCGGTCAGCTGGGCGATTTCCAGATTGGCGGCAGGCAGCTCGCGGTCGAGCAGCGTACGCGTCTCATCGAGCAAGTCCAAGAATCCCTGCGAGGCCAGCATGGGATCCACGTCGCGCGGGATGGGCGCTTCGACTTCCTCGAGATCGTAATCGGGCAGAGGCTGCGTGATCATGAATTCGATGGAAGCGGTTGGCGCGCCGGCGTCGTGCGTGATTTTGATTGCCATGGTCCGGATATTCTCCCATAAGACGTCTGCTGGTTTCCGCAAAACTACCTGCAAGCCGTGCGCTTCTCACTTCGGGTACGGATGGCCGGCTAGGATGGCGAAGGCGCGATAGATTTGCTCAGCGAGGATGACGCGGGCGAATTCGTGCGGCATTGTGAGCGTGGAGAGCGAGATTTTTTGTTTTGCGCTGGAGCGCAGGCCCGCGGGAAAACCTTCAGCGTCGCCGCACAGGAAGACCAGCTCGCGCGTGCCGCGATCGCGCAGATCGCCCAGCCATCCCGCGAATTGCTGCGAAGTGAGTTGCTTGCCGGCGGCGTCCAGCAGGATGACGGTGGCGGCTGGCTCGATCTTTAATTTGCGCAGTGCAGCTGGACCGGCGTCACGTAGCTCGCTGATTTCGATTTCGGCGTAGTGCTGGATGCGCTGGACGTAGTCGTTCACCATGGCGCGAGCTTCTTCGCGGCGGGTTTTGCCGAGCATGATGAGGCGGATTTTCATTTCCTAGCGCTGCGCCACGCTACAACAGGCCGAACTTCTTGCGTTTCTCGAGCAGCGTCTTGCGGCTGATGCCGAGGACCTCGGCGGCGCGGCCGATCTTGTAGTGCGTGGCATCGAGTGTGGCTTTGATGGCGTCGCGTTCGAGGTCTTCCAGCGAGCGCAGCGGTCCGCCGTGGCCCTGGTCGCCGCGGCTGCCAGCGCGCACAATTTCCGGAAAATCCTCGGCGCGCAGTTGCGGCTGTTTTGCGAACACCAGCGCGTGCTCTACCGCGTTCTTCAGCTCGCGAATATTTCCCGGCCAGTCGTAGGATTCCAGGAGGCGCAGCGCGGATGGATCGAAAATGGCATCGGGATGGCCGTGCACCGGACCGAGACGCGCCAAGAAATGCGCGGCGAGTTCCGGAGTATCGGCGCGGCGTTCGCGCAGCGGCGGCACGACAATCGAAAGCACGTTGAGGCGGAAGAAAAGATCCTCGCGGAAGCGTCCGGCGGCGACGGCCTTGGTTAAATCTGTATTGGTTAGCGCCATCAAACGCGCTTCCATGTGCAGCGTTTCGGTTCCACCCAAACGCTCGAACGTGCGCTCTTCGAGCACGCGCAAGAGTTTTGCCTGCATGCCGGGAGCGAGGGCGGCCACCTCGTCGAGCACGATCGTTCCGGTTTGCGCCATTTCCAGGCGGCCGGGTTTGCGCGCGACGGCACCAGTGAACGCGCCGCGTTCGTGGCCGAATAATTCGGATTCGACGAGCTCGGAAGGCAGACTGGCGCAATCAATTTTCAGGAGCGGAGCATCGTGGCGCGGGCTGCGCTGGTGGATCCAGCGCGCGAGTTGGTCTTTGCCGGTACCGCTCTCGCCGGTGATCAGCACGGTGGTGGACGCGCCGGCTACTTTTTCCGCAAGTTCCAGAACGCGCCGGGAAGCGGAGTCCGCTGCAATCCAGGGAATCTCAGCGGCCGCGCTCATGCGCTGTTACTCGCACCAAACGGTAGCTTGAAGGAGAACCTTGGCTGCGGGCTTGCGATCATTTTTTTCCACGAAGAAAGCGAAGAGCACATTTGGGCGTGGCCGGGACACAAGCTCTGTGACGCGCTCACTGCTGCGTGGCGTTGCCTTCAGATTCGTTGAGGTGCTCATCGTGGGATTTTGGTCGCGCTGCTGCGGGGCCGCCAGTCTCATGGAACTCGATGCGCTCGGCGTTGCGCCAGAGGCGCTCCAGGTCGTAATACTGCCGCGCGCGTTCGCTGAAAATGTGCACGATGAAAAATCCATAATCGAGCAGCACCCACTCGGCGCTGGATTTGCCTTCGCGATGCGCGGCGCGGCGGCCGTGACGATGCAGCCGCTCTTCGATGGCCTCACCGATGGCTTGAATCTGCGGCTGGCTCGAACCGGAGCACAACAGAAAATAATCCGCGAACGCGCCCGAACCGGAAAGGTTCAAGACGGAAACGTCCAGAGCCTGTTTTTCCTGAGCTGCTTCCACGGCCAGCAGGATTTCGGGATCGAGAGAGTTAAGGGTCACCGGTAAAGAGCCTGTCCCAGAATGTAACCCTCCACGGGCGCGGGCACAAGTCCGTGGATGGATTGGCGGTGGCCCAGGCGCATGCGAATTTCGGTGGAGGAGATGTGACTGGACACCGTCGTCAGCAAATGAATGGTGGATTTGCGCAGCACGATTTTGTTTGGATCATCGGATCTCGAGCGGCCCAATTTTTCCGGAGGAATTACTAGGCGCAAGGCCTCCAGCCTAAAGCCGGGGCGGCTGGCGATGATGAAATCGCAAGTGTCCAGAAGGCCTTCGTAATTCTTCCACGTGGGGATTTCCAAAAACTGGTCCGCGCCGACAATGAAATAAAGCTGATCGTCGGGATGCTCGCGGCGATAGCGTCGTACGGTGTCAAATGTGTAGAAAACGTGCGGCGCGGTGCCGTCCGTGGGCGCTTCGGCAAGCGACGGATGAAAATCAGGATAACCCGCACAAGCCAGCGCGACCATGGTGTAGCGATGCAGAAAAGGAGTGAGCGCTGGCTTGGATTTGTGCGGCGGGCGCGAGGACGGCACAAAATAAACCGCGTCCAGATGGAAGCGCTTCTCCGCCGCCTGGGCCACGGCGATATGGCCGGAGTGGACAGGATCAAACGTGCCGCCAAAGAGCGCGACCGAACGGCGATGCGCGGAGCCGTGCGATTTATGCGCGGCCTGCGGGCTCAACTCTCCTCCCGGGGCGGCGCGGCGTGAGCTTCTTCTGGTTCTGCCTCGGGCTCGGCGTGAGCCGAATCCTGCGACGAAACATGCGTGGTGAAATTCGCACCCTCCTGCGATTCCTGGGTTTCAATCGGCACGCCTGGCTTGGGGAGCCGGTCGAGCGCATCAGCCATCGCGCGAACCAGTTCGACGATGCCTTCACCGCTGGCCGAAGAAATCGCATGAAATTCCAAACCGCGTTCGGCGGCGAACGCGCGCAGTTCTTCGAGATGGTCGCCGTTGGTAGTTGCATCCAGCTTGGTGGCCGCCAGAATCATAGGCTTCTCGGCCAGTTCCGGGCTGAACGAAGCCAGCTCGTGCATGATGATTTCATAATCGCGGATGGGGTCGCGGTCGTTGCCATCGCTGGTGTCTACTAGATGCGCGATCAGGCGCGTACGCTCCAGATGTTTTAGAAAGCGCGTGCCGAGGCCGACGCCCTCATGCGCGCCTTCGATGAGGCCGGGAACATCGGCGACCACAAACGAGCGGCCCTGACCAGGCGCGGCATCGGGATCGGCGGAAACCACGCCCAGATGCGGCTCGAGCGTCGTGAAAGGGTACGCTGCGATTTTGGGCCGCGCGGCAGAGATGCGCGAAATTAGCGTGGATTTTCCAGCGTTCGGGAAGCCGACCAGGCCGACGTCGGCCAGCAACTTCAATTCAAGACGCAGCGTGCGTTCTTCACCCGGCTTGCCATCTTCGTGTTCGCGCGGAGCTTGATGCCAGGGCCGGACGAAATGTGGATTGCCGTTGCCGCGTCCACCGTGCCCGCCTTTGGCCGCGAGAAAACGCTGGCCCGGCTGGGTCAAATCGAAAAGCTGTTCGTTGGTATTCAGATCGAAAATTACAGTGCCGACGGGAACTTTGAGCACCAGATCGTCCGCGGATTTGCCGGAGCAATTCGAGCCTTCGCCATGGCCGCCGCGCACGGCTTTGAATTCGCGATTGTAACGGTAACGCAGCAGCGTGTTGTCGTGCGGATTGGCTTCGATGTAAATGTCGCCGCCCTTGCCGCCATCTCCGCCCGAAGGGCCGCCGCGCGGGACGTACTTCTCCCTGCGAAACGCGACGCAGCCGTTGCCGCCGTCGCCGGCTTTGATGGAGATTTTTGCTTCATCTGCAAACACGGGTCACCTGATTTGGAATCGCTCGAAGAAAGCATACGCCAGGGCTGGGAGCAAAGACAAAAATACGCGCCCTGGAAGCCGAGCGCGTATCGGAAAACGAATCGTTAGTTGGCTGCCGCGGACTCGGCCGCGGACGCCGCGCGATCCGCGCCGCCGACCGCGGATTCTTCCGCCGGGAAGACGCTGATGAACTTGCCGAGCGCGCCCTTATCCTCGAAGCGCACCACGCCGGTGATGGTTGCGAACAGGCTGTCGTCCTTGGCGCGGCTGACGTTCTTGCCGGCCTTGTAGCGCGTGCCGCGCTGGCGAATCAGAATGCTGCCGCCAGTGACCAATTGGCCGCCGAAGCGCTTGATGCCAAGCCGCTGTCCGTGGGAATCGCGTCCATTTGTTGAAGAGCCGCCGCCCTTTTTATGTGCCATGGCAAACCCCTACGAAATTTGGATGTCGCTGACTTCGACAGAGGTGTAATTCTGCCGGTGGCCGCGCTTGATATTGTACTGACCGCCCGTCTTGTACTTCAAAGTTAGCATTTTCGGTCCGCGATCCTGGGCGACGATCTTGCCGATGACTTTGGCCTTGGCAATGTCCGCACCAGAAGCGAATTTCTTGTCGTCGTTGCGCACGGCCAGCACTTCGTCAAACGTGACCTTGCCGCCGACTTTGCCCTCGAGCCGCTCGATGCGGATCGTCTTGCCGGGCTCGACGCGATACTGCTTTCCCCCAGTGCGAATTACGGCGTACATGCTGCCTCCTGAAGCTAGTGACAAACCCCAATTATACGGGTGCGTGGGCGGTTCCGTCAACGAAGTACGTAACGTTATTGCGCCCTGGATGGGCGCAAAAAAGCCGCACTCAGCGTTTCTCACGCCGCTGAATCCGCAAAACTTACCGGCGGCTGCGGGGTTTGTTTTTAGTGTGGACGGCCTGTCATTGGGACCGGGCTGGCAATCGGCGGTTCCCGGCGGAAACCAATATCGTCTGCGGCACGTCGAGTGGTGCAGCGCGGCAGGCGAGCGCTATACTGCGGACGCGGGATGCGGGCGGCTAAACCGCGCCTTGACGACCGATGGTAAATTATTTTCGGAGGTGCTCATGAAGCACTTGGCGGGACTTCTCGCAGTGTTGTTGCTGTTTGCCGTTCCTGTTTTTGCGCAAGCTCATCCTGGCGGTCATGAAGGTGTCCCCGCGCACCCGCCTGCGCACGCGCCCGCTCCGGTGAAGGGCGCTGGGCATCCCGTGGAAGAAAACCATTCCTATGTGGACAAAGAGGGGCATCCGAATGCTCCGCACGTTCATTCAGATGGCAAGTGGATCGGGCACGATACCGGGAAGAACGATCCGCACTACCATCTCGATCATCCGTGGGAGCACGGACATTTCAGCGGCGGCTTTGGCCCGCATCACGTGTGGCACCTGGCGGGAGGAGGCCCGTCGCGCTTCTGGTTCGGCGGTTTCTACTTCAGCGTCGCGCCGTATGATTTGGGCTTTTGCGGCGACTGGCTGTGGGATTCCGACCAGATCGTGATTTATGAGGATCCGGATCACGTGGGCTGGTACCTGGCGTACAACGTGCGGCTAGGAACGTACTGCCACGTGGAGTACCTGGGAAATAGTTAGCGGGCTGGGCGGCGGGTATCCGCTCGCGTCGCGTCAGCAGCAGCGGGAAATGGTGGAATAGCGTCGTCGCAGCGCGTGTAGATAGAACTCTTCGCGCGTGAGTAGCGCGGTGGAGGTGGCATGGGTTGAGCAGCAGCCTGCTTGCCTGGTGCGGGCAGCAACGCGTGCCATTTCCGCTTGCGCGACGCGGCGCGTAGAGCGCAAATAGTTTTCGTAGGCCGCATCGCCGCTGACCTGGCGGATCCACAACCAAGCATTGCGCGACCAATTCCGCACGGTTTTCATTTCAGTCCCCTCCTTCGGCCCAGCGCGTCGCTACGTATGGAGATTCATGCAGCACTGCGGCCTTCCGCCCACCAAGAATTGCAACCCATTCGCCGATGGCCTCGACCACGAGCACCAAAATCATCACGGCTAGCACGGCGGTGACGGCAGCGTCCAGGCGATTATTGAAAATCAGCCGCCGGGTGACTGCGATTCTTTCGGCAGGAATTGCGCCGGACGCGATCTGCGCCGCCAAAGCATTGGCTTGCGAGAGGAAGCCGATCCGCGGATTCGCGGAGAAAATCTTCTGGTAGCCGGCGGTCATGGTGATGGCGACGAGCCACACCATCGGCGCGAGCGTCACCCAAATCCAGCGAGCGCGGCCCATTTTCAGCAGGATCGTGGTGGCCACCACCAGCGCGACGCACGCGAGCAGCTGATTCGCGATGCCGAAAAGCGGCCACAGCGAATTAATCCCGCCGAGCGGATCCTGCACGCCTTGCCACAGAAAATATCCCCACGCGCCGACCATCAGAGCGCTCGTCGCCAGAATTCCGGGAGTCGAACCGGCCTTACCCAGTGGCTTCCAGAGGTGTCCGCTGAGTTCCTGCACCATGAAGCGGCCGACGCGCGTGCCTGCGTCCAGCACGGTGAGAATGAAAAGCGCTTCGAACATGATGGCGAAGTGATACCAGATGCTGAGCAGGCGCTCTCCGCCGATGGTACCGCTGAAGATTTGCGCCATGCCGACGGCGAGTGAAGGCGCGCCGCCGGTGCGGTCGAGCAGAGTGTGTTCACCGACGCGTTGCGCGAGCGCGGACATGGTTTGTGGATCGAGCGTGAAACCCCAGCTGCGAATTGTCGCGGCTGCGGCGTCGGCCGTCTTGCCGACGATCCCTGCGGGACTATTGATCGCGAAATAGACGCCGGGCTGCAGCGCGCAGGCGGCGATCATGGCCATCACGCCGACGAAAGATTCCATCAACATCGCGCCGTAGCCAATCATGCGCGCGTGGCTTTCGCGCAGAATCATTTTCGGCGTGGTGCCGGAAGAAATCAGCGCGTGGAATCCGCTGATGGCGCCGCATGCGATGGTGATGAAGCAGAACGGGAAAATTTTGCCGGCGAAGACTGGACCGTTGCCGTCCACGAAGCGGGTGAGCGCGGGCATTTCCAGCGTGGGGCGCACGAAGATGACGCCGATGGCCAGCGCGGCGATCGCGCCCACTTTGATGAACGCGCTGAGGTAATCGCGCGGAGCGAGCAGCAGCCAGACCGGCAGCGCGGAGGCCGCGTAGCCGTAGAAGATAATCGCAATCGCGAGCGCGGGGCCGGAAAGCGTGAAGACGCTCGACCACGCAGGGGATGCGTTCACCCACTGGCCGGAGACCACGGCGAGCATCACCAGAGCGACGCCGCCGAGCGAAGCTTCCAGCACTCGGCCCGGCCGCACGTAGCGCAGATAAATTCCCATCAACAGCGCGATGGGAATGGTCATGGCCAGGGTGAAGGTGCCCCAGGGCGATTCTTTCAGCGCTTTGACAATTACCAGCGCCACGACCGCCAGCAGAATAATCATGATGGCGAGGACTGCGAGCAGCGCGATCATTCCGCCGCGCTCCGAAACTTCCTCGCGCGCCATCTGGCCCAGCGATTTTCCGTCGCGGCGAATCGAGCAAAAAAGAATGATGAAATCCTGCACGCAGCCGCCCAGCGCGGCGCCGACGATCAGCCACAGCGTTCCCGGCAGATAGCCAAATTGCGCGGCCAGCGTGGGGCCTACGAGCGGGCCGGGCCCGGCAATCGCGGCGAAATGGTGGCCGATCAGAACCCATTTGCTGGTGGGCACGAAATCATGGCCGTCTTCCAGGCGCTCGGCGGGTGTGGCGCGCGTATCGTCGAGCGCCAGAACTTTCGCGGCGATGAATTTCGAATAGAAGCGATACGCGACGAGATAAGTGGACACAGCGGCGACGACGAACCAGACGGCGTTGAGCGGCTCGCGGCGTTCGAAGGCGATGGCAGCAAGCGCGCCTGCGCCAGCGAGCGCGATCGCGGTCCATAGAATAATTTTGAAGAGTGATTTCATATTTCGGCGCGCGTCCTCGAACGGCGTTTTTGCCGCATGCGGCGCATCGTACGCAAGCGCGAAGGAGGCGTCAATCGAGAGTTGGGATGGACGCGGATAGGCGGTGCGTGAGAATCAGGCGGCGAAACTGAGGTAATGTGCGGGAGGGCGATTCCTGCGCGATTTCTGACGAAATCTAAGCGTAGGCCGCGCGGCAGGTTTCATGTTCGCGGCACGAAGCCGGGCAATTCGTCTTATCAATCAGAATGTAATTGTGACACGTCGAGCACACCACGCCGTAAATCGTCTCACTGAACTGATCGTGCGAAGTGCTGTCCGTGTGCTCTGTGCGCGCTTGCTCGCGGCTGATGGCCATGGTGTTAGCTCCGTTACGCTAAAGAAAACATTCTAGCCGAATTCGCGCGGCGGCACGAATCATCGGTTGAAAGTCGGCAGCAGCCTGTTTTCCGGCTAATGGGTTGATCGTGCCTGAACCCGCCTGCGTAATGTTATTCGGCTCCCGAATATTCAACGGCAGCCGCCGCCGTGGTAGCTTTGGACCATCTCGATGACCTGGCGCTTTCGAGGAATGATAGCCGGCCGACAAATCGGCGCATTCATCATCGCCGTTCTTTGCTCGGGCCAGTTGCTCGCGCAAACGGAGACGAACAAGCCCGCGGCGCCAGCAAACCCGTGGGCATTCAATCTGAGCGTCAGCGGCTATGAGGTACCCCATGGGGAATCCTACGTCTCGCCAACATTCACGGCTGACCGCGATACGCTGCATTTGGAAGCAAGGTACAACTACGAGGGGCTGCAGACGGGTTCGTTCTGGGTCGGATACAACCTGAGCGTGGGGCAAAAAGCTGGTCCTTGAGGCTACACCCATGATCGGCGGCGTATTTGGAAATGTGAATGGAATCGCGCCGGGCCTCGAGGTCACGGTTACGTACAAAAAGCTGCAGCTATATAGCGCGAATGAATACATTTTCGATACCACCACAAAGGCGGACAATTTTTTCTACACCTGGACGCAACTGACCTATTGGCCGGTGCCGTGGTTTGCAGCCGGGTACGTGGTGCAACGGACTCGGACCTTTGCAACGTCGCTCAATGTGCAGCGTGGCGTGTTGGTGCAATTCATGCGCAAAAAGGTTACGTTCTCCACTCAAGCTTTCAATATGGGGGAGACCGACCCCGTCTTGGTGTTCGCGCTGGGATACAGCTTCTAGCGCGGTCTTGCAGAAAACAGGCTGAGCCGGCGAAAACCACAAAACGCCCAACTCCCTTCTAAACGCGTGAGCGGGAAGCGCGCCGTTGCCCGGGTGCGAGGATGCTATCGGTCCGCTGCAAGTCTATGATAGTTTTTCGGCTGCCTGATTCAGACACCTACAAGTCGTGATGGAATTTGAGGAACGCATGAACAACGGCGTTGGAAATTTCTGGAAAGTCCCTGCCCGGCTCGCGGGCATGCTGCTCCTGCTGGCGCCTACCGTGGCGGCACAGACCGGCACGAATGCGCCAAAACCCGATGCCAGCAAGGAAAATCGCTGGACTGCCGAGGATGTGGTTGATCAGGAAGATGCGGGGCAATTTCGGATTTCGCCGGACGGCAAGTCTGCTTTGTGGGTAAAGGGGACGGCGGATAAAGAGAAGGACTTGCGCGTCAGCAATTTGTATCTCTCGAATTTAAATGATGGCAAGGAAGTACAGCTTACCCGCGGGACGGACGAGGTTTCCAATCCGCGCTGGTCGCCTTCGGGAGACATGATTGCTTTTCTGAGCACTCACGCGCTGCCCAAACCTAAACCCGATCTGGCGCCGACGCAATTGTGGCTAATGAATGCAGCGGGCGGCGAGCCTTGGGCGGTGACCGATTTCGAACGCGGCATCCAGCAATTCGAATGGCTGGATAACGACACCATTCTTTTTAGCGCGGAAGAAGACCCCGGGCTGTACGAACGGCAGACGAAGGAGCGCAAGGACGATTCGAACGTGGTGGACGATACGGCGCACACCGCTCCGGTGCGGCTGTACAAATTTTCGGTGAAAGACAAGAAAGTCACGCGGCTGACGGACAACGACGATTGGATCCTCGGATTTGAAGTTGCGCACGACAGGAAAAAAGCGGTCGCCGTGGCGCGGCGGGAATTGAGTTTTGCGTGGGATCAGAAGATTCCACCGGTAACGTACCTCGTGGACCTCGCGACTGGAGCGCGCACGCAGGTATTCGCGAACCAGCGCATCCAGCCGGATGAGGTGACCTGGGCGCACGACAATTCCGGATTTTATGTTGAAGCGCCCTATTCCGACGACCTGCGCTTCCTGGTGGCCACCGTGCACAGGATTTATTTCTACGATTTGGCTGCCGGAAGGACCAGCGAAGTGAATCTCGATTGGGACCGCGGATTTGCGCGTTCTCTGGAAGCGACGAACGACGGGTTCATCGCGCTGTTGGCCGATGGCGTGTACACCAAGCCGGTGCGCTTCACTCGGCACGGTGGCACGTGGTCGCGCAAATCCATTTCCAGCGAGGACGAGAAGCACTATTTCAGTTTCGTCCTGGGCGAGGACGGCAAGACCCTGATTTACGAACATTCTACCGCCAGCGTGCCGACGCAATTTTTTCGCGCCAAGCTGGACGGCACGAAAATCAATGCGCCGCTGCAGATCACAAATCTAAATCCCAGCTTCAAGAACAAGCCCATCGCGAAATCCGAAGTGTTGCAGTGGAAAGGCGCGAACGACGACGACGTGGAAGGCATCCTCTACTATCCGCACGATTACAAAGCGGGCCAAGCGTACCCGTTGATTGTCACTACGCATGGCGGCCCTGCGAGCGCGGATCACGACCAATGGGCCGAGCGATGGGCGTACGCGCCGAACCTGATGACGCAGAAAGGCGCGTTCGTGCTGAAGACGAATTATCACGGCAGCACTGGCTACGGGCTGAAGTTCGTGGAAGCCATCTGCTGCGGAAAATATTACGACCTGGAAATTCCGGATATCGAGCGCGGTGTGGACAACCTGATCACGAAGGGCTTGGTGGATCCTGAGCAGATCGGCGCGGCGGGCTGGTCGAATGGCTCGATTCTTTCGATTCAGCTGACCGTCACGAATCCCGACCGATATAAGGCCGCCGTGGTCGGCGCAGGAGACGTGGAATGGCTGAGCGATTGGGCCAATGTGGATTTCGGCGAATCGTTTGACCATTATTATTTCGGCAAGACCCCGCTGGAAGACCCGCAGCTTTATCTGGAGAAATCGCCGCTGTTCAAAATGGATAAGGTGACGACGCCGACGCTGATTTTCTTCGGCACCATTGACCGGCAGGTTCCCACGGAAGAAGGCTGGACACACTATCGCGCGCTGTACACGATCGGCAAGGCTCCGGTGAAATTCATTTTGTTCCCAGGCGAAGCGCACGGGCCGCGAAAGTTGACGCACCAGTTGCGCAAGATGAATGAAGAAACTGCTTGGTTCGATACCTATTTGTTCAAGAACAAGCCACCGGAAAACGAAGCGCTGAAAAAAGGCTCGCCGCTGGAAGTGGCGTTGAAGCGCGCGACGGTGCAGAAGTCCGGAGCTTCTTACGGTGTGGCGTTTCATCCACCTGCGACGCCGGAAAATCCCGCGCCGGATGTGCTGATTCCCGAAACGGTGAAACGCGGTGCGATCGAAATCGGGCGGTTTGAAATTACGCGCGCGCAGTTTGCGGCTTTTGACAAGGACTACAAGTTCGACGCGGGCACGGAAAACTATCCGGCGAACGGCATCACGCTCGAGCAGGCGCAAGCGTATTGTAAATGGCTGAGTGAGCTGACGGCCGAGACGTACCGGGTTCCGAAGGAAAGCGAAACGGTTGATTTCTACAAAGTGCGCAGCGGCGAGAACACGCTGGACTACTGGGCCGGTTACGCGCTGAATCCCGAGGACGCGCAAAAGCTCGAAGCTAAGATCAAGGAATTGCCGGGCGACGCACCGCTGCTGCGCGAAGTGGGAAGCTTTGCGGCAGAGGGCGATGAAGGCGAGGAGCTGGTGTTCGATCTCGGCGGAAACGTGGCGGAGTGGGTAATCGCCGGCGACAGTTCCGGCAAAACGCTGGGTGGCAGCGCCGATCGTCCCGCGGATGGCAAAGCGCAGTATCGCGCCGCGGATCCGGCCTACACTGGATTTCGCGTGGTGCATATTGCGCCACCGCCAAAGCCTGCGCCTGCCGCAGAACCACCGCAAAAGTAACGTTCCTCGTGATCGTCGGAAGAGCGCACGCGAATCAATCGCGTCCATCCAGATTGGCACTTGCGGCGAATGGCGCGGCGATTTACGCTCGATGCATGAGCCAGCCATTCAGCCCCACATCGCGCACCAAAGTTCAGCGCTTGCCCGACCGCGGCAGATATGATCGCGAAACCGTGTACCGGATTCTCGATGAGGGATTCGTGTGCCACGTGGGATTCGTGGTGGACGGCCAGCCATTCGTGATCCCCACGAATTACGCGCGCGTGGACGACACGCTGTACGTACACGGCTCTTCGGCCAGCCGCATGCTGCGAACACTCGCCGGCGGCGTACAAGTGTGCGTGACGGTCACGCTGGTGGATGGATTGGTGCTGGCGCGTTCGGCGTTCCATCATTCGGCGAATTACCGCTCGGTAGTGATGCTGGGCCGCGCGATGCCGGTGGAAGATAGCGGCGGAAAGAATCGCGTGCTGGAAGCATTTACGAATCACATCGTGCGCGGGCGTTGGAATGACGTCCGCGCGCCGACGGAATCGGAATTAAAGGCGACGTCGGTGCTGGCGCTGGCGTTGGAGGAAGTCTCGGCGAAAGTGCGCACGGGCCCGCCGAAAGATGACGAAGAAGATTACGCGCTGCCGATCTGGGCGGGCGTGCTGCCGTTGCCCGTTGTTCCGGGCACGCCGATTCCAGACCCTCGGTTGAATGCCGGCCTCGTGCCACCGCAAAACGTTCTGAAGTATTCGCGAAACGGCGATGGAAGAGGCGCTAAGTAAAATTCGCTCCGTTGCGTCGAGCGCAGGAGCGCGTGCCGAGCCAGCGCAGCAAATCGCCGACGCGATTCGCGCACTTGGTCCGTATCGCTGGGTCGGGGTTTATGACGTGAGCGCGGACCTGGTTTCGATCATTGCGTGGAGCGGTCCGTCCGCGCCTGCCTATCCCACGTTTCCGGTGACGAAGGGGCTGACCAGTTCCGCGATTCGAGAGAAGTCGCCGGTTGTTGTGGGTGACGTGCGCAGCGATCCCCGTTACTTGACTGCTTTTGGCAGCACGCTTTCGGAGATCATCATTCCTGTTCTGGATCCGAGGGATTCGCGAGTCATCGGCACAATCGACGTGGAGAGCGAGAGGGCGAATGCGTTTTCCGCCACCGATCAAAAGAGGTTGGAGCAATGTGCGAGCGCCGCGCTCGCTCTTTGGGTTGATGCTTGACCCCGCGCACGGTCTTGCGCGCCGTAAGATTGTCCTCGTAATTCTATTGCTTTCGTTTTCACAGCGAGCCCACGCTGCGCAAGCGCCGGATGCGGGATTCACAGCTGGTTCCTACCGTAGCTCCAGCGGCGAACCCATGGTGTACCGCTTATTTGTACCGCCGGATTACGACGCTGCGAAAAAATATCCAATCGTGTTGTGGCTGCATGGCGCCGCCGGGCGTGGTTCGGATAATTTTTCGCAGCTTGCGGGCGGAAATTTTGCAGGCTCGCACTTTTGGACCACGCCGGAAAATCAGACGAAGTATCACGCGTTCGTGCTCGCGCCGCAGGTAGATGGGAGCAAAGGATGGGCGCGCCCGCATACCAATACGCCGCCGGTAGCAATCCGCCAGGCGCTGGAGATTCTGGATACGGTCGAGAAACAGTACAGCATTGATCGCACGCGCGAGTACGTTTTGGGCCAGTCCATGGGTGGCGAAGGCGTGTGGGCGGCGCTATCGCTCGCACCCCAGCGATTTGCGGCAGCGATTGCGCTGTGCGGGTACGGCGATGCCTACATGATTGCGCGCGTCGCGAACGTTCCAGTGTGGATATTTCAAGGCGAGGAAGATCCGCTCGTCCCGGTCACGCGCGCGCGGGAATGGGTCGCAGAATTGCGCAAGGCTGGCGGCGCGCCGAGGTACACGGAGTATCCCAGCATCGGTCACAACGTGTGGGACGTAACGTTCAGCGAGCCGGGGTTGGCAGCGTGGTTGTTCTCACACCAATCAGCTAGGAATGATTAGCGGCGAAAATACTAATGGCAGCCGCAGCCCCCGCCTCCGCAACAGCCGCCGCCACCCGAAGATGAAGAGGGGCCGGCGGAGGATTTCCCGTTCGACGGTGAAGCGAACACGGATAGCGGAATCGTGTGCTCGGTGCTGGAACATTTCGGGCAGGTGATCGCCTGCGATTGGCTCAGCACAATGCGTTCAAAGCGCTCGCTACAATCATCGCAAACGTATTCGTAGATCGGCATTTCAACCTCTCCTTGAAGAAACAAAATTATACCAGAGCGGGTTTGGGCCTTTCGTGTGACTTGATTCGCTGCGGTACAAGCATCGTCCCCCAAAAAGCAACAGCCCCGGATTGCGCCGGGGCTGTTGGCCTTGCCTACCCTGCGGAGATTGTTGAGTTCTTCGGTTGAGTTAGTCGCCCGCTACTGCAGCTTCAGCTTCGGTCGTTTCGATTTTGGCTGCGCCATTGCCGTTCGCATGGCCATTGCCGTTTGCCGGGGCGATCTGCACTGGCTTCACGGTTACGCCGGGAACCGCGCTGAGGATCTGCTGCATCGAGCCGATCTGCACCACAGGCTCGGTGGACTTCTTCAGCACCAGCTCTTCGTAAATGCGGCGAACCTTTGCGGCCTCTTCGAACGCCTTCTTGCGGCGAATGCGGTCTTCTTCCGCCGCGGTCACCGGAATATCGTGCTCCAGGTGGCGAACGCGCGCGGCGTCTTCGGAATCAATGCGGAGTGAGTGTTCGTAACTCTGCAGATTGACATTCTTGCCCTTGGCGAAGACGTCGTGTTTGCCGTGTTCCTTGTACCACTGGGCTACGGTCGCGTTCTTGTGCATGTTCTCGATGATTTTGCGCCAGCCCACACCGGTGTTGTATGCGCAGAAGGAAATTTCGCCCTGTTGCGTGGCGTAGGGAATGATGCACATTTCGGTGCGGCGGAAATCGTAGTTGAAAAGATCCTGGAACCACATCCCCGCGATGAACAGGAAGTTCCAAGGATCTTCCTTGCGGCGCTTCATGGCGTCTTGGAAGGTGCGGTCGCCCGAAACCTTGCCGTACTTCTTGTCCGCATTTCCGGAGAGCGCGTAGGTTTTATCGAATTTCTTCCAAAGATCCTTCAGCCGCAAACTGGGCGGCCCCTGAAAGGGACTGTAATTCTTCAGCACGGCCATGGCCATCATAAAATTGGAGAAAGTCTTGCCCCGGGCCGCATCGGTAATTGCCGCGACGTCCTTTGTGAGCTGTTGGGCGTTCAGGAAGCGCGGAACCGGCGCCCATTCCTTGGTTTCCTTGTTGATCATCAGCGCGGTGCCGACGCCGCAGTTCGGGTGGCAGCCGCAGGAGAGCGATCCCCACTGCGAATCAGGTCCGTGCACCAGATCCGAAAAGCCCGCGAATGTGCTTATGAAGGAAATCGGGAACCAGTCGCGCGTGGGCTCGACTTTGCCCACTTGCGAGCTCACGTCCTTCGCCAAGTGCGAAAGGGTGTAGCGCTGGCGGATGCGGCGCTCCGGAGTGATTTCCTCGTCGCGCCCGGTGAAGGAAACCGGCTGGAAAGAGACGAAGGAAATTTTCTTCGGGTTTTCCATGGCGAACTTCACGATCGGGCCCACCTGGTCGTTGTTCACGTTGTTGACGATGGTGGTTACCAGCACGATTTCAATGCCGGCTTCGTGCATGTTCTCGATGGCGCGCAGCTTGACGTCAAACAGGTTGCCCACCTGGCGATGGCTGTTGGCGTCATTGCCGATACCGTCGAATTGCAGGTACGCGTAACGCATGCCCGCCTCGAAAGCCGCCTTGCAGAATTCCTTGCTCTTCGCGAACTCGATGCCGTTGGTCGCGGCCTGCACGCTGTTGTAGCCCACTTTGCGCGCATAACGTACCGCGTCAATAAACCGCGGGTGCATGGTTGGTTCGCCGCCGGAAAACTGCACAGACATTTGACGGCGCGGCTTGATCTTGGTGGCGTTCTCCAGAATTTCCTGAATTTCTTCCCAGCTTAGTTCGTGGACGTAGCCGACCTGGTTCGCGTCCATGAAGCAAGGGTCGCACATCATGTTGCAGCGGTTGGTGAGGTCCACAGTAAGTACCGAACCTCGGCCGTGGCGAACCGTGCTGGAACCGTGGCGATGCAGGCCTTCGTCGTTGTGCGCCGGGATGTCGCGTCCGGGGAAATTCTTCTCGATCCATTCCAAGAACTTGGAATCAACGGCCATCAAGTCTTCATATTTTCCGTGAATGGCGCATTCCTTCACCATCCAGACCTGGCCGTCGCGCTCGATGATCTGCGCTTTGATTTCGCCGACCTTCTCGTGCACCAGATCGGTCCAGTCCTTTTTCCCGTTGATGATCAGATCGCGCGCTTCGCGCACGCAGTCGGGGCAGAGCGAATCCGTAGTACGCGGCCAGCCCAGCGTCGGCTTGGATTTCTCCCATGATTTCAGCAATGGCTTATCGGACCACTTCGGCGTGAAAGAAGGGTTCGGATTGAATTTATTGAAGTACTGAATCGTGTTGAAGGTGACGCCCGCGCTCTTGCAGAGCGCCCAATCAAACGATTTCCAAAGTTTCGTGGTTACTGCGTTCGCCATTTTCCCACCTCTCCCTTTCGAACCAACCCCGACCTGCCCTTCGTTTCCCCCGAAGGCTAGCCCCAACGGATGAGGCTCATCTGTAACCAGTTACGGTACCAGAGTTTGCATGGATTCAAACTGGACGTCTAGGAACGTGCGTCTAAAGGTGCAATTTGGGGGCTGAATGGCACCTAGGAGCAGCCAATGGGAAGACCGAAGTACCAGTCCGGACTAGTATTTAACCCTGATTTCGGTCCGAGCTCAGTCCAAGTTGAGGGGTGTGCGCAGGACGCCGATCGCGAAATGCGCCAGGTGCGGAGCGTCATCGTCCAGCTGAATCCAGCGAACCACGCAGTGGTCCTTCAGATATTGCGAGACTTTCGCTTCGCCTATGCCCAAATGCTCGGCGAGTTTTGTCTTCAGGCCGCTATCGAAGGCCGGACGTCCGCCGCGCACGGGTTTGGTGGTGCTGCGTCCGCTGCCGCGCGCGAGATTTCCCAGGCCGACGCGCAGCGTTTGGCAGGACTCGATGTAATAGGAAGTAATCTGATCGGAATCCGAAAGCAGGAAGACGCCAGGCCCAGCGGGAGCGGAATCGGATTCGTCCAGCCGATGCAGCGGGCTTGCGACGAGGCGGCGCAGCATGGATTCCAGTTTGGACATGCGCGAAGCCAGCGCCGGATCGCCGGCGCGACCGTGCGCGGTGCGCTCGGAGGGAAGCATCGGCGCGGCATGTTCCGTCTGCGGGCTATATTCCGGTTCGTGTGGCGTAATCGCTGCTGCAGCCGGAACGCGTTCGTAAGTTTCAGTGTGTGGAGCGGGGCGCGAAGGCTGAAATCGCGGCGTCGGCGCTGGCGCGCGGCTTTGCGGCGCGACGGATGACGGCGCATGCGCTGCCCCCGACTCCGCGAATGCCTGCGAAGGCAATCCAGCCGCGGCGGGAGCGCCTTTACGACGGCGGCCACGGCCACCACGGCGTCCGCGGCGGCGTTTCTTCTTGCCGTTTGTGTCGGCATCGGCCACGCCCGCGCCTGTGGGAGGCGTGGCGTCGGAAAGGTGCACGACCTCTACTTCGATCGCATCGCCGGTATAATCCACGCCCTCTTCAGGAATCTCGCCGAGAGCCAGCCGCGGTTGGGCGTCTTCCGAATCGCTCGGGCCGCTGTATTCGTGATTCGGCTCAACTTCCGCCCTGCTTGCTGAAGCAAACACAGGCTCGGGACTGGGTTTAGCTCCCGCCACAGGAATCGGCGCGCCCAATCGCGCCAGCGCTTCCTCGGCCTTTTTCTTCCAATCAGCGCGGCGGAATCGTTCCGCTGCAATCGTGTACCACTTCACGGCGTCCTCATTTCGTTCGGCTTTTTCTGCGACGGCTCCCAGCTCCCATGCCACCATCGCGTCGTGTGTGCGCTGGTACAGCTCGGAAAGTTTCGTTGGTGCGTCGGCGCTGTTCTTCGCTTTGCGAATACGCGCCTGAATTTGCCGCCAATCAGCCATGGCCGCATTGTAGCAGCCGATTCGGGGATAGGCTAATGAAAGCAGTGTTCGGGAGTGCACAGCGCTGGAGATAGACGAGCGGTGCTTCTGGCTCTGATGCAGACAGATTCCAGTGTATAATCCGCCGAATTCGCTTCCCGCGAGGCGGCTCATGGCTTCGGAAAAATCTTCCACAATGTGGGTTCCGGTGTGCTGCGGGCGCGTTATGCGCTGCAATATGTTCCGGCAGGCGGGCGGCGGCAGTTACGCAGCCCTAGTTTGTACGGTCTGCAACAAGAACGTTACGCTCGAGCCCGAGCCTCTGGAGTCCGCTGGCAAATTCGGCGAAGGTTCGGACATACTGCATCTGATTGGATCGCCCAAACCACCCAAGACGGAAAGAAAAAAATCGATTAGCGAAGCCAGTCCCGACGATCAAACGTTGTAGCCCGGCATGCCGCTCCCGCGAAAGTTTGCCTGCGCATGATTGGCCAGACCATTTCGCACTATCGCATTGTCGAGCAGCTCGGCGCCGGCGGCATGGGCGTGGTGTTCAAAGCTCAAGACAGCCGGCTGGAACGCGCGGTAGCGCTGAAGTTCCTTCCTGAAAATCTCGTGCAGCAACCGCAAGCTCTCGAGCGATTTCGCCGCGAAGCGCGCGCTGCATCCGCCCTGAATCACCCCGGCATCTGCACGATTTACGATATTGGTGAACAGGACGGCCGCGCGTTCATCGCCATGGAGTTCATTGACGGCCAAACGCTGCGCAGTCACGTCCATGGAAAGCCGCTACCAGTCGAAGAACTGCTCGAGCTCGCGATCGAGATCGCGGAGGCTCTGGAAGCGGCGCACGCCGAAGGAATTATTCACCGCGATATCAAACCCGCGAACATTTTCGTGAACAAGCGCGGGCGGGCGAAAGTGCTCGATTTTGGGCTGGCCAAGCTTGTGCCCAAAGGCGTCGCGATTGGGGACGCGGATTCCGGCGGTGAATCAACGGGTTCCACTTCGATCGCTGGAATCATTAGCGGTACTCCCTCTTACATGTCACCCGAGCAGGTGCGCGGCGACGATCTGGACGCGCGCACCGACATTTTCTCGCTCGGTCTGGTGCTGTACGAAATGGCCACAGGCCGCCAGGCGTTTGGCGGCGGCACGGGCGGCGCGATCATCGAAGCGGTGCTGACGCGCTCGCCAGTTTCGGCGCGAACCATCAATCCCGAAATCCCGCAGGCTCTGCAAGACGTCATCGAAAAGGCCCTGCACAAGGATAGGGACCAGCGTTACCAGCACGCCGCTGATATGCTGGCCGACCTGCAACGCCTGAAACGAAATATGGATTCGGGATGGCAAGCACGCGAAGTCGAAACCGGATCGCACGTCGCCGCAACCGCGGGTCCTCCAGCCTCGGCGGGCCAGCCGCTCTCGCGTACCTCCGCGCAACAATCAGGCAGCTTCCGCGCGCCGCGCGTAGCAAAAACCATCGGCTCCCTCGCCGTCTTGCCATTCGAGAACTTGAGTCGCGACCCGGAGAACGATTACCTCAGCGACGGAATCACGGGCAGCCTTATCAATAATCTTGCGACCGTGCCAAAACTGCGCGTGATGGCCCAAAGCACCGTGTTTCGCTACAAAGGGCGCGAAATTGACCCGCAAGCCGTCGGGCGCGAGCTCCATGTGCGCGCAGTGCTCACGGGAAGGATGATGCAAAGCGGCGGCTCGTTGCGCATCGGCACCGAGTTAGTGGACGTGGCGACCGGCTCGCAGCTCTGGGGGGCGCAATTCGACCGCAAGCCAGGCGACATCTTCGTCATCCAGGATGAAATTTCCAACGAAATCTCTGGGAAACTGCGCTTACAACTCACACGCGCTGAAAAGAAACGGCTCATCAAGCGCCACACGGAAGACGCCGAAGCTTACCGCCTCTACCTGCAGGGCCGCCACCATGAGAACCGCTGGACGGAAGAGGGATTTTACAAGGCGATCAGTGTCTTTCAGCAGGCGATCCAGAAAGACCCTGGCTACGCTCTCGCGCATGCTGGCATCGCCGATTGCTATGTGCTGCTGGGATGGAACAGCTACCTGCCTCCGAAAGACGCATTCCCGAAAGGCAAAGCGGCTGCCATGGACGCGCTGGAAATCGCCCCCGATCTCTGCGAAGCCCACACGGCTCTGGCGGCGGTGTTGTGGCTGCACGATTGGCGCTGGCCGGAAGCTCAGAAAGAATTTCAACGCAGCTTGGAATTAAATCCGTGCTATCCAACTGCGAATCATTATTACGCCGAGTTCCTGATGACCATGGGTCGCCACGCAGAAGCTCTCACCTGGATGCAAAAAAGCCTGGAGCTGGATCCTTTGTCGCTCATTATCAATGTCGCGATCGGATGGGCGCACTATCATGCGGCTCAGTACGACGAGGCCGTCGCACAACTGCAGCGCACTGTCGAATTGGATCCGAACTACCCCATGACCTACTGGATTCTCGGGCTGATCTACAGGAAAACCACTCGCTATGATCTGGCTATCGGCGCGGGTGAGAAGAGCGTGAGTCTGTCAGGCGGTAGTCCACTGATGCGCGCTGCGCTGGCACAGACTTTCGCTACGGCCAGTGCGGCACAGCAAGCAATTCAGGTCCTCGACGATTTGCAGAAGCTGGCAAAGCAAAGGTATGTCGTGCCCCATTATTTCGCCGGAATTTACGTTGGCTTGGGTGAGCACGACCGCGCGCTTGAATATTTGGAGAAATCCTACGCAGAGCATTGCCACTGGCTTATCTATCTTCATATAGACCCGAGCATGGATGATTTGCGCAACGATCCTCGTTTCCAGGATTTGTTGCGGCGTGTGGGCCTTCCCGCTCCGTCGGACGCAATTCCCGCCTGAAGGAAGCCACCTCGTAACAGGAACCTGCCGGCGAACGAGTCTCTGTGAACCGGCGCGCGGCTCCGGCGCGCAGAAGGCATCCTTGAGGTGCGACGGGTTGAGTTGGTGGCATGATAGTGCCATGGATTTGGCCGCGAGGACGCCCTGGATTTGCGAGCAGGCACGCGCGATAGGATTTGATCTGTGCGGCGTGGCGCCGGCGGATGCTTTCCCGGAACTGGCGCAGGTTTCTACGTGGCTGGAGCGCGGACATGCGGGCGAAATGAATTACCTGCGCGACGAGCGCCGCGTCGATCCGCGGCTGGCGCTCGACGGCGCGCGCAGTCTGATCGTGGTGGCGTTGAATTACAACACGCCGCTGCCCTGTTCCACTGAACGGGCCGGCGTCCACGACGATGGTTCCGCGCGCGGATGGATATCGCGCTACGCCTGGGGCGAGGACTACCACGAAGTGCTCCGCGAAAAGCTGAATGCCCTGGTCACGCGGATGCACGAACAGTGGTCCGAGCCTTTCGAAGCGCGCGCTTACGTGGATACGGGTCCGGTCGTCGAGCGCGTGGCGGCAAAATATGCCGGGCTTGGCTGGCTGGCGAAAAATACCTGCCTGATCAACGAGCAGCTCGGTTCGTGGCTGTTTCTCGGCGCGATTCTTACGACGCTCGAACTGGAACCGTCGCTTGGTCCCGGTGAGCCGCCCGCCGCCGACCTCTGCGGGAACTGCACGCTGTGCCTCGATGCTTGCCCCACGCAGGCGTTTGCCGCGCCGTACGTTCTGGATGCGCGGCGCTGCATTTCCTACCTGACGATCGAGCTGCGCGGCGCGATTGCCGAAGAGTTGCGGCCGCAGATGGGAAACGCCGTCATCGGTTGCGACATTTGCCAGGACGTGTGCCCGTGGAATCGCAAATCGCCCGTGACGCAACTGGCAGCGTTTCAGCCGCGCGCCGTTGGGGCCAACGGCGAGAATGGAGAACAGAAAATAGAAAATGCCGCGACGCTATACGCGCCGGAGCTGGGGTGGTTGGCGTCGCTCTCGCAGCAAGATTTCAGCCGGATTTTTCGCGCCAGCGCCGTGAAGCGCGCGAAGTGGCGCGGCTTGGTGCGCAACACTTGCATCGCGCTCGGCAATTCCGGCGTAGCATCCGGCTCCGAAGCCCACGCGCGCGTCGTGGCGCTGCTCGAGCGCCTCGCCGCATCCGATGATTCGTTGATCGCAGAGCACGCACGGTGGGCAATGCAACGCCTCGGCGCGCCTCGCGCTTCGCCGCACAGCTCCGATTGACTTGCTGCTGCGCATTCCGCTAGCGTAGCGGCGCAGGCTCGGGCGATTGATCGATCCGTAAAGAAATCAGCGGGAGGCCGCCGAATGATCCTTTCTCACCTGTCGCACCTGGCACTCGCCATTCACGCCCTGGAGCCGCAATTTAACTTTCCGCAAGGCCCCTCGGTTGAACTGATCATGCTGCGCTGGCTACACTTCATTTTCGGAATTATCTGGATCGGCCTGCTGTATTTCTTCAATCTGGTCGGTTTCTCCACCATGAAGCAACTGGACGCGCCCGTGCGCGGCAAAGTGTTTCCCGTGTTGATGTCGCGCGCGATGAGCTGGTTTCGCTGGTCCGCGTTGATCACCGTGGTGGTGGGGCTGCGCTATTACTTCACAATTCTTTCCGCCGACGCGCACAATTCCGGCAACCCTGCGCTCACATTGCGTTGGTTCGGATGGTGGCTGCTTGTGTGGCTTGTGGCCTTCGCGCTGATTTATCCGTTTCAGTTGCCGCACAAAGGATTGTTAGACAATGTCTGGCTGCGCGCGATTGCGATTGCCGCGATCGTGATTACCGCTTCCTGGCTGATCCTTGACTTGAACAGCGGGCCGGTAGTTTCGAATGCCCATTTGTGCATCAGCGTCGGCGGGGGGCTGGGTTTTCTGATGCTGCTAAACGCATGGGGCGTGGTGTGGCGCGTGCAGAAAAAGCTCATTGTTTGGACACGCGCTAGCGTCGAACAAGGCACGCCGATGCCCGAGCAGGCCGCGCGCCTGGCCCGCTGGGGATTCCTCGCTTCGCGCGTCGGCTTCTGGCTGTCCTTCCCCATGCTTTTCTTCATGGGTGCGGCGGAACACTACCCGTTCCTCGGTAGCATCGCGAAATGAAGAAGCTTGTACCCCTCGGTTACGTAGACGCGTCCTAAATAACAGCACTGGAGACCGCCATGAAACCAGCCACTCGCTCCGGTTCGGTGATTTTTGTCGCGACATTCGTCACCCTTGCGCTGATCGCACTCCCCGCCCTCGCCTATCAATATCCACTTTCCTCTTCCGATATTCGCAACGCCTACCTGCTCGGCTACGCGAAGGATCAGAATACGACTAGTTTTTTCGCACCGTACGTGCGCGCATTCCCCATGCCCGAAACGGGCCCGCACGTTGCGAAGATCACTCTCAAGACGCCCTATGGCCAGATGGTCGAACTGGGTCAATCCGCAATGAATGCAGACGTGCAGGGCGCCGAAGAAGAATATGCCCACAAGAAATTGCCTTTGATCCTACAAGTGGGAGTTGATCTGACGGCGACATATCCCGGCCCCCTTGGCGATCCCACGGCGCCCGGCTTTGCCCTGCCTGACTTTCAACGGGATTTCCCTGTTCAGCTCATACAAGGCGACAAGGTGATTGGCGAGGAATCAACGCAGGTTTATCTCCTCTATTCCGACGGGGCCCCCAACAGCTACGGCGTTACGGGCGCGATTTTCGAATTCAGATTTGACGCGGAAAAGATCGATCCGGACGATGAAGTGACCGTCGCAGTGCATACGCCCGATGATCAGGACATCGAAACAACGTTCGATCTGGGCCATCTTCGTTAGGCGTACCGCGACGGCGATATCCTGATCTACCTGTGCTGTTTTTTTCGGGACTTCCTGGCGATTCTTGCAGCGTTACGACCGCCAGCGTAGCGTGACCGGGCCATTCATCGGATGGCGCAGCGGAGCGCCGGTGCGCTGGGCCTCCTGATACGCGGCTTTCAATTCGAAATACCAGCGCGCCTGGCGATCGGCATCGTCAATCAACATCATGCGGTCCTCGTACCGCAACCCCATGGCCTGTTTCTTGATCACCTCGGTGTCCTGGCGGATGAAGCGCGGGCCAAACACGTTAATGATGAACGAAACGATCGGAAACCAAGGCAGAATATTCCACGCAGCGCAGAAATCCAGCCGGCAGAAATCGCGGCGAATGGGAGTGACCGTGGTGCGGCTGGAAAGCCAGTAACGCCCCGCGCGAATCTGTTCGAAGCGCTGGTTCGGCAGCACGAAATCAATCATCGTCGTGGCCGGCTCGCCCGTGAGCAGCTTCAAAATTTTGTAAGGCGCGCTGTTCGCTGAAGGCGCGTGCGGGCTCATGCGAAAACCGTTGGGAATCGGCTCGAAACTTTTCTCCTTGTCGCGAATGCTGTGCCGCGTGCGCCACCACCACGCTTGGTGCACGAACGGCCCGTGTGCCGGGTCCATCAGGCCGATGATGGCCTGGTCCACGCCGCACGGAAGGTCTGCGTACAGATGCGCGATTTTGTAGCTGGAGCTGAAGACCGGCAATTCCGGAGGCGCGGGCGGCTGCTCGCTGACGGCGCGGCCTTCGGGATTGGTCATGAACGCCCAGACATATCCATCGCGCTCCTCACACGGAAAGCTGCCCGCGTAAATTCGCTCGCACTTGAGTTTCGAATCGTCGGTGAGCGATGGAATGGTGCGGCACTGGCCGGTGTGCGCATCAAATTGCCAGCCGTGGTAGGCGCATTCGACGGTCTTGCCGTCAAATTGCCCGAACGAAAGCGGAAACGCGCGGTGCGGGCACACGTCGCGCAACGCGAATGGTTTTCCCGCCGCGTCGCGGCCCAACACCAGCGGCACGTCCAGCAGCATCGCACGCACCAGCTTGTGCCGCCGCACCTGTTCGCTGCGCAGCGCCGGATACCAGAAGCCCCACAAAAAATGGGAGGCGCTGGTGCGAGGCGAATCGAGATCCATGGCGGTCATCGTATTACAGGCATGAACTCACATCAAACACGTGCGAGAAAACTCTCGGCGATCAAAGCAGCATGCGGCATTTCCTATGTCGACCGGACGATCGGCGGTGCAGCCAAACTCGCACCAAACAGCTGAATGACCGAAGGCCTCCCAAGGGCAATCAATGTTAAAACACCGAGAGTCGTTCCATACGGGAACTCCAGGCAGGTCAGAGCCGCCACTACAAGGCAAAACGTCCGCGAGGTTCGACGCTTCAAACAGACTGCCGTCCAAAACCTCATCGCCGCGAAGGTGGCGGCTAGCATAAATATCGCAAGACCAATGCCGGCAAACATCCAGGGTAGAAACGCCGGAGGTCGCTGATTAGGTTGCAACGACGCGGCTGGAATCTTCGCAAATGAAACCGCAATCATGGCACCCATACTGAGATAAAACAGTCCAAACAACGAGAAGAGCGCCGCCATCCCTCCCGCCACCCAGTAACCAATCGCGAGTAACTTCAGATGCTCCTCATCCACGATCGTCTGGCGAAAATCTTGCTCGGACATTGCCTCACCTCTGGATGTCACTGGCCATTTTGCTTTCGCGTAACTTACCATGGAAGTGCGGACTAGCTGCTTGTGGCTTTTCGCACAAAGCCGCAAGTAATCTCATCGCACACCAGAAACGAAAGCATCTAACGACAAGGCGTGTTTGACTAGCCGCTGTTTTGCCGCTATTGTTGTGACAGTGACGACTGCAATGTTCGCCGCGTTCTATTAGCGATCCCTCTCGACCCCGCCCGGGGCCGCGCTTCGGTGTAGCTGCATCTATTTTCCGATTTCCCTTTTCGATTTTCTGCATCTTTGAGGTATCGCCATGGCGAATTTGACGCTGTTCCAAAAACTGGAAAACATCGAGTCGAAATATGAAGAGCTGACGCAGCAGCTTTCCTCGCCGGAAGTGCACAACGATTCGGCGCGTTTCCAGAAGCTCGCCAAGACGCACGCGGATATGGCTGAAATGGTCGCGAAATACCGCGAGTGGAAGGAAATTGAAAAAGGCCTGCTGGGCACCAAGCAAATGCTGGTGGAAGCGGAAGACGCCGAATTGAAGCAGATGGCGCACGACGAAGAGCACGAGCTCGAAGCGCGCCGCGAAACCGTCGAGCGTGAGCTGAAATTCCTGATGCTGCCCAAAGATCCCAACGACGACAAGAACGTGATCCTGGAAATTCGCGCCGGCACGGGCGGCGACGAGGCTTCGCTTTTTGCCGGCGAACTTTTCCGCATGTATTCGCGCTACGCGGAAACACAAGGCTGGAAACTGGAAATTCTGGAAAGCTCGCCGTCGTCCATCGGCGGCATGAAGGATGTGGTCGCCGCGATCCAGGGCAACAAAGTGTATTCGAAACTGAAATATGAAAGCGGCGTGCATCGCGTGCAGCGCGTCCCGGCCACCGAACAGCAAGGGCGCATCCACACGTCGGCCGCCACAGTCGCCGTACTGCCCGAAGCGGATGAAATTGATATCAAGATCGAGGCGAAGGATCTGCGCATCGATACATTCTGCTCTTCCGGACCCGGCGGGCAATCCGTGAATACCACTTATTCCGCGGTGCGCATCACGCACATTCCCAGCGGCTTGGTCGTTTCGCAGCAAGACGAAAAGTCGCAAATCAAGAATCGCGCCAAGGCCATGCGCGTGTTGCGTGCGCGCCTGTACGAAATGGAGCAAAACAAGCAGCACGAAGCCATCGCCGCCGAACGCCGCGACCAGATCAAGACCGGCGACCGCTCGGAAAAAATCCGCACCTACAATTTTCCGCAGAATCGCGTTTCGGACCATCGCATCGGCTTGACGCTGCACCAGCTCGATCAAGTGATGGAAGGCAAGCTGGGACCGATCGTGGACGCGCTCTCGACGCACTACGAATCCGAGCGCCTGAAACAAGAACTCGTCGAAGCCTAAGCGCAGGTAGCGTAGGCAATCTAGCCTGTGCGCATTTTTTCGCAGCCGGGAGCGGCTGCACTTCCAACCATCGTGGCAAATTCAAATCCAATGGACATACGCGCCGCGCTGAAAGAAGGAATGGCGCAACTGCGCGCAGCACAAATTCCTTCACACACACTCGCTACCGAACTGCTGCTGATGCACGCGCTGGGCCGCGATCGCGCCTGGATCTACAGTCATCCCGAAGAATCTCTCGATCCCGCGGCTGCGGGAAAGTTTTTGGGGCTGATTGCGCGGCGCGCAGCAGGCGAGCCGGTGCAATATCTCACCGGCAAACGGGAATTCTGGGGCCTCGAATTTGAAGTCACACCCGCCGTACTGATTCCCCGACCGGAGACCGAACACGTGATGGAAGTGGCACTCGCGCGCCTCGGTGAGCGCGGACTAAAAATTCACATGGACACCGGCGCGCCACGCGAAAACTTGCTTGTGGCCGACGTTGGCACGGGCTCCGGCTGCCTCGCCGTCGCGCTGGCGTGGGAATTGCCGCACGCCGTGGTGTTCGCCACGGAGATTTCCGCGCCGGCGGTCGAAGTTGCACGCCGCAACGCCGCACGCCACAACGTTGCAGACCGCATCCATTTCCTACAATGCGATCTTCTCAGCGATCTCGAGAACACCAATCCGAGCAACCTAGGGGCGCCGCAGGCGCGGCCTGCATCAGCAGAACGCGAATCGCAGTTCGATTTAATTGTGAGCAACCCGCCGTACATCGCACGCAATGACGCCGACCAACTGCAGCGCGAAGTGCGCGACCACGAACCGCATGCCGCTCTGTTCGGCGGAGCGACGGGAATCGAAATGTATCAGCGCCTGATTGACCAGGCGCGCGACCTGTTGCGGAACCGCGGCATTCTGGTTCTCGAACTGGGTCACGATTCCGCGGAACATGTGCGCGCAATTTTCGAAGCGCAGCCGGCCTGGACCAACGTCGCGATCACCATGGACCTGGCAGGCATCCCGCGCGTCCTCGCCGCCGAACGCGTCCGCTAGCTTCCGCGAAACAATGTATGCTACTCCAGACGCGCAGTGTTTTAAGCTGGGCGGTGCCGCCATGACCAAGCTGGCACAATACCGAGCCAAGCACGATGCGCCGCTCGAGCTCGCGGCGGACGCTTCCGCCTCCATTCTGCATGTTGATATGGATGCGTTCTTCGTTTCGGTGGAACTTCTGGCGCGCCCGGAGTTGCGCGGCAAAGCCGTGATCGTAGGCGGCCAACACGATCAGCGCGGCGTCGTCACTTCCGCGAGCTACGAAGCACGAAAATTCGGCGTGCATTCGGCGATGGCGCTGCGCACTGCCGCACAATTGTGCCCGCACGCAGTATTTCTCGATCGTCATCACGAACTGTATGGCCAGTGGAGCAATCGCGTCGCCGCGATTCTGGGAAAATTTTCGCCGATCGTCGAAATGGCTTCGATTGATGAGGCCTATCTCGACCTCGCCGGAACGGAACGTCTGCACGGCCCGCCCCTTGCAACGGCCCACAAACTTCTGCAGCAAATCACCGCGACGACCGGTTTGCCATGCTCTGGCGGGCTCGGTGCGACGCGCCTGGTGGCGAAAATCGCAAGCGAACAAGCCAAGCCGCGCGGACTTGTGTGGATTCCCGCCGGCAGCGAAGCGGCATTCCTCGCGCCGCTGGCGGTGCGCCGCATCCCCGGAATCGGCAAAGTCACCGACGAGGCCCTGCGCGGACTGGGCATCGAAACCATCGCGCAATTGCAAGGCGTCCCCCTCGAACGCCTTGAAAATACTTTCGGTCAATGGGGCACCGCGCTATTCCGCAAAGCTCGCGGCATCGATTCCTACGAATTTTTCATCGATGCCGAACCGAAATCACTTTCGCACAATCAGACTTTCGGCGAAGACACGCGCGACCGCGAGTTGCTGGAATCCACGCTGAGTTTTCTGTGCCAGAAAGCAGCGAAGCGCCTGCGCGACGCCGCGCTTCATGCGCGTACCGTCACTCTCACCGTGCGTTTCGCGGATTTCACGACGATCACGCGCAGCCACACGCTGGCCGAGCCTTCCGACCTCGATACCGTATTCCTGAAAGCTGTCCGCGAACTTTTCCGGCACGCATGGAACGGTAAAACGCTATTACGGCTCGTGGGTGTCGCGCTGACGTCATTCTCGGCAGGCTCGGCGCAATTCGATCTGCTCGACCCGGAACGCCGCGAAAAACTCGAGCGCCTGGCGCGAGCCACGGACAAGCTGCGCGACCGTTTTGGCTTTTCCAAGGTACAGTTCGGCGGTTCGCTGCCCATTCGCGATGATGATTCCAAATAATAATCTCAAGCGAGCTGCCGTGCCGTGCGCCGTGCCGGACAAACCACGCGCATCGTTCCATCGCATCCGGTTTCTTGCCTTATAATCGCAGCTCGCATGTCCACCACTCCGCCGCGCGCCCATGAAGTGAAACCAAGTCTCTTCCAGCGTTTGCGCGCATTCTGGATCCGCTTGACCGAAGGCTTCCAGCTCGAACAGCTCTGGGGGCAATTCAAATCCGAAGCGCAGGCCGGCTACGTCCTCTATTCAAAGGATGTGGACTGGGAAATCATCGCGCGCGAAAAATCAAAATTCAAACGGATCCTGCTGTCCGGCTGGGCGCTCTTTCAAGCCATCCTGATGAAGCTTTCGCCAGCGCGGCGAGTTCTTCTGGTTTTCGCACTCCTGCTGCTAGTTTTCCATCCGGACGTGCGCTGGGGAAACAACGAAGTCAATTTTGATTTCGTCGGCCTCGCCGCGCTGATTCTCTTCATGCTGCTGGCGCTGGAGCTGGCCGACCGCGTCACCATGAAACGTGATTTGGAAATCGCCCGCGAGATTCAGCAATGGCTGGTGCCCAGCGAGCCGCCGCAAATCCCCGGCATGGATATTGCGTTTGCCACGCGCCCGCAGAATACAGTGGCGGGCGACTACTACGACGCGTTTCTGCGGTCCGTGCCGGAAGCAGGCGCGAAAACGCCGTCACTCTTGGTGGTAGTGGCCGACGTTGCCGGGAAAAGCGTCCCGGCTGCGCTGCTGATGGCGACGTTTCAGTCCGGCCTGCGCGCCCTGTCCGCCACGCCTGCGACTCTCGATGAGATCGTCGTTGGTCTGGAGCGTTACGCTCGCGCGCACAGCTTGGAAGGCCGCCGCTTCACGACTGCGTTTCTGGCGGAAATTGACCCGCAAACGCGCGCAATGCGCTACATCAACGCCGGGCACAACTACCCGATCCTCCGCCGAGCATCCGGGAGCATCGAGCGGCTGGAAATTGGTGGCCCGCCGTTTGGCGTGCCGCTGTTCAGCGATACTGAGATTGCTTATGGCGTGGGCCGCGTCCAGCTGGAGCCGGGCGACCTGCTTTTCGTTTTCACCGATGGTGTCGCAGAAGCCGTGAACGAAAAAGGCGAAGAGTTCGGCGAGCCGCGAATTGTTCCCGCAATCCTTTCCATGCAGACGGGTACGGCCGCCGCGGTACTGAATCGCGTCATGAGTGACGTAAACACATTCGTCGGTTTCGCGCAGCAGCACGACGACATCACCGCGCTCGTTCTGCGGATCGTGCCGTAATTCGCCCCAGGATTTTTTCAGGATTCCGGCGACTCCACACGCTTGCGGCGGCAACAATCTCCAAACTTCCAACCCAGCCGCGATTCCCTCATAATCGCCTCATGAACGCTCGCGTATTTGCCGAACACATCTGCCGGGCGCTGCGCTCCGCGGGCTACCAAGCCTATTTCGTCGGCGGATGTGTGCGCGACATTCTGTTGCATCGCGAGCCTGCGGATTACGATGTCGCCACCGATGCCACTCCGGAGCGAGTCGAACAAATATTTCCAAACAGCCTGATGGTCGGCGCGAAATTCGGTGTCGTGGTAGTGGTGCAAGAACCAGAGGCGAGCGGTCAAGCAGAGAGCGCGTCCGCGACGGTGGAAGTGGCGACCTTTCGCTTGGACGTGGGCTACAGCGACGGTCGCCACCCTGATCAAGTCGTGTATGCGTCGTCGCCGCAGCAAGACGTGCAGCGCCGCGACTTCACCATCAACGGCCTGTTGCTCGATCCCGAAACCAACGAGGTTCTCGACTACGTCGGTGGACGAGAGGATCTGCGTGCCGGAATTATTCGAGCGATCGGCCGTCCCGAGGACCGTTTCCGCGAAGATAAGCTGAGAATGCTTCGCGCCGTACGATTCGCTTCGCGCTTTGGCTACACCATAGAACCGGAAACTCTGCGCGCGATCCAGAAACTCGCTCCCGAAATCGGCCAAGTCTCAGCGGAGCGCCTACGCGATGAATTGACCAAGCTGCTCACCGAAGGCGCAGCACGCGGCGGCTTCGAATTACTAGACGAAACGCACTTGCTGCCCCACCTTCTACCCGAAATTGCGCGCATGAAAGGCGTCGCGCAGCCGCCGCAATTCCATCCCGAAGGCGACGTATGGATTCACACGCTGCTGATGCTGGAAGGTCTGCGGCCGCAAAGTTCTCCGACTCTCGCATGGGGTGTATTACTGCACGATGTGGGCAAGCCTCCCACGTTTACGCCGCCCGCGGGACCGAATGGCCGCATCCGCTTCGACCGTCACGCAGAAGTGGGCACGCGCATGGCCGAAGATATCTGCGAACGCCTGCGCTTCTCGAATGACGACACCGCGCAGATCGCGTCCCTGGTGGCCAATCACTTGAAGTTCAAGGACGTCCTGCAGATGAAGCGCTCGACCCTGAAACGCTTCGTTCGCCTGGACCGTTTTGACGAGCATATGGAACTGCATCGGCTCGATTGCTCCTCGAGCCACCGCAACTTGGACAACTATGAGTTCATGCGCCGATTTCTGGCCGAGACGCCCGCAGAAGCAGTCCGCCCAGCCCGCATCCTCACCGGCGACGACCTCATCAGCATGGGTTTCCGGCCGGGCCCCGAGTTCAAGGAGATTCTGGACGCTGCCGAAGACGCCCAGCTGGAAGGAAGTATCAGCACCCATGACGATGCGCTAGTATGGGTTCGGAAGTTTCATCGGTAGCCCTCTTCTTAGTTTAAGGCTATTATTATCATCAGGATGTTGGGTACTGCTCGAGCGAAGAGAAGCTGGCATGCAAAACCTTAGTGTGGTAGTATAAGGTTGCTTGCTAAGGCACAACGAAAGTTATGGAAATCTTTTTCCATCCTCATGCATCTAACCTTCATGGCAGCCGATTAGCTGCCTGATGGGTCAAGTTGCTTTACAGGCCCAGGGAGAAAATGGTGACTAAATCCAATCGAGTTTTGCCGCCAGAATTGCCTATTCTTCCGGTCCGCGACACGGTTCTGTTTCCGGGAGCGGTTCTGCCGCTGCCGGTAGGCCGCGAGAGTTCGCTGGCCCTGCTGAACTCGCTCGAAGGCACCGAGAAAATTCTAGGCGTAGTGGCGCAACTGGACCCTCGCGTGGAAGCGCCGACTGGCACCGACCTGCACAGCGTCGGCACGCTTGCGAAGGTTCACAAAATGGTGCGCATGCCCAACGGAAACGTGGTCGCGTTTCTGGAGGGGATTGAACGTATTCGCGTGATGGAGGTCCTGGGATTCACGCCGTTCATCAAAGCGCGCGTGGAATCGCAGCCAGACCTGGAAGATCAACGCGACGCCGAATTGACCGCGCTCGAACGCAACGTGCAGGAATTGTTCCGCGAAGTCGTGGCGCGCTCGCCGCAGCTTTCCGACGATCTGCAAACCGAAGTGATGGGTATCGATTCGCCGGGACGCCTGGCGGACTTCGTTACCTCCACGCTTCCTTCGCTCAGCACCATGATCCGCCAGGAATTGCTGGAAACTTTCAGCGTGCGCAAGCGCCTGGAAGCGCTGATCAGCGAATTGACCAAAGAACGCGAAGTCCTCGATCTGCGCAACAAGATTCACGATCAGGTGCAGGAACAAGTGAACCAGAGCCAGCGGGAATTCCTGCTGCGGGAACAAATGAAAGCAATTCAGAAAGAACTCGGCGAGTCCGACGACGGGCAAGCTGAGATTGATGAATTGCGCAAGAAAGTTGAATCGTCCGGCATGTCCGCGGAAGCCAAGAAGGAATGCGACCGCGAGCTGAAGCGGCTGGCGAAGATGACTCCGGCATCCGCGGAATACATGGTGGCGCGCACGTATCTGGAATGGATGACTTCGCTACCCTGGAACAAAACATCCGGGACCGAGGACATCAACATTCCCAACGCGCAAGCCATTCTGGATGAAGATCACTACGACTTGGTGAAGATCAAGGAACGCATCCTCGATTACCTGGCCGTCAAGAAATTGCAGCCGGGCATGAAGGGACCGATCTTGTGCTTCATCGGGCCTCCGGGCGTCGGCAAGACGTCGCTCGGGAAATCCATTGCTCGCGCACTTGGCCGCAAATTCGTGCGCATCTCGCTGGGCGGTATGCACGACGAAGCGGAAATTCGCGGTCACCGACGAACTTACATCGGCGCGTTGCCCGGCCAGATCATTCAGGGCATTCGCCGCGCGGAAACGATGGACCCCGTCCTGATGCTGGACGAGGTGGATAAGCTCGGCCGCGATTTCCGCGGCGATCCTTCGGCGGCGTTGATGGAAGTGCTCGACCCGGAACAGAACGCGACGTTCCGCGATCACTACCTCGATGTGCCGTTTGATCTTTCCAAGGTGCTCTTCATTGCGACGGCGAACTGGCTCGATCCGATTCCGGAGCCTTTGCGCGACCGCATGGAGATCATCGAGCTTTCCGGATACACGGAAGACGAAAAGGTACACATCGCGAAAATGTTCCTGATCGCCCGCCAAGCTAAAGAAAACGGCCTGGCGCTGGGCGAGCAGATCGAATTCACCGATGAGGCTTTGCACGAACTCATCCGCCACTACACGCGGGAAGCCGGCGTGCGCAATCTGGAACGCGAAATCGGCACGTTGGTTCGCAAGCAGGCACGGCGTTTGGCGGAGGGCAAGACGGACAAACTGCTCGTCACGCCCGAAGTGATTCGCGAAGTGCTGGGCATTCCCAAGGTGCATCTGGAAAAAGAAGTGGAAGAGCGTGTGCAGAAACCGGGAGTTTCCGTCGGTTTGGTTTGGACACCGGTGGGCGGAGACATCGTCTTCATCGAAGCGAGCAAAATGCGCGGCGGGAAGACGTTCACGATGACCGGCCATCTGGGCGACGTGATGCAGGAATCCATGCGAGCGGCGCTCACGTGGGTTCGCGCTAACACCGAGCGGTACGGAATTGACCCGGACTTTTTCCGCAAGCAAGACGTGCACATTCACGTGCCGTCCGGCGCGGTACCGAAAGACGGGCCGTCCGCAGGCGTAGCGATGGTCACTGCTTTGGTCAGTCTGTTGACAGGCAGGCCCGTTCGTCCACGAGTGGCGATGACTGGAGAAATCTCACTGTCCGGAATCGTGCTGCCCGTGGGCGGGATTAAGGAAAAGGTACTCGGAGCGAAGCGCGCCGGAATTCGGGAAGTCATTCTGCCATCGGAGAACGAGCCGAATGTGCTGGAAGATTTGCCGGAGGAAATGCTGGAAGGCATGAAGGTGCACTTTGTCCGCACCGCCGAACAGGCTCTCGAAATTGCACTGGGCAAGTTCGAGAAGACTGTGCGGCCCGTAGCGGGCGGCACGCACGAAGACCGCCCGCCGCTTGCGGGACCGATTCACTAATTCCCCAGAAAGCGATAAGAGACAGCCAACAAGAGGCTCGGGAACATTCCTTCCCGGGCCTTTTCTTTTTCGCGCACAAAAAGTGATTCCTCTTGCGGCGCGCGGCGCATTCGCGTACAGCTTGAAAAGTTCCGATGCCCTATCGCCCCAGAGAACTGGTGGTGCGCGCGCGCGAAGCGGCCGCACGATTGCTCGCGACGCTCGACCACAATGAGATGGTCCCGCGTTTCTTGGACATGTACGCCGCGGAAAATCGCCGCCCCGGACGCGCTGATCAGCCTGCGCACTACCGTGAACAACTGGAAACGATTCGCCGCGAAGCTTTGCTGGCTATGGTGCTGCGCGCAGAAGCGGCTTTGCCCACGCGCCTGAAAGTGCGCGTGACGGTGCGCGAGACGAAGCCACGGGTGAAATCCAAGAAAGGAAAAAAATCCGCGAAGGCCAAGCGTGCGAAAAAGAAAAATGCGCGGAAACCAGGGCTGGACCTAGCGATCCCTCTGCTCGATCTGTTCCGTGAGGAATTTTTCGTCGCGCTGGGTCAAGCGCTGCGTTGGACGGACGAAGACGCGCAGGCCTTCTGGCATGACTTGGAATTGTACGAAAGCCTCTCCGCGAACGAGCCACGCCGCCCGGCACGACGCGCGATCGCGTCAGGACCTTTTGTGGACCGGACGGCGCTGCTGCTCGATCCCTCACTGATGGAACAAGCCCGCCGCGCCGCCGGAAAATTTCAGCTGGAACTAAACGTCGCCGCCGATCGCGTACTGCGCGGCGTATTCTCACGTCGCCGCGCAAACTGATCCCGCCCGCTGATCTCCCCCACGAATCGGGCGAACGGATCACGACAATGCTCGCGATTTTACGGCCGAGCTTCGAGCACGATGTTGAACGGCGTCTCCGTCGCGCGCCGGACTCGCTTGAATCCTGCCGAGTGCAGCACTTTCGCCAGCCGGCCTTCGCCCGCCTGCGCTCCCAGACCCAAACCAACCTCCTGCGAAAGTGAAGCCGGAGTGCACAACATGGTCGAAGCCGAATAAAACACGCGTCCAATCGGATTCAGATTGTCCTCGAGCTTGTCGTTCGCAAACGGCTCGACGATCATCCAGGTTCCGTTGGGAGAGAGCGTCTCCAGCACGTGCCGCGCGGCGCCTTCGGGATCACCCATATCATGCAGGCAATCGAAGAACGCCACGAAGTCGTAGCCCTTCCCCGGATACTGCTTCGCTGACGCCACTTCGAATTTCACGCGATCGGAAACGCCCGCCTTGGCCGCAGCCTCTCGCGCCAGCTCGATCGAGCCGGCGTGGTAGTCGAAGCCAACGAACGTGGATTTGGGATACGCCTGCGCCATCAGAATCGTGGACGTTCCCAATCCGCAACCCACATCGGCGACGCGTGCTCCCGCTTTCAGTTTCGCTTCGGTGTCAGCGAGGGCCGGAATCCATTCGTTGATCAAATGCCCGCGGTAGTTCGGGCGGAAAAATCGTTCGGTACCGACGAACAGGCAGGCGTCGTGCTCGTGCCAGCCAACTCCTTTGCCGGTCTGGAACGCTGACGTGATCTTCGGAATGCCCTTGATCGTCGCTTCCACGGCCTGAAAAAAACCGGGCAAGAACACCGGACTGCTTTCATCGGCCAGTGCTAACGCTTGCTCGGGAGGCAAAGTGAATCGCCCTGTCGAGGCATCGTAGGTAATGAATCCGCCGGCGGCCTGCGCGGACAGCCATTCGCGCACGTAGCGCTCGGTGGTGTTCGTCTTGGTGGCGAGTTCAGCCGACGTGATCGGTCCAGCGCCGGCCATGGCTTTGTAGAGACCCAGTTTGTCGCCGATCACGATGAGCGCGGTATTAATCGCGGCGCCCATTTCACCGACGGCTTTCATCATGAATTCCTGCAGCTTTGCTTCGTTTACGGCTTGTGGTGCGGTAGCGGACATGAGCGTGCCTCCTGCGTGACCGTGAGCGTTGGCTGGGGGACGTCCCGGGAATTGAGCCGAGTCTATCGTTGCGGGTAGGGCAAGTCAATTGCGGAAGGTTGTGCCACTGGCGCCGCGATTTTGCTATCCTCGCGCCCGTGCAGATACTTTTTTACATTTTGGTAGTCGCGCAGATCGCCCTGGGACTCTACTCACTTTGGGACGGCTTCGCATGGTTCCAGATGGTGCGGCGACGATTGGCGTCCCACGCGGGATTCTACACTCCGGCGACGGCGCTGATCTGTCCCTGCAAGGGCAACGAGCGCGGCCTGGAAGAAAATCTTCTGGCGCTCACGCGGTTCGATTATCCGAACTACGAAATATATTTCACGCTGGCAACTAGTCTGGATCCTGCGCTGAAAGTAATCGAGCGCGTGAAGGCCGCGAGCCAGAAGCCCGTGCACATTGTCATCGCTGGCCCGCCGACGGATTCCGGAGAAAAAGTTTACAACCTGCAGCGCGCTGTCGAAGCTTTGCCCGCCGACAAATTCGAAATGCTCGCGTTTACGGATTCTGACGTGCGCCTGCCGCGCACCTGGCTCACCAAACTGATTGCGCCGCTCAACGACGGTCGCATCGGAGCCACCACCGCCTATCGCTGGATCATTCCCAGCGGATCGGGGATGGAATCGCTGCCGAGCTGCCTCGCTTCCGCTTGGAACGGCGCGGTCGCGACGATGCTCGGCAAACCCAATGGAAATTTCTGCTGGGGAGGCGGCACCGCGATTCGCCGCAAGACGTTCGATGACGTAAACGTGCTCGAAGCCTGGAAGGGCGCGGTGAGCGACGATTTCGCCATGACCTACGCGCTCGAATCGGCCGGGAAACCAATCGTCTCTTGTCCGGAGTGTTTCGCCGCCACTCTGCATCCCTGGACCGGCGCGGATTTGCTGGAATTCACCAACCGCCAGATCCTGATCACGCGCATCTATTCACCGCGCCGCTGGCAATTTGGGGCCGCCGCGCATTTGAGTTATTCGCTGACGCTGCTCTATGCCTTGTTCGTGATTCTTTACAGCATGGTTGATGTGGATCCTTGGGGCCAACTCCTGCTGCTCACTCTTGCGCTTCCGTTGCTGGCGGCGATGAAGGGCGCCATACGCACGATCGCTGTCGGCGAAGCGATGTCGGAGTCGAAAGCGAAACTGCAGGAATGGAGCTGGGTTGCCCCGGTGTTTGCGCCGGTCGTTCCATTTCTGTTTTCGTGGAATTTTATTATGTCGCTGCTGACGAAGAGCATCCGCTGGCGCGGCATCCGCTACGAGCTGGTCTCGCCCAACATGACGCGCATTCTCAAACGGTAGCGCTCGGCGTCGGTTCGGCTACCGGCGCGAACGCCCGCTGAATTCGTCCCAGATAATACGCCGTCGCAGCACCCGCTGGAATCGTCAGCCACCATCCCGCGCGCAAGACGTTCTCCGCACCGACGAACGGAAACAAAATCGGCGCGTAATTCGCCGGCAACACCAACGCCGCACGCCGGCTCCCGACCCCCAGAGCTACCACCAGCAGCGGCGCAAGAATCGCGCCTGCTACAGCCCAGTGCATCGGAGTCTTACACTGCAACGCCAGCATGATTCGGCGTAGCAGCAGACCAAACAGCAAAGCAGTGGGCGCGCCGAACAGATATCCGTAGACGATCAACGTCAGAAAGCCTTCGGTCGCCTCCCGCATCAAGTCCTGAGACGTGGTGAGGATCATGTTCTCGCACCACACTGCCACTACCATGAAAAAACAGCCCAGTGCCCACGCCGCCAGATAATAAATCAGGCTACCGCTGCGCGTCATATGCGCCGCTGAATGTTCGGGAAGTCGAGCCAGACTTTCACGCCGCAGAAATGCGAGCCTTCCGTGCAGATGGGCGTGGAAATTCCGGCGCGAAGATGGCAGGGAGGCCCGATGTAGCGCCCAAGTTCCGGAAATATGGCGCGTACTTGTTCAACCTCTTCGATCGAGGACTGGTAGATCTCTTCTTGCGCGTTGAAGCAGGTGCGCATCGTCCATTTGTGGAGCAGGTGCAACAGCGATCCGGATTCCACCAGGCGAATTGCTTTTGCGTTCGGCAGCAAGTACAGCGCAAATTCCGGGGCGACTCCGCGGTCGAGCAATTCGTTCTTCGCCGCCCACGCTTCTTCCATCGCCAGCTGATAAATTTCCAGCGCGCGCGCATTATCGCGAATCAGCATCGGGGTGATGTAGTCCGGCAAGCGCGTATCCGCCAGCGTCAGCAGCGGCCGCGAGCCCGGCACCATGCGATGCCGCTGGTCCTGGCTGTCAGCGGTGTGGCTGATCTTTTTTGCGAACGTGAAGTTCGCGTGTTGCAGCGGCCGCATCAGCGGCGCATGCACGCCAATATTCAGAGTTTCGCGACGGTACGGATTCCGCGCCGGATTCAGCATGCGGTCGAGCGCTTCCGCGTCAGGGCATTCCGCAGCGGTTAGGCCCACTACGGCCCGATACGCGTCCGCCATTACCGGCAGCGCTCCCGCCGAATAATCCACCAGCTTGGACGTGAGTCCGGAAAGTTTCGCGTCAAATTCGCGCGCGAATTCGTGTGCGTGGGCCTCGCCGTTTCGCGCGGAATCGCTCCATTCCGGCGGCGCATCCATCGGCTCATTGTCAAAGCGATCGAAAAATTGCGGATCCACTTCGCGTACTCGCGCCACCATTTCGCCAATCACGTGGCGTGCTTCACTGGGCGTATCGCTGGCAGCCTGCATGCGATACAAGCGGTGCAGCACGATGCCGGAAATCGTGTGCACCATCGTTGTGAACGCCGCCACCGGCAGTACGTAGCGAGCCACTTCGATTGCGCGTTTTTCCGATTGCCGCTCAACTTTTTGCACGCGCTTGGGATGAGACATCGAGCTGATATGCCAGACGTCCGCCAGTATTGCGTGCGCCGTCGGTTCCAGCAGGCGCGTCAACTCACGATAGTGCTGCCAAGCGCGCGCCACTGCCTTTTCGTAAATCGCGCGCTCGGCTGCCCCGAATGCGCGGCCGTCGCTCGGCACGAAAGCCTGCGCGCGGTCCAGCCGAACGTAGCGCTGGCTCTGCTGCTCTGAATTGTAAAAGGGATGCGCGTGCAGGAAGGACCATACAAATTGCCGGCTGATATTTTCCAACCCAAACTCGAAATGCGCGTGCTGATAGACGGTGTGATGCCCGCCAAAATAAGTTGCCGAGCCGATCATTACCCGCTGCTTGTCGGTGACTTCGTCCGGCTCGATCAGCCGTGGCGCATAGCATGTGCGCGCCGCCGCAATCGCCGAATCAAATCCGTGCGCAAAATAATTACGCAGAGTGACGCGGGGCGCCGCCGTTTCCACTTGCGAACCCAGCGGAGCATCGGATGAATGGGACAAATGCGTGGCCATTTCTATGCGGCATTGTACACCGCGCGGATGGGTTTCACTGCAGCAGAAGAGCAGCTCGCAAAAAAAAGCCCCGGGTTTATAACCCGGGGCCTAGGGGATGTCTGTTCCCTTGCGTCGCAACTGGCTCGTTACTTCTTCATCGCCGCCGCTTTATCGGCGTATTTCTTCGTGAAGCGCTCCACGCGGCCGGCCGTATCCACCAGCTTCTGCTTGCCGGTGAAAAACGGATGGCAGTTCGAGCAAATTTCCACGCGGATCTGTTGGCCCTTGAATGTGGAACGCGTGTCAAACGTGTTGCCGCAGGCGCAATGGACCTTGACGACGTGATAATCAGGATGGATTCCTTCTTTCATGGTGCTCCTATCGGCCAGCCGGTCTGCGCGACTTCTGGAAGCGAGGCTGCACCGTCGCGTCGCTAGGCTAGCGGGAAACTGTAATTATACGGCAGGCGGGGTGATTTGCCAAATGCGTGATGCGATCGCCGATGGGGCGGTTCCACGCCGGCGCGACTAGGAGACGAACGAGCAGCCCACTCGCGCACGACCGCCTTCGACGCGTTGCGTGTTGGTCTTGCGCAGCACCACTCGGACCGGCGGCAATATCGGCACGTGCAGCACTGCATGGAATTGATTGGGAACGTCTTCGGGGCTGTCCAGCAGCAGCGCCACACCGCCGTAGCTCAGATCCAACACCGCTGCCGTTTTCTGATTTACGTCGGTGAGAATCGCGTAGGCCTTGGTGCCCGCCAGGGAAACGCGTTCCCACTTGCGCGCTTCCGCATACGGCGGGGTAGCGCGTTGGGACTCCGCCGCCGGCGTCTGAAATGGTGTCGGAGTTTGCGTTGGCGCGGCCTCGGTTCTCGTCGTCGGCGGCACAACGGGTGGACGATCCGGTTGAGACGCCGCAGGAGCCTGGCGCTGTGTCGGCGCGGCGGCAGGAGCTTCGCGCGGCGGTTGCGTTTCGAGCGGAATCACTCGTGCTCCCGGGCGTCCGGAATTTTTCAGTTGATAGAGCCGCTGGTCAGCCAGGTTCATCAGCGCGCTCTTCGTTTCTCCGTCGTGCGGATGCACCGCGACGCCGAAATCCAAAGTTACGCCAATCTCCATTTTCATCGGCCGAATGTCGATTTCGTATTGGCTGCGGATGCGGCGGCAAAGCGTAATGGCCTGCTCGGGATCAGTCTGCGGCAGCAGCAGCGCGAATTCATCTCCTCCGATGCGGAATGCGAAATCCGATTGGCGCATCGTCTTTCGCAAAGTAGTGGCGGCGAGCTGCAGCACTTGATCGCCCTGCAAGTGCCCGTGACGATCGTTCACTTCTTTCAGTTTGTGCAGATCCAGGATTACGATCGCCAATTGGTGACCGTAACGTTTCGCGCGATTTAGTTCCTTGTCACAATACTCGTCGAAGAGGCGGCGGTTGTAGAGACCGGTAAGCGCATCGGTAGCTGCGTTGATCTGCAACTTTTTGAATTCGTCGTACTCCATCAGGATCGGAACACGGAGAAAGTTCGTCGAGGCCAACACGTCCACCAGCGCCGTTTTCAGCGAGACCCGTTTGCCGAGATTCTCGGCGAGTTCCCGCCGACGCAGCAGGATGCGCTCCCAATAGTCATTGCTCTGCGCGTCCGTAAAATCAATTTGCGCGATGGTGCGGAAGAATTGTCGTAAAAATTGGCCGCGAACCGATTCGTCGAGCCCGTCCAGAGTCTCCACCAGGAGATCCAGGAAAGAGTCTTCGGCCGAAGGCTGCGGCTGAGAAGCGTCGCCGGTCTGAGACATCGATGGGTTCCGCAATAGTTTTGTTGTTCCCTGTGAACAGGGACACTGCGGGGGCAGAAAAGTACTAGCACGAGAAAGTCCAATCCCAGGTCGGAGCAGGCTCTGGATCCAGGCTCACAAGGGATTGTAAACAATTAGGATACGTTGCTAAAGCGCCGAGCCGCGGGAGAAGTAATGCCGAAGAGTACGCCGGGTGGCAAAACCGTTCCACTTTCCGCCTGTGGCCCACCCTTACGCTCGTTCGAAAACAAGAAACAGGCTAGCCGATCGGCTTCAGAAACTCCACTCCAACCAGGTGCACATCTCCAGCTTCTTGCTGGCGCTTTACCCTGGCTTGGATCGGTGGCATTCCGGCAGGAACCAACGCGGAGGAGGTAATGGAGGGAGCGGGGATGGTCAACGTCACAATCTCACTCACCACCAGTGGTCGGGGACAGGTTATAAAAGCACCTAGAGCGCTGATATCAAGGGTTTTAGCAAGCTCCAGGAATTGCTCACCATGAGCATCCTTGCCACGCACGAACAGCGGCACCTGCAGGTTGATGCGTTGAAACCTCCGATGTTCGTCGTATATTGGCGACAACCCCGCACGGTGTTGGATTACGCCTTCTCGGATGGCCATTGGTACCCCAGTTTTAGTACTGGTTCCTTGAATCGCAATTTGAATGCAAGTGTGAGAGCGAACTTAGTTTTGTTTAACATATTTGCTTACTGCGTCTTACAGAGTGTTCATATTGACACTCTCACATGACCGTTAGTCGGATGTGTATATTAACTCCCTAACATTTCCAACATTGTGCAAAGTAGGACGCATTTACCATTGACACTATTTGGGGCCTTTGCGAGCATACCCTTCCACGACCTCGTCCCTGGTAGTGCCGACTGGCGCGTGAAGCTGGTGTGTCTGCACCCATTTCGCGCCTGTCGTGGGGGAGCAATTTGCCGAAAAGCGCTACAGCCGAACAGCAGGCGAATAATCAGCAAGTGCTCCAGCTGGTCTCCAGTCTGTTAGATGCCTTTGACCGGCCTTTGGTCGTTACCGACCGCTCCGGAAAGATTCTGTTCACGAATTTCCACGCCCAGGAACGTCTGAACGCGAAAGGCTTGAGCGGCAAGCCCGATCTGAACTTGTTCGTGGATATCCTGCACACAGATCGCGATCAAATTCTCAAGCAACTTGAAGCAGGCGAACAAGAACTCAACATGCCGATTGATTTCGCGAACGAAATTCAACACGCGCGAGTTCGCTGGCTGCCGGAACCCGACTGGCTGGTGACCTACCTCGAGCCCACCCCAACCGAGGCCCCGGCGGACGAAGCCGAGATGCGCCAGACCGTTCAGGAATTGATGCAGGAACGGGAGATCACCTACCGCAACTTGCTGGCCGCCTATCTTCGTTTGCAGGAAGTCAATCGCCAGAAAACCGTGTTTCTTGCATCGGCCGCGCATGAGTTGAAGACGCCGCTCGCCGTCATGAAGGGCTATTACGATCTGCTGTTGACAGGCTCACTGGGAAAACTCGACGATCGCCAAAGAGACATTCTGCTGGAATCAAAAGAAAGCTGCGATCGCTTGATCCGGCTGGTTTCCATGTTCCTGAATTACTCGGCGCTGGAAAGCGGCAAGCTAATTCTGCAGCTGCGGGAAAATGATCTGCGCGACTGCGTCAAGGATCTTACCTGCCGCTGGCAAGATGCGTTCCAACGCGCGAAGGTTCGTCTCGATATCCAAATTCATCCCGAGCTGGGGCCCTTCAAGTTCGATTACCAGAAAGTGCAGCAGTGCGTGGCAAATTTTCTGGACAACGCGCTGAAGCACACTCCCGCGCAAGGCTGCGTAAGCTTGATCGCGGAACCGCATTTCTGGGAACGGCGCATCTCGGAAGCGGCACCTTCCTCTGACCGCCGCCGCGGCCGCCGCAATAAACCGAACAGCGTGCTGGTCTCCGTGTCAGACACCGGGAGCGGGATTGCAGCTGAGTTTCACCAGGAAATTTTCGAAGAGTTTGTCCGCGTTGACCCCTCATCTTCGGGGATGGGCCTGGGTCTGGCCATCACCAAGCGCCTGATTCAGGCGCATCGCGGCAAAGTTTGGGTGGATAGCGTGGTTGGACACGGAAGCTCTTTCTCCTTTCTTCTTCCGACGAACGCAGAATAAGATAGTGGATGAATCGGAACCGCACTTTTCGGCTCCTTAGGAAAAACGATGGCTGACAAAGAAAATATTCTCGTCGTTGATGACGAACCCAGTATTCGCAAGTATCTGCAAACGCTCCTGGAAGTGGACGGATACGGCGTCGAGGCTGTTTCGAGCGGTAAAGAAGCGCTCGAGCGCATCGGCACCGGCGAGCGTCCCGACTATATTGTCCTGGACGTGCTGATGCCGGAGATGGATGGCCTAGAGACGCTGCGCCAGTTGATGCAGATCGACCGCACACTCAACGTGATCATGCTCTCCTGCTCGAACGAAGTTACCACCGTGGTCGAAGCCATTCGCATCGGCGCCCTCGATTATCTAACCAAGCCATTTGAAAAGCCGGAACTGGATGCCGCATTCCTGAAGTGCCGCCAGAAGAAGGAACTGCGTTCGGAAAATAAATCTCTCCGCGAATATTGCGAGGCGCTCACCGAAGATCTGTCTTTCCTCGCGGCCAGTCCACAAATGCTGAAGATCCGCCAGCAAGTTCTGCAGATCGCTCCCGTGGACGTTCCCGTTTTCATCAGCGGTGAAAGCGGCGTCGGCAAGGAAGTCATCGCGCGCATGATTCATCTTCGTTCCACGCGCCGTGTGCAGCCTTTCATTAAAGTAAATTGCGCCGCTTTGCCGGGTGAGTTGCTGGAATCCGAACTCTTCGGCTACGAACAAGGCGCCTTCACCGGAGCAGTCCGCGCCAAGCCCGGCAAATTCGAACTGGCGAACAAAGGCACAATTTTCCTCGATGAAATCGCGGAAATGAGCCCGCACCTCCAGGCGAAACTTCTGCACGTTCTGCAAGACGGCCAGTTCTCTCGCCTCGGCGCCCGTGCCGTTGTCAATGTGGACGTGCGTGTTCTCGCGGCCACCAACGTGGACGTGAAGGACGCCATGCGCAGCGGCCGTTTCCGCGAAGACCTCTACTACCGCTTGAACGTGCTCTCTATCCACATTCCGCCGCTGCGCGAACGCACCACCGAAATTCCGCTACTCTTCCGCCATTTTCTGGCGAAGTACAGCGAGAAGTATGCGAAACCAGCTCCTGATCCTTCCAAGCATTTGCTCGAAGCCGCGCTGCGTTACCCGTGGCCCGGCAATTTGCGCGAACTCGAAAACTTCGTGAAGCGCTACGTGATTCTGGAAGACGACGAAGGCAGCTTCCGCGAACTTCTGGAAATGACGGGACAACAGCATCGCACCGCTCCGCGCGAAGAAGCTCCCCCGCCGAAGGAACAAGGGCTAAAAGCTCTGGTCCGCGGGTTGAAAGACGAAGCGGAGATGGAAGCCATCGCCGACGCGCTGGAAAAAACGAATTGGTGCCGTAAAGATGCCGCGAAGATGCTGGGCATCAGCTATAAAGCGCTACTCTACAAGATGCGGCAATTCAATCTTGATTCCGGCCGTGGCGCGCGTTCGGCGGCGGCCAAAGCGGCGCGTGAAGCAGCCGCGAAGGAAGCAGCCGCGAAAGAATTGGAAGCAAAAGACGCCGTAACGAAAGAATCCGCTCCAGCCATCCGTGGGTCGTGATTCCACGAATGTGAATTGATGAAATAAATAAACTGCTGCCGGTCGCGCGCTGGAAATTGGCGACGCCCGGCAGTCGTTTTTCCACGCTTCCTGTCTCAAAATACGACACGCGGTACCCAAACGTACTAGTCCCACGACTGTTGCAAAGAGTTGCATATCTAGAGCACATTCAGCGAAATAGCACTACCCTTCTACCCTCCGCATGGTCTAGTATTCGCTCCGAAATGGGGCATGGGCGATGCTCCTGATGGCGGGAGCGCTTTTAGACCTCCCGATCCGAAACTCATATCAACGCTTGTCGCTGTTTTCAAAGGGTTTGCCAATTGCCGTTGGATGTACTGTTGTCGAGAGTGCGGAGGGTCGCTTAGCCACACGCGCGCGGCTTCCCTTTGAAGAGTCCGTTGCCTTTGGAAGAGCGATTGCTGCTTCCAGATACGGGGAAGTGTTGCACTTCAATCTTGGCATGGAGGATCAGTGGGGATGACGGAGCGTCGCATGGCACGCCGGTACGACTTGTCGCTACCGGTAAACGTTCGCCTGCCGATCAATCGAGAGCCGGGCACACACAACGGTCAGACACGCGATATCTCGACGCGCGGCGTTTACTTTATGATGCAGAAGGATCTCGCTCCCGGCACCGAAGTTGATTTCACGCTCACTTTGCCGGCGGAAATTACACGCGGTACAGAAGTCTTCGTGCGCGCTCACGGACGTGTGGTTCGCGTGGACAAGCAGGACGACGACGCGCGTGAAACGATTGGTGTAGCGGCCGTCATCGAACGCTACGACATCATTCGCGGAGAAGCTTCGCCGATTTAAGATTTTTCTCTGCCGCGCCAGCAATGCTGTCGGTCTGGTTTTGTTCGCCATGGTTTTTGTCACCGATCTAGAATCGCTTATCCGGGTGCGCACCGCCGTGGCGCGCACCCCGGCATTTCACTCCGTTCTCCCGCAGGCCACTAATTTTGGTTGCATTCTCCGTCTGAATCGCCCTACCATCCGCTCCAGTCCAGCCTCTAGGAGGTTTCTATGAGAGTTGCGGACTTGATTGCTTCCCGCCGCGATGTCTATTTCGTCGCCGAAGACACCACCGTTCATGATGCGGCTCGCTACCTGCGCGACAAACAAGTGCGCGCCGTGGGCGTGTGCGATCAACACGGCGTGCTGTTGGGAGTCGTATCGCAAAGCGATGTCTCTGATAAAGTCGCGGCCGAAAACAAGTGTCCCGCCTGGATGCGCGTTTCCGAAATTATGACCCGGCAGTTGGTGAGCACCACCCCCGATACCGCGCTCGAGGATTGTCTGCGCCTGATGGAACAGCACGGTATCTATCACCTGGTGGTTCTGGACCATGCCAAGGGTTTTCGCGGCATGATTTCCGTCACCGACCTGCTGCAGCTCTTTGCCTCCGACCAGAAAGCGCGCGCGGACATGCTCGAGGCCCTGATCTTTCCGCAACGCTGAGGCGTAAACATCCCGGCCGAGTTCCTCGCCTGGTCGCCTGGTGGCCGCTCGACCCGCGCCGGCGCCTGCCCATTTTGGGAATCCCGCCGAATCGCCAGTCGGGCCAGCTGGGAAGCGCTCTTCCCGAAAGTGCCTAGCATTTTCTGACGACAGTACTATTTTCCGTTGTTACTTCGTCGTTTGGTACTAGGGCGTCGGGTCCGAACAACCGAGCTATCTTCCTAAGAAACAATCAATTACAGAAATTCGCACTTCCCGGTGTGTGAGCCCGGCGTACCACCGCTTTTCACACGTTTGGCGGTCAGTGTGCAATATTCTTGTTGGGGGCGCGGCATCAGCCCTACTCAAGCTCACGGGACACTAATGGCATCCGCCGCTGAAGCAAGGCTCGCACCGCTTACCCAAACCGTCGAACTACCCCCCGCCCACATCTATTTTGGCCCGTCGGAGGCCATGCAAGCCGTGCGGCAACGCGTCGAACGCGCCGCTGGCCTCAATGTTCCCATCCTCGTCCTGGGTGAAAGCGGCACCGGAAAGGAAGTTCTGGCGCGCTTTATCCATGAACGCTCCCCTTGGAGTCAGGGTCCCTTCGTCAAAGTGAATTGTCCGGCGATTCCGGCCACACTGATCGAGAGCGAGCTCTTCGGATTTCAGAAGGGCGCATTCACCGGCGCGCACGCCGCAAAGCCTGGTCGCATGGAACTGGCGCAGGGCGGAACGCTCTTCCTCGACGAAATCGCCGAAATCGATTCCAGCCTGCAGGCAAAATTGCTGCACATCCTGCAGGACGGTCATTTCACGCGCATCGGTGATCACGAAGAAAGGCGCATGGATGCGCGCGTCATCTGCGCGACCAACCGCTTGCTCCATCAGGAAATCGCCCGCGGGGGCTTTCGCGCTGATCTTTTTTACCGCATCAATGTAATCACTATCACGCTGCCTTCGCTGCGCAACCGCCGCGACGACATTCCTTACCTCGTTGATTATCTGCGGCAGCTATTCAACCGCCGTTTCCAGCGCGAAGCCGCGCCCGTCTCCCGCGAGGTATTGCAGCTGCTGCAGCAGCGCGAATGGCCGGGCAATATTCGCGAGCTCGAAAATTGCATGGCGCGCTACGTAATCCTCGGCTCGGAGGAAGCTTTCCACACCGACCGCGATCCCTGCGCTGAAAAGAAACCGCTGCACATCTCCTACGAGATGAACGAAGAAGGGAACATTCCTCTCAAGAGCATCGCGCAGCAAGTTACTCGCCGCATGGAGCACGACGTCATCTTGAAAGTTCTGCAGGCCAATCACTGGAACCGCCGCAGAACCGCCGAGGTCCTGAAAATCAGTTACCGCGCGCTCCTCTACAAAGTCCGCCAGGCTGGCCTCCCGGCCAAGCGGCCCGCGCGCAGGATGGACCCGTCCGAAGGCGAACTCTCCGAACCCTCGTAAAAATGCCGGGTTGCGTCGCCGCCGGCTAAATCCAGCGAGCTAACGAGTTTGGCGTGATAGGCTTCCCGGACTCGAACCGCGACCGCCGCATCCTCCACCTGAAACAAGCCAAAATTCAGCCCGCGCGCACCCGTGTCTGGTATGAAATCGGCCCCTCCATCTTTCTTGCCCCTGCGCGCCAATTCCGCTAGCCTTAGTTACGATGGTTAAGGCGACCGCAAACTCCAAACTACTAAAGGTCTGCATTCTTTCCCCGCACCCCATGGTGCTGGAGGAATTCCGCCGTTTGCTCGAGGAATCCAGTTTCCAGCTGGTGATCCGGCAGCTCGATTCCATGCTCGCGCCGGATTTGCGCAACCTGGAAGTGCCGCGCGCTTCTGTTTATGTGATCGACGCGCACGCAGCGCGGCAAGCCACGGGTGCGTTGCTGGGCAATATCCTGGATCACAATGCGGCCGCTCGCCTGCTGGTAGTGGGCGACAATTTGAAGGAATCCGACAGCTACACCCTGCTGCGTCAGGGCGTGAAAGGGATTCTCAATTACAAAGAAGCCCGCGAGCAGCTTCCTCGCGCGCTTCCGCTGGTCGCTTCCGGTGGTTTCTGGGTGCCGCGCGAAGTCCTCTCCCGTTTCGTAGACTCGATTTTGAGCACCACGCAAGGGCGCCGTTTGCGCGGCGATTCCCCGGCCGAATTAAGCCGCCGTGAACAGGAAGTTCTCGCCGGCCTGCTGGAGAATTTGGCCAATAAAGAAGTCGCGGACCGCCTGCACATTTCCGAACGCACCGTGAAATTCCACGTTTCAAACTTGCTCGCGAAGTTCGGCGTCCGCCGCCGCGCCGACCTGATCCTGCTCTGCTACCAACGCCGCGGCGCCGGGGTGTAATTTAGCAATTCTTTGCGCCCGCCCTCCACTGTGCTGGTTTAGACTCCCACGTAGTTACGCTGCTATAATCATCTTCCCGCAGCCTCCGTGCGTGGAGCGTGCGCGCAACTCATGGCTACATTCTCGCTGGAAAATTTTGGTTGTCGCGCCACCGAGGCAGACGCTACGGCGATGCGTCGTGCTCTGCGCAGCGTCGGATGGACTCTGCTTGAGCAGCACACCTCCGCTGACGTGGTGGTGCTCAACACCTGCACCGTAACATCCGCTGCCGATTCGCAAGCGCGCGATGCCGTGCGCAAAATTCATCGCGCGAATCCCGCCGCGCGCATCCTGGTCACTGGTTGTTATGCTCAGCGTGCGCCAGAAGACCTCGCCCAGCTTCCCGGCGTTTCCTGGGTCGTGGGAAATTCCCATCAGACAGAGATTCCGCGACTGCTGCGAGAATTGTTTGCGTCAGACGCAGACGCGGCGCCCGCCACCGGCTCATTTCCATATTCCTCCAGCGAATCGTTGCACCCCTCTCCCGCGCGAGATTTCGTTCCTGTGGCGACCATCGACACCGAATCCATGTCGCTCGCACGTGGCCCCGCCAAAATCCTCACAGGAGACATCTTCGAGCAGACATCCATGCAGGCCGGTCCGCTCGAGGGCATCCCGGCCGATCGCACCAGGCCCATCCTGAAAATCCAGGACGGTTGCAACAATCGCTGCTCCTATTGCGTCATCCCGTTCGTTCGCGGACGCAGCCGCAGCCTTCCGCCAGCTGAAGTGTTGCAAGAAACGCGAAATCTCGTGGCCGCAGGCGCGAAAGAAATCGTTCTCAGCGGAATCAATCTCGGTTCGTACGGACGCGATCTGACTCCGCGCGTGGAGCTCGCCGATTTAGTGCGTCGCATTCTGAACGAAACGGAGCTGGAGCAACTGCGCTTCAGTTCGATCGAACCGCAAGACGTCACCGAAGATTTCGTCGCGCTCGTGGCTGGCTCGCCGCGTATCGCTCCGCATTTTCACGTTCCGCTGCAGTCCGGATCAGACCGCATCCTCCGCGTCATGCATCGCTGGTATCGCGCCGCGCATTACGCCGAACGCATCCAGCTAATCCGCCGCGCGCTCCCCGACGCCGCGATCGGCGCGGACGTAATTGCCGGATTCCCCGGCGAAACCGATGAAGATTTCGCCGGCACTTATGATTTCATCGCGCGTCTGCCATTCACTTATTTGCACGTGTTTTCGTTTTCCGCGCGCCCGGGTACGAAAGCAGCGGATCTTGGCGCGCCAGTTTCGGCTGCAGTCACTCGCGACCGCGCCCGTGCGTTGCGGGCTCTCGGGCACCAAAAGGCCGCAGACTTTCGTGAACTTCACGCAGGACGAAAGGTGCGCGCCCTCACGCTGGCACGCGGTGGCGACACATGGACCGAGGGTCTCACTGGCAATTATTTGAAAGTGCGTGTGGAAGGACGCCACCCGGCGAACATCTGGCGCGAAGCGCGCATCACCTCCGCGCAAGAAGCGGCGGGCCGCGAAGAAGCGCTCAGCTCTCGAAGATAACCTCGGCTAGCGCAAGGTTTCCGCTGTGCGTGATCGTGAGCGAAATGTTTTTCACCCCCATCCGCTCGGCAACTTCGCGCGCCACGCCGTGCAGCCGCAACGAAGGTTTGCCGGTCGGTTCGCGCACAACTTCTATATCCCGCCAGCGCACACCGAACCGCCAGCCCGTTCCCAGAGCCTTCATTGCCGCTTCTTTCGCGGCAAATCGTCCCGCATAGCGCTCGAATTTCCCCCGGAAACTTTCGCAGTAAGCGACCTCAGCCGGCGTGTACAGACGCTCCAGAATGGGCGCGCCGTGCCGCGTTAGCGCCGCTTCGATCCGGTCAATCTCCGCGATGTCCAATCCCAGGCCGACGATCAATTGCGCCTCGTTTCCGAATCGCGCGGGAAAATGCAAATTCTGCAGCGCAGCGAGATTATACCTATAATGAATGCGCGCCGCGATTGGGCGTTAGGTCTGAACAAACAAATATGCCCACTGGTCTTGCCAAGAAAAAAAAGCCGCAGCGAAAAGCTAGCGCGAAGACTTCGGAGCCTGCTGCGCAGTGGAAGCTCCGCCGAAGCGGCGGGGTGCAGATCCTGGAGTCGCCGTCGCTCGCCCTCCTCGAGTGGCTTGTTCATGGTTTCAGCACGCGTCCGGGCGGCTCAAGCGAACTGGCCGCGCATCGCAACGGCTCAAGCACAAGGAATGATCATGCCCCGGAAAAAGTCCTGAATCTCGGATTCACCGACTGGGATTCACGCGATCGCGTGCTGCAAAATCGCGCGAAGTTCCTTGCAGCGCTCGGCGCCAGCAAAATGCGCGTAGTTGCCCTGCGCCAAATTCATTCCGATATCGCGCACGTGATCGGCCCCGTGCCAGCCCCGAACGGCGATCAAGCGCTGCAAGGCGACGCCCTCATCACCCGCGAGCCCGGCGTCCTCCTGACCATCCAAACCGCCGACTGTATTCCCATCTTGCTAGCCGACACCAGACAGCACGCCGTCGCCGCAATCCATTCTGGCTGGCGCGGCACCGCCCAACGCATTGCCGAAAAAACTCTAGGCCGCATGCAAATGGAATTCGGCACGCGACCGCAAGACGTGATCGCCGCGCTCGGCTCGGGCATCGGCGGATGCTGCTACGAAGTCGGCCATGAAGTGGTGAAGGAATTCAGCGCAAAGTTTGCAAACGCCTGCGAATGGTTCGCAGGCCCCGTTGACGCGCTGGAAAATGGCGACAACGATCGCAACTGGCTGCCCTGGCTCACCATGCGTCCACCGGGACACGCGCCGCCCGCTCCGCGCGCTCATCTCGATTTGATCGCCGCGAATCGCGCGATTCTCACCGGTGCGGGGATCGCAGCTAAAAATATCTCCTCATCCGGCTTCTGCACCGCATGTCGCAGCGATCTTTTCTTCAGTTACCGCCGCGAAAAGACCACCGGCCGCATGATCGCAGCGATCGGCATCCGCCAATGAATTAAGACCAGCTCGATGTTCCTGGGTGATTACCGCGCGGGAGAAATCTGTTGTAAGGGTGCCGCCAGCGCGGATGATTCCAGCAGCGCCAGCTGCCCGCAAGCAGCCATCACATCCTGCCCGCGCGAGTAACGCACAAACGCGCGCGCGCCTCGGTCTTCCAGAATGTCTCGAAATTCTTCAATCCGTCCCGCCTCAGGCTTCTCATAAGGCAATTCGCCTGGATTCCACGGAATCAAATTCACTTTCGCGCGCAAATTCCCTAGCAATTTTGCCACGCGCCGCGCATCTTCCGGCGCATCGTTGAAACCGCCGAGCAGCACGTATTCAAACGTCAAGTGTTCCCACGGTCGCAGCGGATACCGCGCGCACGCCTCCAGCAAATCCTCAATCGGATACTTGCGATTGATCGGCATGATCTTGTCGCGCTGCTCGTTCGACGAAGCATTCAGCGAAATCGCCAGCTTCGGCCTAACTTTTTCGCCACCCAGCCGCTCAATCCCCGGAATGATTCCGCTGGTGGAAAGTGTCGTGTGCTTCGCCGTGATCGCCAGGCCACTCGGATCGAGCAAAATGCGCAACGCCGCCATCACCGGCTCGTAATTCAGTAAGGGTTCGCCCTGTCCCATCAGCACCACATTCGTTTGCGGCTTCAGGCTCGCGCGATTTTCCTCCAGCGCAATCAGCACTTGCCCGACAATTTCCCCCGCTGATAAATTGCGAATCAGCCCCAGCGTCGCCGTCAGGCAAAAATGGCAATCCACCGCGCAACCCGCCTGCGTCGAAATGCAAATCGTCTGCCGATTTTCTTCCGGCATGAACACCGTCTCGACCGTCGCGGGCTTCACGTTCTTTGCCGCGCCGTCCAATTGCGCTGACGCCGCCGGCAACGCCAGCACGTAACGCACCGTGCCGTCACTTGACCCGTACCGTCGCACGATCCGCGGCAGCGCAATCACAGCCTCCCGCGCCAGTCGTTCGCGCAGCGCCAGCGGCAAATTACTCATATTCGCCACATCGAATCGCCGCTCCGCGTAAAGCGCCCGGTAAATCTGCGCCCCGCGATAGGCCGGCTCACCCAGCGCTTGCATGAGCACGCGCAGCTCTTCCGCCGATTGGCCCAGCAGATTTACCGGAAATTGCGTAGCCTTCGCAGCCATCTTAGGATCATGATAACACGCAGCCACGCGCTGATTTTCCCCGGCCTCCCCGCCCGCGCAGCGATATAATAAAACGTTTGAGATTCACACCCACACCAACTAGGAGGCGCGCCCATGAGTACCGCGACGCCAGCGGATAATAAGAAGCCGATGGAACTGGTCACCATTGATGAATGGGTGAAGCAACTCGGCGCCATTTCTGAAAAAGATTTCACCATTCCCCGCGTCCTGGAATTTACCGAACGCAAAGCCATCCAGCCGGAAACTCTGGCCCCCTACATTTTCTACGCCAATAGCCATTACACCCGTAACCTGATTCACAAATGCGAACTCTTCGAAGTGCTCGCCATCTGTTGGAATATCGGCCAGGTCAGCCGCATTCATAATCATCGCGGCCAGAATTGCTGGATGGTCACGCCCATCGGCCGCCTGCGCGTTCAGAATTTCCGCGTGGAAAATCGCGACGCCTCCCACGGCAGCTGTAAGCTGGTCCCTTCCGATTCCTACATCATGGATCCGGCGCATCCCGCCGTGGTGCGTCCCGAAGAGCCTGTGCACCAGGTGCAGAATTTGCAGGAGTACAATCAGCCCGCCACCAGCGTGCACATTTATTCTTACCCTTATGATTCTTGCGAAGTGTATTCCATCGATAAAGGCGCGTATGCCGATGTCCCGCTGCACTATTCCAGCGAATACGGCAAGCTTTTGCCGGACGAAAAACTGACCTAGCTCGCGCGCCGACGTCTGGCTCACAGCGCACGCGCCACGTCTTTCGCCGAAAAGCACGCCGCCGCGATGTTCACAATGCGCAATAAAACAATCGTCGCCTCCATGACATTTATGTGCCCACCATGCCACAATGGAATCAGACAACAACATGCCTGACACAAATCATAAGGTCCATACGGCGACCCTTCCGAACGGGCTCGTCGTCATCACCGAGCCGATGGAGCACGTGCACTCCGTTTCCGTGGGCATATGGCTGCGCACGGGCTCGCGCTGCGAACCTCCCGGCCTGAACGGCATATCGCATTTTATCGAGCACATGGTTTTCAAAGGCACCACGCGGCGCACCGCCGAAGATATCGCGCGCGAAGTGGACAGTGTCGGCGGAATGCTCGACGCCTTCACCTCCAAGGAGATGGTTTGCTTCAACACTCGCGTCCTCGATGAACATCTGCCCAAAGCTTTCGACGTCCTGGCGGACATGGTTCTCGATCCGAAATTTGCCGACGACGAAATTGACCGCGAAAAATCCGTCATCCTGGAAGAAATTCGCATGACCCAGGACAATCCCGAAGACCTGGTCCACGAACTGTTCACTCAAAATTTCTGGTCGCCGCATGCGCTCGGCAAACCAATTCTGGGCACTCCCGAAACCGTTTCCGCTTTCACGCGCGATACGCTGCGCACCTGGTTCAAGCAACGCTACGCGCCCAATAATATGGTCATCACCGCCGCCGGCCATCTCACTCACGCGCAGCTGGTGGATTTGGTTTCCGAACGCTTCGCCAAAGGCACTTCAGCCGCTGAAGACTCCGCCGAAGCCACGCCGCAGCCCGCCTCGCACGTCACCCTGCGCACCAAACACGAGCTCGAGCAAGTTCACATCTGCATGGGCGTTCCCGCGCTGCCCATGACCGATCGCCGCCGCTTCGCTGTCGCCGTGCTCAACAACGTTCTCGGCGGCGGAATGTCTTCGCGCCTCTTCCAGAACATTCGCGAGCGCCAGGGCCTCGCCTATGCAATTTTCAGCGAACTCAATTCCTACCGTGATGCTGGAGCGCTTTCCGTCTACGCTGGCACCTCGCTGGACACGGCATCGCAGCTGGTCCGTTCCGTCCTCGATGAATTCCGCCGCTTACGCGATGAACCGCTCAGCGCTCCGGAACTGCGCCGCGCAAAAGACCATCTGAAGGGCGCCACGCTGCTCGCGCTCGAAGGCAGTGGCCAGCGTATGAACAGCCTCGCGCGCTATCACATGTACTTCAAACGCCATTTCACGGCGCAGGATCTGATCGCACTCCTGGAAAGCGTCACGGTAGAAGACGTCCAGCAACTCGCCCGCGAATTCTTCCAGCCCGGCCGCATGGCCGCCTCTGTCGTAGGCAACCTCAACGGCTTCGAACTCAGCCAAGATCAGCTCACCATCTAATTCTTGCCGGGTTTCGATGCAGCCTCCCATCCAAATCGCGCTTCTAAGATAGCGCCGCAGTGATTTTCGCCGCGCTTAGGCGTGCGGACATCGAGGAGGAGCGCGTATGAACAAGAATTTGCTTCCGGCATTGGCCATCCTGGCAATCGGCTGTTTTGCGAGTGCGTCAGCGCAAACCGTCCAAGTGAATCAGCAAAATCGCACGATCGAAATTGCCGCGGCCAGTTCGATCCAAGTCACGGCGGACCGCGTGACCATCATCGCCGGCTATCGCAATTACGGGCCAACGCACGACGCAGCCTTCGCGGAAAATGCGAAAATCGCCGCGCAGATCTTAAAGGCTTGGAAGGGCGCCGGTCTCTCCGAAAGAGAGATTGCGACAAACGCGCTTCGTTCACGCCTCATTTCCGGAAACGAACTCAGGGAGTTGCCGGCGGAGGATCGTGCGCAGATGCAATTCGAAATTGACCAGTCCTGGAAAATTACGCAAAAGACCGATGTTGCGGAAAAACTTCTCGACATCGCAGTGGATGCGGGCGCGAATTACATCGGCGCTCCGCAGTGGGAATTGACCGATCCAGATGCCGCGGAAACGCAGGCTTATGCGTCCGCGCTCGAAAAAGCGCGCACAATCGCCGACCAAATGGCTAAATCATTCGGCGCAAAGACCGGCGCGCTGCTCTATGCCAGCAATGAAGCAAGACCTGCGCAGTTTTCTTCATACGGAGTCGGAGGCGGTGCCTTCGCGGAGAGTTTCTGGGCCAGGAAGAATCGCGACGCCAGACCCGACACCCAGCTGCTGCCGCAAAAAATCGAGAAATCCGGGTACGTTCGCGCCATCTTTGCACTCGAATAATCGCCTGGGCTAGTGAAGCTTGCGCGAGTTCGTATTGACGCCAGCGCAGCACTTTGCCATCATCCCATTGCGGTGTCGCGCGCAACCATTTGCGGTTGTTGATGCGATCCGCGGGGGAAGCGTATCTCGTTTCGCGTATCCATTCTGGCGTCGGGCAGCACGGGCAACTCCACGTTGCTTGAGTCGGGGTGCACCACTCTCCTGATTGACGCCGGCCTCGGCAAAAAAGAAATGTTGCGCCGCTTCGAAGCCCTCGGCCGCGCGCGTCCCGAAAAGGTGGACGGCATCCTCGTCACCCACGAGCACAGTGATCACTCCAATGGCCTCGCGCAAATGTCCCGGGAGTGGAAGTGTCCCGCCTACCTCACCGCCCCCACCCATCGCGAAATTCAGAAAATGTATGGCGACGGCCCGAAAACCAAAATCGAGCGCGTGGAATACATTCGCCCCGGAATTAAATTCGCAATCGGCGACATCGAAATCACCGCATTCACCATTCCCCACGACGCTGCCGATCCCGTCGGCTACGCCTTCTGCGCCAACGGAAAAAAAGTCGCCATCGTCACCGACCTTGGCTACATGCCCGAACTCGTGAAGCATCATCTGCGTGAAGCCGATTTCCTGATCCTCGAATCCAATCACGATTTGGAAATGCTCAAGGTTGGTCCTTACCCCTGGTACATCAAGCAGCGCGTAATGAGCCGCACTGGCCATCTTTCCAATTCCATCGTCAGCGAATTTCTCGCTGATTCCGAAGTGTTCGATGGGCGTGCGCGCCATCTGGTCCTCGCGCACGTTTCCGAGCAGAACAACACCCCTGATCTCGCCCGCATCTGTGCCGAAGAAGCCCTGGGCCGCCGCCCCGGCGAATTCGCCTTCCGCGGCACGCTGCACGTCGCCTCGCAGCGGATTCCCCTCGGCCCCTTCGAACTATAATCTTCGCAGTTCCCTCTCTCAGCGAGATTCCTCGCGCGCCGCCAAGCTGCTGTAGAACAAATCGTGTACAATCCGCGTTCGCCCCGTCTCCAAGTCCGCTTCACGCACCGTTTCCAGCCGTGCGTCGAATAAGTTCTCGGCGCTTATCGCCACTCCCGGCGCCACTTCGATCCGCACCAGGTTAGCGCCACGATGTCCTTCGCCGGCCATTTGCTGTAAGGCGCTGCACTGATAGCACATGCCCTCTTTATTGATCAGCGCGCAAAGCCCGTCGTAATCCTCGATCATTTTTGCTCGTCCTGCCGAAAGCCGGTGGCGGAACACCGGCTCGGAAATCCCCAGGATCCCCGCTGCTTCTTGTGCTGTAAATCCCAGGACTTCCTTCAGCATCAACGCGGCCTGTTCTTCTGGCGGCAGCGTACGCGCAACGCAGGAAAAACAGAATGCGATGTGCTCGCGAATTTCGAAGCTGAATCCTGGCTGCTGCATAATCGCTGTGAGCCCCTCGACCTGCTGCGGATCAGCCGTGGCTTCCTTCTCGCCGATCAGTTGCGCCTCCACGCGCCAGCGCTTTTTCGCCCGCAGATGGTCCAGACAAACATGCGTCGCAATCCCGAAGAGCCAGCTCTTGAACCGCGCTTCACCGCGATACGTTCGTATTCCTTGCAGGACGCGCACCAGCACGTCCTGCAGCAAATCCTCAGCGTCTTGTCGCAACATCACCATCCGGTAGATGTACCCGAAAAGCGGCTTGCGCCACGGTTCCAGGAGCGATCCAAACGCCAGGCTGTCTCCTTGCCGCGCTTTTTCCACCAGCTGCGTCTCTTCCTGCAGCGCAATTTCCGGTAGCGGATGTACGGCCATTTTCCTCTCCTAAGAAATGATCGAGCCGCGCCAGTTTACAACGACACGCCAAACCGGCGCGGCTCCTTGCACTGCCGCTACAACTTACGACTGCATCAGCGGTTGAGCCAACTGCAGCCGGTTGCCCGATGGATCGCGAAACGTCGCCAGTCTCACGATGCCCGGGATTTCTTCGATCTTGCCCTCGAATTTCACGCCCGCGGTCTCCAGTCGCTTGTGTTCACGCTCGATGTCCTCCACTTGCAGCACGATGGTGGCTCCCGGCTCTTTTCCTGCATGTGGATTGACAGCCACGCCAATGCTCTCTTCGCCTTCCGCTCCCGCGAACTCCGCCCACTGCTGCGCTTCGAACGTTTTCTTCAGACCGAGCACATTGCCGTAAAACTTCTTCGCACCTTCGAAATCGTTCACGCTGAACCAGGAAAGTCTAACTTTCATCGATTTGCTCCTCCGATTGAGATTGGCCTGCTAGCTAGTAAGTCGTTCGGTGCGCAAATTTCCGCCAACGCTCTGAAACGAAGCAGTTTGTCTTGCCAAGCACAGCCCGACCAGGCTGTTCGCTCGCCCTGCAAATTCGGGTATGATGACACAGGGAATTCTTCCCACCGTTTGCTGGAGTTCGTCGCGGGCTTCGCACGCCGGACTTTTCGCTCGTGCAGAGCCGCCGAGGGAGCTGGATTTGATCGCACGCTACACCCGCCCGGAAATGGGCCGTGTCTGGAGCGAAGAAAATCGCTTTCAGAAATGGCTGGAAGTCGAGTTGGCCACGACCGAAACTCTAGCCGAAGCCGGCGTCGTGCCACGCGAGGCTGCCGCCGTCTTGCGCCAGCGCGCCCGCCTGGATGTCGCGCGCATCAACGAAATCGAGGCCAAAGTTCGTCATGACGTGATTGCCTTCACCATTGCGGTGCAGGAATCGGTCGCCGATCCCGAAGCCGCGCGGTGGTTACATTACGGCCTCACTTCCAATGACGTGGTCGACACAGCGCAAGCCCTGCTCATCCGCGAAGCGTCGCATCTCATCGAGAAAAAAATCGAAGCGCTCGGCCAGGTCCTTGAGCGCCGCGCCTGGGAATTTAAAGACACGCCGGAAATCGGCCGCACCCACGGCGTTCACGCCGAGCCGATCACTTTCGGCCTGAAAATTGCCAACTGGTACGCCGAAAATCGCCGCGACCTCGCGCGCTTTCAAGTCGCCGCGCAACAAATCGCCGTCGGGAAAATTTCTGGCGCCGTGGGCACCTGCACGCATCTCGGCCCCGAAATCGAACAGAAAATCTGCCATCGCCTCGGCCTCGCCACCGCGCCGATCACTTCGCAGGTAATTGAACGCGACCGCCACGCCCAATATCTCAGTACGCTCGCCATCGTCGCCGCATCACTCGAACGCATCGCGCAGGAAATTCGCCACCTGCAACGCACCGAAGTGCGCGAAGCAGAGGAGCCGTTCGGCGGCGAGCAGCGCGGCAGTTCCGCCATGCCACACAAGCGAAACCCCGTCTCGAGCGAACAAATCTGCGGCCTGGCCCGCGTGGTGCGCGCGAATTCTCTGGCGGCCCTTGAAAATATCGCGCTCTGGCACGAACGCGATATTTCGCACAGCTCCGTCGAACGCGTCATTCTTCCTGACTCGACGATTTTGGTGGACTACATGCTCCAACGCACCACCGAAATCGTCGCCCATATGAAAGTTTTCCCCGAACGCATGTTGCGGAATCTGAACGCGACACAAGGCTTGGTTTTTTCCGGGCAGCTGCTGCAGGACTTGGTCGAGCATGGCGCTCCGCGCGAGGACGCCTACCAATGGGTTCAGTCTCACGCCATGGCTGCCTGGGAATCCGAAACCAGCTTTCAAGACCGCGTTGCTGCCGATCCCAACATCCGCAATTTCCTCGACCAGCAAGCGCTGGCGCACGCCTTCGATCTGCATCGCCAACTGCGCGCTGTGGACGCCATCTTCCTCCGCGTCTTCGGCGCCAAATCCGCCGTCGCCGTCTAAATCGCTTCGGCGATCCTTATCGCACGCAAATTGACTTCAACAGCACGCCAGCATAGAGTTTCCTGGCTTTCGCACTCGAATTGCAAGGCGAAGCGCGATCCTGCGCTTATTTTCAGGACAACCAGCGATGAAATGGACCCGCAAGTCCCAACGACAATCGTTGGCCGTGCTTTTTCTGGCGATTTTATTTTCCTGCGCAGCTTTTTCCGATGAATGGAAGGCGCGCCACGGGCTGGTATTGCCTCCCGGCGCGCCGGATTTGGGCGTCCCCGCCGCGCCCGACGCGGTTTTTCTTCCGGGACCGCAAACATCCGATCAAACTGAAAAATGGCGCGCCGGCATCAAGCAATGGCGCAAAGATCGCCTGGCTGAATACCATTACGACGATGCCAAGCTGTACCAACGCCCCGAACTCGCCTGGACCCCACACGTCGTTTCCCAATGCCAACTGCTCGTCTGGGATCGCTCTTTTTACGATCCCGAAAAACGCGAATACACCGTGGACGCTTTTCTCGCCGACCTCGAGCGCCGCATCGGCACCATCGACGCTGTGTTGATCTGGCCGGTCTATCCAAACCTGGGCGTGGACGACCGCAATCAGTTCGACCTCCTGCGCGATCTGCCTGGCGGAATTCCCGCGTTGCGCCAGGTCGTCGATCAGTTTCATCGCCGCGGCGTGCATGTCATGTTTCCAATTCTGGCCTGGGATACTGGCACGCGCGATGAAGGCGCCGCGCCTGCGACGGTATTTCCGCAGCTCCTGAAAGAAATCGGCGCCGACGGAATTAACTTCGACACGCTGGAAAGCCCGCCCAAGGATTTCCGCACCACATCCGACGCGATCGGCCATCCTCTCGCACTCGAACCGCAATTCGCCATCCATGACGATTCATTCGCGTGGAGTAATATCAGTTGGAACGACTGGGTGACTTGGGAAGACGTCGCCTATCCCTTCGTTCCGATGGTCAGCAAAGTAAAATGGCTTGAGCCGCGCCACACGGTGAACGTCACGGATCGTTTCACGCGCAACAAGACCGACAGCCTGCAACACGCATTCTTCAATGGCGAAGGCTACGCTACGCTCGAAAACCTCTGGGGCTTCTGGTACGGCATGACCCCGCGCGACGCAGAGACCGTCCTTCGCATCACAAGAATCGAGCGCGGGTTCCCGCAGAATCTTTCCAGCGCGGAATGGGAGCCGCATGTGCCAACGCTGCAAGCAGGCGTCTTCGCCAGCACTTTTCCCGCAGCGAATTCCACGCTCTGGACGATTGTGAATCGCAATGAATATGACGTCACCGGCGAAGAACTGCGCGTGCCGGTTCAAGCTGGCATGCATTACTTCGATCTATGGCACGGAGTCGAATTGGTTCCGCGCGCGACTGGCTCCGAAGCGACGCTCGCATTTACCATAGACGCGCTGGGCTTCGGCGCTGTCCTCGCCACCGCGAAAAAACCCGCCCCCACCGCTGCCTTGCAAGAGCTTCTAAAGTTCATGGCCGCGCGCTCCGCCGGGCCTCTCGCCGCTTACTCGCGTGAATGGAAATTCGTGCCGCAGACCATCTTTCCCTCCGCGCAAACCAAGCCACCTGCCGCCACTCCGCCCGGCATGTTACGCATTCCCGAAGCGGAGTACGATTTCGCGGTGCAAGGAATTGAAATTGAAGGCGGCAACGATCCCGGAGTGGACGTGCAATATCCCTGGGAGGACGCCCCGCGGCGCTTTCATCGCAAGCGCCTGCGCATCCCGAGCTTTTATATGGACCGCGCTCCCGTCACCAATCAGCAGTTCAAGCAATTTCTGGACGCGGCGAAATACCATCCGGCGGACGACCACAATTTTTTGCGCGATTGGGAAAACGGATCCTATCCCGACGGCTGGAGCAACAAACCGGTGACCTGGGTTTCCATCGAAGACGCACGCGCCTACGCCGCATGGGCCGGCAAGCGCCTGCCCCACGATTGGGAATGGCAATACGCCGCGCAATCCAGCGATGGTCGGACGTATCCATGGGGAAATGACTGGAGTGCGCAAGCCGTGCCGCCGGCCGATCACGGTCGCGTGATGCGCGCGCCAACAAATGTGGACGCATATCCCAGCGGCGCCAGCCCGTTCGGCGTCCTCGATCTCGAAGGCAACATCTCACAATGGACGGATGAATTTCGCGACAAGCATACTCGTGCAGCTATCGTGCGTGGTGGAGCTTCCTATCAGCCGCGCGGGTCCGTGTGGTACTTCCCGCAAACCTACCGCCTCGATCAGCACCAGAAATATCTGCTGATGTCGCCCGGCCGCGACCGTTCCGGCACCATCGGCTTTCGCTGCGTTGTAGATGCGCAGTGACGCAAAATCGCTTGGCGGTGGGTATTTTCCTTTTGCATGATTACTGCACCCTTTGAATGTACCGCGCCTCGGAAGTGTCCACCTTGATCTTGTCACCATTCCCTACAAACGGCGGAACGTTCACCACCAATCCCGTTTCCAGTTTGGCCGGCTTCATCACCGCGCTGGCCGTGGCTTTCTGAATGCTCTGCTCCGTCTCCACCACGGTTAGATCCACCGTGTCCGGCAACAACACTCCAATCGGCTTGTCATCGTAATACTCAATTTTCACCGGCAGATTCGGAATCAAATAATCCCGCGTGTCGCCCACGATATCGTTCTGCAGCGCCAGCTGTTCGTAATTCTCGGTGTTCATGAAGTGGTGCGTATCCCCATCGCTGTACAGATACTCGAACTGGATTTCGTCCACCACCACTTTTTCCAGCGTTTCTTCCGCGCGGAACCGGAAGTCCAGCATGTTTCCGTTGCGCAAATTTCGCATCTTCGTCTGCATCGAACCGCGCTTATTCCCCGGCGTGCGATGGTCCACGCTATACACGACGCACAGGTCGCCCTCATGTTTGATGATCATTCCCGGGCGTAGCTGGGTTGCCTTAATCATTTCCTGCTCCTGAATTCTGGTGTGGAATTCCCCGCCCTTGTCTCGCGTCGTGTCTCGCGCAGGGCTCGTGTGGGGTGTAACTCGCCCGCCGCACAGGGGATCGAGCGTCTAGAACATGCTCAGCATCCGAGCCGAGCACTCCTGCAGCGGGCATTTTGCTCCCCGCCGAAACAAGCATTATAGCGGCCCGCGCTACACTCGGTCAAACCCGCTGTTCCCGACCCGAATCGCCGAATCTCCCAGCGCGCAGGCGGCGAAGAAAGCTGGTCGGCTAATTAAAATTGTAGCCAATCTCCCAAAGAAACTGGTGATTGCCCCTCGTCACGCCCGAGTTCCCGACCTGATAAGCAGTGTAAAGCGTCATTTTTGAGGTGAGCTTTATCATAGCGCCGGCGTCTACGTACCCGACCGCCTGTTTCCCCGTGTACCACTCGGCGGCCAGCGTCAAGCGATCGTTCACCCGCTGTTCGAAGGTAAACTGTCCGCCGGCGCGATTGGCGTTCGCCACCACGTAGCGCGTGAAGTCGTATCCGCCAAGACCAATGCGCGTGCCGTGTTTCCACTTCTTCGCGAACGATGCGTAAGCGTAATTCCCCGCGTCATACGTTCGCTGGCGCACAGGAAAGTACAAATCATCCCCAACGTAGAACGACCACCCCGACGCTTCACTCTTCCAGATGCGCCATTTCACCGTCGGAGCAATTTCCAGCAGCCCCAGTGTGGGCGCGCTCAGTCCGTCGAAGTTCACGCCCACTTCGATTTGGTGCCCGATGCCAATCACTACACGCGGTGTAAACGTAGCCAATGGACCCACCACGCGCACGGTGCCATCGAGTTCACCATAAACCTTTCCCGCGTCCAGGATGTCGGCGTTGGGCACGTTGAATACGGTTTCTTGCCCGTAGGCGCGGCAGAATGGAAGCACCATGAGAAGTAGCGCGCAGAACTTCAGAGATCCGATCGTTCGCAGTCCCGACAAGGTGAGCTAGGATAACCCGGCCGGATGGCCATTGCTCACCCACAGGTGATTCTGGGGATCGAATCCCGCGAATTTGCCTGTGCGAAATCGGTTGCTCACCGAAATAAGTTCAGTCGAACCATTGGGTGGCTGAACCGTCCCAAGTTTTTCGGGACGAGCGGACACATTCATCACCATCGTCACACGCGCAGCATTATTTCCCGGTGTAAACGACCCGCCAGATGGAGTTCGACCCGTCGTCGGTCACTAATAGCGATCCATCCGGCGCTACGGTGATACCCACAGGACGGCCCCACACGTTTCCGTCGGGCAGCACGAATCCGGTCACGAAGTCCTCGTACTCTCCACTGGCGTGGCCGGTCTGGTGCAGAGGCACGCGAATCACTTCGTAGCCGGCGCGCAATGATTTGTTCCATGAGCCGTGCTCGGAAGCAAAAATATCGCCTTTATATTCCGCCGGGAATTGTTTGCCTTCGTAGAATGCGATTTCCAGTGAAGCGTTGTGCGGTTGCAACAGTACATCCGGCGTGATCACTTTATCTTTCAGCTCCGGATGCTTTCCTTCATGCCGCGGATCCTGGTGGCCGCCCATGTACCACCAAGGCCAACCATAAAAGCCGCCCCGCTGGACGTGGGTGATGTAGTCCGGAACCAGATTGTCGCCGAGGCCGTCGCGCTCGTTGACGGAGCACCACAGTTCACCGGTGTCGGGACTGAACGCGATGCCCCCGCCCGCATTGCGTATGCCGTATGCGTAGATGCTCTGCTCGCTGCCATCCGGATTGAATTCCAGAATGTCGGCGCGATTTTTTTCTGCGGGAGTGGTGTCCGGATCGTCCACGTTCGAGCCTGATCCCACCGCGACGATCATTTTCTTTCCGTCCGGCGTGAACTGCACGGATCGCGTCCAGTGTGAAGGTTTGCCGGGAACGTCCACGATGTGTTGTTTCGGTCCGCGCGCATTCAAATCGCCGTTCTGATACGGAAAGCGCACGATCGAATCGAAATTGCCGATGTACACCCACTGCGGATCAGGTCCCGGAGGATAAAACGCGATGCCGTACGGTTGCTTCAGCCCTGTCGCGAAAGTTTCCGTCTGTTGTGGCTTGCCGTCCGCTGTGATTCCGCGAAAAACCTTTATATCTCCTGGCTTGGATTCCGCCACAAAAAAATCGCCGTTCGGCGCCGTCACAATCAGCCGCGGATTATTCAGCCCGCTCGCATATTGCTGCACGCTGAAGTCCGGAAGAGTTTTCGGCCATGCGTCGCTCGGGCGCGCCACTACTTTCGGACCGTTGTCGGCAGATTTCGTCGCGAAAGGCCGCGGCAAATCCTGGACCGTGATTTTGCGAACAGTGCCGGGTTTCTCGTAACGATAGTCCGTAAACGGAGCGTTCGGAGGTGGTGCAGCGTTCGCGCTGCTGCGGGCAGACGCGGGCTCAGCTTTTTTTGTCGGCAACGGTGGATTCGGCCCGCTCAGCGCTTTCAGATATGTAATGGTCTGCCAGCGTTCTTTCTCGCTCAAACTCGACCACGCCGGCATTCCATTGTTTGGGTCGCCTTGCGTGATAAACCAGAAAATTGCTCCGTCCGCCGCGCTCTGCGTCGGGCCCTTGACCAGTGCCGGGATGTTGCCAGTGCCTTCGCCTGTGGGTCCGTGGCAGGCAGCACAATGTCGCGCGAACAAATTAGCTCCGGCCTGAGCCGCCGCGTGTTTGCCTGCATACGGGTTTTTCATTTGTTCTGCTGTGGCCGGCGCGTTATGGAAGGAGGAATTTTGCGCGGTGGCGGGCAAACACGCGCCGATCGTCGTGAATAGAAGTACGGATGCGAGTTGTATTAAAAACCAAGCACTGGACTTGCAACTTCCGCGTATGACGACGTTCAAGGTTCCCTCCCAACCAATGGTGGCGATATTTTGCGCGCGCCAGTTACCGCTATGTATTTGGCTCTTTCGGCGCGCATCATTCTACCTCGTCATAACCTGGAACAAAAAGCTGCGGAGTCTGTGCGGTTCGGAGTGTGCGGTGGCTGTTGCTCGCGCACTCTATATGGATAGAATCCGTAAATTTCACGTCGGAGTCTGAGTTTTTGGGCGAAGTTCAGCGCAAGCTATGCTGTTGACTACATAGAGGCTTGCCTGAAGATAACTGCGAATTATCGCTTTTTCCGTGCACTTTCTCCCCAACTGTGCTATTCTCCTTTTGCGCTTAATACCTCGGTTGTGTTGTGCGGCCTCTGGTGAGCAGTTGATCTGAGATTACCCGCCCTTCAGTTCTCTCCGTAAGTCTTCAGCGTAATTTAAAACAAAGACTGGCAAGACCAGTTTGCTGTGCCCGCACCCGATGTGTGCAGTACGTGTGTGCGCGCCGCGACGGCTTCCGCCAGATAGAAGGCAACATCCAGATGGAAAGTATTACAGAAACATTTTCGCAAATGGCGATCTCCGCTTATACGAAAGAGCGGCTGGCATTCGCCAAGTTCTCGATTCCCACGCCCGTGCAAACTGCGGCAATTCCGCAGGCTCTGGCGGGAAAAGACGTGCTGGCAACCGCGCAGACCGGCACTGGCAAGACGCTCGCGTTCTTGATTCCAGTAATGGAGCGCATGCTGCAGGAAAAGACGCCGGGAATCGCGGCGCTCGCGCTCGTACCTACGCGCGAACTCGCCATGCAGGTCGTCGAACAGTACAACGCATTGCGCGGCAAGCAGCTCGGCCCCGCGGCGCTGGTGGTCGGCGGATTGTCCGAAGGGCTGCAACTCACTAACTTGCGCAAAGGCGCGCGGCTGGTGGTTGCGACTCCCGGACGATTGGAAGATTTCCTCTCGCGCAAGCTCGTGCATTTCCGCGATCTGCGCGTGCTGATTCTCGACGAAGCCGATCGCATGCTGGACATGGGATTCCTTCCCGCGATCCGCAGGATCGCATCGGTGCTGCCGAAAGAACGGCAGACGCTGTGCTTTTCGGCGACGCTGGAAGCTTCCGTCGTGCATCTCGTGAAGGACTACATGCGGAATCCGGTGCGACTTGCATTCGGATCCGTGCTCAAGCCGTCCGAAAATGTCCGCGTACAGGCTTTCGAAGTCGCAAGCGATCGCAAGCTGCCATTGCTGCATCGTTTGCTCGCCAAGGAAACCGGCCGTTGCCTCATCTTCGCGCGTACCAAGCGCGGAGCGGAGCGTCTGGCCATCACGCTGAGCCGCGACGGGTTCGCCGCAGCCACGATTCACGGTGGGCGCACACAATCGCAGCGCACTGCAGCCTTAACGGGATTCCAGCAGGGTCGCATACGCGTCCTGGTGGCTACCGACCTGGCATCGCGCGGGATTCACGTGCAAGACATCGCGCACGTGATTAACTACGACTTGCCAGACATCGCCGAGAACTTCATCCACCGCGTCGGACGCACGGGACGCGCGGGCGGACACGGCGTGGCTTCCACACTCTTTGGCCGCGAGCAGCGCTCCGAGCTGATGGCTCTGGAACGCACACTCGGCATCAAGATGGAGCGCATGCGCGCGGAAGGCGACCCGGGAGAGAAGCAGCCTCCCGCGGTGAAAAGCGCGCTGGAACGTTTTCAGTCCAACACCAAATCACGCATCGGCCAGCTTCCAGGAGAAATCCTGCAAGCGCAGGTGTAATACCGGCCCCAAATCGGTGAGCAGCGCGGCGTTGCAAAACGCGGCTGCGTCCGGAGACAAAGCAAGGTTTTGATTTAGAAAGTTGCAGACAGAAAGCAGAACGGCGGTCCCGCACAGCAGGGCCGCCGTTTTTATTTTTACGGCGCTAAAATCCTGGTGCGCCGGTGGAGGCGGGGCGGACTTCGCCGGACTCTACGCCGAAGCGGAGGCGCTCGAAGTAAGTTTGCGCGAGCGACATCAGGCCGGTGTAGAGGTAGCCCCACACGAAGAGCAGCAGGAAGGGCACGGTAGCGTAATTTTCATTTTGTAGCGTGTAGACCACGGCTGCGGCGAAATATAATCCCAGCAGAACTTCGGCAAAGGGCATCCAGCCGGCGCTCTTGTGATATTTTTTCTTGGCCCACACGCCGTCGCCCTGCGCGCCTGCCTCCACGCGATATTTTGGCGTGCGCACGAAATCCGATTTCACGCCGACGATCGCTTCGACCACCGCCAGCGCGTTGCGCACCGAAAGGCCGATGCCGACGGCCATTACGAACGGCAGATACAGAAATGTGCGTTTCCAGGTTTTTGGATACAGCGCGCGCTCGGCCGCCAGATAGAATGACGAAATCGAGCAGGTGGACGCGAGAAACAGCGGCAGGTCAATCACAAGCACCTGAAACCAGCCCTGATAGAAGCGCACGATCATCGCCGGTAGCAAAATGATGGACATGAAAACCATCAGCGGGTAGCTGATATTCGCGGTGAGATGGAAGAACGCCTCAGCCTTCACACTGCCCGGAACGTCGGCGCGCATCACACGCGGCAGAATTTTCTTAGCCGTCTGCATCAAACCCTTGGCCCAGCGCGCTTGCTGCGATTTGAACGCGTTCATTTCCACCGGCAGCTCGGAAGGACATTCGATTTCCGGCAGATACACGAAATGCCAGCCCCGCAATTGCGCCCGATAAGAAAGATCGGTGTCTTCGGTCAGCGTGTCGTGCTGCCAGCCGCCCGCATCTTCAATCGCCGCGCGCCGCCAGATTCCCGCTGTGCCGTTGAAATTGAAAAACAGGCCGCTGCGGAAGCGCGCGGAATGTTCGATGATGAAATGCCCGTCGAGCAGGATGGCTTCCACTTCGGTGAGCGCCGAATAATTGCGGTTGATGTAGCTCCAGCGCGTCTGGGCCATGGCCAGCTTGGGATCCGAGAAATACGGCACGGTGCGCCGCAGGAAATCGGCAGGCGGAATGAAATCCGCGTCGAAGATGGCCACAAATTCTCCCAGCGCGGTCTTCAATCCTTCCTGCAACGCGCCCGCCTTGAATCCTTCGCGATTGTCGCGATGAATGTAGCTGATGGGCAGGCCGAGACCCTGGTAGCGCTCGACGCAGTTGCGCGCGACTTCTTGCGTTTCGTCGGTGGAATCATCGAGCACCTGAATATCGAGCAGTTCGCGCGGATAATCGAAAGCAGCAATCGCTTCCACGAGGCGCTCGATGACGTAGCGCTCATTGTAAATGGGAAGTTGTACGGTGACGCGCGGCCATTGCCTGATTTCCGGAGGCGGACCGGCGACGCGCTTGCGATTCTTGTAATAGTTGTAAACCAGGGCGTAGCGATGAATACCGTACATCGCCAGGATGGTCATCACGAAGAAGTACGGCAACATGATCGCGAAATCGAAAGTATTGAGCTGGTAGAGGCCGCGAAACGGATTCAGCTGCGCGTCGGTGTTGCGGCGCCAATAGTCGGAGACGGGATTATCGGCGGGTGGCGCCCAGGTGAGCACAGAGAACAACGCCTGCGTCGCCGCATTATGAAGCCAGATCACCGCGTACATTCCTCCGGGGCTAACCACGATGCAAAACGCCGAAACGCGATAGCGCTGAAGCGGCCTGGGATTGCTGGGGTATCGCCAAGCTAAGCACATGATTATACGGTGGTAAGGCGCGCTGTCAACGAGGTTAATGTTGGCGGGCTGGCGGTGATTTGACACTGCGCGGTCGGGACGTAGTGGTTGGGGGCTGGCGATCGGCGAGCGGGAACGGAGGTCGCGCGAGCGGCCGAACGCGGCGAAAAATAGTTGATTAGAATGGAGGGTCGTTGTTTGTTTTCTGCGAGTTGCGACGATTTCGAATCGCCGGGGCGTCGATTCGAAATGTACCTAGGCGTGGGTAGTTACACGTAATTTGCGGCTCGAGGTCACGCCGGGCTGAGCTGTTTTCTTTGAGTCGGCGTAAGGCTTTGAAATTGTTGTGGCCATCCCGGCTCTTGCGGGGCCGGTTCGCGCGGCTCGTTTGTGTGTACGATTTCATAATCTAGTTTCCGTTTGAACCTAGCACGATGGGAAGGCGAAAACAGCTGTACCAGACGATCGACCCGGTACAGAAATGGTACAGAACCAGAACGAGCTGTACGAAATTGAGCCGCGGCCTGTACTTTTTGCGCAGAGCGCGGAATGGCGGTCCGTTGTGCCAGGTCCGGTGGATTTGCGCATTGCGGAGCTGGAAGGGGCGGACAAGTTCGCGACGGCCGATGATGAGGGCAATCGACTGCAGCATTTTTATCGTGCGTTGACAGTTACACGTAGTGGCTCTTACCATGGCTGCGGTTGCGCTGCGTCGAGGTCCGGCCTGGCTTAGGAGAAACTTTCCGATGAATGTATCGAGGAATCGTTTGCCGTTTGCTCTGCTGGTTGTGGTGATGATCGGAGCTGGCTCTGGCTTGCTTGCGGGGCAATTTTTGAAGCTGGGCGAGGTTCACGCGGCGGGTGCGGTGCAGCGCGGAGCGGATAATCCGATTTTGGCGAAGGCTTACCGGTTTGAGCGCGCGGGGTGGATTTACGTGCATCTAGAGGGGTCGCCGCACGACGTCGGGTATCAGCATGGATTTTTGCTGGCGACGGAGATTGCGGATGGGTTTGCGGCGGCCAGTTTGGAGATGACGCACAACAGCGGACGCGACTGGGATTTTTTTCGACGGGCGGCGCGCGAGATGCTTTGGCCGAAGATTGATCCGGAATATCAGGCGGAACTGCAGGGGATTGTGGAAGGTCTGCGGGCGCGGCAAGTGAAATTGGACCTTTACGACATTGTGGCGCTGAATGCGTTCATGGAACTGGCCGATTACTACGTGCCGTGGCTCGACAAGCAGACCAGTGCGCAGACGATCGGACAGAACAACAGGCAAACGATCGGGCAATCAGGCGGAGCGAACAGCCGAAAAAATGCAAATGTTGGCTCGGCGGCGACACACGAAGGGCACTGCAGCGCGTTTGTTGCGACTGGAAGCTACACGAAGGATCACCAGATTGTGATGGCGCACAACAATTGGACGAGCTACCTGGAGGGCGCGCGCTGGAAAATAATTTTCGACATCGTGCCGCAGGCGGGAAACCGCATGCTGATGGATGGTTATCCAGGGGTGATCGTCAGCGACGACGATTTCGGGGTTAATTCGGCCGGGCTGATGGTTACCGAGACGACCATCACGGATTTCCACGGCTGGGATCCGAGCGGCAAAGCGGAATTCGTGCGCGCGCGCAAGGCGATGCAGTACGCGGGTTCGATTGATCAGTACGTGAAAATCATGCTGGACGGAAACAACGGCGGGTACGCGAACGACTGGCTGCTGGCAGATCGCAAGACGAACGAGATCGCGCGCTTTGAGTTGGGACTGAAGCATTCGAAAGTGTGGCGCACCAAGGATGGATATTTTGTGGGATCGAATTTTGCGAGCGATCCGGACGTGTTGAAAGACGAGACGACATTCGACGTGACAAACCTGGCGGCTTCGGCGAACGCGCGCCACGTTCGTTGGGACGAGTTAATGGCCGCGAACCTGGGGAAGATAGACACAACGCTGGCGGAAGGATTTCTTGCCGATCATTATGACAGCTACACGAAGCAGACCGGCGCGAACCGGCGAACGCTTTGCGGGCACGGCGATGCGGCCACACCGGGCGATCCGGGTTACGCGGCGAGGCCGTACAATCCGTTCGGCGCGGTGGAGGGCAAAGTGATGGACGCGCACATGGCGGAGAAGATGAGCTTCGTCGCGCGCATCGGGCATCCCTGCGGCACGGATTTCAAATCGCAGCCGTTTTTGGATGAGCATCCGGACTACCGCTGGCAAGCGGCGGTGCTGATAGACATGAATGCCGGGCCATGGACGACGTATCACGCGGGAGAACCAGAGCCAACTCCCAATCCTTGAGATTGGAATTCATTGCCACGGCGGCGTGTGAGGTTTGGGCTGCGCGGGAAAATTGGCGTCGCGCGCGGCCGCCGGCGGGACTGGGTTGCCGACGGCCCGAGCGATGCCAGTAGAAACAGAAACTGCCGCTGACGAGTTAGCTTCCGCCTTGGACTCGCAGGTTGTTGGTGACCGAAAAAACGTTCGGCACGCTATTGGCGCGAATTCCGGCCAAATTCTTATCGGTTTGATTGTCCACCACGCCTTCCAGGCTCACGTGGCCATTACGCACGATAATGTGAATTCCAGCAATCGTGCCCAAGCCGTAGCGCTGCAGGGACGGGAACGAATAGATTTCACGCAGTTCCGCGCGTCGGATTTGGTCATCGAAATTTGAAACAGGAAGCACTTCAATCTGGTTGTCCACTTCCTCGACGCCCTCGATGCGTTTTACGACCGACGCGGCCTCGTCCTTCAATACGGGACGAACAACCTGGCCCGCGAGGATGACTTTGTTTCCCTGCACGGAGTATTCGAGATTGTCGAAAACTGAGTACCAGGGAAGCATCACGAGCTGATGGCGGACTTGATTGGCGAGCCACGCTTCGGAATTCTGGTTGGCGCCGGACGACGGATTGCGGTTCGACACCGGTGCGGACGCGAAGCTGCTGGCAGCTGACAGGCTAAAGCCCGTCGCCAAAATCACGGTCCACAACAGAGATGCTGCAAAATCTCTACGGACAAACTTCTTCATGGCCTTTCCTCTCTTTGGCCCCCACGTTTTATTTAGATGCGGAATTTCGGGAGAAGGATTGCGGATGGACCAGGCGTAAGCGCGCGCATTGCAAGGAGTTAGGACTGCGGCGCCGGCGCGTCGATCAATGCACGGGCGCGTTGAGGGCGGCTACCAATTCGACGAAGGTTTCGGCGTGCAGGGCTTGCTCGATAGCTTCTTTGCGGCTGAATAGTTCGCCGGCATCGAGCAGCAGATCGTGTTGGGATTGATTGTCGCCGGTAAGAATCAAAATGATCAGCCTGGCTGGTTTTCCGTCGCGCGCGTCGAAGTCAATTCCTTGCGCAACCTTGCCCACCACAACCAAAGGTTCGAGCAAGCCGTTGACGCGCGCGTGGGGAACGGCGAGGCCGTTCTCCCAGCCGCTGGTGGTGACGCGCTCGCGTTCCTGCACCAGGCGAAGGAATCTTTCCGGAGAGTTGCTGGCGGCGTCGGCCGCGGAAATGCACATTTCCTGCAGGAGTTGTTCCTTGGTTTGCGATTTCAGGGCGGGGAAAAAGAGTTTCGCGGTGACGGTATCTTTCAGGGTGATGGTGCGGCGCCGGCCGATGAGGAATTTGATGGCGGGCGCGGAAACGAGCGAAGTGAAAAGGGCCATGATCACCAGGGCAACGAACATGGTTTCGCGAATCAGGCCGAGCTGCAGCGCGAGCAGGCCGAGAATCATTTCCATGGCGCCGCGCGCGTTCATGGCGAGGCCCACGCCCCAGGAGGTGCGGCGATCCATTCCGCCGATGCGTGCGCCCATGCCGGCGCCGAGAAGTTTGCCGATGCAGGCGACGCCGATGACGGTGGCGGTGATGGGAAGATTGAAGTTGGCGACGAAATTGGTCCGCAGGCCGATGCTGGCGAAGAAGAAGGGCGCGAACACGTTGGTGACGATGCCGTGGATGAGTTCGGAGGTGCGTTTGCGCAGGTGAGTGGATTCGCCGACGGCGATGCCGATGATGAAGGCGCCGAAGACAGCGTGAATGCCGGCGAACTCCGCGAAAGCGGCTGCGGCGAGGGTGAGCGTGAAGATAAAACCGAGGACGCCGCCGGGCCAGCTGGTGTGCGCTTGAATGTGCGGCAAGAGCTTGTCGATGAGCCAGCGGACAACGGTGAGGGCGAGCACGACGAACGCGATGACGAGCATGATGGTGCGTTTCACGCCGTCCATGGACGTGCCGCCGCCGTTCATCATGCCGAGGATCATGGAGAAGAGGATCCAGCCGACCAGGTCGTCGAACATGGCGGAGGACATGACGACGGTGCCCATTTCGCTGCGGAGGAGGTTCAAGTCCATGAGGATTTTGGCGATGACCGGAAGCGCGGAGATGGAGAGCGCGGTGCCGACGAAGAGCGAGAAGATCAGGCGGTCCGCGCCAGGGGCCGCGCCGAGGAAGCGTGGAAATAATCCTGCGGCGCCGAAACCGAATGCGAAAGGAATGATCACGCCGAAGAAGCTGACCGAAAGCGCGCTCTTGCCCTGCCGGAAGATGCTGCGCAGGTCAATTTCGAGTCCGGCGATGAGCAGGAAAAATACTACGCCGAGGGTAGTAACGGTCTCAAGGGCGATGGGAACATTACCAGTGGCGGGAAAGATAAATGCGTACAGTTCGGGTTTGAAATGGCCCAGGAGCGTGGGGCCCAGGAGAATTCCGGCCATGATTTCGCCGAGGACCGAGGGCTGATCGAGTTTCTGCATCAGCTCGCCGGCGAGCTTGGCCGCGCCCAGCAGCACGGCCAGGGCGATGAACATGTGCATTATGTCGTGTGGAGCGAGATGCGGCATTCCGCGCCGGCCTTGTGGAGCCGAAAATGAGTCGAGTTCGTGTTTAACACGGGCTTGGGCGTATCGCAACAGAATGCGGCAGTTGCGACGCAACGAAGCGCGGTGTACTGCGGCGAATTGTGGCGGAGCAGCGGCCCGATTCGGGACTTGTATCGGCGGCGCGAAGGCTTGCGGATTCGCCAATTGCATTGCAGTAACTGGTGTTCAGGTGCCTGCTATCTAATTAAGCGCAGCACGCTTAGCGGCGCTGGAAATCGGGTGGCCGAGATGCTACAAAACAATGAGCTTGTGAACAGGTGTGTCCGTGGCCGAAAATTGCAGTGCAAAAGGCTGTAAGATCAACGTCCCCGCAGGGTTAGCCGCGGAGCATCTGTGCATCATGCACTTCACTTTGTTTATTGAAAATGAGTGCGCGGAGATGAGGCGGGAGACGGCCCTGGGGAATACGAACCACGAACGTCAGATGGAATTCATTACGAAGATATCGGGGCGCGGAGAGGCGCTGGTGCACGTGGCGACGAGCGGATTTCCGATGTCGGATGAGTTGAAGGCGCGGGTGCTGAGCACTTTGCTGACTTTGATGAACACGCGGGAAAATATGGACCGGGCGGCGATGCGGCAGTCGGCGCTGCGGCGATTTGTGGGCTGATTCCTTCCTGCATGGCTGAAAACTCCAAGAAAATCTAGGCACCGACGTAGCGGGCGTAGAGCGAGCGCGCGATTGCGGGGTCTTTTGTGCCTTTGATGATGGCGCGGCCGTCGGCGAAGACGGTCATTTCGTAGGTTGCGACGCGAAAGCGGAGCAGGAATTCGTTGTGGCGGACGTTGTCCGCGGACGCTTTGAGGATGCGGCGGCCCAGTTCGTCGAGATCGAGGCTTCTGTGGCGTTCGTGGATCTGCACGGAATCGCGGCCGCACATGGTGATGTGGGGCTGGGCTTCTCCTTCGAGATAGAGGAATTCGTGGCGCACGCAGGCGCGGCAATTTTGTCGGCGGGCGACGCGGATGGATTGGAAGCGGCCGCTCCAGACGTCTGTGGAAACGAGCCGTCCGTGGAGAGCTTGCGGTTTGGCGGCTAGAATTTTTGTGGCTTCGGCTGCTTCGATGGAAGCAATCACGCCGACGGCGGCGTTCAGGACGCCTGCGGTATCGCAGGTGGCCTCGGCGCCGATTGCGGCGGATTTTTCATCGCCTTCGAGCAGGCAGGCCAGGCAGGGGGTTTCATTGGGACGAATGGTCATGGTGACGCCGTAGCTGCCGACGGCGGCGGCGTAAATCCAGGGAACGTTGAGCGAAATTGCGGCATCGTTGAGCAGCAGGCGCGTCTGGAAATTGTCGGTGCCATCGAGGATGAGCTGGAATCCGCCTAGCAGTTCCGCGGCGTTTTCTGGGGTGAGGTCGGCGACGATGCCTTCGACGTGGGCGTCGGAATTGATGGCGCGGAGGCGTCGTTCGGCTGCGACTGCTTTGGGGAGGGCTTCGCGGGCGTCGGCTTCTTCGAAGAGAGTTTGGCGCTGGAGGTTGGAAGACTCGACGAAATCGCGGTCAATGATGCGGAGGCGACCCACTCCGGCACGTACAAGCAAGTTGGCGACTACCGTGCCCAGCGCGCCGCAACCTGCGAGAACGGCGCTGGAGGCGAGGAGTTTCTGCTGGCCTTCGTCACCGATTCCGGCGAAGAGAATCTGTCGGGAGTATTTTTCGCGCTGTTCGCTGTTCATTCTTGTAGTCTATTAGGGACGGAGGAACTGTTCTCAATTCAATATCATAGCGCCTTTTCGCAGCCGGCAGGCAACGCGGCTATGCTAACCTTTGCTCTTACCTCCAAGGCGAATGAAAATCCCGTGGAATCGGCTATGCCCGCAAGCCTGTGCCTCTCACCGGACCGGGACTTGGGGAACGATTTTGGTTTTCGGCGCGCTGCTAGGCAGCCTCCTTGCTGTCACATCGGTGCGCGCGCAGGAAAACGAGATCGAAGGCCAGACTGTCGCTGAAATCAGGGTTGTAGACGACAGCGGAAATGCGCTGACGAGTCCCGCCCCCTCTCTCCCCCTGGAAGTCGGCAAGCCATTTGATTTTGCGGCGGAACGCGAGAGTTTGCGCGTGCTGTATCGCACCGGCGATTTCGCGGACATACGGGTGACGGCTGCGCCCGTGGCGCAGGGAGTGCGCGTCGAGTTCATCGTACAGCGGAATTTCTACAACAACGTGGTGCGGGTGGAAGGCTTGAAGGAACCGCCGACCGAAGCGGCGGCGCTGGCCTCGATGCGGCTGGCACTAGGCGAGCCTTTCCGCGAAAGTTCGGTGCGCGAAGCCGTTGACCGGCTGAAGGATACGCTGATCAGCGAAGGGCTTTACGAGGCCAGCGTGAAATGGACTCTCGAGCCCCACCCAGCGACGCGCCAGATGGACGTGATTGTGACCGTGCAGCCGGGGCCGCGAGCGGTGGTGGGGAGCTTCGTCGTGAAGAATCAGACGCCTTACCCCGATGCGGAACTGATCAGCCGCTCAAAAATGAAACTGAACAAACCGTTTACCTCGGCGCGGGTGACGCGGGCCTCGCAGCGATTGAAGAAATATCTGGTGAATCAGGGGTACCTGGGTGCGGGAATTATAATCACTGCGGGAAATTATGATTCGTCGTCCAATCTGGTCGCTTTGAACTACCAGGTGACGACCGGCCCGCGCGTGAGCGTGGCGGTGGGCGGCGCGCACATCAGCCAGGGAAAACTGCGGGAGTTGCTGCCGATCTATGCAGAAGGCGCGGTGGATGAGGATCTGCTGCAGGAAGGCCGGCGCAACATTCGGGATTATTTTCAGCGGCAGGGATATTTCGATGCGGAGGTGCAGGTGAGTTCGCGGGACGACCCCAAGGCGGGCGTGCGGCTGATCAGCTACGAAGTCTCGCGCGGTGACCGTTCGCGGCTTGCGGGCATTGCGTTCCACGGCAACAAATATTTCAGCAAAGACCTTCTGGAAGGGCGGTTGGGGTTGCAGCCGGCGTCTTTTGCCTCGAGCGGGCGGTTCAGCCAGACGCTGGTGCGCGACGATGGAGATTCGATACGAGGGCTGTATCTTTCCAACGGTTTTCTGGATGTGAAGGTGACGTCTGCGGTGGACACTGATTATCAGGGGAAGAAACAGAACCTATTTGTTACTTTTCAGATCGTGGAGGGGCCGCAGACGCTGGTGGAGGATTTGCAGATCGATGGCGTGCATGCGGTGAGCAAAGATGCGGTGCTGAACGTGGTGGGATCTTCGCCGGGGCAGCCGTATTCAGCGGCGGCCGTGGCGAGCGACCGCAACAATATTCTGGCGATGTACTACAACGATGGGTTTCCGGAAGCGCGTTTCGACGACAAGGCCGTGGCGGGCAGCGCGCCGAACCGAATGCGGCTGGTGTATCAAATCACAGAAGGCCCGCGCATCAGCGTGGCGAAGGTGTTGCTCACCGGGTATCAATACACGCGGCCGGGAATTATCGCGCGGCAAGTGGTGATACAGCCGAACGGTCCGCTGCGCGAAGGCGATGTGGTGGAGTCGCAAAGGCAACTTTACAATCTGGGAGTTTTCACGCGGGTGCAAATCGCGCCGCAAAATCCCAGCGGGACCGATCCGCAAAAGGTGATGGTGGTGGACGTAAGGGAAGGCGGCCGGTACACGATTGGGTATGGATTCGGCTTCGAAATATTGAAGATCGGGAATCCCTGCCCCAGTAGTCCACCACCGAATTCGCCGCCGTGCAATCCAAACGCCACACAGATCGCAGCAAGTCCGCGCGGCATTTTCGAAATTTCGCGCGCGAACATGTTCGGGCGGGCGCAGACGCTGACGTTCAAGGTGCGAGCCAGCACGCTGCAGTACCGCGCTTTGGCATCCTACACGGCGGATAATTTTCTGGCGAAGAAGGCGCTGAGCGCGGCGCTGACGGTATTTGCGGACAAGACGCTGGATGTGGCGACTTTTACGTCTATCCGTTACGAAGCGCAGCTTCAACTTTCGGAGAAACTTTCGCCATCGAGTTCGCTGCTCTACCGTTACTTTTTCCGGCGGGTGGTGGCCACCAATTTGAACGGCACGATTTCCGAAGATCAGATTCCGCTGTACAGCCAGCCCACACTGGTGTCCGGCGTTGGAATCACCTATGCGCGCGACCGGCGCGACAATCCCGCCGATCCAAAATCGGGAAACTTCAACACCGCGGACTTCAGCTACGCTGCAACTGCACTCGGCTCCAGCGCGAGTTTTTTCCGAGCATTCGTGCAGAACTCTTCCTACCATCCTTTTGGCCGCGCATTCGTGTTCGCGCGTTCGACGCGGTTCGGAGTGGAGGTGCCGACCGGAACAACCACCGGCAACGCCCCAACGAATTGCGCGGTGACTACGACAACAGGGCAGATCATCCCCTTGCCCGAGCGTTTCTTCTCTGGCGGTGCGCAGTCGCTGCGCGGCTTCAGCCTGAACGAAGCGGGCCCACGCGATCCCTGCACGGGTTTTCCCATCGGCGGCCTGGCCGTTCTGATATTCAACCAGGAATTGCGTTTTCCAATGAAGCTGCCGTTCATCGGCAACCGGCTGGGCGGAACGGTGTTCTACGACGGCGGCAACGTGTACAGCGACGTGGACCACATCAACCTGGCGTGGAAGTCCGCTTCGCCGACGGTGCTGAATTATTTTTCGCACACGGTGGGATTTGGGGTGCGCTATGCGACTCCGATTGGTCCGGTGCGCGTGGATTTTGGCTACCTGCTGAATCCAGCGGAATATTCGGTGACGCCGACGCCTCCGACGGTGCCGCCGACGACGAACTATCGCGTCTCGCATTTTGGATTTTCTTTCAACATCGGGCCGGTGTTCTGATGCGACGCGCGCTGCTCATTTTCGGATTCTTGGCAGGGTGCGTGGGATTCGCGGCAAGTCGCGCCAGCGCACAGACCGGTACTTATTCGGAATTGCCGCCGGTTCATGGGCCTTCTAGTTCTTCGGGCGCGCAGCAGGTGGACGGGGTGGCGGCGCGGATCGAAGACGACATCATCACGGAAAGCGAGGTGCGCGAACTCGGCGCGTTCCAGATGCTGGTGGATGGTAAAACGAAGCCGCGCGCGGAGTTGATTGGTGAACTTAGCGATCAATGGCTGATCCGCACGGAGGCGACCGCGACGAAGTACCCGCAGGTTCCGGCGGCCGACGTGGATCGCGCGTATGCGGAATTCGTGAAACAGTTTCCATCGCCGGAGGAATTCCAGAAACGCCGCGCCGCTGCGGGATTGACCGAGGCCGCTGTGCGCCGAATGGTCGCGCAGCAACTGTATCTTTCGCGCTTTATTGATTATCGGTTTCGGCCGGAAGCGCAAGTGAGCGACGAGGAGGTGGAGACGTACTACCGCGACGAATTTTCTCCGCAAATGAAAGCGCGGAATGAGCCCGTGCCGCCGCTAGAGGACGTGGAGGACACGATTCGCGAAGTGCTGATCCAGCGAGCCATCAGCGATCGCGCGGCGAAATGGCTGAGCGAGTCGCACGACCGGCTGAAGATCGACATCGTGGCGCAAGGAAGCGGCTCATGAAGATTCGTTGGCCGCATGGGATTGCCGCTCTGGTGCTGGCGATCGGCCTGGTTGCTGCGACGGTGTTTTGCATCTTCGAGTTTGGAATCGCGCAGCGCTGGGCGCGCAAGACGCTAGTGCGTCAGCTGGAAATGCGCACCGGCGCGCGCGTGGAGCTGGGCAGGTTTCATCTGCATGCACTGCGGTTGAGCGCGGAGCTGGATAACTTAACGCTGCACGGGCTGGAAGGTTCGTCCGAGGCTCCGCTGTTTCACGCAGACCGTGTGCTCGTGGGCATCACCGTGCTTTCGTTTCTGCACCGAGAATTTAAGGTTGATGAGCTGCTGGTGGATCGTCCGCAGTTGAACCTGCGCTATGAAAAAAACGGAAGCAGCAATCTGCCCAGTCCGAAAATTCAGGCAGACAACGGCCCCTGGCAGGACACACTTTTCAATTTGCGCATCAGCAAGGTAGAGCTGCGCAATGGCGAAGCGAACATCAACTACCGGAAAGTTCCCCTGGAGATAAAGGGGCAGAATCTCGCGTTTCTATTGCAATACGTGGTGCCGGCGGAAGGCCATGCAGCGTACGTGGGCAACCTGAGCTGGAACCAGGTGGAATTAGATTTACAGAAAGACGTGCCCTTGCGTTTCGATCTTTCCACGAAATTCGAATTGCACCGCGATTCGTTCGAGCTGGACGAACTGGTTTGGAAGACGCTGCACTCGGAGCTGAATCTGCGGGCTGAGCTTCCCAGTTTCGCGCGCGCGGAGTGGAATATGCATTATCGCGGCCGCTTGTCCTTGGAAGACGTACGGAAAATATTTCGCGAGCCGCTCACACCGGACCTGATTGCCGATTTTTCTGGTGAGGCTCGCTACGCTGCGGGTGATTGGACAGGCAGCGGCCATTTTGACGGGCACGATGTGAAGATGCCTTATGAGTGGTACCACGCGGGCAATATGGAAACCACCGGGAACTACACGATCGCGAAAAAAAAGCTGGTGGTGGGAAATCTGGCGGTCCGCGCTTTGGATGGATCGCTGGACGGCCATTTGGAGATGGATTTGCCGACGCTGGCCTTTCGCACACAGACACATCTCCATCACGCGAGTCTGGCCGAAGCCATTCATGCCGTGAATAACAAGGGCTTCCCGATTGATACGCTGCATTGGGACGGCGGCATTGACGTGGATTCCTACAATACGTGGACGGCCAATTTCAAACATTTCACTTCCCAAGGGGAATCGCGCTGGTCGCCGCCGACCGTGCTGACGCCGGGAATGATTCCTGTGAGCGCGCGCATTTTGTACGACTACAGGGAAGACAGCGAGGTTTTCGGGATCGACCACGGCGAAATTACCACGCCGAACACGGAGATCGAATTCGACGGCGCGCTCAGAGGCCTGGATACCACGCTGGAATTGAAGTTGAAGGCGCAGAATCTGCTGGAGTGGGACGATTTTATTAATCGCCTGAGCGGCGTGGACACGATTCCTTCGCGTATTGCCGGCAGCGTCGCATTTCGGGGACGTATCCTCGGCCCTATTTCCGGGCCGACTTTCTCCGGACACATTCGCGCGGCTGACGCGCATTACGATAATTACCAATGGGACGAGATTTACGGCGACCTGGACTATTCGCTGGACGAATTCAAGTTCAGGAACGTGGTGATGAGGCGAGGGCAGGCTTCGGTTAGCCTGGATCTTGCGATGCAACTGGACGGTGATTGGAGTTTTGTGCCTCAGAACACGTGGTCGTTGACGGCGCAGACGACGCACGCACCGAGTGCGGATGTGCAGGCTATGTTCGGCACGGCGTTCCCGGCAACGGCTTCGATCTCCGGGAGATTGAATGGAGGCGGCACGAGCGCGTTGCCGGTGCTCGATGCCAATTTGATTCTGGACGATATTGAAAACAAGGGGATGCATTTTGACCGGCTGAGCGGCAACTTACATATCGCGCGGGATGAGATCCGACTGTCGCGCGGGGAATTGCAGCGCGATAAGGGACGGGTCTCCGGGGAGATTGTTTACCGTCCGAAGGAAGAGACGACCGAGTTCAACCTTACCGGCACGGGGATACTTCTGGACAAAATTCAGGCGCTGCAAAATCCGTCGCTGCCGCTGGCGGGAAAGCTTGATTTTGCTTTGCGCGGAAGCGGGCCGGTGCGCGCGCCCGTGGGGCAGGGCGATTTTCATTTGGTCGGTTTGAGGATCGGCACGGATGAGGAGGGAGATTTTCACGGGAAGCTCGATTCCGATGGGCGCAGTGTTCACTTGGCGCTGAATTCGGAAGGAACGCATGGGCAATTACAGGGGCAACTGAGCGTGGGACTAACGGGCGACGAGGAAATTTCCGGACGGCTCGCGGCGGTGCAGTTCGATCTGGATCCGTTATTTTCCGCGGGGTTGCATTTGAAGAACCTGACAGGGCACAGCGTGGTGGACGGGAATTTCACTTTGGCGGGCGCGCTGCGAAAGCCGGACACGATCGAGGTGAATGCGGACATTTCGCGGATCTCGCTGGATTATTTGTTCGTTTCGTTGCAGAACGAAGGCCCGCTGCAATTTACATATCATCGAAATGAAATTCGCATCGCTCGGGCGCACCTGCATGGGCCCGATTCGGATTTTCAGATCAGCGGGTCGGCGCGTTTTGACCGGGACCGGCCGCTGCGCGTAAGCGTGACGGGCGCGGTGAATCTGGGATTGCTGAAGGGAGTGATGCCGGACCTGCACGCGCAGGGGGAAGCGAATGTGAACGTGGCGATCGAAGGCACGATGTCGAAGCCGCGTATTACTGGCAGAACTACGGTGCGGGATGCTTCCGCGAATTATTCGGATTTTCCGGTGGGGCTGAGCCATTTGAACGGCGATCTGGTTTTCGACCGCAGCCGCTTGCTTTTCGAAAACGTGACGGCGGATTCTGGGGGCGGGCAGCTGACTCTGAACGGCAGCGTCACGTACGGAGATGAAGGTCCGACACGCTACGAAATTTATGCGCGGACCCCACAGGTGCGTGTTCGCTATCCGGCGGGGATGAGCTGGCTGACGGGCGGAACTTTGCAGCTGGTGGGGACGACGGAGCGCGCGGTGCTCAGCGGAAACCTGGAGCTGAAGCGCCTTTTGTTTGCGGCGGGGGCGGACATAACCTCGTTTTTTGGCGCTTCGCCGGATACTTCTGCTGCGGGGGCGGCGTCTTCGGCATTTATGCGAAATCTTACGTTTGATGTGGCGGCGCATACCAGTCCGGGGGCGCGGATTGAATGGACGGGCGCGCAGGTGGAAATCGACAGCGATTTGCATTTGCGCGGGACGTGGGATCGGCCGATTTTGCTGGGGCATATTCATCTGCTGGGCGGGGAGATGTCGTTCCGCGGAAATACTTTCACCTTGACGCGCGGGGATATTAATTTCGCGAACCCTTTTCAGCTGGATCCGGAGTTGAATATTGAGGCGACTTCGACGATCAGCCAGTATCTGGTGACAATCAATTTTTCGGGAAGGGCGAGCAAACTTTCTTTAAGTTACCGATCGGATCCGCCTTTGCCGGATACGGATATTATTGCTTTGCTGGCGCTGGGAAGTACGGGGCAGGAAAGCGCGTTGCGTTCGACGGCGGCGGGGTCGAACTACGGGGCGACTGCTTTGCTTTCTGAGGCGGTGTCGAGCGGGGTGGGCGGGCGGATCGAACATCTTTTCGGGATCAGCCATTTTCGGATTGATCCGTTTCTGGCAGGGACGGCGACGGAATCGAACGCTTCGGCGCGGGTGACGATCGAGCAGCAGATCACGCGGGATCTTACTGTGACTTATTCTTCGAATGCGGCTTCGGATCAGGAGCAGTTGATTCAAGTGGAATATCATGTGAAGCGCGATCTTTCGATTGTGTTTTTGCGGGATATCAACGGGACGTACGGGTTGGACATCAAGTTCGTGAAGCATTTCCATTGAGGATTTTTTATTCCGGCATGGTGAATAGGGATTCGGGGGCGAGGCGGACGCGCCAGGGCTGCGGGCGGCTGCGGAAGTGTTCCCATTTTTCTTTGAAGACTTCGGCTTGCAGGTTGGATTCGCCGGCTGCGGCGCGCTCGGGATCGAGGCCCAGGAATAGGGTGACGCGGAAGGGCGTTTCCGAGGTGCGGACGAGCCTGCAGGGTAGGACATTTGGCTCTTCGGCAGTGCCGGCGCTGGTGGATTCTGGGAAATCGATGTGGTGGGCGCGGATGCCGATGTATTTCGGCGCTGCGCTGGGCTTGTGCGTGAGGGTCAGCCGGCAAGCCCAGTCGAGAGCTTCTACCGTGCCGTCGGCGTTTGCCTGGGCTGGGGAAATATTTTTGCAGCCGGTCAGGCGCGCTACTTCGGAAGTGGGCGGGCGGCGGAATATTTCTTGTTTGGGGCCGAATGCTGCTACGCGACCGCGTGCGAGGACGAGCAATTGTTCGCCTAGGCGGTAGGCTTCTTCCATGTTGTGCGTCACCAGCAACGTGGGTCGGCGGTAGGTTGCGAAAGTTTCCTGGAGTTGCGCTTCGACTTGGCTGCGCAGGTGCGTATCGAGAGCGGAGAGCGGTTCATCGAGCAGGAGGGCTTCCGGTTGGATTGCGAGGGCGCGGGCGAGCGCGGCGCGTTGTTGTTCGCCGCCGGATAATTCGCGGGGGTAACGATTCTCCAGTCCCGCCAAATGCGTGCGCGTGACGAGCGACGCGGTGCGCGCAGATTGTTCGTCGCGCGGCAAATCGTGCAGGCCGAATGCGATGTTTTGCGCAACGGTGCGATGAGGAAATAGCGCGTAGTGCTGGAACAGCAGGCCGATGCGCCTGTGGCGCGCGGGTATTCCCACGCTTTGCTCAGAATCGAAAAGTACGCGGTCGTTTAGCGCGATGCGGCCGCGGTCCGGCTTTTCCAGACCGGCGATGCAGCGTAACAGCATGGATTTTCCAGCGCCGGATGCGCCAAGAATGCTGAGCGGAGTTTCGGTGGCGCGAAACGCAACGTCGAGCGTGAACTCCGCCAGTTTTTTTTCGATTTGGATTTCGAGGGTCACGTCAGTGTTGTCCCCAGCGCTCGCGGCCGAGGCGCTGCGCGTGCGTCCAGTAGTAAAGGCCACCCAGTAGGGCAATGGAAATGCCGACATCCACGGCGCACCAGCCCATGGCGCGCTGAATTTCGTTAGCTTCCACGGCAAAATAAATCGCGATGGGAATCGTTTCGGTTTTGCCGGGGATATTTCCGGCGAGCATCAGGGTCGCGCCGAATTCTCCCAGGGCGCGCGCGAAAGAAAGGATCGTGCCGGCGAGAACTCCGGGCCACGCGAGGGGCAGGGCGACTTCGCGAAAAATGCGCGCTTCGGATGCACCCAGGGTGCGGGCGGCTTGCAGCAAGTGCGGATCTACTTGTTCCAAGGCAGCGCGGGCCGTGATGTACATCAGCGGAAAAGCTACAACGGTCGCTGCGATTACCGTTGCAGGCCAGGAGAAGACCACGGTCGCGCCGAATTGCATCAGAAATTTTCCGAGCGGGCCATTGCGGCCGAAAAGCAGCAGAAGAAGGAATCCAACAACCGTCGGAGGTAGAACCAACGGGAGAATAAAAATTCCATCAACGAGGGCTGCGCCGGCGCCTGCGCGATTCTGGCGCCATGCGGCCGCTGCCAGGCCTGCGACGAGCGTGACGGCGGTTGCCGTCAAGCTGGTGGCCAGCGAGATCAGGAGCGGAGACCAATCCATCGCGAGAGGATTGTAGCTGGATCAGTTCTTTACGGCTGATTTTTCGGCAGAGGTGAAGCCGTACTTCTGGAAGACGGCGCGGGCGTCGGGGCCTTGCAGGAAATCCAGGAAGGCGCGAGCGGCGGGCTTGTTTTTTGAATCGCGCAGCACCGCGGCCGGATAGAGAATTGGATCGTGGGAGTCCGGCGGCGCGATCGCGATCACGCGTATCTTTTTTGAGGTGTTCGCGTCGGTTTGATACACCATTCCCGCGTCGGCGTTGCCTGTTTCCACGTAGGTGAGGACTGCGCGAACGTCTTTTGCGTAAACGACTTTCTTCTGTACCGCCGCGAACAGGCCCAAATGTTCCAAGGTCTGCTGCGCGTACATTCCAGCCGGGACGGTGCTGGTTTCGCCGAGTGCGAGCGCTTTCACTGCTGGGCTCGTGAGATCCTGGAAACTGTGCAGCGTCGAGGCGTCCGCCGGTGCAATCAAGACCAGCGCGTTGCCCACTAGATCACGGCGCGTATTCGCATCGATCAAGTTCTGCGACGCGAGTTCGTCCATTTGCTTTTCAGCGGCGGAAAAGAAAACGTCCACTGGGGCGCCCTGCTCGATCTGGCGCGCTAGAGTTCCTGAGCCGCCGTAATTGTAGGTGACGGCCGTGCCGTTGCCGCCGTTCTTACGATGCTGCTGCACTTGAAAAATCGGGCCGAGTTCGTCGAGCGCATCCTTCAGGCTGATCGCTGCGGAAACGGTGATGGAATCGGTCTGCTGGGGCGCTCCGCGCAACGCGAAATTCCCCGCCGCTCCGACTACGAATAAAAACAGGAGGCTCGCGACGACGAGCCTCCTTCCGATGAAGCTGGCTTTATCTCGCAGCATAATCGCGACTCCTCTGTGCAGGTGACGACTGCACGTTCTACTTTCCGGGCCCTGCCGGTTTCAGGGTGGAAGGCGGCGGCGTAGCGGAGTTCGCGCCCGGAGCTGGTGCGGACGGCGCCGGTGCACTCGACGGCGCTGGCGCCGAAGGATCCGCCGGCAGCATCTGTTTCAGCTGCGGATACTCGTCGGACATGCTACGCAACACAGCGATCGCCACCGGGAATTCAATCTGCTGACCCGCGGTGCGCATCTGCTGGTCCACATCCGGCATTTCCTTCACGATGCGCTGGCCGATGGGCGATTCGTAGAACTTGGTAAGCGCCTGAATATCATCCATTGAAAAGTGCTTCGCATAGATGGCCACAATCGCGTCGTTGACGGCGGTGGGCGGAACGCCGGCGGTGAATTTTTGCGAGAACGTATCCATGAATTTCGGCAATTGATCCGCGGGGAGAGCTCGGCTGACTCCGCTGCGTACTTGTCCGGTGAAATAGTTGGCCATGCTTTCGCCCATCTTGGAGCTTTCGGTGATGTCCATCAGGTGGCGAATCGCAGCGTCCTTTGCGGGGTCTATTTTTTCAGCCGCTGGCGCCGGTGCGGCTTGCGCGGCCGGTTTTGCTGGAGCCGCCTGTCCTGGATTGGCGTGCGGAGCCAGAGTTGGTGTGGTGCTGGGCGTGGGTGTTTGCGCCAGTGCCGGTCCCGCCGCACATAAGAGGGCGACGAGCACGGCTGTTCGTAGCTTCATGGAATTCTCCTGTTATCCGCTGCCGGCCCTAGGTCACCGCTGCCATGACAAGCGAATCTAAGAATCGTATCGAACGTGAGCGGCAGATGCAATTCGGGGGCGCGATTAGCGGAAGCGACTGGTGGGCGGTGGCAGGGTCGCGGGTGGCTGTGATAACTTTTCAAGTGGGAGCAATCATTTGCGCTGCTTTGTCATATTAGACGTTACCAAACGTGTCAGTAGCGCTGTCATGAGAGCTAGCACGGGCGGCACCGCGCCTGGCCATGGCGCGAGGTTCTGGTGGCGATGATGTTCTGCAGCGTCTCAACTTCGAGCGCGATTCCAGATTTCGCGGCGGCGCGCAGCGAAATGGTTGCGCGACAGATCCGCGCTCGCGGCATCCTGTCAGCGCGCTTGCTGGAAGCGATGGGAGCGGTCGCGCGCCACGAATTCGTGCCTGCGGCGGCACAAGCTTCCGCTTATTGCGACGAACCGTTGCCTATTGGCGGCGGCCAGACGATTTCGCAGCCCTTCATGGTTGCCTTGATGACGAACGCGCTGCAGCTTTCGGGCACGGAGCGCGTGCTGGAAATTGGCGGTGGTTGCGGATATCAGGCCGCGGTGCTTTCCTTGCTGGCGCGAGAGGTGATCGTCGTGGAATTGCAGCCGGAGCTGGCTCGCGCCGCACGCGAGCGTCTGGCGCGGCTTGGTTATGGCCATGTGCGCGTTGAAGAAGGCGATGGTTCGCTGGGCTGGCTTGCCGGCGCGCCATACGACGCGATTCTGGTATCGGCCGCGGCTCCGGCGATTCCTCCGCCGCTGATCGAACAGCTGGCCGAAGGCGGGCGACTGGCAATTCCGGTGGGCGGTTCGGAGCGGCAAGATTTGGTGCGCATGGTAAAGCGCGCAGGCGGTCGGGCGCAGGAAGCGCTGTGCGCCTGCCGCTTCGTTCCATTGCTTGGACGGCACGGTTGGCCCGCCAGCGTTCCGGATGCGTTACAGGGAACCGCGGCGCGATGAACGTCCCGGCTACCGTGCCTGCACTTTCCATCATCATTCCTGCTTACAACGAGGAGGACCGGCTGTCGCGGACGCTTGCGCGCATACGCGAATATTTCGCCGGGCGCCGCGTGCCGCCGGGAGTCGAGCCCGGTATTTCGTTGGACCAGCTTGAAATTTTGATCGTGGATGACGGATCGAAGGACGGCACCGCGCGGATTGCGGAGGAATGGGCGCGGGAAATGCCCGCGGTGCGACTGGTTTCGAATGGAGAGAATCGCGGGAAGGGTTACAGCGTGCGGCACGGGATGCTGGAAGCGCGTGGGCGCATCGCGTTATTTACCGATGCGGACTTGTCGTCGCCGATGGAAGAGATCGAAAGGCTGCTGCCTGCGCTGGCAGCAGGGAATGATATTGCGATCGGGTCGCGCGCGCTGGACCGTTCGCTGATTTCAGTACATCAATCGCGACACCGTGAATTGGCTGGAATGGTGTTCAACGGATTGGTGCGCGTGATTACGGGGTTGCCGTTTTCCGATACGCAGTGCGGGTTCAAGATCTTCCGGCGGGAACCGTCGCGGATTATTTTCGAGCAGCAGCGGATTGAAGGCTTCGGCTTCGATCCGGAAATCCTGTTTCTTGCCAAGCGCCACGGCCTGCGCACTGCAGAGGTGCCGGTGCGGTGGGCGCACGACGCAGCGACGAAGGTGCAGGTGCTGCGTGATAGCGCGATGATGTTCTTCGATCTTCTATTGATCCGCTGGAACTGGCTACTGGGGCGCTACCCCAAGAGAAACGGCGCGCGTTAGGGATTGTGTTCTTACGCGTCGCTGAATGATTGGCCGCGCGGCTGATCTTTGGCGAGCGGCGGCGGAGCGCTCGGCTCGCTGAAATCCTTGGTCCAATGCCAGTTGCGAATTTCCGGCATGTCCTGGAAATGCTCGCGGATGTACGCGTGATGTTCGTATAACTTCCGGTTAAACATATCCATCGCGTCCGAGGCCTGCGATCTTAGTCGCGGGACGTGCTTTAGCGCGTCAATCGCCAGGTGGAACCGGCTCATTTTATTCAGGACCACCATATCGAAGGGCGTAGTGGTGGTGCCCCAGTCGTTGAATCCGCGCACGTGGACGCGGCCTTCGTTCGCACGGCCGTGGACCATGCTGTGAATCAGCCAGCGGTAGCCGTGGAACGCGAAGACGACGTCCACATCGCGGGTGAAGAGCGCTTCGAAGGAAATATTGTCCATGCCGTGCGGATGATCGTCAGGGCTCATCAGTGAATTGAGATCCACGACGTTTACGACGCGCACTTTGATGCCGGGGACGTGTTTTTGCAACAGCCAGGAAGTGGCGCAGGCTTCGATGGTGGGCACGTCGCCGGCGCAGGCGAGGACGATATCCGGTTGCGTACCGCCGTCGTTCGTTGCGAAATTCCAAATGGAGGCGCCTTGGGAGCAATGCGCGAGGGCTTCGTCGAAGCTGAGCCATTGCAGCTGAGGTTGCTTTCCGCAGGTGACGACGTTGACGTAATTGCGGCTGCGCAGGCAGTGGTCAACAACATTCAGCAGGCAATTGGCGTCGGGCGGATAGTAAACGCGGGCGACTTCGCTGCGGCGTTGCAATGCGTTGTCCACGAAGCCGGGGGCTTGGTGGCTGAAGCCGTTGTGATCGTTGCGCCAGGCGTGGCCGGTGAGGAAAACATTTAGAGATGAGAGGGGGCGGCGCCAGGGAAAATCGATGCATTGCTCGAGCCATTTAGCGTGTTGCGTGACCATGGAGTCCACTACTTGCGCGAAGGCTTCGTAGGACGACCAGATGCCATGGCGGCCGGTGAGGAGATAGCCTTCGAGCCAGCCTTCGCAGAGATGTTCGCTGAGGACTTCGAGGACGCGACCGTCGGGAGCGAGGTGGTCGTCGATGGAAACTGTTTGCTCCATGGTGCAGCGATTGGTGGCTTCGAAGACGGAGTTCAGGCGGTTGGAGTTGGTTTCGTCGGGGCAGAAGAGGCGGAAATTTGTGGGATTTTGTTGGATGACATCGCGGAGATATTCGCCGAGTTTGCGCGGAGCCTCGGCGACGACTTGCCCGGGGCCGGGGACTTCGAGGGCATAGCGCGCGAAATCGGGAAGATCGAGCGCTTTCAGAACGCGGCCGCCGTTGACGTGAGGGCTTGCGCCCATGCGTTTGTTGCCGTCGGGCGCGAGCACGGCGAGTTCGGGGATGAGGCGGCCTTGTTGGTCGAATAATTTTTCGGGTTCGTATTTGCGCATCCATTGTTCGAGGAGTTTCAGGTGCGCGGGATCTTCGCAGACGTTCGCGAGTGGGACCTGGTGGGCGCGGAAGGTGCCTTCGATGGGGGTGCCGTCCACGTCTTTCGGGCAGGTCCAGCCTTTCGGAGTGCGCAGGATGATCATGGGCCAGGGGCGCAGGATGGCTTTACCTTTTGCGCTGTCGGAGCGCGCGTCGTTTTGGATTGTACGAATTTCCGCGTAGCAGCGATCGAGTGCGGCGGCGAGCTGTTGATGGACGATTGCGGGATCTTCGCCTTCGACGAAGTAGGGGGCGTAGCCGTGGCCGCGAAATTGCGCGAGGAGCTCTTCGTCGGTGGAACGCGCGGTGACCGTGGGGCCAGAAATTTTGTATCCGTTCAGATGAAGGATTGGCAGGACCGCGCCGTCGCGGGCGGGATTCAGGAATTTGACGCTTTTCCAGCTGCCTTCGAGCGGGCAGGTTTCGGCTTCGCCATCGCCGACGACGCAGGCGACGATCAGGTTGGGATTATCGAACGCGGCGCCGAATGCGTGCATCAGCGAATAGCCGAGTTCGCCGCCTTCGTGCATGGAATTGGGCGTGTGCGGGCCGCAGTGACTGGGAATTCCTCCGGGCGTCGAAAAAGAGCGGAAGAGGAGACGCATGCCGGCGGAGTCTTGAGTGATTTCGGGATGGACGTCGGTGTAGGTGCCTTCCAGATAGGCGCAGGCATTGAGAGTGGGGCCGCCGTGGCCGGGGCCGGAGATATAGATGATGTCGGCCTGGGTGTCGCGGATGAGGCGATTCAAGTGGACGTAGATGAAATTTTGTCCGGCGGAAGTGCCCCAGTGACCCAGCAGGCGGGGTTTGATGTGGGCTTTGGTGAGGGGCTCGCGGAGGAGAGGATTGTCCAGGAGGTAGATTTGGCCGACGCAGAGATAATTTGCGGCATACCAGTAGCGTTGCATTTTATCGAGGAGGTCGGCGGAGAGCGGGCCTGTTGGAGTTGGCGCTGGTGCCTTGGCAGATTGCGGCGGCGGGGCTTCGATTGCGGTGGAGAGCTTGGCATCAAATGTAAACATGGGGACCTCACTTCGTCTTCGGTGCACTTTGGCCGAGAACGGTGGTTACGTCTTGCACGATCATTAGATCTTCGTTGGTTTGTATGACGCGCACGTTAACGCGGCTGGTGGTTGTGGAGATTACGGGGGCGTTCTGTTCATTGCGTGTAAGGTCGAGCTGGATGCCGAGGAATTCAAGGCCACTGCAGATGTTGGCGCGAATGGCTGCGGCGCGCTCGCCGATTCCTCCGGTGAAGACTAGCGCATCGAGGCCGTGGAGCGCTGCGGCGTAGGCGCCGATGTATTTTTTTGCGCGATAGCAGAATAAATCGATGGCTTCGGCTGCGTTGGGGTCTTGCTTTGCCTTTTCGAGCAGGGTGCGCATGTCACCCGTGATGCCGGAAACTCCCAGCAAGCCGGATTGTTTGTTAAGCAGCGCGGCGGCTTCTTTCGCGGACATTTTCTTTTGTGCGAGCAGATAAAGCAGCAGGCCGGGGTCAACGTCACCCGAGCGGGTGCTCATGACGAGTCCTTCGAGGGGCGTGAATCCCATGGACGTGTCCATGCTTTTTCCGTCTTTGAGCGCGACCATGCTGGCGCCACTGCCGAGGTGGGCGATGATGACGCGACCGGCGGCGAGTTTGGGGTCGAGCTTGCGGAGTTCGCCCATGATGTATTCGAAGGATAGGCCGTGGAAACCGTAGCGGCGGACGTTTTGATCGTAGAGTCGCCGCGGCAGAGCGTACATTTTCGCTACCGTTGGCAACGAGCTATGAAACGCGGTGTCGAAACATGCTACTTGCGCGAGCTTCGGAAATTTCTTTGCGATGAATTGGATTCCTTTGATTGCGGCGGGGAGATGATCAGGATCGAGCGGGACGAGTTTTTTGAGCGCGGATAGAAATTTCGGTGTAATGCGCTGCGGCTGGGTGTAGCGCGCGCCGCCGTGAACGAGGCGGTGGCCTGCGGCCTTCAGCCCCGAAAGATATTCGTTCTTATCCAGCCACGCGAAAATCGCATCCAGGGCGGCATTTGAGTCTCTGCCATTTACCGATGAATCGAGCAGCGACACGCCATTCGCATCGGCAATCTTCAAATGCGCGCTTGCCGCAACGGTATAAGCTACCGAAATCGAGAGCAGAGCTTCGTTGCGCGCGCCGACTTCGTAGAGGGTGGACTTCAAGGTCGCGGACCCTCTGTTCATTGTCAAAATTCGCTGGGGCTGCGAAGACATATACCGTCGAGCCTCAAGTTGGCGCGGGCGCTCTTTCGTCGAGCGTGGGCACCGCCTTATTTTACCGCGGCGGGTGGCGTTTGCGATTCATCGAGGAGTTCTTTCAGATCTTGCTGCCAGAGGGCGGCCCAGGTGTGGGTGCCGTGGCCGTGAGTTTGTTCGGAAGCGGGGATCAGGACGAATTTGCCGTTTTTAACTTTTTGGATTTCGCGTTCGGCGATGCCCAGGTCGGGCGGGTTGATGAAATCGTCGGCGGAATTCACGAACATGACCGGGACAGAAATTTTTCCGAGGCCCGCGGCGGGATCGTAGTTGCGTGAGGAATTCACGGCGTAGAGCAGATCGTTCGCGTCGAGAGTTTGCATTTCGCGTTTCATTACGTCTTGCAGCCAGCGGTCGGCGACGTCGCGGGTGGGCAGGCTTTGCTGCATGGGAAGCGGGGCGCTGCCGGCGATGATTAGCATATCCGCGGCGATTTCCAGTCCGGCGCGCGGTTCGGTGGTGTAATCGCCATTTTGCCAATCGGGATCCTGGCGAATTCCAGAGATGACCATCCTGCGCCAGACGCGATTGCGCCCGGCAATTTGCACGGGAAGGCAGGCGAGAGGCATAAGCGCATCCATGAAGTCGGGATAGGTTTCGCCCCAGATCCAAGAGTGCATGCAGCCCATGGAAGTGCCCATGACCAGGCGGAGATGGTTGACTTTGAGACCTTTTTCCACGAGCTCGTGCTGCGCGGCGACCATGTCGTCATATTCGTATTGAGGAAAATGCGCGTGCATCCCGTCGCTGGGCTTGCTGGATCGTCCGTGGCCGATGTTGTCGGGGAGGATGATGTAGTAGCGGGTGATGTCGAGGAGCTGGCCGGGACCGTAGAGCACGCTGGCGAATTGTGGCACGAGGAAATTTCCACCCCAGCCGCCAGTGCCGTGGAGGATTAGGACCGCGTTGGTGACGCGGCCGTTGGCATCGCGCGTGGGAGTACCGAGGGTGCGGTAATGCAGGCGCAATTCGGGGAGGGTTTCGCCGGATTTGAAGTGGAAATCGCGGGCGACGTAGTCGCCTTCGAGGGGTTTGTAGGTTTGCGTGGAAGCGGCGTTGGCGGGCGCGGGTTGGGCGATTGGTGGCGGGGCTTGTTGCGCGCGGGATGCGGGAGCGAGCTGCGTGGCTAGCGCTAGAAGGATCGTTGCAAATCCAAATTTCGATACTTTGTGATTTGAAACTCGCCACGCTGAAAACGAGATCCTTGCGTTCACGGTCATTTCTCCTCGCGCGACACTTTAACATGAGAGGGTGTGGCGGCTTATCGCACATCGCGACGGTGAAACGATCTTTGGTCTGGCGTCACTATAGTACAGGGCGAAAAAGAGGAGGCGAGCGATGAGATACGAGTCGTGGATTGCAACCTCGCCCGACGGAAAAATTGTGAGGTTTGCATACAAGGAGCTGTCGGATGGCATCGCGGGGATTTCCGCGAAGACGGACGGGAGATTTGTGATGATTTTGCAGAGGAGCATTCGCGCGCCGCTGACGCGAGAGCAAGTGCAGGCGGTCTTCGAGCAGGCGTGTTTTGACTAAGGCGATTGGTGAGCGCCGAATATTTTTGTCGTTCGCGCTCGCGATTTGAATGCGAAAAGCAGATCCCTCAGCGCTGCGCGGGTTCGGGATGACGGCGTTTCTCTGTGAACAGTTAAACCTTCACGGCAGCGCGGATTCTGGGCCAGCCGGTTACCGCGGCTTTCAGCTTGGGATCTTTTTCGATTGCGTCGAGCACGGCTTTTATGACTTGTTCGTCTATATCGGGAGCGGTGCGGATTTCCGTGGGATAGCGAACGAGGAATTCCAGGCTCGTATCGGCGTAATGTAATTTGGCCTGAGGCTCGGGCGGCTTCATCTGGATTTCGATGCGGCGTTCGAGGTCGTTGTGCTGGCGCTCGATGTCCTTCTTATATTTGTCGTAAACCGAATTGACGGCGGCGAGCAATTTATCTTCCGCGAGCTGGAAGTCAGCGCCTGCGACGAACTGCAGCACGACTTCGTGCCAGGTATACTCTGTGCCGGGAATTTGTTTGTACAAAGGCGTGGTGGCCTGGAAGAGGACGGCGTTGGAGAAGACCACGATGCGACCCGTGGGATACAGATTCACATCGCTGCCGGCGAGTTCCATCAAGTAGAAACGCACGGGTGAGACGTCAATCACGTCGCCCGTGACACCCGCGATGCTGACGCGGTCTCCGATGCGGATTCCGTAGCGGCCGATCACAAAAAAGTAAGCGGCGACGGAGAGAAGGACTGCCTGCAACCCTACGGCGATGCCGGCTGTGGCGAAGCCTGCGAAAGTGGCGAGCGAACTGAAATCGCTGACGATGCCGAGAGTGAGAACGGCGGCGATCAAGAAACCCATGACGAAGCGGCGCAGAAGCATGAACTGGCGTCGTCGGCGCAAATCCTGGATGTAACGGAACGTCCACCTGCGCCACACTTCGGAAAGAATCCAGATGATTCCCAAGGCAAGGAGAATGGCGACGGCGCTGGAGACCACGGAGCGGAGGGCTTCTTTGGACTCGCGGGCGATGGAGTTGCGCCAGTTGAGGAAATTAGCGCGGCTTTGATCGAGGACCATCATTTCCTGGCTGAGCGGAATCACCACATTCGAAAGTTGCTTGAATTGGCCGGTAAGAGCGCGCAGTTCCTGCTGGGCCGCTTTGGCTTGGGCGGGATCGGAGGGCGGGGTCTGAGTCGTGAGATCGCGGCCGCGTTGGATGGTGGAAGCCAAGGTATCGCGCATGGGTTTGCGGAGGGCCGCGGCGTTTTGACGGACGCGGGAGGTTTCGTTGGCCATCTCGTCGATGCTGTGCATAGTGCGCAGCTCCGCGTATAGGGTGAGGCAATGGCCGATCAGTCCAGCGGATTTTGAAATCGTGGGCTGGATGGCGGCGGGCTTGGCCGCGGGCTTCTGGGCATTGGGGTCGCCGAGGACTTCCGGGACGGTCCGTGCGAGATCGTTGATGCTGCCGGCGAATCCTCCGACACCGGATTCTTCGCTGCTCTCGACGAAGGTCGCGAGTTTCTGAACCGCGTCCTGCGTTGCCTGGTCGAGCGCGATTTCAGCTTGCAGCGAGTCTCTTTGTGCGGTGAGAGTTTGACGCTTGCTGTTCGGCGCGGATGCGATCTGTTTATTCAGGGCATCCAACTTGTCCTGGTTTTGGTCTATACGGGCTTTGAGGGTGGCCAGCGTCTGCGCGAGATTCTGTTGCTGGCCGGAGGATCCCGAAGCCTCCGGCGTCGCCGCCGGAGCGGCTTGATCCGAGGCGTCTTTCAGAACCGCGGCGGCCTGCGCGGATTGAAACGCGAGACGCACTGCCTGTTGCGCGAGATTTTGCGCAGTGTCCTGATAGATCGCGTCACTGGGGAGGCCGACGGACTGAACTTTGGAACTGGAATCGCGGTACCAGCTGATGATGGCGTTCAAATGACCGAGGAATGCGTCGCGATCGATCGCGGGCGCGGCGTTGCCGGCCGAAATGGCGCAAAACGCGAGGAGGCAAAGCAGGACTGCGGCGATGAGCTCGTGGCGATGTGAGTGGAATGGAGTGATGATTCGCATGGTCGGTTTTTCTCTCTTTGGAATTTTGGCACGCATGGTTCCCGCATCCCGGCTGCGGCGCGAATTCGATAGAGGATTACGGTCTCCTGAGCTTGATGGAATTGTGCCGCCGCAATCAGCGGAGAATCACGAGCTGGGGCAAACTTGGGGAAGCGATCTGGCTGGGGAGAAGACTTCCGTGGAACTGGGCTGCGTTCCACGGAACCATTATACAAGGATTGGAGCGGAGCGCTAATTGGCGAGCGAGGGGCCGAGATTGAATTAAGGCGCCTGGATATATCAGCACATGTGCGGCGTGAGCGGCTTCCGGCGGGTGCGGCGCGGTGATATAGTTCGTTTTGTGCGAGTGAATTGCGGAGTGCGGGCGCGATGGGTGGCGACGATTTTGTCGCTGGCGTTGGTTTGTGCCTTCACATGTTCGGGGGCCTGTGCACTTTGCGCGCGTTCGAGCGCGGCTGCGGCGACGGAGAGCCGTGGGTGCGGGCACGCGTCGGACGGTGTGGGAGGCGGCTCGCAGCAACAGGCGCCTGCTAAACCTGGTTGTTTTGGGCATCACCGTTTTGATTTCGATGCAATGCAGAGCGACGGGCTTTCGCGGATGCAGTTGAGCGCGACGCGTTATGCGACGCAGTTGTTCCAGGGCGTGGTTCACCTGGAAGTTGTGAACATGGGCGCATCGTTTTTTTCGGATTTAGCTCCGCCACGAGATGCGGCGATTTTTCCGCAGCAAAACAGTTCCATTCTTCGTATTTGAATTCCTCGCTTCTGATCCTTCCTGTCTTGCCCTTCGAATCGCGTTTTGAGTGGGTGCGTTGCGGCGATCGCGTAGGGCAAAGTCAAATGCGCCCGCCTGGAAAAGCAGGCGGACGCTACAAATTCAAAAGCAACTGCAAGAGAGCTGGCAGGACGCCGACGCTACAAGAGGCAATGGCGAGGGACGGGAGGGGAAGATGAAAAGGACGCGGCGGGATTTTTTGCAGGGGGCGGCGGTGCTTGGGGCTGGAGCGCTCGCTCCGGGGGCGCTGGGCGCTAGAAATTTGGCTGAGGCGCGGGGGCAGGCGCGCGCGGTTGCCGAACACGCTCGAACGGTGGCGGCGGATGGCGCGGGTTTTCGCGCGGTAGTGACGCCGGATGTGCCGGATTTGGCTTTTGCGATGGACGGCAATGTAAAAGTGTTTCATTTGGTGGCGGAGCCGGTGCGGCAGGAAATATTTCCGGGGAAAAGTTTGAATTTGTGGGGGTACAACGGCAGCGCGCCCGGGCCGACGATTCAGGCGCGGCAGGGCGAGCGGGTGCGGATCATCGTCGATAATCATTTGCCGGAGCCGACTTCGATGCACTGGCATGGGTTCGACATTCCATTTGCGATGGACGGCGGGCCGGGGCTGTCGCAGGACGCGATTTCGCCGGGCGGACGGTACCTTTACGAATTCACGCTGCAGCAGGAAGGGACTTTGTTTTATCACTCGCACATGGCGATGCAGGAAATGATGGGGATGATTGGGGCGTTCATCATGCATCCGGCGGAGCCATACGATCCTCCGGTGGAAAAAGATTTCGCGATTATTTTGCAAGAGTATGCCGTGTTGCCGAACAATCCGACGCCGAATTCGATGAGCATGGAATTCAATTGGCTGACGTTGAATGGAAAATCGGGGCCGGCCAATACTCCGTTGATCGTGCGGATGGGGGATCGTGTGCGGTTGCGATTCATAAATCTGGGGATGGATCATCATCCGATTCATATGCACGGGCACCAATTTGTGATTACCGGGACGGAAGGCGGGCGCCAGCCGCGGGCTACTTGGGGGCCGAACAATACGGTGCTGGTCGGAGTGGCGCAGTCTCGCAATGTGGAGTTTGTGGCGACGAATCCGGGAGATTGGATGATTCATTGTCATATGCCACATCACATGATGAACCAAATGTCGTCTATGGCGGGGCCGATGACACGGCGCGCGGGAATGGTGGCGGGCGCGGGGATGGAGGAAGGGATGGGGATGATGCGCGGGGGCAGCGCGACGGCGGCGGAGAATGGGCCGAGCATGGGGCGAGGGATGGGTGTGGGTTCGACGCTCGCGCAACCGAATGCGAATGGCACGATGACAGCGCAGACGTCGGCTTCTTCTTCGCAGCTGTCGTCACCACAGACGGCCGCGCAAGGAATGCCGGGGATGCAGATGGGGCAGGCGGACGTTAGTAAGGATGCGAATTCGGTACCGGGATTTCCGCAGGATGCGTTCATGGAAAGTCCGGCGATGGCGATGGATGCAATGGTGGAGAAGCCGGAGACTTTTGGGTTGCGTCCCGGATGGAGCGGGTACATGCAGGGGATGATGACTTTGATTCGCGTGCTGCCGGCGGAGCGTTATGAGGAAATTGTGAATTTGCAGAAGAAACGGCGGGGTAGTGGCGGTACGACGATGCCGGGGATGAGTGGTGCGGTTGAGCGGCGTTAGAGGATGGGCTTGCTGCATGCGGAATACGGGAGATTGCTCATGAAACGCCTGACAATTTGGAATTTCTTGCTACTGATTATTTCTATGGGAGCGCTGTGGCCGACTGTGGTGGCGTCGCAGACGGTTCCTGCTGCGGGATCCGCACAACAGCACGAGCAGCACGGGACAGGGCAAGCGCGCTCGGCGCAAGAAGGGCATTCGCCCGAGCCTGGGCTGACGCTGGAACAATTGCAAGAGATGGCTCTGGCAAATAATCCGACCTTGGCGCAGGCGAAGGCTGGAGTGCGCGCGGCAGAAGGCCGTTCGCGACAGGCAGGGCTGTGGCCGAATCCTACGATCGGATACAGCGGCGACGAAATTCGTGGTGGGTCTTACGGCGGCGGGGAGCAGGGCGCGTTCGTGCAGCAGAACGTGATTTTGGGCGGCAAGCTGGGACTTGACCGGAAGATTTTTGATGCGGAAGGAAAGCAGGCGACGGCTGAAGCGGATGAGCAGCGATTGCGAGTGGAAAACGGAGTGCGGATTGCGTTCTATCAATCGCTGGCGATGCAGGCGATGGTGGAGACACGCGAGAAATTGCGCGATATCGCGAAGGACGCGGCGGAAACCACGCGTCAGCTTTTCAATGTGGGACAGGCGGACCAGCCGGACGTGTTGGAAGCGGACGTGGAGGCGGATCAGGATGAGCTGGCGGTGATCACGGAAGAGCAAGAGCAGCGGCGGGCTTGGAGCGTGCTGGCTGCGGTGGTGGGCAAGCCGGATTTTCCTTTGGCGCATCTGCAGGGCGATTTGGAAAAATTGCCGGAAGTGAATGCGGAGCAAATATTGCAGACAATTTTGCGCGACAGCCCGGCGGTGAAGATTGCGCAGCTGGGCGTGACCCGGGCGGAAGCGGAGATGCAGCGCGCGCAGCACGAATCCATTCCGGATTTATTTTTGCGCGCGGGTTATGCGTACAGTTTCGAGCAGCTGGGGACTGCGCCGGCGAAAGCGGTGGGTTCGGAAGCGTTTGCGGAGGTGGGGGTGAATCTGCCGATTTTCAATCGCAACCAGGGAAATATTGCGGCCGCGGATGCGGATCGCGAGCGCGCGACGCTGGAGGTGCAACGCGTCGGGTTGGTGTTGCGGCAGATGGCGGCGCCGATCGTGCAGAATTACGCGAGTTCGCGGGCGATCGCGGAAAAATATAAGAGCAGAACGCTGCCGAATGCGCGACAGGCTTACCAGCTCTATCTGCGGAAATATCACGAGGGTGCGGCGGCGTATCCTCAAGTGTTGATTGCGCAGCGAACGCTGGTGCAATTGGAGACCAGTTATATCAACACGCTGGAAAATGTGTGGATCAACGCGGCGGCGCTGCAGGGATTGCTGCTGACGGATGGATTGGACTTGCCGGCGACGCCTGGCGAGCTGGATCGTCCGGTGCGGGAAATTAATTTGCCGATCACCGAGAATCCAGGGACGCGGCCGTGAGTAACGTTGGTTTTCGCGCGATTCGTTATAGGACGAATCACGTATCGGGCGACGCATCTTGTGATAATGTTCGGCGCGAGCGTCGGTGCAATCGATCTCGCTGAGATTGGAACAAGGAGATGGCGCGTGGAGACATTTTTTCTGCTGGTTATTGGAGTGATTGCTTTTTTTGTACTGAGCGTGTTTCTGGGATCGTTTTTCACGGTGCAGACGGCGCAGGTGGCGATTGTGCAGAGGCTCGGGAAGTTTGCGCGGGTGGCGGGGCCGGGATTGAATTGGAAGACGCCGTATCTGGAGACGGTGGTGCAGCGCATGAGCATGAAAGTGCAGCAGTTTGACGTGCAGGTGGAAACGAAGACGCAGGACAACGTGTTCGTGCAGATACCGGTTTCGATTCAGTACAAGGTCATGCCGGACGCGGTGGAATCGGCGTTTTATAAGTTGTCGGACCCGGTGAAACAGATCGAGTCGATGGTTTACAACGTAGTGCTGGGGCACGTGCCGAAGATGAAATTGGACGATACATTTTTGAACCAGGCGGATATTGCGGGGGATTTGCGGGACAACCTGGACGCTTCGATGAAGGAGTACGGGTATTCGATCGTGAAGGTTTTGATCTCGGACATCGTGCCGGACCAGAAAGTGAAGGCGGCGATGAACGATATCAATGCGGCGCAGCGGGAACGGGAGGCGACTGTGTCGCGCGCGGAAACGAATAAATTATTGCTCGTGAAGCAGGCGGAAGCGGAGGCGGAATCGAAACGGCTGCAGGGCGAGGGGATTGCGAATCAGCGCAAGGCGATTATCGCGGGGTTGAAGGATTCGGTAGAGGATTTCGCGAAGACGGTGCCGGGTTCGACGCCGCAGGATGTGATGCAGCTGGTTTTGATGACGCAGTATTTCGATACTTTGAAAGAGGTGGCGGCGAACGACCACACGAATACGATTCTGATTCCGCACACGCCGAATACTTTGACGGATATTTTCTCGCAGATTCGCAATGCGATCATTGTGGGGAACGAGTTGGGGCATCATCCGGCGGGTGCGCCGGCGGTGGATGCGCAGAAGTGAACTGCGGCGACGGTGGGATGGTCGTCCGGACAAAGAGCGGGAGAGTTCCTTCGCCCGGCTTGAAACAAAGGCACCGGGCTCAGGATGACGGCTTAAAGGCAGAGGCTAAGACAAGAAGAGATTAACGGACTTCGATTAGGACCAGCGCGTCGGGCGCGAGTGGCAATGCGATTTGCCCGTTGTGGATGACCAATTTTTCTGGCGCGGGTAGTTGGGCAGCTTGGCGCAGGGTTTGGATTTGGGCTTGCGTCGGATAGGCAGGGCTGTTCATTTCGGCATAGGCTTTGAGCAGGGAGCCGTGATCGGCGTCCACGCGATAGATTGTGGCTTTCTTGCGGCCTGTTAGTGAATTCAACCGCAGTGCTACTTCTTTTGCTTCGCCTCCTCCTCCAACTACAGGGGTATTCCAGAGCGCAATCACGATCGTGCCATCGGCGCGGCGGGTGACGAGAATATCGTCGCCATTGGCGGGTATTCTGGTTTCGCCGAGTCGGTGGAGGAGTTTGAACGCGTTGAAGGCTGGCTTGGGGAGGGCGTCTTCCGCGATCAGGCCGTAGCCGCCGTAGAAGGGGCGCTTTAGTACGCCTTGTTCTTCGAAGACATCCGAGAAGGTCCAGTAGCTCATCATGTCTACGAGGCCGTCGCACTGGCGGATGGTGTCGGCCATCCAGGGGCCCATGTAGGTGGAGTCGGTGACGTCGGGCTCGTTCATGTAACTGGCGTTGAACTCGCTCCAGATGAGCGGGAGATGCGGGCGAGCGGAGGCGGCGATCTGATCGTGAACTTTGCGGACGGCGCGGCAGACCATTTGGGTGCGGGGGATTTGTTCCTGGGTGCCGAAGACGTCGGGAGCGGAATCGTTGCCGTAAACGTGGGTGGAGACGAAATCCACCGGGACGTTGTCTTTTACCGTGTGCTGAATGAAACGATCGGCCCATGCGGCTTGGGCGGTGGCGGGGCCGCCGATGCGCAGGCGGGGGCTGACTTCTTTAAGAGCGCGGGCGGCGGAATCGTAGAGCTGGAAGTAGGTTTCTTGTCGTGGAGTGCCCGCCCAGAAATCGATGTTGGGTTCGTTCCAGACTTCGAAATACCACTGCGAGACTTCATCGAGGCCGTAGCGGTCCACCAGGTGTTGGGCGAACTGGCGGACAAGTTCGCCCCATTTTTCGTAACTCTTCGGTGGCGAGACGTTGGGCTTGTACCAGAAATCCTGATATTTCGGTTCGGCGGCGAGCTTTTTGGGCATGAAGCTGAGTTCGACGAAGGGGCGCACGCCGGCTTGCAACAGGCCGTCGTAGATCTGGTCGACGTAGGAGAAATTGTAGATTGGCTTTCCGGCGGAGTCCTCGTCGTACACGCCGACTTCATCGTGGAAGATCGCGTGGAAGCGGATGTATTTGAAATCGGTGGCGGCTTTCACTTCGCGCAGGTCGTCGCGATAGCTTTGACGCAGGGAGAGGATGGCGCGGCCTGAGCCGAACATCCGTTCCCAGAAGTGGGGGAAGGGTTGGGCTGGGGCGCGCAGGTCAATTTGGATTGTTTCGGCGGCGGGCTGGGGATTTTGTGATGAGGGTTGCTGCGCGGATGCTGCTAGCGCGAACGCGGCGATCAGGGACCACACCAGGAACGTCTGCTTCATCCCGTGAAACCTCACAGAAAACGAACGAGCGGCGGCAGAAGTAATAGGATGGCACAAGTTCTGGTGCTGCCCCAATATTTTCTGGCTTTTGCGCTTCGTCGTGCGGCCCGGTTAGCGGGGCGGCGCAGAGGAAGGCGCTAAACATACGCTCCTGTCGGGGGTATCATTAACCGGCGCGTCCCCCGGCGCGATTGACAGCAGAGGACAATTCGGGACAAATCGGGATATGGGTTCGACAGAATCAAGCCCTCGAGCGAATCGGCGCCTGGACACCTGGAAAGAGATCGGCGCGTTCTTTGGTCGCGACGAGCGGACGGTAAAGCGCTGGGAGACGACGCGCGGGCTGCCGGTACATCGTGTGCCTGGCGCGGGCCGTGCGAATGTGTACGCCTATACGGACGAACTGGCGGAGTGGCTGGACAGTGCAAAGATCGCGGGCGAGCAAGAAACTGAGTCAAATTCCGACGCCCTGAACGAAATTGCCGCCGGTGCCGAAGCAGAGACAAATGCCGAGACCGGCGCTGAGGCCGGCAGCGATGCACGCGGGAATGCGGGGTTCATTGACAGGCGCGTGGGAGAACGGCGGAGCGGAGCTCACCGCTCCGTGCGGGAGCACAGCTGGCCTGCGGGACGATATCTGGCGATCCTGATGGCGGTATTGTTGGCGGCGTTACTGGCGGTGACGGTGGTGCGGCGGGCTTCTTCGGCGCGCGCGGTGCGCACGACGCCGGCGGTCGCGCGGCACCACACGCCGGATCCAGAGGCGGAGCAGCTTTACCTGAAGGGGATTTACTACTGGCAGAAACGCACGCCGGAGACGTTGAATCAGGCTGTCGATTACTTCACGCAGGCAGTGGTGCGCGATCCGCAGTATGCGGAAGCCTATGTGGGGCTGGCGAATTGTTACAACCTGCTGCGCGAGTATTCGTTGATGCCGGCCAGCGAAGCTTATCCGCGCGCGCAGGCGGCCGCACAGCGCGCGATCGTGTTGGATGATTCGCTTTCCGGAGCGCACAGCGCCCTGGCGTTCGTCGATTTTTACTGGTTGTGGGACGCGGCGGCAGCGCAGCGGGAGTTTGTGCGGGCGCTGACGCTGGATCCGAACTCGTCCGTGGCACACTACTGGTACGGAACGTTCCTGTTGCATCTGGGCCGATATTCGGAATCGCTGGAAGAAATTGAAAAAGCCCAGAAGCTGGATCCCAACTCCAAATCCATTCTGGCGGACAAGGGACTGGTGCTATTCCACGCCGGCGAGACGGCGCAGGCAGCCGAACTGCTGAAGCAGCTGGCAGCCGCGGAGCCGGATTTTCTCTCTCCGCACAATTACCTGGCGACCGTGTACCTGGGACAAGGCGAATATCCGCAATACCTGGCGGAGTCCAGGAAGGCCGCGACGCTGCTGCACGATCAGGCGCGGTTGGAAATTGTGAGCGCCGGTGAGAAGGGCTTGGCCCGTAGCGGAACGCAGGGAATGTGGAGCGACATGCTGAAGGTGCAGCAGCGGCTGCACGCGGACGGCAAGGAGACGGCTTACAATCTGGCCCGGACGAGCGCGTCGCTGGGAAGAAAGCAGGGAGCGCTGGACTATCTGCAGACTGCTTACCAGGAGCGGGAGCCGGAGCTTGTGACGATGCGGGTGGAGATGCAGTTTGCCAGCTTGCACGATGAACCTCGTTTTCGGGAGCTCCTGACTAAAGTAGGGTTGCCGCCACTGCCGTAAAGTCTCTCCCGCATCCGGCGGAGATTGAGCCAGCTCGCCTGGGGCGCGAGCTTGTGCACTGCGGGAAGGCGGCGGGCACAGGCGGCGCGGGCGGCGAAAAAAAAAGATTTGCGGCGCGCTTGACAAAGCAGCGGGGCTGCAGTTTAATCCTTCCTCCAGTTGTAAGCCAGTTGCAACTAGAGAAGTGCCGAAAACGTTCTGATTTGGTTGTTTTTCAGTTGTAATTCATTTGCAAGTAGAAATGCGGCGGTGAAGATCTGTTTTGTTCTCTAGTTGTAAGTGTGTTGCAACTAGGATTTTCGGCCAGGAGATTTATGATTCGCTCAACTCGCAATCCGGCTCGATTTCCTGCTCGCGTTTCGGTTCACGTTCTGTTGCGTTCCGTGCTGGTTGCCTGCTCGCTGCTTCTTGTTTTGTTGCCGCGGGCACGCGCGCAGGAGCCGCCCTACTTCGTCACGTATTCGTCGGCGTTGGAGGAGCCGGGCAACCTGGAAATTTCCCTCAAGAACACGCAGGCTGCGCCGGCCAATGCGAATGCGTTCCTGGGCACGGCTCTGGAATTCGAGTACGGGGTGAAAGGTTGGTGGACGACGGAATTTTATCTGGACGGACAGGCCACCAAGAACGACTCAACGATTTTCACGGGCTTCCGTTGGGAGAATCGTTTTCGGCCGCTGTTGCGCGAACACTTCATCAATCCGGTGCTGTACGTGGAATACGAGAACACCAACCGCGCGGACCGCAGCCTGCTGGAAATTGTGGGGCACGACAGCATCGCGGACCTGGCGATACCGAACGCGGTGGCGAGGCAAGAAATCGAGCGGGAGATGGAACTGAAGCTGATTTTATCCACCAATACGCACGGATGGAATTTTTCTGAGAATTTCATTGCGGAAAAAGACCTGAACGAAAGCGAGCCTTGGGAATTCGGCTATGCGTTGGGAGCGAGCCGGCCGTTGAGCTTGATCTCGCGCGGCAAGACGTGTTTTTGGTGTCGCGAGAATTTCGCGGTGGGCGCGGAATTGTACGGTGGGCTGGGAACCACCGACGGATTTGGGTGGAAGGCAACTTCGCAATATCTGGGACCTACGGTGAGTTTTGACATTCCGCGCGGGCCGACGATTCTTTTTTCGCCGCAGTTTGGATTGAACGACAACAGCGCGCATGTGCTTTACCGGTTTTCGGTTTCCTATGAGGTGCAGCAGGTATGGAACATGTTCCGGCGGAAAAACGAATGAGCGGGCGACGAGTGAGCGAGAAGTTTTTGATTCGCTGGAGGGGCGCGATGCAACGCCGCAGGAATGCGTTTCGCGCGGTGGCGAGCCTGGGGGCGCTGATTTTTTGCATGGCGCTGGCGGATGGATCGTGGATGCAGAAGGTGCCGGCTGACTACCACTCGAAGGTGAATCCTTACGCGGGGCAGGCGGAGGCGATAGCGGGCGGAGCCAAACTTTTCGCGGATCATTGCGCGAAGTGCCATGGCGCGGATGCGCTGGGGCGGCGGAAACGCCCCAGCCTGCGGAGTGAGCGCGTGCAGGTGCAGGCGACGGCAGGCGATATTTTCTGGCTGCTGAAGAACGGGAATTTGCGACGGGGCATGCCTACATGGAGCGCCATGCCGGAACCGTCGCGCTGGCAAGTCATCGCCTACGTTAAGAGTTTGGGTCCGGCGGCTGGTCCGGCGCCAGCTTTGAATTCAGCAGAGGAGAAATCGGAATGATTCGGCCGAAGGCATTGGTTTCCTGCGTTACAGCGGCGATGGTATTTCTGAGCGCGTGCTCTTCCGGGCAGGCGCCGCAATTCCCGACGGAGAACGACACGATCAACGCTTCGGAGCAGCAGATCGGCGAGCGGCTTTTTGTGGAAACGCGATTCGCGGAATATTTTGCGGCGCACATGACGGGAGTGAACGATCCGCTGGTGGCGGGCGATCCGGTGGTGGCGCAAGTGCTGACTAGCAGCGGGACTTTGCCCGGGCCCTTTGCAGGGGAATCGATCAACTGCCGGTCGTGCCATTTCGTGGTGGAGTTTCAAGGAGTGGCAGGAGCGGGCAACCGCACTTATTCCGATTTCATTGACCACAGTCCATTGCCGCTGCCCATGGGAAATTTCACGGCGACGCCGCGCAATTCGATGCAGATGGTGGGTTCGCTGCAGTCGCGCACTGGGCCGACGTTCTTGCATTTTGACGGGCAGTTCAACGATCCCGCGGATTTGGTGAAAAGCACGCTTAGCGGCAGGAATTTTGGCTGGGGGCCGACACAGACGCAGCAGGCCATCGCGCATATCGCGAAAGTGATACGCGAAGATAACGGTATGAACGTTCCGGCGCAGGAATACGGCGAGAATCTTCCGTATTCGGTGATTTTTCTGGGGACGCGGCCGGGGATTCCGGCGGACGTGCAACTGGCGCCGCAGTACCGGCTGGATGTGACGACGGCGACGGACGATCAGGTCGTTGACCTGATTGCGAAGTTGATCGCGCAATATATGGCGGGCCTGCTGTTCAAGCAGGATCAGTTCGGGCGGTATTACGCTTCGCCATACGATGTGTTTTTGCGTATCAATCATCTGCCGGTCGAGCCGATGGCGGGGGAGAGCATCCCGCAATACAACCAGCGCTTGCTATCGCTGGTGAGCGGGATGAGTAATCCGATATTTGTGAATGGAAGCTACGGGCAATTCCAGTATCACGCGCAGCCATTTCAATTTGGCGCGACGGAACTTGCCGGGCTGAAAATATTTCTGCGGGCGGCGAATAACGCGCCGGATGGTTCGCAGCACGCAGGCAACTGCGCGGCGTGCCACATGGCGCCAAATTTTACGGACTTTCGTTTTCACAATACGGGCGTGACGCAGGAAGAATATGACAACGCGAATGGGACGGGTGCGTTCATGAATCTCGCTGTTCCTACTCTCGCGCAACGCACGCAGAATTTCGACCAGTACATGCCGGTTTCGGCGGCGCATCCAAATGCCACGGAACAATTCCGGCACCATGCGGTGGCAGGGCAGCCGAATTTCGCCGATTTGGGCTTGTGGAACATCTATCTGAATCCGGATGTGCCGAATCCGCAGACGGATCTGCAGACGGTGGTGTGCGCGAATGCGCAGAATTGCGCGGTGGATCAGGGACTGGCAACGACGATTGGGCAATTCAAGACGCCGATGTTGCGCGACCTGGAAGATTCGGCGCCTTATTTTCACAACGGGAGCAAATTGAAGTTCCCGGACGTGGTGCAATTTTACGTGCGGAGTTCGGCGCTGGCGCGAGCGGGCACTTTGCGCAACGCTCCGGTGGAATTTCAGGGGATGTCTTTGAGTGATAGCGACGTTGCGGCAGTGGCCGCCTTTTTGGCGTCGCTGACTGAGGATTACGACGACGCTTAGAAATTGGCGACTGTGGCGTCTGCCAGACTTTCTGGTCGCCAAGCAGGAAGCGAATTTACCTCTCTGTTACATCTGACCCACGAGACCCCGCGTAGAAAAGGCAGCGGAAGTTCCGCCGGGGCGGTTTCGCTCTTACCTGGTGCTCCCGCCGTATTTGAATTTAAAAAATCAGACAGGAGCGTGATCGAATATGAGCACGGAAAAGGAAAAGGGATTGGTGTCTTCGGACGCGGAGCTGAAAGAGATAAAGAGCCGGAGAACGTTCTTGCAGCGGGGTGCGATTGCCGGAGCCGTGGGAGCAGCGGGACTGAGCGGTATTTTGACTTTGGGGTCGCCAACCGCAAAAGCGCTGAGCGCGTTGGGTGTTGGCAAACACGACGACGACCATGATCGTGACGGTTTGACGAAGCGCGACACGGACATCCTGATCGCCGCGGAAATTGCAGAAGCGCTCGCGGTGACGACATACACGCACATCATTGAAACGGCTCCGTTTTTTGGCCGCATACCTTCGGACGATCAGGGATACCTGCGCGCCGCGCGGCAGGAAGAAATGTCGCACTACCTGCTGGAGCAATCGGTTACGGGCCAGCCGTCGCCGTTTACGGTTTTCTTCTATCCAAAAGGAATGTTCGAAGACACGCAGACGACTTTGAACGTCCTGGTTACGCTGGAAGATGCGTTCATCGCCGCCTATCTGGTGGGTGTGCGCAATTTCAGCACGCGGGATTTGCGTGTGACAGCCGCGCGGATTATGGGGATCGAAAGCGACCACCGCACGCTGGCTCGCGTGATTGGGCCTGATGTGGCGGCGCAAGATGGCGGGCCGATTCAAAAAATCACCGGCGCGCAAGGAGTGGCGGAAAATACGGCTCCGCCGAACAACAACGGCTACGAGCGGACGCTGTGCTGGACGGAAATTGACCAGGCGGTCGCGGCCTTGACGCCGTTTGTGGACATTACCGCGGCCAAGACCGCGGGATTCGACGTGGGGAAATCATTTGGTTTCGAGCCGTTCGCTCCGAAGCTGCCGAATGCGTTGGGGGACTTCATATCGTTCGCGGGTTGCTGAAGTCGACTGGGGTGCGGGCGAGGACGTTGATGTGTAACGAGCCTCGCCCGGGTTTCGGAGCTAGAAGCGGCCTTGCGGCGTCATGTTTTTACCTTCGACGCAGTCGTACGTCTGGCCTGCGGTGAGATTTTTGTATTCTTCTGTTTTACCGCTGGGCCATTCGATCGTGACGCGGTCGAGTTTGTCGCGTTTGCCCAGGCCGAAGGTTACGGGCAACTCGGATTGCGAGAGATAACTGGAGCCGCCTTTTACGAGGCGCTCCTGGGTTGAGCCTTGGTGCTCGATGCGGACCATGGCGCCGATCGCGTCGCGATTCGATTTTGTGCCGGTGAGGCGGAAACGAATGCTGTGGTTCCCGGCTTGCTGATCGTTGCGGTAGAGATACGCGGGACCGTTGTTGGTCGTCATTAGTATGTCGAGGTCGCCGTCGCGGTCGAAGTCGGCGTAGCAGAGGCCGCGACCAACTTTCGGCTGGATGAAGGATTCGCCGGTAGATGCGGCGACGTCCTGAAATTTTCCCTGGCCATTATTGAGAAAAATTTGCGCTGGTTGCGCGTAGCCGACATTGCCGCGAATGTTGCGCACGGTGTCGTCGATGTGTCCGTTCGCGACGACGAGGTCCAGCGCGCCGTCAAGGTTTGCGTCCAGGAACGCGCAACCGAAACCGAGTGTGTTTTGCGACGCGAGCCCGACGCCAGCCTGGACCGCGACATCGTTGTAGGTGCCATTTGCGGTGGGACGGTAAAGGCCGATCATTTCATTGTCGAAGTTGGTGATCGCGACGCCGGGAAAACCGGAGTGGTCGAAATCGGCGGCGTCCACGCCCATTCCGGCGCGGGCTTTTCCTTCGGCGCTGAAGGCGATGCCGGCTTCCACGGCTACGTCCTTGAATGTGCCATTGCGTTGATTGCGATAGAGCTTGTTGGGTTGCGTGTCGTTGGCTACGAGCAAGTCGGGCCAGCCGTCGCGGTCGTAATCGAGCATAGCGACGCCGAGCGATTTTGAACTGGTGTCGAAGATGCCACTTTTCGCGGTTACGTCCTCGAAAGTGCCGTCGCCGCGATTGTGGAAAAGCCAGCAGGTTTCGCCGCGGTACGCTTCGGGCGTGCAGTAGGATTTATGTTTGCCGTCGAGGCTGCAGAAGACGTCGTGCTCGGCGGACCACTTCACATAATTGCAGACGAAGAGGTCGAGCAGACCGTCGCGATCGTAATCGAACCAGAGGGCCGAGGTGCTGAACCCCGAGCGATTGTCGAGTCCGCTGGAATGGGTGACGTCGGTGAACGTTCCTTTGCCGGTATTGCGAAAGAGGCGATTCTGTCCGACGCAGGTGACGAGGATGTCGGGAAAGCCGTCATTGTTGTAATCGCCGCAGGCTACGCCCATGCCGTACATTTCAACGTCGAGGCCGGCGCGGTGGGTGACGTCGGTGAAAGTGCCGTCGCGATTATTGCGATAGAGACGCAGCGTCGTGCGTTGGCGCTTGTGTTGCGGCCAGTCCATGCCGTTGATGAGTAATACGTCCTGCCAGCCGTCGGCGTCGTAGTCGAGGAATGCGCAGCCGGAGCCGAGAGTTTCCGGGAGAAGTTTGCCGCCGTATGCGCCGCTATTGTGGCGGAACTGAATTCCGGCGGCGTTCGTGGCATCTATCAGGCGGAAACCGGGAGTCGCTGCGGACTGCGCGGTGATTAATTCGGGCGCATTTGGTGCGTGTTTGGCGCGAGCGAGCGGTCTTGCGGCGAGGCCCGCCATTCCGAGCAGGAAGGACCTGCGATTCACGAGATATTCACCAGACCGTTGCGAATGGCGTAGACGACTAGCTCGGCGGTTTTGTGAATGCCGAGCGCGTCCATGATATTGGCGCGATGGACCGCCACGGTGTTGGCGCTGAGGGAGAGTCGGTCGGCGATGGCTTTGTTGGAATTGCCTTCGACGATCAGTTGCAGGATCTCGAGTTCGCGCGGGGTGAGGCCGGATTCGCGTTCGCCTTTCAGAGCCGGCGCGCGAGAAACTTCGGGCGCGAGGACGATTTCGCCGGCAGCGACGCTGCGGATCGCCGCGCCCAGGCCGAGGTCGTCCGCATTTTTCAGGATGTAACCGCGGGCACCTGCGTCGAGCGCCTGGCGGACCAGGGTGTCTTCAGAGTGCATGCTGAGCATCAGGATGGCTTGTTCGGGAAATTCTTCCAGGATCAGGCGCGCCGCGGCGAGGCCGCTCATAGCCGGGAGCGCGCAGTCCATTACGATCACGTCCGGACGCAGCTCACGCGCGAGGCGCACGGCATCTTCACCGTTGCTGGCTTCGCCCGAGACTTGCAGATCGCCTTCGTCTTCCAGCATGCGGCGGAAACCGCGGCGCACCAGGCTGTGATCGTCCACCAGCAGAACGGAAATCTTATCCGGCATTTGCTTCGTTGCCCTCCCGTGGGACTCTCATGCGGACCAGAGTTCCACCCTGCGGCGGCTGGGTGAATTCGATGGTGCCACGCAGCAGTTCGGCGCGCTCGCGCATGGCTACCAATCCGATGCCCGAACGCGCAGCAACGGCTACGCCGCCTTTGCCATGATCTTCTACTTCCAGGTCCAGAGCTTCGGCTGAAAATTGCAGTCGCACTTGCGCTTCGCGCGCGCCGGAATGGCGGGCGACGTTGTTCAGAGCTTCCTGGAGCACTCTGTAAATGTGAATCGCCGCGCCGCTGTCCAGCGCGAACGGCACGCCGGACTTCTGATAGCTTATGTCAATTCCGGTTTGCTTCTCTACTGTTGGGATGTACCAGTCCATGGTGCTTTCCAGGCCGGTTTCATCGAGCATGACAGGATGCAGGGCCTGAGAAAGGCTGCGGACATTGTTCAGGGTTGTTTGGGCAATGTCGCGGACTTCGCGCAAGTCGGTGTGAAGGGCGGAGCCTTCGGGGATGCGTTTTTCCGAGCGTGTGAGCAGCGAGCCGATGGCGGTGAGGATCTGGCCGAATTCATCGTGGAGTTCGCGGGAAATGGAGCGGAGCATGGATTCCTGCGAGGAGATTAATTTCTGCGCGAGTTCACTGCGTTGCTGGGAGAGCGCTTCGATGCGGGCGAAGAGCTGGCGGTTGGCGCGGATAAGATAGAGGCTGGTGAGCAGGATCGCGGTGAGCGTGGCGGTGAGAAACAGATAAACCTGGCGCTGCACGCGGTCATAAATCTGCGCAACTTGCGTTGCGGCTTGCTGTTCACTTTCGTTATTTTGCACCAGGAGGCGGGCAACGGCGGTGCTGAGCGTGGACTGGCGAGCTTGCAGGGAGAGACGAATTTGGGCGCGGGCTTCGGCGTCTTTGCCGGCTTGCGCGAGGGCGAAGGTGCGGTCGGCAGCGTCCCAGAATTGCGCGAGGGAGTCTTTCAGGTATTGAGTTTGTTCGGGAGTGCGCCGAGCGATGCTGAGCTGCTCTTCGGCCTGCAGGGCGCTATCGAGGTCGGTGCGAATGCGTTGGAATTGCGCGGTCCAGGCGGTGAGAGGGTAAGGCTCGTCGTTATCGAGCATGTCACGCATGGCGAGGCCGAGCGAATTCAGATCGTTCTGCACGCGGAGGAGCTGGAGGGAATCGCGGCGGTTTTGCTCGACCAGGTTATTTTGCAATTCGCGCAGGCGGGAGATTTGCAGAGTGATGTACCAGGAATAGGCCACGACGGCGGCGATGGTGATGATCAGGCCGAGAAGCAATCCGGTAGTGGGAGAACGCTGCGGCGACCGCGCCATGGACGGAAGGATATAACGCCATCGCAGCTGGCACTATACCCAATCCCCGGCGGACGTGTAGTGCGCTGCGATGACCGCCCGTCGTCCGCATGGGGACTGCTTGGTAACTGAAGTGGTACGCGCATCTGTCAATACTGGATTTCTCTGAGGAATTCCGGTAGTATGCCGTGGTTTTGTTTGTCTGCCATCATTCGGCCAAAGCGCTTAGGAGACCGGGATGCCCAAGAAGGACAACGCACCAAAGACCCTGCTGGAATCGCTCGATACGTTGGTGGCGAAGCACCACCTGCTGAAGCATCCTTTTTATAAGGCTTGGACGGAGGGGCAGCTTTCCAAAGCCGAGCTGGGGCTTTATGCGGAGCAGTATTACCAGCACGTGCGCTCGTTTCCCGAGAATTTGAAGCAGTTGGCGGCGCGGACGAATGGCGACCGGAACTTGAATTCATTGGTGAAAGAGAATCTGGCGGAGGAGCTGGATGCTACCGCGCCGCATCCGCTGCTTTGGCGGCAATTCGCGGAGTCGGTGGGAGTGAGTGATGCTTCTCTGGAAGATGCGCGGCCTTTGCCGGGGATCGCGGCTTTGCTGGACACCTATGACGAGGTGGCCGCGCAAGGATCCACGATGCAGGCAGTGGCAGCGTTTTATGTTTATGAGGCGCAGGTGCCGGAGATTGCGAGCCAGAAGATTTCGGGCTTGCGGCGATTTTATGGAATCAGCGAGCCGCGAGCACTGGCGTATTTCGCGGTGCATGAGGAAGCGGACGTGCGGCATAGGGCGGCTTGGCGCGAGTGGCTCGTGCGGCAGGAGAATGTGGATACGGTTGGAGTGTTATGCGCAGCCGAGCGTAGCTTGAAAGCTCTGTGGGGCGCGCTGGATGCGGTTTATCCGCAGGGTTGCGTTTCGAAGAATTAGAACCCGTCAGCCACGCAGACTGTCGCACCTGCCTGCTTCGGGAATCTCAGGGCGACAGCAATTCGCTGGGGGAAAAGGCAGTGGCTAGTGAGAGTGGCTAGGGCTAGAAGCCTCCCCCGATTCTGAAGTGCTCACGAATACCTGAGAATCTAGCTTTTATTTTTCCTTCTTTAATACCTTCACGCCGTTTTGACCCGCAATATACGCTTCGGTTGCTACTTTCAGAAACAGGCCGTGCTCGATGAGACCAACTACATGATCGAGATGATGGGCGGTTTCTTTGGGATCGTCCATGGGGCCGAAGGCGCAGTTTAGGATGTAGTGGCCGCCGTCGGTGATGTAGGGCTTTTGGTCCGCACCAAGACGCAGGGTGGGTTTTCCTCCCAGTTCGGCTAGCCTTCTCGCGGTTACTTGCCAACCGAAGGGCACAACTTCTACTGGAACAGAGACGAGTTCGCCGAGACGCGTGACCAGCTTCGTATCATCCGCGACGACCGCCATGCGTTTGCTTGCTGAGGCCACGATTTTTTCGCGGAGAAGTGCGCCGCCGTGACCTTTGATTAAGTACAGCGGACCGGGAAGAACTTCATCGGCGCCATCAATGGTGAGGTCAATCTGGGTGTGTTCGGCGAAAGTGGTGAGGGGAATTTTTTCAGTGCGGGCATGCTCGGCGGTGCGGTCCGAGGTAGGGATTCCCAGGATGCGCAGACCTTCTTGCGCGACCCTGCGTCCGATGGCGGCGATGGCAAAGGTGGCCGTGGAGCCCGTGCCGAGACCGACCACCATGCCGTCCTCGACCAGCATCGCGGCGGCGTCACCCGCTTCTTTCTTCCGTTGATCTTGCTGCGAGAGTTCCATCGGTCTTCCGTCCTGCGCGAAGATTGCAACGGCGCACATCATAGCCGGAGACGCGCGCGTTGCCAACGTGCGGCGGTGCGTGCGGCGGTGCATTGCGCGGCAGCGGCGTTATTTAAATCCGGCTTTCGATTCGGCGAACGTTTCTCGAGCGTGCTCGAATCCAAGTGGGTTCACGTGGACAGCGCCGCGAAAGGGCCGGTCAATGTCCGCGATGGCGACCAGTGCGAGCGAGAGCAGGAGCGAAAGCGAGAATACCTGGATGGCGTGGAGTTTGAAATTGTCGGTCCCAAATAAACAGGAGGACATCGTGGTGATCACTCCACCAACGATCAGGACAATCCACAGGATGCCGGGGAGCTTTGAATTGCTTTGCAATTCGCGCAGGCGACGATGTTCCGTCATGTTGGTGAGCTCGGTGAGGACGTGGTTCCAGGTGGTTTGTTCGCCGAGACTGGCGGGCTTGGCTTGCATCGTGGTGGCCCACAATTGCTGGACGATACGGTGGGCATGCAAGCTCAAGCTGCCTTCATTCATGGCGGGCCACTCTTCGTCGATCATCGCGTCGGCGTAGTCTCGCGAAAGTTTCCGGATTTGATCGCGATCGGCGGGCGCGAGGCCTTCGGACAGGCGAAACACGTTGACCAGACAATTGGCTTCGGAGTCAGCGGTCATTTCAGCGGCATTGAAGTCGGTCCACACGGCGTAGAGCATGAAGCCCATGATCACGGCGTAGGTGGTGCCCAGGACGCTGACTTGCCATCCGATGATTTCGTTGTGTTCGCGGCGCTGGCTGGAGGGCCAGAGGCGGCGCATCAACAATAAAAAGACGAGGGTGAGCAGGACGCAAAGCAGCACGATGCATATGCTTTGAAGTGCACTCAACATGCTTGATTCCTCCCTTGCAGACGCGCCGATGTAAGCCGCTGCCCGAGGCATTTTATCCGGCGGGCGGAGCTTAGCAGAAAAATTTCGAAGAAACGATTGGCGAATGAATTGGGACCTTCGCGGCTTTGTGCGCTTGGAGTCGAGGGCCTGGCGAAGCGAGGGTTAGTCGTCGAGCAGGCTGTTTCCGGGAGCAGGTGCTGGGCCGGGAACATCGTTGCCGCCGAGGGAAACGAGCAGGCGGCGAAGTTTGGCGCGGTCTTCCAGATTCATGCCGACCATTTCGAAGCCGGCCTGATGCGAGCGCACGAAGCGGACCACGGCCTGCATGCTGATGGAGCGCAGGCCCGCGGGGATTTTCAAGGTAGCTTCGGTGCCGACGGGAAGTTGCAGCTCACCGCTGAGCAGGCCGCCATCCAAGCTGAGCACGCTGATCGCGGAAGAATATTTTCCCTTTGCCGAGGTGACCACGGCGGGCACGTTGCGCGGCAAGCGCACGCGGCGGTAGCGGCGATGGCGCACGAAATCGCGTTCGGGGATGGCATCGAGCGGCGCGAGTTGAAAGACTTTCGAATCCAAACCTGACTGCGGCAAGAATTCCTGAATCCACGCGGGATCGAGTTTGACCAGCGCCTGGGCTGCGGCCATGCGAATTTCGTCGGGATAAACCCAGCCGAAGGTTTTGCGCTCTTCGACGAAGCGGCGCAGATGGCTGGCCGCTGCGGAAGCGCGCATGCGGCCGAGCGCTTCGATGGCCTTGACGCGGACGTAATCGGGGCCTTGCGGCAGTATTTCGCCTTCGGCGAGGCGCAGAAGTTTGGGGGCGGTATCACCGTCGGCGCACATGCCGATTTCGTCGAGGGCGAGTGGAAGAATCATCACGTCGAACATTTCCAGCGAATCGGTGAGAAGCTTGCCGCGTTCGGGAGCGCCGGCGGTGGAAAGTTGGCGCACGACGGCATCGTGGAAGCCGCGGCCGCCATCACGGAGGCGGCGGGGCAGAAGTTCGTCCACGGATGCAGGATCGAGGCGGCTAAGCAGGCCGATTACGGTGGCGGCTTTCGCGGGCGCATCGTTCTTGAGCGATTCCTTGAGGTAGCGCACGCACGGCGCGCCTACAGCCTTGGCGAGACCGACGACGCTTTCGCGTTCCGTGCGCCGCGAAGTGCGCGCGAGGCGCACGGAAAGATGTTCGGCCGCGCCCTGCGGTACGCGCATCAGCACGCCGACCAAACCGTCCGGCATGGATTCGGCGACCATGGCCTCTTCGATGAATTCAGGAATGCGGTTATCCACGCCGATGCGGGGACGCAAGGTTTGCACCCAGCTGGGGCGCGAGCCTTCCAGGTCCGCGAGTGAATCGAGGGCCTGTTGCACGGCGCGATAGTAGCGGCGCGCGGCAGATTCCTGGCTGAGGCGGACGAAAGCGGCGCTGAGAAGCGTTTGCAGTTCGGTGTCTTTTTCCGCGGCCATGGCCAAGCCAATCTTGGCGATCGTGTCTTGCAAGCGCTGGCTGGCGGCTTTGCTGTAGAGTTCGGCGAGTTGTCCGAGACCGATCGCGGCTTTCTTGCGCGCCTCGGCGTCGGAATTACCGACGCAGGATGCGTAGTGGAGAAGGATGTCTCCGGCAGCGTCTGATTCGCCGCGGCCCATGAGTTCTTCGACGTACTGTTGAACGTTGCGCGGCGGAATGCACCACGCTTCGGAAGACATCAGCACGGTTTTTTTGCCGGAGTCCGGGACGGCGGCCCAGAACTGGCGATCAAGCACGTCGGCGTGCGTTTCGATGGAAATTCCGGCGTGGGCCATTTTTTCTTCGCGCGATTTTAGCAGTTTGCGAAGAGTGGTGAGTTCGTTGCCCATGCGGTCCAGCATCTGGCGGACGGCGTTGACCTTCACTTCGCCGCGTTGGTAGCGATCAATGGCGAAACGGATGGCGAGGTCTTCGGCGAGACGCAGCATGGTGCTCTCGTCCAGTTTCTTTGAGGGTGATTGCGCGGCGACTGTCGCGAGCGCCTGCTGCAAAGTCACTTGCGCATTCTGCGGCAACGCCGAGAATTTTAGGCGCCACGACAGTGCGTCGAGGTCAGGATTTTTGGCTGATTGTGCTTCGCCGAACTGGGCAAGCAGCCTGAGCAGGCTGTGCAGTTCCGCTTCTTCGATCTGGCCGATTCCGCCGGCCAAGCCGGAGACGCCACCCCCGCCCGGGCCGGTACCAGCGCCGCTGCCAGAACCGAGTCCTGCGATGCCGAAGTTACCGGATCCAAGATCTCCGCCGGTCCCTGCGCCAGTCCCTGCAGAAGATTCTGTGCCGACGCCTGAGCCACTTCCTCCCGCGTAGAACGAGCCGGGTACGGTTCCGCCGCTGCCGCCGGTCCCGGGCAGGCCTGGTCCGCCATGCTCGCCTTCCGCGGCCGCGATCAGCTGAATCATTTTTTCCGGGCTGCGGAACCACTCCTGGATGCGGTCGGCGTCGGCACCGAGAGTCTTGGCGGTGAGAGTGGCGGCGACTCGCGCGTCGGAAAATCCGGAGTCTTCGGCGACGAAGCGAATCTCGTTGACGCGGATGCCGGAATGGGTGCGGTTGGTGAAACAGACGGCGAGGCGCTCGGAAAGAGCTCCGGCCTTCGGGCCCGTCTCCATGAAGCACTTCACGAGATTGGAGAGTTCTTGGCGTTCAACGCGAGGGAGAAAACCGATGCTGGCTACTCCGGAGGCGTTGAGGAAATCAGCGAAACTGCGTTCGGCGGGGCTGGATTCCAGTGGGACACCATCAAGAAGTAGCTGGGAGCCAGCGGCGCCGAGGAGCAGCCCACCTGGCCCAGCGGCGTCGACGGCTGCCTGCAGTTCTGACCACGCGGAGTCAAACTGCGCGGCACACCGAGAATGCTCTAAACCATAGAGCCGAGCATACTTAAGCAGCACATTGAGGCTGCGCACGAAGGCCCGGGCGTTAGGGATTGTTGGCTCGCTCTGCATGGTTAACTCGCGAGAGACAGGTGCCATACGGTTCAACTCGTCACAAGTGTGTACTAGGACCACTGATTATGGAAATAGTACGGAAGGCCTAAGGTCGCGCACTAAACAATAGGGAGGGTGGATGTTAGGAGGCCAGGCGGATCTCGATGTGCTGGCCTTCGAGGGTTGGCCGGGCGCGGCGGATAACTTCACTGGCCCACAGCTTCTCGCTGAGGATGACGAGCGAGCCATCTTCAAAATTGCAGATGGCGCAGAAGAAATATTTCGTGAATGCAGTGTGGTAAGCGTCAACGCCGCGGCGGGCGAGTTCGCCTTCGAGTGTGGGATCGCCTTCGGCGAGCGGGCCACCGGCACGGGCGCCAAAAGTTTCGCCCTGAAAACGGTCGACGAGAGGTTCAAGGACAGCGAGTTCGGGCGCGGGGACGACGATCGAGTGTTTGGTGGCTTCGCGGTAGGAGATCTGATGGCGCTGGCAATAATCGCGCAGACGATCGAGATGGCTGAAAAAATCGAGCCCCCAGTTTTCGGAGGCGGCGATAGCCAGGAGAACGCGCGACCAAATCTTCGCAGCGTCGGCGCCGCGGATGGGTTCGCGATTTTCGTCGGCTTCCGTTAGCTCGAGGGCCATCGCGCGGACGTCAGCGCCGAGATCGAGTGGTTCAATTTCGAGCAGGTACACGGATTTATTCTTCCGTGGCGCCGGGTGCGTCTTCTTCGGGCCCGGGCACGGGGAATTTATTTTTGAATTCCGGCGACTGCTTGCGAACTTCCAGCCAATCGAAGAAGGCGTCGGGAGTTTCCAGCCAGATGGCGAACCAGTGTGCGATTTCTTCTTTTTGGGCGCGTTTGTTCGCGTCCACTTTGTGGTTGCGCGAAATCATCTCGGCGCGGCGGCGGCCGAGGCGCGCGACTTCGCGGACGCGTTCGGCGGCGGCCTGCTCGTGTTCGAGAAGGAATTTGCGGAGGAGTTCATCGAGGCGCACCAGGCACATTTCGGCTTCTTCGAGCGTGGAGAAGTGGAGCAGGTCGGTGAATTCCTCTTCGTAACGGCCGTCGGTATCGGAACGCGTGGACCACACGACGCGCAAACCGGCTTCTTCGAGCACGCTTACGATATAGTCGGGTGAAGTTTTTCCTTGCGCGCCGAGCTGAGCGATCAATTGGCGGCGGATCTGTTCGATCTCGGCGGGAGTGTAGCGCGGCTTGCCGAGCCCCTCCGCGACTTCCAGGATCAACGCCTTCTTGGTGGGCGAACCGCCTTCGTGATGCGCGTCTGAACGAGCGGGACTCACGACGGCCCTCGATGCGCGGGCTGTTTCTGTTCGGCGACAGGTTGCTGGTCGTGGGAAAGCAGGCTGCGATAGCGGGCGACGTTGCGATTGTGCTCGGCGAGCGTCTTGCTGAAAAAATGGCCGCCGTTATCGTTAGCGACGAAATAGAGGTAGTCGGTCTGCGCGGGCGCAAGGGCGGCGCGGAGCGATGCTTCTCCTGGGTTCGCGATTGGGCCGGGAGGCAGGCCGGGATTTTTGTACGTGTTGTACGGCGAATCGATTTGCAAATCCTTGGCGTGCACGACTTTTACCGGGTGACCAGCGAGTTCCAGCGCGTATGCGACGGTGGGATCGCACTGCAACGGGCCGCCGCGTTTGATGCGATTGTAAAACACGCCAGCAACGAGAGGACGCTCTTCCTTGCGCGGGGTCTCGCGTTCGACGAGGGACGCGAGAGTGACGACCTGATCAGCGGTGAGCCCTTCGGGAAGATTCGCGGCGTCTTGCGGATTCAAGGATTCCCATACAGCGCGGAAATTCTGGACCATGCGCTTGGCAGCTTGTTCGCAGGTGGTATGGTGCGTGAATTCGTAAGTGGAAGGAAATAGATAACCTTCTAGGTTCTGCGCTTGCGGAGCCCAGTCGGCAATCAGGCCGGTGTCTTTGGCGGCTTCGAGGAAGTTTTCGCGGGAGCAGACGCCCTGGCGGTCAAGCTCGGTGGCGATATCGAACATCGTCCAGCCTTCGGGAATCGTGACGGTGTGCACAAAAATTCTGCCCTGGGCGATCTGCCAGAAGACTTCGCGCGAGGTGACTGGATGATCGAAATAATATTCGCCCGCTTCCATCGGCGTGCGGAAGTGCCAGAAGCTGAAGAGGGCGAAAGCCAGGCGGTCGCGGATCACGTCATTCTGTCGAAGAATTCCGGCAATGGACCAGCGTGATTTGCCGTGGGGGATATCCACGAAAACTTTTTCGGGGCGGTGACCGCGATAGGGGCGGCTGATTTGCGAATCGAGCCAACCGGCGCCGGCGCCGATTGCAGCGATCACAAGAAGAGCCAGGAGGCCTAGCCGTCGCATCGCCGGTTATTCCTTCTCAGCCGCGGCAGGTTGCAGGCCTGCCGCGATTGCGTTCGAGATACTCGCGCAGGAAGATGGCGGCGGCGACGTCGTCGAGCGACGATTCCTTGCGCTGCCGAAATGAGCCCGCTTCGGCCATCATTTGCCCTGCCTCCCAACTGGTGAGGCGCTCGTCCACTAGATCCACTTCGATTCCCAACTCCTTGCGCAGGCGCGCGGCAAAACGCGCGGCTTCGTCTGCCATTTCGCCCGCTTCGCCGGTGATGTGCAGCGGGTGGCCCACGAGGATACGCGCGACGCCCTGTTTTCTGCAAATGTCGCGCAGGCGACGGATATCTTCGCGGCGATTGGCGCGTTTTATCACGGCGAGCGGCTGCGCTGTGAGCTGCAATTCGTCGGAGAGAGCCAAGCCGATTCGCTTGCGGCCATAGTCAATCGCCAGAATCCTGCAAGGAGCGGATTCCGGAGAGGCGGCAGAGCTATCCCGAACGATGGCGCGCTGGCTAGCTGTCATGTTCTTCCGCATAGTATACGCGATGCATGCCACCACGAGCACAACGGGAGCCGCGGATGTGCGACGTGAAAGCACAGGGGTGAAGCGCGAGAATTAGGGCGCGCGGCCGCGGACGCTTTTTTCCCAGAGCGGCCAGAAGCCGGCTTCTTGCATTTCCTTGTCGAGGCCAGTGTCGCGGAGAAGTTGCTCGATTTCGGCGCGAGATTGGCGCGGACCGATGCGCTGCTCTGCGTCGGCCAGTGCGAATGCCGTGACTGCGGCGATTCCGGCGTGGCGCTTCAGCTCGGCGATGTCGACTTTATCGAAGGTGTCTGACGCGGCGTGATAGTTGAGCATGTAATTCGCAGGGTCCTGAATGGCGACGAGCGTGGGGACGCCTTCGAGGAGGAAGTCGAAATTGTCGGTATCCATCCCGGCGTCCATGGTGAAATCTTTTACGCCGAGAGAGGTTGTGGGTTCGAGCGCCGCGCGAAGGGGTGCGACGAGATCTTTGCGGCCGCCCAGCGCGTAGCCAGTGACTTTGCCGTTTCCTGAATCGTAGATGACTGCAGCGATCATGTTGTCCAGTTCGGCGCGATGCGCGTGTGCGTAGGCCGCTGAGCCGAGCAGGCCCTGCTCTTCACCGGTGAAAAGGATGAAGCGGATGGAGCGGCGCGGGATGGTGCCCGAGGCGTGAATCACTCGGGCGGCGTCAATCACCATCGCGATGTTGCAGCCGTTATCGAGCGCGCCGGTGCCAAGGTCCCAGGAATCCAGGTGGCCGCCGAGAACCACGAATTCATCGGGCTTTTCGCGGCCGCGAATTTCCGCGACGACATTTTCGGAATCCACGGGACCAGTGAGGCGATTCGGCATTTCGAAGTGCACGTGTACTTTTTGTCCGGCTGCCAGGAAACGGGCGATGCGTTCGGCGTCCTCTCGGGCCACGACGGCTTGCGGCATTTTCTCCACTTCTCCATTGACTGCGAGCGTGTGGCGATAGAGAAGCAGATTGGGGCGTGAGGACATCCACAGAACGGCAACGGCGCCGGCCTTTAGCGCGCGGTCGAGGATGGCGGGACCGACGGTGTATTCGCTCGAGAGATCGTCCCAGGTGACGAGAAAATTCGAGTGGATCAAGACGATCGCGTCTTTCGCGGCGGTTCCGGCTTTGGCGAAGCCGGCATCATCGCCCATGCCGGCGTCTACGATGTCGGCGGTGATTCCGCCTTCGGGAGTAGGGGGCGACCAGCCGATGGAAACCAGGCGCACTGGAAACGGAGTGGGGGAGAGAATTTCCAGGTGCGTGTGACCTTCGGACCAGCCAACGGGGATGCTGAATTTTTCGGTGTGGACGTCGTCAACGCCGGCGTGACGAAAAGCTTGAACTCCCCAATCCGCGGCCCGGTCGGCTGAAGGCGTGCCGGTGACTCGGCCACCGATGGTGTCGCTGAGGTAGCGCAGATTTTCTTCGAGGGGAGAGGGACCGAGGGCGGACTGAATCATGGTGGGTGCCAATTGGGCACAGGATTTCTGCACCGAGCACGCGCCGGAGCCTTGCGGTACCTGCGCTGAGAGCGGAGCGGGCTTGATGGGAGGAATTTGGGCGGCCGCTGCGAGCGACACAAACAGCAGGCCGTGGATAACTACTGAGAGTTTGAAGGATTTGTACAAGGCTTCCGCCCCCCACGAAAGATTTTCGGCGCAGGCTTATAGGAGAGGAGTGTAACCCGAAAGCATTTTCCGTAAACGGATTCGTGACGCCTGGAGCGTTCGGGGATGACGGGGCGGGTCATCTTGGTTGTGAAGAAGCTGTGGATAACTTGTAAGCACGGAAGAATTTGCAATGCCAGAGCAGTTTCTACCTAATGAATGATAGAGCCACAGAGCGCCCGCAACGCACATCTTTCTCATTTTGAGGCACTTAAATAAGTTGGCGTTTGGCAAAGAGCCTGCCACGGCCAAGTGCCGGGTTGAAAAGTGACCGTCACTTTCTCAATGGGGAAATTGAAGCAGCCGAACCTGATCGGCGCGACCCTGTTTCAGTAAGTACTTCGTGCAAAAACAGATGTAGACATACCGTCGGGCAATGCAACATTACAATTTGACTTGAAAATCCCAAGGCTTCGCCGCATGCAATCCTGGGCAAGCAGACGGAAGGCTCCTTTGAAAAAAGTTCGCGTTTTTCCAAAACTGATTCCCCGCGAGAATAAACAAGAAGCGAACCACCCGAACCTATTCCTATTTTGTGAGTCGTCGAGCGGTACGGCGCAGTTCCGTGCGACTGGCGGCGGAGACCTGGAGTGTACCGTCGAGCGGATCGCAGGGCTGCTCGCGATGCAGTGCCTCGTGCGTGGACAGAATCCGGCGGAGTTTCAAGTTCTGGTGCCCGCCGAGCAGTCTCTGGTGGCGCGGCTGATCTCGCGGACCGAAGAGCTGCTGAAAGAGGGACGCGCGATCGCTTGCCCCGCATCGTTGAGCGCGCGGCAGAGAGAAGTGCTGGACGCGGTGGTGAGCAATCGCGCGAACAAGGAAATCGCGTCGCGGCTGAATATCACAGTGCGCACCGTGAAATTCCACGTGTCTTCGTTGCTGAGCAAATTTGGAGTGGAGACGCGCGCGGAATTGGCACGCCGAGCTGCCGGATTCATGCGGCCGACGCTGCTGGAAAATGAAGCGAGGACTCCGGCGCAAGGCAGCAAGGGAAGCCGGAACCTGGTCCCCGAGCAAGCGATGCAGAAAACGGCGCTGGCCATCGCGGATGGCTCGCGCAGCGTGCGCTTCCCTGGGCGCGTACTAACCGCGTAACGCGCATCGTCCCGGAAGAACAGAAGATTAGGCCACTAGTGTCTGGGGGGATCTTGTCCCGACTCCGTGATGGTCTGTTGAGAAAGTCCTCGATCCCCGTAGTGTTTCTGGTAGTAAGTTAGATAGTCTCCGCCGCGCACTCCCGCAACCCACTTCGTGTTCGTGCGATACCATTCAATCGTCTGGTGCAGACCATCGTCCAGGGAAATGGTGGGATTCCAGCCGAGTTCCCGTTCGATTTTGTCGCAGCGCAGCGCATAACGGCGGTCGTGGCCGGGCCGATCTTGTACGCGGGAAAGTAGCGATTCTGATTTTCCGGTGGCGCGGAGTACGCGGCGCGCCAGCGTGAGATTTTCGACCACCTCAGTGCCTCCAATGTTGTAAACCTCGCCGATACGCCCGCGCTCGAGAACCGCCAGAATTGCGCGGCAATGATCCTGCACATGCAGCCAATCGCGTTCTTGCCGGCCGTCGCCGTAAATGGGGAGAGGCTTGTCGTCCAACGCGTTGGTGATCATGAGCGGCAGAAATTTTTCCGGGAATTGGAAAGGTCCGTAATTGTTGGAGGCGCGCGTGATGACGGCCGGGAAATCGAACGTGCGAACGTAAGACCTGACGATCAGGTCCGAGCTGGCTTTCGAGGCGGAGTAGGGACTACTCGGCTGGAGCAGGGAGTTTTCGTCGGCAAAGGCGCCGGGCGCGATGTCGCCGTAGACCTCATCAGTCGAGACGTGCACGAATTTTTCAATGTTGAGCTTGCGCGCGATTTGGAGAAGCACGAAGGTGCCGGTGACATTGGTTTCAATCGCGGGCGCTGGCTCATAGATGCTGCGGTCAACATGAGATTCGGCAGCAAAATGAACGACCATCTGGCAACCGGCCATGGCCGCTTCGACGGCGGCGGGATCGCAAATATCGCCCTTGATAAAGGTGTATTGCGGACTGTCCGCGACGGAAGCGAGGTTCGCGAGGTTTCCGGCGTAGGTCAGTTTGTCGAAGTTAACGACGGAAAATTCTTTGGGAAGGCCCAGAACGTGAGTGATGAAATTCGATCCGATGAAACCCGCGCCGCCGGTGACGAAAATTTTCATCGAGGCACTTCGCGACATTCGGCGCCGGAGCGTTTCAAGCGAGTGAGAATTTTCCTTGCGAGGACTCCAACTTTCATTTTTCTCTCAATTTTTCCGGCCTGAGGCATTGCGGTGCCTTTGCGCTCGAATGGCTTGATTATTGCCGGGAACAAATTGAATCGCAATTAAAGTATTGGGGCGGACGATTCCGAGGCATCGCGCGCCAGTTCACCGCCGTCGTTGCGGCTCACGAGATCGCGCCACGAAGCGGGGGGTCAGAAATGGCGGCGTGGGTCGATATTTAAATCATTCCAGCAGGAGGAAATGGTGGTCGCTTTGACCCAGAGGAAGCTGCCGACGGCGAGCAGGAGTGAGAATCCGAGGTACAGGGAGGAAAAGGAGCGACCACTGGTTGAGACCAGAATCCACTCCAGGAGCAGGGCTGGAATTAGGAATAGGGAGGCGAGCGCGAGGGACCTTGGAGTCCTTCGAGCTGGCAGATTTCTTGCAGCGAGGCCCAGGATTGCGCCGGGGAGGCAAAAAATCAGGATGTAATAGATGTAGTTGCAGCCTTCGAGTTCGCCGGGTTGGATACGACGCACGTGCTTCACGAGGGCGGTTCCTGGACCGAGGCGGTAGGTTAGAGTCTCCTCCTTGCCGTCAATGAAAAGCGAGAGGTTTGAGCCATCGTATGTATAGAGGATCTCGCGAGTGCGTCCCGCAGTAAATATTCTTGGATAATACCAGGCCAAGATTGCGTGGCTTGCCGAAAGCGGATTGCGAAACCAGAAGACCAGATTCGAGTCTTCTTGGCGGAGAGTGAGATCAGCAAAGCCCGTGGGTTGTGAGATGGAAATGATTCTGGCGTCGCCTGCGTCTGTTTCCGCGGGTGTGCAAACAACTCTAACGGTGAATTGATTGGTCTTCTGCAGGTTGGCGATCAGGTCAGGCACAGCGACGCTGGTAGTGAGCCAGGATGCGCCATCCAAGGCGAGCAGGCCGGAATCTGACGCGACCGGAACGAGAGGAGTCCAAGCCAGCTCGGATGAAATCTGCCTTTGATTGCGAAAGGGCGGTCCCGCGGAGAAATCGTAGTCCACGAGCAAACCCGGATTGCCGGTGTCCACGGGTTGGCCGGCGGATAATTGTTGCACAGCTTCCTTGTGGAGCGCGAGGTCCCAAATTTGCACGGTGTTGACCGCGCCCTTCCACGGAAATCTCCCCGACGCATCGTTGCCGACGACCAACTGGGCATCCGTGCGCCAATTGCTCAATCGCGAATTGCGTTGGAGCGGAACGGAGGCCGCGAACCATAACGCGAAATAGATCAGCAGAACAACGAGGGCGCGCCGCAGCGTCAGCAGGGATTCGAGCAGGCTCTCGCAGCGCGAGAGTTCGCGCAGCAGCGATACGCCGAGAATTTCATACACAATACAGCCGACGGCAGATCCCGATCCGTTGGTAAAGACGTCTTCCCAACCCGAATCGCGCTGTGGGATGTAGTACTGCAGCAGTTCGATGCTGTAGGAAAAGAACGCGCCCGTGGCCAGGGAGAGCGCGAGAGTGAAGGTGAATGATTTTCCACGCTCTCGAAGCTTCTCCGCGAGGCCAAAACCGAAGGGAACAAATAGCAAAACGTTGAGAATGGCGTCGAGGAAGCCCGCTGGTTTCAGACTCTTGCCCAGGAACAGGGGAGAAGCGGCCCCGCTCGCGGCCGCATGGAAATCAAAGCGAAAGGGATAGAGAGTGAGGAATAGGATCCCGGCAGATGCGAGAATCAGTATTCGGTTTGACCAGCCGGAACCTCGGGCTTTGGAATGCACGCCAACCTGTTGATTCTGCATCGCGCTAGTACGCGGATTCCCTAAAAGGACGTATTAAAGTCTAGCACACGACTTGTTTCCTCCGTTTCGTTTGCCACGTCGAGTTGGCATCTTCGCCAACACTTTTTCGACGGCCAGCTGACCCGAAGCAAAACACCTACGTAAGTATATGCCAGCAAACGAGTACGAGTACCTGTACGGGTGTGAAGGTCAGGTACGCCCTAGACCGACCGAACAGGCGAAGGGCCTTGAACCAACTCGGTTCCTCTGACCAGTAGTTGCGCCTCTGCTTCGCTCCCTACACTGACCGTGACATGAGAGCCCACACCCAAGAGCAGCTAGGCCGCACCGCAAGTTTAATTTCGCAACACGGAGTTCCAGTGAAACGTTCATCCACGCCGATCATTCTGATAACCACGCTAGCGATGATCCTGGCGATTGTGGGGCTCTCTAGCTGCGCCGGGTACACCAGCTCGGCGAAAACGACGCCTTCCGACCCAGGTGCAGGGATCCTTTCGCCGAGCGCGACGAGCTTGGCCTTCGGGAGCATCGCCGCCGGGAACACTGCGACGCAAAGTTTGACCGTGACCAATACAGGTTTGGGAACGGTGACGATTTCCGGGGCGACCTTGACGGGCGCCGGTTTCACTGTGGTGGGTGGAAATCCCGCCGGGACGATCGGAGTGGGACAGAGCAGCACGATACAGATTCAGTTTGCGCCGACATCGGGGGGAGCGATAACCGGCAACCTGACGATCTTAAGCGATGCGTCCAATTCTCCGCTGGCAATTGCGATCACCGGTACAGGAACACAAACGGGTTTGACGATTGCTCCGTCTGCGTTGACGTTTGGAAATGTGGTCGTGGGGCAGACCGGGACGCAGAGCGTGAAGCTGACGAATAGCGGAACTTCGAATCTGACAATCAATCTGGCGACGGTCGCGGGAACTGGCTTCGGGATCAGCGGGCTTTCCCTGCCGACGACCCTGACGGCTGGGCAGAGCCTCTCCTTCAACGCGCAATTTGCGCCGACAGCGGCGGGTGCGGAGACGGGAAGCATAACGTTCACGGACAATGCGCCAGGCTCGCCGCAGGTTGTGAGTATGGTTGGGACCGGAGTGGCGACGAGTTCGACGCTGGTAGCCAATCCGGGCAGCGTGGCATTCGGGAATGTGGCCACTGGCAGCAACGGCCAACAATCAATCACCTTAACCAACAATGGAAACGCCAGTGCGACGATTACGGCGGTTAGCGCTACGGGCACCGGGTTCAGCGCGACGGGACTTTCCACTCCATTGACCTTGGCGGTGAGCCAGAGCACGACCTTCACGGCGAAATTTGCGCCGACCAGTGCAGGCGTAGCGGCTGGAAGCATCCTTATCACTAGCACGGCGAATGATCCGACAGTGTCTATCGCGCTGAGCGGCACGGGCGTGCAGGGAAATCTGACGGCGAATCCGGCCAGCATCAATTTTGGCAGCATGCTTGTGGGAGCGAGCGGTTCGGTGAACGTGACTCTGACGAACTCGGGCACGGCGAGCGTGGCAATTTCGTCGGGCAGCGCGTCGGGAACGGGATTCAGCATGACGGGTCTGCCTGCTCCGTTGACGCTGAGTGCGGGACAGAGCGCGTCGTTTACCGCGAAATTCTCGCCGACTACGGCAGGAAGCGCGACGGGCAGTATTTCGATTGTCAGCAATGCGCCAGGTTCGCCACTTTCAATCGCGTTGACTGGATCGGGAACCGCGACGCAACCTCAACTTACGATCAATCCTGCGAGCGTTGCTTTTGGCAACGTTGCGGTTGGCAGCAGCGGAACGCAAACAGTGACGCTTACAAACGCGGGGACCGGGACGTTGACGGTGACCAGCGCGTTACCTTCCGGCACTGGATTCAGTATGAGCGGCGCCAGCATGCCGATGACGATCAACGCTGGAAGCAGCGCTTCGTTCTCCGCAATCTTTACGCCGACTAGTTCGGGAGCTGCGACAGGCAGCATTTCAATCGTCAGCAATGCTCCAGGTTCGCCGGCGTCAATCGCATTAACCGGGACGGGAATGCAGGGCCAGGTTGCCGCGAGTCCCTCGAGCGTGAATTTCGGATCGGTTGCGGTGGGCAGCAACGGCACGCAGTCGATCACATTGACGAACTCCGGGACAGCCAGCATAACAATATCCAGCGCGACGGTAACCGGCACGGGTCTGAGCATCAGCGGATTGAATACGCCTCTGGCGTTGGGCGCGGGGCTGAGCACGACGTTTAGCGCGAAGTTTGCACCGACTTCAGCGGGGAGCGCGAGCGGAAGCATTTCGATTGTCAGCAATGCGCCGAACTCTCCGACGACAATCGCGTTGAGCGGGACGGGCACGCAGGCGCAATTGGCAGCATCGCCCACCAGCGCGGCGTTCGGTAATGTGATGATGGGGGCGAGCAGTTCGCAAACCATCACCCTGACGAATGGCGGCACCGCAACGGTGACGATTTCTTCGGTTGCGGTTACGGGCGCCGGCTTCAGCACCACAGGGATTACGACGCCGCTGACGTTGGGCGCGGGGCTGAGCACGACGTTCAGCGCGAAATATGCACCGACGTCGGCGGGGAGCGCGAGCGGAAGTATTTCGATTGTCAGCAACGCACCGAACTCCCCGGCGACGATCACTTTGAGCGGGACGGGAACGCAACCGCAATTATCGGCGACGCCGACCAGCGCGGCATTCGGTAATGTGACGACGGGGACGAGCAACTCGCAAACCATCACGCTGACGAACGGCGGCAGCGCAACAGTAACGATTTCTTCGGTTGCGGTTGCAGGGGCCGGCTTCAGCACCACAGGGATTACGGCACCGGTAAACATCACGGCGGGCCAATCCACAACGTTCAACGCAGTCTTTGGACCGAGCGCGGCAGGAAACGTGACCGGAACGGTGACGCTGGTCAGTAACGCGCCGAATTCGCCGCTCGCGATTTCTTTGAGTGGAACAGGAGTTGCAGCGACACGAGTTCTGGGTTTGAGCAGCTCGACGCTGAGCTTCGGAAACGTGAACGTGGGAAGCACGGGATCGATGACCTCAACCGTAACGAATAACGGAAACTCGAACGTAACGATTTCAGGCGTGAACGTGTCGGGGACAGGTTTCAGCGCCAGCGGCATCACTTCGGGTGAAACGCTGACGCCGAACCAGTCCGTGACGGTGACGGCTCAATTTGCTCCAGGGGCGGCGGGAGCAGTGAGCGGAAGCGTGAGCATCACGAGCAACGCGACGAATTCGCCAACCGCAATTACGCTTTCGGGCACGGGAGTGGCGGTCACTCCGCACTCGGTGTCCCTGTCCTGGACTGCCAGCTCGTCTCCGGTGAGCGGCTACAACGTATATCGTGGAACGACGTCGAACGGGCCTTATCCGACGAAGCTGAATACTTCGCTAGTGGCGACAGTGGACTTTACGGATAGTACTGTCACGGACGGGACGACTTACTATTACGTGGTCACGTCGGTAAATTCGAGCAACGTGGAAAGCACGGATTCGAATCAGGCGACCGCCGTAATTCCGTAGGAACGGCGGGGCGGGCAAGGGTTCGGAGCGAGCGGTAGGACTCAGGTTCTAAGACGGTTCGGAGCGAACGGCTCGCCAAACAGCCGGGTCGCGCGGCGGCTACAACCGAAGACTGTCCTGCCGTACAGGGTAATGCCCCTGTCCTAAGTGTGTACCCCCGGCCAGTAGTTCTGGCAATCTGCCCCAGTGGACAATGCGCGTGGTGATTACACGTGCCCCCATCCTGGAGGGAGCTCGCGTGAACGGCGCGTTTCGTTCACGGCGAATTGCTCTCAAATCCACCCTTCGCGGGATATCCGGAGCTGTAGCTCTGCTCGTGATCTTAGTGATGTCCGGCTGCGTCGGCGTCACCGGAAAAGGTACGAATCCCGCCACCACAGGTCCTTCGATCGAGGTATCACCCAGCACCGTGAGCTTTGGAAACCTGGCGGTGGGCCAGAGCGCCACCAAGACGGTAACGGTGACCAACAGCGGAACTGAAATGCTGACGGTTTCGGGTATTTCGGTAACAGGTGCAGGCTTTACTGCTTCGGGTCCGAAGCTGCCAATCTCGCTCAGCGCTGGCCAGAGTGCTTCGATTTCTGCTGTCTTTAAGCCCACAGCCGGAAACTCAGACACTGGAACGATCACGATCGCCAGCAATGCAGCTGGTTCTCCTTCACTGGTTGCCCTGAGCGGAGCCGGCATGACGGGAGCGGCGTTGACGGCTACTCCTAGTTCAATCGCTTTCGGAAACGTAGCGGTCGGGAAAGAAGCCACGCAGACAATCAAATTGGAAAATACTGGCAGCGAACCGGCTGCAATTTCTAAAGTTGCGTTTTCGGGAACGGGAATCAGCGTTTCGGGAATGACAACGCCGATGACGTTGAACGGCGGGCAATCAACGAGCTTGACGGTTACGTACAAGCCTACTTCCGCAGCGACGTTGACGGGAAGCGTCTCGATCACCAGCAACGCCGTCGGTTCTCCTTCACTAATTGCTCTGAGCGGAGCGGGCACGACTGGCGCGGCGCTGACGGCTACTCCTAATTCAATCGCATTCGGAAGTGTAGCGGTCGGGAGCCAAGCGACGCAGACAATCAAATTGGAAAACACCGGCAGCGAACCGGCTGCAATTTCTAAAGTTGCGTTTTCGGGAACGGGAATCAGCGTTTCGGGAATGACAACGCCGATGACGTTGAACGGCGGGCAATCAGCGACTTTGACGGTTACGTACAAGCCCACCGCGGCAACAACTTTAACGGGAAACGTTTCCATCACCAGCAACGCGAGCGATCCCAGCGTGGTAATCGGCATTAATGCGACGGCAACGTCTTCGACGTTATCTGCGACGCCTTCGTCCGTCAGCTTCGGAAACGTGGTGGTCGGTAGCAACACGACGCAGACGATTCGCCTTCAGAATATCGGCACTTCGCAGGTGACTATTTCCAGCATAGCGCCTTCGGTTGCGAGTGTGGCGATTTCGGGAATTACGCTGCCCGCTAATTTGGGGCCGGGCTCAAGTGCGACCATTACAGCGGCGTACAAACCTACTGCCGCGGGTAGCGCCGCGGGCAAGCTAACGGTTACGAGCAATGCCGTGGGTTCGCCGACGATCATTAATTTGAGTGGAACCGCCGCGGCTGCGACGATTCAATTGACGCCGAGCACGACGAACTTGAGTTTTGGGAACGTGACTGTGGGAGCTTCTGGGACGAATCAGCTGACGGTGAAGAGCACGGGAAACACAAACGCCAGCATCTCAAAAGTGACTGTCACCGGTACTGGATTCGTTCTGGGAAGTTCGGCGGCGAATGTGATCTTGGATCCGGCGCAATCGCAATCTTACACGGTGAATTTTGATCCGAAGGCGACGGGCAGTGTGACCGGAACTCTGACGATCACCAGTAACGCGGCGAACTCGCCGATGAATATCTCTCTTTCCGGGTCAGGTACTGCTGCTGCCGCGCAGCATTCAGTGGCCCTCACTTGGGACCGCAGCAGCTCGACTGTGACTGGATATTTTGTGTATCGAAGTTCGAATCCGAGCGGGCCGTACACGCAGCTGAATTCCACGCCTGAAGCGAATCCATCTTATTCCGATGGCTCGGTTTCCAACGGGCAAGTCTATTATTATTACGTGACTGCGGTGAACTCGGGCAACATCCAGAGCGCTGACTCGAACCAAGTCTCCGTAACCATCCCCTCGAATTAAACCCCCGCAAGCTTCGAGAATAAAAAACTTGGGATTTCGCTGCTAGTGAATGCAGCTGACCAGCAAGAATGGCTGGAGCTAGCACGCGAACGTGGGAATGCAGCGCCTGCAATCACGTTGCAAATACTGAGTTCAAAGCCTATTTGTCCCGCCGGAAGATAGACGAAAAAATTCGTGGATACGCGAAGGGTTCAGCCAAAAATTTCTGTTGCCAGGTCGCGGACTTGTTCGGCGATGGATGGGGCTGAAGTGAGACCCGGAGATTCGATGCCAATCAGCTGGACGACGCAGGGAAATTGCGGATCTCGTTGGATGATAAAATCCGCGACGCGTTTTTTTCCGTCTTTGCCGGGAGGGGTTAACTTCGCGCGAATGCCCGAATAGGCTGGCAGGAGGTCTGAGACTTCTAGTTCGGGCAGAAGCAACTTGGCGCTGCGAGCAAATTCTTCGATGGGCTCGCGATCCCGTTCGTAGTTGTTCTTGTCGTCGAGATAGCGCGCCGTGGGGCCGATCAGAACATTGCCCGAAACTGTTTTTGTCAGGTGAACGCCCAGGCTCACGCCTTCGGGATGCGGCAGAGGGTAAACCAGGCCGCGAATCCAATCCTGCCTGGAGCGTTGCAGCTCGCAATATTCCCCGCGCACCGGATATATGCGATTCTCGGCCATCGGCGAACCGAGCATTTTCGCGATTTCGTCGGCAAATAGTCCGGCGCTATTCACCAAACAGCGCGTTTCAATCTCGCCAGCTGTGCTGAACACGCGTACTCCGTCAGGCGAGGGTTCCAGCCGTTCGACTTTTGCGTGAACCACGACGTGGGCGCCTTGGTCCGAGGCGATGCGCGCGTAGGCTTTGACCAGTTCTTCGCTGCCGACGATTCCTGTCGAGGGAATGTCAATTGCCTGGAACCCCTCGACGTGCGGTTCACGCGCCCGAATCGCGGCGCGATCGATGATTTGCATGTTCTCGACACCATTCGATTCACCGGTTTTCTTCAGCGCGACGAGCGCTTCTGATTCCGCAGGTGATGACGCTATGACCAGTTTGCCGGTGCGACGATAAGGGACCCGATGAGCGGCGCAGAATTCGTAGGTCAATTGATTGCCGCGAAGGCAGTGACGGGCTTTCAAGGAGCCGGGCGGATAGTAGAGGCCGGAGTGGATAACGCCGCTATTGCGCGAGCTCGCGCCCATCCCGATTTTAGGAAGCGCTTCCAAGACGAAGACGTCGCTCCAGCGGCTGGAGAGCGCGCGGGCGATCGCGCAGCCGACGACGCCACCACCGACAATTACGATGTTGGCTTGTTCCACGAGATATAGTTTAGCTGCACACCTGCTCGCTTATCGCCAACTTCTTGCGAAATCGCTGCGCAAGCTTGTACTTACTGTTGCGGAAATTCCTGGCGCTGGGGCTTGAGGGACCAGACGGGAATGAAAAGTTTAAGGAACGATCAACTCGCCAGAATCAGCAGGGAATACCCGCCCAGAACACGCACAGCCAAGTCTTTGTGGATCGCGAAGGAAAGCGCTCGGGGAAGACTGAAGGCCTTTTGAAGAAGTGTCGGGCCAATTTCGTTGGACCGGGGCAGATAGAAATAGTCCAGCACTTCGTAGCCCGTGTCTTTCAGCGACTGCAGCGCGGTCTCCTTCGTAAAATAGTGTAAGTGCGCGTGCATTTCACGCCTGGTCAGAAGTCCGCGCTTGCGCATCACGGCTTGCACTGAAAGATCGAGCGGAAAGTGGAAAATCTTGTGTTTGGCGCGAGTGCGAATTTCGCGGAGAAAAGCAAAATAATCCTCCAGGTGTTCGACTACATCCAGAACCAGGAGGAGATCGAAGTTCGCTGAATGTTCTTCGCCAAGATCCGCTAGCTTGAAGTGTAACCTTTCATTTTCGCGAGGCTGGCTAAACTCGATTGCCTGAGGCGAGATGTCGTATCCCCAGAATTCGTGGTCCAGCCCCATTTTCAGTTGGAGTTGTTTCAGTACTTCGCCCGCGCCTCAGCATCTCCAAAATGTACTTGGCCTTGAACGGAGATTCTTCCACGTGTCAGGTGGGATTTTTCTTGAGGTATTCGCCGTCCTTGTAAATATCCTCGTAGGGCGTGGGGATGCTCGGTTCGCGCGCTGGGGCTGGTTGAGCCATCCGAGCGGTATACTATCTGAGTGGGGCAGTTGTATTAAAGCACTAAGAAAAGCTGGCGAAACGCAAACCGAACACTGCCCTGGTTGACCGCCTATCTCTCTAATGAAGAATGCGTTATAGATTATTTGTGGCTGGTTTTTAGCGCACAAAACAATGTGGGCTGACGGTTCGAGCTGGGTGACCGCTCCGTCTGGCAGTGCTCGCAGCGACCGTCTAATTCGTCAGAGAGAGCGGCCGGCAGCTGCCGACGCGGCAAGTTGCAGCTGGCAATGCGCGGCGACGAGCGCGGCTTTCATATCGCATTGCGCCACCGCGAATGTAAAACTGGAGCGCGACGAGCCCTGCGACCTGGCGAGTACAGCGATGTTTTCGCAGTTCAGTGCATTGAGCACCCGGCCGACGAGCCCTCCCGAACCGAACAGTTTCTCGCCGATGACGGTGACGAGCGCAACTTCCGATTCAAGAGCAAGGCCCTTAACGATTCCGCGCGCCAGATCCAAAGTGAATTCTTTGCGCAGCGCGTGCAGAGTTGTTGCGGCGAGCGCCGACGTAACGACCAGGGAGATTTCGTCCTGCGAAGTGGAATATTGCGGCGCCAAGCGAAGTTGGACTGGAACGCCAGCAATCGTGGCGAGCGCACGACGCAGAATATTCGGCGTGTCGGAAACCTTGGCTGCTCGCACGGTGATCAACGCAGCATCGTTCGAGCCCGTGAGAGCCCTTACTCCTGCGGCGCTTGAAGAACCTTCGGATGTGATTTTGGTTCCGGGCCGCTCGGGAGCAAAAGTATTGCGAATCGCGAGAGGAATGCCCTGCTGCATCAAAGCGTGCATCGTTTTCGGATGCAGGACTTTGGCGCCCAAGTCCGCGAGCTCCGACGCTTCGCGATAAGACATCTCAAGGATCGAGCTAGCGCCCGGCACCAGCCGAGGATCCGCGGTGAGAATACCGTCTACGTCTGTCCAGAGAATTACTTCATCTGCGTCGAGAGCCGCGCCCATAATTGTTCCGGAAAAATCGGAACTGTTGCGGCCAAGTGTTGTGGGCACGCCTTCAACAGTCGCGCCGATAAAGCCCGTCACCACGGCGACGATGCCTTGCAACACGAGCGGGCGAACACGCGCTTCGCAGCGTTCGCGGGTGAGATCCATAAACGGTTCAGCGGCTCCGTGGCAGGAATCGGTGACGACGAGTTCGGTGGCTTCGATGGCTTCGCAGAGCACGCCTCGTTCCGTGAGTGCAGCGGCAACCAGGGGAGCCGACAGGCGCTCGCCCAAGCCTGCAATCGCATCGCGCACTTGGGCTGATACTTCACGACGCTGAATGGCGTCTTCGCAGAGATGCGCGCCCTCTTGCACGCGCGCCTGAATGATTTGGACAATCGTCTGATGCTTTTCGGGCGAAGAAATCAGGACATTCGCCGCGGTCTCATGCCGCTGACGCAGTTCGTCGAAAATAGCCGCGACCGATTCGCGATTGCCGGCGTCCGCTTGGTTCGCGGCTTCGACTAATTTATTGGTCACGCCGCTCATGGCGGAGACCACCACTACGACGTTGCTTTCGCGAGCAGCGGCGCGCACGATTTCAACGACTCTTTGAATGCAGGACGCATCACCGACCGACGTTCCGCCGAATTTCATAACGCGCAGCGGCTTCTTCACGTTTTCGTGGAGTTGGGGGTGAATTACACGGGGGTGCAGCACATGCGCCGGATAAAATTCCGAGGTCCTTGCGTTTCCATCGGGCCGGGGATTCGTGGCGTGACCGGCAGCGGACGCCTGGACCCGGCGATTGCCAAACGACTCTGCGGAAGCGAGAGATGATTCGACCACGTGTCTGCCAGACTCCAACGGGCTCGCTGTAAACTTGGAATCCTGGGGATACGCGGTTGTGCGTTCGCCATTAATTTCGGGTTTTACGTTGCTATGCAATTCTAATCGCTCCGCGCGCCCTCGTGATTGATCGCTCATGTTCGAGGCAGGCGCGCCACGGAAAAAGCCTGCAGGCGATGCTGTTGCGAATACCAAGCGTCCTGTTTCTTACGAGCGCGGACGCAGGCGCGAATCAATTCGGGTTTGTCCCACGGCACATCGTGGTAGGCCGACTGCAGAAACGCGCTTGCAGGATCGCGAATCCACTCCTGCGGAAACAGCGCGAAGGTGTCGTCGTCCGTGATTTTCGCGGCTGGCCGAACCGGCTGCCCGGAAACGGCCGAATAAAGCGCCGCTGGAATATCGCGGCCAAGGCCGAGCGTAAGATGACCCACCTGAGTAGAGCGCGGATTGATTTCGATGAGGTAGGCGTTGCCGGTCTGTGACTCGAGCATGAAATCGAATCCATGCAGGCCTGAAAGATTGAGGCGGCGAACCATCTTCTCGGCAGCGGCAGACATTTCAGTGTGCTCGATCGCGCGAAGGACGGTGGCCGGTCCAGCTGAAACGCCTTTATTGAGCACTTCGAAATGGAGAGCCGCGAGGACTTCGCCTTTCCAGCAAGCGACCGCACTGGTGGCTTCGCGGCCGGCGACGAAGGTCTGCGCGTTGACGAGTGAGCGGCGACGAAGCAGAGAAGGCCACACTAAGGTCGTGTCGCGGTCAAGGAATGCACGCTTCATCGCCCGCGCTAACAGCGGAGGGGCTTGTAGAACGCGCAAGGCCCGTTCGGCGTCTTCCAGATTGCGCGCAACTCGGACACCGTCGCCACCGGAGGAAAAGTCGGCTTTCAGGACCACAGGGAAATCCGTCTGAGCGATCCAATTTTTCAATTCACTGCTGTCGCGAATAGCTGCGGTCTTGGGAACGCGGATGCCCTCTTCCTGGGCCAACTCCATAAATTTGGCGCGCGCATAGAGCGCTGGGAAGTTTTCGGGCGAGCCGAGCGAACTCTGAATCAACGCGCAAAGCGCGGCGCCGGAATCGCCCTTGTCGCGTTCCTGTTCGTACAGCAGATGTAAATGTTGGGTAGCCAAATCGTCGCCCGGAACAAGCACGTCTGGCTTCGCGCCACTAATCGCGTCGGCGACCGATGTGAGAGCGTCGAGACCATCGTAATTATGAGTTCGGCGTACAGACTCGGTCTTGGTAACCGGATGGTGAGAAGGGCAGACAGCTTCCACGGTAAATCCCGCGTTTGCCAACGCGACTGCTAGGCGCGCGGTGGGGAACCAGCGGGTAGTGGTGACAATCAAGACCGTCGGCTTCACCGTGGTTCTAGCCTCCCAGTAATCCCCAGTTTGTAGTTAAGCTCGCAATGTCGCGGGTGGCAAGCGGTGCACGCCGAAAGCGAGACAGCAGCTTAAGTGGCAATCTGTTGACCAAAGTCGGGAAGCCATGTTGACTTTAAGTAAGATCTAAAGCTATAAAAATAAACCAGTTAGAAAAGTGGCAGCGCAGAGGGAGGAGCATTACCCGCGAGCGCAACTGAAAACACTTGCTTATTGTGGCAAATCTATTCCCAGCCTGTTTGGAACGACGCCCTTCCGCAGGCGTCTCCGTCACGAGCAATTCACCGCGGCTTAATAGCCGATTTGCGGCACGACTGATAAGGAGTAAAGGGCTCTTCGGTGCGATCACGACGGGCGAGTACGTCTAGGACCTTCCAAATTTGGAACGACGGGGCTTGACGCGTTCAGTCTACGAGATGTATGGTAGTGGCCCTTTCGTCCCCTAGTCTGCCGACAGACTGTGATTTCCGCTTAGCGGAGGGTGCTATGTCCGAATCAAACCTTTCTGAAACCTTAGCGAATGTGGAGCTTGAGCCGGGCGCCATTCCGGCGGAGTGGGTTCTCAATGGCAATCCCGAGACGCGAAGTAAAATTCTGGGAAGGAGCCGTGACCTCCTGGCTCACATCATTGTCTGGGAATGTGGTGCGGTGAGCTACAAGTGGCACTACAACCAGGACGAAGCCTATATTGTACTCTCCGGTGAGGGATTCGTGACGGAAGAGAAAGGCGTAGAACGTCGGGTTGGTCCTGGAGATGCGGTGTTCTTTCGCGCGGGAACCAACACGACATGGCGCCACCCCGATCATTTCAAAAAGATCGCGGTCCTCAAGGAGTCTGTCGCGCGCCCTGTGGGAGTCGGTTTGAAATTATGGAACAAGCTTCTCCGGATGGTGGGTATCGTTAGCACATCGCCATTCCCTCGCTCAGCGTAATGTCTTGAGCGAATTGGATAATTCAACGAAGCGCCAAGCCGGTTGGTGGAGCACTCGGACTCGGGTGTCAGGCGAGTTTGGAATGCCCGACGAGCGGGTGTGAGTTCCCCCTAACACCAGCAAAATGAACATAAGACAGAAGAACGACAAACTTCACCCTGGCGATCTCGTCGAAGTCAAAACTCCCGATGAGATACTCGCCTCACTGGACGCCAATGGAACGGTAGACCAGCTGCCATTTATGCCCGAGATGGTCGAACTCTGTGGAAAAAGATTTCGGGTCTCTAAACGGGTAGTAAAAACCTGCACTTCAGGCACGAAGGCCGGCTCAAGCATGCGCGTATTCCGCACCGACGATGTGGTGCTGCTGGATCGGGTGCGCTGTTCGGGTGCGGACCACGACGGGTGCCAAAAGGCATGCACGATCTTTTGGCGAGAAGCGTGGCTTCGCAAGGTTGACCAATCCACCGTCCCGGCAAAGACCGAAGCTGAGAGCGAACGACTTCGAGCCACGCTTAAGACAAAGGTTAGCCCAAAAACCTATTTTTGCCAGGCTAGCGAGATTTTGAACGCGACCAACCACATGTCGCGGAAAGAGCGGTTCACCAAGTGCGTTAGCGAAATCCGTCAGGGAAACTGCAGCATTGGAGAGATGGCTGTACGAATCGGGATATGGACAGTCTGGAGAATTCGACGAGTTTTTCTCGGGCCCTATGCTCGCGGAACGAATACGTCCACGCCGGTGGAAACCTTGAATCTGAAGGCCGGAGAGTTGGTAGAAGTCAAACCGATCGAGAATATTGTACTAACGCTGGATAAAGCTGCGAACAATCGAGGGTTGTGGTTTTCGCCGGATATGCGGCTATCGTGCGGTCAGCGGCGACAGATAGAGAACCGGATCGAAAAGATCATCGTAGATGGAACGGGAGAAATGCGGCAACTCCGCAATACCGTCTTCATCGAAGGTTCGCTCTGCGGCTGTCCCCATGTGGCGTTCGGCGGATGCACGCGCAGCGAATACGTATACTGGCGGGAGATTTGGCTTCGTCGCGCCGACGAGTCCCGGCTGCCATCTGCCTGAAGAGCACGAACAGCACATTACGCAGTTCCTTCGGCGAACGAGTAATATTGCCGCTAGCACCGAAAACCCACCGACTTACCATGCAATGGAGCGAATCGGCCGTTCCGTTGTGCCACTCACTCGGGGACGGCTGGGGAAATCGACCAGCGATCCGTGGCAGCCGGCTTCGATACGAAGAATCGTTTCAGGTTCAGGAATGGCTTTTCCAACAGATTCCAGGACAACGCGGCCAGCGCATAGCTCGCGACGAAGATGATCGGCGGCGGAAGGAAAGGCTGCTTATCCAAATGAAGGGCTTGCACCATGCCGAATGGAATCTTATGGAGAAGATACAACCCGTAACTAATGGACCCTGTATAAACCAAGAATCGGTTGGTCATCACAGCGTGGAGCCAGGGCCGTTCGGAAAACAAGGAAATGTAGACAAACGCTGCGGACGCTATCGCGGTGAAGGAATAAACAATCCATTTTGCGTTGAAATCAGAGGTGAGAAACGCGAGCGGTGCAGCGATAGCCAGCGTGATCCATGCTGCCCTGAGTAATCTCAACGGAACAAAATTGTCGGATCGGACAAGAAGTGCCAGAAGCGCTCCCGCCATGAGCCCGTCCAAGCGACAGAAGACGTTCGTGTACAGGTTCACGTGGTGCAGCGACAGGTAGTAGCGCAGAGCCGGAGAAATACAGAGCTCTGCGATGGCGACGCGGCGGAGTTGCGTCAAGGAGCAGAACCGCGCCACCAGGGGCCAAATCAGATAAAACTGTTCCTCAATGGCAAGGGACCAAGTGACACCCAGGGGTCCTGCGGCATTGGTCGAAAGCGGAAGCAAGAAATTCTGCAGGAACAAGGGAAAGGCCCACCAGGGCGACGATGTTTGAACGACCTCATGGAATTCCGATCGGCTGAGGAAACGGACGATGACGAACATGAAGAAGAGTAGCGAATAATAAAGTGGCCAAATCCTTAGACAGCGCCGGACGTAGAAATTCTTGAAATATCCGTCGGACCTATTGGTATCGATGAGAATGCCGGTAATCAAAAACCCGGAGAGGACGAAAAACAGATCAACTCCCATCCATCCGTTGCTGAACAATTGTTGGGAATGGAGCACGGGATACTTGAGGCTGATGTTATGCATCATGACGACCAGAATCGCCACACCGCGAACTGCATCGAGTTGAGGAATTCGTCGCTGCATTCTTTCTGTGACGCGAAGTGGGTTGGGCAACAAAGGCAGTCCCGCACAGTTCGAGCCGGGCCGCCGCCGGATTTCAGCGATCCAATCTGCGAAAAACACGAGTACAGGGAAGAGTATATTCGAGTGCGCGGGCTTTGGCAGCCGCGAACTCGATCAGCGCAATCCCACAGACAGGGCGGTGACTAGGACACCGGCGCATTTCCTATTGCGTTTGCGAATTTCAAAATATTCGCCGCCAGCACCGAAAGTGCGCGGCGATGTCGAGGAGGCCTTGCAACGATGACCGTTCCCGGCACGTCGCCAATTAACTGCGGCACGCGCGACGATTTGCGGTCGCGGCACGTACCATCAGACAGGCAAGTCCGATCGTGAGCATCAAGAGAGATCCCGTTTCCGGTGACGGAGCGACGGGATCACTGAAAGTTTGCGTCTCGTCTTGTGGAATTAGCATGCCGGCGCCGGAGCTGAAGATGGTGCCGTCCACGCCGGGGAGATACAGAGTCATGTCAACAAAGCCGCCAGAGGAACTCGCGCCTTCGAGCGAAGTGTAAAACGTAATCCCTTCGCCGTAGGTTCCCCCATTCCCCCACGCCAAGTTACCGCCGAAGTCGTAGGTAAGCGTGAACAGGCCGAGATTCGCGCCCGAGTCTGAGAATGTGATGTCCGATGCCGAATCGGTTGTCAGGTCATACGCGTAAGAGAAATCAACAGCGAACGGGCCGTTCCAGTTCGGAGTAGGCTCGCCCGGGCCAGCAGGATTTACAAACGTCGCGGTGCCGCTCACGATTACTTCCGAATCCGCATTCGCGGAAGCGGCGAGTACAGCAATCGCTGCAAGCGCTAAAAGCAACTTCCCAAGTTTCATTTCGTCCTCCCGAGCCTTAGATGCGTCTGATTGTCAGCTGGGGTATGCAAAAGGGTCAATAAAGGCGCATTTGCCGCGGCCCATTTTTTTCCTCATATAGACCATCTTACTTCCCGAAAAATCCAAGTCACTTCTCTTTTCGAGCCGGATTTTGGCTACTCTGAGATCATCCAGCACGCAGCGTTCCCAAGCAGCCGATCGTATAAACCATCTGGAACCTGGATTTTAGCATCGCAGGGCGGGAGAAAACTCGCCTCCCACCAATTCCAGTGATGAGTAGTGAAGAATCGCGGCAAATCGTTTCCCGAGAATCGCAAATCGCCGAGGGTCGCGAGGTCACTGTAATCTCGTGCGCGCTGGCCGCGACCTGAGGTATGCGAAACGCGCCACCGGAACCCGCCAGCCCCCGAAGAGTGCAAAGGGTAGCGCTCCTGTCGGCATGTCTAGCGCCGCTCTACGGTTCCTTGGAGTTGTGGCTCGCACTCACCTTGAGTTCGCCAAAGCTCTTACTCATCGTCGTTGCTACCATCCCTGTGGAGCTGTGGCGATGATAGCGCTCGAATTGCTGGATTGATCCAGTTCATCGTGCCCCGCTCATACGGGTTAGCCGAACAGCTTAGGAATTGCCGCCAATGAAGGCGCCCAGTGAGAGGTCCGCACTCTGCCACCGCCGGGGTTTCCGTCGGACGGCGGTGTGTAAAGGATTGGCCGATAGGGAAAATAATTTCCGCAGTTTGCGTTGTTCATACACGCAGGCTGCTCATTCTAAGGATGTTACGGAATCCCTCAGAGGTAATGAGATTGCAACCTACCGTGCAGAAGGCACTATCCGAGTAGCTACAGGCCTGCAGACAGCATCTGGACAGCCATCTGATCTCGGGTCAGTATCGAGTATGACCACCATTCATGGACGGCGCGGTGGGCAACGAGCAACACAATCTACGGAGAGGGATTAGCCCAAAGACTATGATTGAAACAGCGATTATCGGCGCAGGTCCTTACGGACTCTCGATCGCCGCGCATTTCCGCAGTCGCGGAATATCGTTCCGCATTTTCGGCCGCCCGATGGACAGCTGGGTGGCGCACATGCCAAAAGGCATGATGCTGAAATCGGACGGTTTTGCTTCGAACATCTACGATCCGAACGCGCAATTCACTTTGAAGGATTTTTGTGCCGAGCGCGGGATTGAGTACGCGCATATGGGGAATCCAGTAAAACTCGCGACCTTCGGCGACTACGGGATGGCCTTTCGCGATCGGATGGTTCCGGAACTGGAAGACAAGATCGTCGCGAGCGTGGAGCGCGCGGCGGACGGATCTTTTGTGTTGCGCTTGAATGATGGGGAGGAAGTGAAGGTTCGGCGAGTGGTGCTGGCGATCGGTATCACGCATTTTGTGCACGTGCCGGAAAACCTCGCGCATCTGCCGCCACAGTTTTTGTCACACAGCTACAATCACCATGACCTCGCAGCATTCAAGGGGCGCAGCGTCGTGGTGTTGGGCGCCGGTTCTTCGGCCATTGATATGGCGGCGTTGCTGCGCGACGCCGATGCGGATGTGCAGCTTGTGGCTCGCGCCACGTCTTTGAAATTTCACACTGCGCCGCAGCCAGGCAAGCGCCGTTCGTTGTGGAAGCGTCTGCGGCATCCGGATTCGGGGCTTGGTCCCGGCATGAGGTCGCGATTCTTCTCGGATGCGCCTGCGCTGTTTCACTTTTTGCCGGAAGGATTGCGTCTGAAGGTGGTGCGAACGACCCTTGGGCCGTCCGCAGGATGGTTCGTGAAGGACAAAGTGATGGGGCGCGTGCCGCTCGTGCTCGGATACAACGTCGAGCGCGCCGAGGTTCAGAATGACAAGGTACATTTGCATCTGCGCGCGTCGGACGGTTCGACTCGAGAAATCGTCACGGATCATGTTGTTGCCGCGACCGGATACAAGGTGGATACGGAACGACTGAAGTTCCTGAATTCCGAAATCCGCGCGAAGCTCAAGTGCGTCAACGGCACACCGGTGCTGTCGTCTAATTTCGAGTCCTCCGTGCCCGGGCTATATTTTGTCGGGCTTGCAGCGGCGAATAGTTTTGGACCCGTGATGCGCTTCGCATTCGGCGCGGGGTTCGCTGCAAAACGCCTGACGCAAGCCGTGATGAAAGCCGTGGCGCGGACTCCCGCAAAAGTTCGGGCTTCCCACATGTCCACCATCACGGAATGAGCGCTTCGGCGGTGCTCTTGTGAACCTGCTCCCGGCTCAATTGAGCGCGAGACGCATCGAACAGAAGCATATCCCGGCGATCTTTGCGATGCCGAGGCCACTGAACACATGAAGCTAGAGACGATCGCGATTCACGTAGGATACGACGGCGATCCCACGACGAAAGCCGTGGCCGTGCCGATTTATCAGACTGTTGCGTTCGAGTTTGACGACGCGGCGCACGGCGCGGCTTTATTCAATCTGGAAGTTCAGGGAAACATCTACACGCGGATCGGGAATCCGACCAACACAGTGCTGGAAAAGCGAGTTGCCGCCCTGGAGGGCGGCGTGGAAGCGCTGAGCGTAAGCTCTGGAATGGCGGCGATTCATTATTCGCTGATCAACATCGCCGAGATGGGCCACAACATCGTTTCGCTTCCGCAGCTTTACGGCGCCACGTACACGCTGCTCGCACACATTCTGCCGAAGCAGGGAATTGCCGGGCGATTTGCAGAAAACGACAGTCCTGAAGCTGTCGAAAAGTTGATCGACGAGAATACGCGCGCGGTTTTTTGTGAAAGCGTCGGCAATCCGGCCGGAAACGTTGCGGACATCGAAGGACTGGCGCGAGTAGCGCACAAGCACGGAGTGCCGCTGATCGTGGACAACACGGTGGCAACGCCAATTCTGCTGAGGCCGTTTGAGTATGGCGCGGACGTGGTGGTGCACTCGATGACGAAGTTCATGGGTGGGCACGGGACCACGCTGGGCGGAATGATTGTGGATAGCGGAAAATTTCCGTGGCGCGAACATCCGAAGCGATATTACATGTTGAACGAGCCAGAGATTGCGTATCACGGCGTGGTGTACACCGAACATTATGGCCCGGCCGCTTATGTGGCGCGTTGCCGAACGGTCGCACAGCGTAATACGGGATCTACACTGTCACCGTTCAACGGATTTTTGTTGCTGCAGGGAATTGAAACGATGGCGCTGCGCGTGGAGCGCCATGTGGAAAATGCGCAAAAGGTGGCGGAGTATCTGCGCAGTCACGAGCGAGTGGCGTGGGTGAACTACGCCGGATTCCCGGACAGCCCGTTGTATCCGATGGCACAAAAGTATCTCGGCTCGAAGCGATGTTCGCTGATGACTTTTGGCGTGAAAGGCGGATTCGAGCAGGGCGTGAAGTGTTTTGATGCGCTGCGTTTGTTCAAGCGCATGGTCAATATGGGAGACGCGAAATCGCTCTCCTGCCACCCTGCCTCTACCACGCATCGTCAACTAACACCGGAAGAGCAAGCGAAAGCAGGTGTGACGCCGGAAATGATCCGGCTCAGCGTGGGCATCGAACACATTGACGACATCATCGCGGACTTGGCGCAGGCGCTCGACAAGGCGCGGTAGATTTATCGGGATCGTATTGCGTAGCAGCTTGGGAGAACTGAAATGTCCATCGTGATCGACGGAGGGAGAGTTCCGAAGCTTCTGTCGCGGAAGAATGCACCCAACGTTGCGTCCAACGGTGCGCGGCCAGCTGGAAAACAGGAAGCTTCAGCGGAACACCTGCGAATCGCACTGATCAACAACATGCCGGATTCCGCCCTCGAAGACACCGAACTACAATTCTTCGATTTGCTCGAATCCGCAGCTAGTGATTTGCCGCTGTCCCTCAAACTTTACTCGCTGCCGGAACTTCCAAGAAGCGACGCGGGACAGCAGCATCTGTGCAACTTCTACCATGGCATCGATGATCTTCTGAACAGCCGTTTTGATGGAATGATTATGACGGGCACTGAACCGCGCCAGCCCGATTTGCGCAACGAACCTTATTGGGCTGTGCTGTCCGAAGTTCTGAATTGGGCGGAACGTAACACGACTTCGACGGTGCTTTCCTGCCTGGCGGCTCACGCGGGGGTGCTGCATAGCGACGGCATTCCACGTCATCGCCTCGGCGACAAGCAATTCGGGGTATTCGAATATCAGAAGCTTCAGCGCCACACGCTGACGGAGGACATCGAAGGCACCATGCAAATTCCGCATTCGCGCTGGAACGAAGTGCGAGCGGAAGCGCTGACAGAGAGTGGTTATGAAATCCTGACGCAATCAGCAGAGGCGGGTGTTGATCTATTTGTGAAAAAGAAAAAGGACAGCCTGTTTGTGCATTTCCAGGGTCATCCGGAGTACAGCGTGCGGACGCTGCTGAAGGAATACCGCAGAGACATAAAGCGATTTCTGAAACGAGAAAGAGAAACCTATCCCACGATGCCGCGTGGATACTTCGGCGTTGAGGCGGCCGAATTGCTGGCGGATTTTCGAAAAGCTGTGGAAGCGGATCCACGCGAAGATCTGATGGCAAAGTTTCCTGAAGCTGCGGTAGCCGAGGCGCTGCGGGGAACCTGGCAAGCGTCAGCAGCGTCGGTGTATCGCAATTGGCTGCGGTACCTGCAATCAAGAAAGGCTGAAGCCTCGGCAACGTTTTCTGCAATGACTTCCGGCGTACACGGGTAACGTCGAGCGAGCCGGGTGTGCGGAGACCCTGCTGGATCACCTGCTAGTCAGTACGCCATCAGTCCCTACGCTTCGATGCCGTTCATGATTTTCCTGTGACTGACTCGCCAAGCCAATGGGCTACCAGCAAACAAAGGCCCAGGCGACATCTGAATACCACGAGCGGTAATATAGGTGCCCATGACCGACCGCCAGAACTCCGAACTCCTGGACTCACTGCCCGTAAGCATCAGCGATGTCATAAGACCCTGGGCAGAACGCTCCCCTGACAGGTTAGCCCTAGCCGAACCCAGTGGCGCGTGGACCTACTCACAATTGGACGCAGCAGTTACCGAAACGCGCGCGTGGCTTCGCGACTCGGGCGTCCGGCCAGGCGATCGAGTCATGCTGGTGTGCGAGAATTGCCGGGCATTTGTGGCGATTTTCCTGGCGTTGGCGGGGATGGATGCATGGCCGGTGCTCGCTAACGCGAGACTTTCGCCTCGTGAGATTGACGACATTCGAGATCACTGCGGGGCGCGACGTGTGATTTATATGACCAGTGTCTCGCCGCTCGCCACACAGCACGCCAAACGGCATGGTGCAGCGATCGCAGAAGCCGCGGGATTGGGTCCGATAGGACTGGGACCTTTGAACGAAACGGTCGAGCCCGATCTGATCGAGACGAGCAGAACTGGTCGTGTAGCCGCACTGATCTATACTTCCGGCACCACAGGCCTTCCGAAAGGCGTGGTGTTGACCCACCGCAACTTGTTATTCATCGCCGCGGTTTCAGCGCAGATTCGTTCGCTCACTCCGGAGGATCGGCTTTACGGTGTTCTGCCGATGTCACACGCAGTAGGACTCTCCGTGGTTCTGCTAGGGGCGCTACTGAGCGGCTCGGCGCTTTATTTGTCGTCGCGCTTCGACCCTGTCCAGGCGCTCAAGAGCTTGGAACGGGACCGGATTACTGTGCTGCTGGGCGTGCCGTCGATGTTTGCGTTATTGGTTGAATATGCAAACACAAAAGGGCTGAGAGTGTTGAAATTTCCGGACCTTCGTATTATTTCGTCTTCGGGCGCACCGCTGCAGCCCGCCGTCAAGTCGGCCGTCGAGGGGCTTCTGGGCATGCCGCTGCATAACGGCTACGGTGTGACCGAGTGTTCGCCCACCGTTGCACAGGCCAGAGTTGATGAGCCGCGAAGCGATCTCTCGGTGGGCCGAGTGCTTCCGGGAGTTGAAATTGTACTGATGGGAACAGATGGCAACCACGTCGCAGAGGGAGATGTCGGCGAACTGTGGGTGCGCGGGCCAAACATTGCGAAGGGTTACTACCGCGCTCCCGAAGAAACTGCGAAGGCGATCAACGCGGAGGGGTGGTTCAATACGCGCGACCTGGCCCGTTTGGAGGATGGAAATCTTTTTATCGTGGGGCGCACGAAGGAATTGATCGTTCGCTTTGGAGAGAATGTCTACCCTGCAGAAGTCGAGGCAGTGCTAAACGCTCATGCGTCCGTGGTGCGGTCCGCAGTGATTGGCCGATCGGTTCAAGGACTGGAAGGGGGTGAGGAGGTGATCGCCTACATCCAGCTCTCGCCCGATTCGCCGGCGACGACCGCCGAATTGGCGGATTATGCCGCGCGGAACCTGGCGCCTTACAAACGGCCGTCACATTTTCTGCTGGTGGATTCCATGCCGCTAACGCCGACGGGAAAAGTTAAGAAGGACGAGCTTAGGAAGATGGCAGTGTCCCCTGCTCCGCCACGATAATCTATCGCATAGGCCGGGTGAGCTTGACGGAAAATCGCCATTAGCAGTTTGTTGAAAAAGGCTCCTGAACTCGCCATTACGAGCGCAGCGAGGAATTCCTCACCGCTAAAACCCAACAAAAAGAGAGATTCCGTGTCGCAGCGCACCTCGAAATGACGACCCGAAAGAGTTTTTCAACAAACTGTTAGTCGCCTGGACGACCTGAGCTGCACTGAGACTACTACAGCGGAACTTCAATCAACGTGGGGCCGTCGGTTTCAAATCCTTCTCTCACTGATTTGGCGAATGCGTCCAGAGTGGTTACGCGGGTGGCGGGCACGCCCATGCCTTGTGCGAGATGGACCCAGTCCAGAGTGGGATGACCTATATCGAATAATTTCGCAGCGCGCGGGCCGGGCGCGCCGACGCCGATCCCCGAATATTCGCGTTGCAGCACAGCGTAGGTACGATTGGCGAACACCACGTTTGTGACGTTCAATCCTTCACGCGCCATGCTCCAGAGGCCTTGCAACGTGTACATGCTGCTGCCGTCCGCGGTAAGGCAGAGCACGCGTCGCGTGGGGCACGCTACGGCGGCACCTACCGCCAGCGGCAGAGCGATGCCGATGGAGCCGCCTGTATTTCCAAGCCAGTCGTGCGAAGGAGCTCCCACTGTCGCGGCCATGATGCCTCGACCGGAGGTCATGGCTTCGTCCACCACGATCGCATTTTCCGGGAGCAGCGCGCCGATCACGGTGGCCAGACCGCCTAAAGTAATTTCGCCGCTGGGCCGCGGCGGCCGCTCCGCTTTCTCGGTCAGTATTGGCCTGCGGTTTTGCAGCGACAATTCCGCGACAAGCGCGTGCAGTGCGCCGATATAGTCTTCTCCGGGACTTGCAAGCGTGTGGATTTCACATTCTGGTGAAGTTAACACACCACTTTTGCCAGGATAAGCGAAGTACGAGACTGGGGCCGCTGCGCCAACGAGAATCAGGTGGCGAATTTCTTTGAGCAGATCGGTGGCCTGCTCCGGCATGTAGGGAATGCGCTGCACATTGGGCGTGCCAGCGCCGCGCTCGACGCGGGTGATTGGGTAAGGAGCGAGAAGCCTGGAGCCCGTGGCCGCGGCGATTCGACCTGCTGCCGTGAGTCCTTCGCCGTAAAGCGCATTCCCGGTGAGCAGCAGTGCTGCAGGCGAGCCTGACCGAAGTATGGATGCGGCGCGATTGACGGCATCAACAGACGGAAGCGGCGGTCTGGGTATAGCGGGAATTGCGGCGACGGCAGCTCCGTCGGTCCAGGCCACATCAGCCGGAACGATCACCGTGGCGATTTGCCCAGGTGCCGTGCGCGCGGCAACAATGGCCTCTGCGGCGTCCCGGCCGATCGCAGATGCCGCAGAAGATGTGCGCAGCCATTTGGAATACGGGCGCGCGATCGCTTCGATATCAGAAGTAAGCGGCGCGTCGTATTTCAGGTGATGCGTCGCATGTTGACCGATGATGTTTACGATCGGAACTTCCGCTCGGCTGGCGTTGTGCAGATTCGCAACGCCGTTCGCCAAGCCAGGGCCCAGATGCAGCAACGTGCAGGCCGGTTTTTCAGTCATGCGCGCGTAGCCGTCCGCTGCGCCCGTTACGACTCCTTCGAAGAGAGCGAGCACGCAACGCATCTCCGGCACGCGATCGAGCGCCGCGACCATGTGCATTTCGGAGGTGCCGGGATTCGTGAAACAGGTGTCAACTCCTCCAGCAATCAGCGTGCGGATTAAACTTTCTGCGCCGTTCATATTGGTTAGGCTCTATTCCTCCAAATTCGTTTTCGAAAATCCGGCAGACGATGTTATCACCTTCCGTCAATACGCCGGCTGCCCGCATTTGTGTGGAAACATAGCGCAACGTATACCGCAGCCCGCTACACCTACCTGCCTGGAATCATCCAATTGCTGCTGCTTCCTGCCAGGTGCGGATGGTTTCGCGAAGTCCAGAGTACCGGATGGAGCGCCCGCTGCGCGACGCAAACGTGATTGTGAGGTTGAATCCATGGACGTCTGGCGCGTGCGGTGTGAAGGCCGGCGGATTCTGGCGGATTACCCAGGGTCGCGACAATCGGCTTTCAATCGCGCGACGATTCACGCAAATACCTTGAGATGACCGAGCCGAGGTCTTCAAAGTGCGTGCCGACGATTCCGAGATGGTCGCCTGGGACAGTCTCGCATTCAATTTTTTCCGCCAGTTTTGACCAGATCGCGACGGGATCTTTTGGAAAGTCGGTAGGAAGCTCGGCTCTCACAAACTGGATTTTGCCGGCGTAGTGGCGCGGCTGATATCGGCTCAAAGCCAGGTAAGCGGTGTCGCGCGCGCGCTGCATGATGGGAGAAACTATTCCAGCATTCGGTAGTTCGTTCCGCGAGGTTCCGTTGCCGTTGGAGCTGATGATTCGCGCAAAGTAGAACCTGCGTCTGGAGGGAAGCATGATGTATGAAACTGCATCACGAAAAGGCAGTTGGCGCAGGGTTTGAATTCGATGCTTGGCGACGCGCGCGGCGAGGCGCAGGCGCTGCCCCAACGGCAGAAACTTCGAATAAGGGTAAGACTCAAGCATGGCCAACAGCGCGATCCGTTCGCCGTCTTGCTTAAGGCGCTGCGCCATTTCCAGGGTGACGAGACCGCCGAGCGAATAGCCTACCAGGTAGTAGGGACCGTGCGGTTGAATTTCCTTAATTGCATTGAGATAAAACTGCGCCAATTCCTCGATTCGATCGAACGGTTCGTCCACTCCGTCAATTCCACGAGCCTGCATGCCATAGATCGCTTGCGGTGAGTCGATATACTTCACCAGCTGGTAGAAATCGATCACGCTGCCGCCCAGGCCGTGGGCTATGAAGATCGGGGTTTCGTCGTTGCCCGGCTTGAGCAACACAAGCGCAGGAAAGCGCGATGCTGAGGGACGTTCCAGCTCTGCTGCCAGCGCCGCAATCGTCGGCGCCTGGTAGATCATTACGGGCGGCATTTCCCGGCCGAACGCTTGCTCAATTTCAAAGAAAAGATTGACCGCGAGCAGGGAGTCGCCGCCCAGATCGAAGAAATCGTCGTTGAGTCCGATTGGCGAACGCCGCAGAACGCGCTCCCAGATCGGAATAAGCTGGTCGATTGCCACAGAGCTGGAGGTAGTCTTCACTTCGAATCTCATCGAGCCGAGTCAAAATTGTTCATCTGTACATGCCCGATAGAATTAGGAGTTTCAAGTTTATTGCCGATCATGAATGTGCGAACGCCCAATAAAGTTCCCGTGCCTTCGTGTACAACGGACCGAATGGGAGCGGACGATTGTCAATCCGGGTGACCGGGACAACTTTTGAATAATTTCCCGTGGAGAATATTTCATCTGCTGCTTGAAAGTTTTGATAGGTCAGAGTTTTTTCGATCACCGTCACGCCGCTATCGCGCAGCAGCCCGATGACCCGCTGGCGAGTGATGCCGGCCAGAAACGTTCCGTTGGCAATTGGCGTGTAAACTATGCCGTCCTTCGCCATAAAAATATTGGAAGTAGCCAGTTCGGCGACGTTGCCGAGCATGTCGCACACAATCGCGTTGTCGAATCCTCGTGCTTGCACGTCAAAGAGAGCGCGCGCGTTGGTCGGGTAGAGGCATCCGGCTTTCGCGTCCACCGGCATCGTCTCCACCGTCGGGCGTCGGTAGCGAGACAAGGTTACCGAGAAGCCTTTTGGCGGGCGCATTGGCGCTTCATAAATGGAAAGGCACCATCGCGTTGATTCGGGATCGTGCGCCTGGACCCACGGTCCCTCTTTCTCGGCCCAATACATGGGTCGGATGTAAAGCGCGGCGTCTTTATCGAATCGGGTGCATCCTTCTCGCGCGAGCTTGATCCAGGTTTCCGTTGAAACCGTGGGATTCAGAAACAGTTTTGCGGCAGATTCATTGACGCGCGCGCAGTGCAATTCGAGATCAGGCGCGACTCCTTCGAAATACCGGGCGCCGTCGAACACCACGGAGCAAAGCCATGCGGCGTGCGTGCGCGGGCCCATGATCGGCACGTTGCCTTCGTGCCACGCGCCTTCGAAATATGTCCAGGTTTTCGACCAGCCATCTCCGGACGCCAATCGAGTCCTCCCGAGTGTCGCTTCGTGCGGGGCAGGTTACGAACGAGCTAATTCGCTGCGCGCTCGCGAACTGCATCCTGAATTGATTTTTCTAAGACATTAGCCAGGTGCGATACGAATGGCTCGAGCAGCATCCCGGCGGGATAGGCAGGTAGCACGATGACGTGCTGTCCGCCTTGCGCCAAACGTTCCCACTTTGCATCCGGCCGGTTGAAGAGCCGATACTGTTTGATTGGGCGAATATCCGTGACCACACCTGGATATGGTTTTGGAACATAGGTTAAAGCCGCCTGATCATTGGCCTGCCAGATCTTCGCCAACACCAGCGGTTCTGATTTGTCCGCGGAAGGCTCTTTAGTGAATTTCGCAAGCAACATGCCGCGCCATACAGGGATTCGGGTTCGTAGCACCTTCATTTTCTCTTGAAGAAATTGAGTCCTACCGGCAGAGTCGAGGCGGAAAAAATTGGCTGCGTGGTAAAAGAGGCGCTGAATAGCGTAGTAGCTGTTGCCCCACATCGAAGGCAGAGGAACCTTAGACCAATTCGTGGTGTCGAATAGCGCAAGCAGCGCGACACGCTCTCCTTGAGCGTGAATTTGTTGGGCGATCTCAAATGCAACAGTGCCACCCAGGCAATAGCCCCCCAGGAAGTAGGGGCCGTGCGGTTGCACCTTCCGGATCTCTTTCAGATACGTCGCGGCCATGTCTTCGATTCGTGTCAGTGGCTCGCAGCTCCCATCCAGCCCGGGTGACTGCAACCCATAAAATGGCTGGTCGGTGCCGAGACGCCGCGCAAGATCGCGGTAGATTAAAACGTTTCCACCGGCACCATGCGCACAGAAAAACGGAGGTCGAGAACCGCCCGTGTGGATCGGCACAAGAGGCGACCAGCCGGGAGGTGCGGCCTCACTTCGCAGAACCTGGGCGAGCTCGTTGATCGTCGGAGCGTCAAAAAGCGTGGCCAAAGGCAACTTGACTTTGAAAACGCTCTCAATTTGAACGAATAGGTGAACAGCGAGAGACGAATCGCCTCCCAAGTCAAAGTAGTTCTGGTCTGCACCGATCGAATCGATACCCAGGAGCTCCTGCCAGATGCGGGTGAGCTTAAGCGTGGTGTCGGCTGCCGCGATGTCAGTATGAGCAATCGAGGAATTCGGCATAGGCTCAATCTTCATTGGTGGTGAACTCCGCGCTCCGTCTAACGGGACTCCAACTCCCAGGATAATCCAAGCGTACGATTCGTGTTCGCCGTCGTCGTGAACTGTTGAACAAACACGTACTTAAGGTGTTTCGTGCAATCCGTGGACCAATTCGGTAATTGTGCAAGTTATTGCAAATAATAGCCTTGCTGAGGGCGCCCCCGATGAGTTTCGCCACTTCCCGTCTGCGCCTGTGGAAATGTTTTTCCTAACGCTAGGGATTGCCAATTGTGTAAGTTCACTGATAGGGCGGTAATAGTACGTATTCCGTCCGCTGATCGTATTCCGTCCGCTGATCGCATTCCGTAGTCGGCGGTTTGAGTGGCGCTGCAATTCGCCCGCATCGCATCCGAAGTCTGTTGCCCTCGCTGCTGGTACCAACTTTGCACGGACCAATTGGCTCCGCAGCTCCGAGACGCGCTGCCCTGTGGAGCACTGATCTGAGACTTTACTATACGGCACGGTAGTCGTCTGATCTTCACACAGAGAGTTGGAAGCGGTCTTGGAGAACGCAGGCGCTTAAGAGAGTCATAAGAACCTGATCGTTGGCGACACGCGAAGCTTCATCCATTTTGTAGAGACCGTCGAGCAGGTTTAGGACTTTTGGCGCGTCAAAGAATGGCATCGCGGTAAGTGCTGGACCGCGGAGCGTATCCTGCAGAAGCATGTTAAAGCGACTTTGCTGATTGAGCGTTGCCGGCGGGCTCAGGAACGGATGCTTGTGCCGACGATAGACAGTGTCGGTGATGACATCTCGAACGGATTCCCGCAAAATGTATTTCTGTGTCACGCCACGAATTTTCTGGGTGACCGGTTGAGAACGCATTAATTCCACGAGGTGATGATCGAGGAACGGCACCCGACCTTCAATCGAATGGGCCATTTCCATGCGGTCGCCCAGAAGCGTGAGAATGTAATTGGGTAGCCTGGTTTTCGACCACAGGTAAAGAGATTGGTGTAGCGGATGGCGCCCCGTAAGCTGGCCGGGCACGTCAATGTCTCTGATGAAGTTCGCGAAGCCCAGGCGCCCGCTAGAGGCGGCGAGGAATTCTTTCGATAGAACTGCGTGCATCTTAGCGGAAAGTGAGATGGCGGTCTCTACCCAGCCAGGGACGAAACCGAGAGCGCCGTTGACGGCGTCCAGAGCTGGTCCGCTTCCATTGACGGCCGCGGTAGTCGGCTTATGAAAAGTCATATCGCGTCGGAAGTGCATATAGCCGCCGAGAATTTCATCGGATCCTTCCCCGGTTATAACGACTTTATAGCCGAGGTCCCGCACGGCTCGGCTGAGAAGGAATTTCGCGACGCCGTGGCCGTTGACGCAAAACGTCTCCGCCTGGTGGATGGCGTCGCCGAAATGATCCGCGAGGTCGTCCTGCTTGATGGGAATGGGGAAGAATTGGGCCTGTGCCTTCGCCGCCATTTCCCGGGCAATCTCGCCTTCGTTGTATTCGGGCCGGTCGAAAGTGAGAGTAAATGCACGGATTGGTTCCGGATGATGACGCGCCGCAAGCCCTAGAACTGCGCAGGAATCGATGCCACCGCTGAGGTAACAACCCACCGGAACATCCGCCCGGAGGCGCAATCGAATCGATTCGTCCAGCGTGTGACGAAACTCTTCGGAGTACTCGGCATCGGAGCGCTGCGGAGTAGTCTCGGTGGACTCTGGGTAGTCAAAATCCCAGTAGCGAGTTAGCTTGATATCTTCCTCGGTGGCGACCATATAGTGACCCGGCGGAACTTGGAAAATGCCTTTGAAAAGCGTGCGCGTCTGGCTAGCGCCGAAATCAACCGAGTCGTAAACGCTCTCGCCATCCCAACGAGCCGGTACTCCCGCAGCGAAAAGCGCTTTGATTTCCGAAGCGAGATAGAGCGCCCCCTCGTGAAACGAGTAGAAGAGTGGTTTGATTCCAAACCGGTCACGGGCTGCGAAGATTCGTTTGTTGATGCTGTCCCAGATTACCAGGGCGAATTCGCCGCGCAGCTGGCGCAAGCAGTCTGCGCCGAGTTCCTCGTAGAGATGCAACGCAATTTCGCTATCCGACCGGGTGCGAAGCCGGTGCCCCCTGCCTTCTAGTTCCTTTTGAATCGGCTCGTAGCCGTAAAACTCACCGTTAACAATAATCCGCAGCCGTTCATCTTCGTTGGCGATGGGTTGATCTCCGGTCGTCAAATCGATGATGCTCAAGCGCGCATGTCCAAATGCGACCCGGGAATCAGGCGAGATCCAGTGACGCTGTCCATCGGGACCGCGATGGTGGAGACTCTTCGTGGCTTTCTCGACTGCCCCAGTTGGGATAGGCGTACGACGCGAAAAAATCGCTACAATTCCGCACATCTACTGAATCTCCTTCTCTACGCGACTCGAAATTGAATGCTCTAATATTTCTTAGCCCTATTCTGCCGGAGCGCCATTGACCTTTTACGATGCAAGAATAGATCTAATCAGCACCACACCGGAATCTAAGATGCAAAGGATTGGTGAAATTAGCGACGAACTCATTAACACGCCATCGACCGCATGTAAGTCCAGGCGGCGCTATACCTTCGGCTCGCGTCTTGAAGGCGTCCGCGCAACGCTGCAGACACTCCATCTCTGGTCCGGTTTTTGGACTAGCCGAGTCAATAGCGCCTTACCATGCAGTTGTTAAAAAGGCGTATACCTAGGGCGGCAGTGCAATCAACGAACCATTCTGGTATTTTTTCAAGCCGTTCTAAATAAATGACTTATAATGCATCTGGTCGATAATATTCGTCGTTTTTCGTTCCCACGGTTGGCAATGTTTTTCCTCCCGCAATTGATTGCGCCCAACGGATGCTGAGAGTGTTTGGTGGTTACGGCGCAGGCGACACGTATGACGTGCTGCTTGAGGGGATGCTCTCGCGAGCTAAGTGCGCTGCGGTGCAACGGTTAGCGAGCTCTTGCGAGGCATGGAATGCGCCCTCGCAACCGAGGTGAGACATGGAAGGTCGGTTGCCCTAGAGTGGAGCAGCCACGGACCGATTAGGCACAAGCGGGTAAGTCTTGCTGGCGCATGAGCGGCATTGCTGTAGCATCGTAATCGTATGAAGGCGATCCTTAAAAACTCCGACCGAATGGACCGCTACCACGAGCGGCGATGTGACGCGCTAGAGTCTTCGAAGTTCATGAACGGATTCCTTCGCCTTCTGATTCTCGCCTGTCTCGTTGTGGGCGGAATAGCGAACGCAGACGCACAGAGTTCGCCCGTTGCTTCAGCCGGAAGTCGGTTGACATTTGCAATCGCGGACTTCGATGGTGACTTTCGCCCCGACCTGGCGGACGTTCGCATCGGCCGCAGTTCGGTTTCGCTGACCGACTATTGGATTCGATTTCATTTAAGCGCGTCGGAACGGCAGACGATTTTGGTTGTGGCTCCTTCCGGCGGCCTGGAAATTGCTGCGCGCGATGTGAACGGCGATCACGCCATTGACCTGATCCTGACGACAGCTTGGCTCAGGCGACCCGTCGCAATTCTTCTCAATGACGGCCGTGGAAGTTTTTCACGAGTAGATCCAGCTGGTTTCCCCGAAGCATTCCGTGAATGCGGGTTGCGGTGGAGTTCTTCGCCTCAGCAGCTGCCGTGCGGCGTCCTGGGAAGTCCCCCGCAATCTCGGTGTGGCATCTTTTCTGGCGCAAAGCGCGCGCCGCGTGATTGGCCTCGCGTTGGTGCCGTATCGCTATCGAGCTCTGATTTTGTTGGCAGTCCCCTCTTGATCGCTCATTTCGGTCGTGCCCCTCCTTCCGAAGTCGCTCACCTTTAAGATTTCCCTTAATTGACGTTTAGCTCCGCGCGGACCAGGCGCGGTCGATCGACCGTTACGGGGAGAGAACCTGAACCGCGTCCAGCGCTATTTCGAGGAACGATGAAGCTCAGCCGAAATCGCTGTCTGGTAATTACAGACGACTCGTCAATCCAGCAGCCGGAATACTAGTAATCGGAGGCATTGTGGATCTTACGCTCACCAGCTGCTTCGTCGGACCTGGGCCGGCGATTTATCTCCGCTTATGGAATGACGTACCACCGAAATTAGGAAGGACCCGCAAAACGGTCCATGGTGTACGACGATGAACGGCGTTGCTCCCCCGCACATTTGCATCATCGTCGAGAATCAGCCAGTGCCTTTCGATCGACGAGTATGGCAAGAGGCTCGAGCGCTGCATCGAGCCGGGTATCGAGTGTCAATTATTTCTCCGAAGGGCCCGAACTGTGAAGCGAACCGGGACACACTCGAAGGAATTGAAATTTATCGCCATCGAAGTTGGAATGGCTACGGACGCTTTGGATACTTCCTAGAGTACGGTATTGCTCTGGCGTGCGAGCTTTACTTGGCCATAAAGGTGTACCGGCGCGCACGATTTCACGTCCTGCAAGCATGTAACCCGCCGGATACGATCTTTTTGATTGCCTTGCTGTTTAAATTATTCCGCGTGTATTTTGTGTTCGATCATCACGACTTGAGTCCTGAGCTATATGATGTGAAGTTTAATCGGCACGGACTGATTTACAGAATCGTTAGCATTTGCGAACAGTTGACGTTTAAAACAGCCGATTTGACGATCGCCACCAACGAATCCTATCGGGAGGTTGCTATAGCGCGAGGCAAGATGAACCCGGAGCAGGTTGTAGTCGTTCAGACTTGTGCGGACCTGTCCGAAGTCAGTCAAGCTCATCCCGAACCTGAATTGAAGCGAGGCAAGCGGCACCTGGTGGTGTACGTAGGAGTGATGGAACTTCAGGATGGAGTGCGCTTGCTTATTGAATCGATCGATTGTCTGGTCAATCAACGCGGTCGAGACGACACACAATTCGTACTGATCGGATACGGAAGCCAAGTTCCGCAGTTGGAGGTAATGGTGCGCCAATCACGGCTTGGTGGTTTCGTTGAGTTTACGGGGATACTTGGGCACGACCGAGTTGGTTCTTATCTCTCGACGGCTGATGTATGCGTCGCGCCGGACCCGCAGAACAGCTTGAACGACAAATGCACGATGATCAAGAATCTGGAGTATATGGCGTTTGGAAAGCCGGTTGTGTCGTACGATTTGACTGAGGGGCGGCTTGCTCTCGGAAACGGCGCCTTATACGCGCGCCCTAATGACCCCGTTGATTTCGCGAGCAAAATTGAAACCCTCCTGGAATCACAAGCGCTTCGCAATACCCTCGGCGAGAATGGTCGGAAGCGAGTGGAAGAAGAACTCAATTGGACGGTGCAAAGCGGAAGACTCGTGAGTGCGCTGAGTAGACTCCTTAAGAGTAAAGCCGACTGTGTGCTCGCTCATCCCGAGATGGAGCGGTGACATTGACTTTTTACTGGCTGATCCGGACTGCGTCGCCAAAAGAGCTCTGCTTCCTATTTTTCGGATCTACCGATACGTAGTTTGCGGGTCTACCGGGCTCCGGAGGCCCGATAGACAAAGTGCAGGACGAGGCGCAGCACTTGTCTTGTCACCAATACGAACCACGCTGTTCTTCCAATGGAATCCCGGCCAGAGGTTTTCCACATCGAGCGCAGCATTTCCAGGCGTTCGCGGTGAGTCACTCGATACTTCACACCCTTCGAGTCGATGATTTTGTAAGTGTCCATTTCCAAATACGCCGATCGAATCTCCCTGCGGAGAGACTCCATCAACGAAAACGGAGTTTCATGTTGGACGATTGCATTTACGACGAGGTATGGAAGTTGTCCGCGCTCGATCAGGCCGGCCAACAGCAGCGTATCTTCGCCTCGGACTGCGCCGGTGTAGAACACACCCGCTTCGACATTTACTTGCGTTCGCCGAATCGCGAAGCCGGCGGTGTTCAAATATCGGAGGCAACCATCCGGTTGCAGCAAGTGATCCTGGAGTGTGATGAGACGAAGTTCTTCCACTCGGCCAACCAGCGTTGCGCAATCGCCGGTGAGGCGGAGTTGAAAGCTATTGTGTTGCGGGCAGTTGGCGATGCTCGAGGCCAGTGCTTGCAGGCAATTCACATCGAATCTGGAATCGGCGTCCGCGAACACCAGGATTGGGCCTTTGGAAATCTGCGCACCGCGATTTCGGGCTGCGGATACGCCGGCGTGCAGCTGCCTGACGACGGTTAACGGATAGCGGTTGTTCCAATCGCGAATGAAATCAGGCGCGGGTTCTGAGCTGCCGTCATCGACAAGGATGACTTCAAAACCAGGCGGGTTGGTTTGTTGCGCGAACGCACGGAGACATGAGGTAAGCGCTGCCCAATCATTGTAAGCACCGATGATAATGCTGAACTGCGGCACGGAGACTGGATTAGGAGAGTCGTTGGCCATACGTCGTTGTGGGAAGTTGCCCTGAACCGAATCGAAAGTGCCGGCGGTCGCAGGAGGGCACGTTACGCCACGCAGCTGCGCGACGTCAACGAAATTGCGGGATTTTAGACCAGCGATTGATTGAAGATGCAATAAAGCGCGAAGCAATCCTCAAGAAAAAGGAGCGCTAACGATTCAGAGAGGAGGAAGCGATCTTCACCCCCTCGCATTCTTCGAGGGCTGAGTCAACGAGTCCACCAGTTCGAGATAAATCGATTTTTGTGCATCCCACTGATAACGGCGAATGAATGCGGTGGCGTTTTGAATCAAACGGTCAGTCGCTACCTGGTCGTTGTGCACAGCCAAAATCGATTGTGCAAGATCTTGCGGATCCCCCCCGCGGCAGAATCGCACGACGGACTCGGTGAAGTAATGTTTATTGGTTCGCGTATTTGATGCCACCACTGGAACACCAAGCGCCATGAATTCGAAGATCTTGCCACCGAAAGCTTCATTTGCGAAACCGTCGGTTCTCTTGGGATCGACTCCCACGTCCGCATTCTCCATGATGCGCAGGATTTCTTCGTGAGCGACATAGGGCTGCAGAAACACGTCCTTTTCCAATCCTAATTCTCGAATGAGTCGGCGGATATTTTCAAACTCCGCGCCCTCACCATAAATGTGAAATTCCGATTCCGGAAGTGAATTTTTCACCAGTGCAAACGCTTGCACTGCCACATCCACTCCCTGGTGATGATTCAGACTACCCGGGTAGAGGATGGTGAACTTGGAATTTGTTCTTCGCCGGTTGCGGGCCTGGGGAACAACGCGCAGAGGGGAGTTGAGAATCGTGGTGCATTTCGACCCTCGCAAGGCGCGGGACATCAACTTATCGCGCCAGACATCGTTTGCGATGATGACGTGATGTGCGAAGGCGGCACACAGCTTTTCCAGGAGCAGAAGTGATTGAAACGCCAGCGAGCCCGGTGGCGCGTTGAATTTGGTGGCGTAAAATTCCGGGACGACATCATGAATGTCCAGCACGACCTTCGCTCCCGTGAATCGTGGCAACCAAGCGGCAAAGACGAGAAAATCGGGCACGGAGTGGATATGGATCAGATCGTATCGTTTTTGGAAATGTTTTCTCGACAACAAAAGCGATGAGCTCGCCAGAAAGCGCAACAGTTTGAACAAATAGGAAATTCTGGCCTTCTCGTTGTACTCGCGCCCCTGGACGCGAAATATCCGGACGCCTTCCACAACGCCCTCGGCCGCTTGGCTTTCTTTTCGCAAACCGATGAAATCTACTTCGTCACCCCGTTCGACCAAGGCTCTGGCATACTGCCGCACGCGGCTGTCCAGTTCGTAGAATGTATAGCCCAGCATGCAAACGCGCATCAGGGATTGTCCCGCAATATTCGAATGGCGCGACGGCCTAAGTCGCAACGTTGGTTTCCTGGTCAGGGTAGCATAGCGATCTGCCTCCGCTGGGGCGTCCGCGCAAGGGTGGGCGGCATCAGTCAATAGCGTGCTTGTGAATCGTCCGAACGTGATGATCCAGATTCTAGTCGGTGATACGCGGTGAATACGGATTTCAATTCGGTTGAATGGCTCCCGGCTCCCGTGGGGCTGAAATTGGGCGCAAGTGACGTGCATTTGTGGCGAGCTTCGCTCGGTTGCGATGCTTCGCTGCTCTCACGGCTCGAAAATACGCTATCACCCGATGAGATGGCCCGGGCGGACCGCTTTGTCTTTTCAATGGATCGAAATCACTTCGTTGCGGCGCGAGGAATTCTTCGAGAGTTGCTGGGAGCCTATTTGATGCGTCCGCCTGCGGAGCTTAGATTCCGCTATGGGAATCATGGAAAGCCTGCGCTCGATGCGAACGCAACCGATTCGGATTTACAGTTCAACCTTTCTCATTCTGGTGGTGTCGCGATCTATGCGTTTTCGCTCGGACGCAGGCTTGGAGTTGACGTGGAGCAGATCCGCCCGCACCTTGCGGGTGAGGATATAGCCAGAAGGTATTTCGGTGCTCGCGAAGTTGCCGAACTCCTCGCTCTGCCGACGCACATGAGGCCGGAAGGGTTCTTTCTTTGCTGGACGCGCAAGGAAGCTTATGTCAAGGCGCACGGGGCTGGACTAAGTCTGCCGCTCGATAGCTTTACGGTGTCTCTAACGCCTGGCCGCGTTGCGCAGCTCCATGCGGAGGATGGCGATCAATGGTTGGTACGCTCGCTTGAACCGACGCCGGGATTTGTTGCGGCGGTAGTTGCTGAAGGTCGGGATTGGCGGAGTTCGTGTTGGAGCTGGCACCCCTGATTGGGGACATTGTATCCCTGCGAGAACCCATTTTGAGAAGGCTCCCGACCGATTCATTAAAATAAGTGCCCATTTTTGTTACCGGTACAAGGCGGAAAACATTTGCAATTCTGGGATAACAAAGTTCATCGAAGCAGGCCCCGACAGTCGCGTATCGAACAGGCGCAACTGCAATCTAATCCATTTAGAATCTGATTCTTACAGAAATGTGTCTGGCCTGTCCGGGGTGGCATCCGTCGTGCATTCGTAAGGAGGTTCCGACGCGAGTCGATGTGACTCTAAGGGCGGTAGCCTATGTTCGCAGCTCATGACACCGAAAATCGGCGAAACTGCAGCGAAGTGGGCACGCAGCTGGCCCCTGTGTCGTGGTTCGCGCTGCAAGTCCGAGGGCGCCAGGAATTCAATATCTCCGAGAACCTCGGTTCGAACGGCTACGAATGGTTTCTGCCGCTTTACAAGAGCAGCAAGCGCTGGTCAGATCGGATTAAGCAAGTGGATTCGCCTCTCTTTCCGGGCTATGTGTTCTGCCGATTCAACCCGATGGACCGGTTGCCGATACTGAAGATTCCCGGCGTAATACAGATTGTGGGCTTCAATCGCCAGTTGGTCGCGGTGGACGAAGAAGAAATTCGTGCAATTCAGGCTTTGGTGGCTTCGGGAATTCCAAACCATCCTTGCCCGTACTTGGAAGTTGGCGACAAGGTCCGAATTGAGTCGGGACCGTTGCGTGGGCTGGAGGGACTGCTCGTCGAGTTTCAGGGAAATCACCAGTTGGTATTGTCCGTTACGCTGCTGCAACGATCTGTAGCGGTGAAAATCGACTCCGCGTCAGTGACGTCGGTCCGCACGCCCGTTGCGCCGCGCGTGGAGAGAACGTACCCCGAACCACGTGGAATGCGGCTCGTATTTCAGCCCTAAGGTTCAAGGATATCTGGGAGACGCTTTTCTCTTGTCTCCAGCGGTTTTGCAGAATCGAGGATCTTTCGTGACCCAGAGCGCACAAAAAGACCGAGCTTCAACGTCGAACGGCAAGAACCAGTCTTTGCAGCATGTCGCAGTCGACCAAGAGTCCAGCCATCTGTTTCCCGAGAAGCAATTCCGCCAGATGCTGTGCCGGGAACGAAAGCGCTCGGAGCGATCGCGCAAACACCTGGTGCTGATGCTGATTGACAGCGAGGTCCTTCCGAAATCCAAGAACGACAAACTTGTTCTGGGACAGATTGCGGAATCCGTTTCTCAGATCGTCCGCGAAACCGATTTGACGGGTTGGTTCGATGAAGGCAGCGTCATTGGCGTAATATTCACCGAACTTGGAACAGCCGAAGTGAGTTCCGCCTTCACCACCATCGAATTGAAGATCAAAACCGGGCTGCAAAGCGTTTTCAAGCCGAGCCAGCTTGCGCACTTGCGGATTTCTTTCCACGCGTTCCCCGAGATTTCCTCGGACCAGACGCGCGGAGGCGTCGTTACTACGAGACTTTATCCCGACCTGGTCGAGACGGAAAAGAAGAAAAAGGTTCCGTTGATGATCAAGCGCGCGATGGATGTCGTCGGCAGCACCGGCGCGCTGCTGGTTTTCTCGCCGCTCTTTCTGGTTCTTGCGCTCATCATCAGACTGACTTCGAAGGGGCCGGTGTTTTTCCGCCAAGAGCGTATCGGACAATATGGCGTGCCTTTCGTGTTCCTGAAATTCCGCTCGATGCACATCGCGAACGACGCAGAAAAACACCGCGAATTCGTGCAGAACTTTATCGCTGGAAAGTCAGAGCCATCCGGCGCGGGAAAGAATCCGAAGGCGGTCTACAAAATCACCAACGATCCTCGCGTTACCTGGATCGGGAAGTTGATGCGCCGCACGAGTCTGGATGAACTGCCCCAATTTTTTAATGTATTGAGAGGCGAGATGTCGTTGGTTGGACCGCGGCCGCCAGTCCAGTACGAGTTTGACGTGTACGACGTTTGGCATCGACGGCGCTCGCTGGAAGCCAAGCCGGGAATTACCGGATTATGGCAAGTACACGGCCGTAGCCGGACGACCTTCGACGAGATGGTGCGCTTGGATCTGCAATATTCCAGATCATGGTCGCCATTGCTGGACCTGAAAATTCTGCTCCAGACTCCGCGCGCGATTGTTACCGGAGACGGCGCTTATTGAGATTTTGCAAAGCTCGGAACGTTCACCAGAATTAGGCGATTCGGTTCTGTCCTAGGCGCAGTCCTTAACAAGAAGCATTTTTCTGCCAACAGCATGCCAGTCCCGGCAGTGACTGCTTCCCCAATTCAGTTACTCATAAGGCGGAGAAAATGGCGACAAGCTTAAGTGTCGGAGCCTCAGCAAAGCTGCCCATCAAAGTAAGTCTGGCGCAGGACGTGAAGGTGGATGCAGCAAAAGACGTGCTGAAGGTCGGAGTGATCGGATACGGCTACTGGGGCCCGAACATTGTCCGAAATTTCCACGGCCAGGAACATTCCAAGGTTGTGGCAGTTTGCGACAAGAGCCCTAATTCGCTTCGCCGCGTGCGCCAGTCCCATTCAGACATTCACCTGACGAGCGATTGCGAAGAATTGCTAACCTCGTCGGACATTGACGTGGTTGCTGTGGTCACTCCGGTCTGGACTCACTTCGAACTCGCCAAGTCCGCGTTGATGAACGGCAAGCACGTTTTCGTCGAGAAACCGTTCACCTGCACCACGGCGCAGGCTGAGGAACTGATCGAGTTGGCCGATCGCAAGAATCTGAAAATCATGGTGGATCACACGTTCCTGTTTACGGGCGCGGTGAAGCGCATTCGCCAGTTGATTGAAGACGGAACGATGGGCGACTTGTACTACTACGATTCGACGCGCGTGAACCTGGGCCTATTCCAGCACGATGTGAACGTCATCTGGGATCTCGCGCCGCACGACCTCTCGATCATGGACTATCTCATCAAGGAAAAGCCCGAGGCCGTGGTGGCCACCGGTGAACGTCACTTGAATGGCGTCGCGGACGTCGCTTTCCTGACGCTCTATTATCCAAACAACATCATCGGCCACATCAACGTGAATTGGCTGTCTCCCGTGAAGGTGCGCACTACGCTGATCGGCGGCGAAAAGAAGATGCTCGTCTGGAACGACTTGGAAGCGGACGAAAAAATCAAGATTTACGACAAGGGTGTACAGATGCAGTCCGGTGAAGCCGTCTATCAGCAGCTGGTCAGCTACCGCACCGGAGACATGTGGGCGCCGAAAGTTGAGCAGATCGAGGCGCTCAAGGTGGAGGCCGCGTACTTCGTAGACTGCATTCTGAACGACAAGAAGCCCTTCAACGACGGAGTTGCCGGCTTGCACGTGGTACGGATGCTGGAAGCCGCGGACATCTCGCTCCAAGCGAAAGGCAAAGTCGTCCAGCTATGACCGATTACGTCTGCATCGCTCCCGATGTAAAGCTCGGCAAAGACGTGAAGTTATCCAAGTTCATCAACCTCTACGGTTGCGAAGTTGGAGACAACACGAAAATCGGGGCATTCGTGGAAGTTCAAAAGAATGCCACAATCGGCAAGAACTGCAAGATTTCCAGTCATACCTTTGTCTGTGAAGGCGTCACGATCGAAGACGACGCGTTCATCGGCCATAGCGTGACTTTCATCAACGATTCCTATCCACGCGCGACCACCGGCAGCGGCCAGATGCAAACCGAAGCGGACTGGAAGGTAGAACGCACAATTGTGAAGAAGGGCGCTTCGATCGGTTCGGGTTCAACGATCCTGGCGAACGTCGTAATCGGCGAGAAAGCAATTGTCGGCGCCGGCAGCGTAGTGACGAAAGACGTGCCCGCGAACGCCATCGTCGCGGGAAACCCAGCCAAAGTGCTGCGTTACATCACCGAGGAGTCTCGAATCGCATGATTTCTACCAACGGAAAGATCCCATTTTTGGATTTGGTCACCCTGCACGAAGAGCTGGAAGCGGAACTGGTTCCTGTATTTCAGAAGGTGCTGCGCACGGCGGGCTTCGTCGGCGGCCCGATGGTTGAGGATTTTGAGCGCGAATTTGCGGCGTTCACCGGAGCGACCCACTGCGTCGGGCTCGCGAGCGGCACTGACGCGGTACGCTTTGCGCTTATGGCGGCGGGCGTGCAGCCGGGTGACATCGTTCTGACTGTTCCGCACACCTTCATCGCCACGACCGAGGGGATCAGCCAGGCGGGCGCGCGGCCGGACTTCGTGGACATTGAAGAGACCACCTATTGCATGGACCCCGTGAAGTTGCAGGAATATCTCGAGAAAAAATGCTACCTGGATCGTGAAACCGGCAAGCCTTACAACTGGGAATCGCGCGCGCCGGTGACTGCGATCATTCCTGTGCACATTTATGGACAAACCGCGGACATGGATCCACTCCTGGAAATCGCGCGTCGCTACAACTTGATTGTGGTGGAAGACGCTTGCCAGGCTCATGGCGCCGAGTATTTTTCCAAGAAAGAAAATCGCTGGAGGAAAGCCGGCACGATGGGTCATGCGGCGGCCTTCAGTTTTTACCCGGGCAAGAATTTGGGCGCTTGCGGCGAAGCGGGCGCTGCGACCACCAACAGTGAATCGATCGCCAAGAAAATGCGCATGCTGCGCGAACACGGTCAGGCGAAGAAGTACTATCACGATATTGAGGGCTACAACGGACGCCTCGATTCACTGCAAGCAGGCATCTTGAGCGTGAAGCTGCGCCACTTGGCGGACTGGAATCGCAAACGCCAGGCTGCGGCGCGGCGATACGATGAATTGCTTACCTCCGTGGAAGGCGTCACGGCGCCGGAGCAGCCGGAGTGGTCGCGCTCGGTTTATCACCTGTACGTGGTGCGTGTGCAGGATCGCGCCGGTCTGCAAAAGCATTTGGCCGAGGCCAATATTGACACCGGCATTCACTACCCCTTGCCGCTCCATCTTCAGCAGGCGTACAAGCATTTCGGCTACAAGCAGGGAGATTTCCCGGTGACCGAAAAGGTCGCTTCGGAGATCCTCTCGCTTCCGATGTATCCTCAGCTCGAAGCTGAACAGCAACAGCGCGTGGTGCAAAAAGCCGCGGAGTTTGTCGCTGTCGGCTCTCTCCAGTAGAGATGGGTTCCACCCTCTAATCTGGTCGCACGATAGGACCTCGCATTCGCGAAGTTCCGGGCGAGAGC
>CAWBPZ010000008.1:0-116249 GCA_963790855.1 uncultured Acidobacteriota bacterium
ATCACTGATTTCTCGTCGCGCCATCTTGGGTGAGGCTAATTCGTTGGGAACTCGTCAAATTTCACGTACTTTCCCCAGTTGTCGGAGAACCATTGCGGCGCCTGCGCCGCTCGCGTCATGCCAGCGAGCAGGGACAATCACGCGGGCAGATCGTCGATGCCATCTCGATCCGCGAAAGGCCTGCGGAAGTGGAAGAGCGAGCGATTCCTGGCCACTGGGAAGGTGATCTGCTGAGCGGCGCCAAGAACAGCTATATTGCGAGGCTGGTAGAACGCCACTCACGCTTTGTCATGCTGATTAAGGTGCCGAAGAAAGAAAGCGAAGCTGTGGTCGCTGCCTTGAGTCAACCTGTTGGCAAACTCCCTGCTTCGCTAAAACGTTCGCTGACCTGGGACCGCGGACGGGAGATGGCCAAGCACAAGGAGTTTACGGTGGCCACGAATGTGCAAGTCTACTTCCGCGATCCACAAAGTCCCTGGCAACGCGGCAGCAACGAGAAAACCAATCTGCTCCTGCGGCAATACTTCCCGCGAGGCACCGACCTGTCTGGCTATTCGCAAGCGCAGCTCGACCAGGTCGCGCTGCGCTTGAATCAGCGACCCAGAAAGACATTGGGATTCGAAACTCCAGCGAGTAAACTGCGCGCAAGTGTTGCATCGACCATCTGAGCTGGCAGCGTTTATCGGGAGCTAGTCGCTGTCGTTGTCGCTACCAACACTCAGTTCACGACGCCGGTCGATTGAGCAGCTTCATCGAGTATGGACGTAGTTCTTCCGGATGTTCGCGCAGATACACCAAGAGCTTCTGCTTCTTTTCTCTCCCGCGGTCGCCGTCGGCATTCGCGTTAGGCGCGAATTTTAGATCGGAGGGCTTAGTAGACTCAACGCGGAGGTAAACAGAGGCCCACATTTTCTTTACCGCAGATAGGGATATTGGAAGCAGCTTCGCTAACTCCTCATCCGTACCCCCCTGCAGGGCAGCACAGAGCAAGCGCTGTTCGCTTCTCGAAAAACCAATCTGGGGCTTGCGATACGCAAAGAATTGATGGACCCAGGTGCCGGGCTGCTGTGAAGCCACTGCTCTCGTGACCTCAATCACGTGCGGCTGCAGCATCACCCACTCAGCCTTGCCCAGATCCTGCGAGTAGTTCGGATCGGAACCCACCAAGTACCTCGCCCCACTATTTACCGCCATATGCAACTCCACTGGGAGCATCTGTTGGGTCTGCATCCGTTTGAAGTTGTAGCCGCGAAAAAGGTCAAAAAAGAGCGCCTGACAGGTTTGCCGCAACTCTGCGTTGGTCTCATATTCAGGGGAAAAGCAGGTTGGCCAGACCAGGAGGTTCAAACCATCCGTTGAATTGGCGAACCGAACCTCAGCGTCCGTCAAAATCGGAGAGGGTCCGGACAGGATGCGATTCACAAGCTCCGGCCCAATCCACTTTAACGGTCGCGTCACGACCTCGGTGGCAAATTTATCTGTAATGAAACAAGCGACCTGGGCAGAGAGGGTTTTGGAGAATCCAGGAGCCGTTTCGTTAATGGCAAGAGAAAAAAAGGCATCTGAACCTAAGACGTGGCGCCATGCTGACTCCAGGTGAGCTAAAGATCGCCCATACCTTGGCCCTAACACCGGGTGGGCTGCGATGATCTGAACACAGGTGGAGATGTCTTCGAATTGTAAAGGTCTGTGGCGAATCACGCGGACCTCCTCGCCGGGTGAGAAATGTGGTCTTTTAGACCACTTGTTTCCATTACGTTATAGCCCATACTCGCGCGCACTTGGAGAAATCCGAGAAAATGTCGCGCTCGCTGCCGTCCCCAGTCTCGACCTACATTTCGCACACCATTCCTGATCACAATTCACGCTTATTACCGGAGGCTCCCGTGAGGCTACGGACGTTGAAGCTCATGATGTATGTTGCGCTGGCGTTTGCGTTTGTGGTGGGCGGATGCGGCAGCAGTACGCCGAGGCAGCCAATCTCCGTCTTGATCGATGGCGGGTCGTCAACCATCGTGCCGAACGGAACATTTTCGCTGACCGCGGTAGTTTCGAGCGACTCGAGCGGCTCGGGCGTCACCTGGAGTTTAGCCGGAGCCGGGACGCTCACCGTTCAGACCGGTACTTCGGCAACCTACACGGCGCCAGCGACCGCGCCCGCCAATGCAATGGTCAGCATCACGGCAACGTCCGTCACGGACGGAACGAAATCCAATGTACTGCAATTCTCGATCGTCGCCGAATCCGTAAACCTGCAGTGCCAGCCGTCGCGCGGAAATGAATCGGCTCTCGCCACTCCGTTCGCTTTTTTGCTGAAAGGATCAGCCGCCGACGGGACGCCCATCGCATACGTTGGCAGTTTCACGGCAGACGGAACGGGGGGAATCACCGCTGGAGACGTTGACGTCGTGGGAGTCGACACCGGCCCTGAGGAATTGCCCGTAACCGCGAAAGTGAGTTCCTACTCGTACGACTCCGACGGACGCGGTTGCGTGAATCTCCAATTCGATGCTGGCGACTCCAAAAAGGTGTCCGCGAAAGCTACGCGCCATCTCACGAAGGAGAACTACGTCGTTGCGTCCAATGGCCTGGCAGGACAAGCTCGTGGCGCCCGCGAGCGCACCGCGAACGCTATCGATGCCGCGGACAGTGAAGAGAATCTGACCTCACTTACCTTTTCATTCGTGCTCGGCAGTCCCACCCGACCGGGCCGCATCATCGAGTTCGCCGATGGAATGGGCAACCCAGGGATCGTTTCGGGCCAGATACACGCGCAGTCGCCAGCGGATTTTTCCGTCTCAAAGTTATCGTCGCGCTACGCATTCGGAGCGGACGGTTGGTCTCCGGCACAACAAGGTGGCTTTTACCGCGCCGCTATCGCGGGTAGTTTCGCAAACAACGCCGGTCACTGGTCGCTCGGAGTGACCGACGAGATTATCCTCACGACTGCTAGTAACGTGTCGGGTGGCGAGGGAGGCGTAGACGCGACGATCGACTCAACGACGGGTCGTGGAACCGGCAGCTATGAGACCGGCAAATCCGGAGGCGTAGATTTCGATTTCGCTTACTACATCATCGATGCCCGGGACTTTTACTTTATCTCGAGTGACGATGTCACCAGTTCGGCCGGAATCTTGGCGGGCCGCGCGTTAGAAGCGGCCGTGACGTCGACTCCGTTAAATGGCTACTACATCACCGCATCGTCCGGCTACGGACTCTGCGAGTCCTGCGATTCAATGGCAGATAACGCGCCCATCATCAGCACGATGCACGCCAGCTCCACAGGCTCGGCCACGGGCACGATCACTGGCGGGTCTCAAGACATGTCGCCGTTCACCTACACCTGGACTTACACGTTAGACGCAGCTTCGGGGCGGGTCGCTTTTGCGGGTGGTTCCTCGCTCCCAATCGCGTACCTCACCTCGGGTACTTCCGATGACGGATTCGTTGCCTTTACCGTCGGAACGGATGACTTCAGCACTTCATCGGGTTTCATCGCTTCCGCCGGAACATCCGCTCCGAATTATTCCGCCGCGAGTTTGTCCGGTGCGTACGCATACGGATCCGCGGAAGACGCCTCGGCCGGTGTCGGCTCAGCGGCTGGCGTCGCGACGTTCGATGCGACGTCGAGCTTCACCGTGTTGGCGGACACTGTTGTGGTCGGAGACGAAGGCACGACCTCCAAGCCGGACGCGTTTATCTCGGGAGCGTACATTGTGAATGCGGATGGAACCGGCACGCTAAATAATCCGTCCACCGTCTTCGTCACAAACGGCAATCTCATCGTGGCCTTTAACAACTCCGGCCTCAGCAAACTGATTCTCGAAATCTACATCAGGCAATCCACCGAACCCGATAAGACAAAAATCACGTCGAAGTAACCGGCTCGCGGACGTTCGCTTGATTCCAATGCGAACGCCCGCACACCACCAGTTCATCGCTCGACGAAATCTAAACTTGCGCGTATTTATCTGCCCCCAATCGGAATCGCTTCGGGCACCTGCGGGCTCGCTATGGTTTTGATCGTGCCTGACTAACTCCTGGCACGCGTAATCGGACATCTGCCGTAGAAGCTGTGAAGAAACCTAAATACGGTGTGCGACTGTCTATTGAGCGTGAGTTTATTGAATCTGTGACTTGGGGTACGTGTTTCGTTTCTCGGCGCTGATTTCTTGTTCTCTCAGGTAACGGCTGGTGTTCTGTTGAGCTCGCTGAGGCGGATCCACTGCTGCAGGTTGTAGGTGAGGCAAGCCCACAGCATTTCCATCTGGACCTTCGCCAGGCCCCGCACATGGAACTGCCGCAGCCCCAGCTTGCTCTTGATCCAGGCGTGACAAAACTCCACGATTCGTCCACGACGACGATATTGCTCTTGGACCTCCTGGCTGGCCATCTTCTTGCGAAACGCCATCACCACCGGGCTTGAAGCCCCCGTTGATTTCGCGTGAATGTAGTTGACAATGTTCTAACGGAGGTGAAAACTTCGGGCATTTCCCGGCCCTGACAGTTCGAAAACCACGGTAAACCCTAAGACAAGTTGCAACGATACAGGATGCGGACTTAACGACTCGAATTCCGACATCCCGTTAGCATCCAAAGGTGCAAAGTAAAGACGACGCAAAGCAGGACGCAGTCTCCGACAGGACCCCACGAAGGCTCGCCACATACGAGATGTGGGAGCAGAAAAATCGAGAGCTAAGGAGAAATTATGAAGAAATACATTTGTAAGGCAGCTTTCTGGGCGCTGGCCATCGCCGCGCTCGCGTTACTCGATGCATCGAGTGCAGTCGCCGCCATCGTTGTGGATCCGAATACACCGCCCTGCGTTGCAACGTTCTCGGCGCACTACACGACGATTCAGGCCGCGGTAAACGCCGCAGCGTCGGGCGCCACGATCGAGGTCTGCCCGGGGACTTACGCCGAGCAAGTTACGATTAACACCACGCTCACTTTGAAGGGTGTGGCAAACACCGCTGCGAACACCGGTGCCGCCGTAGTGGTGATACCCGGGGGTACGTTCTCAGGCGCATTCACGCAGATTCTCATTCAGGCGACGGGCGTGACGCTGGTCAACATCGGCGTCGATGGCACTAACACGCTGAGCAGCTGCGATTTTGGCCCGAGTCTGACCGGGATCCTGTTTGTCGCGGGCTCGTCGGGAAGCCTCAAGGAGGTCGCACTCAGGAATCACTATATTAGCAACGGAAGCGGCGGCTATTGCGGGGCTGGCACGCCCGTTTCCGCGAGTAGCGCGACCAGTGTGACCGTCACCGACTCAAGCGTCCGCAACTTCGACAGCCAAGGCTTCTATTTGACGGCAACGTCTACCGTCACAGTGAAAACGACCACGGTTGCACCGATCAACCCAGGCGCCAACTGCGTGTATGCAAACGCCGCGACGGTCGTAGTCAGTAATAACTCGATGGCCGATTGTGGCGTCGGCGTTTATGTCACGAGCACTGTGCAAGGAACCGTGTCGGGCAACACCATCCACGGCGGCACCAGCGGCGGAAGTGGCGTCTTTTGTTTCCCGGTATGCACTGGACTGACTGTATCAGGCAACGGAATCTTTGACACAGGCGACGGGTTTGGCATGAAGACGTCCAGTGAGGTTGGCGGCGTGGTCTTCGAGAACAACGACGTTTCCGGTGTATCGAACGGTTTGTACCTGTTCCTTCAGCCTGGCAACACCATAAGCAACAATACGTTCACCGATGCTCAGGTCGGCGTCAATGGAGCTTCGGGCAACACGATCAGCGGTAACACCTATAGAACGGTCACGACCCTAACGCAATAGACCTGAGGGACGAGTACGGTTTTGCGCCTGGCGAATGGCGGAGAAGACCGAACTGGCGGCTGAAGCGGAAAATGGCGTCAGTATCTCTTTTGGCTGAGACCGCACCCGCAACCGGCTGACTGCTTGCCCGCGGATATACCTACGTTCAGAATCTGACCAATAGAAGCTGAATATGTACCAAATCACTAAGCCGATCTGGGACATAACGGGCGCCAAGTGGGTTGACAACACACCGAACCCTCGCTTCGCCGTCTGGAGCGCAGGAACGTCATCACAGACGGACGATATCGTTCTCGATAAAGAGACCGGTCTGGTTTGGGAACGATCGCCCTCCATCAACAGGATGGCGCTGGGTGCAGCCGTCGTTTACTCGACGACGAGAGTTCTAGGCCGTCGAAAAGGTTGGAGAATTCCGGCCATCGAGGAATTGCTTAGCTTGGTCGATCCAGTGAATACGAACCCAACTCTGCCTACCGGACACCCGTTTTTTAGCATACAACTGGATTATTTCTACTGGTCACTTACGCTGGGTATTCCGGTTGGGACCGACAACAATCTCGTCTGGGGCTACAACTTCGGAAATGCCGATACTTCGTGCATCGTCTTTGCGGAAACAACATGTTACACATGGCTGGTCCGTGGACGTTTCAGTTATGGCTTCCCAATTTGATCCTGTCGTATCGCGATTTGCCATCGTGCAGGAAACCGAGCAAGCACGCTTATACAAGAGCATTCAGAGGATGGATTCGATCAACTTCGCGGGTTTGACCTCCAGGCCGTGGGCCAGCTCCACAATGATGAGGATGCTATCCGTTTGCGCATGCTCTCTGATTGAGCACAGACGAGAAAAATATTAGGTTCTGGTGTAGTTCTCATTGAGTTATCCATTTTCCTGTATTCCCCAACACCTAGTGGAGGTGCAATGCAATTTCAGCGGAGGCTCCTTGCCCTACTCTTGTGTTGCGCCGTGGCTGCTTGGGCATATCCGTTCGCTGATGTCGGCTTAGAGCTAGAGATTCACACTGTCAGGCACAAGAACCCAGCCGACCGAGTTTTTCTCCTTGGGTTCAAGCGAATCCGCCTCAACGCCTGCAGAAAAACTGTTTCGTATGGAACATTTTTTAATAGCTAATCGAGCCGAAGGCGAGTAGCGTCGAAGTGTCTCACTAGCATCCTGCCGCAACTCCCTACCGGCCCACGGCTCCTTGCGACATCAGACGGCGTCGCTTTACTTCTTTGCTCCTCGAACTGAACTGCGACGCCCCGGAGTCCAATATGGACGAGAAACGCTGGCAGATCCTTTACCGAACGACTGTTCTTGAGTCCGACCGAGAAAAACTTCAGGCATACGTGAAAGCTGCGGAAGACGCCATCAACGGGCGAGCGGTCGCTGTTAAGGGCGATATCCCGTGGGAAGAGCGAGTAGCGATGGGAAATGCGTTAGCCGCTCTATGGGTATTGAAGAGAGCGGGAGCGATGCGCGGTTAACGTATCGTCGCAAAAACAGGTGAGCTTATGGGATCAAACAATTCTCGATCGGCGAGTACTGCCGCGCAGGAGTTGCAACGGCGCGTCAACGAGCGTTTTGGCGTGCTACCAAACTTCTTCCGGCTCTCGCCCGAGACGCCGGAAATCACGGAAAAACTTTGGGGATTTGCCCTAGCAGCCTATCTCGATAACCCTCTACCTTCTGTCTTTAAGGAACGGCTTTTCGTCCACCTTTCCCGGTTTTGCGCGGTCCGCTATTGCGTCGCCCGCCACACGGGTTTATTGATTGGACTGGGCAGGCCAGCCGGAGATGAGAATGCCCGAGCTGCAAGCATTGTGGATGTGGTCAAATTGCTGCGGCGGCCGCTGCCACGCGGGCCCGAGCTAAAGTCACGTCTCTCGTTTTGTGCGCAATGTCCCGCACCTCTTGTTGAAATGCCGGCAGCCGATACACAGCTGGAAGATGGGATTTTTGCTCTTGCTGGTCATGTGTTCTTACAAACGGCGGATGCGCCGGAATGCCTTGATGCATTGGAACGACTGCTTGGCACCGTTCGGTTTCAATACCTGCTGCTTTTCCTGACGTTCGTTCGCGCGGCGCATTACTGGACCAAGGTGCACCCGGAAATCCAGTTCGAGGATGACATCAAGGAACTTCTTGCGACGCATGAAGCTCTAGCCAGTTGTATCACCGAGGATCCGGAAGCCAGCACGGACAAGACCGCGCAATCAATTTTGGACGAGCTGCCGGCGTTGCGGCTCCAAGCCGATAAAGCGGTCGGTTTACTTGCTTCAATCATAGATTCGTCCGAGGATGCGATTGTCAGCAAAACTTTAGAGGGCGTCATTACCAGTTGGAACAACGGCGCCGAGCGACTGTTTGGATACACAGCCAAAGAAGCCATAGGGCAACCAATTTCGATGATCATTCCGCTGGATCGCCGAGACGAGGAAACAACAATCCTTGCGCGACTCGGCGAGGGCCAGCGCATCGAGCATTTCGACACCGTTCGGGTGCGAAAAGATGGCACGAAGCTTGAGATATCACTGACAATTTCTCCCGTCCGAGACGCCGCAGGAAAAATCATCGGCGCTTCGAAAATCGCCCGCGACATCAGTGCGCGCAAGCGGGTGGAGCGCGAATTGCATGAGAGCGAACAACGTTTCCGCACGCTCGCTGATGCGCTGGATACCCAGGTGCAATTTCGGACGCAAGAGCTGCGGCGACGAAACGCAGATATCCTTCAGCAGTCGGAACAGCTTCGAGAGCTTTCAGGAAGATTGATGTCTACTCAGGACGAGGAACGCCGGCGAATTGCCCGCGACTTGCACGACAGCGCCGGCCAGAATCTGGCTGTTCTGGCGATGACCGTTGCGCGACTTGAGGACGAGGCGAAGTGCGACCCCGCCCGATTGTCCCAAACAGTGAAAGAAGTTCGGGATTTAATTGAAGGTCTGAGCCAAGAGATACGCACTACTTCCTATCTTCTGCACCCACCCATGCTGGACGAATTCGGACTCCGGTCGGCACTTGGCATGTACCTTGAGGGACTGGAACAGCGCAGCGGACTCAGTATCGAGCTGAATATTCCGGCCGATTTCGGAAGGCTTGCCCCGGAGGTCGAGCTCGCCATATTTCGTCTAGTGCAAGAATGCCTGACAAACATCCATCGGCATTCAGGAAGCAAAACTGCGGTAATCCGCATCAATCGCGAGTCCGACAAGATTTATGCCGAGGTTCAGGATCACGGCAAGGGAATGTCGCCGGAACGATTCGCAGAGGTTCAATCTCAGGGTGCCGGGGTGGGCGTCGGGATCAGGGGAATGAGAGAGCGCATACGGCAGGCACGTGGCGAATTGACTGTGGATTCCAATGCTTTAGGTACAACGATTGCTGCTGTTTTTCCGGCCGTGAGCCCGGCGGCGAAGGGACTTGGCGCTATTTCGCTGCACAGCGTCGCATGATGGCCTTGTGGAGCCGTGAAACTTCATGGGACGGCGGGTTCTTCCGGCACAGGTTTGTAGCGCGCTCTCTTCCATCGTCAATGCCCGATAAGTCGTGCAGGAGAAGTTCGTACTAGACCTAGGGAGCCCGGTTTCCCAACAAAGGGGCTGTCGGCGGAAGACGGGGTTTTACTTCAATGCAAAGAGCTTCTCGAATAGCTCTTTCGACAGCCGAGCCCCTTTTTCGGTGAATGCAACAGACTTGGCTTTGGTAGCCGGATTCGAGATGTAGCCTTTCTCGTGCAAGATGTTCATTACTTCCCAATCGTGCCCCTTCCACGCCCTCACGCCGAATCTGTCCTCGAAGGAAGTCAGATAGAGCAGTGCCAGAACTGTATTTCCCAGTTTTTCCTGATCAATGTCCATCGAGCACCTCCGAATTCGCAGGATGCCGGAGCACGAATCTATGAGAACTAACCAAAACCGCCGCCTTAGCCTCAAGACTTCATACTCCCTCGCCACGCCGGTGTCTAGGGCTGCCCCAGCTGCGCTACACTGTCATCCCCGCGGGAAAAAACCGTGAAAAGAAAAGGCGAAGAAACGGTTATTCGCGCGGCGGGTGGGTTTCTGCGCTCGTTCACGCAACGCTCGACGCCACTGGGTCTCGTTTTGCCGGCAGAAGCGCTAACAAGACACCTCCGATCACAATGAAAACGACCACATCGGTAAAGTCCCTGTGGACGCCGTGAATCCGGGCTTCCACGGTTTGAATCGCCATCACCACGCCATGGGATATGTTCCACCAAGCTACTAGAGCAATCATCGAGCGATGCTCAGATGGTCTCCTTGCGGCCATAAGTAGAAAGACCCCGACCGGGATAAAGAAGCTCAGAAACATCGGCTCGCACTCGTTCTTCTGCTCCAAAAGCCAGCTGGAATGCCGCAGATCCATATAGAGGAAATAAATTAGGGCCAGATTGATCAGCCCGACGATCACCAGGACGATCTGTGTTAGGCGTTCTCTTTTCACATTGACCTCATTTGAGCGAATTTTGTTGCGAGCGCAGCAGCGGCTCACGCAGACGATTCACGAACTAGCGGACAGGAACGCAAAAAAAATCTGCAATGCCCCTACTGATCCATCGCGTGCAGATACTCAAACCACGGTCACCTGTCGTGAACAGGCGTTCTCGCAAGCAACCCGGTCACTTGTGATAACGCGGTTTATCGTCAACTACCCGATAGGCAGCCCAGTTTCCGGATTGCCGACGATCCGCTCCGAACCAACTGCGGCTCCAACCGCTGACCAAGTCCACGCCTGCCAGATGATGACCGAGGTGCACACAGTTTCGATCGTTCCGAAGATCAAATACTCTGGATAAGCAGGCGGCCGGTCACCGGTGACTAGAGGCATAACGAAGGTCAGATAACCGTTTACGAGGGTCATAATGCCCCCCGCGATTATATTCGCCACCCGGTTCGCTCTAAACGGAAGCAGTCGAGACGCCAGAATCATGGCGATGGGTATTTCCATCAAGACCGTTGAACGCAGCAGAGCCCATTGCGGGAGAAGCTCGAATGAATTTCGCGAGCCAGCAAAAGCGAACAGGCCAATCACGTCCGCATACAGGTAGTTTAATAACGCGAAGATCCAGTATAGAGACAACCGCTCCTTGGTGTCATGCATGTCAACCTCCTACGGAAAGGCCTGCTCTTGCAAGCTGCAAAGGAGGTATCGGTACAGACGATTCTGATACCGCATCGTCATGTGCAAGCATGGCTATGATATCCGTACTACGAATGAGGCCTGAAAAAAGACTCAACCCTTGAACAGCGAAGAGATTGCGAATCAGGTGACTGGACAGAAGCCGGTCGGGACATACTCGTTTCTGAAGCAAGCAAAGACGAAGCGCGTCAAGTTGCAGCAATGAAAGAACTTCGAGTTCTATCCTCGAGCGGGGATTTTTAACTGTTGTAATCAAACGTTATCACACCTAACCGGGGTTACCGTGAAATCAAGGTTCTCAGATAGATGTCGAGGACAGGGATTATCACCACCTAATCGGTTGTGCTTGATCAAGGTATTTATCGAAAACTGATCCACAACCCGATAGCGGAGAGCGGGTCAGGACTTCTGCGATTGTGTCAATTAGACGCCTTGCTGGTTCGCCAGCTTGGCCTTACGGCAGGTTCAGATAAGGTTGAGTTCCCTTCCGAAAATCGGCACTTCGCTGCAGGCTGCTCCTTTTTGACCCTCAGAGTCGTGTCCGGAATCGAGTCCCCTTCGCATACTGGTGTTTGATGAAGACGAAGTTTCTGTTTGGCTGCGGCGCGCAGCTTGCGTGCGAGTCCGCCATTGCGGAGTTGCTCGTTGTGCGTGCGGTCATCGATTGGCGCAAATTCGCGGGCGCCATGGAATGCTTTGCGGGCGCGATTGTTGTACATAGATCGGCCGCAGAACGGTTCTCATCAATTTGCTGGAGTGAAGCCGGATAATGAAAAAGCTTTCCACAACGAGCGTAGTGCCGATCGTCAGCGATTCTGTCGAGAAGCGGCGCCATCCGCGTTTCGCTTTTTCGACTGGAGGCGAAGCGTTTGATCCGCAAGCCAACGTTCGAGTAACGGGCCGGCTGTCTGACATCAGCCGCAGCGGATGCTACATGGATACGATCAGCCCGTTTGGGGTAAACGCCGCTATCATTTTGACGGTCGCGAAGGAAGGGCGCACATTCAAGACCAGGGCCAAAGTGGTGTATTCGCTGAACGGAATGGGAATGGGCATGACGTTTACGACGATGGAACCCGATCAGACGCGTGGCTGGCCGAACGGGGCGGGTTGTTGCATCTGGAGCCGGATCCGATTGCAGAGGATGCGGCCCCACCGGAGATGCCGGTGAAGGCCGCGCCGGTAATTGATCAGGAGCTGCACGATATCGTGCGCGAATTGATTGTGGAGTTGGGCCGCAAGAGCATCGTGGGGGATGTGGAAGCGAAGGCCATGATGCGAAAACTTTCGAAGTGATTTTTTGCTCGCGCTGCGAACGAGCCGATTCTTGCAGCCTGTGGCATCTTAGGTTTAGGTGATAGCATTCAACGTGCCGTCGCTGGTTTCGTATTCGATGCGCAAGAGCCAGTCAAAGTGAAATTTTTCCGCGGCGAGCCACCTTTCCATTTGTTCGCGGTCCGGGGCGTCAAATTCCACGAGCATTTTTCCTTCCTGCATGTTCACGAGCACGCGGCGCGCGGAGACTTCCTTGGCGGCGTGCAGGCGGCGCGCTAATTCTTCGGCACCCTGGCGCGTGAGGCAGGCGAGCGTGTGTTGCGAGAGGTAACGAGGCATTCCGGCTCCTATTCCGCTAAAATGAGCGGCCACTAAAACGGCCGAATCAATATAACGCGAGCGGAGAAAAAACAAATGCCAGAGATGCGCACGGCTCATCCTTATTACGTTTACGAAGCGATTCACGCGCAGCCGGAATTGATCGAGCGGGTGCTGGCTGGGCGCGCGGAGGTCGAACGGGCGGCAGATGCGGTGGCGCAGAAGGAGCGCATCACTTTTGTGGGCATCGGGACTTCGCTGCACGCGGCGCGCGTGGCGGAAAGCTGGATGCGCGAATTCACGGGCGGGCGCTTGCTGGCGCATTGCGAACAATCTTTTGAGTTGGTGCATCACCCGATCGCGTTTGGCGCGGGCGATGCGGTGATTTTGATTACGCATACGGGCACTACGACAGCGTCACTGGAGGCGTTGCGCATGGCGCGGGCGGCTGGGGCGCTGACGGTGGTGATCACTGGCCAATGGGGCGGATCCTCGAGTGGGGGGACGAGTGGGGAGGGAGTGCGCGGCGCTGATTTTCACATTCAGACGTGCGAGCAGGAAATGGCTTTTGCTTACACGAAGAGTTACACCACGGCGCTGGCAGTGTTGGCGCTGCTGATTGCGCGCGTGGTCGAGAGAAAAAAATTGCTCGCGGGGCCGCCGCCGCTTGGGGCTTTGGAGCGCGTGCCTGGGTTGCTGCGTGGGGCGCTGCAACTCGAACCAGCGACGCGCGAGTGGGCGAAGCGCGTGGCGGCGCTTGCGCGGATCGAAATTTTCGGCTCAGGCGCGGCATGGGCCACGGCCAGTGAAGCGGCGTTGAAGATTAAAGAAGCTTGCTACATCGCGGCGGAGGGATTTGAAACGGAGGAAATTCTGCACGGGCCGTTTTCGGAGACCGATGCGCGCGGGTCGCTGGTCGGATTATTTACAGGCGGCGCGACGGACGAGCGCGGGCGGCAGATTCTGCGCGCTGCGGGCGAGCTGAAAATGCCGCGGGCGGCGATTGCGGTGCCGTCTGCGAATCATGATTTGTCCGCGGAGCAGGTTCTGCTGGTTCCGGAAGCACCGGAATGGCTGGCGGCGTTCGTACACTTGATTCCGCTGCAACTTCTGACGTATTTTCTGGCGCTGGAACGCGGCGTCAGCCCCGATAGCGGCCGTATGGAGCAGCCTGCGCACGCGGCCGCGAGTAAGCACTACAAATACTGAGTCGCGGTTGCCCGCGTATTCGCCTGTCCCCACGAACAGGAGTTCCTCTTCGACTACACCTGTGCTGCGCGCGTCTGCGCGGTCCATGGGCAAGCCGTAAAATCGCATGCAGAGCCATTCAGGAGCGCTCCATGAGACGCTATTTCCTCATTTTGCTCTGTGCCGCGATGCTCCCGTTTGCCACCGCCGCGCACGACGACGGCGGAATGGGGACGCTGGCCGGAACGGTGATCGGTATGAACAGCAAGCCGGTAGTAGGTGCGCGAGTCACATCGCAGAGCGCCGGCGGCGACCATCCTCAGCTGACCACAACCAATCAGCAAGGGCGATTTTTCTTTCCGGAACTGGTGCACGGCTACTACGACGCACGCGCATACCACGATGGCGAGTGGAGCGAGTGGAAACACAACGTGGAAGTGAGCACCGGCAAACAGACCGAACTCATATTGCGATTGTCCGCGAAATCTTCGTCACTGAAATAATTCGAGGCGTTCGCCTGTCCGCGCGAACAGGAGTTCCTAATCAAGAACATTGAGTCGTGTGGCCGCGTCGCCTTGCGGCCGGCCCGCGTAAGATTGCATTCAGAACGATCCTGGGGTGCACTATGAGACGAAGTGTCCTGGTTCTGACGGTGCTCGCGTCGCTGGGGTTGCTGGTGTCGTTGACGTTTGGCGCGGCGACGGCTCGAGCTCAATTCGCGCGTGGCTTGGGAACGGTGCAAGGGACGGTGTTGGACGCGCACGGCAAGCCGGTGGTCGAGGCGAGCGTGACGATTCAGACTTCCGATGGACTGAAACCGCACGCGACGCACACCGATTCCAGCGGACATTACGAATTCGCGCGGTATGACGCGGGGCAATACGATTTGCGCGCGTATTCGAAGGGCCAATTTTCGGATTGGAGCAAGCACGTCGTGATCCGTCCGAAGAAGACGACGGAAGTGACGCTTCACATGCCGCCGGAAAGCGCGGAGAAGGTGGACGTCAAGAGCAATCCGTAGAAGGCTGACGGCGGCTTGCTGCCGATTGTTTTTCGAACCCTCACAACTACTTCATTCGTGGCGCAGCGCAACCATCGGATCCACACGCATCGCGCGGGTGGCCGGAATCCACGCGGATAGGAATGCGACCAGGAGCAGGACGGCTACGGCAAGCGCCACGGGCCGGGGATCGCGCGCGGAGACCTGAAACAGCAGTGATTGCAACAGGCGGGATGCAAACCAACTGGTGATCAATCCGGTGACGGCTCCGGCAACAACCCAGCGGGCGACGCCCACGAGAACCATTTTCAGAATGGATTGCGGAGTTGCTCCCAACGCCATGCGCACGCCGATTTCCTGAGTTCGCTGCGCGACTAGAAATCCCACCACGCCGTAAATTCCCACTGCAGCGAGCAACATTCCCATGGCGGCAAAGAGCGCGAGCAGTGCCGCGTTGAATCGCGGACGCTGCGAAAGTTTGCCGACACGCTGCGGCATGGTTTCAATCGCGACAGGTAATGCAGGGTCGAGCGCAGCGGTTTCAGAGCGCAGCCAATCGGACATGCTGCGCGGATCGAGAGGCGTGCGCAGAATCACGCGGGCCACACGATAATTCTGGTTGTCCTCATGCTTCCACGGAATATAAAACTCCGGGTCGGCTTGCTCTGCGATGCCATTGTTCTTCACGTTCGCCGCTACGCCGACGACCGTGCGCCACGGGCCGGCCAGTGCGAAGCGCATGGTTTTGCCGATGGCGTCGCCGTCTGGAAACAATCGGCGCGCGAGTGAATCGCTAAGAATGATGGAGTGCTCGCTCGGGGGCTGGTCGTCGTGGGTGAATTCGCGACCGCGGAGGATCGAGATGCCGAGTGCGGAAAAATAATCGGGACTGACCGCGCGCCAGCCGACCATGCCGCCGGTTCCTTCGGTGGGTCGCGGACGGCCGGTGACTTCGATTGCTGAATAGATTGTGGAACGCATCGCGCCGGAGGGAGGAATTGTGTCGCTGAGGGCGATCGCGGAGGCGCCAGGGATGCGACGGAGGCGCGCGAGAAGTTGGTCGAAGAATTGGACTTGCTGCGGCGCGGCGGGATAGCGATAGGCGCCGAGCGCAATTGTTTCGGTGAGAACGTTTTGCGCCTCGAGTCCGAGCGGGACGCTTTGCAGATTCGAGAGACTACGCAGGAGCAGGCCCGCTCCGGTTAAAAGTGTCAGCGAGATTGCAATTTGCGCTGCGACGAGCGTTTGGCGAATCAGGCCGCGCATCGTGGAGCGAACTTCTCTGCCGCAAAGCATTTCAGGAGTCGGGGCAGTGAGAGCCGGGGCCATGCCGAAGAAAATTCCGGAGAGGCAGGAAATCGCGAACGTGAAAAAGATGACGCGCCAGTCAAGGCCGGCTTGGCCGAGATGCGGAATTCCTTGCGGCGCAATGGCTACGAACACGCGCAAGAATGCGTAGGCGACCAGGCAGCCACCGGCGCCGCCCAAAATTCCGAGTAGCAGGCTTTCCGTCAGTCCTTGGCGCAACAGGCGCGCGGGAGCTGCGCCTAATGCAGCGCGCACGGCCCATTCGCGTTGCCGGGCTGAGGCGCGCGCGAGCAACAGGTTTGCGACGTTGGTGCAAGCAATCAGCAAAACCGCGAGCACGGCGCCGAAAAGAATCCAGGACGCGAGGCGAGCGTCTTCCATTTGGCGGTCGCGCAACGAACGGACAGACAGATGGACTTCTTTGCGAAATTCCGGAGGAGCTCCTTGCAGCGCCTGAGCGAAGAGCGGCTGCAATGCCGCATCGGACTGGGCCACGGTGATGCCGGGTTTCAGCCGCGCGAAGGCTCGCAACACGGCGCCGGGAGCGGAGCGGCGCTGCACCGCTTCGTCCAGTGTTTCGGGCAGCAGAATATCGGTGGCCAGTAACGTGGGCATCTCGAAATCGGCGGGGAGGACGCCGACGATGGTCGCGGGGTTGCCGTCGAGCGAGATTGTTTTCATGATTACGCCGGGATCGCCGCCGAAGCGGCTGCGCCACAAGCCGTAGGAAATCATGGCGACGCGTGGCGCGTTGGGGCGGTCTTCATCCAGCGAAAAATTGCGGCCCACGGTGAGTTGGACGCCGAGCGTCGGAAGAAAATTCTGTTCGACGCGGGCGCAGGCGAGGCGCAGAGGATTCTCTTGCGTGAGATCGCAGTCGGAGTCGCCGGGAATCATGGAGGTCATGGACTGGAACGGTCCAGGGGCGCGCCGCCAGTCGACGTAACTGGAACCGAGCATGAATTCGTTGCGCTCGATGGGAGCGGTGAGGCCGAAGGAGACGAGCTGGTCGGCCTGCGGGTATGGAAGACTGCGGAAAAGAATGCGGTCCACGGCGCTGAAGACGGAGGAGGTGGCGCCGATGCCCAGCGCGAGCGTGAGAATCGCAACCGCGGTGAAGCTGGGATTTTTGCGGAGGATGCGAAGGCCGTAACGCACGTCCGCGTAGAAGGATTGCAGCCAGAAGCCGCGGCGCTCTTCGCGACAATTTTCCTTCAAGCCTTCCAGCGCGCCGAGTTGCAGCACGGCTTGGCGGCGGGCTTCTTCTGGCGGCAGGCCAGCTGCAATGTTCGCGGCGGTTTGCCGCTCGACGTGGAAACGCAGCTCGTCTTGCATATCCCGCTCCCACCTTTTCTTGCGCGAAAACCAGCGTCGCCAGTCGTTCATCGCATGTGCCTCCTACGCGCGTTGCAAGATCAGGGCAACGGCTGTGGACATCTGCTTCCAATCTGCCATTTCCTTTTCGAGTCGCTGGCGGCCAAGTTTCGTGAGGGTGTAGAACTTGGCGCGGCGGTTATTTTCGGAAGCGCCCCATTCCGCGCGGATCCATTTTTTGCGTTCCAGGCGATAGAGCGCGGGGTAGAGCGAGCCTTGCTGGATTTGCAGGATGTCGCGCGAGACTTGCTGAATACGCTGGGCGATGCCCCAACCGTGCATGGGTTCGAGCGCGAGAGTTTTCAGGATGAGAAGATCGAGCGTGCCTTGCAGGATTTCGACGGATGGAGACATGCGTCCTCCCCTAGAGAGGCTACAAGTGGGATACTATCGCGCTCTTGTAGATTGTCAAGAGGAGAGGGACAGAGTCAGGCGGCAACGCGATGACGGTGATTTTGATAGGGGCGGGTCTGAGACCCGCCCTAGGGTCAAAACTCAATTCCAATCGGCGCTGCGAATCTTGGGCACGGGCTCTTGCGGGCTTGTGGCGGTGCCTTCATTATGGGACATGGCACTCTCCGACAAGGCGCCGCTGTGGGGCCCGGACGATCAGCACGACCGGCTGGAAGAACTCGCCGCGGGTACCAGCGACGACGCGAAGGAAATTCCGCTGCGGCGAGACGTGCGTTCGCTGGGAATGCTGCTGGGAAGAGTGCTTGTGGAGCAGTCGGGCGAACCGCTGCTGGAGGTGGTGGAGCAGCTCCGGCGCCTTTTGATCCAGCAGCGCGAGCAATCGCCGGCTGCGGCGACGACGACGGAAAAATCTCCACCCGAAAATGCGCTGGTGGCACAGGCCCGCGAGAGGATCGCGCGGCTGGAAGTAGAAGACGCCTACCGCGTGACCAAAGCGTTCGCGATTTACTTCGAGCTGACCAACCTGGCGGAAACCAATCACCGCAAGCGGCGGCGGCGCGCGGCGAAATTACACAGCGAACAGCCGGTGCTGGCGGGTTCGTTTCGCGGGACTTTGCTGCGGATGCGCGCGGCGGGAATTTCCGTTGACGACGCGCTGGCTGCTTTGCGCAAGGTGCGCATCGTGCCGGTGTTTACGGCGCATCCCACGGAAGTGGCGCGGCGCACCGTGCTGCTGAAGAGGCGGCGCATCGCGCAATATCTGGAACACCTGGACCGGCTGCCGTTGACGGCGGCCGATGCGGCGGAATACGAATCGTTGATTCTCGCGGAAATTACTTCTCTGTGGCAGACGGACGAAGTGCGCATGAAAAAGCCCGGCGTGATTGATGAAGTGCGCATGGGGCTGGATTTTTATCCGATGACGCTATTTGAAACGCTGCCGCGGCTGTATGCGGAGCTGGCGGAATCGTTTGCTGAAGTTTACGGCCGCGCGCTGACTCACGATGAGCTTCCGGAATTGCTTCATTTCGGCTCGTGGATTGGCGGGGATCGCGACGGCAATCCACTGATCAAGCCGGACTGCACGGCGGATGCATTGACGCTGGCGCGCAACGTGATCCTGGAACATTACGGACTGGAGATCCAGCGGCTGATTGACGAACTCAGCACTTCGTTGCGACAGACGGGCTGTTCGGCGGAACTGCGGGCTGCGGTGGAAGCGTATGAAGCCCAGATGGGCGCGGAGCCTGCGCGCGGAAAATGGATTTCGCAGCCAGAGCTCAACCGGCATTTTCTGGATTTTGTGCGGATTCGCATGCAGCTGACGCGCGAAGAGCCGCGCGACGCCAATGCCTACGCCACCGCGCAAGAACTGGAGCGCGATTTTTTGTTGCTGCGCGCGAGCCTGATCGAAAACCGCGGGCAACGGCTGGCGGAACTGCTGATCGATCCATTGCTTCGGAAGCTTCGGACTTTTGGTTTTCATTTGCACACGCTGGATATTCGCCAGCACGCACAATTGCACACCAAGGCCCTAGTCGAGCTGAAGGCCGCCGGGATTTCCGATGCCGCGAGCTTGGCAGGCGCGCGAAAGGAAGGGCTGGCGGGAATTTCCGCGGAAACCACTGAGTTGCTGGAAACATTGCGCATGATCGCGCAATTGAAAACGAAATACGCGCCGGATGCGATTCGCGCTTACGTTATCAGCGGGACAGAATCCGAGCGCGATGTGTTTAGTTTGTTGCGCCTCGCAGAAATCAGCGGCCTAAATGTGGCGGGTTCCGCCAGCGATCCCGGGCTGCTCGCTGTCCCGCTATTCGAATCAATTGTTTCGCTGCGAGCCGCGGCGGAAACGATGCGGCGCGTGTGGACCGCTCCGGAGTATCAGCGACTGCTCGATTCGTGGGGACGGCGCCAGGAAGTGATGCTGGGCTATTCGGATTCGAACAAAGACGGCGGGATGCTGACCAGCACATGGGAATTGCACAAGGCGCATCGCGCTCTGCACGCCGTCGCGCGGGAATGCGGCGTTACGTTGCGACTCTTTCATGGGCGCGGCGGCACCGTAGGACGCGGCGGTGGGCCCACGCATCGGGCGATCCTGGCGCAGCCCGTGGGAGATTTTTCCGGCGAGATGCGCATCACGGAACAGGGCGAAGTGTTGAACTGGAAATATTCCGATCCGGTACTGGCGGAGTGGAATCTGGAATTGATGATTGCGGCGTCGCTGGAAGCGCTGACGCGGCCCGATGGTCCCGCTGCGAGTGCGGATCGGTGGTGGGATGATGCGATGGAGGAAATTTCACAGGACGCGTACGCCTACTACCGGCGGCACATCGCGGAAAACGCGGAAGTGCTGGAATATTTCGAGCAGGCCACGCCGGTGAACGAGTTGGAGCACGCGCGGATGGGTTCGCGTCCGGCTCGCCGTACGGAAAGCCGCCGCCTCGAAGATTTGCGCGCGATTCCGTGGGTTTTCGGCTGGATGCAGAGCCGCCACGCGGTGCCGGCGTGGTTTGGAGTCGGCTACGCACTGCAGCGATTCGCAGCGAAAGGAGCAGAACAGGAAAAACGCCTGAAGGAAATGATGCGCCACTTCACGCTATTTTCGGATCTGGTGCGCAACGTGGAGATCGCGATGGCGAAGGCGGACCTTAATATTGCGCGCCTCTATGCCAGCGCGCTGGTGCAGGACTCGGACCTGCGCGACGGAGTTTTCGGGATATTGGCCGACGAGTTTGAGCGCACACGACGGACGCTGCTGGCGATTACCGGGCAGAGCGGGCTGCTGGAAGGAAACTCGGTCCTCTCCCAATCCATTCGGCTACGTAATCCTTATGTGGACCCGATGAGCTTGATTCAGGTGGAACTGCTGCGGCGCAAGCGGGCCGACAAGCCGAGCGAGGAGCTGAATTATGCGCTGGGAGCGACGATCAATGGGATTGCGGCGGGGTTGCATAACACCGGCTAGATTCTACAGTACACCGCGAGAGCAGCCCATCGCTTCTAGTAAGTAGCACTATCTAAAGCACTTAGTATGCTAACACGGTGATATGGTTTACCTAGTACCAAAACTCGCGTACTGAAATTTTTGAACCGGCCGCGCCATTGGTTCTAAATGCGGAAATGGCGAAAATGGATGTGCGGGTTGGAAGCTGCGATTGCGGGGACGACGGTTCCACAAAAAAAAGGAGCCGGGGCATCTATCCAACCCGTCCAAGTCCTCCTGCTGGCGTCCCTTCCACAAGAATCCGTCGGCGGGCAGGGCGGCGCTTGACTTACTCCTCCACGATTCCTGCCTGCAATAATTCCAGCATAGAGTTTCGGCATCTTTTGGCAGCCTGCATGCCTCTCATAGAGTGGCGATTGCGTATCTTCAATGTTGTGTGCCCCTAGGACGCCAGAGTTTCAGGACAGGTGATGGTTAAAACAGGCAGTCATGCAAGGCGGGCGCTGGCGATTATTTTTGCGGCATGCGTGGCGCTTCCCTTGCCACTGAATGCCGCCGACCTGCAGCCGCTGACGGCGCAAGCCTACGATCGCTATATACAGTTGACAGCGGCGCAGGTGAATTCCGAGTTGGCGCAGAGCGGACCGTATCTGTGGGTCGAGCGCTTGCCGGCAGAACAACGCGCAGCAGACGAGGAGCAACTGCGCAACGGGCAATTGGTGATCGAGCGACTGGACACGCTGGATTCCGGCAAGACGATTCCGGTGCCGGGAGGAATCATTCATCACTGGATCGGCACGGCGTTTGTGCCCGGAGCGACGCTTGGACAGACGCTGGCGTTCATGGAGGACTACGATCACAAAACGGAATATTTCAGGCCGGACATCGTGCGCTCGAAAATTCTGCGGCACGACGGCGATGATTTCTTCGTGCTGCTGCGCTTCTACAACAAAAAAATCATCACCACGGTGATTGATACCGACCAGGAGATTCATTATCACGTGGTGGACTCAACTCACGCGTACAGCCGTTCGCGAACTACACGCGTGCAGGAAGTGGAGAACGCCGGAAAGTCCGATGAAAAACTGGAAGCAGAAGGGCACGACCGCGGATTCATGTGGCGCATGAATACTTTCTGGAGATTTGAAGAGAAGTCCGGCGGAACGTATGTGGAGTGTCAGGCGATTTCGCTGACCCGGGATATCCCCACGGGGCTGGGATGGATGGTGGGATCGTTTGTGACCAGCGTGCCGCGGGAATCGCTGACGTTTACGCTGACCACTGCGCGGGCAGCTTTGGTGCAACGCGCCGCGGCGCAGCCCGCAAAATAAATCCTCACTTCACCGGAAGAGCCGCAGCAAACCACTACATTAGAACGTTGTGCTGGCGAGGAAAATATCCTCGAAAGCATTGGTATCGCGCGGGACGAGATTGTTTGCGGTCGAAAGAAAAGTGACCGTGTGACCGTCGGCACTGATCGAAGGGACTACACTGGAGCCATTTGCCGGAGCAATGCCAGGCACCGGAAATGCGCCAGTGTTGTTGGCAATGCTGGCGAGCACCACGCCGGTAGTGCAGGTGGGAATCACACCGAGACAAGTGTTGCGTATGAAAACGTTCTCAACGCCGTTTACCGTGGGACCCAGGTTCGAAGCGAACGATGAGAACGCGATGAGCTGACCCGAAGAGTTCGCACTGGGGTGTTCGCTCAAGCCATTGGCGGGGGTGACGCCGTCCGGCGTTGAGACCAGCGTGGTGGACGGCGTGCATTGCTCGACGATGATGGTTACCCCGAGGCAGGTATCGCGCACATAGATTTGCTGCAGTGGACCAATGCCCGACACCAGGTTTGTAGCGGCGGATGCGAAAGCCACAAAACGGCCGCTCACGATGCTGCTGGATGTGCACGCAGTGCTGCTGACCGTGGTTATGCTGCCGCAAGCGGAGAGCGTGGATTGTCCGCTGGGGCCGTCGGCGGGCGTGGTGCCGTCCGGAGTGGAAATCAGGGTGGTGACGGATACGCAGGTGTTGGTGGTGCTGGTAATCGTGGTGACGCAAGTGCCGCGCTCGAAGACTTCGGATTGTGCGTTGGGGTTCGGCGCTGTGGACCCCAGATTCGTGGCCGTGGAAGTAAAGGCAACGAAAAGCCCGTCCTCTGAAATGGAAGGATTCGAGCTGGGACCGTTACCACCGGTGGCGCCGTCGGGTGTGGACACCAGATACGTGGTCGGCACGCATGTGTTGGTCGGGGCCGTGGTGACAATCGTGGCGATGTTGCAGGTATTGCGGATGTAAACCTGCGGGTTGACGCCATCCGGAGTGATGTCGGAAACCAGGTTGGTGGCCAGAGAAACGAAGGCGACGTACTGGCCGTCCGGACTGATGGCGGGATTGTAGCTGGGGCCGTTCCCGGCTGTCTGGCCGTCGGCGGAGATGGAGACCAGCTGCGTATCAAAGTTTGAGCTAGGCGAAATATTGCACGGAGCGGTGGTGGTGGGCATGCAAACCGGGCGCCAGTAGACTTGCGCTACGCCGGTCTGCACCGGCACGGTGGTGACCAGATTCGTTGCCAGAGACGTAAAGGCAGCGTGCACTCCACCGGAGTCAACCGATGGCTCGGAGCTTGCGCCGTTGGCGGCGTTGCCGTTCGGATCCGAGCTGACCACGGCCGTGACAGGTACGCAGCTTGCCAGCGAAAGACAAGTGTTGCGGACATAGACATCGGGATTGGTATTCAAGTCGGTCAACACAAGATTGCGCGACGCCGAAGCGAATGCGACAAATTGGCCTGTGCTGCTGGAAGAAGGGCCGGAGGTGGTAGTAGTCAGGCCGAGATTGCCGCTGGCGCAGTTCGTCGCGCCACCGCAGATGCCATTGATTGCCTGCGAACCGTCTGCCGCAAGATCTGCCAGCACCGGCAAACCGAGCAAATGCGTGGGATTGATGGAATAAGTGATGGTGTTGGATGTGCCGCCGCCGGGCGGCTTGTTCACCACCTGAATTTGGTTGACACCCGCGTTCACCAGATCGCCGGCCGTAAGAGCAACGGCTGCCGAGGTGCTGCCGGCGATCGTCGTCGTCACCGGCTCCTGGTTCATCGTGACGTAAGTATATTGATTCAGAAAGCCGGTGCCGGTGACTGATAAATTCGCGGAAATGCCTCCAGCGAGGATGCTGGTGGGCGCAACCGCGGAAATCGACGGATCGGCAGTGACCACACGCAATAACACCGGCGTGGAACCGCCGCCGCCCGGCTGAGGATTTATAACCTTGATCGGTACAGGGCCGGGAGCGAGCAGGTCGGAGGAATCCAGATCGGCCTGTAGCGCCGTGGAACTGATGTAGATGGTGTTGCGGTTGGCGTTGTTAACAAAGACGGTGGACTGCGATACGAAGCCAGTACCGGTCAAGTTCAGCAGCAGGCCGGCCGCGCCAGCAATGGCTGTGCTAGGGTTCATCGAGGTGACTGTCGGCGCACCGCTCGGGATCGGCGTAATCGTAAAGATCGTAGCGGAGGGAGGAGCCTGGTTTTGCGGCGGATAGGTTCCGCCACCTGGCTGCGGCGTGGTGATATTGATATAGAGAGTGGTGGGATTCTGCAGCACTCTGGCGGGAAGCGTGGCGATCAGTTCATTCGTGCTGATGAATTGATTGATCGCCAGTGGCACGGTGGATCCGCCCGGGGAAAGCGAGTATCCAGGCTGACTTTGTTGAACCAGGTTATTTCCCTTAATGGTGATGTACGCCTGCGGACTGCCTGCGGGGATAGAGTTCGGGGAGATGGAAGTAATCGTCGGCGCGGGATAATTGATCTGCTGCGTGCATGAAGACATCACCAGCATCGAAAATAGCAGTAGCCAAAAGCCTGGACGGAATTGTTGCCGCAAGTTGCTCACTCCTGTGCCTGTAGGTCGGGCCCCGTACGGTAAGCGCAATCCTAGAGACTACTAAAGATGGCTCCAGGGGGCAATCAGGATGCCTGCCCTGAGGACGATTGTCCAGTGCAGGAAGCAGCCCTGGGGGGTGCCGCTGGGGTGGTTTTTCGAGATTTCCGTACGCCTTCTTTATGAATCGGCAGGTATTTGCGGGAGGTGCGCGCTTTCGTCTTGACAGCTTTTGCAATGCAAAATAATTTCGTGGAGGTCGCGCGAAAAATATTTTGCGCGGTTCCTACGCGGTACAGGGACTCTCGGTAGGCGAGGCTCCCGCGCAACACAGAAGCCACTGCCCGGCAACATCGAGAGATGTTGCGCAGGGTGGAACAGGATTTCCCGACTCAAGGGATTTTCTAACGTGGCTGAGATTCGGACGAGTGAATCTCTAACGGGGCGCGGTGCTGAAGCTTGGAAGAGTGGGAGCCGGTGAGGATTTCGTTGTTGGTGCGGCGCGTCGGTCCGTCATGGCGCTTTATCCTCCTGGGACAAAGTGATCCTCAACACATCCTTCGTTTCACACCCCCTTCGGAAGGCATATGCGAGAAAACGAAGACCAACCTCCGAGTAGCGTGATGCTCTTGGCTCGGAAGAAACGGATGTAAAGCGGCCGTTCGGAATCCCCGGACGCCTTTTCCTCCGCATCTTTCGGGAAACCGATGCGGACCGGAAGAGGCCGAAGCTCTCGCGCCGAGCGATGAGTGGCGCGTGAGTCGAATCCCTCCTTCTTAGCTCGCAGCGCAGGTTGTGAAGCGGTTTGTAACCTTCCGTTAATGAGGATTGGGAGCCTTTTCATGTTCTACTGTGCGTGCTGGGGAAGCACGCTTCTCGAGCGGCTGTTCCCCGGGCTGATGCGCCGATTCACTTTCCAAATTGGGTTCGCGATTCCGGTTGTGCTATTGGTGTCTTCAGTTTTTCCTTGCCGCGCGGTTGCTCAGGATGCTCAGGCGGCGGATTCCTCGACACAACTGGTAGCTGCGACTGCGCAAGAGAAGGACACATCAGCGCAGCAAACCGGCGCTGGCACACCGCCCGCGCCTGCTGCTGCACCCGCTCCTGCGTCTACTCCTGCGGCGACAGAACCTCAATCCGAGGATAAGCTCACGCTCTTCCCGCATTCGGAAACCAGCCGCTATTGGATCTCAGGACAGGCAAACATTATTTTTCAGTGGCACGGAACATTCCCTGCGGCGTACAGCGGCACGAATAGCTTCAAGCCCGCTGCGGAGAACACGACCTCGAAGGTGTACACGCTGTATTTGGGTTACGAGCTAACGCACACCACCGAAGTGTACTTGGATATCGAGAGCGCGGGCGGCCATGGGCTCAGCAACGCATTGGGACTGGCGGGGTTCGTCAATCTGGATGTCGTGCGCAATCCGAGCCTGGGCGATGTCCCTTATCTCGCGCGCCTGATGATTCGGCAGATGATTCCACTGAGCAAGGAGCGGGTGACCGTGGAACGCGGGCCGCTGGCGCTGGCCACTTCATTGCCGGCGCGGCGGCTGGAATTTCGCCTGGGGAAATTCACCATCCCGGATTTTTTCGATGCGAATACATACGGCACAGACAGTCACCTGCAATTTCTGAACTGGACAGTGGATAACGATGGCGCGTACGACTACGCCGCGAACACGCGTGGTTACACGGACGGCGCGATTTTGGAGTACGACGATCACTGGTTCAGCGCGCGCTTCGGCGTGATGCTGATGCCCAAAGTGGCTAATGGGATCTATCTGGACGCGGATATTGCGCGGGCGCGCGGCGAAAATCTGGAGCTTGATGCGACGGGCAATCGGCTGCTGCATCGCTCCGGTACGGTGCGCTTCCTCAGTTACGTGAACACCGCCAACATGGGGAATTACGAAGAGGCCAACCACAATTTTCTGAACGGGCAAGGCACGGTCCCGGACATTATCGCCACGCGCAAGCAAGGGCGCCACAAATACGGCTTCGAATTGAATTTCGAGCAGGAGCTTCCGGCAAATCTGGGCGTGTTCGGGCGCGTGGGATGGAGTGACGGGCGCAACGAATCATTTGCCTACACGGAAGTGGACCGCACGGTGCAGGCCGGGGTCTTCAGCAAAGGCGACAAGTGGCGGCGCAAGAACGATCGCCTGGGCGCGGTGTTCGTTGCGAATGAAATCGTGGCGGCTCACCAGCAGTATCTTGGATATGGCGGCCTGGGATTCTTACTGGGCGATGGCGCGCTCACGCCCGGCCCTGAAAAAATCTTCGAGGGATTTTACACCGCGCACTTGTGGCGCGGATTCTTCGCGTCCTGCGATTTTCAGCATATCAATAATCCGGGATACAACAAGGCGCGTGGTCCGGTGTTTGTTCCGGGCCTACGCTTTCACGTGGAGTTCTGATTTCTGGAGGGCGGCGCGGCGCAGCGCCGGAACGATTTGTGAAAATCATGGGAACGGTTTAAGCTGCGCGGCGCGGCGTGGGGCAACGGATCGTAACGGGCGAGCCGCAGGGAGATTTTCATGTCACTGTTGAGATTTTCTGTTCTCGCTGTGTTTCTGATGAGTGGCGCCGCGCTTCCTCTGCGCGCGCAAGACGAAGCGAAGAAGCCTAGCGCCGCGGCACCGGCGGAAGCGCAGGCCGTCGCGCCGCCTCCTGCCGCGAAGCCGGCGGACGTGGCGTCGCCGGACGCGATAATGGCGGCGACTTACGATGTGATTTCCGGGCCCGCCGGACAGCAGCGCGATTGGGATCGCTTCCGCTCGCTTTTTGTGCCGGGCGCGCGATTGATTCCGGTGGTCGCGAAGAAAACCGGAAGCGGGTTCGACACGCGCATGATTACGCCGGATGAGTATGCCAAGTTCGCGGATGCGTACTTCCAGAAGAATGGTTTCGCCGAGCGGGAAATTTCGCGGAAGGCCGAGCGCTACGGCAATATCATGCAGCTCTTCAGCACCTACGAATCGCGGCACGACCCGAAGGACGCGCAACCCTTCGCGCGCGGCATCAACAGCTTTCAACTCTTCTACGATGGCACGCGCTGGTGGGTGGTGACGATTTATTGGCTGGAAGAAACGCCGGAGAGTCCGCTGCCCAAGGAATTTCTGCCACCCGCGAAATAGCACGCGGTATTTTCTGCCGTCCTATTTCGGTTGCGATGGGCTGGCCGGTGGAGGCGTAAATGGAGCAGTCGTCGGAGAGGCCGGTGCGCCAGGTGCAGGCGAAGTCGCTTCCGCAGGGGCCGCGGCAGGCAGCAGACCCCTTAAAACATCGGGCGGGAGTTTGTCGGCGCTGGCCATCAGGGCGGAGACTTGCCACATCTGCTGGTCGGTGAGCGCCTTCTGAAAGCTCGGCATGCCGGTGAGGCGAATGCCATTCTTCACTTTCCAGTAGGTGACGCCCACTGGATCATCGGTAACCGTTTCTTTCGCAGTAAAAAGCTGGGGCGCATGCGGAAACATTCCTTGCGACGCCGCGGACGGCGCCTGCAACGGCAAACCGTGGCAGAACGCGCAATTCGTCCGGTACACTTCGGCGCCGGCCGCGAGATCGCCCGCGTTGAACGTGGAGAGTTCGCGGTCCTGCGCCTCCTTCTTGATGCGCGCATGCAGGCCGCCGCGCGCCAGAAATGCTTCGAACGGCATGGGAGCATCGGATGCAGCCGACGGAGCTTGTCCGGTCTCCACATAACAAAACAGCGCGATTGGAACGATCAGTATTCCCAGAATCAGTCCTATCAGGAAGCTTTTCATGGTGATTCCTTTCCTTCGCTCCAAGCGACCCAGCGGCGGATGCGGAAGTAGTGCAGGAGACTGAATAGCACAGCAACGCGCAGGTTGCCACGAGTTTTGCCACGCGCAAAAACGCGCTTGCGGCGGCTGGCGTGATGCGAGATGAATACTGCTGTTACCGCGAGGGAGGCTATCCATGTTTCAAAGCGATTTGCTGAAGGGCCGAACGATTCTGATTACGGGCGGTGGCACGGGGCTGGGGCGTTCGATGGCGCTGCGTTTTGCGGAATTAGGCGCGAACATTTTTCTGGTGGCGCGCCGGGAAGAGCCGTTGCAGGAAACCGCTGAAGCGATTCGTGCTAAGGGCGCGCGCGCTGCTTATGCTTCGGCGGACATTCGCGATTTCAGTGCGGTGGAAAAGGCGATGGACGCGGCGGAGAAGGAATTTGGGCGCGTGGATACGCTGGTGAATAACGCCGCCGGAAATTTTATCGCGCGCACGGAGAAGCTTTCGCCGAACGCGTTCAATGCCGTAGTGGGAATCGTGCTGCAGGGCACATTTTTCTGCACGCTGGCGCTCGCGAAAAAATGGATCGCGGCGAAGCAGCCCGGCCACGTGCTGAATATTGTCACCACCTACGCCGCGGCGAATTGCGGCTCGGGATTTGTGGTGCCCTCGGCGTGCGCGAAAGCCGGCGTGCTGGCAATGACTCGTTCGCTCGCGGTCGAGTGGGCACGCCATCATATCCGGCTGAACGCGATCGCGCCGGGACCATTTCCCACCGAAGGCGCGTGGTCGCGTTTGCTGCCATCGCAGGAATTGGAAGAGCGCGCGAAGAAACATCATCCGATGGGCCGCTTCGGACGCCACGACGAACTTGCGAATCTTGCCGTGTATTTGCTGAGCGAACAGGCGGACTACGTGAATGGCGAATGCGTGGTGATCGATGGCGGCCTGTGGCTGCGCGGCGCGGGGGAATTTAACGACTTCCTCGATCTGCCGGATGCGGCGTGGGACATGCTCGAATCAGCGCGCAAGAAATAGCTGGTTCAGGCGCGTTGGCTTGCTGTTATGGCGTCGTTTGCTTTGGATAGACGTTGATTGTGGTGGGATCGATCTCGAATCGCAGCACCCAATCGGTGGGCACGTTGTGGCCGTCCATTTTCGCTGGCGTGAATAGCCAAAGTTTTGCGGCTTCGAGTGTGCGGTCGGCGAAATATTGGCTGGGACCGCGAGCGTCGAACGCTGCTTCTGTCACGCGGCCGGATTCGTCCACGTGGACTTTGACGCTCACGCGAACTTTGCCGCGAATTGTGTCGCGCGCCTTTTGCGAAGCGTCCGGCAGGATTTGCTGCACGACTTTTCCGCGCACCAGGCCGCTGCTCGATGCTGTGGCTGGTGCCGGCGCGCTTGCCTTAGGTGGGACTGCCGCAGCCCTCGGAGCGGGATTGCTTGCGGCGACAATCTTGTGGGTGGGCTCCACAACGGGATGGGCCACGGGTTGCGACGCTCGCGGCGTGGCGGCAGGTTGCGCGGGCTTCGCGACGGGCGCGGGTACTTCAGCCCGCATGGGTTTCTTTTCCGGCTTCGGCTGTGCGGCTGGCTGAATTTTCGGCTGGACACTCGGCTGGGCGGACGGTTCCGCAGCAGCAAGTGCATGCGTCGGCTCGGGCTGCGTATGGTGATGCAAAACTCGCACGGTTGCCAAAACCGCGAGCAACGCTAAACCGATCGGCGCCGCCGTGCCAACCCAGCTCCGATGTGCGGCGAAATGTTGCGCGCTGCGAGCCATCTGTTTTGGCGGCGCGGACGCATTCGGCAGCAGCCGCGCTGCGATGTCCGCAACGCTCCAGCGCAACTGCGGATCGCGGCGCAAGCAATGGCGCGCCAAATCCAGAAACTCCGCAGGCAAGTTGGACGGCAGCGCCGGTTCCGCCTGGTTGGTTCTCTCCCACACCGGCAAGCGCTGCGTCAGCGCTTCGCACAGGGTCATGCCCAGCGACCACACGTCGCCGGCGGGTGAAATTCTTCCGCCGGCAGCTTCGGGAGGGTCGTAAGCTCCGGGCTTCCCCACGCTTCCGCTGAATTCACCGATGCGGCAGAGTCCGTCACTGGAAATTTTCAGCAGATCATTTTCCGCCATGATGTTGGCTGGCTTGATGCGGCAGTGTACGAAACCTTTGGCGTGAACGTAAGCGAGCGCGTCAACCACGGGACCGAGGATCGCGCGCGCTTCCGCCGGTGCGAGCGGCCTGCGCGCAATCACTCCGGACAAATTTTCTTCCGCGTATTCCATCACTACGTAGAGAATCGCGGAGCCGTCCAACTCGCCGCGCCCCATGTCCAGCAGCCGGATCATATGCGGATGAGAAAGTTTCGCGGCATGCCGCCAGCGGGCCAGCAATCCTTCTGCTTCCGCTGCATCTGCCGGAACCAGTTTGATTGCGGCGTTGCGCACGTTCGGGGAATCGTAGTCGGTCAGAAATACGGAGCTGCCTTCGTCTCCGCCGACGAACTCGCCCAGGCGGAATTTTCCGTCAATGACTTGGCCCACCCATTTTGTCGCGGCCTCGGTCATCTGATCCCCCTTGCACATTCACGAGCGACGCCCAGTAGCGTGCGTGCCGCCGGAACGCTCTTCTGCATGCGAAATCGAAATTTGCCGTACCTGATGTCGGACTCGGGCGTCCCGTCTTCCGGCAAGCTATTGCCTGAAGGCTAGGCGCTCGTCCGCAGGGCTGCGGTTTACCAGGCTGGGTAGGTCCCGGTCGCAAAGGGTGGTTTCTGGAGATAGCCCACCCCTCTTATGGCCCATTCTGCACCATCTCGGGACGGTCGGCGGGGGAAACTACGGTCTCTGTTGACCGATAGAACACTCGAGTGGCGCGGGTTGGCCACCTGATATTCACCATACAAAATTGCAATCGATACCACGACGGGATACGATAGGTATATCGATACTGAGATTGGGGGCTAAGAGTGAAGAACGTGAGCGCCAAAGTCAAAGTGTCACCGAAATTTCAAATCGTGATTCCCAAAGCGATCCGCGATGAATTGCAGCTGCACCCGGGCCAGGAACTTCTGCTCTATCTACACGATGGTGCTCTACACCTCAATCCGCAGCGTTCCATCCGAGAGTTGCGTGGTATCGCGAAGGGTATTCGTTGGGAGCCGACAGACCGTGATCGCAACGACCGATACTGATCTGACGGTGGTGGATTCGTCCGGATGGGTCGCATATCTAGGAGACGGGCCCCAGGCAGAGGCGTTCGGCGCATATCTTGAACGCGAAGACTCGTTGGTAGTCCCGACGATAGTCATTTACGAAGTGGTGAAAAAACTGCAATCGACGCGGGGTGCGGCGGTTGTGCACCGGTTCTTGTCCCATGCGTACCGTGCGCGACAGATGGAGCTGGATTCTTCTCTTGCGATTGCCGCCGCGGAGATCAGCATTCGGCACCGGCTCGCCATGGCAGATGCGATCATCTACGCGACCGCGGAGTCCGCCGGCGCCCAAGTTGTCACCAGTGATACCGACTTGCGCGATCTTCCGGGCGTGATCGTCGTTTAGCGACAGGGCGGCCCGAAACTTGAGGCGGGGCGCGTCCGATCGCATCTATTCCGATTGAATTTTGGTCCAGAAGTCCGCAGAGGTCAGCACCGGGACAACTTCAAAGTCAACCAGATCGTCCCAGCGGCTGGACCATGTGGCGAGCGATTCTGGACCAAGCGCTTCCATCAGCTGGAAGCAGCGCGCGCCGACTGGATCCACCCAGCTGGCATGATAAATCACATCGTCGGGCATCATGCGACCCTCGCGCCTGAATCGTTCGCCGATCGGTTTAGCGTTGCCATTCTTAAATCGTTCGATGACCATGAGCAGCATGACCGTGAGTGTAGCCGATCTTGTTATCGTTGCAACTGGGTGGCGACACACCGCCAAGAACCGACCATCGGCTGCCTTGACCGCATGTGCGCTGGCCAGTAAGCTAGCTGTTTCCACAGGGGAAAAAGACCACGCATGAGCACGGAGACCATTCAGATCACTTTGCCGGACGGCGCCACTCGCGAAGTGCAGCGCGGCACCACAGCTGCGGAAATTGCGCGCCAAATTTCGCCGCGGCTGGCGAAGGAAGCGCTTGTGGCGCGCGCCGATGGCGAGCTGGTGGATCTTTCGCGCCCGCTCGAACACGACTCCAAAATTTCCATCCTCACTGCGAAAGATCCGGACTCTCTGCAAGTGTTTCGGCATTCGGCCGCGCATCTGCTCGCCGCCGCGGTGCTGGAACTTTATCCCGATGTGAAACTCGGCATCGGTCCACCGATTGACACCGGATTCTTCTACGAATTCGTGCGCCAAGCACCGTTCACCCAGGACGACCTGGAAAAAATCGAAGCCAAGATGCACGAGATCGCTGCGAAAGACTTCCCCAACGAGCGCAAGCTGATCCCCAAGCCCGAAGCTCTGGAGCTCTATCGCAAGAGCAATCAAGAATTCAAATGCGAGCTGGTGGAAGAAAAAGCCACTGAGCCGATGGTTTCTTTCTACACCACTGGAAAATTTATCGATTTCTGCCGCGGCCCGCATATTCCCTCCACCGGACGCATCAAGGCGTTCAAATTGATGAACGTGGCAGGCGCGTATTGGAAAGGCCAGGAGAGCAATCCGCAGATGCAGCGGATTTACGGCGCATGCTTCATTGATCAAAAAGAGCTGGACGAATATCTGCACAAGCTCGAAGAAGCCAAGCGCCGCGACCATCGTCGAATCGGAAAAGAACTCGGGCTATTCACCGTGAGCGATCAGGTTGGGTCTGGTTTGCCGCTGTGGCTGCCGAAAGGCGCGACGATTCGCCGGCTGCTCGAGGATTACATACTGGAAAAAGAGCGCCGCGCCGGCTACCAGCATGTTTACACTCCGGACCTGGCGAAAATTGACCTCTACGTCCGTTCCGGCCATTGGTCGCACTACCACGAAGACATGTTTCCGGCGATGGACATGGAAACCGAGCAGTTGGTGCTGCGGCCGATGAATTGCCCGCACCACATTCTCGTTTACGAATCCAAAAAGCACAGCTATCGCGATTTGCCGGTGCGCATAGCCGAACTCGGAACGATGTACCGCTACGAGCGTTCGGGCGTCCTGAGTGGGCTTAGCCGCGTCCGCGTCATGACTTTGAATGACGCGCACATTTTCTGCACGCCAGAACAGATCAAGGAAGAATTTGCCGGCGTGATGCGGCTGGTGGAGCAGGCCTATCGCGATCTTGGCATTACGCAATATACCTATCGTCTCTCGCTGCGCGACAAACTGAACCGCGCGAAGTACGTGGAAAACGATCAGATGTGGGACCTTGCCGAAGATATGTTGCGCGAAGCCATGAATTCGCTCGGTCTTCCCTACACCGAAGCTCCGGGAGAGGCTGCTTTCTACGGGCCGAAGCTCGATATTCAACTGGCGGACGTGATGGGCCACCAGGAAACCTACTCCACGATTCAGATCGATTTCCATTTGCCGCATCAATTCGAGCTGGGTTACATCGGCGCGGACGGTCAAACGCACCGGCCGGTGATGATTCACCGCGGCGTCATCAGCACCATGGAGCGCATGACTTCTTATCTGATCGAGCTGTACGCCGGCGCGTTCCCTGTGTGGCTTGCGCCTGTGCAGGCTGTGGTGCTGCCCATCACCGAGCGGCAGAACGAATACGCAACAGGAGTGCTGAACAAACTGCTCGATGCCGGCGCGCGCGTGGAATTGGACGATCGCAACGAAAAACTGCAAGCGAAAATCCGCGACGCGCAGCTGCAGAAAGTTCCCTACATGCTGGTTATCGGTGGCAAGGAAGCCGAGGCTGGCACCGTTTCTGTGCGCCATCGCTCGAAAGGCGACCTGGGCCCGCGGCCGCTCGAGCAATTCATCGCGGACCTGCGCGTGGATATCGAATCAAAAGTAATTTCGTAGTTCGTTCGCCGCCGGGTTTACGAATTCCCGTCGAGGGTTTTCTTCAGGTCGGGGCCCATGCGTTCCAGAATTGGTTCGCCGGGATCATCGCCCACGTATTGCTGCACCACGTTTCCATCTTTGCCGATCAAAACGTAGGTGGGCAGCGCGCGGGCACCATACTGCCGCATTAACTGGTGATCTGAATCAATTCGTTGCGTCCAGTTCATTTGATTTTGCGCGACGAAACTCTGCCATGTGCCTTCGTCCTCATCCTCGCTGATGCTGATGACTTCCACTTTGTCGGCGCCGTAAGCGGCCTGCAACTGCTTCAAACCCGGCAAGGCGTGACGGCACGGGCCGCACCAGGTGGCCCAGAAATCCAGCAGAGTTACTCTTCCGCCGCTGGACGTATTCTGTGCATCCAGGCCAGGCGCTTTCTCGCCAGAGCTGAGCGGCGCACGGGGCATATTTTCATCGTCGAATATTTTCACGGATTTTGCCTGGCTGGCCTTATTCGCGCGAGCGAGGCGCGCGGCCTCCCCGAGTGAGATTGGCGGCGGGTTCATGACCACCATGTTGTAAGGCAAGGTGGCTTGCGCGGAATGTGAGGGTGCGGGAGCCTGCGCCGAAGCATTCGAGGCCGATGGCCCAACCGGTTGCGCTGCGTGCAGTGGGACATCCTGCGCCGACGCTGAAGCGGAAAATGCCAGAGCCAAGGCGGCAGCCGCGGATAGAAAAGAAGTTGAGCGCATAATGCAGCCCTCCGAAAAAATCCCCGTATGGTTCAGTCTTCTGGATCGCGCTGCAAAGCCCAATAGTACGGGCGGTTAATTGTGTTCAAAACACACTCGCGGCCACGTATATCCTCCTACAAGAATATGCCTTGACAAGAATATACGTATTAAGGCATATTCGGACTCGCCGTGATGGAAACTCTGCAAGCGCTGGCCGAGCCGAACCGTTTTCAGATCGTCGAACTGTTGCGCGAAGGACCGCGGCCGGTCGGAGAGATGGTCCATCGCCTGGGCCTGCGCCAGCCGCAAGTCTCAAAACATCTGCGCGTGCTCAGCGACGCCGGACTGGTGGATTTCCGCGTGGACGCGCAGCGCCGGATATATGCGTTGCGCCCGGCACCATTAAAGGAACTCGAAGCCTGGATCGAACGATACCGACGCATTTGGGATGGCAATTTCCAACGGCTGGATGGCGTGCTGGAAGAATTGAAAGCGAAGGAGAAAAAACGTGGACGCACAAAGCGGTAGAGCACCCATGAAAAACAGCGGCACATTGAAAGTAAGCACGCCCAGCGACCGGGAAGTTGCGATGACGCGCGTGTTCGACGCTCCGCGGCACCTGGTTTTCGAGGCCTGGACCAAGCCAGAGCTGGTGAAGCGCTGGTTGTACGGTCCGGAGGACTGGCGACTCGTGGTCTGCAAGATGAATCTGAAGCCAGGCGGCGGTCTGCGCTTTGTCTGGAGCCACGGCAATGGCGAAGACATGGGGATGAGCGGCGTCTTTCGCGAGATTCTGCCGCCCGAGCGCCTGGTATTTACCGAAATCTGGGACGAAGACTGGACCGACGGCGAGACGCTGGTCACAATCGTCTTCACCGAACACGCCGGCAAAACCACGATGACGCAGACGGTGCTCTACTCTTCGCGCGAAGCAAGAGACGGCGCCCTGAAAACCGGCATGGAACACGGCGCTGCGGTGAGTTATGATCGGCTCGCGGAGCTGCTCACATCATGAAAATCCTAGCGTTGATCGCGCGCATTCTTCTGGGATTGCTCTTCTTTGCATTCGGGCTGATCGCGTTCCTGCCGTTCGTTCCGAAGGGGCCGATGCCGACCGGGCTGGCAGGCCAGTTCGTCACGGCATTGCTTCAGTCGCACTACGGCCTGGTAGTCTCCGTGCTGCAAATCGCGGGAGGCGCGCTGCTGCTCGTCAATCGTTACGTGCCGCTTGGGCTCACCATTCTTGGCCCGATCATCGTCAACATCCTCTTGTATCACCTGCTGCTGTACCACATGGGTGTGGGTATAGCGGTCGCGGTTGCGATTTTGTGGGGGATCGTGGCCTATCATCACCGGCAGGCATTCTCGGGCCTGTTTGTGCGGAAGTCTCCGTAGAAACACCGGGCGAGCGCCGGGTCCGCGGTCGGCGCGAATCCTCATTCCCGCTTTTCGATGCGCCAACTTATCGCTATACTCCGGCGTCAAGAGCTGCGCAGCAGCGCGATTCTGCGAGTACACCGACATGGCTGAAGAAAAGCTTCGCCACCACTTTGGCGACTTCCTATCGGGAGCAGAGGTTTTCGTCTATTCCGTCCTTGCCATCTTGCTGTTTCTAACCGCGATCGCCACGATCGCCAACGCTGGAAAAATGCTGTGGGATTCCGTCGGTCATTGGACCATCGCCACAAGTACGCTGCTGGTGTTGGATCAGCTGCTCGTCGTGCTGATGATGGTCGAGATTATGCATACGGTGCGCATCTCGATTCACTCTCATGTTCTGGTCACCGAGCCGTTCCTGGTGGTGGGTCTGATCGCCTCGATTCGGCGCATGCTGGTGATTACTCTGGAAGCCGCCAGCCTCACAAAAGGCGGAGCTTGGTCGCTCGACGGTGCAAGCATATTTCGCGGCAGCATGATCGAGCTCGGCTTGTTGGGGGTGGTCATCCTGATTCTGGTGTTCTCGATTACGCTCTTGCGGCGGTACGCTCCCGAGGTAGAGTGAGTGGTCAGCGTAGCTGCGCCGCATCCCTCAACTCTGCCGATCGCTTGTCCTGAGAGCCCACGCCAGCATAGTAAATCCGTAGTTGCGGCTGAGCGCCGAACCCGTGCTATACTTTTTGGCCCGTCCCTCCTCGCGGACTTTTCGAGCATGGGAGGTACGGCTAGCGGGCCGAATTTCCATTTTTCAGGGCCCGGGAGGTGGGTTTATCGCAGAACGTGGTGGGACGCCTGGCCTGCGGGTCAACGAAAGAATTCGCGCTCGTGAAGTGCGCGTGGTGGACGAAGCTGGAAATCAGCTCGGCGTGATGACGCTGTTTGACGCCATGAAGGCCGCGCGCGATGCCGGCTTGGACGTGGTGGAAATTTCGCCCAATGCCGTGCCGCCGGTTTGCAAGTTGGTGGACTACGGCAAATTTCAGTACGAGGCGAGCAAGAAAGCCCACGAAGCCAAGAAACATCAGAAGAGTTCGCACATCAAGGAAGTGAAGTTCCGGCCTTCGACGGCCGAGCATGATTTTCAGGTTCGCAAGAATCAGATCATCCGCTTCCTCAGCGAAGGTTACAAAGTAAAGGCCATGATTTTCCATCGCGGCCGGGAAATGGCGCACCAGGATGTAGGCCGCAAGAAGATGGATCGTTTGCTGAAAGAGATTATGGATCACGTGCAGGTGGAGTTCGGTCCGAGGATGGAGGCGAACATCCTGCTCGCATTGCTCGCGCCGAAAAAAGGCGCGGGCTCAACGTCGGCCGCACAACCCGCGCCGAAAAACGCGGAAGGTCAGGCGTAAAGAAATTCAGTACGAGAGGAAATCGTGAAGAAGAACAAGAAAATGAAAGCCAAGACGCACCGCGGGGCCGCCAAGCGCTTCAAGATTACTTCCACCGGCAAAGTGATGCGCTGGCGGTCGGGCAAGCGCCACCTGCTCGGCACCAAGAAGCCGCGCCGCATGCGCCGGCTGCTGAATAAAGTTCAGGTCAGCCCCGCGGATGTGAAGAACGTCCGCCTGGCATTGCCGTACGGCCTGTAGTTTTAACTAGAATTTTTCGCGCCGGGCAGCGCGTAACGGGTGCCTGCCGGCCGGATGTTCCGCCCGCCCTCAGAAATGACGGCTAGTGATGGAGCAAATGCAATCCCACGAGACAAACCCGTCCTGCTACTCGTGCATTTCCGCGAGTGGTTGGGCCGCGTTTGTCTCCTCACTTGAATTGAATTTGCCAGCGCTTTCGAAATGCGCCACAGGAGAAAAGAACCATGCCTCGAGTTAAACGTGGAACCAAACGCCGCGCCCGCCGCAAAAAACTGCTGAAGCACGCGAAGGGATTTTTCCTCACCAAGGGAAAGCTGTACCGCTCGGCGAAAGAAGCGGTAAATCGCTCGTTGCGCTATACCTATCGCGACCGCCGCGTGCGCAAACGCGATTACCGCGCGCTGTGGATTCAGCGCATCGGCGCCGCCGCGCGCAACAACGGCACCACCTACAGCCAGTTGATTCACGCGTTGAAGGCCGGCGGGATTGATCTGGACCGCAAGATTCTGGCGGACATGGCCGTGCATGATGCGGATGGATTTGCGTCGCTGGTCGGCTCGGTGAAGCAACACTTTCCGAAGCCGGGAGTGGTGCAAACCGCGCGGCCGGCGGTTGTTCGCCACCACGAAGAAGGATAATTTCATGCTGTCCTTGTAGGGGCGGGTGCCGCACGATGACGCGAGACCCGCGGGCACGGTCGAACGGCATCTCACCATGACCATCGATCCCATAACTCAGACGCTCGCTCAAATTCAAGCCACGAGTGCCGACGCGATCGTTTCCAGATTCGCGGCAGTGCGCGAGCGATTCGACGAGCAGGCCGCCGTTCATTCCAACGATCCGGAAAGCTGGCGCGCCTTCGTTGTGAAGTGGACGGGCCGGAAGTCGGGCGTCCTCACGCTCATCACCGATAACTGGCTGAAGCCCGCTTCCCCGGAGCTGAAACGCGTCGTTGGGCAAGAACTGAATCAGCTCAAGGCGCACGTCGAGCAAGTGTTGGCGGAGCGGCAAAAGGCTATCGAGGCAACGGTCGAACAAACCGCTGCCGCCCGCGACAAAATTGATCTCTCCCTACCAGGCATCGAGCGCGTCATCGGCACGCGCCACCTGATCCGCCAGACCTACGACGAACTTCTGCGCATTTTCAGCGCCATCGGCTTCAGCGTCGTCGCAGGACCCGAAATCGAAACGCCCTATTACAATTTCGAGGCGCTGAATATCCCCGAGCATCATCCCGCGCGCGACAATATGGACACTTTCTACATCGCGGGTGCGCGCGGCGGGCATTTGCTGCGCACGCACACGTCGCCCATGCAGATTCGCACCATGGAGAAGCAGAAGCCGCCGGTGCGCATCGTCGTTCCGGGCAAAGTTTATCGCCGCGATAATCCCGACGCGACGCACGGTTACATGTTCCACCAGATCGAAGGCCTGGCCGTGGATACGGACATCACTTTCTGCGATTTCAAAGGCACGGTGGATTATTTCGCGCGCGAGTTTCTCGGTCCCAAAACAAAAACGCGCCTGCGGCCGAGTTATTTTCCGTTCACGGAGCCTTCCGCCGAAGTGGACGCCACTTGCCACGTTTGCGGCGGCTCTGGCTGCCGCGTGTGCAAACAATCCGGCTGGATCGAACTGTTTGGCGCAGGCATGGTGAATCCAGCGGTGTACGGATTCGTCGGCTACGATCCGGAAAAATATTCTGGTTTTGCGTTCGGCATGGGCGTGGATCGCTTGGCGATGATGAAGTACGGCGTGACGGAAGTGCCGCTGCTGTTCCAGAACGACGTGCGCTTTCTGAAACAGTTTCCGTGATGAAGGCGTGATTGCAAGGACGCGGCATGACATCGTGCTCGTCTTTTGAACGTTGAAAAGCGACGAAAAAATGAAGGTTGTCTACAACTGGCTGAAAGAATTCGTGGACGTTACCGCGTCGCCGGCCGATCTGCGCGCGCGGCTTTCGCTCGCGGGCGTGGCCGTAGATTCCATCGAGGAAACCGCCGCAGGGCCCGTGCTCGATGCGGAAGTCACGGCGAATCGCCCAGATTGCCTCGGCCATCTGGGCATCGCGCGCGAAGTGGCGGCGATTTACCGCCTGCCGCTGAAGCCGCTGCGTACCAAACTGAAAGAATCCGCGGAAAAAGTGACCGATGCGACACGCGTGGAAATCGCGGCAGCGGATCTTTGCGGGCGATTTACCGCGCGAGTGCTGCGCGGAGTGAAAGTGCAACCCTCGCCCGACTGGCTGCGGCGGGGTCTGGAAGCGATCGGCGAAAAATCCATCAACAACGTGGTGGACGTCACCAACTACGTGATGTTCGAGCTCGGCCATCCGCTGCACGCTTTCGATTTCGATAAATTGCAGGAACAGCGCATCGTGGTGCGCCGCGCAAAAACTGGCGAAAAAATCCGCACACTCGATGGCGCCGAACGCAGGCTGACGAAAGATATGTGCGTGGTGGCGGATGCCGCAGGCGCCGTGGGCATCGGCGGCGTGATGGGCGGAGCAGAGACGGAAATAAGTTTCAGCACGCGCAACGTGCTGATCGAGTGCGCCTGGTTCGATCCCATTTCCATTCGCCGCACCTCCAAGGCTCTGGGCCTTCGCTCCGAGGCCTCCTATCGCTTCGAACGCGGCGCCGATCCCGAAATGGCGGAGCTAGCTTCGCGGCGCGCTGCCGAACTGATTCAGCAAATTGCCAACGGCGAACTTCTCGCCGGAGTCGTGGACGTGTACCCGCAGCGCGAGCCGGAAAAGAAAATCGAGCTGTCGCGCAAGGAGCTGCTGCGCGTGATGGGAGCCGACGTTCCGGACCGCGACATCGAAGCGATTCTCAGCGCGCTGGGATTTCATCCGGTGCGCGTGGACTTGAATCGCGGCAGCGACGGCTCCATTGCCGCCGTGTGGGAATGCCGACAAGTTTCCTGGCGGCAAGATGTGACGCGCGGGATTGATCTGATTGAAGAAGTGGCGCGGCATTACGGCTACGACAAATTTCCGCCGCGGCTGCCCGCTGCAAAACTTCCGGCGCATCGTCTGCCGCACGCCGAGGCGCAGGACCGCTTGCGCGAGCACATCGTCGCGCTCGGTTACCAGGAAATTGTGGAAATCCCGATTGTGGATACGCAGCGCAACGAGCTTTTCCGGCCGCAGAATCTGGCGCCGGCGGTGATCGGCAATCCGCTCGCCGAAGACGCTTCGGTGATGCGTTCCACCGGCACGGTCAGCATGTTGCGCGCGATTGAATGGAACCTGAATCACGGCCAGCGCAATCTGCGGTTGTTTGAAATCGGCAAGACGTACGAGTTGCGCGACGGCGAGCCAGCAGAAGCGCAAGTGCTTACGCTGGGCGCGACTGGCCAGGCGCAGGGGAAAACAATTTACGAAGCCGCGCGCGAATTCGGATTCGGGGATTTGAAGGGCGACCTGGACCGCATCGGCGAACTTGCGGGCGGTTTCACTTGGCAATCGGGCGCCCCGCAATGGCTCGCCAGCTCGCGCGCCGCACAGATTTCGGTTGTGAGTAAAGCGCCAGCTGCAGCAAATTTCGGAGTGGCCGGCCAACTCGCCAAGCGCATCGCAGAAATATACAAATTCCGCCAGGACGTCTTCGTGGCGGAACTGAAACTCGAGCCGCTCGTCACTGGCGTCGAAGCTGCGGACGCCGCGCGACGTTTCAAACCGCTGCCGCGATTCCCTGCTGTCGACCGCGATTTTTCATTGGTGCTTGCGGACGGCGTGACGTTTGCACAAGTCATCGCGACGATTGGTTCGCTGCAGATCGCTGAAATCGAAAGCATCGAAGCCGCCGATCTATTCCGTGGCGGGCAAGTGCCGACGGGGAAATTCTCCCTCATGATCCGTGTGAAATTTCAAAGCGCGGAAGCCACATTCACCGACGCGCAGCTCAACGATTTCTCCGCGCGCATCGTCGCCGCGCTGCGGGAAAAACTCGGCGCCACCCTCCGCGCGATATAATCCGGAAGCATCCGCGGTCAGCGGACAATGCAGCATCACGAATCGCCAGCGAGGGTAAATCACATGGCCCAGAGCGATTTCCTACGCGACCTCGGGATCCAGCACCCCATCATCCAGGCTCCCATGGCCGGGGGTCCGTCAACTCCCGAACTCGCTGCAGCCGTGTGCAATGCCGGCGGTCTAGGCTCGCTCGGTTCCGCGTATAGCACGCCCGAACAAATCGCTGCGGACATCAAGAAGGTCCGGGCCCTCACGGAAAAACCATTCAACGTGAATCTTTTCGCCGGCGGATACGTGCCCGAATCGCCCGTTGACGCCGCTCCGATGCTCGCGCTGCTCGCCGAAATTCACGAAGCGCTGCACTTGTCTCCGCCCTCGCTGCTCGCGTGGCCAAAAAATCCCTTTGCAGAGCAATTGCAGGTTGTGCTGGAGGCCCGACCCGCGGTTTTCAGTTTCACTTTCGGCATTCCCGAGCCTGATGCCATGGCCCGCCTCAAAGCAGCCGGGATCGCAAGCTTCGGAACGGCTACCACGGTTCAAGAAGGAAAAATGTTGCAAGCAAGCGGCGTCACAGCCATCGTCGCGCAGGGCGCGGAGGCCGGATCGCACCGCGGAACATTCGCCGGGCCTTTCGATGGCGCGATGGTTCCGACTTTCGAACTGGTGCGATCGCTCCGCGCTGCGGTATCCATGCCACTCATCGCTTCCGGTGGACTGATGGACGGGCGAGACATCGCCCAAGCCCTCGCGCGCGGCGCCAGTGCTGCTCAACTCGGTACCGCTTTCCTCACGTGCCCCGAAGCCGGCACCTCTGAGGCTTACCGCCGCGCCGTTCTTGCGGCTCGCGCAGACACGACAGTCATCACGCGAGCATTTTCGGGCCGGCCCGCGCGCGGCCTGTTGAATACGTTCATCTCCAAACTCGAGGACAAAGAAAAAATAATCCTGCCGTTCCCGTTGCAGAATGCTTTGACCCGCCCGATGCGCAACGCTGCCGCAGGGCTGGGAGATTCTGGATATCTCTCGCTCTTCGTTGGCCAGGGTGTGACGCGCGCGCGTGCCCTGCCCGCCGCGGAACTCGTGTCACTCCTCGTCGCGGAGATGCAGGGGGCGCTCATGGCTTCCTGAGAACGCAAAGCAATATCGGATTGGCACGCGGCAATTCCTCACGATTTCGTCGCCGACTTTTCACCCTCCCCATGACAAGCTACCGTCGGCGGAACTACCATGTTGCTGCAGCAGCCCATCCATGCGGTGGCTGATCGGCGCATGGCGCTCGGGAACTTTCGCGCCGGCCGCCAACAAACTTTCGACAATCGGGACGTACCGATCGGGGTCAGAGTCGTGGGCAGCTGACCAAAGCGTCTGGCCCAGCACCGTGCCGCCGTAAACATTTCTCACTTCGAGTGGCGCTCCTCGTGCCAGGAGCAATCGAAGCGTGTCTTGCTGTCCGCTCATCGCTGCCCAATGCAATCCTGTCTGACCCTCAGCGTCCTGCCCATCTAGATCAAGGCCCCTGCCCAATAGAAAAGCAACAACGTCGTTGCGACCGAACCCACAAGCCCACAGGAAGCCTCTCACAAGCTGTTCGTGCGTGGCATTCGCTTTCAAGCTGCCGCCACGGTTGAAAAAACTCTTCACCACTTCCAGCCTTCCCACGCCCGCCGCTTCCTCCAGATTCATTGGCGCACCGCGCGTGGCGAAAAATTCAGCCGCTAGCGCACGTTCATTCGCCAGGCACGCCGTAATAATTGGCACGCGGTTGCCGCCTGATCCGCGACGATTAATTCGTGCGCCGTGGTTTAGCAAGGTTTCCAGCAGCGCGATTTGCACGCCGGCCCGCTCGGGATGAACGCTGGTTGCGGCGAGGCCCAGAGTCGTCGCACCTCCGCCGTAGACGTTCGCCTTGGCGTCCACCTCGGCTCCGGCGCGCAGCAGAAGTTCCGCGATCTTCGCAATATTTTGGGGAGTCTTTTGACGATAACCCTCGACGCCGTTGGCCGCGACGTAGTGCAATAGCGTCGCGCGGTGCTCTCGTGTAGAACGCGCGCGAAGCAACGCTGGATTTTCCCGCAGCAATCGCTCGAGCAAAGGCGCGTCGCCAGAAACGATCGCCTCCACCGCCGCCTCGAATTTTGCCTCAGGGGAATCGCGACGAACCTGCGCAACGATCTGACCAGCGAGCGTAGCCCAGTCGTCGAAGCCGTGCGCGCGCGCAATCACAAACTGTGCCTCGGCAAGCGAACACTTCGCGTGCGGGCCGGAATCATTCAGCTTTCTTCGCGCGAAGTTTTCCACCTGAGCGATCCAGCGATCGATGCGCACGGGAAGTTCGCGCGTGATCACGAGACCTTGCAAACGGGCGAGCGTCTTCACCCATCGCACCGCCCAGGCGCTCAGTGCGTCCGGGTCGGCGGACCTGCACGCCTTTACAAGGTCCTTGGCCTGTTTCTTGTACTGCTCCAGGTTTGGCTGCGGCGGTAGCGGCAGTGCATCCTGCGGATTAGGAAACATACGAAGCTCCTTTCAATGCATGCCTGGAGTCCGCCCGAATCAGGCTGAAAGAAGATTCGCAACTTTGCAGCTGCTTATGGTGGGCACGGCCCTTTCCGCGGACTGGAGGCGCCCTTTGCGCCGGTGCTGAATGTAGTCCCGCGCAATGACGAAGTCAATCGCGCTGCGCCGGACGCCGCGCACAAGCCCGTTGCGCGAGCCCGCGCAATGGCTGACAATGGCTCTGCTCAGCAAGGGAGTGGACCGTGAAAATTGAGATTTACGATCAAAGCTACAACGTTAACGCGGAAGACAACGAAGAGTATCTAAAGGAACTGGCGGCGTATGTGGACGGCAAGATGCGTTCCATCGCCGAAGCCACGCATATGGTGGATTCGCTGAAAGTCGCCGTGCTCGCGGCGCTGAATATCGCTGATGAATCCTTCACGCTGCGCAAACGCCAGCAGGAAATCGAAGGCCCGTTGCGCAAGCGCGTGGAAAAATGCGTGTCCATGGTGGAAAAGGCGCTCGAACAGACGAATTAGCGCTGCAAAAGCCGCCGCGTACCGGTTTCCGGACGGTTCAGCGCGCAATCTTCCCAGCCCTGGTGCTCCTGACGCAACCCGTTAGCATCTGGTAGCCATCTCCGTATATGATAGTCGCCGGGGGTTCTGCCGGCCTTCGTCACGTGCATAAACGCAGTCCAGTTCGGTATCTTGCCATTCCAGTAGCGCTGCTCGCGCTGCTGATGCTTGTGATGGTGCTCGGCAGCGTCTCGCATCATCATGCCGGCCCCGATGCCAACTGCTCGATTTGCCATCTGAGCCATCAACCGATTGACCATCCGCAACCGAACCATCGCGCACCATCGTTGGCCCAGGTGGGCGTGCAAATCGAACTGCAGGAACCAGAATTTGCGCCGTCGCCCGTCGCACCGCGCCTTCCCGCACGCGCACCACCCGCCGTATAACCTCGATTTGAACCTGTGCCGCTACCGGCACGCCGATTCCACTACTTTTTTTCTTTAGAGGTTGAAGACTATGCCCGCTAAAACCGCGCTATTCGCCATCCCTGCACTCGTGGTGTGTCTTGCGTCTGCTGCTCCTGCGCAGACGTCGCCTCCACCGCAGCCAGCCACGCTGCAGAACGCCGCGCCACAAACGGCGCCGCAAAATACTCCGTCGGGCCAGGTGCATGGCGCCGTGCGCATCAGCATGGACCAGGCCATTCAGATGGCGCTCGAGCACAACCACAATTTGAAAGCGGCGCGCACCACTATTCAGCAGGACCAGGCGCTGGAAATCACTGCAAACCTGCGGCCCAATCCCGTGTTCACGGTGGACGCGCAGTTCCTTCCGATTTTTCAGCCCAGCCAGTTCACCTCGGAATATATCGATGAAACCGCGCAATTCGATGTGGGCCTCGCCTACCTTTTCGAACGGGGCAAAAAACGGCAGCATCGCTTGCAAGCCGCGCAAGACGTCACCGCGCAGACCAAATCGCTGGTCACCGACAACGAGCGCACGCTCACCTTCAACGTCGCCTCGCAATTCGTGAGCGTGCAACTCGCCGAATCCACGCTCGATCTCGCGTTGCAAGACATGAAGAGTTTTCAAAACACCGTGGATATCAGCCAGGCACGCTACAACGCTGGCGACATCAGCGAAGGCGATTTTCTGAAGATCAAGCTGCAGTTGCTGCAGTTTCAGCAGGACGTGGCCCAGGCGCAGCTGGCCAAAGTGCAGGCGCTGGTCGGTTTGCGGCAGTTTCTGGGGTATGAAACCGTGCCGGAGGATTTCGACGTTACCAGCGACTTTGACTACATCCCAGTGCAGATCAAACTCGAAGACCTGCAATCCAAGGCTCTGCAGAACCGTCCGGATTTTCGCGCCGCGCAGCAAGGCGTGATCGCGGCCAAGAGCCAGTATGAACTGGCCAAAGCCAACGGCAAGGTGGACGTCACCGGCACCGCGAATTACGACCACGTGAGCGATACCAATACGGCGTCGTTCTTCGGCAGTTTCCAGCTCCCCATCTTCAATCGCAACCAGGGCGAAATCGCGCGCACGAATTACGTGATCAATCAGACGCAGGAACAGGAGCTGGCCGCAAGCGACCAGGTGATGAGCGACGTGCTCACTGCGTACGAAGGCGTGCGCGAAAACGATCTGGTGGTCACGCAATTCCGCGGCGGCTATCTGGACGCGGCACAGCAATCTCGCGACATCACCGAGTATTCCTATAAGCGCGGCGCGGCCAGCTTGCTCGATTATCTCGACGCGGAGCGCAGTTATCGCGCTGTGCAACTTTCCTACCGCCAATCGCTCGCGGCCTATCTCACCGCCGTGGAGCAATTGCGCGAGGCCGTGGGAACCAGGAGCCTGCCATGAGCGCCCAGACTTTCCGATGCGGCTCCAGATCTGTGCTGACGCGCGCCGGCGTTTTTGCGGCTGCGGCTGCAATGGCCGCGGCTTGTCTGGCGGGATGCGGTTCCGATGAACGCGCCAATCAAATGACTTCGTTCAGCGCGAAGGAATCGAAGAGCGCAACTCCCGAGCTGTTTTCGATTCCGCAGAACCAGATGTCGCACGTGCAGGTCGTAACCGTTGCGCCAGTGAAGCTCCCGCGCGTGCTGCGCCTCACAGGTGCGGTGGCTTACAACGCGTTCAACACCACGCCGGTGATCACTCAGGTTGGCGGTCCGGTCAGCCGAATCTTAGTGGTGCCGGGCGAGCGCGTGAAGCTTGGCCAGCCGCTATTGGAAGTAAGCAGCCCAGATTACTCGCTGCTCTATGCTGCTTACCTGAAAGCGCGCGACACCTACCGTGTGACGGACAAGAACTACGCGCGCGCCCAGGATTTGTACGAGCACCACGCAATCGCCGAGCGCGATTTGCTGCAGGCGGAATCGGATCGCATTCAGGCGCAAGCGGATTTGAACGCGGCGTTGTTGGGATTGAAAATTCTCGGCATACAGAAGCCGGAAGATCTGGAAAAAGCGCCGTCCTCCGCGGAGATTCCGCTGCTCGCACCTATCGGCGGAGAGATTGTCGAGCGCGACGTCGCTCCCGGCCAGCTGTTGCAAGCCGGCGCGACGCAGGCGTTCATCATTTCGGATATGAGCTCGGTGTGGGTGCTGGCCAACGTATATCAGAGCGATATGGCTGCGGTGCACGTGGGCGACCAAGTCACGGTGCAGACCGATTCGTATCCCGATAAATTCCAGGGGAAGATTTCGTTCATGTCGCCGGCGCTGGATCCTAATACGCGCACGCTGCAGGCGCGCATCGTGGTCGAAAATCCCGGCGAAAAACTGAAGAACAATATGTACGTCACCGCCACGGTGAACGCCGGCGTCGAACAGAACGCTATCGCCGTGCCGGACGCCTCCGTGCTGCGCGACGATGAAAACCAGCCATTCGTTTACGTGGCGACGAGCTCCAATCAGTTCGGCCGCCGCTCCGTGGAAATCGGCCAAAGCGAATCCGGAAAAACGCAAATTCTGAAAGGCTTGAATCCCGGCGACAAAGTCGTCGGCGACGGCGGCTTGTTCCTGCAGTTCGCGAATTCGTTCCAGCACTAGGGCGGCCGATTTCTAATGATTCATCGCATCGTACAATTCGCGCTGCAACAGCGGTTCCTGGTGCTGATGCTGGTGGTGTTCATCACCGTCGGCGGCGCGGTTTCTTTTCAGCGCATGCCAGTGGACGCTTACCCGGATCTTTCACCGCCGATGGTGGAAGTCATTACGCAGTGGCCGGGTCACGCCGCGGAAGAAGTCGAGCGCCTGGTGACACTGCCCACCGAAGTGGAAATGAACGGCGTGCCGAAGATGGAAATTCAGCGCTCGATCTCGCTGTACGGGCTGTCGGATGTGATTCTCACGTTCGATGAAGACACCGACGATTATTTTGCGCGCCAGGTCGTTTTTCAGCGGCTCAGCGAAGTCACCTATCCCAGCGGGGTCACGCCGGGGCTCGCGCCACTTTCCAGCCCGTCGGGCCTGGTTTACCGCTACGTATTGCAAAGTCCGGACCGCACGCCGCAGGAATTGAAAACTTTCGAAGATTGGGTGATTGAGCGCGAGTACAAGCAGGTGCGCGGTGTCGCCGATGATTCCGGCTTCGGCGGCACGGTGATGCAATACCAGGTGCTGCTCGATCCCGCGCGCCTCTACGGCTATCACATCACCGTCCCGCAAATAATCCAGCAGCTTTCCGTGAACAATGCGAACACCGGCGGCGGATTTTATCCGCAAGGCGGTCAATTTTATTACGTGCGCGGCTTGGGCCTGATCAAAGACGTGCAGGACATCGGCGGCGTGATCATCGGTTCGCAAAATGGCGTGCCCGTGCGCATACGCGACGTGGGCGAAGTCACCATTGGCCACGCGCCGCGCCTGGGCCAATTCGGATTCAACAAGAATGACGACGCTGTCGAAGGCGTCATCATGATGCTGCGCGGCGACCAGACGCAGAACGTTTTGAAAGGCGTTGAGGCGAAAACCAAAGAGCTGAACGAGCACATTCTGCCGCCCGACGTGAAAGTCCTGCCTTATTACGATCGCAGCGACCTGGTGCGTCTGACGATTGATACCGTGGAAAAAAATATGCTGGTCGGGATGACTCTGGTCCTGATCGTGCTGATTTTCTTTCTGGTGAACGTGCGCGCGGCCGTGATCGTGGCTTTGACGATTCCGGTTGCGTTGCTCTTCTCCTTCATTTTTCTGCACGCGCGTGGTGTGGCTGCGAACCTGCTTTCCATCGGCGCGATTGATTTCGGCATCATCATTGACGGCACGTTGGTGATGGTGGAAAACATCTATCGCGAGCTGGGGCTGCGCGAAGGCCAGAAATACGATTTGCACGAAGTGATTCTCGCCGCTGCGCGGGACGTGGATCGTCCCATCTTTTATTCCGTCGCCATCATCATCGCGGGCTACATTCCCATCTACGCGCTCAGCGGCCCGTCTGGAAAATTGTTCCACCCGATGGCGGACACGATGTCCATCGCGCTGATTGGCGCGCTGATTCTCACGCTCACCTTCGTCCCTGTGATGTGCTCCTACTGGTTCAAGAAAGGTGTACGCGAGCCGCGCAACAAGCCCTTCGAATGGATCAAGAAGGAGTATGGCTCGGAATTGAAGTGGTGCCTGGAGCGTCCGTGGCTGACCATGCTGGTTGCCACCCTAGTTTTCGGCGCCACTCTGTTCCTCGTCCCTTTCATCGGCGCCGAATTCATGCCGCACCTCGATGAAGGCGCGCTGTGGGTCCGCGCGACGATGCCTTACACGATTTCGTATGAAGAGGCGGCAAAAGTCGCGCCGCAGATTCGCACCATCCTCGCGAAGTATCCGATGGTCACCGACGTCGGATCCGAACTCGGTCGTCCCGATGACGGCACCGACCCCACCGGATTTTTCAACTGCGAATTCTATGTAGGACTGAAACCGTACGACGACGCCATCTGGAAATCCGGAAATATTCGCAACAAGGCGGAGTTGATCGAAGATTTGCAGAAGCAGCTCACCGCATTTCCTGGAATTATTTTCAATTACACACAGCCCGCCGAAGATGCCGTGGACGAAGCGCTTACTGGCCTGAAGAGCGCGCTGGCGGTGAAAGTGTATGGCGCGGACCTGAACGTCCTGCAGGAAAAAGCGCTGGAGATCAAGCGGCGGCTTTCGCAGATTCGCGGCTTCACCGAGCTGACCGTGGTGCGCGAATTGGGCCAGCCCAGCCTGATCGTGCAAGTGGATCGCGACAGGATCGCGCGCTACGGCATCAACGTGGCCGACGTGGAAGGCGTGGTGCAGGCAGCCGTAGGCGGGCAGGCGGCCACGCAAGTGATTCAGGGCGAAAAGTTGTTCGATCTCGTCGTGCGCATGAAGCCGGAATTTCGCGAGAACGCGCAACAGATCTCGAACTTGCTTGTCGGCACGCCCAGTGGCCAGCAGATTCCGCTCAGTGAGCTGGCGGATATACGCGAGGGCAACGGCGCGTCTTTCATCTATCGCGAGCAGAATTCGCGCTACATCGGCGTGCAGTACAGCATCGAAGGCCGCGACCTCGCCGGAGCCGTCGCGGAAGGCAAGCGCGCCATCGCGGACGTGGAAAGAACGTTGCCGGCGGGCTATCGCCTCGCGTGGGGTGGCGAATACAGCGAGTTCATCAACGCGATGAGTCAGGTCTCGATCGTCGGGCCGCTCACGGTGCTGCTGATTTTCATGATACTTTTCGCGCTTTACGGGAACTTGAAATTTCCGGTCACCGTGGTGCTCAGCGTGATTTTAACCGAGCCAGTGGGAGCTTTGCTCGCGCTGAAGCTGACGCACACGCCGTTCAGCGTGTCGTCGCTTCTGGGCTTGCTGGTGCTGATGGGCGTCTCGGTGGAGACCGCGGTCATTGATGTCTCCTATATCAATAAACTCCGGCTCGAAGGTTTCGGCATCGAAAAAGCTACCTTCGACGCATCGCTGGTCCGCTTCCGTCCGATCATGATGACGGCCCTGGTCGCGTGCCTGGGATTGCTGCCGGCAGCACTATCGACGGGCATTGGTTCCGATTCGCAGAAACCGTTCGCGATCGTGATTGTGGCCGGTCTGGTTTCGCGGCTGCTCCTGGGCCGTATCGTCAGCCCGGTGCTTTATAAAATGGTGGCGCGCGAGGGCGACGTATTGCAGGTCTGAAGCCACAGCTTACGGCGCACGATCTGTGTTGAACCGCTGTGTTGCGTGATTGGTGCCCAAACCTGTTGCGACCTTTTAAGGCTGGGCCGCATCAGAGTTACCATAGTTAGCGGGAGCCCCTAGGAATTTAAGCGATGCCGAAGCGAATAGCCCTACGATTGCTGGCCGCGGCCCTGATTCTTTCCGTGGGCCTGTTTGCCATGCAGGCTGCCGGGCACTGGCATGGGCACTCCTCTGACGAACAGCATTGCCAGGTCTGCCACACCGGGCACGTCGCCGTCCCTCAGCCCGCGGCGCAGATAGAAACGCAGTCGCCCGTCACAGTCGCGCGATTTGCGGCTGCCGAAGCTCAAAAGCTCCGTCTCGACCCTGTTTGCAGTCATAGAATCCCCCGCGCTCCTCCGGTTTAATTCCTCACCCAAAAAATCGTAGTCCCTTAACGCGCGCCGTGTTCCTGGCGGCAGGCGTTGAATTCCACTTCTAATTTTTCATTTCATCCGCGGCCGGCGCTGCGCAGCGCAGAGGCCGCCATTCATAAAGGGAGATTCATTCATGAGATCCGTAAGAGCATTTCTGGGGGCATTATTTTTGCTGTTCGTCGCGTTTGCAGCCGCATCCACTGCCGCAGCACAGACCGGAAACTCCGCTAACGTCACTGGAACCGTGACGGATCCTTCGGGCGGCGTAGTTGCCGGCGCCGAGGTCAGCATCCACAACCCGGTCAGCGGCCTCGAACGCTCCACGACAACCGACGCGTCCGGCAATTTCAGTTTCGCGAACGTGCCGTTCAATCCGTATCACCTGGCAGTCAGCGCAACGGGGTTCGGCGCATTCGCGCAGGACATTGACGTCCGCTCCTCGGTGCCTCTCGCGCTGAAGATCGGCTTAACAATTGCCGGCAGCTCCAGCACGGTGACAGTCGAAGGCGGCGGTGACCTGCTTGAGAACGAGCCGACGTTCCACACCGACGTGGATCGTGCCCTGTTCGACAAGCTGCCACTCGAAAGCGCGTCCTCGTCGCTGAGTTCCCTGGTGACACTCTCCACGCCAGGAGTCGCCGCCGATTCCAACGGTCTGTTCCACGGGCTCGGCGACCACGCGGAAAACTCGTTCTCGGTTGACGGCCAGCCCATCACCGACCAGCAGAGCAAAGTGTTTTCGAACCAAGTTCCACTCGATTCGGTGCAGTCGCTGGAAGTGATTTCCGGCGCGCCGCCGGCGGAATTCGGCGACAAGACCAGTCTGGTCATCAAAGTAACGACGCGCTCCGGGCAGGGCGTCACCACGCCGCACGGCAGCGTCACCGCGTCCTACGGTGCGTTCGGCACAGCGAACGCCGGCTTTGACCTCGCCTATGGCGGCGAAAAGTGGGGGAATTTCATCGCCGCGAGCGGTCTGAACAGTGGCCGCTTTCTCGACGGCCCGGAATTTACGGTGATGCATGACAAGGGCAATCAGGAAAACGTGTTCGACCGCGTTGACTACCAGCTGAGCACATCTGATAGCCTGCACGTCAATTTCAACTACACGCGTTCCTGGTTCCAGACGCCGAATTCCTTCGACGCGCAATATGCCTCGCCGTGGTTCGGCGTGGTGGTCGCCAACGGCGGTCTGGACCCTGACGGCAATCCCGTCGGTCCGACGGACCAGCGCTCCAAGATCGGAACCGTCAACGTCGCTCCATCCTGGACGCACTTGATTAACTCCTCGACGGTGTTCACGCTAGGCGCCTTCGTTCGCCGCGACCAGTTCAACTACTACGGCAGCGACAATCCCTTCGCCGACCTCGGCCCCTCCAATCTCCAGCAGGAGGCTGCCAATCAATATCGCACGCTGACCAACGCGGGTGCTCATTCCGAGGTTTCCATGGTCAAAGGCAATCACAACATTAAGGCTGGAATCGTCTACGAACAGACATTCCTAACCGAACACGACAGCTTCGGAATTGTGGACCCCACATTGAACGCCGTGTGCCTGAATGCCGATGCATCCCCAAACACCGATCCAGCGATTACCTCGCAAACGCAATGCACCGGGACCCTGACGCCTAACCTTGGCCAAGGGTCCGTTGGCGCATTTGTTCCCATCCTCGGTTGCATTGACTTGACCCGGACCGCGCCGCTGCCTGCGAGCGACGGCTGCGCGGCTGGGCAGACGAACAGCGCTGAGTATCTGTTTCCGGGTCATACGGACGTGAAACAGCTGGCGATGTACGTCCAGGATTCCATCACCTGGAAGAATTGGTCGTTCAACCTTGGTATCCGCGGCGACATCTACGAAGGCCTCACTCACGCGACGCAAGCGGAGCCGCGCCTCGGCGTTGCTTACAACGTCAAGAAAACGAATACCGTCCTGCGCGTTTCCTATGCACGGACCCTAGAAACTCCTTTCAACGAAAACCTGGTGCTTTCCAGCCTCGGCTGCCTGAATCCGGTTGTCGGCGCACTCTTCGCGGCCGAAAACGAAGGCTGCACGTCCGGCACAGCCACTCCTCTCTCCCCCGGCTTTCGCAATGAGTTTCACGCTGGTCTGCAACAGGCCTTCGGAAAATATTTAGTGATTGATGGCGAGTACATCTGGAAGTACACGCACAACGGCTACGACTTCAGCATCCTGGGAGCTACTCCGATTACCTTCCCCATCGAATGGAACAATTCAAAAATCCCTGGCTACGCCATTCGCGCCAACGTCCCGAATTACCATGGGCTCACCGCGCTGGTGGTAATGTCCAGCGTCGCCGCGCGCTTCTTCACTCCGCAAATCGGCGGCGTGGGTGCGGTTCCCATCGTAGCAGGGAGTTTTACGCCGTTCCGCATTGACCACGACGAGCACTTCAACGAAACCACTCACTTGCAATACCAGCCGAAGAAGTTGTGGCCCTGGATTGGTTTCAACTGGCGCTACGATAGCGGTCTGGTCGCGGGTCCGGTGCCGTGCGACGGCGGCAATTGCGCCGGCGCGCAGGTACCCGGCTTTGTGGATGTCTCCGGTCTGTCGCCCGATCAACAGTTTCAGGCTGGACTATCTTGCGCGGGCGTGTTCGCAACTCCGCCAAGTCCGACGAATCCTACCGGCACCCCGATCATTGCTTCGGGCTTGTGTCCCTCGTCGCAATACAATTCGAAGTTCTTGAAGATTCCCGCCCCCGGAACCGAGAACGACGATCGCAATCCGCCGCGCGTCGCCGCACGCAACCTGTTCGACCTGGCTGTCGGCGACGACAATCTTTTCCGCGGCGACCGCTACAAGTGGAGTCTGCGCTTGACCGCCATTAACATCGGCAACAAGGAAGCGGTTTACAATTTCCTTTCCACTTTCAGCGGCACGCACTACGTGACGCCACGAGCATTGAGCGCGGAGGTCGGCTTCCACTTCTAGCGGGAAACGACGGGCGAGGGATCTGCATTTTGCAGCAATACCAGGTGAAATGCAGATTCCGCGCGGCGAATTGTAACCAAATTCTTACAAAACTCCAGTTGACACCAAATTACAACTAGCCTAGACTCTCTTTCCAGTTGATAATGGTTTGCAACTAGGAGATTCATGTTTCGCCCTCGTCCCCGCTTTTTCAGCCGCACCGCCTCGCTCGTCGCGGCTCTCTTCATTCTCGCTTTCGCCGCGCGCGCCGGCGTCGGCGGACGTGTTTCCGGCACCGTGAAGGACGCAAGCGGCGCCGTCGTGACCAAAGCAACCGTCTCCATCACCAATGCGGACACCGGTGTGCGCCAAGAGCTCGCCACAGACGACAACGGCGCTTTTTCTTTCCTGAATGTCCAGGTCGGCCGTTACACCCTGGAAGTATCGGCAGACGGCTTCCGTCCGTATCAACGTACCGGAATCATCATCGACGCCAACAGCGCATTGACGATTGACGCCGTTCTGGAAGTCGGCGCCAGGTCCGACGCCGTCACTGTCGTCGCTAACCAAATACATGTGGACACCACCAACACGCAAATCGGCGAAGTCATCACCGGCACGCAGATGACCGCCGTGCCGCTGAACGGCCGCAGCTATACCGATTTGCTGGCGTTGCAGCCGGGAGTCGCGCCGGTGACTTCCATTACGTCCGACACCGTGCAGGACGTCGGCGCCAGCGTGCTTTCCCCTTCGGGCGATTTGAATCCCGGAACGATTTCGATCAACGGGCAACGCGAGTTTGCCAACGCCTTCATCGTGAATGGCAGCGACGTGGAAGAGGACGTCAACATGGGCGCAGCGATCATTCCCAACCTCGATTCCATCGCCGAATTTCGTATCCTCACTAGCAACTTCGACGCCGAGTACGGCGAATTCAGCGGCGGCCAAATCAACGTCGTAACAAAGTCCGGCACCAACGCGTTCCACGGCGATCTTTTCGAATTCCTACGCAACACCAATCTTGATGCACGCAATTACTTTTCTCCCACCCGCGGAGCCTTTGATCAAAACCAGTTCGGCGGCACCGTCGGCGGCCCCATCCGTAAAAATAAAATTTTCTTCTTTGCGGATTATCAAGGCACCCGTTCCACCCAAGGCGTGGACACCGGCCAGATTCCCGTGCCGTCCGCACAGGACCGCACGACGGGCAACTTCTCCGACCTGCCGCTGAATTCCAGTGGCTTCAATCCGCTCGGTTTCTGCGGCGTGGCGGCGGGCAATCTTGAAGTACCCTGCGTAGTGAGCGGCCCGAATATCGCGACAACTCTTTCGAGCAAATTGGGATACACCGTCCAGGCCGGCGAGCCGTATTATTTCAGCGGTCCTACGCAGCAGCATCCCACCGGCGGACCCTGCACCAGCAATAATCCCGCCACCGGCTGCGTCTTTCCAAATGCGACCGTCCCGACGACCTCATGGATTGCGCCTGGGACCAACCTATTGCAATACATCCCCGCGGCCAACAATTCCAACGGCACCTTCTCCACCTCAGCCTTCAACCAAACTTTGCGCGACGACAAAGGCGCCTACCGCCTCGACGCCAACACGCACTATGGCCTGCTCTCCGCCTACTACTTTCTCGACGACTGGGCGCAGAACAATCCCTATCCCGTCGCGCAAGGCGGCGCGAATGTTCCCGGCTTCAACGCGCTCTACACCGGTCGCGCACAATTATTCGACCTCGGGTTCACCAAGACGATCGGAACGGCTGCCGCGAACGAATTCCATTTCAGTTACCTGCGCAACTCCGTTGACCTCGGCAAACCGGTGGGAGGAGTCGGAGTGAGCCTGGCCTCGCAAGGTTTCGAGGTCGGCCCTGGAACTCCCGGCATCGTGCCACTCTCGCCGAAAACCGAAGGCGTGGAAAGCGTCGGATTCAACAGCTACACCATCGGCACGAATACCAACGAGCTCAACCAGGTCGGCAACACTTTTCAATGGCTCGACAATTTTTCCAAAGTGATCGGAACACACACGCTGAAATTCGGCGGAGAGGCCCATTACGATCAGGTGAACGTCAACGCCATCGCGCAATTCAATGGCAGCTTCCTCTTCTTTGGAACCGAGACGGGCCTGGACTTTGCCGATTTCCTTCTCGGCGTTCCCAGCCAGTACAACCAGAGCCAGCTGCAACCTTTTTACGGCCGCAACAAGTACTTCGGTCTTTACGGCCAGGATAGTTGGCGCATCAACAGCAGTTTGACGCTGAATTACGGCTTGCGCTGGGATCGAATCGAGCCCTGGTATGAAAAGTACAATCAGATCGCCACATTCATTCCCGGCGAACAGTCGGTCGTTTTCCCCGGTGCTCCGGCCGGCATCCTTTACCCCACCGATCCTGGCGTATCGCGCACGCTGGCGCCTCCGGGAAATCGCGATTTCGCGCCGCGCATTGGCCTGGCGTACTCACCGAGCGTTGCGGGCGACGGCCTGCTGACAAAAATTCTCGGCGGCCCCGGCAAGACCAGCATCCGCGCCAGCTACGGAATGTTCTACACCGCGATCGAAGCTCTCACCATCGGCGTGATGAGTGCCAACGCCCCCTACGGCACCACATACACCAGCCCTGCGCCGCCGCTCTTCGCTACGCCCTTCGTCACCGCGGCCAGCGGCCAAAATCTCGGGCAGACTTTTCCGGTGACGCTCGCTCGGCTCAATTCCAGCGCAAAAAATCCCGACAGCAGCATTGATTGGTCGCAGTTCGAGCCCATCACCGGCCTGCCCAACTACCTGACCACCAATCGCATTCCCTACACCGAGGAATACATGCTCTCGCTCCAGCGCGGCTTCGGTAACAACACCGTCGTCAGCGTGAATTATGTCGGCACGCAGGGGCACCGACTACTCGTGCTGGAGGAATCGAATCCAGGCGATCCTGCGCTTTGCTTGTTCTTGAGCAATCCAGCCAATCTCGCGCCGGGACAAACTCCCTGCGGCCCTTTTGGCGAAGACACCCAATACACCACTTCCACCGGCCAGGTTTTCAACGGCACGCGCGGGCCGCTCGGCTCGAATTTTGGTAGTAACGCCAATCAGACCACGATCGGCAATTCCAATTACAACGCGCTGCAAGTCACTTTGCGCCACACCACCAGGCGGCTCACCGTGCTCGCTGGATACACCTTCAGCAAATCCCAGGACCAATCTTCAAATCTGGGCGAAGCGGTCAATCCGCTCGATCCCGCGCTCAGCAAGGCGCTCTCTTCCTTCGACGTAAAACACAACTTCGTCGTCAGCTACAATTACCAGATTCCATTCGAACAACTTTTCCGCGCATCGAATGAGTGGACGCGCGGCTGGGAAATTTCCGGAATCACTCATTTCAGCAGCGGCCTTCCTGTCACGCTCGTGAATTTCGGCGATAATTCTTTCCTGGGCGCCGAACCCAATGGCATCAATAATTTTGGCGTGGATGAACCGGACTACACAGGCGGCCCGCTCAATCTGAATTCCAATCCTCGCAACGGCCAGCCTTATTTCAATACCGCTGTGTTGACCGAAAATGCTCCCGGAACGCCCGGCACCGCCAAGCGACGCTTCTTCTATGGGCCGGGAATGGACAACTACGACCTGGCACTGCTCAAGAACGTGCGCCTTACGGAAGCCAAGTCTCTCCAGTTCCGCATCGAGGCGTTTAACGCTTTCAACCACGCGCAATTTTTCGGGCCGCAAGCGGTTGACGGAAATATTGACAGTTCCACGTTCGGCGACGTCATTGGCGCGACTTCTCCCCGCCTGGTCCAGCTGGGATTCAAGTTCTTGTTCTGAGTCGCGCTGCAGCGCGATTCACCCTGAGAACCGGCAGTGCCGGTTCGAAGGGGCGCGCCTGTTCTTTTGCGTTTTTCGTTCGAGCCGCGAACCGCGCTGTCGCCGCACGGCTGGCTGCGCCGATATTTCCTGCTACAATACTTCGTGGAACCGGCCTGCGACGCAGGTGACGTCGCGATGGTCTTTTGAACCAACACTGGATCCCAGGGAGTCCGCGTCGTCCTGCCCTTGTGCACGTCCATCGGTTTCGGCCGGTGGATAGCCTGAAAGCAGGCGCAGGGCACCCACCTATTCGTGGGGTTCAGGACCTAGCAACGCACGGCAAAGTGGACCGCTCCACATCGGAACGCTACAGAGTCGTGGTTTATTCGCAGTTCGAAATGAGAAACCCCCAGAATGAAGATTCTCTTTATCGGAGATATCGTCGGCTCGCCCGGACGCAAGATCGTCCATGACCGCCTCGCGGACATCATCACGCAACGCTCGATAGACCTGTGCATCGCCAACGGTGAAAATTCCGCCTCCGGTTTCGGAATTACTCCGCGCCTCGCGGAAGAAATTTTCGCGGCGGGAGCGGAAGTCATCACCGGCGGCAATCACATTTGGGACCGCAAAGAGATTCTCGATTTTTTCCCGCACGAGCCTCGCCTGATCCGCCCCGCGAATTTTCCAGTCGGCTCTCCGGGTAAAGGCCATTTCGTCGGCCAAACTAAAAATGGCGTCGCCTATGCGGTGATGAATCTGCAAGGCCGTACTTTCATGGCGCCTCTGGAGGATCCCTTCCGCACCGCCGAACGCGAGCTCGCCGCGCTCCCTCCTGACGTGAAAGTGATTGTCGTGGACATGCACGCCGAAGCTACGTCAGAAAAACAGGCGATGGGCTGGCATCTCGACGGAAAAGTTTCCGCTGTGCTGGGCACGCACACGCACGTCGCTACCGCCGATAATCGCGTGCTGCCGGGAGGCACAGCCTACATTACGGACGTCGGCATGACCGGCCCGCACGATTCCGTGATCGGCATGGAGAAAAAACCCATCGTGCAGCGCTTCCTCGATGCTCTGCCGGCTAAATTCGCCGTGGCCGAAGGCGATGTGCAGATGAATACCGTGCAGATTGACGTGGATGAAACCAGCGGGCGCGCCCGCTCCATCGAGCGCGTCAATTTCCGCCTCGATTAAATTCGCTCCGAGAAAAATTTGGCGCGCCGAAGAAAGTTTTAACGCTCGCGCAATTTCGTCTCGCGAATTTTATTTTTTACAAGTGGAAATCTCAAAATTTGTCACTGTGGAAATCCTGTGAATTGTTTGTGGAGAGCCTGCGGGGTAGTCACGCAGTTTTCTCTTGCTACCAACGTTCCATTTAGGCAGAATCCCGCCTCACGTCTCTGATGAGCTTAAGGCACGGGGATTCATTAGAGCTGGCAACGCAGGGCGCGCTGCAGCGTCATCGTACCTGAACCACCAGACCAAAATACACCCGCCGGTATGGGTGGCGTTTTTCCACAGCATTTCCACATCGGTGGAAATTGCGGTAAGGGCTGACTCGCTCGATGAACCTTTGGGATAAGATTCTTCAACATACAGAGCGGCGCGTTAATCCACATAGCTTCGCCACCTGGTTTCGACCCACTCGCTTGGATCGTTCCGAAGACGATCGTCTGACCATTCGTGTTCCCACGCGCCTGTTCTGCAAGCGCCTCACGGAAACTTACGGCGAGCTGCTGAAAGCCGTGCTGGTGGAAATCGGCAAGCCGCAGCTGCATTTGGATTTTGTCTGCGCCGAAGCGGAAGCTCCTGTTGCGGCCGCTGTCGCTGCGCCCGCTTCTCCACAAGCCAAGCTGGATTTTGACGCGGTGGCCAATCAACTGAACCCGCGCTACACCTTCGATTCGTTCATCGTCGGTGCTTCCAACCAGTTCGCGCATGCCGCGGCGCTGGCTGTCGCCGAGCAGCCTTCGAAATCCTACAATCCGCTTTTCCTCTACGGCGGTGTAGGACTTGGCAAGACGCACCTGATGCAGGCCATCGGCCACACGCTGAAGCGAAGGAATCCAGCGATGCGCCTCACTTATGTGAGCGCCGAAAAATTCACCAACGAAGTGATTTCCTCCATCCGCTTTGAGCGCATGGCGGCCTTCCGCGACCGTTTCCGCAATATGGACGTCCTCATGGTGGACGACATCCAGTTCATCGCCACCCGCGAACGCACCCAGGAAGAATTTTTCCACACTTTCAACGCGCTCTACGATCAGCAGAAGCAAATCGTGATTTCTTCCGATTGCCCGCCGAAGGAAATCTCCTCCATCGAAGAGCGCCTGCGCTCGCGCTTTGAATGGGGCTTGATCGCCGATATTCAGTTGCCCGACCTCGAGACGAAAATCGCCATTCTGCAGAAAAAAGCGGAGAGCGAACGCGTCCAGCTCCCCGATGAAGTCGCCGAGTACATCGCCCGCGCCATCAAGTCGAATATCCGCGAGCTCGAGGGCGCGTTGATCCGCCTGATGGCCTACGCTTCGCTCACCGGCGCGGAACTAAACCTTTCCACCGCGCAGCAGGTCCTGAAAAATATTATCGAGACGCAGGAAAAGAAGGTCACCATCGAGCAGATTCAAAAACGCGTCGGCGAAATCTTCGGCCTGCGCGCGCAGGACCTGAATGTCCGCAGCAATTCTCGGCAGATTGTGCTGCCGCGGCAGGTCGCCATGTTCGTCGTGAAGCAACTCACCTCTGCTTCGCTGCCTGAAATCGGGCGCCAGTTCGGCGGCAAGCATCACACCACCGTGCTGCATTCCATCAACAAAATAGAGTCGGAGCGCCAGACCAACAAAGATTTGAACAAGAAAATCAACAGGTTACTCGATTCATTTGGTTAGACTTAATCCTTGGGAACTCTTCGTTTCCCCGCCTTCTGTGGATATTCGTGTACCCGTCTTAAGATCGCCTTCAAACGCCTCATGTGTCGCCTGGGCGAGCCCTGTGCCTAAGGTTCGATGGGCTGCGCGTGAGCTTTGCATCGCCTGTGAACCACCTGTGAGTCACTTGTGAACGTGTTCTGCATCGCCGGCAGCCGGGCCACGGGCACGACGATTCGCCAGCCACATCCTCGGCGCTCGGCGCGTTTGCGCAGCACACCACCACCGGCAAGCGCCGTGCGTCGTTCGGCTTGCATCGTTTTACGAAGTTTCCACAGATGCGGCGACGGCGACGGTTTTCTTATATATTTATATACCTAAAGAAAAGCAGTACAGTAGCCGCAGCAAAAATCAGCTCGAAAATTGCGAGGGTCGCCTCAGATGGAATTCAGCGTAAAAAGATCGGACCTGCTCGACGAGCTCGAACTGACGCAAGGCGTCGTCGAGCGCAAGACCACCATTCCCATTCTCTCGAATCTTCTGGTGGAGGCGAAAGGCAGCCGACTCACCATCACGGCCACCGATCTGGAGCTCAGCATCCGCACGTCCTGCGATGCCAAGGTAAAAAAAGACGGAGCCGGTACCATCCCTGCCAAGAAATTATTCGAGCTGCTGCGCTTGTTGCCGGAAGGCGAAGTGAAATTCAAGCTATTGGAAAATCACTGGGTGCACATCATCAGCGACCGCCGCAATTACAAGCTCGTCGGCATGTCCAAGGATAATTTCCCGGCGCTGCCGGCTTTCCCGCACGCGCTGGTGAAAATCCCCGCGAAGCTGCTGGCCGACGCCATTGCCAAGACCACCTTCGCGATCTCGCTCGAGGAATCACGCTACACGCTGAATGGCGCGTTGCTGGTGCTGAAGCCAGGCTCGCTCGCCATGGTGGCCACGGACGGCCACCGCTTGGCAATGGTCGAGACCGATCACAAGTTCGAAGGCTTCAACAATGAGACGCGCGTCCTGATCCCGAAGAAAGCCATGACCGAAGTGCAGCGCCTCGTCGGCAAATCAGGCGACGACGTCCAGATCGAATTCGGCCAGGATGAAAGCCACTTGTTTTTCCAAGTGGGCCGCCGCCTGCTCACTTCGCGCAAACTCACCGGGCAATTTCCGAATTACGAAGCCGTGCTGCCGCGCGACGCGAATAAGACCCTCTCGCTCGAGCGCGTCGAATTGCAGGACGCGCTGCGCCGCGTCGCGCAGCTTGCCGACCAGCGTTCGCACGCCGTGAAGTTCACGCTCACCACCGAAGGCCTGGAAGTTTCCTCCTCCAGCCCCGAATACGGCGAAGCCAAGGAAATCATCGAAAAAGAATTCAAAGGCGAGACCATCGCCATCGGATTCAACGCGCAATACCTGCTCGATTTTCTGGCTGCCGCTGCCGACGGCCCCATCAGCTTCGAACTAAAGGACGAACAATCCGCCGGCCAACTCCGCCCCACGGGCGACGAAACCTCCCGCTATCGCTACGTCGTGATGCCCATGCGCATTTGATCGTCGCGCGCGTTCTAGGGCGCCTGCAAACGCACTGGAAACTGCCGAAAACAGGCGTCTAAACGCACGTTTTCCGTCCTTATCTTAGCGCTTGCAGAAAGCTACCAGCGAAGGCCACAAATCACCCGTAAACCACTGAATAGAAAAGCGATAAATTAAATCCAAGCCGAAGCTTTCGCCTTGTGATTTCACCCCGATTTAGCTACAATAACCTTGTTCAGATTTCCTTCTGAGCGGCACTACATTCGACCCGAATTCGCCTCTGTTTTTCTTGCCTGCGCCAGGGCGAGAGAAGCCAAATTCGTGCCGGATAGTCCCCTTTCCGCAGGGGAAAATAAAAAAGCTCCGCCGCGTCTCCCCGAAATTTTCGGAACGGGACGGGATGGAGCCGCAACCCTTCGAGTTTCGCCGGCGCGTTCGCGCGCCCTCGAAAGAATTCGAACCCAGCTTCGGGTGAGCGAAACCAATGGGCAAGGTAACTCGCCGGGTTTTCGGCGAGCCAGTGTCGGGCACATCCGCGCGACCGCCTTCCCGCAGCCTTAATGCTTAGTTGCAAAATTGCATCCGCACGCAATCTGAGGAGAAGCACGACCCATGGCTGAAAAAGATGCTGCGGCCGGAAAAACTGGCGGCCACAAGTACGACGCGACTTCCATCAAAGTTCTTGGCGGCATCGAAGCCGTCCGCAAACGTCCCGCGATGTACATCGGTTCCACGGGCGAAATGGGCTTGCACCATTTGGTGTGGGAAGTGGCGGATAATTCCGTGGACGAAGCCATGGCCGGATTCTGCGACGAGATCAACGTCGCCGTGCACGAAGACAACAGCGTCACCGTAATTGACAATGGCCGCGGCATTCCCGTGGACATGCACGCCACCGAAAAGAAGCCCGCCGCCGAAGTCGTCATGACCGTGTTGCACGCCGGCGGAAAATTCGATAGCGACACCTACAAAGTTTCCGGCGGCTTGCACGGCGTCGGCGTGTCCGTCGTCAACGCGCTTTCCGACTGGCTCGATCTGGAAATCTGGCGCGAAGGCGAAGTCTGGGAGCAATCCTACGAAAAGGGCGTCCCCACTTCGAAGCTCAAAGCTTCCGGCAAGACGCGCAAAACCGGCACCAAGATTACCTTTCACGCCGATCCCGAAATTTTCGGCAAGACCATCTATAGCTACGACACGCTCGCACAACGCCTCCGCGAGCTCGCCTTCCTGAACAAAGGCCTGAAGATCACTCTCGATGACGAGCGCAGCGGTAAGAAGGCTGAGTTCCGCTTCACCGGCGGCATCGCCGAATTCGTGAAGCACCTGAACAAAGGCAAAGGAGTGCTGCACGATTCGCCCATCTACATCGAAGGCAAGCGCGATCAGGTGGAAGTGGAAATCGCGCTGCAATACAACGACAGCTACACGGAAAATGTTTTTGCCTTCGCCAACACCATCAATACCGTTGACGGCGGCACGCACCTCTCCGGCTTCCGTTCCTCGCTCACGCGCACCATCAACTACTACGCCAATTCTTTTGGCATGCTCAAGGAGCAGAAGGACGAAGTCACCATCAACGGTGACGACGTTCGCGAAGGCCTGGTCGCCGTCGTCTCCGTGAAACTGCCGCAGCCCCAGTTCGAAGGCCAGACCAAGGGCAAGCTCAATAGCGATATCAAAGGCGTCGTCGAGCAGATGGTCAATGAGCGTCTCGGCGAATATTTCGACAAGCACTCCTCCATCGCGCGAAAAATTATCGGCAAGTGCATTGACGCCGCGCGCGCTCGCGAAGCCGCCCGCAAGGCTCGCGAGCTTACTCGCCGTAAATCGGCGCTCGATTCGAGCGGCTTGCCTGGAAAGCTCGCCGACTGCCAGGAACGCGATCCCGCGCGCTGCGAAATTTTCCTGGTCGAGGGCGAATCCGCCGGCGGCTCAGCTAAGGGCGGGCGCGATCGCCGCTACCAGGCTATCCTGCCGCTCAAGGGCAAGATCCTCAACGTGGAGAAGGCCCGCTACGACAAAATGCTCGGCCACGAGGAAATTCGCTGCATCATCACCGCGCTCGGAACCGGCATCGGCAAAGACGATTTCGACGCCAGCAAGCTGCGCTACCACAAAATTATTTTGATGACCGACGCGGACGTGGACGGCAGCCACATCCGCACCCTGCTGCTCACTTTTTTCTTCCGCCACATGCGCGAGCTGATCGAAAAGGGAAATATTTATATCGCGCAGCCGCCTTTGTATCGCGTGAAGCGCGGCAAAATGGACCGCTACATCCGCGACGAACGTGAATTCGCCCGCGAGCTGATGAAGCGCGCCACCGAAGAGCACACCGTGAAGGGCAAAAACGGAAAATCCCTCGAAGGCGGCGACCTCACCACTTTCCTGCTGAATATTCAGGAATACGATCAGGTGGCCGCGAAACTAGGCCGCCGCCTGCGCGAACCAAAGCTGATTGACCTGCTCGCCGAAAGCGAGCTCGACAAAAAAACCGATTTCGCCGACAAGAAGAAGCTGCAAGAGCTGGTGAAGGCCATCGAAAAGAAAAAGCTCGAGCTCGAAGCGAAATTCATTTTCGACGAAGAGCACAGCCTGCACGAGCTCGTGCTGAAAAATGGCGGTGAGCGGCGCATCAATTGGGCGCTGGCGGCCACGCCGGATTACAAGCGCCTGCGCACTCTCGCGGCAGCCATCGCTGAGCTCGATCGCGGCCCCTTCACCATCGCCCATAATGGCGACAAAGTCGTGAAGGAAGATTCGCTCGGCCTGCTCAATTACGTCCTGGAAGACGCGAAGAAAGACTTCACCATCACGCGCTTCAAGGGCCTCGGAGAAATGAATCCCGAGCAATTGTGGAACACCACCATGAACGCGGAAGTGCGCACCCTGCTGAAAGTGCGCCTGGAAGACGCCGTAGCCGCCGAAACAATTTTCTCCACGCTGATGGGCGAAAACGTCGAAGAGCGCCGCAAGTTCATCGAAGAAAACGCCCTCGACGTCGTTAACCTGGATATCTAACTCTGGTGAACTATCAACTGGTATGGAAGATATTGCCGGGCCTGCGCGGAATGAGCTGCTCCGATTTTCGCGCAACGCCCACCGAGACGCCGAACAACGAGCAAGGCGTGGCTTTTGAATGTGCCACTCAAACCGAATGCGAAGCGCTGCTCGGCAAACTGGAAACCCATTTCGGCCCGCAGCGCTTCTCGAACAACGCCACGGCCTTCGAAACGGTGAAGACTTACGTGCTGGAGCGAACCATAGCCAAAGCATAGGCGCCAAATGATTCGGTTACCAAACACAAAGCACTAATCACCGATCACTACTGACCAATCAGGGAGACTCTCAGTGGCCGAAGAACTAGACAAGTCAATCACCACCCCGGTTGATATCGAATCGGAAATGAAGAAGTCCTACCTCGATTACGCCATGAGCGTGATCGTCGGCCGCGCCCTGCCCGACGTCCGCGACGGCCTCAAACCGGTGCACCGCCGCATTCTCTACGGCATGTACGAGCTTGGCCTCACCTCCACCAAGTCTTACCGCAAGTGCGCCAAAATCGTCGGCGAAGTTCTCGGCAAATTCCATCCGCACGGTGACGCTCCTGTGTACGACGCACTCGTCCGCCTCGCGCAGGATTTCAACATGCGCTACCCGCTGGTGGACGGCCAGGGAAATTTCGGCTCCGTGGACGGCGATCCACCGGCGGCCATGCGTTACACCGAGGCGCGCCTTTCGAAAATCGCGGAAGAAATGCTCGCGGACATCGAAAAGGAAACCGTCGAATTCGTCCCTAACTTCGATGAAAGCGAAAAAGAACCCGTCGTCCTGCCCACGCGCATTCCCGGCCTGCTCATCAACGGCTCCTCCGGCATCGCGGTCGGTATGGCCACCAACATTCCGCCGCACAATCTGAAAGAAGTCGTCGAGGCCGCGATCCTGCTGATCGAAGAGCCCGAAGCCAACCTGAAAAAAATCATGAAGCTCGTCCCGGGCCCCGATTTCCCCACCGCCGGTTACATTTACGGCCGCGAAGGCATCGAGCAAGCCTACAAAACCGGCCGCGGTTCCTTCCAGGTGCGTGCCAAAGTCGCCATCGAACAGCGCGGTAAGGATCGTCAGGACATCGTCGTCACCGAACTGCCTTATCAAGTCAACAAAGCGCGCCTGATCGAAAACATCGCCGGCCTGATTCAAAATAAGAAGATCGAAGGCATCGCCGACATTCGCGACGAAAGCGACCGCGACGGCATGCGCATCGTCATCGAAGTGAAGCGCGACGAAGAACCGCAAATTATTCTCGCGCACCTATTCAAGCACACCCAGATGCAGGAATCTTTCAGCATGATCCTGCTGGCCATCGTCGCCGGACAGCCGCGCGAGCTGGGCCTGCTGGACCTGCTGCGCCTTTTCATCGAGCACCGCGTGGACGTGGTGCGCCGTCGCACGCAATATGAACTGCGCAAGGCCGAAGAGCGCGAACATATTCTGCTCGGCTACCAGATCGCCCTCGACTATCTCGATGAAGTGATCCGCGTCATCCGCGGTTCTTCCAGCCGCGCCAACGCCCGCGAAAATTTGCACGAATTCTTCGCCAATAAGACCGTCAAGATTTCCGAAGACGGCAAAGCCAAGAGCATCGCCGGCGTAAAGCTGGTCAACAAAAAATATGGCATGCCCGCGGAAATCGTCGGCCTCAGCTTTCCGCAGATTGACGCCATCCTCGAACTGCAATTGCACCGCCTGACGCAGCTTTCCATTGACGACATTCTGGCCGAGCTGAAGAAAATCCGCGAACAGATTGCCGAGCTGCGCGAAATTCTTGCCAGCGAAAAGAAACTGAAAGCCGTGATCGTCGCCGAGCTGCGCGAAATCATAAAATCCTACGGCGACGAGCGCCGCACCCAGATCGTGGACCGCGTCGAGGAAATCAAGCTCGAAGACCTGATCAAAGACGAGGAAATGGCCATCACCGTCAGCCACGCGGGCTACGTGAAGCGCACTTCGGTGGAAACCTATCGCCACCAGTCGCGCGGCGGCAAAGGCCGCATCGGCGCCAAAACGCGTGACGACGATTTCGTCGAACATTTCTTCGTGGCCTCGGCGCACAGCTACATTTTGCTGTTCACCTCCAAAGGCCGTATCTACTGGCTGAAAGTCTACGAAATTCCCGAAGCCGCCGCGGCCACGCGCGGGAAAGCCATTTCCAACCTCGTGCGCTTCCAGGAAAATGAAAAGCTCACCGCCGTCGTTTCGGCGCGCAATCTGGAAGAAGCCGATCGTTACGTCTTCCTTGCCACCAAAAGCGGCACCGTGAAGAAAACCGGCCTCGCCGAATTTTCCAATCCGCGTCCTTCCGGCATCATCGCCATCAATCTCGATGGCACGGACGAACTTATCGGCGCGAAACTCACCGACGGCATGCAGATGATTTTCCTTGCCAGCCATGATGGCCAGGCGATTCTCTTCCGCGAGACCGAAGTTCGCTCCATGGGCCGCGCGGCCGGCGGCGTCAACGGCATGGATCTAGCGAAGGGCGACTTCGTGGTCAGCATGGATGCGGTGCAGCCCGATTTCGGGATCATCCAGAAGGAATACAAGAAGGACACGAAAAACCTCGACGAACTGGAAAGCGACCAGATTCGCGAATCGCTCACTTCGCTCATGCTCACCGTAGCCGAAAAAGGCTACGGCAAGCGCACGCCACTCGCCGAATACCGCGTCACTTCCCGCGGCGGCAAAGGCGTGATCAACCTGAAATCCACCGACCGCAACGGTCCCGTCGTCGCCGCGCTGCAGGTCCGCGAAGATTCCGACGTGATGATCATCACCGGCCAGGGCAAAGTCATCCGCGTGCACTCGGGCGAAATCCGCGAAGCCGGCCGCTCCACGCAGGGTGTGCGCCTGCTGCGGCTGGAAGAGGGCGACCGCATCGCCGCAGCCGCCGCCATTCTGGAAGAAGATGATGCCGCCGCAACGACGGCGCCGCCCGAACCGGAAAAAAAATAATCAGGAGGAAGCCATGGCCCCCAAGCTGAAATACATCATTGAATTCGTTGCGGACATGGACCGCGCGGTTAAATTCTATCGCGATGTGGTGGGGCTTCCCGTGAAGTTCGAATCGCCCGGCTGGTCGGAATTCGCCACCGGTGAGACGTCCTTCGCGCTGCATCCGGCCAGCGAAAAAAATCGCGCGGGAACCTACGACGTCGGCTTCACCGTAACAGACTTGCAGCAGTTTTACGAACAGATGCAATCGAAAGGCGTGAAATTTCCCATGCCGCCCACCCAGCAGGATTTTGGCGGCTTGCTCGCGCAGTTTCTAGATAGCGAAGGCGCCCATCCGAGCGCCGGCGCAGAATAACCAACGCTAATTTACGAAGGCGGCGCGACGTAATACCCCGGCCGCGTGCGCAGCGACACATTCGGCCGGTCCACCACCACTTTTATTTCGTGGTATCCCTCCGGATCCTCTCCCACCGGACGATACCCAATCGTGTACTGCGCGTGCAGTTCGCCGCCGATGTTATCGATCGCTTTCTCGATCGAACGATCCCGCACGGTATCCACATGCAAGCCGCCCGTGGCCGCGCTCGCCACCGCCAGCGAACTGGCCGTCAACGCATTCTTCCCGGTCTTCACCAGAAACACGGCCAGCGCTAATAAATCCGGCGTATCGTTCACGTGATCCGGCTTCGCGCGCAAATCCGCCATCGCCGTGCTCAGCCCCACCGAATAAATCGTCACGTTCGCCAGTTGCGCTTGCCGCAACACTTCGCCCAGCCGCTTCTCACTGCCGCTGTCGTGCGATTCACCGATCACCAGCATAATTCGCCGGCGCACCGCCGGACGTTCCTCCAGCATCGAAATGCCGCGCGCCATCGCGTCATAGAGCAGCGAATCATTCACGCCCAGCGGCAAATGCTCGATCGCGTACTGCACGCTGTCCGGGTCCGTCGTGAATTTAGCGCGCAGGTCCACCGTGCTGTCGTAGCTGATCACCGCCGCTTCCGAAGTCTGCGCCATTACTGCTTCGCTGAACACGATTCCCGCATGCTTGATGCTGGGAAACATCGGTTCGATATGCGAGCTGGCCTCAATCACCAGCACGATGGACAAAGGATCGCCGCCCACGTCGAAGTGGTCAATTTTCTGCTCCGCTCCGTTGTCGTAAACGCGGAAATTATCCTGCTTTAAGTCGAAGACCATTTCGCCCTTCGGATCGCGCACGATTACCGGCGCCGTCACTTCATTAACGCGCACGCGAATCGCATGTTTCTGCTGCTCAGCGGGAGGAATCTGCTCAGGCGGCACTCCTGGCCGCGGATGCAGCGGTCCAGCAGGCGCTTCCTGACCCCGCACGAATGGCGCAAGCGATAGCACAGCCGCCACGAGCGCAGCCACAGCCGCGCCCCGAATCAAGTACCGGAATAACACGCGATTCACGAAATTCATCCCCAATTCACGGTATCTGTCCAGTGTATCTGATTCGCCGGCGCACACACGCGTTGCTTACAGAGCACTCCCGCCACGCGACGCGGCTGTCATTTCCCGCGCGTTCTCCTAGAATGGAAGCGGCGTAAATGAAGCGAAGCAATACTGCAGAGGGAACTGAGGTGTGCATTGGGGTGTAAACGATGAAGCGTTCTGCAAAACGGTCCAAGCACCAGCCGCTGCCCAAGCTGGCCTACGAAGATCCGCAATTCATGGAGAGCCTCGGCGCGCGCCCGCTGCGCATCCTCGCTGAATATCTCGATCCTTTGAGCCGTCTGCGCCGCGCCAATATTGGCGACACCATCGTGATGTTCGGCTCCGCCCGCATTCAATCGCGCGATCGCGCCCTGGCGCACCTGAAGCAAACGCAAGCAGCAGCCCGCGGCCGGCGCACTCCCGCCTCGCGCGCAAAAATCACTTCGGCCCGCTCACTGCTGGAAATGTCGCGCTACTACGAAGAAGCGCGCGAGCTTTCCCACCGCATCACTTCCTGGGCGATGACCCTCGGCAATCAACCGCGCCGCTTCGTCATCTGCTCCGGTGGCGGACCTGGCATCATGGAAGCGGCCAATCGCGGCGCCGCGGAAGCCGGCGGCCCTTCGGTCGGCCTCAGCATCCAGCTTCCGCACGAGCAATCTTCCAATCGTTACATCTCTCCCGACCTGAATTTCTACTTCCACTATTTTTTCATGCGCAAGCTTTGGTTCGCGCAAATGGCCAAAGCCCTGATCGTTTTTCCCGGCGGCTTCGGCACCATGGACGAGCTTTGGGAGATGCTCACGCTGCTGCAAACCAACAAACTCTCTTCGCATCACCTAATTTTGATTTACGGCAGGAAATACTGGGACAAAGTTCTCAACTGGCGCCACATGGTCCGCACCGGCACGATGAACGAGCGCGATTACAAACTCCTGCAGTTTGCGGATTCCGTGGACGAGGCTTTCAATCACGTCCGCCGCGACTTGGAAGCGCACCACCTGCACCTGGACGTCGAAGGCGAGCCCTTCGCGCATCCGCATCAGCTGATCCCCAACGTCATGCGGCCGTAACCGGGCCAAGCTGAAAAATTGCGCCCAAAAAAAAGGGAGGGAACGAGCCCAAGCTCGTCCCCTCCGTTTTCGCTCGAAACCGACCGCTGAAGGGCACGCGTCGCTCGGGACACTCACCGAAAACAACGCAGCCTACGTCCCGTCGGCCCGAAATTAGTTGTTCGAATAAGGCTCCAGCGCAAACACCGCCTGGAACCGCCGCTTCTCGTCCTGGTCGTGCAACATCACCACCGGAACCACCCGCAGCGAATTCTTGCAGCTGCGGCACGTGGTCGCCTCGCCTTCCAGGTCCTGTACGAACCCGTCGGTGAAGTGGTACGCCGCACGCGGTCTCCGCGCAGCCTTCGTTCCCTTTTCGCCGCACTGCGGGCAGGTGAATTCCACGCGGTCTTCCAGCGGGTCGCGGTTCAACGCAGCCCAACCCGTGTAGCGAACTCCCACCGTTTCTATTGAGTTTCGGCTCATTATGACTTCCCCCTCCATCCTCTAAGACAGCTACAACTTAGCGATGATAGTGGATTAGACGCGCGGCACGTCCAAAGTGATGCATTCCCGCACAGAAGAATTGTAAACAATTTGTCTGCAGCGGTTTACAAGCTCAAGTGGGCCGCTCCTCGAAGTTTTCCCCTCTGCGCGGCAATCTGCGAAGCCGCAGCGGGCACAACTCACCATCGCCGGTGTCTATCCTTAAAGAGATCGCGCGAACTCCACAGGATCATCGGACGCGGCCGGGCCGGCATTCACCTACCGGCAGAACCCAGGCCATTTTTGCCCAAGCCGCGCGCCGGTGGCGTTCCCTCGTGTTCCATTCATTCGAGGGAGGTGTGTCCGTGAGCGATCTTGGCTTGTCGCAATGCATGTTGGAAAACGACGCTGAATCGCGCGCCCGCGCCCGCAATTTGCGCCGCAAAGCGCTGCTGATTTCCGTGCTGCTGGAAGCCTTGCTGCTTGGCGCGATGCTCTTGTGGCCGCTGATCACGCCGGCTGTCTTGCCCGGGCTCTTCAACGTGACGCCCAGTCCGCCCTACCGAGGAGGAGGAGGCTCCGCAGAAAAACCAGCGCCGCCGCACGCGCATCCGCCAGCCAACAGCAGCAGGCCGGTGCCGTGCTTCTTCTGCGCAAAGCCCACAGCTCCGACGCCGACGCGACCACACAGTGACGCAAGCGCATCCAGCGGCGATCCCGCGCCAGGAATCGGCGAAGGCGGAGGAGATGGTCCCGCAGGTCCCGGTGCCTGGATTCCCGGAGCAACAGGGCAAACCGGCATGCCGATCGAGGTCAAGCATCCCGACTCACCCGAGCACCCAGCTCCCCTGCAGCGCAGCGAGGGAGTGATGGCTGCCGCGCTAGTCCACAAGGTGCAGCCGCAATATCCCGCGGTCGCGCGCGCCATTCATCTTGCCGGCACGGTTTATTTGCGCGCTATCATCGGCGCCGACGGCACCGTCCGCCAACTCGAAGTGATCAGCGGAAATCCGATGCTTGCGAATCCGGCACTACAAGCGGTGCGACAGTGGCGCTATCAGCCGACGCGCTTGAATGGCGAAGCAGTCGAAGTGGAAACCTTCATCACCGTGAATTTCATCCTCGATCAGCAATAAACAAGGGGCGGATAACAATCCGCCGCTCTCCTTTACGCAGCGTCAGAACCGGAACACAATCCCGGTCGAAATCCGCGCGTTGTTTTGCACGCCTCCACCGAACCGGGTGGTCACATAATCGCCCTCGATGATGCGCCACTTAAACCCCGAAACGATTTTTGCATCAATCCCGAATCCCAAGGACGTCGCAAAGGAATTGTCGCCGAAGCCCGTCTGGGCGTAATGCGCTCCGCCAATCAATAGGTGCGCGAACGGCGAGACGCGCGCCGGGAACGAGACCTGCGGACCAACCAGATACGTCGTCACCGATGATCCGCCGCCGTAATCTCCAGCGACTTCCCCCACTGCGCCGAACCACGGTGCAAACTTGTACTCGCCCGAGAAAATAAATCCGTTCAAATTGTTAGCGCCCGGAGAATTCTGCAGGTGGAAAAAAGAATATCCGCCGTAAAGCTCTACTTTGTCCTGCGCGCTCGCTCGCGTTCCTGCCGCGAGCGAAAACAAAAACAGCAGAGCCACCAATAAAGACACTTTGAGTACCATGAGTCGTTCTCCTTAGGATGCGGTGCGGGATTTTCCCAGCCGCTAGGGACAGAGAGTACCCACCCTGATAAATTCCTGACGCCGTCGTAGCGCAGAAAGGGCCGCAACAAGCATCATCGAGAGCTGGTATTTTTTGGATGCTGCTCAGGGTGGAAGGGTTACCGCCAACGCGGCTTCCCTGAGAGTTAAATCAGCGCTTCGCCGGAATTGAGCGCAATCGTTTCGCGCGTCTCATCGCGCAAGCGCACAATTTCCTGCCAGTCGTCGCCCGCCGCAGGATTCGGCGCAATCGGCGCGCTGAACGTCAGCGTCACATGACCTGGCCGCGGCAGCAAAGTCTTGTCGCGCAAAATCTGCCGCGCGCCGCGCACCGAAACCGCGCAAACCGGCCGCTGCGCGTCCACCGCGGCCTTAAACGCGCCCAATTGAAACGGCCGTATCCCCGCCACCGCCGTAAACGTTCCTTCCGGAAAAATCACCACCGATTCGCCGTTGCGCAGCGCCGCATTCACTTCTTCCGATTGCCGTATGCGCGCCTGCGGATCGCTGCGGTCGAACGCAAATTGCCCGCTCCGATCCGCCAACACGCTGATGAATGGCATCGCGCGAATCTCGCCCTTGGCGACGAAGCGCACATCGTCTGGAAGACACGCCAGCATCACCAGAATATCCAGATAGCTGGAATGGTTCGGCGCGAAAATCCACGGCCCCGTCTTTGCTCGCCGCTGCAGAATCTCGGCTCCGACGACGGTCACCGGCACGCGTCCGGCTGCCAGCATCATGCGCGCGCCGCGATGCACCAGGCTTGCGGCGCGCCGCCGGTTTCGTGTGCGCCCCACGACGAGCCAGAGTGGAATCAGAATCAACGCGAAAGCAGTCAGCGCATACACGCCATACAAGAATTCCACTGCGCTGCGGGCTGTCCGCTGCAGCCAACTCCCCGCGCGCGGGCCCGCACCCCGCACCGCCAGCCGCGCGATCTGCATCCACGGAGCCTGCTGCTTCCGTCCCAGTTTCCCTGCGATGAAAAGCCGCCGCGTCTCGCTGCGCCGCAATTTCCCGCTGGAAGTTTTCGGAATGGATTGCGCCGGCAGCAGCGCAAACACATCCGGAGGCAAGCCCAACGCTTCATCCACAGCCCGCGCAATTTCACCTTCGATCCGTTTCGCGCTGCTCATGTCGCGTAACTCGGCCGCCACCACCAGCCGTTCGGTGCCGCTGCGTTCATCCGGCACGCCGAACGCCACCACGCATCCCGTGCGCACTCCCGCGATGCGCCCCGCAATCTCTTCCACCTCGTGCGGATAAAGATTTCGCCCCGCCTTGATGATCACGTCCTTCGCGCGTCCCGTGATGTAAATCTCGCCTTCGCCCCAGTACGCCAGATCCCCCGAATCGATCCAGTTTCCATCGCGCAGCAGCTCGCGCGTCGCCTCGGGATTGCGGTAGTATCCGCTGGTCGAAGAAGGCCCGCGGAACCACAGCCGTCCTTCGCGCCGTTCGCCCCGGTTGACGCCGTCCGCATCCACGATGCGTACTTCCACCGTCGGCACCGGCTTCCCCGCGTTCACAAATTCCAGCGCCGCAGCATCCGCGCTCGCAACCGGCACGGCGCGTCCCTCGGATTCAAATTGCGCGCGCTCGATCCGGTCCACTTTGTATCCCGCGCCCAGCCGCGGCACAGAAACCGCCAGCGTTGCCTCCGCCAATCCGTACACCGGCATCAACGACTCACGCCGAAATCCGTACGGCGCAAAACGTTTCGCAAAACGTTCCATCGTTTCCGCGCGCACTGGTTCCGCGCCGTTCGTTGCCGCGCGCCACGAACTCAGATCCAGTCCCTCCAAATCCTTGTCCGCAATTTTTCGCACGCACAGCTCGTAGGCAAAATTTGGCGCAGGGCAAATCGTCGCGCGATGACGGTGAATCGCGCGCAGCCACCGCTCCGGCCGGCTCAAAAACGCGAGCGGCGACATCACCACCAGCGGTATGCCGGTAAATAGCGGCACAAACCAGGCGCCGATCAATCCCATATCGTGATACAGCGGCAGCCACGAGACGCAGGCATCGTTCTCCTGAATAACAAGCCCGGAAATGATCGCGCGGATGTTTGCCAGCAGGTTCGCGTGCGTCAGCACTACGCCTTTCGGATCCCCCGTCGAGCCCGAAGTGTATTGCAGGAAGGCAATGTCTTCGCCCCGCGCGTGATGCGACAAATGTTGCACCGGCCGCCATTCGCCCGCCGGATGCTGCGGATCCACGGGCGCAGTCGCCAGCTTCTGCGCGTTCAACACTTCGCGCAACGACGGTACGCGCGGCTGCAGCAGCTTCGCCAGATTTTCGGCCTGCCGCCACGTCACCAAAAACTGCGCTTCGGCGTTGCGCAAAATACTCGATTGCCGCGCCGCGTATTCCGCGATGCGGTCGGCGCGGAAAGGCGGATAAATCGGCACGGGAATTCCGCCGGCGAGCAGGATTCCCGCAAACGTCCAGAAAAATTCCGCGCAAGTCGGTAGCATGATCGCCACCGTCTGCGCCGGTTCCAGCCCGCGCCGCCGCAAATCCGCAGCCACCACCGACGCGCGCTCGTACAGCTCGCCAAACGTGATCGTGCGTAGCTGGTCGTCTTCTTCGTAAATTTGAATGTGGCTCCGCCCCGGTTCGCCGCGCCCGCGCAAACGAAAAATCTCGCTCAGCGTTTCGGCTTTGCGAATTTGTTCGTCGATGTCCGGACGAATCGCGGGCGAAGCAGAAATAGCCGCTGTAGATGTGGCTACAGAAGAAGTCCGCCGCCACCGCCGCCTGTGTCGTGCCGTGAGCGCCGGAGCCATTCCCACCGTCGCCACCAGTTTCCGCGCGCGAGATCGCGTCCACCAAATCCTGCACCGTGTCAGCCTCAGCCACCACGCGATCCGGCAAACGCACACCGCACGCATCGCCTAGCCGCAGCATCAATTCCACGCGTTCCAGGCTGCCCAGCCCCAGTTCACGCTCCAGGTGCGCCTTCGTGCCGCGCGCCACCAACTCTTCGATGCCGCGCGAGCTGCCCAGCTCCACCAAAAGCTGGCGCACCGATGCCAAGGTTTGTGCTGCTATAGCCGTCTTGCGATCGAGTTTTGTTCCGGTGGCGCCCATGGAAGTCAGAGGGCAGTTCGCAGCGCACGTCTGCGCGCGACGTTGAGGCAACTCATTCGGCGAGCCTACCACCACGCCTCGCCCCATTCAATCTCCGTGAATCGCCCGTCGCGGGCTGCCACAACCGGAGCGACATCGCGGCTTCGCCTTGGCCTCATCCGACTTCCCTCCGCTTTTCCTCTGTGCACTCTGTGTTCAATCTTTTGACTCAACCTCGCTGCGCACAGCGAAAGTCCCACGAACGACCTTTCGAGTACTTTCGTACTGAACCTAAATGGGCCGAGAGGCCTATCGACTCCCCCATTCCCCACCGGCATACTAGGTCGTGTTCGGGGCTCCCAAAGTGCCTCGAATGTCTGCACCTCCATCACCCCAATGCCCATGAGCGGCCGGCACCCCCACCGGCCGCTCCCCCTTTCTCCCCTCAGGATGTTGACTCTAAGTCATTCACCTCGATCACTTTGATGGCTTCCATAAACGCTTCTTTCTTGACATCCGCGCCGCGCAGTTCTATAGATTCCCGCATCGGGGCTGTGTGAGTTGCAGCGATTGGGGCGTTTTTCGGGGATGTGTCGTTAGGTTCGGGGCGAAACCGTCGTCCTCTGTTTCTTCAGGTTGAACGGTCCCAAGCACTCCACGCGCCGCGTGTCCTGGGCAAGTGTCCTTACAACGGAGGTGGGGTGTGAGAATTTTCCGTGCGCTGCTGCAATGTGCATTTTGCTTTTTCTTACTCGCAGTCCTCAGCGGTTCAGCTTGGGGCCAGAGCAAAGCTTCCCTCCGCGGCACCGTTACCGACCAATCCGGTGGCGTGGTTCCTGGCGCCAAGGTGACCCTCACGAACACCGGAACCGGGATCGCGCGCGCTACCACGAGCGCCAACGACGGTTCATACCTCTTCGATTTAGTGCAAGTCGGCACTTACAAATTGACCGTTGATAAGTCCGGCTTTTCAACCTTTCTCCAGGGGGGGATCGTCCTCGAGCTGAATCAAAACGGCCGCCTCGACGTCGCGCTGAAAATCGGCCAGGAAAATCAGACGGTTGAGGTTGCCGCAAACGTAGTACAGGTGGATACGACCGGCGCCGTCCTTGGCAAGGTCGAAAATCAGCGCATGATCAACGATCTGCCGCTGCTCGATCGCGATACCCTCCAGCTGGGATTGCTACAGGCTGGCGTATTTGCCCCTGATCCCGACGATGGCTCGGGAAATCCTTTTTCAGTGAGCGGACAACGCTCCGAGTCGCTCACGTTTCTTCTGGACGGCGGCAACAACACCGACTTTCTCGGCAACAACATTGTCGTGAGTCCTAATCCCGACGCGGTGGAAGAATTTAAGATCCTCACCAACAATTACGACGCACAGTACGGCCGCACCTCCGGCGGAATCGTCAATCAGATCACCAAGTCAGGAACGAACGCTTATCACGGGGATCTCTTCGAGTTCAACCGCAACAACTTCTTCAATGCCAGGGATTATTTTCTACCGGTTGACCAGGATAAGCAGACATTCAAACGCAACCAGTTTGGTGGCACCGTGGGAGGGCCCATCAAGAAGGATAAGCTATTCTTCTTTCTTGCCTATCAGGCCACGCGGAGCCGCGTAGGTCAGACTTCGCCTCAATTGACTGTGCTCACGCCCGCCCAGCGCACCGGTGACTTCAGTTCCTTGTGCAGTACCTACGTAGCGGGCGCCTGCACCGATCCCAACGGCACGCAGCTGACCAATCCGACCACCGGTAACATTTACCCGAACAATCAGGTTCCCGTGAACCCGGTGATCGCCAATTACATTCAAGACTTTCTGCCTCTGCCGAATGTCGGATCCAACGGGTTCATTTCGTCGCCCACCGCGGCGATTGATGACGACCAGGGGATCGCGCATATTGATTACACTCCCACTAAGAACGACGCGATTTCTTTCGTTTACCTCATTGACGACACCCGCCAGGCCTATCCGTTCCAGATTGTCAACGGCGCCTCCACTGGCGGCGACGTACCAGTTGGTTCAGGCTTCCAAACCAACTTCCGCGATCAGATTGGCGCCTTTACCTGGACGCACACGTTTTCTCCCGGGATGCTCAACGAATTCCGTTTCGCAGCCAATCGCACGGCTACTCTACAGAACTCTCCCACTGACAAGACCACTCCCTCCGCCCTCGGCTTCACTAATGTCAGCCCCGATGATCCTAATGGCGCTGCGCCTCCGATCATTTACACCAACGGATTCAATCTCGGTCCGTCGCCTCAGGGGCCCACGACTCTCCACGATGCGACCTTCGAATGGGCCGACAATTACACTTGGACGCGTGACCGCCACGAGTTTAAGTTCGGCGCGGACTTTTCCCGCATCCGGCAGAACTTTCATTACGATTACTACAACAATGGCAGCTACGATTTCACCTTCGGCGATTTCACCGGAGACGAAACGGCTGATTTCGTCGCTGGATTCTGGGACAACTACTTCCAATTTTCCAAAGCTACTTACGGAATCCGTACGGGTTCCATCGGCCTGTACGCTCAGGACACTTGGAAGGTCACAAGGAACCTGACCCTGAACTACGGTCTTCGCTGGGACTATTTCATGCCGCAGAGTGACGTTCACAACAATATTCTCGGTTACTTCCCAGGCACGCAATCCACCGTCTATCCAGACGCGCCTCCCGATATTTTGTATCCGGGCGATCCCGGCACCCCCAACCGAGCGTTGGTTTATCCCGATAAGAACAACTTCGCCCCGCGTATCGGTTTTGCCTGGGACATGTTCGGCAATTCCAAACTGGTTATGCGTGGCGGTTTTGGTATTTTCTACGATATCGAAGACGGCGCTCTCAACCTGCAGTTCGGCGGCCAGCCGCCTTTCGGCTACGTTTCGAATAACTTTCCTAATTCCTATGCGGGCGTCGCGGGGGATACTCCAGGAACCGGACCCGTCGCGGATCCGTTCACCCCGCTTTCGCTGACGAACCCGTTCCCCTTCACCTTCACTGGGAGCTTCCTGATCCCCAAAATCTCATTTGCCTATACGACGTGGCCGCATTTCCGAACGCCCTATTCGGAGAACTTTAATTACGGTTTCCAGTGGCAAGCGACGCCCAACACGATGGTAGAAGCGGTGTACGTCGGCAGCCTGGGGCGAAAATTAATCTCGAGTGGCGAAACCAACTTTCCAGTACCGAGCGTGATGCAGCAGCAGGTCACCAACTTCGGCGCCCCGAATCCGGAATGCGCGCGGCCGCTCGCGGCTTGCGTGGATTTCATTGGTGGGCCGGTGCTCAGCGGTCCCGAGTCCGATCCAGATGCCTTCCCGACCGGAGTCCAGCAGCTTCTCACCAACTTTAGCAACGGTCTTTCAGACAGTCACGAATTTCAGTTGACCGTGGACAAGCGCTTTAGCAAGGGATTCGCCTTCCGCGCGGCCTACACCCTGTCAAAAACGATTGATCTCACCTCCGGATTCCGCGCGCGCTCCTCGGAGTACACCGATCCGCTCGATTACCGGCTGGACCGCGCGCTCGCTGACTTCGACACACCGCAGCGTCTGGTCATCAGCGGACTGTGGGAACTTCCCTTTGACCACGGCGTCGAGAACGGCATCTTGAAAAAAATTCTCGGCGGCTGGCAGTTCAACGCCATTGCCAGCTATCAAAAGGGAAATCCGTTTTCCCTATTTTCCAACAACAATTCCAGCCAACAGGACCAGGACCCCGACCTATCTCGTCCCGACGTCATCGGTCCGACGAAATACCAAAACCCGCGCAACAGCCAACAAGTCTTTCCTGTCGATAATCCGTCGTCCAGCACACAAGCAAACTGTGTCAGCTCCGATGCCGCGGACGGCAACGGCAACGTGACGGGAGCGTTTTGGTTCGATCCCACCGCGTACGATTGTGTCAATGTGCCGCTTTTCAGTTATGGCGATGCGTCGCGCAATTTCCTGCGCGGTCCTGGCATCAACAATTATGACCTTTCGATCGTGAAGAAAACCAGCTTCATGGAGAGCAAGTCCGTCGAATTCCGTGCCGAATTTTTCAATGCGTTCAATCACGTCCAGTTCTTTAATCCCAATACTTCGGGAGGCAGCGGCACCTTTGGTCAAATTACGACCGACCGGAACCCGCGCCTGATCCAATTCGGCCTGAAGCTTTACTTCTAGGACGAGCCGGCAGCATCTGCAAAAAGAAAAAGCCCGAGGCGGCTGGGTTTCCTCGGGCTTTTCTTTTGCTTCCTTCGGTTATTCCGTTACGTGGAACTCACTCGGCGCGCTTCAACCTGACCGCACGGCCGCGCGTAAATAAATCAGCGTCCGCGGCCCATCGGCCGGTAACTTCTCATTGGCCGCGCGCGCATCCGGAAACGCGGTGGCAGCGGCGGCGGCACGCTGTGCAACGGCGCGCCACAGTTGTTGCAGCGTTCTTGCGGCGCATCGTGCAGGCGCAGCCAGCGCCCTCGCGCGATGCATTCCGGATTCAAACATTGCACCGTTCCACCTGCCAAATTCAGCATCGTCCCCCTCGTGTTGCGTGAAGATGTTTGTGAAAGCGTGCTTTTGCGTCCCGGGGAATGGAAAATCATCAAGCGCCACGCTACCCAACGGAAATATTGGCGTAACGCGGCGTTAACGTGCGGAATATTGCTCTGCCGAGGCTAGTGTGTCAAGAAAAATATCTACTATTAGTAGTGGTGCCATTCCGAACGGCCAAAGTAGGCCACCAACGCCCTGAAAGTCCTGCATTGCATCGGCCGCTCCGTCCGTACAATCCGGGCGTTCCATAACCGAATCGAGCCCTAATTGGAATTGTTGTTGCTGGCCGGGGCTGCCGGTGCCGGGAGGTTAGCCAGCTCCGCATTTAGATCATCAATTTTCTTCTGCAGATCGTCCATTTCCTGCTGTTTCGCCGCGATCTGGTCCTGTTCATCTTTTAGTTTGGCGGCGCCGTCCGTGTCCGAAGCATAGTCCGGTTTGATGTAATACATCTGCGAATCCAGCGTATAGGTCCGCTGCGCCAAGTCGAGGTCCACCTTGGTCGTCGCCAATTTGTCCTTGGCATTCGCGATGGCACTTTCCAGCTGAGTTCGGGTGCCAGCACCCGCAGCGGCACCGCGGCCAGCCGCCGGAGCAGCCGCCGCATCGCCCGGCGCAGCAGCAGCGCCACCGTTATCATCGGGCGTCTGACCCACTACGCTGATCGCAGCGTTGGACTTAGGAATCGTATCGTCGTTCCACACACGCGCGGGCTTGGGCTGATCTTTCTTCGCTTCGCGCGCCGCCTTGGCAGCCGCAGCCAGAGAATCGGCCGGCGCGGGCGCCTGCGCGTCCTGCGACGGGGCTTGTGCCTGTCCCGCCGCAATGCCCATCGGCACAACCAGCAAAATGCCAAGGCCCCAATGTGCGATTTTCATCGAGCTTCTCCCAGGTGGCAGTTTCCCAAGCTTTGATTCTAGCCGCCCGTTCGCGCCAGTGGCAATTGGCGTTCTGTCCCGCGCCCAAAGAGGCACCCTGTCCTTCCCGGCAGGTACAAACGTCTCCCCCAGGAACACACTTTCGTACCCCACTCACGGCCGCAGCTGCCTCTGCCGCCCTGCCAGCATTCGTGCGATAACCTTGGCTCGGAAATTTCGTCTTAACTTATGATGGAACGGACCTCCGCCTGAAAAAGGAGCGCAATGAACCATTCCAGCCGCACTGCCGAACACATGGCATTCTTCCGCGCCCTGGAATCGCGGCGCCCGCCGCGCCAGCGCCTGTTCAACGATCCCTACGCCGCCTGCTTCCTCAGCCGGGGTTTCCGCAGAGCCTTGCGCGTCGCATCCTTCCCCGTGCTCAGCCGCGCGATCCCCTGGATAGCCGACCTCATTATCCCCGGCGCGCGCTCCTCGGGCATCGCCAGGACGCGCTGGATTGACGACGCCCTGGTAACAGCACTGGCGAAAGGCATCCGCCAAGTGGTCATCCTCGGCGCCGGATTCGATTGCCGCGCATTTCGCATTCCTGAACTTCGCGCCGCCAGAATTTTTGAGGTTGACCATCCGCAAACGTTCGCAACCAAGCGCGCGCACTTGGCTGAACTCATCGAACGCGAACCCGTGAACTTGGCTTTCGTACAAATTGATTTCAATCGCCAGTCGCTCGAAGAAGTTCTGCGTCATGCGGGCTTCGATCCATCGCAGCGCAGCATTTTTATTTGGGAGGGCGTGACGAACTACCTCACCGCCGAAGCCGTAATTTCCGTGCTGCGTTTTATCGCATCCTGCGCCGCCGGAACCGAACTGATCTTCACCTACGTGCACCGCTCCGCCATCGATCACCCCGCCACATTTCCCGACGCCGAAAAGCTGCTGCGCTCTCTGGAAGAAATTGGCGAGCCGTGGACTTTCGGCCTACTACCCGATGAAGTTGCAGGCTTCTTGCAAGAAACCGGCCTGCGCCTGCGCCAGGATGTGGGCTCGTGCGACTATCGCGCTCAGTTCATGGGTCAGCGCGGCCGCCACATGAAGGGCTACGAATTTTATCGCGTGGCCGTCGCCGATGTCCCCGCGCCCCAAGACCGGAATCTCGCAGCATCGCCTGCACAAATCGCAGACGCCGTGCGATAATCCCCGCTTGAATTTGGCGGCACTTGCCGGCCGCTGAGCCGTGCGGAGCCTTGATGAAATGTTTTGCATGCGTGGTGTTGGGTTTGCTTGCGCTGTTCGCAGCTCCTTTCGCTCACGCTAGAACACAAGCGCAGTCTGCGAACGGCACCGCGCCCGCCACCGTTTCCGCAGCACAATCGTCACAACCGCAAGCCAGCGCGCCCGCTGCTGCTGTTCCTGCCACACCGCAGCAGTCATCCGAAAAAAAAGTCACCGCCTACACGCTCCCGCCCGACCTCTACCGCAAAGCTCGTGACCTCGGCCGCTTTCACGCGCGTTTTGCCTGGATTGACTTCTTCTACGGTATCTTCGTCCTCTGGGTCATCCTCTACTGGAGGTTCGGTCCGCAATTTCGCGATTGGGCCGAATCTGTTTCCCGCAATCGTTTGCTGCAAGCCACGGTCTTCGCGCCGCTACTGCTTTTGACGATGGCCATTCTCGCGCTGCCATCGGATATCTACGAAAATTCCGTCGAGCGAAAATACGGCCTCAGCATCCAAAGTTGGGGCTCGTGGTTCTGGGATTGGACCAAGGGACAATTCCTGGGAATCCTACTAGGAATTATTCTGGTTTCGATTCTCTACGCCGTCATTCGCAGCAGTCCGCGCCGTTGGTGGTTTTATTTCTGGCTGGCCTGGGTACCCATATCGGTGATGCTCGTCTTCATTCAGCCGGTGATCGTGGATCCCATGTTCCACAAGTTTGAACCCCTGCAGCAAAAAGACCCGGCGCTCACCGCCAGCCTGGAGAAAATGGTTCAGCGCGCGGGCGTGGATATTCCTCCGGAGCGCATGTTCTGGATGGGTGCGGGAGAAAAAACCACGGAGCTGAATGCCTACGTCACCGGCATCGGCGCGTCAAAACGCATCGTGGTGTGGGACACCACCATCGCGAAGATGACCACGCCACAAATCGTTCTCGTCGCCGGGCACGAAACCGGCCATTACGTTTTGAATCACATCTGGAAGGGCTTGATCTTCGGTGATCTGTTCGTGTTCGTGCTCTTGTATCTTGGCTACCGCACTATCGGCTGGCTGCTGCGGCGATTCGGCACTGCCTGGGGCATCCGCGGCCTTGACGATTGGGCCTCGCTCCCCGCGCTGCTGTTGCTGTTTTCCATTTACTCTTTTGTCGCCAACCCTGCTCAAAGCGCTGCCAGCCGTTACATGGAACATCAGGCCGACCAATACGGCCTGGAAGTCACCCACGGCTTGATTCCGGATTCCGCCCAGGTCGCCGCGCAAGCTTTTCAGGTTCTCGGTGAAGTCGATCTCTCCGATCCCACTCCCAGCCCGGTCACCGTCTTCATGTTTTATTCACACCCGACCATCCCAGACCGCATCCGCTTCTGCCTCACCTACGATCCCTGGGACAAAGGCGAGCATCCTGAATTTGTAAAGTGACGATGCGGCAAGCATCGTCATCCTGCCTGCCCTGAGTGATTTTGCGAAGGGAGACCGGCGCCTTTGCCGCAAGCCGGTCGAAGGCTCTCTCTCCTTTTTCATCCCCGCGTGTGCACCTTCACCTGAATCCCATACTTCGCACGCAAAGTAACCAAAGGATCCGGCACCACGCGATGCCCCGGCACCAACTTAAACCGAAACTTCTGCGCCACAGTCGCAATCACCATCCCCAATTCCAGTAGCGCGAAGCCCTGCCCAATGCACCTGCGCGGCCCATCCCCAAACGGAAAGTAAGCGCCCGCCGGCAATCGGTTCTCGAGTCCAGCCAACCAACGCTCCGGACGAAACACCTCCGGCTCGTCAAAATACCGTGGATCGCGATGCATCACCCACTGCGCCATGATGAACGTCGTATCCGCCGCAAAATCATATCCCCCAATCGAACAAGGTGCGATCGAAGTCCGCGCCGTAATGTAAGCCGCCGGATAAAGCCGCAGCACCTCGCTCACCACCGCGCGCAAATACGGCAATCGCTCCAGATCCGCCACATCCGGAGCCCGCCCGCCCAACACGCGCTGCAATTCTTCATGCAAACGCGCCTCCACCGCGGGGTTTTCGCTCAACATGTACCAAGTCCACGCAAGCGTCAGCGCCGTCGTCTCGTGTCCCGCCATAAACAGCGTCATCGTCTCGTCGCGCAATTGTTTTGGCGTCATCTGCGTGCCGTCTTCGTCCATCGCGCCCATCAGCAGCGCCAGCAAATCGTTGTGCGGATTGGTATTTCCCTCCGCCTGCCTTTCCTTGATGATCCCGTACACCAGCGAATCCAGAAATCGCGTCTCGCGTTCCGCGCGGCGATTTCTCGGCGTCGGCCAGCTCTCCGGAATCTTGATCGGCGACCGCGCCTTGCGCATCGAATAGCGCATCAAAAACCCCAGCGACTTTCCGACCTCCTCCGACTTCACGCTCAACGTCGTCCCAAAGAGCGTACGCACCGCAATATCCAGCGTCATCCCCATCATTTCTTCGGCGATGTCACGCGTCTCGCCGTCATGCCATCGCTTCATGTGCGTGTTCGCGCACTCCACCATCGTCGCCCCGTATTCCGTGATACGCGTCCGATGAAATGCCGGCTGCGCCAGCCGCCGTTGCCGCCGCCAGAAATCCCCTTCGCTGATCAGCAATCCTTGCCCCAGCAGCCGCTGCGTCACGTCCTTGGTCAGCGTGCTCTTGTGAAATTTGGTGTGCTGCACGATGCACACCTGCTCGATGAAGTCCGGATGATTCAGCATAATGCGGTAATGGCGGAACACCGGAATGCACACGATGTCGCCGTACTCGCGCGCCACACGCATTAGCGTCGCCAGCGGATCGCGCAGCACCTGCAGCGCGAGCCCCAGCAAGGGCGTGCCCTTGGGCCCAGGCGGCAGCCCAGGTCGGCTAGCAACGGATGCAGCGGTAGATGCAGCAGTCACGGTCATGGTCTGGTGCGCTCGCTGTGGACGGAAATGTTGCCCTCTGTCTCTCCACTCATTATTACGCTTCCAAGCTCTAATTCATTGCATCAAATTGGGTAGTTCTTACTTACTCAAGATGCGCCCCGCCCTTTAGCGGTTTTCTCCCGAATTGGGTAAGATACGCGGAAGGGCAACTCCGTCGTAAAGGGGATGGTCATTGGAAGTCGAACAGCCGGATTGGCTGCAGCAAATCGAGGGAGTTCTGGAAAGCCTCAACGAAGGTGTGCTCATTTCCGATGACTGCCAGAATATTATTTTTGTCAACTCCAACCTCGAACAAATGACCGGTCTGCCGCGCGACGAGATCGTTGGCCCGGACATTCACCGGCTATATAACAAAGCGGAAGCTGATTTCATTGTAGCGAAAAGAGAGCAGGGCCTGCAGGCGGGCAAAAATCGCTTCGAATTCGTCCTGCCTAGAAAAGATGGCTCGCGCATGCCCGTCATTATCAGTGCTCGCGTCGTGGAAGATCCAGACGGCCGCCAGTTTTCCATCGTCACCTTCACCGACATTTCCGAACTGAAGCGCGCCGAGCAGGAACTGCGCGAGGTGAACCAGAAACTCGAAGAGCGTCACCAGGAAATTCAGGAAGACTTGAAGCTTGCTGCGCGCGTGCAGCAAAGCCTCGCGCCCAAATCACTGGTCTGGGGCGGAGTGCGTGTCGAAACTTTCTACCATCCCGTGCGCACCATCGGCGGCGATTTCGGCCTGGTCAGCTCGCTCGACGATCACTACCTGAATCTGCTGGTCTGCGACGTTTCCGGCCACGGCATCGGCTCCGCGCTCGTCGCCAACCGCATCTACACTGAAATGATGACGCAGCTGCGCGCCGGCTCCGCACTCGACGGCATGCTGCGGCAGCTCAATCGCTTCGTCATGCACAATATCGGCAGCTCGGTTTTCTTTTTTACCGTCGCCGCCGCGCGCATTGACCGCCCTGGCCGCCGCATGGTTTTCGCCGGCGCCGGACATCCTCCCGCCATGATCGCGCACGATGGCGCCGAGCCTCGCCTGCTCGAATCCCGCAGCATGGTTCTCGGCGCTCTGCCCGAAGCCGTGGACGCCGAAGCTACCCTCGACGTAGACCTCGACGCCGGCGACCGCGTCGTCCTCTACACCGACGGCATCACCGACGTCTTCAATTCCCGCGGCGAAATGCTCGGCGTCGAAGGGGTGCAGAAAATCGTGCGCGAAACTTCCCGCCTGCCCTTCAACGAAATGAAGAAAGGCATCCTGGATAGCGTAGCTGAATGGCGCGAAGGCCCCCCCACCGACGACGTCTCCCTGGTCCTGGTTGCAGTCTAAATTCGCGCAAATTATGAGATAACGTTCGAACCGCAATGGCCTACGTCGAACTCTCCACACAAATCTCCACCACTCCCAACGAAATCTTCGTCTTCTTCGTCCCGCAACGCATGCCGCTCTGGTACGGCGCCGAAATGAACGCGTGCTTCGAAGTCCAGGGCGGCGCGCCCGATTTCGCGGTAGGCCAAAAAGTCCGCATCACGGGAGCATTACAAAATTACGAGCTAACGCTGACAATGGTTGTCACCGCCTACCAATGGGAGCGTCACCTCGAATGGCGATTTCAGGATTCCTACGGTGTCCGCGGAATGCAACGCTGGGACCTGCAACCGCAAGCCGGCTCAACTAAACTAACGATGCGGGACGAGTACACCATGCCGACCACACTGGGAAAAATCTTGGACCGCTGGATCACTCAACGCGCCGTCAAACTGCGCGACCAATCCTGGCTCGATCGCTTAAAACACTTCGGTGAACGGCCCGAAAAGTAGCGCGAAAGCCAATCCCCTAAACTCCCACCACCCGCAAAAACTTCTTCTTTCCCACGCGTAAAGGCAGCATCTCCCCCGGGTTCAAAACAATCGTCCGCTTCACATCCTTCTCAATCGTCCCATTCACTTCCACGGCTCCCTGCTTGATCAATCGTTCCGCCTCGCTACGCGATGAAGCCAAGCCCGTCTCCGTCATCACCGAATAAAGCGGCCGCTTCCCCCAAGCCAATTTCATTTCCGGCATGTCCGTCGGCGCCTTGCGATCCCGGTACACCAGCCGGAATTCATCGGCCGCTTCCTTCGCGGCCTCCTCCCCATGAAATCCCGCCACAATCGTATGCGCCATCTGCATTTTCGCGTCCATCGGATGCAGCACGCCCATGCTCACCTCTTCACGCAGTCGCACAATCACCGGCGAACCAAAATCCGTCAGCAATTCGTAATAAGACCACATCAGCTCATCGGAAATGGACATCAGCTTCCCAAACATCTCCCCCGGCGTCTCGGTGATCCCGATGTAATTCCCCAGGCTCTTCGACATCTTCCGTTCGCCGTCGAGCCCCACCAGAATCGGCATCGTCAAAATCACCTGCCCCGGCAAACCGTACGCGCGCTGAATTTCCCGATGCACCAGCAAATTAAATTTCTGCTCTGTCGCGCCCAATTCCACGTCCGATTTCAGCGCCACCGCGTCGTAAGCCGTCAGCAATGGATATAAAAGCTCGTGCACCGAAATCGGCTGGTTCGCCTCCAGCCGCGAACGAAAATCCTCACGCTCCAGCATCCGCGCCAGACGATAATGCGCGCACAGCTGCACTACTTCGGTGCTGCTCAGTTTCCCCAGCCACTCGCTGTTGTAGCGAACCTCCGTTTTTTCCCGGTTAAGGATTTTGTACACCTGCGCAAGGTATGTTTTCGCGTTCGCGTCCACTTGTTCGCGCGTCAGCGGCGGCCGTGTCTCTGATTGCCCGGTCGGATCCCCGATCATCGCCGAAAAGTCCCCAATCAAGAAAACCGCCGTGTGCCCCATATCCTGAAACTGTTTCAATTTCCGCAGCACCACCGTGTGCCCCAGATGAATGTCCGGCGCCGTGGGATCTACGCCCAGATACACGCGCAGCGGCTTCCCGGTCTTCACCGCCTGCTCCAGCTTCGCCTTCAACTCTTCTTCGCGGATAATTTCGGCCACGCCCTTTTTCAGGTACGCGAGCTGCTCTTCCAGCGGCTTGAATTTTACGGACGACACTATTTTTCCCCCGTCCCTTTCGGCGCATTCAACAGCACGCGCCGCCCCTCGATTCGATACCGCCCTTCCAGCACAATTCGCACCGCTTCCGTATAAATGCGATGTTCCTCGCGCAAAATCCGCTCCGCTAGACTTTCCGGCGTATCCTGATCCTCGATCGGCACGCATGCCTGCATCACGATCGGACCCGCATCCAGATTTTCATCCACGAAGTGTACGGTGCACCCGGAAAATTTCGTGCCATGCTCCAGCGCCTGCCGCTGCGATTCCAATCCAGGAAACGCCGGCAACAGTGACGGATGAATATTCAAAATCCGCTTTGGAAACGCCGCGACGAAATGCGGCGAGAGCAGCCGCATATATCCCGCCAGGCACACCAGATCAACGTTCTTTTCCCGCAGCGCGGCCACCACCAATTTATCGTAAGCCTCGCGCTCCAGCCCCTTCGAAGGAATCACTCGGGCGTCCAACCCACGCCGCCGCGCCTTCTCGATCCCCTCAGCGCCCTCGCGATTGCTCACCACAATCGCAATTTCGGTATCCGGAATGCGCCCTGCCGTCACGCTCTCGGCGAGCGCCTCGAAATTCGATCCGCGGCCCGATAGCAGCACGCCAATCCGTTTGTTCATGACCGCCCGAAATTAGCACAGTTCCCCAAACCGGCAAAACTTCGCCCCACGGCCGTCATCCTGAGGAGCGGAGCGACGAGGGACCCTTCTTCGCTGTTCTCTGCGCCAAATGCTGCGGCACACCTGGATACGTGGTAGGGGCGCTGCTTGCTGCGCCCCCGCTTGCCACAGCGTCAGCCCCAAGCATCTTGACTCCAAGGTGACACCAAGGCATCGTGTGTCTCCCGCACATCCCATGATTCGCACCGGAGGTTCTAGATGCCGCGCCCACGTCTCATCCTGCTAGCCGCGCTTTTCGCAATGCTACTCACGACCGGCTGCTACCGAGCGGGCGAAAAAGATGGCCAAGCGCAACACCAGCAAGCCCGTGCTGCCGCCGAAGCCGCCGTCCGCGCCGCTTCCGCCGCTTGGTCCCAGTCCGCCACCGCAAAGGACCTCGACAAGGCCGTCTCCTTCTATGCCGATGACGCCCTGGAAATGCCCGACAAAGCTCCCGCCATAAAAGGTAAAGATAATATCCGTAAGAATTGGGCTTCGATGCTCTCACTGCCCGGTCCCGGCTTGAGTTGGCAAACCAGCTCAGTCGAAGTCACGCGCTCCGGCGAGTTGGCCTATGAAACCGGCGCCTACAATTTCGTCACTACCGACAAAAACGGCCAAACCGACGACGTGAAGGGCAAGTATGTGGTTGTCTGGAAAAAGCAACTCGACGACTCATGGAAAGTCGTCGTGGATACGGACAATACCGATCAGTAGGACAAGCGCGCATCGTGGGAAAGCCGCTCTCGGCTGCGCTCTTGCCGTTGTAGTTGACTCTGTAGCGGCACCTCTGTCCCGTGCTTTTCGGGACGGAGCGGGCATCTCGCTGTAGGTGTTTCTGCGTGTCTGCGGCAAAAAATCCTCGCCGCTAATTCTATAGCGCCAATTTCCCGCTATAGATCACTCGCGGTTTCCCGCGCACCGCTCGCTCAATCCTGCCGATCAAATAAAACTTCTCCCGTCGCCGCTTCAATTCGGATTCCACGCGCGACACATGCTTGGCCGGCACCACCAAAATCATCCCCACGCCCAAATTAAAAGTGTTCAGCAATTCGTCGCGTTCCATCGCACCCACCCGCGCCAAATAACGAAAAATCGGCAGCACCGGCCAGGACCCCAAATCAATCACCGCCTGCACGTTCGCCGGCAAAGCCCGCGGCAAATTTCCAGTAATTCCGCCGCCGGTAATGTGCGCCATGGTCGTCACCCACCCGCGCGCCAAAATACCCTTCAGCAGCGGCCAATAAGCCCGATGCGGCTTCAGCAATTCCGGCCCAATCTTGTTGCTCACCTCTGCTACATAAGTATTCGGGCTAAGCTTGGCCACTCCAAATACCAATTTCCGCGCCAGCGAATATCCGTTCGTGTGCAACCCGCTTGATGGCAGCGCCAGCAACGCATCCCCGGGACGCACCCGCCGCGGGTCCAGCTGCATCCTTCGCTCGACGGCTCCAACAATAAATCCCGCCAGATCGTATTCGCCGGCCGCGTAAAAATCCGGCATCTCCGCCGTTTCGCCGCCGATCAAGGCACAACCTGCGTGCCGCGCCGCGCGGCTCATGCCCTCAATCACCTGTTCCACAATGCGCGCATCAATCTTCCCCATCGCCAGGTAATCCAGAAAAAATAGCGGCTGCGCGCCCTGCGTCAAAATGTCATTAATGCAATGATTCAAAATATCCGCGCCCACCGTCGAATGAATTCCTGTGGCGAACGCGATTTTCAGCTTCGTTCCCACGCCATCCGCGCTCGATACCAATATCGGTTCGCGCCAGCGTTTTCCGTCCAGCTGAAAAAGTGCCCCGAATCCGCCGATCGGCGCCAGCACCCCGCGCGTGAACGTCTTCCGAGCCATAGCCGCAATCCGCCGTTTCGCTTCATCGGCCACCGCAATATTTACTCCTGCATCGGCGTAGCGCATGGTTGTCTTCTGTTTCCTGAAGGAGTCGAACTAGGTCCCTGGAGCCTGAATGTTCCCGCGAGCCAGAATTAGAAAATGTGGAACAACCTCTTCCAGCGAATTTCTCCCGGATGAATCACGGCATTTAGATACGTCGCAAACCGCTCGCCCACGTGCCCCGGCTCCCACACATCCTCCGGCGCTTCGATGGACATGTAAATCAATACCGGCGTCCCGATAATATTTTCCCGCGGCACAAATCCCCAGTAGCGCCCGTCGTTCGAGTTGTCGCGGTTATCGCCCATCATGAAGTATTCGTTCGGCGGCACCACCAGCTCGCCGTTTTGCACTTGCTTCGCCAGCTCGGTCCGCCATTCGGGATTGTCCGCAAAAGCCATGTCGCTGGTTCGCGCCGGGAAATTTTCCACCGGCGAGTCCGCAGCGTTCGGATTGTGAATCGCGTAAGGCTCGTTGAGCAGCGTTCCATTCACATACACTTTGCCTTCAACGATTTTTATTCGGTCGCCCGGGACGCCGATGCAGCGCTTGATGAAATCCGGGAATCCTTGATCGGCCAACGGCGCGCGAAACACCGTAATCTGCTGCCGCTTCGGCTCGCGCCACAGCGGCACATGCCACGGCGTAAATGGAATTCCCGCATCGTAACCGAACCGGCTCACGATCAGGTGATCCCCGATCAGCACCGTGTTTTCCATTGAGCCGCTCGGAATCACCCGCGCCTGCACCAGCGTCCCCTCAATCAGAAGGAACGCCATGATCACCCAAAACCAGGAAACCACTTCGCGCCACACTTTGTCGCCGGTCGTCGCGTGCTGCTGCTCCTCGCGCGCTTTCTCCACCCTTTCCCGGTCTGCGGCCACGGCTTCTTCCACGTCAGCCTTCACGATGAGCCTCCACTTCCAGTTGCACCAGCTCGGTCGGATAGCTGCCGGTGTAGCACGATGTGCAGAATTTGTGTCGCCTGTCGTCCGTGTCTTCCACCGCCAGTCGCAATCCCTCGAGCGAAACGTAACCCAGCGAATCCGCGCCCAGATATTTCCGTATCTCTTCCACCGAATAATTCGCCGCGATCAATTCCTCGCGCCGCGGCGTATCCACTCCGTAATAACAAGGCGAAATCGTCGGCGGACAGCTGATCCGTACGTGCACTTCCGTCGCGCCTGCGTCGCGCACCAGGCGCACGATCTTCCGGCTGGTCGTGCCGCGCACAATCGAATCGTCCACCAACACCACGCGTTGCCCCTCCAGCATTCGACGTACGGGGTTCAGCTTTAGCTTCACTCCAAAATCGCGGATGGCTTGGCTCGGCTCGATGAACGTGCGCCCAATATAATGGTTGCGTATCAGCGCCATGCGAAACGGAATCCCGGAATCCGCCGAATATCCGATCGCCGCCGGAACGCCTGAATCCGGCACCGGCGTCACAATGTCCGCTTCCACCGGATGCTCTTTCGCCAGCAGACGTCCGAGCCGCTCGCGCGTTCGGTTTACCGGCATTCCAAAAACGAGGCTATCCGGCCGCGAAAAGTAAACGTGCTCGAAAACACATTGTTGCAGTGGTTTTTCCGGCGCGAAATGCAGCGATTCCAGGCCGCTGCGCGAAATCCGCACCATTTCTCCGGGCTCCACGTCGCGCACGTATTCCGCATCAATCAAATCCAGCGCGCAAGTTTCCGAAGCCGCCACCCACGCGCCGTCCAGCCGTCCCAGGCACAGCGGCCGAAACCCGCGCGGGTCGCGAATCGCGTAAATCTCATCGCGCGTCAGCAGCAGCAGCGAATAAGCGCCTTCCACCTGGTTCAAGGCATCCGCGATCGCGCCCGTCAGGTTCCGCGCCTGGCTACGCGCGATTAAGTGCACGATTACTTCGGTGTCGCTGGTCGTCTGAAAAATCGAACCGCGATGTTCCAGCTTCTTGCGCAGCTCGATCGCGTTGGTCAGGTTGCCGTTATGTCCCAGCGCGATTTTCCCTTTGTTGCAATCAATCACCACCGGCTGCGCGTTCATCAAAGTGTTGTCGCCCGCCGTTGAATACCGCGTGTGCCCGATCGATGCATCCCCCGGCAGCCGCGCAATCACTTCCGGTGTGAAAATTTCTTGCACCAACCCGAGCGACTTGTGCACGAATACCTGCGTGCCGTCGGTGGAAGCAATCCCCGCCGATTCTTGCCCACGATGCTGCAGCGCATAAAGCCCCAGATACGCCATCTTCGCCGCTTCCGGGTGCCCAAATATCCCGAAAACGCCGCAATGGTCGTGAAAATGATCGTCGCCGAGTTGAATAATTTCGCTCACGCGTTTTCGATGGCCTTTGGCAGCGATTCGCTCCACACACGCCGGAACGATTCGACACTGCCTTGTATCACAGCCGCGCCCTGATATTGGATGCGGATTTCACCGCGAGTGACTATACCAATTCTCTGCGCACGAACTTGGTATTGTGCCGCAATCGCGTTCACGCGGGCAAGCGAAGCGGGCGCAACCGATACGACGGCTCTTCCCCCACGCTCGCCAAACAGCGCAGCCTCAGCAAAATCGTTCAGCGAAGCCGCAGCAATTGAAATCTCAGCAGCAAGCCGGTCGCGCCCAAAACACGCCTCAGCCACCGAAACCGCCAGTCCGCCATCACTAACATCGTGCGCCGAAAGCACCGCCCGCTCGCCAGCCAGCGCCACCAAACAATCAATCAACCGTTTCTCCGCCGCCAAATCAATCGCCGGCGGCGCGCCCGCCACGATCCCATGAATTGTTTTGGCATATTCACTCGAAGCGAACTCGGTTTTCGTAGCGGCGGCCTCGGGGCCGCCAATTTTGGCAGCGCCATCCAACACCACAATCAAATCGCCTTCATTCCGAAATCCCGAACCCAAAGCGCACTCCGCATCCTCCATCAACCCCAACACTCCCAAAACCGGCGTCGGATAAATCGCCTTCCCCAAAGTCTCATTATAAAAACTAACGTTTCCGCCAGTGATCGGCGTTTCCAGCACGCGGCAAGCCTCGGCAATTCCATCAATCGCCTCGCTGAACTGCCACATCACCTCCGGCTTCTCCGGGTTCCCAAAATTCAAGCAATTCGTCGCCGCAATAGGACGCGCCCCGCTGCAAGCCACGTTCCGCGCCGCCTCCGCCACCGCATGCATCGCGCCCAAACGGGGCGCCAAAAATCCCCAGCGCCCATTCCCATCGGTCGCGAGCGCCAAAGCCCGTTTTGATCCTTTCAGCCGCAGCACCGCCGCATCCCCCGCGCCAGGACCAAACGTCGTATTCGTTTGCACCATCGAATCGTACTGCTCCGTGATCCAATGCTTCGAAGCAATCGTCGGCGAAGCCAGCAAACGCGAAAAATTCCCACTCAAATCCGCGCCAGCCGCAGCAAAAGGCAAACGCAACGCCGCCTCATCATCAGCCGCACCCGCGCCAGTCCCACCAGGGCTCGGCGCCGCAATCGGCCTCTCGTATCGCGGCCCCTCCTCCGCAATCGCGTGCGCCGGAATCGCAGCCGCCACCTCGCCATGATTCAGCACGCGCAAAATCCCATCTTCCGTCACGCGCCCAATCTCCACCGCGTCCAATCCCCATTTGTGGAACACGTCGAAAACTTCCCGCTCCCGCCCGCGCTCCGCCACCAGCAGCATGCGCTCCTGCGATTCGCTCAACATAATTTCGTACGGCGTCATCCCCGTTTCGCGCTGCGGCACGCGCGCCAGATCAATCTCAATCCCCAACCCGCCGCGCGAAGCCATCTCCGAACTCGAACTCGTCAACCCCGCCGCGCCCATATCCTGAATCGCCACCACCGCGCCCGCGCGCATCGCCTCCAGGCACGCTTCCAGCAGCAATTTCTCCATGAACGGGTCGCCCATCTGCACGTTCGGCCGTTTCTGCTGCGATTCCTCGCTGAATTCCGCCGAAGCCAGCAGCGACGCCCCGTGAATTCCGTCGCGCCCCGTTTTCGCGCCCACGTAAATCACCGGATTCCCCGCGCCGCGCGCCTTCGCAAAAAATAATTCCTCGCGCCGGCAAATTCCCAGCGCCAAAGCGTTCACCAGCGGATTATTCGAATAGCACGTCTCAAACACCACCTCGCCGCCCACCGTCGGCACCCCAAAACAATTTCCATAAAATCCAATCCCGCGAATCACCCCGTCCAAAATATGCCGGTTGTGCGCAATCTCTTCCACCGTCGCCGCGCCCGCGCCAGCTCCCGCCGCAATCGGCCCAAACCGCAGCGAATCCATCACCGCAATCGGCCGCGCCCCCATGGTAAAAATATCCCGCAGAATCCCGCCCACTCCGGTAGCCGCGCCCTGAAACGGCTCCACAAAACTCGGATGGTTGTGCGATTCAATCTTGAAAACCGCCACCATCCCGTCGCCGATATCCACCACGCCGGCGTTTTCTCCCGGCCCTTGCACCACATGAGCCCCGCGCGTCGGCAAGCGCTTCAAATGCACGCGCGATGATTTATAGGAGCAGTGCTCGCTCCACATCACGCTGAAAATTCCCAGCTCCGTGAACGAGGGATCGCGCCCCAAGATTTTCTGCGTGCGTGCGTATTCTTCGGGTGTGAGGCCGTGTTCGGCCGCAATCTGCGGGGTAACCTTAATCTCGGTATCAATCATTTTTTGAGGGCATAATTAAAGAACGAAGAGCTGCAAACTTCACGCCGGAACGGCCGCCGTCACTCCCGACGCGCGCGCCGGCGCACTCGCCTCAGCCGCGTAGCTAGCCACCAGCGAACGAAAAACCACCAACCCATCCGCCGATCCCAGCCCCAACTCCACAGCCCGCTCCGGATGCGGCATCAACCCCAGCACATTGCGCTCGCGGTTGCAGATCCCCGCAATCGCCTGTAGCGAGCCGTTGGGATTCGCTTCGCGGTCGCCGTCTTCCGCATCCGTACCGTCAGGCCGCACGTAACGAAAAATAATCTGGTTGTTACGCTCGAGCTCGGCTAGCGCCGCGGGCTCGCAGAAATAATTCCCTTCATTGTGCGCGATCGGAATCTTCAGCACTTGCCCCAGCGTCGCGGCGCTGGTAAAGGGAGTGTCGGTCGCCTCCACCCGTACGTGCACGTGGCGGCACAGATAACGCAGCCCCTTGTTGCGCAGCATCGCTCCAGGCAGCAGCCCCGCTTCCAGCAGAATTTGAAATCCGTTGCAAATTCCCAGCACCAAGCCGCCGCCGCGCGCAAACCGCTCCACGGCTTTCATCACCGGTGAAAACCGCGCGATCGCCCCCGTCCGCAGGTAATCCCCGTATGCGAATCCGCCCGGCAAAATCACGGCGTCGCAACCCGCCAGATTTTCCGATTGGTGCCAGATAAACTCGACAGGCTTCTGCATGATCGTGCTAACCGCATGGAAAGCGTCCGCATCGCAGTTCGATCCAGGAAATTGCACCACGCCAAATTTCATCTCTACGCCTCGCCTCCACTCATTTTAGCATGTGCACCCGACATGCCGCAGGCCCGGTTTTGGTGGCACAGGCAATCCTGCCTGCGCTCTTGCAGTTGACTTTGTGGCGCCGGCGTCCCCGGCTCAGTCGCCGTTAGCTTTGTTTCGTCCGCTCGCGCCAGCAAACGCGCTACGTCAGCCTGAACCAGCGGAAGCGTCTGAAGGATCTCTCTTTGTTTTAGGTTTTCTCTGCGCTCTCTCTGTCGAAGCGGTGAAGCGCCCCACTAAAACCTCGTAATCTCCGCCGCCACCAACCCCTTCTCCTCACAATAATCCAGATACCTCTTCAAAAATGTCTGCCAATTCTCCGTATCGATCGTCTGCCCCTTCTCGTCCACAAAATCCAGCGCCCCCTCGATCACCGCAAACACAATCGTATCTTCCTTCCCCACCATCCGGGGCGAATGCGTGGACCCCGCCACCTCGAACACCACGTCTCCCTGTTCCGAAACCCACCCCTCGTCGTAAGTCCAAGCCCCCTGCACCGTGTACACCACCACCGTCCCCGGATGAAAATGCATCTGCAACGCCGCTCCCGGCACCGACCGGATAAATAAAATGATTTGCCCCGTCACCGGATTCAATTTGATCAGCTTGATGAAATGACCCGGCGCCCAAGGCACCCAAGGCAAATCCCCAGGATGCGTGTGGCTCGCCATCGCCTTATGCACCGGATGTGGCCCAGCACCAGTACTCATCGGATCAACTCCCGCAGCCGATCTCGCGGCTGTCGCTTGTACAAAACTGCAACCCACTCACTTCGTCAAGCACATTCTCCCGCCACATCCGTCGGCCAATCGCGCGATCGAACCACAATTAGGCGCTCGCCCGCATCCAGCGTGTGCCTTCGGTCAGGAAATGCTCTCTCTGCTCGACTCCAGAGAATGCCCGCTGCGGTATGAAAAATGCGTTGCCGTTCGTCAATGCGAGGAGGATAAATTGACGAGTGTCTGTGATTTCCCTTATCTGTTTCCATTCATACTGTTTTCGGATTCGACCGATTTCGGTCCAGATCCCGCCGCGTGACACCTTCAGCGTGCGCCTGGAAGTCTTGGCACGAATAAACATCCAAAAGAACAGGAACAAAAGATAGCCCACGGCCCATGCCGCCGCGATGATCACGTCCCGTGGGCTAACGGATCGCAATAACATCGCGCGAAGCAACAGCACAAGCACTCCTATCCCGACTGCATAAAGAAGAATTTTGCCTCGGTACTTTGGCGATTGAGCCACGCTGCGCAAAAGACCTCCGACAACCTCGCCTCGAGTCAACGCGTATTCGACAGTGATCTCGTGTTCTTCCATCAATTTGTCGGGGTTCACCGGCTTCTCATAGGGCGCTAGACGTAAATGTATTTTTCATGGCCGGGAGTCTAACGCTCGGATGTCACTGCCGCAAGAGCACTTTGGTATTTAAGTGTCCGATGGGTCGTGCTGCGCGGCTACCCTTGATTTCCCTTCCCGGGCATGACATACAGTAATCAGCTAGATAAAGTAACTCAGCGCGTGCAGCGCACCCCTAAAAACGAAATAGCCGACGACCGGACGAGCGAACCTGTCTCTCCTCCTAGGGACTACTTCGCCCGCCTCGGTGCGGGGTTCCTCGCCCGCGCGATTCCGTTCGGCCAAGGAGCTTACATAGTGGACGCCGCTTACGCTGCAGACAGCCACCGGGCTATCCTTCCGATTACCGTCTCCTATCCTCGCGTTTCGCCACACTCTAATCTCTCGTCGCACAGGATTAGAAATCAACTCAACTCATTCACAACAAACGAGAAAACATTTTCTAATCGCTAGTTTTTCGGCACTTTTTTACGGACACGAACGACTTCAGCGACTGAAGTACGGGTTGAAGTACCTACTTTGAAGCTTTAAGGCAGACCTAACGGCGGGAACGTTTCGCGGATTTTCGGCTCGCGCGCCGGCGCACTTTGACTTTCCCTCGACGCACTGCTTTACCACGGCGTTTCGCTTTCTTGCGCCCTTCCTCGCGCCCCGCACGCGCCCGCTCCCGCCGTCGCGCCGCCGCCCAACCGGGCTTGTTTGTCTGGCGTCCCCGCGCCACACCAAGCGCATCGGCCGGAACATTCTCAGTGATCGTGGACCCTGCCGCGACATACGCGCCGTCGCCAATCCGCACAGGCGCCACCAGCGCGCTGTCACTCCCAATGAAAACTCGATTGCCGATCTTGGTCTCGTGCTTGGCCACGCCATCGTAGTTGCATGTAATCGTTCCGGCGCCGATATTCGCCTCCCGCCCGATGGACGCGTCGCCCAGATAAGTCAGGTGCCCGGCCTTCGCGCCCTCGTGCACCACCGAATTTTTCACTTCCACAAAATTTCCAATGTGCGCGCCCGCGCGAATATCCGCACCTGGACGCAGGCGCGCAAACGGCCCCACGTGCGCCTTGTTCCCCACACGGCTGGAATCCAGCGTCGAATGTGCGCCGATCACAACGTCGTCATCCACGCGTGTATCACGCAGCACGCTGCCCGTCTGAATCGTGCAGCGCGCGCCGACGCGCGTCTTGCCGAGCAATTGCACGCACGGATCGATCACTGTGTCCGGCCCCGCGCTCACTTCCGGATCAATCACCACCGTCTCGGGCAAATAGATCGTCACGCCCGCATCCATCAGCTCCGCGGCTTTGCGCGCGCGGAATATTCGGTCGACGTCGGCCAGATGAGCGCGGGTATTGCACCCCAGAATCTCGTTCGCGTCCGGAGCCACCTGCGCCAACACGCGCTCGTTGCGCTGCCGCAACAAACCGATCGCGTCGGTCAGGTACAACTCACGATGTGTGTTGTCCGGCCGCAACGAGTTCAGGCACGGCCACAATTTTTCCAGTGTGAAGCAATAAATGCTGGAGTTCACTTCGCGGATGGCGCGCTGCTCGGGCGTAGCGGCTTTTTCTTCGACGACGGCTTGCACGCGGCCTTCGGAATCGCGCACCACGCGGCCGTAATCAGTGGGATCGTCAAGCTCGGCGCTCAAAATCGTCGCAGCAGCTTCGCCCCTCCGATGCGTGTCCAGCAACGCCAGCAAAGTTTCCGTGCGCAGCAGCGGAGCGTCGCCCGGAACCACAATCACCAGTTTCGCGCTTTTGCGCATCGCGCGCCGCGCCACTTGCAACGCGTGCCCCGTGCCGCGCTGCGGTTGCTGCCTCACCGTGTCCGCGCCCAGCGATTCGGCGAGCGCGCCCACTTCTTCGGCTTGATGTCCCACCACGGCCAGCACCTGCGCGGCTTTCACCGGCTGGCAGGCGCGGATCACGTGTTCCAGCAGCGGCCGGCCTCCCGCGCGATGCAACACTTTTGCCAGGTCGGAACGCATGCGCGTTCCCTTCCCGGCGGCCAGAATCACAATCACGGTGTCGGCGGCAGCCATGCGAGAGTTATTGTCGCTTCCCTATGCAAGTTTGGCAATCAAAACAGCCTGAATCGCCTTCCGCGGCCGCAGCAACCGACTTTGATGCCGGTCCTCATCCTGAGCGGAGCGAAGGATCTCTCTTCCCCTTAGGCTGTTTTCCGTCGCACCCGGCACGCCTGCGGCACAAATTCCGTGCATTTGTTAACCAAAGCGATATATTCCGTCGCAGACTGGCGCGGAGGTGCGTGATGTTTTGTCGAAATTGCGGAATGGCCAATCCCGATTCTGGTCAATATTGCTCGAAATGTGGACAGCCGCTTCCTGCCGCTGCCGCCCGTATGGCACCTGGCCCAAGCGCCGTCCCCGGAAGTTCCTTCGCAACTCCGCCACCGGTCTCCGGTGACGCGCCGACCAGCGGCAAGGCCATCGCCAGCCTGGTCTGCGGAATTTTCACGTTTTTCCTGCCCGCCTCCATCGCAGCAATTATTCTCGGGCACATGTCGCTGTCGGAGATTCGCAAATCGGCAGGCCGCATCGGCGGTCAGGGTATCGCCATCACTGGCCTGGTGCTGGGATATCTCGGCATCGTCGTCATTCCGTTCATCCTGATAATTGCCGCGATCGCCATTCCCAACCTGCTACGCGCGCGCATGGCCGCGGACGAAGCCTCTGCCGTCGGCTCGCTTCGCTCCGTCAATACCGCCGCGATGGTTTATGCGACGACGTTCGAAAATGGATTTCCGTCCAGTCTGGAAGCGTTCGGAGGTGCTACTACAGGAGACGCGACCTGCAATCATGCTGCGTTGCTCTACGCGCCGTTAACTTCCGGTCGCAAGAGCGGATACATTTTCACTTACACTCCGCAATATCCGGAGGGAGCCACGGCGCCAGTCATTTCGCCCAAGGCCGCAGCCAAAGGCTGCACGGCGGGAGGCGCTTCCGGTTACACCTTGACCGCCGATCCCATGCAGCGCGGCACGACGGGAATGCGCAGCTTCTTCACAGATCAGACCGGAGTGATTCGTTTTTCAGCTCATGGCGAATCCGCTACAGCCGATAGTGAGCCGCTTCAATAGCGGCAAATGCACAGGACAATTTGGCCGCAACATCCGGATAGCGCGCACTTCGCGTGCCGGATAAATTGTGCGAGCATCGAAGGAGCAAGGATCAAAAGACCGGTGATGAAAACTCAGCAAGCTTTCGAGACGCCGAAGACGATGCACCGCTTGGACAATCCGATCTGGAATTCTCTTTCGACGCTCCACGCGCACTTCGCCGAAGGCGACGAACTCGCGAAACGCTATCCATCCGAGGTAACTCTGCTGGCGGGAATGGGCGAACCAACCGTTGAATCGTACGCATCGCTCGCTAAAACTTTGCAGCAAGCTGGCGCGGCATTGTTTCTGGATCAGCCGCCGCAGATCCCCACGGGATGGATCACAGTCCACGCATCGCCGCTGGTGCAGATGGTGTGCGAGAAACCCAATCTCGCGCAGGCTGGTTTTCCAGCCGAAAAATTAACGCTCGCCGACGTGCCGGAAATGGTCGCGCTCGCCGAATTGACCAAGCCCGGACCTTTCGGCGCGCGCACACGTGAACTCGGCGAATACTTGGGAATTCGAAAATCCAAGCGCCTGGTGGCCATGGCCGGCGAGAGGCTGCATCTGCCCGGTTACACCGAGATCAGCGCGGTGTGCACGCATCCGGAATTTCAAGGCCACGGCTATGCCCGCGAACTAATGTCCATTTTGATGCGCAAAACCATTCAGCGCGGTGAAACGCCCATTCTTCACGTGCGCCAGGAAAATGTGTCCGCCATTCATTTGTATGAAAAGCTCGGCTTCCGCACACGACGCCTGATTCATTTTGTGATTGTTCGCAGCGCCTGAAAATTTCCTAGAAGCTAGGATGTTGCGGGGAGAGAGTTGGCGAGCGAAGGCCGCGCGTCGCCGGAATCTTGCGAAGCGGTCGTCTCGGTCCAAAGAGTGCGGTCGGCGAGCAGGCGAGTAACCAGCTGCGTGTGTAGCGCGTGACCGGCCTTGTGCGCCACGATGCGCGCTTTCAGCGGCCGACCCACCAGCGCCAGGTCGCCGATCAAGTCCAGCGCCTTGTGCCGTCCGAATTCATCGGGAAAACGCAGCGGGCCGTTCAGAATTCCTTCGTCGTCCAGCACGATCGCGTTTTCTACCGAGCCGCCGCGAATCAATCCCATCGCCTGCAACCCCGCAAAGTCCTTCATGAACCCGAACGTGCGCGCCGGCGCCAGCTCGCGGCTGAACGATTGCCGGTCCACCGTCATCTCCACCTCCTGTGGACCCACATTCGGATGTTTGTAGTCCACGAAGCAGTGCACACGGAATTCGTCCGCCGGATAGATTCCGATGCGCCGGTCGCCGTCGGAAAACTCCAGCGGCTTGATCACATGAATGTAACGCCGCTGCCGCCGCAGCTTGCGAATCCCTGCTTGCGCCAGCAGTTCGATGAATGGCTTCGAGGAGCCATCGAGGATTGGCAGTTCGAGCGCGTCCAGCTCGACGTACACATTGTCCACGCCGCAGGAGTACAGCGCCGCGAGCAAATGCTCAACGGTGGAGAGCAGCACGCCCTGTTTCATCAAGCTGGTGGCGTAGCTCACACGCGCGACGTTGCGCACGTGTGCTTCGATCTCGAAGTTGTCCAGGTCCACGCGCCGGAAAACAATGCCGGTGTCCGCGGGAGCCGGAAGCAGTCGAAGGTTGCAGCGCACAGCGGTGTGAAGTCCGACGCCGCGAGTTTCGACTGATTTCTGGATTGTGAGTTGATAAGGCATTCGCTGGGCCGGATGATTCAGTGCATTTCGGTGGCCCCTCACTTGCAATTATAGCCCTTTGCAATCAATAGCTTATAGCACTAAACACCAATACATTACTTGTTGTGTGGTAACAGTACAACAGAACAGCATGTTCAGACGTGGTTCAGCTTAAACAGGTTACCAATCCATGTGAGGGTCAAGCGGAGACGTTCAGCAGTTGACCTTGCCGAGTTGCTGTGCCGCCTGAGCTGGCAGCGGGTCGAGTTTCCGACGCGCCGCTCGGCGCAAGGGAGTCTTGCAACTTCTTGAATTGCATCACCGCGGTGGCGTTTTGCTGCGCGGTCGCTGCGCTGGGACTTGCGTTTGATTTTGCGTTTGCAGCTGGGCCTGATTCTGATTGGCGCTGGCGATCGAGAGCTGCGCCGTGCTTTGCGCCGGGGCTGGCCGCGCCCACCGAGGCTTTTTGCTGGGAGCTACTCGCGGCGGCCTGCACATCCTGCACGATTTGCCGCAGCGCCGCCGGATCGTTGACCCAGTTCAGCATTCCCTCGCGGCTGATGAGGCTAAGCGTTTGCGGGTCAATGCCGAGTTGCTGCAACAGTCGATCAGGTTGCTGAAGAGTCTTTCGCGCCGGAGCCGTGTTCGCGGCGCTTGCCGGAGAAGTTGTGCCAGCGGCGTTGGCAGTGGCTGCCGCCACGGTCGACTGAGTGCCCGCAACGCTCTGAGCGACGGGCGTAGCTGCTACAGCCGGCACACTGTTCTGGCCCGCCGCCTGCATCGTGGGAGGCGGACCTGCTGAAGTAGTGACAGCTGCAGCTGAGCTTTGGGAAGGCGGAAATGTGGTGGCCTGGGACAACAGCGCGAAAGTCGCAGGTCGCGCGTTACCGCGCGACGCAGAGGTTTGTTGCCATTGCGGCAGCGGTGTTCCGGATAGGGACACTGTGTCCTGCTCGGTCCTGACGGGAGGGGCTTCACGCACTCCGCGAGCAGGGAGCACTGGGATGGCTAGCGGGGCCGGCGGAACATGGGCGTTCTCAGCCGCTTGATTAGCCGACCCGCCGTGCAGCGCCGCGATTTGAAAGTCGATCGAGCCCATTGAAGCCTCGTTCCAGCCAGTTAAGTCGTGCGCAATCAGCTTCTGATGCCTGCGGAACGAATGCGCGCGTTCCAATGCGCATCAATTCGAAAGCTGTCTTTCCTGTCTAGCATATCGGCGGACTGGCTTACGGCTTCAGGCCCAATGAGCCCTTCGCAGCCCGGTTGTCTCAGCTGGGCCGTTCCGCGTACAATGGCGTTTCACCTACACGCACATGGCCACGCCATTTACGATCCTGCCGAACTCCATACCGCCGCCCGCGGCGCATCCGCGGCCGTCCTGGTTGCGCGTGCGATTTTTCGGCGGACCAAAATATCAGGAATTGAAGCGCACGATGCGCACGCTGGATTTGCACACGGTCTGCGAGAGTGCGCGCTGCCCGAACATGGGCGAGTGCTGGGAGCATGGCACGGCCACGTTCATGATTTTGGGTGACATTTGCACGCGGGCATGCGGATTTTGCGCGGTGCCGAGCGGCAAACCTCTAGGTCCTCCTGCGGAAGACGAGCCGGAGCGCGTGGCCGAAGCGGTGGCGCGGATGGGATTGCGCTACGCGGTGGTGACTTCAGTGAATCGCGACGACCAGCCGGATGGCGGCGCCGCTATTTTTGCGCGCACGATCACGGAAATTCGCGCGCGTGTGCCGGGATGCAAAGTAGAAGTGCTGATCCCTGATTTTCGCGGCGATTGGACGGCGCTCGGAACGGTGATGGCGGCGAAACCCGATGTGTTGAATCACAACATGGAAACGGTGCCGCGGCTTTATCGGCAGGTGCGCAAGGGCGCGGTGTACGAGCGGTCGCTAGAATTATTGCGGCGCGCGGGTGAAATGATTCCGGGATTGCCGACGAAAACCGGAATGATGCTGGGCCTGGGCGAAACGCGCGACGAAGTGCTGGCGGCGATGGAAGACGTCGCGGCGCAAGGCACGCACATTTTGACGCTCGGCCAGTACCTGCAGCCGACCCTCGAGCACTTGCCGATCGAACGTTACCTGCATCCCGATGAATTCGCGGAATTCAAGCGGCTGGGCGAAACGATGGGATTCAAGCACGTGGAAGCTGGGCCGCTGGTGCGATCTTCGTATCACGCTTTCGAACAGGAAGAAGCGGCGCACTCGTGAAGTTCGGAGCTGCATTTGAAATTCTCGCCTGCGCGCCTCTCATTGGCCCTTATCGCGGTCACGACAGTTTCCCTCTCAGCTGACCAGCCGCCCAAGAGACCGTACGACGAAGCTGAAGCGCACCGCGTTTACGATGCCCTGCTCTCGAGCAAGTACTTCTATAAGAGTCCTCATCGCATTGTCTGGGTTATTGGAACCGAAACGGAGGGCACGTCTGGCCCCAATGCACGCCAAAACCAGAAGACCTCGACTTTGACGACTGGCAGATCATAAGAGACTTCGTAGAAGAAAACCAAACAACGAAGTTGCTCGACCCTCGATTTAGCTGGAGCGCTCCGGTTGTGACTGCTGCGCGGAAAGAGCTACCAGACTCGGTGGATGATAAGCTCGCTTGGGACCGATTTCACGTGACATATCCGGACTCCCCAGGCACGCTCGAGTTTTCCGCAGTTGGCTTCGATGAGCGACGGGATCGCGCACTGGTCAGCACCACGTTTAAATGTGGATTACTGTGCGGCGGCATTCGCTTTCATGCGCTCGAACGGCGGGGAGATGTTTGGCAGGTAGTCGAAGCTCCCATACCGTGCGTCGGGAATTTTTGATTCACTTAAGTAGTCGATAAGTTTACGCTGCCTCCCTGAAACATTCCCATGAATCCCTGGCGCGGACTGAAAAATCTGCCACGAGAGATGTGGATTCTTTCGGCGGCGACGCTGGTGAATCGCTCCGGAACGATGGTGCTGGCGTTTCTGGTCTTGTATGTGACGCACACGTTGGGCGTAACGCCGGCGCGCGCGGCACTGGCGCTGACGGTGTACGGGGTGGCAGCGCTGCTGGCCATGCCGCTGGCGGGAATTTTGTCTGATCGGATGGGGCCTTTGCCGATCATGAAGGCTTCGCTATTTCTCACGGGTTTTCTACTGCTTTTATTTCCGCTGGCGAGAAGCTACAGCGCCATTTTGCTGATGACGTTTGCATTTGCGGTGCTGAATGAATCGGTGCGGCCGGCGAGCCTTTCGATGGTTTCCGATCTAGTGCCGCCCACGCAGCGCAAATCGGCATTCGCGCTCAGCAGGCTAGCCGCGAATCTGGGGATGAGCGTGGGGCCGGCGATCGGCGGGATTCTGGCGGTGTATTCGTTTCGCTGGCTGTTTCTGGTGGATGGGACAACTTCGCTGCTGGCGGGAGCGGTGCTGGCACTCGCGCCGATGCGCAATCTGGTGCGGCAGAAAACGCACGAGCCGGATTGGACGGATGCGACAGACCTGGGCCGCGAAATTGAAGCGGATAGTTCCTCGCCGCTGGTTGCGCTGCATCCCGCATCGGATCTGCGCTCGTTCCGAAATCCGCGCATGCTTTATTTTCTGGCGGCGATGATTCCGGTGCAGCTGGTGTTTTTCCAGTTTACCTCCACGCTGCCGTTGTTCCTGGTGCGCTATCTGCATTTTCCAGAATCCGTCTACGGGACGATTTTCACGGTGAACACTTTGCTGATCGTGGCACTGGAAGTTCCGCTGAACACGGCAATGGCGCACTGGACGCACCGGCGGACGCTGATGCTGGGTGCTTTCTTGTATGCGGTGGGATTTGGATCCTACGCGCTGGTGGGAATTATGCGGTTCTGGCAAACCGCCGGCGTGTTTGCGGCGGTGGTGATCTGGACGTTCGGCGAAATGATTCTGATGCCCGGAAGTTCGGCGTACGCCGCGGAAATTGCGCCACCGGAAAGGCGCGGCGAATATATGGGGTTGTACACGATGTCGTTTAACATCGCCTTTGCAGTGGGGCCGTGGCTGGGCGCGAGCTTGCTGGGAAAGTGGGGAGCAATGACGATGTGGGGCGCGGCGTTTGTGTCGGGATGCATTTCGACGCTGCTGCTGAGTTACACGGAGCCGCGCAGACGTCCGTACCAGCCGTGACTATTGCGCTGAGCGGAGGAAGGTCTTTGCAATTTGCTGGACGCGGGTGAAGCATGTGGGGCAGGAAGGGCACGCAGATCGCCCATCATCAGAGGCGGGCTGGCTTGAGATTTTCAGTGCGGCTTGAAAATATTCCTCGGTCTTCACGGGGCGGCCCATCTCGGCGTTCAGGTTGCCAAGCAGCAATAGGAAAACCGGATTCCCAGGATAACGCTCGACGAGCGGTTGCGCGACTACGATCGCGCGTTCGTATTGATAGTCGAAGGTGCGCAGGTTTCGCGCAAGATGGAAGCGCATCTCGACGGGCGTCACTACGCCGTGATCGATTCCGATTTGCATCTGGCGAATTCCCTCCGTGCGGTTGCCACCGGGAATGCCCATAAAGAAGCGCAGAATTTTCACGGTGGTCGAAAGCGAATCCACGTAATAGTTGTAGAGGCCCAGGCCGGCGGTGGCGTCTGGCATTTTCGGATCGAGCTCCAGAGCGCGCAGAAATTCGGCGCGGGCGGCGACTCCGGCGTGAGCGACCGCGCGATTTTCTCCGCGCAAAACTTCCAGACGCACTTTCAACGCAAATCCCATCCCGGCGTAGAAGCGCATTTCCGCTGAATCGGATTTGGTGATTTGCGCGTGGGCCAAATCAATTACTCTGTCCGCCAGGAGAAGGAAGGCCTCGTCTTCCGGTTTTTTCCCTCGTTTCCAGGCGTCAATCATGCCGTATTTGATTTCCAGGTTGGCGCAGTAAATCTTCCACCAGCGCGCTTCGCCTTCCAGCAGGAAAGCGAGAGGATTTTCGGGCTGGGACTGTTCGAGATTGCGCAGGATGGCGATAGCGGCGTCCGGATCGCCGCTGTACATCTTGTCCATGGCTTGGAGGGCGTCGGGAGGAAGCTTGATATCGTCGGCACGCGCGGGTGCCGTGGCGAGAACAGCGGAGAATGACGCGGCCAAGAGCGCGAAGGCAAAATGGATGCGAGAGATTCGATGGCGCATGATATTCACTTTACTCTTTTTACCCAGCCGAGGAGCCATGCGATGGTGACGTACATGGCGAAGCAGTCCAGGGCAAAAGGGAGGAAGCCGAGAAATCCCGGCGCTGGCATCTCGAAAATTTTCCAGTGCTGAAACATCGGGAAGGTGTAGAGCCATTTTGCGTGGGCCCAATAATTCCAAAATTCCCAGAGCCAGCCACAGATCCAGCCTGCCAGGAGAAAGCCGTAGAAGCGCCGCGGCATCCCCTCGGTGAGATCGCCGATAAAGGACGGCAGGCCGAGGCGGTGATTGAGGGGATCAAGGAGCAGGAGAAAACCAATCCAGACGAGCGCGAACAGATAAGCGGCGAGATGGCGGGGCACGAGCAGCGGAATAAGCAGGCAGGCGGCGCCGGAAATCATCAAGATGAATTCGGCGGTGCTGGACATATTCCGAGAAAAATCCGGCGCCGCCTCCGGTAGCGCGGCTTGGACGAAGTCCGCGGTTTCGAACACGGCGGGAGTAATCGTCGCAAAAGACCAGGCATAACCGAACCATGCGGCGGGCCAGGCGCTTGGCAGGCCGACGTAGGTCCAATTTTGCAGCCGGAGATTGTAGGCTTCGAAAATCAGCCAGAGAGGGATCGAGAGTAGCGCGAGGCGTGCGACGACGATGGGCGCGTCGTTGAGGCGCGAGCGATTCGTGAGCGCCAGGACCGCGGCGTCGGCGATGAGTATGTAGGCACTCCATGCGATGGGAGTGAAATATGTGGCGACCGGTTCGGCGCGCGCGCAGAGCAATGCTTCGGCGGAGAGCAGGGCGAGCCATCCGAGCCAGCCATGAGCGGGAAAGGCGCGCCGGCGCCGGGCGCGGAAATATCCGAGAAGAAGTGACGCGACGGTGGCGAAGGTGAGCGCGAGGCCGAGCGTTGTGCGGGCGTCTGGCATGAGCGTGAGCGGCGCGATACTCCGCTTCATGATAGCGCAGAGCGGAGCAGTTTTCGGCGTGCTGCGTTCGCATTCTTGTTATGCTGACTTTCCTGTTTCTGCTTAAAACATCAGCAGGTGAAGGAAATTTTAGCGAAGCAGCATGAGTGAGCCGGAAAAACTCGAGCGCGGGTTGGGGCTGATCGAAGCGACGTCATTGAACATGACGTTCATGGTGGGGATTGGTCCGTTCATTGTGATTCCGTTCATCGTACGGGCGATGGGCGGGCCGCAATGCATTTTGGCGTGGGTGGTGGGCGCGGTGCTGGCGGCGCTGGACGGGTGCGTGTGGGCGGAATTGGGCGCGGCGATGCCGCAGGCCGGAGGGAGTTACGTATTTCTGCGCGAAGCGTACGGAGCGAACCGGCTGGGCAGGCTGATGTCGTTCCTGTTTATCTGGCAGACGCTGTTTCAAGCGCCGCTCAGCATTTCGTCGGGGGCGCTGGGATTCGCGGATTACTCGATCTATCTGGCGATGAAAATTCCGGGCGCGACTGCATGGCTGGACACGCATACGGAATTCGGCAAGTGGGTTGTAGTGAACTACGACAAGGCGATTGCTGTGCTGTTGATCGCGATTGCGGTGGTGCTGTTGTACCGGCGGATTACGGCGATCGGCAAAATTTCGACGGTGTTGTGGGTGATCGTGCTGGGGACGATTTTGTGGCTGATCTACGGCGGGGCGACGCATTTTAACGCGGGAAATCTTTTCCGCTTTCCACCCGGAGCGTGGAGTTTTTCGTGGATTTTTTTTGCGGGGCTGGGGCACGCCTCGGTGCAGACGGTGTACAGCTATCTGGGTTACTACAATGTTTGCAATCTGGGCGGGGAAATGAAAGAGCCGGCGACGAATATTCCGCGCGCGATTTTCATTTCAATTTTCGCAATCGCGATTTTGTATTTTCTGATGCAAACGAGCATTCTGAGCGTGGTGCCGTGGCAGGAAGTGCAACGCTCGAGTTTTGTGGTGAGTTTGTTCGTGGAGCGGACGTTTGGGATGAACTGGGCGACGCTGGCGACGGCGCTGATTCTGGTGCTGGCGTTCGGGTCGGTTTTTTCGGCGACGCTAGGATATTCGCGCGTGCCCTATGCGGCGGCGCTGGACGGGAATTTTTTCTCGGTGTTTGCCCGCGTGCATCCGACGAAACGTTTTCCGCATGTGGCGCTGCTGGCTTTGGGCGCAACTTCGATGGTGGTGTGCTTGTTTTTCGATTTGTTCTCGGTGATTCGCGCCATCCTGGCCATGCGCTGCCTCATCCAATTTGTCGGCCAGGCGGTGGGATTGCTTTTGCTGCACCGGCGGTGGAAAGCTGAACACTGGCCCTTTCGCATGTGGCTTTATCCCGTGCCGGTGATGCTGGCGATTGCGGGGTGGATTGCGGTTTTTGTTTCCACCGGACGCAGACCTATGCTGGCCTCGCTTGCGGCCATGGCAGCCGGTATTCTGGTGTACTTGGGGCGCGCGCGAATGCTGCGGCAGTGGCCCTTTGAGGAGGTCGGCACTTGAATTGGATGACGATGCGGGGATTTTTTGGCGCGGCTGCGATGATTTCTTGCGTGATTTCTTTCGGGTGCGCGACGGCGCGGCCGGTGGGCGCGCAGTCGCTGCCGGAAACGGTGGAGGCGATTCATAAGGCCCGGGTGAGCACGCGCATTCTTTTTATCACCGCGCATCCGGATGACGAATGGTCGAGCCTGCTGGCGTATCTTTCGCACGGATTGAACGCGGACGTGGCACTGCTGACGATTACCCGCGGACAGGGCGGACAGAACGCAATCGGGCCGGAACAAGATGGAGAACTCGGCGTGGTGCGTACCGAAGAATTGCTGGCGGCGGGAGAACATTATGGCGTGCAGCAATATTTCACACGCGCGCTGGACACGGGATATTTGAAGAGCCCGGAGCAGGCGAGCAAAGTGTGGGGAAATTTGGCGCTGGAAGATATGGTGCGCGTGATACGGACTTATCGGCCGAACGTGGTGATCAACGGCTGGGGCGGCGTGCATGCGGGGCACGGACATCATCAGGAGAGCGGAATTTTGACGCCGCAGGCGGTGGTGGCGGCGGCTGATCCAAAAATGTTTCCGGAGCAAATCGCGGAAGGATTGCCGGCGTGGAAAGTGACGCTGGAGACGCGTGTGGCCCGCGGCGGAAACGATGGGAATGCGGTGGCATTGCCGGCGGATGAGGTGTCGCCGTTGTGGGGGAAAACGTACGTCGAGATGGGAATGGAGGGGCACGCGCAACACCGGTCGCAGGGAACGCCGGCGTTCTTCGGGAATTCGTTTTTCCGCCGGCCGGTATTTCTGGCAGCGGAGAACGAGCAGGGCGAAGCGGGGAAATTTGACGCGCGATTGCTGGCGGAGCCGATTGGATCGCTGGCCGCGCGATTTCCGGAACTGCAGGCGACGATGGCTCCGGTGCTGAATCTCGCGGAGCAGGAATTGGCGGCCGCCGCGAAATCCGCACTGCAGGAGGATCGCGTGGCTGCGGCGAAATCGCTGGCTGACGCGGCGAAAGAGATCGCGGGATTGCGCGAGCAGCTGGCGAAGCAGAGCAGCGACGGCGCCAAGGCCGCGCTGTGGGAGTTGGATGGCGTGCGCAAGCGAATTGATTTGGCGTTGGCAGAGGACGTGGCGATTCCGCTGAATGTGCAAGCGAGCCGGCACGAACTGGTGGCAGGAGAAAATTTTTCAGTAGATCTGTCGGTCGCGGGGATTCCAGCGGTGCCGGTGAAGTGGACGTTGGACGCGAGCAGCATTTTGGTGCCGAGCGGCTGGAACGTCACGGCCGAGGCAGCTAAGGGAGAGCGTGACGCGGCGAAATTCAACGTAGCAATTCCCGCGGGAGCGAAACGATCGCTGACTGCCGCGGATGCGATTTTGCCGTTTCCTCCGCCGCTGGTGCGGCTGGCACTGCAAGTGGAGGCGGCGGGGTATCAGTTCGCGATCGAACGGCCGGTGAATTCCATGCAGGCAACTACCACGGGAATTCAAACGTATCCTCTGGAGCTGGTGCCGGCGGTGACGTTGACCGTCGAGCCCAAGCAAATGATGGCGCCGGAGAAACGGGCGGCGATGCCGGTGAAACTTTTCGCGCGAGTGCGTTATCACGGCACGGCGGCGAGGAAAGTTGCAGTGGGATTGGAAGCGCCGAGGGGTTGGACAGTGCAAACGCCGAACGTTCAGGGGCCGCTGGAATTCGCGAAGGGCGGCGACCGCTTGATTCAGTTTGTGGTGACGGCGCCGGCGGAAACTGCGGCGGGGGCTTACACACTGCATCCGTTTGCACGGATCGGGGAGGAAACTTTTCGCACATCCGTGGAACCGATTCCCACTTTGCCGACGCGTAACTGGAGCGAGCCTGCGGACGCGACGGTGCACGTGCTGAATCTGACGGTGCCGGCGGGATTGCGCGTTGGATATATCGCGGCGGAAAACGATACTTTGCCGGAAATTCTGCGGCAGATTGGAATTCGCCTGGACATGCTGGATGAAGTGGCACTGGCGTTTGGAGATTTGAGCAAGTACGACGCGATTACGGTGGGGATACGCGCGTACGAGTTGCGTCCGGACTTGCTGCGGGCGAACGCGCGGCTGCTCGACTACGTGAAGCGTGGCGGGACGCTGTTGGTGCAGTACCAACGCGATTTTGCTTGGAATGAGGAATTGCCAGCGCCGTTCAAGGCGACGATGCCGGATTCGACTTCGCGGGTGACGGATGCAAATTCGCCGGTGCGATTTCTGGCGCCGGATGATCCGTTATTGAATTCGCCGAACAAAATCACGCTGGACGATTTTCGCGACTGGGTGCAGGAGCGCGGACTTTATTTTTGGGGGGCGTTTGACGCGAAATATACGCCGGTGCTGGGATTGACGGATCCGGGCGAGGCGGAGACCAAGGGCTCGTTAGTTTACGTGCGTGACGGGAAGGGGCTCTACATTTATACGGGGCTGTCTTTTTTCAGGGAGCTGCCGGCGGGAGTGCCGGGGGCTTACCGGTTGTTTGTGAATTTGTTGAGCCAGACCAGACATGCGGCGGCACAGGATTGAAAACGTGACCGCGGCTCCCGATGGACGAGTGAGCGGCGCGATTGCTTCGAGCGCGGGCGCTGGAATCACCGTGAGCTTTGACGAGCCGCGGATGGTGGCGATTCCCGAGGGATGGTTTTTGCTGGGGAGCGAGACGGGCCAGGACAACGAGCGGCCGGTGCATCGGGTTTGGGTGGACGCGTTTGAGATGGCGGAGTGCCAGGTGACGAACGCGGAGTATGCGAAGTTTTTGGCCGCGACGAAGCATCGCGCGCCGCTGCATTGGGAGGATGCCAATTTTTCGCATCCTGAGCAGCCGGTGGTGGCGCCTTCGTGGTTTGACGCTGTCGCCTACTGCGAGTGGCTGAGCGCTGCGAGCGGTAGCGGACGGCGCTACCGTTTGCCGACGGAGGCGGAATGGGAACGGGCGGCGCGCGGCGGTGTGGAGCAGCAACAATTTCCGTGGGGTGATGAGGCGCCGGCCGAGCGCTTGGCGAATTATTCGGCGCGATGGAAGAACGGGCCGGAGCCAGTGGGACGCGCGGAACGGAATGCGTACGGGCTGTGCGACATTGGCGCGAACGTGCACGAATGGTGCGCGGACTGGTTTGCGGCGGAATATTATGGAGTTTCGCCGGAACGCAACCCGCAGGGCCCGGCGGCCGGGTCGCGGCGAAGTTCGCGCGGGGGATCTTGGCGGCATCAGATCAAAGTGTCGAGGTGCGCAGCGCGGGCGAGCATTCCTCCGGAGTTTCAGTATGCGGATTATGGATTTCGCGTGGCGCGGGATTTGACGAAGCAGGCAACGCGCGGCAATGCACTCGAAGTAAAATTTTGAGACAGTTTTTTATGCGCAACACTTGCGGGGATGGTCGCCGCTGTGTCCGGAGGCTCGTGCTATGCTCCGGCCGGGGCTGGCGAGGAGGAAGAGCGAATGACAGGACTTGAGTTGCGGTGGACGCGGCTGCGCGTGGGACCAATTCGCGCGCTGGCGGTTGTGGCAGTGACGCTGCTGCTTTCCTCTGGAGCATGGGCGCAAAAAAATAAGAAAAATCAGAATGCGACCACTTCCGATCAGCCGATGCCGTCCGTGCCGATGTCGGCCACCGATGAGATCGAGCATAATATCGGCGAAATGTTGGCGGCGCAACAGTTGGGAAATATGGAGCTGATGCACAAATATTATTCGGACAGCGCAACGTTCGTGAGCAGCGATTACGGGCCACCGATCCTGGGGTGGAAAACCTGGGCGGCGGGCTACGAACGGCAGAAGGCGGCGTTTCAGCAGATGCAGATTATCCGGCGGAACACTTTTATTTACACGCACGCGGATGTGGCGTGGGCGACGTATCAGTGGGATTTTGCGGCTGTGCTGGCGACGGGAAAAGGATACGACGCGCGCGGGCAGACGACGCTGGTGTTCAACAAAGTGGGCAACGATTGGCTGATCGTGCACAACCATACGGCGGTGGATTGCGGCTCGCTTGCGCCGGTAGAGGCGACGCCAGCGGCGCCGCCACAATCTGGGACGCCCGCTCAGCCGAAGCCGCAGAATTAAGGACAGTTACGAGTGGGCAGATTCAACGGAGGGCACGACCCTTCAATTCGACACCGTCGAATCTCAGAGTGAATCGCCCTGCAGGGCGATTCAGAAATTCTTAAAGCCTTCGAAGAGAAACACCCCGAGGGCCGTCAGCAACAAGACGATGGAAAGAATCATCAGCAGCTTGATGGGCTTGGCGAGCTTGTCAATGCGCGCGACGAGTTCGCGCTGCTCATTCGCCATGGAATCGCCCGCGCGATCCAGGAAGATCTGATCGTCTTCACGAATTTCCAGAGTGCCACGATAGGCGAGTAGGCCAACGAGAACGGCAGTCACCGCTCCCCAAAGAACCAAAACGCCCAAAAGTGCGCCGTGAATCGCTTCCATGGGTGCCTCCCGCCTGTCGGCCGTGAGGAGTGCCCGAGTGCAGACGGCCGTGCAGGCCCAAGTTCTAAGCTGGATGGGGGGGATTATGCACCCCGAATGGCGCTGGTTTCAAGCGGGAACGCGGTCGTCCGGGAACTGGATGCCCCAGAACTTGCGGGCGGGGTAAAGCATCTCCAGGCCGAGTTCGAAGATGCCGGGATCGTTGCTGTGGGTAACGCGAATGACGCGAAATTCCTGCGTTTCCTGGGAAATGCCGTTCAGGAGTTCGATGCGCGAGCCCAGGCCGGGTTCGAGTGAAGCGCGGACCAATGCTCCGCAGCGACTGACGGCGATGGCTTCGGCGAGAGTGACGAGAGGTTCGCCGTCCGTACCGTTGCTGAAAAGCTGCACCGGGATGCGAATAAAAACGCGCGACGAGCGGCGGCGCTCCAGCATCGCGCGGGTAGTAGCCATGTCTTCGTCTCCTGTTCGCCGCGTGCCCAGCGATTCAATGTAGTGCGAACCCGGGGGTGGGTCAAGAGTTCCTGATGCGGGTGTGCCGCGTTGACAAACTGCGGACCACGAGTCAATATGGACGGGCCTCGCAGTTTTGTTTTGCCACACACCAGAATGGCCCGAGTGGCGGAATTGGCAGACGCGCTAGCTTCAGGAGCTAGTTCTCGCAAGGGAGTGGAGGTTCGAGTCCTCTCTCGGGCACCATTG
>CAWBPZ010000009.1:0-349788 GCA_963790855.1 uncultured Acidobacteriota bacterium
TCTTAAGGAGTTATCGGACGTGACACCGAAAACTCCTACCCACAATCCCACCCACAGCTTCTACTGAACGCTCCCCGCGTCGAATCCTACGGCGTCCAGAAATTTTTCCTGAGCCGCGATCATCTCGTCGAGGTCTTCGTCCGTGTACAAGTCGAGCGTGGTCTGAATGCGCGAGTGACCCAAGATTCCTTGCACCGTCTTCGGGTTTTCCTTCGCCTTGTTCACCAGCCAGTTCGACAGGCTGTGTCGGAGGTTGTGCAAACCCCAGCGATGACCATCCGGTATCACGACTCCGGCTTTCTTCGCCGCAGGGCGCAAGTGGTCGGCGCAAAATACCGATGCGCAGATCGGTACTCTGCCCCTCTCTTTTATCGACGGGAACACGAAATCCGTGGGCTTGGCGTATGGCGTTTGCTTGTGCCATTCGCGCAGGTAGTGAGCTAAGACTCTGCCCATCGGAGCACCGCGCTCCGACGACGGTGTCTTGGTGTCTCCATCCACTCCAGTCTTCTTTCGCGCCTTGATGATCCTGATCTTCCGCTCTTCCCAGAGGATGTCAGCCCAGCGGAGAGCCAGCACTTCCGAAGTGCGAAGCGCAGTTGCCGCTACGACGAACACCAAAGTGAAGTGCAAGATGTTTTCCATCATTGACCGCAGGATCGAGAGCGTCTGCGCAGGAGTGATCTTGATCGCCTTGTATGCAGTGCGTGTGCTGGTCTTTAGACCTTCCACTGGGTTCTTTGCGACCTTCTTGTGGATGATCCCGATCTTGAAAATTCGGTTCATAATGCCCCGAATCTTCGAGACCGTCGTCCACTCGTACTTATCCTTGTTGTGCAGAGCATTAAGCCACTTCTGGATTTCAAGCGGTTCGATGTCTTCGGCGATTTGGTCGCCCCACTTCGCAACAAGGACGCGGCGCACATAACCCGCAAGGATGGGTTCCGTGTTCTCGGACTTCGGACTAGCTGTCACTTCCGGGTCAAATTCGACCTTCAGGTAGTACTCGGCAAGCTCATTGAACTTCACCCGGCGCATGCCCGAACTGGCGCAGTTGATCCTGACACGAAGCCCAAGGCGATCCACCTCCAGCAACGCTTCGTCTTCCGTGGGAAAGTCGGCGACCAGACCGACTACGAGCGGCGTCTGCTCCCTTCCTCCGACGCGATAACGAAGCACCCACGTCAATCCCTCCCTCTTCTTTACTTTTTTCAAACTCCCCCGCTGGTATGCCATTTTTAACGGCCTCCTTTGCGGGGGCTGCCGTCAGCCATTCTACGACCGGATTCGCTGCTCGAACCAACTGTGACCGGGACGGTGTTGCCGAGACAACACGCTGCGTCCGCACTCGTCGCTGGGCTACAGGCCGCCGGCGCCGGTGGCATTCGCGCCGCAACTGGCGGCTCTCCGGTCGCCTACGGCTCCCTGCGAGCCGCCAGTTGCATCCTTGCCCGATGAGGTTGTGATGTAAACTCTCTCACTCGCCGTGGTACAAAAAGTCGGTCCGGTCAGATCATCGACGGCCTTCCGTTGGCTCAATGCATCCAAAGATGCGGTTCTCTACGAGCGCATCAAAGCGGCTTTTGCGGAAGAGTTGAAACCCGACGATCCGGAGAAAGTTAAACCAGTTGTCGCGGAGTTGTATAAAAAGATCAGCCGCATTGGTGTGTTCGAGACATCGGCTCTTGTGCTGATTGCAGAACGCGAGACCTCAACCTCCACCTACGGGGATTATTTTCAGGTTTTCAGTTACGACCTAAAAAGTGGCAAGAAAACGCTTTCAGAAAAAGGCTTTATGAAGTGGAGGTTCAAGAAGCTCGTTCGATTCGACTCTTCAAAAATTCCCGACATCGTCTTTACTTATCTCAGTTGCACTGAATGTGAGGCGGACTTCCTTCTCGGATCGTTCCGCTTTGATTCGACCGATGCCACATGGAAGACAAGGAGTTGGGGCGAAAAGGATGACGCAATCCTGATTGGCAGCGACTATTCAGTAGGTACTGAGGAAGACTCCAAGGACGATTGCCTTTTTGAGTTCGCTGATTTCAATGGCGATGGTTTCGATGATTTGGCGGTTCGGTGTCTCGTTATTACCGAGCAAGGGAAAATTCTTGGTGATACAACGACCGTTTACACTGTTCAGCATGGAAAGCCGCAGGTACTTGCACTAAAGGAGCCACAGCAGTTAGTCACGGTTCGCGAGAAACTCTGCACGGATGTCAAGAAATCAAGGTTGTGCCCACCGAAATAGGGCGAGCCGTCGCACCCACCCCGCCGACCGCGCCCCCCAAAGCGCAACACCGCTAAAGGTAGAGCTTCGGTGCAAGAGCGTGAATTTTAGCAAGAAGCGCCTGCGCTTCTTTCATAGTGCAACCCATGCGCGTGTCAAACTCGCCTTCTAGATGAATGCCGTTGCAGACCTCGTTCAGGGCGTTATTTATGATCCCCAGTTCGTCTTTTGTGAGTTCGACACTTGTGGATGGTTTCCCGGCGTAGCCACTGTAGCGAAGCAGAAACACTTCCTGCTCCTGCTCTTTAACGAATACCTGAACCATTTCTTTGTCTCGCCACGGTGCTTGGTCAACGGCACGGACGATAACGTCCGTATCGGCATGATTAAACGCTGACAGATATACCCGACACTCCATGTGCTTCGTCCCACCCGCGTGCTGTGTTACCTCAGTGAACTGGCCTCCGCCTCCAGTTTCTGTCTCACGCAGGAATTTGTTGACGGAATCAATCTCAGGGTCGGAACCGTTTTGCAGACCAACATGGGCAGTAAGTATTGCGTTCGTGACTCGGCTCATCGCCAAACCTTACCGGATCGGCTGGTCGCCGTCCAGCACTGTGACCTCACTCCCACGGCGGTGGTGTGCAAGATAAAGTCTTGGGCTATCACGACTCTGGGTACGCGGCAGACCTCTGCGAGTTCTAGGAGCGGTTAACGGGGCAAACGGGGATGAGCGGTTGCGACGCTGCCGAGATGCAGTCAAAATGCCTCGCTTTGGGATCGAGCAGCGCATTCTCAATCCCCAAGCCCAAGGTCGGTGCAACGCGAGAATTCTTACCCACAAATCTACCCACAGCGAACGGTTCCTACAGTCCTTTTCAGCGACTTGGCAGCCCCCGTTGAGAACGTAAGTCGCTGATAATACGTTTATGCCTAGACTGTCACGGCAGAGGTCGCGGGTTCGAGTCCCGTCGTCCCCGCCATTCTTCTTTCGAGTTCTCGGACGTGGCACCGGGACCTGAGTCCTGCAGCGCAATCTGCAGACGTTGGGTTCTCGGCACCTGGCCGAGCTCGTCCATTCGCACTGCGATTAGACGGCGGCGTGACGATCGCTGACCGATTCTAGCGGAGCTGCGCCCGCCAAGCGGAGCTTGCGGATGTCGCGCATGGGTGGTTGGCCGAAGAAACGGCTGTACTCGCGATTGAATTGCGTGGCGCTTTCATAGCCGACCTCGAAGGCGGCGCTGGCGGCGTCCATTCCATCCACGAGCATGCGTTCGCGCGCGGCCTGCAAGCGAAGTTGCTTTTGATATTGCAGCGGACTCATGGCGGTGAGCTCGCGGAAATGGTGGTGCAGGGTGGAGACGCCCATGCCTGCGATTTTTGCGAGATCTTCCAGGCGCAGCGGCTTCGCGTAATTTGTTCTGACCCACGCAATCGCTTTTGCTGTGCGGTGGCTTTGATCTCCGAGCGTGGCAATGGCGCGGAGTCGAGCGCCTTCCGGCCCGCGCAGGATTCGGTAAATTATTTCGCGTTGAATCAGGCCGCTGAGAAACGGAATGTCTCGCGGTGTGTTCAGTAAATCCACCAGGCGGCAGCAGGCATCGAACAATTCAGCGGTGGTTTCGCCGGTGATCATGCCGGGGCTGTCCGACGGCGCGTCGGGAGCGGGAATTTCCTCGCGGCCCAGGAGTTCGCGGACTACGGGTATTTCGAGTTTGAGGACGAAGCAGAGATAGGGCACTTTTTCGCTGGCCTCGATTACGTTGCAGATGACAGGCAGATCGAGCGAAGTGAGCAGGAAGCGTGACTGATCGAAAATGAAAGTGGTGCCGGCGAGGTCAGCGCGCTTGCGGCCTTGCGCGACGACGGCGAGGCTAGGCTCGTAGGTGCACGAGGCGGGGGCGCTGGGAGCAGTGCGGCGGCTGAGGCGCAGGCCGGGAACCTGGGTTATCACTATCTCTCCAGACCCAGCAAAAAAGGCAATCTTGCGAGCGAGCTGCTGGCGCAATTCGTTCGCGCGATCTGACGACGAAATGGCGGTTTTATTGAGCTTTTTCATGGCGATGCATTCCCTCTTCGATGTCCAGAATAGGCGTCCGAGAGCCGATAGGGCAATGAATTTTCACGTCGCGAGAGGAATAGGCAATAAATCGGAAGGATCGGGCTATCGCTTCGGGAGCCACTGCTTTTAGTCTTGGAGTGCGAGAAAGGGTTCGAGAGGAGAAGCAATGCAAAAGCGCAAGCTTGGAAAAAGTGGACTGGAAGTTTCCGCTTTGGGGCTCGGTTGCATGGGGATGAGTTTTTCTTACGGGCCGCCGAAAGATAAGAAGGAGATGACGGATTTGCTGCACGCGGCTGTGGAGCGTGGGGTCACGTTTTTTGACACGGCGGAGGTGTACGGGCCGTTCACGAATGAAGAACTGGTCGGCGAAGCGCTGACTCCTTATCGCAGCAAGGTGGTGATCGCTACCAAATTCGGGTTCGATCTCAGTGGTCCGGACACGCGGCCGGGTGCCGCGGCAGTGAGTAGCCGGCCCGAAATCATCAAGCGGGCGGTGGAAGGTTCGCTGAAGCGGCTGAAGACGGATGTGATTGATCTGCTGTACCAGCATCGCGTCGATCCGAACGTGCCGATCGAAGATGTGGCGGGTACGGTGAAGGAATTGATTCAAGCGGGAAAGGTGAAGCATTTTGGACTTTCCGAGGCGGGCGTGAAGACGATCCGTCGCGCGCATGCGGTGCAGCCGGTGACGGCGCTGCAGAGCGAATACTCATTGTGGTTCAGGAATCCGGAGGAGGAGGTGATCCCCATGCTGGAGGAGCTGGGAATCGGCTTTGTGCCTTACAGCCCGCTGGGTAAGGGATTTCTGACTGGGAAAATCGACGAGAACACGACGTTTGACAAGTCTGATTTCCGCAACATCGTGCCGCGCTTTACGCCGGAGGCGCGGAAGGCGAATCAGGCGGTGGTGGATCTGCTCGGCAGGATTGGGAAGCAAAAGAACGCGACACCTGCGCAGATCGCGTTGGCGTGGTTGCTGGCGCAGAAGCCTTGGCTTGCGCCGATTCCGGGGACGACGAAGTTGTCGCGGCTGGATGAGAACAATGGCTCACTCGACGTGAAGCTTTCGGCGGACGACCTGCGCGAGATTGACACCGCGGCTGCGAAGATCACGGTGGAAGGCGAGCGTTATCCGGAACGGCTACAGAAGATGACGGGACTGTGAGCGGCGCGTGCCTGGCAATTCGCGCCGGCACTTCTTTCGTGGCACTAACCTAAACCCGATATCCGCAATCAAGACTGCGCTAATCCAACTGAGGAGTTCCCTGTGTACAACGTAAAAGCTTATTCCGCTGCAAGCGTCAAATCGCCCATGGCTGCAACCAAGATTTCGCGGCGCGATCCGACGGAGCAGGACGTGCAGATCGAAATTTTGTTCTGCGGCATATGCCACTCCGATCTACACCAAGTGCGCGACGAGTGGCACGACGTGATACCGACGGTGTATCCATGCGTTCCGGGTCACGAAATCGTCGGGCGTGTCAGCAAGGTTGGCTCCGCGGTCAAGAAATTCAAGGCCGGAGATCTGGCCGCGGTCGGCTGCATGGTGGATTCGGATCGCACCTGCCCGGAGTGCAAGGCGGGCCAAGAGCAGTTCTGTCCGAACTTTACCTTGACTTACAACTTCCCCGACAACCATTTGGGCGGCGTCACATACGGCGGCTACTCCGAAAGCATCGTCGTGGACGAAAATTTTGTGCTGCACGTGCCCGCGAACCTGCAGCTTGCTGGAGTCGCTCCTTTGTTGTGCGCGGGAATCACGACGTACTCTCCGATGCGCCACTGGAACGTTGTCAAGGGGCAGAAGGTGGGCGTGGTTGGTCTGGGCGGACTGGGGCACATGGGCGTGAAATTCGCGCATGCGCTGGGGGCGCACGTGGTGGTCTTCACGACTTCGCCGAAAAAGAAGGACGACGCGCTGCGCCTGGGCGCCGACGAGGTAGTTATTTCGAACGATCCGAACCAGATGCAAAAACACGAGCGCAGCTTTCACTTTATTCTGGACGCGGTTTCTGCCAATCACGACATAAACGCTTACATTAATCTGCTGCGGCGCGATGGAAACATCGTCATGGTGGGCGCGCCGGACAAACCTTTGGCCGTATCGATATTTGGACTCCTGATGGGGCGGCGCAGCCTTTCCGGTTCGCCCATCGGCGGTATAGGCGAAACGCAGGAGATGCTGGATTTCTGCGGCAAGCACAATATTGTGGCGGATGTAGAGGTCATTCCGATCCAGAAGGTGGATGAGGCTTACGCGCGGCTGCTGAAGTCGGACGTGAAGTATCGCTTCTCGATTGATATGGCGTCGTTGAAATCCGCGTGAGGTGAATTTAGCGCGGAGGAAGAGCGGCGCGAGAGTGCTCATCCGTTCTTGGCTCGGTTTGCTATATTAGCGGCGTCGGTAGCCATCCACAGGGAGAGCTTCGATGGCGTTGCGGAAACACCGGGCAAGCGAGCGACGCGGCGAGTACGGGGTGCTGGCGGAGATTCGCGATTCGTTGCTGGAAACTTATGCGTGCAACGACGCGATGAACCAGCTGATTTTGACGGAGCTGGATCCGCGTGCTTGGCGGGCGCAGTTGCTGGGTGAAAAACGCGGTGGGCGAACGATCGCGGCGATTTTTGCGCATTTGCACAATTGCCGGCTGTCGTGGCTGAAGAATTCGGCGCCGCATTTGAAGTGTCCGGCGCCGCTGGATCCGGACCGCTGCACGATGAGGCAGGCTACGGTGGCACATCGTCGAAGCGGGGAGCAGTGTTTGCGGATGTTGACGGACGCATTGTCCGCTTCGCCGAAGCGGCGTGTGGCGAACTTTGCGCGCGGGAGTTGGGCGCAGACTTGGCCAGCCGGCGCGACCATGTTCGCTTACATGTTCTCGCACGAGGCGCATCACCGCGGGCAGATTTTGATGCTGGCGCACCAGCTGGGCTACCGGTTGCTACACACAACTCCCGGAGTGTGGCACTGGGAGAAGTTGTGGAAGCAAGCCGGGCTTGCGACGCGGCCCCATTGAGTGGAACCCGCTCGACGCGATTCTAGTTCCTTTGCAATACAGCCGGCGTGACTCCTGCTTACGGGCAGGCGAGTCGGCGCTTCGAATACCGAGCACACCTGTGTGTTTACCTCGCTATTGGCCTCTAGGCGCGATGTGTGCAATACGGAACTGTTTCGCGATCCCGCCCATGCGCTAATAAGTAGTTGACGAGCCTCGGCGCTGCAGTTTGGCACGTGCACCCTCCACACCAAGATAAGAGCTCAACCAGCGCAGGCCTCCGCAGCAGGACTTCGTGATCTGTGCACCCATTTTGCTCGACGCGAGCCGCACCACTCTCCGCGGCGTGGGCGAACTTCGTGTTGTGCCGGTCGGCCTGCATCGGAAGCATGCGCTCGAAAAGTCCGCGCGACGGGGCATCTACTTCGTTTTCGTTTGTGCTTCACTGTTGCACTGTTTAGTTCCTGCAATAGCACGCGCACAAGAGCCAAATTCCGCTCCTGCACTTCACACAACTTCCCTAGCCCGCGGCCTTCTTTCCACGACGTCAGCCGGCGAGGCGTCTGCCAGCGTTGGCGGCACGGTGCTGGACGTGAGCGGAGCCAGCGTTCCCGCCGCGGACGTTACATTGTTGCCCAGGGATGGCACGGCGTCGCGCTCGATGGCGTCTGCGGCCGACGGCGATTTTAATTTTGTCGAGATCCCACCGGGGTCGTACTTCGTGATGGTCAGCGCAAACGGCTTTGCGGTTTTCACTTCGACGGAATTCGCAGTGGTGGCGCGGCAGGACTACCAGGTTCCGGATATTTCGTTGTCGCCCGCGACGAATACCACGGAAGTGATTGTGCGTCCCACCGAGCTGATCGCCGCGGAACAAATCAGAGGACAAGAAAAGCAGCGGCTGGCGGGGGTGCTGCCGAACTTTTACACCAGTTACATTCCGGACGCGGCGCCGCTCACATGGAAACAGAAATTTTCGCTGGCCACACGCGGCACCTTCGATCCCGTCGCGATGGTTGGCGTGGGATTCGCGGCCGGCATCGAGCAGGCGAACAACTCATTTGCCGGGTACGGGCAAGGTGCCGAGGGCTACGGCAAGCGATTCGCCGCAAAATTTGCCGATGGGCGGAGCAGCGACTATTTCACCCACGCGATTTTTCCCACGCTGCTGCACCAGGACCCGCGTTACTTCTACCAGGGAACCGGCACGATCAAGTCGCGGCTGATGCACGCCATTGGCTCCGCATTTTTCACGCGCGGCGATGATGGACGCACGGAGCCGAACTATTCTTACGTGCTGGGCGATATGTGCTCGGGAGCGCTTTCGAATCTGTACTATCCGGCGGCGAATCGCGGAGCGCATCTGGTGTTCAGCAATGCGGCAGTGGGCCTCGCCGGACGAGTGGGCGGGAATGTACTGCGCGAATTCCTGCCCAAGCATTCGACCACGAACGTGCCGGGCGAGCTGACACCATGAGCACGCCTGTGTACGCCGCGTAAACTTCCATCGAAACGAAACATTTTCAGGTAAGCGTAATCCCGCCGATATCAATTGCTACCAGTAGAGGCTCTTTCACTGGCTGGTAATCGCCTTCGTAGGCGAAGACGCGGCGTTTGGTGGGAAACACGATTCCGTCCACGTTGCGGTAGTCGAATGCGTAGTTCAGGCCGGGGGCGCCGCCCAGGACGTCCACGGTGTAATCGTGGCGGCGCAACAGACCATTGTGGCCGAAGCAGGAGATTTGCTGGCGCGTGTGGCTCTTGACGTTGTCCGGGAAAGTGATTTTCAGGCGGCGCCAGGTTTCGGTTTCCAACTTTAGCGGCGCGATTTCTTCCGTAACGAAACCCTCGTAGGTGTAGAGAAACGGAGCGTTGAGGTAGGTCCACATCGCTTCGCCGCAGAAATACGCGACTTGAGTGTCGTCCCAGGGCGTCTCGCGTTGCTGGCCTGCAAAGGATTTTTCGGGATCGTCGCAGGCTTCGATTAGTGTGCCGTCGAGTTTTTCGATTACAACGCGGTGGGGCTCGAAACGCGCACGCTTGTCCTGGCCGGGGAAATCTATCGTGACGCGTTCGTGCCGCGTTTCGGCGGTTATTACGACGTTTTTCAGAAAATCCAGCTTGCCTTTCACGTGCCAAAGCGCACCGGTGATTGACGCTGCGACTTTGATGGTCTTGATTTCGTTCCACCGCTGCAGGCCGCCGTGCGCTTTCACTGCAAGGTCTAAAAGTTCGCCCATGGAGAATTCCCTTCCCGATCATGCACTGCAAATAAATCAGCTGGCAGTTTAACAGCAGGAGCCGGAATCGTCGCGAGCGAATCTCCGGCGGGACGAGCAGAATGTCCGGTATGATTGAGCGAAGACGCAGGCAGAGGATTTTATGGCAGACGCAGTAGTGGACGCGCTGATTCTGGACCTGCTCGGGTGGCTTGCAAAGCGCGACAGGAGCTACGAAGAAGTAATGGATGCGTGGCGGACGTCGTGTCCCAAGCTCCCCGTTTGGGAAGAGGCCAACGACCGCGGACTGCTGGAGCGAGAAGAAGCTAACGGGCGCAGCGTGGTGAGGATTAGCGCAGCGGGATGCGCCCTTCTGGAGCGGCGCAGATTGGACCAGAGTGATCCTCGCGACGTCTTCGCGCGTTCGATTTAGCGGCCGCGCTTCTTTAAACCACGAGAAGCATCAACTGCAACTCAAGCACTCAGCCGGATGTCTCATTAACATTTGTGCCGCGTTTCTGCTTTGGCGACGACTCCCCTCCCTTAGTACCGATGTACTAGCGACCCATCGGTAACTATGCGGTAAAACTGGACCGTGGTGCGGAGGGGGCGATGAGCAGAATTTTCGCGTGTTTGCTTTTCCTGGTGTTGGGCTGCGCTTCTTGTGGTGTGCGTGCGCAAGAGACGCATGAACCGTTGCGGCAAACACGGCTGCTGGCGCTGGTGGCGGGCGCGGCGCTGCCGGAAAACATTGTCGCGGCGCTGCGCGAACGCGGCGTGAGCTTCGCTCCCAATGCTGCTTTTCGCGCGGAATTGGAGGCAGTGGGCGCCGACCCCCGCATTTTAGCGGCGCTGGATTCCGCAAAAGTAATTCTGGCGGCCGGCGCAAAGGAAGCGCCGAACAAGGAAGTGCAGAAGCGCATCATCGATATCGCCGCACAGTACAAGACCGAGAACCTCCCGGAAGATTCCCACGAGCTGGAAGCGGTAATCAAGGAGGCGATGGGCAGCCCGGAAACTGGATTTGTGATGGGGCAGATGCTGCGCAAGCACGAACTACTGCCGGAGGCAAAGTACACGTATGAGGCGGTCCTGAACGAGGACCAGATTTATCCGGAAGCGCATACCAAATTGAGTTACGTCCTGCACCTCCTGGAGGATGATGAGGCGGCACTGCGCGAAGCGAAGGCGGCGCTGAAGGCAACTCCTGAAAACGCGGAAGCGCACAAGAACGCTGGGTTGGCGCTGGCGGCGCTGCGCAAATTCGATGCGGCGGATGCGGAGTACGAGGCAGCGTTGGGCTTGAAACCAGATTACGAGGCAGTGCGGCTGGACATGGGCCTGATGTATGAGCTGCAAGGCGATGCGAACGGCGCGATTGCGCAGTACAAGAAGGCCATCGCGCTGGACCCCAATGACGCCGATGCGCATTACAATCTGGGCACGGCATACGAGCGGAAGGGCGACTTCGATTCCAGCATACGGGAATACCGCGAGGTGAAGAGGCTGGCCCCGCAACGCTACAATGGCCGGCATAATCTGGCGGCCGCGCTGCTGAATCACAATTTCAACGCGGAGGCGGTGCTGGAATTTCGCGAGCTCGAGAAGGATTTTCCCGACGTGCTGGTTTGCCATTACTGTTTGGGGCTGGCTTTGCATCGGACCTGGGACTTTCCCGGCGCGGAGAAAGAATTTCTGCAGGCGATCAAGCTGGACCCGTCGGACCCGTTGCCACATTCAGGCTTGGGCGCGCTGCGGGAAACGCAGAAACGGTACGACGAAGCGCTGGAGCAATATCACCTGGCGGAAAAATTGGACTACGGCTCGGTTGATGCGCATTTAGGAGCCGGGCGCGTGCTCTTGGCCAAGAAAGACTATCCACCAGCACTGGAAGAGCTCAAACAGGCCGCGGAGTTGAGCCCCAGCAGCGCCTTCGTGCACGAATACTATGCGCAGGCGTTGCTCGCGTCGGGGAACGCCTCTGCCGCCGTGAGCGAATTCCAGCAAGCCATCGCGCTGACGCCGGGGCAGGTTTCGGTGACGATCGAATTGGCTGAGGCGCTGGAGAAAAAAGGCGACTGGGCGGCGTCGCTGGAGGAATATCACCAAGCCGCGCTGGCGGATGCGAGTGCGGATTATCGGACGAAAATCACACGCATGGATGCGGCGAACCCTCAAGTGGAATATAAGAAAGCTCAGGAGCGGCTGCAACTGCACATCGCGGCGCTGAAGAATTCGGGGAAGGCTTCGGAGGCCGCCGCGCTGGAAGCACGCGTACACAACATGGAAGTGGCGCCGGATCTTTCCCTAAAGATCGATGCGGCTCTGCAGGCAGGCGAGCGAGCCAACCAGGTGAGGCATTTTGACGAGGCGCTGAGGCATTTTCAGGAAGCGGTGCAGCTGGCCGAAAAAATGCAGCCTCACGACCCGCGGCTGGTGACTGCCCTGGATCACGTGGGGAACGAATATCTGGGACAAGACGCGGCCGCGGCAGAAGCAGCTTACGCGCGTGAACTGAAAGTGAGCGAGGAAATATTTGGCGTGGGTTCGGCGAACACTGCCATGCCGCTGCAGTCGCTGGGGCGCAATGCGCTCATGCAGCACGATTACGCGGCCGCGGAAAAGTTTTATTTTCGTGAAGTGGACGTGAACGAGAAAGTCTACGGCGAGGGTAGCGATCGTGTGGCGGCGAGCCTGCTAGATGCTGCGAGCGTTTACATCGTGCAAAAAGATTACGCCAAGGCCGAACCGTACATTCTGCGCGCGGTGCATATTGACGAATCGCTGTGGGGCCACGACGGAATTGACCTACTGCTGCCGCTGAGCAACGCGTGCAATCTTTACGACAAGTGGGGCAAGCCGGACAAACTGGAACTCTACACACGGCAGCTGCTGGCTGTGGGGGAAAAACAGTTCGGCCCGAACAGCCCACAGCTGGCGCCGGTTTTGAGCATGGAAGCGCGTGCGCTGCGCTCGCTGGGACGCGCCAAGGAAGCCACGGACGTGGAGAATCGGTTGGCGTCCATCCGCGCGGCGACGATGAGTTCGCCCTGATCGGCCAGGTAGCGCTACGAAACTCTTTTCCCTACTTGGCTGCGGAAGGAATCGTGCTGGCCGGGACGAGGTCGCGAGCTGTGACTTGCGCGGCGGCGAGTTCACGGGCCAGGGCTTCCAACGCGAAGTAGATTGTATGCGAGCGCAGGACGCCTTCCAATGCTGGCGTGGGTGGTATAGCGTTAACAGCAGGCGCGCTGAATGCGGCGGGTGCGACGGGGATGCGCGCTGCGTTTGCTCTTGCGTCCAGCGCCTGGATCGCGGCTGCGAAATCGTATTCGGGCGTCCAGAATTTTCCGGTCAAAATTCCTTCCGCGATTCGCTGCAGGGCTTCGGATATTCCAGCGCACAGCGCGCGGAATTCCGGTTCCCACTGCAGGTCAATTCCTCCACAAAAAGCTCCGTCGCAAGCGACATCGAGAGTTTCCACCGCCTGCGACATGCGCTCTTCGTGCTGCAGCAATTTTACGAGAGTAATGCGGCGTGCGGACCAACGCGCCGGTTCATAGCGTCCGTGCGCGTAGAAGTCCGTGTTTTGACGCCCCAGGGTTGCGAGGCTCAAGCGCAACGCTTCGACATCAACCACGTTCTCGCCGCGAAACCGCAGCAGTAGCGCCGAGACGAAGGTGTCGAGCTGCAAGAATTCTTCGGCGAGCGCATGCCGGAGGCTTTCCATGGCCGTGGAAGGCAAGACGAACTCCGCCACGGCCAGCGCGATGAGAATTCCGAAAGAAACCTCGAGGAAGCGATTGAGCGCGGGTACCCACGGACGTCCTGTGTTCGGGACGAGCATGATGATCGCGATGGTGACAGCGGCAAGGCGTATTCCGTCCGCAAGGTGCAAAATCGTGCACAGAACGACAGTGACAAAGACGGCCACGGCAAAAACCAAAAGCTTTTGTCCCGGGACTGCCATAAACGGAATAGAGACGGAGGCGCCGACGGCTGTGGCGGCGAAGCGAATCCAAGATTGCTTCACTGCAGCGCCGAGATTTATCTGCATCACGATCATGGCGCTGATCGCAGCCCAGTATGGCTGCGGTAGGCGCAGCAGTTCGGCAAGATACATAGCTAGGCAGCCGGCAATTGCCGTTTTGATGGCGAGTCGAAAGTTCGCGGACGAGATGGTCATGCTTGCGGCATTTAAGCCGGGTGGGATTATGGACCGAGAGGGGGTGAATACGGAATAACTACATGCAGGGTATCGAATTGGAGCAGATAAGTTGGGACAACACCAAGTGCGCCATAGAGATAGGAGAAGTACCGAGTTGTGCAAAGTGTTGCATATTGAGAAAAAGACGGGGGAAAGAGGTTCCTGGATGTGGCTCATTACACGAGGGTTATTTGTGACATTTTGATTGTGACTTGGTGGCTAACGTGCTACTGTCCCGGCGGAAGGAAATTGCGCGGAGGTGGGTTGATGAGATTCTGTAAAAGCCTGGTAATCGTGGCTGCAGTGGCTTTGGCGATGGTTGGTGCGAACGTGGCTAAGGCTGACGGCGCTGTCGATCCCAAGGTGAAGCTGATTATTCCCAACGATCCGACAATTGAACCGTGCAGCGCGGTCCCGGAAGGGATTACTTGTTTCACGTCGAATTCCTTCTCGAACCCCGTAGATGTTGCCGGGCCGACCATGGCGCAGCTGAACGGCACCTACGACATCGTTACGAACTTCATTTATGAGCCCACGGATTGCGTCGGCAGTGTCTGCCCGACGTCCGATACGCTCATGGACCTATGGATCGCGATTATTCCGACAATCAACAACGCGATTTACACTTGCGGTTTCGGAACGCCTCCGGACGGCCAAACGCCCGCGTTCAACACCTGCCCGGTGGCGGCAGGACTGTCGGATGGTGTGGAAGAGCTCGAGATGGAATGCGACCCAACTCCCACTAGCCCCTGCACTGGGCTGCTGCCTGGCGAAGCAGGATCGGCGGAGATCTCCCCTGAGCCTGGCGAATTCGCCATGCTTGGATTGGGAATCGCGCTGGTCGGATTGGCTGGCTGGAAGCGCCGGCAGACAGTCGAACTCAGCCGCGCGAACCAGGAAAATCTGGCTGCCTGCTGAAGTTAGACTTCTTTTTTAATCTCCGACGCTATTCGGTTCTGCCCGCCACGGCGCGAGTCGCGGCGGGCAGAAGGCTTTTTGGGCGCAGCATTTTCCCCGACGCCCTCGCGCCTGTACGCCCAGACGCATGACAGGCAACCGACCACACCGTCCCACCTATCGCCTTTCAGAGTTGTATCTGCCTTATTTCAGCGGACTTCTGGAATGGGCTAACCCGCTCCCTACGGTACAGCGGTGCCTCCCCGTCTCGTGAAACCGGATCGGCCGGCCCCCCTTGGGTCTCGCACAGCGGGATCCCAGGACGAATCGCGCTGTTAGGCGATTCACGAGGATCAACCGGTGGCCGCGGCAGTGTCAGCCGAGTCAGGGCTTCTTTGTCGAGTATTTCTTTATCAATTTGTCGAATTCGGGGTTGCTGCGGAGGCTTTCCAAATCCGGGTCAACCGCGGCGGACTCCGCAGGATAGTGATCAGCGAGCACGGCTGCCAGCAGCGTTAGCGCCTGACTCGCCTTTCCATTCAGCGCAGCGATCTGGACCTCGGTGTAGGCGAGGTTGACGTCCTTCTTGTCTTGCGCGCGAGCGCGGGCGATGAAGGTCTCTGCCTCCTGAGGCTTGCCGAGATTGGCGTACGAGAGCGCCACCTCGCCCAAAACCGACGTGTCCTGGGGATTCGTCTGCAATTCCTTATAGCCGGCGGATATTGCTTGCTGGTAAGCGCCGTGAGCCTTGTCAGTCTGACCCAAGGCACGATAGGCATCACCCAGGTTCACGGCCAGTTGGGTGTCGTTGGCATTCAGCGCCACAGCCTTCTCGAAGGCCTGCGCGGACTCGGCATACTTCTTCATGAAAAAGTAAGCGGTGCCAAGATTCGAGTAAGCGCCGGCGTTGGGTTCAATCGCTAGCGCCTTCTGCAAATAGGGAACCGCCTCGCTATATTTAGCCTGCTGCACCAGGACGTTTCCAGCATTTTCGTAACCTGCGTTCACATCCGGCTCTAGCGTGGATACCTGCTTGAACGCATCGAGCGCTTTATCGTATTCGCCGATCTGGAAATAAGCGACGCCGAGAGAATTCTCGTTGATCCAGTAGTAAGGATTGAGCTGGACAGACTTTTGGAAGGCTTCGATCGCGTGCGGCATGTCGCCCTTCGACATATAGACGTTGCCCAGGCGGTAATACACCTCGTCTGAGTTCGGCGCCAAAGCCTGCGCGCGATTCAGTTCCGCGATTGCCTCGGAATATTTTCCGGTGGCGCGATAGACGCTGCCAAGAGTGGAGTGGACTTCGGGAAGTTTATCGTTCAACTGCAGCGCTTGTTGCGCGGCTGCGAGTGCCTTCTGCGTCCAGAAGCCATCGTTGGTCAGTCCGAACATACGCAAGCTGGCCTGGGCCACTCCAGTGTAGGCCAACGCAAATTTTGGGTCCTGCTTTACCGCCTGATTGAAATAATCGAGCGCGGTCTGAATGCTCTTAGCATCGTTCACGCGCAGGGCGTTGCGGCCGCGCAGATAAAAATCGTATGACGCGACGTTGTCTGTGGGGCGCGCTTCGGCGTTGGCGTTTTCTTCGTTCGTGGGATTCACATCCATCGCGGAAACCACCTGCGCGTAGATATGATCCTCCAGAGTGAACAGATCCGCCGGAACGCCGTCGAATTGCTGGCTCCAGATGCGCTTGCCGTTAACCACGTCCTCCATATTCAGGATGATGCGAATTTTGTCGCCATTGCCCTGCACCATGCCCTGCACCAGCGTGTTCGCGCCCAGGCTGCGCGCGATTTTCTGCAGGGGTTGCTTGGGATCCACCTTCGAGGTGGCGTCGGACGACGTGACGTGCACGCCTTTCAATTGAAATAGTTTCGCTGCCAGCGCTTCCTGGATGCCTTGCGCCAGGTACCCGAGTTGGGTTTGGTCACCCAGAACTTGCAGCGGCAGAATCGCGACGTAGCGTCCGCTGGAAAGCGGCGGAATACCGGAAGACGCCGAGCCGCCGGATCCGTTCTGTTCCACATGAAAGCCCGGAATCAAATGCCGCACCGGCGGAATCGCGAAAGCAATGAGCAGCAGCGCCACGACGCCAGCCACAACCCAAACCCAGCGGCGGCTGGCGAATTCCGGAATTTGAATAATGACGCTTTGCGAGCCGGAGCCGATGCGCGACATGCCGATACGCGAAGAACCGCTGCCAGATTGTCCGCCCTGCAAATCCGCGAGAATTTCATAGGCATTCTGGTAACGATCGTTCGGATCGCGTTCCAGGCAGCGCATGATAATTTTCACGAGCCAGTTCGGCAAGTCCGGCCGCAGAACTTTGGGGCTTTTGGGTTTTTCCTGAATACGCTGGTACATCACTTTCAGCGTGGATTCACCGGTGAAGGGCACGTCGCCGATCACCATTTCGTACAAAATCAGGCCGAAGGCGTAGAGGTCGGCGCGGCCGTCGGCGGGCTTGCCCTCGACCTGTTCGGGGGACATGTAACGCGGCGTACCGAGAAAGGCGCCGGTGCGGGTCATGCCAATCGCGCCCTCTTCGAAGGATTTCGCGAGGCCAAAATCGCACACGAAAATCTGATCGTTCTTATCCACTAGCAGGTTCTGCGGTTTCAAGTCGCGATGGACAACGCCTTCGGCATGCGCGGCGGCGAGCGCCTCCGCAATCTGCCGCGAAAAATTCAGAAGTCGATCGAGCGGCATCTTCGGGTTTTCGCGGATGATGTGCTGCAGGTCCTTGCCTTCGACGAAGGCCATGGAAATAAAACGCAGGCCGCCGACGTCGCCCATGTCGTGAATGCGCAGAATATTCTTGTGGGAAATTTTGCTGGCGAGGACTAATTCCTGCTTGAAGCGTTTCAGCGCGTCCGATTCGCCAATCGCGCCTTCGCGAACCACTTTGATGGCTACGGTTCGGTCGAGGTCTTTGTCATAGGCCTTATAAACGCGGCCCATGCCGCCCTGGCCCAGCAGAGCTTCGATGCGGTAACGCGGACCGAAATCGCTGCCCGGAGCGATGACGGTGGCATCCACCATCTGAATGGTTTCAGACTCTCCCAATGGCATGGGAGTCCCGCAGCGTGAGCAGGATTCAGCGAAGTCCGGGTTCACCGTGCTGCAGTGAGGACAATTAATCACGCAAAAGCCGCCAGGATGGCTCCAAACCGGGGACTACAATGGCGAATTATCGTGCATCCGTAGATGGCCTGCAACTATTAAGTGGCGCAAATGTGCAATATCGGCCTTCGTCCGGAGCAGGTGCACGGTTAGACTTGTACACCGGTTGCGCGCGCCGTTTTCGAGCGCCAAAAGCCCATGATGGGAACGCCCATACACGTCTGGATCGTCTTTGCCGTCACGACGGCCGCGGCCCTGGTGATTGATCTGGGCGTGTTCCATCGCAAAAACCATACCATCGGCCTGCGCGAAGCGTTGCTGGAGAGCGCGGCCTGGATCTCCGTTTCGCTGCTTTTCAACCTGTGGCTTTATTATTCGCAGGGACCGCAGGTGGGCGTAGAATTTCTTACCGGTTATTTGGTTGAGAAGTCACTAAGCGTGGACAATATTTTTGTGTTTCTGCTGATCTTTCAGGCGTTTCACGTGCCGGCGCAGTCGCAGCATAAGGTTTTGTTCCTGGGGGTGCTGGGCGCACTGGTGATGCGCGCGGTATTTGTGCTGGCCGGCGTGGAGTTGCTGCAATCGTTTCACGCGGTGCTGTACGTTTTTGGGGCGCTGCTGCTGCTGACCGGATTGAAGATGCTTCTGCCGACGAAGCGCGTGGTGCAGCCGGATCGGAATCCGCTGGTGCGAATGGCGCGGCGGATTATTCCCGTGACCGATCATTTCGAGGGCGAGCACTTCTTCGTGAAGCAGGCCGGGAAATGGATTGCCACGCCGCTATTCTTGGCATTGGTGGCTGTCGAAGCGATGGACATTGTTTTCGCGGTGGATTCGGTGCCGGCGGTTTTGGCTATCACGCGCAATGCGTTCATCGTGTATTCGTCTAACGTGTTTGCAATTTTGGGTTTGCGGGCGCTTTATTTTGCCCTGGCCGATTTGCTGTCGCGATTCCGATTCTTGCATCGGGGATTGGCTGGGATTCTCGTGTTTGTGGGCGCGAAGATGACGCTGAGCGATTGGGTGCCTGTTACAGCACCAATTTCGCTCGGAGTTATTGTGGGCATCCTTGCGGTGACGGTGGCTGCGTCGTTGCTGTTTCCAACAGCGGCAGACGAAAAGGCAAAATAATTTGCGGTCCGCGCACTATCCCAAGTTAAGAACGAGTATGCGCGGCTCGGTCATCTCTTCGATGGCATAGCGCAGGCCTTCGCGACCGATTCCCGAATCTTTCACACCGCCATAGGGCATGTGATCAATCCGGAAGGCGGACATATCGCCCGCGATGACGCCGCCTACTTCCAGATTTTCAAACGCGGAAAATAATAGTTTGGAATCGCGCGTGAAGATTCCTGCCTGCAGCCCGAAGGGCGAATCGTTCACGCGGCGAATGGCGTCCGCGAAATCGTCGTACGGCGCGACAATCACGACCGGCGCAAAGACTTCCTGGCAACTGACTTTCATTTCGCCGCGGACGTTTGTGAGTACCGTGGGTTGTAAGACCGCGCCTTGACGCGTTGCGCCGCCTGCGTGCAGCTTTGCGCCCGCGGCGACGGCTTCTTCAATCCAGGAAGATGCACGGCGCGCTGCATCTTCGCTGATCATGGGACCTACGTCTGTAGCTTCATCCACTGGATTGCCGACGTGCAGTTTTTTGACGCCGCCGAGCAGGCGCGCGAGGAACTGGTCCTGCACGCTACGCTGCACATAGATGCGCTGCACGGAAATGCAGCTCTGTCCGGCGTAGGAGAAGCCGCCCACGACGCAACGATCCGCCGCGACGTCAATATCAGCATCCGAGTGGACGATCACTCCGGCATTGCCGCCCAATTCCAGTGTAACTTTTTTCTTTCCAGACTTCCCTTTCAGCGCCCAGCCGACAGGGACGCTGCCGGTGAAGGTGAGCATTTTCAGCCGATCATCGCCAACTAACTTTTCGGCTTCTTGATTTGCGAGCGGCAGTACGTTTAGAGCGCCGGCTGGGAGCCCGGCTTGCTCGATTACTTCGGCAAGCAGCAGCGAGGTGAGCGGAGTCTGCGGAGCGGGCTTTAACACTGTGGTGCAGCCTGCCGCAATTGCCGGAGCGACTTTGTGCGCGACAAGATTCAGCGGAAAATTAAACGGCGTGATGGCCAGAATCGGACCGAGCGCGAAACGGCGCACAATTCCGGCACGGCCTGCGGTGGAGGCTTGCCAGTCGAGAGGCAGCCACTCGCCGCCGATGCGCGTGGCTTCTTCCGCGGCCACGGCGAAAGTGAAAATTGCGCGGTCCACTTCGACGCGCGCCGTACGTATGGGCTTTCCTGCTTCCAGCGCGATCAGTTGCGCAAATTCTTCGTGGCGCCCGCTGATGCCGTCGGAGATGGCGCGGAGAATGGCTTGGCGTTCGTATCCGGGCATCTTGCGCGTGATTTGAAATGCGCGTTGCGCCGCGCGCACGGCCGCTTCGGCGTGGGCGGCGGTAGCTCTGTACGATGCGCCGACTACGGCGTGGTCGTAGGGAGCGTGAACCTCAAAACGGTCGCCTTCGGTGAACCATTTTCCGTCGAGATAGAATCCCCAAGTCTTCACTGGCGTTTTTGTGGCGGTGGCCATGATTGGTCCTCGAATTATGCGTGGCGCGGCATGGTTTCCACTTGCGATTCGGCCACGGCGGCCAGCGCAGATTCCAAAACGTTCAGGCCCTCTTCGAACTGCTCCGCGGTGACGACGAGCGGCACCAGCACGCGCAGCACATTGCCGTAAGTTCCGGACGAAAGCAAGATCAGCCCGCGTTCGCGACACTGCCGCAGCACCAGCTCGGTTTCTTCCTTGGCGGGTTCACGCTGGTCAGCAGAACGCACGAGTTCGAGCGCCCGCATCGCTCCGAGACCGCGCACATCGCCGATCAGCGGCCAGCGTTTTTTCCATTCTCTGGCACGCGTCTCGAAACGTGCGCCCAGCTCCTCTGCACGCGCGGAGAGATTTTCGCGTTCGAGAGTTTCGATCGCAGCCAGCGCCGCTGCGCATGCGAGCGGATTGCCGCCGTAGGTGCCGCCCAGACCGCCGAGGCCTGGCGCGTCCATGATTTCGGCGCGGCCGGTGACTGCTGCGAGCGGCATGCCGGAGGCAAGGGATTTTGCGCTCACTAGAATATCGGGCGCGATGCCGTAACGGTGTGAGGCGAACATCGCGCCGGTACGTCCGAAGCCGGTTTGTACTTCGTCGGCGATGAAAAGAATTTTGTGACGATTGCAGATTTCCTGCAGTACGGGGAAAAATTCCGGCGGCGGCGCGACGAAGCCGCCTTCCCCGAGCACGGGCTCAACTATGACGGCCGCGACTGCTTCAGAGGCCACCATACGTTTGAACGTGTCTTCCAGGTGATGGGCGCAAAAAACATTGCAGCTAGGATATTTCAGCGAATACGAGCAACGATAGCAATAAGCGTAGGGGATCCGGTAAATGTCGGTGGCAAATGGCTCGAAGCCGGCTTTGTAGGGGTGCGTCTTGCTGGTGAGCGACATCGTCAGCATGGTGCGGCCGTGGAAAGCGTCTTCGAAGCAAACGATGGCCGGACGATGCGTGTAAGCGCGCGCGATTTTCACGGCGTTTTCGATAGCTTCGGCGCCGCTATTCAACAAAATAGTTTTCTTTGCGAAATTGCCGGGCACCAGCGCATTCAGCTTTTCCGCCAGCGCGATATATTTTTCGTACGGCGCGACGCTGAAGCAGGTGTGCATGAAAGCGTCGAGTTGCTCGCGAATAGCAGCGACCACGCGCGGCGGACGATGGCCGGCGTTCTGCACGCCAATGCCGCCGGCGAAATCGAGGAAGCGATTGCCGTCCACGTCTTCCAGAACCGCGCCTTCCGCCCGCGCCGCGAAAATCGGCGTTGCATGAGCGACGCCGCGCGGCACAGCGGACTGACGGCGGCGCATCAGTTCGAGAGATTTGGGGCCCGGTATCGCGGTGCGCAGTTGGATTGTGGGCATGTCAGTACCATCCGATGGGTTGTTCGTTCAGGTTGATGTGCACTTGCTTTGTCTCGAGATATTCTTCGATGCCCCAGGGGCCGAGCTCGCGGCCAAAACCGGATTGTTTGTAGCCGCCCCAGGGAGCTTCGACATATGTGGGCTGCATGTGATTCACCCAGACGATTCCGGCGCGCAGAGCTTTCACGACGCGGAAAGCTTTAAAAATATCGCGCGACCAGACGGCGGCAGCGAGGCCGTACGGAGTGTCGTTCGCGATTTTGATGGCGTCGGCTTCGTTGGTGAACGGGATCACTGTTGCGACGGGGCCGAAGATTTCTTCGCGGGCGATGCGCGCGGAATTATCCACGTCGTAGAAAATTGTCGGCTCCACATAGTAGCCGTGCTTCATGGACGACGGGCGCCCGCCGCCTGCTGCGAGCTTCGCTTCTTTCTTACCGATTTGCTGATAGGCGCTGACGCGGTCGAACTGCTCTTTGCTGACCAGCGGGCCCATTTTCGTTTCGCGCTCGAGCGGCGGACCCAGGCGGATCTTTTTGGCTTTGGCGGCCATCGCGTCCACAAATTTCGAATAGATCGGCTTTTCCACCAGGATGCGGCTGCCGGCGGAGCAGACTTCGCCCTGATTGATGAAGACACCGAAAAGCGCACCGTCAATCGCGGCTTCGAAATCGGCGTCGGCGAAAAATATGTTGGGCGATTTTCCGCCGAGTTCGAGCGTGACGCGTTTTAGGGTGTCGGCGGCCATTTTTACGATGGCTTTGCCCACCGCGCCGCTGCCGGTGAAGGCGACTTTGCTTACGTCCGGATGTTTCACCAGTGGTGCTCCCGCGCCTTCTCCGAAGCCGGTGATAATGTTGACGACTCCTGGCGGCAAGCCTGCGTCTGCGAAATATGTAGCGAATTCGAGGGACGTGAGTGGAGTCTGTTCGGCAGGCTTCAGAACGCACGTGCAGCCGGCGGCGATGGCTGGCGCGAGTTTCCATGCGGCCATCAGTAGCGGATAATTCCAGGGAATGATTTGCGCGGCGACGCCGATGGGTTCGCGCAGCGAGAGGCTAAGCGCGTTGTCCGGCACCGGATTCACGTGACCCAGAACCTTGGTGGCCATGCCGCCGTAATATTCGAAACAGGTGGCGGCGTCGGCGATGTCGTACTCGGCTTCGACGATAGGCTTGCCGGAATTGCGGCATTCGATGTCAGCCAGGTGCGCGGCTTCCTTGCGAATGCGTTCCGCGAGGCGGAACAGGATGCGGCCGCGATCTTGAGCGGTGGTTTGCGGCCACGCACCCGAATCAAACGCAACCTTCGCAGCAGCCACGACGCGGTCCACGTCTTTTTCATCCGCCTCGGGAACTTCCGCGATGACTTCTTCCGTGGAAGGATTGTAAACAGGGAAATAGCCGCGGCTGTGCGCTTCCACAAATTCACCGTTGATGTACATCTTGTATTTGTGCGCGGCTGCTTTGGATTTCGAATTCTTCGCTGCAATCGCTTTCGCCTTGCTTGCCACGGGGCCTCCCTGCTGATGCCAGTATAAATTAGATACCAGTCGCGGCGGACGGAGCCACTTTGCGCCGGCCGTACACGTAAAAGAAAAATACGGCGAGGCCGATAAAAAACGCCGTGCCGCCGAACATCCATTTCTCGTACGACCAGAGCGAGCTAATCTGCTGCGCCGGGAAAAACACGAGCACAATGCCGAGAACAGTGGTCAGCAAACCGCTGCCGCCCGCCAGGAACAACGTCGTCCTGCTATACAGCCCCTTGCCCGATTCGGCCGGATTCGCGGCGATTTTCAGCAGCGCGCCGAACATATAGAGGAACGGAATCAGTTGCAGCACCACTGCCAGCGAGAGCAAGCGCTGAAAAGTCTCCTGCACGCCCGAGCCGAACGAATTCACGAGCACCAGAGTCCCGGATACGACGCCTTGCACGATCAGCGCAGCGTATGGAGTCGCGAAACGCGGATGCGTCTTCCCCAACCAGCTGGGCATGTAGGAGTCCAGGCCCGCCACAAACGGAATGCGCGCCGAACCCGCGAGCCACGCAGACCCAATCCCCGCGATCGAAATGCTCAGCATCAGCGCAAATGGGGCGACGATCCAATTGGCGCCCACGCGGCTGGCCATGTGGCTGACGGCCTGCACGATTCCCTGCAGCACGTTGATGTCACTCTTGCTGACGGCAATCAGCAGCGTGAGGGTCGTCGCGATGTACATCACTCCCGAAAGCACACCGCCCCAGGCTACCGCGCCGGGCAAAGTTTTCTGCGGGTCCTTGATTTCGTCGCCCATAACCGACGCCAACTCCAGGCCGACCAGTCCAAAACAAATCACACCGAAAGAATTCAGCACGAAGCGCGGATTGGCCGGAATGCGGAAATCCGCGGCCGTTACCGTGGTGCCAAAGCGCGAAAAGACGATCAGACCCAGGCCGATCAGCACCGCGGCGGCGACTCCTGTGCCGATTCCGCCGAGATTGTTGATCCATTTTCCGACGCCGAGGCCCACGATATTCAGAATCACCAGCAGCGCCATCAGCAAGAGCGACGCGATCACCGTGAACGAAGTGTTTTCCGCCAGCGCCTGATGGCCGGGCCCGAGCACGAACACCGAAACCCCCACGAAATAAAGCATCACGGTCGGCACGTACATCATGTTGTTGGTCCAATAGCACCAACCGGAAAGAAAGCCGTGGAAGTCGCCAAAGACTTCCTTGGCCCACAAATAAACGCCGCCTTCGCCGGGATAACGATGCGCCAGTTCGATGACCGCAATTCCCTGCGGCCAGAAAAACAGCACTAGCGAGACCAGCCAAAGCCAAACCGTCACACCGCCGTTTGCGGCGATGCTCGGAACGACGTTCAAATTGAACACCGCGACGACGAACAGCGCGACAAGGTCCCAACGGCCGAGCGAACGCTTCAGATGGACCGTTTCAGTTGCCCCAGCGACTGGAAGCGGCTCGGCCAAAAGGACTCCTCGTCAAATGAAAAAATGCACGCCGAAAGCTATCGCGCCTCGCCCGTACTGCGGCACGAGCCTAGAAACTTTCGGCGCCTGCAAAACTCAGTGGCCGGCGGTGGCGGCGACGTGCGGCTCTTTTTGCGCTTTCGCCAGCCCGGGTGCGATTTCGGCGAATGTCGCGATGTGCCGGTCGATGTCCGCTTCAGTATGCGCGACGGAAATGGTCCATTGCTCGTCCCACCAATACGGCTGGGCCATCACGCCGCGATTGACCATGGCGAACCAGTAGTGGCGCCACAATTCGCTGTCCGCATTCAGCCAGTCGCGATAATTGCGGATGGGCTTGTCGAAGAACATCAGTGCGCCGTTTGAGCCTGCGCCGATCGTGTAAGCGTTAAGGCCGGTCTTGCTGATTTCCTTGTTGTAGCCATCGAGCAATTTCTTGTTGAGTTTGGTGACGTGCGTGTAGGCATCCTTCGTCAACACTTCGCGGAAGGTGGCCAGGCCCGCGGCCATGGCGACGGGATTGGTGTTGTAGGTGCCGCCGTGAAAGACTTTGTGATCGGAAATCTGGCCCATCACCTGGCGCGTGGAAGCAAACGCCGCGAGCGAAAAGCCGCCGCCGATGGATTTCGCCAGGCAAACGATGTCCGGCTTGACGCCGAAATATTCGCAGGCGCCGCCGTATGCGAGCTTCGCGCCTGTCTTCACTTCGTCGAAAATCAGCAGCGCGCCGTTTTTCTTGGTGATTTCACGCAGCGCCTGGTGATAGCCGTCGGCTGGCAGCAGGATTCCGACGTTCATCATGATCGGCTCAACGATTACGGCTGCGATTTCGCCGGGATACTTGGCAAAGAGGCGCTCGACGCCAGCAATGTCATTGAACTGCGCGATCAAAGTGTTTTGCACGGTAGCTTTGGGAATTCCGGAGCCGCCCGGAACAGAAGTGGGGAAATTCGGGTCGCCAATCTCGCTGGCCTTGGGCTTCAGAGAAACGAGGACGGAATCATGCAAGCCGTGATAACCTCCTTCCATTTTGATAATGCGGTCGCGGCCAGTGGCGGCGCGCGCAAGACGCACCGCGTGCATCGTGCATTCCGTGCCGCTGTTGCTGAAACGCACCATTTCCACGGGAAAGCGCTGGCAGACTTCTTCTGCCAGTTCCCATTCCAGGTCGTGCGGCATGCCGAACATGGTGCCGGAGCCTAGCTTCGCTTGCACGGCCTTGACCACCGCAGGATGGCAATGCCCGGCCATCAGCGCGCCGAAGCAAAGATTGAAATCAAGATATTCATTTCCATCGATGTCGTGAATGTGTCCGCCTTTTCCATCGCGGACAAAAAGAGGATAGGGATCGTAGGCGCGATAATTGCTCGCGACGCCTAGTGGCAAGCGGCTTTCCGCTCGGTGGTGCGCCGCCTTGGAACGCGGCGTGCGCTTTTCGTAAATGTTAATTTCCTGTTGCAGACCTTCGTGCATAACTGCCTCCAAATGCTGTTACTGTGGCCGACGCACGGCCCTGAGATTTGCCGCTACTGACCTAATTTTCTACGTTCCAGCGGCGGAAAGTGAATCCGCGCTTTTTTAGTTCACTGAAAAATGGATCGGGCGGCACCACATTTTCCGGCGCCTGCACGCCCACGCCGGGAATTTCGCCGCGGCCTTGCATCACGGCGGCGATGGCGGCGGGAAAGCCGGTATCGCGCGCTACCGCGGAAAATTGCGGCCGTGCGGAGTGATCCGCAAACATTTCGATGGCCGCACCGACGCGCTGCTTGCCGGCGCGCCCGGTGACGACGACGCGCAAAGCTTCCACGTCCAGTGGCGTCTTTGCCGGAGCTTTTTTCTGTAGCAACGCCAGCAGCACCGCGCGCGGCTCCACCTGCGTGCCGTTCACGGCGATTGGTGCCCGCTCAGTGAAGCCCACATCCACCAGGGAACGCACCAGGCCGACCAACTTCGGGTCGTAATTGATCTTAAAGAATACCTCGCGCACGCCTTTGTTGCGAAAGCTCTCGGCCAGCGTACCCAGCTCAGAATGAATCGAATGCCGCAGGACGATTTTGCCGATGGGCGCGGGGAAAGTTTCGGTTTCCGGCTCGCAGAGCATTTCTTTTTCGACGTAGCGCCCGCCGACGAAATGAATGGGCGGCATGGTCAGCTCGTCCAGGATGGTGGCAATCGAGAACGAATAGGCGACGGGACTGTCGTAGCGCTGCTCGTCCGCGCCCGCGTTATAGACTTTGATTGCGTCCACGCGATCGAGCGGCTCCGCCAGGGCGCGCGCCATTACATTGGTGATGCCCGGAGCGCCACCCATGCCGGGAATAGCCAGTTTTCCGATGCGGCGGAAGTCGCGGTCCAGGGCAAATTGCTTGCGCGTCATGTGGTAGAGGCCGCCCAGGTCCATATAATTCACGCGAGCCGCGAGCGCTGCGCGCATTACGTCCAGATTCCAATTGTATTGCGTGCAATTCACTACAACATCGCAGCGATGCAGCAACTTCGCCAGCTGCGAAGTGGCGCGCACATCTGCGAACGCTGCGCGCGTAATTCCCCGCCCAAATTTTTGCGCGACGTCCTGCGCACGCGCGCGATCGAAATCGGCGACGATGATGCTCTTCACCTCACGCGCGTCGCTCAAGTCGTAAACCACCGCGCGCCCCATCAATCCCGCTCCCAGGACAACAATCTTCATTTCTGGCCCGTTCCTCTCGTTCGAATCAACCTGCGGTTCGACTGCCCACCACAATTACTATAGCGCTTTGCTCGAAAGCAGCATCACCATCGCGCCGCAACTCGTCTCTACGCAACAAAGCGAGGGGTCCGCCAGGACGGACTCCCTCGCTTACGTTGCCCACCCTAACGTCTAGAAAAACAACTTCAAGCCGAACTGGATGACCCGCGGGCCTTCGCGGAGGTTCAATATCTGACCGAACGTACCGCCAGAAGCGGGACTGCCATCGCTGAAGTTCCCGTCAGGATTCGCAAACTGCGTATGGTTCCAGGTGTTGTAGAACTCCGCGCGAAACTCGGTGTTCCAGCGCTCGTTGATGGGCGTGTTCTTGGCGATCACTAGATCAGTGTTGCTGATGGCCGGTCCGCAACACAAAGCGTGCGGGACGTTTCCGAATAGGCCCGGATCAGGATCGTTCATATTGCACTGCGAGACGTAGATGGCACTGACGGGCTGACCGGAGCCGCAATAATTAGAGATCCCCTGTTTTGGGTTGCTGAACAGTACTGCTCCGCTCACCTGCGGCGTATTGGCTGATTCAAAATTGGCGCTGGTCATCAACTCGCTGTCGTTCTCGTCCTGCACGCGAATCGGGAAGCCGCTTTGATACGTGATGATGGCCGACACCTGCCAGCCGTTTGCGAATTTGCCTTTCACGCCTTCGAACTTGGGAATCGGCAGTTGCCAGATGGGACTGAAGACAAAGCGGTTTTTCGCGTCGAGCAACGAATCTCCACGCGTGGCGTTAAAATTGATCGGGTTCAGCTCGTTCTCGAAGGAAGCGCCCTGATCAATTGCTTTGCTGAAAGTGTAGGACGCCTGGAATCCGAAGCCGCGATCGAACCTTCGGTCGAGCGAAATCTGCAGACCGTTGTAATTGGAATTGGCGATGGTGCCTTCGGCGAAAATATTGCTGAAAACTGGAACCCCATCGGGCGGGCACGTGGAATTGACGGCAGGAGATCCCGCCAGCGGCAAACAATTCGGCGAGGAATACCTGCGTGTGCCTACCAGATTGATGCCGTCACTTCCGGGTGTGATTACGCTGGAAACGTTAGTGCCGCCCGGAATACAGGTCGGACCAGCTGGACCGTTGTAAGGCAGATAAAGTCCGGTGCATCCGGTGTACCCGGCCAAGCCCGGTTCCGCTGTAAAGTTCGGGATGATGGTGCCGGCCGGGATGAAGTACGGGCTATCGGCGCCGAATGGGCCGCATGTGTTGGGACCCAGAATGTTGTTGAGCTGCAGGCAGGTCTGGGGAACCCCGTAGTTTTCGTCGTGGGTAGCGAGCAGGTGGTGAGCTTGGGTGCCAACGTAAGAAATGCGGAATACCATGGATTTTGAGAGTTGGCGCTCGATAGTGAGGTTGTATTGTTCGGCATATTGCGTCTTCAGGTGAGGATCGAACTCGCCGAAGAGAAGAATCGGACGGAACGAGGCCCAATCCACGCAGCCCTTGGGGCCGGCTGGATCGGGGCATGGGGTGGTGGGAGTCTGATGGATCACTCCCGCGAAAGGATTCGGCGAGAACGGGCCGTTATTGGGATCGCTGGATTGCGGCAAGAACGGCAAATTAAAGTTGGGAGCATTCAGAGAAGAGCTACCGCCGAAGGGGGGCTCAGCGCTGAACTGTTCCAGGACGAGCTGTTCCATTGGATTGTAAAAAATGCCGAAGCCCGCGCGAATACTGGATTTTCCGGGACCGCCGAATAGCTTGCCGAGAAAACCTTCGGTATTGTTAGGACTCCAGGCGAGTCCAATGCGCGGAGCAAAACCTTTGTAATCCGTCGTGGTGAGGCCCTGGGGAACACCTGTGTCGCCGGGAAAAACCAAGCCCGTAGGAGCGGTGGAGTTCTGGCTGCTGTTCGGACCGCAATCTCCCGGATTGTAGCCGGCGCCTTCCGAACCTGCCGTGTAAATCCAACAGGGGTACTGCGTAGTGTTCTGCCCGGGACGGAATGTCTGCAAACGATTTTCGGTGTCGTAGAAAGGAGTGTTGAGCTCCCAGCGCAAGCCGTAGTTAAGCGTCAGATTCGATTTGATCTTCCAGCTATCCTGGGCAAACAGGTAGAACGCCGTGTTGCGAACATACTCACCTTGCGCGGAGCCTTGGAGATACGTATTGGGAACCCCAAGGAAGTAATCTGCGTAGCCGTTGCCATAGCCCACGTCGTTCGATCCGGTGGAGTCTGGATTGGCAATAAACGTAAACTCGCCGTTCACGTTGAAGTAGAGAAATTGATTGAACTGGTGGCGACTTACATCCACGCCGAACTTCATTGTGTGCGCGCCCATCGTCTTGGTGAAGTTGTCCGTCCACTGAAACGAATTGCCCACCTGCGGGAGTTCGCCTTCCCAGTTATTTCCGATCTCGAAGCCACCGCTGACGCCGATATACGGCAGGCCCACATGGCCGGGCAGGTTCGTGGTGATGCCCTGTAAGGTATTGCCGGGGCTCGTGAAACAATTGGTCGGGGCAATCGCGGTGCCGCAGGAATCTTGCACGCTGGCAAGTGTGTTGACGGGATGGTTAAAACTGCCCTGGCCTTCGCGGAAATAGCCGAAGTGGAATTCATTCACCGCAGTGGAACCTAAAGTCCAGGTATGGCTGATATTCCATTGCTGAGCGCGTGTGGAGGTGAGGCCGGCAAAACCGGGAAGATTCGTGCCGGCGCCTTGGAACTGAGCGAACGGCTCGGTGACGGACTCGTTGTTGAAGAAGTAGTAGACGGAAAGTTGCTGCGTGGGGGTTAGCTTGTGATCCACGCGGCCGGTAAATTGATTCACGTAGTCCGGCCGGCTGGGAATCGTGGTCAGCGTGCCGGTGCCAAACGGTGCGACGTACTTGTTATAGACGGCCAGCGCCGTGGGATCGAAGCATTGGATGGGAACCACGCCACCCGGGAAGATATCGCTGTAATGTGCGCCGGCCACGATCGGAGCGCTGGCTACCGACTGGCAAGTCTGGCCGCTGCCGCCCGTAGTGCGTGCAGCGAGTTGCGCTGCAAATGCTGCGTCGTTGATGGTGTTGGTAGTCGAGAAACCGCCGCCGGGTCCGAAATTTCCGGCGGCTTCGTCAGCTGTCGGAAGGTTCACCGTGCCGGACGATTCGCCCATAATTTGGCGATTGCCCTCGTAGGAAGCAAAGAAGAACGTGCGGTCTTTCTTGATCGGGCCGCCGAAAGTCCCACCGAATTGATTCTGATGATAGGCGGCGACGGTGCTGTCGAAGTAACCGCGAGTGTTGAGATCATTGTTGCGCAGAAATTCGTAAACGTCGCCGTGGAATGCGTTGGTGCCGGACTTGGTGACGACGTTGACGACCGAGCCGGAGTTGCGGCCGTATTCCGCGTCAAACGTGTTGGTGATCACGCGGAATTCCTCGATGGCGTCTGGCGAAGGTTGAATCGCGGGACCGTTGACGAACAGATCGTTCGCATCGCCTCCGTTCACCATATAGTTGTTGGAACGGCCGCGGCCGCCATTCACCGAAACCACTCCGGGATTGCTGCTGCCATAAAAAAGATCTGCGCCGAGCTGCGATTGCACGCCGGGCTGCAGCTGCAGAAGTTGATAAGCGTTGCGCGTGCTGAGGGGCAGTTCACGAATGGATTGATCCGTCATGACGTTGCCTAATTGCGTGCTGGTGGTTTCCACTTGCACCGTGTTGGCTTCGACCGTGACTGAGTCGTTCGTGGCGCCGACTTGAAACGTGACGGTGATGAAATTGACATGGCCGATGGAGATAACGACGTCTTTGGCGACGAACTTTTTGAAGCCCTGAGCCTCGGCGGTCAGCTCGTACGTTCCGACGGCCAATTCGGGAATATCGAACGCGCCGTCTTTGTCGGAAGTTACCGACCGCTGCGAACTCGTGCCGTTGAGCGTTACCGTGACTGTCGCTCCAGGAACCACCGCGCCGGATGGGTCATTCACCACTCCACGAACCGAGCCGTTCGTTTGTCCCCACGCTGTACCGCAAGAGAACAGCCCCACCAATGCCAATAGATACACCCCTAACCGGCCCGTCGTTTTCATCGCCGCTCCTTTGCAAAAGGTGACGCCACCCCTGGCCCCCGGCGCCTAACTTTGAGTTTTTCGGTTGCAGCTTGAGAAAAAACCTTACTATAATCCGCGAACGTTAGAAGAAGGCCAGCGGGTTGTCAAGGGGAAACTGGTTTGGCAAGTACGCGGACTCACAGGCGCCCGATGAAGACTGCGCGCACACAGGAGTATTTGCGCATCAGCGACGTGGCGCGCAGCGTGGGAGTGTCTCCATCTATTTTGCGCACCTGGGAAACTCTGGGATTGGTGACGCCAAAGCGAACGCGCAGTCATTATCGGTTGTACACGCACGCAGATGTGCGCATTCTGAAGCGAGCGCAATACCTGCGTCGCGTGCGTGGGCTCAACGCTCCGGCGATCGTACATTTGCTGAAGCGCGAGGGCGTGCTGCCTCCGGCGGGTGCGCGGCCCAAGGCTGATCCGATTGGCCCGCGGTTGCGACGCATGCGTTTGCGCAATGGCTATTCGCTTTCCAAGGTGGCGCGCGCCACGGGCGTGTCGGTGGGATTTTTGAGCGCTTTGGAACGCACGCAAATGACCGCATCTGTGGCTACTTTGCGGCGTATTGCGCGTTTTTATCGCATGAATATTCTGGCGCTGTTTGATCCTTCGAATTCGAATCCCGGACGAGTGCGGCCTGCGGATCGCAAGGTGCTCGATGCCGGTCCGGGCGTGCGCATGGAACTGCTGGCGTGGGGAAACACTTTGATGGAGCCGCATTTATTCCGGGTGGCACCTTCTTCGGGCAGCGGCGAATCGTACGCGCACGACGGCGAGGAGTTTCTTTACATTTTGAAAGGCGCGCTGGAGATTTCTTTGGCGGATGGCGAACGGCAGCTTTTGCAAGAAGGCGACAGTTTTTATTTCGAAAGCAACAACGCGCATCGCTGGAAAAATCCGGGAAAGAAAGAAACTTTGGTGCTGTGGATCAATACGCCGCCGACGTTTTAATGTGCACTCGCGGCGACGGATTCAAGAAACAATGGCGAATCATTTAAAGATTGAATCGCGGCGGCGCGGTTATTCGATGCAATTCGAGCGCGCCAGCGGGAGCGCAACAGTGACCTACAGCAAACGCACGCGCAGTATGTTGTTGCTCGGCCTCGGCGCTTTCGCAGCGGCGGTCGTCTTAACGGTTGGGGGCTGCTCAAAGAAGACGCCAGCTCTGAGTCTGCTGGTGTGGGAAGGATATGCGGATCCATCTTACCTGCGCGCGTTCGAAGAATCGCATCAGTGCAAAATCAGCGCTTCGTATATGGGTTCGAGCGACGAGCTCGTCGCGAAGCTACGCGGCGGCAGCGCGAGCAACTACGACGTCATCTCGCCTTCGAGCGACGTCGCGACGATGATTGCTGCGGCGGGACTTGCCGCGCCGCTCGATCTTGCGAAACTTCCGGCGTACACGCAGCTATCCGAACGATTGCGCTCCATGCCGCTGGTCCGCGTGAATGGCAATGTGTACGGCGTGCCGTTTACGTGGGGCCCGAATCCCCTGCTCTACGATACGACCTATTTCACGAGGCCGCCCGATAGCTGGGCCGTGCTGTGGGACCCAAAGCTCCAAGGTAAAATTTCCGCGTGGGACGAGCTTTCGACGATGTACATGGCAGGGCAGGTGTTGGGTTACGACAAGCCGGATCCCAATCACATTTACAATCTGAGCGACGCGGAACTGGACAATGTGCGCAAGAAGCTGATCGAACTGAAGCCGAACATCCGCAAGTTTTGGTCCACCGGCGGCGAGCTGACAAATTTATTTCAGAATCACGAAATCGTGGCCGCGATGGGCTGGCCGCTCACCACCAATCAGCTACGCGCGGCGGGCTTTCCGATTGGCGAGACCATCCCCAAGGAAAACACTACGGGATGGATTGATCACTTGATGGTCACCACAGCCAGCGAACACAAAGACCTCGCCACGGAATTTCTGGAATACATGATCGAATCGAAAACGCAGAAGATGGTGACGGACGTGACCGGCTACGATCCCGCCAATCCTCATGCAGCCGATCTAATGACTGACGCGCAGAAGAAATCGCTGCACCTGGACAATGTGGACGAATATATGACGCGCATTTATTTCTGGCAGAACGTGCCTCGGCGCGACAAGTACAACGAAATCTGGAACGAAATAAAGGCGGCGCAGTGACCAAAGCCGCTCCGATTGCGGCTGCTTCAGGTGTCATGGCGACGTCGCCTTCCGCGCCGATCCTTTCCATTCGTCAGGCGATAAAACGATTCGGGCAGCGTCCGGTGCTGCGCGGAATCAGCCTGGATGTGGCTAGCGGCGAATTTCTGACGATCCTCGGCGAAAGCGGTTCCGGCAAAACAACTTTGCTGCGGCTGATCGCCGGATTCGAAGACCTGGACAGCGGCGAAATCTGGATGGGCTCGGACCGGCTCGATCAAATCCCCGCGCATCGGCGTCAAGTGAACACGGTATTTCAGAGCTACGCGATTTTTCCGCACCTTTCGGTATTCGAAAACGTCGCGTACGGTCTGCGCGCGAAAAATACGGCGAAATCTGAAATCCCGGAACGCGTGACGAAGGCGTTGGCGATGGTGAAGATGGACGAATTCGCGCAGTCTGCTCCTGCGAAACTGAGCGGTGGACAGCAACAACGCGTGGCGTTGGCGCGCGCGCTGGTAAATCGCCCGCGCGTGTTGCTGCTCGATGAGCCACTCTCCGCGCTGGACGCCAACCTCCGCCGCCAGATGCAAGTGGAACTGAAATCGCTGCAGCGCGAAGTGGGAATTACTTTCATATTTGTGACGCACGACCAGGAAGAAGCCATGGCGCTTTCCGATCGCGTCGCGTTGTTGCGCGCTGGGCTGCTAGAGCAGGTCGCTCCGCCGCGCGCGATTTATGGCGAGCCGGAGACGGCCTACGCCGCGCAATTCATCGGGCAAACCAACCTGCTGCGCGCCCAGGTGACAGACGGAATCGCCAGCGCCGGCGGCATCGTGTGGCATACGTTCGGCGCGTCGGGCGAAGCAACATACTCGCTGCGGCCGGAATGCATTCGGCCCGCCGGCGATTCCGCGGGGCTCCCCTCCGCGGACGTGGCCACCGCGCGTTTCCGTGGACGCATTCGCAATCAATCTTTCGGCGGCGCGATGGACCTGATCGAAATTGATTGCGGCGGTGCGAACACGATTCGCGCACGCATCCCGAACCCGGGAATCCTGAGCGGCGAGCACGAATTCGAATTCACCGCGAACGACGCAGTTCGCGTGCGCGAGGGGGAGCCTCAGTAGCCATGTACTCCCGCGCGTATAAAGCCGGCGTGACGATTCCACCGCTGCTGTGGATCACTGTTTTTCTTCTGGTTCCCTACGCGATTCTTTTCTGCTACAGCTTCTGGTCCGTCTCGCCCGCGCAAACGATTCTGCACAACTGGAATCTGCAGAATTATCTGCAGCTGGCGCGCAATCCGATTTATCTGCAAGTGCTGTTCCGTTCGATGCGCATCGCAGCTTCGGTCACCGTTTTCGCGCTGCTGCTCGGCTATCCGCTCGCCTACTATTTGTCGTTCCACGCGGCCAAGCGCAAAGATCTGCTTTATCAACTGGTGATCATCCCGCTGTGGGCGAGCTACTTGGTCCGCGGCTACGCCTGGAAGACGATCCTGGGCAGCGACGGCGTGCTGAACGGCTTTCTGCAATATCTGCACATCACGCACAAACCCGTGGAGTTCTTTCTATACAGCCCATTCGCGGTGATCATTACTTTGACGCACATCTATACGCCGTTCACGCTGCTGCCGATTTACGCATCGCTCGAACATATTCCGCGCAATCTGCTGGAGGCTTCGCACGATCTGGGCTCTTCGCCGTGGTCCACATTTCGCCGCGTGATTCTGCCGCTTTCGCTGCCGGGAGTTCTCGCTGGCGCTACATTTGCATTCGTCTTGACGCTGGGAGATTTCCTAGCGCCGCTGCTGGTCGGCGGCCCCAGCGGCATCATGATTTCAAACGTGGTGGTGAGTTTGTTCGGCGCGGCTTACAACTGGCCGCTCGGCGCCGCGATCTCTTTCTGCATGATGCTGCTGGTCGTCACGTTGCTGTTTATCACTGAACGCGTGGAAAAAAGGCTGGCGGTTTCATGAGCGGCGGATTCGAGGCCCGTCGCGCGCCGTCGCTGCTGAGCGCCTACGCGTTTCTCGTTTACGCGTTCCTCTATTTTCCTATTATTGTTCTCGTCGTGTATTCATTCAACGGCTCGGGTGTCGGCGGTTTTCCTCCCGCGCACTGGACGTTCGACTGGTATCGCCAGCTTTTCACCGACACAGCGCTGTGGGATGCGGTGCTGAATAGCGTGATCGTCGCCGCGGTAGCCGTCGCGATCGCGCTAGGTCTCGGTCTGCCCGCCGCGCTGGCCCTCGATCGCACAGACTTCCCGGGCAAAGCGTTTTTCCGCCGCTTGGTGCTGCTGCCGCTGATTCTTCCGGGCATCATCACCGGGCTTTCGCTGCTGATGTTGTTCGTCGCGGTTGGCATGAAACTCAGCCTGGTAACAATCACGCTCGGCCACGGCACCGCGTTGATTTCGGTAGCCACCACGGAAATCTTCGCGGGTTTGCAGAAACTCGAACGCGCGCAGGAAGAAGCTTCGCTCGACCTGGGCGCGAATCATTGGAAGACGTTCTGGCAGGTCACGCTGCCGAACCTGCGTGTATCGTTGATCGCTGCAGGCCTGCTCATATTTACGCTTTCGCTGGACGAAATCGCCGTGAGCTTTTTCCTGATCGGGCGCGACAATACGTTGCCCCTGGAAATCTGGTCGCGCCTGCGCCGCGGCATCACGCCGGAAATCAACGCCATTTCAACACTGATCCTGGTTTTTTCCATCGGCATGATTTTGCTCTGGTACCGCCTGAGAACCCGCTTGCAGCACACCGACGAATCCGCCGCGCCGCTGGCTCCCGCGTCCATCCAAGGAGAAATCGCATGACCGAAACACGCAGGGATTTTCTGAGATTTGTGGTGGCCGGGTCGGTTGCCGTGGGATGTCCGATTAATCATTCGCTGCTCTATGCGGAAGGTGCACCGAAACCGCGACTCGACGGCGACCATTTCACAATTTGCCATGAAGTGCGCGACGGTCAGCAATTCGATAAGCCCGCGGTGTCGGCCCATCACGACGTGGTGATCATCGGGGGAGGCGTCAGCGGCCTGAGCGCAGCGTATTTTCTGCGCGGCCGTGATTTTCTGCTGCTGGAGAAAGAACCGCACTGGGGCGGCAACGCATACCTGGAGGAATATCAGGGCCAGGGATTCGCCACCGGCTCCGCGTTCGACGAAAAAGACACCGCCAGCGAAAAACTCGCGCGTGAAATCGGCCTGGTCGAATTGCCGATCAATTCTCCGGATCCCACAATCGTCGCCGGGAAATGGGTACCGGCAATATGGCGCGACGGATTGGACCGGCTTCCCTACGCCGAGGCGGTGCGCGATAGCTTTAAGAAATTCCGCGCGGAAATGAAAGCGCTCGATCCGGAGAAGAATGTGCGACAGCTCGACAGCGTGCCCTTCTCCAATTATCTGAAAGGCTACGCGCCGGAAATCAAGCAATGGTGGGACGCCTACGGGCTCTCGAATTGGGGCGCAAAATCCGAAGACACTTCTGCTTTCGTTGCTGCTGACGACCTGCAGTACATGATGGGGGACGAAGACGTACGCTGCACGCTGCCCGGAGGCAACGGCGCCCTCTCTCGCCAGCTGGCGATGACGCTGCAACCGAAATATGGCGCGCAGATGGTGGACGACGCGACGATCGTCTCCGTGGACCCGCAAAAAACGGAAGTAAACATCACCTTCACGCAAGCCGGCCAGCTGCGCACGGTAGCGGCAAAATACGTGATCATGGCCACGCCGAAATTCATAACCGCGCGACTGATTTCATCGCTGCCCGACGCGCAACACGAAGCCATGATGTCGTTCCGCTACTGCCCCTATACCGTGATCAATATGATTTTCGACAAGCCCATCTACAATCGCGCCTACGACACATGGTGCCCCGGCAACACTTTCACTGATTTCATCGTCGCGGATTGGGTGCTGCAGAAACAGCCGGGCTACGTGCAGAAAAATAATATTCTTACTTTTTACACTCCGATTTCGGAATTGCATCGCGACCGGCTGCTCACTGTGGACGGCTGCCAGCGAATCGCGGAACACGCGCTACAGGATTTTCAGAAGCTGCAGCCGGAATTCAGCACCGCCGTGCCAGTCGAAGTGCACATGTATCGCCGCGGGCATCCCATGTACCTGCCGACGCCGGGAATTTTCACCAAAGTGATTCCCGTCGCCAATCAGCCGTTCGGCCGCATCGCTTTCGCCAACACTGATTCGATCGGGCCTGTGTCCGACGTTTCCGGTGCGGTAGAGGCGGCACGCCGCGCGGTGGAATGGACGGAAAAGCAAATGGCGTCGCCGGCTCCTCCGCCTCCGCGCGCGCGTACGCATCCAGCCGCAAAACCCAGCGCGGGCTAGCGAACGTGATTCTGAAAATCAACTGCGCAAAAGCAAAAAAGCATCCGGGGAGCTTGCCGGATGCCCTTTTGCGATCTTCCCCGCCAGGAAAAGATTTTGTGATGATGCCAAACGCCAGCCGGTGAAACTACAGTTTACCGGCGACACTCAAATTGTGGAAGCCGGAAAAAATCGAGAGGCCGGCGCTCGCCGTCTGCGGCACCCACCAGAAACGCCGAAGCAGCGGATACTCGCTTCGTTGCATGTGATGCGCCATCAGATCGAAGAGCAGCGGCGCCACTTGCGTCGCCGCGTAGATGGCCGCCGAGCCCGCGAACGGTCGCAGCATCGGATTATCTTCTACGGCGCCGTGTCCCACTGCCTGGCGCGTTGAATACGCATCGAAAGCCGCCGCGCCGTGTTGCAGCAGCGCCAGCGCCAGCCATTGGTTGCGCGAAGGCTGCGACAGAGCTTCCCGGAATCGGGTTTCTTTGGTGGCCGGTTCGGAAATGCGCACCGTGGAAAACGACTGCGCATCGCCGGACGTTTCAAACGCTACCGTTTTTAAGCTGCTGGAGAATTCGTTCCTGGAATCCGCGTTCACCAGGTGCACATCTTCCAGGTTCATGTGAGTCAAGGCTGATTCGCTGCTCGAACTGATGGAGCTTTCTTCAACCGCGACGGAGGAGTGGGTGCTCAAAGGTGCGCTCTCCTTGAAAGACGGGAAAGTGTTCAGAGTCACTGCGTGAATCGCAGGCATCTGTGCGCCAACCGCTTGAGCCGGCGGTGCAAAGGATTGAAACTGGAACAAAAGCGCTGCGACGGCCAAAACCATGGAGGGGGTCTCCTGTAATCGCCTAGCGCGATAGAGGACTGCACGGGCGGGACCAACCTGGGACGGCGGGTTATCTGCTTTAATTGCAGCTTGTTACGCCAGAAGTGACGTGGATCGGCCATTGTTTTGCGGGCGCGGAAAGGAAATCCCTTTCCCTCTACCAGTACTGCCGTTACCGTTCTAACCTATGGTATCGCTTGGACCTACGGGCGTGCGGTTCGCGGGAGTTTCGCTTTTGCCTGCGCGGCGGGGCTGGGGAATTGGGAGGGAGCGGGCTTGGCGAGGTCGGCTAGAGCGACGCCAGGCTTTCGCGGGCTGCGGCGATTGTGCGGTCAATGTCTGGGTCGGAGTGCGCGGCGGAAACGAACAGGGCTTCGTATTGCGAGGGCGGCAGGAAAATTCCGCGCTCAAGCATTGCCTGGAAAAACAGGCCGAACTTTGCGGTGTCGGACTTTTTGGCGTCGTCGTAGTTGCGGACTGGTTGCTCGCAGAAGAACAGCGTCAGCAGCGAACCTGCGACGTTCACCTGGCCTGGGATTTTCGCTTGCCGCAACGCGTTGCGTAAGCCTTGGGCCAGCTGCTGCGTTCTGCGATTCACATCTTCATAAAATTTCGGCGCTTCGAGCTTCGGCAGAGTCGCGAGGCCGGCGCGCATCGCCAGCGGATTGCCAGAAAGTGTGCCGGCCTGATAGACCGGGCCCAGCGGCGCGACTCGTTCCATGATGTTGCGCTTGCCCCCGTAAGCTGCGACGGGCAAACCGCCGCCGATGATTTTTCCCATCACCGTAAGATCGGGATCGATCTTGTACACGCTTTGCGCGCCGCCATACGCCATGCGGAATCCGGTGATCACTTCGTCGAAAATCAGCTGCGCACCTTCCCTCTTGGTGATTTCGCGCAGGCCTTGTAGAAAACCGGGCGCGGGCTCGACTACTCCCATATTCGCAGCCACTGGCTCCACGATGATGGCGGCGATTTTCCCGGCGTGTTCGCGGAACAATTTTTCCACTCCGGCGAGATCGTTGTAAGGCGTGTTCAATGTGAGCCGCGCGAAAGTTTCCGGCACTCCCGGACACGCGGCAATCCCCAGAGTCGCAAGTCCCGAGCCAGCTTCGGAAAGAAATCCGTCCGAGTGGCCGTGATAACAGCCCTCGAACTTGATCACCAGATCGCGTTCCGTGAATGCGCGCGCCAGGCGCACGGCGGACATCGCCGCTTCGGTTCCGGAACTTACAAAGCGCACCATCTCCACCGACGGAATCGCGCGCGTGATGTTTTCGCCTAGCTCAATTTCCAGCGGCGAAGTCATGCCATAGCTGGTGCCACGTCCGGCTTGACCAGAAACCGCAGCCACCACGTCCGGATGCGCGTGCCCCAGAATCAGCGCGCCCCACGAGCAGACGTAATCCAGATATTCTCGGCCATCCACGTCGTAAAGGCGTGTGCCCAGCGCGTGATCAATCACCAGCGGCGTGCCGCCCACGGCGCGAAATGCGCGCACAGGACTATCCACGCCGCCGACCAGCGTCTTCTTGCCGCGCTCGAAAATCTCCGTGGAACGTGGGCGTGCGTTGGGGTTGGCCTTTGTTGCCAAGCCGCCGCCGGCCGCTTTCTCTTTCGCGCTCTTTACGGTCTCGCTCGCCATATTCTCCCGTGGCATTCTTGTTGCGTGGTCACGTCAGGAAGTCTTCAGCCACCGCGCTGCATCCTTTGCGTGATAAGTCAAAATTATGTCCGCGCCCGCGCGCTGAATCCCCGTGAGAATTTCCAGGACCACGCGCTTTTCGTCAATCCAGCCATTGCGCGCCGCCGCTTTCACCATCGAGTATTCGCCGCTCACGTTGTAAGCGCCCACCGGCACATCGAAACGCTCGCGCACACGTTGCACCACATCCAGATAAGGCAGCGCCGGCTTCACCATTATGATATCCGCGCCTTCTTCCAAATCCAGCGCCACTTCGCGCAACGCCTCACGAGCGTTCGCCGGATCCATCTGGTAGCTGCGGCGGTCTCCCGATTGCGGCGAAGATTGCGCCGCCTCGCGGAACGGCCCGTAAAAGCTGGAACAATATTTCGCCGCGTACGAAAGTATCGCCACGTCCTCGAAATTGTTCTCGTCCAGGCGCTTCCGGATCGCCGCCACACGCCCATCCATCATGTCGGAGGGCGCTACGAGATCCGCTCCCGCGCGCGCGTGCGAAAGCGCCGCATCCGCAAGCAGCACCAGGGTCGGATCGTTCAGCACTTCGCCATCTTCCGTGACACCGCAATGGCCGTGGCTGGTGTACTCACAGAGGCATACATCCGCAATCACCAACAAATTCAGTTTGGCCTCACGAATCGCTTCAATAGCGCGCTGCACGGCGCCGTGCGCGTCGGCGGATTCGCTGCCCAGCATGTCTTTACGTTCGGGCAGGCCAAACAAAATCACGGCGGGAATTCCCAGGCCAGCGACCTCGCGGCATTCCTCCACAATTTGATCCACCGATTGTTGATAAATGCCCGGCATCGAACTGACTTCCTTGCGCACGTTCGTTCCGGGGCACGCGAACATCGGATACACCATCCCGCACGCACTTAGCCGCGTTTCGCGCACGAATCCGCGCAAAGCTTCGTTGCGCCGCAAACGCCGCGGCCGGTGAATAGGAAACGTCATGCGCTCCTCTTGATTATTTCTGGCGCTGGTAATATTTCGCGATGGCGTCCGCCAAGCCAGCTGAAGACGAATCGTTCGCTTCGATCGCCACGCGCGCACCCGCTTCGCGCAACGTGCGCGTGGTGGTGGAGCCGATCGTCGCAAATTGCACGCGTTCAGAAAGTGCGGCCAATTCCGCCGCCGGAATGAACGCAGCCAAATTGTGGTAGGCGGAAGAACTCGCGAAAACAACCGCTGCGATTTCCGCCTTCCGCAGCGCGCCCAGAATCTCCGGATCGAGCGACTCCGGCCGCAGCGTACGATACGCCACCACTTCCTTCACTTGCGCGCCAGCTTCGCGCAACGCATCGGGCAAACGATCATCCACGCGATCGCTGCGCGGCAATAGCACGCGCTTGCCAACCAGCTGGTCGCGCAGTTCCGCCGCGAGCGATTCTCCCGTTTGCGTTTGCGCGACGAAATCCACGCGCAAATCCAGATTCCGCGCCGCCTGCGCCGTGGCCACTCCCACCGCCGCGATCTTAGGCCGCAGCGCCTGCACAGGCTGGACGTGGGACAACTCACAGGCGCGCAGGAAAACAAAGCGGACCGCATTCTGACTGGTGAAAAGAACCCAGTCGAAATCCTTTTTGTTTTTCATCGCCGCGTCCAGCTCGGTGGAATCTTCCGGCGGCGCAAAACTTACCGTCGGCATCAGCAGCACTTCGGCGCCCAGATTTTCCAGCGCGTCGGCGAGCTCCTGTGCCTGGTCCGCCGCGCGTGTCACCACGATGCGCTTGCCAGCGAGGGTTTCGCCGGCGTTTTTGTCGCTACTAAACGATTTTTCAGGCTTGGCCAACGGACTTTCCCACCATGCGCAGCAGTCGGTCGGCGCCGGCTGCCAGCATTTCCGCCGCGACTGTGCGGCCCAGATTCTCCGCGTCAGCCGCGGAGTTGCAAACTTTTTCGGCGCGCCCGCGAATACATTCCGCGCCATCTTCAGACAGCACGCGGGCGTCTAGAATCATCGCACCATTTTCAACACGCGCCCACGCGCCAAGCGGCAGCCGGCAGCCGCCCTGAACCTCGGCAAGCAGCGCACGCTCCGCCTTCACCGCACGCATCGTATCCTGATCCATCAGCAGATCCAAAACCTTGAATTCCTCGCGGCGCGGCTCGCAGAATTCCACGCCCAGCGCGCCCTGCCCCACGGCCGGCAGTATTGTCTCCGGAGAAAGCACTTCGGTGATTCGCGATGATTGCCCCAGGCGGTCAATCCCCGCCTTGGCCAGCACGATTGCGTCATATTCGCCCGCCGCAACTTTGCGCAGCCGCGTGTCCACGTTGCCGCGCAGCTCCGTGATCTGAAAATCCGGCCGGTGCGAACGCAATTGCGATCCGCGCCGCAAGCTGCTGGTGCCAATCTTCGCACCGCGTGGCAATTGGTCCAGCGTCTCGCGACGAAATGATACCAGCGCGTCGCGCGGATCCTCGCGTTTGAAAACTGTAGCGATTCGGCAATGAGCCGAAAACTCCGTCGGCACATCCTTCATGCTGTGCACGGCCAGATCCGCGCGCCCATCGAGCAGCGAATCTTCCAGCTCTTTAGTAAAGATGCCGATCACGCCGATTTGTTGCGCGGATAGCGCAACACTTTGATCGCCGGACGTTTTAATCACGACGATCTCGGAGTCCAGGCCGCAGATTTTCTTCAGCGCATCGCGAAATTGATTCGCTTGCCACAGAGCCAGCGCGCTGCCGCGCGTACCGATGCGCAGCGGCTTCACTTTTTGTGATCCTCAAGCCCAAACAAGTGGCGTATGGCTTCCAGCCCCGCCAACCGCCCGCGCATTCCGCGGCCATGCTGCAATCTCTGCTGGGGCTCTTCCAGCAAGCGCTCGATCAATTCTTCGGTGATGCGCGCGATGCGGTCGCGCTCCTGCGGCGTCACGTCATCCATTTCCTTAAGCTTCTCGCGAATGATCATTTCGCGATGCTGGTGAAATTGCTCGCGCAGGTCGTTCACGATGGACCCGGCTTCCAGCGCCCCGCGCCACGCTTCGAATTTATCGATGTGCTCGGCGATGATGGCTTCGGCGCGTGGAATTTCGGATTCACGCGCTTTTTTGTTCTGCTCGACGATTTCGCCCAGGTCATCAATATTATAGAGATACAAATTGTAAAGGTCCGCGGCGGATTCCGCCACATTGCGCGGCACGGCCAGATCGACTACGAAAACGGGCTTTCCGCCGCGCTTGGCGATTGCGCCTTCCAGAAGTTCGCGCGTCAGTACCGGCCCCGTCGCGCTTACCGACGTCACAATAATATCGGGCACGCCGAGCACTTCTTCGAGCGATTCCCACGCTACGGCCTCACCGCCGACGCGCTGCGCGAGCTCGGCCGCGCGGTCGAACGAGCGATTAATCACACGCAAATTTCCGATTCCGCGATTGCGCATGTGCTCCACAACTTGCTCTGCTACGGCGCCCGCGCCTAAAATCAATGCCGAATGGCCTTTTAGGTTGCCGAACACGCGCTCGGCAAGTTTCACTCCGGCCAGTGCCACGGACATTGGCCGCGCGCCCACTTCCGTCTCGCTGCGCACGCGCTTGCCCACTTCTAGCGCGCCCTGAAAAATGCGATTGAGCACCGGACCGGTGGCGCCGTGATCGAGCGCCTGATTGTAAGCCGTCCGCAGCTGGCCGAGAATCTCCGCTTCGCCCAGCAGCATGGAATCCAGCCCCGCAGCGACGCGAAACAAATGGCGCACCGCATCCGGCCCGGCCCAGCGATAAAAACGGCCCTTCAATTGGTCATACGGAATTTTGTGGAACGATGTGAAATACTCTTCCATCGCTTCGGCGGTGGACGGTGCGAAATCCCCCGGCACGCCGTACAGTTCGCTGCGATTGCACGTCGAAACGACTACAGCCTCTTCCAGAATTCCGCGTTCCTTCAACTCGTCAGCAGCCTGCAAAGCCTGCTGCGAAGTAAACGCAATCCGCTCTCGCAGCTCGACAGGCGCGGTGCGATGATTGCAGCCAATCAGCGCCACTTGAATGCGTACGGCGCCGGCACGGTTCGGGTTGGTTGCCGTGGGCATCAGAGGAACCGGTGAAACTTCGTGAGATACAAATTTACAAACGTGTAGCTGAAGAGCACGATCAGAAAATTCATCGCGCACAGCAACGCCGCGCGCGCGCCGCGCCAATTTGCGTTGCGCGAAAGCAGCAGGTACGCCGCGTACACTGCCAGAATCGCCAGCGTCACGATTACTTTGGGATCGCCGAACGAATAGCTGCCGCGCAGGCGGTGCTCCCAAATCAATCCCATCGCGACGCCGAAAATCAGCGCCACCAAACCAACGTATACGCTGCTGCGCGCCATGCGTTCCAGCACGTCCAGCGCAGGAAATCGCCAGAACGCAACGCTGAGCCGCCGCGAACGCAGTACGCGGTCCTGCACCAGGTAAATCACGCTGAGCACAAACGATAGCGCGAAAGCCGCGTATGCCCACGTGTTCAGCGTCACATGAAATGCGAAGATGGGCCCGCGCGGGACGGATGGCACGGGCAACGAACGCGGCGTGAGCAATCCGAGTAGAGTGATCCAGCAGACCAGCAGCAACGTGACGAATGCGCCCACCGAGCGCTGCCGATGAAACAGCTCAAGGCCTAGATAAGTGATGCCGAGCAGCCACGCAAACAGCGACATCGAGCCGTACAAATCATCGTAAGGCACTGTGTGCAGCGCGAGAGATCGCTGGTACAAAGATAAATATTGGATGAAGATTCCGCCGGCCAGCAGCAACGACGCCACACGGCCCACCCAAATATTGGGCGCGGACAAATTTCGGGCGTAGCAGATAAAGCTCGCCACGTAGAGTGCCAGGCTCAAATAGCCCAGATGGTTTGGCATGAAACGATGAAACTCCCAAGCCTGCCCGTTAATTATAACGCCGAAATCACCTCGGCGTTGAACGCTCGGCCCCTATGGCCGCTGTGCCAGCGTATTAGCGCCCTAGCGTGCGGCCCCGAATTCCTTCTGCTATCATTGCATGGAAACTATGACTCCTGTGGAAAACCGCAAGGAACTGTTTTTGCGCGCGTGCCGATTTGAGCCGGTGGACCGCGTTCCGGTGTGGATTATGCGGCAGGCCGGACGCTACCTGCCGGAATATCAGGCCGTGCGCAAAAATCATACGTTTTTGCAGATTTGCAAAACGCCGGAAATTGCCGCGGAAGTTTCGCTGCAACCCTTTAGGATTATTGGCGTGGACGCGGTCATCGTTTTTTCCGATATTTTGATCGTCGCTGAGGCTATGGGGCTGCCGTTGGATGTGCCCGATTCAGGGCCGGTACTTTCGAATCCGGTGCGCGATTTAGCGGCGGTGCGGCGCTTGCGCGATTTTGATCCTTCACACGAAACGGGATTTGTCGGCGACGCGATTCGCGCGATATGCCAGGAAGCGGGGCCGGGCGCGCCGGTGATCGGATTTGCCGCGGCGCCTTGGACGTTGGCTTGCTACATGATTGAGGGGCAAACGCGCGGCGACATTTCACGCGCCAAGGAGATGCTGTACAGCGAGCCGCAGATGGTGCGCGAGTTGCTCGAACGCATCGCGCGCGCCACAGCACAATATCTGAAAATGCAGATTGCCGCCGGCGCCGCTGTGATTCAGCTTTTCGATACCTGGGCGGGAGAACTTTCGCGCGCCGAGTACGATGCGTTTGAGCTGCCCGCAACGAAAATGGTGTACGATTTGCTCGGCCATCCGGAAGTGCCGAAGATATTGTTCGCTAAAGGCTCGGCGCACTTGCTGGAAAGCCTGCCGGGCTCTGGCGCGGACGTGATCAGCGTGGATTGGCGCACCGATTTGGCGGAAGCGCGCCAGAAGCTTGGACGCAAAGTGGCGCTGCAGGGCAACGTGGACCCGAACATTCTATTAGGCTCCGAAAAAGCCGTGCGCGAGGCTGCGCAAGCCGCGGTGGAAAAAACCGGCGGCCTAGGGCACATCCTGAATCTCGGCCACGGAATTCTGCCCACGACGCCGGTGGAGAATGCCAAAGCGTTTGTTGCGGCTGGAAAATCGGCGCGCATTCCGGCACGCGCCGGAATTGCATAATCGCCGCACGCGCAGCATCAGAAGTTAAAATGCAACCAACCGACCAATTCGAGATAGCCCAAATCACCGACGCCACCCTTGAGAAATATAATCGGCCCGGTCCGCGCTACACTAGCTATCCCACCGCGCCCGTGTGGAGAGATGATTTCGGCGCCGACGATCTGGAAAGTTTTTACGCGCGCGCGGAAAAAGAGGCCACGCCGCTATCTTTGTACATGCACATTCCCTTCTGCGAGAGCCTCTGCCTGTTCTGCGCCTGCAACGTTTCTATTCAGAAAGATAAGAAAGTCGCGATTCCCTACCTGGAAGCCTTGAAACGCGAAATTGAGCATGTGAGCCAACGCGTTTCGACAAATCGTTCCGTGATTCAATTTCACTGGGGTGGCGGAACGCCTACCTATCTGACGCCCGCGCAGATGGAAGATCTTTTCGGACACGCGCGCCAGCGTTTTTCGTTCGCGCCAGACGCCGAAATCGGCATCGAGATTGATCCGCGCGTCACCAATCGCGCGCATCTGGAATCGCTGCGCCGCCTGGGCTTCAATCGCCTGAGCATGGGCATTCAGGATTTCCAGCCGAAGGTGCAGGAAACAATTCACCGCGTGCAACCTTACGAAATGACGCGCGATTTGATCGTCGCCGCGCGCGAACTCGGCTTCGAGAGCCTCAACGTGGACTTGATCTACGGCCTGCCCTACCAAACGGCGGAAAGTTTCAAGGACACGATTGACAAAACTCTGACGCTCGTACCCGATCGCGTGGCCATGTTCAGCTACGCGCACGTTCCGTGGCTGAAAAAGCAGCAAGGCTCCTTCGCGGAGCGTCTGCCCGAGGGAATGGAAAAATTCCGCATTTTCCGCGTCGGCCTGGAACGGTTTCTTGGCGCCGGCTACCTTTATATTGGCATGGACCATTTCTCGCGGCCCGGCGATGAACTGGCCGTCGCGCAAAAAAACCGCACGCTGCACCGCAATTTTCAGGGCTACACCACGAAGGCGGGCGCGGACCTCTACGGCATGGGCGTCAGTGCGATCAGCTCGATTGGCGCTGCCTACGCGCAGAATCGCCGTGAAGTTCCGGCTTACCAGGAAACAATTGGCACGCGAGGCATTGCGACGATGCGCGGCTATCGTCTTTCGCAAGACGACCTGCTGCGCCGTGCCGTGATCGGCCGCTTGCTCTGCCACACCGTGATCCCGAAACACGAAATCGAGCAGGAATTTTCGATTAGTTTCGATGAATATTTTGCGCCGGAACTGCAGCGCCTGCAAGAAGCCCGCGACGAAGGACTCGTGGTCCTCGATTCCGCGGAAATTCGCGTCACGCCGCTCGGGCGCATTTTCATTCGCAATGTCGCCATGGCCTTCGACCGTTATCTGCACGAACAGCAGATGGATCACCGGCCGCTTTTCTCGAAGACGCTCTGAAGTACAGCGCTCATGAACAATCCTTTGAAAGTGGCGGTGATCGGCGCTGGAATTTCCGGATTGGCCTGCGCGTATCGCCTCGAACAGCTGGGTCTGGATGTCGCGGTCTTCGAATCGAACTCCGCCGTCGGTGGGATGATCGATTCCGTCGAGAAAGATGGGCTGCTTTTCGAAGCTGGGCCGCAGAGCTTTCAAGGCACGCCTGCGCTGCTCGATCTGATCCGCGAACTGGGTCTCGAAGCGCAACTGCAAAAGGCCGACCCGCGCGCCCCACGTTACGTCCTGCTGCATGGCCGGTTGCGGAAAATTCCCATGTCGCCGCAGGCGCTGCTGGCTTCCACTCTGCTCAATCCAGTTTCCCGCTGGAAAATCGCCTCCGAGCTATTCAAGAAATCACAGCCCCCGACCGAGGAAGAATCGGTCGCGGCATTCGTCCGCCGCAAATTCGGGCATGAAATTCTGGAATATCTCGTCGCGCCTTTCGTTTCCGGCGTGTATGCCGGCGACCCGGAGAAATTGAGCCTTAAGGCTGCGTTCCCCACTCTCGACGAATGGGAGCGCCAGTACGGCAGCATCCTGCGCGGCGCCGTGAAATCGCGTCCACCAAAAGAAAAGCGTGCGGGCGCGCCGCCGCTCTGTTCGTTCACCCACGGAGTGGCAACTCTTCCGCGCGCGATGGCCGCGAAACTTGGCGACGCGCTGCAGTATGAAGCTCGCGCTTTGTCAGTTGAGTTTGCGGACGCCGCTCGGCTGGCGGACAGCGGCATCGGCCCCGCCTGCGAAATTCGCATCATGCACAACGGTCGGGAGCGGGCGGTGCGCGCCAATGCCGTGGTAATCGCCACCCCCGCGTATGCAGCGGCGCACATGCTCGAAGCTTTCTCCCCGCGCCTGGCGCAAACTCTTTCGGGCATCGCGTACGCCCCGGTCGCCGTCGTAGCGTCCACCTACTATCGCCAGCAAGTTGGCGACCTGCTCGAAGGCTTCGGCTTTCTGGTTCCGCGCGGCGAAAAAGTGCGCACTCTCGGCACGGTGTGGAATTCATCGCTCTTCCCCGGACGTGCGCGCGAAGGCAGCGTGACGATCACCAGTTTTATCGGCGGCGCCACGGACCCGGAAATCATTCAACTGCACGAGGAAAGTATCGCGGCAATCGTCGCGGACGAAAATTCCCGCATTCTCGGAATCACCGGGCCGCCAGTGGAAGTCGCCGTATGGAAATATGAGCGCGCTCTGCCGCAGTACAATCTAGGCCACGGCCACATCGTCGAAGCGATTCGCGACGCCGAGCGCGCTTCACCGGGATTATTCTTCGCGGGAAATTACCTGGAAGGTCCGGCCGTGGGAAAATGCGTAGAGAACGGATTTCAAACCGCTGACGCTCTCCGCAACTACCTGCAGATCGCCTGATCACCTACGCAACATCTTCAGCCCCAAACCCTACTCATCCGACGGTGGCATCTTGTGCCGCATCGCCAGCCGCATGCGGCGCCGCTCCCCTGCCTCGCGATAGCGCCGCCGCTCGTCATCTGTTTTCAGAATCAGGGGCGGCACCGTGCGCGGCTGCTGATTCGTATCCAGCGCAACGAACGTGACATACGCCGTGCTGGTGTGCCGGCGTTCGCCGGTAAGAATATTCTCCGCGAACACTTTCACACCCACTTCCATCGAAGTGTGGAACACGCGATTGACACTGGACTTCAGCACGATCCACTCGCCCACGTGAATCGGAAACCGAAAATCCAAGTAGTCAACCGACGCAGTCACCACGTGACTATTCGAATGACGATTCGCGGCCAGCGCGCCGGCAATATCAATCAGGTGCATCACGCGCCCGCCTAGCATATTGCCGAGCAAATTCGCGTCGTTCGGGAGCACGATCTCGACGATCTCCGAAACCGACGCGCTGACGGGTTTTCCTGGCGGGAGCGGCGCATCCAACTTAACTGTCGCAGCTGCATTTTTGGCCGGGGTTTGCTTAAGATTCTTCGTGGTCTTGGTCATTCGCCTCGTTCGATCCATCCGTTCGGCGCAACTTCGCCGCAAAATGTGCGCACTTGGCGGGCACGCTCAAGCCCGCTATAATACGCGTTTTCAACCCATGACCCAAACACAGAAGTCGCGTCGCGAAGTTCTTGAGCAATTTGTCGCCGAAAAACCCATGGACGCCTTCGCGCGCTACGGCCTCGCGCTGGAATGCATGAAGCTCGGTGACAACGACGCCGCCACCGCCCATTTCCAGAAGCTGCTGGAAGCCAACCCGAAATACGTCGCGGGCTATTTCCAATTTGGCCAGCATCTTTCGCGCATCGGGCAGCTCGAACAGGCGCGCAAATTACTATCGGATGGAATTCTCGTTGCGCAAAATGCCGGCGACATGCACGCGCGCGACGAAATGCAAGCGGCGCTGGCGCTGCTGCGATAAATTCAGCTCGTATTACCGTTTTCGCCATGGCACGCACGAGAAAATCATGACCGACTCCCGCATTCCGCTGTTTCCCCTGAACGTCGTCCTCTACCCCGGCGCGACGCTCCCACTCCACATTTTCGAGCCGCGCTACAAGCTCATGATCAATCACTGCATCGCGCACAATCGCGAATTCGGCGTAATCCTCGCGGGTGAGAAAGGCGTCGCCACGGTCGGCTGCACCGCCGCCATCACGCAAAAACTGAAAGATTACGACGATGGCCGCATGGACATTCTCACGCAGGGTCGCACCGTATTTCGCGCGCTGAATCTGTTGCATGAGAAGGATTATCACGAAGCGCTCGTGGAATTTCTGGCAGACGCGGACGAACCCGCGCGCCACTCCGCCCAACATCAGGAAGAAGGCACACTCCTCGGCCTGTTTCAAGAGTGCCACACGCTGATCTACGGCCAGCTGTGGATAACTTCGGACATCGAATCGCCCTGGCCGCTTTCGTTTCAGATGGCCGCACGCCTGCCGCTCGAGCTCGTCGAAAAACAGGCGCTGCTAGAGATCCGCGCCGAGCCTGACCGATGCAATTTCCTGCTCGAGCGCCTGAAAGACATGCTTCCCCGCCTCGGCCAACTGCATCATGCGCGCCGCAGCGCCGCCGGCAACGGGCGTCACCTGAATTAGCCTGAATTTACCCATTGAAAGGAAAGTATCCCCGCAGCCCCGCTTCCTCTATAATGGTCTCGAGACGCTCATGCTGCCGGGCGCCGCGGCTTTCATACCTAAGTGGGGCCTCATGAATTCACTGCCGAAAACCCTCGGTGAGCTTCGCCGCAGTCAGTGGTCCGAAGAAAGAGTTGCGCAGCGCAGCGTGCGTCAGGAATTGCGCGAAAATCTGCTGTGCAAACTGGAGAGGGGCGACGAGCTTTTTCCCGGTGTGCACGGCTACGACGACACCGTTCTGCCGCAGATCGTCAACGCCATTCTCTCACGCCATCATTTTATTTTGCTCGGACTGCGCGGACAGGCGAAATCGCGCATCCTGCGAGGCTTGGTGGGATTCATGGATGCGCAGGTCCCGGTGATCGCGGGCTGCGAAATTCACGATAATCCCTACAAACCCATTTGCCGCGCCTGCCGCGAACGCATTGCTGCTGAAGGCGATGCCACGCCGATTGCCTGGCTGGCGCGCAATGATCGCTACGTCGAGAAACTTGCGACGCCCGACGTCACCATAGCGGACATGATCGGCGACGTGGACCCCATCAAAGCCGCGCGCAGCGGCCGCAATCTTTCCGACGAGCTGACAATTCACTACGGTCTACTGCCGCGCGCCAATCGCGGTATTTTCGGCATCAACGAGCTGCCGGATTTGTCTGGAAAGATTCAGGTCGGTTTGTTCAACATCATGCAGGAAGGCGACATCCAGATTAAGGGCTATCCGGTGCGCATGGCGCTGGATGTGCTGCTCGTCTTCACCGCCAACCCGGAAGATTACACCGCGCGCGGAAAAATTATCACGCCGCTCAAGGACCGCATCGGCTCGGAAATTCGCACGCACTATCCCGCGACGGTTGCCGAAGGCATGTCCATTACTTCGCAGGAATCGTGGACCAAGCGCCCGCAGACCAAGCGCGTGGAAATGCCGCAATATATTCGCGAAATTGTGGAAGAAGTCGCCTTTCAGGCGCGCGAGGACAAACGCGTGGATCGCCGTTCTGGCGTTAGCCAGCGCCTGCCCATCAGCACGCTGGAAAATGTGCTCAGCAGCGCCGAGCAGCGCGCAGTGCGTAGCCGCGATTCAGCAATCGTCGCACGCGTCGCCGACGTATACGCCGCGATACCATCCATGACCGGAAAGTTCGAGCTGGAATATGAAGGCGAGCTGCGCGGCGCGGAGAATATCGCGCGTGAACTGATTCGCGCTGCCGTCGGCAAGACCTTCACGCAATATTTCACGGGCGCGAATATGCAGCCGGTGATTCAGTGGTTCGAATTGGGCGGCGAGCTGAAACTTCCGGCGAACGCTTCCAGTTCTGAGGTTTTGGCGGAGCTGAAAAAAATCCAAGGGCTGTTCGACAACTTGAGCGTTTTGGAAGTCAGTCAGAAGGACGACGCCGCTATCGTCACCAGCGCAGCGGAATTCATCCTCGAGGGACTTTGGGCGCACAAGCGCATTAATCGCAGCGAAGAGCGCGGTTATTTCGCCGACACGCGCAAGACGCCTGAGCCGCGCGATCCTCGCGAACCGTCCGGCCGCATGCCGCGACGTCAATTTAACTAGACGCGACCGGTCGAGTACGTCGCAGTTGCCCGAGCTACTGGCAAATAAATGAAATACACGAAATATTCGAAATACGCGCCCGACGCCGCTGAAGATATTGACCTTCAGGAGCTGATGAGCCGCCTCTCCGACTTTTTCCTGCAAAGCGGCTACGAATCGCAATTCGGCATCTACGAAATGGATCCCGAGCGTTCGCGCGAGAAAATGATGGAAGAGCTGCGCGAAGCCATCCTGCGCGCACTGCAGGAAGGCGAGTTGCTCCCGCCCGAATTGATGGAGCAGATGCTGAATAATCCCAATCTCTCCGAAAATCCCGAGCTCAGCGACGTAATCGAGCAGATTATTCAGCGCATGGAGGAAGAGGGTTTCATCTCGCGCCCCAATCAGCCGGCACAGATCACGCCGCCTCCCTCGCAAACTCCCGGCGGTCAAGCGGGGCAAGCACAACCTAACGTGGAAGCGCGCTTCGAAATCACGGACAAGGCGCTCGATTTTCTGGGATTCAAGACGCTGAAAGATTTGCTCGCGTCGCTCGGCAAGAGCAGTTTCGGCCGCCACGATACGCGCGACCTCGCCACCGGAGTCGAATCCGGAGGCACTTCGAAACTATACGAATTCGGCGACACGCTGAACATGGACATCAGCGGCACGCTTTTCAACGCGGTGCAGCGCAACGGCACACAGATTCCCATCGAGCTGGATTATCCCGACCTGATGGTGCACCAGTGCGAATATCAAAGCTCGTGCGCCACGGTGCTGATGCTGGATTGCAGCCATAGCATGATTCTCTACGGCGAGGATCGCTTCACGCCGGCGAAACGCGTGGCGCTGGCGCTCTCGCATCTGATTCGCACGCAGTATCCGGGAGATTCGTTGCATTGCGTTCTGTTTCACGACAGCGCCGAGGAAATTCCGCTCGGCAAACTGGCGCGTGTGCAGGTGGGTCCTTACTACACGAATACGCGCGAAGGCCTGCGCCTGGCGCAGCGTATTTTGTCGCGCCAGAAAAAAGATATGCGCCAGATTGTGATGATTACCGACGGCAAGCCTTCCGCGCTGACGCTGGAAGACGGGCGCATCTACAAAAATGCCTTTGGGCTCGATCCGCTGGTGGTCACGCAAACGCTCGAAGAAGTCGCCAAGTGCAAGCGCGCCGGAATCTTGATCAATACTTTTATGCTATCCAGCGATTATAGCCTGGTGCACTTCGTGCAGAAAGTCACCGAGCTTTGCCGCGGCAAGGCATACTTCACCACGCCGTACACCCTCGGCCAGTACCTGCTGATGGATTACGTCGGCAAGAAGACCCGCAACATTCATTAGCTGCAGCGGCGCCGACTCGTCGTTGCCGCGTTCGCGCCTGAATCCGCACACGCATGAACGCATCCAATACTTCAGAGATAGAATTGACTCGTGAGCCTGAAGCGGCGCATTCATGAATTATTGGGAGGAGGCAAGATGGCGGCATTACCAGCCGGCGCCAAGGCTCCGGCTTTTGCGCTGCAAGATTCGGACGGAAAGAAATCAGGCCTCGCGGACGCGCTGAAAAAAGGCCCGGTCGTGGCTGCGTTCTTCAAAGTGAGCTGCCCCACATGCCAGTTCACTGCCCCGTTCCTCGAGCGCTTGCACGAGGCTTATGGTGGCGAACATTTCACGCTCTGGGGTATTTCGCAGGACGACGCCGCGGACACGCGCGAATTCCTTCAGGAATTTGAAATCGAGTTCCCCACGCTGATTGACGCAGAGAATTACTCCGTCTCCAATCGATACGGCATCACCAACGTCCCCACCGTTTTTCTGATTGCTCCCGACGGAAAAATCGAGGAAAGCTGCGTGGGCTTCTCGAAGAAAGATCTGGAGAAAATGGCCGCTGCGGCCGCCCGTGCCACCAGCACGCCGCCCACGTCGTTCTTCAAGCCCGGCGAAGTGATTCCGGATTTCAAACCCGGTTGAGGCTCTAAAAATTAGGTTCAGGCTGAACCTCGCAAATCAACAACTAATCGCCGTCAGTATTTTTGCAAAACAAATCTTCGCACCGCGCCAGTTCCATGCGGTCACGGATGCGCGCGCGTGTATCCATATCCCGCCAGGTACCCGACCATCGAACAGACCTGCGGAACCCACCAGATTTTGTGCCAGCGCTCGGACCGCGCCATTTTCCATCCGACAAAGTTGATTCCCGTAGCGAACAATGCTGCCGAAGCGTAATACGCCGGCGCGGGCAGGCGCAAAAAAGGGCCGCACGACAGGATCTCGCTCGTCGAAGTTCGGCAACATGGAATCAGATCGCTGCATGTTCAGCCCGGCGGCCGTGTTAACTCCCGAGCTCAGTACCCAAAAAGATTTCGGCAGCGGCGGTTTCACCGCTCTGCGCACTTCGCGCGGCAACGGCGGAAGCCGCGCGAGCGTCACGCCGCTCGGAATCTTCGAGTCTGCTGTTGAGTCATGCACCAAGCTCACCGGAAAGATTTGTGCGCGTGCCGCGGGGAGCGCCGCTACCAGAAACATCCCCAAAACTGCGGACCCAGATTGCCGGCCACTTCGCGTGATTTTCATGCAGTGGGTATTGCACGCGCTGTTCCAGTTCGCCCGGAGTACGTAAATTTGTACCCGGAACTGATTTCGCTGGCAGCATTGAATTTAACGGAAGGCAAACTCGCGAACGAACGGCAGGAAGCACCACAATGAATCGCGAAGAGCACACCGAGTTCCGATTTGGCGCGCGCTATCACCGTACCGTACCGCATCCAACCTAATTCAAATCCGGCGCCACCAGCTTCTTCTTGTGCTTCGGCGCCTTCTGACGCTTGTCGGGGATTGTGCGTTCGGCCGGAGGCATGCCCACGCCCAGCCGCGCAAGCCTTCGCGCTTCCTTGTGAACGCGCAGCCGGTCTTTCTTCTTCTTGGCCATGATCGGTTCCACAGAAGCTATCACAAATCGCCGCGCCTCTCTGTAATTCGCGTCGCGAGCCGCGCCGCTTGCGGCGCCGCTAGATGAATCGCCGGCACATCGCGCTCCCGCACCTGTTCGAGCGCCCTTGCATCCAGGGCCAAGGAATGTAACGCTTCCCAAGCATGACTCGCGCGTTCACAAATGCATTTCGCGCCGCCGCGACCTCGCTCTGGCTGATCCTGTTCTTCGCTCTCGCACTTCGCCTCGGCTACATGTGGCAGTTCCAGCACATTCACCCGCGCCAGGGCGTCAGCGTGATTCCGTTTCTCTTCGAGTCCGGCAACATCGCGCACTCGCTCGCCACCGGCCACGGCTTCAGCTCGCCGTTTCGCGCGGACACCGGCCCTACTGCGTGGATGACACCGCTGTTCCCATTGCTGCTCGCCGGAATCTTCCGCATCTTCGGCGCTTACACTTTTCACGCGTGGGCCGCGACGGTGCTCTTCAACATCACCTGCTGCACGCTAGCCTGCATCCCGATTTATTTCACAGCGAAGCGCATCGGTGGAACCGCACTCGCCGCCGGTGCGGCATGGCTGTGGGCGATATTTCCAAACGCCATCCTCGTGCCAGTCGAAAGCATGTGGGACGCCTGCATTTCTGCGCTGCTCGTCGCCACAATTCTCTGGGCGACCCTAGCACTGGCGGACGCCGACTCTGATGCTCAGCGCCTGCGTAAATGGTGCGCTTACGGCCTGCTCTGGGGCGTTGGACTGATGTTCAACGCGACGCTCGCTGCGCTGTTCCCGTTTCTCGCGGCGTGGCTGGTGTACCGCGCGCGACGGGAGAAACGCGCATGGAGTGAAAATGTTGCAGCCGCCGTCGCCATCATCATCCTCTGCTGCCTTCCCTGGACCGTGCGCAATTATCGCGACTTCCACCAAATCGTTCCGCTGCGTTCTGTGCTGGGCTTGCAACTCTGGCTGGGCAACAACGATCAAACCGAGGACGTTTTTCGCGGCGACCTGCACCCCATTTACAACACCCCCGAGCGTGAGCGCTACATCGCGCTGGGCGAAATCGCGTACATGCAGCAGAAAAAACAGGAAGCCGTCGCGTACATGCTCTCGCATCCCGCCCGCGAAGCGCATTTGATTACGTATCGCGCGATTTCCATCTGGACGGGCGGCACGCCGTATCCGCTCCAGGATTTTCTGGGCACGCCCTCGCTGCGATTCCGTACAATCTTGGCGTTCAATCTGGTCGCGGCGCTCGGCACGCTCTCCGGAATTATCATTCTCTTTCGCCAGCGCAGGCAATGCGCAGTTCCCGTTGCCGCATTTCCGCTGCTTTATCCCTGGGCTTACTATCTCACACTGGCTTTGCCGCGCTATCGCCTGCCCATTGATCCGATAGTCATGCTATTGCTCGCAATATCGATCCAACATCTGGCGCAGATGCGCAAACGCTCCGTCACCGCAGCGATCGATGCACAACCGCAAACCCCAACGCGTCGCAAGCGCAAGAAACCGCAACCTTGAACCCTCGAATAGACGTATCGCAATTCCCGATGCATGCGGAACGGAAAACGGGAGCAACACCATGAGTGAAATAATCGAAGTTGGCGAACAGCAAAACGGTGAGCAAATCGAGGTGCAGCAGGGACAAACTCTGCGCGTCACCCTGCCCGAGGTCCGCACTGGCGGTTTTCGCTGGACCCTGAGCGATTCCAGCCAGCACATTCTCGCGCCACAGGCCGACGACACAGATGCCGGTTCCGCAACGCTAGGAGGCGTCGCCCAGCATCACTGGGATTTCAGCGCCGAGACAACAGGCGTGACAGAATTGGTTTTCGAATACGACCGACCGTGGGCGCGTGCGGCCGCAGCCGCACGCACCTTCTCGGTTTCGGTCCGCGTCGCCGAGAAATCCAAAGACGCGGCGAGCCAATCATCCTGAGCCATCGCGATTCACAAGAAATCGCGGCAGCGTTTCGGTTTCAGTCAGCTCAACGTCCGGCCGACCGTGCCTTATCCGCTGCGATCTGCGCCGGAGCTTTCGCCACCAATCGGATCGTCCAGAAATCATCCGAAAGGTGCGTATCCGTCAGATACCCATACGGGACCGTGAAGTAACCCCCCATTCCCCAACCGGGACCCCACGAATTCCGCACCAGGAAGCGCTGCGAGCTGTCGTCATATCCCACAGCCAGCACCGCGTGGCCTCCCAGCACTTTTTCGCCCGACGCCGGCATCGGCACGATTCCCGTTTTCGCCACGTGCGGGCTCTCGAAGCTCTCATACACCGTGAACCCGTAGACAAATGGAAATCCCGACGCGAGGCATCCCTTCATCTGCGGCAGCACTTGCGTCACTCGCTGATACTGCACCGCTTTGTCCAGCGGTGCCAGCTTGTATGCTGTCGGAGACGGCCTCTCCACAAAATCCGCGATGATGTACGGCCAGTCGGCCTCGGGCGGCGCGCCAATGGTTCCGACGCTCTTGATGCCGTCGCGAATCTGCGCTCCGCTGTCCGTCCCCACTGTGCCTTCCATCACGCGCTCGTTGTAATAGATAAACAAGCGCGACGGAATGAAGTCCGTCAACCCCTCCTTGATCCGATCGAATTCCAGCGCTCCGGCAATCGCGTTGGCCGTGCAGCTGCCCAACTGTCCTTGGTCATACACAGTCTTGGGGCACTGTGGGCGCAGATCCGTGTTCGGAGGGAGCGCCGCCAAGTTTTCCAGCGGGGCGGCGTATAGGAAATCACGTTGATCGGGCAAATCGGGAACCCATCCAAATTTATGCTCTGGCATGGTACTTCCTCCTTAGCCGGGGCTTCGCGCATGCCCGATCGTTTCCGGGCCGCTACGGATCCCCTGGCCTTTTTGTCTTTGAGCGGTACTTTACTGCTTAATAATAGTGATGCAAGAGGAAGGAACGTTGCACGACACGCCACGAAGTATCAGATTTTTCTACGGAAGGTTGCAAGACTCAGAAAGGAAGATACTTACGGCGCGCCCAACACCCTGCAACCCAACTGGGATGCGCAAAAATAGGTGAAAGCAGTCAGTATCAGTTCGCATCCGCGCAAACGCCCCCATCCGTAATTTTGCGTCATTCCCGCGTTCGATGCCTGCCATTTCCATCGGAAAAAATCGAATCCACCATCGTTTGCACTTCCACTCCGTACTGATCCATCTCAAACGTAAATCGCGCCAAATCCAATCCCGCCCCCGCGTTCGAAAATAGCAGCACCTGATTGCGCTCTAGCACCAGCTCGCCCACCAGATTCATCAGCTTGTTCAACAGCGCGACGTCCACGCGTATGGAACCCTCGCTAACACTATTCCGGCCCGATGCCAGAGTCTGCTGTGAGTCGTTTTCTTCGGCGGGAGAGCCTATTTCGTGGTCCGCGGCGACGATTTTCGTTTGCGTCGCCTCGATCAATGGTTCGGCCCTGCCGTTTGCGGCGGCTTCATCCTTTGGCGCGGCACTCGGCGCTGCCTCAAGCGCCCCGCCCGGCGTCACCCGCGTTAGCATTGTCATCAGTTCGTCGTCGTCGCGCTCCCCTCGCTGCCGTTCGCCTCGATGCTCTGCAACATCTGCCGCACCGCATCCACCATCTGCAACAGCACAATAGTAATTTCCGGATTCAGCACCAATTCGCCATCGCGCAGCCTGCTCAAAAGGTTCTCGCCGACGTGCGCCACAGCCTCCAGCTTCCCAAATCCCAAGAATCCTCAGGTCCCCTTAAGCGTATGAATCGTCCGAAACACACTGGCCAGTGTCGCGCGATTGCGCGGATTCTTCTCCAGTTGGATCAATTGGCGGTCGAGCGTGTCCAGATTCTCGTTCCCTTCTACGAGAAACTCGCACACGATTTCATCGTTCATGGACTTTCAGCCTCTGGAGGGGAAAACACTTCGCTACCGCGCCGCGCTAGCGACGAAATGGCGGTGCACCATTACGACACGCACAGGCGAAGCGCCCACCGCACCCGGCGCAATCGTCGCCGCGTTACCGATGACAGTGTTGATATCGGCAATCTCCTTTCTTGAGCCCGAATCTGCCCCGGTTCGGTACGATTCATGCGTAGAGGCCGGCAAGGAGGCCCAGCGTTGAACGTTTTTCCGTTCCCAAAATCACTCGATTGATATAGCGTCCCGCTGTCATGCACGATTCCGCGGCCCACGAAACGAAACACTCCGCTCAAGACGCAGCTCAACCTCTCACACGTAATCAGATTCGCGGTTTCTGGGCGTCCTGGGGCGGATGGACTCTCGACGGAATGGATTCCTTCGTTTATGCGCTGGTCCTCGTCCCGTCGTTGCGCGAACTTCTGCCGCGTTCCGGCATCGCCCCGACCAAAGCGAACATCGGCTTGTACGGCGGCCTGCTCTTCGCGCTATTCCTGATCGGCTGGGGATTGGCGTTTCTTTGGGGACCGATCGGCGACAAATTCGGCCGCGTGCGCACGTTGATGCTCACCATCGTGTGGTATTCGCTTTTCACTTTTCTCAGCGCGTTCGCCGCGGGCGTGTGGCAATTGGCCGCTCTGCGCTTGCTGGCCGGAGTGGGAATTGGCGGAGAGTGGGCCATGGGCGGCACCTTCGTAGCGGAAGCATGGCCGGAGAGCCGCCGCTGCATCGGCGCGGGCCTGCTGCACACCGGATATTACGTCGGCATTTTTCTCGCGGCGCTGGCGAACTACGGAATTGGCAGCCACTACGGGTGGCGCGCGATGTTCATCGTTGGGGGATTGCCCGCGCTCCTGCTGGCATGGATTCGCCACGGCGTCGCCGAGCCTGCCGTGTGGACCAAAAAAGAAAATGTCATACGCAGTTGGGCCGTGTGGCGCCCCTTCGCAACGCTTTTTTCCGCCGAGCTACGCCAGCGCACCATAGTGAATACGCTGCTGATGCTCGCCTCGATCTGCGGCTTGTGGGCCGGAACCGTGTACGTCCCCACGGCGATCACCGCAGTCGCCGAAGCCGGCGGACGCAGCGGCCCTCAAGTCGCACAACTCGCTTCCTGGGGAGTGATGCTGGTCTCCTTCGCCACGATTCTCGGCTGTCTGGCGATGCCGTGGCTTGCCGAGCAGGCGGGAAGGCGCGGCGGGCTGGCAATTTTCTTCACAATGATGATGGTCTTCATCGCGCTGACGTTCGGCAAGGTTTTCTATCTCGGCGCCAGCGCTCTGCCGTGGTTTTTCGTGTGCCTGTTTTTCCTGGGCTTAGGCGGCGCTAATTTCGCCGTCTATACGCTGTGGCTGCCCGAACAATATCCTACCGAGTGCCGCGCCAGCGCGTTTGCGTTTTCCACTTCATTCGCGCGATTTGGCGGCGCGGGAATCACATTTTTGGTGGGTTCAGGCGTGCGCCATTTCGGCTCGCTGGGGATTCCGGTGGCGCTCACTTCGATTGCCTTCGCGCTCGGCCTGCTGCTGATTCCCTTCGCTGCGGAAACGCGCGGCAAAACTCTTCCCACCTAGTTTGGCCGCAACTCTTATGGCTTTCGCGCGTCCACACTGGAAAACGGCAGGTATGGCACGAAGCCGTGTGTCCGGGTGCGCAGCCGATACACCGACGTGGTCGCGGTGATGTACAGCGTGCCGTAGTCGCGATCTCCCCACGTCAGATTAGCCGGCTGCTCTGGCATCACGATGGTCCCCAGATGCCGGCCTGCTTTACTCCACACCCAAATGCCGCGCGGGCCGGTAACGAAAATGTTTCCGTTCTTATCAACTTTCATGCCGTCAGGGACTCCGTCGTCTTTACCGCCCGTTTGTTCGCCGAAAATCCTGCCATTCGAAATCGTTCCGTCCATGTGGAAGTCATAGACACGAAGATTACGCTGGTCGCTGTCGTCCACGTAGAAATGCTTACCGTCAGGCGAAAAGGCCAAGCCGTTCGGCTGCGTCAGTTCGCGCGTCAGCAGGGTCACTCGCAAGCCGTCCAGGCCCAAGCGATAGACGCCTTGATACGGAATTTCCTGCACCTGACCTTGCGGCAGATCGAGCGTGGGATCGGTGAAATACAATGCGCCATCCGGACCCAGCACCACGTCGTTGGGACTATTGAAACGCTTGCCCTGGTAACGATCAACGAGCACGGTGTACTGCCCGTCGAAACGCGAGATCGAGATAATGGCGCGCAGCACGCTGGCGCAATCAATCAAGCGGCCGTCGCGGTCCAGTGTGTTGCCATCGGGATCGCCCAGATCAAGGAAGCTTTTCCTCGCCCCGTCCATCTGCAATTTGTAAATTTTGTTTATGGTTTCATCGCTGACCCACAGAAAACCGTCGGGATCCCACACCGGCCCCTCCGTGAAGCCAAATCCCGTCGCGATCGTCTCCAGCTTCGTGCCAGGAGCGATCAGCTTCGAAAACTGCGGCGCAAGAGGTTCCAGACCGAACGATGGCTTCGACTGCCTAGCGTAAGCGTGGGCGATCGCGAATCCCCCAGCCACCAGAAACGTGACCGCGATGGCGAATCTTTTCAACTCTGGCATAGGTTTGGCGTAGCTATGGCGGAAGCGTGCGGGAGCCGCAATTGAGCGAAACTTCGAATCGCCCGTCCTTATCCGGCGTTGCGGACTCCAGCACGTCTCCTAGATTGTGAAATGCGTCGCGCCTAGTTCTTCTTATCGTCCGTGGTACCACCTTGAGCCGGGACCCAGACATTATCGGCTGCGGCAATCTCAAAATCTTTCAGCGTGGTGGAAATATTCACACGCTGCAGCCCCGCCTTCTTCTTCGGGGTCGCTTGGAAAACCAGGTAATACTGATTGTTCAGAATTTGCTGCAGACGATCAAGGTACGGCTTGAAGCTGACCAAGTTTTGCGTTCCCAGCGAGAAATATTCTCCGCCGGACTGTTCCGTGATCTGTGCCACGCCGCCTTGACCGAGCTGCGCTTCCCAGCTGTTGCGGCCCATGCGTCCCACGCCCGTGGCGTAAATTCCATGAACAATCACGCCATAGCGCTGGGCCGCCATGCTGGCGGGGTCCGCGTCCGTGCTGATGGTAGGCATCGTGCCGGATATACTGGGTGAAGCACCGCGATATCCACGGCCGGCGTAGCCCGGAAAGTCTCCACCGCCGGCCGCTCTGTCGCCGCGTAGCCGGTCAATGCCGTCGGTGACCATCAGCACCTCACGACGAACTTTCTGCTCGGGCCAGCTCTTGAGCAAGCTGATGAGCGACAAGTACGGACTATCCATCGCGGACAGACTGCCTCGCGGCAAACGCACGGCCTTGGCGGCCGCGGCATGATCGGCCGTGAAGTTCTGCGCCATCTGGATCGTCGCGTTGGACATGTATGCGACGCCGATCACGGTCGTCGCGGGCTGCGCGTTGATGAAATCCCGCAGGTCGTTGAGGCTGTTTCCGATGCCGGTGTCACAGGTGTCGTCAATCAAAATCATAAACTGCAGCCCGGCGCTATCCCCGCGGGCGGGGATCAGATGGTCAATCTTGAGAGGCGTTTTTCCTTGCTTGATCTGCACACTCTCGGGTCGCAGGATCGGAACCTCGCCGTTGTCGCGTACCGCTTCGTCGGTGATGACCATGTGAACCTGGACGGTGCCTGCAGACTGCGAATAAACAGCCGGCTCTCCGAATCCCAGCGCGACCAACGAAACGAGCGATCCCAGCAGAAACTTGTAGTTCTTCATGCTTCCTCCTTCAACTCGACGTATCGGTGCTTTGCCCCGAGCCGTTCTAAATCGTCCCTAATTCCAATAACTTGCGTGCGAACGGAGCCGCTGCGTCGTGCAAGTATGGCTGGCACACTATCGCATCGCCCGCTCTTCAACAAGCCCCCGTACTCGTGTCGCTGCTTCGTACAAAACTCTTTATACCCGGCGCGGTGAAATCTCTAACCCGTGGCATGCGCGGGCGAAAGGGACTGTTAGTTTTGCCAATGCCACATGAACTCCTACCCTGCTAGTGGTGGTGCGGGATACTGGGGCATGCCACACGCTATCGCATTCAGCAATCGCCAAGCAGCAGCGTCCTCGTTACAATCGTCGCGTAGTCGCCACCGCAATTCCCGAATCGAACGGAAGTGTAACTAATGGAACACAAATTTCTATCGCACCCCAAGTCCATGCTCGAGCGTTTTATCCAGAGCGAGACTTCCGGTTCGCTCCTGCTCTTCTCCGCCACTGTTGTCGCACTCATTTGGGCGAATTCTCCCTGGAGCCCATCATATTTCGCGCTTTGGAAACTTCCCTTGCAGCTGGGTCGCCGTCCACTTCTCTCCATGGACCTGCATCACTGGATTGATGACGGATTGATGGTGCTATTTTTTCTGGTTGTTGGACTGGAAATCAAACGCGAAGTCGTAAAGGGCGAGCTGTCCTCCCTTCGCCAGGCGGCCCTTCCCATCATGGCCGCGCTGGGCGGCATGATCCTTCCGGCTCTGCTGTATTTCGCATTGAATCGATCGGGGATAGGCGCGCGCGGTTGGGGAATCCCCATGGCCACCGACATCGGCTTCGCCATGGGCGTGCTGGCGTTGCTCGGCAAACGCATCCCTTCGAGCCTGCGCGTATTTATGCTTGGGCTGGCGATCGTGGACGATGTCGGCGCGATCCTGGTGATTGCCTTCTTTTATACTCCGACGATTTCTATACCTTATCTGGCGGCAGCGGGCGGTTTGTTGGCGCTCCTCGTGGTGGTCGCCATGCGTCGCGCTCCCCTTTCCGTTTATGTCGTTGTGGGCTTTTTCTTCTGGGCGGCGGTTCTCGGCTCCGGAGTGCATGCCACGATCGCAGGTGTGATTCTTGGGCTCGTCGCGCCGATCACGCCAAAATTCCCGCCAGAAAAGTTGGTGGCAAGTGCCCAGCCGCTCCTGGACAATTTCCGAACCCAGATCTTGGGTCAGGACAAATCGTCGGCCGAAGCCACCCTCACCACGCTGGACCAACTTCTCCGCGGCACTGATTCGATTGCCGAGCGCCTGGAAAGAAGCGTTCATCCGTGGGTGTGTTTCCTGGTTCTGCCCTTATTTGCTCTTGCAAGCGCGGGAGTCGCTTTATCCGCCGAACAACTGAAACTGGCTTATTCGAGTTCGGTCGCGCTGGGAATCCTTCTGGGCCTGCTCGCCGGCAAAGTGCTCGGGATTGCCTTGTTTTCATTTCTGGCCGTGAAATTGAAAATTGCCGGGATGGCGGACGGTTTGACGTGGAGGGGGATAGCCGGCGTCGGCCTGCTCGCGGGCGTAGGATTTACGGTCGCGTTGTTTATCAGTGCCCTCAGCTTCGACGACGAGCCCTTAGTCGCCACCGCAAAGGTCGCTGTTCTGGTCGCTTCGTTAGCTGCCGGCGCGATCGGTTACTTCTTTCTTCGAATCGCCTTGAAGAATATCACTTAGGCGCGCCGGCCTTATTCCAGTCAATAATGTTGACCAGGTTCCAGTGGTTCATCCTCAGCTGAAATTCCAGCTGGCCCTCTTTGTTAATGATCAGCTGTGCCGCGGGGTACAGCACGCCTGCATTCTTGTCCTTGTCGGAATTATCCAGATTGAATTCGCCGGCAGTCAGATTGTAGGATTTGCTTCGAGTGTTGTGATAGGCTTCGCCGAATTTAATGTCGCGGTTCGTGACGAAGCGAATTTTGCGGCCACTTTCGGTGGGTATCAGCCGAATGTACGCCAGTTCCTGGCCCAGCGTGCCCGTGATTGCAATGCGGCCAACCGCCTTCATCTTTCCTAGCGCCTCGACCAAGCCTTGATTCTGGCCTTTCTTGAAGGCGTCAACCAGCACTTGCCTGTCTTCGTCGGTCGAGTACTGGAAAATCGTAACTTTCACGTTCACCATGCCGCCCAGCTGCGTGCCGGTTCCCGTTGCGGTTGAATCAATCGTTTCGATTTTCCTGTCGTCCTGAGAATTCAGGCCCGTGACCGTGGTCAGAAGCAACGCAGCGAGCAGCACACTGCCGCAGGCGAATTTGAAAACCGTGCGATTGAAGATCTTGCTATGCGTCATTGGGTTGTCCTCTCCGAGGAAACGATTTTTTTCAGTGCCATTCGAACTCGGCTCAGCTTCCGCCGTTCGCAACTCGCTCACTCTGTGACGACCAGCTCCGCGTTCGATGAGCCGCACATGCCGTATATCGTCCCAGCAATACAAGCGCCTACGGAGTATTTGTAGCACCCGGCTTTCTTCGCTACGACACTAATCGGACGATCCGAACCCCCGATGATCGTTCCATCCGGTACTTCAAACGGAGAGTTGGGTCCAAAGTCCAGAACGAAGCCGGTGTTCTTTGACCCGCTTTGCCACGTCACCGTTGTTCCGACCTTCACGCAGAAAGCGGCATTGCCTTTCGCGTCTGGAATGTTCGGCGTCGCGGATGCGGAAGTGTTGTTACGTTTTACATTCACCACACAAGGATTGGAACTCGAGCCGCACGTCGTGCTCGCATTGCACATGCTTCCCGGATTTTGTTCCGAACACACGTACTTCTTATTGCTGCCGCCGGTGCCGCTGAATCCCCTCGCCGAAACATATCCGGCCACTGACATCACCGAAAAGGTCAGCAAACAACTCCAAATCGCCGCACTTCGTTGCATCTTCATGAGCCACCTCGACGAGAAATGACCGTTCTATAGCCGACAGCATAGCACCGTCGTCGGACCTTTCGTTCAACCTCTTCCTGCCCGGAAAGGCCCCGCGCCCGTACCCGCTCCCTGTTGAGCCGGCATCGGAAGCTTCCATGTTCCTCAGCAGTCTATTGTTAGTGGCGGGGCGTTGGCATTGTCAAAATTGACAGTACAGTTTGTGAGACCAAAATCAACCGCGGTTGTCCGAAAGCCGAGCTCGAGCGACTCATCCACGCGGTGTGGTTGGTTATGGCCGGCTCGCAGTAAGTACGGCCGCTTCGGAAGATGCCGTTGCCAGGCGGCTTCGACAAGCAGTTTCGCCGCATCACTTTTTTGGCGGAAAATTCTTCATCGTCTTCTGAATGAATTTGTCCACATTCTCGTGCAGGTCATTTGCAAATTTTGTGCGGTCGCGGATCTTCATCGACGCCGTTGCCTGCCAAAGTTCTTGCTTTGTCGCGGCATCCGCGACGGTGATTTTCATTTTCGCCAGGCTGGAAACCCATACATCTGTCGTAATACCGGTTAGCTCTCCTCCCCAGTAATAGTTCTGCATGTCCGCTGCGTAAAGGTACCGCTGTGCGCCTACATCGGCTTTCGGCTGTCCGCCAGCCTCATAGGTAACGATAAAGTCTGGATTCTTGTCATCCTCCACGAATCCATCAGCTTGCAGAGTGCGGTTAATGGAATCGACGATCGCCTTGTTGATTCGTGCTTGCACATCCTTGGTTTGTTGCGTGAGCAGGTAATTTTGTCCCCACGTATATTTCTTGTACTTTGCGAAATCCACGGACTTGTCGGAAGTCGTCTTTACATCTTGTGCGCGAACGCTGCCAGACGCTTGCGACACGCTCAGACAAAGCAGAAAAGCAACCACCGTTCTTGTTGCCCGCATAATCGATTTCCCCTGGATGCCACGCTTTCCGCTTCAGTCCCGAAAACCGCACCATGGTACACCCCTTTCTTCGCGATACTGCAATGCAGGCCAGAACCGGATCGCACTTTTGCGGAAATCGGCATGCATGGTCAATTCGGACTCCCGTCGGCGCACCGGTTGGTCGCTGAGCGCGTTATTGACTATTCGTTGGAACAGATTCACACTCCGCGCCATGCGAAAAACTCTCTTCTCCCTTCTGCTGTTAGCCCTGTTCCCGACCTTGAGTCGAGCGCAAGCTCCCGTTTTCGAGATTACCCCAGTGAACAGCACGATTGGCTTCGACGTGAACGCGTCAGTGGATATCAAGGGCAAGTTCGATAAGTGGGACGCCAGCTTGACCTTCACCTCCCCCGACGAAACGACCGGTGTTCTGGAAATCACCATTCAGGCAGACAGCGTGGATACCGGAAGCGGCATGAAGAACGGCAAGCTGAAGGGTAAGGATTTCTTCGATGTCGAACATAATCCCGTGATCACTTTTAAGTCCACGAAAGTTGTGAAGACTGGCCACGAAACCTACAAGGTGGACGGAGACTTTACCATCCGCGGCGTATCAAACCCCGAGACGCTCACGCTGACCGTTTCCAGCAAGGGCACAGGCACCGGTGAGATCAAAGGAAAAATGATTTTCAATCGCAAAGACTACGGCATGAACAAGGGGATCCCGCTCATCAAGATCGCCGACCACGTCCAGGTGGATTTCCATCTCAAAGGCAAGCGACTAAGCGGCCCGCAGCTGGACCTGAATTAATCTTCTACCGGTTTGTCAAATCCATCCTGGCATCCAACTCGCTGAAGTCGCGGCAACAAAAACCAGGAATCGGCACGGCCAACTCGCACGACGCCGAATCTCGCCCGCAAATAGTTCTGGAAAATAAAATTGGCGGAAGCGTGTGGGAGTCGAACCCACCATTCTGGCCGCGAAGGACAGAATCAATGGCTTTGAAGGCCACGAGGACCACCGGGCCCCTGGCGCCTCCGTGCATGGATTATAGTGTTGCAGAGCTGTGGCTACAACTTTCCTGCGGATTTAACTCGCGTGTCGTTTCAGCTCTGCTGCTACAGCTCTCGGGGAACCTCAACGTTCGTAGAGATTTAATTTCGCGGCGTGCCAGAGGTGAACTTCTTGCGTGCCAAATCCAACAACTTTGCGTCGGTGCAAACTTCGTAATACGGCCTTAACCCCTGCGCTCCGACTTTCGCGCCAGGCAGCAATTGATGCACGAATCCCTTACGCACCACCACCGGCTCTAGCGATTCGCCGAGCGGCACTTCGCCAAAATAAAGCTGCACGCGCTCTTTTCCCCAGGGCATCGGAAAATTTCCGCCCATCGGCGACATAGAAATCTCCGCGCTCAACTTCTGAAACCCCTCTTCGTTCAGTTCAATCCCGTTCAAGTTATAACGCACCAGCAATTCCTCGCCCTCATCTTCCGCCGCATCTTCCATCAACGGCTGCAGCACGAACACATTAAATGGCGACGGATTATCCTTGAACAATCGCTTGGTAATTTTTGTGCAGCTGGAAAGCCGGTCCGACAAATTCAGCGCCCGCGAAATCATGATCTTCGAATCGCCGTCCATCCACAACGACGGCGCAGAATCCTGAAACGCCACGCCCACGCCGATTTCCAGCGGCGGCAGCTCCGTTGTCTTCGTCCGCGCGTTGTAAGCCGACGTCACCGCCAGAATTTCCCTCGCCAGAATGCAAGCCCGCGCCACCGCCCGCGTAGTTGCACGCGTCGATTCCGTCTCATAAATCGCCAGAATGATTGCGTCACCTTCGATAAACACCGTCGCCGCGCCAAATCGCTCCAGCATCCGCTTCACAGGCTCGTGTAAATTCATGCTGAAGTGCGACGCCGGATTCATCCCCTTCGCCAGCAAATCCTTGGTAATTCCCGTTGACCCACGCACGTCCGCCTTGATCACCGTGTGATTGATAACCGGATCGTCCGTCGGCCGCCCTTCATCCGCGTGCAGAAATTCATACAAACTATTATTCACACGCGAAAGTTCCCGCGCCCGCTCCGAACGTACCAAACTGATTCGCTCCATCCACGCCGCTACGTTCTGATAATTTCGCTTGTCTCGCCGCAGCCGCATGAAATCTTCGGCAAATTGCAGCGTGATGGAAAGTTGCTCGTCGTGCGTGCGGCGCCGGATCGCCCGCGAAGCATCCTCCAGCCGTTTCATCGAAATCTTCCGCGCTGGAAATTGCTCCAGAATCGTTTCCACGCGCTTCGCTTCGTCTCGATTCACTAGCGCCTTCTTCAACGCCTGCAGGTGAATCGGTGGGCAATAATCAGCATAAATCCGCCGCAACTCGTATCCCGCCAGCATGTGAAACAGCAGGTCGCGCTCCTCCAGCCGGTGCATCCATTCTTCGAGCAGCTGCGCGCGCGTTTCCGCGTCGGCCTCGCCTTCTCCCGCGGGCGCCTGCGCATTAAAAAGCCGCCGCGCATTCTGCGGCTCGTTTAAATAATCGCCCAGCCGGCTGCGATATTCTTCAATCAAGAAGTCCATGCGCTGCTTCGCCGCGTCAATCTGCGGCCCCACCTCTTCCAGGCCTTTCTCGCTCGCCGCCACTTTCTTGCGCAACGCCTCCAACTCCGCACGCGATTCCGCGCTCGCTCCGCCCTTGCGCTTGAATATCGATGGGAAAAGCCCGTCGCCTTCTCCCGCACGCCCCGTCGCTTCTTCCAATTCCTCTTCAAGCCGCGCCATTTCCGAACGCATTTGCCGCGCCTGCTCCAGCAAACGCTCGTGCACCTTGCGCGCCTTGCTTAATTCGTCCGCGTCGTCCCCCGTCAAAATCAAATCGCGCACGAAGTCCAGCAAAATGCCGTCGAAAATCTCGAATCGGTCGGGATCGTTTACGAAATTCGCCAGCAGAACGTAATGTTCCAAAAACAAATGATCGTCATTCCCATTTTCCACAAAAAGAAAACGGTTCTGCAGCAACTCATAAGTCTCGTGGAAATCCTCGCCGAATAGCGCTCGCCGCGACTTCGATAGCGTGCCCTCTTCCACTTCCCGCCAGATGCGGCACAACGTGTCGCCCACTTCGCGGTACGTATTCTTCTTGTCCGCCTGAATCTCCGCGATTTTCGCGCGCATCACGTGCGCCTGCTCGCTGTGTTCGAATAATTCGCCGCGCGCGCGAATCCAGTCCTTGCACTCCACCACGATGCTGGAAAATTGGCTGGCGATTTCCGAAGTCAAATGTTTCACCAGCGCCAGCTGGTGCAAAATGTCGGTCTCGATGGATTGCTGAAATTTCGCCCGGGTCAGCGACGCTTGCAGAACTTCGGTGAGCAGCTTGCGAAACGCGCCATGCTCTGGCGCGCCAGATTGCTTGCGGTCTTTCCCGTAAAATAAACTGATGTTGATCTTCTGGCGGACCAGGTCCAGCAAATACTTTCGTGTAAAATCCACAAACCTAGGGCTTAGAAAAACGTCATAATGGATGTTGTCAACGCCCAGCGTCAGGCTGCTTAGCCGAATTTCGGCGGAGTAAGGCTCCAGCTTCATCCGTGCAGGATGGGCGGGCGAAGGCGCAATGCGGGTGTCTGGCATTCGGGCGCAGCGAGACCGCGAAGTTTCACTTTATCGGGAGGGGATGCACAGCGCAATGCCTCGGTTCCTAACCGTTAATGGTTTCTCGGCCAGCCCGCCGGTTCCGCGCGGTAATCAGGACTTTAATCTTGATCCGGAACATGCCGCCGCACCCGAACTCAGCGTCGCACCCGATTCGCAAGACGTCGAGCCCGCTTCTTACAGCGCCTCAGCCACCGGCTACGCCGGCGCATCGATCAGCGGCAAGAATCGCGACGATCAAGGACCCTGCCTCTACTTCGGTCCGCAAGGTCAACGCTGCCGCCGCCCTGCTAGCGCCAACGGATTTTGCGCGCGCCACACGCCAGAGCAGCTGGGTCAATCGGCGCGGCTCGGTGTCACGCTCCCAGCTGCCGGCCGGAAGTCGCGCCTCGCCGCGATAGGAGTGGCCGCGCTCATCATTTTCGATAATCTCTGGCCCGTCATTTCCGACATCTTCCGCGATATAATCCGCTGGATTCATGCGCACTGAACGCGCACCACGCGGTTTGGATCGTTCCTGTTAGAGGCGCTGCTTGCTGCGCCCGAGCTAGCCACCATGCCAGCCGCTTCGCTGGCTGGCGGCTGCCTTTCTTTGGCCTCTGCGTTTTCTCCGTAAACTCCTTAATCTTTCTCAGATTTTTCTCCGCCTTTCCTCCCTTTCCTCTGTGTAAAATCTTTTGACTTCCGCCGCCGGAATCATTCGTTTTCGCGTAAAATACAGGGCCATGCCCAAATTACTAGAAGGCAAGACCGCTCTCGTTCTCGGCGTTTGGAATAAATGGAGCATCGCTTACGGCATCGCCGCGGCTTTCGCCCGCGAAGGCGCCCTGCTCCTGCTCACCTATCAGAACGACCGCGCCAAGCCCGTCGTCGAAGAACTCGGCAACGAACTCGGCGCCAAGGCTTTTTTCCCCTGCGACGTCCAGCAGCAGTCGGACATTGACGGCCTCGCGGAATCCCTCAAGAGAGAAGGCCGCACGATCGACGTGCTCGTCCACTGCCTCGCCTTCGCCAATCACGAGGATCTTAACCAGCCATTCCTGAAAACTTCGCGCGACGGCTTCAAACTTGCCCTCGACGTCAGCGCCTATTCCCTCGTCGCCGTCTCCAGCGCCATTTCTCCGTTGATGACTAATGGCGGCGCCATCATGACGCTCACTTATCTTGGCTCCACCCGCGTCGTAAAAAATTACAACGTGATGGGCATCGCCAAAGCAGCGCTCGAGGCGGAAGTCCGTTACCTCGCCGCCGAACTGGGCGCGAGCAAGATTCGTGTGAACGCCATTTCCGCCGGCCCCATCAAGACTATTTCCGCGCGCGGCATTAAGGATTTCTCCAAGGTTCTCGACTTCGTGCAGGAACACGCCCCACTGCGCCGCAACACGGACGTCGCCGAAGTCGCCGATGCCGCTGTTTTCCTCGGCAGCGACTTAGGCCGCGGCGTCACCGGAAATGTTTTATACGTCGATGCCGGATTCCAGATCATGGGCCTGGAACCTCCCGTCCCGCCAAAGTGAGCGGGAAGCATTCACCTTCGCTCCCTTACCCTCGCGGGACCACCCGCAATCGTTTCACATTTCAATTCACCGCCCTTCCTGCCCTCGGAGCAATTGTGTTGCTTGCATCCTTCGCATCGGCAAAATCACAGCCCGCCCGCTCATCTGAAGAAAAACAAAAGAAAGCAGCCGAACTACACTGGGATCCTCCCAAGGTTGACGATCCCGTTCCCGGATTGTCCAATTCGCCGCCCTGTTCGCTCCACGACGTTCTGAGTCAGGCTGGCCACCGCTCCGCGGAGTTGGTTGATGTACTGCAGAACTTCGACGCTCACGAACATTTGCGTTTCGAACAAACCGACGCGCTGGGCATGTCCGAAATGTTCGTCACTGAAAACTTCGACTACCTTGTTGATTTCGGCGAACAATCCGGGCCGCTCAAAGTCCAGGAAACCCGCACGCCCCTCGCAGGAAGTGACAATGCGCACCTCAGCACGATTGTGGACAAGGGATTGCCGGTCCTCGCACTGATTTTTTATCCCGGAATGCAAAGCGACTACGAAATGCGCTGCGAGGGTTTTACTCGGTGGAACAACCTGCCGGCGTGGGTTGTTTACTTTCGCCAAGTGGATGGCTTGCATCCCCGGACACTTTCGATGGGCACGGCAGCGAACGTCTTCCCCGTCAGCCTGAAGGGCCGCGCGTGGATCGCCCCGGAAACCGGCCAGATCATGCACCTCGAAACCAATCTGGTAAAAGGCGTTCCTATTATTGAATTGCGCGCGAACGCGGTGTCCATTGATTACGCGCCTGTGGACTTTTCTTCACGGCACATGCAGCTCTGGCTTCCCAAATCAGCCGTTGCCTATACCGATTACGGCAAGCGCCGCACCATCATCGAGCACACCTTCACCGACTTCCAGCTTTTCTCGGTGCAGACGCAGCAGGTCATCGAAAAACCGAAGGAAACAAAAAAGCCCGAAGAGAGGCCCTGAGGTCTAATTCCTGGTCGGCGATTCGGCACTATTCTCGATCACAATTTTGCGTATGTCCTCAGAAACGTGCTCAAGGCCAATCCGCAACACCGGCCAATCCGTGCGCAATTTCAACCGGTCCGGCCATTCCACAATCACGATCGCGTTCTCGCTGAAAATATCCTCGAGTCCTAGCGTCTCCAGATCTTGCAAATCGCCGATACGATAAAGGTCTACGTGATAGACACGCTTCGCGCCTTCGTACCTATGTACCAAGGTAAACGTGGGGCTCGTGACTTCGTTTTCGTGCGCCGCGCCAGCTCCGGCCGCGATGCCCTTCGTCAGCGTGGTCTTCCCCGCCCCTAAATCACCAGAAAGCAGCACCAACAGCGGAGGCGCTAACCCCGCGCCAATTTCCCGGCCCCGCGCGATGGTTTCTTCCGATGAATGCGTCTCGATTTCGCGCCTAACCACGGCCGCACTCGTCATAGAATTGCTGATACGCGTGGGGAATCGCGCGGATCAGATCCGAAGCCAGCAGCGGGGCCTCGCCCGTCTCCGCGTACGCGATATCGCCCGCGAGGCCATGCAGGTAGACGCCGAATGCCAGCACACGCACCCATGGATTCACGCCGAATTGCGCGGTGAGGCCCGCCAGCATCCCCGTCAGCACGTCACCCGTCCCGCCCGTGCCCATCCCCGGATTTCCCGTGGAATTTATGAACACTTGCCCGTCGGGCGCGGCCACTACAGTTTGCTGACCCTTAAGAATCACAAACGCGTTCCAATCCGCCGCCGATTTTCGCGCGACTTCCACACGCTGGGCTTGCACATCCGGAATTCCGCACCCCAGCAACCGCGCCATTTCTCCCGGATGCGGCGTCAAAGCCAGCGGACCGCTGCCGGTTTTCAATTCCTGCGCGCGGCCTGCGAATGCATTCAATCCGTCGGCATCCAGAATCATCGGGACCGTCCGTTCTCTGACGACCTGGTGCACAAATTGCTGCGTTTCATCGTGCGTGCTCAATCCCGGTCCAATCGCCAACGCGCGCTTCCCTTTCAATAATTTATCGAAGCGCTCGTATTCGAAGCTGCGCAGCGAAATGCTGCCGCTGTCGGTCGCCGGAAGCGGCTCGGTCATTATTTCCGGCGTGTGCGCCGCGACGATCGGCAGTACCGGCTCGGGTGTAGCCACCGTTACCAGTCCCGCACCGACACGCAAAGCCGCCCAGGACGCCAGCACCGCCGCGCCGCTCTTTCCTACGGATCCCGCCGTAATCAAAGCGTGGCCGTAATTTCCCTTGTTTGCATCCGAGCGCCGCGGACGAGCAAAAATACTCACCTCGCGCCAGTCAATCCAGCGAACGTCGCTCTTCCCTACCTCGTCAATCAGTTTCGGCGGCGAACCAATGTTGCGCACAATCACCTGGCCCGTGTGATCACTCGCCGTGCCGAGAATCATTCCGGCTTTCGGCGCCGTGAAAGTGATCGTGTACATCGCGTTGATGCACGCGCCCACGACTTCTCCCGTGTCCGCAACTAGGCCCGATGGAATATCCACCCCAACGACAGCCGAACGCACTGGCCCGCGTCGCTTGTTCACCGCTTCGATCGCTTCTGCCAAAAGCCCTTCCACCGCGCCACGGGTGCCGGTGCCCAGGAGCGCATCAATGAGAATGTCAGCGGATTCCAGCATTGGCTTCACAGCTTGCAAATCGCCCGAATTGCGCACGACACGCGGCGCGCTGCACACTTGTTCCCAGCGCTTGCAGTTCGTGGCCGCATCGCCCTGCATTTCCTCAGGCGCCGCGAATAAATACACTTCCGGCTTCGCGCCCAGTTCGCGCAAACGCCGCGCGACCACAAATCCGTCGCCGCCGTTGTTTCCTTTGCCGCAAAGAACCACGATGCGCCGCTGCGCAAATTTTGGCCAGCGCTGCGCGATGAATTCCGCCACGCTCGCGCCAGCATTTTCCATCAGCGTAAGACTGGGAATGCCATAGCGCGCGGTCGTCTGCCGGTCCAGTTCGCGCATTTCAGCAGCGCTCAGAATTTTCACGACCGTAGCTCCGAAATCGGGTGATTCTCGCGATTCATGGCAGAAATGGGATTCGGAATAACCAAAATCATCACAATTTACCGTAGCACGATTGTCTACGTGCCGCGCAAGAAAACGCCTTGTTTAAGGCCGCGTGTTTAGTGGATGTTTACTCTTTTCGTAGAACTCGTTCTGCAGCCTCAAGCTCTCATCGTCCGCCTTCACCGCGCGAATCGCTTCGTCAATCGCGGCAATCCAGGCATTCATTTCAAATGTGCCAAGCTCTTTCGTCGCCAGCGCACCGTCCCCGGAATAGTGATTCGGAAATCGCGCGTACCACCAGATTCCCGTGTACACATCGTCCGGCAAATTCACACGTTTCTGATCCGCTCCCGACTCGCCCGCAGCGCGATCCTGATGCACCAAATCCGGCCGCGCAATCATCATCGTGGACGTTTCCGTTTCACCGGCGTGCATGTTCACGTGATCTTTTTTCTCGGGGCCGCCCTGGGGTTCCTCGCGTCCCCACTGCACGTACACCACGTAGTCGTGTGGCTTATCGAGCTGGCTCTGTGCAAAATACGGCAGCAGGTTTTCGTTCCCTCCGTGCCCGTTCACGACGATAATTTTCCTGCAGCCGTTCCGCGCCATTTCGTCCGTGGTTTCCTGCAGCAATTTCAGCTGCAGTTCCGCGCTGTAAGCAATTGTTCCAGGTTCGTGTTTCGCTTCAAATATCTGACCGAAATAATATTCCGGGAACACCACGGTATAGTTCGCTTCCGCCGCATGCAACGCCGCATAGCGGACGTCCAGGAGGTCCGTGCCCAAGGGGAGGTGGGGACCGTGCTTTTCCAGGATGCCGAAGGGCAGCAGACAGGCGCCCTGGGACTCGGCGATGGCCTCGCGGAAGTCGGCGGAGGTTAACTCCTCCCATCTCACCGAGTGCTTTGTCTGCGCGCCGGCGGGCCGCGCGGCTACGAGCAGCAACGTTAAACATGCCAAGCCGGTGATTCTCATGCGACTGCCTCCTCGATTGTTCGGCGACCGCTTCACAAGCCCGGTTTCGGACACCCGGACGCAGTTCGCACGCGATTCCTTCGGCGAAACCCTCAAATGTCCCGATTTGTCCCGTGCTGCCCTTTGCAGCGAAGCGTGGATCGCGCAATTATGCCGTCGGACAACCCAAGCCAGGATCGAACTGCAGCCATACAGCTAGCGTTCCCCTGCGTGAGGGTGCCACACAGTGCCGTGCAAAACACTGTATAGAACGCCCAGTGCCCGACCGGGGACAGGCACTGGGCGTTCGCTATTTCTGGTCTCACGCGTCGCGAAATAGGCTCGCATCACCATTCCCGCTCCTCGCTGCCATGCCTCCGATTCCGCCCCGTTACGATTCTAATTCAGAGCTGTCACGATTCTGATCTCGCACAGCCTCGAGCTGCTCAGTTCTTCTTCGGCGGCAGGAACTTCTTATCAATCTTCGCTACGACTACATAATTTGGGTCAACCATTTCGGCTACGTGGATTGTGGCTACTTTGCTGAGGAGCTCGTAGGCGTCCATTTCTGAGAGGCCGTAATCGGCGTGGATCCAGTGGACGAGTTCGGTGAAGGCGATACGGAGAGAATCGTCGAGCGGCCGGTAAATCCCGGCGGCCATTAGTTCATTTTGATTTTCCCATCGGGGCCAAGCGGTGATGCTCGATTTGATGACGTGTAATCGCAGACGCGCGTGCATGGGGACTTCGATGGCGGTGCCGCCGATTTCGCCGTCGCCCATGGCGGCGTGTCCATCCCCTACGTAGAGCAGAGCGCCGGGAACGTTCACTGCGAGGAACAGCGTGTTGCCGACGCTGGATTCGGATGCGTCCATATTGCCGCCGAACTCGGCGGGGACGAGCGAGCTGCGTGTCTCGCCGAGGGCGGGGGCGACCCCGATGCAGCCGAGAAAGGGATGCAGGGGGACTTGCACGGAGAAACTGGAGTCGCGGGCTTGATAGGTGGCTGAGCCGGTCTGCTGATTGATGGAGTAGGCCCAGCTATGGCGCGGGAGGTCGGGATTCAACATTGGTGTGTAGTGAGCGGAGTTGATGGCGCCGAAGCCGGGGGCGATTTCGCCTTCGCCTTGCGTGCCGTTCACGCGGAGTTCGAGAAATTCTATGGCTAGCGTGTCGCCGGGTTCGGCGCCTTCGATGTAGAAGGGGCCGGTAAGCAGGTTGGAGTTGCGTGCGAGGTCCAGTTTGTCGGCGGGGATGCCGGCGCAGTGCTCGGTGCAGTTCAGCGTGTCGGTTTCGAGGACATCGCCGGGGTGGACACGGGCGACGGGATCGTCTGGGCCGAAGTCGAATTTGACTGTTGCGTACGTGGGCTCGTACTTCACTACTTTCGGTGATGAATCTTGTGGTGGCTGCTGGGCTGGCGTTGCGGTGGAGAAAAATAGTGTCAGGAGGAGCGCTGAGACTGACATTTTGATTAGCGTTGCGGTTGGCGTTGCGACTGCGCGATGTGACATGCGATTTCTCCCTATGCGGTTCGTAGCGCTGCGCAGCATACCGCATCGCGAGGCTCGATTCTGGTAAAAAATAGCCGATTAGCAACGGGGGCTGATGTTTGTTTTCAGTCAGTTGCGGCGATTTCGAATCGCCGGGAGGCCGATTAGAACCTACGTAGTTCTACTATCGCGCGGGAGTGGAAACTACGGATTTGCGATGCGGAAGACGATTTGTGAGTCTTTGTCGAGGCGGATCTTTCGAGTGGGAGAACTGATGATTGGGATGCTTCCTTTGCTGGTGACTTCCATGCCGAGGATTACGTCGGGGAGATTGAACACGCCTTTGCTGGAGGCGGTGAGGGCTTCGACGCCGTGTTCATCGGCACGGACGTGATTGGCGCCGTTGTAGGGTTGGTCGGTGATGGCGTTGACGGAAACGACTGGCGGAGGAGCGATGGCTTGAAGCTGCAGATGCAGCGAGGCCGTGCCGCCGTTCTTCAGTTCGATGGTATCGAAATTGATTACGACGCCGTAGAGTTGGCCTGGGGGCGGTGCGACGAAATGAGTTACCTGGCCGACGACGAGGGAGCCTCTGGGGATGATGAGCAGGTGGCCGTCTTTTACGTCGTGAGAGATGCGTGCTTCGACGCGATCGCCTTGCTGGACGCGTGTGGAATCGAATTTGGCGACTAGGCGGGTAATTATTGGGGTGTCGGCGGGGAGATTGATGGCGTTTTGGGCGGACTTGGGCGGAGCGTTTTCTTGGGCGGCCGCGCAGAGCGGGAGCAGAAGGAAAAGGAGACAGAATCGGATTGAGTTCATGGGAGCTGGGCACCTCCGTGGGTCGAGATTCGCGTTGAATTGCCATTGGGCGATTCTTTGCGCACTTTTTACGCGGGTGGTTGCTGAGATTGCTGAAGGCTTTTTGGCCTGACCCGCGTGGCTAGTATATCTTGAGTAAGTCATTCAACGGGTATCATGGGGCGAAAGAGGCACGGGGTGGGACAGTTGGCGGGTTGGAGCGCGGGGACCGAGAGGTCTGGGTGTGGGCGAAGCCAAGCCAAAAGCTCGCGGGAGAGGCACCGCGAAATGAAAGACTATCGGCGCGAATCGCTAGCGCCGCAATCAGGAATGCTGTGCAAAGCAGAGCGGCTGGCCCGAACTTCATTTGTTTTCTGCCGAGTTGAATGGCGGGGATTCCATTCATGCGAAAGGTTACGCGGAGGGAGAAACAGATTCTGTTCAAATCAGCACACATTACAGAATAGGATTGAGTTTTGTGATGCGTGGCAGGCTTCGAAGAGAGCTCGTTCGCTACGCTCAGGATGACGGCGAAGTCAACGAAACGAACAGAGGCAAGAGTGTCCTGCTTCGGCGGGCGGGGCTGTGCCACTATGTGTTGGCGGTGGCGGGGGCGCCGTCGGACGTGGTATTTTTTGCATCTTAGTGGGAAGGAGCTGGCGCGCGGGCGGGTTTGGAGGCGACGTCATGATTGAAAATCATTTATCAGGGATGAAGGCGCGGAGTGGGGCGGTGATGTTTGTTTGTTCGACGTGCAAGGTGGCGCCGAACTTTTTATTTGGTGCGGAGACGGATGGAGAGTTGGTGTATTTGCTGATTTGTCCGAAGTGCGAAATTGGATTAGCTGAGTGGAGAACGTTGGACGCGCGGGATATGGAGCTGAGGGAGTTTGCGAGGAATTGGAGATTGAAGCATGGAAAGGTGTGAGTGGTGAGTGGTGATTAGTGAGTGGTGATTGGTGATTGGCCGGTGGGATGATTCTGGCGTGGCGCGCGCGGAGACGGAGGGAGGGGGTATGGTGTGGCGAGAGTATGTCGCTTTCTTCTTTGGGGGGATGTTTCTGGTGAATGCCGTGCCGCATTTTGTTGCCGGAGTGATGGGGAGGAGGTTTCCGTCGCCGTTTGCCTCGCCGCCGGGGAAGGGAGAGTCGTCGGCGATGGTGAATGTGTTGTGGGGGGCGTTTAACTTGGTGATTGGATATTTATTGGTGTTTCGCGTGGGGACGTTTTTTATACGGGCGACGTCGAGCGTGGCGGCGGTAGGCGTGGGAGGATTGTTGATGGCGGTGATGCTGGCTTGGAATTTTGGGAAAGTTTATGGGGGGAGTGATGAGAAGTGATGAGTGATTGGTGATTGGTGATTAGTTGGCGGGGTCTTTCTGGCGGGTGGCTTTTACGGCGCTTAGGATGCCTACGCCGAGGAGGATGAGGCCGCCGACGGCGATCCGATGGGCGGGGATGTGGATTAGATAGGCGCCGTAGCTCAGGCCGGCGATGACGATGGCGAATCCTGAGGCGTAGAGACCGAACGACATGGTGACTCCTTGTGCGGCTGCGTTCTGGAAATTGATGGCGGCTGCGCGGAAGGATTCTGTAAGGCAATCAGGATAGAGGACGCGGGGGCGGCGGTCTGTTCCGTTGTGAACACTTTTGCGGATTTTTGTGGATTGGGATTTGCGACGAAGTGTGACAGGCGAGCGAAAAATAATTTGCGCGAGCGTGCTGAAGAGGACAGGTTCAAGTCGGCGCGACGGTTAAGTTGGTGGACGATTGGCGAGGGCGGCGAGAGAGTATTCAGCAACCAGGGCTGGGGGCTTGGTGCTTTCTTCCTTCTTTGCCGTCCACGTTGTCAACGCGAGAGCTTCCGCGTGGCAGTAAATCCTCGAGGTAGCAGGACCAAACAGCAAGGTGAAAACTTTTGGATCGGTGCGGCTGCGGGCGGTGAAGTGTGTTTGCTCATTGAATTTTGGAGCTTCGCGGGGGAATTCAATTGATGAAGGGCGGTTTTTCATTGGGAGCGGAGAAGCGAGTTCGCAGTTTGGGGGACCGGCGCTCGAGATCGGCGTCTGGATCGGGACGTTGGAGGGCGAGGGACGCGAGCTGGGTGACGCGAACGATGAGGTGATGTTCGAGGGCGGTGGGACGGCGTGGATCGCAGCCGTAAATTGCGAGAGTGCCGAGGAAGGAATTGTCGGGCGAGAGAATTGCGCTGGAGGAGAAAATTTCCAGGCCGTCCTGGAGTGCGCTGAGGTTCATCGAGCAGGTGTAAATTTCGCCAGCTTCGGGGAGCGAGACGATGGAGACGACGTTCCCGATGCGGACATCGATCATCATGCGAAGTTTGTTAAGGATGCCGGGGAGCGGGGCGCCGAGCGAGATCAGATCAAGGATCTGGCGCGTGAACGATCGCTCATGATGATCACCTCACTGCTGAAGTGATTCGCCGAATTGTTCACGCTGATTGTGAGAGCGCAGCTGTTGTTTCATTTCTTCGCAGCGGATGTGATTTAGTTCCATGGCGATGGCCCACATCATCCCGTTGGTGAAATTGATCCATTTTCCGCGCAGGTTTTCTATTCCTGGATCGCAGCGGCTGAGGATGCGATTCGGGCGCATGAATTTTTCGTGCTCCTTGAGCCGGGTGGAGTGACGGGCGACCGGGTCCTCCGCGGAACGGCGAGCCGCGAACAGTGCTATGGCCATGCCCAATTTCCAAGCTCAGGCTGGAGCGAGAAGCTTAGAGATTACGGGCAACAGTAGCGGTTCAATTTTGCACACTTTCGATTTGGGGCTAGAGTCGGGCGATGGTGGGCGGAGCGGGACTGGACGTTGGTACAGGTGACGGCTGGGATATCGGCTTCAATCGCATCGTTGACCGTGGTTGGGGGGCGGCATACCTTGGAATGAAGATGGGATTGAGCCGGAGGTGTGCGATGAGCGGAGTGAGCGATAATTATGCGGTACGGAATTCCCTTTTGATGCTCGTGGTGGGTTTGTGCGCAGCGGGTTTTGGGAGCGCGGCGTGGGGACAGAGCGCGACCGGAGCTGCGGCTTCGGGCGCGGCGCCGACGCAATCGCAAAGTACGGCTGCTGCTAAGCCTGCGGCTGGGGCGGCTACGCAGACGGCGGGTTCTGGCGCGCAGAATACTGCACAGAGCGCGGGGCAGAATTCGGCACAGGTTGAGCCGAAGATGGAGGATCAGTCGGCTCCGGCGGCGGAATCTTTGGGGGAAGCGGCGCGGCGTGCGCGGGCGCAGAAGGCGAAGTCGGGGACCGCGAAAGTTTATAGTGACGATTCGGTTTCGAATTTGTCGGGGCACGGAGTTTCGGTGGTGGGAGATGGGCAGGCGGGGGGTGGGGCGTCGGATGCGGGGAGCGCGGGTGGCGGGGCTGGGGCGTCGGGTGGGTCGGGCGCTGCCGGTGGCGCAGGTGCGGCGGCTGGGGAACAATATTGGCGCGGCCGGGCGAATGCGATTCGTTCGCAGATGGCGCAGTGCGATCAGAAAATCAGCGAAATTCAGGATGAGATCGCGAAGCATGGCGCGGTGACCGTGGACCCGATGAGCGGCGCGCAGGCCGGCGTCATTTTTGTGGAAGATCGTAACGCGCAGATCAAGCAGGTGGAACATCAGAAGGAAGGATTGCAGAGCCAGCTCGATGAGCTCGCGGAAGAGGGGCGGAAGGCTGGGGCGGATTCGGGGTGGTTCCGGTAGGGCCGTGGTGGGTGCTGCTGCGGAAGGGCAAAGGCGCCACAGATGGATGCAGATAAAGACAAAACGAAAATGGAAAATCGGAAATTAGGACGGTGCGCGGGGCGGGATTTTTTCTGGTGCCACGGATGGACGCGGAGTAACGCAGGTTAGACCTCACTGCGATCAAGACAGAGATATCAATCGATTATTTATTGGGAATGGGCTGCCGGGACCTGGAGTTTCGGGGCCGGGCCCCGGCAGGGCTTTGCGTTGGGGGTTGCGCTTGCGGTTGTCTGAAGGAGACTGTGCGTCGTTTGCTGACCGTGGCGGAGGTGCGGGACGAGGGCGCGGAGTTAGCTGGAGCTAGGGTTGGCGCAATTCACTTTTTGTGGAGGGATTCGGCGACGGCGAGTTTGCGGTCTACATGCGGCTCCAAGCGGAGGCCACCAGAATGCAGGAGACACCGTTGGCCTATCGCGACGCCACACGTGGGACAGGGGACGGAGGCCAACTGTTTAGGAGTGAACTCGCGCATTCTCATTTGCATAGGATGCAGAAACGGGCGCAAGCAAAACAGTTCAATTTGGAACACGTTCCCGACATATTTTTTGAGTGAGGGGCAGGGGCGAAAGATTGCCGCAGAGGCGCCCGACTAACTTGGCGTAAACGCTGAGTGTAGATAAAGGCGACGACTGGATCGTTTGGCTATTGCGCGACTGTGCTCTGCTGGCGGTGGGCCGCGGAGTGGTAGCGGTGGTCGCTGGGACACGGATGGCGCACTGAAGTGCTCCGCTACAGAGTCAAGACCTGGGCCGGGAGCAGTGGGGTCGGCTGCGAGAGGGGCGCGGTAGCGTTAGTCGTGGAGGACAACGGTGAGGAGCGAGTTGTCTATGTGGATTTTGCTGCTGTTGTAGTGGATGAAGCCGAGCTGGCGGAATTTGTTCATGAAAAACTTTACGCGCGAGCGCGTGGTGCCGATCATTTCGGCTAAGGTTTCTTGGGAAACTTTGGGCAGCGATTTTTGCGGATCACCCGGGGCCCCGTAGCGCGCGAGGAGCAGCAGAGTGCGAGCGAGGCGTTTTTCGCTGGAATTGAAGAGCTGGTCGATCAGATCTTCTTCGACGCGGATATTGCGCGCGAGCATGTAGGCGATGAAGCGGTCGGAGAATTGGTGCTCTTCGTGGAGCACGCGAATCATTTCGTTTTTGTCGATGACCAGGACGGTGGTGGGCGCGATGGCGGTGGCGGTGGCCATGCAGCGGGCCTGGCCTCCGAGACAGCCTTCGCCAAAAAAATCACCGGGGCCGAGAACGGCGACGACGGCCTCCCTGCCCGTTTGGTTGACTACTGAGAGCTTCATGCCGCCTTCTTGAATGTACATGACATGCTTGGCGGGATCGCCCTGGGCGAAGATGGTTTCTTTTTTGGCGAACTTGCCGACTTTTCTGCCGAGACCGGTGGAATCGAGAAAACGTTTCACATCGAATAGGCGTTTATTGGATTTTGCGCGCTTGGGGCGGTGGCGAGCCTTGATGGATACACTACGAACTGCGGAAGACGGCATAGGAAAGAATAACATGCGGCGCGCGGGCGAATCTGTTCAAAATTGCACAGTTTGCGGGGAGAATTTGAGGAATTGCCAGTGGATGCCGGCGAGCATACGGAGTGCCACGCCGGGAGATCGTCTCGCAGTTGATAGCCGCAATTGGGTTCGAGTTCCGGATTTCGCGACAAGTGAGAATACGGTTTTCGAATTGTTTTTCGCGATTACTTACTGGTGGGGTGTGGAGGTGGATGAATTCTTAGTTGGGGTGACGCTGGAGGCGGATGTGGCGTTTGGGGGTGGCGGGGCTGTGGATGAGGTGTTTGTTGCGGAGTTGGGGATGGAATTGGAGGTGGTCGAGGGTGGCATGACTGGTTTGGGGGCGTCCACGCCGGCAGTGCCGGAGCCTAGGCCCAGTTTTTGGAGACTGGGAGCGTCGATCTTGCCGCTGGAGCTTAGGCCGTTGTCAGATTGAAATTTTTGCATGGCCGCGACGGTGTTGGAATCCCATTTGCCGTTGGGAGCGCCTTGGTAGTAGCCGCCGTGCGCCAGGGCGGATTGAATTTCGGAAATGCGTTGTGGAGTGGGGGCTTTCTGGGTGGGTTCGCGCTTCGACCCGTGGTGACTCTTGCTGGATTTCTTTTTCTTGGTGCTCGTGGTGGTGGTCGCGGCGGAGGAAGTTGCTGGCGCGGGCGCGGCGCTGGATTGCTGCGGCGTAAACGGAGTAGGAACCAGGTTCGCAGCGGACGCGGAGCACGCGTACACGAGAGACGCGAGGACTAACGATGCCTTGATCGGAAGCTTGCTCATTTTTCTGCGCATGAGTCCCCTGCCGCGCGTGATGGGCTCCTCGGAACGAAGCGTCTGGCGCGAATTGCTAACCTTATTATGATGATTTTCCGCGCGGTCTCAAGCTTCGACATCTGCCGCGGCGCGTAACGAGCAACCGGCGCGGAATAGAATTGGATGCCGCCGAATGGTGCGGGGTTTGTTTGGACAGGCGACGGGCCCAATAGGAGGTGGCGTGATGTTTTCGGGTTGACATCTTACCCGGGTGCAGTAGTATTCGGGTGACATGTCTACCCGAGAGAACCGAGAACGATTGGAATTGCTGCAGGGCACGCTGGACTTGCTGATCCTGCGCACGCTGATTTTTGGAGCGCAGCACGGGCAAGGGATCGCGCGCGCGATACAACAAACGTCTGATGAAGAGCTGCTGGTGGAGCACGGAGCGCTTTATCCAGCGCTGCAGCGGCTGGAAGAGCGCAGGTGGATTTCCGCGAAATGGGGAACCTCGACAAATAATCGCAAGGCGCGTTTCTATACGCTGACATCGGCGGGGCGCAAACAACTGGTGAAGGAAACCAGCAAGTGGAACCGGTTGGCGGCGGCGATCGGACGGATTCTGGAGAGCGAGGAGGGCTAGACTATGTTCCGACGCACGCGCAAGGCGAGCGACTTCGGCGCGGAGATCGCAGCCCACATCGAACTGGAGACGGAAAGGCTGAAGGAGCAGGGGCTGAGCGACGAGGCTGCTCGAACCGAAGCGCGGCGGGCGTTTGGGAATGTGACGCGTGTACAGGAGCGCTTCTACGAATCGAGCCGTTGGCCGGGGTGGGATCATTTCTGGCAAGACGTGCGTTATGCGGCGCGCATGCTGCGGAAATCTCCAGGATTTACGGCGATTGCGGTGTTGACGATAGCTTTGGGAATTGGGGCGACGACCGCAATTTTCAGCGTGGTGGATGTGACGCTGCTGCACCCGTTGCCGTATCCGCATCCGGAGCAATTGGTAACCGTGGTGGATGATCTTCCGGGCGTGGGCGCGAAGGACGTGGGAATGTCTGTGCCGGAATGGCACGATTTTCAGCGCTCCGGAATTTTTGAATATGTTGCGCCGGTAGGTGGCGGAGACGTGAATGTGACGGGCTCGTCAGAGCCGACGCGGATCCTGTTTGAAACAGTGGGGCCGAATTATTTTGCGCTGCTGGGTGTGCAGCCGCAATTGGGGCGTACGTTCGATCCGCAGGACCAGACTCCGGGCTTCACGCTGGAAGTAGTGATCAGCAACGCGTTATGGGAAGGCGCGTTCGGAGGCGACCCGCGGATTTTGGGCAGAGATATACGGTTGGACAATGATTTGTATCGAATCGTGGGCGTGATGCCGCCAAGCTTTCGCGACCCGGGGCAAACCAGCGCGCAAAGGAGCACGCAATTGTGGGCAGCGGCAGGTTTTGCGGGGCCGCCTGCGCCTGATCCGCTGCGCGCGTCGCATTTTCTTGCGCCGGTGATTGCGCGAATCAAATCTGGGTTGACGATTGGCGAGGCGCAGAGCCGGCTGGACGCGCTGGTCGGATCGATGCACAAAGAATTTCCGACGGATTACCCGACGCAGAACGCATGGAGAGTGCGGCTGGTGCCGCTGAAGCAGACGGTGGTGGGTGATGTGCGCCGATCATTGATATTGCTGCTGGGGGCGGTGGGATTGGTGCTGTTGATAGGGTGCGTGAACGTGGCGAATTTGTTGCTGGCTCGCGCGAGCGCGCGAGGGCGCGAAATGGCGGTGCGGCAGGCGCTGGGAGCGGAGCGCCGGAGATTGATGTGGCAACTGCTGACGGAAGGATTGCTGCTTTCGCTGCTGGGCGGAAGTGTGGGCATGGTAATTCTGTTTTGCGCGAAGGGATTCCTGCTGCAAATGGTGCCGGAGAGTTTGCCTCGGTTGAACGAAGTCGCGATCAGCTGGCCGGTTTTGCTTTTCGCCCTGGTTGCGATGCTGGTGGCTGGCGCAATTTTCGGCTTGGCGCCCGCGCTGCACGCGGGGCGGACGGATTTGACAGTTATGTTGAAGCAGGAAGGTCGCGGATCGTCTGCGTCGGGAGAGCAGGCGCGCACGCGGCGAGCGCTGGTGGTGACGGAGTTTGCGCTGTCGCTGGTGCTGATGATCGCCGCCGGGCTGCTGCTGCGGAGTTTCGCGGATTTGTTGCATGCGCAGCTGGGATACGACCCGCGGAATGTGATGGCGGTGCGGACGTGGCTGCCGATACCGAATGATCCGGCAACGGATATCTACCGTACGGCTCCGCAGCAGGCGCCGTTCTTGCGCGAAGTACTGCGGCGCGGCAGGACGCTGCCGGGAGTGGAAGAAATCGCGGTGGGAGATCTGGCGGCGCTTCCTTTGGGGCATGGGCGAGGCGATCTGAATTCGTTTCCGTTTATCGTCGAGGGCCACGAAACGCCCAAGAACGAGGCGCCGTTAGTGGACGCGTCCATCGTTACGCCGGGATATTTTCACTTGCTGGGCATGACGCTGCTGCGCGGGCGATTATTCGGAGAAGCGGATGATGAGAACGGGCCGCCGGTCGCGGTGATCAACGAGGCATTCGCGCGGACGCACTGGCCCAACGCAAATGCGCTTGGCCAGCACATTAAATTGCCGACTCCGGGAAACCCCTCTCCTCGTGAGTGGATCACGGTGGTGGGTGTGATCGCGGATGCACGCACGGAATCGCTGGCGGAATCGAGCGCGCCGCAACTGTACTTGAGCTTGTACCAGAGGACGGCTAAGGATTGGGCCATATTTTTGCGCGGGCAGATGGATACGGCTGCGATTCCCGTGCAGTTGCGGCAACAGGTGCAGGCGGTGAACCCTGAGCTCCCGGTGTTCGGTGCGCAGACGTTGAATGATGTGCTGTCTGCCTCTTTATCACAGCGGAGATTTTCGATGGAAATTGTGGGATTGTTCGCGCTGACGGCTTTGCTGCTGGCGGGGATGGGGATTTACGGCGTGATTTCGCACACTGTGAGTGAGCGGACGCACGAGATCGGGATTCGGCTGGCGTTGGGAGCGCAGGGTCGGACGATTTTGCGGATGGTGCTGGGCCAGGGATTGGGGTTGGCGCTGGCTGGGGCTGCCTTTGGCGTCATGGGCGCGTTGATCGTGGCGCACTTGATGGCTGGAGTGCTTTATGGAGTGAGGCCGACGGATCCGCTGACGTTTGCGGGGGTGGCGTTGCTGCTAATCGGCGTGGCGCTGCTGGCTTGTTATATTCCGGCGCGGCGGGCGGTCCGTGTGGATCCGCTGGTAGCGCTGAGGTACGAATAGTTTTGAGTGCAGCGCGTTGAGGATCGGGGGGCAACGATTCTTGGTTTTTTGAGTTCAATTTGAATGAGGGGAGTCTTTGCGATGAAACGATTGCGAATATTGGTGGTGGTGTTGGCGGTAGTCGGCTTTTCTGCGTTTGCTTTGAGATCTAGAGTGAAGAGCGCTGCAGCGTCGAGTGTGGTTTCGGCGCCCGCTTCACAGTCGCAGCAGACTGCACCGACGGTCGCTTCGGTGATTGACGGCGAGATCAGCGGGATTGAAAAAGAAATCGTGGGCGCAGCCGAGGCGATGCCGGAAGACAAATTCAACTTTTCTCCGGAGGATTTGAAAATTCCGGGGGGCGAGTACAGGGGGGTGCGCACGTTTGCCGGGCAGGTGAAGCACGTGGCGATCTCGAATTATTATATTTGGGCGCCGATTACCGGGGACGCCGTGCCGGATAATTTGAAGGGAGACAACGGCGGGGAGAACGTCAAGAGCAAAGCGGACGTTATCAAGCTGCTGAAGGATTCGTTTGCGCTGGGTCACAAGGCTGCGGCTACCTTGACGACGGAGAACATGTTGCAGAACGCGGAGCATAGCAAGTCCACGCGACTGCGGCTGGCTACATTTGGAGTGGCGCACGCTTTCGATCATTACGGCCAGATGGCGGAATATTTGCGGATGAACGGAATCGTGCCGCCTGCGAGCCGCGCGCAGTAGAACTGATTGCAGGAAGTTAGTCGAGGTCCCAGAAGTTGATCGGGTCGGAGAATTGGACGCCGATTTGTTTGCGGCCTTCGGAATCGCGGCGGCTGTAGACGACTTGCGCCTCGGCGCGGGAACCTTTGTCTTTGCGGCAGAGGACGACGGTGCCGCCTTTTTCGACGGGGCGACGGCACAGCAGCGCGGCGCCGTGTCGGCTGGTGCTGACGGTCCAGGTTTCTTCGTGCCAAGTCTGGTGCGGGTCTTCGCGGCGCAGCCAGACGGCGATGGAAGTGGTGGTGCGAGAGCTGCGGCGGATTTGCTGCGTTATGTGCGAGAGGCGCACCATGTAGTCGAGTAGGGCGGTTTTCGTGTGAGCTTGGGTGAAGCGCGGGTCTGAGGCTAGCTTTTCGGCTTGTTGGGCGCAGTTGGTGATGAAGTGTTTGAAGGCGTCGGTGGCGGCGGCATCGAATGGGACATTTCTGAGGCGTTCGTTGCGCGATTCGAGTTCCGCGATGCAGGCTGGGAAGAAATGGTCGAGGCAGAGCGAGCGACCATCGAAGTCGAGCGCAGCGGTGGCGTTGCAGGAGGCGCCTGCGCACCAGGTAGGTTCGACCAGAAGGCGGATGTCGGTTGATAGTGCGAGTTGTTCTTCCATGTTAGCTGCCCGGGCCCCCGGGTGCTGCTCCGTCTAGTCTTTGGCGCGCTTGCCGATACCTTTGGCTAGATCAGCGATGGCGCCGCTGACGAACTCGAGGTGGCTGCGGCTGTAGTGCGTCAGCTCGTTGGCGAATTCGTTGGAGGTGGCGGCGGCTTTCTGTTCCAGGGATTTTTTGGCGCTTTCGATGGCGCGGTCGGAGTCTTGGCGAAGGCGCGCTTGGGCTTCTTGTTCGTGGCGCGTGGAGGCGGCGTTGATATTTTGCATCGTGACGTTGGCTACGCCACGGGCGAGACGCTCGAGTTCTTCCTGCGCGGAGTCGAGTCGGGCGCGCATTACGATTTCAAATTGTTTCTCCAGGCGCTCACAGGTTTCCGTGATCTTGACGGCGGTTTTTTCCGATGACTCGTCGAGAGCTTTTTGCAGTTCCTCGGTGCGCTTTGCCAGGCTGCTGGATACCTCTTTGGCGTCTTTGAAGGCTGGGGCCATGCGGTCTTTCAGGCGCACGACGAGGCGCTCTACGGCGTCTTGATGGAAAGTTTCGAGCGTGCGTTGCAGGCGCTCGAGAGAATTGGCGAAGAGCGTTTCCGAGAGTACTTCTACCTCGCGCTGGCGCGTTTCGACGCGCTGGAGAGATTCACCGAAGTCTGCGGCGATTTTCTTGGTCCACTTGGAGTGCAGAGTTTGCGCGCTTTCCTGGCTAGCTTTCTGAATTTGGGTTAGGCATTGCGTGGCCCAGTCGCCGGCTTGCTGTGCGGCGACCTGGACGAGAATTCTTTTGGCGTCGTCGCGCAGTCCGGTGCGAAGTTCGGTGGCGAGCGATGCGGTTTTTTCGCGCACGGCTGTGGCGGCGGCTTCGGAGATCATCAATTCCATCTGCTGCTGGAATTCGCCCATGAGCGGAGCGATGGAGCGATTTCCGGTGGGCAGAGGTTGCGTGCGCGGCGGTTCGGTGGCGGTGATGATGCTGGCGCGTTCCGGTTTCTTGGTGGCCAGGGCGATTTCCGGGCGCAGGACCGCAACCGGCTTCGATTGCACTGGTTCCGGGCCGCGTTTGCGCTCCAGTTCTTGCGCTTCCGCGAATTGCAGCCAGTCCGGGGGCGGCGCGGAGACCGGCCAGATGTTTTGCGGACTTTCGAATTCGACGGCAGTGTAGAGCGGGCCGCCAGTGTCTGGGTCGCGCTGGATCCATTTCACGCGGCCACGGGTGGAGATTTTCTCGGAGCCGTTGGTCTCGGGATGCAGTTCGACCGTTACCAGCGCGTCGGGGAGAACTTGGTACTTGGACGGATATTTACAGCCGTGGCAGCTGATGGTGAGCGTCGAGACCTTTTCACTGTAAGGTCCGCGGCGCGCGTCAACACCAGAGACGGTGACGAGCACTGCTTCATCGCGACGTGTGCTACGGCGAGCTGCACGGTACGAATTTCCGGCAGCTGAAGGGTTCGCCATAAATTCCCCTTGGAGGCTGGAGTTATAGAGTAGAGGAGTTGGGGATTGGTGGGGATGGCAATGCAGGGGTGGGGATTCAAACGGTTACTGTACTTTGGTACAAGTATGGCGGCGCGTCAGTTTCGATTGGTATTCGGCTTTTTGGTGGAGGCCGCACGAAGGATGAGTTGGCCGTATGATAGCGCGCGGGAATTGCGGTGGGCTCACGGAGTGATTGATGGCTGATGGGGTTGTTTCGCGGGATGTTGCTCGGCCGAAGGCTTGGCTGGCTTGGAGCAGCGGGAAGGATAGCGCTTGGGCTCTGCGCACGGTGCGCGAGGCTGGGACGTTTGATGTGGTGGCGTTGCTGACTACTGTGAATCGCACGCATGGGCGGGTGGCGATGCATGCTGTGCGGGAGAGTTTGCTGGAGATGCAGGCCGAGGCCGCTGGAGTGCCGTTGGTGAAGGTGGGGATTCCTTCGCCTTGTTCGAATGAGATTTATGAGGCGGCGATGAGCGAGGCGATGGGGCGGGCGCGGGATGAAGGAGTGGGGCATGTGATTTTCGGGGATCTTTTTTTGGAGGATATACGGGCTTATCGGGAGAAGCAGCTTGCCCGGTGTGGCATGACTCCGGTTTTTCCTTTGTGGGGGATCGAGACGCGGCGGTTGGCGGAGGAGATGCTCGCTGGCCGCCTTTCTGCATATTTGACCTGCGTTGATCCGCGGCAATTGGATCGCAGTTTCGCGGGGCGGCGATTTGATGCGGAGTTGCTGGCGGATTTGCCTGCGCGGGTGGATCCTTGCGGTGAGAATGGGGAGTTTCATACGTTTGCTTGCGCGGGGCCGATGTTTCGTGCGGAGGTGGCGGTTACGGTGGGTGAGATTGTGGAGCGGGATGGATTTGTGTTTGCGGATCTTTTGCCCAAGAGTGCTGCGCGACTCTCGCTCGATAGCGGAGACGCAACAGTATCCGCCAAGGGAATCTGAGTGCCATATCGCCCCACCAACTGGGTTCGCATTTTGCTCGGGGCCGTGTTCATCTTGTTCGCGTGCCTGTCAACATTGGCGCAGGAACGGCCACTCGATGAATTGGCGCAACGGATGGCCGATTCGCTCACGCAGTCGAAGAGCGTCGCGGTGTTTGCTTTCGTTGGGCCGGATGGCGCCGAAGCGCTGGGGCAAAAGCTGGGGGGCGATTTTCAATCGGCGCTCGCGAAATCGGGGCACAGCTTTCGGGTGGAAGATCGCTCGCAGCTGCTCGAATTACTTGGGAAGACGAGCGCGTTATCCGCGAGCGTGGACGACGCAGGCACCGCGGCATGGTTCCTGCGAGATTCAGATGTGGATACGGCGATCTTAGGGTCCGTGTCGAACGAGAACGGCGGTCTGCGCGTACGCGTGCAGGCGTTTCGCGTGCGAGACGCTCATCCAATTGCAGAGTTCGCGACGATCGTGGCGCCTAGCGACGACCTGAAGCGACTGGTGGGCATAACCGCGGGACGCGAATTCGCGAATTGGCCGAGGGGCGGAAAGAATGGGTATTCTTCGCCGGTTTGTATCTCTTGTCCGCGGCCGCAATATACAGGGCGCTCGTTAGGCCGCGTGGTGGAGGGCACGGTTTTATTGGAAATTTCGGTAGATGAAAACGGGCGCGCGAAACACATCCGAATCCAGAAAGCGATGCTCGGCGGTTTGACGGAAATGGCTATTGCCGCGGTTCAAAAATGGAGATTCAAGCCTGCGACGGGACCTGACGGGAAAGTGGCGGCAGTGCGCGAGTTGGTGACGGTGACTTTCCACTTCTACTAGCGAATCCGAATCGGCGGCCGGATGGATGACGATGCTCGCTGCACCGTCAGAAAACCGAGTCGCACAGGCGAGATCGCACATGCTACCAAATCGTCGAGCACAGCCTGAAGGTCGTGCCACGAAGCGGCGGCGGGGTTGACGTCTAGGCAAGCTCGGGCGCAGCAAGCAGCGCCCCTACCATGGCTGCGCGCACGAATCCCGCGATTCTTACTGCGCTAGGATTGTTGGGACTGCGCCAGCCAGGAATAGGGTTAGGACGCGGTCGCTGTCGCTGTGGCGGGCTACTTTGAATAGGACGTCCGAGCCCGGATGGAGCTTGGCCATTTCGGCCTTGTAGTCACTTAGGCCGTTGATGGGGACGTGATTGATTTCGGTGATTACGTCGCCGCGGGCGAAGTCCACGTCCTCGGCGAAGCTGGCTGGTTCGACTTCGGTAACGACTACGCCGGTGATTTTGGACATGCCGAGTTTGCGCGAAAGATCAGGCGTCAGCTCTTCGACATGCAGACCGAATTGGCCGGGCGTGTCGGATTCGCCGGGCTGATCCTCGGCGGTTTGCGCGACCTGCGGGAATATTTTCGAGCGGTCGGCGACGATGAGCGCGACTTCTTTGGTTTGTTTATTGCGGACGTAGCGCACCTGCACGGATTGGCCGATGACGGTTTCCGCGATGGGATTTACCAGGTCGGCGCCAGTGTGCACGGCTTGGCCGTTGATATTGGTGATGACGTCGCCGGGTTGCAGGCCGGCTTTATCAGCGGGGCTGCCCGGCTCTACGGCTTCGACGACGATACCGTAGGGGACGCCGAGTTCCTTCATGAGAACGGGATTATTGCTGCGATCTTCCTGGAACGTGATGCCGATGGAGCCGCGGGTGACTTTGCCATTGGTGATGAGCTGATTATAAACGTTGATGACCGTGGTGGAAGGGAGCGCGAAGCCGACACCTTCGAAACCGCGGCTGCCAGTGTAGATGGCGGTGTTGATGCCGATCACTTCGCCGGCCATATTGACGAGCGGGCCACCGGAGTTGCCGGGGTTGATAGCAGCGTCGGTCTGAATGAAGCGCTGAAACTGGTGGCCGACGTTGGAGCGGTCTTTCGCGCTAATGATTCCGGCGGTGACGGTGGAATTTAGGCCGAACGGACTGCCGATGGCGAGGACCCAGTCGCCGACTTGCACGCCATCGGAATTGCCGAGCTTGGCGATGGAAAGGTCGTGGTCGGCGTCAATTTTGATTACGGCGAGGTCGGTGTCTTTGTCTATGCCGATGACGCGAGCGCTGAACTTGGTGGAATCGCCGTCGAGCGTGACTTGAATTTTGGTCGCTTGGTCAATGACGTGATCGTTGGTGAGGATGAAGCCTTTTTTGTCAACGATTACTCCGGAGCCGAGGCTGCGTTCGGCGTCGGGGGAATTGTCGGGCGCGTCGAAGAAACGGTCGAAGAAATCCTGGAAGGGGTCGCCGAATTTTTTGGGGTTCTTGTTGCCACCCTTGGGCTTTTCGATAACCTGCGTGGTGGAGATGTTCACGACGGCGGGGCCGAGTTTTTTGGAGATGGCGGAGAAGGCGTTGGAGAGCGTGATGGGATCGGGGACCGCCAGGAGCGTGGCGCCGGTGGCGGTCTGGTCGTGGGTGGCTTGGACACGGCCGGAGATTATTGTGCCGATGACAATGCCGATGGCGAGAGTGCAGATGACGAGAAGAGTGGCGAAAATCTTGCGGCGGCGCATCCAGTTGAATAATTCTTGAAATTCAATACCCATTCCGGTGCTCCTTATGCGCTGCGAAACTTTGGCTGCATAGACGGCGGAGAACAGGGACTGCGAAGAATGCGCCGAAAAGAGAGTATATCACGTGATTCAACACGGCAACGGAGGAGGAATTGCGGTTTGCTCTGGGAGGTAAGGGCGGAGATTGGCGGGCGACGAGCCCGGGTGAGAACTGCAACACTTTTACTTCAGCGGCCGAAGCCGCCTTCGTTTTGCATCATTTATGTCGCGGCTAAAGCCACGACCTACAAAGATTCCGATGCAACGGCGGGCGGTCTGCAGAACGCCGCTACAAAATCAACGTCAAAGTCAAAATCGGTGCGGAGGGAATTCGAACTTGGGGTGGTGCGGGGACACTGCGAGAGACATCCGTGTGAGGGGACGGGGGCGTCAGAACGCTGGCTGGCTCGGGGACATGGGCTGGAACTAGTGCTGAGTTCCGGGTTCCGAGCCGTCTTCGGGCGCGTCCAGGAATTCGGGGACTCGGAGGCCGCCGGGGGTGCCGACGCCTTCGTCCCAGGCGATGCCGTCGTCGGAGACGCCGCCAGGGACGCCGTCCACTTTCTTCTCGAGGCGACGTTCCGCCTTGGCGCGCGCCTTATCCTGGCGCTTCATTTCCTTTTGCCGCTTCTTGAATGTTGTCGTCATTACGATCTCCTGAAGGGGTAGAAGTTATGGACGATTCGTATCCGGCGAAATGCGCGGATGCGGTTGTTACCAGCGAGGCTCGCGCGGCTGACGCGCAACTTCGCGATAATCTTCGTTCGAGAATCTTTCTTTGCGGCCGCCGCCACTGTTTCCGCGATTGCCTCCGCCGTTTCCGCCGCGATCGCCACCACGATCTCCGCCGCCGCTCCCGCTGCCGCCACGTGGGCCGCGCGCACCGCCGCTGCCGGATTCGGATTTCGGGCGAGCTTCGTTGACTTTCAGATTGCGGCCGCCGACGTCTTTGCCGTCCAGAGCTGCGATGGCTTTGGCTGCTTCGGCATCGTTGGGCATTTCGACGAAACCGAAACCGCGGGCCCGGCCGGTCTCGCGATCGGTGGCGACGTGCACGCGGGCGAGTTGGCCGAAAGGCTCGAAAAGAGCGCGCAGATCGTCTGCGGTGGTCTGAAAGCTCATATTGCCGACAAAGAGATTCTTCATGGTGATTCTCCTGAGCACAGCACAACCATCGCTTCGGCTATATGACCAGCGCGAACCAGCAACTTAAGCCGCTTACATTCACGAAAGGAAAATAGACTGGGTAGTGCCGAGACGCCACACACGCTCCAGGAGGCGCGCAATGACTGCAAAAACTCAAAGAGCGGAAGACCTATTCTAGCATGATTGTATAGAGATGTCGCGGCGATCGCGCTCTCACGCGGTGCGTTTGCTTCGAGGCGAGAAAAACGGAGCGCGCGGCGGGTATGCGAGTCAGCGTCGGGCGGGGGTGGGGGCGGAGTCTGTCTTGGTTGCGGGGTCACGCCAGAATTTGGGGGCTGGCATTATGAATTCGATGGCTACTTGGGTCTTGCCCATGAAGCTCGAGCCTAGGCAGGCAACGCGACAGAGCAACTCTTCCTTGGTGTTAACGTTCTCGATATGGATGATTTGCTGGAGGTTAACCTTGGTGGCGAGCAGGATCAGAGCGCCGTGGGAATTGACGATGATGGTATGGGTCTTTTCCGCGACGGAATTCTTCTTGGAGTCTTGCAGACGGACCAAAACGGGAATACGCACGTGCACGCGCTTACTACGGCGGCGATTCTGCGGCGGCAGGTCGTCTGGATGGATGGACACCTAACAACGGTAGCAAGGATAGAGGGGGTTCTCAACGGTTAGCGGCGGGGTGTGCCGTGAGAGGTATTGCGAGAGGAGTGGCGGGCCGGGCGGCCGTTGTCGGGCAATCGATGGGCGGACGGGACGAGGTTATTGTGGGCTGATCGTGCGAAAGCGGCGCGCGCGAGGGTGCGGCCTCGCGATTGGAATTTTCTAATGAATTCTGTGGGGAATGCTGTGAAAAATATGGCGCGGGCAATCTCGTCCCTCGACACGTCATCAGGAGCAAGGTATTATCGCGGCATGAGAATTTCGGCACGCAACCGGCTGGTAGGCAAGATCGAGGAATTGCAGATCGGCGACCTGATGGCCCACGTAGTGGTATCGGTGGGTGAACATACTGTCGAAAGCGTGATTTCGCGGCGCAGCGTAGAAGAAATGAATCTACAAGTCGGCGACACGGTTGCGGTGGTGGTGCAGTCCACGGATGTGATTCTACAAAAGGCCTAGGGTTGCCCCGACCCGTTCAGGTGCCGTGGAGTTTCATCGATTGACGGTTGCTCGGCTTGGCGCGGTTATGGACGCGGTCTTGCAGCTACGGTGATTTGGGACAGCATGGGCCATCTTTCGTGAATATTTCCACACGCCAATCCGGGAACGCAGCAGTGGTGGATATCAACGGTGACGTGACGCTATACAATTCGCCGGAAATTCGCAAGGCGCTGCTGGACGCGTTGAATAAGAAGGGACAACACCGAGTGGTGGTGAATATGTCCGGCGTGAATTACATTGATAGCGCTGGCGTGGCTTCGTTGGTCGAGGGATTGAAACTGGCGCGGAGTTTGAAGAGCGGGTTCGCGTTGTATGGATTGAACAAGCATCCGCGGGAAGTGCTGGAATTAACGCGATTGAGCAAGGTGTTTGAGATTTACGACAATGAGAGTGAGGCTGTAAACGGGGCTGCTGCTGCGCCGCCTGCTGCGCTGTAAACCCACGCTGTTCGCCGTATTCGGCTTTTAGTTCTCATACTGCTGCTACTTCTCGTTTGGCTCGTCCCCTTCAATGATGGGCAGGTTCATCGCAATTTGCAGGTCTGCGATCTGCTGCAGTTGGTGTTCGACCTGAAAAAAGCGCAGGGCGATGGTGGGGGACAGGGATTTCTTCATCACGGCGTAATATTTTTCGCGCAGGGCCATGCGTTTTTCATCGAGCTGCATGAGGCGCTGGGCGAGCTGGTCGGCCTTCTGGTCGGAGATGGTGGAAAAGTTCTGGGAGTAGTCCGCGACGACGGCGAGCTTGTCGGCGCCGAGCTTGGTTTGTTCGGCCTGGTATTGGCGATAGATGGGCCAGAAGACCGCGGATTGCTGATCGTCGAGCTGCATGGTTTCGCGCACGATTTGTTCTTTTTTGGCGCTGAGGTCGGCGCGGAGCAGCTGTGTGTAGGCCTCGGTGTTCAGTTCTTTGCTGCGCGCGGGATCCTGGACGTGGGTTTCCTGGGCGCTAAGGCTGGTGGCAGCGGCGAGCGCCAGGGCAAGTGCAGCAAATCGACTCTTCATTCGTGCCTCCGAATCAATAATTATAGGGTGCGGACGCAGCGGCGCTGAATTTAAGGCAAGGCCGGGAGCGTCACAGGTTGTTGCAGCGTGAATTGCAATGTCGTCTCGGCGGGAATTTGAATCTGCTTGCCTTTTTGCACGACCGAGCCCACGCCGCCAGCGACGGCTCCAATGGCCGCGCCCATTCCCGCATTTCCAGCGATGGCGCCGATCGCTGCGCCTAATCCCGCGCCTCCGAAGAGGCGCCACGCCGAACGTTTGCTGGAGCTTTTGCCCTCGGTGTCAAAAGTATCGGTGACGATGGGATAGGAATTGCCGCCAATCACGAGTTGCGTCAACTGGAGAATTAATTTTGATCTGCCTGTGGCGCGTCCGGCGGAATTTGCGAGGAGAACCTGGCCGTAGACGGGCGAGCCCAGGCGGGCGGCCACGTATCCATTGACGTTGAGATTGGTCGAGAGCGTGGCGGAAAATAGCTGGCCGGTTTGAGTGTATTCGGTGTCCAGCTCGTCGGTGGTTTGGACGAGGATGACGGTGCCCGCCGGGAGCGTGAGCATCTGCGCGGCTTGCGGCGGCGGAGTGGGCACGGGGCCAAAGGTGAGCGAGGCGACCTGGTCGGGCAGATAGGCGTTGGTGACTCCGTCGGGGCCGGTGAATTGGATTCCCTGCGGCGTGCGTGTGACGAACTGGCCGTAGATGACCTGACCGTTGGTGAGGCGAAGTGTGTCGGCGTGGGCGGTGGTGGCGGTGGAACACGCAAACGCGAAGATCAAAATGCAAAAGACAATTTTGGACGATCGCATGTGCCCTCTTCGATCGCAGCGTCTTGGCGGAGCACGCCACAAAAGAATTTCTGGAAAACTATAAATGGAAATTGACGGGTTTCCAAGTGGCGATTGTTGGCGGAGCGCGAGGAGTTCGCGCACGAAACGGTGCAGCAGGTTCGTTGCTTCGCGCGGCGGAAGTGGACTAGAATGCGCGGCATGCCGCCAGAAACGTTTCGCGTAGTACCGCAGTCGAGCAGCCGCGAAGGGCAGCAGATTTTGCAGTTGCAGGGCGCGTTCACTTCGACGGCGTCAGGGATATTTGTGGACGCGGTGGCGGCGGTGGATGCGCCGCGGTTGATCCTGGATTTGACCGAAGTGCCGATGGTGGATTCGATGGCGGTGGGGGCGCTGGTGCGGGCGTTTGTTTCGTGCCACAAGACCGGGCGGAAGCTGGCGCTGGTCGGGTTGAATCATCGCGTACACAACGTCCTGCATTTGACGGGGATCGCGCCGCTTTTTGATACCTACGATTCGATCAGTGAAGCGGAAGCCGGTTTGGCCTAGCGCGATTCCCTTCCGGCATTGCTCGCGTGTGACTTCACGGGAGTGAGATTACAGCTGACTCGCCATTCCCGGAATGGTATATCCCGGTAGGAAGCGGAGGTTGAGGCGAAGGACCGCTCCATGAAGAAAAGAATGCTGAACGGAACGATCGGGCAGCGCATTTTGCGTGAAGCGCTGAATCGCGGGCATCACGTGACGGCGTTCGGGCGCGACACTTCCGGCGCGGGAGCGCATCGCGCGGAATTGGATTATCACACCGGGGACATTTTCAAGCCGCAGACGATTGCGACGGCGGCGGTGGATCATGATGTGGTGGTGAGCGCTTACGGGCCGGCCAAGGGCGACGCTGGCCAGGTGGTGAAGGCGGCGTATGCGTTGATCGAGGCGCTGACGCGCGTGGAACCGATTCGGTTGATCGTGGTGAGCGGCGCGGGGAGCCCGGAAGTGAAACCGGGAGTGCAGTTGGTGGATACGCCGGATTTTCCGGCGGAGTGGAAAGCGATAGCTCTGGCGCATCGTGAGGCGCTGGAGGTTTATCGCAAGGCGGGGATGGCGGAGTTTGACTGGACTGCGTGAGTCCGGCGGCGGTGATTGCGCCCGGGACACGAACGAGAAAATATCGCACCGGGACGGACCAGTTGCTGGTGGACACCACGGGCAAGAATTATATTTCGGCGGAGGATTTTGCGGTGGCGGTGGTGGATGAAATCGAGAAGCCGCGGTTTCGGGGCCTGCGGTTCACTGTCGCTTACCGATGACGGAGCGGCGGGTGTTTTTGTCGGCGGAGTGGCGCGACCTGGTGATGTTGAATTACAAAGTTGACTCGGGGATTTTGCGTAGGTTCGTGCCGCGCGGGGTCGAGCTGGATACATTCGAGGGGCGAACGTTTGTCAGTCTGGTGGGGTTTCAGTTCCTGCGCACCAAGCTTTACGGATTCCTCGCAGCTCCCTTCCACAGTAATTTCGAAGAAGTGAATTTGCGTTTTTATGTGCGGCGTCGCGAGGGCGGCGAAGTGCGGCGCGGCGTGGTGTTTGTGCGGGAGCTGGTGCCGCGCGTGGCGATTGCGCGGTTAGCGCGGCTAATGTATGGGGAGAAATACGATTCTTGCCCGATGTGGCATCGGATTCAGCGTGATGGGGAGGGGCTTGCGGCGGAATATGGGTGGAAGTGGCGCGGCGGGCAATTTAAATTGAGCGCGCAGGCAGGCGAGGCGCCGGTGCGTGTGGCTGAGGGCACGTTCGAGAATTTTATTACCGAGCATTATTGGGGATATTCGGCGCAGAGCGCGGACGAGAGTATTGAGTACCACGTGTCGCACGAGCCTTGGCGCGTGAGGGTGAGCGCAAATGCCGCGTTTACAGGCGACGGTGGCGCGCTTTATGGCGCTGAGTTCGGCGAAATTCTGCGACGTGCGCCGGATTCTGCGTTTATTGCTGAAGGCTCGCCGGTGCTGGTACATACCGGCCGGAGAATCGAGTAAACATCTAGTAGCCTCGCTTGCAAGCTGGCTTCGCCGTTCCTTCCTGGAATTGCAGCTGTTCATTCACGTTACTGGGCGTGCCACGTGCGGACATGCTGCTGCGGATAAGTTCTCAAAACTCAAAATAACTCATGTGTGATCAGCGTTATGCGACTTGGGCAATTTGGAATTAAAGGTGCTCCGGATGGCATAGGGCATTTCCTGGGTTGCGTGCGTTCACAGGCAAGATGGCGGAGGCGACATGGGGACGATTGTTCAGGACCTGCGCGTGGCGGCGCGGATGCTGTTGAAAAATCCGGGGTTCAGCTTGGTGGTGGTTCTGACGCTGGCGCTGGGGATTGGCGCGAACACGGCGGTATTCAGCATCGTGAATTCGTTTCTGTTCAGTCCGCTGCCGGTGAAGGATCCGGGACGGCTGATTGTAATGGCTTATGAAGACCCGAAGGCCGCGTTTCCCCACGAGGTTTCCAACGCGGATTTGCAGGACTTTGAAGCGCACAGCGAAGTGACGTCTGACATGACGGCCTTTTTGGTGAATTTCGCGGGGCTAAGCACCGGGAATCGCAGCGAACGGGTATTTGTGACTTTTGCGAAGGGCAATTATTTTTCGATGCTGGGGGTGCGGCCGGCGCTGGGACGTGTTTTTCTGCCGGGCGAGGGTGAGACGGCGGGTGCGGATCCGGTAATTGTGCTGGGTTATTCATATTGGATGAGGCGGTTCAACGGCGACCCGGCGGTGGTGGGCAAGAGCGTGAATTTGAACGGGCAGCCGGTGACGATTATCGGAGTGGCGCCTCGGCAATTTTTCGGGACTTTTTATATTGTGGATTCGGATGCTTACGCGCCGCTGGGAATGTTTGCGAGCAGTGCGGGGTCGGTGGACATTCTGACGGATCGCACGCAGCGGCAGTTGCGGGTGCTGGCGCATTTGAAGCCTGGCGTTACGATGGCGCAGGCGAGCGCTTCGTTGCAGGTGATCGCGGACAATCTGGCGCGAGAGTATCCGCAGACAGACGCGGCACTGAAGATGGATTTGGTTCCGGAAAAACTGGCGCGGCCAGAGGCGGCATCGGCGAGTTTCTGGCCGGTAATCGCTTCAGTATTTATGGGGCTGGTCGGCCTCGTAATGCTCGTGACTTGCGTGAACGTGACGAACCTGCTGCTGGCGCGTGCTTCGATGCGCGCCAAGGAAATGGCGGTGCGCGCGGCGTTGGGAGCAGGGCGCGTGCGGCTATTTCGGCAATTGCTTACGGAGAGTTTGCTGCTTTCGGGGCTGGGTGCTGCGGGAGGCACGTTCATCGGCATGTGGCTGATGAAATGGATCGAAACGCTGCAACTGCCAGGCGACATGGCTTTGCGCACTACGCAGTCCTTTGACTGGCGGATGTTTCTGTTCGTCGCGTCGCTGGCCGTGGCGTCCGGGCTGCTGGCTGGTTTGGTGCCGGCATGGCGCGCGACGCGAATTGATTTGAGCGACACGCTACGCGAAAGCGGGCGCAGCTTGACGGGTGGGATCGCACACAACCGTTTGCGCAGCGCGTTGGTGGTGGCGCAGACGGCGGGGTCGCTGGTGGTGCTGATTATGGCGGGACTTTTTCTGCGCAGTTTGCAGCACGCGCAGAAGGCCGACTTGGGATTCAAGCCGGAGCATGTGCTGAACCTGACGATGGATGTGCACGAATTGGGTTACGAGGAGCAGCGCGGCGCGAATTTTTATCGCGAGCTCGGTAGCCGCGTGCGGGCGTTGCCGGGAGTGGATTCGGCGGCGTTCGCTTACTCGGTGCCGATGGGTTATTACAGCGCGGGGCGCAATCCGCTGTGGACCGAATCGCAGCGCGGCGTGCCGACGAGCCAGGTGCCTACGGTGGGATTCAACAAAGTGGATGCGGATTACTTCCGCACGATGGGGATGGAAATTTTGCGTGGGCGGGCGATTGATGAGCGCGACCAGAGCGGGACGCAGCCTGTCTCCGTGATCAATCAATATTTGGCGGAAAAACTTTGGCCCGGGGAGGAAGCGATCGGGCATCACTTCCGGCGCGGGATGGACGATGGGCCGGCGATCGAGGTGGTGGGGGTGGTGAAGTACAGCAAGGGCACGTTCATCGCGGAGGATCCGGGGCCATATTATTACGTGCCGCTGACGCAGGATTATTCATCGGTGCGGGTGCTGCACATTCGGAGCTTGCTGCCTGCTGCAGGCATTGCGCGCGCGGTGCAGGCGCAGGTGCATGCTTTGGATCCTAATCTGCCGGTTTTCGATGTGATGCCGATGACGGAGTCGCTGGAGGGCGGCAATGGATATTTCTTTATGCGCATTGCGGCGACTTTTGCGGGCGCGCTGGGCGGATTGAGCTTGCTGCTGGCGGTAGTGGGGATGTACGGCGTGATTTCGTATGCAGTGAATCAGCGGATACATGAGATTGCGGTGCGGATTGCGTTGGGCGCGCAGAAGCAGGATATTTTGGGGATGGTGATCGGGCGCGGATTGAAATTGGTGGTGGCCGGATTGGTCATTGGGGTGGCGCTGGCGGCGGGGCTGTCGCGATTTCTTGCGACGCTGCTGGTCGATACGGCGGAACTGGATCCGATCGCTTATTTGTGCGCGTCGTTGGTTCTGGTGGCTGTGGCGGCGCTGGGGTGTTATGTGCCGGCGCGACGGGCGGTGCGCGTGGATCCGATGGTGGCGTTGCATTACGAGTAGCGCGATTGGTTGGTTCCTGAGTCAAGCAAGAGCGCCGCAATAAGCAGATCCCTCTCTACGATCCGCGCCCGGCCCGGCCCGCGATTGGGGGACGGGAACGAGAAAGCGCGGGAGTCCGTTCGGGATGACACGCTGCCGTTGTTTCGCTGAGCGATTGTCAGCGTGATGGTTCCGCTTCCTTCGAATCCCTTCCCAGCGATAGGTACGATGCTTGCGCTACCGGCGCGTCTGCTCGGGCAGAACTTTCTGATTTTGGGTTTCGTTCGTTCTTGGCTTCGCTTTTGGCGAACACTTTCGCGGTCACGAGCATGGCGGTGAGTGTGCCGCTCAGCAGCGCGATCTGCTTCCAGCCGCTTAGCAGGGACGCGTTGCCGAGCAGGGTTAGTCCTGCGAAGCAGCAGAGCAGGTGGACGCAGAAGACCTGCAGCGATGATTGGCCCATGAGGACCAGCGGGCCTACTGCGAGCGGCTTCCACATTTGTTGCGTGACGATCAGCAGCATGGCAACTGCGGTGAAATCCAGCAGGCGCAGCGGGCCCAGGTGCCATTTATCGAAGAGAAATTCGGTGGGGCCGAGCTGCAGGCCGTGTTCGATCGAGCGCCGCACGACGAAGGCGGCCACGGCGATCACGGCTGCGGGAATTATTAGGCGCTTCGCCCACATTTCGATGGGAAGATCATTTTGCGCCCAGCGCACTCCGAGCCATACTCCTCCGATCCACAAAAATTGCCAAGCCCAAAGATCGAAGGAACCCATTTCGTTCAGAGGAATGTGCGCGGGGATAATTTTCGAGGCGACTTTGTAGGCATCGGCGCGCAGACCGAACTGAGCTAACGCCCACAGGGACAAACCTGTCCAGAGGATGGGCTTCCATCCGATTTTGCGCGCGAGGAGCAGCGCGGCGGAAGTGAAGATCAGAAAGATGATGTACATTGGCAAAATATCGAGCAGGGGCGGGCGATAGATGAGCAGGAAGGCCTCGATGATGGAGCGTTTGGGGCCGGCCATGAAGTAGAAATCGAGGAGATTATGGAGGCCGGGGCGATTGCCGCGCTCGGCGATGGGCACGGCGACTAGAAATGCGAAGGCGAGCAGCAGCGCGTGATAGAAATAAAGACGGAGCGTGCGCGACCAGAGTCGGAGGGTCATGGCTTTGTAGCCATCGTGTTCGGCGAGGCGGAAATAAATACGTCCGGTGAAAAGCGCGGAGAGGAAAATGAAACCTTCGGCGGCAGAGACGAAACCGAAGGGCTGGTTGACATAGGCGCTCGCGGCGGTGGGCAAATGCGTGAGGGTGATCCAGACGAGCATCAGCCCGCGCGCGGCGTCGAGTTCGAGACGGCGTTCCATCAGTACCTTAGACGGCGGGTGGTTGGCGGCGGTTGCTGGCGTTGAGGCCGAGGTAGATTGAAAGGCGCGGATCCGCGGAGGCGATTGCGGAAAACTCGTGCTAGAGTTTCAGGTTCGGAGGGACTTGTGCTTGCAGCATCGCGAAAACTTCTCGCGCTTCTGGCTTTCTGCTTATTCGTCTCGGTTCCGGTTCACGCAAAAAGTCACGAAACCGGATTCCTGGACCGCAGCGTCACTTTGCGAGGCACGACTTATAGATATCAGGTGTTTGTTCCGGAGACGTGGACGCCGCGGCAGAAATGGCCGGTTATTTTGTTTCTGCACGGGGCCGGAGAACGGGGCGACGACGGCCTGCAAGAAACGGACGTGGGCATTGGGACTGCAATTCGCAGTAATCGCAGCGTGATTCCGGCGATCGTGGTGATGCCGCAGTGCCGACGGGGTATTTGGTGGATCCAGCCGCCGATGGATGATTTGGCAATCGCTTCGCTGAATGCCGCGATCAAGGAATTTCACGGTGATGTGCAGCGGACCTATTTGACTGGACTTTCTATGGGAGGGTTCGGGACGTGGTACCTGGCGGAGAAATATCCGGGGAGGTTCGCGGCGCTGATCGTGATTTGCGGCGGCATACGTCCGCCGGCTGGCGCGGTGAAAGCGGACCCCGAGCTGGTGAAATGGACACCGGCGGACGAGCCCAAGAGCTACACGGACGCGGCCGCGAAAGTGGGCAATACTCCGGTGTGGATTTTTCACGGCGCGGATGACGATATTGTGCCGGTGACGGAATCGCAGCGGATGTATGCGGCGATGAAGGCGATCGGCGGCGATGTGCATTACACGGAATTTCCGGGGATACGGCACGCTGCATGGGACAAGGCGTACGATGAGCCGAAATTGTTTCCGTGGTTGTTTTCGAAGTCGCTGGCGGAGAAACCGAAATAGCACTGTTTCGGGAGTGGGGCGGTGCGCTTACGGCGCGATTATTGCTTATATGATGTGCGGGTTCAGGGAGGGACTAATCATGCAGTTTGTCATCTTCGGAATTCTTGATAGCTATGGGGAGGCGGAGGCTGCGGTGCAGGATCTGGAGATCGCCGGCATCACGGGCTCGCAGGTGGAAGTGATCAGTGAGATGGACGAGGATGCGCGCACGGCGAACACGCCGGGCGAGCCTGCAACGAAGTCGGGCACGGCGGGACAGAGCTGGATCGCGCGTTTATTTGGCAAGGGCGGCGCGCTGGCAAAACGCCAGGTACGCGATGAATCGGGCATGATGCCCGAGTACATCGACGAGCAGGAATATTATGCGAGTCACGTGAAGCAGGGCGGCGCGGTGGTGATCGTGCAGGTTCGTGCGGAGGAAGTGGCCAATCGCGCGGTGGCGATTTTGCAGGAGCACGGGGCGCGGACGCCGGGAAGCAAGGATGGTCCCGTTGTGCGCCGAATTGAATAGCTGTAGGCCAGTACGGAGTACCGGAAACGATGAGCATTTGAAGGAGAAACCAATGACGCGGAAATGGTTTGCTTCAATCGGGTTGGTTAGCTTGGCACTGGTGTTCGGGCTGGCGCCTGTGCGGCCAGCGAACGCGCAGGACAGTAAGACGCCCTATCCGAATATGGCTCCGGTGGAGCAATACATGATGGAGCGAGACGCGGAGATCGCGCTGGCGAGGAGCGCTGCGCCGGAATCTATTTCAAAGGATGCCGAAATAATGGTGATGGGGCGACACGGCTACGAAATCGCTGCGAAAGGGACGAACGGTTTCGTGTGCGTCGTCGAGAGAGGGTGGACCGCTCCGATCGACGATCCCGATTTTTGGAATCCCAAGCTGCGGGGGCCGATCTGCCTCAACCCGCCCGCCGCGCGGACTTACCTTCCGCTGACGCTCAAGAAAACCGAGTCGATACTGGCAGGACGATCCAAGGCGCAGATGTTCGAGGATATCCGGATCGGGTTCGAGAAGAAGGAATTGCCGACGCTGGAGCGCGGCGCGATGTCTTACATGATGTCGAAGGAACAATATTTAGGCGATCGCGGCAAGCATTGGCATCCGCACGTAATGTTCTTCGTTCCAGAAACGGAGACCGCGATTTGGGGAGCGAATCTGGACGGCTCGCCGGTATTGGGAACTTCGGATAAAGAGGACCGGCTCACGGTGTTTCTGATTCCGGTGGGCGAGTGGTCGGATGGGACGCCTGGACCTGACGATAAGCATTGAGCGGCGATCTCGGCGGGTTGAGTCGCGACACAGCTGAATCCATGACCCGGCGAAAATCAGCTCTCGCTAGCGGAAGTTGCTGACGAGAAGTACGTCGCTGGTTTCTTCGCCTTTGGATAGCAGCAGTTCTCTGCCGTCGCGGGACCAGGCGAAATCGAAGATATGGCCGGAGGTGAAGTCGGTTACGGGGCGTGGAGAGCCGCCGGCTAGCGACTGTTCCCAGACATTGGTGGCGCCGTGGCGGGTTAAGAGGTATTGGATGCTTTTCTGATCGGGCGACCAGTGTAATCTTCGGGCGCCGATTGGGCGGACAAAAACATTCACGGGCGCGCCGCCCGTGGCGGGAATGACGGCGAGTTTCAATGTCGGCACGGGAACCATCTCCTGGTAGCCGGAAGCGATCCATTTTCCGTCCGGCGAAATGACTCCTTGCCCACCGTCGGTGGCGGCGAAGACCTCGACAGGAGCGCCACCCTCGATAGGGACGCGGTAGAGCTTCTGCCCTGTCGCGAAGAGCACCCACTTGCCATCGGGGGAACATTCCGAGCTAAAGGTATCTTCGCTGAGGACGGTGGAATTCGAACCGTCGAGATCGGTGCGCAACAGGCGCAGCTTATTGTTCTCATAGGAATCAAATACCAGATAGCGATCGCCGCAAGCCGACATGGAGATGTAATTCAGAAGACCCGGACGCACCTGGGCGCGTTGGCTGCCATCTAAATTCATGAGCGAGAGTTCGCTGCCGCGACTGCGCACCAGCAGCTTCCCGTCTGGACCGGGAGCTATGCCATCGTCGGGAGTTTCGCCGGAGGTAATTTGTTTTGCTTGTGCGGCCTTTCCGCCAGGCGCGATCCAGATGTGGGCGCTCTCGTTGCCCTCCAGCGCCACCAGCATCTTTCCGTCCTGGGTTATTTCCAGCGTGGCGCGGTAATCCGAGAGGTCGTTGGTCACGCGGCTTCTTTCGCCGCCGGGATAAGAAACCAGGAATAATTGCGCGCGATTTTCGGGCACGAGCCCTAGCGGAATCAGGAAGGAATTGCCGTCGGGCAGCCACGCTGGTCTTCCCACTGGTTCGGTGCCGGAAATCAGTTCTTTGAGGCTGCCATCGGCGACATTGACGGCGGTCACGGTCCACCTGATTTCTTTGGCCTTCTGCAGTCCGGGCACGAGAATGGTTTTTCCATCCGGCGACCAGGCGCCGCCATACATGAAGCCGGGCCAGTCCGGTAACGCGGCGAGGAGATGATCGTTGCTGCCGTCGGCTTTGGCGACGCGCACCTCTATATCGCCACGCTCGGGCACGCCACGCATGTAGGCGAACTGTTTGCCATCGGGGGAGAAGCTGGGCGAGCTGTCAATATCGCGAATCAACTGGCGCGCGGTACCGCCGAGGACGGGCATCACGTATAGGGAGCGGAAATTTGTAGTGCTCTTATCGGAGCGGACGAAATAAACGTAGTTGCCATCGGGCGAGAAGGTGAGGCCGGCGAAGGAGACTACCTCTGGAGCGAGGACTTGCACGTCACTCTTGGTTGCGACGTTGCGGACCCAGAGGCTTTCCTGCTCGCCGTCACGGAGGACGTAAACGATGTAGCGGCCGTCGGGGGAGATAGCTACGCCGGTGGCTTTGCCGCTGTCGGTGAGCTTGGTGATTTGCATGCTCTGCAGATTCAGACCGTAGGAGCGCGTGAGAAACTTGTATCCGGTAAAGGCCACCACCGCCAGGACGATGAGTGCTGCAATCAAGATTGGGATCTTGAGGCTGTGGCGCGGTGCGATTGTTTGCGCGGGGGCGCTGCTATCGCGGCTAGGTTGAGCGACCGCTGAGATTCTGCCGCTCGAGCCCGGTTCCTGCGCTGTAGCAGCTATCGCTCCGCTCGTCGAACTTACGCGACCGGAGCTGGTGTCGCGTTTCAGGCGCTTGAGGTCGGCGCGCATTTCCGCGGCGCTTTGGTAGCGGAGGTCGCGGTCTTTTTCCATCGCTTTGAAAATCAGCTGCTCGAGTTCGGGAGGCAGGCTGTTGTTCAGGCGCACGGGGGCGACGGGACTTTTGTGCAGGATGGCGTCGAAAATTGCGCCGGAGGTGTCGCCTTGAAATGGAAGCGTGCCGGTGACCATTTCGTAGAGGACGATGCCGAAGGAGAAGAGGTCGGTGCGAGCGTCGAGGTCTTTGCCGAGAACTTGCTCGGGCGACATGTAAGCGACCGTGCCCATGGAAGCGCCGGGGCTGGTGAGTTGAGCGGTGTCCACGCCGACGGTGAGCATGGTGGCGCTGCGGCCGCTGACGGCTTTGGCGGATGTGACTTTGGCAAGGCCAAAATCGAGGATTTTGGCGTGGCCGCGCTTAGTGACGAAAATGTTGGCGGGCTTGATGTCGCGATGCACGATGCCTTCGCTGTGTGCGGCGTCGAGCGCGTCGGCGACCTGGATGGCGAGGTCGAGGAGGTTATCGAGTTCCACGGAGCCGCCGGTGATGGCGTGCTTCAGGGTTTGGCCGTCGAGAAATTCCATGGCGATGAAGGCTTTGCCGTCGGCTTCGCCGATATCGTAAATGGTGCAGATGTTGGGATGGTTGAGGGCGGAAGCGGCTTGCGCTTCGCGCTGGAAACGGGCGAGGGCTTGCGGATCTTTGGCGACGTTGTCGGGCAGGAATTTCAGCGCGACGAAACGATGGAGCCGAGTGTCCTCGGCTTTGTAGACCACGCCCATGCCACCGCCACCGAGACGTTCGAGGACGCGATAGTGGGAGAAAGTCTGGTCGAGGAGCGAATCGTTGCCAGGCATGTGGGGGACATATTAGGGTGCGGGAAAAGGCAAGTCAACGAAGACGAGGTGATGGCGTGCGAGGGATTAGGTATGGGCTGGAAGCGCAGCGCCGTTTGTGTGCGACGCTGCGCTGGGGAGCTTATTACGCGACATCTGTGATATCAGGTGTATTTCAGATGGCGCTATGCGCTTGCAGCCGCCGCGTCTTGAGACTCTTCTGAGGCTTTTGTGCATACGATCGTTAGGCCGTTCTTGTTGGCGTCGAATCGTTCTTTGCGATCCAAGCTTTTCAAGAATTCTCTTGCGGCTTTGCCGATGGCGGCGGCCATGGAACCGGTGTCTACCTGAATCGTGCGACCTTGTGGGCCGTTGGTGCGGTGTTGGTATTCCAATTTCACAGCGTACATTGATTTCCCCCTTAGCCCTTAGGATAACCGAAGATTTGAAGGGCTGTTCCACTTTTTGTGGAAACCGAGAACGCACGCGCTCAGTGTAATTCTCGTGCGCTCTCGGCCCTGTGGGGAACAAGTCTACGATCGGGTTTCTTTAGTCGCCGCAATGTCGCGAGGGCGTCAGCCATTTCCCTGCGTTCCGCGCGCGAAGCTCTGGAGTCTGACGCCCGGGCCTTGATTGAATCTTCGGCTGCCTTCAGGCGAACCTTAAGGAGCGAGCGGTCGAGTTCAAGAATGGCTGCGCAGTAAAAGTCACGCCAAGTGGTTTCTATCATTTTCAGGCTCCTGAGACGATCTAGCGACCGCAGAGCTGCTGCGGGATATTCGCTAAGCTCCGGGGGCTGGGTCCCGGTGCGAAGCTACAAGGTTTCCATGGCTGCTTGATTGTGTCGTTGCTTCCGCGCAACTGAGTGGCTGCTCAAGCGCAAGCAGGCGGAGTGGAGTTAGAGTAGGAGTAGGCGTGGCAACCTAATATTGCTCGAAGGAGAGTGCCGAACAACACTATGCATAAAGACGAGATTCATCTGCTCTACGAATTTGACCGCTGGGCGAACAACAGGGTATTTCAAGCGGCCTCGACTCTAAGCGCTGAGCAGTTCACGCGTGATCTGGGCGGCAGCTTCCGTTCTGTGCGCGACACGCTGGTGCACATCGTCGGCAGCGAGTGGACTTGGCTAACGTGTTGGAAGGAACCATCGCCCAGCTCCGCGTTCATCACAGATATGTGGACGCGGCACGAGTCCGTATTTAATCCGAATGGGTTCGCCGACCTCGTGGCGGTGCGGCTAAAGTGGGCGGAAGTTGAGGGAGAACAAGCCGAGTTTGTGAATCGCGTAACCGACGAATCCTTGCGCAGGATGGTTCCTGTTCTGGAAAAACAACTCAGCCTGGCACACCTGATGCAGCATTTAGCGAACCATTCCACTTACCATCGGGGTCAAGTTGCGCTGATGATGCGGCAGCTCGGCGCCGAGCCGCTGGCCACGGACTTCGCGATGTTTTTAATGGTGGGGCACGACGGGTGAGCCGCTGCGCGGTAGCTGTGATAGCGAACAAGAGAAGCGTTAGTGCAAAGTCGTTCATCCGGAGATGACTCGCGGTCACATTGTTCTTGGAAATTGCTCTTGCGCAAGTTTGGAAATGCTCTCCAGCAGAGACAGTAATGCTGCGTCGTGGCATACTTCCGCGGTTGCAACTAATTCTGGATTGCTGTGTTCTAAGTGGTTCTAGACTTTCGGCCCGGGGGATAGAGATTAGGACTTCATTCCGCATTCTAGTGGTTGATGATTTTGTCCCCTGGCGAAACTACCTGGTTGCAAAGCTCGGGGAAAATCCTGCCTTGCAAATTGTCGGAGTCGCGTCCGACGGAGCCGAAGCGGTTCTGAAAGCGGCCGAATTTCATCCCGATCTTATTCTGATGGACATCAGCCTGCCGGAGCTGAGCGGGATCAAAGCTGCGGAGAGAATTCGCGGACTTTCACCCGAATCCAAGATTCTTTTCGTCAGCCAAAACCTTGATTTCGATGTCGCGCTGGCGGCTCTGGACGCTGGCGGATTCGGTTACGTTGTGAAGTCCGACGCTGAAAGAGAGCTGCTCACGGCAGTGGAAGCGGTGATGGCGGGAAAGAGATTTGTGAGCGCCCTGCTGGCCAGCCAAGATCTCGCCGGCGTTCTGGTTCCGCGAGCTCCGATGCGGCACCGCAGCGAAGAAAGTGTTGGATTGTCCGCGGGGCGTTGCACGCGGAATGAGACATTCAGCCATGTGCACGAGGTTGAATTCTACGGCGACGACGAATCCTTTCTCGTTCGCTGTGGTCGCTTTATCGGAACGGCTTTGGCAAGTGGTGATGCCGCCGTCGTTATGATGACTTCTGCACATCGCGACAAGCTGCGCCAGAAACTAGAGGCGGAAGGTTGCGATGTTGCTGCGGCCATGAAACAGGGACGCTACATTGCCTTGGAACCTGCGGACGTGCTTTCGACTTTTATGGTGAACGAAGAACCCGACGCGGGGCGATTTATGAAGGCTTCGGGCGAAATGCTTGCAACCACGCTCAAAGCGGCCACGGGAACGCATCCGCGCGTCGCAGTTTGTGGAGAACTCGCGGCCCAGCTGCAAGCCGAAGGTAACGCGGAGGCGGCTATTGCGGTGGAACGGTTATGGAACGAGCTTGCGAAAGCGTACAACGTAGATACTTTGTGCGGACATCCGATGGAACGCTTTCGCGGCAGAGATCAAGATCCCAGCTTCCAACGAATCTGCGCAGAACACTCCGCCGTTTATTCCGAATAAGTAGCGTTTTCTGGTTCGAGAATCGTGAGAACGTCAATCCTTGCTATTGCTGTGCTCTTCTAACGCAATGAACACGCCCGCCGCGAACCGACAAGGGATTGGCGGACGATGACAGAATTGTTACAATAGCTGCTGGCTGGCTGAATCTGGCTGGCTCTCATCCAGATTACCGGGACGAAGCTCCCCAGGCAGGACACCAAACGAATGGCTGCACGCACGCTTTACGAAAAGATTTGGGATGCTCATGTGGTGCGAGAAGAGCCGGGGCAGCCTACCTTAATCTATATTGACCGACATTTGATTCATGAGGGCACTTCGCCGCAGGCATTTGCGGGGCTGAAGGCCGCGGGGCGCAAAGTGCGCCGGCCGGAGCTGACGTTTGCGGCGATGGATCATTCGGTTTCTACGAAGAATCGCCTGCTGCCGGTGCTGGATGCGGACGCGCGCGGGCAGTTCGAAGCGCTGGAACGCAATTGCGCGGAGACGGGCGTGCATTTGTTCGACATGAACAGCAGGAATCAAGGGATCGTGCACGTGATTGGGCCGGAGCTGGGGATCACGCAGCCGGGACAGACGATTGTGTGCGGCGACAGCCACACTTCGACGCATGGCGCGTTTGGGGCGCTGGCTTTTGGAATCGGCACGAGTGAGATTGAGCACGTGCTGGCGACGCAGTGCCTGACGCAGTTCAAATCGAAAACGATGAAGGTGGAAATTTCGGGCAAGCGTCCGGCGGGCGTGACGGCGAAGGACATTATTCTGGCGGTGATCGGGAAAATCGGGATTGCCGGCGGGAATGGATACGTTTTCGAATATACGGGCGAGGCGGTGCGCGGGCTCTCGATGGAAGGGCGAATGACGATGTGTAATATGTCCATCGAGGGCGGGGCTCGGGCCGGAATGGTGGCGCCGGACGACGTCACTTTCGAATATATGGAAGGGCGGCCGTTCGTTCCGCGCGGGCGGGAATTTCAGGACGCGGTGGCTTTCTGGAGTACGTTGCCGAGCGACACGGGCGCGAAGTACGACGAGACTTTGACGCTGCATGCCCGGGATTTGGCGCCGATGGTTACCTGGGGGACGAATCCGGGTATGGTGACGCAGGTTTCAGAGCGCGTGCCGGATCCGGCTTCTTTCAGTGATCCGGTGGATCGCGAGGCGGCGACGCGTGCTTTGGTTTATATGGATTTGAAACCGGGGACGGCGATGGAAGATATTTCACTGGATCGCGTGTTCATCGGTTCGTGCACGAATTCGCGGCTGGAGGATTTGCGCGCGGCAGCGAAGGTGGTGGAGGGCCGGCACGTGGCGAAATCTTTGAAGCAGGCGCTGGTGGTGCCGGGTTCGCGCGTGGTGAAGGCGGAGGCGGAAGCCGAAGGGCTGGATAAAGTTTTTGTCGCGGCGGGATTTGAATGGCGAGATGCGGGCTGCAGCATGTGCATCGGGATGAATGATGATGTGCTGCTGAGCGGCGAGAGGTCGGCGAGTACGTCGAACAGAAATTTTGAGGGGCGGCAGGGCAAGGGCGGGCGCACGCACCTGGTGAGCCCAGTGATGGCGGCAGCGGCGGCGATTGAAGGCCACTTCGTGGATATCCGCAAGTGGAATAATGTGGACGGGGCGGAGTGACGATGGAACCTTTCATCAAGCATACGGGGCTGGTGGCGCCGCTGGATCGCGTGAACGTGGATACGGATCAGATGGTGCCAAAACAATTTTTGAAATTGCAGACGCGGCAGGGTTATGGGCGCGTGCTTTTTTACGATTGGCGATATTTGGCCGGGGAGAAACCGAATCCGGAGTTTGTTTTGAATGCGCCGCGGTATAAGGGGGCGTCGGTGATTCTGGCGAGGGCTAATTTTGGGTGCGGGTCGAGCCGGGAGCATGCGCCTTGGGCGATTTTGGATTATGGGTTTCACGCGATTCTAGCTCCGAGTTATGCGGATATTTTTTACAATAATTGTTTTAAGAATGGGATTTTGCCCGTGACTTTGTCAAACGAGCAGATTGACGAGTTGTTTGCGCGGACGGAGAAGCAAGAAGGTTATCGGGTTGCTGTGGACTTGCAGGAGCAGGTGGTGACGGATGATGCCGGGTTGCGTTATTCGTTTGCGGTGGACCCGTTCCGGAGGGATTGTTTGTTGAAGGGGCTGGACGATATCGGGCTTACTTTGGTGCATGAACCGAGGATTTCTGCGTTTGAGGCTACGAACTTGAAGCATCCGGCGATGTATGAGGCGGTGGATGTGAAGCATCACAGCGATTCGCCGCAATCGGCACGTCACAATTAGCATCTTCTCGATCAATTTACATTCATAAGGCTGAAGGTTTCGAATCCAGGGGAGAGCTGCGCCCGTTTGCGACTATTCCTTTGCGCGGACTATGGGCTCGGGGGATTCTGGCGCGATCGGGGCGGGGCCTTTTAGTTCGGCCAGGAGGATGCCGGCGAAGATTAACGCTGCGCCCAGGAGGATGCGGCCACCGAGATGTTCGCGGGCGAGAAGCCAGGAAGTTAGCGCGGCGAAGACTGGTTCGAGGCTGATCAGGATTGCGGTGTGGGTGGGCGAGGTGAATTGCTGCGCCCACGTTTGCGCGGAGAAGCCGAAGGCAGTGGAGCCGAGCGCGGTGATGAGCACGGCGAAGAGTAGCGTGCCGCTCCAAACCCAGCGCGGATGTTCGACGTTCGTGACGGAAAGTAGCGGCAGCGCAATGGTCGCGAGAATTGCGGTGGTGGCGACTTGCACAACTGCTAGCGCGCCGACAGAGTGATGCGCGATGTAGCGGCTGATGAAAATCATGTGCACGGCGAACATCACCGCGCAGCCGAAGACGAGCGGGTCGCCACGATTCAGGCCGCCGAAGCCTTCGGGTGGCACGGTGAGAAAATACAGGCCGGCGAGCGCGGCCAGGGCGCCGGCCCCGATCCAGACGTTGACGCGGCGTTTGCTGAAAACGGCGAGTAGCAGCGGCACGATCACGACGCTGGAACCAGTGATGAACGCGGCCTTCGAGGGCGACGTGAATTGCAGACCGGTGGTCTGGAAGGCGTAGCCGGCAAACATGAAGAAACCGATTTGCGCGCCGGCCCAGATGGAGCTCCGTGTGAGTCCCCGCAACGACTGACGAAAGAAAATTGCCATCACTGCGGCGGCAAGCGCGAAACGCACGGCGATGTACATGAAGACGGAAACGTCGGCGAGCGCGTCTTTCACGACGACGAACGTGGCGCCCCAGATGAGCGCGGTGAAACCCAGAGCGAGATCGGCGCGGAAATGCTTGCTGAGCATGGACGGAAGAGTTTATGCGCTGGGCGCGAGGGTGACAAGGCGAGAAACTCTTCGCAACTACGCGTGGCGGATTTATTGACGCGCGCGGCGACGTATAGTACAGAAGGTGTTACCAATGACTCGCCCATTAACCGCGGGTTTACTTGCCTTTCTCGGCCTCGCAATTCTATTTGCCATTCCACTAGCCAGTCCCCTTCCCGGTGCGAAACACGAAACGTGGTTTGAGGCGCGCAGCCCGAATTTCATCGTGGTGTGTAACGCGGGGGAAAAGCAGGCGCGCAAGACGGCGGTTCGTTTCGAGCAAATTCGCGCGGTGTTTCGGCGTGAACTGCCGCTGGCGAGCAAGCACGAGAGCCCTGTGATAACCATCATGGCGGTAAAGGACGAAGATTCGATGAAGGGCCTGCTGCCGGAGTATTGGGCCAAGGGCCACGCGCACCTCGCCGGAGTTTTTGTTAACAATATGAATCAATATTTTGCCGCAGTGCAGCTGGATGCCGCGGGGTCGAATCCCTACGCCACGATTTATCACGAGTATTTTCACTCTTTGACGGCGCCGTATTATCCGAATCTGCCGGTGTGGGTGTCCGAAGGGCTGGCGGAGTTTTATGGGAATACGCAGATCGGTGATTCCGAAGTGGGGCTGGGGCGACCGGACCCGGATTTGATCGCTGAGCTGAAACAGGGCGGGTTGATGCCGCTGGACGGCTTGATGAAGGTGGATCACAACTCTCCTTACTACAACGAACAAAACAAGATTTCGGTGTTCTATGCTGAATCGTGGGCGCTAACGCACTACTTGATGGTCGGCGACAAGTCTTCGCACCGGGCGATGCTGCAGGCATACGTGAACGCGATGATGAACGGAGCGACCGAGGAGCAGGCCGCGACGCAAGCGTTCGGCGATTTGAAGAAACTGCAGGCGACTTTGTTCGCGTATATCGGGAATGCTGCGTTTTATTACATTAAGGCGCCGCCGCCTCCGGAAATCGCGGCTGCGGATTTGCAGATGCGAGAACTTTCGGACAACGAGGTGAATGCGTATCGCGGCGGATTCGCGGCCGTGCGTGGGAAACCGCAGGACGCGATCACGATTCTGGAGCAGGTGGTGAAGGCCGACCCGAAACTAGCGCTTGGTTATCAGTATCTAGGACTCGCGGAGTATGAGGACCAAAAGCACGCGGAAGCGCTGGCGGATTTCACGCGGGCGATCGAATTGGATCCGAAAAACGCTTTGACGCGATTCCTGCGCGCTTATCTGGCTTCCAGGCAAAGCGGGTCCGTTGGCAACGACGCACAGATGGAAGCGGATTTGCGCGCGGCGGTTGCGATCAGTCCGGAATTTGCGCCGCCGTATGGAGTATTGGCCGTGTATCTGGCGAATCAGGGGAATGATTTGCCGGAGGCGCTGAAGCTCGCGCAAAAGGCGCAGGCGCTGGAGCCGGGAAACACGAACTATCAGATTGATTTGGCGCAGGTGCTGGCGCGAATGAATCGTTATAAGGAAGCCCGCAACATTGCGATGCATGCACGCAGCAATGCGGCCAATCCCATGGAGCGCGCGGAGGCGGACCGATTTTTGGCGTTCATCGATCAGGTGAGTCAATACGCGAGGGGCGATTCGGATTCGGCGGAGGGTGGCGCGGCGCGGGAGTCGTCATCTGCTTCATCGGCTACGGCGCCGCCTCCGAAATCGCCGGCAGATGTGCCGGATACGGGTGGCACACCGACGCAGACGCAGGCGGTTGACGGAAATGGAGAGAAAGCCGCGCCGCTGCGCGAGGCGACTGGCATGGTAACGAAATTGAGTTGCATGAACGGGTTGAGATTTGAACTGGACACTGGCGCGGGAATGTTGAGTTTGCATGTCAAGCCGGGCGCGCAGTATCACATAAAGGTGACGACACGACCGAGCGGACCGTTTAATCCGTGCACGGCGATTCAGGGGCAGCGCGTTAAGGTGGAATATCGGCCGCTGGGAAGCGACGGAAAAGTTGGCGAGGTGGAATCGCTGACGGTGGCGGCGGTTGGTAGCAGCGAAGGCGGCGGTGGGACTGCGGGAAATTCTGGAGGCGAGCGGCGGCTGAGCGTCGAGGGTGCGCATGCTGAGGCGGTGAAGACTTCGGCGGAAGGCGAGGTGACGCAGGTTTTGTGCAACGGGCACGAGCTCACATTGAATCTGGATGCGGGGGACGGAGCTTATATCTTGCATGCGCGGGACACGACGCGAGTGCGGTTCGAACAGGATGTGGCGTTTGACGCGGGGGATTTTCAGCCGTGCGCGCAGTTGAAGGGGCGCAAGGTGAAGATTGCGTTTGTTACGGTGGAGGGGAAGACTTACGACGGGGAGATACAGGGCGTGGAAGTTTTGAAATAGCGTTAACGAAATGCGCGCCGTTGAAAATCGCGTCGAGGCATCAATGGATTGGGCCGGGATCAGGCATTTGATAGACGATGCGGCCGCCGGTAATGGTCATTCTCACTTTCGTTGTAAGCACATCGGTCGCGCGATTGCGATACAGATCGGCACCTAGGGCGACCAGATCAGCGAACATCCCGGGCGCGATTATGCCTTTCCGTTTTTCTTCGAATTCGGCATAGGCGGAGCCTGTCGTGTAGGCGCGGAGGCAATCTTTTATCGGCAGGCTTTCCTGCAGTTGCCATGCCGCGCTACCTTGCGGCAACTCACGCGTGACGCAGGCGTAAATTCCGCGCAGAGGATTGAGCGGCTCGACGGGGTGGTCGGTGCCAAACGCCAGATGCACGTTGTTCTCTTGCATGGTGCGCCAGGCATAGGCGCCGCGGGAACGTTCGGGGCCAAGGCGGTCAGTGGCCCAGCGTTCGTCGTCGAGCAGATGCGACGGTTGCATGGACGCGACGATTTCGAGTTGGCCGAAACGCGCAAAATCCTCCGGCGCGACAACTTGCGCGTGTTCAACGCGATCGCGGCGGTCGCGCGCGCCATTTGCGGCGACGACTGCAGCGAAAGTATCGAGGGCGACGTGATTCGCGCGGTCGCCGATTGCGTGAAAGGCGAGCTGAAATCCGGCGCGGTCGCGCTCGATGGCCATGGGCGCAAGCTTGGCTTCATCCGCATTTAGAATGCCTGAGGTGCCGGGCGCGTCGGAATAGGGCGCGAGCATTGCGGCCGTGCGCGAGCCGAGCGAACCATCCAGATATGCTTTCAGCGCGCCGGTTTTTAGCCACGGGTCCGTGGAGCCCCATTCGTTGCGCAGCGCTTCGAGCGTCGGCAGCGGCAAAGAGAAATCAAGCCACTCGGTAATGCGCGCCGTCAACTTCCCTTCCTTGCGCAGCTGCTGATAGATGAGGAAATTTTCCTTGCTGAACGCGGTGTCTGCGCTGCTTTCCAGATAGGAACAATCCTGCAGCGAGGTGATGCCGTTCCGCGCGGCGTCGGCGAGGACCAGCTCGATGCCGCGGCGGCGCTCGGCGGAAGATGGCGCAGCGATGTGGGAAAAAACCAGATTGCGCGCACCGCCTTCCTGCAGCAAACCGGTGGGTTCGTTGGTTTGCGGATCGCGAACAATGCGGCCGGTGGAAGGCTCGGCGGTGTCTTTAGTGACGCCTGCGATTTTCAGCGCGAGCGAATTCGCGATGGCGACGTGGTCATCTACGCGCGTGAAAAACATGGGATGCGTGGTCGAGACGGCGTCCAAATCCTCCCGCGTAGGCTCGCGCCGGCCGGGCCAAAGAGTTTGGTCCCATCCGAAGCCGGTGATCCATTCACCAGGGGCGCGGTTTTTTAGGGTGGCGCGGATGCGTTGCTGGAATTCGGCGAGCGATTGGGCGCCGCTGAAATCGATGGTGAGTTTGGCGAGGGCGGATTTACCGATGTGCACGTGGGCGTCGTTGAAACCGGGCATGACAAAGGCGCCGCGCATAGAAATGATGTGCGTGTTGGGGCCGAGCCAGGGTTTGATGTCGCGGGCGTCGGCGGCGGAAGCTTTCTGCAAGTCCTGAGTATCGCGAGTGATATAGGAAACCGCGACAATGGATTCGCCGCGGATGGCGACGGCGCCGGCCCATTCGTGGGCTGGGTCCATTGTTTCAATTTTAGCGTTCGTGAGAACGAGGTCGGCGGGGCCGTCGGCAGGAGAAAACTGCGGTGTTTGCTGCGAGAGCGCTGCGTCGCGTGTTGTGGAATCTGCGGAAGGATTCGTGGCATGCGCGGCGATCAGTGTCGCAGCAGATGCGATTCCGATGCAGAAAGTCAGGAAAAACCGGCGGGACATTCTACGGTTGGACTCCGGCGAGAGCGACGGTTGCGAGGAACAGGCGCTTCAGGCCTAGTTCGCGGCCGGTGGCGTCGTACCATTCGGCTGTGGTGTGCGAGCCGCCCCCTTTTCCGCCGCCGCCGAGGGAAACAGCGGGGATCTTGAGCGAGAGAGGAATGTTGGCATCGGTAGAGCTGCGCTCGAGGCGCGAACGATTGCCGAGAAAACGATCCACGTTGCGGAGAGTTTCGAGTAGCGGCGCGTTGTCCGGCAATTTTCCGGCGGGGCGCGAACCGAGCGAGCGAACGATCACGCGGAGCGTTTCGTTTTCGTCGTGCGCGGTGGACATTTCCTCGCGCGCGCCGGATTGCATGGCGTCGCGCAGGGCCCACTCCATTTTATTCACTTCAGCTTCGTCTTCGGAGCGCAGGTCCACCTTTACGGCGGCGCGCGACGGGATGGAATTCACGGAGGTGCCGCCTTCGATGATTCCGAAGTTGTAGGAGCTGCGGGGATCGTCGGGAACGGGCACGGCGGAAAATTTCACGACGCCGCGAGAAAGAGCAGTGATGGGATTGGGCGCGCCGAAATCGGACCAACTGTGTCCGCCGGGGCCAGTAATGGCAATTTCAAAGCGGTGCGAGGCGATGCCTTGCGTGGTGATGTGTTCGGTGGAGGCGCCGTCCACCGCGATGACTGCGGCAAGGCGCGAGCCATAGGTTTCCACGAGGGCGCGAATGCCGCGCAGGTTACCTTCGCCTTCCTCGCCGACGTCGCCGGCGAGCACGATTGTCTTCGTGGTGCTGATGCGGGATTCGGAGAGAGCGCGGGCGAGGCCTGCCAGCGCGGCGAGGCCTGCGCCATTGTCGGCGACGCCGGGAGCGGTGAGGCGATTGCCGTGGCGTTTCACTTTAACATCGGTGCCGGCGGGAAAAACGGTGTCGAGATGCGCCGCGAGTAAGATGACGCTGTTGGCGTCTGAGCCGGGGCGTTCGGCGATTACGTTGCCGGTTTTATCGAGCTGAACTTTCAGGCCGGCGGATTCGAAGAGTTTTTTCAGATATTCGGCGCGCGGGGCTTCTTTGAATTCCGGTGCCGGGATTTCGGTGAGATGAATTTGCTGATCGGTGAGCCAGGCGGAGCTGGTGTCAATCCAAGCGAGGGCGCGGGCACAGGCGGGATCATCGGCAAGTCTTTCGATCGAGTCACCGGCGGCGCGCGCGTAAAGTGTGGCCATCGCTAAAACGATACCGCAGATCAGTGTGAGTTTCACGAGATTCGTTGGGCAGATTCCGGCTGGACGTAAACATTGTACACGGCGAAGGGATGATTCGGACGCGTCGCTAGCGACTTTTGGCTGGGGCTGGGGCGGAGGCGATGATGGCTTGGATTTCTTGTACGGTCATGATGCGCTCGGCTTGTTTTGCGGCGGCGAAGATACGGTCAACTAGTTCGTCACTGGCGGGGAGGCTGCGCGATTCAAGCCAGTAGACTACGTTAGAGCGCCCGCTGAGCGGACCGATTTCGATAATTTGTTCGAGTCCGAAGAGGTGCGAGGGGACGCCGCTGTAAATCGAGTTAGCCAGTTCTTGATCACCTTTTTTGTAGGCTTTCACGATGGCGGCAGCGTGCACACCGGTGGCGGTGCGAAATGCGTCGCGGCCAACGACGGGATAATTTGGCGGGATCGGTGTATGCGTGGCTTTCGAGACGGCTTCGGAATATTGTTTCAGCTTCGAGAGGTCCTGTTCGATCAGGCCGAGCAGGCGCAGGTTGACCAGCATTAATTCCATGGGCGTGTTGCCGACTCGTTCGCCCAGGGCCAACGCGGCGGCGTGGACTTGGTCGACTCCGGCGGCGATGGCGGCGAGAGAATTGGCGATGGCGAGGCCGCGATCGTTGTGTCCGTGCCAATCCACGCGAATTTTTTCACCGGACGGCTTTACGACTTCTTCGATGACGAAACTTACCAGGTTGTAGGCGCCGCGCGGAGTGGCGTGCCCGACTGTGTCGCATAAAACTGCGGCGCGGGCTCCGGCGCGGATTGCGGCGGAGTACAACGTGATTACTGTTGAGGGGTCGGTGCGAATCGTGTCTTCGGTGACGTACATCACGGGCAGGCCGGCGGACGTGGCGAATTTTACGGCGTCTTCGGTGGTGCGTTGGAGGTGATCAACGGTCCAATCTTCGACGAGGCGGCGAATCGGACTGGAACCGAGAAAAGTGGCGGCTTCGATGGGACAGCCAACTTTTTCGGAAATTTCGATGATCGGTTGGATGTCGTTCTTCAGTGTGCGGGCGGCGCAGTTGGGGCGGATTTTCATACGCGACGTGACGATCTCGCGCGCGAGGGCTTCGGTGTCGGCGTAGGCGCGCGGGCCGGCGCCGGGTAGGCCGATATTTACCGTGTCAATGCCGAGTGATTCCATGAGGTGCAAAATTTCTATTTTTTCGGCGATGCTGGGGTCGCGGACGGAGGGATTTTGCAGGCCGTCGCGCAGGGTCTCGTCGTTGAGAGCGATGCGGCGGGTGCTGGGGATTTCGGCGCCGGTGAAGGTGTTCCAGTCATGGATGAGTTCGTGTTTCATTTTTTGCAATGGCGCTCTGTTGATGATTCTCGTTGCCGTGTCGGTGCGAACAGAGATCCTTCACCCGCTGCGCGGGTTCAGGATGACGACTCAAACCCGAGACCCTTGCCTAAACTAGTACCGAATCGTGTAGCTGCGCGGCGCTTGCGTGTGGCCCGGCTTGTAAATCGTGTGACAAAATTCGCAGCGATAGATTTCAGCTTTCTTGCCTACCAACGCTTCGATTTCTTTTGGATAATCGTACCAGCGCTTTAGATGGCCGCAGCAGAGCTTGCCTTTGGCATCTTTCTCGTCGCAGGCGCGCATGGTGGGTTTCTTGGGCTTGATTTTTGGGGCCGCGGGGGCTTCTGGTTCAGCGGTGGCGGCTGCCACTGCAGGCGCAGTTGTTGGGCCGGTGGCTGCAGCCGGTGGCGCGGCTGGTGTTGGCGTTTCCGGAGTGGCGTCACTCATTCGATTCGCTCCCGTGCTTCTGAGATCGCAAATTCAACAGTTACGTCAAAAGATTTACCACAGAGAACATAGAGTAAAACCGGAGGACATAGAGAAAACTCCTGCTACGCTCCCTTCGTTCTCTTCTTCTCGCCACTGCACATCCTCTATATCTTACTTCCTTACTTCCCTGCTTCTGCGCTATTTCAAATTCTGTCTTGGCGGAAAATTACGCCGCGTGCGCCGTGCTTGTTCGTCATAGCTGCTAGGCGGCGTTTCCAGCTGGGCGCGAACAGCGTCTCGACGAAGGCGCTGGCTGCTGCGGCTAGCTCGGCCGTGTAACCGAACCACCAGGATTTCGCGACGCGCGGCAGGCGGTCCACATCAATATATTTTACTCGAACCATTTCGAGCAGTCCAAGGCGGGAATGTGTGTGGCCCCAGCCGCTGGCGCCGGGTCCGCCATGCGGGGCTTCGGTGATGCCGTAATAGCTGGCGACGTCGTTGACCATCACGGAGCCGGCGCGTAAGCGGGAGGCGATTTCGCAGCCGCGACGATTGTCGGTGGTCCAGACGCTGGCGCTCAGGCCGAAGGGTGAATCGTTCGCGAGCTGGACGGCTTCCTCGGCGGTGGCGACGGGGCGAATGGCGATGACCGGGCCGAAAGTTTCTTCGCGCATTAGGTGCATGGAGTGGTCCACGTTTGTTACGACGGCTGGTTGCAGGAAATTTGCGCCTAGATCGCGGCGGCGATTGCCGCCGGTGAGAACTTGCGCGCCGCGTTGGGCGGCATCGTGCAGTTGCGCTTCCACTTTCTCGAGTTGGGCGAGACGGATCATCGGACCGATTTCGGCGTCGGGATCGGTAGCGGGGCCGACGCGGAGCTTTTTTGTTTTATCGACGCAGAGTTGCGTGAAGCGTTCGGCTGCTGACTGCTCGACGTAAATGCGTTCGACGGAAATGCACGTTTCGCCGCAATTCATGAAGCCGCCCCAGACGGCGGCGCTGGAGGCGATTTCAAGATCGGCGTCGGCGAGGACGATCATCGCGTCTTTGCCGCCGAGTTCGAGCACCGACGGAATCAATTTTTTGGCGCAAGCTTCGGCGATGCGCTGGCCGGTGGCGACGCTGCCGGTGAAGAAAACTTTGTCGGGGCCGGTTTCGATGATTGCGGCGCCCAGATCGCCAAGGCCTTGCAGCACTTGCACCAGGCCCACCGGAAATCTTGCCTGCTCGACCAGTTCGCCGACCAGCTGGCCGCACCAAGGCGTCAGTTCGGAGGGCTTGAGCAGCACGGAGTTGCCCGTCGCGACAGCCGGAATTACCTGCGCCATGGGAATCGAGAACGGATAATTCCATGGTGAGATGATCGCGACGACACCCAGAGGATCGAATTCCAGCCAGCCGGATTTCGCTTTCATCGCGATGTTGTGATGCGGCACGCGCTCAGGACGCAGCCAGCGCGGGGCTTGGCGTGCGAGGAAATCGGCCGTGTCGAGCGCCAGGAGAACCTCGGCGAAAATCGCTTCGACTCGCGGCTTCCCTGCTTCGCGGGTGATCACGTCCGCGATTTCTTCCCGGCGAGCGAAAATGGCATTGCGCAGGTGGCGCAGCATGGAGCAGCGTTCGCGCAGAGGGCGCCCGGACCAATCTTTTTGCGCGCTACGGGCGCGGGCGAAAATCGCGGGCAGATCGGCGGTCTGCGTCACGGCAAATTGCGCGTTAATTTCCTGCGTGGCGGGGTTGATGGAGTCGATCGCGGCGGGGGCGCGCAATGGTGGTGAAGCGAGCTGTGAAGGGACCGCCATTTCGTTGGTAATTGTAACTGAAATGCCCGGAGAAGGAGGAGGTCTGAAATCCGCGGGCAACAATGGAATTTCCAGCGACCACCCATTCTGATTCGCCTGAATCGGCCTAATGAACGCCTGACTTTTCGGCAGCGGTTTCCCTATGTTCGCAATTTCCGCGTTTAAGCCGAGGATGCCGTCGCAACAACTCGAATCACTGGCGGAGCGTAGGAAGCGAGGTCAATCAGGTGATTCAAACATGTCAGCTTGTGGTGCTGAATTGGATGAACGTGGGCGCCAGTGTCCCGCGCAAAATGGTCGAGGAAATGAGACTTGCTATAGATACGAAATAGCTTGCCCCGAAAACTTTCGTCGTCGTCGTTACCACACGATCCCACGCATTCCTCGGTAACCAAATATGCGACATATGACGCGCAGGTCAGCTCGAAGCTTCGACAAGCGTCGCCAGTCTCTATCGGGGAGATATTTGTCAGACTCATTTTCCGATTGGGAACCGTGCAATCTTGAGATGGGCCGGATGTCGTTTCGGCAGCCTCATCAACAAGGAGTTGCAAAGAATTATCGCGTGGCTCCGAGATTTTCCGGAGATATAGATACTTAGCAGAATTAAGGGCCGCGAATTCGTGACCGACTTCTATTGACGACTCCTGAAGCAAAATTGCCGCGTGCTTGCAGAATCATACCCGATAATCCGATACGGGCTAGGCCCTGATCTGAAGAACCGGCTGTGATGAGAACGACTACGCTGAGTGGCGGTCTGAATACCGCCGCTACGTAGTTCGTTCGCGGCGGCGGGCCGCGTGGGTGGCTAGGGAATCGGCGGGATCCGGATATTCGAGAGCTACTAGGTAGAGGCCTTCGGCGGGGACCGTGGGGCCGGAGCGGGAGCGGTCGCCGGCTGCGAAAATTTCTGGGATGTCGGCTGGGGCTAAGCGGCCTTTGCCGACTTCGATTACTGTACCTACGATTTTTCTTACCATGTAACGCAGGAACGAGCGGCCGCTGACGACGTAGGCGATTTCGTCGCGCAGCGGGTCGCGCACGATTTCGGAAGAATGGATGATGCGCTGCATGTCGCGGTCTTTGTCGTCTTCTTCGGAGCCGGTGGATGCGGCGAAGGAAGTGAAATCGTGCTGGCCTTCGAAGGCGCGGGCGGCGGCGGACATGGCGGCTTCGTCGAGCGGCCAGGGATAATGAAAGGCGAGGCGGTGGTCGAAGGGCGGAAGAACTTCGCCGCGATAGATGCGGTAGCGGTACGTTTTTCGTTGCGCGAGCCAGCGGGCGTGGAAATTCTGGCCGACTTCCTGCGCTGCGACGATGCGTATGGTTGGCGGGAGGAGAGCGTTCATGCCTCGTTGGATTTCTTGTGCGTCGAGTGTGGAGTGGGTTTTGAAATGCGCGACTTGGCCGAGGGCGTGGACTCCGGCGTCGGTGCGGCTGGCGCCGTGGATCGTGATTGGTTCTTGAGTGATCTGGCGCAGGGCGCCGTGTAGGGCGCCTTGGATCGTGGGCAGGCCGGGTTGGAGTTGCCAACCGTGGAACTCAGAGCCGTCGTAGGCGATGGTTAGTCTTACTGTTTGCATGTGGCTGCGGAGATTATCTCATGTGAGCGCAATTCAAAGGCACCACTGATGAACGCAGATGACCTCAGAGGCGAAAATGGAAAAGAGAAAATCGAAAGGTGTGCTTGAGGCCGAACACCTGCGCGTGGCGTGCGCCGCGAATTATTGTTTCGGGTGTTCTTTGAAGAAGGCCCACATCAGGTCGGTCGCGGGGACGCTGTTATTGCTCAAGGCAGTGCCGGGCCACATATGATGGCCGCCTTGGATGGCGTAGAGGGCTACGGCTGAGCCGACGCGGCAACCGGAATAGATGTCGGAGTGAACTTCTTCGGCCTCGGCGTGTTTGGGTGTGGGCGCGCACGCGTCGTAATTTACCCAGAATGCTACGGCGTCTGCTACGGATGTGTCTGAGCGGACTGAGCCCATTTGATAGGGAGTGGACCCGCCGTTGAATGGGACCAGATGATCGGCAGTGCCGTGAAAAACGATCACTGAAACTGGGCTGGTCGGGTGGCACGGAAGATCCTGCGCGCCTTCTACTGGGGAGATGGCGGCGAATTTGTCGGAAAGCTCGCAAGCCAGGCGATAGGACATCATGCCGCCGTTGGAAATTCCAGTAGCGTAGATACGCTTGGGATCCACGGAATAGTCTTTTTCCACTTTTTCTAACAGCGCGCGCAGGAAAGCGACGTCATCAATTTTATTTTCCATGGCGTAGCCGCAGCAGGCACCGGAATTCCATGTGGGGATGTTTTTCAGGCGGCCGGTGCCGGTGGGATAGACCACGAGGAAATTTTCCTGGTCGGCTTTGGCGCTCATGCCGGAGAGGCGTTCGACGTTGTTCGCGCTTTCGGTTGCGCCGTGGAGCACGAAGACGAGAGGCAGAGGCGTCTTGCCTGTGTAACCCAGCGGCGTGTGCACGAAATAATTGCGGGTGCGGCCGTTGATTTCGATTGTGCCGTCGTGATCGTTGTAGGCGAGCGCGCGCAGGATACGATGGCCGGAGAGCGCGGCTAGTACGATGCACGTCAACACGACTGCGATCAAAATCGGGGTTATTCTGCGCCGAGGCTTCATCTATATTGACCTTGATGGCAAATTTGCGCGGGCCTTGAAGTATTAAACCCTATTGCGGGGGAACAGTTTTGGTGCGGACGCGAAAAAGTTACGGCTGGCTGCGCGAAAAGCGCGAGCCGGGGCGGGTGGGCATGCCGCCGGCGTGGCATTGGGGGCAATCGTCGGGCTCGTAGCTCGGGACTTCCATTTCGAGCAGCGCGCGGGCGGTGACGTTGAGTTCGAGGCGTCCGCCGCTGCGGTCAATGATGGCGCCGGCGGCGACGGCTAGGCCGCCTTCCTGTTCAACTACGCCGATCGCTTCGCGCGTCGAGCCGCCGGTGGTCCATACGTCCTCGATTACGAGAACGCGTTCCCCGGGTTTCACTTCGAAGCCGCGGCGCAACGCCATTTGGCCGGAGCGGTCGCGTTCGACGAAAATCGAGCGGACACCGAGGGCGCGGGCTACTTCGTGGCCGATGATCAGGCCGCCGAGGGCGGGCGACACGACGCAGGCGACGGTGTGATCCTTGAAACGCTCGGCGAGGGCGCGGCCGAGTTGTTCGGCATGTTGCGGATGCTGCAGGACGAGCGCGCACTGGATGTATGTGGCGCTGTGGCGTCCGCTGGATAGCTCAAAATGCCCAGTGCGGATGGCGCCTACCTGTTCGAGCAGCTTCAGAATTTCGTCGCGTTGCATCGCACTCCATCCGGCGTGTGCGGGTGCGGGGGCACAGGCAGCCAGTCGCGCTAGGGTAAGGGCGAAGGGGGAAAGTGTCAATGGGGGTGGAGCTGTGATTCGTGAGAAGTGAGTAGTGAGCCGTGATTAGTGAACCGTGATCCGTAATCTTCGATTTCCCCGCGAAAGAACCAGTGCTACAACTTAATCCAGCACCATTCCTTTGAATATGGGACGCGGCTCATGCGGTAGCCGGATTTTGTGCCGGTGACTACCACGTCGCTCCAGTTGAAGCCTACCCCGGTTTTGGGATCGAACAGGCCGGGCTCTTCGGAGAAGCACATATTCTTCTGTAGCACGGTGAAGTCGCCTAGAGCGAGGTACGGCGGCTGGTGGCCTTCGGAGCCTTGGCCGTGCGCAGGGCGGTGATAGATGTAGTCCTGCACGCCATTGGCGACCTGATATTTGTGGATTTCGTAGGCAACGCTGGAACAGGTAATGCCTTCTTTTTGCAGCTCCACTTGCATGTCGCAAGTGTGTTCGCTGACTTCCCAAAGTTTTTGCATGTGCGGATCGAATTGGCCGTTCGCGTCCGCGAGGATAAACATCCGATAGTTTTCCCCGCCTTGGCCGCCGATGGTTGCCGCGCCTTCGACCTGCAGCGGCATATTGCGCTGGATGCGATTGAAGAGCGGTTGATTGGGATGCGGGTAGGCGCAGAGCGGGCCGACGCGGCATTCCACTTCCACTTTGCTGGCGACGCCGTGGTGTGGCGCACCGTTCGCAAGATTCAGCTCGGAGTAAAGAATGTCGTTGATCCAGAGCGTGGAGGCGGCGCCAACTTCGTAATCAGTGACGTCTGTGCCGAATGTGAGAACGTAATCGCGCGCGTAGGCGTGGGCGCGATCGAAATAAGTGTAGGCGCGGCGATTGAGCGCGAGTTCTTCCGGAGTTTTTACTTCGCGCATGCTGAGAAGTACGTCGCTGACGTTCACCCACTCGAGGTCCGGAAGGATTTTTTTCGCGGTCGCAGCTTGTTCGGGGTAAAACTCGCCGTCGAGAGCGATTTTGTTACCTTGCACGCCGCGTTTTTTTATTCCTTCGAGAAATAATTGGAAGAGGTCCACGGTTTTGCCTTGGACCACTTTGCCGAGTTCAGGAAATGCGCCTTCGGCGTGGAGGTAATCGAAATAAAGCCAGCCGCCGCCGAACCACCAGCTGGTGACCAGGTCGCGATCGAGCGCGGGATAGAGATACCACGGAGCTTCGTCGTCCTTATTCATGAATACGGCTTGCGGGCGCTCGGTGGCTGTGTGCCAGTAGCCCGTTAGATAGATGATGTTCCAGCGGTCGCGCAGGACGAAGGCTTCAATGCCGCGTTGCGCGAGCGTTTCTTTGAAGCGGCGGACTTGCTGTTTGTTCCATTCGAGCGGCAGGCGGTCAACGGTCGCGGGTTGCGGTGGACCTTCTGCGCTGGACGTGGGGCCGACGAGCAATTTTTCGCTGGCACCGGTGGCACGCTGATTCACGATCTGGGCAAGCGACGCTCGCGGCGCAGCGGATTGCATGCCGGCGACTTTGTCCATGCGGGAGAGTAGGCCTCCGCCCATCAACGCGGCGCTGGCGGATTTTAGAATTTTGCGGCGATCTGGATGCATGAGGTCTCCGCTCGCGGGGTTGAGATGGCGACGAAGGCGCGCGAGTGATTGCATACAATATACGTACGTCTCCTCGAATTCAACGCATCATTACTGGTTTCAAGCCGAATAGCTTGTGCGGTTCCGCGCTACTGGTCGATTCGCAGACTTATGGACCCGATGCCGCCTTCAATCGTGAGGTCAATTGTCGCAGGGGTTTTACCAAGGACATCGTTGACATAGTCGTCGCCTTCGCGCGCCAGGCCGTGGGGGCTGACGGAGCCGATGCCGCCGGAAGCGTGGACGCGCACGCCGACGTCCTTGGGCAGGCGGATGATTGCCGAGCCAACGCCGCCGTGTATATCCACGTGCAGATCGGATTTTCGCGGGCCGGTGAGGTCGAGGTTCATTTGGCCGACACCAGCTTGCACGTCGAGATTCTTGACGTTTAGGTCCTGCAGGTGAAGATTGCTGGAGCCCGCGCCGATTTGCACATTCATATCTATGGGGACATTGTCGGCGAAGCGGAGTTGCCAGTCGTTGCGCGCGAGGCCGAGACGGATGTGCATCTTCTCCTCTTGAGTAATCGATAGATCGCCACGGCCGCCGGAAACTGAATATTCGACGCGCGGGGCGCCATCGGATTCGTGGTAGTCAAAATTGGCGCTGAGCAATTGAGTGGCGCCGCCGGCTATGTCGAGCAAGCCGGATGGAATGTCAATATTGGCGGTGACGGATTGCGCGCCTTGCAGGCTAACTTCCTGCGAAGCGTGGAAAATTGGGCGCGAATAGCCTCCGCGCCAAATCGCGAAGCCAAGAATCAGCAGGACGACGAGGACCGCCACGGGCGCGCCGGAGTGGTGACGCGGGCCGTCGGTGGGCGGATACGTGCGGTCCATCCATGCATCCCATATGTAGCCGAGGCCGATGGCAATCAGCAGGATGGGCCAATAGCGCTGGACGATTGACCAGGCATTCACATCCGGATGTAGATTGACGATCAGGAAAAACACGCCGATGGCGATCACGATGAGTGCGCCGCCGATGGAGTTTCGACGCCGATGGCCGTTCTGGGGCATGCCTGGGTCCTCTCACTTTAGAATACGCGCTGGGGCGGCAAATGTTTCAGCGGAATGGGACGGCGGGGCTGGCGGCTGCGAAATTGACAGGAAGGGGCGCGTCGGATACTCTCAATGATTCGAAATAGACTGCGGAGGAGTATTGAATGGCTCAGGGCACGACGATCAAGCACAAGAAGAAGACGAAATCGGTATTGAAGAATATCCGGCAGGCGGCGCACCGAGCCGCGATCAATCGCATGAACCGCACCCGGGTGCGGACGTCTATACGGCGGATGCGCGCGGCATTGACGGCGGGCGATACGGCTACGGCGGAGAAGCTGGCGTCGGCGACTTTTTCGGATTTGGACAAGGCCATCCGCAAGAGGACGTTGACCGAGAATACGGCGAACCGGTATAAATCGAGGTTGACTTTGGCGTTGAACGCTTTGAAGGCGAAGAAAAAGGCGTGAGAAATACGGGCTCACTTTAGTCTCTGTTTTTTTTGAGGCGCTCCGAGAAATCGGGGCGCTTTTTTTTGTTTACCGGTGCACGAATTCGGCAGAAGAAAGATTCTTCGCCCGCGTTCGCGGTTTCAGAATGACGGCAGCGACGATTGCACGACTGCTAGGCAGCGGGCGCGGCGGTTGATTTGGTCGAGGTTAGGCGGGCGATCAGAAATTCCATTAGGGCGCGGGGGTTCGGATTCGAGGACTTCAGCTGGTTGTCGGCTTCGGCCAGGGCGATCAGGCCGTTGATCAGATCCTGTTTGGGGATGCGATGGGCGTTGCGGATGGCGGCTTCGGCGGCGTCGGGGCGCATGCCTAGGGTGCGGGCGGCATGAAAACCGCTGGAGTGGGCGGGAAGGTCGCGGGCTTCGATCAGTTTGCGGTACATCCAAGCGAACACGCCTACCAGGCCGATTGGCTCTTCCCCTTCCCGCAGCAAATTATCGAGAAATTCGAGAGCCGCATCGCGGCGGCGTGTGGCGAGCATGTCCGCGAGTTGCCAGACTGTGTTTTTGCGCGCGGCGACGACTAGTTCTTCGACGTCGCCGGCGGTGATGCGGCCGCGACCTTGCACGTAGGACGCAAGCTTCTGAATTTCCAGCTGAATCCGCGCGGGTTCGCTGTTCAAAATATCAGCGAGGAGCGTGGCGGCGGGGCGATCAATTTCCGCGCCGAGGTCTTTGGCCATTTGCGCGGCGAGGGACGCGGCGGATTCGTTGCCGAGTGATAGCTCGACGATGAGAGCGTATTCAGCGAGGATTTTGTAGACACGCTGGCGGTGATCGAGCTTGGGGACTTCGAACACCAGCACGGTGAAGGGCGCAGGCTTTTCCAGATAATTGGCCAAGGCCTTCAGCGTGTCTTTGCGCGGATCGTCGCCGCTCGCGCTAGCGTCGTCATCCGCTTCGTCACTTGCGTCGCCATCTTTCGCGCGGCCTTGGATGGTTTCAGCGCCGTCAATCAGAACTACCTGGCACGGAGCAAGCATGGGCATGGTTTCGGCGCGCTGAAATATCTCGCTCCAGTCGCCGCCACGGACGGAAATGCGGGCGAGCGCCCAATCGCGCATCGGCTCCGGCACGTAGGATTCAATAATTTTGTTGCGGCACATATCGCGCAGGTAGGGATCGGTGCCCTCGAGCACGATGGCGCCGACGGGCTTGCCCTTGGCCAGCTTCTCGAGCAATTTTTCGGGCGAGAGATTCGGCACTAGAAATTCTCCAACACATTCGAGACCAACTGCGCGGCGAAATCGCGCGACATACGCTCGAGCGCGGGGTCCTGCTCTTCGAAGAAGCTCTGCACGTCGGAAGAAATCTGGTACTCGTCGCGATAGACCATGTCGTCGTTTTCGTACACCGGTTTTTCGTCTTTCGTGCCGACAAGCTGAACTTTGGTGTGCACGGTGACGAGCATCATGGTCACTTGCCCGGTGGTGGCGTTGAAGAGCATGGGATCGGTTTCGATGGAGACTACCTCGCCGTGGAGCACGGCGTCGGCATTGGCGGGATCCTGCACGATGCGATATTTAGTGCGCTGCACGAATTGGCGGATTACGGCGGAGGTGAAGCGCTGCTCGATACGATAGCGCGTCGTGTCGTTCTTGAAGGCGGGGACGGCGATGGTAGTCCACTCGGCGGGCAGATTTCCGGCGCGGCCGGCGACGTGGTAGCCGCAGCCGGTGATCGTGGCGACGAGCAATAGCGCGCCAATCACTGCGAGTTGCAGTGCGCGCGGCTTATTTTTCGTGCGCAGATTACTGGACGGGCGGTTCTGCAAACAATTCCTCCGCGATGCGCACGGCGTTTACAACCGCGAGGCGCAAATTATCAGCAACGCCCCAAATCCACACGCTAGGCGCGAGGTTCGGGTCCGGCTCGATGCGCGCCAAGTGAATTTCGCTCTCGCCGGCGACGGTGACGTTCGTGGGCGCGGGGTCGTCTGGCGCGTCGACCTTCACACCTAGATTGCTGAAAGCCGTTTGGAGTTGCTCGCTGGCCTGCGGCGCGGCAAATTCGGCGTACGCAGCGAAAGCATATCCGTAAAATACCGGGGCTTGCACCAATTGAATGGCCGGAGCCTGCGCGCGGCCGACGAGATATTGTGCGACGTCTTTCGCAATCGAGTTGCGGACTTCGGCAAACGTGGGTTTGCTTTCCGGGCCGTAGCCTGCAAGCAGGTTGAAGGCGACTTGCGCATCAAATATTGGCTGCACGATCGGGCGGAACGAAAGCAAATTCGTGGTTTGCGCTTCGAGCTCGTCCACGCCGGCTTGATCTCGTTCGGAAACTGGCGGGAAAAGCAGCAACACGGCGCGCTGCGTCGAAAATTTTGCGAGCGCCGCGGCCAACGTACACGCGATGATCACGCCGGAACCTGGTGATGAATACGCGACGGATTTTCGCGCCCCGCCGTTCGGCGTGGTGATTTTCGTTGCGTTGAGCCCCGGACGCGGCAGCAGAACCGTATCTAGCAGCGGAATCCAGGAAGTCGATTCACCGCTCGCGGCCAGCGCGCCGCTAAGATCAATTACGGTGGCGCCGGAACGCTGCGCTGCGGGCCAATTGCGCGTGGCGTCCTGCTGCGAACCGGCGAAAAATACGAACCGGGCCTCTTCGAAGCTATCTTCTTCGAGGGCGCGAATGAATGTGGGTTCGCCGCCTGCTTCCGTGAGCGTGCCGGCGAGCGCAGGCTCATCCAGCAGCACAATGTCTCCGGCGGGAAAATTGCGTTCTTCGAGAACGAGCTTCAATTCCTTGCCGCGCAAGGAAGAAGCACCGACGATGGCAACCCGTGTGGATTTAGCCGGCCCGGAGGGCATGGTCTAGGCAGGCCGCGAAGCGAGACGATGGCGCACGGTGCGCACCAGCTGCATCACCGGGCCGTGCAGCATGTAAGCGGCGGTGATCAGCAGCAAAGTAGCGTGCGAGAAATACACGACCGCGCCGAGCAACAGCGCGAATAAAATTACCGCAAGAGACGGCTGGCGACGCTTCAGCGGAATATCCTTGAAGCTGAAAAAACGCATTGTGCTGGACATTAATACGCCGAGCACAACCAGCAGGCCCAGCCAAGCGAAAGAGGCGCGAACGTCTTCGATCGGACGCCCGTGGAAGAAGTGCACCGTCGCGGCGATTACGCCTGCCGCAGCCGGAGTTGGCAGCCCGACGAAATAGCGATTGCCGCCTGGCGCCATGCCTTGAATATTGAACCGCGCGAGCCGCCACGCGCAGCAGGCGACGAAAAAGAATCCAACGAGCCAGCCAGTTTGAGTGAGGTGCAGCGCTTCGGGGGCGTTGGCCGCGGCGATGGCGCGAATTCCCCAGGCATAAGCTAGAAAAGCGGGCGCGATGCCGAAGCTGACGACGTCGGCGAGCGAATCGAATTCCCTGCCGAAGGCGCTTTCGGTGTGCATCATGCGGGCGATGCGCCCGTCCATCGCGTCGAAAAGATAGGCGACGCCAACGGCGCACGCGGCGTTATCAAAATCCGTAATTTTTCCGTCGAGCGTGGCAAGAATGGCGTAGTAGCCGCAAAGCATGTTCGCAACCGTGCAAGCGCTGGGAAGAATGTAAACACCACGGCGCAAACGATGGCTGCGGAAATGACGACGTGGCTCTTCTTCTTGACCGATAGGATCTATGTCGTTGAATTCCATTTCGCGATTACGCTCTCGCCACCTTTTACGTGCTGGCCGCGCTGAACGACTACAAGCGTATCCAGCGGCAGCCAAATATCCACGCGCGAACCGAAACGAATCAGGCCCACGCGCTCGCCTATTACAACTTCTTGCCCTTCCTCTTTCCAGCATATCACGCGACGCGCGATTGCTCCGGCGATTTGTTTGAAAATGACACTGCCTTGTGGCGTATGAAGATAGATGATGTTCTGCTCATTTTCACGCGAGGCGTCGGAGCGGAAGGCGGCGTAGAAACGGCCGGGGCGATAGACGACGTCGGCGATGCGCCCGGCGGCGGGGGCACGTTGCACGTGCACATTCCAGACGGAAAGAAAGATGCTGATGCGATGGCCCATCACGGAGTCCAGCATCTCGTCCACGATTTCGACGATCTTGCCGTCCGCGGGGGAAATGATGATGCCGGGCGTGGTCGGAACTACGCGCTGCGGATCGCGGAAAAAATAAAAAACGAAGAGGCCGAGGAAGATCAGGATGGCTCCGAAGATTTTCCAGCCGGGAATGAAGCAGAGCAGGCCGGCGATGAGCGGAGGCAGGGCGAATCGGTACGCGTCTTTAATCATGGGCCTCGGGCGAAATCCTTTGCTCGCGAGAGTATACGGCGCGGGCTGACGCCGTGGCGCGAATGGTTGCGGATTAAAACTACGGCGAATGCACCGGTATTGTACGACAGAAGTGTGGCTGCTGCGCGGGCCCTAGAGGTTAAAAAATCTCAGTGATGCACCATGTCGTGCTCGTGACGGTAGCGCGCCACGATCATTTCCATCAAGTCTTTCAGGCGCAACTTCATTTTCTTCAGGCCGATTTCCAGTTCCATGTCTTCGACGTTCCAGTAGGATTGACTGACGAGTTCTTTCAGCTGGGATTCACAGCGGGAGTGTTCTTCGAAGAGCCGGCGGTATTCCTGGTTCGATTCCAACAGGGACTGCCGGATATCATGCGTCGTGATCGGCATCCAGTGCCTCCAAGGGTGCAGGGGCGTTCACATGGGAGTAACAATTATCATAATTCCGCTGTGGAAGCCAATAGGGAAGAAGCTGGAGGCCGGCTAGACGGCGCGAAAGCAGGAGGCTCGAGGGCATCAGCAGTTCATGCGGCGACGACGATGGCGCGCTGAAGTGCGCCGCTACGAAATCGAGCCTACCGCAGAACGCCGTCGGCGACGCGAGAGAGGATTGCGTAGATGCGGCCGAGCCAGTCGCGGTGTTCGGGTTTCATTAGGACTGAGCGGAGGCAGAGGACTGTGTCGGTTGCCGAGGCTTGCAAGTTGTGGTGCTGGGCGAAGAACCGTGCTGGCACGCGAATTAACGCGAGATGCAGATTTTGTTTTGCTGCGGCGTCAAAGATGCGTTGCGATGCTGCTGAAATTTCGGCGACGTTTTTCGCGCGTGGCGCCCACACCACGATGTCTAGCTCGGGCGAGAGAGGCAGCATCCAGCGTTCGTCGTTGGCTAGCCGCTGCGCGAATTGCACTGCGGCGTCGCGCGAGGCTTCGAGCATTGCGGCGAATTCCCCTCCCCTTGTGAGCGGGAGCAGGCGTTGCGTAGCCCACAATGCCACAGCCGAAGCTCCGGGACGCGAACATTCCAGACTGATTTCGCCGAGATGAAGTTCCGACGAAGTGAAATAGGTGTACGGCGATTCGTGTTTGTAGATTGCGCCGACCTGCGGATCGCGGAACAGGACGCAGCCGCAGCCGTAGGGTTGCAGGCCGTGCTTGTGCGGGTCAATGACGACGGAATCGGCGCGGCCGATCAGGTCGAAGCTGGCGCGCGTTTCGGCGGCGAGGTTTGATGCAAGCGTGAAATATCCGCCGTAGGCGGCATCCACATGCAGACGAAAACTGTAGCGTTCGCGGAGGTGCAGGATTTCGGGAAGCGGGTCCACGGAGCCCGTTCCCGTGGTACCTTGCGTCGCGACGACGCAGCCTACGTCGCCGGCTGCTAGCATTTTTTCGAGAGCAGCGACGTCCATGCGGCCGCGATCGTCGCTCGGCACTTGCGCGAAGGGCAACTCGAGCACAGCGGAAATGCGTTTGTGCGTGTAGTGCGATTGGTCGGACGCGACGATTTTCTTTCCGGGATGGAGCTGGCCGGCGACCCAGAGAGCTTCGAGGTTCGCCATCGTGCCGCCGCCGCAGAGGTGGCCGAGGTGCTGCTGCCAGCCGAACATCGCGGCGATTTGCGCGACGGCTTCCTTTTCGAGAGCGGAGCTGGCACGGCCGCCGTCGAGGGCGTGATTGTTGGGATTGATCCAGGTGGCAAGGGCGTAGGCGGCGCGGGCGATGGGGTGCGGGGGTTTCAGCATTTGTCCGGCGTAGAGAGGGTGGAAGTAGGGGTAGTTGTCTTGGAGCCGGATGGCGACTTCGCTCATTACGGCGGATAGCCGCGGTTCTGGCGATGGTGCCTGATTTTCCGTGGCGGCGGGGAGCGCGGCAAATCCGGCATCGAGTTGCTTGAGTGAGTCCGTCAGGAGTTGCAGGGTCGTTTCTTCGAGATGCATTCTTGACCTCTTGCGATTCGTTGGTGCGGCTACAGTATCAGATCGGTTGGGGGTTTTGAGATGCGGACGGTTACGGCAACGCAAAAGATTTTACACAGAGAACACGGAGAATAAGCCGAGAAAAATGGGAGAAAGACAGAAGTGATTACCGCAGCGGACCCAGGGTGGGAGCGCAGAGGAAACCTAACCGAGGAGCGGTGGGTTTGAGCTGTAGGGGCGGGTCTGAGACCCGCCGCTACGGAAACCGAGGCATGCCGAGAGATGCGATTCGTCGAGCCCGAACGTGCTAGCCCAACGTCGCCGCGAGCAGCAGGGCGTCTTCGCCTGGCGCTGTGTAGTAGCGCGGGCGGCGGCCTACTACTTCGAATTTGTGGCTGGTGTAGAAACGTAGGGCGGCTAAGTTTGATGCGCGCACTTCGAGTATGGCTTGAGTGGCCTGGAACGTTTGCGCCCAGTTCAGCGCTTCGGACAGTAGAGCGGCGCCGATGCCGCAGCGGCGCCATTCCAACTCAACCGCGAAATTGAGGATTTCGATTTCCGTACTCAATCGGCGCGCGATGAGGAACGCGGCGACCTCGCGAGCGCATTCGTCACCAACTTCCGGGCCGATTTTCGGGTTCTCTGTGGCTACCCATCCGGCCATTTCGCCGCGGGCTACGCGGTCGTAATCCCACGCGGTCCACTGTGCAATTTCCGGGCAGGCGGCTTGGATCGCAAGGATGGCTTCCACATCGCGGGATTCCAGGGACCGGATCGTCAAATTATCTAGCCGTCCTTCCATTTCGTTTCGGCGTCCGTGCGACGGACATAGTTTGCGTCGAGCGTGAGCGCATCACTCACATCGCCGCGCAAGGCGCGCGCGTGAGCGATACGACCGATGGACGGCGCGAGCACGCTGGAAACAATTTCGAGTCCGGCGAAACTTGGGCTCAAATTTGCCGTCAGGCGCGACGCGACCGCGACGACCAAAGCATCGGGCGTCACGATCGAGAATCCGCCAGCGCCCTTGCCACCGTGAATGCCAGCGCCGTCGCCGCCCGTGTGCGCCAGCGCACCAAGCGTTTCGGCGAACTCCTCGGGCGTGACCACATACTCCTCGCCATCGAGCGCGAGTCCGACCGCGGCCGCTGTGCGATAAACGCCGAAATAAAATTGGCCCCGGCGCGCGTCCAGAGCGGGTACTAAAACCCCACGGCCGGCGCAGGCCTGCGACGCCACGGCCGCGAGCGCGCTTACTCCCACTGCAGGCTTGCGGTAAACCTCCGCCCAACCCTTCACCGCAGTCAATCCAACGCGCAATCCGGTGAAAGAACCCGGGCCGGAAGACACGGCGAAGAGGTCAAAATCGGCGAGTTTCAGCGTCAAATCGCTTAGCAGAAACTCCAAATGGCGGAAAATCCGCGAAGAATAGTTCTCTTCGGCGCGCGTGGAAATCACGCCGAGGGTAATTTCGTCACGCAGAATTGCGACGCTACCGGCGGGCGAAGAGGTGTCCAGGGACAGGATCAGCACGTGCACCAGTATAGGGCAATTTGGGGGCCAATCTTACTGAAAACGTTCGGTTTCTCAGTCTTGAGACCGGCGGCCAAACCACCCATTTATCTTGACGTTTATGAGGCATGTGCCTAAACTTTCAATATGCTTTTCGGGGAGGGTCGTGCATCCATGTCCTGTGAATTTAAACTCGGCGAAAAGGTTGTGTATCCGAATCACGGTGTCGGGGTCATTGAACAGATAAGTTACGGCTACGTGAATGGACGGTCGGAGCGATTTTATATGTTGAAGATCGTTTCGAGCGGTTTGAAAGTGATGGTGCCGCAGACGAACGTGGATTGCGTTGGCCTGCGCCCCATCATTCGCAACACACAAGCAGGCGCGGTGATTTCGTTTCTGGAAAAAGGCCGTTCCGCTTCGCACCACGACTGGAAACACCGCTTCAAAGAAAATTCGGATCGCATGCGGACGGGCTCCTTGATGGAGGTCGCTGCAGTTTTGAAAGGTCTGGTGGCCCTCAGCCGGACCAAGCCGCTTTCCTTCCGCGAAAAGAAAATGTTGGAACGTGCCAAGTATCTCCTCGTCAGTGAACTCGCCACGGTGCGCAACACTTCCGAATCTGCAGTGGAAGCAAACCTGGTGAAAGCGCTGGCCAAAGCTAAATTGCAAATGCCGGAGGGCGCGCCAATTCCGGAGTAAATTTTCTGGATTAACCCTGGCGGGCACAATCTGCGAAGATTGTGCCCTTTTTTTTGCGGGCTACTTCCTTTCCTGCTGCGGTTTGATTCCTCTTATTTTCTGGACTTCTTTGACGGCGCGAGGATGCGTTCGATCTGCTGAGTGTGATTCAGGTCGTGGCCGGCGATTAGGGTGACCAGACGTTCGATCGTTTCTGCACCGCGTTCGGAGTGCATGCCATGGTGTTTCCATTGTTGGGCGGAGAGTGACTTCAGAAGCGCGAGGTTGGTTTCGCGCAGCACGCGGAATGTTTCGAGCGAACTGCGGGTGTCGCGTTTTTCGTAGCGGCAGGCCTTCGCCCATGCGTCCTGGTCATAGGCAGGGATGGGCGTGCCGGGCGTCCCGAGGATCTGGCGCAGGCGGAAGCTGGTGACAATTTCGCTGTCGGCGAGATGCGCCATAATTTCCGCGATCGACCATTTGTCCGGCGCCGGACGCTTGCGCAGCTTCGCCGGCGGGGCACTTTTGATCAGGCGCTCGAGCTTTTTCGCGCTGGCGGCTTGGATTTTCAACGGTTGCTGGCCTTCGGCGTATCCCAGGATTCGTTGCATGTACTGCGGGATTGTTTCGATCATCGAGGTTGCTCCTATCGTATGCGTTTGGATGCGGATGAATAGAGAAAGACTCGCACGGACGAAAAAAGATAGCGACGGGCACCTCTCGCTCCACGTGCAGCCAATTTGGCTGGAGTGAAGCCTTTGTAGGGACGGTCTTTGGACCGCCATTGATCGGAGGCGCTTCCCGATGGCGCGCTGAGGTGCGCCGCTACAACTGCAACTGCAAATTCAAAGGCACCAAGAAGGGGCGGTTGCGCGGACGTCATGCAAATGACCACCTGTACCAACGTACAGTTGTCATCTTCTGGAAACCGTTTTTGCGGAAGCGCTGCCGGGAAATTGGGCGCGTCTTACAATTTAGGGAGCGATCCCCTCCGGCCCTTGGGAACTTGGGAGTCTTTACAAATGAATGGATGGGAAGCGGATCGCGCTGCTCTCAGAGGCGAAGCGTATGGCGCTGAAGGCGACGGACATCCCTGCCGCGAGCCCGCAAATTGATGCGGCTGGACAGTCCATGCCGTCTTCGTCCGCGAATTCCGCGTTAAATCCCGCACTAAATCCAGAAGAACAGGAACTTGCGCGCAAACGCGACGAGCAAGCCGCGATTGAGAGCGAACTGGCCGAACGCGAGCTGCGCTCCGCAAATTTACGCGCGGAATTGGGCGCGTTCGAGCGGCAATATCTGCATCACGTTGGCTCGCGCTACGCGGAACTGGATGAATTGAAAGCCGCCGTAGCGGAGCGGATAGCTCAAGAGCAGCCCGCGAACGCGCGCGCGCAGCAAGTTGCCCGCGAAGCTCGTGCGCGCGCTGCCGAAACGCAATCCACAGCAGGAGAAAAATCCGAAGCGACGCCGCGCGCTTTCGAATCCTCGCCCGAAATGAAGCGCCTGTACCGGGAAGTCGCGAAACGCGTTCATCCGGACCTGACTTCCGACCGTGCGGACCGCACCAAGCGCCAGCATTTGATGGCCGAGGCGAACGAAGCCTACGAGCGCGGCGACGAAACGCAGCTGCGGAAAATATTCACCGAGTACGAATGGAGTCCGGAGGCGGTGCAGGGCGAAGGCCCGGGCGCAGAATTGATTCGCGTGATTCGCCGCATCAGCCAGGCGCGCGGACGGCTCGCCGAGATCGAAGCAGAATTGCAGGAGCTGCTGCGTTCGGATTTGTACCAGCTGAAAGTGCGTCTGGACGAAGCGCAGGGTCACGGGCGTGACGTGCTGAAAGAAATGGTGCACAAAGTGGAAGACCAGATCGCGCAGGCGAAACGGCGCCTCGAAAATCCGCAGGGACTGGGCGGCTGAGGATGGATACGCGCGAAAGATCGCCCGAGTCGCAAACCGCGCAACATGGCGGCCAGCAAATCGTGCCTACTGCCTCGCGCGGATTGGCGTTGCGTTCGGCAGCGCTGGTGGTGCGCGGCCTGCGGGACATGGCGCGCGATTCGAACTGGCTGATCAAAAAAGTTTTTCCCGGTTCCGCGCCGCGACTCGCGATTTCAGCGACGGGCGCTGTGAGCCTGATCGCGCCTCCCGATCACGGCGGTCCGCAGCGCGTTGTTTTGTACGACATTGAACGCACCGGGCCGAGGCTGGCGCTCGCGGTGCCGCAGGAAGCAGCTGGCCCGGTGGCGGGCGTCGCAGCACAGGATTCTTGGGCGGCGTTTGCGTGGTCGCCTTCGGCGCGCCATCTGGTGGCGGCGTGGGGCGCGTGGCAGCCGTCGCTGCACATTTTCGATCTGCAGGGGAAAATGCTGCTGGGCGCGTTTGGCGATTTCAAGAATTTTCCGGCGTGGCTAGCGTGGTCCGGTGCGGGGAATTTTTTCGCGGCGGCATCGGCCGGCGGCAAAGGGGCGAGCTTGCGGCTGTGGGCCACGGAAACTGGCGCGTTGCCTTTCGCACAGGTGCCGACGAAAGAAATGGGCGTGCCAGATGGCTTCGAGCGGCAAACTTACGAAGCGGAATTCGGCGAAGAAGGCGCGTTCGGCGGTTACGGGCGCACGGCTTTCAGTCCGGATGAAAAGATACTGGCGAGCGTGATCGAAATTCGTGGCGATTGGGCCGATGATTCCATTGTGCTCGCTGACGTGCCCGCGCTGCGCACCCAGAGTGTGTTTCAGGCGCAGGGGCACATCACGGATCTCACATGGACGCCCGACAGCGGCCAAATTATTTATTGCGCTGCGGGGCAGGCGTACCGGCTTGAGGTCGAAAGCCTGGCGTTCGAGTCGCTGCCCTTCGGCGCGGAACTGTGCGTGTGCCATCCGCACTTGCCACTGTGCATCTGTTACAGTTCGTGGCTGAAAAATTCAGCGAAGGGCCGGCTATTTCTCGTGGACTTGGGCCGCCAAACCATGTTCGACGAGTACGCCGCCGAGGGAATCGTGGACCTGCGCTGGAGTGTTGATGGATCGAAAGCCTACGCGATGACGCAAGACGGCATGGCATATATTTATGACCCGCCGCTGATTTAGTTCTGGAAAACATTCCGTGAAGGGTGGAACCTGCGATGCCAATTTGGCTGTGTGGTCGAGATGACCGAAGCGCGCAATGAGCCGCTGCGGCTGGCGCGACGAGTGGGCGCGTTGAGTCGTCGAGCGCATCCCGACTGGATCTACTTCTTGCCCATCCTGCATTTCTGCGCCTGCTTGATGAGCACGCTGCGCTACTTCGTTCCGGGATTGCAGTACTTGGTCGTAATTTGGGACTTTGTAACGAACGCCGACTTCCCTATTTCGCTCGTCGCATACGCGCTGACCCCAAAGTACACCCCGCTCGCCGTGATCTGGATCGTCGCAGCCGGAACACTGTGGTGGTACCTGCTGAGCCGCGCGGCCGAAAACCTGGTGAATAGATGCACGCGAAGCCAAAAACCAGTCTCCGATTGATCCGACAATCTGAAGATGAGCTGAACTAACCCATTCGCAGGATGTGCGGCCGCCCGACAATACAACTTCGCGCAAGCAATTGTTTTTGCTAACGGGCGAGGTACGATTGTTCCTGGAGCCCCCGGCTCCGCTTCAGCGACTCGAACCCTTCATCGGAGGTACTGCATGAATCTTCCCGACGCACCGATTGCACCCGAGGGTTTTTTCGTTACGCATTTATTCATTGTGAAGGATCAGGAAAAATCGAAGGACTTCTACGTGCGGATTCTTGGCGGGAAAGTGATCAAGCCGGCAAATCCCTGTTACATCAAGCTGGTAAATTCATGGATCATTCTGAATTCCGGGGGCGGGCCGACGCCGGATAAACCGGAGGTCGTCCTCGAGGCTCCGCGCGATTTAAACACCTTCAACAGTTTTCTGGACCAGCGCGTGGCCGACATCTGGAGGTGTTACAGGGAATGGAGCGCGAAGGGCGCTGAGTTCCTCACCGAACCGCTCGATAATCATGGTTGGGAATGGCGCTGCTACATGCACGATCCAGACGGTTACCTGATCGAGGTCGGCCAATACACTCAGGTGGCGCTCGACCACTTCAAAAAGTACGCCGCTGAATTGTAAATGGCGCCTGCTCTCGCGATTTAGGACGTCGACCCGCTAATGAGGTGTGGAAGCTACCCGCGGGCGTTTATTTAAACGAGCGGCAGATTTGGCTCGGCGTTGAGGGTGGCATCTTCGTGTTGGCCGCCGACAAAGCGGGGGTAGCCGGCGGCGGCAATCATGGCGGCGTTGTCTGTGGAGAGCGCGCGGCTGGGGAAATATACTGCTAGGTTGTGGAGCTGGGCTTCGGCTTCGAATGTCGCGCGCAGTTCGCGGTTGGCGGCGACTCCGCCGGAGACGAGGATTGAGCGAACGTTATTTTCCTGGGCTGCGGCGATGGTGCGGGTGATGAGGTCATCCACCACGGCGCGTTGAAAGCTGGCGATCAAATCCAGTGTTGCGGCGCTCGATAGCTTAAGCAAAGCGTCCGCGCTACGTTCACCGCGGGCCAGCGCTTCTTTGCGCGCGTCAATTTCCGGCTGCAGCTCGGGATGACGCTTCAAGTGGTACAGCACGGCCGTCTTGATTCCGCTGAAACTAAAGTCATACGCATTGCCTTTCATTTTCGGCTCGCCGAAGCGAATTGCGCGCGGGTTACCATGCGGCGCGAGCTGATCCATCACCGGGCCGCCGGGATAGCCAAGCGCAAGCAAGCGCGCAACTTTGTCGTAGGCTTCGCCGGCTGCGTCGTCGCGCGTGCCGCCCAGGCGTGCGTACGAAAAATGGGCGGCGCCGTTCTGCGATTCCGATTTCACGGAATAAATCACGGTATGGCCGCCGGAAACAATCAGGCAGGCCGCCGGCAATTCGGGCGGCGCCAGTTTCGCCGCGTGCGCTTCCAGAAAAACTGCGTGAACGTGGCCTTCCAGGTGATTCACGCCGATCAGCGGCTTGCCGAGCGCCTGCGCAAGCACTTTGCCGTACGTGATGCCCACCAACAGCGCGCCCACCAAGCCGGGACCGCGCGTCACGGCGACCGCGTCCAAATCCTGCAGCGTGATTCCGGCTTGTTCCAGGGCTTCGCGGACCACGGGAACGATTTGGCGCAAGTGTTCACGCGAGGCCAGCTCCGGAACTACGCCGCCATATTTTCGGTGAATGGCGATCTGCGATGCGACGATGCTGGAGAGAATCGTATCGCCGCCGGAGACGACGGCAGCAGCGGTCTCGTCGCACGACGACTCGATACCTAGAATGATTTTGCTTTGCGTGGTCAAGACAATTCCTCGACGCTCGCTCGACGCGCCAGAGCTTGCACCGATTATGGTAGCATAAGCGTGCGAGCGGCTTTTCCGCGCGCGACGCTTGCGCGAAGGCGTTGTGCGTGCGCGGCCGGAGCGTTGTGATGAAGAGGTTGCGTTTACGAACTCCTGCGATCGCGCTTCCCCACCAAGCCGACTCCAGAAGTTAAAATTAATTTGATCGGGAACCCCGGGCCCGTTCAGGCAACGGGCCGCAATCCACAAAAGAGGACTATGAGCTCCGAACGAAAACGTGTGCGCAAAGCTGTGCTGCCCGTGGCCGGCCTGGGAACGCGTTTTTTGCCCGCCACCAAAGCGATGCCCAAAGAAATGCTGCCGGTAGTGGATAAGCCGCTGATTCAATACGCAGTGGAGGAATGTATCGCGTCTGGAATTGAAAATGTGATTTTCGTCACGGGGCGCCGCAAGAGCGCCATCGAGGACCATTTCGATTTCGCGCCGGAGCTGGAGCATTTTCTGGAAGACCGCGGCAAGCCGGAACTGGCACAGATGGTGCGCGACATCAGCGGCGGAATTCATTTCAGTTACACGCGGCAGAATGAAGCGCTGGGATTGGGGCACGCGGTTTTGACCGCGCGAGAGCTCGTCGGCGACGAACCTTTCGCGGTGCTGCTGGGCGACGTGATCATGGATAGCCCGGTGCCGGCCACACGCGCGCTGATTGAAATTTACGAAGCTACGGGACAGGGCGCGATCACCGTGCAGGAAGTGCCGCGAGATGAGCTGCAATTTTATGGGGTAATTTCGTCCAGCCCCGGGAAAATTCCCCGTTGGGGGGATAGCGTCCTGAAGCTGAACGATATGGTCGAGAAACCGAAAGCGGAAGAGGCGCCTTCGAACTTGGGCGTTTCCGGGCGCTACGTGTTGCCGCCGGAGATTTTCGATTATCTGGAGCAAACCAAGCCGGGCGCGGGCGGCGAAATTCAGCTTACCGATGGGTTGCGCGCGTTGGCTGCGAAGGAAGGTTTGTGGGCGCATGTGCATCAGGGGAAAACGCATGATGCTGGGAACAAGCTGGGGTTTTTGAAGGCGACGGTGGAGCTGGCGCTGAAGAATCCGAAATTCGGAAATGAGTTCCGCAGATATTTGAAGGGTCTGGAGCTTTAGCGCGTCGCTTCACCAGCCACTACAGCACGCTACTTCTTTTTCTTCGACGAGCCTTTCTCGCCGGACGATTTTGAATCGCTCGATTTCGCGCCCCCTGATTTTGATTCGCCGGTTTTCGCGTCGCCCGATTTCGAGTCTTGGGATTTCGCGTCTCCAGATTTGGAATCCGAGGATGAATCGCCCGATTTTCCAGAAGCACCGTCGCCTGAACCTTCCACAGACGTGGCGCCGGAATTCTTGCCTTTATAATCCGTCACATACCAGCCGGAGCCTTTGAACTGAATGCCGGCCGCAGAAATCATGCGTTCGGCTTTTCCGCCGCACTTGGGGCACTTCTGCGTCGTCGGCGCGTTGTGCTTTTCGATTTTCTCGAATTGATGCGCGCACTTGTCACATTTGTATTCGTATAGCGGCAATGCGGAACTCCTCCCTGCGTTGAGCGTAATGAAAATAGTAACACGCTTGCGGGTGTGGACGCAGCGGGAGCTCACACTGATGGCGCACGGAAGTGCACCGCTGCGAAAGCCTCTCTCGAAAATGCGTGGACAGGCGATGTGTTAGACTGCGGGCGTTCGCTCATTTCTCGCAATTATCATGACCAAGGCTAAACAAAATGATCCGGGCGCGGGATGTCTGTACGTCGTCGCCACGCCGATCGGGAATCTGGAAGACATTTCGCTGCGCGCGTTGCGTGTCTTGAAGGAATCGGACGCAATCGCTTGCGAAGACACGCGGCAGACGGTGAAGCTGCTTTCGCATTTTGACATTCAGAAGCGGATGGTGAGCTATCACGAACACAACGAGATCACGCGCGCGGCGGAGATCGTGATCGAGCTGGAGCAGGGCGCGCAGATCGCGTTGGTGACGGACGCCGGCACGCCGGGAATTTCTGATCCGGGCGGCAGGCTTGTGAGCCTGTGCCTGCGCCACGGAATTCAAGTGGCTCCGCTTCCCGGCGCGTGCGCATTTGTGGCAGCGCTTGCGGCTTCGGGAATGGCGATCGAGGAATTTACATTCGTGGGATTTTTGCCGTCGCGACCTACGGAGCGGCGCAAACGTTTGCGGGCGCTGGCTGGCGAGCCGCGCACTCTAGCGCTCTACGAGGCGCCGCACCGGCTGCTCGATACGCTGGAGGACGCACTGGAAATTTTGGGCAATCGCCCGGCGGTGGTGGCGCGCGAATTGACAAAGATGTACGAGGAATTCGTGCGCGGGCATCTGGAAGATTTGCTGGCTGCGGCGCGGGCGAAACCGCCGCGTGGGGAGATCACTTTGTTGATCGGTCCTGCGGACGGCGAGGCGCAACATAGCGCGGCTGCGGATGAGCAAGCGAAGATTCCGTTGGCTCGGCGCGTGGCGGAGATTATGAAGGAGCGCGGCGTGGACAATAAAGCAGCGCTGAAACAAGTGGCGCGCGAACGCGGCTTAACGCGGCGCGAGGCTTATAAGCAGTTGCTGATCACTCGCGACGAGTGACGCGCGGCCTCCCGAGGGTTCAATCAGCAGCCGGTGTGGCGCTCTTGGCGAAGAACGCGTCCACCTTGTCGAGGATTTCCGCAGCTTCGTGCGCGTGGTGGACTGCGTAACGCAATTCGCCGCCGTTGCGGACGCCGTGGGTGAAGAGGCTGGCGAACTGCTTCATCTTGCCGATGGCGTCGGGCATTTCGGCGGCGATCAGGCTGCGGAAATATCCAGACAACAAATGATACCGATCCCCGTCGGTCGGTTCGTCGAAACGTCCCGTAGCGATGAAATCCGCAATCTGGCGAAAAATCCAGGGGTTCGATGACGCGGTACGCCCAATCATGACCGCATCGCAGCTCGTTTCGGCCACCATGCGCACGGCATCCTGCGGCGTGCGAATGTCGCCATTGCCGATTACAGGAATGCGCACGGCTTGTTTCACGGCGCGAATCACGTTCCAATCCGCCGAGCCGCTGTAGCCCTGCATGCGTGTGCGCGGATGCACGGCGATGGCTTCAATGCCAACCTGCTCCGCCATGCGCGCCACGTCCACCGCGACGATATTATTTTCGTCCCAACCGGAGCGGATTTTGATCGTCAGCGGAATCGTGACGGCGGCACGCACCGCTCGCAATAATTTTTCCAGGTGCACTAGATCGCGCAGCAAACCCGAACCGCCGCACTTCACGACTTTCTTCACGGGGCAGCCGAGGTTGATATCCACCTGATCGAAGCCTAGATCTTCTGTGAGCGCCGCGGCGGACGCCATGACTTTCGGATCGGAGCCAAAAATCTGCGCGGCGATGGGATGCTCGTCGGCGTCGAAGTACAAATAATGTAGCGTGCGCGCGGAATTTCGCGTCAGGCCTTCGGCGCTGGTGAATTCGGTCATGATCAGGCCGCAGGAGCCGAGCGAGCGGATCACGCGGCGAAAAACCGTGTCGGTAACGCCGGCCATCGGCGCGAGGATCGTCGCTGGGCGGATCACGTTGTCGCGAATTTTCAGTTCAGCGGGAATCATCACGCCTCTTCGTCGCCACTAATGCTTGCGGGCCGTCGCCATCGGTACCAAGCCGCGCTGCAGCGGCGCGCACACGTGGCGCATCACCGTTCAGTTGCGCGAGCAGTGCTTCGCGTGAGCCTCCGAAAAAGTTTTCGATTACCTGGCCAAGCGCCTGCGTGCGCGCTTCTTCGGCGCTGAGATTCGGGCTGTACATATAGGCGCGGCCGACCTTGCGGCGCTCGACGACGCCTTTGCGAGCGAGCCGGTCCATGATGGTCATGATCGTGGTGTAAGCGCGCGGCCGTCGGGCGGCCAGGCTGTCGCGGATTTCGCGGACTGTACCCTGACCCATGGGCCAGAGCGTGTTCATGCAGTCCAACTCGAGCGGCGCGAGGTCGAGCAGCGCGCGGCGCGGCGACGGCGAAATTCGTGGGTTCAGCTCAGTCATGAATAGCTGTCCGGGTCCGCGTTCGCGCTCACCTTTAGCGTCCGCCGCCAGAATTGCGCGGCGCCGACACGCCGGAAGCACTCGCCCGCGGAGAATTACTCGGCGCAGACTCAGCCGAGCGTTCAGCATCCTCGCCAGCCAAGAATTTGTCGGTGCGCAAAAGCGCGCGGTGCAACGCCGGATTGCGCTCGGTCCACTCTTCGCCGCCCGACGCGCCTTCGAGTGTCGCGCGCATCGCCGCCATTTTCGAATCCGTGTCATCCAGAAAATGCAGCGCGATCGCTTCGCGCGTCTGCGGCAAGGACGGCGAGCCAAATTCGTACGTGCCGTGATGGCTCAGGATCAAATGCTCGATCAAGATGGCGAGCGGCTCCGGAAAACCGGTAATCGCCCGGATCTTTTCGCGCACCAGCAGCGTGCCGATGGTGATATGTCCGAGGAGACGGCCCGCGGTGGTGTAATTCGTCGCGCGCTCGTAGCTGAGCTCGTCAATTTTGCCGATGTCGTGCAGCACGATGCCTGCCAGCAGCACGTCGAAATCCAGTTCAGGGTAATGCGCAGCAACAACGCGTCCTAGGCCGATCAGGCTGACGGTATGCTCGAGCAATCCACCGACAAAGGCGTGGTGCATATTCATCGCGGCGGGCGCGCGCTTGAGTTTCGGGACGATCGCCGGATCGTTCACGACGCTTTCGAGCAAGCGCTTGATCCAGGGATTCTTGACAGCACAGATTGCCGCGCTCAAATCGCCGTAGAGTTTCTCGACGTCATATTTGGTGTGCGCGAGAAAATCAGAAAGATCGTAATCGCGCGTGGCCGCCGGAACGATCTGCTCCAGCGTCATTTCCTTCTGGCCGTTATAGAGTTTCACGCGGCCGCGAATCTGCACCACGTCGTCCGCTTCGAAGGTTTTCGCGAGCGCTTCGAAGTTGTCCCACATTTTCGCAGGGATCGAGCCGGTGCGGTCGCGCAGCGCGAGTTCCAGCCAGGATTTGCCGCTGCGCTGCGATGTGCGGATTTCCTTCACGCCGACCATAAACAGCGAGGTGATGGCTTGTCCGTCCTGCAGGTCGGAAACGTAATGCGATTTCATTGGCCGTTGACTTTGGGCAGCGGCACTTTCTTCTTTTCCTTCTTCTTCTGCACCACGTCGGGCGTCGGCTGCACTTCCGTAATCACGCTGGCACCAGCGACCGCGGCGGTGTCCGTGTAACCCGGCTTTACCATCACGTAGCTTTCCTCGCGCAGCTGGCCCAAATATTCGCGCATCTGCGGTTCCATTTTCTGCATGTATAGCCGGTTCATGATTTCGTTTTCCACTTTATCCATGGGCTGCAACCCGGCCTGGTAGTGATTCTCTACTTTCAAGATTTCGAAACCGGTCTTGGTCTGGATTACGTCGGTGATCTGGCCTTTTTCCATTTTGAAAACAACTTCTTCCAGTTTTTGGTCCAGTTCACCCCTAGGAAAGGTTCCCAACTCTCCTCCGCGATCTTTCGCGGTGCTGCCTTCGGAATAGCGCTTGGCGATTTCGCTGAACTCATCGCCCTTCATGACGCGGTTGCGCAAATCCTCGGCCTTCTTCTGCACGGATTCGATCTCTTCCGGGCTTTTGCCTTCGGTACTCAGGAAGATTTCAGAGAGCACCACCTGCTCCGGCCGGACAAACTCCTGCGGGTGCGCGTCGTAATACTTTTTCACTTCGTCGTTCCCAATGTTGATGTGCGAGCCGACTTCCCTGCGCACGACTTCCTGAGTGAGGAGTCCGTTGCGAATCGTGGTTTTGTAATCTTCCCAAGCCAGGCCAGATCCTTCGACGGCCTTCTCAAGGTCTTCCAGGCTGTTCAGATGGTTCTGTACGCGCACTTCGTCTAGGCGTTTGATCACGTCTGATTCGACGCTGATGCCCATGTCTTTGGCGCGCTGCACCATCAGGGATTGGTCAATCAGCCCGCGCAGCAAATCTTTCTGCTGGTCCTTGAATTCCGCCATGAGCTTGTCCTGCGGGCAGCCCTGGCAATCGTGGGCCACTTCCTCGCGCAGTTGCTCTTCGGCTTTCTGGTAATCGGACATGGTGACGACATCGTTGTTCACACGCGCGATGATTTCTTCGACCACCAACGCCTTGGCCTGCGCGCGCGCTGCGGCAGGAACTAGCATGGCGCTTGCGGCTAGCGCTCCGGCGACCATCCAGGGAAATGCAAAATTGCGATTTATCATGGGATTCACCCGGCTCAAATTTTATCCCTACGATTGTAGTTGTAGCAATACGTTTCTCGTTGCGCCCATCGGGCCGCCCTGGATGCTCTTCCAATCGAGCCAGAGCACCCCGGAGGGGTCAAGGCGCATGCCGCGGCGTTTTCGCAGCAGTTTCACCACGCGTTCGGGACCTACCGGGGTGTCGTCGTAAAACTTGATGGCCACTTGGTCACCCTTGCGGTCTATCGTTGCCACCGAGAGCTTTTCCGCCAGAGCCTTCAGCACGGCATAATCCAGCAAATTTTCCACCGACGGCGGTGGTGGGCCGAAGCGGTCCTCGAGTTCCTGGCGAACTTCCGCGCGCTCGGCGTCGCTGGTGACGCTGGCGATGCGCTTATATATGCGCAGGCGTAGATTTTCGCTATCAATATAGTCAGGTGGGATGCGGATTTCCTGTCCGAGGTTGAGCGTGGCGCGGCGTTCGGGAGTGAGCGCCTCGCCTTTGCGCTCGGCGACGGCGCGTTCCATCATCTGGCAATACATGTCGAAGCCGACGGCTTCGATGTGGCCGTGCTGTTCGCGGCCCAACAAATTCCCTGCTCCGCGGAGTTCGAGGTCGAGCGCGGCGATTCGGAACCCGGCGCCGAGGTCGCTGAATTCTTTTAGGGCTGCTAAGCGTTGGCGCGCGATGGTTGTCAGCGTGGTGTCTGGCGGCACTAGCAAGTAGGCGTAGGCACGCTGGTTCGAACGGCCGACGCGTCCGCGTAGCTGATACAGCTCCGACAGGCCCATGCGGTCGGCGCGATTGATCACGATGGTGTTCGCGCGCGGAATATCGAGGCCGTTTTCGATGATGGTGGTGGACACCAGCACGTCGGCTTCGTCGCGAATAAATTGCAGCATCACTTTTTCCAGTTCGGCTTCGCGCATCTGGCCGTGGCCCACGACCACACGCGCTTTCGGGACCAGGCGTTTGATCATGGCGGCAAGTGAAATGATGGACTCGACGCGGTTGTGTACGAAGAAGACTTGACCGTCGCGCGCCAGCTCTTCTTCAATCACGCGCTGCACGAGGGTTTCGGTAAATGGGCGCGACGGTAGTCTGAATCGCCAAGCGATCTTTCGGCGGCGTTTCGATCACGCTCATGTCGCGCAGGCCGACCAGCGACATGTGCAGCGTGCGCGGAATGGGCGTCGCGGACATGGTTAGCACGTCCACATTTTTGCGCATTTCTTTCAGGCGTTCTTTGTGGGCGACGCCGAAACGCTGTTCCTCGTCAACCACGAGCAGTCCCAAGTCCGGGAATTTCACGTCCTTCGAAAGGATGCGGTGCGTGCCGATCAGGATGTCCACTTTGCCGGCTTCGACTTCTTCGAGGACTTTCTTTTGTTCTTTTTCGGTGCGGAAGCGGCTGATCATTTCCACGCGCACGGGGAACGCCGCGAACCGCCGCTTAAACGTCTGATAATGCTGGAACGCCAGGACGGTGGTCGGCGCGAGGACGGCGACCTGTTTTGAATCCACGACGGCTTTAAATGCGGCGCGCATCGCCACTTCCGTCTTGCCGTAGCCGACGTCGCCGCAGAGCAGGCGATCCATCGGCAGATTCGATTCCATGTCGCGCTTGACGTCTTCGATGGCGCGCTTCTGGTCGGTGGTTTCCTCGAACTCGAATGCATCGTCGAACTCGTGCGTCCAATTTGTGTCCGGCGGGAAGGGATGGCCGACCGCCATTTTGCGCTCGGCGTAAAGTTCCAGGAGCTGCTCGGCCATGTCGCTGACGGATTTCTTCACGCGCGATTTGCGCGCTTCCCAGACCGTGGTGCCGAGGCGGTCGAGCTGCGGTTCCACTCCACCGAGCGACGTGTACTTCTGGATCAAGTCCAGACGCGCGAGCGGGACGTAGAGTTTTGCGTCACCCGCATAGCGCAGCAGCATGAACTCGCCGTTCGCGCCTTCCATGGCGACTTGGCGCAGGCCTTCGAACTGGCCGATGCCGTGATCCACGTGGACCACGTAGTCGCCGGGTTTCAGATCGCTGAAGTCACTGAAGAAGCTCGCGGTTTTGGGGCGCGCGCGAGAGCGTTGCGAAGGCGGAGCTTGCGTTTCGAAGAGATCGGCGTTGCCGTAGAGAACTACTTTCGCGTCGGCGAAGACAACGCCTTCGGACAGTGGCGCCTTGGTGAGCAACATCGCCGAGCCTGGCGCATTGCTGCCTTCTTCGGCGAGGCGCGTCACCGTGGCATTCTCTTCCAGCTCGCCCAGGCGATAGGGCAATTCAAATTCGTGGCAGATGTCGGCAAAGCGCTCGAGTTCGCCGGTGCTGGCGGCGGACACCATCACGTTTTCGCCAGCCGCGATCCTGTTGCGCGCTTCGGCGATGAAGGCAGCGACGTTGCCGTGATAGCGCGTGGTGGGCTGCGTGTGTAGTGTGCGGGTTGCGCTTGCTCCGTCATGGGCCGGAGCGCTTGTGCCGTTGCCGGACTCCGCCGCCTCGACTGTCAGATGCTCGATCGCCAAGCGCGGTGCCATCTGCAGCGCCAGGTTCCATTCTTCGTCATCGAAGATGAATTTGTCGGGTGGCTCGGCCAGTGGATCCTCGATTGCATCGAACGCTTCGGCCAGCTGCGCGCGATATTTTTCGATGGAGGCAGCGAGGAGTGAAGGTTCGTCCGCGATAATCAGTGGCTCAACGGTGAGATCAAACAGTGTGGACTTGCGATTTTCGCGCAGCGCTTCGCGAAATTCCCATCCGGGATAAAAACCGCTGGGTGCGACATCGTCTTCACGACCAGAGGTGGCGCTTATTCGCGCGCGCTCGAGGACTTCAGCGCGGAGCGGATATTCCGTCAGCGGCAGTAAAGTGGCGCGCTCCACGGGGTTCGTCGAACGCTGAGTATTGGGATCGAACGCGCGAATGGATTCAATGGTGTCGCCGAGCAGTTCCACGCGCACCGGCTGCGGCGATTCCGGAGAGTAAATATCAATGATGCCGCCGCGCACCGCGTACTGCCCGGGCATCTCGCAGGTGATCTGTTTGTCATAGCCGGCGCTAGAAAGGAAATCTATTAGCTCTTGATGCGGAATGGATTCGTCGCGGGCGATGGTACGCGCCAGTTGCGAGTAGAAGTCGCGATCGCGCATGCGCCACACCGCGGCCTGCACGGGCACGATCAGCAAATCCGCGTCGCCGGTAGCAAAACGCCAGAGCGCCACGGCCCGATCTTCGGAAATTTCCGCGTGCGGCGAACGATTTTCGTAGGGCAGCACTTCGTGCGCCGGCAAATGCGCCACGCGCCGGCCCGGCTTGCCCGTGACCGCGCGATAAAAATAGCGCACGGGTTCGAGCAGGGCTTCGGCGCGCTGGTTGGTATCCACCAGCAGCACGGTGGGCCGACCCAGTTCGGCGAATGCGAGCGGAATCAGCAACGCTTTCGCGGAATCGGTGAGGCCGGCCAGACGGACTTCGCCACCGGTGCGCCGCAGCGCTTCGAATGTTTCCTCGACGACCGTGCGGCGTGCCACCCGCGCGAGAAGCTCGCTGACCAGGGGAAGAATCATGCTTGGAGTTGGGCGATGCGTTCGACCAGCCGGGAGGTTGAATAACCGGGTTCGAGCGGCAGGCGCACCACTTGCCCGCCCGCTGCTTTTACAGCGGCGTCATCTGCGCAGGCATTTTCCTGCGAACCTTCGCCGCCTTGGGCAAACACATCGGGCGCCAGGCGCGCGATGAATTCGCCCGCGCTAGGCTCGTCGAAGATCGCGACGAAGTCCACCGTGACGAGCGCGGCCAGAATTTCAGCGCGTTCGGCCTGCGGTGTGACGGGCCGCGCGGCGAAATTTCGAGCAGCGGCCGCCGGGCTGGGGACGCTTGGCGCGCCGATGAGTTTCGCGGCTTGTTCCGCCGCGATGCGCACGCTTTCGTCGCTTTGCAGCGCTACTACTAATATGTCTCCCAGCCCGCGCGCCTGCTCCAGCAAACGAACGTGCCCGGGATGCAGCAGGTCAAACGCCCCGGCCACGCAAACTACGCGCTTTCCGTTGCGTTTCCACTCCTGACGTTGGAGAATCAATTCAGATTGCGAGACAACTGCCAATTGCCTGTTCCTCATTCCGCCGCAGCGGAAAACCACAAACATACTATTCTAGCATGCCGCCCGAAAATGCCGCGGAGCGCGAGGGCCGCCGTAGTTTCGACAGTTTCTCGCGAGCCGGAGTGACTGAGCCTGATAAACAACATGAGGAGGTGCCCGATGTTCTGGTTCTTCAAACTTGGCCTGCTCACATGTGTCTTCTCTGTTGGCTTGACGATTGTGCTCGATGCCGTACTAATGTTGCTCATCCGTCTCACGCCTGTCGGGTTTCGCATTGACGGACCGGGTTTAACCCTGAGCGCGAGGTACGGGGTCATCTTTGGAGCGCCGTGGTTAATGTCGTTCAGCGCGGCGTGGTGGATCGCGTATCTCGGCCTCAAGTCAAGGGTGGCTGTGCTTTCTAACTAGGACAGCATCGAGTGAAGCTCTGGCAAATCATTCTCGCGATCGTCGGCGTGATATTTCTCGCGCTCGGCTCGCATTGGATTCGCGTCGCGGAACTTCCGAAGCAGGAACTGTGGCTCGACGCTGGCGGGTGCCACACGCCGATGACCGTTCTCGATCCTCCGGCCGATGTAAAACCTGCCGGGAGCGTTGTTCTCCTTCACGGGCTTTCAGCCAATCGCCGACTGATGATGTATCTCGCCGAAGATTTCGCCGGCCACGGTTTCCGCGCGTACGCGATTGACCTGCCGGGGCACGGCGACAGCCGCGACGCATTCTCGTTCGCGCAAGCGCAGGAATGCGCCACCGCCGCGGTCGAATCCCTGATTCACAGCGGACAGCTCGACCCCAAAACCACCGTCCTGCTCGGCCATTCGATGGGCGCGGCCATCGCCATACGCATGGCCGATCGTGATCCTGTGGCCGCCACCATCGCCCTTTCTCCCGCGCCAATGACTTCGCCGCAGCGTATGCCCGCCAATCTGTTGGTGTTCAGCGCCAGCGCGGATCTGGGCATCCTGAAACGCGTGGCGCAAGGTTTATCTGACGCAGCTGGCGGCCAGCGCACCGCCCCAGAAGATTTCGTGCAGCAGCGCGCGTTCGATCTGCGTCGCCTGTTGCGCTCGACCCACACCAGCCTGCTTTCCGACCGCCGGGTGGCGCACGATTCCGAAAACTGGGCGATGCAAGCGCTGTTCCCCAATATCGCCGCGGATACGCTCACGTTAGATCTCGATCTCGCCACATACGAATCGTTCGGCAAGGGACGCAGGCGCCTCGCCGGTGGCGTGCTCGGTTTCTTGGGCATCCTGCTGCTGTTTCCGATGGTCGTAAGTGTGGCCACAAAATTGGCCGTGCCACCCGCCCCGACAGACACGACAAACGCAGCTAGCCCCGCCGCCACGCCAATCGAATCGCCCGGGAATCATCCGTCCACACGTCTACTGCTCGGCGAAGCCGCGCTGTGCGCGATGATCGGCGTTCTGCTGCTAGTCGTCGGCGTGCCACTCAAATTTCTGCATATTTACACCGGCGCGTATCTCGCATCGCTGCTGCTCGTCGTCGGCATCATGCTGCTGATTATCAATTTCGGCTATGCAATGGAATACGCGTCGGTCCCTGGCAAAAAGCTCATTGTCGCTGCGATTTTGGGCTTCGCCACGTTCCTCGGGATCGGCGCCTGGCTGAATTGGCAGCTCGACGATGCCTGGCTGAATGCCCCGCGCTGGCTGCGTTTCGCCGGCTTGCTGCCGGTCACCTGGATTTACAGCTTCGCCGAAGAAGTCGTGCTCGGCCCCGTGTACCACGGCCTCGCACGCGCCGTGCGCTTCGCGATTTTCCTGCTGCTGCGCGCCGAAATATTTCTAGCCTGCACGCTCGCCTGGTACTTATTCGCCAGCGGACAGGTGCTCATCCCGCTGCTTTTCGTCTACCTGGCGGTGTTTTCCATCCTGCAAAGGCTTGCTACCGATGCGTTACGGTCTCGCACCGCGTCCGCCACGGCCGCGGCATTATTTGGTGCTATACTCGCCTCCTGGTTCATTGCCGGTGTTTTCCCTCTAACTTGAGCCGGGTCACAGCAGGGGACATGAAAGAAATAGCGATTGTCGGCGGCGGTCCTGCGGGTGCGCTTTGTGGCGAGCGTCTGGCCAGCGCCGGTTTTCAGGTGACGATTTATGACGAGCGCCTGGCATGGGAAAAGCCCTGCGGCGGCGGTCTAACTCATAAAGCCATCGAAGCTTATCCGTTCCTGCTTGATTCCCCGCAGCCGAAAAAGATTGTGCGCAGGGCGGAGCTGATTTCCAGCGGCGGGCATCGCGCGCAATTTGAAATGAACCATCCCATCGTGATTTATGCGCGAAAAGTGCTCAACGGCCTGCTGCTCGATCGTGCCATTGCAGCTGGATGCACGGCGGTGTGCTCGCGCGTCACGAATGTCGATACCAGTGGCCAGCGCGTCAGCTTGATGGCGGCGGGCGAAGAGCGGTTTTCTGATTTTATTGTGTTGGCTGCCGGCGCGCGCAATCAGCTGCTGCCGGAAACCACTGCTCTCGGCTCAAAAGACCTGGAAGTGACGATGGGCTATTTCGTTCCCACTGAAGAAGACATCATCAAAATAAAATTTCTGAAGCAGTTTGAGGGCTACTTGTGGTCTTTTCCGCGCGCGGATCATCTTTCGGTGGGCATCTGCGCAAAGATGGGGCAGACTTCGACGCCAGTGCTGCGCAACCATCTGGATGCATTCTTCGAGGAAGAAAAAATTCCGCGCGCAGGCGCGCAGTTTTACAGCCACGTGTTGCCTTCGCCGCAAGCCAAAACGATTCGCAGCCGCAAAATCATGGGCCGCAACTGGGCTATGGCCGGTGACGCAGCCGCTACCGTGGACCCCATCACCGGCGAGGGCCTCTATTATGCTTTGCGTTCCGGCGATTTGCTGGCGCAGGCGATCGTTGCGGGCCAGCCGGAACTTTATCCCGCGCAATTGCGGACAGCTTTTTCGGCTGATCTGGAATTTGCGGCTAAGATCGCGAAAAAGGTTTTTTGCGGAAATTTTCTGGGCAGCGCCATCACCACGCGCATGGTGCAGTTGTTGAACTATTCTCCCGCGTTTCGCGATTTGATTCGCGACGTGTTCAGCGGTTCGCAGGACTATCGCAGCCTGAAGCGCCGCTTGTGGGCGCAACTGGGAATTACCGTCGCGGAATTCACGCGCAGTTTTCTGGATCCGCGCAACATCGCGCGCGCTTCGGCGGCTTCGCCTGCGAGCGATCGCGAACCCGCGCAATGATGCGCCGCGCCAAGCCGCGCAAGCGCAGCACCAAGCCAGCCAAGAAAGCGAAAGGTTCGTCGAAGATTTCGCATGCAGCGCCCGCAGGAATGCCGCGCCTGGGCCTGGAATCCGCCGTCCAGCGCGCCGTGCCTCGCGAATGGACTATTGCCGCATTCGATCCGCGCCTTCCCGCCGTGCTTTCTACTCCCGCGATGATCGGAATGATGGAAGTTGCCGCTGCGCAGGCCGTGCAGCCGGAGCTGCCCACTGGCGCGATTACGGTGGGCACACGAATTGAAGTTGATCATCTGAAGGCCGTAACCGAAGGCGCGACCGTTCGCGCAGCTGCGCGGCTGGTAGGCTATCAGGGACGATTCCTCGTGTTCGAAGTCGAAGCCCGCTCGGGCGATTTGCTCTTAGGCAACGGCAAAGTCTTCCGCGCCATCATCGAACCCCGCACGTTTAACGCCCGTGCGACCGCGCGGAAAGATTCATAGCGAACTTACCTGCAACTTGAAAGTAGTCCTGGAACGTCCGGCACACAAGACTTCGCGCTTCGTGGATCTGCTGCCGGGCGGCTCGGTCGCCGTCGCCATCCATCTCCTCCGGGTGGAAGTCGGCGGCAGTTGAGCCGGAGCAAGCTCGCGTGTTACTCTGCGTCTCTGCCGCAGTGCTCGAGTGGCGGAACTGGCAGACGCGCCGGACTCAAAATCCGGTGGCCGCAAGGCCGTGTGGGTTCGATTCCCTCCTCGAGCACCATTTCTATTCATGGCGCGAACGAATCGCGCGTAGCATAATTCCCACCTCCCAGGGAGAACCCCATGAAGAACGCCTCGCCGGATAATCAGAATCAAAAAATAAAGGAAGGGTTGACGCGCCGCGGATTTCTGGAAGCTGCTGTTGGCGGCACCGTCGCATCGGCGATGGCGGGGAGTTTGTTGCCGCATGTGAACGCGAATTTGCACGCCTCCGCATCGGCCGCTGACGCGAAGAACGGAGTTCCCTATCGCACGCTTGGCAACACGGGCGAAAAAGTCTCCTCCGTCGGTCTCGGCGGATATCACATTGGCATGCAGAGCGACGAGGCGGAAAGCATTCGCATCATTCGCACCGCGCTCGATGAAGGCATCAATTTCCTCGACAACTGCTGGGACTACAACGGCGGCACCAGCGAAATCCGCATGGGCAAAGCACTGCAGGACGGCTACCGGCAAAAAGCGTTCCTGATGACGAAGATTGACAGCCACACGAAGCAGGGCGCGACCAGCCAGATCAACGAATGCCTGCGGCGGCTGCAGACCGACCACCTTGACCTACTGCAATTTCACGAAGTGATTCGCGACACGGATCCGGAAGCGATTTTCGCGCCTAATGGGGCCATGGAAGCCGCGCTGGCCGCCAAACAGCAGGGGAAAATTCGCTACATCGGTTTCACTGGACACAAAAGCCCGGAGATTCATTTAAAAATGCTGAACACGGCGTTCGCGCACAAGTTCACTTTCAATGCCGTGCAGATGCCGCTGAATTTGATGGACGCGCACTACGACAGCTTCGAAAAATTGGTGCTGCCTATGCTGGTCTCTCACAACATCGGCGTGCTGGGCATGAAGCCGCTGGGGAATGGCTTGATCCTGAAGTCCAAGACAGCGGAGCCGGTCGAATGCCTGCAATATGCGCTGAACTTGCCGACGAGCGTCGTGATCACCGGTTGCGATACGCTGCCTATCCTGCAACAAGCGCTGCAGACCGCCCGCACGTTTCGTCCGTTGAGCCAGGAACAGGTGGCCGCGCTGCTGGCAAAAACCGAAAAAGCCGCGCAGTCCGGCGAGCACGAGCTATACAAGACCGCGCATAATTTCGACGGAACGATTATGAATCCGCAGTGGCTCGACTAGGTGCGGTCTATTACCGTGTTGTAGCGGGCGTCTTAACAAGGCCATCGCTCCACGCCGCGACACCGACGGCGTCCGCCGCGGCGGACGCCGCCACAAAAACAATGTCGAAACCAAAAACTACGCGAGAACCTCGCTAGTTTCCGCTGCCGCCGCGGATCAGCCTGATCGCTTCCGGCAGCGCCGCAGCTTCTGCCGTCGTCACGCCGCCAGCACCGCGTCCAGCCGCGGCGCCATTGGCATCCTGCGCGTCGGCTGATCCTTCACCGCCCTCGCCTGGCGCGAGAAACAAATTCGATTCCAGCCCGTGTTGCTTTGTGTATAGGTCGAAATAGCGGCCGCGGCCTGCGTACAGCGATGCATGCGTGCCGCGTTCGATGATTCGGCCGGCCTCAAGCACCAGAATCTGGTCGGCGCGGCGCACTGTGGACAGGCGGTGCGCGATCACAAATGTGGTGCGGCCGCGCATCAAGTAGCGCAGGCCTTCCTGAATGAACGCTTCGGACTCGGAATCGAGGCTCGAAGTGGCTTCGTCCAGGATCAGAATGCGCGGATCAGCCAGAATCGCGCGCGCGATGGAAACGCGCTGCCGCTGTCCTCCGGAAAGTTTTACGCCGCGTTCGCCCACCACGGTGTCGTACTTTTCGTCGAACGACTCCGCAAATTCATCCACGCGCGCGATGCGGCACGCGGCCAGAATCTCCCCGTTCGTGGCGTTCGGCCGCGAAAAACCGACATTTTCGCGAATCGAGCCGTCGAAAAGAAACGTCTCTTGCAGCACCACGCCCAATTGCGTGCGATAGGAATCCAGGCGCACTTTCGCCAAATCCACGCCATCCACCAGCACGCGCCCGCTCGTCGGCACGTAAAAAGCCGCGATCAATCCAATGACCGTGGATTTTCCAGCGCCCGACGGACCCACCAGCGCCGTCACCGTTCCCGGCTGCGAATTGAATGCGATCTCGTGCAAAACTTCCTTGCCCGTGTCGTAGGAGAAACTCACGTCCTCGAACATCACTTCGCCGCGAATACGATCCAGCGTCTCTCGGCGAGTGGGATCTTCATCTTCGGGCCTTTCGTTCAACACTTCGCGCGTGCGCTCCAGGCCGGCCAGAGCTTCAGTGATCTGCGGCCCGATCCCCACAATCTGAAAAACCGGCGCGACCAAAAATCCCAGGAATAGTGTGTACGAAAAGAAAGTTCCGGCGGTCATAGTCCCCGCCAGAATCTGCCGCGCGCCCAAAAACATGATCAGTGCGCTGACGATTCCCATCAGGCCGGTGGCCGACAGGCTCATCAAGGAAGTCGCCGTAAGCGTCTGCAGCACGTTGTCCAGCAACCGCTGCACTCCCGCACCAAAGACTTTCTCCTCGCGCGCTTCGGCGTGATAGCCTTTCACGACACGCACGCCGCCGATGGATTCGGTGAGCCGGCCGGTCACTTCGGCGTTAATTTTTGGACGCGCGCGGAAAATCGGGCGGATTGTCTTGAACGCGCGATTCAGCGCTAAGCCAAAAATGAACAGCACGACGAACGCCACAGCCGTCATGCTCACGCTGGTGCGGAGCAGGTACACCATGGCGATAACAGCCGTCATGATGCCGCCGGCAAATTCCACCAGCCCCGTGCCGATCAGGTTGCGCACACCTTCCACGTCGCTCATGATGCGCGAAATCAGCACGCCGGTTTTATTTGCGTCGTAGAACGACACCGGCAAACGCCCAATGTGCGCCTGCACTTTTTCGCGCAGCTCGGAAATCATGCGCCAGGAAGATTTCGAGAGCAGTTGCGTCAGCGCGTAGGACGTGAGGCCCTGAATAACGGTGGCTGTCACGACCACTAGGACGATCACCGGCAACAACCGCGCCTGGCGTTTCAGAATCACGTCGTCGAGCAGATATTTTGTAGAGGCCGGCAGCACCAGGCCAGAAACGCGGTTGATCACCATCAGCCCGAAGCCAATAGCCAGGACTCCGCGCCGCGGCTTGATCAGCGCCAGAACGTCCGGCAGCAACTTCCAATCGAATTTCGCCTTCGCCGGCTTGCTGTCGCCGCTATTCTTCTTTTCCTGACGCTCCATGCGGTTGCCCAAGCGTTCGACGCCAGGGCTGGTCTGTCTTCCGAGCATTCCTCACTATACCTTGAAACTCGCGCACCCCGCCGCAGCGCAACGGCACCGAGTTCCCTGCCGATAGTTTGGATTAAAGTGCGTACGTGTTGAGATGCGACCGACAGTCGCTGCGACGCAACTTTCGCTCTCAACGTCGCGCGCCCTGGAATTCTCCGCGGGTGGTGTTGTCCCGCCTAAGCACGAATGATAGACTCCCCGGATGGCTAAGAAAAAACCAGCGCTCAAAAAGAAGTCCGCGAAGAAGCCCACACGCCCCAAAAAGAAAATAAACGTCAAGAAGAGGGGCGCGCCGAAGAAAATCGCACCAAAGCAGAAACCCGCTCGTCGCAAAAAGAAATCTTCGCCCCGCGCGCCGGCCGAGGCCTCCAATCCCATCTTTTCGCCCAGCCGTCGCGGCTTAGGGCCCAGCGCCGGGGGACAATCCGGCGACAACCAAGGCCTTTCGCGCAAAGAATCCGCCGATTCCGAAAGCGTCGAGGAATTGACGGAAGAGGGCCAGGACTACGAAGCCGAAGTCGTGAGCGGCGTGCAAAATGCCCGCGACCCCGACCAGGGCGAAGTAACCACGAAAGAAGTTCCCGAAGATGACGTACCCACCGAATACGACGATCAGTAAAATCCCAGTTGTCCCTGAGCCGCGGCCGACAGGGCTCGGGTCCGTGCGGTCGAATCCCCAAGTCGGGCGCTGAATTTGGCATACCATTCCCAACCCGCGCCCGGCCGCGCCTCTCTCCAAATCGTAAAGGGAACAGCGCGCCAGTTCGCCGCGCCTTCGTAGTTATCTCTTGTTAGAAATTTGTCACATTGAATTGGCACGGGTAACCCCGCTGGCTGCGATTGCATCTGCTATTCATGCGCCTGAATCATTCAATCATTGTCACTTTCATCCCGCATCAAAAGCTCGCAGCTTGGGGTAACACTCGCGTAGCAGGAAGGAAAAAATTTGCCGGCGTGGTCATGCCGGGCGGCTGTTTGGCCGATGCAAGAACTGAAAGGTAGGCATCAATTGCGGCTTCCACATCTCTGTCTAAGGGATAAGCCCATGAACATGCGTTCGTGTTTGGCAGGCATTTTGGTGGTAGCCGGAGCGGCGGGATTGACGGATTGCGGGAGCGGAGGTGGAAGCCCGCCGCCGGTGGTCAATGTAACCATCACTACCGATGTCTCGAATATCGAGACGTTCCAGACCGTGCAATTCGCAGCCACAGTGACGGGAACGAGCAACACCGCCGTCACCTGGCAGCTCAGCTGCAATGCGACACCGGTTTCGGTCTGCGGCATGATGTCGGCCAGCGGCGTGTATGTGGCTCCGAATACCGTGCCGACGCTTGCCACCGCGCAAAGCAGTGATCCCGCCACCTTGACCGTCACCGCCATTTCGCAGGCGAGTTCTAACGCTGGGGACTCCGTAGGATTCACCATCGACTCCCTCAACATGCAACCGTCCACAGCGCCCGTTCCACTCGGCTCTTCCGGAGGCAATGCAAACGCTATTTGCCTTAACCCGGCGCCGGGATTTTGTTTTGGCGGAACTCTGGGCTCGTTGCTGACAAGCAACGCAACTCCGCCTGCGCTGGTTATTCTGTCGAACAATCACGTCCTGGGCATGAGCGATGGGGCAACGGTCGGACAAGAAGTGACGCAACCGGGCGTGATTGAGACTAGCTGCTCGCTGGTAGGGACGATCAATGTCGCGACTGTGGCGAACATCATCAGCCTTCAAACGCAACCCGTTCCCGCGTTCCCCGTGGACGTCACCACCGCGCAAATCACTACGGGACAAGTGAACCTTAGTGGCAACATTTTGGAATTGGGAGCGCTGAATGGCTCGAACGTCCCGCAGCCCGCTCCTCCGGTTGCCGGTTCCGGCATGGTTGCCACAGTGAACCAATTGTTGGCGAAAAGCGGGCGCACCACGGGTCTGACGTGCGCGCGCGTGGACTCCGTAAATACGTCCATGGTCATCGTTGGATACGATGTGGGCTGCAGCACCACTGCGTTCAACGTCACGTATAACGACGAAGTTGTCGTCGCGAATATGTCCAACGAACAAAGCTTCATCGGCGATGGAGATTCCGGCTCACTGGCCGTGGACGAAGCGACCGCCACGCCCGTGGCTTTGATGTTCGCCGGCAGCGATACTGACGCGGTCGGCAATCCTGTCGCCGATGTGCTCAACGCGCTGCACACCAGCACTGGCCACACCTACTCATTTGTCGGCGGCGCGGCACATGCAGTTCCCGGCTGTTCGCTGCCGGGCCTCAGCGACGTGAAAGTGAAGCCGCAATCTGCCGCTACACTTCCCGCCGGCACCGCGCAACGCGGCCAGGCGGCTGCGGCGAGTTACAGCACGCAAATCATGAATACTCCGGGCGTCTCAGCCTACGGCGGAGGCGGCAGCCTGGACGCGCCGAACGAGCCGGCGGTGCTGATCTTCGTCGCGCCGGGCGCGCCGCACGCGGGCATTCCGCTGACGATTGACGGAGTGCGTACGCGGCTGATCGAATCGAATTCTGCATCCGTGCGTGGTGCATTGAGCACGCAGCAAAGCGTGCCGTTCGCGTCAGAGTCGGCGCAGGCACAAGCGGTTGAAGTCTCCGCCGCCGCCATCGAGCAAACCAAATCCATCAAGGAGCAGCACGTGACGGAGCTCATGAGCGATCCCGCGGTGGTAGGCGTGGGCGTCAGCGCGAGCCTCGATAGTCCCGGCGATCCGGCGCTCATGATTTACGTATTGAAAGGCAAAGCGCACCCAGCGATTCCTGCGAGCATTGGCGGCGTGCGCACGCGCGTGAAGGAGACCAGCCCGTTCCGCGCCAACGTAGCCTATCCGTTGAAGTCGGCGGCGGGCGCCGGCTGCGACGGCCCGAAAAACGCTCCTGCCACCAAGCGGAACACCGCGTCCGTCGCTCCCCTGCAACCAAGCGCAAATTCGCCGAGCCCCAGCGTGCAACCCATAGCCGTCACATCGCCGCAGCGCTAACGTGTCCGAACAAAGATCGTTATCCCGCCTGCCCTGAGTGATTTCGCGAAGGGAGGGCAACGCTTTTGCTCCCTGCGGGCTTCGCTGCGGGCGGGGAGTTCTTTCCCCTTTGTAGAGTCTGTGTTGAATGCTCGGTCTTTCTCTGCGCCCTCCGCGCCTCTGCGGCAAATTTTTCTTGCACTCGCCCACCAAGCAAACATTCGCAGTTGCTTTTCCGATCCCGGCGCATCTATAAGGGGATGAAACCAGCCCCACCGACGGAGGTCATTCTCATGAAAATCCGCACTGCAATCCTAGCTGTCGCGTTCTTCAGCGTCACAATCGCGCTCCAGTCCGCATCGGCCCGAGCCACGCCGCCACAAAAGTCGTCCGCTCAGACGACGCAATCCGCGCACGCGGACATCCTCAACGCCACCGGCCAGAAAATCGGCACGGCTACTTTTGCGGCTGCTGCAGGCGGCGTGCGCATTGATGTGGACGTCACTCAGCTTCCACCGGGAACGCACGGCATCCACATTCACGCGGTAGGAAAATGCCAAGGCCCCGATTTCAAGACGGCAGGCGGCCATTTCAATCCTGCGGGGAAAAAACACGGCAAGGATAATCCGGAAGGCGCGCACAACGGTGATCTGCTGAATCTGGAAATCGGCGCCGATGGGCATGGCACCGCTTCTCTGCTGGACGCCAACGTCACGCTAGGCGATGGCCCTACATCGCTATTTCAACCCGGCGGCACTGCGGTCGTGATTCACGCCGCGGCTGACGATTACAAGACCGACCCCGCCGGGAACTCCGGCGCCCGCATCGCCTGCGGTGTCATTCAAAAATAATTCATCGCGAAGGGGCTTAGGTTTTGACTTCATAGCGAGCGGTTCCGGTTCACCGAACCGGGCGGCCGTCGACGTGTTTTTTGAAGCTGTCTTCGCAGCGGCGCACTTTAGTGCGCCTTCGGTAACACGCTAACCGCCAATGGCGGTCCCGCTTCACGGGACCGCCGCTATAGGACTCCGCACCTTTCTCTGCAGACTGTTAAGCAAAAACCGTCGATGGTGCAGGCGAGGCTTCCCAAGGCTTAGAAAAACTACTGCGCGTCAATCGTGCGCAGCGCGGTCTGCTCATCCGGAAAATCAGTGAACACGGTGTGCAGATTGGTCATGTGCAAAATTTCCCGCGCGCGCGGGCTCAGATCCACAGCATGCAGTTCCGCATTATTCTTACGCGCCGAATACAATCCGCGAATCAGCTGCCCGATTCCGGAGCTGTCCAAGTAAGAAACGTCGCGAAAATTTAGTAACACGCGCTTGCGTCCGTCTTCGAACAGGTCCAGCAGCAATTCGTGAACCGCCTCCCCTTCGATCAGCGTAAATCTTCCGCGTACATCCACCACCGTAACGGTTCCCAGTTGACGAGTACTAGCACTAAACCCCACTAATGGCCTCCCCATGGATGTGCGCACTATCTTACCGCACGCACACAGAAATTCTGAAATCGTCGTGACCTTTGGCAGTCGCTCCGTTCTCGATTCACAGCGCAATCAAAAGCTGCGATTTATTCCGGCAAGCGCCTTTACGTTTGTTCACTCGGCGCATTCCTCATGCCGCTGTTTGCATCCTCTCTCCGAATCGAGCTATAAGACACTTCGCTCGTGAAAAACCCACTCGCCCGATGGATAACCGTAGCCTGGACACTGGTCCGGGTGATGTTCGCGATATTCTTTTTGCTTTGGTGCGTCTTGCACCTGCGGCCACTGGATCGCTTCTTCAGTTTCGGGCTGCCGCACTGCTTGCGAATTCCGGGATTGCTCATGATCGCATTTGGAAGCGGACTGGTCTCGTGGTGCGGCGGAATTCTAGCGAGTGTTGGAATCTTTCAATCTCCGGGGAACCGGATGTTTCCTCGCGAGTTCGTCGCGATTGGACCTTTCCGGTACATTAGAAATCCGATGTCGTTCGGAGCAACGGTCCTGTTTGCAGGCCTCAGTTTGTGGCTGCGCTCAGTTTCAGTCTTATTATTTTCAGCGCTTCTGCTTCCGATTTTTCATGTTGTAGCCGTATGCATCGAGGAGCCCGGGCTGGAAAAGCGCTTCGGTAGCAGCTACAGGGATTACAAACGGACGGTTGGAAGGTGGATTCCGAAAGTCGGCAGTGCGAGGAAGCAACGCGCAGTGGGCGAATAGCAAATTCGGCGCGGGAACGTTAAGATGATATTTCGGTCAGCCAGGTATCCAGCAGCTTTAATTGATCGGGCGCGGGATTGACGAATGTGACGCCCATTCCCATGCCGTGTTGCACGTACACGATTTTTCCTTTCGTTTCAAACACGCCTTGATCGCGCGAGATGCGTACGTCCAGCGCGGTTCCCTCCGGCAGTGTGATCATCACGTCCACGTAACACCCCTTGCGGCTGATTTCGGAGATGCGGCCGGAAATGCGCGTGTCGGTGTTCGGTTCGCGCAGTTCGATGCTCGCAATCAAGGTGAACCGTGGTACTTCGCGGTGCTCGCGATACGGTCCGCCGGGGTTGACCGGTGTGCCGGAAAATGCGCCCATGAGGTTTTCTCCCGACCGCGTCAGCAGCCGAACCAGAGCCTATGCCACATCTTGTGCCAGAGTGGCACACCGCACCACCCGCCGCCACCTTTCTCTCCTGCCTTGACGCCAAAAATGAACCGCCGCTTTCTATTCGCCTCACGGCGCGAATGAAAATCCCGCTGGCGCATTTCGCTTCGTGCCGCACAGCCTTTCCTGACATGCGACGAACGACCGCGCGCGACGCTCCGTTATTACCAACGCGTAACTTCGTAACATTTGCTCGAGCCTCCGTACTTATACCGATGCCGCCGCGCGACGGTTTTTCGCTTTCTCAACGCTCCGTGCTTGGCTCTAGGTGGGACCTGAGATAACCTAGGGCCGCCGAGCGGATTGCAGTTGCCACTGCGCCGGCAAATTTCGGGGGCCGCGGATTTTCTGATGTTTTCGCGGCAATGTTTTGCAGATATGGGAAACTGCTTCCAATTGAAAGCAGAATTCTGCATTTTTCGGCTTTCATCGGAAATTTCTGTTCCCAAAGACGGAAATTGCCATGCCGCCGCGGGCTGCTGCGCAGGTCTGGGGCAGATCTTGGTTTGTCAAACGTTCAACCGGGCGGGTAGCTTCATCCCCCGCACCTTTAGACTGCCGGAACCGGTCAGTTCCGAAGACAGGTCGCGCAAATGGAGCCAGGGACACGTTCGGGTAACCAACTTCGGGAGCTGCGCAGCCGTCTGGGCGTAACCACGCGGGAAGTGGAAGAACTGAGCAAGCGAATTGCCCTCGAGTCGGAAAACGAGGAGTTCTACATCTCCAACGCGTGGCTGACGCAGATCGAGAACCGGAACTCGGTTCCGAGCATATATAAATTATTCAGTCTGAGCGTGATCTACCGCACCAAGTTCACCGATCTGCTCGCTGCGTTCGGCGTCCTGCTCGACGAGACCATGCGCTATCAGTTGTCCACTCCGTTGCAAAATACGCATCTCGCCACACTCGAAGCTCCTGCCAACGGCAAGTGCGTGAACTTCCCGGTGCGTTTCGATCGCGGCTTCAACCTGGAAAAGACTAATTTGCTGTCGCGCATGGTGGAAATGTGGGGTGAAGTTCCGATTTCGTTCATACAGAAGCTGGACCTGCGCCACTGCCAGTACGGTTACATTGGCACGGACGATTCTTCGATGTATCCGCTGCTGCGCCCCGGCTCGTTCGTGCAGATTGATAGCCACATGAACCGCACGCATCCTTCGCGCTGGCGCACTGAATTTGACCGCCCCATTTATTTCATCGAATTGCGCGACAGTTATGCCTGCTCGTGGGTCGAATTGCGGGGCTCAGAACTGACCTTGGTTCCCCACCCTCTTTCCGGCTCCGCGATCCGCCAATTCCCTTACCCGCAAGAGGCGGAGATTATCGGACAGGTGACAGGTGTCGCGATGCGCCTGGTTTCGGCCGCGCCATCAGACGCGCCTCCAAAATAGCCAGGGCCACTTTCAGGTTGGAAAAAACAAGCTCGCTCGATAATGAATCAATTCCCACCGGAACCGCCACACGATACGGTTCCAATCCCTTCCAGGCCGCGACGAAATCGCTGGGCGCGACGCCAGTGCTCTGCAGATACGCTTCCAGCTCATGCACCAATTCTTCCAGCGGCGCGTCCACCAGTTCCTCGAACGCCTCGCGATGGCACCCCGCCAGCGCCTCGCACGCCGCCTCTTCCGAAAAACGCGCTGCCAGCCCCTGGTGATAATACATACCGGTGTTGTAATCGCGCGTGGAAGCCAGGTAAATCATTCGTTCCAGCGGCTGTCTCATCTGTGCCAGAGTGCGGCGCCGCAGATCGTCCGCAGCCGCCAGCACATCCAGGTGTTTCGCGGGAGCGCTCATCGGTTAAATCGCCGCTCCGTCTCCCGCCGAATCGCGGCGGAACGATTCCAGCGCGGGCGGATTCAAAAACGCTAGCGACTTTTCGGACGCCGCGCACACGCGACCCGCCGCGGCGGTCATTACGCCCACCACGGCTCGCGCTCCATACGGTCCGCGCAAGTACAGCAGGATCCGCAAGGCACGGCAGGCCAGCAGCAGTACCGCGAAGTCCAGCGCCAAGCGGATTTCCGTCAGCAGGCTCAGCTTGGCGTGCAAGCGCGAATAGTCCAGATGAAATTGCATCAGATTGCGAATCTCGCAGCGCACCCGGCGCACCCACATCAGCGAAATCCGCTTACGCTCCTGCAGGAACAATTTTCCAATTTCGCCGGGACTGGCCGCCATTACGTATCGAAAATCTTCCGGGTCGAATATCCGCTCGATCAGATTTTCCGGCAGCAGCCCCAATTGCAACGTGCGCAACGCCTGCCGCGCTTCCACAAACTGCTGCCCGCAACCTTCCACTGGCGCGCCTTTGCGTCTCGCGAGCAGCCACAGGAATACCAGCAGGCCGATGCCCACCAATAAATAGAACAGCAAGCCGGTCATGATCCCGCCACCCCGCGCAGATTGGACCGCACCGATTCCAAGTGCGCTCGCGTGCCGTGAACCAGCGCGTCGTAGCCCCCGTCGTCGCGCCCAGTTGTGGGCGGGTCCGGCGGCCCCGGGTTCGGCTTGTAAGACCATAACGTGATCGTCCACACGATCAGCGCAAAGAAATATGCCGCCGTCTGCAAAACACCCCAGATGGCGTCGAAGCTTGACCCGAGGAACGAGCGCAGAGCGAGCGCCGTCAAACTCACGCCCACGTACGCTCCGAAACCAACAATCATCCCGGCGACATTCTTACCAAGCTCGATGCGATAGTAAAAGACGATGGCCAGAACCGTCGCCAGCACCAGCGCTTCAATTACGCGAAGATCCCGCTCCAGCTCCACCGTCGCGGCTGCCGTGGACCACACCGCGCGGCTCGCCACACGCCACTCCACAAAACAGAACGTCACGATGAACACGGCCCAGCTTGCCCAGCGCGCAATGCGTTCCGCTCCGGGATAAGCCGCCAGCGCTTGCCGCACAATTTCCAGCACCACTCCGCAACCCATCGCCAGCGTGGCAAACTGCGTCGGCCAATACCATGCTTCATAGAATTCCAGCTTCGAGTGCCAGACGAATAGCCCCGCCGATACAATGAAAACGCAGGAAATGTAAGCGTAAAAGTAGATGTACTTGGTAAACGTCTTGGTCTGAACAGAACGCACCAGCAGTAGCAACTCGAGCAACAACCCGGCCGGCCAGACGAGGAAACTTAACATGTCCGTCACTGGCGCGAATCGTAGCACAAATCCAGAGGGAGAATTACAGCTTTCTCCCCCTGCCGGCGCGCTCTGTTCGACCGTTTAGGCCGTTATCACGCTATGTAACCCGCCTCTTAGACCGCTGCTGCGAGCGCTTTGGGCGGAACCGGCGGCTGCGTGCCATCGAAAAACCCGGCCTTGGGCGGTACTGGCGGTTGGGTCCCGTCCAACATCAACGCAGCAATTTCGATAGCCTTGAGCGGGACAGGGGGTTGGGTGCCATCGAAAAATGCTGCTTTGGGGGGAACGGGTGGTTGCGTGCCATCGAGCATGGCCGTTAAGTTATTGTGTGCTGGCGGGTTGGCTGGGGCCACACTCGCCACCAGCCCTAAAACCACAAACATAGAAACTGCTGCTCTGGCTGTCCGGATCATCGCGATCTCCTGTTCTTTTTTTGGTCTTGGGCGCGTTGAAGCGCGCTGCGAACGTAGCGGTCCGGAGCTCAGAAAGCGTCGCGTTGCAGAAAATGCTTGGCATGCAAAGCAGGAATCGCGGCTGCGCGCGAATCAGACGGGAAATACCGGTGAGGCGACGAGCGGGCTAGGGGCCTGCGCGTCCGTGTCGGCCACTTTCAGCACGTCGTTTGTGCTGAGCAACTGGAGGTTGTTACTCTCGTTACTAGGCCTTTATGCCGTTACCACAATGGAACCCCTGCGGTACATACGTATATCCCCTCTTTCTCTGCTCTGGCATCCTTTGTCGAGTTGTAGACCAGCGAGGACCTATGTCGGAGATTCACGCTCAGAGCGCGGCGCCCGCGGACCGTCAGTCCGCTCCGCATTTTGAGCCGGAGCAAATCCGCGAGCACCTGCATCATCTGGATCGCCGCCAGTGGTGGCTGTGGAGCACTACTGTCGCTGTGATTCTGTTGCTTACGTTGGCTGTGGCGTCGTTCGCCTTCCCTGCAATGCTCAGCCACGAGGAAACTTCCTACTCTTTTTATTTGAATCAGGCGGTGCGCGCACTGGTGGGGCTGGTTCTGGTGTTCAGCGTGTACCTGATTTACCAGCAGGTGCAGCTGATGCGCCTGCGTCATGAAGTTGCGGACCAAATGCACTCCCTGGCAAAGGTAGAAACTCTCGCATCGGAGGTTTACAAGCTCGCTGCGCTCGATCAACTCACCGGACTTTACAATCGCCGCTCCGGCGAACAGCGCCTTGCACAGGAAATCAGCCGCGCGCAGCGTCACGGCCGCCCGCTCACCGTCCTGCTGATGGATCTCGACGGCCTGAAACAGATTAATGATCGTCATGGCCACGCCGCGGGCGATACCGTGCTGAAGGGTTTCGCCGATCGTCTGCAGCGCGCCATCCGGGGTTCCGATCTGGCCGTGCGTCTGGGTGGCGATGAATTCATGGCGCTGCTTCCGGAATGCCGCTCGGAAGAGGTCCGCCACGTTCTGGGCCGGCTGGAAGGCCTGGAGTTCGAATTCGATGATGAAAAATTGCGCCTGCAATATTCGCGCGGCTGGACCGACTACGCCCCTGGCGAGACGCCCCAGGAGCTCCTGAAACGCGCCGATACCGCTCTCTACGAGAACAAGCGCGCCGGAAAACGCAAGGTAGTAGCGCCACTGCAGGCTCCCGTTGCGCAGTCCACGGTTTAGCGCCTGGAAACCGTTATCATTGGTCCGGTCGGATTGCCCGACGGCGCGCAATCTTCGCCTGCTGAGCCTTTGCCGGCGGAATCGTGCAAGCAAACGACTGCGGCGAGCGTTTCACTGCAAAAATGTTCTTGTGAGGAACAATATTCGAAATATCTCTTGCGCCATTTCGAGGGTTACTCGTAAGATACGCCCTAGTTAGAGGAAAGGTACCATGCCCAAAGAGAAGCCTAAAGTTAACATCGGGGAAGTGATCAAGTCCTATCGCGCCGACCGCGGCCTTTCGCAAGGTGATATCGAGCGCCGCACTGGCCTGCTCCGTTGTTACCTCTCGCGCGTCGAGAACGGCCACACCGTTCCTTCGCTCGAAACCCTCGCCAAGATTGCCGAGGCCATGGAAATCTCCCTCGCCGACTTTTTCCCCGGCAGCGATACGCCCGGAGACCGCGAAACCCGCAAGATGCTCGGCGAACTTTCCGAGGAAGAAATCCGCTTCCTCGCGGACATCAAAAAATATTCCACGACTCTTTCCGATGACGACAAGAAGCTAGTGCTAGCCATGATCCGCAAGATGGCCACCATCACTCCACCGCCATCGCGCGTAAACGGCAAATCCGCCAACATCGGCCGCCGTCCAGAGTATTAGATCGAACTCGCCGCGACACTATCTGCCGTCGTTTTATCATTTTGCTTTTATTAGTGTTCATCTGTGGTGCCGTGGAACCCCAAAGCACCTAGCACAACCACCCCTAGCAACCCTGAGCGCCGATTCGCTACAATGGTAAGGACATGACACAGCAGCGGCACAAAACCGTAGGCGTAAAAGTCGGAAAAATCCAAGTCGGCGGCGGCGCGCCGGTGGTCGTGCAATCCATGACCAACACCGACACGGTGGACATCGCCTCCACCACCCAGCAATGCCTCGAATTAGCTCAAGCCGGCTCCGAACTGGTCCGCATCACCGTAAATATCCCCGAAGCAGCTGCCGCCGTGCCCGAAATCAAAAAGCGCCTGCTCGATGCCGGCTGCGACGTCCCGCTCATCGGCGATTTTCATTACAACGGCCACGTCCTGCTCACCAAGTATCCCGATTGTGCCAACGCGCTCGATAAACTGCGCATCAATCCCGGCAACGTCGGCGCCGGCCAGCGCCGCGACGAACAATTTTCCACCATCTGCAAAGTGGCGCGCGATCATAACAGGCCCGTGCGCATCGGCGTCAACGGCGGCTCGCTGAATCAAGAGCTCGTCATGCGCAAGATGCAGGAAAACACGGACAAGGACCTCGGCAAGTCTTCCGAAGAAATCATTAACGAGTGCATGGTCCTATCCGCGTTGGAATCCACCGCGCTCGCCCTGGAATGCGGCCTGCGCAAAGATCAAATTATTATTTCCTGCAAAGTTTCCCGCCCGCACGATCTGGTCGCCATCTATCGCGACCTCGCCGCGAAGACCGAACAGCCGCTGCACCTCGGCTTGACCGAAGCAGGAATGGGCGCAAAAGGTCTGGTCTGGTCTTCTGCTTCGATGGGCATTTTGCTCGATGAAGGAATCGGTGACACCATCCGCGTCTCGCTCACTCCACGCCCGGGCGGCGATCGTCGCGACGAAGTCTATGCCGCCTGCGAACTGCTGCAATCGCTCGGCCTGCGCACTTTCGCGCCCAGCGTCACCGCCTGCCCCGGCTGCGGACGCACCACCAGCACCACGTTCCAGGAATTAGCGGAAAGCATCCAGGGCTACATTCGAGACAAAATGCCGGAGTGGAAGCGTTATTACGAAGGCGTGGAAGACATGAAGCTCGCGGTGATGGGCTGCATCGTCAATGGTCCCGGCGAATCCAAAGCCGCCAACATTGGCATCAGCTTGCCCGGCACCGGCGAAGCTCCGCGCTGCCCTGTCTATATTGACGGCAAACATTTCAACACGCTGGAAGGCACCTACGACGAACTCTCCGCCGCATTTCAGAAATTAGTGGACGATTACATCGCCACAAAATACGCCAAGCGCGAACACCCGCTCCCCGAAGTAAACGTCCCATCGCCCGCGGCGGCCGCAAAATCCGCATTACGCGTCTTGGCGTAGCCTGGCACAGCCACTCTGGCTGTGCGCCTTTGACTTTGAGTTCGTAGCGGCGCACTTCAGCGCGCCATCGGCGGCGCAGCAATCACCGATGGCGGTCTGAAGACCGCCGCTACAAATCCCGCGCCTTTTTCCGCAAACTTACTCGTGCCGTAGCGCATTCAACGGGTCCGTCCGCGTCGCGCGCCGCGCCGGAATGTAACTCGCCGCCAGCGCCACGCAAGTCAAAATCACCGCGACGCCCGCGAACGTCACCAAGTCCGTCGGCCGCACGCCAAACAGCAAACTAGCCATTAATTGCGTCAAAGCCAGCGCCGCCACCACGCCAAGCGCCACGCCCGCGAGCACCGCGCCAATTCCCTGCCCGATCACCAGTTTCAGCACATCCGCGGGCTGCGCGCCGAGCGCCATGCGTATCCCGATCTCGCGTGTGCGTTGCTGCACCGTGTACGAAATCAATCCATACAATCCAATCATCGCCAAAATCAGGGCCAACCCCGCAAAACTCCCAATCACCAACGAAGGATAGCGCCGCAAAAATACCGCCGCAGTCTGATTGGTGAAGTGCTCCATCGTCTGCGGCTGTATCAAAGGCAGCTGCTGATCCATCTGGTGCAGCGCCGCCTGCGCCGAACCCACAAACGCCGCCGGATCGCCCGCCGTGCGCACCATGTACGTCAGATACGTCGAAGGTCCCTGCTCGTTCGCCACATAAATAACCGCCACGGGCGGCCCGGCCAGGTCGTCCTGCGCCACATTTCCCACGACGCCGACAATCTCGCGGTAAGGTTCCTTCGCGTCAAAAGTGAACCGCGTGCGTTTCCCCACCGGGTCTTCGTTCGGAAAATATTTATTCACGAACGCCTGATTCACCATCTCCACCCACGGCGCTTCCAGCTTGTCCGTCGCGGAAAACATGCGCCCGGAAATCAGCGGCACTTTCAATGTGGAAAAAAAACCCGGTGTCACCGTAATGATGTCGCATTCATCTTCCTGTCCCTGCGCCGTCGGGCGGCCCTGCACCACAAAACGAATCGTCCCGCCGCTCCCGCCAATCGGCAACGCGCTGGTGACGCCGACGCCAAGCACACCCGGCAAATTGCTCAGCCTCTCGCTGAACTGGTGCTCGAACAGCCGCGCCGCCGGACTGTCACCGGGATAATTTTTGTCGCTGGGATAGGAAGTGTCCGGCAAGCTCACGGAAAACACCAGCAGGTTGCGCTGGTCAAACCCGGCATCCTGATGCAGCAGCGCGCGCAGACTTTGCAACATCAGCCCCGCGCCCACCAGCAACACCAGCGCCACCGCGATTTCCGCCACCACCACCGCATTCCGCAAACGCGCATGCGCTGTGCTGGTCCCGCCACGCGATTCATCCTTCAACGCGTCGCTCACCTTCGTTTGCGACATCGAAAGGGCCGGCGCCAACCCAAATAGCACCGCGGTAAGCAAAGTGACGCCGCACAAAAACAAGAGCACCGGCAAATTCGCTCCCGCGTCGCGCAAACTTGGCAACGAACTCAGCACCGGCTGCGGAATTGCCGCGATCAATGCGTTCACGCCCCACTGCGCCGCCGCGAACCCCACTGCCGCGCCCAGCGCAGCCAGCAGCACGCTTTCCGTCAGCAATTGGGCGATCAATTGCCCGCGACTCGCGCCCAGCGCCGTGCGTATCGCGAATTCCTTGCGCCGGCCCGCCGCGCGCGTCATCATTAAATTCGCGACGTTCGCGCAAGCGATCAACAGCACAAATCCCACCGCGCCGAAAATTACCAGCAGCAACGGCTGCACCTGCCCCACAATCCTGTGCCGCAGCGTCCCCATCGCCACAAATACCGACCCATCCTGCTGCGGATATTCCCGCGCCAGTTGCGCCGTGATTCCGTCCATCTCTGCCTGCGCCTGCGCCATCGTCACTCCCGGACCCAAACGCGCGATCACGTTCATCCAGCGCAGACTTCGCCGCGTCAGCAAGTCCTGTGAAGGATGCATCGGCACCCACAATGGAAAATCATTCGACGGCGCAAATTGAAAATCGCGCGGCAGCACGCCCACGATCGTCACCGGCTTGTTGTCCAGCGTGATCGTGCGCCCGATCACCTGCGGATCGCCGCCGAAATCGCTACGCCAGAACCCGTTCGTCAACATCACCACGTGCGGCCCGTCAGTCACGTCCTCGCCATCCACAAACGCGCGCCCCAGCGCGGGCTTCACTCCCAGCGTCGCAAAAAAATTCGGCATCGCCTGCATCGCAAATACGGACTTCGGTTCGCCATTTCCCGCGAGCGTAAAAGTGTCGAAGTCGTACGACGTCAACGACGCGAAACTCTTCGTCACCTTCTGCCAGTCGACGAAGTCCGGATGGGAAGTGTTGCGGCTCGCCTGGTCGTTGTCGCGCGTCTGGACGCGACCTTCGCCCAGCGTCACCAACCGGTCCGGCTGGTAATACGGCAGCGGACGCAGCAGCGCCGAATACACCACCGAAAAAATCGCCGCATTCGCGCCAATCCCCAGCGCCAGTGTCAGAACCGCCACTAGCGTGAACCCCGGGCTCTTCGCCAGCACGCGCATCCCGTAACGGACGTTTTTCCACAGTGCGTTCATCAGTGCGCCTCCTGTATTTCAGCGCTGCATGTTTTCAGAACCGCGCGCGTCATCGGATCCAGCGAACGTGATATCGGCCGGTTGCATCCTGCAAAGTCATCCGCAGCAACCATTCGCCTTTGATGGCCTGAATATCGGTCGTGCTCATGCTGGCCCGTTCCGTTGTTCCGATCTTGGCGCGAACTTCGCCGGTGGGATCGATCAATTCCCAGCGAACCAGTCCGTGCTCAACTTCCGCCGAAATGTTCAAGTGCACCATGTCGGTCGAGGAGTCCAAGCGGAAACGATACTCGACGACTTTCGTCTCGTTCGCGAAACTTTCATCCTTCCTCAGCTCAGGCTGCGCGTCGGCCAACAGCGTGCGATCCGCAGCCGTAGCCGTGCCACCGTCCGACGGAAACTCGATAAGCACGTCGCGTCGCGGGTTCGGCGACGACACGACCGTACCAAAAACGACAGGCCCAAGTAGAAAAGTGCAAGTGCCCACCAACGCCGCCACACGAATCGTCGGTCGGACTTTGCCGTTATCCATATTCATTGCCACACCTCACCTGCGATGCTCAATTGCAACCATCATGCCAAGCCCGCCACCACGCAAGCGATTGATTCACCTCGAATTATGCGAAAGGATTCCCCGCCGCTGCCCGCATGACTGCTCGCCTGTGGGACGCGCCGAACGCTGCCAGCACCCTTGCGCTCGGTACAATTTCTGATATTGATACGCCGAATCGAGTTCCCCGCGCGGCAACCCATCTGCGATCTATAGGGCGGGAACGACCTTCCGTCGGACCCGAGTGCCGTGCAGTGGGACACAGCGTGACTAACCCACCTCGAACCCGGGCATATTCATGATCACGACGCGCCAGCCATCCGGATCCTCGAAAGTCACGCCTTTTTGCATCCAGTAGGGATTTTCGGGAGGTACTGGCTTGTGCCCGCGTTCGCCGAGGTGATTGACCAGCCTCGCAATCGCGGCGCGGTCCGGCATGTACAACACCAGCAAGTTGTCGCGGCCCGGCGCGGGACACGGGCTTCCCTCCGCGTGATGCGTGAACTCCAGGTGCAATTCGCGCCCCGGCAGTCCGAGTATGAAACCGGAGTAACCCTCGTGCTCATGAAACGAACCGAGAATTTTCAGCCCGATGCCTTGGGAATAGAATTGCACGACTTCGTCGAGCTTGTCCGTCGGCCGCGCAATGCGAATCTGCGTCACAGGCATATCGGCTGGCCATCCAGTTGTCATTTTCGCGCTCCTCGCTGCCTAACTGCCCGCCTCGTTCTTGCTAGTCGCCTGCGGTACCGCTAGACTGGCGACGTTCTCGGTTCTATGGGCGTGTGCTCACGCTACGCCATTCTCGCCGCGCAATTCAAATGAACGAACAGGCCACTTCAGTTGAATCGCAACGAGGCGCGAAGCCCGGATGGCAATTCGGCTTCTGGAGCCTGATCGTCACCCAGTTCCAGAACGCCTTCAACGACAACGCCATCAAGTTCCTGGTCATCTACTTGGTCGTTGCGATGAATTTCGCGACCAAGCAACGCGATTTGCTTATTCTTGTCGTCGGCGCTCTCTTCGCGCTCCCCTTCGTCTTCTTCTCCCTCACCGGCGGCTACTTCGCTGACCGCTACAGCAAACGCCAAGTCGTCATCGGCACCAAGCTGATGGAAATTTTCGTGATGGGCGTCACCATCCTGGGCCTGTGGCTTAACAATCTCCCGCTCGAATGCGCCGCCGTCTTCCTTATCAGCACGCAATCCGCGCTGTTCGGCCCGTCGAAATATGGGCTGTTGCCGGAAATTCTGCCGGAGCGCCGCCTCTCCTGGGGCAACGGCATCATCGAACTCGGCACCTTTGTCGGCAGTATCAGCGCCGTAATGGCCGCTGGCTTCCTCGCCGAACACTATCGCAATCACGAAGCAATGGCCGGAGTGGTTCTTCTCGGCTGCACGCTCATCGGCCTCGCGACAAGTTTCGGAATCACGCATGTTCCCGCCGCCGACCCAGCGAAAAAATTCCGCTGGAATCCTTTCGGCGACCTGGTCGCGCAACTGAGAACGATTCGCGCCGACCGCGTCCTCGGCTGGGCCGTCCTCGGCAACACGTATCTCTGGTTTCTCGCCGCGCTGCTGCAATTCACCATCGTTGTTTATGGCCACGACGTTCTGCGCATTGACGACACCCACATCAGCTATCTGCAAGCAGCAGTAGGAATCGGAATCGGCCTCGGCAGCTTCGCTGCCGGCTATCTCTCCGGCGGAAAAATCGAATATGGATTGATTCCACTCGGCGCCGTCGGCATGACGCTCTTCGGCGCGCTCCTGTATTTCGACCGTCCCGCCGAAGCGCTTGCCGGTTGGCTGCAGCTAACCGCAACGCACAGCGGCATCCCGCTCGCGCGACACGTTAGCGCGTTCATCGTCGACATCGTGCGCCTGCGCATCCCCGATCTCTGGCTCCTGGGCTTTTTCGGCGGTTTTTTTGCCGTGCCACTCAACGCGCTCATCCAGCATCGCCCGCGCCCCGCGGAAAAAGGCGGTGTGATCGCAGCCGCAAACTTGCTGTCCTTCGTCGGCGTATTTCTGGCCGCTGGCGCCTACTATTTTTTCTCCACGGTCCTGCATCAAACTCCCGCCGGCGTTTTCCTGGACGGCGCCATCCTCACTCTGGTCACCACCGCGTATTCGATTTATCTGCTGCCCGATTCCCTGCTCCGCCTCGTCCTTTTCATCGTCACGCATTCTATCTATCGCATTCGCGTCGAAGGCCGCGACAACATCCCCGAATCCGGCGGCGCACTCTTCGTCTCCAATCACATGTCTCTCGTTGACGCGCTCCTCCTACTCGCCTCCACCGATCGCCACATCCGCTTCCTCATGTTCAAGGACATCTACGACCAACCGCACATCAAGCCGTTCGCCAAAATGATTCGCGCCATTCCCATTTCTTCGCAGCTGCGCCCGCGCGACATGATCCATTCCCTGCGCGAAGCCAGCGACGCCATACGCAACGGCGAAATCGTCTGCATTTTTGCCGAAGGACAGATCACGCGCATCGGCCAGCTCCTCCCCTTCCGGCGCGGCATGGAACGAATCATGAAGGGTGTGGACGCGCCCATCGTCCCGGTAAATCTCGACGGCGTGTGGGGCAGCATCTTCAGCTACGAACGCGGCCGCTTCCTCTGGAAATTGCCGCGCAAAATCCCTTATCCCGTCACCGTGAGTTTTGGCGCGCCCATGCCTTCTAGCGCGACGTCGTTCCAGGTGCGCGAAGCAGTGCAAGAATTGCAATCCGAAGCCTATCGCCATCACAAGAGCCGCATGAACACTCTGCCGCGCTCACTGATTCGAACCGCGCATCACTATCCCTTCCGCTTTGCCATGGGCGACAAGCGCCGGCCACGCATGAAGTGGGGCAACGCGCTGCTCAGCTCAATTTTCCTCGCGCGCCGCCTGCGCCGCGTCTGGGTCGGCCAGAAAATGGTAGGGATCCTGCTGCCGCCATCCGTCCCCGGCGCACTCGTGAATTTCGCCGCGTCGCTCAGCGGGAAAATTCCCGTGAATCTGAATTACACCGCATCAAACGAGACCCTCGTGTCCTGCGCGCAACAATGCAATCTGCAAACCGTCATCACCACCAAGCTGCTGCTCGATAAGCTTCCGCTGCAAGTTCCCGGAGAGCAAATCCTGCTCGAAGAAGTCGCCGCACGTCCGCGCGTCGGCGAGAAAATCGCCGCGCTGCTGCTGTGGATCCTGCCAAGCCGTCTGCTCGAACGCGCGCTCGGCTCTGGGAAACCGCAATCGCTCGACGATCTCGCCACCATCATTTTCTCCAGCGGCAGCACCGGCGAACCCAAAGGCGTGATGCTCACGCACTACAACATCCTGTCCAATATCGATCAGATGGCGCAGACGTTCATGCTCGGCAAAGGCGACGTTCTGCTCGGTGTCCTGCCCTTTTTCCATTCTTTCGGTTTCACGGTCACGCTGTGGCTTCCCGCCGTCCTCGGCGTCGGCGTCGCGTTTCATCCCAGCCCGCTCGATCTCACCGCCGTCAGCGAACTGGTGCGCGATTATCTCGTCACTTTTTTGCTGGCGACTCCCACGTTTCTGCAAGCCTACACGCGCCGCTGCCTCCCCGAAGATTTCGGCAGCCTGCAATTTGTGGTGGTCGGCGCGGAAAAATTGCCGGAGCCGCTGGCAATGGCTTTCGAAGACCGCTTCGGCATACGTCCGCTGGAAGGTTACGGCTGCACGGAGTGTTCGCCCGTCGTCGCCGTCAACACGCGCGATTTTCGCGCACCAGGATTCCGCCAGGTGGGCTCCAAGCGCGGACGCATCGGCCATCCGCTCCCCGGCGTCAGCGTGCGCATCGTTGATCCTGATACGCGCGAACGCCGCGAAGTCGGCACGCCCGGCCTGCTACTCGTGCGCGGTCCCAACGTGATGCTCGGCTACCTGGGCATGCCCGAAAAGACGGCCGAGGTGCTGCAGGACGGCTGGTACACGACAGGCGACATCGCCGCCGAAGACGAAGACGGCTTCCTCACTATCACCGATCGCCTAAGCCGCTTCAGCAAAATTGGCGGCGAAATGGTCCCGCACATAAAAATCGAAGAAAAACTTCAAGAGCTGGCCGATTCCGCGGAGAAGATTTTCGTAGTGACCGGCGTCCCCGACGGCAAAAAAGGCGAGCGCCTCGTAGTCCTGCACACGCTGGAACCCGACGCGCTAAAACCAGTGCTCGAAAAGTTAGCGGGCTCAGGCCTGCCAAATCTCTGGATCCCTCGCGCCAACCAGTTCTTCCAGATCGAAGCGCTCCCCCACCTCGGCAGCGGCAAGCTCGACCTTCGCCGCATCCATGAAGTAGCTGTTGAACTCTCCGGCCAACCGGAGTAAGCCTGGTCCAATATGGAGTGGGACTGCTTGCCGCTGCTTTCGCCGGATCAAACCGTCCGGCAACAAAACGCTGCAGGCGAGGCTTCCCTCGCCCGCTGCAACTTTCGCAATTCACCCCACGACAAAAACCACTCGCCGCGAATTTTTCACCGTTCACTACTTTGCCGTTGCCTTCCCCTCACACCTCGTGTAAATTCACCGACGCTGGAGAAAAAACAGCGTGACCATACGCCAACACAATTCGCAGTTGCAGCCAGCGGCCCAGGCGCCGCGCCGGGATTGTGCCCGTATGTTCAGCCATCCCTCACGGTAAGTCTCCCTAGCTCTCAACTGCGTGCCACGTAACCCGCAACCGGCATCGTCACCGATTTCGTAAATCATTTTTCGCGCCAGCACCGCGCTCGTCTAGCAACCTGCGCGTCTGCGCCTCCGCGGAGGTGTGTCTGCACCCGCGAAAGAACCCAAATTTCGAAGCGGCGAAACGCCCGCTTCGAGAAAGGAGCAAGCAAATGGGCCTCAACATAAAAAACGGCACGTCGACGCACGGTCCGTCACTCTGCGACACCTGTTTCCGATCTCTCGTCGTTCAGGGCTACCGCGAGAGCGAGAAAATCGTGATATGTCAGGCGACTTGGCCAGACAGGCAAGTGTTCTTCCCCGTGCGCGAGTGTTCGACCTACGAAGACAAGGGCCGGCAGACTCTTCGCCAGATGGAAGAAATCGCCTGGACTCTGACCCCGCGTGGCCCGAAGCGCCAAGCCGGATTCGTCGCTCCCGGCGACACGAGCGAAGGCGATCGGGAAATAGAGCTCGTGCTGGACGACGAGGCGTAGCACGGACCACAAGTCGAAACGTGAATGCAGCGCTGCAGAAATTGCAATCGAGGACGCGGTGTTTTCCCCGCCCCTCGCATTACAGGCAGCCAATTTCCGCGGCGCGGCCGCCGCACGCCAGACTTGTGGTCCGTGAAACTACGTGAGAACGACTTGTGACCGTAACACGTGACAACGAGGTGGGAGGTCATCACGCGCGCCAGAGATTTGCAGTACAATCCCGCTTTCCGGGCGCGCTGCGTCCCAACAAATTAAATGCTCAAAACACCAAAATATCTTCTCGCGGTTCTCGCGCTCGCCGCGGCGGCGCAGCTCAGCTACGCGCAGGACAAAAACAAAGACCCCAGGGTCGTAGTCGAGCTGGATAAACGATCGCAAACCAACGATTCGAACGCGAAAGAACCCGCCAACTCGGATGGGTCCACACATCTGGTATCCAGCGAGCCGTTCGGCAAAGCGTGCAGCGCAGCCGGCGCGGCGAAAGACGGCTACCGCAATTTTGAGAAGCCGGTCACCATCAGTGAATTGTTCGGCGCGCCAATCTCAGTGGTGATCATCCGTCGCCTTGGCCCAGGCCAGGAAAAACCAGACCGCGAAGAGCTCCGCAAACGCATCGTGGCGATATTAAACGCGCAAACCACGGAAGTCTCGAGATACGAGGACTGGGACGAATCGGTGTGGCTCGGCATCGTCGCCACGATCCAGTTTGCCGATCGCAGCAAAGGAGTCCTGGAAGAATCCGGAGGCCACGTCTGCTTCTCCGACTACGCCGGCACAGTCTGGTGGCTAAGAATTCCCGTCAACCCGAAACAATAGCGGTCAGCAGTTCCACGAGCGGGTCTGGGGCTACTTCAAGTTCTGCACAACGCCGCTGGTAGTGGCGTTCATCGCCTTCATGGCACTCGAAATCACATCCAAGAATTGCGACCAGCGCTGCTGTGCCATCTGCAACTTCTGTTGCTCTGCTTCGCTCGACAGGTTCAAGATGTTCAAATCCCGCCGCATCTGTTGCAAAGCTTCTTGCGCCTGGGCGCAACTAAAATCGCTCGGCAGATCGTAGCGCAGCGGATGCATGGTTGGCGCCGTCAAGCTGGCCACTTGTGTCGCAGCCTGCGCCAGCGAACGGCAGCCAGCCGTGGTGCAAGGCACATTCGTATCGGACTTCGCGCCCGCAGCGGGATTAGGTACGCCATCGTCGCCTATCTTGCCGATCGCTTCCCCCAACGCTTGCCGCGCCGCCGTGTGCGCATGGACTTCCCCGACCGACTGCAGCAGAGCGTTGTATTTCGGCGGAAACGACGACATCAGCACCACGAATTCAAGCTCGGCAACGTCCGCCTGCGTCAGCTTCATTCCAAATCGCGCGCGAATGGCGCCTTTCAGGGCTGCTGGGTCCGGCACAGGCTGCTGCGACTCGGCGCGCGCTTGCTCCCTGATCCACTGCCTCGCCGAGGGCTGTAATTTCGCCAGCGATGTCCCAGCGCGCGCGTGCATTTCCGGCGTCATTTTGCGGAACGCCAGTTCGCCGTCCGCCGCCGGCTCAGTCTGCTGCGTTTGCATTTCCGTCGCTGGGCTTTCCTGCGGTTGTGCTAGCGGCGCAGAGCGCGAGAATTGCGAACACAGCGACGAGCGGCGCTGCTCGGCGCCGAAACGAGCGTTCGTTGCCGCGACTCAACGAACAATTGATTCGCACGGAAGGCTTCGGTGTCTGGTTGTTTTGCAGCTTTCGCTCCTCAACCCCCACTTATTAGTCGCCGACTTTAAAACACAGCCAGTTTCACGTGCAGGAATTTCTTCGGGTCTTTGCGGAAATCGCCGATCAGCAGGCGCAGATCGCCGCTCATGGCGGTGAGGTTGTCGTACAAATCCGGATCCGTGAACAGCTTTCCGGCCGTGCCCTGATTGGAATTCAGTTTCGCCGAAGCGTCGCGCACCTGCGCCGAAGCATCGCGCAAATTATTGTAAAGTGCCTCATCCGTGGCAAATTTCCCCAGCGAGCCTTTCCCCGCGCGCACGTCGCTCAGCACCGCGTTCCCGTTGTCCAAAAATCCCTTCGCGCTGTTGTAAACCGCCGGATCGTAAATCAACTTCCCTGCCGTCCCCTTTTGTTCTTTTACCGCGCCAAGCACATCATTCACGTTGTCAACCGTAGTGTTCACCTTGGTATAAAGCTCATCGGAGGTCAGGAATTTCCCCGCCGTCCCCTTGCCCTCCTGAATTGAGCCAACCATGCTGTTCAACCGCGCCACCGTGGCATTCACGTTGTCATAAAGGGCCGGATCCTTGATCAATTTCCCCACCGTGCCCTTGCCTTCCTTCACCTGGTCAATAATTCCGCGCATCTCGCCAGCCACCGAGTTCAGTGTCGTCAGCAAATCCGTCCCGCGCTCCACCATCTCGGTCATCGCCACCGCCGGCGCGGCGGGAATCGTGCTGTTCGGCTTCAAGGGCGAGCCGCTCAATCCGCGCTTGATCGTCACGTAACGGTCGCCCAATAATCCTTCGGTCACCAGGCTGGCCGTCGAATCCGTCCGCACATCCTCCTTAAATTTGTCGTCGATGCGCAAGATCAACTGAATACTCTGCGTGCGGTCCGACGGATGCGGATTCAGCGCGACCTTCTCCACGTTGCCAATCGACACGCCGTCCAGACGCACAGGTGCGCCCGCGGCCACGCCCTCGACCTCCGGCAGATAGGTGTAGAGTCGATATTTCGGCCCTAGCATTCCCGCGCCGGTGATATAAAAGATGGCCACCCCAATAACGAACAGACCCACCAACACGAAAAGTCCTACGCGCAGCTCCGTCCAAGTTATCTGCTTGCGTTGCGCCATGGCCCTGCCTCCTCAGTGATTCGAATTCCGTCTTTATTCCGCCGAAGCCAGAAACTTTTTCAAGTATTCGTCTTTCGTGCGCAGCAGGTCATCGGCCGGCGCCTCAAAATAAATTTTGCCGTCGCGCAACACCAGCACATTCGTCGGCCGCGCCTGGCTGCGCTCTTTCCCGCTCTCCGCGGCCCTCTCGCGTTCCGCCAGCGATCGCGCCAGGCCAGAATTGCCATTGCCAACCAGAGGCGTCACGCGCCCGCTGACTTTATCGAAACGAAAATTCGCGAGGCCGAAAGCGTCCTGCACGCGATGCGTCGCCAGCAGCGCCGTCACGTCCTGCAAATCGCGTCCGCGCAAGATTAAATTAATGATCGTCTGCGACGTAACAGGATCCAGCCCCGCCGTCGGCGAATCGTACAGCACCACCGGCGGACGACCCACTAGCGCCCGCGCAATTGAGACGCGCCGTCGCATTCCGCCGGACAAATCGGCCGGAAACTTCTCCAGCGCCTCTTCCATCTCCACGAAGTGCAGCGCCTCGCGCACTCGCTCGTCAATTTCCGTTTCGTCCATCGCTTCTTCGCGCAAACGAAACGACACATTGTCCGCGACCGTCATAGAATCGAAAAGTGCGCCTTCCTGAAACACAAATCCGATGGACCGTCGAAAATTCAGCAGTTCCCTCTCCGGCATTTCGCTTACATCGTGGCCCATCACCAGCACGTTCCCGGAGTCAGGCTGAATCAATCCGGCCGCCAGCTTCATGAGCAGAGTTTTGCCCGTGCCGGTTTCGCCCAGCAACACTTTGGTTTCGCCTTGCGCCACATCAAACGAGATTCCCTGCAGAACTTCGCGGTCCTCGAAACCCACATGAATATCTCGGAGGGAGATCAGCGCCTCGCCCGGCACGCTCTGTATTTCCGGGCCAGTGCTGTCGCCCCGCAGTGGGCGCAACGTGTTAGCAGCATTTCGCGAAGAACTAAGGGGCGGGACGTCGCGCGTCATGGGTCCGATTATAGATGGAAACCAGCGGATTCAAGCGCAGAGTTCCGCGCCAACACACGCGCCGGGCTCGATGCCATCACTGGAACAAATACAACAACAATCTCGACAGGAAGAAATCCACCACCAGCGCGCACACAGACGAAATAACCACCGCCGTCGTCGTAGCCCGCCCAACGCCCTGAGTTCCACCCTTCACGCGTAGTCCGCAGTAGCATCCCACCGTCGCGATGATCAGCGCAAACGCCACTGGCTTCGTGAGGCCCTGCACAACGTCGCCGATATCCAGCGCATTGATTGCGCGCGTCCAGAATTGCACCGCGCCCAATCGCAACGTTGTATACGCAACCAGAAATCCGCCGCACAATCCGACAAAATCAAAAACCACGGTGAGCAGCGGCACCATCAGCACCGTCGCGATCACGCGCGGCATCATCAACTTGCGTATCGGGTCGGTGCCCAACGCGCGCATCGCGTCCACTTGCTCGGTCACCACCATCGAACCAAGCTCCGACGCCATTCCCGACGCATTGCGCCCCGATACTAGCAGCGCCGTGACCGCCGGGCCCAATTCGCGTACCAACGCCAGCGACACCGCGTCTCCCGTCAGCGCCGTTGACCCAAAGCGCTGGAACTGCGCCGCCGTTTGCAGTACCAGCACGCCGCCGATGGAAAACCCCGCAACAATTATGATCGGCAGCGAGCCCACGCCGATGATGTCCATCTGCTCCAGCGCGTCCAGCCAGTAGTACGGCGGGGAGAACAAGCACCGCATCGCCTGCACGGTCAGTAGGGTGTAATCCTGCACAGCCGCGACTTGGCGCTTCAATACGTCGCTGAGGACCGCTGTGAGCGATAAGGGGGCGCTGGATTCGGGCATGTTGGGCGACGCGTGGCGGGCGGAATGCGCCGCTTGCGCCGAGTCCCCGGAAGCGTAACGGCTCATCCGCGTGGCGTCAAGCAAACATCCGCCAAGAATTCCCCGCGCGTGCGGTTCCAAATCGCAACCTTCGCGCCACAGACCACTTTTCACGAAACGTGCGTGCCGCGTATACCTTTACGCGAGTGGAAGCGTCCGGTAGAATCTGTGATTCGTGCCTGCATGCGAGGTCCGACCTAAATATGCTGCGATTTGTTACAGCCGGTGAATCTCACGGGCAGGCGCTGATTGCCTGGGTCTCGGGACTCCCTGCGGGCGTGCGCGTGGATCTGGAATTTATTCAGCGCGAACTGCATCGCCGCCAACTCGGATACGGCCGCGGTGGCCGCCAGAAAATCGAAAAGGACGCGGCGGACATTCTCGCAGGCGTGCGTCACGGCAAGACCATTGGCGCGCCCATCGCCATACGCATCGAAAATCGTGATTGGAAAAATTGGGAAAAGACGCTGCCGGTGGAAGCCGTTGAAGACACCGACGGCGCCGACTCCAGCGATCCCAGGGGCGCGCAACGCCAGCTCACGGCGCCGCGCCCCGGCCATGCCGACCTCGCTGGCGCATTGAAATTTAATTTCCACGATGCGCGCTACGTTCTGGAGCGCGCTTCAGCTCGCGAGACCGCCGCACGAGTGGCCGCCGGCGCTTTCGCGAAATTATTGTTGCGAGAATTCGCCGCCGAAGTGCTCAGCCACACCATCGCCGTCGGCCATGCCCGCCTGGAACGCACTGCCACATGGGAAGAAATCGCCCGTGTGTGCGAAAATCTGGAATCGCCGCTGCGCTGCGTGGACGCGGCCACCGAATCGCGCATGGTCGCCGAGGTCGACCATGTGCTAAAAGCCGGCGATTCGGTCGGAGGCATTTTTGAAGTGGTGGCGCGCGGAATTTCACCGGGCCTGGGCAGTCACGCACAGTGGGACGAAAAACTTGATGCGCGCATCGCCCGCGCCGTGATGTCTATTCAAGCCGTCAAAGCCGTCGAATTCGGTACGGGCGTAGCGAATGCCGCGAGTTACGGTTCAGAAGTGCAGGATGAGATCGTCTATGAAGCTGCGAAGAAGCGTTTCGATCGCACCTCGAATCGCGCCGGTGGTTTGGAAGGCGGCATCACAAACGGCAGCGACGTGGTGGTGCGCGGATATTTGAAACCAATTTCCACGCTGCGCCGCCCGCTGCTGACCGCGGATCTGAATACGAAAGAAGCAGTGAAAGCGGCGTATGAGCGTTCGGACGTCTGCGTGGTTCCAGCAGGCGGCGTTGCAGGCGAAGCGATGGTAGCGATGGAACTGGCTGGCGCGTTTCTTGAGAAATTCGGCGGCGATTCGATCGGAGAAACACGCAGGAATTTCGACGGCTATCAACAGCAGCTCGACGGATTTTAGTGACGAGTAATCAGTGACCAGTGGCGAGTGGCGCCGCACACGAATTTGCGCGCCCAGTATAGGAACTGACTGAAGATGATTCATCCGATCGTGAAATACGGCGACCCGGTGCTGGAAACTCCCGGCAAGCGCGTGGAAAAATTCGACGAGGACATCGCAAAACTCGTCGCGGACATGTTCGAATCCATGTACGCCGCGAACGGCGTGGGCCTCGCCGCGCCGCAAATCGGCGTAGGGCTGCGCCTCACTGTCATTGACGTCTCCAACGGAAAAGTTCCGGAAGCGAAAATGGTCCTTGCGAATCCCGAAATTATTTACGCCGAAGGGCAGCAGCGCGAAGAAGAAGGCTGCCTCTCGCTCCCGAGTTTCCGCGGCTACGTAGAACGCCCGCAGTACGTCACCGTTCGCGCGCAGGATGCCACCGGCGCTCAGTTCGAACGCCGTGGCGAAGGTCTGCTAGCACGCGCCTTCTGTCACGAAATTGATCACCTCAACGGCGTCCTCTTCATCACACACCTCAGCATGCTCAAGCGCGACCTCATCAAGCGCAAAATCCGCAAGCTGAAAAAAGCCGGCGAGTGGTAGGACGCTCGTGCCGCCGCTAAGAATTATTTTTTGCGGCACTCCGGCGTTTGCTTTGCCGACGCTGCGCGAACTGCTGAAGCGCGCCGAATTCAAGATCGAGGGAGTCGTCACGCAACCGGACCGCCCGCGCGGCCGGGGCCAAGAAACGTCAAGCTTGCCGGTAAAAGACGCCGCCGTCGCCGTCGGAATCCCCGTGTACCAGCCGCAAAAAATCCGCGCGGACGAATCCTACGAATATTTCCGCAACGCCGCGCCTGACCTGGTCGTGATTATCGCCTACGGCCAAATCATTCCCGCGCGCCTGATCGCCATTCCACGCCTCGGGTGGATCAACTTGCACGGCTCCCTGCTCCCGAAATATCGCGGCGCAGCACCGATTCATTGGGCCATTGCCAGTGGAGAAACGCACACCGGCTTGACCACCATGCAGATTGACGCGGGTCTAGACACAGGCCCCACGCTCCTGAAGTATGAAACCGAAATCGGGCCCGACGAAACCGCGCCGCAACTGTACGCGCGCCTCGCGGAAGCCGGCGCCCCACTGATGCTCGAAACACTCCGCGGACTAGAGCGCGGAACGATCACGCCGACGCCGCAAGACCATTCGGAAGCGAGCGTCGCGCCTCCGCTAAAGAAAGAAGACGGCAGAATCAATTGGCCTCTTTCCGCGCAGAAAATCTCTAACCGCATCCGCGGCTTTCAACCCTGGCCCGGAGCATTCAGCACGTTCCGCGGAAAGCAATGCGCGCTTTGGGGCAAGCCGGCCCTAGGTCAGTCAGCACCGAGCCACGGCAGCGCGGGGGCGGGTCTCAGACCCGCCCCTACAACCGCATCTCAAACTCTTCGGGAAAAACCCGGCACAATCAGCGTCAAGGCCGGCGAAGTCGAGGTAGCCTGCGGAGAACAGACCGCGCTGCGCGTGGAATTCATACAACTCGAAGGTCGCAAACGCATCGCCGCGCGCGAATTCGCAAATGGCGCGCGCCTGACGCCCGGCGAGAAATTCGGATCGTGATTAGTCCCGCACGAAAAATCGCGTACGAAGTGTTGCGGCGCGTCGAAGCCGAGGGCGCGTACGCGAGCGATGTGCTGCATGCCGAGCTGGGCGCGCGCGTGAAAGCGGAAGACGCGGGCCTTGCGACCGAGCTCGTCATGAGCGTGCTCCGGTGGCGCAAGCTGCTGGATTTTCTGCTCGAACGCCAATTGAAGAAACCAGTGGCGAAGCTGGATCTGCCCGTAGCGCTCGCATTGAGGATCGGACTTTACCAGTTACGTTTTCTGGAACGCATCCCACCCCGCGCCGCCGTAAACGAATCGGTCGCGCTGGTCAAGAGCGCGCGCAAGACTTCCGCCGCTACTCTTGTGAACGCCGTGCTACGCCGCGCCGCGAATGATGCGCGAGTGCCTGCTGAGAAATTCGTTCCGCCTGCCACCCCGCTTGCCGAACGGTTGGGCATCCTGCATTCGCATCCCACGTGGCTTGTCGAGCGCTGGCTCGCGCGTCTGGGAGAAGAGCAAACCATCGCGCTGCTGGAAGCGAACAATCACGCACCGCGCCTAAGCTGCGCGTTGCACGACCAAAATCAGCGCGAAGGAATCTTCAGCGCCTTGCGACACGCCGGTTTACGCATCGAACCCGGAACAATTCTACAATCCGCTTTCGCGGTAAGTGGCGGCAGCCCCTCGCGCACTGAGTCCTTTCGCTCCGGTGCGATTTCCATCCAGGATGAAGCGTCGCAAAGCGTTTCATTGCTGCTCGACGTGCAAGCAAACGATCGCGTGCTCGACGTATGTGCAGCGCCTGGAGGAAAAACGCCTCCGCTTGCACGAGCGGCCGGGCCAAGCGGAATCGTCGTTGCCGCGGATAGACACGCCCACCGCCTGCGCGCCATGCGCGAACAGTTCAAGCGCCTCGGCCTGAAGCAAGTGCGCTTAGTGGAACTGGATGCCGCTAGCCCGTTGCCGTTCGGCACACATTTCAATCGCATTCTCGTGGATGCCCCCTGTTCAGGAACCGGCACGCTCGCGCGCCATCCGGAAATTCGTTGGCGCCTGCAGCCGGCACAACTGAAAGAGTTTCACAATCTGCAAACCGCGCTGCTCAAATCCGCGCTTGAGCGCCTCGCACCGGGTGGCCGTCTGGTTTACTCCACATGCTCAATGGAATCGGAAGAAAACCAGCAAGTGGTCGAGGAGGCGCTGGGCGGTACGGTCGGATTGAAACGCAATGTGGGAAACGAAACCGCGCACGGCTTAGGCGACAAACTCGTCCCAGGTCGCGACGAAAAAAAACTATTCGATCGCGACGGCTACTTCCGCACCACTCCCGGTGCGCTCGAAACAGACGGCTTCTTCGCCGCAATCATCAGCAAGACGTAGAACCGCCGCGCCCGAAGAGTTAACCGCAACAGTGCAAGCCAGCACACGACGAACTCCCGCCACCGCCAGTCGTGCTACGCTCCTAATGCGTCGCCCACGATAAAATAAAGTCTGAGGCATACCAATGAAGTTCCGCGAACGGCTCGAATGGATTTTCCGCATGGCGCTACTGGCGTTCATTCTGATGTCCGTCGCATTCCTCAGCGCGCTGACCGCGATGCGTTTCGCCATCCAGGGCCGCGAAGTAGCCATGCCAGACGTCGTCGGCAAGAAAGCCGTCGAAGCGCAGCAAATGATGCAGGGCCGCGGCGTAGCATTCAAAGTCGAGGACCGCATGTTCAGTCCGCTGCCCGCCGATACCGTCGTGCGTCAAACTCCTCCGCCGGGAATGAAAGTGAAAATCGGCCAGTACGCGCACGTAGTCATCAGCTTAGGCCCTAAGCAGGCCACAATCCCGATTCTAACCGATCACAGCATTCGCGCCGCACGCATCGAACTGCTGCGCTCCGGAATGCAGGTCGGCGAAATTTCTGAGCTGTACGAACCCGGAACTGAATCGGACGCAGTTCTGCAACAGGACCCGGCTCCAGGAACGTCCGACGTCACCAGCCCGCACGTGGACCTGCTCGTTTCCCTCGGCCCTCGCCCCGCGGCGTACGTAATGCCCGAACTCGTCGGCTATTCACTCGCTGAAGCAGAATCGAAATTCGCCGGCACGGGACTGAAAGTAAGTAAGCTCACGTTTGCGCCAGTCCCCGGCGGCCTGCACGGCTCAGTGATCGGCCAAACTCCCTCGCGCGGCGCCCGCCTCGACGCCAGCACAACCGTCGAATTGCAACTCGCGGAGTAAGCCAACGTCCGGACGCCACGACCTTTCTCCGCCTCCAAATCCGCCAACAACGAATGGCCTATGCTAGAATTTCGAAGGACTCATGACCTACGCACGCATTGAAATCGCGCCCTCCATCCTGGCCGCGAACTTCGCGAGACTCGGCGACCAGGTTCGCACGGTGGAAGAAGCAGGCGCTGACGTCATCCACGTGGACATCATGGACGGCCACTTCGTCCCCAACATTTCCCTTGGAATTCCGGTCGTCGCCTCACTGCGCAAGGCAACCCGTCTGCCCCTGGACGTGCATCTGATGATCGAGCAGCCCGAACTCTACATCGAGGACTTCATTCGCGCGGGAGCCAGCCGAGTTCTGGTGCACCAGGAAGCCACGGCGCATCTGGACCGGGCGCTGGCGATGATCCGCGAATTCGGTGCGGAAGCGGGCGCGGCCATTAATCCGGCAACGCCGGTGGGGATGCTTAGCGAAGTGCTCGACAAACTCGATACCGTACTGGTGATGACCGTCAACCCCGGTTTTGGCGGCCAGAAATTCATCCCCAATTCCTATGAGAAAATTCGCCAGCTGAATCAGATACGGGCGCGCTATAATGGCAGCTTCCGGATTGAAGTGGATGGGGGCGTTGAACCGGAAAACACGGCCGAGCTGGCGCAGGCCGGAGCAAACACGTTCGTAGCGGGGACTTCGATTTTCCACACAGCTGATCCAGCGGCTGCAACGCGCCAGTTAAAAAAACTAGCGACCCAGGCTTTGAGCCAGAGGGCATAAAAACCTTGCAAACGTCTGACTGGATAAATCCGATGGCAGCGAAAAAATTCAAGAATTATCGCAGCGCGGCGTTGCTCATCCTCGCGCTCGGTGCAGCGCTCCTGGTGTGCCCCGGAGCGCGCGCGCAAGTGCCCACACCCCAGACCGGCGGCAGCGGCGAAAACGCGCCTCCTCCCACTCCTACGGCCGCCGACACGGAGACGGCCAAGCCCAAACCCCAACCCCAGGCAAAAGCCAAGCCTGCAGACCAAACTGCCGCGAACAAGAAAAAGAAAGATCAAAAGAAGCAGACGATTGACGTAAACACCTCGTCCGAACCGGACAAAGTTCTCTACGATCGCGCCCAAGCGGACTTGAAAGCTGGGCGATACATCGAAGGACGCCTCGCGCTGCAAACCCTGATCAACACCTATCCGGACAGCGAATATCTCGCCAAGGCCAAACTGGCGGTCGCGGACTCCTACTATAAAGAGGGCGGCACCACCAACCTCACCCAATCCATCCAGGAATATAACGACTTCCGGACCTTCTTTCCGTTCCTCGACGAAGCAGCCTACGCCCAGATGCAGATCGGCATGGCGCACTATAAAATGATGGAAAAATCCGACCGCGATAAAACCCAAGCCGAAGCGGCGGAAGACGCTTTCCAGGCGTTCGTGCTGTCGTACCCGCAAAGTTCACTGATCCCGAAGGCCGAACAGTATTTGCGCGACGTACAGGAAGTGCTCGCCGATAGCGATTACAAAGTCGCCTACTACTATTACACCAAGACGGACTATCGGGCTGCCGCCGCGCGCCTGGTTGAAGTAACCGATCGCTATCCTCTCTACAGCCAGAATGACGACGCGCTGTGGATGCTGGGAAATATCTACGAACGCGCCAAACAAGTTTCCAAAAACGAAGACGACAAAAATCATTGGAGCGATCTCGCCAGCAAATGCTACGACCGCATCGTGCGAGATTATCCGCTCTCGAAGAACGCGCCGGGAGCCAAGGCCCGCCTGAAAGATATGGGCAGGCCGGTGCCTTCCGCTGATCCCGACGCCATCGTGCGCATGCAGAAACAGCAACTCTATGAAAAAGAGCATCACCAGAGCATCGTCCTGAAGCTGCCGATGAATATGCTCAAGGGAAATCCAGACACATCCGGCGCCGCGCGTGGCGGGATGCCGCAAATGGCTCCGCCAAACGACGCAGTTTCTGCAACCGACGTGCTCCGGCCCGGTGCCGCAGGTCCTTCGTTTGGCTTGACCGGCAGCGCCGCGGGAGCGAGCGCGCAAACACAGGCAACTAGCACCGAAGTCGTTACGCCCGAAGACGCGACCACCGCGCCCGTGGGCTCCGACACGGGACAGGCCGCAGTCGGCGCAGAAATCCTCACACCTCTCGACGACAAAGGCCAGCCGACATCAGAGCAGCCTGCAGCGAGAACGCCCGCTCCGGAAACGAGCGCGCCAGCAACAGCCGTGCCGCCCCCGCCAAGCACCAACGGTACGGTGGATGCAGGCCTGAACGGCTCCGGCACAGCGAATCCACCAGCGGATGGCACTCCGGCAGGCGCTGTATCGAACTCCAACTCGTCCAACTCCAGTGCTTCCGGCACCACGGGCGACAGCGCAGTTCCCGCCGCAGCCACAGTCTCGAGCTCAGGCCAGCCGGCCGCGCAATCCGCGGCTAAAGGCTCCACGCCTGCGAAACCCACTCCGGTGGACGCCAGCGAAGAGTCCACCAGCAAGAAAAAGAAGGGGCTGAAGAAACTCATCCCTTGGTAAGCGCGCTATAACTACTAGTTACTCCCTGCTAACAACTCAGGCACTCCTGTACTTCGACTTTGTTGACGCCCTTCGCGCGGGGTGCTGCAATAGCTATGTTCAGGGCTAGGCGCGTCTCGTATGGGGGCATGCCGCCCGGGGGATTACAGTGCCCAGAATTTTGGTTGCGGACGACAACACCAATATCCAGAAAATGGTCGTGCTCGCGTTTCAGGAGCGCGGCGTGGAAGTCATCGCAGTTGGCAATGGCGAAGCCGCGGTGCGTCGCCTGCCTGAGGCGAATCCCGATCTGGTGTTGGCCGACGTCTTCATGCCCGTGCGCAATGGCTACGAAGTTTGCGAATTCGTGAAGAAGGATCCGCGTTTCTCGCACGTCCCCGTGATTCTGCTGGTAGGTGCTTTCGACCCGCTGGATGAAAAGGAAGCGCGCCGCGTCGGCGCCGACGGCGTATTGAAGAAGCCCTTCGTTCCACCCGATCCGCTGATCGCCATGGTGATGTCAGCGCTGGAAAAGAATCCCAAAGTCGCAGCCGAACTCGCGAAAGCCAAGGAAGCCGCTGCGGAAGCCGCTTTGCCGCCGGCCTTGCCGGAAGTTCCGCTGAAGGCTGAGCCCAAGCCGCTGCCCGAATTCCCCGAGCCTACCGCCGAAGAAGCCGCCGTGATTTATGGCTTCGGCAAGGGCGTCCGCGCGATTGATCTGGACGAAGTCGAAGAAGACGACGAGGAAGAAACGCCGAAGGCCAAGAAGCCTGTCAAAGCTTCCGCAAAAGACTCTTCGAAAGATTCCAAGGGCCCAAAGGCGCCCGCTGCTCCGAAAACTCCGGTCGTTGCTGCCATAGATGATGACGAAGACGAATTCGACAGCTCCGCGACCGCAAACGATTGGCGGCGCAACGCGGCCGATTTCGAAGTCCCGGAAAACGTCGCCGCCGATCCCGTCTATTCCTACGGACGGAATTTCGAACCGATCACTTTCCCATCGGAAAAAGACGTTCCACCGCGCCGCCGCAAGACGGACGAACCCGGCGCTGAAGAAACCGCTGCGCAATCCGAAACTCCAGCCGCCGCGGCAAATCCGGCGGCAGAAGTTTCAGCTGCACCTGCGACAGCTTCCCCGGAACCTGCGGCAAAATCCAATCCCTGGGACGCCAAGCACGCGCCCGAAATCGAGCTCGCCGCTGGATTCTCGCGCTCCGATGAACCCGACAGTCAAGCGAGATTTTCCGAAGCCGAGATCGCCGAGCCGGTGCGGCCCGAGGCGCGAGTCGAAGCCCCGGCCGCGACGCAACCTGCGGCGCAGCATCACGAGGCCGCGCCAGAACCGCCTAGCCGTCCGACGCTGGTCTCGCGCATGCGCGGCTGGATGGACATGCTCACGCCTTCTTCGCCGGAGCCTGCGGCGAATGCAGCAGCGGACGATTTGGCCAGCGACGCAGCTGAAACCTCCGCGGCGGATTCAACCAGCACCGCTGACAATCATTGGATGACGAATCTATCGGCACCTCCTGCGGCGGCTCTTCCCACCGCTCCGCCTGCTCCCTCGTCACATTCGTTCGAGCCTGCGTCTGTTGAAGCGCCAGCCGCTGCTCCGTTCGTGGACCAGTCCGCGGAGACGCAGCCCATCATCGAGGCCACGGCTTTCGCGGCGACGGAAGCGCCGTTATATTCCGCCCCGATCGAAGGCTTCGCACCGACCGCAAACTCCGAGTCCTCGAACGAAGTACGCAGCGAGGCGCGCGAAGACGAAGCGCCGCGCCAGTTCAGCGACAGCGGCGCGAGCGACGACAAGTTCGGCGGCTCGTCCTACCATTTCTCCGAGGATGCGCACAACGAATCTCATGATGCTGTGATTGACGAATTTCACGATCCCGCGCAGTCCGCAGCGCCAGAAGCGGTCAGCGATTATTCCGCGAGCGCCACGGTGGCGGAAGCACTCAACGGCGACGCCGAAGCGGAACCTGAGCCGATCACCAGCAGCGCCGCTGATTTTTCGTCCGCAGCCGAAGCCGAATCTTTGCCGGCTCCAGCCGACGTCCCGGTAAACGGCGGCGGACTCTCCGGCATGTTGCCCGCCGAGCCGCTCTTTGGCAGCCAGCCGCTGCTCGACGCGGCGGAATATTCTCCACGCGACGAAGACCAAGTTCCGGCGCCAGCCGATACACGCGAGCAGGAAGCGTATGCCGAGCAAACGCAGCCGGGCCAGCTCTCACAGCCAGCCCCCAGCGACGAATATTGGGACCGCGAAGCTGCCGCGCGCGAAGCAGAAGCTCTTGCCAAATCCAACAGTTCCCTGTTCGCAGAATCCGCCGAGCAGCTGCCGCCCGCGGCGGTGGAAAGTTTCGAACGCATTCCGACACTGCCGCCGCCCAATCGCGAAGCGTTGTCTGAAATTCCGTTCCTGATGCCGCCGGTGCTGCCGCCGCAAAATTCCGAGCAGCCCGCCGCGCGCGCCAACGACGCCGAAGCCGTAGACGACATGGTGCGCAAAGTCATGGAAAAGCTCGGCCCGCATCTGCAAGAGCTGCTCTCGCAAGGCGTAAAGCCGCTGGTAGAGAATCTGCTGCAGAACGAGTTGCAGAAGAAAGATCGGTAGTGAGTAGTGACCCGCGATTGGCGGCGTTGAGCTGCCATCCAGACGCAAGCAAACGCACGCAGCGTACGCAATCCTGCCCGAGCTGTTTCCTTTGAGCTTGCCTTTACTCGAATTCCAGCCGCCGCTGGCGCATCCGCGAGAGATCCGTACAGGCGCCGCGAACCCAGAAGTGGCAGCGAGTAGGTGGGTCGCTGTCGTTTGTTTTCGGTCATTTGCGTTGAGTTCTAATTCTGGAGCAGCGATTAAATATTGACCGAAGCGCGTAGCGAGAAACTGGGAGAGGGGGCGGGGGGCGGGTGCTGCGTCGTTGACGGTGAGGGATGTCGGCTCTGGGTGAAGACTTCGAAGCTGCTGCTGGCGGACCCGCCGCCGGCAGGTTCGAAGGGCAACCAATCGTGTGCGGTTTCACATTTTAGTTTCCGTTCGAGTGTAGCGCGAAGGCGCGACGAAAACAGCTGGTCAGAGGAGCACACGACGTCCAGAAAAGGTCCAGAACCACTACGAGCTGTACGAGATCTGGCCCCTACCCGTAAGAATTGCAACGGACAGGTTTGGTACAGTTTTTCTTGGTGCAGGCGTATTGTGTTTCTGTTTGTCGGACGCGGCGCACAGCGATTTCACGGCGGGATATTCAAAAGGCGGTCGTTTATGTGGCATGGATGGGCGTGCCACTCGGCGGGGGTGGAATCTACGAAACTTGACTGAGTTGGCTAACGATCTCGGCTAACCAATTTTCAAGTAGTGACCGCTGATCCGGAGACATCTCAACGAAGGCCAAGCCCATGCCGACGCTCGAGTCGCAGTAAACCACCTTGGCTTTGGTCTGAAAGACGCCCTGGTCTCTGAGAATCCGCAAACTGACCAGTGCGCCTTGCGGGAAGGGATTTAGCGCGTCAACATAGCAGCCCCCGACGCCCAGTTCCGAGATGCGCGCTGAGAGCCGGGTGCCTGAACGCAGCTCCGTCACCTCGACGGAAGCCACAAGTGAACAGCGTCGCACGGACCGCTTATTGACGGTTCGCGACGGCTTAAGTTTGTGGCTCATCGAATGTAGTTCCTAACCTGAGGTCGGCCTGCATCGGGCTGAGGAAAGAACACGCCCCAAAAACCAGGCGACGGTCGGAGGAACTCTATTGCCACCAGCCTGGCGCGGCTGGCGCCCGATGCCATTGGCCCCACGTACACGATCCGAGAATCTGCGGTTTTTCCGGTAGCCTGATTGACTGTGACGAGTTCTTGGTTTCGATTCACGGGCGCTTTGAGAGCCAGCAGGCCGCCCCAGAGGCTTACCTTCACGGCGTATGCTTCTTCGACGAGAAACCGTTTGCTTGTGTCTGGCTCGTAGATTCTGAGCGGAACACGCAGCGTCACACGAGTGCTGCGTCTGGCGGGTGCCCCGTTTTTGCCCGGCATAGACTGCTCCTTTGGTGGGTTGCGGGTCAGGATGAATCGGCAGGATCGAATAGAAATCGGCAGGCTTCAATAGTACGTCAGGACATTGGCCTTCTGAGGGGGCCTTCGATGGGAGCGTTCGGAGGGGCGGCCCGCCAGCTAGCAGCGGGCAGCCCTGCCTGCTTCAAGCAGGCGCCCGCAAATTCAACTGCGTTCGTTTCGGTGGTGCGGAGGGGTGAGCCTCCCGCCAGGCACGCGGAAGTTCAACCACGTTCATTTTGGTGGTGTGGAAGGGTGTGCCAGTCGCCAGATGAAGTTCAGGTATGCCGCATGTCAGGTAACGCGGATGATCTCAATAGGTCGACGCAACACTAAGCTGGAACCCGGCCGGCATTGAAAACAAAAGCCAAAATCGCCCGCCAGGCTTAGATGAGTCGAAACGCCGCCCTCGCCAGGCCCTGGCTGAGTACAGCCAAACAGATCGTTCCCCCGCGGAAGCATTGCCGAATCAACGCGCTGGAACGTTTTGCAGCGCCCGGTTGAGCTCTCTCGGCTGGTCAGGAGTTAGCGGTTACGCGGGCGGCTGCGAGGCCGCGAGATTTTGATCCGACGAAAGCGTAGTAGGTTATAAATAAATAGCAGATCAGCGGAACGATCATCGCTGTGGCCATGCTGTGCGTCGCCTCGAAAATCCGTCCCATGATGGGCGTGAAGATGGCGCCGCCGATGACGGCCATCACGATCAGCGAGCCGCCGATCTTTGTGTTCGGGCCCAGATCTTTTAGACCCAGCGCGAAAATTGTAGGGAACATGAGAGACATGAAGAAGCTCGTCAGAAAAACCGCCCAGAGCCCGATCCAGCCAGGAAGCAGCACCCCGATCGCGACCAAAAGGATGTTGATGAGGCTATAAAATCCCATCAGTTTGCTGGGTTCGATGAACTTCATCAGATACGTCGCCAAGAATCTGCCGATGGTGAAGACGACCAGTGTGCCAGTGAGAAAATACCCCGCGGTCTTTTCAGACAGGTGCGTGTAGTCCTGAACATAGGTGATGAAATAACTCCAGGTGCCCACCTGAGCTCCGATGTAAAAGAACTGCGCCAACACACCCTGCACAAAATGCGGGTATTGGAGCAGCTCGCGGAAGCTGCCCTTGGGCGCGTCGCCGACTGATTCAGACTGCTCAGCGATCTTGGGAAACTTTGTGCTGATGATCACCACGGCAAAGAAAAAAACAATGCAACCGAGCACAACGTAAGGCGTGATTACGCGCAGGGTTTCGTGCTGCAGGTAGGCTTGATACGTCCCGGCAGTTTTCAACGCCGCAACCTGCGCCGCATTCAATTCGACCCCCGAGAAGATGAAGATCGTGCCGACGACGACTCCGGCGATACACCCCAACGGATTGAATGCCTGTGCTAGATTCAGGCGCTGCTCTGAGGATCGGGGATCGCCCAAAATCGAGATGAAGGGGTTCGCGCCAGTTTCCAGAAAGGACAAGCCACCGGCGATGACGAAGAGCGCGAAAAGAAAGAATCCGTAACGCTGGACGACAGCAGCGGGCCAGAAGAGCAGAGCGCCTGTGCCGAAGAGCAGCAAGCCGATCACCAGACCGGTCTTGTAGCCGTATTTGCGCATCACGAGCGCCGCTGGCAAGGCCAGGAGAAAATAGCCTAAATAGAAAGCGGATTGAATCAGTCCGGCCTGGAAGCGATTCATCTCAAACGATTTCATGAACTGCTTGATAAGCACGTCGTTCAAATTGCTCGGGATGCCCCAGAGGAGAAATAACGTCGTCACCAGAACAAAGGGCAGCGTGTTGCCTGGCGAGAACAGTCGGGGCTTGCGGAGCGATTGTTTTTCAGGATCAGGCAGAGCGGCCAACCTGAGTCCCCTTCGCGAGCGCCGCGGTGATTCCAAGCTGTGAACGCCCCAGTTCGGTCAAATCCCCAACTGTTCCACGTCCGACGAAATCGACTTCAAAATCATCGGAGGCGAAGTCCGGTGGAGTTTTTCCGGCCAGAAAAGCCTGCGCTTGCTGCGGCAAGTAAGCCGAATTTTTGGCGCAACCGGGCGTTGAAGCGATGTACATCACGTTGCTGTAGCCCGCGCCGCGATGTTCGTTTTCAACGGCGTGTACTACATCGGAATGCCAGAAAACGGTATCGCCGGCTTGCATCAATGGAATCGAGGAAAGAGCTTCGATCAACAAACTGTGAAACTGCGGATTCACGGAGAGTGCACAGCCCGGCTGTGCTCCGCAGAAATCGTCGTCGGCGACATCGTCCTGCAGCGCACGCAGCAAGACATAAACCATAGACTCGGCGATTGGAATCAATTGCAGCGTGCCGTCTCCTTTTCCTTGAGGAGTGAGCGCAGTCCATCCTTGAAATGTCCGGAACATTGAGCAAACCGCAGGAGAAGGAACCTCGCGGACCTCGGGGCGGAACGCGGAGTCAAACGCGTCGTACTTCTGCACGTTCCCGGAAAATACGTGACGATACACTTTACGAAAATTTTCATCAAGCCAACGCTCGACAGAGCCTCCATCAACGTGCGGCGATAGGCCCAACGATGCGGAACCGGGCGGGCGTCGCCGAATACGATCGGCGTAGGCGGGCACTTCGTTCGGATTGAAATGCCGACGTCCTTCACTTTCCGCTTTCCACAGGTTATTCATGAAGACGCGCACGCGAGTCAGCGATTCGGCTTGGCGAGCTTGCACCTGGGGGCGCGACCAATATATTCCGTAAATCTGCGGTTTCGCCGACGCCAAGGTTCCGAAATATTTATCTTCGGCGGCGTTGGCCAGTTTTGCGTCGAGGTCGTTTTTTTCAACGTAGGCAGTGATTTCGTCGTTCCATGCATCAGCCTGTGACGGAGCGAACGTTTCGCGAATGACGCAAGCGCCCCGCTGCTTGATCTTGGCGATCATCTCGGCGGGCACGCTGCCGCCTTCGATGTCCGAGTAATGCACAATCGGGACAACCGCTCGGCCCGATTCTCGTTCCTTGACGATCGCGTCCACGCGATTACGCATCTCCGATTCGACTTTTTGGAAAGCCGCGGCATAGCCCGGCAGTGCCGCGCGCAGGGATTTTTTTGTTTCGCGCACCAGCTTCGGCAGGTCTTCGATTTCGAATTTCATGAATTTCCGCTCCTTCTAGAACTCGATCTCGTGGCGGGGCTCGGTCCAAAAGCCGCGACGCCGAATCTAGCAAAGCGCAGAATTGGCGAGTGATGTAGAACGGCCAACTACTGATACAATTCGGCCAGAGTCCATTGGACGCGATAAGGGACGAAATGAAGCCTCAGTTTGAATCGGTTCCGTTCCCGAAGGGCTGCTCGGTGCGCATTTACCACCGGCGCGTAGCGGAGATCCCCTTCGAGTGGCACCATCATCCGGAATATGAGCTTACGTTGACGTTGAACAGCAAAGGTTGGCGATTCATCGGTGATCACATCGGAAAATATCGATCACCGGATTTGGCGCTCGTGCCGTCCGACATGCCTCATACCTGGGCCTCGACTGCGACCCTCCATCGAAACGAACCGCATACCGCGGTCGTTATTTGGTTTTCAGGCCATTGGGCGCTACAGATGGCGCAGGTGTGTCCGGAATATGCGGGCATCCGGCGGTTGCTGCGAAACGCTTCGACAGGTCTCGAATTTCCTCGGGCGTTCGCCAAACGCGTTGCGTCCGATCTCGACCAGATCCTTTCGGAATCCCCGCAGTCCCGCCTTCACGCGACGCTCGAACTTCTTGTTGCGCTCGCCGACGTGAACGCGGTGCGTCTTTCGAAAACGGCCATGACCGTTCCTTCCGCCGCGGACAGCGAGCCGGCGCAATTCACGCGGGTGCTGCAATATCTTCACCGGCAGTTCCAAGAGCCTATACGCGTCGCAGCGCTCTGCAGTGTGGGGAATATGTCCGCGAGATCGCTACACCGCCTTTTTGTGAAACACACCGGCGACAGCGTCAGCGGGTACCTATGCAAACTTCGAATTGGGCGCGCCTGCATGCGTTTGGCGGAAACCGACATGCCAGTCAGCATGATCGCCTACGAGGTCGGTCTATCTAATCTCGCCAACTTTAACCGGCAGTTCCGCCGTATTCGCCAGATGACTCCAAGTGCCTACCGCCGGTCCTTCAAGCACGGCGGCCGATTGTCGGAAAAGACGAGCCGCGCGGAACTGCACGTCCGCCCCAGTTCGCTCGAAAGCCTACCCGCCGCGACTTCCTTCCGCAGGGCGCTATGAATAACACGCTATCCCGCATCTGGCCCTTCAAGGTCACACATTTGAATGAGTAACTCGCAGTGGCTGATTAACGCTTCCGGCTCAACCGGCGGTTGCAACACCATTCGTGCATGGATTCGGCATTACCTCTAGGGGAGATCCATCTGTTCGGCTTCGCTTGGATAAAACCTAGCCAACGCGGCGTTCCTGCTGGTCTAACCCGGGCATGCGATTTCGACTTTCGAATTCAATGCAAGGTAGGTTCAAGCTTAGTGTTGCGTATGCCGATCGAGATCACCCAACTTATCGGGACCCACATGAAAACAAGGCAAGAATTGCGCTGTCCGTCGTGGTGAATTCGTAAAGTTGGCGGAATCAAGTTTAGAGAAGTAGGCATCAACCACTCGGTGCCGGTCACTGTGATTTTCTCCCTACTTCTCACGTTTACAGGCTCGGCCGTTCAGGCTATCATGCGGAAACCGTAGGGGACGCAGGCGCATCTCACGAGACCTCAAATCTCAATTTGCTCTGTTCCGAAGAAGACAAAATGAACAATACCGCGTTGGCCGTACAACTCGTGAGCGGTGCCATCGGCGGAAATATAGGCGGCTCGCTCGCGGGCTCGCTCAGGAGCGACTATAACCTCGGCCCTGTAGGAAACTCCATCGCTGGCGTCGTTGGCGGCGGCCTGATCTCCGCTTTCTTCAGTTTTTTCCCCGCCAACCTTCCGACAATCATGAGCAGTGTGAACCTCACCTCGATCAGTCTTAACGCTTTAGGCGGGGGCATGGGCGGCATTGTGACCACCGTCGTCGTTGGTCTGATCAAGTCAGGGATTGGCGAAACGAAACGCGGCGGCTGCTAGTGCGTCAACTGATAAACGCGGTGATCTGAATGGGTCGACCTAAGACTAAGTTTGAACCCGCCTGGCATTGAAAACAGAAGCTAAAATTGCTGGTCTGGGTTCCACCAACCGGAACGCGGACTTGGCTAGTGTTGACCGTGTACAGCCAAGCGGATGATTCGCCCGCGCAAGCATTGTCGAATCAACGCACTGGATGGTGTTGCATCGACCGGTTGAGCTGGCACGACTGATCGGGCACTGAAAGATTCCGTTCACTCATTACGAACGGTTGGACCTAGACTCAGACAATGAAACCCACTTTGCTCGTCACTGGGGATCGATTTCTCCATCCTGGCAGCGGTCGCAGGCTCGTCCGATTCCTACTATAAGGCCAGGTATTGATGGATAAATGCGATGGCCATGCTGCCTTCGCCCACTCCACTCGATACGCGTTTGATGGAGTTATGGCGCACGTCACCGGCCGAGAACACACCCGGGAGGCTGGTCTCCAAGGGAAATGGGTAGCGATCGAGTTTCCAGGTGGTGAGGTCGCGCCCGGTGCAAACATAGCCGAGTGGATCCCGCTCCAATTCGTCTGGTAGCCATGACGTGCTGGCGTCGGCGCCGATCATCACAAACAAGGCATCGGCTTCATCGCTAAGTATCTTCTCCATCTCATGAGGCGCTTGAACACGAGCCTCAATTCGTTCCAGGCGATCTTCGCCGATAGCCGAAATGACCTGGGTAAAGGGGAGCACCTGGATGTTAGCCTTCGAAGTAATCTGATCAATCAGGTATCGCGACATGTTGAGTTTCAGCCCTTCGCCCCGTATCAATACCTTTACTTCAGCCGCATAGCTCGACAAAAATATGGCGGCTTGTCCTGCTGAATTGCCGCCTCCTACGATGAATACCTTCTTGCCGACTACATTGGTCGCCTCCTGACGGGCCGCTCCATAAAATATGCCGCGCCCGAGCAGGCGGTCTTCACCCTTGGCCTGCAGCCGACGCCAGTCCACGCCTGTGGCTAACACCACGGCTCGGGTTGACACCGACTGACCTCCGTCAAACTCGCATACATAGCCTTCACTCGCGGGAGTAAGCTTTTCAACCGACCGCGTCAGCGCAACTTCCGCGCCGAAATAAGTAGCCTGCTTGAATCCACGCGCGGTCAGGTCTTCCCCAGAAATCCCTTCAGGGAAGCCCAGATAGTTTTCGATACGCGATGAGGTACCTGCTTGCCCGCCTGCTGCACAGCGCTCGACAATCAGCACCCTTAGCCCTTCAGAACTCCCATAAACGCCGGCGGCCATACCCGCCGGTCCGGCCCCGACAATCACGACGTCATAGCTGTCGCGGTTGGGCTTGGTCTGCAGTTGCAGGGCCTCGGCAACTTCCCTCGTTGTCGGCGGCTCAACGAAAAGTTGTCCGTCAATACTTGCGGCCGGACAATCAGGGTCGTCGGAGACTCCTGCGGGCACCCGCTCCGGATAGCGATCACGATCGACCCACTCTTAGGGAATGCGGTTCGCGGAAAGAAATGTGCGGATGTTATGGCAGTCCGCATCGCTGTTGCGGCCGAAGATGAGCACCCGCGATGTGGGTAAAGAAAGCGAACGTTGCTGGATCAGCAAAAGCCGTTCACCTAGCGTCTCCAGAATGATGGCGCGGGCTTCTTTTGAGTCCCGAATCGAGCGATGAAACTGCTGCTTATCCAGGCGCGCGACGCGGCACGAGGTTTGGGCTCGCAATGAGCCGAAGGTCGGAGTGCCCATCACAAGAGGCACTTCACCCAAGAAATCGCCCTGCTTGAATTCTTGCTCCGCAAACTCGGTCTGCTTTCCGTGAACATCTAGAACTATCCGCAGACGGCCCTCCATCAGCACACAGAACGAGGGGGGTAATCCCTCTCGAAAGAGCCATTCTGCTGGCTTGAGTCGCACATCGGCGACAGTTTGCGTCAGTCGAGCACATTCGGCTTCATCAAGACAGGGAAAGATTCTTGCTTGTCGCAACTCTTCCGCAGCGAACATCTTCCCACTCCACAATCGCTAGAACTGATCGTCGCACTTATGTACCACAGAATGCCGTCGATGAAAGCCCATCTTATCTGTCTTGGGATCGCGCCGACCCGTGCAAACCGCGCTGCCTCGCCGATTCCGGGCCGGCAGTAGCTGCTGACAGCCATAATCAAGTGAAGTGCTATTTCGTATGGACGGAGACCCAGCAACACATTTGGGTGTAGCTTGTAGGTGGAGGAAGCCATGCGTCCAGACCGTGTGGAAGTCGTATGGGATGGGGCGAAGTCGAAGTGGCTGATCAGAATCGAAACTGGCGAAGAAGTGATTCGTCGCCATTGCGACGCGCCGAAGAATGCAGACGATCAGACACTTCGGTTGGCAGTTCAGAAAACTGTAGCGGACGAAGGCTACGAACTGGACCCTACGTCCGTTAACATTCGTCGTTAGCCGGCCTTCGAATCGACAACGCTGAAATGTTTTGCTTCGAACCGCATTCGGTTGGCGCGGGCGACGTTCTTGCTATTCAATTCTTTTACGACGAAGCTCGCCTCAGGCCTGGGAACGACCGCTGATTGCAAATCCGGCAGCTAGTCTGGGAGCCGGAATACGAGCCTGACATCGTCATGGACTTGAATGCGATGTCCATTGAAAAGAGTTGGACCATAACGCCATTGACGAACGGCATTTACGGCAGCGTCGACCAGCAAAGGCGGGCCGCTCACCGGTTCGAGGCTCTGGACTCCCCCATCGTCGCCGATCACTGCATGTAGCTGAACCGTACCTTCAATGCGTTGCTGCATGGCTTCCGGAGGGTAAGAGGGATCGACGCGTTTGAGCAACCGACCGGCTCGTAGATTTTTTGAAGATTGTGTTTCCGGGTTGAAGCCGGAAGGCATCGGGATCGAACGGCGAGAGCTGATCGCGATTGAGGAAGAGCTGCTCACCGCCTCTTCCGGCAAAATTAGAGAGGGAGATGGGGATGCCGCCTGTGCCGTGCGGTTCGAGAGCTCACCTTGAGGCTTGTGCAAATCCTCGGTCTCTGCGGAAATTTGAGGGTCTGAATGCGGCGCGGGCACTTTGCTAGGAGGCTCCTGAGCGGAAACTGATTGCTGAGCAGCGCGAGCAGTAGCGTCAGCAGCTGTCGGGGGACCTGCTGCGTCTTTGGCTGGCTCGCTATTTTGTTTCGGCTCGTCGGTGTTCGCGGCGGGCTTCGGAGGAGGTGGCGATTCCACGATGCTCTGGACGCGAATGGTGCCGGTGAGGCCGTCGAACGTCCCGGTAACCAAAACATCTTTGCCGACGAGCTTTCCGGCTTTTTCTTGGTCGTCTAAATGGTACCAGGCATTATTGTCGTCGTCTCTCAAGACAAAGCGCACGCCGTTTTGAGAGACGACTTTCCCATAGAAGTTCTGTGCCTTGGCCTGCTGCTGCGTTAACGAGTCTTGCGAGATGTTGAATTGTCGTATATGAGGAGTCAACAGGGCCCCGCAAAGCAGAAGCGACATAGCCGCCTCGAGGGTAGCCGACTTTTTCATGCGTCACCTCGAAATCAAGTAAGAGTTGGAGCAGTCCGCGCGAGACGGTTCGCAAACCCTATCGAGATTGCATTTCCGTTGATGAACGGCCGGGGACAACACGCTAACGAAGAGATTTGCAAAAGTAAATGGACCACAGCTGCGCAAGTTTCGGCCCAGGAAGAAGCAGAGCCGACTATCTCCGCTCGAATTCAGTGGCTCGCGGCCGCCACGAATTGGAAAGCGTCTTCGACAGCCTTGATCCCGGCGTTCGAACCCAGCGAGTTTGTTTCCATCTTCGAGTACTGATACTGCCGGCGCGGAGAAAAACTTGCAGGATCGAAAGCGCCTTTCGCGAATCGGAATATCCAAACATATTGACGGTGAGCTCTGTCAGCATCGGATTCAGACATGAGCGCGGAGTCGATCATTGTCATGGGTGTAAAATCGGAAAACCCGTTGATCTTGTGAACCGGCTCGGGCATCGTCGCGCTAAAAAAATCGACGTCATGCGTGAAGATAATCACGAAATCCACTTTGGAAGGAGTGGGGGCGGGACAGACTGTCGAGAACAGCTTTTTCCTGTTTTGGGCGATCCATTTCGTCTGGTTGGGCGTCAGGCCGTATGCAGAAAAGTAGTTCTGGCAGGCGAAGTCCGCGCTTAGACTCTCCGGCTGTGAGTCGGAAATTTCGCTGGAATCGCTGGTTGTTGCTGTCGAATCAGCAGCAATTGCCCTGGATGAAGTATCGCCGGCAGGCCGAGAAACACGTGGAAGATTCACTTCGCCGAACGCGGCGACGGGTAGCACGGAACCGCCTGCAGCTGACTTTTTGTCGCTTGTGCTTGTCGCTGGGGCTTCGTTCGCCGAACCGGCTGATGGCGGACCTGCGAGCCGCGCCGAATCCGATGGCATGATAGCCGCCGCATCCGCAGCCGCTTTGGCGGTTGCGTTTGCGATCTCCTTTGCCTGGGCTTGCTTCGCGACCAGGCCAACGTCCAGAGCCGGGTCTTGCCGAACTTCAAGCGGTGGGAGATCCGCGACGGAGGTCTCCGGGATGTAGCCCTCCACTCCATTTCGAGCGCGAATCTTTACATAGTCCTTAACGTGCTCAATAATCTCGACGTTGTCCCCGCACTTAAGCTTCGCCTCGACGCCGAAGCTATTCAAGGAATCGTAGACCCAGATCTGGTCCCGTTGCGAATTGCACTTAAGGGCCGCAGGATTAGCTGACGCAGATCCCGTCAAAAGTGAAACACCCAACACGCCGGCTACTAACAAAAAGAATCGCGCTGTGAGGTCCATCTCACCCCCTAAGTTGCCATTGCTCAGGAACCTTGCCGATAGTCTAGTACTTTGGGTCAAGCGAACAACTGTACGAGAGTACAGAGAAAGGACAGGTAGGATTTCCGAGGAGCCCTATCGCAGAGAACCTGCAAGTCCTGTTCGATTAACGCTGCCAGCGCAACATCAACTCTTCGAACCGGCGGTGCCGGTTCTTAGGATGAATCCCGCGGTAGCGGGATTCAGGGCCGCGACCGGAGATTGAGCGCATACGGGCGCTGGCGGCGGAGAAGCAAAGGTGGGCGGCCATGCGCCGGGCGCGGATCTGTGCAGTAGCTACAGCACCAAGACTTAGGATGCGCGCGGTGCGCTGCTGAGGGACGTCCACAGCAGCGCGCAGGGTAACGCGGCGTGCAGAACAGCGGCAGGCCATAACAGAACGCCGCGGAACGGGGTGCCGATGGCCACGCAGGCAAGGAAGCTGGCAGCGCCGGCGTTGAAAATGAAGAGACCCAACGCGGAACTCGCGGCGAATTCGGCTCTGGTAGAGCGCAAGCAGGCGATGCCGAGGGAAAATAGCGCAATGCCTGCGATGCGTCCGAGCGGCCCGCCTGCGCCCTGAGGCGCCGCAGCAAAGAGCAATTGTCAGGCTAGATGGAGAGCGACGACCAGCGTCGCGCCGACAATGATTTCGAGCCACGCTGCCAGACCGACAACGGTATTTTTCCGCACCTGTATCCTCCACACGATGAAGACGGGCTTGCGCCGTTTGCGTCCGATGCGCGAGCTGTACACGGCCCGCCGCGCAAAGCGCCTTAGGATGCGGCAGGGTTAGCGTTCGCCCATCAACGTCTTCAAGTTGGCCAAAGCTTGAAGATCGTCGAGATCGGCCTGAAACATTTCGGCCTCTACTTTTGCTTTTCTTGCCGCTGAGATGTCCGCGCCATTCTCGTCGTAACGGGCCTTCTGTACTTCAATGCCTGAAACCAAGCGACGAGTGAGTTCGCTGAGCTGCTGCAGGCGCTGCAGTTCGAGATGGCTGCTCTTGACCGAGGCGGCGACTTTGGCCTTGGTCAACTGCAAGCCGAGCTCGGCCTCTTCGGCCTGGGCATCGGCGCTTTTTATGGTGTGCTCGCGTCTACCGAAATCGAAGACATTGTAGGTGGCGACCAGTCCGATGAACGAGAAGTCCCGCAGCAGGAGCGGAGCCGCGTTGTTGTTGTAAGCGTATCCGCCGATGGCCGCGACGGTGGGCACATAATTCCATTTCTGCGCCTTTGCAGCGGCTCGCGCTTTCACTTCGGTCTGTTCGGTCTCGATCACTTCGGGATTTGCCGCAAGCGCTTTTTCAGTCGCGTGGCCGGGTGAAATGTATTCAAAACGAGGTTCGGGAGGCACGAGTTCCAGCTGGGTATCATCGGGCCAACCGAGCAGCTCATCGAGTGAAGCCGACAATTCTTTTACCTTGGAGGTTGCGGTAGCTAGCTCTTTGGATGCTGACATTAGCGCTTCGTCATCGCTGATGGATCCGACAGGCTTAGAAGAATTGTTGGCCAGGAGGCATTTGCTTTCAGACAGCTTTGCTTTCGCTTCGGCAATTGTGAGCAGCCTTTGGGCGACGAGCAGAACGTAGAAGTTCTTCTCGACGTTGGCCGCGATCTGCGTCGGGGCGATGCCGGCTTTGACTCTGGCGATTGTTTCATCGGCTTGAGCAATTTTGTAGAGCTGCTAAATCTGGAAGAGCGGCGTGATTGGCTGGGTTGCGGTAACCGAAATGAAGGTTTGATTTTGCCCGAGCAACGGCAGGCCCAAGGTTCGGTTGGCAACCTGAACCTGCTGCCCCATGAACTTGTTGAAGTGCATGTTCTCGAAGCTAGATCCGATTTGCGGGAAGAACGAGGAGAATGCGCCCATGCGATTCTGCCTTGCGACTTCTACTTGAAGTTGACCGAGGCGGACCAATGGATTGTTGCTTGCGGAACCGGCCTGCTGCTGCGCTTCCTCGAGTGTGATGCGCCGGACGCCGTTGGGCGTGGCGGCAGGCTCCGCGTTTACTTTCGTTGGCGCTGTGGTCGCAATGGTGGCGGCGCGCTGTGGAGCGCCGCTGCCTTCATATACCGGCGTGAGTGGTGGTTTCAGCTGGAGGCTGGGCATCATGGGCTGTGGCGGTCCGAGAGCGGGAGCGACGTCCGGAGAGACTTGAACGGCCGCAACTGCGCCGAGCGCGAGAAAGGCAAATGCTGCGACGATTGCCATAGGTACAGTTGTACTTGTCATCTTCGTCCGTCTCCTTTGGTATCGCGCGGACGGAGAACAGACTCGGCGGCAAATAAGGCGGGGGAGCCTGGCCTGCGATCCATTTCACCGGCGTCCTCTGTGGCTTTTGTTTCCTGGCTCAAACCGCGGGACCAGTTGTCCGGACATGAGATTTCGCCGAGAGTCGCCAGGCCTCAATACGAGTCTCCGGCCGGGAGCGCTGGCACTGCGAATGCCCGCTTGATCAGCGAATACACCCGGCAACAGAGTTTGTCGACTGTCCGAAATGACAGTCGCGCGAAGCCTGTCGCAGCGATAGGGGCGAGTGGCCCGAAGGATTTTGTAGTTGCGGCGCGGGGTTCGGACTGGACAAAAGTGTGGTAGCCTCCGCATAACGTTTCTACTGGGCGTGGTTGGACCGCGCGCGGAGTGAGGCGACGCTTGGCGATGGAGCTTTGCCAGGGACGGAGTTGGGACCCTACCCCAATTCCGCTGTGTTGTAGTTTCGCGATTTTACGATCCCACGCAGCGGCACATTGCACGTGATTGCCAAAACAAAAGGAGAATGCCCGTGAAGAGGTTCATGTTGGCTGTGCTATTGGTGGCAGGAATTTGTCTGTTGCAAGGCGCTGCCGCGGCGGCTGGAACTGCGTCTGGAACCGGAGCCGCGACCGGAACACAAGCTACGACGCAATCCCAAGCTTCCCCAGCGGACCAGAAAGCCACGGCACAAGACATCGAATTGATGCGCAAGGATATCCGCTCGATGCGAAAACAGCTGGTGGCAGCCAATTTGAAATTAACGGACACCGAAGCGACGAAGTTTTGGCCCGTTTACGACCAGTACATCGCGGAGCTGGTGAAAATCAACGGCACGAAATACCACCTGTTGCAGGAATATTTCAATAGCTACGGCCAATTGACCGATGAGCAGGCAGACAGCATGACGACGCGCCTGCTGAAGCTCGATGTGTCCGTGGCGGAGCTGCGGCAGAAATATCAGCCGATCTTCCGCGCGGCAGTTCCGGCCAAGGTGGCGGCTACGTTCTTCCAGCTGGACCGCCGCATCGCGATGATGATCGACCTACAGCTGGGTTCGCAGATTCCCCTCGTGCAGGAGTAGTTGCGGCGAAGTGCGGCGGGGCGAAGCTCAGGGTGAATCGCCCCGCCCTGCGGGGCGATTCAGGAGGCGGCTCATGCCGATTGATTTCTACGCGGCGGTAAGCTGGGGACCGTTTACGAATTCGGGGCCGTTGCAAAAACATCACGCGGTGATCCCCTTTAGCGGAGCGCCGCACGTGATTGGGACGGCTTATCTGGCGGAAGTTTCGACGGGCGAGCTGAATTACACGGCGGGCGTGGCGCTGGCTTGTTTCGCGAGCTATGCGTATAAGGACGCGGACGGGCGGGCGCTGATGCACGACATATCCTCGGTGGCGAGCAACATCGAAGTGGAGAACTGCGTTTCGATTAAGATCGCGCTGGACGTCGTGGCAGCGACCGCAATGGGTGGATGGACATTCTACCTGGTGACGTAGAGGAGACGGCGTGTTTACGATGACCAAAACCCGTGATTCTATGGCTATGCACGGCGTCGTCGTGGTAGCGTTCGAGCGCGCGAGCGGCCGCGTGCGTGGGACGTACGTGCATGGGTCGCTCGGCAGCGCGGATGAGGCTGGCGCTACACGCGGCGGAGAAGAGTTTGCGCGCATGCTTGGCAACAAGCTGGGCGGCGCCGTGGAGTTGGATACGATTCAGGTGCCGCTGGAAGACTTGCGAGGCACATGGGTGGAGCGCGTGGATACGGCGACGCGCAAAGTTGTGAAGGTTACGCGCGTGACGACGTAGGATTTTCCTCCGTTTGTGAAATTAGTGAAAATTGAACTCACGATTCCCGGCTGAACAACCGCGCTGTACGTTGACGGCTTGCTTCCCTGCCCCTTATATTGGTTAATTCTGTTTCGTCGTAGTGTCGCAGCGTGAACCAAAAAAGTGGCGGACTGCAGTCCGTCTCGCCAAAGTCAACTTCCGCATCGGGGAGCAGATGGCACGCGAAATACCGAAGGCTTACGAGCCGCAGGAGATTGAACAGCGCTGGGCGAAGGCCTGGTTCGAGAAGAAATTATTTCGCGCGGAGAATTCTGGAACGCCGGACTTGCCGAGCGACGCACAGCCACGCTTTTCGATTGCCCTGCCGCCGCCGAACGTCACCGGCTCGATTCACATCGGGCACATGCTGGAGCACACGCAGATTGACATGCTGGTGCGCTGGCATCGCATGCGCGGCGAAAGGACTTTGTGGCTGCCCGGAATGGATCACGCGGGGATTGCGACGCAGTTCGTGGTCGAGCGGATGCTGGCGAAGGAAGGCATCAACCGCAAGGAGTTGGGGCGCGAGGAATTCGAGCGCCGCATCTGGAAATGGAAGGCTGAAAGCGGCGGCGTGATCAAACAGCAGATGATTCGCCTCGGCGCTTCGTGCGACTGGACGCGCGAGAAATTCACGCTGGAGCCGGCGTTGTATCGCTCGGTGCTGGAAGCGTTTCTGCGCCTCTACCGCGAAGGGTTGATCTATCGCGGGCGCTACATGGTGAATTGGTGCCCGCGCTGCCAGACGGCGATCAGCGATCTGGAAGTGGTGCACAACGAGCGCGTGGGGAATTTGTGGTTCATACGCTATCCGGTTGCGGGCTCGGCTGCGCAGGAATTTCTGGTGGTGGCGACGACGCGGCCCGAGACGATGCTCGGCGATACGGCGGTGGCGGTGCACCCGGAGGACGAGCGTTACCGGCATCTGGTCGGACGGAAGGTGCTACTGCCGCTGATGAATCGCGAGATACCGATTATCGCGGATGAGTACGTGGATCGCGAATTCGGCACGGGCGTGGTGAAAATAACTCCGGCGCACGATCCGAACGATTTCGAGGTGGGCACGCGTCATAACCTTGCGCAGATTGATGTGATGACCGACGACGCGCACTTGAACGAGGCTGCGGGAAAATATTCTGGCCTCGATCGTTTCCTGGCGCGGGCGCGGGTGATTGCGGACCTGGAAGAACTCGGGTTGATGGATCACATTTCGGAGCACACGCATTCGGTCGGTACATGCGACCGCTGCAAGGCGATTGTGGAGCCGCGTGTTTCGACGCAGTGGTTTATGAAGATGAAACCGCTGGCGGAGGACGCGCGGAAGGCCGTGACGGGCGCCTTCGGGCCGGCGGCGGAAATTGAAGTGGTACCGGACAATCAGCGCACGATCTTGCTGCAGTGGTTCGAGAATATTCGCGATTGGTGCATTTCCCGCCAGTTGTGGTGGGGGCACCGGATTCCGATATGGCATTGCGCGGATTGCATGGAGATGGTGCCGGCGACGAATTCGAACGTGGAGATTGTGGATGGGCATGCGCGGGCATCGGGGGTGCCGACTGCGTGCCCGAAGTGCGGCGCGACGGGTGCGAAATTGACGCAGGATCCGGATGTGTTGGATACGTGGTTCAGCTCGGCGCTGTGGCCGTTTTCGACTTTGGGCTGGCCGGACTCGACTGCGGATTTGCGCGCGTTTTATCCGAACAGTTTGTTGATCAGCGGCTACGACATTTTATTTTTCTGGGACTCGCGGATGATCATGATGGGGTTGCACCTTTCGGGTGGTGCAACTGAAGCTGAGCGAATTCCCTTCCGGCGTCTGTACTTGCACTCTTTGGTGCGTACGGCGGAAGGCGCGAAGATGTCGAAGACCAAGGGCACGGGCGTGGACCCTCTTGAGCTGACGCAGAAATTTGGGACTGACGCGCTGCGTTACATGCTGGCGAGCATGTCAGCACCGGGAACCGACATCGCGCTGGCCGAAGACCGGATTTTGGGAGCGCGGGCGTTTGCGAACAAGATTTGGAACGCCGCGCGATTCTTATTTATGAATTTGGAGAAGGCGGAGGCTGCGGCGGGTTTCAGCTTGGAGGAATTGGCTGCGCCGGAAGTGCGCGCCGGGGCGCCGTACGCTGTGAAGGGCGAAGGCGAACTGGTGCATCGCTGGATTTTTTCGCGGCTGGCGGCTGCTGCTGGTGAAGCAGCAAAGGCGCTGGATGAGTTTCGTTTTCACGAGGCTTGCCAGACGATTTATCATTTTTTCTGGGGCGATTTTTGCGATTGGTACATCGAGTGGGTGAAGCCGCAGCTTTCCGCGCCTGATCGCGATGTGGCGCTCGCTGCATGGCGGAATATTTTCGCGGTTTTGGATGCGGCGCTGCGATTGCTGCATCCGGTGATGCCGTTTTTGACTGAAGAGCTATGGCACAAATTGCCGCAGCCGGAGGGGGCGCGATCTATTGCGCTGGATCGGTTTCCTTCGCGTCGCGATAATTGGATCGACGCGGGGGCGGACAACGACATGGCGTTGATCCAGGAGATTATCGCGGCGGCGCGGAACATTCGCGCGGAGATGAAGGTGGACCAGAGGAAGAAAGTAGCGGCGGATTTCTCTACTAGCGACGCCGCGGTTCGGAAGCTGGTGGAATCGAACCTAGAGCCATTGCTCCGGCTGGCGAATCTTTCGGGCCTGAGTATTTCTGCAGGGCATCTGGATGCCGCGGGCGCCGCGGTCCGTTCCACCGCGAAATTCGATTTGCGCATTGCATACGACGACGCAGTGGACAAGCAGGTGGAGATTGCGCGTCTGAAAAAGGACAACGAGCGGATGGCGAAAGACATTGAATCGAAGAAGGCGCGGCTGGCCGATCAGACTTTCTTGAGCAAGGCTCCAGCACAGATTGTGGAGGATTTGAAGGCCACGCTCGCGGGGCGCGAGATCGAGCATCAGAAACTGCTGGATCGGCTTGCACAGCTAGAGCAAGGTTAGACGCAGAACAATTCACATGGCTACGAAACGGATGGCTAATCTGCCGGGAACGACGGACCGGCGTTTGGACGCACTACTGACTTTGCTCGCTGAGAACTCCACGATTGTGATCAGCGGGGCAAAGATCGCTAAGGAAATTGGGGTGACGCGGCAGCAGGTTTGGCGCTGGATCGAGAAATTGCGCGAACTCGGCGTGCGCGTGAAGGGTCACGCGGCGACGGGGTATCACATCGAGCGGGCGCCGGATATTTTGGCGGCGCAGCTTTTGAGTCACAGGCTTTACGGGACGCCCTTTGCACGGCGGATTTACCATTTTTTCAAAATTGATTCGACGAACAGCGTGGCGATGCAGCTGGGCGAGCAGGGCGAGCCCCACGGGGCCGTGGTGTTGGCGGAAGAACAGACGGCAGGGCGCGGCCGCGCGGGACGAAAATGGATTTCCGAAAAATCGGCCGGCATTTTCTGCACCGTGTTGCTGCGGCCACAGATTCCTCCTGCGCATGCGCCACTCTTGACCCTTGTGGCGGGCCTGGCGGCACGCGACGCAGCTGCGGAGGAACTCGACGCCGCGCCGGACATTCGCTGGCCGAACGATTTGCTGGTGCGCGGGCGAAAATTTTCGGGGATTCTGACGGAGATGCACGCCGAGCCGGACCGCGTGCATTACGCAATCGTGGGCATCGGGATGAATGTGAACCAGACCAAGATGCCGCCGGGCCTGGAAGAGATTGCGACTTCGCTGCGAATGGAGACGGGGAAAATACATTCGCGGCTCGAAGTGCTGATACGGTTGCTGCGCCACCTCGACCGCTACTACAATCAGTTTCTCAGCGAAGGCGCGACGCCGATTCTGCGGCGGTTTGCGGAAGTCTCCAGTTATTTTCAGGGGAAGCGCGTGCGCGTCACGACGGCGCGGGAGAGTTTTACCGGCAGCACGGCGGGACTGGAGGCGAGCGGCGTGTTGCGCGTGATGCGTGACGATGGCGGCGGAATGGAAGCGGTGCTTTCGGGTGACGTGGCGGAGGCTGATTGATGCTGCTGACGCTGGACGTGGGTAACACGAATACGGTGCTGGGAGTTTTTCGCGGCAAGGAATTGGTGGCGAACTGGCGGCTGACGACGGCGCGCGAGCAGACGGAGGACGAATACGGAATTTTGACGCGCGATTTATTTACGTTGGCCGCACTGGAGCCCCGCGAAATTGGCGGAGTGATTATCAGTTCGGTGGTGCCGCAACTGAATTCGCGCCTGGCGGGAATGGCCGAAAGATATTTCAACAAGACCGCGCTGTTTGTGGAGCCGGGGATCAAGACGGGGATGCCGGTGCACTACGATAATCCGCAGGAAGTGGGCGCGGACCGCATCGTCAACAGCGTGGCAGCCTACGAGAAATACGGCGGGCCGTGCATCATCGTGGATTTCGGCACAGCGATTAATTTTGATGCGGTTTCTGTGCGCGGTGAATATATGGGCGGCGTGCTGGCGCCGGGGATTGGCATTTCTGCGGATGCGCTTTTTGCGCGAGCGGCGCGATTGTTTCGCGTCGAAATTAAGGATCCGGGGAAAATTATCGGGACGAATACGGCGGCTTCGATGCAGGCGGGACTTTTCTATGGATACACGGATATGGTGGACGGTATTTTGGATCGCATGAAGAAAGTGTTGGGCGCGAGGACGAAGGTGGTGGCCACCGGGGGGCAAGCGGTGCTGATTGGCAGGGCTTCGCGGCATATTGAGACGGTGGATGAGTTTTTGACGTTGGAAGGGTTGCGGATTATTTGGGATCGGAATCAGGAAGCGGCGCAGAAGCAGGCACCGGCGGCGCGGCGAACTTAAACTTTTGCAAATTGTTGACGGCATCTGCGAGTGAGATATTTGCGGCCGCGGCGGAATCGGCATTCCCGGGATGTTGGTTTTTCCTCCACTCATGGAATCGTTTAACTACTTCAATTATTTTACCGAGATCGAGGAGTATTTTTGGCGGAAGCGAGGGGCGCATCTGCTGGTGTCGCCACTGGATTGGGCGATTTTGGAAACCTGGCAGAAGGCGGGGATCCCGATTGGAGCGGTGCTCAAGGGGATAGACCGAGCGTTTGAAAGTTGGGCGCGTTCGCGGCGCGCGGCGGGCGGGCGGCAGTTGAAAAGTTTAGCGTATTGCGTAGACGCGGTGCTCGATGCGGCGGAGGAAGCGGCGGAGGCGGCTGCAGGCACGGGACCGGAAGTGAAATCGTCGCGCGCGGGCGTCGAGCCATTTTCGCGCGAGGAGTTGCGGAAGTATTTGCAGCGGAACGCAGCGCGTTTGCGGGCGGCTGCTGGGAAGTTGCGCGGGAAGGCCGGCGCTTCGGCGGCGGGCGGGAGTTTGGCGGCGCGGTTTGATGAGACCGCGCAGAAACTCGATGACGCGTTGCCCTTGATGGATGTACGGGGAGCGCTTGATCTGGAAGATTTCGAGCGGCGGATGACGGTGCTCGAGGAGAAATTGGCCGCGGCGCTGGCGGTGGATGCGGACGAAGAGGCATTGCTTTCGATCCGGCGGGAAATGGACCGGTCGCTGGCGCCTTACCGGCGTAAGATGTCTGCGGAGCAGTTGGCGCAGCTCGAGCGGCAATATACGCAGAAGCGGCTGTTCGAATATTTTGAAGTACCGCGGTTGAGTCTTTTTTATTTGACGTAATCGGTTTGCGCAGCGAAGGTATTCAGCCCCTCCGAATCTACGGCGAAACAACCAAGAGGTGAATTCGTTTGGACATTACGATTGAAAAATTGATTTATGGAGGCGAGGGGTTGGGGCATCACGACGGGGCTACGGTGTTTGTGCCGCGGGTGTTGCCGACCGAGCGCGTGGCTGTGGAGCCGGTGGAGCGGAAGAAGAAATTCGTGCGCGGGCGGGTGGAGAGGATTTTGCAGGCGGCGCCGGAGCGTACGGAGGCGCGCTGCCGGCATTTTGGAGTTTGCGGCGGGTGCGATTACCAGCACATTGCTTATGGCGCGCAGCTGAAATTCAAGAGTGAGATTCTGCGCGAGACTCTGCGGCGGATCGGGAAGATTGAGTGGGGCGGGGAAATTACGGCGCATGGGTCGCAGCCTTGGGCTTATCGCAACCGGGCGCAGTGGAAAGTGCGGCCATTGGAAACTTCGGGCGAGGACGCGACGACGTCGGAAACCGGCGCGGACGGCGAAGCGAAGTTGGGGATTGGATATTTTCGCGCGAATTCCACGGCGCTGTGCGCGGTGGAAGATTGCTCAATTATTTCGCCGCTGCTGCTGAAGACTTTGCTTTCGTTGCGCAAGGCGCTGGCGGCGGGGGCTTTGCCACGAGGATTGCGGGAGATTGAAGCGTTTGTGGATGCGGCGGACGCGAAATCATTGCTGACGGCGACGTTTGCGGGATTTCCTTCGCGGGCTGCGGAACATGCGGAGACTTTTCGGCGCGTGGTGCCGGAGATTGCGAGTTTGCTGTTTCACGATCCGAGCCATGATCGCATGGAATTGTACGGGCCGGGATTTGTGGAGTACGCGGCGGGGGGAATTTCCTATCGCGTCGGACATTTTTCATTTTTTCAGGTGAACCGGTTTTTGGTGGAGGAATTGGCGCGGGAGGTGGTGGAGCGAGAGGAAGGCGGGCGGCTGGCGATCGATTTATTTGCGGGCGTGGGATTATTCTCGATTCCGCTGGCGCCGAAATTTGAGCGCGTATTGGCGGTGGAATCGAATCCGGCGGCGGCGCGCGATTTGGAATCGAATATGCGAGGGCAAGGATCGATTGAGGTGCGTTCGGCGGAAGTAGAGCAATTTTTGAAACGCAGCAAGGAGCGGCCGGAATTGGTGGTCCTGGATCCGCCGCGTGCGGGGATGACGCCGGAGTCGGTGGAACGGCTGGCGAAGCTGCGGCCGGAGCGAATAACCTACGTTTCGTGCGAGCCGCCGACTCTGGCGCGCGATCTGGCGTTATTTGTGAAGGCGGGGTACGACTGCTCAGAAGTGCATTTATTTGATCTGTTCCCTCAGACGTTTCATATGGAGACTGTCGTTCGGCTGCGCAGGCGCGCCTGAACAGCGCGCGATTTGCGTTCGACCGCTTGCCGCGTTTTGGAATGTGTGGCTGCCTGTTACATGGGGCTGCGCCCTGCCTTTTCTACCGGCTTCCTTCGTCCGTAATTCTACGAATATTCCACAATCTCTGAAATTGTTAGCGTCAGCAAAGGAGCCAGTGGAGCCGCAAAACAGACCCGACTTCGGGAGTTCGGCCCGACTTCGGAGCTTGCTGTGAAGTTACCGGCGCTGTGGATTCTGGCTGCGTTTGCGGCGGGCATCGGGATTGCGGAGCGGTGGCGGGTGCGATGTTGCTGGGCGATCGCAGCTTCGTGGATTCCAGCGTGGTGCTGGCATTTCAGAAAACGGCGGCAAACCACGTGCTTGTCGTGGCGGGGCTGCATGTGGGCGCGCTGGTGTTTTTTTGTGGTGGGTCGGCAAGCATCTGCGATTTTCGACGCTCGCGATCAGCGTGATGACTTTGCTCGCGCTGACGGCTTATGTGGGGATTGTGCAGGATCGTCCGCCGACTTTGCGGGCGGTGCTGGTGGCGTCGCGTCCGTTTGCGCCTTCGCTTCAACGCGGGAAACTCGAGGTAAGCGTGCTGGATGTGGGGCAGGGCGATTCGATTTTGTGGCGTTTCCGGATGGGCGGACGATGTTGGTGGATGGCGGCGGACAGGCTGCGGCCGAAGTGGTCAGCGGCTTCCGGCCGGGGTCGGATGTGGGGGAGGAAGTGGTGTCGCCGTATTTGTAGTCGCGGGGAATCAAGAGATTGGACGTGGTCGCGTTGAAGCACGCGCATCCCGATCATCTGGATGGGCTGCACAGCGTGATATCGAATTTTCAGGTGGGGGAATTATGGATTGGGCGGCTCGAGGAGACGCCTGCGTTCTTGGTGCTGTTGGCGGAGGCGCGGCACACGGAATTCAGATCGTGCAGGAAATTCAGGGGCGGACTTTTGCTTGGGATGGCGTCCGCGGGAATGTGCTGTGGTCGGCGGATGTGTCGGAGGTGGACAAGGGGCGAACGATAGTTCGCTGGTGATGCGGATACAGGATGGCGAGGAGAGTTTTTTGTTGCCGGGAGATATCGAAAAGAAAGTGGAGAACGAATTGGTGGACGCGCATGCGCCGCTGGCTGTGAATTTCCTGAAGGTGCCGCATCACGGGAGCAAGACTTCTTCGACCGATGCGTTTGTGGGGGCAGTGCGCACCAGCATCGCGGTGGTGTCGGTGGGAGAGGGTAACCAGTTCGGGCATCCGGTGGATAGCGTGGTGGAACGTTTTGCGCAGGCGGGAGTGAGGTTTTTGCGGACGGATCGCGATGGGGCGGTTACGTCGGTTACGGATGGCCATCCATTGGTCGTGCATACTTTTGTCGAGGAGCATCCGCGGTGACTCGGAGTGCGGGCTGGTGCTCTGGCGGAGAGCACGCAAGGCAAGCCGCGCCCTGACCAAAGCGGCGGCCCTTAGATCCCGCACCGCGGGATCTAAGGATGAATCGCGCTGCAGGGCGATTCACAAGCAGCGCTCCCGCTATCAGAGAGGGCGGAATCCTAATTGTTGGAATCGGCGAGGTCGTCGGATTCCTCGAGCGAGACGTTGTTGGCGGACTGATATTCGGCGATGATTTTGCGGGCTTCATCGGCTTGGGATTCGAGGACGAAGATTTCGACGTTGTGCGGGCCTTCGGGATTCTCCGGAATGGGAAACGGATCGGTGGAAACGGAGCCTGGGGACTGGATGCCAGCGCTTTCCAGCAAGCCGCGAATTACCAGGGCTTCGGTGGCGTTATCGGCGACGTGGGCGATCACAACCTTTTCGTTGGAGTAATCCTCGGGCATTTCGGGCTCCTCAAAAACAGTGCGACAGTACTATTGTGCGCTTCCCGGTCTTGGGTCCATACTAGTTTTCGGTAGCTACGGTCAATTATGGACGACCCCTCGGTTCAGCCCACGCAGCAAGAGATTGACGAAGAGAGCCGCCGCATTCGCAGGCTGCGCATCCTGGTGCATATTACGCTGGAAACGATTGCAGGGGGAGATTTGTCGCCGGAAGATGCAGCGCAGATGGTGGCGGAGACGCGGAAGATTGCGTTGGATATGTTTCCCGGGAAAGAGCGGGCGTTTGACTTGATTTACCGGCCGCAATTTCAGCGGGTGATGCACGCGGTTTATCGATTGCAGTAAAGCCTGCCTGTTAGTTCGCAGTTCCCTTCCCGGTTGATTAGTATCCGTAGCGGCGCTCGAGCCACATGCGGAGCCAGACTACGGCGAGGCCGGCTATGGTGCCAATGAGGGCTTTGTATTCGCGGTTGCGGCGGTAGCGTTCCCACGAGAAAGCCTCCGCGGATTTGGTTTCTTGCGGCTGCATGTAGCCCGAGCCGAAGAAATCGGGCAGGAAGAGCGGGACTTTGGCGGCGTATTCGTCGAAGACGGTGCCGAAGCGGGCGTGCAGGTCTTGTTCTTCGTTGCGCATCACGGCGTAATAAAACACTGCGAAGTAAACTACGATGAGGCCACCGGCCCACCAGGAATGGCCCGCGATGGCGAATCCTGCGGCGAGAAATGCGCTGCCGAGATAGAGAGGGTTGCGGGTGCGAGCGTAGGGGCCAGAGGTCGCGAGTTCGCGGTCTTTGTGGACGTGACCTGCGGCGATGGCGCGGATGAGGATGCCGAATCCGGCGACCGCTGCACCCATGGCAATCCAGTGGCGCGTGGGATGCGCGAGAAGCAGGTACAACACCGCGACCGGATAACCGATGCGCACGCGCCAGCGCATCCAGAATTTTCTGGGTTGTGCGGCGACGAGTTCGCTTGGTTTGGTGGTCACTCGCGGGGCCTCAGGATTTCGCGCCGCTGACGAGGCGTGCGACGGCGTCAGCGACTTGGTCAACGGTGATCGAAAGCATGGGCGAAGAATAGGACGCGCCGCGGCGATAGGTCGTTTCGCTTCTGCTGGGATTGCGGATGACGATGTTTTGACTTTGGATTTGAGCGCCGTAGGGGCCGTTGCGCGCGGGATCGGTGGGGCCGTAGAGGCCGACGACTGGTGTGCCTAGCGCGGAGGCGAGATGCAAAGGGCCGGTGTCCGCGGAGACAACGAATTTCGCGCGACGGAGCAAGGCCATCAGTGGACCAAGGCCTAGCGGAATGGCAATGGGCGGCTGAGATCCTGCCGCGCTGATGACTTCTTGCGCCAAGCTCTCTTCTCCAGGACCAAAACTGATTATTGCGCGCCAGCCATTTTGCACGGCGAGGCGGTGATGCAGTTCGCCGTAACGTTCGGGCGGCCAACATTTCGAGCGCCAGCCGCCGCCCGGATTTAGGACGTAGAAGTCAGCGATGTTGTGGCGTGCGAGTTCTTGCGTCACTTGTGTCTCATCTTCCGGGCGCAGGGTCAAAGGAAATCGCGGAGAGGAGCTCCGCGCTCCGGCAGCTTCGGCTAGGGTGAGATTGTGGTCAACTTTATGGGCGCCGCGGGGATTGATTTTGTCTGTGTAGAACATGGACGCGAAACCTTCGCGGGCGTAGGTGCTAGCGAAACCGATGCGGCGCGGGGCGCCGGATGCGAAGACGGGGAGCGCAGATTTGTAGAGACCTTGAAAATCTATGGCGCAAGTGTAGTGGGCGGTGCGCAATTTCCGGACAGTCGAGATCAGGCCTGCCGCGCTTTTCTTTTCGAGTGAGATCCTATCGGTGAGATCGGGATTGCATTCGAGCAGTCGGCGCCACTTCGGTTCGATGAGCCAGTCGATGCGGGATTGAGGGAAGGCATCGCGTAGCGCGGAGGCTGCGGGCAAGGCGTGGATAACGTCGCCGAGCGAGCCGAGGCGGACGAGTAGGAAGCGGGCTTCAGGCATTGCCTTCCTGACGCAGGCGCGCGAGCAAATCGCGCGTGGAATGTCGCTTTGGATCGCCGACGATGGCAACGCGGATGCCGAGCAGCGCGGCTAGTTCGCGTTCTGGGACGGTGTCGGCGGTATAGTCGGTGCCTTTGGCGTGGACGTCGGGTTGCAGCTCTTTGAGGAGTGAGTTCACGTCGAGCTCGTCGAAGATGACGACGTAGCTCACGGATTTTAGCGCGGCTACCAGAGCGGCGCGGGCGCGTTCGGTGAGGATGGGACGGCCGGGACCTTTCAGCTTTCTGGCGCTGGAATCGGAGTTGATGCCGACCACCAGCAAGTCGCCTTCGGCGCGAGCGGCTTCGAGGTAACGGACGTGGCCCACATGGAGGAGGTCGAAAACACCGTTGGCGAAGACGATTTTGCGACTGGCACGACGATGTTCTTCGAGGATGCCGGTCAAGCCTTCGCGTGAAACAATTTTTTCGCGGGTGTCCATGATGGGATCAGCGTTGCTGCGGTGTGGCGGTGGAGGTGGCGTCCTGGCGCAGGGCGGCGCATAGTTCGGCGCTCGTCACTGTGGCGGTGCGGCGTTTCATTACTACGATTCCACCGGCGTAATTTGCTAGGTGCGCGGCTTCCAGATACGTCGCGCCAGAGGCTAGGGCGAGAGTGAAAACAGCGATCACTGTGTCGCCGGCGCCGGTGACGTCCACGGGAGCATCGGAACCGTAGATGGGAATGTTGCGCGGGACGCGGGTGCGTTCGAACAGGGCCATGCCGTCTTTGCCGCGGGTGACTACGAGGGCTTGGAGATTGAGGTCGCGCAGGGCGCGTTGGCCGAGATCTTCAAGCTTGCGGGTGTCGGTACCGACGCGGGAGTGATAGGCGGCTTCGACTTCCGGCTCGTTGGGTGTGGCGGCAGTGATTCCTGCATCGCGAAATTCGAGCAGGCGGTAGCGCGAGTCGAGAGTTAGAAGCGTGGCGTTTAGATTTTTAACTAGCGCCGGGGAGGCGGCACCGAAACCGTAGTCAGACACTAGGACTGCGCTCGCGCGTTTTGCGACTTGACGGGCTTTTTGTGCGACCGCGTTTTCTGTGGTCGCCAAAAGTTTTGTGGTCGGTTCGCAGTCAACCCGCAAAACTTGTTGTTCGGTGGTGTGGGTCCATCCCGCGAGGTAACGCGTTTTCGTGGCGGTGGTCCAATCGCGTGCGCGTAGGACGCCGGAAACGTTGATGCGTTTGCGGCGGAAATGATCGAGCAGGTGGCGGCCGGCGGGATCGTCGCCGACGACGCCGACGGGGAGGACGCGGGCGCCGAGATCGGCAAGATTGAATACGGCATTGGCTGCGCCGCCTGGGTAGGATTCGGTGCGGCGATGACGAAGGATTAGCACGGGGGCTTCTCGTGAGACACGGGAAATTTCGCCGGAGACGAATTCATCGAGAACGAAATCGCCGACTACGCCGATGGTTTGGCGGGGGAAGGCGGCGATGATGTCGAGGAGGCGGGTCAGGTCCACGGTAGCGTCGGTTTTGACGTCGGATTTATTGGGGCCGCTGCAGGAAGACTTGGGTGCCCTGGGGCGTTTGCGTTTTTTGCGTGCGTTGGTCAAACAAGCTCCTCGATGAGTTCGTAGTTTCGTTTGATCGCCGCGTCGAAACGTATCACAGCGGCGTCTGGTGCGGCAATTGGACTCGCGAGTGCGTTTTTATGGTTGCACCGGTGATTTGCGGCGCGATTCGGCTGCGGAAAGTACGGTTCGCCAGAAATCGGCGGCGTTGTCTATTTGCATGGAGATGGAGCAGTAGAACAACGGCAAATTCCGGTTGTTACTTGCGCGAAGATTGTACAAGTCTTTCTCGGTGCAGATCAGGGCGCTGGCCCGTGCTGCGCTTGCTTGCATCAGAATTTCCTGGTCGTCGCTGTCGGTGTAGCGGTGATGGTCGGGAAAAAATTTGTGACCGACGATATTTAGGCCCCAGGTGCGCAGGTCGTCGAGGAAGGCAGCGGGATTGCCGATGCCGCAGAAGGCGAATAGTTTGGGCAACGCATCGGGCGGGACGGCGCCAGCGATTTGACCTTCGGCGAAGTTGTAGATGGCGTCGAGCTTGGGGCGCGCGTAAAAAATTGGGGCTCCGGAATCACGGCGGATGGCGGATTCGATGGCGGGGGCGTGGGAGCTGCGCGTGATTACCATGACGTCCGCGCGGGCTAGGGCGGAGCGTGGCTCGCGGAGGTGTCCGGCGGGGAGGAGACGGCCGCCGCTGAAGGGATTTGTCGCGTCGATCAGGACGATGTCAACGTCGCGGGCAAGCTGCAAATGTTGGAAGCCATCGTCTAAGACAAACCAATTCAAGCCGTGCTTGGCAAGTTCCCTGCCCTGTTCATACCGATTTGAGCCGACACCGAATTGGACGCCTGTGCCTAGTCGGGCTTGGAGCAGGCGGACTTCGTCGCTGGCTGTCGTGCTAGCGTTTGTGGAGTTGGCTTTTGTGGCGTTGGCCTGCGAACTTGTTTGGGATGCTGGCGCTATTTTTTCGCCGCGATAGCCGCGGGTTAGGATGCCGACTTTTTTTCCTTCGGCTAGGAGGCGCTCGGCGATCCAGAGGACGATGGGAGTTTTTCCGGTGCCGCCAGTGGTGAGGTTACCGACGCTGATCACGGTGCCACCGAGCTGGTGAGATTTCAGAATGCCTTTGCGATAGGCTCGCGCGCGCAGGTGTGCCACGGCGCCATAGGGCAGCGAGAACGGCCAGAGGAGTGATTGCTTCAGCGTCATGCGCTGCTCTCCTTGGTGGAAGGGTTACGACGAACGGTGGCGATGTGATCGAGGGAGCGTTCGGTGGCGCCGCGATTGCGCTGGGAAATTTCGCGGGCTGCTGCGCCCATGCGTTCGCGCATGGCGTTGTCCTGTATGAGTTGAATCCACACTTTGCCGAGGCCTGGGCCGGTCGTGACTTGAACTCCGGCGTGCGCGTCGAGGAATTGATCAGCCATCTCTTTGAAATTTTCCATGGAGGCGCCGAAGACAGGGGGGCGGGCGAACCAGGCTGGCTCGAGAATATTGTGTCCGCCTGCTGCGACGAGCGAGCCTCCGACGAAAGTGGCATCGGCCAGCGAATACAGGCCGGATAATTCGCCGATGGAATCTAGGAGCAAGACGTCGGCGGCTTCGTCGAGAGTGGAGGTGAGGTCGAGTTCGCTGCGGCGGACGACTTTCCATCCGCCTGCCGCTGGGATTGCAGCTGCGACGTCGAATTGCGCGGGCTTGCGTGGGGCGAGAATCAGAAGAGTGCGGCGCCACTGACGTTGCACGAGGTCATAGGCGGCTAGGACGGCTTCTTCTTCTCCGGCGACTATGCTACCGGCGACGAGGACCGGCCAGCGCTCTTGTTGGCGGATTTGCTGCTCGAGCCAGTGGCCAAAGCGGGAGATGGCGGGCGGGGCGGCGTCATATTTTAAATTTCCGGTTATGGCGATGCGGTCTGGCGGGGCGCCCATGGCCTGCAGGCGCGCGGAATCCTCGGGAGATTGCGCAAGGAAGAGTTCGGCGTCTTGCATGGTGCGCTGAAAAAACGGGCCGACCAGAAACTCCCATTGTTTGAAGCGTGCAAAAGATTTCTCGGAGATGCGGGCGTTGGCGAAGACTACGGGGATTTGGGCGCGGTGGGCTTCGCGGAGAAAATTTGGCCAGATTTCGGTTTCCATGATGATCACAAGTGAGGGCCTAATGGCGCGGAGGACGCGGCGCACTGGGACAACCCAATCGAGAGGAAAGTAGAAGATCCCGTCGGCGGTTTGGAGACGTTCGCGGGCGAGGCGCTGGCCGGTTTCCGTGGTGGTGGAAAGGAAAATTGTGGCAGCAGGATAGCGGCGCTCGAGCCCGTCAATTAGTGGTTGCGCGGCCAGGACTTCGCCGACGGAGACGGCGTGGATCCAAATGGGGCCGTTGTTCGTGCCGCTCGCAGTGGTAGCGACAGATGTGGCTGCGGCGCGGGCGACGATTTCTGGCGGCAAACTTCCGAGGCGTTCGCGCAGGGTGCGGGAAGGTTCGCCGGCGCGCCAACCGCGCAGCGCGAAATACGGCGCGAGGAGGAACATGCCCGCTGCGGTGAGGATGCGATAGAAAAAATACATTCCGTGGGTGTCGCGCACAGCAGCCGGGAAAGAGGCTTTGCCGCGTGCGGACCCGGTATTATAGTGGCAGCGGCGAGAAAACGCGCACAACTTCCGGTGACGAAAAGGCATCGCACAGCAGGATGACGAGACGACAAATTGCATTTTTGGCGACGGCGATGCTGCTGCTGTGCAAAGGGCACGCCGCTTTTGCGCAGAATAATTTTGCCGCGACCAAGGCGCAGAAGGCTGCGGCGGAGCCGAGCACGGCGCTGGCGCACGACCATCATGACGGGTTGACCGTGATGGCCGATCCTTACACCGACAAGGCGCGCGGCAAGGAAAAGTTCGGGAAGGCTAATCCGTTGGACGCGGGAATTCTGCCGGTGGAAATTTTCATGCGCAATGAAACGAACGAACCAATTCATGTGGACATCAACACGATTCAGCTGGAAGTAAAATTGCGCGCTGGTGGACGGCAGGAGATTGATTGGCTGACGCCGGAGGATGTGGCTGGGTTGGTGGCACATCCTGGCGGCGTGGGTCCTTCGAACAAGCCGCGGATTGCGGGAATTCCTTTGCCGAGCAGCGACAAGAAGACGGAGAAGCTGGCGGAGATTTTGCGACCGTTCACGCTGGATGCGGATGTGGTGCCGCCGATGGGAGCGTTGCACGGATTTTTGTTTTTCAATGTGAATAATGAAATGTCGCTGGCGGATACGGCGGTGCTTTATGTGCCGGATGCGTCGGTGATTGCTTCGAAGAAGGCGTTGATGTTTTACGAAGTGCGATTTGGTAAGCCGCCGACCCCTGTTGCAAGTCCCTCTCAGTAGGTCCCGTAACGCAAATTTGCTGGCCATGGTCCGGCGCTTGCGAGAGCTGCGGAGATTGTGTGTGCGCATTCGACTTGATACTTGCGCATAGCCCCCGCAACGTCGTGATGTGTTGACACCATGGCAAGCGGGGGCGCAGTAAGCAGCGTTCCTGGCAACCCAATCGATCGACTCGGATCCGAGTGAGGCGGCGTCGTTTGTGCGTCAAAAAGCGGATTGACACAGAACAGGGCGCGAAGTACGCTGCGGGCCATACGTATACTTTATCCAGTTCTATTGAGGGAGGCTTCTAACATGACGAAGTCATTGCGTCGGCGGGAGTTCTTGAAGAGCGTCGCTGCGACGGGGGTGCTGGCGGGCGTCTCACGATCACTGGCGGGCGCGACGCGAAAACCGGCCGGTGCGACTTCATCGCCAGCGTCGCGATCGCTGGCAGGTGGGTCGGCCGCGGCCGGCGCGACGAACAAAGTTCAGACGTTTAATTATGAGGGCGTGAGTTTGGGAAAGAGCCGCTGGGGCGACCAGTATTTGCGGGCGCGCGATTTTTATTTCAACGTTTCGAACGACGATATTTTGCAGGGATTTCGCGCGGCGGCGGGATTGCCTGCACCGGGGAAACCGTTGGGTGGCTGGTGCGAGAAAGACAGCGCGACCGTGTTCGGGCAGTGGTTGAGCGGAATGTCACGGATGTATCGCGCTACGGGCGACACGGCGATGCGCGACAAATCGTCGTACCTGCTGACGGAATTCGCCAAGACTGTGGGACCCAACGGCGATTGCCGGATGCGGCCTTATCCTTACGAGAAACTGACGTGCGGCCTGGTGGACATGCACGAATATGGGAATGATCCGGAGGCGATGCCGCTGCTTTCGAAGGTGACGGGTTACGCGAGCAAAACTTTTGATCGCACACGCGCACCGGCGAACCCGGAGCCATGGGAAATGCATTCGGGCAAGCCGCTGGAATGGTACACGCTATCGGAAAATCTTTTTCGCGCTTATGCGTTGACGGGAAACGCGCAGTACAAGGATTTTGCGGACGTGTGGCTGTATCACTCTTACTGGAATAAATTTGCCGCGACGGCGGCGCCAACGGATGCTTCCGGAGTACATGCGTACAGCCACGTGAATACGTTCAGCAGCGCGGCGATGGCTTACGCGGTGACGAACGATCCGACGTATCTGCAAGTCATCAAGAACGCTTACGATTTTCTGCAGAACACGCAGACATATGCAACGGGCGGATATGGGCCGGTGGAACGCATTATGCCGGCAGGCAGCTTGGGGAAGGCGCTGGAGTATCAACAGAACTGTTTCGAGGCGCCTTGCGGTTCGTGGGCTGGGTTCAAGCTTTCGCGGTATCTGACGCAATTTACGGGAGAGGCGCGGTACGGCGACTGGGCCGAGCGATTGCTCTACAACGGGATTGGGGCTTCGTTGGAAATTAATGGTCCGGGGCGGCATTTTTATTATGCGGATTACCGGATGGCTGGAGGGGTGAAAATTTTCAGCCGCAACGCTTACACGTGTTGTTCGGGGACTTACATCCAGGACGTGGTGAACTTCCACGATTTAATTTATTACAAGGATGATCCGGCGAAGGCAAATGAGGGGTTGTATGTGAGCTTGTATGTGCCTTCGGAAGTTTTGTGGAAGCGGGCGGGCGGCGATGTGAAAGTGACGCAGGTGACGCAATATCCGGAGGGGGAGACGAGCACTTTGACAGTGCAGATGGAGCGCAGCGCGAAGTTCCCGTTGAGTTTTCGGATTCCGGCTTGGGCGCAGGGTGCGTCATTGAAAGTGAATGGCACGGCGGCGCAGGTTCGCTGCACGCCGGGAAGATGGGCGACGATCGATCGTGAATGGAGTTCGGGCGATCGCGCGGAAATTACGATTCCTTTGCCGTTGCGCATGCTGCCGGTGGATGCGCAACATCCGCATCGAGTGGCAATTGTGCGCGGGCCGGTGGTGTTAGTGCAGGATGGCGGAGTGCACGAGCCGGTGTTCAGACTTCCCTACAATGACGAGGATTTGAACAAGTGGTTGGTGGCGGACGAGGAGGGACCGAGCGTCTATCGCGTGGTTCCACCGGATGGGAAGCACGTGATGGCGAAGTTCCGGCCATTTTATGCGGTGGGGCCGGATTATTATTACCGGATGTATTTTGATCTGGATTCTTTGCCGGTATATTTGTGGCAGTACGAGGGATAAACGCGCTCTATGAGTGTCGTGGCGGTGAGCCACGGTTGAAATCGTTGGCTTCAAGGGCTGAAGCCCCGCTCTTCCGTTTCGTTTCATTCAATGTTTTGTCGCTCGAAGTCAATTTGATCACCGCGGTGTTTCGGTGCCGCATGCGGGCATTTCCCCACTGTTGGAAGCCAGCCTCTTTTCTTGACCTTAGAGGGCTTTCCTGATACAAAAGGCCATTCAGGTCTGTAACTTCTCGCTTTCAGCAGGCTCCCCGTATAAGGAGTCTTCATCCGGAGGAAGAATGTCGGTACAAGTATGGGGTTACATGTGCGCCAAAGTGCGCATGGCGGGGGGCGAATAATGTTGCAAGTGCTGCAAATTCTGTGGAAGCTGGGATGTCGCGCCGGGCGAGTGGGCGCCGCAGGCTGTACGGCAGTTTTATTGAGCGCAACGGCGGCACATGCGCATGCGGCGCCGGATACGGCTGGCGGCGAAGCGAATCTGAAGTTGCCAGATTTATCTTCTGTAAATTTTCTCGGAATCGATGGGCATAGGCTTTTGCTGTTTGGCATTTTGTTCTGCGTATTTGGACTGGCGTTTGGCCTAGCGATTTACACGAAGCTGAAGAACCTGCCGGTACATCGCTCGATGCGCGAAATTTCCGAACTGATCTATGAGACCTGTAAAACCTACCTGATCACGCAAGGGAAGTTCCTGCTGCTGCTGGAAGCGTTTATCGCCGTGGTGATCGTGCTGTACTTCGGCGTGCTGCTGCACTACGAAGCGGCGCGGGTGATTATCATTCTGGCGTTCAGCATGGTTGGGATTATGGGGAGTTTTGGCGTGGCGTGGTTCGGGATTCGCGTGAATACGTTCGCGAATTCGCGCACCGCGTTCGCTGGGCTGCGCGGCAAACCGTTTCCGATCTATCACATTCCACTGGAAGCGGGGATGAGCATCGGGATGATGCTGATCAGCGTGGAATTGCTGATGATGCTTTTTATTCTGCTGTTTATTCCGGGAGATTACGCGGGGCCGTGTTTCATTGGATTTGCGATTGGCGAATCGTTGGGCGCGGCGGCTTTGCGCATCGCGGGCGGGATTTTCACGAAAATTGCGGATATCGGCTCGGACTTGATGAAGATTGTGTTCAAGATCAAGGAGGATGACGCGCGCAATCCGGGCGTAATTGCTGATTGCACGGGCGACAACGCGGGCGATTCAGTGGGGCCGAGCGCGGACGGGTTTGAGACCTACGGCGTGACGGGCGTCGCCCTGATTACCTTTATTTTGCTGGGCGTGAAGAATGCGGACCCGGCAGTGCAGGCGACGATTCAGGTGCAATTGCTGGTTTGGATTTTCGTAATGCGCATCGCGATGTTGGTGGCAAGTGCGGCGGCTTACTTTTTGAATGATTTCATCTCCAAGGCTCGATTTGCTGCTGCTGACAAGATGAACTTCGAATCGCCGCTGACTTCCCTCGTGTGGATCACGTCGTTCGTTTCGATCGCCATGACCTATGCGATTTCGTCGGTGATTATTCCGGTGCTGAACGGCGATCCGACTCAGTGGTGGAAGCTCTCGACGATCATTTCTTGCGGCACTTTGGCGGGCGCGATTATTCCGGAATTGGTGAAAGTGTTTACTTCGACGGAATCGCGGCATGTGCGGGAAGTGGTCGCGTCGGCCGAAGAAGGCGGGGCTTCGCTGGGAATTTTGTCGGGGTTCGTGGCTGGGAATTTTTCGGCTTATTACATTGGGCTGGCGATGGTGTTGCTGATGTCCATCAGCTACCTGGTGAGCTTACAGGGATTGGGCGGACTGATGATTGCGGCGCCGGTGTTTGCGTTTGGACTGGTGGCGTTTGGATTTCTCGGAATGGGGCCGGTGACGATTGCGGTGGATTCGTACGGACCGGTGACGGACAACGCGCAGTCGGTGTACGAGCTTTCATTGATTGAGACGATTCCAAACATCAAGCAGGAATTGAAGAAGGATTTCAACATTGATGTGAATTTCGAGCGCGCGAAGGAATTGCTGGAGGAGAACGACGGGGCGGGCAACACCTTCAAGGCTACGGCAAAACCCGTATTGATCGGGACGGCTGTAGTGGGAGCGACGACCATGATTTTTTCGATCATCATGGCGTTGACGAATGGAATCACGGAGAACGTGGACAAGCTTTCGCTGTTGCATGCTCCGTTTTTTCTGGGATTGGTGACCGGCGGCGCGATGATTTATTGGTTTACGGGGGCTTCGACGCAGGCGGTTACGACCGGGGCTTATCGCGCGGTGGAATTCATCAAGGCGAATATCAAGCTGGAGGGCGTGGAGAAAGCCTCGGTGGAAGACAGCAAAAAGGTGGTGGCCATCTGCACGAAGTACGCGCAGAAGGGCATGCTGAATATTTTCATCGCGGTTTTCTTTGGCACGCTTTCGTTCGCGTTCGTTGAACCTTTCTTTTTCATCGGATATTTGATTTCGATAGCGATTTTTGGATTGTATCAGGCGATTTTCATGGCGAATGCGGGCGGAGCCTGGGACAACGCGAAGAAGATTGTGGAAGTGGAGATGAAGCAGAAGGGGACGCCACTGCATGATGCGACGGTGGTCGGAGACACTGTGGGCGACCCGTTCAAGGATACTTCGTCGGTTGCGCTGAATCCGGTGATTAAGTTCACTACTTTATTTGGATTGCTGGCTGTGGAATTGGCTGTGCAGTTGACGGCTGATACTGGCGGGAATTTGACGCATATTTTGGCTGCGGCGTTCTTTTTGGTCTCGTTCTTCTTTGTTTATCGGTCGTTTTACGGCATGCGGATTAAGGGGTCGGAGTAGCGCGGAGCTCGAGTGGACGTTGGCGGGAGCTCACGCGGATTGCTTGGCCGTCCGTGCTTTCTCTGGAAGATCCGAAACTAGCCGATAAACGAAATCCACGTCGTCGCTATGGACGAACGTCGGCACGGACCCAATGGTCAACCCATTCCTTCGGCCCCATCCCCGATTGTTTGACCAGATCGGTTGCGATTCACCGAAACGCAAAATACCAATTCCGCTGGAACCGCCTTCTTTGATAAGAGACTGCAGTGAAACAAGGTAGGCTGCAGCCATTTGCCGTTTCCAACTCTCCTGAACCACGATGACACGGCGGTTCGTCACCGCGTAGTGGGTGCGCCCTTTCAGCCAAGCTGCATACCAGAACCGTCCCCGAATTAGGTATTGCCCGATCAGGACAAATGGAACGCCCCACAGCATTCCAAACGTCCACTGATGACTGGAATGTACTCCCCAGATTCCCGCAACACTTCCTTCCCAGAAAATGGCAAAACCACCCCAAAGAAGGTTGAATGGAACGAGCGACGCGTCTTCCTTGTGAAAGATGACGGACGTGTCTGGCTGTCCAGCCCACAAAACGTTTTCGCCGGAATTTAGCTCCGGTTGAACCGTGGCTGCGGAGTCTGGGGCGATTTGTGGCATACGTCCAAGCTTAAGCCGTTTCGGAACCAGGGTGCAGCCCTGCAGATTCCCGTGTGTGCAGAAATGAAATTTAACACGGTCGACGCGTAAGGAGATGAAAGTGAGAATTATTGAAAGCCGGGACTCGCAAAGCGGCTTTTCTTGCGGTCCTCCCCCATCAGGCTCAGCAGTCCGCTGACTATCAAGCTTTGACGAGGCCCAGGAATTGGCGGGGGTCGTTGGCGAAACCTGGGAAGATTGTGGACAGGTCGCGGTCGCCTAGGTGTTTGTTGATGATTTCGCCCAGGACGCTGCGATAGTCCGTCGTGACGGCTAGGTCGCGGCCTTGGTTTAGCTGGCCTTCGCTTAGCCCGGGCCAACGCGTGTAAACCCTGCCGCCTTTGATGTCGCCACCCATTACGAACATGCAGTTGGCGTGGCCGTGGTCGGTGCCGCGGTTGCCATTTTCGTGCGCGGTGCGGCCGAATTCGGACATGCTGACGAAGACTACGTCGCCCATGCGGTCGCCCATGTCTTGATCGAACGCGGCCACTCCCTGCCCCAGATCGCGCAGCAGATTCGATAGCTGGCCCTGCACGCCGCCTTCATTGACGTGATGATCCCAGCCGCCGCTATCGAGGAAGGCGACTTCGAGGCCGACATCGGCTTTGAACAGCTCCGCGATTTCCTGGAGGCTTTGGCCGAAACGATTTTTCGGATATTGCGCGCCATTTTCTGGTTGATAGGTGTCGGGATTTATTTTTTTGAGCTGGTCGATGGCTTCGAAAGTTTCGGTCGCTACGCCGCGCAGCGCGTGATCCAGGGTTTGCGCGTACATCGCTTCGAAGCCGCCTTCGGTGGTTTGCTGTGGGCCGTTCATTTTGAATTGTTTCAGGTCGGGGATGGCGACCGCGGGCGCGCTGCCTTGCAAGGTGCGCGGAAGATACGGACCGAAGGCTACGGCGCGAAATGGCGACGATTTTTCTTCGGGCATGGTTTGCAGGGCGCGATTGAGCCAGCCGTCGTCGGTGGCTTTCCGGCCCGGAGTGCCGGACTCCATAAAATCCTGCGCGTCGAAGTGGGAACGCGTGGGATCGGGCGAGCCTACGGCTTGGACGATGGCTAGCTGTCCGTCGTGAAAAAGTGGAAGCATGGGCGCGAGGCTGGGATGGAGACCGAAGAAACCGTCAAGATCCAGAGCGGCTTCGGTGCCGCCTTGGCGCGGTTGAGGGATCGCGATGGTGGGGCGCATGCGGTAGTAATTTGGTTCGCCGAACGGGACGACTACGTTGAGGCCGTCCATGGCACCGCGTTGGAAGAGAACGACCATTTTCTTTTGGTTGGCGGCGGGGGTGCCGATAACGGCGCGTTGTAAAAACGAGGGTAGTGCGGCCATGCCGAGCATGGCGACGCCGCCGTTTTTTAGGAAGTAGCGTCGGGAGATTGTCATTGTTGGGCTCCTGTAATCCGTAGCCGCTAGCGGCGCTGAAATTCTGGGGTACCTAGGACCAGGCCTACTATCAGGCCTTCGTTTACTTGCTTCACTGGATCATCGAGACGCGCTTGGAGGATTTGCGGATCTTTCAGGCGCGCTTCGAGCGTTGCCTGCGTGGATGGCGCGATCTGACCATCCAGAAAAACTTGAATCGAGCGTGCGAGGGCAGCGCTGGGATCTTTGGAGGCCTCTTCGCCGAGCATGGGATTCAGATCAACCGTGGCGCCGCCCATTTTGTCTCCGGCGAACGCGAGCGCGAAATTCAAGCGATTCAGGAGCGCGCCGGTGTTCACCCAGGTTTCGGCTTTATCGGAATATCCCGTGGGAGGCTGGCAGAGGTAGAGCGGCTCGCCCATGCGCGCGACCCATTGCGACAGTGGCAGAGTGATGGTGGACTCGGCGTTCAGAGCGCGGGAAGTGCTGGCGACAAGTTCGAAGGGTGTCTTCACTTTCGAGCGGTAGGCTTCCTTGGACCAAAACTCGGGCGAATAAATCATGGTGCGCAGCACGCTGCGGATGTCGCTGTTGCTCGCGGTGAAGCTTTTTGCCATTCGGTCAACTAGCGACGCGGGAGGATTGTCGGAAACAAAGTGGCGCGCGAGCTCGAGGGAAATGAAATGTGCGGTGGCGGGCTTGCTCGCGAGCATTTTCAGAGCTTCTTCGCCGTCCTTTTCACTGCCGTAATTAAAGGTGCGGCCCATCACGACTTTCTTGCCTTGACCGTGGATTTTTTCGTCGAAAAAGAATTCGGGATCGCGGCGCGGCTCGTGAATGGTCCAGCCAGTGAGGCACTCGGCCATCTGAATCACGTCCTGCTGGGTGTATCCGGCGTCCACTCCGACGGTGTGAAGCTCCATCACTTCCCTGCCGTAATTTTCATTGAGGCCGCGCTCGGGCTTCTTGGATGCGGCTACGCCATTCGCGGCAGGAGGACCGCTGGTGGCTGGTCCTGGAAATGTGCCGGGAGTGGGCATGGAGCCGCCGGCGAATGCGCCTTGATAGCGGGCGCGACGGAAATTTTTCAGCGCCTCCTGGCGGGCGACGGCAGCGGGATCGGCACTCAAATAATTATCGAGGAAGAAAAGCATGGCGGGACTTTTCGCGGTGGCCAGAAGCAAGTCTTGAAATTTGCCCATGGCGTGCGGGCGGATGGTGTCACGCTCGTATGCGGTGAGCAGCCACTTATCGTCGCCCTTGTTGGCGAAGACATTGAAATGATTGAACCAGAAATCTTCCATCACGGCCTGGAGCTGGCGATTGCTGTAAACGGCGCGGTCAACCTTGGCCATTGAAAGTTCGGTGATGATGCGATTGGGGCCTTGCAGCTTGGCTAATTGCTGCTGCGCTTTGTCGAGATTGTCGTTGCCGGTGACGATAATTTGCGACTCGGCGGTTTGCTGCTTGGATTTCAGTTGGTCTTCGTAGAGTTGCTTGGCTTGTTCTTTGGTGAGGCCCTGTTGCTTGGCGTTCTGATCGGGGCGCGGAAATTCTTCGAGCAGGCGCTTGGAGGACATCGTGATCGTGGGATAGCGCTCCAGTCGCAGATTCAGCTCCGCGTCATTGATTGTTTCGGGGTGCAGCTGCTGCTCGACCCATTTTTCCAGGCCCATTTGGCGGACTTGGTCAACGTCACCGGGGCGGGGGCCGTAGGCTAGGCGATTCATGGCGTGCAGGATGGCTTCGTCTTCGGTGAGTTCCGTGATGGGGAGTTTCCCTTTGAATTTTTTATCTAGCGCGACGTGATCGGGGGCGGCGCTGGAATTCATGGTGGACTGTGCGGCGGATTGATCTTCGTTTGAGGCGCTGGCATGCGGGACGGCAAGGGCAAAACCGACGGCCAGTGTGGCTCCGAGGATGACGGCGCCGAGAGCGTCGAGGCGGTTGCTGGTCTGATGGATGCGTTTTCGGTGCACTGCAGCTGCCTCGGAGCGCACGGTGCGCTGAGAAAGACCAATGGGTTTCGTTGCTTGCACCCAGTTTAACCCTGGGATGGGCCAAAAGTTGCGCGTAGGCACCTAGTCGTCAATAAGCAGCGGAACATCGGTGAGAGGAAGCTGCCGATGGAGCTCAGCCGATCAGCGCGCCGCTTAAGCGCTTGAGGGACTCGGCGGACTGGTACGATTCGGCGTTATAGGCTGCGCCGATCAGCACGACTACGGCGGTCAAGTACATCCAGAGGAGCAAGCCAATCGCGGCTGCGAGGCCGCCATAGACTACGTCGTAGGGCATCTTGCGGACGTAAACGCCGAAGAGTACGTCAACGACCCACCAAAGGACTGTCGAGACGATGGCGCCAGGAAACAGGGCCATGAATCCGCGATGGCCGGGGCGACCGATGCGGTAGAGGATCACGAGAGCGAACATTGACAGGACGAATACGACGACTGCCTGGAATACGATCTCCACTTCGTGAATCAGGAGAGGCTGGCCGTATTGGCGGACGAGCCAGGCGCGAGCTTGTTTGCCGAAAACGGTGAGGATGACGACGACGACCGTGGGGACGATCGTCAGCAGCAGCAGAAGGAGCGCGCGGAGATGGACGCGCCAGTAACCTGCGCGGAGCGGATCGCCTTCGATGAGGCGGAAGCCTTCGATGAAGCCGACCATGACTTGCGAGCCAGCCAGAAGAGTGCCGCCCAATCCGAGCAGGAACCATTTCCAGGGGTGCGTGCCTTTGCGCACGAAATATTGTGTGACGACGTCGTCGCTGCCGGGCGGAAGGATCAGCTTGAGGCGTTCCGGGACTTCGTGCAGTGCGCCGTGGAACGAGGCGGTGCTGCTGATCACGCCGAGGGCTAGAAGCAGCATGGGGAAAAAGGCTAGGAACATGTTGAAGGCGATAGCTTGGCTGAGGGTGATGCAGTCTGGAAAAATGCGGCCGAGGCCACGGAAGAGTTTCTTGAATATTCGCTGCATCGAGGTTGTCCGCGGGATTATACGGGTAGTAGGGGTGAATCGTGTGCGAATTCTGAGACGCGCTATTTAGGGTTTGAATAGGCGGCTATGTTGTCTGGCAGGTCGGCAATTTTGAGCGTCCCCACCCTCGTGAGCTGGTGTTTCGTGCCGTGCGCGTCTTTGTATACGACCTCGACGTGGGCGGCTCATCGTCTCTCGGCTCTCTGCTATCCTTGAACCAAAGCGCGCCGCCGCATGCGGTGTAAGTGACGCCGTCGGCCTCGACGAGCTTTGGACCGGGGCGGGTGGCAGTGCAGGAGCTCAATGTTGCAGCGCTGAAGAATGCCAAGAAGATCGGAAAGGAGGAATGACGCTCCGGGCGCATTTGACGAATCTACGCGAACAGGAGCCGACGTGGAAAGAAAACTTGGAGCGAGCTCCCGTAACCCTGCAGCCGCGCGGTTCGCTTGCCGCTTTTCGCGGCGCAGAGTAAACTTCGCAGACGAACTGCGCGATTTGCAGCGTGCGGGAGGAATTAGATGTCTCGTATCGTACGTTGTGGTTTGATTCAGGTACATTGCGAGTGGTCGCCGGAAAAATATTCGATACGCGACATTTCCAAGAAGATGGTGGCGAAGCACGAGAAGCTCATCCAGCAGGCGGCGAAGCAAAAGACGCAGATTTTGTGTTTGCAGGAGCTTTTTAATGGGCCTTATTTTTGCGCGGAGCAGCAGGCGCGCTGGTATGAGATGACGGAACCGGTGCCGGACGGGCCAACTGTGGAGCGGATGCAGAAGTTGGCCAAGAAATATTCGATGGCGATGGTGGTGCCGGTGTATGAGCGCGAGATGACGGGACTTTTTTACAACACTGCGGCCGTGATTGACGCTGACGGGAAATATTTGGGGAAATATCGCAAGCATCATATTCCACAGGTCGCGCCGGGGTTTTGGGAGAAATTTTATTTCACGCCGGGGAATACGGGTTATCTGACGTTCCAGACGAAATTCGCGCGGATCGGGGTTTATATCTGCTACGACCGGCATTTTCCCGAGGGAGCTCGCGTGCTCGGTTTGAATGGTGCGGAGATTGTGTTCAATCCTTCGGCTACGGTGGCAGGTCTGAGCGAGTATCTTTGGGAGCTTGAGCAGCCGGCGCATGCGGTGGCTAACGGATATTTTGTGGGGGCGATCAATCGCTTGGGGAAAGAAGCGCCTTGGAATATTGGCGAATTTTACGGTAAGAGTTATTTCTGCAACCCACGCGGGAAGATAGTCGCGCAGGCTAGCAGAGATAAAGACGAGGTGCTCGTCGCGGATTTGGATTTGGAAGAAATGGATAAAGTGCGGCAGACTTGGCAGTTCTACCGCGATCGTCGGCCGGAATCGTATGGGGAGATTACGCGGACGCGTGCTGGCGCGAAATCAGCAGACGCAGCGGACTGAATGCAAAGGAAAATGGAAGACAAAGGAAGAGGCCAACCGAGATGACTACTACGCCGAAAGTGGTGATGACGCGGAGTGAAGAGGTGGCGCGGAAACATAAGGAGTTTATTTGGCCGTCGGTGACGAATTACTACCAGCATCCTTTGGTGGCGGACCACGCTTCGATGCAGTACCTGTGGGACATCGAGGGGAACAAGTATCTCGATTTCTTCGGCGGGATTGTCACGATCGGCGTGGGCCACTGCAATCCCAAGGTGACGGAGAAGATCAAGGCGCAGGTGGACAAGCTGCAGCATACTTCGACGCTATTTCCGAATGAAGCGGTGGTGGCGTTGGCGGAAAAGCTGGCGGAGATTACGCCGGGGAAATTGCAGAAGAGTTTTTTCACGAGTTCGGGTACCGAGGCGAACGAAGCAGCGATCATGCTTTCACGGATGGCATCGCCGAGCTATGACATTGTGGCGCTGCGTCACGCTTATTCGGGCGGGTCTGCGCTGGCGAAGTCGGTGACGGCGCAATCGGCGTGGCGCAAGGGCGGAGTGATAAGCGTGGGGATTTCGCACGCGGTGAATCCTTATTGTTATCGCTGCCCGCTGCATTTGACTTACCCGTCGTGCAACGTGGCTTGCGCGAATGACGTGGAGAGCGTGATTCAGACGACCACCAGCGGGTCCATTGCGGCGTTTATTGCCGAGCCGATACAGGGCGTGGGCGGATTTATCACGCCGCCGCCAGAATATTTCAAGATTGTGTATCGCATCGTGAAAAATTACGGCGGGCAATATATTTCGGACGAAGTGCAGACTGGTTGGGGGCGCACGGGGAAGAAATGGTGGGGGATCGAGCAATGGGAAGTGACGCCGGACATTATTACGTCGGCGAAGAGCATGGCCAATGGCGTTCCGGTTGGTTTGACGATCGCTAGTGCGGAGCTGGCGGACAAGTTTCAGGGATTGAACATCGCGACGTTTGGCGGAAATCCTGTGACGTCCGTGGCGGCCCGGGCGGTGATTGAAGTGATCGAGGAAGAAAATCTGCGGGAGAATACTTTTGTGGTGGGCGGATACTTCCGGAAGAAGCTGGAAGAGCTGCAGCATAAGTATCCCTTGATTGGCGACGTGCGCGGGATGGGGATGATGCAGGCGATGGAGCTGGTGAAGGACTGTCAGACGAAGGAGCCTGCGCCGCAGGAGACGAATCAGATTCTGGAACGCACACGCGCGAATGGTTTGCTGGTGGGCAAGGGCGGGATGTATGGGAATGTGATTCGCATGGCGCCGCCGATGAATATTTCGAAGGCGGATGTGGATGAGGGGATACGGCTGCTGGATAAATCATTTGGCGAGGTTCGACTCTGAGGTCAGTAGCGTTATGTCTTGGCTGAAAGTATGAAGACAAAGATTCGGGCTGCTCGCGACCCTGATTCCTTGGACATCGTCGAGCAAGTAATGGAAGCGGAACAGCGGCTGGCGACAAGTAATCTGGAGCCAGGCTCGCCCGATTGGTTTCGTCTCGCGAATATTGTTCTCGTGCTTATGTTGGTGTTGTTTCTTTTGATCGCTTGGCATGTACGTTGAAGGGTCAGAACATGCGGAGAGTGTAATGGCGACGGCAACGACGACAGGTTTACTTTGCAGGAATTACGTAAATGGGGAGTGGGTGGAGTCGAAGTCCACGAAGATTGTGGAGCGGCGGAACCCTGCGAACACTGACGAGGTGGTGGCGCGCATTCCGCTTTCGACGCGGCAGGAGATGAAAGAAGCGATTGTGGCGGCGAAGGCGGCCTTCCCTGCTTGGCGCGAGACGCCGGCGCCGAACCGCGGCAAGATACTTTTCGCGGCTACGCGGATCCTGCAGGAACAGAAGGAAGCGCTAGCGCGGCTACTGACGCGCGAGGAAGGAAAGGCGCTGAAGGATTCACTGGGCGAAGTGCAGCGAGCGATTAATATTCTGGAATTTATGGCGGGCGAGGCCCGGCGGTTGAATGGCGAAACGCTGACGAGCGAGCTGCCCAAGAATTTCTCTTACACAATACGACAGCCGCTGGGAGTGGTGGGCGCTATCACTCCTTGGAATTTTCCGGTGGCGATTCCGGTGTGGAAAATCGCGCCGGCGTTGGTGTGCGGGAACACGGTGGTGTTCAAACCGGCAACTTTGACGCCGCTAACGGCGGTGAAGATTGTGGAGATTTTCGAGCAGGCAGGATTGCCGGCGGGCGTGTTGAATTTGGTGATGGGGTCGGGGCGCGAGACGGGCGACGAGCTGGTGCAAAATCCACATGTGCACGGGCTGTCGTTTACCGGATCGAATGAAGTGGGTTGCGCACTGTACGCTGCGGGCGCGGCGCATTTGAAGAAAATTCAGTGCGAGATGGGCGGAAAGAATCCCGTGGTGGTGCTGGCGGACGCGGATTTGCAACTGGCGATGGAGTCGGTGCTGTCTGGCGCGTTTGCTTCGACGGGGCAGCGCTGCACGGCAACGAGCCGCGTGGTGATTGAGGAGAGCGTGGCGGATGAGTTTGTCGAGATGCTGACGGCGCGCGCGAAGAAATATGTCGTGGGCGATGGACTGGAGGCGGGGACGGACATGGGGCCGTCGGTGGATGAGAGCCAGTTCAGCACGGTGCTGAAATATATTGAAATTGGCAAGGGCGAAGGGAAACTTTTGTGCGGCGGCGAGCAGTTGACGGGGGCACGTTACGACAAGGGCTGGTTTGTGGCCCCTACTGTATTCGATCACGTCGCTTGGGACAGCCGGCTAGCACAAGAAGAGATTTTTGGGCCGGTGCTGAGCGTGATTCGCGTGAAGGGGTTTGAGGAAGCGTTGCAAGTGGCGAACTCGGTGCGGTATGGGCTCTCCAGTTCCATCTATTCGACGGACTCGAACAAGATTTTTGAGTTTGTGGAAAAGATTGAGACGGGGATGACACATGTGAATTCGCCGACTGTGGGCGGAGAGGCGCATGTGCCGTTTGGCGGAGCGAAGGATAGCAGCGTGGGGCCGCGGGAAGTAGGACATGCGGCGATCGATTTTTATACGGATCTCAAGATTGTTTACATTGATTACACGGGGCGGAAGCGCGAGTCGAGCCTGTATTAGCGCGGTCGCATCGGCGGATACTGCCACAGAATCTAAGCACGGGCGCCCAGCTGAAGCTGGCCGCTACAAGTTCAAGACCTCGAGAGGACACTTACCTGGCTGGACTATTCGATCGCGAAATTTATTTGGACATTGAGACGCTGCGGCTTTCGACCGAAGTGGATGGAGGTTGGGGGAACATTCGCGCATTTGGGCTGGCGGTGGCGGTCACATGGGATAAGGAGAATGCGTTCCGGCGATGGTATGAAGCGGATGCGCTGAAATTGATCACGGAGCTGGAGCAGTTTACGCATGTGATTACGTTCAACGGCAATCGGTTTGATATCGAGGTGCTGCGGGCTTACGCGCCTGTAGAAGGATTGCGCAAGCGGTCGCTGGATATTCACGAATTGCTGCACAAGCAGTTGGGGCATCGCGTGAAGCTCGACCAATTGGCCAAGGATACGCTGGGGACTGCGAAGAGTGGTGACGGACTGGACGCGGTGAAATGGTGGCGCGCCGGGCAAAAAGATCGCGTGGCGGAATATTGCGAGCAGGATGTGTCGATTTTGCGCGATGTGGTGGAGCACGGACGGGCCAAGGGATTCGTGGTGATTTCGGCGAAACAAGTGCGAGTGAAATGGGAATGAGTTTGCTGGGAGCGTCGGCCCGCCGGGAGTTTTCGCGACGGTGCGATTTCTATGCGTTCAGTCGCGCGGCGTTGCGGATTGTCGTGATGGTTTGCGCGATCGCGTTTGTCGCTAGCGCTGGGGCCGGCGACAGCGAGCGGTATTTGTGGAAATCGGTGGGGCGCGCGCAGTTGAAGCTTGAGAATAAGACGCCGCTTGCGTGGAATGTGTATCAAACCGAAAAGAAAAAACAGACGAACCTCGTGCTGGTGCAGCTGGGGCGGCGATATCTGGCGCTCGACATCAAGGGGAAGGTCGCTTACTACGTGTTTCCTTCGGATTTGCAGGCGAAGGGGCCGGATTTTGAGAGCGGGGATTTATTTGTGGCGTCGCGCGTAATGCCGACGACGACCTGGACCGTGCGCGATGTGGGGCCGGCGGAGATGATCAAGTTGACGATGGGAGATTACGGCCGGGCTCTCGACGTGGAATTGCCGCATATGCCGGATTTGCGCGCGTTTTACTGACTCGCGCGAGCGGTTTTTTGTTTCCAGGACACATGCCTGAATTCCCTCTCAAGTACTGAATAACACGCTAAAGCTTATCTGCTGCTACACTTAAGCCAGCATCTTGGGCTAGACAGTACAAGCCAACCACTGTAAGTACTGTCTAATCCACAACCAAAGGTAAGCTGGAGGTAAATGCTATGTCAAAGACTAGAAAAGCCAGCAAGAGAGTAGGTTTGACGATCCGTTCGATTTCCGCGATGGAAAAGCCCAAGACGGGTAGGGCTGTTATTCATGATCGGGAGTGTCGTGGTTTGGGAGTCGCCCGGTATTTATTCCCCAAGCCCGCAACGATGGATGAGCGAACAAGAAGCAGTCTGAACCCAGGGATCACGGTGTAAGCAAAAAAAAGGGACGCCACGATCTCTCGCGGCGGCCGGTTGAGCCGGAAACTAAGAGTCGGTTACCGGTAACCGCGCTAATCACGCATCTGATGTCCTTCTCAGACGTAATTCGCCGGAGTTTATGAACAGATCTGTCTGGACAGACGCAATCGCATATCAGGTTTCGAGCGAAAAGCCTCCAAGGCGAGGTTTGCCGACTGTCGAAGTATAAAACCCGAAAATGGCGACAGCCAGGAAAACGAAGAACACGAAAAATGTAGGTTCCGCGTACCAAGCCGAAAGATGCGTGGTCAGAGGGGTCAACTGCAAAGTGGTATTCGTCCACAACGCCACGGCAAGTGCGAGGGGCCCAAAGCGAAGCAGAAGGATCACGATAAGACTGCAAAAGAGCGCGCCCTCTGCGATGCCGAGTACCGGGTGATCGCCGATCAGCCCCAGGAGGGAAAAAAGCGAGATTGACATTAGGGCCGCTAGCCATCCCTTGCGCAGCAGCAGCCGGACAAGAAAGAAGACAATGAAAATGGCGAAAGAGAGAGCAACGCCAGCGGTGAAGGAGCCGAGGAGCGAGCCGATGGTGAGACGGATTCCGTCAAATCTGCTATACGCCAAGTCGGAAGACGGCGGGAGCGCGGGCATTCCCATCCAGCCCGGAATCAGCAGCGCAGCATCAGTCTGGACCGCATAGAGAACTCCGGCGAGGATCCCAACCAGCACATCGCGGCCCACGACTGGATCCCACAGCTGCCCTGCTAGCAAGCGGCTCCATGAAATTAGCGAACTCGGCCATCGCCTGCGGACGTGGGGTTCGAGAGCAACGTACAGCAGCCAAGAAAATGCTCCGTAGATCAGCGCGCACTGGGTGGCCATCAAGAAAATCACGAATTCGGATAGCGTCGGAATATGATGGGCCCTCAAAAAAACAGAGGCCCAGATCAAAAGGAACGCCAGCAAAGCAAGTCGGGCGGCCCCGCGACGGTCGCTTCGTCCGGACTGAACGTTGCTCCGCGCCATCACGATTCCTACCAGGACGATCGAGAAAAACATTACAAGAGAGATGACGTTTATGATCGTTTCGCTCGTGCTTGTTTGGTCTTGCGGTGTGCGATCCGGTTTGGTCCACGGGGATACGAGATTGAAATATACCGGCTTCCCACGATACGCGGCCGCTTCCACGCGCAACGCCAGTTCCGGATGCCCCGGCCAGGTTCCTTCCCAGGCGGCTCGCGCGTCGGTCGCCGCAAGTGGCGTCCATTGTGGCAGCGCATCTTTGAACGCGCCCGGATCCAGCCCTGCCGCCGCAAACAGAATCCTCCAATTCGGCGGGATGGCCGTTTCTGTCGAAGTATCGAGTTGGGGCGGCACTGCCTCCAATTTCACCAGATGTCCCTGCGGGTCGAGAACTATGCGGCACATCCCTGAAATCGAATTTGGGGGATCGTCCCGACCTAACAGGGGATCGGGAGTTGACGAGTCGGTAGTAGCCATGAATTGCGGACTCTCCCGGTACCAAAATACAACGGATGGAGGGACGCCCGACGAAAGATAGTTCCAGCGCGTCAGGCCGGGGCCATGTTTCGTGATGTAGTCAAAATAATCCGAGTCCCAATCGAATACGTAAGCCGTGTCCACCGGAATGGCTGCGTAACCAAAATCGCGGGCCAAGTCACGCGCTCGCGCAGCCAGTGCTTCGGGGGAACTCGGCAACGGGACAAGATTCGGCAATTGCATTTTCTGGGAAAGAACTGCCGCCGCAGCAAGTCCGAGAACGACCGCGAGCAAGCAGCCCCACGCAATTGCCGGACGCAGTCCTATTTTCTCGCCCGCGGCCGCGACCATCTCGGGGGATGGCGTTTCTCCCGCTGCGAGAGCTGCAGCGAGGGGATCGCCGCCGGGCAGCGCGGCAGAAACCTGCAAGGCGAACGCCGGGCGCTTATCAGGATTTTTTTCCAGGCAGCGCAGCATCACGCGCTCGACGAGCGGGTCAATGTCCTTCAGGTGCGTGGATGGCGCCGTCGGCGCGCTTTTTTCGCGGAGGCGCGCCATCTCGTCGTAGGTTGCGGCTTCCTATGGTTTCTTGCCGGTGAAAATTTCGTACATCACTAGGCCCAGCGAATACAGGTCGCTCTTGGCGGTGATTTCGCCGCCCGAGAATTGCTCGGGCGACATGTACGCCGGGGTGCCGGCGCGCGCGTCTTCGCCCTTCATTTCCGAAGAGAGTCCCGCCAGGCCGAAATCGGTGATGCGCGCGCGGCCGCGGCCATCGAGCATGATGTTGGCGGGCTTCAGATCGCGATGGATGATGCCGTGTTCGTGCGCAGCGGCGAGGCCAGCGCAGACTTGCCGCGCAATCTCGAGGGCCTTGTCGGCTGGGAGACGCCCGATGCGGCGCATCAGGGAGGCGATGTCTTCGCCATCCACGAATTCCATGGTGAGGAAGGTCTGGCCGTCGGTCTCCCCGATGTCAAACACGCGGCAGACGTTGGGATGGGAAACCTGGCGCGCCAGGCGGACTTCGCGGGTGAACCGCGCCAGAGCCTCTTCGTTGCGAGCGAGAGATTGCGGCAGAAATTTCAGCGCGACCGTCTGGCCGAGCTTCAAATCTTCGGCGCGATAGACTTCGCCCATGCCACCCTTGCCGAGCGGCGAAACGATGCGGTAGCGGTCCGCCAGCGTGGTACCCGGAACGTAGCGAGCCTCGAATCCGGAATTGGAGAGATGCGAAGGAGTGCGCTGCGCGCCGGGTTCGCCGCGCGGCGGGGACGGTGCCGCGCATGCCGCGTCGTCGGAGCGATCATTCCTCCCAGCGCGAATGGCGCGAGCGGCGGGTGACTCCACGCGCGTCACCGTGGGAGTGGAGCTGAAGTCCACAGGCGTGGCGCACGCCGGGCAAAACGCCGCTCCATCGGGCAACTCATGCGCACAAGAGGAGCACTTCATTTGAATTGTCCGATTGGGACCATCGAGTTCGCGCAATCGTACGCTTCGCCTGACGCCGACACAACGAATTTGCGGGTGCAGTTGGCCCAGGTGAGATCACGAACGGGTGGCGACGTTTAGTGCCTGCTAAGTCGTGCGGCTAACCAGGAGTTAGCGGATCCACATTTGAATCCCCTGTCAGTCGGGCGAAACTCAACTGCTTTCCATTGCTTTGTTCTGATAGGAAAATACGCTCCTAGCGCGCGGCCTGTTGCTCTTGCATGGATGACGGTTACTGCGAAATGGCTGAGAAGAACGCGAGAGAGGGGTCAACCGAGCAAAAACGATGCGACCAGCCCGTACCACAAGAAATCAGGGCCAGTCCTTCCCTGGGAGGAAAAAACACCAGCGTAAACACGCCCACATTGTCACTCGAGTCGGGGCTGGTACATTGAAAAACGAAAACACAAGCAGGAAATCACACGTAGCAAATGGAACGGGGACTTTCCCGATAACTTCCGTGTAACCGACCGCTCATCCAGAACCGCTGAATTCTTGCGTTGCTTGAACTGTCCCACCCATTCAGAAAATGTTTTAATATGCGCAACTATGGCGGGAAGTTCATGCGGCGAACCAGGGACTGAAAGCGTGGGTCGGAACGCAAAGCATCCCAGGCTAGATAGGACTTAATGTCAACCATCCACTGATCGTGCTCTTCGAAAGCGCGTTCTAGCCGTGCCATTGCTTCATCCTTTTCGCCTAGGCCAATGTATGCCTCAACAAATACAGCGTCGGAAACATAGTGCTCCCGCGATCTTTCCTTCAACTCTTCGATCAGCTTCGCAGCTTCAAGCTTCCTCCCCGCAAGCCCGTAGACAGAGGCCAGGTTGGCAAGTGGAACTGGGTCCCGCCTCCTATCCACTTCACGCTCTAGTGCGGCAATAGCTTCTGGATACATTTTCTTTTCCCGGTAGCACCAACCCAAGCCGAAATCACCTAGACTGGGATGAGAAGCGTTTAGCTCCTTGAACAGCGCAATCGCGGAGTCGTATTGGCGCGATGCAAGGGTTACAAGTCCCAGCACTTCCCGTATCCGAAGGTCCATCGGGTTCAATTCGGCCGCGTAGGCCACTTGCTTCATGGCTTCGTCGTTTCGTCCTAAGGCCTGCAGAAAACGTCCATACTGCTCATGCGCAGGCGCGTAGTTGGGACTTAGCTCAATGGCGAGTTTGTACTGCCCCTCGGCTTCAGACCAATTCCAGTCGTCGAGTTCTATTGTCTCGGCGAGCACGAAATGAGCCTCCCCGAGTGCGGGGTCAAGTTCCACCGCCCTGGTGGCCGCCGCCTTGGCCAGCGGCAGCGTTTCTTTAGAAGCGCGGCTCCCACTCCAAGGATTACCGAGCTCGATATAGGCATCTGCCATCGCGGCATATGCCGGCCCATATTTCGGGTCTTTCTCAATGGCCAGCCTGAAGTAACTAATTGCTCCGAGAAGGTCCTGCTCGCGGTAGTGGTTTGTAGTGACGGACCATTCATTTCGGACATGCAAGCCCCGGAAGTAATCATCCTGAGCGTCCGGATCTACCGGGCGGGAACTCGCCAGACGAGCATACTCGTGCGGTTTCAGTTTGACTTGGATTTCATCCGTGACCGTGCGCGCAATCTCATCCTGCAGCCGCAGCACGTCGTGGATGTCTCGGTTGTATTGGTTGGTCCACAGCTGACTCTCGGGAGCAACCTGGTCTAGGTGGACGACAACGCGGACGCGATCGCCGGAACGCTCGACCGAACCTTCCAAAACAGCATCCACATTAAGTTCCCGAGCAATCTCTTGCAGCGGCTTCGTACTGCCCTTGTATTGCATTACGGACTGGCGCGAAATCACATGTAGGGTACTAATTTTACCAAGCTCAGTGATCAGCTCTTCAGTCATCCCGTCGGCAAAATACTCCTGTTCGGGGTCGCCGGAAAGATTTGCAAAAGGTAGGACCGCCACAGCTCGAATATTGGGCTTTGCTCGTCCGAGGAGCCGGCCGCGCCAGCCCTGTACATTCAGCGCCAAAAAGACGGCCGCCATACCAATAACGACCAGTAGCCCCAGCGCCACCCACGGCGTCCAGTGCTCTCGCAGCAGCAAATTCCGCGCTCCGGGCAATCCCGCTCCGCCATCCGCTGCTGCGTCCCGTGCTTTCTCCGCCAAAGGTTCCGCAGCAAATCGGTATCCCTTCCCTGGCACCGTCCGCAGAAATCGCGGATTCTCTGAATCTTCCTTTAGTGCCAAGCGTATCTTGCGTACCGCCGTGTTGATGCCGTTGTCTCCGTCTACGAAAACATCCTTGCCCCAGATCTGTTCAAGGATCTCCTTCCGCGTCACCAGTTCTCCGCGCCGCTCCACCAGTAGATTCAACAAGTCGAACGGAATGCGCTCCAAGTGCACAATGCTGCCGCCACAACGCAGTTCGTGGGCTCTGCGATCGAGCTCGAAGTCCTCGAAATGGATGGTCTCAACGGGCATGCAGGCCGCCAACGGTTCGTGGCGCTATTCTATCTCGATAAGTCTGGGCGAGGTAGGCGTAAGTAAAAGTTACACGTTAGGTCCTTCATAATTTCTTCAGTAATTCTTCAGGCTCTCTCCATTGCGTCCAGGCCCTTTCCGGACGATGATCCGCGCACTATCCACGAGGAATCAGCGCCTCCGATTTCCGCGCGAATTCGATTTCGGTAAATGGAGAATCAACGTGAAAACCCTTCTTGCGAAGGCGGCCTTCGCTGCTGCAGCGCTTCTACTTGCCCTGCCCATTTCGGCCAAGGCCCAGGACGACAAGCATGACGGATGTTCGCTTGCAACGCTCCATGGCGATTACGGCTTCACGATTTCGGGCCAAATTACCGGCGGGCCGGCTCCAGGGCCGGTAAACGGCGTCGCCTTAACCACCTTCGACGGTCGCGGCGGCCTCATCCAGACGGATTTCGTCGTCAAAAGTGGTGCCCCCGCAGGACCGCTGGATGCTTTTCGAACCGGCGAAAATGGTACGTACTCGGTGAACTCAGACTGTACAGGTACGGCCACGATTCATTTTCCTGACGTGACGCCTCCGCAGGAGATTGTGCTGATGTTCGTAGTTGTAAATCACGGGCGGGGTATCCGGACCGTCGTCGCAGCCCTGTACGTAGGTCCCGGAATTGCCACAATGACTCCGACGGCCGCGCAGATCACCAGCGAGGCCACAAAGATTGAGCGGGAGGGTGATAAATAGCACCGTACACTGACACGGCCTTTTCCCAGTCCTTCCGGACGAGCGACAGATTCTCGGGTTGCCGCTGACGACAACATCAATTCAACGCGACTCATAAGAGAACTCGATTGCTAAGAGAAATCGTGCAACGTTGCGCCGCCCGTGCGGTGCCAACGCGGACATTGCTTCGCGCTGTTTCACGAATGCCCGATCCCGCGAATGGTTATGGAACTGCATAGCTCAATGTAGAGACGGGGTGCGAGGTTTACTCGTGGTTCAAGCACGAGGGCAAACAAAGCGTTTGCGGTTCGGCAACAGCTCCGGTGCCAGAAATCCGGCCCAAGCGCGGACAGTTTTCTGGGCACTTCCTCTCGAAGCTCTCTCAAATCCCGGAGTCCGGGATAGGCCGCTTTGAATTTCATCTCGAATAGAAAACCAGGAGGGGAGATGTCCTATAAACACGTTGCTTCAAGTGTTTTGCATTGTGTGCGAATTGGGGTCACAGGCCTGGCACTCTTTCAATTCACGATCGGCGGTCCACTCGCCAGCTCGATTCACGCTGGTCAAGACGAGAACAAAAGCGAACAACACAGCACTTCGCCGATCAAGCACGTCATCGTCATCATCGGCGAAAACCGCAGCTTCGATCACGTCTTCGCCACCTACCAGCCGAAGCGTGGAGAATTTGTGTGGAACCTTCTTTCCGAAGAGATCATCAATGCCGACGGCACGCCCGGCCGTAATTTCTCGAAAGCACAGCAACTTGCGGCAACAGACCAAGCTCCCGATACATTTCTTTTAAATCCTGCGAAGGCGCACTTTCCGCAGAACTTCCTTCCAACCGCTCTGGCCGGCGGACCTCCGACTCCTTTCCTGCCAAACGTCGAGACCGCAGAGGCGATCGAAAACGGATTGCCAGCCGATTATTACCAATTTCTGATAACCGGTGGTACGGGCCTTGAGCCCGGAACGCCCGACACTCGACTTGCAAATCCTAGCGCCTTACCCGCCGGTCCGTTTCAGATGACCCCGGGCATTCCCTACGACGCATACTCTGCCAGCCCGGTTCACCGCTTTTACCAAATGTGGCAGCAGCTGGATTGCAGTGCGTCGCGCGCCACCCGTGAAAATCCGTCGGGCTGCAACGCCCAATTGTTCCCGTGGGTCGAAGTTACCGTCGGCGCGGGTGTAAATATCGGAGCGGGCTTATCGGGCTCCGGCACAAACGGCCTGGCACAACCCGCAAACTTCAGCACGGAATTCTCTCCTACGGCTGTCACCACGAACGAAGGGCCCGCGGCTATGGGTTTCTACAACATGCAAATGGGTGACGTCCCATATTTCAAGAGTCTCGCGGATAGCTACGCGATGAGCGACAACTTCCATCAACCGGTTCAAGGCGGCACCGGCATTAATCACTTCATGTTAGGCCACGGCGATATGCCTTGGTTCAGCGACGGAAATGGCCATCCCGCTGTTCCTCCGCACAACGTACAAGTCGAGACTGGAACGATCAACCAGGGTATCGTCGACGAAATCGAAAACCCGAATCCTGCGCCCGGCACGAATAACTGGTACACAGAAGACGGGTTCGGTGGCGGATCACCCGGCGCTCCCGCGTTTGGTGGTGGTTCCTACAGCAACTGCTCGGACCCGACACAACCGGGCGTTGCTCCGGTTCTGAAATATCTGCGTTCGCTTCCGAAACCTGTCGATCCAAACTGCCAGCCCGGTCAATACTATCTGGTGAACAATTACAATCCGGGCTATTTCAGCAACGGCAACAACGCATTCACTGATACGAACCCGGCAAACACTCCCTTCACCATTCCGCCTTCGTCTGTGCGCAGCATTGGCGATGAACTTATCGACGAGAACATTTCCTGGAAATATTACGGTGACGATTTTAATGAGAACGTTGTCGATCCGTATTTTCTCAGCCCGATCGACGTCTACTGCAGCATCTGCAATCCGTTTCAGTACGACACTTCGATCATGACGAACCCTACGGTGCGCACCGCGCACCTTCAGGACACGGCAAATCTTTACGCCGATATCGCCAGCGGTTCGCTTCCAGCAGTTTCATTCGTCAAGCCCAGCGAACTCGTCGATGGCCACCCTGCCACCTCGAAACTCGACTTGTTCGAAGGCTTTACCATGAAGATCGTCGATGCGGTGCAGGCAAATCCTTCACTGTGGAAGGACACCGCCATCTTCATCACCTTCGACGAAGGCGGCGGCTATTACGATTCCGGCTACGTGCAACCGCTCGACTTCTTCGGCGATGGCACCCGCATCCCGCTGATTGTCGTATCGCCGTTCACACGGGCTGGGCACGTCGCACATGACTACTCGGATCAAGTCTCCATTCTCAAGTTTATCGAACGGAACTGGAATCTGGGTACAGTGACCCGACGCAGCCGCGATAATTTACCCAACCCGCGAGCCGAATTCGACAATCCCTACGTTCCCGTCAACGGCCCCGCAATCAGCGACCTGTTCGAGCTGTTCGATTTTGGTCCGGGCTTTGATCGACGTCACGGCAAATATTAGGGATGAAGTCGGGAAAAGGGCGACTTTGACGCTACTCTGGCTGGGTTTTGACCGAGTGCGGCCAAACAGTTGGTTCTCCCGCGCAAGCGTTGTCGAGTCAATGCGCTGGATGATGTTGCATCGACGGGTTGAGCTGGCAGCATTAACCGGACGATTGACGTATCGGTGCTATCCCCGGTTGAGCCGGCGAGTCTAGTTTGTCTTTCGATACGAACAAGCAATTCGAGCCTCGCGGTCTCAAGCTCTAGTCCGATTAGACGCTGCCGAGGACTCAGTGATTGGAGGAGTCAAATCACGATGCGACAATTCTGGATTTTGGCTTGCGTTTTGGGAATGCCTTGTGTGGTCTCAGCTCAATGGGAGAACCTGAACACGCTGCAAGCGGGACGGAAGATTCAAGTAGTTCAAACGTCGAAGAAGGACTCCGGAACGTTTTTGAGTGTGTCGGACAGGGAAATCTCACTACAAGGGAAGTCAGGTGCGCAGAACATCCCGAGGCAAGACGTTCGCAGCGTCAAGCTCATGGCGAATAAGCATCGTTTGCGCAACGCGGCCATAGGCGGCGCGGTTGGGGCGGGTGTCGGGGCCGGGATAGGTGCAGCGGCATATCGATCATGTACTCCTGCGCAGAGTTTCTGTATTGATCCCATCGGACGAGGCGGAGAAGCTGGAATCTTCGCAATCGTCGGTTTCGCGGGTGGCGCACTTGTTGGAGCTTTGTGGCCGAGCCACGAAACCATTTACAGGGCCCCATAGACTGGGCTTCACGTCCCGGACCGGAGCCCGATAATCGGTTGTCCTATAACGCGACTTACCACGCATTAGCCAATTGCCAACGAGCAATTCAGTAATTTGTGTTGATTCTCAGCCGTGGAACAGCTGATGCAATCCACCCAAGAACCTTATCAAACGGAAACCGGACAGCGCATTTCAGAGGTTTATCGTCAAGGAGATTTTATGCTCACTTGCAAAGTCACCATCGGCTCTCTACTTGGCCTTACCTTACTCATACTCACCTCCAGCTGCGGCGGCGGTGGCACCATGGGCGGCGGCGGTACCGGTGGAGGGGGTGGCCCCGTGGGCCCCAGCCTTGATGTGACGGTGAACCCTGACCCGCTTATTTCTCCGCCAGTTCCGAGCATTATCCAGTTTCCGAGTGATTCCAACGGAAGCGTTTCGCCATCTTCCACCGTCAAAGGGCCAACAGGCATCACTTTCGAAGGACTGGCTGTGGATGCGACGGGGAATCTGTATGTAGGCGGTGTATTGCCTGGCACTACTCCCGCCTCCCAAGGCGAGTTGACGATTCTGGTCTATGCGGCCGGATCGAACGGAATGGCAAATCCCACCAGAACGATAACAGGCAATTCGACCGGCCTGGAAGGCTTCACTCAGAATACGATCAGCGGGCTCGCTGTGGATAGCTCCGGAAACCTTTATGTCTCTTCATACCTCCTTAAGGGTGGTCTCATCAACCCCGGAATCTCGGTTTTCGCTCCCACAGCCAGCGGCGACGTCGCGCCAACGAACGTCATCACCATGACCGGCAACGCTACTCTCGCACCGGGCCAGATCGCACTCGACTCTGCCCGTAATATTTATGTCGCGGCCGTGGCCCTGAGCGGCCCCGGATCCATTCTCATCTTCGCCTCCAACTCAACTGGAACTGTGCCGCCCACCAGCACTCTTGCCGGTTCCGACACCATGATCAATCAACTAGTAGGTGTTGCCGTTGATAGCGCGGGGAATGTGTACGTAGCTAACGGGAATAGCGGGGGTGCGATGCCAAGTATTCTGGAATTCAGCGCGGGTTCCACAGGAAATGTCGCTCCGATGCGCACGATCTCGGGTTCTGCAACCATGCTGAGCGCGCCCGGAAACCTCACGGTGGATAGCGCTGGAAATATCTATGTGCTCAACGAAAACAACATCTTAAAATTTTCCCCTGCGGCGACGGGGAATGTTGCACCCACCGCCACCATGACGTCGACGTTTTTCGAGAATTCCAACATCGCTGTGCAATAACTCGCGAACAGGCCCAATAGCGATGTCTGGTCTGCGTGGAGCTGACACCTATCAGGGCGAACGACTCATAAACGCATCAACCGGGCGGGTGTGAACTGGCGCTGCGTTCAAAAGGGTAAAAAGCAGACTCCGACCTAACTCAAGTCCCGATCAACGCTCTAACCGTTCATGTGAAGCTAGTACTGGACATGTCCGCTAACTTATCAGGAGTTGGGAGATCCGCGACACGACACACTCCGCTTCTGTCACTTTTGACAATACCCCTCACAGATATCGCGGCTTACCATCTGCGACGATTACGGCCTTGTCTCCGGAGTTTCACGGGGGAAACTGTGAAGAGAATATTGCGCCTTGCGGCGTCCGCACTTTCTTTGTGCCTCATATTCGCTGGGTGCGGTGGGAACAACGATGCCATTAATCAAGCAGGGAAGCAGGACGCCATCAATGGTGTTCCCGTGCCGAGCCTCGCCGAGACCAAGGCCATTGCACAGGACGGGTTCATTTTTGGACTGCCTATCGTGATGTACTACACCTCAGCGTATGAATTATTCGTGGATACGACCTCCTCCCAATTCAAGGCGCCCGTCGGGCAGCTCACCAACGAAGCGCGCGTATTTACGTACAAGGACACCGCGGTCATCACGCCAAACAGCGACACTCCCTATTCCTTGATGGAAATAGACCTGCGCGCCGAGCCCACCGTCATCTCTCTTCCCGCGGTGCCCAAGCCGCGCTACTACTCCGTGCAGCTCACTGACGCGAATACTTTCAACTACGGCTATATGGGCAGCAGAACTACCGGCCCGGGCCCTGGCGACTACATGATCGTCGGGCCTGACTGGAAGGGCGAGACGCCCGCGCGCATCAAGCAGGTATTCCACTCCACCACACCGCTCTCGGCGGTGATTTTTCGCACGCAGCTATTCAACGCGGCGGATATGCCGAACGTCGTGAAAATTCAGGCGGGATACAAAGTGCAGCCACTCTCCGCGTTCTTAAAGCAGCCCGCGCCCGCCGCGGCTCCGGCGATCCAATACATGAAAGCCGATGCAGAGATTGCCAAAAAGGACTTTTGGCAGGTGCTCGATTTTGCGCTGCAGTATATTCCGCCAAGTCCGGAAGAAGCTCCCATCCGCGCGACGCTCGCCAGCATCGGTGTGGGTCCAGGCAAAAAATTTGAGTTCAAGGATCTATCTGCCGAACACAAGGCCGCCATTCTGCTCGGCATGAAGGCCGGCGACGACGCGGTAGACAAATAAATTGCAACGGGAGGCAAAGTCATCAACGGATGGAATGTGGGATCGTTCTTCGGCGACCGCGCTTTCTACAACGGTGACTGGCTGAAGCGTGCTGCCGCAGCTAAGGGCGGAATTTTCGGCAATAGCGCCGTCGAAGCGATGTATCCGCTCACCAGAGTTCTCCCGAGCGGCGACACCTTGGACGGCAGCAAACACAATTACACGCTGACCTTTGCCAAGGACTCACTGCCGCCGGTGAACACATTCTGGTCGGTGACCATGTATGACGGCAAGACACAGTTCTTGATCGAAAATCCGATCAGCCGATATCTGATCAATTCGCCGATGCTGCCGAACCTGAAAAAGAATGCAGAGGGCTCGCTGACTCTCTACATACAGAAAGATTCACCGGGCAAACCCAACGAATCCAACTGGCTGCCCGCGCCGGACGGGCCGATATATTTGGTGATGCGCTTGTACTGGCCGAAGGAAAATTCGCCATCGATCCTGCCGCCGGGTTCAGGCACATGGCAGCCACCCGGAGTGGTTCAAGCGCAATAAGCCGACGTTCTAAAAAAAAAGCGTAGCGCCTGATTAACGTTTACCAGGCATGTGAATTACTTCCGGGACGCCCGTGAGCCGACAAGAATCAGACCCGTGGGTGGTTTTGAGCGCTAACACGTGTTTGCGACAGTTGAGAACGAGCAAAACTGTCTTGCTGGATAGCGCCTTTCCTCTCTTCAGTCTGTTTTGCCCTCGCTCGCCACTATCCGTATTGATTTCACAATGGTCAACAGGTGTGCGTTGATAACGCGCAGCTGTGCCGGAGTAAGCGCGTGGATGACACCCACCACTTCCGGCGAAGCCAGTGCCACATCCGTTTCGAACAGATAGCAAGTCGGACGGGCACAGGTCGCGTATAGATTCCCCGCAGTGGACTGTGACATGCCCGACTCGCCGGTTTCACGCACTGAAAAGGAGCGTTCTCCGAATACGATATCAGTATGTTGATGCACATCGGTCACTGACGATGCCGTAGCCTCGCATTCGAACGCGCTCGCCGTTGAAATAGCCAAGTAAACGATGCCGAAACCCTCCAAGTTCGTTGTCGAGTACGGACCTACTATCTGGCTCCGTGGGAAACCGTCCTCACTATATCCAAACCCCGCAGTCAGATTCGGCGTCATCAGAGTCAATGCGCCCGGATTATATCCAAACTGCGTCGCAGACTCCCAAATACGGGGATACCGAAAGGTTACGCCGTGTTGATCGTCAGAGTAGGTCGCATCCAGCGTCCAAACCTGCGTCAGTGTGAATGGGTTCTTAGGCAAAGCGGGATTTTGCGCGCTTCTGTCTTGGTGAGAAATCAAGGGCAGGGCGACGAACGCAAAAAGGACAAAGGCAAGAATCCGCATAAAGTTTGCTCCAGTTGCCCGTAAGCATCATCTCACAGTGGAAGTGTTTGTGATTATCAGCAAGGGTAGTAAGCCTTTCAAGGGAGTAGGTCCCGAGCGGTTGGTTGGCAAGACGGAAGTCATGCTCTGACTTGCCTAGCGGCCACTTGGACGTGTAGTCGCGTAATCGGAAACTGGCCTTTTTTGTCCAGTCCGGGACCGGCATAGGGGGAGTGGTCGCCCACTCTCCCCTGCCACACGACCGGACATGCGGGTCCGCATCCGGCGGTTCGGCGGGTTGAGCTAGCCATGAACAGTGAGCTCGGGAAGCCCGAGCGAGACGAAGTAAGCGTTGGGGAGAGCGATGTTCAGCGCGGGAGTCTTGGCAAGGTGCCACCTTCCATCAGAGCTACCCGCGGTTTGCGCGGCCTCCTGCGCAGCGATGCCGCGCTTGCGGAGCTCCCGATATCTCGTGGTTCCCCGTTGCCACTGTTTCCAGACCATCGACCGAAGTCGACGTCGGAACCATTTCTCCAGCTTGGCGAGCACTTCCGGTGTTTCGCATCGCCCAAAGTAGCCGATCCATCCGCGGAGATATTCCGCTAAGTCATGGACCATTCCGACGAGGCTTATGCCCCGGGTCCGCCTCGTAAGTTCCCGGACTCCTTCCTTGAATCGTGCCACCGCTTTCGGCGCCAAGCGCCTCTTCGGTTGCTTGTGATTCGTGAAGCTGAACCCCAGGAACTTCCGCTCCCATGGTCGTGCCACCGCACTCTTCTCGCTGTTTACTCGCAGCTTGAGCTTTGTCGTGAGGAGTCGCGTCCCGCTTCTCATCACTCGTTCGCCGGCCCGCCGACTGCGGACGTAAATGTTGCAATCGTCCGCATATCGTGTGAACCGATGTCCGCGTCGCTCCAGCTCCTGATCCAGTTCGTTGAGCACGATGTTCGATAACACGGGCGAAAGAGGACCACCTTGCGGTGTTCCTTCCTCGGCCGGACTTACCAGCCCGTTCTCCATTACTCCGGCTCGCAAGAACGCTCCAATCAGTCTCAGCAATCGCTTATCGCTGATCCTTTCGGCAATCTTTGCGAGCAATCGGTCGTGGTTGACCCGATCGAAAAATTTCTCGAGATCCAGGTCCACCACCCAACGGTAGCCTTCAGCTTGATATTGCTGCGCCTGCTCCACCGCCTGATGTGCCGATCGCTTGGGCCGAAACCCATAGCTGTGTTCGGAGAACGTTCCGTCCCAACTCCTCTGTAGCGCCTGCATCACCGCTTGCTGGATGAATCGATCCAGCACCGTCGGAATGCCCAGCTTGCGCACCCCGCCGTCCGGCTTCGGGATTTCCACCCGTTTCACCGGTTGTGGTGTGTAGGTTCCGTTGAGGAGTTGTTCCCGGACGGCTGGCCAGTGCTCTTTCAGGTGCCCAGGCAGTTCCTCGACGGTCATCCTGTCGATGCCTGGACTGCCTTTGTTAGCCTTCACTCGTCGTAGCGCCTGCTTGCAGTTTTCCCGCTCGCAGACTTCTTCCATCCACTGCTCGGTAGCCGGACTTTCTGCTTTGCGCTTCGCCAACTCCGATTCGGTCCCTCCCTCGAAGGCCGTCGGGGCTGCACCCCTACTCTCCTCCGGGAAGGCCAGACGGTACTGGTTTTCCTGCCGCTTGTCGGTGGTTGAGTCGCGCCGCTTACTCATCGCTCCCTTTATCCCCTTGCGGGGACCGTTCAGGCCTTCACTGCTTGCGCAGCTACTACGCCTTCTGCTGACTTCTGCTACCGGATCAGAAACGATCTCTCGCTCCTCAGTCTCGAATTCGAGACCGGTAGCAGATCTCCCGAGGTAAGTTCGACCGCCTTCGACGCGCAACCGCTGGATTTACATTCAGTGCCCTTGATGGATTAGGGCTTCGCTGCCATTGGCCAGCTCGCCCGAACACTGCCTGCCTCACATCCAGTTCTTGTTCATCGGCTCGCGTCTTTGCTCCGCGCTTCTTTCAGGCCCCGCCTCGCGGCGGGTGTCATTTCACCCTTGCGCTTCGCTATCACTTCACCTCCATCTGGTTGTGAAGAGGACTTGCACCTCCCAGCTGTCGAACTTGCTCGGCACACCAAAAAAAAAGGGACCGCAGCGAGTGATCGCCACGGTCCCTTTGTACATCCCCATCTCCGCCGTTTTTTCTAGGCGCGCATTCGTTTCCAGCGTCGCCACAGTTTCGGTTTGCGTTGCACAATGAGAGGATTGTCAAACTCCGCTCGCGCGCACTCGTCCAACAGGGAAATTAGCCATGCGCGCATCGCTGCCAGTACGTTCATATGATTCCCCTTTCGAGAGAGCTTACTTGGGCACACGTCGTGCCGACGTTCGCGGCGCATGTGCCCGTTATTACCAGGTGATAGCCTTCGGTGTGATCAATGAATCTTTACGGCTTGAAGAACGATCGCGGGACCGGCTCGTGTCAAATATACAGATGAAAGCTGGCGGCACGCGCCAGATAGAGTGCAAGCGACGCTGCCCCGATTCCAAAGATCATGGAACTGGAAGCCTTATCGAGCGCATTCCACTGCGTGAAGTTTCGGAGTTTGATCTGGCGCCCATCAGCGTCTTGCGAGATTTCAGGGAAGTCACTCAACTCCGAAATCGAAGGGATCAGGGTGTAACCGTATTCGCGGAGAACGGTTTTGATGTGTTTGGTGTTCATCGGAGGTCCCCTCGCCAGGTGTTTTTCCATTTCCCGTCCGGCCGCCGGGGAATGTCGTGAATCTGTCGTCCGAGAGAATCGATGCGCACGACTCGATTCGGTTCGGGTTGTTCCACCGACTCGATGCGCGTTGCGTCTCGAATCTTGTCGGCGAGAACCACAGCTTCCAGGTCCATACAGACTACGTTGGCTTCCTCTTCGGTCTCGAGCCCCTCCAGCAGAATCCCCTCCAGCCGCGGCAGGTCGCTCGATACCGCCGCGACGCTGTACGGGGCATACGCCACCCTGGGGTCGCGACTCTTCCGCACACGAAATTCATACGTTGTCATTGGTGAAACTCCTTCGAGAGATTTTTTGACCGGCTGAACGGACGTCCAGCCGGGTGATTCACATCAGGGGTACCGTCTCACAACGTTCTGCGGATTTCCGGGACGCCTCATACACGGCTAGTTCGTCGCGGGATAGATCAGGGATGAACAGGTGTGTGCCAATGGCAAGGCCAAGTTCTGGCCAGGATGCCAGTGACTCTCTGTGCCATCTCTTTGCGCGTCACGCGATTTGCCAGCGGGAAGCTATCCCCTAGCTGCTGTCCTGCTGAGGATTCTCACGAATGCTCGCTCGCGTCGTCTCGTGTTACTCGATGGCTCTGGGTCTGAGAACTGAAAGAGACAGTCAGGCAGGTGTCAAGGGTAATGCAGAGGTAAGCTAAGGCAGTCTCATTGCAAGGAAAGGCAATAAAACTAGCCTTTTTTGATCGCTTCCCGTTGCTTCCAGGACATCGGCGGCAGGCCGGTGTGGATTTCTTCCATTGTGATGCAGCCGTCCACGGGGCAAACTAACGCGCACAGATTGCAACCAACGCATTCCTCTTCCACGATTCGCGGGACGTGAACTTCCATGCCGTTGGGATTGCGTTTGCCGTTGGCGTTGTGCCGCGGGGCGCGTTCGATGCATTGGTGCGCGCCATCTTCGCAGGCGACGTAGCAAAGCTGGCAGCCGATACAGAGGCCTGCGTCAATTTTCGCGACAATTTTGTAGTTGAGGTCGAGGTCGCCCCAATCCATCACGTTGGCGACGGCGCGGCCGCGGAAATTCTCGCTGGAGCCGTAGGCGTGGTCGTCCATGTAGGCGGCGAGGCCGTCGGCCATATCTTCGACGATGCGAAAACCGTAGTGCATGGCGGCGGTGCAGACTTGCACGCAGCTGGCGCCGAGGGCGATGTGTTCGGCAGCGTCCATCCAATTGCGAATGCCACCGATGCCGACGATGGGAATTTTTACTTTTTTCGCAACGCTGGAAAGAAGATGCAGCGCGATGGGCTTTACCGCCGGGCCACAGTAGCCGCCGTGAGAGGACTTCCCTGCTACGTTGGGGCGCGGCGCGAAAGATTCGAGATCCACTCCCATCAGCGAATTGATTGTGTTGATGAGGCTGACGGCATCGGCGCCTCCGCGTTCTGCTGCTAGCGCGATCTGCGTGATGTCGGTGACGTTCGGCGTGAGTTTCGAGATCACCGGGGTTTTCGCGACCTCCTTTACCCACGACGTGATCATTTCCGTGTATTCGGGAACTTGGCCGACGGCTGCACCCATGCCGCGCTCGCTCATGCCGTGGGGACAGCCGAAATTCAGCTCGAGCGCGTCGGAGCCTGCGTCTTCAGCGCGGCGGACGATGTCGTGCCAGGTGTCGCGTTTGGATTCGACCATGAGCGAGGCGATGACGAGATTTTTGGGGTAACGCTTTTTTACTTCGGCGATTTCTGCGAGGTTCACGGCGATGGTGCGGTCGCTGATTAGTTCGATGTTGTTGAGGCCCATCATTTTTACGCCGTTTAAATCTATGGCGCCGTAACGCGAGGATGTGTTCTGGATTGGGTCGCCGATGGTTTTCCAGACGGCGCCGCCCCAACCGGCGTCGAAAGCGCGCATCACCTGACCGCCGGTGTTAGTTGGCGGGCCGGAGGCTAGCCAGAAAGGATTCGGCGAGCGCAGGCCACAGAAGTCTACAGATAGGTCGGGCATGGATTACCTCCCTACAGCGTTCTTGGGTGACGGCGACGCGACGTCGTTGACGCCGCGCCAAATCAGCCAGATTACTACGGTAAACATTCCTAACCAGCCGATGGCGCGCACGGCGCTGGCGATTTGGATGTCGTGCTCGAGAATGCCTAGTTTGCCGAACAGATAATTCCAATCGTGGATCACGTATTCGGCGTCGCCTACTGTCAGCAGCGGCAAATCCTGCGCGCGCGCGTCGGCCATGTAGGTGGCGATTGGGAGAAATTGCTCGAAGAAAAAGAAAAGGCAGAAGGCGACGGCTTGCGACTGGCGGCGGAAGAAAAAATATGTGGCGAGCGCGAAGGGTGCGAACAATTGCAGGAATGTGCCGCCGGCGACCATGATGAATTCGCCGCCGAGGCGGAACAGAAGATGGCCGCCTTCGTGAATGGGGACGAAAACGCCGTCCATCAGGAGCATCAGGCCTGTGCCGCGAGCGCGTTGGTAGAGGAAAAGCACGTAAAAAATAATCCAAGCGATGAGGGCTGCGCGCGGGACAGGTTCCCAAGGTCGGTTGAGTTCTTCCAGGGCCGGAAGGCGGTCGGTCCATGATTCAGGCAGGCGCACAGGAGATTAATTCTTTCCGCGAGGCGATTCGAGCCACGCGTCAATGCCGCGAGCGGCGGCCATGCCTTCGGCGACGGCGTCTACTACTTCCTTGCCGCCGTTGACGCAATCGCCTGCGGCGAAATACTGGGCGTTACCTGTTTGAAAGCGTTCGCTGACTGCGATGGTGCCGTTTTCCTTCACGGCGATTCCCTGCACCGCGCGGACGAAGTTTGTTACCGGTTCCTGGCCGATGGCGCGGACCACCATGTCAACTTCCAACTGAAATTCGCTGCCGGGAATGATGGCGATTTGGTTGCGCTTGTTGGTCGCACTGGGTTCTGTGCGGGTGCGAACGCATTCGATTGCGGCGACTTTGCCGGTAGCATCGGCGAGGATTCTCACCGGCTGTGCGTGCCAGTGAAAGCTTATGCCGTCGAGTTTCGCGAGGTCGTATTCGTAGCGGAACGCGGGCATGTCCTGTTCGCCGCGGCGATAAATCAGATAAACGATCTCGGCGCCGAGGCGTTTCGCGGCTGTGACAACATCAATGGCCGTGTTGCCGGCACCGATGCACGCGATGCGCCGGCCGATGGTGAGCTGCGCGAAGGGGCGAATTTTGGTGGGCTCGATGAATTCCATGGCGCCGACTACGCCTTGCAGATCTTCACCGGGAACCCTGAGCGCGCCTGTGTCGCCTAAGCCTACGCCGATGAAGATCGCATCGAAATCTTCTTCGAGTTGAGCGAATGTGACGTCGCTGCCGACGGTGGTCTTCTGGCGAAATTCGACGCCGAGGCCGCGGACCAGTTCGACTTCGCGCAGAGTGTCTTTGGCGCGGAGCTTGTAGGCAGCGATTCCGTACGTGTCCAGGCCGCCGGGAAGTTCATTGCGATCGAAAATCGTGGTGCGGTAACCGAGCTTGGCGAGTTCGGCGGCGCAGGCGAGCGATGCAGGACCGGCGCCGATGAGGGCGACGCGTTTGCCGTTGGGTGCGCCGGCGTGGAATAGCTGAATATTGCGATCGAGGACGCGATCCACGGCGTAGCGCTGCAGTCGGCCGATTTCGATGGGCTTTTCTTGCTTCTCGTGCATCACGCAGGCGCCTTCGCAGAGAACTTCCGTGGGACAGACGCGGCCGCAACTGTGTCCGAGAATATTGGCTTCGAGAATTACGCGCGCGGAGCCGCGGAGATTGTCGGTGCTGATTTTCTTTATGAAGGAAGGGACGTCAATGTGGGTGGGGCAGGCGATGGTGCAGGGCGCGTCAAAGCAGAAGAGGCAGCGGGCGGCTTCGACGGCGGCCTGGCGGGTGGTCATGCACGGAGATATTTCCGCGAAATTCTTTTCGTATTGCTCGGGCGAAAGCTTGGGAGCCGTCTCGCGCAGCGTCATGAGCTTGCCGTCGTTCCCTTAGGCTGGAAAAGAGACGCCATTCTAGCACTGGCGATTGCGGGGAGGGTCAAGGGATTCGCGTGGGCGTTGGGAATTGGACAACCCGGCGCAGCGCTGCGCTGCGAAGGCGAAGCGGCGCTCAATGCTGCGACAGGGGCGAGAGATCCAACTGCGAGGTTGCATTCGGAGAATGTCCGGTATACTTTCGGCGACGCGCAGATATCAAGAACTTATAATTTCGGCTATTTCTTTCATGGAGAAACGCTCGATGCGAAAGATTATTTTGTGGATCGCTGCGCTAATAATCGCGGTGGCTGTGCTGCCGCTTGAGTTGGCTCATGCCCAGACGAAAGACGACGCGGCCGCCAGTAAAACGGACACGACGAAGCCGGAACAATTCAAGCCGGAGCAGCAGGCGAGCAAAGGCTCGGTCACCGTTGGTGGCACTGTAATTAATTACGACGCGTACGCCGGCACGCTGGTGGTGCACCCGAAGGGGTGGGACGACGTGCCGCAGAATGCGGACAAGGACGATAAGAGCCAGCCGGCGGAAGCGAGCATGTTTTATGTGGCGTACTTCAAATCTGACGGCGCGAACGCGCAGCGGCCGGTAACGTTTCTATACAATGGCGGGCCCGGGTCTTCGACGGTGTGGCTGCACATGGGAGCGTTTGGACCGCGGCGCGTGGTGACGGCGGACGATTCGCACACGCCAGCGGCGCCGTACACCGTCGTCAACAACGATTTCAGTTTGCTGGACGTGAGCGACCTGGTATTTGTGGATGCGCCGGGTACGGGTTTCAGCCGCATCGCGGGAAAGGACCGCGAAAAAGCGTTTTACGGCGTGGATGCGGATGCGCAGGCCTTCGCGGATTTCATCACGCAATTTCTGGGGAAATATGGCCGCTGGAATTCGCCGAAGTATATGTTTGGCGAGAGCTACGGGACGACGCGATCCGCAGTTCTCTCGAACGTGCTGGAAACGGAACGCGACGTGGATTTCAATGGCGTGATTCTGCTGTCGCAGATATTGAATTTCGATTTAAGCGCAGATGATCCGCAGTTTAATCCCGGCGTCGAGCTTCCTTACCAACTGGCGCTGCCCACTTATGCGGCTTCGGCTTGGTATCACCACAAGCTGCCGGACGCGCATCCCGATCTCGCGGCGCTGCTCACCGAGGTGGAGCATTTTGCGATGGGCGATTACGCGCAGGCGCTGGAGACGGGGTCCACTTTGATTCCTGAACAGCGGCATGCGATCGCGGCGAAGCTGCACCAGTACACGGGGTTGCCGGTGGAGTACATCGAGAAGGCGGATTTGCGGATCAGCGCCGGAGAATTCGAGAAGAACCTGCAGGATGAGAGCAATTTGACGACGGGGCGGCTGGACACGCGCTTTTCCGGTCCGACATTCGATCCGCTGAGCAAGGAAGCGGAATACGATCCGCAGTCTGCGGCGATCAGCTCGGCTTACGTTTCCGCCTTCAACGACTACGTGCGCAAGGAATTAAAGTTCGGCGAAAACCGGGTGTTTAGACCAGAGATTGAGATTTGGCGATCGTGGAATTTCCTGCACCAGGCGCCGGGTGCTCCACTTCCTTTGCCGCTGGCGACAAATGTGATGCCGGACCTGGCAATCGCGATGAAATATAACCCGGACCTGAAGGTCTTGTTGAATGCCGGATATTTTGATCTGGCTACACCGTTCTATGAGGGCGTCTACGAAATGCAGCATTTGCCGATACCGGCTAACTTGCAGAGTAATATCGAATTTAAATTCTATGAATCGGGCCACATGGTGTACGCGCATCAGGCCTCATTGAAGGCGCTGCACGATAATGTGGCTGCGTTTATCGTGAAGACGCAGAATTCCAAGACCAAATAAACGACTACGCTTCGCGATTGCGCGAAGAGGTTCTGGAGGAACATTTTAAGACATGCGATTTGATACTTTGATTCGGGGCGGGACAATTGTTACGGCTACTGATACTCATGTCGGCGACGTCGGGATTGTCGCCGGGCAGATTTCAGTGATCGGGTTAAATTTACCGGCGGAGGGCGCAGGCAAGGTGATCGATGCGCGCGGAATGTTGGTGATGCCAGGCGGGATCGATGTGCATACGCATCTGGATATGCCCTTTGGCGGAACCACCAGCGCGGATGATTTTGAATCTGGGACCGTGGCGGCAGCTTACGGCGGGACTACGACTTTGATTGATTTTGCGATTCAGTACAAGGGACAGACGCTGCGGCACGCTTTTGATACGTGGATGAAGAAGGCCGACGGCAAAGCGGTGATTGATTATTCGTTTCACTGCATCATCACGGATATTGCGGGGGCGCAGCTTGATGAGTTGAAGGCTTTTGTGCGTGAGGGCGTGCCAACATTCAAATTGTTCATGGCGTATCCGGGCGTGTTCATGCTGGACGACGCATCGATTTTCAAGGCGATGAGAGTGGCCGCGGACTGCGGCGGGATGATCTGCATGCACGCGGAAAATGGCGGCGCGATTGATGTAATCGTGCAACGGGCGCTGGCGGAGGGAAAACGCGCGCCGAAACATCATGCGTTGACGCGTCCGGTGACGGCGGAGGCGGAAGCAACTTCGCGGGCGATTGCGCTGGCGGAAATGGCGGGGACGCCAGTGTACATCGTGCATCTATCGTGCAATGAAGCGCTGGAGAAAGTGCGCGAGGCGCGCGACCGCGGATTGCGCGTGTATGCGGAGACTTGTCCACAGTATTTATATTTGTCACTGGAAAATATGGATGGGCCGGGATTTGATGGCGCAAAATATGTCTTCACGCCGCCGTTGCGCGAGAAGTGGCATCAGGAGAAATTGTGGCAGGGGCTGGCGAAGGATGACTTGCAGGTGGTTTCGACGGATCATTGTCCATTTTGCATGAAGGAGCAGAAGGAATTGGGGAAGGATGACTTCACGAAGATTCCGAATGGCGGCCCGGGAATCGAGCATCGCATGAGTTTGGTTTATAGCGGCGGCGTGCACGGCGGGAAATTCTCGGCGAACCGGTTTGTGCAGCTGGTGTCCACGGCGCCGGCGAAATTGTTTGGGTTATATCCGCGCAAGGGGACGGTGGCGGTGGGGTCGGATGCGGATTTAATTGTGTTTGATGCGAATGAGGAGCAGACGATCAGCGTGAAGACTCATCACATGCGTGTGGATTATTCGATGTTTGAGGGGACGCGGGTGAAGGGCGTGCCGAAGACGGTTTTTTCGCGGGGGCGGGTGATTGTGGAGAATGGCAAATTTGTGGGCAAGGTTGGGGCCGGGGAATTTTTGAAACGGGAGAATCCGGCGAGGGTCTGAAACGCGGAAAGCAGATCCCTCACACGCGGGCGCGGATTCGGGACGACAATCGCGCATCCAAAGCTCCGATGAATTTTCAGTCGCGGGAAACGCCGGCTACCCAGGCGATGCTTACGAGGCCGTCTTTTACCTGGACGTCCACGACATCGCCATTCGTGAAGCGGTCGAAATCGCTGCGGTCAACCGGGATGCGTTCGAAGCGATGGCCTGCGCGCCAGGACGTGACGATGAGGCGGCGGCTGGGAACCGGGCCCGTCATCGAAAATCTGCTGATTACACGCGCTTTTTCGATGTGTGCGGGGGAACGATCGAGTGCACCGTTGGCGTAGAGAAGCACGGCAAGCAGCCACGGTAGCGGAAGCAGGCCGTAGTAAACGCGCTTCAGCGATTCGACTTCCTGGTGACGCAGCGCGCGACGCTCGACGACGATAGCCAAGCCAAGCGTGAGAAAAAACACCACGCCGATAAAAATTACGATGCCGTCGAGTTCCAGCGCGGGGTAGCGGCCGCTGGCGACGATAAAGGCGATCGCGCCGACGAGAAATAACGCGGTGCGATTGAGTAGCGAGCGGCGCAACGAAAATTCCGCAGCAGAAGAACTGAGGCCGCAGGTGTCGCAGATGTCGCCGAGCCGTTCAGCCCCACAGTTCAAACAACGCGTCATCGGGAAGTCCGTCCTCCGTGGTGTGACGGTCTGATGTTATGAGGCAGGCGGTTGCGTGTCAATTCACTACCGTCGTCGGCGTTGGCGCGGCCGTCTGCGACGTCCGCTGGACGCACGTGTGCTGCCCTGATTAGACACTGGTGAGCGTTCGATTGACTCTACTTCACTTGACGCTCGCTCGTCGGCGGGGTGTCGAGGCAGACGATGTTTTCGTCGCGGCCGTTGGCTAGCATTTCGCAGTCAATTCCTTGCGCGCTGCGAATGGCTTCTTGTGCGGTGGCGCCGGAGGCAGTGGCGCAGTGTATGGCGCCTTTGAACGTTTGGCAGACTTCGTATTCGTTCTTGGTTTGTTGCATCGAGGAATACAGAAGTACAGCGATGAAGCTGGCAGCGCCCAGGCTGACGATTATGCGGATTTGGGTTTTGCGATTTGGCATGGAGCCTCTCGGATTGCAAACAATAATTTCGATCGTTCAGCGCCTGATTACTTTGCGAATAAGTTTATTCGGCTTTTGTAGCGGCGGTCTCGAGAAGCGGGACCGCCATGAGCGATTGCCGCGTCACCGATGACGCACCAAAGTGCGCCGCTACAAACTCAAAAGCTGCGCCACGGCTTACAAAGATTGTTGTGTCGTTACTTTGCGCCGGGCCTCCGCGAAAGTTCCTTTTGAATATAGCGCCGAACGTGGAGCGAGATACCTTCTAGCGTGGCTAGGTCTTTCAAATCGCGCAGCGTAAGGTTCGGCAGAAACGCGAGCACGACCGGAATGGGCGTGTGGGGATTTCGGATCAGCGCGACGCGGACATTGTACCGGATGGCCCAGCGCGGATGTTGAGCGATAGCGGCGACGACGCGTTCGGGCACCCCGGGTTTTGCCAAGACCTTCAAGATCTGGCTCTCGGTGAGAAACGCGTTGGCGAGCGCGAGCTTGATCGCTTGCGGATGGCCCTCGGCTAGGAGTGCTCCGACAACGCGAGCGGGACCGCGGCGCGCGAGTGTTAACTTTTGCCCAATGGGAAGTTGCGGCACACCTGTGATCATCAGTTCTTCGGCAACGCGGCGGATTTCGGCGGGCGTGGAAGGCAACAGGCTCAAGCGCACCAAGTCGAACAGATATAGCCGGCGAAGCAGCGTCATCGCAAGGCGGCGCGGCGTGCGCGGATGGCGCGCTAGACGCAGGCGCACTCCTTCGCTCGCTGTCCACTTCCCTTTCTCGGCGATGGCGGTGAGCACGTTTGCCGAAAGATCGAGGCGCTCGAGCATTTGTGAGATGTGCGGTTCTTCGATTTGCGGGTTTTCGAGAAGGGCGAGTAGAGTTTCTTCGTCGGGCTCGTGGATCAGCGCTTGCAGATCATTTTTAGGAGCCGAACGCGCATTTCGCGCGTGTGCGGAAAGTTCATCCGGCATGTGCCTGGCGCTTCCCCAAACCAATCGCCATTTTCGCCGCAGCTTCGGCTGGTTTCATTTGCAGCGCGACGACGTGCGCGTGCGGCACGAGGTCATGCAGGCGCGCGTCAATCGCAGCATCGAAGAATTTGCTGCGTCCGATGGTGCCGCCGGCTTTGGCGATGGAAATATCGCGACCTTGCAGGGCGAGTTTTTCAATGACACTGGCGGCGAGATCGCCGAGCGACGCGGCGGCGGTGGTGAGGATTTCGCAAGCGACGGCATCACCTTTGTCGCCGAGTTCTCCGACAAGAGGAAAAATGCGCGGGAAGACGTCATCCGGATTTTTTACAACCCAGTCGAGGACGCGAGACCATTCATTGCAACCGAGCCACTTTAGCATTTTCGCGGAGAGCGCGGTTTGCGGGCCGCGATTTTCTTCGGCGCGGACCACGGCGGCGAGCGCGCGGCGGCCGATGTCGAAAGCGCTGCCTTCATCACTGAACCAGGGACCGCGACCACCAGCGCGCGCGGCGTGGCCTCGCGCGGCGCGTCCGTATGCGGCGGAGCCGGTGCCGACGACCAGGACGATGCCTTCGCCTTCACCAACTGCAGCGTTCAGAGTGATGGCTAGGTCGGTGGTGACGGTGACTGCGGCTTCAGGAAAAGCGCGTTCGAGAAAAGTGGCGATGCGTTTCGCGACGGATTCGCGACCGGCGCCGCCGATGCCCGCGCAGATGCCGCGAATGTCGCTGGCTTTCAGATGATGGCGCTCGAGAACCACGTCGCCAGCATCGCTGAGCGTAAACCAGGCCTTTGCGTAACCGGCACGCAGCGGATTCGATGGACCGGCAGTGGCGCGCGCAAGAACATTCGCCTCTGCGTCCATCAAGATGCAATCGGTCTTGGTGCCGCCGCCATCGAAACCGAGATAGAAAGAAGTCTCTGGCGCGGAATCTTGTTCAGTCATTCAAGTCCCCATGCTTGACAGCATTCAGAGCGTGCAGTTAGCATCGCGCGACCTGCGACCACGAGCGGAATCTCGATCAGCGCAATGCAAATCAGCATAATTGATCTCGGAATTCTGGTGCTCTATTTTGCGGCCATCACGCTTTTCGGCGCGCAATTCCGGCGTAGCCAGCAAAATCTGCGCGACTATTTTTTGGGCGGCCGCACGGCGCCGTGGTGGGCGCTGGCTTGCTCGATCGTCGCGACGGAAACTTCCACTCTCACGATCATCGGGACGCCGGCGATTGCCTTTGGCGGAAACCTGGGATTTCTGCAATTGGTGCTGGGCTACCTCGTGGCGCGAGTAATCCTCTGCGTGGTACTTATACCACAATATTTCCAAGGTGAATTCTATACCGCTTACCAGCTCCTGGAGAAGCGTTTCGGAACCAAGATGAGGTCGGTGGCGGCGGTCGTATTCATGGGGACGCGTGCGCTGGCTGAGGGCGTGCGGATATCGGCCATCGGGAAAGTCGTGAGCGTGGCGTTTGGCACGGGAGATCGCGTTTCGATTTTGATTATCACGGTGCTGACGATGTTTTATACGTTTGAGGGCGGGATGCGGGCGGTGATATGGACGGACGTGGTGCAGTTTTTTTTGTATTTGACTGGATCGGTGGCGGCGTTTGTTTTGTTGCTGCATAACATTCCGGGTGGGTGGCCGGAAGTGACAAAGGTGGCTGCGGCTAACGGCGGAAAATTGCGCGTTTTCGATTTCGCGTTTAGTTTGACGCAGAGTTTTACGTTTTGGTCTGGATTGATTGGCGGAACTTTTCTGACGATGGCGAGTCATGGGACGGATCAGACGATGGTGCAGCGTTTGCTGGCGGCGCGGAACGAACGGGACAGCAAGAAAGCGCTTTTGGTGAGCGGCGTGATTATTTTGGTGCAGTTCATTTTGTTTCTGGTGATCGGCGTGATGCTTTTTGTGTACATGCGGGATGGGGGGCTGCTTGTGCCGGCGGGCGATGCGGATCGGATTTATCCGGCGTTCATTGTTCATGGGATGCCTATGGGGCTTGCGGGAATTGTACTGGCTTCGATTTTTGCGATTGCGATGTCGAACGCTAGCGGCTCGTTGAACTCGCTGGCTTCATCGAGCATGATGGACATGGGAGCACGGCACGCGGAGACTGCGGCGCAGTCGCTTGGCGCTTCGCGGCGGATGACTTTGATATGGGGGGTCGTGCTGGGATTGCTGGCGCTCGTGCCGTGGGGGCCGGTGCTGGTGGCCGGGTTGACAATTGCTTCCATCACTTATGGGGCCTTGCTGGGCGTGTTTTTGTTGGGGACTTGGAATGCGCGCGCGAATGAAAATGGTGCGCTGGTGGGATTTGCGGCGGGACTCGCGACGATGGTCGCCGTGAATCGGCTTACGCCGCTGGCTTGGACTTGGTATGTGGTGGCGGGGACGGTCGTGACGTTTTTTGCTGGCACGATCGCAAGCGAAGTGGCGCGAGGTTCGGGCAATGTTGCGGGCGATGGGGCGGTGCGTTAATTTTTGCGCAGTGAGGGAGAAACTTTATCGGGATCTCATTGAGGAAGGTCGAGCGGCTTGACCTGATACGCGCGCTGGGGCCTTGGGCTGCGGCGGCCATCGTGATTGGCACGATGGTGGGGACCGGAATTTTTCTGAAGCCGGGCGAGATGGCGGCGGTGGGCGGGTCGGTGAGCGTCGTGTATGCGGCGTGGATCGTGGGTGGGCTGCTTTCGCTTTTTGGGGCGCTTTCCTTTGCGGAATTAGGCGCGGCTTTACCGGAAGCAGGCGGGCAGTACGCTTATTTGCGCAAAGGGCTTGGGCCAGTGTGGGGATTTCTTTTTGGCTGGATGCATTCGACGGTCGGTGAGTCGAGTTCGGCGGCGTCCATCGCAGCGGGGTTTGCGCGATTTTCTAGTTTTCTGATTCCGGTGATTGCGGCGCCGATTTTTACCTGGCATCTTACGAGCCCGTTTTCAGGGAAACCTTATAATTTCGCTTTCACTTGGGCGCAGCCGATGGCGGTCGGGGCGATTGCGCTGTTTACTTTTATAAACTATTTGGGAGTGCGGTTGGGCGGGCGTGTGCAGATCGCGTTGACGATTTTGAAAATTGCTTCGGTGCTCGCGATCGTCGCGGCGGGATTTCGGTTTGGACATGGGAGCATGGAGCATTTTCATCCGTTCTGGCCGGCTGGTTCTGGCGTTGGCACGATGGCGAAGTTTTTCGCGGCGCTCGCCGCTGCGTTGTGGGCATATGACGGTTGGGAGGATTTGAATCGCGTCGGCTCTGAGGTCGAGCAGCCGCAGCGTAACATTCCTTTGGCACTGATCGGCGGGACGATTTTGGTGGGCGGCATTTACTTATTGTTTAGCGCGGTTTGTTTTTATGCTTTGCCGTTTGCAAGCGTCGCGAGTTCGTCGCATGTGGCTTCGGACGTAGTTGCGAGTTTCGCGGGACGCGGCGCGGCAGGATGGATCACGATTGCGATGGTGATTGCGGCGTTGGGCACGCTGAACTCGTCGCTATTGAGTGGGGCGCGCGTGCCTTACGCGATGGCGAGGGATGGATTATTTTTTCGGGTTACGGGGATCGTGCATCCGAAATTTCGGACGCCGGGTGGGGCGCTGATTTTTCAGGGGACCTTGGCGGGATTGATGGCTCTGACTGGGACGTTTGAAGAGCTGACTTCCCTTTTCGTATTTGCGGCTTGGATTTTCTATGCGCTGTCGGTCGTGGCGATGTTCCGGTTGCGGCGCATTTCACCTGAGCTGGCACGGCCTTATCGAACGTGGGGATACCCTGTGGTTCCGGCGCTATTCGTTGCAGGGGCCTTGGCGCTTACTGTGAATATTTGGCTGGAGAGGCCGGTGCGATCGTCGATTGGATTGGCGCTGATCCTCTCGGGGCTTTTGTTTTATCGGGCCTGGCGGGACCGTAGTGTGGAAGGAGACGCGAATTTGTAGCGGCGATTGGTGCTGCGCCGATGGTGCATGAAGGTGCGCCGCTACAACTGCCCCTTCAGAGTTCTAGGTACGAGCCTGAGGGCAGGGGCGATTGAAACTGACTCGGGTTGAATAAGTGGGCTAGAAGTTGCACGCCATCGGCGAGACGCGGGCCTGGGCGCGAGAAATGGCTGTTGGCGTCCATCGCGAAGATTCGGCGATTGCGGATGCCAGGGAGAGTTTGCCAGCTTGGCGGAATTTTCGTGGACTTGAATTCGTTTGCGTTGCGGTTTGCATCGTAGCCGCAGAGCATTACGAGAATCACGTCGGCCTTGCTTTGCGCTACATCCTCTGCTGAAACTTTGAATGACGGGCGCCCTGCCCTTCCGAGTACGTCTTCACCTCCCGCGATTGTTACCATCTCGGGAATCCAGTGGCCGCCTACGTACAACGGGTCGAGCCATTCGAGACATGCTACGCGCGGACGACCGACGGCGTGCGTGACCGTGGCGCCAGCGGCTCGTGCGCTCATGGACGCGACAGCTTGCACTTTTGCTTTCAGTTCGGCCGCGAGTGATTCGGCGCGCCGGAGTGTCTTGGTTGCTTCGCCGGTGCGAATAATGTCCTGCCAGACGTCGTCGAGTGAGTGAGGAGCAAGCGTTAGCACCCGGGGCGGGTGCGAAAAACGAGAGAGCGCTGTGGCGAGGTCGTCGGGCGAGGCGGCGCAGACGTGGCAGAGATCTTGCGTGACGATGAGATCGGGCGCGAGAGATGCGAGTAGGTCGGCGTCGACTGCGTAGATGCTTTCACCGCGTGCGACGAGTTCGCTGACTTGGCGATCGATTTCGGAGGGAGCGGCGGTGGGATCCACGCGCGGCTTGATTAGCGCGGGCTTCCCATGAACTTCGGGCGGGAAATCGCATTCGTGCGTGATGCCGACGACTTGGTCGCCGACGCCGAGCGCGTAGAGAATCTCCGTGGCCGATGGGAGCAGCGAGACGATTCGCATAGAGTTGTGGTCGCGCACACCAGAGCCGGCTGCGGTGGCGTAGAGCAACGCGCGTCAATTGTACGCAGGTCAATTGTAGAGCAAATATTTTGCGCGCAGCGCACGGAATTGCTCCAGGTCGCTTTTCCAACTGGCGATAATACTCGCCGGGGCTTGGAACTGGATGATGGCATCCACGGTAGCCTGCGACGCGAGCAAATCCATGAGTTTCGTGACCTGGAAGCGTTCGGGATAGAGGCGATGCAACGCGTCTGAGATTTCGAGGCCCGTGTGGATGGAATCGAACACATCGCGATTGATAATTGTGAGTTTGATGCCAGCGCAGGCTTCGCCTTTGTAGAGACCATCGCTGGGGGTAAAACTGGCTGCTGTGAAATTCACGCCGGGAATTTGCCGCGAGTTCAGGGACGCCAGCAAAACATCGGAGTGTATCCATGGAGCGCCGAGCTGTTCGAATGGCTGATCTGTGCCGCGGCCGACGGAAACTCCAGCGGCCTGCAGGATCTCGATGCCGGGGTAGAGAAATGCTTCGTTGGACGTGCGCAGATTGGGCGAGGGAGGAATCCATGTGAGGCCGGTCTGGTCGAACGTCTGAGTGCGGCGCCAATTTTTCATGGCGATCACGTGGAGATCAAGGTCCATTTTATTTTCGGTCGCGAACATACGGGCGAGTTCGCCGAGGGTCATCCCGTAGACGACCGGCAAGCGAAAATATCCTACGAAGGAAATGCGCGAGGGGTCGAGCATCGGACCCTCGATTTTTTCCCCGCCGAGCGGATCGGGGCGATCAAGAACGAAGAATGGGATTTTGTGTTTCGCCGCGCCTTCCATGCAGTAGCCCATGGTGGTGATGAAGGTGTAGAAACGCACTCCGGCGCCTTGAATGTCAAAAACGAGGGCGTCGAGGCCCTGCAACATTTGGTCGGTGGGGCGGCGCGTGTCGCCGTAGAGGCTGAAAATTTTCAGTCCGGTTGCGGCGTCGGTAAAGTTGGCGATGGTGGCCGTGTCGAGTTGGCCTGCGATGCCGTGCTCGGGGCTGAAGACCGCGGCGAGTTTGACGCCGTCGGCGTGGGCGAGGACGTCAATGGTGCGGCGGCCTTGCGAATCCACGCCTGTTTGGTTGGTGATAAGGCCGACACGTTGGCCGCGCAGTGGCGCGAAATTTTGCGCTTCGAGGACGTCGATGCCCGTCTGGGTGTGTTCGGGGGCCTGTGGAGACGTGGCCGGCGCTGCCGCAGCATGCGATTCACGGGTCGCAAGCGTGCTTAATCCGACCGCAGCAGCAAAGACGAGCAAAATCATTACGGAACCGATACGAAACATGGTGGGGGAGGATTCGTTGTGCGGCATGATAGCGTGTGTTATATACAGCCGCGGGATGCGAGCGTCAACATGGATCGTTCCGAATGGATGCGATGCGTAAACTCGGAATTTTCGCACTCTTCCTGCTCCTTTTAATGACACCCTACGCCCGGTCGCAAAAAGCTTCCTCCACGAAAGCGCGAAGCTCGGCTGCAAAAACCGCCGCCGCTCCTTCTGCTGCGAATTCCGCATGGGTTGAATCCACACTGAAGAAAATGACGCTGCGCGAAAAATTGGGGCAGATGCTGATGCCCTACTACTTTGGCGTGTTCACTTCAGCGGAAAGCGCGGATTACAAGAACCTGGTGCATGAAGTGGAAGAGAATCATGTAGGCGGATTTATTGTGGGCACGACGCGCGGACCGCTGGGGATCGAGCGCAGCCAGGTTTATCCGACCGCCGAGCTGACGAACGAGCTGCAACGACGCGCGAAAGTTCCGCTGTTGATCGGCGCGGATTTCGAGAGCGGCACGGGGATGCGGCTGGATGAAGGGACGTCGTTTCCATCGGCGATGGCGGTGGGCGCGACGGGGGATCCGAAACTGGCGTACACAATCGGCAAAGTGATCGCGCTGGAATCGCGCGCGGCGGGCGTGCACTGGATTTTCGCGCCGGACGCGGATGTGAACAACAATCCGGACAATCCGATCATCAACATTCGCTCGTTTGGCGAAAGCCCCAAAAGCGTGGGCGAGTTTGTGGCACAGGAAATTCGCGGCATCGAGGAAAATGGCGGATTGGCGACTGCGAAACATTTTCCGGGGCACGGAGACGTGAACGTCGATTCACATCTGGCGCTGCCCACCGTGCCTGGGGACCGCAAGGAACTTGAGGCAACGGAACTGGTGCCGTTTCGCGCAGCGATTGGCGCGAGCGTCGGTTCGGTGATGCCGGGACATCTGGCGGTGCCGGCATTCGAGCCGGACGCGAGCGTGCCGGCGACGACTTCGCGGAATATTTTGACAGGATTGCTGCGCGACGAATTGAAATACAAGGGGCTGGTGGTTACGGACGCGATGGATATGGGCGGTGTGACATCGCGTTATCCGCCGGGCGAAGCTGCGCTGCGCGCGGTGGAAGCGGGCGCAGACGTGCTATTGATGCCTCCGGTGCCGGATGCGGCGATGGCGGGGCTGGAGCGCGCGGTGCGTTCCGGCCGAATCACGGAAAAGCGCGTGGATGAATCGGTGCGGCGGATCTTGCAGGCGAAGTCGGCGTTGGGCCTCGATCGCAATCGGCTGGCGGACATCGAGCATCTGGACGAGAAATTCGGGCGCCCGGAATTTGCGGCGCAGGCGCAGCGCATCGCGGATCGCGGCGTGACTTTGTTGCGCGATACGACGCATCTGCTGCCGCTGGACGCGACGAAGCCTCTGCGCCTGCTGCTGGTTTCGCTTTCGGCGGATGCAGATCCTTATCCAGGCGAGACGATCGAGCCCGAAATTCGCTGGCGCGTGGATTCGCTGAAGGCGTTGCGTGCGGACATGTCGTTTGCAAACGTGAGCACGCTGAAATTGCCGCCGCCTGATACTTATGATGTGGCGATTGCTGCTTTGTTCGTGCGCGTGGCTGATCGTAAGGGGAATGTGGGGCTTCCAGACGAGCAGCGGGCATTTGTGAATCAGATGATTGCCGCTGGAAAGCCGGCTGTGGTGATCGCGTTCGGCAGCCCGTATTTGATCGAGGGATTTCCGGACGCGAAGACTTGGCTCGCGGAATTTTCGACGAATTCGGTGTCGCAGCTGGCGGCGGTGCGCGCGCTTTTTGGGCAGGTGGCTGTGCAGGGGCAGATTCCAGTGACTGTGCCCGGGACGGTGCAGCGCGGCGACGGATTGCGTGTGGCGGCAAATCCGATGACTTTGCAGCATGCATCTCCACCGATGGAAGACCGGCTGCATCCTGTGTTTGGATTGCTCGATGGTTTCGTGACGTCCGGGGCTTTCCCTGGCGGCGTGCTCGCGGTCGGATTTCACGATCAGTTGGCGGTGCATGCGTTCGGCTCGCTAACGCGTGACGCGAAGGCGCCGAGGGTGACTGAAAGCACGATTTACGATATGGCATCGCTGACGAAGGTAGTCGTGACGACGACTTCTGCAATGATGCTGGTCCAGCAGAAACGGCTGGACCTGGATGCGCCAGTGGCGCGTTTCCTGCCGGAATTTTCCGCCGCGGCGGAATCGGACCCTAACGCGACGTGGCGCGCGCAAATCACTGTGCGAATGCTGATGCTGCACGATTCCGGGTTGCCGGCGCATCGCGATTTCTACAAGGACGCTAAGGGACACGACGCGGTGCTGGCGAAAGTATTGGCAGAGCCGCTGGTGCACGAACCTGGGACGCAGGTGGAATATTCCGACCTGGGATATATTTTGCTCGGCGAAATTATCGAGCGGTTGACCGGAGAGACGCTGGAGCAGTTCGCGAAGGGGCACATTTTTGCGCCGCTGGGGATGAGCGACACGGTGTATAACCCGGCGGCTTCGTTGCGCCCGCGAATTGCGCCTACGGAGCTCGATGCGGATTACCGCAAGCGACTGTTGCGCGGCGAAGTACACGACGAGAATGCTTTTGCGTTGGGCGGGGTATCTGGGAATGCGGGACTTTTTTCGACCGCCGGCGACGTGGCGGCGTTTGCACAGATGCTGCTGAACGGCGGCATATACGCGCATCATCGTTTGCTGGCTCGGGCCACAATTCAGGAATTTACGGCGCGGCAAGTCATCGGCGATTCGTCGAGGACGCTGGGTTGGGATGTTCCCACGCCGCCTAATTCCGCCGCTGGGCATTATTTTTCGCCAAGCGCCTACGGGCACACGGGATTCACCGGAACATCGCTGTGGATTGACCCGGAACGCGATCTTTTTGTAGTGCTGCTGACCAATCGCGTGAATCCCACGCGCACCAATGAGCAGATTCGCCAAGCCCGGCCCGCCATTCATGACGCAATCCTGCAGGCGCTGGGGCTGGTGAACGCTTCCACTACCGCTCGATAACTCCCTCGTCACACAGCTCGCGGGAATTCATTTCAGGCCCCATATTGGAACTCGCCTATCGGTATAATCAATGGAAGACTGTTTGCGGGCCAATTGACGACTGAGGGCGCGGTGACACCAACCAGAACGGAACAGCGCAACCCACGGACGCGCGGGCTGGACACCAAGTCCACGATTGAAATATTGCGCGTGCTGAACCATGAGGATCAGCGCGTGGCGCTGGCGGTGCAGCGCGTGCTGCCGCAGATTGCGCGGGTTGTGGATGCGATCGTGAAGAGCTTTCGTCGTGGCGGCAGGCTTGTTTACATCGGCGCGGGAACGAGCGGTCGGCTGGCGGTGCTGGATGCGGCGGAATGTCCGCCGACATTTGGCACGCGGCCGAAAATGGTGCAGGCGCTGATTGCCGGCGGAGCGAAGGCGTTGCGCGGGGCTGTGGAGGGCGCGGAGGATTCCGCGTCAAACGGCGCGAGGGATTTGGCCAGAGCAGGGGTTACTGGGCGAGACGTGGTGGTTGGCATCGCGGCGAGCGGAACTACACGATACGTGCTGGGCGGGATGGAATGGGCAAAGCGGCGCGGGTGCGTGACGGCGGCTGTGACATCCAATCCTAAGTCGCCGCTGGCGCGCATGGCAAAAATTGCAATCACGCCGGAGACGGGTCAGGAAGCGATTGCCGGGTCCACGCGGATGAAAGCGGGCACGGCGCAAAAGATGGTGCTGAACATGCTTTCCACTACCGCGATGGTGCGGCTCGGCAGAGTGTACGAGAACTGGATGATCTACGTCGCGCTGACAAATCAGAAGTTGCACCGACGGGGCGCGCGGATTCTAACGGAGGCTGCGGGTGTGAGCGCGTCCAAGGCAGAACACGCACTGCGGCAGACGGGACACGATTTGCCGGCGGCACTGGTAATGTTGAAAACAGGGGCAAACGCCGTGGCGGCGCGGAGATCGCTGCGCAGGTCGGGCGGAAATGCGCGAATGGCGCTGGCATTGCACCCGAAGCGGCAGGTAATTTCGAAAGGCCAGGGGAAATAATCATGGACCGGTTCAAGATTCAGGGCGGACGAAAACTGGAAGGAACGGTGCGGATCAGCGGCGCGAAAAATGCGGCGCTGCCGGCGATGGCCGCTGCGCTGCTGACCAGCGACACCGTGACGCTGCAAAATATTCCGCACGTGCGCGACATTATCACGATGGCGAAGTTATTGGCGCATATGCGTTGCCGCGTGGAAAGTCCGGATCTGCCGCCGAGCGAATTTATTATTCAGGCAGAAACTGTGTCCATGCGCGAGGCGCCGTATGAGCTGGTGAAGACGATGCGCGCTTCGGTGCTGACGCTGGGGCCGCTGGTGGCGCGTTTTGGATATGCGCGCGTTTCGCTGCCGGGGGGATGCGCGATTGGCGCGCGGCCGATAGATTTGCATATTCAGGCGCTGGAACAGCTGGGTGCGCAAACGAAAGTCGAGCATGGTTACGTGGAAGCGCGGGCGAAACGATTGCGCGGGACAACTTTGCGTTTTCCGAAAATTACGGTGACGGGGACGGAGAATATTTTGACGGCGGCGGTGCTGGCTGAGGGCGAGACGTTGCTCGAGAATTCGGCTATGGAGCCGGAAGTCACGGATCTGGCGGAATTACTGATCAAGATGGGAGCGAAGATCGAGGGTGTCGGGACTTCCACTTTGCGCGTGCAGGGCGTGGAAAAATTGCATGGGGCGACACACGCGATTATTCCGGACAGGATTGAGACTGGAACGTTTTTGGTGGCTGGCGCGATCACGGGCGGTGAACTGTTGCTGACCGATTGCGAGCCTGGACATCTGAAGGCGGTGATCGAGAAATTGCGGGTGTGCGGAGTGGAAATTAAGTGCGAGGGCGCTGGTAAATTGCGCGTGCGGGCGGCGAAGAAATTGGTAGCGGCGGATGTGACTACGGAGGAGTATCCCGGCTTCGCTACGGATATGCAGGCACAATTCATGGCGCTGGCTACGCAGGCGCAGGGCGTGTCGCGTGTGCGCGAGACTATATTTGAGAATCGCTATATGCATGCGAGCGAAATGGTGCGTATGGGTGCGAATATCGCGATCGACGGAAACGAGGCGGTGGTGACCGGGCCTACACCTTTGAGCGGTGCGCCGGTTACGGCCTCGGACCTACGCGCGAGTGCGGGATTGGTGTTAACGGGGCTGGTCGCGGACAACACGACGTGGATTGACCGCGTTTATCACATTGATCGCGGGTATGAACAGATTGAGTTGAAGTTACAGGACGTGGGCGCGAATATCGAACGAATAAGCGGCCGCGAAGAATAAAAAAAGGGAGGCGATCTCTCACCTCCCTGTTAACGTTCCTCCAAATCGGCAATTCCCGCGCGTTCTTAGCAAGGAATCACGTTTCCATCTTTTGCGGTTAAGTTGCGGCTTCGGTCTTGGGGGCGGCCTGCTTATCGCGCAGGACGGCTTTGCGGCTTAGGCGGATCTTATTGCCCTCGATGGCCAGCACCTTTACCAGGATTTGATCGCCCTCCTTCAGTTCGTCGCGAACGGCGCGGATGCGCGCTTCGGCGATTTCACTGATGTGCAGCAGCCCGTCGGTGCCGGGGAAAATTTCGACAAAGGCGCCGAACTCCGCGATGCGCACCACGGTGCCGAGATAGGTCTTACCGATTTCGGCAGTGGCGGTGACGTCGCGAATCATTTTCAGCGCTTCTTCGGCTGATTTTCCGCTGGAAGCGAAAACGTGCACTTTGCCGTCGTCCATCACGTCAATCTTCACGCCGGTAACTTCGATAATCCCGCGGATTTTCTTGCCGCCCGGGCCGATCAGGTCGCGGATTTTGTCCGTGGGGATATTCAGCATGAACAGGTGCGGTGCATAGAGCGAGATTTCCGGACGCGCGGACGAAATCGTCTTGTCCATGATGTCCAGAATTTGCAGACGCGCCTTGCGGGCCTGGGCCAGAGCTTCGCGCATCATCGCGATGCTGACGCCGGCGACCTTGATATCCATCTGCAGCGCGGTTATTCCCTGCCGCGTGCCAGCAACTTTGAAATCCATGTCGCCGTAATGATCTTCGGCGCCGGCGATGTCGGTGAGGATGGCATATTTATCCCCTTCGACGACCAAACCCATGGCAATGCCCGCGCAGGCCGATTTGAGAGGAACGCCCGCGTCCATCAGTGCGAGAGAGCCGCCGCAAACCGTGGCCATGGAGGAAGAGCCATTCGATTCCAGGATGTCCGAAACGCAGCGCACGGCGTAGGGGAAATCGGTATCCGAAGGCATCAAGTTCGCGAGAGCGCGTTCGGCGAGAGCGCCGTGGCCGATTTCACGGCGGCCGGGACCACGCAGGAATTTTACTTCACCAACCGAGAACGGCGGGAAGTTGTAATGCAGCATGAAGTGCTTGAAGGTATCTTTCTCGAAAAGAAGATCCTGGCGCTGCATGTCCTCCTTGGTGCCGAGCGTGGCGGTGGAAAGTGATTGCGTTTCGCCGCGGGTGAAAAGGGCCGAGCCGTGAGCGCGGGGCAGAACGCCTGTCTCGCAGGTGATTTCGCGGACTTGGTCGAATGCGCGAGCGTCCGGACGGCGCTTGCGCGTGAGCATATCGTCGCGGAAGATGAATTCGCGCAGGCGTTCGAAAGCGCGGGCGGCGAGTTTTTTCTTCTCGAGGTCTTCCGGAGGAATCGTCGCGTAGATTTCATTCTTGATGGCGTCTATGCGGCTGTAGCTTTCGGACTTGGGGTACTTGGCGGTGTCGGATGCGTCGCGTAGTTTCTCGCCGTATTGCTGCTGCATCTGCTTGTACAGCGCTTCGTCGAACGCAGGTGGCGTCGCGGGAACTTTCTGCGTCTTCACCTTGGCGTGCAATTCGCGAATGGCGGCGACGATCTTGCGGATTTCCGCGTGCGCGAATTCCAGCGCGTCGGCGACGGCGTCTTCGGAGACTTCGAGAGCGCCCGATTCTACCATGACGATGGCTTTATCGGACCCGGCCACGACAAGATTCATGGTGCTGGTCTTCTGCTCGGCAACCGTGGGATTCACGACGAGCTTGCCTTCGAGCATGCCGATGCGCACGGCGGCGATCGGATTGGTGAATGGAATCTTTGAGATATACAGGGCGGCAGAGGCGGCGGTGACGCCGATCACGTCCGGATCGTTTTCGCTGTCCGCGGAGAGCACCATGGAAACGATTTGCGTCTCGTTGGACCAGCCTTCGGGGAACAAAGGCCGCAGCGGGCGGTCAATCAGCCGCGAGGTGAGAATTTCTTTTTCCGACGGGCGGCCTTCGCGCTTGAAGAATCCGCCGGGAATCTTGCCGGCCGCGTAGGTGTACTCGCGGTAGTCAACTGTAAGGGGTAGAAAATCTTTTTCGGCCGCTTTGCTATCCATGCAGGCCGTGGCTAACACCACGGTGTCGCCATAACGCGCCACTACGGCGCCGTGCGCCTGACGGGCCATCTTGCCCGTCTCGAACCTCAGGCTACGCCCGCCTACTTCCAAACTAACTTGTTCAAACATAACTGCACATCCTTTTTGCCCCGGCTCACCGGGGACGCTTGATTCAGATACGAGATTTCATTCTCGGGAAATACGGCGAAGGGAGAAAACAAAGAGAAAAACGGAGCGGAAGATTTTGCGACGAGCGACAACGCGCCGCGCGGCCCGCATGTCGCCTGAAAATTATGGTTTGTGCGGTGGATAAAGACGCGGCCGGAATGGCCGCTCCAGAAATCCGCGCTACTTGCGCAAACTAAGTCGTTCCACAATCTCGCGATACCGATCCGGGTCACGACGATTCAGATAGTCCAGCAGCCTGCGGCGCTTGTTGACCATCATGATCAATCCGCGGCGTGAGGCATGATCCTTTGCGTGGGACTTGAGATGAGTGGTCAGATAGCTGATGCGTTCGCTCAATAAAGCAATCTGCACTTCCGGTGAACCTGTGTCCTTGGTGTGAACCCGGAACTGCTCGATCAATGCCAGTTTGGCTGCGCTCAACTCGACCCCTCCTGAAACGTCGTGCCCTGCTCTATGCTCTTGGTCTCTCTTCGACTTCAAAATGCTAACATACAGTGATTGCTGTACAAAGGAATTTTCAGCGCCGCGAGGGCGCGCTGGATCTGCGAACTTTGCGCGTGTACTGGCCTAAAACTCGGCGCAGGTCGCGTGCAGCAGAGTTTCTGTCGGGCCGCAGACGGATTTCCGGCGCGTCGCTAAGCGCTTCGCGTCCGCGCGAAGCTGATAGCGAAGAGGACGGCGAAAATCCAGTCCACGAGGCTGATTGCGACGGACGGTGTGGCGATTCGATGCTGCACGTAGAGGACCAGCACAGGGATTCCGTAGACGAGTTTTTCTAGAATTGACGGCAACATGAAAAGGCGGTAACGCACGGGATCGCGCGCGATCACCAGAAACACAACCTGCCAGGCCAACGCAGTACCGATGAACCCGTAATAAAACTCGGCGTGGGTGACGGGCGGCGGAGTTTGGCGTCCGACCAATTCTTCCAAGAAATACAGCGGAGTGAGTCCGACCAAGCCGTAGATTCCGGCAACCAGAAATGTGATGCGCGCGAATTTCATCGTTGGCGTCGTCTTTCTTGTGGCGTTTACTGCTTTGGCGAATGGACCAGCGCGAGGAATTCGTCGCGGGTCTGCTTGTTTTCGCGGAAGTCGCCCAGCATGGCGCTGGTGGTGGTAGTGGAATTTTGTTTTTCCACGCCGCGCATGACCATGCAGAGGTGGCGAGCTTCGATAATGACGCCGACGCCGGCGGGATCGAGCTTTTCCTGAATGGCTGTGGCGATCTGATGGGTGAGGCGCTCTTGAATCTGCAGCCGGCGGGCGTACATATTCACCAAGCGGGCGACTTTGCTGAGGCCGACGACTTTCTTCTTCGGAATGTAAGCCACGTGGCATTTGCCGAAAAACGGCAGCAGGTGGTGCTCGCAGAGGCTGTAGAGTTCGATATCTTTCACGACGACCATTTCGTCGTAGCAGACGTTGAACATGGCGCCGTTCAGCAATTTGTCGGGATCTTGGCGGTAGCCGCTGGCGAGGAAACGCAGCGCCTTCTCGAAGCGTTCGGGCGTGCGGCGCAGACCTTCGCGGTCGGGATTTTCGCCCAGCTGCACGAGCATCTCACGGACCAACTCCGCAATTTTTCCGGAGACGGGGTCTGGCAGTATAATTTCAGCCGTTTCACTCATGTTCGATTTGCTCCTCGCGCAATATCTTCTGCTCCGATTTCGAAGCTATTCTTGCTGGTTTCTGCGATGCGTACGCGTTCCAGGCTAGCGGCCGGAAAATTTTGCAGGCGACGAAAGATTTCGCGGCAGACGTTTTCGGTCGTGGGCACGACAGCCTTGAATTCGGCGACTTCTTCGTTCAGGTTCTTCAGGTCGAAGACAGCGAGTACTTCGCGCTCGACGAACCGGTCAAGTTCGCCCAGGTTCGCAATCATTCCCGTCGCTGGATCCACCGCGCCAGTGACGGTGACTTCGAGCGCGTAATTATGGCCGTGGCCGTAGGGATTATTGCATTTGCCATAGATGCGCTGGTTTTCGGCGGCGCTGAGATTCGGGGCGTGCAGGCGATGCGAGGCGGCGAAATCGTAGCGGCGCGTCAGTGAGATTTTCATGCGCGCTTCCCTGCTCCGTTCCCCGCACCATTCGTTGCTGCGGCGGTGCAATCGGCGAAAAGGTTGGGCGATTCGTAGAGGCGCACTCGATCGAGTTTGCCGCGGGTGATCTTTGACTCGAGAAGCTGCCAGATTAGCGCGGCGATGTTCTCGCACGTGGGAATCTTGCCGGCGAGTTCGGGCACTTCGTAATTCAGGTGGCGATGGTCCATGCGGTCCATCACTTCGCGCTGCAGAATGTCTTTCAGTTCTTTCAGGTCGAGCACCATGCCGGTAGCAGGGTCCGGCTCGCCCGCGATGGTCACTTCCAGGGTGTAGTTGTGCCCATGGCCGTGCGGATTATTGCATTTGCCGAAGACGCGGCGGTTTTCTTCCGTCGAGAAATCCGGGTTGTGATAAAAGTGCGAGGCTGAAAACTCGACTTTGCGCGTGATGCGGATCATTGCGTCCTTTGCGGCAGGGGTTTCTGCGCTATGGCCTGAGCACCGGATGGATACGTCCTGCCCTTCCATACCACGGAGCCGCGCGTATTTTTCCACCATGAGGCAATCAGCGCGGCGCTGTAAAGGCACATTCCGGGGACATAGTATCTGATGTATGAAACCGGGTAGAGATTCCGGTAAAGCTGTTCGCCGAAGCGCACGCAACGCCGGGAGATCGCTACCAACAGAAGTGCTGCCAGCAGCCACAGCGGCGGCTGATGCATGCCTCTGAGCAGCGCCCAGGCCACGGAAAGCGCGACGATCTCCAGGATGGGAAAAACTTCGATTAATTCAACGAGCGCTTGCTTCGTCGTGCCGCCCATCAGCGGGTAGAGATTTTTCGTCCAGCCTTGCCAGAGCGCGAGGAAACTGCAGTACATCCGGGTGCGCACGGTTCCGATGGGCGCGGTGAAATAGATCTGGTAGCTGGCTTGCTTCACGCGGCGAGCGAGAGCTACGTCTTCCAAAACTTCTCCTGCGATTGCGGTATGGCCTCCAACTTTCTGATAGACGTCGCGCAGGATCATCAGGAACTGACCGTTGGCGGCGGCGTCCGGGAGTTTGGGATTGTTGACGCGCGCGAAGGAATATTTCGCGGAAAGCCGGCAATAGACGAACGGAATGAGGGCACGCTCCCAAAACGAACCGAGCTCCTGTTCCGGTGAATAGGAAACGAGCACTGCGTTGTGATCCACCGCATCTGCCAGCGCGCGGCGCATGGAACCTGGCATGTGGCATGTGTCGGCATCGGTGAAAAGCAGCCAGTCACCTTGCGCGACATCCGCGCCCAGCGCGACTGCATAATTTTTGCCGACCCAGCCCGGCGGCAACGCGTGTGTGTGCAGGATTTTTAGTTTGGGGACGCGCGCGGCCAGTTCGGCGAGGATTGCGGCGGTGCGGTCGGTGGATTGGTCATCCACGACAACGATTTCAGCGATTTCGGGCTGCGCCGCGACGGATTCGACCGCGCGCGCGATGGAGACTTCTTCGTTGCGTGCCGGAATGATGGCGGAAACCATAGTCTTGTGGTAGTGGCTGGTGGTCCGAAGCCGCTCCGCGCTCGAACGATCGTGGGCTAGATTCAGTGCGCTCCTGCAGAAGCCTTGAAACAAGCCAACTACAGGCTGGCAAATCCCTCGCATTCGATTCGCCGATACCGTTATTATAGGATGCTTGGACAAAGGACTGAAACGGAAACTGAACACTGGGCTGGTGCTCGCGTTCATCGCGGGCTTGCTGGTGCTATTTGCGCACCCGGACTACCGCCAGGGCGAGCCGAGCTTGCGAGGGTCCACTCCCAAGGATTTTACTTTCCCGCTGGACGGTAAGTCCACCAGACTTTCTGACCTGCGTGGAAAAGTGGTGCTGGTGAATTTCTGGGCGACGTGGTGCCCGCCGTGTGTCGAGGAAACTCCTTCGTTGAATGAGCTGCAGCGGCGGATTGCGTCGCGCGGCGGGATGCTGCTGGGCGTCAGCGAGGACGACGATCAGCAGGCCTACGACGAATTTCTGAAGACGTACCAGATTCAATTTCCCACCTTCCGCGACACTTCGAAGCAGATTCCCGCGCAGTACGGCACTTCCATGTACCCAGACACTTATGTGATCGGGCGGGATGGGAAGCTGGACCGGAAAATCGTGGGTCCGCAGGATTGGACGAGTTCGGAGATGACTGTCTACCTTGATTCGCTGCTGGACGCGAAATAACGCCGCTCCACGCTTCGTGCTCTGACGAGGCCCACCCGAATAATTGCCACTTCCCCGCTTCTGTTGACAATTGGGCGCACACTGGCGACAATACCCCCAGGGGGTATATGGACATGAAGCGACGTGTTTCTCCGGGCGGTGCTGCCGTGGCTTGCGCTTGCGACGTGCATGCGGGGCCGCGCAAGGCGGCGGGCGTCAGTCCGGAAATCAAATCGGCAAATCTGAAGCGGTTGAAGCGCATCGAGGGGCAGGTACGCGGGCTCGCGCGCATGGTTGAGGAGGACCGCTACTGCCCGGACATCATGGTGCAGATTTCTTCGGTGCAGGAGGCTTTGCGCGCCGTTGGACGTGGTTTGATGCGCAACCATTTGCGGCACTGCGCGTCCCAAGCGATCCGCAAAGGCAAGGCGGCACAGACGGAAGCGACTTACGACGAATTGATGAAATTGATTTACACGCACGCGCGGTAATGCGCAACGACGCGGGGCGCCGCGCGACGCGGTGACGAGACAAGGTGAAATAATGCAACCAGACCCAGTCTGCGGGATGACGGTGGACCCGGCGCGAGCGGCGGCGCAGGTGGTGTACGCCGGACAGACTTACTATTTTTGCTGCGCGGGATGCGCGGACAAGTTTCGCGCAGAGCCCGCGAAATATTTGAGCGCGAAGGCTGCGGCCGAGCTGCCGCGCGCCAGCGGCCTGGTACAGTTCAGCCGCGCAGGCGCTCCGGCTGCACTTCCTGCGTTGGCAGTCTTGCACGATAATTTGCACCAAACCGAACGTCCCGAAGCGAAATCCGCAGCAGCGAATGCTTACGTTTGCCCGATGGACCCGGAGGTTCGCGAGGACTATCCGGGGGCGTGCCCGAAATGCGGCATGGCTCTGGAGCCTTCCCTGCCGAGCGCTCCGGCGACGTGCGTGGAATATACCTGCCCGATGCATCCGCAAATCGTGCGGCCAGGACCGGGCTCGTGCCCGATCTGCGGCATGGCGCTGGAACCGCGCACGGTAATCGCGGACGAAGAGGAGAACCCGGAACTGGCTTCGATGACGCGCAGATTCTGGGCGAGCGTCATACTGACGACTCCGGTGCTCGCGCTGGGAATGTCGGACATGATCCCGGGCCAACCGATGCAGCATTTTTTTACCATGCGTGCAACGGGCTGGATTGAGCTGGCGCTGGCGACGCCGGTGGTTTTGTGGGGCGGCTGGCCGTTTTTCGAGCGCGGCTGGACGTCGCTCGTAAATCGCAGCCTGAATATGTTCACGTTGATCGCGTTGGGAACAGGCACGGCATTTCTGTACAGCGTCGCGGCGGTACTTTACCCGCAGCTCTTCCCTGCCACATTTCGCGGCATGAGTGGCGAAGTGCCGGTTTATTTCGAAGCCGCGGCGGCAATCACCACTTTGGTGCTGCTCGGACAAGTGCTGGAATTGCGCGCGCGCAGCCGAACTTCAGCCGCGATTCGTTCCCTGCTGTGGCTTTCACCGAAAAATGCACGGCTGGTGCGCGCGGACGGTACGGAGCTGGATGTGCCGCTCGCACACATTCAGGTGGGCGACATTTTACGCGTGCGTCCGGGCGAAAAAGTGCCCGCGGATGGGGTCGTGACGGATGGCGAAAGCGCGGTGGACGAGTCGCTGATGACCGGTGAGCCGATTCCTGTGGAAAAATCAGCCGGCAGAAAAGTGACCGGCGGAACGGTCAATGGAACTGGCACGCTGGTGATGCGGACCGAGCGCGTTGGCAACGAGACGATGCTCGCGCAGATTGTGCGCATGGTGAGCGAGGCGCAACGTAGCCGCGCGCCGGTGCAGAAACTTGCGGATAAAGTGGCGGGATATTTTGTTCCATCGGTGGTGCTGATCGCTGTGCTCACTTTCGTAGTGTGGGCGATTTTCGGGCCGCAGCCGCGCATGGCTCATGCTTTGCTGAACGCCGTCGCGGTGCTGATTATTGCGTGCCCGTGTGCGCTAGGGCTGGCGACGCCGATGGCGATCATGGTGGGCACGGGACGCGGAGCGCTCGCGGGCATCCTGGTGAAAAATGCCGAGGCGCTGGAGACGCTGGAAAAAGTGGACACAATCGTGGTGGATAAAACTGGGACGCTGACCGAAGGGCGGCCGACGGTGGTGGCCGTCGTCGCAGCACCGGGATTCGACGAGGCGGCGATACTGAAAATTGCGGCGACATTGGAGCGTGCGAGCGAGCATCCGCTGGCCGCGGCAATTCTCGCGCGAGCTAAGGAACGCGGGATCGGGCCAGGCGAGAGCAGCGATTTCCAGTCGCGCACAGGCAAAGGCCTGCTGGCGAAAATGGGCACGGAAAATGCGGCGCTAGGAAATCGCGCGATGTTCGCGGAACTAGAGATTCCGCTGCATCCGCTGGAGGAAAACGCGCGGCAGCGAGAGGCGGATGGCGAGACGGTGATGTTCGTTTCCATCCGCGGGAAGGCGGCAGGACTGATCACGGTAGTCGATCCCATCAAAGCAACGACGGCGGAAGCGATCAAACAGCTGCAGCAGGACGGAATCCACATCGTGATGCTCACGGGCGACAGCCGCGCGACGGCGGAAGTCGTGGCGCGCAAGGTGGGAATCGAGAAAGTTTTGGCGGGCGTGCTGCCGCAGCAGAAACATGAAATTGTGAAGAAGCTGCAGACCGAAGGGCACATCGTGGCGATGGCGGGTGATGGAGTGAACGACGCGCCAGCGCTGTCGCAGGCCGACGTGGGAATCGCGATGGGCACCGGCACCGACGTAGCCATCGAAAGCGCCGGAATCACGCTACTGCGAGGCGATCTGAGAGGCCTCGCGCGTGCGCGCAGACTGAGCCGCGCGACAATGCGTAACATCCGGCAGAATCTTTTCTTCGCGTTTGCTTACAATTCACTCGGCGTGCCCATCGCAGCCGGCGTGTTGTACCCGTTTTTCGGATTGCTGCTGAGCCCGATTTTCGCCAGCGCTGCGATGACGTTCAGTTCCGTCTCCGTGATCACCAACGCGCTGCGCCTGCGCCGCATCAAGTTGTAGCTCGCAGCGCGCAAGTCCCCTGCTATAATCCCACGCATGACACAGATGACCGTTACATACGAATTGCAAGGAAACCTGATGCCCGAGCAATTCCGCGCGCTGGGCGCATTTGCGAACACTTATGGGCTGAAGGGTTTTCGGCTGGATGAAAAGACCAACTACTTGCACATAGATTACGACGCTTCGCGCTTGCGCGAAAACATCGTCGAGCACGTGCTGCGCGAGGCGCGCATCCCGGTGCTGCGTAAATTAGAACCGAGTAACAATTAGCAGCCCGCCCCCGATTGCGATCAGATCCTCCACCAGCGCCACGCCGATATCCTTCACTTTCAGCTGCGTCACAATCTGGTGGCGCACCTGGTAGCCCCCAAACGCCCCGACAAGTGCCCCGACGATCCCGGCGACAAGGCCCAGCGGTATGCCCAGCCCACCTGCGATCGCAAGCGCCACGCCGCATAATGCTCCCGTCACGATACGAAAGCCCAGGGGGCCGGGAGTGGTGCGATTCGGCGTGGCGGGAAGCTTGTCGTTAACCAACTCGAAGATCGCGAGCAATGTGACGATTACGACCGTGATGATCGATCCCAGAAATGCCAGATGCGAGCCGTGCAGGTTGATCCAGCCCAGGTGCGCGGCCCAGCAGACCACTGCGGGAGCGGTGAAGGCGCGCAGACCAGCGATCACGCCAATTGCGAAGACCAGGCAGAGAATCAGTGAAGTGTTCATGGCGAGAAACTATCACGAAATGGGCCACGAATTGAAGTGTGAGGATGGCAGATAGAGCGCTCAAAAAAAAGCGTGCAGTAATAAAGAGGGGGCCCTTGGGATCCAGGGCCCCAAAGGTCGCGCTCCGGTGATTCGGCCGAGGCGTTGCTGTTGTTGCCGTCGAGAAAACCCAATGAATTGCTCCATATCCTGCAACTACAGCGAGTTGGTGAGATTGTGGAGCGGACAAGATTGGCCATCATTGGGCAACGAAGGACTGTGATACACAGACTATTGGCAACAACCTGGCAACAATACTCTGTACACCGTGCACGCCGGCTTCGGAGCTTCCGCTGCGCCCGGACCGGGTTTGGCTGAGCGTGGTGTGGCGGAGGCGATCGAATCCCCGTCGGGGGCGAACTCGATGCCGACACCGTCGCTTAAACCTGCTCTCATCCCGCTCCCATTTCCGCTGATGTCAGACAATGACGAAATGCTATCCCGAGATAGCGACCTCTATCAGCTCGCTTTTCGAACCGCTACCACTCCGTCGGACACTTCACAGAGGATCTGCAGATCGCGCCTCGTGGCCAGCTTCGTGGAGATGGCTTGCCGAGAGGGTGCGAAATCATCCACGACGAGAATACGCACTGATGACACTCAGGCAAGAGTTTCCTGTTCAAAAATGGTGAGGATACTTCGACGTGTCGTGCCCGTATGCGTTCTAATACCTTCACTGCTTTGTCCTTCGTCCCGTTCAGTAGACTTCCCAGGGCGGATCGCTCTTCTGATATCCAGGAGTCGAGACTGCTGCGTGGTCAGAGAGGGTTTATTGCGGCATCGTGTGCGGCCAGCGCGATTGTGGCAGCGTGAACAGCCACCGCGATTAAGATACCGGTAAACGTGAGCCCGACCAAGGCGATGACGATGGCAAAAATCTTCGACCACTTTTTTGTGGGCCGGATGTCTCCGTACCCAACCGTTGTTGCGGTGATAAACGACCAGTAGAAACTGTCGAATGACGACCAACCTTCTTTCTTTCCTACGATTTGTCCCAGAACTGTGATGCTCGCTGCGAGGCTCAGCAGCAAAGGAGTAGTGAGCCAGATACCGAAGAGAAATTGCTTGAGAAACGTCGTCGTCAAGCCGGTGAAGAGCAAGTTAGTCACCTAGGGGCATGGGCGATTCAAAAGAGCCTGCAGCTGTGCCTCTTCTAAATAAGGCGGGTCCCAGAGCCCGAGTTAAGGGTCACGTGGCGGATAGTAAACCCCGTTAGCTTGGTCGCACAATCGTAATCTTTTGAGTCACTGCTGGAATGAACGTCGCGATTCAGCGCTCGTTTCTGGGGAACAGCGGCGTGACTGTGAAATTAATCGCGACCGCCGGAGATCCGGCCGGAGCAACCGCGTACGGAATGATCCCCAAACCGAGGCTGACGGAGCGTCCCAGGAAGTTCGTCACTTTGCTGATAGCTATCTGGACCGGCACCGTCCACTTTTCTCCGCGAGGGGCCATGGAATCAAAAGTTGTTTCAGTGTCGACGCCTACTGTCCAGCCATCTCCCCACGAATAGTACAGGGCTGGTTGGATGAACGTGGAACTGACATTTTCGCGGCTCTGGTTGCCGGCAAATGACCAAACATGATTGGCCACCACGCCGTACGTCCAGTGCTCTGTCTGCTTGATAACAGCGAATCCAGGTCCGAGAGACCACTTGCCTGTGCCTAAGGAGGGCTCCGAGGCGGTGGGCACTGCGAGAGCAGGGCCGAAGCCCCAGATGAATGGGGTTGACTTGTGAGGGGAAAAGTAAAACTCCATCGCCAGGTCGCTCGCTCCTGTGATTCTTCCGGTGTCAGAATCGAATTCAGGCACGCTGACCACGTTAAAGGTCGAGCGCGTGATGAGATTCCAACTGTTGCTGAGCTTGATGGGGATGACGGGCTGAAGTGTCATCACGTATTGCAGCCTGCTCTCTGTATCCCCGCCAAAACCAAAATCGTTCCCGACTTGAACTTGTATCAGGTCGGCCAACGGATTCTGAACCTCTTTGGCCAACTCTTCGTCCCGCGGACCACCTCCCGGCTGATCGTTGCTGGTCCCCTGCGCATTGCCCTGGACGGATTGATTCTGGGCTCTCAATGGGACCGCGGATAGAAGCAACGACATCAACTCAAGGGTGAAGATCCAGCGAGATCGCATGGCGGGGCACATCGTAGGCTTATCCCGCAGCGGGCACAATACATTTGGCGAAATTGCAAGCGACACGAACGTTACATGCGTATGGCAAGTCCAGATCGATGTTCCAAAAAAGGTAGCGTCCTTGAGTTCGAGCACGGCCTGGGTGAACGCCGAAACGGGCGACTCTGGCTGTTGTGCGCCTGACATCGATAATTGTTAGTTTTGACAGTACGCGCGCCCATCCCAAGCACGTAGCATCCTGTGCCAAGGCGTCCGGAATTTCGCCGGAACTACCCTTACGTCTGCTCGCTTGAACCCGGCCCCAGAAGCAATTGTGACTGCTCAGGGAGAACGGCAATGGAACGTACGACGGCTCACGTGGATCACCCTCGCTTCCTAATCGCGGATGACCACGAAATCTTCGCTGAAGCTTTGCGGGTTTTTCTGCAGAAGACTTATGAAGTAGCGGGGGTGGCGCTCGACGGTCGCGCCATGGTGGACGAAGCCATCCGACTTCGTCCGGACATGATCGTTGCGGACATCAGCATGCCGCTTTTGAATGGGCTGGATGCGGCCCGTAGAATCCAGGGACAAGCTCCCAACACTAAGTTTGTCTTCCTCACGATGCGCGACGACCCAAATCTGGCCGCGGTTGCTCTGGAACTTGGGCAAATCGCCTTCGTCCTGAAGCACTCGGCTGGGTCGGAATTATTGAAGGCGATTGATTCTGTGTTGCACGGGAAGTCTTATTTGAGTCCGCGGTTAAGGGCGGATGACTGGGTCACGACGAAGGCTCGGGCGCGGCAGTTTGCCAAGGAATTGACCGACCGACAACGGGACATCGTCCAGTTGTTTGGCGAAGGGCGGTCCATGAAGGAAATAGCGGGGCTTCTCAACTTGAGTGAAAAGACTGTGGAATTCCATAAGCATCACATCATGGAAGCTTTCAACCTGCGCAGTAATGCCGCCCTGGTCTTATTTGCATTGAAGCGAGGGCTGATCTCATACAATCCTTAGTGTCCCGGTCAGGGTTATTTCCGGACGCCTCAACAGCGTCGAGCCGGTAGGGGCAGCGGAGAACCGGGGCTCGCTGCTAAAGAATGGTCGTGAGCGAAATCGTTTGTTTGCGACGCCTGCCACATCGTTATATTGTGCGGCTGAAGGTATGGGCGAACGATCAACCAATCCTCGAGTCGGGTAACCTGAAGGTGGGGCACAGCGATTTTCACAAATTCTGGCGCTCAGCGAAGTTGTGCTTGGTGGGCGGCCTTGGCTTGGCATTAATTACGATTATCTGTACTCGACTGCGCTTGAACCTCGCGACGATTGGCTTTCTCTACATGATTATCGTTGTGCTGCTCTCGCGCGCGGGCGACTTTGTTTCTTCGATCTTTATTGCCGTCGCTGCGGTTTGCTGCTTGTCATACGTTGCTCCCCCCGCCTACTCATTTCGTGTGGACGACCGGCTGGATATCGTGGCGATCGTTGCTTTCTTGACCACCTCGGTGGTCATCGTCGGCTTGGTGTCGAGGCTTCGGAAGATGACTGAGGACGCCGTCGTAAGCGTGCACCGCAAACTGATTGATGCCGAAGAGCGGGAATATACCAGGATCGCCACGGAGCTCAACGAAGACATCAATCAACGGGTGGCGCTCGTGGCCTTCGGCCTCGAACAATTGGGAGAGAAGGAACTCATTGCTACCGAGCCGGTTGGCGCAGCGAGCCGTCACATTAGGGAACTATGGCAGCGTGTATCCGAGATTGGCGCCGACCTGCACGCAATATCGCACCGATTGCGCTCCTCGAATCTGGAGTATTTGGGAATAGAGACTTCGGCCAAAGCCTTCTGCGAAGAATTCGCCAACGATCAGAAAGTCGCAATTGATTTCAGAAGTCATGGCGTACCAAACCATGTGCCTTTGGAAATTTCCTTTGCCCTCTTCCGAGTGATGCAGGAAGCGGTGCTCAATTCGGCGAAGCACAGTGGAAAAAGGAATTGCGAGGTTGAATTGTTCGGAAGATCGGGCGCAATCCACCTCACGGTGCGCGATTCGGGATTTGGCTTTGACCCCGGAGCGGCAATCATGGGAAGCGGGCTTGGCCTCACCAGCATGCGAGAGCGGCTGAAACTTGTGAACGGAGAATTTTCGATTGACTCGCAAGCCCAGCGCGGGACAAAGATACACGCAAGCGTGCCTCTCAGCTCAGGAAGCCATGCTCGCGTCGCAGCTGGGAAGGGAGAGCCAAATTGAGGAACTTGCGAAAGTTGGCGCGCCTCTGGTCGATAAGTCGTACGCGCTCGAATGGTCGATGCAACACGATCTGGGCGGTTGATACGATCGCATTCCCGCCAAAGAACGGGCCTCGACGATGATAGTTCAACAGCCTGAGCACTACAAAGCTCAAGTGAACGTGGCGCTCGAAGCCGCGATCTATATTGGACTGGCGCTCTTGCTCGCCGTAGCCTGTCTGCAGATCCTGCGTCCCTTCATCCCGCTGCTGGTGTGGGGCATCATCATCGCGGTCGCTACGCACCCGGGCTTTCGGAAATTGCAGAAGGTATTGGGGGTACATGAGACGCTAGCCGCCGCCGTGTGCACCCTTATTCTTTTAGCGGTGCTGAGCGTACCCACTATTTTGCTGGCAAAGGGCGTGGTGGATGGAATCCATTCAGTGACCGCGCACGTGAAGGAAGGGACCGCAATCGTGCCCCCGCCACCCGCAACGATCGAGAGTTGGCCGGTTATCGGCGCACCATTGACTAGGGTGTGGGGTTTGGCCAACACGGACCTTACCGAAGCGGCAAGATCGTTCGCACCGCAAATTAAGTCAGTGTTGCCGGGAGTGCTTTCGGTTTCTGCCGGAATTGGCCTTGTGGTGCTGCAACTGCTGCTCTCGATTTTGGTTGCCGGAATCCTGCTGGCGAACGCACAGGCAGCCCATGAACTGACTTCCGCTTTTGCCGATCGCCTTTTCGGTGAAAGAGGGCGCGAGTTTCAGGAACTTATCGCAGCGACCATTCGCAGCGTCACTTTCGGCATTCTGGGCGTTGCGCTCATCCAATCAGTTTTCGCCGCCGTGGGATTCCTGGTTGTGGGAATGCCGGCGGTGGGATTGTGGACTGTGATTTTTACGTTCGCGGCGGTAGTGCAGGCGGCAGTTGTGGTGCTAATTCCGGCAGTGATCTATGTGTTTGCAACCGCGAGCGTCACCAAGGCGGTAATTTTTCTGGTGTGGTGCCTCATCGTCGGGCTGATGGACAACGTCCTGAAACCGCTGCTGCTGGGACGTGGAGTTTCGGTTCCGGTGGCTGTGGTTTTCCTCGGCGCGATTGGCGGATTTATGGCGATGGGCGTCGTCGGTCTGTTCGTGGGGGCGATCGTTCTCTCGGTTGGATACAAATTGTCACTTGCGTGGCTTGGGGGGACATCCGCCACTGATTCGTCTGAAGTGGAATGATTCGACTTGCAAGCGTGCCAAATAAGGCCTAGACAGGCGCCGGAGTACCTAGGGTTTTCCCTAGGCGACAGGGTTTCCTAGATTGGATATGTTCCGCCGCGGCGAAGGCATCCAGAATCCGGCGGCCCCCCTAGGTAAGTGTTGCCGCCAATATTTGTGGTCGGCTTAGGGAGGTAACGCGATATGGCTATGTCCTCAAGTTCTTCGCGCCTGCGATTTTTGATCGCCGATGACCACGAGATGTTTGCCGAGGCATTGCGCGCCCTTCTGGAAAGAACTTATACCGTTGCCGGAGTGGTGCTGGACGGTCGTGCCATGGTAGACGCCGCCATGCGACTTCGGCCAGACGTGATCGTCCTGGACGTAGGGATGCCGCTATTGAACGGCTTAGAGGCCGCCCGCAGGACCAGGAAGCAACTGCCGAACATCAAATTCATATTCTTGACCATGCACGAAGATCCGAATCTTGCGGCTGCTGCTCTAGAGTTGGGAGCGGTTGGGTTCGTGCTTAAACACTCAGCCGGACGAGAGCTTCTGCAAGCAATCGATCGAGTTTTGCACGGGCACTCCTACGTTACCCCGAAGATGCGGTCGGTTGATTGGGTCCAAACCAACACCAGAGCAAGGCAGTTCTCGAAAGAAATGACGCCACGACAACGAGAGGTGGTTCAAATGTTGGCGGAAGGCCGACCGATGAAGGAGATCGCCGGGCTTCTAGACTTGAGCGAGAAGACGGTGGAGTTTCACAAGCATCACATCATGGATGCGTTTAATTTGAAGAGTAACGCCGAGCTGGTTTTGTTTGCGGTGAAGCGCGGTATCATATCGGTCGGGATTGAGCCCCGCCCGCGACTGGCAACTGCAAACAACGGGCGACAACAAGTGTCCCGCATTCCCAGCACAGCATAGGTGTCCGCGCGCTCAAGCCGCATTTACGAACGTGTCGGCGTGGAGCAAGTCAGAACGCAAGCCTGAATGCCAGTTGGATGCCACGGGGATTCACCACCGTGCTGCTAATGACTCCGAACGTAGGAGAAGTGAAGCTGGCGTCAGGGTTGGCAAACTGCGGATGGTTCAGTGCGTTATACAGTTCAGTGCGAAACTGAAGGCTGGTTCCTTCGCTCGGCCAATTGACTGGTAGGTTTTTTTGAGAGCGAAATATCCGCGTTCGCTTGCCCCGGACCGTTCACGATCCCTGTCGCGCTGTTTCCGAAGGCCCCCCTTTGTGAATCGTGAATCATTCAGCCGCTGAGACAGCGGCTGAGGAGGATGATTACTGCTTTCACATCGTAAGAGTTGGACGGATGCTATCCGAGGCATAAGGCGCTCGCCCGTACTGTGTTCGGGTTCATCAAGTGGTTTGCCGTGGCAGACAAACTGGATCACAGGCGAAGATTGCCAACGACATGACTGAACTGGTGCAGTGTTTGGCGTTCCTTGCTGAGAATTGACTGGAGAACTTTTCTACCGGCTGGACGGACCACTGCTTTATGGGCGAGCGCGGGCGCTGTGGTTGGTGCGATTCTGGTCCTCAAAACGGACGGGAAAGGATACCGCTCGCGCTGGTCCTACTCGCCATCACCTGTCTCTTGAATTTTCGATCGGTCGTTGCCGTGGCTGATCTTGGACCACTGGACCGAAGCCTTGAAGCGATAACCAAGAAGAGTTTGCAGAATTACGTATCGCACTCCGAGTTCACATGCGTCGCGAACCTTGCCTACGCCGCTTGATCGACGGCGGCGGTTGCCGAGCAAGACGATCATCTGCAACACATCGAATAGGGGGGATGCCGCGGGAGCACGCTTTATTGACGCGACTGAGGCCGTCCGTATGGTTAGCAAGGCCGCCAATGCGCGTGGCTTTGCAGCGGATGACGCAGATGTCGGTAAAGGAACGGCAGGCGACGGTTTGGTGAGTTGCGCTGCAGACGGTAGCGTTGCTGCTGAGACGGCTTTGAGGGTTTTCGGCGGCGCGAAACTACAGGAGATCCCCAACGTGAAGAACAACAATGTCTAGCTATTCGATTGGCGAGCTCTCTGGCGATAGAGATTCCCTGAGAGCGACCTTCCAGCCGGCAGCACGGTGATTTTCCGGGAAGTTTCCGTTTGGGAACGCACGGAAAGGATCTGGATCGGTGCGCTCATTATCATCCTCGGCCTTTCCGCCTTGGCCGCTTACCTGGGATTCAGCCGAACACAGCTCAAGCAGGAGAGGGATGCTCAAATACAGCTCAGTGGCCTCTTGATCAAGGCACAGGAAACGGAGCGAAGGCACCCCTCGCGTCCCAACTCCACGATGATTTCAGCCAACGCCTGCCGCTGCTCCCACGAAAATTGGAGAATACTTCGGAATCCCTAAGCATCGCAGCAGGGGCCACGAAGCAACAACTAGCTGAGCTTTACATATCAGCCAGCGAGCTTGGCGCCGATCCACACACAGCACCCCATTGCCTCTACCCATCCCGGCTTGGGAGCTTGGGACTTGCCTCGAGGCTAAGCGCGCCATGTGCGGAATTTACCCCCCCGGCAAGGCGTTGCGGTTGCGTTTGGTTCCGAGAATATTCCACCTGTTGTGCCTCCCGACGTGGCTCTGTGTTTATTCCGCATCGCCCAGCAGGGCCTGCAGAATTTGAGGAAACATAGCGGAGTTGCGCAGGGCCAAGTGAATTTGCGCAAGGAGGGCGACAGATTGTTGTTCGCCGTGAGCGACCAAGGACGTGGATTCGATGAGAAAGACGCGGAGAATAGAATGGGCTTGGGGATGTGGAGCATGGGAGAACGTGCACGGCGGTGGATGGGCAATTCGAGATTCATTCCGAGCCCGGCAAGGGGACAAGGATCACTGTGTGGGTGCCGCTGCAACCGGAAAATGAGATCGCTGAAGAGATGAATTTGCAGCGTAAAAGCGACCTCGTGTAAATCAGTGGAGCAGGATCTTTCCGAGGCCCCTCGCAGCCAACACTCAGTAGGTTTGAAATAGCTGCTGAATGTCGGCAATGGTTCGCGGCTTGAGTAGAGCCAGCATAAGAAGAATTCGAGATTTTTGCGGGTTCAGTTCATCGGAGGCCACGAATCCCATTTCGTCATCGTTGACTTCGACGTTGCGACCCACCGTGCCGGTGACGACTCGACTACTCCGGACCACGACTGCCCCCTTCTTGGCAGCACGCTCAGCAGCTTCCAACGATGATTTGTTCATGTTTCCATTACCAACTCCGGCGATGACGATGCCTTTTGCGCCATTTGCTACGGAGCAGTCGATCAGATCGGCAGGCATGTCCGCGTAAGCGTAGAGAATATCCACGCGCGGAAGTTTCGTTACATTGCTGATGTCGAATTCGGATGCAGAGGTGTGTTTCCACGATGGGTTGTTATAAAAATCATTCTTGCCGTAGGTCGAGACGCCAACGATTCCACGCACGGGCGACATAAAAGTTTGAACGGCAGTTGTGCTCGTCTTCGTCAGTGAATGGGCGCCGTGAATCCAGTCATTCATTACCACCAGCACACCGCGACCTTTAGCGTTGGGGTCAGCAGCGACAGCTACAGCGTCATAGAGATTCAGCGGTCCATCTGCGCTAACAGCGGTGGACGGGCGCATGGACCCAACCAGAACCACGGGCTTATCGCTCTGCACGGTGAGATTCAGAAAGAAGGCAGTCTCTTCCATGGTGTCGGTGCCGTGCGTGACGACGATTCCGTCAACGGAGTTACTGGCGAGGAGCGCGTTGCAGCGCTTGGCGACGGTCAGCATGATGTCGAAGGAGATGTCTTGCGAGCCGACGTTGGCGACTTGTTCACCCTTGATGTTGGCCAGGTCCTTGATCCCCGGAACGGCAGCCAGCATCGCGTCGATCGTCACAGCTCCAGAGGTGTACCCGGCCTGAGTGCCAGTGGCCGCGGCGCCGGCAATTGTTCCCCCGGTGGCTAAGATGACGATGTTCGGCAATTGCTTTGTCTGCGCAGAAGCTACCGGGGAAAGTGCCGCAACCAAAACGACAGTGAGAAGGATATACATTCGATGATTGATTCTCATGGTCATTCCTTTCGTACGCTTGCTCGCAACGCGTCTTCGTAACGTGCTGAATCGCTGCGCAATGAACTACGGATTCTGGTATTTGCTCTTGTCGAGCCCAGTGAGCTTCACGGGATCGAGCAATTGCTGGATCTGTTCTTCCGACAAGATCTTTTGCTCGTGAGCTATTTCCAAAATACCTTTGCCACTCTTGTAGGCTTCGGCGGCCAATTCGGAGGCTTTCTCGTAGCCGATGATGGGATTTCGGGCCGTAACGATGCCGACTGTGGTTTCCCTGTCGTGATCGAGAGTTTTCTCGTTTACTGCGATTCCATCTACACAATTGGCACGAAAAGCGAGCGAGGTTCGAAAGATCACCGCCTGAGATTCAATGACGGCAAGTCCCTCGAGCGGTTCGTAGGCATGCAGTGCAAGCTGTCCCGAATGGGCAGCCAGGTGCACGGTGAAGTCATTTGAGGTTACGCGGAAGGTTACAAGGTTCATCAATTCCGGCATGACCGGATTGACCTTCCCCGGCATGATGGAAGATCCGCGTTGCACCGCGGGGAGATTGATCTCGTTGAGGCCAGCGCGGGGCCCGGAGGCGACCAGGCTAAGGTCGCTGGAAATTTTGGAGAGCTTCATAGCTAGACTGTTTAACGCTGCGGAGCGGACTACAAAACCTTGTTGCTCCCAAGTCGCTGCGATCATGTCTGACGCCGGTGTGATTGGTTTGCCAGTCAGTTCGGCAAGGTGCGCAGGGCATTTTTCTGGATAGCCCTTGGGAACGTTGATGCCGGTACCGATAGCGGTGGCGTCCACGTTGACGGAGTAGAGGTATTTCTCGGAATCGCGCAGCAGGCGAATCTCGGCTTCCAGGGCGTCGGCGTATCCGTAAAGCTCCTGTGCCACAGTCATGGGCACGGCGTCTTGCATCTCCGTCCGGCCCAGCTTCGCGATCTCGAGATAGGCAGCGCCCTTTGCGCGAAACGAAGCAACCAGTTTCTGCAATTCTTCTATAAGTTTGTCATTACGGAGCAGGAACGCGACCTTAATGGCCGTGGGGTAAGAATCGTTTGCGGATTGCGTCATATTCAGATCGTCGTGTGGAACTAGAAATTGATATTCTCCGCGCCTGTGGCCGGACAGTTCGAGGCCGACATTGGCGAGCACTTCGTGCGCATTCATATTTGTGGAAGTGCCGGCTCCGCTTTGATACCTGTCAACCTGAAATTGATCGTGATACTTACCAGCGAGCACGGCGTTGCACACCCTTTCAATGGCGGCGAGCCTTTCTGGCTTCATCGCCCCGACATCCGTGTTCGCTTTCGCGGCTGCCAACGTGACCGTCGCCCATGCTTCCGCAAAGCCGGAGTAATGATTGATTTGCACCCCGGAGATTTGAAAATTTTCAAGCGCGCGGGCAGTTTGAACGCCGTAGTAGGCGTCTGCAGGGACTTGTTTTTCTCCGAGAAGATCGCGTTCCGTCCTGCGTTTTTCTTGAGCGTTGAGCGAAGCAACCTCAACAAGTAAGCAGAGGACTAGAAGACCGAGTTTGATCCAGTTCATGAGCGTTCTCCAAACCCGGAGCGATCGGCGAGTGTCAGTCTCGTTGGCCGCGAGAAGGGCTGGAACCACATCTTGGTTAATAAATGTCGCCTTGACTACTAGGAGAAACCCTAGTTGCGTGCGAACCGCGCCAAGTCTAAAGAGTTGGCAAGAATTCAGATGTGGGCACAGTCGGTCTTACTCCCAACGACCTGCAACACCCCAACAGGACTCGGGGAACGAATATCTCCCGCCATTCTTTCCCGAGCCCTGGCCTTCCAGCGCAGTGATTTGCTCGGCGAGGCGTCGCGCCAAGGTTCAGCGCCGAGAATTCAGCCCGCACGGATTTGTCAGGAGGGTAAGGGCGACAGACGCTGGTAGCGAGCCGCCCGCAGATGCGAATTCGGTACGCCGCCGGAAATAAATCTCTCCAGGATTGCGGATCGTTGGCCTAGGGATTTCCCCAGTAGCGGAGCAAGGCCACATCCTCCAAGATTGCGCCAGATTAGATTTTGCACCGTGGCCGCGAGCGCGACTAAAACGAGTGCATTAGCCTCTTCGATGGAGGCGAACTTTGATTCGCCCGCGTATCCTTTTGGCCGACGACCATCACGAACTCCTGGAAGCCGAGATTGCTCTCTTGCTGCCCCACTTCGAACTGGTGGGTGTAACGACAGATGGGGTCTCACTTGTATCGGAAGTGCTGCGTCTGAATCCGGAAGTTGTGGTGGTTGATATCATGATGCCACTGATGAACGGGATTGATGCGGTGCAGAAATTGACGAAGTCGGGCTCTAGCGCTAAGTTCGTATTCCTGACTGTTAATACTGGCCCGGAATTTGTTAAAGCTTGCCAGGACGCGGGCGCGCTGGGTTATGTCTGGAAATCGCGAATGAAGACTCACTTGATTCCGGCAATTTACGCTGCGCTGAAGGATGTGACGTACGTCTCTCCCTTAGCTGCCTCGTAGTCGCTCGAATTTTCGCCGGTCGTCGAAACTCCCATCCCGCGGTAACTCGCATCCTCCCAAGGCATTGACGGCGATCAAAGGTGAACAGCAAGCAGAAGAACTTTCCCGCTAGGGATTTCCCTAGTTGCTGGAGAGATGAAAACAGCCTAAATGGATACGCAGGCGCGAGGAACGTGTAAATGGAATTTACAACGGAAGGTTCAGTGATGCTAAAGAAATCTCCGCGATCAAGATTTCGTTGGAAAGTTGCGCAGGAGTTTGTGGCCGTGCTCTGCTCTGCGCTGCTGGTGCCGGGAGTTGCGATGCCGGCGGGCCAGTCACAGCATCCGGCGGCTCAGACACAGCAACCGGCGGCGGCCGCTTCGAGCCAGCAAGACGAAGCCAATCTGACTCCAGATCAACTTGATTCGCTGGTAGCCCCGATCGCGCTATACCCCGATCCATTGCTCGCTCAAGTGCTCGCCGCATCGACTTATCCATTGGAACTCGTTCAACTCCAGCAATGGTTGGGGAAAAACAAGACATTGAAGGACAAGGCGCTCGCCGACGCAGTGGAGAAGCAGCCTTGGGACCCGAGCGTCCAAGCCATGGCCGCGCTTCCGGACGTGGTCAAGCGTTTGGTGGATGACATCCAGTGGACAGCCGACCTCGGCAATGCGTTCTTGGCGCAACAAGACGACGTCATGAGTGCGGTGCAGCGCATGCGAGCGAAGGCACAAGAGAAGGGGAACCTTAAATCGAACGAACAAATGAAGGTTGAGACGAAGGTAGTGGAAAATAAGCAGGTGATCGTGGTCCAGCAGGCCAATCCGCAGGTGGTCTACGTTCCCAGCTACGACCCGGTGGTTGTTTACGGCGCCCCTGCCTACCCCTACCCACCGATCTATTACCCACCTCCGGGTTATTACGCCGCGGGAATGGCAATCTCCTTCGGAGTTGGCTTGGCGATGGGGGCAGCGTGGGGTGGAGGTTGGGGCTATAACTGCGGGTGGGGCGGGGGAAACAACAACATCAACATCAATAATAACAACAATTTCATCAACAACTCCAACCGACAAAATAATATCGGCAACGGCAATCGTCCTTCGCAGCAGCCCGGTCGGGGCGGAGCCGGCGGCAATAGCTGGCAGCACAATCCGCAGCACCGCGGCGGAACTCCCTACGGAAATCGAGACACAGCTAATAAATTCGGCGGCACATCGCGCGGGGCTTCCGTCTCTGACCGTCAAGCCAATGCGCGCCAACAAAATCGTCAGCAGGGCGGTCGGGCGAGCGCCGGCACGACGGATCGCGGTGGCGCTGGTGGCGCTGGTGGCGGCAGACAACAAGCAGGTGGCGGCAACCGTGGCGGTGGCGGCGAGCGGGTAGGCAACCGAGAAACCTCCGGAGGTTCGGGCAGTAGAAATTCGGGCGCGTTCGGCGGCTCCTCCAGAAGCGGAAGCACGGCACGAGCCAGCAGTTCGCGCGGCAGCTCCAGCATGGGCGGCGGAAGCCGTGGCGGTGGTGGTGGGCGGCGAAGGTAGATAAGCCATGGAGAAGGAAATCCAAATGAGAACCAGAGAGAAACATTTATTAGTGAGGGATGGCTCCGCGGGAATTTCGGCAACCGCTGTGTGTTTGGCTTTTGCGCTGCTGTGCTCTTGGACCTTGTCAGCGCAACAGAAACCATCCGAGACTGCGTCGCAAAGCCAGAAGACTTTCGCGACACCAAAAGAGGCCGCCGACTCGCTGGTTCAGGCTGCGGGGAGCTTCGATGTGCCGGCTCTGGAGCAGATTCTCGGCGCTGGCAGTGACGATTTGGTCGCCTCGGAGGATCCGGTTCGAGATAAGACCAACGCCGTTAAATTCGCCGCGGAAGCGCACGAGAAGAGTTCGGTTGTTGTAGACCCCAAGAATCCGGGCCGTGCCACTCTGGTGGTGGGAAACGAAGATTGGCCGTTGCCGATCCCCATCGTCAAGCGAAACGGCGTGTGGCTCTTTGACACCGCTGCGGGGCGCAAGGAAATTCTGCACCGTCGTATCGGAAGCAATGAATTGGATGCCATCGAAATCTGCCGTGGCTATGTGGATGCGCAGCACGAATATGCTTTGCAAAGGCATGACAACTCCCAGGTAAACCAGTACGCACAGAGAGTGATCAGCAGCCCTGGAAAGCACGACGGTCTGGTATGGCGGAATCCAGATAATACGCTGGGCGGGCCAATCGCCGAGGAAATCGCCGATGCGCTGCAGGAGGGCTACACGGATAAGTCCAAGCCGTATCACGGATACTATTTCAAAATCCTCAAAGGGCAGGGCCCCGCGGCCCCACTCGGTGCGATGGATTTTGTCGTAGAGGGGGCGATGATCGGCGGTTTCGCGCTTGCCGCCGCTCCGGCAGATTATCGTGTCACGGGTGTCAAGACATTCATTGTCAGTTACGAAGGAGTTGTCTATCAGAAGGATTTGGGCCCGGATACGCTCAAGCTCTTCAAGGAAATGGACCTTTACAACCCGGATAAGTCGTGGAAACCCACGGACGATAATTGGCCGCCGAATGCATTTGCAGACTAAGTCTCGGCGGGATCAACTGAGCGGCTGCGTGCCGGCTCCTCGAAGCGCTGCAGCCACTATCCGGAGTCGTTGGCCCAACTCAATTCTGTAACCGCAGAATGCAGATATTTGCCCGTGTTTCCGTACACTGCGTCTCTCGATTGGAAGTCTTAGTTTCGGCGGTGTTCGTCGTTGTGATTGATCCGGACGACGGCGAAAAGATCGGAGCGGGCAGCGATCGTTCGAACCATCCGCTTTCTGTAATTTGTGCGCAATAGCCGCCTGAACTCGGAGGCGAAACGAATGACTGCAGAATCTAAGTGTCTCAAGCTGCTGGGTAGGAATCACGAAGGGACGTCGAACTCCTTTCCGGGGTTTTCGCGTAAGCGATCAATTAGTTCCGCGCAATTTCTCTGCGTATCGCTGCTGCTTTTCTGCGGGCTTTCTGGATGTGCGTCCGAGGAAGCGAAGCCGGCCCCGCCACCGCCCGGCGTGACAGTCACGCCAGTCGTGCGAAAAGATGTCGATATTCAACAGGAATGGGTAGGAAACACGCTTGGCAATATCGACGCGGACATCCGCCCCAAAGTGGACGGATTTTTGCTGACCCAACTTTACTCGGAAGGCTCCTACGTCAATAAGGGACAGCCGATGTTTCAGCTGGACCAGCGCCAGACACAAGCGGCCGTGCAGCAAGCCCAAGGGAAGCTGGAGCGCGCCCGCGCTGTTCTGGCGCAGGCGCAGATTGACGTGAACCGGTACACACCGTTGGTAGCGCAAAGGGCTGTGAGTCAAGCCGAACTCGACAAAGCCACCAGCATGGAACGAGCGGCCACGGCAGAAGTGGACGCGGATCAGGCAGCGCTCGACAACGCGAAGCTGAATCTGGGCTGGACCACCGTGACATCGCCGATCGCTGGGATCGCTGGCATTGCCAAAGTTGGCATCGGGGATCTGATGACCCCGACAACGGTGATGACGACGATATCGAATGTGAATCCCGTTTACGTTGACTTCAGCATCGCCGAGCAAGACTACATGCGATTTTCGCGCGAAAAATCCGGACAGGCCGCGGGGCGATCCCTGCAATTGCTTCTCGGCGACGGCACACTCTTCCCACAGCGTGGGCGCGCACTTCTTGTTAACCGCGAGGTGGACTCGAGGACGGGAACGATCCAGGTGAGGGCCGAGTTTGCGAATCCGGGCAACGTGCTTCGGCCGGGACAGTATGCCCGCATTCGTGCCGTTACAGACGTTCGCAAAGGTGCACTCCTGATTCCCCAGCAATCCGTTTCTGAATTACAGGGCATCTATCAGGTGGGAGTCGTCGGCTCGGACAACAAGGTGACGATTAAAACGGTGACACTCGGTCCACAAAGCGGTGACATGTGGGTGGTTGAGTCTGGACTCCAGGCGGGAGAAAACGTGATCGTTGACGGCTTGCAACGAGTAAAGACGGGCATGACAGTTGCGCCTGCACAGTTCAAGGATACTCAGGCCGATGCACAGAGTGGTGCCAAGTAGCGATGTCAAAATTTTTCATCAACCGACCCATCGTTGCGATTGTCATTTCGATTATCACGGTGATCGCCGGTGTCGTGGCGATGGCGAAACTTCCAGTTGCCCAACTACCTGATATCGTTCCGCCACAGATCAACGTGTCCGCCACCTATACCGGAGCGGATGCAGTGACGATCGAGCAGTCCGTTGCCACGCCTCTGGAACAGCAGATGAATGGTGTGGACAACATGCTGTACATGATGTCCACCAACGCCAACGATGGCACCATGACCCTGAAGGTGACTTATGACGTTGGCACCAACGTAGATATTGACCAGGTCAACACACAGAATCGGGTCTCCCAGGCCAGCCCCAATCTGCCTACCTCAGTCAATCAGTACGGAGTGACGGTCAAGAAGTTGATGGGTCTTCCGTTGCTGGTTATTTCGCTTTATTCGCCGAAAGGCAATTACAGCGGGCAGTTCCTGGGGAATTACGCCACGATCAACGTGAATGACGCGCTGCTGCGCGTTCCAGGAGTCGGCCAAGTCACGAACTTCGGAGCATCCGACTATGCCATGCGCATTTGGGTGAAGCCAGATCAGCTGACAAAGCTCGGCATGACCGTCTCCGATTTGACGAATGCGATTCAACAACAGAGCGCCGTCAATCCCGCGGGCCAAATCGGCGCAGAGCCAGCCCCCAAGGGGCAGCAGTTTACCTACGCGGTCCGCGCTCCGGGCAGGCTTGTCAATCCCGAAGAATTTGGCAACGTGATCGTGCGCCAAAATTCGGACGGTTCCACGGTGCGGCTGAAAGACGTATCACGCATCGAATTGGGCTCGCTGGTCTATCAGCAGATTGGCCGATACAACGGAAACGCGGCGGTGATTATTTGCGTTTATCAGGCGCCTGGGTCGAACGCGTTGGCGGTGGCAAAACAGGTTAAGGCGCAGTTGCAAGACCTGAAGACCCGGTTCCCGGAAGGCCTGGAATACACGATCGCCATGGACACGACGCTGCCCATCACGGAAGGAATGAAAGAGATTGTCACGACGCTGCTGGAAGCGATCTTTCTGGTCATCATTGTGGTGTTCCTCTTCCTTCAAAACTGGCGCGCGACACTCATCCCACTGCTTGCAGTGCCTGTCTCGCTGATCGGCACGTTCGCAATCTTTCCTATGTTGGGTTTTTCCATCAACACGCTCTCGTTATTTGGCCTGATTCTGGCGATTGGTCTTGTCGTGGACGACGCCATCGTAGTCGTCGAAGCCGTGGAGCATCATATTGAACATGGCTTGACACCGAAGGAAGCCACGCTGAAAGCGATGGACGAAGTGACCGGCCCCGTAATTGGCATCGCCTTGGTGCTGTCTTCCGTGTTCATCCCGATGGCAGCGCTCGGGGGCATCAAGGGTTTGCTGAACCAACAATTCGCCATCACGATTGCGATTTCCGTACTCATCTCGGCGTTCAACGCGCTGACGCTATCGCCTGCACTCGCAGCTCTGATGCTGAGACCACGAAAGAAGTCGAAGGGTCCATTAGGAAAATTCTTTGACTGGTTCAACAAGTGGTTCGGAAAAATGACCGGTGGCTACGTGGACTGGAGCCATGTGCTGATTCGACGCTGGGTCCTGTCACTTCTTCTGCTGCTAGGAATTTCTGTAGTCGCTGTGGGAATGGGGAAAAGCCTTCCGACCAGTTTCATCCCGGAAGAAGATCAGGGATATGCGTTCGTGCAAATACAGCTTCCGGACGCCGCCTCCCTGCAACGGACCGATGCGGTGATGCGCAAGCTTGATGACATGCTCGCGCACATGCACGGGGTGAAGAGTTTTAGCGGGATTTCTGGATTCAGCCTGTTGTCCAACACCTCTGCCTCCTACAGTGGTTTTTACTTCCTGCAGCTGGAGCCATGGGAAGAGCGCGTGACGCCGGAACTCTCCGCCACTGCGCTGATGCAGAGTCTCAACCAGAAAATGCGCAAGGAAATCCCGGAGGCGATTGCATTCGCGTTCGGTCCTCCCGCTATACCGGGCCTGGGCACGGCTGGCGGGTTCACATACATGTTGCAGGACCGCAGCGGCGGAACCGTCGAACAGCTTTGGGATACGCTGGACAAGCTGACGCAAGCCGCGCGAAAACGCCCTGAGCTGGCCTCTCTGGTCACCACGTTCCGGCCATCGGTGCCGCAACTCTACGTGGAAGTTGACCAGGATCGCGTGCTGAAACAGGGCTTGCAGTTCGGCGAGGTGTACCAGACGCTGCAGGCTTTCCTGGGTGGTGCCTACGTCAACCAGTTCAATCGCTTCGGCCGTCAGTGGAAGGTTTACCTCCAGGCAGAACCGGAATATAGAACGAGCGCCGACAAAATCAACAATTTCTACGTCCGGAATTCCCAGGGCCAGATGACGCCACTCGCCTCGCTGATCTCGATAAAGCGCGTGTCGGGGCCCGAATATACCAACCGCTTCAATCTGTACAGAAGCATCCAGATCAACGGTTCACCCGCTCCCGGCTTCAGTTCCGGGCAGGCCATGGCGGCCATGGAACAGGTTTCGCGCGAAGTGCTACCTGCCGGGTTCGGTTATGCCTGGAGCGACATGTCGTACCAAGAGAAGAAGGCAGAAGGCGGTCAGGCGATGGTTTTCGCCATGTCCTTTCTGTTTGTCTTCCTGATTTTGGCCGCGTTATACGAAAGCTGGTCGCTCCCATTCAGTGTACTGCTATCGGTCCCCGTTGCGGTGCTGGGCGCGTATGCCGGACTGCTGGTGCGCAAGTTCGATAACAACGTTTTCGCGCAAATTGGACTGGTAATGTTGATCGGGCTCACCGCGAAGAACGCCATCTTGATCGTCGAGTTCGCGATCTTGGAGCACGCGAAGGGAAAGGAGCTGGTCGAAGCGGCACTGGAAGGAGCACGCTTGCGGTTGAGACCGATTCTGATGACTTCTTTTGCGTTTATCCTGGGATGCGTTCCTCTCTGGACGGCAAAAGGCGCCGGAGCCATAGGTCGAAAGGTGTTAGGAAGCTCCGTCATTACAGGAATGACGGCGGCCACTGTTCTAGGAGTATTCCTGGTCCCCGTTTTGTTCGTGGTAGTTGAACGCATCGCCAAGAAAAAGCCTCACGCGGCAGCAGTAAATCAACCCGCCGCGCTCGAAGGGGGACACGGCTGATGCGAAGAATTTGTGCAGCCGCAGTTCTGGCATTGTTCTTGGCTGGTTGTACCGTGGGCCCGAAGTACAGCCGCCCAGCACTGAAGCCCCCGACCGACTTCTATGCAGAGCGGCAAATTTCCACGAGCTCGGAGGCGGATCTGGCGTGGTGGGATTTGTTCAAGGATCCTGTCCTGCAAGGCCTGATTCGCGAAGCGCTGAAGAACAACTATGATTTGCAAACCGCCCTGTCACGTGTGGAGCAAGAGCGCGCGCTTGCGGGTGTGACCCGGTCCGAATATTTCCCTCAATTCGGATACGGCGCAAGCATTAACGGACAGAAAGACCCGGCTCCCCTCATCACAAGCCATACGTATTATTCCTACAACTTGAACACGATCTGGGAAGTGGATCTATTTGGGCGCATCCGCAGACTGAATGAAGCACAACGCGCTGTCTATTTTGCGAGCGAAGAAGCCAAACGCAACGTTCGTCTTCTTGTGCTGGCGGAAGTTGCGCAGGGATACTTTCAATTGCGCGCGCTCGACACGGAGCTTGAAATTTCGCGCCGCACCGTCAAGTCGTTTCAGGACACCCTCGACATTTTTCAGCACAAGTTTGAAGGTGGTGCTGCTTCGGGGCTGGAGGTGGCTCGGGCACGAGCGGCTCTGGCGAACGTCGCGGCTATAATTCCGGACTTGCAGCGGCAGGTTGTTGCGCAGGAAGCAGCGTTGAATCTGCTTTTGGGGCGCGACCCCGGGTCGATTGGCCGCGGCAGTACTCTGGCCGAGCAGTTCGATCCACCCGAAGTGCCCACCGGATTGCCCTCACAATTGTTGGAGCGCCGGGCTGATGTTCGCGAGGCCGAGGAAAACTTGATAGCTGCCAATGCAAGCGTCGGCGTCGCAAAAGCCAATTTTTTCCCGACGATTTCCTTGACGGGCCTGTTTGGTGGAATAAGTCCCCAGCTGTCCGAGCTCACGGCCAGCGGCAAAGCATGGAGTCTCGCCGGCAATTTGGCCGGCCCCCTTTTCACAGCCGGCCGCCTTAAGAATGAATATCGGGCCGCCCTGGCGCAACGCGACCAGGCGAGGTTGGCGTTTGAGAAAACAGTTACACAGGCGTTTGGCGAGGTTTCGTCCTCGCTCTCGGCTCATCAGGAGTTGGCCAAGGCCTACGAAAATCAGCTGACCTCAGTGGCCGCTTATCGGGAATCAGTCCAATTGTCCACGATTCGGTATGACAGCGGACTCGCCAACTATCTGGAAATCATCGACGCTGAGCTCGAAATGTATCCCGCGGAACTTTCCGCAGTTTTCTATGACCTCGGCCGCAAGGTGGCGCTGGTCAATTTGTATCGCGCGCTGGGCGGGAGCTGGAACCTGAACGATTCGCAGTGGATGAGCGGGACGCCTGTGGCTGCGGGTGCGCCACCACCTACCCCATAGACAAGTTGATCGGCACGTCGTGAAAGAGTTTGCTGCAATCCAGGACTGAGACCGCCGGACGAACGTCCCGCGAATCGAAACGGGCACGGATGAAGGGTTCGGAATCGAAACAAAATCTGATTCGTGTTGGAGAGGTCAAACCCGATGGCCAAAGAAGACGCGTCCCAGAAAGACGCAACCCTAAAGCGGAAACACTATGAGAAGGAGCTACGACGGCTGCAGGGGGAACTTTGCAAGCTGCAGGATTGGGTGAAGTACAAAGGATTGCGCGTAATCGTTGTCTTCGAGGGGCGCGACGCGGCCGGCAAGGGCGGCACGATCCGTGCGATGACGGAACGCGTGAGTCCGCGCGTGTTCCGCCTGATTGCGTTACCAGCGCCGTCGGATCGCGAGAAAAGTCAGATGTACATGCAGCGCTATATGCCGCATTTTCCCGCGGCGGGGGAGATCGTGATCTTCGACCGCAGTTGGTACAACCGGGCCGGCGTCGAGCATGTCATGGGATTTTGCACTACGGAGCAGTACCGCGAATTCCTGAAGCTTTGCCCCACTGTTGAGAAGTACATGGTGGATGCAGGCATCATCCTCATCAAATATTGGCTGGAAGTGGGAAAGAAGGAGCAACAACGGCGCTTCGAGGCCCGAGTTAAGGACCCGCTTCGCCAATGGAAGCTGAGTCCGATGGATTTGGAATCCTTCAGCCGCTGGTACGAATACTCGCGGGCGCGAGACAGGATGCTAGAGGCGAGCGATTCTAAACATGCGCCGTGGCACCTGGTTCGCTCCGACGATAAGCGCAAGGCGCGTCTGAATTGCATCTCTCACTTTCTGAGCATGATTCCGTATAAGAGGGTGCCGCGGAAGAAAGTCAAATTGCCGAAGCGCTCCGACAAACATAGTTACGACGATCAGAAATCAATTAAGGGACACAAGTTCATTCCGCAGCGATATTAGGTCGTCCGGATACGCTCGCGCTGCGGACGGTGCCCCAGATGTGCGCTCATTCAGATCGCTGACGCGTGCTAAGGAAATCGTTGGCCCGTGAGTTTCAGAACACGATCTTGATGATGCGCATGATGAGTTCTTCCGGAGAGAAAATAGTAAGCAGAAGAGGCAGGAGGGGAGCCGCGGTGGCGGCAGCCAGACGAGTGATGTCCTCGAGTCCGAATGGGATCGCGCGCATCTCACGCACGACAGCATAGCTGTTGCCTAGATCGGCGAGCGACTGGATATCAGCTGAGCCCAGGAGTTCCTCGGCCGGCGTTTCAACGACCCATTTTTGTTCGAACTTTTCGACGTAACGCTCAGCGAGCAGGCCGTAGTCTGCCAATCCCCTTCTCTTCGCGCGAGCCAGCGCCGGAGTAAACATCACAAGCGGACCGAGGATAGCCACGACGAAGAAAACGATGAAGCCGCCAATCTGCAACTTGAAGGACGTCAAGCTCTCTCCGCGGTAAAGGACCCGACCCGCAACCAGACCGGCGAGCATCGCACCCTGAGCAAAAAGAACCGGGCCGAAAGCGTAGGAACTCTTGCCCAGAAACGCGAGACCGGCACAGCGATCGGGATGAGTGGAAATAAGTTTCAGATCGATCCTGGAAACCTGCCACAAGAAACGAAACCAGATGAAGAGCCTGAAGTACCAGCGCAGCAGCAGGAACTGCAAAATGGGGATGCTCACCAACACGTACCAGAACCCCGCGGGCGTCAGATGCCAGCGTCCGCCCGGGAGGGCATACCATGTGGGCGAGACGATCGCGACCCGAATGCTCCAGAGCCACAGTCCCAGTGTGTAAACAAGCAGCAACAGCCCAAGTTCGAAAGGGATGGAATTACGTAGGCTTACGGCCGACTTGATGGCGCGATCAAAGACGGGCAAATCCTGCGGCAGGACAATCCGTCGCTCGACGAAGCGCTGCACAACAAGACGTATCCGAGAGTGCGCGATCAACTCGGCACCGATCAGCACCGGAAGTGAAATCAGGAATCGGACATGCACTTCAACGTCGTGCAGGAAGGAAAGCCTAGCAACGTCATCTGCCGACGAGCTGAGAGTTGCGATGAGCAACAGCGGCAACCATGCGAGCAGGGTGAGAATAATCACCCGGCGATAGAGCATCTCCAAAGCGGCGCCGGCAAGATGCGACTTAACGAAGAACTGGTAGGTCGGGCCACCCAATACCAGCGAAAAATCGTGGGGTTCCTCAAGCAAGTTGGATTCGGTCAAAGTACCTAACCTGATCGCGCGAACTATCTCTTTTTGCTGGCCGGTATATTCGCTTTGAGCCTTCCGATCGCCAAGCAACGCGAATTTGAGAACCGCGCCAACGCTAGCGTTTCAGCGAGCCGGTTCGTTCGTACCTGCCTTGTGCCAATCAATGATGTTGACGAGGTTCCAGGGATTTTTGCGCAGCTGAAATTCCAGCTGTCCTTCTTTGTTGATGATCAACTGGGCTGCCGGATAGAGCACGCCAGCGCTCTTGTCCTTGGCAGCGTCGTTGATTTCGATCTCGCCCGCGGTCAGGTTGTACGCTGTGCTTTGAGTGCTGTAATAGTGTTCACTGAATCTGAGCAGGCGGTTGGTGACGAAGCGAATCTTGCGGCCGGTTGGCGTAGGGATTAAGCGAATGTAACTGAGGTCATAACCGAGCGTGCCGGTGATGGCGATGCGACCCACGGACTTCATTCTGGTGAGCGCATTCACCAGGCCCTCATTCTGGCCTTGCTTGAATGCGTCAACGAGGATGGCTCGGTCCTCGTCCGAAGAGAAGTCATAGATGGTCACCTTCACGTTGATTGTCCGGCCGAGCTGCGTGCTGGTTCCCATCGCAACAGCGTCGATGACCTCTGTGCCTCTGTCATCAGCGGACATGACGAGTGCGACCGCCAACAGAAGGGCTACGACGAGCAGGCCGCCGAAGCCCACTTTGCGAACTCTGGATTCGCCTGGATTGCATTGCACCATCACCGTTCTCCTTACCCGTGGCGTCGCCCGCTGCCGCAAACTTCCGTGCGCAAGACGCCTGACCGTTCGCCTTAATTCCGCCTAGATTCCGGCGATGGCTTTGTTCTGTAGGACACGCACGACGACACGGCGATTCTCCGCCTGCCCTTCCGCCGTCGCGTCGCTGCCGACCTGGTGACTTTCTCCCATTGCACCTGGGGCCAGCATTCTGGTGAGGGGAATATGTCCCTGCTGCACCAGAATATTGGTCACTCCGTCGGCACGATCCTCGCTGAGCTGCTGATTCAGGGTCACGCTGCCGACAGCGGAGGCGTACCCTTTCACCTCGATCATGTAACCGTCAACGCTCTTGGCCTTCTCTGCCAATGCCAGAAGCTGGGGACTGTACTTCGGGTCGACTTTGATTTTGCCGTTGTCGAAATAAACCGTTAGTTCGTCGAAGATATAGTAGTCATCCAGTTGGCCGAAGCGTGCGATGGCAGCGTCAACCGCCGCCTTATTCGCCGCGATCTTAGCCTGGTGTTCGGTCAACTGCGCCTGCTGTTGCTCCAAGGCCTGGTTCTGCGCTTTTAAAGCCGCATTCTGTTTTTCCAGCTCGGCCTGGTTTTGTTGCACTTGCACTTTCGTTTCGTGCATGCCAGCCTGAATCTTTTCAGCGTCCTCCAGATCGTTGCCTTTGAAGGCGACGGATTTGGCGACGAGCTGGTTCTGGCTGTCGTAGGTACCTTCCACTTTGACCTCTAGACCCGGAATCAGGGCCGCCATCGACATATCCTTTCTGCGTGCCTGGAAAACACCCTGGATCTGTCCCACTTTGGTGTCATCCGTCAGCAGAACGGTAAGGTTCGGCGAACTGGAAGACTGGATAATCATCGTGTCGCCGTTGCGTGCTTTCACGACGCCCTCCACCTTCACGGACTGGGCGGCGGCGATCGGACTCATCAATACGAGCCCCATGACGAACAGCGCTACACAATAAGCGATCCTGCGGATACTGGACTGGTGCATAACGCTCCCTCCTGCTGAATTTGCTTTTCAAAACTCCGAGCACAGTGCTCGAAATTCGACCGGCTCGGTCTTCGAATCGTTCCCGTTCGCAGTCTTCACGCTCGACGTGTCGCCGCCGCGACCAGTGATCATCCCTTGGAAATCGGCGCCGAAGGCAGATGCTGATGCAAAAAATGACAGCGCCAGCAGACTCACGACGGCAGCCGTTCTATTCATTTCCGGTCGTCTTTTTCTCAGGAATAGAATCCGGACCGATCTTGCGCTACCAGCCGCTGAATTCTGAAGTGATCCTAGGTCTGGCTGGATGTCTGCTCAACTAGGGAAATCCCTAGGGCGGATCGGAAGGGTGATGCAAAGTTGATGATATGCCGGGTCTCAACTCTGGACGTTAAACTTTTGCAGACAATTTGCAGAGTTAGCATGCGTCCGCATCATTTGCCCTGCACTTGTTCACGAGTCATCCGCGCTGCAACTTCGTACCTGGAGACGTGAAGCAAATCCCCAGCCGTCACGCGTGCGAACAAATCGAGCGTCCGCGCGATGGTTCCTGTCCATCCGGTCTGGTGGCCGGCCCCAAGGCCCGCTCCGTTGTCGCCGTGGAAATACTCGTAGAACAATATGTAATCTCTCCAGTGCGGGTCTTCTTGAAATTTTTTGACGCCACCATAGACGGGACGCTTTCCGCTGGCATCGCGCAGAAAGATGCTCGACAACCTGCGGCCGAGCTCTTTAGCCACCTCAAATAACGTCATGAATTTTCCCGAACCCGTGGGGCATTCGACCTTAAAATGGTCGCCGTAGAACTGATAGAGATTGAGCAATCCCCGGATCAACAATACATTCATCGGCATCCAGATAGGCCCCCGCCAGTTGGAATTGCCACCGAACATTCCGCTGTCGGATTCCGCCGGTAAATACTGGACTTTGTAATCTTGTCCCGCGAAGTGGAACACAAACGGACGCTCCAAGTGGTAGCGAGACAAAGAACGTAGACCGTAGGGACCGAGAAATTCGTTCTCATCGAGCATATAAGCCAGGATTCGTTCGATCTTCTCTTTGCTACAGACCGACAAAAGACGACGCTCCGCGTATCCCGTGAAAGTACTGTCCGCCGGAGCAATCTGCTTGAGCACGTCAGGGTGGCGCTTCTTGAATATCTCGAACAATTCCGTTATCCGGGGATTTCGGGACGCCAGACTGGACTCGAATACCGTCGAAGCGCATAGCGGCAGCAATCCCACCATGGACCGCACTTTCAGGCGCATGGCATCGCCGTTAGGTAGATGGAGCAAATCGTAGAAGAACCCATCCTTGGCGTCCCACATCTCATCGTGGCGCTCGCCGATACGGTCCATGGCATAGGTGATCCAAAGGAAATGCTCTATGAAGCGAAAGGCAACTTCCTCGTACATGGGGTCGTAGTCTGTCAAAATAAGCGCAATCTCCAGCATGTTTTGGCAGTAGAAAGCCATCCACGCCGTGCCGTCCGCCTGATCAAGATGCCCACCGGTTGGGAGTTGAGCGCTGCGATCGAACACTCCGATGTTGTCCAACCCAAGGAAGCCTCCCGCGAAGACATTTCTTCCCTGCGGGTCCTTGCGGTTGACCCACCAATTGAAGTTCAACATCAAGCCCTGAAAAGACCGCTCCAGGAAGCGCAGGTCGGCCCGACCCAACTCCCTCTCGATGTTGAAGAGAAATAACGTCGCCCAGGCATGTACGGGAGGATTCACATCACTGAAGTTCCACTCGTAAGCCGGGATCTGCCCGTTGGGGTGTACGTAGAGATTCCTCAACATGAGCAGGAGCTGGTCCTTGGCAAAATCGAAGTCCACCAGAGACAGGGACAATGCGTGAAAGGCGAGATCCCAGGCCGCATACCAGGGATATTCCCACTTGTCAGGCATCGAAATAATGTCGCTGTTCAACATGTGAAACCATTCGGTATTGCGAACATTGCTACGAGTAGCTCCGAGCAAAGGATGGGCCTTATGCTCTTCGAGCCATTTATCCAGATCGAAATAATAGTATTGCTTCGTCCAGAGCATTCCGGCGAGCGCTTGCCGGTGGACACGACGTTCATCTTCGCTCAACGAACGCGGGGTGATTCGGTCGTAGAATTCGTCCGCATCCGCGAGACGTGCCGCGAATGTATTGTCAAAGGCGGCAAGCGGATCAGCCGTTGGCTTCGCACTCAATCGCAGTCGCACCACCTTATCGCCCCCGGCGGGCACCTCCAGACGGTAATGCGCCGCCGCTTTCGTCCCGGTTTTGGATGGGTTCACCGCATCCTGATCGCCGGAGACTACGTAATTGTGGAATGCGTCCTTCACGTACGGTGACCGATTCGGTTGGCCCCACAGGCGGCTGGCGTTCGATTCATTTTCGGTGAACAGAAGGTCCGGACTGCCTTCGCAGCACAGCAGGTGATCGCCCAAGAGCGCGTGAGCAGCTATGATCGTTCCCTGCTTGCCTTTTCGTAGCACAGGCTTGGTCACGTTCTCATCCCACGACCAGGTATTGCGAAACCAGAGCGTCGGAAGCAGGTGAAGAGTTGCTGTTTCCGGACCGCGGTTGTGCATCGAGATGCGAATTAAAATGTCTTCTGGGCCTCCTTTCGCATATTCGACGAACACATCGAAATATCGGTCCGTATCAAAGACGCCCGTATCGAGCAATTCGTACTCGAACTCTTCGCGGGATCGGCGCGCATTGGTTTCCACCAGGTCGCGATAGGGGAACTCCTGCTGCGGATACTTATAAAGATACTTCATGTAGGAGTGCGTGGGAGTGCTATCAAGATAAAAGTAATATTCCTTCACATCCTCGCCGTGATTTCCTTCGCGATTAGTCAAACCAAACAGACGCTCTTTCAGGATCGGGTCTCGGCCGTTCCAGAGGGCGATCGCGAAACAGAGCTGCTGCTTGTCGTCAGAAATCCCAGCCAGACCATCTTCTCCCCAGCGGTACGCGCGGGAACGAGACTGGTCATGATTAAAGTAGTCCCACGCATTCCCATCCTCGCTGTAGTCCTCGCGAACTGTGCTCCACTGCCTTTCACTGAGATACGGTCCCCATTTTTTCCATGGGATACCGGCCTCACGCGTGTCGTTCAGGCGCTTTTGCTCCTTGGTTTGGTCGTAGTCGATGGCCGACTTCTGGCTCGATTTCATTGATTCCTCCGCAAGCGCCTGCCGAAATTGAGTCGCGCCGATTCTATGCCTTGGGCGTGCGCAGACACTAACATAAGTCACGGTTTCATGCGTTGGAACGGCCGGGAACCTTTTTACGGCGGCATTCGGCGATCAGAATTTTGCCAATCCGCCACCGGCGAGGTCGCTCGCGGACAATTGCAAGTATTTCGCAACTGCGAGTTCAAGACTGAATTGCATCCCGTCGGGTCCCAGCGCTTTCGCCAGAGGCGATCGGCGGATCATTTCCAGGACCCCGGGGTTGAGACCCACCAGCCATGTGGCAACCCCACGCTCACGCTGTCGCTTTGCTCCTTCGCTGAGTGCCTTCAATGCTGTGTACTCAAGATCGAATACGGGACTGAGATCGAGCGCAACGACTTTGGGCTGCGCGTCGTTCACCAGATGGGCTATCTTCTGACCGATCTGTTCAGCGTTGGCAAAAAAAACGCGCCCTTCCAGCCGCAGCAGCAACAACCCCGGATAGGCTTCGTCCTCTGGATGCTCGTCAGAGCGAGGCCGAAACACATTGCTCTCCCGCTTGCGCCCCAAAACATAGACGGGTGGATCGGCCACCTGGGACGCGAGCGCCACGAGCGACAGCACGATCGCGGCGATAATCCCTTTCAAGGTTCCCAACAGAATCACCCCGCCGAAGGCGGTCAACGCCCAGATGAACTCAGTCCGCCGAATTTGCAGGATTTCCCGAAACTCAACCGGCCGAATCAATCCGAGCGAATAGACGATAACCACGGCTGCGAGAGTGGCCTGAGGCATTAGCGATAAAAACGGCGCTAGCAGCAAGAGAGTAGCCAGTGCGACCGCGACCGTAACCAGCTCTGCTAACTGAGTGCGCGCCCCCGCCAGCCGATTCACTGCGGTCTGCGAAGTGCCTCCTCCGGCGGGCATTGCTCCCAGGAATGCGCCGCCCACGTTTGCAAGGCCCGTCGCCAACAACTCCCGATTTGCCCGGAGATGTGGCTCGTCGCTCTTGGCGAATGCTCGGCCGGCGGCAACAGTTTCGGTAAAACTCATGAGAGCTATGCCTAAGGCCCCAGGCCACAATTCTTGCAGCAGAGAGAAATCGGGACGAGTGACGGAGGGCAGGCCCTGAGGAATCCGGCCGACCAGCTCCACTCCGTGCGCACTTAGCCCAAGAATGTATGCGCCGATAATCCCCGTCGCCACCGCGATCAACGGGGCGGGAACCCGGGGAAGGAAGCGTTCGAACCCAACCAACAATGTGATCGCGACTAGACCCACAGCCAACGTCGTCAATGACGTTTCCGGGAGACCGCGGACGACGGCCACGACGTTGTGAAAGAAAGAACCTCGAGGGATGTGAATGCCGATAATCTTTGGCACCTGGTCCAGCACGATGACGACGCCGATGCCCGCCTTAAAGCCAACCAACACTGGTTCGGAGATGAAATCAGCGATAAAGCCCATCCGCAGCAAGGAAGCGAGTACGAGGAAGACTCCGACCGTTAGCGTCAAGGTAGCCGAGGCACGAAGGAGGGAAGACGGATCCCCACCTGGCGCGACTCGGCCAAGTTCTGCCGCGCTTAGAACCGCAATCGTGGTCGTGCTGCTTACGCTCAGAGGGCGAGAGGTTCCTAACACCGCATAAATCGCCATTGGGACCAGGACCGTGTACAGCCCCACCTGTACTGGCAGTCCGGCGATCGTGGCGTATGCCATTGCCTTGGGAATGACCACGGCGGCCGCGGTCAGGCCCGCAATAAGATCGGGCCGCAACCAGCTTTTCTGATAAGAGAACATCCAATCTGGAATCGGGAGGTAGGCGAGACTTTCACTGTCTATCGATCGTTTTTTTTTCACAGGATCTTCCGGGCTCATCCACCGCGGCAGCGCAGCGATCCCCAGCTCGGGGCGACGATTAACGGATAACGGCGTCGGGCCGGTTCGCCACCCGATGGTGACCTGCCGGGTCCGCAAGCTAGCAAACTGAGCTTCCTGTTGGTAACTGGGGATTTCCCTAGTGCTCTTGGCTGCCCAGCAATTCGGTAACCCAGCATCAACGACACTGACTTCAAGGAGCGTCCAAGCGGCCGCCGATTGTCGCTGCGCCGGATATTCCTAGGGGATTCCCTAGTTGTGCTCGCCTCGAGTACCACCTACCTTTGTTATAGCTGGATAGTCTCAACATAGAAGTGATCGGTAGCGGCTGCAGTTCTTCGGCGGGAAATGGTCAACGGTGAGAATGTTGCGAATCGATGATCGTGTCAGCGACGGTGCGATCCAAGCGGCTCAATCGCCAATAGCACGACAATGACGATCACACGCACACAAGCCGTTGTGGCTTTCGGGCTGTTCTGGGTGCTCGCATTTTGCGCCCCGCCCGCGCTGCATGCCAAGGGCGTGAAACTGCTGATGAGCTGGAAAAATCCTGACTATTCTGGAAAGAGGCCTCATCGGGTTTTGGTCATCGGCATGACCGAGAACCCGGAAATCCGCGCGGATTTCGAGGACGATCTTTCGGCCGCGATTACAAGTGACGGCCTTGAGGCGGTTCCGGGGAACCACATCCTGTTTCGGCCTGAATCCGCCGAACTGAAACCTGATTACCTGAAGGCTCAGATTCGTGACTTCCACATTGACGCCGTCCTTGTGTCGCGCCTTGTCAGTATCGACAAGAAGACCACCTACGTCCCCGGCCATAATTATGCCGTTCCCTACCCTTACTACCACTCATTCTACGGATATTATGGGGCGGTCTATCACCAGGTCTATTCTCCGGACTACTTGCGGGAGGACACCACTGTTCGAATAGAAACCAATTTCTATGTCGCGACTGCGTCGGATGGGGAACTCATCTGGACCGGCACTAGCGATTCGTTCAATCCGAAATCAGCGAAAAAGGTGATCGCTGGGCTGGTGAAGCTGATCGTGAAAGAATTGACGAAGCAGGATATTCTCTAGAGCCGGACGGGATGCTAGCCAAGATGGTTCGCTTAATCAGTAGTTGGACGAACCCGAAGCGATTGACCATGAGGAGCGCGTGACCGCGAACGTTGTCGCGTCTCTGAGAGAAAATCCTGAGCTCGCAATTTTCCTGACGCTCGCGCTCGGATTCCTGCTCGGGCGGGTGCGGCTCGGGACGTTCAAGCTCGGTAATGTTGTGGGCACGCTGCTCGCGGGCGTGCTGATTGGCCAATTAAAGATCAAGGTCCATCCGCTGGTCGAGGTTGTATTTTTCGATCTTTTCCTCTTCGCGACAGGCTACAAGGTCGGCCCGCAATTCTTCCGCGGACTCAAGAAAAACGCGATGCCGCAAGTGTTGCTGACGGTCGTCCTGTGTGTGACGAGCCTGGTAGTGACAGTCTCTGCGGCGAAGCTGCTCGGGTATGACTGCGGCACCGCTGCCGGCCTCATGGCTGGCGCCTTCACAGAAAGCACTGTTATCGGCACGGCGGGGGACGCAATCGCGCGGCTGAATCTGCCAGCACTGGAGAAGCAGAGGTTGCTGAACCAGATCCCTGTCGCATACGCGGTGAGCTATCTCGTTGGGACAGGTTTCGTCGTCTGGTTCCTGTCGAGTCTGGCGCCGAGGTTTTTCGGAGTTGACCTGAAAGCAGAGAGCCGCAAGCTCGAAGCGCAGATGTCCCCGACGCCCACCGAACCGTCGGGGGAGCGTTTGGGCTACCGCGAGTGGGACATGCGGGCGTATCGCCTTAGCGACGCTTTTGCGAGCCTTCGGGTCGCCGATCTGGAAAAGTCTTTCGCGCCGGAACGCGTGTTTATCGAGCGAATCCGCCGCGACTCCAGGTTTGTTGATGCGGCGCCCGATACCGCGCTGCAGGGAGGAGACGTCGTTGTCGTGCTCGCGCGCCGCCGCGTGCATCTCAGCGAGGGTTCCGCGATTGGCGTCGAGGTTGAGGACCACGAGCTGCTGGATTTTCCAATGCTCACCGCCGATGTCGTCGTTACGAATCGCGCTATTGCGGACCTGAGGCTTCCCATACTCGCTGAACAGTACGGCCGTGGCGTCGCCCTCGAAAAGCTCATCCGAGGTGGCGAAGAAATCCCATTCACGTGGCAGACGACACTGCAAGGCGGAGACGTCCTTCGCATCGTCGGCGCCACACAGCATGTGGAGCGCGTAGGCAAGAGCTTTGGCTACATCGAGCGCCCGTCGAGCGAGACAGACGTCGTGTTCGTCGGCCTCGGTATCTTCCTGGGAGGGCTGATCGGCTTGCTGTCGGTGAATGTCGGCGGTTTGCCGCTAAGCCTTACGGCCAGCGGTGGCGCGCTAATTATGGGGCTGGTGTTCGGGTGGCTGCGATCCGTGCGCCCAACGTTTGGCCGCATCCCCGAGCCAGCACTCTGGGTGTTCGATACCGTCGGCCTCGCGGTCTTCATCGGCGTCGTGGGCTTGAACGCCGGGCCCAGCTTCGTTACCGGCCTTCGCGTGACGGGGCCGAGCCTTCTGGTGGCGGGCTTCCTCGTCGCCGCAACACCACACGCGGCGGCGCTCCTCTTTGGGCGCTACGTATTGAAAATAAACCCGGTGATTCTGCTCGGCTCCTGCGCGGGCGCGGGAACGGCGACGGCGGCGCTGCGGGCGATTCAGGATGAAGCCGGGAGCAAGCTCCCAGCACTGGGCTACACAGTGCCGTATGCGATCGGCAACATCTTGCTGACGGCGTGGGGCCCTGTGATTGTGCTGCTTACCAAGTAGCCATTTCCCCGCTCACGGGCCGCGGACACAACTTGGACCAGTCGCGGTTTCTCTCTAAACGACGCTGGCGGCAATATTCGTGCGAGATCCGGTCAATCACCAGCAGCGGGAGTCGAGACCACTGAATAGAGATAAACCGCAAGCCCGATAAACATCAGCAGGCCTCCAATGGCTACAAACACAATGAAGGCGATTGGAGTGGCCCAGATCAAGCAGAGCGCTTCAATCAAAAGGCCGACTGCAAGGCAAATACCTGCAAACCGCATGCGTTTTTCGAACTGGCTTGAGCTCAGCATCAGTTACCTTTCTCCCAGAATTTTGCGCCCTGCAAATGCGCGATATCGTGGGCCGTATCGTGGCAACCGCTCGAGAGGCATGAAAGCTGATTGGATTTGATCGCGGGGAGTGTGGCCGGGTCGGCGTTGTGCATCGCTCCCTGTTCAAACGATCGGGCGCCCAAGTGACAGTGCAGACACTCTCTATTGCTGTACGGCTCGTAAAGCTTGATGTCCTGTGGGGCAGGCGGCGTTCCGAAGTAGTAGATGAATACGTGCTTGAGTCCGTAAGCCTTTACTTTGAGGCCGCCGAACATCGCGTACTGCGTGTGGCAGGAATAGCAAGCTTCGTCAACAGGAACGCGGTGATTTTGATAATGTGACGCGGGAATATGAGTGGGGTCGTCGACCAGCAGGCTCTTGCCATAATCTTCCATCGTGTGACAGGACAAACAAAATGCGGTGGTCTTGGATCGTTGCATTTCGCTGGAAAAACCCAGCAGGCCGCAAAAGATCGGCAGGCAAAACATCGCAACGAAGGCAAGGATTTTCCCGCCGCGACCTGCCGTAAAGCCAGGGCGTGCCGCCAGCATCCCGATCACCGCGGCACTAAACAAAACGAGACAGACAATTAGGATTGTCGCCGGAGGCATTGGTCTGGATCCATCCTTCGCGTGGGCTGCTAGTTGCGCAGCCCATTGCATCTGGTTGCAACTATTTCTTTGCAAACGTTCGAATGTAAGCCACTAAATCCTTGATCTGATCGGGCTTCAGGCTTTTCCCGTATGCCGGCATCTTGCCCTTCCCTTCCGTGGTGATGGCAGTGAGCTCGGCGTCGCTCATCTGCTGCACCGCTGCGGAGCTCATGTCCTGGGTCTTTAGCGCCGCCTTTCCCTTCCCGTCTGCGCCGTGGCAGCCAGCGCACTTGGTTTTGAATGTTGCCGCCGCTGCCTGCTCATCGGCTTTCGCGTTCGTACTGAACAAAATCAGACCGGCAAGACACAGCGACGCCAGTATCAGCACTCGCTGGTTGATCAATGGCTTCCTCATCTCTTGTTCCTCCTCACTGAATTTAAGTGTCAAACTCCGACCGCTGACAAATCTCGTTCAGCTAGAAAGCGTAACGCAGCGACACGAGCACAAGATTCCCCTGAAAATTTCTTCTCGCGAGCGCGTCTTGATAAGCCGTGCTGGCATTCTCGTGGTAGCCGTAGTATTCCCAATTCGCCCGCGCGGTCCAGCGTCTCGCGAACCGATAATCGAAACCGCCGAACGGCTGATACCAATCCGAATTGAGCGGACCCGGAACCGACGTCGCGATGGGGTTTTGCGGCGTCAGGTTCAGTTCGGAACCGCTTACCCAGGAAAGATTCGCGCCTCCCCGAAGCGTCAGCGGCTTGAAAGGGGTCCAGGAAAAATCGACAAACGTGGTGTTCACCTTATTGCTGTAGGGCGAGGCTTCTTCCACCAGTCCAGAAACGTCCGGGCAGGCCGGTAGTCCAGCCTCCGAACCGGTAGCGGTGAAGCAGACCAGTAACTGCGATGAGATGTCGTTATAGTTATAGCCGAGGTCGAGCGTGAGTTTCTCGTTCGGTTGGAGTTGAGCAGCAAGTCCGACACTGTTGTTATGCGCGTGTCCGTTGACGTTTACAGTGTCGTTCTGACCGTACCAAAGGTTTACGCTGCCGTTGAGGTTGATCCAACTTGCCGCTTTATACTTTGCGCGAATCCGCAATTCCTGCGCGTTCAGCGGGCTGATTCGTGTGAAGGCGTTGTCGGCGGACATGATGTCGCCATCAACATTGATGCGAAGATTCTGTGATGGGCGCGCCCATATGCCGAAAATGGCGTGATTCTCGTTGATATGAGTCAGATCGGGCGGAGTCAACGCGGAAGCGGCGGAGTACGCAATCGAACCATCTGTATTCAGGGTGCAGCCGGCCGGGAGATTCGATTGAACCGGCGGAAGCGCCGTATCCACGACCGCACAGTTCTGGCGTGCCGCATTGTTGGGATAGAAGACAGCGCTGATCGTATTGCTGAAATTGTCGGCGATGATGCGGTTGCGATATTCGTATCCGAGGTAGGCGCCGACTTTGGGCGAAAAATTGAACCGTGCCTCGATCGTGTTCCTTACATCCTGCTGTTTGAGGAAGCCGCCGTTCGTATTCAGAGCAGCGTCGGGACCGGAGCTCGTCGAGTGGCTCGCAAAGGCGGCTGGAATGCCGGTTGCCGGCGAAATGCACGTCGCTGGGGGAGCAGACGCGGGCGTGAAAACGTTTGGGGGAACGAGCAGAGTGCCGCTGAAAAAGGAACATTGAGAGGAAGCGTATTGTGCGGGTTCCTTCCAGCTGCTGTAGTGAAACGAATCGACGATGCTGATGGCGTTGTTGACTTGCCAGCTGACTCCGAAGTCTCCGAATGAAGCGACGTGCCGGCCGCTAATCGGTCCAGTTTCCGCGTAATTGGAAAGAAACGACCTTGATGAGAGTCCCACGAAATTCTGCTCGTAGTTGTTGACGTTGAGGTCGCCAGCTGTATAGCTGAATGTGCCTGCGATGTCGATATTTTTGAAATACGTAGATTGCAGGCTGAACTTCTCCGTCGGGCTGGCCATGCGGATCTGTCCGTGTGAAAAATAACTGTAAGCGGCGTTGCAGGTGGGATTGACGATACTGCCAGGGTTGAAGGTGGCTGCGCAAGGATTACTGGCGGTGGGATTAAAGGTCACTCCCAAATCGACTGGAGGAAATCCAACGCCGGGAGAGAATTGTTGGTTCTCGTCGCTGCTGGAGAGATCGTTCCGGTAGCTGGTCCAGATCTCGTCATAACTGAGGGTGGTGCGCAATAGGTACCGAAAGTCAACGCCCAACCGGTATTGTTGCAGGCGGTAGGAATTGTTCGTCAGGAGGTATTGTTCGGCACCCTCATGGAACGTGCTGTCGCCGGGACCATACACGGTGTTTTGATCGTACCCGAGACGGAAACGAATCTTCGAGTCTGGCAGTATCGTCAGGTTGTAGTTCTGCATGTTTCTTCGAGTGTCGAAGGCATGCGGACTGGTTCCAATCAGCGGTGTGCCCAGTACATTGGCAGGCGCATTGAGGATCGGATTGAAGTTAACCGGAGAGTTGGGTGTGGGTATGTTTGGGTTCAGCGGATTCGCCAGCAAGGAATAATTCCAATGATTCTGATCCTGGCGAAACATGCCATTGAAGGCGTACCACTTGTTCTTGCTGATGCGAATTTGAGATACATCGTTGGGATCCCCGCCGTAACCAAAATTGCTAAAATAAAAGTCGTCGAAAAATGTGCCGCGATGGTCGAGCGAGCGAAATTCGGTCGTGAAGCCCAGCAGCCTTGGTCCCTGTTGTAAATTCACCATCGTGTCGTATGTATCCTGACTCCCGTTCACGTTGGTGAATCGGTAGCCGAATTCGATGGACTGCTTGATATTGTAGTTGCCCTCGTTGATCCCGGCTTGTTCCTCCGCCTGCTGCGCGCGGATGATCGGAGCCGTCAAGCACGCAACGCACAGCACGATAAGGAGCAAGCCGGCGACGTGACGGTAGGATTTCGATTGCGACTTCTGATCTTGCCGACTCGTCACGGTGGGCCGCCTCCTTTCGCTAGGGTGTAAAGAACACGTTGCTGCTATTCGATCCGTGTATAGCCGTGTGGCAGAGGGTGCAGGCCTGATATTCGTTCGCCTGGTTGTGGAATGTCGGGGTCGCGGATGGACCTACGCTCGCGTTCATTGAATGGCAACTGATGCAAAGCAGATTCACCTGATTCTGAACGAGCATCCGCTGGTTGGTGGACCCATGCGGCGTGTGGCAGACTTGGCAGCCCTCGATTTTGGCTTCGTGCTGGTACACGAACGGGCCCTGCTTGTCGGCGTGGCACTTGTAACAAACCTGGTCTTGGCCGGCCACCGTGCGCAGCTGGTGCCGCTCGAATCCACCGTGCGGGTTGTGGCAGTCACTGCATTGCATTAATCCTTCATTCACACGATGGTGAAATGGGCGCACGAACTGTGCACGCACATCCAGATGGCAGTCGTAACAGAGTTTCGGTGACGATTCCCGCAGCAGCGATTCCGATTCCTTCGCATGATGCGGCGAATGACAGTCTGTGCATGCCACGCCACTCTGCAAATGTGCGGAGCGGCCATAATTGCTCTGTTCGTGACTGCTTTGGTGGCAATCCAGGCAGCGGGCGCTGATCTCCGCGGGCGAGACGCCCTTAAAGGTAAATATTTTCGTTACGTCGCCCCCACCGTCGACGTGTTGTTTGCCAGGGCCGTGGCAGGCTTCGCAGCCGTGCCACTCCGGGCCCTTGTGCGCGTCCAATTTCGAGTCAAGCGTGGTGACGAAGTGGGGATTCTTCTCGAAAGTCTTGTAGAGGTCTTCGTGGCACGTCTTGCAAACTTCGGCTCCCACGTAGAGTGAAGGATCGGTCGGGCGCACGTATTTTTGTGACGGCGCAGAGGTCTTGGGTTTGTCCTTAGCGGTTTGAGAGCCAAGTGGCGTGGCGCGAACAGCCATGACGATGCTGCAGACCAGCAACGCCATCGAAACTCTCTGAGCCGTACCGCGCATTTATGGCCATCCCTCAGTTTTCACACTTGGTCCAACATCCCAACAATTGGCGGAGAGCACGATTTCTGAAAGGCTTTCCCGGAGGAAGAGTATTTTGAGCAGCGACCGAAGTCACCTAGGGATTTCCCTAGTTGCTCGCAATTGGGCCGAAGGCCTAGCCTCCGAGTAACATTCGGACAATGGACAGTAGACTTTAGGGGCTGCGGTGACGCTACGACGATCGATTGTGACTGCGTGATTGTTTTCGGAAAATGCCGCCGCCAATGAATTGAGCGGTGAATTGTGACTTCTGCTTGATGAGGTACGGAGCAAGCCTTGGATCCCAACAAGAGCAGCGAACCCAGAATGGATGGAGCGATCGCAATCGGCGCCAGTGAGTCACCGAAGACTCTGACGCAAGTTACCCGCCGAGAGTGGTTTAAGGCGGCTGCTGGTGGTTGTGCCGGGCTGGCGCTGGGCGCCCTCGTCGATGTCGAAGCTGTGCGTGCCAGCACGCAGAAGTTAAAGCTCTCCGACGTCAGCGAGTTCACCACCTCTTGCAATTTTTGCTCCTGTGGGTGTGGCATGGTCGCCTCGGTGCGCGAAGGCAAGCTGATTTCTATGGAGGGAGACTTCGATCACATTGTGAATCGCGGATCGCTATGCGTGAAAGGCATATCCATGTTCGCGACTCACGCGTCGCCGAATCGCCTTACAACGCCGCGTTATCGCGCGCCGGGAAGCGACCATTGGGAGGACATTTCCTGGGACAACGCCGTCGAGCGGGTCGCGCAGAAAATCCGCAAGACACGGGACGCGACGTGGATCGCCACCGAGAAGGTCGGCGACAAAGAGGTTCCCGTCAATCGAACGGACGCGATTGGCTTCCTGGGCGGCGCGCAGAACACGAACGAAGAGTGCTACCTCTTCCAGAAGGCGGCCCGGCTGCTCGGCTTGGCTTACGTCGAGCACCAGGCCAGACTTTGACATAGCCCCACGGTCCCCGGTCTGGGGGCCTCGTTCGGAAGGGGGGCGATGACCAACCACTGGATCGACCTGCAGAACTGCAAGACGATCCTAGTGGAAGGCAGCAACGTCGCCGAGAACCACCCCATGGCCTTCAAGTGGATCCGGAAGGCACAGGAGAACGGGGCGAAGATCATCCACGTTGATCCGCGATTTACTCGCACCTCTGCAGCAGCCGACATCTACGCGCGCATCCGGCCCGGCACCGACGCGGCGTTCCAGAACACGATGATCAACTACATCCTCGTCAACAAGCTGTACGACGAGGATTATGTGCTGACCCACACCAACGCCCTCTTCCTGGGCGATGAGAGATTCGAGTTCAAAGACGGCGCTTTCAGCGGATTCGACGCGGAGAACCATAAGTACCACACGGAGACTTGGGGATATCAGCTCGATGCGAAGGGAAAGCCGCGTGCCGCCAAGAGCTTAGATGACCCGCACTGCGTGTTCGCGCGGCTGAAGACCTTCTTCTCGCGCTACACGCTGGCAACAGGCGAACACATCACCGGCATTCCCTCCGAGCAGATCAAGCAGATCGCCGAGACCATGGCGAAGAACCGGCCGGGGTCCATTCTGTACGCGCTCGGCATGACGCAGCACACGACCGGCGTGCAGGGCATCCGGTCGTTCACGATCCTGCAGCTGCTGCTCGGCAATATCGGAAAACCGGGCGGCGGTGTGAACGCGCTGCGCGGCGAACCGAACGTGCAGGGCGCGTGCGACATGGCGGTGCTTTACAACTACATGCCGGGATATCTCAACTCTGCGTCGAACGCGGAGCCGACCATCCGCGACTATGTACGCAAGAATGGGATCGCGGACAGCCGATATCTCGTGAACACGCTCAAGGCGTTCTTCGGTGATGCGGCGACCGCCGAGAACGATTATGCGTATGAGTGGCTGCCCAAACGGAACGCTTCCAAGGACTACGGAACGCTGCCGATGTTCGAGGATGCCCTCGCCGGGAAGCTGAAGCTCCTCTGGATCGTCGGGCAGAATCCCGCGGTCACCGTGCCCAACCTCCGGCTGACGTTCGACGCGATGGCGAAGCTGGAGACGCTCGTAGTCCAGGAGATCTGGGAGACCGAGACGGCGGCGTTCTGGCGCCGGCCCGGCGTTGACCCGAAATCGATCTCTACCGAGGTAATCCTGCTGCCCGCGGCGTTCTTCATGGAGAAGAACGGAACCATCAGCAACTCGGGCGGCATGGTGCAATGGCGCCACGCCGCCGTGAAGCCTCCGGGGCAAGCGAAATCCGACGGCGAGATTGTGGACCTCGTGTTTCGCAGAGTGCGCGATATGGTCCACGACTCGAAAGAGCCGCGGGACGAAATCATCAACAAGGCCTTCTGGACCTACACCACGGCAGAGGACGTCTTGCGTGAGATCAACGGTTACGCTCTGCGCGACAATCCGGAGACGGGCCTGAAGGCGGGCGATCTCATCCGCAAGGTCAGCGATCTTCGAGCCGACGGTTCCACGTCGTCCGGCGCGTGGATTTATGCGGGCGTCTTCGCCAACGGTGAGAATCTCTCGAAGCGCCGTGATTCGCAATCGGATCCCGGAGGGCTGGGTCTCTATCCCGGCTTCGGGTGGACCTGGCCTAACAACATGCGCATCCTCTATAACCGCGCTTCGTGTGACCGGAACGGCAAACCCTATCCGGGATCGAAACCGATCATCTGGTGGGACGAGCAGGCCAAGCACTGGACGGGATACGACCTACCAGACGTTCCCTCGCTCACTGATGGACCGGGCACGCCGAACGGCCAGCGGGCCTTTCACCAGGGTGCCGAGGGCGTCGGGCGCTTGTTCGCGGCGGTTTACTCGGACCCGGACGAAAAGCATCCGGGGTATCCGAGGGACGTGGCCTACGTACCGAAGGACGGTCCGCTGCCGGAGATGTACGAGCCTGTCGAGAGCCCCGTAGAAAACATCCTGCACCCGCGAGTAAACAGCAACCCAATGCTGAAGTATCCGCGGGTCGCGTCGCATCAGCCCATCGGCACCGTGGACAAGTTCCCATACGTGCTAATGACCTCAACGGTCGCTGAACACTGGTGCGGCGGCTCGACGACTCGGAACATTCCCTGGCTCAATGAGCTGGTTCCCGATCCGGTGCTGGAGATGCCGGTGGTCCTCGCGGAAAAGCTAGGAGTGAAATCGGGCGACTGGGTCCAGGTCTCCTCGGCGCGCGGTGAACTCGAGGTCAGGGCGCTCGTCACGCCCCGGATGAAGGAGCTGAAGATCGGCGACCGCCAGGTCAACGTGGTCTGGATGCCATACAACTGGGGCTTTAAAGGGCTTTCCACCGGTCCCAGCGTAAATTTCCTCACAATAGACGCTGCCGATCCGGGAGCAGGAACCCAGGAAACCAAGGCGTGCCTGGTGAATGTCATCAAGGTCCGCGAGGCTGGCCAAAGAGCGCGAACCGCGCAAGAGGGTAATGTATGAGTGAGGCTGCGAACACAAGCTCTTTTAAAACGACGCTGGTTGACATCACGAAATGCATCGGTTGTCGAGCGTGCCAAGTCGCCTGTAAGCAGTGGAATGATCGCGACGGAGAAACGACAGATTTTCAGTGGGACCTTGGTTTTCAGAACCCCGCTTCCCTCAGCGCAAAAACGCTTACCCTGATTACGTTTCATGAAGTGCTCGACGACAAGGCGCCCGGCGGTTTGCATTACCTTTTCACGATGCGGCGATGTCTGCACTGCCTGGAGCCCGCATGCGTTTCAGCTTGCCCGACAACGGCTCTGCACCCGGAATCGGACGGACCCGTAACTTACGATGCCAATAAGTGCATCGGCTGCCGCTACTGCGAATGGGCGTGCCCCTGGGGCGTGCCGACCGCGGAATGGGACTCGCTCGCCCCGAAGATTCAGAAGTGCACTCACTGCGCCGATCGTGCTGATCAGCCTGCGCCCTTGCTCCGCAATGGCCACGCGCTTACGGATGCGGAGAACCAATCTTTCCGCGCAAATATTGTCGAGCCGGCTTGCGTCAAGGCTTGCCCGGCCGACGCGCTGATTTTTGGCAAGCGCGAAGAGATCCTGCAGGAGGCGCACAAACGAATTTCCAATCAACCGGAGAAGTATGTGGCTCACATTTACGGAGAGAAAGAGGCTGGCGGCACCAGCGTCTTGTACTTATCTTCGGTACCTTTCGCCAAGCTCGGTTTTCCTGACGTTGGTAACAAGGCCTATCCCGGATTTTCCTGGTTGGCTATTCACGCTGTTCCACCTGCCGTCCTGGCCCTGGGCGCATTCTTCGGTGGCACCTATGCCTTCTTGAAACGGCGCGCATTTGCGATGGCTGGCGGGCCGGATGCAGCGCCAGACACAGAAGGTCACAGCCCTCACATCGAGTTCGAGCCCTTGCCGCAAAAACTCCTGACGCCGTGGAACTGGTTTCTCCTTGCAATCATGGCGTTCGGTCTGATTTCTCTCGTCGCCCGATTCGCTTTGGGCTTGGGTGGTAGCACGCACCTTTCCGACACGTACGCGTGGGGACTCTGGATCGTCTTCGATTTGATTTGGATCGCAGTGGCTGCCGGCGCCTTTGCGACTGCCGGCCTAATTTATGTTTTTCAGCGTAAGGACCTGTACTCGATGGGCCGTTCCGCGGTGTTGATGGGCCTGCTGAGCTACTCGTTTGTCACGGTGACGCTGGTTGCTGACCTTGGCTTGCCGTGGCATTTCTATCAGCTCGGCGTGCAGGCTCCGGAGCAATCGGCGATGTTCGAGGTCTCTTGGTGTGTTGGACTATATGTCACGATCTTGCTGCTGGAGTTTTTGCCGGTTCCCTTCGAACGCTGGGGGCTCCAGAGGGCGAAGGAAATCTGGCAGCGGTGGTCCGGCTATTACGTGGCGTTTGCGGTCTCGTTGTTTGTCTTCTTGCTCTCGCGCAAACTAACCTATGCAGTTCTGGCTGCCGTCCTGTTTTCGTTTCTTGCTTGGGCGTTTCGAGCCCGAGGCAAGAAATCTGAGCCGATCATGCTGGCGATCGCCGCCGTAACTCTTTCAACGATGCACCAGAGTTCGCTGGGCTCTTTGTTCTTGCTGATGCCGGACCAGCTCGCTCCACAGTGGTGGTCTCCCGTACTGCCCATCTCGTTCTTCTTGTCCTCCATTGCGGCGGGCACGTCCCTCGTCGTTCTGGTCGAGATGTGGATCGCGAAAGCGTGGGGCAGGAGACTTCGACTCACGCAACTGGCAGCGATGGGTAAAATTTCATTTTGGTCGCTCTTGTGCTTTTGGATCTTTCGGCTGAGTGATATGGCAATTCGAGGCCAGTTTGCCAACGCATTTTCGGGAAGATTGGGCTTCTTGTTCGCAGCCGAAATTATCATCGGGGGCGTGTTCCCTCTGGCGCTGCTTGCTCGCGCTTCGATGCGAAACCACCCCGCAGTGCTCTTTCTCGGAACCCTTCTCGCCGCTGGCGGCGTGGTATTCAATCGAGTGAACGTGGTTATCGCGGCCCAGAACTTGAAAGGGGCGATGCCTCAGTTCGCGCCGGCCTCCTACACTCCGTCAGTCTTCGAGTGGGGCGTCTCGGTTGGTCTGATCGCCGCGAGTATCTTCCTTTTCGGGCTCGGTGCGCGGCTCATGCCGATTCTCCCCAAGGAAGAGACCGGACATTCATAGGAGTCTCGACTCAATGATGCAAGACGTTTGGCTGACAACACATCCGTACTTATCTTCCGTCGCGGACTTCGACGCGCAAGTTGCCATGGCTGCAGCCAGTTTCCCAACCGGCACTGTGAAGATTCCAAACTGGGGCGACTGTGTAGGTGACTATCGGGCGGGCATCCCTCTACTGCGGAGCTCTCGCGTCGCAATAGACTGCGAACGCGCCGGAGCGATTCTCGCGTTGCTAGTCGAGAATTTGGCTACCAAGCCGATGCCAGCGACGCTTGCGGACCAGTGTCGAGTCTTGCTCGCTCAACTGCGCGGTGATACGAATTCGCCGCGTCAAGCGGTTGGTTGGTTACTTGAAAGCGAAGATTTCGAACCAGCGCATCCAGGTCTGCTTCGCTACGCAGGTTGGACCGCGTTAGCCCGGCATCTCCGCCCACTCGTGGATGCGTTTGATAGCTGGCGCGATGAGGAGCACTGGCTGCGCGGCTACTGTCCCACTTGTGGGTCGCGACCCGCCATGGCGCAGTTGGTAGGCGTCGATCCCGGGCGCTTGCGGCTCCTTTCTTGCGGCTGTTGCGGCACTCGCTGGCGTTACCGGCGAATCGGGTGCCCATTCTGCAAGGCAGCAGACGATCACCGGCTCTCCGCCCTGGCCATCGAGGGAGAAAAACACCTTCGTATTGACTACTGCCAGTCCTGCCGCGCCTATCTGAAAACCTATGATGGAGAGGGAAGCGAGCCGCTCTTTCTGGCGGATTGGACTTCGCTTCACCTTGACGTTATCGCCCGCGATCGTGGATTGAAACGATTGGCGGATTCGCTGTACGAACTGTGACCGGCCCCATCGTGGGTCTCGAGGACGATCAACGTAACACTCGCTTGACTCCGCGCTTTCCTAACACACTGGGTGAGCGAGTGTTCGTACATGAAGCTCCCTCCGCTTTCGGTCCAGCCAGAGAGTGAAAATTCCCAGCCGCACCCGCATGTCGTCTCGGCCGCTTCCTACGCGGAGGCAGCCGTCCCTTTTGGTTCACCGCTAGATTTGAGCGGTAGACGGGCTTTAAGCGTCGTCCCTTTTCCAAGTTCCGAACGAACCTCGAATTTTCCACCCAGCGACCGCACGCGTTCCTCCATGCTTCGAATGCCGAGCCCCTCATTCGTGCGCAGGCCTTTTAAATCGAACCCCAAACCTTCATCTCGCACAGTGACCTCCAATCTGTTGCCGGTCATTCGGAGGTACACCTTTGCCTCCCCGGCGCCGCTGTGTTTTTTCAAATTGCGCAGCGCTTCCTGAACGATCCGAAAAACACACAGCGCCGTGTCAGCATCGATCGATCGCGGAACTTCGGTCGACGTAAAATCTACTCTGATGGCTTGCGTCGCGGTGAATTCCTTGCACAACGCGGCGACGGCGGGAACAAGTCCAAGGCTCTCGAGGGTGGATGAATGCAGCCGGTGAGATAGAGTATGAAGGTCACTGCTAAGCTCGCTGGTGGATTTTACAAGGTCGTGCAGTCGCTTATGCACATCGGTGAATGAAGCAGGCGTCGCTTCCTCGACGTTCTCCAAACCCAGCGAAAGTACTGCTAGCCTCTGGCTGAAGTCATCGTGAAGTTCGGAAGCTATACGGCGGCGTTCCTGTTCCTCTGCATGCATCAGCTTGCTGCTAAGATGTTTTTCCTTCTCTTTGGCTAATGTCAGCCGAGTGTGATTGTTGTGCAGGTAGGCGAGAAACACGGAAAAACCGAGTATAAAAACCAGTATAAGCACCCAAAACCGTTTGGCCATTTCCCATGCAGCTGGTTTGCGAAACATTATGACACTCCCTGCAGGAAGTCGACTCTCTGGAATGTGCCAGCGCTGCAGTTCATTCCCGTCGAACATAAACGTACTGGGAAGAGTTTCGATGGGAATATTTTCGGCTTTTTCCCCGTCGAGGAGCTTTGAAACGATCCGGGCCGTGGCCTTCCCCTGTGCTTGAAAATCCATCAGGTCCCCGCCGACAATGCCATGTCCTAAATATGTGTCCGACATTCCAAACACCGGGGCATTGGCAGCGGCAGCGACCATCGGAAGCGCCTCAGTCGCATTGAGGAATCTGTTGCCAGTGGAATCCTGGAAAAAAGAGGTGTAGAACACGATCGAGTTCTCAGGCAGTTTCTTTAGCTGCGCGAGCAGTGCCGCCATTTCCATATCTTCCAGAAAAGTGATTTCCGCACCACCCTGAACCGAGCTGAAAAATGCCTTGGTAGCCGTCATCACCACGTGGTCGTAAACCGAATTTCCCCCGACCACAAACACGCGACGGGTCTTCGGAAAAAGACGCAGAGCTGCTTCGAGCGTCTTCCCAGGCTCGCGTTTCTGCCAGGTTCCCGTGAACCGCGACCCCAGATTCGGATTTCCGGCTTGGTCCGCGGACCCGCCACAAATGACGATGGGAACCCCGGGGAAGATTTTGTCGACATAATCGTCAAGGAATTTGATCGTGTCTGGCCCGATGGCCACCACAACTTCCAACTCGGTACCGCCATATTTCTTGGTTAGCCAATCTCTGGTGTCGGGAAGCGAAGGTTCGCCGGGCAAAGAGATTAAATCCAGGTTTTCTGAGTAGAATTCCACGGCAGGGCCTTTCGCGCTTTCTACTCCGCCGACAATCTCCCGGTTCATTACGTCGGTTAGGGAATGCGAGAGGCCCACTTCGTTCAGAATCAGGATATCTTTCTTGGGAGACGCTTGAGCGGACGCTCGGAAGCCACCCAGCAAGACGAAGGCAAGCAGAACCAAGTACAGCGAAATCGGTCGCAGCACTCTTCCGGGAAAACGTGTTGACTGATTTGAGACCCGATCGCCGTCGAAACTCGTTCGGCTGTGAGCGGCGAGCTTCCGGGGTTTGAATGTGAGCATTGTGGTATCTCTGCGGGAGTGCTCGGCATTTCCGACTTCCCAAGTCGGTCGATATGGATCTGCTGGAAAACCGTCACCGAATGGAAAAAGGCACGCACCCAACTTGTCGACCGATGCTCATTCTGTCGGCTCGAAGGTACGCTTCCGTACTTATACCATACATGAATCACGACTTACGATAAACGCGTAGCCCGCATGCGAACTGCTCCTCGGCCGCTCGCATTTACAAAGACTGTAGATATTGTTCGCGACCGCTTATTTCCCGCATTCAGTTGCTCCTTCGAAAGCAAACGACTACATCCTTGCGATTGCCAAGCACCGATCCCTCCGATCATCAACATCGGCAACCCACTAGGGGATTCCCTAGTTGTGGCTCCGCGCTCCTTCCTCTAAAAGCGATATCGAATTCAGGTCCGTAACTGCCGCACGCGAAATTCGTTGGCCTTCACCAGGCTGTCGGCGAACGACATGGCGGAAGTGTGCCTGACGCCGGCTAACCATGGAGGAGCCGCCCATGATCTTTGGCCATCGCCGAGTCTCTCGACGACTCCTGATCCCGTTGATCACAACCTTGCTCGTCGCGCCGCTTGCACAACCACCCGCCCGGGCGCAAGCGCAGTCTTCGCAGACACCTTCCATGCAAGAAATGCAGAATAAACTGGAGCAGCTGGAAAAAGAGCTGCAGGAACTAAAACAGCAGATGAACGCTGTCTCGGGGCTATCAAAGCAAGCCGTACCCGGGCCAAGTATCCCGGTGACGACGGACACTCGCCAGGTCGAGGAACATGCGGAGCAATCCAAGCCGTCCAGTTCAATCGATTTCTACGGCTTCGCGATGACGGACACCGGTTATGACTTCGGCTCCATCAACCCCGATTGGTTTGACGTGGAGCGCCCCACGCAACTGCCGGCCTTCGCGGGCGAGTACGGTGCAAACGGCAACGCATACTTCGGTGTTCGCCAGACGCGCTTCGGCGTGAAGACCTCTACTGAGACGCCTTTGGGGGATCTCAAAACCATCTTCGAATTCGAACTCTTCGGCACAGGCGTCGACGCCGGACAGACTACCTTCCGCTTGCGCCACGCTTATGGCGAGCTCGGCCAATTCGGCGCCGGGCAGACCTGGAGTCCATTCATGGACATCGATGTTTTTCCAAACTCCATCGAGTACTGGGGACCCAACGGCATGGTGTTCTTTCGAAATGTGCAGGTGCGCTGGATGCCAATTCAGGGCGCAAGCAATGTCGTAATCGCCCTGGAGCGCCCCGGCGGCAGTGCGGATGGCGGGGTTTACGCCGATCGCATCGACTTGCAAAACATTTCTCCGCAGTTCAAGTGGCCCGATCTGAGCGGCCATGCGCGTCTTGCCCGGAGCTGGGGTTACGTTCAAGCGGCCGGCATTGTTAGAAAAATCGCTTGGGTGGACACGAATGGATCTCTGCCCAATCTCAGCGGAAGCGCCATCGGTTGGGGCGTCAATCTAACTTCCAACATCTATTTCACTAAGAAGGATGTCGGCCGGTTCGAGTTTGTTTACGGTAAGGGCATCGAAAACTACATGAACGACGCTCCGGTTGACATCGGCGTCGCAACCAACTTCTCCAATCCCGCAGCCCCAATCAAGGGGGTGGCCCTACCCGTACTCGGAGTCGTTTCCTTTATTGATCACACCTGGAGCGATCGCTTCAGCACTTCGATCGGATATTCCTTTTTGAATGTCTCAAATTCGGACGCCATGACGCCGACCTCCTTCCATCAGGGCGACTATGCCTTGGTGAACCTCCTCTACCATCCCTTAAAACCAGTAACCGTGGGCAGCGAGTTCCAGTTTGGCCGGCGCGTGAATTTCGCCGATGGCTTCAGTGTGAACGACTACAAACTGCAATTCTCCTTCCGGTATGACTGGAGCAAGGGCTTCGAGTTCTGAGCGCCACGATGGTTCAAAGGCAGAACTCGCGTTGCACAGTTCAGGGAAGGATGCGTTCAACCCATCTTCGTTGTGGAGGCAGCAAATGTTCAGAGCTAGTTTTCGGTGTGGGGCGTTTTTCCTGGCAGCATACCTTCTCTGTGTTGGTTTTTGCTCCGTTCCAGCTCACGGTCAAAACAACCAGAGCCCGGTAGCGCCCAATAGAGCGCGAGTGGAAGCGGCCGTACGCGAAGCGTACGAAAAATTCCGCAGCGACACCGATGGAAAGAACGCGGACTACATTCCTTACCTGGCCCAGGTCGATTCGAAGCTCTTCGGCGTGGCCGTAGTGACGACGAACAATCAGGTTTTCGAAATTGGTGACGTCAAGTATTCCTTCTCAATTCAATCCATCTCCAAGGTCTACACACTGGCATTGGCTATGGAAGAGCTCGGCCACGACAAAGTGTTCGAACGGATCGGTTCCGAGCCGACCGGCAGGGCTTTTAACTCTGTGACGGCAGTTGTGGAGATGCCAACGCATACTGGCAACGCCTTTGTGAACGCCGGCGCCATTGCCACTACCAGCTTGATCTCCGGCAAGAACGAAGACGAGAAATGGAACAAGATTCTGGATTTCTACAGCAAAGTGGCGGGTGAAAAATTAGTCTTGATTGACGAGGTGTATAAATCGGAAGCCGCCACAAATGCCGGCAACAAGGCACTAGCAATGCTGCTCGCTAAATACGACCGTATCTACGCCGATCCTTTTGAATCCGTAGATATCTATACAAAACAGTGCTCGGTGGGCGTGAATGCCACCCAGCTTGCTCGCATGGGCGCGCTCCTCGCCAATAACGGGAAGAATCCGGCGACCGGAGAACAGGTTATCAAAGTCGAAGACGTGCCCTTCATTCTTTCCACCATGGCTATGGCCGGACTTTACGACAGCTCTGGCGCGTGGGCCTGGCAGGTAGGTCTTCCAGCTAAAAGCGGAGTCGGTGGCGGAATCGTCGCCATTGTTCCGGGCAAAGGCGCCATTGCCGTGTTCGCTCCGCGCCTCGACGAGGCGGGAAATAGTGTGAAGGCCCAAAAGGTCATCGCATACGTTGCCGACAAGCTCGACTACAACCTGTTTTCGCCAAGCTCGGTCGGCTTGAAATAAGTATCAGGAGCCTGATGCCACAGACCTGATCGATGGGCGATACCTGGGTCCGCGGGGCTGCTCCGGAGTTAGTAACCCGTGCAGGCGAGAGCGCTCGCCTTCGCGTTATCGAGGTATTCCGTGATGGCGTCGTTCAGGAGCCTCTCACCCGAGGACACGACCGTGGCTATGCCCCTGAACGTCGGCTTATGCCCTGCCCGAGTCTGCCGCCGGGCGGTATCAATGTTCAAAAATTCTGCGTAGGCTTCTTCGATTTTGTTCGATGCGAGCGGCTGAACGATGCGCCCCTGGCTCCCGTCCTTGCGGACCCAGAATGCCGGGCATAATAGGACGACGCGTTTTTCCTTTCCATGGGTTTATCGCGTTTGGTCTGAACTTTAACGAAGGTAAACTTTCCGACACCGTCACTAACTCGCGCCGAGAATACAGTGGCTGCCTTCATCGTATGGCCTCCCAGGAAGCCGCGAAACGATCAGACCATTGGCGACATTGCTTTTCAGAAGCACGATTCGGAGACGGCGGGACGATTCACATCATGCCTGTAAGTATAATAAGGACCGCCGCTTGGGAACGACGGTCCCTTACGTCGCGCTCCGGTGATTCGGCCTAGGCGTGACCGAATCATGGGGTCATCCATCCAGCTTCCCTCTCAGAGGCAGGTGGGAACGACCGATACCATCCTGCAAGTGGGCCCCTTCCTCTCCACTTACTGGATGATGCGGATCGTTTTGGAGCGCGACCCACGCCGTACCTAAGGCAAGTAGAGTGCCCAAGTACAGGACGAAGGGCGGAATCAGACCGAACGTATTATCAAGCACTTAACTTTCAAAACGGGGACGCATGTGAAACCGAAAATGGCGCGTTGCCCCGATTCGCGAATTGAAGTCCCGGATTGAATCCGCTCTCCTTTTTTCATGCTCCGGCGCTTGTTTGCGCAATCGTGCACGCTTCGCGCCTTGCCCGCTGAATCTAGCTGGCCCATAATAGTGTCAGGTGCAGGGCGGCGAATGAAACGGTCGTTCATTCTATTGCTGGCGATGGTGGCTGGGCTGGCAGGCCTGGCGATTGGGCTGGCTGCAAGTCGTACGGAGCAGCCGCGCGTGATGAAGGCGATTGCGTCGCGAGCGTCCTCGGCGTCATCCGTATTGCCCGCAAACAAAATAAAATCCGTAGCGAATTCGCCGCAAGACCACGTCGTACGTTTCGCGAGTCACCCGCAACCGATGCCGGCGTTTTTGGTGACCGATCTCGACGGTAACCCCGTATCTACCGCAGCATGGAAAGGCAAAGTTGTATTCATAAATTTTTGGGCCACGTGGTGTCCGCCTTGCCGCGCGGAGATTCCGGTGCTGATTGATTTGGCGAACCGCTACAAGGATCGTCTGCAGGTCGTAGGCGTGTCTGTGGATGACGGCGACCCGGCCGACGTGAAGAAATTTGCCAAGCAGGCTGGAATCAATTACCCGATTGTGATGGCCGACCGCGCGATCGTGGCGGAGTACGGCGGAGTGGCGGCGTTGCCGACGCTGTTTGTGGTGAATCCGGACGGCAATGTGGTGCAGAAACACGAAGGGCTGTTTTCCAACGCGCTGTATGAAGCGGAAGTGCGTCTGCTGCTGGGATTGCCGGTGGATGCGACGATCGAAACGTTTGAAGATACCGGGCAGATATTTTTGAAGAATGCGGTGCTGGCGACTGAGCTGCCGAACGTTGATTTTACGGGCCTGAGTCCGGAACTGAAAAAAGCCGCGTTGAAACGCATGAATTCGGAGACTTGCGACTGCGGCTGCACTTTGACGCTGGCGCAATGCCGCATCAACGACACTTCGTGCCCGGTGAGCAAGAAATTGGCCGCGCAAGTGGTGAAGGAAATTGCATCGAATGCCGCGGCACCCGCAGCGGGAGCACCGGCGGACCCTGCCAGCGCTCCGCCGGTCAGCGCCCAACCGAACTGACATTAGCACAGGCTGTTTTCCGCGCGCTGGCCTTCAGCACAATCGTCATCCGTGAAGAATTCCGTCCACGGATATTTCGTATCTGTCTGCGGCGGCAGGATGGCCTCGGGAATCGCGGAGGGAGCTACGACGGTGGGCGTGGGGACGCCCGCATCCGAGATCGAATTGAGGATCACCAAGGCCACGCGGCGGTTCATCGCGCGTCCCTCGGCGGTATCGTTCGAAGCGGTGGGATCGTATTCACCGTAACCGGAAGCGGACAGACGATTGGGCGCGAGCGAAAATTTGGTGATGAAAAGTTTGATGATTTCGCTGGCGCGCGCGGTGGAGAGTTCCCAGTTTGAATCGTATTTCCCGTTGTGAATGGCAACATTATCGGTGTGGCCCTCGATGCGGATGTCCATTTTTTCCGGGCCGATGATTTTCACAGTGGCGGCTAGCGCGGGGATCGTCTGCGGACCGAGTTGGATGGAACTGCTCTGAAAAAATCCAGCTTCGCGCCGGCTTACGACGATGCCTTCCTTGCTAGGCCCGACGGAAATGATGCGATTGTCAAATTGCAGCGCGAGCGCGTCTTCGAGCTTCATCTGCAGTTCGTCCATCTTGGGACGATCCACGATCCACGGTCCCGGCGACCGCGGGCGCATGCGGCAGCGGACCCGTGTTCTGCAGGCGCTTCACGACCGCGATGATCTGTACGTCGGCAAGCGGCATGCGTTCGGTGCTGGCGAGCGCGACCATGGAATCGGAAGTGCCGAACACGCCCATCTGCTGAAACGCGGCCTGGATCCCGATGGCCAGTCGCCGGGCTTTGCGTTTATCTATCTGCGCCGAGGAATAGAGCACCACGAAAAACGCAAACATGAGGGTGATGCAATCAGCGTAGGAAACCAGCCAGCGCTCGTGGCTGACGTGGTCGTCCTTGCGACGCCGTTTTTTTTTCGCCGAGTCATTTGGCTGACTTGCGCGGGTGCGCCTCTTGGTGCGAGATGAAGCCGAGCAGCTTGGTTTCCAGCATGCGCGGGTTCATTCCTTCGAATCGCCAGGTCATAATTGCGCTCTTCCGCACGGTGCTTGGCGTCTTCGCCATCGCCCGTCAGGTCCACGCGGCATAGTGTTCATGGCCGAAACTTTTGTGCAGAAATGTCGCGAGGGCGGGATCATTCTCGGCGACTAACCGACGCATAACTGCTCGAGAGGAAGGAGGGCAAACCTAAAACAGAAAACTTAGGTAGGGAAACGAACCCTAATGAACGCGAACGTACGCGTCAAAGTAAATCGGGGATAGGAGATAGGAGGGGTCGAAACTGCCCTATTGCACGTCCACGTGGCGCTCGCCTGCCGAACTTCGACGATCTTCAATGCGACAATAGTCTGAATTTCGTTCGCGGAGGCAAATTGAGCGACAACGACGGCGAAGGTGGCGTTAAACGCTATTAAATCTGCGACGGGAAATATTTCACAGCGAGCGGCTATATTTAACGGAGATTTAACGGGAAGTGTCGCCGTTAAATCTGAATGTTACTTCGGTCGCCGTACTAAATGCTATCCTTCCTGTTTACAGAGAGTTGCGGCAATCGTGCAAATCATCAAATCTCGCCTGCGCTCTCTACAAAGCATTTCACCCTCATTCAATTTTGCATAGCATGCAGACGGATTTCGTCCGCGGGAACGTTCCGGTGATCTCGACGAGGCACGAAATTCTATTGTCCGGTAAGGGCGTTTGGACGTAGCCGCCCGGCGGCGGACGCTACGCGTGAGGCAGGGGAGCATTGGCTGCTCGATGGCTTGATGTAAATGTGGGTCACAGGAGGTGTTCCTGTGACCCAACTTCGCAAAATGATGCTGGAGGAACTCCAGCGCCGTAATTACTCGCAACATACCACACGCCAGTACATCCGCACAGTCGAGGATTTTGCTCGACGCTTCCACTGTTCCCCGGATCGCTTAGCCTGGTTAATTCATCAGAAGCTGAAATCGTAGCGCAGAAAGCCCATTGCTGACGTAGGACAGGTTTGGGTCCTGGTTGGCGCCCCTCCTACGGTTTGCAAGTCGTCTTTTCTGACTTCCAGAATTGTTTTTAGAGACAGCTCCGCCTGGCCTTTCCGCGAATATGTTGTCAAGCAATCCAGGCGAACTACGAGGAGTCGCAAAGCGAGGCGGCTTGGAAGAGATCTTGAAAAGGCCAGCCGCTGGCTAGGTGAATGCGGATACAACGTGCTGTTTGGCGAATGCGTGCACCGATCTTGAACAACCGAGTGCGCAGAGTTTCGATTTGCGCGGAGCGCAGCGCCGGTGGCAATTGCAGGCGAAATAGGTTGACCAGGTTATAGGCGAAACTGTGCAGCAACAAGCGGAAGGAATTGGCTCGAAAGCGGTGACAGCTCAAGCGGTCGGCAGCAAAGCCATTTTTAAACTCTTCAATGCGGTTCTCACATTCCCCGCGATCGTTATAGAAGGAAAAAACAGTACGGCTGCGACCTGGCAGGTTGGTGACCAGAAAACGCAGGTTGGTGCCAGCAGCGGTGTGTTCGGCCTTGTAACAGATACGCCGCTGGTGAGACCAAGGATGAGCACGATAGCGAAAGCTGGAAAAGGAGCGCTGCGGCTGGCCGCTTCGACGATAACGCCTAGCGAGACGACGCTGCAGGGGCCGCGCTGCAGTTTGCAACCGGGAGTTGTTGCCTATCCCGATGGCGTACTGCAGACCGAAAAACTCGCAAAATTCATAGAGCATGGGCGTCGCAAAACCCGCGTCAGCACGTAACTGGATGCGGACGCCAGGAAATTCACGCTGCAGTCGCGGAACCAGGCGCAACAGCAAGGGGAGGATACGGGCGTGACTACCGACTCTTCCTGGTCGCAAGCGGGCGGCGAGTAAACAACCGCTGTGTCGCTCAAAGATCAGCAAGGGGTGATACATGTGCTGGCCATAAGCACCATTAAAGAAGCTGAGCTGCTGCTGTCCGTGAGTGGGATCGTCGGTGGAATCGACATCGAGCAAGATCTCTCTCCGTTTGCGGACTTGTTTGCCGCAGATCTTCACAAACCAATCCAGCAGAGCATCCTGCAGTCGGAGCAGATCGCGAGGCGCAGGGGAGTTCTCCCAGCGGCTCAGAGTTGGTTGTGATCCCAGAGGTTCACCCAGCGGTTGATCGGCCAGAATCTGAAAAGCCGGATCGTGCCGCAGGCGATCAGCGTCGTTGGCATCCTCGTAGCCCGCGATGATCTGGTAGAGGCGTTGCCGAAATAGCGCCAACACGGAATGACGAACACGCTCATCTTTGCGAGAATCAGGAACGCGTTCTGCCAGCCCACGAGTTAGTCCATAGCGCTGATCAAAGGCCCGCAACGGCAGAAGGCCAGCGTCCGAACTGATCTGACCACCAGAAAAATCAGCTCGAATGGGCTGGTGTCGATAGAAGGAAAACAACAGTTGTGATATACAAGATGTCATCTCTGGGTGCTCCGAAAGAGAATGCCGGGTTCTGATAAAACCCAGTGTTCATCAATCTTTTAGAGCACCTTTTCTTTTTCCGCCAGCAAAATCGTGAATAATCCAGGCTAGGTCCTCGACATATTCGCGAATATCAAGCGGAGCTATTCGAGAAGCGCAAGTTGTCAGCGGCCAGCGTCGCGGTCCGTCTGGCAGCCTTGAGGTTCTTTTACTGTAAGACGCTCAAGAGAGCCTGGAGCATCGCCGATACTCCCTATCCGAAAGGGGCCCATCGCCTGCCAACGATCCTCAGCCAAGAAGAAATTGCTCAACTCATTCAGGCGGCCGGCACTTCCTTCCATCGCACTCTGCTGATGACGCTCTACGCCACCGGAGTACGACGCGCGGAACTGACCCACCTGAAAGTCAGCGACATCGATAGCCAACGCATGGTGATTCACGTCCAGGGCGGCAAGGGACGCAAAGACCGGGATGTGATGCTCAGCCCAAAACTACTCGAAGCGCTGCGTGAGCACTGGCGCGGATTACCGCGCAAGCCCAGCACCTGGCTGTTTCCAGGCAACCGCTGGCATACCGGTGATACGCCGATCGACACCAAGGTGGTGTGGAACGCTTGCCAGCAAGCCGCCCAGCGAGCGGGCCTCCAGAAAGATGTTCATCCGCACACGCTGCGGCACTGTTTTGCGACGCATCTCCTCGAGGATGGTGCAGACCTGCGCACCATTCAGATCCTGTTAGGTCATAACGATCTGAAAGAGACGGCCCGCTATCTGCATCTCTCCCAACGTCACCTGCATGCGGCCGCGAGTCCGCTCGATTCACTGTCACTGAAAGGCGCTTCACCGCAGGAAGAGTAGATGGCCCGGCCACCACTGGAGGTGGCCGATCTGATCCGCGCTGCGGGAGAGGCCTTCCTCGAACGAAATCGCCACTGGCTTCGTTGGAAGCACAGCAAAGTGTTGCTGGCCATTCGCCGGTGTCGTACCGCCGCACTCGGCGGCCATCTCGACGAGTGCACCCGTTGCGGACATCGGGCCCCCATCTCCTATAACAGCTGCCGCGATCGCCATTGCCCGAAGTGTCAGACCGCTGCTCGGGACCGCTGGATCGCTGCGCGTCGAGCGGAACTTCTCCCGACCCGCCACCTGCACGTGGTCTTCACACTGCCCCATCGCTTGGCCCCACTGCTGCTGCAGAACAAGAAAGTCCTCTACGGCCTCCTGTTCCGTACCAGTGCGGAAACCCTTCTCCAAGTGGCTCGCGATCCCAGACATCTGGGTGCAGAGATCGGTTTCTTCAGTGTGTTGCACACCTGGAGCCAAAAACTCAATATTCATCCCCATGTCCATTGTGTCGTTCCTGCCGGCGGCCTCTCCCTGGATCACACCCGCTGGGTTCGTTCCCGAGACAACTACTTTCTTCCCAAGGAAGTGCTGCGGAAAATCTTTCGTGGCAAGTTCGTCGATGCCCTCGAGCAGGCTTTTCAGAATGGCCAGCGCAACTTCCAAGGAGACCTGAAGCTTCTTGCGCACCCCAAGATCTTTGCCGCCTGGTTGCGGCCGTTGTTTCGACAAGACTGGGTGGTCTACTTGAAACCTCCCTTCGGTGGTCCCGAATATGTGCTGCACTATCTGGGCCGCTACACGCATCGTGTGGCCATCTCCAACCATCGCCTGGTCTCCCTGAGCGATGGCCAAGTCACTTTTCGCTGGCGTGATTCGGCTCACCACAACGTACAGAAGTTGCTGTCCCTATCGCTCGATGAATTCTTGTGCCGCTTCTTACTGCACATTCTTCCCAAAGGCTTCGTGCGCATCCGTAACTTCGGCTTCCTGGCCAACCGCAAACGCGCCACGCTCCTACCGCTTTGCTTTCAGTTGTTGGGTTCGGAACAACAGCCGCAAGCCGACCAACACGCCTCTTCCACCGAAGACTTCCCCGATTCTTGGCGCTGCCCTAAATGCGGTGGACCGATGAAGGTCATCGAAAGGCTCAGCGCTGCCGAAATCCAACTTCGTTCTCCCCCACGGATCAGCGTTGCGGCATGAGACTACTCTCTCCAACTCGAAAACTCTGCGTCCTTCCGGGCGCTCCGCATCTCTGTGCCTCGCCGTCAAACCGATCCCTTCTTCCAGCTTCTTCCACCGCAATCTTTGCGATACTTTTTCGCCGTAGCCAATTTCCGCGCGCACGTTGTCATACGTCGTGCCCTGCAGAACAGTCTCGGCACGGCTTAACGCCGCTCCTTCGCACCATTGAATTTGCATAAGGCCCGCGTCCACCGCAATCACGGGCGGCCACCTCCAAACGGCTTTACCGGACGCGCGCAGAACTCCCCGCCTCCGTTCACTCCTCACCGAGAACGCGCATCCGGTAAA
>CAWBPZ010000010.1:0-676868 GCA_963790855.1 uncultured Acidobacteriota bacterium
CGGATACGACCTCTTGCTCGATCTCCTGTGATCTTGGAGTGGAGGATTCTTGCTCGGGCTGCAGTCCGGCGTTCTGCGAGATAAGCGCGGGCGGTAGTTGAACGTCTTTTGCGTCGCTCGATTCCCTGCCGTTTGCAGGCTCAGGCGATGCCTCTGTCGTCAAAGGCAAAGGACAGGCGAGCGGCGTCGTAGCTGCTTCTAGAGGAGTCGCAGGCATTTCGCCCGCCAGTCAGAGCGCCTGATTCCATCCTCAGTGTGGTGACTGGGCTCACCCCCGGCGCTTCGATTGCTTTATGCGCTTCGGGTTTCCACGCAGCAGCGGAGTTTTGCTCTGCACGGACTCCCCAAGATCCAGAAGAATCGGAGCCTGTAAATTCCAGATCCACGTAGCCCGACTGACCGACTTGTCGCCACGCCAGCACTTTGCAAAGGATTTCCCTTCCGGACTGGTCGTTTCGCAGAAATACGCATTGCCCAAGCGAGACTCTCGACGTCAGATTCACGACTGCACCGTTTTCGAAAACAAGTGTCGTTTGTGTAGTCTCAGTCAATAGCTGGCGTCAGCTCCGTCCCTTCCACGGGTTTCGCCCCTTGGATAGTCACTGGGATTTCTAGCGCGGTTGCTTTTGAGCACTTGACACAGAATCAACCATTCCTTTCAGAACCACACGACGAAATTTGAGGCATCACCGTTCTGGCCCCGGCATTGGATTACAGTACTTCGGGGGGAGCGTGCGGGCCGCAGGCCTCTTCGCGGCGGGCTTCCCGCAGTACAACTAGTCCCATCCATCCTGTTGTCCGACGATGTAGGCGGCAATAGCCGAGAGGTACCGATGCCTGCATTACTTCCGTAACCGCAGCGTCTGCCACGGGCCCGGTTTTGAGGGTGACAGCCCGGCGGTTATCGCTTGTGCCCGGTCTTCAACCGTAGGAAAAGGAATATACTCCGGCACCTAACATAAACGTGGGCCTCGCGGCTCAACCTGCGAGTTGGTTCCTAATGTGATCGTTCAGAGCTCTGCGTACTATCGAATAGGTTTGCTCCGCCTCCCATTCCACGCATCGCAGGCGACACGGCACGTGGAATCGAAGTGATCGAGTCCTTCCAGCCAGGTGATCTCGGACGTGCCGGGATCGCAAATCCCCGAACTAGCCCGGGAGCCGGAATACAAGCCTGATATCCTCCTGGATTTGAATGCGATGTCCGTCAAGAAGAGTTGGACCATAGCGCCATTGACGAACAGAAGTTACGGCGGCTTCGACAAGCAAAGTCGGCCCGCTCACTGGTTCGAGTATCAGAATCTTTCCGTCCTCGCCGATCACAGCATGTAGCTGAACGGTGCCCTCAATCCGTTGCTGTATGGCATCTAGGGGATAAGAAGGATCGACATGCTTGAGCCGTCGCCCGACCACTAAATTCGTTGTAGATTGTGTTTGCGGGTTGAAACCGGAAGGCATCAGGACCGAACGGCGAGAGCTGATCGCGATCGTAGATGAACTGCTGACGGCTTCGTCCGGCAAAGCTAGAACGAAAGGCGGAGATGGTTCCCGTACAGGGCTGTCCGACGGTTGGCTTTGGGCCGGCTGCGAGATTCCGCTGCCGCTGAAATTCGACGGTCCAATTGCGGCGTCGCAACCTTGCCATCAGGCTCTCGGGCGGGAGTTGCCTGCGGAGCACTAGGAGCAACGGCGTCGGCGCTCACTGGGGGAGTCGCTGTGCTCTTGGCCGGTTCGCTATCTTGTTTCTTCTCTTCGGTGTTCGCGGCGGGCGACGGCGGCGGAAGTGTCCCTTCCACAATGCTCTGCACACGAATGGTGCCGGTGAGGCCATCAAAGGAGCCGGTAACCACTACATCTTTCCCAACCAATTTTCCGGCTTTCTCTTGGTCGTCTAAATGGTACCAGACGTTATTGCCGTCGTCTCTCAGCACAAACCGCACACCATTTTGGGAAACGATTTTTCCGCTAAAAATCAATGACTTCGGCTGTACCTGCTTCACCGGAGCTTGCGCAATGTTGAGTAGTTTTGTACGGTGAGGCACAACGCCAGCGCAGAGCAATAGCGTCATTGCAGCGTCGATGGTAGCCGTTTTTCTCACGTGTCACCTCGAAATCAAGTAGGACTTGGAACAGTCCGCGCGGCACGGGACTTCACGCCCCGTGAAGGCCGCATTTCCACTCATGAATGATCGGAAACAAAACGGTAACGAACAAAATTGGAAAAGTAAATGGCCCGTGTTCCACAGTTCAAACACAACACTCCACGCACTTCGAACACCGTGTCTTAGGGCTCGGAACGAAGCGACCGACCATCCCAACAGTAGCCCTAAATAACAGTCATTGACTCCTGGCTTGTCAGCGCCGACCTGCATTCGTGATTACCTGCCGCGTTCCAGAACAATCTACTCAGGGTGAATCAGATTCCGTGCCAAAACCTGGAAGTGTCCATACTCGGGGCAGTAGAGTTCAATCTCTCAATCAGACGGTCGAATAACAGGTTCGTCGGCGATAGTATTCGCTTCGCCGCCACACGCGCACTTCTGACCGCACACTGGACACGTCTCGTAAGAGCTTCCGTAGATGTGGACGACATCGGACATTGATCGGATTATACCGGCGGCGCGGGCAATCGGATCTGATGCCTGCGGGAGGATTTGAATGGTCATCGGCGAAAAATTGTCTGTGGGTTCGGGAATTTGAGCACAATTGGAAATTTGAGGTTTTGTATTTTTGGAAGGTCTTTGGGTTGAGATGACGGGTTCTCCGGAGGGGATAGAGGTGGATAAAGCGTGCGCTCGAGAACGATAGAGGATGGCTGCGCCATATCTTGTGGTGTAGGACTTTCAGTCATTCATTGGCTTGTTGGTTGTGAAGATCATCGGCGCTTCTCAGGTGCGATCGTTCACGACATGGAAGAGCACGTTGGCAGCGTCCGGCCATAGGTCAGATATCGACCTCATCGATGACGAGGACGTGAGGGTGCGTGTAGGTGGTCAGCGATTCCTGGAGATTTCCACGCTTGCTGGCGTTCGAGAGGTCCTCGATGAGTTCGCCGCGGTGGTGAAGAGAGTCTCGAAACCGTTCTGGATGGCGCGGTACCGATGGCCACGCCAGATGAGTCTTTCCTCTACCGGTCTTACCGTGCAGAATCAACGACCGCCTTCGGTGACGAAGTCCAGCCGAGGCAGGAGCCGATCACGGACTCGGAGCGTTGACAGCAACGCGAAGTCGAACTCGTCGATGGTCTTGAAGAACGGGAAGTGTGCGCTCCGCGTACAACGTTGCAGTCGCGTCTGTTTCCTTCGCGCCACTTCTTCGGCCAGCAGCAGAGCCAGGAAGTCCCGATAGGACCACTTCCTTCTCGGCCCGATCAGCGACGTCTTTGTAAATCCGGCGCGTGTGCGCCAAGTTGAGGCGTCGGAAGTGAGCCTCGAGCTGGCCTTCGGAGAGTTCCAGACTCTTCGACGTGTTGTCGTCCTCTGGGGCGTCGCGATGTCTCTCGCGGATTTTTCCTAACTTGTTCTTTCCTCATGGGATCTCCTCCTGAAAAACTAAGGAATGCTGAAGAAAATGCTCAATGTAGGTGGCACCAAAAACTTGCTCTTCGAGTCCGTTCCATGGCGCGGCGAAGAACCTCTGCTCCGTGGCTCTGCAAGATGTTGTGCAGCGATCGATGTCGTGGAACCACTGCCGGGTCGGCGGTGAACGATCTCGGTGAGGTAGAGAAAAGCAGACTCTCCGAGTTCCAGCAACTGCTGACGCTTCAGATAACGCTTGCCGCGCTTGCCGATACCGCCGCCACCATGGCGCGCGATGCGCGGCGAGCGTGGAACCCTGGTGCGCAACGAATTTCCGTGGATGGTTGACTTCATATCTGCCCGCCACGATGCGTAGGCGATCGGCGTACAAGTACAGCGTCGCCGGCATGCTAATGGCCTCGGGAGGCATCGAGTAAGGATGGCCATCATGCAGAACCGTACCCGTCGGTCCTACATAGACAGGAATGCGAAGCGCTAGATCTTTCGGGTGCACCTTCAGGGAACGAAGTCTGGAGGCCTCTTGGGCAAGACGCACGGCGGGGATTATGCCGTCGCGCGGCAGGCACGCTCCTGATTCACTTCACGATGCATTCGATGAGTTGCTGTGCGAGATCTTCTGGATCGTGGAAGCGGCGCACTTTGAAGAAAGAGGACTTTACGAAACCACCAGGTTTTCAACGGCACCCTTTGCTGCGGACTATGAGGCCACACAACTCCACCCCGACGCCCAGCTAGAGCATGACGTAAGCGAAGACCGGATTCCATTGTGACCTCGCCGTTTCTTTGCCACTTTAAGGCCACGGTCTTCGGTCGATCGAACACGCACATCAGCGGAGCTCCACCCCAACGGTCCAGATGTGCGGCCAGGTTGCGCACCAAGCTCTCACGGCCTGGTCCTTCACCACACTGACGCAGACAAATCGGGAGTACTTCAGGCGAGAAGCGAAGAAGTGGATACGATGATCGACCCATCAAGAAAGGTAACGTCGACTTCGCCGAAGTCATGTTGGCTAAATTCTCCGGGCAGACCTTCGAAACGAATCAGCGGCTTGATCTGTTTCGGACGAACAGAGGCCACCAGAGCGTACAAGGCGGTCTTGCCGCCCTGGTAGCCGGCCTCCGAACCCGGCGAAGGATCTCCAGAGAAGGTAGGTCGGGTTTTTCTTCCAGAATGTTTACGACCGGTTTCCGAAAATCCTCAACGAGGCTAGGTCTGCCGATCCGCCGCCTCTCGCTCGGCGGCATCATCCACATGAACCACCGGAACTTCTTCTGCAATGCGCTTAACCGAGCACAGAGACACTCCCGCCAGTCGGGCTACTTCGGCCTTGGAGTGACCGGCCTTCAGTAGAATTTCGACTTCGTGACGCTTTAACATTCCTAACATCCTCCTCCCTCGGCCCTACCGGTTCACCGACCGGGGGCACAGAGAGAGTCTTAGCCTTCGGCTACTGCGGATGGCTCAGAATCGGAATGAAAAGGGAGAACGGAACCGAAAGGCTCTGAGAGCGCAGAAAAATATGTCTCAGGGCGACATGGAAAAACGGACCTGGCTACTCCGGTGTTACATTTCACGGGTTGAGAACGGACACACCGTTCCCTCCGTAGACACTCTGGAAAAGATGGCCCGAGCGCTGGAAATTCCGATGTATCGGCTGTTCACGGACGAGGAACACGTGAAGAAGCTGAACATACCGTCAGAAATCATTCCGAGGCGCGCGGCCAATCCAAAAGAAGAGCGTTTGATTCGCTCTTTCGCGAAGTTATTCGCGCGCATGGATGAGAACAGCCGGGGGCTTCTGATTCACATGGCGTCGAACATGGCGAACCGGGCCTAACGAACCTAGAACCTCAGTTGTGGGAAAGCACATCTTTCACTTTCGAGAGAAGTTCGGCTGCAGTGTATGGTTTGGGAAAAACATCGAAGCCCTCAAGCTGCAGCCGATATTCCAGCCGATCATCGTCAATGAGTCCGGCCAGCATCAGAACGGGGAGTCCATGACACTTCGTCCGCAGAAATTTTGCTGTGTCATAACCTGACATGTCTTCAATGTAAGGGCTGATTATCAACAGATCTGGCTTGGACTCACTCAACCTTTTGACCGCCGTTCCCAAATCACCCGCCGCGATGACCGAATAACCGCCGTTCTCCAATGCTTCCTGAATAACCACACGAGCAACTGAATCGGAAACCAGCAGGAGAATCATTGCGTTTATCATCGTATTAATGGGTCACTTCGTAGGGGTGCTGTTTGCATTCTTTGTCAATGCAATCGAGCCGCGCTCTTTCGGCTTCGATGATTTCATCGGTTTGCACGCAAGCGATTCTACAACAAATAAGTCTCGTCAGCGGGTCTGCTACTCCAGCTCAACTGATCGCGCGTCCAGGCGGCTTGCGGCGCTTGCCCGGTCGGGCGATACTAGTCTCGCCTAGCCACCGAAGGTGCGCATGACCAGACAACAAGCTCAGGCGCTGGAAGTCGTTCGCCTCGCGATCGACGCAGCTCGGAAAACCGGTCTGACTGACGAACAAATATCCGACGCAATTAATTTGCGGATCTCTACCAAACGCGCTTCCTTTGGCCTGGAGCCAAAGAAATAGACAATCGGAAAAACGTCCAGTGGAGAGGTGAACACATGGGCGAGAAATGGGACGTCTGTAGCTGGGATTCGCGCGTCGGCAATCGCGCAAAGCAACATCACGGCTGCGTCGAGTCCAAAATGTGTGCGGAACGTCTAGTCCTCAGTCTTGCTCGTGAACATCCGGACAGAACGTATCTGATTGAACAGTGCAAACATTCTGAACAGGCGCAAGCTAAGGTGGCGGGTGCTTGATGACAGCGCGGTCAAGCTCTATCAGACCGGTGGAGAGAGACACCGGGATTGCGATACGGTTCAGTTTTTCCGCTGACTTTTTTCAGCGGCAGTACTCTGGGACCAAACCGGACTCGTCAATTCGGTGCGCCAAACGGGGCCGCCGTCGTACATTGGACCTTCCGACTTAATAACGACCGGGGCTTCCCCTTCAACGAGCCAGACGTGAGTGTCCGGCGGCTGTTTTCCCACAAGCGGTGCTACTACGCCGGCGGCGCCTCCGATGTCTATTTTCACAACGTAGCGTGTAGCCTTGCGTTCGGAGCCGACGACGAAGAATGGATCTTCCCCCTCTGGAGTAATCACAAGTTTCACGATCCGTGGCTTTGGCGTGGCCACCACTATGGACACCGTCGTTTTTGGCGTGTCGGATTTGATGTTCTGAAGCACCGAGAACAGAAAGCCGTTGGAAATGTCTGGCGGCAACTTCAGATGTTGGATCACGGCTTTCTCTTTGCCTTCATCGTCCGTATAACGGACGGTAACCAGGCCACTCAAACCATTGACCGACAGGTCGATCGGATGTTTGAACGATGGCCCCTTCTGCACGAGGTGGTCGCTCACAAGCCGGAATGTGCCGCGTTGAGTAAATACGGTAGTCTCCTCATTGATTGAGCCGTCCTTGAAGCGGAAGACGAGGCGTGTTGTCACGCGGTCACCGCGAGTTACTTGAGCGAGGTCACCATCGGCGATTGCATCGCCGTCTGCAGCACGAAGTACGAGAAAGCCATGGAGCTCGCCCCCGGTGTGGAGGACCGTCACCTGCGCCGGCAGTGTTCGCATCTGGAACAAGACGCTACACATCAGCATTAAGATGGCTCTTGTGTAGCGTACGCTTTTTAATCGCTGCATCATGACGGTGTCGTCGGTTTCTACTGGGTCATCTGTCGTTTATCTATTGCCGAAGATTGCATAGCTCGGTCTAAAAGTGGCTGAAAAGCCCGATCAAAATGATGAATGGAATCGGTACACCAAGCAGTAGAAGCAGTATCGAGCGCATCTGGCCGTCCTCCTATCCGAATTTAATTACGTCAAACGACGATGACGCAATCCCGCTGCTCTGCCACCGATCGTCGCCGCAAAGCTCGCGCAGAACGCTCCCACCAAAAGCGCGAGAAACGTCCAATACATTGTATGTGCGATAGCCTTGCGAGCTTTGTCAGCGGCTTGCCGAGCTTGAATAAAAACATCATCGACTCGCTTTTCCGCATCGGGTTCACTGACTCCGCTCCGCGCCGACACGACCTGAGCAAGGTATGTCTTATCAGCGGGCGGTATTTCTCCCATCCGCACGGCGTTTGCGAGAATCAGGCCAATCTCTCCATTCACTTCCCTATTGTCCTGAGCGGAAGTCGGAGAACTGGATCGCAACAGCGCATCTACGAGATAGCTGGCCGAACCGCCTGTTGATGGAGCTTCGGCCTCGTCCGCTGACCTAACACCCGCTCGGACAGTGCCTCCTACCACCGACGCTGCCGCCGAGGTCAGAAACGCGGCCCACATAACAAGGCCGACCGCCCAAACAAGAAAGCCGTGTGCCGTGTCGCGAAAATAAATCTCGTGCGTGTGGACGTTGACCCACTTCGTGCGCAGACGGCCTGCCAAATAGCCTCCGATGGACGAAGCAATTATCTCTATTAAGACGAGCCAGACTATGGCTCCTGCACCGATCGCAGGAGCGGATGCCCCTGCACTTGCCCATGGTGAGACTGCGGAAAATCCTATTCCCGTACCGAGAGCAAGAAGGATCACAGACAGCGCGGTGGCCACGAACGCGCCGGCAATTACTGCTGCCCAGGACACCCCTGATGCGTTGGAATCGTTTTTGGCCTCGAGTTGGTCCATGTCAGTATTCCTCCTAGCCTGAAGGCTGAAATTCAGTCGGATGTTTTGCCGTGTGGTCCGAGGCTAGAGAGAAGGTAAGGTCTTCGGTCAATTGGTACCATACGCACAACGCTGTACGAGTTTTGGTGACATACGTTAGTCTGCAACAATGGAATCGCAGCAGAACGGAAAGACGTCACCTAACCTTCACGGCACAAGATCGCTCAAGACGAGTACTGATCGTGTTTCAGCTTCATGCGGAGCCTGAAATCTACTGTCTGGTGTCATGTTCGCTCGAATCAAATAGGACAGTCCGAGAACTCGCGCCTCTCGAGGCTCTTTGTTGCGCTCATCGAAATCGCCTCGCTCTAAGTGCTACTAGCTTAATTGTTCCCGCCTACCCGCTTCGCTGTATGGCCTGCCCCTTCCAAACGCCGATTATAGGAAGTGCCGTTTTTGCCTCGAACGAATTGTCCGATTCAAGCTGTGAGGCTTGGAGCAGCCGCGCCGAGCGCCGATTAGGAGTAGAGAGATCGCCCGGTTAGATTGAAGGGCAAAGGCGCAACAACATGGCGAAAAACAAACCGCATCGACGTTCTCTCGCGGATCCTTCGCGTCTGATTCCGATGGTTCCGGATGACAGCCACACGATACAAGTGATCATCGAAACGCCCAAAGGCAGCCGAAATAAATATGCTTTTGATCCGGACCAAAAGATTTTCCAATTGATGAAAGTGCTGCCTGCCGGGATGGCGTTTCCCTACGATTTTGGGTTTATCCCTTCCACTCTGGCCGAGGATGGCGACCCGACGGACGTGCTGGTCCTAATGGACGAACCTGCATTTCCGGGATGCCTATTGAAATGTCGTGTGGTAGGAATTATTGAAGGCGAACAGGGCAAGAAAAAGCAGCGCAATGACCGGATCGTTGCAGTCGAACAGGAAAATCACAGCTATGCTTATGTAAAGCACGTGGACGACTTGGGGAAGAAGTTTGTTCACGAGCTGGAAGAATTCTTTGTGAACTACCACAAGATGCTGGGCAAAACCTATTCCGTCATCGGCGTGAAGGGTCCTGGAGAAGCGCGGCGGCGTATTAAGGATGGAATGCGAGCGAATGCACGCAAGTGAGCATTCCGTGTTGAACGAAATCGTGAATGTGTTTCGAATCTCTGCGGGGCTTGCAAAGCTTGAGATAGGTAGTTCGCCTTACAAACTGCTGGAAGTATGTGTACCTGAGCTAGGAGTTGGATTTTCGTCGAATTGAGTTGGGCTGTAGACTTTTTGCGCCGGCGACAGTTGAGAACTTTCGAAAGTCGTGGAACGCAGCCCGATACTGAATTCTCCCTATAGATTGAGACGCCTCTAGCCTCGAAAATCGTGCGAGAGCCGAGGGCGCATGTCCCCGGACTCCTTCTCCTCCCGTTCGGGACCGCATGTGCGTTCTCGGCTCCCTCTTCCGATTCACTGGCACTTCAGATTGCGTGTGAGCAGCTACGAGGTTGCGCGGAAGCAACGACGGAATCAAGCGAGTGTGGAATGCTCTTTGGGCAGGACTGGGTCCCGGTCCCAGAATTTCACGACTGCCCCGCATAAGATTCGCGGCCGCGCCACCACCTCAGGAGTCCGAAAATGTTGGAAACCACTTGGCGAGACTTATACAGAGCCGCCATTCTTGAACTTGACCGTTCGCTGCTCAAGGTTCGCCTGAAAACAGCGGAGGATGCGATCAACGCGCTTGCGTCCGATCCCAGCACGTCCCGCGAGGAGCGACGGGAAATGGCTGATGCTCTCTCTACTTTGCACAGGCTCATGAAAATCGATCGTTAACCACCGATACAAACCCATCGAGAGCGCACGAGATACATACGTAGCGAGCTGCCCTATTTCCGTCCGGTTACGTGACTGGCCAGGCAAAGGCCTATAAGCGGCGCATTGCTGGCGACTTGCTGCTGGGACAGCTTCAAGGCACGTCTTCTTGAAGCCATCCGCATTAGCTCCGCGAAAGTACTACTAGAAACCACTATTAGCGAGTTCGCTAGTCCTAGGGTTCACTGCGCTAGCGCTGCGTCTCCTCCTCTATATAGTCACATTAGGAGATTCTCACCATGCGATGCGTATGTGGACCTGTTCGGAACACTCTGCCGTTCCGTTTTCCCGGACGAATCCTTGGTGTAGTTAGTATGTTGGCCGTAATCCTCGGGCTGCTCAATGCGGGGGGGTGCGCTGGAGGTTTTGAAGGCGCGAAACCGCAACCGCCGTTGATTATCTCGCAGCCTGGCAACCAGACAGTGAAAGTCGGACAGACCGCAACGTTCAGCGTGACCGCGACCGGTACGGGTCCGCTGACTTACCAATGGTACGTAAACGGGGTTCCAATTAGCGGTGCGACTTCCAGCGCCTATACGACGCCATCCACTACGTCCGGCCAAAGCGGATCAGTTTACACCGTAACCGTTTCGAATTCCGTAGGCAGTGTAACCAGCAACGGGGCGACGCTCACCGTACAGGTGATCCCGCCAGTCGCCGGGAGCCTGGTAGCAAGCAATGCGACCCCGCCCTACAACTCACCCGTGATGCTGGTTCCCACGTTCTCTGGAGGGACGGCCGTCATCGGTTCTACGGGCGTCGGGAGTTTCGATATTACGGCGTCTGCTGCAAGCGGCGGCTCGTATCCAACTCCAGCTTTGACGTCTGCCAAGACCTACACGCTGACGGTTACCAGTCCGCAGGGTACCGTGGTTTCGACGACATGCGTGGTAACACCAACCCCCGTCACGATTACGCCGATCGTGCCGGCAAATCAGACCACCGCGCCGGGCCAGCTTACGTTCACCGCGACAGCTAGCGGCGGTTTAACGAACGGGTTGAGCTGGAGTGCATCCACAGGGACCTTTAGCGGAAACGTTTGGACATCACCGACAGCGCCCGGCACTTACACGATCACCGCGACCAGCGTGGACGAACCGTCTGTCTCGGTTTCAACAACGAGCACGATCAGCGGCCCAGTGATCACGAGCCAACCGCTTAGCCAACACGTCTGCACCGGATCGAACATCGTACTGAGTGTGACCGCGTCGTACGCGTCGACTTACCAATGGAGCTTTAACGGCACACCGATCCCTGGAGCTACCAGCTCGACCTACACCATTTCGACCGCGGCTGCGGTGAATGCGGGAAGTTACACTGTGACCGTGACGAACGGAGCCGCGAGCGTAACTTCGGCTGTTGCCACCATTGCTGTGGGTTCGCAAATCACTTCGAACCCCGCGAGCGTGACGATACTTGCAACACAAACTGCTGTTTTTTCCGTGGCGGCCCAAGGACTGAGTCCGTTTACGTATCAGTGGTACCAAATCCCGTCGGGCAGCGCCACCGGCTCCGCTATCCCTGGCGCAACATCAGACTTGTACACCACGCCCCCAGTGGACGCCAGTTACAACGGCGCTCAATACTACGCGACGGTTACGGATTCCTGTGGAACGACTCCACTCACCAGCACCTCGGCCACGCTAACGGTAACGACCGGAAATGCTTCGCCGACCATTATCACTCAGCCCGTTGGCGCAAGCGTAGCGCCGGGCGGCACTACCGCGTTTAACGTCGTGGCTTCCGGCACACCAGCGCTCAGCTATCAGTGGTATGTGATTCCCGCGGGCCAAACGACCGGTGTCGCGGTCGCGGGAGCAACGTCCGACAGCTACACCGTACCGAGCTCGGCGACCGCAATCAGCGACGATCAGAATCAATACTACGTCGTTGTGACGAACGCCTACGGGCAAGCCGTCTCACAGCCGGCAACTCTTGCAGTTGGTAGTGGGATTCTGATCACTCAGCAACCGGTGACCCAGTATGTGGACGTGGGAGCCCCCGCGACCTTTCAAGTGACGGCGGTTTCCAACCTACCGTTGACGTACCAATGGTACGAAGCCGCGCCCGGCAGCTCTACCTTCACGGCCATTCCGGGTGCGACCAGCTCGACCTACACCTCGGGTCCAGCGGCTAGCACGGATTCCGGTTCCGTTCTTTATGTGGTGGTGAGCAATGGGGTCACGGCGTCAGTGACAAGCGTCTCCGCAGGTCTGTTCGTTGGCGCGTTGCAAGGCATTCCGAATCTCTGTGACTCGAACTGGTCCCCACTGGGCGATGCGATGGCGGAAGCGGGTTGTAGCTATCAATTAACAGCCGCAACAAATAACCAGATCGGCGTACTGGTATGGCCGAATCTGATTTCCACGGGCGATATTCAGCTCAGCTTTACGATGACGCTCAGCAATCCGAGCACTGTTCCTGCCGACGGCTTCACAGTGGTTTTCGGCGATCCCTCATTGGGAGCGACCCCCACCAGTGAAGGCGCGCCCGGCATGGGCCTGGGCGCCAAAGGAATTCCCGGAACCGTGTTCGGCTTCGACACTTATCACAATGCCGGCGACCCGCCGGTTCCCTATGTGGGCGTGGGCCGAGGAGAAGGTGCGCTATTTGAAAATCCCTGGTTCAACGTGAACACCAGCATTCCAGTACTCGTCGCGGATGGCATGACCATTTCGCACAGTTACACCATAACAATCGAACAAGGGCAAATGACGGTGACGCTGGATGGCGTGCAGGTAATGTCTGGAGCTGTGACGGTTCCACCGGTGGCTTATTTCTACATCACCGCGTCCACGGGTGGCTCATACGAGCAAGCCGTGATCAGTAATGTGTCAGCCACGGTTTCGGTGCCGTCGAATTAATGAGAAGCGCTTGAGGAGAATTGCGAATGCGATCGTTCTTGTTGGCGACAATTTTCTTATTCGCAGGAAGTACGGTTGTGGTGGCGCAGGAATCGTACAAAGGGGACGCGGCTGCGACGTACGAGTGGGTGCGCGCTAACGCTGGTCCCGGACAGTGCGGATGTTTTGGGATGAATGGCGGAGGGCTATCGGCGTCCTGGAATTTCCACGATCGGTGGTCTTTGGTTGCGGACATCAGCGCACAGAACGCGAACGCTGCCCCGACCGCAGGAAGCTCATTAACCTTGGTATCGTATTTGGCCGGAGCGCGTTACAGGCTTCCGCAACCATGGTTCGAAGGGAAACATAAGCCCCAGCCCTTTGCGCAAGTGTTGTTGGGCGCCACGCATGCCGGTGGCGGAGTCGCTGGAGTAGGCGATGGCACCTACCAGTTTGCCAGCCGGATTGGCGGAGGCATTGACGTACCGCTGAATTCCCGGCTGGCTCTTCGCATCGTTCAGATCGATTACTATTTGACTACGTTCGCGAACTCCACCAACGACCACCAGAACAATTTGTTAGTCGCAGCCGGCATCGTGTTTCATTGGTCCCGGTAGAAAACAATCCCCGGACCCGCACTGCGGTATTTTCCCTCGCCCGAGGAGCTACCGCGTTCTAAACGGAATAGCGTCCCCGCATGACTGTCGATAACAGGGCCCATTACCAACTAATTGCTATGTCCTGATGACCGCTTACCGGACATTTCACGCGATCCGCCTGCGGTAGCGAAAGCAGTCAGGCACCATAGAATTTAAGTGGGCGCGAATGTAGCGGTCTACGGCGTTGCGAAAGCCCGTCAACCCCGCTTGGCAAGAACGATGGTCTGCGCAAAGGAATGCATAGCTCGCGGTTGGCTCGCCAAACGCCGTTCAAGGCCTGCTTCTAATCGGTCCCCGAAATTTTGGAGTGCGGCCGCGTCGCCTGCGCGGACGCTGGTTAGTGCGGATGCCAGAGAAGGCATGAAGACCGAACGGAAGAAAAGTGCGTGCTTCGCTGTCAAAGCCTCCTTATTCCCATCCTGTTCGAAGTCGTTCCACGCAGCATCTGGAAGCACGGACGTTTCGAATTCTTCCACGGCTAAATCCTCGAAGTGTCCGTCGTGCGCAAAAGGAGCAAGCAGACTGCTTTTCCGTCGCGGATACGCCCTAAGCGCCATTCGTGCGCGTTCCTCTGCAGTAATCGCGCCGTCCCTCACCATCTCACCGAGCACAGCATTTGCCTGGTCCATAATATTCTCAAAGCCCGATCGTCCGTCATCGGCGAGTCCTGGAAGTACGACGACCAAACGGCCGCCGTTGCTCAATTCCGTTGCACGCAACGCCAGAAAGGCCGCCCAATCCTGCGCACCCTGGCGAGCGAACTCAGCGCGGACGGCGTCTGTGCTGCGGAGGGAGATGAAGTGGTCCGGGATCGAGGTCGGACTGCGGCTGAGCCACACAGCAGCATACGAACTCCACCCCAGATGGACCGAACCGGGAGGGAGCACGTTCTCGTAGAACGATCTCCCGATCGCAGCGGAATACAGGTTCGGCTCATTCAGCGCATAGCTGTCTGGATCAGCAGCCAGTATTTCGAAGAGCGTGTTGAAATCGTTCGACGGTTGGTCTATGTGGAACACGAAAATTGGACGAGTCGGGCCCAGGCGGTGGCGCAGTATTCTGATTGCGACCTGCATCGGAACCAGTGAATTTTTCCCCTGCGAAGATCCATAATCGGCGATAACGACCGATCGATTGTCTGTCGCGAGTGCGACATCGGAAGCAGCCCGCTCCAATAGTGGCAGAGCTAAAGCGGCGCCGCCTGCCGGCAGTTTTGCATATTTATTGTAGGCGCCCTGGCCTTCCATCACGCCGTGGGATGGCCTTGGTTCGTTCGACATCTGCGCGTCGCTCCGGTATCGTTATGCGGTGTGTGTCGTTGAGCGATTCGGGTTCCGAGGTCAATTCTGCTACTGGCCACTACGGAAATTCAAGCGTCGCGCTTTGCATTCCGCTTTGTAGCTTTCCTATCGCATACCAGTTCTCCGTACTTGATTGACGTATTTATGGGACAACTGCTGATCGGCGAACTGTCAATGTCCGGAGACGCGCCTTACCAGGACCTGAGAATACATTCCGATAGTTTGTTAGGCGAGAACGCGCTTCTTGGCGATCTCACACTACGAAATGCCAGTCATTTCCGGTCATTGCAGCGAGTTTCGGCCACCTGAATCAATTCGATCAATACGCGACACACTTCCGCAATTTGTTCCTGTCGAATGCGATTGAAGAAAGGCAGTGCAAGTGAGCGAGAAGCGCAGAACTCGGTTATAGGGAGGGCGGATTTCGGCACAGCGGACGATCTATAGATCGGCTGTAGGTGAATCGGAGCAAAGTATCGCCCCGCACCAATTCCGCGAGTTTTCATTTCATTGACGATCCAATCGCGATGGTCCTGATTGAATTGGTCGCCTAACCGGACCACGTACACAAACCAGCTTATTTTACGGCGCGGTAGCGTCAAAGGCGGGAGTTCCAGATTCGGATGCTGTTCCAACATTTGATTGTATTCTCGCGCGACGGCTTCCCGCCGATGGAGGATGGTGCCTATCCGATTGAGCTGCTCAATTCCCAGGGCGCAATTAATATCCGAGATCCGGTAGTTGTAGCCGAGTTCTGAATGCTGAAACCACTCCTCTGACTCGTCCCGGCCCTGATTGCGAAGCTTTCGAATCTTAGCGGCGATTTCGGAGCTATTCGTTCCGACGGCTCCTCCTTCTCCAGTAGTGATTTGCTTATTGGGATAAAAAGCAAACGCGCTGACATCGCCGAGCGCTCCCACTTTTCGCCCGTCGTATTCCGCTCCGATCGCCTCACACGCATCTTCAATGACGTACAATCGATGGCGACGGGCGATCTCCAGCAGAGCTGACATCTCCGCTGGACATCCGAATGTGTGGACGATGAGAATCGCTTTTGTTCGTGATGTGACCGCAGCTTCCACTTTGTCCGGATCAAGGTTCAGAGTCTTGGAGTCGATATCGACGAATACCGGGGTTGCACGCTCATACCGAATCACGTTCGCGACGGCGATAAACGCAAAGGACGGTACGATTACTTCGTCCCCTTCGCAAATACCCAAACTACGAATGCATAAGTGCAGAGCGCTGGTCCCGGAATGTAGTGCAACGGCATCGGAAGTTCCGATGTAGTTCGAAATGGCGCGCTCAAACTCCCGAACTTTGGGACCCAGACTAAGGTTTGGTGTGCGAAGAATATCGGCCACAGCCTGGACGTCTGCTTCAGTGATGTCGGGAGCTGAAAGCGGGATTCTCATGCCGATTGCGAATTTCGAAGGGCATGAGTCTGGCCCGAAACCGTCGAATGACGTTTCATCAGGAGTTCTTGGGTAAGAGGAACCGTAGTAAGCACTTTCACAATCGCGTCAGCAGCGAAGCCATCTCCGTATGGATTGGTCATTCCATGCAGGGAATGACGAAACTCGGGGGTTCTTGCCTTCGTGACCGCTTCGAGAATAGCGGCTGGGTCCGCGTCCAAGACATTTCTTGCGCGCTCGCGCCCTTGCTGTCTGAGACCGACGTTGATTGTGGGCAGCGAAAATGAAGCGGTTTCCATTATTCCACTGCTCGAATTGCCGACTAACATATCGACGTGGCGCAAAAGGCTCCAGTAGGTTACAGCGTCGAAATTCGTAAAGATTTTTCCTCGTGTCCGATCGGCGAGGAAGGACTTTGTTCGCTCTATCAATACTCTGCTGCCAGCGTCTGCATTTGGATAACAGAACAAGAGTTGGTCCGGAAGACTCGCCAGCGCCTCGAAAAGCGCATCCGCTTCCTGTAGTGTGTCGCGGGCGATGGTCACAGGATGATATACAACTAGGATCGTCGGTTGCCGAAGATCGATCTGTAGTTTGTTTTCGACTTCTTCGCGGGTAAGCAACATTCGCCGGCGGAGGTGGTCTAAAGACGGAGCACCAGACCGATGCACGCGCCAGTCCTCTTCGCCCATCGCTATGATTCGTTCTCGGGCTGCGAATGTCGATGTAAAGTGAATGTGGCTCATTTTTGTAAGTGCGTTTCGCACGGCATCGTCAATCGCCCCCTCGCTGATCTCGCCTCCTTCGATATGCGCGATAGGGATTCGCAACGCGAGGGCAACCGACGCTGGCGCAAGCATTTCGTAACGATCCGCGATCAGCAAAAGCAGATCCGGTCGCATTTGGCCTAAGAGATCGGCGAGACTTAAAGTCGCGAGGCCGATCGTCTTCGCCATTCCTACGTCTGTATCGGAACTGAGGAGACACTCGACGCGGGAAGCGATCTGGAATCCGTCTTTCTCAATTTCCACGATCGTATTTCCGAACTCAGGCGACAAGTGGGGCCCGAGAGCGATAATTCTCAGATCCACGCTCTCGTGATTCGACAGATCGCGCAAAGGCCAGTACAAGTGACCGTAGTCCGCTCGCGACGTGGTTATCACTGCAATTGTGCGCTTCATTCCAGTAATACCGAGGAGCCTCGCCTCATCCGATCGAGTGCTTCGGTCGGTCGATACTCTGGAAGCATCTGAGAGAGCACGTCCAGCATGAGCGAAAGATTGCGCTGCTCGACACTTCTGGAAAGACACTCTATATCCGCGTCAAACTTTTCAGGAGGAACCTCCATCGCTCTGACGCGCAACAGGCTACGATTCGACGTCGGCTCCACGGATTCATTCGCGAAAAGAAAGTCCTCCGACATCTTGTCTCCTGGGCGCAACCCAGTGATGGTGACGGGAATCTCCCTAGCAGATTTGGATTGAGACTGAGAGTCCGAGATTAACTGACGGGCGATGTCCAAAATTCTTACCGGCGCTCCCATCTGAGGAATGAAAATGCCCCCTCCAATCTCGACACCTGAGACTAAGAGTACCAATTCGACGGCCTCGCCCATCGTGTGGAAGAATCTGCACACTTCCGGGTGAGTGACGGTTACGGGGCCGCCTCGGGAGATCTGACGCAAGAAGGTTGGCACGACGCTCCCTGCAGAGGCTAGGATATTACCCAGCCGTAGAGCCCTCATGTGATTCGTGGAACCACCCCAGCGTAACAACGCCAGTTCCGCCACGCGCTTCGAGGCACCCATAACGCTAATCGGATTAACGGCTTTGTCGGTCGAAACCATAACGAACGTGCTAACACCCGTGATGCGCGAAATCTTGGCGAGAGTGCTCGTTCCTAGCGCGTTGTTCCGAACAGCTGCAAGCGGATTACCTTCCATAAGCGGAACATGCTTGAAGGCCGCCGCGTGGTAGACAATTTCAGGGCGATAGCGATCAAAGACTTCAGATAATAAGGCCGCGTCGCAAATATCGCCGAGGACGGACGTGAGCGGGAAAGCGGGAAGAACTGCCGTTAGCTCTGAATCAATTTCGTGGAGATTCCGTTCCGAATGGTCCAGGAGAATCAGTTGCTTAGGTTCGAGTTGAGTGATCGCTTTGGCGAGCGCCGAGCCAAGCGAGCCGCCAGCACCGGTTAATAAGATCGACCTGCCTGCTACTCCACCTTGCATTCGCCCTTTCCCAATTAAGACGGTTCGACAAGCAATCGTATCGTTAATGGAAACGTAGGTCTAGGTGTCGGACCATTCTTTCCCGACCGCCACGCATGACAATCTCCACACCGCAATCACAAGAACCATCCGCTCAGACTGTCTCATTCCAGCCACAATAGGAACATTTGTACCTATCGCACTAAGTACATTCGTCGACTAGCGGAAGACTCTTCGGGCCTGTAGATTGCGGCCTCCTAAGCACTGGACGGTGCACATGCGTTCCTACGCACGATTTAATCGCGGTTTAGTGAGTCAGTACCAGAAGTGCATGATCGCGATGCATTACGCACGGGCTACTCAACGCACCACTCTCGGCATCCACAGGCTCGTTCCCGTCGAATTCTGGAAGAAGATGCGTAACGTTTTTGACGACTACCGTTGCATCGAATGTGGCACAGAATCACACTACCATTCAAACGGAATGTGTAGATCTTGTAACAGAAGAACGCGGAAAAAGGTGCTATTAAGTGCCCGCCGTCACGCTGGACGCGGACGAAGACTCTGATTGGATCTTGAGCTATTCCGCCAGGTAAAGCTTGCCAGGAAGCTACTCGCCCGTTTCGCCGTCAAAAGTGCGGGATCGCGGAAGACTAGACGCATTGAAATCATACCAACGATCCGGTCTACGAAGCCTTGGCTGCTCAGCTTGAACCGGCGCGCAAACGAATTTAGTTTCAGTGCGATATCAAGTGCTGCCCCAGAACCGGAGCGTTCCGCAGAATCGCACGCTAGATAGCTACAGGACACTCATCGACACGAGGTATTTGCCCCCGGCGACTGAACCGTAGGCATATTCCTAAGATCCAGCCGAAGCCACTTCACTTCAAAATATCAAATGCGCGGCGGTGAACGTGGCGAGCGCCAGAATTACGCCGGCGACGACAGCGAAGAGAAACCAATCGAAGCGCAGGCGTCGTCGTGGAACTTCCAGCAAATATTGGGGGAAGTCTTCTGGAAAAATAGAGTGCGATGGATGATCGGTGGCGCGCTTCATATGCAGAAGGATACAGGTAGTTTATTTAAGAAAGGAGGCATATACCGTAACGGTACATATCCGATTGACGCATCGTGTGAGTGACTAAGACGCTTCTTCGCTCTTGGGGTCGTATTGTTCCGCCCAGAAGTCGGGCGCGGCAGACTCGAATTCCACTCCTAGCTTGTGAAATCCGGAAGGCTCTTTGCTTCCGGACCAAACGACACGACCGCGAATGCGAAGGCCCCTCTTCTTATTGTCGATGATGAGAATTGCGCCTTGCGGCCAATTAACGGGAGATAGAATCAAGGCTCCGTGAAGGTTGATCACGGCTGTGACTACTTCCAGTGACTCGCCGCCCGAATGTATTATCAGCGGCACGGTCGCCAGGATGCGAGGACTTCTGCGGTGCTCCTTGGTAGTGGACATATCGATTGATGATTCAAGCGGCGCAAGACGCTAGTTTCTGTCGTTTCGCTCGCTTTCCTTTTGTCAACCGTTGAACTAGCGCGAGCACGAGCTGTCTATCGCGTTCGTTCATTTTCGTTAGGGCTGTGATGATCCTGTGGTTTTGAAACCGCTCTCTAGGTGTTGAACCCCAATCGGGATCTTTGGAAGGTAACGGAGGTTCAACCTTTCGTTTATGCGCCTCGTCAGGGAAAAACGCAAAGAGCGGTATTCCTAGAGCGTTCGCGTATTTTTCGATGGTCTCGACACTGGGGGCAGTGTGCCCGTTCTCGACCCGACTTGTGTAGCAGCGCAGTAGCCCGGTGCGCACTTCGATATCACCTTGACTAAGGTTCCTGGACTCGCGAAGTTCTCTCAGCCTGCGGCCAATTTCCATAGGGGCCACGATACCCAGTCAACCCATACATAACAAGTTAGTACTACTACGTACGTATATTAACCGTCATCAGTAATTCACCGTATTGACATCCGCAACGGTCAGATGCCAGGTGAAACGCCCATCGGCAGGCTGGTGTTCTACGGGGCCTCTCCTATCCGCGAGTTATTGGGAGGGAAGCGAATCGCCTCGGTAAATGGAAATCGCTGCATCGGAAAGGCGCGATAGGTCCGTTGGCTTCACTCCAAACTGTTCAAAATGGTGTGGCTTTCCGATTGGCGTTACAGGAACCTGTTTGTATGAAGAAGAGGGAACTCACCGCCAAACAGCTCTCCAGTGTTCCTTGCCCCACCTGTGGTTCAGATGTCGGGCGTCGCTGTGTGCTGCATTCGGGTAGCTTGCGCTCGGCACCGCACGTAGATTGAAAGTTCCTCGCTGCGGAAACCATCGAACGGAGACATTCCGCGTGATGATGATGGCCACGCTTCCGGCGTACCTACCCATCGATCCCTTAACATTGCTTGCAATTGTGCACGTCGCAAGAATTGCAGCCGCTGCCAATTTGGACGAGGTAGCGAAGAAAGCCAGAAAGAAGTGAAATAGCTCGACGGCGTCTCGGCCAGCCTTTGACTTTCCGGCTGCCAAAGCCTTCCCGCACAGCGAGAGAGCGCACGAGAATTAAGCTGAGCGCGTACGTTCTCGTTTTCCCTACGAAGCGAACCGCCTCTTCTGCCAGTGTACGGTAACGCGACGGGTCGAAGACGCAGTCAGGGGTAACCAGGATCTAGTGTGTCTGTCCCATAAATAACTGGTCTCAGCATTGTCGGAATATAGGCATTTCCCGTGCGACATATGGAGTGCCTATGGCGATGGACGACCGAAACGGCGGTGGTGTTGCGATTCGGAACTGCGTGACAGTTGTGATCGAGTTTTGTCAAGCCACGTTCTCTTCACGCTGGCTAACGTTCCCCGGCGAAGATTATCTTGTTGAGCGCCTGCTGCGAATGAACGACCGAGAGATTCCGCACAACTGGAGATGAGCCAGGATCACGGTAGGCCTGTGGCGATGACGTGTACCTGGAACAGGGGCCGTGTCAGCGAACTCTAGCGACGAATTACTCCCAGGTCGTCGCCGCGCGATTAGCGACGAGCGATGTTGCACCAATTAGTTCTGCAAGACGCTCAAGTCAATCTCCCAAAGCCGCAACGCACTGGATATCCGTCAGATTGCCGGTGAGACGGTCGACATTTCGAAAGCACTTCGACCGTTTGCACGCGTCCAGTGCTGGCAAAGGCGTTGTGGCTTCCGCGGCATCGATAAAAGTGATTTCACTCTTTCGAATAACCCATTCCGTGTAGCAAAACGGTATGGGATGCATTCTAGGGCTTGAATTCTGCTCATCTCATCCCGCAGAAAATGCAGTGCGTTTTGCGCGTGGATGAGAAGTGCGGAATACAAGCCTTACAATATACCCGAACTGATGTTTCCACACGGAATGGGTCATGTCGAAGGAGTGACTCACTTTTATCGATGCGACTGCAAGCCACCACGCTTTTGCCGCACTGGACACGGCAAACGGTCGAAGTGCTACGAAATGTCGACCGTCGTCACCGGCAATCTGACGGAATACTCCAGTGAGTTGCTTCTTTGGAGATTCGAAATGAGCGTCCTGAAGAACTAAAGTGCAACATCATCGTCGCTAATTACGCGCACGGGCAAACATGGAGCGTAACTAGTCGCTAGAGTCCTGCCACCCCCTGTGCCAGGAACCGTCGTACACCTCACGCCAACCATGCATCCTGGCTCGTCTCCAGTGTGCGGAAATCTCTCGGTCGTTCAATCGCATCAGGCGCTCAACAGGATATCTTCGCTCGAGGCACGTTAAGCAGCGGGAAGAGAACGTGACTTGGTCAAGCTGTCCAACTGTTCACGCAGTTCCGAATCGAACACTACCGTCAAGATTTCGTCAACCCAATGCCACAGGCACTTCCATCTGGACCGCCACAGCGAGATTCGATATTCGCCAAAGTCGAACGACTATGCGACCGTATTTACGGGACAACACACTAGTAGCAGGCTCGCTTAATAAACGAACGCCTCGTCCTTGGGCGTGATGCTGACACCCATCTTCTTTTGGGTTAGGCTCACAACATGAGGCCGGAATGAAACTGCAGAAACGGGTCAAGGTTCCGACAATTGAAATCGATCTCTCAAGAATCCAACAGCTTTCACAAGAGCACGACGAGGCAAACTGGGAATTCCGATCGTGGCTAAAGCAATACGCGCCGGATGACATCGATCGCCTTGTCAAGACCTTGAGCCAGAAATACTTCGCGCTCATCGACTGCACGCAATGTGCAAACTGCTGTCGATCATTGCACGTCCAATTTAAGAAGAGTGAGCTTCACGTTATTGCAAAAACGCTTGGCCAATCGATAGAAGCATTCCAGAAACGATTTATGTCAGAAGGCGAGGTAAATCCGCCCTGCCCAATGCTCAACGGGAAGCTGTGTTCTATTTACGAGAATAGACCAGACGTTTGCAGGTCGTTTCCTCACCTAGAACAACCAGAATTCACATCCAGGCTGATAGGCGTGATCGACAATGTTGCCGTTTGTCCGATCGCCTTCAACGCGTTCGAGGAACTAAAAACGAAATTCGCATGGCCACGCCCATAGCGCCGTGAGATCCACGATGCGGTTCGAAATGAATACGATCTTGCAGTGTTTTCCAGGAAGGGCCTGGGTCCGTACCGTACATGTGAAGTTCTAGTCTTCTGTCGTCAGCACGTCGGCGCGTCGAGCTTGATTTACTCGGTTTTGGAATGCTCCGGCTCCCAGACGTCTTCGCCAGGCGGGTCGATACCGGGGGTCTGTGGCCTGCGCGCGGCTGATATCTTCAGCGCTCATGAAGCAGCGAGTTCGGGACTGCATGAAACCGCAAGCCGCGCTCGCAAGTCTTATCAAATGCAGAGTCAAGATCACATTTCGGATCGCAATCCGTTCTGTGGGATGGCGATGCGATTTAGTCCTATAATGATGTTAGCGGAGGTGCCCCTGCCATGAGCGAAATCGCCGATGACAAAATAATTGGCAACACTCCAGAAGCGATCTCGCGGCGCGACTTCATCAAAGGCGTGATCGCCGGCGGCGTGGCCGTCTCCTCGGCCAGCTATCTTTTCCGCGCCTCCACGTTGCTAGGTCAATCCAGCGGGGCCGCAGAACGGTTGATCACCGTTAACGTCAATGGACAGCAGCGGCTGGCCGACGTGATGAAACAAGAGACACTGGCGTGGACGCTACGCCACAAGCTTGGCCTTACCGGCACAAAACTGGGATGCGACCGGGCCGAATGCGGGTCCTGCACCGTGCTCATAGATGATGTCCCCCATTACGCTTGTTCCGTGCTCACACACACTGTGCGCGCCCGGAAAGTTCTCACCATCGAAGGGCTCGCGAGCGCCGACGGAAAACTGCATCCCGTGCAGCAGGGCGTGGTTGACGAGCAAGGCTTCCAGTGCGCGTTCTGCATGCCCGGGTTCATTATGGCTTCCGTGGGATTCCTAAAGACAAATCCAAACCCGACGCGGACGCAATTGGCACACGGCATCTCAGGAAACCTCTGCCGTTGCCAGGACTACGACAAGATCCTCACCGCGCTGATGCGCGGGGCAGAAAATATGCGGAGGGTTAGCCATGCCTGAGCAATCCGGGAAAAAAGTTACCGGGCCTGCCGACAATTCCAAGCGCGAGTACGGCGTGGGCCATAAGTTAATCGGCAAGGATTATCAAACTCCGGACCTCTACGCGAAAGTTACGGGACAAGCGAAGTACGCCGAAGACTATCACGCAGACGGCATGCTTTTCTGCAAACTGCTGCTGAGCCCGCTGCCTCATGCGCGAGTAAAGCACATTGATACTCGCGAAGCGCTGGCGGTGCCGGGTGTGAAAGCGATTCTGATGGCGGACGAACTCCCTCCGCCGGCCGATAGTCTTACCGACAATGGCACTGTGATTCGCGCCAACCCGAAAAGCGAGCGCGCGTTGACGATGGAGCCGCTCTATCAGGGCGAGCCGATCCTCGCCGTAGCTGCGGTGGACGAACTGACAGCTGCGGAAGCCATCGAAAAAATCCGCATCGATTTCGAGCCGCTGCCATTCGTCCTTGATCCCCTCGAGACGCTGCGACCGGGCGGTCCGAATCCCAGAACGGATGGAAATATTTGGATTCAGTCTCCGCCAGCTGCTGCGTCAGCAGGAGCGCCACCGCCAAGCCCACCCCCACCAAGCATCGGTGAACTCAAGTGGACGAAAGCGGATTTCGCGAATGCGAAAGAGGGTCAATTGCCTTTGGGCAAGACTCCTAGCGAATGGTCGTACGGCGACCTCGACGCGGGATTCCGCAATGCCGCGCTAGTTTTGGATGAGACATTCGTCACGCCCGACACCAGCCACCAGACGCTTAGAAACGCGCAGCGCTATGGCTTACTGGCAGAACGGGAAGGTCCACGTTTATACCGGCACGCAGAGCACCGCGCAGACCGTCCCGGCCATCGCGCGATGGTTGAACATCGATCCGAGCAAGGTCGTGCTCATCAGCGAGTACACCGGAGGTGGGTTCGGCAGCAAAGTCACAGCCGGCGTTTCCTTGGTCATCCCGGCCCTGCTATCAAAGAAGACCAGCGCGCCGGTGATGATGCGCATCAGTCGTGAAGAGGAGACGTTCATCGGGCGCGCGCGGCCTAGTCTAGTGGGCCGGATGAAAGTCGGCTTCAGCAAGGATGGGCGGATCACCGCTCTAGACATGTTTGTTATTTCCAACAACGGCCCTTACGACGCGAATGGTGATGTCCCCTCGTCGGGTCGCATCGTTTCCCTGCTGTACCAGCCGCAGGCCATGCGCTGGCGCGGCGCGACGATCCTGACCAACACACCGCCGCGCAGCGCGCAAAGTTCGCCCGGTGGAATGCAGGGAATCACGATCATCGAACCGATTATCGCGAAGGCCGCGCGCAAGCTCGGGCTCGATCAAGTCGCTATCCGGAGGATCAATTGCCCAGAAGGCAAAGCGCAACTTGGTCCGGAGGTGCATGGCAAACGGGCCTATGCCACAAGCGCATTCATCAAGGAAGCGCTCGACCGTGGTGCGGAACAATTCCACTGGCAGGAGAGAGTCGCGCGTACTCCCAAGCGCATTGGCACGAAAGTCCGCGGAGTGGGAGTAGCGGTCAGTTGCTACGTGGGCGGCACGACCGGCTTCGATGGGCTCCTGGTCATCACGCCCGATGGCCGCATCCGTTTTCAGTCCGGGATCGGTAACCTGGGAACCGAGTCTGTGATGGATGTGCATCGAGCCGGTGCCGAGGTTCTCGGCGTCCCATGGGAGAAGTGCGACATCACCTGGGGCGATACGGCGAAGAACCTGCCGTTTACTTGTGTATCTGGCGGCAGCCAGACGACGCACGCGATGACTCGCGCCGCGTACGCAACGGCGATGGATGCGAAGAAAAAACTGCAGGAGGTCGCTGCGAAGAGTCTTGGTGGAAGACCGGAGCAATACGAAGTCGCGAACGAGCGCGTGTTCCGCAAAGGTGGCGGCGCAGGCATGACGTTAGGTCAGGCAGCGCAGCACGCGATTAAGCTAGGTGGCATCTACGATGGCCATGAAACAGCGGACGATCTGAACAAAGTGACGAAGGCCTCGATCACAGCGCTCGCCGGCCAGGGTCTGGTGGCAGCGGCCAAGGATAACTACCCTCGCGACGGATCCACTTACTCTTATGTGGCTTGCTTCGCCGAGGTCGAAGTCGACGTTGAAACTGGCAAGTACTACGTCGTCGATTATCTCGCCTACGCCGATGTTGGCTCTGTGATTCATCCGCGCGCGCTTGGTGGACAGGTGCTGGGTCGTTCGATTCTGGGGATGGGCCACGCGCTTGGCCAGAAGTGGGTGTTCGACCCGCACTACGGCGCGATGCTGTCCACACGGTTCTACCAAAACAAGCCTCCGACAATTTTGGATGTGCCAGTGGACATGCAATGGGCGGCACTCGATATTCCAGATCCCGAAACGCCGGTCGGAGCGCGCGGTGTCGGCGAGCCGCCGGTCGGCGGCGGGTGCGCAGTCATCTTGAACGCGCTTTCGGATGCATTGGGTGACGATATTTTTCGGCGCGCGCCGGTAAATGCTGACACCATCCTGACCGCGCTCGAATCCGGACGCCCGACGCAACATCCGTTGACGGCGCATATTTAGCTCAGAAGTTAAGGGGAGCAAGCCATGGCAATGATCCGCGACGTGATGCCGGCGTTTGAACTGCTCCAGCCAAACTCCATCGCTGATGCACAGAAACTGCTGGAACAGCACGGAAGCAACGCCTGGGTGCTGGCGGGCGGCCTCGACAGTTTCGACTGGCTCAAGGACCGCATCAAAAAACCGAAAGTTGTGGTGGACCTCAGCGGGATCGCGGAACTCAAGGGAGTACGCACCGCAGCTGACGGAATAGAGATCGGCGCGATGACCACGCTGACGGAAATTGTGCAACATCCGGTCATCAAAGAAAAATACGGTCTGCTGGTGGAGAGCGCGGAATTGGTAGCCTCTCCGCAGATTCGCAATCAGGGCACGATTGGCGGCAACGTGTCGCAGGACGCTCGCTGCTGGTATTACCGCGCGGGTTGGCCTTGCTATCGCGCGAGCGGAAATATCTGTTACGCGGACACTCCAGACGGGCGCAATCGCGAGCACGCCATTCTGCACGCTGACCGCTGCGTGGCCGTGAATCCCTCTGACTCTGCGCCGGCGCTCATCGCACTCGACGCAAAATTCGTGCTGCGCACTCCCAAAGGCGAGCGCGTTGTAGACGCCGAGGACTACTTTATCGGTCCGGACATTGACATCACGCGGCTCCACATCCTGCAGCCAGGCGATCTGCTGACGTCCATTCGAATTCCATCGGCGTGGGCTGGCGCGCAGTTTTACTTTGAAAAAGTGCGAGACCGTAATGTCTGGGACTTTCCGCTATTGAACGTCGCGTCCGCGATGGTGGTTTCAGGCGGACAGATCGAACGCATCCGCATCGCGGTGAATGGAGCGGCTGCGCGGCCACTGCGATTGAAGTCGGTCGAAAACGCCGTGGTGGGGAAGCCGCCGAACGCGACGACCGGTGAAATGGCCGGGAAAATGGCGGTGCAAGGCGCAGTCCCGCTGCAATTCAATGCTTATAAAATCCCGTTGATGCGCAATTTGGTGAAGCGCTCGATCAGCGGAGTGGAGCAAGCGACATGGGCTTCCTAGAATGGGCTAGAGATCCGTGGGGCAAGCTTGTCCCCATTCACATCGCGTGGTTTCTGATCTGGGTCGCCGTGATTGCGGGTCTGCTTTTTTTTATCGTTCATGCCACGTATCTGCGGTATTTCGCGAAACCTCGCCAGTTTGCGGCCGAAGTCCCGCCGCCCGTCGCGTCCCACGTTCCTGCTCACGTACCAAGACATTCGCTGGTAGCGCGCGCCTTTCATTGGCTGATGGCCGTTTCCATGTTCACGCTGTTGTTCACTGCGTTTCTGCCTCGCGTGGGCGTCCAGTTTCCCTGGGTGACCTGGCACTGGGTCGCCGGCGCTGTACTCACCGCCTCGGTCATCTTCCACATCTTTCATGCATCCTTCTGGCTGGATTTCTGGTCCATCTGGCCGGACAGAATTGACATCACGGATGCGCGCAATCGAATCCTGCGATTCATGGGCCTCGCGGCGCCACCGCCGCGCAAATTTGCCAAGTATCCGCTTGAAAACAAGCTGTACCACGGCGCCATCATCGCCGCCGGCCTCTCCGCGATCGTCACCGGCGTGTTCATGATGTCGCGCGTGCGCACGATTTTCTTTCCGCGCAATCCATATCTCTTCAGCGATATGACCTGGGGCATGGTCTACGTGCTGCACGGCCTGGCCGGAGTCGGACTGATCGCATTGATTATGGTGCACGTCTATTTCGGAATTCGCCCGGAGAAGCGCCCGATCACGAAATCCATGATCTTCGGCTGGATGAGCCGCGATTTTTATCTGGAAGAACACGATCCGAAGCGGTGGGTCGTTCCCGCTACGGCTTCATCGCCGGAATCGACCGGAACTAAGGGCTAGGTCCAGAAAATGCCGCATGGAGTGTTGGAGCGCTGCGATACCATCGAAGAGTGCTACGAGTTCATGTTGGCCTACGCCGCCAAGGGACTGCCCAGCGACGCAGCCGGCAATCCCGGCGCAGAAATTCGCGAATTCTTGCAACGCGCCGCCGACGCGATGGTTGGACTTGCGGAAACGTGTACAGTAGCGGTGAAAGGTGAGGGCTTGGCACCGGCTGAAAAATATCATGCATTCCTCACCGTGCTCGACCGCGACGCTCGGGATTCTCTGGCGGCCATTGAATTGGTTTTGGCGCAGCCCTCGATTAGCTCGCAATTGGTTGACAACCTCAATGCCTCGATCCACCTCCGTGCATTGCTCACCGATTTGTTCCTCGTCGGCGAAATAATACGATCGCGGCTTACTTCCAAATCAATTCGTTGAGAACTAACAGCTCCAAAGCGACTCTCTGCTGGATTGGTTTGTGAAGATCTGCGGCAAACAAGTCCGCAAACGGAGAGAGATCTTGCTCGATGTCGATTCCACCGACGATCCCACTCACGGACAGCAGCAGCTCAGCTTCTTTAATGGTGCTTATGGCCAGCACATGATCACCCCTTGCTGATCTTTGAGCGACACAGCGGTTGTTTACTCGCCGCCCGCTTGCGACCAGGAAGAGTCGGTAGTCACGCCCGTATCCTCCCCTTGCTGTTGCGCCTGGTTCCGCGACTGCAGCGTGAATTTCCTGGCGTCCGCATCCAGTTACGTGCTGACGCAGGTTTCGCCACACCACTGCTTTATGAATTTTGCGAGTTTTTCGGCCTGCAGTACGCCATCGGGATAGGCAACAACTCCCGGTTGCAAACTGCAGCGCGGCCCCTGCAGCGTCGTCTGGCCAAACGGTATCGTCGAAGCGGCCAGCCGCAGCGCTCCTTTTCCAGCTTTCGCTATCGTGCTCATCCTTGGTCTCACCAGCGGCGTATCTGTTACAAGGCCGAACACACCGCTGCTGGCACCAACCTGCGTTTTCTGGTCACCAACCTGCCAGGTCGCAGCCGTACTGTTTTTTCCTTCTATAACGATCGCGGGGAATGTGAGAACCGCATCGAAGAGTTCAAGAACGGTTTTGCTGCCGACCGCTTGAGCTGTCACCGCTTTCGAGCCAATGCCTTCCGCTTGTTGCTGCACAGTTTCGCCTATAACCTGGTCAACCTATTTCGCCTGCAATTGCCACCGGCGCTGCGCTCCGCGCAAATCGAAACTCTGCGCACTCGGTTGTTCAAGATCGGTGCACGCATTCGCCAAACAGCACGTTGTATCCGCATTCACCTAGCCAGCGGCTGGCCTTTTCAAGATCTCTTCCAAGCCGCCTCGCTTTGCGACTCCTCGTAGTTCGCCTGGATTGCTTGACAACATATTCGCGGAAAGGCCAGGCGGAGCTGTCTCTAAAAACAATTCTGGAAGTCAGAAAAGACGACTTGCAAACCGTAGGAGGGGCGCCAACCAGGACCCAAACCTGTCCTACGTCAGCAATGGGCTCTCTGCGCTACGATCAGCTCTGATGAATAAAGGCTAGGGCTGTGGAAGGGAGCAATTCAATTGTGGCGGGTAGTACAGCCGGAGAAAGACATTATGGAATAGCGGGGGAGATGAACTCCGAGTTGAATTTGTACGGGTATTCCGGATTCCGCACAATTACTTATAAAATTTCAGACTCCGCGTCCACAACGTGAGCGGGCTGCGGAGGATGTGTAGGTGTGGAGGTTTTTTTCAATACAAAAAGGGGAACATGGCAAATCGTGATGTCCAGCAACTTTGGACAGACTGGAATGTCCTCGAGGCGGCAAATGTTCCACTGGTACCGCTCAACGTTCGTGTCGGTATCGGCCCGAAGAACTCGGGCAAGGTACTAACTGTGAGCGCCGGAGGCGACCACTGGCGCTGTGAGATTCGCGAACTGAAACGCGGGCAGTTCGCCTTCATTTTGCCGGTTTTATCCGGCGCAGCCGCACCGGCAAAACGATCATCCTCGACGCGTGGATCGGCACGCCCTGGCCCGACACTTCGATCGAACTGCTCGAGGATCCAGCGTTCGAAGAGAAGCATCGCGGGTACTATAATTTGCCGGGCGACTCCGAGAAGATCGTGAGCGAAGAGGTGGTAAACCACCGCATCATAAATACTACCTTGGCCCGCGGAGATATTCGCGCCGGACCATTGTTGGCCATCGGGTCGCGTCCGCCGGACCACTACAAAGATCACGACGCAGTCCCAATCACCTTCGCGGTCGTGGACCAGTGGGACGTCGAACACAAGGTGACCTTGCAAGCGCGGATGAATCGGCGACCTGCCCGGGCCGCAGCTGTTGCTAGAAGCTCGCGCGGTCCGCTCCTGTCTCGCCGCGATGTGATCGTGTCGGGTCGGAACTACGTCGCCCCGCGCGAGTCGACGGCCGAGAGTCGCGAGAAAGAGGCGGCAGAGTACCGCTCGATATTCAATGAGATTGCTCGCTTTCGAAACAACACTAATGCAGGAATGCCGATCGCACCTAAGGTGCGTGGACACTAATTTCTCGGAGGAGATGCGCACCTGCGCGGCCGATTTCGGAACTCGACAATGCGTACGGACGCACGGAAATATGGAATTGATGGTTTCACAGGCGCATGGTTCGACGCGCGGCGAACCGAGGTCGTTAGATTCCTGGTGACTTCAGGATATACTCTCAGTTCTCAGCCTCGTTTGCGCGGTGGCTTCGTCGACCGGATGCACTTCGAGTTATTGAAGCCTGAACCGAAAGGGGAACCACTTCCGTGTGTGGAATTTGCGGCGCCATCGGACTGGATCCGAAAGCAAACAGCGAAGCCGTCCTCCGCCGCATGCTCAATGCCATCGTTCATCGCGGCCCCGATGAAGAAGGTTTTCTCTCCGCACCGCCCGTAGTCGTTGGCGCGCGGCGCCTCAGCATCATTGATCTTCCCGGCGGCTCTCAGCCCATCTGGAACGAAACTGGCACGCTCGCCGTTGTCTTCAACGGAGAAATTTACAATTTCCGAGAATTGCGCAAAGAGCTCGAAGCCAAGGGGCACAATTTCCGTACCCGCTCCGACACCGAGGTAATCGTTCACGCCTACGAACAATGGGGCGAACAATCCGCCGCCAGACTCCGCGGCATGTTCGCGCTCGCAGTAATTGAAATGCCTCAGGGCCGCGGCGGTCCGGCAGCGGGCGTATTCCTCGCGCGCGATCCGCTCGGCATCAAGCCGCTCTACTACGCCATGGGCGGCGGTGGCCTGCTCTTCGCCTCGGAAGTGCGCGCGCTCCTGGCCAGCGGCTGCATCACTCCCCAACTTTCCGCTGCCGCCATTCCTTCGTACCTGCTTTTCGGTTCCGTCTGCGAACCGATGACGATGGTGGAAGGCATCCTCTCTCTCCCACCAGGCCACTACGTGAAAATCCGCGCCAACGACCCGCGCCGCGCACCAGAACCAAAACTCTACTGGCATTTCATCAAGGAGTTTTATCAGGACGAAGCATCCGAGACCGGAACCGCTTACCAGGAGGATTTCGCCTCCGCTGCCACCGCCGTTCGTTCGCTGCTCGAAGATTCCGTCCGCAGTCATCTCGTCGCGGATGTTCCCGTCGGCGTGTTTCTCAGCGGGGGTCTGGATTCCACCGCCATCGCCGCGCTCGCCAGCCGCGTGCAAAAAGGCATTCACACTTTTACCGTCGCGTTCCCCGACGCCGAATTCAGCGAAGCCGAACCTGCGCGCAACACCGCGCAGCGCCTCGGCACCGACCATCGCGAGATGACCCTTTCCAGCGGCGATATGGAGTCGCGCCTCGATGATGCCGTCGCGTCCTTCGATCAACCCAGCATGGACGGAATCAACACCTATTTTGTATCCTGGGCAGCCCGTGAGGCGGGATTGAAAGTCGCGCTCTCCGGCCTCGGCAGCGACGAACTGTTCGGCGGCTACACTTCTTTTCGCGCCACCGCGCAAGTCACGCGCCTCACGACAATGGCCCGCTTCCTGCCCAAGCTCGCCCGCGAACTTGCCACCTCCGGTATCAAGCGCTCGAAAGTCTATCGCGGCTCGCCCGACGCATTTCGCAAAGCCTTTTCCGCTTGGCTCGATCCCGATTTGCTCCCCTCGCCATATTTTTTCACGCGTGCGCTTTTCACTCCGCAGACCGTCGTGAATCGCCTGGGTGACGACTCCGCCTTGTGGGACGCCATGCTCTGGTCGCGCTGGCTCAGCGACGCCACGCGCCAATCGCGCCCCATGGACCGCTTCACCCGCGTCTCCTGGCTCGAGCTGCGCTCCTACCTCGTCAACACGCTGCTCCGCGACACCGACGTCATGAGCATGCATCACTCTCTCGAAGTCCGCGTCCCGTTCCTCGACGGCCCGCTCGTCGAATACGTTCTCGAACTCCCCGAATCGCTGAAGCGTAGTCCCACTCGCCCGAAAGCCTTGCTCGTCGCGGCACTGAAAGACTTGCTTCCAGATGAAATCGTCAAACAACCCAAACGCACTTTCACATTCCCATGGGAAACCTGGCTGCGCGGAAAATTGGGCGAACGCGTCGCAGTCCAATTAGGCGACTGGTCCCCCGCCCTCGAACCCCGCCTCGATGGCCGCTTCGCCCAAGCCGTCTGGAAAGATTTCCTGCGCGGCCGCACCACCTGGTCGCGCCCCTGGAGCCTCTACGTCCTGAACGAGTGGTCCAAGCACCATCTCCGCGTCCCAGAATCCTCCGCCGAGCCGAAGCAAAACGCCGCAACGGCTCACGTCGCCTAATCGCTGAATTGCGCCCGGGTCGTCATCCTGCTTGCCCTGAGATCTGTGGCGAAGGGAGCGTAGCGAAGGATCTCTCTTGTTCTGTTCGGCACCGCTGCTGAGAAATATGCGATGCCATGCCGGCATTCGCCGAGCCGCGCTCGCTCAAACTCTGTAAGGCCATTGCTGATCTGGAGATGAGCGCCGCAAATGCAACTTCACGTCCCTTTCAACTTTGATACTCTTCCTTGGGTCGTCCATCAGTCATCTTCTCGTATCGTGCATAGCAATTAATCCATCGAGGTGCCGCGCTTGCCCGACATTCCCAAAACGCCGCCTGCCACCGAACAATCGGCGCACAATGCCAAGCGCGACGAATTGTTTCTCCTCATCAATTCGCTCAATCCCATCATCACCGTCGAAACCACCGAAGAGGAACGCCTCGAAGGCCTGCTGCGTTCCATCGCCGTTCAGCTCGTCGTGCCCTTCTATCGTTGGAGCGTCACCACCGGCCTCTCTAAACTCACCGGCGCTCCGATCTACGGCACCGATCAGCCCGAACAAGTTCTCGCCAATATCGCGCTCATCGAAGACGACGCCATTTTTCTGCTCCGCGATTTCGCGCGCTATTGCGACAACGACCGCATTAGCCGCCGCCTCCGCGATCTTGCGGACAAGTTCCGCACCGCGCGCCGCTCCATCGTCATCGCCGCCGCCTCCATCGAATTGCCGCCCGAATTGAAAGGTGATTCGGTTCCCTTTCAATTGGGTTTGCCAGACGCCGCAGAGCTTGCCCTCTGCGTGAATCAGGTTTTAGCGGAGACCAGCCGCGATCGTCGCGTCCTCATGACGCTCGACGCTCCCGCCATCGCGCAGCTCGCGCAAAATCTGGTTGGCCTGACAAAAGACGAAGCCACGCGAACTCTTCGCCGCTGCCTGCTCGCGCGCGGCCAAGCCGATGCCGCGCTACTCGATGCGGTCCTCGACGCCAAGCGCGCCGCGCTCCAAGCCGACGGCGTCCTCGAGCCGGTTCGCCGCGATACCTCGTTCACCGATGTCGCCGGTCTGAAGCATTTGCGCGAGTGGGTTGATAAACGCCGCAGCGCGCTGACTCCCGAAGGCCAGCGCTTCGGCCTCGTGCCTCCGAAAGGCGTGCTGATTACCGGCGTGCAAGGTTGCGGCAAGAGCATGGCCGCGCGCGCGATCGCCGGCGAATGGGGAATCGAGCTGGTCCGCCTCGATGCCGGCTCGCTCTACGACAAGTACGTCGGCGAAAGCGAAAAACGCCTGCACAAAGCGCTCGATCTCGCGCAGAAACTTGCGCCCATCGTGATGTGGATTGATGAAATCGAAAAAGCGTTCGCCTCGGCCAGTTCCAGCGGTGACGCGGATGCCGGTTTGTCGCAGCGTCTGCTCGCCACTCTCCTCACGTGGATGCAAGACCATCCGAACAACGTCTTTCTCGCAGCGACCTCCAACAATATTTCCGGTCTGCCGCCCGAGATGCTCCGCAAAGGCCGATTCGATGAGATTTTCTTCGTGGATTTGCCGGACCAGGAAGTGCGCGCCGCTCTGTTCGCCATTCACATCAAAAAACGCGGCCGCGATGCCACCACATTCGACTTGAAAAAATTAGCCGCCGCCACCGAAGGTTTCTCCGGCGCCGAAATCGAACAAGCCATCGCCGCCGGCCTCTACACCGCCTTCAACCAAAAACAGCAACTCTCGACTGAAATCCTCCTCGCCGAAGTTCGCAACACCCAACCACTGAGCGTCACCCGCTCCGAAGACATCCAATCCATAAGAGAATGGGCCAAATCCCGCGCCGTCCCAGCCGACTGAAAGCCCTCGTGACCTACGGCTCTAAGCACGCACCCTTTAAAAATCCAAGCGTCCGCCGCCTGCCACGAGAATCAACGCCGCTGGTCTACTCAGGAAACTTCATGCGATCAAGCAGTTTTTGAAAGCGCGGATCGGAGCGAAAGGGATCGAAGTACGGATTGGTTTTCAATTCTGTAAGGAAGAAATCGCGGTGCTCGAATCCTTTGTCCAGCCACTGATATGCGCGATCCTTCTCGCCCAGCGCCGCGTACGCGCTCGCCGTCCACACCCAATCCTCAACCGGCTGGGTCCTGGGATTCGGTACAGCGAGAGCCCTACGCGCGTCGTCGGCCCGCCCACAGATTGCGTACACGTGAATAGAACCCGCATCATCGGCGCCCCCGATGAGCGTCTGTATGAATCGAACTTCATTCAGCGCTTCCGGGCACATGCCTTTCGCCTCGTATGCCATGCGAAGAAAAGTGTGGCTAAACCTTCGGTTGGGATCCATCGCCACAGCCCGCTGCAACTCCGCAATTGCTTCGTCGTAACGGCGCGCATGATAGAGGCTCCTCCCCAGATTGGTCGCCACAATAATGGACGCCGGATCGAGTTCCTGTGCCCGGCGCAATTCCCGAATTGCTTCGTCGAACCGCCCGATATCCGTTAAGAACCACGCGTAAGCATAATGCGCAACGGAATAGTTGGGATTGAGCTCCAGTGTTCGCTTGTACTCGAGCTCTGCGCCGGCCCAATCCCATTCGAAGTGGTGCTTTACTCTGGCCAGAGCCAGATGTGCCTGCGCCAGATCGGGGTCAAGCGCCAACGACTTCATCGCTGCTCCCCGCGCTCTGGGATAAGCCTGTGCCGTGAACAGCACCTGATAATTCGCCATTAAATTGTAGGAGTCGGCCAGCCCGGCGTACGCCCGCGCATATCCCGGATCTTCGTCAATCGCGGCCTGAAAATATTCGGCTGCTTTCTTCATCGCGTCCGGATCCTGCTTGGTTAGCTCGCTCTTCCCGCGTAGTAAGTCGTCATAGGCGTTGGGCCGGATGGGCGCTCGCGGCGCAGCGAAGGCCACAGGGAAGCTGCGGCTTCCGGAGCCCACATTCGTCCGCACCTGCGATGCCACGTCGAGCGCGATCATGTCCTGCACTTCCAGGACATCCGTCAAAGTGTCCTCGTAACTCTGGGCCCACAGATGACGATCGCGGCGCGCATCAATCAATTGAGTCGTGATGCGCACCTTGTCTCCGGAACGAACCACCGACCCTTCGATTACCGCATCTACGTTCACCTCGCGCGCAATTTCAGGTATGGGCTTATGGCTGTTGCGGTACTGATTCATCGTCGTTCGTGAGACGACACGCAGCGACTGAATGCGTGCCAGGCTCGTTGTCAGTTCATCCGTCATTCCGTCTGCAAAATATTGCTGGCTCGGATCGCCTGACAGATTTTCCAGCGGCAGCACGGCCAGCGAACGAATCGCAGGGCGAAAAATCGGTGGCAGCAATTGATCGCGCCACGCCGCCGGCGCCAGCCATATCGCAACCACGACGCAGGCGACGGCCGCGAGGCCTCGCGTTGTCCAGCGGATAATGCGGCCCGCCGGAGCGGCGGTCCGCGCGCTGCCGTCGCGCTCGTTTACACCCGGAACCCCGTTTTCGCCACTCGCCAAATTGCGGATGGCGTTGCCGGCGTGGTGATCTTCCAGCTGCCGGATTGCCGTGGCAGCACCGGCCGAGCCGCTGTCCTCGCTCGTCACGATCTCCACCGGAATCAGAAACCGGTAACCCCGCTTCGGCAGCGTTTCTATAAATCGGGGCGCATCGGCATCGTCGTCCAGAGCCTGCCTCAGCTTCACCATCGCTTTGTTCAGGCTGCGGTCGAAATCTACGAAAGTGTCCGCCGCCCAGAGCGTCTCGCGAATTTGCTCTCGCGTCACCAGTTCGTTCGGGTTTTCCAGCAATATGCAGAGAATACGGAAAGGTTGGTCTTGCAGTGGAACGTGGTAGCCGTGCTTGCGAAGCTCTCCCGACGTGGTGTGAAGCTCGAACGATGCAAACCGGTAGATTGACTTTGGCCTGGGGCCGCTGCGAGTTCCCAAGAAATTCTCCTACGCGGGCGGCAGTGTAACACCAGCAACCAACGATGTCACTTCGTCTAAGTGATTAGTCCGCAACAACAACCCTCCTGCCCTCAATTGTTTACATGGGCACATGCGATTCGCCTCCAGGTGCATTGACCATCCTCCAGACTCTGTTCAAAGTGCCTGCCAACACGGCGACGGGGCTACCAGCGGATCGGATTGCGTTAGAAGCTGTCGTTGGATTTACGTTCACGCGCACTACGCAGAAGGAGGCACTCTATGAAGCGCATTCTCGCACTCCTTTTACTGCTGTTGACGGCGTTCGCCGCACACGGCCAGAGCGCGAACTCGCGTTCACAACAAGCTTCTTCGCCCACGAACCAACTCTACAATTTGCAAACGAGCGATTCAGCTGTGGCTCAAGGGGTTGCGCCGGCCAATGAACCGGCTGGCGTTCAAGCCCCTGCACCGCCGCATTCCTATGATTTCCAGACAATTGATTTTCCCGGCGCGACCTTCACCCAGGCGTACGGATTGAATAACTGCGGAGATGTTGTCGGCATATACGTTGATGCTCAGGGACTTGACCACGGATTCTCCTACAGTCAGAAAGACGGCTTCAAGACGATCGACGTCCCGAATGCTGTTCAGATCGGTGTTTTTGGAGTCAATGATGCCAGGCATATTGTGGGCGGCTGGATCGATAACTCCGGCATATTACATGGCTTCGTGCTCACCGGCAGCAAGCTCACTCAGCTTGATTTTCCTGGGGGCGTCGACACAGTCGCAAATGGTATCAATGCGCAGGGAGACATCGTAGGTGGGTACGACACGGGCGACCGAGCGGAATCGATCGGCTTCCTCTTGAAAAAAGGACACTATACAGCTTTACAAGATCCGGTTGCGGCGCCCTCACAGACAGGACCTAGCGGCATCAATAACAACGGTCAGATTGTGGGAGAGTATGGCGACTCGACCGGTGTCGCGCACGGATTTTTGCTGCAACAAGGCAAGTACTCGACGATCGACTTCCCCGGCGCCGACCTGGGTTCTTTCGCAAACGGCATTAATTCGGGGGGCCAAGTTTCCGGCTGTTATTTTACCGACACCGGATATGTCCAGGGCTACCTGTTGTCCAGAGGCGGCTACACGCCATTGGTCTTCCCTGGCGCCACGGTAACATGCGCGCAAGGAATCAATGACCAGGGTCAGATCGCAGGCTACTTTCGCGCAACTTCCGATGGCCCCTTTCACGGCTTCATCGCCAGCCCCGGGAAAAATGGTGCGCACTAGCGGCCATTGTTGACCGTTCGGTGCGAGCGCAGATGGGCTTGTACTCTCGATGCCAGTGAGAAAGGAGAAAAATGAAACTCACGATCGCAACACTGTTCCTGTTGGCTTTCTCCGATGTCGCCTTCGCGCAAACCTCCCATCCGGCTGCGCCCCCACCTTCGGCCAGCGCCGTTCTGACTCCTGCTCAGCCTGCCCCGACTGCAACGCCGCCCGCGACGCCCGCAGCACCTGCCTCCGAGCAAGCGACGATATATTTCTATCGCCCAAAGCGATTCGAAGGATACGGGCTAAAGCCCTCCGTCTTCGTCGATGAAACTAAGGCTGGCGCTATGCACAACGGAAGCAGCGTAAAGGTTTCTGTGACGCCCGGCAGCCATCGCATCTACTCCACCGACAAATCCACGGGCCTGGATCTCAACGCCAAGCCGGGAGAAACGTATTACGTCCGAATCGACATCCAAACCGGCTTTTGGAAAGGCCATGGCGGCGTCACGTTAGTTGACCCTCAAGAAGGTAAATACGAAGTCGGAGAACTCGCTCACAAAGGCAGCGACGCCAAGTAATGAGCGCGTTGCGCACGAAGTTGGCCCCGGCTTCGCTCGTCGCCGGACAGCCCAGCGGAAAAACTGGTTGAAACAATTAATAGTTGGAAGGGAGATTCCGTTGCATTCCAAAACGCCACGCCATCGCCGATGCAGCATCTTGCGGCCGCTGCCGCTTTTCGTGCTCATCGCTCTCGCTTCTGGCATCGCTAATGCGGGTACCTCAAGACTATACTCGCCAAGCAAAGACGAGTTCGGAGCGTTACGCCTCGTGCAGGTCATGAATGTAGGAACGCGCGCGGAGATCCTCGACCTCGGAGTCAACCTGCAGAATCTGCTCGCGTCGGGATTGAAAGACTCCGACCTTAAGGACGGCAGCGTTGCCAACGGCCGCATTAATTGTTGCCATCGCTCGACCGATATAGGCACAGCAATGATGTTTTACGTTCCGCCCGACATCTCGGTCGAGGTGGGTGACATCGTAGAGGTCCGCATGGGGCGCGAGGCCACCAAGAAGGACCCTGGCGTCGTCAACACAGCAGTCCGAGTCCGCGAAAAGAACGATGCCCCGGATTCGCAGTGTTCGTGGGATCCACCCAATGCCACGATGTGGGCCAGAGTGCTTTATTGCAAGTGGATGCCAACCGAGGGATGGACGCTAAAGAAGGGACTCTACAAGACCTGGTTGAAGCCAGCCACTGACGCCAAAACTCAATAGTTGCCCCGCCGCGCTGCCACTGAAATCAATGTGACTCCTCCCGGGCTCACTCACGCGGCCTGCAGCAGAAAGTTCACCTCCCGTACGAATTTCAACAAGCTAAGTATGCGAAACGTCATATATACGGTTCGGTTTAGATTTTAGAACTGGGAAAGCGCGCCTACTTTTTCACGTACAATAGCGCCTTAACCTCTCTGTTTTCAATCGCATAAAAACAATCCAATTTGGCAGGTTTTTTGCAATCCCTGCCGCGGGCACTGGGACGGGTACGTTTCTACAGAACGCCGCGCGCGTGCGAATTTGCGCACAGCCCCTCGCCCAAAATCACGCTGCAACAGGAGCTTCGAAGATGAGATTGAAACATCTCAACCGCGTCGTCACGCTTTTGGCCGTGCTATGGGCCCTTTCGCTGACTTGCTCGGCTCAACTGGCTGCGCAAACCCAGACCACTGGCGACCTCGCCGGCGTCGTGACCGACGCGAGCGGCTCGGTCGTGCCCGACGCCAAGGTCGTGCTGAAAAGTAACGCGCGCGGCAGCGCGCAAGACGTCACCACAAGCAAGGATGGCGTCTTTCGTTTCTTCTTGCTCGCGCCCGGCAGTTATACAGTGATCGTCACCGCTGCTGGATTTCAGTCCTCGCAGCAAGTGGTGGAGGTGAACTTGGGCCAAATCGCCACTGCGGATGTGCATCTGGCGGTGGGCTCATCCAGCACCACGGTCACAGTTTCCGAACAAGCTCCGTTGGTGGATTCCGAGAACGGAAACGTATCCAGCACCTTGTCTGAAAAACAAATTCAAGAAATGCCGAATCCCGGAAACGACATCACCTATAGCGCCCAATTGGCGGCCGGTTCTGTTTCCAATACCGCGGGCGGCGGCCTGGGAAATTTTTCTAGCTTCGGAATTTCCGCCACCGCAAATCTATTCACGCTGAACGGCATGGACAACAACGACCCGTTCCTCAGCCTGAATAATTCCGGCGCCACGAACCTGATGCTGGGAAATAACGAAGTGCAAGAAGTATCCGTAACGACCAACGGCTATTCCGGCGAATACGGTACGCTGGCCGGCGCCAACGTTGCATTTGTCACCAAGAGCGGCACCAACGAGTGGCACGGAAAGGAGACTTACTATTGGAACGGTAGCGTGCTCAACGCGAATAGCTGGTTCAACAACGCCAGCGGGGTGCCGCGTTCGTTCGTCAACGCCAATCAATGGGGAGCCGATGTCGGAGGGCCGATTGTGAAAAACAAAGTCTTCGGATATTTCAACACCGAGGGTTTGTATCTTTTCATTCCCGCCGGCGGCTTCACCATCTCCATTCCCAGCCCTCAGTTTGCCGCGGCCACGCAGGCTTTCATTAATTCTGCCTTCGGTGCATCGTCCGCCACCGGCACGTTTTACAACAACATTTTTTCACTCTATGGCGGAACTCCGGGCGGCCCGGGAACGCCGGCGGTGCCATCCACAACGGTGAATCCGCAGACCGGGACGCTCGTGGGCGGTGGATGCGACGCTTCGGTAGCGGATATTGACGCCGCGACTGGAACCACTCATTTCGCGGGCACTGCCACCACGCCCGGCACGCCTTGCGCCAACACTCTCACCTCAGTCGCGAGTAATATGACGCACGACTGGTTGGTCGCCGGCCGGGTGGATTGGAATATCGGGAACAACGATCGAATGTTCACGCGCATTCAGAAAGAGCATGGCTTGCAGGCTTCGGTCACCGACCCGATCAATCCCATTTTCAACGCGCAAAGCGATCAGCCCGAGTACCAAGGACAGTATCAATGGACGCACGCGTTCGCGGGCAGCGCGGTAAATCAGTTTATCGCGTCTGGCCAGTGGTATTCGGCCGTCTTTAACAACGTTGACCGCACCGCCACACTCGCCGCGTTCCCAACCATGGTGAATTTCGGCAACGGAGCCTTTCAGACGCTCGGCGGATTTTTCGGCTTGGGCAATGCCCTGCCCGAAGGACGCAACGTCACCCAATATCAAGTGTCCGACGACTTCTCCAAAACTTACGGCGCGCACACCCTCAAGGTCGGCCTGAAGTTCCGGCGTGACGACGTGACCGATTTCGATTTGGGGTTGTTCGCTGACGGAGTCATCACGCCTTCCAACCTCGGAGCATTCTTCTTCGGTGGATTCGATCCCGGCGTCGGAGCTACCCCGATCGGAGGAGTCAGCAACCTGGCACAGGCTTTCGCCCAATCCACCAAATTTCCCGCGGCCCTTTACAATCTAGGCGGCTACGTCGAGGACGACTGGAAGATCAAGAGCAATTTGACGCTGACCCTGGCGCTGCGTCTGGAACACAATTCCAATCCTATCTGCACCACGAATTGTTTCGCGGCTCCGATCGAACCCTTCCTCTCGCTGGATCACGATGTGAACACTCCTTACAACGCCGCGATCCAAACCGGACGCAGAACTGCTTTGCCCTACTTGACGACCGTCGCGCCGCAACCGCGCTTTGGTTTTGCTTACACCCCGCACATTCTTGGAATGCACGGCGAGACCGTGATTCGCGGCGGCATCGGTATCTTCTACGACGCCTTCCCTGGCATCGTCGTGGACAACTTCGCCCAGAATTCTCCCGCGTTCAACGCGTTTTCAATCAATTCATCGCTCACCACGCCCAATATCGCTCCCGGCGAAGTCAACAACCTCTTCGCCGCAACCGCCGCTTCAAACGCCGCGTTCCTTACGGGTTTCAGCAACGGCGCTACGTTCCCTGAAATCGCTGCTTCTGTTCCGGGATTCTCTCCGCCAGCATTGTTTTCGGCGTCGCAAAGGCCGCTGAATCCTCAATACCAGAAGTGGAGCCTCGAAGTGGAACGCAGTTTTGGCCAGAACATGTCGTTGGATGTCGAATATGTTGGCAATCACGGCATCCACGAATTGTTCTTCGACAATGGCTTGAACGCGGCCGTTCCGTTGGGCACCGCCGGATTCTTGAATGGCTTTAATGGTCTGCCTCTCACCCCGCTCGACCAGCGTTTTGGCACTGTCACACAAACAATTTCGGGCGGCGTTTCCAACTACAACGGTTTGGCAATGACTTTCACGCGCCGCTGGGGCGGTGGCATCGCACAAGTTAATTACGTTTACAGTCACGCGCTCGATGATTATTCCAACGGTGGAAATCCCGGCGTGCCGTTCGTCAACACAGCCTACGGCGCCACCAATAGCGGCATCTTGTTTCCGGAGAATCCGTTCAATCCTCGCGAATTCAATTACGGCAATGCGGACTACGACGTGAGGCACTACCTCAGCGGCAGCTATGTCTGGACTTTGCCGATTCGCAGCCTTCTCGGCGATCGTGGCTGGCACCCGCTCACCGACGGATGGCAGGTCTCCGGAACTGTTTTCGCGCGCACCGGATTGCCCTTCACACCTGTTGATCTGAGCACCAGCGGAGCTCTTCTGGGCCAGGATTATCCCGGTACCATATTTGCCAACCAGATCTCCTCCGCCAACCTGTACGTCACTTGCCCGGCGGGCCAACCGCAGCAGAAGATCTGCCTCAACACAAATGATTTCGCCACATCGCCTTCAGGATTTGGCAACGTGACGCGTAACCAACTCCGCGGTCCTCACTACTTCGACAGCGACTTCACGCTGATGAAGCAGACCAAAATTCCGGGCTGGGAGAGAGGGCAGATTGGATTCGGGGCGCAGTTCTATAACGTGTTCAACCACCCCAATTTCCAGGCTCCGGTCGCGGACGCCAGCAACCCGTCCTTGTTCGGCAGCGTCGTCGCCACCGTCAACCCTCCGACGACCGCGTTCGGATCCGGATTGGGCGCCAATGCATCACCGCGAATCATCCAGGCTAAATTGCAGTTCACGTTCTAGGGCCCAGTACAGCAACACGCACGCACAAAAAAGGGGCGGTCCCGCGACGCGAGGGGCTGCCCCTTTTTGTGTTTATTCGGCGGACGAGCGGAAGGTTCCAAACTCATGACCCGAACCTCAGGAGATAGCGGCGAAGCTGGAAAGCTTGGGTATAGTCGCGCGCGATGACTCTAACCGCTGGAACACGATTAGGCCCCTACGAAATTGTCGCGCCGCTGGGCGCGGGCGGAATGGGCGAGGTATATCGCGCGAAGGACACAAGGCTGGGGCGGGAGGTGGCGATCAAGGTGTTGCCGGCGCGGTTTTCATCGAGCCCGGAATTGCGCGAACGATTTGATCGCGAGGCGCGCGCGATTTCTTCGCTGAACCATGCGCGCATCTGCACCCTGCATGACGTGGGACACCAGGACGGTGTGGATTTTCTGGTGATGGAGTTCCTGGAAGGCGAATCGCTGGCCGATAAGCTGCGCAAAGGGGCGCTGCCGCTAAGCCACTTTCGGCGCTGTCGAGATTACCCGCGGCTGCGGCCGTGGCTGCCAGTTCTGCTCGGTCGCCCTGCGCGATGGCAAAAGCGTTCCGCTCGATCGCATTCTCGCCAACGTGCGCACCCAGGCCGCCGAAGGCGCCGACCTCGCGCTCCTGGTCACCGAAGATCTGTTCCTCTACGAGCACGGGCCGCGCTTCGCCGCGAACGTTCCCGCCATGCAGCGCCTGTTCGAATCCGTCGCGGCGGTGCCTGGGATTGAGCATCTTGGTCTGACCCACGGCACCATGGCGCCCATCGTCGCCCAGCCGAGCATGATCCCTGAATTGCAGCTTGCCGTGGACCGCAGCGTCCACACCCATCCGGCCTCCACTCGCTCCGATAAACGTTATCAATGCCTCTTCATCGGCATCGAAACGGGCTCGGTCCGCCTGTTCAAAGAATTCATGAAGGGCAAGGGCTATCCGTTCTGTCCCGAGCAATGGCCCGACGTGGTCCTGAAGGGCATGGAAATTCTGAACCACAACAATTGGTTTCGCTTCTGCACATGGATCCTGGGCCTGCCCGGCGAAACGCCCGACGACACCCGCCAGTCGCTTGAGCTTCTGCACGCGTTGAAAGATGTCAAGTGGTGTGTAGTGCCCACACTCTTCGTGCCGCTCGACGACACCCGTCTGCAAAAGAAGGAAAGCGCAAAACTCTTTCAACTCACCGAACTCCAATGGGAGTTTTTCTTCACCTGCTGGCGCTATAACCTGGATTTCTTCCATCGCGCTAAATCGGCCCACCTGGTTTACAACATGGGCATCCCGCTGTATTACTACTTCCTGGGCCGCCGTCTTTTCGGCAAGGCCATGAAGTATCCGCTGCTCCGCATGGGGCACTTTCCAGAGTGGATACTGAAGCGTAGGCTTTACTTGGACTTCACCGGCAAGCGAGCCCCGCGCTATGGCGTCCCTGATTTCGTCCCCATTCCCGAGCACATCATGCGCCCGTCTCTCCCCATAATCTGACCCCGTTGCGGCGCCACGTTGCCCGCAACCAAAATGGGCACGCTGCCGCACACTTCGACAATCCCGAGACGCCAGTCTTTGGTTCCCGAGGTGACGAGCAGGGGTCCGTCGCCGTTCCCAGATGAGGAAACTTTGTCTCCGCTTCGCAGAGTTACCGGCTGTTCGCGCTTCGCGATTAGGCTAGAAATTTCTGTAGCGGGTTCCAATAACGGGCGTACCAGCCGGAATCGAGATGCGCGAAATTGCCTTCGGGGAAGCCGGTGTGATCGAGGATGAGCGTGGTCTGCGCACCATCTCCCTTCAGTTCAAACCGCACGATGGAATAAACGCCCGGACTCCAACTGCCAGGACGCCAAGCCTGCACGATTCTCTCATTGCCGACTAGCTCTACGTTTCGTCCCATGATCATGCCGCCAAACATGGAGAAGGCGCCTCCCGGGTCGCGGCTGATTTCCGCAGGCATCCCGGTGAAAGCGGCAAATTGTTTGGAGTCGAGAAGAATTTCGTAAATTTTTTGCGGGCTGGCTTTCAGCTCGACCTCCTGATGGAGGAACGTCCGTGTAGCGTCAGCGCCAGTGCTCTGCTTTTCCGTCATGGCTTGCTGCGGTTTTCCCCGGAGCGCCGAGGATGTAACCAGGGCGCCCAGCGTCGCAGCCGCTCCAACGAGGCACTGGCGGCGCGTCGGCGACTTTGCGAACTCGATCGGATTCAACTTGCCACTCATCATTCTTTCTCCTCCCTTTGCAGTTTCAGCCGTCGCTGCATAAAACCATGCGCTTAAAATATGTTCAATATAATATTCTGCCCGGTGCCATGATGTGGGCACACTGCGGCTCACAACAAACCAGGAGGACCCATGCCTTATCCTGCGGGGCATCGCGCTAAGGTGAAAGCGCAGATCGTGCAGAGCGCGCGCCGCCTTTTCAATCGCCATGGATTTGACAATGTCTCGATCGCGCAGATCATGTCCGGTGCCGGAATGACGCACGGCGGCTTCTACAGCTATTTCCGAAGCAAGAGCGATTTGTACAGCGAGGTGCTGGGATGCTTCTTCACCGATCCGAATTGGAAGAATTGTTGGGAAGGCGTGGAAGTGGATTTGTCGTCGGCAGACGTGGGGCCACAAGTGGTGCGAGCATATCTGTCGCGCGAACATTTTGAGAACGTCGAGAATTCCTGTCCGATGGCGGCGTTGCCCTCCTATGTGTCGCGCAGCGGCAAGAGTGCCAAGCGCGCTTTCGAAACGGTGTTCAAGGCGATGGTGAGCGTGCTGGAACGCGGCTCGAACCGAGGCGGCAAGCAGCGGCGCGTGAACGCACAGGCTGTGGCGGCGCTCTGTGTGGGCGGGATGGTAGTCGCGCGCGCGTTGGACGACCGTCGCGTGGCGGATGAACTGCGCAGCGCGTGTACCAGTGTCGCGCTCAGGCTCGGAGGTTGGCAGAAAAGCGGAGGTGGGTAGCGCTGCAGATATTTTGATTCGATACACGGATCGAAATCACGCCCACTCCGCAGCACTCCGCATCCTTGACCAGCCCGCTCACCTGAAAAGTGATCCGCCACTTCAAAGGTAGTGCTAGCCGCGCAAGCGCTGCGTCAAAAACAAAAATCAAGATCATGCGCGCCTTCCGCCCTTGACGGGTAGTGCGAGTGGCCGCAGTTCCTCAGGGTGCTCCCGCAGGTAAGACAGAACGACGTGCTTTTTTTCTTTACCTTATGATTCGCTCCATCGGCGGACGTGTTCAGCCGAAGTTCGTGCACCGTTCCAGCGGCACGATTGTAAATCGAGAGCCAGGTTTTCTTGATAAAGGAAAGCGAGACCCCGAGCTCATCGCTCAAATCTGCGTCCCTGGCACCTTTCAAGGCCGCCAGCGGCAGCCTCTGCTCAGCGGGCCGAAAGTAGATGCGCGGCTTGCGATGTTGGAAAAGTGTCCTAGCCCAATTGAGGCTGCGAGCCGCCGACTCCGCATCGGCGAAAACCGCGAAAGGACGGCGCATTATTTTTTCAATGCTCCCATCGAACGCCTCGATGTAAGGGCTTTGGCCAGGGTCCCAGAGCAGCCCGCCGCTGTTGAGCAGCACCTCAATCATTGACAACTCAATCGGCTGCGCAAACACCTCTTTCAATAGAAAACCGCGGTGCTCCTGCATAAATCCGTTCATCAGCTCCATTTGCAGCGGTGCCCTATCCTGTTCGTTCCGAGGAGCCAGGGCTGCGGCCCACGCCACAGAATTCAAGCCCTTGCTGGAGTTGGCGTCCCGAATCGCTCTGGCGCCCAGGATCGGACGGTCGCCGCGCATGTACCAGCGCAAAAGTTCCAGCCCAATCCAGAGCGGCGCTGGAGACTTGCAGTGCCGCAGGAATTCGTCGCTCACGAACACGTTCAATCCAAATGCCAAGATACCAGGTTTCCCTGCGTCCTCGTGTTCGATGACTCCGGAGATCATCGAACCGCTGCGTACCAGCGCCCTCCATGCCGGCAGCAACTCGTTCAGCAGCATCCCAACATCGACGGCTGCGACTACAGTCTTGTAGATCCAGCAATCGCCGCTGAAGCTCACCCGGCGCTGACCAAGGGACCGGCAGCGGCCAGCCCGGTCAAATTTTCCCCGACCGAAATGATGGCCCGATTTCGAGCCTTGCGCGCGGCAAGAGCCGCGAGTCCGAACACTCAACCCTGACTAATTTCACTCTGAAGTCAGAATCCAACACGGGGACCGCACAAGTTGCGGTCCCCTTCCGTTTTTTCTGCGTCCAAGCTGGCGCGCCCTGGCGAAGCTGCGCCGAATCACGATGGTGTTGCCCCGGCCCGTTCAGCTAGCAGAACTCATCAGGAGTCAGTTGCCACCAGCAAGAATCGACCTAGCCGGGTCCGGCGCGCTTCGGCGGCAAATCCGTTGTCTCCGAGCCAGTCGAAGCGTACGATGGCGCGACTCGATGCTGGATCCAAACTTCCTGATGAAATGCTCTGCTTGCGCCCGCGAGTTGCCGGATGGGGCGGCGTTCTGCCCTGCGTGCGCCACGCCTGTAGATTACAGTTCGACGCCGACCGCGACGCGTGCTGACTCCCCGGCAGCGCGCGCTTTGCGAGCGGGGATGCAAGAGCACCCGGATCGCGAGGCTGGCGCAGCGCCGCCTGGCGGTTCGGGCCCGCGGCATACTCCTCCTTCGCATCCTTCCAATTTTGGCTACGAAGCACGCTACGTTCCCGGCACCACGCTGCTCGACCGCTATCGCATTGTTTCACCACTAGGCAAGGGCGGGATGGGCGAGGTGTATCGTGCCGAGGATTTGAAGCTTGGGCAAACCGTCGCGCTGAAATTCCTGCCCAAGTCTCTGGCGCGAAACGAAGAATCGCTGGCGCGATTCACGCGCGAAGTGCGCATGGCGCGGCAAGTTTCGCATCCTAATGTCTGCCGCGTCTTCGATATCGGTGAAGCCGACGGGCAGACGTTCCTTACCATGGAGTTCGTGGATGGCGAGGACATGTCTTCGCTGATGCGGCGCATCGGCCGGCTGCCCCCGGATAAGGCGCTGGAAATTGCGCGCCAAGTTTGCGCGGGCCTGGCTGCGGCGCACGAACACGGCATCATCCATCGCGATCTGAAACCCGCCAACATCATGCTCGATGGACGCGGCCGCGCACGCATCACCGATTTCGGGCTCGCCGGACTCGCTACCGAAATGAAAGGCGACGACGCGCGCGCCGGAACCCCGGCCTACATGTCGCCCGAACAATTTTCCGGCGGTGAAGTCACTCCCAAGAGCGACCTGTATTCGCTGGGCCTGGTGATGTATGAAATTTTCACCGGCAAAAAACCGTATGAGGCCGCGACGTACGACGAGACGGCGCGCTTGCGCGAAATAAGCGCGCCCACCGCGCCCTCGACTCACTTGAAAGAAATTGATCCGCTCGTCGAGCGCGTGATTCTGGGATGCCTTCAGAAAGTTCCCGCGAAACGGCCGACTTCGGCACTGCAAGTAGCAGCAGCGCTCCCCGGAGGCGACCCGCTCGCAGCCGCTCTCGCAGCAGGGGAAACGCCGTCCCCCGAAATGGTGGCGGCGGCAGGCGAAACCGAGGGGTTGCGTCCGCCGATTGCCTGGGGTTGCCTGCTGTTGATCGTTCTCGGGTTGGCCGCGGTGGCAGTGCTATCCCAGAAAACTGAATTGCTAAACCTTGTTCCGCTTCCCAACCCACCGGAAGTGCTGGAGGCGAAAGCGCGCGACATGGCTCGCGAATTTGGCTACACAGCCACTCCGGTTGATACTTTTTATTTTTTCGACTCGCTTCCTGGGTATCGCGGCTCCGTCGAGAAGAATGAGCGCAGCCTGACACGCTGGAACAATCTTTCCTCCGGCGTTCCTCCAACGGTCGTGTTTTGGTACCGGGAGAGTCCGCAGTTTATGGTGAGCGGCACGTTTGATTCTAACGGTATGATGGATGAGGACGATCCTCCGCTCACGATTTCAGGAATGTGCCTGGTCGTTCTGGACACGCAGGGACGTCTAGTGACGTTCGTGGCCGTGCCGCCGCAGCTCGACACTTCGACCGAGACGGCAGACGCGCCAAATTGGGCGACCCTGTTTACAGCGGCAGTGCTGGACGAAAACCGCTTCAAGGCCGTGCCGTCGCAATGGACGCCGCTGGTGACAAGCGACGCGCGGGCAGCATGGGAAGGAACCTGGCCAGGGCACCCGGAATTGCCTTTGCGCGTGGAAGCGGCGGCATATCGCGGGAAGCCGGTGTATTTCAATCTTGTTTCGTCCTGGACCAAGCCACGTCGCATGCAGCAAGAACAAACGAGCGCGTGGGAATCGATCCAGACCGCGATCATATTTACAGCGCTCTGCTCGATCGCCCTGCTGGGGATCGTGATGGCGCGGAACAATATCCGCTCCGGGCGAGGCGACCAGCGTGGCGCGACCAGGTTGGCCTTGCTAGTCTTTTTTTCAATGTGGGCCGGGAACCTTCTTGTCGTCCACCATATTCCATCGCCATGGGAGTACGTTCCAGTTCTGATTTCAACCGCATGGGGACTGGTCGCCGCGGCAACCTCGTGGGTGCTTTACGTCGCGCTCGAGCCGCACGTCCGGAGGCGCTGGCCGAATTCACTGATTTCCTGGGGCCGGCTGCTGGCTGGGCAGATGCGAGATGCCGTGGTGGGCCGCGACCTACTAGTGGGAATTCTTGCAGGAATTTTTTGGACGGTGGCGGACAGAGTGGAGATCTTGGTTCCGGGCTGGATGGGAAGGCTGCCGACGTCTCCGGACGCTAACTTCTTCCATGCGGGGCTGTTGGGACTTCGCTACATAATCGCCGGCATTCCACTTAACATCGTCATCTTCGTTTCTCTGTCGCTCTTTTGTTTTTTTGTTTTTTTTCTCATCCGGCTACTGCTGCGCAGGGAGTGGCTGGCAGTCCTGGTCGCGCTCTTGCTCGTTTCTTTATTTTCCGAATTAGGGAATAAGAATCATCCGGTGCTGCATACGGCTTTCGAAGTGGTCCTGTGGGGTATGGCGTTGCTGATTCTGATTCGTTTCGGGCTCCTGCCACTTATGGTGGCGCTCTGCATGAATAACCTTCTAGAGGTTTCTCCTCTGACCACGCATCTTTCGGCCTGGTACGCGGGATCGACAATTTTTGCGTTCTCCATCATCGTGGCTCTCGCCTTTTTCGGGTTTTACACTTCGACAGCGGGCAAGCCTCGGTTCGGCGGCATTTCACTCGATAGTTGAGCTACGATCGCGGCCGTCTCAGAGGACGATCAGCTTCCGGACCGCCGTCGCTTGCTACCACTAGGAGTCGCATTATCGGCCCGGTCTTGATTGGCGCCTCCGCGCTTCAGCCGACACAGAGTATCTGCGGCGAGACAGGCACCACCTCAGCCTGCAGACCTACACATACTTTTTCAATTTATTCCTGAGACACCGCGCCAAATTTCCGCCACAATATTAATGATGGTCATCCTGGGCATCAACGCGTACCACGCCAACGCCTCCGCCGCGATTCTCGCCGACGGCCGACTGCTCGCCGCTGTCGAAGAAGAGCGCCTGAACCGCGTGAAATACGCGGCCGGCCTGCCTGTGCGCGCGATCCAATATTGCCTGGACCAGGCCGCCGTAAAGCTTTCCGAAGTGGACCACATCGCCATCCCGCGCGATCCCTGGGCGCGCCTGGGCACAAAACTGCGTTTCGCGATGCGCATGCCGAAATTCGCGCTCGACCGCGCGCGGGTCATGAAACGCTTCGCCGGGATTCACGAAGATCTCGCCGCAGCCTTTGAAACGCCCGCGGAAAAAATCCGCGCGCAGATTCATCGCATCGAACATCACACTGCGCATCTCGCCAGCGCCTATTTCGTCTCGCCCTTCGAACGCTCCGCCGTCCTTTCCGCCGACGGCCTGGGCGATTTCGCCAGCTCCATGTGGGCGCTGGGCGAAGGTCCGCGCATGAAGCTGCTCGGCGAAATCACTTTTCCGCATTCGCTCGGCCTGTACTACACCGCGCTCACGCAATACATCGGCTTCTGGAAATTTGGCGACGAATACAAAGTGATGGGCCTCGCCGCCTACGGCCAGCCGGAATTTCTCGACGAATTTCGCCGCATCGTTTACGTGGACGCGCCGCTTTCCTTCCGGCTGGGACTGGAATATTTCACCCACCAAGCACAAGGCGCGGACATGACCTGGCGCGATGCCGATCGCACACCGGTTCTCGGCCGTCTTTTTTCCACGTATCTCGAAAAGCGCCTCGGCCCTCCCCGCCAGCCCGATCAGCCCCTCGTGCAGCGCCACCATAACCTCGCCGCCAGCATGCAAGCCGCGCTCGAAGAAGTCCTCGCCGCCCACTGGAGCGCCCTCGCCGAAAAAACCGGCCAAAAATCTCTGTGCCTCGCCGGAGGTGTCGCCTTCAACTGCGTCGCCAACGGAAAAATATTCGATCACTCTCCGTTCGAGCGCGTTTATGTGCAACCGGCCGCGGGTGATGCAGGCCTTTCAGTCGGCGCAGCATTTGCTGTGAACCACCAGGTGCTTGGACGTCCGCGCGAATTTGTGATGGACCACGCCGGATGGGGTCCGCAATTCTCAACGCTGCAAATCCGCGACGCCGTGGACAAATTCGCCGCGAGCGGCGACGATGTGCAAATCGCCGAGCATCTGGACGAGGCCGCGCTTCTCCGCACCACCGCGCGCCATATCGCTGATGGAAAAGTCCTTGGATGGTATCAAGGCCGCGTCGAATGGGGCCCGCGTGCGCTAGGACAACGTAGCATTCTCGCCGACCCGCGTCGCCCCGAGATGAAAGACGTTCTGAACCGCCGCATCAAACACCGCGAAACTTTTCGTCCCTTTGCACCCTCCATTCTCGAGGAAGCTACCGGCGAATATTTCGAAAAAACGCATCCGTCGCCGTTCATGACTTTTGCTTACAACGTGCGCCCCGAAAAGCGCGCAGTGATTCCCGCTCCCACTCACGTGGACGGCACCGCGCGCCTGCAAACCGTCAGCCGCACGGCGAATCCCCTCTACTGGAAGTTAATCCGCGCGTTCGCAGATCTCACCGGCGTGCCAGTCCTGCTGAACACTTCGTTCAACGACAACGAGCCCATCGTCTGCCGCCCCGAGGAAGCGCTCGATTGTTTTCAGCGTACCCAGATGGACGTGCTGGTAATAGGCAACTTCGTCCTGGAGAAAAAATCGGTTGCCGCAGGCAATGGAGAATCTGCCGCGCGCGGCGCCACGCGCGCAAAATAGTGCTGAAAAGCAATCACAAATCCACTGTGCGCCTGCCGGGCACAGCAACGCCACGGCGAAATCGAAAACGCAATCCGAAACCGAAATGCACATCCTGCTCCTGAACGAATACTATCCACCCGACACTTCGGCCACCGCGAAAATGGCTGCGCAAGTCGCGGAGGCGCTGGCGCAGAGCCACCGGGTTACTGTCGTAGCCGGCCGGCCGTCGTATGATCCTGACGCGCGCTACTCGTATGCTCTGCTCCGCCGCGGTATCCAGAAGAAAGTTACGGTCGAGTGCGTCGGATCCACTGCATATCCGCGCCACCAGATGGTGCGCCGGGTATCAAACTATCTCTCATACCTTGCGCTCGCAGTGCCGCGGGCGCTGGCGCTTCGTCCAGACGTGATTCTGGCGATGACGGACCCGCCTGTTGCGGGGATCGCGGGGGCGTTCATCGCGCGGCTGGTGGGACGGCCGTTCGTTTACAACATACGGGACTTGTACCCGGACATGGCTGTGGGCGGCGACATCGTTAGGGCGAGCAAGTGGGTGGCGCGGTGGGAAGCGCTCCATCGGTGGGCGCTGAAGCAGGCGGCGCGTGTGATTGTTCTGGGTGACGACATGCGCGATCGCATTCTGGCCAAGGGCGTTGCGGCGGAACGCGTTGTCGTGGTGCGCGATGGCGCGGTGACCGCATCGTCGTCTGCAGCGGCGGCCGCGGCCTCGCCTGCGCAGATGCCTGAGCGCGGCGATGCAGTGGTGCAGGAAATTCGGCATGGATTTCCGTTTGTGGCGCTGCACGCGGGGAATTTGGGATTTTACGGGGCTTGGGACACTTTGCTTGCGGCGGCGAAAATTTTGAGCAACGAAAATACGGGATTCGTGTTCATCGGAGATGGCGCGAACCGCGCGACGGTGGAATCGGCGGCGCGCGATTTGCCGAACGTAAAATTTTCGCCGTTTCGGCCGGTCGAGCAAATCGCGCATGTGATGACGGCGGGCGACGTGCACATCATCACAGTGAAGCGCGGGCTCGAAGGCGTCGTGGTGCCCAGCAAGCTGTACTCAACTCTCGCAGCGGGGCGTCCCATACTTGTCGTCGCGCCGCCGGAATCGGACGCGGCGCGGATCGTTGTCGAATCCGGATGCGGCGTGGCCGCTGATCCCGACGATCCGGCTGCCGTCGCTGCGGCAATCCGCGAATTGCGCGCGCAGCCGGAGCGCCTGGCCGAAATGGGACGGCGCGCGCGGGAAACGGCGGCCAAATATGCTAGAGTTAGTGAGCTTAAACGTTTCGTTGCCATCATAGAATCGGTAGGCAGCGCCCAGCCCCAGGATTGAGCCGCTACTGCAATGTCGCAACATGCTGAACTGATCGCGTTCGCTGTCTCGCTGCTTGCATCGCTGTGCCTCACCGTGCCCATACGCCATCTGGCGCTGCGCTATGGCATGGTGGATAAACCGGGGCCGCGCAAAGTTCATCTGAATCCCATTCCGCTGCTCGGCGGGATTGCCATTTACCTGGGCTTCGTGCTCGCCGTGGTGCTGACGCGGCATGACGCGCCGATGCAGCAAATCATCGGCATCCTCGCCGGCGCGACGCTGCTGGCCATCGTCGGGTTTCTTGATGACGGCGGCCTGCTGCATCATCAGGTAAAGCTTTTTGTTGGCATGCCGCTCGCTGCGGTTTTTCTGATCGCTTCCGGGATTCGCGCGCAGCTTTTTTCGCAATTCATTCCCGGCATTGGCGGATTGATTCTGGACTGGTGCCTCACAATTTTTTGGGTCGTCGGCATCACCGCTGCGTTCAGCATTCTGGATCACATGGACGGTCTGTGCGCCGGAATCGCCGCGGTTGCCGCCGGCTTCTACACGATTTCGGCGTACGCCAACGGCCAGACCATGGTTTCGACTCTGGCCGCTGCCACGCTGGGCGCGGCGCTCGGTTTTCTGCGCTGGAATTTCAATCCTGCGAAAATTTTTATGGGCGACGGCGGCGCCATGCTCCTCGGTTTCTTGATGGCCACGCTCGGGCTGAAAATTCGTCCTGACGGAGCGCTTTTCCCGCACACATGGCTGGTTCCTGTACTGATTCTCGGCGTGCCGATTTTTGACACCACGCTGGTTTCCATTTCGCGCGCGCGGCGCGGGCTGCTGCCCTTCACTTCTCCCGGCAAGGACCACACGGCGCACCGCCTGTCGAATTTGGGCCTGGGCCATCGCGGCGCTGTGCTGGTGCTTTACGCGTTTGCGATCATTCTTGGTTGCCTGGCGCTGGCCGTCCCCAATCTTTCCGCTACGAAGATCTATGCGCTGTTTGCGCTCCTCGTAGTTGGCGCACTTGCCGCTGTGTTCATCCTCGAAGCTCTCCCCTACGAACGACAGGTCAAGTTGCATAAGCCGACCTCGGCGTCGTGACGTCCTCGCGGGCGCGGATCGCCTCAGATGTGGCGCGAGCAACTCGAAAACACGCGGGAAAGGCACCGCCCTTCGAAGCGGCACTGCCGCTTCTCCGGCTGAATCGCGCTGTAGCGCGCTTCACGAAAGGTAGGACGCTTCGCGGTGTCTTCTTACCTTAGCCTTTCCACGCTCGCTTAAGTTACGGCGCGCCTCCGGCGCTTGATTCGGACGGGGAGTTGAGCGCGCTCGTTGACTTGCTGCGCGCGGCAAAATAGTATGCACCCTTTGAGTTAGTCTCCTCTCCCAAAAATGGCGCTGCTAACCATGGTGTTTACGGACGTTGTCGAGTCGAGCGCTGCCAAGCGAGACGCTTCCTTGGGGCGGGATAATCGCGAACGCGATCACGCCTACCTGACGCAAGTGCAAACGCCACACTTCGAACTGGTGCGGGCTTGCTGCGCTGCCTACGGCGGACAGGAAGTAAGCACCATGGGCGACGCTTTCTTTTTGACATTTGAGGATCCGACCGCGGCGGTGCGTTGCGCCGCATGCATTCAACAACGGCTGGTGCAGAATCCGATCGAGACGCCCGCGGGACCTTTGCGATTGCGAATCGGCATCCACTCGGGATTCCCGGAATTTTTCGAGGGCAGCTGGCACGGGACGGACGTGGACACGGCGGCGCGAGTGGCGGGAACGGCGACGGAGAGGCAAATACTGGTTTCGTCGCGTACGTACGAGCTGGTGCGCCAAATGACGGACGCGAAATTCCATCGCCGCGGCGAGTTTGCAATGAAGGGCGTGGAGCGGATGGTGCTGTGGGAGGCGGATTGGGACGAGAAAGGCCCGCGCGCCACGGCTGTTCCGCCGCTCGACGTGGGGCGGCGAAGGAAGCGCAGTCTGCTGGTGGCGGGAGCGCTGGTGGGGGCGAGCGTGCTGGTTGCGGCGGGCGTTTACTTCTACCGAAGCTACGAATCCGGCCGGGTGAGAATGACCTTCAACAGGAGGCCGACTGTGGCAGTGGTGGGCTTCAAGAATCTGGGGCATCCAGATGTGGAGTGGCTTTCGAATGCGCTGTCGGAAATGCTGAGCACGGAATTGGGAGCCAGCGACGCGGTGCGCACGATATCTCCCGAGGAAGTTTCCACGGCGAAGATGGATCTGGCGCTGGCGATCGTTCCGACATACAACACGGCGACACTATTGAAAATCCGGCGGATATTGCATTCCGAATATGTGATTTCGGGGGCTTATGTAGCGATGGGAAGCGCAGGGAGCGACGCCATTCACATTGACGTGCACCTGCAGGACGCGGATAGCGGGGAAGCCATTTTTTCGCTGGCGGAAGACGGCACGATTGCAAGTCTGCCGGAGGTGCTGCGCAAGGTGGCGAGGGACCTGCGGGGGCGGCTGGGAGTGCAGAACCAGGCGCAGTCTGCGGACGCGGCGGCGCAGGCGACGGCGGCATTGCCATCGAATCCGGAGGCGTTACGAGCGTACACGGAAGGACTGGCAAGACTACGGGTGTTCGATGCGTTGGGCGCGCGAGATTTGCTGGAGAAGGCTGTGCAGCTGGAGCCGAATCTGGCGCTGCCCCACGTGGGGCTGGCGCGAGCGTGGGAAATGCTGGGATACGACGAGAAGGCGCGCGGCGAGGCGAAGCTAGCGGTGGAACGTACCGCTGGATTGGCGCCGCGAGATCAGCGCGCGATCGAAGCCGGGTATCACGAAATGAATTCGCAATGGGATCAAGCAATTTCGATTTACCAGGCTTTGTGGGTTTTGTATCCGGACGAGCCGGACTATGGGCTGGAATTGGCGAGCGTGCAAACGGCCGCGGGGCAAGGCCGAGAGGCGTTGAGCACTCTGCAGAAGCTAGAGAGCCTACCGCAAATGGCGGACGATCCGCGCATTGAGCTGGCGCGAGCGCTGGCCGCGCAGTCAATGTCCGACGTGAAGAAGCAGCGCGATGCGGCGACGGCCGCGGCGGAGCAGGCGAAGCAACAGGGTTCGCGACTGCTGGAGGCGAAGGCTTACTGGCAGTTGTGCAGCGCGCTTTACAACATGGGCGAGCTCGCGAACGGGGAAAACGCGTGCAACCAATCCATGCTCGCCGCTCCGTTCGACGAGGAAATGAAAGCGCGAAGCATGACGGGGCTGGCAAACATCCTGGAAGCGGAAGGAAAAACACGCGAAGCGCTGGACATGCGGCGGCAGATCCTGGACACGGCGCGAAAGATCGGCTCGCAGAAGGACATCATCGGAGCGCTGCAGAATCTGGCGGATCTGGTTGACGCGCAGGGAAACGCGAAAGAGGCGCGCGAAGAGTACGATGAAGCGCTGCGGGCGGCGCGAGCGATCGGAGACAAGCCGGCGCTGATCAAGCTGCAGAACAATCTGGCAGCAGACCTATATGCAGATGGCGATTTCAGCGGAGCCGCGGCTCTCTATCAGCAGGCGCTAGAAACCGCGCGGGAGATTGATGATAAGCGCGGGATGGCGATGGCCCTGGAGAGTGTTGGTTATATCCAAATGGTGCGGGGGCATCTGAGCGATGCACAGAACAATCTGCAGCAGGCGATCGATCTGCAGAAGGAAATTGGTGTGCAAAGTGACCGTGCGAACGGATTGGATATGTTGGGAGATGTTCTGCTGGCGAAGGGTGATGTGGATGAGGCCCGAGAGCGGTACGAAGAATCGCTGAAACTATCAACCGAACAGAATGCGCCGTCGGCGATTGCCACGAGCCGGGCCGAACTGGCGGGCCTGGAGATAGCACAAGGCCACGCGGCGCAAGCGGACACGCTTTCCAGACAAGCAGCCGAGGAATTCGCGGCGGAGAAATTGGTTGATAACGAAGCGGACGCGCGAAACACGCTGGCTCGCGCACTACTGCAAGAAGGGAAATCGGCCGAGGCCCGGGCGGAGACGGATCGCGGCTTGGCTCTCGCACCGCGGGACCGAACGATTCATTTGGAATTGGAGGTAACTGACGCACGGCTGAAAGCGCGAGAGGGCAACGTGGCGGAAGCGCAGAAGGAATTGGCGACGAGCGCCGTGGAAGCCGAACGGATGGAACTAGCCGGCTGGCGGTTGCAAATCGAGCTGGCCCAAGCGGAGGTGGAAGCGGCGTCCAACCCGTCGGCGGCACGCTCGAAATTGCTTGCGGTGGAAAATGACGCGCGGGCGAAAGGGTATCTGCAGATTGCGGCGGAGGCTCGAGCGAAACAGAAGGAGCTGCCCCATTAATCGAGCGGGCAGCCCCTATGATTCGGAATGCAGCGGTCGAGCTGGCTTCGTTGCTGCAGCAGGAAGTTAGCTGGCGAGCGAAGTCCCCGGCGCGACGCGCCGCTTGAGGAGCAGCGCCAGGACACCGATCGCAAATAGCATCCAGGAAGCGGGTTCAGGACTCGGAACAGTCGCGGGCGAAACCGTTATGGATGAAGGAATGGAACTCAGTGGGCTGGAAAGGCCCAGCACAAGAACCATGAAGGTATTTGGTGAGTTCAACGAGCAGGAGGCGATCGCGACTTGATACGTGCTGGAACTGACGGCAGTGCCGCCTATGGAAGTCACGCAGGTCGACTGAGGCCCGGACAGCAAGCCGCCTGAGCATGATCCAATAAAGCTATCGTCGCAATCCAGCCAGACTGGCTGAGTGGTATCGACTCCGGTGATGTCAAGCAACTCGCCGGGCGTGAAGCCATTCGGGACTGAGACCTCCAGAAAGTCGCCGTCCGTAGGAGAAGTCAAGCATCCCGTGCTGCTTTGACACACGAGCTGCAGAGTTGCGCCACCCGACGATTCCGACGAGCCGACGTCTATAAGTCCAGTCGGACCGAAATCGGATTTTGATTTTGGCGCGACGGCGCCGGCCCTAGCAGTTAGAGCGGTGGAGAGAAAGACTACGAGGAGAATCGCGGCGAGAGTTTTGAACCTCATGTGTCCTCCATGGTTGGCAACAACGCAAAGGTATAGTGGCTGTCCGGGGATGCAGCACGCATCGTGCCGTTCTGAAGTGCGAAGCGAAACGGAATCAGCACGGAGAACTAAATCTTTATCCCTGTGCACTTTAAGCTTGGGAGGAAGCGACCGGAGACGATGGGATAGCGTGGACGAGCGGAACCGCAGCTGCAAAACTCTGCACAATAAGTGCACGCGAGTGCGGGGTTATGGCGATTGGTGGCGGGAGGCGGCTTCGATGGCTTTTTCCAGGTCGGTGGCGATGCGGGATTTGGAGATGTAGGCGCGGACGCCGGTCTGTGCGGCGTAGCGGGCGAGGTCGAGGGATTCGAAGTGGGTGACGATGAGAATTTCTGCGTTGGGGGAATCGCGGCGGATGATTTCTGCGGCGGAGAGGCCGTCCATGGCGGGCATGGAGATGTCGAGGAGGATGACGTCGGGCTGGAGGGCGGCGGCTTGTTTCACGGCGTCCTGGCCGTTTTCCGCTTCACCGCAGACGATCCAGTCCTCGTGATATTGCAGGAGGAGTTTCAGGCCGGCGCGTACGGTGGGGCTGTCGTCGGCGATGAGGATGCGAACTGGCGGCATTGGTTGGCGGGCTCCGGTTGAGTTTATGTCGCGTCGCGACCGATGGCGCACTAAATTGCGCCGCTACGAAAGCAAACCAGGCGCGACTGCGATTTCTAGTTTATGAAGGACGCGGGGGAATGCACATCGGGTGTTCTGTGTAGTACTTGGTTGCGGCGGGCAGGATTGCGACAGGGAGCGAAGGCGAGCGGCGAGCAGAGACAGAGGCGAAGAGAGATCCTTCGCTACGCTCACGATGACGACGCGTGGCAGAGGGCGGGTCTGAGACCCGCCCCCACGAAGAATTTGGAATGGACGGCTGCGGCGCGACAACCGAGCGGAGCGCGTTTGGCGCGGAGCACGCGTGGCGCGTGTGAAGGGTGGAGAGAGTTTCGCCGCGGTGGGCGAAAGTTGGGCGCGGCTGGACGGGATGGCGTGTTGCGCTTTGGCGCGCGTCGGATGGTGGGATATACTTCTAGGCCGGTTGGGTGGGTGGAGAGAATTCAGGGTGGCGCGCGGATTGCGTTGGGCGTTGCACGGAGCTTCGCGGCGGCAGATTATTTGCGTTCCTATGATTGGCGATCCCATTTGCTCATAAGGCTGAGTGCACACGCACAACATGGCGCTCGATTCACGCGGAACAAAAAATACATCCACGCCCAAAAATCAGGCGGACGCAGCTAGCGGCGGCATTGCGCGAGGGTCTGCCGGCGCGAACGCGCGCAAGAACGTAGCGGTGGTAGGCGGATCGGCGGCCGGGCTGCTGACGGCGTCGGTGCTGGCGCGGCAGGGCGTGGGAGTGCGCGTGTTCGAGCGGATCGAGACGCTGGAGCCGGCGGAGCGCACGTTGATCGTGACGAACCGGATGCGGACTTTGCTGGGGCGCGCGGCGGAAGGATGCATCGTCAACGAGATTCGGCGGTTTGAACTTTTTACGGATGGGCGGTCGGCGACGTTTGAATTGAAGCAGCCGGATTTGATAATTGAGCGGCGCGCGTTGATACAAGGGCTGGCGGAAGAGGCGCGGCGGGCGGGCGCGGGGCTGGAGCTGGGGCGCCGATTCCACGCGTTGCATTCGAATGGGCGCGGGCTGGTGCTGGAAGTGGAACGTTGCACGGACGGAAGCCGCGAGGAAATTCACGCGGACACGATTATTGGCGGCGATGGAGCGGCTAGCCGGGTGGCGCGGGCGGCGGGATGGTCGCCGCTGGAAACCGCGCCGCTGGTGCAGGCGATTGTGCCGCTGCCGAAAGATATGGCGGCGGATACCGCGCGCGTGTGGTTCGTGCCGCAGGACACGCCTTATTTTTATTGGCTGATTCCGGAATCGCCGACGCGCGGGGCTTTGGGATTGATTGGCGAGACGGGGCCGGAGACGCGGAAGTTGCTGGAAAATTTTTTGGAGAAGCGCGGGTTGGCGCCGGTGGAATTTCAGGGGGCGCGGATTCCAGTTTATACGGGGTGGGTGCCGGTGCGGCGGCGGGTGGGGGATGGGTCAGTTTATTTGGTGGGGGATGCGGCGGCGCAGGTGAAGGTGACGACCGTCGGTGGGATTGTCACGGGATTTCGTGGCGCCTTGGGAGTGGCGGAGGCGATTTTGAATGGCGGGTCCAGTGGCGCGTTGCGGAAATTGCGGCGCGAGCTGGATTTGCATTTGTGGCTGCGACGCTCGCTGCATGAATTTCAGCAGGATGATTACAGCCGGTTGGTGGATTTGCTGAATGATCCGGCGAAGCAGTCGTTGAGTGAATATTCGCGCGATGAGGCTTGGAAGATTTTGTGGCGCGTTGGTTTGAGCCAGCCGCGATTGATTTTGATGGGGCTGCGTGGGTTGCTGACTCACGGGCGATCGTTGCGTTCGTCGCGCAGGTTGCGCGCGTAGGGTCGTGTGGCGGCGCTTTTTGCTCTCGTGAGTTTTTTGTGGCGATTTCTTCTGCGCGTTTTTCTTCCCTGTGATTTTCTTCCTTGTGTTCTGAATATTTCCGCCGCGATTTTATTGAGTGAAGGCTTCTAGCATGTACATTCTGGGATTGTCCGCGATGGGACACGATTCCGCGGCGGCACTGCTGGGAGATTCCGGGATTGTGGCGGCGATGGAGGAGAGCAAGCTGGCGCGTTCGCGGGCGATCGAAGGGATTCCGCGCGAGGCGATTCGATATTGTCTGGAGCGCGCGGGGATTAGTTGGCGCGAGGTGGCGCATGTGGCAATTGCCAGCCGTCCTTGGCGAGCTTGGCAGAGGCAGGCTGCGTTTCGCGCGCGCTTGGCCCCGGTCGCTCCGGTTTCCAGCGGATATTTCGTAAACAAGGCATCGGGCGAACTCGGGCGCGAGTTGAATAATGCGCGCATTGTGCGGCAGATGGCTGGGGCACCGGAAGGGCGGGTCCATTCGCTCGACCATCATTTGTGCCACGGGGCTAGCGCGTTCTATGCGTCGGCGTTTGAGCGGGCGCTGGTGGTATCGCTGGACGAGAAGGGCGACGGGCGCGCGGGTTTGGTGGGGATCGGCGAAGGGACCGGGTTGCGCGAGGTTTCGTCTCTTGCTTTGCCGCATTCCCTGGCTTGGGTGTATTCGCAGGTGACGAAGCTTTTGGGATTTCGTCCACATGCGGATGAGCACAAGACGCAGTGGTTGAGTATTTATGGCGATGGCGGCGGGGCAGGTGGAGCGGCGGCAGCGGCGGGTGCTGCGGAGTTCACGGAATTATTATTGGAGATGCTGCGGCGCGAACCGCGTGGAGCCGCGCATCTGAACGCAAAATATTTCCGGCATGAATATGCGGGAGAGCTTTCGTTTACGCATGAGTTTTATCGGCGGGCGGGCATTGCGCACGAGCCGGTGGAGGATGCGCCGGAAACGCACGTGCCGGAGCCGTTGCGCGCGAAGATCGCGGCTGGGTTGCAGCTGGCTTGCGAGATTATTTTGTGCGAATGGCTAGCGGCGTTGCGCGAAGAACACAAGGAACGGTCGCTGTGCCTGGCGGGCGGATTATTTTTGAATCCGTTGCTAGTGGCGGCGATTGAGGCGCGTGCGGGATTTGAAAATGTGTTTGTGCAGCCTGCCGCGGGAAATGAGGGAACGGCCCTGGGTGCGGCGTGGCTAGTTTGGCATCAGGAGTTAGGGCGCGCGCGGATGGCGGCCAAGCCGGGGCCCTACTGGGGGCCGACGTATGGCAACGCGGAAATCAAGAAAGTGCTGGAGAATTGCAAGGCCGCGTATCATTGGTGCGATTCGGACGAGCGGAAGCTGGGCGAAGCGCTGCGTTTGCTGCAAGCGGGGAAAATCGTGGCGTGGTTTCAGGGGGCGGCGGAATTCGGGCCGCGGGCGCTGGGGAATCGGAGCTTGCTGGCGTCGCCGTGGGCGCCTTATGCCAAGGAAAATCTGAACGATTATGTGAAGCATCGCGAATCGTTCCGGCCGTTTGCGCTGGCGATTCCCGAGGAGCGTTGCGCGGAATATTTCGAGTGTACGGCGAACGGGCGATTCCTGACGACGATGGCAAAGGCCAATGAGGCTGGCCGGAAAATGCTGGCGCCGCTGCCGCCGGGATTTTTGTTGCAGGACAATTTGGTGCGCTTGCATGTGGTGCACGCAGAGGACAATCCGCTTTTCTGGAAATTGCTGAATCGCGCAGGTCAGAATGCTCCGGCGCCGATTTTGGTGAATACGTCATTTAATTTATTTGGCGAGCCGTTGGTGGTGACGCCGCGGGATGCGGTGCGGAGTTATTTTTGTTCGGGGGCGGATGCCTTGGTCGCTGGGAATTTTCTTTTGGAGAAGCGGTAGAACGCGATGACTGATACCGATAATTCCTCGCTGCGCGTTTCTGGGCGCCGTCGGCGGCGAGGGATTTTTGTCCTGGCGATTCTGGCGTTGCTGGTGGTGGTTGGGGTGCTGGTGTTTCGCAATGTGGGTCACTGGCTGGTGCGCGAAGATGCGCTCTGTAAGGCTGATGTGATCGTGGTGCTGAGCGGTGGATTGCCGTCTCGCGCGGAGGCTGCGGCGAGCGTATACAAATCGGGTGACGCTCCGGCTGTGTGGGTGAGCCGGCCGGAAGGTCCGCAGGAGGAAATGGCGGCGCTGGGAATCGATTTTGTAGGCGAGGAAGAGTACAACCGGGAGATTTTGATGCAGCAGGGCGTGCCGGAGAGCGCGATACGAATTTTTCCGGACACGATTGTTAACACGCAGGACGAGGTAGTGGAGATTTCGCGGGACATGCGGCGCGAGGGAAAGCATTCGGTGATTATTGTTACTTCGCCGCAGCATACGCGGCGTGTGAAGGCGCTGTGGAGAAAATTGGTGGGAGATGATCCACGGGTGATCGTGCGGGCGGCGTGGGGGGATCCGTTTGATGCGGACCATTGGTGGCGGACCACGGCGGATGTGTCGGCGGTGGCACGCGAATCCATGGGATTGCTGAATGTGTGGGCGGGGCTGCCGGTGAAGCCGCATCTGCAGTAGGAGCGTAGCGAATTGGAGTGGTATGAATTTTTGGTCGTGTGAGGCTTGTGTCGCACCTACGGCGCTCGGGATTTTTTCATGACGGTTCCCAGCCCTTCCGGGCTGGGCTAACTCATGCCGCGCCTACGGCGCTAGAGCGCAGAGAATATGCGATGGCTGGCAATATCACGAGCGCGCGAAGCTGACCAAGTGATGCAGAAAAGCCACTGCGGCCGCATCTACAATGGGCGGGCGGCGAGCGTGGATGACATTCTTGGCAGGGTTGTGAGCGGTTTTTGCAGGGGGGGCCGAACTTGAAGATTTCGGTGATTGGCGCAGGTTACGTCGGCTTGGTGACGGGCGGATGTTTGGCCGGATTGGGTCACGAAGTGGTGTGCACCGACAGCGACGCGGAGAAATTGAAGACGCTGGAATCTGGGCGGTTGCCGATTTACGAGCCGGGGCTGGATTTGGTGATTGCCGGGGCGCGCAAAGACGGGCGGCTGAATTTTCGTTCCGATGCGGCGGAAACGATTCGGTTTGGCGACGCTATTTTTATTTGCGTGGGGACGCCGCCGCTGCCGAACGGGAGCGCGGACCTGAGCGCGATTGATCACGTGGCGCGGGTGGTGGCGACGGAAGCGCGCACGCCGAAACTGGTGATCGAAAAAAGCACCGTGCCGGCGCAAACGGGGCAGGAATTGAAGCGCGCGCTGGCGGTGTACGGGCGCAAGTCAGGGGTGGCTTTTCGTGTGGCGTCGAATCCGGAATTCTTGCGGGAAGGAACGGCGGTGGGGGATTTTTTGCATCCCGACCGGATCGTGGTGGGAGTCGAGGACGAAGTGGCCGAAAAGCAGCTGCAGGAAATTTACCGGCCGGTGCTGGAGCGGAGGTTTAGTTGTCCTGTGCATTCCGGGAAATGCCCGGACGTGCCGTTGCCGGCTTGGCTGGTTACGACGATCAACAGCGCGGAGCTGATCAAGCACGCTTCGAATTCGTTTTTGGCAGTAAAGATTTCTTACGCGAATATGGTGGCCGATCTGGCGGAGAAATTGGGCGCGGATATTGAAGAGGTGGTGCGGGCTGTGGGAATGGATCCGCGGATTGGACGGAGTTTTTTCAATGCGGGGATTGGGTTTGGCGGATTCTGTTTGCCGAAAGATTTACAGGCGTTCGTGCATCTGGCGGAAAAGTCCGGCGTGGATTTTTCGATGTTGAAGGAAGCGGAGAATATCAACAAGCGGCGCATTGATCGTTTCATGGAGAAAATTCGGCGGGCGTTGTGGGTGGTGAAGGGCAAGCAGATCGGCGTGCTGGGGTTGGCTTTCAAGCCGAATACGGATGACGTTCGTTTTGCGCCTGCGATTGATTTGATTCACGAGTTGTCGAAGGAGGGCGCGATTGTGCGCGCGTACGATCCGGAGGCGATGGACAAGGCGCGGCCGGTGTTGCCGGAGATTCAGTATGGCAAGACGGAGTACGAGGCGGCAGAGGGCGCGGAGGCTTTGTTGATCGCGACGGAGTGGGGGCAATTTCGCGAGTTGGATTGGAAACGCGTGCATGAAACGATGGTGCGGCCTTTGATTTTGGACGGGCGGAATTTGCTTTCGGCGAGAGAGATGAAGGGGCATGGGTTTGAGTATTATTCGATGGGAAGGCCGGATTGATTTTCGGATCGGGACCAGCCGTACGGAACTAGCGTTCAACTGGACGGAGGCGCCGAATACCGATCGGAATCAGATTTAGAATTGCGGACTCGATTTCATTGCGGTGACGTTGATATTGGACTCCTAGGAAAATCACGACGAGTCCCAGAAAGCTCAATACGAGCGGGAACAGGAACGAGTCCTTGAAGACTGAGTAAGATAGGTGACCCAGGTACCCGAAGACGCCGCACGCACCAAAGACCACGAATACGCGCCTCTGAAGAAAGACCGCGAGAAAAATCAGACCGATATTAATCACGCAGTACAGAAACTTGTTCCATTCACTGTTGCTGTCCATCAAAGACAGACCGCCCCAGAAAGCCGCGAGGCCAAACAGGTAGCCCCAAAACGCGTAATCGTCCTTCGTTCTGCGGTCGATGGCATACGTTAGGATCAAGACCAGGAGGCCAAAACAGAGGGACACCCGAAGTCGTTCATGCCAGGTGAAATCTGGTCTCCCGACCAAGAGCGGAGTCAAGTCCATCGACATGTACCAGAGAGAAAATGCGATGGGGAATGTGAGAAAAGGAAAGCGGATGAATTTTAAAGCAATCAGGCCCGCAAGGATGGTTCCTGCTTCCATCATAATCCAGCTTCCCTTTATCCAGATGTTAAAGCTCTGAAAGCTGTCGGGCGCGCCCTGCGGCCAAACACCCGTCATTCGCTCGAGACCATAGATTGCGAGCGGCGTCATCCAGACGGCCAAAGTGAAAAGCAAGCCGCCAGGAATCCTGAGGTTTTCTTTGTACCAAAGAGTTCGTCCCGCGAGGATGAACAGAATCGCATAGAGCGTCGCAATCAAAAAAATTCCGGTCCCACCGAATCGCTCCCATCCCAGATTCATTAACCAGCCGAGAGCGGACATCACCACGAGCGCACCGAAATAGTAAGCGACATTGGCGATGTCGAATTTCGACGCTGCCACGCTCGGATCGCGCTCCAGCGCAGTCCACAATCGCTCCGCCTGCTCAGCGGTGATAACGCCTTCGGTGGCGGCCCGGGTGAGATCCGACTTGGAAATCTTCATACGCACGCTCCCAAGGTCCCGGAGATGCTCTTAAAAACTCGGCTCGTTGCTCGACAACATTGAAGATTGACTTGTTTCTACCACAGCGAACATCAGAACTTCAATTCCTTGGCGCAGTGCTTGTTGATAGGAGCGGGGTGGGTACCAGACTCACCCGCAGGAATTCAAGATCAACGGAAACTGAGCCGGCGGGACGCCGGCGCTACTAAGGCAAGAGCGGCGTCGCTGTCGCGGCGGTCCGGCGCGGAAAAAGCGAAGAAAGATCCTTCGCTCCGCTCAGGATCGACACCCGTTAGCATTGAACAAATCGCTCCGCGATTTGCACGGCATGCCGTGCCCCTGCGAACATCCGTCGGTGTGCGAATTATTTTGCGGGGGCGGATTGGGCTACTTTTTCGCGGAAATATTCGTAGGTGCGTTGCAGGCCTTCTTCCAGGGGTACCTTGGGTTCCCAATTCAGGATGCGTTTGGCTTTGGTGATGTCGGGGCAGCGCTGTTTGGGATCATCTTGCGGGAGCGGGTGGAAGACGATCGGCGTGGTGACGCCGACCAGTTTGCGGACGCGTTCGGCAAATTCCAGGATGGTAATTTCCTGGGGGTTGCCGATGTTGGTGGGCTCGTGCTCGTTTGATTCGAGGAGCTTGTAGATTCCGGCCAGCAGGTCGGAGACGTAGCAGAAGCTGCGCGTTTGTTTGCCATCGCCGTAGACGGTGATGGGTTCGCCGACCAGGGCCTGGTAGAGAAAATTGGGGAGAGCGCGGCCGTCGTTGAGGCGCATGCGCGGGCCGTAGGTATTAAAGATACGCACGATGCGGGTATCGAGGCCGTGATAGCGGTGATACGCCATGGTCATGGCTTCGGCGTAGCGCTTGGATTCGTCGTAAACGCCGCGGGGACCGACGGGATTTACGTGGCCCCAGTAACTTTCCGGCTGCGGGCTGACTTGCGGGTCGCCGTAACATTCGGAAGTGGAGGCGAGGAGGTAGCGCGCGTTTTTGGCCATCGCGAGGCCTAGGGAATTGTGCGTGCCCAGGGCGCCGACTTTTAGAGTTTGGATTGGATACTTCAGATAATCCGGCGGGCTGGCGGGTGAGGCGAAATGGAGGACGGCGTCGAGCGGGCCGGGAACTTCGATGTAGCGCGAGACGTCCTGGCGCGCGAAGCGGAATTTGGGATGCGGCAATAGATGGGCGACGTTGGAGTCGCTGCCAGTGACGAGATTGTCGAGGCAGAGAACTTCCCAGCCTTTTTCGAGTAGCAGTTCGCAGAGATGCGAACCGAGAAAGCCTGCCCCGCCGGTGATGGCTGCGCGCAATTGCTGGCTCCTTGATCGCGAGGGGGATGGGTCGCGATGTGTGGGGTTTATTATCGCTGAAATGGGGGTTCGGGGGAATACGGGTTGAGGAATTTGATTTACTGCAGGGAAAGGCGGAGTTGACAGTTGACAGTTAAGAGTTAAAGAGCAAAGGCGAAACCGCAGCATGGCTGAAATCGTGGCCCTTTGATTCCGCACTGCGGGATCTCAGGATGAATCGGGCTGTGGCGCGGTTCGCAAGCGGTGCCCTCGTCGATATTCGAGAGGCGTGGCGCGGACGGGCACGGCATGCCGCGCCCCTACCAATGCGGAGTGCGGCGACTACCGTCTAGTGTGACGTCGCTGGGACGACGGCGGCGGTGGGGAATGCTGTGGTGTGGTCGAGGACGATGCGCCAGCCTTCGGGGAATTTGCGGAAGTCGAGGGAGAAGACGCCGGAGGGTTGGTCGGCTTCGCGGACGAGATGGAATTTGCCGACGACGTAGGCGGCATCGGCGCAGGTGAGGTGAATTTCGAGATCGGAGAAGGAGACAGTGCCCATGGATTTGCGATCGGGATAGGAGTGGTGGTAGCGATCGAGGACCGCTTGCCAGCCGCGGGCGATGCCGCTGGCGCCGACGAATTCTGTCTGCTCTGATTTCCAGTAGCTTGTCATGAAGGTGTCAATGTCGCCGCGATTCCAGGCGGCGGTTTGCATGTCGAGGACGACGCGGATGGCGGCCTCGTCGGAGGGATTGGCGGGGGAGGCGATGGAAGAGCGCGAGGTCGCGGCTGCGGTTGCGCAGATTAGGATGGCTAGTGCAGCTAAGAGGGCGATGCGAGATTTTGCGGTTGCTGGCATTTTGGGTTGCTCCTGGGTTCGACGAATTGGCCTGCTTGTTGCGCGGGCGGGTCTAAGACCCGCCCCGACAAAACCAAAATCAACTGCAACTCCGAAGAGTCGGCGAGGCGCCTGCCTTCCGGCAGGCCGACGCTACGATGATCTTGCGCCGGACAAGGTATCAGTGAATGCGGCGGGGGACAACCTGGGAGATTCGATTCGACGGAGCTATACGGATTTGCACAGGAGGGGTTACATCGTTTGGTACTGACGGCCTATTGTGGCTGGCGACGGGGAGGGGCAAACTGGGTGAGGTCGAACATGTTTATCTCAGCCTTCATTCTCGTGATCTGCTTCGCCGCGATGGTTCAGTTCGCCGTGTTCAGTTGGCGCGCTGGACTGCTGCGGACGATCGCCACCGAGCCGATCGGTGACCAGGCAGAAGTGACTGCGGAGATGTCTCGTAACCTGCTGAATGGGAAAGACTTTGCTGATGTCGCCAGTTTGCAGGGACTTTGCCCCGATTTGAAGAAGGGGCGCGTGAACCTGCGAACTGTGCGGGTTTATTACAGCTTCCTGAAGGCTATGAACCGGCTGGGCGACTTGATTGTGGCACCGGGCGCGGATGGCTTCGGGGGCTGGACCGACCGCGAGATGACTCTTTGCACGCAGTATACCGCCGCGATGTTGGCGCAACGTCTGCGCAGCAACCAAGTGCTGGCGGCTGAAGTTCGGTCTTACTAGTCCTCGTACAATGCCCTCTTTCGCACACTGTCACACCTGCGCGTAGCTGTTTCCCATCCGTTCTGTCCTTCCTGCCAGTTACCTGATACGCCATTCAGGGCGGGTATTTCGCATCGGATGCGCGGGTTTTCGTGCCTAAATAATGTGGGTGATTCCTACAGTGAAGACGTGTGTGCCGACCGAAGGAGGCGCCATGAAGAGCCGCGCCAAAGTTTCTAGTTTGCTTGCATTCATACTCTTGTGCCTATTCCAGTTCAGCGCCTGCTCCGGCAAACCGTCCACGTTCAATAAGGTGACCATTACTCCCAGCGGAACGATGTACCTGGAGCAGGGCGGAACGATTCCGTTGATCAGCGCGAGCGTGTTGAATGATACGCAGCTGAATGGAGGGGTGACGTTTACGTTGCTGCCGGCGGCGGTGGGATCGGGAACGCTGACGCAGCTGAGTTCGACGACGGCGAGCTATGTGGCGCCGGGACCGGTGACGGCTGAAACGATTGTGACGATTACGGCGACGTCGGTGGATTTTCCGAAGTCGTCGGCGACGCTGACGGTGAAGGTTGAGCCGCCGCCGGTGATTACGACGACATCGCTGCCGGATGCGACATTGAACGCTCCTTACAGCGCTTCGGTGACGGCGACGGGTGGAGTGCCGCCGCTGGCGTGGAAGTTGTCCTCGGGGACGCTGCCGCCGGGATTGGCATTGGGCAAGAGCACGACCGGCACGGTGAATATTACCGGGAAGGCTACGACGCCGGGCGTGTCCACGGTTACGATTACGGTGACGGATGCGGACGGGGCGTCGGATACGTCTGTGCCATTCCAGATTGTGGTGAGCAGTTTGGCGTTGACGACGACTTCCCCGCTGCCGGCCGGGACTGTGAACGTGCCTTATGTGGGAGTGCAATTCGCGGCGACGGGCGGGACATCGCCATATACATTCTCGGTGGCGAATGGCTCGACTTTACCGCCGGGCTTGACGCTGACGAACGGAGATCTGGAGGGTACGCCGACGGCTCTGGGGAATTACAGCTTCGGCATCAGCGTGACGGACATGGGAACTCCTCCGGCGGTAATCACGAGCACATACACGCTGGTGGTGAATCCGGTGCAGGATTTGACGCTACTTCAAGGACCGTATGCATTCAGCTTCAGCGGTTACAATGCTTCGGGATTCGTCGCGGCCGCCGGGTCGTTTACCGCGGACGGGGCCGGCAATATCACGCCGGGCGAAGCGGATTTCACGACGCAGCAAGGAAACACGCTTTACAAGAACATCAGTGGGACGTACACGCTGGGACAGGATGGACGCGGGACGATCACGTTGACGAGTGTGACGGGATCGCCGACTTTTGCATTCGCGATTGATACGGGCGGGTCTGGACATGGGCGGCTGATCGAGTTCGACGCTGCGCCGATCGTGACGCGCGGATCGGGACGGCTTGAGGCACAAAGCGTTTCCACATGCGTGGTGACGGGAACGGGCACGAACACTTATTCCGGAACATTTGCATTCGGCGGCGCGGGTTCTGCGAGTTCGAATGCTACCGGTGGAGCAGGGCCGGTGGCATTTGCTGGAACGTTTACGGCCACACCACCGACTTCGCCGGCGACGCAGGGAAGCCTAGGAAGCGGTGAAATGGATTCGAACGCGCCGAACAATACGCAGTTCGGCGGCGGCGGGAACACGGTGTCTGGCACTTACCAATCGGGACCAGATTCGACGCACTGCACCATGGCGCTTTCGACGACTGGTCTGGCGGATATGAATTATGACGTGTATCCGATTTCTTTCAACGAGGCGTTCCTGATCGAGACGGATTCGAACAGTCCGACCTCTCCGTATGTGACGCTCGTTGACATGAAACAACAATTTGGACAGCCGTTCTTCGCCGGTGCGATAAATGGAGCGATGGCTGGTGGAGTGAGCGGGCAAGTGCTGTCGGGAAGCTATCAGCCGTACGTCGCGGTGATGCAAATCGTGCCGTCAGGGGCCAACTTCTCGTTTGCGCTCACAGACAACGAAGCGGGAACAGCCAGCAACCTGCCGGCGCAAAATGTGACCTACGCCATTGACCAGTTTGGGCGCGTGGATACTTCGGGCTTCACGGTCAACGGAGTGTTTGATCCTGTTTTCTACTTAGTGAGCGGCAATGAAGCGTTTGTGGTGAGCATGCTGAGCGGCGGGCCGATTTCCGGACATTTGGATCCGCAGACGCTGAGTTCGTTCACGAAGGCGAGCATTAATGGAACGCTGGTGGAGGGAACCACGGCTCCGCCGACGAGCGCGAATCAGAATTTTTCGGGATACCTGACGTTTAACGGATCGGTGACGCCTGCGACCATTGTCGGCGTGCAGGATGTAAGCACATCGTCGGCGAATACGGCTGCGGAAGCTGTGGCGGGGACGTACGTGCTTTCCAGCACGGGCGCGACAGATGGCAGCGGGACGGTTACATTGACGCAGCCGGCTGCTTTCACTGGGGCGTTTTATATTGTGTCGCCGACGAAAATGGTGATGATCACGATTACTCCGGGCGATGCGAATCCGGTGCTGGTGATCATCGGGCATTGATGCGGTTCGCGGAGTCGTAGCGCAAGTTCAAAAACGGCGCTCGTGTGTGACAACGCGAAAAGTTCCGCCGCAATGGATCAATACGCCCAACGCATCAAGACTGCGCCGGTGGTGTAGCCGGCGCCTACGGCGATTAGCAGGACGAGGTCGCCTTTGCGGAGCCGCTTTTGTTCCACGGCGTCCATCATGCCGAGGGGGATGGTGCCGCCGGTGGTGTTACCGAAGCGATCTATGTTGACGAGAACTTTTGAGTCGTCCACGCCGAGACGTTCCTGCATTCCACGAATGATGCGCAGATTGGCCTGATGAGGCACGACCAGTGCTAGATCTTTGCTGGTTAGTCCGTTGCGCTCGAGAATTTCGACGGCGAGTTCGCTCATGCGGCGCACCGCGTATTTGAAAACTTGCGCGCCTTCCTGATGGACGAAGTGCATGCGGTTGTCGATGGTCTGCTGCGAGGCGGGATGGAGCGAGCCGCCGCCGGGCATATAGAGGTTGCAGCCGCCGGAACCATCCACATCGTGCACGAAATCGAGGATGCCTTCGGAATCGGATGCGGCGGCTTCCAGGAGGACTGCACCGGCGCCATCACCGAACAGGACGCAGGTGGCGCGGTCGGTGTAATCGAGGATGGAAGTCATGACGTCACTGCCGATGACGAGGACTTTTTTGTGCGCGCCGCTGGCGACAAATTGCGCGCCGACCGTGAGGGCGTAGAGAAAACCGGAGCACGCGGCGGAGAGATCGAAGCCCCAGGCATTTTTCGCGCCGATATGATCCTGAATCAAGCAGGCGGTGGCGGGAAAAAGCATGTCGGGAGTGACGGTGGCGACGATGATCAGGCCGATTTCGTCGGGGCTGACGCTGCGGGCGGCAAGAACTTTGCGCGCCGCTTCCGCGCCCAGATGAGAGGATGCGACGCCGGGGTCGGCGTAATGCCGCTCGCGAATTCCGGTGCGGGTGCGAATCCATTCGTCGCTGGTGTCCACTCGTTTTTCCAGGTCCAAATTGGTGACCACGCGCGGCGGAACGTATCCAGCCACTCCGGTGATTTTTGCGGCGATGCGTCGGCCCATGCAGTTCCCCCAGGAAGAACAGAAATTACAGAATTAAAATTGGTAGCTGGCGATTGTATGCAATTGGAAGCGGGTGTGACAAGGGATTGTAGCGAGTGGTCCAGGGCCAGTTTCCGCTTAGAGCTTCCAGCTCAACCGGTCGATGCAACACCATCCAATGCGTCGATCGGACAATGCTTCCGCGGGAGAACCATCTGTTTGGGCTGCGCTCGGCGAAAAACAAGCCAGAGAAACGTTTCCGCTGCTCTAACCCCGGGCAAGGGATCTTAGCTTTTGTTTTCAGTGCCAGGCGGGTTCTACCTTAGTGTCGCCTCAACCCATTGAGATCACGCGCCTCACCAGACATCTGTAACAATGTCGGCCCTGTCAAACACTTTTTGAGCAGACTTATCCACTCACTTAAAAGAGTTCTTTCTCCCGCTTCCTGGGAGATCTCTGTTGCCGGCCTTGATGACTTCGGCTCGCTGGTAATCTAGCGGTCGGCTTCCGTCCGACCCATAGATCTCGTCGATCGTAAACTTCAGACCATGGTTCGTCATTCGAACTCCCTCTCGCGAGGGAGCAGGATGCCCATCCAAGTGCGCGGCGTTCTCGTTCACGCCATGTCCGGTACCGAGCTGTCCCGCGTGCGAACCGAATTCCAGCTCCGTCTCTGCGAGCCTATCAACAAAAGCCCACTCGAGCCGAGGGGGCCGACATCGCTACGCAATCATTGAGAATTAGAGGGCCGGCACACGTCGGGTTGAGCCCGCAGCGTTAATCGGGCGCTCGGAGCACGACGTTTACGGTGAGTTGACACGCCGCACCAGCAACGTTCCGGTGGAAGCGCGCTTCATATACACTTATTTCATCGGGCCGTTGTTCTGCGCGCTCTGAGCATATGCAAAAACTTTCTACTCAAGCATCTTCATCGTGGTGCGGCTGGTTCCTTGTGCTTCTGCTGACGGCAGGCGCGATTGGGACGAGTGCGCAGGCGCCCGAGAGTGCTCGATTCGATCGTCTGGTTGCTTCCGCCGAAAAAGGAGACGCCCACGCTCAAGTAGAGCTGGGCATTCTCTACTACGAAGGCCTGGCCGACGGCCGACGGCCTGATTATGCGGAGGCGCTGAAATGGTTTCAGCGCGCGGCGGATCAGGGCAATGCGAAAGCGCAGGATCGCATTGGGCTGATGTACTACAACGGCAAAGGGGTGCCACAGGATTTTGCGGAGGCGGCCCATTGGTATCAGCTGGCGGCCGAAGGCGGCAATTACCACGCGCGGCTCCAGCTGAGCGATATGTACCAGCGTGGAGTGGGCGTGCCACGCGACTCTGGTGAATCAAGGAAGTGGGCGCAACTGGCAACAGGGGATCATCCGAACAACGAATCCGTCGCGATACGGGCGTTATTCGCGGTCGCGATTCTGGCGGTGCTGGCCTTCACGTTCGGGTTGATTGCGTTGCACAGAAATGTGCTGACGGGATGGCGGCATACGATTGTTGCGGTTCTGGTGCACGTGGCTGGCCTAGCGCTAGTGCTTAATACTCTGACGACTTACGGGTTCTGGATCGTGTTTCCTCACTGCTCGCACAGTTTCCTCGCGACCGACTGCACACAGATCAGCGATCCCCACACTCGGGCGATCGTCAACGAGATCGGCGACTGGTCGGTCGTCAATCTGATCTTCCGGTTTATGGCGGGCGTAGGTTTGGTGCTGGACGCGCTTGCTGTGTGGTACCTCGCCTACCTGTGCCGGCTGCTTTTCAGGCGTGCGCGGGTGCGGGTCCCTCCTGCGGTCCCATCGCGCAACTTCTGATTGGCGCGAGAGTCGGGAAGCAACGATTCGTCGTCATTCACTGCCAGAAATTCAGAAGAATTCAGTTGCGGCCGCACAGCTGATTCCCGAAGCTTCTTTAACCTTGAGCGGAGGAAGTGGCGGAAGTCTATTTTTCGGCGGGGGCTGGCGTGGATTTGGCTCTGATGCCGGATACGAAGGCTTGCTGCACGCGGTTGAAGCTGCGTCCGCGTAGTGTAGCGGTGACGATGGTTCGCGTGGCGTGAATATCGCTGAGGCGCACGTAGCGGCAGGCGAGGTTGCGGTCAATCGCCATTTCAGGGACGAGCGAGACGCCGACGCCGGCCGCGACCATTCCCAGCAGACTGCTGAACTGTCCGCTTTCAAATGCAATGTGGGGTGTGATGCGGGCGCGCGTGCAGGTGTCTAGACTGAGATCGCGGAAACAGTGGCCGTCGCGCAGCATGACGAACGATTCGCCGCGGAGATCTTTCAGCGAGAGCGCTTTTGCGGAGGCAAGGGGATGGTTTTTTCTTAACGCCGCAAAGAGCGGCTCGGTGCGGATGGGGAACAACTCGAGGTCCTTGTGGCGGAGCGGGAGGGCGAGGATCGCGACATCGAGCGAGAGGTCGCGCAAACCATCTGCGAGGACCGCAGTGGTTTCTTCGACGATACGGAGTTTTGCGTCGGGGTATTTTTTGGCGAAATGGGCCGCGTAAGCCGGAATCAGATAGGGCGCGACAGTGGGAATGACGCCGACGGCGACGCTGCCGCGGAGGTCTGTGTTGCGATCGGCGGCGGTGGCGCGCGCGGCCTCCATCTGATCGAGAATCGCGCGGGCGCGAGGGATGAAGGCGCGGCCTGCTTCGGTGAGGCGAATGCTGCGCCCGAGGCGATCGAAGAGTTTGGTGCCCAGCTCTTCTTCGAGTTTTAGCACCTGCTGCGAGAGCGAGGGCTGGGCAACCTGGCAACGTTCGGCGGCGCGGCTAAAATTGCCAGTGTCGGCGATGGCGCAGACGTATCGGAGCTGATGAAATTCCATAGGGTATGCCTATACCTAAAATGGGAGTTTGGTATTGGAACTATCTCCCGATTCGATGATAATTTAACCGGGTCGAAATCGCAGTACGGATTTTTTGCCGAAGTGATTCGGCTGAATTTAATTGGATGAAGGAGAGCAAGCATGGCTTCCGAAGCGAAGTGCCCGTTCCATCACAGCAGTGCCGCAAACCCGACGAACCGTGACTGGTGGCCGAACCAGCTGAATCTGAACCTGTTGGCGCAGCACTCATCGCTTTCTGATCCGATGGGCAAGAATTTTAATTACGCGGAAGAGTTCAAGAGCCTGGACTACAACGGGCTGAAGAAGGATCTGGCGTCCTTGATGACGGATTCGCAGGACTGGTGGCCGGCGGACTTTGGCCACTATGGGCCGCTATTTATTCGCATGGCGTGGCACAGCGCTGGGACGTACCGGATTGGTGACGGACGGGGAGGCGGCGGGCGGGGGCAGCAGCGATTCGCGCCATTGAACAGCTGGCCGGACAACGTGAACCTGGATCGCGCGCGGCGGCTGCTGTGGCCGATCAAGCAGAAATATGGCAAGAAAATTTCGTGGGCTGATTTGATGATTTTGGCCGGCAACGTGGCGCTGGAAACGATGGGGTTCAAGACTTTCGGGTTTGCGGGGGGACGTCCGGACGTGTGGGAACCGGACCTGGATGTGAACTGGGGACTGGAAACGACGTGGATGGGGACGGAGAAACGATATTCGGGTGAGCGCGACCTGGCGAATCCGCTGGGCGCGACGACGATGGGGCTGATTTATGTGAACCCGGAAGGGCCGGAAGGCAAGCCGGATTTTCTGGCGGCAGCGAAAGATATCCGCGAGACTTTCGCGCGGATGGCGATGAATGACGAAGAAACCGTCGCGTTGATCGCGGGCGGTCACACGTTTGGAAAAACACACGGAGCTGGGCCCGGCGCGCATTTGGGCAAAGAGCCGGAAGGTTCGCCGATTGAGGAGCAGGGGCTCGGATGGTCGAGCGCCTACGCGACAGGTATCGCGGGTGACGCGATTACGAGCGGACTCGAAGTGACCTGGAGCAGCACGCCGACGAAGTGGAGCAACAATTTCTTTGAAAACTTGTTCAAGTACGAGTGGGAGCTGACGCAGAGCCCGGGCGGAGCGCATCAGTGGAAGCCGAAGGGCAATGGCGGCGCGGGTACGATTCCTGATGCACATAATTCATCGAAGCATCACGCACCGGCGATGCTGACGACCGATCTTTCTTTGCGATTCGATCCTGTGTACGAAAAAATCTCGCGGCGGTTCTACGAAAATCCAGCTTTGCTGGCGGATGCGTTCGCGCGGGCGTGGTTCAAGCTGACGCACCGCGACATGGGACCACGGGCGCGCTACCTGGGGCCGGAAGTTCCGAAGGAAGAACTGCTGTGGCAGGACCCGATCCCGGCGGTGAATCATGCGTTCGTTGATGATAAGGATGTGGCTGCGCTGAAAGCGAAAATTCTGGCGTCGGGGTTGACGGTGTCGCAGCTGGTCTCGACTGCTTGGGCGTCGGCGTCCACGTATCGTGGGTCGGACAAGCGTGGGGGAGCGAATGGGGCGCGCATAAGACTTGCGCCGCAGAAAGATTGGAAGGTCAATCAGCCCGAGCAGCTGCAGAAGGTGCTGAAGGTGCTGGAAAAAATTCAGGCGGAGTTTAACGGCTCGCAGTCTGGCGGGAAGAAGATCTCGCAGGCCGACTTGATCGTGCTGGCGGGTTGCGCTGGAGTGGAGCAGGCCGCGAAAAATGTGGGCATCACGGTGGTTGTGCCATTCTCGCCAGGACGCACGGATGCTTCGCAGGAGCAGACCGACGTGCAATCGTTCGCGGTGCTGGAGCCGGTGGCGGACGGCTTCCGCTCTTACTTCAACCGGAATGCCGAGGCTTCGGCCGAAGTGGAACTTCTGGATAAAGCACAACTGCTGACGCTGACGGCGCCGGAGCTCACCGTGCTGGTTGGCGGAATGCGCGTGCTGAATACCAACTTCGGGCAGACGAAGTTTGGCGTGTTCACGAAGAGGCCCGAGGCGTTGACGAACGACTTCTTCATCAACCTGCTGGATATGCGCACGGCGTGGAAGGCGACCTCGGATGCGAACAAGACGTTCGAGGGACGCGATCGCAAGAGCGGCGAAGTACGGTGGACGGCAACGCGGGCGGATCTGATCTTTGGGTCGAACGCACAACTGCGCGCGCTGTCAGAAGTATACGCAAGCTCGGACGCGCACACGAAGTTCGTGCAGGATTTCGTTGCAGCGTGGAGCAAAGTGATGAACCTGGATCGCTTTGACCTGGGCGCATCGCGGAGCGCGGCGGCGGCATAGAGAATCGGCTGTTGCCGCGTTCCGTCTGGTTTGCGGTGCGCGCGGATCGTGCGGTGAGCCGGGAAAACTGACACGTTCCTGAATGCTGCCGGTGGGTACTGATAATTCGCGCTAGCGGAGAAGCGGTTTTTTGCCGCAAGGTCGCCTCTCCGATTCATGCTGCGGGCTCAACAAGCAAGACTGGAAGAGAATCATGAGATGCTGACGCCGTCCACGCGGTCAGCTAACACGTGAAGGCAATTCTATTGCTGCCAACCGCCGCCGAGCGCCTGATAAAGCTGAACGTAGTTCTGAATTTCTGTGAGCCAAGCCTGATCGAGGTTGATTTCTGACGTGAAATATTGCTGCTCCGTCACCAGAACTTCGAGGAAGGCGGTATATCCGCCCAGAAACCGAACGTTGGCCAGGCGCGCAGCTTCCCCGTAGGTGGCCGTTTGTTCCTCCAGCTTCATGCGAAATTGCCGGGATTGATTGTAGCCAACGAGACCATTGGAAACGTCTCCAAGCGCCTGTAGTACGGTCTGCTTGTAAACCAGCTCGGCTTCATCGCGCTGAGCCCAGGCAAGGTGGTAATTCGCCGTGATGCGCCCCCCCTCAAAAATGGGTTGAGCAACTTGTCCCGCAAGCGTCCAGGCTGCCGTGGTGAGTCCTCCTCCGAGGAAACTCTCCAAAGCAGTGCTCTGCACTCCGAAGGCGCCGGTCAATGAGAACTGAGGGAAGTAAGCCGCCTTGGCCACTCCAACGTTCGCATTGGAGGCGACGAGACTTTGTTCGGCCTGGAGGACATCCGGCCTTCGTTCGAGAATAGCAGACGGCAATCCAGCTGGTACTTCAGGCATGTGTGGCTGCTGAGTCAGAGTAAGTCCGCGAAGAATGGGCCCAGGATTTCTACCCAACAGGATGCTGATTTGATTCTCGGTCTGTTCGATACCCTGCTTCAGTGAAATGATTTCCGCTTCGGCCTGTTCTTGCAAAAGCTGGGCCTGCAGAACATCCGTGATCGCGCTCTCGCCGCCTTTGAATTTGATGGTGTTGATCCTCACAATCTCCTTGTCGGCCTCCAATGTACGTTCTGAAATTTCGAGCTGAGAATCGAATGCACGCAGTTGAAAATAGGCGTTCGCCACCGATGAGACCAGGGTTAGTCGAACGATGCCTTCCCCGTACTGAGTGGCCAGCAGATTTGCGCGCGCCGCTTCCGTCGCCCGGCGAAACTGGCCCCAGAAATCCAGTATCCATGAGGCTTGCACTGCGACCGCGCCGGCCGTCACGTTCCCTGACAACGGCTGCATACGTTGGTTCTGGATTCCTCCGACTACATTCACGGACGGAAGCTGATTGGCGCGAGTAATCCCAAGGTCAGCACCGGCCTGCAGCACCCGCGTGGCGGCAATGCGCACGTCATAGTTGTTGACGAGGGCTTCCTTGAGAAGGCTCTGCAGCACTTCGTCCGGAAAAACGGCCGCCAACTTCATTTCGGCGAACGCTTCACCTCCGGATTGGCCGGAGGGTCCGTGCGGCAGGCCGCGATAGTCGCTCGGGACGTTCACGTCGGGGCGTTTGTAGTTCGGCCCCACCGTGCACCCGCACACGCAGAACAGCAACACGATGGCGATGGATGATTTCCTACGCATCATGGCTGCCCCCGTCAGGGCCAGCGCCGACCGGCGGCGGCTGTTGCGGCCCTTCTTTCTTTTTGCTAAAGAGGTTGCCGAAGCGCTCTACGACGTCAAACGACACCGGCACGAAAAAGATAGCGATGATCGAGGATGCGAGCATGCCACCGATGACCACCGTTCCCAGCACCTGGCGCGAGATTGCGCCCGCGCCGGCGGCTACCCACAACGGCACGCAACCTAAAATAAAGGCGAAGGCAGTCATTAGGATGGGTCGCAGTCTCAGTCTTGCGCCGGACAGGGTCGCTTCGATCAGCGGCTTCCCGCTGTCGTACTCGATCTTGGCAAATTCAACGATGAGGATGGCATTCTTAGCCGACAGACCGATGAGCATGACCAGACCAATCTGAGCGTACACATTGTTTTCCAGGTGGCGAAAGAAAAGTGCGAAGAAAGCTCCGAACACCGCGATCGGCACGCCCAATAGCACGCTGAAAGGCAGCGTCCAGCTCTCATACTGAGCCGCCATGATGAGGAAGACGACAAAGAACGCCAGACCAAAAATGACGGCGGGCGAGACTCCCTGCGCGGCCCTCTGCTCCTGGTAAGACATACCCGAGTAGTCGAAACCCATCTGACTGGGCATCGTCTTGTGGAAGACATCCTCTAATGCCGCCATGACCTGACCAGAGCTGTATCCCGGAGCCGCCGAAGCATTGATCTGAACGCAGTTGAAGAGGTTGTACCGCATCAGGAACTCAGGGCCGTTGCGAGGATACGTGCTGGTAAGCGTGCTCAAGGGAACCATGTCGCCGGATGCATTCCGGACGTGAAACTTGCCGAGATTTTCCGCGTTGGTGCGGTAGTCGCCATCGGCCTGAACATATACCTGCCATTGCAGACCAAAACGGTTGAAGAAGTTAATCAGCGAACCGCCCATGAATGTCTGCACAGTCTGGTAGAGATCGTTCAGCGGTATCTGCTGAGTCATCGCCTTGGCGTTGTCCACCTTTACTCCAACCTGTGGCACGTTGAGCAGGGCAGTTGTTAGAACTCCAGCCAGCTCGGGGCGCTTGCGGGCCTCTTCGCCAAATATGCGCGCATTTTTCGCGAGGAACTCGACGCCGCTCCCCGACCTGTCTTCAAGAATGAAAGTTGCGCCACCCGATGTGCCTACACCCGGGATTGCCGGCGGAGGGAATGAGAAGGCGAGTCCCGACGGAACCCTTGAGAGCGCTTTTTGCAGGTGGGCTTTAATCCCTTGGTAGCTGGTCTCGGAAGTCTTGCGCTCTTCCCACGGTTTCAGCGAAATGAAGAAGAACGAGCTATACGTGGCATTCACGCCACTCAACATGCTGTATCCCACGACCGAACTGACGTATTGCACGCCGGGCGTGTCCATGATGATCTTTTCTACTTCCCGTGCGGCGTCCGACGAGAGTTGGAGCGAGGCGGCATTGGGCAGCTGCAAACCGCCATAAAGATATCCCTGGTCTTCATCGGGGAGGAAGCTCTGCGGGATCTTCCTGCCGAATAAGCCCGCACCAACCGTCAGCAAGGCAAGTATGAGGAACGCAAAGCCGGCCTTGTGGATGAGGTGCCGGCACACGTTCACGTACCCGTCGGTAGCATGTCCGAACACCTTGTTGAACCCGCCAAAGAAAACGCCGAGCGGTCCGCGCGTCGGCTTCTTGGGACGCAGCATCAGGGCGGAAAGCGCGGGGCTGAGTGTGAGGGCGTTGAATGCCGAGAAGAGCACCGAAATTGCGATGGTAAGGGCGAACTGCTTATAGAGCTGTCCAGTGATGCCGGGAACGAAGGCCGTGGGAATGAACACTGCGGCGAGAATCAGTGCGATCGCGATTACAGGGCCCGAAACTTCTTCCATAGCTTTGATGGCGGCGTCGTGGGGTGTCAGCCCGTGCTCGATGTGTTGTTCCACTGCCTCCACCACAACAATCGCGTCGTCAACGACCAGTCCAATCGCAAGAACGAGCCCGAAAAGCGACAGGGTATTAATGGAGAACCCAAAGAGCGGAAAGACCATGAAGGTTCCGACTAGAGAGACTGGAACCGCCAGCAGCGGAATGAGCGTTGCTCTCCAGCCCTGGAGAAAGATGTAAACGACGATGATGACTAGGATCAGGGCTTCGAACAGCGTCTTGTAGATTTCATGGATCCCTGCGCTGACCGCGAGTGTCGTGTCGAGAGCGACGTTATAGTCCAAGCCGCTCGGGAACCGGCGGCTTGCCTCCTCCATCATTTTCAGGACCGCGGCTCGGGTCTGTAGGGCGTTGCTGCCAGGAGTTAGATAGAGCGCAATGAGGGCCGCGGGCTGCGCGGGCTTGTTCTCTCCTGCCGTTCCCATCCGCGCGAGTAGGGAATAGTATTGCGCTCCGAGACTCACACGCGCGACGTCTTTCAGGCGCAGAATTGATCCGTCGGGCTGGGCGCGGACGACGATTTCGCCAAACTCCTCAGCCGTGGGCAGGCGCCCCGGCGCCCGAACGTTGTAGGTGAATTGTTGACCTGGTGGGACAGGCTCGCCTCCAATTTGACCCGCGGGATTGACCTTGTTCTGAGCTTTGACCGCATTCGAGATATCGGAGACGGTCACCCCCAGACTTGCCAGCCGATCCGGATTCACCCAGATGCGCATCGCGTAGGGCCCAGCGCCGAATACCTGAACCTGGCCGACACCGGAAATGCGCGTGAGCGCATACTGCAAATTGATGTTTGCGTAGTTGGCCAGAAAAATGTTGTCGTAAATACCGGAGGGCGAATAGAGGTCAAGCAGCATAAAAGGGGCGGTCGTCCCAGGCTGCACGATCACGCCTTGCTGTGTAACCTCGGCGGGAAGTTGCGAGTTGGCCTGCCCGCTCCGCATCTGCGCCAGAATCTGGTCGGTATTAATGTCGGTCCCCAACTGAAAATCCACATACAGCGTCATTCCCCCGCCGGAGCTGGCGCTTAATGAGTACATGTAGTTCATGCCAGTAACGCCTGACATCTGCTGCTCAAGGGGTGTTGCAACGGACTCGGCGATCGTCTGGGCATCCGCGCCGGGGTAGGTGGCCTTGATCTGAATCATCGGGTCCGCAATGTTGGGAAACTGCGCGGTGGGCAGGCTGAGCATTGTGACCACGCCGATCAGCACCATCAGAATTGAAATGACCATCGCGACGATCGGCCGATTGATAAAGAATTTGGCCATGGTCAGTTGCTCCCTTCGTCCGCCGGAGCCGGCGTGAAGGGTCTGGTAACAACTGGAATTCCGCTCTTTGCCAGTTGCGGCATTGCAGCTGCGACCATTTGTATTCGATCAATTCCTTCAGCCACAACCTGCTCGCCCGGCTGCAAGCCCTCGCTAACGATCCAGTTCGGGCCTACACGCTCTCCCATTTTCACGGGCCGAAACGTGGCTTTGTGATCCGGTGCGATCACGACGACCAGGTAGTTCGACTGCACCTCGATAACGGCACGCTGCGGAACCAGCAACGCGTTCTGATTCACGCCGGTCTGAATCCGCACCCGCCCAAAGCCGCCGGGACGAAGCGCGGCGCCCGGGTTGGCGAATTCGGCCGCCATTTGAATTGTGCCGGTCTGGCTTCCAACCTGACGATTGACGTAAACGAAGCGACCCTTTTCCGGATAAGGGGCGTCGTTCGCCTGAATGAATTCGATAGGCGTGCGGCCGAGGGAATCCCGGCTGACCTTGCCGGAAATGATCCCTTCCACCCGGGAGGCGATTCCGAGGAAAGCGCTTTCGCTGATATTGAAGTAGGCCCAGATCGGATTGACCTGGGAGACTGTCGTCATCTTCGTGCCCGTACCGACCAGATCGCCAATCTGGGAGTTCGACACGCCGGCGATGCCGTCAATCGGTGAATTGACGTTGGTCCAGGCCAGGTTTAATTCCGCATTCTGCTCATTGGCCTTTTGCGCCAGTACTTCGGCGGCCGCGGCATCACGGTTGGCGGTATCGTTGTCCAGTTGCTTTTGCGGAATTGCGTTTTGTGCGGCCAATGGAGTGTCGCGCGCGACGTCGGCCTCATACTTCGCGAGGGTTGCTGCCGCCCTTGCTACCGACGCTTTGGCTGCCTCCAGTGCTGCCTCGTATTGCCGCGGATCGAGCTCGAACAGACGCTGGCCCTTCTTGACGAAGAATCCGTTCTGGTATTCCTGCCTCAGCAGGTAGCCCTGTACCTTGGGAGTGATCTCGGCGTTTACCGGGCCGTTCAATTGCGCGACCCATTCGTTGTAAATCGGCACGTCTTGTTGGACGACGGTCGCCACGGTCACTTCGGGCGGCGCTGGCGGCGCAGCCGTTTCCTTTTCTGAACACCCGACAAGCCCCGTGAACAGAAATGCTGCGCTGGGGAGCAGAATCAGAAACGCGTAGCGCCAAAATGAACTTCCCGGCGTGCCTTGTTTCGGTTCTGCCATGCATGATCCATACGACTGAAATTTTCGTCGGGTGCGCATTGATGCGCTCCTTGTTGACAGATTCCAATGCAAGCGACTTACAAGCGGCTTACACCTCTGAGTTCGGCAATTCAGGAAAGGTCCGAAATCCGCATTTTCGCCTTCCCGGACACTGAGCCATCTCATTTAGCGGCGCGCAGCCATAAGTGGACGGAAGCTTGTATCGCGATTGGCCCAGAGTCATTTTTTACTGATACGAAACGCCCCAATCACTCGCCTCGGCATATCGACGGCAGACCAACGCGATTACGGACAAGTAGGTCGGTCCGAAATTACCCGCCACGACCTGCGCGGTCTACTGGCAGAAATGACAATTCCATTTCTCGAACTGCGAAGCGCGATCGTGCACTGACCGATCAAGAATTGACAGCTTACCGCCGCTCAAACCTTCCCATTGGGCCTAGGCGGCCCAGATGACGGGAATTTTTGAGGAACACCGAGTTCTCGCTTGCGAGCCCAGAGCCGGATGAATCTACAACATCACGACCGCCGGGAGCGAAATCAGATTTAGCGGAAAGACGATCCGAATTGAGAGCAGTCTTCCCCGCGGTCGATATGGAACGGATATACCTCTACCAACGCAGGTTGTCAAAGGGTTCTGGACACGATGCCTGTGAGAAGAGAAGACACGATCCAGAGTCGAGTCACGAGCTGGGCGCTTTGCATCGATCGGCCGTCTGGTGAATTGATTCGGGCTAGGTGGTTTGCTAACGTCGTCATCATGTCCGAGCGTTCCCCCGAGCAGATACGCGAACTGCTCGACTCCCTGTATCGCGTGGATTCGGGACGAATCCTGGCGACTCTGATCCGCCTGCTGGGTGATTTTGATCTGGCCGAGGAGGCGATGCACGAAGCGTTTGCGGCGGCGCTGAGCGCCTGGCCGACGAGTGGAGTACCTGATAACCCTCGGCCATGGTTGATTTCGACGGCGCGATTCAAAGCTATTGATCGTCTGCGTCGCCAGACAAGATTTGATGCGTCGCAAGACGAGCTGGTGCGCTATCTCGAAGCGCGATCGAGTTCGGCGGAAACGTCCGATGAAGAGGATAGCCTTGAGGATGATCGGCTGCGCCTGATTTTTACCTGCTGCCATCCTTCCCTTCCGCCGGAAGCGCGCGTTGCGCTCACCTTGCGCGAGGTGTGCGGGCTGACAACCGAAGAAATAGCCAAAGCCTTCCTCACCACTCCGCCGACGCTGGCGCAGCGCATTGTGCGCGCCAAGGCAAGGATTCGCGACACGCCGATTCGTTACGAAGTGCCGACGCCGCAGGAATTGCCGGAGCGATTGGACGCCGTGCTTCAGGTCATCTATCTCGTCTTTAACGAGGGCTACTCGGCTGCGGCGGGAGCGGAAGTCACGCGGGCCGAACTCACCGGCGAGGCGATTCGGCTGGGCCGGCTGCTGACCGAACTCCAGCCGGAGCCGGACGTCATAGGGCTGCTCGCCCTGATGTTGCTACACGAATCCCGTCGCGCCGCGAGAACTTCGCCGACCGGAGAGCTGATTCTGCTGGAACACCAGGATCGTTCGTTGTGGAACCGGGAGCAGATCGCGGAGGGAGTGGCATTGCTGGAGAAAGCGCTGAAGTCCCGCCGCTTCGGGGCCTACACACTGCAGGGTGCAATTGCGGCCGTTCATGCGGAGGCGGAATCGCTCGCGGCCACTGACTGGCGGCAGATTGTAGCGCTCTACGATCGATTGGCAGAAATTCAGCCTTCGCCGGTCGTACGGCTAAATCGTGCCGTGGCAATTGCAATGTGCGATGGTCCGGAGGCCGGTTTGGCGCAGATCGACGCGGTGTTGGAACATGGCGAACTGGCCGATTATTATCTGGCACATTCCGCCCGCGCAGATATGTGCCGAAGGCTGGGCAGGACGGCTGAGGCCCGGTCGTCCTATGAGAAAGCTCTGGCCCTGACGCAACAGGAACCAGAGCGGAAATTTCTGCAGGAGCGGATTCGGCAGTTGAAATAAAAAAGACTCTTCAGAAGCCGATGCGGGTAATGGGAAATGGGTCAGCTTCCGATTGAGTCCTGGCGTTTATCAGGACTGGGAACTCCGGATAGTCCCATAAAATCATTTCAATCTTTTCCAGATCAACGTGCGCACTGTCTTCTTGCCTGTGGCCGGGTCGTTCGAGGGTGGGGTAGTAAGCGTAAGGCGGTCGCCATCCGACTTGTAAGTTCGTAGCAGGGACTCACCAGTACGTGACTGGTCCCACGATGCGTCTATGTGGTGGGTAACGGTTTTGGCTTCGCTGTCGATCGTATACTGTCCGGCATATGCGAGCATGCTCGTGATCAGGGCCTCTGCTTCCTCTGGTGTAGCGACAGGGCCCACAGGTTTCTTGCGGTCACTTCCAACAATTAGCACAATCATGCGTCCATCACGGCCGTAGTTGATATAACCGGAAGGATGGGCTCCCATAACGCCAGACTTAGCGCCGGATGGAATCTCCTCTCGGACGTAGGAGACCAGCTTCCATGTCCCGACGATTTGGTGTTGGATGGAGCTAGCTTGGTCCCTCTGGGCCGACGCTCGCGAAGGAAGAGCAACAACCGCCAGAACAATAAAGAGGACCGCTCGTTTCATTGCAGTATCTCCTCTCCAAGTATCTGGTTATCGCGCCAACTCTTAACCCAATATGCAGAATGGCAAACATCCAGAATTCGTTGGTTTGGAAAGTCGTGCGGGCAATTTCACTTTCCCGGTAACGGCCTGGTCCAATTGTTTTGTCTTTCCTCGTCGGTCATAATCGGCGGCAGGCACGAATACTCAAGAGCCGGAATCCCCGGCTGAGCGTCGCCTGTCGGAACTGGAGGTCTCAATGAGCAGCGTACAAATCGAACAAAAGAGCTATGAGATGCCCCCGCGAGAGGGGATCAGTATCGCGCATTTTCTCACCGTCGCCGACGTCGAGCGATCGGCTCGCTACTACGAAAAGGTCTTCGGCGCTCGCATTTTGACTATGGGCGACGGCAACGCACCTCCGTACCTTCAGCTTGCGAATATCTGGATGATTCTCAACGTCGGGGGCGGGCCGACCCCGGATAAGCCGACGGTTACGCTCAGCGTCCCCGACCCGAACCACATCAACAGCTTCATGAATTTCCGCGTTGCGGATATTCAAGCGTGCTACGAGTTGTGGAAAAGTCGAGGAGCCGAGTTCCTCACGGAACCGATTGCCAAGTACGGCGAAATTCGCTGCTACATCCGCGATCCTGACGGATACATTATCGAGGTCGGACAGAGCACCGACCTCAAGTACGGATGACGCTCGGCCCCGAAGAAGCATTCTCCCAGTCCAGGGTGAGTTGTGGCTAAGCCGGAAGTAATCGACTGCCCCCGCCGCCAAGACCTGATGAGTCGGGTAATCGGAAACTGACCCGCTACCTTATATTGAGATGACCGGGCGCAAGGCAGGGTTTCTGGAGCGCGGAAGAAGCAAAATTTCTTGGACGACCCGTCGAATTCCGGTCCGGCCGTTCGACTATCCAGTGAAGGCGGGGCAACCCACCAGCCAGAGAGGGTTTCCCGGGTGATGCGCTACGCGGAAAATCTGCAGATCGCGTGTCGACACACCATCACCCTGTTCGACTTGTAGGCGGAGCCGCACCACGCGACACGGGGACACGAAACGGGGGCCTCGCAACTTTCCAGGCCCAGCGCGGTCCAAACTCTTATATAAAAGTAACGGCCCTGATACGGTGTCCGCACCTCACTTAAGGAGAACACCATGCGTTTCATGATGATCCAGTATCCGAAAGTCTACGAAACCGCGAAGCCCGGATGGGTACCCGACTTCAAAGAAATGGAGGAAATGGGCAAGTACAACGAGGAACTAGGGAAAGCCGGCGTGCTGCTCGCGCTTGACGGGCTGACCCCACCCGCGACGATGAGCGCGCGCGTGACCTTCAAAGACGGAAAGTCGAAAGTGACCGACGGACCGTTTCCCGAAACCAAGGAAGTGGTCGGCGGCTTCTGGATTATTCAAGTGAAGTCACGCGAAGAGGCGCTCGAATGGGCCTCGCGCATTCCCGCGAAGGATAACGAAATGGTAGTCGAAGTCCGCCGGCTCTTTGACTTAACCGACTTCGATCCCGAGACGCAAAAAGAGATCCAAAAGAAGTTCGGCGACGACGTCGCCGATGAGATGCGCCAGTAATAGAAAAACTCTCCGCGTGTTGTCGAATTCCGGTCCGGCCGTTCGTCTATGTAGTGAAGGCAGGAGCAACCGCCCGGCCCGGATCCTGTTACGGGAAAAGGAGAAATCATGCCGCAATATCTAGTTGCTATTCACCACCCCGACGGTTACGACGGGTCCCTCGAAGGCGAAGCGATGATGCGCGATATAGACGTGCTCAACGAAGAAATGGCGGCCGCCGGTGCCAGGATTTTCGCTGGCGGCCTCTCCGCGGCCAGCAGCGCGAAGTCCCTGCGATTGCAGCCCGGTGGCAAGGTGCGCATCACCGACGGGCCGTACCTGGAGACTAAGGAGCACGTAGGCGGTTTTTGGCTGCTGAAATGTGCGCACCTGGATGAGGCACTGGAGTGGGGGCGCAAGGCTGTCGCCGCCTGTCGGGCGTCGGTCGAAGTGCGCGAGTTCCTCACTCGAACCGAGGACGACAACCCGCAAATTTTCGCGATCGGTCACGACTGAGAACCCAACAGAAGGCTGGTCGGCGAGCAGGTATACGTCGTCGGCAAAGAGGAACGAAAATGTCAGCAGCGGATCGATTCGGGCTTCGCTCTGCGCCCGCCAACACCGTTGAGCTCGGGAGTGGCTGGCGTCAAGAGATCAGGAAGCTGTCCGGAAGTTGCACGGTCATGCCGTGGCCAGGCACTTCAATTTCAGAAACGGGAGTCAACGATGAATGAGCTCACGAGGCGTGATTTTGTTCGCGGCGGTTTGACTGCGGGAATTGGGATTGGCATTGCGCCTGAATTGCTGCGCTCCGCCGTCGCCCGGCAGACGACTCCGCCTGCAGCGGGGGCGGACCCCTATGCCATGGTCGATCCGGAGTTGCTTGACGTAATCAAGAAATTCCCATTCCCCACTCAGAGCTTCACCAGCGAAACTCTCGTTGCCGGACGCAAATGGCCGCCGGTGCCGCCGCTGCCTCCGCCGGCGCCGCAGCCATTTGAACGGCACATACCCGGTCCATTGGGCGCGCCGGACTTGCGCCTGGTGATTGTCGATGCGGCTCCGGGCACGAAAGGGCGTCCTGCGTTACTGCACATTCATGGCGGCGGCTATGTCTCCGGCTTCGCCGGACAATTCAATCCGTTTCTGCAAGCCGTGGCACAGAATTGCGGATGCCTGGTCGTTTCGGTCGACTATCGTCTCGCGCCGGAAACTCATTTCCCGGGATCGCTCGAAGATAATTACACCGCGCTGAGCTGGCTCTACAAAAATTCTGACGAACTCGGCGTGGATCGCAAACGCATCGCAATAGGCGGAGAAAGCGCCGGTGGCGGCCATTCTGCGCAACTTGCCATTGCCGCGCGCGATCGCCGCGAAATTCCGATCCTATTTCAGTTGCTGATTTATCCGGCGCTCGACGATCGAACCGGCAGCACTCGCCAAGTTCCGCCGTATATCGGACAATTCGTTTGGAACGCGGGCTCGAATCGTTTCGCCTGGACTTCTTTCCTCGGCGTCCCAGCCGGCTCGCCGTCGGTTCCGGCAGGCGCGGTCCCCGCGCGCGTCGAAAATCTCGCCGGACTGCCTCCCGCATTCGTCGGCGTTGGCGCTCTGGATCTATTTGTGGATGAAGATGTCGAATACGCCCGCCGCCTGATCAATGCCGGAGTTCCGGCGGAACTCCATGTAATTCCAGGCGCGTATCACGGCTTCGATGTGCTAGTCCCTGACGCCGCAGTTTCCAAGCGATTCACGGAATCCTGGATGGTCGCCCTTCGGCGAGCATTTGCCACCGGCTAGCTCGCGAAGTCTGATTTTGCTAGCGACAAGCAACTGCATCAATCGATGCGTTACACGGTCCCTGACGGAGGACCCAATGAAATACATCTGTTTGGGCTATCTCGAGCCCGGCAAGTTCGAAAACATGCCTGAGAGAGAGCGCAACACCGTGCTGGACGAATGTTTTAGCTACAACGACGAACTACGGAAGAACGGACATCTGGTCGCCGAGGAACCCCTTCAGCCCCCCAACACGGCGGTCACCGTGTCTTGGAAGAACGGAAAGGTTGCCGTGACAGACGGTCCGTACGCGGAAACGAAGGAACAATTGGGTGGAATTCAGGTGCTGGAAGCGCGAGATCTGAATCACGCCATTCAACTCATTTCCCAATCTCCGGGAGTGAAGTTGAAGTGCGGAACAATCGAGATACGTCCGGCGGCGGATATAATCGAAATCGTGAGAGAGAGTGAGCGGCGACGGCAGGAGACCACCTCGCGATGAGCGCGGCCACGAGTAAAGGTACGAGGGAAATAATGAGTCCTATCATGACCGAGTCGGTGTCCGAATTTGGACATCGACTGGCGATAACGACCGTCCCGCGCGACGCAGCCCGTGGTAAGTGATTCATAATGTGGGCGTTTCTATTGGCACGCGTAGTGCTGATAAACGAGGAGAGGGTAGAGCTATGTCATTCTTCCGCGATCTAAAAGTTGCGTTTCACTCGCTGATGCGCAGCAAAGGCCTGGCGGCCATTGTGATCCTGACGCTGGCGCTTGGCATCGGCGCCAACGCGGCCATCTTCACGCTGGTGCGGGGAGTGCTGCTGAAGCCCCTCGTCAACCGTGACGAGAACCGGCTGATATACATCCGCCAGAGCGCCCCAACCGGCGGCGAGGACAACACCACGTTTTCCGTGCCCGAAATCAAAGATATCGAGGGCAGCGTCCGCTCCCTCAGCGAGTTCGGCGATTTCTCGCAGATGGACTTTACGATGGTCGGACTCGGCGAGCCTCGCGTCGTTCACGGCGGCGTCGTCAGCGGCAACTACTTTGACGTAATGGGTCTGCGTCCTGTTCTCGGCCGTCTGGTGGGACCTCAAGACGGCGGTGCCGACGCCCCGGGCGTCATCGTGCTGACCCATCGTTTCTGGTCCACCGTTTACAAAAAAGACCCCAACGTAATCGGCAAGACCGTCCGGCTCAGCAGCCTTGGCGATCGTTCTGCCACAGTCATCGGCGTCCTGGAACCCTCAGTGCCCTATCCCGCGGAGACAGAGATCATCGGCAATCTGGTCATCAGCCCGCATCATCTTTCGGCCACGATGGTCACCGGCCGCATCCATCGCATGACTGAACTTTTCGGTAAGCTCGCTCCCGGCGCTACGCTCGATCAGGCGCGCAACGAGTTGCGCACCGTCTACGCTTCCATGGTGAAAGACCATCCCGATGCGTATCCCGAAAACGGCGGCTACCGCATCGACGCGAAGATGCTTCGCGATGAGATCACTTCCGGCGCGCGCACCGTTCTGCTCGTCCTGCTCGTAGCCTCCGGCCTGGTCTTCATCATCGCCTGCTCCAACGTTGCCAACCTGATTCTGGCGCGGACGGTTCGCCGCGAGGGCGAGTTGGCCGTCCGTGCCGCGCTCGGCGCAAGCACCGGCGCGCTGCGGCGCATGTTGTTAGCGGAAAGCCTGCTGCTCTGCGGCGCGGGCGCGGCGATCGGCGTAATTATCGCGCAGCCATTGGTCACAATTCTGGCTCGATACGCGTCGCGCTTCTCCGTTCGCGCGCTGGATTTAACGGTTGATTGGAGCATGCTCTGGGTGGGAGTGGCGCTGGCCGTAGTCGCCGCGGTGATTTTGGCGTTTGTGCCGCGCCTGCCGTCGCCCAATGCCTCGAATGGCATGAACCTCGCCAGCGGCAGCGTCCGCATCACGAGCAGCACCGGCCGTCGCCAGCGTGCGTTTGCCATCACCCAAATCGCAGCGTCTTTCGTGCTGCTCGCGGGCGCATGCATGCTGATCACCACGCTGCTCGCGTTGCAAAGGACCCAGAGCGGCATGGACACGCGTCACGTCCTGGCCATTGATGTTCCGGCGCCGTCCAACGGAAGAACGCAGCAGCAAGTTATCGATTTTTATAGGGAATCGGTGCGTCAAATCAATGCTCTACCCGGCGTCACCGAGACGGCTGTCGGGATGATCGCTCCCTGGCGTGATGCCGGCGGCGGCTTCGGTATCGGTTTGCAATTCTCTGGTGATGGTCACGTCCATGGTAAAGACGACCCCCGCGCGCTGTGGCGTACCATCTCTCCCGGCTTTTTCAGCGCGCTGGGCGTGCCCATTATTGCGGGACGCGATTTCAACGCGCTCGATGACGACGCTCACGAGCCGGTCGTGATCGTCAGCGCGACTCTCGCAAGGCAGATGTTTCCCGGCCAGGATCCGATCAATCGCCATGTCTACTGGACCGATCCGGTGCTCGAGTATGTTTCCGGCACTGCGGAGGAAAAGGCGCGGGTCACAGCCCCGCACCGCATTATCGGTGTCGCCGCCGATATAGACGACGAACACATCGTCCCGATGCCCACCTCCACCGTTTACGGCTCCTATGCCGACGGCGGAATGTTCGGCGGTCATCTGTTCATCCACACCACCGGAAATCCTTATGCGTTGGTGACGCCGGTAACGAAAATTATCCGCCAGATGGCCGCCGATGAGCCCGTTGAGCACGCTGCCACTCTGGAAGACATTCGCGCAAAAGTTCTCGCGCCAGACCGTTTGAACTCCCTGGTCTTTGGTGTGTTCGCCGCGGTCGCGTTGCTGATTGCGGTCGTTGGCGTCGCCGGCGTACTGGCGTTTTCTGTTAGCGCGCGGACACGCGAATTCGGCATCCGCTTAGCGCTTGGGGCGCAGCCGGAAAATCTCCTCCGGCGGGTTGTGACGGAAGGCGCCGTGATGGCTGCCTTGGGCGTTGTGGCCGGCGCGGCGTTCGGGCTGGTCGTGGCGCGCGTCGCCGGCAGTTACTTCGGCGACTTGAAAATGCCGGGCGCATTGCCAGTGATCGTTTCTGCGTTTGTGCTGTTAAGCGCAGCGGTAGTCGCTTCGATGCTTCCGGCGGCACGCGCAGCCCGCGTGGATGTGATACAAGCGCTTCACTCGGAATAATTTTCTGAATCGCGATACAGCGCGATTCATCCTGCGATCCCGCCGCGCGGGATCGCAGGGCCCGAATGGCATTTTTACGACCGCGTAGGCCAACGAAGTCGTCGAAACGGAACGACTCCCGGTGCCCGTCATCAAGATTTTCTCTGACTGTCCAATCCGTCGCGTTATTCGGGAAGTGGTTTTTGTCCCGATTTCACATCTCCAGTGACCGCGTTAACTTGGAGTTGACTCGCGCTTGCTGGTGGTAGTAATCCATTGGCGGGCGAAATGTATTAACATGCAGTCGGGCTTGCTGTGCTTGCCGGTTCTTTGTGGAACGAGAACAAGGGTAAGGAGAAAGATTATGAAGCGCAAAATAACGGGAGCAGCGGGTTTGGTCGTGGCGTTTATTGCGGGCATGTTGGCGGCGACGGCGTTGGGTGGGGGAACGGCTGGAGCCGGGGCGGCGGCCCTGGGGCAGGAAGTTAAGGTGGAGAGGATCATCACCCCGACGGTAACCGAGGAGGATATTACATTGTTGCGGAAAGATCTGCGGGCGATGAAAATGCAGGTGATTGGGCAGAATATGTCGCTTTCGGATGAGCAGGGGCAGAAGTTCTGGCCGGTCTACAACCATTATGTGAAGGACTTGCAGGTAGTGAACGATCAGAAATACGCGCTGCTGAAGCAGTACGCGGAGATGTGGGCAACCATGTCAGACCAGGATGCAATGATTTACGTGCGGCACTGGCTGGAGGTGGACGCGCAGGTGCAGGCGCTGCGCTTGAAGTACGTGCCCACCGTAAGCCAAGTGTTGCCGGGAAGGAAGGCGGCGACATTTTTTCAGTTGGACCGGCGGCTGAACATGATCATTGATCTGCAATTGTTTGGGCAGATTCCATTGGCGCACGTGAAGGAGTAGGCGGGCTTCAGCGGACACGCTTCGGCAACGGCGCGACGGCGCGATGCGTTGCGGCCGGGTTATTCGTAGCGCAGCGCGACCATGGGATCCACTTTTGTGGCGCGACGGGCCGGAATGTAACAGGCGAGGAATGCAACGGCGGCCAAGGCGAGCGCGACGGCGACGTAGGTGATGGGGTCGCTAGGCTTGACGCCGTAGAGAAACGTGGCGATCAGGCGCGCGAGACCGAGCGCCAGCGCCGCTCCGACTAACACCCCGATACACGTAAGCTTCAGTCCCATCCTCGTGACTAACTTCAGCACGTCAGAAGGCTGCGCGCCGAGCGCGATGCGGATTCCGATTTCGTGGGTGCGCTCGTTCACCGAATAGGACATCACGCCGTAAATGCCGACAGCGGCCAGCAGGATCGCCACACCCGCAAAAATTCCCAGCAGCTGCATGTAGAAACGCCAGTCGCCGAGCGAAGCGCCCAATATATTTTCCATGGATCTGATGTTGTTTACGGGCTGATCGGGGTCAATGTTTGCGATGGCCTGTTTCACGCCTGCTACGAGACCGGCCTGACGGGTTAGCGTTGTGCGCATAACCAGATTCTCATGCAAATGCGCGCGCGTTGCTCCACCGGGAAAAACGGCCGGCTGCTGCAGGTAGGGAGCGTAAACGAATGGAAGCGTATCTCTGCCCAGGCTGCGATGTTTTACATCTCCGACGATGCCGACGATCTGACGGGGGCGCGGCTGATCAACGGGATACGGATCGTAACGCAGCAGGATCTGCTGCCCGATGGGGTCTTCGTTGGGAAAGTATCTGCGAGCGAACGTTTGATTGACGACGATCACCCAGGGAGAGTTCTCGGTGTCGTGCTCGTCGAGATAGCGGCCTTTCACCAACGGAATTTTCATCGTGGTGAAGATTCCGGAACTTACTTCGCTGTATCCCGCGTTGGGGCGGTCATCGGGAGGCGGCGCGGCATGGCCCAGGATGGAAAAGGTGTAGTCTTCCGTGCAGCAGTGCATCGGTAATGCGCCGATGAGCGCGGCGGACTCGACGCCGGGCAGGACGCGAACACTATCGAGAAGACGGGTGTAGAAACTTGTGGCCGTGGGCAGAGTTCTCTCCATGTCGCCGCCCGGGACGCGGACCAGATACTTGCCGCCTTCGGGAAGTTGGAAGTCCATGGTCAGCAGGCGGTTGTAATCGAATCCCGGATTCACTCGTTTCAGATGCAAGATGGTGTTGATCATCAGGCCCGCGCCGACGAGCAGGACCATGGCAAGCGCTACCTCGGAAATCACCAAGGCGTGGCGCGCGAGGCGGCTGGACGCGGACATCGTTTTGCGTTCGCTTTCGCGCAGGACGGCATTGAGATCGGGGCGAGAGGCGCGCAGGGCGGGCGCCAGTCCGAACAGGATGGACGTGAGAAGCGAAATTCCCAGTGTGAAGAGCAGCACGCGGCCGTCCAGAGTGATCGATTCGGCGTTCGGGAAATCTCCTCCGGCCAGCGCGAGGAACACTCGGATGCCGACGAACGTCAACACGGTGCCCAGCACGCCGCCGATAACGGCGAGCAATGCGCTTTCCGTGAGCAATTGCTGGATCAAGCGGCGGCGTTCTGCGCCGAGAGACATGCGCAACGCATATTCTTTGCGGCGGGTTTCGGTGCGGAACTGCATCAGGTTGGCGACGTTAACGCAAGCGATCAGCAGCACGAACGCGACGGCGCCGAGAAGCGGGTAGAGCGCGCTGCCTGCGCCGCGGTAGAGATCTTCGTGCAGGGGAAAAACCTTGGCGCCCAGTCCTTTATTGGTTGTCGGGTAATCCTGTTCCATGCGGCGCGCGATCACGTCCATATCGGCTTGCGCTTGCGCGAGCGTCACGCCGGGTTTCAGGCGCGCCACGGGCATTAGCCAGTGATCGAAGCGCGCATTGTAGCGGGCGTTGGCGGGATTGATCGGCTGCCAGAGATCAATTGGGAATCCGTAGAACGGCGCGAAGCCTGCGGGCATGACGCCCACGATCGTGGAAACGATGCCCTCGACATTGATGGTCTTTCCGAGCACGCGCGGGTCGGCGTTGTATTCGCGCTTCCAGAACGGAGTGCTAATGACGATTGCTTGCGTGACGTCTTGCTGCTCGTCCTCCTGAAAGATGCGGCCGAGGATCGGCTTGGCACCGAGCTGGGCGAAAAAGTTGGGAGTGACGTACTGCGTGTGCAGAGGGCGCGGTTCGCCGAGTCCGGAAACGATTGCCTGGTCCGTGAAGCTGCTGAGCGAAATATCTTCGAAGACGTGATTCTGTTTTACCCAGTCCACATTTTCCGCGATGGGCGGGGCTTGCAGGGAATCGGGGTGAGCTTGATCGGCCTGCCAAATCACGACGAGGCTTTGCGGTTGCGGGTAAGGCAGCGGGCGGTACAGCAGAGCGTTGAGCACGCTGAAAATCGTGCTGTTGGCGGCGATGCCCAGGGCGAGAGAGAGGACGACTACGGCGAGGAAGCCGGGACTTTTGCGCAGGCCGCGCGCCGCGAATTTCACGTCCGCCCAGAGAGTCTCGAAAAATTGAGGGGTTCTCATTTCCGCGTTACCTCCTCGGCCCGGGCGGGAATTCGCCGCGGACCGCGCGCCGGATTTTACGGAACGATCTGATGGAATGACTCTATATAACTTCGGAGGCCCTCATCGCTTACTGGTACCACGGTTTCCAGTCCTGCTAGTTCTTCTGACGTAGTTGGAAGCGCAACGGTAGCTTCCGGGTTGGTTCATAGTCTCATACGAGAACGAGGGCCGAAAAGTTCCGCGGTCCGTGGGCCACTCTACGAAGGCTGGGGAAGGATTTCGAAGCGGTAGGTGATTTCGGCGGTTTTGCGGAGCATGGCCGCCACGGAGCAGTATTTATTTTGGCTTAGTTCGATGGCGTCGCGGACGGCTTTTTCTTCCAGTTGGCCGGTGAGACGATAGACCATTTCGATTTTGATCCAGACCGAGGGTGGGTCTTTGGCGCGTTCGCCGGAAATTTCGATTTCGAGGGTGGCGAGATGCTGGCGTTTTTTTTCGAGGATCAGGACGATGTCAATGGCGGTGCAGGAGCCGAGGGCGCCCAGGAGGATTTCCATGGGGCCGGCACCCGCGATGCTCTTGCCGTCGAAGGGTACCGCGCGGCCGGAGGGCATGGTCGCCAGGAATTCCTCCTCTCCCACCCACTTAACTTTTGCTGTCGGCATGGTGTGCTCCGGCGAAACCCGCTGGTGCGATTCGCGAAATAAACTTTAGCGGGGATTGTGTGCCGCGTCCAGTGCGGCGCCGTGCAGCGCTCTATGGGGCGCCTGCATGACGTCTCGTTGCCGGAGTGGTTTTGAGCTGTGCTACCCTCGCAGCGCGGACTGCGAAGGATGGTGCGCGATGCGACGTGAATGGCTGCGAGTGATACTTTTTGTGCTTTTCGTGGCGGTGCTTTGCGGCGGGCGCTCGATCGGAGCGCAAAGCAAGGCAGGCAGCGCGGCCGATGCCGTGTCCTTGAACAACCAGGGGCTGGAGCGTTACAAGAAAGGGAAAGTGGACGAAGCCATCGCGCTGTTCCGCAAAGCGCTGGACTTGACTCCCAATTTTCCGGAAGCGCTCGGCAATCTGGGGCTGGCGCTGGATGCCAAGGGGAAGGACGACGAAGCGATTTCGGATTTTGATAAAGCGCTCGCGATGAAGCCCAGCGACGCGGTGACGGAAAGCAATCTGGGCCTCGCGCTATATCACGAGAAAAAATATTACGATTCGATTTCCGCCTACCGTAAGGCGCTGGCACTGAATCCGAAATTCCCGCAGGCGTACAACGGGATGGGCGCGGCGCTTTTTGCTTCGGGCAACGCGACGGATGCGATTGCGGCATATCGCCGGGCGCTGGAGCTGATGCCGCGTTATGTGGACGCGCTGAATAATTTGGCGGCGGCGCTGGACGCGACGCAGCAGTGGAACGAAGCGATTCCGATTTACCAGCAGGCGATGGCGCTGGAGCCGCATTCGCAGGATTTGCAAACAAATTATGCGACCGCGCTCACGAATGCCGGCCGCGACGAAGAAGCCATGGCGCAATACCGGGAGATCGTGGCGAAATATCCTGATGATGCGCATGCGTGGTTCGCGCTGGGGCATTTGCTCTACAAACAGGGTCAGCTGGAGGAGGCCGCTACGAGTCTGGAAAAAAGCGTGGCGCTAAAACCGGAGCAAGCGGACGCCGATTTTAATCTGGCGCTTGCGTATCAGGGCCAGGGGAAGCTGGACTTGGCGATCGCGACATTTCAGAAGGGGCTGGCACTGAAGCCTGGCGACGCGCACGCGATTTATAACTTGGGCAACGCCTATCTGCTGGCGAGCGATGCCGCAAAGGCGGCGGAATATTTTCAGAACGCTTTAGATAAGCAGGGGGATTTTCCGGAAGCGGAGATCGGGTTGGGCGCGGCAAAAATGCAATTGGGCGATTTGAACGGTGCGCAGACTGCGTTTGTGAAAGTAATCGCGGAGCATCCGGATAATGCGGACGCGCGATTCAATCTGGGGAACGTGCTTTTCAACAAGGGACAGTATCAAGAGGCGGCGGACAGTTATCGCCAGGCGAATCGGCTGAATCCGAATCTGGCGCATGCGCACTACAATCTGGGAATGTCTCTGCTGCGGTTGAAGGATCCGGATGCGGCGCAGGTGGAATTTAGGGAAGCGACGCGGCTGGATCCGAAGCTTACGCCGCCCAAGTGAGCGTTTTCATTTCTGTGCGTGCTTTCGGGGAGGGTCTGTAAACAGCGCGTGGTAAATCAAGTGCGTGGCTGAATCAATCCACTGGTTTAGTTCTGACGGGGACAATTGGGTGGCTTGCGCGAGGAGGCTCCAGAAAAAAGCGTCCATGGCGCGGGCGAGTCCGGGAATGTCCACTGGGGGGCGCGCGCCGGGTAGACTTTGCAGGAATTGAAAAACGCGCATCACGCGGCCAGTGGTCCACTTGTGAATCTCGCGCTGTTTTTTCACCAGCGACGGATCGGAGAGTGCGGCCTCCTGCCAGGCACGGTAGGCGCCGAGATAGCGAAGATCGTGCGCGAAGGCGCGGGAGAGCAATTCTCGAATGGCCGCGCGGAGATCGGTGGAGGCTCGGGGCTGGAAATTTAGCTGGCTTAATTTTTCGAGCAGCTCGTCCATCAGCGCGAGGAGCAGCTGGCGTTTGGAGCGGAAATGCTGGTAGAAGGTGCCGACGGCGAGCTTGGCGCGCCGAGCAATCTGGTCCACGGAAGTATTTTCGTAGCCATTTTCACCGAACAATGCGAGGCCTGCGGTTTTCAGGCGCGCTCGTTTTTCCAGGCTGCGTTCTTGCAGCGGCGCGGCGGGAAGATTTTCTCCGGCCAGCAGGTTGGGGCGCGCGTTTACGATTTTCGCCATTGCGGAATGAGCGCTCCGATGACGGCGCCGGCGCAGCACCAGAGCAGCCATCCGCCGAAAACTCCAGCCACTTGCGGAGACATGTTTGGAAACAGCGCGGGAAAGAACACGCAGGAAAAGGGATCGAGCAGCAAAGTGGGCAGAGCGACGGAGACTGCACCGACGAGGAATTGGTCGCGCGGCAGATGGGCGGCGATGCAGAGTCGGCGCACGAGCCAGGCCATCAGCGGAAAGCTCGCGACGAACAGGATGAAGGTGCCGAGCGGATCCGCGGGGCGCAGCACCTGTTGGCCGGCGATGCGTAACGCGATCGTGGCGGCGAGCCAGATAACCAGGCCAGCGCGTAAAAGGCGCATGTGCATAATATGAACCTGAATTCATATTCGCATACAACGCCTTGCGGTGCAAGCGCGCAATCGAGGCTTCCCTTCCCGACGGGCGCGTGCGAAATGTGTTAAATCTCTATGGCAGCCGGACACATCAAAGCAGCGGAGGAAACGGACGTGACGAATAGGACTGGGAAGATTGTTCGATTCCATGCGTTGGGCGGGCCGGAGGTATTGAAGCTCGAGGAAGAGGCGATTCCTGCGCCGGGCAAGGGCGAAGTCCTGCTGAAGGTGAAGGCGATTGGGCTGAATCGCGCGGAGGTAATGTTCCGCCAGGGGCAATATCTGGAAGCGCCCGTGCTGCCTTCGAAGTTGGGATATGAGGCGGCGGGAGTCGTCGAGGCCGTGGGGCCTGACGTGGACAAAAGTTGGATCGGCAAGAAAGCCAGCACGACGCCGGGTTTCTTGATGACGAATTATGGAGTATATGGAGAAGTGGCGCTGGTGCCGGCGAGCGCGCTGGCGGTTTATCCGGAGAAACTGACGCCGGAAGAGGGGACGTCCATCTGGATGCAGTATTTGACGGCGTACGGAGCGTTGATTACGAATGCGCGGATCGGGGCAGGCGATTTCGTGATTATTACGGCGGCCAGCAGCAGCGTGGGCATTGCGGCGATTGAAATAGTGAAGGCCGAGGGCGCGGTGAGCATTGCGACCACGCGCACGTCGAAGAAGAAAAGCGTGCTGACGGAGGTGGGGGCGGCGCAGGTAATTGCGACGGACGAAGAAGATTTTCTGCCGCGCGTGAAACAAATCACTGGCGGCAAGGGGGCGCGGGTGATTTTTGATCCGATCGGAGGCAAGGGCGTCTCGGCGCTCGCCGAGGCTGCGGCCTATCATGGAACGATCTTCGAATATGGAGCGCTGGCGCCGGAGCCGACGCCGTTTCCTTTGTTCGCTGCGCTGAGCAAGGGGCTGACGGTTCGCGGATACACGGTGCGCGAAATACTTTCCGAGCCGCAGCTGAAGGCCGAGGCGGTGAAGTACGTTTTCGATCGTGTGCGGGCCGGCGATTTTAAGCCGCGCGTTGATCGCGTGTTTCCGCTGGCGCAGATTGTGGAGGCGCACCGTTACATGGAATCGAACCAGCAGATTGGGAAGATTGTTGTGACGGTTTGACGACTGCGTTTCCGGAATTCCATATTGGAACGATAGATATTTTGAATGGGAGTTAACGAACTCCTTATGGGCGCTTTATGACTCCCTTATGGCCGCCTAGCTAGTTTCATCGCAGCTGGTTGGGGGTGCTGCGATGAAGCGAATCGGATGTGTTCCACGATATGCATTTCCTGCCGTAGTTTTTGTTTCGATCGTGCTGGTGAGTTTGGTGGTGGTGGGCGCTGGGCGGATTGAGGCGCAATCCACGTTCGGAAGTTTGCGCGGATTGACGGTGGATGCCACGGGTTCGGCGGTGCCGCGGGCGGACATTACCGTGCACGGACTGGATGACAACAGCGACCATCAAGCGATCAGCGGCGACGACGGCGTATTTGAGATTGAGAATCTGAAGCCCGGGCACTATCGCGTGACGGGCTACAAGCCGGGATTTGCCGATGCGCTCGTGCCCGCGCTGGCGCTGGAAGCGCGGCAGGAACTGCGCGTGACTTTGACTTTTGCGGTGGCGAGCCAGAGCCAGACGGTGGAGGTGAGCGCGGTCGCTGAGCAGATGAATACCGAGAACGGGACGATCGCGGGTAGTTTGGAAAATCTTCAGATGACGCAATTGCCGTTGAACTCGCGCGCGGTTTCGACGAGCCCGCTGGCGGCGCTGCAGCTTTCGCCGGAAGTGCAGTACGACGCGCAGGGAAATATTTCGGTCGGCGGAGCGACGTCCGCGATGGTGGGTTATTCAGTGGATGGAATTTCGACGGCCAATGTGCGGCAAAACGGCGCGCTGCAGGATGCTTATCCTTCGTCGGAGGGGATCGAGGAGCTGAAGGTGACGGCGTTCAACAACAACGCGGAGTTTGCGCAAGTTGGCGACGTGACTTTCACCACTAAGAGCGGGACGAATCAATTTCACGGGAGTCTTTTCGAGTATTTGCAGAATGATGCATTCGATGCCAAGCCGCTGAATTTCAGCGAAAAGGCGCCGAAACGATTCAATACTTTTGGCGGCAGCCTGGGTGGACCGTTTTCGATTCCGAAACTGTTCCGCGGCGGTGACAAGACCTTTTTCTTTTTTGATTACGAAGGAAATCGGCGAAGCATTTCGACGACGGAACAGTATCTGGTGCCGACTGCGGCGGAGAGGAGCGGCGATCTGAATGGATTTATTACGGCGAGCAATCCGGCCCCTTTTACGAATCCGGCGACGGGACAGCCCAGCGCGATTCTGATTGATCCGGTGACGCATCAGCAATTCATGGGCTGCGGCGGCGGGCAGCCGAATGTGATTTGCAGTTCGGGCGCCGGGAATCGCATCAGCACGGTGACGCAAAATTTGCTGAATTTTTATCCGCTGCCGAATGCGAATCTGAATGTGGCGAATCCGTCGTTCAATTACGAGACGCTGGTGCCGACTCCAGCGGATACGAATGGGTGGGACGTGCGGCTGGATCGCACGATCACTTCGAAGCAACAAGTGTTCGCGCGTTTCAGCTGGAAGAATTTGCTGACGGACGCGGCGAACCCGCTGCTGCCGAATGACGCGGACACGGAGCACAACCGCAGTTTGCTGGTTTCTTATAATTACGCGATCAGTCCCAAGTGGATCAATGAGTTCCGGTTTGGGTTTACGGATGCGCTGACCGGCGTGACTTTTCCGATTCTGGGGAGCGCGGCGATTTCTGAATTGGGCTTGCAAGGAATCGACATCAGCCAGCATCCAGACGGAGAAGCGTTCCCTACCTTCGATTTCAGCGACGGCAGCGGATTCACGCCGATCGGTCGCGATCGCGCGGGCATCACTCAATCGAAGACTCTGGAGTTCACAGACAATTTGACGCGCCAGATGGGCAAGCACACTTTGCGATTCGGCGTGGATATTCGGCGGCTGAACTATCAGGATCTGATGTACTTCGAGCCTTCGGATGACTACGGGCTGTTTACTTTCAATCAGGGGGTATTCACTGGGAGTTCCTTCGGTGACGCTCTGCTGGGCTTGCCGAATACTTCGTTTTTCGCGATCACTTCGCCGCAGGTGAATGCGCGCGCGATTCAGTATGGCGTGTACGGGCAGGATGAGTGGCAGGTCAGCGATCGGCTCACTGTGAATTTCGGACTGCGCTGGGAGATGCTGCCGCCTTTTAGGGAAGCGATTGGCGATCTGGGGAGCTTTGACCCTCGCAACAACAGCATCCTGGTTCCGGACGCGTTGCAGAAGACTTTGGCAAATTCGCCCGCGTATCAGGCGGTATACACGGGATTTCTGCAATCGTTCAATGCATGCTCGCTCGGGCAGGGCGGCGCTTGCACGAACCTGTTGACGGCGAGTCAGGATCATTTGCCGCAGGGATTGCGGCAACTTTATTTGCGCGATTTCGATCCGCGGATGAGCGTGGCGTTTCGTCCATTTCGCGATAACAAGACTGTGATTCGCGCGGGATTTGGCGTGTTCACGATCTCGACGCTCGGGCCGATGTCGTTTAACAATGCCGGCAATCCGCTTTCGGTGGTGCACACTTATGCGAACAACGTTGCCGGCCAGCCGCAATTCCAATTTCCGGCAACGGCACCGCCAACCAACGTGATCGTTTATGGTGGCGGGACGCTGGATCAGGCGAACGATCCTTTATTTCGCGATCCGCAGGCGACGCAATGGAACTTTACTGTCGAGCGGCAAATTACGGAGAGCACGCTGCTGCGCGCGAGCTACGTGGGAATGAATTCGTACCGGCTGCCGGTGACGGAGGATTTGAACCAGGTGCATCCGAGTGCGACGCCGTATTCGCCCGCGAATACGACTTATCCGAACTGGTTTACTTTGCTCTCCACCGAAAACGCAGGGTTCGCGAATTATCAGGCGTTTCAAGTGGATGCGAGCCACCGTATGTCGAAAGGGCTTTTCTTCCAGACGAATTATACGCTGGCGAAAAACCTGAGCGATGCGCAGGGTGATGCGCCGGGCGGGTTCACGAGCGAGGTGGCGTACGGGCTCGCGGTGTCGAATCGTTTCGATCTGCGCGCGAATCGCGGCAATGTGGCGGGGACGCCGCGGCAACGATTTCAGACGAACGGAATTTACCAGCTTCCCTTGGGTAGAGGACGCAAGTGGCTGAATAGTTCGGGGTGGCAGAACTTGCTGATTGGCGGTTGGGAAGCGAGCACCGTGACTTTGCTGCAGACGGGGCCGTGGCTTACTGCGACGATCAGTCCGACGCTGGATCAATCGAATACGGACATTGCCAATCGCGGCACTTTGCTGCGGCCGGATTGCGTGGGGAATCCGATTCCGACGAACCGCACCACGGCACAATATTTCAATTTGAGCGCGTTTGCTCCGACGCCCTCGGATGCGGGACGGATCGGAAATTGCGGAGTGGGAATTTTGCAAGCTCCCGGCACGATCGGAGTTTCGGCGGGGCTGGGGAAAACCTTTCTGCTGGGCGAAAAAGCGAAGCTGCGGTTTGAATCCACTTTCACCAACGTATTGAATCACACCAACTACGCGCCGCCTGCGGTGGACATCAGCAACCCGCAGACTTTTGGCGCGTTGCAAGCCAATCAGACTTCGGCTAACGCAGGCCCGCGCACGGGGCAGCTGGCGCTGCGACTGGATTTCTGAGCTGCAACGCCGTTCGCAGTGTCGGTCGCGGTCGAAATGCGGGCGACATTCGCAGGCCGAGCTCTGAGCACCTGCATCGAAGCGTCTATCCGACTGCCGGCAACACTCTCCTTGACAGTCGAGGAGAGTGTTGCTATTTTCTCTCCTAGACACACAAGGAGAGCCAGTGGCGAAAGCGATTGATCTGCTGCAGGGCACGCTGGACATGCTGATCCTCAAGGCCGTATCGCTGGGCCCGTTGCATGGCTACGGCGTCTTGCTGCGCATCCAGCAAATTTCAAAAGACCGCTTGGAAATTCAGCAAGGCTCGCTGTATCCGGCGCTCTACCGGCTGGAACATCAGGGCTGGATCGCGAGCGAATGGGGCGAATCGGAAAATAAGCGCAAGGCGAAATATTACCGGCTGACGGCGGCGGGCAAGCGGCGATTCCAGGCGGAAACCGAAAAGTGGAATCGTATGGCGGACGTGATCGCTGGAATCTTGAGCACCACGCCGGAGGAGGTATGACGATGTGGAGCCGGCCGCGTTCCTGGCTGCGTACAATTCTGCAGCGCTCGCGCGTGGAGAGCGAGATGGATGCGGAGCTGCGTTTCCACATGGAGTCTTACGCCGACGATTTGATGCGCGGCGGCGTGGCGCGTGAAGAAGCGCTGCGGCGGGCGCGGCTGGAGTTCGGCGGGATTGAAAATGCGAAGGAAGAATGCCGCGAAACGCGCGGGGTGCACTTCGCTGAAACGCTAGTGCAGGATTTGCGCTACGGCTTGCGGACGATGTTGCGCTCGCCTGGTTTCACCGTCACTGCGATGCTGGCGCTGGCGCTGGGCATTGGCGCGAACACGGCGATCTTCAGCGTAGTGAATGCCGTGCTGCTGCGGCCGTTGGCGTTTTACCAGCCCGACCGCCTGGTGCAAGTGTGGCATACGCCGCCGCAGAAGAGTTTTCCCGGCATGTTGACGTTCGCCGTCTCGCCCGCGAATTTTCTGGATTGGCGCAAGCAAAATTCGTCATTCGATGACATGTCCGCGTATGGATTCGGCCGCTACACGCTTACGGGGTCGGGACATCCGGAGGCAATCCGCATGTGTGCCGCTACCGTGGGATTGTTTTCGATCCTGCACGCGCAGCCGCTCCTGGGGCGCAGTTTTCTTGCGGGCGAAGATGAACCGGGGCACGAGCACGAAGTCGTGTTGAGCTACGGAATATGGCGTAGCCACTTCGCAGGAGATCCCGAAGTCGTCGGCAAAAATATTCAGCTGAACGGGCAAGCGTACCTGGTGGTCGGCCTGATGGGGCCTGGGTTTGAGTTTCCTGTGACGAGCAATCCGGACACGGGACCACAGATGTGGAAGCCCCTGGCCTGGACCGCGCAGGAGCGCGCAATTCGCGACGACCACAATTACGGGGTGATCGCGCGTCGGAAGGCCGGTGTGACGATGCAGCAGGCGCAGGCCGAGCTGGACGCTATTTCCAATAGGTTGGCGCAGCAGTATCCCAACGACAACAAGGGATGGGGAGCGATTGCGGTTCCGCTGCGCGATGATCTGGTGGGCGATGTGCGGCCTGCTTTGCTGATTTTGCTCGGCGCGGTGGCGCTGGTTTTGTTGATCGCTTGCGCGAACGTCGCGAACCTGATGTTGGCGAGGACACTCTCGCGGCGGAAGGAGGTGGCCGTGCGCACGGCGCTCGGCGCCACACGTCGCCGTTTGCTGCAGCAAGCTCTTGCGGAGACGCTGCTGCTGGCGTTTGCGGGCGGCGCGCTGGGCCTGGTGTTCGCGCACTACGGCGTAATCTTCATCGTGAAATTCCTGGCGCAACGGCTGCCGCGGTCCAACCAGATTGCTCTGGATGGCTGGGTCTTGGCTTTCACGCTGGGGATTTCGCTGCTCACCGGATTTGCCGCGGGTCTGCTGCCGGCGCTGCGCATGGCGAAAACAGACTTGAATCAGGCGCTGAAGCAAGGGCTGGGCCGGACTGCAGCAGATTCAGGCGGAAACCGTACGCGCAACGTATTGGTGGTTTCGGAAGTGGCGCTCTCGTTGATGCTGCTGGTGGGCGCCGGGCTGCTGATTCGCAGCTTGTGGGTATTGCGCAACGTAAATCCTGGGTTCGAACCCAGTCACGTCGTTACGATGTCCGTCTCGATTCCCACCGGGAAGTTTTCGCAGCCGCAGCAGCAGATCGCATACTTTGATCGCGTGCTGAAGCGCGTGCGCATTTTGCCCGGCGTGCAATCCGCCGGACTGATTGACAGTTTGCCATTGAGCGATGACGGATCGCATCAGCCAATTTCCGTGGAGGGCCAGCCCGCGGCGCCGATGGCCGATCTGCCCGAAGTGGATGTGCGCTTGATCAGCCCGGGATACATGAAGGCGATGCACATACCGCTGCGGAGCGGGCGCGACATTGATGATTCCGATGTGGCGGGCCGGCCTGGTGCCGTGCTGATCAGCGAATCCATGGCCAAATTTTTCTGGCGGAATGAGGATCCCATCGGCAAGCGGTTGACGCTTTATTTTTACCCGGATCTGTCGCGCGTGGTTGTGGGTGTGGTTGCGGACGTGAAGATGTCTGCCATGAACGAAGCGCAGCCCGAGTCCGCGCTCTACTTCCCTTTGGCGCAAATGGCTGCGCCGAGAGGCGAGGACTGGCACTCGTTCGGGATGAACCTTGCGGTGCGCGCAAGTGCGACGCCGCTGAGCGTGGCGCCTGCGATCGCGAGTGCGGTTCGCGAAATAGACGCGGAGGTGCCGCTGCTGAATATTCGCACGATGGACGATTCGGTGTCCGCGTCTTTGTCGCCGGCGCGATTCACGATGTTGCTGCTGGGCGCGTTTGCCGGATTGGCGCTGCTGCTGGCGGTGATGGGGATTTATAGCGTGATGAGCTATGCGGTTTCGCGGCGCACGAACGAGATTGGGATACGCGTGGCGTTGGGTGCAAGCCGCGGCGATGTGCTGCTGTTGATTTTGCGGCAGGCATTGCTGCTGGCAATGATTGGCGCCGGGATTGGCATCGCTGGAGCTTTGGCGCTTTCGCGGTTGATGGCCAGCCAGTTGTATGGCGTCCGGCCGACGGACCCGATTACTTTTGTAACAGTCGCGGCCCTGCTGATGATTGTTTCGTTCGCGGCGAGTTATATACCGGCGCGGCGGGCGATGCGGGTGGACCCGATGACTGCTTTGCGCTACGAGTGAGCTTCAATGCTGGCTGGCATCTTGCGCGGATGCTGCCACGAGGTTCACCGTGGTCAGGCCTTCGATGATGCGATCGAGGTTGCGTTCATTGCCGGTTGCCAAGCGAACGAAGCGGTGGGCGGCGGCGTTCCCGTTTCCGTAACGAGCGCCGGAACCGATTAGCACTCCCTTCACCTCGCACGCCGAACAAAAAGCGGCCGCGTCCATTCGTCCGGGTACTTCAATCCAGGAATGAAAACCGTTGCGATGCGCGCGAATTTTCAGGCCGCGGAGGCTGTTTGCGATCAGCGTTTGCCTTTCATGTCCGAGCGCCTGTTTTTCGGCGATGAGCCGCGCGACCGTGCCATCCAGAACGAGCGAAGTAAGGGCTTCGGCGAACAACAGCGATATGCCGCCGTTTACCTGCGCGATCACATTTTCTGCGTTTGCGGACAGGCGCTCTGGAATCAGCACATAGGCGACTCGCAGTTCTGGAGATATGGGCTTGGAGAAGCTGAAGATATAAAAGCTCGCTTGCGGAATGTGGAAGGAAATCGGAGCGGGTCCGTCCGGTTCGAGAAAGCGATAAGCGTCGTCTTCGAGCAGAATCATGGCTTGTTGGCGAATGACATCGGCTAGAGCGAGTCTGCGGGCGGCCGACATGACGATGCCGAGAGGATTATGAACGGTCGGCATCAGGTACACGGCTTTGACACCGTGCACGGTTGCTGCTTCGGCTAGCGCGTCGGGTAACATGCCGTCGTCGTCGCCCGCGCAGGAGACTAACTCGATGTGGTGCTGCGCAGCCATCGCGCGAAAATGCGGATAGGTGACCTCATCAACGGCGATTGTGGCGCCGTCGAGTGAGGCGCTTGCAAACGCGATGGATATTGCGGCGTGACCGCCCGCACACAGCAAGACGCGGCTGGCGGGAACGGCGAAACCTTTCCGCGACAAGTACGAAGCTGCGACGTCGCGATGCTCGGCGGTGCCGGCGAAGAGGTTTCCCGAGCACGGCGCGGCGGATTTCGCGTCGTGTATCTGCAGCGTCGCTGAAATCAACGCGGCTTCGGTGCCGAGCAACGGGTAGTTGAATTGAAAATCGATCAGGGCCAGCAAAACCTCCCCGCGGCGCATTCGATCGAGCAGAAAACGTACCCGCATCATGCAATATATCAGCACAAAGTGAGGTCGTCGCTTGCGTCTCACTGTGCCGGATACGGTTAGAAGAGGCAAATTGGACGCACGACTCGGGTGGTTGAACATCGCGCGAAAGCTGAGAGGCCACGCGAAAAAAAAGGAATCCGCGAGTGCGTGCCGCTCGTCTAAGGTGATTATGACTATGAAAAAAGTAAAACTTGGTTCGCAGGGCGCGGTCGTGTCCCGCGTGGGGCTGGGCTGCATGGGCATGAGCGATTTCTATGGCGAGCGGAATGATGCCGAATCCGCGGCGACGATTCTGCAGGCGCTGGACCTGGGCGTCACGTTTTTGGATACGGCGGACACGTACGGAATCGGCGACAACGAGGAGTTGATTGGCAAGACGATCCGTGGGCGCCGCGATGCAGTGTTTCTGGCGACAAAATTCGCGAACATTCGCACGAAGGCGGAGCCGAATCGCTGGTCCATCAGCGGCAAGCCCGAGTATGTGCGCGCGGCGTGCGATGCGTCGCTGAAGCGGTTGGGCGTGGACCATATTGATTTGTACTACCAGCATCGCGTGGACCCGCAGACGCCGATCGAAGAGACGGTCGGCGCGATGGCGGAATTAGTAAAGGCGGGGAAGGTAAAATATCTGGGGTTGTCGGAGGCGTCACCGGCGACGATTCGGCGCGCGCACAAGGTGCATCCGCTTACGGCGCTGCAGACGGAATATTCGCTGTGGGAGCGGCACGTGGAGGCGGAAATTTTGCCGACGGTGCGCGAACTGGGAATTGGCTTTGTGCCGTATAGCCCGCTGGGGCGCGGATTTCTAACTGGTACAATCACCAAGAAGAGCGATTTGATTGAGACGGACTCGCGGGCGACGCGCATGCCACGGTTCGCGGACGAAAACTTCGCGAAGAATCAGGTGCTGGTGGAGCGCGTGCGGGCGATTGCCGAGCGCAAGGGCGTGAAACCCGGCCAGTTGGCGCTGGCATGGGTGCTCGCCAAGGGCGAAGATCTGGTGCCAATTCCCGGAACCAAGCGCCGGAAATATCTGGAGGAGAACGCCGCGGCGGCGGCGATCAAGCTAAGTGCGGCGGAAGTGGCGGAGCTGGAGGCTGCGGTGCCCGAGCGTGATATCGCAGGCGATCGTTACGCCGCCGGGGCTATGAACGCGATCGATCGCTGAGGTTTACCGCTCCATGTGGCCCGTTTCTTCCACGGATTCAGTGGCTTCGAGGAACACCGAATGGCGATTCCCTATTACCACGTTGATTCCTTCACAGGCGAGCTCTTTGCAGGTAACCCAGCGGGAGTGTGCATTCTTTCCGCTTTCCTGCCGGACGGCATCATGCAGAAGATTGCGATTGAAAACCGGCACAGCAACACTGCTTTTGTTGTTCGCCGCGCCGATGGTGATTTCGACTTGCGCTGGTTCACACCGAAAATCGAAGACGGATTGTGCGGGCACGCGACGTTGGCGTCTGCCTATGTGCTGGTACTGCGGAAGCATGGCGCGTGGCCGGTTCGCTTTCATACGCGCAGCGGTGTGTTGACCGTCGCTCGGAACGGCGACAGCTTTGAAATGGATTTTCCAGCGATGCCGGCCCAACCCTGTGAGGTGCCCGTCGGCCTGTTGCGAGCCCTGGGTTTGCAATCGGCGCAGGTAACGAAATCGCGCGATTATCTGGTGGTGGTAGATCGCGCTGAGCAAGTGCGAGCGCTCACCCCTGATATTGCGGGGCTTGCGAAACTCGACATCGGACTTGCCGGAGCGATTGTCACTGCTCCCGGCGAAGTTGACGTGGATTATGTGTGCCGATTTTTTGCGCCGTCGGTGGGCATTGACGAGGACCCGGCAACCGGCTCGATACACTGCACACTTGCTCCGTATTGGGCGGCGCGGGTGGGTAAAGACACCTTGCACGCGCAACAACTCAGTACGCGCGGTGGATGCATGCAGGCGACAATCGCCGGTGATCGCGTAAAGATCGCCGGCAAGGCACGTTTGTACCTTCAGGGCACGCTCGAAGTTTGAAGCTTCTGCTCCGCCAGCGCGCGAACTCGACGCGCGTTCCTGCCAGTGAATTCGATTACGGTACCCCTCGCCTGTGTCAATGAAAAGTTGTCCGCGTAATTTCCCCCACCATGAGAGAACGCTGACGAATTGCCGGGTCTCCGTTCGAAGGAAGGGTTGGCAAGCAAGAATTTAGCCACCGACAGATTGTTTACATCGCCGTTTTTGGTCTACAGGATGTTTTAGCACGTCGTTAACAATTAAGTTACATCTCTGAAAGGTTGTAAACGCTACCTTCTATCGCCCACTTTGGGGCAGTTTTTATGAGAAAAGGGGAGGGCTTCGTATGAGGCTTAGGAAAGTAGCGGCTAAAGGCCTGAAAGGACTGCGCATTGCGTTGTCCGGCATCGCGCTCTTTCAGTTTTCACTTGGCGGGGCGGTGGCAAACGCGCAGGACCGTTCCAATGACACTGCAACGCCCATCAAGCACGTTATCGTCATCATCGGTGAAAACCGAAGCTTTGACCATGTGTTTGCGACCTACGTACCCAGGCCCGGCCAAAGGGTGCATAACCTGTTGAGCGAGGGCATCATCCAGCTGGACGCCAACAAGAACGCCATCCCGGGCCCGAACTTCCACAAAGCCCAGCAGCTCTCGGCTTCCGATCAGGGCAGCCAGGACACCTTCCTGCTGAGCCCGCCCAAGCAGGAATTCCCGAGCAACCAGCTCCCCGCGCCGGAGGCCGGCGGCCCGTCCGGGCCGAACGGCTACTTCTCACCGAGTTCGTCGAAGTATACGACGATTGCGTGCGGCACCATCACCGTCAACGGCGTAACCTCCACCAACTACCTCACGCCCGAAGCTTGCGCCTTGATCACCGAGAACGGCTTGCCGAGCGCTCCCGACGCCAACGGATTGACCTATTACCAGTCGCTGGCGTCCGGCGGCACCGGGCAATACAGTTACACGCCCGATGTGCGCATCGTAAATTTCGATAGCCTGCCGGCAGGCCCGTTCCAGCTAACCAATGGCACCAATTCGGCCACGCCGGGCTTCAGCCTTTCGTACACGGACTACAGCGCGAGTCCTGTGCACCGTTTCTACCAGATGTGGCAGCAGCTGAACTGCAGCTTCCTGCACGCTTCCTGGGAGAATCCGTCCGGTTGCGACGGCAAGCTGTTCTCATGGGTAGAGGCCACGGTCGGCGCCGGCACCAACGGCCTGAGCCAGGCCGAATACGCTCAGGGCTACTACGGCCCTTCGTTCAGCGAGTTCTTCCAGTATCCCAACGGGTATTCCGCGACGAATCCGCCGACCGAAGCGGAGTGGACCGCGAGCAAGTACGCTCTGTATGACTCGGTCCCGACCACCACGGGTGAAGGCTCCAGCGCCCTGGGCTTCTACAACGTGCAACAGGGCGATGTACCGTATTTCAAGAGCCTGGCGGACACGTACGCGATGAGCGACAACTTCCACCAGTCCGTCAACGGAGGCACCGGCGCGAACCACATCATGCTGGGCCACGGCGACGCGATCTGGTTCAGCGACGGGAACGGGCATCCGCAAGTTCCGCTGCATAACGTTGCTGCTTCTGTCACTCCCTCTACGTTCGTCGGACCGGGATTGATTGACGAAATCGAAAATCCGGACCCCGCACAAGGCACGAACAACTGGTACACGCAGGACGGTTACGGCTCAGACTACAATGCCGGATATCCGATGTATGACTGGACCACGACCCAGCCAAACGGGTTGCCCATCATTTACGGCGGCGGCTCCTACAGCAACTGTTCGGATCCGAGCCAGCACGGCGTGAAGCCCATCCTCGACTACCTGCGGTTGCTGCACATTGACCCGCGGTGTGAGCCCGGCCACTACTACCTGCTGAACAATTACAATCCGGGCTGGTTCGGCAACGGCAACAACGCTTACCTTGATCAGAATCCGTCGAACACCCCGTTCACCGTTCCGCCCTCGTCCACGCCAAGCATCGGCGATGACCTCAATCGCGCCGATGTGTCCTGGAAGTATTACGGCGACATGTGGAACAACTACATCAATGACCCGTACGAGCTGAACTGGAGCACCAAGGGCCCGCTCGCGGACGAGTATTGCAACATCTGCAACCCGTTCCAGTACGACACGTCGATTATGTCGAACCCGGCGCAGGTCGCGGCGCATATTCAGGATTCGCAGAACCTGTATTCGGATATCGCAAACGGCACGCTCCCCGCGGTTTCCTTCGTCAAGCCCAGCGGCTACGTGGACGGCCATCCGTCTTCGTCGAAGCTGGACCTTTTCGAGGGCTTCGTGAAGAACATCGTTGATCAGGTGGAGGCATCCCCGACCTACACCAAGGACACCGTCATCCTTATTACGGAGGACGAAGGCGGCGGCTACTACGACTCCGGTTATGTGCAACCGGTCGACTTCTTCGGCGACGGCACGCGCATCCCGCTGATCGTAGTGGCAAATCAGAAGTATTTGCCGCTGAAGGCTACAGGATACGTTTCGCACCAGTACGCCGATCACGTATCGATCCTCAAGTTCATCGAGCGCAACTGGAATCTGCCTCCAGTAACGCACCGCAGCCGGGATAACTTCCCGAACCCGGTGCAAGTGGGTGACTCCTATGCGCCGCTGAACACACCCGCACTAGACGACCTGTTTGACTTTTTCAACTTCGACCGTTTCAACTTCTCGGGTCACTAGGAAGCCTCCCGGTTGTAACCGAGAGACTTGCAAGCCTCCGGTGTCCAGCGATGGGCGCCGGAGGTTTTGCGTTTTCAGGGATGGCTGCGGGCGGAAATGCGAACGGAGTTGAACAGAGCGTTCGACCGGCGCATGGAATGAGCGCGTCCAAACCCGCCTACTTCAAGGCCGGGTGTCTTTGCCCCGCCACACCGGGCAGGTCCGCCGCCGAGGAGCAGAGGATGCGGCGCCAACAAGTTCTACGGCGCCGAGGACCCTGAAGCCCATCAGTGGTATTTCGCGGAGGACTTGCCTAAACGTCCAAAACCACGAAGGCAGCGAAGAACCAATTCCACTTGCCTGGTTGGTCGCGCTACCGAACCTGCCGGTCTGCTCTTCGTTCAAGTGCTTCGATAAGGGCGTTTAGCAGGGCGGATGGGCTCGGCGGCTGAAGTTATTGCAGCTGGGAGTATTCGGATTTGGCAGCTGCGAGGATGGGGACGCCCGGGTCGGCGTCTTTCCAGAGGGCGAAGAAATCTTGATAGGCTACGCGCGCTTTGGCTGCGTCACCTTTGACGACGTAGGCGCGTGCGAGGCCGAGCTTTGCTAGCGCTGCCGTGACTGAATTGAGAGCTACGCCGGGATGGTCAACGATCTTTTGAAATTCAGCGGCGGCTTCGCTGCCTTTGTGCATGGCCAAATAGGCGCGGCCGCGCTGGCCGGTGCTGCGCATTGACCTTTGGTTGGCAAGATCGAACGGGATAACCGGCTGGAGAAGCTCTATTGCTTTTCCGGGATTGTTGCGGCCAATCTCGAGCGTGGCGCGAGTGACGGGGAGATCGAACGAATTCAGCATCGTGTTAGAAGGATTTTCCTTTGCTAGCTCGGCGACGACGGCTTCGGCGCGGGCCGCATCACCGGCGCGGGCGAACGCATACGCGGCATCGGAGCGCGCACGCAGCGACGCAGAATTACTCGCGAGCGCCGCAGTGGCGTCTCGGCGCGCACCAGCTTCGTCGCCCACTTCGGCTTCTGCGATGGATAGCACAGCCAGCCACACCGCCGCTGGCTCGTTCTGATGCAAGGCCTCGTAGGCACTGCGGGCGCGTTCCGTTAGGCCACGCGCTTTTTCCATGCGTCCGGCATGTGCTTCCGTTGCCGCCGCCAGCGCGTATGAGGACGCGGCACTTTCCGGGCCTTTGGAAGCGAGAATCGAAAGCTCACGATCCATCGCAGACGAATCGTTTTGCGCAAACGCTAAGAAATAGAGGATCCGGTGAAGGTTTGGCACATCCAGCTTTGCCGCCAGGGCTTGATCAACGGTGGCTTTCGACTCATCTAACCGCCCTAGGCCGAGATAGGTTGCGCTGAGAGCGACGGCGGAAATGCTCTCGTCGGGGGCCAGTTGATGCGCCTGGCGGGCGACGGGCAGAGCTTTCTCCCACTGGCCCATCACAGCGTAGGAGACACCGAGATTGTTCAACGGTATCGAATCACGCGGGTAGGTTTGCGTCCACAGCTGATAAACCTGAATGGCCTGCTCCTCATCGCCGGTCACATTGCTGTAGTAGTGCGAATCAATGTAGAACTTTTCCGCCTCGCTCGCGCGGTCCCGCAAGCTGTACGCCTTCTTGGTGGACTCGATGGCCAGTCCGTGTTGTCCCAGATTCGCTTCCACCTGGCCGAGCGTTGCGTAGGCGATGGCGAAATTGGAATCGAGCGCCACTGCCTGCTTGAAGAACGGCAAGGCGGGTTCCTCGCCTTGGGTCGCGCGCGCCTGGTTTCCCAGGCCGTAGGCCTTCAGCGCTTCCAGCGAAGAAGTGGTAGCTTCCTGGATGGGCGTGTTGAATTTCTGAATGGAGGCGAGCGATTCGCCGAGCTTTCCGCGAAGTTCTTCGGCGGCTTTGCCGAGCGCGCCGAGGACATGATCTTTGTCGGGGGCTTCGGCGTTGGCGGTGGCCAGGGTTTCGCCGGATGCGCAGTTGAGCGCGTTGAGAATTAAATTGTAGGTGTTGCCGATCTGCGCTATGGAGCCTTCGAGGACTGCGGCGCTTTGGGTGCGCTGGCAGATTTGGCGCGCGAGATCGTTCGTGACGCGCGCGGTGGCGGGTTGGCCCATGTACTGAAGGGTTTGTTGCATTTGGCGGTCGGAGAGGATGTGCAAGAACGGGGACTGCGCGAGTTGTGCGGCGAGGCCTTGACGCAGGGCGCCGTCAAAGACCGCATCGCCCGTGGTGTTTGTGAAATCGGCGAGGACGATGGAACCTTGGCCGGTGAGTTTCGGGCCGCGATGCGTGAAGAAATATGCGCCGGCGGCGAGTACGAGTACGATTGCGGCTGCGGCGGCGATCCGTGGCAAGCGGCTGCGAGGTGCGGCGTTCGACGGCTGGGCGGTCGCTGCTGCGACGGAAGCGGAAGACGGCGCTCCGGCGATTGTTGTGGCTGATGATGTCGCCGAGCCCGCTGTCGTGATCGGCGCGGCGCTGGTTCCTCCGGACGGAGTCATCGCTGCGATCGCGTGGCCGCTCGAAGGACCTGCTTGCGTGACGGTCTCGCCGAACGCGACTGAGTTCTGCTGCGGCATAGTCGCCTGCGCGGACGGCACCACGCCGGAGACGCGGCTGGAGCCGGAGTCACGTTTGAGGCGGGCGAGATCGGTGCGCAATTCCGCGGCGTGCTGATAACGCATGCGGCGATCTTTTTCGAGCGCCTTGGAAATCGCTTCTTCGAGGCGCGGCGGAATATCCGGATTCAAGCGCACCGGGGGCAGTGGCGGTTTCTCCAGGATGGCGTTGAAGACCACGGCCGTCGTCGCTCCACGGAACGGAACCGCGCCGGTGGCCATTTCGTAGAGCACGGCGCCGAAACTGAAAAGATCGCTGCGCACGTCGAGCGTTTCTCCGCGCGCTTGCTCGGGCGACATATATGCGACTGTACCGACGGCCGTGCCTGCGCTGGTAAGATCTGCTTCCCGCACGGACGGTGTGTCCACCGTGACATCCGAAGGATTCGTGGTGCGCGTGGCATCGGACGCTGCAAGAATTTGTTTGGCCAACCCAAAATCCAGAATTTTCGCGTGGCCACGGTCGGTGATGAATAAATTCGCGGGCTTGATATCGCGATGTACGATGCCCTTGGAGTGCGCCGCGTCGAGCGCGTCGGCAATTTCGATGCCGAGATCGAGCAGCATCTCCATATCCAGCGGGCGGCCGGAAATACGGTGCTTCAGCGTCATGCCTTCCAGAAATTCCATGGCAATGAACGGATGGCCGTCCTGCTGGCCGATTTCGTAGATGGTGCAGATGTTGGGATGATTCAACGCGGAGGCAGCGCGAGCTTCGCGGCGGAAGCGCTCCAGAGCTTGCTGGTCGCGCGCGACGTCTTCAGGAAGAAATTTCAAGGCGACGAAGCGGCCGAGTTCGGTGTCCTCAGCTTTGTAAACGACGCCCATGCCTCCGCCGCCCAATTTTTCCAGGACGCGGTAGTGAGTGATGGTGCGGCCGATCGGCGACTGGGGTTCCGTCATCAGTGGCGGACATCTTAGGATGCGAGTGAAGGCAAGTCAACGAAAGAGAGGGCCTGAGAGGGCCTGCCGGGCGTCGCGCTGATTAAAGGAATAACAGATCGTGGCTGGGAGTGCGAATTGTTTGGCGCAGCGAGCCGATGGGCGCGCGGAAGAGTTTGGCGGGCTGTTCCAGGGCAGGGTGCGCTAAAATCTCCACAGTTTTGATTCGGCATTTTTCATGAGCCAAATTGCTGGGGAATTTCATCAAAAGGCCGAGGTGATTAATGCAAACATCCAAACCGTGGAAGCCGCTATTTGCGATTCTTGTGGTGCTTGCCGCAATTTACCTAGGCAGTTCCCTGGTGCCGGCTGGAGCGCGATTCAATTCCGCTGCGGCGGCCGAAAACCAGAGCCAAGCATGCCCGAACGATAACAGTGGATTGAAGTTACCTAGCGGTTTTTGCGCAACGGTCTTCGCCGATGGCATCGGCCACGCACGGCACATGGTCGTGGCGCCGAGCGGCGTGGTTTACGTCAACACCTGGTCGGGGCGGTACTACGGCAACGACACACCACACGCAGGCGGATTCCTGGTGGCGCTGCAAGACAAGGGCGGCACGGGCCAGGCCGATGCGATCGAGCGCTTTGGCGAAACCGCGCAAAGCGGCGGCGCAGGAGGCACCGGCATCGGCTTGTACAAGGACGCGATCTACGCCGAGATCAACGATCGCATCGCGCGATATGCCTTCTCCGGCGGCTCCATCGTGCCGAGCGGGTCCGCAGACACGATCGTCTCCGGATTGCCTCTGGGCGGCGATCATCCGATGCATCCCTTCATCATCAATGCCGAAGGATCGCTGTACGTGGACGTGGCCACCGCGACCAATACCTGCCAGCTGAAAAATCGGACACTCAAATCGCCCGGCATCAACCCCTGCACGGAACTTGAGACCCGCGGCGGCGTCTGGCGCTACGACGCGAATAAGACGAACCAAACTTTTTCACCTGCCGAGCGCTTCGCTACAGGAATTCGCAATGATGAGGGTTTTGCGATTGACGCAAGCGGGCGATTGTTTGGAACACAGCATGGACGGGATCAGCTGCACATGAATTGGCCCGACCTGTATAAACCGGACGAGGAGGCGACGCTGCCTGCAGAAGAGTTGTTGCTGTTGAAGCACGGTGGTGACTATGGCTGGCCGGAGTGCTACTACGACGGATTCGTGCAGAAACTGGTTCTAGCGCCGGAATACGGTGGCGACGGAGGCAAAAAGATCGGCGTATGCGCGGACAAGATTGCACCGGTCGCAGCATATCCCGCGCACTGGGCTCCGAACGCAATGGTGTTGTACGACAAGACGCAATTTCCGGCACGCTATCAGGGCGGCGTGTTCATCGCGTTCCACGGATCGTGGGATCGTGCGCCATACGCGCAAGGTGGCTACAACGTGGTTTATCAACCACTCGCCGGGGACCAAGCTTCGGGCCATTGCGAAGTATTTGCGGATGGTTTTGCAGGAGCAGTGGAATCCCCGGCGCAGGCCACGCATCGTCCATCTGGCTTGGCAGTGGGACCGGACGGTGCGCTGTACGTTTCCGACGATGTGCGCGGGCGGATTTACCGGATTGTTTATCTGGGCGGCGCAGACGGCGGCGCCGCAAACGTGACGCCGTGCCCGAGTTTGACGGCGTCGGCCGGCGCGCCTGTAGTCGCAGCTGCGAAACCGCCGGAGGGCACGCATCCGGATGCTGGCGCCGCGGCCAAGAGCAATTCTTCCGTGCCAGCAGGCGCGACGCCGGCAATGGTTACCCTCGGCAGGCGCATATACAACGGCCAGGTGGGCGGAGCGGCGTGCACCGGCTGCCATGGCGGTAATGCTGAAGGCACGACTTTGGGACCGCCGCTGGCAGGCAAGAGCAAGAAATGGTTGTGGAGCGACGGCAGCTTCGCCGGAATCGCGAAAACGATAACCGACGGCGTATCGCAACCAAAGGAATATCGCAGTGGGATGCCGCCGATGGGTGGCGCGCAGCTGACGCAGGGGCAAGTGAAAGCGCTGGCAGCGTACGTCTGGAGCCTGAACCACGGCGCGCCGGCCAAAACGAATTAATCGCCTTGATCCGGTGTAGTGGCGCGAGTCTTCGTGGGCTACAACTCGCGAAGAAAGTCGAGCATCGCTTTGCTGACCTCAGCAGGGCGTTCTTGCTGGGTCCAGTGGCCGCAACCCGGGAGCATCAGGGTGCCGCGCAGTTGTGGAACGAAGTACTCGAGGCTGGCAATTATCTGATTCATGCCGCGGAAGCCCACCACCAGATCGCGGTCGCCGGCAATATACAGCGCGGGGACGTTGACGCGAGCGTCGGCGAATGCGGCGAGTAGTTCCCAGCCGCGGTCAATGTTGCGATACCAATTCAAGCCACCACGAAATCCGGTACGTGTGAATTCTGCCACATAATAAGCAATGTCCGCGTCAGTGAGCCACGCTGGAAGCGATGTGGGCTCCGCCATGCGCGCAAGAAAGCCGCCCTCGCGCGGCACCATGCCGACCTCGTGACCGGATGCGGCCGCGTTTTCCCGGCGCGGAGAATCTCCCGAAGCGGAATAGAGCAGAGTGCGGATGCTGCGCGAAACGTCTCGCTCGAGTTCTGCCTCGGCCACACCGGGAGTCTGAAAATAGAGTTGGTAGAAAATTGCGTCGTCCGTTTGCGGCATCAGGCTAGTGGGGCGCACAGGCGAGCGCGGCCAGAACGGCACGCTCAATCCGATCACCGCTGAAAAACGATCGGGACGCAGCAGCGCGGAATGCCACGCAACGGGCGCGCCCCAGTCGTGGCCGGCAATCACGGCGGTGTCGGCTCCGAGTGCATCCAACAGTCCGACCATATCGCCAACCAAGTCGAGCAGCGTGTACTGATCAATGGCCTCGGGGCAGTCGGTTTGGCCGTAGCCGCGCATATCTGGCGCAACCGCGCGAAAGCCAGCTTCCGCGAGCGCTTGCAATTGGTGCCGCCAGGAATACCACGATTCAGGGAATCCATGGCACAAGAGCACCAGCGGACCTGAACCGCATTCGGCGATGTGCGTGCGAATTCCGTTGGTTTCGATGAAGCGATGTTTGAGTTCAACCATCATGCGGCCCGTCGGCGAGTGAAGCGCGGTAATGACTCGCGCAGATGTTAGGATGCGCGCGAGGGCGAGTCAACAAAGAGAGACGGCCTTTGGCCTAAGCAGTGATTCAGGCGGTGGCCGGACATGTCTGGTAGCGCGACTAATCCGGAGCTAGCACTTCGACGCGGTTGCCACGAATGGTCGATACGTTGGTCCAATAGATTCGTCGTCGCGCTTCTGGCTTAATCAACCCGAGTGCCGATTCGTAGCACTTATGAGAGCTGCAATCATTGAGGAGACCACGCACATGACCGCCCCCATCACCCCGAACACGCTTAGTGTCAACGTTTTTACCGCACCGGGAAAGGCTATGGTCGGCGAGCGGCCAAGGCCCTTCGGCGAGGCGCTCGGCTTTGACCCGATCACGTCGACTTTAATTTTCGGCGAGCACGACGCTGTGCTGGTAGACGCAATGCTGACAGTGGCTGAGGCCGAGGCTCTCGCGGATTGGGTTGCTCTGCACAACCGCAACTTGGAGACCATCTATATAACGCACGCGCATTTCGACCACTTCTACGGCTTGGGCATTCTGCTCGACCGGTTCCCGGGCGCTCGGGCGATCGCAACGCCCAAGACGCTGAACGCTATGCAGCCGTCTTTCACTCCCACAGTGGAACGGTTAGCTCGTCGGTGCTTTCCTGGGCAAATACCCAACAAGTTGGTTGCCCCAGAGCCCTATGAGCACGACACGTTCACTCTCGAGGGCCACGATTTGCGCATCATAGAGCAGGGCCACACCGATAGTGCCGACACGACGTCTCTACACGTTCCATCGATCGGCCTGATCGTGGCTGGCGACGTTGTGTACAACCAATGCCACATGTACGTTGGCGACACCACGCCCGAGAGCCGAAGGAACTGGATCGCAGCCCTAGACCGGTTAGCGGGGCTGAACCCGGCAATTGTTGTCGCCGGCCACAAGAAACCTGGCGCGCCCGACTCTCCCTCGGCGATCCAAGACACCAAGCGTTACTTGCAGGACTTCGATCGGTTGCAGAAAACCGCGACGTCGGACAAGGAGTTGTTCGATCAAATGACGGAGCTATACCCGCATTGGGAAGCGAATCAGTCATGGTTAATGTTCGGATTCCTGAGCGGCTGATGTGAACTTTCGCTCGCGTGTGACGGAGGTCAGGAAAAGAAGGAGAATGAGATTACTACCTTGTAAGCGCTAGTACCCACGTGATTGCATAACAACGCCGGCTCCTTTCTCCCGAGCCAATGGTCTGCGACAAACCACAGTGTGCTTGAGTCTAAGGAGCCGGCGTTGTTATGCGATCGTTGAAGCATTCGCGTTGGTACAGTCCTCTTTACAGCGATGGATGCACACCGTATGCTGTGCCGCAGGCGTGGGCGCAGTTGGCGCTCGCGTGCGTTCGTGCGCGTTTGTCTGCACTCGGAGGGCCGCGATGATTCTGGCGTTGGTTGCGATTGTTGTGCTGCTGGTAGTGTTTGTCATTGGAATGTACAACGGGTTGGTGCGGCTGAAGGTGCAGTGCGACAACGCGTGGTCGGATATTGATGTGCAGCTGAAGCGCCGCTACGATCTGATTCCCAACCTGGTGGAAACGGTGAAGGGCTATGCCGCGCATGAGAAAGGCACGCTGGAAGGCGTGGTGGCGGCGCGCAATCAAGCGATGAACACGCAGGGGCCCGCGGCGAAGGCCGAAGCGGAAGGCGTGTTGACTTCGGCGCTGCGTCAAGTGTTCGCGCTGGCGGAAGCGTACCCGCAATTGAAAGCGGTGGAAAGTTTCACGCAGTTGCAGCAGTCGCTGAGCCAGATTGAGGACAGCGTGCAGAATGCGCGGCGCTACTACAACGCGGTGGTGCGCGACCTGAATACGAAAATCGTGCAGTTCCCTTCCAACATCATCGCGGGAATGTTCAACATCACTCCGCGGCAATTTTTTGAGATCAGCGCGCCGGCTGAGCGCGATGTGCCGAAAGTCAGTTTCGGCGCAACTACCTAGCCGCCGCCCGCGCTGCGAAATGCTCAGCCCCTGCCACCGCCTCCGCCGCATCGTTCCAGTCCTTCTGCTGGCGCTTTTCGCCGCTATGCCGGCGATTGCGCGTACCCTGGTATTCAAGCACTTCGACGCGCAGATTCAGGTGCATCCCGACGGCACGATTGACGTCACCGAAGTGATGGAAGCGCAGTTTACCGGCGCCTGGCACGGAATCTACCGCACCATCCCAGTCGAATACACCGATGACGCAGGACTGAACTACACGCTGCTGCTGGATGAAATCAGCGCGACGGATAGCGATGGGCACAAGCTGAAGCTGGAACAGAACCGCGAAGGCCGCAACATCAAATTCAAAATTTATGTGCCGGCAGCGGAAGACGCCACGCGCACGGTTCTGCTGCATTATCGCGTGCTGGACGCGGTGCGATTTTTTCAGGACCACGACGAACTGTATTGGAACGTGACCGGCAACGACTGGCAAGACCCGATCGATCTGGTTACCGCGCACATCGAGCTACCTGCGGGCGTCACTGGGCTGCACGCCATCGCCTACACCGGCATCACGGGATCGCGTGCGGAAGATGCGCGCGTCGAGATCAGCGACAACATCGTGGACATTCGCAGCACGCACCGGCTGGGCTATCGCCAGGGGCTGACGGCGGTGGTGGGATTCGACAAGGAATTCGTGCATCCGCCGTCTGGCTCCTTGAAATTCATGCGCTTCCTGAAAAGTAATTCGCCGCTGCTGATTCCGCTGATCGCGTTTTTTGTGATGCTCTGGCTGTGGTGGACGCGCGGGCGCGACCCGCAACGCCAGGCGATTTCCGTGCAGTACGAGCCGCCGGACAAATTGACTCCTGGAGAATGCGGCACTCTGGTGGATAACGAAGCCGCGATGCGCGACATCACCGCGACGCTGGTGGATTTGGCCGTGAAGGGTTACTTGACTATTGAACAAGTACAAGAAAGCCGTTTGCTCGGCCTGATGCACAGCAAGGATTACATTTTTCACATGAAGAAACCGCCGTCGGAATGGGCTGCCGCGCGTTCGCACGAACAGGAAATGCTTTCGGCGCTCTTCGATGCTGGCGCGAGCCCCGACGTGAAGCTTTCCGATTTGCAGAATCACTTCTATATGCGCCTGCCGGCGATTCGCGACCGCATTTTCAGCGCGCTGATGAGCGACGGATATTATTTGCATCGCCCAGACACCGTGAAGCAAGGCTATATTGGCGCGGGATTGCTGATTGGTGGCCTGCTGGTGTTCGGAGGCTCGGGTTATCTAGCGAATGCCACGGGGATCGCGGCGGGCAGCTGGATTTTAGCGGGCATCGCCAGCGGCCTGGTGGTTTGTATTTTTGGCTGGTTCATGTCTGCGCGGACGATCACCGGGGCGCGCGCGCTGGAAAAAGTTCTGGGGTTCGAGGAGTTCCTGGGCCGCGTGGAAAAGGATCAGATCGAGCGCCTGGAAAAAACTCCGGAGCTTTTTGAAAAATATCTGCCTTACGCGATGGCTTTGAAGGTAGAAAAAAAATGGGTGCAGGCGTTTTCCGGAATCGCGCTGCAGCCGCCGCAGTGGTATCAGGGCTACTACGGCAACGGCTTCACGGCTTTTTATCTGGTGAATGACCTCAATATGATGTCCATGCAGGCGGGCAGCGTGATGGCTTCGTCGCCGCGAAGTTCCGGCGGTTCGGGTTTTGGCGGAGGAGGCGGATCCGGCGGCGGATTTGGGGGCGGTGGTGGCGGCGGATTCTAAATTTATTTCTCCGTGGCTTGCTGGGCGTGCTTCGTGGGGCGGACGGAGCTTCTCCACTGGCGGATCCAGCCATGCTCGCGAATTCCCTCTTCTTCCATTTGGCGCGTCCATGCGCCCAGCAAGCTGGCGCGATTGAAATAGCCGACCATCCGCTGCGGATTTTCGCGGCTTACTACCGGCAGCCGGCCAATATCGTGCTGCAACATGCGAACCATCGCGTCGTGGGCGAGTTCATCGGGATACGCGATGATCGCCGGACGAGATCCGGCTGACAGGACGCTCGCCGTTCCTTGCGGATCCTGTTCCAGCGCGCGCAGCAAATCGCTCTGCGTTACCACCCCGACGAGATTGCCGTCGGCTGAGACTATCGGCAAACCTTGCGTCAGGTTATACGTCGGCTCGCCGCGGCCCATGCGTTGGGCCAATTCGGATACGGTCATTTCCTGGGCGATCGGATTTACGTCTTTGCGCATCAGTTCGCTGACGCGCACGGCTTTCAGCACTTCCGTTTCGCTTTCGCCGGGGACGGGCATGCCGCGCTTGGCGAATTTTTGCGTCATGATCGAATTCGGCAGCAGCGTGAAGGCTACGGCGTCCGCCAGTACGCAGACCAGCAGCACCGGCAACACGGCATGGAAATCGCGCGTGGTCTCGAACGCGCAGAACATAAACGTGAATGTGGCGCGGGATGACGCACCGAGCAACGCACCCATTCCGGCCACGGCAAACGCTTCCGGCGAAAGATGCGCGCTGGGAATGATGCGATCCACGATCAAAGCGAAAGAGCTGCCGATAGCCGCGCTGATCATGAACATGGGCGCGAGCGTGCCGCCGGAGGTGCCGGAGCCGAGCGACAGCAGCACCACGAATGCCTTCAGGAAAAGCACCAGCAGCACCATGCCCAGCACCAGGTGATTGTTCAGAACGTCTTCAATCGTGTCGTACCCGGAGCCGAGGACGCGCGGGAAGAAAAATCCCACGATCCCGAGACCGAGCGCGCCGAGCGCCGGATGCAGAAAATTGGGGACGATTTTCAGATGGTCGAAAAAGTCTTCCAGTTTTTCCAGGCTGCGCGTGAACGCCACGGCCGCAAATCCGCACAGCAAGCCGAGCACGACGTAATACGGTAGGCCCGGAAGAAAGTTGTAATCCACCGCGCCGATTGCAAACATCGCGCCGCCGCCGAAAAGCAGCCGCCGGATGCCGACCGCCATGGTGCAGGCGATCACCACTGGAATGAACGAGCGCGTGCGAAATTCGAAGAGAAGTAACTCAAGCGCGAGCAGCACGCCGGTGATCGGCGCGTTGAACGTAGCGGCTAGCCCCGCACCGCCGCCGCAGGCGAGCATCACTTTGCGTTCGGCGGCGGTGGTGGAAATAAATTGGCCGACTAGCGAGCCGAATGCACCGCCGGTTTGGATGATGGGGCCCTCGGCGCCGAACGGGCCGCCCGATCCGATGCCGATCGCCGCCGACAACGGCTTGAGAAACGCGACCTTCGCTTCGACGCGGCTGCGCGAAGTGAGCACGGCTTCCATCGCTTCGGGAATTCCGTGGCCGCGAATTTTTTCCGAACCGTATTTGGCCATGAAGCCAATCAGCACGCCGCCCACGACCGGAATCAGAATCATCCACCAGCCCAGCGGAGAATTGCGCGGGCTGCGAAAGTGGAATGACCATTCGTGATAGAACGCGAGATTCGTGAACAGGCCGATGAGGCTGTACAGGGCATAAGCAATAAACGCGGTGAGAACGCCGATGCCCGCCGCGAGGAACGATACTAACGGAAGCCGATAGCCGGCTGGCCGCGGCGGGGTCTTGCGCTGCTCTTTGCGCGAGTCGTCGCGCGGATCTTCCTGGGCTGATGCCTTCACGAAGCTTTACTCCTCTCGAGTTGCTTGTGGCGGGGGTTCGTCCCTTTCCTGTGCAGCATTCTCGGTTTCTCTATCGGGCGACGTCTGTTTCTGTTCGTTTTACGCGGCGTGCTTTGCTTCGCACGCGCAAGCGTGGTGTCCGGACCGATTGCGGTCGCCATTGCCGCGAGCAGCCTGGGCCGCGCGGTTCGCAATTCCTCATGGTGAGGACGCGTCAGTTGTTGGAGCAGCTTTTCTCCGCGGCTGGATAGGGTCAATACCACTTCGCGGCGATCGGCCACGCCGCGCGCGCGCCGCAGCAGGCCTTTCGCCTCCAGGCGATTCACCAATTCCACAGCGCTGTGATGCTGAATCAATAGGCGCTCAGCCAGCACTCCGATGGTGGCCACGCGGTGCGCGGGCAGGCCTTTGATCGCGAGCAGCGCCTGGTGCTGCTGCGGCTCGAGGCCGGCGGCGTGCACCAGACGTTCGCTGAAATTCAGGAAGCGGCGGATTTCGAAGCGGAAGTCCGCGAGCGCCTGGTAATCAACGGCTCGTAGCGATGCTTTCTTCATTGCAACTACATTATATCGTATTACGATACTTATTCGCAAACTGGCAACGCGAAGGCATGTTCCCTCTTAGCGCTCTTGTTAAAGCTGCTTGCGGAAGGCTTTCTGCGTTTTCACGTGCGCGTAGCCGTGGCGCTCGTAGAACGCATGCGCGCGGTCACGGATCACGTTCGAGCGCAGGCCGATAGTCTGGCAGCCATTCTGGCGCGCCCATTCTTCGGCGCGCGCCAGCAGGTGCTCGCCGACACGCTGCGAACGGAAGCATTCATTCACCACCAGGCCGCTGACCTCGGCGCGCGCGTCGGCTTCCACCGTGCGATAAACGAAGATGGCAATCCAGCCCGCGATTTCGCCGGCTTCAAGTTCGGCCACGAAAACCGCGGCTTCCGCTGAGCTTTTGATTCCCTGCAGGCGTTTCGCTACTTCTTGCGGCGTGGACGGATAGCCCAACTGGCTGGCCAGCTCGGCAATGCGCGCGTGGTCGGGGGGACGCGCGAGGCGGATTTTTCCGGCGAATGCGCTGGCTGCGAGTTTCACAGGTTATGGCGACCGGTCATTGCAGTGCTTTCTTAAGCACCGCAATCTGTCCGGCGTGATACAGATCGTGCTGAATCGACCCATGCAGCATCACGTACAGCGAATGATCTTTGCCCGGCGCGATTTCGTCCAGCTTGTCCTCTGGAAGTTGACGCACGGCGGCACGAAAGCGCGCGCGGCAATCGCGCAAATGCGCAAGCGAGCGTTGCCACGTGACTTCCGTCGCTTCCCACACGGGCGGCCAATCCATTTCTGTGCTCACTTCGACTGCCGCACCTTCTGTGCGCTGGCGCACGATCGAATTCCACGCGGCGATGTGATTGACCAACTCCCAGATGGAGTGCGCTCCGCGTACGGGATGCTTCGAGGCGTCTTCGGCGGAAATTCCATCGAGCAGCGATTCGAGAGAAGGACCGTGCCAGGCATCACCCGCAAATGCGCGATCCATTTGATCCAGGATACGGTTGATTTCGCTCATTAATAATTCCCCTGGAAAAGCGTAAGACAGCGCGAGCCGCAGCGCAAGCTGAACCGAGGGATCCGACTTTTTATCAAGCGATGAACTTCCTACGCTTCTGGCAGCCTCGCCGTCTTCGATCAGAAAAGTTTGTCGGAATCGAGGAGGATTGTGACCGGACCCTCATTCACGATCTCGACCGACATGTGCGTCTGAAAAACTCCGGTTGCGACGTGCACTCCCAGCGCCTGCAAAGCGCGCACAAATTCTTCATATAGCGCTTTGCCTTGCTCGGGCGGCGCGGCGTGAATGAAACTTGGCCTGCGCTGGCCGCGCGCGTCACCGTAGAGCGTGAATTGCGAAACCGCGAGGACTGCTCCGCTCACGTCCAACAGCGAGCGATTCATTTTCCCCTGCTCATCGCCAAAGATGCGCAGGTTGACGATTTTCCCAGCCATGGATGAGGCTGTTGCCGCGGTGTCGTCCCGGCCGACGGCGATCAGCACCGCCAGCCCCAGGCCAATGTCACCCGTGACGTTGCCGTCCACTAGAACTCGCGCGCGAGTTACGCGCTGCAGCACGGCGCGCATATTTTCCTTTTGCAGACTGGACGATGCATCGGGATATTTCCTGTATCCGAGAACGAATGATTCTATGCGCCGCACGGTTCGAAAACAATGTATGGGAAATTTCGAATCCAGACGCAGCGGGCACTCCAAGCGTTTCACTGCGGACATTCTCCGCGCGACGAAAGTGTGCTAGAAACGGAAGCGCTGCCGCTGAGGGGAAAACGATTGAAACTGGCGCTGATCGGAACGCATGGAGTCGGCAAGACGACTCTGGCGTATGAAATTTGTTCGCTGCTGAAGAAGGCCCACTACAACGTGGAGCTGGTGACGGAAGTGGCGCGGCAATCGCCATTTCCGGTGAACGCGGCGACGACGATCGAGGGTCAGCTGTGGATTCTGCACGCGCAGATTGCGGCGGAACTGGATGCGGCCCGGCGCGCACCGCACGTGATCACGGATCGCGCGGTGCTGGATAATTATTGTTACCTGGTGAATAAATTCGGCCGACAGCCGCAGCTGGAATCGTGGCTGGCGTGGTGGATGGATACGTATTCGATTCTGATCGGTGTGCCGCCCGTCGAAGCAAATATTCCTTCGGACGGATTTCGTTCGGAGGATCGCGCGTTTCAGCAGCGCATCCACGACCAGCTGATCGCATTGCTCGCGTCGGCTCCCTTCAATAAATTCCGCGCTCCGGTTTTGTGGCTCGATCCCACCGAGCGGCGCGGCTGGGCGGAATATATTTTCACCGCGGCTCTACCTTTTCTTGGGCCATCACCCGCGGTGCGCGCGGGCGAAGGCGCGGCGTACTGACGCGCGCGTAAGCACCATGAACATTTCCCCCTCTGCGGCTCCGCCTGCTCCGATGTCTCCACCGAATCGCTGGCTTACACGCGGCGTGCTTGGCATTGGCCTCGCCAGTCTGTTCTCCGACTGGGGCCATGAAGCGGCGACGGCGATTCTGCCAGCGTTTCTTGCGAGCCTGAGCGCGCCGGCGTTTGCGCTGGGCGTGATCGAGGGAGTTTCGGACGGGCTTTCCAGTTTCGCGAAACTGGCTGGCGGCTGGATTGCGGATCGTCCGCAGCTGCGCAAGCCGACTGGCATCATTGGATATTTTGCGACAGGGCTTTCCACGTTCGCTTACGCATTCGCACAAAGCTGGCCGGCGATTTTGGTGATGCGCGCGCTGGGATGGGTGGGGCGCGGCAGTCGCGGGCCGTCGCGCGACGCGCTGCTGGCGGATTGCGTCGCGCCGGAACAGCAAGGCCGCGCATTTGGATTTGAACGCACGATGGATACGATTGGCGCGGTGCTCGGCCCTTTGTGCGCGACAGCGTTGCTGGGAGCGCTCGGCGCGCGTCGAGTTTTGCGTTGGACTCTGCTGCCCGGTCTCGCTGCTGGATTGGCGTTCGCGTTACTCGCGCCAAAGGGAATTCCGGACGAAGGTCACCGCGCGCCGAGCTTTGCATCCAGCTTCGCGCAACTTCCGAAAACGTATTGGCATTTTCTTGCCGGAGTTTTTGCGCACGGCATTGGGGATTTTGCGCCCGCGCTATTGATTCTGCACGCCGGACAAATTCTGACACCGCATTACGGCTTCGCGCGCGCTTCGGCCATCGCCGTGGGGCTTTACACTTCTTACAATTTTGTGGATGCGGCGGCGTCTTATCCGGCTGGAGCGCTCGCCGATCGCATCGGCAAACGCGGGCTACTGGCGGTGGGCTATCTTTTCGCTGTGGCGGCGTTCGCGGGATTTATTTTTGAGCCGCCCACGATTCCGGTGCTGGCGATTCTGTTCGGTCTGGCGGGAATTCACGGTGCGGTGCAGCAATCGGTGGAAAAATCGCTCGCGGCGGAGTTGTTGCCTGCTGCCAACCGCGGTTCGGGCTTCGGCGTGCTGGCCACGGTAAATGGCGTGGGCGATTTGATCTCCAGCGTCGCGGTGGGAGTGCTGTGGTCGAGCGTAAGCCCTCAAGCGGGATTTATGTATGCCGGAGCGTTCACGCTGCTCGGCGCAATGCTGATTTATTTTTATACGGGGCGTCGTTAACGGCGAGCTTTGCGGCGGGAAAGTAGCTTGCGCTGGGGGTTGCGCCGTTTCGCGAGCTTACGCGGCTTTCTTGGTTTGGGTGGCGCGGGCTGGCATTGCGGGCAGAAGTGGCTGCTGCGGCCTGCGACGATGATGCGGCGGATCATCGCGCCACAGCGAACACATTTCTTGCCGTCGCGCTGGTACGCGCGATGCTTTTGCTGAAACTCCCCGCGCCCACCGTCCAAATCGACATAATCCGAAATGGAAGAACCGCGCAGCCGTATCGCCTCGCGCAAAATGTGCTGCACGGCGCGATGCAAGCGGCGCAGCTCGCCGTCCTTCAGCTTCGTGCCGATTTTTTCCGGATGGATTTTCGCGCGCCACAGGCTCTCATCGGCGTAAATATTACCGATGCCGCGCACGACGCTCTGGTTGAGCAGGACTGCCTTGATGCGCGACTTGCGCGCTTGAATCCGCGTGCAGAATTCTTGCGCGGTGATTTCGAGTGGTTCGAGCCCCAAGCCGCCGAGGACGCGTTCGTGCGCGCCGTTCGCGAGCAGCGCCATGCGCCCGAATCTGCGCACATCGTTGTAACGAAGTTCGCGGCCGTCATCGAGAGCGAGGAACACGTGAGTGTGCAGCGGCACGGGTGTCTCTGGTGGGCAGATGCTGATCTGGCCGGTCATGCCGAGATGGATCAGCAGCGACACTTCTTCGGCAGGAGTTTTTCGCGGCTCGAGATCCAGCAGAAGATATTTTCCCAGGCGCCGGATGCGCGAAAACGTGCCGCCGGGCAGATCCTGTTCGAGCGTGGCGGGATCATCAATGAAATCGGTTTTGCCCAGGCGCACGCTCAGAACCCGGCGTCCGGGCAGAACTTCGCGCAATCCGCGCGCTACAGTTTCGACTTCTGGAAGTTCTGGCATTCAGGGCCTCACAAGAAATGTAACACAGTCGCGGAGTAGTCTTGGGCCACCGATGCGGTCGTCCTGCAAAGCGAGCCGGTTGTGCTAGACTCCTGCCGCTTCCGCAAAGACAGAAAGGGAGGAATTGAGAATGCGTAAATTGGTGCTCGCGGCTTGCTTGCTGCTGGCCATCCCCGCGTGTGCGCAGACGGTCGCCATTCGCGCCGGGAACCTGATTGATCCGGGGACGGGCGCGGTCGCAAAAAATCAGATCATTCTGGTGAAGGACAAGAAAATTGTGGAGGTCGGCGCGAATGTCGCGATCCCCAAAGACAGCGCTGTGATTGATCTTTCGAATGAATGGGTGATGCCCGGTGTGATGGACGCGCACACGCATGTGACGCAGAGCGTGAAGTATTTTCGCGAGCTCGATCATAACTATCTGATCGAACCCACGGGCATGCGCGCGTTGCGTGGGCTGTACGAGTCACAGATTCTGTTGAATGCGGGGATCACGACGGTGCGCGACGTGGGAAATGACGCCAATTTCGCGGCCGTGGATCTGCGCAAGGCGATTGATGCAGGTTGGTTCGTCGGCCCCACGGTGCAAACCGCTGGCAAAATCATCGCGCCGTTCGGAGGGCAGAGCCACGGCATCCCTCCCGAAATCGGCCCCTTCTGGCGATTCGAATACTACGACGCGGATAACCCAGAGGAGATCCGCAAAGCCGTTCGCGAAAATATTTTTTACGGCGCCGACTTGATCAAGCTGGTCGCCGACAACAGCGATTACCATTATTCTCTGGAAGAAATTCGCGCGGCAGTGGATGAAGCACACCACGCGGGCCGTCCCGTGGCGGTACACGTGCTGGGCGGAGAGGCGGCGGACAATGTAATCGCCGGGGGCGTGGATTCCGTCGAGCACGGATTTTTTCTGACTGACGATCAGCTGCGGCTGATGAAAGAAAAGGGGATTTTTCTTTCCGGCACGGACTTCCCTGCCGCGCATTTCGCAGCCGGGGAAATAACGAACGGGGAAAGGATGAGCACGGCGATTGTTGACCGACTGCAGCGCGCTTATAAAGTCGGCGTGAAGCTCGCTTTCTCTACCGATATCGTGACCGACTACAAGGACGAAAACCGCGCGCAAATGACGTGGGACTATCTGGCCGTGTGGCATGCGGCGGGCGTGCCCAACGCGGAAATTCTAAAGAGTATGACCATTAACGACGCCGAGCTGCTGCGAATTCAGAAGGAGCGTGGCGCGATCGCGGCAGGCTTGTTCGCGGATATCATCGCGATGCCTTCGAGCCCGCTCGACGACATCGAGTCGCTACGAAAGGTTGATTTCGTGATGAAGAATGGCGCAGTGGTGCGAAAACCGCGCTAATCATTTCGGCGGAAGAATTGCGAAGACGCGAACCGGGCCACCGGAGCCGCCTTCGAGTTTGATGGGCGCTGAAATCAGGAATGCGCCGGCATCGGGCAACTGGTCCATGTTGGCGAGGTTTTCGAGTTGGTAGAGGCCGGCGGGCAGTGTGACGCGATGAACTTCGAAATCTTTCGACGGGCCGTAATCAATGCTGAGCGTATCAATTCCCAGGGCCACGGCTCCGCGATCGATCAGAAGCTTCGCGGCCTCAACTGAATATCCTGGGAAGTGCATCACACCGGCTGAGTCCATGTTACGGTAGCGCGCCTGGTCCGGCCAACGCGAAGCCCAGCCGGTGCGCAACAGCACCACTGCACCGGCAGGAATGCGGCCGTGCAGCGCCTCCCATTTTTCCACACGCATCACGCGCAGACGATAATCAGGATCTTTGGCCACCTCTTCGCGCACATCCATCACCACAGCGGGCGCGAACAGACGCTCCACCGGAATTTGATCGAGGAATTCCTTGCCGCCGGGAAAGTGCGCGGGCGCGTCCATATGCGTGCCGTAGTGTTCCAGCATCCAGAAGCCACGGGCGAAGTAGCCGTCCTTCTCCGGAGTCGCCATAACCTTGGCTTCGAATGTGTGGTCGTCTCCGGGCCAGGCGGGCAGCTTGGCGTTGATCGCGTAGGTCATGTCCACCACGCGCGTGCTGCCGTCGGAAACGCCGCGCAACCAGCCTTGCGGCGAAACTGATTTTTTACCTTGTGGCGCCGACGAATGACGCGGCACGCAAGCGCACGAAGCCAAATACGAAAGACGCGCAGGCCAGCGCCACGCTCGCGAAAATAATGGACCGTTTGTACATCAGACTAGCCTCCTGCGGCGAATGCTATCGCGCATTTGCTTCGTTTTTTCAATTTCGCATTGTGGTTTGCAAAACAGTTGAAACGTCCGCGGCGGCAGACTCAGGGTAACGGAATGCCGGGAGAAGCGACGATGCCCGCCATGCGCAGAATTTCGGAATATTCTTCGTCGGTGAGCGGGCAGACGGTGAGGCGCGTGTTCTTGAGGAACTTGATTTTGCGCAGCAATTTATTTTCGCGTAGCTCGGTGAGCGTCACTTGGCGCGGCAGTCGCTCGATGGCGCGGAGGTCCATCACCATTTTCTTGGGATCGTTTTCGTGCGGATCGGGATACGGGTCGCGGCTCACTTCCGCCAGCGCGTAGAGCGCATGCTCGGGCTTGCCGTGGTACGCCAGCGCACGGTCGCCTTTGTGGATCTGCTTGAGCTGTCGAATCGCATCGGGACGATGGCCGGCGTGGCGCCACATTTCCTTGCCCTTCACGAAGAGGGTATCCCAGTGGTAGACGCGCGGGTCTACTGCCAGCAGCCAGCGCCTTGGTTTGTGGGGAGGTTGCGTCATCCGTCAAAAAGTGTCGGGCGAACTATACACGGAAGAGGCGAAAAATTGCGAACTTTGTAATGGGAATTTTGCGGAAGGTGGCGGCGGGGATGATTTCGATTCAGCTGGCGCGCGCGATAGCGGCTAAGTCTTTTGTTAACCGAGATCTACGTAGATATCGTCGCCCCGGATCTCAACCGCATAGCACTGGACGCCTACCGTCGGATTGGTGGTTAGCTTCCCTGTGGTAACGTCGTATTTCCAGCCGTGCCACGGACATACGACTACCTGACCCTCCAGCTCGCCTTCCCCTAGCGGACCGCCGCGGTGCAGGCATACGTTATTGATTGCAAACAGCTTACCTTCAACATTGGCCAATGCAATGTTCTTGCCGTCTATGTCGAATTCGCGGATCGTTCCCGGAGGTATTTCGTCCTTCTTCGCTGTGCGCAGAAAGGGCATCGCGTGGTCTTCTCCAATTCCAAACTGGTTGCTAGGCGGCGATTTCGGCGCTAACGGCCGCCGCAACTCGCACTTCTTAATTCCTCACCGAGGCGCGGGCGACTGGGCAACCATAACGCCCTCTTTGAACCCTTCCACCATCTCCGGTTTCAAGCGCACTGCCGTCGGGCGCTTCGCCAGCGACATCTGGTCAATCTTGTCCTGCAACTTCAGCAGCGCGTAGAACAGCCCCTCCGGCCGCGGCGGACATCCGATCACGTACACATCCACCGGAACGATGCGGTCCACACCTTGCAGCACGGAATACACGTTGAATGGGCCGCCAACGCTGGAGCAGGCGCCCATCGAGATGCACCACTTCGGATCCGGCATCTGGTCCCACACACGCTTCAGCACCGGAGACATTTTCAGAGTCACCGTGCCTGCGACGATCATCAGATCCGCCTGGCGCGGCGAAGGCCGAAACACTTCGGCGCCGAATCGCGCGATATCGAAACGCGAAGTTGTGGAAGCGATCATTTCGATGGCGCAACAGGCGAGTCCGAAGGTCAGCGGCCAGATGGCGCTTTTGCGCGCCCAATTAAAAACGTAATCAACGGTGGAAAGTACGTAACTGCGTTCAAAGCGGTTGTCGAGAACCCCCATCACGTCTCCAGGACCCCACAAACTCGGCGAGTATAGCGATGGGCGTCGCGCGAGTCAAACGGCTAGAAGTACAAGTAGTGGATCCGTTTCTGATTACGCGACGGATCGCGAGTTATGGGCGTCGGGCGGCGCGGAGGTTTCTGTAACCGGCCGCCCGATGATGCCGGCGCTAGTTGCTTGGATTCAGTTTTCGCATCACTTCATCGAGGTTGAAGCTCGCGGGTTTCTGGCGAATAGGGTATTCCTTAAAGCTGGAGAGCCAGTTGGCCACTACTGTTTGCGCTGGCACCTGCACGAACGCGCGGCGCATCATCCAATCGTTGTAGAAAATAGATTCAGGTCCGCGCTCGAAAGGGTCAGACCGCAGGTTGTATAGCATAGGAACGCGAAGCTTGGTGTATTCACCCTGCCAGACGCCGATGCCTTCGTGGTATTGCTCGAAAAATGCGATTTTCCAATCGAGCACGCGGATGGCAAACAGATCGCCGTCATCACTCCAGTAGAGGAACTCCCTTCGCGGCGAGTCTTTAACCTCTCCTTTGAAGAAAGGCAGCAAATTGTAGCCATCGAGATGAACGTGATACGAACTGCTGCCCAACTCACACGTTTTCATGCATTGTTCCACAAGGTTAGCGTTTCCCGCTGCTGCGGCAAATGTGGGCATTAAATCCTCGTGGGCAAAAAACTGATTGAAGATAGTGCCGGGCTTGATAACGCCGGGCCAGCGAATCAGGGTTGGCACGCGGTAGCCGCCCTCAAAGTTGGTGGCCTTTTCTCCACGATAGGGCGTCGTGCCGCCGTCGGGCCAGCTCATCACTTCGGCGCCGTTGTCGGAGGTGTAGACGACAATCGTGTTGTCCGTCACGCCCAAATCATCCAGCTTCTTCAGCAGCTGGCCCACGTGCCCATCGTGCTCCACCATGCCATCGGCTTCGATCCCTAGGCCGGTCTTGCCCTCCGATTCCGGCTTCAGGTGCGTAAACACATGCATGCGCGTGGAGTTGTAATAGCAGAAGAAGGGTTTGCCAGTCTTTGCCTGCGTGTCCATCCAGGCGAGGGCGGCGTCGGTAAACTCATCGTCAATGGTTCCCATCCGTTTCACGGTCAGAGCGCCGGTGTTTTCGATTTTCTGCATACCGACTTTGCCGTAAGCGGGGTCAACGGTTGCGTCATCGGTACTAGTTGCCGTGCATTTCAAAACTCCCCGTGGTCCAAATTTCGTTTTGAACTGCGGGTTTTTTGGATAATCAGGGTTTTCCGGCTCTTCCTCGGCGTTAAGGTGATACAGATTTCCGAAGAAAACGTCGAATCCGTGAACGCAGGGGAGGAACTCATTGCGATCACCAAGGTGATTCTTTCCGAATTGTCCCGTTGCATAACCCAGCGACTTGAGCACATCAGCAACGCTTGGGTCTTTCGCGCTTAAACCGATATCGGAACCTGGTAGTCCGACCTTTGTCAGACCAGTGCGGATAGGCGACTGTCCGGTAATAAAAGCGGCGCGGCCCGCAGTGCAACTCTGCTGCCCATACCAACTGAGAAATATCGCGCCTTCCTTACCGATGCGGTCAATGTTGGGCGTCTGGTAGCCCATGTCGCCGCGATTATAAATGCTGGTGTTATACCAGCCGATATCGTCACCCATGATGACGAGGATATTAGGCTTTTTGGTTTGAGCGGTCATAGAGGAAGGAAAGGAAAGCGACAACAGCAGGCAGGCCGCCGCGAAAAACGAAACTTTGCTGGGACTCATCGGGATCTCCGAATACAGGATTCGGACGAGGTCCTGGCTTGCGCCGACGAGAAAAGGGCAACGCAACTCAGTGCCTCCCGTGGTGCGAGTATACTCAGGCACGAATGTCCCGCCAATCCGCAAATTACTTGGAGAATGACTAGGAAACTCACCCACTACCGAAGTACAGGCTTACTTGTTTCCGTAAACCAGCAGAGCGCCGATCGCGCGAAAGTCGGCCAGCTCCTTGGCGTCGCGGAACCAGCGGCCCGTGTATTGGGCGGGATTGGGAGTGGGGTCAGGGATCAGGCGATGCGCCACCTCCGTGAATCCTGCGTCGCGAAACAGCGTTTCCCACTCGGCGGCGGGAAGCAGTTTCGTGGGTACGGCTAATTTTTCGCCCCACTGGTGGCAGTACGGGTTGTCGCGGTAGTAGTTGATGAGAGTCCACGCGGAGCCACCGTCGACCAGCACGCGATGGATTTCGCGCAGGCCCTTTAACGGATCGGGCCAATAATATGAAGACTCGACGGAAATCACGCGCGTGAAAAAATTCGCTTCCCACGGAATTTCTTCTATCGTGCCGACGACGAAAACGAGATTTTCATGGCTCACGCTCGCCTCGCGCGCGCGATGGATCATCTCGTCGGAGATATCCATGCCGACCACGCGGCCTTGCGGCACGCGCTGCGCCAGAATCCGCGAGAGCCATCCAGCGCCGCAGCCTGCGTCCAGAATATTGTGGCCCGGCTCAATCTGCATCAGTTCGAGCGCGGGCTTGGTGATGGGCCAATGGTCGTGCTCCATCGTTTCGCCCTTGCCGGCATCGGCCCAGCGATTAAATTCTTCGCGAAGATTTTCGTCTGTTGGAGACTTCGTCACTCAGTCACTCGGGACAAGTAGACTACAGATGTCTGCCGCAGGCCCAGCAGTATTGCGCGCCCGCGGGTTGCAGCGTGCCGCACGGCGCGTGGTAGCGCACGGCGGCGCCGGCGGGGACGAGCACGGTGTGGACGCGCGGATCAGACGCGCAGGCCCACAGCAGGGCGACCATCCAGCCGATCCCCGTCCAGCCAGCGAGCAAATTGAGCAGGAAAATGCCCGCGGCATCGCGCTTATTGTGCCCGATGATCGCTGGCAGAAAATACAGCAAAGCCGCGACAAGTAGAAATGTCATGTCCGCACCTCGGAAGCGTTCAATTCGGACCAGCCCGTGACACCCACGCTCCGTCCTACAATGAGATACGACTCAACAGCTCGTCCGGTTCCCTGGAGTTTTCGCTCGCCTCGTCGCACAAGCAAGCGCAACTTCCAGCAACCAGCAAGCGCAACGGTTACTGCCAATCAGGACGTCGCGGCGGTCTTCGTTTGCGGCTGCACCTTCTCCAGCAGCTGAGTGAATTTCTGTTCGCGCTCTTTCTGGTCGAGGCCCTGGTAGGCTTCGGCGATCTGCGTGGTGTTCATCGAGCAGAACTTCGGGCCGCACATCGAGCAGAACTTCGCTTCCTTGTAGAAATCATCGGGCAAGGTTTCGTCGTGCATCTTGCGCGCGGTTTCGGGGTCGAGCGAAAGCTCGAACTGTTTGTTCCAGTCAAAAAGAAAACGCGCGTAACTGAGAGCATCATCGCGATCGCGCGCGCCGGGACGATGCCGAGCCACATCCGCCGCATGCGCCGCGATTTTGTACGCTATCACGCCCTGGCGCACGTCATCCGCATTCGGCAGGCCCAGATGTTCCTTCGGCGTCACATAGCAGAGCATCGAAGCGCCGTGCCAGCCAATCATCGCCGCGCCAATCGCGCTGGTGATGTGGTCGTAGCCCGGAGCAATATCAGTGACCAGCGGCCCGAGCGTGTAAAACGGCGCCTCGTGGCACATTTCGTTTTCTTTTTTCACTTGCAGCTCGATCTGGTCCATCGGAATGTGCCCGGGACCTTCGATCATCACCTGCACGTCGTATTCCCAGGCCTTCTTGGTCAACTCGCCCAGAACTTTTAGTTCCGCGAACTGCGCTTCGTCGCTGGCATCCGCGAGGCAGCCGGGCCTTAAGCCGTCGCCGAGCGAAAAGCTCACATCGTGCTTCTGGAAAATTTTGCAGATGGCGTCGAAATTCTCGTAGAGGAAATTTTGCTTCTTGTTGTAGCTCATCCATTGCCCGAGCAACGCGCCGCCGCGGCTGACAATGCCCGTAATCCGGTTGCGCACCAGCGGCAAGAATTCGCGCAGCACGCCCGCGTGGATTGTCATGTAGTCCACGCCCTGCTCGGCTTGCTCTTCGATTACTTCCAGCAGCAATTCGATGGACAAATCCTCGGGGCGACGCACGCGCGAGAGCGCTTCGTAAATCGGCACGGTGCCGATCGGAACCGGCGACGCGTTGATGATCGACTTGCGGATCATGGGTATATCGCCGCCGGTGGAAAGATCCATCACTGTGTCTGAGCCGTAGTGCACCGAGCGATGCAGCTTCTCGAGTTCCTCGTCCACGTTCGATGTGGTGGCGGAATTTCCGATGTTGGCGTTGATCTTGCAAAAGAATGCGACGCCGATGCCCATCGGCTCCAGATTGCGGTGATTAATATTGGCGGGAATGATGGCGCGGCCTCGCGCCACTTCGTCGCGGACTAGTTCCGCCGTAAGCTTTTCGCGCTGGGCGACGTATTCCATCTCTTCGGTTACGACGCCCAGGCGCGCGTAGTGCATCTGCGAGAAATTACGCACGCCGCCATTCATCGCCACAGCGCGTTTTTCAATCCATGCATCCCTCATCGCCATAAAGCCCCCGTGTAAGCCAAGCCCGCAACGGCAGTCCCGCCGAATGCAGCATTATTGCACTGCGTTGGATGCACAGCAACTTGCGAAGGTGGCGCGCAAAGTTACTGCGCGAAGGCGTTCGGATCAGCGCGCTGCTGTGGTGGCTGCGGCTTCGCCGAGCAGGGCTTGGAGTTTCGCGGGATCGATCACTGGCGCATGGCAGGTGGTTTCGACGCAGACGAGCGCTTGCGGCTTCGCGGTGTCCAGGTGCGGCAGAGTCTCACGCAGCGCGGGCGCGAGCGAGGCTGCGGCGAGTGTTTCGGGGGTGACGCGCAGCACTGCTTTGCCGAAACGATAGATTTCGTTCGCGGCGTTTTCGAGCGCGGCGGCTTGCGGATCGCCCGCCGCGCCGAGCACTACGATTTGTAAAGGATGGCGCGCGTGCAGCAGCGCCGCCAGACCATACGTCGCGGCAAATAATCCGTATTGCGGGACGAGCCCCACGAAAGCTTCCAGCGTCTTCTCCGCCCACTCGCGATAAAGTTTTTCGCCGGTGAAGGCGTAGAGGCGATCGAGGACGATCACCGCGGCGGAATTTGCTCCTGGCGTCGGCGAATCCTGCAGCGGCTTACGCCGCACATCCAGACCGCCCATCGACGCGGCGTCTTTCGCGCGATCGAAAAATCCACCGCCGTCCGGGTCGCCGTAGCGTTCCACCGCCAGGTGCACCGCGCGCTCGGCGGTATCGAAATAGCGGCGGTCGAGAGTGGCTTCGTACGCATCGAGCAGTGCGGCGGCGGCGAAAATCTGATCGTCGAGAGAGCCTTCCAGGCGCGGGCCGCCGACGCGATGGCGGAATCCCTTCGCTTCATCCCACGCCTCGGCGAGCATGCGTTCCTGACTCTTCAACGCGAATTTCCGGCAATCGTCGCGGCCCAGCACGCGCGCGGCTTCGAGATACGCGGAGACGAACATCGCGTTCCAGGCGACGTATATCGTCGTGTCAATCGCTGGCGTGGGATGCCGCTGCAGGCGCGCGGCCAGCAGCTTTCCTTTGGCGCGCGCGACAAGCAGCGAGACGTCTTCTGAAGTGGTCTTCAGTGCTAGCGCAATTTCCTCCTGGCTCGCCGCAATCCACAGAACATTTTTTGCCGGATTGTGATGCATCTCACCGCGCGGACCGACGTCGTAACGCATCTCAATCGCGCGCGATTGCTCTGGCGTCAGCACGGCGCGAACTTCCGCGAGCGTCCAGGTAAAGTAATCGCCGTCATCGTCCAGCGTTTGGTCTGCGTCCTGGCTGCCGTAGAAGCCGCCGCGCTCGCGATCGGAAAGCACATCGCCGACCCACTGGATGATTCCTTCGGCCGTTTCGCGGAACAACGGCTGGCGCGTCACCTGATAGCCGTGCAGAAAATTCTTCAGCAGCTCCGAATTGTCGTAAGTCATCTTCTCGAAGTGCGGCACGCACCAGCGCTCGTCCACCGAATAGCGATGGAAGCCGCCGGCGAGTTGATCGTGTACGCCGCCTTCGGCCATGCCCGTCAGTGAACGTTCAACCACATGCAGCACGCGAGGATCGTGCGAAGATTGATAGCGCTCCAGCAGCAGGTCAATCGCGCTCGCGTGCGGAAATTTTGGCGCGCTTCCAAAACCACCGTGCGCTTCGTCGAAAAGATGCAGCGCCGATTCCACAACGAAATCCACCACCCCCGCATCGAATTCGCCGCGCGCGGTATGAAACACTTCAGCCTTCGCGACAGCCTCTTCCAACGCTTTCGCGGAACTATCCACTTCGGCGCGTCGCGTCTTGAATGCCTCCGCAACGCCCAGCAGGATGCGCTTGAATCCCGGCCGACCCATCGCGTCTTCGGGTGGAAAATAGGTGCCGCCGAAAAATGGTTTGCCGTCGGGCGTGAGGAACGCCGTGAGCGGCCAGCCGCCCTGCCCGGAAATCGCGCTGATCGCCGATTGATAGCGGGAATCCACGTCCGGCCGCTCGTCGCGGTCCACTTTCACCGGCACGTAAAATTGATTGATCATCGCTGCGATCTCGGGATTTTCGTAGCTCTCGCGGTCAATCACGTGGCACCAGTGGCACCACACCGCGCCAATATCCAGCAAAATTGGTTTGCCTTCCGCGCGCGCATGCGCGAAAGCTTCCTCACCCCATTCGTGCCAATCCACCGGCTGGTGCGCGGCAGAACGCAAATAGGGACTAGCGGAATCCTTCAGGCGGTTTTCGTTGGTGTTCGTCACTGCTCGCTCTCTGAACTTTCTGCACTTTCCACCCTATCACACGCCCCGCGCCCGCACACCTGTCGCGAACTCTGAGTGGTGGGTCACTCTGCGCAGCGGCTGAGGCGGGGAGTCGACCTTGGCGATCACGATTCCGTTCAGCCAGAAAATGGTCCTCAGGATCTCGGCGTTTCTGTGAGGTAAAGTACTGCCAGGTTAGCGGTCCTCAGTTGCGCGCCAGGAGTTCTCCCGCTTGTTCCGGATCTATCTTGTGACCCGCAAGAGAAATTGCCATGGAGAGTGCCGGGTCCCTTCCCGCTGCTAAATCTTCCGGCGTGGGGAGCAGCTTGAGGTCGGGTGTCACACCGATGCCGTCTAGATTCTTCCCGTCTTTCATGATGACTTCGCCCGTGCTTACCATCACGCCATATTCCAGCGTCTCCCCAGCCAACCTCGGGGCGACCCACGTAGATCCCACAAGAAACCCCTGGCGAAAAAAGGGTACTGTAATTTTCATCCTTCCGGATGTTCGGTCACCAATAACAAAGCCGCGTTTCTCAAGCTGAACCAAGCGGGTGAAAACCTCTGCCTCGGAGCTCGTCTCGCTGTCCACAAGAACGATTAGCATTCCCTTAAACGCATACTTCCCAATTGTTTTCGCACTTTCAGGATCAAGTTTGCCCCGGCTCATCACATCGCAAATCCGCACTTCCTGGTCAAACATGCCTCCCACAAGCCATTGCAGGCCTGTGAACTGCCCACCGCGATTGCCTCGCAGATCCAGAACCAGCGCTCGGTTCTTGCGGGATTTCTCCAAAATCGACTTCGCCTTGACACCCAACGGAGGAAAAGCTTCGGGCGGCGCGAAGCCCACGCTAACACCGTTTGTAAATGTGGGTTGCTTCCAGACGAGGACGTCGCCCAGTTCGTAACTTCGCGGCCTCGCGTAATGGAATTCGTTCTCTGCTCTGCGCATCTTCCAACTAAGGTTGAAACCGCTGTCGCGCGTGCTGTCGCTATCCAAACGGGCTGGCAGTGGGTGAATTTCGGCGTGAGTCGTCAACCCCTTGACGCTTTTTTCGCCCCGGGACAAGATCGTTAGATGCATCTCAGCTCTCGGCGCAATCAGATAGAGCGACCTTCGCACCTCCGCAAATTCGCCCCGCACCAGCGGCCGCCGATTGATAGCGAGCAATTTGTCCCCTGCTTTTAATCCCTGCTTTGCCGCGTCGCTGCCGGATTTGACTTTCGTGATATAGCAGTCATCTCCGTAAAATTGAAAATCGAAACCGTAGTTGAAGTCGTACGGCTGAGGCGGCGGAATTAGGTACGTCTGGGAGTCGTTGAGTCCCTGCAGCACCCATTCCACGTTCGCTATCGCATCCCCGTACGACGTGGCGGCCTGAATTTTGGCCTCGGCTTCCCGGAACCGAGCACTCATGTCCACACCGCGGAACATGGGATCGTAGTAGTTCTTGTCCACGCTCTCCTGCACCCAGTGGAGGATTTCCATCGTGGTCTTGCGGTCTCCGTCACTAAATTCGTTGGCCGTCCTGCCGGGACGTGGGTATGCGAGAACAACTGCGAGCCAAACGGCAGCGCAGAGAGCGGCAGTCGAAAAACCATGCCTCATCCCGTCCTCCCCGTAGAAGGCCTCTTACCTACTTCGACACTTTTATACGCTCTAACTGCGCGATTGTAACCCCAGTTTAACGATGGGGCTCATGCGATGTGCGACCGATGGAATTGACGGTGCGGTAGAAACCAGAGCTGCTCGCGCGGAATCAGCGCCCTCAGACGACTACATCTTGAACAGGACGTCGCGGGCTGGCGTTGGCCGAGAGCCTTGGATAGCCCATATAGAAAACAAAAGTGGGCTGCCACGTGGGATCTGCCGTGATTTCGTTGAGCAGCGCAGCGCGAGAGGCCGGCCTGCCGAGCGCGCACTCATGATCCACCATTTCCACGGCTTCGTTGCAGGGGCGTGCGGCAAGTCCGTGAGCAGTGGCGAACAGATGCGCGCGCTGCCAGATTCGCCCTGCCTGCAAGCATTGGTCCTGGGCATATCGGTCGCGCACGGCGATGAATCCGATCAGCGGCGCGCTAAGCATCAGGTTCGAATAGCCGTTGTCGGTGCTGCGGGACGCGGCCCAACGAAGCATGCCCGCAGACATCATCTTGGCGATCCCAGTAGCGATGGGAGGCAGGCCGAAGGCATCAATCGTGAGCCCATCGCGGTATTTCTGGACCGCGCTCCAATTCGTGCGGATCCAACGCGCACTGCCACGCTGAACATCCGGATCGGAATAGATTTCCGTATTTGCGGCAGAACTAATTTCGGCGATCTTTTTGCGATCGGCTGCGCCCGTGAAAAGAAATAGCTTTACATCCGCGGAGTCGCCCGGCAAATTCTTGAGCGCGCCTACAAACTCAGGCGAGATCGGTTTGTGTGGATCGTACGGACCACGATTGGTGTGACGCAGCGGGATGGCGTTGTAGAGTTCGCTCTCTTCGCGTTTCCCAGATGCGAGATTCACACGGGCCAAAAGTTGTGGTTTGGGGTCGGCGGGAATAGCGCCGAGTTTTCCCGGCAGCAGCTCTGCCGTGGCTGCGTATCCGTTGGCAGGCACCGCCAGCAGCAGATTCTCCAGAGCGCAACCCATGCCGATGTGCTCTTCGCGCAGAAAAGGATCGAGCGCTCCGACATTCCTCTGTGTGTCAATGTGCAGCTCGATTGCAGAATCGGTGATTTTGAAAAGCCAGGGCTGAGTGTTGTGGGGGCTGGCGGCCAGAATCGCAGAGCGCACGAGAGCTAGCGGATTATCTGTATCGGTGGTGCGCCAGTCCTTCCACGGCTCGTAAGCCGGCCCCTCACCGATACTGAAGACTCCTTGATCCCAAGCGCGCCATACGCCCCCACCCACGACGGCGACGGTTACAATCCCAGCGCCTTTGAGAAAAGATCTCCGCCGCACGACGGACCTCCGCGAATGCTCAGCCCTCGCAGTCCACTGCAACAATACGCGCGGGATTAATGTAAAGTTTCATTCCGCGCGGTCGCAATTGCTGCTGCAAGATTACTGAACTGGATTGTTGTAACCGGCGTCGCGGGGGTCAATCGGTTTGCGACCGGAAAATCCTTCGTCCTGGCGGTGGTAAAAACGGATGCGATCTTCGCCGAGCTTCCAGCAGAGATACACTTCCTCGTCGTCAATGCGCGCGGGAAAATCCAGCAGGCCGACTTCCAGATCTTTCACCACGCATCCAGTGTCCTGAATCTGGTCGAGCGCGGATTGCACCGACTCTTCCAGGCGATTGCGTTCCAGGCGCGTCTTCGCTGCGCTTTCGTAGGCCACGGCCAGGCCGCCGGAGCGCTGAATGCGTTCGGCGAGCGAATTGATCTGCTCGTCCACGTCCATCATCTTGCGGCGCGATTCCATCGCTTCGATCAGCAGCGGCTCCAGCTGCGAACGCAGCCGCTCCGCTTCCGTCAGCGAGAAATATTTGGACTCCTCATCCGCCATGTAGCGTCGCTCCCAATCCTGTCACCCAATCAGCCGCCAATATAGACCATCGTACGCGAGGGCGGAACAAAATCCGGCTCATTAATCCGGTGGCCCTTTTCCTTCGTTTGCACCATGGCCACAATCGCGTCGCCAATTTCGCGGTCGCCCATGCCGCTGCGCAGCAAACTTTTCAAATCGTGGTCTTCCTTGCTGAAGAGGCAGGTGCGCAATTTCCCGTCCGCGGTCAGCCGGATGCGCGAGCAATGTCCGCAGAAAGGCTGCGTCACCGGCGCGATCAATCCGATTTCGCCGCCACCGTCCGCGAAGCGGTATTTGCGCGCGGTCTCGCTGCGTTCGTGCACCACGGGAATCAGCGGCCAGCGCGCCGAGATGCGCCGATGCACTTCTGCCGCGGGCACGACCATCTCGCGGATCCATGCGCGGTCCGCGTCCAGCGGCATAAATTCGATGAAGCGCATGACAATTTCTTTTTCGCGCGCGAATTCCGCGAATGCTTCCACTTCGTCATCGTTCAGGCCGCGTACCAACACCGCATTCACTTTCACAGGACGAAGCGCTGAAGCCTGCGCCGCCTCGATTCCCGCCATGACTTGATCGAATGTCTTGGTGCGCGTGACTTTCTCGAATTTTTCGCGATTCAGCGAATCCAGGCTGATATTGATGCGGTTCAGGCCCGCCGCGACCAGTTGATCGCAACGCGCGGCGAGCAAGTGGCCGTTGGTGGTCATCGAAAGGTCCTGCACGCCGATAGCTTTCAGCCGCGCCACGAAATCTTCCACGCCCGGACGCACCAGCGGCTCGCCGCCCGTCACGCGCACTTTGCGGATGCCCATGCCGACCAGAATGCGCACCAGCCGCTCGTATTCGTCCCACTCGAGCAGCGCGTGTTCGGCCATGTGATTTTCCGGGTCCGCCGAACGGCAATATACACAGCGAAAATTGCAGCGGTCTGTGACCGAAACCCGCAGGTCGGTGATTTGGCGTCCGAATTTGTCTGTCAGTGCCATGCTTCCTTTAGATGCAGTCCAGAATAAAATCGCCCAATCCAAATTCGGAGTTGGGCGAGGACGCCAGCGGCGCAGCGCGCTCGAAAACCGCGCCCGCTGGATGCTCTCCTTTCCATGTACGGGAGGAGCAGGCGTTTCCGCCCGATCCCTCAGCTCTTGCAGAAACCAAGAGCCTCGCCCCCACGCCTTGGGTTGTCTCTCCGTTAGGCCGAGTGGGTCGGAGGTACCAGAGCCGATGATACGCCTCCCGCCGCGCCGGGGCAATCAAGCGGGCTGTGCGGCAAAGCGTCCAGCACCCACGGGGAGTTTCGACTCCCGCGATTCGTCGGCGCCCCGGAAACGAGCTTGGCGGTGCGCCAAGCACGCACGATTATTCGCGTTCGAAAGAGATCAGTGCGGCGCTCGCAGCCGGCAATTCGACGGCCCAACTTCCGTTCTCTCCGTGCAGCAATTCTTCGCATGTGGCAGACCATGCACCGCTTGCTCCCGCCGGCGCTCCACCGAAAGTTGTGTCAGCCGTGTCGTCCAGTCGCGGCGCAACCAGACGGAGCAGACTTGCGCTTTGCGAATGTTGACCCAGTTCGATTGCGAGACGAACGCCACGATCCGCATTCTTATTGAAAGCCGCCACCTTGATGACGCCCGTATCGCCGCGCAGACTGTAAGCAGTCAGCAGCGGCGAAGCTGCCGACGACGCGAGTTGGCTCGCGACAAGCTGCCCTGCTCCGGCCTGCGCGAAAAGCAACATGCCGTAATAGCTCGGCCGCGCCAGGAATCCGGCGTCCGTCGTTCCGGCAATCGCGGTGTACCAGCCGTAGCCGCCGCCGTGAAAATTAATTCCCGCGCCTCCCTGCGACGCCAGTTGATACATCAGATCGGCACTCCACAGCGCCGACGCGAAGGTATCGCTTACTCCCGGCTTGCCGCCCTGGTAGCAGGAATTTGTCTCCGCCAGCCGGACAGGCAAGCCAGACTCGTTTGACGCCTGCTGCATCGCCGCGAGTTCCGCGTCTAGTTTCGGATCCGGCCGCAGCAAGCGTTCGATCGTCATGGAAGGATCGGTTGGCGGACCCTCCGCATAATAATGGTGCGTGAGGAACGCCACGTCATTCTTAAATTGATTGGCGAAAGGCGCGAGCCAATCGTTGTTGTACGCCGTAGCCGGTCCCGCAAATGGCGCATTCGGCACGCGGGCACGTATGACCTGGTAATAGCGCCGCCATTCGCCGGAAAATTGCGCGAAATCGTAATCTGCTTTGCGAATACCGTTGCGGTAGAAAAGGTCCGGCTCGTTGCACATTTGAAAAGCGACTAATTTCGGTCCGGCCACGTCCATCACGTACGCCGCCTCGTTCGCCGCGTTCTCCGCTGTGCCGGTGCCCATGTTCAAGCCGTATATTAGTTTCCAACCGCAGTCATCGAGGAAATCGCGTAAGTTACGAATGGCGAGCGGAGTGATGTCCACCGGCGCGGGTGGAGCGTGACCAGTATCAGGACCGGCGGCCAATCCAAACGCGGCGGGATTGGCCTTGTCGCCCGTAGGCATGCTCTCGACATTCGGCGTGTTCGCGGGCTTCGCAGAATCGGGACTCCAATAGCTGTACTCGCTCGTGTTGCCACCGATCCGCAAAATGCCGGACTTCCCCAGCGTGCGCATGAACCCCGCGAGTTGCGAGTTCTTGCCGGAAAAGAAATTGGGATTCCCCAGCTGCGCCGATTCATAACTCAGCCCAGTAAAGTTCTCTCCGATTTTGTTGCCGAGCCGGTCGGGGTGTAGAACCAGACGAACCGTTTCCGTGGGAACGCTTGCCGCGAACACGAGTGGATTTTGCCAGGCCGCCGCGGCAGCCGCACCTGAGAGTCGAATGAAATCCCTGCGGTTCATCGCTGCGGATTGCACCACAGGTCGGCTGAACAGGCAATCGCCATCTGCGCGGCGGCACGGTGCGCAATCGGAAAGCGCTGTGCACGCCCGCGTTTCGCTGCGCGGCGAATATGATAAAGTTGCGGACCGATGCGGATCTTCGTACTGGGAGTGGGCGGCGCCGGCTCCTTGCTTGCTCAATTGCTCGTGCGCCAGGGGCACACGGTCCGGTGCGGCGACCGCGACCCGGAGCGCGCGCGGAAATTTCTGGGCAAGAAGAGTGCGATTGAAGTGGTGGAAACGAACGCGCGCAATCTGTGGTCCATCGTGCGTGCGGCTCGCGGCTGCAATTTGTTGGTGAACGCCTCGCCCGCCGTCTTCAACGAAATTATTCTGCGCGCGGCGCTCCGTCTGCGCTCGCACTACCTCGATTTAAATTCGCACCTGAACCGCAATCCGTTCAAGCCTGAACAATTCCGCTTCCGCAAACGGTTTGAGGCGAAAAATCGTGCGGCGTTGATCTGCACGGGCGCGGCGCCCGGATTAACGAATCTACTCGCAAAGCGCGGTTCGGAATTGCTGGACAGCGTTGAATCCGTGCAGATTCGCCTGTACGAAAGCACCGAAAGCAAGGACCCGGTTTCCACCTGGTCACCGGAAGTGATGTACGACGAAGCAATTTCCAGCCCGCGCGTTTACCGTCACGGGCGTTTTTCGCTGGCGAAGCGTTTCGCCGACCGCGAAAAATTCCGTTTCCCGCCGCCCATCGGTGAGGCCACCGTGTATCTGGCCGCGCAGGACGAAGTCTGCATGCTGCCCTACGTGGTTCCCATGCGCGACATGGACGCAAAAATCGGCGGCAACGATTTCGACCGACTGTTTCGCTGGTACCGCCAGGGACGCTTGAACCGCTCGCAGGGCATCGTGCGCAAACGCTTTCCGAAAACTTTGACGCCCAAAGGTGTGGCGGGAATGATTCGCCGCGGAGTGCTGGAAAATGCGCGCTTCGCCGCGGCCGTGCTGGTGCGCGGGGTGAAAGACGATCAACCGCTGCTGCTGCGCTACGACGCAAGCTTCCCCACGCTGTTCCAAATTCGCCAGCGCGGATTGATCTCGACGCCGATTGCATACGCGACCGCGCATCTCGCCGCAATTTTCATCCGGCATTTTCCGCGCGATATGGCCGGGGTTTTCGGCCCGTCGGAGCTGCCCATCGAAACGCGCCGCGCAATCCTCGCCGAAGCTCGTTCGCGCGATTTTCGCGTCGCATTCAAAATGACTCGCCTGAAGAAAATCGAAGACGACGAATACTAGCGGGAGCAATCATCGCGGGCGCGCGGCTGGCCACACTCCCGCCGCGCGACCGCCAGCCACGCGCCGCTTGCTACTTTCACGAAAAAGTTCCAGATACCGAGGTGTGGTATGCTCTCGAAACCCAGCCTGTAGGCCGCCAAGCCCGGCTTTATAATTTCGGCGCGCACGACCAACTTCCCTTCGCAGTCGATGAGGCACTCACATGCGTTGGACACCCGGCGGCACCAGCGGCGACATCGAAGATGACCGCAATTCCAGCGGCGGCGGTGGTGGTGGATTTCCCGGAGGGATCCACATCGGCATCGGCGGCCTGCTCGTGCTGCTGGTGTTGAGTTTTATCTTCAAGCGCGACCTGATTTCGCCTTTCCTCAATTCCGGGGCAGCGGACCCTTCCGTCTCCGTCGCACGTCCACCGGATCCCGCGCGCGATGCCGCCGAGCGAAAAGAAGTTCAATTCGTATCCTTTGTTCTTGATGACGTGCAAAACACCTGGCCCAAGCTGGTTCCGCAATACCGCCATGCCAAGCTGGTTTTGTTTCGCGACGACCTGAATTCCGCTTGCGGCCTGGCACAGACCGCCACCGGCCCGTTCTACTGCCCTGGCGATGAAAAGGTCTATATCGACCTGGCGTTTTTTGACGAACTGAAAAATCGCTTTGGCGCTTCCGGCGAATTCGCGCAGGCCTACGTGATCGCGCACGAACTCGGCCATCACGTGCAGAAAATTCTCGGCACCGAGAGCAAAGTCCGCATGCAGCAGGAACGGAATCCGCAGCTGGCCAACGAGCTCTCGGTGCGTATGGAATTGCAAGCCGACTGCTACGCGGGGGTCTGGGGTAATTCCACCGAGCAGCGAAATATCCTGGAGGAAGGCGACGTGGAATCCGGCTTGCACGCCGCCGCAGCCGTCGGTGACGACCACATTCAAAAAATGACCACCGGCGAAGTGATGCCCGAAAAGTTCACCCACGGCACTTCCGCGCAGCGCGTGCAGTGGTTCAAGCAGGGACTGACCACGGGCCGTGTGGATGCCTGCGAGACCTTCACGTCAACGCCGTAACGCTGAATATTACTCTCGGCCATACTGTGTCGTTGCGAATAAATAGAGCTACGAGACCTGCGACGCCGAAGCTCTTTTCTGTCCTGAGGATCCGTAGCGGACTACTCGCCCTTCAATGCTTCTGCTGGTTTGTTCAGCATCTCGCGCGCGATTCCACGGTTTTCGATGCTTGTGTTTCCGAACACGAAGCTCCGCCCTTGCTCCTCCTTCTGCTCGGGAGACATCACACAATTCAGGGAGGCTTCTAGCGATTTTGTAGTTCCTTCGTCATCCTTCAACTCCCCTTGAGTGAGGAAATACAAAAGGTCGACGAAAGCAGCGGCGAAATTCAGCAGTTGTCCGCCGAACGGCGCGTGGCCAGGAGCTTTAGTACGGCGTCGTGAGCGGCTTCAGCAATCCGAAATCGGTCAGGCCGTTCACGACGAACTGCACGGCCAGCGCCACCAGCAGCAAGCCCATCAGCCGCATCAGGATGCGTATGCCGGTCTCGCCCAGGTATTTCCGCACGCCGTCCGCGCCCGCCAGGATCATGAACGAAATGAACGACGTCAGCAGAATCGTCGCGTAAATTACGGCGTGCTGCCACAGTGAGTGTGATTCACCCACCAGCACCATCACGGTGGAAATCGCACCGGGTCCTGCGAGCATGGGCATTCCGAGCGGAATAATGCTGGCGTCTTGTTTCTCCGCGCCTTCTTGCTGCTCTTCGGCGGTCGCTTTCGTGCCGGACTGTTTGGCTTGCAGCATGTCCAGCCCAATCCCCATCAGAATAATTCCGCCGGCTATTTTGAAAGCTGGAAGCGTGATGCCGAACATTTTGAAAATCAGGCTGCCCGCCAGCGCAAACGAGCACAGCACGATCGCGCAAGTGAACGCCGAGCGCCGCGCTACGGCCCGGCGTTCCGGCGCCGTAGAATCCGCAGTAACCGCCAGAAACAAAGGAATCACCGCAAACGGGTCCACCAGAAAAAACACCGAAGTAATCGCGAGCAGCGCAAATTCGAGAACCGTTTTAATCGAGGCGGCCATGGAAGTCAGTGCGCTATTATCGCGCCCGAGTCACAGTAGCATTTTTGCACAAATCCACACGGCGGAAAAATCCAATACAAACAATTCTCGTTGGTCAAGGCACGTACAGCACGAAGCCACAGCTCGAAGCAGGTCAGCAGGCTGGTGCAACTAGAATTTCATTCGTAGCGCAACGCCACCATCGGATCCATCCGCATCGCGCGCCGTGCGGGGATGTAGCATGCCGCGAGCGCGACGAACGTCAGCAGCGCCGCCACTCCGGCAAATGTGAGCGGATCGTTCGCGCTCACTCCGTAAAGCTGGCTGGCCATGAGGCGCGTCAATCCTAGCGCCGCGGCCAATCCAATGCCCACGCCCAGCAGCGCCACGCGCATTCCGTGGCCGAGCACCAGTCGCAGCACGTCGGTGCGCTGTGCGCCGAGCGCCATGCGAATGCCGATTTCCTGCCTGCGCTGGCCGGTGACGTAGGAAATCACGCCGAATATTCCCACCGCGGACAGCACCAGCGCGAGCGCAGCGAACACGCCAAGTAGAATCATGGTGAAGCGCTGCGCGGCGATGGAGTCGGAGACGACCCTTGTCATCGGCTGGAATTCGTAGAGCACTTGGCGGCTGTCGTATTTCTGCGACGCCGCGCGCAGCGATTCGCTTACGGCCTGCGGCGTCGCGGCGGCGCGCACCACGAACGTACAGGCGCGGCCCACGAGCGGCAGTACGCGATCCGGCAGCTGCGAGATCGCAAAATAAATTTGCCCGCGCTGGTCGAGAATTCCCGTCGCACCCAAGCCGGCGTGCTTCACATGCCCCACCACGCCAACGATTTCCGCGCCTTCGATATCAAGGATCGCGATGTTGACATGTTTGCCGATGGGATTTTCGCCGGGGAAAACGGAGCGCGCGAATCCAGCATCAACCACTACGACGAACGGCGCGGTCTCGGTGTCCTGCGCGCTGAGGAATCGCCCGCGTTGCAGCGGAATCCCCATCACTTTCAGATAATCGGGCGCGGTGGCGTACCATTGCGCGCGCGTCAATTCCTTCGCGGAGGATGGTTTCGGCTGCCCTGTGATCCAGAACCCCACAAGCGAATCGCCGGTGAGCGGAAGCGCGCCGACCAGTGGCGACACGGCAACAACGCCCGGAACATCTTCAAAGCGCGTGACGATCTCGCGATACGTCTCGCGGATGTGCGCGGGGGTGGTGACGCGCGCGGCCGAGGGCGACACACCGAATTCCATCACGTGTTGAGGATCGAAACCAGGATTCACGTTCGCGAGGCCGACCAGGCTGCGGACCATCAGCCCTGCTCCGGCGAGCAGCACGACAGCCAGCGCCATTTCCACAGCCACGAAAACGTTTTGCGTACGCAGGCGCGTGCCGCTGGAGCCGCGCCCGCCCTCTTTCAGGCTCGCGTGTAAATCTGGCCGCGAAGCGATCAGCGCCGGCACCACGCCGAATGCGATGCCCACGAAAATCGCAGCAGCCAGCGTGAAAAAAAGTACACGGCCGTCGAGCCCGATTTCGTCCGTCCGCGGCAGCGCCTCGGGGATCACCGCGAGCGCCGCCTTCGTGCCCCACGCTGCAATTAGCAGACCCAACGCGCCACCTGCGGACGCGATTAACAGACTCTCCGTAATTAACTGCCGTATGATTCGCGGCCGCGTCGCGCCGAGCGCCACGCGAATCGCAAATTCACGCGCGCGCGCCGCCGAACGCGCCAGCAGCAGATTCGCCACGTTCGCGCAGGCAATCAGCAGCACGAATCCCACGGCGCCCAGCAACATAAAAAGCGTCGGACCGATGTCGCCGACGATGTCGTCCTTCAACGGATTCACGAAGATGCCGGTTCCCCGGTTCGCTTCCGGATATTCGGCGGCAAGATTGCGCGCCACTGAATCCATGTCCGCGCGCGCTTGCGCTAGCGTCACTCCCGGCTTCATTCGCGCGATGCCCACTGTTCCCAGGCTGGCGCGGCGATCGCGGAATGGCTCTTCGTTGAATTGGCCTAGCGGCGTGAACATATCCGCGGTGGTGTAAACCGGCGATTTTTCCGGCACCACGCCGACGATCGTGCAATTCCGCCCGTCCACCGTGATGCTCTTGCCCAGAACGTCGGCCGACGATGCAAATTTGCGATGCCACAGGCCGTCGCCAATCAGCGCCACCGGCGCCGCCCAAACTTGGTCTTCTTCAGGACGAAACGAGCGGCCCAATAATGGTTTCACGCCGAGCAACTCGAAAAAGTTCGCGGAAATCTTAACGCCGTCCACGCGTTCGGGTTCGCCCGCGCCGGTGACGATCATGTTGTCCTGCAGATATGCGCCGACGGAGGAAAATGCCGTGCTCTGTTTCTGCCAGTCCAGAAAATTCAGGTAGGGAACCGAACTGTGCTGTCCGGGCGTGCGATCCCACCACAGGCCCACCAACTGATTTGATTGCGGGTACGGTAACGGATTCAGCAGCACGCCGTTGACGACGGAGAACAGCGCCGTATTCACGCCGATTCCGAGCGCCAAAGTCAAAATCGCGACAGTCGTGAATCCCGGAGATTTACGCAGCGTGCGCGCGCCATAGCGCAAGTCTTGCAGCAGATTCTCCAGTCGGGTCCATGCCCATTGATCGCGCGTCACGTCTTGAATCACTCCAGCGTTCCCCAGTTCGCGCTGCGCCGCTGCACTGGCCTGTGCGGGCGATTCACCGCGCGCCTCGAGATCGCGCGCGGCCATCTGCACGTGGCCGGCGATTTCTTCGTTCAGTTCATTCTTGCGCTGCTCGCCCGCGCCCCACAGAAATTTCATGCGCAACTTTCCTCGCTCGCGACGCCACCGCCATCATTCATAACGCAAGGCCACCATCGGATCCACCCGCATCGCGCGCCGTGCGGGAATGAAGCAGGCCGCGAGGGCTACCAGTGTCGACAATATAGCTACTACGGCGTACGTCAGCGGATCGCTTGCCTGCACACCGAACAATAATCCGCTCATCAGCCGCGTCAACATCAGCCCGCCGACGGTCCCGATTGCCACTCCCGCCAGCGCCAGTTTTGCGCCCTGCCCCACCACCAGCAGCAGCACTTCCTGCCGTCGCGCGCCCAGCGCCATGCGGATGCCGATTTCCCGCGTGCGCTGCGCAACGGAATACGAAATCACGCCGTAAATGCCCACCGCGCCGAGCAAAAGAGCGAGCACCGCAAATACTGCGAAAAGTGCGGAGGTAGAGCGCGGTTCAGCCATCGCCTCGCCCACCCAATTTTTCAGCGGACTGATCTGGCTCACCGGCACGTCATGATTCAGGCTCGCGACGGCGTTCTTCAGTTCTCCGGCAATTTGCACCTGATCTGCGGCTGTCTCGATCACCAGCGTCATCTCCGCTGGCGGTGCCTCCGCGCCACTTCCACGAATTGCGTGCGGGCCGTACGGCGTGTAGATGACTCCGTCAATCCAATCAGCGGAGTTCTGCGTGATCGTGAATTCGCGCACGTCGCCTACGACGCCGACCACCGTCCGCCATTCTTTCTCCCACTTCGGACGGAAATGCTCGCCGACGGCATCCCGCCCGGGCCAGAAATGTTCGGCGGTGGTTTTGCTCACGATCACCACGGCTTGCGCTTCCGGCGCCGCGTCTGCTTCCGTGAACGCGCGCCCTCGCAACACCGGAATATTCATGATCCGCAGATAGTCCGGCGTCACAATTTTTTCCCAGAACATCGGGACTTTCGCGCCGTCCGGCGTGGGGTGAGCTTCAATCACGCCGGGAAATATTTCCGCGCCGCCGCCCAGAGGCAAACCATTCACCGCTGCCACGCCCTTCACGCCTGGCAACGCCCGCGTCCGTTGCAACAATTCCTCGTAGAAAGCCAGGCAACGCCCTGGAACCGCGCAGAACATTTCATTCGGAGTGATGCGAGCGGTCACCACACGCTCGGAACGAAAACCCGGACTGGTGCCGGAAAGTATCCACAAACTTTTCACCAGCAGGCCCGCCGCGATCACCAGAATCATCGAAATCGCTACTTCGCCCACCACCAGCATCTTGCTCGCGCGATGATTTCCTCCGCTCGCGCTGCGCTGTCCGCCGGCTTTCAGCGTCGCGGTCATATCCACCTTCGAAGCGCCCAGCGCCGGAACCAATCCGAAAATGATTCCGGTCAAAATTGCCAGCAACGCCGTGAATGCCAATACTTGCCCGTCCAGCGCGACATCGGCGAGTCGCGGCGTGTCGGGAGGCAGCGTCGCTTTCAGTATGGAAAGCCCGCCAACCGCAACGCCGATTCCCAGCGCGCCGCCCAGCAGCGCAAGCAGCACGCTTTCGGTGATGAGTTGCCGCAAAATTCGCCAGCGGCTCGCACCCAGCGCCACGCGCACAGCAACTTCTCTTTCTCGCGTCGTCGCGCGCGCCAGCAGCAGGTTCGCCACGTTGGCGCACGCGATTAACAGCAACAAACTCACCGCGCCGAGCAGAATCAGCAGCTTTCCCCGAGCATCGCCGACAATCGCTTCTTCCAGCGAAACCATCGTCGCGTTCACAAACGAATTGTCCGGCATTCGCCACGCGTATGCCGCCAGCACGATCGGCCGCATCGTCTTCAATTCCGCTCGCGCCTGTTCCAACGTCGCCCCCGGGCGCAGCCGCCCGATCAATTGCATATAACTGTCGCCCCAATAATTGCCGATGTCCCGCGGATCCAGATGCAGCGGAACCCACAGTTCCGTTTTGGGTGATGGCAAACGAAAATCCGCGGGCATCACACCCACGATTTCGCGGTCTTCTCCTTCCAAGGTAATCCAGCGACCGACAATATTCGGATCCGCCTGAAATCGCTGCTCCCATAACCTGCGGCTCAGAATCACGACGTGATCCTTGTCCGGCTGGTCTTCTCCGTCGTGAAAAGTTCTGCCCATCGCGGGTTGCGTGCCGAGCATGGTAAAGAAATCCCCGGACACCGAATTCCCGATCAGCCGCAGCGGATCGCCCGAACCCGTCAGGTTGAACTCTTTGTTATCCGAAACTCCCACCAGTTGCATGGTGTGGCTTTGTTGGCGCATCACCACCAGCGGACCCTTCGGATAATATTGTGTCGTTCCCACCAGCTTGTCCGGTTGCGCGTAAGGCAGCGGGCGCAGCAGAACTCCATTGACCAGGCTGAAAATTGCCGTGTTCGCGCCGATGCCGAGCGCCAGAGTCAGCACGGCGACGATTGTGAAACTTGGATTTTTCAGAAGCGTGCGCACGCCGTAGCGCAAGTCTTGCAGCAAATCTTCCAGCCACGTCCATGCCCACTGATCGTGCGTCACATCTTGAATCACGCTGGCATTTCCGAGTTCACGTTGGGCCGTCGCACTGGCCTGCTCGGGCGATTCACCGCGCGCCACGCGATCGCGCGCAGCCATTTGCAAATGGCTGCCGATTTCTTCGTTCAATTCTTTTTTACGCCGCTCGCGCATATCACGGAAAAATCTCATGCTTCGCTCTCCTCGCCGGCGGGCCCCAGAATGCCCGTGATCGCTTGCGAAATCTGCGCCCAACGCGAACGTTCAGACGCCAGCTTCTTCCTTCCTGCCGGGCTCAGCCGGTACACGCGCACGCGCTGGTTGTTCTCTGAAGTCTTCCACTCCGCCGCGATCACTTTCTGCCGCTCCAGCCTATGCAGTGCAGGATATAGCGAGCCGGTATCCACTTGCAGTATGTCGCCGGAGTTCGCGCGAATCGCAAGCGCGATCCCGTAGCCGTGCTGTGCTCCCCAGCGCAATGTCTGCAAGATCAGCAGGTCCAGCGTCCCTTGCAACAGCTCGATGCGGCTCTGATACCGTTGTTTCATGGTTTCCCTCGGGTGTAGCGAGTCTATACCCTGGCTGTAGGCGGCCTACACCCCTGCCGTCGTGCAATTGCTGTGCCGATTTCTCCGCAGCGAAACTGCTAGCAGCCAAGGCTCTTAGCGAAATTGCCCACGCCGCTGAATCCGAAGCTGCTGCCCGATTCTGGGACGCCCCGTCGCCAAATCGAACGCACACCTGTCCCGCGCTCGGCACAACCCGCCTATTGATGTAGAATCCCCGCGGCGAAATTAGCCTGCCAGCAGGAGGGACCATGAAGTCGGGAATTTGGTGGCGTGCAGTGCTGCAAGGAATCTTGGCGTTCGCTTTTACCTCAGGCGCGCTGCACGCTCAGCAGGCCTCGCCGTATCGCTTCGCAGTCTCATTCCCCAGCGCACAAAGCGCCGAACCGCTCGACGGCCGCCTGCTGCTGATTCTTTCCACCGATCCCTCCGAGGAACCGCGCCTGCAAATCAGCAACTCAGTGCGCACACAGATGATCTTCGGCCTCGATGTGGACGCGCTTAAACCCGGCCAATCCGCCACGCTCGACGACGCAGCGTTCGGATATCCAGTGCGCTACTTGCATGACGTTCCGCCGGGAAGCTATTTCGTGCAAGTCGTGCTGCACAAATACGAAACGTTTCACCGAGCTGACGGTCACACCGTGAAACTTCCCATGGATCGCGGCGAAGGCCAGCACTGGCAACTCGCGCCCGGCAACCTGTTTTCCATTCCACGTAAAATCACGCTCCAAGCCGGCGGCGATCTCGTCTCCTTTGTGCTCGACCAAGTAATTCCGCCGATCCCCGACCCGAAAGACACGCCCTACATCCGCCACATCAAAATTCAGAGCGCGCTGCTCACGAAATTCTGGGGCCGCCCGATGTTTCTCGGCGCTAACGTCCTGGTACCCGAGGGATTCGACGCCCACCCCAACGCGCATTTTCCGCTGATGATTTTCGAAGATCATTTTAACGACGACTTCCACAACTTGCGCACCACGCCACCAGACCCGGATCTGAAGCCCGACTACAGCGAACGCTTCCACATTTCCGGTTACAACAGGATCCAGCAGGAAGAGGGTTACAAATTCTACCAACAGTGGATCGCGCCGAAATTTCCGCGCTTCCTGGTCGCGCAGATCAATCACGCTAATCCTTATTACGACGATTCCTACGCCGTGAATTCCGCAAACCTGGGGCCTTACGGCGACGCCATCGAAACCGAACTGATTCCGGCGATCGAAAAAACTTTCCGCGGCATCGGACAAGGCTGGGCGCGTTTCGTTTATGGCGGCTCCACCGGCGGATGGGAATCGCTGGCCGTGCAGATGTTCTATCCGGACCATTACAACGGCGCGTTCGTCGCCTGCCCCGATCCGGTGGACTTTCGCGCTTTCACTAACATCAATTTGTATTCCGATAAAAATATGTTCTTCGTCTCGGGCCCGCACATGCGCGTGGAGCAGCCTGGCGAACGCGATTATCTGGGCCGCACGCTCACCAGCACGAAACAGATCAATCAATACGAGCTGGCGCTCGGCTCGCACGGCCGTTCCGGCGAGCAGTTCGATATCTGGCAAGCCGTGTACGGCCCTGTGGGCAGCGACGGCTACCCGCAGACCATTTTTAATAAGGAAACCGGCGAGATTGATCCCGCCACGGCTGCCTACTGGAAGGAACACTACGACCTAAGCGCGATTCTGCAGAAAAATTGGTCCACGCTTGGTCCAAAACTCGCAGGCAAGATTCACGTGTACGTCGGCAGCGCGGACACTTATTTCCTGAACGACGCGGTGTATTACCTCGAAGATGTTTTGAACGCCACCAGAAATCCACCCTACAACGGCGAAGTGAAATACGGAGACCGCGCCGAACATTGCTGGAACGGCGACCCCAATTTGCCCAACTATCTTTCGCGGCTGCACTACAACACGATGTATCTGCCGAAAATTCTCGAACGCATCGAAAAGACTGCGCCGGCTGGCGCAGACCTGACGTCCTGGCGCTATTGAGAGAATTTTTTGTGACGTGCGATTTATCTGTTGCGAATCGATAGCGGTGAACTGTTGATTACAGAAGCAGCCGCAGCCTTCGATGCTTCCGCTGCAGGCGGCTTTTGCGCTTTCGCAGAACCAGAAGCGGTGGCAGCCGGTGCGTTCTTCCTCGTTTCCCACCCCTTGCGCAGCTTCTCGCGTTGCGCGAGCACGTAGGTCTTGGCCTCTTCAAAATTGCGGTAAACGCGCCGCCCCTTAATCATGTTGCACGAACGACAGCAGGCCACCAGGTTGCGTTCATCCTTCTTGCCCTTGCGCGCGCGCGGCACCACGAAATCCACCGACATCGCCAAAGCGTTCTCGAAACTGGCCGCCCCGTCCAACCCACAGTATTGGCAACGATGCTGATCGCGTTCCAAAATGCGCAGCCCTTCTTCGCGGGTAACCGGTTTTTCCACCAGACGGAGAGTCGTAAGGTCAAATGGCATGGATCACCTCCGGAATCGGAAATCTTTCGGCGAGATGAGAAACGTGGATTTCCGACGTCGCTGCCCAGACCATACGGCAGCGCGTGTGCCAGTGTCAAGATTACGAAGCAGTACAAAGCTCGCAGTGAACGGCGCCGGCCAATCGTCCATCTGAAAAGCACATCCACGGTTTATGCGTTCACCACACACTTCGCGCCAGGCATGATTCATTCCTGTTCTCAATAGTAATCCGGAAAAGCCGCCGCCGTTCCCGCTTCCGTGCTCCGCGATCAGAAATTACCTCGCTGCCGCAACCGCGCGTTCCGGGTCGAAGTTGAGGTAAATGCCTTTTTCGTCCGACCGTCCAGCCTTGACTTGTCGGGTCATGTCATCGACGAGCACCTCATCGCGGCCAGCTTCGATTGCACTCAGCACTTGCCGCACTACGTCCACAGGCTCGACCTTCGGAACAGTGAGCTCACTCGCCATGTCCCTGTCCACCGGACCGGCGTGCACACCCACCACTTGCGTACCCTGCTCGTGCAAGCCGTTGCGCAGCCAATTCGTAAGAGCCCAAGCCGCGGCGACTTCCTCCGACGGGTGTGGCGCAATCCTCTTCACACTCGCGACCGGCAGAAGCAGCAGGCTCAGTCCCGCAAGTCGCACAACCGCGCATGCTCGATCTCTGCGTCAATCGAAACCGAGACGCCAGATGGCTCGTTCGAGGCACCGCACACCACTGCTGTTTTCATGCTGGGTCAAATCTGGCGGAGAAAATCCTACGCGATTTTGCCGATCGGGTTCTGGTGCGTCCGCAGCCGGTTCAATTGTTGCCGCAATCTGTCAACATCCAAGCCAGCCGACTGGCACACCTGCGGAAAATCAGAACGGTCTTGGAACAAATATTCTTCGGCGATGCGTTTGTAGCGGAGAGGGCCTGAAATCCATTCTTGAATCGTGCTTACGACTACTGCTTGCCACAAACGCTTTTCTACCTGCGCATCCCCTTCGATCGTTGCGGTTGTTAAGGTTGAGAATAGGTTTGGCATTTTGGTTCCCCCAGGGTCCCCAGCGATGGATTGCATGTTGCAAAACCCTGCAGAGCATTACGTCGGCCAAGCCGCGAGGCAAAAACAACACGCTTGTGGATTTGTGCTGTTTTGGTCACGGGCAAAAGTCGTGGAAACACAGTACTTATTTCTCGCAGCGGAAGTTACAGCAAAAACCCGATTCCCTGCCGCGCCCGCCCCCGAAACCTCCGTGGAATTTCTCCCTCCTCACGGCAAGATTTTCACCATCGCCGCACCCTCAGCAAACCCTCCGCGCTCGCCAAATTGCGGCCATCGAAACGATGCGTGTATAATGCCACCTCCCCAGGAGGGTCTTTCATCTTGCGTATAAACGACGAAGCTCCCAATTTCACCGCAGAAACTTCGCAGGGCACCATCAATTTCCATGAATGGATGGGCGACGGTTGGGCCATCTTGTTTTCGCATCCCAAGGATTTCACGCCGGTCTGCACCACTGAACTGGGTTACATGGCCGGCCTGCAGCCCGAATTCGCCAAGCGCAACACTAAGATCATCGGCCTCAGCGTGGATCCGGTGAGCAGCCACGCCAAATGGGCCGCGGACATCGAGGAGACGCAGGGACACAAAGTGAACTACCCGATGATCGGCGATCCGGAACTGAAGATTGCCAAGCTGTACGACATGCTGCCGGCAGACTCCGGCAACACCAGCGAAGGCCGCACCGCCGCCACCAACGCCACCGTGCGCACCGTCTTCATGGTCGGTCCCGACAAGAAGATCAAGCTGATGCTCGTTTACCCGATGAGCACCGGCCGCAATTTCGACGAAGTCCTGCGCGTCCTGGACTCGATGCAGTTGACGGCCAAACACAAAGTGGCCACTCCGGTAAACTGGAAACAGGGCGACGATGTGATCATCCTTCCGGCGGTATCGGAAGATGAAGCCAAGCAGAAGTATCCCGAAGGCTGGAAAGCCCCGCGGCCTTATCTGCGAATTGTTCGCCAACCGAAGTAGCTCGCAGAAGCCGAGGCAGCGCGCAGTGATCCTCAAGCAGTTCTATCTTCCGTGCCTGGCGCACGCTTCCTACTTGATCGGGGACGAGGCGTCAGGTACGGCCGCCGTCATTGACCCGCAGCGGGACATTGACCAATACATTGATTTTGCCGCCGCGCACAAATTCGAAATCAAATATGTATTCCTGACGCATCTCCACGCCGATTTTGTTGCCGGGCATCTGGAGTTGCGCGATTGTGCGGGTGCAACAATCTGCCTGGGTGCTGCGGCAAATGCGGCTTACGCTTTTACGCCTCTGCGCGATGGCGAGATTCTCGAATTCGGACGCGTCCGGCTGAAGATTTTGGAAACGCCGGGTCACACGCCGGAATCAATCTCCCTCGTCGTTTACGATCTGAACGCCAGCGATACGCAACCACAGGCAGTGCTCACCGGCGATACTTTGTTCATCGGCGACGTCGGACGACCCGATCTGCGCGCGGCGCTGGGCTGGTCGGCAACGCAACTCGGCGGCATGCTCTTCGATTCATTGCACACGAAATTGTTGGCGTTGCCCGATCAAAGCCTAGTGTATCCCGCGCATGGCGCGGGTTCGCTGTGCGGCAGGGCCATCAGCAAGGAAACCGTTTCGACGCTGGGAGAACAGCGCCGTTCGAATTACGCGCTGCAACCAATGAGCAAAGAAGCTTTCATTCGCGTGGTGACCGCCGATCAGCCGGAAGCTCCGGCTTACTTCACCTACGATGCCGTGCTGAACAGCCAAGAACGTCCTACGCTGGATGATGCGCGGACACGCGTGGGCGCAATGACGCTCGACGATGTGCTTGGTTTGCAGTCGGTCGGCGCGCAAATTCTGGATACACGCGACCCTGAGGAATTTGCCGCAGCCCACTTGGTGGGAAGCATCAACATCGGCCTCGGCGGCCCATACGCCACGTGGGCCGGAACGGTTCTGGATCGAGATCATCCGATCGTGATCATCTCCGCCCCGGGCCGGGAAGACGAATCCATCACCCGGCTGGGGCGAATCGGCTTCGATCACGTCGTCGGATATTTGCAGGATGGATTGCACAGCCTGGAGTCCCGCCCGGAACTGGTCGCCTCCACCGAACGCCTTAGCGCCCCGTTCGCCGCGGAACTTCTCTCATCCAGCCAGCCGCCGCTCGCCATTGATGTTCGTGCGCCGCGCGAGCGCGAGCAGAAGCACATCGCGGAAAGTTTGAGCGTCCCACTCAACCATCTGCTGGAAAATCTTGAAAAAATTCCAAGAGACCGCCCGCTGTTGGTCTATTGCGCGGGCGGCTACCGCTCGTCCATCGCCGCCAGCTTGTTGCAACGCGGCGGATTTGATTCCGTCAGTGAGATTGCTGGCGGCATCCTCGGCTGGGACGCCGCACAATTGCCGGTGCTCACTGCGCAGGCTCCGTCGTAGAAACTTCGAAGCGCGGAAATAATGTTTCGTATGTAGCAAATTATAACGCGAGGCCCCAACCTCCAGAAATCGAAGGATGGGGCGCCCGCGCTTTGGCTGTCTCTTGCGCCAAATCGAGAACGACTAACCAATCCAAATGCAGATCAGCCACTCGTTTAGAAGCTGAACACGACTCCAGCCTGTATGCGGAAATTGCTCTGATTGTTGTTGCCGCCCGTGAACGAATTGCCGAAGCGCGTCAGCACATAGTCGGCCTCCGCTGCCCGTATCGCGATGGATTTGCCGACCGGGATGTCCACGCCCCCACCAATAATGAAATCAAACGCGTTGTTGGAGGGAGAACCTATGCAACCTCCGCCCACATTGCAAATGTTTACGTACGCGTTGGAGTGAGCGCCGCCGAACATCGCCTCCGCGAACGGCTGGACATGCGGCATGCGAAATTTAATTTCCGGACCGACGTTGTAAGTGAAAAGGTTACCGGAGACGGGAGCTCCACTGGGAAAAGTCCTGGTCGTGCTGGCGTAGCCCTGGAATTCCGCTTTGATCCCGATGATCTCGGTCAGAAAATAAGTTAAGGCCCCGCCGCCACCGTTCAGAGAAAATGCGCCGAGTCCGGAAATGTTGTTGTTTTGCGGATTGAACCGCATGTAGGAATAGTCCCCGGAAACTTCGACTTTGGGGTTATCTTGCGCAAAGGTTGTCGTTGCAAATAGTAGAAAAAGCCCGAGAAGTGCTGCGCCTGCTATCTTCAAGTGAATCTCCTTTTGATTTCGACGATACAGGTGTTGCCCCTCATCGGCCAAACTCAACCTCGCACGCGCCCCACCCTGCGTGTTCGTCCAGCACGAGGAGCCTATCCTCGCCTGAGCGTTAGTACGTTCAGCCGTACCGAACCCACCTGTCTCTGTGACCGTACCTAGAACCGCGGCGGCGTCCAATTGTCAGAAGTAACACCCACGCATACCTGGAAATTGTCCAATCAGCACGACCGGCCTTCTCTTGCCTGAATGTTGCGCTGCTGCTACACTATCGCGGCAAGAGTAGCCTGCTGCTCCTGCCATACTCCCTGAAGAAGGTTGATCCATGTCTGGACACTCTAAATGGGCCACGATCAAGCATAAGAAGGCGGCTACGGACGCCAAGCGTGGCAAAATTTTCACAAAAATTATCCGTGAGTTAACCATCGCTGCGCGCACCGGCGGAGCCGACCCCATCACCAACCCGCGCCTGCGCACCGCCATTCTTTCGGCGAAGAGCGAAAATATGCCCAACGACAACATCGAGCGCGCCATCCAACGTGGCACCGGCACGCTCGAGGGCGAAACGCTCGACGAAGTCACCTTTGAAGGCTACGGCCCCGGTGGCGTCGGCGTACTGGTGCAGGTCGTCACCAATAACCGCAACCGCATCGTCAGCGAAGTGCGCCACATGTTCTCCAAGAATGGCGGCAACATGGCGGAAAACGGCGCGGTCGGCTGGATGTTCCATCGCAAGGGCGACATCATCGTCCCTAAGGAAGCCGCGGACGAAGAAAAAATGATGGGCATCGTACTGGACGCCGGCGCGGAAGATTTGCGCGACGACGGTTCGGCCTGGGAAGTCACCACGCCGCCTGAAGCATTCGAAAAGGTGCGCGAGGCGCTCCTCGCCGGAGGCATCACTCCTTCTACCGCGGAAATCGGCTTCGTGCCGCAGAATTACGTAAAGCTCAGCGGCGCGCAAGCTCAGCAAATGATGCGCATGGTCGAAACCCTGGAAGACCACGACGACGTGCAGCACGTTTACGCCAACTTCGACATCGACGAAAAAGAAATGCAAGCCGCCGTCGCCAGCTAAATCCTCGAAAACGCGGCGGGCCGCTACTCCTGGGTCCCCGATTGATTCGGAGCCGAACGGGCGCCGCTTTTTCTCACAATCCTCGCTTCAATCCAGCCAAAATGTGGGTAGCGGATCACTCCTACCAGTTGCAGTTATTCGTCCAGCTCCAAGCTAATTTGATATGCTCACGTGCGCGCTCGTCATAACATTTCCCCCGGCGGAGGCTTTTGTGTCTCGCACACTCGCGGTTCTCGCATGTCTCATCATGATTTGTTGCGTGACGAATGTTCCGGCGCTTGCGCAGGATGCTGCGCCGGCGACGACCGCAGCGGGCCACTATCTGTTCGCTTGGACCGGCGACGCAGACAAAAAGAGTGTGGATTTTCTCGCGGTGATCGATGCCGATCCTGCTTCACCGACCTACGGCAAGTTGATCACGACGCTGGTTACCGACCAGCAGACGATGCGCGTCCATCACACGGAATACGTGATGCCTGCGAGCGGGATGCTGTTTGCCAACGATCACAACGCCGGCCGCACTTTCATCTTCGATGTGCGCGACGCGCTGCACCCCAAAGTTGTGACGTCGTTCACGGACATGGACGGCTACATGCATCCGCACTCGTATCTGCGCCTGCCAAACGGGCACGTGCTAGCTGCATTCCAGCACCGGCATCCTGGAAACAGCGAAGATCAACTGGGACAAAGCGGCGGACTGGTGGAGATTGACGACCAGGGCAAAGTGATTCGTTCGGCGAGTTCGGCGGACCCGGCGTTTCCGGACGCGCTGCTGAATCCATACAGCCTGGTCGTGATCCCGGACATTGACCGCGTGGTCTCCACGAATTCTTCGATGCACGACGAATATATTTTCAACGGCGTCACCTATCAGGTTTGGCGCTTGTCTGATCTGAAGCTGCTGAAGACGGAAAATCTCGATGTCGGCGCGAACCACTATGGCCAGATCAGCCCGGAAGAGCCACGCTTGGGGGCCGACGGTGCGGTTTATGTGCAGACGCTGGGCTGCGGAATCGAACGCATCACAGATATCGCGAGCGACGAGCCAAAATCGAAACTCGTCTGGACGTTTCCCGGATCGTTCTGCGGCGTGCCGACCATCGTCGGGCATTTTCTGATTCAAAGCGTTCCGGCGATGCACGGCTTGATCGTTCTGGACATTTCCAATGGCGCGAAGCCGATGGAGGTTTCGCGGCTGAAGCTTAGCGACAACTACTTTCCGCACTGGACGAGCTGGGACGAAAAAACGCGGCGTCTGGTCGTAACCGGCTCGGAGAATCGGTTGTACTTGCTCAAATTCGATCAGACAACCGGCGCAGTGGCCATTGATACCGCCTTCCATGACTCGAACGGCAAGCCCGGATTCGACTTCGCCAATCGCGACTGGCCGCAAGGCTGGAAAGGCTCCGGCGTGCCCCACGGTGTGGTATTTTCCCGCTGATAAGGGATCTGCTTTGCATAGGAATTACCTCTGGTCACAATAATCCGGTATGGTAACATTTGTGCCCTCCCAGGAGGCCGCTATGTTACGCGCGACCCTCGCGATCCTTCTCGCTGTTTTCTCCCCCGCAGCACTTTATTCGCAGACCACCGCTGAGGATGGCGGAACTCGGCAGGTCCAGGCGCTGGACGGTGGCACGCGGCAAGTCCTTGAAAGCATCGTCATTCCCCCCAAGGCAAACGCACCCTTTCTTGCGACTCTTCACACGGACTGGGTGCGCGGATCACTCGAGAGCGGCACCATTACGCTGGTGAACGCGCGACGCATCGCTCGCGACGCCTCCGGCCGCATTTATCAGGAGCGCTGGTTTTTGGTTCCAAAAAACGGACAGGTGAAATCGCGAATGAACGCGATACAGATTTCTGACCCGAGCGCACATACTCTCTACACCTGCATGCTGCTGGTCACGCCGAAAGTTTGCACGTTAACTTCTTATTCGCCTTCCACCTCAACTGTTTACAACGTTACGGGCGTATCCGCTGGCCCATTACCGAATGGTGCTGGATACGTGACCCGCGAAGACCTCGGTCATCAGGCGATCCTCGGTGTGGACACGGCGGGCACGCGCGAGACCGTGACTTACAACCCCGGAGCGATTGGCAACGATGAGAAAATCAACCTTGCACGTGAGTATTGGTATGCCGATCAGCTCGGGATCAACCTTCTCTCCAAGCGCACAGACCCGAGCTTCGGCACGCAGCTCTTTACGATCATCGAGATAACCCTATCCGAGCCCGACGCAGACCTTTTCGAGCTGCCCAAGGACTTCAAAGTTGTGGATCGTCGCCAGACTGACCCTCCCGCTGTCAACTAGGTTATTGCTCGCGCCAGACGGCTCGTAAATATTGTTGACTCGAAGGACTGGAGAATCAACGCACGGACTGATCGACATGCGCCGAGCACTTGCGTTCGATCGGCACAAGTACGGTAAGCGCTGATACCAGGGTTTGCTTCAAAAGCTAAGGATAGGTGAATGCCCATCGAGGTAGCTATCCGGCGACCGGGACCCCACGAGTACGACTCCGTGCGAGACCTTATCGAGATCGTAGCGACTGAGACGTTTAAGGAACTTTTCGCTCCGAATCCTGTCCCCCTGGAGTTCAAGGACGAAGACTGGCCGGCGGCGTGGGTAGCAGCATCTGATGCGAAGATTCTAGGGGTGATAATAACGCACCAGGAGTGGGTTGATGACCTTTGGGTACTTCAGGAGCATCGGCAACAGGGTGTCGGAAGTAGACTGCTCGCACAGGGTGAATCCGAGATAGCCGCTCGCGGCTGCCCCGCGTGCCGCCTTCGCGTCGTTAAGTCGAATCTAATCGCGGTACATTTCTATTCTCGTCAAGGATGGCGGATTGTGCGTGAGTTCGCCCACGAAAAGTACCGTCATCCCATGCTGGAGATGGCCAAGTCTTTTCCATTCGCGCGACCGGCTTAATGTCTCAGTGTGCGGCAAGAGCGTTTGGACGTAGCCGCCCGGCGGCGGACGCTACGCGTGAGGTAGTCGAGCGTTGGTTGCTCGATGGCTTGATGTAAATGTGGGTCACAGGAGGTGTTCCTGTGACCCGACTTCGCAAAATGATGCTGGAAGAACTCCAGCGCCGTAATTACGCTCAAGAGACCACACGTTCCTACATCCGCACCGTCGAGGATTTTTCTCGACACTTCCACTGCTCCCCGGATCGCTTAGGCCCTCGACACATTCGCGAATACCAAGCGGAGCTATTTGAGAAGCGCAAGTTGTCGGCGGGTAGCGTCGCGGTTCGTCTGGCAGCCTTGCGGTTCTTTTACTGTAAGACGCTCAACAGAGCCTGGAGCATCGCCGAGACTCCCTATCCGAAAAAGGACCATCGCCTGCCAACGATCCTCAGCCAGGAAGAAGTTGCTCAACTCATTCAGGCGGCCGGCACTTCCTTCCATCGCACTCTGCTGCTGACGCTCTACGCCACCGGAGTACGGCGCGCGGAATTGACCCACCTGAAAGTCAGCGACATCGATAGCCAACGCATGGTGCTTCACATCCAAGGTGGCAAGGGACGCAAAGACCGCGACGTGATGCTCAGTCCTAAATTGCTGCAAGAACTTCGTGAGCACTGGCAACGCTTGCGCCGAAAACCAAGAGTCTGGCTCTTTCCGGGCCATCACGACCATGGCGCCGATCACCCCATCGATACCAAAACCGTTTGGCAGGCTTGCCAGCAAGCCGCCCAGCGCGCCGGCCTCCAGAAAGATGTTCATCCGCACACGCTGCGTCACTGTTTTGCGACGCATCTCCTCGAGGCCGGTGCGGACCTGCGCACCATTCAGATCCTGTTGGGCCATAACAATCTGAAAGAGACGGCTCGCTACCTGCATCTCTCCCAACGTCACCTGCATGCGGCCGCCAGTCCATTGGATTCACTGCCGCTCGAAGGCCCTTCGCCGCCGGAGCAGTAGATGGCCCGGCCACCACTGGAGGTGGCCGATCTGATCCGCGCCGCGGGAGAGGCCTTCCTCGAACGAAATCGCCACTGGCTCCGTTGGAAGCATGTCAAAGTGCTGCGGGCCATTCGCCGGTGTCGTACCGCCGCACTCGGTGGTCATCTCGACGAGTGCACCCGTTGCGGACATCGGGCCCCCATCTCCTATAACAGCTGCCGCGATCGCCATTGCCCGAAGTGTCAGACCGCTGCTCGGGACCGCTGGATCGCTGCGCGTCGAGCGGAACTTCTCCCGACCCGCTACCTGCACGTGGTCTTCACACTGCCCCATCGCTTGGCCCCACTGCTGCTGCAGAACAAGCAGGTCCTCTACGGCCTCCTGTTCCGTACCAGTGCGGAAACCCTTCTCCAAGTGGCTCGCGATCCCAGACATCTGGGTGCAGAGATCGGTTTCTTCAGTGTGTTGCACACCTGGAGCCAAAAACTCAATATTCATCCCCATGTCCATTGTGTCGTTCCTGCCGGCGGCCTCTCCCTGGATCACACCCGCTGGGTTCGTTCCCGAGACAACTACTTTCTTCCCAAGGAAGTGCTGCGGAAAATCTTTCGTGGCAAGTTCGTCGCTGCGCTCGAGCAGGCTTTTCAGAATGGCCAGCTCAACTTCCAAGGAGACCTGAAGCTTCTTGCGCACCCCAAGATCTTTGCCGCCTGGTTGCGGCCGTTGTTTCGACAAGACTGGGTGGTCTACTTGAAACCTCCCTTCGGTGGCCCCGCATATGTGCTGCACTATCTGGGCCGCTACACGCATCGTGTGGCCATCTCCAACCATCGCTTGGTCTCCCTCACCGATGGCCAAGTCACCTTTCGCTGGCGTGATTCGGCTCACCACAACGAACAGAAGTTGCTGTCCCTATCGCTCGATGAATTCTTGTGCCGCTTCTTACTGCACATTCTTCCCAAAGGCTTCGTGCGCATCCGTAACTTCGGCTTTTTGGCCAACCGCAAACGCGCCACGCTCCTACCGCTTTGCTTTCAGTTGTTGGGTTGGGAACAACAGCCGCAAGCCGACCAACACGCCTCTTCCACCGAAGACTTCCCCGATTCTTGGCGCTGCCCTAAATGCGGTGGACCGATGAAGGTCATCGAAAGGCTCAGCGCTGCAGAAATCCAACTTCGTTCTCCCCCACGGATCAGCGTTGCGGCATGAGACTACTCTCTCCAACTCGAAAACTCTGCTTCCTTCCGGGCGCTCCGCATCTCTGTGCCTCGCCGTCAAACCGATCCCTTCTTCCAGCTTCTTCCACCGCAATCTTTGCGATACTTTTTCGCCGTAGCCAATTTCCGCGCGCACGTTGTCATACGTCGTGCCCTGCAGAACAGTCTCGGCACGGCTTAACGCCGCTCCTTCGCACCATTGAATTTGCATAAGGCCCGCGTCCACCGCAACCACGGGCGGCCACCTCCAAACGGCTTTACCGGACGCGCGCAGAACTCCCCGCCTCCGTTCACTCCTCACCGAGAACGCGCATCCGGTAAAGCACTAGCGTTTACCAGGCCCTGAGTCCGTCGCGTTACCGCACGACCGCTGTGCCATCACTCACTTCTCCTGAAACGCCTTGATCGGGCACGCCTCAAATCGCTGGTAACAATCCCCGCATCATAAGCAACGAAGTTCTTCCCGGGCTTTCGATTGTCGCGCTTGGCAATCTCACTACGGATCAGGTGCTGTTACACAGCGACATGCTGTACTCTGAATCAGCTGGCTCGCACCGAGCAGCAACCTGAGAAGACCGACACGTTCTTTCGCGCAAATGAACACTCCACGAATGACATATTCGGATTCGCAATGCCGTGCGCCAGCTGCTTTCCGTCGTGCCGCCACGATGGCAGCGGTGCTCTGCGCGTTTTCGGTAGTGCTGTGCGCTAACACAGCAGCCGGACAGCATGCTTTGGCAACCGCCGCGCCGGTCGTTACGCCTGCGTCCTCGAAGGCTTCGGGCGAAATTCAGCGCGATCAGAATTGCCGGATTATCTACCTGGGAATCGTTGGCGCGCTGGAGCCTGCGCATAACAAGCATTCAGGCGTGGTGCTCATCGGCGATTTGCTGCAGGGGAAAGATTTTCACGACGTATGCGCCAAGACTTATTCACCGTATGTTTGGGAAGACGGGCTGCAATGGTTGCTAACCCACTTCCCGTCCCATGCGGGCATGGTGAGCGCGGAAGAACTGCTGCGCGCCCCAAAAGTCATACTGGTAGGACACAGCATGGGAGGCTGGGCCATCGTCAATGTCGCGCGAAAGTTGAGCAGCCGCGACATTCCCGTGGAATTGACGATTCAAGTGGACAGCGTAGGGATTACCGACTACACGTTGCCGCGCAATATAAATAACGCCGCCATCTTTCACGCGCGCGACGTGTTGATGCCGCTCACCACGAAAAAACTGCGCATGGAGGATCCCAGCCACACCAAGCTACTCGAAAATGTTACAGTGAAAGGCGCTGGACACGAGTCCATCACACGAGACCCGCGAATCCGCGAGCTGGTTATGCAGACCATCGCGGAGCTTCGCGCATCGTTCAACACCAATCCGGTGACCGCAGCGTCCCGTCCCGCCGACCCGGCTCGAGAGTAACGTTCAACCTCCGCGCTATCCATTGGCGCGCCTTGCAGCCGCACCTTCACACTCCATCGCGTGGGCAATCGAAATCTCGTAATTGCACGCAGGAGGGGACTACCGATCTTCGTCGGTGACCAGTTCGCTGCGTCCTGGGCAATGGGTGGTCGTCTTTTCCAGCGAGTTTCGTCACACTGAATGAGTAATGGAAGGCCGGAACGAACAGGGGGACTCCTGTGTTATGCATTTTCGTCCACGGCGACGTGTCTCTACCAAGATGCTGCACAGCTGCCCGGCGCGTTTTGCGTCGCACGTCATGTTTTTATCTGTGTGCGCTTTTCTGTATGCTCGTGATGCAGCCACGACCCGCCATGGCCTGCGACCAATTCCCCGCAGGCACGTCGTTTTGGATTCGCCTTCTCGATCCCATCGCTTCGTATAGCTCGAAACCCGGCACCACCATCCGCGCGAGCCTCATCCAGTCTCCCGAATGCGGCAGCAGCCTGATCTTCCCTGTTGGATTGGAAATGGACGGCAAGATCGTCTCCGTGCGCAGAGTTGGACTCGGCATCAAGCACGATACGGCTTCTGTCGCGTTGCAGTTCGACCATATCGTCAACTACAACGGCGACCGGATTCCGATTGCCGCGCAAGTGGTGGAAATTGATAACGCGCGCGAGTCCATGCGTAACGGTGTGATTCACGGCATTCGCGCCACCGACACGCCGCAAGGGCGCATTACCAGCCGGCTGATCCATCTGCCCACTTTCAATCCATACAGCGACTGGGGCTTGATTGCTTATCGCTCCATTTTTACCCGGCTTCCGGAGCCGGAAATTTATCTTCCACCGGGCACCGATTTGCGTCTGCAACTGAATGCTGCTCTGATCGTCGCCAGTGAGCCGGAGCTTCCACAGTCCACATTCCAGATGGATGAATACGAGCGCGGCGACGTGGAAACGGTGGTCGCGAATTCCGCGGAACGCACCACCACGCGCTGTGGGAAGGACGCCGACATCGTCAATCTGCTTTTCGTGGGTTCACCCCAACAAGTTCACCAGGCTTTCACGGCCGCCGGCTGGCAACCCAGCGACCCGAATTCCACGCATGCTTTCATGCGGCAGTTTGGCGCGTTTCTGACGCTTTCGAATTATCCGACCATGCCCATCTCCAAACAGTTGCTCAATGGCCAGCCGCAGGATCTCACCTGGCAGAAGAGTTTCGACAGCTATGAGAAGCGCGAGCACCTGCGCCTGTGGAGCCAGCCCGTCACTGTGGATGGCCAGCAGGCATGGCTCGGCGCCTATACGCGCGAGACCGGCGCAGCTCTTTCCATCAAGTACCACAAATTCATCCATCACATTGACCCGGACGTTGACGAGGGCGTGCAGATGATGGTCCGCGATCTTTCCCTGGCCGGATGCGTCCAATCCGTTGGCCGATTTCCGCGCTCGCAGATGCCGCGGCACGTAATCAATTCCACCGGCGACGAGCTGGACACCGATGGCGTCCTCGACGTGGTGCAGCTGCAGGGCTGCGAACGTTCCACCGTCGAATACACGATGCGAAATCCCCTGATCCCGATTCATCCAAGCCGGAAGATCACCCGATACATTCGCACCGAAGTTCTTCTATATAAGAGTGACGTCATCCGCGGAAACGTGGTCTATGGCGCGTTCGATCTCATCCGCATGGGTGTCGTTTACCTGCGTCACCGTCACGAAGACTCCGCAAACGTAGCCAACAAGCACGCTATCGCAATGGCGGACGAGTCCTGAAAAGCTGCGCATGCTCAACCGCTCTACTTGATTCCATTCACCATGGATTCCGGCCCGAGCAAGTATTCCACGTTTTCAGGAGGCGCCTTGAATTCGGAACTGGGCGCTTGCACACCAGCTTCACATCACGGCTGGTCAGTGGTCGTCATTTTGCCGTCAACGACATTCGCTTCGAAGCGGCTACCGCCGCTAGCCGTCCACGTTCTCAGATCGAGCGTGTCTCCGACGCCGAGCCTCAAGACCTTCACATGACGCAGCGTGAGAGGTTTTCCATCCACGCAAACTTCCGGCCGGTGATCGATCGTCATAAAATAGGCTGAATTTTTCCCCACCACCCGAGCGTGACCGTCGGCTTCCACCAGCACCGCCGTGGTTTCATCCACTCCGATGCCGTGTGCTTCCTGCGCCCAACCGTCCTGCACGATGCGCGCAAGAAACGCGAGCGAGCGTCCCATGCGCTCGCGCTGCGAAAAATGGCTGTCGGTGATAATGTTTTTCAGTATCGGTATCGAGAGGAAATCTCGCACCAGCGTGACGTGCGGGTCGTAAGGATTGGCCAATGCTTCCGGGCTCTTCACCGTGTCCAGCATGGAAGCAAATACGAATTCACCTTGTACCGCCAGTCCCGCGCTGATTCCGCCGATGGGAACGCCGCGCTTCACGGCTTCGTCGAATTCTTTCTGCACGGCATTGCCAGTCCAATAATTCACATAGTTCGATTGATCTCCGCCGGCAATGAAGATCGCATGCGCGTTATGAATCTTTTCCGCAACGAAAGCATCATTTGCGCCTTCCCGCGAGGTAATCACAAGAGTCACAACGGAATTTCCAGGGCACGCTGACTGAAACTCAGAGTTGTAGTCGTCATCCCCGGATGCACGCAGCACGACCAACTCGCCGCCTCCGGAATGCCTGCATAAAAATGACGTGGCTTCGTCCACGTCGCCATGCCCACCGAGCAATACTGCGGCAGAAGTCGGCGCGCTCGGCGGTTGCGGATGCTTCGCGGCAACGCTGTAGGCGGTGTACCCGTAACCCTTGATCGTCTGTGCAGCACAAGACCACGCCGCCGTTAAGAGGGTTCCTACAAAAGGAACGACGATCCGAAAGAGTTTTCCGCGCATCTGCCGCGCAGTATATGTCAGCAGAGGTTGTGTAGCTCCGAAATAGCGCAACACAAGTATTCCCTCCCACGCAGAGGATTCGGCGTGGTCGGGATGGGCAGTTCTGTACCGAATTGCCCGCAAGGTCGCGAATCAACGTTGACTTCCTCGCCCATGTGTTCTACTTTGTCGGGCATAGCGTTATTTCCTATGGGACCCGGGCCTTTCATCGCGAACCATCACCGCCAGCCGCTTTCGTCGGCTCACACCTCTCTGAACTGTCTCGTAGACCAGGGTAAACTCGCCGCAGGCTTGTAATTTTTTCATCGCCCGCATTTTCCGTTCCCTTTCAGGACTCATAGCGGCTGCACTCATTCAGCAAACGAACGGAATTGCACGAAAAAGGAGCAGGCGATGAAAAGTTTGCGCTTCATGAGCGTGGTCGTCGCGGTGTTTTTACTTCTCAGCCCCCGTTCCCAGGCGCAAACCAATGAAGGCCGCATCTTGGGCACCATCCGTGATTCGTCCGGCGGCGTGGTAGTCGGCGCGAAAGTGACGGTTACGAACACCGGCAAGGGGGTTTCGCGCGACCTGGTGACGAATGGCGCCGGAGAATACGTTGCCCCGGATCTCGAGCCGGGCCTGTACACCGTCTCGGCGGAAGCCGCTGGTTTCAAGAAAGCCATCAGCAGCGTGGTGCGCGTCGAGGTCACAAACGACATCCGCATTGACCTGCAACTCCAGCCGGGTGCCGTCAACGAAACCGTAGTCGTGAACGAAGACGCCGCGGCCCTGATCGATTCAACCAACGCTACCTTGGGAGGCTCGTTCGGCAATAAAGAGATCAACGAGCTGCCACTGCAAGGCCGCGACTGGCAGAACTTGGTCATGCTTATGCCCGGAGTTGATCGCACACCGGGAGGAGGATTCCACTCCATCATTTCCAATGGCGCACGGCCGGAAGACAACAACTACATCGTGGATGGAACGGACGACAACGACCTTTACTATGGCACCTCGGTGTTGAACGAGGAGGGCGTCAGCGGCACGCCTGCAAGCCTACTCCCGATTGACGCGATTCAGGAATTCAGCACGCAAGAGCACCCCACCGCAGAGTATGGCTGGAAGCCCGGAGCGGTCGTACAGCTCGGCTTGAAATCGGGTAGCGATCAATTCCACGGTTCGGCCTATTACTTTGCGCGCAACAGCGCGGCCGATGCGCGAAATTATTACGATCCCATCGGACAGCCGCTATCGCCGCTCATTCTGCATCAGTTCGGAGGCTCCGCCGGCGGCCCGATCATCAAAGAAAAACTCTTCATCTTTGGCGCCTATGAAGGAGTGCGAGACAAGGTGGGCAATCCGCTGCTGGCGAACAGCCCCGACACCGTGTCGCTCGGCGGCGATATGAACAATAGTATTCCGGACGTCATTGCGAACTGTCAGGCATTGCCCGGTTGTGTCATCAATCCATTGAGCCTCACACTTTCGAACCTCTATCCCACGAATACTGGCCAGGCTGGTCCGGGCCTGCTTTTTCAGGATCTCGCGAACCTGAACCGCGCGGACAATGCGCTTGTCAAAGTTGACTACCACTTTTCGAAAAATAACACACTTACCGGACGCTACTTCATTGCGGACAGCACCCAAACAGAAGAAGACGGCTTATATCTGTTGCCGCAATTCCTTTCTCAAGCGCAGACACGCCCGCAAATCGTCGGGCTCAATTGGACCTATACGCCAAACAGCAGCTGGGTGAGCGAGGCGCGTTTTGGATACAGCCGTTTCTCGCAGCAAATTGTTTCCGCGGACCATAACGTCAATCCAACCACGTATGGAATCAATACTGGCGTCACGGACCCGGCGAATTTCGGTCTGCCGGAAATTGACGTCGGAAACTTCTTCCAGCTTGGCGGCGGCAACGGCTATCCGCTCTTCACAACGCCCACGACGACCTATCAGTTCACCGAAGGCCTCGGATATTTGAAAGGCCGTCACAATATTCACTTCGGGGGCGAAATTCGCCACGGGTCCGTCAACAATCTTCGTAACCGCCATGCCAAAGGGGAAATTTTCTTCGAAAGTCTTCAGGATTTCATGGAAGCCTCGACCACGTTCTTTGACCCAGGCAATGGCACCGACCTTAACCCGGGTTGTTCCGAGGATCCGTGCGGGCCTTTCAGCGGAGAGATCCTGTCCGGAGACACCCAGCGCTTCATCACGCAAAATGCGTATGCTGCATACCTGGACGATGAGTTCCATTTCAATTCCAAGCTCACCATCACCGCCGGTCTGCGCTACGAAGTTTCCGGCGTGATCCACGAACAAAACAATCTGCTCGCGAACTTTGAGCCTGCCATCGGCTTCGCACAGGTGGGCAAACAGATTTCGACGCCCTATAACGTGCAGCACAATAACTTCGCCCCTCGGCTCGGGTTCGCATGGGACCCGTGGGGAACCGGGAAGACAGTAATTCGCGCCGGCGCTGGAATTATTTACGAAATGGCTCCCATTTCAGATTTCATCGGCCAGACGGCCGGCGGCGGCATCGGCCTCAACACCATCCCCACCGGCGCCCAGGGAGTTACTCCGGGCGGTGGAACGATAACCGCGGCGGTCGTGCAAGCAAACGGTAGTGACCCTACACAATTAAATTGGGCGAATTCTACTGCACAGGTATTTCCGATTCTGTCGCAGCCCATCGCTTGCAGCGCGGACGGCCCCTGCAGCATTACCTCCGTCAAAAATCACCTCGATACTCCTTACACGGAATTCTGGAACCTCAACGTCCAGCGCGCGATCGGAAATTGGTCCTCGCTCCAAGTTGGCTACGTCGGGCAACGTGGCGTAAAACTCTTCAGCTTGCTCGACATCAACCAACCGAATGCACCGGCGGCCGCCGCTTGCTACGAAAGTACTGGCGTCTATTTCGGATGCGAACAAAGCAACCGGCCGTATTTCAATCAGTATCCGTTCCTCGGCGAGACCACCGAATTTGGAAATGCGCAGAACTCCAGCTATGACGGCTTGCAGATGACCTACAAAACCCGCGGCTGGAAGGGTCTGAACATCGTGGCCGGCTATACCTACGCGCATTCCATTGACGAATCTACCAGCAACCGCCATTTCAACGTGCAGAATAGCCTGGATGTCGCGGGCGAACGCGGCAACAGCGACTACGACATCCGCCACCGTTTCACGTTTGCCGTCACCTACGCCGTTCCAGGACGGAAGAGTTTTTGGCAGCTTCTCGAAGGCTGGCAGCTGAACTCGATCGTCATCCTCGAAACCGGCATGCCCTACACGCTCTACGATTTCGATGACGACATTAGTTTCACTGGCGAGTTCAACGATCGCTGGAACATTACCGGCAGTCCGAACAATATCCACTGGTCAAAAACTACTCCCCTTCCATTCATTGACCCCAGCACATTTATTACCGATGGCAGTGGGAACGTCATCGGCGGCAATCCACAATGCATCAGCGCCGCCGGCAGCAATCAAGCCGCCGTCAATCAACTCGCAACCTACGGCTGTTACGTTTCGGGAGCCACCGCGCTGACGCCTCCGGCCAATGGCACGTTTGGCGATTCCGGTCGCAATATTTTTCGCGGGCCGGATTTCACGAACTGGGATTTCTCGATGAGCAAGAACACAAAATTGGGCGAGCACCTGACGCTTCAACTTCGCGCCGAGTTTTTCAACATCCTGAACCACCCCAACTTTGCAGGCATTGGCGAAAACCTGGCAGGTTCCAGCCCAGGCCTTGCCTCATTCACTCCCGACCTCGCCGCTTCCAATCCTGTTCTCGGCAGCGGAGGCTCACGTCACATTCAACTAGGAGCCAAATTCATCTGGTAATCCGACAATCCCGCACATCGGAAGCCGTGCGCCAGAAGCTGCGCGTCGGAACCTGGCATCAGAAGCCAAGCATCATTGCTTCTGTTCGAGGTCACAATTAAATCGCGAGCCGTAACTGGACCAGCATGCCCCGAGGTATCCCAGAGCCCGGCGGTCGTTCGCGTCTCCGTACAAGCGGTTTCGCCTGAATTCACTTCCGCGACAACCGCGGTTACCACGTTTCGCGTTAAACCGAAATCCCACAACCCTGTTTGCTTTGGTATAGTATGCCGGGTCGCGCACCTCTCCAAAGGAGCATGGCATGCGTTTTCCAAGACGCCAGTTGCTTCAAACCTTCTCATTTGCTTTCGGCTCGACCTTCAGCTGGAATCGGAACCAACTCGGCCTCGCTGCGCAGACGGCTACACAACCAAAAGTCTCCCCTGCCCCTGAGAGGGCCGCTGTTCATAATGGGATCGCCGGAGGAACGGAAATGGAAAAAGTCACCGGAATCGGAGGATTCTTCTTTCGCGCCAAAGATCCGAAAGCGCTGGCGCTTTGGTATCAGGAGCACCTGGGGATTTTGACGGTGCCGACGAAGGAAGGGGAAACCTCGTGGCAGCAAGAGGCAGGATCCACCGCTTTCAGTCCCTTCCCGGAGACGAGCAAATATTTCGGGGACCCTCAGAAGGTCTGGATGCTGAACTTTCGCGTGCGGGATGTGGACAAAATGGCGGCCCAGCTGCAAGCTGCGGGAATCGAGGTAAAGCTTGACCCGGAGTCTTATCCCTACGGCCGGTTTGCCCGCCTGCATGACCCTGAGGGCAATCCGATCGAATTGTGGCAACCGAAGGTTGCAGAAGCCAAAGGCTAGCCGCTAGTTCTGTTCGCGCTGCCGGCGCCGAAAAAACACTACACTCCGTTCGCATCGCGCACTACACTTGTGCGGACTCAGATGATCCGCCAAACCCGTATCAACGCGACCGCGAACTCCGTAAAGAAGACCGCGCGCCTCTGCGTTCTCGGCGTGGATCCCGCCGTCGCCGGCGCCACGGGCTACGGTGTCGTCGAATTCATCGGGTCGTCGCCGCGGCTATTGCATTTTGGCGCGTTGAAGCTTCCCGCGCGCGCCACCTTCGCCGCGCGCCTGCGCGAAATTCACGGGTTGATCGCGCAACTGGTGGCGGAATTCGCACCAGACGCCGTCGCCGTGGAATCCGTTTTCACCGCGTTGAATATGCGCACCGCGCTGAAGCTCGCTGAAGTTCGCGGTGTGGTGCTGCTTGCCGCCGCGCAGGCTTCGATACCCGCGCACAGTTATTCGCCACGCGAAGTGAAAGCCAGCATCGCCGGCTACGGCGCCGCATCCAAACAGCAAATGCAGCAGATGGTCACCTCCGCGCTGGGATTGGCCGAATATCCCGAGCCGGCCGACGCCGCCGACGCTCTGGCCGTCGCTCTCTGCCACGCGCACAGTTTCCGCGCGCGCGAACGCATGCTCGCCTCCATCACGTCAATTCCCACGGGAGTCCGGCCGCGTCCTGCACACGACGCGACGAAAACCAGCCTGCGAAACCAAACCCGCGCGGCGCGCATCTCGGGGTTGTGATGCGACAGTTCATGATTCGCTGCGCACAGCGCCGCTGCTCCAGCAGGTTCGCTCGCACCTCGCTCGCTCTTTTCGCGTTCGCCGTCTGCGCGGTAGAAATATCCGCCGCGATGCCCGCCCGACTGCTTCGCTCGACTGCGCCACACCGCGCACTCAGCGCCACGAACGCATCTGCAGAAAACGCCACCCCCGAAATCACCTTCCGCAAAGTTTTCAAGACCAGCTACCCCGAATTCGTCGAAATCAAAATCAATCCGGCCGGTGCAGGCACCTACGATATCCGCCAGCTGGATGAAGACGCGAACCCGCAACCATTCGAAGTGAGTGCTCCGCTCGCGGAACGCGTCTTCGCGCTAGCCGCCAAACTCAATAATTTTCAAAATGTGGATTTGGAGGTCCACCGCCGCCTCGCCAACCTGGGCGCAAAAAGCCTGGTGTATGAAAAGGGCGCGGAAAAACACGAAGCCGATTTCAACTACACGCTCGACGACACCGCCACCCAGCTCGTCAACATTTTCGAAGGGCTGGCACGCCAGACCACGGACCTCGCCGACTTGGTCCGCACCATGCGTTACGACCACCTGGGCGTTAACGACGTCATGCAGCAGATCGAACGCGATTACAACAGCAAGCTGCTCCCCGAGCCCGAACGCCTGCTCCCCACCCTGGACCAGCTCGCCGCCGACGAAAAATTCATAGACCTCGCCCGCAACCGGGCCCGTAACCTCGCCACCCGCATCCGCAGCGCGCACTAGATCCGCAACTGCCAGAGCGCGCCCTCGGCCACGTTAGCCCTTTTCGCGCTTGCACCCCCGGAAATCTGTCCCATGGTACAACTTGACACTTCTTACAACTCCGTTTACTCTCCGTGCCGTCCTCGCAGTCCCAAAACGGGAATCAAGGTGAACCAGACCATGCGACCCCAGCCCGCGCATTTCCTGCGCATCCTTCTGCTTTTTGCTTTCTGTTCGCCGCTGATGCTGATCCTGCTTACTTCGCACGCATCCGCGCAAACCGCGCCCGTCGCGTCACGCATCGCCCAAGCCGTGGACGATGCGAGCCTCACGGTGCTGAAGGGCAACACTTATTATCTGGCCAGCGCACAGTACGACCGCGGCGCGGCCCCCGCAAGCCTGCCCATGAATCGCATGCTCCTCGTCCTGCAGCGCGGCCCCAGCCAGGAAGCCGCGCTCGAACAATTGCTGGACCAGCAGCAGGATCAATCCTCGCCCAACTATCACCAGTGGCTCACGCCCCAACAATTCGGCCAGCAGTTCGGCCCCTCCGACCTAGACATCGAAAAGATCACCTCCTGGCTGCAATCCCACGGATTCCAGGTCGCCCCGCTCAGCAACGGCCGCACCGTGATCGAATTTTCCGGCACCGCCGGCCAAGTCCAGGAAGCCTTCCACACCGCGATCCACAAATACTCAGTCCCCAACGCCACAGGAACACTAGAAGACCACTGGGCCAATTCCACAAATCCGTCGATTCCGACTGCCCTCGTGCCGGTGATCGTCGGCATTGATACGCTGCACAATTTTCCCAGAAAGCCGATGCACGTCATCTCCGGCGCCTTCAAGAAAAACAGGACGACCGGCGAAATCAAAGCTCTGCATTCGCAGTTCACTTTTACCTGCGGCACGAACCAAGCGGGCCAGCCGGTCAGCTGTTACGGGCTGGGCCCCTACGATTTTGCAACGATCTACAACGTCTTGCCGCTCTGGAATGGCAGTCCCGCCCCAGTAATCGACGGCACCGGCCAGACCATCGCAATCCTTGGCGAGACCGATGTGGACATGAAGGATATCGAGAACTTCCGCAGCCTCTTTGGTCTGCCTGCGAACGACCCGGTCGTCGTCCCGGACGGCCCAGACCCCGGCGTCGTGCCCGGCGATGAAACGGAATCGGATCTCGATTTGGAATGGGCTGGCGCCGTCGCCAAGGGCGCCACAATCAAATTCGTCACGTCCGCCACCACAAATACAACTCTTGGCGTGGATCTTTCCGCGCAGTTTGCGGTGGACAACAACGTAGCTCCGGTAATCAGCGAAAGCTATGGAATCTGTGAGGCCGCGCTGGGTACCGCCGGCAATCAGTTCTACAACTCCGTATGGCAGCAAGCCGCCGCCCAGGGAATCACAGTATTTGTTTCCTCTGGAGACGCCGGTGCCGCCGGTTGCGACAGCCAAGACAATCCATCCCCTGCGCCCGCTGAATTCGGCTTACAAGTAAACGGGTTTGCATCCACGCCGTACAACGTTGCTGTCGGCGGAACCGATTTCAACGACCTTTCGAACCCCGCTACCTACTTTAGCAGCACGAACAACCCGACTACCCAGTTATCCGCCAAGAGCTACATCCCCGAGGTTCCCTGGAACGACAGCTGCAGCAGTCAGGCGCTGGAATTTTATGGTTACTCCGGCAACGCGCTTGCGAATTGCAACAATTCGCAGCTGCTCGATATAAATGTATTCACCGTTGGCGGTTCTGGCGGGAAAAGCAACTGCACTAAGGGCGACGGGCAGGATATCACCAGTTGCTCGGGAGGCTACGGCAAGCCCGTGTGGCAGACCGGCACGGGAGTGCCCAACGACGGAGCACGCGATATTCCGGACGTCTCCTTGTTCGCTTCCGGTGGATTTTACACAGGCAGCTTTTACATTGTTTGCGAGGCCGACCAAACCGACGCTACCTACTGCGATCAGAACCCCGAGGCCGAGGAATTCCTCGCTGTTGGTGGCACCTCCGCTTCGACTCCCAGTTTCGCCGGCATCATGGCGATGGTGAATCAGAAAATTTCATCGCGTCAGGGCAACGCCAACTACACGCTTTACAGGCTCGCCGCGCAATCGGGAGCGAGTTGTGCTTCGACGGGCACGCCCGCCAGCACTTGCATTTTTCACGACATCACCACCGGAACGAACGCCATGCCTTGCGACGACACGGTGCCAGTTCCGGTAAATTGCAGCAGCGCCGGCGCCGAAGGGATCGGCATATTGACCGGCTATAACTCAAATGCCGGCTATGACCTGACTACCGGTCTCGGTTCGGTCAACGCCGCAAATCTGGTCAACAAGTGGAGCACGATCACTTCCGCGCTCAAACCCAGCGCAACAACTTTGTCTCTCAATCCGACTTCATCCATCGTTCATGGCTCGCCCGTGACGGTCCAGATCAACGTGACGCCTACTCCTCCCGCTACGGGAACAGCCACCGGCAACGTCGCGCTGCTTTCGACCTCCACCGTTGACCCCGGCGTAACGGCCTTTGCGCTGACCAGTGGCTCGGTGAATTCGACAACCGATGCGCTGCCGGGCGGTAGCTACAGCGTCACCGCGCACTATCCCGGCGACGGCACCTTCGCCGCCAGCGACTCCGCGCCCGTTGCCGTCACGGTCACACCCGAAGGCAGCAAAGTCGCCGTTTCATTCCTTACGCAAAATTCTCAGGGCTTTCCCCTTCCGTTCAGCTCAGGGACGTACGGTACTCCGGTCTATCTCCGCGCTGATGTCAGCGGCAATTCCGGCAACGGCGTTCCCACCGGAACCGTCACCTTCAAAGACAACGGCCAGGCGATCAGCGGAATCCCGGCCCTCACCTTGAATAGCCAGGGCAACGTCCTGCCCACGAATCCGACCCTCACCTTCACCGCAGGAACTCATTCGATCACCGGCGCCTACAGCGGCGACCCCAGCTTCAACGCCAGCACCTCGCCCGTCGCATCCTTCACCATCACGCAAGTTTCGACGTCGGTGGTATTGGCGGCTCCCTCGACTTCTCTTCTCGGAACCGGGGTTACGATGTCCGTAATGTTGCAAGGATCGAGTTGCGGAAATGCGCCCACCGGCACGCTGACTTTCTTCGCCGGCGCTTCGCAGATTGGAACTCCTCAGCCTGTTCAATTCTCGATCCAATCGGTGGCTTGCGCAATTGAAGGGTCCACGGACTTTAATACCACCGCTCTTCCCTTGGGGCAGAGCGCGGTTACCGTCAAATATAGCGGCGACGTGAACTACGCCGCATCAGTCTCCCAACCAGTGACGATCGACGTACGTATACCAACAACTACCGCGCTTATTACGTCAAATGGAACGATTCAACAGGGATCCTCGGTCACCTTCACCGCGACAGTGACGCCAAATCAGGCAGGCGGCCCGGCACCCACCGGAACGATTCAATTTTCATCACAAAGCGGAGGCCTGATCGGTAGCGCCGTGACTCTCTCGAACGGACAAGCGCAAGTTGTTGCCAATTCACTGCCTTCGGGTTCTCAGTTGATCATTGCGAGCTACAGCGGCGACACAAATTCTGCACCGTCGCAGGGTACCCTCACTGAGGCAGTCACTCCGGGCCCGGACTTCAACATTACTTTTGCGCCCGCCACGGTCACCGTCAGCTCTCCCGGCGCGAGCGCCACCACGACGATCACTGTCGCGGGAAGCAACGGTTACAACGGAGTCATCAATTTCTCGGCAGCCTCTTGTACTGGTTTGCCATCGGAAAGCATGTGCAGCTTCAGCCCTGCCAGCATTACCGGCAGCGGCACTTCGGTGCTGACAGTTTCGACCACAGCTCCTAGCTCGCTCGTTCCACTAAGCCGTCACATTGACTTCGGCGGATGGCGCACCACCGTCGGCGCGATCCGCGTCCTGCTCCTGTGCGGTGCGCTCCTTGCACTGGCAATTCTGGCGCGGCACCGCCGCTGGAATTTCTTCGCCACGGGAATCACGCTGACATTGCTGATCGTCATCGCAGCGTGCGGAGGCGGCGGGGGCGGCGGAGTCACGCCGCCCACGAATCCGGGCACGCCTACGGTGGCGAACCAGACAGTCACCGTGACCGCCACCAGCGGCACCACCACTCATAAGTTCACATTCGCACTCAACGTCAACTGACGACGCGAGCGCTGCGTCGGTTCAATTTATGGGGAGTGCAGCGGCTTGTGAATCGCTTTGCCCGAGCGATCCATCCTTCGATCCTGCAGTGCGGGATCGAAGGGTCATCGCTTCGCGCTTTCGGAGCGGCGCACTTTAGTGCGCCATCCATGTCGCGCCAGCAGCCGATACTGCCCTGAAGATCGGCATTACAAGATCTCGAGGTCACTCACCGCACGATCAACCCCGCATACCCAACCACTTCCTCTCGGTCACCCGTGATATCGCCCGACGTCGCATAACGCACCAACTCCGCTCTCTCCGCGTCCAGGTCCCGCATCGCCACCAACATCGCCGTCGTTGCCGCGTAACCGCACATCGTAATCCCCTCGCCGCGCACCCTGTCATACAATCCACGCGGATCCAGCGCCACAATTCGTTCGATCGCTCGCCCGTCTTTCGCGCGCGTCAGCACATCACTCTCGTAATGATTCATGTCCGTGCTCGCAATCACCAAGACGCGCTCGCTCTGCGCCGCCACCACCTTCGCCACCGCGTGACCCAATTCTTCCAGCAACGGATAACGTTCCGCCCCCAGCACCACCGGCACAAACCGAAAATGCGGCGCCAGTCGTTGCAGAAATGGAATCTGCACTTCCAGCGAATGTTCGCGCTCGTGCGCCACCGCGTCTTCCCGCAAACGCGGACACGCCTGCATCAATTCCGCAGCCAGCTCCGCATCAATCGCCGCATCTCCCAAAGGGGTTCGCCAGCTTCCCTGCGACAAAATTGCCATCGCTTCACCGCGCGGATAGTGCCGCGGCCCCAGCAAAATGCATCGCGTGGGAATTTCCAGCGAAGAATACACAGCCCCTGCGACGTGCCCTGAATACATGTACCCCGCATGAGGAACCACGCACCCGCGCGCCACAATTGTCCCCGCGCTTCCCGCCGGCGGCGCAAAAGCAGCAATCTGCTGCGCAAGCTCCTTCGGCTCAGATGGGTAGAAGCGGCCGGCAACTGCAGGGGGGCGAATCATTTCGTGGCGCCGGGCAAAATTCCTAAGAGCCCGCCTGCGGCAGGATCGAAAGGCGTCTCCCCGGCTTTTTCTCGCGTGTGAGCCTGCCGAAAACCTACAACAACGCAATACGAGGAATCAAATCGGTTTGGAAGGCCTGCCCTTAATATTCAGGGCTTTACTGGTGCCGGGTATCCACAAAATCCTCACGTGGTCCCCGCTCTGATATCCACCTTCATCCTGCACCTGCTCGATTTTATCTTTGGCTCTCTCGGAGAACGTGAAAGTATGGATCTCCATGGCATTGTCCGCTTCGCGCACGATCAACGTTTGCCGGTCGGAGTGGATCACCTCCGCTCTCAACCACACGGCCTTCGCGGGCTTCTGCTTCACCACCACCGGCGTGTTCACGTCGGTGGAAATCGGCGTCTTTTCCGGTTCGATCACCTGCGCGCGCGCCGCAGGCGCAGCCACAGCCAGCGCGGCAAGCGCAGAGAATAGTGCGACGGCGATAAATTTATAGTTCTTCATCGAAGGATATCTTCAGTGACTTCAGAAATTTTATGTCTTGCGCGGTGATCTCCACCCGCGGCTCGATCGTTTCTTCTTCCATGATTTCATCATCCACGCGGATGTGCAGCGATTCCAGGAAGCGCCGGTCCTGCGTGGTCATCTTCGCGTCCTGCGCGGACCTGCGCGCCAACCCAATCGTCGCATCCAGTTTCAGCACAATGTCGAAGCCCGCCGAACGCACTCCGGAAATCGCTTCCGCGATCCGGTTGGAATCAGACACCGTATCATTAATGGCGTGTCCCAGCTCTCGCAGCAACTGCTTCATGCGGTCGTCGAGTTGCAAGGGCATCACCTCCCTTAAAAGCACCCTTCTATCCCAATTCTAGGTCCGCCGCCAGCACGAAACAAGGCCCAGGTGCTCAAAGTGAACTCCACCAGTTAACCGTCCCCCGGTTCAGTTATCCACCGGCTCCGGTGAAAGTGATGCCGTCATCTTGAGCTTGCCTGGCGCACGCAGGGATCTGTTTTTTGCGGAAAGGTCTAGCCCGGCAGGGAATCGGTAGTCGGTCAGTTTCCGATTACTTATCGGGACTTAGGTGCACTAGCGCGTGGCCCACCCGCACTGAAATCTCTGGCCTTGGACTTCCACTGGAATAGCAACGCGCGGCTCGCGAGGCACCTGCGCCGGACTTTCACTCGGGATTCTGGATCATCTCGTCGCCGAATCGTCCGTGGTCCTGCCTGCTTCGGCGAATAGCAATGTCCGCACAGAGTCCATCAAATGCTTAAAGTCCCCCTTCGGAACGACCAAATCCACGCACAACTTTTCAGCGAACGATTCGTTAACCACGCTGGCATGGAGAGTGAGGAGGATAATGGGAACAGTGGGCATGATTTTCTTCAGTTCACGCGCAGCCTCGAGTCCATTCATTTTTGGCATTGATAGGTCGAGGATCACCAAGTCGGGTTTGCACTGCTTGGCGAGCGAAATCGCTTCGTGACCATCAGCAGCCTGCACGCAAAGTTCGCAATCCGCTTCGGTTGCAAGCAGCCTGTAGAGCGCTTCGCCAACTATTGGACTGTCGTCTGCTAGCAGTATTGTCTTTGTCATCTGGCCCCAGGGTGTTCTTCTAAGTTAGAGCCGCTGACGAACAAGAGCGATACATGGAAGTCTGTACGGGCAGGCTGAGGGGGTGCAGGCCACTGGGCGTGGCCCGGTCAATCAGCATCGTTGTCAGCGCGATTTACATTTTGCATTATCGTTAGGTCACCGTCCAAGTCGGGTTACGAACGCAGCAAGTTTTGCACACAGTCTGCCAGTCTGCTCATGCCTTCCGCTTTGGCAACCACCGCGTCGACTGCAAGCCCCTTGTTAGGAAATGCTCTGGCAATCGCTTCGCTGTACATGGTGAATAGAACGATCAGCACGTTCGGCATCATCTCTTTCAGGACGGATGCCGCAACGATACCATTCGTTCGGGGCATCGCCGCATCCAGAAGAATCAAATCGGGTTTGAGTTTCCGGGCTTGTTCGATGGCATCTTCGCCATCGGCTGCCTCGCCGCAGACATCAAGGTCTCGCTGGGTGAGATATGTACGAAGGACCCTGCGAACAGTGTCGCTGTCATCCGCCACTAGAACCCGTTTCGACATCATAATGACTCGCTGAGAACTCGGAACGAACTGTCTTGTAGTTCCGTTAGGTGGCCTACCGCTTTGTCATCGGCAATCAGTAGTCGCGCGAGGTGTGCATGACCAGGCTGGATAACTGAGCCATGTCCAACGTAGGAAAACCTACAGTGACGTGCGGGACCTGTTAATACAGCAAACACTGCAGAGCGTCTCGGGAGAAACCCTTAGGCATCGCAGGCATCGTGCCTCCCGTTCTGCGAAAGTGATGAACAGAATGCGTCCCGTAGTGACGTGCAAGACTTTCTCGAAGCCTGTTCAGATGAAATTCAACCCTCTGGCATCCACCCGCGGCTAAGTCATGGTAAACGTTAGTGCTCTATCGGAGGCGCGTTTTCACAGGAGCGTGAAGTCGGGCGCGGTGCTCTGCGCGCGTTCGATAGAGCCGTTTGAAGGAGGCCGCTGGCGGTTGGCGGTGGAGGCGGGCTAATGGCTTCAGCCGATCTAACGGCTATGGGAATTGAATCTTTTTTCCTCTGCAGTCTATTGATTTTGCATGACTTAGGAAATGCAGAGAAAAGCGAAAATCGCTGTTAAAGGCGCTACGTTGCTGCATGACGTGAGGAGCATAGCACGCGAAGCGTCCGCCGCGCCAGCGGCTTCGTTCTAACGCCCTAATCGGAAACTGACCCACTATCAGGGAATCGGAGCTTTTGACTTGCTGTCGTAAAACCAGCCCCCAGCCCCCGCCAATCACTCCCGCGCCTCCACCCATTCTGTACTAGAATTGTTCCATGGCAGAGGGCTTCTACCCCACGCTCTGGAGCTCCACCAAAATCACCCTGCGCGTAGTGTGGCGCGCCATCCGCCAGCTCTTCCATGAAACGACGGGTGCAATCTTCGCCCTCTTCGCGCTCTACGGCGGCATCTCCGCCTGGCGGCAATGGCACACCCGCCCCGCCGCGTGGCTGCTCGGCTTCACGATCGTTTACGCCGTCACGATGGTCTGTTTTGCATTCACGTCGTTTCGCCGCGCCCGCCGGACTCGCTAACCCGGACACATGTCAAACGACGCGAAAAAATCCCCGGCCCCCGCAGAACGCCGCGCCGCCTCCCCTTCCGGCCTGCCGATCGAAGCTGTCGTCACTGCGAACGACTCGCCCGATTGGAACGCAGAACGCGACCTCGGCTATCCCGGCCAATTCCCTTTCACGCGCGGCGTCTATCCCACCATGTATCGCGGCCGCCTGTGGACCACCCGCCAATACGCCGGCTTCGGCAGCGCCGTCGAATCCAACCAGCGCTACCGCTATTTGCTCGCGCAAGGCGTCAAAGGCCTCTCCGTCGCATTCGATCTCCCCACGCAGATTGGCATGGACTCCGATCACATTCTCGCGCTCGGTGAAGTCGGCAAAGTCGGTGTCGCCATTGATTCTCTCGAAGACATGCAAACGCTCTTCGACGGCATCCCGCTCGAAACTGTCTCCACCTCGATGACCATCAATTCCACGGCCGCGATTCTGCTCGCACTCTATGTCGCCGTCGCCAAACAACAAGGCGCGAACCTACAACGCCTCGCCGGCACCGTGCAGAACGACATCCTGAAGGAATACATCGCGCGCGGCACTTACATTTATCCGCTGCGCCCCGCCATGCGCATCGTCACCGATATTTTCGCGTGGTGCCGCCACCAGCTGCCCAATTGGAATGCGATTTCCATTTCCGGCTATCACATCCGCGAAGCCGGTTCTACCGATGTTCAGGAAGTCGCCTTCACTCTCGCGAACGGCATCGCTTACGTCGAAGCTGCCGTCAGCGCAGGCCTCGCCGTGGACGAATTCGCGCCGCAACTTTCGTTTTTCTTTAATTCGCACAACGAACTGCTGATGCAAATCGCAAAATTCCGCGCCGCTCGCCGCCTTTGGGCGCGCACCATGAGCGAACGCTTCGGTGCGCGCGATCCGCGTTCGCTGATGCTGCGCTTCCATGCGCAAACTGCTGGTTCTTCGCTCACCGCGCAGCAACCGGAAAATAATCTGGTGCGCGTCGCGCTGCAATCTCTCGCCGCGGTCCTCGGCGGCTGCCAATCGCTGCACGCTAACGCCCTCGACGAAGCTCTCGCCCTCCCCACCGAGCAGTCCGCGCTGCTGGCGCTACGCACCCAGCAAATCATCGCGCAGGAAACGGGAGTAGTGAACACGATCGACCCGGTCGCAGGTTCTTACGCCATCGAAAAGCTCACCGACGAAATCGAAGCTGGCGCTCGGGAATATATTTCCAAGATTGATGCGATGGGAGGCGTGCTGCGCGCGGTCGAGACCGGATACATTCAGCAGGAAATTCAAAAGTCCGCATTCGAATACCAAAATGCCGTGGACAGCGGCGAGCAAGTCGTCGTCGGCGTAAATCGCTTCCAAACTGAAGATGAAAAACCCATCCCCACGCTGCGCATTGACCCCGAAATCGAACGCACCCAGATCGCGCGCCTCAATTCCCTGCGCGCCCGCCGCGACACGCCCAAAGCGCAAGCCGCGCTGGTGGAAATCGAGCGCCGCGCCCGCACCACCGAAAACCTGATGCCCGCAATCCTTATCGCCGTCGAAGCCTACGCCACAGTAGGCGAAATTTCCGACGCCCTCCGCCGCGCTTTCGGCGAATATCAGGAATCCGTCGTCATTTGAATCGCGCCGCCGCGCGATTCACCCTGAGAACCGACGGTGCCGCTGCGATGGGTCGGCGCCCCGCCTATTTCTGATAGCTGATCCGGTAAACCGCCCCCGCATAATCATCAGAAACCAAGAGCGATCCATCCGGCATCACCAACACATCCACCGGCCGACCCCAATGCCAACCTCCCATCAACCACCCCTGCGCAAACAGCTCGTATTTCACAGCCCGGTCGCCATCCAACACCACGCGGCTCACGCGATAACCAATCGGCACACTGCGATTCCACGACCCATGCTCCGCAATAAAAATCCCGCCGCGGTATTCCTCCGGAAACATGCCGCCGTCATAAAAACGCATTCCGATTGCAGCCACATGCGCCGGCAAATTCCACACCGGCGGCACAAACTCCGCGCAAGAATGCTCGCGCCCAAACTCCGGGTCCTGAACATCTTTTCCGTGGCAATAAGGAAACCCAAAATTCATCCCCGCCCGCGGCGCATAATTCAGCTCATCAGGCGGAATATCGTCGCCCATATTGTCGCGCCCATTATCGGTGAACCACATCTCCTGCGACTGCGGCTGCCAATCGAATCCCACCGAATTGCGCACACCCAGCGCATATGCTTCCATACTCGATCCGTCCGGCCGCATCCTTAAGATGCTCGCCAGGCGCTTGTCCGTGGACTTGCACACATTGCACGGCGCGCCAACTCCCATATATAGCCATCCATCCGGCCCAAAGCGTATGTATCTCCATTCGTGTTGCTTGGTCGAAGGCAGTTCCGTGCTCACCACCACAGGCGCGGGGGGATTTTTCAGCCGCGTTTCCATTGCATCGTAGCGCAACACGCGGCCCACTTCCGCCACGTACAAAGCGCCATCATGAAACGCCACACCGTTCGGTTCATACAAACCGCGCGCAATCGTAATCACTTCGCCGGCCTCGCCGCGCCGCCCGCCGGTCGTCAACGCATAAATTTTTCCCGCGCGCCGCGACCCAACAAAAACTGTCCCACCCGCTCCCAGCGTCAAAGATCGCGCATTCCGAACGCCCGTGGCATATAGCTTAATCTTGAATCCCGGCGGCACCTGAATCCGTCGCACCAGAATTCCGAGAAGCGGCGCCGGAATCTGTCCAGTCCATCGGCAGTATCCCGCCGCGCCGACCAACGCCAGCAGCACGATCGCCACACTCAAAAAAATCCAGCGCTTCGGCAACGTTCTGCTCATGTCTTGCTCATAAATCTCTCAAACCGCCAGCCGCAACGTTATCGAGTCTTCGCCCGCGCCGCACGCCGATGATTCGGCCGAAACGTCCGCCCGCCGCCGCATTCCACCAGAGTCTCAAACGCCGCAACGCAAGCGTGCCGCAACTCCCGCGAAATCCGCTCCGGCACTCCTTTCGTCAGCAGCAACGTCGCGGTTCCGTGCAGCAAAGCTGCCAGAGCGAGCGCCAAACCCGCGTGCTCCGCCGGCGTCCCGCCCAATCGGTCCGCCAGGCTCTTCCTCAGCAGGTCAAACGAAGGTCGCGGCTCCTCTTTCGCCAGGCGCACCGCCCAGTCCGCATGTATCAATTCGTACTCGTTGCAATGTTTAAGCGCGAACTCGAAATACCGCAAGCAAAACTCTTCCGCAGAGTCCGCCCGGCGCATGTATGAAAACATAATCTCCTGCGCCCGCTTGCGTAGCAGTTCCAGAATGTCTTTTTTATCCCTGAATCGCTGGTACACCGTGGGCGTCGTCGTCCGCGCTGTACGTGCTACCGCGCGCATCGTCAGCGCTCTTTCTCCGCCTCTGCTCCACAATTGATAAGCAGCATCCAGAATGCGCCCTTCCAATCGAGCATCGGCTGTTCGCGGCATCTTCGCTCTTCGCTCCTCGCGGCTCGCAATTAAATGCGAAAATAATCTTTACAACGTATAACAAACGTTGTATAAAGAATGCAGGCGCGCAGTATACCCCCGTTTCTTTCCCTGGTGCAGTAAAAATCCGAAGTGCGCTAAGAGGTACGATGCATACGTTTGAATACGCCATTACCACGAAAGCCACGCCTGCCCTGACCTGGGAGGTCTACACCAATTGGAAAATGTGGCACACCTTCGCCAATATCTACGGCCGCATGCATTGGCAACACGGTGAGCCCTGGAGTATTGGCAGCCGTATGGAAATTGAAATCCTGAAACCCGTCAAGGTCGTCGTCGACCACTTGATTGTCAATTGCCGGCACGGCCGCGATCTCGGTTGGATCGATCGCGCCCTCGGCATCACCCTGCACCAATGGGTGGAATTCGAGGAAGCGCCCCACGGCGGCACGAACGTTCGCACGTGGGGTGAAATCAAGCCGCCTCGCGTCGCTGTTGCCGGACGCACTGCGGAATATTTGGTGGGAGTGTTTACCGCAACCTGGTACGAAAATTTCCGCTCGATGTGCGACGAATTCGCCGAAGTCGGAGTTTGAATCGCGCTCCAGCGCGATTCACCCTGGGAACCGGCAGCGCCGGTTCGAAGGGTTGGCGCAGCGCCGCCAGCTGTAAACCGCGCATCTCGCGGCTGCGGCAAAAAAAATAACTAACGTGCTGCAGTGGACGCCGACGCCTTCTTCTCGCCGCCGGCATCCTCCATCGCTTTCGCGCGCAACACCAGCACCGGGCAGCTCGCCTGCTTCACCACTTTCTCCGCCACCGAGCCAAACGCGATTTTGTGCCAGCCCGTCATGCCGTGCGTCGCAATAATGACCATGTCCGCGTACTCGTGCTCGGCGATGCGCACCAGCTCCATACCAACATCATTCGCCGTCCCAATTTCCGTGCGCGCCTTCACATTCTTCTGCGCAAGCCCGGCGGCCAGGTCAGCCAGCCGTTTTGTGGCGGCGTCCGTCAAGCTCTGGTCATACTCGCCTTCCTTCAGAATGGACACATTTTCCGGCAAATCCTGAATCGCGGGCATCACGTGGACCAGCAGTAGCTCGGCGCCGAAGCGCGTCGCGAAATCCGCGGCAACATCCAGCGCACCGTGCGAAGAGTCGCTGAAATCAACTGGGGAAAGAATCAGTTTCGGTGGCAACATGGCGTGGTTTCCTTTGTGCCAGTGTCCGGGGTGACGGCCAAGCGACCAGAGACCAGCGCCGCCATCCTACCAAACCAATTTTCCGCCATGTTACGCTTCTGTTGCTGCCATGTTAATTTAACGAATCGGCCTCCTACTTCAGCGCATCAACTCCAGCTTTCGCGCACTGCGCGTCCTGCGCGCTGGCCGCGCCCGAAACCCCAATTGCGCCCACGATTTTGCCGTCCATGATCAACGGAATGCCGCCCGCCACCGGCACCGCGCCCTGAATACGCAGCACCCCCATCGCGTCTCCGCCAGCTGCCAGCCGTTCTTGAAATGCTTGCGTCGGCCGCTTGAATAGCGCCGCGGAACGCGCCTTGTCCATTGCAACATTCACGCTGCCCAATTGCGTGTTATCCATCTTCTCGAAGTAAACCAGGTTCCCTGCGGGATCTACGATCGCCACCGCCATGTTCCAATTATTTTTCGCCGCTTCCGCCAGCGCGGGCGCCGCCGCCTTTTTCGCATTTTCCAAGCTGATCGGCGGGCCGTAAGGATTCGGCGCCTGCGCCACGGCGCTCCCAAGCGTTCCCACTGCAAACAACACCGCCACTAAAATTTTCGTCTCCGCTTTCTGCGTCATGCTCGCTCCTCCCGTTCGGCGATCGTCCAAAAACTCTCGCCCCTCAGCGCGCACGTCGTATTCGCGCGCCGTCCGCAGACTTGTTAATCGCTTACGCCCCAGATTGCAAGCGCAATTGCAATCGCAACTCTTCGCCGCCGGCAGTTCCCTGCCCCTCTCGTCTGCACATCGCCTGATGCCCCCGTGGTGACCCCTTGATGACATAGAATAGGCGCTCATGAATTTCGCATGCTTCATGGACAATCTTCGCGTCGTGCTGGTCGCCACGCGCAATCCTCTCAATATTGGCGCCGCCGCGCGCGCCATGAGCAATTTCGGCTGCACCCATCTGCGCCTGGTGAATCCCTACGACCCCGCATATCGCGAAGCAGTTTCCGCCGTCGGCGCCGCGCCGGTTCTCGCCAGCGCCGAACAATTCGCCACTGTCGCCGAAGCCGTCGCGGATTGCGCGCTCGTCGTCGGCACCACCGCCGCCGGACGCCGCGAGTTGCATCATTCTCTCTGCACTCTCGAAGCCGGCGCGCGCATCATTTTGCAACGCCTCGCACGCAGGCGCGCCGGCCGCGGAAAATCAAATCGCGCCGCGCTCCTCTTCGGCTCCGAAAAAACCGGCTTGTCCAACGAAGACCTGAGCCACTGCCACTGGCTGCTGCGCATTCCCACCCGCGAAGCTCATCGCTCGATGAACCTCGGCCAAGCCGTCGCCGTCTGCCTCTACGAACTCGCGCGCGACCCAAAAGCCGCCGCCAAATTTAAGCTAGCGCTCGAAAAAGCGCCGCCCGCCACCGCCGCCGAAATCGAACGTTTTACCGCCATCCTCACCGAAGCCCTCAGCGGGAGCGGTTTCCTCGATCGCCGCACCGTAGCCGACGCCCACGAACGCATCCGCCGCCTCGTCCGCCGCCTCAATCTCCCCCGCCGTGACGCCGACATGTGGACCGCCATAATGCGCCAAATCGTCTGGAAGCTGAACGCCCCGGGTTACCCGCAACCGCCCCCGCTGCGAAAGAAATCCTCGAATTAAGTCAAACGTGTCTCAAGCTGAACGAACTTAGCAGCCCAGAAAACACTGCAAGCGACGGAAGTGTATAACAGTCACGTTACGGTCTTTTACCGTAACTACCGTGCTATCCTCAGTCGTGCGCTAATTTCATCACCACCACGGGGATACCTGGTCCACGCTGCTCGCGCTTCAGCTCCCCGCGCAACAGCTCCTCCCTCTTCGCGTTTTCTAATCTCTAGTCGTCCATTATTCGAAATCGAGCTAACCTGCTCACAACAAACGAGAAAATGTTTTCGAATCGCTCGTTTTTGTCGCAATTTGCCGGCTCCTCCGCCACGTCACACCAATCACGATGCCCGATGCACGTATCACGCTTCGTGGTTCGCAAATCACCAATTACTATTGACGCCCTTCCACTCACCGCTTTTCACTTCCTCCCCGATTCATGTATTCTGCTGGGCCTATGCTGGACTTGGGATATGTGCGCGAGCACCTCGATGTGATCGAGAAGATGACGGTGGAGCGCGGCGCCACGCTGGACCTTGCGCCTTTTCGTGCTTTGGATACCGACCGCCGCATGGTGATCACTTCGGCAGAGCGCCTGAAGGCGGAGCGCAACAAGGCCAGCGAAGAAATTGCACGCATGAAGAAGTGCCGCGAAGATGCCACCTCGCTGCTCGCTTTGATGAAGCAGGTCTCCGACCAGATCAAGCGCGACGACGAGACCATCACGGTGCTCGACGAAAAGCTGAAGCAATTCCTGCTGACCGTGCCGAATATTCCGCACGCCAGCGTGCCCGTCGGGAAATCCACAGCCGACAACGTGGAAGTGCGGCGCTGGGGCGCACCGCCAAAATTCGATTTCAAGCCGAAAGCGCACTGGGAACTGGGCGAAGGCGCGGGCATTCTGGATTTCGACGCGGCGATCAAAATCGCGGGCTCGCGCTTTGCGGTGTACAAGGGGCTGGGCGCGCGGTTGGAACGGGCGCTCGCGAATTTTTTCCTCGACGTACACACACGCGAACACGCTTACACCGAAATTCTGCCGCCGTTTCTGGTGAACACCGCTTCGCTCACCGGCGTGGGCCAGCTGCCGAAATTCGCGGCGGACATGTTTCACCTGGAAGGCACCGATCTGTGGCTGACGCCGACTTCCGAAGTGGAATTGACCAGCTTGTATCGCGACACGACGCTCGAAGCCGACGCGTTGCCCATCAAAGTGTGCGCCTGGACGGCATGTTTCCGCTCCGAAGCCGGCGCCGCAGGACGCGACACGCGCGGGCTGAAGCGCCAGCACCAATTTCAGAAAGTGGAAATGTTCAAATTCACGCGCCCGGAGCAAAGCTACGACGAGCTGGAAGCGCTGGTCGCAAACGCCGAAGCAATTTTGCAGCGGCTCGGGCTGCATTATCGCGTGATGCTGCTGTGTACCGCCGACATGGGATTCGCGTCGGCGAAAACCTACGATATCGAGGTGTGGCTGCCCTCGGCCGGCGACTTCATGGAAATTTCCTCGTGCTCCAATACCGAAGCGTTTCAGGCGCGCCGCTCCGGCATTCGTTTCAAGCCGCCCGGCGGAAAAAAATCGGAATTCGTCCACACATTGAATGGCTCAGGTCTGGCGGTGGGTCGCACATGGATCGCACTGCTGGAAAATTTTCAGGGCGCGGATGGCTCGATCGTTATCCCGGAAGCGCTGCGCAGTTACATGGGCGTGGATTTCATTCCCGGAGGCGCGAAAACCTAAAATTTCTCTCGTGCGGAATTTCGCGCGAGGAATTTCGTGCGCGGCGGATTAGGAAATTGGGCCGACGAGGATCATCGGCCCCGTGGGCTGCGGCTTGCCGCCAGCCGGCTCGAGCGACACCGCGAATTCTTTCGCAGTGACGCCCGCGGGAAGCTTCATCATCATGTGGCTCATCTCGCCATTCTGCGGATTGAAGACGCCGGCGCTGATGGGCGCTCCGCTCATCGGCACAAGCCACAGCTGATAACTTTTGTCGGCCGGCGCCGAGGGCAGCCAGCCGTCGTACGTCATCATCCCTTCTTTCGCGTTATAAAGTACCCGAGCATGCCCCTCGCCGTGCATATCGGGCGCGCCTTTCTGCGACCACAGCGGAACCACAAGCGTTTCGCGCGCCGCGATCAGCTCCGCTTGATGCCGCGTTTCGGCGAGCTCTTGCTGCTGCTGTTGAACGGTGTTGCGCAGAGCAGCAAGCTGGCGATTGAGCTGCTCGTTGTGCAGCCACAGCAGAACGGTGGCGAGCGCGAACGCCGTCGCGACCGGCAGCAATGCGGCCCACCAACGTGCGAACATCCCGCCGTCCGCAGCATGTTCCGGCTGCACACGCGCGACGCTGCCGCCAGGACCTTCGGCCGACGCGACCACCTGGCGCATGAGGGACTCCTTCACTCCAGGCGAAGGAGCTACGGTCGGCGCGGCGAAGGCTAGGATCGCCATGCGTCCGCGCGCTGCCGCGACCTTTTCGGCGCAGTCCGCGCAGGAAGCTACGTGCGATTCGAACGCTTGGCGTTCGGCGTCGTCGAGCGCGCCTAACGCGTAGAGATCGAAATCTTCCGGCCGAGTTGGATGTTCGTTGCTCATGAATGCAAATCCCGTTTCAGAGTTTCTACTGCCGAGCGCAGCCGCGTTTTCACGGTGCCGAGAGGATCGCCGGTGCGCTGCGCGATTTCACTGTGCGTCAGGCCCTCGAAGTACGCGAGTTCGATGGCAGCGCGTTGCTCTTTCGGCAGGCTGTCCAGCGCGCTTTTCACTTTAGCCATAAGTTGCTGTTGCGCGACGGAACTTTCCAGATTGGAAGCGACCACAATTGTATTTTCGCTGAGCTCGTCGCCGCTGGCGGGGTTGTGGCGCCGCAAACGGGAGATGGCGCGATTGCGGGCGATCACCAGCAACCAGCCTGACAGCGAGCCGCGCGACGAATCGAATTGCTCAGCGTTGCGCCACAGCTGATAGAAAATGTCCTGCAGAATTTCCTCGGCTGCCTGGGTGTCGCGCAAAATCCGGTTCAAGACGGACGAGAGCATGCCAGCGTAACGGTCGTAAAGCGCTGCAAGCGCTGACTCGTCACGTTGAACGATCCGGTCAATGAGCGACGCGTCCGTGGCCTTCAACTCCGCTCGCTTTTCCGCCGTCACCAAGGAAATGCTTCTCCTAATAGATACGCGCGCGAAGGGATTCCGGATTGCGGCGCGGGGTGGACACCTCCGTCGCACCGCACGGTTGCGCTGCCGTGGAGGGAGGGTAACTTGTTGGTAAGGCGGGGTCAACGGGGTTCTGGCGGGAGAATTTAGGGGCGATGTGAGTGCTGAAAATCGGCGGCCTGTAGGAGATGGCTACGAGTGTAAATGCTTACTGGACATATCTTTATGGACGATGACGTGACAGCTACGCAAACGAAATGTGAAGAACACCGATGCGGCATTTCCTGTATTCCGGTTGGTTTCCATTGACATCCTGTACGGCTTGACTAAACTTCGATTCGCGCAAGACTTGCGGCCCTTACCACCAATCGCTCGCCACGTCAGGAAGGAACATCGAATGGCAACCGTTGCCAAACCTGCTAGTACGCAGCCCATCCCGCGGATCGCACCGCGCGAGGACCTGAATCCGTATCGCATTTCGCAAATTCAGTTCGACATCGCGGCGGAATATTTGAAGTTGGACCCGGGACTGCGCCAGATCCTGCGCACGCCCAAGCGCGTGCTGGAAGTTTCCATCCCGACGAAGATGGATAACGGGCAGATCAAGGTGTTCAGCGGATTTCGCGTGCAGCACAACGTCGCGCGCGGGCCGGCGAAGGGCGGCATACGCTATCATCCGGCGGTTACGCTGGACGAAGTGAAAGCGCTCGCGATGTGGATGACCTGGAAAACCGCGACGGTGAACATCCCCTATGGAGGCGCGAAGGGCGGAGTGATCTGCGATCCGAAGCGGATGAGCAAGTCCGAACTGGAGCGCATGACGCGGCGATTCGCGGCGGAAATTCTGCCGATCATCGGACCGGAGCAGGATATTCCCGCGCCGGACGTGTACACGGACGCGCAGACGATGGCGTGGATCATGGATACGTATTCCATGACCAAGGGGCATTCGTCGCTGGGCGTGGTGACGGGCAAACCGATTTCGATCGGCGGGTCGGAAGGACGCAACGAGGCTACAGCGCGCGGATGCGTGATCGCGGTGGAAGAAGCCTGCAAAGTGAAGAAGCTTTCGCTGCGCGGGGCGAGCGTCGCGATTCAGGGATTCGGAAACGCTGGTTCGATCGCGGCGAAACTATTCTCCGAGAAGAAAGCGCGGGTGATTGCGATCAGCGATTCGCGCGGGGGCGTTTTCAATTCTCGAGGGATCGATCCACTGAAGGCCATGCGTTACAAGGAGCGTTCGGGAACAGTCGTAGGTATGCCAGGCACTTCGCGGATTTCGAATGATGATTTGTTGACGATGAAGTGCGACATTCTGGTGCCAGCAGCTCTGGAAAATTCAATCACGTTGAATAATGCGGATCAGATCAAGGCGAAAATTGTGGCCGAGGCAGCGAACGGACCGACCACTCCTCATGCAGACGAAGTTTTGGCGCGCAAGGGCACCTTGGTGATTCCGGACGTGCTGGCGAATGCCGGCGGCGTGACTGTGAGCTACTTTGAATGGGTGCAGGACTTGCAGAGTTTCTTCTGGTCGGAAGCAGAAGTGAACGCGAAGCTGGATTTGGTGATGCGGCGCGCATTCCACGAAGTGCACGAGACGGCGCGGAAGCATCGCGCGCATCTGCGCACTGGAGCTTACGTGCTGGCGGTGGGTCGAGTTGCAGATGCCACGCTGGTGCGCGGACTTTTTCCGTGATGTTGGCGCGCGGATAAGATTCCACTAATTTTTCCCTCATCGATTTTCGCCGCGCTTCTTGCGCGTCGAACCCGTCTGGCAATTTTCAAATATTGTTGTTGCGCGATGCACAAGAACGCGCGTACATTTTCGGTAGCCGGTGCGCCAACGCGAAAAATGGCGGCGCCGGCGTAGTTGTCTGTAGCGACCTCGCGCGGAGGACATTCGCAAGTGAGCAATCACAACGGCCACACTACCCACACTCCACCCATCCTTCTGACGATAGCGGGATTTGATCCTTCCTGCGGCGCGGGCACAGCGGCCGATCTAAAAACTTTTGCGGCGCACAATTGTTATGGCGTCGCGGCGGTGACGGCTCTGACGGTGCAATCGACGCAAGGAGTAGTATCCGTTCACGCGACGCCATCGGCCACGATGCGCGCGCAGCTGGATACGCTGGTGGAAGATATCGAGATCGCGGGCGTGAAAATCGGGATGCTGGCGAACCGCGGCAACGCTTCCGTGGTGACGGAATTTCTGGACAAGCATAAATTCGCGCACGTGGTGCTGGATCCTGTGTTTCGTCCGACGGCGGGTAACGCGGAATTGCTGGATACTTCCGGACTGAAATTCGTGCGCGATGAATTGCTGAAGCGTGTGGCCGTGATCACGCCTAACATCCCGGAAGCGGAATTTTTAACCGGTCTAGAAGTGAAAGATCTAGCGGGGATGAAAGTGGCGGGACTGAAGCTGGTGGAAATGGGCGCTCAAGCGGTGGTGGTTACGGGCGGGCACCTGGATAAGCCGATTGACGTGCTGTGCATCGGCACGGAAGTGGAAACGTTTGGCGGCGACCACGTGAAAAGCCCGAACACGCACGGGTCAGGCTGCACCTTTTCGTCGGCGATTCTGGCGCAGCTGGCGAGCGGCCAACAATTGCGCGAAGCCGTGATTCTGGCGAAGGCTTACGTTACGAAAGCGATTGAAAAATCCTACGCAATCGGCAAGGGCGCCGGTCCGCTGAATCAACTTTTCAGATTCCATCAGGAACAGCCGCTGCGCGGAGTTCATGAAGTGCCGCAGCACGGCATGCACCCTGCAGCAGAACCCGCCGCGCATTAGACGCAGACGACCTACCGCAGATGATGCAGAGGCCGGAACGCAGACTTCGCGGCCTAAGCTTGCCTCGAGTGGCCTTCCTTTCGCGGACTGCCGAGTATCGCGATTCGTTGACTTCCCCTCCGGCTCAACCTAGGATAAGCGCCAAGTGCCGGACTCCTCGTCTGTGATTGAACAGAAAATCACGCACTAGAGAATTGCGGAAGTGCTCGGCGATTGCGGCATCTATTCGAGGCCGCGGAGAAAAAGGGGCCTATGAAGCAAAATTCAAAGTTGCTATTGGCTGCCGTGTTGCTGATTTACGCCGGGTTCGCGGCAACCAGCGGCAAAGTTTCGGCCGGTGAGCATTTTGTGCCGCCGGACATCACGACGGCTGGCGACATCCCCTATCCTGTCGACAACATCGGGTCGGGGCTGGTGTCGCTCGCGGTGAATGTAAGCGCGGGTGGTGAGGTTCAGAATGTGCAAGAAGTGCGGGGCATCTCGGGTCTGACCGCGGTTGCGACGAATGCCGTGAGTAGGTGGAGTTTCACGCCGGGAAAGCTTGACGGGGTCGCAGTCCCCTCCACAATCAATGTCCAAGTAATTTTCAACCCGGGCATGCTGCAAAATCAGAATTTGCCGCTGCAGCCTGGGGCGCTGGTTTCGCCACCGCTTCCCGCGGGATATGCGCCACCGCAGATAGCTCAAGCGTCGTACGCGGTTTATCCTCCGAACAGCGTGGGGACGGGGACCGTAGTGCTCGACTTGCTGATAAACAAATTCAGCGAAGTGAAAGAGGTGACGCCGATACGCTCCGTGCCGTCTCTGACGGCGGCGGCAATCGCCGCGGTGAAGAACTGGACAGTCAATCCAGCGACGCTCAACGAAAAGAAATTGAAAGCGCATGTGATCATCGCGTTTGTGTTCCGTTCACCGACGATGTCAACGCCATAGGTTTTGTTGGCGAGTGCGGTTCGGATCGCAGAAGGAATTGTCTCCACGTTGACTTAACTCCTCTCGGCGGGAGAACTTCGGCGCGATTCGGCCTGCCCGCCTTGCCATTTCCGCCAGGCGAGATCCGAGGGGAAAATGCTACTATTCGGCTAATTCCGCCAAGGAGGTTGGCACTAATCCCACCGACGGTTTAGATGGCCGATCTGAAAAAGACTTGGAGGACCGGGGAGAGCGCCATGTCCCACCACCTGGATTCACCTATCGCACGTCAAGATATACGCCTCGATATCACGGACCTCTACGTATTCCGCGGCGAAACCGGTACCGTGTTTGCAATCAATGTCTGCCACTCCATTTTCGGGCCTATTCCTGCGCCCGGTTATCATCCGGAAGGAATGTACGAATTCAAAATCGATTTGAACGGCGATGCGATCGAAGAGGTGACCTACCGTTTAAATTTCACCGAGCGCGATAGGGATGGAAAGCAGAAGTACACGGTGCGGCGACTGAGTGGCGCAGACGCAATCAATGCGCACGCGAGCGGCACGGTGGTGGCACAGGGTACGACCGGCGAAATCGTCAGCTCTCCAACCGGACTGCGTGTGTGGGCGGGCCAGGCGGGCGATCCTTTTTGGATCGAGCCGGATGTGTTGCACGCGGTGGGTCACGCATTTCAGGGCGGCACGACTGTGAATCTTTCCGGTTGGGATCCGAGTCAGGCGAAAAATCTATTTGCGGGGCACACGGTATATTCCATGGTGCTGGAAGTGCGTGATGAGGAGTTGCTGGCGGACGCTGGAGGCAGGCATCAAATAAGCGTCTGGGCGGTGTCAACACTTGCGACCGATGCAGGGGGTTGGCGTGCGATCAATCGCGTGGGGCTGCCGATGATTCATCCGCTGTTCACGCAGTTCAACGAAGATCTCGGGAACCGTCTGAATGCTGGGCAGCCCGGCGAGGATCTGACGACGCACGGACCGACCGTGGCGAAAGCGATTGCGGGTGTGGTCGCTGCTTATGGAACTGCGGAAGACCCGCGAGCGTATGGAGAGAAAGTCGCGCGGAGGTTTTGCCCCAACGTGCTGCCGTACAAAGTGGGGACGGCGGCGTCGTTTGGATTCCTCGAGTGGAATGGGCGCTCGCTGACGGACAACGCGCCCAATGTGATGTTCTCGATTGCCACGAATACGCCCGTTAGTTTGGGAATCGGGAAGGAATCAGTTACGTCGAAGCCGTCGAAGACATTTCCGTATGTTCCTGCGGCCGCCGGGGACAGTCGCGCGGCTGGAGCGTCGGGACCGGCGTAATCAAACCTGAAGGTGTCCGGCGGGTGGCTCGCGCGTGCAGTGTTGGTGTGCCAGACGGCGAGGAAAAAAGATTTACGCAGAGTTCGCGGAGAAAACCGCGGCGCCCACCCAATCCTGAAATGCTGTGCCACGGAAAGGGGCGGCGCGACGGCGGGGCTTCAGGCTCGTACTTCCCGGCCAGCCATTCATAAGAACACGCGTAATCCAAAACTCCGAGCGGAAATTGGCATGCGCGCGGTTCGCGTTCGTGATCTCGTGCAGCACCTTCAACCGCTCCCGCTCTTTCGTGCTCAACTCGATCCGCTCCTCTGCCATCGGGCGCCCCGGCCCCTAGAAAAGCGGACATTTCTACTTTGCACAATCCGGGCATTCTCACTTTGCAGCTACATCGTGTTCGCGTTCGCGTTCGTGTTCGCGTTCGTTGACTTGGCTACTGCTCCAACCTAAGATGTGCCGACATGCCGGACACGTCGTCTCCCATAGGCCAGACGTTCTCCCACTACCGCATCATCGAAAAGCTCGGCGGCGGGGGCATGGGTGTCGTCTATAAGGCCGAAGACTCGCGCCTGAAGCGCTTCGTGGCACTGAAATTTCTGCCGCAAGATGTCGCCGGCGATGCGCAAGCTCTGGCGCGATTCGAGCGTGAAGCGCAAGCGGCCTCCGCCCTGAACCATCCCAGCATCTGCACGATTTATGACATTGGCGAGCAGGATGGCCAGGCGTTCATCGCCATGGAATTCCTGGATGGGCAGACGCTGAAGCACCGAATCAACGGCCGCCCAATGGATAACGAGGATCTGCTCACGCTCGCCATCGAGATCGCCGACGCGCTGGATGCCGCGCACGCCGAACATATCATTCACCGCGACATCAAGCCCGCCAATATTTTTGTCACCAAACGCGGCCACGCCAAAATTCTTGACTTTGGACTGGCCAAGGTGACATTCACGGGCGCGGGCTCTTCCGCGTCCAAAATCCCCGTGGACTCGAGCGAGGGCGCAACGCTCGGCGTCTCCGCCGAACATCTCACCAGTCCCGGCAGCACCATGGGCACCGTTGCGTACATGTCGCCGGAGCAAGTCCGCGGCAAGGAACTCGATTGCCGCTCCGACCTTTTCTCCTTCGGCGCGGTCCTCTACGAAATGACCACCGGCATGCTGCCCTTCCGCGGCGAAACCTCCGGCGTGATTTTCAAAGCGATCCTGGATGGAGCGGTGGCGGCACCAGTGCGGCTGAATCCCGAAACGCCGGCGGAGCTGGAGCGCATTATTAACAAGGCGCTGGAGAAGGACCGCACGCTCCGCTACCAGTCCGCCGCCGACATGCGCGCGGACCTGGCGCGGCTGAAGCGCGAACAGGATTCCGGGCGCTCGACGCGCGTCAGCGACGCGTCCGCCACCTCATCGGGTAGCGTGTCCGCAGCGGCCGGTGGTGCAAGCGGCACGAGCGCCGCATCACCAGCGCAGACATCGTCCGGCTCGGCGGCGATGCCAGCCGCGCACGCCGGACCCTCGCGCAAACTCTGGATCGGCGGGGCCGTCGCCGCAGCGATGGCACTCGCGATCGGCGGCGGGTATTACATGGTGCGCGGCCGCTCGCCCGGCGAAAAAGTCACATCGATCGCGGTACTGCCGTTCGTCAACGCCACTTCGGACCCGAACAACGAATATCTCAGCGACGGGCTTACCGAAAGTCTGATCGGTACGCTTTCGCAACTGCCCGACGTGAAAGTGATGGCGCGCAGCACTGTATTTCGGTTCAAGAACAGCGAAGACAATCCGCAAAAAATCGGCAAGGACCTCAACGTGGGTTCGGTGCTGATGGGCCGTGTGACCCAGCATGGCGACACGTTGGCCGTGCAAGCGGACCTCGTCAACACCGCGGACGGGTCGGAAATTTGGGGCAAGCATTACGAACGCAAGATGGCCGACGTGACGGAGGTGCAGAGCGACATCACCGGCGACGTCGCCAAGAAGCTGCAGATCCGGGTGAGCGGCGACGAGCGGGAAAAAATGGGCAGCGCCGGGACCTCCAATCCCGACGCCTACCGCCTCTACCTTGAAGGGCAGCAGCAGCTGTATGGCCGCACCAAGCCTGGAATTATCAAGAGCGTCGCTCTGTTTCGGCAGGCCGTTACCGCCGATCCGCAGTATTCGCTGGCGTGGGCGGGGCTTTCGAACAGTTATGTGGTGGCGATCGGCTACGGACGCTTGCTTCCGCCGGCCGAAGCGGGGCCTTTGGCGGACGAGGCCTCCAAAAAAGCAGTCGAGCTGGACGATTCAAGCTCGGAGGCCCACGTGGCGCGCGGCAATGCATTATCGATCCAGTGGAAATGGAGCGAAGCCGAGAAAGAGTTCCGCCGCGCGATCGAACTGAATCCCAACAACGCCAACGCCCACTATTTTTACGCGTTCAATTATTTGATGCCCACCAATCACATCGAAGAAGCGCTGCAGCAGTTCCGGCTCGCGCTCGCTCTGGATCCGCTCGCGGGGATCGTAAGGACGAACTACGCGCTCACGCTGATGGACGCGGGCAAGTATCCCGAATCGCGGGAGCAGTTCGATCAGATTCTACAGCGCGATCCCGCGTACGGGCCGGCTCACTTTTATCTATCGCAGATGCAGGCCACGCAGGGTCAGTGGGCTGACGCGATTGACACAATGAAAAGCGGGCCGGGTTCGCCTTTCCCCAATCGCTCGTTTAATGCGGATGCGCAAGGCTACGTTCAATTGATGGAAGCCGGCAGCAACGGAACTCTGCCCGCAAATGTGGCCGTCGCCTATTCCCTGGCGGGAAATCGCGATAAAGCATTCGAATTTCTCGAAAAAGCCTACGCGGACCGCGACGACGAACTCACAGCCGTCATCCGCTTCCCCGCGTTCGACCACCTGAAGTCCGACCCGCGCTGGCCCGCCCTGCTGCACAAGCTCAACCTGCCACTGTAGTTTCGGCTCCCCATCCCAGGCCGCGCGCGCAGGCGAGCTTGCCCGTGCTACCGGCGGGCGTCAGTTGGCGGACTCGAAGGCGCGGAAGCGGCGTTCTAGTTCCCATTGTTGCTGGGCTTTTTCGCTGGATTTGAGGAAGGCGGCGCAGGCGGCTGTTGGTTTTTCGGCACCGAGGAATTCGGCGGAGCAGGCGGCGACGGGGCGCGTGAAAACATCAGGCTCGCGCCAGAGGCTCGCGCCGGGTAGAAAATTGTGTTCGAGGCTGGTGCGAACGAGTTGCTGGAGGTCGGCGTAGGTGAGCGCGTAGGTTTCGACGGCGCGGACATATTCATGCGTCAGGTCAATGCGCGAAACGCCTTCGTCGTCTGTGGAGAGCGCGACCGGGACACCGAATTTACGATAGATCGGAAACGGATGATTCTTGCCGTTGATGCCGAGGATCAGATCGTTGCTGCTGAGATTAATTTCCACCATTACGTGCTTCGCAGCCATTTCTTTCAGTAGTTCGTAGGGCCGCTCCTCGTACATAACGTCCACACCGTGGCCGATGCGTTCGGCGTGGGCAACTTCGACAGCCTGGCGCACGTGGAAGGAAAGCCCTTCGTAGGTGACCAGGCCGGGAGCGAGTTCGCCGGCGTGCAGAGTGATGTGAACTTTAGGGTACACACCGTGCAGGAAGCCGACCATGCGCATTTGCAGAGCGTAGTCGGACATGGAGATGTAGCCGTCTTCGGGCATCACCAAATTTATTCCCACGACGCGCGGATCGGCTGAGGCTGCTTCGAAACCCAGTAGAGTTTGCGCGAAAACCCGCTCGGGCGGAAATCCGCGCAGAACCTGGTAAATGTAACGCAACTGCACGGCGCAGGCGGCCGCTTGGTTCGGCTCGCCGCAGCGTTCAGCGTGGCGGCGCGTGGATTCCGCTTCATCGAGATAGCCGCGAACGACGGCGACATCGTTGCGCAAACCTTGCGCGAGAAGCTGGTCGCGGAAATCGCTGAAGCTGCGATTGGCTTGCCAGCCGAGTTCTTTGGCGATCGCGGCAGTGTGCTCGAAGGGAGGTGTTTCCATCAGTTCGAGGTATTGCTCGTTCTGCGCGGCGGCGCGGGTAGCCACTTCGTCGAGAAATTCGCCTGTGTGGACGTGCGAGATACCGTGGAATTTGGCGAAGGAGTCGAAGAAGTGATCGTGGCCGCTGACACCGGTGGAAGGCACGAAGCTGCGCATGGAGAATGCGTCAATGAGCGCGTCGTAGAGATGCTGATCCTGATTGGCGCGAGCGGCGGGAAGATTGCCGTCGCCGCAGACTGGCTGCGGCGGGAGGCTGTCGGTCATGGCGCGCGGCTGGAAAAATGAATGCGTGGCGAGATCGACGCAGAGATTGTCTTCGGCGGCGAAGCGAATCCAGGATTCAGCGTAAATCGCGCCGGAGAGGTGATTGTGCAGGTCCGCGCCCTTGGGCATGCGGACCAGAAACGCGTAGAGATTCAGCGGATCGGTGCGGGCGAGATCGAGCGCGTGCGCGGTGCGATTTTCCGCCGAGGATGCGGTGGACGGCGAAATGGCCGCCGGTTTCTGCGCGATCACGGGTACAGGAGCTAGCAGCAGGAGGGCAACTACAGTGAAACGATGCACGCCGTAAGCACGAGATGAATGCTTTTCCATTTTTGCGGGTCCCCGAGATGAATTTCTGATCGCGAAGAATGTATCACAGGGCATTCGCTCGACGGCACTGTGGTCCGCGAAGCCAAGTTGTTGGTTGTTCTACGATTAGCGTGTTTCCAATTCAAACCGATTGTTTCCGAGAGGACCGCAATCCTTCGTCTGTCCCCGACGATCTGCTGACCAGCTACATTTGCGCTGGGGCAAGCGGGGTCGGGTGATGGAAACGGGCGGTGGGTGTCGAATTGATACACGCTTTGAGCGCGATATGTGGCCAAAAAGCCTGTAACTGGCGGACGGGACAGTAGTAATGGGGAACACTGGTACTACCCGGCTATTGCGGAGGACGGCGGCGAGCGGCACCATTTGGATATAGCCGGACCGAAGCGGTGCCGCCGGACACAACTGGGGCCGGCGCGCGCATATCCGCACGACAACGGCAGTAATTCAAAGTCCTGGGGCGCCGGGGGGCACAGCGGCAATGCAACAAATTCCACTCGATGGTGTGAAGAGTCATGGCTGATTCCGCAGGACACGATCAGGCGGACGTGCGGGAAGTCCCTGTAACGATTCAAGGGGCGAAGCACGTCGAGGGATCGGAGCAACGCCAGATATTTACGGAGACGACCAAGACGACAATCGTCTTCGGCAACGGCGCGGTGGTGAATCTGAGTTCGAAAGTGACGCAGGGGCAGTGCGTTTTTCTGCGCAACGAACAGACGGGACGAGAAATTCTGTGCAAGGTGCTGGAGTGGCGGCAGGTGGCGGACTCCGGTTACGCGGATCTGGAATTTACGACGCGCGACCCGCATTTTTGGGACGCCCTGGTGGCACAGGCGATGAATGCACCTGCGCTTGTTCCCGCGGCACCTGTAGCGGTTGTCGCGCCGAGGAGTGTCGAGGCGCTGGATATGCTTCCGGCATCGGCGCCTGCTCCGACGAGCGCGCAGGTTGCGGAGGCTCGCGCTAGCGCGCCGGCGAGTGAAGCGAATGCTGCAGGTGAGGCAGTTGCGGCTGCCGCGCATCATACGGCGGAGGAAGTGGAGAAAGCGGAAGACGCGCTGGCAGAGTCTGAACACAATGCCGCAAACAAGGCAGCCGATGAGGCTAAAGACAATGCCGCCGGCGATGCCGAGGACAACGCCGAGCGCGATGACACGAAAGACGCCGAGCTGCTGGCGAAGCTGATTGCTTCCGATCCCAAGCGAAAACCGAAACGAGAAGCCGCCGCCGCGGAAAAGGATGAGCCGGAGCTAGATGTGATCTCCGAGGATGGCGCGACTCACGACGAAGCGCATCGCGCTACGAGCTCGGACGCCGGGGCTGAGGGCGAGAGCGAAGCCGCGGGCGGATTCAGAGCAACACTTATTGCGAAGCTGACGCCACTGGGCCACAGGCTGCACAGACTTACGTACGGGAAGGGAGCGATGGGTGTGGGAATCGCCGCGTCGCTGTTGATTGTGGTCACGCTCGGATTTGCGTGGCACTCGCACCGCGCTGCGACACTCAGAAAAAATCAAGCGGCTGCCGCGGTTGCTCGGGCGAAACAGAATGCGATGCCTGCGACGGCGCAGTCAACGCCAGCGACGGCGGCGGGCAAGTCCGGTGCCGACGTGGAAGCTCCGGCACATGGCAACAACTCTGGAGCGACGCCTGCGCAAGCGGCACAGAAGATTCAGCAACAGACGGGCGCGTTGAGCGCGAGCCTGGTGGCTGCGAACCAGGTGTCGGCGTCTAGCGGTACTTCCGCGACATCCTCGAGTGCACCTTCGGTGGTGCCTTCGGCCGAAACTTCGTATTCGCCTAAGCTAGAGGCTCACGAGAGCGGGCCTGAAGTTGAACGGGAAAACCCAGAACAGGCGAATCGTCATCACGGAAAAGGCGGCGAGACGATTCCGGCGCGAATTGTGGCGCAACCTGCGCCGGCGATTCCGCCCTGGGCGAAGGGGCTGGACACCGACGGCGTGGTGAAAGTTGACGCGTTGATCGATGAAAAGGGAAACTTGCGGTCCACGAAAGCGCTGTCTGGGCCGCGCTTGCTGCAGCACGAAGCGGAACGAGCCGTGGCGCTGTGGATTTTTGAACCTGCGCTCACGGACGGAAAGCCAACCGCGACGCATATGGTCCTTACCGTACAATTCCAAAGATAACGCTGCTAGGATTCTCTCCCGACACTCCCCCGGTCCCTGCCTCTAGACGGATGGCGCCCTGAAGAGCGCAGCTAAAAGGGCGAGATCTATCAGGCGGTGGCGCTGAGTTCACGGCGATACACGATTTGGCCGCCTACAATTGTGGCTACTGGGGCGCCGCGGAAGGTGCGGCCGTCGAAGGGCGTGTTGCGGGATTTGCTGGGGGATTCGGATGCGCGATAGGTCCAGGGATGGTCGGTGGAAAAAATCGTGAGATCGGCCGGACCGCCCACGGCGATTTTTCGTTCGATGCCGAGGACGGAAGCGGGGCCGGTGGTGAAAAGTTCGACGACGCGCGTTAGTGGAATTTTTCCGGTGTGAAAGAGTTCGCCAAGCGTGAGGGCGAGAGCGGTTTCGAAGCCGATGATGCCGAAGGGCGCGCGATCGAATTCCACGTCTTTGCTGGCGGGATGATGGGGGGCGTGGTCGGTGGCGATCGCGTCCACGGTGCCGTCGGCGAGGCCGGCAATCAGCGCGGTGCGGTCCGCGCGCGAGGCGAGCGGCGGATTCATTTTGTAGTTGGTGTCGTAGCGGACGTCTTCGTCGCAGAGCGTGAAGTGGTGCGGCGTGACTTCGCAAGTGACGCGCATGCCTAATTTTTTTGCGTGGCGGACGTATGCGAGCGCGGCTGTGGTGGACATGTGCGCAATGTGCAGGCGGGCGCGGGTGAGAACGGCGAGTTCGACGTCGCGCCCGGCGCAGATGGATTCGGATTCCGCGGGAATACCTTTCAGGCCGAGACGGATGGAGCGCGGGCCTTCGCGCATCACGCCGCCGGCGAAGAGCGACGGATCTTCGCAGTGGTCAATCACGGGAAGATCGAGCGAATTGCAATAGTCCATTACCTGGCGCATCAGGCGAGCGGTGGCGACGGGCTTGCCGTCATCGCTGACCGCAACGATTCCAGCATCTTTCATCGCGGCGATTTCCGCGAGTGCTTCACCTTTGCTGCCGACCGAGGCCGCTCCGATGGGCCAGACTTGCACCGCTCCAGCAGCGGCGGCGCGTTCGACGATGGAGCGCGTGACGGAAGCGTTGTCGTTCACCGGCTGAGTGTTCGGCATGCAGCAAACCGCCGTGAATCCGCCGCGCGCGGCTGAACGCGTGCCAGTTTCGATGGTTTCGGACATTTCCTGGCCGGGCTCGCGCAGGTGGCTGTGCAGGTCCAGGAAGCCAGGCGCGACGATCAGGCCGCTGGCATTGAAAATTTCGGCGTCGCCCGATGTGAGATCCGGGCCGACGCGGACGATGCGGGCGCCGTGCAGCAGCAAGTCGTGGCGCGCATCCGTTTTGTTCGCCGGATCGAGCAGGCGGCCATTCTTGATCAGCAGCAAGCGGTCGTTATTGGCTGGCATGGTTGGGCCTCATTGCGCTTTGTCCGGAACTTTGCCCGGAGGCGGTGGTTCCACGGCGGCGCCGCCGACGAGATGGTAGAGCAGGGCCATGCGGATGGCGAGGCCGTTGGTGACTTGTTCAAGAACGCAGGACTGCGGGCCGTCGGCAACGGCGCCGTCAATTTCCAGGCCGCGAATCATAGGACCGGGATGCAACACCAGGGCGCCGGGGCGTGCGAGTTGCAGGCGCTGCGGCGTGAGTTGGTAACGCAAAATATATTCCTCGGCGGCGAGCGCGGGTTCGTGCAGGCGTTCGGTCTGCACGCGTAGGGCGATGATCACGTCCGCGCCGTCGAGCGCTTCTTCAATGCGCGTGACGCGGCGCACGTTGGGCGCAAGAGTTTCCAGTTCGTGCGGCACCCACATCGCCGGACCGCACAGTGTGGTGCGCACGCCAAATTTACTGAGCAGGTGAATATTGGAGCGGGCGACGCGGCTGTGCAGCACGTCGCCGAGGATGGTGAGGTTCCAACCTTCGAGTTGGCCTTTACGGTCGCGTATGGTGAGCGCGTCAAGCAGCGCTTGCGTGGGATGCTCGTGCGTGCCGTCTCCGGCGTTGATGACGGGCACGCCCAGGCGCTCAGCGACAAATTCCGGTGCGCCGGACGAACTGTGGCGGATGACCAGGCCGTCGGGACGCATGGCTTCAAGCGTGCGCACGGTGTCCAGCAGGGATTCACCTTTCTTCAGGCTAGAAGCCTCGGCCTGCAGGTTCATCGTGTCCGCGCCGAGGCGGGCGGCGGCGGTGGCGAAGCTGATGCGCGTGCGTGTGGAATTTTCGAAGAAGGCGATCGCGACGGTCTTGCCGCGCAGCGTGGCTAATTTTTTGAGGGGGTGACGCTGAAATTCCTGAAAAGGTTTGGCCTGATCGAGAATAAAAGAAATTTGTTCGCGAGTGAGGTCTTCAATTCCGAGCAGGTGTTCCAGGCGCTGCAGCACTTTTTCCCTTTAGATACGATTGTTTCCAGGCCTCCGCGAGGATTGCCAGGGTTCAGGGAACGCGGTCAACGAGCACGACGCGTTCATCACCATCAATTTCCTTCAAATGAACTTCCACGATTTCGCTGTCGCTGGTTTGCACGGAATTACCGATGAACGTCGCCTCGATGGGCATTTCGCGGTGGCCGCGGTCAATCAGCACGCAGAGGCGGATGCGTTTCGGGCGGCCCAGATCGAAGAGACCGTTCATGGCGGCGCGAATGGTGCGGCCAGTGTAGAGCACGTCGTCCACAATCACCAGGTCGCGATCGTCCACGCTGAAGCTGATTTCGTTCGAGTGCACGACGGGTTGCGGGCCGACGGTGGAAAGGTCGTCGCGGTACAGCGTAATGTCAATCGTGCCAACCGGGATCTCGACGCCGGAGAAATCTTTGACGGTTTTTGCGAGGCGTTCGGACAACGGCACGCCGCGGCGGCGGACTCCGATGAACGCAAGATCATTGGTACCGCCACTTTTTTCGACGATTTCATGGGCTAAACGGTTCAGTGTGCGGCTGATTTCTTCCGCGGAGAGGAGCTGTCTTTTTTCTATGACGCGCATCTGGCGCCTCATCCTAGCACAGACAGCGCGAAGTTCGCAGCGGGCGAATGCCGTCCAAACACGGATTCATGGGTTTGCGGTGATCGGCGGCCGCAAGGCCCGCGCACAGCTTGGACTTGCATCCGACGCCTCGTAAACTACGTCTGATCAAGTAAGGGAGGACCGTTCCCATGACACTTCAGCTCTTTGCAGTCTTAGTGCTGGGTCTAATGTGCGGAAGCGAATTAAACGTAGCGGCGTTCGCCCATCCCACGCTGGACAGGCAACCACTGGAAGTGCATATACCGGTTCGCTCATCGTTCGCCGCGTTATTGGGTCACGTGATGCCGTTCTGGATGACGGGCTCAACGATATTAAATCTTCTTTTGCTGCTCCCTTTCGCGCACCTAAACAAATTCGCGTGGAATTTTGCCGCAGTCGCTCTGGCGCTACAAGTTCTCGCAGTGGTGTTCTCGCTGGTCGGCCCAGTGCCGATCAACAATCGAATTGCAAAATGGACGGCGGCGTCGCTTCCCAGCGATTGGAAAGCGCAAGAGCATCGTTGGGACGTCTATCACTGGTTAAGAACGTCTGGACTGGTGGTGGCGTTCGCGATTCTGGTGCTGAGCGTCGGCGCTCGCTGACGAAGCTCCCCGCTCCGTCTCGAAAATTGCGGAACGGAGCGGCGGCTGCAAAACCCGCTCCCCCGCGCGCCGAAATCTTGACCGGCGTGTTAGACTCGGCACATTGTGAGTTCGCCGGCGCCGGCAGGCATTCCTCAACGGCCCGCTTCAGTTGACCTCCGGGTCACGATTGGTACCCTTACCCTAAAGAACCCAGTTATCGCTGCGAGCGGCACATTTGCGTATGGAGTGGAGTTCACGCATCTGGTGGACTTGAACCGGCTGGGCGGTATCGTGGTGAAGGGGCTTTCCGCGCAACCGATGGAAGGCGCTGCTGCACCTCGGATCTGCGAGACGGCCAGCGGGATGGTGAATGCCATCGGGCTGCAGAACATCGGGGTCCGGGCGTTTGTCGCCGATAAGCTGCCACTGTTGCGCCGTTACAACACTGCGGTGATTGCCAACGTCTTCGGGCATACGGTCGCGGATTACGTGGAGGTGATCCGGGTTCTTGAGGACGCCGATGGGCTGGCCGGGTATGAGCTCAACATCTCCTGCCCCAATGTGGAGCGCGGGGGTACGGAATATAGTACTGACCCCTCGCTTACAAGTGCCGTCGTGGCGGCCGCGCGGGCGGCGGCGAAGCGTCCTCTCTGGGTCAAGCTCTCACCAAATGTTAATATGATTGGAGTTAGCGCAAAGGTATCTGAAGCGGAAGGAGCTGACGCTGTAGTAATCGCGAACACCTACCCTGCACTGTGTATAGACGCCCACAATCGGAGGTCCCGTCTCGGTAGTACGACGGGAGGGTTGTCGGGCGCGGCCATAAAACCTATAACCATGAGGCTGGTTTACGAGGCTTGCGGAGTCGTAAAGATCCCGGTAATCGGACTCGGAGGCATTGAAAAACCGGCAGATATCGCTGAGTACGTGCTGGCTGGCGCCTCGGCGGTGGAAGTAGGTACGGCCCACTTTGTGGACCCGCGGGCTTCTGAACGGCTCGTAAGTGGTCTGGAAATGTGGTGCCGGGACGAAAATACATTTGAAATCAGCAAGTTACGGGGAGCTCTACAGCGTTAAACTGATTGCCACTGTACCCCCGAACAGGTAGAATTTAGGCTGAATTCAAACAAGGTCAGGTGAACATGAAGGGCAAGATATTCGTGATTCTGCAGTCGGTGTTTTTAGGATTGGGTCTGCTCGCGGTTACCATGCCCGTGAATCCAGCGGCGCCGGGAAAACCGGGCAACCCTTCTCCGGCAGAGGTCGCGCTTGGCATTACCCCAGTTGTACCGAATGCCCTGAACCAGGCCAATCACCAGGAGAAGCCGCTAGCTGTGTGGGAATGCACTACCAGCTGGTATGGAGACGATTTCGACGGCTTGCCGACCGCTAACGGCGAGACCTACGATATGTACGCGGATACTGCCGCCCACCCCACGCTTCCGCTAGGGTCCATCGTGCGCGTTGTGAACATGCGGAACCATCGCAGCCAGGTGGTCCGGATCAACGACCGCGGCCCTTACGTGGAAGGACGCGAATTAGATGTTTCCTACGAAGTGGCACGTAAGTTAGGATTCGATCAGCACGGGCTCGCTAAAGTCCGGCTGGAACTCCTAAAGGTGCCAGCACGCCCCGCAACAGCTCATCCCGGAAACTGATTGTCGCATTAGATCTGGACCGGCTTGGTCCAGCGACCGCTTTGGCGCGGAAACTGCGCGGAGCGGCCGGGATGTTCAAAGTCGGAAGCCAGCTATTTACGGCTGAGGGTCCGCGAGCGGTCACGAAACTCGCGGACCTGGGATTCGACATCTTCCTTGACCTGAAATTCCATGACATTCCGAATACGGTTGCGCATGCTGTGGCTGCGGCGGTGCGGCTGCCGCGAGTGCGTTTGATGACTTTGCATGCTTCCGGCGGGCTGGCGATGATGCGGGCGGCGCGGGAGGCGGCGGAGGCTGGGGCGAAGAAGAATCGTCCCGCGCTGCTAGCGGTAACGGTGCTGACCAGCTTCGACGAGGCTACGCTGCAGGAGATCGGGATGCAGGGGTCCCTGGGGTCGCGGGTGGTGGCACTGGCGCGGCTGGCGAAGACGGCGGGGATGGATGGCGTTGTTTGTTCAGCACTGGAGGCTCCGGCGGTGCGGCGGGAGCTGGGGCTCGACTTCAAGATATTGGTGCCGGGGGTGCGTCCGGCATCGGCTGCTACGAACGATCAATCGCGCATCGCGACTCCGGGGGATGCGGTTCGCGCGGGGGCTGATTACCTGGTGGTCGGAAGGCCGATTACCGCGGAAGCGGACCCGCGCGCGGCTGCGCGGGAAATTGTAGCGGAGATTGTTGGGGCAGAGCGGCAGAGGGCGGTGGCCTAGTTCCGGTACATTCGTCTTCGAGCAGATCACGAACGCTGGAAACTGGCTCAATTTTCGATTACTGCGCTGATCCTGTTCAAGCGGCGTACCCCCGACCATTGTCGTCAGCGTCTAAGATTGTGATTGGCTTAGACGGAGCCCTTCCGGATTTCTGGTGCTCAGGAGAAGGGACATTTTCATGATCCGACGTGAATTTCTGCGCAGCATATTCTTCGGCGGCACGGCGCTTGCTGCTTCGCGGGCCGCCGGCAAAGCGATTGGATCGTCTTCGGACAGCAGCGGTGCGGCGCCCGCGCATGGACCGCTGGATTTGAGTGGCTCAGACGTGCCGACCAAACATGCGCTCCCTTCGCTGATTGCTAATCCGTTTCCCCTTCAAGGTGTAAAGATTTTAAATCCGGATTTGCTGCGCATGCGCGAGCAAACGCTCGCGTACATGCTGGCGCTTGATTCGGACCGCCTGCTGCATAACTTCCGCGTGAACGCGAATTTGCCGACGTCGGCGGAGCCACTTTACAACCGCGAATCCCCGGCCAATGGCTGGCGCGGGCATTATGTGGGGCATTTCCTATCTGCGAGCGGGCAGATGTACGCCACTACGGGCGATGTACGCATCAAGGCGAAGGCCGACGCGATCGTCGCGCAACTCGCGCTATGCCAGACGGCACTGGGCGATAAGGGCTATCTTTCGGCGTTCCCGGAATCGAGCTTCGACGACCTGGAAGCGGGACGCCCCGCAGCGGTCGTATGGTACGCGCTGCATAAAATCATGGCTGGATTGCTCGACATGTACCTGCTCTGCCAGAACGCACAGGCGCTGCAGGTTTTGGAAGGCATGGCGGCGTGGGCGGATTGGCAGACGGGCCGCATCCCCGAAGAACAGATGCAGCGCACGTTGCAAACGGAATTCGGCGGGATGAACGAAGTTCTGGCGAGTCTCTCTGCGGTCACTGGAAATCCGCGTTATCTGGTGGTGGCGAAACGATTCGATCATCACGTGGTGATGGACCCCGCGGCGCAGGGCCGTGACACGCTCACCGGTCTGCATGCCAACACGCAGATACCGAAATTCATTGGGGCCGCACGCGAATTCGAATTGACCGGCGACCCGTACTACCACGACGCAGCGCTATTTTTCTGGCAGCAGGTGGCGCTGCACCGCAGCTACGTCACAGGCGGCAACAGCATTGGCGAACATTTCAAGACGCCGCCGGACGTGCTCGCCCCCGCGCTGACAGACCTGACGCAGGAAACCTGCAACACGTACAACATGCTGAAGCTGACCAACCATTTGTTTATGTGGCAGCCCGAGCCGCAATACGCCGATTATTACGAGCGCGCGTTTTTGAACCATATTCTTGCCACGCCGAATCCGGCAGAAGGTTCGCCGCTTTACTACCTGGGAATGCAATCGGGCCAGTGGAAAGTTCACTTCGTGCCGCACGAGGGATTTTTCTGTTGCTGCGGCTCGGGGCTGGAGAATTTCTCAAAGCTCGGCGAGGGATTTTATTTTCACGATGCGCGGTCGCTGTGGGTGAACCAGTTCTTCGCTTCCGAAGTGAATTGGAAGGAAAAGGGCGTTGTTGTGCGCCAGGAAACGCGTTTCCCCGAAGAAGCCGGGACGCGTTTGGTGATTCACGCTAAATCGCCCACGGGATTTAGTTTGAACGTGCGGATTCCCTATTGGGCCGAGCATGTGAGCGTTACGATTAACGGCAAGCGCTTCCAGCCGAACCAAGAACTGGCGCCTTCGAGCTACGCGAAAATCGAGCGCGAGTGGAAGAATGGTGACGTCGTGGAAGTGAAGTTGCCGATGCGCTTGCATCTGCAGCCGCTTCCCGATGACGCGAATCTGGCGGCGATTATGTATGGCCCGGTGGTGCTCGCGGGCGAACTGGGCACTGAAAATCTCGATCCCAAGCGCCTTTATTCCGACGACAAAGTTCTGCACGGCGGTTTTCCTGCGATTGCTGTGCCCGAACTAGTGGGCGACCGGAACGCGCTGGGGAAGTGGATTCAACCGACCAGCGCCGACAATCAGAATGCGAATGAGAAGCCGCTCGTGTTTCGCACGGTTGGCGCTGGCCGCCCTGAAGACGTCGCTCTAAGTCCTTTTTACAAGTTGTTCGACCAGCGCTACTGCGTCTACTGGCGATTGCGCACCACCGCCGATGCGTGAGTGATCGCGCGATCCACTACTGGCCGTCTCTTCTTTGGATTGCCGCCGGCTCGTCTCCCTCAATTTATCGGAGTGGCATTGGTCTGATCGAGCGCCATGGAGTTTGGACCAGCTTTGAGTTGCACGGCCTGGCCCCACGCAAGCGCCTGGTTGTTGTACCGTGCGGAGATCATCAGGTAGTAAGTTCCGGGCGGAACGCCGGGGAAGACCCCGTTGCCGCTAGCGTCAGCGCGGACGGCTGAAGCAGCGTCGGCTTTGATCGCCTCGGTGACCTTCTGACATTCCGGCGTCTTGCTGAAGCATATAGCCGCGACGTACTTGTAGGGCGTCATTCCCGGAGGGACGGTCACGCCAGCTTTAGCGACTACGTTCGCGTAGCTATTGCGCAGCAGCACATAGGGATGTCCGCCGAGCGCATTCGCGGTGCCCGGTTGCGCGGGAAGTTTCGAGACGACGCTGAGAACCGCGTTGCCCAGCGGCTTGTCCGGAACCGAGAGAGTGCCGCCTCCGTTGTCTGGCGCGGCTCCGCGAGTTCCGGCGGACGCAGTGGACGTCGCGGCCGAACCGCCACTTGCGGGAATTGTCGCGCTGGGAGTGAGCGCGCCGAGGCTGCAGGACTGTTCCATGGGAGCGAAGGTAAAATCACCGTCATCATTTTGACCGGTAACCGTGCGACCGTGCACTTGATACGCGACGGTTGAGCCGGGATCGAGCGAGCCGTCAGGATTTAACGTGAGAGTGAGCGGGTGATCGGGCGCGTTCACGTGGATCACCGCCTTGGCCCCTTCCGCCACGAGGCTATAAGGGTAGGCGCGAGCGGCGTCTGGACCACACCCCAGAACCGCGGACTCCGGGAAGAACTGAACGCTGAATCCCGTCGCGGCTGCATAGATGCCGCGCATGCGAATTCCCGACGGAGTCGGCGGGCCTTTGTCGCCGCCAAACATCGTCTTCAGAAGATCGGTTTGCATCGTCTGCACGCCAATGCTGGCTCCCTTCGAGGAAAGGTTTTGCGCGGGACAGGTGGCCGTCTTGGAAGCGAATGTAGTGTGGCCGCTGGGTGTATTGACGTGGCCGTAGTAGCGCTCGCCGCTGCTATAGAGTTCCGAGGTGGAAGCCGCCTGTTGGTTCGAGAGCGACATTCCGTACTTGTCCGTGTATCCGCTCATCGCGTTTGGATCTGGTCCGTCCGTCGTGTACCCGCTGGCAACAACTCCGTCTATCGTCAACGGGCCGGGACCGACGATGGTGCCATCGGCTTTCAGCGTTAGGACGAGCGGCTTCGGAGTGGTGTCAATGACGAGGGCGGTGCGATCGTTCTTGAACTCGATTTTGTAATTGTGCTGGTCGGGCGAGAGGAAGGAGCAGTTCACCAGGACGCCGCCGTCAATGAAATCCAGACGCCATTTGCCGGGGCCTTCGAAAACCCCAGCCATGTTCGGACCGGGTGGCGGTTGCTTGGCTAACGCTGGAAGGACCTGGCCGACCATCTGGCTGAAGGCTCCGAGAAGTGAATTGCCAGTGCAGGTTGCGGGAAGCCGTCCGGAGGTAACGCAGCGGGTGATGGCACGCTCTTCCGGTGTCTTGGGCTTTTGCGACTGTCCGTTGGTGGCGGGCTGCGTCGCGGCGTTGAGCTGCTCGGTGGCCTTTTTCTCGTTGGCGTTGTAGATGTCGTCCTGCTTCTTCTGAAACGCCTTCGCCGCGGCAACCTGTTTCACGGTGGGCTGCTGGCAGGTAGGCAGAAGTTTTTTCAGGGCGCCGCGGGTCATGGAGGTGTAGGTGTTCAGGCCCGTGGACGTGAGATGGTCGGGATGCGCGACCATGCATGTGGAGGTGTCCGAGGTGTCGCGAATGTTGCAGCCTTCGATGTAGATGTGCTCGCCGCTGCAAATGTAAGTCACGCCGATTGTAATGTCTTGCGCGCTGCAGAAAGCGGCGGTGAAGAGCGTCAGCATGAGCGCCGCGCTAATTTTTAGCGCGAGATGAGTGTTTGCGACACCGTAGTCTGAACGAAAACGACTCATTTCAACTCCCCGATGATCGCCGCGCGAGTGGTGCGTGCCTGATGCAATCGCGGCGCCAGATTCGGCCGACGGTTCATGCGGACCTGCAATTGCGGCATATTCATTTAGCTATGCGTAAAAGAGCGAGGAAAACCGTCATGGGTTCGCATTTGACGGACCGGCGGCGGTGAGCTCCTGCTATTGACAAAGCCGCGCCTTCGGTACAAGTTCTCACACGGCAATTTCTGAGATTTTCTGGCATGGAGGGGAGTTCTGGATGCGAATCGCGTCGAAGTGCGTAGCTGGTTGGCTGGCTGTGGCCGCGCTGGTATGCACGCCGGTAATTTGCGGACAAGAAGTGGGCGCGCCTCCGACGCCACCGAAGCCGAAGACGGTGGAAATCACGCCAACGAACATCCAGGCGCACGTGGGCGACAAGATCAAGTTCACGGCGGTGGCGAAGGACGACGCGGGAAAGACGATTGATGTGAAGCCCATGATCTGGGTCGCGCTGCCACCGGACATCGCTGGAGCGGATGACGATGGCAATGTGATTTTCCGCGCGGCGGGACAAGTGACGGTGGGGGCAGTAGTGGCCGGCAAGCCGGGATTTGCGACGGTGACGGTGGGTACGCCTCCGCCAGTGGCGGTAGAGGTGGCGCCATTGAAGCAGGCGCTGGTGGTGGGCAGTTCTACAGTGTTGACGGCGACGGCGCGCTCGGCGAATGGCGACCCGCGGACCGACGTGGCGATTCATTGGACTTCGAAGGCGCCGGCAATCGCGACCGTGGACGATTCCGGGCTGGTGAAGGCGCTGGCTCCCGGCACAGCGTCGGTGATGGCGACGGCTGGACCGGCGCGCGGTGAGATTACGGTGCAGGTGGTGGCGGACACGCTGCAAAGAATTTCGCTGGAGCCGGCGACGACGAATGCGAAGACTGGCGACGTCGTGCACTTCACTGCGAAGCCGGTGGCGGCTAAGGCTGCGGCCGGTGCGGCGAAGGATTTGTTGACGAGCTGGAGCGTGAGCGGGCCGCAGGGCACGGTGTATCCGGACGGCGCGTTCGTCGCGAATTTGCCGGGCACGTACGAAGTGACAGCGGCGATCGGCGGGCACACGGCGAGCGCTTCGATCGCGGTGGCGCCGCGCAATGTGCAGCGCGGGCTGGACGTGGTAGCGCACATCCCAACGAAGAATGCCGAAGGAACGGTGGTGCAAACGTCGGAAGAGTGGGTCGTCGGCAATCATCTTTACGTCGCGACGATGGGCGACCGGCTGTACGCCTATGATATTTCCGATGCGGCGCATCCCAAAGCGCTCGACAGTTTGAAGGCGGATGCGCGGCTCTACAACGACGTAAGCACCACGCCGGACGAGAAAGTGGGAGTGTTCACGCGCGAGGGCGCATCGAACCGCAAGAATGGAATTGTGTTCTTCGATGCGTCGGATCCGGCGCACTTGAAAGTGATTTCGGAATACACGGAGACGGTGACAGGCGGCGTGCACAGCGCGTTCATCAACGGACATTATGCGTACATCACGGACGACGCGACTGGATCACTGCGCGTGATTGATTTTGCGGATGCGGCGCATCCGAAAGAGGTGGCGCGCTGGCAGACGGAAAAAGCGCAGGAGCAAATGATCGCTTCGCCGCTGGGCGAAGGCATGATCAGCGTGGGCCGCTATCTGCATGATTTGTACGTGAAGGATGGGCTGGCTTATCTGGCGTATTGGCGCGATGGGCTGGTGATTCTGGACGTCGGCAACGGCATCAAGGGTGGCAGCCCGGAAAATCCGAAGCTGGTGGCGCAGTACAAATTCAATCATTACGAATTGTATGGAGACGGCTGGCTGGCCGGGTCGCACACGGCATTCCGCTACAAGAATTATGTTTTTGTGGGCGACGAAGTGTTTCCCGGATATTTCGAAATCAGCACGAAAGAACGCATTCCGGTGCGCGGGATTCTGCACGTAATGGATGTGTCGGACATCGAGCATCCACGCGAGGTGGCTAATTACGAGGTCCCGGAAGGCGGCATGCACAACGTGTGGCCGGACAACGATATTTTGTACTTGGGTGATTATGCCGGCGGGGGACGCGCGGTGGATATTTCAGGCGAGTTGCGTGGCAATCTTTATGAGCAAGGCCGCGAGATCGCGAGCTTTTTCCCCGGCGATCAGGCGGGATATCGCGCGAATCTGCCGTTCACATGGGGCGCACAGCCTGCGAATGGATTGATTTTCTTCAACGACATCAACAGCGGGATATGGATCGTAAAATTGGGCAAGCCGAAATTCCAGGGCTCCACGACCGCACCACAGTTGAGGAACGAGGCAGCGACGGTGGCGAGCCCGTTCTAGTAGCCTGATCGAATCGGTTGCGTGTTGACGGAGTGCGTCGGCGGTTAATGCGCCGCCGCGCTTGGCGTGTATCCGGTGACGCCCAATTGCCAGAAGAGGAACGACAGCTCGTCGGCTAGTTCGACGTCGTGCTGGGATTTGGTTGAACCCATTCCGTGGCCGGCGTCGTAATCGACGCGCAGCAGAACGGGCTTGCCGCTGCTGGTTGCGGCTTGCAAGCGGGCAGCCATCTTGGCGGGTTCCCAAGAGGTGACGCGCGGGTCGTTCACTCCCGTAGTGAGAAGCACCGCAGGATAAGGTGTGTTGAGTTTGACGTGCTGGTAGGCGTCCATCGCAAATAGCGCTTTGAATCCGTCCGGCTCGGTCACCGTGCCAAACTCCGGAATATTTGCTGGACCGCTGGCCTGGATTTCTTCGCGCAGCGCATTCGAACTGCCGACACGAATCAGCGCGGCGCCGAACATCTCGGGGCGTTGGGTGATCGCTCCGCCGATGGTGATGCCTCCGGCGCTGGTTCCCTCGCCTCCCAAGTGAGCCGGAGAAGTGTATTTGTGTTCGATCAGGTATTCGCCGCCGGCAATAAAATCGTCAATCGTGTGCTGCTTGGTAAGCTTTTGTCCGGCCATGTGCCAGTCTTCGCCGTACTCGCCACCACCGCGCACGTGCGCGAAGGCGCGCACGCCGCCACGCTCCAGAAACGCCAGGATTGCGGGATCGAAGTACGGATCGTAATTGATGCCGTAGGCGCCGTAGCCCGTGAGCCACGTGGGATGCGAGCCATCGAGAACCAGGCCGCGTTTGTGGATGATGGAAAGTGGGATCATGGTGCCGTCGGCACTTTTGGCTTTCACTTCTTCGGATTCGATTTGGGAGTAATCAACGGGAGAGGGCGCAACCAGCGCGGTGTCGGTGAGTTTGTCGGTCTTGGCATCGAGCGAATACCACAGCGGTGATTTGGTCCAGGAAGTGAGCTCGAGCCAAGCGCCAGACTCAGTGGGGTTGGTGACCAGCGATTGGATTGCGCCGTCGAACGGCAACTCGATCGCCTGAATGGTGCCGCTACCGTACGGCAGGCAGCGGAGGCGGCCGATACCGCCATCGAGATCCTGAATGTAGAGCGCGTCTTCGGCAGCTGTGATGTTGGTGATCACGGCTTCGCTTGGGGGCACCACAAGCGCGGCGTGCGCCAGATCAGGGGCGCCAAGACGGGTGCGCAGAATCTTGAAGCGCGGTGCATCCTTGTGGGAGAGCAGATAAATTTCCCCGGCGTGCACATCCATGCCGGTGACGTCATCAGACTGGTCCGCGACTTTTTTCCAGGACGTCTTCGCGCTGAGATTGGTGTCGAAGGGCGCGGCATAGACATCAAACTCGCGTTGCACGCCGTGGATGACCAGCCCGACGATAAAATCCGGCGCACCGGGCGAAAACTGCACGGCCGTAAAGTCATTTTCGTTCACGTTTACGGTGGGATTCGCGCCGAAGCCGAAGACGAGAGGCTCGGTCTCCGCATCGCCGCCGAGAGTGTGACGGTACACTTTCAGTTTTTGAAATTTCGCGGTGGGGGGCGCATCGGGAGTTAATTTTTGCTCGCGCGTGTACAAGAAAGATTTACCGTCGGGCAGCCAGCTGGGGGAAGCAACTTCGGCGCGATCGATGCGGTCGGACAGGACTTTGCCGGTGGCGCTTTGCAGCACGTGCAGGACGCTATCTTCGGAGCCACCCAGCGAAATCCCGTAGGCGACGTAAACCCCATCGAGGGAGGGCTGGAAATAATCAATGGAGAAGTGTTTGCCGTCGGCGGTGGTCATGGTTTCGGTATCCACGAGCAGGCGTTCGGGCGAGCTGAGCTTGTCGCGCGTGAAGAGCTTGCGATTGTCGGAACCGGGCTCGGTCTTGTAATAAAAATAATGGCCGCCCCAGACTTGCAACCCGGAAACGGTGTTGCCGGCGTTATCCAGAGACTTGATGCGGGCGAGCAATTCGTCGCGGCCGGGAATGCGGGCGAGTACGGCGCGGGTGTAATCGTTCTCGGCTTTCATCCAGGCGATGACTTCGGGGTCAGAGGTGTTCTCCAGCCAGCGGTAGGGATCCACGACGTTGGTGCCAAAGTAATTGTTAATCACGGCGCGGACGGGCGTTTTTGGCAATTCGGATTGCGCCGAAGCTACAGCTGGGATGAGCAGCAGAAGCGGAAGCACAGTGCCGATCAGTCGTCGCACGAGGTTGTCCTTAAAAGGCAGAAGATAATTAGCGCGTAAGACCATAGCGTGTACGGCCGGATAGGCTCAAGTTGTTTGTTGCAGCCGCGATCAAAAGTGCTGCTTCACGCACGACGCTTTGTCATTCATAGCGTAGCGCGACCATGGGATCGAGTTTCATGGCGCGGCGCGCGGGCGCGTAACAAGCCCAGAAGCCGATGGCCGCGAGCAGCAGAGTCGCGGTCAAGTACGTGAGCGCGTCGGTGGGACCGACGCCCACCAGAAGTGTGGCCATCGGGCGGGTGAGCGCCCACGCCAGCACGGCGCCGAACAGCACGCCGGCTAATACCAGCGCCAGTCCTTGTTGCAAAACCAGCTGCAAAATATCGCGCCGGCCCGCTCCGAGCGCCATGCGGATGCCGATTTCATGGGTACGCTGACTCGCGGCGAACGAGACGACGCCGTAGACGCCCACTACTGCCAATGTAAGTCCCAGGAAGCCCATCGCGGCGGCAAGGATCGCGCCAATCTGGAAGATGAAATACCCGTTTCCTCCCCCGAGCGACTGCCTCATCGTTTGCGCGTCTGAGACCGGCATGTTGGGATCGAGCGCGCGAACTTCGTTCTGCATTTGCGCGATCATGCTCTCGGGCGGGAGCGAGGAGCGCACCTGCAAGGTGCGGTACGGGGTGTAGCTCTGCGCCAGCGGGACAAAAAAGAACGGCTTCTTGTCCCAACCGATGAATATGTATTTTCCATCGGCCGCCAATCCGACGACTTCGACGAAGGGGCCGGTCGAGCCCTTCATGCTGAAGCGTTTTCCGATGGGATCCTGGTTGGGCCAGAATTGCTGGGCCATGGCGAGATTTACGACCGCGACGAGCGGCGCCTTGTCATTATCATTTTCGCGAAACGCTCGACCGCGAAGAAGTGGAACGCGCATGGTATCGAAATAAGGCTCGTCCACATGGTTGTAAATCACGACGGGAGGCGGTTGACCGGGAGTGGGCGGCTGTCCTTCGATGTAAATCATGCTCCCATCTTGCACATTGCCCATAGGGATGCTGAACGCGAGGCTCGCCGATTGCACGCCGGGCATCACGCGGACCCTGGCTTCGAGGTCGTGATAGAACGTCCTGGTGCGGGCTTCGTCATAGCCCACTTCGCGCGGGTCCAGAGTCAGATTCAGCACGTGGTCGGCGTCGAATCCCATGTAGGCGTGTTGCGCGCGCATCAGGCTGCGCACGAATAATCCTGCGACGATCAAGAGCACCAGCGAACCTGCGACCTGCGCCACCACCAACACGCTGCGCAGGCGGTGACGGCTCACTCCGGCGGTGTCGCTTCTACCGCCGCTTTGCAGCACACTGTTTACGTCCGTACGCCCCGCGCGCAATGCCGGCCACAAACCGACGATCGCGCCGGTGGCCAGAGCCGCGGCCATCGCGTATGCGAATACGCGCCAATCAAAACCGAAATCCACCTTAATCGGAAGTCTGCCAGCTGGGAAAACTGCGCCAATCGCACTGCTGGCCCACACTCCCAGCGTCAGTCCACCAACCCCGCCGAAGATCGAGAGCAGGATGCTCTCGGTGAGCATTTGACGGATCAGGCGCCAGCGATTCGCGCCCATGGCCGCGCGGATGGCCATTTCGCGTTGGCGCATGGTTGCGCGCACCAGCAGAATATTCGCCACGTTCATGCAAGCCAGCAGCAGCACCAGCGCCGCCAGCGCCAAAAATATTCCGGCAATCAACGGAAGTATATTGCTGGCAAACGGCGACGGGCGCGCCAGCCTTTCCGGGATAACGCGGACGGTCATTCCGTTGTCCGTCGCAGGATATTGCTGCGCGAGGCGCGCTGTCACTACGTCGAGCGAGCTTTGCGCTCGCTTCGCGCTCACGGCCGGTCTTAGCCTTGCCAGCACAAACAGCGAGCGCGCGCTGCGGTCCGTCCAGAACGTGTCCAAATCCTGTGCCGGTTGCATGTTCAGCGGGACGTAACCGTCCGGGTTCAGGAAGAATTGCGTGCCCTGAAAAACTTTCGGCGCCACGCCAATAATGGTGGCCGCCCGGCCGTCAAGCAATGCTTGCTTTCCCACGACGGCGGGATCGCCGCCATACGTTTTCTGCCAGTAGTCATACCCCAGCACGATGTACGGATCGTCGCCGCCTGCTTCGCCTTCCGCCGGAAGAAACAGCCGCCCCAACGCCGGCTGCACGCCCAGGGCAGAAAAATAATTTCCAGTGACGTAGCCATAGACGAATTGATTCGCTTTGCCGCCGTAGCTGAGCCCTCCGAAATTGATTTGCGAAGCGAACACATCGGAGAACGCATCGGCCCCTTGCTTGCGGAGGTCTACGAGTTCGGAATAGGAAAGCTGGAAAATTCCCAGCGTGTCGCCCTGCGCGTGCCCGGCGAGCACCACGATTTGTTCGGGCGACTTCACGGGCAGAGGCCGGAAGAGAATCCCATTCACGATGCCGAAGATGGCGGTGTTGGCGCCAATGCCCAGCGTCAGCGTGAGAATCACGATCACGGTCAACAAAGGCGATTTGCCAAGCATCCTGAAGGCATAACGGACGTCCTGCCAGAGCGTGGCCATGAGGGTGTCCTCCTCGTTCGTTAGTGATGGATATGCACGTGTCTGTCCCCCGGGATATGCACGCGAAGTGCATGTTGGGAAGAGACTTACGACCGGTGGGCGAGAGCTATGAGCCCGTGCGATGGGCGATTCCGAGACGCGGCGTGGCGAAAACGGACACTTAATTTGGGGGTTGATTCACTGGGCTATGCCGCTGCTAGGCGCTAGGGAGAGACATGCGATTTGACCGGGCGTTGTTTCCTCCGCTAGCATGGCTGCGTTTGCATGCACGCCCACGTTATGGAATCCATCAAACACGTTATCGTCGGGACTGCCGGTCACATTGACCACGGCAAGTCTTCACTGGTGGAGGCGCTGACTGGGACGAATCCCGACCGGTTGGAGGAAGAAAAACGGCGGGGGATCACGCTGGATTTGGGATTTGCGTTTCTTACGCTGGAGGGCGTTCGGCTGGGGCTGGTGGATGTGCCGGGGCACGAGCGGTTCGTGCGCAACATGCTGGCGGGGGCGGGCGGGATTGATCTGGTGCTGCTGGTGATCGCGGCGGACGAGGGGATCAAACCGCAGACGCGCGAGCATTTCGAAATTTGCCGGTTGCTGGGAATTCCGCGCGGACTTATCGCGATTACGAAGTCCGAGCTGGTTGATGCCGACTCGCTGGGACTGGTGCGCATGGAGATCGAAGAATTCGTGCGCGGATCGTTTTTGGAAAACGCGCCGATTGTGCCGGTGAGCGCGCGCAGCGGCGCGGGGCTGGAGGAGTTAAAGAATACCCTGCGAGGCGCGGCGCAAGCGGTGGCCGCGAAAGATGCGACGCAACACTTTCGGTTGCCGATCGACCGCTCGTTTGCGATGAAGGGGTTTGGCACGGTGGTCACCGGGACGCTGATTTCGGGCGCGGTGAAGGTGGAAGACGAAGTGGAACTGTACCCGGTGCGAAAACGGCTGCGCGTGCGCGGACTGCACTCAGGAGGGAAGCAAATCCAGCGCGCCGTTGCAGGGCAGCGCACGGCTGTGAACCTGGCAGGAATCGAGCACGAGGAAATCACGCGCGGGATGGTGCTGGCGTCGGCGGGACTTTTTGAGGCTACACGGCGAGTGGACGCACGCGTGACGCTGCTGGGTTCCGCGCCGCCACTGAAAAATCGCGCGCGCGTGCATTTTCATCAGGGCACGGCGGAAGCGATCGCGGAAGTGGTTTTGCTGAGTGACGACGTCGGTGCTGAAATCGCGGCCGGTGGATCTGCGTTTGCGCAGTTACAGCTGGATAAACCGTGGCTGCTACTTCCTGGAGATCGCTTCATCCTGCGGCGATTTTCTCCAGTGGTGACGATTGGCGGTGGCACGGTGCTGGACGCACGCGCGCCGCGGCACAGGCGCAAGGATGCCGCCGTCGCTCCTTTTCTGGGTGTGCTGGAGCACGGCAAGCGCGAAGAAATTCTGGGCGCGCTCGTGGAAGCGACGCCGCGCGGGCTGACACTTGCGGAAATACTGGCGCGGACGGGATGGATCGAATCGGAGACGCGCGCGGCCGCTGAGAAATTGGCAGCCGCGAAACGCGCGCGGATTCTGGGAAGCGCGCCGATCGTGGTGGCGCCGGCGCAGGCCGTCACAGATTGCGCGGCAGCGATTCGTAAGGCTGTGGAAAGTTTTCATCGCGCCAATCCTTTGCTGCCGGGGATTCCGAAGCAGGAACTTCGCGGGAAAACGGGGCGAGCGCGCATGGAAATTTTTGACGCGGCGCTGGGCGAGCTGGTGGCGGCGCGAGCGCTGCTTGCGGCAGGCGATCTCGTGAGCCAAGCCGGGCGTGAGATCACGCTTTCAACGGAAGAAGCGCGCGCGAAGGAATTGATCGAGCGGGAATTCGAGAACGCCGGGCTGACTGTGCCGGGGTTTGCCAGCGTGCTGGCGAAGCTGCCGGTGGACGCGGCGCGCGCGCAGAAAATTCTGCAGATTCTGCTGCGCGAAAAAGTACTGGTGAAGATTTCCAGCGATTTGGTGTTTCACCGGAACACGCTGCTGAAGCTGCGCGAAATGCTGGCAAAATATCGCAAGGAACGGGGCGCGCGGCTGCCAATCACTGTATTCAAGGAACTTACGGGCATCACGCGGAAATATGCCATCCCGCTGCTGGAGCATCTTGACCGGGAACAGGTTACGCGGCGGGCAGGGGACGAGCGTGTTATACTTTGAGGCAGTGGGGTCTTATTGGGGAATTCGAGGCAGCCGCGAGTCGTGAGCTGCGAATTGGCATCCAGTAGAGTCTGGAAGGCAGGTGAGTGATGGAAGCATTAAGCCCGTTTCATTTGATTATTATTCTCGCGGTGATCGTGTTGCTCTTTGGGGGAAAGAAGATTCCCGAAGTGATGCGCGGACTGGGCGAAGGCATCCGCAATTTCAAGGATGGAATGAATTCGCCGCATCCGAGTTCGCCGAGCGCGAACCCGCCGGCGAATCCGCCGGCAGCTGCGCCCACTGCGCCGCCGGCATCCACGGCAACGGAAGAAAAGAAGTAACCGCGCGGCTGTACGGCGCGAAGTAAGAATCGGGAGATTATTTGACGGCGGTCCTGCTCGGCGGGACCGCCGTTTTCTTTTGCGTGGCGCGTCGGCTACGTTGTGCCGTCTTCCTTCCAACCGAGGGCTTGCAGCGTGGTCCAGAGGCGCGAGAGCGGGAGGCCCAGCACGTTGAAATAGCAGCCATCGATCCGAGTCGCAAATCTTCCCGCGATGCCTTGAATCCCGTACGCGCCGGCCTTATCGAAGGGCTCGCCGGTCTGAATGTAATTTTCAATTTCCTCATCTGACATTTTCAGGAATTGCACGCGCGTTTTTTCCACGTGCAGAGCTTCCTTACCGTCTGGAATGCTGATCACCGACAGCGCGGTGAGCACTTCGTGGGTTTTGCCGCTGAATAGCCGAAGCATGCGGAGGGCGTCTTCGGCATCTTTGGGCTTGCCGAGAATTTGGCCCTCGGCCACAACGGTCGTGTCTGCGGCGATTACGACGGCGCGTTCGCCGCCCGCGCGCGCTATGTCGGCGATGGCGTGTGCTTTGGCTTGCGCGACGCGGCGGACGTAATCCTCGGCAGCCTCTCGCGGCAGGCGCGTTTCGTCCACGTCCGCTGGACGGATTTCGAAAACGAATCCGGCATTGCGCAGCACTTCAGCGCGGCGCGGAGAAGAGGATGCGAGGATGAGTTTCACGGGAAAAACGTAACACAGAAGACCTGTACCCACGTACAGGTTGCAACTGTGCAACGGGGCCGTGGCAGATTGTACGCAGGCAAACGTGTCCGGCGTAGCGGCGGGTAGCGAGATAGTCTAGGCTCGTAGAGCTGATTGAGTGCCGCAGAATTGCTTCGCGGTCGAAGGGGAGCGGGATTTCAAGATTTGGCGGCAGAATTCCTGCAAATAAGCGAGAGAAGCGAAAATGGGATTTTTGTTCTACGCGAGCTTTGTGAGATTTGTGCTGGAAGGCGGCTACGGCCACGTGCTGGCGGAGCGCGCGCGCGTGTGGATGAAGGCTGCCGGCATCGTGCCACCGGAGCAGTAGCAACACCTTCGAATCGCCGACTAACACAAGCAGGGCTGCGAGAAACTGAGGACCAAACCGATGCAGACGCACAGAGAAGCGCGCGGGGGACGGGGAGTGGACGTGCGCACGCCGGAAATGCTGGGCACGCTGGCGACGCACGCGCCGCTGATCGAAGAGTTTCAGTTCGTGAAATTCCGCGTGGAAGGCGAAGTGGCCCATCTGCGCCTGGATCGTCCCGACCAGAACCTGCTGAATGAGCGGATGCTGATGGAAATCGCGGCGGGAATTAATTCCGTCAGCGAAAAACGGTCGGTGAAGCTGGTGCTGCTGGATTCGGCGGGCAAGACTTTTTCGGGCGGAATCGAGCTGGGTGAATATACACAGCGGCGGGTGTTCCAGTTGCTGGACGCTTTTCACAGTGCGTTTGCAGCGATGATGGATACGTCGAAGCCGGTGATCGTGGTGGTGAATGGGCCGGCATACGGCGGCGGCGCGGAGCTGGCGGCGCTGGGCGACTTGGTGATCGCGACGCCGAATGCGCGGTTCGCGCAGCCGGAAATTAAATTGGGAGCGTTCCCTCCGCTGGCCGCGGCCGTACTGCCCTACATTCTGGGCCCGAAGATGGCGATGGAGCTGGTGCTGACCGGCGAAGCGATGACCGCGGAACGCGCGCGCGAAGTGGGCCTGGTGAATTTTCTGGTGCCGGAAGACAAATTGGTGGAGAAAGTGAACGAGATTATCGGGCGCGTGACAGCGCAGTCCGGTCCGGTGCTGACCATGGCGAAGAAAGCGATCCTGGGAAGTTTGGGATTGCCGCTGCGCGATGGCGTGCGCAATTCGATGAAAGTTTTCTTGAACGAGCTGGCTGACCTGGAAGATTCGCAGGAAGGTTTGCGCGCGCTGGTGGAAAAACGAGCGCCGAAGTGGAAGAACCGCTAGAGTTTTGTACGCGGATGTCAAACTGTTCGCGGCGCGACGGATCGTTTTTCGTTTTCATTCCCGATTGAAATCCCGAAAACTTGCACCATCGGCTCCGGCGCGCGAGCGGCCATCGGATTGACAGCAAAAGCGCGGGCGCTTACACTCGCCGAGGACAACTTAGCTGGCTCGGGGTAGCCTTGCCGGTGCGTTTGACGCGCCGGCTGGTAAAAATTGAAATCGCGGTGCATGGATTTCAATTTTTAGGGAAGGCTGTGAAAATCGGCCACGGTCCCGCCACTGTAATCGGCTGTCGCTGGGAATCGCGCTGGATTTTTTGCAGCGGGCCCGGTGGCTTGGTCGAAAGTCAGGGAACCTACTCGAACTGGTCGAAGCTGACATTCTCCGCGCGAGAGAGTGTGGCGAGACGCCTCGCTGTATTCGCGAGGCTTTTTTATTGTACGGGGGAATACTTTGGCGGCGATCAGGACAAGGCGGCATTTTTTTGCGATCGCGTTCACGTTGGCTTGCAGCGTGTTTGCATGTGGCGTACGCACCGCCCGTGCCGCCGGCGCGCATTTGCAACAGAGCGCAGCGACTCCTGCCGATCCCGCGGCGAACAAGCGCACCGTAAAGCAAGTGACGGACGAAACGGGCCGGCATATGGCGATTCCGCCGAATGTGCAGCGTGTCGTGAGTCTGGCGCCGAACCTGACTGAAACAATTTACGCGCTGGGCTTGGACGGAAAGCTCGCGGGCGACACAACGTATTGCGACATACCACCTGCGGCGACGGCCAAACCGCACATAGGCTCGCCGCAGGAACCGAGCCTGGAAGCGATTGTGGCGCTGCATCCCGATCTGGTGCTGGCAACCACGTCCATCAACCGGGCGGAAACCGCGGACGCGCTGCTGAAAATCGGCGTGCCGGTGTATACCAGCGCTCCGCACACCATCACCGGGATGCTAAGTTCCACCGCGACGATTGCGGATTTGCTGGGCGCGCGCGAGCGGGGCGCGAAACTGGTGGCGGAATTGCAGCAACGGCTCGATAAGTTGCACGCCGCGTTGCAAGACCGGCCGATGGTGCACGTACTGTTTGTGGTCTGGGAAGATCCGCTGATTTCAATCGGGCAAAATACTTTTATCGCGGATGCGCTGCGCTGGGCGGGCGCGGAATCCATTATCGTGGCCACGCAAAATTGGCCGCAGGTGAGCATGGAAGAAGTGGTGCGCTTGCAGCCGGATTACATCGTGCTGACGTCCGACCATCTGGCGGCAGAGACGCACGAGCACGTCAACAATCTGCGCCAGCGACCAACATGGAGTGAACTGCGCGCGGTGAAAATGGGGCACGTGGTGATGGCCAGCGACGAATTCACGCGGCCTTCGCCTGGACTGATCGATGCGATCGAATCGCTGGCGCATGAATTGCATCCGGAGGTTTTTAGCACGTCCACAGCAGAACCTGCGCCCAAGCTCTCTCAGCGGACCGTAGGGGCGGGCCTAAGACCCGCCCCTCCAACTGCAGAAGCGCGCATGTTTCCGCAATTTGCGCTGGAACGATTGAGCAGGGAGGGTTCCGCATGCGCCCGCTGACGCCGCGACGGATCCTGGCAATTTGCGGAATGTTGGCGGCGATTCTTTTTGTGGTGGTGGTGATTTCGCTGCGCGTGGGCGCTTATCCCATCAGCATGCGGGACATCGTCGTCACCTTATACAACGGCGCCGTCGGCAACGGAGACGCGTCGGAATTCAGCCAGGTGATTTTTGGGTTGCGATTGCCGCGCATTGCTTTGGGAATTCTGGTGGGCGCGTCGCTCTCTACTTCCGGCGCGGGATTTCAGGCGCTGCTGCGCAATCCGCTCGCTGATCCATATGTGCTGGGGGTTTCCAGCGGCGCTGCGCTGGGCGCGATGCTTAGCTTGATTATTGCGCCGCACATGGTGGGCGCGATTCAGCTGGCGGCCTTTATCGGGGCGGCGACGACGATTGCGGCGGTTTATTTTCTGGGACGGCGCGGCGGGCAGCTGGACAGCGCGACGCTGTTGCTGGCGGGAATTGTGGCAGCGTCGTTTCTTTCGGCGATTATTATTTTTCTGCTGACTCTGGTGAATGGCCCGGGGCTGCGCAGCATGACGTTCTGGCTGATGGGCGATTTGACGGCGCCTCCGCCAACGCAGAATGTGCTGGGCTGGTTTGGCTTTCTGTATTTTGTTTTTGCGGTGGCGGCGGGAGCGATGTACACCACTTCATCCGATCTGAATCTGATTCTCACTGGCGAGCAGGAAGCTGGACACCTGGGCGTAAACGTGACGCGCGTAAAGCTGGTGGTGTATGTGGCCGCATCCGTGCTCACGGGCCTGGCGGTTTCGGTGAGTGGGACGATTGGATATGTGGGCCTGTTGGTGCCGCACGTGATGCGTATGTTATTTGGAACGGATTACCGATTGCTGATTCCGACTTCGGCGATTGGCGGTGCGATTGTGATCGTGCTGGCGGATACGCTGGGGCGCACAATTGTGGCGCCAACGGAATTGCCGGTGGGGGCGATGACGGCGCTGGCCGGCGCGCCGGTATTTATTTACCTGATGCGGAGGAGAATTCGATGAATGCCGGCGCGGAAAACGGGACTTCTGTGGCGCGCCAGCCGGTGCCGTTCGCGCCTCCGAACCGCGTGCGCCTAAAAGTCGAGCAAGCGAGCTACGCGTATTCCGCGACGGACCGTTCGGCGCCGAAATTCACGCTGGGCCCGGTGAGTTTCGAAGCGCAGCAGCGCGAGCTGGTGGCGATTCTGGGGCCGAACGCCAGCGGGAAATCCACGCTGCTGAAATTGCTCGCGGGATTGATCAAGCCGTTGTCCGGGCGCGTGGAAGTGGACGGCACGGAAGTGAGCGAGCTTGAATTGCGCACACGCGCGCAGCAGATTGCGCTGGTGTCGCAGGAAAGTGAGCTGTTGTTTCCGCTGCGCGTGTGGGAATACGTCCTGCAGGGGCGCTACCCGTACGGGAAAAGATTGCGCTTTGAATCCGACGAGGATTGTCTGATGGCAGGAAACGCGCTGGCGCAGGTGGGCGCGGACGCATTGCGCGATCGCTGGATGGGGGAACTTTCCGGCGGCGAGAAACAGCGCGTGATTCTGGCGCGGGCGCTGGCGCAGCAGCCTTCGCTGCTGCTGCTCGATGAGCCGACACAACATCTGGATATCGGCGGCAAAGTGGAATTGCTGCGACGGCTGCGGCGGCTGGCCGATGAAAATCGCTACACGGTGGTGGTAGTGACGCACGAATTAAATTTGGCCGCGGAATTTTCCGATCGCATCGCTTTGCTTCATAAAGGCAAGTGCCTCCGCAGCGGAGACCCCGCGGAGGTGTATCAGCAAGAAGTGTTGGAAGAAGTATTCGAAGCGCCGTTGGAAGTGGAGATGCGCTCGAGCGGGCGTCCGCGTGTGATTCTGCGCGGCAGTCATTAGTTTTATTGCAACAAGCGGCGTGCGTGAGAAATTCACCGCGCTGTACACAATCACCCGAGACTCCGCGCACGGGAAGACGGTGAAAAACCGTCGCCGCCGCGCGACTGTAAGGCGGAATTTTTCAGCGCGCACCACTGTCTGAAGCAACGAATCGCATCCAGCTTGCGATTCTGAGCGGAAGATGGGAAGGCCGCGCTGCTGCCGCGATTTCATCTTCGTGTATAGCGAAGAAATCGGGCCGAGCCGCCGAGCCAGGAGACCGGCGGAGTCTCAATCCGGATACGCAAGCGCCTGAGGAGGCGCGTGCGTCGTTTGGACAACCTTCAACTCCCGCGCGAGAGGGAGAGGGGGAAAAATGAGACTACGCATCACCGCTTTGTATTTTGCTTCCTTTATTTTTGACCTGCAGCGCCCATGCACAAACTCCTGCTACTTCCGCAGGTGGTTCCGCGCACGATCAGCAGGACGCGTCAATTTCCGGAACCGTTCTTGATCCTGCCGGGCAACCCGTGCCCGGAGCGCACGTCACGCTGCTCTACGCGATGTCCCAACTGGAAACGCGCGACACAAATGCGCAAGGCCAATACAGTTTTGCGCGCTTGCGCGGAGGAAAATACCAAATCGTGGCCACGATTTCGGGACTCGATCAATTGCCCGTGGATATTGACTTGGCGGCCGCTGAAAAATGCGTCAGCGATCTCCATTTGCAATTGAGCGCCTTGCGCGACAAGGTCGTCGTCTCGGCCGCGCCGGGCGGTGCGCTCACGTCACAGATTGCGTCCTCGGTAAGCCTGATCTCCGCGGACGAAATTGAGGATCGCGGCGCGCAGATTGCTTCAGACGTGCTGCGCGGCCTGCCCGGCGTCGAAATCAATCAGTCCGGAGGCCGCGGAACGATTACTAGCGCCTTCATTCGCGGCGGAGATTCGGACTACAACCTGGTGATGATTGATGGAATTGAAATGAACGATTTCGGCGGCGCGTTCGATCTATCGCCACTGCCCGCGGAAGGAGTGGAGCAAATTGAAGTGATACGCGGGCCGGAGAGCGCGCTTTACGGGTCAAATGCAGTGGCCGGGGTGATTAACCTGGAAACGATTCACGGACATGGGCCGCCGCATTTTACATTTTTGGGCGAAGGCGGCAGCTTGTATACATGGCGACTGGCTACTACCGGTGCGGGACTGAACAAGGGATTCAGCTGGGCGTACAGCCTTTCGCGGCTGCAAACCAACGGCCAAGTTCCGAATGATGCTTACCGCGGTCAGACATCGACGGTGAGCCTGGGATACTCGCGCTCGCCGCGTCGTAAATTCAACGCAAACTTTTTCGGTTACGCCGGCCTCGCCGGACTTCCGGGGCCGTATGGTTCGGACCCGGATGGCCTATTTCCGGGCCTCGATCCGTCGACGCACCAGAATCAGAATCTCTTCGGTTACCAGGCGCAGGAAGTTGAGCAGTTCTCATCGCGCTTCCAGCAGGTCACCACAGTCAGTGTTTCGACGGACCGAATCACGTTCATCTCGCCGTTAGAGGGGAACTCATTCACGAACAATTTGCGGATTGTCGCCAATACCAGGAGCGAGATCGCGGTTTCGTCAAAAGACACGCTCGTGGCTGGCTTCGAATATGACCGCGACACATACAAGAATTTGTTCGTCGAAGGGGCCGGCGATTCGCCGTTTCTGCTCGGACGCAACAGCTATGCGTTCTTCGCGGAAAACCGCTGGACACCCTCCGATCGCTGGTTCATCAATCTGGGAGTGCGCGTGGACGACCTGCAAACCGGTTCCGTTCCGCTCAATAATGACGCAGGCCAGCCCGGGATTCCTGCGAACACCCTTGCCAAAGTCACGCCGCGGATTTCCGCAGCATATATGGCGCGGGAGAGAGATGGCGATGGCTTTTTCGGCGCGACAAGGCTGCACGCCAGTTTTGGAACTGGCTTTCGCGCGCCGAACGGATTTCAACTTGCGTTTACAAATAATCCGGCGCTCAAGCCCGAGCAAAGCATCAGCTACGATGCGGGCGTCGAGCAACGCATGGCGCACGACCACGCGGTTCTGGACGTGACTTACTTCTATAACAAATTCAAGGATCAGATCGTTTCCACCGGCAACTTGCCCAGCAATTTCGATTCAGAGAACATCGGGAAATCGCGAGCCTGGGGCCTGGAAACGACGATTCGCATCCATCCGATTCAGTCGCTCGAGTTTTCAGGCTCGTACACGTGGATGAACACCGCGATCCTGGCGCTTGACGGCTTTACGGAGCCGATGGATCCCTTCTCGGTGGGAGAACCGCTGCTTCGCCGCCCGCGCAACGCGGCTGGATTCAACGCGACGTGGACGAAGAAGCGGTTAATGCTCAACATGAACGGAACAATTCGCGGCGCGGTACTCGATGTCGAGCCAAACGATGGGACTTTTGCTTGCGACACGATAAATCCCATAACCGGCAGCCCTTATCAGTGCCTGTTCCGCAACCCCGGATATGAATTGCTGAACGCGGGCTTCGCCTACGGTCTGCCCAAGGGCATTGCAATCTACGGGCGGCTCAATAACTTCCTGAACCAGAAATATGAGGAGGCCTTTGGTTTTCCGTCCTTGCGCTTGAATTTCATGGCAGGAGTCAAGCTGGATATCCCTCCGAGCGGCCGCCACGAGGAATAAATAGCAAACTGCGAATCTTGGACGGACCCGGCCCGTCGCGTTGCTTTCACGCGGTGCGCCTAGCCGTTCGCTCTGAGGCTTCCCGCTGGCGGCTGGCGTGTTTCTCAACATTCGCCGATGCCGATGCTATAATTCTGGGTTCGCGGCACCCCGCGTGCCGCACTGCGCACGGCAGAACATGACCCGAGACACTCAGGAAGCAAATCGCGTGACACCCGAGATTATGGCCAAGTACGAAGCTGTGATCGGGCTGGAAGTGCACGCGCAGCTGAAGACGCGCACGAAAGCGTTCTGCGGCTGCTCGACGCGCTTTGGCGACGCGCCGAATTCCAATACTTGTCCGGTGTGTCTGGGATTGCCGGGAGCGCTGCCGGTGCTGAATCGCCGTGCGCGAGAACTTGCGATTCGCGCGGCGCTGTCCCTCGAATGCAAGATTCAGGAGCGGTCCGTCTTCGCGCGCAAAAATTATTTTTATCCTGACCTACCGAAGGGCTACCAAATTTCACAGTACGAGCTTCCGCTGGCTTTAGCGGGCTCGCTCGAAATTGAAGCGGACGGCGCGGCCAAGCGTATCGGCATCACACGGGTGCACATGGAGGAAGATGCGGCGAAGAACCTGCACGAAGGCTTCGCGGATTCTGACCGCTGGAGCTACATTGATTACAACCGCTGCGGCACCCCGCTGATAGAAATTGTTTCCGAGCCTGATATACGAACGCCCGCGGAAGCGTATTCATATTTGACGACCTTGAAGCAGGTGCTGGAGTATACGGAAGTGAGCGATTGCAACATGGAAGAAGGCTCGCTGCGCTGCGACGCCAACGTGAGCGTGCGTCTGCGTGGCGCGCCGAAATTCGGAACGAAGGTGGAGGCGAAGAACCTGAATTCGTTCCGCTATCTGGCGCACGCGCTGGAATATGAAATCGAGCGACAGATCGGAGTGATCGAGGCGGGCGGCACTGTCACGCAGGAAACGCGGCTGTGGAATGTGGCCGGCGGACGCACGGAGGCGATGCGTTCGAAGGAATTCGCGCACGACTACCGCTACTTTCCAGATCCGGATTTGCTGCCCCTGACGGCTTCGGCGGCGCTGGCGCAGCAGGTACGGGCTGCGATGCCAGAATTGCCCGACGCCAAGCGCGCGCGGTTCGTCGGCGAATATGGAATCGCCGAGTACGACGCTGGCGTGCTGACGGCCACGCGCGCGCTGGCCGATTATTTCGAAGCTGTGGCGCTGGCGGGCGCTCCGGCACGCGCCGCGGCGAGCTGGATTTCCGTGGAACTGCTGCGGCGGTTGAAGGATGCCGGGAAGGAAATCGCGGACTGTTCGGTGGCTCCGGCGGCGCTGGCGGAATTGCTGGCGATCATGGAGCGCGGCGAAATTACGGCAGCGAGCGGCAAAAAAGTGTTTAGCACCATGTTCGACACCGGCAAACAAGCCGCGGACATTATTGCGTCCGAAGGCATGGCGCAGATTTCCGATACCGGCGCGATTGAAACGATTGCGCGCGCGGTGATCGCGAAGAGCCCGGACAATTTGGCGAAATATCGGGCTGGCAGTGAAGGAGTATTTAAATTTTTTGTGGGCCAGGTGATGAAGGAAACGCGCGGGCAGGCCAACCCGCAAATCGTGAACGAAGTTCTGAAACGCGTGCTGGCGGAGGCGTAGAGGCCGCGGCGCACCCGCGTGGCGTAGCGGCATTTTGAGGGCCGGAAGGAGAAACATCGTGCTGAAGGAAGGCGATCTGGCACCGCATTTTGAAGTGCTGGCGGACGACGGGCGAAAAGTGACGCTCGCCGACTACAGCGGGAAGAATCTGATTCTGTATTTTTATCCGAAGGCGAATACGCCGGGTTGCATTCATGAAGCGAACGGCTTCCGCAACATGATCGCCGATTTCCAGGCACAAAACGCGGAGATTGCGGGTGTAAGCGCGGACGACGTGGAGGCGCAATCGAAATTCAGCAAGAAGCTGAATTTGAACTTCCCGCTGCTGGCGGACACCGAATTCGAAATGATCGAAGCGTACGGCGCGCGGCGCATGAAAAGCTTTCTGGGCAAGACGTTCATGGGAATCGTGCGCACCACTTTCTGGATCGGGCCGGAAGGCAAGATTGTGAAGATTTGGAACGGCGTAGTCCCACGGGGACACTCAGCCGAAGTGCTGGCAGCGCTGCGCGGCGACGAACCGAACGCGAACCGCGACGACGCTGCATCGGAAGCCGCACCATCGAGTAAATCGTAAACGAAATTCGGCAGCGCGTGCTGCGGGAGCCTTGCGTCGCTCTCGGCGCGGAGAATCCAGATGCTCAAAGTAGGCGACAAGGCTCCCCAATTCATGGTCACCGACGACAGCGGCGCGCCGGTGTCGTTGCGGGACTATCACAACAAAAACCTGATCCTCTATTTTTATCCGAAAGCAAATACTCCGGGTTGAATCAACGAAGCGTCCGAGTTCCGAGACGCCCTAAAGCAATTCGCGGAACTCAACACCGCGATCGTCGGCTGCAGCGGCGATTCCGTGGAATCGCAGAAAAAATTCAAGGTAAAGCACAAGCTGACTTTTCCGCTGCTGGCCGACACGGAATTCGAAGTGATTGAGCCGTACGGTGCACGGCGCATGAAGAGTTTCTTAGGAAAATCGTTTCTGGGGATCGTGCGGATGACGTACTGGATCGGTCCCGACGGAGTAATCCGCGCCATCTGGGACAAAGTGACGCCTAAGGGGCACGCTACCGAAGTGTTGAAGGCAATGCGCGCGGAATAATTCTTCGGGGAGAGCAACGGCCCTCCCCGAAGAACGCTCGTCGTCACGCTGTCGCGATTATTTGTGTTGGTAGGCCGAGATTTTACCGAGGTAGTCGCGATGCGCCTCGCTTACCGTGACGTTCGAAATCACCTCTCCCACCGCGGGGTTCTCTTTCATCGTGGCTGCCAATCGGGCGTAAGCGCGGTCCATCGTTTCGCCGCTCGGAGACACGACTGCGAGAGTGTAGGAACCTTGCGGATCGGTGTGAATGTCCTCGGTGTCGAAGTTGTACATCCATACGGTGCCGTCGGCGATGTCCGCGTCGAGCATCGGCAAAATGTACTTCTTGATGTGGTCTACAAACGCGTCTCTCTCGCCCGGCTTGGCCATCCAACTTCCCACGCGAACGTAACCGGACGTCGCAGAAGACGTCTTCCCGCCGTGCACGATCGTGTGCAAGAACAGATCCTTGTGCTCGGTGACGGAGGTGTAACTGCCACCGGTCGCGGGCGGACGCAGCGTCTCAAGCGCCTTCAGTATTCCGGCGCGGCTGGTGGCGATGAAGAAATCTTCATGCGTATAGCCGTCTTCGGTCTGTACGTAATTCGCGTCGCTGCCCCAGGCAACGACGGTGCCGTCCGCGACGAGATGCTGCAAAGCAGAGTTCTGTTGGTCGCGCTCCTTTTCAAACGCCGCCCATTGGCCGCGCGGGACATTCCATTCTGAAACGTACGTGTAATAGGTCTGGTCCTGCGCCCCTGTCGGTGTGGCAATCAAGGCTGAGCCCAGTGCAAGTGCGAAAGCGAAAACCAAGACAATGCAAGTCCTCTTCCGCATGCTTTTCCTCCGTGTGAAATGAGTTGTGGTCGTGCTTGTGGTCGAGAAACTTCTCAAAAACTAGCTGATGAGGGGCGGTCCAAGAGGCCGGAGAAACTCGAAACAGAAATCACGCCTGCAACGTACGACGCGCAGCGCACACGAGCGCCAGCGCTCGTGCATGTCAATCGCAATCGCGCGTGGAATGCGCGGCAGTGACCGAGAAACTGGCGACGCGAAGTTTCATTTCGTTACGCTGCGGCCCGAAACGCAACTACGCAGAGATTAGTCGCTGTGCAGGACTTTGTAGTTTGCGAGGATACAACCACCTTCGAGCAGCCGATTCTCCGTGAGTATCAGATTCACTCGATGTCCGCTATCGCGGAAAGTGGGAATCCCTGAGCCGAGCAGGACTGGATGAATGTTCAGGCCGATTCGATCCACCAGGCCCGCCGCCAAGAGCGACTGTGCGAGTTCCCCTCCGCCCATCAGGCAGATGTCCTTGCCCGGCGCTCGCTTAAGATCTCGGACAAACTCGACAGCGTCTTCCGCCACCAGTTCAATTCCGGCTCGTCAATGCTCTTGAGCGTGCGAGAGAACACATAGGTGCGCATAGCCGGCTCCTTGCGTTTGCCGTTCTTGGTTTTCCCTGATTTCTGTCCGGCCCAGACTGCATAGGTTTTTCGGCCCATCAGGATCGTGTCAACGTCCTTCCAGTAGTCCGTTATCACTTGCTGCACGTCCTTGCTGAAGTGCAACCAATCGATCGAACCGTCCACACCAGCCAGAAATCCATACAAGCTGACGGCTCCGCCATAGGTGACAGTGCGCATGAATTTGCTCCTTTCCAGCTTCGGCGCTGGAAGTATTTGTAATTGAATACTCGACGCCACGGATTCGTATCAAGATTTTTGTCAGTGGCCGACACGCGCGGCTGGAGGAAACTGGCGTGCTGCGCTTTACGTGGATTTCGCTAGAGCGTAACGCGGAGGGAATGGCCTTCTGCTTCGATCAGTGCGTTGTCAATTAATCGCGTCTCGCCGACTTTGGCGGCTAGCAGGACGTAGCATGTGCCGCGCAGGGTCGCGACCGGCTCGAGCGTTTCGTTATCTACAATTTCGGCGTAGTCGAGTGTGACGCGCGGTTCTGCTGCTAGCATGCGGCGCAGTGTGGCCAGCAAACGGCTGGTATCGCGTTCGCCCTTGGCGATTTCGTCGTGCACCGCTGCGAGCGAGAGAGAGAGCACTGTGGCCGCGCGGCGATCCTCCGCCTTGAGATATACATTGCGCGAAGAAAGTGCCAGGCCGTCGGCTTCGCGCACGATCGGGCAGACAACTACGGCGGTATCGAGGTTCAAGTCCGCGGACATTTGCCGAATCAGACGCGCCTGCTGCGCATCTTTACGGCCGAAATAAGCGAAGCGGGGCTGCACGATTTCGAAAAGCTTCAGCACTACCGTAGTGACACCGCGAAAATGGCCGGGGCGCGAACGGCCTTCGAGTTTTTCGCTCAAACCCTCCACGAGCACAGACGTACGAAAACCCGGGGGATACATATCTTGAGGCGACGGCGCAAAAAGAAAATCAACGCCCAGTGCTTCCAGCGCGGCGCGGTCTGCTTCCAGCGTGCGCGGGTATTTATTGAGATCCTCTGCGAGTGCGAATTGTTTGGGATTGACGAAGAGCGACACCACTACCTGTGCGCATTCGCGTTGCGCGGCGCGAATCAGCGAAAAATGACCTTCGTGCAGCGCGCCCATCGTGGGAACGAGGCCGAGAATGCGTTCGTGCACGCCGGCATCGTGCGCGATTTGCTTCATCCATTCGATGGTGTGGATAGTTTCCATGGGAGTAGGCGGAGGCAGACGCTCAAGTGAAATGCAGACGAGATTTCCGCGAGCGGCAGTGCGCGTGCGTCATGCTTTGGCGCTCGCCTGCGCGGCGCGCTCGCGATAAAACATAATCAAGTCCGTGCCGGTGGCCTTCGCGCCCAACTGCCGCAGCAGAGTCGTGATCTGGCCGCGATGGTACGTGCCATGGTTAGCCAGGTGCTGCAACATCTGCCAGAGCGGCGCCGCTTGCGGCACGCCGGCGGTCGTCGTGTGATGCACGACGCGCTGCACGTCTTCGGGCGTGAGCGACGCGATGTAATCCCGCAAGTCGCCATCAATTTCCGCCCAACGGGCGCGCACGGATTCCACAGTCGGAAAATCCGTGCTAGGTGCGAAGGAATTCGGCGAGCGGCCGTGCCAGCGCTCCAGCCACAGCCATTCCACCAGCATCAGGTGTACCAGCGTGTCGCGCACGGAGCGAAAGCTGGAGCCCATATCGCGCGTGAATTGCTCGGGGCCGAGTGCCGCGCAGGCGTCGAGCGTGCGATGGTTGGCCCAGGAGTTGTAATCGTACAGCAAGCGAAAATCTTCCGCGTTCAAGGCAAGCCCTCCGGACAAATTGACGTGGCGCCGGGCGGCGCGCGGCTCGCGTCAGGTTCGCTGGCGCGTCAACAACTGTTCGCGCACCTGCGCAGGCGAGTGAAACGATTCTGCGTCCGATGGAAAATCGCCGTGGCGGACGTCGTCACAATAACTGGTAACCGCGCGAGAAATTTCCGCGGCCAAGTTCACGTATTGGCGCGCGAATTTCGGTTTGTGCCCCGGTGTGAGGCCCACCAGATCGTGGAACACCAGCACCTGGCCGTCGCAATCAGGGCCGGCGCCGATGCCGATGGTGGGGATGTGAAGCTTCTCGGTAATACGCGCGGCGAGGTCGCACGGCACGGATTCCAACACTACGGAGAACGCACCGGCGGCTTCGACGGCGCGCGCGTCGCGTTCGAGCTGGCGCACGGCGTCGGCCGTCTTGCCCTGCACATGAAACCCACCCAGCGCGTGAATGGATTGCGGCGTGAGGCCGACGTGACCCATCACCGGAATTTCCGATTCGACCAGGCGAGCGATCAATTCAATACGCCGCTCGCCACCTTCGACTTTCACGGCTTCGGCGCCGCCTTCCTTCACCAGCCGCACTGCGTTGCGCACGGATTCATCGAGTGAAACGTGAAAGCTGCCGTAAGACATATCGGCGACAAGCAACGCGCGTCGTGTGCCGCGCCGCACCGCGCGCGTGTGATGCACCATTTCATCGAGCGTCACGGGCAGCGTGTTCTCGTAACCGAGGACGACCATGCCCAGCGAATCGCCGACCAGAATAATATCCACGCCGGCGTCATCGAGAAGCAGCGCAGTGGAATAGTCGTAAGCCGTGAGGCAGGTGATTTTCTGCTTGGTTTCGAAATGGCCTGCGAGGGAACGTGTCTTGCGGGAGAATATGTCAGGCACGGTAACTTTACCGTTGCCCGCACGCGGTGCAACACTCATTTGGTCCTCCGGTGCCGCTCCTGGAATTCGGGATGCAGCCCATCAACACGTCGAATGTTAGCAGAGAGCTGGCGGTTTCCGCAAAACTTTTGTGCCGGAGGGCGCCTAGTCGGCGGGTGCAAACTGGTTACTGCGCTGATGCAGATTGCCTGCTGCGATTTCCGTGGCCTACACAAGCGGCTGCGGAACAGTCCGAGCGGAGCCGGGGCTACGGCGCTCTCCGCAGAAAGCGGCGCAGCCCAACGGCGATACTTCACGCGCGCAATTTAGTGATCGTGGTCGTGCGCGTCCCAGTCGTGCTCCGTGCGCCACTTGTGCGCATCTTCGTCCCACCATTTGTGTTCGGCATTCCAGCAGCGCTCGCGTTGCGCCGCCAATTCGTCGCGCCAGTGAGCGGCTTCCTTGCTTTCCGGGCCATGCTTCGCAATGGCTTCGTGCAGGTTGTGGTCAATTTTCTCGGTATTTTTCTGGCAGTCGTCCGCGCGGACGGGCGTGGACGACAACGCGAGAAAACCGGCCAATGCCGCGATCGCGGTCGCTAGCTTAACCGTGCTTCCAATCTTCAAGCAATTTTGCATGAGCTCTGCTTCCTCCTATTCGATTAAGGCACTTCGTTCGGATTACAAATTCATTTACCGGCATCGAACGTTCTTGGCAGTGCTTATGCCGGCGTCCGACAAAAACAGTACGACGCCGAAAGAAATCTTGCCATCGGGTATTCGCCTTAGAGGATTGCCACTAGAGCTGTAGTGGAAAATGCAACGGCGACCGAGCGGACGATTCGAAGTTTTCTGCTTCCTGCTTTTTACTTCAGGCTTCGCGTTTCACACTGGACGCCGCTGGCACGGGCACGGGAGGATGCTGCTCGACACCGCGCCATCCCACCGGCCTTCCCTGAACCGCTTCCTTCAACGCGCGGAACAAAACCACGTACATCATTTGCCGGTAGTAAAAGCGCTGCAGGATTAGCGGCGCGAGCAAAGTCCAATCCTCGTGCCTCTCCAGCGCGAAAGCCACCACGCAAGTGAACAAGTCAATCAGCATGAAGAGCGCAAAGAAAATCAACGAACGCTCGACGTCTTGGAGCGTCCACAATTGCGGCAGCTGCGCGATGCGCAACTGCGCCAGGCCCCACAGCGCGATCGAAAGCAGGAACAGCAGATCAATCAACGGAGAGACGAGGGGCAAAATAATCTGAAACATCACGATATTGGGGATGGCGATCCAGCCCAGCGTGCCGTAGCGCGGCTTGCCCACCGCGTCGCGATGCTTCCACACGGCCTGCATGGTGCCAAACGTCCAGCGGAAGCGCTGGCGAATCAGTGCCTCGACAGTTTCGGGGACTTCGGTGCGGCCGATGGCGTCTTCATCGTAGAGAATTTTCCAGCCGTTGCGGCGGATCGTGAGCGTCAGGTCGGTATCCTCGGCTACCGTGTCGCCGGAAAATCCATAGTTCGCGCGGAGCAATTCCGTGCGCCATGCGCCGACTGCGCCGGGCACTACTGGAATGCAATTCAGCAGATCGAACGCGCGCTTTTCCAGGTTCTGGCTGGTGATGTATTCCAGAGCCTGCCAGCGAGTGAGCCAGCGATTGCGGTTCACCACTTTCACGTTACCGGCCACCGCACCCACTTTGGGATCCGCGAAATGGCGCACCAGGCGCGGAATTGCTTCGGGGTCAACGATCGTATCGCCATCAATCGAGACAATAATTTCGCCGGTCGCTTCGGCGAGGCCATGATTCAGCGCCGCAGGCTTGCCGCGATTGGGCTGGCTGATGAGACGTACCCGGGGTTCGCGCGAGAAATTTGCGTTCACAAGCTCGGCGGTACGATCCGTGGAACCATCATTCACCACCAGAATTTCGAGCTTGGGATAATCGCACGCGAGCGCCGACTGCACCGTATTGACGATAGCGGCTTCTTCGTTGTACGCCGGAATCAAAACCGTGACGTTGGGTTTGTACTCCGGATGGTCGGCGGGCGCCGGTCGCAATTTTTCGATGAGCGCCAGCAAGCCGATGATCAACGCCCGTCCACTGACCAGCAGAATCCCGGCCATGAAAATGAATGCAATTCCGGTGCGGAACCAGCGGAACACTTCAAAAATAAAAGCGTCGGCGCGAACCAGCAGCCACTCCTGGTGCGAAAGCGGCGGCATCACCTGCGCGCGCGTCTGCCCCAGCAGGTCGGAAACGGAAACGAAGTCGTAGCCTTTGGCGCGCAGCCCGTCAATGATCTGCGGCAGCGCGGCGACGGTGTTGGCGCGATTTCCGCCGCCATCGTGCATCAGGATAATGTTGCCGCGGCCGAGCGTCGCATCGTGCAGCACGCGCTGCACGATTAGATCTGTCGTGGGCGGGGCGCCGCCATTCGGTTCGCCCCAATCGTGCGGGTCAATCTGCGCGCCGACGATGATGTAACCCATGGCCTGCGGAATCGGTAGCATCTGAATTTCGCTGGCCGTTTCAGGCAAGTGGTCAATGCCGTACGGCGGACGGAAGAGCAGCGTCTTCACGCCTAGGTTACTTTCGATCAGCAACTCGGTCAGGTTCAGTTCGATCTGCAGCTGCGATTTCGAAATGGTTTCGAAATCCGGATGCGTGAAAGTGTGATTGCCGATTTCATTGCCTTGCTGGTAGGCGCGCCTTACCAGCTGCGGATATTGATTCGCGGATTCGCCGATGGCGAAAAACGCCGCGGGCGCATGTTTCTGTTCCAGGATGTCGAGAATTTTCGGCGTCCAGGTCTCGTCAGGGCCGTCGTCGAACGTCAGCGCGACTTTGTGCGGGGCCGCGCCCATCTGCTCGACGCGCCACGAAAGCGGGTAGCTCTGGTAGGACTCGTCATCGAACACGTCGCTCGCAGCGTCGTAATCAAATGTGCGGCGGCCGCTTTGCGGCGTCGCGGTGATGCGCCAGATATCTCCCGCGCCTTCCAGAATCAAATCGTAACCGGGTGGAACTTCCTCGAGTTTTGCGCGAATCGCATCGGTGGAATGCGTGGCATCCCAGATGGACCAGATGGAAGGATCTTCCATGCCCAACCGCCATAGGGCCGTGCCGCGCACGCCGGCGCGCTCAGCGGCGCGCAGTTCATTATAAGCAGTGACGCCATCGAGCATCCAGACGTTGTGCACCTGGTTCTGTTCGTCTTCGTAGGAGTAGTGCGGGTTCAGCGAGTCGGGATCAAAGGTAACGTCTGATTCCGATTCGACCGCAGTGATAATTCCCTGCTGGAACGTAAGAGGTTGCGCGATGGGGTGCGGAACTTTTTGGGATTTCGCCGGCCAGTCGTAGCCGTAGTTTGCGATGCCCATTACGATTTTGTCCGCGGGAACAATCTTCACGATGTTTTCGATATTGCGTTCAAAGAAATCCTGCGGCGCGATCGGCCCGGCGTCCGAGGTCGGGTAATGCAGGTCGTAGTTCATCAAGATAATGGCATCGGCCTGTGCTGCTAAGTACTTGTAGTCGTAGGTCCAATCCGCGGCGGGGAGCGCGACCATTAGCTTCAAGTTCGTGGCGTGCATCGCGGTTGCCAGATCATGGATAAAGCGCGCGAAATCGGGCTGACTGCTTTGCGGCACCAGTTCGAAATCCACCACGATTCCGGACTGGTGCTGTGCGCTGGCGAAATCCGCGAGCGACTTCGACAAGCGTTCGCGCGCCGCCGGATTCGCCAGCATTTCGGCCATTTCCTTGATGACCCAGTTTTTCCCGTCGTAGTTGTTGACCATGGACATGATCGGCAGTTCGATTGGGCCGGTCTGCATCCAGGTCAAAAGTTTGGGGTCCTGCTCGATATCCAGGCGACCGTCCGCCGAAGAGGCGTGCAGCGCTTCGGGGATCAGCAAATCAATATCGTGGTAATGCAGCTTCAGCGAAGCGAGGCTGGTGGGATCGTCGGCCACGTAGAACGCTGCGCGCAGCGGATCGTAATTTTGCGGAAGCTTGCCCAACGCGGCTACTTTGTGTTTGCGCCCGCGTGTCGCGGTCTTGGGCGCCACGGTCTTGAGCCTCAGCTTCGCGGGCAGGGCGTGAATATTCCAGTGCGTGGCGGCGGAAAGAATGTCCGGCAGCTCCGGCTTGCGAAAGACGTTTACGACGAAGACAACCAGGATGAGCGTGAAAAGTCCGCCCGTGATTTCCAGCACGCGCCTCGTGCGGCGCCAGCGGCGACGTTCCTGATCGTAGAAAATGGGCTTGCGTTCAGGCATTCAGACAATCCAAGCTAGCTGTCCCTTGAGACGGTGTCAATGACTCCAAGCAATAAGATGCGCGCAAACCTCGTCGCTGCGGTATGTGCTGGACTGGCACTGCGGGTTTACCTGGTACTGAAATTTCCGGTAACCGATACGGGCGACGCTCCATTTTACATCGAGTTGGCGTGGAATTGGCTGAAGAACGGCGTGTACGGGTTTGCGGTGCATGGCCTGCTTACGCCGGTGGACATGCGCGTCCCGGGGTATCCGGCGTTTCTGGCCGCGGTGTTTGCAGTGGCCGGGCAATCGCCGCGGGCTGCGATGCTGGCGCAGGTGGTGGTCGATCTGGCGACGTGCTTCGTGATCGCGCTGATTGCCGCGCGGCTGGCGCCGGAAACTTCGCGACGGCGAGTGGCGCTGGCGGGATTGTGGCTGGCGGCGCTGTGCCCGTTCACGGCGAATTACACCGCAGTGGTGCTCACCGAAACGCTGGTGATCTTTCTGACGGCGCTCGCGATTCTGGTGTTGCTGCAGACGGATGTTGGCCGCGAGCATGTCGCGCGCGCTGCGGCGTTTCTCGCGAATCCGTGGCTGCTTGCCGGAATCGTAGTGGGATTTGGCACGTTGGTGCGGCCGGAAACTCCGCTGGTGCTGTTCGCGGCGGGGTTGGTGCTGGTGGCGAAGTGGTGGCGGCCGGAGGATTGGATGAAGCTGGTGCGCGCGGGCCTGCTGATGGGGTTGGGCCTGCTGATTCCGCTCGTGCCGTGGGCTGCGCGCAATTGGAACACGTTGCACGATGTGCAGTTCCTTGCGCCGCGCTACAGCGAATTACCAGGTGAATACACTCCACTGGGATTTACGGCCTGGACGAACACTTGGATGTGGCGCTTTCGCGACGTTTACCTGACGCAGTGGAAAGTGAACGAAGAAGAGATCGCGATTGCCGAGCTTCCCGCGTATGCGTTTGATTCGCAAGACGAGAAGGAGCGCATGGCGGATTTGCTCGATGAATACAACGAAGCGCTGACGATCGATCCACCGCTGGACCAGGAATTCCGAGAGATCGCGCGCGAACGCACGGAGCGGCATCCGCTGCGGACGTATGTGAAGGTTCCGCTGCTGCGCACCTTGACGCTGTGGTTCACACCTCGCGTCGAGTTGCTGCCTTCGTCAGGCCATCTGTGGCCGCTGCGCGAAGAGTGGCAGGACGACCGGCCAGATTTTCTGGTGACGCTAGGATTGAGCGTTGTGAACGTCATTTATATCGCGCTGGCGCTGGCTGGTGCGTGGCTGGCGCGGCGACGTCCCGGATGGGCGCTGCTGATTCTGTTCTGTTTGGTGCGGACGCTATTCTTCGTGAAGTTCGTGGAAACGCCGGAGCCGCGCTACGTGCTGGAATGTTTTCCTGCGGTCATCGCGCTAGCGGCGCAAGTTTGGTCTGGTGGTTCTGCGCAAACTCTTTCGCATTGACAACCTGGGAACTCCGACTGCTGTCTCGGTGTCTAACCGACACAAGAGGCGGATCGCTTCAGAATGAGACGGATACCATTCCGATACATTTTCCCGGTCGCAACCTTTGCCCTGGCTGTGCTGGTGCTATATGTCCCGAGCTGGCTCGCTGCACGCGATAGAGACACAGGTGAAGATGGCGTTGGATGGGGAGAACTAGATTTTGTCTCGCCACCACTCGCTGCGGAAATCGTCAATTCAATGTATTTACCGGCCATCGCGGCGGCCGCGCCGATATTGATTTCGGGAGTTTATCTTAGTCAGGCTTATCCGATTTATGGCCGGGAGATTGGATTCCTCTGCACAGCGGTCGTCGCGCTCGGCGGCTTTCTGCAATGGTACTGGATTGGCTGGTTGCTGGAAGGACAGATGGGTTATCGATTGGCTTCGGCGAACCGTGTATTCAGCAAACGGAAGCGAATTCTGAATTCTGTTGCGATAGCAATCGCGGCGTCCATTGGTATTCTTGGAGCGTTCATAGCCTTTGAACCTGGAGGGATGAATATCGGAATAATCGGACTTTTATGGGCATCATTCTGCGTAATTGGATTAATTCGATGGAGGCGGAACCAAGGCAACTCGTCGCCGCAGACGACGGAACTCCTGCTCCGTTAGCTCTCCTCCACTGGCTCGGGGTGAATTGTCAGGCGGAAAATTTGGGGGAAGCGTTCTTTCACGCGGTCTTCCAGAGCGGCGGTGATGTCGTGGACTTCGGTGATCGGGAGGCTGCCATCCATGGCGCAGTGGCAGGAGACCAGGATTTTGTGATCCACGCTGCGGACGTGGACTTCGTGGCAGTCGGTCAGCTCGTGATATTCGGATTGCAGTGAATTCAGAAATTCCTGAACGGTCCGAGAAAGTTCCTTCATCTCCTCTCCGCCTCCAATTTTCACGCCGAGCGGCTCGATGTGGATATTCACCAGCGCGCGCGGATCGGTTTCCTTCAGGATGTCTTCCTCGAGTTCGGACGCGCGGCGATGCGCTTCGCTTAGGCTGGCGCCTTCGTCCACTTCCAGATGCAGCTCAATGAACAGGCGATGATCGAACTGGTGCGCGGAAAGTTCGTGCACAGCGAGGCCGCGCCTTTGCGCAATGGCGCGAATGGTTTCGAACAAATTTTCGTCGTTCTTGGCGCGCGGCTCGACGTGCACCACCACATCCGCCGGCACAATCTGCGCGATACGCTTTTCCACGGCGTTGCTGGCGGAGTGCGCTTGCTCCAGGCTCGCGGTGCGCGGAACGCTGATGGTCACGTCCACGAAATAGCGCTGGCCGGAGCGGCGCACGCGCACGCGCTCGGACTGCAGCACGCCTTCGGTCTGGTCCACGGCGGATTCGATGCGTTCGCGCAAGCCACGCGGCGCAACGTCCAGCAGCGCATCGGCGGTGCGTTTGCCCAGGCGCGAGCCGATCCAGATAATTACGCCGGCCACGGCTAGCGCTGCGACGGCATCCAGCATGTCCAGCCAAGGAATCCCGTAACGCGCGCCGAGCCACGCGCCGGTAATGCCCAGAATGACGACGAAGGTGCTCCACACGTCGGTGGAAAAATGCAGCGCATCTGCTTCCAGCGCTTCGCTGGGATATTTTTTGGCGACGCGATTCAAACCGCGCGCGCGGATGAAATCAATGCACATGCACAGCCCCAAAATGAGGATCGCCTGCAGGCTGGGCCGGATGTGCGCCGTGTGGAAGAGCAGGCGCTGAAACGCTTCCCAGATGATGTACACCGCGGTGAACAGCAGCAGCGCTGTCTCGACGAACGCGGAAAAACTTTCCACTTTGCCGTGGCCGTAAAGGTGGTCGGCATCGGCGGGTTTATCCGCGACGCGCACCGAAAGATACGTGATGACCGCCGCCACAAAATCCAGGATGGAATGCAGTGCTTCCGACAAAACGCCCAAGCTGCCAGTGCGCACGACTAGGAATATCTTCAGCGAGACAAGCAGAACAGCCGAGCCCACCGAGGCCAGAGCCGCCAGATTTTTCTCACGCGATGCGTGTTCGGCCAGGTCAGAAGCCATCGGGGGATTATACGCTGTGAGCCTGATTTGGCCGCCCATCGTGGCATGGGTTTCTTGTCGATCCGGAGCAACCGCGGTGGTTTGTTTTGAGTGAGTTGCGTAGGGTTCCAATTCCGCATTTTTGCGCTTAGAACTGCGGCAGGTCAGGGCAGCCAGCCTCAAAGGGAGGGGCCATGCCGACATGTAGAGCATCTAGGCCCCGGGTGAACCACCAACGTATTTCGCAGTTACTTTCATTTCTATTCACCATTATGAAAAAACTGTCACTTCGGGCGAATCTCAATACGACCCATTAAACCGGGAGTGACGGGGAACAGAGTAAAGACGACGAGCAGCGCGCAAGCTCGACGAAGGACCATGAGAATGGAACCTCTTGGAGATTTGCAACGAAATTTGGCTGGCACCAGCCCTGCAGGTTTCAAAAACCCGAAGGGCGCGCGGCAACCGAAGATCACCTCAGACACTGATGCAGGAACTCGCTTGTCCGCACTTTGGAGAGCGCTGCCGCTTCGGCGTTGTAGTGCGCTCCGTCGTGCCGGGAGAACGCGTGATGCTGACCTGGATAGCTGTAGACAGTCGTGTTCGGCTTCTTGGCAAGCGCCGCTTTGATTTCAGCTTGCGCAGCCTTGGGAATGAATTCGTCCTCCTCGGCCAGGTGCATCAACACCGGCGCTTTCAGCCCATCAATTTCTCCCAGATATTTCTCAGTGTCACCGCCGTGATAAGCGACTACCGCAGCGACGCCGTAGCGAACGGCGGTCAGGTAGGCCATCAGTCCTCCGAGGCAGTAGCCGAGCACGGCAACTTTGCCGCTGCAACCCGGCAGCTTGGCCGCGGTGTTGGCGGTGTCCTTAACATCACGTGCGCCGGCGTCTCGGTCATATGCCTGATTAAGCCGAAGTCCGTGTTGCCAGTCGGGCTCGGAGGTGACGCTGAGGTCAACCCCTGGCTCTTGACGCCAGAACAGGTCGGGCGCTACCGCAATGAAGCCTTGTTCGGCCAGTTCGTCGCAGGTCTTGCGAATGTCGGCATTCACTCCGAACACTTCGTGCAAAACTACGACGGCGGGAGCCGGCAAGCTCTTCGGTCGCGCGATATAAGCGCCAAATGCGCCATCTCGTCCCTCAATAGTGATTCGATCGTTCATTAGGTCGCTCCAGGAATCAGGTTCTTCATGCCGCACACCACATTAGGCAGCGAACTGTCTCGAATGATAATCCACGTGAATTTGCAAGAGCTTGCCCCACTCCCTGGCGGTCATCTTGCCGAACATCGGGTGGGGCTTCCAGGCATCGGCGGTTCTGGCGTTCCAATCTGCCTCTAAGATATTCAGCAGTTGTGCCTTTTCGTAGGCGAACTCAAATCTCTGCGCATGCGGGATTTTGAAGCCCGCTGGAAGCCGTAACCCGAGTGGTAGCTCCGGAAACCAATCCACGAGAATTCACTTAAAGAGCGTACGCGAAGTCAGGTAACTTTCGTCAGGGAGATTGTAGAAACCCAGTGATCCTCCGCACGCCAGGTTGAGGTGGTGAAGCATCTGGTCAACCTCTATCGTCCCCCACTTGCGCGCCGAGTTAGGCGTCAAACTCTCTACACGACGACGATACTCCTGCCGTTTCTCCTGTGTGAAGAAGAGACACCCGTCCACCGGCTTCAACTGAAACGCACCAGGAATATAGCGGACAATCGCCACTCCTGACATCAAGAGGTTCCGCGTAAACAGAGCGCGCAACAGGTTCACGGACCGTTTCCTATCGATCTACGCGGATCGCGACGCTCAACGATGGCCGCGCAAGATCGTCTTCTAGTACTCAAACCATTGATTCACCGCTAGCACCTTTTCTTTGGTGTATGGCGGATACAAATGATCGATGGCTACGTCAGGCGGAGACATCAGGACGGATTTGGCATGCGTGAGCGAGTCGAAGCCATACTTCCCATAATAATTCCCTATACCCGAGGTTCCTACTCCCCCGTAAGGCATGGATTCAATGAACAGGAAGACATTGGTCTGATTTACGGCGCCCCCGCCGAAGGAAAGAGATTGCATCACTCGATCGATCGCCTGCTGATTTCGGCTGAACACGTACCCGGCAAGGGGTTTGGGCAACGACTTGATCTTTGCAAGCAGCATTCCAAGGTCGGAGTACGTGAGAATCGGCAAAAGCGGCCCGAAGATTTCATCTTGCATGATTTTGTCAGACCAGGAAATCGGGTATAGGATGGTCGGGTCGAGATAACGGGCCGGAGCGTCGGAGTTTCCGCCGTAAACGACTTTTGGGGGATCGATCAGTGAGGCGAGCCTGGCGACTGCGGCGGGGCTGATGACACGCGAGTAGTCCGAGTTGCTCTTCGGGTCCGCGCCGTAAAGCGCGACGACAGACTTTTTACATTCGGCCACGAACTGCTCCGCGATGGACTCATGAACCACAGCATACCCCGGTGAAGTGCACCACTGTCCTCCCCAAGCCATTGCGCCCCAAACAATCTTCTTCGCGGCGTCGGGAATGTTCGCGGTCTCATCTACGATCGCGGGGTTCTGTCCACCCAACTCCAGCAGCACGGGAGTAAGATTTTCGGCAGCCGCTCGCATGACTACTTTTCCTACGCCTACGCTACCCGTGAGGAATATGAAATCAAAAGGAAGGGTTAGGAGTTTCGTAACCATGTCCTTCGCGCCAACGACGGCACTAAGATCTTCGGGTTCGAAATATTTTGGAATCAATTCCAAGAGCAACTCGTCCGTCGCCGGCAGTGCTTCGGAGAGTTTCAAAATGCAAGGGTTGCCCGCCGACAGCGCGGCCACCGCAGGACGCAATGAGAGCAGGAGCGGCCCATTGAATGGACAAATGATCAACGCAACGCCGTAAGGCTCGCGGTACACGACGCCCTTGTGTCCCGACGCGGCGAGGAACTTTGGCAGCGGAGCTTCGACTGGCTTCATCCACTCCTGGAGCTGTAACTTCGTGAATTCTGTGCTTGCAATGGACGCCGATACCTCGAAGACGTTCTCCTGCACCGCAGTCTTGAAGTCATTGCACGAGGCGTCGCGAAATCGTTCGTAGTTGTCCTTGAGCATGCGAATCAGGCGATCGAGTTGATCGATTCTCCATTCGTAGCTCTTGGTCGCATCACTCGCAAAGTGAGCCTTCTGTTTGTTGAATAGATCCTCGGCGCGGGCCTCTTCGCTCGCAGATTGAACGGATGCTGCTTGAAATTTTGCTGCCTTCGGTTCCGACGACATGCTCATCTCCTTCGCGTTTTTTCCCGCTTCGCTCATGTCCAAAATTTCATTCGTTTCGCGAGCAACTTTCTCCGCAAAGTGGATATTTTGCTTCGACCGGCCAGTGTTTCTATTTGCCGTTTCTTGTGACCAGCACCATCCGGAAGCGTGCCTGCCCGGCCATCATCTTCGCGTAGGCGGCCGCCGCTTGTTCGAGTGGCATCGTCTCGATCATTGCGGTCACGCCGCTCAGCGCACTGAACCGGAGCGTGGCCTCTCCCGTAGCCGCGTTTCCCGTCAGCGAGCCCGCGAGCTTGCGCTCTCCGAAAATCAGATCCATGCTCGAGATCTCGATCGGCTCAGGCCCCACGCCGACGTCAATCGAGACGCCGCCGGGACGCAAACCCTTGAAGGTCGTCGCGATTGTCGTGCCACCCGAAGCCGTTATCAGAATAACCTTGGCGCCGCCGAGCGCCTGGAGAGCCGCAGCCGGATCGCTCGCGGCACCGTCAATGTAGTGGTGGGCTCCAAGATTCTTCACCAGCTCCGCCGATTCGCTGCCGCGGCCAATCGCCACGACCTCGAATCCCATGCGCCGCGCGTATTGCAAGCCCAGATGACCAAGGCCTCCGATACCCAGCACAGCGACCAGGTCTCCGGGTTTTGCCGGCGAATTGCGAAGTGCGTTGAACGTCGTGATCCCCGCGCACAGTAGCGGCGCAGCATCGGCTGACTCCATGCCGTCAGGAATCGACATGAGCCCGCTTGCCTTTGCGATCATCACTTCGGCATATCCGCCGTCATGATGAATGCCGGTATATTCCTGGTTCCGGCAGTTGACCAGATCGCCATCGCGGCAAAATTCGCAATATCCACAAGGGCCGCCGAGAAACCCCACACCAACGCGTTGACCAACCGTCCAGCCCTGGACACCGGAGCCAAGGGCATCGATCCGCCCGACCGCTTCATGCCCGGGTACGCGCGGCCACTCGATGGGAAACAAACCTTCCACCGTACCGGAATCGGAATGGCAAACTCCGCACGCCTCAACGCGGATCCGCACCTGACCAGTGGCAGGCTCGGAAATCGTCCGCTCGACAACACGGAATGTGCCCGGCGTTGGTACTTCTACTGCCGTATACGTACTTCCCATTTGCATTCTCCCGAGGAACTTGCGCAATTACTTCGGGAACGCGTCTCCGAAGATCGGGTTCCCGCGCTTGGACTGCTGCTTCGTTGCTTCGTCCTGAATCACATCCCAGTGTTCGACCAAGATTCCGTCCTTCATTCGGACTGCGTCCGCGGCGATCCAGTTCGCGGGAAGACCAATACCGGAGAATCGACCATGGAGGGTCACGTAATCTCCGTCGGCAACGACGACTCCCGGCTCATACTTGAGTGTTGGCGGCGGGCTCCGGACGAGCCCGAACAGCCCTTCCCGACCGGGGAGAATTTGGGCACTGTGTTGAATGTAGTCCGGTGACCAAAGGGGCTCCGCAGCCTTGTAATCGCGCTTGTTGAAGAGTGTCTGAAAGGCCTCAAGCACGATTGCTTTATTCCGTTCTGACGTTGTGTTGGTCATCGTTGCTCCCTCGTTTGTCAGGTGACAGTCCGCTTGGCTAACGGAGCCCTTTGATCAAGACGGCACGCTATTTATTCACGGGCGCAGAAGTGGCGGCCTCCTCAATCAACTTGGCTGTTTCCTTCGGGTGAGACATGTAGGCCACGTGGCTGGCATTCACTTCGACCGTTTTCGCATTGGCACGCTTCGCCATCATCCGCTCCTGATCCGGATTGATTGACCGGTCTGCGCTCGCCACCATGTACCAAGTGGGCTTGGTCTTCCACGCTGGCGACGTGACTTTATGGGTGAACGAGTCGGTGGAGATCGGCACCTGCGATATCGCCATGAAGCGGGACACCGACGCCGGAACATCCGCGGCGAAGTCGGCCGCGAAATGCTCCTGTTCTATCCACCAATTGCCGTTGCTGTCTGGCTTGAAAGCCTTGGAGGCTTGCGGCACGGCCTGTTCGATCGACGCACAGCTCTCGCCCTCATCCAGCGCAAAGGCGGCAATGTAGACGAGTGCCGAAACGTTTGAATCGTTGCCGGCCTCGGTGATGATCGATCCGCCATAACTGTGGCCCACCAGAACCACCGGTCCGCCCATGACGTCGATCGCCGCCTTCGTGTACTTCACGTCGTCGACGTAGGAGGTTTCAGGGGGCTGCGCTACCGACACCGTGTACCCGTCTTTTTGGAGGATGTTGGCGACTGCTCCCCAGCCAGAGCCATCAGCGAATGCACCGTGCACCAGAACCACGTTCTTGATGCCGCTTGGCGCCGCCGCCGCGGCAACTTTCCCTGTTCTCTCCAGCAGCAGAGTCCCGCCAATCAGAATTGCAGACAGCGTTACAACCCCGCAAACCTTCCTCACGATTATTCCTCCTCTCGAATTTAAGCTTCCAGTAATCATCCGACTTCCGGATGGTCTTTCGATTGATCACGCTCCTGCAGCATCCATTCCCGGATATATGGCGAACAGTGCAGGATCGAGACGCCTGCCAACTCACACGCGTTTAGAAAACGAACACCTTCGATATCCACCAGGTCGAGTTCCTCCAGATCCAACGTGACGCGTGGTCCGTTACGTTCGATCTCAGACTTCACCTGGCCAACGTTTCCGGAGCGAAGGCACCCGCTCAAACAAATTCGTGTGCTGCGCTTTCCGACGATTCGCGTGATCTTCAGTGTCATGGATCCGTGCTCTGAAGAACACCCAAAGGAATGCAATAGGCAAGCCATCAGCAATTCATTGCAATGACGGAACTTAACGTTTGCAGCGGTCCTGCATTTTCAGGAATTCCTGCCTGATGAGGAAAATACGATTGATTTGCTAGTTATTGACCGCGATCAGTCAGCCTGCGGGGATTTGAATCGATACTTGTTAATTTTTAAACGTTTAATTTTCGAATCGAGGGTCCGCGCCGGCACTCCTAATTTGGCTGCCGCGCCACCGCGCCCTGATATTCGGCCCTGGCTTTCTGCCAAGGCTACTTCAATCATTTCTTTCTCCTGCCTCACCAGCGCGCTATCTAGCGTACGCGGCCGCACTGGACTCGGAGCCGGTTCGCACTTCAGCCACGCCTCATCGACGACTAACGTGTCGTTCTCGCTGAGAATCACGGCGCGCTCGATCACATTCTGTAGTTCGCGCACGTTGCCTGGCCATCCATATGCCTGAAAGGCCTTCAGGAATTTCTTGTCGATGGTTCTGAACTTCTTTCCGGCCTTCTTTCCGAAGCGATCGATGAAGTACTCAACAAGCAACGGAACATCAGCCGCTCGCTCGCGCAAAGCCGGCATCTGGACAGGTACCACGTTCAGCCGGTACAGCAGATCCTGGCGAAACTTGCCTGCGGCAACAAGCGCGTTCAAATCGCGATGCGTGGCTGCAACCACTCTCACATCAACCGGAATTGTCCGGCTGCTTCCCACGCGTTCGATTTCACGTTCTTGTAGAACTCGCAACAGCGCAATCTGAATTTCTGCAGGCAAGTCGCCGACTTCGTCGAGAAAGATCGTACCGCCGTTGGCTGATTCAAATCGACCTGTGCGGCGTTGTGTCGCACCGGTAAAAGCGCCCTTTTCGTGACCGAAGAGTTCCGACGCGATTAACGAAGGCGGAATGGCGGCGCAGTTCACGCCGATGAATGCTCGTTCCGCGCGCTTGGATCGTTTGTGAATGGCGCGCGCTATCAATTCCTTGCCGGTGCCAGTTTCGCCCAGAATCAAAACAGTGGAGTCGGAAGTGGCCACCTTGTCCGCTTGGCGCAGTACTTTGCGGAGTGCTTCCGAAGACCCGACGATATTCTCGAACATCGAATCACGATCGATTTGCTCTCGCAACGCCACGTTTTCGTTCCGCGTTCTCTCTTCCGCCCGCACGCGGTCATTGATGTCTGTGCCTGTTGCATACCATCGAGTGACCTGTCCGCGCTCGTTGCGAAAAGGGTTGTACTGAATTAGGAACCAGCGGTATTGGCCGTCCTTTCCGAGTGCGCGATGCTCGAATTCGAACGGAACGCCTAGCGCGAGAGCTGCCTTTCGCTCGTTTCGGAATCTTTCGAGGTCCTCCAGATGAAAGATTCTCTCCCGAAAATTTGGCGCAATCACATCGTCAGCAGAAAGTCCCGTATAGTCGAGAGCCGCCCGATTAGCATAGATCGGTAAACCAAACGGGTCTTGGACAACTATCGCCTGCGGGATTGCGTCCGTGATTTGCCGAAGCTCGCGTTCATCCTCACGAAGTTTCTCCTCCGTCTGCTTGAGGTTTTCGATGTCAGTGCTTACCCCGTACCACATGGCGATGTTCCCTGTGCTGTCGCGAAATGGTTCGAAGCGAATGAGGAACCAGCGAAAGGTCCTATCGTGGCGACGCATCCGCGCTTCAATGTCACCCGGTTCTCCGGCGATCATCAGCTCCCGCCACCTCTCCATTAACAACGGCAGATCCTCCGGATGGATTGCAGCCTGCCAGCCCCATCCTCTCGATTCTTCAAGAGAAAGACCTGCGTATTCACGCCATCGTTGATTTACGAACTCGACGGAGCCGTCCGGGTGAGTTGCCCACACAAAGGCAGGAATTCTGTCCACAACAAGGCGAATGTCGAGCGACTGTTCAGCTTGGGAGGAACCGTCCGCTGGTAACGGCATCCGCCGATTATAGACCGGAATGCTGTTCCTGCTGCCTGGACGGCCTTGCGTAGTGACGCCTGAATCCCCCTCGCCACTGGGTTCGTTATCTGTCACTCCCTTGGCGACGGCTCTTTAGCGGCGCCTGCTGCAAATTTGCGGACGGATTCCCGCATAGCTGGCCTTCAGCTCAGTTGCTGTGGTTACCCGGCGGTGCCGTGAGTCCCGCAGCTACATGGCTCCGAGAAAATCGCTGAGATCTTCCTGGCGGATGAAGGAGAGCGCGGGATTACCTATGGTTCACTCGTCGCGGAGGGCGACCATGGGATCGAGGTGTGCGGCGCGCCGCGCGGGAATGTAGCAGGCGACGAGAGAAATGGCTGCTAGCAGTGCGGGCGCGGCGATCAGGACAATTGGATCGAAGCTGTCCACTCGGTAGAGCAGACTGGATAGGGCTTTTCCAACCGCAAGCGAAAGCAACAGCCCGAGGCCGCCTCCAATTCCGACCAGGATGACGCCTTCGCGCAGCATCATACGAACTGCGTCGGAAGCGCGGGCGCCCAACGCCATGCGGATGCCGATTTCACGCGTGCGCATCGCCACATTGTAGGCTCGCACACCGTACAATCCGATGGCCGCCAGCAGCAACGCGACGGCTCCGAAAATCATGAATATGCGCGCGCCGGTGCGGACGATCCAGAGGTCGAAGCTGCTCTCCACATGAGTTTGCATCGTCTTGAAAGAGAGCACGGGCAGGTGCGAGTCCACCGAGCGGATCTCGCCGCGCACCGTCTCCAGCAGGTGTGCTTCGGCCTGCGGCGGCAGCATTGCGGTCCTGATGTGAATCAGCATGTCCGACTGGTATGCCTGGCCGAACGGGACGTAGACGTGAGGCGGCCAGAGCGTTCCGGTGACGCCTTCTTGCACATTGCCCACCACTCCGACAACTTCCGCGTCCAGCGCCGGCTCGTTGCCGCCCGAGGAGACCAAGCGCACATTCTTGCCGAGAGCTTCGCCGCGCGGCCACAGTCGTTCAGCCGCCGCTTGATCGAGGATGGCCACCGGATGAGTGCTCGCGGTGGCATCCTGCGTGGAGAAGGCGCGGCCCCGCTGCAGCGGGATCTGCAGGGTCTGAAAGTAATCGCTACTGACGACGTTGTAACGGCACTCGACTTCCGTGGCCGTGCCGGCCGCTGAAGCAGGCGCCTCACCGGAGCGTTGCACGGTTTTCTCGAGCGAGATCATTCCGAACGGCACCGTGGCGGCGAGGCTTACCGATTCGACGCCGGGAGTGGTTTGCAGCCTGTCCACGAGAGCGCGATAGACTTCGCGGCCGCGCGCCTCGTTGTAGCCCGCGAGGTTTGCGTCCACTTCGGCCAGCGCTTCGCCCTGTACACGAAAACCGGGTTCGAGCCGCGCTGCTTGCACGGAGCTGCGAATGAACAGGCCCGCCGCGCTGAGCAGCATCAACGAAAGGGCAATTTGTCCAATCACCAGCAGGTTCCGGCGCGCAAAAATTCCGCGAAACCGGCCCGGCTGAAAGTCTGATCGGTCGCCGGACTTGAGATCGCCAACAAGGTTGCGACGCGACAGATTCCACGCTGGTCCTAGCGCAAACAAAATCGTGCTAAGTACGCAAAAACCTATGGTCGCGAAAAGCACGCGGATGTCAGGACCTGCTGTGTACACGATGTCGAGCGGAGCGAGGCGCGCCATGGAGTGAACGAGCGCGCCGGTGCACCAAAAAGCCAGCGCTAGACCGGCGGCGCCGCCGGCAAGGGCCAGCAGCAATCCTTCCACCAGAAGTTGTCGCAGAATGTCCGCGCGACTGCCGCCTAGCGCCAGGCGGATGGCGACCTCTTTGCGGCGTGCTGTGCCGCGCGCCAGCATCATGTTCGCCACGTTCAGAGAAGCGATCAACAGAACGACGGCCGCTAGGGAAAGCAGCAGGACAGAGGGCACAATCAACTGAGAATTAGTCTCGGGCTGGGTGGAAACCCCCAATCGGAAGACGGGCCGCACGATGAACCTTTGGTCTTTATCGTCTTCGGGGTAGGCCGCTGCCAGGTGAGAAGCCACCGTCGCCAGCGATGCGTCGGCCAATTCTTGCGTGATTCCTGGTCGCAAGCGGCCCACCAAGATGAGCGAGTGATTGTCGCGCGCAGCAAGCGGACGTCCGCGCCCCTCAAAATCATTCACTACCAATTCGTAGACACCGAGCGGCAAGTACAGTTCGGGGCTGATCAGAGCGGTGGTGCCGGTGAAGCCTTCCGCAGTGACGCCAATGACGGTGTAGCTGCGGCCATTGATCTGCAGCGTCTTGCCGAGCACGTGGGGATCGGCGCCATTCTTTTTCCAGTACGAATAGCTGACGATGGCAACAGGGACGGCAGAGGCAGGCCGCTCTTCCTCCGGCGTGAACGCGCGGCCTTGCGCAAGTGGCACGCCGAATGTGGCGAAGTAATTGGACGAGATGATGTCTGCGAATACGCGTCGGGTGGTATCACCGTCCGCTTCTGAAAGTCCTACCATCGCCAGATCGTGGGCCAGCAGGCTGCTGAAGACGCTGCCGTCTTCGCGCAGCTCGGCGTAATCAGGATACGAAAACGCTCGATAATCTGACTTGTGCGTGTCGCGACTGTAGCAGCCCACGATCGCCGCGGGAGTTTGCATCACGAGTGGCTTTAGCAGGAACGCATTCACCAGGCTGAAGATGGCTGTATTGGCGCCGATACCTAGGGCCAGCACCGTCACCGCTGCGCAAGTGAACCCGAGATTCTTGCGGAGCATCCGCGCACCGTAGCGGACATCGCGTAGCAGATTTTTCAAGTGATTGCTCCCTTTTGAATTGCCGCCGACTGTAGATTATACGACTGAAGGGTGCGAAAGGTTCCCTGTGCCGAACGGCGCAGCGCGATGCCCGGATATTTCAGCAGAATTGTCGCGAACCGGCATTATCATCCACGAATGAGGCTAGCGCCTGATTAATGCTGCGCCTCAGCTGGTCAGCACAACGCCCGTGCAATCGGTCATTACTGGTAAACAAACTTATTCTTGCGGTAGTATGGCTTGTCTTTTCGCTGTGGTGGCGGCATGCGCACGAGCCTAACTCCCATTGCTCTGCTCGCAATGTGTATTTTCACTCCCCCCGCGATCTGCCTGGCGCAGCAACCTGTCGCGCCTCAGATCTCCGGGAACGAGAACGACCAGCTCTGCACCATCGCCGGGATGGTGCTGAGCGCAAACACGGGCGAGCCGCTGAAGAAAGCCCACGTGCTCTTGAATCGCGAGTCAGACGTTTCGAAAGAACACGACTTAATCGCGATCACCGATGCCAGCGGTCGTTTCTCAATCGAAAAGATTCCAGCAGACAAATACGAACTTGCGGTTGCGCGTGCGGATTACTTGAACATGCGATACGGCCAAGATCAGCCTGATAAACCCGGGGCCATCTTGAGCCTTGCACCGGGACAAAAAATCACGGACCTGCTTTTCCGTTTGCATCGAGCGGCGGTGATTACGGGGCGTGTCTTGGACGAGGATGGCGACCCGGTTGTAGACGTTTCCGTGACCGCTGTGGCTCACACCACTGTTGACGGAAAGATTAAATTTCAACAACGTGTAAGCGAAAGGACGAACGATCTTGGTGAGTACCGAATTTACGGTCTCGAGCCCGGCCGGTATCTTGTCCTGGCGAATCCGCTCAGAGTATCTCCTTGGCGGGTGCCTGCTGAACAAACGGCGTATCTCCCGACATACTATCCTAGCGCGACGGAGACCGCTCGGGCTTCCAAGATCGAAGTGAAGTCCGGCGATGAGATTACGGGCATCGATCTTGTTTTTGTGCCCAAGCTTCCCACTCGAACCTACAAGATTCACGGCCACGTCGTGAATTCCCTCGCGGAAGATCCGGACGTGCACCTCGTCGTACTGCTTACTCCTCGCGCGAAGCGAGAATTGGATTTTATTTCGAATGACGAGCAGGGGAGAGTTGACTGGAAAACGGGAGACTTTGAGATCAAGGATGTTGTTCCGGGCGAGTACGTCGTGGCTGCCATCTCGTTCGGAACTGTTGACCACCACGCAGCGAGGCAGATCGTGAATGTGATCGCCAGCGACGTCGATGGCGTCTCGTTACTGCTCACCCGAGGGATCGATATTCCGGTCCGAGTAACTTTGGAGGGAAAGGCCGCCGGCTCCGCGGATGTCACCGTGGCTCTCAATCCTTCGGCGGACGACGATAGTGCGAGGTTCGCAGTGAGGAGGCAAGCCTCCGCGAGACCTGATGGTTCATTTATTCTGAAAGAAGTCGGCGACGGATCCTATGTGCTCAATGTTTATTCAAATTGCGTGGAATGCTATCTGAAGTCTGCTAGCGCCAATGGCGTGGACCTGCTGGAGCGCGGTGTGCAGGTCGCTTCAGGCGAGGCGCCTTCTCCCATCACCATTGTGTACAGCAGCAATTCCGGCACGCTGACCGGGGTCGTCACGAATAAAGATGATCTACCTGCTCCCGGTGCGCTGGTGGTTTTGATCCCGGATTCAAGCTCTCGTCAAAAGCCGGAGAACTACAAAACTTCGACAACCGATCAATATGGCCACTTCGAAATTCGTGGCGTGCCACCGGGACACTACAAGGCTTTTGCGTGGGAGAAGGCCGAGGAAGATTCTTATGCCGATGCGGAGTTTCGGAGACCGTTCGAAAGCATGGCGGAATCATTCGACATTTCCAGCAACGAGCAGAAATCCGTGCAGCTTAAGATGATCCCAGCAGCCGATTCAGCGAATTAGTTCTGTTCGCGCGGCAGGCCACACCCTTCGAACCGGCACTGCCGGTTCTCAGGGTGAATCGCGCTGTGGCGCGATTCACTTCAGCGGCGGGGCCGGAACCAGCGGGAGGCGGCGGGGTTCGCCGTGGAAGCCGCGGAATTCGATTTCGTCTAGCAGAAGGGATGGGGTGACAACCGTCCTGGGGATGCCGCCCTGGGCTGAGCCGAAGGCGCCCAGCGCGGTGCCGGCGAAGCCACCGGCGGTATTTTGCATGTACGGGAACACGGCCACATCGTCGCCGATGCCCATAATGTTGCGGATGGCGCGCAGCTGCAGGCCTTCGATATGGCCGCCGCGGACCATTTCTTCGCGGCCGTCGGAAACGTAGACGCGATAGACCACGAGCGGGATGCGTTCGCCGCTAGCGACTCCGCCGGCAATGCCTCCGAGAAAATCGCTGAAATCTTCCTGGCGGATGGAGGAAAGCGCGGGATTATCCATGCGCTTCACTTCCAGGCACCACTCGTGGCCATCGTCGCGGCAGGCATCGAGAAATTTCTTTTTCAGGTCGGCGGGATTCAAACCGCCATTGGCTTGCAGGAACAGATTGCTGGCGAGCGGGCGCGTGTCTGAAAGCAGCGCGGAGCGCGCGTGGCCGTTGGAAGTGGAAAAATCGGGGCCGGGGCGGCGCGACATGAGCAAATTCTTCAGCGAACCGTTTTCAACCACTTGCACACGCTGCGTTTTCACGCCTTCGTCATCAATTTCGTAATTTCCCAGCAGCGGCTGGCCGTTGAATTCTTTCAAGGTGGGATCGTCCACGAGTGAGACATTCGCGGGAAGAACGCGCGTATTCACGCGGCCGGACCATTCGCTGCGGCCGCCCATGCGCTCCATGATTTCATCGAAAGCGGGCATGGTGGAAAGCGGCGGGCGTGCGCCGGAGAGTGAAGGCGCGAGAGCCTGCGCGAGCAGCGAGCCAGCGGCGGGTGGATCGAAAAGCACGGGCCCTGTGAAATCCTGCATCAGCGGGCTTTGGCGCATGGTCATCAATTCGGTGCCCGTCTGCGCGAGCGAGTTGCCGACGGCAGACGGATCAGGAAGATCCGCAGGCTTAGTGACGTACACGGCGTAATAATCGTGCAGAGACATGCCGTCGTCGGCTGTCGTATCTAGCGCGGCTTCGATGGCGGCGAGGCTGCGCGCGGTGCGAATGGTGGTGCCTTCGCTGTTCATCAAATAGTAGGTGACGTAAATCATGTAGTAATTCACGCGCGTGCCGCTGAGGTGCGGGAAATTCGTCAATGCTAAGGAAGCGGCGCGCGATTCGTCTTCCCAGTTCCGGCTCGTCCAGTCGGGTTCGGCGTGCGAGTCAATTTTCACCAGCGGCGCAGCCTGCGAAAAATCATCAATTTCCGGCGGCTTGGTGAGGCTGCGCAGAAAAGATTGCTTCAGCGACATCTGCGTGACGGCTTGCTTGTAAGCCTGGTCAGTGGCGAGCCACAGATCCTGGCGCAGCGAATTGTAATCGCGGTCAATGCCGACTTCGCCGGTGGAACCGAGGAAACCCTGGAATCCGTCTTCGCTGATGAAGTTCGAACTATCCAGATGATAGTCGCCGACGCGCACGTCCACGCTCATGAAGCGATTGCGCGTGGTGGAGGTGGAAATCAGCGCGCCGAAGGAGGCGGTGACCGTCCGCACGTCGAGATCCATCAGGCGATATTCCAGGTAGAAGGGTTTTTCGACGCCAGGGAGTTGCAGGCGAGTGCGCGCGCGTTCCATTTCGTCGTGCATGGCGTGCAGGGTTTTATCGCTTTCGGATTCTGGCACCGCTGCTTGCGATCTCTCGGCCGAGTCAGGTGCGGGCGCGGCCAGCGCGGCAGGCACCACTGGCACGTTATTTTTTGTGTGGGTGGTGGTAGCGGCGGATAGCGGCACCGCGCAGGCCACGAGCAATGTAATCGTTGCGAAGATCCTCACTGGGCTTGCCCCTTTGCTAGCGGATCATGTGCCGGTGGCGGCAGGATCGGCGGCTTGTCGGTGGAAGTCTCTTTCTTCTGCACTTCCATTTCAGAAATCAAAATCGCGGGCGCGACGGCGGAAACCGGCACCGACCCGGACTCCGCGCCGCAGTAGCCGTTAAAAATATCCGGCGTGTCACCGGTGGCGACGATTTTTGTAAGCGAGACGAGCGGCGTGCCGACGATGTCCACGCCGCGCACCAGTTGGTCAGGGCGGCCGTCGGGAAACACTTTGTAAACCACCAGCGGCAAAACTTGAAACGCCTGCGGCTGCTGACGGCCGGTGAAAGTGAAGCCGCCGGCGATATCGTCAATCAGCAGCCCGAAGGGCTTGTTCTGCTGTTTCACGAGCGCGATGAGCTGCTGGCGAAGCTGATCGTTGGTCACCGTACGCGAACTGGAAACGATCAGATTTCCCTGACGCGCCACGGGAACATAACCAAGTTGGCGGCGACCGTGCCCATTCGATTGCGGAATCGTCACGAGCGGCGAGCGCGACATCAGAAAGGTTTTCAGCACGCCGTTCTCCACCAGCTGCACGTTTTCCGACGGCACACCTTCGTCGTCGAACGCGTAATTTCCCAGCAGCATTTGGCCGCCGAGCGCCGCTTCGGTGGGATCGTCCTTGATCGAAATGAATGATGGCAAAATCTGTTCGCCGACTTTGCTGGTGAAGGTCTGGCCCTCGTTGATGTCCTTCTGACGGAAGCCTTCCGCGCGGTGGCCGAAAACTTCGTGGAAGAAAACGGCAGCGGCACGTCCGGTGAGCAGCGCGGGGCCGGCGTAAGGATCCACGAGCGGAGCCTTATCGAGCGCTTCCGTTTCCTGGATCATGATTTGAATGCGATCGAAGACGATTTTGTCGGACGGGGCGTCTGCGGGATCCAGCCAATCGAAATTGGCGTAGCGGTTGATGTCCATGCCATCCGGCGCTTTGCTTTGCACGTACAGCTCGAGCCGGTAGTGGACCTGGCCGAAAGCCAGCTTGGTGCCTTCGGTGTTCACTTGATACTGATTCATGCCCAACGCGGTGAACGTGGCGATGGAATTCAGCACTTCCGGCGACTTGCTGAACGCGGCGGTGTATTTCCGCACGCGCTCTTCCCACGGCTTGCGGTCGACTTTAATTTCCACGCGCGTGCCGATGGAAGTGTGCGGCGCCTCACGCGAAAAATCCGGGGCGCTTCCTTCGGCGGTTTGCACTTGCACTTCCTGGCTGGTTTTTACTTTGATGAGCGCTTGCGTGGCCGCGCGATATTGCCGGTCGGTTTCGCGCCAGATTTCGCGGCGCAACACCGGGATGTCGTCGTCCACGGTAACCGTCATGCCCGGGCTGGTCCAGCTGGGCTGACGATCGGCGAGCTTGTGCGTGTCGTCCAGCTGGTAGGTGCCGACGCGAGTCTGCACTTCCAGCCAACGCGCTCGCGTCTCGCCACTGGTGAGCAGCGCGCCATTGGAGCCGGACACTTCCGAATATTGGCGGTCGGCGACGGTATAGCTGATGAAGTAGTCCGCGGGATCGCCTTTGGACATGGCGGCCATCGAGCGGTCAAGCTCGTCCTGCATGGCCGTCAGCACCGCGGGCATCGGCGCCTGTGTGGGTTTTGCGGCGGCCAGCGTGGCAAAGGCCGCGGCTAAGATCGTGATGCAGGTAACTAGGACTCGTGGTCTATGTGTGGTTTTCATCGTTGCGCAAAGTCTAACAGTTTAAGGTACGATGCCCTTCAATCCAAAGTGAAAAGCCAGGTGCGGGTGGAGCCCGGGACAGCGATGCAGCATCGAAAAGCAAGCGTGTGATAGATTCATCGGCAGCGGAGCGGCATTCGGCAGAAGGAGACTTAGATGCGTGCGATGGTGGTAAAGAGGTACGGACCTCCGGAAGTTTTTGAATCGCGCGAAGTGCCGGACCCGCAACCGAAGCCCGGCGAAGTGGTGGTTCGCGTGAAGGCCGTGGGCGTGAATTTTGCCGACTTGCTGCAACGCATGGGAATCTACCCCGGCACGCCGAAGCCGCCTTTTGTACCTGGATTTGAAGTTTCCGGCGTCGTGGAGAAAGTTGCCGAGGGAGGCAAGGCCAGCGACGGCGAGCCTTTGCACGTCGGCGACGCCGTGGCCGCGCTTTCCGTGTTCAATGCTTACGCGGAGTGGGTCGCGGTGCCCGCGGGGCGCGTTTATCGTTTGCCGGCAGGGATGCCCTTCGACGACGCTGCCGCGATTCCGGTGAATTACCTCACCGCGTACCACTCGATGTTCGCCATGGGCAATCTGCAGTCCGGCGACCGCATTTTGATTCATGGCGCTGCGGGCGGCGTGGGAATCGCGGCAGTGCAATTGGCGCGGGCGCGTGGTCTGGAAATTTACGGGACAGCCGGGCCCACGAAGCAGGAATACTTGCGCAAGATCGGCGTGGATCACGCGATTGACTACGAGAAAAACAACTTCGTGGACGTGGTGCAGAAATTCGCGCCAGACGGAATTGAAATGGTGATGGACGCGATCGGTGGAAAATCCTTCGCGGACAGTTACAAATGCCTGGGGCCCACGGGACGGCTGGTGGTGTACGGCTTTTCCGCCGCGGCTGGCGCGGATGGAAAGAAGAATGCGGTGCGGGGGCTGAAGGCGTTGCTGCAGACGCCGCGATTTCACCCGCTGAAGCTTATGGAGCGGAATATCTCGATCATCGGCGTGAATCTGGGACGCATGCCGACGCGCGGTTCGCTGCTGCGCGGAGAGCTGGACGAAATTTTCAAGATGTACACGGCCGGGAAAGTGAAACCGGTGATCGGCAAGACGTTTCCACTGGGCGACGCAGCGTCCGCGCACAAATATATTCACGCGCGGAAAAATATCGGCAAGGTGATCTTGACGGTGAAGTGAGCGCGGCTCGATCATTTCGGCGCGGGGGTTGGCGCCGGGGTGGGAGTCGCAGCCGGAGCTGGCGCCGCGGCAGCTGGCTTCGCAAATAGCGCGTCGTCCAATTTGGGATTTACCTTCACCGACTGCACGGTGGATTCGAATAATTTTGCGCCATCGCGATATGTGTCCGTAGCGAATGCGAACTGGCGACCTTCCACGTCGCGATAGTCGCTCCAATGCTGCTCGTTGTCGCTCGGGCCGTGGTCGGTGGCGGACTGATAGCGCGCCGCCGCCAGCAAATGCGTGGTCGGATCGAAATAAAGTCTTACCGCGCCGAACGCGCCGTTGATCGCGACGCCCAGCAGCTTCTTGCCGCCGATTTCCTCTTCGCCGATGGCTTGCCCGGTGATTTTTCCTGCGAGCGCTTGTTGATACAACCCCCAACCGCCGCCAAACAGAGTGATGCCGCGTTTGAATTCAGCGATCATGTCCGTGGTGTCGCGAATCCCGTCTGGAAATTTCAGCCAGGACGATGTTCCGTCGCACACTTGCACGATCATCGTGGGACCCAGGCTCACTTCGCCGTAAGAATGATCCGGGTAGGAAACTTGCCAGGTGACGCCGAGCTGCCGGTCGCCTCGCGGATTGTGAAGAGTCCCATTCTCGGTGAAACCCAGGGTCGCGACGGACTTCAGCGCATCGCCCCCAGCGGCTTGCGCCGCGGCCAGCAGGATTTGTTTGCCCTGCTCTAGCGATTCCGGCGTGGCAGCGGGGGCAGCAGCGGAAGCGGCGGCCTGCTTCGACGCGCGCAGTGTCGGCGAAAGCACGTCCACTTCGCCAAAAGGGATCTCTGTAATTTCCGCGCCGGCGAATTGTTTCTTCAGCGCGTCGCGAAACGCGCTGACGTTTCCGACCAGCACGATATCCCAATCGCCCGTGGTGAAATATTTTCGCGCGGTGGCTTGCACTCGTTCCAGCGAAGTGGCGCGGATTGTTACCGGGTACGTCTGATTATAATCCTCGGGCAGATCGAACGCGGCCACGGTAAGCACACGGTCGGCAACTTGCTCGGCGGTTTCCGATTCGATGGGATATACGCCGGCGAGATAGTCGCGCGCGAAATCCAATTCCTTCTGCGAAATTTTCCCTTGGGACATTCCGGTCAGTAAATCCATCACCAGCTTCGTCGCGTCCACAGTGGCTTCAGTGCGCGTGTAGGTTTCCACGGCGAGCGAGCCGGTGTAGCGATGCGGAGTAAATGCGGATGTCGCGCCGTAGGTGAGACCCTTCTTGATCCTCACTTCGGTGTTCAAGCGGCTGTTGTAGCTGCCGCCGAAGATATGGTTGGTCACGTCCAGTGGCAGAAAATCCGGATCGGCGCGGCGAATCGCAATTCTGCCGATGCGAATCTGCGTTTGCACGGAGTCCGGCTTGTCAATCAACCAAACGTGGCTGGTCGTGGCGGCTTGGGGCGTTTGCGGTGCTGCGGCTGCTACGTCAGCTTTCGGCCAGCCGCCGAAATATTTTTCCGCTATGGCGAAGGCGTCTTCCGGCGTGATGTCTCCCGCAAAACCGAGCAGCGCCTGATTCGGCGCGTAATTTGCCTCGTGGAATTTGACGAAGTCTTCGCGCTGGAGTTTCTTCACTGTGGCCGGAGTGCCTTGTTCCGGCAGACCGTATGGCGAAGAGCCGTACAGCGTGCGCGCGAACGCGAGCGTCGCCAGATAATTCGGGTCAGAGTACTGCACTTCCAGATCAGAAAGCAGTTGCTGGCGCTGGCGGTCGAGTTCTTCGGTGCGAAACGATGGATGCAGCACCACGTCGGACAACAGATCCATCCCCACGCCCAAATCTTTCTTCACGACGTCGAGCGTGATGGTCGTTGCGTCGCGGCCTGCCTTCGCTTCGAGCGTGCCGCCGACAAAATCAATCGCTTCGGCAATTTCCTTGGCCGAGCGCTTCGCGGTTCCCTGCGTCAACAGAGCAGCCGTCATGCCCGCCACGCCCGGCATTTCTGCGGGGTCCTGAATGCTGCCAGCGGAAAGAATCACCAGGCGCGCGGCGACGGCTGGCTCGCGATGATCCGTGACGGCGAAAACGCGTAAGCCGTTGGGCAGCGTCTTGACCGCCGCTTTGGGAAATTCGAATGCACGCGGCGCGCCCGGTGCGGGCATTTCCGGCGCGAGTTTCACGCCCGGTGGCACAATGCCGGAAGCCTTCTGAGGACCCTGTGAGGCCGGTTCCGTTTCGCTGCGCGATAGCGGCGGCGCGCCTGCTTGCGGGCTCGCAATCGCGATGGGTGCAACGGCAGCGACGGCCGCAAAGATGTTCGCTGCAATCAGAAAAGTTGACCGGCTTATAACCCGCTTCATCGTTGCTCCTAAAAATGTTTTTCGCATGGGGCGTGGCGTCATTGTTGCGCGGGCGCTCCCGGCGCACCGGGTGCCGCTGGCGTGACGATCAGCACAGTCGCGTGCGCCGATTGGAAATAATCCTTCGCCACGCGCTGGATGTCCGCCGCGGAAGCCGCCAGGTAGCGATCCAGCTCTGTATTCGCGAGGCCCGGATCTTTGCCGATGACCGCAGCGGACGCCAGCGCCACCGCCTTTTCTTCATCCGTATCGCGGCCCAGCACGTAGCCGGCAATTTCCTGATTTTTGGCTTTTTCTAATTCGCGCGCATCCACCGGCGCGGTTTTCAATCCGTCCAGCACGCCCACCAAAGATTTTTCGCCTTCTTCGGCGGTGTGGCCCTGATTCATGATGGCGTAGGCCCAGAAAAGATTGGGATCCTCGGAAAACGCGCCAAATCCCGCGGCCTGCACTGCAATCTGTTCCTTGTACACAAGCGTCTGGTACAAGCGGCTGCTCTCGCCTCCCGCCAAAATATTCGAAGCCAGGTCGAGCGGATAGGCATCGGAGGAATAGCGCGCAGGAATTTTGTACCCGATCACCACGGCGGGAAGCGGAGTGTTGGAATACGATTTTTTTGCGACGCGCTCGGCCGTCTGCAGCGGCTCGGAATTGTTCAGCCGCGGAATCGGTTTCGCCGAAGCGGGAATACCGTCGAAGTATTTGTGGGTCCACGCCAGAGCCTGCGCGGAATCAAAATCTCCCACAATCACCAGCGTCGCGTTATTGGGTTTGTAGAATGTATTGAAAAAATCGCGCACGTCCTGAATCGTGGCCTTATCCAGATCTTCCATGCTGCCAATCGGCGTGTGATGGTAGCCGTGCACGGCGAACGCGGCGGCGCGCAAATCTTCCTGCAAGTATCCGTAAGGCTGATTCTCAATGCGCACGCGGCGCTCTTCCTTCACCACTTCGCGCTCGGACTTAAAATTTTCGTCGCTGACGTTCAGGCTGCCCATACGGTCGGCTTCGAGCCACAAGACGCGCTCGAGGTAATTGCTGGGGAAGGTCTCGTAGAAATTCGTCGTGTCGTCGCCCGTTTCGGCGTTGTCGAATCCGCCGACCGCTTCGATGATCCGCGAATGCTCTTCGGCTGGAACGTGCGCTGAGCCTTTGAACATCAAGTGCTCGAACAGGTGCGCGAAGCCGGTGCGGCCGGGTTTTTCATCTTTCCCGCCCACGTGATACCAGACTTGAAGATTAATGATAGGCACTTGGTGGTCTTCCAGCAGGATCACTTGCAAGCCGTTGGGCAGGGTGTGCGTGGTGAAGTTCAGTTTGGGCGGGCGGACTTGCTCGGTGTTTTGCTGCGCAGCATTTTCCTGTGCGAAGACCGGCGCGCTGCAAAGCACAGCGCATAGCGTAGCGCACATCGCCTGCGCGGCAAGCGCTCGTACGCTCACACGGAATCCAAGGCCTATCGTCATTCTCCATTGCTCCCGTCGAGGAAATTGGCCGCGCAAAGCCTGGCTAGCCTGCAGCGTGGGCCTAGTATCAATGACCCCGCGCACGGGAGTCAAACCCGCGGCCCAGCGATTTCGCGTTGCATCCTGTGGCGCTTGCTGTGATTCAGGCGGCCTGAAAAATCCGGGGCATCCAGAGGTTTCCGCTCGCACTTCTTCACGCACCCCGGTTAGACGCACGCCGTAGCAAAAAGATTACATGCGGTTGCGGGGGCCTGCGTGCCAATGTAAGCTGATTTTCGGAGCAAAAATCGAGGTGCAGCATGAAGAGTCTGGCCGGTCTGCTGGTCGTCGCGCTCCTTGCGGGGCTCGTTTACAAATATTACTTCGCGAACCTGCAATCTGCAGGAACCGGAACGCCGGCGCAAACCATCGATATTGTCGGCGTGAAAAATGATTTGCTGGGCATCGCGCAGGCGGAGCGCGCGAACCTGGCCGAACACGGTTCTTATGCTTCGCTCGATGAACTCATTTCCAGTGGCGAGCTGACGATGAAGAGATCCGGCCGCAACGGTTACACTTATTCCGTGGAAACCGGAGACCAGACGTTTCGCGCCATCGCGCACTGCCCCACCGCGACTTTCCCAGGTTGCAGCAATTACGCTGTGGATCAATCCATGGAAGTCCAACCCACGGAGTAAGGCTCCTTTCCGACCCACGCCGATCACGGCGTGCACTTTTGTCCGCGACGGTCACGCCCGCCTCGGCGAAAGGGTGTTATCTACAAGGTAGAAGTCACGAGTAAGATCAGCCTCACGTAATAGCTAAAGCATAATATACTGTTGCGAGTAACTTTGCGCCAATATAAACTGATGTTTGGCGTAGAAAATCGGGGCACTCCGAGGTGACGGAGGTGCCCGACATACTCGAGGCAGAAGATGAGAAGCTTGGCCGGCCTATTCATCGTCGCGCTCTTCGCTGGACTACTATACAAATTTTGTTTTGCGAACCTGAACGTTGCGGGAGGTGCCTCACCTTCGGACGTCATTGATATCGTCGGCGTGAAAAATGATTTGCTGGGCATTGCGCAGGCGGAGCGCGCATACTTCGGCAGAACACGGTACCTATGCTTCGCTGGATGAACTCATTTCCAGCGAGGCACTGACCATGAAGAGCACCAGCCACAACGGTTACACGTTTTCTGTGGAAACCGGGGACCAGACGTTTCGCGCCATCGCGCACTGTCCTTCAACAACCAATCCGGGCTGCACGGATCTTATGATAAATGAGTCCATGGAAGTGCAAGCCGCACCGTAAGCGTTCTTCCCTGCCCGACAATTCCGACGCGCGCCGATTCTTCGTAGGGGCGGGTCTGAGATCCTCTCCTACAACTCCGAGAGACACTTGGCATGGCGGTTGCCAGCACGGTTTCCCACTCCTTCGCGCGGAACATCTTCGCGCCGACATGCGTATCTCTAACCGAAGCTGAAAATGATTCCGGGTCGCGCAGTATTCGATCCGTTGAATGCAAGAGAGGAGAAATAAAATGGAGCCTATCGGTCTAGTCGCCGTCGTGATGTCGTTCTCGGTTCCGCTGGCCGCAATTTATGCGTGGTATCGCGTGCGAAGATTGCGCACGGAGGAACGCCTGGCCGCGATCGCTAAGGGAGTTCCCGTGCCAATGGCTGATGAACTGCCGCCGCACGCGCGTTCGCGCAAATCAGCAATTCTGCTCACTGCCGGGGGCATGGGATACCTGCTCACGTTCCTGCTGTTGGCGCGCTACGAATCGGACGCAGCGCAAGCGGCGGTGTTCGGCGTGATCCCTATTTGCGTCGGCATTGGTTACTTCATTGACGCTGTGTTGGTGCGGCGCGAAATGCATCCTTCGGCGTAAGTAAACGCCTATGGATTGCATGTAACCGAGGCAGGGCGGGACGAATTGGGGGCGCGCACCAAAGTTCAATCGGCGCACGTCAACGCTGCTTATGGCGTGCGCTTTTGGTCCGCGACCGTCACGCCCGCCTCGGCGTAATCCGTCGGCGGCAAATCCACGAACGTCACCTGAATATTTTCGCGCTTGGCGCGGCCGTCTTCGATCAGCGCCAGCGTGATGCGCTCAGCCAATATCCGTTTCTGCTCGGTCGTGCGCCCGGCAACCCAGGTCACCTGTACGTAAGGCATCGCAAGCCTCCTCAGCACTGGCAAGCATTCTACCGGGATATCGCCGGAAGGAAAAACGCGGAGGTTTTGTAACGGCGGTCTTCAGACCGCCATCGTTCCGCACGGCATCACCGATGGCGCACTAAAGTGCGCCGCTACAAAGACGAGTGCCCTTGCTACGTCGCGCGTGGTGTGGATGACGGCAACTTCGTGCCGCACTGCGGGCAATTCGCCCACCCTAGTTCCACGCCACGGCCGCAATTCGGGCAGATGGGCAGCAGCGATGTGCCGCAGTGTGGGCAGAACGTGTATCCGGATTTCACAACTTGCGAGCATCCGGGGCAAGGCCTCATCAGCGGATCGCGCAGGATGAAGTACAGAATCACGCCGATCGCATTGGGGATGAAAATCGCCAGCAGAGTCCACATCACGTAGCGCATGCCCCGGCGCTTCGCATCGGCGTACACATAGCCGATGAGCAGCACCCACATCGCCGGCACGATTCCCACGCCCAGGATCATGAGAAGCTTGCCAAATCGTGGAGTCTGGATGAGTTCCGGATCGTGTGAAAACATCAAGAACAGAGTGAATGCCGAGGACAGCCCAAATAAAACGAATGCCACGAGAATCCGTACCGCGCGCGGAATCACTTTCAATTCCTGTTTGAATCGGCTCATGCCAATCTCCTTTCGCGCCGCTGCTGCAACGAGAGCAGCACTGCCGCCGCGCCTCCTGCCAGCCATACGGTTGTGGTAAACACGCCAAACACAATCCACGCGTGGTTGAATCTTGGGTCCAGCATTCCCAGCACGCCACCGGTGAACAAACGCACCAGCGGCCAGCTGAGCAGCGTCAAAATCCAGGCGAACACCAGCAGGCCAATGATTACGGTACGATTCCAGCGGTGCTCGATTTCCTCGGTCAGCCGAATCTGCGCCTGGGCACGCGCGCGCTCCACCACAATCGAACGCGGCTGTGGCGTAGGCAGGCGCCGCAACCCGCCCGCCAGCAGCTTCCACTTTTCCAGCTCCAGGCCGCAGGAGTCGCAGGTCCGCAGATGATCTAGCAGCTGCTTTTCATCACGTGGCTCCAGCACGTCCGCTGCGGCCAGCGCCAGCAACGCCCGGATTTTTTCGTGATCGTTCATAGCCAGTTTTCTCCGGGATAGCTGGTTTCCATCGTCACGCGCAAGCGTTCCAGCGCGCGGCGCAAACGCGTTTTCACGGTAGAAAGCGGCGCGCCCAGCACTTCGGCGATTTCTTCAATCTTCATTTCTTCCTCGAAGCGTAGCGTCAGCACTTCGCGCTGCACCACCGGCAACATTTCCAGCACCACGCCTAGCCTCTGCGAGCGTTCGCGCTGGAGGATGCCTTCGATCGGCGGCTGCTCGCGCGCCGGCAGGCGCGTCGCCGCGGTTTCTCCCGCTGCGGCGTCGCCGATCGGCTCGTCCAGACTTTCCGGACGCACGCGGCGCAGATGGTCAATCGCGAGATTGCGCGCCAGCGTGAAAAACCACGCCTCGAAACTGCGCCGCGGATCGTATTGCTGAATTCTTTCCGCCACGCGCAGCCATGTTTGTTGGAACAGGTCTTCGGCCTCAGCCGGCTGGCGCACCATACGCAACAGATAACGATAGAGGCGATTCTGGTAGCGCGTCAGGAGCGTTGAAAGCGCATCGAGGTCGCCGCGTCGCAGTTGCGCTACGTCGCTATCCAGTGGCACCCGCCCCTCCCAGTAAATTGCCGCTGAGCCCGCGCGGCCCGCCGCCGCTATGCCGCGTATCATCGCACCGTAAGCCGTTGTACCGCCCGTCATATCCATACTACGGATGAGCAGGCGAAAAAGACTCAGCGTTGCAGAGGCCCGGCGGGCCTTGTGCTATAAATGATTTATGACGGTTCAGAGAAGGCTTCCAGCGCGTTGAGTGCTTCCCCGGCTGGCCTTGGCACCCAATTCGAGATTTCACCCAATCCTGCGTTTGTGGATGAAGATGTGCGCGTGTGCTTGCGAGGGCTGCCTGCTGCGGCGCTGATTTCGATTCACGCCGCGACCGAAGATGACCAGGGGCGACGCTGGAATTCGCAGGCGAATTTTCGAGCCGACTGCGCGGGCGTGATTGATGCTTCCGTGCAGGAGTCCTTGGGCGGCGGCTATCGCGGGCTGGCGCCGGCGGGCCTTTTCTGGTCCATGGAATCTGCGGCGGCGAGCGCGGACGGCAGTTCGAGCTTCGCCAAAAGCACCACATCGCCGGATCGCGTGCAGTTCGAAGCGCAGCTCGATGGTCGACGAATCGCTCGCGCCAGCCTCGCGCGAAATTTTCTGGCGTCGGGAACTGTGACCCACGATCTGAAAATCCCGAACGTATCCAATGGCGCCGCTGCGAGCACGGGCGCTGACGAGACTACCGTCGGGCGATTGTTCGTCCCGCCGGGCCGCGGACCGCATCCCGTGGTGATAGTTCTCAGCGGCTCCGGCGGAGGATTCGACTTGGACAAAGCCGCCGTTCTGTCGCGCCACGGCTTCGCCACTCTCGCGCTGGCATATTTCGGCATGGCGCCGCTGCCCACATGGCTGCATCGCATTCCGCTGGAATATTTCGAGGCCGCACTGACCTGGCTGAACGCGCAGCCCGAGATTGATTCGCAGCGCGCGGGGATTCTGGGAGTATCACGCGGCGCGGAACTGGCGCTCCTGCTGGGCGCGACGTTCCCACAACGGATTCGCGCGGTCATCGCGTACGCACCCAGCAGCATCGCGTGGGCTGCGAGCGGCCGTGACAAATCCACCCGCGAACTGATTCCCTGCTGGACGTGGCGCGGAAAGCCGGTGCCGTTCGCGCCTCTGCCGCTGCGTGGATTTATGTGGCGCTCGGCGTTTCCGGTGGTGGCGCTGAAGCGTCCGGTAATGTTTCGCAATCTATTTCGCGCCGGACTGCGCAATCGCCACGAGGTCGAGCGCGCCGCAATCCCCGTGGAAGATATTCGCGGCCCGCTGCTGCTGATTTCCGGCGGCGACGATCACCTCTGGCCGGCGGCCGAAATGAGCGAAGCGATCGTCAAGCGTCTGAAGCGCTACGGCAGCACTCACCGCTCCGAGCATCTGCATTTCCCGCACGCCGGCCACATGTTGCGCTATCCGCACCTTCCCGTAACCGTCCGCGTCTCCGGCAATAAGCATCTGCGCGGCGCGCGTTTCTCCTTCGGTGGCACGCCCGCGGCCGACTCCGAAGCGCAAACACAATCTTGGCGCCGCGCCATCGCCTTCCTCCGCGGGAGTCTGTAGTCCGCAGCGGGCTCCCGCCTTTCGCTTCGACTCCCGACGCCCCGCCCGCTCCGAGCAGGGCAAGCCTCGCGCGGCATGTGTTAGAATGGGCTTCTAGTGCTGAAGGTCCTACAGAATCTGCTCGACCTGCAGAGCGTGGACACGCGACTGCAGATTGTCCGAGCGCGGCTCGCGGCGCTGCCCAAGAAAATCGCGGAAGTAGACGGCCGCGTCGCCGCTGCCAAAGCGGAATTAGACAAAAGTAAAGCCGCGCAGCTCGCCACCGTAAAAGACCGCAAAAAATACGAACTTGACGTGGAGCAGTGGAAAGACCGCGTCCGCAAATACAAAGATCAAACTTCTCAAGTCAAGACCAACGAGGCGTACAAAGCCCTGCAGCACGAAGTGCAAAACGCGGAAGATGAAATCTCCAAAGCCGAAGACCGCCTGCTCGAACAAATGGTCGCCGGCGAAGAATATGACCGCAAAATCAAAGCTGCAGAAAAATCGCTGAAAGAAGTGGAAGAAGTCGCTCGCGGCGAGCGCGCTGAAATCGAAACAGAAAAAGCCGCAGCGGGAAAAGAGCTCGCCGAAGGCAACACCGAGCGCGCCCGCGCCTCGTCCGAAATTCCGGAAGACATGATGGACCACTACGATCGCATCATGAAAAAGCACGACAATGTGGCCCTCGCCGAAGTGCGCGACGAAAAATGCAGCGCCTGCGGCATGCGCATTCGCCCGCACGTCTTTCAGGAAATGCGCCGCAGCACCAGCCACGAAATGTTTCACTGCGAGACCTGTACGCGCATCCTCTATTACCTGGAACCGGCAGCTTCGGCGGCTGCGGCCGGACCCGCAGTCGATCCTTCCGGCTCCACGCCCTCCCACAGTGAAAATTAATTTGAAAATGGCAACGAAGCGGCACGTCACGCGCAACTGGCCGGTGAAACATTTTCCGCAACACCGGGCGCGCACGTGAGTCCGATCAGAAAAGTTCCCCCGCCAGGCAGTGCGCGCTTATTCGCGGACTCGCATGCTCCGGCGCCCCCCGCCGGTGTGTACGTCGCAAATATTGACGGCGCCTCCCGCGGCAATCCCGGGCCCGCTTCTTACGCCGTGGTGCTACGCGATCCCGGAGGAAAAATTGCGCTGGAGCTGGCGAAAAATATCGGCCGCGAAACCAACAACGTCGCTGAATATTTCGCGCTGCTCGCCGCGCTGGATTACGCCGCTACCCACAATATCGCCGCGCTGCGCGTACGCAGCGATTCCGAGTTGCTAGTGCGCCAGATGCAAGGCCGCTACAAAGTGAAAAGCGCGGACCTGAAGCCGCTGCACGAACGCGCCACGAAACTCAGCCGCCAGCTGCAATATTTCGCCATCGAGCACGTCCGCCGCGAACTGAATCGCGACGCCGACGCGCTCGCAAACGTGGCGCTTGATTCTGCAGGCGTCCCGAAATTCGAGGATCGCAAATCGCGCCTCGTAAATGAAACCGCGCCCGCTGCCATGCGCCCGACGCAGGCGCCGGCACCGACCACGCCACAGGTGCCGCGACCGAATCTGCCACGCAGCCTCCGCGCCCGCTACGTCCGCGGCGTCTTCGTGCCCGCCGATCCCGTGGACCTGGCTGAAGGCACCGAAGTCACCCTCGACCTCCGCATGTCATTGAAACAATAGGCCTTACATCACGTAGCATCTGAATTCCCGTACTGGCACTGCACCATTTCGTGGTACTGACGCACTATTGTTCCGCCTCCCCGCGATCCGTAGCCTTGGTACTCCCAACAGAGAGGCAATCGGTGAATTCAGTGCTCGACAAACTTCCAACCATCCTGGTCCTTTTCGTCCTCGTTGGGATTTTCCTTTCGCTGCGCAAGCACGCTCCTTCCGCCCGAATCCGCCTCTGGACATACGCCTGGGCGCTGATTTTCCTGCACTTCTTCATTCAGGCTTTCGAGACGCACGGCGGCACGCTCGAAAGCATTCTGGAAGCAATTGACATTGGCTCGCTGGAACTTTCCGGAGTGGTGTTCGTGGTGTCGATGACGCTGGCCGTCGAGGACCGCAGAAAGCGCCTGACGATGCTCGCGGTTATAGCCGTGCCCACCGCATTCCACGCCGTCGCCGCAGTTTTCGACTGGCACCATTACGGACTGATGGCTCTCGCGCTGGGAACAATTTTCTTCGGCGGCGCGATTTTCGCTCTGCGCAACTTAGCGCGCGCCAAGCCTTACGCAATCGGCATCGCCGTCATCTTGGCGATCACGGGAATCTGGACGATCCACGACCAACTGCACGGCAGCGCGGACCTGGGCATCAACGCGATTCTCACCCTCACTTTCGGTCTCTGCGGCATTCTTTACTGGAAGCGTTTTCCGCGGCGTTCCCCGGGCGTGATCACCGTCACCGGAGGATTTGTTGCCTGGGGTGCGGTTTTCCCCGCCGGCGCGCTGCTCGCGCACTATGCTCCACGGCTGCAGGTGACTCCCGAACTGTGGAACGTGCCGAAATTCTTCGTGGCATTTGGAATGATTCTCGCGCTGATCGAAGACAAATCCGGCGTGATCGAGCGCTCGAACGAACGGGAGCGCGCCGCGAACAGATTGTTGCTGCAACTTTCGCAGATCACTTCGCGCCTGCTCGCCGGCAGCGACCCCGCCGATCTGTGCGGAGAAATTACCGCCGCAGTAACCGGAGCCACCAGCTTCCCGCGCGCCGCTTTGTTCCTGGCGCGCGACGATCGCTCTCTGCGCCTGGGCGGCTGCACGGGATTTTCAGCGGCGGAAAAATTGCGCTTCGAAGAGCGCAGCAAAGCCTGGACCGTCGAGAAAGTGAAGGAGTTCTGCAAGCAAGGCACGCAGCTGGGCAACAATTCCTTCCTGGTTCGCTCGGCAGAAAACGGCGCTGCGTCCCTCACCGTTGCGGCGGAACACGAAGTGCTCGTGCCGCTGGTTTCCTGGCGTGGTTCGCACCTGGGCTGCCTGTGCCTTGGCGCCTCGCCGACCACCGAGGACGGCGCAACCAACGAGACCGCCGAAATCATGAAGCTGGAAGTGCTGGCTTCCGATCTCGCCGTGACCATTGAAAATTCGCGTCTGCATCATCAACTGGTGCGTGCGGAAAAATTAGCGGCACTCGGCCAACTGGTGGCCGGCGTGGCGCACGAATTAAATAATCCTCTCACCGGCATCCTGGGCTACGCGGACCTGCTGAGCGAGGAAGTGGAAGGCCAGAAGGCTGCGAAGCGCATGGAGAAACTCGGCGCCGAAGCGCGCCGTATGAAGCGCATCGTGGATGGCTTGCTGCGTTTCGCGCGCCAGAACAATCCCGCCGCGCGCGCCGCTGATTTTGAAGTCGCGCTGCACGACGTAATTCAACTGCGCGAATTTCACATTCGCAAGCTCGGCATACGCATGGATCTGCACATCGAACCACAACTGCCGCGCATCGCCATCGGCGAAGATGAACTGAAGCAAGTGCTGCTGAATATTTTGAATAACGCGATTGACGCGGTGGAAGAAAGCGCCCAGCGCTCCATTTCGATCACCGTTACGCGCCAGGGCGACCGCGTCTTCATTCGCTTCGACGATTCAGGCCCCGGCTTCAGCGACCTGAATCGCGCCTTCGACCCGTTCTTCACCACCAAGCCAGTAGGTAAAGGCACCGGCCTCGGCCTCAGCATCTGTTACGGGATAATCCAGGAAGCCGGCGGCGAAATCGTCCTGAGCAACAAACAACCCTTCGGCGCCAGTATCAGCCTGGAATTCCCAGCCACCGTAGCCGAACCAGCCGTAATTCTCTCCGCGTAGTCGTTTGCAGAAATTTGGAGCCGTGAGGCAGGATTAAGTCGCGCACGCCTACGCGGCGGCTGCTCGCGGTTTCAGCGAATACGAACGATACAGCGTGTCGCGTTGCGCAGGCATGTAACCAGCGTCGGAAATAATCCGGCGCAGTTCTGCTTCATTGGTGCGGTTGCGCACGCCGGCGGCATACACTACGTTCTCTTCGATCAGAATGCTGCCCACGTCGTCCGCGCCAAACTGCAGGCCAACCTGGCAGATTTTGATTCCGGGCGTGAGCCAGCTGGACTGGATGTGGTCAATATTGTCGAGGTACAGACGGCTGATCGCGAGCGTCTTCAGGTAATCGAACGCCGTGGCTTCGGGAATTTTCTTTCCCAGCGGCGTATTTTCCGGTGCGAAAATCCACGGGATAAAAGCGGTGAACCCGCCGGTATCTTCCTGAATCCGCCGGATAGTTTCCAGATGATTCACGCGGTGGCGATATTCCTCTCCGCAGCCGAACATCATGGTGGCCGTGGTGCGCATGCGCAGCGCGTGCGCGTCGCGGTGCATGCTCACCCATTCATCGGACCGGCACTTGAGCCGCGAAATCTTCGCGCGAATTTCATCATCCAGAATCTCCGCGCCGCCGCCGGGTATCGAATCCAGGCCCGCGTCGCGCAGCCGCGCGATCGTGTCGCGCACGGATAAGCCGGAAACTTCCGCGATGCAACCGATCTCCGGCGCGGAAAAACAGTGCAGATGTATCTGCGGAAATTTCTGCTTGATCGAGCGCAGCATGTTTTCGTAAAACTCGATGCGCAGGTCCGGATGCAAGCCGCCCTGCATCAGCACACCGGTACCACCCAGCTCGATCATCTCTTCGATTTTTTCGTAGATGGATTCCAGCGGCAGGATATAGCCATCTTTCGCGCCTAGCGGCCTGTAGAACGCACAGAACGAGCAATATTCCGTGCAGAAATTGGTGTAATTGATGTTGCGGTCAATCTGATAAGTCGCCACGCGCGGGTCCGTCTTTGCGCGGCGCACTTCGTTCGCGGCCATGCCGATGCCGATCAGGTCGTCGGAATTAAAAAGTTCCAGCGCTTCTTCTTGCGTGATGCCCATTTCCGGTTTCGTCTCCCAGCTTCTCTCGCATCAAGTATACAGGATCGCCGGCCCGCGCGAATCCGTCACGCGCCGTGGCGAGCCGTTGAGGAGGAGGCGGACGCGGCTTGAGCGGCGGCGAATTCCAGCGGACGATGGCGCGGAATCAGTCCGGCGGCCGCAGCCTTTTCGTAATAGAGATTCAGGCCCGCGAGATATTCCGGCCGAAGACCGAAATGAATGTTGTCGGCGAGATAGCGTTCCAGCGCGCGCGGCGGCATGTCCAGTTTGATCGCCGCGGCTTCAGAAATTTCGCGCAGCCGCTCCAGACCGTACGCTTTCGACGCTTGAAAATCCGCCACCACTTCCGGCGTAATCACGTTGCGACGCCCCGCCCAGATCGCCAACACGCAAGGCTTACCGGTCATTTCGCTCCACTGATACGCCACATCGTAAACGAAAATCGTCTCGAAGCCCGGCACCGGCATATCTTCCGGATCGCCCTTGCAGCAATCGCCGCCGCTCGCGACTTTCGTCGAGAGCGCTTCCATCCTCAGCGCGATGCGCAGCGCCGGATCGCCGATCACCAGCGCCGCGTCCGCATTTTTCAGCATTTCAGAAGCGTCCGGCGCTGTCTCCACGAATTCCGGCTGGATGTTCCAGTGTTCCGCGGCCAGAATTCGCACCAAGGCCTGCGAACTACGCGAGCTGGCGTCGAGCGCAATGCGTTTGGCGCGCTGGATCGGCCTCTTCGACACTACCAGGATGCTGCGCACTTCGCCTTTGGCCGCCACCGCCATCCCCGGCAGCGCCACCACGTTTTCCATGCGCTGATATTCAATCGAAGGGATGATCGCCACATCGGCGGCGCCGCTGCGCAAAGCTTCCGCGCACTGCGACGGCCACGTAAACGACAAATCGTACTTCCCTGCCAGCGGCCCGTCCGTGAATCCCCACACCAGCGGCGCCGTATTCAAATATTCAACAATCGAAATGCGAAGTTTGCTCATTCAGCGGCTCACAGCCTGCGAATGGTCAATATAACACAAAGACCTACGGTCTTCGGATGTGCCGATTAAGGCGAACTCCGGTAGATCGTGGATGCAGTCAGGCAACGCTGCCAAAGTTTTACAAGTTTCCTCTGCGACTTCTGCATCTCTGCGGTGGTCCAACTGAAATATTGCAAATCACTTTTCCATTTTTGCTTTTCTATTTTCCGCTGCCCTGGAATCTCACAATTTCGTCCTCCGCGGGAATTTCCATCTCATGTTTCACCGGGCCGCCCGAGAACATGGATATTTTGTCTTCCCCGCCTCTCCCTTGCACGTCGAATGAAGCAAACGCGTACGGCAACCCCTCCGACCCCAACTCCGAATTCGCGTTGCAAATCTGAAAATGCAAATGCGGCTCCGACGAGTTCCCCGTATTGCCAAGCAGCCCCAGCACCTGCCCGCGTCTGACCTTGTCTCCCACTTTCACGCGCAACGAGCCCGGCTGCATGTGCGCGTAAAACGCGAACAACCCGTTGCCGATTTCCATGATCACGTGATTTCCGCCAATCGTTTCCAGCGTAATCGGCACGGCCAGCGATTTCGCGCCCGGCGTATTCTGTGGGATGCCATCTCCTATCTGCGTCACCACTCCATCCGCCACCGCGTGAATTTCCGAACCGTACGCGCGATAATTTTTATTCTCGCTCGGATCGCCCTTGTACGTCTCGCCGTCCGCATACACCTGCACCCAGTCAATCGCGAAGCGCTGCGAAATATACGCGTGGCCATCGATGGGAATCAGCGCGCGGCGATGCTGCGAGGTATTCGACGGTCCGTTGGCAGCCACCCAATCTTCCCCAACGAGCGGCGAGGAGATCACCAACACGGGCTGCTGGTCCACGTTCGTCGGGGGCGTGACGATCGAAAGCGCCTCCGGGTAGTCGCCGATCTTCACGCTGACGCGCTCAGCAATTGCCGCCGGAATATCTTCGAGCCTGTCGAAGGTTACCCACAGGAACGCGACGCCGAATTCTCCCGGCGCGAGCTTGGACACTTTTTCAGCGTCGGGCAGCCCCGGGTGAATAAACATTCCGTCCAAGTCCGCGCCCGCAAAAGTCGCGAGCGTTTTCTGCTGCGCATCCGCGGAGACCACTTCGATGCGGGTGAACGCGTACTCCCACTTGTCCATATTCGAAATGTGAAGTTCGTAGACGAGGTGCCACTTCCCATCCGCCTTGAACGCCGTCGGCGCGATCGGGATGACCGCGTTGAACAGCGGCACCACTGGCTTCGGCGTGTGCTCAGCCTTGGGAATCGCCTGCGCCGACGTCGAATTTCCGGCCAGAGGGCCGGTCGAACTCTCGCCAGGCTCCGCGCTGCGCGTGAAATCCAGCGCCTGCGCCGCCTCGCCAGTCTGCGTCCAACTCCCCAAGATATCGCGGCCGTTTTTCTTCAGCCTGCCTTCGTACACGCCACCCACGCGCGGCACTTCAAACCGAAACGCATCGCCACGAAACGTCACGTTGCTCAACGGCAGAACCGCGTGCTGTTCCACGCTGTTGATCGTACCAGCCAATTCGCCGCTGCCGGACTTCGTGATCATCACCACTAAATGCAGCTGCTCGGCCAACACGCCAGTCCACACGCCTTCGATCCCGTTCGTGGAATCCGCAGCCTGCCCGCACGATCCACCGGCGAAAAACAAAGAACCCAGCGCGGCCACGCCCAGTAAAACAATTTTCATTGGGAATCTCATCTACATCCTTCAACCCGCAATTGAACTCCGGGTAACTTCCTGCGCACTTTTTGGTTTGGCGCGCTCGCGCCACTAGTGAAGCGTATAGGCGATCGGCCACGTTGAGCGCGCGATCGTGCCCTGGGGTCCAACGGCCCAGGCATAACCGATTCCAGACGCCGCCAGCGCGTTGAGGTTCAACGAATCGGTATGCTTCCAGTGCGCGCCGCCGTCATCACTGACGTCTTCCCCATTCGGTCCGACAGCCGCCAACGATTTCTCGGTAACCCGCGCCACCGCGGAACGAAATCCTCCCGGCTGTTGCTCCGCCAATTTCCACGTCTCGCCCTGGTCCGCAGAATAAGCCGCCGCGCGGGTTGGATTGCCGACGTCCTTGTAGTCGCCGCCCACAACGACTAAGGACTTGTCGTGTGCGGCGATCGAAAAATTTCCCGACGATGCATTGCCACTGACGATCGGCGTACTGTTCACGGTCCACGAGTCGCCGGCATCGCTCGAGTGAAACACCCGCGCCGCGGGGCCGCCCGTGATGAAATAAATGTTTCGATCGTCAACAACCGCAAGGCACGTTCCGCTGGCAGCGAAAGCGCCCTCATCGGGCAACGCCGCGGGCATCTGATCGGTCGGCAGCTGCTTCCAATTCTCGCCGTCTGCGGTGCGCAGGATCACGAATTTCCCATCAATCGGATCGCCGACAGCGAAACATTCCACCTCCGAAGCACACACGAGCGCATCCAGGAAAAATTCCTTGCGCGCGTCCGAGTATTGCAATTTCCAATTCGCGCCGCCATCCGTCGTCTGGTAAATCCGCGAATTGCCCCCGTTCCCGATGGACATCACGTAAGCCTTCCGCGCATCAAACGCCTGAATACTGCGAAAATCCAGCGTCTCGCCGCCGTGCACGTGCAGGCGCCTCCATATCTTCCCAAGATCTATCGATCGCAGGATCACGCCGTTCGACCCGGAAGCCCAAACCACGGGCCGAACGACATGGGACGAATTCACAAACACGGCGACGCTAACGCCCCGCAAATTCGTGTCGATACCTCGATGCTGCACGGTCCATTTCGAGAAATTGGCGCCACGGCTGACGTGAACGAACATCGTCACGGCCAGGGCCAGGAGCAACAAAGTGACGAACTGCACTAGGTGATGTCGCATGTCGCGCATTCTAGCAACTCTCCTGACGTGTAACCCGCACTTCTGGTCGCAGCATCGCTCTTGCCCGCGCCCTATCATCCGGCGATTTCAATTCGCTACGATTTTTCCGCGAATCACAGTCACCGATGCAGCCGCCAGCTCGTAGGAAGTTTCGGGCGTCGCATTTTCGTCGGAGTGCTTGATGGGCCCATCGGGATCGGCAAAGCCTTTCGTGTTGACCACTACGGGACGCTCCCCCGCGTGCTCGTCGTGCGCCAGGAAGCGCGTTTCCGCCGGCTGCCAATGATATTGCTCCCGCCCAAACGTCGAAATCTGCACGGGTCCCACGAACGAACTAGCGCCGCGCGCTGACTGATCCTGAAAAGAAATTCGCACCGAGTGCGCATTTTGCTGATCGCGGTTCACAACAAGCAACGACCACTGTCCATCCGGGCGTTGAACCGCATAAGCCGTTACCAAAGCATGCCCCGCGCCGTCATCCACGTCGCCCTTCGCCGAAAAGACACGATGTTCGGCGCTTCCCGGCTGCACCCACTCCAAATTAATCAGCTGCGCCACAAAAAATTGCGCCAGCGGCTGCTGGATTTTGTAATCCGCATCCACTGTGAACATTCCGAATGTTCCCGGAGAATCGTTGCAACCATGTTCCATCTGCAGCGGCAAATAATGAAAGTAGTACATGCCGCTGCCGCCGGCATTCAGAAACGAGCCGACATAATCCGCCAGCCACAGCCCAGAGAAGAGGTCCATGTACGTTTCGCTGGCAGACGATGACAGATTGCCTTCAGTGATGAATGTCGGAATATTCGCCGGCACGCCATCTTCGCGCCACACCTGCATGATGTGATTCACCAGGTCCGGCTCGTCATACAGACTGCCCCAGGGAATCCGGCACGGATCGTACGGATAGTGTTCGAAAGAAAAAAACGCGAGATCGTCCAGCCGCTGATGCTGCTTCAAATAATTCACGAAGCGTGCGGTCCACGAAACGTTGCCGTTCGCATCCGGCCACACCTCAATATCTTTATTCACGCCCTGAAACGAAGGCCCGCCCAGCTTCAACGCGGGATTCACGCGATGCAGCGCCGTAGCCCACTGCACGTAGAGCGCCGCATAATCTTCAGGCAGCATGTACTGCCCGTCCGCTTCTTCGCCCATCTCCACATACGAAACCGGATAGCCGCGCTGCTGCAGATAGGCCATTTCCGCCGCGGCGTTGTCGGGCGTGTCGTAAAGCAGTGCTACCGGAATCATAGCTGGCAATCCGCGCGTCACGCCGCTTGTGAAAAATAAATCGAATCCCACCTGCGCCTGCTTCGTCGAACGCAAATCGGAAGGCTCATGCCAGGGATCCACTGAAGAACAATAGGTCGTAGTCTGTTCCTGGTCCGCGGTATGACGCACCACGTCGTGAAATTTTCCATCCGCTGTAGTCGTTCCGATGTACAGCTCGTAAATCGCATAGCCCACGCAATTTCGGGGATCGCTCGATCCGTGCGAATCACAAGTGTTGGAAGATTCCGTCATCAGGATGCGCAAGAACCGCACCGGCAGAGGAGTCGAGCTCAGCTGCGCGGTTGCGGAACCGCCTCGGCCATTCGTAATCACGCCACCAGGAAAGGTTTGCCACACGCCGCGCGTCGCAGCTTTGATGGGATCGTCGCCAGTCCAATATTGAACGATGTAACGCACCGCGTACGGCTCTGCCCATTGGATCTGTATGCTCGTGATCTGCTGCAGTTGCGCCAGGTCCACCACAATCCACTGTGGATGTAGCGAATCGCTTTCACCCGTAAATTTCTGCGTCAGGTAAGGATTGCTTTTCCAGTAGCTGGTGGGGTCTCCATCCGTCAGCCGAGAAAATCCGGAGTTATCCGTGCCATCATTGCGCGTGAAGCCGCGATGCGGCAGCGCGTAGCCGTACGAATAGCGCAAAAATTCGGTGGAATTTGCTGAGCCCGTGAAATATCCCTTGCCGCTCGCATCGCTCCACGTTCCTTGCGGATTCCAGTGCCACGCTTCCACCGCCAGCTCCGTGTTCTGGCGAAAACTCACCGGCTGCCAGCCCGAACTCAAAGCACGGTCGAGCGCCGGCTGCACCAGGTCCTTATCGATCGCTTCCCGCGCGATGCGATCCACGCCCGCGCCCAGCGCTTGATTGGGCGCAAAGTGATTCGTCGCGTGCGCCGGAGTGATGTCCACCTGAATGGTTTGCGCCGCGCTCGCAAACGCCAGAGAAACAATTCCAAGGAAAACTGCCAGCAAAGAAATTGTGGTCTTCAAAACGCGCCTCCCGCGCAGTTTGTAGCTGGTTCGTGCAGCGCCGAGTCTACAAGATTCACTCACCCTCCACCTAATCCGACGCGCGAATTATACGTGTTGCCGCATCCGTATAAATCGCGCCGTTTGAGTGGGGATAAGCATATAGTTACCTTAACATGTTCTGTACTACGCACGTACGCTGGCCGCACCTTCGATGGCCCCCGACCAATACCTGGGATGGCTGGCGCTTGCATTGACTCCCGGCCTGGGCGCGCGCATGGCTGGAAAGCTCCTTCGCGCGATGGGCAGCCCGGAAGCCATTTTCAACGCCTCCCTCACCGAGCTGGAGTCCCACCGCCTACGGGCAGCCGTCGCGCAGGTGATTCACACACGCCAGCCGATGAGCGCCGCCGCCAAGGAGCTTGCCCAGGCCCAGGCCGCTGGAATCCGCCTGCTCACCTGGGACGAGCCGGAGTACCCGCCGCGCCTGCGCGAGATTTACGATCCTCCACCCCTCCTGTATGTGCGCGGAAACATTGAACTTCTGAATCGCCACCTGATTTCCATCGTCGGCTCGCGTCGTCCCACCCCCTATGAGAATCAAATTGGTGGGAGGCTGGCCCGGGATTTGGCTGACAGAGGGCTGGTCATCGTCAGCGGCCTCGCGCGCGGAGTTGATTCCTGCGCCCACAAAGGCGCGCTCAGTTCGCTCACGGGCGCGACGATTGGGGTTCTGGGTTACTGGATTGACGTAATTTATCCCAAGGAGAACAAAAAGATTTTCGCCGAGATGGAAGCGCGCGGCACCATCATCTCCGAATTCGCGATGGGCACCTTCGCCGGGCGGCAGAACTTCCCGATTCGGAACCGTATCATATCAGGAATGGCCGTCGGCGTAGTGGTCGTCGAAGGCGCCCAATACTCCGGCTCCCTGATAACCGTGCGCCTGGCCATGGAATTCGGGCGCGAAGTATATGGGGTTCCCGGGAACGCCACGCAGCCCACCAGCTTTGGCCCGAATCCGCTCATCAAGCAGGGCGCCGAGCTGGTTACCTGCTGGGAGGATGTAATCGAAGAGCTGCCAACGCCCATCCGTGCCGAGCTTTTGCCGGTGGAAACGGCCTCGAGCGAAGAAAGGGCCGTGCTCTTCGAGAAAGATTTGGCTCCCGCGGAAGGCACTGTGTACCATCTGCTTATCGAGGACGAGTCCCGCAACATCGATGGCTTGGTCGAACTCTCGGGGCTGACGTCTTCCGAAGTGCTGGCCGCTCTATTTGACTTGGAGCTCAAAGGCGTGGTCCGCCAGTTGCCAGGGAAGCAATTCCTCAAAGTCCTGTTGTAACCAGCCGGGACAATTGCAGCTAGGATGGAACGTCGCCGCGAACTAGAGAACCGCGGCGCATAAAAACGCTTGTATATAATGATAAGAAGTCCGCAAGATAGCCTGAAGCATCCAATGTGGTCATGAGGGAATAAACGACAGCATGGCAAGATCACTGGTAATCGTCGAATCGCCCGCCAAGGCGAAAACAATCAACAAGTATCTGGGCCGCAATTATCTGGTCAAGGCGTCCTATGGCCACGTGATGGACCTGCCCAAGAAGACGATCGGTATTCTGCTGCCCGGCCAGGAAAACGGCAAGAAGAAGAAGAAGCGGAAGGCCAAGGCTGGCGCCCCCGAAAAGAAAGTCGTCAAGCCGGTGGCCGTGACGGCCCAGAACATCTTCGAGCCGACCTACGAGGTAATTCCCGGCAAGATTAAGGTTATCCATGATCTACAGAAGGCCGCCCGTGGAGCGGATGCCATCTACCTGGCGGGCGACCCGGACCGCGAAGGTGAAGCGATCTGCGCGCACCTGGCCGAAATCCTGGGTAAGCCCAAAAAGTACGCGGATTTGGTGGTGCACGAGGAAAAGGACGGCGAGGAGAAGGCTCCCAGGCCTGCGGCCAAGAAAGAACCGCCCAAGACCAACGGTGCGCCGCCAAAAATCTATCGCGTAATGTTCAACGAAATCACGCAGAAAGCCATCAAGGCTGCATTCGAGCACCCTTCCGAGGTAAATGAAAATCTGGTGGACGCGCAGCAGGCCCGCCGCGTGCTCGATCGCATCGTCGGCTACAAAGTTTCGCCGCTGCTTTGGAACAAAGTCCGCCGTGGCCTTTCCGCCGGACGCGTGCAGACCGTCGCCCTGCGCCTGATCGTCGAGCGTGAGCAGGAAATCCGCGCCTTTATCCCCAAGGAATACTGGACGATCCATGCCCTGCTGGACGCCGGCGCGCCGCCGCTGTTCGAAGCCAAGCTGAGCAAGTTCAAGGGCGAGGATATCGAAGTTCTGAATCAGGAGTCCGCCGACAAAGTTGTCGCCGCAGTGCAGAAGGCCAAGTGGCAAGTCGCCTCCGTCGCGCAGAAAGAAAAGCGGCGCAACGCTCCTCCACCGTTCACCACTTCCAAGCTCCAGCAGGCTGCATACAACCGTCTGCGCTTTACCGCCAAGCGCACGATGTCGCTCGCGCAAAAACTGTATGAAGGCATCGAATTAGGCAACGAAGGCTCGGTCGCGCTGATCACTTACATGCGTACCGATTCCGTGCGCGTGTCGAACGACGCGCTCGATCAGGTTCGCGCCATGATTCCGGAACGTTTCGGCGCGAGTTACCTGCCGGAAAAGCCCAATTTTTACAAATCGAAGAAGGACGCGCAGGAAGCCCACGAAGCCGTGCGTCCCACCGACGTGTTGCGCGCACCCGAAGACGTCCGGCCGTTCCTCGAAGACGATCTCTTCAAGCTTTATCAGCTGATCTGGCAGCGTTTCGTCGCTTCGCAAATGCTGCCCGCGATTTTCGATCAGACCACGATTGATATTTCAGCTGGCGATTACACTTTCCGCGCCACCGGTTCCGTCCAGAAATTCGATGGTTACCTGCGCGTGTACCAAACACCGGTAGCAGGTGCCGATCGCGAGGACGAGGAAAAGGACGACGAAGGCGAGGGCCGCTCGCTGCCGCAAGTTCGCGAAGGCCAGTCGCTGCGCCTCGATCAGATTCGCCCGGACCAGCATTTCACTGAGCCGCCGCCGCGCTACAACGACGCCACGCTGGTGAAGGAGCTCGAAGAAAAAGGCATCGGTCGCCCCTCCACCTACGCCGCCATTATTTCCACCATCGTCGAGCGCGAATACGTTACGAAGGATCAGGGCCGCTTCTCGCCCACGATGCTCGGCGAACGTGTCAGCGTGCTGCTGGTGAAAAGTTTCGAGGATATCTTCGACGTGGGCTTCACCGCGCGCCTGGAGGAAGAGCTCGACGAAATCGAAGAGGGCAAACTGCCGTGGCGCCAGGCGGTGAAGGAATTCTGGGATCCCTTCCTCGTGGATCTCGATAAGGCCGACGAGCAGATGCTCTCCTATAAGGCCGGCATCCCCACCGGACTAAAGTGCGAAAAATGCGGCGAGGGCGAACTGCTGGAGCGCATCTCCCGCCACGGATTTTTCCTCGGCTGCAATCGCTACCCGGATTGCGATTACATCAAGGATCTTTCGCCCGAGCTTCCTGCCGAAGCAGATGGCGTTGCGAAAATCGAATATTGCGACAACTGCGGCAAGGAGATGGTCATCAAGCGTGGCCGCTTCGGCGTCTTTCTCGCGTGCAAGGGCTACCCGGATTGCAAAACCACGCGTCGCCTGGTGAGTGGCACGCGCGTTGCCCGCCAGCCGGACGTTCCACTCGACGAAAAATGCCCGCTCGACGATGCGCAATTGCTGCGCCGCCAGGGCCGCTTCGGCGATTTCGTCGGCTGCACCAATTATCCGAAGTGCAAGTACACGCGCCCCATCACCCTCGGCATCAAATGCCCGAAGTGCAACGAAGGCGAATTCGTCCGCCGCGGCATTTCGCGCGGACGCGGCGCCGGCCGCATCTTCTACGGCTGCAGCCGCTACCCCGATTGCGATTTCACTACGCCGCACGAGCCGATCAACGAGCCGTGCCCCCAATGCAGCGCTCCGTTCATCGTCGAAAAGCGCACCAAGCAGGGGAATTTCCGCACCTGCATTAAAGAAGGCTGCGATTGGGAGATCGAAGCGCTAGCATCGGCCGAGACTGCGACGGGAACTAATGCCGCAGCGCCGCCAGTCTCAACAGCCGCGTCGCCCGCTGCCAATTTCGTTCACCCACAAGAACCCGCGACGGTCGGCGCCCGCGATAAATCCTAAATTGGTTCTTCGCCGTGCGCCGGCATCGCCCACACCAACGCCCCCAGCGCCAGAATCACCGGGAAACATTCGATTACGTAGCGCGGCTCCACGGTCTGCAGCTGGGTCATCGCCACCGTCCGTATCGCCACAAACAAAACTAGAAATGTCGCAGCCAGCTGCCCCCGGCATCGCCACCATCCAATCGCTGCCATCGCCAAATATAAGAAGCCCAAAACTCCAAATCCAATCGTAAATCCAAAATCCGCCGGATTCCCGCGCCATTTCTCGCCGACCGGCCACAACTTCCCCGAATAAGGCAGCAGCTCGATGCGCGGCGTAAACCACATCGCCCCAATTCGCGCCACGGGCACAGAAACGTAAGTTCGCAGCGGATTCCGCGCCGTGCGCGCTGCCGCCAACGTCGCGAACTCGTGATCGAGCACCGGCGTCATCTTCAGAGCATCGTTGTATCGCCCCAGCAACTCCGCCACCCGTGCCCGCTCCGCGTCAGAATCGAACGCCGCACCCGGCACGCTCCCGATTCCAATCGGCTGCCTCCCCAGCGTCCACGTCACGAGATAAGCTTCGCCAAATCGCGTCATCCAAGTTTGCGTCCAGGCAAAATAGCCGCGCGGAATGAAATCTCCATAAGTCTGCGCGTAACGCGGCCCCAGAAATTCCACGCGTCCAAATACTCGCGCATTCCGCGCCGCCCATGGCGCCAGCGGCAGCAGCAGCCCCACGCATATCCAGCACGTCGCCAGAATCAACTTCGGCCAATTCGCCCGCCGCCGCCAGCGCACGCACAGTACAATCCCGGCCGCGGCCAAAACCAGCGGCGTCTCGGGCCGCACCAAAGTTCCCAGCCCCGCTACGATTCCCACCAGCAAGAACCAGCCCGCGAACTGAAATGTGCGTCGTCCCGCCGCCGCATCGCCCCGCGCGCCCGCAGGCAAGTCCAACCCCGGCTCAGTCAAAAAACGAACAAACACCCACGCCGCCGCCGTCGTAAGAAAAGTAGCCAGCGTTTCCGTAAGCACCACCGCTGTGTAATCCGCGATAAACGGACACAACACAGCCATCCACAACGCCGCAGTTCCCACGATCGCACGTCGCGAAACCGGCGCCATCCGCGCCGCAATCAGCGCCGCCAACGCGCACGTTCCCAAATCGAGAAACGCCTGCGCTAGCATCACAACCCGCGCGCTGCGCCCGATCGCTAAATAAATCGCCGCCAGAAATGCCGGATACCCCGGCACGCGCATATCTACGGCCGTCAACGCCCCGCGCACGTACAAGGCATACACGCCGTGATCCAGCCAATTCCGTGCCAGCTCTTCGTAGAATTTCGTGTCCCCGGAATAAAATGGAAAGCGCCAAATGAAGAACAAACGCAGCGCCAGCCCCGCCGCAAATGCCGTGCCGAGTTGTGTATAGGAAAGAGGGCGAGAGCTCATCGGATCAAACACCGCAAGGAATTGCGCGTGGAATCCGCGTGCAAATCAGCGGGCCAGGGAAATTTCAAGCCCACGCGCGCGATCGACTCCGCCGCGCGCCGCCGCTCGGTTTGTCACCTTCATTTTGCAAAACGAGTGTCCGCGGCGCCGTATTCCGCCAAGCCGAAGCCAACGCCCGCCGCACGCTCGTCTTCTTCGCGGCTTTCAAATTCACATACGTTGCCCCGCGCCGTCCCCACAATCCATTCACCGGTGCGAACGTCTTTGGCTCCGCGCGCACAAAATCCCTCTGCTCGTCCGGAAAAAGCTTCACCATCCCCACGCCCGTATCCGGATAACCCAGCGTCGCGAAAATTTTCCCGCGCACCCGAAAATCCGGGTGATCCATGTGCGCGCCTTCGGTCGCTTCCGGAAAACCCAGCGCCAGCCGCCGAAAATCCGCCGCCGTCAGCGCCATAGCTCCACTCGCGCCACACTGCATCGCTTCATGCACGCTAGCTTACCCGAACCAGCCGACCGTTGCTCGTCATCTGCAAATAGGAACCTACGCGGACGCCCGCAAAGCAACACCCGCCCACGTGCCACACTTTCATTTAATCGCCAGGTGTAAACTACGGGAAGGCCCAGTGAAGGATTCCGCGAAGCTGCCGATACGCGACGTACGGCTTCGCAAAAAGGAAGTCCATGGGCTGGCGCAAATTGTTTTTTTCCAGGAAGGGTTCGTGACAATCGCGAGCCGCCTGCCGCACCCGAAGTGTCAAATCCGAACAGGCGCCGCAATCATCGCGTCGCTGCATTTCTTCCGGTTTTCATCTACGCTCACTCGCACGATGAACCGTTCGCCGAACTCGCCGTCACGCTGAACGTCAGCGCGACCGGCGGCCTGCTCTCAGTCTCGCGCGAAGTCGCCCCATCGCAGCAATTATTGGTAGCCAACACGCAGACCAACGAAGAGGTCGCCTGCCGCATCGCGCGCGTAATTAAGACCCAAGCCGGCACCACGCTCGTCGGCTTCGAATTCCTCCACCCAGCCCCACACTTCTGGTCCATCGATTTCAGATCCTAGCGCCACACGCATACGCAAAGGCAGGCGCACGCGATCTAAGAACAGCTTCACGCCGGACCAAAATTCAGCCTCTGGCCGCCGCGCCCAAATGCCGGGCCATCTCCTCCAACGCTTTCGCAAACTCCGCAGGCCGCAGCGCCGGCAATCCCAGGCATTTTTTCCCGGCGTCAATGGCGGGCAACCAGAAACAACTGGTTTCGACGGGCAAGCAAAGGAACGCGGTAACCGCCAAGCCGGCCAAAATCCCCAGCAGCGCAACGCCGGTCCCGTCGGTAAGATGCATGTCGCTGAGCACCACATCCACCCGCATCGAGCTCAACAACTCGCGCGCCATCCGCATGTCGCCCGCAAAGTGGCAGCGGAATCCCCAGCGCCGCAGCCGGTTCGTCAGGCGGCTCGGCGTTTGAAAACTCTCCCCCACCAGCAGCACGTCCCTCCCGGACAATGTCATCTCTTAGTCCTCATATCGTTGCATTTCACCGATGATTGCGCGGATGCGAACAACGGTCATGGACGAACGGCGCTGCTGAATCGAAATTTGCCTTGCAGAGCATGACGAGCTTGGGGATCTTGAAAAGTTGCGGAAAATCGCGGCCGGACAAGCCGTCAAGCGGATTTCTGAAACGAACAGCAATCTTTCAACAGCGCCAGGTTCCTCACGCCGCCCAATTTCTGAACCTTGATCGCATCCATGGCCAGCGTAGCCAGCTTCATCGCGCGCACTTCGTCCCGATAATCCGCCGGATTTTCCAGCTGCTGCCGCCGAAATACGATTGCGAATTCCGCTTCACGGATCAGCCGCGCCAATGTATCCCGGTCCGGCTCGTCCACGGCCCTGATAAATGCTTCCTGCCAAAGCACCGGCTTAAGCTCGCGCATGCGTTCCCTCCTGCGGCATAGGGTTGAAGGTGGGAGTAAAACGAGCCCGCAGCATCGCGCCGCATTCACTTCAAGACTAGCAATCGCCTACAGAGTCTTCGATGCCCCGTCAATCAATCGGTTACATCGAATAATTTATATTATCCGCTCCCTTCGCCCCACCCACTCGAGCCGCTACCGGTATGGAAACACCGACCCCCAACAGCATTGGATCAAAACACCAGCCTCGATATATTACCTTTCGGCTAGTAAACCAAGATAGAACTCTAAACCGAGGCCTTGCAAACTTGCCTTCGCGATTCATTCGAATCCTACCGTTCGCGCTGATTTGCTTACTGCTGCTGGCCGGCGCGGCCTCCACTTTCGCGCAGACCGCGGATCCCCATCCGGATCCAGAAGACGGACCGGATTGCGATTCTCCGCAGGACGGATCGCTCGACATCGTCGCTAGCCAGGACGGGCTCGCAACGCAGTATTTAGAAGTGTGCGTCAACACGGCGCGTGAACCAGAATTGCGCCAGAAACTTATCGCCGCCCTGGGTTGCGAAGCAGGCGGAGTCAGTTTTTCAGTTTATAAGGATGGCGAGCTAACCGGCCTCGATATAGATTGCCCGATTCGAATGTCACGAAAAGCGCTGCAATACTCGGCGCAGTTTGATCTGTCGCCCGCGCAAATCGTGTTGAAAGACGCCGGGCTGAAAACCCTAACTGTAGACGCCTGGATGCCAGTCAACGTCGAAACGCTTTGCGATCCCCAGCCTCAGCAGGACGATACTGTCGCAGAAAGTCGTGATTGCACTTACTTTTTCCAGGATCTCGCGAACGATCCGCCCACAATTCGCATCGCGCTGGGTTACAGCACGGGCCATCTGGCGCGTATCGCAGCGATTCTGGGTTTCCTGCTGCTAATTCCCATCGCGCTTACGATCTGGTTTCGCCGCCGCGCACGCAGCGTGCCGGAAGACTCAAAACCTACCGTGATTTTCGCCTATCGGCGATTCATCACTTGGACTGCGCTCGGAGGCGCCCTCATTTGGTGGGCCGCCCTCGACTTGCTTCACGCCGATACTTTCGTTGAATTCATAACTCCCGCTGCGAATCCGTACGCTGGCGGACTTACGTCATTTCTTCCCTGGATCCTTCTCTGGCTGCCGCCCGTTATCGTTTACTTCCTCTGCCTTACGCTGTCGTCTCCGATTCATTCGCTGCGCGGCGTCACACGCACGCAATCCCAGGCCATCCGCCAATCCTTTTGGAGCGTCGCGCGATTCGCGCTGCCCATCCCGCTGCTTATGCTCGGAATCGGCGAACTCTTCAGCGCGCCCCGCGCGGGAGTCTTGCTGATCGCAGCCTCGATCTTCACCGGACGGTTGGTCCAGCGAAGGTTGGCTGCTTCCGTGGGCATGGAACTTCACGCAGTCACCAGTGGTGAACTACGCGACCGTGCTTTCGCGATCGCCCAGAACGCCAAAGCGAAATTGAACCAGCTCTATGTTCTACCCGCCGAACGCATGCGCATGGCCAATGCTTTCGCGCACGTCGCCAGCAACATTTACTTGACGGATTACCTTCTGAAAAATTTGAGCAAGCACGAAGTGGACGCGGTGATCGGCCACGAAGTGGCGCACCTACAAAAGAAACATATCCGCACGCGTTTGCTCGTCGTATTCGGTGTGATCGCGGCGCTCACCGTTGCCACTGCCTGGACCGAACGATGGATTCCCGCCGCAATTCCCACGGGCCCCGTCATATTCGGCTTCGTTCTGCTCTTGATGTTCTTCGTGTCACGCCGCAACGAATTCGACGCCGACGCCGGAGCCGTGAAACTGACCGGAGACGCCGAAGCGATGATCACTTCGCTCGCCAGAATCTCACGTCTGAACACCATGCCCATCCACTGGGGCAAACTCGATGAAAAGATTCTCACCCATCCTTCCACTCTTCGCCGCGTCCGGCACCTGGCTCGCACGGCCGGCATCTCCGAAGCTCGCATCCCCGAGCTTCTGAATCAATCCGCCGCGCTCCCGGCCGACGTCTATCCCATTCCAGCTACTGCTCTCCCCGCCGGAAAAGTATTTTCCTCGCGTTATAAGACTCAACTCTCCCAATCAATGGCCTGGATCATGGTGCTGACCGCCGCCGCCCTTCCCACGTTTGTCGTCTGGGTAATTCGCTGGACTCATCTCAACGGGACATCGCTTGCCGTCGCTTACTTGCTGGGAATATTTTTCTCGTTTGCGGTAAGCGTAGTGCTCGCCAATTTTTTGCCGATGCGGGGGACTCTTAAACTCGAACTTGCCCTACGTAAAAAACTCGAAAAAGAGAACACGCCGCCGGAATTTCTGAGTGGCCTCTTCGTCAGTCTCGCGCCGGATTCTTGTCCGTTGCTATACGAAGCCAATTGGTCCTGGGATGTTGGCTTTCTCTCGATCTCAGAAAATCGCTTCAGCTTCTTGGGTGAGGAAACTCGCTTCTCGCTTACGCGCGGCCAGATCTCCAGCATTTCGCTCGGTCCCGGACCCGTCGGTTGGTTTCGCTCGCGCTCGGCCTACCTAACATGGCAGGACGGCCCGGGAAACGAACGCACATTCAACATGCGCCCCATCCACAGCGTCTCCCTGTTGGGAATGGCGCGGAAAACGCGTCGGCTCGCTGAAGAACTTCAGAACTGGCATCACGGAGTCCAAGTATCAGCCGAGTCGCTGATTCCGCCGCGCCCGCGAGATGCTCGCGCGGAAGAACTCGGGGGACTGCCTGGATTCGGCAGCGTCACCAGCATCTCGCCGCGAACCCTGGTGCGCGGACCATTCCTTGTCCGCATATTCTTGTTCGATACGATAGCCGCCGCTGGCGTCGCCATTTTGTGCGGGCCGCGATTTCCCTTCTTCGATTCGGCCTGCGACACTTGCAGCGCCGCGCAGTCCACTTTCTCAGGCGGCGCATTTCTCTACGTCATCGCCACCGTGTGGCTCTGGCGCTTGGTCACGCTCTGGCCCTATTGGCGCTATCAGGAGCCCGCACCCGCGGGGTCTGCTGTCAGTCCCCGTCCCGTCGCTGCCGACCTGGCTAAAAGCAGCGAAGGCGCGTAAGACCAGGATGCAGACTGCACAACTCACTCCCGGCTAACTATTACTTCAGAATTGGAAATCCATCTAACTTGCTCACAACAAACAAGAAAGCTTTTTATAAACACTACTTTTTCAACGTTTGAGCGTGCTCCGCACCTCGCCACTTACAAATCACCAATCACGCCCTACAAATCACGAGGCACCCAAGCCCCATCTCACGCTATAATTGTGCTTTCCTATGCGCACCGGGGCAGTCTAACCGAAAGCCCCGCAACGCGGCCGGCCGCAGGCAACCGGCGCGGCACGAAACCGGCATCCGCTTGCGGTCATCTAACTTAGCGGCACTGATAACGCGCACCACAAAGGACAACGCATGAGCCCGCTCGGCAAAAAAATTATCTTGGGGATTTCAGTTCTGGTGGTCGCCTATGCCGCCACCGGATACATGCTCGGCCGTTCTTCCGACGACAAAGCCTTCCGCGCGCTTACCGTCTATAGCGAGGTCCTGGAACACATCCAGCGCGATTACGTGGACGATCCCAACATGCACGCAGTCACCAACGGCTCGCTGCACGGCCTGCTCGATTCGCTGGATCCGCAATCGGCCTATCTGAGCCCGCTCGAGTACAAAGATTTCAAGGAAAAGAGCGCCAGCAATCCGCCTGCGGAAAGCGGCCTCGCCCTCACGCGCCGCTTCGGTTACATCGGCGTGATCGGCGTGCTGCCCGATAGCCCCGGCGCCAAAATCGGCCTGCGCATCGGCGACATCCTGGAAAAAATCGCGGGATTCACCACCGGCCAAATGGCCATTGACCAGGCGCAATTGCTGCTGAAAGGCAATCCCGGAACCACCGTGCAGCTTTCCGTAATTCGCCGCGGCAAAGCCGAGCCGCAGGAGATGAACATCACTCTTGCGAAGCTCACCACGCCCAAGCTCGTGGAAGACCGACTGAATGGCGACGTCGCCTACCTCCGCGTGCCGGAATTCACTCCCGGAATTTCCAAGCAGATCCGCGAGAAGCTCGTGCAATTCCAGAAATCCGGCGCGAAGAAATTGATTTTGGATCTGCGCGATTCTTCGCTCGGTGAGGACCAGGAAGGAATTCAGACCGCGCAGCTTTTCCTTTCTTCCGGCACCATCGCCACGCTGAAGGGCCAGACGGTCACGCCCGTCGTCTCCGCCGCTGACGCCACGAAGGTTGTGTGGACCGAACCCGTCGCCGTGCTGATCGGCAACGGCACCGCTGGGCCGGCCGAAATTCTGGCCGCGGCGATCGCGGATAACAAGCGCGGCAGCACCGTCGGCGAACGCACCTACGGCACCGCATCCCAGCAGAAGCTGATCGAAATGGATGACGGCTCCGCGCTGATCCTTACCGTCGCGAATTATTTCACGCCCGGCAACAAGGACATTCCCACCGAGGGCGTGCCGCCGACCGCGGAAGTGCATCCTTCGATTGACGATCTTCTGGCGCAGGCGGACCTCACGCAGCCTGCCGCGCAGCCCAGCTCGTCAGCCGATGATCCGGTCGTGAAGAAAGCCATCGAAATTTTGCAGGGCGCGTCCGCGGCCGAGAAGAAAGCAGCCAAGCTCATCGTGTACGGCTGGCAGCAACTGGCCGCCTAGATTTGAATTCGCGCGGCGCTGTGCGGAATTTCGCGGCATGCGCCGCTATCGTTCTTCTGTTTCTCGCCGGCTGCGGCAAAAAGGCTCTCTCGAAATCCGAATTGCGCGCGATCACCGGCGAAACTGTCAGCGCCGCGCAGAAAATCTACGGCCACAAATCTGAAATCGCTATCCGTCCTGAGCTGCAGCCCGCGAAGCATGGCAGCTCGAGCGCTCTCGCTGCAGACAACATCTACATCTCAATAGACGATCCATCGCAGACCGCTGCGTTCGCGCAAGCTCTCCAAGCCATCGCGCGCAAACACGATCTTTCCATCACCCAGACAGCTTTCAGCGGCGTGATCCGCTTCGATTGCTCTTTTCACGGTGCGCGCACGCACACTGTTCACGTCATCACACCGCTTGCCGCGCGCACTGCCGCGCATCCGTCTTCGCCAACGCGACGAACAACCAGCGCCGGCAATGCAGGAAGTCCGCGACTCGCAATCATCATTGACGACCTCGGTTACGACCGCTCCGCTGCCGATGCCGTGCTTGCGCTCGGGTTTCCACTCACCGTTTCCGTGCTGCCGCATCTGCCGCTCTCCAGCGAACTCGCCGAAGAAGCACAGCGCCGCGGCGATCAGGTGATGCTGCATCTCCCCATGGAATCCGAAGCGGACGGCGCGAAGCCGGAAGATATCGAGCTGCGCGTGGGGATGAGCGCCGCGCGAGTGGACGCAACTCTGGCGGGAATGCTGGAGACCGTTCCATACGCGGCCGGCGTGAACAACCATCAAGGCTCGCGCGCCACCGCCGATCCGGCATTGATGCAGGCGCTGATGCCCGCGCTACGCCAACGCGGCCTTTTCTTCGTGGACAGCCGCACCGACGCAAAGACCGTCGCCTACGACATGGCCGAACGCGCCGGAGTTCCTGCCGCGTCGCGCAAAGTCTTTCTCGACGACAGCGCCTCGCGCGAAGCGATTCTGAAGCAGCTCAATCTGGCCGCCCGCGACGCGCAGCGCGACGGGTTCACGATTGCCATCGGCCACCCGCGCTCCGCTACTATCGCCGCGTTAGCGGAAGGCGTCCCGCCGCTCGAAGCCCGCGGCATCCAATTGGTTTTCGCATCGGAGCTGGTGCACTAGCACAAGGAAATGCGCGGCGGGATTCAGCGTTCGGACGATGATAGGATTTCAAGCAACTCTGGGCGAGGCGCGCTTGCGCGGCCTCTAGTAATCTCCACCGACTTCGTCAAACATCGGCGTGGTGCGCAGTAACCGCGCCTTTGCGCCATCGTGCACCGCATACTGCATGGGGCGGCCATCGTTGTGTTTGCCCCACAGGCTGCCCGCGCCGTAGTCGCCGTTCTTGTTTACCGCGTAGAACTGGATATGGAATCTCTTCAGCCGGTCCGGAAACGGTTTGTAGTTGCGCACCACACGATGCAACGCTTCCATGCACGCATCGGTGGGTGACGATCCTCGCCGCATCATTTCCACGATGGTGTGTCCGCCGGCGATCTTGATATCTTCCTCTCCGCGGCCAGTGGAACCAGCGCCGCCAACTTCGTTGTCCACAAAAAGTCCCGCGCCGATTATTGGCGAATCGCCCACGCGGCCTGCAATTTTCCAGGCCAGCCCGGACGTTGTGGTCGTTCCGGAAACATCGCCCTTCGCATTCACCGCCAGGCAATTGATCGTTCCGGTCGGTGGATGCATCACCACATCTTCAATGTGCGCCCGCCACGCCAATTTCTCCGGCGTGTCCAGAAGCTGCGCGAGTTTTTCCTTCCATTCCGGACTGTCGAGCCCAGGGCGCCAGTTCTCGGAAATGGAAGCTTTCCAAGCGAGCCAAGCGATTCGCGAACGGTCGGTCAGAAGATTCATGGGCGCAAAGCCTTCGTCTTCGGCGAAGTGCTGCGCGCCAGAGCCCACGATGAAAACGTGATTGGTTTTTTCCATCACCGTTTTTGCGACAAGTGACGGATTCTTGATTTTTTGAATGGATCCGACGGCTCCGGCACGGCCCGACGGGCCGTGCATCACACTGGCATCCAGCTCGACGACCCCGTCTTCATTCGGTAATCCGCCGTTGCCCACGGAATCGTCGTTGGGGTCATCTTCCACTTTGGTTACTACGGCGAGCGCGGCATCGAGCGTGTCGCCGCCGGATTTCAGCAATCCCATTCCGTCATCGAGATGCTGCAACCCGTTGGCGGAAGAAATAATCAGCGGACGAACGCCTTGTGCTGCCCCCGCAGAATCGGTCGCGTCATCAGAAAACCTAAGGATTTTGCGTCGCGGATCGGCGGCACCGAAAAGCCTCCGCGTGCTTGCCGCGATTCCGCCTGTCAGCGTCGCCAAGAAAAACTTTCTGCGAGTCCATTTGTCCATCATTCAGCCTCTCGATGCGTGCGCGCAGGATTAACCGCGACTCATGAAGCGGTCCTGCAATTCATGCTGCATGTTACGGCTGGAAACCCACGCTACGCCACAGCTCCGCGCAGTTATACATCGTGCCGTTCGTAATGACGAATTCTACTTTGCGAATATTGTGAATGGATTCGAGCGGATTGCCGTCGAGAATAATCACGTCGGCGCGCTTTCCCGCCTCCACCGTGCCGACTTCCTTGTCGAGCCCCATCACGCGCGCCGGCACAATCGTCGCGGCCTGAATCGCTTCCATCGGCGTGAACCCAGCCTGCACGTACAGCTCGATTTCGCGGTGCAGGCTGTGCCCCGGAACTGTCTGGTCCGTTCCGGCTACAATCGGCACGCCTGCCTTGTGCAATGCGCCAACAGCTGCGACTTCTTTCGCAAAAATTTGTTCGTTGATTTCCGCGCGCGGTGATGGCGGCCCGACGTCCGTTAATATGGCCTGCAATTCCGGCGCTACTTTGACGACTCCCGGTTCGATGCTCGCCGCAGGTTTAGCCGTGCTGGCCGAGGAATACTCGAAAGTCGCGAGCGTGGGATCGAGCACCGTTCCATGCTGCACCAGAAAGGCAATCGCTTTCTGCGCATCAGCTGAATTCAGATCCAGATTCGCTCGTGCCTTCGCACGCTCGAGGCGACTGGCATCCGCCGACAGCTGCGGAACCATAATGTCCATGATGTAGGAGATGTGATTGATCTGATCCTGGCCGGCTTCGACCGTCTGATAGGCGTTCAGTCCGATCGGCACGTGCCCGGTGACCGTCATGCCGAGGCGATGGGCTTCATCGGCGACATCTTTTAGTTCTTCCAGCTTCACGGAGCTGTAAATCTTCATCTGTTGAAAGCCCGCGTCGTGGTATTTATCCGTCCACATTTTTGCCTGTTCGGGTGTGTCCACGCGCGCTACTCCCACGGCGCTCGGTCCGCTGCCATCTACAATTCCGGCGAGCAATAAACGCGGTCCGAGGCCGCGGCCATTGGCTACAGCATCGCGCACGGCGGTGATGAATTCAAATTCGTTGCCGCAGTCGCGCACGGTGGTGGCGCCGGCCGCCAGATAAATCGGGCCCCACTCGACCTGTTCGAAATGGGAGTGCATATCCCACAAGCCGGGGAGAATGGTTTTTCCGCGCGCATCCACTTTTTGCGTGCCGCTGGGGATTTTGACGCGCGACTTCGCTCCGGCGTCCACAATCCTGCCTTTTTCAATCAAGACAACGGAATCAGGGATTGGGTCGCGTCCGGTTCCGTCAATCAGGGTGCCGCCAACAAGCGCGATTTTTTCAGCGCGGCTGCCGGAAATCCCCTTGGAGATTTCCGCGAGCGCTGCCATGCCGTCCGAGCCGGCAAGGCCCACAAATGTTCCCAGGCCTGTTTCGTACCCCTCGCGAATCGCTTCGAAATGATCGAACTCCGCGTCGGTAGTGACGGCAGCGACAAGATTGTGGTTCGCGTCAAACCAAATCGTTTCGCGGCCCCAGATTAGCCCTTCGATGGTGAAGCGATCGAACTTCTGCGGCTGGCCATCAATATTTACAGTGTCGCTGCCGTGCGGTGCGATTTTTACTTGGCCCCTGGGCAGAGTGGCGAGTTGCGCGGGTGAGCCATGCGTGGCCCAGTATCGCACCATGAGCATCTGCATGGTGGTTGGCGCGTAGCCCGCGATCGTAAAAAATTGCGCGGGCCGGGCGGTTTCGGTCCATTTCTCGCGGTCACGCAGGCGGATTTTTTCGGTCTGCACTTCGACGGCGTCGTCAATGTCCGTCAAGCGGGAATTCTTGCCTTTGATTTCGAACGACTGAGGCGTCCAGTCGTTCGCGGAGCGGAATGTAGCCGTCAACGGCACGGCGGTGCCGCGATCGGTGAACTTGAAATCAACCTTTACGTTTAGCGAATCGCCGTCACGCGTGATCTGGTAGGTTTCCTCGCCGATGGGCTGCTCAGTCTTGTGCAGAATGAACTTTCCTCGTTCCACGGAGGCCGCATTCGCGGGCGCGGATTGTGCCTGCGCGGAGTTTTGCGCAAGAGCGGTCAGAGAAAGCGGCCTGCCGAGGATCAGCGCCAAGAAAGACGCGAAAAGCACACCGCCCAGCGATTTGATTCGCCCCATGCGAATTGAGTCCATGTCACTCCCCGAAATTCACGACGCAGCATATCCGCCTGCAAGCCCAGTCGCAAGGGAGACTAGGTACGAATTCGCACGGTTCGCGTCGTCGTCTGGCGATCCTGCCTCCGGCATGCACTCTCGCTGAACGGAAGCCACGACCTGTATAGATTGTCGAGTTCGGAAGTGAACAGAGTGGCGCTCACGGGAAACAAGCCATATCTCTGGCTTGCAGCAAGTCTTGCTCGACGTGTGCATAAATGTCATTGCTTCAATAACTTCCAGACACCGCCGGCGCCGCGTTGGCTTGAATCCACGAACCATCTTGCAGAAATTTTTGCCTGTCATTCCGGCCAGTAAAAGGGAGTAGCCCAAAAACTGTACGTACGTTCTATTTCCACGTTTCGAGTCGATAGGTACTCTGCAGCCAGTCACCCTGCTGGTGCCCGCAGGGGAAGGAAGGAGCCTATGTCCCACTGGATAGGAACGACATCCCCCTCAGATGCCGGAATGAATGATTTCAAAGAGTGCCTGAAAAACCTGCGCGATGGGCAATCCGAAGAGGCCCTCCAACACGCCCGGCGCGCGCTTGGCATTGCTCCGAAAAATCCATTTTATCTTTCCTACACAGGGCTGCTGGCCGCGCTCGCCGAAAAAAGATTTGGCGACGCGGAATCGCTCTGCCGCGAAGCGCTGGGCATGAAACACAATCACGCCCAGCTGTATCTGAACCTGGCGGAAGTTTACTACCAGGCCGGACGCACCTCGGACGCGATCTCCACTCTGGAAAAAGGGTTGGTGTCGGCGGGACGAGATTTCCGCATCCGGCGCGCGCTGGAAAAAATTGGCGTGCGGCGCATGCCGGTGCTCACTTTCTTGCACCGCAGCCATCCGGTGAATCGCACGCTGGGTAGATTGCGTCACCGGCTGACGGGCACGCATAAGGCTGCTTAGTTTGATCGTGTGAGCCGGATGAGTGGCTGTTTTGTGCTGAGTTTTTGGATTTGAGTTCCTCCTGTGCGCAGTGCGGGACGGGTAGCCTGGCGGGGCCGCCCGTCCCGTCCCCCTCTCCTTAGTTTGGCAAATTCCAAGTTACTGATCGCGCACTAGCGGAGTTTCGGCAGCGCGACGATCAGCCCTGCCCGAGCGGCAGGAAATATTGCGTGCCTTTTACCGGTTGACGCAGGCGGCGGAGCAGTTCCTGCAAGTCCTGGTTGCGTTCCACGAAATCAATCTCCGAAGTATCGACCACCAGCAAGTTGGCGCCTGAATAGCGGAAGAAAAAATGCTCATAGGCGTTTGCGACTGCTTCCACGTATTCCGGGGAGATCTGCGTTTCCGCGGGGTCGGCTTTTTTCGAGACGCGTTTGCGCAGGACATCGGGTTTGGCTTGCAGATAGATCACCAGGTCGGGCGCAGGAACCGAGGGCGCGAGCATTTCGAAATAACGTTCGTAGAGTTTCAGTTCTTCGTTGTCCAAATTCAGGTAGGCGAAAATCTTGTCCTTCTCGAACAGGAAATCGCTGACGATGGGCGCGGGATTCGTCTCTGGGCCAGTATCGAGCAGGCGGCGATGGCGCTCATACAGAAAATACATTTGCGCGCGGAAGGCGGAACCTGGTTTTTCGTCGTAGAAATCAGTGAGGAAAGGATTGTCGTCGGCGTCGAATATCCGGCGGGCGTGCAGTTGTTCGGCCAGCACTTTGGCCAGCGTGGATTTGCCGACGCGAATCGGTCCTTCGATGACGATATGGCGCGGCGGTTTGAAAGCTGGATCGCTCACGGCGCGTGATTATAGCAAAGAGTGGGCAACGCCCACGGATGTACATTGTCCATAGACGGGGCGGGCGGCTGCTCACGCCTACCAGCTCTTGGCGATTACGGTGATGATGCGCGCGAGGGAATCCACGTCGCGCGTGTCAATCACTTCCGCTGGGGAATGCGAGTAACGCAGCGGCCAGCCGAGCGCGATGTCCACGGAGCCGTAGCGTACGAATGCGGAGCCATCATTCCCGCCGCCGGTCACGCCGTATTGAATGGGAATTTGATTGGCGTGCGCGAGCTTGATGAGTCGCTCGACCAAATCGGTCGGGACGATATTGGAATTGTCCACGGCGCGAATCACGAAACCTTTGCCGATTTCCGCATCGCCGAAACGCTTCGATTCAATCGGAGAATCCGCGCTGACGAAAGTATCTACAGCAAAAACAAAATCGGGCGCGTCACCTTCGGCTGCCAGTCGTTGCGCCACTTTCGCGGCGCCCACCAGGCCTTCTTCTTCGCCAGTTGACCACACGAACGTGACGTCGCGATCTTTCAGCGGAGCGCCGAGTGCCCAGACGGCGGAAATCAGCGCGGTGTCGCCGACGCGATCGTCGAAGCTGCGTCCATTGGCGCGAGTGCCGAGCAGCGGGCGATACGCTTTCGGAATCGTGATGGTGTCGCCGAGATTGATGCCGAGCTTCGCGACTTCTTCCGGCGTGCGCGCGCCGACGTCAACACGAACCGGATTGGTCGAGCCTGGTTCTCCCGCATCGGTCGGCCATTTGAAATTTGCAGTGTCCCAGCCGTTCGGCAACTCGACGATTGCGTCGAGATCACCTTTTGATCCGTGCACAAGCACGGGATGACCAGCGAAAAAGCTGAGATCGCCGCCGCCGCGCCATTCGACTTCCAGGCGCCCGTCTTTGGAAATGGATTTCACAGTGAAGCCGATTTCATCCATGTGCGCGACGACGAGGACGCGCGGCGTTTTTGAGCCGACTGGAGCGGTGCCCATATGAAGAATCAAGTTGCCAGCGTCATCGGTTTCGGGCTTGGCCCAGGCGGGAAGAAGATGTTCGACGGCTTCGCGAACCGGGCCTTCGTGATAGCTGACGCCATACGCTTCCACTAATTCGCGAAGGACCTCGGTGTTCGGCAGGTGGACGTTCGATGGAAAGCTTCGCTGGCCTCGTTCATTGGTATAGGCTGAGCCGCCCGTCGCTGAACCCTCCATGTAAATATCGAGCAGACTCGTCAGATTCCGCAAATCGTTCGAATCGATTGTCTCCGCTGGCGTATCTGTCCACGATGTCGCGATTGCCAGGTGCGCCCATTTCGCGGGTAACTGCGGCATGGGCAGATAGCTCTTGGGAAGAATGTTTGCGGAATAGTCGGATGCAAACGGAATCTTGTCGGCTTCCGCGAGCTGCTTCAGTTCGGTTGCAAACGCCGGGAGCAAGCCGTCGGTTTGTTGCAGGCCGACAAGTACGCCGCCGCCTGGCTCGCGGCGTGGCGCGCGATGCAGCGTCTCCATTTCCGGAATGGGCCCGCCCGGGAGCAAGCGCCCGACATAAATCATTTCATCTGCTTGGGTCTGCGTGAGAATGCGCTGCATGCCGCGCGCGCCGGTGCGTTGCTGCACGACGAACGCGACGGTCAGAGTGCCTTTAATTTTCGTGGGATCAACGCGGCTTAATATTTCCTCAAGCGCCGCAGCTCCGAAACGATCGCCGATCGAAGCGCCGGCCATTTCGTGCTGACCCAGGTTCATCAAACTGCGATTGACGACGATGGAATCGAGAACATCCACGCCTGCTTTGCGAACTTCGGTTTCAGAACTTGCGCCGATATCCACGTAGATATTCTCAATGTCGCTGGCCTTCGGCGCATTCGCTCGGCCAGGTTGCAGATGAACGGAAAGGCCCGCAACGACGCCGTCAATCCATTTGCCGGTAGCCGTCTCGATGCGCACGGGTTGTGCGGAATACATTTCGTTGAAGATCGGAGGCAGGCCGCCCTGTGGCAGGCGTTGCACGCGCAAGTAGCCATCAGACGTGATCTCGCTGACGACGAAGCCAGGTTCGTCGATGGGCGCAACCAGCAGCCGCTGCGGTGCACCGCTGCCAATGGTGACGATCACGTCGCCGAGATTGTCGGTCACTGGGTGAAGATTTTTCAGGTTCGTGCGAATTTTATCAGCGAGGTGATTTTCGTAGCCGGAGACGGCTGGCGTCTTGACAAGTTCCTTAAGCTGATCAGGAAGCCCGCCGTACGAGTTCGGAGGTTTCGGTGATTGCCCAACGGCAGGAGAACAATGCAGCAAGCCAATCAAGAAAAGAAACGACAAAAAGCCACAAGAACGAGAGGTCATCGTAGGTTCCTCAAGACACCATATTTTTCGCGCGCCAAAAGAATGTAACTTAGAGCTCCAGTACGGCGCAAATTGAGTTGAGAGTGGAAGTCACTCGGAGAAATTGTGCAGCGATTTCGAGACCGCAGGCTACTGGAATAATTCCACGCCGGCTGTCTTCGCCGCTACGCGAAGGCGTTGATCGAGAGTCGCGAGCGGTAAGCCTTCCCGCCGCGCAAGAGCCAAGTAGGCGGCATCGTGAGCTGAAAGTTGGTGAGTGCGGGCTATAGAAAATACATGACGAACGGAAACCGGATGCGCGTCCGGTTCAATCGAATAGGCAAGCAGCTGCTCGATATACCCCAGGCCCTTTTCCGCGTCCTCCGCACTCAAATCCTTACGCCGGGTGGCAACCACCAAGCCGTCGACTATTTCCAAGCACCAGAGAGCGGGAATGAAGCCGCGCGCGCCGGCATTCGACATTTCGCGCACATGGACGGCGTAAGGAGACACGGGATTGTCAACTAGCCACGCGAGAGCGACAGAGGCGTCCAGCACGAACCTCGTCAAGTTCGTCCTTCTTCGATCAAGCTCTTCGTCGTGATATTCCCGGGCTTCTTGGACCGTTTCCGAAATTCCTCCATTCCGCCGAAAATATCTTTCAAGCTGCGCTCGGGCTGAGGAGGGATGATGACGGCGGTGAGTTTTCCGCGACGAGTGATGCCGATCCGTTCGCCTTCGCCCGCGCGTTCGACGAGTTCGGACAGCTTTTGCTTGGCTTCGAATAGGCCTACGGTACGCATCGGGCTCCTTATCAACCTAGATTGTTGTCCTAGATGATCCGCGATCGATTGTCACTGAGAGGGCGCCTGCGGATGCCCGTTGACGTCATGCCCGGCAAAGTTCGGCAATCATCGGTTCGCGGCGTTGCAAGGCGATGGAGTCTACGCGATTGAGGACCAGGAAATAAATCACCAGCGCGATTCCGGCTAGCGCGATGAAAATGATGGCTGCGATCCAGATGTGGTGATAGGCCCGCGCCGCCAAAATCGCCAGCGCGCACAAGCCTAGCACCACTGCTTGAATTCCCAGGCTCGCCAGCGCGGTGACTTGCGATGCCCGCTGACGTCCCAAAGTGGAAAGATCAACTTTTTTCGGCGTGTATACGGAAAACAGATTCCCCGATGTTAGATTCACGACCAGCGCGAAAACTACGCCACTGATCGTGGCGAGCAGAATATCGAAGGGAGGCGGACGGTACAGCACGCTTGCTCCGGTCCAGACCAGCGCCATCTCGACAACCAGCACGAGAGAGTGCGTGAGATTTTTTCCCAGCAGGATTTCGCGGAAGCGCACGGGGGAGACAAAATAGAACTGAATGCCGCCGGCTTCGGCGCCGAAACTGTTATAAACGAGGTTCGTCAAAATCAGCAGCGTGTAAGCTGCGCCAACCGGAAACGCCATATCTGACGCGTGGCCCAGCAGGCCTGCGGCGCTGTCTGTCTTTCCCGGTGAGAGCCGGAAAATCAGGAGTACCACCACGGGCATCACCAGCGTGAACAGCATCGGGCCGCTGCGCGAAAGATAATGTATTTCTTTTTCGACCACGGCGGAAACCGCGCTGGAGACGCCGGGCAGATTCCAACCGAGCTGGATTTTTCCCCTACTCGCAGGCGCGGCGGTTCGCGCGACGGCCTCGCTTAAGTTTTCACCGAGATACTGCGCACGTAAACGAAGATTCAACAGCCATAGAACCACCAGCGTGTAGACACTCAACAGGCCGAACGATCCAAATGCCAACACATACTCAGCGCGCAGAAATTGCGCGATGGTCTGCGCCGCGAGTCCCGGCGGCAGCAGCCTCTCGACGGGCAAAGCTTCGACAAAGACGCGCGACACCGCGGGCTGGGGACCGTTGCCAAAATGGCGAAGGAGCGGGCCGATGAATTGAAAACCGATCACCATGAAAAGAAACAACACGCCGAATATCTCGCGGGTCTTGCGTTGTGCGAGCCAGCGCTCTACCCATGTGAACAACATGCGTGCCAGCAAAATATTGAAGCTTGCGAAGAGCAGCAGACCCGGGGCGGCAATGAAGAAAAGTGGCGGCGAAGCCCACGCGATGCCGATGACCATGCCCAACAGCCACAGGCTGCCCATCGCGGTGGAAGGATCGAGCGCGCCATACGCGATGCGAATCAGAAAGTAAGATGGAAACGTGAGCGGAAAGCGCAGCAAGTTCGAGGAATCCACATTTTCGGTAAAGGCGCTGGCCATCACTGGAAACAATTGCCAGAACAGGAATACGGGCCAGAGCAGCACGGGCAGCCAGTCCACTCTTCCGCTGGAAACGAAATACCACGCGCTGAAGCCGAGGCCGACGGAGCCCACGATCGCGCCCATGCCAAAACCCAGGAACATGAATCCGCGCGCGACAACTTCCATGCGCCCGCGAATCGTGCGCATGGAGTTGACGAAAAGCTGCCAGCGCACGCGGGCGATCGCGGCGAATTGGCCCCGCATATCAGGAGAAAACGTCAGCCCAGCCACGAAAGTTCCTGATCGGCGCGGCGCGTGCCACCCACTACGCGCAGGAAAATCTGCTCAAGCGTGAGCTTCTGGCCGGGAACGGGAGCAGACGTATCAACTTCATCCGCAGCGCCGGCGGCGGTGAGCGCAGCGGCCGCTTGCGCCTCCACGCCCGCCCGAAGTTCTTCCAGAGAACCCTGCGCAACCAATTGCCCGCGATGAATAATAGCCACGTGGCTGCACAGACGTTCGACAATTTCCAGCACGTGTGAAGTGAGGAAGATGGTGGCGCCGCGAGCAATCATATTCTGCAGCATGGATTTCAGCGTGTTGGAAGCAATCGCGTCCACGCCTTCAAACGGCTCGTCAAGAAATAGTATTTTCGGGCCATGAATCACAGCGGCGGCGAGCGCCAGTTTTTTCTGCATTCCGTGAGAGTAGTCTGTCACCAACGCCTTGGGCTGATCCACCAGCTGCATGAAATCGAGCAATTCCGCGGTCCGTTTTGCCGCCGTGGAGCGATCGAGTCCGTACATGCGTCCGACAAAGTTCAAATACTCCGAGCCGGTGAGGCGTCCGAACAGTGCCATGCCTTCGGGAACCACGCCGATCTGGCGCTTCACTTCGACGGAATCCTGCGTCAGATCACTCCCCAAAATCTGCATGCGCCCGGACGAAGGCGCTAGCAGGCCGGTCAACATTTTGATGGTCGTGGATTTTCCAGCGCCATTCGGGCCGAGGAATCCGAAGAACTGCCCGGGCGCGACTCGCAGGTTCACGTCCCGCACCGCGACCAAATCGCCAAAGTGACGCGTGAGGTGTTCGGTGGAAATTGCCGGAGCGGATGGCGTGGCGGATGTGCTCATGGAATTTCAGACTCTAGCACATCCGCAATGCGGGGATGAGAATCTAGCGCGTATTGACCGGAGCCGCTGGCAATGCAGCTGTCTGCGGAAAAACCGCGAGAATCGCCGGTAGCTCCAGGCGGAACGTGCAGCCGCCTTCGGGCCGGTTGAATCCGGTGATCCGCCCGCCGTGCTCTTCCATCACGCCATAGCAGATGCTGAGGCCAAGCCCGGTGCCTTTGCCGACTTCTTTCGTCGTGTAGAACGGGTCGAACACTTTTTCCGGCTCTTTCATGCCCGGTCCAGTGTCTGAAAATTCGATTACGACGTTGCCGCGTTCGCGCAACGTGCGAATGAGCAACACTCCGCCGCCGCCAGATTCCATCGCGTCCACGGCGTTGCTGATCAAGTGATAGAAAACCTGCAGCAATTGATTCGGATCGCCGCGCACGGCCGGCAGAATGCTGCGATTTTCCAACTCGATGCGTATATTCTTGCCGCGCAAATCGAGATTACGTAGCTGCACCGCACCAGTAAGCACACTGTTCAGGTCCAGCAACTGTTTTTCCGCGGGAACCTGACGTGCAAAGCTAAGCAAATTGTTGACGAGGTCCTTGGTGCGACGCGCCTGTTCGCGTATCTTGTCACCCAGAGTATGCGCGCGGGTGTTCGACGCGTTTTCGATGGTGAGCACGTCCGCATAGCCCAGAATCGCCGTAAGCGGATTGTTGATTTCGTGCGCGGCTCCCGCAGCGAGCTGCCCCAGCGAGGCCAATTTCTCGGATTGCACGAAATGCGTTTGCAGCCGCTTCACGTTTTCCAGCGATTCCCACAGTTCGTGTACTAGCTTGGTGCGTTCCTGATACACGAGATACTGGCGGAGAAATACCAGCGCGGCCCCGGCAAAAATCGCCACCAGCGTGACCATGAGGCGAAATCTCTTCACAGCGTCCGGCGCGTCGCTTGCAAACTCGCTCCATGCGGCCAGCAGCGGCGCGGCCAGCACGCCCCACATCGCCAGACGAGCCGGCCATTGCGTATCGCGCTGCACAGGAGCTTGCTGCACCTCCGGCTCGAACGCTAAACCGTGCGCGATAATTCCTACCGACCCCAGCCAGACAAAGGAGGCCAGCATGGGCAGGCGGATCAAGCCGCCGAAGCCAGGCACCATGTGATGCATGGCCATAACGGACAACGTCATTCCGGTCACGTACAGAGAGGTTGCGCCGAAAAGATGGCCGTACACGGTGCGCCAAGCGCCACGCGTGCGCAGGAACAGCAGACCAAAGCCGACTGCCACGACCAAATTTTCCATCAGATAACTCGCGAAGTCGTGCGAATGAAATAATTCAGGATTCGGCGACACTACTTTCCACGGCATCGCCGCAAAAATATAGACGTAGAGCCACAAAATCCCCAGAAGCACCAGATCAATCAAGCCAAAGCGCAGCGTTTCGCGCATCTTTCGCGCATGAGGCATCAGCGCTAGCGACGCTATGAATGGAACGGTGTGCAGAAAAAAGAGCAGATCGGCGATGAACGGAACCTGGGATTCCTGGTGCAGGCTAAATTGGGTGTAAACCAATACCAGGATTCCCGCGAGCCAAAAAGTGCAGCCCAGAGCGAGCAGCATCCAGAATCCATTTTGCCGCCGATAGGGAGACGCAGCGTTCCACAACAGACACGTATTGGCGAACAACGGAACGATGCACGCGAGGAAATAACTGAGGCCGGCGACCGTGGAGTCGCGAGACGCCAGCAACATGATCGCCACGTAACCGCCGACAAAAAACACCCACGCGCAAGTGATCAGTAACGCTAGACGAGAAACCTTCATCGAAGAGGCACCAGAATAAATTTTAGCGCAGGCATGTCGGATTCGGCGGCCAACTTCCAAAATCCATACGAAAGCGTTACGTAAGTACAGCGATGCAAAAAGCTGGCAACAAGAACAGGTGCGCAGCCCGTACGTACAGGGTATCGGCCGGTGGTGATAAAGTCTCCTGGCTGCGGTGCAGCGCGGCCCCATCTACCGGGAATCATTGATTTTGTGGATGTTACGGCCGGTGTATAACACCCGGAGCACTAACGCACGCATCGCGAAGTTCCTGGGGCGGCGACCGCCGGAAGGACGTAAGTGAAAGTCCCGAGCAGCAAGCCCGGAAGCGCGCCGTCGTCTCAATTTTTGGAGAAATAAATGTCCGAGCCACCGGTAAAACCGGAAACAATCGCCGCGCAGCCAGGCCGTTCCGCGAAGCATGTGCATTTTCTTCTTCGGCTCGGCCCAGGGTTAATTACCGGCGCCGCCGACGATGATCCGAGCGGCATCGCAACCTACTCGCAAGTGGGCGCGCAGTTCGGCATGGGCATGCTGTGGACTATGCTGTTTTCGTTTCCGTTGATGTCCGCGATGCAGGAAATTTGCGCGCGGTTGGGACGCATCACGGGAGCAGGCATTGCGGAAAACCTGCGCAAGAATTATCCGAAGCCGGTTCTGTTTGGACTGGTTTTGCTGCTGTGCGCGGCGAATATCTTCAATCTTGGCGCGGACGTTACGGCCATGGGCGCGGCGGCGCAGCTCGTCTTCGGCGGATCGCTGAATGCGTATGTGCTCGTGTTCGGGTTGCTGTCGCTTTTCTTGGCGGTCTATGTGCCGTACAAGAAATATGTTCATTATCTGAAGTGGCTGACGTTGGCGCTGTTCGCGTATGTGGCAACGGCGTTTGTCGTGCACGTGCCATGGAAAATCGCCCTGCGTTCGACGATAGTCCCTTCGATCTCCTGGACGGCCGATTACTGGATGGCGCTGGTGGCCGTGCTGGGCACCACGATCAGCCCCTATTTATTTTTCTGGCAAACATCGGAAGAAGCCGAAGACGTGCGCCTGAACAAGAAGGAATCTGCGCTCAAGCGGCGGCCGGAACAAGCACTCGCACAATTCCATCGCATCGGGCTGGACACCTGGATCGGCATGGGGTTTTCGAATCTGGTGGCATTCTTCATTATTCTCACCACGGCCGTGACGCTGCACGCGGCCGGCGCCGGCAAAGGCATCGAGACGTCCGCCGACGCCGCCAAAGCATTGCAACCGCTGGCCGGACATTTCGCGTTCCTGCTTTTTGCGCTCGGGATTATCGGGACGGGCATGCTAGCCATACCCGTGCTGGCCGGGTCCGCCGCATACGCCGTGGCGGAAGCGTTCCGTTGGCGCGCCAGCCTGGAAAGCAGGCCGCGCCAGGCGCCGCGATTTTATGCCGTGCTCGCCGGGGCGACGATCATCGGAATCGCTTTGAATTTTCTGGGGATGAATCCGATCCGCGCACTGTATTGGTCCGCGGTGATCAATGGGGTGGTGGCGGTGCCGCTGATGGTGATGCTGATGATCATGTCTGCGAACTCTGCCATCGTGAAGGAGTTTTCACTCCCGCTGCACCTGCGCGTCGTCGGATGGGCCGCCACAGTGGTGATGCTGCTCGCTTCGCTGGCATTTATTGCGAGCGGAATCCACGGATTGTTTTGACGCCGCTTAGCCGTGCCCCGAATTGTTCTCCCTGCGCAGTTGCTCCACCAGCCGAGTGTGCTTCTCCGCACGCTCCCGATATACCGCGCCCATCAGCTGCCATCCCTCTTTCTCGCCTGTGGGCAAGCGAGCAGCGGTGTGTTCGCATGTGACGGCCGCTTGCTCCCACCACTTGACGTTTTCTTCGAGGATTTCAAGAATTCCCTGTGTTGCAAGGTCCATGCGTTTCTCCCATGGTGCGGTTGCCAGCGTTTGTTGGCTTTGATGGTTTGCAGTTATTGATTCGTGCATGGCCGGCTCCCTTTTCCGTGCGAGTCTTTCTGCCCGACGACGAATGGATGTTTTGCTGCCGCTATTCAGCGTTTGGGTTGTGGGACTTGGTCCCCGCTTGGCGTTTTGCTTGCGGCCTTGCTGATGGCCCGCTTGCTGACGGCTGCATCGCCAGCCAGTTCGTTTTCGGGCGGCGGAACTTGTTGCGCGAGTATCTTTTCGACAACTGTTTTAGGAACTTGTTCGAAGTGCGTACCGACTGTTCTCATGATCGAGCCTCCTTCCCTCCACTGCACCGTAACAGCGGGCCAAACATACGGGGAGACTCTTTTGCTAATCTCGCGTGAGGCGAGTGCGTCGTTTAACGCGATTGGTGCGTGGATAGCGTGACTGGCACAGGGATAGCGCGACTCTCGCGGGGATAGCGTGATTGTGTCGAGGATAGCGTGAGTGTTGCGAGCGCGGCCAATGCGCCGTCAATTGTACGGCGCCGTACCTTAATAACCGCTCTACCGTACCTTTAAAAATCTCTCTTGACACGTAGAGCTGCGCTTGCTTAGGATAGCGATTCGTTAGTTATACGTTAGCTTTAGAAGGAGGCGTTATGAGCGCAGCTCGACCCGTAGCTCACTTCAAGACCGTCGCGCAGTTGGATGTTCCGAACTCGCGGAGCGGCAAACACAAGAAGATCGTTACCTTAATACTTCGCGATCTGGACCAGCTGAAGGAAGGCGCGGCCATCAAAATTCCGTTGACGGATCTGGGCGACTCGAAAGAGAACGTCCGTTCGGCGCTGAATCGCGCGACACGCAAGAGCAGTCGAAGCGTGGCCACGGCCACGGACGACACTTTCCTGTACGTTTGGAATTCTCACAAAGCCTAGCCGGCTGAGATTCACACAGAGATCGCAGCAGGGCGGATGGGGTCTGCTGCGCAGTTACGGAAGAGGTCTTCGGAACGCAGCGATCAAGACGCGGATTCGAGCAGGGTCTTGATGGTATTCAATAGAAATTGCGGCCCTTCATCCTTCAGAATCCAGCGGTCCACCACGCCCATGGTTTCGTCCGGCAATTGTGAGAGCCCGGACAAAATAATCATCGGAACAGCTGGATTGATGCGCTTGAGCTCGCGCGCGGTGGCGATTCCGTTCTTGCCCGGCATCCAATAGTCCAGCAGCACCAAATCGAAAGGCTCTGATTGAAATAGCTGGATGCCCTCGTCGCCAGAGCGCGCGGTGAGCACCTGGTGACCCGCGGTTTGCAGAACGCGCTTGCGAATGTTGAGCGCGGCCGATTCATCGTCAATGCACAGTATCTTCGCCATTTTTGCCGCGCTTAGAATTGCCGCATTCACGTTCGTTCCAGACGGCGTCAACCGGCTATGAGCCCGCGAAGCCTGTCCCGTCCGTGGGAATAAAAACGGCGAACGTGGTGAGCGTGCGGCCTTGCCATTTGGCGCAGCGAAAGCGAATCGTGCCGTCGAGTTTCTGCACGATTCCGCGGCTGACCCACAGACCCAGTCCCGTCCCTTTTTCCGCTTTGGTGGTGAAAAATGGCTGGAAAATTTTATGCCGATGCTTAGCGGGAATCCCCGCGCCGGTATCCGTGACGCTCACGCGAATTCCCGGGCGCGCGCCGCTGGCCGACCACTGCGAGCTATGGCGCACGCTGAGGCGCAGCGTGCCGCCTTCGGGCATGGCCTGCAGCGCGTTCGCGATTAGGTTGATGAAAATCTGCCGCAGCTCCACGGGAAATGCCACCACCAAGCCGTCGGCGTCAAGATTCCGTTCGACCGTGATGTGACTTGCCTGTATCTGCCGGCGAAATGCTTCCAGTACGTCGTCGAGAATCAGGCGCAGCGAAACGGGAACCGGGCTCTCGGAATCGCGGCAGAACGCCAAAGTCTGCCTGGCGATATGGCGCACGCGCTCCATTTCTTCGTTCGCCACGCGCGCCAGTTCACGAGCGTCCGCATCCAGCGACGGATGGTCGCGCAAGAGATAAAAAACGTTCGTCACCGTCTCCAGCGGATTGTTGATTTCATGCGCGATGCCGGCGGCCACTCGGCCCATCGCCGCTTGCTTCTCTGCTGTGCGCAACACCTGTTCCAGGCGTTTCTGCTCGGTTATATCGCGAACGAAGCAGCGGGTGTGCACGAACTTTCCATTTTCCCAGAGGCCGTTCGAGTGGATCACCACCTGCCTCACAGAACCATCTTTGCAGCGCAATTCCGTCGGATAGTCGTAGATGTCCTCCCGGCGCATCAACTTCGCCCAGAACTCTTCGAAAACGTGCTGGTGAACGTGGAAAGAGCCGAGCCGATGCCCGATATATTCCTGCGGCGCGTAGCCCAGAAGTTTCAGCAATGCTTTGTTCGTCCATAAAATGGTCTGATCCGGACCGACTTGCTGCACTCCCTCCACCGCGTTCTCCAGAATATCGGCCAGCTCGGATTCCCGCAGCTGCAACGATTGCTGAATATTCCCCCGCTCCGCTTTGACGGTCTCCAGCGCGCGCGCCTTTTGCTGGAGTTGCGAAATATTGCGCAGGCGTTCTGTTTCGGTGGCAAGGTCCGTATAGCTCTCGCCGGGAATCACGCCGGAGTGTTCCGCGCAGATTTTCAGGAACGGCTCGCCGTCTTCTTCGCGGGCGAAACTTCCAATGGGGTACGCGCAACGGAGCGAAAAATCGTGAGTCTTGCCCAAATCGTTCCAGAGTTGCTCCAGCCGTATAGCAGCGTCAGGTTTTCGCCTCGCCCATAGCAGGCTGACCATTTCGCCGAATGCCACCACGCGCGAACTTCCGCCGTGCGACGCCGCTTTGGCTCGAACTACGTACCCGCCGATCACCTCAGTAAAGATCGCGGAGTCCGGCCATCCATTCACGGTGAATTTCGCCAAGGTCTCCGCGGCGTCCAGCAGGAGGAAACGGCCTTGCCACGCTGCCGTCATCGTGTCCAAACCGTGGGCCTGCAACTCCAGCGTCAGCGCTTCGCGGTGCGCCTTGGTCGCAATCACGATGGCCGAACTTCCAGTCCCCAACGCGGGGGCGATCAGCCGGCTCAGCCCATTGATCAGCGATTGGTCTTCCGAGTAGAACTGAACGGTATGTCCGCAAGGTTCGTGATCGTGCCCATGCGCGCCCGGCAAAGGATGCGATTCGTTCGCTCCGAAGGCGTTCACCGTGCTCATCAACATGCTCCTCGAGAACAGTGCCGCCGCAGGGGGCAACGCTGGTCAATGGCGGCCGCCTTCCAGTGGAAGACAGAAGGCGGCATTTTTCAATTGTTTCAAGGAAGTAAGCGCTAAAGAATACCCTGAATCCTGTAGGTCCATGAATTCTGTGCTGTCTGATTGCGATGCGCGGGCGGCTACCTCAAAAGTGATTCGGGAGTGAAATACCAATCGCACTTAGGAATTTCCGCCCGTTCTGAGGACAATCTCGCCCGTAGAAGCATCGCGGACGAAGTACTCGGCGGGCGCGGAACTGATCAGCTCGTCCAGGCACTTCCGGCCGTCTTCCAGCGAGGCGACCTGCCTGATCCACAGCGGAGTACCGTCATCGAGCGTACGGAAAATATCGAAACCAAAATTCATGTGCACCTCTGGCCAATGACGTTGCAGCTAGTCTTCGCTCCGCTTGCGGCAAGCGGCTGGGCCTACGACTTACCGGCACCAATGTACACATTCGCGCAGAAGTTGTATGTTCAATCTTAGACAGACGCGAGTTTGTCTTGAAATTGAAGATAATGGCGGCACAATTTGCTAAAGCAAGAGCCGGGATCATACTCTGAATCCGGGGAATCGCCCTGGCAAATCGAGCGCCATGCGAATGATAGGGACCCGATGACACCCAAGAAACGTGCGGATAAGGCCCGAGTGCTCTTTCCAGCCGGGCTGCCGGTATCGAAGCCGGTGCAATACGACGCGGGCGAGACGATTTTCTCGCAAGGCGATGAGTGCACCGATGTTCGTTACATCGAGGAAGGCGTGGTGAAGTTGACGTTGGTTTCGAATCGAGGCCGCGGCGGGATACTAGGATTTCTGGGGCGCGGCGACTTCTTTGGAGAAAATTGCTTGAACGGCCAGGCTTTCTATTCCACATCGGCGGTGGCCCTGGTGCCGGGCACGGTGATGGTCATCAATCGCAAAAAAATGGTGAAGATCATCAACGAGGAGCCCGCGGTCTGTTCTCGCTTCATCAATTATCTGCTGGCTCGGAATCACCGCATTGAAGAGGACTTGATTGACCACCTTTTTAATTCCAGTGAGAAGCGGCTGGCGCGCACGCTCTTGCTGCTGGCCGATTACGACGCCGGAAACGCGGGCGTCACCATCATGTCCCGAATCAATCAGGACACTTTAGGCGAGATGGTTGGAACGACGCGCCCCCGTGTGAATTTCTTCATGAACAAATTCCGCAAGCTCGGTTACATCCATTACGACAAGAATGGCCGCCTGGAAGTGTATAAATCGCTGGCAAAAGTGCTGCACGATTGTGAGCGCAGCCAACAGTGAAATGGAGTAGTGGCGCACAGGACGTAGGATCCTGGCTTTCGCAGCGAGAACCGTCCAATGCAGTTCTCGCTACAGCCATACGCCGCTTCAAGCGCTAGTTTGTAGAGCTCGCCTTCTGATCCTTCACCTGCAACTCGTTCACCACCTGCTGAACGTAGGGAACCCCAGCCGCCACTTTTTCCGCATAAGCGCGTTTGGATTGGGAGTTCACTTCGCCTGTCAATGTTACGACGCCGCTCTTGACGTCGTACTTCACCTGCTTGTTCAGCCGGTTCTGAATCAGGGCTGCATCCAGATTTTTTTCGATGCCTTTATCCACATCCGAATTGATTTCCTTGGCATCGCTTGCGGCGGCTGGCGGGACTACGGCGATCTGATCCGCCACTACTTGCCCCGCAGCAATTGATTTCGCGATAGTCTCGGCTTGCGACTTGTCCATATCAGACGGTACATCGCCGGCCAGAGTGACGACACCTTTTTCCCGGTCCTGGCTTACTTTCACATCCTTCAGGCCGGCCTGATCGAGCGATTTCCGGATGCTATCGGAAACATCCGCGGATTTCGCAGGCTCGGACGAACATCCCGCTAGGGCACCGACGGTAAACAACGTGAACAATGAAATGTGAGCTGTGAGCTGTCGCATGTGAATTCTCCTTTGATATGAGTCCAACTACTTTGCGGATTTCCTTCGTTTCTTCGTGCTGAGGCGAGCCACGGCGCGGCTCCGCTTCGAGGCAGCCGAGGCCGAAGCGCGTCGTGTGGTGCGAGACACAGAACCATGCTTGCGCGCGCGCTTACGGCTGGCAGGGCGGCGACGCGCGGGGCGGGTCGCTTCATCCACCTTCGCGACGACAGAACCCAGCGTGGAACCGATCGAACGCGCAACGGTAGTGAGAAAATCGTCTTCTTTTGCAGCGGGTTTGCGTTCCGTATTTTTCATGTCTTCTCCCTATTGAATTGGTCTAGCGATTTTTAGTTCGATTTGCCGATCGAATGACTGGCCACAAGTTTCATGCTTTCTTCTGCGCGGAAGCCGGAGGATCTTTCACCACCGGCACGTCTTCGCCCAGAGCAGTCGCCAAAGCGATCTGGTGGTCTTGTTCGTCCATCAGAATTTCGCGAATATGTTCGGCCATGGCGAATTCACCCAGTTGCTCGCACTGGCGAACCCTGAGTCGATAATTCCGGATGGTCTCGCCTTCGTTGATCAGATCGAAACGCAACATGTCCCGTGCTTTTTCCGACGTGCGAACGGGCTTCGGCTGCACCGCGGGCATGCCGCCGAGATAATCAATCTGATTGGAGATCAGCAGCGCGTGGCTCAGCTCTTCTGCCGCGTGCTTTTCCAATTCGTCGGCGATATTCATGAACTCGGCTCCCTTCAACACCTGCGAGTAGACGACGTAAGAAATGATCGCCTGATACTCGCGGGCCAGATCTTCGTTTAAAAGCGCGATCAATTCATTGCGAGTTAATTTGGGAACTTCCTGCGACATCGGTGCTTCTGCCTTCATCGCGTGCTCCTGTTTGAGTTTTCGGCGTCAACGCGAGAATGAGCGGCGACGAAATTCGTGTTGACGCGAATGGAAGATGTTTTGCTTCGCGCCGCGTACGGGCTATGCCGACGAGTTTTTCGCTTCGCGATACGCACGCTCGCCCACATCGGCGGCCTGCCGCACTTGCCCCTTGATCTGGTCAATGCCTTCCTGCGCGCGCTGCGTGATTTTGTGGCCGGTGGCAATCGCGCCGTCCAGATGTTCTTGCGCGGTTTCCACCAGGTATTCGCGAGTGTCGTTGCCGGAACGCGGAGCAAAAAGCACGCCCAGCGCCGCGCCTACGCCGATGCCTACTGCAAATGCAGAGATTGACTCCGTCCAATTGTGTTTTGCCGTCATGATGTTCTCCGTTTTTCCAGTGAGTTCTGACGCTGCGGATCTGAATTTCTAATCTTCCTTGTTAACACCCAAAGAAAAGAGAAGAGGAAGCTCCGAATCGCGGGCTTCCTCCCTGGAAAACTATTCGCGGCCGCCCGAGGTCGTGTGGCGGGCGCGCGCGTCGTCTGCTTTGAAGTCAGCGGAAGATTCACCCGTCGAGGAAATGTCCTCGGCGCTGGTGATCTTCATGATTTCTTTGGCGCGTTTGATCGCTTCGGAACTGTCGCAGTGCACGGAGAGCAGGATGCCGCCCTTCTGCACGCGTCCTTCGTAGCGCTTTGCCTCAAATTCGGGAATGCCAAGGCCGATCAACGCGCCAGTGAAGCCGCCGACCGCGCCACCGACACCAACTCCGGCCAGAGCCGCCATGATCGGTCCTGCAGCGATGAGCGGACCAACGCCTGGAATCGCCAACGCGCCAATTCCAGCGAGTAAGCCCAGCGCACCGCCGAGCACCGCACCGGAACCTGCTCCGGTAGCCGCTCCTTCTGGCGCCTTGGTGGCTTTTTCAGTGCCAATTTGTCGTGGCCCTAGATTTTCCGGAAGCAGCGCGGAAATATCGCTGGGCGCAAATCCGGCGTGTACCAGAGTGTCGGTAGCGTGATCCGCGCTGGACAACGTCGAGTAGATTCCGAATACTGCCGTTTTTTTTCCTGACATGTGTGATTCTCCTTTTTTGGACTAGAGTCTGAGCTTGGCACGCACGCCGACGGCTACTGATTTGCCGGCGCTACTTCGAGCTGGTTCGTGACGTTCTCCGCGCCGACAACAGCCACAGCCTTCGCCGCGATGCCCGCCTTTTCATCTTCCGTGCGCACCGGACCTTTCAACGTGACCTTGCCGTCCTGCGTGATCACCTTGATGTTGTGCGCGTAGGTGGAAAGTGACTTGTCCTTATAGATGGCGCTGCGAATTTGCTTGCTGATGTTGCGGTCCGCTGGGTTCGTCTTCTGCTGGTCGGACGTGACCGCGCCCTTGCTGGCGTCGCCTTGATTGGTTTTGGAATTGTCTGGAGCGGGTTGCTGGTCCAGTTGAACGGCGCCGGCAATCAGGGAAGCGCTCAAGAAAAGTGTGGCGCCCAGGAGCGACAGGCATTTGCCGATTTTCGATGCAGAATTCATTTTGAGATCTCCTTATCATTTCGATTTCAGCGCCGCGTCTCTAAGGTTCATCGAGAGCCTCAAAATCTCTTGCGACTCTGTTCCAGGAAGACTAGTTGGAATCAAACCAGGGAGCTATACCGCGATGCGCGTAGATTTGCGGGGAGCATGCGGTACAGCAGCAAAAAACAATGAGGGGTTACCAAGCGCAGCAGCTGAAAATCGTTCCCGCCCGCAGCCGCCACACGCCACGACCAGCGCGAGGCATCCAACGCCTACAGCAAACTCTGCACAGCTCTGGTTGAATGAGTGTATGGTCTGTTAGAGCCAGAATATCGTAAAAGGAATGGGTTCGCGGAGTTTCCGCGAAGCTTGCAGCAAGGCTGCATCCGCCAGATCGATCGGGCATTCTCATTCAGAGGAGGCTTTATGTTACGTTGGGCGTTAGTGTTCTTCGTGGTGGCGCTAATTGCGGCGGTGTTTGGTTTCCTCGGGATTGCCGCTGCTGCCGTATCTATCGCCAAGATTTTGTTCTTCGTTTTTCTGGTTCTCTTTCTGATTTCGCTCCTCGGCGGCCTATTGAGTCGGGCCTAAAATCCGGCCATCCATTTTGAAACGCGCAGCAAGCATCAAGGAGACGTCATGAAGACCGCAACTCTGCTGGGGTTCGTGCTCATTATCGTGGGCGTGCTCGCGCTCGCCTATCAAGGCATCAACTACACCACGCACAAGAAAGTGCTCGACGTTGGTCCCATTCAAGCCACCAAAACCGAGCACAACACGATTCCGCTGCCTCCGATCGTCGGTGGTCTCGCGTTGATTGGCGGAATCGTACTGGTTGCGGCGGGCAGTAAGCAAGCCTAGCGAATTAACGTTTCATGCTGCTGGCCCGGAGAGAGTCGAATTCCGGGCCAGATCCTTCCTGGTTGCAGCTGCCTCTCGTCCGCCGTCTAGCGCAAGACCGATCGTCCTCTTGGCAGAATCAAGAAAATGACGCGCCTACGCCTCGACGATTTGATTTCTTACCGCGTAGCGAACCAGTTCGCTCACAGTGTGCAGCTGCAGCTTGCGCATGATATTGGCGCGGTGCGTCTCAGCCGTCTTCACGCTGATGTTTAGTGACGATGCGACTTCCTTGCTGCTCTTCCCTTCCGCAAGCAACTGAACAATTTCCCGTTCGCGAGACGTCAGCCGGTCGCGCAGCGCGGTCGGCAGCTCCGTACGCATCCTGCCTTCTTTAAAACTTGAAAGCATCACTTCCGTCGCCCGCGGCGTCAGGAACGGTTTGTGATTCGCCAAGGTTTCGACGGCGACGATCAAATCGCGGTCCGAATCCGACTTCACGATGTACCCGCGCACGCCCGCTTCCAGAATGTCGCGAATCAGCTGGTCCGAATAGTGCACCGAAAGAATCAGGATTTCCGTGTTCGGAGATTCCTTGCGAATTCGGCGCGCCGCGTCCACTCCATTCAGGTCCGGCATGCTGATATCCAGGATCGCGATGTCCGGCTTCAGCTCCTGCGCCTTCGCCACAGCCTCGCGCCCAGTGTGCGCTTCGCCACAGATTTCCCATCCCGCGTGTGATTGCAGCATCCCTTTAATTCCGCGCCGCATAAGATCGTGATCGTCTGCAATCAGGATACGAAGCACTTTCATTTTTCTCTCCCGCAAGAAGGGGTTGGTGTGTCATTGCTAAAACATACGCCCAAGAGCCCGTTTCCCATAATGGGACGAGGCCGATTGCCAAACCGTTTCATTAATACCAATCCCGCTCCGCTTTCACATCCGAGAACCGCACTGCCTTCTAACACCGTTGCCCCGCCTCGTTTATGAGAGGTGTTGCATTCCGGGGCCCGCACATCTCGAGGCGGAGCAACTGGCCGATGAATTCGTTTATGAAATGAAATGCAATAAATTCCACCCGGCTTGACCTGGCACAAGCCGCGCCCAAAGTACGGTATTCGTACGGATTCGTCTATCGGAGTCATCCTGTAGTCTGCGTAGGTAGATTCCTGTAGCGTGACGGCGGGAACTGACAGAATTATCAGGGCTTAGCAATTCTGCAGAAGGGATTTCACCTTAGGGCGGCTTGATGCGAGGCCGGCTCGATTTCTCAATAACTCCAACTCGACACTTGCGTCGCGCCGGCGTCGCTCGCCGGTTCCTTCACCGACAGGCTCACCACGATCGTGGTTCCTTTTCGCTGCGATCTGATTTGCAGCCAACCGCCGAGCTGTCGCACGCGTTCGCGCATTCCGCGGATTCCGACGCCGAGCTGCCCGCCGCTGCTATTCAGCGTTGCCAGAACGTCTTCCGGTATCCCTTTGCCGTTGTCCGCCACTTCCAGTCGCACCGTACCGGAGCGCACTTCAATCTGCACGCTGGCTGTTTCGCTGCCGGAGTGGCGATAAATGTTGGTCAGGCTTTCCTGCACAATTCGGAACAGAGTTCGCTCCACGATTTCGGAAAGGCGACTGGGACCAAGCGCGACATTTAATTCCACTCTCACTTTGCTCCGTTGCGTAAATCCTTCCACGTACCATTCCAATGCGGAGCGCAATCCCGCGTAGTCCAGCGTCGGAGGGTACAGCAGGTAGGAGAGCGTGCGAGTTTCATCCGACGCTTTCTGGGAGAGCACGATGGCTTCGCGAATCATATCTGCAGCGCCTGGATCCAGGGCGGCAAATTTCGCGCTCACCGCCGAAAGGTGAATCACCAGCGCGGCCAGGCTTTGACCGGTGCTGTCGTGCAGTTCGCGAGCGACGCGACGGCGCTCTTCGTCCTGCAGTTGCAGCAAGCGCGCGGAAAGATTGCGCAGCGCCTCTTCGGCCTCTTTGCGCGGGGTAATGTCACGATTGATTTCGAGTATGCCCATCGCGTGGCCCTGCGCATCGCGCTGCAGCACCTGACGGCTGGCGACTACAATCCTCTTCCCTTCCCGTGTCCAGTGCACCAGCTCGCCTTCCCACGAGCCAACGCTGTACAGCTTTTCATAAACTTGATCGAGCGGTTCGGGAAATATCGTTTTTAGAAATTGATGCGTGACGTTGCCACAGGCTTCCGCTGCAGACCAGCCATAGGTTTCTTGCGCGCCGCGATTCCAGAACAAGATCACGCTGTCCACATCGCGCACGATAATCGCGTCATGAGCGAGCTCGAGCAATTCGGAATGAAGCTTTCCGCTGCTGGTGCGAAGCGCGCGAAGTCGCTTCGGCCTGTTCTTCGCTGCGGATTTAGCGCGCATTCTTCAGGCTACCTTGTGCTGCGCACGGATGGCGACGAAAATCGTTCCGAGCTGGACCGCACGGGCCTGCCGTCGCCGGTTGGCCGGGGAGTTGCCGGCGGGTAAATCTCGATTCCAACGAAGAGAATGATGTCCGCATCGCAGCAGCTACTCGCGCTGCGGCAAATTCTTGCCCCGGAAAAATGGCTTGTGCTCGCCCATCGCTTCCACAGCCGTCACCAGCCAATTGGCCTGCGACTTCAATAGGTAGCCGCTCGCGCCGGCAATCTGGGCTTGCTGCACCATTTGCGTCGAATCGTGTTGCGTAAATATCAGCACTTCGGTAGTCGGCAGCACTTTCTTGATCTGCGGCGTGGCTTCCAGGCCATTCATCTCCGGCATGGTAATGTCCATAATAACGATATCGGGGCGCAGTTCTCGCGCCTTGCCCACGGCTTCGGCGCCGTCAGCAGCCTCACCGACGACCAACCATTCCTTGCGCGTGGCTAGCAGCCTTCCCAAGGCTGTGCGCACCGCTTTTTCGTCGTCGACGATCAAGATTCGTAGCGCCACTAAGCTTATGCCTCGCACATTCTATCCAATGCCCGCGAAACCACAATCAGGTTTCGCGCGATCCGCGCAGACAACCCGCGCCTTGCGTAGCAATGAAGTACGTTACCACCTTACAGAGTCCGCCGCCCCAGACGCCGTCCGCGATTGCGAAATATGTACAACACCTCCCTACTATTTACATATCCTCCCCCCGCCGATCGGAGTGCCGTCAAAATGAGACCATAACTGCCGTGTTCAAAATGCTTTGCGCGGCCCTGTCGCCACAACATTGGCCGCCCAATTGCACTCCGACCACATACGTTTTCTCCCTGTGGGGCGGTTTGCCTGGAACCAGAGGTGGAGGAATATGAATCAGACCTACGATATCTTTAGTGATCTTGCGGAAACCGGGCCGATTTGGATTCAGGCTGTTCAAGGTTTGGAGAATGCAAAGGCGCGCGTCACAGAACTTCTACAAGCGCATCCCGGTAATTACTTCATTTACGACTCGCTGGCCGCCAAGGTGATCGTGTCAGCCGTGAAATCGGCGCAAATGCAAATGCCGGTCACGCTGGCTGGCCGCTCGCGCTAACACCAGAGCTGCTACAAACGGCCCATCAGGAACAGGATCAATAGAATCACCAGCACCAGGCCTATACCGCCGCTGGGGTAATATCCCCATTCGCGGCTGTGCGGCCACGTCGGCAAACTGCCAAGGAGCGCCAGAATTAGAACGATTGTCAGAATGAGGATCAGCATGATCGTCTCCTTTCAATTTTCGTCGAAGGGCGCGGCAACGATCCGCGCCCATCTGAGCCGGCCGGCGAGATCAATTCGCGCTGCCAGCCCTGGCTGTCTTCTGTCGTGGCTTGGTTTCTTCGGCTTCCGTTTCTGCACCACCGCCGAAAGCCTCGGAATTGATCTCTTCGGAAAGTTCCGTCAGCTTTTGATCGGTTTCCTTCTCTTCATCCAGCGTCCGCTGCAGCAACGAAGCAGCTTCGCTTTCGCCCATCAACTCGGCATACGCATGCACCGCGCCGTAAGCCGCTATTTCGTAATGCTCCACGCGTTGCGCGGCCGAAATCAGGGCCGCATCCATCAGCGCTCCCTCGAAATCCTCGGCCATCATTTCTCCGCCTTCCGCCACGATCCCGGCCATGCCCTTGCATTTCTTGCCCTTCACCGGCTCACCCAGTCCGCTCAAAATTTGTTCCAGCCGCGTCGCGTGGCCTCGGGTTTGTTCGAGGTGCTCCTCGAATCCTTTGCGCAGCTCCTCGGAATTCGCGGCTTTCGCCATTTTCGGTATTGCTTTGATTAACTGTTGCTCGGAGCTGTAGAGATCTCGCAATTCGTCCACGTAAAGAGTCTTCAAATTGTTCTTATTCATGTAAACCCCCAGATTCTGCTGTTGGCCGTTTCAGCGACCTGATTTTCGCGATTGCCCGATTTTCGCGATTGCCCGTTGAGAGTAGGCTTCCGGTGCGGACTTAACCATCAAGCAATCCCTGTAGGGTTCAGTCCGGGTTGCGGTAGGTTCACACGGGCCAAAATGCTGAAGGATGGCGCCCGGCAAGCGCCCACCGGAGCGGGCCAGCCACGGTGTAAACAAAGTCCAAGCCTGCGTTTCGCCGTCAATTTGAGAGGGACCCGAAGTACGAAACCTAAGGCGAAATGTCCCGCGCAGTTACGGGTTGCGCTGTATTCCTGGCAGGAAGCTTTGTCTCCACTATGGTTCTGCAGTTCGATTTTTCAATTCCGGAGGCTCAAAATGAACTGGGATCAAATTGAAGGCAAGTGGAAACAGTCAGTGGGAAAGGTCAAGGAAAAGTGGGGCAAACTGACCGATGACGATCTGACTGCCATCAACGGCCAGCGCGACCAACTGATCGGAAAAATTCAGGAGCGCTACGGGATCGCCAAGGACGTGGCGCAGAAGCAAGTGGATGAATTCACGCGTGCTTACAAAACGGATGTCGTCGTGCCAAGCACCGCGAAAAAAGCGCGAGCGTAATCGGTCCGTCGTATTAATTCTGCGAACCGAAAAACAGGAGGTACGCGATGGCAAGATACGGTAAGGCCGCTGGAAAAAGTGTGAAGAGTGCCCTGCATCGCGAAAAGCGCGGCACACTTCGTTCGGGCAAAGGCGGCAAGGGCGGCAGAGTGACCAGCCGCAAACAAGCGATTGCGATTGGACTTTCCGAGGCGCGCAAGAAAGGCGCCAAGGTTCCGCGGAAAAAGTCTTAGTGCAATTCTTGAGCTGGATCTGCAAAGTTCCCCTTGAATATTGTCGAGCATCGTTGAACGCCGTTGACCATCAGAGCCGCGAAACATGCGGCTTTGGTGGCCGGCGACGTCAAGCCCCCGGTGCAAGGCCGCAAGTCAACCTCACACCTGGTGTCGCCCCGCAAGAAATTCCCTTCGCATGCATTTCCTCTGGCTTGGAGTGAAAGGTAAGCTCGAACTCCATTGCAAAAAAAATTTCAGCGAGAGCACCCGTCAGTTGGCGCCTGCTCTCGCCGCCAGGTATTTCGCGACCTACCGTACCTTACTTGGGCCTTGCGGGCGCGGCATTTGCGTGCGTAGCCGGTGGCGCTTGCCGCGCTTGCAACTGTTGCTGCTGCTGGGTGTGCTTTTGCACCAGTTGCTGAGTCTGTTGCTGATGCTTCTGTTCCAGTTGTTGCGTTTTCTGATCATTCGCTTTCTGCTTCGCCAGTTGTTGGTGCTCCTTGTCTTGCTGCTGCTGCAGCTTCTGTCGTTCCTTGTCCTGCTGCGCAGCCAGCTTGTTCTGCTGTTGCTGATATTTCTGGTCGAGCTTGGCGTTCCCTGTGTTGGGAGCAGCAGCCCGCTCCGCGGGTGGAAGTTCCTTCGGGTGAATCGCAGGGTTGGCGTGAGCGGCGTTCTCTGCGCCGCGATCGTTAAATTCTCCCGGTCGCGCAGTCGCAGCGATCGGTGGCTTGCCATGATTGGCGGAAGCGCGCAGCGCCGGGTTCTCACGCGCGGCGTTCACGTGCGCCGTTTGTGCGGCGACGGGTCCCATGTGCCGCTCGTGTGCCGCGCCCTCCTCCTGCGCTGTCGGACGAGCGTTGACTCCGCCGTGGCCGTTATAGCTCACATGCCCGTCATTCCTCACGTCCACTTTCGTTTCGTACACATTGTGAATCACGGTCACGTTCACATTGGTCACAGCGCGGTTGTAGAAGAAATGCCCGTTGTCCCAGCGCCCACCTTCAAAACCGTGGCCGAAATAACCGAAGCCGTAGTTGATACCGCCGTAGAATCCTACCGTCGGACCCCAATAGCCGTCATACCAGACAAAACTACTGCCGCCCCAGCCCCAGTACCCGGGCGTCCAGAAAAAACCAACTTGGGGAGCTTCCACCCACGTGCCGGGAACCCAGTAATAACCGTCGTCACCCCAAGCCCAATATCCGGGCGTCCATATGTAGCCGTCGCCGGGGCAAACCGGCTGCTCGTAGACGGGAAGCGCCGGAGGCGCGATGGTGATCGCTACACCGATTTGCGCGAAAGAAGCGGAAGAAAGAAATAACATTGCGATTGCGAGTAGCAAAGGACGAATGAATCGGCTGCGCATTAGAGATCATCTCCTCTTGAAAGTTCTCCGCCGGTTGCGCAATGGCGGTTTCCCCGGTCGGTCGTGCCACGTGAACGGCGAATAATATTAGGCCCATTGTAAGATGCCGAACTTTCCGTACTGGCTATAAATGTATTCTCACACGCCATTCCGAGCTATAGGGTTATCTCTGTAATAACGTAGAAAGTATTTCGTAGCAGCATCCCCCAGAATACGGAGGGATTTCTTGCTGCGGTGGGTTTTTCGCCCAGACTTGTTCACTTCGAAAATATTCTGCGCACTATTATGGACTTCAGAGCGACCAACTCGAGCCGGCCAGAACTCTCAGTACGCGTTCGCCGCAACAGCAACGGGAGTCGGCGCAGGCTTCAGTTCTTCGATGAACTCTCCCAGCGTGCTGAATGTTTGTGAGCTGCCTGTCAGGCCGAGGCGGCGGCTGATCTTCAACGGGTCGCCCGAGAAATGCCACAACCCGACCAGAATCCGTAAATCGGGCTGCTGCGCGCGCAGCTTGGCGTAGAGCGAACGCACATGCGGCACGGCAAAAGGTGGCAGCGCCGAGATGCAGACAACGTCCGGCTGCGCCGCTCTTATCTGCGCTAGCATTTCACCGGCTGTATCCGCGGAAATGCATTGCGCTCGATGCCCCGCACGCTCCAGTACTTGCGCCAGCATGGTGCCGACGAGCTCGTCCGCTTCATCCCGCGCCGGCAGACACAGAACGTTTAGCGACGGCGCAACGCGCGCGCGCGCCAGCTCAGTTTGAAAGCGCTCCGACGATTCCGCCGCCTCGCTGGCTTCTTGCACGGCGTCACCATTGTCGTCGCCAGGTACCCACAATTCCTCGATCAACTCCCTCGTGCTCTGGCAAATGAATTTCTGGCTTGCATCGTCGAGACGATCTTGATGCCGATCCTCCTCCGCCAGACTGAGCGCCGGTATCAGCACCGCGTCGTAAAGCTCTTCCAGCGTCATCCCTTCCAGTTGCTTCTCCAGTACTCGGCGCGCATCGTCATGATCCATGGCCAGAAGCCGCTGGTAGAAGCGAGAGGATGGCGTCAGCACAGGTTCATCACCCAGAAGAATATGCAGGAACCGGAGTCGCGGAACATGGCGCCCTGCGACCAGCAGGCAAACCGTCAACGGAGTCGAGAGCACCAGCCCGATGGGTCCCCATATGGCAGTCCAGAAAATCGCCGCCACCAGAATTGCCAGCGAAGAAATACCCGTATGAATCCCGTACAGCATCGGCTCGATGAAATTCGACACAATCAATTCAGTGAAGATGAAAAGCCCCAGAGTGAGTAGCGGCTGCGTCCAGCCATGAAACACAGCCAACGAAAGCAGCAGCGGCATAATTCCGCCGAGTGGCGGCCCAATATAAGGCAGAAAGCGCAGCACACCAGCAAGCACGCCCCACAGCAACGCGCCCGGCAAGCCGATAAAATGCAAGCACGCGCCTATAAAAATTCCGTAACAGGCATTTACGACGAACTGCACGAACAGATATTTGCTTACGCGCCCGCTCGCATCATCCAGAGTTTGCGTCACCAGATGCAGATGCCCTTCCCCCGCCAGGGAAATCAACCGATTGCGCAAATCCTCGCGGCGAATCAGCATGAAGATCGTGAACACCAGCACGATCACAGCGCTCCCCAGCAATCCCAGAACGCTCTGCACCGATTCCAACGGCAGCGCAGGAGCTTTGACCACTTCCACGGGCACCGGCCGAGTTGTAGAAGTGGAATGCGCGACCGGAGACTGCGCTACCGCGGTGCTGCTGGGGGGATGCGATGCGATTGGACTGGCAGCGAGATCCTTGCTGATTTCCGTGATCGTCTCCGACGCACTGTCCAGCGATTGATTTGCCGGCCAATGCAAAGAGCCCAACCGCGCTTTGATGTTGGATTTATACGCCGGCAGCTGATTCGCTACCTCGCTCAGCTGCTTCGCCACCATCCATCCAACCGCGCCACAAGCCGCAACCGACAGCAGCACCACCAGGAGCGTGGACGGAATCCTCCGCAGATGGATCCGCTCCAGGATCTTGACCACCGGTGTCAAAATAAAAGTGAATAGCACCGCCAACGCAAACGGAATCAGCACCATCCGCGCAAAATACAACGCGGCGATTGCCGCCACCGCGACAACCACCGCGAGCAAATAGAACAGATCGCGCGACAAGTAAGCCCGCGTCGCGACTCCGTTGGCTGGGCCAGGAAATTTCACGTTCGGCTGACAAGACCCATAACCAACGAGACCAGGAACAGCACCAGGAACAGATAGAACAGCAGCTTCGCAATTCCCGCTGCCGCCACCATGATCCCGGCGAATCCAAATATCCCTGCGACGATTGCAACCACCAAAAAGATTAAGGCCCATCGCAACATGGCGTCCTCCTCTTCGCAGATTTGGTGAGCAAGTCTGCGGGCATAAAGGTATTGCGCGCGCCCGCCGAACGCCATCAACGGAACCCCCTAGATACCTAAGGGAATCGCGGTATGCGAAAACGGCCGCAAGTGAAAGAATTCACAGGATTTCCACCGTCAGGGAATTGCGCGTCCGCCCCTAAGGTTTCCACTGTATTGAATCGATTTTGCGAAAACGTAAAGTGGGATCGGCGCATTTGCGCTCTCGAATGATCTGGGCACCTGGCTGGTTTGGTTCGTGCCGATGAGAGCTTGGCCGTCAACCGTCACTTGATATTGGTTATTTTGGGAGGTTTGCGATGTACACGTATCTTTGCTGCAGATGCACGAAATGCGCCGCGCGCATTGTATTGGAAGAATGGGCGGAGTCCATGTATCTGCTGCACAGGCCCGTGCGTCCGCGTCCGCGATTTCAGAAGTGCCCTTTCTGCGAATCCGCATTCGCGCCGGACAGATATTACGTAACTGAAAGCGGCGCTCCGCTCGCGGTGTCCGGCCGGCCCATGGAAATGCCAGACCCTTTGCACGCCTTCAAGAAGACAGCTTGAGACGTCGAGATCATTCCAAAAGTTTTTCCGCGGAAATAATCCGCTAGTCAGTCTCCTCCAACAAAGGGGTTGTCGCCGAGAATCGGCAGCCCCTTCCCCCCATTTCAGCACTCGATACTCACTTCCATTCCGCTCGAATTTAAAAACGCGCTCCGGTGGAAATCCCGGGCGTACAGCAAATTCCCATGCGCCCTAGGACTTTATCCGTATTCCGCGGCGCCGCGCTTCCCCGCAGAATGGGCGGCGAAGGAGAGGAATGGGAGTCGGGTGCCTTGCGAGAGCAAGGCATGAAGGGCTGGGCCGGCTTCCATCCTCCCCTCGCCAAATTTTTTCGCAGCTCATCGGCAATCGAGGAATGCAGAGCGCTACTTGGTTCACACAATCCATGAATCCAGTCCACAAGAAGAGCAAGACTCACAACGCGCTGCTGGATTTGCTGCTGGTTCTGAATTCCCTGCTTCTGCTTTTCGCCCATTGGGCCGGATCTCGCGAATGAATCGCGCTGCGGCGCGCCCGGCGAAAATCTGCCCGATGCAGGATCTCAAGAACGTAGGAGGGTGCGAATGAATGTTCCCTGGCAAATTGTGATTGCTTCAGCAGACGTGGAAGAACGGCGTGCGATGTGCAACATCTTGGCGACGCAGGGGCTGGATCCGATCGCCGCTTCGAGCGTCCGCCAATGCGAAGAAATCATGGCCCAGGAAAACGTGGGACTGATTTTCTGCGCTCGTTCGCTGGCTGATGGCGATTATCGTAGCTTGCTTGTTGCCCCGCGGCGCGAACGGCGAAAAACCCGAATCGTAATCTTGAATCGTGTCACGGATTGGGATGAATATTTGGAAGCGATGCGCCTTGGCGCTTTCGACGTGATTTCAGCTCCCTGCCGTCCCACCGACGTCGAATGGATGATCCTTCAAGCCCTGCGCGAAGAACACGCCCAAAGAAGGCAGATCGCGCTGGTGCAGCACAGCGCTAGAACTTTTCAGGAAGCGAGCGTCTCCAGATCGGCGTGACGCGACTACTCCTGCGCGAGCTCTGCCTCAAGCCGCAGCAAGAAACGATTCACCTCACCCGGATCCTGCACATAATATTTTGCATGGCTTTTCTGAGGATTGCCCACTCGGATCGTAATCTGATCGCCTAAGGCGCAAAACGCGGATTCATCTGTGCCATCGTCGCCAATATAGATCGCCGGCGTCTCGGGCGGAAATTCGGCGAGCAAGTCTCCCACAGCCCCGCCCTTCCCGCGAATTACATTGGGCAGAACTTCCCACACCATCGCGCCATCCAATACTCGCAGCGTATCGCGCAGGGGCGCCACCACGTCCAACAGGCACGATTTCGCGGCGCTTGCAACCGGCGCAGTAGCTCCGCGATAGTGCACCGCGAAGCTCATGCCCTTATCTTCGATCCGCATGCCAGGCATAGCCGACATCCGTGTGCGCGCTCCGCGTTGCGCGCGCGCCAAAATCCTGGCGACAGCACTGCTGATTTTCGTTGGTTTTCCCTGCTCTTCGGCTCCATGCAATCCGATGAAATGCAGCGTCTCGACCCCGATGCGTGTTTGCAGGTCCTGGCAGCGCCGTCCGCTCACAATTGCGACGAACAGCCGGGGATTTTGCGCCAGCCGTTCCAGCATGCGCTTCGTCCGCTGCGGCACGCGCACCTCCCAAGGATTTCGCTGCAGCTTCACCAGCGTGCCGTCGAAATCCAGTAGTAGCGCGCAGACCTCAGCGCCGCGCACCCGAGCCGCGATCTCGCTCCACGCGCGAAACAGATAACGCGGTGCATGAACCGACGCGTTACTGTTTGGCGCGCCCACAACCACGCCGTGCGTGTGCGAATGCTCCAGCGCACGTTTCTCTCTTCGCCTGATCTGCAATGTGTGTTTGGCCGCCGCGGGAGTTCCGTTCATGCGGTGCGCCCGAGCTCAGGCTGAGCTTCCTCGATCCGGATTTCAGAAAGTTCCGTGATCAGGCTGCCCGCCCATGCATACACATTATGACGCATCACATTACTGCGCATTAGCCTCATGCGCGTTTTGCGTTCCTCCGTGTCCATTTCCAGCGCTACACGAATTGCTTCCGCCAGTTGTTCCACGTCGTAGGGATTCACGATGATGGCGTCGCGCAGTTCTCGGGCCGCCCCGGTAAATTGGCTCAGGATCAGCGCTCCTTCCTCGTCATCGCGCGCCGCGATGAATTCCTTCGCTACCAGGTTCATTCCGTCGTGCAAAGACGTCACCATGCAGAAATCCGCGGCGCGGTAGTACGGGAGGATTTCTGCGTGACTATGATGGCGCGTCAACAGTGCGATGGGCTTCCACTCCGCTGTCTGCCAGCGCGCATTGATCCGTGCGGCTTCGGCTTCCAGCTCCGCCAGGAAATCGTGATAGCGCTCGATTTCCGTACGGCTGGGTGCGCCGATTTGCACAAACGTGAATTTCTCGCGATACGCCGGCCATTTCTCCAGGAATCGTTCCACGCCGCGCAGCCGTTCCAGCAATCCCTTGGTGTAGTCCACGCGGTCGACGCCCACTCCGATAAAGTTTGCCTGGATGCCCAGCTTGCTCAGTAGCTCGCTGCGCAGCACGTACGGCGAGACGCCCGGCTCCAAACCTCGTTGCGATTCGCGAAAATCCACGCTGATCGGGAACGGTTTCACGAACGTAATGTGTCCGCCGCGCTTCACCGCAAATCGTTCCCACTCAATTTGCGATTCCAGCGCAGCGTCCACAGTCTCCAGAAAATTATCGCAGTGCGCTTGAATCTGAAATCCGATCAAATCCGCCCCCAGCAGGCCGCTCACCAATTCGCGTTGCCACGGGCATATCCCGAACGCTTCCGGATTCGGCCACGGGATGTGCCAGAAAATCGCCACGCGCGCGTCAGGACGCGCCTCCTTCACCATGCGCGGCAGCAATGCGAAGTGATAGTCCTGCACCAGCACCAGTGGATGCTCGACGCCCTCGATTTCTTGCAGCACAGCTTCGGCGAATTCGCGGTTTGCTTCCTGATAGGCTTGCCAATCCGAAGCGCGAAAAATTGGCCGCGTGTGCGCGATGTGGCACAGCGGCCACAACCCTTCGTTCGAAAATCCGTAATAGTGCCCTTTTTCCACTTCTTTCGAGAGCCACACGCGGCGCAGTGTGTAGTCCGGCTTGTCCGGCGGCACCCGCAGGTGGTCCTGATCGTCCACGGTTTCGCGGTCCGCACCGCCGGAGCCAGACGCGATCCAGATTCCGTCGCACGCTCTCAAAATCGGTTCGAGCGCGGTGACCAAGCCGCTGGCCGGAATCAGCAGCTCAATCGCCTTGCCTTTGTGCACGTGCATGTAAGGCTCGCGATTGGACACAACCACGAGCGATCCTTGCGACGCCTTGCCCTGAATACTTACGCGCAGACGCTCCGCGGTCCACACGGACTCACCAGATTCACGCAAGCGCGCTTCCTCCTCGGCGGCAGAGCGCGCGTCGGCTAAACTGCGCGTGAGATTCATAACTTCATTCGTGAACGGAGCAAGAAAACTTTCTTTCGGCCCCGGCGGACTCGGCAACACTCGGCCGCGGCGAATATCTTTCATCCATTGAGCCGTGCGCGAAATCGGCAGCACGATCGTCCAGCGGATGATCAGCACGGTGATTAGGACGATCAGCAACACTTCCGCGATCACGTGCCAGAAGGTAGCTCGCCACATCCGCGCGCTCTGCGTTTCGATGTAACCAACATCGTGAAAAATCGCCAGCACGCCGATGACGGACGACTTGTCATGCAGCGGCATGTAGTACACGTGCATCGGCTCGGTACCGATTGTCACAAACTGGCTGAGCCCGCCATTGCTCGCTATTACGCGATCCAGGGGAACGGGAGGAGGTGTGAAGCGCTCCTGCAGATTGGAACTTTCCGCAAGCACTTGCCCGTGGTTATCGTAAACCACCACGCCCGCCAGCTGCTCGCGATTGCCGAAGCGCTCCACGATGTGGCGCAGCTGCTCGCGCGAACCCTTTTCCAGAGCCGGCTCCACAATTTCCTGCAGGCTCTCCGACAGAATTTCCGCGCGATGCACCAGGTCCGTGCGCAAGCCGCGCTTCTCCGCACGCACTTCATTCTTCGATACAAAAAAAGTAACGATGGTGATGCCTGTTACCAGGAACAAAATCAGACGTAAGCTGAGCTTCACGTTATCCTCAAGCTGCATTTAAGAGTGTCCGCGCAAACCTAGCCAGCACAGTAGGCAGCACGATTGCTGCCAGTCTGCCCGGGCCATTTTTGTTCACAGCAGGACACTTACGCCGGTCCGCACGATCCACGCCGTGAAAATTCTCCGGACACCGCGTAGAATCTCCTGAGCAGCGCCTCCATTATTGCGCGGGAGAAGCCTGATTTGAATCCAGCATTCACCTGATACTGTCTGAGGCTAAATCGCCATAATCTTGCATGGCGCGGCAATTCGCACATTCGTGTGTGCTGGAAGGGTAGTATGTCTCGCGCGCCCAATTCGCTTCGTAGGGTGTCTGACCGATTTTCGATCTGCCTGTGCTTTTTCTCGGCCTTCGTTTTGTTGCTGTTCCCTGTGGCGCGGCCCGATGCAAGGCTCGATGCGTCGTATACTGATCATGTTTTTCGCAAGCAGCCTATGAAAAGTGAATTTCAGCGCTACGATGACGTCCAACATTACATCTCAGTAAGCTGGGACCACCTCACTCGCTCGCTCGATAAGTGCAAGACCTACGAAGACCAGAAAATCGGCGACGAGCCGTATCTCTATTTCCCCGCAGACTTTCAGAGCTTGCCCGCCTTTCAGGAACTTGTGAAGGATTGCAGAGTCCGCGTCCAACGCTTGCCGGAGATCATCACCAGCCCCGACGATGTCCACCTGAACAAGATCTCGAAGGCGGGGCTGTTGTATCTTCCGCACGCCTACGTTGTTCCCGGCGGCCAATTCAACGAGATGTACGGCTGGGACAGCTACTTCACTATTCTGGGTCTGTTGCGGGCCAATCGCCTTGAACTCGCCAAGGGTATGGTGGAGGACTTCTTCTACGAGATTGAACATTATGGTTCGATCCTGAACGCGAACCGCACTTACTATCTGACGCGCTCGCAGCCTCCCTTCCTCACTTCCATGATTTTGGCCGTGTATAACGCCGAGGACCCTTCTGCACAGCAGAAGGATTCTGCGTGGCTCCAGAACGCCTACAACTTCGCGGTGATCGACTATGAGCAATGGACTCATCCGCCCCATTTGGCCGGCGACACCGGCCTCTCCCGCTATTTCGATCATGGCGAAGGCCCCGTGCCGGAAATCATCGGCGATCCCAGCGATTATTACCGCGGCGCCGCGCAATATTTCCTGCTTTTGAACGGAACGAAAGATCCTCATCTGGTGCTTGTGGACAAGGATCATCCCGTCGAATCGCTCGTCGGCCCACTCTTCCCCGTCTTCGCTCACAATGGAAACGGCGACCAAAACTCGAACCACAATCCGGAGAACGCGCATTCCCCGGTAGATCAGGTCGCCTTGTCAGCGGACTTTTACAAAGGCGACCGCAGCATGCGCGAATCGGGATTCGATGTTTCGTTTCGCTTCGGCCCGTTCAGCGGGGAAACCCACCATTACGCCCCGGTCTGCCTGAATAGCCTGCTGTACAAAACCGAAAAAGATCTGGAGCACATGAGCATTCTGCTGGGGCGGCCAGACGAAGCCGAGCGCTGGAAGGAGCTCGCGCTCGAGCGTCAAAAATTAATTCAGAAATACCTTTGGGACCCGAAGCAAGGCCTCTACTTCGATTACAACTTCATGACCCACACGCTTTCCACCTACGATTACGCCACCACGTTTTATCCGCTCTGGGCCGGATTGGCCACGCCAGAGCAGGCCCAGGCGGTGGTAAAAAATCTTTCGTTATTTGAACAACCCGGCGGCCTCGCCATGAGTCGCGTGGAATCCCAAGCCCAGTGGGATTACCCCTACGGATGGGCGCCGATTCAACTGCTGGCCGTGGACGGAATGCGCCGCTATGGCTTCAATGCAGACGCCGATCGCGTCGCCTACAATTTCCTGAGCATGGTGATTGAAGATTTCGCGACCGACAAATACATCCGCGAAAAGTACAACGTCGTCAAACGCACTTCCATCACTCGTATCGTGAAGGGTTACAGTCAGAACGTAATTGGATTCGGCTGGACGAACGGCGTCTTCCTCGAATTGCTGCACGAACTGCCGCCCCCGCTGCTCGATCGCCTAAAAAGAGAGTAAATCGAAAATCCCCGGCACCACACCCGGCACCAGAATTGTGCCGGTACTTCACGAGCTCCAGCAGCGGGAGGCAAATACGGTGGTAGTGCGCTCAAACGGTTTTAGAAATTTCCAGAAGGGGGGGACGGGAGGATGGGGGAACATCCTCCCGGCGTGGTGTTGGCATGTTGCTTGGGGAACCTGCGTGTAATATGAGCCTTTCATCGTCGGCTCTCCATACACTAACTAACGTATTTTTGACCTCCCTACCCCTGATGCCTCTCGGCTGCGCCACAAATCAGTCAGCGCGAAGCTATTCAGTGCGGTAGCTTTTCGGAGCCGCCCGATTCTTTGCCCCCCGGCTCCGCATCGGTCGGCCCCAGCAGAGCCTGAATCATCCCCACCATCGGAAACGCATTGGTTTTTGACACCACAGACCGTATGCCCACTTCACGCGCGTGCCTTTCCAAGTCCGAACTCGCGTGTTGCGTGAACAAAACGATCGGTACAGCCGGCGCGATCTCAGACATTCTCCGCGCCGTCTCTATCCCATTGATCCCCGGCATTTGAAAATCCAGAATCACGATGTTGGGGCGCAACTCCTTAAACATCTCGACGGCACTCACGCCATCAGCCGCCTCGCCGCATACTTCCCAGTCCGGATTGGCCAGCAACACCGTGCGCAGCGATTTCCGCACCAGTTCGCTGTCGTCCACGATAAGGAATCGCGTGCGCATCAAAGCTCCGCCACGCCTTGTTCCGCCAACGCGCGCAGTTTCTCCCGCCCGAAGTTTCTTGCTCGCACGCCGCCGCACGCCGCCGCTGAACTCATATGCTCTTCACCGTCGTCTTAGTCACAGGCACCGCCGCAATAACCGTCGTGCCCTTCTCACTCGATTGAATATCCAGCGTCCCGCCGAGCTCGCGCAGACGTTCACGCATCCCGCTCAATCCCACGCCGTGATTTGATCCCAGCGCTACCGGCACGCCATTCGTGCGCGGCATGCCCTTGCCTTCGTCGCACACTTGCACGGTAAGCAGCTTCTCCGGGGAGGGCTCGATCTTGATGCGCGCTGTCTTGCTTCCCGAATGCCTATAGACGTTGGTCAGGCACTCCTGCACAATTCGAAAAACCGAAATCTCCACATTGGGAGGTAGCCTCCCGATTTCCGGCGACAGCTCCACGTCAACTTTCACGCTGCTGCGCTCCGCGAATCCCTCCGCAAACATTCGTATCGCGGGTAACAGGCCGATCTCATCCAGTAAAGGCGGATGCAACAAATGCGAAATGGTGCGCGTTTCCTTCGAAAGTTGCTCCACCAGCTGATTATTCTGCTGTATGACGTCGCCGACCTCCGCTCCGAGTTTTTTTGTCTGCTGCGCCAGCAAGCCGTTATTCATGGAAAGCGCCGCGATCAAAGGACCGATGCCATCATGCAAATCGCGAGCGATGCGCCGCCGTTCTTCGTCTTGCATCGCCATCAGCCGCGCGGACAGAGTGCGCAGATCGCGATTCAGCATCTCCAGCTGACACGTCTTGCGGTGCAGGTCCGCAAATACTCGCACCTTCGCGCGTAACAATTCAGGAACCACCGGCACGGAAATATAATCCACCGCGCCGCGTTGATAAGCGTTTAGCCGGTCCAGGTCCGTCAAATGCACGGCGGAAATAAAAATGATCGCGATCTTCTGAAATCGTGGGTGCTGCCGGATCATATCTGCCAGCTCGAACCCATCCAATTCCGGCATGCTCACGTCCATCAGCACCACGGCGATATCGGTCCTCAATAAATGGTCCAGCGCCTCCTTGCCGGAGCGCGCCTTGATCAAATTTTCTCCCAGCTCATTCAGGATGGCTTCATACGTCATCAGCTTGCCCGGCTGATCGTCCACCATCAAAATGTTCACTTTTTCCTGCTCGCGCATTTTCTTCCTCTTGTTTCAGGCCGCTCGCTGCAGCCACAGCTTCAGCGGATATTGAGCCGCCCTCCGCGATCGCATTTCAACCCCTAGAAACCCGGAACCATGCTACCGGTGGAACCACATCCGCAACGCCGACAACAGCTGCTCCGTGTTCACCGGCTTCGCCAGATATTCGGAAGCCCCCGCTTCCAGACATTTCTCGCGGTCTCCTTTCATGGCCTTGGCCGTCAAAGCAATAATCGGCAAGCGCCGGAAAGAAGGATTGCGGCGAATGATCTGCATCGTCTCGTACCCGTCCATGTCCGGCATCATGATGTCCATCAGTACGATCGCCACATCCTGCGTGGATTCCAGCGTGTTGATCGCTTCCCGGCCCGTGCCGGCGGTCAACACCGTCATTCCGCGGCGCTCCAGCACGCTGCTCAGCGCAAAAATATTCCGCACGTCATCGTCCACCACCAGCACTTTTTTCCCAACCAACGCATCATCTGAATGATGCAGCATATCCAACATCTTCTGCTTTTCCGGCGGCAGATCGGTCACAACGCGATGCACAAACAGTGCAGTCTCATCTAGCAATCGCTCTGGCGACTCCACTCCCTTCACCACCACGCTGCGCGCCAGCAAATGCAGACGCGCATCCTCCTCGGGTGACAGGTCCTTCCCCGTAAACACCACTACCGGCAAATCGCTCAGCGACGGAGTGTCGCGGAAGCGTTCCAATATTTCAAATCCAGACATGTCCGGAAGCCGCAGATCGAGCACGACGCAATCGAACGGCTGCTCTGCAATGGCCGCCAGCGCTTGCGAGCCGGTCGAGGCAATCTCCACATCAATATCTTCGTAGCCGAGCAATTCGCGGATGCTGAGTTGCTCGGCGGGATTATCTTCCACCACCAATAAACGCTTGCGGCGCCGCGCTGTGTATTCCTTCATGCGGGCAAACGCGGCCTTCAGTTGATCGGAGGTTGCAGGCTTGATCAGGTAGGAAAACGCACCGCGCGCCAAACCGTGCTGCCTGTCTTCATCCAGCGTCAACATTTGCACAGGAATGTGCCGAGTGCGGGGATCCTGCTTGATATGATTCAGCACCGTCCAGCCCAGCATATCCGGCAAGAAAACATCCAGCGAAATAGCTGTCGGCTGGAATTCATGAGCCAACGCCAGCGCTTCGGCTCCGCGCGTCGCAACCAGAACCTTAAATCCATTGTCGCGCGCCAGATCGCACAGCATCGTGGCAAAGTACGGATCATCCTCCACGATTAACAGAATCGCGTCATGCGGCTGCAAGTTTTCGCGGTCGTCCGCAATCGTGATCTGCTCGATCGCGCGCTTGGACGCGGCTCCAGCGAGCGGCTGACCCTGCGCCGGCATTGCTGAAGATTTGGATTCCGCGCCGGCAACACCCGTGGAAGGACCCACGTACGTTTGCGGCAAATACAACGTGAACGTGCTGCCTTCGTCCGGCGTGCTGCGCAATTGGATTTCACCGCCCAACAAGCCCGCCAGTTCGCGGCTGATCGCCAGGCCCAATCCCGTGCCGCCATATTTGCGGCTCGTGCCCGCGTCAGCTTGCTGGAACGCTTCAAAAATAATTCGCTGCTTCTCCGCCGGGATACCGATGCCCGTGTCGGTGACTTCGAAAGCCACAACGGATGCAGATCTGCCGAGAACCGGGTGATCTTCGGTCCAGCCACTTTCGGCGGCAAACACAGACATCCGCACGCCGCCCTTTTCCGTAAATTTAAAAGCGTTGGAAAGCAAATTCTTCAGCACCTGCTGTAGGCGCTTTGAATCGGTGACGAGGCTCCGCGTCAATTTAGGATCCGAGCGAACTTCGAAATTCAGGTGCCGGTTCTCCGCTTCGTGCCGGAAGGGACGAGCGATCATGTCCAGCAAGCTCGCGAAGAACACTTCCTCCGCTTGCACCGAAACCGTGCCGGATTCGATCTTCGAAAGATCCAGAATATCGGTGATCAGATTCAGCAAGTCCGTCCCGGCGCCGTGAATCGTGCGCGCGAATTCCACCTGTTTGTTCGTCAAATTGCTGTCGGGGTTGTCGGCAAGCTGCTGTCCCAGAACCAGAATGCTATTCAGTGGGGTGCGCAGCTCATGAGACATATTGGCCAAAAATTCCGATTTGTACTTGGAAGTAAGCGCCAGCTCTTTGGCCTTTTCTTCCACCGCACGGCGCGCTTGTTCGATTTCCTGGTTCTTGCGCTCCACTTCCACGTTCTGCTCGGCCAGCTGCTGCGCTTTCTGCGCCAGCTGTTCGTTGGTCTGCTGCAATTCGGTCTGCTGCGTTTGCAGCTCGGTGGCCAACTGCTGCGATTGCTTCAGCAGGCCTTCGGTCTGCATCGTGGCCTCAATGCTGTTCAGCACGATGCCGATGCTGGAGGTTAGTTGGTCCAAAAACGCCAGATGCGATGCGGTGAATACGGTCAGAGAAGCCAGCTCGATCACCGCTTTCACGCGGTCTTCGAAAAGAATCGGCAGCACAATCACGCTGCGCGGCACGGCCTGAAATAATCCCGAGCGAATCGGCACGGCATTGACCGGCACGTCGGTGATCAACATGCGCTGCTTTTCCGCGGCGCACTGCCCGACGAGCCCGTTGCCGACGTGCAGCCGACTCGGATGCCCGTCCTGATCGCTATCCGCAAAGGCCGATAGCAGCACCATGGTTCCTGATTCTTCCGACTCCATTTGATAAATCACGCCTTGCTGGGCGCTGACCAGCGGAGCCAGCTCGGACAGCAGGCTGCGCCCCACCGTCGTCAAATCGCGCTGCCCTTGCAACATTCCAGTGAAACGGGCCAGGTTTGTCTTCAGCCAGTCCTGCTCGTTGTTACGGTCCGTGGTGAGCCGCAGGTTGTTGATCATCGTGTTGATGTAATCTTTCAACTCGGCGACTTCACCGCTCGCCTCCACTTGAATCGAGCGAGTCAGATCGCCCTTCGTCACGGCGGTCGTGACTTCGGCGATGGCGCGCACCTGGTTCGTGAGGTTGTCGGCGAGCAGGTTCACGTTTCCGGTCAAGTCCTTCCAAGTTCCAGCGGCTCCCGGTACGTTCGCTTGACCGCCCAACCGACCTTCGACTCCCACTTCGCGCGCGACGGTGGTCACCTGATCCGCAAACGTCGCAAGCGTGTCCGTCATGTTGTTGATCGTGTCAGCGAGCGCAGCCACTTCACCTTTCGCGTTCACCGTCAGCTTTTTCGTCAGCTCACCGTTCGCGACGGCGGTCACCACTTTCACAATTCCGCGCACCTGCTCGGTAAGGTTCGCGGCCATCACGTTTACGTTGTCCGTCAAATCTTTCCACGTGCCGGCCACACCGGGCACTTGCGCTTGGCCACCCAACTTGCCGTCGGTGCCCACTTCGCGTGCCACGCGCGTAACTTCCGCGGCAAACGCGTTCAGCTGGTCCACCATGGTGTTGATGGTGTTCTTCAACTCCAGAATTTCGCCCTTCACGTCCACCGTGATCTTGCGCGACAAGTCGCCCCGCGCCACAGCCGTCGTAACTTCCGCGATGTTACGCACCTGCCCGGTCAGGTTTCCAGCCATAGCGTTCACCGAATCGGTGAGGTCCTTCCACGTTCCCGCGACGCCCGTGACGTTCGCTTGGCCGCCCAGCCGCCCTTCGCTGCCCACCTCACGCGCCACGCGCGTCACTTCCGCGGCAAACGAACGCAACTGCTCCACCATCGTGTTCAGCGTTTCTTTCAGCTGCAGAATTTCGCCGCGTACGTCCACCGTGATCTTGCGCGACAAGTCGCCGCTCGCGATCGCCGTCGCCACTTCCGCGATGTTGCGCACCTGGCCCGTCAAGTTGCTGGCCATGAAGTTCACGTTGTCCGTCAAGTCTTTCCACGTACCGCCGACTCCGGGAACTTCGGCTTGGCCGCCCAATTTTCCTTCGGTGCCGACTTCGCGCGCCACGCGCGTCACCTCGCCCGCGAACGCGTTCAGTTGGTCCACCATCGTGTTGATAGTGTTCTTCAGTTCGAGGATTTCGCCCTTCACGTCGACCGTGATCTTGCGTGACAAGTCGCCGCGCGCTACGGCCGTTGTCACTTCAGCGATGTTGCGCACTTGGCCTGTCAAGTTGCCGGCCATCGAATTGACTGAGTCTGTAAGGTCCTTCCACGTTCCCGCGACGCCAGGGACGTTCGCCTGCCCGCCCAGCCGTCCTTCGCTGCCTACTTCGCGCGCCACGCGGGTCACTTCGCCCGCGAACGCGTTCAGCTGGTCCACCATCGTGTTGATCGTTTCTTTCAGCAGCAGGATTTCGCCGCTCACGTTCACCGTGATCTTCTTCGAAAGGTCGCCGCTCGCAATCGCCGTGGCCACTTCCGCGATGTTACGCACTTGGCCAGTCAAATTGCTGGCCATCGAGTTCACCGAGTCGGTGAGGTCCTTCCATGTGCCGGCGACGCCGGGAACTTGCGCCTGGCCGCCCAGTTTGCCGTCCGTGCCCACTTCGCGCGCCACGCGTGTAACTTCGGAAGCGAACGCGCGCAACTGATCCACCATCGTATTGAGCGTATCTTTGAGTTCGAGGATTTCGCCCTTCACGTCCACCGTGATTTTGCGCGAGAGGTCGCCGCGCGCTACGGCCGTAGCCACTTCCGCGATGTTGCGCACTTGACCAGTCAAGTTGCTGGCCATGAAGTTCACGTTGTCCGTCAAGTCCTTCCACGTGCCCGCGCCAGGAACCTGCGCCTGGCCGCCCAACTTTCCTTCTGTTCCCACTTCGCGCGCCACGCGCGTTACTTCGCCCGCGAACGCGTTCAGCTGGTCCACCATTGTGTTAATCGTGTTCTTCAATTCCAGAATTTCGCCCTTCACGTCCACCGTGATTTTGCGTGAAAGGTCGCCGCGTGCCACAGCCGTCGTCACCTCAGCGATGTTGCGCACTTGTGCCGTCAGGTTCCCTGCCATCGAATTCACCGAGTCCGTCAAATCCTTCCAGGTTCCCGCGACCCCGGGCACGTTGGCCTGACCACCCAGCCTTCCTTCGCTACCCACTTCGCGCGCCACGCGCGTCACTTCGCCGGCGAACCGGTTCAATTGGTCCACCATGGTGTTCAGCGTTTCTTTCAGCTGCAGAATTTCGCCGCGTACGTCCACCGTGATCTTGCGCGACAAGTCGCCGCTCGCAATCGCCGTCGCCACCTCCGCGATGTTGCGCACCTGGCCCGTCAAGTTGCTGGCCATGAAGTTCACGTTGTCCGTCAAGTCTTTCCATGTGCCGCCCACTCCAGGCACCTGAGCCTGCCCGCCCAATTTTCCTTCGGTGCCGACTTCGCGCGCCACGCGCGTCACTTCGCCCGCGAACGCGTTCAGCTGGTCCACCATCGTATTGATTGTGTCTTTCAGCTCGAGAATTTCGCCTTTCACGTCCACCGTGATCTTGCGCGACAAGTCGCCTCGCGCCACTGCCGTCGTCACTTCGGCAATGTTGCGCACCTGCGCGGTCAGGTTTCCAGCCATCGCGTTCACCGAGTCGGTGAGGTCCTTCCAGGTTCCCGCCACGCCCGGCACAATCGCCTGTCCGCCGAGTTTGCCGTCCGTGCCCACTTCGCGCGCCACGCGCGTCACTTCCGAAGCGAACGATCGCAGCTGGTCCACCATGGTGTTGATGGCTTCTTTCAACTGCAGAATTTCGCCGCGCACGTCCACCGTGATTTTGCGCGAGAGGTCGCCGCTCGCCACCGCCGTCGCCACCTCGGCGATGTTGCGCACCTGGCCCGTCAGGTTGCTGGCCATCGAGTTCACGGAATCGGTAAGGTCTTTCCACGTGCCGGCAACTCCAGGCACTTGCGCTTGGCCGCCTAGTTTTCCGTCCGTGCCCACTTCGCGCGCCACACGCGTAACTTCCGCAGTGAACACGCCGAGTTGTTGAATCATGGTGTTGACGATCGTTGCCGAGCGCAGGAATTCGCCCTCGAGTGGCCGGCCATCAACATCCAATTGCACCGTCTGCGTCAGATTCCCTTTCGCCACCGCCGCAATCGCGCGCGTCACTTCCGTCGTCGGCCGCAGCAAATCATCTACGAGTGTGTTGACCGATACTTCCATCTCTCCCCACGCCGCTTTGGGCAGGTGAAAGCGCATCCGCTCTCGCGTGCGGCCCTCTTTACCCACCACCTGTCCCACGCGCTTCAATTCCTTCGCCATCTGCTGGTTGGCTGTGACGATGTCGTTGAACGTGTCCGCGATTTTTCCGGCCAGCCCAGTCCAGTTCCCCGGCAGCCGCACGGAGAAATCTCCGTCGCGCATGGTCTGCAAGCTCGCCAGGATTATGCTCAGATCCGCGGACACGGGCTCGGTTTCCACAGCGACCCGTCCGTTGTTTTTCGCGCTGGGTCTCGGCTCGGCAATCGTGGTCGTGGTTGTCTTACTGGGCTCGGTTCGTTTCATCCTATTCTCCGCAGTGCAAGGTCAACTGGCGCCTCGACTTCGGCGCTCGCGGCGCCACTGGCCGACTTCTGCATATAATTGGGTACGCAAGGCAAATGATCTTGAGGAACGGACGCAGAACATCGACACAGAGATGGGTTTAGCGCCACTTCCCCGAACGGAAATTCATACCATAAAGCCGTTACGCGCCATCTACAGTAAACAATGTATATGCGGCAAAGCGGTCCGAGCCGTAAACGAGATGCAAAGTCCGGCTCCGCACGCTAACGCCTGATAGCACAGGGTTTGGATCGCCAGGCCGGCGCCGTGCAGTCTACCTAGGTCAGCCTAACGGCGGGAACACTTCGATTTACACGGATGCGTGTATTTCGTCGCGGCGCCTTCGGGGCTATAACGTGATTCTGGGGGACGGCCATGGATCTGAGGATAATGGTTGTCGAAGATTCAGAAACCACGCGCCGCATCATTCGCGCCATCCTCGAGACGCGCGAATGGAGAATCTGCGGCGAAGCGAAAAACGGCCAGCAAGCCATACGGCAGTTCCGGAAACTGAGGCCCGACGTCGTTATTCTGGATTTCACCATGCCCGACCTCAGCGGAATTGATGTCGCAGCGCGCCTCTCGAAGATCGATCCCCTGGTCCCGCTGATTCTATTCACCATTTCCGAAGTGGAGCAGCTCTACGACGCCGCCAGCGGCGCCGGAATTTATGCCGTCGTATCCAAAGCCCGCGCCTGGGACTTGATCGGCACAATCGAAGCCGCAATCGCCCACCTCAGCGACCAGGGTCAGCCCATTCAGTAGCTCAGGCTCGGCACTCGCACACAAGAAATTTCCTTCCGAGCGCGTTACCGCGCTCGGAAGGAATCGCGTAGAACTTCTTCGCAGCTTGCCTACTGCCCCTGCTGAAGCACGTGCTTGGGGGTGCGGGCGTTTAGCGTCGCGATCAGGTTGTGGGCCGATGGAGGTACCGCCGTATCGTGAGCGAGTACGATGTCCTTCGCCGAGATTTTCTCACCGTAGATTCGCACGTTGGCATCGTTGTCCGGCCGGATGGTGGAACCTTCCAGCGAAATGCCGGCGAATATGCCGCGTGCACGAGAGTAGCTCAATATCTCGGCGCGCATCGAGACATCTGTTTCGGCGGAGGCGTCGCGTCCTACTGGACCAGCCGCCACCGAAGCATCGCCGCCGAGCTTCACCTTGCTGCTGAGAATGCCGTTGGCCCCGCGGTCATTCATCACCAGCAGGACGAAGTCTGTGGCCTGTCCGCCGATCTGGAAACCGACGCTGCCGCCTTCGAGGGCCATCATCGAGGGCGCGCCCCAGGGACCGCTGAAGTTCTCGCCCATGCGGCAAGTCATCGCGCCGCGGCCGTAGCTTGCGCCGACGACGAACGCCGCTTTGAGCACGGACGGAAACACGACGACGCAGTCGGCCTTATCGAGCAGATCTTGCGGAATGTCGTCTGGAACATTCAGGATTTCGTGCAGCACGGTTCCGGAAGTCTGCAGGCGATCCTGATCCTTCGCGGTGTCGTCTGCCCAACCGCTCACTGCCAACAACAACAGTGCGCTCATCGCGCATGCGAACATCATCTTCTTCATCTCGATCTCCTAAGACGCATAAATTGTGCGGAAACACGGGCCGCACTTTCCTTGCACACACTTGGTCTATTCCTCAGCGGTGTCGCCACGAAAGAGAGGCATCAGCAGCATGGCGAGAAAGGCCGCAAGCAATATAAAGAAGAGAATCTTGGCGACCGCTGCCGCGGCGAAGGCGATGCCTGCAAATCCCAGGACGCTCGCGACCAGAGCGACAAGCAGGAAAACCAGCCCGTAATACACCATGCTTCCCTCCTCGCGGTTGCGAAGCCGAGCGCCTGCGCAAACTCTGCGCTCGTTGAGAGTAGATTGGAGCGGTTGATTGATCTATACGTCGAACGCTGTAAACGCTGGGGGATTTTTCCGGTACATCGAAATGCGCACATTTTGATTGAATGACCGCACGCAATTGCTGCCGCGTCAGTCTTTTGCGAAAGGCTTGGGAGGAAGCAGAAACTGCATGCCGAAATAGCCGACGAAGCGAGGTTGTTCGTTGCTCGCGGGCTGGACGCTACGCCCAGCCATCAGCAGCAGAATGAACGGAGGATGAATTTTGTAGCGCGCGCCTACTTCGAAAGTTTGCTGCCCGCCGGACGGATGGAAAGTTCCCAGCGCGTAGAATTCGGCGTCGAGTTCAAACTTTTCTGTCACGTCACGGCCCACTACTACGCCGGCGAGCCAGCCATCGTTTCCTGTGTGGACGTAGTTGTAACCGGCTTCCCAGTTCAGATTGATCGGCCCGAGCTTCTTGGAAAACTCCACCGGGAAAATCACGCTGGCGCTGCGCGGAGTGATGCCGCGTGAAGCGGAGTTGTCCGGATTGTTGAGTGAAACCTGAGGAAAAACGGAAATCGCAAACCCGGATTCTTCGTTTTCGTAAAAGCGCCATTTGACGCCGAGTTGATCTTGGCCGAGCCCGTATTTCGGAGAGCTCGAAGGATTGACCACACGCAGCCACGCGTTTTCAAAAGTGAGCTGGATGCGATCGCCGAGTCCAAAATTGATATCCACGTCGGGCTGGTGCGTGATGGAATTATTTGTGTAGAGGAACGGCATGTACCCCAGGTTGATTTCCCAATTGTGATTGCCCGGAGTGCCGGGATCGTTGGTGTAGTAGGGCGGGCCTCCTTGAGCGAACGCCGCCGGACAGGCGAGCCCAACTAGCAGGAGAAAACAAAGACTCAATGATCTGCCTGCGCCCGCAAGGCCGAAGCCGGTCGCGATTAGAGGTGGGCGCTGTTGAGTGTTTTCAGTGGTTTGCATCGAGTTTTAATTCTGGAGTAGCGATGAGGATGGGATGGTTCGCCACGGCGGACAGGCCAGCTTGGAGGAGTTCAGCGCATGTGTGGACTTCGATGAGGCAATTTTGCAAGGTGGTTACCGCGAAGCAGTCATCGCAAAATCGTCGAAAAAGTTCCATAAACTTTCCCCTGCTCAACGTTAGCATTCATGAAACGAAAATTCAGCTGTACGTGAGGCTAGCCGTGCGTAAAAAGTGTGTGCACGTTCATACGGTCGAGGCCCAGTTCCGGTACTCACCAGCCGAAATGATTTGAACCTGAAGTTCGCTGTGGTGGTCGCGAGCGGAATGCCTCAACCCGTACCCTTCGCACAAGACAAAGCCGCGAAGGATGCGCCACTTCCAAAATCAAATCCATACGTCGGGGTCGTGCGCAAGGGTGTGCCACCCGCCCGCTACAGATCCAGGAGCAAGCTCAAAGGAAAGAGCGCAGACAAGAGTGAATGCGTGTGCCACAGGGCGGATTCGATGAAGGCTCAAGTTCGCCGATCGGGAGATTAGGGTTTCCAGGCATTCCGCACGATGGGAGCTACGATATTGCCTAGGATTTCTATCGCGTGCAGCATTTTCTCGTGCGGGAGGGTGGAGACGCCCATCTGAAATGTGATGCGAGAGATGCCGCCGAGCGCTTCGTTTACGTAGAGAATTTTTTTCGCCACGGTTTTGGCGTCACCAATCAGCAGGGCGCCGGTGGGGCCTCGCTGCGCGTCGAATTGGGCGCGGGTCGTGGCGGGCCAGCCGCGTTCCTTGCCGATTTCTGTAAAAGTGTGAGCGTAGCCGGGAAAGAAAATTTCGGCGGCTTCTTCGGGCGTGTCGGCGAGAAAGCCGATGGAGTGAAGGCCGACGGTGAGTTGCTGCGGGGAATGTCCGGCGCGACGGCCAGCTTCGCGGTAGAGATCAACGAGCGGGCGGAAACGCGCCGGCTCGCCGCCGATAATCGCGACCATCAGAGGAAGCCCCAGCATACCGGCGCGAACAAAAGATTCGGGCGTGCCGCCCACACCAACCCATATCGGCAGCGGATTTTGCAGCGGGCGAGGGTAGACGGACTGGCCGGAGAGTGCGGGGCGATGTTCACCGGACCAGTGCACTTCGGTGCTCGCGCGAATTTTCAGCAACAGATCGAGTTTCTCAGCGAAGAGCGAATCGTAATCTTCCAGACGCAGGCCGAAGAGCGGATAGGACTCGATGAAAGAACCGCGACCGGCGACAATTTCGGCGCGGCCGCGGGAGATGAGGTCGAGAGTCGCGAATTCCTGAAACACGCGAACGGGATCGGCGGCGCTGAGAACGGTGACAGCGCTCGTGAGGCGAATTTTCTGCGTGCGCGCGGCGGCGGCCGAGAGGATCACAACGGGAGCGGAGTCCAGGAATTCCGCGCGGTGATGTTCGCCGATGCCGAAGACGTCCAGGCCGACGCGATCCGCGAGCTCAATCTCGGCGAGCAGATGGTGCATGCGATCGACGGGAGTGAGCGTCAGGCCGGTGGCGGGATCGGAGATGGCTGCAGCGAAACTGTCTATGCCGATCTGCATGGGGCTGGCTCCTGAGAGGCCGAGATTACTGGGTCAGAACTTGCGCTGCTCTTGAAACAACGCTTGCGGATTGTGGGCAGAGGCGCGGCCGGCCCATATCCAGGCGTGGTGGCCGCAGAGGGCGCAGACTCATAGGGCCAGCGGCAATTGACTGGGACTCGGGTTCCGCTTCGCTAAAACTGATCTACTGCGTTCCAGTTCCAGCAACTGCGCTTTCATCTTCAGCCCGCCGCCGAATCCCACCAAATCGCCCGCTGCTCCGATCACTCGATGACAAGGGACAACAATCGGGATGGGGTTCCTGCCGTTGGCTGCGCCGACTGCTCTCATGGCGTTTGCATTGCCGAGTTGGCGCGCGAGTTGACCGTAGCTGCGCGTTTCGCCATAGGGAATCGTCAGCAAGGCTTGCCATACGTTGATCTGGAAATTGGTTCCGATCATCTGGAGGGGCAGAGAGAACGACTGTCTGTGGCCCTGAAAGTATTCTTTCAGTTGCCTTTCGGCCTCGACGAGGATTGGATGATTTTCATTTGCAACGACCGCGCCTGCCCAGACGTGCTTTGGTTTGACGCTTTCCCAAAGAATGGCGACGAGTCCCGGCTCGCCCGCGATCAGCTTTAAATCTCCCACCGGCGACGACATTATCTTGTACGCGCAATTCAGTTCTTCGTATTGCGGACGCATTTCATCGCGCTCCTTGACCGCTGCAATCTTATCGCGGGGCGTTAGGCCTGCAAGCAATAAGATGCTCGAGCGAAAGCGAAGGATTTAGATGAAACTCTGCCGGCTCAGGAGAGTAACTCTTCCGCTCGGAACCTGCGGCGATGGATTTCGTGCGAAGGTAACGGAGCGAGTACGACTTGCGACAGGCGGCCCCGCAGGGCCGCCCGCCGCCACCTGCTTGTCCGAAAATATTCTAGAAAATTAATTTGCCCTGTATCTGGCAAATCCTCTGGTCCGTAGCTGCCGCGGCGAACGCTCCGTACGGAGACGTCGGCATAGTAGCCGTGAACACCGTGTTTCCGAAAGGACCCTCGGAACCGCTCGAGTTTGGTGACGGCGTTCCGTAATTCAAGTGGTTGAGCACGTTGTAGGCGTTGAATCCGATCTGGAACTTCAAGCGTTCGGTGAAATCAAAAGTTTTGCGAATGCTGAAGTCGGCGCCAAAGAAACCGGGTCCCACAAACGCGTTCCGGCCCACGCCGCCCGTGAAATTGCTGGAGGGGAGAATCGTGTTCGCCGTGTTCGTAGCTCCTGCCGGCCCGAAACAAGCCGTGCCATTAACCAAGCCGTTTGCGCACGGGCTTCCATTCGAAAAATTCCGCGTGGCAAAGTCTGGTTGAGCCAGGATCGACGCGCTAATCAGGTTGTCCGTCTGAAATTTGGCAAGCGTAGCCCCATCGGTGATGCTGAAAGGAAAGCCCGTGTGCCAGAAGAACGAGCCGGACAATTGCCAGCCCGCTACAGCGTAATTCATCATGCGATTTTGAGTCTTGAACGGCAGCGCGTAGATATAGTTGGCGCTGATGTTGTGCCGCACATCGTCATCCGAAGACGAATAGCTCGCATTGGGATTGTAGGGATTCACCTGGAAGAGAATGCTGTTAATTACGCTGAAGGGGTTGATGCCGCCGTTCGAAAGTGAATCGAGTGAATGAGAATAAGAGTAGTTCACGCGGCCGGAGAGTCCATGCCAATCCGTTTCCATCAGCGAAACAGTGATCCCGTTGTAATTGGAAAGCCCGGCATTCGTCATTTGCAGCACGTTGCCAACGCGCGGGTCCGGCGCCGTGGACGGCAGCCCCGAATCCGTGAAGCCCGCGCCGACGCAATTCAGCGGATCGCAGTAGGAATTCAGGAATGGATTCTGCATCAGTTCATCGAAGCCATGGTTGCCGACGTAATTCACGGACATCATCAGGCTGTGCGAGAAGCTGCGTTGCACTTCGAAATTCCATTCCAGATATTTCGGATTCAGAATTTTTCCGTCGGTATCCGCGTAAGCCGGCACGATCAGATTGCCGGTGGCGGCGGAGAGGCAGCCTCCCGCAATCCCGGAAGCCAGCCCGGAGTAGGTATTGAGGTTCCCGCCGGGCGTATTGAAGTTTGTCGTAAATGCTCCATTGCATTGCTGGATCACGTTTACTCCGCTGTTGGGAAACGCCGTTGACGAGTTTGGCTGCAAATCAAACGCCAGATTCCCCGCCGCTACGTTCCACGGATTGAACTGCGGAAAGTTGGTAGTGTAAAAACCTAGAATTTCGCCGGGGTAGAGATCCGTGAAAAGGCCCACGCCGCCGCGGAACACCGTTTTGTCGCCGAGCGGCGACCAGGCGAAGCCCAGTCGCGGTTCAAACACCACTTTTTCCACGTCGGGCAGAATGTTGTGCAGTCCGGTCTGGAATGTTCCGCCTGGGAAAGCCGCGTTGTACGGGATATCCGCGCCGTGCGGCATTTCGCCGAAGGGCGCGATGGGGCGCGTGGCGCAGTCGTGCTGGCACACGCCGCCGGAATTGCGATCGGCACGAAGAGTCAACGTGAATTTCAATTTGGGGTTCACCCGCCATTCGTCTTGGAAATATAGCCCGAAGCTGTAGAACGCGAGCGGCTGCACTTTGTTGGCGGAGAAGTTATAGACCACGCTGCCGCCAACATTGGGCACAAAGATCTGGTCGTTGGCAAATCCCAGCAGCGTGGTCTGAATCGCGGGATATTGCGTCTGTGTTTCAGAAGAATAATCGCTCACGTCGTCCCTGCGGAAATTGATGCCCATTTTGAAAGCATGGCTGCCGCGCGTGATCGCCAGATCGTCAATGATCTGCCATTGCGTCACGTTGCGGCCGTTCGGATATTCGAAGCCTTGCGCGAAGCCGCCAGGATTTCCCGAGCCGGTCCCCAAGCCAGTGACGGCGGAGCCATCAATGTTGAACGCCAATACCCCCGGAAAAAGCGCCAGAGCCGCGGACGGGTTTGGATTGCCGAAGATCGCCGAGTAATACAGCACCGACCCGATGAAATTGTTCACCACGTTCGGGCTGAAAAGGTGCGTGTAATTCAACTGCCCTTCATTTTGCGGCTGAACGCTGTTGTCGTTGAATACCGGATTCACGGAATCGGTGTAGGTGGGCTGTACGCCGCGGTCGAATTTCACACGACCGAAAATCTTGTCCGTGTCGCTGAAGGAATAATCCACACGCCCGCTCAGCAGCCATTCTCTATTACCATTGGAGACGGACTGCGTGTAGCTTTCCGTGCATCCTCCCGGAGTGGCGCCGCCAACCTGCAATGCGGCGGGCAAAATGGCGCCTGAAATCGGGTCGAAAATTTGTCCCGCATTATTCACCGCGTAGTTGACGCAGCTGCCCAGGTAACCAGGTTTGGTTGGGTCCGTGGAAGATGCCAGGTTCGGCGCGGCCTTGGAAATGCCGGGCGAGGCGTTGTAAAGCTTGAAAGCATTTGCGTAAAACGCCTGTGTGGCTGCGTCCACGGGAATATTGCTGGTGACGTAGTTTTGAAATACAGGCGTCATCAGCGTGACGTCGTGAACGGAGCCGAAGATGTATCGAATGCCTTCCGTATTGACGAAGAAGAAGGCCTTGTCCTTCTTGATCGGACCGCCCAGTGCAGCCGCCCACTGATTGTTGTTCTCAAATGGCCGCGTACCGCCGAACAATTTGTTGATCGGGTCATTCGCGGTCAATTCGCGGCCGGTCCAGTAATAAACGGCGTCGCCGTGGAACGCATTCGAGCCGGACTTCGTGCTGAAGTCAATTTGCGCGCCCGCTTGCCGACCATACTGTCCGGTGTAGCCATTCGCGACGATGGCCACTTCTTGCATCTCGTTGCCGCCGAGCAGCAGGTTGCTCGCGCCGGTGTTATTCAGATTCAGGAAAGGATCGTTGTAGTCGTTGCCATTGACGGTAAAGAGGTTCGCATCCGCCGGCAAACCGAAAGCGCTGAAGTTGCCGTAACCGCCCGCCGTCGAGTTGTTAGTAGTGATTCCCGGCGCGCTGTTCGCGATGTAAGTAATGTCGCCGCCTGGATTTGGAATTTCACTCAGCTGCTTGGTGTCGAAATTCGTGGTGATGTTGGCATTCTCGGTTTGCAGCACCGGGCCAGTGGCGGTCACTTCCACAGTGGTGCTCACACTGCCCGGCTCCAGCTTCACGTTTCCAGACACAATCTGGCCCAGGATTACTTCCACGCCAAGACTAGCGCTGCTGAAGCCATCCTTCGCAACCGTTAAAACATAATGGCCGGGCTTGAGTAGCGGAATGTTGTATGTGCCGCTGGAAGATGAAGTCGCTGTTTGCGTCTCGCCCGTTGCCGGATTATTCAGCGTGATCCTCGCGCCGACGATCACCGCTCCTGTGGAGTCCGTCACCGCGCCAGCGATGCCGCCCGTCACCACGCTTTGCGCGACGCCCGTCGATGGCAACAACAGGAGCACGCCCAGCAGCAAAAAAAGTTTGCAACACAATGACAATTTCATCTTCAATTCTCCATTTGCGCAATTTGAGTGTCGGAAATAGGCGAAGTCTAACGGCACAGACGAACGGCACAGACCAGGCAAGCCGCGCCGGGGCGCCTCATCCGACGCGCTGTGAATTGCAATGCGATGGCCGAACGATTGCGCAATGTTTTCAATCACTTCTGGCGCAAGTTTTTGCGGAATCTATGGCATAGCGGAGCGAGCAGAACGTGGCCGTACCTGGTAAGCCGCGAACCAAATGCGCGGAATGTGAACCCGTCACAGCAGAACGTTGAAACACATCAATTGGTATGACTTTTCGGCCGATTCCAAAATCAATAGGTTAGAAAGAGAGGGAAAACCTCGCAGCGTGATTCGCGCCGTGCCGATGCGACCGCAAAATTACTCAGCGATCGCCGAGCCTACGCCAATCCAAACTTGCGTGATGGATTTCAGATTCTCTTTATACGTGCGCGAGGCCGTATATTCCTTGCCTCCCGCGATGCGAATCACGTACTCGCCCGTGACCCAGGGCTGAATTTCCTGCACGTAGGCGCTATTCACCAGTATCGACCGATGAATGCGAATAAAACCGTAGGGAGCGAGTTTTTCCGCGACCGCGGAAATTGATTCGCGCAGCAGATAACTTCCCGACTGGACTTCCAGCAGAACATAATTCCCCTGCGCTTCGACAGCCCTAATCTCCGCCGGATTTATAAAAAAGATCCGCCCTTTGGATTTGACCGCAATCTTCGCGGATTTTGTGGGAGCGGCTTTCATTTGAGCCACGGCGTCCAGCAGACGCGCCGCGCGCTCGGTGGAACTTCTGCGCAGCGCCACATTCAGCGCTTCGTCCACGCGTTCGCTGGGAAACGGTTTCAGGATGTAATCCACAGCATGTTTTTCGAACGCCGTTATGGCATGTTCGTGATGCGCGGTAACGAAAATAACTGCCGGCATCGGTTGCCTGCGCGAGTTCAGGCAATCCACCAGATCGATTCCCGACAATTCGGGCATGCGGATATCAAGCAGCAGCACGTCGAAGAACGATTTCTGCAGTTTTTCCAGCGCTTCCGTACCGCTGTCCGCCGTGTCGAAGAATTCCACATCGTTTCGCGACTGCAACACTCTCGCCAGTGCGGTGCGAGAGAGCGGCTCGTCATCAACAATCAGTGCGCGCATCGCTTAACCTCGAATTGAATTTCGCCTTTCCGAGACGGATGAATCCCCGCCATTCTGGGCCAACGAAACAATCACCGGAAACGTCAGCTCGGTCGTGGCGACGTGATCGACGATCGCAAATGAGAACTTGGCGTCGTCACAGTACAGGCCCTTCAGCCGTGCCTTCGTATTCTTCAGCCCGATTCCCGCGCCGTTACGGCCTGCAGTGCCGACACTGTTTTGAATCTTCAGTTCCAGCATTCCGTCTCTGCCGCACGAAGCAATTTCCACCCAGCCGCCTTCGCGACGGCAAGCGATCCCGTATAGAAGCGCATTTTCCACGATAGGTTGCAGAATCAATTGCGGCACCAAAAATTTTCTGGTTTCAGGACTGATGCTCCAGCGAATCTGCAGCCGGGGTCCCAGCCGGATCGCTTCCAGCTCGAGATACGAAGTGATGAAGCGCAGTTCGTCGTCGAGGCTCACCAGGTCCGCGCCGGCATGCTCCAGCGCGGTGCGCAGCAAGCTCGACAAACGCACCAGCATTTCTTTGGCCAGCGTCGGGTCGTCTTCAATCGAGGTGGAAATCCCGTGCAACGTGTTGAACAAAAAATGCGGGTGCAGCTGGCTCTTCAGCACCTGCAGTTCGCTGGCCGCAAGCGCCTCTTGCAAATGGGCCCGTTCCAATTCTTCGTCCTGCACTTGCCGGAAAAATGCGTAGGCGTGGGCTGCCACCAAGATTGTAATGTAAACGCTGATCTGGTCGCCATACGTGCCGTAGATAAGACCCGACAATTGATGAATATCGCGGGGAACAAAGCGCTGCAAGCCGATGTCCCAACCGGGAGCGATCGCGCCCCGCACGCACGCATACGCCAGCACGAACCATCCGGCGCCCAATCCATACGCGGCCATGCGCCGCAGAGGTTTGCGCCGGCTCACTGGAAACCGCCGCACGACATAGAAAACGGGAGGAGTCAAGATCGCGAACGTGACGAAGCGAATCGAAGTCAGCAATAAAATTTGCAGATAAGGGACGCGCCATTTCAGATCGCGTTCAATCACGTACTGTTGCGAGCTGAGCAGAAATGCCATGGCGAGCCAATAGCCGAATGACCAGGCGTAGGCCACGGCAAGCGATTGCATTCGTGGAACGGATTTCATCACGGGTTACAATCTACCGGTAGCGGGCGTTTCTTCAAGCGCATAGATGCGAAGACACAGAAAATGGGTGCCAGATGACAGAAATCCGGCACGGAATTCCCCGCAGGCCGCATTCAGCCATCGGCACCACTGGCGCCTCATCACCGATTTCCGGATTCTTGTCACAATAGCGTGGCTCGATTTGCGCCGCTCAACTATCTTCCGCAATGTTGCGACGCATTCGCGCGCCGTCCGTCAGTCAAATATGTTTGTCGGTGGATGCGCAGCGAGGCAGCACGTCTGCGTTCTAGCAATTCGAATGAAGAACCGAGATTACTTCGACCATGCAGGAAGCCGGGACACGCGCCGGGATCATTAAGTCGGCAATTCTAGGAGGGCTAGTCGCTGGATTTCTCGACGGCGCCGACGCAGTGATTTTTTCTGAAGCAGTCTTGCGATTCCCGCCCTACAGGTTATTTCAATATATCGCAAGCGGCCTTTTGGGTCGCTCAGCTTTTCGCGGAGGTTGGTACAGCGTCGTCGCCGGAGTCTGTATTCACTTTTCGATTGCGATTGTTGCGGCTGGCATTTTTTCCGCTGCCGGCACAAAGTTTCGCACGCTCACCCGACGACCGATCATTTCAGGAATCGCATTTGGACTGGCCGTATACGCGTTCATGCACTACATCGTGCTGCCTCTCTCCGCTCTCCCGAAGCGAACCATTCCCGTCACCCACCGGGAGATCGCAAATCTTCTGCTCTCACACATATTTTTCGTAGGCGTTCCCATCGCTCTGATGGCCAAGCGCGTTCAAAACGCCCGAATCCCCCGCCCCGCCTTGGATCGCTCTAGTCCACACGTTGCTCAGCGTGTTCAATAAGGCTATCGCGCATCAATTCTCATGCAAGTTCTCCAGCGCGACCTTCTTCACCGCGGGAGCATCAGGCAAATGCGATTTGCTGGGCGATAGGATCCGGAGCGTGACAAGCACTGCGGGAGTGAGCAAAATAAACGTCACGGCGACCCACATCAGCGCCGCTGCGCACTGCTGGTCTTCGAGCGCAGAAAGACCAAACACCCTGGGCGCAGAAAGATAGGACGAGTAGACGACGCGGTCACAAAATGAAAGGAAACCGGAAAGCGCGTCGCACGGCAACGTCGCGGCGAAAAGATATAAAGGGATGGACCACTGCGGCCATCGTGGCGTGCTCGGCCACGGCTGAACTACCGGCCACCAGAACAACAAGCCCGCACCCAAAAAAGAAGCGTGCTCCAATTTGTGCAGCCAGTCCCAGCGCAACGCCAGTTCAAACACTGCAGGGACGTGCCATCCGATCAATGCAAATGTGGCGCCGAGCCAGCAAACCGCTGGATTGGAAACGAGATAGCCGAATCTCCTGATGAAAGGCAAACGAAGAAATGGACTGACGACGCCACGCGCCAGCGATTGCGGAATTCCCCGAAGCAGCGGCAACTCCGGAGCACCCAACAAGAGCAAAGGAGGAGCGACAGCCGCCAGCAGCAGGTGCTGCACCATATGAACCGTGAGCGAAACATCGTCCAACACTTCTAGAGGCGAGCCAATTGCGATCCAGACTGTCACGAGTCCAGCAAAAAAGGATGCAAGTCGCCACACGGGAAATTGGCGGCTGGCTGCAACGCGTAGACGATTCCAACCTCTCGCATAAAACAAGGCCGCGAGACAAAGCGATCCATCTACCGCAAGTGGAGCGGACCACGACTGCACGACAATTTGAGCCACCGAATTCATCCCCAGTCCTAGGGCGAGGGTGAAGCCGCTCCGCCCGGCGCAGCACCAAGCGCGAGGGACCGCGAGGCGTCTCGCGCCGGCGCCTGCCCTGCCGGATGCAACGATTCCAGGAACGCAACGAGCGCCGTGGTTTGCGCGGGACTTAAATTCTTGCCATACGCGGGCATATTGCCGCCGCCCTGAATCACCTGCCGAATCAGCTGGTCCTGAGTAAGCCGCACGGCCACCGCATCAAGCGCCGGACCGCGCTTTCCACCCTGGTCTGCCAGCGAATGGCAGTTGTGGCATTGCTTCACCTGAAAAACCAGCGCGCCTTGCCGCTCCAGCGCCGTGCGGTTTTCCAGAAATTGATTGGGAATCGGAATTCGGCTCCAAGCGTCCATCACCGGGCTCCACGGCGTGTTTTGCGCCAGATGCGTGAATGTTCCGAGTGCTACCACCGCTAAAAGAACCGTAAGGACTGCGAGCGGCCTGCGACGCCAGCTTTTTTCACCTTCACCCGATAGAAATGGCAGCAGCAGCAGAGCAAGTATCCCGACGACGGGGCCGATCAGCAGAGCCGGTGTCTCCATCGAGGCTGGAAGGTACGAAAGGATCGCATAGAGCCACAGAAAGAAAAAATCCGGACGCGGCGATGTCTGAATGATCGTGGGATCCGGAGGGCCTGAAGGACCGAAAGGACCGAAGTGATACGCACAGAAGGCCAGCGAGAAAAGAATCAGGGCAGAGAAAAAGAGATCCTTCCAAATCGCGTCCGGCACGAATGGCATCCCATCTTTCTTCGTCAGCTCGTGATATTCCTGGATGTAGGTCGCTTTGCGCACCAGACGGCCTGGCATCGGCCACTCGTTGATGCCCAGCTTCACGACCATCAGCAGGTGAACGCCGACAAAGGCGATGAGCAACCCCGGAATCACGAACACATGAAGAGCAAAGAAACGCGAAAGAGTTGCGCCAGCGATGATCGGTCCGCCTAACAATAGATTGACCGTTACCGGGCCCAACACAGGAACGCGGCTGGCGATCGATGCTCCAATTCCTAAGCCCCAATAGGCGTCCTGATCGAATCTGAGAACCTGGCCGGAGAAAGCCATACCGAGTGTGACGAGCAGAAGGAATACACCCATAATCCAGGTGAGTTCACGCGGGTATTTGTAAGCGCCAAAGAGAAAAACCTGCACCATGTGAATCAGGACGAGGGCCACCATGAAATCCGAGCCCCATCCGTGCAGCGCGCGGATGTACCAGCCCAGCGCAACATTGTGATTCAGCGCCTGCAGACTGCTCCAAGCCTGTCCGGCGGAAGGCACATAGATCAGCGCCAGCAAAATGCCCGTCACGATTTGCATGATGAACACCGCGAAAGCTGCGCTGCCAAAAACATAGAACCAGCTGGAGGTTTTTCGTGGAATCACATGCTCGGCGGTCTCACGGATGGTGGACGCAACCTGCAGACGCTCGTCCAGCCATTCGCCGATGGATGAAATCAGGCGCATGGCCGTATTCCTTGGACGATATTCGAGGCCTGCCCCGGCGTCGGCATCTCGCCGGCCTGTATGAACAATTTTCCGCCGTCAATTTTGTAGTGGTATTCGAACAAGCCACGTTCCGGAGGACCAGAGGCGCGTGAGCCATCCTGGTAATAGACTCCGCCATGGCACGGGCACATGAACAAACTGGATTGCGGGAACCAGCGCACCGGGCATCCCAGGTGTGCGCAATTGATTGCGAATACCTGATAATTTTTCCCGTCCACGTTGCGAACCCAGCACGCGATATCCGCCGTATCACCATCCCAGGAATTGACTATCGGGTTGCGATAGGTGGCCAGCCGCGTTTCACCGGAAGGAAATTGATCCAGACTGCCGAGCGTGACCCAGGATTCATAGCCGTCCTTGCGTCCGCGGGCGATCGGAGAGAGAAGATATCGCACGACCGGCACTGCAAGAACCACGGCGACAAGACTGTTAAAGAAAATTCCCACATTCATGAGCAGCGCGCGCCTGCTGATTAAAGTCATCGAACTTCTCCTGACGATTTCGGTGTGCTCGGGTAAGGCTGGCCGGGGAATGGAATGCGCTGCGATGCCAGCCACGCAACGACATCGGAAACATCTTGCGCGGACATCGGCGTGCCCGGGATGTTATTGCGCCAGTCCGGAGCACCCAAGTCCGGCCGGCCCACAATCACGATTGTGCGCAGCTGCTGATCGTTGAGCAGCGCAAGAAAAGATGCATCCACGATGGAACTTGCCTTCGATCCTCCCTTCCCGCCGACACCGTGGCAAGACGAGCAGAACGTTGCGTACACCTGCGAGCCGCGCGAAGCGTCGCCCGGAGTTGTCGAGGAATACGGCGGCGGATTCGCGCCATTTAACGCGCCAGGCTCCGACCAACGCTCTCTGATTCCGTGGACGATCCCATCAATCTGTTTTTCCGTGAGCATTCCGCCGGCGCTCTGCGCGAATGCAGGCATGGATGTGCCGGAAATTCCGCTGGTCGCCGCGCGGCGCAGCACGGTGTCGTCTGCAATCGCCAAATACACTGGATCACCGATTGGGATCGCAGCGCCGCTCCGGCCGTCTGCTCCGTGGCATCCCGCGCAATTTTCACCGTAGAGAACGTTGAAATCCGAAATGTCGCTGGGGTTGACTGGCGTGCTCGAAGCAAGCGGCTTCCCCGATGAACTGCCGCACCCGCAGATAAAGCTGCCAAGGAGCAACGCCGCGGAAGCGAGAAGGCTGATCTTCATCTCGAGTCATCCTTGCCGCGCTTCTCTCCCATAATTCCAGGAGCCTCGACGCCGGCCCGCACCGCAAACGGCAGATTCTCACGCGTCGAGACCCGTTCCTGGCGCATCACGACAAGACCCGCAACGACGCCAAACGCCACCTGCGAAGCCATGAACCAGACCCAATCAATGTGGCTGGCGAGCAGTGGATTCAGAAGATTTAATATCGAGTACAACAAACCGGACCACAGGACCGGCGCAATCAAGCCTCCGAGCAGGATGGGCCGGCGCGGAAACATGGGCAGCATGGCGCCGTAGAGCAAGCCCACCAGCGTCGAGCCGATGCCGTGCAAAAGCACAGCTATTGCGAAGCTGCTTAAGTGAAACGAGTCGAGTTGTGACGGATCGAGCTGCAGCGATTTCGCGGACAAAGTCGCGGCGAGAAGATTGATGGGATACCAGATGCTCCCAGCCTTCAGAAGCCCATAAGTGCACGCCAGCACTGCCATCGCCACGCTGCCCGCCCAGCCGCCTTTTACTCCAGCGGAAATTGGATAGGTCTCGAGTGGAAGCCAAGCGCGAACCAGTTCTGGCGCTACTGGCAGACGCTCAACAATCTTGCGCTCAACGGGGACGGGGACTTCCTCCGCGACCACCGCAACAGCCACTTCCTGTTCGTGAGGCAAAACTTCCCTGAACCAGCCGACGCACCCCGCGAACGTCAGGACGACGCCGAGTATGCTCAGCGACGCGTTCGTGAGCAATCCTGTGAACAACAAGGTAACGCCAAAAGCCAAAGCAAGAGGCCAAGCCGTCGAGGCGGGCATTTCCACCACATCCTGGGGCCGTGAGCTTGCGCCGGAATGTTTCGCGGATAAGTCCGTGCTCATCTCTGATCCTCAGCGCCCTATAACGTAAACGACGGTAAAAACCACGACCCATACTGCGTCCACAAAATGCCAGTACAGGGAAAGCGTTGCGATGCGGTCGGATTGCTCCACGCCGACCCGATCGGCCAGACCGAAAAGCAGCACCAGAGTGAGCATCACCAGGCCCACGGTGACGTGCGTGGCGTGCAATCCGACGAGTGAATAATACGTGGTGCCAAAAAGATTGCTGGAGATGGTGAGTCCGTGTACGAAAATCAGCCGGTGCCACTCCATTCCAGTGCCAAACAAAAATAGCGCGCCGAGAAGGATGGTGATCGCCCACAGAACCAGGAACGTAGTGCGATGGCCGTTTTCAAGCTCTTTGGACGCGAGATGAATCGTAAGGCTGCTGGACAATAAACAAATGGTGAAGAAGATCGGCGTCTCCAGCACTTCGCGGGGAGTGGGTCCGGTGACGCTTTTTCCCAAGTAGAAGAGATATGCTACGACGAAAATGGAGAAGATCGCAGACTCGGCGATAATCAAGCAGGCCATGCCGACCTTGCCTCGGTAAGGCAACTTCCACTCGGGAGCTCTCTCGGGGTATGGACTGCTCGCGGCGCTCATTGCTCAATCCTTTTCGTCATGGCGTTACTCGTAGCGACTGTCCGGATCTTCCGGATGCTTCAGGTCCCACAGCGGCCGGCGGCTGCCGACCACAGGAATGGTGGCAAAGTTGTAATCAGGCGGTGGTGAAGTTACCGACCATTCCAAAGTCCACGCGTCCCAGGGATCGTTGCCCGCTTTCGGTCCTTTGAAATAGGAATAAATAAGGTTCGCGACAAAGACGAGTACCGCGATGCCCTGAATGAAAGCCCCGATCGTCACGATCAAGTTGAGCGTTTCCCAACCAGGGCGTGGCTCGTAGGTGTAGATGCGCCGCGGCATTCCCAGAATTCCGGGAACGTGCATCACGTCGAACGTCATGTGAAAGCCGAGCAGAAATAGCCAGAAATGCAGCTTGCCCATCGTTTCGTTCAGCATTCTTCCCGTGATTTTCGGATACCAGTAATAAAACGCCCCAAAAAGCGCGAACAGGATTCCGCCCACGATTACATAGTGAAAGTGCGCCACCACAAAGTAGGAGAGGCTGAGCTGCCAATCAAAAGGCGCGGAGGACATCATGATTCCGGTGAGACCCGCGATCAAAAACTGAAACAGAAATGCGATGGAAAAGAGCATCGGCGTCTTGAACGAAATGCTTCCGCCCCACATAGTGCCCAGCCAATTGAAAATTTTGATTCCGGTCGGAATGCCCACGCACATGGTGGTGATTACAAAAAAATTGTTGGCGTAGGAATTCATTCCGATTGTAAACATATGGTGCGCCCACACGCTCAGGCTGACGAACGCGATACACACCGTGGCGCCGACCATAACGGGGTAGCCGAAAATCGGTTTGCGCGAAAATACCGGAATGATTTCGGACATGAAAGCGAAGCAAGGAATAATCAGGACGTAAACTTCCGGATGGCCGAAGATCCAGAAGAAATGCATCCAGATGGCCGCTGAGCCGCCCGCCTGCGTGTCAAAGAAATGCCCGCCTAAATAACGATCAATCAGCAGCATAATTTGCGCTGCCGAAAGTGGAGTAATCGTGATCAAAACCATTCCGGACATCACCAGGTTGAGCCAAGCCAGCAGCGGCATGCGGTTCAGCGTCATTCCCGGGCAGCGCAGGCACAAAATTGTCGCAATCAGATTGATGCCCGTCCCAATACTCCCAAATCCTGAGACCAGCAGAGCAATCGTCCAGTAGTCCGAACTCGGTCCCGGCGAAAACGCCTTCGCGGCGAGCGGCGCATAGGCCCACCAGCCCACATCAGGCGCATTCCCAGCGCCATAAAGCCCATTCCCACCCAAAAAGCTGAAGTAAAGCAGCACGCCGCCGAACGCAGTCAGCCAAAAACTGAATGCATTCAGCCTGGGGAACGCCATGTCGCGCGCGCCGATCATCAACGGAACCAGATAATTCGCAAATCCAAACAGCACCGGCATGGCCACGAAAAAAATCATGGTCGTGCCATGCATCGTGAACATGCGATTGAAAACCTGCGGCGAAACGAAATCGTTATGCGCGCGAATCAGCTGAATCCGAATGATGGCGGCTTCGATCCCGCCGATCACCAGAAAAATCAGCGCATACACAATGTAGAAAATTCCCAGCCGCTTGTGATCAACCGTGGTCACCCATTCATGCACCACTTCGATCCAAGGACGCGCCTCCGTTCTCGCATTTGGAATTGCCATCGCGTCCGACGACATAAGTACTCTCCCAAGTCCTCTAGCTAACGAAGCGTCTCCAGATAATCCACCAGCGCATCCAGATCAGCGTCGCTCAGTTGCATCGCAGGCATCAGCGAACCCGGCTTGATCGCGTCGGGTTTCTGAATCCATAAGCGCAAGTTCGCCTTCGTATTGTCGGCCGCGCCCGAAGCGATCGTCTGCCGGCTCATCAAGTGCGTCAGGTCCGGGCCGAAGCGTCCGTTCGCAACGGTGCCTCCCACCGCGTGGCAATTGATGCAAGCCGTCGTTTCGAAAACGCGCCTGCCCGCGGTTACATTTGCATCGAGCTCCGCGGGCTGCCGTTGCGCGCGCACCCAGGTTGCAAAGTCCTGCGGGCTGTCAATGTAAACCCGCAGCAGCATCTTCGCGTGCTGCGTGCCGCAATACTGCGCGCACTGGCCCAGAAAAATTCCGGTTTCGTAAGGATCCATCCACATGTGATTCACGCGATTCGGAATCAGGTCCGTTTTTCCCGCCAGTTGAGGAACCCAGAAGCTGTGGTCCGTGTCAGCGGAAAGCAAAGTCAAAAAAGTCGGCGTAGGGTGGCCGGCTTCGCTTACTGGAATGTGCAGCTCGTTCGCCGTCACCACACCCAGTTGCGGATAGCGAAATTCCCACCAGAACTGATGTCCCACCGCGACCACGTCCACGGCACTCTCAGGCTTCGGTGCATCCTGAATCGAGTGGACCACCCGCGCGGTCGCCAGAAACAACACGACCACAATCAGAATCGGAATCACCGTCCACGCCAATTCAATCTGCGTGCTGCCATACACCTGCGCAGGCTCGCGGCCGCTGTCCCCCGGGCGCTTGCGGAATTTCACCACCGCATACGCCAATAAACTGAACACAACCGCAAAGATCAGCCCCGTCACCGATAGAACGAAGTAAGAAAGATGCTCGATTGATTTTGCAGGCGTGGAGCGCGGATCAAAAATGCTGGGCAGCGGAGAAGGATCAGTGGGCGCGGCAAAGCACAGCGACGCCGCAAGCAATACTCCTGCCAGCAGGACGGCGATTCCTGCCGCAATGCTTAGCCGCCTTCGTATTTGGTCGAAACGTACCATGAATGATATTCAGCCTCGTCCCCACTGAGACCAAAAAATACCAGGCACTTCTCAACCCAAACCGGCGACGCCTACCGTTGTGACCAGACCCGACTTACGCCGCGGTTACGAAGCCGTGATGATAGCCGGGTGTCAACCGGCTGACAAGTGTGTAGTCGCTATCACCGGTCTCGAAGCACGTGCGCGGATGCGTAGAATTTTCGCAAACGCAAACCTTAGATGCCGCTCAAGCCGTGACCAGGCTTATTTTTTTTCGTGGCGGGCGAATCGCCCTGCCGGCGATTCGTCCTGAGAACCGGCTGTGCCGGTTCGAAGCGTAGGCGCCGCAACGCGATTTTGGTTTTGCTTCGTAGGGGCACGGCATCCCGTGCCCGTGAATCGTCCCGCCGTGCGCGATCGAAGGGCGTTCACCTCGGACCGGCACGCAAAGTAGGAGTTCAAGGGAACGGCTCGGTCATTGAAGGGTGCGAGTTTAGACGCGCCGCAACTCGGGGCCGCTCCGCCGAACGCTTCCCTTCGTTCCCGCACTAGCTCCAACTCGCGCGCTCGCGCCGAGAGGCAATCCTATTGATGTTCAATGTTAGACAGTCGCCGACAACACCGTCATGCCATACTCGTCTTGCCCGCCCGAAAAGGAGGCGCATGGAGCGCGAATATGATTTGTTTGAAGTTCTACCCGATGGTTCCCCCATCTGGCGGGTGACGGTAGCGGGCCATGAAAACGCAATTAAGAAGTTAGTGGAATTATCAAAGCTAACACCAAACGAAGTTCGCGTGATGCACTTGCTCAGCAACGCTCTGATTGCTTCGATGAAGGGAGGGAAATCGTAACGCGCGAGTGCCCCAGCCTACGCGCCGTTGTTTCCTGGGAAGGGTGCGGGCTTAGACGCTCCGCCATTACCCACACAGCGAACCACACCGCGTAAATCATTTCGGCCAGTGAGTACCAGCACTGTCCCCCGCCTGTACGATTCTACACACGCTTTTTGCCCGCGCCCGTCCCGCGCCCATACTTTCGTACAGCTCTTTTTTCGTCCTGCCGGTGCTACCGTGGACCAGGAGAACGATCACGGAACTTTTTCGCAGATTTCGCGACGCTCGCTGCGCCCTCACCACCCTGCAAAATCCCACCATCGAAGTCCGCACCTACGCCGAACTAGTCCAAGCCGCGCCCGCCCCTGCCGCCCCGGATTCGATTCCCGCCGCGCAGGCGGACCTGTCCGCCGCGGCGGACGAACCAATCCTAATCTCTCGTCGCCAGTATTGGAAAACGATGCAAACCACTGAGAACATTCACCCGCGCTCCATTCTAATCTCTAGTTTTTCGGCGCGCCCCACGAGCGACCCGACGCCATCGTGATCCGTCGGGAGCTGCCGCGGACAATCTGCGCGGGTGGTCCATAGACCTTCCGCATAGCACGGTCGAGGATTCTCCTTCCCGTGAGCTCCCAGACCGCAACCTGCACCACCTCCATGGCGTTTTACTTACCCGAAAGTGTTTGAACTAGCCCGCTTGGCCCATTGCTTTTCTTTGTTCGGCTTCCACTTTTACCCCAATGGCCCAGATGAATCCCAAACGTTCGCGTGCTACTGCGGTGATTACCTTTCCTGTGTTTTTACCGCGCGCCCTGAGCTTTCGATAGCGGCCGTGTAAACGGTGCTGCGCCTCCCAGGCGATCTCCTTTACCTCTTCACTCGCTCGCTCTTGCCGCTTGCGCAAACCTGCGGTTGCTGCGGGCGCGTGACGGTAGGCCCAGGCCGCCTCCACGACGATGCGACGCAGGTGCACATTACCGGTCTTGGTGATGCCACCTCTTTTGCGGCTCTCTCCGCTGGAGCGTTCCCGCGTATGCCAGGAAACCAGTGTTTTCTTGCTCGAGTCGGCGGTTCACGCCGAAGCGCAAAGGGGCTCGCCCAAAAACATAGCTACAAATTGACAACAATCGCCGCCCAACGTCACACCACGCCGCGTTAGATGAGACCGGTAAGACCGGACGATAGGACCTCAGCGTGTTTGTGCACTCACTTTGCAAGCTCTGCTTCAACCTCAGGCAGTACCGTCGAGCCTTCCGCTCTCACCGCGTCCAGCGTCGTCGGGTCCAGCCCCAGCGCCTTCACGATCGTCGGAGCCACCTGCGTGGTTGCCGTCGGGGCCGAAACAGTTCGTGGAGAGAAGCCGGGATGAGATACCAGCAGGACTACGTTGGTATCGTCGTGCGCGAAGCCGCCGTGATCAGCGATCATCGTCGTGCTTCCCGAGTATGTCACGCCGACGTTCGGCGTCACGATAATATCCGGCGTGCGCGGATCTTCACTAGGACCATCGCCGCCCACGTTGTAGTTCAGCCACAGCGCCGGCCCGTAATACAGTTGCCCGAGCCCGATTGCCGCCGCATTCTTTTCCAGCAGTTCTACTGCCGCGGTCACGCTCGCGCCCTTTTTCAGCCACAGCACAGAGACGTCATCTTCGGTTGCGCCAATGCCACCCGGGGTCAGCGGCGACTCGGAGGACGGAATCGCAGTTCCGAGCAATGTTGCCGGCGTATTGGAACCGTTTGCCACATAAAGCATCGGGTCAATGGGCGACGCCCCATGCTTCGCCGTGATAATGATAAGCGTCTCGTCGTAAATCCCATTATTCTTAAGCGCGTTGACAATGTCGCCGATTGAGGCGTCCACGAACTCGATTTCCTGCAGCAACTCCGCGCTGGGCAAGCCCGCCGAATTCTGATAACCGCCCACGCCGACGCCTGGCTCACTCACCGATTCTCCCGTATACACCGCCTGGAAGTTCATGCCGAAAACAGCAGGTATCTGCGCGGCCGCGCCTTTGTGTGTCTTGCCTGCAATTTGGTTCAACAACCCATTCAGCCTGAGCGCGTCGTAGCACTGAATGTTCTTGAAGCTGTTGTTCCAGCCCGACTCACTAGCAGTGTCACGGATCGTCGCGCACGAAGCGCCCTCCGAGGTTGTCACACCGGGCAGCGCTACTACGTTCGAGTCCACTTCTGGAGAGAAATAGTCGTCCAAGCCCTTGCCGCCGGGCCCTGCGGTAAATGAATATGACGCGTGTTTGTCGATCCACGCCGTGTATCCGCCAGCCTCATGCACTACGCTAAAGATCGTATTGGTGCGAACGAAGTTCCATGGATACACCGGCGCGCAACCCACAGCTGGGTCCCGCGACAACTTCCTCGGGTCAATCGAGGCGACGCCGCCTTCGGTAAACTTGGCGCCCGGTGCGCCACCATTCAGCTTGGTATCGTCGAACTCGATTCCTTGATCGTTGTCGGTCGTCGTTCCGGTCGGTACACCGAACGGCGTGCACGATGACGCAGCCAGGCCAGTGCCGGTCGCGAGCGCCGGCCCATCAAGCGAGCGGTCGTAAGCGACGTCATAATAAAGTCCGGTGGACTTCGGCGAACCGCCCGTAACCAGCGCCGCTAGTCCGGGAAACGAGTCCGACGGCTTTGAAGACGAAGTCGCGACGTAATTGATTCCTGTCTGGCCCAGCGTAGCCAGGTTCGGACAATAAGGGTCCCCTCCGTTCGCGCCCGCAATCCCGTGCGTGCAATTGTAGAAATCCACCGCATGCATGCCGTCAATGCTCAGCAGCAGCACGTGCTTTACGTGTTTCGTTCCTACCTTGCTGTTTTGCGCCGAGGTTCCATGCGCCCACGACGCCAGCATCACCGCCGCAGCCACTCCCGTAAGTACCAGCCGATTTGCCTTCATAAATCCTCCATTGCGAGATTAGGGCGCAGAAGTTTGAGCTACCACACAATACGCAAACGTTACTACTTCGTAAAAACTCCGCTACTTCAAACCGAAAGTGTAGAGTTTCCACCTGGCAGTCAGTTATCTGAAAATTTTTCAGTTAGTTTTTGCCGGGGATTCATATAGCGTTCACCACCTTGGCTCGATCCGTCCGTTACAGTTCCCGCCTCAGCCCGGTGGTCGAATTGATCACTTCGCGCTCGTCGCACCCCGCTGGCTTCCGCCTAGCGATCGCGCGAAATCAAGAAAACCGTCCCTAAAGTGCGCAATCGCATCTTCGCACTGGCAATCGCCCCGCACCCACTCGACTAATTTTCCAAAGCAAGGGTTCAACGACAATTACTCCCTAGCACAACGAATCAATGAACGATATCAATCCTACTGAGGAGGCTTTCTTATGATGGGCAAAGGCAAGAAGTGGGTACTAGCTGTTGCGAGCACAATGCTCGCGGCGGCATTCGCGGCTCCTACAGCAAACGCTCAAGACGATTATCGCAATCAGCACATTCGACACGTTCTGCTGATCAGCATTGACGGCATGCATGCGCTCGACTTTATTAATTGTTCGAAGGGAATCAACGAGGTGAATGGCGGCAAATCGTATTGCCCGAATCTCGCCGAACTCTCTGAAACTGGCGTCAACTATCTGGACACCGCAACTTCAAAACCATCGGACTCGTTTCCCGGGTTGATGGCACTCATGACCGGCGGGTCTCCGCGCACGGTGGGCGCGTTCTACGATGTTGCCTACGACCGTAGCCTCGCTCCCCCAAAGGTGACGACCGGCAATGGACTCGCCGGGGGCACTTGCACGCCCGGTGTGTTCCCCGGCACCACCACCGAATACGACGAAGGTATCGATATTGACCAGACCAAGCTGAACGGCGGCGCATCCACCGGCGACGGTGGCGTTGCATCGATAGATGCAAGCCGACTCGTGCGCGATCCGGCAAACAACTGCGCACCGGTTTATCCCTGGAATTTCGTGCGGACCAACACAATCTTCGGTGTCGTTCACGACGCGGGTGGCTACACCGCGTGGTCCGACAAGCATCCGTCGTACTCCGCAGTGAACGGTCCTGGCAACGGCACCAACGTGGATGATTACTACTCGCCCGACATCAATTCCATCCCCGTGAATCTGCCAGGTGTTCCGGGTTGCAATCCACTCCCCGATCAGACGACGGTCTCTTCCTCTAATGCCTGGACGGACAGCTTTCAGAACATCCAGTGCTACGACACGCTCAAGGTCAATGCAGTTCTCAACGAAATCAACGGCAAGACACACAACGGCTCGCATTCAGCTCCCACGCCCGCCGTGTTCGGCATGAATTTCCAGGTGGTCAGCGTCGGTCAGAAGCTCATCGAAAAATCCACTGCCGTCACCGGCGGCTACGAAGACGCCCAAGGCACTCCCACCGCTGTGTTGCTCAGCGAAATCCAATTCGCCGACGCTTCCATCGGCAAAATGGTCGCGGCTCTGAAACAGCGTGGCCTGCTCGACTCGACTTTGATCATTATTTCGGCCAAACATGGCCAGAGTCCTGTCGATTCCTCCCGCTACACCCGCATCACCGCCGGTGGCCCGGTGACGACATCGCCCGTCACCATTCTGGACGGCGCCGGTTGCATCCCGTTTTCTGAATCGCCGTCCAACCCCACCGGCGTTGGTCCCACTGAAGACGACGTCTCTCTGGTCTGGCTCAACAGCACTTGCACCACGGCGAGTGCAGTGAACTTGCTCGAAACACAGTCGCCGGTGACGGCCAATATCGCTGGTATCGGACAGATCTTCTGGGGTCAGGGGATCACTCAAATTTTCAACGCGCCCGGCCTGCCGCCCTCCGGTGATCCACGCACGCCGGACATCCTCGTCACTCCCAATGTCGGCACCACCTACTCCGGCAGCACGAAGAAACTTGCTGAGCATGGCGGCTTCGCGCATGACGACGTCAACGTGATGCTGCTGCTGTCTAACCCGAGCTTTGAACCCAAGACCGTCACCACGCCGGTCCAGACGCTGCAGATCGCTCCGACAATTTTGAAAGCTCTCGGCCTGGATCCGAACCAACTCCAAGCCGTTCAGAAGGAGCACACCCCGGTTCTGCCCAGTGTGCCGTTTGACTTTGGCGGTAATTGGTAGCGGAGTCGGCAGCGGGAGTTAGTAACGGGCGCTCGCGTTGAGGGTTGGCATTGAGGGTCGGTAACAAAGGTCCAAACCCTTCGAACAGCAACTAACCAGCCGTAATGGCAAAGAACCACAAGGCCCCGCGCCGGTTCCCGTGGTGCGGTGCTTTTGGCGCATTTTACCTAGTATTCAGTCGGATCCGCTCGGGAGGGCGAAAAACGTGAAGAAAATTTTAATTTCAACAACGCTTATTGCAGTTACAACCGCCGCACTGGCAGCAGGAGCATTCGTTAGCAAGGCGCACGCCAAGCCGGATAATCGTGATTCGGATCGTTTCGAATTCTTGCCGGGGACTTTGGTGCTCAGTCGCAGCGTGTATCTGGGAGACACCTCGACCGTGACGCTAGGAGAGACTTTACCGCCGGGCTGTGTAGCGGGCAACGTTACGCTGCCTCTGCTTGCAGGAGGCTCGACGACCGCGGCCGTCACATGCGCCTCGGCAACAGCGGACGGAACATTTCCTGGCGTGTTTAATAACGATACGCCGGATGGCAGCTTCGGCGTTACATCGCCAATTTTCCTGGATAACATCACGACCGACGGCGAGCGGCTTGGATCTTTGAACATTCCCAGCGATCAGATCGTGACCAGCTTCAGCTCGAAATCGGAATTGGCGCTTAACCTGTCGCTGGACAGGAAGTCGATCACTTTTGTCGGATATCGCGGCGGCGCGGGATTCGTTACCGCGCCGAACCAGTTGGATGTGTCGAATTCCAACACTCCGGGCGTGGTGGATCCGAGCAATCCGGTGGTGTCGCAATCCTACCGCGCCGTGGCGGAAGTGGACGCGGCTGGCCGGCTGCAAATTACCGAAGGAAACGCTTACAGTGGAAACAACGGCCGCGCGGCGATCAAGGCCGACTCGACTTATTATATGGTCGGAAACGACAACAACGGAGGTCTCTCGAAGAGCCAGCTCACCAAGACGCAGGTAGGAGTCAATCTGATCACGTCCACTGGCGCCGAGCTTCTGGTTCCGGGCCAAACGCCGCCCGTGCCGCCAGACATTAACAAGATCGGAGACTTCGAGGTTACGCAGGTCGGCTATGCGACGGCGGACAAGGCTGGAAAAGACAATAACTTCCGCGGACTGACGATTTTCAACAACACGATGTACGTCACCAAAGGTAGCGGCAGTAATGGCATCAATACCGTCTATCAGGTTGGCAACACCGGCGTGCTTCCCACCGGGACTACAGCGGTACTAGCGGCACTGCCGATCACCATCCTCCCGGGATTCCCTACTTCGCTCGCCAGCGGCGTGGATCAGAACGGCAACCCGGCCCCGATCGCTTTTCCCTTCGGGATCTGGTTCGCAAATGCTGAGACGCTGTACGTTTGCGACGAGGGTGATGGGACGCTGGTGACTCCAGCCGTGAACGACAACGTCGCGGATGCCGCGACCCTCGCCACGGCTGGCGTCCAGAAATGGAGTCTGGTCAGCGGCACCTGGCACCTGGATTACATCCTGCAGAATGGTCTGAACATCGGCATTCCGTACAGCGTTCCGAACTACCCGATATCGCTCAATCCTGCAACGGACGGCTGCCGCAACATCACTGGGAGAGTCCACCGAGATGGCACTGTGGATATCTACGCGGTGACCTCGACAGTCAGCGCTAGTGGAGATCAGGGCGCCGACCCCAATAAGTTGGTGAAGGTCACCGATATTCTGAGAGCGACCAGCCTGCCAAAGACTGACGGTCTCTTCGGCATTGGCCGGTTCGTGACCATTCGTGCAGCGCGCGGCGGTGAGGTTCTTCGCGGCGTCGCATTCGCACCGGAAGACCGCGATGGTGACGGCGATCGCTAATACGATCGGCGTCAAGATCGCGGAGGTAAAAAAGAATAGTAGCGCGCCGCAATTCGCAACACAGAATCCCTCGGGCCACAATGCACGGCGGCCCAGGGGTTCTGCGGCTGGCTAAGCCGCAGAAGGCTTTGCTACACCGAGGTAGTAGTTGATCGCAGGAGTAAACACCAACGACAAGACCATCGAGCTTGCCAGGCCGCCGATTACGACGATGGCCAGAGGCTTCAGCATCTGAGAGCCAGCGCCAATCGCCAACGCCAAGGGCAACATGCCGGCAATGGTGGCAAGCGCGGTCATGCAGATGGGGCGCAAGCGGCGGCGGCCCGCCTGAATCATCGCCTCACGCGGGGATAGACCCATCGCACGAAAGCGCTGCTCCGCGTCCAGCAGCAGGATACCATTCTTAGTAACAATGCCGATCACCATGATCATGCCCATGAAAGACGCTACGTTGAACGTGGTGGCGGTAACCAAGAGGGCGAGCAAACCCCCAAAGGTAGAGAGCAAGGCCGAGGCGAGAATGGCAGTGGGCGCCGAAAAGGTGCGGAACTCGAAGAGCAACACGACGAACAACAGCAGCAACGCCAAGAACAAGACCATCGAAAGATCGTGGAAGGATTTCTGCTGCTCCTGGTAAGCTCCGCCATATTCCAGGCGAATCGAGGAAGGCAGTTGTAAATCGCTCACGGCCTTCTTCACCGCGGCAACTCCACGCCCCAGGTCCACACCTTCTAGGCGTGCAGTCACTTCCACGTCGCGCTGCAAATTTTCCCGCCGAATCTCTGTCTGTCCGGAATCGTTCGTGACTACCGCTAGCGATCCGAGCGTGGCCGTTCGCCCGGTGGAGCTGGCCAGCAGCGTGTTAGTCATACGATCGAGCGAGGCGCGGTTTTCTGCGGGAAAGCGCACACGTATTGGGTAAACCCGGTCGTTCAGCACTACCGGCGTCGCCGCAGGCTCACCTTCCAGAATCGCGGAGGCGTCAACGGCGATTTCTTCGGGTGTAAATCCGGCGCGCGCCGACACCGCGGAATCCACTTGAAACGTGACCGCAGGCCCGCTGATGGTGTTCTCGATTCCGTCCAACACATCCACGACGCCAGGAACTTTTGCGATGGCATCGGCCACTCGCGGCGCCGATTTCAACAGCAATCGCGGATCCTGGGAGAACATTTTGATCACCACCGGCTCGGGCGCGCTGGTCAAATCTCCGATCATGTCTTGGAGAACCTGAACGAACTCCACGTCGGCCGCGGGTTCGGTCTGTTTGACCTTGGCGCGCACCTCGTCAATGATTTCGTCGATGCCGCGATCGCGTTTCTGCTTCAGTCTTACGGTAAAGTCACCGCGGTTTGCTTCAGTAACGGCCGCCAAACCCAGTTGCAGGCCGGTACGACGCGAGGTGTTTTCAACTTCCGGGGTCTCACGGAGAATCTTCTCGATGTGCTGGAGGATGCGGTTGGACTCCACAAGCGAACTCCCCGGCGGAGTGTAGTAATCTAGGATGAAACCGCCTTCGTCCATTTCGGGGAGCAAGTCGCTGCCCAGGAAGTGATAACACACGATCGAAAGCACGATGACCATGAGTGAGCTGGCTATCAGGATGACGGGCCGCTGCAACACGCGCTGCATGATTTGCTCGTAGAAACCGACCATGCGTCCGAAAAAACCGCGGGTGGACGCTTCTTCATGCGCGATCCGTTCCAGACTAACGCCGCCGGCGGCACTTACTTCAACACTAGATGGTTTTTCTACGCCCGATTTCTTGCTAATGAGAAATTGGCTGAGCGTGGGCGTCCAGAACAGCGCCAGCACCAGAGAACTGAACAGCGCGACAGTCATGGTAATAGCTAGAGCGCGAAAGAAGCTGCCCGTCACGCCGGTAACAGAAATCAACGGCAGAAAAACTACGATCGGCGTGATCGTCGAACCCACTAGCGGAATCGTCATCTCGCGCAAGGCGTGCTGGATGGATTGTAGACGATCCTTGCCCGCGTCTCTGTGCAGCACGATGTTTTCCAGAATGACGATGGCATCGTCAATTACCAGACCGACCGCCGCCGCCAGCCCCCCAAGAGTCATCAGATTGAAGCTCTGGCCCGTCATTTTTAGAACGATGCAAGTGAGCAGGAGCGTAACAGGAATCACTAAGCCCGCCACCAGAGAGGTGCCCCAGTCTCGCAGGAACAAAACCAAAATTGCCGACGAAAGCAGCAATCCGAGGAGCACTGCATCACGCACGCTGGCGATGGAATCGTGAACGATGGTGGACTGGTCGTAAAACGGCTCCAGATGCACGCCGGGCGGTAGCGTTTTTTGCAGCTCGGCAATTTCGCTGTGTACTTCGTCCGCCACCGATAGCGTGTTACTTTCCGGCTGGCGATTGATGCTTAGGAGCACTGCGGCCTTCCCATTCGCAGTGACCACGGTGTAAACCGGCGCGACAGACGGCGCGACCGCGGCGATATCCCCAACCCGAATTGGCACGCCCGCTGTGGAAGTCTTCACGACGATTTGGCCAATTTGCTCCGGTGTGTGCACCTGACCGCTCACCAGTCCCAAGACGAGTTCGTGATCGTGCTCCAGCAAACCCGGCGAATCAATCAGGTTGGTGCGGCGAATGGCTTCCAGGACATCCGTGACGGTAATGTTGCTCGCCAGTAATCGCGCGGGGTCCGGCGTCACCTGGAATTCCGGCACTCTGCCGCCTTGAATCAAGACAGAAGCAACTCCGTCCAGCCGGTTGATGCGCGGTTTGATGTCATAAGTAGCGATTTCCCAAAGCTTGTCTTGCGGCAGCTGATCGGACGTCAAGCTATAGCCAATAATGGGAAAGGTGGCGAAGGTCAGACGATGCGTTTCGATTCGCGCAGTTGGCGGAAGCTCGGCCTGCAACCGGGCGACCACGGCATCCACGCGTTGCAGCGTCAACACCATGTCGCTGTTCCAATCGAAAAACAGGTCCACGTCGGCCGAACCGCGGCTGGTGGTGGAGACCACGCGCTGCAGCCCGGGCACCACGTTCACCGCTTCTTCGATCGGGCGCGTGATTGTCACCAGCATCTGGTCGATCGGTGTGACGCCGTTATCCACTCCGATAACGATGCGCGGAAAATCCGTCTGCGGAAAGACCGAGACTGGAATAGTGAATGCGACGTACGCCCCCACCAGCGCCAGGCTCACGACCAGAAACAGGATCGGACGCGATAGGCGCTGAAACCAGGGCGCTGGCAAGGAGACTGCGCTTTCGTCAGAGCTACCGCGAAGCGGAGGAGCCTGCATGCAGGTTATTCCTTCTCCGGAGCTGGCTCGGCTGGTTTTGTAGTTGCGATTTTTACGGCTGTTCCGTCCGGTAAGCCGTATCCGCCAGCAGTAATTACGGCATCGCCCGCATTCAAGCCGGAAACGATTTGCACTTCGTCTGTCGTGCGGATACCAGTGTCGACGTTTCTTGCATGCGCCCCTCCGTCCGCGCCAGCGACTAGAACGTACTGCACATCGTCTGCGTTTTTCTGCAATGCCGCGGCGGGGACAACGATCGCGTCGTTTACTGTACGCGCAGTCATAGAGACAGTCACAGTCATGCCCGGTCTGATCGCGGAATCGGGCTTGGAAGCTTCAACCCATATTTCGATTGTGGTGCTGCCGGGATCGAGCGCAGGACTAACGAGTGTGACACGTCCCTCCACAGCAAGATCGTTGCCAGCCAGTTTGATTTGGGCCGGGTCACCTACCTTCAATAGCGCCGCTTGCGCCGCCGCGATGTGAGCTTTGGCAATCAGCTTCGACGTGTCCATAACGGTCAGCAGAGGCTGATTAGCGGCGGCCAGCTCGCCGGGAAACAGTGGCCGGTCAGTGACCACACCGTCAATCGGGCTGCGGATTTCCGAGTAGCTCAGCTGCGCTTGCGCGCCGAGATATTTTCCCTTGGCGGCAGCAAGCTGGCCCGCGGCGGACCTGAGCGCCAAATCCCGCCCGATTCGTTGGAGGTCATCAAGCTGCTTGGCGGCCTGCTCGTACTGGCTGCGCGCTTGTGCCAGTGCTACTTGCGCTGAGTCCAGATCGCGCCGAGGCAATGCCCCCTGATCGAATAACTCTTTGCGGCTGTCATACATTTTCTGCTGTGCATCGAACGCGGCTTTGGCCGATGCGGCCTCCAGCTCCGCTTTCTGTATCTGCTCGGGCAAGCTCGCGCCCGTAGTCGAGGCGTAACCTGCTTCGGCCTGTTCGTATTCGCCCTTGCTCTGCTCGGACGCCGCCGCGAGGTCAGCATTTTCAAGCACGGCGAGCAGCTCTCCCTTTTTCACACGCGAGCCACGCTGCACCGAAAATGACTTGAGCGTCGAAGTGATCTTAGGAGTGATGATGGCCTGCCGCAGCGGAAACACCAAAGCCTCGGCTGATATGTTTTCCGAGATTGGTGCACGACGAGCCTGCGTTACTTCAACACTGACAACCGGCGCCTTATCTTTCTGAGACGCGCCACAGCCGGACAAGCATTGCATCGCGATGAAGTACATACCGACGAGCGGAAGGCGCCGGAACGTGATTCGCGGAGGTTGAATTTCGAGTTTCATCGCGTGGACATGACTCCGGTGAGGGTTTGAAGATTTGCCAAGGCGACTCGATAGCGCACGGCGCCGTCCTCGTACGCGTTGGCGGCCAGCGCCGAGGTGGTCTGCGCGTCAACAACTTCCAACACCGTCGCTTCCCCACCTTTGTATCGCAGCGTCGTGAGTCTCAGGCTTTCCGCTGCAAGATCTGCTGACCGCTGCAACCCCGCTAGTTCGTCAAGCGCCGTCTCCGCTTCGTAGTAGAGCGATTGAACTTCCGCCAGGAGCTTGCGCTGCGCGAATGAAAGCTCGCGCGCCGACTGCGCGCGGCGAATCTGGGCCTGCTTCACCCGGCTCTGGGTGGCGCCCCAATTCCAGATGGGTATGTTGAGCGAAGCGGCCGCGGACGAACCGAGATTCGGAACGCTCCGATTATCGAACATGCTGTTCGTCGCGAATTGGGCTGCATCAATCCCATAGAAATAATCCAGGTTGAGAGATGGCAAGTAGGCTGCGCGCTCGACGCCAACGTCATCCTTCGCCTGCTCCATCGAGGCCAGGGCGGCGCGAACGTCGGGATTTTCGTTGCTCGCTTGTTGCTGGACTTCCCCAAGCGTGGGCAGCGGAATGCTCGCGTGGAGTTCATCGCCCAACTCGAAGCGATCGCTAAAGTCTGGAAAGAGCAATACCGCGAGATCGAGGCGCGCATTCAGCAACGCGAGAAGCTCTTCTTGAAGCTGGCGCCGGCGTTCGTGCGCTTGCAGCTCCGCCTTGATCACGTCCGAATGTGCCACTTCGCCGCCGCGTTCCAGGTTTTGCGTCAGCTTGAGGAATTGCTCGCCTTCATCGGCTGCCTTCTGTGCGAGGTTTGCTTTGCTCTGCGCCGCCAGGGCACCAAAATAGCTTTGCACTACCGTAACAACCAGGCCACGCGAGGCAATTTCGGCGCGGGCACGCGCTAGCGCTGCGCCGGCCGACGCCCGCCGAACCTGGTAGATTCCCGCTACATCCAGAACTTCGTGCACATTTCCCTGGCTGATGTATTCGTGCACCGCGTTATTGGCGATGTAGCGCACGCTGCCGGTTCCATTTCCCTGGGTGTAAAGCATCTCGTTGTTGAAAGTGATCGTCGGCAGGAGGGCGTCTTTGGCCTGTTTGGTGTCTTCGTGAGCGATCTGCGCCTCCGCGAGCGCCGCCTGAAATTGTGGGCTGTTCTGACGCGCGCGCACCAGCGCGTCATCCAAGGTAATGCGCAACGTCGCGTCCGCGGGCGTCGCTGGCTGTTGTGGAGCCACAGCGGCGGGCCTCGGAGATGAACCTTCCGACTGTTGAGCCGCGCCCACAGACCACGGAAGCGAAGCTGCCAACCCAAAAGTCCATAAGATATTTCGTAGCGTGTTAGCGTTCACGATTTTCTTGTGACGATTGAGCCGGCAATTAAGACATCGTTGCCGCAAGATCGTCAGCATCTAGACTAAAGATCAGGAGATAAACCCAGGATTAACGGGAGGAATCCGCAGGCGGCACAATTTTTCCGGGTGCTGGTATGTACACATGGAACGCGCTGCCTGCGGCGTCCGAGCGCACCAGGTCAATTCGGCCCAAGTGAGCTTCGGCGATCCAGCGCGCGATCGCAAGGCCCAAACCCGCTCCGCCGTCCCGGCCGGATCGGGAGCGAGCGCGATCGACGCGGAAAAATCGCTCGAAAATCCGGGATTGCATGGCGACAGGAATGCCGGGGCCACTGTCCGTCACACTAAGTTCGTAACCATCGGGCGCGGAGCTGCATTTGACCGAAACATTTCCGCCCTCGGGCGTGTACTTAATTGCGTTGTCCAGGAGATTCAGGATCATGCGGCGCAGAAGATCTTCATCCGCGCGCACGGGCATTTCTTCTGGCGTCACGGCCAGCAGAGTAATGTTCTTGGCTTGAGCGAGGACGCGTGCCGCCCGGACGCAGTCGGCGACGAGTTCGTCCAAGTAGAAATCATTGCGGGTCAGACGATACTCGCCGGCATCCGCGCGAGTGAGGGTGAATAGATCTTCCACGATGCGCGCGAGCCGCTGCGCTTCCTGGTGCAATACGGCGAGCGATTCGCGATACTCCTCCGGCGAGCGCGAAGCTTGCGACAGCGCTACCTCTGCTTCACCGCGCAGTATGGAGACAGGCGTGCGCAGCTCGTGCGAAGCGTCCGAGATAAAGCGGCGCTGGCGTTCGAACGATTGGTCGAGGCGATCCAGCAGGTCGTTGAAATGTTGCGCGAGCCTGCCTAGCTCATCGTTCGGGTTACGCACCGTGAGCCGAACGTGGATATTTACGGCGCCGATGCGCTCCGCCTGCGCGCCCATGGCGGCAACGGGAGCCAAACTTCTGCGCGCGAGAAAGTAACCGCCGACGCTTGCGAGCAACACGCCCAGCGGGATCAACCAGGAGAATGCGACGCGAATCTCCTCCAACATTTCGTGCTGCGGATGCAGGGAGCGCAGAATTACGAGTGACCAGGTCTGGCCATTCGCCGCGAATCGCACGGCGTACGCACGTAGCCCGCCTTTTTCTGCGGGGATGTTTTGGTAGGTCCGGTCTGCTCGTAAGGCCGCTTCGACAAATTGTTGGAAGCTGCTGGAAGCAACGGCGTGTGTGGCTGTGGCGTTCACCGGAGCGCTGGAAGGCAAGACGTCCGCCGAGTTCGCAACAATTTTGCCGGCGGAATCCACGACGAGCAGAGTATCACCGCGCACGCGGTGTTCGAGCATCGCTTGCCGCGCGGCATCCTGTAGTCCACCGGGCCCGGCTGGCTCTTTGAGTTCATCTTGGAAGGTCACCAGAAAAGACTTGGCGAGTTCCGCAAGATCGGCGTCGGAGCGGCGGTTTTCAGCGCGGGCGAACAGGAAGTAGCTGGTGAAACTGAATGTCAGCAGAAGCAATGCCAGCACGACAGAGTACCAGAGCGTCAAACGCGCGCGCAGCGTATTAAACATGATTCTTCCTGGTCGGCAAACTCGATTTCTTCCTTGCCGGATCATAGGGGCGAATATTCTCTTCCTCGAGTCCGAACAGGTAACCTGCGCCGCGGCGTGTGTGCAAAAGCGGCGCCTTCGAATCCGCGTCAATCTTGCGCCGCAAGCGGTTGATGTAGACTTCAATCAAGTTCGAAAACGGGTCGAAGGATTCGTCCCAAACGTGCTCGGCAATTGCGGCGCGCCCCACGACCTGGCCAGCGTGACGCGCAAGAAATTCCACCAACGCGTATTCCTTGGTCGTCAGCGAGATGCGGCGGCCACCACGCGTAACCGACTGACTGGTCGTATTTACCACCAGATCCGCGACGCTGATGTTCGGAGGCCGAAGTTCACCGGAACGGCGTAACAGAGCGCGGAGACGCGCGAGTAGTTCGCGAAAGGCGAAGGGCTTGGCAAGGTAATCGTCGGCGCCTACGTCGAGACCGGTGATACGATCCTCGACGCCGTCGAGCGCGGTTAACATTAGAATCGGCACGCGATTTCCCGCCCTGCGAATCTGTTTGCAGACCGCAAAACCATCCGGCCCCGGGATCATCACGTCCAGGATTATCAGATCGTAGGTATTGATCTGCGCTTGATACAGGGCGGCATCGCCGGTGGTTGCCGTGTCCACTGCATAAGCTTGTTCGCGCAGTCCTTTCAAGACGAAGCGCAGAACACCGGGGTCGTCTTCCACGAGCAGCAGCCGCATCGCGACATCATACTGCAACCCCCCAATTCTGTTTCAAACTCCGCGCGGAACTGGCCGGATCGCTGCGATCTTCCGCCCGTGGCTATTTATCCTGCGTTTAACTTGGGTGTGACATGGTTCGCACCCGGGTTGGGCTGCTGACTCTCAATTTGTGGAGGAATTCATGTCGAAGAAAATCGCCGGCGCTTTGTTTGCGCTGTTCCTGTGTTCTTTGCTGACTGCTGTGTATCTCCGCGCGGCTGCCCAATCCGGCGGCGCGTCCGGCTATCATCTGATCAAGAAAGTGAAACTGGGCGGGGCGGGCGGCTGGGATTATCTCGAAGTGGATGCGGCGACGCATCGCTTGTTCATTTCACGCGGCACACACGTGATCGTAGTGGATCCGGAACTGGGCAAAATCATCGGAGAGATTCCGGATACACAGGGTGTCCACGGCATCGCGCTCGCCGGAGAATTCAACAAAGGTTTCACCACCAACGGCCGCACGTCCGATTCCACGATCTTCGACCTCACTTCGCTCAAGGTCATCGGCAACGCCAAGACAGACAAGGATACGGATGCCGTCATCTACGATACTTTCTCCAAACGCGTGTTCACTTTTAATGGCGATGCCAATACCGCTTCGGCTATCGAAGCGGCCTCCGGAACACTTGTCGCGACGTTTCCTCTTGGCGGCGGCCCCGAGTTTGGCGCCAGCGACGGCAAGGGCAAAATCTTTGTCAATCTGGAGGACAAGAGCGCCCTTGTGAAATTCGACGCCGAGACGCTAAAGATCGAAAATACGTGGCCGCTGGCGCCGTGTGAGTCTCCCTCAGGCCTGGCGATTGACCCCGCGCACGAAGTCCTGGTGGTGGGCTGCCACAACAAGCTCATGACTTTCGTGGATGGCAACTCCGGCAAGATCCTCGGCACAGTTCCCATCGGCCAGGGCGTGGATGCAAACCGTTTCGACCCCGTTACGGGTTACGCGTTCGCGTCCTGCGGCGATGGGACGATCACTATCGCGCACGAAGATTCACCCACAAAATTTTCACCGGTGGAAACGATCCAGACCGAGCGCGGCGCGCGCACGATGGCCCTCGACTACACTACCCACACCGTTTACACGGTCACCGCCGAGTTCGGCGAGACGCCAGCCGCGACGCCGGAGCATCCGCGCCCGCGCCCGGCGATTATTCCGGATACGTTCACGCTGCTCGCTTACGGAAAGTGAGCGCCGGCTGATTTCGAATCGGGTTTGCACGGCTGGAAGGCGGGCGACAGCTCGAAGAACGCCTCCGTCCCCGGGAGCGTTTTTCGCGGCTGTCGTTCGAAGATTTGCCGCGGCGAACTTTGAACAGGCACTTGTTTGCGCTCTACCGAGTCGGCGGCTCCGCATCCAAGGCGCGCACGATCCACGGCACGATCACTTCCTTGAACATCACCGGATCAGGCCACACGCCTTTCTGTCGCCCCAAGTGCCCACCATGCGGATTGATCCAGCCTGTCTTAGGCACATCGCCGGCGCTTAACAGGCGATAGGTGTCTGAAATGGGCACCTGCGTATCGAGCACGCCGGACAAAATGAGCATCGGCGTGGTGGGTTTGCCGATGAGTCCCTGCGTCACGAGCGACATTTTTGGGAAGACTTCCAGCAGTTCGTCTAGATTGTTCACGTTCTCGAATATGGACATCATCGCCGGCAATTGATCGAATAAATATTCGCGGTTGCCCTGCAGACCGTTCAGCACGAATTCCTTCTGAAACATGTCGTGAATCGGCGGCGATTGCACGCTGACGGCCTTCAGGCGGTTTTTTTCGAGAATGGCCATCTTGGTGCCCCAATAAGCGCCCCAACTGACGCCGTGAAATTCAACTCTGGACTTATCCACTTCCGGGCGGCCGTAAACGTAGTCAATCACCCGCGACAGCATACGGTCGGCGGTGGGACTGGCTTTGATGGGGGCTTGACCCGTGCCAGGGCCATCTACAGCGATATATCCGATCCCGAACGGCAAAACCGCGGAGAAACTTTCAGAGAGATCTTCTTTGCGGCTGTCGAGGCCGTTGATCGCAATCACCATTGGCACAGGGCCGGTGGCGTTCTTGGGAAAGCGCAGATAGCCGATGATTTCTTTGCCCTCGAAGGGGATGCGCACCACTTCCATCGGCGGGTCCCAGAATTTCGTGTGCGCGCGGAACGCTTCAATCGCTTTCTCGTAAGAGTGCTGCTTGCCGGGAGAGGACGGGACGGGCCAGCGTCCAAACGAAAACACTCGCCAAGCACGGATGTAATCGGCGTTGGCTTTCGCAGGATCGCTTTTTTCGAGTGATTTGGCTTCGGCCATCCACTTATCGCCGACGGCGATGAAGGCTGCGGCCCATTCGTCCGGGTCGCGCGTCTTGATCGCGGCAAATGCTTCTCTCAAGTCGTCAGGGTTTTGACCGATGCAGGGATACTGGCCGTTTTCGGCGCGGGTGATCGCCTCGACCTTAATTTCTTCGATCGTGCGTTCCGGACGCAGCTGTGCGTGTGTCGCCGACACCAAGACACCGAGCAAAATGGCGAAAGCCGCCGCACAAATTCTCGCCATGAGGAAGGTAATTGTACTTCGCATCAGACCGGGCCCCTTTTCTAGTTTCACAGCTCAGCAGGATCGTATTCCAGTGATTTACGAATTGATTGGGAGCCAGAAAGTTCGCTGGCTCCCATTTGCCGTCGTTCGTTGCGCGATTTAGAAGAGAAGCTTCAAACCCAGCTGGATCGCGCGGCTGCCCCCGGATCCAATCACTGGATTAGAAGCGGCTACGTCAGGCGTGGCGCATCCGCAGCCAAATGATTGGGTGGAAGGATCGTTGTGCGCCCAGCCATTCTGGCCGCCAAACGGATTCGCGATGTTCGGGTGGTTTAGAATGTTGAAAAATTCCGCCCGGAATTGAGCGCTGAAGCGTTCGTGAAACTTCCAGGTCTTTGCGACGGAGAAGTCCCAGTTACGGAATCCCGTATCGCGAAAAAGGTTGCGGCCCATGGTGCCAAAGGTGCCCAGCGCGGGAGGCAACATAATCGAATTGCCATTGGCGTAGCAGCCGAACGCGCCGAGCGCGGTGCTATTCAAGCCCGTTGGATTGCCCCCATCGAGAGTGAGAGCCTTGGCGACGCAAGCGGGATTCGATTGGCTCCCAAAATAAGGAATTCCGGTCGCGGAAGAAGTGAAATCAGAGGGGCTCCCGAAGAAATTCCAGCGGTCGTTCAATGCACCGCTGCCGCTAACGTCGGTCCCAGCGTCCATCACGCCATAGGGTTGAGGACTGTCGAGAGTGACGATCGAGTTCAGTTCCCATCCTTTCAGCATCTGCGCGTATCCGTCGCGGCCTGGAACCGCATACGTGATCGTGAGTGTGCCGCGATTCCTGATATCGAAATCGCTGCTGGCGTATTCCCGGCCCGGGTGAGTGCTGTCGGATGGCAAGCCCAATCCCGCTCCGAAATCCCAGTTCGCGCCGACATTGTCGAGAGAATGCGAGTAGGTGTATCCGGCGACGAACGTGAAATTGTGATATTGGCGGCCGGTCAGGGTTGTCTGCAAACCGTTGTAATTTGATCTGTAGCCATTGCTCATCTGGTAAATGTTCTGCAAGAACGGGAACGCAAGGTTGAAAGGTCGAGCCGCTTGCTCGGCGCCGCCATCGGACGCGCAGTTATTGAATGCCGGCGCGGACGCCTGGCAGGCTGCAATCGCCGCAGGCGTCCATCCCGAACCTTCGGCCGCCTGGTTGAGGTCCCGGATACTAGCGAGACTTATTCCATGATTGCCGACGTAAGCTACTTCGAGCGAAACAGTGTTGGTGATGGCGCGCTGAACGTTCAGGGTCCAGTTGTATACGTAGGGCGATCTAAGATTCGGATCGATGCCCATGATGGAGCAAGGGCTGGCGGCATTACAGGTCAACGAAGTAGTCGGGAAAACCGTGCCCGGACCGTTCCAGTTCAGACCGCCCGGGCCCGGACTGAGGTTCACGGTTCCCACATCAATCGTTCCGGTTCCCTGCGATCCGCCGGGACCGACGCCCAAAGCGCCAGTGGGGATTGTGCTGATGCCCAGCGAATTGTTGAGCGCGAGGAAGGATTCCCAGTTGATGGTCTCGTAGATTATTCCGAAGCCCGCGCGGATCACGGTCTTGCCGTTAGCGAAGGGATCCCAAGCGACGCCCAATCGGGGGCCGAAGTTGTTGTAATCGGGGTGGTAGGGTTCGCTGATCTGTTGGCCCACCTGCTGGAGACCCGCGGTTGGGCTGAAATTACCCAGCAAGTTGTTCTGTTCTTTGACGACAGTGTTGATCTCGTAGCGCAGGCCCAGATTGAAAGTGAGGGTCCTCGTAGCGTGCCAGTTGTCCTGGAGGAATCCGGCAATGCCCCAATTGTGGATGTGGCGAGTGGGATCGCCGACGAGCAAGGTGGCGGAGTCTGGGAAACCCGCGAAATAAGCTTCGAGCGAAGTCGCTGTGGGGAACGGAAAATCCGCTGAGTTGAATCCGAATTTGATTCTGCCGCGCGCACCGCCGTATGCTCCGCCCGAGAAGGTGTCGCGGTGAACCTCTCCGCCAAACTTGAGGTCGTGCTTGCCGATAATCCGCGAAATATGGTCCACGAACTGCGTTCGCGTGTCCGGTCCTTGCACTTTCGGCCAGTTAAATCCGCCCAATTCTTGCGGGAAAATATAAAAAGGGGCGATGTTGATGCGCGGCAATCCGCCGTACAACGGATTGGTGACTCCCGTATCTAGACCATAATCGCTCGCGGGTTTGTCGTGATCGTTGGTAAACGTTGGCTGGTAGAGGCGGTTGTAACCGAAGCGAGCCTCGTTGACCCACTGTGAATTGGGCACGTATGTCCAGTTGACGCCAACCACTTGCGCCCGCGTATGAATTTGAGTCAACCACTCCGTCTGGAGTTGGCTCGCATCGCTCACCGTTCCGTTGTTGTCGCCATAAAAGTACCGGCCGCTGATCGTATGCCGGTCGTTGAGGTGGTAGTCCACTTTGGCGATCGCGTTGTCCGAACTGACGCTATTGGGAAGGCCGAAGTTGATCGTGGTGGTGCCAGCTGGGTTGGTGCCCAGATTCGTGGGGAAACCGGTGCCATTGCAGGTGACTGGGGGTCCCAAAGTACACCCGCCGATCTGCAGGCTGGCAGGGCTTACAGGAATTCCGCCCGCTTGCAAATCCTGAATCGCGTTTACTAGGCTGTTCGCGCAATCTCCCGATGCGATAAACGTACAACCAGATCCTCCCGCAGGGGTCGCCAGTCCGACGGTCGCCGGTGTGGAAATCGTTCCGATGTTTCCGACGACGTAACGCTGACCTTCATACCCTCCGAAGAAAAATAATTTGTCTTTGATGATTGGGCCGCCTACGGTCCCGCCAAACTGTTCCAGGTTGCGGGGCTGCTTTGTCTGATCAACTGTATTGAAGAAGTTGCGAGCGTCCAGGGGAGTGTCGCGGCCGAAAGCGAACGCTGTACCGTGCAGGACGTTGGTACCGGATTTCAAACCGACGTTCACTATTGCACCAGGTTTCCAGCCATATTCGGCTGGCGGGTTTTCGATCAAGTTGAATTCCTGGATGGCATCAATCGGGAGAATTGTCGCGGAATCACCCGCGATCCCGGCGCCGTTGATGATGCTCTGGCCTGAGAAGGGTTCGCTGTTGAAAAGCCCATCCACAAAATAGCCATTGTCTTCCGCACGCAGGCCGTCCGTACTGGTGGTGGAAAATCCGCCGCCGGGATAGCGCGTGACACCAGGACGGAGCTGCAAGAGGTTTTCGTAATTGCGGCCATTGAGAGGCAGATCCGTGATCTCAGCGTTGCTCAAGGTACCGCCCAGCGCGGCGGAAGTCGTATTGAGCAGCGGAGCCTCTTCGTTCACAACCACCGTTTGCGTGGCGTCTCCGGGCTGCAGCACCACGTCAATACGCATGTCAGTGCCCACCTCCAGCTGAACACTGGTGCGCTCGAATCGCTTGAAGCCGGGCTTCGTGACGGTGATTCTGTAAACTCCAGGTTCAAGATTTGGCGCCAAGTACTCGCCTGCCCCGTCGGTCGTCAAGCTGCGGGTCACGCCGCGCTGCACGTCCGTGATTTCGACCGTCGCCCCGACAACTACCCCACCGCTCTGGTCACTTACGGCACCGAGCAATTGACCCATCGACGATTGGGAAAACAGAGGGCCTGCAAGCAGGAGAACGGCCAAGAGGATCATCAGAGCACGAGTGAATCCTTCCCAAAACGGGCGAACGCGCGAGCCCCGCAGAAGCGAGTGCATATCCATGTTTCTCCCCCAGCTAGTGGCAAAAGGCGCTAGAGCGCCAAATGTGGTATGACAGCCCTACCACCCAACGATTTGCCGTGTCAAGGTAATTTTGATTCAATCCATTTGTAATCTTGTGGTATGATGGCTATACCAAATGTCAATCGGAACCCAATACTTGCCGATTTCGTCATTTCCTCCCGCTTTCTTGTGTTTTTATGCGACTGTTCTCTCGGCGCTGCAATTCGCGCCTGTGCCCTGTCAGTGACTCGGAGGAGTGCGTCATGAGCATTGCAACTACGAATCCCGCAACCGGTGAAGTGCTGAAAAGCTTCGAGCCGATCTCTGATGCGCAGCTGGAAGAGAAGCTACAGCGCGCTGTGGGAGCCTTCAACTCGTTCCGCAAAACGGCTTTCGCCAGTCGCGCGGCTCTGATGGTGAAAGCCGCGGAAATTCTGGAAGCGGACAAAGAAAAATTGGGCCGAATGATGACCACGGAGATGGGCAAGACCTATCGCTCCGCGGTGGATGAAGCTGTTAAGTGCGCTTGGGTGTGCCGCTATTACGCCGAGCATGCCGAGAAATTCCTGGCGGATGAAGCCGCGGACGTTCCGGGCAGCAAGAGCTTTGTGCGTTACCTGCCGCTCGGTCCGATTCTGGCGGTTATGCCGTGGAATTTCCCCTTGTGGCAGGTTTTTCGTTTTATCGCGCCTTCGCTGATGGCGGGAAATGTCGGGTTGCTTAAACATGCGTCAAACGTGCCGCAATCGGCGCTGATGATTGAAGATATTCTTCTGCGGGCTGGATTTCCAGAAGGCGTTTTCCAGACGTTGCTGATCGGCTCGAACAAAGTGGCGAAGATTCTCGCCGATCGTCGGATCAAAGCCGCAACCCTCACTGGCAGCGAGGGCGCAGGCATCCAGGTCGGCATCGCCGCGGCCACCGACATCAAGAAAGTCGTTCTAGAGCTGGGCGGGAGCGATCCCTTCATCGTGATGAAGAGCGCCAACCTCGAACAGGCTGTTACCGTCGGCGTGAAGGCGCGCGTGCTAAACAATGGCCAGTCCTGCATTGCAGCCAAGCGCTTCATCGTCGTGGAAGAAATCGCGGACGAATTCGAACGTCTGTTCGTGAAACAAATGGAAGCGCTGAAAGTCGGCGATCCCTTTGATGAACATACCGACGTCGGTCCACTATCGTCGGCCGAAGCACTGGAGGAACTCGACGCCGACGTGCAAAAAACGATTCGGGCAGGCGCGAGGTTGCTGACCGGCGGGAAACGGCTGAATCAGCCCGGCAACTACTACCTTCCGACGGTGCTCGCGGATATTCCCAAGGATTCTCCAGCGTCGTGCGGTGAATTGTTCGGCCCCGTCGCATCTCTGTTCCGCGCCAAGAATGCGGAAGACGCTATTCGCATCGCGAACAGCAGCCCTTTTGGCCTGGGCGCGAGCGCCTGGACCAACGACCCCGCGGAGCGCGAGAAATTCATCAACGGCCTCGAATCCGGAATGGTGTTCATCAACCGCATGGTCGCGTCGGATCCGCGTCTCCCATTCGGGGGCGTCAAGCGCTCCGGGCATGGAAGAGAGCTGGCGATGTTCGGGATTCGTGAATTCATGAACATAAAGACGGTTTCGATTGAAGGGGCCTGAGACTCTGTCAGAAACGGCGTAGCCGCACCGCTTGGACGCGGGGCTAAGAGGACCGATCCTTGATGGCTTTGATTTCAGCGAACCGTCTGTGGTATGTCGGTCTGACCACTAGAAGTCTAGCTATCTCGCGCAGGAGGTTTTATGTACAAGGTAGTACGGACTTCGCGGCTCTACGAACAAATCGTTCAGCAAATCGAGGAATCGATCACGAAAGGCACGCTAAAGGCCGGGGACCAGCTTCCCTCCGAGCGTGAACTGGCGTTGAAATTTGGCGTGAGCCGAACGGCGGTGCGCGAGGCCGTCAAGGCACTGCACGAGAAAGGTCTGGTCGAGGCGTATTCAGGACGCGGAACATTCATCACGAATGGCACGTCAGAAGCGGTTCGACAATCCATCGATTTGCTGATGCGGATGGACCAGCCGGGCGGTTCGACGTATCTGGCTGAAGTACGCCAGATTCTGGAGCCCGAAATTGCAGCGCTGGCCGCAACGCGGATACAGGAGCCTCAACTTGCGTTGATGCGCGAAGCGTTCGCGGTGATGAACGAGGCGCTGAAAGATCCCGACGCGTACATCGAAGCCGACCTGGATTTTCATTTGGCGCTGGCGGAGGCCGCGGAAAATCCCCTGATTCTTTCGCTGCTCGATTCGATTGTGGGATTGCTGCGCGAACAGCGCATCCGGATATTTTTTGAAGACGGTGGGCCGCAGCGCGGCCAGTACCATCACGCGCGAATTCTAGCGGCCATCGAACGGCGCGACGCGGAGGCATCGCGTGCGGCGATGCGTGACCATTTGCTGCAAGTCCGGGAAGATTCCCGTCCGCATGAGCACCGCGGCGCAGTTCCCGATTCAAATTTCTGATCGCGACGAGGGCGAGAATGGCCAATCTAGGTTTTGTCGGACTGGGCGTGATGGGTAGCGAGATGGTCAGCCGCCTTCTGAGCAAAGGCCACAGCGTAATGGGCTACAACCGCACGCGCGCCAAAGCGCAGCGCTTGATTGATCGCGGGATGAAGTGGGCTGACTCACCACGCGCGGTCTGCGCCGCGGCAGACTTCACCTTCTCGATGGTCACGAATGAAAAAGCACTGGCCGCGATCATGGAAGGCCCTGACGGAATCCTCAGTGCGGTCGCACCAGGAAAATTTTTGATTGATATGAGCACGGTAAGTCCACACTACAGCCGCAGCGTCGCCGCCCAGGCGCGCGAAAAGGGTGCGGACATGATTGACGCCCCGGTTTCGGGCAGCGTGGTCACGTTGCAGGAGGGAAAGCTGTCGGTGATGGTTGGCGGACGCCGCGAAACTTTTGAGCGCCTGAAACCGATCCTGGATGACATCGGACCAAAAGTGACTTACGTCGGAGACAACGGCCTGGCTCTTTCCATGAAGATCGCGACAAACTTGAGCCTCGCAGTGCAAATGATGGCGTTCTGCGAGGGCGTGTTGCTCGCGGAAAAAAGCGGGATTGCGCGCGAAGTCGCTGTGGATGTGCTGACCAATAGCGCGGTCGCGTCGCCGATGGTCAAGTACCGCGGCCCGTTCGTTCTGACCATGCCGGCCGAAGCGTGGTTCGATGTGAACATGATGCAGAAAGACATGCTGTTAGCGTTGGAGATGGGACGCGCGCTGGATGTTCCGTTGCCGACCACGGCCGTCTCGAACGAATTTCTGACTGCGGCGCGGGGAATGGGATTAGCGAAGCAAGATTTTGCGGTGGTTTTTGAAGTGCTGGCACGAATGTCCGGAGTAGCGAAATGACAACGGTCTCTGACCCAACCAGAACAAGTGCTGGCGTAGGTGTAGAAAAGCTGCTGCGGATGTACCGCCAGATGATGGCTATCCGCCTGTTTGAAGAAAATGTGAATGAATTGTACACGCGCGCACTGATGCCGGGCTTGGCGCATCTTTACATCGGCGAAGAAGCGGTCGCCGTGGGCGTTTGCGAAGCGCTTCGTCACGATGACTACGTAACCAGCACGCATCGCGGCCACGGTCACTGCCTGGCTAAAGGAGCATCTCCGAAATTGATGTTTGCAGAATTGCTCGGAAAAGAAGCTGGATACTGCCGCGGAAAGGGCGGTTCGATGCACATCGCCGATCCTGCCACCGGCAATCTAGGGGCGAATGCCATCGTTGGCGGAAGCGTAGGGATCGCCACCGGAGCCGCACTCTCCGCCAAGACCTTGAAAACGGGACAAGCTGCTGTTTGTTTCTTCGGTGAAGGCGCGCTCGGCCAGGGCGTGCTGTACGAATGCATGAACCTCGCGCAACTCTGGAAGCTGCCGGTTATTTACGTCTGCGAAAATAATCTGTACACCGAGTACACGCATTATTCTGAAACCACGGCGGGGGAAATTCCGGCGCGGGCCAGCGCTTTCGGGGTACGCGCGGAAACGGTGGACGGACAGGACGTGTGCGCGGTGCATGCCGTCGCCAGCGACCTTACCGATCGTGCCCGCCGCGGCGAAGGGCCGGCATTTCTGCTCTGCAATACATATCGTTACCGCGGGCACCATGTCGGCGACATCAATCGTGAATACTACCGCTCGAAAAAAGAGGAGCAGCAATGGTTGGCCGAAAGCGATCCAATTAAGAATTTCGCCGAGTGGCTGAAAAACCAGAAGCACGCTGACGCCGACACTCTCAGCACCATCGACTCCGAACTCAGAGCCGAGATGGATCAGGCCGTGAAATTTGCCATCGCGGCGCCATACCCGGGCGCGAACCAAGTTGACCAGGACGTCTATGCCTGAGGCCGGAATTCGTGAAATAACTTTCGCCGAAGCGATCCGCGAGGCGCTCGCGGAGGAAATGCGGCGCGATTCGCGCGTATTTATCATGGGTGAAGACGTGGCCGAAGCGGGCACGCCGTTCAAAGTTCTCTCTGGTCTTGTGGAAGAGTTCGGCACTTCGCGCGTGGTGGACACGCCAATTTCAGAAGCTGGATTCACCGGCGTGGGGGTCGGTGCCGCGATGACCGGATTGCGGCCGGTTGTGGACATCATGTTCGGCGATTTCATCACGCTAACGATGGATCAGATGGCCAATCAAGCGGCCAAAGTGCATTACATGTCGGGCGGAAAATGGAAAGTTCCCATGGTGATGCGGACTACGTTGGGCGCTGCGCGACGCTCCGCCGCGCAACATTCGCAATCGCTGCACGCCTGGTTCAGCCATATCCCCGGACTAAAGGTGGTCCTGCCTTCGACGCCTTATGACGCCAAGGGCCTGCTGAAGAGCGCGATCCGCGACGATAACCCGGTGATTTTTTTCGAAGACAAGATGAGCTTCAGGCTGAAGGGCCCGGTGCCCGAAGCCGAATACACAATTCCGCTCGGCGTGGCGGACATCAAGCGCGTCGGAACGGATATCACTTTGGTTGGCACCAGCAGCATGGTGCAAGTCGCGCTGGAAGCCGCCGTGATGCTGGAGCGGGCCGGGATCAGCGCGGAAGTGGTGGATCCGCGGACGACGTGGCCGCTCGATGAACACACTTTGATCGAGTCGGTGAAAAAAACTTCGCGCGCAATCGTGATCGATGAAGGCTACGGCCGCTACGGCGTTGCCGCCGAGATCGCGGCCACGATTGCCGAAGGCGCGTTTCATTACCTCGACGGTCCGGTGAGGCGAATGGGAGCGATGCACGTGCCCATCCCTTTCTCGCCGCCGCTGGAGGACCTCACCGTTCCTACTGGACAAACCGTTTTTGAAACAGCCATGAAGCTTTGCGGCCGGTCTTGAGTTCTTAGTATCAGGAGGAATGCGATGGCGTTACCAACGCATGGAACGATGGCAGTTGATTGGGAGCAGCGCATTGATTTCGATCGTCTGCGCACCGAACGGCTGCAGCGCGTGAAGGATCTTCTCGCCAAATCTGAAATGGGCGCGATTTTGTGTTTTGACATGAACAACGTGCGCTACATCACGTCCACGCACATTGGCTCGTGGGCCCAAGACAAAATGAGCCGCTTCACGCTGCTCACTCGCAAGAGCGAACCGATCCTCTGGGATTTCGGCTCCGCCGCGAAGCATCACCAACTGCATTGCCCTTGGCTCGGCGAACGCTCGCGCGCCGGCATTCCGCTGCTGCGCGGCGCGATGTCTCCTGAGATGGGCCGCGCTGAAGACGTCGCCAAAAAAATTCGCATCGAGCTCGAAGAGCACGGATTGCTTCATGAGCCCCTGGGAGTTGACATCGTCGAGCCGCCGATTCTTTTTGCGCTGCAGCGCGAAGGAATCAAAATCGTGGACGGCCAGCAGCTGATGTCGGATGCACGCGTCATCAAGACGCGCGACGAAATCGCGCTACTCAATACTTCCGCGATGATGGTAGATGCGGCCTACGACGAACTTTACCGCGCGATGAAGCCGGGCATGCGTGAAAACGAGGCGGTCGGCCTGGTCAGCAAAGTTCTGTACGACCTGGGCTCGGAATACGTGGAAGCGGTGAATGCCATTTCCGGCGAACGCTGTAATCCGCATCCGCACGTATTCTCAGACCGCGTGCTGCGTCCCGGGGATCCGGTGTATTACGACATCCTGCATTCCTACATGGGCTACCGCACCTGCTACTACCGCTGCTTCACCATCGGCTACGCGTCGCATGCCATGATTGACGCTTACAAACGCTGCCGCGAATATCTGGATGCGGCGATTTCGCTGGTGCGTCCCGGCCGCACCACAGGTGAAATTGCCGCGCTGTGGCCGAAAGCGCAGGAATTCGGATTCCCCAACGAAGAAGCGGCGTTCGCTTTGCAGTACGGCCACGGCATTGGCCTGGCGATCTGGGAAAAACCGGTCATCAGCCGGTTGGTTTCGCTGGATCATCCCTATGAGATCAAACCGGGAATGGTTTTCGCGTTGGAAACCTTCTGGCCTTCCACCGATGGATGGGCTGCGGCGCGCATTGAAGAGGAAATTGTGGTCACCGAGACCGGCCATGAAGTCATCACGCGCTTCCCGGCGGAGCAATTGATGGTGGCAGGCGCACATTATTTCACCGTGAACGGGCCTCTGTCCGCCACGCGAGAGTCCGAAGCGGCGCCGAACAAGCGCGTGAAGGAAATGGTCCAAGCCAGCGCAAAAATCGAGCGGGTTGGCGCTACGGACTAAGCACTCAGTTTTTTCTCCGAGGGATTATGGCCATCAGTGTTGTTATGCCCGCGCTGGAACTGACGCAGGAAACCGGCAAGCTCGTTTCCTGGCGCAAAAAAGAAGGCGACGCGGTTGCCAAGGGCGAGACTTTGCTGGAAGTCGAGACGGATAAAGCGGTCGTGGAAGTGGAAGCGCTCGCGGACGGATTTTTGGCTGGCGTGCGGGCGAAAGAAGGCGATGTCATCGCCGTGGGTCGGACGATCGCCTGGATTGTGGACAAGGGCGAAGCCGCACCCGCGGATGAAGCTCCTGCTGCTGTGGCCGCCAGCGCAACCACACCCGCGGCAAGAGCCGCCGAATCAGCAGTTCCAACAGGCGATGCCGCAAATCTCGGCGCGAAGCCGAAGATTTCGCCGAAAGCGCGTCGCCTCGCGAACGAACTTCGCGTCAACCTCGACAGCGTGCGCGGCTCAGGCCCCGGCGGAGAAATTCTGGCGTTGGATGTCGAGGCCGAAGCAAAATCCTCGGCGGCATCTCCGAGCGTAGCCGCATCATCCTCCGGCGCGATGGTCGAAACGCTCACCACCGTAGGCCGGTTACTGGCGGAACGGACCACGCAAAGCTGGACCACCGTGCCGCATTTCTTTCTGGTTCGCGAAGTGGACGCCAGTGCGCTGCACCAAATGCGCGAAAAACTGTCCGCTTCCGCCGCGACCAATTCCGGCGCCAAAATTACCCACACGGATTTGCTCACCGCGCTCGTCGCTCGCGTGTTGCTGCAACATCCGCGACTGAACGCGAGTTGGACGGCCGGTGGAATCCAGCATCATCCTGAAGTGAACATAGCCATCGCGATCGCGGTAAACGATGGCGTAATCGCCGCGGTGATTCCGAACGCGCACGTCGCAAGTACTGCGGAAATTGCGACGCTGCGCCGGGACTTGGCCGAGCGCGCCAAATCCGGCAAATCGCGCCCGCAAGATTTCGTTGGCGCTACTTTCACTATCAGCAATCTTGGCATGTTCCAGATTGATTCCTTCACCGCGATTATTCCACCGCCACAAGCTGCGATCCTGGCGGTCGGCGCAATTTCCGATCGCATCGTTGCGATCAATGGCCGGCCCGCCGTCCGCAGCATGATGACGCTCACGCTTTCTTGCGATCATCGCGTGGTGGATGGCGCCCGCGGCGCGCAGTTCCTTAATGACCTGGCGCAAGCGATCGCTGAACCCCAGAAGTACTTGCGCTGACCGCGTCCTCCCTCAATGCTTCGCCTCGTGCGGAAACTGCGGTCGCACATATCGCGCTGCGCAGAGAACTATTCTACGAGAGTTTGCTGATCGGATTCGGCGCGGGGGAATCTCGCGACGCCAAGCGCAGATCGACGGGGTCGGAAAATTCGCGCTTCGCTCAAGACGCGAACCTGGGAAGCAGCGCGTGAACGACTGTCCAAATTGGACCAAGGCCGGAAGGCCAGTTAAGCGCAAACGCGGGCGACAGCCATTGCGAATGCCTGAACGCCCCGTTATCGCAGATTCAGCGCTTGAAAATTCCCGGCGATGGTGGAATGCTGCTGGCCAGATTGCGGTGTTTCTCCAGGGAGAGGTTATGGCGCCTGACGCTGTGGATGCGATGGCTTGCCCCACGATTTCTGCCTCTCCAAACTGTTATCCGTCTCTCAGACGACTCCAAATGTACCAACGAATCCAGCCTGAGCAGCGATTCGATAGGCTCCGGGTCGCCGTACTCCTCCTGGCGACGGGTTTAGGTGTGTCGGTGCCTTCGCAGACCGCCGCCGCGCAGGATGCCAGTCTAAACTCTTCTCCCTTAAGCGTTGCCACACAATTTTCAACCGGGCTTGGCGGGGATTGCAAGACCGGCGAAGGCCTTGTTGCGAACTTGCACTACACGGGGGCCCAACCGCTTCGCGGATATCTCGTGAGGTTCGATCTTACGAATTCAACAACCGGTAAAGTCCTCGAGGAACAGATTCTTCAAGAGATTCGCGGTTCGCGTGATCCGGTGATCTCCAGTGGCGCCGAGTGGACGCGCACAGTTTGTTCCATGCCGAGGAAAGTCCCTAGCGACGCCACAAAGGTCACTGCCAACGTTGACGTCCTGAAATTTGCGGACGGTTCGATTTGGGGACCTCTGGCGCTGCGCGAATCCCATCAGCTTGTGGGTGCGCTCGACGGAATGGACTTCATCGCGAAAACGACCGAGCTGGAGAAGTTCGTATCTCCGATTCTGCCCGAACGGGGGCCCGCGCCGGTTGAAGACATCCGAACGCAAACAATAGGGCCGCTGAGGATTGAGTCTGGCATCTGGCGCGACGAAGACGGTCAGGAAATGATGGCCGTTCAGGTCACCAACGAGGGCGATATTCCGATCCGCGGATACCTCTTCAATACTTCTTTTTTTGATCCGAGTACCGGGACGCGCATTCGCCGATTTTCATCCAAGCAACTGGAGACGCACGGCAATCCGTCTGACTATCTGGCGCCAGGATCATCATGGATCGCGGACCCGCGTAGGTTTTCGCACTCGGCAGACGGCAGTCCTGCACCTTACACCATAAACCTGGACATCGTTGTTTTTGCCGACGGTTCCACTTTTGGCCCCAAGAAATCCCCGGAGTCGGATGAGGTGCTGGGGATGTTTCAAGGAATCGACGCCGCGAATTTGACCGGTCGAAAAACCTCTGCAAACAACGACTGACCGCTGAACGCCTCGATCGGTCTCCGCATCAGCTTCAGATGCGACAACGGTTTCGGGATACCTTGCCGTTGCGACGGCCACAGCATCACTTTCCGAACAGCAGTATTTGAAACTTTCCGGACTGGTTCGACGGCACCAGGAGTTCGTGCGTTTTTGGATTTAGCGCCATCGTTTTCGAGCCGGCGTGCGTCGGGATTCGCTGCACAGCGCTGTATTTGTCCGGCGAATCCTGGTGAAACACGTCAATCGTCCCCTCTCCCGTGGAATTGAAGACGAGGCCGGTAGAGACATCAAACGCGCTTGCGTCCACATGGTCGCCGATCGGCAGAGTAACGATTACGTTTCCGGTGTCCGAATTTACGACGGCCATCACTTTGCTGCGGCACCCGATAAAAAGCCGATGTTGCGCGCGATCGATCGCCATGCTTGATGGGCGTTCGCACGGCGCGAGCGACCAGCGGTTCTTCACAGTCATATCGCGCGCGTCAACGCGCAAAGTCTCGTTCTGATCTTCCAGATTCACGAAAACACTCCCGAGTCCATCGGCCACAGCGAATTCCGGGCCTCCTTCCAGCGCAATGGTGCCGAGCACTTTGTCGCTGACGGCGTCAATCACTGTGGAGCTGTCGCTGCCGCCATTCATCGCGAATACGCGGTGCGTGAACGGATCGTAAACGATGGCATCGGGTTTCTTGCCGGTGGGCACCTGCGAAATCGGAGTGAGGGTGTTCAAATCAAAAACTGTCACGGTGGAGGCCTGTCCATTGCTGATGAAGCCGTGCCCCGTGTCCTCCGCAAGAGCGATGCCATGAACTCCCGGCGTATTTGCGATTTTCCCTTTGACACTATTCGATGCCAGATCGATTACTTCCACCTGCGTCTCGTGCGATACAAACAGGCGCTGCCCGGCTTCATCTACCGTCAGGTAATCCCAGCCGCCGGTTCCTCCCACTGGAATAGTTCGTAATAGACGATAGCCAGCAGCGGCGAAGGTCGCACCAATCGTAAACAGAACCCAGGCGCAAAAGACCAGCCATTTTTTCAACGAAGCCTCGCTTTTGTCGGAATCGATGCTTTGGCTACCGACACGAACCCGAGCCGGAATCGTGAAACGCCTTCCCTGCTTCGGGCAAAAATTCCCAATCATAGCTTTTGGCGTGGAGCGTAAGTTTCAAAACGCCGTACGTGTCCGCGTTGCGGACTTCGCTTGTAGGCAGAGGCGTCGCGAAAGGGCGATGGCTTTTGCCACCAGTCCCGGCTACGATTTCCCGTATGCCACGCGCGGCATCGGGCTTGCCTTCGGGATTCTGCGGCGCGAAACGCTCGTAATCGTGATCGTGCCCATTGACGACGACGGCGCCTCGCGCTTCATACAAATCCTGCCAGAACGCCTTCACTTCCGGATCGTTGCCATGCTTCGCGCCGGAACTGAATAGCGGCTTGTGCCAGTAAGCCAGGGTGCAAGCAGCTGGATGTGATTTCAGATCCTCGCGCAGCCATTTTTCCTGGACGGAACCTTGCTGGCAGCCCCCTACTTCGGCGCATTCGCTATTGAGCACTACGATGTGCCACGCTCCGAGTTCATAGCTGTAATACCCTCTGGCAGGGTCGCCAGCCGCAGCGCCAAAATAATCGAAGTACGGAGTCGCACCGCCAGAATGAAATTCGTGGTTGCCGACGGAAGGGCGCGTCCGCCCCTTTTGCCTACCCCAGGTGGGATCGTAGCACTTGGCAAACTGTTCGGCAGTGCCGCCTTCGTAAGCGTTATCGCCGGCGGTGAAAACGGTGCCGGGGATACCATCTAGAAGCTTCGCCGTTGCCTCCGCGCCAGAAAGATCCGCGCAGTCGGCGATGTCCCCAGCGCCGACCAGCACAACGTCCGCGTCGCGCTTGTTCTGCGCCGGGGTGGACCGCGCGCCTACAGCGGACATAAGAACAACGCAGAACAACATCAGTGAAACCCTTAGTCGGATTGCGACGTTTGTCATGTTGTGAGCTTCGATTCAAGCGCTCCAGTTCTTGCAGCAGCGACCCTCGCTGCAGTGCGGCTCAGTCCTTCCTCAGCGGATACCAGCGGAAACCCACCGAGTAAGTCGGTTTGTAGTACTCACGCTGATCTACGTAGATTTTGCTGCCGGTGTAGAAACCGAACACCTCGTTCGTGAGATTTTCGCCTTGAACGAGCAACGTGAGTCCGGCATGAACGCGGTAGGTCGCCTGGGCGTCCAACTGAAAATGGGAGTAGAGATAAATGTCACCGGCAGGCCCTTTCAGGCCGAGATTGGAAGGATCGGTGGCGGGCGTGTATTGGTACTGGTAAATCATCGCGCTGTTGTAAGTCATTCCCAGATGGACGGACAGTCTGCCGCGGTCGTAACTGGGTCCGATATTGAAAGAGTTGGGCGCCTGCCGCTGCAATGCCGGAGAATCAATTCGTCCGGGTATCCCGTGGGCTTGGGAGTAGGTGTATGTGTAGTTCGCAGCCATGCCAAGTCCGGAAAGAAACGAGGGAAGTCGTCCGAACTGCTGCAAATATGCGAGTTCGACACCACCCACGTGCGCGTTGGAACCGTTGACGATCGTCGATGTCGTACATGTTCCTTGGCTCGCTGGGCACAGCGGGCTGGTGGCATCAAGGCCGTTGGTGTAGTAAATCGGATCGATGAGCTGCTTGTAGAAAAATCCGCCCTGAATTACGCCGTAGGGCTGCAAGTAATGTTCATACAGAATATCGAAATCGTTTGCGTGCTCCGCCTTCAAATTCGGATTCCCCAGAGAGATCGTATAGGGATTCGTGGATTGATCAACGGTGGAATAAGGAACCAAGTCGTACGGATTGGGCCGGGAGATTCCGCGGCCGTAAACGGCTCGAATGTCCGAGTTGGCGGTGACCTGATAGCGTAATTGAACGCTCGGTAGCGGATCGACGTACCACTGATTGTTGTGCGTTTCTGACGTGCTCAACCAATCGCCCGCGTCTGGGCCGGTCGGGATCGTCAGCACTTGAAAGCCTTGTATGTACAATTGCGTGGCCTCGAGCCGCAGTCCCGTTTGCAAACTCCACCGGCCCCATCGCAGGGTGTTCATGATGTAGCCGGCCGTGACGCGCTCTGTGAGATTGTAGTTGGCCGGATCGGAACCCAGGTGCGTCGCGCTGACGTCTTCAGTGAAGTCGCCGGGATTGTCGATGAAAAAATTGTTGAGTTTGCTGTAGCTAGTCACCGGTCCCATACTGTAGCTGTTTTCGTAGTAATCAGGGTTCTTGAAGCCGCTCAAGAACTGGCTCATTAAGAAATTGCCGTTCGGATCCCACACCGGCGAGACCGCGTTTTGATAATTGTGCGAATTGCGAATCTTGGCGCCGAACTGCAACGTGCCGTCATGCGAGCCCCATTTGTAGTTCTTGCCGTACGTCGCCGACCCTTGCAGGCTCACTTGGTCCGTGGGGCCCACCGACGTGTCGAATTCGGTCATTGAATATTGCGTCGGATCAAAAATCGGGGAACCCGGAAACACGCAAGCGCCGGAGGGTTGTCCGGCAGCGTCCGCAGCTGCGAACTGGGGTCGGTAGGGCGTCTTGTTAAGGGACGGATCGTACAGGCAGGTTGCCGGCCCGTTGTAACCGAAAGAGACTCCCGGATTGCCCGCCGCCTGAAGCTCTCGGCCGTTAGACGCAGAGACGTCCCATGCCAGCCAGGAATTGGAAAACACGTGCTTGCCCCCGCCCGAAACGCTCAAAATTGAATAGTCCGGAGTGCGCTGCGAAGTCGAAAAGTTCGGAACGTCCGCCGTGATGGGGCTGGCCGGATTGCAGCCAGAAGCTCCCGGTGTACACACGTCGTCGTTCAGCGTGTACACCCATTTGTTTCCATAGTCTTTGAAGTCTGAGTACAAGTAATGCAAATAGATGTCCGAGTCCTTGGAGAGCCTATCGTCCGCTCCTCCGGCCAAGCCCCAGCGCGTGCGCTGATATCTGTACTCGCGCAGGTCCAGACTATCGTACGTCGGAGACGCGTAGCCCGGGTCAATACCGGGTTCGATGTCATCAATTCCCCGGCCATTGTAGTCATATGTAAACCCAATCAGAGCGCCGAACTGTTTACTGGCGCCGAAACGCTGACCGACCGTAGCGGAGGCCTGCCCGACGCCTCGTCCTTGAAGAATTGGCGTGTAACCGCCGATGCCGGAGATAATCAACGTCGGTTGATCACCGGCATTCTTGAGTCTCAAATCCACGGTACCGCCGATGGCGTCGCCGTCTTGGCTCGCTGAAAGAGTCTTTTCCAGCACCACGGCGTCAACCAAGTCGGCCGGAATCACGTCCAACTTGATTTGCCGAACTGCCACTTCCGGTGACGGAACGTTGATGCCCTCGATCGTCACGTTCGTAAGGCGCGGCTCGGTTCCGCGGACTTGCACGTACTTACCTTCACCTTCGTCGCGCTCGAGCGTCACGCCCGGCAGCCGGCCGACGGCGTCGGCGATGTTGGCATTCGGAAGGCTGGTGATCACCTCCGCGGAAAGTACGTTGACGATATTTTCGGACGTTTTCTGGATCTGTATTTGTTCAGCCTCGCCTTGTAGATCTCCGTGCACGCTGATCGATTGGTCCGAGGACGCAACCTGCAGGACCGCGTCGAGCGCGAGCGTCTGTCCCGCGGTTAATTCCACGGCCTTGGTGAATAGCGAAAAGCCGGAATAAGAAATCGTGATCGTGTATTTGCCCGCCGATAAGTTTGTGACGCTGTACTGCCCCTGATCATTTGAAACGCTCGAATTCCCCCCGGGCTGCACGGATACGGCTGCACCCTGCAAGACTCCGCCCGCGATATCTACGATGTGACCGGTGATCGAAGCCTTGGCGTTTTGCGCCGCGGCCTGCCGCGGCCATAAGATCAGCCCACATAACACCAACATTGCCAGAAACTCGCCAAGAACTGCGCGTATCCTGCACAAAGGAAATGATTCGGGTCTGCCCTTGAAAATCATCAAGTGTCTCCCCTTATCTGCTGTCGCGACGGAGTGTTACCCGAACGCATGCGCTTGCTTGGCGGAACGGTGGCGGCGATAACGCTCGCCTCGCCGTAACCATTTAGCGAGGTCAATGCTGACTAGGCGTGAATGAATCTTGATGGGAACTTGAATAGAGCCTGAATTTTTTTCAGATTACGGCAGCATTAGGAACAATCTCTCTCGAATGAATGCCGAGACTCAGCGGGGCAGGCAAACACACGCGGAACAAAGATCCTGTGCCGACCTGACTTTCCGCCGTGATGGTTCCGCCGTGCATCTCGGCGATCCATCGGGCGATGGCAAGACCCAGCCCCGCTCCACCGGTTTCACGCGAACGCGCGGAGTCCGTGCGATAGGAACGCTCAAAGATGAAACTTAGTTCATGCTCCGAAATGCCGATGCCCGAATCGCGGATGAGAATTTGAATTTCGCCTGCTGCAACGAGCAATTCAATGTCGCAAAAGCCGCCTTCCGGCGTGTACTTGATGGCGTTGTCGAGCAAAATCAGCAGCAAGCGATCGATCGCGATCGCGTCTGCTTTCACCCAAACGGGTCCACCAGGCGTGCGCACGTCAATGTCCAGCGATTTATTGCCGGTTAGCAAAACGGCGCGCTCCCGCGCTTTGCGGACATGCATGTCCAAATCAATCATGCGCAGTTCCATGCCCATCGCCCCGGCGTCAGTTCGCGCCAGCGTCAAAAGATTTTCCAGCAGGCTCGTCGTTTCTTCCGACGTGCGCAGAATCTTCGCCAGCGCTTCCGCGTACTGTCCGTTCGTTCTCGGCTTGCGTAAAGTCACTTCGGCGACGGTGCGGATCACGGTGACCGGCGTCCGCAAGTCATGCGAGGCATCCGCCGTAAATTGCGTGATGCGCTTGAAAGAAGCGTCAATGCGTTCGAGCATCGCATTCAGCGCCTCCGTCAGGCGTCGCAGTTCGTCGCGCGGCCGCGGCACTTCCAGACGCTGCGAGAGGCTATCCACGCCAATACGCTCAGCCGTGTCAATGATCCGCTTCACGGGCGCCAGCGATCTGCCACTGAGCCAGTAACCCAGTAGCGAAGCCAGCACCACCAGCAGCGGCACGGTTTCTCTTTCGATGTCGCGGAAATGGTCGAGCGCTCGATCGAACGGCTCGGTAGGAACGGCGGCATGAATTTCGTAGGTTTGTCCGCTGGCCTGAAATTTCTGCGAAGCGATTCGGTATTGAACGTGGTTCAGATTCGTCGTCAGGAAAGTCGGAGCGCTGCCGGCCACTGCGGGCAGCTCGGCCGGTTGCAGAAATTGGGGCGAGCGAAAAATCCAGTGCTGATCTGCATGGGCCACTTCAAAAACGGCGCCGCTCGGCCACCAGCTGGCCAATTCCTCCAATTCCTTTTGAACCTTCGCGTCTCCGTTCGGAGCGCTCCGCTCCACCAGGCGTTCCAGACTCTGCAGGTTCACGCTGGATGCGTCATTGACGGTCACTTCAATGCTGCGCCGAAATCCCACGTCGCCAATCCACACAAAAATACTCAAGGAAGCCGCCAGCACCACGAAATACAGCGCGGTTAATTTAGTGCGGATTGTCACCTTCATGAGAGTGGCGTCAGTCCCATCGAATAGCCCAGCCCGCGATGAGTTTGAATGAGTTTCGATTGCGGATCGCGTTCGATTTTTTTTCGCAGCAGACGAACGTAAGCGTCGAGAGTATTGTCTTCCACCACGCGGCGGTTCCCCCAGACGTCCGCGATGATGGCCTGGCGCGGGACGATTTGGCCTCTATTCCTGGCCAGCACTTCCAGTAACCGAAATTCCGTCAACGACAAATAGAGTGGAACGCCTCCGCGAAAAGCGCGTTGCGCTGCTATGTCCAACACCAGACCTCCGGCTTCTAGTACGTTTTTCGGCTTGCTGCCACTGCGCCTTTCCAGCGCGCGCACGCGCGAGAGCAACTCCAAAAACGAAAATGGCTTGGTCAGATAATCGTCCGCGCCTGCATCCAGTCCTCGGACAACATCAGCAAGCGAATCGCGAGCAGTCAGCATCAGCACCAGCGTTTCGCGGCAGCGCAGACGCAATTGCTGGACCACATCAAATCCGCTGAGATCGGGAAGCATCACGTCCAGCAGGACTAGATCGAAGTTCCCACCTTCCGATTTCTGCAGCGCGGCTTTTCCTTCGCCGCATAGCTGCACACAGAATTGCTCTTCCTCTAATCCGCGAACTAATGCGGACGCCAACTCGGGCTCATCTTCCACGACCAGTATGTTCACGGGCGAACTTGCAGGCGAGTGTACGGTCCAGTTTGTGACAGCAGGATGAACGGTAAGTTACGGGAACACCACATAGCGCAGAACGCGTTCAAACAACTAATTTCGCCGCTTCAAGGTTGCCGCGGCCGTGGCCGGCATGCAACACTCGGGTTTGGCTCTGCATCTGGTTGGTAGTAGCGCGGGATGGGAGCTCCGACGATGGCTCTTTCACGCGGGTTCTGCTCTCTTTTTTTGGCGTGCGCGGGGTGGGCAAGCGCCCAGGACGCACCGCCAATTCCAACTCCCGATCCGCGCCTGCCCTCCGCTTCCGCTGATTCTAAAAAGGCCGACTCTGCTTCACCGGAGACAGTCCGTCTGATCGTTCCCAAGGGTATGGCCGTTCAGATCGCGGTCGATCAGGAAGTTCGAGTCGGCAAGGTGGGTCAGCCGATTACTGGCCACATCGTCGAACCCGTGTACGCGTTCGACAAGCTCGTCGTGCCAGTGGGCGCTAGCGCCACCGGCCGGATCATCACGATCGAAGACATCTCCATCGGCAAACGCACTCTCAGTGCCTTGGACGCCGAGTTCACGCCGGCCCACAAGATCGATGTCGAATTCACGGAAATCGTTCTTCCGGATGGAAACCATCTCGCGATCGATACCCGCGTGACTCCGGACTCGGGACAGGTAATTCAATTCATCACCGCCGCCGACGCAGAGCCGCAGAATGGTATGAAGGACACAGCGGCTGCAAAGGCGAAGGAGGCAAAGCAGGAAGCCAAGCGCGAATGGGACTCGGCAATGCAACAAGTTAGAAAGCCTGGGAAAGTGCGCAAGATCGAGCGATACGCGGTCGCTCAGCTTCCTGTCCACCCGCAGTACATCGACGCGGGCACGGTTTACTTGGCTGAGCTCCAGCAACCGCTCGATTTCGGTAGTGAGCCGCTCACTCCGCAGCTCGCAGCGTCACTTAGCTCTCCACCGCCCGATGGCAGCTTCGTGCGCGCGCGCCTGGTGACGCCGCTGAGTTCAGCCACGTCGCAGAAAAATGACCAAGTAGAGGCCATGCTCACGCGCCCTCTGCTCGATGGCGGCCGCTTAATTCTGCCGCAGGGAGCGATCCTGCGGGGTTCCGTCGTTCAGGTCGAGCCGGCACGCCGCATGAGCCGTAACGGCCAGCTTCGCTTCGTATTTCACGACCTCGTTCTGCCGAATGGCCTCGACCAGAAGGTGAGCACCGTCCTGACCGGGGTTCAGGCTGGGAAATCCGATAATCTCAAACTCGATTCGGAAGGTGGCGCACGAGCTATTTCTCCTAAAACGCGCTATCTGCAAACGGGAATCGCGCTTGCATTGGCCGCGGTCTCGGCTGCCGGGGATGGCGATGCGGACGTTCTTAATAAGTCAGCCGGCGGGGCCAACGGTTTCAAGCTTGTGGGCATCGCGGTGGGGATTGCGGCGCGTTCGAATCCTCTCGGCCTCGCCATGGGCGCATTTGGCGCAAGCCGCTCCGTGTACATCCACTTCATCGCCCGCGGCCGCGACGTCGTGTTCCCCGAAAACACCGCGATGCAGATCGGCATCGGCAGCCGGCCAATGCCTTCGGCAATGCCTCTGCAACAGTAGCAGCCGGCGCCGCCAAGGGTTCTGCGGCGGGACTAGCGCTATCGCGGCTCTCACATCTTGTTCCCCCCTAGAATTAATATTGGGCCATTCCGATCCGCGACATCATCACAGTCCGTCTGCTGGGAAACGGCGCACCACCGTGCGCTCGGAAGTGATCCACATTCCTGATTAACCCCGTGATCTCAGTGGGTCGATGTGAAGGTCTCCCCATTCTAGGTCCAGCTACGGAGTGAAAATACCGGCTCTTGCAGAACCAGCAAGGGCGGGGCTAGCCCCGCCCTTGCTGGCGAATTCGCGAGGCGGCAGGTCTTCCAGCGCGGAATGAGGACGGCTCTCATTGTAGTGCCGCCGCCAAGCCTCGATCTTGCCCCGAGCGTCTTCCCGGGACAAGAATCAATTCACGTTCAGACATTCGTCTCGCAGGCTACCGTTGAACGATTCCACAAAAGCATTATCCGTCGGCTTCCCCGGCCGAGAGAATGCGATTCGATCCTCTCACTGCCGCAGCATGAATCCGGAGCGTCCCTGGTCGCTGCTGTTTGGAGAGATCACCCCGATAGTCGGCGTTGGATTCGCCGGCGTTGGAGGTGGTGATGGTGGCGCCCCTGACCCACCGCCACAAGAATCGAGCGCAACGACGCCGCAAATAAAAATAAACAGCAGGCTCGCTCGGAACGCAAGACCTCCCACTCGATGTGTCGGGCCCCACTGCAAGCCCCGCATACGTTCGCTCTTTTTTAGTAAGCCTGATTTCCGGATGCCGCACTAACTCCGCATGCCTCGACCAAACCCAATCGAACTCGGCTAACCTACTGCAACGTCACGCTCACTTGCGCCGAATGTTGAATCGCGCCGGAAGTGGCTGTCACGGTAACCGTATAATTCGTATGGCTTGTTGTGGTGCCGCCCGTGCCCCCACATGCCGACTGCAATACCAACAGCAGCACGAGCGATCCGCTGAGCGCCCAGCAGCCGCGTCTGCTTTTTTTCGATCGTCCCGCCGCGGCAAGAACAAATGCCAAGGGAATCCACGCAGCAAATGTGAACGTGCGGAGCTGAGTAGGTTGCGTCGGCGACGGCGTCAGGGTCGCCGCCGCCATTGGTGCCGTGATCGTGAGGGTCGAAGTCGCTGCGTTTGCGCCCAATGTCACGGACGAGGTGGTGAACGAGCACGCCGGCATCGGCGACGGTCCCGTGACTGCGCAGGTCAATTGAATTGGACTGGCGAAAGCCCCGTTCCGCGGCGCAATGGTGATGACGTCCGTCTTTTGCCCTCCAGCCCCTACCGTCAAACTACTGGAAGCAGCCGTCAGCGAGAAGTCAGACGTGCTGATCGTGTAATCTGCGCTGGCTACGGGGCTGTTGGAAAAGCGCGCCGCTGCGGCGATGGCCTGGATCGTTTCGGAACTGTTCACCGTGATCGCGGCCGCGTACAGAGTGGACGACGCCGTCGGCGTCGAGCCGTCGGTGGTGTAGTAGATGGCGGCGTTGGCAGTCGCGTCGCTGATGGCGACAGTCTGGGTCGAATTGTACGTTCCACTTGGCGGCGAAAATGTCGGCGCATCGGCGACGGGGCGATTCACGTTCGCAGCAAATTTGAACACAACTCCGCAACCGAAATCCCCGCATTGGCCGCCGAGAACGCCGCCTTGCGTCGTGGTCCCGAACACATTGCCACTCGGGTCCAAGGCCAGTCTAGATTTTGGCGCCCAGTCGAGTCCCGTGCCACCAAAGCTGTAGAGCACCGTTGTATCGCCGGACGCTGCCACCTCAAAGACGGCGCCACAACCCAGATCAACGGAGCCCCTCCCCGAACTTTCCGTGCAACCTCCCGCGCCACCCTCTGAGGTGGTTCCGTAAATATCGCCAGCAGCGTCCAGAATCAAACCACCGTAGGGAATCGCCGCATCAGGTGGTCCACTGAAGCTGTGCAGCAAAGTGTAATCACCTGCCGGGTCCAATTTGAAAACGGTGCCGCAGTAAGAGTCGGTGCTCGGTCCTTGCCCGGGCAATGGCGGTGCGATGATGCTGCAGATTATTCCGCCCGAGACCGTGGTGCCGTATAAGTTGCCGGCGGCGTCGCGCACAAGGTCGCCTGCTGGATTTGCGCCGTCCGGTTCGCCGGTGAAGCTATACAGCACACTTTCGGTCCCGGTCGTGTCGATCTCGAAAACGGCGCCGCACGAGGGGGGCGTCAATTCTCTCGACCGCGTCTTTAGTGTGCAGGGCCCGGAGCCACCCTGGGAGGTAGTGCCGTACATGTCGCCCTTCGCATCCAAAACCAAACCGGCCACGGGAACTGACCCGTCCGGTTCCTCCTTGAAGCTGTACAGCACACTCTCTTTGTCGGCGGAATCCAGCTTAAAAACGGTTCCAACGCCGGAAGTTCCACCCTCAGATGTCGTGCCCAAAAGATTGCCCGCTGCATCGAGCACCAAATCCCCCTCCGGATACGCCCCGTCCGGCGAACCCGTGAAGCTATACAGCACCGTTTCGGTTCCAGTGGAATCCAGCTTAAACACAGTTCCCTGATTCGATATTCCGCCCTGAAATGTGGTGCCATACATGTTGCCCGCCGCGTCCAATACCAAGCCGGCTAACGGCGTCGCACCGTCCGGTTGTCCCGCAAAACTATGCAGCACCGTTTCGTTGCCGGATTGATCTACCTTGAAAACAATTCCGCATCCAACGCTCTGGCACGCGCCGCTGGTAATTCCGCCCTGGCTGGTAGTGCCATAAAAATTTCCGGCCGCGTCTTCAACCAGTCCAGCCGTGGAACCAGCGCCGTCCGGCGGCCCGGTAAAGTCGTGGAGCAGGCTGAATCCATCATGGGGAGGTGGTGGCTGTCCGCCGCACGACCGTGTGCATTGCGCGTGACTGGACTTGGGCGCAACGACCGCGACGATCAATGCCAAGAGCAACACACGCGTGGCCGTCCGTTGGCGAAAGCTTGATTCCTCTTTCATGACTGTCTCTCCCATCCGAGTCTTGGATTAGGTAAGCGGCTCATGACGATTTCTTGCGCACCAGCGTTGGCCCGAATCCCTGACGGCGGCCCAGCAACGCGCGCGCCCCGCTTTGCACATTCGGCCCCAACACGGTGGACGGAGCGGCGGACGGAACCGACGTGAGCTGAATCGGTTTTGCCTCAGTCGCGGCCGGTACCACGACCAAGCTATAGTCGCAGCCTGCAACGCCGGGATGGTTTTCGTCGCACGGGATGAGCACGTAGACGTGGTTGCATGTATCGTTGTCCGTACAACCGAGAGGATTGCCGCCGCCAACGATCTCTCCGCGGTCGGAGATGTAGCTGGCCGTGGTCAACTGCAGTGGTGATTCAGGTGGAATCAGCGAATTCAAATCTACGCTCGCGCCATCATGCTCCCAGAGAAACGCATGCGTGAAAGGATCGACGCAACCGCCCATGCCGTCGGAAGCCTGCGACGAACCCACTATCTGACCCACCGAGTTTGCGTTTTGTGCCGTGCTGCAAGCATCGCCGTCCACGGTGCCCAGATCCGTCATCACCCCGTTTCTCCACCGGAAGGCGTGGAAGACGTTGTCGCCCGGGAGTCCCGCCATGCCGACGACCTCTCCGGCATTGTTGATCGCGTACGAAACTGCAAAGCTGCCGCCCAACGTCCCCAAGTCAGAAAGTTTCTTTCCGTCCCACAGAAATGCGCGAGAAGCTTGGTCCCCCGGCGTAGTCATGGTCCCAGTGACCTGCCCCTCATCGTTGAGGCCAGAAATAAAACCCGAAAAGAGGCCGAAGGGATTGGTGCCGCCAAAGTTTCCCAGGTCCGTCATCTTGCCGTTTTCCCAGAGAAACGGATCCATGGGAGGGAAACCAGAGTTTGGATCCGGGATATCGCTTGTGTAGGACATTCCCGCGACCTGCCCGCGTTGGTTCAAGAAAATCGCGAAGGTATCCGGTCCGCCGAGGCTTCCCAGATCACGCATTTTTTCGTCTTGCCACAAGAACCCCCGGGTCTGCGTCAAAGTGGTTCCGCTTCCCAGGCCCATTATTGAGTAAGGATCGGGGATGTCGTTTAGAGAGACCCCCATGACCTGTCCTCGATCGTTTATCGACCCGGCAAAACTCGACACACCACCCAACGTTCCCAAATCCCGGATGAAGCCGTTCTGCCAAAGAACCGAGTGAAATTCCGGAGTCCCGGAGGCAGGGTCGAGCCTTTCAATTTCCGAAACTCCCGCTATTTGCCCGAAATTGTTGATCCCTTCCGCGTAGCTGAGATTCCCACCTGGCAGCGTCCTCAAATCCTTCAGGTGATCGTAGTTCCAGACAAATGCGTGCGAAACGTAGCAGTCGTTATTGTTTACCGGGTTGTAGCAACTGGGCACGGGCGTGAGCATGGAAGTATCTGCACCGCCCACGATCGTTCCCGAAATATTGATGAAGTTCTCGGTCGGCTCGGTATTAACGACGGCGAAGGGGCCGCCAAATGTGCCCAGGTCCACCAGCTTGTAATAGTGATGCGGCACCAGCGATTCGGTCGCCTTGGCCTTGGTTGAAGCTGGCTGCGGATTGTCGATTTCGATAGCGTACGATGCGCTGCTGTGTGCGGGAGTCGCCGACGAATCGGTGACCGTCACAACTACGTTAAACGTTCCTGCAGTCGTTGGAATTCCAGTAATACCGATGGCCATGCTTCCGCGCGGGCCTGCCTTGCCGATCGCTAATCCCGCCGGCAGTGATGACCCGGGCGCAGCCGACCAACTCCAACCGTAAGGTGGAACGCCGCCTGTAGCCGCGAGAACGAATCCCGCTTGTGGAATGAAGCACACAACTCCGACATCAATGACGCTCCTACAAACGCATCCCGGTGAGCCGGAGAGGCAACTTCGGCCCATCCCCCCGTCGTAAATCGTGCCGACGGTCCCACGGGGCGGAGCGCCAGACGCGATGCTGATAGGCGTTTGGTTGCGGGCGACGGTGATCACATTTGACGTGCCCGTGATCGAAGGGGTGGCCACGTCTGTGGCAGTGATGGTTTGGTTGCCGCTGGTTTTCAACGAAGCCGAAAACGTCCCGACGCCGTTCGTCAGCGGCGTATTCGGCGGTCGAACAGCTTGCGCATCGCTGCTCGTAAACTGGACCGTCCCGGCGTAGCTGGCGACAATGGCATTCGACGCATCGAGCGCGGACACCGTAAAGTTGAATGCCGTGCCAGCCGTGACCGAACCTGGAGCGGCAACAGAGAAGTGCGTGGCAACCATGACAGGTGGCGGCACAGTCACACGAACACCGCCGCCACTAGCACCCCCGCAGGCACTGAGCAGCCATAACCCGCAAATCGCCAACGACAACGAAAAGATTTTTTTCATGACGCCCCTCGAATCCGCGCCTTCATCTCCAGCACGCCACAAGTTCACTCGTGGTGCTGGCGCCGCGCTCAATCAGAGCGCTCGCCATTTTCATCTCTACTTGCACATGCGCGAAGCGCATCCGAAACTGATCATCGCCAAGAGCTCTTTTTCGCGTTCGGGCCACCCCACGGGGACTCGCAGCGGAGTTCGGTGTATAATCCGGCCACGTTTGGCGTCTAGCACGGTCCACGCGGAAGCAATGTCTGACACCCATGAAGTAACTCTGTTGCTTGCAGAATGGGCGAAGGGCAACCAGAACGCCCTCAACGAACTCACGCCCCTCGTGTATCGGGAACTCCGCCAACTTGCCGCTGCGTACCTTCGCAGAGAACGCCAGGGCCACACGTTGCAACCGACGGCTGTGGTGCACGAGGCTTACCTCCGGCTCGTGGATCAGACCAATCCGAATTGGCAGAACCGCTCGCACTTCTACGGCGTCGCGGCACGTTTGATGCGCCAGATTCTGGTGGACCACGCCCGCCGCAAACAAGCTCGCAAACGTGGCGGACTAAAAGTGCCCTTGGAATCCGCGGTGAGTTTCCAGGACGGCCTGAAACCAGATCTGCTGGCACTCGACAACGGCCTCATTGCACTCGAGAAGATGGATCCGCGAAAGTGCCAGGCCATCGAGCTGCGCTATTTTGGCGGGCTTTCGATGGCCGAAATCGCACAGGCGCTTGAGGTTTCCGCCGTCACCGTGCGTCGTGATTTGAGGATGGCGGAAGCGTGGCTGCATCGGGAAATGCAGGGCGGTTAGGTGGTTCATGACTCCGGAACGCTGGGCGCAAATCGAGGAGCTGTTTCATCGCGTTTCGGAATGCGATCCGGCGCAGCGCGCGGCCCTGCTGGATGCAAATTGCAACGGTGATGCGGACTTGCGCCGGGAAGTGGAAGCGCTGCTGCTCAGCGACCGCAGCGCAAGCGACGATTTGCAAGCTGCTGTCCGCGTCGGGCTCGATGCCGTCGCCTATCCGTTGGTAGGCGAAACGATTTCGCATTATCGCGTGCTCGATGGACTAGGCAGCGGCGGCATGGGCCTGGTCTACCGCGCGGAGGACGCGAAACTCGGACGCCGCGTTGCTCTGAAGTTTCTCCCCGAAGAATCCAGCAAAGATCCGGCGGCGCTTGAACGATTCGGACGCGAAGCGCGCTCGGCCTCCGCGCTGGAACATCCCAACATTTGTCCAATCTACGAATTTGGCGAGCACCAGGGTCGCCCGTTCCTGGTGATGCAACTCCTCGAAGGGCAGACGCTCCGCGAGTTGATCGCTGCAAACAACGATGCGCCGTCCCTGCTGGGTCTCGGAAGAGTTGTGGACCTCGGCCTGCAAATCGCCAGTGGACTAAATGCCGCCCATCGCCATGGCATTATCCATCGCGATATCAAACCCGCAAATATTTTCGTGACCTCGCAGGGGCAGGCAAAAATTCTGGATTTCGGTTTGGCCAAGCTTGCATCAAGCGCGACGCCGGCGGAGAAAGATTCGCAACAAGATCCTCGCGACGCTGCGGGAATAGCCGCGGCCCCTCAGCCATGCGCGGTCGACCTAACGCCCGATCCGCTCCTCAGCCGCACCGGTGTCGCCATGGGCACAGCTGCATACATGTCCCCCGAGCAATCGCGCGGCGAAAAATTGGACGCGCGCACCGACCTCTACTCGTTTGGTCTGGTCTTGCACGAAATGGCCACCGGCCAACGCGCATGGAACGGCGCCGAAAGGCCCGAGGCTCTCGACTCCATTTCGCCGCACGCGCAAACCACGACGCGGCAAGCGAATCCCAAGCTCCCAGCAAAATTCCAGCAGATTCTCGATCGCGCTCTTCAGAAAGATCGCCAAGCCCGTTATCAGTCCGCCGACGAAATGCGCATGGACCTCATAGCCCTGCAGCGCGATTTCGAAGAGAAGCCCAGTTCCCGTTGGCGGCAATGGGCCGTAGGCGCGGGTTGTGCAGTACTAATCGCTCTTGCTGCGCTTTGGTTCGCGAAGAATAAACCGCAATCGCCGGCGTTTCTCCCCGACACAAGGCTTCGCCAGCTCACCATCAATTCCTCTGAAAATCCCGTGAGTAGCAGCGCCATCTCGCCCAGCGGAAAATATCTCGCGTATGTAGATCCGCACGGAATTCAGGTTAAGGATATTGATACCGGTCTCACTCACCCGGTGGCCGCTCCGCAAGAGACCCTTGCTGCCAACCTTGCGTGGGAAATCATTGACGCGGGGTGGTTCCCTGACAACTCCAAGTTTCTGGTAGATTCCCACCCGGCCAGTCAGGCCGCGGCAATTGATTGGTCATCGCGCACCACCGATATATGGATTTTTTCGCGCACGCAGGAACCCCCGCGGAAACTTCGCGAACACGCTATTGCCTGGTCGGTTTCGCCCGACGGATCTAGCGTCGCCTACGGCACGCACGCAGGAAAATTCGGAGAACGCGAAGCGTGGCTTGTGAACTCGGACGGTCAGCAACCGCGCCAGATCATCTCCGTTGACGAGGACAACTCCCTCAGTGGTTTGCTCTGGTCGCCGGACTCGCAGCGCTCCATCTATTTCACCACGGATGCTTCCGGTGACACCCTGTGGACCCGGGACATGCGCACTGGCGCCACGCTCACAGTGATCAACGCATCCCAAACCAAAGGTTTTCATGGCGATATCTCGTGGCTGCCCGATGGCCGCGTGGTGTACCAGGTCAGCTCGGCGCCTGTCGAATTCACGGATCCCCGCGACGATTGCGATTTTTGGTCTATGCGCGTGGATGTGCACTCCGGCAAGCTAGCAGAAAAACCCAAACGCTTGACCAACTGGCCTGGGTTTTGCATTTGGAATGCCAATGTAACGGCCGATGGTAAACGCCTCGTGTTCCTGCGAGGTTCCTCACATTCCACCATCCACGTGGCGGACTTGGACGCTTCCGGCGCGCGGCTGCGGAAACTTCGTCACTTCACTTTGGATGAGAGCATAAACTTCACGCAAGATTGGACCAACGACAGCTCGAGCGTCATCTTCACTTCCAATCGCTCCGGAAAATTTGGTCTCTACAAACAATCGTTGCAAGCGGACCATCCCGAACTCTTGACCATGACTAGCCTGCGCGATACCCCCGCGACTCCCGACGGCAATTGGATTCTGGGCTTCACCTATCCTCGCTCGAGCGACCCCCAAATTCCGGATCAGCTCCTGCGCATCCCTTTGGCCGGCGGGGCGCCGGAGCCGCTCACAAAAGTGCTCCCGGAATCCGCCATTTTCTGCGCCCGTCCTCCCGTCAACTTGTGCGTCCTGGCGGAGCAGATCGAAGATCGCACCGTAACGATCTTTTCCTCGCTTGACGTGCTTCATGGCAGAGGCCGTGAGCTCGCCAGGATTCCAACTGACCCGAACATCGGCTATTGGGACTTCGACTTGTCTCCCGACGGCACGCGCCTGGCGGTCAGTGGAAATCCCGACGGCCCCATACACATTCTTTCTTTGCGTGGAGAGCCAGAACGACAGCTCCACAGCGCTCTCCGCAACATCCAGGAATTTCACTGGGCCGCCGACAGCAACGGCCTCTACGTCCCCACGCACTCTCCAGAAGGCGCCAAACTTTTCTACCTCGATTTGCGTGGCAATGCGCGTCTGCTATGGGAAGACCGCGGCGCAAACTGGAGCTGGGCGCGGCCATCCCCGGACGGCCGTCATTTGGCGATCAGCAGCGTTGGCAACAGCAATAACGTGTGGATGATGGAGAATTTTTGACCGCGCACGATTGTACGAATCAGAATCGTAGTTGTGCTCTCAGCTGAATCATGCGAGCGGAAACATTCGCGTTCAGTCCGGATCCCAGAACGCTGGTCGGAGATTGCTCTTGATAAAAAATATGCCCGAACGTGCTGTCGGAACTCAAGGTGTCGGGGAATCCGAAATTCGCGTGATTGAAGAGGTTGAAAAATTGCAAGCCAAACGCAAATACGACATTCTCCCAATGCGGGACGTTCGTGTTCTTCATTACCGCCAGATCGGTCGTCACATAACCCGGCCCGCGAAAATGGTTGCGCCCTTGCGCAAATGCCACGCTCGCGCCGCTGCAGGGACCGTTCGGCCCCGGTAGAGTTCCAGCATTGAATCCCGTCTCGCATCCGCTCTGGATAAATAACGCGCCGGGACTCGGTGCTCCATTCGCCTGCACCTGTGCGGGCAGGCAGGGAACCCGCGACGCCGGAACGGCCGCGCCTTCACCGCATGGTCCCGAAAACGCAAGGGGAGCGACCGGCACAGAATAAATTGGACCGACAACATTATCCTGAGCCAAGATCCCGCTCGCGGCAAAGTCAACGGCTGTGTATGGAAAACCAGTGCGCGCCAGCACAGTTCCGGACACTTGCCACCCGCTCGCCAGCCACTCCGGGCCACGGCCGTGCAGCACTGCTTTCAATGGAATCTGCCAGACATAATTGGCGTTGAGCGAATTCCGGACGTCGTAATCCGCCGGCCCGTAACTGCCGCGAAGATCGTTGCCATTTTGCGGGTAGAGGGAACTGCCGAACGCAAACTGCCCGACGCCGCCGTTCGAAATCTCATCCAGCGCGTGCCCGTAGGTGTAATTGATCTGCAGTATCCCGCTGCCCCATCGGTTAATTCGCTTTTCGAATGACACCACCATCCCGTTGTAATTCGAAATGGCGTCGGATGCATACTGCGAAACCTGGTCAAAGCGCGAGTCATAACAAGGCGCTACGGCGGGGCTGCCGCACGGCTGGTCGGGATAAGGGCCAAAATTATGCCCGTTCGCGTTGATGTCCTGCACGAATTCGTGAATGCCATGATTGCCGAAATAACCAACCGTCAAGGAAGTGGCTGCGCCGAAATTTTGTTGCACCTGCAAACTCCACTTTTGATATTGCGGCGAGTGCAGTGTGGTCGGTAACGCCTGAATGGCCGGAGGGGTGAAGTTAGGGTTGCCGGCGCGCAGATCCGCCAGAGTTGCTCCCGCCTGGAAGCCCTCGGTAAAAGCTGCATTCGACGCAATTACATTCTGCTTGAGGCTATTCTCTTCATTCGGTGCCAGCGGATAGCCCGCGATGGCGTAGGAATTCACCTGCGGCGGGTTATAAGCAAATGTTGTGCCCAGCACGCCCGGGATGGGATCGTAGAAAATCCCGATCCCGCCGCGCACCACTGTGTTGTGAGCGACGCCGAAGGGCTGCCAGGCAAAACTGAATCGCGGCGACCACACGATAGCGTCGGTATTCGTGAAAGCTTGTTTCTGTCGGACCAGGATCGCTTGATTGTAAGCCTGGCTCACGTCGTGGTTGACCGAATCGAATGGGCCAGTGAGTCGCGCGAAGCATTCGTTTGCACAAACAGGATTGGATTGATGTTCCCCGCGCAGCGCAAACGTGAGCGTCAGATTGCTGCGCGCGTGCCATTCGTCTTGTGCGTATGCTCCCAGCGTATAGAAAGCGAGGCGGTTCCATACGACCGCCGGAAAATTCTGATACAGATTCGTGAAGTCCGTATTCGGGTTGGCTGGATTTACTCCCCCGAAAAAAAACGCGCCCATCGTTTGCGGAGCAATTTGCCCGGTGCCGCTGAAGTTGAAACCGTCGCCCGAGAAATCCGTGCGCAAGAAGTTGAGCCCCACGCCCAGCTTGTGTTTGCCAATGGTCTCCACCAGGTCGTCCGATATCTGGTAGGTCGTTGTTCGCGAGCCGGCCGGTTGCGCATACAGAAAATCCATTCCGCCCAGGTTAGAGAAATCGGAGCCTGCGTTGCCCCACGACAGCACGGTGGGAAATAGCGACTGCGTCTGCGCGGGATTCGCCACGCTGGTCACTTGATTAATGTACGTGCCGCCCATCAAGAATTGATTTGCCGCAGCAGCGCCCAGCGCATGCGTCTCGCTCAGCTGGCCATCCCACCACGGCACGTTCGTGTAGGCATTGAAGGCTGTGCTGATTGGATCCAGGTACGAGGCGCGCTGGCCGTGATCGTATTGCAGCAATAGGAACACGCGGTCGGCCGCACCCACGTTCCAATCCACGCGGCCCGATACGATTGACTCGCTGGCAGGGTGGTACAAATTTTCAAAAAAATGTATTGCGCAAGCGTCCTTAACGCCCAGTCCATTCGGATCGTTTGGATTCGTCCATCCGTTACACCCCAATGGGTCGAAAAAATTGCCGGGCGTCGCCCCACTCGCTCCCGGTGTGCCGTTATACAAATCGAATATCTGGTCGTAGAACTGATGCGAAGCCGACATGTTTCCAAACACCGAATCAATATTTTTAATGGTCGCGGCTTCAAACAGCGCGCTCGGCAGGATCACGTAGGTGGGCGACGGAAGCACCAAATGCATTCCCTCGGTGTCGAAAAAGAAAAACAACTTGTTCTTGATGATCGGGCCGCCCAGCGAGCCAGCCCACTGGTTCGCGATATCGAAAGGCCGGGGATTTCCCTCGGCATTGTCAATCCAGTCGTTTGCATTCAGCGCGCGTCCATTCCAGTAGTACGACGCATTGCCGTGAAAATCATTCCCTCCGGACTTTGTGATGTAGCTGATGTTCGCGCCTGCCGCTCCGCTGAATTGCGCCGAATACCCGTTGCTCACCACAGTCGCCTCTTGCACCTCGTTCTGCCCCAGCATCATTCCCAGCGCGCCGCTGTTGTTCGTGTTCTGTTGCGCATTGTTGTTATTCATTCCGTTCAAGGTAAACAAATTGGACGTACCGGGCATTCCTAAGATGGATACGTTCCCCAGGTAGCCGAGCCCAATCGTATCCGTGTTCATGACGGCCCCCGGTGCGATCTGCGCAATATACGTAAGATCGTTCCCGGGATTTGGCACCTCGCTGATTTGCTTCTGATTCAGAGTGGTAGCCACGTCGCCATTTTCGGCCTGCACCAGTGGAGCCTCGCCCGTCACCCGTATCGCTGTGCTGCTCGTTTCAATTTCGAGCGCCACGTTCAGTGTGCCAGGGGGCCCCAGCAGAACGTTCACGGTTCGGCTTACCTTGCGAAACCGGTCGTGAGTAACCGTCACGGTATATCTGCTAGGAGTCAGAAAGTAGAAGCGATACACGCCATCGCGATCGGTCTTTGCGCTTTGCACCGTGCCCTTGGAGCTGTCCCGGATTTCAACCCGCGCATCCGGCACTACCGCCTCGCTCGGATCGCTCACCACTCCCGTTAATCCGCCCGAAGTTGTCGTCTGCGCATTCAATTCATGGGGTGTACAAAGCACGAGCAAAGAAATCGCAAGGATAAAAATCACGGACCTCAGTCTCATGGAGTAGCACCCACGATTCCAATTGCACAGGTCCCAAGGTGTTGCAGGTTATGGCCGTTGCGACAATACTACTTCATTACCGAACGCGTGCTCAAAAACATCTATTCTTGGGCAAGGCACAGTTCGAATGCGCCGACCGGGATCGTTTGGTACCTCAGTGCCGCCTTTACTCACGGCAAATATCAACATAACACTGGCGATCTATTCCGAGAGGAGCCGTAAGGAAGTGCACCTCGCGATTAGTGTCGGAGAATGTCCCGATCAGGTTGGACATTTCCCGGACTGTTGCCGGACAGAGAGAAAGCACGCGTGGCGAATTCCATACGATTGGGGCCGAGCATTAAGGTTTCCGCAGGCATGCTGGGAACTGAGACAATTCCCAAGACTGGCTGGCGGAGGGGGTGGGATTTGGACCATCTCCGCCCATTGAATCTTCGTAAGTTATTGATTCTGCATTCCGACAGAACCGACAAAACCGAGACAAAGCCCGAACCGAGGTACACGGCGGGTACGCGGTATCGTGGAATTCCGCGTGACCCATCGCACTCCCGACGTAATCATTGTTTCACGTAAGTGAACGAATCCGACCCTCTTCCCATTCTTGAAGCATCCGCTCTCCTACCTCTTTGAAATCTGGATGCTCCCGAATATACGAACGGATTTCCATAATGGTGGGAGACAATGCATCGGAGATATGCTCAAAAATCTCTCGAATTTTAGCAGGGGATCCAACGCGCGTTTCTCCGACGCGCATCAGCGCTTTTGCATCAGGCCAGTTTTTTGTTCCGTTAAGCGTGAGCGCCATGGCGTCTTGGGGCAGGTAGATGCTCGTTGTAACGAGATCGTAGACAGGAGCAAGGCGGGGCTCCTCTAGGACGTCGTCATACAACACTCCGAAATTCTTGAGATGAGCATCACCATTCCGAAGAACACAATTCAAGGTGATCAGAGTGAAAAGGTCTTCTACTTCTGAAACGGCATCGGTCGAATGTGAAAACTGCTGAAAGCGTTTAATTACGGCCGATTCGTAGCTGCCAAAATATTTATCAGCAGTTTGTTTTCCGTTCAACACACAGAAATCTTCGAATCCTCGATATGACCCATCGGGGCGCAGATCGAAACGATCGATCACTAACGCCGTGCCGTCTTCCGCTAGTCTGAATCGAGGTACGTCCAAACCACAACGTTTTGCAACCGTTAGACAAAAATGCTCGTTGGCCGCCAACTGAGGGAATGCATTCGGTTCCCAGAATTTGACAATGTGTGTCGCTCCAAGGTAGGTCGGCGAAAGCCTGTCGCGTGAAAGACTCTCAGATGATTTCTCATCTCGGACAAATACCTTAGGTTGGACGCCGCTAATCCCCGAGTATCTCGCAAATTTGTCAATTAAGTAGCCATATAGTTGCCCGCCGCGCCCGCTTTCGAGGATTTCGTCTACCGATTGGAATGGCACGTCCTCGCTTAGCTTTTCCTTCTCCCCAGTGTATCGAATTCGTCCTACCTGTGAGCGGCCAACAATGCCCAACACATCGAAATCATCAAATGTTCCAATGGCTTTCGCAAATGCCAATCTAAGACGTTCTCGCAGCGCTCCCTCTGGGAGGTTCATGTCAAAAATTGGAGGAAGTCCAAACTGCATATCGTAAGAGGAGAGTTGAACAGGCATAGTAAGCGACACACTCCGTTGTTTCGGCGTTTCGGGCAGATAGCTGAACGCGCTACCGCGGTCGCCCTTCCTGTCTAGGAGCCCGGCCTCAGCGCTGTCTGTCCAGACTTTTATCATTGCGATCCTCTTCTAACAGCTCTTGCAAAGTCGGTCTGTGAAGATTTCCTTCATGCAGTTTCAATTCTAGGTTCAGGGCCGACAGAACTCTGGTGATCTTCGATAGACCGAGCTCTCCGATGCGACCGTTCTCCAACGCATTTAAAGTCGATCGACTGATCCTGGCTTTGCTGGACAATTCGGATTGGCTGAGACCCAAGTCTTTGCGCCTAGCGGCGATAGCGGCTCCAATCTCTGTAAGCTCTAACACGATGCACAATATACAAGACCTATTCAAAAATGTCAAGATGTATGTCTCGTATATTACTCACTTGTATTGAAGTTAGTTGTCTGGTCCTCTAGAACAAAGATGTGTCCCTCGTGCGCTTATCCCCCAAGATATTTGACGATCAGCCGGGTGAGTTAAGAGCTTAAATCTTCTAGCTATTCGACGTACCTGGACGAAGGATCCTGTCGTGCTTCTCGAGACGAAGAGTACGCTAGAGGCACACGGAACGACGGAACCCGTGAACGAAAAGAAAACACAAAGAATGGCGGAGGGGTGGGATTCGGACCATCTCCGTCCGGTGAGTCTTCGTAAGTTATTGATTCTACGTTCCGGCAGAACCGATAAAACTGGGGCAAATTCCGAACTGAGGTACACGGCAGGTACACGATGCGGTGAAATTCAGTTGGACCGTTAGCACCGCCTAGGATGCGGGTAAGGGAGCAGTGATGTCGGGCCAGAATTCACGTGACCGGTTAGAGGGTTATTCGTCCACTTCCATACAGCTCGGGACGATTCTGCAAGCTATGACACTACGTTGACTTAATCGCAGGGTCTGCAAACGGACCCTGAGACCTGGGCTTCCGCCCTACAGATTCGAAGGAATCGAGGGGGCGCTGGGAAGGAGCGTGGTTGGCGCCCTGATTGGCGAATAGTTCCAGGTGATTGCCGAAAGGGTTGGGCGGCGGTACTTGGAGGCTCAGCGAGCATCCGTGTCCAAGTGAACGCTCTTCAGTTCCTTGATTTGTGTGATTGCGATTGCGTGAGTTCCATTTCGCACGAACACGGGGCCGGTTGCCTGCACATACTTTCCTACAAACGGCATCATCTTTTCACGCTGGTCGGTATCGGGCATGTCCCCAGAGATTGGGAAATAGATCAGCCCAGCCTTGGTGAGGATGATGATCGGTGAGCCGTGCTTAACGCAATCCAGGGTGCACTTCAAACTGAAGCTGGTGGCGGTCCCAGCCGGATTTTGGACGGGACAAGCAAGGTCCCGAACGGTGCCCTCGATCGTCGAAGGTTTCGCGTCGGGGTCCATCTTGGTACCCTGACGCGCGAGCGCCGGACAGAGGAGCAGCACAGAAAAAGCCGTGGCAACGAGCACATGGAACAAAGTGGAGCGCGTCATCATGCTCCTCGGCGGCGTGACGCAGGTCTTCGAGGACATTTCCGGGTTGGCCGCCCCAGCTCACAAGAGTATACACCGTGCTGAGTCTGTCTCTGCAAAAGGCCCGAAGCACCGGTGCTCGCTGAAGAGCGCGGCGCTAGATCGAATTCTTGCAGGGACGCGCCGGCGCTGGTGCGCTCTGAGTCGGAGAAATAGTTTGGGCGAGCGCGGTGATTGGGAATCCACATAGAGCTAGGACAATGCGAAAATAGCTAACCATGCCGATCGACTTCTTCAATCGTGCGTTTTCCCAGATGGAAAACATCGACACTCCCCTTCCGGTTGAAGCTTTCGGAATGCGCTGAAACTGGTTTGGCTGCTTTCATTAGCCCCGCAAAGTCCTGAGTAGTCGCGTAACCGTCCATTTCAAGTAACCCTTCAGTTCTCCGGTGAGGGCTGCCAGCTCAGACGGTCGACGCAACACCATCCAGCACGTTGACTCGACAAAGCTTGCGCGGGAGAACCATCTGTTTGGCTTCGCTTGGACAAAACTTAACCAGGGCAGCGTTCCTGCTGGTCTAACCCTCGTGAGCGGTTTTGGCTTTTGTCTTCCATGCCAGCGGTGTTCTAACCTAGTGTTGCGTCGACCCATTGAGACCACCGCGTTAATCAGATGGAAGGACTTGAGATGGATTTTGCGGCCCGACCTTGAGAGTGACCAACGATTTAGCCCTTTGTCATCGGCAGGTACGGAATATACAAGGTCGCTTACTAAGCTAGTCCCCGACACAATCACGAAGCCGAGATCGTTGAGCTCATCGTATTCGGCATCTGCCTCGGTTGCGGCGATGATGAGCATACGGGTACGCAACAAGTCTGTAGCGCGTATTGGCTTCGTGTCGTACCCATTGGTGCCCTGCATTCGCTTTTCATAAATGCACGCCTTCACTCTCGTTCACTAAATTACTACTTGACTTGCCGTGAGAGTAAGGAGCAGAGTGACCCCAGGTTTTACAATTTTCCGTTCCCATTGTTTTTTCCCATGGTTTTTCGTCAGACATTTTCGGAACCCCGGGCCCTCATCCGCCGGTCGGCACATATCTTTGGTGTGCGCTGCGACCGCCTCGAAGGAGAACGACAATGAACAAACAAGACCCTATTTCTTGGAAAAAACTTGGGCAGAATTGGGTGAGCCGTCGCAATCTAATTCGTGGAGCGGCTGGCGCAGCCCTCGGAACGGGCCTTTTGCGTGCAAACCCGGCCTATGCCGGCGACGATGATGACCATATGGGATGCCGAGGCCCTAGGCTCAAACCGATTCCTGGGGGCGGCGCCCCGTATAAGCCCTTTGGCGTCCCCGTACACCATAACCCGCTAAGTCCCACAACCGCGCTAGCCGACATCAGCGACCCGTCGCAGATCACCGACTTCGACGGGTTGGTGGGTCTGACCCACATCCAAGGGGGCGGCACCGGAACCAACACCTCTACGAGCGTCCCCACGGCGCTAGCGTTCCGAGCGGACATGGGCTTTGCCCGTGGCAAGTTCATCGATATTGACGGTCAGCCCCACAGGGGTACATTCGCCTTCGTTTGACTTGACCTGTACACCGTTCCAGTTGGAACGCCCACCCTCCCCGTCACTGCACAAATTCACGACTTCAACGTACACATCGACTCGAACGACGTGTTCTGGATGGTGCAAGTCGAACCCGACGCCCTCGAGGTTGACTTCGACTCGGGATGTGCCCGCCTGTGCGTCAAAGACTTGCACGTCTACGATGACCATGACCTCGCCAACTCAGTGACCCAAGGGCTGGGGCTTCTTGACGGCCCGGCCTTCATGTATCCGGCGATTCCACCTGTCGCCCCCATCCGCGCTACCGTTTCGTTCGACGTGGAATGGAAGGGAATCGTCACGATGGCAGACATTGACAATACTGTGCAGAGGTTCAAGGGTTCGTTCCTCAGCACGGGAGCCACGATCAAGTGGTCGGCCGATGAGCCCGGCTTTCACTTCGAGTCAGAAACGCCACCCGATCCTAGAGCGAATCTGGTTTCTGTGCTAGGACGCGAGAAAAACGGCGTTTTCTTTACGTAGGCTGAATCGCGGGGCAATCCGTTCTGTCCTGGCGCTATCTGGAATCTTGGCGGTAATTCGGCTGCGAACGCAGTCATGGGAATCAGCCGAGTACCTGTGCGATTTGATTTGTGCACCAAGTTAGAGAAGCACTTGAAACTGAACAACCCGACGCTGGTAGAGTTCTCCATGTTGTTGCGACCTTCCAACGGCTTTACTTGAACAGCCCGCTAACCGCGGGTCCCGCTGGCAAAGTTTCTCTCAAAGTCCACCTCACCGATTTCCTTGGCTAGTACCAGGCCGGATTGTAGATTGCCCGGGGGAGGTTTCCGCCAATGCTTTCTCGCAGGACGATTGATCAGGGATTTATTTTTACGTTGGCGCTCGCTGTTCTCGGGGCGCCTGTTCGGTCGCAGATAAATGCCTCCGCTCGCAACTTCGAATTTACTTATCTCGCCAGCATTCCTGTCTTGCCGCCAAGCTCCAAGACTTTAACGGTTTGGATCCCGCTGCCGCAATCGGATTCATATCAGACGATCAGCGGTCTGAAGATCGAATCTCCTTTCCCTTATACGACGCATCACGATCCGGAGTACGGCAATGAGTACCTTTATGTGCAAGTTCCGGCAGGACTGGTGAGCTCGCTTAAAGAAGTACGCATGAGCTTTCAAGTGACCCGCCAAGAGCACCGCGTCGACTTCGACGCCCACCCATCCAGCGCGCCATCGGCTGGAGCAAATCCGTCAGGCCTTCAGCGCTTCCTTCAACCGGACCGCCGCGTGCCTCTCCAGGGAGCCATCGCGGACCTGTCTGCGCAGGCGACGCGCGGGAGCCAAGACTCCTTGGAGAAAGCGCGAGCAATCTACAATTACGTCGTCGCCACAATGCGCTACGACAAGTCGGGCACCGGTTGGGGCAACGGGGACGCCATATGGGCCTGCACTTCCAAGCGTGGCAACTGCACGGATTTCCATTCGCTGTTGATCGGCATGATGCGGGCGGCCGGAATTCCTGCGCGCTTCGAGATTGGTTTTCCGCTACCGATCGATACGCACGGTGGGTCTATACCCGGCTATCACTGTTGGGCGCAGTTCTATGTCGAGCCCTACGGTTGGATACCGGTTGACGCGTCTGAAGCCTGGAAGCATCCAGAGAAGAGGAACTATTTCTTCGGTGCGCATGACGACAATCGCCTCCAGTTTACTGTCGGACGAGACATCCGCCTCGACCCACCGCAGCAGGGTGATCCGCTCAACTACTTTATCTATCCCTACGCCGAGCTAGACGGAAAACCGTTCGAGGTCGAGTCCAAGTTCTCGTTCCAAGATCGAATGACGAGCAGCGATTGAGGCTCTGGCGCATTTGGCACGTGCACGCCGATTCCGACCTGCCCTTGTTATGCGAGCCGCTCCTCGATGACGGAATCAGTCGGCATGAGACGTTCATCTAACCCCGCTTCGGCAAACTTCAATAGCCCAAGCACAACGCACACGTTGATTTGCAGTGATGGAGCAGGAAATACTGCTGCAGTGCCCGATTAGTTACCGGGGATGTGAAGTAGCATTTCACTTGTCCGAGCAGGGCGTTAATCAAGCATGTGGAACCGGCCACGCCGGCGCGGTTGATTTATACTTCGAGACTATGGCGTTCCGGATTGTTCTAGCTGACCACGCGGCGGGAGATACATTAGCCGGTGGCAAGCACCACAAGCTTCGGGATTTCGCGGAGGGTGGAGTGTGCCGCAAGGAGCTAATGAATGAAAAATCTCTTTCAAACGTCCACGGTGGAAGAGGTGAAGGAACGGATGGCACAGCTGAGGCCGGATAGCGATCGGCTGTGGGGCAAGATGAATCCAGCGCAGACCCTGGCGCATTGCTCCGCGGCAATGAAGATGGCGGTGGGGGAGAGCACTCCGCGGCGAATATTGTTTGGGCGGCTGCTGGGCCGGTTCGCGAAGAAGTCTATGATCGTGAATGAGAAACCGATGCCCCGCAATGTGGGGACGGACAAGAGCTTGGTGGTGAGTGATGAACGGGACTTGGTGGTCGAGAGGCAACGGCTACGCGAATTCATTGACCGCTTTGCAGCGGGTGGGCCTGGGGCATGCACGAAGCATCCGCACTTCTTTTTCGGGCCGCTGACTCCGGAGGAATGGGCGGCGTTGATGTATCAACATCTGGACCATCACCTGCGGCAGTTTGGGGCTTAGTGCATGTGCACTATGTCTGAAGACGGAACTCCTGCGAAATCACCTAACCCGACATATTCCGGGTTAGTACTTCACGTGATTGCATAACAATGTCGGCCCCCTCGGCTCGAGTACGCCGCCCCACACTGGCATAGACGTGGCCGAGCGAGCAGAGGCTATATTACCCGCCGGACAGATCGATCGCTTTCTGTAACTCAGTAATGGCATCGTTCGTTCGCCCCTGCTCCTCGTGAACCATGCTAAGAAACTCGTGCACCGCCTATAGCTAGGCCGCACGGTCCACTCGAGCGTCCGCAGCCTCCCACAAAAAAACCCACGGAAGAAAGAAAATCCTTTCTTGCTGGGTTTGCAATCTCCCAAGTCTGAGCAGGTCGCGCCCGCGCCTAGAACATCAATTGCAAGCGGAACTGAATGCTCCGCGCTCCTCCCGCTCCGTTGCCGGGATTCGCGATGCTCGCAGCCGTGTACGTCGAGCTCGTGACGTTTACGTACTGCGCTGGATTGTTCGTGCTGCCCGAAAAATTATCCGTGATGTTCCAATTCGTGTGGTTGAAGGCGTTAATCATCTCCGCGTAGATGTTAAATCGTATTTGCTCGTGGATCGGAATCGCCTTGATGATCGATATGTCGGTGTTCACAAACATCGGTCCGGTCAGAAACATGAAATTCCCCAGCTGACCAGGTGTTGTCTGCGGAAGCACGGGTTGATTCCCACCCGCGAAGAGGCTCGGATTCAGGAAAACAACGGGCTCGCCCGGTGTGGGTCCCTTGAACACACCGACGTTGCTTTGCAGTTGGCTCCGCGTGACGCCGTTGAGAACCACTCCGGAGTCCGATGCGTCTGGTATATTGAAGAACGAGCTGTAGTAGTTGTAACTGTTGTAGCCGCCTAAGAACTTAAAATTCCGGCCAGATTGCGCCGTCAAGATCGTTCCCACCGTCCAGTTGCCGATGATGTGATTGACGATCGAGCTGCCCGACTTGAACTGCTGCCCCGTTCCGAACGGCAGATCATACGTTGCGTATACGCGGAACGCGTTACGCAAATCGTACGGCGAAGGCACGCGGTTGAGCCGAGGATCACGCAGGGTGGTGTAATTTCCCAGCTCTGCGTCCGCGGTATAGTAATCCCCGATATAGCGGTTCGTGAACGAGTGGCTGTAAGTGTAGTTGGCCATGAGCATCAGCCCGTGTCCAACCGGGTGCTTCACCTGAACTTGCAGCCCGTTATACGATTCGCTGCCTGGATCGGAGAGCTGTATCAACGGCACGCCCGCCGCATATGGATTCAACTGAAAGAAGTTGATCGGGTACTGCCCAGCTCCATAACCGTTGCAAGGCGTAAACGCGGTTCCGCCAACCATATTACACAGATAACTCGCCGTGGACGCCAGCTGGTAACCCATCGCTCCGGCCTGGCCTTGCTGAAGCAGGGCAATGTAGTTCGGGTTTGTGAAACTGGAGTTCAACAGCGAAGGGGAAGGTTGCGCAGCGCCCGTGCCCCCAAACGCAGCCTCAAATATCGGCAGCGGTACCAGTCCTGGCCTTCCCGTGTTGTCTCCGAAGGAGTTGCCGCCGTTGATCGCCAGGTTCGTTTGCGCGTTCTTGAATTCATTCAAGAAACCGTTCTCGAAAATGTTCACCTCGTTCAAGTCGTAGTTCTGCCACATGTGCACGGAATGGTTCCCCACGTAGTTCACTTCCAATACCGTGCCGCTCGGCAGTTTTCTCTGGATGCCCACGTTCCAGCTCTCCACGTAAGGTGATCGTATCTTCGGGTCCACGGTGGCAAAGGGCTGGCTTCCGAAAGTGAACAACGACATCGGAAATGGAAAATTAAACGTCGGCGGAAGTCCGTTGGGCGTGATCGTATCAGCCAGGCTCAAAGATCCCGGCGTGTACTGGCCTGTAGCAAACCCTGGATTCAGAAACACCGTCTGCTGCGCGCCGGGATTGCCAAAGATCGTAGCCTGTTCGAATGTGACCCAGCCTTCGTCGTAGTGGCTAACCCTGGCTCCGCCGCGGATCACCAGATTTCCGCCGCCAGCCAGCTTGCCCAGAAAGCCGTCGGTCCACGTCGGATTCCACGCAAATCCAATGTTCGGTGCCGGCTGCTTGTAGTCACCCGAGTAGGGCGCCGGCCTCAGGTTGATCTGAGGATTCAGGTCTCCATTGAGCTGGCCCGGTTGGAATAGCTGCGTCGAAGGACCATAGAGAGCCGAGATCGTCGGGTTTGCGTTGAAATTATTCGTATTGTAAATCGCTCCCGAAAATTGCCAGCGGAAACCGTAGTTCAGCGCGAAGTGCGGAGTGATGCGGTAGGCATCCTGCATGTAAATTCCGCCCACCGTTTGCTTTTCGCGATAGTTCAGCGCTCCCGCCACTTGGTACTGCTTCGTGGTCCCATCAACGTAATTCGCACCCTGCACGTTGTTGAGCCGCCCGACAATCGTCGCGTAAAAAGCTTGCGCGTTCAGCAAGTCCGTTGCGGTATTGATCGCTGGAAAATTGGCCGGCGTGAACATGCTCAGCGCCGGATCCAAGCTGCTCAATCCCAAGTTGTAGGCCGGCGGCGGATCGGACTCCAACTCACGCATTGTCGAAATTCGCAGGTCTCCGCCAAACGTGAACGTGTGGTTGCCGCGAGTCCATGTGACGTTGTCGTAGAACGTCCATAGCGGATTGTTCCTCGGCAGCGGAAAAATAAAACTCGGAATGATCGGTTGGAACAGCGCGCCCTGTCCGGCAGCCAGCTGCGGCGCTATCACTTGTATGTTTCCCTGACCCTCAAACTCGTTAAAGTTGTTCCCGGGATTGAATTCCTCCACCGTGCTCAACACTCCAAAATTGAATTGGTTCACCACACGCGGTGTGATTGTCCAGTCGAATCCCAACATTCCGGTGTAGTAAGTAGATTTGAATCCATTGTTGACGTGCGTGTCCCCCGGGTAAGGTTCCGTGTTCGCGATGTTCCGCCAATACAAGTCCCACGAGCCATGTATCGCTATTTTCGGCGTGGCCTGGAAGTCCAACCGCGCCGTTGGATACCGGTTGGTGTTGCTCTGCTTCTGCGAAAAACTGAATTGCGTCATGTACGGCAGGCCCTCAACCGGCGTCAGTGTCTGATTCTGCGAGAAGCCGTTGATCTGCGTGAATATGCCGCCCACAGTTGGGTCAGGAATTGCCGGAAATCCGTTCGCGGCCGCCAGATTCAGCAAGTTCACGGTGTGCGGCGCATTGTCCGTTCCAATATAGTTGAACACGCCCGTCTGCGCCGTCTGCGTCGGAATCAGCAGAGAAGTCGTGCTCGAAAACGGATTGTCTTCCTCCTCATAGTTAACGAAGAAGAAAATTTTGTCCTTCCAGATCGGTCCGCCTATGCTCCCGCCATAGTCATTCAGGTGAAAAGCCGGCCGCGCTATTCCCAATGCGTTATTCGTGTACGTGTTCGCGTTGAACGCGCTGTTCTGCGCCTGCCAGAAGGCCGACCCATGGAAATGGTTCGTCCCGCGCTTGGTCACAAATCGCAACTGCACGGATCCTTCCGCGCCCGCATCCGCCGTCAGGCTGTCTGTCGACACGGTCACTTCATCAAACGCGCCCAGTCGCAGCGGGGCCGCGGTGTAAAAACCGGTCGTCGAACTCCGATAGCGTTGGAAGTTATCGTCCACTCCGTCCACCGTGATGCTGACCGCCGCATTCGGCAGCGCATTGTACGTCGTGAATCGCTGATCGCCGCCGCTCTGCGCGCCCGGCACCAGCTGCGCAAACGGCAGCACGTCCCGCCCAGACAACGGCAGGTTCTGAATGTCCTCGGGACTAATCGTCGACGTGAGCGTGTTGCTCGTAGTTTCCAGAACTTCTCCCGTCGTCGTCACTTGCACTGTTTCGGTCGAGGTTCCTATCTTCAGCTGCACACGCAGATCGGTTGTATGCGCCGCAGTCACCACCACGTTGTCAGTCACTGTGTCGCTGAAGCCTTTCGCGGATGCTTTCAATTGATACGTTCCCGGCTGCAACGCCGGAAACACATACTCGCCCGATTCGTTCGCCGTCACCACTTGGCTGAAGCCCGTGGAGACCTGCGAAGCCGTGAGGGTGGCACCAGGAACTACCGCGCCCGAGGAATCCAGTACGGTGCCGGACAATTGTCCGGTCGTCCGAACCTGCGCTCGCATTTGGTTTGGGTTGAACAGGAAGGAAACGAGGATCGAGAGTGCTACGACAACGCAGCGCATTCCCTTACACATCACGCCCTCCGGATTCGACAGATTCCCCCGGCGTGTCTGCAAAGCCGCTAGCTACAGCCCAACTAAATCGAAAAGCACCGAGCTAAGCAGTCAGTGCCCAAGAGTTACGCTATGTATATAAAATACAATATATGTTGTCAAGCCTTTCCTCTCTACTTCCCGGCCCGTCGTCCTTCGAGAACTCCCGATTGTTCACATTTATTTTTTTCAGCCAGCCTGGGGCACACCCCTATACAAATTGCCCGATTGATCCCGCGCGAATTCGCTCAGTCCTTCCAATCAAACGACCCGCGAGCACATTAAATATTACTTGTACACATTAAATGCGCATTTTACGAATTAACTCCAAGAAGCTTCTCCATGAAGAGAATTAGTAAGTCACTGTTTCTACGGTGGTTATAAAATGCAAAATCGTCTCGGGGAATAAGGAGACTCTCTTCTCTGTTGCACGCCGTTAAATGAGGGATAACGCTCGGCGTCTTCGCACTCTGGTGCTTCTGCTTCGCTACACGGGGCTGCGGATCGGTGTTGCGGTGAGCTGCTCGCTCGAACGGTTCGCGGAGGGCAGGGTGCGTTTATATACCCAGAAAACAGGCACGCATGTGCACTGTCCCGTGCCGGACTTTGTGACGAAGGAGCTAGATGCGCTCGCGAAGAAAAGTGATCGGCATTGGTTCTGGACGGGCAGCTGCAAACTGAAGACCGCCGTGACCGACTGGCAGGCGCGCCTCCGAACATTGTTCGAAGATGCGAAAGTGGCGAGCGGTCACGCCCATCGGTTCCGAGATACCTTCGCTGTCGAACTTTTTCTCGATGGCGTGCCGCTTGAGCGCGTCTCGATCCTGCTCGGCCACACAAGCATCAGAGTTACCGAGAAGCACTATTCGCCATGGGTCCGTGAACGTCAGGAGCAGGCAGAGGCCGAGGCCGATATTCGAGGGGCATGGGCGAAGGATCCGGTTGTGCTTCTGGAGACGAAGGGTACGCTAGAGGTACACGGAACCCCGGAGCCTGTGAACCAAAAGAAAACAAAACACAAAGAATGGCGGAGGGGGTGGGATTCGAACCCACGAGACCCTTTCGGGCCTAACGGTTTTCAAGACCGCCGGAGTCAACCGCTTTCCTACCCCTCCGTATTCGGTTGCTTGCTCCATCCTAACTTACGCCGCATTTGATGACAATCAATGCCCTGCAACGCACACTGCAATGGGCTCCAGGAATGATAAGATTCTAGCGATGGAAATCGCTGCTGCCCGCGGTGGAAATAATCGGGCAGCCGACGGGGGAGATTCCGCGATGCTCCGAAGAACCGTGATTCTGGCAGCAATTGCATCTGTCGCGTTGGCTGGATTAGGCGCCGCGCCGCTGCGCGCGCAGAATTCATCCAGCCAAGCGTCGCAATCGTCTCCAACTCCGGCTCCAAACCCCGCCGCCAAGTTTCTGAAGACTTCAGTGCCCGCGTATCACGCCGAACCGCCCAAAGGCGCGCTTCCCGACACACTGGATCCGGCGCAATTCAAGGACGCGCAAACTCGCAACATTTACGCGCTCGCCGCGAAAGTGAAACCGGTGCTGTATCAGGAGCCGTGCTATTGCGGCTGCGACAAAGAAGTGGGACACAACAGCCTGCTGGATTGCTTCACCGATTTGCACGGCGCGCATTGCATCCTCTGCAAGAAAGAAGGAGCCTTCACCTACACTGAATCGCAGCAAGGCAAAACCGCCGCGGAGATTCGCAAAGAAATCATCGACGGAAAATGGAAAGAAGTGGACCTCGCCACCTACGACGCTCTTCCCGCTGCGAAACCATGACGTGGTAGTTTTGCATCAGAGCAATTATGACCGCCGGTCATAATTGGTTCCTGTCAATCTCGCCGACGCTTCGCGCACTCGCTGCAACGTGCCTCCCCGCGTGATAGAACACTCCTGCGGACCAGCGGAATAACTGCGTTGAAGTAATTGTGAACCGTGAGGTTTGAAACTGTCTAGCGAGAGGGCTGGGCGGACGGTCGCACGGGCCAATCTTGCGGAGCAAAATCGACACCCCAGAAATGAGGGCTCGGGGAAAGGAATTCCACCCCGACACGTGTGCCTTTTTCGGACGTGTCACCGAGATACACGACTCGGCATTCTTGCTCTTCTTCGGTGACGGGATTGATCAGCACGATTTCGGCGCCAAGCGCGAGCGTTTCTTGCAGATAAAGCAGGCCACCATGGGCGTTGATGACGATGGTCTGGCTGTTCTCGCGGAATTTCTTGCCATCGCTGTTTTTGGCCATCGCGCGCACGGGAATTCGCGTGAAGACGCGGGAACTGCGGCGGGCCGTGCTGTTCGGCGTTTCGCTCATGGTTATCTGATATGCTGCATCGGGGCAGGGACCGAGTCAACCATGCGCACCTGGAAAGTTTCCAAAAACGCAGGGCGTAAAAAGCTTGCTGAAATCGCACAAGGTTCCGTAGAATCGCGAGTCTTGTTTGGTGCCGGAGGAGTGATGCGCAATCATGCCGCGCCGTGGAATTCGCTGGCGCGGGCGTTACCATCTTATGATTTGGGGGCCCCCTGGAAATGAACCTTATTGAGCACATCGAATCTAGGCGCGATGAGCATCTGAATGAGCTGAAAGAGTTTCTACGCATTCCCAGCGTCAGTACCAAAAGCGAACATAAGGCCGACATCGAACGAGCCGCACATTGGGTGGCGGAGAAATTACGCGCTGCCGGTCTGGAAAACGTGGAAATCACGCCGACGAAGATGCATCCCCTGGTGTACGGCGAATCCCTCCACGCGCCCGGAAAACCCACGGTCCTTATATACGGGCACTACGACGTGCAACCGGCCGAGCCGCTGGATCTGTGGACTTCCCCGGCCTTCGAGCCCACCGTGCGCGATGGCAAACTTTTTGGCCGCGGCACCGCCGACGACAAGGGCCAGGTGCATATCCATATTAAGGCGCTGGAAGCCCTGAAAAACCAGACGGGCAAATTGCCGCTGAACGTGAAGGTGATGATCGAGGGCGAAGAAGAAGTTGGCAGCGTGAGCCTGTGGGATTTTGTGCAACGCAATCGCGAACGATTGAAGGCGGACGCGCTGGTTGTCTCTGATACCTCGATGCTTGCGAAGGGCGTGCCTTCGATCACTTATGGACTGCGCGGCCTGAATTATTACCAGGTAGAGGTTGCAGGTCCGGCGCAGGATTTGCATTCCGGAGTTTTCGGCGGCGCGGTGCCTAACCCGATCACGATTCTTGCGGAAATGATTGCCAAGCTTCACGACAAGAATTTCCGCGTGACGGTTCCTGGTTTTTACGACGATGTCGCTACTGTTTCTCAGCGGGAACGCAAAGCCCTGAATTCCTTGCCATGGAAAGAGAAGGAATTTCGCAAGACGGTGGGAGCGCCCGCGCTGGACGGCGAAAAAGGATTCACGATTGTCGAGCGGCTGTGGATTCGGCCCACGCTTGAGCTCAACGGAATATGGGGCGGCTATCAGGGCGAAGGCGCGAAAACTGTGATTCCCGCGAAGGTGCATGCGAAACTTTCGACGCGCCTGGTTCCCAATCAGGATCCGGCGAAAATCGCGAGGCTCGTCGAGCGGCACATTCGCAAATTGCTTCCGAAGTCCGTCACCTGCAAATTTCAGGTGCTGAGCACGGGCAAGCCCTGGGTCGCGCCGTACACGCATCCGATATTTCAGACGGCGATTCACGCGCTCGAGTCCGGCTTCGGCAAGAAAGCTGTTTTCATCCGCGAGGGCGGTTCCATTCCTTTCGTAACGCAGATGCACGACACATTTAAAGTTCCTTGCGTGCTGCTGGGCTTCGGATTGCCTGACGAAAATGCGCACGCACCTGACGAACACATCGCACTGGAAAATTATTTCGGCGGAATTAAAGCCGTCGCGCTCTTCTACCAGAAACTCGCCGCGCAGTAAAACTTTTGCGGAAAAATGGCGTGCGAAGGAAAGGCCCGTTTTATCGGGCTTTTTTGAAGGTTTGACTTGCGTTCGGCCGCTACTGTCGCTATAGTCCCCAAGGCGTCCTGCACCGCAGGGTCGCCAAGCAATTTAAACTGAGGAGGAAAACGCAACTCGATGGCAAATCCGCTGAGCAAGTCCAAGATTATTGCGCACATCACTGAGAAGGTAAGCACGCCGGAAAAGCCCGTTTCCAAGAAGCAGACCGTGGCTTTCTTCGACGAACTGTTCAAGTTGGCTGTGAAAGAAGCCAAGAGCGCGGGGAAGTTTGTGATTCCCGGCATCGGCCGCGCCGTCAAGGCGCATCGCAAGGCGCGTCTCGGCCGCAATCCAGCCACAGGCGAGACCATCAAGATCAAGGCCAAGACCGTTGTGCGTTTGCGCGCAGCGAAAGCATTCAAAGACGCCGTCCTGAAGTAGTTTTTCCGGCGCAGGGATTGACGACGAACCCCCAGGCATGCCCGCTCCGGATAACGGAACGGAGGCTTGGGGGTTTTGTCTTTTCATCCTGTCCTGTATCTGCGAGATAAACTGTTTCGTTCCTTAAATATGCGGTAAATCAGGGAAGTAAAACGAGGAGCAGATGACCTCGCAGTATTGGGACGCAGGTCAGGCGCGCGAGTACCACGAGTTTCGGTACCACTTTCCCGAAAAGACACTTGCTGGTAAGACGGTTGTGGTCGCCGGCGGCTCGGGGGGCTTGGGCGCGGCTGCTGTTGCGTTGCTCGCGCGAGAAGGGGCGCACCTCGTCGTCGGCTACCGTGCAAATCGTGAACGCGCCGAGGCTCTGCGCGGTGCCATGGAATCCTCGTTTGGCTGCACTCTTTCTCTCGTTGCGGGCGACATCGCTTCCGCCGAAGTCCGCCAAGCCTATCTCGGTGCGGTACAGAAATTTGCCGCCCCGCTCGCGGGCGTGGCCATATTCCCCGGCGATCCTGCGCGTGTGGCTTTCGAAAATCTGAATCGTGAAACTCTACTTGCCTCGCTGGAATCCAACTACGTGGGGCCAATTTTGCTGGCTAAAGAACTTGGGGCGGTGATGGAAAGCAGCGCGGGTGGGGGCAGCGTCGTGCCGCTCGCCACCATGCAAGCTCTCGCAATTTTTCCGTCCAGCTTGAACTATGCGGCGCCGAAAGCAGCGCTGGTGCATGCCGCGCGCATTCTGGTGCAGCAATGGAATCACGTGCGTGTGAACGTGGTTGCTCCCGGAGCTACCACTGTAGGCATGGCAACGGCGAGCGTGCAATCCGGAAAATATGACCGGTACGTTGCCAGCGGCGCGGTGTCTCGTTTTGGGCGGCCGGAAGACGTGGCGCGCGCGGTGCGTTTTTTCCTTGAGCCGGACAATTACATCACTGGGCAGGTGATCGCCGTTGATGGCGGGCTTACGCTGCGCCGCGATCGCGGATAGGCGCGCCGGCAGATTCTGGAAGAGGAATAATGTTCGAACGCTCAGGCCTATTAACCGATTTATATGAGTTGACGATGGCCGCGGGTTATCTGCAGACCCGCTTCGAGGCTCGCGCCACGTTCGAACTTTTTGTGCGCCACCTTCCGCCGCACCGAAATTATTTGGTGGCAGCCGGACTCGAGCAGGCTTTGGATTTCCTCGAGAACGTGCGCTTCTCCGCTGAAGAAATTGACTACCTGCGGCAACATCCCGTCTTCCGCAATATCCGCGGTGAATTTTTCGACTACTTGGCGAAATTTCGTTTCACCGGCGACGTGTGGGCCATGCCCGAAGGCTCTCTGGTATTTCCCGGCGAGCCGATGTTGCGCGTGGTCGCGCCCATTATCGAAGGGCAGATCATGGAGACGTATTTTCTTTCGACGCTCAGCTACCAGACGATGATCGCGAGCAAGGCGGCGCGCGTCGTCACCGCCGCCAAGGGCCGCCAGGTTGTGGACTTCGGTGCCCGTCGCGCTCACGGCAGCCAGGCCAGTCTGCTCGCTGCGCGTGCGGCGGCCATCGGCGGTTGTGAGGGCACATCGAACGTACTTGCCGGCCAGCAATTCGGCATGAAAACCTACGGCACGCAAGCGCATTCGTGGGTGATGGCACATGAGGACGAGACGGAAGCGTTCGCGCAATTTCTCGACGTGTTTCCCGAACAAGCCGTGCTGCTGCTCGACACCTACGACGTGCATACCGCAGTGAAACGCATCGTTGCCATGAATCGCAAGCCGGCCGGTGTGCGGCTTGATAGCGGCGATCTTGCGAAAGACAGCCAGTGGGTGCGGCGCAAGCTGAATCGCGTTGGATGGAAGGACGTGAAAATATTTGCGTCGGGCGACCTTGATGAAACGCGCATCGCGGCACTGCTGGCGAAACACGCCGCGATTGACGCGTTCGGCGTCGGCACAGCGCTTGCGACGCCCGGTGATGCGCCACATTTGAATTTGATTTACAAATTGGTCGAGGTTGAGCGCGGCGGTAAAGTACGCGAAGCCGCGAAATTGAGCGCCGCGAAAGTCACGTATCCCGGACGCAAGCAGGTGTTCCGCTACTCCGCGCCGTCCGGCGAATATCACCACGACCGAATTGCTCTGGAGGGCGAGCCTGCTAATGGCGGCGAGCCGATGCTTGTGGAAGTGATGCGCGGCGGCCGACGCGTGGCGCCAGCGCAGCCCGTTGCTGAATTGCGCGCGCGTTGCCTTGCGAGCCTTGCGCGCCTGCCGAAAGCTTTTCGACAGATCAATCGCACCGCGGTGTATCCGGTGCGTTACACCAAGCGACTCGAGGCTTTGCTGGAGAAGCTTCGCCGCCGGATTCGCCGCTCCGCGCTAAAATAGCGGCGAGACGCATTCGAACTTTTGCGCGCGCAACGCTGCAGCTGCATGATGCAATTGCGCTGCAGAATTTTAGTCGGTGAAAAATGCCATCGGATCGCCAAGAACAAGCGTGGGCGCTGCTGCAGGAAGCTTATCGCGCGCAGATGGAGGGCGATTACGAGCACGCCGTCGAACTATACAAAAACTCTCTCGAACTTTTCCCGACGGCCGAAGCGCACACATTTTTAGGCTGGACTTATCATTTCCAGGGGAAAATCGAAGATGCGATCGCGGAATGCAAGCGCGCCATCGAAGTGGATCCGGAATTCGGCAATCCTTACAATGACATCGGCTCGTACCTGATCCAGCTGGAAAAATACGATGAAGCCATCCCATGGCTCGAACGCGCCATCGCCGCTCCGCGATACGAGCCGCGGCATTTTCCGTATTTCAATTTGGGCCGCGCTTATGCGGCGAAAGGCATGCTGGCTCGCGCGCGGGAATGTTTCAACGAATCGCTGCGCATTGAGCCGCGGTACACGCTGGCGCGTCAAGCGGTGGAAAATCTGCGTCGCATGGTCAACTAGGAATTTGTCGCCGCTGCGACCGCTGCGGGCCCGCTTGGCTTCAACGTGCGATCGTAAATCCACAAAAGCAGCGCGGTTGTCACGCCGACTCCCGTTACCGCCCACCAGATGAGTGCCGGTCGCTGCTGCACTTCGCCGAAGTGGTGGATTAGCCTGCCGCCGAACCAGCCGCCGATGAGCGAGCCAATTCCAATCGGCAGAAATGCAAAACCCATGTAAGTTCCCTGCTGGCCTGGCGGAGCGAGCCGCGAAATATATTCGTAGTAGCGCGGCGATTGCACGATTTCGCCGATGGAAACGGCGAAGAGCGTCACGATTACCACTGGAACCGTGGGATGCACGATCAAAATCACCCACGCCAGCGCGGAAATCAGCGTTCCGATGGTTATGGCGCGAAATGCCGGAATCTTTCGCGTCAGCAGGCTCACGATCATCTGCAGCGCAATCACCGTCAGCGGGCCGGTCACCAGCATCAGCTCGGTATCCGTCTTCGGGTTGATGTAATTGTGCACGTACAGCGGCAAGATGATGAACTCCTGCCAGTACACGATCCAGTAACCGGAAAAAATCAGCAGGAACAGCATGAACTTCGGATTGCGCAACACAGTGCCAAAATTCCGCGCTGCGTCTCCGAGGCTTGCCGTTTGCGCTTCGTTCGAGCGGCGCGGCTCCCTGAAGAAAAGCAGCACACCAATGAACATAAGGAACACACTCAGCGCGGCCACACGAAACACATTCTCAACGCTCAAATGATGGTGCACGTAGGACGCGACGTAAGGCCCTGCCGCTCCGCCGATATTCACGAGCGTGTAGTAAATCGAATAGCCGATGGAGCGGACGTTTTCCTTCGAGGCACGCGCGGTGGTCCCTACTACGCAGGGCTTTACCAGCGCGATTCCCAGCGCCGGAAGCATCAGCACTACCGTAACCAACACCACCAGTGGAACCGCGGCGCGCAAGGGTGCGATCCAGCTTGACGCCAGCGAACCCAAAATAAAGTACGAGCAACTTAAAATGAAGTACGCGAGCGAAAGCGATCTGCGGAATCCCAGGCGATCCGCGAGCGTGCCGCCGAATGCCGCAAGGAACCACACCAGACCGCCGAACAGGCCAGTCAAGCTGCCAGCCTGCTCCACGGGAAAATTCAACGTCTCGTGCAAATAGCGCGCTAGCGAAGCAAACGCCGCATAGTAGGAAAGGCGCTCGAAAAGCTCGCTGATGTTCGCGACCCAGAACGGCCGCTCGAATCCGGTGCGAATTTCCTCGAATCGCTGTGAAAAGCTCAACTTGCCTCCGACGGGCGCGGTTGCGGTTTCAGCCGCCGCGATTGTAACGGAAGCAACGCCGCAGTGCCCCGGATTTTTGCTTCCCCAGAGCGTGTGCTAAAATCGCAAGTTTGGCGGACTGCTGCACCTCCGCCCGTACACGATGCCGACATCCACAATGAAAGCTTTGCGCAAGATGCGTCCCCAGCGCGGAGCGCAACTGGAATCCGTTCCGATTCCGACGCCGGGCCCAATCGAAGTTCTGGTGCGCGTGCGCGCGGCTTCGATTTGCGGCACCGACCTGCACATTTACGGCTGGGACCGCTGGTCCGCGTCGCGTATTCATCCGCCGATGACGTTTGGCCACGAATTTTGCGGCCACGTGGAAAAAGTGGGGTCCGAAGTTACCTCCGTGAAGCCGGGCGATTTCGTCAGCGCGGAAATGCATGTGAATTGCGGGCATTGCCGGCCCTGCCGTATGGGGCAGCCGCACGTTTGCCAGAATGTGAAGATCATCGGAATTGACGGGGACGGCTGCTTCGCCGAGTACGTAATCATTCCGATTCGCAACATCTGGAAAATCGATCCGACGATTCCTGAACACTACGCCGCGATTCTGGATCCACTGGGAAATGCGGTGCACACGGTGCTGGCAGGAGAGATCGCCGCGCAGAACGTGGTTGTGACCGGCGCCGGGCCAATCGGCTTGATGGCCATCAATGTGGCGCGCGCGTGCGGTGCAGCGATGATTTTTGCCACTGAAGTGAATCCGCATCGGCGGGAGCTGGCCATTAAGATGGGCGCGGACGTAGCTCTGGATCCCGCGGAAGGCAATGTCGTCGCGCGCGTTCGCGAAGCGACCGAAGGGGCGGGCGCGGACGTGCTGCTGGAAATGAGCGGCCATCCCGCTGCGATTCATCAGGGCTTCGAAATGCTGCGCCAGGGCGGCCGCGCGTCGTTGCTCGGCATTCCCAAAGATCCCGTGACGTTTGATCTGGTGAATGATGTAATTTTCAAAGGCGCTACGGTGCAAGGAATTTACGGACGCAAAATGTTCGAGACATGGGTGCAGATGACCGAGCTGCTGAAACACAGTCGCCTGAATCTGGAACCGCTTTTCAAAGAGCGCGTGCCCCTCGAAAAATTCGAACAAGCCTTCTCGCTGCTGGAATCCGGCCTGGCCGGTAAAATCCTGTTCTATCCCAACGGCGCAAATAAATAGCGCGCCACGAATCCGCCGGAGGAATCATGAGCAGTGCCGCACGTCCCCAACTTCAGTATCTGCATGACGCGATCGAAGACCTCAAAGCCAAGCATCTCTACTTCAATCTGAAAATTCTGGAAGGCGAGCAAAAGCCGATCGCGAATTTCGACGGCAAGGAAGTCATAAACCTCAGCTCGAATAATTATCTGGGTCTTACGACGCATCCGAAGCTTCGGCGCGCCGCGATTGACGCCACGCGCAAGTTCGGCGTCGGGTCCGGGGCCGTGCGCACGATCGCGGGAACCATGAAAATGCACATGGATCTGGAAGCGCAAATCGCGAGCTTCAAAAAAGTGGAAGCGTGCGTGGTTTTTCAATCCGGCTTCGCGGCTAACGCCGGCACTGTCTCCGCGATTCTCGGCAAAGACGATCTGGTTATTTCCGACGAACTGAATCACGCCTCCATCATTGATGGCTGCCGCCTTTCGCGCGCCACGATCAAAGTGTTCAAGCACAAGGACGCCGCGGACTGCGAACGCGTGCTACAGGAAACCAAGGACTGGAACGGGAAGAAGCTGCTCATCACCGACGGCGTCTTTTCCATGGACGGAGACATCGCCAATCTGCCCGCGCTGTGCGACCTGGCCGAAAAATATAATTGCATCATGATGGTGGACGACGCGCATTCTTCCGGCGTTCTCGGCGATCGTGGCCGTGGCACGATTGACCATTTAAATTGCCACGACCGGGTGGATATTCAGGTGGGCACGCTCAGCAAAGCCATCGGCTCGATCGGCGGTTACGTCTGCGGCTCGCACGATTTGATTCATTTTTTGTACCAGCGCGCAAGGCCGTTCCTTTTTTCCACTTCGCATCCGCCGTCGGTGACGGCGACATGCCAGGCTGCATTCGAGCTGCTGGATTCCGAAGCAGGAGAGAAGCTGATCAAGAAGCTGTGGGCCAACACAAAATTCTTCAAACGCAAACTGAAGAAGCTGGGATTTAACACGGGTAAGAGTGAGACGCCGATTACGCCCATTATGGTGGGCGAAGCGGCGAAAGCATTTCAATTTTCGCGGGAATTATTCGCTGAAGGAGTTTTTGCCGGCGCGATTGGCTTTCCTACAGTACCCGAAGGAAAAGCGCGGCTGCGCACGATCGTGACCGCGACTCACAAGCGTGCCGAACTGGAACGTGCCGCTGAAATCATCGGCCGCGTTGGCAAGAAACTCGAAGTCGTCTCGTAGCGCCGAGAAGCAAACGCCGGCGCCGCCCGGTCGCTATACCGCCACCGCCGCCGCAGCCAACTGTGGCCGCATGTTCTTGTAAATCGCCAACGCCATCGCGCCCATACCCCATATCACCACTACAAACGAAATCCATCCGCCTAGATACGGCAGCATTCCCAACGCGCGCAAAATCGCCAACCCGAGCGCCAGACGCCCTAGCGCTGCTCCTGCACCGGCGCCTTCGCCCAGAATTTTTTCTCCCAGCCAAGCGCCCACCAGCACTTGCGCCGCATAAATGGCGATCGCCCAGAACATCATTGCGGAAATCCCTACCCCCAATCCCACCACCGTGATGCACACAATGACTGCGGCAATCGGAATCGCGAACAGGAACAACACGCCGAATCCGATTGCCGGCGCGGTCTTGCCGCATGCCTTCACGGCATCAAAAAAGAAACCGGGCACCACGAACAGCAGCACCAGCCCAAACAGGAAGCTCGCGCCCCACTTCAAAATCTGGTGCAAGTAATAACGTCCGGACAAATAGGATGTTTCCGATCCGCGCTTGGCGAGCGTCCAATCCAGCGGGCTGCCCATTTTCGCGCTCGTCGAAACCTCCGGCGACTGTCGCAACACCGCCGTCGTCTGCCCAGCGATATCAGCCCGCGATCCAATCGTCAGATGCCCGCCGCGAATCCTGGCATTGCGCCCCAGCTGCCCATTGATGTCCACATCTCCGGAAAAGGCGAGCAGATCGCCCACAAGCTTTCCGTTCACTTCCAGGTGACCGGATCCCGCGGTCAACGTGCCATTCACTTTTGCATCCTGATCCAGGTTCACATCGCCGGCCCACGCCAGCACATTGCGCGTGACCGTGCCATACAGCTGCAAGTTCTGCACGAATGCCCGCACGTTTCCATCCACGGGGCCATTCACACGCAATTCCTGGCTGAATGCGATTATGTCGCCCTTGATGTGGCCGTTCACCGTGACGCTGCGCGAAAACGTGATCAGGTCGCCCTCGACGTCGCCATCAATGCGCGTGGAATCGGCCGACACAATTAAATCCGTGTGAATTACTTCTCCCGACGCGAGCGTGTAATTGGGATCGCCGCGCCGCGTCTCCGCGGCTCCGGCTGTCGGCGGCAGCGCGATCATCAAAGCGAGCGCGCCCATCACCACCGCCAGCGCCGTGGTACGACGCAGGTGACGCCGCAGCAGCCACATCACCACCAGCCCCAGTGTCCCTATCGCTACAAATTCGATCAGGCTTCGCATCGCGTCCCATCCTTTCCAGAATGCACCACTGAAAAAAAGCATGGTGAGTAAATTCCCCTGCGTGAAACCTGCCTGCGCCGCCTGTGCTTGCCACGGTTCGATGATTCCGCTCCAGACGGTGTACGCGCCGCCTGCGCTCAACCCCAGCGCCGAAATCCAGCCCCACGGCGCGCCACCATGTTCGGGAGCTTGCACCAACCGCGCGGGAACTGATTCGTCGTCGGCTTCGAGCGACTCGCGCAACCACACGTTTTCTGTTTGCAGTGCGCGCAGCAGCCCGCGGCATTCCGCGCAGCCCGCCGCGTGCGTGCGAACTCCCTCGGCGTGGTCGGCGTCGAGCTGCCCTTCTAGATACAGCAGGCACGTCATTTCATCGAAGTGGTTCATGCCCTTCCCCCGGCGGCCGCGCCCTGTAAGCCATCGCTTTCCGCCAGCACATCGCGCAGTTGATGACGCGCGCGCAGCAATAGCACTCCCACGAACGCGCGACGCACTCCCAGCGTGTCCGCGATTTCGTCGTAACTCATGTCCGAGTAGTAGCGCAGCACCAGCGCCATACGCGCGCGGTCCGGCAATTTCGCCAGGCCAGCGCGAACGTGTTTGCTGTCGTGATCTATTTGCAATTGTTCGAGCTGGCTTGGATCAGGATGTTCCAGCGGCAAAGTTTCCAGGTCTCCGGTTTCCAGGTCCTGACGAATCTTTCTGCGCCTCAGAGTGTCCCAGCAATGATTGCTCGCCACTTTGTAGAGCCATGCCGTGAAAGGCCGCGACGAATCGTACATTCCGAGTTTTTGCCGTACCTTCATGAATATTTCCGTGGTGGCGTCTTCCGCATCCTCGCGCGTGGGCAAAGCCCGGCGGCAGAACCGGAAAATCGCCGGAGCATACTGGCCATACAGGTCGCCCCAGGCGTCCGAATCGCCCGCCCGGACCTGCGCTAGCAAATCCGCTAATTCCGCGGTGCTCATCTCGCCGATGCTCTTGCGTCGCTCCATTTATGAATACGTATGATCCTATCGAAATATTTCAAATCTGTGACAGGTCAGTCGGTTACACCGTGGCACAGGCTGCCGGCAGCCGGAGGGCGCGCTTGCCCGCGCGCCATCGCGAAGTCGCTGCATCGTACCAGAAGGGCGGCAGCGCGAAGACGACACGCCTTGCCAGCCACCGCGACCCGCACTCCGGATTCGCCGCATTCGACACATTCAACAGCACTTAGTGTCGCTCTGGTGTGAAATGAGAAACGGCCCGGCGGCCCAAGCTTGGCGGGCCACCGAGCCGCTCAATTCCCCCGAACGCGTGATCAACTGTTAGAACAAAAACTTCAGGGCAAACTGGATGCTGCGCGCGCCGCCGCCGCCCAGAACCGGATTGCCGAGGCCGACGTCCGAAGTCGCCAAAATCGGATAGGAGCCGCAACTCCGGCCGATCGTAACGGTAGGGCCGCAGGTCGCGGCCGTGCCGTCGCTAATGCCGTTAAAACCGGCGTCCGCAAAAAAAGCTGGCAACAACGGGCTGGCAAAGGCGGGGTGATTGAAGATATTGTAAAAGTCCGCCCGGAATTGAACCTTCAAGCGCTCGTTGATGGAAGTCATCTTGCTGACGGCGAAGTCCAGGTCCCGGTAGTTGGGTCCGAGAAGCGAATTGCGGCCCTCGTCGCCGAAATGGCGTGTTCCCGGCGTGCAATTCGAGTCAGAATTTCCGCCGACAAGAGTGCAAGGAACCGCGAAAGAAGTCAGGTTGAGGAATTCCGCGGGGTTGTGGTAGTTGTACTGGACGGGACCTACGACGTCAGGACGCCCAAAAAACTCTCCGCTGCCATCGTAATCGCCCTCAAAATCGTAATTCAGCGAGAACGGATGGCCGCTCATCACGGTCGCGACGCCGCTCAACTGCCACCCGGATCCAAACTTCCCGAGCTTTTCTGCGGCTGGAATGTCATACGTTGACGTGATTATGAAACGGTTGCGCACATCAAAATTCGAGTTGCCCTTGTTTCCCGCGGGATTCGTGCTGTCATTCGGCTGCGAAGCGTTCGGGACGTAGTCCTGGCCGTCGCTGGCCGTATCAATCGAATGGGACCACGTGTAGGCCACCTGATTGGTGAAATGATGCCAATTCCGCTGCGTCAACGAAACCTGCAGCGAATTGTAGTTTGAATTCGCGCTGGACTGAATTTGATTGACGTAAAACGGCGGGTTTGGCGCCAAAGAACTCAGGGGCGTAGTAAAACCGACAATCGGCGCGCCCGTGCATTGCGGTGTGCCGCGCGAAATTTCGCCCGTGAATCCGCAGAATTCGTCAATCGCCGTTATCTGCGCATGGCTGGGTTGGTTGATGTCGACAAAGTGGATCAGCTTTCGGCCAGCGGACCCCACGTAGCCGACTTCCAAAACAGTATTCTGCGCGACTTCCTGCTGGATATTGAAGTTGTAATTGTAAACGTAGGGCGTGCGCAGATTCTGAGCGACGGTGAACGCGTCCGTGGTTGAGGCGGTCGTTGGCGTCACAGAAGCTGGATCGAAAATGGGCACATTGGGTTGAATAATCGTGTCGTTGAGGAGCGGCCCGGTTCCTGCAGGCAGCGCGGGATTTAAGTTGAAGGTGATGAATACAGGATTGGGACCGATTGCGTTGTAAGCGGGTCCGGTATTGAACGTGTTGTAAGCAAGCTGGCCGGTGAAGAAATCCTGCGAGAAAGCGTCATAAAAAACGCCGAATCCGGTGCGCACTACCGTCTTCCCCTTGCCGAATACGTCGTAGGCGATGCTGACACGCGGGCTGAAATTATTCTTATCCTTGGGATAGAGCTGGCCGGGCCGGACGAGACCGACAGCCGGGTCATAAATACTGAGCTGGTTGCCATCCGTGCCGATCACACCAAAATAATCCCAGCGCAGGCCGAGGTTCACCGTGAGGCGGCTGTTGACGTGATAGCCGTCCTGGACGTAAAAGGCCACGAAGTTCTGGTGCGCGTCCCGCGAAGTATTTCCGAAGTTTTCGTTCCCGCCAGAGAGCCCACCTCCCAGAAAGTCAGTAAGGCTATTGAAATCGAGCTCACTGCGCGCCAGCAGATCGTTGAACGAGTTCACAGTAGTGCGGCGATACTCACCGCCAAACTTGACGTCGTGCCGATTTATCTTCCACGAGAAATTGTCGAAGAGCTGATAATTGCTGTCCACGCGGTCGCGGGGATTGGAAAACCCGGAAGAACCAAGGTGCGCCAGACCACCCACTGAAATCGTGGGCAGCCCGAAATCGCGGGGCAGCGCCGTGTTCGGGCCAAGCAGATCAAGCGTGTTGATTCCCAGCGAAACATTGGGATCGCCGAAAACCGAGGCATCTTGAGGATAAAATCCGTTGCGATAGCGGTTATATCCGAATCGCAATTCGTTCACTTGTTCGGCCGAAACGGTTCTCACCCAGCTTAACGAGACCAACTGCGTGCGGATCGGTGCATCAGTGTTGGTATTGGGCAGGTTATTACCGCCACCCACGCCGAGGGGAAAGCTCTGATTGCTGTTCCCGAAGAAATAACGGCCGGAGATCTGGTTGTTCGTGTTCAGGTTGTAATCAATCTTCCCGATCGCGCTGTCCAGATTGTTCGATGCGGGTCCGCCAATCGCTGAAGTTGTGGGCCAGACATCGTGGAAGCCGGAACAATGGCCATTGGAATTGCACAAGTTGTAGAGGTTCAAAATCGTGGGATTGATCACGTTGGAGTTCGCGTTGACGCACGCGATTATCGTGGTCGTGCATGGCACGGTGCCACCCAAAGTCGCGATCGCTTGGTTGTAATCACCTAACGCGGGAACACTGTTGATCGAAGTGATGGCCATGCCTTCGCGCTGCCCCTCGTACGAGGCGTAAAAGAACAGTTTGTCCTTAACGATGGGACCACCCAGCGTTCCGCCAAATTGATTATTGCGGAAGCCGTCTTTCGGTTGGTCCACGGTGTTGAAGTAGTTCCGCGCGTTCAGCACCGCGTTTCTGAAATCTTCGAAGGCGCTCCCGTGAAATGTATTCCCTCCGCTTTTCGTGATGATATTCACGACGGAGCCCGAATTTCTGCCGTACTCCGCTTCTGTGTTCGAAAGCACGCTCAATTCCTGGATCGAATCTTCCGGCAGAATCGTGCCGGGCGTGCCAAACACGCCGCCCTGGTTGATGGCCGGCAGGTTGCGGTAGCCGTCGTTCATGTCGGTGCCATCGAGCAGGTAATTGTTTGCGCGGCCGCGGCTGCCATTCACGCTGAACTGGCCGTAGGAGCCGGGAGAGTCGCCGCCGCCGTTCGGCTCGCCTGTGGCGCCGGGAAGTAAGATCAGCAGCTTGGTATAATCGCGGCCATTGATCGGCAAATCCTCGACGGCGCTGCTTTCGAACGTGCCACCCAGCGTATCGCTCGCGGTTTCCACTACTGGCACCGACTCGCCGGTTACGATTACCTGCTGGTTGACCTGGCCGGGTTTCAGCACGATGTCCACGCGGCGCTCGGCCGCAACCGATACCGCCACGCCGGCGACTTTGGACTTCTGAAAGCCAGACATTTCGTACGTGACGTCGTACGTGCCCACCGGCAACTCTGGCATCAGGTAGCCGCCATCGGTGGTCGTCTGCGTGATGCGGTCCACTCCTGTGTCCACGTTGTGCACGGTCACGGTCGCGCCCACCAGCGCTGCGCCGGTCCCGTCAGTGACCGTCCCCAGAATCGTTCCGCGAAATGTCTGCGCCCAGCTAGGCGCTGCGGCCAGCATCATCAATAAAAGCGCGCACACGATCGCAACCACCACACCCCAGCGGCTGGAAATCTTCATGGTTTTCTCCTATGCAGGCTTATATGGCGGGCGAGGCAGGCTTGTCCTATCAAAAATGCGAATGAGCGCGATAAAATCTGCGGACAGCTCCCCCAGCCCCACGAATCCACCCCTAAATTGCTGTAATAGCTATAAGCCTCGGAGGGATGGGGAGTCAAGCGGGTTATGTCGCAGGAAACGCTTCGGGTGTGGAAGCTTTGAGCTTAGGCGGGCTTCCGCGGCGAACGCTTCAGTTCTGTGCCACTGGCGCCGGGCCGTTCACCGTATCCAGGTGAAATTGCACCAGTACAGTGTTGGCGATCTTGTCGAGCGGCAGGTTGTGCGTCATGCCAAAATCCCGCCGGTTGAAGGAAAAACTTCCGTCAACCCATTCATGCCCGTCGTCCTGCCTCAGGAACGTGATCGAAACCGCAACCGGCTGGGTGATTCCGCGGATCGTGAGTTCACCATCCATGTGAAATTTCGAGGGGCCGGTGTCGGCGCTAATTTTCTTGGATGCGAAGCGGATTTGCGGATGCTCCTGCACCGAGAAGAAATTCTTGCCCTTCACTTCTTTATCGCGCAGGCCGCTGCCGGTGGCTACGCTGGCCGCCTCGATTTCCAGCACCAGGGACGCCTCTGCAAATCTGTCCGCGGGCATTTTCATATTTGCGTCCCAGGTGTGAAACACTCCGACGACCTTCGCGAACGTGGAGCTGGCGTGAAATTCAATCTTGCTGCTCGTTTTCACGACGTAACGGCTCTGGTCGCCCTGCAGTGGTGAAGCCATCCGTCCAGTAGCGCAAATCAAAAGTACGCACATTCCCAGTGCGCGGATCATGAAAGCTCCCCGAGGGATACCCACCGCCCCGTTCGACTTCCGTCAAATATATGCGAACATCCGCGAATCACCAACCATCCCGGAAGCGCGGCTCGCTGCAGGCGATTGCTGCCGACTGGCCCTCTTCGCCACGTCTGCTATACTTTCCTTCCCGCGCAGCACGCGCCGGAAACCAGCATGCCTCCCACAGACCGCAAGCGCCTGTTCCTGATTGACGCGATGGGTTACATCTTCCGCGCGTATTTCGCGCCCATGGACCGGCTGCAAACTTCCTCCGGCATACCCACCAAGGTGCCCTACCTTTTTGCCACGATGATGCGGCGGCTGCTTTCGAATAAGGATCGGCTGCCGGATTATGTTGCCGTGGCCTTCGACGTGAGCGCGCCGACTTTCCGCGACAAGCTTTTTGATGCTTACAAGGCGCAGCGACCTCCTATGCCCGACGATCTTTCCGTGCAAATTCCGTTTGTGCGCCGGTATTGCGAGGCAATGCGCCTGCCGATTCTGGAATATCCCGGGTATGAAGCCGACGACGTGATTGGGACTCTGGCGCGGCTGGCTTCGAAAAACAATCTCGACGTTTTTATCGTCACCAGCGACAAAGACCTGCTGCAACTCGTCACGGCGAACGTGCTGGTGCTGAATCCCACCAAGGCCGACCTGCTGATTGACGAGAAAAAAGTGGAAGAACTGATGGGCGTGCCGCCTTCGAAAGTGGCGGACGTGATGGCGCTGATGGGCGATTCGATTGACAACATTCCGGGCGCGCGCGATCCCAATGAGAAGGTTGCTCCCGGTGAACGCCGCAAGCCGGGCATCGGCGAAGTGGGAGCGCGGCAGCTGATTCAGCAATTTGGCAGCGCCGAAGAGACTTTGAAGCGCGCGGGCGAAGTGAAACGTACAAGCTACCGCGAAGCACTGGAAAAATGCGGCGCGTTCGTCATCCTCAGCAAAAAACTCGCCACGATTCCTACCGACGCGCCCGTGGAGCTGGATCTGGACACCATGAAAGTCGGCGCGCCGGACACAGCTGCGCTGCGCGAGCTTTACTCCGAGCTGGGTTTCACTTCTCTTCTGCGCGAACTCGCGCCGTTGTCCGATGCTCAGCAAACGGACTACGCACCTATCGAGCAGCCATCTGCATTCAAGAAATATCTCGACGCGATTCCGCGCGGAGATGAAACGGCTGCATGGCTCTCCCTTGATGCGCAGGACCCGGACGAAGAGGGTTTCGGGACCCGCGTCCTCGGCATCGAAGTTTCCACAAAACCAGGGCAAGCGCGCATCTCCGCCAACGACGCGGAAGACAGGACTCTTTCGGCCATGCAGAATTGGCTCGGCGATTCCAAGCAGGCGAAAGTCGTGCACGACCCGAAATTATTTCAACTACTCACGGCTCGCGAGGATCTTCGTGATGGCTCGGCTGAAACCGCACCAAAACGCGGCAAGAAATCCGCGCCTGCAGCCCCGGTGAATTCCGTCGCAGGAATCCGCCACGCGACCATGCTTTATTCCTATCTCTTGCGCCCCACCACCGCGAATCACGAGTTTGCCGAAGTCGTCTTGCGCCATCTGAATCGTACTCTTTCCGGCGCCTCGGGTGAACGCGCCGATTTCCTGCTGCGCGTCGCGCCGGTGCTTCGCGCGGAAGTCGAGGCACAGGGCCTGCTCGATCTCTACGAAAAAATTGATTTGCCGCTCGCTGGGGTTCTGGCGCGCATGGAAGCTGCCGGCGTGCGCGTGGATCCTGTCGAGATGGACCGTATCTCCGCCACCACGCTGGAGGAAATCGGTAAGCTGGAAAAATCCATCTACGATCACGCCGGAGTCGAATTCAACATCAATTCGCCGCAGCAGCTCGCCGAAATCCTTTTCGACAAGCTGAAACTGCAGCCGCCGCGCCGCAGCCGCGCCAAAGCGCGCTCCACTGCCGCTGATATCCTGGAAGAACTCGCGGCCGTTCACGAGCTGCCCAAGAAGATCATCGAATACCGCGAGTTAGCCAAGCTCAAATCCACGTATTCCGACGTGCTGCCGCGCCTGATTCATCCCGTTTCCGGCCGCCTGCACACGCGCTTCTCGCAAACCGGTACCGCAACGGGCCGCCTAAGCTCCTCCAATCCAAATCTGCAAAATATTCCTGTCCGCACCGAGCTGGGCCGCGAAATTCGCGCCGCGTTCGTGGCCGCCCCCGGATTTCAGCTACTTTCCGCGGATTACTCGCAGATCGAGCTGCGCATTCTCGCGCATCTCTCGCGCGATCCAGTGCTTGTCGAAGCTTTCCGCCGCGGCGAAGACATCCACTCGCGCACGGCCCAGGAAGTTTTCGACGTGGCGCCTTTTGCCCAGACGCGCGAGCATCGCCGTGTCGCAAAAGTCATCAATTTCGGCGTGATTTACGGACTTTCGGCTTTCGGCTTGGCGCAGCAACTCGGCATTGACCAAAAAGAAGCCGCGCAATTCATCGCGAAATATTTCGAGCGCTACCGCGGCGTAAAGGAATTTCTAGACCAGCAAATCGCCGAAACGCGCCAAACCGGCGTGACCAAGACTCTCTTCGGCCGTATTCGCCAGATTCCCGAAATCAATTCGCCGCAGCCCAACATGCGCAATTTCGCCGAGCGCACCGCCATGAACACGCCCATGCAGGGCGCCGCCGCCGACTTGATCAAGCTGGCCATGATCGACCTTGACCGCCGCCTGCCCGCGGAACATTTCCAATCGCAAATGATTCTGCAGGTTCACGACGAGTTGCTCTTCGAAGGCCCTGAAAAGGAAATTCCCAGCCTCACCAAGCTGGCCAAAGAAGTGCTGGAAGGGATCCACAAGCTAAGCGTTCCGCTGGTGGCCGACACCAAAGTAGGCCCCAACTGGCGCGACATGAAGTGACGATACGACAAGCATCGTGTTATGTTTTTGATTTGGAATCCAAGCTAAAGCAGAGGTGAAACCGTGAGCCATCCCAATCATCCCGAAGGTTTTCTCAGGCTGGTAGCCGACGCCAAAAAGCGGATCAAAGAAACAGACGTGCAAACCACAAAAAAGAAACTCGACGCCGGCGAAAAAATGATCCTGGTGGACACGCGCGAAGAGAGCGAATGGGCTCGCGGCCACATCCCGAACGCGCTGCACCTCGGCAAAGGCGTCATCGAACGCGACATCGAAAAAGCCATCCCCGATAAATCCGCCACCATCGTTCTCTACTGCGGCGGCGGCTTCCGCTCCGCTCTCGCGGCAGACAATCTGCAAAAGATGGGATACACCAACGTGATCTCCATGGACGGCGGCTGGCGCGGCTGGACCGAAGCTGGCTTCCCTGTAATTAAAGATTAAAGAAATCGATTCGCTCGAAGCGGGTAAATCAGCGCGGAAATTTGGCTGGGGCGGTTGGACTCGAACCAACACCGTCCTCATTAACAGTGAGGTGTCCTACCAATTGGACCACGCCCCAGCCGTCCCTTGATTGTAAACGGGAATGGAATTTTTCTTCCCACGCATTTTTGGATGGAATGGATTTCGCAGAGAATTGAAAGCGCGGCAACCAGCGAGCAACAGCAGTATGAGGACGCTCCCGCCGTTATAGGCCCGTATGAGATTTATTAAAGTGGCGAGAGAGGCCGAGGGAAGGAAGCCGGCCCAGCCCTCAATCCCCTAAAGGGATCCTCGGCTTTCCTTCCCCCTGACGCAGATACATATCGCACGCGGCTAACCAAACTCAACCTATTGAAAACACAGGGCTTCCGACTTTCGCCCCCAAGTAAAAAATCCAAGCAGCAGGGCAAAATTTCCCCCTAGACGCTACTATCGCAGACGATTTCGATTTATTTTCGTACGCGCGCTGGCGCTTGACCGCACGATAGCCACCTTGCTATGTTGATAGATTACACTGGGCGCATTGTACCCAGTGTATGACGCTGCAACCAGTGGGGAGCATCCCATCCCAATATGGGCCTGAAAAAAATCGTTATCCGGGGCGCCCGGCAGCACAACCTGAAGAATATTCATCTGGAAATTCCCCGCAACACGCTGACGGTGATCACAGGGCTTTCCGGTTCGGGCAAATCCTCGCTCGCGTTCGATACTTTGTACGCGGAAGGGCAGCGCCGCTATGTGGAATCTCTCTCGGCCTACGCGCGGCAATTTCTCGATCAGATGGAACGGCCGGATGTGGATTCCGTCGAAGGCCTTTCGCCTTCCATTGCTATCGAACAAAAAACCACCACGCGTTCACCGCGTTCCACCGTCGGCACCATCACCGAAATCTACGATTACCTGCGCGTGGTTTACAGCGCCATTGGTTCGCCGCACTGCCCCCATTGCGGCAAGCCCATCACCCGCCAGTCCACGGAACAAATTGTGCAGTCGGTTCTGGCGCTGAAGCCGGACGACCGCATCATGGTCCTCGCGCCGGTCGTTCGCGGCCGCAAAGGCGAATATAAGAAGGAACTGGAGAAATACGCGAAGGAAGGTTACGTACGCGCGCGCGTGGATGGCGACCTGGTCAATCTCGACGAGCCGATTCCCCTCGATCGCCGCAAGAATCACACGATCGAAATCGTGGTGGATCGCCTGCTGTTGAAAAATGGCATCGCGCAGCGGCTGGAGCAATCCGTTGAAACCGCGCTGAAACTTACCGGTGGGCTCGTCACCATCGTGGTTGTCGGCGGCGAAGAGCACGTCTATTCCGAAAAACTCGCTTGCCCGGATTGCGGCATTTCTGTTCCGCAGCTCGAGCCGCGTTCTTTCAGCTTTAATTCGCCCTACGGCGCTTGTCCCGAATGCCACGGCCTCGGCTCGAAATACGATTTCGATCCTTCTAAAGTAATTGTGGATTGGACCAAGCCGCTATTCGAAGGCGGCCTCGGGCCCGGTTCAGGTTCCACCTATTTGCAGCGCACGATGCGCCTGGCCGCGGCGGCGTACAAATTTGATTTGGATACGCCGTTCGAACAACTTTCGCGCAAAACGCAGAACCTGATTCTGCACGGCAATCCCGCCGATGGCAAAAATGCCAAGGAATTCAATTTTCCGGGCTTGCTGGCGCATCTGGAATCCAACCTGGAAGAATCGAAGTCCGACAATTACCGCGAATGGCTGACGCAATACATGTCACCCGCTCCTTGCGCCGCGTGCAGCGAGCGCCGCTTGCGTCCCGAAAGCCTCGCGGTGAAAATTGCGGGCCTTTCGATTGCCGATTTCACGGAGCTGCCGCTTACCGCCGCGCGCGCCGCCGTGGATAAGATCCGCGCCAAGCTCACTCTGCGCCAGCACAAGATTGCAGGACGCCCGCTCAGCGAAATCGCCGAGCGCCTGGAATTTCTTCTCAACGTTGGTCTGGGGTATCTCACCCTGGACCGTTCGGCCGCGACGCTTTCCGGCGGCGAAGCGCAGCGGATTCGTTTGGCGACGCAAATTGGCTCGCGTCTGCGCGGCGTGCTCTATGTGCTGGATGAACCTTCGATTGGCTTGCATGCGCGCGACAATGGCCGTTTGCTGAATACGCTCGAAACCTTGCGCGACCTGGGCAACACGGTTTTGGTCGTCGAGCACGACGAAGAAACCATTCGGCGTGCGAATTATGTGGTGGATCTCGGACCCGGCGCAGGAAAAGCCGGAGGATATCTGGTCGCGGCCGGTGCGCCTGCGGAAATCGCCGCGAATCCCGCGTCGCTCACGGGCCAATATCTTTCGGGCAATGTGAAGATTGCGGTGCCCGAAACGCGCCGCAGCCCCAACGGAAAATCCATCGCGATTCTGGGCGCGCATGGCCACAACCTTAAAAATATTGATGTCACGCTGCCGCTCGGCCTGATGACCGTCGTCACCGGGGTTTCCGGCTCGGGAAAATCCACCCTGATCAACGATATTCTCTACCGCGCGCTCGCTGCGAAACTTTATCGCTCGATGGAAAAACCCGGAGCGCATCGCGCCATCACCGGCATCGAGCACATTGATAAGGTTGTGCAGATTGACCAGGCGCCGATTGGCCGCACGCCGCGCTCCAATCCCGCCACCTACACCGGCGTTTTCGCGCCCATCCGCGAGCTTTACGCCATGCTTCCGGAATCGCGCGAACGCGGCTATCGTCCTGGGCGTTTCAGCTTCAATGTAAAAGGCGGACGCTGCGAGGCTTGCCAGGGCGACGGGCAGCGCCGCATCGAAATGAATTTTCTGCCCGACGTGTATGTAACCTGCGAAGTTTGCCGCGGCAAGCGCTACAACGCAGAAACTTTGGCGGTGCGTTACAAGGGTCTTTCTATTTCTGATCTGCTCGATCTGCCGATCGAAGAAGCGCTCAAAGTTTTGGAAAATATTCCAGCGATTCAGGTGAAGCTGCAGACGCTGGTGGACGTCGGCCTCGGCTACGTGCAACTCGGACAATCCGCTACGACCATTTCCGGCGGCGAAGCGCAGCGCACCAAACTCGCGCGCGAACTTTCCAAGCGCCAGACCGGCCGCACGCTTTACATTCTCGACGAGCCCACGACCGGTTTACATTTTGACGACGTAAAAAAACTTTTGGACGTGCTCAATCGCCTGGTCACGCTCGGCAACACCGTCCTGATCATTGAACATAATCTGGACGTCATCAAACAAGCCGACTGGATCATTGATCTGGGCCCGGAAGGTGGCGAAGAGGGCGGCCGCATCGTGGCGCAAGGCTCGCCGGAACAAGTGGCGCGGGTGAAAAAATCCTACACCGGACAAATTCTGGCTCGCGCGTTGAACGGCAATGGCACGGGTTCCAATGGCGGCAACGGAGCAATCAAAAGGCCGCTGGTCGAGCAATAAACGACGCTCATATGCCATGTCGTGCGCGCGCTTTTTCGCGCCGCTGCAAATGAAGTATAGTGAACGAGGACTCGCAACGGCGCTCTCGAATGACCTTCGACGACAACAATCCTCCGCAGTCGGACGGCGCGCGCTTAACTGAGCCGTCGCCCGCACCTGAACAGTCCAACCCTCATATCGATGCGTCCGTCACTGCCGGGTATCTAGGCCCTACCCTGCGCCAGGTTCCGGGCGATCTGCGTGTGCCATGGGGCTGGTGGGATTTGCTTTTGCTCGTCGGAGTCGGTTTCATCGGACTTGTGATTTCCAGTTTGCTGGTGCTCATCGCTTTCATGGCGACGGGCGTGAGCATGGCCCATATCAAACATTCCATCGTGGATCAAAGCCTGCTGTCCATCATCGCGACGTGCCTGGTCTCCATCGCGCTGCTCGGTTATCTGGCCGCTGAAATGCGCTTGCGTTTCAATTTGCCAGCATGGCACACACTCGGCTGGCGGAGTCTCCCTACCAGCCAGACGCCGCGCGGCGCTGCATATCTCGGGCTGATCCTCTCGGGTTTTCTGCTCTCGCTGGTCGTGGCCGCATCGTCCTCATTGTTCACCACCAAGACCAAGATGCCCATCGAGCAATTCCTGCAAGATCGGCGCACGGCGCTCCTGCTTTTGGTTATGAGCGTGACCATCGCGCCGCTGTTCGAAGAAACGATTTTCCGCGGATACATTTATCCGGTCGTCGCGCGGAGCTTCGGCGTGCCCGCCGGAATTCTTTTTACGGGCGCGATATTCGGGCTGCTGCATTCGGCGCAATTGGGAAACAGCTGGCCGCAGGTCGGGTTGCTGATTTTTGTCGGCGTCGTATTCACGTATGCGCGCGCCAGAACCGGCACTGTGCTCGCCAGCTACCTGCTGCATGTCAGTTATAATTCATTTTTGTTTCTGAGCTTTCTGGTCGCGTCGCACGGCCTGCGCCATTTTCCCGTTGCGCCTTAGCCTCGGCTTCGGCCTTGGTTTTGGCCACAATGACGGCGGAGCGGCCCGCGGAATCACGCTGCAAGGAAGCCCGCAAAATCGGCTACAATGGAAATTTGTGCGCAGCATCGGGCACACACCAGTAACGGAGACGAACGAGTTGCACACGGTCGAACCCATTCAGTGGACCTCCGCAGGCGTTGTGATGCTGGATCAGCTGAAGCTGCCGGCGGAAGTGCTTCATCACACCTACACGGATTACCGCGACGTCGCAAAAGCCATCAAAACGATGATCATTCGCGGGGCCCCGGCCATTGGAGTCGCCGCGGCCATGGGTATTGCGCTGGGCGTGCAACATTCCGAAGCTAAAACGCTGGAAGAGTTGCGCGCGGAATTTCCCGTGATTTGCGATACGCTCGCGCACACGCGTCCCACCGCGGTGGATCTGTTCTGGGCGATCGCTCGCTTGAAACGCCGCTTCGAGGAACTCGCGCTCGCTGCATCGCGAAATGGCGCGGCAGCCAGCCTGGAAGGAATTCGCGCGGCGATGGTGCAGGAAGCGCTGCTGGTTCACGAAGAACGCCGCGCCGGCGATCGCTGCATCGGAAAATTTGGCGCTGCGCTCATGCCGAAATCCGGCCGCGTGATGACCCAATGCAACGCCGGCGCGCTAGCCACGGCGGGAATTGGCACCGCGCTGGGCGTCATTCGCATGGCTGTGGAAGCGGGCAACCAGATCGAAGTTCTGGTTCCAGAAACGCGCCCTTATCTGCAAGGATCGCGCTTAACCGCCTGGGAGCTGAATGAGGACGGCATTCCGCTGACGCTGATCACCGATAACATGGTCGGGCACTTCCTGCGGACGGGCGGAGTCGCAGCGGTCGTCGTCGGAGCCGACCGCATCACCGCCAACGGCGACACCGCCAACAAAATCGGCACCTACGGCATCGCGGTCCTGGCGCGGGAGAACAACGTCCCGTTCTACGTCGCCGCCCCCATCTCGACCATTGACCTGACTCTCGCCACCGGAGACGAAATTCCCATTGAAGAGCGCTCTCCGGCAGAAGTGACGCACGCGGCCGGGATCCGCACCGCGCCGGACGTGCGCGCCGCCCACATCGCATTTGACGTGACCCCGCACCGCTACATCACCGCGATCATCACCGAACACGGCATTGCGCACGCGCCCTTTGCCCCGGCTCTGAAAGACCTCGTCCAGCGATAAGACTGCAAGCGAAACGTCACGGGCCTTGCGGCGCCTATTCAACGCGGGGGGCCGCCCGATGCTCGTCGCCAGTGCAAAATCATGCGCCGCGGCTGCATCGAAGTGGTATGATTCCCCCCAATCAGCTGGGTGAAGAGTCCTATGACGCGACTCGCTCCATTCGCTCTTGGTCTTTGCTGTTTTGTACTGCTCTCCCACCAGGCCCTGGCGCAACGCGGGATGGCGGGATCCACTAACACCGTCAGTGTGACCGGCACTGTTTTTTCCGATTCCCACAATCAACGGATTTCGCAGGCGTCCGTGCGCCTGTGCGACAGCGGCGGCAATCAGGTGGCGGAAACCGTCTCAAGCGACTCGGGAGAATTCTTTTTTCGATATATCAATCGCAATACCTACATCCTCTCGGTCAGCGCGAATGGCTTTCAATCACAAGACGTCCATCTGGACCTGAGTTTCGGCTCCGACCGCGGGATGTCGGTATTCCTGAAGCCTGCGCCTGGCAATTCTCCTGCGCCGGCCTCGGCGTCGAGCGTCTCCACGCACGTGATGTCCATGCCGCAGAAGGCTCGCGACCTGCTCGCATCTGGCGAGAAGAAGATCTACCACGACAAAAATGCTCAGGGCGGGCTGCAAGACCTGCAGCAGGCGATTGCCATCGCTCCCGGTTACTACGAAGCGTATTACCAGACGGCGATGGCCTACGTGTCTCTGGGCAACTCTGCTGAGGCGGAAAAGGCTTTTCGACAATCAATCGAGATTAGCGGCGACAAATACGGTGAAGCCGCCGTGGGCCTGGGCGCTCTGCTGGTAAACACGGGAAATTCCGCCGAAGGTGAAAAGGACATTCGCCACGGGATCGAACTAAATCCCAACTTCTGGCTGGGATACTACGAGCTCGGACGGGTTTTGCTGAATCAGAAGAATTTCGCCGACGCAGGGAAAGCCGCCGAGCAGGCCCGATCACTGGCTCCGGGTTCACCGCTCGTGTACCGGCTGCTTTCGAACGTGCATCTATACGAGAAGAATTACCGCGCGCTGCTGCAGGATCTTGACGCCTATATCAAGCTCGATCCTGACAGTCCGGCTGGCTTGCGTGCCAAAGAACTCCGTACACAGGTTGCACAGATGGTCCAGAATGAAAAGCCGGCTGCGGCGGGTGATCCGATTACGAAGTAACAGAAGTTTTACGCGGCCGCAGTGATCCACTGCTGGTTCTAGCCTTCCACTCAATCGCCGAAGCTCCCACCTCGCTCCGCGATAGCCCCGTACGCGCGATCCCGTGATGTCGCAAGCCCGCCACGATGTGTGCCAGGAGCAATCGGCATAGGGGGCTCGCCCCCGCCACACCACCGGACATGCGGGTCCGCATCCGGCGGTTCAGAGGGTTACGCAAGTCCAGCGAACAACCGAGGAAGGCCGAGAGAGTCGAAGTAGGCAAGCGGGAGCGCGATCGACAAGGCCGGACTGTTCGCCACACGCCAGGGGGCCGTGCGGACTACCCGCCGTTGATGCAGCGAGGTCCTTGTCAACCCCGCGTTGGCGTAGCTTCCGGTACCGTTGCTGGCCGTACTTCCATTGCTTCCAGATCATGGACCGCAGACGATGGCGTATCCATTGATCTAGAGTTTTCAGCAGCGAGGGCGTCTGACAGAAGCCGAAGTAGCTCTTCCAGCCCCGTAAGTAGGCCGTCAGTTCCTTCAGCGCTTGTTCCAGACTAATCCCTCGCATCCGTCGCGTCAGTTCCCGGACTTTCTGCTTGCAGCGCAGCAGGGCCTTCGGCGCGATGCGCCGTTTGGGTTCCTTGTTGTTGCTGAAGCTGAACCCCAAGAACTTTCGCTCTGCTGGTCGAGCCACCGCACTCTTGGCCTCGTTCACCTTGAGCTGGAGCCGTCGCGTAAGGAAGCGCGTGACGTTCCTCATCACCCGCTGTCCCGCTCTTTGGCTACGGACATAGATGTTGCAGTCCGCCGCATACCGCACGAAGCGGTGCTTACGTCGTTCAAGCTCGCGGTCGAGTTCATCGAGTACGATGTTCGACAGTAGCGGAGAGAGCGGTCCACCTTGCGGTGTTCCCTCTTCCGCGGGACTCACTAACCCGTTCTCCAGCACACCCACTTTCAAGAACGTTCCGATCAATCGGAGCACTCTCTTGTCGGTCACCCGCCGCGCGATCGCCGCCATCAGTTTGTCGTGATTAACCCGATCAAAGAACTTTTCAAGAGCAAGGTCCACCACCCAGCGTTGGCCCTCCGCTATGTACTGCTGCGCCTTGGCCACCGCTTGATGCGCCGAGCGTTTCGGCCGGAACCCGTGACTATGTTCGGAGAAGGTGGGGTCCCATCTGCGTTGCAGAACCGGCATCACCGCCTGCTGGATCAAGCGATCCAGCACCGTAGGGATGCCAAGCTTTCGCACCCCGCCGTCCGGCTTCGGGATTTCTACTCGCCTTACCGGCTGTGGTTGGTGGGTCCCACGCAACAGCTGTTCCCGTATGGAGGGCCAGTGCTGCTTCAAGTAGCCCGAGAGCTCGCCGACTTTCATGCCGTCGATTCCCGGACTTCCTTTGTTCGCTTTCACTCGCTTGTAAGCCTGCCAGCAGTTCGCCCGCTCGCAGACTTCTTCCATCAACTGCTCCTGACGAGCTGGACGTTCGGTTTCGCATTTCGCCGTGAGCGATTCGGTCCCTTCCGGAGAAGCCTTCGGAGCTTCACTCCTCTCCTCCTCCGCAAAGGCCAGCGCTAGCTGGTTCTTCTGCCGCTTGTCACTCATCGAGTCTTGCGTCCTACTTGCCGCTCCCTGCTGTTTGGGCCTTCATCGCTTGCGCGACTAATATGCCCGCTGCTGACTTCTGTCGCGTGGTCAGAGTGAATCGCTCCACCCTCAGTCACGATTCCGTGACATGCAACAGATCTCCCGAGGTAAGTTCGACCGCCTTCGACGCGCAACCGCTGGATTTACCACCAGTGCCCTTGATGGATTAGGGCTTCGCTGCCATTGGCCAGCTCGCCCGAACACTGCCTGCCTCACATCCAGTTCTTGTTCATCGGCTCGCGTCTTTGCTCCGCGCTTCTTTCAGGCCCCGCCTCGCGGCGGGTGTCATTTCGCCCTTGCGCTTCGCTATCACTTCACCTCCATCTGGTTGTGAAGAGGACTTGCACCTCCAAGCTGTCGAACATGCTCGGCACACCACATAAAAAAGGGCGACCCCGAAGGGTCGCCCTTTTTGCCGCTAACTCCCGGTAGGGAGGTTAGAAGATTAGCTTGCCCTGAATCTGGCAAATCCTCTGGTCTGTGGCTGCCGCTGCGAACGCTCCGTAAGGAGACGTCGGCATGGTAGCCGTGAAGACGGTGTTGCCGAAAGGACCGATCGCGCCGTTGGTGTTCGCCGACGCCGTGCCGTAGTTCAAGTGGTTCAGCACGTTGTAGGCGTTGAACCCGATCTGGAACTTGAATCGCTCGGTCAGATCGAACGTCTTGCGGAGGCTGAAATCCATTCCGAAGAAGCCCGGTCCGATGAACGCGTTCCTGCCCAAACCGCCCGTGAAATTGGTCGAAGGGGCAAGGACGTTGTTACCGGATCCGAAGCACTGAAATGCGGTCAGCAGGCCAACCGCACAGGGGTTGCTGTTCGAGAAATTCCGCTGTGTGAATGTCGAGGCCGGTTGCCCGATGATTGTTGCACCCCCCAAGTTGTCGGCTGATGCGAATCCGCCCAACGTGGCCCCGTCGAGAATGCTGAACGGGAAGCCCGTGTGGAAGAAGACGTTGCCCGAGATCTGCCAACCGGCAATCGCCAGGTTCGTCAGGCGGTTTTCCGACTTGAACGGCAGCGCATAAATGTAATTCGCGCTGATGTTGTGACGGATGTCGTTGTCCGACGACGAATAACCGGCATTGGGATTAAACGGATTGAGCTGATTGAGAACGCTGTTGATGACGCTGAACGGGTTGATGCCACCGTTGGAGTTGGCATCGAGCGAGTGGGAGTATGAATAATTGAACCGTCCCGATAGCCCGTGCCAATCGTTCTCCATAATCGAGAAAGTGACGCCGTTGTAGTTGGAATGGCCGGCGTTCGTCAGCTGCGTCACGCCCCCGACACGCGGATCGGGCGCCGCTGACGGCAGACCAGAGTTGGTGAAGCCCGCGCCGATGCAGGTAATCGGATCGCAGAAGGAATTCAGGAAGGGGTTCTCCATCAACTCGTCATAACCATGGTTGCCCACATAGTTGACGGACACCGAGGTCGTGCGAGTAAGAGCGCGCTGAATTTCCAAATTCCATTCAAGGTACTTCGGGTTCAGGATCTTGCCCGCCGTATCGGCCACGCTCGGAACGATCAGATTGCCCGTATTCGGGTTAACGCAGCCGCCTGGGAGTCCCGACGCAGCAGTCGCGTAGGTATTCAGGTTTCCACCGGTAGTGAAGTTCGATGCGAAAACGCCGTTGCACTCTTGTGCGACGTTGACGCCGCTGGTGGGGAAAGCCGTCGACGCACCCGGCTGTTGGTCAAACGCCAGCGTGCCCGCCGCCACGTTCCACGGATTCACGACTGGGAAATTCGTGGTGTAGTTGCCCAGGATTTCTCCGGGATACAGGTCGGTGAAAAGACCAACGCCGCCACGGATGACAGTCTTGTCACCGATCGGGCTCCAGGCAAAACCGAAGCGTGGCTCGAATACCACAGCCTCGACGTCCGGCAGAATCTTCTTCAATCCTGTCTGGAAAGTACCACCCGGGAATGCCGCATTGTACGGGATGTCCGCGCCATGCGGCGTGTCGTCGAACGGCGAAATCGGCAGGGTGGCGCAAGCATGCTGGCAAACGCCACCAGAATTGCGATCCGCCCGGAGGGTCATGGTGAGTTTCAATTTCGAATTGACGCGCCATTCATCCTGGAAGTACAAGCCAAAGCTGTAGAAGGCAAGCGGTTGGCGCGGGGTAGCGGTGAAGTTGTACAACACGTTACCGCCGCCAGGGAAGCCGGTGGCGTCATTCGCCGGCAGGAATACCTGGTCGTTGGCGAATCCCAAGAGCGTGGTGTTGACTCCAGGATACTGCGTCTGGGTTTCAGCGGCATAGTCACTAACGTCGTCGCGGCGGAAGTTAACTCCCATCTTAAAGGAGTGATCTCCTTTCGTGACGGAGAGGTCGTCAATAATCTGCCATTGGGTTACGTGCCGCCCTTGAGGATATAGGAACCCGGCTGCAAAGCCACCGGGGTTTCCCGAACCAGTGCCGAGAGCGGTTGTAGAGGACCCGTCAACAAACGCCAGGTTGCCTGGGAACAGCGCCAAGGCCGCGGTGGGATCCGGATTGCCGAAGACCGCCGCGTAGTACAGCACCGACCCGATGAAGTTGTTCACCACGTTCGGGCTGAAAAGGTGCGTGTAGTTCAACTGGCCTTCATTCTGGGGCTGAACGCTGTTGTCGTTGAATACCGGATTCACGGAGTCGGTGTAGGTCGGCTGCACGCCGCGGTCGAACTTCACGCGACCAAAGATTTTGTCGCGATCGCTGAAGGAGTAATCCACACGTCCGCTCAGCAACCATTCCTTGTTACCGTTCGAAACGGATTGCGTATAGCCCTCCGTGCAAGCGCCGCCTCCGGATCCATCCGCCGCCGTCGGCTGAAGCGCCGCGGGAAGCACCGCGCCAGAAATTGGATCGGAGAGCAAATTCGTTAGCGGATTGTAAGCCATACCTATGCAGCTGCCAGCCGGCGCGTTGGGGGCCCCTGGGTTGCCTGGGGTAGGGGCAATGTACGCTGTCCCGGTGTTAGGAATAGCTTTGGAAATGCCCAGAGAGTTGTTGTAAAGCCCGAAAGCATTCGTGTAGAAACCCTGCGTCGCGGCGTCCTGCGGAACGTTGCCCAACACATAGCTTTGAAACGCCGGAGTCATCAGGGTCACATCATGCACGGATCCGAAAATGTAACGGATGCCCTCGGTGTTCACGAAGAAGAAGGCCTTGTCCTTCTTGATCGGACCGCCGAAAGATGCCGCCCACTGGTTGTTGTTCTCAAAAGGACGCGTGCCGCCGAACAGCTTGTTGATCGGGTCGTTCGCGGTCAATTCCCGGCCGGTCCAGTAATAAACCAGGTCGCCGTGATAAGCGTTGCCGCCCGACTTGGTTGAGTAGTCAACCTGGGCGCCTGCCTGACGGCCGTACTGGCCGGTGTAACCGTTGGCGACGATCGCGACTTCCTGCATTTCGTTGCCGCCGAGGAGCAGGTTGCTAGCGCCGGTGTTGTTCAGGTTCAGGAAGGGATCGTTGTAGTCATTTCCGTTAACGGTAAAGAGGTTCGCATCCGCTGGCAGGCCAAACGCGCTGAAGTTGCCGTAGCCGCCGACCGTGGAGTTGTTGGCCACGATGCCAGGCGCGGAGTTCGCGATGTAAGTGACGTCGCCGCCAGGATTCGGTGTTTCCTGCATCTGGCGCGCGTCGAAGGTCGTCGTAATGTTCGCGTCTTCGGTCTGCAGTTGCGCGGCTTGCGTCGTCACTTCAACCGTCGTGCTCACGCTACCAGTTTCCAGCTTAACGTTCACAGCGACAATCTGCGCCAGGACCACATCGACGCCCGTTGCGGACGTCTTGAACCCTTGTTGAGTGACTGTCAGGGTGTAGCGACCGGGCTTCAAGAGCGAAAATCCGTAAACGCCGTTGGAGGATGACGTAACGGTCTGCGTCTCCGCGCTCGTGGCGCTGACCAGCACTACCTTCGCGCCGACGATTACTGCGCCGGACTGGTCCGTGACCGATCCGGTGATACCGCCGGTCACCACGCTTTGCGCGGCAGCCATGAATGGCAGCAACAACGCGAGCAGTGCAACGATACAAAGCGGCTGCTTAAATCGCATTTTTCTCTCCTCGTTTCGTCTTACTTTCGAAATAGTTGGGGTGGAAATATCTATCGCGGCGTGAAGCAACGATGCCAAGTCCGTAATTACCCCCACCCGCCTAACGCAAGGGAATTGCCATCTTCGAATTAATATTAAGTCCTTTATGTATAAATAGATACGTAGGTTCCAGGTTTCGGGAGGGACTTGCGGTATACGTGTTTTGGAATATTGGTATTAAATCCCATTTTTCGGATGCAGGCGCTCGGGTTCCGAGTTTGAGCGGACAGAACTGTGGTGATGTGTTGAATTTCACGCCGACTTGGTCGCCGGATTTCGACCAACGATTTGATCCAGGCGGTGATGTTCTGCCGTCTGAAGACACACGTGCGCGACAAGGCGAGATAGAGATATCCGGCGTATTACGAAGGGTCCCTGAGTTCCTGCTTAAGCAAGCTGGCCGCTTTCTACTGTTCTGGGGCCTTAAATATTACCTGCACGCCCTTCTTCAACCTAACGTCACTAATACCCGATTGAATGACTGAGTACTGCTTTTGGTTTTGCACCTGTGACGCCAAGCTCATTCCTCTAATTCCGTACACACCGACGCTGGTCGCCATGAGCTCTCCGCCGCTGCCTACGCTCCGGTCGGTGCCGGCGACTGCTGAGCTGATGTTCGTCGCCGCCATTCCCCGGCCGTCTTGCAGCGAATCGGTAGAAACCGAAGGGGCCGGGGCCAGCGCTTGAATTTTCACATTGAGCGTGGCAGGAGATCCACCTTTCGGCGCGACTTGATCAAAGACGATGACAATCATCGAAGCGGTAGTGCTGTTGTACGTCTGCACTTGGGTGACGTGACCGGTCAGGACCGAGCCTTTCTTCAGCAGCACGTCACGTCCCACTTTCAGGTCGCGGGTCGTTTCGGCCTGCACCGTGTCTCCCGGCTTATTTCTGCTCGCGTCCAGATCCGTATCGAGCTTCGCAACAATTCCCTGACTGCTCGGAATATTCAAAGACGGCGCTGCCGCGCTGGACGGCGAGCTGGTCTGGGCTATGCTGGCCGACGAAACGATCAAAGCCGCTAGCAGTAGGATTCCGGTGCGTATCATTGCAGTACCTCCTCGGGCGTTTGCGCGAAAAATCGCGGGCGCGCGTCCGCCATTGGGTTGGATGCGCGAGCTGAACAATCAGGGTACAGAAATACGAAGCGGATGGATAAATTAGTTCGTTAGGCTATTGCGCGTCAGTAACCTTACCCTTTATGAATGTTACTTTAAGGTCTTTATATACATAGATCTGCTTCGTTCCCAGGTTGATGATCTTATCGGGCTGGCCGAGTATCCCGGTCACCTGGTCCGGCGTCTGGCCAATCTCCACCGTTGCCGGCGGACCGGCCGGAGCCGCTGGCGCAGCTGCCGGAGCATCCGCGGGTGCAGCCGCCGGAGCGTCTGCCGCCGCAGGCTGCTGATTCGCATCGCCTCCCGCCGCCTGCTGTTGGTTTCCGTTGTCGTCCGATTTCGCGTCGCCGGCATCAACCGTCAAAACTTCCGCGACCAGGCTCAGCACCTGATCCCCGCTCAGGTTCGAGCCTTTCGGGTAAACGAATTTGAGCTGCGAGTAATAGCGAACGTCTTGATAAGGATCGCTGAACAAGGAGAAAAGCACGCCGTCGGGCTGCAGGGTGATACCCGTCACCCAGAATTTCTCGCCGGTGACAAATTGCCGCCCCTGCACGGTTTGCGGCGGTGGATGGCCGATCATGCTGCCAAAACTCTGCATCTTCTGATGCACGCCATAGGCGCCCTCAGAAAGCCTGCCACCGCTATAGGTGTTGACGGGGGGTATTTGCGTGGAGGTGGGATACATCAGGATCTTATCTTTCTGCAGAACCAACACCGCGCCAGCGGTGACGATGTCGCTCTTATCGTCCGTCGGTTTGGTGATCTTGTACCTCGCTTCCAGCTGGCTCTGCAGCGAACCCTGCGCCCCCGCCGTGAACCATGGAAAGATTCCCGCGACCGCCAGGACCGCAATTTGCATCCGAATCGGAAGTCTAGCCTTCATTGATAACTTCTCCTTGGGCGTGGCAAGCCCTGCGGTGTTCATCGGAAATTGTGAAACCCGGTGTCTGCGCATTTAGCTCTACAGGAGCCGACTCACAAGCGTCAGTGGGTTTCACCGCTGGCGCTTGCGAGCCCGTGCTTCGCTTCACGATGTTGCTAACTTGGTTGAGTAACCTCCAAGGTTGCTTTGTGCTAGTCGTTGCCCTGACCGCTGGGCGCCGCTGCCTGATCCGATTGCACGTCCTGTTCGGCCTTATCGGCATCAGTTTGCTGCGCTGCCAGTTCGTCTTTCACTGACGTATCCGGCTTCACCTGGCCATCAGGATTGGCCTTCGTCTTGGTGTCAGGAGCCGGTGGCAAACCGTTCTTGCCTTGATTGTCCGCCAGCGTCTTGAGCCCGGAATCCAGCTGTTCGCGGAAGTGATTGTGCATTTCCTGCAGGTCGTCAACGCTCACCGCGACTTGCGAACCCGATGCGCAGTCAGATTTCTGGCTCGCGCTGACCAGCACTTTCACATTCTTATTCGCGTCCGGAGTGTCGTCAATTCGAGTCACCACGTCTCCGGAGGACAGCGAGCAATCCGCGCCGTCCGGCCCTGTCTCGTTCAGCACGTCGCTGACGATGAAGGTCCGGTGATTGGGATCGAGCGCCGCGGGCGTCTCTTCCGGCGGGTTGGCGTCAGCCGAGGCACTTGCTGCCGCTGCGGCTGGCGCTGCTGCGGCGGGTTGCGGTGCCTGCGCGGCTGCTTGTTCGGCAGCCAGCTGGGCCTTTACTTCATCCGCGATCGCCTGCTTTACTTCTGGTGTGAGTGCTACAGCGCCACCGCCACCTCCGCCGTTACTGGCATCCTGTTGGGCGTTAGCGTCGGCTTGGCCTTGCGCCGCCGCTGCATTCGCGTTCGCCGCTGCCTGCGCTTCATACGCTGCCTGCAAGTTCTGGCTGATCACGTAGTCGGTCATCCAGAGTGCTGCGGTTGCATAAGCTGGATACGGGTTGAAGTAGTAGCCGTAGTATCCGTACCACGGCGCTCCGCCCCAGCCCCATGAGTAAACTACCGGCGCAGCCCAGGGATTGTAAGCCCAGCCGTAGAATGCCGGACCGTAGTAGTACGGCGGCACATAGCCATAATAGTAGCCACCGTGGTAGTAGGAGCCGCGGTATCCGTAAGCGTAGTAGTGGCCGCCACGGTAGTAGGTTCGCCCCATGTAGCGGCGCCCATCGCGTCCCCGGTATCCACGCTCGCCGTAGCCTCCGCGGTGGCCATAATTGACAAGCCGGCCGCCGCCAGGACGCCGCGATTCGATTCTGGTGGCTCCGTGCGGACCGCGCGTGATCGTTGCCCCATGCGCGGTATGGATCGAGGTAACGTGGCCGTTTGAAACGCGTGCGGTATTGCCGCTCTTCGTGGTTACGGTCTTGGCTGGAGCGGCGTGTGTTGCGCCGCCCTTGGCGGCTGTGTTCGTGGCACCCTTACCACCGGCAGCCGTGGTGCCCTTACCGCCGGACGCCGTCGTAGTCGCGCCCTTTCCGCCGGCAGTGGTTGTCGCGCCTTTCCCAGCGGTGGTCGTCGTCGCACCCTTGCCGGCAGTGGTCGTTGTCGTACCCTTGTTCGCCGTGGTTGTGGTGGTGCCTTTGTTGGCCGTAGTAGTTGTTGCGCCCTTATTGGCGGTCGTTGTCGTGGTGCCCTTGTTGGCGGTAGTCGTTGTCGTGCCGTGGTTCGCTGTGGTCGTTGTCGTGCCGTGGTTCGCTGTGGTCGTTGTTGTGCCGTGGTTCGCTGTGGTCGTTGTTGTGCCGTGGTTCGCGGTAGTCGTCGTCGTTCCATGGTTGGCGGTGGTCGTCGTACCGTGGTTGGCTGTGGTTGTGGTCGTGCCATGATTCGCTGTGCTCGCCCCGCCGCCGCTTGGGTGGGAGGCTCCCGTGCTGCCTCCGCTCGGGTGCGAGGCAGGGGCCGATGGATGTGCTGCAGGCGCTGGCGCACTCTTGGTCTTCTGCCCCAAAGCCAGACTGGGGGCCAAGACCAGGCTCAGAATAAAGAGCCACTTTGTCGCGATGCTAATGCTGGGCCGAGTCGATTTCATCGTAACTCTCCTCTAGACGTGAAGTTCCGTATTTAGCTCTACTGCCGAGAACGCGCGGTCTCCAGGAGGTCCCAGACGCCTTCCCTCTAAAGCTTCCCCACCTCTTACCCGACGAAATCGGCCGCACCTGGCGTCGCCGGTCGCATTCCTTGAGTGCTGCAAGAGCTGCGCCAGCGCGTGCCGGAAGAATTCCGAAATGCTATGAAAATAAGAGACTTGCTACTCGCGACCGCCAAGCCGATTCAGAACGAAGCGGCCCTCCAATTCACATTGCGCAAAATCCTCAGAAAAACCGTCACATCGGAGAAGTTTTCCGCGATGCCTGACGATCCCAAGCAAGGCGCCGCTTGATCAACTAGGAACAATATCGCAAGTATCGGCCGCAGTCTTGATGGCGTAGCGTAGGAGATCGGCCACTCATATGGGCCGGGCTACAAATCGCACGAAGCTGAGATCGCTGCTGCGCAGCCGTCGAAAACACTCCCCAAGCAGTGAACGTGGACCAGAACAACATTTGAAATCTTGCTAGCCACCGCCCACAAACCGTACAGACGTTCCTTCCCAGAACTTCCGCTGCGGATTATAGGCTGTTGTGCAAGAACATAGGCCGGACGCGCGGCGCTGTCAAGCTCGGAAAAGCACGCAGTTGCTCGTGACTGGCAGACCTTCGCCATTTAATTCTATCGAAGCGCGCCGTGAAATGATCCCGTGCAGCATGCTCTTTCACTCTGGCGCAAATGTCGTAGAATGTCCGCAGCTTTCGCGCTTCGGCTACCATTCGCTTGCAGACCGGCAGAGGCCAAATGACCGACGACGTCACTGGCGCACGGAAAGGCGACTACCTGATCCTCGGCACTCTCGGCGCCGGAGGAATGGGCAAGGTATACAAAGTTCGCAACACGCTTTCGGACCGCGTGGAAGCCATGAAAGTTCTGTTGCCGGATCTTTCCGAGCAGCAGGAACTCGCCGATCGTTTCCTGCGCGAAATCAAAGTTCTCGCCAGCCTACATCATCCCAATATCGCCGAGCTGCGCACCGCGCTGACCATCGGCAATCAACTTGTGATGATCATGGAGTACGTCGAAGGCACCACACTCGCTTCGCGCCTGCAGCAAGGTGACATGCGCTATGCCGACGCGCTCGCGTGCTTCGATCAAGTGCTCGCCGCGCTCTCCTGCGCGCACTCACAACGCATCGTGCATCGCGACATCAAGCCCGCCAACATCATGCTCGCGCCCTACGGCATCGTGAAGCTGATGGACTTCGGAATTGCACGCTCCAGCAACGATATGGGCCTCACCATGACGGGCACGACGCTCGGCTCGGTCGCGTATATGTCGCCCGAACAAGTTCGCTGCGAACCGCTGGACGGCCGCTCGGACCTTTACTCTGTGGGCGTGTCGTTATACGAGACGATCACCGGACAGCGCCCCTACGTCAGCGATAACAACTTCGAAGTGATGCAGGCGCATCTGCAGGTTCCGCCGACGGCGCCGATTGACTTAAAGGCGGATATTCCTCCCGGGCTGAATCAATTGATCCTGATGGCCATGGCCAAGAATCCGGCGCAGCGCTTTCAGACTGCGGACGCAATGCGCGGCGCGCTGCGCAGTGTTGCGCCTGTGCTGGGCGAACCAACTCCATTCGCGCCGGAGATTCCGCAATCAACCCTCGACATGTCGGCACAGCAGACACCCTACCCCGTGCGGCCCAGCACTCCGCGCTCGGTAACGGCTCGGCCCGTGGCGCAGCAGCCGATCACGGCTCGCCCTGTTACTGCTCGACCGGTGACTGCGCGTCCCGTCACCGCGCAGCCCGTTTCGGCGCCTCCCTTCGCGCCTAGTCCTTCGTCAGGGCCGCTCGCGCCGACGATTCCGCTCTCGGGTTCGGCGCAGCAGTATCCGCAGCCGCAAGCTCAAGCGCCGGCCGTTGCTGTGGCAGCTGCTCGGGCAGAAGCGAGCACCACGAATCGCCGCGGACTTTACATCGCTAGTAGTGTAGTGGCGGCGCTCGTGGTGTTGGCGGCCGCGGGCTTCGGCGCGAAACGCTGGATGAATTCGCGGCCGTCCGAGAATTCTGCCACTATTCCTGCGGACAATCCGGCGCCCACTTCGTCGCCTTCCGCGGATGTGCCTGCTACGCCGGTGATGCAGACTGTTCCCGCGGCGGATCCGGCGCCGAGCAAACCCACCACAGTTGCGAACGTGAAACCCCGGGCTACCGCACCGCGAGTGGCGCAGAATCCATCGCCGCAGCAACACTCAGTGCCGCCGCTGCCCGCCGCGCCGCAACAGAGCGTGACGCAGCAGCAGACTCCGCCGGTGCAACCTGCGCCAGCCGCGCAAGCGGATCGGCGGGCCGCAGAGCAATCCGCGCGGAAGACCGTGGCGTCCGTCGCGCAGCTCGCGGCGGTAGAGCATGAGGAGTTCGACGAGCTTGAGGCGCGCGACAATAAAGTGAACGCGCGAATAGCGGCGCTGCCGCAGCAGCCGGGCGCGGACGTCGCGTCCTCACAGCAGAAGGCGCGCAATGAACTGGCGCTCGCGCAACAAGCGTTGCAACGCGGCGATGTGCAGAATGCGCAGAAATATATGGAGCAAGCGGAAGCGGATATAGCCCAAATTGAGAAGCTTCTCGGACACTAATTCTTGGTCGGACGCAGCAGGAAAGCATCGCGCAGAAACGGAAATGGTCCTGGAGCGGCGCACTTTAGTGCGCCATCGGTCTTATGCGGGCCACCGATGGCGGTCTGAAGACCGCCGCTACAACACCATCGTCAAAAGCTCGGCTGGCGCGCGTTTCTCCGCGGTCGGTAACGCTACTGCTTCGAGACGTTGACGAAATACAGGTCGGTCGCCACATCGAATTCGTTTTTCTTCAGCGGCGTCTTCATCGTCTGCCAATAGGTTGTCGGTTGAATAATCTGCCAATCGGTTTTCTTCCCGACGCGGATGGGCATGGCGAAATCCGGCTCGTCTGCTTGCCAGCGATAATCCACGGTGCCGTCCGCTTCGTTGAATTTCAGCTCCAGCGTGGGAATCGCGGTGTGGCGCAGGTACTGATCGAAGAGCGGCGTGAGGTTCATGCCAGTTTGCTGGTTGAAATACGCGATCACGTCCTCGGTCATAATGTTCTGATATTTAAAATGCTGGTAGAAATCGTGGATTAGCGCAAACCAGCGCGCGTCGTCGTTTATCACACTGCGCAGCGTGTTCAGAAATAGCGCGCCCTTGAAATACATGTCCTGCGGCGGCGTGGCGGCGATGCCCCGCTCGGCGATGATCGGCTCCCGGTTCTGCACCTTGGGTTTGTAACCGTTGACGTACTTGATGGCGTCTTCGTGGCCAAAAGTGTATTCGACGTAGAGAACTTCCAGATAAGTGGTCCAGCCTTCGTGGATCCACATGTCCGAACGGTCCGCGGCGGAGACGCTGTTGCCGAACCACTCGTGCCCGCTTTCGTGAATGATGATGAAATCGAATTTCGGGCTGACGCCTACGCCCGTCCAGTCGCGTCCCAGATAGCCGTTGGTGAAGTGATTGCCGTAAGTGACGGCGCTCTGATGCTCCATGCCGGAGTAAGGCACTTCGACGAGCTTGTAGCCGTCCTTCTGGAAGGGATACTCGCCGAAATAATGTTGGTAGGCTTCGATCATTCCCTTGGCCTGTACGAATTGTTTTTTGGCTTTGTCCAGATCTTCGGGTAGGACGTAAAAATCCAGCGGCAGATCGCCGAGCTGATCGGAAAAGTGCACGTAGTTGCCGATGTTCAGCGAGACGTCGTAGTTGTTGATGGGATATTGCACCAGCCAGTCCCAACGCGTGTAGCCATCGCCCAGGTCGGTCTTGCCCACAAATTTTCCGTTGGAAACGTCCACCAAGCCATTGGGAACAGCGACACTGATCTGCATGTTCTCGACTTCGTCGCGCCACTGATCCTTGTTCGGCCACCAGACGCTGGCGCCGATGTCTTCGCAGGCCGTGTAAATCCACGGGCGGCCGGCGGGGTCTTTTCCGAAAGTGAAACCGCCGAAACGCGCAGTCTGCAGCGGATGTCCGGAGTAATAGAAATCAATCGTGTATTCCTGCCCGGCGTGCAGCGTTTCCGGAAAGTCCACGAAGACGGCGCCGGAATCGCGTTCGAATTTCAGTTGCGTTGTGCCGAGAAGGAGCTTGTCCACGTCGAGCGCGGGGTGCAGATCGAGTTGGATGCGTGTGCCGTCGGCGAGCATCTTGAATCGGATCGAGTTCTTGCCGCTGATGAATTCTTTCTCCGGGTCAACGCGGATGTCGAGATGGTAGGAGAGCAAATCGTTGTTGACGCGATACGGGCCGTACGCGCCGCGCAAAATGCTCGCGCGCGTGGGACCGGCTGGTGCGGGCGGCGTTGCGGTCGCCGCCGCAGATTGCGAAGTTGCCGCAGCGGCAGCCTGCTGGCTCGCCTGACCCGACACGGCAGATGCCACAAACATCAGAACGAAAGCGATTTGCGCCAAGCGTTTGCAGAAGTTCGATCCGGACATCCGGTTAGGTCTCCTGTGGGCCCGAGTGCCAACTCCCCGTAGGAAAATAGCATGGCGGCAATTTCCGTACCAGCGCGAGAAAAAACGCAGGGCACAAAGAAACGTAGCAGAGATCGTCGTCGTTTCGTTAGCCGACGAAATGCAGGCAAGAACGGCACTATTCTTCGTGAAGGCTTTCGCTTTCGCGCCGAACCGAGATCCAACGCAGGGTGATTAGGCCAACAGCGGCGATAACGACACACCACACAGTGGGCCAGATCAGCATGTTCAGCCAGAATCCTCGATACATCCAAGGCCCGGCTAGACTTTCCCAGAACGGCAGCAGATCACGGAAGAGTTGCTCTCCGCTTTCGAACTGGTTGATGTGCCGTATATAAGGATAGTAGGCGCCATAAAAACAGAGGCTCGCAAGAAGCAACGACGGCGGAGCAATGCCGGCGACCGACGCAAAATTATTGAGCACGCTGCTCCCGACTTTCTCCCAGCGCAGCAGAACCACCGAGCCCAACCAGGCGAGCGTGGCCAGTCCGAGCGCCACGACCAGAACGCCAAAAAACAATACAAGCGAGGCGGCGCGGCCGGCGGTGGGGTCTCCTGAACGATGCTCGCGAGCCTGGAATGCGAACGCATCACGCACGTCAGTCAGGCTCGCATCCCACAGAGCAGCTTCCTGCTCGCGTCCCTGTCGGTGCAGCAATGGCACCAGATGTTCGTAGGACTGCTGGCGAATCGCCATGCCGATCAGACGCTCGATCAAGGAGGCTCCCTGCTGCATGCGGAAGCCAAACACGGCAGCGGTCTGGTACTGCGCATATGCGTCTTGAAAGCGACCGGCTTTCTCGGCGGACTCGCCCAGGTCCATCACCAGGTATTCCGCATACGTTCTGATCGCTTGCAAATTTGGAATCGGCCGCGAGCCTAGGGCCTGGATCAGCAAGCTTGGACAATCCCATCCTTGCTGCTCGAGGATGGCGCGGTCCAGCTCGAAACGCTGGGAGGGGTAGGTGTCATATCTGGGAGCGGCAAATGCTTCTTGCATGGCCAGGCGGAAATTAGATTCCGTTGCGATCGTGCGGGGCGGCGCGAACACACCACCGCGGCGTTCCCATGCGCCGCGGAACGAGCGAGGGTCGAAAACCTGGCCTGCTTCGAGCAGAAAAGGGAAGGCATTGTCGGGATCCCATGCCTTGAGCCGCGCAATCCAGGGCGCGGGATCGAGCTCGGTTGCGCGGGCCTGGGCAAAGCGCGCGGAAATCCACGTGAGCCGCGGGTCGAGCGCGATTGCTTTTTGAGCAGCCTCGGCGGCGATGTTGATGTCGGGATGGTGCAGCGCGACGAAGGCCAGAGCGCGCGAATCCCCATGGACGATTGCCTGGCGCTCGATGCGATCGAGCGTGCGCACGGAAAATATGCGATCACTCCACGAATTTCCGAGGGGAACGGTCAGCGTGCCAAGCGCTTGGCGGAAACCGAACAGCGCGAATAAAGCCAAAGAAAGAATAAGCGCAGCCCAAACCCATGGCCGCCGCGGCGAAAGAATTTCGCTTTGCTGCCAGACTGGAAGCTCCGCGGCTTTTAGGGCGTGGAATACATTTCTTCGCAAGTCTTCCCAATCTTCGAACTGGGCGAGACTGCGTTGCAGCGCTTCGGCATCCCTGGCGCCGCCGGCTAGCGCTTCGTTGTAGGCGTCCTCGAGCTGTTGCGCGAGCTCTTCCATGATTTCTTCCCGGCGACTGGGTTCCAGCGGCAGCGGCGAAAGCCGGACGCGGACCAGCTCTTTCCAATCATGCATAGCGCACCTCCACGATGCGATTGACGGCGCGGGAGAAGGAGCGCCAGCGGATGCGTTGGTTGGCGAGTGTCTTGCGGCCGCTTGCGGTGAGTCGATAGAAACGGCGGCGGCGCCCGCCGGCGGGCTCCCATTCGCCCTTCACCCAGCCGCGGCGTTCGAGGCGGTACAGCAGAGGGTAGAGCGAGGCGACGTGGAAACGGACCACGCCTTCGGAGCGTTCGGCGATGAGTTTGCCGATTTCATATCCGTGGCGAGGCTGGTGCTCGAGTAGCGCCAGAATCATCAGTTCCGCGTTGCCCTTCTTGAGTTCTCGATCCGGTGTTGGTGCCATATATGTCTATAATACATATAAGAACGCACTCGTCAAGTCCGGACCTAGCGACGGTCCTTGCATTGCAACAGCGTCGGCATGGCGCACGATCCGGCCCTCGACACGCATTACCACCTGGGGTCTAAACCGATTGTGAAACTTGTTTTGCAGAGGCTATTGCTTCCTGTGCGGCGCTCGGATACAAATGCTGCCGAATCGCCGGGATTTCACCGCGCATTGAGGCAGAGCATAAGGCGCGAAGCCTGAGGCTGCCGAACCATAGCGCAAGGATTGCCGGCCAATTCTTGCAGGGGAGCCGATGAGCCCGCCTGACCACATGCACGCTAGGAATCGCAAACCGCGCTGGCGCCAGGCGAGCAGAACACGTTGGGGTGCCGGGCGATTCCACTTTCTTCATGCGGCGATGCTGGTGCTGCTGTGCTTGGCGCTCGCCGCGCGGCTGCGCGCCGACACAATTTCCGGTACGGTGAAGGATCCCTCCGGTGCGGTGGTGGTGGGAGCGCGCATCGAGATCAGCGGCGGCAATCTGACGCAGCCGATCGTGCTCGCGTCCGATGAGAGCGGCAAGTTCGCCGCGCTCAATCTGAACCCGGGCAGTTATTCAGTTAAGGTCGCGAAGGACGGCTTCGACGACCTGATCACCACGGTGGAATTGAAAGGCGCGGCCAACCTCCCGCTGAATCTGACGATCGCGGCGCAAAAGACCAGCGTGAACGTCAGCGAGAAAAATTCAGCGTTCGCAAATTCGGACGCTGTCTACAGGCAACTCCGCGACCTGGGCCTGGGCGACACCTATCGGCTGGAAAATTTCACGCTGAATATGGACGCCGGAACATTCCAATTTAAATCCGGGACCCTCACATTTTTAGCATTGGTTGACCGCCTGGAAACCGGCGCGATTTTCGTCGGCCAGGGACACTTCACGCTGCACCCCGCCGACGAAATCAATCAGCGCGAGATGCTGCGACGCAGCGGCGCTGCAACCGCAGAGGAGGATTTCAGCGAGGCGGTGTTTCGTTTTACGGGCAACCAATATGTGCGGTTCCTGCCGTCGCTGGGCGCAAGAACGGAAACGCCTTCCGAAGCGTCCGCCGCGTTTGCGCGCTGGAAGGATAAGGTGCGCCACCGGCACGAAATCCCCGAAGGATTCACACAAGCAATTCTGCAGAGCGACACGATTGATAACATTGACGCGGACGTGCTTGCCGCGATTGATAATCCGAAACATCCGGCGTTTTTCAACGCCTACATGCACGGCGCGCCGCACAAAGACCTGCGATTTTTTATTCGGGTGCGCGTGGGCGCCATTCCGCAACTGGATTCTCCCGAGGAAGTGGCGCTGGTCAATTGCAACGGCGGCGAAATGGACGACGGCGTGTGGTATTCCGCGCACTTGCTCTCCGAGCAGCGGGCACACACCGCGAATTCGCGCGAGGACAAACGGCTCTTCGCGACGCGCCACTACAACATTGAAACCGTCATCGCGAAGAACGATCACCTCTTTGGCCGCGCCACGATCACCTTCGAACCCTTGATCGCCGGCGAACGCGTGCTGAAATTCGACCTGCTGCCCACGCTACGAGTGACGCGCGTCACCGATCAGAACGGCCAGGACCTGCATTTCGTTCAGGAAAATAGAAAAGAGGACGGCTCGTTCTACGCCATCCTGGATGAAGCGCCGGCGATGGGACAGGAACATGCAATCAGCGTCGAGTACGTTGGCGATAAAGTGCTCACCGACGCCGGCAACGGAAGCTACTACGTCAGCGCGCGCGATTCCTGGTATCCCAATCTGAACGGTTTCGGCGAGAAGGCGCTGTACGACCTGACGTTCAAGGTGCCGCCAAAGAACGTGCTAATCAGCATCGGAAAGCTAGAAGGACAATCCACGGAAGCAGGATTTGCGGTGTCGCACTGGGTGACGCCGGTGCCGGTGGCCGTCGCGGGCTTCAATTACGGCCAATATAAAAAACTGGATTACCCGGACAACATCACGCACTACGAGCTCTCCGGATATTATTTGACGGAGTTACCGAGCAGCTTGCAGCAATACGCACACAGCGCATTTCTGAGCGCCATGTCTCCCACGGCGATGACCAAATACGCGCTGGACCAGACGCGCGCGCAGATGCAGGTGTGCACGATATTTTTCGGCAAAGTGCCGTACGAGAACGTGAACATCACGGAGCAGCCAAATTTCAGCTTCGGGCAATCTTGGCCCGGCCTGGTGTATTTGCCGATTTCCGCGTACATCGATTCGACGCAGCGCTGGATGATGTTCGGGCAGATCAATACGAGGTTCACGGGATTTGTGCAGGAAGTGACGCCGCACGAGGTGGCGCATCAATGGTTCGGCCACGGAGTGGGCTGGGCTTCGTATCACGATCAGTGGCTCTCCGAAGGATTTGCGGAATTTGCCGCGGGATTATTTCTGCAGCAAGCCACGGGCCCGAAGTGGCAGAAGGACTACATTGATTTCTGGGAGCGCCAGCGCGTGCGCATCCTGGAGAAAAATAATTTCGGCGTTTCGCCAAACGATGCCGGGCCTTTATGGCTGGGACTGCGGCTGATTTCTCCGCACACGCCGCAAGCGTATCAGGGCGTCACCTATTCCAAGGGCGCCTATGTGCTGCTGATGCTGCGTTCACTGATGTACGACGATCACGCCACCGGCGATAAACACGAACAAGCCTTTGTGGATATGATGCACGACTTCATGGAAAGTTTTCACGACACCCCCGCTTCCACCGAAACGTTCAAGGCCATCGCCGAAAAGCACATGACCAAGCAGATGGACATCGAGCAGAACGGCCGGCTGGATTGGTTCTTCGACGAATGGGTGTATGGCACCCAGGTGCCGCGCTACAAATTTACGTATGAAGTGAAACCGGGGGACAGCGGCAAAATCAGAATTCACGCAGAAATCACGCAGAGCGAAGTGGACGACCATTTCGCGATGTTCGTTCCAGTGTTCGCGGATTTTGGAAACGGCATGGCGCGCCTGGGCGCGGTGGGAATTGCCGGAAATTCAACGCGCACGGTGGAGTTTATTCTGGATCGCGAGCCGAGGAAGGTGGCACTCAACGCTTACAAGGATATTCTGGAACGCTGACTTATGTTTTGTTTGAGCTGTTCCGGGTCTGAGATTTTCTGAAAAGCGCGATACCACATCGCTCGTGCCCGCCTAAGGTGTTCCCCTGATGGTCAGCACATTTCGCCTGGGCAATACTGCGCCAGCTTACGAAGCTCCTCGCGACTGGAAGATTCGCGCGGCGATCAGAGCTGAAACTTTTGCAGCGCGGGCGTGGCGCCCCAAGAGAGGAACGAGATGCGAACGATCCTGCTGATTATTCTGGTCCTGCTGATTCTGGGTGCGTTGCCGACATGGCCTTATAGCGCGGGTTGGGGTTATTATCCGAGCGGCGGATTGGGACTCCTGCTGGTGATTTTGTTGATTCTGGCGGTGCTGGGCAAGTTGTGAGGCCGGGCACATGAATCGTCCCACGGGTGAGAGAGTCGCGGCTGTGTTGACGTTTTCCGGAGCTCTGATTCTGGCGCTAGGATCGTGCGCTCTTTTTGTGGTTGGCGTGATGGTGGCGACGGGAGACGAGCGCACGGCGCCAGTATCTGTGGCGATCGCGGGAATGGGGCTCGGCGGTGGTTTCATGCTCCTGATTCTGGCGGGAGTTGCCGGGCTACTGGCGATGAACATCGGGGAACTGCGCGGATGGACGCGCTCGGTTTCCTTTGCGGCGATGGCCGCTAGCGTGGGACGAGGATTGCGCGGCGTGGCTGTGGCGGTGCGCCAGTGTGAAGAGTTTTTACGGCGGCGGGCGCACGAATTCCCGTGGGCGCTGCACCGGTAACCAGAAACTCGGACCGTAAACTGCGTTACTACTTACGATCCATTTTCATTCCCAGATTGCGATCGCATTCGCTAATCCGCTTCAGCTCTTCGCGCCCTTGCCCGTCTTTAGATAACGCTTACGCCGCACTGCCTCGGCCAGGCTCGCGAAATCCTTTCGATGTGCCAATTCGCACGGACCGCGATGTTTCGTCGAAGCGCTGATGTCCGCATTGTGTTGTTCGGGCCGACGGAGAAAGTCCGAAGTGGATCCCGTGTAGAAACGGCCCGTCGCTTGGCTGCGCAGGACATAAGTTGTGAACCGGAAAGTGAATGGCGCGCCCAAGGGGACGATTTTAGAACTTTCCTCAGCGAATTCGGGGCAAGCTTGCCACTGATAGAATTCCGCCGGCCGGATTAAGCCAGCAGCCGTTTTTGGGTTACCGAGGGAGCTGCCTTTCGCGATTCGCCTGTTAGCTCTAGAAAAATACCGCGGGAGAAACGTGAAACCGGTAGCTGAGCTTTTCCATCTGCTGCCGATTGAGTTGTCTTTTCTCCTGCAGGATTAGGGACACAATACTCTCGCCACCCAAGTCGTCTGCCAAGTCTTTCTGCCTGAGGCCGTTGGCGACCATTAATTCTCGCAACACTTCGACGCCTGAGGCCCTTTCGATCACGAAATGCTTTGCTTCATAGTCGGCGATCACCACCACGAGCAGTTTGGCAGTCTCTGTTTCTTCTGTACTGCGATGCGCTTTGCGTTGCAGCTCGAGAAGGCGGGAAATGTAGGCTTGGTGTTGCTCGGGCGAAGAAATAGTCCGAGGAGCCTCTTCCTTGACAAGATACTTAGCTGGTAGCCGTTCAACAGTTGCAGGCACTTTTCCACCCTCCTTTGTCGTAGTCCTTGTGGGTCAACACGGCCAATACCGTAACCGTTCCCATTTTGTAGTCTATGTAGGATATCAACCTGGCTTCATTGTTCTTGATATCGAACACTACGCAGTCTCCCACCGGGTCCGCATCCTTGCGCGTCCGCCTGACTGCGGGCGAGTTACTCCACGGCGGTTCCACTCCGTCCACGATCCTGACCCAAGAGCCAAGAGAGCCTTTCCAGTTCGAACGATTCTTTTGCGCAGCTTCTATCAGGTGTTTGCCGATAATCTGCACACCAGAATCTTAGCAAATTGCTAAGACCCGTGTCAAGAAGATCTCTCCAGAAACAAAAGGCGGCGGACTCGCGGTAATCGTCACTGGGATTACGCGATTGCTGAAACCGGTGGAAAATCTCTTCGGCCCAAAAGTGTTACCCATGTCTTAGGTATGTTGTGTAACCCATATCTCCGGGCTGGACCCTGGCAACAGTGGCGCGCCCAAGGGGACGATTTTAGAACTTTTCTGGCGGACTTCGTTTCATGTTTGCCACAGCTTGACCTCTCGGCTGGACTAGTTCTGTAGCTCGTTTGAGAGGCGTAAGGGAGCGTTCGGGGCGCCGCGCAAACGCCGGGGACCGAAGGGGCCGTGCTTCTCGGACGAGCGACCTCGCGGATCCACCAACACACCAGGCAACTATTCTGATCTATTGGTATGATTGCTTCCCACACCGAGACCAGAGAATGCTTTCACAAGGACTCCGAAACGTTCGTTTGTTTACCATCCGCCAACTGCATGCAGCATTCCTTCCGCCGAGTGGGAATAACAGTGGCACCGACATAGTTCGCAAAAGGCCCTCCAGTCTTCTTTACGACGTGGATGAGAGACCGCCGTTATTGGTGGGACTGGGTGTTTCGTTCCAACATTTATTTCTCCTGTCCGTGGGATGGCTTTACGTTGTGGTGATCGTGAATTCGATCGGGGGAACAGAGGCGCAAGCGGCGTCCATCATTCGAATCTCCATGATTGCAGGCGGACTCGCTACCATTTTGCAGTCCACTCGCGGCGCCCTTGGCAGCGGCTATTTTGCCCCGCTTACCAGCAGTTTGATCTTCTTGCCCCCTTCAATCCTTGCTGTGCAAGCAGGAGGATATCCGCTGCTTTTCGGCATGGTTGCTGTGGCTGGGATTCTGCTGAGTTTAATGTCCCGGGTTTTGGACCGGGCCAGGGTCTTGTTTCCTCCCGAAGTAACCGGGCTAATGGTGGCCATGGCGGGGCTGCAGTTAATCCGCTTGGGATGTCCGAGGTTCGTCGGCTACAACGGACCTGGAACTGTTCCGGAGTTGCGCGCGTTCGTGATCGGAGCGGTAACACTGCTTGTGATGGTGGGCGCGACGGTCTGGAATAAAGGAAAGCTGCATGCTTTACCGATGTTGTTAGGTCTGTCTGCTGGATACATTCTGGCACTTGGCTCGGGTGTCCTGCCGTGGGCCCAATTTGTGCGCGAGCTGAACGAGCCGTGGATTAATTTTCCTCACCGAGTAGTTTCCGGATTGAGTTTCCGATTTTCTCTTCTCGCCCCGTTCCTGATCGCTTCTCTCACCGCCGGATTGAAGATGGTCGGAGATTTAACGCTTTGTCAAAAAATTAACGACGCGGACTGGAAGCGAACGGACATGAAGTCGGCCGGTGGTGGGCTACTCGCGAGTGGTCTAGGAACCTTTTTCTCAGGTCTCTCCGGTGGGGTAGCTCAGACCACAGTCTCCAGCTGCATCGGACTTTCTCTGGCAACTGGAACGACCAGCCGCAGCCTTGCGATTCCGACAGGAATCATGATTGCCGCTCTGGCGTTTTTCCCCAAACTCGCGGCCGTTTTGGCGGTAATGCCAGCTCCTGTTGTTGGGGCCATTCTGATTTATTCGGCATGTTTCATCGTACTGGGGGGCATGCAACTTTTGACCTCGCGCATGTTGGACTCCCGGCGAATCTTTGCAGTGGGCATTTCCCTACTCTTTGGTTTGAGCGTGGATATGGCGCCGGAACTTTACCGCTCGATACCCGAAGTGTTGCACCCCCTCTTTAGCTCATCTACCGCGCTTGCGACGGTCTTGGTGGTCTCTCTCAGCTTGCTGTTCCGTTTGGGAATAGCAAGACGAGTTAGCTTAGAGGTGGTGCCTGGCGACGACATGGAGAAAATCGATTCCATGATGGAAGAACACGGCGCCGCTTGGGGAATGCGCCGGGAAGTCGTCATATCCGCGGTGCAGGCCGTCCATGAGACAGTAAACAGCGCGTTGGCGTTCAATCCCGGACTCGAACGAGTGCAAGTCAGCATAGAGTTCGACGAATTCAAGCTGGCTGCGGATTTAGAATATGAAGGAGTCCCAATACGGCTTGCGGAATCGGTTCCTTCATTTGAAAGCCTGGGCACCCCGGAGGGGGTCGCACTTCTATCGACCTTCATGATTCGGCAGTTTGCCAATCGTGTACGCATCAAAACTCACGAGGGAGCCTGCCGTATAGAGCTGACTTTCGACCACTAAGGTAAACTTCTTTGATTTCAGAACTTGCTCTGACCAGTCGACTTTGTCACGTCGCGTCTCCCTTTGAATTGTCGTCTTGAACCGAAATCTCATGAGCAGCGGCTAGCCTCTGTCCGTAACCGTCTCGATCAGGCTTATCTGGACAAAATAGACGGCAAGATTACCGAGGAATTATGGAGTCGAAAAAGCGGTGAGTGGCAAGCAGAAGAGCAACAGATTCAAATGGCAATTGGCGCAGTCGGCGAGATCAAGCCGGAGAGAATGCTCGACGCTGTCAAAATCTTAGAACTCGCGAATAAGGCCTATTTTCTATACGTTAAGCAGCCCCCATCCGAAAAGGCAAAACTCCTCAGTTTGATCCTTTCGAACTGCGCAATCGATGCCGCAAATGTTTATCCCACATACAGAAAACCCTTCGACGTAATCTTCGCGCAGGACAAAAATGAGGGATGGCGCGCCCGGAGAGATTCGAACTCCCGACCCTCTGGTTCGAAGCCAGATGCTCTATCCAGCTGAGCTACGGGCGCGTGCCGCCATCTTACCAAAATTTGTGGGCGGTGCGACGGTCGGCCATGGGAGCTACGGAATAACCTAAAACAGTAGCATGGAAATCGGGGAAGGAAGGCAGCAGAAAAATGGTGGGCCTGGGTAGACTTGAACTACCGACCTCACCCTTATCAGTTGTCGCCGACCCAATAGCTACCGCGTATGACCGATTGCTACTATGTTGATTTTCCATCTCGATACGAGAGGTTTCGCGGCCCGCACTCTATTACCGGCAGCCACTGATATTGATCGAGGTGTGGCACAAAATAGGGCACAGGGCCCCGGTTTCCAGAGAGCCGCTGAGCTTGGTTTAACGCGGCGACGCATTGTCCGGGCTGGGGGGATTGCCGGTAACCGCAGCTTGACGGGAGACACAAATTTTTTGCTGACGAGATTTTTCTCTGCGTCTGTACTTTTTGGCAGCACATCCGCGCTCCGAGCGGTGTGGGCTGAGGCAAAGTGCGCAAAATCGCTGACCCCAAGAGATCGGTCAGTTATGGAATGGATAACTCATGGACTGGTGACGCTCGTGAGTTGGCTTTCATTCCGCGTGAGCTTGATCCCGAAGAGCAGATCCACACCGATGAAAACCAGGAAACACGATTTTTCTTACTCTCGCACTTTTTCGCGCTGGAAATTTTTCCCTTCGATTGATGAGTAACGTGGTGTGCAGTCTGTAAACTCATTCTGAGGGGCTGTTAGCGCAACTTCAGGCGGGCGTGGGCACGTTAGGGCCGCCAGGACGGCACAGTCAAAGGATCGTCAATATGATTCTGTCCTGGTCCAGTGAGACGGAAACGGGAATGTCGCCGGTGGCATGCTGCTCCGAAATCGAAAGCGCTTTGCCGGCCCCGTCCTGCAGTGCCAGACGGACTGTCTCTCGCCGGTTTCCCTCCTCTATGGTTGTGTCGCAGAATTCGGGAACCACGCTGTTATCTCGAGGTACGGCGATGACGAACGGTTGTCCCTTATTTACTTTGTCTTCGAGCGTCTTTAACGTTTGCTCCCCGCGGGATTCGTTCCTTGCAATGCGGTAGGAGCCTCTCAGCACAAGCTCGCCGTGGCCTCCCCCAGAACAACTCCCGAAGAAATTACGATCCAAACCCGAAATTGCGCCTTTTGCAGTGATGGTCGTTGGCGACTTTTCAACGTTTTGGGCCTGTGACCTGATGTTGTCCGTGGATTCCCAATTCGCCTGGGCCTGCACGTCGGAGGCACCTTCTGGAATCGACCAGACGGCGTTCGTGCCGCGTTGGTCGTTGCAACCGACGTTGACCTGACCTGAGCTGACTCTGAAGGTAATCGGCTCAGAGTAAGTTGTAGTCCTGACCGTCCCCTTTATGGAGGCGTGTACAAGGTAGACAGCGTGGAGATTGTGGTATTCCTCATTGCTCTCAATTTGCTTCACCGACTGGTATGCCGCCATGCTCATGACGATGACGGAGAACACAATCGCGATGAGCGCCATTCGACTGGTTTGTTCGCTTCGAGAGTTTGCTCGGACCCGAGCCCATATATACCCAAGCAGACTAAGCAGGAGCAGAACTTCCGCAACCACAACGAAGGGCTGTTTGAGTGCTTGAATCAACTCGGGTTTAATTTGAAGCATCATGCACTCCTCCAGGACCGGTGTGTAACAACTACTTCGCCGTGACCCTACCCGTTAAGAGCCCCAGGATGGCGCCTGTTCCTGCCTGGAACACCGCCATCAAAATCGTGATGATATTTTGTTGGTTGTTGGTCTCTTCTCTGATCAGGTTCTTCTCGTATTCAGAGTTTTGAAGATCGGATGGCTTAACATCTCCTTTCGGCGTGAGGGATTCTACGCGATGCACTTCCTGGTCTACGTAGGCCTTACGCTGGTCGCTCTTCCGTAGTCCGAGCGCAAGGGAGCTAACGGTGATCAGGAACACCAGGGTAAGCACAACGTAGAATGTGCTGTCGTGTCGAGTATTCCCCAATTCCTCTTCCGCCATCTGGGACCCTCCTTTCGGAAAATGTGCCACATCCTGATCGCCCTTGAGGCGAGCGGCACCAAGACTCTCCACCCGATGCGACCGGAGCATACCACAATGGCAATACTAAACTCTTTGATACGACTGGGAAATCAAATTCCGAACGCTGCCCCGGCGGTAGCTGTACATCCACGTCAAGAATAAAAACGCACTCTGTTCTTGTTTGGTGTTGGCCATTGACAGTCAGGCTTGCGAGGTGTCTATTGCGAGCTATACGTTGTTTGCGCGAAGGAGACGATTGTATCGTGGCGACGGATCCGAGCAGCGCAGCACCTTCACAATCCAGCGACATCACTCAGCAACCAACAGCCTCGCCCCCTGTCGAATTCATCGCTACGGATGACCCCACGAGACCGCCACAGGACGGCGTGGCGCTGTGTCTCTCGGGCGGAGGTTATCGCGCCATGTTGTTTCACGCTGGCGCACTCATGCGCCTAAACGAAATGGGGCAGCTTCCGAAAATTGACAAAATATCAAGTGTGTCCGGCGGTTCAATCACAGCTGCGGTTCTAGGGTTCAAGTGGAAAACTTTGGATTTCGACGTCAATTCAGTGGCAACTAATTTGCAATCTGAAGTCGTAGAACCAATTCGGAAACTCGCAGGCAAGACTATAGACGTGCCCTCTGTAGTGGGCGGTCTAATAGAGGGGGGCGTCGCACAGAGAATAGCTCATGAATACCGCAACTATCTTGTTGGGAATGCGACACTTCAGGATTTGCCAGCCAAGAAGCCGATATTCGTAATTAATGCAACAAACATGCAATCCAAGGCGCTCTGGAGATTTACGCGGAACTACATGTGGGATTGGCGCGTCGGAAAAATCGAGAACCCAACAATCGAACTCGCGATTGCCGTGGCTGCATCCTCTGCATTTCCTCCGTTCCTCTCACCGTTGGACCTCCGCCTTGATCCGAAGGAATTTATACCTAATACAGGTTACGACCTGCAAAGAGAACCTTTTACCAGCGATGTTGTTCTCACTGATGGAGGCGTCTACGACAACCTGGGGTTAGAGACGGCTTGGAAAAACTTCAACACTATCTGGGTCAGTGACGCCGGCGGAATGTATTCACCGGAGGAGCACCCCCATCGTGACTGGGTGCGGCACACATTGCGGGTCCTCGATCTATTCGATAACCAAGTGCGAAGTCTTCGTAAGCGCCAACTGATCGGTTCATACAAGGCGCACATACGTAAAGGTGCATACTGGAGCATTTGGGAAGACATTGCGGCCTTCGACAGTGACCCGTTCCTTCCGTGCCCCGTTTCCAAAACAAAGAAGATTGCTCAGACGGCTACACGGCTCGAAGGATTAGAGGCTGACGCCCGAGATAAAATTATCAACTGGGGCTATGCAATCTGTGATGCGGTCATGCGTAAGTATGGAGCTATGAATCCAAAACTACGACCGAATTCTTTTCCATACCCGGAAGTTGGAGTTGGATGATAAAAAAACTCCGTGCGCCAGGATGTCAGTGACAACAAAGTTTTGGGACGGATGGTCCCGAGCCTGCGTATGGCCTCCCGCGGATCCGGATTCTCTTCTTCGTAAGCTCAAGCTATCTGCAAATAACTGCGCGGAAGACGCAACCAGTAGGCGCACCCAACATGCACTACCGCGACGCCCGTCGAGGTTTGAGAACCAATGAACCAGTCATTCCCGTCGAGTAGCAGCACGGCAATGTGACCCGGGTAGGGAAAATGAATCAAGTCAGCCGGCAGAGGATCGTCGGTTTCGGTCGAGACTCGCGGGAAGTTTTCTGACGTCACGTAGGAAAAGTCTGGACGTACGACCTTGATCGCTTCCCAAACAAAATGAGAGCAATCCATCTGCGCGTGAGGAGTTGGCGGAAAAGTTCGAACAAAATTAACAATCGCGGTACGTTCAGAGTCGTTGAGCATGAGTCGTCAACCCTCCCAGGTCCAATTCCGCATTAGCCCTTGAAGGTACTTGCCGGGATGGATCGGTCCGCATAGCGTGAATTTCCTTTTTCAATTGTGCCTTTTAAGGATGCTAGGAAGATCAGCGGGCGAAAAGGAGACTTCACAAGCCCAATGACCGAACCCGCCATGAGAATTCACCGCCTTTATCCATTCGGATAGGAATTCGCGTTTCGTGCTGTCCTGCTGGCTCTCCTGGCCTTTCACTTCAAGTACTAGCATTCGTCCGTCGTTCAGCCGGACGAGGTAATCGGGGCGGTACCTTAGAACGACCCCTTTGAAGAGATACAGAATTTCAAAGCCCAAATGGTCATTCTTGACCCAAGCCGCAACGTTGGAGTTTCTATCCAACTCGAATGCTTCACTAGCTTCCCAACGGGAATCGAAAACGCACAGATTGATGTGAGAGCGAATGGCAGGTTCGCACGGTCGGCGGGTAAACCAAGGCTGCATGTCGGCGGTGGATCTGATTGGCCGCTCTTTGTCGAAGACCGGAACAACCGCCAAAGCATTTTCAAAGCGAATGGCTTCCCAGAGGTGTTGAACGATTTTCGTCATGTTCAGCGTGTAAAGAATGCGTCGACGGACTTCGTCCTGATTGAACAGCGGAGGGGCCACGACGATGTGACCGCTGGTGAGGTATTTCTCTGTGAGGCGAATCACCTGAGCCAAGAGAATTTCGCGGTTGGCTTTCCAATTGGGCTTTATCAGATCAAAAACTTCAGCGGCGGACTGGAAAATGACGCGCTGCATACGCTGTTCTCTGCCCAATTTTTCGACATCGATGCTCGTGAGCTTCGTGAGGTCCGGCTTTCCGTCTATTACTGGAGCAAGATCGGCGATGGTGGGAGTTTCATAGGCATCGAGAGTCAGTGGCTTGATTTTCGAAAGGTCCAGCGTGAGTTCGGGCCGGTATTCGTGGTCAATGCGAGTGATGTTGGGCCATGAAATTTCCAGGTCCTTGCGCTCTGGCAATGGCTGAATCTTTGAAGTCGGTTGTGGAGGAGGAGGCGGGAGGGCGTCTTCGTCGCCTTCGTGAGGCATGAATGTGAACGGCACGCCGAAGATGTTTACGTATTCGGCTGAGAAGAGGCCGGTCTTTTCATCCACATCGTACGATGTTCGGCGCAGACCGCGACCAACGACCTGTTCACAGAGAAGCTGCGAGCTAAAGGCGCGGAGCCCCATGATGTGCGTAACCGTCTTCGCGTCCCAGCCCTCGGAGAGCATACCGACAGAAATGACTGCGTGGATTTTCTCCCCTGGCTGACCGACCTGCCCCACGGTGTCCACAGTTTTGCGAAGCGCCTCTGCGCGTTCTTGTTTCGTGAGTTTTTTGATTGGCGCTTCGGTTGGCGCCTCATCATCTTCTTCAGCGACACTATCCGATTCGATTTCGGGCGCCTCTTCCTGTGCTTCTGCTTCACCGAGCACCTTGGAGTCTATGTGAAGAATTCCGTCGGGCTCACCAAGCTTTTCTATGGGAATTTTCTTGTGGGTCAAAGCGTAATCGACACGTGCCGCGGTGTGCGTGAGGTTCGTGACGGTAATCATCACGGGAGGTGTTGGAGCACCCTCCTGTTCCCAACGCTTGCGCGTCTCGTCCCAGTCGTTTCCAAGGATGGTATAGGCCGTATTCACAAGATCCGGCAACGGAACGTGAGGTTCGACTTTTTGATTGATGTCGTCCTTCACAGTAGGGTCCGTATAGATGTGATATAGGCGGGACTTGAAATCTTTTCCGAGCTTCGCATCGTCACGAACGACTACACGAGGCGTCTTGACGAGACCAGACTCAATAGCATCATTGAGGCCAAAATCGCTAACGATCCAATCGAAAAGGGTTTCATCGCCGCTGCGTTTGCCAGTTGGCGCGAAAGGAGTAGCAGTGAGGTCGAAACAAGTTAGGATACCACGCGTGCGGTGAATCCTATCGAGACCGCCGATCCATTTTGTCGCCTCTTCAATATCTTCTCTGGCGACGCCCTTAATTGTGGATTTCGGCGCAACGCGCCAAGCGTGGTGCGCTTCGTCATTGATTACGACGAGGTTTTGCGCGGTCGCCATGTCTTCGAGCACTTCCCGAACGTAAGCCTCGTCACTTAGCGCGCCGCGTTTGTCCACGCTCTTTCGTTTTGCGATGCGCTGCTCGGTGTCCCAATCGAGGCCGTGCCAATTTCGAACCTGAACTTTGCCCTCACGCAGCTTGTCTTCGAGGCCCGGCGGAATGAGGCTGAATTCCCGGTAATAGTCATTAGGGCTCGGGATCAAGACTTGTAGACGATTCCTCACGGTGAGACCCGGAGCGACAATAAATATGTTCTTGGAGAATCGTTTGTCTTGCGGATAGGTAACTTTGTTCAGCACGTGCCACGTGATGAGCATTGCCATCACAATTGTTTTACCGGAGCCTGTAGCCATCTTCGAGCAGAGGCGAGTGAAGTTGCCGCCGTCACCCGGGATGTTTATGCCGATTTTTTCCGAGGAGGGGGCTTCGGCGAGCCAGATCAGAGTTTCGATCGCTTCAAGCTGGCAGAAGAAAAGGCGGCGATTTTCTCGCTGTTCGGGGTCGCGCCAGTGTTCTAGCAGGCGTTTGGTAATGCCGCTTACGCCGGGATAATTCGCATCTCGCCAGGCGTTAACGCGCGGACGGATTTTGTTCACAAGGGGCAATTCGACAAACACTCCGGGATCGTCGAACGCTTTGGAAGAATCCGAGGCGCGGACGTATCCAGCCGGGCGGCGGCCCGCAACGCGAGAGAAGAGACGGGACTCGCGGTCGTATTTCCAATGCTCGGCGGGCTCGCTATAGGGCGAGTTGATGATGAGCTGATCGATGGTTTTTGACGGCATAGATGGTGGATCGCGAGGCTATAGCGACTTACAACTGCAAAACTCTCAGACTTTCGATTCCACGGTCATCAATTACTTTTACTGCGACACGTTTGTGCTCGCCGAGAACGAAAGGCAGCGAGACGTTGCCCCGATACGCCTCAATCAGGTCGGGATCTATTTCGGCTTTCAAATTTCGCGCTAATTTGGCCCATCCTTCATGTTCGTCGGCAAGGGGAAAGAAGACTTGGCGCGGATAGAGGCTACGGCCATCGTAATCGGTGTCGAGGAGCCACATCGCGATTTTGGATGTGTCGCCGGACTCGATAGCGCCCGTGCGCGTGTTGAAATAGTCGAAGCCGCGTACTTCAGCCCCGTACTTGCCTTTGTCGGCACCGGATTTTATTTCACGAACCTCCACATCGGGACGCCCCACGAGCCAGAAGGATTGGTTGCTGGATCGTTTCTTCTTTAGGTCGTCGGTCAGCAAGTCGGCGTTCATCTGCGCTGTGAGGAACGTCATGCCCGTTTTTTCTTTCGTAAGTTCGTCAATATCCTTGGCGGCTTCTGGATCGAATTGGAAGGCCGCGAAAACGAGCATCTCCGGCTTCGGATTGAGGGTACGGGCCTCTTCCCACGCCATCTCGACTTGGCGTGTTTCGAGCGGAGCGTAATCCGGGCCGAAGGAGATGACGACACGCTCCGGTCTCACTCCTTTCGTCTCGGCATCGGCATTGAGCCAGCGCGTGCCGCCGAGCGGTTCGACGCGGGAGAAATTGATCATCTGGCCGCCTTTGCCGCGGATACCTGTTTTCAGAAGTTCATCGCGCCAATCGGATTCGCGGAGGGTCGGGCCGGAGCGAGCGATGGAGGAGTCGGCAGGTTGTGGTGGAGTTTCGAGGTCGTCAATAGATTTGACGCTGGGAGCCGGAACGGCCTCAACGGTGAAGGGGCCCGAGATGCGGGCGCGGGAATTATCAATGTGCGGCTGATCATAGAGGGTTTCTTCGCCGGGCGCCTCGTTGTTGGCGATCGACTTCAACGTCACATGACGGACCTTTTTGTAATCGAAGCCGCTATCCACGCCCTCACTCAGGATGCGCAAGTTTGTAGTAGTCGAAGGCCGCGCCCATGAGGCGTTGTTTGGCGAGCGTGGTGGCTACGCGGGAGGTGTCGCAAGTGATCCAGCGGCGGCCCCATTGCTCGGCGACGACAGCGCTGGTGCCGGAGCCGCAGGTGGGGTCGAAGACGAGGTCGCCGGGGTCCGTCGTCATCAAGAGGCACCGCTGAATGAACTTCTCTGCTGTCTGCACAACGTACACTTTCGCCTTTGCTGCTGGCTTATCGGTCCAACAGTTCTCAAGTTGTGACCATGGGAAGTCGTTCTGATACTGTTTGAAGTAGGGATCTTTTCCGAGAACAAAAATTCGTTTCGCGGATTTCAGACGCTGCATGCCTTGGGCGTTAGTTGACCAGCTCTTGGCCCCAGGCGGCGGATATAGCTTTCCATCCAATTCCAAGTCGAACGTACAACTTTCGGTGAACCCGGATGAGGTAATGTTTCTTCGACGGAAGACGCCCTTGTAATCCGTGAGCTGATCGAACTCCTCGCCAGTAAGGACGCGATAGCCGCTCGGCATAGATGCGTCGTCGATATATCGATATTCTGAGTCGTCGCTGATGTCCCGTGCTCGGAAAGCCGGACGAAACTTCATTCGTTCCTTATCTCTTGCATACCACAATATGTAGTCGTAAACACGAGCGAGGCCTTTTTGTCCGAGGGGGTCAGTACATTTAAAAGCGATTTGGGCGGAGAAGTTCTCGATCCCAAATGTCTCGTCCATCAACTCGCGCACGTGATGCAGATTTTCATCGGAGATTTGTACGAAGACGGAACCGGATTCGTGGAGGAGTTCGCGGGCGAGGAGGAGTCGGTCACGGAGATAGGTCAGGTACGAGTGAATCCCGAGTTGCCAGGTGTCGCGGAAGGCGCGGACCATCTCCGGTTCCTGGGTGAGGTCTTCGTCCTTGCCATCTTTCACATCGCGGCGATTGACGAAGGGCTGGAAATTGGACCCGTAGCGGATGCCGTAGGGTGGGTCCATGTAAACCATCTGAACCTGGCCGGCCATGCCTTCCTTTTCGAGTAGGGAGTTCATAACAAGCAGAGAATCGCCGGCGATGAGGCGATTGGTCCAACCGTGAGAGTGGCGGTAAAAATCCACGGCTTCGCGAAGGGGCGGATTTTCCTCACGAGATTCAAAAAGATAGCCCTGCGCGGGCTTCAACGGAGCGCCGTTGCGCTTGCGGACGGCTTCGATGATGGTGCACGGGTCAATGCGCTCGTGGACGTGGAGAGAGACGGTGGGAATTTCGAACGACGTGTGTTCTTTTTTGCCGGCCCAGACGAGCTGCGGATCAAGATGCGGATCGTATGCGTAGGTCTTCCTGGAAAGCACCGGAGGATCGGTCTTCGGCGTGACCAGCCCAACAGGAGGATTGTTTATGCGAGTCTTAGATTTGTGATCGTACTGTTCGATGGGGCGCTTGCCAGGTTGCTTCTCGGATTTTGCACTGGGTTTTTTCTTGCCGGCCACGAGGCTCCCTCGATCAAAGAAAATCCGCGGAGATTGTACTGTGAGATTGTTGCGAACGCCACCCGCCGTGACCGGGAATAGGCTATGGTGCCTCCTAGGATTTCAATCCAGATCAAAACAACTTTAAGGCGCTCTTTGCGACTCGCGTGATCATCGAATTCCCCAAATCATGGTGAAATGATACGAAGTTTCGTATCATAAACCGTGCCGCCGCCTCGCCACGGGAATTGACTTCCTAAGCCAGGAGATAAAATGTCTCAGAAAGACAAACTTGCTCCGCCGGAAGAGCCTGACGTTCTCGAGGAATTGACCTCAGACGGTGAAGGTGCTGGTTTGGAAGCGGAGAAAGCGGAAGGAGTGATACACGCTCCCTTTGATCCCGAAAAGATTGACGTGATCACACAGGGTCGGACCGTGGACCTGCTTGTTACTCGTCTTCGGGAACGTGAGCTAGAATTGTCGCCGGAGTTCCAGCGACGCAGTAACGTTTGGAATGAGTCGCGCAAGAGTGCGCTCATCGAATCAATGCTTTTGCGTATTCCAATTCCGTCCCTCTATGTGTCGGAGGACAAGGAGGGCAACTATACGGTCGTTGACGGATTGCAGCGCCTTTGTGCCATCGCACATTTTGTCGATGTCGCCGCCCTCAACAAAGCAGCGAATGTGAGGCTAGACCCGTTGCGTCTACGTGATCTTGAATCTCTGAAAGAGTACAACGATGAAACATTCACTGGCTTGCCGAGGCCGCTGCAGCGCCGAATTAGCGAAACTGAACTAACTTTGCACGTCATCCGTGCGAGTACTCCCGCAAATGTAAAATTCAACATTTTCTCCCGGATCAATCAAGGTGGATTACCCCTCACGGCTCAGGAGATTCGAAACGCTATTTATCCTGGGGAATGGCGTTCCAGAGTGCGGCGACTTGCAGAAGGCGATGTTTTCCTCGATGCGACTGAGAGGAAAATCAAGGTAGAACGCATGCAGGACATAGAACTCGTCTTGCGATTCGTTGCACACTACACTCTAGCGCCGAACGAAAGGCGTCCGGACGAACAGAATCTAGATGACTTTCTCAACGGAACCGTCGAGAAGCGTAGTGCTAATTGGGATAAGGACAAATGGAAGGAGATTGAGTCCGCATTCGTGCGCGCCTTGCGCGCGGCGCCAAAGGTATTTGATCGAATAGCCTTTCGGAAATACTCCGAACCTGATGAACATAGACTCCCCATAAACCGCGGGCTTTTTGAGACTGAGTCCGTAGCACTAGCTCGTCTAACTGAGGGGGACCTCAGAATTTTGGCAAAGAGATCGAATCGCGTGATCCAAAAGTTCAAACAGTATTACGAGAAGGACGCAGACTTCGTTAATGCCCTTCTCTACGCCACCGGAAGAGGGCGGTCATCGAACAAAAGGCTTGAGACTATAAACTCGATCTTGGACGAGGTGCTGCGTGCTTGAAGCCATCCACCTTGAGAACTTCAAGGCAAGCCGAGATGTCGATGTCCGCCTAGCACCGCTGACGGTGCTGGCTGGACTGAATAGCACGGGTAAGAGCACCCTGCTTCAGGCGATAGGGCTTCTACGGCAGAGCTATGACAGAAACGGAAAGACTAGGGGGCTATGTTTGTCCGGTCCGCTTGTCCATTTGGGGCAATATGGAGACGTATTGAGCGAAGGCGCTGTTGGGGATGCGGTGGCATTCACCATCGGTGAAGATGGGACGAGCAGTAGGTGGGTCGTTCGTGGCAAAAGTGACGCAAATCAGTTGCAGTTTGATGAAGCACCCGAGAGGCTGCCCATTTTCATCAAATCGCCTCATTTCCAGTTCTTGCAGGCGGACCGCATAGTGCCTCGCACCCTGTATTCCCAAGCTCCCCAACAAGACCGAGAAGTGGGCTTCTTGGGCCCGCGCGGCGAATACACGGCTGATTTCCTCTCGATGACTCCCAGTTATCCTGTCGCCAAAGCTCGAACTTTTCCACGTAATGCCTTTGGCCTCAACGACGATTTGTTGAACAAAGTCGCTCCGACTGACGGGCTGTTGGATCAGGTTGCTGGCTGGCTTCAGCAGCTAAGTCCTGGGGCTCGGCTGAACGCAACCGCCGTCAGCGGGACTGATGAGGTTCTGTTGCAGTACAGCTATGTCGGTAAACATCGAGAAACGGGAAGTAATCCGTATCGTCCTACCAACGTTGGATTTGGACTTACCTACAGTCTGCCAATCATTGTAGCTTGCTTAGCAGCTCCCAAAGGGTCTCTGCTACTCTTGGAAAATCCCGAGGCGCATTTGCATCCCCACGGCCAAGCTGCGCTGGGGGAACTGATCGCTAGATGTGTCAGCGACGGCGTTCAAATAGTCGTGGAAACTCACAGCGATCACCTGTTGAACGGCTTGCGGCTGGCTGTCAAGAACAAACATCTCAGGAGCCAGGACGTGGTGTTGCACTTCTTTTCTCGCCCAACGGGGACGGGCGAAGTATTCGTACAGTCCCCTGCAGTTTTGGAGAACGGAAGGGTGTCGAATTGGCCTGACGGGTTTTTCGATCAATGGGATAAGGACATCGAGGCGTTGTTGGGCTAGACCAGTGAATTGCCTCCTCATTTTCCTTAATGAACTGTCCTACATACTTGACGATCCCAAAACCCCCGAAAGAATGCTTGCTTGTGTGCTTCGTACATTGGCGACTCTAAGAGCTATACGGAAAATACGGCGGGATCTCTTGCTGGCAGCTCATGCACCGATAACGAGTATTCTTCTATGTGATGGTACTCAATCCCTGGGAACAATTCTGAATAGCGACGTCTACAAGGATGACTGGCGATTTATAAGTAGCTTGGACCAGTCTAATCCTTGGGCTGCATACCCAGTCGCAAGAGCGCCAGACGACTCAGAGGGAGTGAGTTTTCAAGGCATAACCGCGGTGGGCATGACGTGGGCAATTGAGAATGATTCAGCGGTCATCAGCTTTGGTTACCCTCCGAACTGGAATCGGGATTTCATTCATGCTCAATTTGACCGATTAGACGCTGTCGGCGAGATTGATTCGCTTCCAATCGACGTGCGGAATTTATCTGCACCCGAGCACGTCGAAACGCATCGCGAAGTGATAATAAACTTTGGCGCGGACGTGTCCGCGTCCTCCTTAATCCACACAGCCGACGGCTTTGTCATACGGATGTATTCGAACGACCACAACCCGCCACATTTCCACGTCTTATTACGCTCCGGAAATCAGGCGAAATGTGCGATTGGGACTCTTGACATCCTTGCGGGAGAGTTGCCTCCCGGTCTGCTCAGAGAGGTGAGGGCATGGGCCAGAATTCATCGGGATGCACTGATGCGGAACTGGGATCGGTGCCAATCCGGCGACCACCCGTTCGTTTTGGGTGGATAATGCAAGCGACGCTCTTTTGGTTTCGCGAGAGACTAGAACTGAGGCGATTCCAAAGCATGAAGTTGCGAGCGCGATAAGTGAAATGAGCACAAATCCTGACTATGCCGCCTTGGTTAAGCTGTTGCCCACCCTACGAGTCTTTCCTGATGCGCTCGGATGGACCACGCTGACGACTGAAGAGGCCCACAAGATTCGGTCGCTCGGCTTTTCAGGCGAAGCTGGACGCTGGAAAGTTTCTGCGCTCCCACCGGAACTGACTTTCGACACCCCATTCGAAAGCCTGTCGGTTGGGTGGTGCGCGCCGAGAAGTTGCCTTCAATTGCTACATACTAGCCTGGATTATTCACGATTTTGCTGGCGGAAAAAGAAAAGGTGCTCTAAAAGATTGATGAACACTGGGTTTTATCAGAACCCGGCATTCTCTTTCGGAGCACCCAGAGATGACATCTTGTATATCACAACTGTTGTTTTCCTTCTATCGACACCAGCCCATTCGAGCTGATTTTTCTGGTGGTCAGATCAGTTCGGACGCTGGCCTTCTGCCGTTGCGGGCCTTTGATCAGCGCTATGGACTAACTCGTGGGCTGGCAGAACGCGTTCCTGATTCTCGCAAAGATGAGCGTGTTCGTCATTCCGTGTTGGCGCTATTTCGGCAACGCCTCTACCAGATCATCGCGGGCTACGAGGATGCCAACGACGCTGATCGCCTGCGGCACGATCCGGCTTTTCAGATTCTGGCCGATCAACCGCTGGGTGAACCTCTGGGATCACAACCAACTCTGAGCCGCTGGGAGAACTCCCCTGCGCCTCGCGATCTGCTCCGACTGCAGGATGCTCTGCTGGATTGGTTTGTGAAGATCTGCGGCAAACAAGTCCGCAAACGGAGAGAGATCTTGCTCGATGTCGATTCCACCGACGATCCCACTCACGGACAGCAGCAGCTCAGCTTCTTTAATGGTGCTTATGGCCAGCACATGTATCACCCCTTGCTGATCTTTGAGCGACACAGCGGTTGTTTACTCGCCGCCCGCTTGCGACCAGGAAGAGTCGGTAGTCACGCCCGTATCCTCCCCTTGCTGTTGCGCCTGGTTCCGCGACTGCAGCGTGAATTTCCTGGCGTCCGCATCCAGTTACGTGCTGACGCAGGTTTCGCCACACCACTGCTTTATGAATTTTGCGAGTTTTTCGGCCTGCAGTACGCCATCGGGATAGGCAACAACTCCCGGTTGCAAACTGCAGCGCGGCCCCTGCAGCGTCGTCTGGCCAAACGGTATCGTCGAAGCGGCCAGCCGCAGCGCTCCTTTTCCAGCTTTCGCTATCGTGCTCATCCTTGGTCTCACCAGCGGCGTATCTGTTACAAGGCCGAACACACCGCTGCTGGCACCAACCTGCGTTTTCTGGTCACCAACCTGCCAGGTCGCAGCCGTACTGTTTTTTCCTTCTATAACGATCGCGGGGAATGTGAGAACCGCATCGAAGAGTTCAAGAACGGTTTTGCTGCCGACCGCTTGAGCTGTCACCGCTTTCGAGCCAATGCCTTCCGCTTGTTGCTGCACAGTTTCGCCTATAACCTGGTCAACCTATTTCGCCTGCAATTGCCACCGGCGCTGCGCTCCGCGCAAATCGAAACTCTGCGCACTCGGTTGTTCAAGATCGGTGCACGCATTCGCCAAACAGCACGTTGTATCCGCATTCACCTAGCCAGCGGCTGGCCTTTTCAAGATCTCTTCCAAGCCGCCTCGCTTTGCGACTCCTCGTAGTTCGCCTGGATTGCTTGACAACATATTCGCGGAAAGGCCAGGCGGAGCTGTCTCTAAAAACAATTCTGGAAGTCAGAAAAGACGACTTGCAAACCGTAGGAGGGGCGCCAACCAGGACCCAAACCTGTCCTACGTCAGCAATGGGCTTTCTGCGCTACGATTTCAGCTTCTGATGAATTAACCAGGCTAGTGCACACTCGCAGGACCGCGAAATACAAGTCGGATTGCCTTTGGAAGCAGCGGTCATAGCCGAGGAGTACGCATCTACTTTGGACTCTGATTCCAAGCCGCTCGGCTGCGAGCAAGAGCAGTGTCCCCGCGCTGAGATACCAGAGGCTGCCCCGAGAATCCTTCGAGCGCGTCACGATCGAAGCAAAGCAATCGCCAAACGACAGTTCAGGGAAAAACTCCGGCGGCTTCCGCCTGCGGTTCCGGGCCAAGCTCTCCGTGTCTTCCCAGATTGGGCGTGGGAACGGTTGCGATACAAAGGAAAGAAGTTCCGCACATGGCTCGAGGATAAGAGGGCTTCCCGCCCCTGCCCGTTTTTCCAAGAATTCCAAGACCTTGCTTGGACAAAATTCAAGCAGTTCGGTGCTGCGGAGACCGATTGGTTTCCTTGGTTAATCTGGCTCACTGAGCCCCAGTACTCCGGCATGTTCGAGCGAAGCAGACTACGGAGACCCAAGGGCACCGATCCCTTTGAAGATATGCCAGAGCCGTTTCAGAGCAACGCTAGATTGATCTTCGCAGGGCTCTGCAAACGCTGGGGCTGGAATCTCCCCAGCTGGCGAAAAGCCATTCTCGCCGGGCGTGCCAGGCGGCTGGCCACGCACCCCCCGGATTCAAAATGGGGACGCAGCATGCGAGCCAAGCGCGGCGGCTACGCCGTTCAAGAAAAATACAGGCAACAAGGACACTATCCGCTTGGTTTGGTCGTACCGAACAGAACCAAGCCTTAACGAAACGTCTTTACTTCGGCGCATGATGTTCCCCGCTTTCTCCTTTTCTTCGCACGAGAAAAGCTCGCGGTTAAGCCGCACGCACACACAGAGCGCCTACTGAACTATCGTACACGCTCCGAGGATTCAGCCTGAGCGCTTCCCTGACTCACCGAAGGGTGAGAATCACTGGACGCGAGTTTTTCTAGGCTTGCAAGCAACGCATTCCCCCGCTGCCCATACGGTGGACGGTTTCATGACGCCGCATGTCGAGCAATTGCATTCGCCCGATCCGCCGCAATGCCAGCATGTCGCGGTTGCCGAGATTCGGGTAGGAGTCGCCGCACAATTCGATTGAAGCCCCCGCAAGACCTCCAAGATGGCAGGCTTCGAATGTCGCACGCGGGCCAACAACGCATCGTCTAACGCACGCTTCGGTTTGAGGCAGAGAATGTCACCTTCGACCGTGATACTTACACCACGCCCGCGAAGCTCGGTCAAGATTTCAGCGGCCTGGGTCACAGGCGCACCTCGTCGTCGCCTTGCTCGATGTCTGAAACCACCAGCGAAGTTTGCGAATTTTGGGGAACCGGAATTCGCCCATTCTTTTCAGTAACTTCACGTTGACCTTCGTATTCTGGTTTTCTGGTTCCAGCTATATGTTCGGAACCAGAATTCGGGAATGCGTACAGGAACGGTCTCCCCTTCTTCCCGTCTCCGGCCCTATCCACCCTACCGGCGGCCACAAGGGCTGTTAGGGCCGCGCGAATGACCCTCGTTTGACCCTCGACGCCGTCGCGGATTTGCTCTTGCGTTTGGGGGCCGTTCGCCGACTCGAGGAATTCGAGGATTTCCATTTCGCCGTCTTGACGTTCCGAGTCAAAGCGAGTTTTGCCCAGCGCGAGCCGCCGAGTGTTGGAATCGAATTCCAGGACCGTCCCAGGAATGTCCACGCCCACACGCTGGACTGTTTCGATGGTTCTGCGGTTGCTGGTCCGCTTGAGGACGAGAAGTGTTGAAACGACTCCGCCGATGGCCGTGCTCCCAAGGGGCGAGTCAACCGCGTCGGCCTTCATACCTTTGCCCGCGTGATGGGTGAACAGGACATGGGTGCCGATTTCACGGGCTACGTCAATCAATGGCCCGAGTGCCGTGTAAGTCTCCGCGTATGCCTTCTCGTCGCGAATGCGAGCTAATCGAAACAGAGGATCAATCACCACGAGAATGGGTTTGCGCTCTCGGACCAAGTCGCAGAGCGCAGCGATCCCTTCAACCGGGGCACTCGCGGCATGGACATAGATTGGCTCGCTGCCGTCCGCACCCATCGCGCGAAAGTCCTGGCGGATGTCCTCCTCGCGTTCTTCGAGCGCCAGATATATGCACTCGCCCTTTTTCGTTTTAAACCCGAGGAAGTCCTCGCCGCGGGCGACTGCCAAACAGAGATTTCTGGCGAATGTGCTCTTACCCACTTTCGGTTTTGCAAAAACTCCTGAAACCCCGCCCGCAACGAGGTGGTTCTCGAGTACGTAATCAACCGATGTATCGGGCCTTGCGAGAAGATCCCCTAGCGGCATCAGAGCGAACCTGTTCGCGCTTACACTTTTCGGCGGCATCCACTCCGGATGAATTTCGATGAAACCTTCGAGCGCCTGTCTGTTACCGCCAGCGACTAGCCATTCCGTCAGGTCTTTCGCGCCGGGCAGTTCCATCACCTTGAGCGATTGGACTTCGCCGGCGAGCGATGCGGCGACTTGTTGGGCATGTTTCCGGCCCGGCTCATCGGCGTCGGCAATGATAGCGACGCGCTTTCCGCGCAAAGGATCGGAATATTCGCCGCGCCACTTGCCAGCTCCGCCAGGATTGCACGTCGCGACGAAACCGAGTTTCCGCGCACTCTCAACGTCGCGTTCACCTTCCACGATGATGATGAATTCCGCTTCCAGGACTTCGGGCAAGTGAAACAGCACACGGCGCTTGCCATCCAGGTTCCAAATCCATCCGCCCTTCCCGTCCGGTCTGCGCTGTCGAAAGCCCTTAGGCTCGCGGCGCTCCACCACATAGAGCAACTTGTCATCTTCATCGACGTAGCGATATTCATCCACAACGCGCGGCGCGAACAGGTCCCGCATCGGGATTCCAACCGCAGCACAGATCGCATTCGGTGTGCAACCGGCATAGCAGTGAAGAAGTATTTTCCCGTCGGACTCGCCGATCGAGAGGGAAGGGTTCTTGTCCGCATGAGCCGGGCAAAGGGCTATCCATCCTGCACCGTGGCGTCGCACTCGCTCGAAGCGTGACAGAATTTCGTCGATACTCATTGTTCGCGCGCCGGGATCGTGTTTTCGGTGATGAGTTTTTCCAACGCCTCAAGCGGGATGCGGACGGCTCGCTCACCGACGCGGACTCGGGGTAGCTTTCGCCTTAACAGCCAGGCACGAATCGTGCTCGCCTTCACGTTCAGAAATTCGGCCGCCTCCTCTACGCGAAGCAGCCGTGTCGTTGTCTGAGTCTGCATGTCGCCCTCCCCATTGCGATTTCGACACAAGTTTACTCAGTGATGGCGATGGTGCCGATAAGTCGAATTCAGTTTCTTTGGGGATGGTTCGACTTACGGGGGATGGCGCCTTTTCGCCCTCAGATGCGCGGCGGCTCATTGGGTCCGGAACCAGGGCAGGTCAGCTCATGATCGTACCGCCATTGCTTGAGGTCTTTAGGCGGCTTGGGAAGCAAAGAGTTAAGGATGTTGCCGACTTCGCTGTCGTGCCAGCTTCGTGTGCGCTCCAGGATATGTTCGTAGAGGGAAGTGAGCAACCGTGTGAAGTCCGGGCGTTGCCTCGGTCCAGACCATTTCTTAGCCAGCTCGGGCAATTCTCTAAGTCCGCTGAATGGTTCACCGCAGCCAGGCAACCCGCTGAGTAGATCGTCGGTCGAACGAGGGATCTCTCCCCTCTGAATCAATTCACGAACAAGTGGCGATCGACGTAACCTAAGAATCTTTTTCCAAAGTTGCTCTGCTTCGTCAGCGATCCTTCGCAGGTCTTCGAGGCCGAGTCCGTCTGCGGCGGTATCCCAAGAGTCGAGGGGGCGATTGTGAATTACTACTGTATGCAGGGCCCTCGCGTTCAGTCGAGACCTCTTTGACGTTCGGAGTGTCACGGGATCACGCGGCATGAGCCAGTAGCACAAAAAGGCAAGGACGTCGGGATCACATCCAAGCTCGCAAAGCCGGTTAAACGATTTCAGGGCTTCGGGCACTGCGCGGAGAGTCTGTTCCAATATTTGACGGGGTTGTCTTGGTCCTGTTCCCTGTGTCATTGCGCCACCTCCCGCGTGGCATCCCGGTCAAAAATTAAGCGCGGCAGGCAGGCAGGGATGCACCGCCTTTCGGGAGCGACCCTAGCCGCGCTCCTCTATCTTAGCACTTGACAACCTGCCGGGCAAGTATTAACCTGCCGGGTAGGTTATGACAAAAGACAATGACAGAGTGATCCGGGAATACCTCACTGAGATAGCCCGCAAGGGTGGCAAAGCACGGGCAAAGAAATACGACAGGAAAACTTTGAGCAAATGGGCCAAAAAGGGCGGCAGACCGAAGAGCAGCAGCACGAAGGAGAAGTGAGCAATGAGTGTCTACAAGCGCGGCGATTTGTGGTGGTACAAGTTCCGATTCTCTGGCCAGATGATTCGTGAATCAACGAAGACCAAAAGTAAGACCGTCGCAAAGGACGCAGAGCGCGTGCGACGGCGCCAGCTAGAGGAAAGCTGGAATCAGATAAAGCGACGTACGTTGCCCCCCCGTTTCGACCATGCGAGCGACCTGTGGCTCCGATCAGTTAAGCCTCACTTGTCGGATCGCACCCAGGACATTTATGACGTGGCTCTACGGTGCCACCTGAGACCCGCGTTCGGGGCGGTGTTGCTTTGCGACATTGACGCGAGCCGGATTACCTCCTACCAAGCACGCCGAAAAGCGGACAAGGCATCGGCCCGGACGCTCAACAAAGAATTGCAGGTGCTTCGACAGATCCTGAAACGATACAAGCTATGGGCAAACCTTCAAGGTGACGTGAAGTTCGAGCGGGAGTCAAACCACATCGGCAGGGCTCTGGTTGAGGAAGAGGAAGCTCGTCTACTGTCGGCTTGTGAATCAAACGCCTTGCTTCGTACGGTTGTATCCCTCGCGCTGAACACGGCGCTCCGAAAGAATGAAATTCGGACGCTGCGTTGGAGCCAGATAGACCTACTTGAGCGTACGTTGACTGTAGGGCGCACCAAAACGGAAGGGGGTAGTGGCAGGGTCATTCCGCTGAATAGTCTCGCTTACGCGGCTCTCATTCGCTGGGCGGGCCGGTCACCCGCAGCAAAGCCGGAGGAATGCGTCTTTCCGGCGTGCGAGGACGCGCGGCTAGATTGCGAGAAGCCCGCCACCACCAACATTGATCCGTCACGCCCGATCAAGTCATGGCGCACGGCTTGGCGGCGAGCATTGCAGGACGCCAGCCTAAACATTCGCTTTCACGATCTGCGCCACACCTGCATTACCAAGCTGGCCGAGGGGCAGGCAAGCGAACAAACTCTAATGTCCATTGCAGGCCACTTGAGTCGGAGCATGGTGGAGCACTACTCCCACATCCGCATGGCCGCAAAGCGCACCGCCCTAGACGCTATCGTCCAGCCCGGTTTTGACGGTGGTGTGGCACAAAACTGGGCACAGTCGCCGTCTGCGGGAAAAACCACTGCCGCTAACTGAAAGAAAAATGGTGGGCCTGGGTAGACTTGAACTACCGACCTCACCCTTATCAGGGGTGCGCTCTAGCCACCTGAGCTACAGGCCCAATTCACTGGCAGGGAATATCTTACGCGATTTGCGGCGTTCGTCAAATAATGGCGATGCGAGGGTTGCGCGGCCGGCGCGGCCCGCTCAGTGAGCGGACGCCCGCGACGCATTGCAATCGCGCCCGGAAAGGTGAGCCTGGCCCGCGACGCAATCATAAGAATACCGTAATCCATCACTTGGAATTCGGGCTGTGAATTGCTCCTTCCCGCTCGGACGCTTCCCTTTTGCAAACTGAGCGCGTCCTCGAGCGGAGAAAACTCCGCAAAGTCTGAGACTTCCCGGTGCGTGCGCCAGACAACCTGAAAATTGCGATCTTGGCTGGCGGAGCAGCGACGTCTGGTGCGACGGGGCGACTGCGCGAACGATCTGCAACGACACCAGCGGCGCGGAACGAGGATTTCGCCGCGCGCTCGAAATGAACGCAGCCAACGATCTCGCGGCGCTAAAACTAGGCGTGCTGCTCGCGCGGCTCGAACGAAACGCCGACGCTATTTATTTCCCGGAACCGTGTGGCAACCGCCGCCAGGAGCCAGAGCGCACCGAGACGCCGCGATTGCTGGCTGCTTGCCGGTCGAAGCTTGCGGTCAGTGTTACTTCGTAGCTATGCACGCGCCGCCGCACGTTACACCGAAGCCGCCAAATTAATTTGCATCGCGTAACTACGACGACGGTTTGTCTGGCACGGGCGCTGTCGCCAGAAAATCTTCGCGGAAACGCGCGGAGTAGGAATCGAGAAGTCTCGCGATGCGTTCAGGCTTGGGCGAGCGCAAAATAAATCCCGCATGATATTTTTTCGCGATGCGCTGCACGATTTCCGGATCGTTGTAGGCGGAAGTGTCCGGAGTTTCCTGGCGCGCCAACGAAAGTACCACGCCGGCATAGTCGCGGCGGCGCTTCGGCAGCGCATACGGCGCCTTGCCGGAATTGGTCTCGATGCGCGCCCACTCGCGCCACAGATTGACGCCCGTAGCGGCTGCCACCACGTCTGAAATGTAAGCTCCGCCCACACGCGAGGCAATTTCGATGAAGTAGAATTTACCATCGGCGTGTGAGCGCAGAAATTCCGCATGCGTCACGCCGCGCACCAGACGCAGCGCCTCGATCAGTTCGCGATTTATCTTCTTCAGCAGCTTCACCTCAGGCGCCGTGCGCAAAAGCGTGCGCGTAGTGAACACGCCTCCTTGGTGAGAAGTATCCAGCGGCGGCGCACCGTACGCATGGGCCTCAGCGAACACAACTTTGCTTTCCGAGACGATACTGTCCACGTGAAACACGTCGCCGGGAACGAATTGCTCGACCAAGTAATGCGATTGCTCGTCGCCCAAATGATCGAGCAGCGGCCATAGCTCGGCAGCTGCCTGAATTTTCTTCATGCCGATGCCGGAAGCCTGTGAACGCGGTTTCAGCAGCCACGGCGGATTCACGCGCTCCATGAATTCCTGCAAGCTGGCGTGGTTGAGCACGTGAATAAATTCCGGGACGTTGATGCCGTCCTCTTTCGCGCGGCCGCGCATCGCCAGCTTGTCGCGGAAATGGCGCACGGTGGTGAGGCCCATGCCGGGAATGCGCAGGTGTTCGCGCAACGCGGCGGCGTTTTCCATGTCGAATTCATCCAGCGCGACGATGCGGTCAATCGGCTGCCATCGTGCCATGTAACTTACGGTGTTGATGATCGCCCACGTGGGCAGGTCCGGAGGCATGTAAAACATTTCGTCGATGGATTCGCGCGGCCAGTCGCCATCGCGGAATTTTTCCACTGTGAGCAGCAGCACGCGGCAGCCTTGCTCTTTGCAGGCGCGCATGAATTCCTGGCCTTTTTCGTAGGAGGTGATGCAGAGAATCGTCAATGGGCGCGCTTGCGACACGTGTGCCCTCCGAACTTTTGCTCCGCGACGGCCGACCCCGGCTGCGCCGTGAGCGCGGATTATACTGCGGACTCCCCGGCGGGAAATAAGAATCGCAGGAACGGACCCACGCGCTCGGCCCACGCGGCTTCGTTGTGCTGCGCGCCGTTAATCACTTCAAAATGCAGGTCGCCGCCATCCCGCCAGCCGCGTTTCACCAGCGTATCGCGCAAGGCGGTGACGTTCGCGACGGTGTGCGTATCTTCCTTCGTGCCTACGTCCAGCCAGATGCGCGGACGCGCGGCGAGCGGCGCGCTCGCAGCAAAATCCAAAATCGCGCGACGGTTCCACCACACTGACGGAGACAGCACCGCGAGCTTGCCGAACACTTGCGGATATTTCAGGCCAAGGTAGATCGTCAGCAGCCCACCAAGCGAAGAGCCGCCCAGCCCCGTATTTGCAGCGCCGCCAAGCACGCGATATTGCGATTCGATGAAGGGCTTTAATTCTTCCACCAACAATCGTCCATATTTATCGGCTTTGCCGCCGCCCAGTTTCTTGTCGCGGGTGGGCGTGTATTCGTTGATGCGCTGTTTGCCGGTATTGTAGATGCCGACGATGATCAGCGGCTGGATCGCCCCCTGCGCAATCAACGCATCGGCCGTTTCGCCCACTCGCCAGTACATACCGGGAATGAAGGAAGTGGCGGGATCAAAAAGATTTTGACCATCCTCCAGATACAGCACGGGGAAGCGCAAATCCGAACGCTTCTGATAAATGCCGGGGAGATAAACGATCACGTCGCGCTTTTTGCGTAAAAAACGCGAGCGGAATTGTTCGTGTTTCTGCAATTGCCCCGGGCCAGCGGCGGCGAGCTCGGCAGTCAATTCTGGAGCAAAGGGCAAACGCTGTTCCTCCGGTTATTTAGCGGTTCGATTTTCCCGCGCGCTACTAAACAAACCAGGCGACTGTGAGCCGGGCCCATACTTATATTACCAGCGGATCGCTGGAGAATCAGAGCTTCAGAAAAATGCGCCTGCGCCAGAGAAACCACAGCAGCAGCCAGCAAAATAGCACCGCACCCAAAGAGTAGATTAAGGATGCGTTTGGCGGGCTAGCTCCAAGCGACACCAGCCGAGCCTGAGCCGCATCGTGCCAGCTCAACGAGACTCCGTCCGACTGCTTCACTGTAAATGTGTAGCCGGGGCCGTACACCAGCGAATCGGCTACGAACCCTGCGATCGCATTCATTCCGAAGACGAGAATGGGGATGGTCCACACGCCTCGCCAGCGCTTGATTTCGAGCACCCAATAAAGCAAAGCGAGAAAAACCAGCGCGAAGCCGCCAGAGAAAACGGCAAACGAGCTGGTCCAAAGATTTTTATTGATGGGGAACCAGATGTTCCAGATTTCCCCGGCAACTAATCCCAGGATTCCGGCGAGCAGCATTACGATCGCTTTTGTTGCCGGAGATTTTCGCGAGTGCAGCCAGTGTCCCGTCAGCACACCGAACAAAGTGGTGGCGATGGCCGGAATGGTGCTGAGAATTCCTTCGGGGTCGCGCGTACCATCGAAGAGATGTCCCATGAAAAGCTTGCGATCGAGCCACGCTGCAAGGTTTTGATTCGGGTCCATGAACGGGATATCGCGGCCTGGGATGCCGAGGCCCGGCACCGGAACGAACCTCAGGAGCGCCCAAAACCCGAAGAGGCACGCCGCGATGGCGATGACTTGTCCGCGACGGTCTGACCACAATTCCAGGATCGCCGCAGCGAAATAGCAGAGCGCGATGCGCTGCGTCACTCCTTCGAAACGTAAGGCATGGTAATCCACGCCGATGAATGGCGACGCGTTTACGAAGAGGCCGATCGCAATGAGCAACAAGCTACGGATGAACACGTGGTAAAGGATCTGCGCGCGCGAGGCGCCCTTTTCGCGGCGCTTGGCAAACGAAAAAACGACCAAGACTCCCACGAGAAAAAGAAACGATGGGAAAATGAAATCGGCAGGCGTCCAACCATTCCATTCGGCATGCGCGATGGACCGGTACGCTTTTTCGTCGCTGCCTGGATTGTCTACCAGGATCATCCCTGCGACCGCGAGGCCGCGGAAGATGTCCAGACACATTAAACGCCCGGACGTAGTGGCGTTGGCGACGTCAGCGTCGTTTCCCGGTGCGGGAAGCGCGAGCGGTTGGGTGGTGGACATGTCGCTGGCACACTATAGAATTAACAGGGGCGTCGGTCATCTGAATATTGCCAGCCCTCGGAGGATTCTTCCATTCCGCCATCACGCAAACGCCGTATAATATCGCGCGCTCCAGGCAATCGCCCGCGTTCGCGGCGGCCGCCTGCGCGCAGGAGCAACATGAAAAGGGAATATCACCGCTGGTATTCGCACCGCCTGGGAATGGAATTGGGCGTGGTTGTTTACGGCCACTGGGGCCCGCCGCTGCTCGGATTTCCCACAAGCGCGGGAGATGAATGGGAACTCGAGGGCCAGGGCCTGATCGGCAGCCTCGCGCCGCTGATTGATGCCGGGCGCGTGAAATTTTTCAGCGTGAATTCCGTGAACTGGGCGGGCTTTTACAATAAGAGCGCGCATCCATTTCATCGCAGCTACGTGCAATCGCAATTCGATGCCTACGTGCGCGAGGAAGTGGTTCCCTTCATCTGGGATAATTGCCAGTCGCCGGGCCTCGCGATTTCCACGATGGGCGCTTCCTTCGGCGCGTACCACGCCGCGAATACTTTGTTCAAGCATCCCGATGTGATCCGCCGCTGCTTCGCGCTTTCCGGCGTTTACGATATTCGCGGATTTATGAGCGGGATGTATGACGACAACACTTATTTCAACAATCCCGTGGATTATCTGGCGAATCTTTCGGACCCGAATATTTTCGGGCAGCTGGCACAGTGCGATATTCACATCGCAACGGGCAACGGACCTTGGGAGAACAGCGGTCCGTCGTATCGCTTATCGAACATTTTGGCGGACAAGGGCATTCGCCATTCGCTCGATGATTGGGGGCCGCAGGGCGGGCACGATTGGCCGTTCTGGAAGCATCAGATGTGGGAATACATTACGCAGTTATTTTGAGACAGGTCGCGCTACGCCAGGCCCAGACGCGCCAGCATGTAGCGGCCTTTTTCGATCACTTGTTCTTCATCAATCCACACGTCGCAGCGTCGCGCCAGCACGTCCACATGTGTGCGCGAACTCCACGCGGCATGTGTTTGACTGCCATAAGGATCACCGAACGCCAAATGCACGCCGGGTAATTTTTCATCCTGCAGCAGCACGCCAATCATGTCCGACAGGCTAAGGTTGGTGCCAAAGGCCAGCTCGCCGACGCGGTCGCTATTTTCATCCGTGTGGCAGTAACTCCAGAATTCTTCTTCCAGATCCTTGCGCTCGCAAGTGGCCTTCTGCAAACGCCCCGCCTGAATTTCCAGCACCAGCGGCGTGCGCTGCAGGTCGCCATATTTTCCGCAGAAATGGTCGCCGGCGGTTCCGTCGCAGACAAAAGTCCCATCCACTTTCGCGGGCGTGGTGAAGACTTCTCCCGCGGGAAGATTCGACCAGTAACGGCGGCTGATTAGCCCGCTGGTCTTCACCCAATCCAGCGCAGCATCGAAAGTTGCTACGAGAGAGGTGCCGGCCTCGGTGCGCACCGTGAGCGAGCGCGCCGAATGCATGCGCTGCAGAAGTTTTTCGCTCAGGCGGTCCACCATGTTGTAATCCGCGCGCATGCCCTGCTGCATGATCTCGGGCGTGACGCCGATCATGTGTGCATAGCGAATGTGACGCCGCTCGACCACTCCCACGATGTCTTTCCGCGCTCCTAGCTCGCCCGTCATCGGCTGCATGCACAAAATTCCGGCGTCGGCGCGCCCCAGCGCATCCAACACTTGCTGGGGAGCTCGTTTCAGCGGACGCGGCGCAAGATCTTCCAGCAAAAAGCCTTCGCAGATCGCGTCGCGTTCTTTCAGCGCAGCGGCAAGGCTAGCCGCCACCGCTTTGCTCGGAACATCGGCAATCAACGCAACGCGTTCGCCCGGCTGAATCGCAAGACAAGTTTCGATCGCGTTCCGCGCTCCGGGCAACAACTCAGGCTGTAGAGGTCCAAATTGCATCACGACATTGTAAATAGTGTCAGCGAGTTTTGCTACGAGATTGAGACATGACTAGAATTTCCCAACCATAAGTTCCTGAATAAACTCCCGGTCGATCCCCTTCGTGATATGCAGCTTCCAGTGAGCGGCCTTTCTAAAGGACGTAAACCAAGTTTCGGACTTATCTTTTTTCACTGAGTAGATCATTATGCTGGCCCTTTCTTGGGAAAGCGTGTTTGAGCTGTACCACGCGAAGAGTCCTGAATCCGATATATCCTGGATTCTGCGTTGCAGGTTTTTAGAACTGGACTCACGTTACTTCTTGTGGAGAGGCGTGCGTCGTTCTTGTTTTACATAAACTGAGGTTCTGCCGTCCCTTCGAAAATAGCTTTGACGAATTATCCTGCTCGGCGAAAAGGCAGGGAGCGTGACCTTATCTTGTCTGAACTCATCCAGCGCGGCATCATCGCGATTCATGAATACCGGAAATTCAAATGGCACGACTCCAATGCCAGAAAACCGAAGCCATTTACGGTCGAACCAGCTGTCGATCGCTGTGACGTACCGTTCCTTAGGCTGAAGTTGGGCGATGATCCCATCAACCATGGCGTACAAAATATCGGTGCACATCGAGTCATCGGTCTCCGTTGCCTCGCGAGGAATAATCACCTCGTCACCATGGATGCATGGGCGCGCTAAGCGCGGGGTTCGACCACGAAACTGGGGACTTGGCCGCCGCCGGAGGTGACGTTGGCGAGGCCCGTGGAGCTCAGGCGTGTGAGGCAGCCGGCCATTCTGCCGCGGAAGATGTAGGGGGCGAAGTCCACCAGCATGTCGCGCATCTGCACGCCGTTCTCCGTTTGCATCGGGAAAACTTCGCGGCGAATTGCGATACGTTCCTGCACCACCCATGCGCTATTGCGATCGGCCAGCGCACGATCGAGCGCGGCGTCCCACTGGCGCTCGTCATTTTCCCAGCCGAGTTGCACGCCGGTGCCGCCATACTCGTCGTTGGGCTTCAGGACGAAATTCTCGCGGCGGCGGCGCACGTATTCCAGCAGGCCGAAAGATTCGCCGTCGCGCGTGGTGCTCGTGTCGGACAGCAGGCGCGTCCAGGGAATGTGGCGGCGAATCAGTTCGCGTTCGGAGGCGCTGAATAGCGTGGAGTTTTGCTCGCCGGTCAGCACCGCGAAGAACGCCTTCTTGTGCGGAATCTTGCAGGTAAAAGCGTTAGCCACGCACACTGCGCCAGAAGTGTAAGCCTGCACCAGGGCCGCGCACTCGGCAGTGCGCGCTACGATGTCGTTGATCAGAACACGGCGATAGACGAGATCAATGCGTTGGCCATGCGCCGTGAGCCGGCCTTCCGCGAAAACGAGATCGCGCGGATCGGCTAATACAGTAGTGACGCCTTCCTTCTGAAAGTGCGCCTGAATAATTTCGAATTCGCTCCAAGTGGGAACTTCGCGCCAGTCCACAATCGCAATCACCGGCGGCGAAGCTGTGCCGCCCCACTCGCGATAGCTTTCCAGCAGCGCGGCCAGCATCCATTCCATGAGCGGAAATTTTCGCACGGAGTAATGTTCCGCGAATCGCTGCATCACCGGAAGCGTGAGAAACACATTCGCAAGAGTCTCCGCGTAGCCCAGGCCTGCTGGCGATTCCGCATTGTATTCCGCGAATTGCAGCGAATTGGGAAGGAGGAAAGCATCGAGGCGCGATGCCGTGCTCGATGTGCCGTAGTGCGGATTAATGCGCGCGAGGCGCTCTTCTTCGGGGCTCAGCGCGGATTGCGCCAGCAGACGCGGATTGGCCAGCGACTGCTTGACGACGCGTTCACCCAGGGCCGCGATGGCTTCGGCCACACTGCGAACCCGCCGTTCGTCTTCCGCAGTAAGAAAAAATGGGCGCACAAACGGGCAGTGGATGCGTTCGCCGAAAGTAAGCCGCTCGGCGCGCATCCGAGCATTCAGCTCGCCAAGAAACGCGGGCGCCAATTCAACATCGGGCCGCAGCAGACGGTGCCACAGTTCCGCCGGCGCCTCCGCGGAACCAGGCTGCGAATCAGAAGCAGGAGCCGAACCGCTCATGCCGTCTTCGCTCCGGCCGTTTTTTTCCCCGGCGTCCCGATAAACCCTGCCGCAGCGCCAATTCCCAGCATCTCTTCCCAGCGCGGCCAGGGATAAGTGGGATCGCCGCGCAGGGCGCGATCAATCACCAGCCGCGCCATGCGGTCCACCACATGCGTGAAATAAAATTCAGTGATGCGATCACGCTCGAAATCCGGTGCGGGGTTTAGAAAATCAATCGCGTAAGGCACACCGTCCTTGATCGCGAATTCGATGGTGTTCATCTCGTAGCCGAGCGCCTGATTGATCGTCTGCGCATCATGCACCACACGTGCGCCCAATTCCGCTGAAAGATAATTGTGCTCCACCAAATAGCGGCGTTCTCCGGGATCGTACACGACTGGTAAAATATCCATTTTGCCGAACGTGAAGCAGCGCACGTACTGACTGAAATCAATATTTTCCTGCAGCGTCATGCAGGTGGACCCTGTGCCGTCGTACGCCGCGATCAATTCCTCGCGATTGTGAACTTTATAGACCTGCTTCCATCCTCCGCCGGAATAAGGCTTCAGAAACGCCGGCCGCCCGACGTGATCGAGCAGCGCATCCCAAGCAATCGGATAAATCAGGTTGCGCAGCGATTCGGAATTGATATCCACAGTCGGCGGATATGATTTCTGCGGCAGCACCACCGTCTTCGGAATCGCCAGCCCCAGTTTCGCAGCGACGGCATAGTTGAAGAATTTATCGTCCGCCGTCCACCAGAAAGGATTGTTGATGACGTACGTGCCTTGCAGCACGGCGTGCTTCAGATAGGCGCGGTAATATTCCACCTCGTGCGAAATGCGGTCCACGATCACTTTGTATTGCGCCAGCTCGCCCATCACCGTGCCGCCAAGCTTCACGAATTCGGCGGTGACGCCGTCTTTCTTGCCCAGCTCGTTCACTTTATCAATGAAGGCCGGAGGGAAGCTGAATTCGCGACCGCAGAGTATTCCGATTTTCATAGTTCACGATTCCTTTCGTATGAATGCACAGCAATTGCACATTTCAATTCAACGCACCGGAACTAAGACGATTGTGGCGCGCCAGCGGCAGAACTAGCCGGCAGCGAGACGCCTTCGCGCGTCTCGGCAACGATATGGCGAACGACCGCGTGCAGGTCGCCGGTCTCTTTGTACACGCGCAACTGTCGCTCCGCACCGGTGCCATTACGAAAGATGCCGCGGATCGGTTCGAGCGCCGCGCGGCTGCCGAGCTCGTCCAGCACATCGTCCACAAATTCGAATAACTCCTCTATTAACACTGTCATCGGCACTTCCGCCTGCTTGCCGAAATCAATCAGCTTGCCTTCGATGCCCCACCGCGCCGCGCGCCATTTATTTTCTTCGATCAACGCGCGGTGATACATCCGGAAGCCCATATTCAGGGTGTACAGGCGATGCAGTTTCACCACGATGGCCTGCGTAAGGGCCGCGATGGCAATGGCCTCATCCACGCGCGTCACCACATCAAAAATGCGAAATTCCAAAGTGCCAAATGTCGGATGCGGCCGCACATCCCACCAGATTTTCTTGGCGTTGTCTATGCAATGCAGGCGCACCAGCAGTTCCACGTAGTCCTCGTACTGATTCCACGAATTCAAATGGTCGGGAATGCCGGTACGTGGAAATCTCCGAAAGACCGTGGTGCGAAACGATTTCAGGCCGGTGTCGCGCCCCATCCAGAAAGGCGAGCTGGTGGAAAGCGCCAGCAAGTGCGGCAGAAAATAGCGCGCCATATTCATCAGGTCAATCATGGTGGTGCGATCCGGCACCGCCACATGCACGTGCATTCCGAAAATCAGCAGCGAGCGCGCCAGCTGCCCCATTTCCTCGACGATATTCTGGTAACGCTCGCCGGGCGAAATGACCTGGTCAATCCACGACGAAAACGGATGCGTGCCGGCGGCGGCCACCTGCAATCCTCGGCTTTCGGCGGCGCGCACCAGTTCACCGCGCGTACGGCGCATGTCGGCGTCCAGCTCGCGCACGTCGGCGCAAATCTTTGTGCCGATTTCGATGATGGATTGATGCATCTCGCGCTTCACTTGCTCGCCCAGGCCAGGCGAGGAAGCTTCCATCAACTCGCTGACGTGCGAACGCAGCTCGCCCGATGCAGGATCGACGATCTGGAATTCTTCTTCGACACCAATCGTGAACCGGTGACTCATGAAAGGCCCCTTCCGGTCGGGGATGCGAGGACGTCGCCGGGGTATCATACTCCAGTTGAGGCGAATTGCGCTGGCTTGGCGAAAAGCCGAAAAGCCAACAGAATTAGCGCGAAGGTCGCCGAGGATGGCTTAGCGAACCCAGAGAAGAAAAAGCAAAGCTGACAGATTTAAGGCCGAGGGCGCAGACATCCGGGCGCAGCAAACACAGAGAAAGAATTCAGCGCGGTTTACTGCGGGCAAGCCGCGCCGTTATCCACCCAAGCCTTCATCGCGGCCACAAATTCCGAACGGCTGAGCGGCGGCAGCGTGCGCCCATCGCCCGGATTCCAGCCCCAGCCCACGAGATCGTCCGACGAAACGTGTTCGATAATCTGCGCAAGAGTGCGATGGCCATTTTTCGCCGGATCTTTCAGCTGCCGGCAAAATTCGCCGGCAGTTTCGCCCTGGATCACCATCTTCATATTCGCAGGCGGCAGCGACCATTTCGGATTCCCCGGCGGCATATTTGCGCCCAGAAGATTCGCAGCTTGATGGCACGTGCTGCATTTCATTCCGTAAACACCTATGCCAGCGGCGCCCCGCTTCACGTCCTGAATGTGCACGTGACCGTCGTCGCCCTGCAACGGGGCGTCGCCGGAAGGATGGCAATTCCGACAGCGCGGAGAATCGAAAACAGTCCAGGCGCGATTGAACGCGGCTTGCGCGGCCGCAGCATCCGATTTATATGCGCTGCTCGAAACGGTGGACGCGGCCAGAACGGCATGCGCTGGATTCGACGAACTGGCGAGCGCAGTTTGCTGCTGAGCGAGCGCCGGCAGGCACGCAGCCAAAATCGCCGAAACGAAAAGCGCCGTGAGGACCGGCCATTTCTTACCGAATTTTTCGCTCATGTTCGCACCCTGGCCGTAAACGCTCACGCGGAACGCAAATCTTCTGGCTTGATCGGCAGCCGACGCACGCGCTTTCCCGTTGCGGCAAAAATCGCGTTGGTCACCGCAGGCGCCACGGGCGGAACGCCCGGCTCACCGACGCCAGCGGGATGCTCGGTGCTGGGAACGATGAACACTTCGATCGCAGGCGACTCGAACATGCGCAGCATCGGGTAATCGTTGAAGTTGCGCTGCTGCACGCGGCCCTTGTCCAGCGTGATTTCGGTTTTCAAAGCGGCCGTGAGTCCAAAAATAATTCCGCCTTCCAGTTGCGCTTTCACCGTGTCCGGATTCACAGTGCGTCCGCAATCCACCACTGCAACCACGCGATGCACGTGAACCGTGCCGTCTTTTTCCACCGAAACTTCCGCAACCTGTGCCACATAACTATCGAACGAGAAGTGTGTGGCAATTCCGCGCGCGCGGCCAGCGGGAAGCGCAGTGCCCCAATTTGCTTTCTGCGCGGCAAGATCCAGCACTGCCAGCATGCGCGGCTGGCCCGCAAGCAAAGTGCGCCGCAACTGGTAAGGATCCTTCCCGCCCGCATGAGCGACTTCGTCCAAGAACGCCTCAACGGAGAATCCCGTGTGCGAATGCCCCACCGAGCGCCACCACTGCACGGGCACTTCGTTTTTGGCAGTGTGCAATTCCACTTGCAAATTGGGAATTCCGTAAAGAATATCCGCCGCGCCCTCTACGGACGTCGAGTCGATTCCGTCTTTAACGCCGAAGGACTCGAACATGGTACCGGTCATGATGGATTGCCCGACGATGGTGTGCGTCCACGCGACGGGATTGCCGCTCGCATCCAGGCCCGCTGCGAAATGGTCGTACCACATCGGGCGATACCATCCGCCGCGAATATCGTCTTCTCGCGTCCATACAACTTTCACCGGCACTTTCGCAGCTTTGGCAACTTCTGTGGCTTCCGTGACGAAATCGCACGCCGGATTCGCGCGACGTCCGAATCCTCCACCCAACAGCATGGTGTGCAGCGTCACCTGTTCAGGCTTCAAACCGGCCACTTTTGCGGCAGCCGCGCGATCGCCTGTCTGAAATTGCGTGCCGGTCCAAATCTCGCAGCCGGCTTCGTGCAAATCCACGACGGTGTTCAGCGGCTCCATCATGCAGTGTGCGAGATACGGAACTTCGTACTCGGCGGTGATTGTCTTTGCCGCGCCCGCCAGAGCCGCAGCAGGGTCGCCGACTTTTCGCGCCACAGCTCCGGGAGTTTTCGAAAGCGCGGAAAAGTGCGCGCGCATTTCTACGGTTGACACCGCCGCTCCCGGACCATCGTCCCAGGTAATTTCCAGTTTTTCGCGCCCCAGCTTCGCGGGCCAAAATCCATGGGCGATCACTGCTACACCCGATGGAACCTGGACAACGTTCACGACGCCGGGAATTGCTTTGGCGGCGCCTGCGTTGAAACTCACCACTTTTCCGCCGAACACCGGCGCGCGCGCCACCACCGCCGTCAGCATACCCGGAATGTACACATCCAGCCCAAACTGCGCTGTGCCGTTTGTCTTCGAAGGAGTATCCAGACGATGTGTGGGCTTGCCGACCAGCGTGAAATCCTTCGGATCCTTCAGCGGAATATCTTTCGGCGGTGCGATTTTAGACGCAGCGTCCGCAAGGCTGCCGTACGAAGCGCGTCGCCCAGTGGGCGTGTGAATCACGAACCCTTTTTCAGCACGGCAAGATTGCGCATTCACGTTCCACGATTGCACCGCCGCGGCAATCAGCATGATGCGCGCCATCGCGCCCATCTTGCGGAAGCGATCGTACTCGGAATTTGTAGTGGTGCTGCCCCCGGTCATCATGATTCCGAAAACGGTGTGGTTGTAAACCGCGTCCACAGGCGAGGACTCGACACGCAGGCGCGCCCAATCCGCTTCCAGCTCTTCGTTCAGCAGCATGGGAAGCGATGTGTAAATCCCCTGGCCCATTTCGGAGTGATTGGAAATCACGGTCACAGATTCATCGGTACCGATGCGCACAAAAGCGTTCAGCGCGACGGGTTTCGCGGCGGCATCGGCGGCGCGCGAAGCGGGCACGAACTCCGGAACGTACAGGCTGATCAGCAGGCCGCCGCCCAGCGCTGCACCTGCCTTCAGAAATTCGCGGCGTTTCATTCCCGTAGCGACGCTCACTTGGCACCTCGCTGCGCGCTGATTTCCGCGGCGCGATGTATGGCGCGCCGGATGCGCGGGTAAGTGCCGCAGCGGCAGATGTTGCCGGACATCGCTTCGTCAATATCCTCATCCGTGGGCGCGGAATTTTCCGCGAGCAGCACTGCGGCGCTCATGATCTGTCCGGATTGGCAGTAACCGCACTGCGGCACATCAATTTCAATCCACGCCTGTTGCAGAGGATGCGTCATGTCGGGCGAAATTCCTTCGATGGTGGTGACTTTCTTTCCTGCGGCGCGCGAAACCGGCGCAACGCAGGAACGCACCGCCTGCCCATCGATATGAACGGTGCATGCGCCGCACAGCGCCATGCCGCAGCCGTATTTCGTGCCGGTAAGATTCAGCGAATCGCGGATCACCCACAGCAAAGGAGTGGACGGAGGATCTTCCACGGTGACAGGCTTGCCATTGACGGTGAATGAGATCAAGCAACGCCTCCTTCCATTCTAATTATTATGTGAGGGGTTGGATGTGTGGAAGTCTGCGCGCGACGCAGCTGATTAACAGCCAATCGCGAGCACGCCTGTCGCAAACAAACGCGTGCGCGCGCATGAAGATTATCTGCCACAAATAAATTCCGAGCAACCGTGACAGATACCCGCCGCAAGCGTTGCCGCGCCACACAGGCGAAACTTATTAGAGTTTGTTGAGGCCGTCGAGCGCCGCGACTTTGTAAGCTTCGGCCAAAGTCGGGTAGTTGAACACGGTGTCGCGGAAGTATTCGATCGAGCCGCCGTAATACAGCACCGCCTGCCCGATATGAATAATTTCCGTGGAGCGCTGGCCTATCACGTGCACGCCGAGCAGCTTGCGCGTATTGCGATCGAATAATAATTTCAACATGCCGCTTTCATCGCCCAGCATCATGCTCTTCGCCAGCTCGTTATATTTCGCGATTCCCACTTCGTACGGCACTTTATTCGCCGTTAGAGTTTCTTCCGTCTGCCCCACCATCGAAATTTCCGGAATCGTGTAAATGCCATACGGAAAAAGCTCCGGCATGTGTTCGGACGGCGCGCCGAACATGTGGCAGCTCGCCAGGCGCCCCTGCTCCATGGAAGTGCTGGCCAGCGCGGGAAAACCGATGATGTCGCCGGCCGCGTAAATGTGCGGCACGTTCGTCTGGTAATGCGCGTTCACCTTAATCTTGCCGCGCTCGCCCGAGTCCAGCCCCGCCGCTTCGATGCGCAGTTGATCTCCATTCGCTTGCCTGCCCACGGCATAGAGCAAAGCATCCGCCTGGACTTTCTTGCCGCTTTCCAGTTCGGCAAAAACGCGATCGCGCTGCGGATCAATGCCCACGCGCGTAACTTTCTCGCCCAGCCGGAACGTCGTGCCCATCTGCCGCAAGTGATACGCTAGCGACTCAATAATCTCGCGGTCCACAAAATCCAGCAGCGTCGGCCGCTGGTCAATCAAAGTGACTTCCGTGCCCAGCGCCGCAAGGAAAGACGCGTATTCCAGCCCGACGACTCCGGCGCCGACCACAATAAGTTCGCGCGGCAAGCCCTCTAGTACCGTCAGCCGGTCCGTATCCACAATGCGTTTATCGTCAAATGGAATTTCCGGATTCCGCGCCGGGCGAGTGCCGCAAGCAATCAGAATATGCTCGCCGTGGATCACGTTTCTTTCGGTGTCACCCTGAATCTCGATTGTGTGCGGGTCAGTGAACTGCGCCGTGCCCTGAAAAATCTGCACGCCGTTGCGCTTCAGCTGCGCGCGAATCACTTCGGTCTCGCGCGAAATAATGGTGCGCACGCGGAACGAAAGATCCTGCACGGAAATATCGTTCTTGCCACGATAGTTGTCGCCGTAGAAAGCCTTCACCGCGTTGCCAGTCAGTTGAAAAATGGCTTCGCGGACGCTCTTGCTTGGAATCGTGCCGGTGTGCACGCAAACGCCGCCAATCATCAGCGTGCGGTCGACCACGGCGACGCGCTTGCGGAGCTTCGCCGCGCAAATGGCGCCCTTTTGCCCCGCCGGGCCGCTGCCGATCACGATCAGGTCAAAATTGGTTTCAGGCATTCGCTCACGCTAATTATTGCCGAACAATCTCGAAAATGGAACCTGCACAACATCACTGCTGCGATTTAGTGACAAGCGTATGGGCTGCGGCTGCAGATCGCTGTTCAAAGTTCCAGTTTCTTTGGCACGGAGGGGGACGAAGTGCGCACCTGTATGATTTTGCCGCTGAATCCTTACAGAAATATGAACGAAACCAGCATACTGAAAAATCGTGGCTTGCGCCATGCGCTGGAGGCGAAGAGGTACACAAGTGGAACACGTCCCGGCTGGCCGGACCAGCCTCCCAATCAGCTTCGGGATGCCACCGCGTCCGATGAATCCCGATATTTTTGCGTGGCGTAGCCCACGATCAGTCCCACCAGGCCGCCCGGCAGCATAATTTCGAAATAATATTTCCCCTGCATGTGCGCGATGAAAAATGCGAACAACAGGCCAACTCCCAGACCGAACAGCACGCCCAGCGCGACCGAATGCACTTTGCGCGCGAATATGCCGATCAAAAGACCGGCCAGCAGGCCTTTGCACGTCGAGCCGATCACGATGCCCATCAATTGAGGTCGCACGGCCGGCGTGAACCACGAACTCAGCCCATCGAAAATGCCCAGAATGCCGCCCAGGATCAGCCCATAAGTGATTTTGTTCATCGCTAGCCTCCGGGGCGCGCACGTTCTTGGAGCTTCGTTACTTGTCCGGGCGCGCTATGCAAGAGCGATCAAATCAATCTCCACGCGGAAATCGCGCGGCAGTCGTGACACTTCCACCGTGGTGCGCGCCGGCGGATCCTTCGGAAAAAAACGCGCGTACACTTCGTTCACCGCCGCGAAATCGTTCATGTCTTTCAGGAAAACTCCCAAGCGCACCGCGCGATCGAGCGACGAACCTGCAGCCTGCACGATCGCCTTCAAATTTTCCATGATGCATTCGGCTTGCTGCGCCGCATCGCCGGTCAGCGCGTTTCCCGTGGTGGGATCGAACGCTGTCTGCCCCGAAACAAATATGAATCCGTTGGCTTTGATCGCTTGCGAATACGGGCCAATCGCCTTGGGCCCTTTTTCGGTGAAAATTACTTCCCTCACAAACCCTCCTTAGAGCCGAAAATGGAAAATAGAAAATGGAACAGCAAATCGCGCTGCGCCAGCTCATTCGTTCGCGCCCGCTGGCACCCTATCTTCCATTTTCTCTTTTCCATTTTCATTTTCTATTTTTCTGCGGTGTAGCGATTGCGAAAGTCCTGCGGCATTCCCTTGCTGAAAAGCCACACGCGAAATGGCTCAGCCAGATTCTTGCCGGTCGTTTGCTCGAGCGCCGCGCGCAAATCATTGAAGCCTACTTCCTTGCCGCGCAGCAATGCAACCACTTGCGCCAGGCCGCTGCGCACCGGTGCTTCGCCGTACGCGTCCTCGAGCGCGATGAAAAATAGCGCGGCCTTGGCCGCCGCGATACGCCGCCGCGGAAATGGATCGTAAAGCATCGTGGTCACAATCGATTGTTCCGAATTTGGCGTCCCGTCGTACTTGCTGACCCCTGATTCATACGCGCCGAGAAATTCCCGGATGCGCCGCCGCCGCGCGGATTCGCCGCCACTGGATTCGTCCACCACAATCGTCGCGTAATTCGGAAGCCCTTCGCCGATTCCCACCGCCGCATCCGGCGCGGGGTACATCTCCACACCGAACCAGCTGTGCGCCAAAGCTTCATTGATTTCCCGCGTCAGTTCATCGTTCTGGAAGCCGAGCGCGAGCGCGCTGGAATTCACGAGCGCACCGCCGGGAAACGACGACACCGCGGTTTGATTTTCCTCCCCAGAACGCGCGTGCAATTCCGGGGATTCCACAATATGGGGTCCAGGGATATTTTTATCGAGCGGCCCGAAATCTTTTTGCAGCGCGGACCACGCGGCGGCGATGCGTTCTGCCGCCGCCTCAGGATCACCCTGCAGCCGCTGCAACGTCCAGAACTGCACGTCAGCCTTTTCCGCAGATTTTCCCCGGGAAGATGAATCCACATAAGGCCCCGCAACGATGTAGGCAGGCAAATCGTTCTTGCGCAGTTCGAACCGGTACTCGGTTTCGCCGCCCGCTTTTTTTCGGCCAGCAGCCGTGCCACCCGCGAGAACCAGAAAATTATCCGGCACACGCACGGTGTAAAAAGTTTTTGCAGGACGCTCCGGATAAGGAGCCAGCACACGATTCGGCGGCTGCGGCAATGGAATCCATCCGCGCGAGTCGAGATGAAAATTGCTGGCGCCAAGCGTGATGCGCGCTCCCTGCTCTACCGGCTCCGCAAAACTGTAGTCTATTTGCAAACTGCGTTGTTCCTTGCGCGCCCAAGGCGGATCGCACGGCACCCGCAGCGTGTCCGGATACTGCTGTTGATATTCCGCGGGAAGTTTTTCAGGCGTCACTTCATGGCCGTTCCACTCGACGTGCAGGCCGGTGCGTCCGTAGTTTTTCTCGTCCGGAAAAATCACATCAATAAACGCCAAATCACTAAGGCCGTTATTTTGCAGTGTGTAACTCGTGTGAATCCGCAGTTCCGGCGGCGGACCTGCGCTGAAGCGAACTTGGCGCGATTCTTTCAGGATTTGGTAACCGGGAGCCAGCGGTACAGTGCAGCTGGTGGCGCAAAGCAAAAGGACTACAACCGGAAGCAATCCATAAAGCGAGCGCGGCGCGACGCGAGTCAAGATGCAAGGATTCTAGCTGCGAGGACGGAAAATAGAAAAGAGAAAATGGAAAAGCGCCCCCGATTCCGGCGCGCTCGCGACGGAAATTCGAGCGCGGTAACGCCGGCGTCTAGGAAGCCGCAAAATGACGCAAGATTTCAGCGTCGCTGGAACCATGCCGCCGCAGCACGATAATTTCGGGCGCCTGAGAATCGGGAATTCCGCGCCGCACCAGCTCCAGCAAGGTGGCGTTATCAATCCGCAGATTGCGCAGCGTGCCCAGTGACGCCCCTGAAAGCGCCGGCGTTCCCGAAGCGTGATGCCGCGCCACCTCCAGGATGATGGCGTCCGAAAGTCCGGCCAGATGCATGGCTTGCAATTCGCCGTAGCCCAGGCCCAGCTGGTCCATGCCCGCCAGCGCCAGAATACTGCTCTCGCTCACGCCCGACTGGTACAGCGACGCGACAGCATCTCCGGCAGTAAACGATTCACGGCGGCCGTGGAAAATCTGCAGCAACGATACGCAGTCCGCGTCGGTAAGCCCGGACTGGCGAACTTTTGCGATTTCGCCAACCTCCGCCGCCGTGATGTGCAGCTCTCTCAATTCTTTGATGGTGCTGTATTGCATCCCAGCGTTGTCCAGCGGTTTGGTATCAAGAGGTTTGAGACTTTCACACGCAAGCTGAAATAAAAGGACAGCTAAGACAAAGCACACCGCGAACAAACTCCTGCAGCGCGCAACGCGGCCCAATCCGCGGGCGGAACCGATTGCCTGGACGGTTCCCATCACTTTAATTGTACAGAGTGAATGCCCGCATGAAACGGCGTGACGCGGAATGATTACGGGTTTTCGAACGCAGCGCCTTACGCAGGAACGACGAACACGCGGCAAAGGCAAATCGCGCATCAGAAACTAAACGTTGTAAACGCGCTCGATATCGAACACGCCGGGAATCCGCTTCACTCCAGAAAGAATCCGTTCCAGCTGCTTGCGATCCTGCACGTCGAGCGCGACTTCGATGCGCGCGCGCAAATCCTGGCCGCCGCTTTCAAATGTGCGAATGTTCGCGCCATTGTCGCTGATCACCGTGGTAATACTGGCTAGCATCCCAGGACGATCCTCGGTAAGAATCCGCAGCCGCACCGGAAAGGTCGCTTGCGTTTGCCCGGCCCATTCCACCGCGATGCGCCGCTCGGCGTCGTAAAGCAAGTTTTGCACGTTGGGGCAATTTTTCCCATGCACAGCGATCCCGCGCCCCCGCGTGACGTAGCCGATCACGTCGTCTCCCGGAATCGGATTGCAGCATTTCGAGCGATAAACCATAAGATCGTCATGCCCGCGCACCAAAATCGCGCCGTCGTTCATGCCCAGCATGCGCTTGACGGTGTCGACAATCTTCGGTTGCTTCTCTTCGGAGGGATCCGTCAGCGGCTGGCCGCTAGCTTTCGCGAGCACTTGCCGCGCCGACCATTTTCCGTAGCCCAAGTCCGCGTAGAGATCGTCAATACGCCCGCAACCGTATTCCGAAGCGACACGCTGCCACACCTCCGGCGTAATTTTCTTCAGGACCACGTCTGCTTGGCGCGCTTCCTTCTCCAGCAGGCGCTTGCCGACGTCCTTGGCCTGCTCACGTTCGTGCAGATTGATCCACTGGCGAATCTTGCTGCGCGCGCGCGAAGTGTGCACGAAGGAAAGCCAATCGCGCGAAGGCTCGTGGCCTTTCTGCGTGATGATTTCGATCACGTCGCCATTCGCGACGGAATGGCGCAGCGGCACGATTGCACCATTCACTTTCGCGCCCGTACACTGATGGCCCACTTCCGTGTGCACGGCGTATGCGAAATCAATCAGCGTGGCGCCGCGCGGCAGCACCACCACGCGGCCCATCGGCGTGAACGTGTAAACCTCTTCCGGATACAAATCCACGCGCAGCGTCGAAAGAAATTCGCTGGGCTCTTGCATCTCCTGCACCCACTCGATCAGCTGACGCATCCAGACGATGCGCTGGTCGTCGGCACTGGAAGTTTCCGTGCGGCCGTCTTTGTATTTCCAGTGCGCGGCGACGCCCTGTTCGGCGATGCGGTGCATGTCCTGCGTGCGGATTTGTACTTCGAACGCCTGCCCGCCGTGAATCACGGTGGTATGCAGCGATTGATAGAGGTTCGGCCGCGGCATGGCGATGTAGTCTTTGAAACGGCCGGGCACCGGCGGCCAAATCTGGTGGATCACGCCGAGCGTGGCGTAACAATTTTTTACAGTGTCGGTGATCACGCGAATCGCGAGCAGATCGAACACCTGATCGAGCGTGCGCTGCTGCTTCTGGCTCTTCAGATGCAGCGAATAAAAGCGCTTCACGCGCGCCTGCACTTCGGCGGGAATCCCGGTTTCCACCATCTTGTCGCGAATCGAATCCTGGACTTCTGACAAAAATTTATCGAACACCTTCTGCTTATTAGTGAGTTTCTTCTGCAATTCAAAAAACGCTTCGGGCTCGAGGTACCGGAAGGAAAGATCCTCGAGCTCTCCGCGAATCAAGCCCATGCCCAGCCGGTTCGCGACCGGCGCGTATATATCAATCGTCTCGCGCGCGATGCGCTGCTGTTTTTCCGAATCCAGATATTCCAGCGTGCGCATATTGTGCAAGCGGTCGGCGAGCTTGATCACCACCACGCGGACATCGTTCACCATCGCGAGCAGCATCTTGCGAACGTTCTCCGCCTGGCGCGCTTCGGGCGCCAGCAGATCCAGGCGGCTGATCTTAGTCGCGCCTTCCACCAGCCGCGCTACATCGGTGCCAAAATGTTCGGAAATTGTTTCCAGCGGAATTTTTGTATCTTCGACCACATCATGCAGTAGCGCGGCGCAGAGGGAGGTCACATCCAGCTTCATGTCCGCAAGTATGTGCGCCACTTCTACAGGGTGAGAAAGGAAAGGCTCGCCAGAGAGGCGCGTCTGCGTCTTGTGCTGTTCCGCCGCGAAATCGTAAGCGCGTCGCAGCAGATCGAGGTCGTCGCCGGGACGATTGCGGCGCACCTTGTCCGTCAGCTCGACAAAGCGCAAATCCACAGCGCGGCGGGCAGCTTGCGTAATGGCAGGTTTACTAGCCGGCTCCATGTACCATTATATTCTGAGCGCCGCCGCACTGCGAGCCATTCCTGCGCCCGCCTGTAGCCCAGAGTCCGACTCGCGATTTTCCGAATGTTTACAACTCAAAACCGAGACGGCGTCGAGTGGCGTTGTTAGTCAGGAAGCGGCTGTGAGGTTTCCGCGAAAGAGTCCGCGGTGCTGCGCATACGACTGCTCACCTTGTCGGGACTCGTCCGTTTCCAGATGGCGGGATTTAATTCACTTATGTCTTCGCAGCCATGCAAAGCTTCCATGCAATTAATGTTCAATGCCCATGCGGCCCGCTTTTGCGCTTCGGTTGCCAACAGACCAAATTGAACAGCGCCATTCCAAGTCGGCGTCGCCTCACGGCCATGCGGGCTTATAGCGAAATGATCACACCCGATATCCGTCCTGTCTTTGCACAAATCCTCCTGAATGTGGACGATCGGGCTGTCCTCCTGGAACACATCCGACGTGAAGTCAACGGCAACGGACTCGAGTCGTTCGCGATAAAAAGAAACCAACACTTCAATTTCAGACGGTGTGGCGAGGTGAATCGTTGACAGAAGTCTGTTCGTGAAAACAAATTGATACTGGCAAAAGTCGCGGTCACAAGTCTTGGATAAAAGGTACTTCTGGTGTTCTTGCATGAACGAAAGAGAAGCTGCGGTTGGGTCGGAAGCCTTATCGAGGTCGCTTATTTCGCCAACGACAGTCCAAGCTTGGTCAAAGATATGCGCCCTAGCTGCCATCCAAAGAGCAAAAATAAGAATGCCTGACATCGTGGCGCCGATTAGGGAGTATTTGCTCAATTTGCACAAGGACCAACGCCCTTTTCAATTCGATAAAACTATTGAAATAGACACCGAGCGAACCGAGAACGTGCCCGACAGCCAGCCCGCGCAGAAGTACCGTCGCGCCCGGTGCGTTATTTTTGCGGCGACGGCTCCGGAATTGCCTCGCCGTCCTTTCGCGGATCGGACGCGCCGTAGTTCACTCCGCTAGAAATATCGCGCTGCACAGCCTGTCCGCCGCCCATCGTGGCGGAATAGACGCCGTGAAGTTTGATTTGATGACCGCGCTGGGTAAGGCCGTCACGAACAGGGGCCGGAATGCGATCCTCCAAATCCACGTCGCAGCCTGCAAAAGTTACCTTCCGGAACCGCGCCGCTTCCAAAGCCTCTTGAATGTTCATCCCGAAGTCCACCACGTTGGAAACGAATTGCGCGTGCGCTTGCGCCTGGTTAAATCCGCCCATGATTCCGAACGCAATCCGTTCCTGCCCGTTGCTCATGAAACCCGGAATGATCGTATGCAAAGGCCGTTTCCGGCCCACGAGCTTATTGGGCGAACTGGGGTCAAGGCTGAAAAGCCCTCCGCGATTGTGCAGAGCAAAGCCGGTTCCATCCGCCACCAAGCCCGACCCGAACTCAGAATAATTGCTCTGAATGAGGGATACCATGTTGCCGTCGCCGTCCGTAACCGTCAGATAAGTCGTATCGCCGCTCGTTGCAAGCGGCGGCTCGCCAAGCGGCACATCGCAACTCGCCTTGGTCATATCCACTAACTTCGCGCGTTGCGCGGCGTATTCCTTGGAGAGCATGCCCTGCACTGGAACTTGGCTAAACTTCGGATCCGCGACGTAGCGGTACATATCGGCGTAAGCCAGTTTCTTCGCTTCAATCATCGCGTGCAGCGCGTCGGTCGAGTTATGCCCGAACTGTGCGAGAGAAAATCGTTCCATGATGTTCAGCATTTCCAGCGCCGCGATTCCCTGCCCGTTCGGCGGAATCTCGTACACGGTCCAGCCGTGATACGTGGTCGAAATCGGCTCCACCCATTCGCTGGAATAATCGGCGAGATCCTCCGGCGTCATCGTGCCGCCGAGCTTGGTGGATAGCGCCACGATAGTGTACGCGATCGCGCCCTTGTAATACGCATCTCTGCCGCCCGATGCGAGCGATTCAAGCGAACGCGCGAGATCGGGATTGCGGAAAATTTCGCCCACACGCGGCGAACGGCCATCGGTCAGATAGGTCGCCGCAGCATTTTTGTCCTGCTTTAGCAAATCCACCGCGTCCGCCCAATACGCTGCATCCCACTCCGCCACAGGAAAACCTTCACGCGCGTAGTAAATCGCCGGCTCAAGAACTTCGGAGAATTTCTTCGTGCCAAAACGCGCCAGCAGTTTTGACCAGCCATCCACGGCGCCCGGAACCGTGACGGACTGGATTCCTTCCTGCGGCATCTTCGCAATGCCCTTGGATTTCAGAAATTCGATGGAAAGCCCGGCCGGAGCCCAGCCACTTGCATTCAGCCCGTAGAGCTTCCCGGTCTTCGCGTCATAAACGATCGCGAAAAGATCGCCGCCGATTCCATTCATCATCGGCTCAACCACGCCCATCACCGCATTGCTCGCGACTGCCGCATCCACCGCGTTGCCACCGTGGGCCAGCACGCTCGCTCCGGCCTGGGCAGCCAACGGATTTTCCGCCGCCACCACTCCCCTGCGTGAAATTACCATGGAGCGGCCTTGCGTGCGGTCCTGCGCACGAGCCGGCAAGGCGCACATCATCATCGCGAGCGGAAGGAACATTACGCAAAGCATCGCGCGCACGAAGTCTCTCATGTATCTCCTAAGTGCAATCCCCGCTGCGGTAGAAGCTCCCGGTCGGGCCATGCTTCGAGCGAGAGACTCCATACGAATCCGACGAAAGCCTAGTGTGAGCAGTGCACGATGTCAAACGCGGAAAAAATGGAAGACCATCTCAGCTGAAAATGGACTACAGCTTTCGGCTAAGGGGCGCGACGGCCGAGCGGATGAGCCTGAGTCCCAATAAAATGAAAAGCGCGGCAATCGGAAGCGAAACCATCGCGACTGATTTGTCGCCCGTCGGTAGCGCGTGCAGATCCATGAAGCGCAGCAGTCCGGGAAAGGCATCTACGACCATAAAGAATGCCATCCCGCAAAATAGTGAGCCCACAAGGAAAAACCCCACACGCTGAGTTCCGCTGAGCGGGCGGTCGCTGCTGATCAGTTTCCCGTAGAATCGTCCTTCGTTGCGCGCAGCATCGAGCGGCAGCACATTATTCTGGCGCGTGACGATGTCTGCTTCGAATCGCCGCCGGGCCTGTTCTCCTTGCTCGATTTCCGGGCGCGTCGAATGGTGTGGGTTCTCAGGCATGGGTCGTGCTCGCAGCGTATTGTAAGGCGAACGATTCAGACAAAATACCTGGCACAGAGTTCAGGTGCCTCGAACCGACAACCGGCTTCGGTCGAACCTCAGTGATCGATTAACGCATTAATCCGAAACCGATCACCACCCTTCCGCGGCGACATTGACACCCAGCCGCTGCGGAAGTACCGTGACTCCCTGAACGCGGGGCCGGAAAATTGAACCCACCAGAATTTAAGATCGAAGACGCGCCGCAGCCGCCAGGACTTTTCGTGCGCATCCGCCTGCTCGACCAAAGCCTCACATTTTTTCTGGCCATTCTGATCCTGATAATCTTCGTGGTCTTCCCGCTGGCCGGCCTCGGCTGGCTCGGCAAATTCGTCGTGGATCTGGTGCTCTCGATTCTGCTGCTCTCCGGCGCCGTGGCCACCAAACGCAGTCGTGTGCTCACGGTGCTGGTGGTTTTACTGACGATCGCGGGCTTGGCGGTGCACTGGACCGGCGCTTACGTTCCGAAGTTCAGCCACCCCGTGCTGGAACCGATTTTGTTGTTCTCTTGCCTACTGGCGTTTACCGTGATCACCCTCATTCAAGTGTTCAGTCCCGGCGCGATCACTTTACATCGCGTGCTCGGAGCCATCGCGGCCTACCTACTGATCGGCCTGATGTGGTCGTACGCCTACTTTCTGGCGGACATGATTATTCCCGGCTCGATCCATCCCACAGCAAGTACTCAGGAAATGGTGTCGCCCATGGCGCGCTACGTCTACTTCAGTTTTACTACGCTCACCACGCTGGGATATGGCGACATCGTCCCTCTGCATCCGATTGCACGTACGTTGGCGGTCTGCGAAGGGCTGATCGGCCAACTGTATCCTGCCGTGCTGATCGCCGGACTGCTGGGCAGGGCGCTGCAGCCCCAGAAACCACCCGTCAACGAGCCGTAATCGAGCTACGCCCTCGCAGTAAGGGAACTCGCGTCAGAAGGCGACGAGCGCTCGCGTCACTTCCCCTTCTCGACGGGAAAACCCTTTTGAATCCAATCCGTATTGAAATCATTCGGCAGAATCAGCACGCGCAGATTCGCAAAACCCATATCGCGCATGGCCACGAACGCGGGCCGCAGATTCGGACAATGCGCCAGCGGACAGCAGCCGCAATAGAGCACCACATTCGTCGCCTTGGGGATGCTTTTCGCCCAAGTCTTCAGTTCGGCAAGCCCCTGCTCGCTGGAAGCCGCTCCATGAAACACCGCGTGCGGAATGTGCGCGCCCTGATAAAGCGGACGGAACCCTACGCACACCACCGCCGGCTCGTTAGGATGAGCCGGCGCAGCGAGTTCCTTCGCCAGATCAGCCGGCTGCACCGTTTGCGAGCCGGACCACGGATCGCCTGCGTCTTCGGCGTAAGATGGCGGGCCAGCGACACCCGTCGCGCGAGTATTCGAAACAAACAGAGCCAGGAAAAGAACGCAAGCCAGCGCCGTAACTATGCCGCGAATCATTTTCATGTGTGCTGTTCCCTCCTGCCATTGTCGAATCACAGCGCTCCCTCACTTCGCGCGCGGCGGTCGCCCCAATTATCGCAGCCTAAAAAGGAAAACCGGCGGTCCCGTTTTGTGGGACCGCCGGCTGGAAATGCTGCCAATCGAAGACGCGAAACCGATGGCGCTCAGGACGCCGGCTGCGGCGCCTCCATCTTCTTCTGCTTGATGGCCTTCACCTTGTCCACCAGATCGTTCGCCAGTTTCACATCGGCGTCGTGAGCCGCAGGCGTGGTTTCCATATCCGCCTTCTGCCGATAGAGCAGGTTCAGATAGGCCATCGCGTCGTCGTAATCCTCGCGCAACTGAATGGCTTTCTGCAGGCTGGCGATGCCCTCATCCACGGTCGAACCGTATTTCTGTTGGAACTGCGCGGCCAGCGCGGGAGGCATGGGATCCGTGTCCGAAACGGACTTCTTGGCGGTCTTGTTGTATTCCTCGCGCATATCCCGGTTGCCGCGGAACGCCAGCGACCAGTCAATCACGCCCACCCAATAATAGGGTTCGGGATCGTCCGGTTTCAGCTGGATGTGCTGCTGGTGGAAGCTCTTCGATTCCTCCATCATCTTGGGATCGAAGGGCGGTCCGCCGGCCATGTTGTAGAGTGTCGAGCCTAGACCGTCAATCGCGGAAAGACTCTTGGGATCGCTCGCCAGAATTTCTCTGAACTCCTGCGCCGCCTGCTGGCCGTTGCGAATATTTTCAGGGGAAGGAGCGCCGGGAATGTACTGCGCGGAATAAGCCGTGGCCAGATATAGCCGCGCGTTGGTCAGTCCTGGATCCAAATCTTTCGCGGTCTTGAAATCTTCGATCGCCAGATCGGTCTGCCCGGCTTTATACGCTTGCACGCCCTTGTTCAGCTTGTCGCGCGCGCGCAGTTTGTCGCAACCACCCGCCACGGCGACCGCGGCCACTACCGCGGCGAGAAGAATAACTGTGTGAGGCTTCCGCTGCATCCCTTGCTCTCCTTGATGAAGGCTGCGCCGAATTCAAATCCCTGCGAATCCACTGCGGTTCACAAAACACTGCGAGACCAGCAACGATTGCCGCTACTGTCCAGCTTGGATTTTCGCCGTAATCAGGCCCACGTTGTCTATGCCGGCGCCACGCATGATATCAATCGCGCGAGCCACATCCGCAAACTGAACCGAATCATCGCCCTTCACGAACGCCGCTTTTTCCGCGCGCTGCTTGAAGATATCTTCCAGGCGCGGCCCCAACCCATCCCAGCTGCTGCGGTCCTGATTGATCAGCACGTCTCCGCCGGAGGTAATCTGCACCACAATCGCCGCGAGCGGCACATCTCTTCTATCCGGATGTTCGGCGGACTGCGGAATCCGCGCATCCAGTCCCTGCGGTACTGCGGGCGTAATCACCATGAAAATGATGATCAGGACAAGCAAAACATCAATCAGAGGAACGATGTTCGGCTCAGAGAGCGAACCCTTTCCGCTACCAACCGTCACACCCATGCAGCACCCCCGACCACCGAAGCCATCGGAAACTGCAGCCGAATGAAAACTACTGCCCTGCTTCGATTTTCGCGGTAATCAGGCCGACGTTGTCAATCCCCGCGCCGCGCATAATGTCAATCGCACGCGCCACCTGGGCAAATTCCACCGCGTCGTCGCCCTTCACGAAAGCCACTTTCTCGGCGCGCTGCTTGAAGATGTCTTCCAGGCGCGGACCCAGTGCGTCCCAGGTCGTGTCGTCCTGGTTGATCATCACTTTGCCGTTGGAGGTGACCTGCACCACGATGGTTTTCGCCAGCAACGCGTCATCCTGTTTCTGGTTCGGAGGAGTCGGCTGCGGCACCAGCGCGTCCAGCCCCTGCGGAATCGTAGGCGTGATCACCATGAAGATAATGATCAGCACCAGGAGCACGTCAATCAGAGGCACGATGTTCGGTTCGGACATCGAACCTTTACTGCCACCTACTGCCATTCCCATGGGAAAACTCCTTATATTCTACGAGCTGAACCTCGCGCCCGGTCCTAATCGGCCGGCGGAGGCGCTGGAGGAGCTGCGCCGCCCTTGGCTTTGATCTTTTCCGTGAGCAGGCCCAGATGATCCACGCCGGCAGCACGGACTTCGTCGACAGCCTTGACCACATCGCCATATTTCGCGCGCGAATCCGAACGCACGAATACAGTCTTGTCCAGGCGGTTAGCGATCAGGTCCTTGATCCTGGTGGTGATGTCGTCCAGGCCGACCTGCGTGCTGCCCAAATACATCTTGCCGTCGCGCGTGACCGCCAAAATGATGGCGTCATCCTTGTCGGCATCCTGCAGGTCCCGGGCGTTATTCACCTTCGCCATATCCACGCTGACGCCCTTCTGCAACATCGGCGTCACCACCATGAAAATAATCAGCAGCACCAGCATGATGTCCGCCATCGGAATCACGTTCGGCGCGGCCATCACCGGCGGTGCTTTGGGCTTGTAGGCCATGGCTTACTTCTTCCCGCCGCGGCGTGTGATGAAGTAGTTGATCAGCTCCATCGAGGAATTGTCCATCTCCACGTCGAAGGCTTCCACTTTATTTGTGAAATAATTGAACGCCCACACCGCAGGAACCGCGACGACCAAGCCCAGCGCCGTCGTGACCAACGCTTCAGCGATACCGCCGGCGACCGCCGACAACCCGGTGGCCTTCGATGCCGAAATGCCTTTAAACGCGTTGATGATGCCCATCACCGTGCCGAACAGTCCGACGAACGGGGCCGTCGAGCCGATGGTCGCGAGACCCGAGAGGCCGCGCTTCATTTCGGCGTGTACGATGGCCACTGAGCGTTCCAGACCGCGGTTCGCCGCTTCGATCACTTCTTCATCGCCCACCTGCGCCGATGCTGCCTGGAATTCAGACAAGCCGGTCGCGACTACCTTGGCGATGTGGCTCTTCTTGTTGCGCTCGGCAATCGAGATCGCTTCGTCGAGCTTGTTGTCTTTCAGCGCGCCCGCCACTTGCTGCACGAATATCCGCGACTGCTTGCGCGCGGCGCTGTACATCAACGCGCGGTCAATCATGATGCCGATCGACCAGGCGGACATAATGAATAGAATTGCCACCACGGTTTTGGCAGGGATGCCCATGTTGTGCCACATGCTGACCAGGTCCCAGCCTACTTCACCCGTTGGCTGCTGAAACATCACCACACCCGCAAAAAGTAAATTCGCAAGCATTATCTGATCCTCCGTTCCTGTGAAACGACCAAGGCAGCAAGTTTCTGCCGGTCGGATTTTATTTCCGCCCCAGCCCCGCGAAGAGCTTGAAGCAAGCCTTGCTTAACCGCCCAAAGTAAAGACGACCGAAATTGTTGTATCCACTTCCACCGGTTCTCCGTTGAGCAAGGTGGGACTGTAGCGCCACTGACGCACTGCATCCATCGCGTTCTTCATCAGCAGCGGAGGACCCGAGACATAATCCAGATTCTGGATCGTGCCGTCCTTGGCGATCACGGCGTGCAAAATCACCGTGCCGGAAATGTGCGCCGTCTTCGCAATCGGCGGGTACAGCGGAGTGACCTGGCGAACCAGCTTGGCCGCCGCCACGTTGCCGCCCACACGGATGCGCGAAGGTGACGCCTTCGGCGGGGGAGGCATGCCGCCGCCCGAACCACCGATGATGCCGCCCAGCACGCCGCCGGCCTGTCCACCCGGCACACCGCCAGGGACGCCGCCGACTACGCCAACCGCGCCTACATCCGGCGGCATTTCTTCTTCCTTAATCATTTCCACTTTCTTCGGGACCACCGTCGGCGCCATCATCTGGCCGTTGTGAATCAGGCGCACCACCGGCTTCACGATTCTTTGCACTGCCGCGGCAGGCGGGGGAGGTGGCGGCGGGGGCGGCGGAGGCACCAGGAAAGTGGTCAGCAAAGTCTTGGGCAAAGCTTCGGTATAGATCAGCGGAATCAAAATCAAGATGCCCAGCAAACAAGCCTGAATGATGGCCGAAAGAGCCACCGTCCAGGAGTTGTTCGTCCTTTTCGGATTGGCACTGGAGACAACTAGATCGTCAAACATGGCACCTACCTCCTAGCAGCTGCCACCACGCGCTTGTCGGCTGCGGATCCGGCGCGTACGGCAGTTCCCTGACCGCGATACTTGTTCCAAACCACCACTATGGGTGCGGCAATACCGAAACTGGAGTATGTTCCTACCACAACTCCTACCACCATGGCAAAAGAGAAAGCACGAAGCACCTGCCCGCCCATGAGGAAAAGTACCAGGACGGTTAGGAATGTTAATCCACTGGTCAGTATCGTTCGTGAAAGCGTCTGATTTATGGCCTTATTCACCACATCTGGAAACGCTTCCCGCCGCATCAGCCGCTGGTCCTCGCGCACGCGATCGAAGATCACGATCGTATCGTTCATCGAATAGCCTACCAGCGTGAGCAAAGCCGCGATCACCGTCAGCGAAATTTCGAAATGGAACAGCGAGAAGAAACCCAGGGTAATGAGCACGTCGTGGAACACCGCAATCACCGCCGCGGCTCCGTAAACCCACTCAAACCTGAAGGCAATATATATCAACATCCCCGCCAGCGCATACAAAGTCGCGCGAATCGCCTGCAGCCGCAATTCGGCTCCGACTTTCGGTCCCACAATCTCTACGTCGCGAATTGTAAAATTCCCAAGCACGAATCCGTTGTTCAATGTGCTGAGCACCGCCGGCGTCACACCATCCACGCCTTTCAACTGATCGAAGCTGGTAACGATGCCGCTGTGATCGGCGTCGCGCGCGGCGAGCAAACGCTGCGCCAGCTGATTGTAACGATCACCCGCAGCCGCTCCGAGCGCGAGCGGATCCTTTACGGTAAGCGCGTCCGCCAGCTGTTCCTTCGTCACCGAATTGAAATCCGGCTTGTTGCCCGCGTCCGAGGTGCCGAACGTCTGGTGCAGCACGTTCACGATCGATTCCCTGCCGGCATCGAGCGTTGCTTCGTCGCTCTGGCCTTTTTGCTCCAGGCCGATCACCACATCGTTCTGCGACCCACTGCCCAGCACGTTGTCACTGATCGTTTGGATCGTGCTGTCATTCAGCCCGGCGGAGGAAAGGCCCTTGCGAATCTGATCCAGCGGCGCAGGCCCGGCGAACCGCACGTAAACCAGCGTGCCACCCCGGAAATCGATGCCGTAGCGCATTCCGCCGTTCTTCAGGATCGAAGCCCAGCCTACTGCCAGAAGAATCAGCGAAAGGGCGACGAAGTACTTCGCCTTCCCCATCCAGTCAACGTTGACGCCCTTGAAAAATTCCATTCCGATACCTATCCACCTTTGTTTGACACCGGACCGGTTGAGTTAGTTCCCCGCAGCCGGCCTGGTTAGTCTGGCGTTGGCAGGGTAGGCTCTAAGTCCCGTCCCTGCACCATAAGTGCTTGCTAGCCGCCACAATCAGGCAATCCATGACGCGCGCCGCGCCATGCCGAAACCATTGCACCCGCTCACCGCCCAGCAAAATACCCTGAAGACCCGATTAAATACTAAGTTCCGCCTGACGATCCTTGCGCCCCACATGCCAGTCGAAAATCGCCCGGGAAACAAAAATCGAAGTGAAAACGTTCGCCAGTAGGCCAATGATCAAAGTAATCGCAAAGCCTTGCACCGGTCCGGTTCCAAACAGCAAAAGAAAGGCTGCCGAAACCAGCGTCGTCACGTGCGTATCAATGATCGTTCGGAACGCGTTGTGAAATCCCAAATCCACCGCCGTCGCCGGAGCCTTACCGTTGCGCAATTCCTCGCGTATGCGCTCAAACACCAGCACGTTGGAATCAACGCCCATGCCGATCGTCAGCACCACGCCGGCAATTCCAGGCAGCGTGAGCACCGCCCCGGCAATCGCCATGAACGCCACCAGGATAATCAAATTCAGAATCAGAGCCACAACTGCATTGACACCACTCAGCCGGTAATAGATCACCAAAAAGATCATCACTACGATCAAGCTGCCGATCGAAGCCCGCACGCCCGCGCGGATCGAATCCGCTCCCAGCGAAGGACCAACTGTGCGCTCTTCTAAATATTTAATGGAAGCGGGCAATGCGCCGGCGCGCAAGACGAGCGCCAGATCCTGCGCCGATTCGTCGGTGAAATTCCCCTCGATCACGCCGGAATCATCAATGCGGCCGTTTACCACCGGCGCGCTATATACTTGATGGTCCAGCACGATCGCCATACGCCCCTTGGGTGACAATTGCGATTGCTGTTCCGTGAAAGGCCCGAACCGCGCCGCTGCTGAAGTGGATAGCTGGAAGCGCACTTCAAATTGTCCGGGATTATTTCCGTTCGGGGCTGGACTGGCGCCGCGCAAGTCCTGCCCAGTGACGATCGGCGCGCGATCCAGAATGTAATAAACGGTCGGCCCGGGAGCTCCGCTCTGCGACTCTGATTTGCCGGGGAGAATTACGGTTCCGGGCGGCAGCACGCCGCCCTTCGCGGACAGCGCCGCAACTTCCGAAGGATACGTTTGATCGTCGGCCACGCGATTCAGCGTGAGTTGTCCGCCCGCTTGAATCACGGCCCTGGCGCGGTTCGGATCGCCTTCGCCCGGCAGCTGCACAAGAATTTCGTTGTCACCGCGGCCGGTGGGTGCGATGGTCGGTTCGGTCAGTCCCAGCGCATTGATGCGCCGCGTGATCGTCTCCTGAGCTTGCGTCATGGTGTCGCGACGCAGATCGGCCACTACGGTGGGCCGCATCGTCAGGAGGTAACCATTCACTACGCCCGGGGCAGGAGCCGAAGCCCAATCGGTAAATTGCGTCGAGATCAAATCGCGGAATGCGCCAGAGGTGCTGGGGTCAACGTTATCCACCTCAATATGCGTGTCGTCCACGCGGCGGATATCTCCGACGATGATGTTCTTCTCGTGAACTTGTTTGGTGAGCTGATCCACTGCTTGATCGCAGCGCTGGCCGATCGCCTCATCCACCTGCACTTGCAAAACCAGGTGGCTGCCGCCCTTCAAATCCAGGCCCAGCTTAATGCGGTCTGCAAGGTTCGCCTTCACCTGCGTCAGCGACGTGGGAAACGTGGGCAATCCCAAAAGCCCATACAAACAAATCAAAATGACGATCAGTATTAGAATGAACTTCCATCTGAGCTGGGGATTCATGCGGGCTGCCTAACTCTCCTTCGGCGGTTCTGCTTGCATTCCCGCAATCGCGTTGCGGGCTACCTTCATCTTCACTTGCTCGGCGATGCGCAGTTGCACCGTGTCGCCTTCGAGGCCGACAATCGTGCCATAGATTCCGCCGTTGGTGATGACTTTATCTCCGTTTTTGAGCGCCGACAGCATTTCGTTCACTTTCTTCTGCCGCCGCTGCGCCGGCAAAATCATCAAAAAATAAAAAATCACCATGATCAGGATCAGCGGCAGGAATAGCGCGATCCCGCCCGGCTGCGCCTGCGCCAGCGCGCCCAGAGCGAGGCCCAAGGAAAGCTTGGTTGAAGCAAATATAGAAATCGTCACGATCATTACGCCTTTCCCTTCTTCGCCGGCACTTCGGCTCAGCAGGGCCATTCCGCCAGGACGGACAAGCCTGCCGGGGGCCGGCAAGCCGGGAACTCGTTCACCGAAGACGCTGCTCCGCCCTGCGACCGCGCCCAACACCTGCTTGGGTTTGTCTTATTTCAGACGAGCCTGAAGGTCAGAGCGGAACTTTTCGAGCTTCCCAAAACGGATAGCCTCGCGAATTTTGCGCATTATGTCAAGGTAAAAGTGGATGTTGTGGTGGGTGTTCAAAATTATCGCCAGGAATTCTCCGCTCGTCGCTAAGTGCCTTAGATAAGCACGCGAGTAGCGCCGACACACCGCGCACTCGCAAGTCTCATCAATCGGGCGTGGATCGTTCGCGTACTTTGCGTTCTTGATCAGTATCCGCCCCTGGGAAGTGTAGAGGCAGCCGTGCCGCGCGCTGCGTGTCGGCAGCACGCAATCCATCATGTCCACACCCAACGCTACGTAATCAGGAACTTGCTCCGGCTTGCCCACGCCCATCAAGTAGCGCGGACGATCCGCAGGCAATCGCGCCGCAGCAACGCCCGCCATCTCGCAGGTGCTCGCGTGCGGCTCACCCACCGCCAATCCGCCGATCGCGTAGCCGGGAAAATCCAACTCAACTAGCGCGTCCGCGCTCTCCCGTCGCAGCGCCGCATGCGTCCCGCCCTGCACGATGCCGAAAACCATCTGCCGCGCCGCATCTCCGTGCTGCGCGAAATAATCGCGCGACCGTCGCGCCCAATCCAGCGTGCGCTTCGCTGCATCACGCGCGCGCTGTTCAGTCGCAGGCGCCTCGATGCATTCATCGAGCACCATCACGATGTCCGCGCCCAGCGCGATCTCAATCTCCAGCGCTTTTTCCGGCGAAAGAAAATGCTCGGAGCCGTCCAGATGCGAACGAAACGTCACGCCTTCGTCCGCAACTTTGCGCAATTCGCTCAGACTGAAAACCTGGAACCCGCCCGAATCGGTGAGAATCGCCCGCGGCCACGCCATGAAATTGTGCAATCCGCCCATCCGGCGGATCAATTCATGTCCGGGACGCAAATACAAATGGTAGGTATTCGAAAGCAGGATTTGTACGCCGAGGTCTTCCAGATCCCGCTGCGACTGGCCCTTCACCGTGGCGGCCGTGCCCACGGGCATGAATGCCGGCGTATCAATCACGCCGTGCGGCGTGGTCAGCCTGGCGAGACGCGCGCCCGTCGGGTCGGTCGCAAGCACCTCGAACTTAAATCCCGCGTGCTCTGTCTCCATCCGAACGAGTGTATCAGGAGAAAGCTGCGTTCCAAGCAACCCCAAGAAGCACGTAGATAAGCCACACGCTCACGACCGTGCCCAGCGCCATTGCGAACGAGATTCTCTTCGGATCGGCCGCTCGGTAACCTATCGCCAGCAGAATTATCTCCCAAAAGGAAAACAGATCTAGCGAGCTCAGCAGCGAGACCAGCCATTTTGGAGAATCGTCCGACAGCAGCGCGCCGGGATTTGACGCCACAATATTCTTGATGTCAACGGTCGACGGGTCTTTGATAAACAACACCACGATTGCCAACAGGCCTGCGATCAATCCAGGCACCCAAGCGTATGCATAGATCGCAAGTGAAGTCTTGAATGGGATTCTGGCACCGCCCACGACAATGAACGCAGCCATAAAGATGGCCCCGGCGACCACCGCCACGATGAATGGAGCCAGAACGTTGACGCCGTAGACAGCGTACTCCGTGAATTTCGCTTGCGCGTTAAGTGTCTCGTCCCGTTTCTCAGGCGGTATTTGTTCCACTCGTTTCTGCGCTTTCGGGCTTTTTTCAATAGCCCTGTCAATCACCGCCCGCCATGTCACGCGCTGCGTTATAACGGTAGTGGCGGCCAGACCAACGAAGACCAGCAGGATCAGCGGCAAAATCCACGTCGGCTTCCGCACGATGGATTCAAATGTCGCCTGCGGGCTGAACAACACGCCGAAAATCCGGCCAATTGAACTGTCAGAGCTCGTCGGTGCAGAAGAGGGAGCTTCTCCGCTGGCCACGTTGGTTTCCTCCTGACTAAATCGAGACGATCGGCGGTTCGCTTCTCTTTTTCACTACGCCTGGCGGAAGCGAAAGTTTCAGTCTGGAGCCACTGTTTAGCACACGAAACAGAAGATTGTCATCAAAAGGAGCGCCTCTGCCGTGCCGCGCTGAGGAGCAGCGCGCGAAATCAAGAAGCGGGTATTTCCGGCACAGCCGCAAGCAACGCCTGCGTGTAGGGATGCTGCGGCGCCTGCAGCACCTGCTCCGCCGCGCCAATCTCGACAATCCTTCCCGTCTGCATCACCGCCACACGCGAAGCGAGCTGCGCCACCACCGGCAAACTATGGGAAATCAGCACCGACGTCAGTGCAAATTCCCGCTGCAAACGCGCCAGCAATTCCAAAATCTGCGCGCCGACCGAAACATCCAGCGCCGAAACCGGCTCGTCGGCAATCACCAACTCCGGCCGCAAAATCAAAGCCCGCGCGATTCCAATCCGCTGCCGTTGCCCGCCCGAAAACTCGTGCGGATAACGTGTCACCGCATCGCGTCCCAATCCCACAGCCTCCATTATTTCCGCTGTCCGCGCCCCGCGCTCTTCGCTCGAAAGCTGCGGCTCGTGAATCGCCAGCGGCTCACCCACAATGCTGCCCACGCGCATCCGCGGATTCAGCGATGCGATCGGATCCTGAAACACCATCTGCATCCGCCGCCTTAGCGAACGCAATGCAGCGCCGCGCGCCCCCAGCCAATCCGCGCCGCGAAAAATAATTGAGCCCGAATCGGGCTCCACCAGCCGCATAATCATGCGCGCCAAAGTCGTCTTGCCGCACCCCGATTCGCCGACGATCCCCAGCGTCTCCCCGCGCTCCAGGTTAAAGCTCACGTCATCCACCGCCAGCGCGCGGCGCCCAGATTGCGTGAACGCTCCCGTGGAAACGGAATACGACTTGCTCAGCGCGCGCGCCTCCAGAAGAATTTCGCCCGGCATTGCTAAATTTTCTCGGCCGCGATTTGGATTCCGGTGTTGACCATGTACAGGCAAGGCTCCGCGCCGGGCTGACATACATCCGCGGGCTCAAATCGCGGATGAAAATTCGATCCGTCATCCGCTATGGACGAAGCCATCAGTTGGTGAGCCTCGATATATTCCGGATCGCTCGGTTTCCAACCCGCCACGTGCATCCAGTGCTCGAAAGTCCGCGGATGCTCGCGGGTTTCTGTCGCCGTAATCCGCAGACCGGCGGCATCCATCATCGCCCGAAATTCCCCGAACGTCAGCGAACGACAATGCGAGTGATCGCGTATCCATTCAATGCGGTGATTCAACGCGCGCACTTTCGGATCTTCCGGCACCACGATGTCAATCAATCCGACGCGTCCGCCGCGCTTCACAACCCGCGCCATTTCGCGAATCACTCGCGCCGGATCGGAAATGTGATGCAGGCTGTAACTCGTCACCGCCAGATCGAGAGCCCCATCCGCAAATGGCAGCGTCTGCGCGTCACCGATCGCAAAACCAAGCCTGTCCAGCACGCCGTGTTGTGCCGCGCTCTGCCGCGCGCGCAGCAGAATCGCCGGCGTCAAATCGTAAGCGCACATCCAACGCACGTGCTTCGCGAATCGCAAAGCCAATGTGCCGGGGCCGCAAGCAAGATCCACGGCCACATCCTCAGGCCCGGCCGAAACCAATCGCGCCAGCAACTCCGCTTCGGCCACGCGCTCCGCCACCGCATAATCGCCGAAAACTTCAGCCGTCTTCGTGAATCGTTCGCGCACCAGCGCCTTCAATTCGTGATCGCTCACATGTTCATGCTGCGGCGACCCATTAGGTGATTCGTTCGTCCCGCTCATGGAACGAGAATACACCTCGCCTGGTGATTTTCATTTACCGCGCGCAATTCCGGCACCGCGGCATCGCATTCCGCCACGCGATGAGGACACCGCGGTGCAAATGCGCAGCCAGGAGGCAGCGCATCCAGCTGCGGAACCGTCCCCGGAATCGGCACCAATTTTTCGCGCGTCAACCGCGGCGCCGCCCGCAGCAGCCCCTCGGTATAAGGATGCCGTGGCGCGCGCAGCACTCCCTCCACCGGTCCTTCCTCCACAATGCGCCCTGCATACATCACCGCGACGCGCCCCGCCACCTGCGCCACCACTCCCAGATCGTGCGTGATGAAAAGCATCGAAAGCCGCAACTCGCGCCGCAATATCCCCAGTAGCTCCAGAATCTGTTTCTGCACCGTGACGTCAAGCGCGGTTGTCGGCTCGTCCGCGATCAGCACGCCAGGCCCCGCAGCCAAAGCCATCGCGATCATCACCCGCTGCCGAAGTCCCCCGGAAAGCTGGTGCGGATATTGTCGCGCCCGCCGCACCGGATCGTTCAGCGCCGCACGCTCCAGCGCCTCCAACGCCCGCCTACGGATTTCGCTTTCGCCGGCCCGCGGCTCATGCACACGAATTGCTTCTTCCACCTGCGCGCCAATCCGCAGCACCGGATTCAGCGCCGTCATCGGCTCCTGAAAAATCATCGCAATCTCACGCCCGCGCAACTCCCGCATTTCATCCTGCGAAATTGCCAACAGATTCTCCCGCGTTGCTCGCCCGCTAGACTCCGCCGCGTTTCGCGCGCCATTCTTCCCGTCGCCGCTACCGTTGCCCGCGCCGCGCAAATTCAACCATGCCTCGCCCCTATGCCGCGCCCCATGCGGTTCCAATCCCATCAACGCCAGCGACAGCATCGTCTTCCCCGATCCCGATTCCCCCACAATCCCCAGCGTCTCGCCTTCCCCTAGCGTAAACGAAACATCGTTCACCGGCCGCACCCACCCGCCAGGCGTCGGCAGCTCGACCGTCAGTCCGCGCACCTCAAGGCTTGTCGCCATGGAAACATGATAGCCGCACGCGCTTGCCGCGGCGAAAAATTACGCTACCATTTTATATGGTTGCACCGCCCTGTCCCCACTGCCACGGCGCCACCCGGTTCGCGGGCAATAAGCCCTATTGCCCCAATTGCGGCTGGAATCGCGACGCGGCCCTCGCCGACATCCGCGGCACCCTGGTTATGCTGCCGTTCGGCATCTTCCTGATGGGCGGCTTCGCTTTTTTCATGATTCGTTTCTGGCATTTCCGCAATCCGTATCAGATCGCGATTTTCACCGTTTTTCCCGCTGTCGCAATTCTCATCAACTACTTCGTCTCGCGCCGTAGCCTCGCCCGGTTGCAGTCGCTTCCCGCGCCGACGATGCGCGTCGCCACGGCGCCCTACAATTCCTTCGCTCCGGCAGACACGTCCACGTTCGCCGGAAAATCCGCCGACGCGGCCATCGAACCAAGCGCGCAACAGCAAGCTCTGCTCCGGACCTCGCGCCCGCGCGAAATCCGCATGTCCACGCGCGGACGCTTTAGTTTGTCGGTGGCATTCGTGGGGGTTATGGGTTTTGCGGCAATCTTCGGCGTGCATCTCTACGCAATTTGGGTGCGCAAGCAGTCCTTCGCCGCCTTTACGCCCGGCGATTGGGTCATCGCCGGCATCGTCGCGCTGCTCTTGTTTCTTCCTTACACGATGTGGCGCTCGCAAGTGCGCGAATGCGATTTGCTGGAGAATGGCGAAGTTGCTCTCGCGACGGTGCTCAGGCAGTGGAAAGGCGACAAAGGCTCGGCGTCTGTCGAATACGAATTCAAGGATTTTCAAGGCACCACGCAGCAGGGGATCGGCTTCGACTACACTGAAAAACTCTTCGAAGGCATGGCCGTCGCCGTCTTCTACGACCGCGAGAATCCCAAGCGCCAAGTTCCAGCCTGCGCTACATACCACGAAGTCGTTACCTAATCCCAACGCTCCGCGCCGCTGAACGAAATCTCAACGCTTCGCAGCAGGAATGCAAAAACGCAACGCCGTGTGTGTCACCGAGAAGCTGCAAACTTTATTGTCGGTAAGGCCGGCGGACTTGCCTGCGTTGATCACATCGATTTCGCGAATGTGCTTTTGTCCCTTGGGATAAACCACCCAAATCGCGCCATCTCTCTGAATCGAGCGCCCCAGCGAACTCAACTGCGCGAGATCCGCAACCGCCTCGGCCGAAAAGAAAATCAGCTCGGAATCAGCCACGCGCCTGCCACGCGAATATTCTGGGACGCGCGCCGTTAGCTCCGTCAGAAATTCCGCGCTCTCCACTCCCAGCACCGTAATCTTCTGCCCCGGCTTCACTCCCAACTTATCAATCAGCAGCCGATGCGAATAATCGCGCTCTGGCGCGCGAGGCTTCGCTGAACCTTTGCGCGTCACCGCCATTTTTCGCATGGTCGCCATTTTTTCCGTCGTCCTCACTTTTCGATCGCTACCGGCTCGCCGAACCTCGCGCCCAATGCCTGCAGATATTGCTCCTGCGTCCGCGAATATCCCAGCACGTAGCGCGCCGCCACACGGAAAATGGGATTGTAGATTTCGCCCGCTTCGGTGATGCGCAGCAGCGAGCTGCCATCCTTCACGGACGAGATTTCGTAAGTCCACGTCCCGCCAAATGGCAGCTTCGGATCCGCAATCCGCACCACCAAAGCTCGCGGCGGCACCATCACCGTCACTTGATAGGGAATCGATCCGCCATGATTGTCAAACTCGCGCCACGATGGTTTGCCGTTTACCGGCGGGAGCATTTCCACGCGTGTCACATCCTTGCGCCAGGCGGGATAATTCGAATACTCCGTGATGGCTTGCCAAATCGCGTCGGGCGCCTGGTGGAATCGCGCCGCGCGAGAGGAAATGTGCTGCTGTGGCAGAAACGCGCCAATCGCAACCACCACCAGAATGATCAGCACCAGCAGCGCGACCAGCACAAAAATTCCGGCTCGGATCGTGCGCAGCACAATGTTTCCCCTCGTCATGACCTCGGAATCCACGAAACCTCGCCTCAAACGCGCGCATTATACTTCGATTTACCTCGCCTCGCGTTTGTCACATAATGCGCTTCCTGCACCTGCAGTCCAGGCAAGGAGGGACGCAACCATGCTTCCCGGCTTAAAGGCGGCGCTGAATTATCATCCGATGTTCGTGCATTTCCCCATCGTGCTCTGGCTCGCCGCGCTGTTATTTGAAATCTTCGCGGTCTGGCGCGCGAGCGACGAACTGCAGCGCACGGCTTCGCGCCTGCTCTATCTCGGCACCTTCGCAGCGATCATTACCGTGATCACCGGCCTCGAAGCGCAAAATTCCGTCGCGCCCGGCCCAGCACAACGCGCCGTCGGCATTCACGAAACGCTGATGCTCACCGCCACCAGCCTGGCCATCGCACTGTGCGGATTCGCATTCTTCATGCGCAAGGATTTCCCGCTGCATCTGCGCAAAGTCCTGCTGCTCGGCCTGCTGGTGCTCGGCGTACTCCTCACCATCGGCGCCGACCGCGGCGCGCAACTCGTCTACGAATTCGGCTCTGCGGTAAATTGGTCCACCGCGCAGCAGCAGAATTAGCTACAGGAGTGGCAAAAATGAAGAAACCGCGCGAAGCAAAACGCATGAGCGATGCAGCAGTGAAGGAAAGAACCGGCAAGACCTGGCCGCAGTGGTTCAAAATCCTGGACAAGGCCGGCGCCAAGAAAATGCGCCACCAGGACATCTCCGCCTACCTCAAGACCGAACACAAAGTCGGCCCCTGGTGGTCGCAGATGATCGCCGTCCCCTACGAACACGAGCGCGGCCTGCGCGAAAAATTCCAAAAATGCGACGGCGAGTTCGCCGCCTCCGGCAGCCGCACACTAAACGTCCCGCTGAGCAAACCCTACGACGCCTGGACCGACGAAAAACTTCGCCAGCGCTGGCTACCCAAAGTAAAAATCGAAATCACCACCGCCACGCGCAATAAATCCCTACGCGCAAAATGGAACGGCGGCGCCAGCCGCCTCAGCGTGAATTTCTACCCCAAAGGTGCCGCAAAATGCCAAGTGGCCGTGGACCACATGAAGCTGGTGAACTCGAAAGAGTGCGCGAGGATGAAAGCCTACTGGTTCGAAGCCCTGAATCGCCTGCAGCAAATGCTGGAGCGCTAAGCGACCGCGACGATTGGGGCTCGCAGCTTTTTCTCTCGTTGAATGCAAACGAGCATCGCGCATCTGGCAACAAGGAGACTGGGATGATAACTCTGTGCATTCGCTATACGCTGGACATCAGCAAGTTGGCCGATTTCGAAGACTACGCGCGCCGATTCCCGGAGCCTATCGAGCGCTGCGGCGGAAAGCTGGTAGGGTGCTACTTGCCGACAAAAATCGCCGGACCGACGAATTTTGCTCTGGCGCTGATAGATTTTCCCAGTCTGGCTGCGTACGAAATATACCGCGCCAACTTGCTGGCCGATGCCGATGCAGTAGAAAACGTTCGCCGGATGGAAAAATCAGGATGCGTTTTGATCGAGGACCGCTCGATTCTGCGGCAAGTGCCTGAAAAATAGTCCGCCATGGCAGGGGCGCCGCCAGAATCGCCCCTACCGCGTCGCTTTTAGTAATCGTTCGCAGAGCCTTCTAGGAATGCCCGTAGCTTGCGCGAACGCGAAGGATGTCGCAACTTCCGCAGCGCCTTCGCCTCAATCTGCCGAATGCGTTCACGCGTCACGGCAAACGACTGCCCCACTTCTTCCAAAGTGTGCTCGCTGCCATCATCCAACCCAAACCGCATCTTGATCACTTTCTCTTCGCGCGGCGTCAACGTTTTCAGTACCGAAGAGGTTTGCTCCTTCAAGCTGAGGTTGATCACCGCGTCCGAAGGCGAAACCACCGCCTTGTCCTCGATGAAATCCCCCAGATGCGAATCCTCTTCCTCGCCGATCGGAGTCTCCAGCGAAATCGGCTCCTGCGCGATTTTCAAAATCTTGCGTACCTTCGCGACAGGAATGTCCATGCGCTTGGCGATTTCTTCCGAAGTCGGCTCGCGCCCCAATTCCTGCACCAACTGCCGCTGCGTGCGCACCAGCTTGTTGATCGTCTCGATCATGTGCACGGGAATACGGATGGTGCGAGCCTGATCGGCAATCGCGCGCGTAATCGCCTGACGAATCCACCACGTCGCGTACGTGGAAAACTTATAACCGCGGCGCCATTCGAATTTATCCACGGCTTTCATCAAGCCGATGTTGCCTTCCTGAATCAAATCCAGGAACTGCAACCCGCGATTGGTATATTTCTTCGCAATCGAAACCACCAAGCGCAAGTTCGCCTCAATTAATTCCTTCTTAGCCTGTTCCGCTTCCGCTTCGCCGCGAAGAATCACCTGTAGCCCGCGCTTCAGCTCCGTCGGGCTTACTTCGCTGGCCAATTCGATTTCCGCCAGCTCCTGCTTGCGCGAACGCAAGTCCTTGCGCGCTTCCGCCTGCACGTCCGCCTTGGAAGCATCCACACGCCGCTCGAGCTTCACGATCTCGCGCTCGAGGAAATGCACGCGCTCCACCGTCTGGCGGATTTTTTCGATCAATCGTTTCTTCTCGAGCGGGTTGAACTCGAGCTCGCGCATCCGGTTGGACATCTCCACACGCGTGCGAGCCAGTGCATAACGCGCGCGCAGATACGGCCGCTTCTTGGACTTCGCCATGTTGCCGAGTTTCGACGCCTGCTTCAGCGCCAGCAAATAAAGTTTCGCCACCCGGTCAATCTGCTTCAGTGTTTCCTTGGTCTTCGCTTCGATTTTCTCTTCGGTGAGTTCTTCGTCGTCAAACTGGACAATTTCCTTGATCGACCGCGAGCCGTTGCGCAGGTCTTCGCCCACCTGCAGCAGTTCTTTCAGAATCAAAGGGGCCCGCGTGATCGTCTTCAGCACCAACAGCTGTCCGCGTTCAATGCGCTTGGCAATCGCCACTTCGCCTTCGCGCGTCAGCAACGGCACAGTGCCCATCTCGCGCAAATACATGCGCACCGGATCGTTCGTCTTCTCGAGAGACCCGGGAGTCAGATCCAGTTCGCCATCTTCCGAAGCAACCGCTTCCGTATCCTTCACCGGCTCGGCGGAATCCGACGCATCCGCCGCGGCCAGCGCCACTTTCGCGCTCGCCAGGTCTTCGTACACATCAATCCCGTAGCGCTCAAACGTCGAGAGCAAATCGTCAATTTCTTCCGAGGAGTGCACCTCGGGCGGCAAAATATCGTTCACCTCATCGTAGAGCAAGTAACCACGTTCCTTGCCCATCGCGATGAGTTGCCGTACCTGATCGTATTTTTCTTCTAAGGCTACCGTCACACTTCCTCCCTCGCAGAGGTCAGGCGATGCGCGCAAACGGATCCGCAAAATGCAAAGCCGCCGTGGTGAGACACCCCGGCGCACTGCAAATTAGCTGCATTTAAACGGTTTTTTAGAACGAACTTTCGAACCCGTCGCCGATTCCGCGCCCGTGCCGCCACGCCCGCGCCTGCCCTTGCACATCTATATGATGCGCGAAACGTGCCGCCCGTTTCCTCCAAAACCCTACGAATATACAATATCACCCACGCTAACGTCAACGATCCGCCGTAACTTATTGCTCGGGAAGGGTTTTGTCCACTTCCGGCTCACGTTCCCGCGATAGCAGCCTCAGCAGCTCCATCCGGCGCACCACCAATCTTTTCAATTCGTCTGCCGCGGGGTTCGCTTCAATCTGCCTCTGCAGGTCCGTCAGCTCCTGCGCCACTGGCCGATGCCGCAGAAATCCCAGACAGCTTTCTGCGTCCTCCCAGGTTCCTTCCGGCAGCGTCTCGAAAAGAATTTCAAAGAACAGCCGGCGGTCTTTGTCGTCCAGGGTCGCAGCCACGGCACCGGCGTCCAGTTTTTGGCCCGACGCGATGGCGACGATCAGCGCCTCAAAAATGTTCCGCGTCTCGAGCCCGCGGTGCAATTCCGCAGAGGCGATTTCATGCGCCAGCTTCTCGCGAAATTCCACCGCTTCAAACAGCATGCGGATCAGTTGCCGCTCCGCGCGCTTCACCGCCGGCGTCAACAACTCCGCCTTGGGCTTCACCTCGCTGCGCCGTTCGTCCGCCGCGCGACGCAACGCCGCTCGCAGCACCGGCTCATCCACTCGTAATTCCGAAGCGATGCGCGTGGCCCACTCCGAACGCAGCAGCCGGTTCGGCAACCGCTGCACGTACGGCATCAGAAAATTCAGCGCCGTCACTTTTCCCGCCGCGGTCGTCCGATCCATCAAACGCGCCCGCCCAATCAAATAATCCAGATATGGCGGCGCCTGCGTCAGCAATTTTTTGTACGCCTCGACGCCCTCTTCCTTGATGAATTTGTCCGGATCGGCGCCGCCCGGCAGCGCCAGCACGCGCACATCAAATTCCTTTTCCAGCAGCAGCACCAGCGAGCGCTCCGTCGCGGCTTGACCAGCCGTGTCCGGATCGTAGTTCACCACGATTCGTCGCGTGAACCGCGACAGCAATTTCGTCTGCGGTTCCGCAAGGCTGGTGCCACAACTGGCCACGACATTGCCCACGCCGGCGCGCGCTACGGCGATCGCATCCATATACCCTTCGACCAAAACCGCGAAATCACTCTGCCGCAACGCTTCCTTTGCGCGATCCAGGTGATACAACACACCGCTCTTCGAGTAAATCGGCGTTTCCGGCGAGTTCATGTATTTCGGCATGTCGTCGCCCATCGCGCGCCCGCCGAAAGCAATCACCTTCCCGGCTTCATTCGAAATCGGAAACATGATGCGCCGCCGAAAGCGATCGTAGAAACGCCCGCTCTGATCGCGCCCCACTAGCCCCGAAACTTCCAGAATATTGTCCGGATATTTTTGTTTCAGAAACCGCGCCAACGCATCGCCCGCCGAAGGCGCAAAGCCCAACCCAAAGCGCGTCACCGCTTCGCGATTCAGCCCGCGATCTTCCAGGTACGCATAAGCCACTTTGCCTTCCGGCGTCTGCAGCAAGTGCCGCGCAAAAAAAGCCGCTGTCTCCCGATGCATTTCCACCAACGCCGAACGCTGCTGATTTTCCTTGCGCTCCTCCGGCGAACGTTCGCGCGGCTTCGGAATCGCGATCCCGCATTTTTCCGCCACGGTGCGCACCGCTTCCGGGAACGGCGCCTTCTCCAGCTCCATCACAAATTGAAAAACGTCCCCTCCCTTCCCGCAGCCAAAGCAGTAATACATCTGTTTCACCGCGCTCACGCTGAACGACGGCGTCTTCTCCTGATGAAACGGGCACAACCCGCTGAAATTCTGCCCGCTCTTCTTCAAACGCACGTATTCGCCAATCACGCGAACAATGTCCGCCTGCTGCTTCACCCGATCCGCAAATGATCCAGCTTCCGCCATTTGTCCTAAGAACTTCTTACTCTACACCTCTTCCATTTGACCGACTCATCCCCGAAGATCCGCGATCGTGATCGCTTCTCCGCCGCGATCCGCAGCTTCGTGATGGATGCCTTCGACCAGCGGGTGCTCGGTCAAGAATTTCGCGAGCCCGCGGCGCAACGCACCCATGCCGTGGCCGTGAATGATCCGCACCGACGGCTTGCCCGCCAGCGCAGCTTCATCAATAAACTTGTCCACGCGATTGGTCGCTTCCTCCACAGTGCAGCCGATTACATTAATCTCATCGCCCGCCGGTTCGTCGCTCGGTTGCGCATGCACCGTGACGCCAGCCGATCTCCCCCCTGCAGCCGCGCCCGACTTCGCCGCCTGCGCGACGTCCGCGATCGCCAACACATCGCTCAGCGGAATGCGCATTCGCAACGGCCCCGCTTCAATCTCCGCATTGCGCCCATCATGCCGCCGAAAAATAACCGGCTGCTTGAAATTTTTCACCACCACGCGCTGTCCAGACGAAAGCATCTCCGGCGCCACCGGTTTCCCCGCTACCGGAACGGCAACTCCCAGATCCGCCTGCGAACCAGCCAACGTCTCCACCACCGCGGCGTTCGCATCTGCCCGCGCGTCCGCCCCAATCTTCCCCAGCCGCTTGCCAGACTGCTTTTCGATCTGTGCGCGCAATGTGCGGTCGTGAATATCCGCGGTGACCCGCGCCACTTCCCCTTCCAATCGCTTCTGCATCTCCTGAAAATTTCGCTCCAGCTCGGCAATGCGCTTTTTCTGCCGCTCGACCCACTCCGTCTGCAGCAATCTCCGTTCACTTTCCAGCTGCGCCAATTCCTCGCGCGACTGCCGCTTGATTTGCTCCATCTCATCGCGGCTGCGATGCAGGTAAGCAATCAAATCGCGCGCCTCGCGCGATTCCGGCGTCAAACTCGCGCGCGCGTGCTCCACCACTCGTGCTGGCAACCCAAGCCGCCGCGCAATCTCGATCCCGCTCGAAGTTCCCGGAACGCCCACCAGCAACCGATACGTCGGTCGCAAATTTTCTTCGTCGAATTCCATCGCCGCATTCACGATTCCCGGCGTAGTCGAAGCGTAAGATTTCAGCCGGTCGTGATGCGTCGTCGCAATCGTCAGCGAATGTCGCGCGCGAAATTCCTCCAGCAGCGCCACGGCCAGTGCCGCGCCCTCCTCCGGCGCCGTACCGGTTCCCATCTCGTCGACCAGAATCAGCGAACGCTCCGTCGCCACGTCCAGCATTGCCTTCAAATTCACAATATGGGCCGAAAATGTCGAAAGGTCGGCAGCAATGGATTGCTCATCCCCAATATCCGCCAGCACGTGATCGAATATCGGCATCTCCGCGCGCTCGGCCGCCACCGGAATTCCGGATTGCGCCGAAAGCGCGGCCAGCCCCACCGATTTCAGCGCCACAGTCTTGCCGCCCGTGTTTGGTCCGCTGATCACCATCACCGTTTCGTCGCCGCCCAGCGCCAGCGAAAGCGGCACAGCCTTCCGCCCCAGCGGACGCAGCTTCGCCTCCAACACGGGATTCCGCGCGGAATCCAAACGCAGCGAATTCCGCGCTTGAAACACGGGCATCACGCAATCAATCTCCCGCGCAAATCGCGCCCGCGCAAAAACAGAATCCATATGCGCAATCTGCGCCGCCGCCGCAGCCAGTGCTCCGCGATCGGCGCGCAATCGTTCGGTAAGCTCCGTCAGAATCCGCGCAATCTCCACCAGCTCTTCTTCGGAAAGCTGCACCAGCCGGTTATTCAGATCAATCGCTTCCAGCGGCTCGACAAAAACCGTTTGTCCCGTAGCGCTCGCTCCATGCACCACTCCCGGCACGCCGCGGCGATCCGACGCACGCACCGGAATCACAAACCGGTCGTTGCGCAACGTCAAATAATCCTCGCTGCCCGCCGCGCCGCCAGCCTCGCCCCGCGCGCGCAGAATACTTTCCAGCGAACGCCGAATCGCCGCGCGACCCTGGGCAATTCCCGTGCGAATCCGCCGCAGCTGCGGCGAAGCATCGTCGCTGATCTCACCGTTCGGCAAAATCGCGCGCCGCATCGCCGTAGCCAGGTGCCGAAAATCGCCCAGCGCCGCCGCACCCCCCGCCAGCTGCGGATACTTTGCAGCATCAGCCTTAAACATTAGCCGCAGCGAGCTCGCGATCTCCAGCAGCGACGTCGCATCCAGAAATTCCGCAACCGAGAGCACAGCGGCGGGAACAACAAGCCGCGCCAGCCACTGCTCCGGATCAGCGAATGAGCCGAACCCCAGTTCCGACCCCGCCCGCAAATAACCAACCGCCTCGGCCACCAGCACAAATTCCGCGTCGAGCGAAGCAACATCATGTTGAAAAGCCAACGCCTCGATCGCACGCCGCCCCGGCGCACAAGTGCTGTAGCCGCCGACAATCTCTTTCAGTTGGTCAAATTCCAGAACCTGCGCAGCTGAACGCGACACGAATCCCTCAACGTAACAAGTAAGTGATCGAGTTATTGTAGCCCGGTTGCCTGTGGGAATCAGCGCGCCAACGCGGAGCAGCACGCCCGGCCGTCGCGCGACTCGCTACTGCGTGCCGCCTTATTTCTTTTTCTTGTGCTCTGCCGGCGGAGGCGTACCCAGCAGTTCAACCATAGCGACGGCAATCGCATCAGCAGCCATAGTAGCGTCGTGCCCGCGCTGCGGATTGTTGTTCCCGAAGATCGAAAAAATCAATCTTTCGCCGCGCAGCGTAGTCGCGAAACCAGAAATCACGCGCACATGATCCAACGCGCCAGTCTTAGCCTCAATCCGGCCAGACGCCGCCGTGTCTTTCAAACGCGTCTCCAGCGTCCCATCCACGCCCGCAATCGGAAACGTAGCAATGTAATCCGCGCCCCACGGCTGCAAAGAATCCCAACGCAAAAGTTGCACCACTGCTCGCGGCGTAACCAGATCGTCGCGCGAAAGTCCCGATCCATCCGTGAAAGACACGTCGCCATCCGCCACGCCCACGGCCTTCAGAAAATCCTGCTCCGCCCAAATCCCTGCATCCGTAACTCCAAATCCTTTTTTCTCGTGCGCCACCGCTCGCAACAGTAATTCCGCGTGCAAGTTCTGGCTCACCTTATTCGTCACGCGCACAATCTCGGAAAGCGGCGGAGAAATATGTACCGCGAAGACTATCGTGTCCGGAGCACGCGGCACCGGCGCCGGGCCTAACACCACAGGCGCATCGGGATAAATTTCCGCCGGCGGCGCATGACGCACGCGAATCGCGCCAGTCACGCGCACTCCACGCGATTCGAAAATCTGCTTCAGTGCCAGCGCCGTGGTCTCCGCCGGCTCGGGCATCGCCAGATCCAGTTTCATCGGCGCGTGGCCCAACGGCATGGACCCGCGCAGCAACATAAATTCCGGCCCCGGCTGCCGCACCACTGCAAATTCCGGCTTCGCATCAGCCGCTACGGTCGTCAGCTCGTGGCCAAATGTTCCAATCGCTGCAGCCGGTTCCACAGCGACGCCCGCGGGATCGCCCACGCGAATCCCGGGGCTGACTTCCACGGAAATCGTATTGTCATTAAATGCAATCGCGCTCGCCGGCGCGCCAAACGTGAAATAAAGATCCCCCACGCTCCATCCCGGCGGATACGGATCGTAAGGATAGTAGCTGTCGTCCGCGACGATATCGCCGTCGACCTCCTTCAGCCCCTTGGCGATCGCGTCATCGGCCATTTGCGCCAGCACTATCTCCGCCGGTCCGTCGTGCTCCACTTTTCCGGCGTAAGGAAATTTCCGATTCGAAAGATCCGGATCCCCGCGCCCCACAAATACCAGATCGCCTTGCAGCCGCCCATCCTCTCCAAACTTGCCGGAGGATTCCAAAGTAGTGCGAAATTGATACGTCGGCCCCAGCGTCGCAAGCGCCAACGATGTGGTGACAATTTTTGCGTTCGACGCGGGAGTAAAGAACCGATCAGCGTTCAGCTCGTACAATATTTCGCCCGTGTCGCGATCCGTCACCAGGACGCCCCACAACGCTTTCTGTGCGTGCACTTCACCCAACGCCGCATCCACACGCGTACGAAATCGCACCACGTCAGCCCGCGGCTTCGCGCCGCGCGCACCGCCCGATGCCTTCTTCGCCGACGCTGACGTGGGTGTAGCCGCGGCCGTACCCGTCGCACCCGGTGCAGCTTGTTGTCCTCCCACGCCAATCGCCAAGCCGCCAAGAACAAACGGCGCAATCCCCAGTAAACTCGCTGCAAAAAAATGCCACCCACGCCCGCCCCGCAAAATCCGCCCTCGAATTTTCAAAGTAATCCTCATCCTCAATTCCTAAATCCGAAAAGCGTGCAAATTATATGACATCCCTCGCGCCCGCGCGGTACACTCCGCAGAAAGGTTGCGATTCCCCCGCAATATCCCTATTATTGTGGTCCACCCTAGGAGGGTACATCGTATGAAAAGCAAATTTCTCTCGGCCCTGCTGATTGCTGCTTTGATTGGCCTTCCGACCCTTTTCAGCCCCGCGCTCTCGAACGCGGAAGACACCACCACCGAGCAGGACCGGATCAAAACGGCCGGCACAGTCCTGAAAGAAATCATGGACATCCCCGACAACATCCCGCAGAGCCTGATTGACAAAGCGGATTGCGTCATTGTGTATCCCACCGTGCTCAAAGCCGCATTCATCGTGGGCGCCAGCTACGGCCGCGGCGTGATGACCTGCCGCAGTGGCGCAACTTTTCACGGACCTTGGAGCGCTCCGTCCATGATGGCCCTTGAAGGCGCCAGCTTCGGATTCCAAGCCGGCGGCCAGGCCACCGACTTCGTCATCCTGGTTATGAATTCGGCTGGCGCCAACGCCATTCTCGCCAGTAAGGTTAAGTTGGGTGGTGATGCCTCGGTTGCAGCCGGCCCCGTTGGGCGTACCGCCGCAGCGGATACGGACGTGACCCTGCGCGCCGAAATGCTCACCTACTCGCGTTCGCGCGGCCTCTTCGCGGGAATCTCGCTGGCAGGCTCCACGGTTCGGCCGGACAACGACGCCAACGAACGCATTTACGGCAAGAAAGTCTCCGCGCGCGAAATCGTGCTGCACGGCGCGGTTCGTCCCACGCCTGACGCGAAGCTCATGCTAGAAGTCCTGCGCGCCCACAGCCCCAAGAATCTGTCGAAGTAAGCATCTCATTTCGACATCCTTCCCGCGCCGGAGGCTCGCGCCTCCGGCGCATTTTTTTGTGCGCGGGATGATTTGCCCTACGGGCCGTCCTTACCGACTCGTCACATCCCTGCCACCTGACCGAGGTCCAATCTTGACTGTTGGTCGGACTTGTCCTATAGTCAACTATGGTGTCATGATGAAGTCCGCTCCTCGACCATCGGTCCCTCGACCAATCAAAATCGCTCCACGCACCGGCCGCCGCGAACGCCATCGCACCGAAACCCGCGATCGCCTCTACCGCGCCGCTCTCGCCCTCTTTGCCGAACGCGGCTTTCTCGAAACAACTGTGGAGGACATCACCGAAGCAGCCGACGTAGGAAAGGGCACCTTTTTCAATTATTTCCCCACTAAAGAACATATCCTGGCTGAATTCGGCGGCCAGCGCACCGCCGCCGTGGAACGCGCTCTCCAGCAAGCACGCGCCACCAAAGGACCCGTGCTGGAGGTATTTCGCGAACTCGTCGGCGACGCCGTGGGCCAGGCCGATAAGAGCGCCGCCCTGCTGCGCGCCATTTTCGCCGCGCACGCTTCCTGCACTTCCGTCCGCGAAGAACTCATAAAACGCAGCCAGCTCGGCCGCCGCATCCTGGCGCAGATTTTCCTGCTGGCCCAGGAACGCGGCGAAATCAGGCGCGACATCCCCGCCATGGACCTGGCCCGCATGACCCAGCGAATCTTCATGGGCGTCACCATGAGCTGGTCCATTAAGCCGGAATCCACGCTGCGCAAGACGTCCGAAGAGATTTGGGACTTGATTCATCCAGTCTTGTTACCCGCCGCAGTGCGAACCCGGCGCAAGCGGCCGCGGAGATCGAAAGCGTGAGCAACTTCATCCAATCTATGAGAACGGATGGAAACTTCGCAGAGTCTTCGAATCGCTCGGCTTCATCCAATTCAGAACATTCGGGGCAGGAGGAATCCGTGATAGCTCGGCCGCTGCAATGCTTGATCCTTATAATTTTGCTTTCCTTCGTGGCTGTGCGAACCCGCGCACAGGCCACCGCCGGCCCGGCAGCTGCACCGAATTCGACTTCTTCGAGTAGCAACGGCGCCAGCAGTGCTCCCGCCGCCCCCCAGACGCAAAGTTCGTTTCAAGGCAGCGTGCCCGGAAAATTGGAACCAGGCGTGCTCCGGATTTCTCTACAAGGTGCAATCGACCGCGGCTTAAAGACCAATCTCGGACTCCTGCTTTCGGATCAGGATGTCGGCTCGGCCCGAGGCGCGCGCTGGAAAAAATTGAGCTCGCTTCTTCCAAACATCACCACCTCCAGTTACGTGGACGCTTCGCAGGTAGACCTCGCGGAGTTCGGCTTTAACGCGATTCCAGGGGTGACCATTCCCACCATTATCGGGCCCTTCGCCTATTTCGATTCGCGCGCGTACCTTACTCAATCGATGCTCGATCTGAACGCCATCAATAACACTCACGCCGCCACGCAAAATTTGAAAGCCGCGCAGTACACCGCCAAAGATGCGCGCGACTTGGTGGTCCTCGCCGTCGGCTACAATTATTTGCAGGCTATCGCCGACGCTTCGCGCATCGAATCCGTCACCGCGCAGGTGAACACCGCGCAGGCTCTCTACAATCAGGCAGCCGATCAAGTAAATGCAGGCACTTCTCCCGCGATTGACGGCCTGCGCGCTCAAGTGGAATTGAAAACGCGCCAGCAGCAGCTCATCCAGGCCAAAAATGATTTTGCGATCCAGAAACTTACCCTGGCGCGCGTCATCGGCCTTGCTGCCGGTCAACAATACGAATTGACCGACAAATCTCCCTACGAGCCCTTCACTGCGATGAACCTGGACGAAGCGCTGCAGCGCGCCTATGCCTCGCGCTCCGATTTTATGGCCGCCAGCGCCACGCTGCGCGCTGCCGAGTACACGAAAAAGGCAGCTCGCGCCGAAAACTATCCAACTTTGTCATTCAGCGCCGATTACGGCCTCGCCGGCACCACTTCCACCCTGACCACGCACGGCGTCTTCGACGTGCGCGGCACGCTGAACATCCCCATTTTTCAGGGCGGCAAAGTGCACGGCGACGAACTCCAGGCCGACGCACAGCTCGAGCAGGCGCGACAGCAGATGGAAAATATTCGCGGGCAGATTGACCAGGACGTGCGCACCGCGTTCCTGAATCTGCAGTCCTCGGCCGAGCAAGTGGAAGTCGCGAAAAGCAACATTGACCTGGCGCAGCAAACACTGGACCAGTCGCGCGATCGCTTTGCCGCTGGCGTCGCGGATACGGTGGAAGTGGTTCAGGCGCAAGAGCAAGTAGCCACCGCGAACGACAGTTATATTTCCAGCCTCTACAGTTACAACTACGCGAAAATTTCTCTGGCACGCGCGCTGGGCCTCGCGGAAACCAGCGTTAAAGAATATTTCAAAGGAAAATAAGCCATGCCCCAGCAAACGGAAGTCCCGGCAAATCCTCCCGCGGCGGAAAAACAGCTTCCCGCCGAAACGCATTCGGCCTCACCGCCGCCCGCGCCCGCCGAAAGTTATTTCAAATTGCATCCGCGCGCGCCCATGTTCCTGGCGATCACTGCGCTGGTGCTGCTGGTGGGCGGCTATTTCACCTATCGCTATTTTTCGATGTACGAAACCACCGACGACGCCGAAGTGGACGGCCACCTGATGCCGCTCAGCGCGCGCATCTCCGGTTACGTCGTTAAAGTCAACGTGGACGACAATCAGTACGTGGATGCCGGCACCGTCCTCGCCGAAATTGATCCGCGCGATTATCAAGTCGCGCTCGATCAAGCCAACGCGTCCCTCGCCGACGCTCAGGCCACTGCGCAAGCTCTGAATATCAACGTCCCCATCACCTCCGTCAATTCCGATAGCCAGATTTCGTCCACGGAAGCGGACGTGGAAAACGCTCGCGCCGGCATTTCCGTCGCCCAGGATCAATTCAGCGCCGCAAAATCCCAGCTCGATCAGGCTCAAGCCAACGACGTGAAAGCGCAAAACGACCTGATCCGTTACAAGCAGCTCGTCGAAAAGCAGGAAATCTCCCAGCAGCAGTACGACCAGGCGATCGCATCAGCCAAAGCCAGCAGCGCCGCCGTCGCGTCCGCCCATGCTTCCGCTACGGCCGCCGAGCAGCAGGTAACCCAGGCGCGTAGCAGGCTCGCGCAAGCTGAAGCGAATTATCGCAACGCGCAAACCGGTCCGCGTCAAGTAGCCTCCACGCGAGCGCGCGCACTCTCCGCCGACGCCACTGTGCAACAAAAACAAGCAGCGGTCGAACAAGCGCAACTGAACCTTCAATACACAAAAATTATCGCTCCGGTGAATGGCGTCGTCAGCAAGAACGCCGAAGTTGGCATGAACCTGCAACCAGGCCAGCAACTTTTCGCCATCGTCCCGCTCGACGAAGTCTGGGTCACCGCCAACTACAAGGAAACGCAATTGAAATACATGCGCCCCGGCCAGCCCGCCGAAATTAAGGTGGACGCCAACGGCCGCACCTACCAGGGCCACGTGGACAGCATCGCCGGCTCCAGCGGCGCGCGCACCAGCCTGCTGCCGCCGGAAAACGCCACGGGCAATTACGTGAAAGTCGTCCAGCGCATCCCCGTGAAAATCGTTCTCGATAAAGGACAGAACAGCGATCACTACCTGCGCCTCGGTATGTCCGTCGAACCCAAAGTCAAAGTGAAATAGCTTGAGCGCTGCTGCCATTCCGTTTGATTCCGCCTGGCGTCCGCGCCCGGTCATCAATCCATGGATCATCGCGCTCACGGTCACGCTCGCGACGTTCATGGAAGTTCTCGACACCAGCGTCGCCAACGTCGCTCTCCCGCACATCGCCGGCAGCCTTTCCGCCGGCCAGGACGAAAGCACCTGGGTGCTCACTTCCTACCTGGTTTCGAACGCCATCATTCTCCCCATGAGCGGTTGGTTCTCGCAGCTCATCGGCCGCAAACGTTTTTACATGTCCTGCGTCGCGCTCTTCACCATTAGCTCGTTTCTATGCGGACTCGCGCCCAATCTCAGCATGCTGATTGTTTTTCGCGTGCTGCAAGGAATCGGCGGCGGCGGCCTGCAACCCAGCGAGCAAGCAATTCTCGCCGACACTTTCGAACCGCGTAAACGCGGCATGGCTTTCGCCGTCTACGGCATGGCAGTCGTGCTCGCACCCGCCATCGGCCCGACGCTCGGCGGATGGATCACCGACAATTTCAACTGGCGCTGGATTTTCTTCATCAATATCCCTGTCGGCATCATTTCGCTGATTCTCACCAACATGCTCATCAGCGATCCGCCGTACATGAAGCAGCAAAAACGCACCGGCTTCCGCATTGATTACATTGGCCTGGGACTGCTCGCCCTCGGCCTCGGCGCCATGCAAGTCGTCCTCGATAAAGGCCAGCGCGACGATTGGTTCGGCTCGAATTTCATCATCGTCATGACCGTTATTTGCGTCGTCTCGCTTATCGCCGTCGGCATCTGGGAGTGGCATCACAAAGACCCTATTATCGATCTCCATCTTTTCAAAATCCGTTCCTTCGGCATCGGCAACATGCTGATGTTTATGGTCGGCTTCGCTCTTCTTTCCAGCACCGTGCTGCTGCCGCAGTTTTCCCAGGAGTTACTAGGCTACACGGCGCAAAGGGCGGGCCTCGCCTTGATGCCCGGAGGAATCGCGATTATTTTGTGCATGCCGTTCGTCGGCTATTTGCTGGGGCACACGGACGCGCGCCGTCTCCTTTTATTCGGCCTGGCCATGGTTTCTTTTTCCCTGTTTCACATGACCAATTTCGACACCTTCATTGATTTCCGCACCCTCGCCACCGCGCGCGTATTCCAAGCCATGGGCCTCGCCTTTCTTTTCGTGCCCATCAACACGGCCGCTTACTCCTTCATCCCGCCCGGAAAAAATAACGCCGCCTCCGGCCTCATCAACCTCGCGCGCAACATCGGAGGCAGCGTCGGCATTTCCTTCGTCACCACCATGCTTGCGCGCCGTACTCAAGTGCATCAGTCGAATATGACCGACCGCCTCAATCCCGGAAACCCTCAATTCCAGGCCGCGCTTGCCAACATCACGCACATGCTCACTGCCCGCGGCTCCAGCCCGGCCGAAGCCGCTCGCCAAGCCTACGGAATGATCGCCTTCAATTTGGATCGCCAAGCCACCATGCTCGCCTACATTGATAATTTCTGGATTCTCGGCTGTTGCGTTGCCGCCATGATTCCCTTCGTCTTCCTCATGAAGAAAGTGAAACACGGCGGCCCGATGGCTGCACACTAGCAGCGGTATCTTTGCTGGTCGTGGCTTCAGCCGCGACCTGAATTCTGCAAAAATCAGGTAGCTTTTGCTGCTGAAGTTCCGGATTTGTCGCTGCCCTAGAGACTCCTTTACATCTCCAGCCGCTTTTCAGTTGCGCTTGCATACTTCCGAGATGGGTTATAGGCTCGCACCGAGCGCTAGTAATGTCCGTGAAAATCATTACCCTCGAGCGGGAATATGGCAGCGGTGGCACGCTCATCGCCAAATCGCTCGCCTCACACCTCGGCTGGAAACTCTGGGACCAGGAAATCACCGCGGAAATCGCCCGCGCCGCAAACGTTGATCAGCGCGAAGCCCAGCGCTGCGACGAGCGCCTGGACCCCTTCCTCTATCGCCTCTTCAAAGTTTACGCGCGCGGCAGTTACGAACGGGCGCTTGGAATCGGCGGGTCCCGGATCTTTGACACCGATTGCATGGTCGAAATGCTGCAAAAAGTCGTTGAAGACGTCGCCTCGCGCGGCAATTGCGTCATCGTCGGCCGCGGCGCTCCCTACTTCCTGCGCAATCGTCCCGACGCCTTCCACGTTTTCATCTACGCTTCCGACGAAGAAAAAATCCGGCGCATCAAATCCATCGGCAAAACCGAAAAAGAAGCGCAGCAACTCGTCGCCGAGGTAGATCGCGACCGAGCCGATTTCATCCGCCACTATTTCGGCAAACAATGGCCGCACCGCCCCCTCTACAACATAATGATCAACTCAAAGTTCGGCGACGAATTCGTAATCGAATCAATCCTCCAAAATATCGAAGCCCTCGAAAAGCACCAAGCCCTCCGCAGCATCACCGCCTGACGCACCACAAACTCTTTTCAGCGCGCTGGCCTCGCTGCCGCGACTTCTGCAACACGAGCCAGTCATTATCGCCTCATACATAATTTGCGATACCATCTTCGCCACTATGGCTAAACGAAAAGCGAAAACGCCGGCACGGCGCAAAGCCGGCAAACGAATGTCCACGCGCCGTAAAGTCGTCGCGCTTCCAAACGAAGCAGTCACTCTGCTTGTTCAGTTGCACGCGAAGGAAGGCCAGCATCTTCCGCTGGAGTCAGAAATTCGCGCACTAATTGCGCCCACGCGAAAGGAGGAAGGCTGCCTGCAGTACGATTTCCACCGTTCGCTCGATGATCCGAACCTCTTCCTTCTCCACGAAGTCTGGGCCAGTCGCCAGCATCACCAGGCCCACCGCCAGACTACTCATTTCCTTCGTTGGGAGGCGCGCAAAGATTCCTTGCTAGCGTCTCGCGCTTCAAGCCTCTGGCGACAGATCGAAGATTGAGCGTTGCCGCCGGTGGCGCTTTCCACGCGCTCCGTTTGCCCCATCCGTTTGCCCCCATCGTTGACTTGCACTCACCTGCAATCTAAAATCGCGGACTCATGACTGATGCGCCTTCCTTGATTGGCCTCACGATCTCCCATTACCGCATCGTCGAAAATCTCGGTGGCGGAGGCATGGGCGTCGTTTACAAAGCCGAAGACACCCGCCTGAAGCGCTTCGTCGCACTGAAATTTCTGCCCGAAGAAGTTGCTCGTGACCAGCAGGCCCTCGGCCGCTTCGAGCGTGAAGCCCAAGCAGCCTCCGCGCTGAATCATCCCAACATCTGCACTATCCACGATATCGGCGAAGAAAGCGGCAAAGCCTTCATCGCCATGGAATTTCTGGACGGCTCCACGCTCAAGCACACGATAAATGGCCGTCCGCTCGAACTCGACCGCCTACTCGACATCAGCATCGAAATTGCCGACGCCCTGGACGCCGCGCACGCCCAGGGCATCGTCCATCGCGACATCAAGCCCGCCAATCTTTTCGTCACCCGCCGCGGCCACGCAAAAATTCTTGATTTCGGCCTCGCCAAATTGATTCCCGCGCACACCGGCACCGCCCGCGTCGGCGAGACCATGGGCGCCACGAGCCCTGCCATGTCCCACGCCACGCTCGACTCCGGCGAAATGTTCACCAGCCCCGGAACCGCCGTCGGCACCGTCGCCTACATGTCGCCCGAACAAGTTCGCGGCAAGGAACTGGACGCGCGCAGCGATCTTTTTTCTTTCGGCACCGTCCTCTATGAAATGACTACCGGCGTGCTGCCCTTCCGCGGCGAAACCACCGGCGTGATTTTCGAGGCCATTCTGAATCGCGTGCCGCCTCCCGCGCTGCGCCTCAATCCCGATATTCCTCCGAAGCTCGAGGAAATCCTGCAGAAGCTTCTCGAAAAAGATCGCGAACTGCGCTATCAGGTCGCCGCCGAAATCCGCGCAGACCTGAAACGCCTCCGGCGCGAAACGGATTCTTCCGGACGCCTTGCGGCCAGCGGCAGTTCGCAAATGTCCGGCAGCACGGCCGTCCCGCTTTCGGGCTCTGCCCCTGCGCCCGCGACTCCCTCATCCGCCTCCACGCCGTCCGTCTCCACCAAATCCAGCTCCGCCGTCCTGCAAGTGGCAGGTCGGCACAAAATCGGTACCGTCCTCACAGCGCTCGTGCTTCTGGCGCTCGTGGCCGCGGCAGCGTTCGGCGTCTATTCTCTGCTTTCGCACAAGAACGCTTTGGCCTTCGATCACTTCACCGTTTCACCCGTGACCGAAACCGGCAAAGCCTCCCTCGTCGCGCTCTCGCCTGACGCCAACTACATCCTCAACGTGCAGCGCGAAGCCGGCCAACAGAGCCTCTGGCTGCGCAACGTTCCCACTAAGAGCAATACGCAAATCGTTCCGCCTTCCGATGACCAATACCACAGCCTCAGCTTTTCACCGGACGGCAACTCCATCTATTTCACCAAGGACGAAAAGGCCGAAAAAAACGTCTACAGCCTCTACCGCGCTCCAGTGCTCGGCGGGAATCCGGAGCGCATCATCCACGATATCGGCAGCAACATTAGCTTTTCACCCGACCGCTCCCACATCGTGTTCATCCGCTTCAAGCGCAACGAAGGCGAGGGCGACTTGATCGTCGCGAGCGCCGATGGCTCCGGCGAGAAACTTCTGTCCAAACAGAACACTCGCCTCCGCTCGCCGGCCTGGTCTCCCGACGGCAAGCGAATCGCCGCGACGGAGCTCATCGCGGATCAAGCCGGCCTATCTGCGCTGGATCTTTTTGACGCCTCCACCGGCGAGAAACAGACCTTCAAGAAATCGGATATGTTGTTGGAGTCGCCCGTCTGGCTGCCCGATCAAAGTGGCATTCTGGTCGTGGCCAGCGGTCGCGAATCGAATTTGAATCGCGATCAGATCGGAATCTTCTCTTATCCGCAGGGCGTATATCGCCCCATCACCAACGACACGAACTCCTATCCGATCATCAGTCTCTCTGCGGACGGCAAGACCATCGCCACGGTGCAATCGCAATACGTTGGCACGCTCGAAACCGCACCCTACGACTCGAGCGGCGCCGGAAAACCGGTCACCATCAGCACTCGCCCACCCACCAACTGGTTCGGCTGGACGCCCGATGGAAAACTACTGGCGGAACAGGAAAACGGCATTGTGCAGATGAATGCCGACGGCAGCAATCGCACCCCCTTGCTTCACGACGACTTTCCTTCCTTCGGCCCCGTCTCCTGCGACCACGGTCGCTACGTCATGTTCGCCTCCGCCTCCCGCGGCGGCGGTAATTCCATAAATATCTGGCGCGTGGATTCCAGCGGCAGCAATCTGAAACAGATCACTACCGGCACCGACGACGAACCCGCCATGTGCTCCCCCGACGGCAAGTGGCTCGCCTACGCCGGCTTTGATTCAGGAAAATTTCTGGCGAAAAAAGTATCTGTGGAGGGCGGCCAGTCCACGAACCTTTCCGAGGCGCTTCTCACCTGCGGCTGCGTCAATATCTCACCCGACGGCAAGAACATCGCGTTCCAGACCCAGCCCACCACCGGCGGCGCTATCATCATAAAAATTCTGGATTTCGAAACTCTACAGCCCGTGAAAGTGATCGAACGCGATCCGCGCGCCGGAGGTGAAATCCGCTACACCTCAGACGGCAAAACCATCGGCTACCCCATCCGCGAAAATGGCTTGTACGCACTCTGGGTCTCGCCTGTGGACGGCTCACCCGGCCATCGCGTCACCGAATTCGAACCCGATCACATCGCGGATTTTCACTGGTCTGCGGACAACAAGACGCTTGGTCTGCTGCGAGCTCACAACGACAGCGATGTTGTCCTGCTGCGGCAGTCCGCGGTTTCACATTAGCGCTGCGCACTCCGGGCCGGCGCTCTGAATAATATTCGCCGGCCGTGTTACTTCGTCTCGCCGGGCTTGAAAAGCGGATTGTAGATAATGCCCAAAATGTTCCCGAACGGATCGCGCACTTCACCCACCAGCATTCCACCGCCGACGTCCTGCACCTCTTCCACTGGCGTCGCGCCCAGCTCAATCAACCGTTTGTAAGCCGCGTGAGCGTCCTCCACTCCCCAATACGCAACGCCAGCCGCAACTCGCTTCGTTTCCATCTTGGGCGCCGGCACCAATCCCAGGTCGTATCCGCCCACGTTGTATCCCACGTAAAATGCGGGCTCATCAAAGTAAGGCTGCATGCCTAAAGCTTTGCTGTACCACTCCTTCGCCTTCGCCATGTCCGCCACTTCATACTTCGCCGTGCGCAATCCCAAGAACATTGCGTGCTCCTTCGCAACGCCCTGCTTATATCCAGGCGCCGATGTCGCGGCCGACACGTCCACCCGTCCGGCCAAATATGCAAACAAGCATACAAAAGCCACCACCAACGTAATCGTCGAAACGTGCTTCAACTTCACACCGCGCGCCGGCTCAGCTTCCACCGACGTCAAACTGGCAGCCACGCTCTCCGTCGCAGCCGAAGCGGATTTGCTGCGACGACGATTCGCCGCCCTTTCGTTGGATCTCACGCGGGGCATGCTGCTCCTCCCTGATTCAACCCAAGCTGCATCTGCGGCGATTTCCACGAACGATTCGCTCCCCGGTCCGGACGCGAACCCAATCCATACTTCTGGCGCAGCCCATCCACTCGTGCGGTGATCTCCTTGCGATATCCATCCGGCGCATTCCCGTGCCGCCCGTACCAAGCCCGATACTGCCGTGAAAGCTTCGGAAATTTCGCATCCAGAAAAGGCAAAAAATGTTTCAGCGACGCCGGCATCAAAAACAACACATTGCCCGCGAACCACTGCGCCTTAGCATCGCGAGCCCCTCGCGCTAAAGCGTCCAAATCCTCCGCGCGATCCGTAATGCCCGGCACGATCGGCATGGCTAGCACTCCCGCCGCAATCCCAGCCTCGCGTAAAGCTCGCACAGCCTCCAATCGCAAATCCGGCCGAGGCGCGCGCGGTTCCAGCAATCGTGCCAACCGCGTCCGCAAAGTCGTAATACTCAAATTCACCGCCAGCGTCGAACGTTCCGCAATCCGCTTCAGCAAATCAATATCCCGCATCACCTGGTTCGATTTCGTAGTAATCGAAACGTTCAACCCCTCGCGCCCCGCCATCTGCTCCAAAATCGCCCGCGTCGCTCCGTACTCCCGTTCCGCCGGCTGATAGGGATCCGTCGCCGTCCCAATCGCAATGTGTTCGCCCCAGATTTTCTCATTCGCCAAATCGCGCCCAGCAAGCGGACCTGCATCCTGCTTCACATAAATCTTCGACTCAAAATCGTTCCCGTCCAACTCCATATATTCATGCGTATAGCGCGCATAGCAGTAGTGGCACCCAAATTCGCAGCCGCGGTAAGGGTTGACGGTCCAGCGAAAAGGAACCCGCTCCGAATCGCAGTGATTCAGAATCGATCGAACAGGTAGCAGGAAGTACTCCGTCCCGCGCTTGGCATCTGCGCAAGGGGAGGAAGCGGCGAGGCGTGCAATGCCGACCAGTTCCGTAGCGGGCTTCGTTCTCTGGCTAGGTGCCAGAGGGGGCGCGGAAGCTTCGCACGGTGACTCACATGTGCCGTGGCGAGCGGCTGTGGGGAAAAGAGTGAGACTGGTCTGCTTCGCACGCTTCCGAGGACGTTGGAGCGTCGCTGGTGTCGCACGAAGAATGGGAAAAGTGGCCATTGATTGCCTCGCCGCACGGCAGACAATATATTCGCCTTTTGTTCGCTATGTCAAGCACTATTCTTCGCTTTATTTTCGCCTGTACGCTCAGGCAGGCTTCGCCCTGGAAACCCTGCTTCCGGCCAGATGCCCCCGCCATTCCCTGCCGATATACTCCTGGAGACACCCATACTCCCGGCAGGAATTGCATTGGCAGAAGTCGGCATCCTGATTATTGACGACGATATCGTCAGTCAGCGCGCGCTCAAAAACGTCCTCGATTCAGAGGGTTGGCGCGTGCGTATCGTCCCGCTCGTCTCAGCGGCCATGCTCGAACTGGCCAGTGGACAGTGGAGCCTCGTAATCGTCAACGTCGCAATGACCGATGTGCGCGGCCCGCTCTTCAACATCCTCAAAGACCTCGCACAAGGCGATGGCGACGCACCGGAAGGCGCCGAACTCGACGAAGTGGACTCCGCCCGCCCCAAACGCATTCGCGTCCTGTTCCTCGTGCCCCTGCTCGCAGCCCCCGAAGCCCAACCCATCCTCGAAAAAGAAGGCCTCCCCTATCTCGTCAAGCCATACCATCTGCACGACTTCCTGGAAAAAGTCGGCGAGCTCCTCGTCGAAGCAGGCGCCCTCGCCGACCCCATCCGGAGCATGAGCGACTTTTCCCCCACGAACAGAAAACGCCGCGGCCTCCGCTCCGCTCAGCGCGGCAAGCGCAGTTCCATGTTCGCCTCTCGCGACGATTACCAAATGTCCGAAGAAGAGCTCCTGGAGTGGGAACGCACGGAAGAAGAAGAACGCAAGAAGCGCGAAAAAGAACTCGAAGACCGCAAACACCTATAGTGTTCATCCCACATCCCCGAAGTCGGCGCATGAATCCGTAAGAATTCGCATCGCCGCCGCCGAATCCACCGCAGCGTTCCCAAAAACCCTGCAAGGAATCACCGCCCGCTCGTTCTCACTGTGATAGCTCCTGCGCCAAGCCTCATTCGCTCGAGCAACGAAGGAGAACGCCATGAATCCCAGCCACAAATTCATCTGGATCCCCAGTTTGGTAATTCTCGCAGCTCTGGCCGCCGTGATCTTCTGGTCTTTCAGCTCCTCGCCACGTGTCCTAGCCGAACATGAACCCGCATCCGGCCCCGATTCATCCACGGGCTGGCGCGTAGGTGACCCCATCACCTACGAAACGCTAACCGTCTTCCCGGTGTTGTCCTCGCAGGACGCATACACCTCTGACTTCGAAACCCTCGATGCTGCTCTCGCCTCCGGTGAAGCCATCGTCGCCGAACAAGGTGAATACATGCGCCGGACACGAAGTGGGGTCGAGCCGAATCCCGCAATTTCCAGCGGCCCGCAAGTGAACCAACTCGTCCTGATAAACCGCGGCAAAAAACCGTTGCTGTTGCTCGCCGGCGAAGTGGTTTCCGGAGGCAAACAAGATCGCATTATCGGCAAGGACCGCATCATTCCAGTCGGCGCGAAACCCCTGCCGCTCGACGTCTTCTGCGTCGAGCACAGCCGCTGGACCGGCGCCGGCGAAACTTTCGCCGCGGCGAAAATGATGGTTCATCCCACCGTGCGCGAACAAGCCGCCGTGGATCAGGATCAGAGCAAGGTCTGGGCGGCGGTTCGCGGTGATTCTGTGGGAACAGCAAACGGAGCAGCGGCGGGGGCGCGGGCGCAGTCGGACATGTCCTCCAACCTCGCCGTCACCGCGCCGAGAATTACCTCGCGGCAACTTTCCACCGTAGTGGCTTCCGCCGCGCCCACCCAAGCCTATCGCGACATCTATCAATCTTCCGAGATCGGCCCATCGGTCGAGAATTTCGCGCTGGAAGTCGAAAAGCGTTTTAAACGCTCGACGACCGGCTGGAAAGGCGAGCACGTAGTCGGCGTCATCGTAGCCTTCGGCGGCGAGGTCGCCTGGAGCGACATCTTCGCATCCTCGCAACTTTTCGACGCCTACTGGTCGAAGCTGCTGCGCAGTTACGCGGTCGAAGCGCTCACCCGCCCGGCCGCGCGCGAAAAAGTTTCCTTCGAAGACGCGCGCGAATTCCTCCGCCCCGCCACCGGCCACATCCGCGAAGAAACCGAACCCGGCGTCTATCGCTGGCAGGAACGAAGCCAAGGCCGCGAAACAGAAATCCAACTCGAAGCGCTGGAGACCAAGCCTCCGCTAACGCTCCACTGGCTGAAAGTCCTGCGGACGAGCTAGGAGCGCCGCGCAGGGAAACCCGTGGCGAAGCAGCTGCTCAGCTTTGCCACGGGCGGACCTCGCCGCGGTCGGGCGAGGCCGCAAGCAACTCCGCAACAGTTTTCGTCAACACCGGATGCACCGCGCCGGCGGCAATCTCCGCCAAAGGCACCAGCACAAATCTCCGCTCCGCCATCCGCGGATGCGGAATCTCCAAATCCGTCCCGCGCACCACAAGCGGGCCAAACAGCAAAATATCCATATCGATAATCCGTGGCCCCTTCGGCAACACCCGCTCCCGCCCCATCCCCCGCTCGATCTCCAGCAGCGCCCGCATCAACTCGACAGGCGACAACTCCGTCGCCACCTCCACCACACAATTCAAAAACCACTCCTGCGCCAAAAACTCCACTGGCTCCGTCTCATACAACGAAGACCTCCTCACCACGCGCACTCCACGGCGCGGCAACTCCGCAATCGCCCGTGCAATATTCTCCGCGCGCTCCCCAATATTCGAACCGAGTGATAGAAAGATTCCCGTCATGTGCGCGAGAGCATTCTAGCCCTAAGCAGAGGAGTTTCACCGCAGAGACACAAGTTCGAAGAGCAGAACACTTGAAACGCACTAACGACGTTTAGCGAGCCGGATTTCGCATCAGCTAAAAAGCCCAGGCTGGCGCTTGGGTTCATCCAATCCGAAATGTTTGTACGCCAGCGCCGTAGCCACGCGCCCGCGCTGGGTGCGATCCAGCAAACCGAGCTGCATCAGGTAAGGCTCGTAAATCTCCTCGATCGCATCTTCTTCCTCGCTCAACGACGCCGCGATCGTACTCAAGCCCACCGGCCCGCCCGAATATTTCTGAATAATTGTCAGCAGCAAATTGCGATCCACTTCGTCCAGCCCATGGTCGTCCACGCCCAGCATCGCCAGCGCATCGCGCGCCACGCCAATATCAATGTGCCCTTTCGCGCGGACCTCGGCAAAATCGCGCACGCGCCGCAGCAGCCGGTTCGCGACGCGCGGCGTCCCCCGGCTCCGTCGCGCAATTTCCGCCGCGCCCGACTCATCCATGGTAATTCCCAAAATCCTCGCCGACCGCTGCACGATCAGCAGCAAATCCTCGGGCGAATAAAATTCCAGCCGGTGCACGATCCCAAAACGCGAACGCAGCGGCGCCATAATCAGCCCCGCCCGCGTGGTCGCCCCAATCAACGTGAACTTGTTCAATTGATAAGGATGCACGCGCGCCCCAGGCCCCTGCCCGATTATCAAATCAACGCGAAAATCCTCCATCGCCGGATACAAAATTTCCTCCAGCGACGGCTGCAAGCGGTGAATTTCATCCAGAAAGAAAAAATCCTGTGCCTCAAGCGAAGTCAACACCGCGGTCAGGTCACCCTTCTTCTCCAGCAGCGGCCCCGAACTCACCTTGATCGCCGATCCCATCTCATTCGCCAGAATCTGCGCCAGCGTCGTCTTTCCCAGCCCGGGCGGCCCATACAATAAAACGTGATCCAGCGCTTCTCCCCGCGTGCGCGCTGCTTCCACCGCGATCTGTAAATTTTCCTTCACGCGATTCTGCCCGATGTAATCCGCAAGCTGCTTCGGGCGGATGCTCGCCTCCACCCGCGCGTCCTCATCGTACGCCTTCCCCGAAATAATTCGCTCGCGCCCGTCCGTCATTTTTCCAGCCACCCGATTTTTTTTGTCGTCCGTCGTCGCGCGTTCACGAGCGGCAGCCGCGGCAGCACCGTCGCGCTCAGTCTTCATCACTCACCCTGTCCCGCCCGCCGCGATTTCTTCATCACCGCCCCGCCCAGCACCTGCAGCGAAGCGCGCAGCAAAGTCTCGAAATCATTGCCCACTGTCGTCCGCGATTGCGCGATCGCCTTCTCCACCGCTCTCTCATCGTACCCGAGATTCTGCAGCGCCGACGCCACATCCGATTCCAGCTGCGACCGCGTCGCGGGCTTCCCCGCTTCGGGCACGTCCACCGCTGCAAGTTTGTCGCGCAATTCCAGCACCATGCGCTCCGCCGTCTTGCGCCCCACGCCCGGAATGCGCACCAGTTGCGCGAGATCCCCTTTGCGAATCGCCGGAACCAGCTCGTCCAAACTCATCCCCGAGAGAATTTTCAACGCCAGCGAAGGCCCCACGCCGGAAGCCGAAAGCAGCAGCTCAAAGCACTGCTTTTCCCGCGCCGTAAAAAATCCGTACAGCGCCAGCTGATCTTCCCGCACGTGTGTATGAATCAGCAGCGTGGTTTCCATGTGCATCGCGCCCAGGCTGGTAAAGGTGGAAAGCGGAATGATCACCTGATATCCCACTCCGCCAACGTCCAGCAGAATCAGGTTGGGGCGTTTGTCAACGAGCTTGCCGCGGAGCGATCCAATCATGTTCAGCGATTATTGATTAGGGGCGCGGGAGTGTCAACGCGGCAACAGCCAAATTGTACTGTTCCGCGAGAAACATGCGGGAACATTTTGACACTCTCCGGCGTACCAATATTCGGATGCGGGGATTTTTCCGCCCACCCGCGCCTCGCGCACACTGTCCGCTTTCGCGCGAACACTGTCCGCTTCCGGTTTTTCTTCTTCATTTATTTCTCGCGCATGTTTTTTTCGAAAAACATTTTGCCTTTTGCTTTCGCCGCGCTTACCTCCGCGTCTAAGCACGTGCGAGGGGCAAACACTTTTTCAGGAGGAACAAAATATGTCGCGTCGTTCAATGAACCGAGTATTGACAGTGTTCGCAGCGCTGGCGCTGCTGGTGGCCATCGCCGCTCCAAACGCTCCAGCGAAAGACACCAAGGCAGGCGTCAACACCGTTATGAGTTTGCTGAAACCCGCCACCTTCGCCGGCAAGGAATTGCAGCCGGGAGATTACGCCGTGTCCGCCGATGAGACCCACGTGCAGATCTCGATGCACGGAAAGGTCGTCGCCGAAGCACCGGTGCAATGGAAGGACGAAACCGCCAAGGCCCGATATTCGGCGTTCGTCAGCGAAGGCAACAAAATCACAGAAATTCACTTCGGAGGCAAAACACGATTCGTAACCATCGCAGAGTAGCGGTTCGCCGCAACCATCCGGCGGGAAGCGGTCCCTCGATGCGGGATCGTTGCCCGCCGGTTCTTGTTTTTGAAGCATCAACGCAGCAAACCTGCCGCCACGCCATTCGCGCTTTGATGCTGCATTGAGTCGTCCACCGAAGTTTTTGTTTGCCACGCTCGCGGCAGCCATGATATCCGTAGTGCTGTCCATGAACTTCCAATCACCGCTTCGGCCTGCAATAGTCCGGGCACAACGCAACTCTCGCGTACTCGCGATGCCGTCGCTTTCCTATCCAGCGTTACACCGCAACCACGCGCGTTTGATTCCCGCCGCAGCCATTGCGCGAATTATTCCTATTATTAGGAGCGGATAGCGGCCGGCGCACAGCTTCCCGTTTCAGCGCCACAGGCCGTTACCCACCAAGGGCAACGGCCTTTAGTTTTTTAGGGGGGAACAAAATGAATTCCAGCGCCACGAAAGCAAAAGGGCAAACGAAAGCGCCTGCCGCCGGCAAGGTCACGCTGAAGACGATTCAGCAAGCCGCCAAGCGCATCCGCAATTCGATCTACGTCTCGCCCTTCATGCGCTCCGAAACCTTTTCGCAGCTCACCGGCAATTCCCTTTTCCTGAAACTGGAAAATTTGCAGATGACCGGCTCGTTCAAAGAACGCGGCGCCCTGAATAGAATTCTGCTGCTCACTCCCGACGAACGCCGCCGCGGCGTGATCGCAGCTTCCGCCGGCAATCACGCGCAAGCCGTCGCCTATCACGCCACCAAACGCGGCATCGCCTCGCAGATCGTCATGCCGCTCACCACTCCCCTCGTCAAAGTTTCCGCCACGCGCGGCCATGGAGCTGAAGTAATCCTCTTCGGCGCGAATTACGACGAATCCTGCCAGGAAGCGATGCGCCTCTGCGCCGAACAATCCCTCACCTTCATCCATCCCTTCGACGACGAAGCGGTCATCTCCGGCCAAGGCACCCTCGGCATCGAAATGCTCGAGCAGGTGCGCGATCTGCACGCCGTAGTAATTCCCATCGGCGGCGGTGGCTTGATCGCCGGAGTAGCCTGCGCCGTGAAGGAAACAAATCCGAAAATCAAAGTCATCGGCGTGCAAACCTCGAAGCTCCCATCCATGAAAGCAGCCGTAGAACAAGACGAAATCGTCACGCTGCCCGCCGAAAAGACCATCGCCGACGGCATCGCGGTCCGCTCCGCAGGCGTCCTCACCCTGCCACTCGTTCAGAAGTACGTAGACGAAATCGTCACCGTGGACGAAGAAGAAATCGCCAACGCCATCCTGCTCCTGCTCGAAAAGGAAAAAACGCTCACCGAAGGCGCAGGAGCCGTAGCCGCCGCCGCGGTACTAAATCGCAGAACCGCGCTGGCCGGAAAAAAAGTTGGCGTCCTGATTTCCGCCGGAAATATTGACGTCACCTTGCTCGCCCGCATCATCGAGCGCGGCCTTGTGAAAGACGGCCGCCTGGTGCGCCTCCGCATCCATCTGCCGGACCATCCGGGCGCGCTGGTACGCCTCTCCACAGTGATCGCCGAACACAAAGTAAATATCGTTGAGACGAGCTTCAATCGTTCCTACTACGGGGTAGTCTTAGGGGATACAGCGATAGACATCACGATGGAAACCCGCGGCCCGGAGCACATCGCAGAACTGAAAGCCGCGCTCGACGCCGCAGGCTACTCGCACGAACGCGTGCAATAAATCAAAAACCTACTGCCGCGCGCGGTCGTTCTTCACAGCCTCTTCCACCAACGCCTCTAACTCCCGCCGCGTCAATGTAATCCGCTCCGTATTCGCCGCCGTCTCCGAAGTAACCGGAAATTCCGGCCCCGCATTAGGCGCCGTCTGCAATCCATAACGCGCCCGTGCCGCCACCAATTTCTGCACGTCGTTGCTGGAAAGCAGCACTTGCTTCCCCAGCATCTCCGTCACCAACGCTACGCGCGCGAAATGCTCGGTCGTCTCCATGCGGAAGAACGCCGTCATCAAATCCTGCCCGTACGTCACCACTCCATGATTCGCCAGCAAAATCGCGTCGTAACCATCCACAAACGGCGCGATGCTGTCCGCCAATTCCGGAGTTCCCGGCGTCCCATAAGGCGCCACCGGCACACACCCCAGCGAAAGAATCAATTCGCACAGCAGCGCTTTATTCAGTGGCACGCCCGCCGCCGCATATCCAGTCGCGGCCGGAGGATGCGCGTGGCACACCGCGTTCACATCCGTGCGGTGCTGATAAATCATCAAATGCATCGGCAGTTCAGAAGAAGGATTGCGCCGCCCCGACACTTTCTTCCCATCCAGGTCGGTGATCACCATGTCTTCCGGCGTCATCATGCCCTTACAAATTCCCGTCGGCGACGTCAGTATGTGCTGCGTGTCCAGCCGCACGGACAAATTCCCATCCATCGACGCCACGTACCCGCGGTCGTAGATCCAACGCCCCACGGCGCACATGTCGCGCCGGTGCTCGTCTTCACTCTTCAGTGCTCCGGGCAAAATCGATTCAGGAAACACGTTTCCTCCTCGACGAACTCCGGGCCTTCAACCACGAGCCTGGTAGCCTCGCTACGCGTATATCCCGCGCAGCTTCAACGCCCGGGCCACCCGGTCAATCGCGACGATGTAAGCCGCGATGCGGTTGTTCACCCCATGCGTTTCGGCGTACCTTACCACCTGTTCGAAGCTTTGGTCCATCACATCTTGCAATCTTTCGTTAACTTCGTTCTCCCGCCAGAAGAACCCCTGCCGGTCCTGCACCCACTCAAAATAGCTTACCGTCACCCCTCCGGCGTTCCCCAATATGTCCGGAATGATGAATATGCCTTTATCCTCAATGATTTTGTCCGCGTGCGACGTAGTAGGCCCATTCGCCCCCTCACACAAAATCTTGCATTCCACGCGGTTAGCGTTGCCACTTGTGATCTGATTCTCGGTCGCCGCAGGTACTAGGATGTCGGTAGGATGGAAAAGCACTTCCTGCGCCGTCTGTTTGTCGCCGCCCGCCGGAAATTCCGGCAAAGGCTTCCGCTGCCCGTAAACCCAATCTACAAGTTTCGGTACGTCGAACCCCTTATCGTTGTATAGCCCACCGTGAATATCTGCGACCCCAATAATCTTGTACCCCGACTCGTGCATCAGAATCGCCGCCTGCGAGCCGACGTTCCCGAATCCCTGAATAATCACCCGGCAGCCTTCGCGCTTCATGCCCAGCTTCCGCAGCGCGTTGTTGCAGCACATCATCAACCCGCGCCCGGTAGCTTCCTTGCGGCCTTGCGAACCACCCAACTCCAGCGGCTTGCCCGTCACCACCGCCGTCGTCGCCTGCCGCACGTGCATCGAGTAGGTGTCCATCACCCACGCCATGGTCTGTTCGTTCGTGCCAATGTCCGGCGCCGGCACGTCACGCTCCGGCCCAAACCATTCGCTCAATTCCGCCGTGTAACGCCGCGTGATGCGTTCCAGCTCGTTCTTGGAAAGCTTCGTGGGATCGCAAATCACTCCACCCTTCGCCCCGCCGAACGGAATATTCACCACAGCGCATTTCCACGTCATCCACGCAGCCAGCGCGCGCACTTCATCAATCGAAACGTCTGGCGCGAACCGAATCCCGCCCTTGCCTGGACCGCGAATCGAAGAGTGCAGCACCCGGTACCCGGTGAAAACTTCCATCTTCCCGTTGTCGCGCGCGATCGGAATGTAAACCGTGATTTCCTTGCTCGGATATTTAAGATAACTGTAAATTCCCTCTTCCAGGTTCAGCTTCTTCGCCGCAATCTCAAACCGCGCTTCCGCGGACTTGTAAACGTTCAATTCTTCAGAAGTAACAGCCGACATGAACCCCTCCAAAAATTGCGCAAAAGTTCGCTATGTCACGCGCACAGTTCACCGAGCGATAAGCACAACCCACAGAGCCACTAGCTATGCTGATCACGCACCAGGCGCAGTAGGTGGATTACTTATGATTGCCGATCACGATCAGCGCGCGCGCCCACCCGCGCCCCGTCCCACATTCCCCCTGCAGACATACCGTCCAGACAGCGTCGGCCAGTATACGAACCTGCCGCCACCCGCGCAACTAGAGCATTTTGGGACTACTGGCGTAGGCCGCGATTAGAGCCTCCGCCGGGGTTGGGAAAACGATCTAGATCGTCGCGAGAGCCTACCGCAGGGTCATTTCTGATTGCTGGGAGTTTTCCCGCTCAACAGCATTTCGCCTAACCCATTGGCAATCAGTCGCACGGGTGCGTTTTCTAGATTTGACAATACGATCACCAGCGCTCTTTCTTCTGGAAAGCGAATCTCAAATGCCGAAAATCCAGGGTCTGACCCCTCGTGGTAAGCCTTATTTCGAGGTGCCTTCTCGATGAACCATCCAAATCCGTAATTCCCTGGCGAAGAAGGCGAGAACATGAGATCCGACGATTTCTGATTGAGCAGCTTATTCTCGCTGAGGGCTTCGTTCCAGCGCAGTAGATCGACGGTCGTGGAATATACGCCTCCAGCGCCGATTTCAAGGCTCCTGTCGAAATAATCCCTCCGACGGAGGGACCCGCCGTCTCTTGTGTATCCTTCAGCCATCTGAGGGACAATCGCCAATGTAGAGACAAATCCGGAAGAACTCATGCCCAGAGGCTTGAACACTTCTTGCGTCAGGAAATCGGCGTACCTCTGGCCGGAAACAGACTGGATGATGTACGCGAGCAGGTAGTACTCCGTATTCGTATACGCCCAATCCGTGCCTGGCTTGAATTTAAGTGGCCTATCTTTGAAGGTCGCGAGCAGTTCGTCTTCCGTATAGGCAACGCAAATTCCTTTATTGAAATCTCGAATCTCATTATTCGGAATACCAGAGGTATGCGTAACCAACTGTTTGATCGTAATCTGCCTCCACGATTGAGGCGCGTTCGGAAAGAATTTTGTGACTGCGTCTTCCAGGTTTATCCTTCCTGCCTGTGCGAGGAGCAGGATTGCCGCACCCGTGAATTGTTTTGTCAATGAGGCCAGTTCAAACTTGGTGTTGGGACCGTTTGGAATTTCCCACGCCTCGATTGCATTGCCGTAACCCTTGTGAAAGAGAATCTGCCCGTTCCTGGCGACCAGGACCACGCCACGAAATCCGCCGCTCTTCGAGTAAGAGTCGACGAACTCCTCTGCTTTAACTTGAAACGTCTGCGCGCGTAGGGCGGGCACAAATACAGCACTCACTAAAATCCACAAACAAAATCCTGCCGAATCAGTCAGGAAGCGCACGCGGACCTCCCAAGGATCAGAGCCTCTGAAAATCGTACTCCTTGCTGTTCTGGTAATGCGGAAAAGTGAGAAGCGGGGATGGTTTGGAGATATCTTCCCTCGCTCGAAATCTGTCGGTTGCCAATTTCGGCGACGACCGCCGCATGAGACAGCCCCTAGCGGAGCCTCACGACTTTCCGGCCCGCTCGACCAGACCTCGCAGCACAGTTTCCAGCGCCACGTTTCCCTTTCGGGAACCGGCCTCTCCGCCCGCGAACTCAATCCAACCCTCATTAAATCCGTCGAGCATCTGAATCCGCGGCGTAGGATTTTTCATTCCCTGCGATAGGAATAGAGACTCCCAAGTCTCGCGCGGCACCACTTCCATCTTCACCGGGCGCCTCAGCAGGCGAGCGAACGTCGCGGCGATTTCATTGGGACTCACGCGATGCGGCCCCTCCAATTCGACCACCCTGTGTCCGCTCCACGTTTCGCGAAGCAACTCACCGGCCATGCGCCCGATGTCAGCCGTCGCAACCATCGGCACGCGCCTATCGAGCGGCTGCAAAAAGCTCGGGATCATGCCGCTACTGGTCGCTGGTGCCACGTCCCAACTGGAGTTCTCCAGGAACCACGCGGGCCGCAGAAAAGCAATCGGCACCGGTAAATCGCCGAGCGCTTTCTCGATGATGGTGTGTTGCGTCAGCAGATTCGGCTGCGTCGCCTGTGCGCCGATCGTCGAAAGGTAAACAACTTTACCTGGACGCGCGGCGGCAAGCGACGTGCGCAACGTTTCAGCAATTGCCCGCGCTTCGCGAAAGTCCGGCGACGGATCAAAATTCGGTGGCACCAGCACGAAAACACCTTCGGCGCCGCGAAACGCCACCGTGAGCGCCGTCGCATCGTTGATATCCGCACCCACAATTTCGCAACCGCGCTGCGCCCATGCTCCGCATTTCCCGACGTCGCGCACGACGCCTCGCACAGCCTGCTTGGCGGCCAGAAGATTGCGCGCTACTTCTCCGCCCACATTCCCTGTAATTCCAGTGATCGCAAACATTCATTTTCTCCGTGCCCATGCAAGATAATTTCACCCACGGGGCTTTGACGCAAGATTTGAGACAGGAACTCAACTGCGCGGCACGCCGCGGATCAAGGGCTCATGGGGCGCATGTCGTTCGCGCATGCGCTGAATTCCGTCTGCTTCACTTCCGCATCTGGCGCTTCACAAATTCTTCCAGCAGCAGGCGCGTCAGGCGGGCCTGGTCGTGCCGCACGACTCGATTGTGATGCAGCAGATCGCCGGTGATGTAGCGCAGACCCATGCGCCGCAGCTCGCCCAGCGATTGCTGCACGGGTTCGGCGCCCTGCGCGCGATAACGACGCAGCAGGCGCTCCGGAACCGGCTTGCGATTCACCACCACGTAGTCGAACAGGCCCCTGCGGCTGTGTTCGTAAATCGCGCGCACGTGGTCCGCCACCGAATAGTGCTGCGTTTCGCCCGGTTGCGTCATCAGGTTCGCGATGTACACGCACACCGCGCGCGAATGCAGGATCGTCTCGCTCACCTGCTCCACCAGCAGGTTCGGAATGATGCTGGTGTAAAGCGAGCCGGGCCCCACCAGCACCAAATCAGCCTCGCGAATCGCTTCCAGCACTTCCGGCAGCGGACGCACGCGCCGCGGCACCAATCGCACGCGGTGAATTCTTTTGCGCGAACGCGAGATATTCGTCTCGCCGCGCACGATGGTTCCGTCTTCCAGCTCGGCTTCCAAAGTAACGTTTTGCGCTGTGGATGGAAAAATCCGGCCGCGAATCGCCAGCACTTGCGACGACACGCGCACCGCCCGCGGAAAATCTCCCGTCACATTGCTAAGCGCCGTCAGAAATAAATTTCCGAAGCTGTGCCCCGCCAGGCCGCGCCCCGCGGGAAAACGATACTGAAACAGTTTCCCCAGCAGGTGCTCGTCCTTGGAAAGCGCCACCATGCAATTGCGTATGTCGCCGGGAGGCAGCACGCGATATTCGCGGCGCAATCGCCCGGAGCTGCCGCCATCATCTGTGACCGTGACCACGGCAGCGAGATCTGCGATCGGCAGCGGCGTGCGTTCTTTCTTGCGCGTCGCCACATATTCCTTCAGCCCGCGCAGCACCGTGGAAAGTCCTGTGCCGCCCCCCAGAGCCACAATCCGCACCGGAACAGTTCGCAGCTGCGACGCGGTTTTCACCGAGCGATTCTCACCACGTGATGTTCACCCGCAATCGGCACAAAAATTTCCCACGAAGATTTGCAACGGAGAGTTTCACGCCGCGAATTTCCCGGCGAATGTAAAAGTGGAGTTCCGAACGAATTTCCTGACCACGAATCCCGTGAAAAAGCCGCGCAACTCAGCCCGCCGAACCGTCTCGCTCCGGGTAGAGCAATTCCGTGAAGCGCGGATCTTCTTGCAGAAACGCGAAATCCTCATCGTTGCGCGCGTGATAACGGTTTTCCGGACGCAGCTGGATCGCAACTTTCAGATTCTGCATCGCCGATTCCGCTTCGCCGGTCAGGCAATCCAGCGCCGCCATCGCGTAAACAATGTGATCCGCTTTCGGCGCCGATTTGCGCGCGCGGTCCAAATGCTCGCGGGCTTCGTCCCAACGCCCCAGGTTCATCAGCGCCACGCCCTGGGTGTAATGCTCCTCGGCGGATTTGAGTGCCGGAACGGGAGGCCGCGAAATCCGCTGCTCGCAGATCTTGATGTGCATCTGGGCGCGGTCACCGAGTTCCTTGCTGGGGCCTTCCAGTACGCGCTCGAGCGACTGCTTTGCGCGCTGGAACTTCTGCTGCTGGAAGTACTTAAGGGCTTCTTCGTAGAATTTCAGCTGCGCCTGCTTGGCGGGAGCGTCCGGGTCCGGAGGCAGCGCCATGGCTTTCGGCTTTGCGCTACCCTTTATTGTCTTCTTTTTCAATAGCTTGTGGCTCTTATGGGTGGCTTGTGTAGCCCGGATCGCGCGACGTTTCACGGTCACTCTCCGCGAAAAACTATAGGGAACATAGCAAAGTCGCGCAGACACGTCAATGTGGGATGGCCCTGTGAAAATTGGAAGAATCAATGTTGATCGCGTCCGTGGGGGACTGATAGGGTCGCAAGCGATTTGCTGCGACAGCGCGGCTCCCTATCTGCGCGCGATTTACAGCGTTTGCAATCCGCAAGCTTGCTGCACTCGATTGCGCTTTGCCGGAACCAGTGCGATTATCGGCGCTTGCGCTTGGCAGCAGCGGAGGCCGTTTCGGTGCCCTATTATTTCGAGTTCGACCCGGTGAACCGAATTCTTCGCGGCCGTTTCGAAGGCGGTGTCACCGACGAACTACTGAAGGAATACTATGGCCTCGCCGGAGAGTATTTCGAACGGACGGGCGCGCGCGGGGCCATTACGGACTTCTCGGCCGTGACTTCCTTCGAGGTGTCTCCTCAATTCATTCGGGAATTGGCCAGTTCACCGCCGGCGATCCTCGACCAGGAGTTTCCGCGCTTCATCGTTGCCGCGTCGCCACTGATCTACGGGACGGCACGCATGTTCGAGTTGGCAGGGCAGGATACGCGGCCCAATCTGCACGTGGTGCGCACGATGAAAGAAGTGTGCGTGGTTCTTGGCGTCCTGGGTCCGAAGTTCGAGCCAATTCCGGACTGAACGCTTTTCGCGATCTCAGCCCTCCCGAAATCAGGCGTCACGGAATCAGGAGTTGACGGCGCGCTTCGCGGCGCGGTGCCGCAGCTTGCCCAGGCTCTTGTTCAATAGGTGATCGCGCTTCAGGAATGGCAGCACGGGTGCCTGACGTTTTTCGATCCTGCTCCGGGCTTTCGTCAGACGAGCCGTAGGCCCGAAGTTTTCGATGGCGCGCTCCAGGGTGGCGATCGCGCTGGCGCGTCGGCCGGCCGCCACATAGACTTCCGCCAGGTTCAGGTGGAATTGCGGTTCTTTGCCCTTCAGTTGCAGTGCGGTTTCGCAGAGATGCGTCGCTTCGTTCCACTTCTTTTCCGCGCGCGCCACTGCCAGACCAAAAAACGAAAGATAGTAGGGGTTCTGACTTTCGATTTCGACGGCGTTGCGCAGGTGAGGGAGAGCGTCCTTCGGATAACCGTTCTTCAGCAGTTCGACTCCGTCCTTGAACTGGACCAGTGCTTCACTCTCTTTCATTCTTGCACCTCCCATGGATCCCGGTCGGCTGGAGGGGCCGGGAGAATTCGATCGCGGCCACGCAAATCGGCTGGTATTCACTAACAGGTTAGAGAAATCCAACGACAAAAACTACTGGCCAGACGGACAGGTGCGGGGCCCTGGCACGATTTAGAACCCGGGCGGACGCTCGCCGACCACGTTGAAGCTGCGCTCCAAGACGAGGCCGGCGCGGGCTGCCGTGCCCTCGTCGAAGAGGCGACCGATGAGCGTGACGCCGTGCGGGACGCGGCGCGGCGGCGAAAACTTCGGCAGCGGATTCTTCGGATCGGGCGCCCAGTCAGTGCGCGCTTGGGAAACTTCTACGAATCCGGCACGCAGGGTGAGCGAAGGGTGGCCGGTGAAATTGGTGATCGTCAGCATCTCGTCCCGTAACGATGGGACCAGCAGCAAATCCACTTCGCTGAAAACGCGCGCCATTTCCATGGCCACTTTGCGTCGCAACCGATCGGCTTGCACGAAATCCACCGCCGAAAGAAAGCGCGCCTGGCGGAAGGAATTCGGCCACGCATCGGGGACCTGCATTTTCAGCTGATCCAGTTCGTGATCGAGCGTGATTTCTTCGAAGGCAGCGCCCGCTTCGGCGAACAAAATCAGTCCCAGCGAATCGTACGGCCAGTTGGGAATGGAAACCTCTACCGGAACCATGCCCAGTTTTTTCACGGTGGCGAGCGCCATGCGATCCACCTCCGTCGAGCCTTTGCCGCTCATCCACGCGGGAAAGTAGCCGACCCGCAGACCTTTCACGCCGGCGCTCGCATCAAAATCGAGCTTAGTGGGAACGCTGTCCAAGTCTCCATCGTCGGGTCCGGTGATGGCCTGCAGCACCAGCATCGCGTCTTCGACGCTGCGCGTCATGGGGCCAAGTTTGTCGAGCGACCAGCAGAGCGTCATCGCGCCGGTGCGCGGCACGCGGCCGTAGGTGGGACGCAGTCCTGTGACGCCGCAGCGCATGCTGGGGCTGACGATGCTGCCGCCCGTCTCGCTGCCGATTGAAAAGCCAACTAGCCCCGCAGCGGTTGCGGAGCCTGGACCCGCGCTCGAGCCTGACGCGCCTTCTTCCAGCAGCCACGGATTCATGGTCTGGCCGCCGAACCACACGTCGTTCAATGCGAGCGCGCCGAGGCTCAGTTTCGCAATCAGCACTGCGCCGGCTTCGTGCAGACGTTGCACGACTGCGGAATTTCTTGTCGGGATGCGATTGCGGAAAGGCTCGGCACCGTAGGTCGTCGCGATTCCTGCTGTGTCGAGCAGATCTTTGCCGCCCCACGGGATGCCGTGCAGCGGGCCGCGATATCGTCCGTCGGCGATTTCGATGTCGGCTTGCTTCGCTTGGGTGAGCGCCAGGTCGCGTGTCAGCGTGATGATGCAGCGCAATTTGGGATCGAAGCGCGCGATGCGGTCGAGATAGATATTTGTGAGCCGCTCGGAAGTGATCTGCTTCGTTTCGATCCAGCGCGAAAGCTGCGTGACTGGGGCGAATGCGATGTCTTCGTCGCGCTTGGGCAATGGGCCGGGATCGTTCTTGCTGCGAATGAACAGATTGCGATCAGGACCTGCTGTCATGCCGGGCAGCACGGGATCCCAGCGCGACGCGGGCGAAAGAGTTGATTCGAGCGCAACCTTGCGCGGCCCGGTGCGCCGTTCGTAGAGCGCCGCCATCGAGTTGCGCCAGTTGCCTGCAGCTTGCGCGCGGTCTGCATCGGTCATTTCGACGCGGACGAGTTTTTCTGCTTCGGCGAAAGTTTCAGGTGAGACCACGGGGCCCACGGGCGGAGCGGTGCCGAACGCGGAGGGCATGCCGGGCGGCGCGTTAACGTCTTGCTGGGCCGGCGATGACGCTGCTGACGAAGTTGCAGATTGCGACGTCGCAGTTGGGGCCGCGACGGCCGTTTGATCTTGTGCGTGCAAGACTACTGCGGCTCCGAACAATCCTGCCGATGCATCCGCTAGAAATTCCCTGCGTGACCTCGCCATGATTCCTCCGCTTCCGCTCTGTGTGCCTGCGCTTGTGCCCCACATTTCTAACATCACGTGAGTGCGGATAGCAAAAGGGCGAATCGTAGTTCCACGTAGGCTTGGGGTGAAACTCGCTCTTCGCTGATTCGTTGGTCTCATTTCTTGGCAAAAAATGGTTGATTAGAAGCGGGTGCAGTTGTTTGTTTTCAGTTGGTTGCAGCGATTTCTAATCGCCAGGCGGTCGATTAGAACCGTCCATGTATCTACGATCTAGCGTGCGTGAATTTACGCATTGTTGCTTTTCGGGCCGCGGGCGTGGATCGTCTAGACTCGCAACCCTGTGTGTGGCGAGGATGCGGAGCGCAGCGAGAAGCGATTTTGCTGGCGATGCTGCTGTTACTTCGCAGCGGCCATCGCGCCAATTTTGAGAACTTTTCATTTTTTTCAGCCCCGCTCAACGCTAACACGCGAGAGTGGAAAGCACAGCTGTACACACGAACAGAACTGGAACAGAACGAGTACTACCTGTCCGAAAAATATTTGGGAGCTGTAGTTCGTTGCGGCGGTCGATGGCGGAGCGTCTAAGCCCCACCCTTCAAAGAGCGATGGGGCATCCGCGCGTGTATTGTGGAACGCGTCGAACGGAACGGTATCTGCCGACGAGACGAGAAGCAGCGCCAGAGGCAGGTGCGGCGGAGCAGCGCCTATTATTCTGAAGGCGGCCGGGGCGGCAGAGGGGCGCCCATATTTTTCGGTGGTGGCGGCATTGGTGGCGGGGGAGCACCACTGGATTGTGGTTGAGGGCGTGCGAACTGCGGCACTTCTTCGTCGCCGAAGTTGAGATTGCTGGGAAATCCTTCGACCGCCAGGCGGCGCTGCAATTCCTCGCCGTAGGGGGTGCCGTCGAGTTCGGCGCGCGGCATTCGCACCTGAATCAACGCGTCGCGCGGGCCCAGGTAAAGCAGCGCATCGGCGGCATCCTTCAATTTCAGCGGCGGAGGCGGCGCGGCGGAGGCAGCGGAGCCGGAATTGGGCCCGAAAAACATGGGCGCGAAGGTTCCACCGGAGAGGACGGCCAGCGCAGGCAGTTCGCCTACCCAGCCATCGGCCAACGAAACGATCGCAGGTGCGGGCCAAGAGTCGAAGCGGTGATCCAGATTGTCGTAGCCGCCGACAGCGTTGGTGCCCAGCACAATCAGGTAAGTGCTCGCGCCGGCCGAGCGCAACTGCTGCTCAATCGAAGGCGACTTCTGCCCCGGCGGAAAACCACGCAAGAAATGTCCCCAGGCCATAATCAACAACGCGTGGTGGTGCTTGGCCAGGACTTGGTCTTTCACGATCTGCGTGAACCACTGATCGCGGTTGCCTAAATACGGCGCGATGTCTTCGCGATCTTTGACTTTGGCCCAATCAATATAGGGATCGCCACAAACGACGCGTATTTGGTGCTTACCGGTCCGGTTCAGATTGGACTCGCGGACCGCCTGGTACAACGAAGCATATACGGGCGAGGGCGGCCCGATCGCACCGACCGTATTGCGCCAGGCCCTCTGGACTTGCCCGAGCGGGACGTCTTCGCCGCTGATGTAGCGATCAACGGATTTCTGGTAGAGGGAGTTGCCGGATTCGACGACGATGTCGTCCACGCGGTCGCTAAATTCGGGGGAGGCAACAAGAGCGCGCAGCCATTCGTACTCCTGCTTGTTTCCGTGAATTTCGCCGAGCAGTACCAGGTCGTGCGTATCGAAGGCACGCAGCACGGCGGTTGTGGCATTCTGCGGCTTCAGATCGGCCTGCGCACCGCAGACGGGGCTGAGGAAAATCAAGAACGCCGTAAACGCGAGCGCGTGGCAGAACTTCATTGACGACCCCCCAAACGAACTTGTGGTCTCTCGGGTAGCATTTCACCATCGCAGATGTCGCGCCGATCGCGCGGTAGGAATGCCTTCGGGCACGCTCGCACATGTCCGGGACATTAAGCGACGGTTTGGAAGCTGAGACACCGAAGTTGGTTCAAAGGTTCCCGGTGTCGGTATATGAATGGGACGCGGAAAGGCGGCACCCGGACGGTGACTAGTGGACGTAGTTGATGGCGACAGCGGGGGTGATGGTGGTGGGGGTGTTGTGGCCGAGGGCGATGATGCGGGTGCCGACGAGGACGCCGATGGTGGGCTTCCAATTGTATTCAAGGGCTGGGGCGAAGCCGACAGCGTCGCTTGAGCCTGAGTTCAGCTGGATGTTGGGAGGAGATTGCGCAGGGTCTTGGCCGGTGATGCGGGTGTTCGCGGTGTGGCGATAGGTGGCGTCGAGGGCGAGGACCCAGTTGCGGGTGAGGCTGTATTCCCAGGCGGCGTCCACGAAGGTGGAGGCGCCGGGCTTGGCGTGGCCCTGGAATCCCGAGCTGGTGCCGTAGACGCTGACGCCTGCTACGTTTGCGTAGGTGGACAATGATTGCGTGGCGTTGAGGCGCATGCGCAGGATGCGGCCATTGGGCATCCAGAAATAAGTTTGGGAATTGAGCGCCAGCGTGGTGGTGTAGGCGCCGGCGCCTAGGCCGTCGCTGGGGCGGGCGCCGAGCTGATCGTATTTTCCGCTGGGGAAAGTTTCCTGCAGCATCAAAGAGATTGTCGGAACCTTATGGTGTTCGTGAAATTGCGTGAGGCGGTATTGGGCCAGGACGGTGACGTCTCCGACGCCGACGCCGGAACTGCTGAGGCCGTCGCTGGATTTGTTGTAACCGAAGGTGGGGATGAGGCCGATGGTGAAGCGGTTGACGAGGCCGTATTCGATGTAGGTGAGCGAGCCGAAGCCGTTGGTGTGTGGGCTGATTTCGTCGTAGAGGTAAGGCTCGACGAGGAAATGTCCACGGGGGAGCGTGGACGCGTTGTTGGCGAGCATGGGGCCGGTCCACCAGGCTTCGCCGAGTTGTTGACGATTGTCTGATGATTGCGGCTCGCTTTGTCGCGGGTTGGGCGCGGTTGCGCCTGATTTGTCCTTTTCTTCTTGCTGGATGCTTTCATCGGGGATTCGCGTGTCTACTGCGATCCAGTTTACTTCCCAGGTTCTGCCGCCATCGTCGGAGAAGGATTGTTCGAAGCGGTAGGAGTTTGTGGTGATGTTTTCGAAGACGTTGCGGACGAGAATCGTGCGGTTGTTGAAGGGTTCCTGATCGTAAAATTCGCCGCGGTTATTTTTGAATTCGCCGACCGTGGGGATGCTCATGGTGCCTTGGGCGCTGTTGGAGAAATTCAGGCTCCACTCGCGGGATTGCGGATTGTAGAGGCGGAGGGAGAGACCTTCGATGTGGCCGGTGGGGCCGTCGACTTCGAGCTCTACGAGATTGGCGCGGCCATTCCAGATTTTGCGGATGTAGGAGATGCCGTCGTATTCGATCCAGGTGGTTGAGTTGGTTAGTGGATGTTGCAGACGTTTTAAGTGCGTGTGCCAGGTGCCGATTTCGAAGTCGAAATCGTGTTCACCGTCGCGCGGCGCGGCGGGTCTTTCCTGTGCGAGTGCTCGCGGAGGTTGAAAGAGAAGCGCGAGGCAGCAGAGCAAGATATAACCGAGAGTATGTTCTAGCGCATTCATTGCTGGCTCTTTCACAACTCCAGATTAGTGGTGCTCCGCCGCAGCTGCTATCCGTTTTTCGCGCGCGAATTGGTCTTAGCGCGCTTTGTCAGAGGCGTCGGGTGCGCGCGTTTGGTCTGTGATCCAGTTTACTTCCCAGCTTTGGCCGCCATCTTCGGAGAAGGATTGCTCAAAGTGGGGCGTGTCGGTGTTGATTTTCGTCCAATCATATCGAACGAAGATGGTTTTGCCGTGGATCGTGTCCTGGGTGTAAAAGTCGCCGTGGCCATTCTTGAATTTGCCGATTTGCGGCGGGTCGGGAGTGCCGGTTTTGCTGGTGGCCCAGTTCAGGCTCCACTGATGGTTTTCGGGATTGTAGAGACGCACGACCAGGCCTTCGATGTGACCGGTGGGATCGTCGGCCTCGAAGGTGTCCAGTTGGGCGCGGCCGCCCCAAACCCTGTAGCAAATGCCGGTGGCTGGAAATTCGTGCCAGGTGGTGGAGCCCGTCAGCGGATGCATGAGGCGCTTCACGCGATAATTCCATGTGCCGAACAGGCCGTCAAAACCGTGTTGTCCATCTGGGTCCGTCGCGGTTGCGGGCGTCGCGGACGCTTTGGCTGGTTGATCGTTTGTGCGCGTTTGATCGGTGATCCAGTTTACTTCCCAGGATTTGCCGCCATCGTCGGAGAATGCTTGCTCGAAGTGTGCGGAGTTCGGCGTGATGCGGGACCACTCGTAGCGAATCAGGATCATGCGGCCGTTGAAAGTGTCCTGGCAGTAAAACTCGCCGACACCATTTTTGAATTCGCCGACCTGGGGTGGACCGGAGAAGGCGCCATCCTTGGGGTTGGCCCAATAGACACTCCACTGGTGAGCTTCGGGATTGTAGAGACGCAGCGTGAGGCCTTCGACGTGGCCGGAAGGGCTGTCGGCTGCGAATTCGTCGAAATTGGCGCGGCCATCCCAGACTTTGCGGGCGGCGACGGTGCCGTCAAATTCGACCCATGTGGTGGAACCGGTCAGTGGATGCTGCAGGCGTTTGAGATGGATTTTCCAGGTGCCGATTTCGAAGTCGAAATCGTGCTGGCCGTCGCGGGGGGCGGCGGTGGGTGTTTGTGCGATGGCTGGAGCGGATTGCGACAGGCACGCCAGCGCGCACAACGTGGACAGTACGAAATAAATTGCGATACGGCGTGATGCGATCATTATTTCCTCCACTTCAGAGATCGTTTTCACAGAACTTTTCACAGAACTCGTTCACAGGTCTTCTCACAGATCTTTGCGATAGATGATGAAGCCGGATTTTTCGGCGAGTTTATCGTAGAGCTTCATGGCGTTTGCGTTGGTTTCGTGCGTTTGCCAGTAGACGCGGCCGGAGCCGGCTTGCGCGGCACGGCGATAGACTTCTTCGATGAGCGCGCGGCCGATGCCCTGGCCTCTGGCTGATTCGACGGTGAAGAGGTCCTGAAGATAGCAATTGGAAGTTCGGCTGGTGGAGCTGCGATGGAAAAGATAGTGGACGAGGCCGGCCAATTTTCCGGCGTGTTCGGCAACCAGGGCGTGAATGGGTTCGTAGCCGTCGAAAAAGCGCGACCAGGTGAGGTTCGTGATTTCGTCGGGCAGCGCGGTGATGCCTTCGCGTCCGTAGAAGGCGTTGTAACCGTCCCAGAGCGGCTTCCATTTTGCAAAATCGCTTTTTTGCACGTCGCGAATGAAGATTTTGTGGGTCATGATTTGGCTCGGGTTAGCGTGGCGACGAAGTTGGGTTCCCAGGTTTTGCCGCCGTCGTCGGAAAAGGATTGTTCGAAGCGATGCGAGTCGGGAGTGATGTCTGACCAGACGATGCGGACGAGGATGGCGCGGCCGTTGTAGGCCTCCTGGTCGTAGAACTCGCCGCGGCCATTTCTGAATTCGCCGATGGCGGGTTGGGCGAGCGTGCCGTCTGTGCTCTTGGCGAAAACCTGGCTCCACTGATGGGCTTCGGGATTGTAGAGGAACAGAGTGAGGCCTTCGAAGTGGCCGGCGGCGCCGTCGGCTTCAATTTCCTCAAGTTGGGCGCGGCCGTCCCAGACTTTTTTTACGACTACGGTGCCTTGCATTTCGGTCCAGGCGGCGGAGCCGGCGAGGGGATGCTGCAGGCGTTTGATGTGCGTGTGCCAGGTGCCGAGGTTGAAGTCGAAATCGTGCTGGCCGTCGCGCGGGCCATTGTGCTGACTATCTTGCTGCGTGGCGGCTTGCTGCGCCGTTGGCGCTAATGGCATGGCTTGCATGATTGGCGGCAGGGTTTGCAGTGCGCAGCCGAGCGCGCAGAGTGCGAAATAACTTCCGATGGACCAGAGCAGTTTCATTTTCTTCTCCTGACAATGGATCGTCGAGCGGCGGCTGCGGACTGCGCGTTGTGCCGCTATCAGATTGACGCGGCTTGTGGTATTTTGCTACGGCCACTTTTTATGCAATTGGTGATACCACTTTCGAGGCGGGGTGAGCCGCTATTCCGGCAGGTCTATGCGGGGCTGCGCCGGGCGATTCTTTCGGGCACTTTCCGTGCGGCAGAGCGCTTGCCATCGACGCGCGAGTTGGCGGATGAGCTGGGGATTTCGCGCACGGTGGTGCTGCTGGCTTACGATCAGCTGATCGCGGAGGGATTTGCGGCGGGACGCGGCGGTTCGGGGACGTATGTGTCGGCGGGATTGAGCGGAGGCGGTAGGCCGAGGCGATTGGAGCGCGCTGCGAAGCTGCAACTCTCGCGTTACGGTTCCACTGCGGATGCTGTCGGCTCGAGTGTGGATTTTCCCGGGCGGCGCTCTGTGCCGCTGCGCTACGATTTCGCGTATGGCGGACGCGGAGACGTGGAAACTTTTCCTTATCAGATGTGGCGGCGGATTTTGCTGCGGCATGCGCGGAAGGCACCGGTGCGGCAGCTGGATTACGGAGTGGCGGGCGGAAGTTTGGCGTTGCGCGAGGCGATTTCGGTACATCTGCGGCGGTCGCGCGCGGTGATTTGCGATGCCTCGCAGGTGATTGTGGTGAACGGGTCGCAGCAGGCGTTGGACTTGATCGCGCGAGTGCTGATTGAGCGCGGCGATCCGGTGGCGGTGGAGGATCCGCAGTATCAAGGGACGCGCGAGGTATTGCGCGCGGCGGGGGCGCGGTCGCAACCGGTGGCGGTGGATCGAGATGGATTGTGTCCGGATGCGCTGCCGCGCCAGGCGCGCGTGGCTTTTGTGACGCCTTCGCACCAGTTTCCTACGGGCGCGATTTTGCCGCTGGCGCGGCGGCTGGCGTTGCTGGATTGGGCGCGACGCAAGGATGCTGTCGTGGTGGAAGATGATTACGACGGCGAATTTCGGTATGAGGGGCAGCCGCTGGAATCTTTGCAGGGTTTGGACAGTGAAGGGCGCGTGATTTATGTGGGGACGTTTTCGCGCACGATTTTTTCGGCGCTGCGGATTGGGTATTTGATCGCGCCGAAATCGCTGGTGGCGGCGTTCACCGCGGCGAAGTGGCTGTGCGACCGGCACACGGCGACGCTGGAACAGGAAACGCTGGCGGAATTTATTTCGACGGGCATGTACGAGCGGCATTTGCGGCGGGTGCGGAGGAGGAATGCGGCGCATCGGGCGGCGCTGCTCGACGCGATTCACGAATATTTGCCCGAGCGCGTGGAGGTGGGTGGCGACGGCGCGGGGACCCACGTGGTGCTGTGGGCTACTGACAAGCGCGACGCGGAAGAGGCGGTGATTCAGAGTGCTGCGGCGCGTGGAGTGGGCGTGTACGGAATATCCGGATACTACGTGGCGCGGCCTGCGAGGGTCGGTTTCATGCTGGGCTACTCGCGTATGAACGAGCGAGGGATTCGCGAAGGGATACGGCTGCTGGCTCAATCACTGTGGACGTCTACCGTTTAATCATCCCAAAGATTGCATCGCTAGGAGTGCCGTTTCACGTCGAAGCGTGCAAACGGCAGGATCGAAGGCAACACGCCTCACACGGCTGGGAAATCGCATGACAAAGCATCGCCGATACACTAATTTTCGGGCATGGAAACCGTGCGCGTGGAGTTGCCTTCGGCCCTGCTGAAGGCGGCAAATCTCGAGGATGGCGGCAACGTCTCCCAGGCCGCTGCGCGCCTACTGGCGCTCGAGCTTTATCGCGAGGATAAGGTTTCGCTGGAGCCCGCCGCCGCGCTGTGCCAGACGCCACTCGCTGCTTTTATGGACTTCGCAGAACAGCCCGGGGTTCCACCCCTGCGCTGCAACTACGAGGATTTCGACCAGGAGCGCCGGTCCACCGATCATCTTAAAGCGTGAACGTCGTAGCAGATTCGTCTCCGCTGGTAATTCTCGCCAAGCTCGGCTGCTTTGACCTCCTCTTTCGGTTTTATTCGCGCGTTTACATCTCGCCGCAAGTCCACAATGAAGTGGTTATCGCCGGAGCGGGCTTGCCCGGCGCCGCGGAAGTTGCGAACGCCGCGTGGATCAAAGTGAAGCAATTGCAGAATCAGGCGGAAATGATTGCGGCCCAGGATAGGTATCCGCTCGGCTTGGGGAAATCAGCACGATTTTGCTGGCAAAAGAGATTCAGGCCGATGAAATCCTGCTCGATGATTGCAACGCCCGCAAACTGGCGCGAGTTGAGAGTTTCCAGGTGCGAGGCAGCGTGGGCCTTCTCGAAGCGTTCTATATACAAGGTGCGCTAGTCGATCTTCGCGCCGTCTTTCGCGAATTGCTTGTGCACAGCTATATTGATCCGCAGTTGCTGGAACTACGTCTAAGGGCCTTGGGACCTCCCCCGCTATAGATCGACAAGTTTAGGTGGTGATTGTGGGCACCCTGGGCCCGCCAATTCTCAAAAATTCTTCACAGACGAACCTCCGCTGGCTGTCGAAATTGCAGGTCCATCTTCGACGTGTAGGTAGAGGACATGACGATGCGGCAGACTTTATTGGGACCTTTGAAATCGATTGCAGGAATGGCGCTTATCGGGTTGGGGGTCGCCATTCTGTTCGGCAATCTGGCGGATGCGGGCGCACGATTGAGCGGTTTTATAGGCGTGAGCGCTGACGTTGCTCAGACGTTTGGCGAACTGACTGCTGTCGGTTTGGCTGCCGCGCGAACGTTACAGTGCTTCCTCTTCGATCGCGCGGGGTTTGTGCGGGGCGTCTGCAAGTTATTGATATCATTGTGGCCCCTATTGCTCGTAGTTGCCGGAACGGTCTTGATGGGGATGGACTCGCAAACGGAGTCCAGGAATTTTCAAAAAAGAATACAGGACATGTCGATCTAACGATGCTTCGTTCGACGCGTCAGTAGAGGCAGGGTCCCGTCGGCCAACACCTGGCCAACGCCGTCAGGTATCCGGCCCAGTGCAGACCAAGGAGACGTGCGATGCGAGTACTGGTGTTCGTGAAGGCTAATCAGGATTCTGAGGCGGGCATTATGCCTAGCCAGAAACTGCTTACCGAGATGGGGAAATTCAACCAGGAATTGATACAGGCGGGGGTGATGCTGGCGGGGGATGGGTTGCATCCCAGTTCGAAGGGCAAGCGGGTGAAGTTTTCCGGGCAGCAGCGCACGGTGATTGACGGGCCGTTCACGGAGACGAAGGAACTGGTGGCCGGGTTCTGGATCTGGCAGGTGCGAACGATTGACGAGGCGGTGGAATGGCTGAAGCGCGCGCCATTTGACCGGGAGACGGAGGTAGAAATTCGTCCGGTGTTCGAAGCGGCGGACTTCGCTTACGCGCAGGATAAAAACCAGGACAAGAACAAAGACCCGAAGGTCGCGCGGTAAGGGCGGGATGTTTTCGCGGCATGGTTGCCGGAACCAGAACAGCTTTGGCACGAGCCGGCATCGGACAAAAAATTAATTCGAGCTGTCGATTTCACGGGCATTCGTTCGACGGATAAGCAGAGGCGAGGTTCAGCGGGCCGAGGCCGGCTGGGAACCTGGCACGGTATGCGAAACCAAAAAATTAAGGAGAGACAACGATGAGATTTTTGATGCTGGTGAAACACGGTGAGAACCCGGGGCCTCCGCCCCCGCAATTCCTGGAAGCAATGGCGAAACTGGGCGAAGACGCGGCCAAATCAGGCACGATGATCGCGAGCGGAGGGTTGGTCCCCATTTCGAAGAGCACACGGGTGCGGCTTTCCGGAGGACGGGTAAGCGCGATTGACGGGCCCTACACCGAAGCCAAGGAAGTGGTCGGCGGGTTCGCGATGTTTGAACTGAAATCGCAGCAAGAGGCGCTTGAGGGAGCCATGCATTTCATGGAGTTGCACAAAAAGTATTGGCCGGGTTGGGAGGGTGAGACCGAAATACGCCAGGTGTTGGGACCGGAAGCCTTCGACCCAAAAGCGTAGCCGAAATTGCTGGTGCGGACGAATGGGAAGAACACAAGGAGGAACAGTGATGCGATTCATGATGATCGTGAAGCATAAAGAAGGGCAAGGCATGCCACCCAAAGAATTGATGGATGCGATCGGGAAACTCACGGAAGAGGCGGTGGAGCAAGGCACGCTGCTGGGAAACGGCGGGCTGCTGCCGACGGCGGCAGGGGCCAGCGTGCGACTTTCCGGCGGGCGAATCACTGTGACGGACGGACCGTTTACCGAGGCCAAGGAGATTATCGGCGGGTACGCGCTGTTCGATCTGAAATCGAAGGAAGAGGCGGTGCAGGGAGCGATAGGTTTCATGGAGTTGCACAAGAAACTGTGGCCGGGATGGGAAGGCGAGACGGAAGTTCGCGAGATGATGATGATGCAGCAAGACTGCGCCGGCAAAAAATAACGGCGCTTTCTTCCACGGACAGCCTGCCAAACGGTGTGAACTCAGGTTGCATTCGTGGCATGGCCGGTTCGCTTGCGCGACTAAAGCGAAGATGGTGTGATGGGTAGCTGTGAGCGCCACCCACACACATCGCGCGATTGACGCGGTCTGGAGGATCGAATCGCCGCGGCTAATCGCAGCCCTGACGCGGATGGTGCGCGACGTGGGCATCGCCGAAGATCTGGCGCAGGACGCGCTGGTCGCCGCGCTGGAACAGTGGCCGCAGTCGGGCGTGCCGGACAATCCCGGAGCCTGGCTGATGGCCGCGGCCAAGCATCGCGCCATTGATCATTTCCGTCGCAACGCGCGGCTGGAGCGCAAGCACGAAGAGCTCGGCCGCGAGATGGAAGAGAAGGAAATGGCCGTGCCGGATTTTGCAGCCGCACTCGATGACCATGTGGGCGACGATCTACTGCGGCTCGTATTTATTTCCTGCCATCCGGTTCTTCCCAGCGAGGCGCGCGTGGCGCTTACGCTGCGCTTGCTGGGAGGCCTCACCACCGAGGAAATCGCGCGCGCGTTTCTGGTTCCGGAGCCGACCGTGGCGCAGCGGATTGTGCGGGCGAAGCGCACGCTGGGCGAAAAGCGCGTGCCGTTCGAGGTGCCGCGTGGTGAGGAGCTAGCGGCGCGGCTTTCGTCGGTGCTCGCGGTGATTTATCTTATTTTTAACGAGGGTTACGCGGCGACGGCCGGCGACGATTGGCTCCGGCCGGCGCTGTGCGAAGAGGCGCTGCGACTGGGGCGTGTGCTGGCGGGGCTGGCGGCGCAAGAGCCCGAAGTGCACGGATTGGTGGCGCTGATGGAAATACAGGCGTCGCGTTTTGGTGCGCGGGTGGATGAAGCGGGGGCGCCGATTTTATTGCTGGAGCAGAATCGCGCGGAGTGGGATCAGCTGCTGATCGGGCGCGGTCTTGCGGCGCTGGCGCAGGCTTCGGAGCTGAGTGCTGCTGCGCGAGGGCCGTACCTGTTGCAGGCGGAGATTGCGGCGTGCCATGCGCGAGCGCGCACGGCGGGAGAAACGGATTGGGCGCGGATTGTTGAGCTATATGAAGCGCTGGGGCAAATCGCGCCTTCTCCGGTGATTGAATTGAATCGCGCGGTGGCGGTTTCGATGGCGGTTGGTCCGGCCGCGGGATTGGAGGTGGTGGACGCGTTGGCGACCGAAGGTGCGCTTGAGAATTATCACCTACTGCCGAGCGTGCGCGGAGATTTGCTGAAGAAGCTTGGACGCATGGAGGAGGCGCGCGCGGAGTTCGAACGCGCAGCGGCGCTGACGCGTAATGCACGAGAGCGCCAGCTCCTCCTCGCCCGCGCCGAAGCCTGTGCCGCCGACGCAACGTGAGCGGAGCCGGAGTGACCGCGAACGAGACGAAAAATTATTGGTGAAGTGGGCTCGAAATTCCGGCTTGCTGATTCGCGGGAAGATCCGTCCCCACTGGAAAAACTACAATGTCGATTTCGCCCCAAACGGATAAGGGGGCGGCGGTGACCGGGGCGGCTTGGTCCGCAGTGGCTTCGATTATCTTGCTCCTGCCCAGGACTTTCAGCTGCGAGTCGTCGAAGCCGAAATTGCCTACAAGGTAGGCGCGGATCACTGCGGCGCGGGCTTGGGTGAGCACTAAATCTTTTTCGGTGTCGCCGGTGGGGCCGGTGTAGACCACTATTACGGCTACGCCGAATTCGTTGCCTGCGAGGAATTTTCCGGCTGCGGATAGTGAGCTTTCGTTTTTCAGCTTGGCGGTGTCTATTTTGTCGAACAGGCCGTTCGGATCGTAGCTGAAAGTTTTCAGCGGCGTGCCGTCGGGCAAGCTCTCGATTGGGTTCTTCGCCAGCTCGGCGGAATCTTCGCAGCCGCATTTCTTGAAATGGCCGCGCAGTAGGAAATTTTGTTTCAGGGCTTCCATATTTTCCTGGAAGTCGGCGATGCCGGCTTGGGCGTGGACGTTGGCGTCGCGCAGGCCGACTGTGGTGGTCTGCAGGTCGTCGTACATTTGCTTGTTATTGACGAGCGCGCCGATGGTGCCCTGGCCGTGGTCAATTTTGGCGCTGATGGATTTCATGGCGGCGGTGGTGTTGGCGACGGCTTTTTTGCTGCTGTCCATGATGGTGTTGGCTTTTTTGATGATGTCGGCGAGAACCAGGGGCGGGACGCTCGCAAACTGGACGCTCCGGCGCTGGGGCTGGGCGTGCTGGCGTTTGTGGGGATTCGCGCGACGAAATCGTGCCCCGAGCTGGTGAACGCGGTGCGTGCGATTGCGGCGATCGAGGAATGTCATTCGGTGGCGGGGGAATTGAGCATGATGCTCAAAGTGCGTGTGGCCAGCACAGCGGCGCTGCTGGAACTTGCAGAGCGCTTGCGCGCGATTCCTGGCATCGAGCAGACGGAAACGACAATCGTTTTGAAAACGCAAATTGACCGGCCCATCACGCTGAAACCGCCGGAGGCGCCGGTTGGTCGCGCGGGCTAAGCGGCTGTGTGTTTGCTCAACTGTTTCCCATCCATATCTACAGGGATTCGCGTAACGCCCGGGCTGGCGCGGCTTGCTAGGCTGGGGGGAGGCTGGAGTTTGGCCTTTGACGCGAGTACACACATCATCCACAGTGAGCGAAAAAAAGCATCGGCGCAAGTTCGCGTCTCTCAGACACTCATGGCTTCATTGGCTGTTCCTCGCGCTGACGATTCTTCTTCTGGGTTTGGTTGCCTTTTTGGTCGATCTAAAGCCGCATATTGACGAAAACTTCTTTTTTTCGTCGCACGATCCTATCGCGCAGGAATCGGACAAGATTGATCGCATGTTTGGCGGAGACAGCCAACTGATACTCGCGGTGGCGGCGCCGGACATTGCTTCGGCGAATTATCTGGAACGCCTGGGGCGTTTGACGGACCAACTCGATTCCATCCCATCAGTGGACAGCGTGGAAAGCCTTGCTGATGGCCCCAAGAACGTGAAGGATGCGGAAAAAAGTCCGTTTTGGACGCGGTTGTTGATTGCGGAAAATGGGCACTCCAGCAACGTGGTCATGTTTGTATCCAATCGCGATCCGCAGGAATTAATCAACCGGGTTGAGGCCGTGGTGGCGAGGTTCAATGCGAACGATTTCCGGATCGAGATCGCGGGGGCACCGTACGTATCGGAGATGATTCGCCGCAACCTGCTGCATGATTTTCAGGTTTTCAGCCTTACTGCGTTTCTGCTGTTCGGAACGGTGATGCTGGTGCTGTTTCGGTCTTTGAAACTCACGCTGGGAATGCTGGTTACGTGCACGAACGCGGTGCTGGTGACATTGCTGATTCAAGCTGCATTTGGAAAGAAGATCGGCGTGCTTACTGCGAATCTGGGCACGATCGTTTTTGTAATTGCGCTGTCTCATCTGGTCTACATGACATTTAACTGGCAGACGTTGTCTGGGGCGCACGCGGACTCCGGCAGACTGGGATCGCAGGCGCGGACGATGACGTTGCCGGCATCGTTTTGGTCCATGGTGTGTGCTGCGCTCGGATTCGCCAGCCTGCTGATAGTGCCGGCGAAGCCTCTGAAAGAGCTCGGTGTGGGAGGAACGTTGGGGGCGGTGGTGGCATTCGCCTGTGCTTATCTAATGTATCCAGCTTTTCTGGACTGGGCGGGCGCGGCGCAGAAGAAAGCGCACCACAAAGAGATCAATCATAAGTTCTGGCAGGGAAAATTCGTGTGGATCTGCGTGATTACAATTTTGGCCAGCGCCGGATTGAGTTTGGGAATGCGCCGATTGAATACGGATCCGAGCTTGCTGGATTATTTCAAGAAAGGGCAGGAACCACGGGAAGGGCTTTCTTACGTGGATCGCAACGGCGGGTCCAACCCACTCACCATTGTTGTGGCAGCCTCCGACGGCAGCAGGCTGGACAACAAGGAACAATACGAAAAGATGTGGGACCTGCAAGACGCGCTGGAGGATCACAAGGGCGTCGGTACGTCAATTTCGCTGCCGGTTTTGATGGCTGAAGGGCATCGCCGACCTCTGGCTTTCCTGCTCAGCTGGAACCATCTGCTCAACATCATGAACGAACCCAAGTACAACCGGGTGGCGAGCACTTTTGTGACAAAGGACCGGACCATGGCGGCGTTCTATCTGCGCATGGACGAACACGGAAGGGAGCAGCCGCGGGTGGAAGTGGTGAACCAGTTGCGGGCCGTGGTGCGGCGGAATGGATTCCGGCCTGTGCTGGTCGGGGGCGTGTACGAACTCCAAGGACAATTGGCGCGGCTGGTGGCGTCAAGCCTGGTGAAAGGTCTGCTGGGGCTGATGCTTTTTTTCACCGTCGTGGCGTGGATCGTGGGCCGAAGCCTGAGGACCACGGCGGCCATGATCTTCAGCCTGAGCTTGGTTCCCGTGTGCATGCTGGGTGGGATTGGACTGTTGAATATTCCGGTGGACATTATTTCGGCGCCCGCGACGAATGTGTGCATCGGCATGGCGATTGATTCGATGGTTCATTTGGTATTTGCGGTGAGGAGGGCGCAACACGCGGAGGTGCAGGGGTGGCCGGCATGGGTGAAGGGGCGGCAAGAGCAATGGCGAGGGGTCGTTTATTCGGACGTTGTGATTGGGGCTGGTTTTGCGATTTTCGCGCTTTCCAGTTTTCCGCCGACGCAAAGGTTTGGGCTCGTCGTGCTGGCGGGCACGGTGATCGATATCTTGTCGAATCTTTTTGTGCTGCCCGTTTTGGCTGGCGCTGAATTCCGAAGGAGAGTGGCGTAATGTGCGGACTGGCAATCGTGGCCGGGGAGAAAATTCCGGAATCGCTCATCAATGCATTCGTCGAGTGAAACACGCATCTAGGAACGGGCGAGGAGCAGAGGTCCTTCGCTTCTTCGAGGGCGGCGATGGCTGATTCACGCGGGACGGTGGGAAACCCCTGCAGGAGGTCTTCGAGCGTTTCTCCAACCTCCAGATAACCGAAGAGGGTTTGGATGGGCACGCGGGTCCCGTGAAAGACAGGATTCCGCCGAGGATGCCGGGATCCTTAACAATCACGGTCACGGCCAAATTGCATCACGAGGGCGCCTCAGCCGCCCTGGGGAGATGCAGCCTGAACTTTAGAATGTGAAGCGGACGGCGAATTGGAAGGCGCGGGGGCCGCCGGAGCCGAAGAAGCCGCCTGCTGTGCTTACCGGTTGAAAGAAAGTTGTGTCAAGGCCAATGGGGTTTGTGGGGCTCGGCTGATTGGTGCCTACCGGGACCAGAGAAATATTGCGACCGGAATAGCTAGTGTTGGTGAAGCCGCGAATATTGACGCTGTTGAAGAGGTTGAAAGCCTCGGCCATCAGATCCACGTGGTAGCGTTCTTTGATTGCGATGTCCTTCATCAAGCGCAAATCCACGGAATTGAATGGACTGCTGAAGTTAATTCCGTCGGGAACATTTTCCAGCGGCCCGCCGGCATTGCAGGGAGCGGGCGCGGGGCATGGCGGCAGCGCGTTCCATTCGTTGATGATCTGATTCAACTGATTGCTGTTCTTGACGCTGCGGCCGAGCGAGTTGCGTCCCAGAATCGGCAGACGCGCCGGAAGCGATTGGCCGTTCAAGTTGAGGTCCGGCAGGTAGGTGTCAGCCGGAACGCCCGAGCCGAAAGTATAAAGAGGCGCGAGTGAAAAACCCCAGGGGAATTGAATCACGCCGTAGAGCGTCAAGCGGTGGGTTTCGTCGCTGGCTCCGTAGCCTTTTTCGGTTTGCGGGCCTACGGTGCCTTCGATCAGGTTGACGTTTTCAACTGTGGTGTAGGAAGGGACTTGGTCATCGTCGGAATAATCGAGCGTTTTGGAAAGTGTGTAGCTAGCGTTGAAAAGATACGTGACGGGGCCGACTTTCACGGGGCGGTGCTGCACGCTGACCAGCAATCCATCGTACCAGGAATGCGCGTTGGAGGTTGCGACGGTCACCTGATCGGAAATTCCCGTGAGCGGATCGGTCACCGTGCACGGGACGTTGTTTCCGGGGCAGGTGATGTAGGGTGACGTAGAGGTGGTGCTGCGCAGATATTGCGCGATTAGTTGGCGTTGGCCGAAGACGTAGAGACCGTCGGCGCTTACGGTCCAGGCTGAGCCGAACTGCTGCTGCACGCCGAGCGACGTCTGCTGGAACAACGGATGGTGCGTATTCTGGTCGTCAACGATGATACCCACGCCGCCCGCCTGCCGCTGCCCGCTGAAGGGATTCGCGAGTGTGGGGGTGCCGGGCGTAAAGGCCACGCCGGGAATTGGCGCGAAGCAGGTATTGAGGCTCGGCAGCGCCGGATCGCCTGGAAACGAGCAGGTGGAACCCGCGTATTCATTGATGGTAAGCGCGCGGTCGTCCTGCACGCGTTGGTAGCCGGGAACTTCAAAAACGATGCGGTCGTAATAGATGCCGAAGCCGCCGCGGATAACGGTTTTACCGTGTCCGAACGGATCATACGCAAAGCCTACGCGCGGCCCGAAATTCTTCCTATCAGGATGATGATGGATGTCAATCACGCCCGCCACCCAAGTGCAGGGCACGGTGGGAACGGATGTAAGGTTCGGGCACGGGCCATAGGGAGCGCTGGTGCCGGTCGCGTCGCTATCGAAATCCCAGCGCAGACCCAGGTTCAGAGTCAGATTACGCGTGACGCGCCAATCGTCTTGCGCGAAAAATGCGATGTAGCTATTGGTGATGTTGGGGATGGGAACGGGCTGGATCGGCGCGGCGCTCTGGATCGAAACGGCGATGGGTATGTCCAGGTCGTTTATAACGCCGTCGCCGTTCAAGTCCGCGAATCCGAAATCCGAAGTGAGCATGACGCTGCCGCTGCCAAACACGTTAATCTCGCCGAACGCTTTGGCGTATTGATATTCTCCGCCGAAATGCAGGGTGTGCTTGCCCAAAGCCCAGGTGAACGTGTCCCCCACTTGATAGCGATTCAGGTGAGTGGCTTGGGGGACGTTGAAGTTCACGCCGTCGGCGATATCTGGATAGATCAGCTCGTTTGTGGGAGCAAAGCCGGGGGGATTCGTGCTGGGCGAGCTGTTGGGAAATTCGGGGATTTCGTTCAGAAAAGTGTCGAAGTGAAAAATTACGTTGTTCACTTGCGTCGAGGAAAACGTCTTGGTCCAGCCAGCGACCACCGAATTGAATCTGTTCAGTGAATTTTGCCGTTCCGTTTCGGTGAGCAGCGGAGTGACGGTCGCCGCAGATGCGAGGTTGGTATCCGTGGAACGATCAAAAGAATATCGCGCCATCAGTGTGTTGGTCGGATTGAGCTGATAATCAACCCGGGTGGAAACCAGCGTTTCGCGCAACGGCGCTGGCGCGAACGTGTCCAGAATGACGTCTTCCGAGGGGTTGGCGCCGTATTGGCGCTCTCCGGTTTCGAGCGCGGCATTCTGATCTCTGTATTCGGCGGAAGCAAACCACCATGCTTTGTTGGTCTTGATGGGACCGCCTACTGAGCCCCCGAATTGCTCCCGGTTAAAAGGAGGAGGGCGCAGCGCTCTGTCGAAGGTGTAGGGCAAGGCCTGCAGGTGGCCGTTGCGTTCATAGTCGAAAAGCGAGCCGTGATATTGATTCGTTCCGGATTTGGTGACGATGTTGACGATACTGGTTCCCGAGCGCCCTGCTTCCGCCGTGAATCGCCCGGTGGCGATTTGAAATTCCTGGATTGAGTCCTGCGGAAAATTGGAGAGAGTGCCGCCGACCACTTCGTCGTTGTTGTCGCCACCATCCACGGTGATATTGCCGCCGCGGCCGACGCTGCCGGCCGAGCTGACTTCCAGGGTGTTCGTTTTTGTGGGATCGAAATTGGGCGCGGGGCGATTGCCGGGAACGAGGTAGGCAAGCTCCAGAAAATTTCTGCCGTTGAGGGGGATGTTTTCGATGGTGGAGGAAGTGATCTGGCCCTGAATCATGGATTGAGTTAGCTCGACGGTGCTGGTCACGTCGGTGACGTTGACGCTTTGGCCGACGGCGGCGAGTTTCAGTTCGGAGTCAAGTGTGGAGGCGCGGCCGGCCTGCAATTGCACACCCTGGAATTCGCTGACGGCAAAACCGGAGGCGGAGATGCGAACGTCGTAGATGCCGGCGGGGAGATCGGGAATGGAGTAGACGCCGTCGGCGTTGGATACGGTCTGGTGGATCACACCGGTGGCGAGTTCGGTGGCTGTGACGTGCGCGCCGGTCACTACAGCCTGGTGCGGGTCGGTGACGATGCCGTTGATGGAACTCGTGGGCAGCTGCGCGCGCAGCGCCGAGGTCATCGCCGTCAGGAACACCGCAAGAAACACGACTGCGCACACCAGTACTCGCTTCATGCACACCCTCCCGTCATTTCCGAAAACGTTTACGCGTCCGGAATTTGCGATGCAATTTGAAGGTGTGCGCGGAAAATCGCAATAATGGAAAAAGATTAGAGGCGGTTGATTGGGAAATATTCTAGAGTGCGGCGCGAGCGAAGACTCGCTGACTATTGGGAAGCCAGCAACTCGCTGAGTGTTCTTCGAGATTTCCAGTTCTGGCTGTTATGGCGGAATGATGTTGCGTCCGCATCAATCAATCCGACGAGCACCTCGGCCACAATTCGGCCACCGACCGGACCGAGGTGATTGCCCGCTGCACACGCGTCGGCTTCGCGGAGGATGTAATACCAAAGAGGGGTCTCGCCACGCCAACCCGTGCCAGCGATGCCAACCTGCTCCGCAGTGAGCGGGGCGATTCCCATGTGACGCGCGACTGATTCGCCGGAGGGCAGCCCGACGCCCTGTCCACGCTGCAGATCACGGACGGCGAGCGAGTGATAGTCTTCGATCTCGCACTCACCGGTGACGGCTACCGGCAGTTCGATCAGAGCGCGCACCAGCTTTCCGTCTATTTTCTTGCCGCGTTGAGCAGTCATAGCTCCGGGTACGTCGAAGAACAGTGTCCAGTCGATCGCGCGTTCACGCGGTACGGGGCGAAATCCCAGAAGATCGGGAAACAGCGGCACCGGATCGCGGTGCGAGTTCAGTTGATAGCGGTGGCGAATTTGCGAGTGGCCGTAGCGATAGGCCGCGTCGGCAAATTCGAGTGGGATGTAGACGTTGCGTCCCGGGTGAAACCATCGCGGTCCTTCTTGAAGCACTTGATCCGCAAGCTCCCGACCTACGAGGGCGGGCAAAAACTCCTGGAGAATGACCCATTGATGATGCCAGCGCAATTGCCGCGCCGCTGCTTCGAATACGCCGTCAGTCGGAGTTCCGTTGCCCCGCGCTTCATCCACGAACGCGTTGTGTGCCTTGAGCATTGCCAGGTGCAATTGCGAGATCAGCATGTGCGAATCGTTCCGCGGATCGCCAATGATCGCGATGCCATCGGCGTTGCGTTGCACGTCGGCCCCCTCGAGACCAAGCAGGAACTTCGCAGAATCGTCGCGTTGGTAGAGGAATGGATGGCCGGTGGGCCCGTCGCCGTACAGGCATTCAAGGTTGAGTTGTGGGCTGCGCGCGTTGCGCAATTCAGCTGTATTGGTATGGCTCCGCAAAAGGGAGCGGTCAGCCGTAATATCGTGAGCCACAAATTGACCGAAGATCGGCCATCCGGCTGCGGCGGTGCCTAGTGAGTCGGGAGAGTCACCGGCATCTCCGCAATCGCAGATGCCACCTGCGCGGCCGAGCGCGTGCAAGAACTGTTCGTCTGCCTGAAACGACGGTAACTCCGGAAACATCCGGGCGTATGCCGTGGGACCTAGGGGCGCGTCAATTGCTACCTTGGCTCGCGCCGGCGACAGACAATGAGTTCGCAGCGATACGTTATGAATATCCATGGCAGTCCATCTTAACGCTGTCCGGGGCAGGTGGCGCACCCTTCGTTTCGCGCCCGGCGTTGACATGCAGGCGGAGCGCACCTAGAATCGCGGCCACTGGAATGGCTGCGGGTGCTGGGTGAGAGCGACGCCGCGCCATTCTATCGGAGACAGCTCATCACGCCTGCGGCCCCAAAACCAAAAATTGCTGTGGTGGATGATGACGCGCGGATGCGCGGGAGCATTGTCGCGGCGCTGCGTTCGGGATTTGAGGTGGTGGAGGGCGGAGATTACGAAGCGGCTTACAAGCTGCTGCAGGAAGCGGGGCTGGACGTATTGCTGCTGGCTTTGCCGATGGAATCGGGCGGGCTGCACGAGTGCACGGAATTGCTGAGCCGGCTGGCGGTGGGGGACATTGACACGCTGGTGATTGTGCTGAGCACGGACCAGACTAAATCCACGGCGCTGAAAGTGATTGACGCGGGTTGCCACGACTATTTTATTCAGCCGATTGATACGGACGTGCTGCGGCTGCTGCTGGAGCGTTCGATCGAGAAGCTGCACATCCAGCGCGAGAACCGGATTCTGCGCGAAGAAATCAGCCGCAAGAATGCGCTGGGCGATTTGATTGGCGCGACGGACGCGATGCGGCATGTGTTTGATTCGATCAAGCGCATGGCGCGAGCGACGACGAACGTGATTATTCGCGGCGAGAGCGGCGTGGGCAAGGAACTGGTGGCCAAGGCGCTGCACGAGCAGAGTCCGAGGCGGAGCCGGGCGTTTGTGAGCGTGAACTGCGCTGCACTACCGGAAGGATTGATGGAGGCGGAGCTTTTTGGGTACGAACGAGGGGCGTTTACCGGGGCGGTGGCGACGAAGGAAGGGCGGATCGAGCTGGCGCATCAGGGAACGCTTTTCCTGGATGAGATTGCGACGCTGACGCCATTGTTGCAGAGCAAATTGCTGCGCGTGCTGGAGGATCGTTCGCTGAATCGGCTGGGCGGGAAGAAATCGATCAAGGTGGATTTCCGGCTGGTGAGCGCGACGAATGAAGACTTGGAAGAAATGGTGCGGCAGGGACGATTCCGCGAGGACCTTTATTACCGGATTCACGTGGTGCCGATTTTCGTGCCGGCGCTTCGTGAACGCGCGGAAGATATTCCCGTGCTGGCCGACTATTTTGTGAGCGTGTATTCGGCGGCGAATGGGTTTCCGGCGAAGCACATCGCAGATGATGCCATGGCGGCGCTGAAGCGCTATGCATGGCCGGGCAACGTGCGCGAACTGGAGAACGCGATTCAGCGGCTGGTGATCATGACGGACGGCGACGCGATCACTTTGAAGGACCTGCCGGCGGAGATGGTGCAGTCGGCGGGACGCGATTATCGCAACCGGTTTCAACTGCCGGCGGCGGGGATCAAGCTGGACAAGGAAATGGAAGCGTTCGAAAAGCGTTGGGTGCACGAAGCGCTGGAACAGGCCAAGCACGTGAAGGCGGATGCGGCGAAATTGCTGGGGGTGGATCGCAACCGGCTGAATTACCTCTGCCGCAAGTACGATTTGTGACGGAGCATCGAGGATGAAAGCGCTCGCAGCGCCGAAGCGGCGAATCAACCCGAAATTCGCGCGCTATCGAATGCAAATCGGGCGCTCGGCGAAGCACGGTTATGGCGTATTCGCGCTGGAAGATATTCCGGCCAACCGCCGGGTGATCGAATACACCGGCAAACATTTGAATCTGGTGCAGGCGTTCAAGATACAAGCTCCCGAGGACATTTACATCGCGACGATTAGCACCAATTTCTATGTAGACGGCAGGTGGGGCGGCAGCGGGGCCCAGTTCATAAACCATTCCTGCGCGCCGAATCTGGTGACGCGACAGATCGGGCGCCATTTGTACTTCTACAGCCGGCGGAAGATCCGTGCCGGGGAAGAACTGACGTGGCATTACCGGTATCCGATCAAGCTGAAGCGGGTGCCGTGCCATTGCGGCGCACGGCGGTGCAGAGGGACGCTGCGGTATGTGTGGGATTGAGGCCGGCGGCTCGGAGCAGGCTGGGGAATGCTTGGAGGGCCGCTGAGCCAGCTGGCGAATTGTGTTGAAATTTTCAACAGCGGGTGAGGAATTCAACGGATGGAGCGGCGGGAGGTGGAGGTAGGGAGCAGCGGATTTGCGGAAAAGCCACCAAAAACGAGGTTTTGCCGTAGGCAAAAATGCGTATGGACTTTGGCCGCCGCTTTGCATATAACGACGGCGCTGCCCATCCGGGCAAATCAAGTGAGGGAGTACAACATGGCCAAGAAAACCTTGAAGAAGTCGAAGAAGATCCAACCGACCAAGCCGCTGATGGCTCATTTGAAGAAGTAGGCCCGAGTTCTATCGGCCCGAGCGCGCACCTTGATGGCGCGCGCTCAGGCAGGAGCGGCTTTTAACGGCAAGTAGGGCTGCTGTCTTTTGGGCAGCGGCCCTTTTTGCGTCTACTGCGATTTCAACTCTGCGACAGCCTCGACTTCCTGCGTTTCCCCTTCGTGACCGGCAAGAAATGATTCACTTGGCCCGCACAAGTGTTGAAATTTTCAACAGGCGCTGATTAATTCAACGCGGCGGACGCGCGGTGCGGAAGGAGTGCGGAATGGCAGCGGCGCGAAGTGTAGTAATTTGAGCGGGTTGCGGACTGGCGAATAGGCGGGGAGGTTTGGCGATTGCTTTGCATATACAGAGCGCGATGCCCAACAGGGCAAATCAACGAGGGGGAAACAAAATGGCCAAGAAAACCTTGAAGAAGTCGAAGAAGCTCGAAGCGACGAAGCCGTTGACGTTCACCGGCCCCAAGACGCGCTAAGGCCCGTTTTTCACTATTAGGAGCGCGCCGAAGGGCACGACGCGGCCTGAGAGAAGCATCTCGAATGGCAACCGGGCCGCTGCCGACGTGGCAACGGCCCTTTTCGAGACTTGGCAGGTTCTTCGGGAATGATCAATTCATAGAGGGAGATCTGGTTATGGAAAAGAAATCGAAGCCAGTGAAGGGCAAGAAAACAGCGGCTGTGAAACCGCTTATGAAGCGCGCGGATTTGCCGGCTGTGAAGCCCTTAATCAAGTTCTAGGACGATTGCAAAGATTCTTCGGTTAGGCGCCTAGCCTCAATCGGAGATTGACGTAGCAACACCCCCAAGGGCCGCCGTCCCAGGAACGGCGGCCCTTTCTTTTTTTGTAGGGCGGATTTTGTGGAGAATTATCGCGCCCGCGTCGCGTCCTTGTTGTAGGGGCGGGTCTGAGGGTCGCCCCTACAAATTCAAAAGCGAAAGCAAAAGCAACGGCTACCAGGCTTGGCTGCGGGCCCAGCGCCACATGGCGCGGGAGGCTTGCCAGGCCAGAGTTGCGCGCTTGCCGGAAACTTTTGCGGTGCCGGTCATACCTTCTGTTAGCGAGCCATCCGGGTTCGCGAATTCCATATCCACGGCGAAATAGTTGGTGAGTTGTTGGCCGAGGCGCTCGAGGTTTTCGGTTTGGGTAACTGGGCGGTCGGCGGCGGAGGCTGGGTAGATGCGATCTACTTTGCCGGAGTAGGTGCGATAGGGGAACGGGACAACTTTGACTTTTACCGCGGCGCCTTGTTGCACATCCTGCAAGTCCCAATCGCGTACCAGGATGCGCGCTTTCATGGTGGAGCGGTCAACGATGCGGGCGAGTTCGTCGCCGGCTTCGAGGAAGGAGCCGACCTTTTGATTGACGTCGGTGGTGGCGACCACACCGTCAATGGGGGCGCGAATTTCCAGGGCGGCGGCGTGCTTTTCGGCCACTGCGAGTTCCTGCTGGAGGCGAGTGCGTTCGCGGACGGCGTTTGCGGCGGAGTCGTAGTCGGAGCGGTCCTGGCCATTGCGGAGTTGGCTGCTGGCGAGGGCTAGTTGATCACGGAGCGAAGCGGCGTCGGCGACGATTTCGGGATTCTGGAGTGTGGCGAGTAGCTGGCCCGTTTTTACGGCGTCGCCTTGCTTTACGTAGACAGCAGTGACCTGGCCGGGAACTTCGGCGCGGACGCGTGCGGAAGATCCAGGTTCGAGCACCAGGCCGGTGGAGACGGACGAGGAGACAGGGGGAATGAGAAGCAAGAGAGCCAAGCCGAGCGCTCCGGCTTGTTGGGTTCGGGACATTTTCCAGGTCATGTAATCCTCTCTCTTCTGGCGCAGCCAGGCGCGGACGGTGGGCAGAGCCTGCCGAATACCTTTCCTTGCGAAAAAATAGATAACGACGAGTGTGGCGAGGTAGCCCCACTCGTCGCCGAGTTTGCTTACCAGAACATTTTTCAGGAAGACGATGACGAAAATGAGCAAGGTGTTGCTGTAAACGATGGCGGAGAGCCCGAAGAGAAAGAAAATGCGGCGCTGGCGCTTGCTGGCGGGGGGCAAATCAATATCGTGGCGGAGCAAATATTTCTGCGCCCAGGAGCGCAGGAAGGCGAAGGATTCCTCGCGGAGATTATCAATATTCAAGAATTGGGAGAGGGCATAGTAGCCGTCGGCTTTGATCAGAGGGTTGAGATTGAGGAGCGCGCCTTGAATGCCGCTGAGGAGCATCATCTTGTAGGCGATGTCGTTCAGAACGGAGCCGACTGGAGAAAAATACCAGACGACGCCGGATAGCCCGCATAAGACCAGTTCGATCCAGATGCCCGCGAAGATGACCCACTGACGCTGCGAGCCGCGTTTGAAGAGGAGGATGTCCGTGGTGTCCGTGTAGAAGGCGGGAGTGAAATAGATGAGCAGGAAACCCATCTGGTGCACTTCGCCGCCGAAATGTTTGCAGGTGAGGCCGTGGCCGAATTCGTGGATGCCGCCGAGGATCATGAGCAGGATCCAGAACATCCAGATGTCGTAGGCGCTTTTGTCGGAGAAATTGTAGAGCGCCGAGGTGTCTTGCTGGACGCGGGTCCAATCGGAGGCGAGCAAATAGCAGGCGACGATGAAAACGCCGATGGAAAAGACGACGAAGCCGGGCGTGAACATCCAGCTCAGGTAAGGATCAATCTTGGCGAGTGTTTTGTCCGGGTCCCAGGCTTTGAAGGACATGTAGAGGACGCTGGATTGGTCAACGCGGCCTTTGCGCTCGTCACGAATGCGTTCGAGGACGGCGAGATTTTTTTCGCCGACGGAGCGCTCCCACATGGCGGGCTCGATGCTGTCGAGAAATTCGAGGACTTCGGCTTCGCTGAGGGGGGAATCGGGATGGCGTTCGGTGAGGGCGTCGGAAATCTCGAGGGCGGTGCGGGTGCCGTCGCAGAGTTCGAGGACGCCATATTCGGTGGCGCCGTAACGATTGTAGGAATTGGTTTCGAAATTTTTGACGACGTAGCTGGTTTCGCCGGAGATGACTTGTTCGCTGATGCGGAGGTCGGTGCGGAGTTTGGGGCGGCGCAGGCCTTTGGCGAGGACGCTGGAGACCTGCAGGCTGGTGGGGCCGAAGCGCATCGAGGTCTCGTTTACGGTTGCGACGGTGGGTTCGAATTCAAATTTGATGGTGGAGCTGGGTGCGCTGCGGGAGTCGGCGCAGAACTTGATCGCGGTGCTGGGCCGGGCCAGAGGACTTTTACGGCCATGCCGGGGCGGAGGTCGGAAATGTTGGGGCCGGTTAGTTGGGCGAGGACGTCGTAACTGTCGCTGGCGGCGTCAATAGTAGGACTGACTTTTGCGACGCGAGCTGTGAGAGCTCGGGTGGGATTTTCGACGAGAGAAAGCTCGACGGGATTGCCGACCGCGGGGCGATGTCCCGAGGATTCGGGCACCTGAAACTGGACTTGCAGGGGAGAAAGCTGGCTGACGCGAAAACATTTATCGCCTTTGGAAATGGCCTGGCCTTCGCGGATGTAGCGGCGGACGACGACGCCGGAGAAGGGAGCGTGGATGCGGGTCTGGTCTTCTTCGAGTTTCAGGCGATTGATTTCGGCGTGGCCGCTTTCGACGAGGGCTTCGTAACCGTGGAGATCGTACTCGGCGGCTTTGGCTTCGAATTCGGCGGCTTCGAGGTCCGCATCGCTGGAAAGACCGAGGGCGCGCAGCTGCTGCTGGCGATGATAGGCGGCGGTTTTGGCTTTGAGTTCGGCTTCCTTGTATTTTTTATTGTTTTCCTGGACCTGCAGATCGGAATTGGCTTTGATGAGTTCCATTTGCAGGCTGCGGTCGTCAATCTGACCGAGGACGTCGCCGGCTTTCACGGTGCTGCCTTCGTCGTGGCTCAGGGACATTACGAGGCCATCGCGCTGGGAGGTGATGTCCACCTGATGCTCGACGGTGAGAACGCTGAGGATGTCCGCAGAGCTTGCAGGCTTGGTGGGACCATTTGCGGGAGCAGTGACCGCGGGCGGCGCGGGATTGGGGCTGGAGGCGACGGAAGAATTATCACATCCGGCTGCTGCCAGCGCCAAAGCGGCGACCAAAAACAGGTATGCACTTCGGGTCATGGTGAATCCTTTGGCGGTGCTGTTTTCTGGATGCGGCATGGGGGCAAAGCTCATGGCAGATAGCTCCAAACTTTTGCCCAGAGCCAGCGAAAGGGTGAACGCAGCAGAGAGTAGCCGACGGGATACCAGCCGCTTTGGAACCAGCCGCCGACGGAATGAATTCTGGCGCGACCGACCATGCCGTCGCGGGCCATGCCGCCGGGATTATTGAAGACGGCGCGGACGAGAAAGTATTGGTCGCCGGCGACGGCCTGGGTTTGCGCGCCGATGCGTTCGACGGAACCTGCGAAAGTGGCGGTGGGGAAAGCGTTGAGCTTGAGCGCAACTTTGTTGCCGCGGTGGACGAGCTCGAGGTCAGCTTCGGGGACGCTCATTTCGGCGGCGATGCGATCCTGGCCGACAATTTCGGCGAAGCTGTCTCCGGGCTTGACCATACTTCCGGTTTTATCTTCAATTTTCGGAGTGACTACGATTCCGGCGATGGGCGCGCGCAATTGCGATTCCGAGACGCGCTGCTGTTCGAGCTGCACTTCGGCTGCATGCAGATCGGCGCGGATTTTGGCCTGGCCGGCGGCGGAGGGATCGTTGCGGAATTCGGCTTCGGCGAGTTCGCGACGAGATTGCGCGAGGGCGGCTTCGGCCTGGGCTAGTCTTACGCGATCTTCGCCGTCATCGAGTTGGGCGAGCACTTGACCTGCCTGCACTGCATCGCCTTCGTGAACGAAAACGTGCTGGACCACGCCGCCGTCAATCGCGCTGACCATGCGGCGTTCGGCGGGTACGACGGTGGCGTCGGTGCCAACGCGCATGGGCCACGGGACGAGAATCAGAAATGCGGCGGCGATGGCGGCGCGACGTGCGTAAAGTTCCCAGCGGCTGCGCGGCATGGCGGCGAGGAATTTCCTTTTTCGTTGCGAGAAGGGCTGCAGGAGATTGGCGAGCGGGACTTGCTGGTAGAGCTGCGCGTTGCGAATGGCGACGCTGGTCTGATTGGCGAGTATGGCGACGGTTTCTTTGTGGTTGTCGGTGAGGAAGTCGGCATCGCTGCTGAGCAGCGCGAGGACGCCGAGGGTGCCTTGATCGTCGCGGAGCGGCAGCGCATAAAAACCATTTTCGTTGTGCTCTTCGAGGAACGAAACGATTTGGGCGTGAGCCTCCTGCGGCTCGACGTGCCAGCCGTCGTCGTACAAATCCGCTGAGACTGCACCTTCCTGATCCGCAACCCATTCCAGCCGTGTGCGCAGGTCGCTCATCTCGCGCGTCTTGGGGACTTCGGTTTCGCCGGAGAGCGCGCCGAGGACGAAACGGCCGCGATCGAAGAAACCGATGACGCAGCGATCGAAGGGAATTACCGAGGCGGCCTGCTGCACTACGGTAGAGAGCACATGGTCTAGGTCGAGGGTGGAAGTGATTTCTTGCGAAATTTTCAGGAGAGCGTCGAGGGCGTGGACTTTGCGTTCGGCGTCGAGGAGGTTGGCGTTGTGCAGAGCGACGGCGGCTTGTTCGCTGATGGAGGAGAGAAAGAAGAGGTCATCTTCGTTGAAGGGAGTGCCGTCGGCTTTGTTGACGAGTTCGACGACGCCTAGGACGTCGTTTTCTTTGCGGAGGGGGGCGCACATCCAGGATTGAATTTCGAAATCTTCGGTCGAGCCGATGCGTTCCGCGAGGCCGGGCTCTTCGGACGGGTTCTCCACTAATTTCGGATTGGCGGATTGGGCGATTTCGCCGTGCAGGCCTTCGGTGAGAGGGACGCGGGCTTCGTCTTCGACGGTGGGGTCTTCGCCGATTTTTTTGGCGAGGTAGAGATCTTGAGAGCCGGGGTCTGCGAGCCAGACGAGACAGGCGCCGGCACCCATGATGTCGCGAATTTTTCCGGCGACGACGGGAAGGAGGACGCCGAGTTCGAGAGTGGAGGTGAAGGTGCGACCGAGATCGTAGAGAGCGGTGAGGCGTTCGAGAGTGAAGAGCTGAGATTGGCGTTCGCTTTCGATGGCTTCCAGGTTGGTGAGCGCGGAGCCGGCGAGGCGACTGGCTTCTTCGAGAAAGTGCGCATCTTCGACGGTGAATTCGCCGGCGCGTTTGTTGAGAACTTCGACGACGCCTTCGGCGCGTTGGGCGCCGGGGAGTGAAACAACGATGGCGGATTTGACGCGGGCGCGGCTAGGTTCGTCGAGATGCTCGAAATCGTCGACAGCGATTTCCTTGCTGCTGACGCGGCGGGTTTCGGCGGATTCGTAAACTTCGGCGAGGAGTCCTTCGCTGACGGCGTCACCTTGGGGCGCGAAACGTTCGCCGGCCTCGTTCCAGCGGGTGCGGCAGACGAGGCCTTCGGCGCTTTTTGAGGAGGCGCCGTTGGTCCAGACGAATACGGCGCGAGCGCCGAGAGTGGCGCCGACGCGCGCGGCGAAAGTTTTCAGGAGGGTATCCTGGTCGCGGCACGCCAAAGACACGCTCGCAAGTTCAAAGAGCGCGGAAAATGTTTCCATGGTTCTCCCAGGGGAAGGGGGACATTCACTTGCTGGCGGCGGGCGTCACCCACGCCGGCGACCGAAGTGAATGGGCGCAGCCTAGCAAATCGGGAGAGTGGACGTCAAGGAAGTGAGCCGGTGGCGAGAGATGAGTGAGGAGTGATTAGTGATTGGTGACTCGCAGTAGGGTTCGCTCGTCGCTGAGCGGGGACCTCGAAGAGAGATCCTCCGTCGTTGCGCTCCTCACGATGACGACGCGAAATGCGAGCGCACGAGGTGCAATCGACGAAACATTTCGTGGGTGGGCTTCGTACCAAGTAGTGCACGACGCTGACGCGCGGGACTTCGGGTCGGTATGGAGTTGTCCCAAATGCGAACGGTGTGCGCTGGCGGGGAGGCTTCGGACATGGCGATGTTCAGCGATCAACTGAGGCAGGTATTGCGGCGGCTGAGGCGCGCGCCGCTGTTTACGATTGTTACGCTGGTCACTTTGGCGGTGGGGGTCGGCGCGAATACGGTAATTTTCAGCGTGCTGGAAGGAGTGCTGCTAAAGCCTCTGCCTTACCCGCATCCAGAGCAATTGATTGGAGTGTGGCACACCGCGCCCGGCGTGGGGATTCCGAACTTGAATATGGCGCCGTCGATTTATTTTATTGATCGCGAACAGAACACTACGTTTCAGGACATTGGGATTTACGACGGCGATTCGCTGAGCGTGACGGGAGCGGGAGAACCGGAGCAGGTGCGCGGCCTGGATGTGACGGATGGGACGTTGCCGATGCTGGGAGTGAAGCCGGCGCTCGGGCGTTTGTTCACGAAGGAAGATGATTCGCCGGGGGCTCCGGATACGGTGCTGCTTTCTTACGGATACTGGCGGCAGAGATTCGGCGGGGCTACTTCGGTAATTGGGAAATCCATTACGGTGGATGGAAAGCCGCGGGAAATTATTGGAGTCTTGCCGCAGGGATTTCGCTTTTTGGATTACGACGATCTATCACTGGTGGTGCCGTTCAAGTGGGATCGCAGCAAGACGAAACTGGGGAACTTCAGCTACCAGGCGATGGCGCGGTTGAAACCGGGAGTGACGATGGCGCAGGCGAGCGCGGACGTGGCGCGCCTGTTGCCGATCGTGAACAGGAGTTTTCCGGCGCCGGAAGGTTTCAGCGCGAAGCTTTTTGAACAAGCGCACATCGCACCGAACTTGCGGCCGTTGCAACAGGACGTGGTGGGCGACGTGGGCAAAGTGCTGTGGGTACTGATGGGCTCGATCGCGATGGTGCTGTTGATTGCGTGCGCGAACGTGGCGAATTTGCTGCTGGTGCGCGTGGATGGGCGGCGGCAGGAGCTGGCGATACGCGCGGCGCTCGGAGCGGGGTGGCGACGCATCGCGACGGAATTGATGTTTGAAAGCGTGATCCTGGGATTGCTGGGAAGTTTGCTGGGATTGGCGCTGGCTTATGGGGCGTTGCAGTTGCTGGTGGCGCTGGCGCCGACGGGTTTGCCGCGCATTCATGAGATCGGGATTGATTTGCCGGTGCTGCTGTTTACGTTCGCGATTGCGATATTTTCCAGCTTGCTGTTCGGCTCGATTCCGGTTTTCAAATATGCCGGGGCGCATTTGAACACGGGATTGCGGGAGGGGGGACGCGCGCTCAGCCAGAGCCGGCAGCAACATCGCGCGCGCAATGTGCTGGTGGTGGTGCAGGTTGGGTTAGCGCTGGTGCTGCTAATTTGTTCGGGGCTGATGATTCGGACTTTTCGCGCCTTGATACACGTGCCGCCGGGATTCGCGGGGCCAGATTCGGTGCAGACGTTCCGGTTCTACGTGCCGGAGACGGAAATTCCGGATACCGACCGCGAGCGGCTGGTGCGCATGGACCAGGAAATTCTGGGGAAGCTCAGGGCGATTCCCGGCGTTTCGTCGGTGAGTTTTTCGAGCGCCATTCCGATGGACGGCCGTAGCTCGAACGATGTCTTATTTGCGGAAGACCGCGCCTATGCGGAAGGAGAACTTCCGCCGATCCGCCGGTTCAAGTATGTTTCGCCGGGATTCTTGGCGACGATGGGGACTCCTCTGATTGCGGGGCGCGACTTCACCTGGGAGGACACTTACCAGAAGATTCCGGTGGCGATGATTTCTGAAAACTTCGCGAAGGAATATTGGCACGGCGCGCGTAATGCGCTCGGCAAGCGAATCCGCGTGGCCAGCACGGATGACTGGCGCGAGATCGTAGGAGTGGTGGGGGACGTGTACGACAACGGCGTTGACACGCCAACGACCAGCTCGGTCTATTGGCCGGTGTTGCTGGACCGATTCGAAGGACAAAAACAGGACGTCCGGCGCGGGATCGCGTTTGTGATACGCAGCCCGCGAGCCGGGTCGCAGGCTTTTCTGAACGAGGTGCGGGAGACGGTGTGGTCGGTGAATCCGAATATCCCGCTCGCGGACGTGCACACGCTCGGGTATTTCTACACGAAGTCCATGGCCCGGACTTCGTTTACTTTGGTGATGTTGGGAGTGGCGGGAGGCATGGCGCTGCTGCTGGGGATCGTGGGAATCTATGGAGTGATCGCGTATTCGGTGTCGCAGCGGACGCGGGAGATCGGGATTCGCATGGCTCTGGGGGCGCAGAGGAAGATGCTGGTGGGGATGTTTGTGCGGCAGGGATTGTGGCTGACGGGAGTAGGGATTTTGTGCGGGCTGGTGACGGCGTTTGGAGTGATGAGGTTGATGTCGTCGCTGTTGTTTAAGGTTAGCCCGGTGGATCCGGTGACTTATGGGGCGGTGACTTTGGGGGTTACGGTTACAGCTTATCTGGCATGTTATTTGCCGTCGAGGAGGGCTGCGACGGTGGATCCAGTGGATGCTTTGCGGGCAGAGTAGTTTGTGGTGTCCCCTTGATTGGCGGGCGCAATTCGGTTAGCTTTGCTGGGCTGAACGAGGGGCGTCGTGAACATTGGTATTCGCAAGGCGGGGCGTGCGACGATTTTGGATCTGGACGGGCCGCTGAAATTGGGCGACGCCGAGGAAGCTTTTCGGAATCAGGTGCAGCAGCTGATTGATGCTGGGTCGTTGCACGTGGCGGTGAATCTGGCAGGGGTTACGGAGCTGGATAGTTCGGGGATTGGGGCTTTGGTGCGGGCGTTCACGACTTTGAAGAGGGCGGGGGGAAAGGCTACCTATTTTGCTGCGAATAAGCGGGTGATGATGTTGCTGAAGATGGTGCGATTGGATTCGATTTTGGATTTGGCTGAAGATGAAGCAACGGCTTTGACGCGCATTTAAGAAACTCCCACCGATTCGAAAGAACTCCTTTGTGCACGATTCCACATAGGCGTAGCCCGTGTGCTCTCGTATTCTACTGCTTCCGAGATGACGGAAGGAGCGTGATGCGCGCGCCGGAATGGATTCAGATCGGGGTCACGGTTGCGTTGGCGTTGTTCGCCTGGACGCGGCCTCTGGATTTGCGACGGCGCGGCTACATCGCGTTGCTTGCAGCAGCGACGGTAGCTGCCATTTTTGTGGCGCGATTTGCGTTTCCGGCGCGGATTTCCGCGGTGCTGCGCGATTGGCTGCCAGCTGTGCTGCTGCTGTTCCCGTACTGGCAGGCGGGGCAATTCTTCACCGGTGCGGACCGGCGAATCGAACAGCGGTTGGGACGGTGCGATGAGCGCGTTCTCGATTGGATGGGCCAGCATGGGTTGCGAGCGAAGGAATCGCGGTGGAGTGGTGTTCTGGAGCTGGCTTACCTGATGTGCTATCCGGTGGTGCCGCTGGGCCTGGGGATGCTTTATTTGTGGCGGCAGCGGAGCGCGGTGGATTTTTACTGGATGGTAGTGCTGCTGGCGAGCGACATATGTTTCGTGATGACGATATTTGTTCCGGCGATGCCGCCGCGCGCTTTGGAGGGAGACTCGTGCTCTGAGGCGGTTCGCGGAAATGTCCGCAGGGTTAATTTTGCGGTGCTGAATCGCGGGAGCATTCAGGCGATCACGTTTCCCAGCGCGCATGTGGCTTCGACGGCGGCGAGCGGACTGGTGTTGTTGCGATATATGCCGACGGCAGGAGTGGCGTTTCTGGCGTTGGCCGCCGGAGTGGCGGCTGGAGCGTTCGTGGGGAGATACCATTATTTTCTGGATGTGGTTGCGGGGGGAGTATTGGCGTCGGGAGTTTTTTTTGCGTGCGTTTGGTTGAGGTGAGCACGGCGGCAGCGAGAATAAAGGGCGGACGCAAGCGAAAGAGAGAAAGGCAAAAGATTTTACACAGAGGGTACGGAGGAAAAGCGGAGGAAAATCTGAGAAAGATGGAGGCGTGAACCGCAGAGGCGTAGCGAAACCCGTGAGCACAGGCAAGATTGCCTGTGCCACGTTAGCGTCTATCGAGCGCTGGGTGGCGGACGTCGCGGCCCGCTACGAAATAGATTACGTCTTCGGCTATGTTGGTGGCGTGGTCGCCGATGCGTTCGAGATTCTTTGCGACGAGGATGAGCTCGAAGGCGGCGAAGACTTGGGCGCTGTCTTCCATCATGTAGGTCAGGAGTTCGCGGAAGAGCTGGTCGCGGAGGCGGTCCACTTGATCGTCGCGGCGGAGGACGCTTTGGGCTAGTTCCTGATCGCCGCGGACTAATGCGTTGAGGCTGTCGCGCACCATGGCTTCGGCCAGTTCGCTCATGCGGGGCAAATCGACGTAGGGTTTGACTTGCGGATGGCGGAGGATGCGCGTGGCGGACTGGGCGATGTTCACGGCCTGATCGCCAATGCGTTCGAGATCGCCATTGATGCGGGAGACGGCGAGGAGGAAGCGCAGGTCCGCGGCCATAGGCTGCTGGGTGGCGAGCAGGCGTTGGACGCGCTCGTCAATTTCAATTTGCATCTCGTTGATGGCGTCTTCTTCGGAGAGGACGACTTCGGCGAGATGTTCTTCGGCGTCCAGGACGGCGTGGACGGCCTGATGGACGGCGCGTTCGGCGAGACTGCCCATCCAGAGGAGGCGCTGTTTTAGTTCTTCCAGATCGTGATCGAAATGTCGTTCCATGGTTCCTCAGTTCTCTTAAAACCGCAGGGCCCTCACTAGTTGCAACTCGCTCGATTAACCGAACCGGCCGGTGATGTAGGCTTCTGTGCGCGGATCCGTCGGCGTCGTGAAAAGTTTGGAGGTTTCGCTGTGTTCGATCAGGTGGCCGTCCAGCATGAAGGCGGTGAAGTCGCTGGCGCGGGCGGCTTGCTGCATGTTGTGGGTGACGATGGCCATGGTGCAGCTGTCTTTCAGCTGGAACATAAGCTCTTCGATTTTTGCTGTGGTGACGGGATCGAGAGCGGAGCAAGGTTCATCGAGCAGGAGCACTTCGGGATCAACGGCGAGAGCGCGGGCGATGCAGAGGCGTTGTTGTTGACCGCCGGAAAGGGCGAAGGCGGATTTTTTAAGATAGTCCTTTACTTCGTCCCACAGGGCGGCGCGACGCAGGCTGTGTTCGACGAGATCGTCGAGGCGTCCTTTGTAGCCATTGATGCGCAGGCCGTAGGCGACGTTGTCGTAAATTGATTTTGGAAATGGATTGGGGCGTTGGAAGACCATGCCGACGCGGCGACGCAGGCCTACGACATCGAGCGAATGGATGTCCTGGCCATCGAGAAGGACTTCGCCTTCGACGCGCGTATTGCGAATGGTTTCGTTCATGCGGTTCAGAGTGCGGAGGAATGTGGATTTGCCGCAACCGGACGGGCCAATCAGAGCGGTGACGCGGTTGGTAGGAATTTTCAGGTTCAGGCCGAAGACGGCTTGCTTCGGGCCGTAATAGAAATTCAGATTCGCAATCGTCAAGCGCTGTTTCGGCTCGATCGTTGGTGACGTTGTTTTTTCCATAGGCACCGGATCTCGGAAGACTTTCGCTGATAGCGCGGGTTGAGGTGATCCACTCACAAAATTATCCTTCGTTACGATTGCCGTTAAACCGCTTTGCTGCGCGCCAGGATGAAGCGCGCGCCCAGATTTGAAATCAATACCAGACCCAAAAGGACCAGCCCCGCAGCCCATGCTTGCCGATGCCAATCATCGTACGGCGCAACAGCATAGGTGTAAATCATTACCGGGAGGGAGGCGATGGGTTGCCCCCAGCCCTGGCTCCAGAAACGATTGCCGAAAGCGGTGAAGAGTAGCGGGGCGGTTTCGCCGGCGACGCGCGCGAGGGCGAGCAACATGCCGGTTAGAATGCCGCCGCTGGCAGCGGGTAAAACGACCGTGGCGATTGTTTTCCATTTGCTGGCGCCGAGGGCCATGGCAGCTTCGCGCATGTTGCCGGGGACGGCGCGCAAAAATTCTTCGGTGCTGCGCACGGTGATGGGGATGACCATGATGCCGAGGGCTACTCCGCCTGCGAGCGCGGAGAAATGCTTCACGGGCAGGACCACGAGCGAGTAGGCGAAAATGCCGATGACGATGGAGGGGACGCCGTTGAGCAGGTCGGTCGTGTAGCGAACGATGAAGGAAAAGGTTTTGCCGCCGAATTCGGCAAGATAGACGCCGGCGAGCAGGCCCACGGGCAAGCCCATGACTGCGGCCAGGAACAGTAGTTTGAGGCTGCCGACGATGGCGTTTGCCATGCCGCCGCCGGTCTCTCCGACGGGTTTGGGAAGCTGGGTGAAGAAATTGAGGCTGAGCGACGTGCCGCCATTCCAGAGCAGGTATCCAAGGATGAGGAAGAGCACCGAGACGACCGCAAAGGCAGCGACGCCCGTCAAGGTGAGCATCACGTAGTTGAGCGACTTGCGCCAGATGATGCGCGGAGAGCTCATGCGGGACGGCCTCCGCCGCGTTCGGTGGCGACGATGAGGATGCGCGCGAGACCATTGAGGATGAAGGTGATCAAGAAGAGGACGAGGCCTAGTTCGATGAGGGAGCTCAGGTACAAATCGCCCGTTGCCTCGGTGAATTGATTGGCGATGGTGGAGGCAATCGTGTCGCCGGGAGCGAGCAGGGAGGCTTTGATGGCGGCGGCGTTGCCAATCACCATGGTGACGGCCATGGTTTCGCCCAGAGCGCGTGCGAGAGCCAGAAACACGGAGCCCATGATTCCGGTGCGCGCCCATGGGACGACGACTTGCCAGGTGGATTCCCAGCGAGTGGCGCCGAGAGCCATGGCGGCTTCGCGCTGTTCGCGTGGGACGGTGAGGAGAACTTCGCGCGAGACGGAAATGATGAAGGGCACGACCATAATAGCAAGCACGATTCCGGCGGTGAGGAAACCGACGCCGTAGTTTGGTCCGCGGAAGAGCACGCCGATGTAGGGAACGTTGCCCACGGTAGCGATCAGCAGCGGACCGAGAGTGGTGCGCATCAGCGGGACGACGATGAAGATGCCGAGCAAACCGTAGATGACACTGGGGACGGCGGCGAGGAGGTCAATCAGGAATGAAATGATATCGCTGATATTTCGCGGAGCCAGCTCGGAGAGGAAAATTGCGCTGGCCAAACCAAGAGGGAGGGCGATCACGAGCGCGACGGCAGAAGTAACCAGGGTGCCGTAGATGAAGGGCGCAGCGCCGAAGTTATCGAAGTTGGGGTCCCACACTTTGGTCCAGAAAAAATTCCAGCCGAATGCAGTGCGGGAGAGGTGCGAATTCACCCACAGCTCGTAAACCAGCATGGAAGTGAGCAAAAGGATGACGGCAGCGAAGATCAGGGTGAGGAGGTGAGCGATTTCATCGCCTTGACGGAGGCGGTGAAGAAACGCACGAGGTCCCGCCTGCGGGGGAACCTCGTGCGCGATGGTGGTGGCGGCAGCAGACATTTTGGCTACAGGTTGCCTGTTACTGGATCAGCGAAATTGCCTTCGTCTCCCTGGCGATGACTTCCTTCGGCAGTTGCGCGTAGGACAGACCCTCGTTGAACTTTTGTCCGTCAGCGAGCATCCACTTCAGGAAATCTTTGATGGCGTCGCGCTTGGCGGCGTCTTGAATTTGCGCGGGAATCAGCAGCCAGGTGAAGCTGGAGATTGGATAGACTTTTGGTCCGGGCGCGTTGGTGATGGAGACGCGGAAATCATCGGGGATGCTTTTGGCATCGGCGGCGGCCGCCGCGGTGACCCCGGCAAGATCTGCCTTCACGAATTTGCCGGCGGCGTTCTGAACATTTCCGTAGGGAATATTGTTCTGGATCGCGTAAATCAATTCGATGTAGCCGATGGCGTTGGGTGTTTGCTTCACGAGGCCGGTGACGCCTTCGTTGCCCTTGCCGCCGAGGCCCACGGGCCAATTCACGGAGGTGGCAGCTTTGCCTACTTTATTTTTCCAGTCGTCGCTGACCTTGGCGAGAAAATCGGTCCAGATGTAGCTGGTGCCGCTGCCGTCAGAGCGATGGACGACAACGATATCCGCGCTCGGGAGATTGACGCCGGCGTTGGCTTTGGCGATTTCGGGATCGTTCCACTTGGTAATGGTGCCGAGGTAGATGCCGGCGAGAGCTTTCTGGGTGAAATTCAATTCGCCGGATACGCCCGCGATGTTGTAGGTGGGAACGACGGCGCCGAGAACGGTGGGAAAATGCAGAATCTTGAACTTGGACTGCGCGAGCTGTTCGTCGGTCATGGGGCCGTCAGAGGCACCGAAATCAACAGTGCCGGCTTGCAACTGGCGAATGCCACCGCCGGAGCCGATGGACTGGTAATTGATCTGAACGCTGGGATGAGCGGTATGGTAGACGTCGAACCACTTGGAATAGATGGGATAGGGGAAGGTAGCGCCAGCGGCGTTGAGAAGTACCGTGCCGCCCTGCGCTGCGGCGATTGGCGCGGTGAGCGCGACTGAGAGCGTCATCGTGAGCATCATGAGCCACACAACCAGTAGGGTCTTTTTCATATTCAGGGAGTCTCCTAGCTACCATTTTTTGACTGTTATGTTACAGGCGTGTTACATCAGCGCGAATTGGAAATGAATTAAGAGCGAAGAGTGGGGGAGAGAGGAGGCGCAGCCCCGGGGGTGTGGTCGGGCCGCGCCTCGCGGGTGGTTGGGACGTGGTGTGGTGCTTCCGGCGCTGCATGGTGCGGCGCAGGAACTTGTGACGCTAAATTCGATGGCCGCCGGTTGTTGGCAGATGCAAGCGAACTGCGAGTGCCACGGCGCCTTGGTTCACGTTCCAACCCGTCGCAATCCTAATTGGCACACTTCAATCGCAGATGACCGGTCTGTGAAATATCAATTACTCGCCGGAGGATGCGGTTGCTTCGCCGGCGTTGAGTTCCATCTGTTTGGCACGACCGTGGCGGACTTCGAGACCGCGCACCCAGAACAAAATGTCTTCGGCGATGTTGGTGGCGTGGTCAGCGATGCGTTCGAGATGGCGCGAGGCGAGCACGTAGTGGAGATTGGGAGCCGCGAGCGCGGGATTTGCGGTCATGCCTGCGAGCAAAGCTTCGAAAACTTGATCGCGATATTGGTCAACGACATCGTCGCTTTCGAGCACCTGGGTGGCTAAATCCACGTTTTGATAGATGAGCGCGCCGAGGCATTTCGAGACCATGGCGCGGACGGCGGTGGTCATCGGCTCGAGTTCGACGGGAATGTGAACTTCGCCCATTTGGGAGAGGGAGATGGCGCGCTCGCTGAGATTGACGGCGAGATCGCCCATGCGCTCAAGATCGTTATTGATTTTCAGTGTGGCGACGATGAGGCGGACGTCGGTGTCGAGCATTTCGCCCTGGCGAAGCATTCGGATGGCGTGCTCGTCTATCAGGATTTCCATTTCGTTGATGCGCGGCTCGGTGAGGAAAACTTCGCTGGCCAGGCGTTCGTTGCGTTCGAGCAGGGCCCAGAGGGCGCGATTGACCGAGGCCTCTACCGTGCGGGCTTGGGAAATCAGATAGTTCACCAGCACGCTTTGAAAGATACCTTCGGCGCTTGTTTTGCTGGATGCCACTTCGTGGAGCCTCCTGCAGGGTGTTGGCCTGCTTTAGTACCGGCGTTTACAGGGTCGGCGGGGGAGATTGCAAGCGCATAAATCGCACGTAAATATATGAAGACAAGGCGGAAGCTCGGCAGGTGGAATTCCGTGGAAATGGCGGTGGGCATGAGATATCTTCGCTGGGAGCTCGGGCTTCCGGCGATTCGGCGACTGGCAGCTAATTTAGGTTCAACGGCGGCTGGGTCGCCATTTTGGACGGGGTGAGCCGCTGGAAGGGGAGATGGCATGTCTTACGAAGAAGCGTTGCGAATCGCGAGCCGAGACGAAAGGTTCATGGCTACCGTGTATGCCATGAACAGCCTCTTGATCTGCAAAGGTGTGTACACGCATCAGGAGTTCCAGCAGGTGTTCACGGAGTGGGTGGAAAAAGAACAGAAGAAGAACGCGCAAATGCAGGAAACTACCTCCCGGGCTTCCCACGCTTAGCAGAAACTTCCGCTCACGTCGGATAACCGCAGGCTGGCCTCTTGCAGCAATGTTCGCCCTGGTCGCAGCGAGCGCATTCACATTCGCATTTTGGAATTGGCGAAGTGGACGGTTTTTTCTGCTTCATGTAGATATGCCTTTAGTAAATACAGCCACAGTGTAGCCTGGTTGTTGACGCGCTTAAAGCTTCTTCTCCTTGCGAATCCAGGAAAAACACAAATTTTCGGATGACCCGCCGCACGGGTGAACGCGTTCGAGTTCTTGAACAGCGGGCTAGGTGTCGAGGGGGAGGGAGAAGGAGAATTTGGAGCCTTGGCCCACGGTGCTTTCGACCCAGAGTTTGCCGCCGTGGGCTTCGACGATGTGTTTGGCGATGGAGAGGCCCAGACCCGTGCCACCGGCTTCGCGCGATCGGGCGGCGTCCACACGGTAGAAGCGTTCGAAGATGCGTTCGGAATCGGAAAGGGGGATGCCGATGCCAGTGTCGGCGACGGTGATGACGGCTTCGCGCGGTCTGGCGACGGCGGTGACGGAAATGTGGCCGCGGGCGGGAGTGTATTGGATGGCGTTGTCGAGGAGGTTTTGTAGGACGTCGCGGAGCAGGGCGGCGTCGCCGCGCACGGCGGGGAGTTGGGGCGGGACGGAAATTTCGAGAGTGATTTCCTTGCGATTGGCTTTGAGCAGAGTCGTTTCGGTGCAGGCTTCGATGAGCTCGAGCAGGCCGACGGAGGAAAATTCCAGTTCCAATTTTCCGGCTTCAATGCGGGCGAGTTTGAGGAGGTCGTTGGTGAGGCGCGCGAGACGAATGGCGTGATTGCGAATGATTTCGAGGAAGCGGCGATTATTTTCGGGATCATCGAGGGCGCCGGCGAGGAGCGTTTCGGCGAAGCCTTGAATAGCGGTGAGCGGAGTTTTGAATTCGTGGGAGACATTGGCGACGAAATCCTGACGGACACGCTCGAGTCGACGAAGTTCGGTGACATCGTGAAGGACGACGACGGCGCCGGAAGGTTTTTCATCGGGCGCGCCACCGGAGGCGGAGGCGTCCAATGCTTTTACGGGCGCGGCGGTGATGGAGAAACTTTGGGTTTGAGTGATGCCCATGGTGATGTCGCTTTGCAGGCCTTCTTCGCCGCGCAGGGCGCGACGGATCAAGCCGACCAAGTCGGAATTGCGGATGACTTCGATGAGGGGGCGGCCTTCGGCGCTGGCGGAGTCTACGTTTAAAATTTCAGAAAACGCACGATTGTAGAAAACGAGGCGCTCTTCGGCGTCAATGACGGCGACGCCTTCGACCATGCTGCGCAGGATGGCGCTGGAGCGATTGCGTTCGCCGCTCAGCAGGCGGATTTCGCGGTCGAGACGCGCGGCAGTTTGATTGAGAGAATCGGCGAGATCGGAGAGTTCATCGCGCGGTCCTTCGCGGAGCAGTGGACGGAAATCGCCTTCGGCGATGCGCTGCGAAAAACGCTGCAAACGCTGGACGCGCGCGGCAAACATGCGCGCGAAGGCGAAGGAGACCAGGCCGCCGATGAGCAGCACGACGAGGGTGGCGACGAGCAGGCGCTGACGCAGTTCGACGAGCGAGAGATCAATCTGCGAGAGGGGCAGGGCGAGGCGGATTACGATCGGCGGATCCCCGGCACGGTTATACCGCTGCGCGCGATAAACCAATTCGCGGCCGAGCGTCACGCTGCGATGCACGGACTGTCCTGAGCCGTGCGCCAGAGCATCCTGAACCTCAGGGCGATTGGCGTGGTTTTCCATTTTTTCGGGGTCGGCTTCGGAATCGGCGAGCACGCGGCCGGTATTGTCAATGATGGTAACGCGCGCGCCGCTGCGGGAGGCGCGGCTAGTCCAGTTGCGGAGTTCGGCGGGATCGCCGGACTGCGGCGGATTGGCGAGGGTGAGGCTGAGCAGCGAGGCTAGTTGATCGTTGGCGGAGCGGATGGACTGGCTGCGGATGACGCGCGCGGAATAAAGTTGGACGGCGAGTAAGACTACGAGAAGCAGGGCGCCATAGGTAAGCCCGAGCTTCCAGAAAAGTCTAGCTCGCACGGGTTTCGAAGAGGTATCCAGCGCCACGGATGGTTTTCATAAAGACGGGGTGCTGCGGGTCGGCCTCGATTTTTTCGCGCAGGCGGCGGACATAAACGTCAACGCTGCGCGGAGTGACGAAGCGTTCGGTGCCCCAGACGGCATCGAGCAACTGATCGCGGGTGAAGACGCGATTGGGACGAGCGGCGAGAAAATAGAGCAGACGAAATTCGAGAGTGCTCATGGGGACCGGTTTGCCAGTGCGCGTGACGCGGTAGGCGGCGGGGTCAATACGCAGCGCGCCGATTTCGACGGGCTTTTCCGAAGGAGTTCCCGGCTCGGCGCGGCGGAGCAAGGCTTTCACGCGCGCGACGAGTTCGCGGGGGCTGAAAGGCTTGGTGACGTAATCGTCGGCGCCGAGCTCGAGGCCGACGACGCGATCGGCTTCTTCACCTTTGGCGGTGAGGATGAGAATTGGAATGCGATTGAGCGTGACTTCCTTGCGGACTTCCTTGCAGATTTCCAGGCCGGAAAGTTTCGGCAACATCAGATCGAGGACGAGGAGATCCGGCGCGGCTTTGCGAATTTGGGCGAGGCCAGTGGAGCCGTCGCCGCTGGAGGTGACCTGGTAGCCGTCTTTTTCCAGGTTGTAGCGCACCAACTCTACGATGTCTTTGTCGTCTTCAATTACCAGAACACGTTTCATTTGGGTTGATTCTCGGTGGTCGGTGACAAGATACGGGAAAGCGGGCCTCGGAAGCAAGGAGTAGAGGGGTGCGCGTGGATTTTTTAACACGGTATTAACAACGTGTCACAGCGGTACGGCGCGTCCCGGTCGAAACACTAATTCCTGTTTCGGGCTTCGGGCGAGTACGTGATGAACCTGTCATTCCACTGATTACAGGTCTGTTGGAGCGGATTCCTAGTGTGCACTTTGGTCACGCTTCTGCACGGTTGTTGCGGGAACGGTTCGAAGTATGAAACCCGCCAGAGTGTGGCGCCGGAAGGCCGGCGGAGGAAGGCAAATGAACGCGTCCGTAGAACGGCAGTTGGCTCCGGCACGCCGGAGTCGGCGCAGCGGTCGATGGCGTGCGTGCGGCCTTATGATTCGGTCGGGCGCTATGGCGGAGAGGAATTTCTGATCGTGGTGCCATCATCGGACGCGATGGGGACGATGGGGCTGGCGGATGCGGCGTTGTATCGCGCGAAAGAGCGTGGGCGAAACCGCACGGAGCTGGCGCGGCCCGAAGATCTGGTTGTGAGGGCTACGGATTTTCCGTACAGCGTGGAGCAGAAAACGAATACTCGTTAGAATACTCGCTAGAGCACTCGCTGAAGCATTCGGACTGAAAATTTTTGGGTTGTGAAATTGGCTCGCAGCCACGGAGTTCGGTCTGGCGCGGAGCGTCCCGCCTGTGGCACGATTCGCTTCCCGGTTTCGAAATGCTGTGCGTGCGATGTGCGCGGGAAGGACTGCGTGGAAAATATGGAGCGCCCTGCGGTGTTCGTTGCGAGCTCCAGGATTGAGGCGCCGGCGGAGACGTTGTTTCGTTGGCATGCGGAGCCTGCTGCGCTGGAGCGGTTGACGCCGCCGTGGGAAAAAATGGAGATGATCGAACCGGCGAAGGGCATTCACGAAGGCGACCGCGGGGCGATGTGGGTTTATGTTGGGCCGTTCCGGGTGCGGTGGAGTTTCGAACACCGCGACTATATCGAGGGGCGGCAGTTCCGCGACGTGCAGACCGTGGGGCCATTCCGACGTTGGGAGCATACACATTCGTTTACCCCGGAGGGTGCGGCGGCTTGCCGGTTGGAGGATCGGATCGAGTACGAGCTGCCATTTGGCGCGCTGGGGAGTTTCTTTGGGGGATGGTTCGTGCGGAGGAGGTTAAAGCGAGTGTTTGAGTATCGGCATCGGGTGACGGCGGAGGCAATGCGGGGCGGGAAGGAAGATAAGCGGTAGGATTAGGGCCGCGGTTGAGACGTACGGAGCCTGAATGCGAATCCGTACGGTAGCGTATGGTTCGGCTCGTTGCATTCTTGCATTGGTATGGCGAAAGCGATTCCGCGTGCGGGGGAATTTGGTGTACATTCTAAGGTGCGAGCGAATCGCGCCTAGAAATATTTTGCACCGCGAAAGGGTCCGGTAATGAATCCGACCAAACCAGGATCGGTGTTGAGCAACGAAAGCGCCGCTGAGACGCGCCGCGAGACGCTGAGCATCACGGATAATCGCACCGGCCGGCAGATTGAAGTTCCCATCACGCACGAGACGATCAAGGCACTGGATTTGCGTCCGCTGAAAGTGCAGGACGGGGATTTCGGGATGATGAGTTACGACCCGGCGTTCACGAACACGGCGTCGTGCTCGAGCAAGATTACTTATATTGATGGCGACAAGGGAATTCTGCGGTACCGCGGGTATTCGATCGAAGAGTTGGCGGAAAAAAGCACGTACATCGAAACGGCCTACCTGATTTTGTACGGCGAACTTCCCACGAAAACACAATTGGGGAATTGGGCGTACAACATCACGCATCACACCTTCATTCACGAGAGCATCAAGAAATTTATTGATGGATTTCATTACGACGCGCACCCGATGGGGATGCTGATTTCGACGGTGGCGGCGCTTTCGACGTTTTATCCGGACGCGAAGGATATTTTCAATCCGGATTCGCGGCGCAAACAGACATACCGATTAATTGGGAAGATGCCGACGTTGGCGGCGTTTGCTTACCGGCACACATTGGGAATGCCGTTTTCTTATCCGGACAACGATCTGAGTTATTGCGGAAATTTTCTGAACATGCTGTTTCGCACGACGGAGTTGAAATACCGGCCGAACCCGACGCTGGAACGCGCGCTGGATGTTTTGTTTATTTTGCACGCGGACCACGAACAGAATTGTTCTTCGACAGCAATGCGGGTGGTGGGCAGCTCGCACGTGGATCCGTATTCGGCGACAGCGGCAGCAACTGCGGCGCTTTACGGGCCGTTGCACGGAGGGGCGAACGAAGCGGTGCTGCGCATGCTGCTGGAGATCGGGTCCATCAACAACATTCCCGCGTACATCAAGAGCGTGAAGGCGGGAGAGAAGTTGCTGATGGGATTTGGACATCGCGTGTACAAGAATTACGATCCGCGGGCGCGGATTGTAAAGCACATCGCTTATGAAGTTTTCGATGTCATGGGAAAGAATCCGTTGATCGAAATTGCGCTCGAGTGCGAGCGGATTGCCCTGGAGGATGAGTATTTTGTGAAGCGCAAGCTTTATCCCAATGTGGACTTCTATACCGGGTTGATTTACCAGTCCATGGGATTTCCGACTACGATGTTTCCGGTGTTGTTTGCGATCCCGCGGACGGCGGGGTGGATTGCGCAGTGGGAAGAGATGCTATTGGATCCGGAGCAGAAGATTTCGCGGCCGCGGCAGGTATATTTGGGTGCGGATTTGCGGGGTTATGTCCCGCTGGATAACCGGAAGTAAGCATTTAGCGGCGCGGAGAGCAATGCGTGCGCGATAATGGCAGTGGCTATTGATTAGTGGTTCGTGGCTAGAAACGCTCCCCAAGATTTTCGAGTTCTCCTCCGGTAAGGCCCCCAGTGACAAAAAATGGCGGGTTGTGGCGCGGGTTTTTGCTGTATAGTTCGGTCCGTCTGATGCTTTCCGCGAATGGCTCCTCCCCAGAGCCTATCGTGGAAAAGTGATTGCATCTGGCGGGATTCTCTGGCAAAACACTCTATCGCCCCCGGGGGGCCAATCCTGATGGACATTTCAACGCGCCAATCTGGAACTGCCACGATTGTGGATGTGGTTGGCGACATCACACTTTACAATTCGCCACAGGTGCGGAAAGTGCTGTTGGATTTGCTGAAGGATAAGAAAGCGCCGCGCGTGATCGTGAATCTGGAGCGGGTGCGGTACATCGATAGCGCGGGAGTGGCATCGCTGGTGGAAGGATTGAAGGTATCGCGGGATTTGAAGAGCACGTTCGCGTTGTTCGGGTTGAGCCGTACGGCGCGGGAAGTGCTGGAGCTGACGCGCCTGATCAAGGTATTTGAAGTTTACGATAACGAAGAGGAAGCATTGCGCGGCGGCAGCACCAACGTCGCTCCAACCCGATAGGATTTCGGGCGACATTTGCGCAGATTCGGTAGTAGAGTTTCACCCGTCTCGACTCACTGATGGCACTCACAGAAACGATTGGCGCGGCCACTATAGATAGTTTGGTGTATGTAGGAGGCTTGGCGCGATTGGTCGGCGGCGCGGTACGTGCCGTCTTCGTCCTACCTTTCAAGGGCCAAAAATTCCATATCGGGCGGGCCGTGCATCAGGCGATGTCCGTCGGAGTGGAAGCGCTGCCGATTACTTCGCTGATTTCGTTCTTCGTGGGGACGATTCTGGCGGTGAACGCTGCTTATGAACTGCGCAAATTCGGGGCGTTGCACTTTGTGGCGAGCGGCGTGGCGATCGTGATCACGCGCGAGCTGGGGCCGTTGATGACGGCGATTGTGGTGATCGGGCGATCGGGCTCGGCGTTCGCGGCGGAAATCGGCACGATGAAAGTGAACGAAGAAATTGATGCGATGGAGACGATGGCGCTCGAGCCGGTGCAATTTCTGGTGGCGCCGAAATTTCTGGCGATGCTGCTGATGGTGCCTTGTCTGACGATCTGGGCGGATTTCATGGGGGTGCTCGGCGGAGGTTTGTTTGGTGTTACCAGCGCGGGATTTACATGGGGGAGCTACATACAAGCGACGCTGAACGCACTGCTGGAGCGCGACATCACGACCGGGCTGATCAAGGCTGCGATGTTCGGGCTGGTGATCACGGCAGTCGGTTGCCAGGAGGGATTTTCGACCGGGCTAGGATCCGAACAAGTGGGACGTTCGACGACGGCCGCGGTGGTGAAGTCGATTTTTCTGGTGATTATTGTGGATCTGATTTTCACGACAATTTTCTACGTGACGTCACCACGGTAAATTATTGATGAGCCCTACAACGCCAACGCCCACACCAAAGAGCAGCGCGACGCCTTCAGCGATATCGGTGCGGAATCTGCGGGTGAAATACGGCGAGCGGGAAATTCTGCACGGCATCAGTTTTGAAGTGCCGGCCGGAGAGACGCTGGTGATTCTGGGCGGGTCGGGCTCTGGCAAGAGCACGCTGCTGCGCACGCTGGTGGGGTTGGAGCAACCGAGTTCGGGAGAAATATGGATTCAGAACAAGGATTTCGCGTCCATATCGGATGAAGAGCGCGACGAATTACTGAAAAAGATGGGAATGTCGTTCCAGGGCGGGGCGCTGTTCGGGTCGATGACAGTGGGAGAAAATGTGGCGCTGCCACTGCAGGAACATACGAACCTGGACGAATCCACGATCGAAATCATGGTGCGATTGAAACTGGACCAGGTCGGGCTATCCGGCTTCGAAAATTACATGCCCGCGCAATTGAGCGGCGGGATGAAAAAGCGGGCGGCGATCGCACGAGCATTGGCGATGGACCCGGAGATATTGTTTTTCGACGAACCGTCGGCAGGGTTGGACCCAATTATTGCGGCGGGGATTGACGAACTGATATTGAAACTGAAGAAGGCCTTTCGCATCACGATTGTGGTGGTGACGCACGAGTTGGCCAGCGCGTTTCTGATCGCAGACCGGATGATTCTGCTGGATAAGGGCGTGATCGTAGCGAACGATGCGGTGGCGGAAATGCAGAAGAGCCAGCAGCCGCGGGTGCGGCAGTTTCTGGACCGGGTGCCGGAACCAGAGTTGACGGGGGAGATTGATTACCTGCAAATGCTGACCGGGGACGTACCACCGCAGCGTCAGTAGCATGCGGCCAGAGCCGGGCGGCCGGCTCTGGCCTGGTGAAGGGCTCGTGATATACTCCCCCGCAATCGAGGGGCAGCTGCGCGGCTCACCGCGCAGAAATGGTCGAGGAGACGGATGGAATCGAAGCGCGAGCAGGCATACGTCGGGATCTTTGTGTTGATAGTGGCGGGCTTGCTCATAGCCACGATATTTGCGCTCTCCGGCACATTGGACAAGGCGGACACGCCCTACCACGCATATTTCAAGAACGCCGGCGGATTGGGTCCGGGCGCGGAAGTGCGTTACTTGAATGGGCCTCCGGTGGGACGCATAAGCAAAGTGCAATTTGACGCGCACGATCCGACGCGGATGGAAGTGGATTTCACGGCGAAGCCGAATATCCCGGTGAAAACGGATAGCACGGTGGTGGTGACGAGCACCAGTCCTTTGGGTGAAAATTTTCTGGAAATTCTGGCCGGCTCGGCGGCGGCGCCGCGGGCGCAGCGGGATGCGGTGCTGAAGTCGAAGGAACCGACCAGTTTTTCGGACATTGCGGAGAGCATCAACGCGCTGACGCCGCAGGCAAGCGAGTTGATCAAGAACCTGAATTCGCGAGTGGTGGAGTTGAAGGTTACGCTCGACCGGGTGAACGACCTGCTGAACGACCAGAACCGCGACAATGTTTCCGCGAGCCTGAGCAACCTGCGCGGCATGCTGCAAGAGGACCGGCCGCTGGTGCACTCGACGCTGAATCATATCAATGATGCGACGGCCGACCTGAAGCCGGTGATCGCGAGCTTCCAGAAGACTTCGGACCAAGCGGATCAAACGCTGCAGCATCTGGACGGGATGCTGACGGAAAATCGCGCGGACATACGGCAGGCGATTATTGATCTGCGCAAGGCGCTGGTGAATGTGAATTCGATTGTGGCGTCGTTGAACGATACGGTGACGAGCAATCAGGAAAATCTGGACGAGATTATCGATAACCTGCGCCACGTTACGGAGAATCTGAATTCGTTTACCGAATCCATCAAGACGCGGCCCTATTCGATATTGCGCTCGGCCGATACCAAGCCACATAAGCCGGGGGAAGCGCCGCCGAAATAGTGGAGCATGAGGGCGGGCGGCGGGAGAATTCGTTTGCAGGAAGAGACAGGCAACGACGCGAAGAAGCAACGCGAGAAGGAGCGAAGAGTGTTGAGCCGTCGCACGCAATGTAGCGCACTCCTGATGCTGACGATTCTGATTGCTGGATGCGGCGCGGCGCGCCCCGTCAAATATTACGTGCTGGATGTGAACCCTGCGCCGGCGAATACCGCCGGAGCGCAAATACCCGTGGCGCTGCTGGTGGCGCGAATGACGGCCTCGCATCTTTATCATGACGACCGCTTGGTGTACGGATCGGGACCGGTGCAGCTGGGCACGTATGAATACGATCGCTGGGCAGAACCTGCAGCGGACATGGTGCAGGACATGCTGGTGACGATACTGCGGGCTTCGGGACAATACCGGGCTGTATCTAGAGTTACCAGCAACGTGCGCGGGCAGTACGTGGTGCGCGGGCACTTGTACGCGATGTACGGCGTGGACCAGCCGGAGTTGTTGGCTCGTTTCACGATTCAGCTGGAGTTGTACGATCCGACAGCGCATACGACGGTATGGAGCCAGATCTATACCCACGATGAACCGGTGGCGGAGAAGACGGTGCCGGCGATCGTGGAGGCGATGGACAAGAACGTGACGGCGGGATTGCAGCAGCTATCCGCGGGGATGACGCAGTATTTTTTGAGTCATCCGCCGCAGCAGGCTGAGCCGGGGAAGTGATTTAGCGGCCGGCGTCTCGGCATCAAAATCGTAGTTCGGCGGCTGATGCTCCCGTCATTTTTCTGCGTTTTTTCGTGGCTAAGGCTACGACCTACAAGGATTTTCTTCCTTTCAGACGCGGTTCCCACGCATGCAGTGAAGCCAAGCGAAAATTGAGGGTAGGTGCGTTTGCAATGGCGCACTGCAGTGCGTCGCTACGAACTCAAGAACGCGGAGGCAGGAACTTCGGCGTTCAAAAAGCGAGAGGCGGGGCACCGGCTTGCAGTGATTGGAGTTTGGGTGAATTCTTGGGCATGAAGTGTTGGGGGGCGGGCGCGGTGCGGTTGTCTATTGGTGAGGTGAAAGTTTGCCAGGTGGTGGGCAGTTTTGCCGGGCTGAAGACCGGGATGGGCGGGGGCTTCGGTTTGCAGCGACGGTCAAGTTTTTCGTGATTCTACCGATGACGGCCTTGTAGAACTCCGCGAGCTTTGGGTGTGCGCCGGCTGGCAAGGGACGCTTTTCTGGATTTGCGCGTGAACAAGTTCGTGTGGCGGTGCGGAGCGCGGAATGTGAAAATCGCCGGCGGGCGGTGGCCAGGCGCCAAATGGAGTTGACACCGTTTCTCTGGGCGTGATAAGGAATCTTACAACAGTGGATTCCGGCGGAAACGCTGGATTGCCAGGGCGTCAGGCTCTCCACACGCAAGCCGGTTCTGAGACGCTCTAGCAACAACCCCACCCACCCCGGGAGGTGGATGCTACCTGGCATCCGCCTCCCGTTTTTATCTGTAGGACTCTTGCGGAATACCCTTTGATTCATGGGGATACAGTCGCGCGCGGGCCGATTGCGGCGGTTGGCACGCTGCCAAGGGCGCACTGAAGTGCGCCGCTCCGAATGCCATCCTAGGCAGGCCTGCGACTTGTTGGGTCGGGGTGCGGCATGGCGCTCTGCGGGTTCCGCACCAACCTCAAAACCAAATGCTGCCCAGTTCTATGAACTTGAACCGGCCGCTACAAGGTCAAGACCTGCACGCGCGGATTCTTTGGTGCGCTGCGACGATGGCTCTTTTGTGTCTTGCAGTGCGCGCAGAACTTGCTTTAGCAACTGCCGAAAGGGTTATAATGCGGCCACTTAGCTGCGCCGGGGAAATGGCGGGACTGCTTGGCGCTGTCGGTGGTAAAAACGGGCGGACCTTCTGCCTGGTGAACGGTGTAGGAGAGCAGGGTCGCGAGCGCGGCCTGGGAGGGCAACATGGGCCTGCAAATATCGACGCGAAAATCGGGCAACGTCGTCATTATGGATTTGGTGGGGCGGATTATTATTGGGACGAGCAACGATTCGCTGAGTGCTGAATTGCGCAAGTTTGCCGAAGCGGGCCCGTCGGAAGTGATCGTGAATTTGGTTGCCGTCTCGCAGATGGATAGCTCGGGGATCAGCACGCTGGTGCGTTCTTTTGTGACGCTGGAGCGGCAGGGCGGCGGATTGAAATTGCTGAATCCCACCGGACATGTGCGCGAAGTTCTGGAGCTTACGCGGTTGATACAGTCCATTCCTACGTTTACGGATGAAGGCAAGGCTGTAGCTGCGTTTCGCGGCGGTGTGGCGCACGCGTAACGCCCCGCGGACAAACGACGTCGCGGATTGGCAATGAGCTCGCCCGAATATTTTGCGGCTCACTTCTTGAGACGGCTTCCCTTGCTTGGACTTTTCGTGTGCGTTTCTGTGTTCATGATAGCTCGCAGCGCGCGTGCTCAGGAGCTCTACGATTTCAAGCAGCTCGCGGCAGAGGCCGCTGGAGCAATTGAGAAGGCTTCGGCGGGCTCGACGCACACGACTGTTGTCGTTACTGATTTTGAGGAGCCGCACGACCCGGATAGTGAGCTTGCAGTGATCCTGGCACAGAATTTTGCTCAAGCCCTGCGGGAGCAAGCGCGTAATTTCACAGTGTTAGATCACGGTGACATTGAGACGGCGATCGCGAATCACAAGTTGCCAATCGGAGCGCTTTCGAATCGCTCCATCGTCGCTTGTTATTATGCGCCCGAGAACATGGTTCTTGACCTAGGCATCGAACCTCCCACCGAAGGCGATGGAATTGGGGGCAAAAGAATCATCACCCCGCTGACTCCCGCGATGGAAACGCTGAAATCAAATCCTGCGGTTGGTACGCAGGCTATTTTTGAGGAAGACAAGACGGTGTGGGTGCGCGATGAAAATTCGAAGACGACAATCCCCGCGGCCGTGTCTGGAAAGGGCGGATACTCTTATCCCGAGTGTATACATTGCGGGCAGGCTCAATTTACCAATGCGGCCGTAAGAGCCAAAGTCTCGGGCACCGTGACACTTTCCGCCGTGATAGGTGCAAATGGGAAAGCGCAGAGAATATCGGTGCAGCGAGCGCTTCCCTGTGGGTTGGATCAGCGAGCGATCGAAGCGATCAAAGACTGGGAATTTAGACCTGCAACAGGACCTGACGGCAAACCAGCAGCGGTGGTCCAGACCGTAGAAGTTACCTTCCACCAGTACTAAAGCGCCTACGCGTTCTTCTTTAGTTCAGCAAGGACTAGTTTGGCTACTTCTTTCAGGGTGTCGAAGACGCCTTGGCCTGTTACGGCTACGGCTTCGAGGGTAGGCTCGTTTTTTACCAGGAGATGTTTCTGCAAATCGGCGACGGGGAGAATGTTGGGGAGGTCGCGCTTGTTGAGTTGCAGGACGTAGGGGATCGAGGTGAAGTCGAGATTGTGATCTTTCAAATGCTCGCGCAAGTTGTCCAGCGTTTCGAGATTGGCGTCGAGGCGCTCTTCCTGCGAATCCGCGACGAAGACGACGCCATCGGCGCCTTTCAAAATAAGGCGGCGGCTGGCCTCATAGAAAACCTGTCCGGGCACTGTGTAGAGATGAAAGCGCGTGCGAAAGCCGCGCACGGTGCCGAGATCGAGCGGAAGAAAATCGAAGAAAAGGGTGCGATCGGTTTCGGTGGCGAGCGAAACCATCTTTCCCTTTTGATTCACTCCGGTGTGCTCGTAGATCCACTGCAAGTTGGCGGTCTTCCCGCCAAGGCCGGGACCGTAGTAAACGAGCTTGCAGTTAATTTCGCGAGCGGGAAAATTTATAAACGGCACAATTTCCTCAGAATAAGCGGACTCGTACTTATAGCATAGCCCCCCACCTGCGGCCAACGCGCGCCCACAAATGATGCTTCGCAACTGATAACCCGACGAGGGGGCTCGGAGGGGGCTCCCGCCGCTGCGGTAGGTTGCGATTCGTGATAGTTTGGCCGTGGATTTCGAGGGAGCGGATGGGCACTCGGGGATGATGAATAAGAGCGACAACAAGCTGCTTTTTGCGGTGGATATGGCCGGAACGCTGCTGTTTGCGATTGAGGGGGCTACGGCTGCTATCGCGGGCAATCTGGATCTGCTGGGGGTGATGGTGCTGGCATTTGCGACGGCGCTGGCGGGCGGAATTATTCGCGATCTGCTGATTGCAGCGACGCCGCCGGCTTCGCTGCGCGACTGGCGCTATGCGGCGATGGCCTTCACGGGCGGAGCGATCGTTTTTTTCCTGCATCGTTATGTGCTGGGGATTCCCGGACCGGTGCTGGTGGCGCTGGACGCGGCGGCATTGGCGCTGTTTGCGGTGGCGGGGACGGAGAAGGCGCTGGATTTCAACGTGCATCCGTTCATCGCGATCTTGCTGGGCGGAATGACGGCGGTGGGCGGAGGAACCCTGCGCGACATTTTGCTGGCGCGCGTGCCACTGGTGCTGCGCGCGGAAGTGTACGCAACAGCAGCGCTGGCGGGATCGGCGTTGCTGATCGTGTGCAGAAAATTGCGGTTTTCGCCGACGCTGGCTGCGATCGTGGGCGGTGCGTTTTGTTTTTTGCTGCGGCTGGTGAGCGTGTGGCAGCACTGGAACCTGCCGAAAGCTGTGGCTAACTGAGCAGCGCAGAGGCTCTGGTTTCGTGTCCGGCATCAGTCCCACAGTCGCGCTGCCAAGCACTTAGTCCTGTTAGTTTTGCCAATGGACCTGGAAGCGTCGTTCGCGCAAACCTATGCTATAACGCTGACAAGGCTTGTCGTTAAGGAGGCGTGCAATGGCAGTAACACTGGGAAAACGGGCGGCGGCGGAATTCTTCGGAACGTTCTGGCTGGTGCTGGGAGGATGTGGCAGCGCGGTGATTTCGGCGGCGTATCCGGGACTGGGCATCGGATTTCTGGGAGTAGCGCTGGCGTTCGGGTTAACAGTAGTGGTGATGGTGCACGCGCTCGGTCATATATCGGGCGGCCATCTGAATCCGGCAATTTCATTCGGCTTGGTAGTGGGCAAACGCTTTCCGGCTTCGGACTTGATTCCCTTACATTGTGGCGCAAGTGGCTGGCGGCATTGCGGCGGCAGGGGTGCTGTACGTGATCGCGTCTGGAAAAGATGGATTCTCGCTTGCGGGCGGATTTGCTTCCAACGGGTACGCCGAACATTCGCCGGGCGGATATTCGCTGACGGCTTGCCTGGTTACCGAAATTGTGCTGACTTTTGTATTTTTGCTGGTGGTGATGGGATCCACGGATCGACGGGCGCCAGCGGGGTTCGCGGCGATTGCGATTGGGTTGTGCTTGACGGGAATCCACCTGGTGGGAATTCCGGTGACGAATCTCTCCGTGAATCCAGCGCGCAGCACCGGACCGGCCGTGTTCGTGGGCGGCTGGGCGATCAAACAACTGTGGCTGTTCTGGCTGGCGCCGTTGATCGGAGGAGCGCTGGGCGGCGGTGTGTACCGAGCGCTACTGGAAGAATAAAATGGGCCGCTGGCTTGGCAGGCGGCAGAAATAAGTTTTGATAATACAGGTTCGAAAAACAGAGAGCCGCTCCGGATTTTTTCCGGAGCGGCTCTTTTGGTTTAGATCATCGAAGCTGCTGCTAAAGCTTCATCGCAAGCCACGGAAAGCAGAGCTTGATCAGTGCGCGAAGCTGACGTTGATGCCGGTGGAAAAAATTATGTCGTTAGATTTTGTTCCGAGGATGGGCGGATTGGTGACGTAGCGGTCGGTAAGCGTGGTCTGCCAGCCGAGCCACTTGTTGATCTTGGTGACCGAAGCCGCGTCGAGGGCGAATCTGTATTCACCGGTGTTGCTGAGATCGGGATAGAAATAGAAGACTTCGGTGACCGTGGTGGATTTTCCGAACTTGTGCATGAAGTCTTCGCCGAGCGTGATGCCGGCCAGATTCCGATCCACGTAGGTGGCGCCACCGCCGTAGGTTTCACGCGTGTAGTTCACACCGGCAAGAACATCCAGGGTGGTGTTGGGAGTGCTGATCAAGTGCACGCCCAAGCCGCCGCTGTAAATCTGGCGCAGGTTCAGATCCTGGAGCGCGTCATGCGTGTAATCGGCGCTAACAAACACGAACAAGTGCTTGCTGACGTTGCGATCGTACTTCGCGCCGCCGAGAATGGAATTGGCGATTACGCTGCCGCCCGGCTGATCATTCGAGGTGTACAACGAAGCTTCGTACAGGGTGATCTCGTCGTTGGAGGTCTTGCGGTCGGCATTGAACCCAGTCGTGAGGTTGGTGGTTTCGCTATTGCCGCGGGCGATGGCGAAGCCCAGGTTCACGCCGCCTTTCCAGGCCTCGATTAGACTAGGATGGAGGCTCTTCTCATAGGCAGTTTCCACGTCGGAGGAGCGGACGACGGTTACTTGCGCGAGCGGGACTTGAACGGCTCCGTTATTCGCAGTGTGGACTACCAGGTTTGAGCCCTCGGTCGAGACCGTGCCGCTGACGGTTTTCTTGTCCGGGGTCACGACGTAAATCGGCTTATCGGTTTTCAGCTCCTGCACGGCGGCCCACTGGATTTTGATTTCACCGGCGAAGTCGGTCTTCAGGGTGACGTCTTTGCCGTCGGAGACTTCCACCGTTCCGGTGAGGCGGTCGCCGTTTTTCAGTGCGACGGTATCGGCGCCGGCTACCGATGTCACGGATACGATAGCCAGAGCGCCAGCGAAAATTGCCAGAAATTGTCTACATTTCATCATTTCCCCCACCAAGATTGGAATTGGGATGTACCTGGGAACTGCAGGTGAACTGGGCGGACACATATTACGACAGAGCGGCTTGATTGTGCGCAGGATTCGACATCTGGTCGGGACCCTTTTCGCGCGGGGAGCTTGTCCGCTTCAGCGACAAGGCGGTCCCAGAAGCGGGCAGTTGCCGGGCACACCGGGAGAGCGCCACGGGCTAACTTCTTACGCGACAGGAATTTCGTTCCGCGCAGCAGAGGCCCAAGAATTGCAGAATTGTGAGCAACATTTCCCGGGGAGAGTGTCTTCGAGGCGAGAGGGTGGCCCGAGCAAGCCTACGCGCTGAGATCCGAAATTGCATAGCTTAGGAGGGAGCATGGCCGATAGCGAACGCGTTCGAGAATCGCTGCAGAGACCGCTGGACGCGGCTTATGTGAAGCAGCGCGAGCTGGCTGGGTGGAAATTGGTTGCGGTGGAGTGGGAGCGCGCGGCTGCTGCGGTTCCTGCTGCGGTTTCGGTTGAGGTGCCGCCAAGTCTGGAGGAGGCGCCATTCGGGCTGCGCGTCGCGGGTGACTGCGAACATTTGGAGCAGAATCCCGCGGAGATGCAATTCTTGCTTTCGATGATGGAATTGATTATTCAGGATATTTCTCTGGTGAAAGTGGCCGAAGAACTGAACCGCAAAGGATTTCGCACGCGCAAGGGGGCGGAGTGGGGTCCTGTGGCGGTGTTCAACATGTTGCCGCGGCTGATCGAGCTGACGCCGAAAATCTTCAACAATGAAGAGTGGCTCGAGCGGCGCAAACATCTTAGCCTCGTGTATTGAAATTCCTTCCTGCTGCTGGCGCACGGGTTGCGGGTCTTGACAGATAGCGGCTCGCTTACTAGAGTTGCGGAATCTGGCGGAACTCCTGCCGTCCTGTTTATCCCACGCAAGTGCGAAGCAGGGAGTAAACCCGTCAAGCTAGGAGATTGCAATGCACAAATCGGGCTGGGCTGTCGCAAGTGTTCTGGTGGTCGCTGCATTTTTTGCAGTAGGAAGAGCGCCGCAGGCTCAAACTCCGGCAACTGCACCGGTAACGACGGTTGTCACGGTGCTGGGGCCGAAATTCACGGCGCCGCCGGCTATCAGCAAAGATGACATCGGAGTGTATGAAGGCAAGGATAAGCGAGACGTGACCGGGTGGACGCCAGCGCAAGGCGAGAAGGCCCTGCTGCAACTGGCGATCGTGATTGACGAGGCGAGCTCGACCGACCTGGGCAATCAGCTCAGCGACATCAAGTCGTTCATCGTGGGCCAACCCAGGACGACCGGCATCGGCGTCTTTTATGCGAGCAACGGGGGAGTGCAGCCGGCTTCGCAGTTTAGCAATGACCACGACGCGGTGGCCAAGACGTTGCGTCTGCCACTCGGAAATTTTGGCGCTTATTCAAGCATTTATCTTTCGACGATGAGCTTGATTAAGGTATGGCCGCAGACCCCTGGCGTGCGGCGCGAAATTCTGCTGATCGCTGACGGAATCGATCGCTTCCGCGGCGACCCATTCAGCCCGGACATCCAGAACACGTATGTGGCGGCGGAAAAGGCGGGCGTGATTCTGCACACGCTGTATTGTTCGGGAGTTGGCCGTGCGGGTCACAACTCGTTCCGCGTGAGTTACGGACAGAGCAACCTGGCACAGATCACGGACAAGACTGGCGGGTATTCTTTCTTCCAGGGATTGCAGACGCCGATTGCGTTTGCGCCTTTCCTGGAGCAGCTGGACACCATTTTGAAGAATCAATATTTCTTGAGCTGGAATGCCAAGCGGCCTACGAAGGGGAAGGGCGAGCTGCGATCGTTCCGCATCAAGACCGAGCTGCGCGACATAGATATTTCCAGCGCGGATCAGGTTTGGGTGCCGGGGGCTGCGCAGTAGAGGGCTTTTGCCGTTATTTTCGTGAGTCGAGATGCGATGGGGCGGGCTGCGGGGCCGCCCCATTTTTTTGCGCGAACGTAGAGTGGCGCATGGGTTTGGCATGGGGCGGCCGCTTAGCGCGGCAGGCTTGAAAATCGTTCTTCACTTTTTGAGTGGTTCTCGCTTAAGGTGAGCGCGAGCGGAAGTTCTTTGCCCGCAGGAGCAACATGATCCGGACCTGGATTGTTCTGGCGATGCTGTGCGCCGCGGCATCTTCGGCTGTGGCGCAGGAAGCGGCGAAGACGGCGGCGCATGCGGTAACGCGCGTTGGCGCCGCGGCGGTTTGGAACCCGCCTGCGGAGGAGCTTGCCACTATCCGGCAGAAATGCGGGGAAGCGGATGCCACGCACATTGAGAAATGTTTTTTGAATGAGATGAAGGCCGCCGGTGCGTCGCCCGAGGCGATGGCATTCGCGGAAAGCCTGGCGGGCACGATGGGAGTCGTTTACCTACGGGCGTTGCGGCGAGCAGAGCGCGTGGACGTGGCTTACATCGAGTATGCGTTTCGCGCGAATGAGTTGGAGGGCGTGCTGCTGGTGAATGGAAACCCTTCGCCGATTGATGTGGACGACGAGCGCTACACGGTGGATGCGGAGTTGAGGAAGAACGCGGCTTACGCGGCGCTCGCCGAGCAGTACCCGAAGATTAGTGTGTGGCCTGGCGATCGCTTCGACGTCCAATTGCCTACGGTGACGTCAACGGGTTGGGGAACGCAGTCGTTTATGGTGCAGTATTTGCTGCGCGACGGCTGCCATGCTTGCGCGGAAATTGGTACGGCTACGGTGGGCTTCACTTTTGACACGGGAGGAAATTTCCAAGCCGCGAGAGTGGCGAAGGTCGTGCCAGGAGCCGCTCCGCAGGCCGACCAAATTGCACCGAAATCAGGCGGATTCGACGTAGCGGGCGGAGTGGAGGAAATACGTGTGCTGGCGGGCAAACAATTTTCGATAACGCTGGCCGCCAACCGCACGACTGGTTACAGCTGGCGACTGGCTGCGCCGATTGATCCGACGACGCTGAAGCAGGTCGGCGACGAGTATCACGCGGCCGATTCGGGGGCTGTGGGCGCGCCTGGTGAAGAGGTGTGGACGTTTGAAACTGTGGGAAGAGGCGCGGTGAAGCTGAACTTTGAGTACGTGCGGCCATTCGAGAAAGATGCGAAAGCGGTGAAGACAGCGAAGTATTCGATCGTCGTCGAATAGACTGCGGAGTTACAGCTTTTCTTCGGAAGTGAGTTCGTCCGCCGGAAATATCTGCCGCGTGTTGATTGCATCCCGTGGAGATTCTTTCCTAGTCGTTCATCATCGGCAGACCTCCCACTCACCTCGTGCGCCATAACTAGCTTGCTCTCCGCAGCGCAACGAATACGTCATAAAACGCCGCTCTGGCTGGCGTTTTGCACATGAAAGGTTCACAAGGGACAGGCTTTTCCGACTGCATCGAAGCCGTGGGATAGCCTGCCGATGAGAATGGTAGCCGCGTTACGCACGCGAAATCTCTGCGGGCTGATCTCCTCGTCATATGCTGCGGCAGCCGGGCTGTATCGAATCGGAACACGGAGGTGGTTGCACAAGACCTTTATCTGAGGTGAAGGATGTCAATATCAAGCATCGCGAATACAGCGCTGAGTTCTCTATCGACTGCCATGCACAGCGCGCAGAATGGAAGCCCGCAGGGAAAATTTCAACAGATACAGAGCGAGTTTCAGCAACTGGGGCAGGATCTACAGGCTGGGAATCGAACGCAGGCGCAGCAGGATTACGCGACGCTCTCACAGAATTTTCCGATCGCGCAGAACGGGACTACGACGGGGACGACGGCCGCGACGGCGAACAGTTCGAACCCGATCGCGCAGGCGTTTACGGCGTTGGCGCAGGACCTGCAGGATGGCAACCTTTCCGGCGCGCAACAGGATTACGCGACGATCCAGCAAGATTTTCAGCAGCAACAGCAAGGGGCAAGCCCGGCACATCATCATCACCATCACGGTGGCGGCAGAAGCGGGCAGCAGGCGAGCCAGATTTCGTCGGCGCTGAATTCGCTCTCGTCGGCGCTGCAGGCGGGAAATCTTTCGAGCGCGCAGACGGCGTTTGCGGCACTGCAAGCGGACCTGGAGCAATTCAGCGCGGGCGACAGTTCTGGTTCGACGAGCGGGTCGAGTTCTTCTTCGACACAAACGAGTGGCGGCGGGCTGAACGTTACAGCTTGGGCGATTGTCGCGTCACGAATGGCGCACTGAAGTGCGCCGCTGCAAAGTCAAAAAACCTTCCTCGCAAAAACAGAAAGCCCCGTCCCGCGGTCGCGGAACGGGGCTTGCGTTTGCCTGCAGCGAACTCGTTTGACTTTATCGGATGAGACTTACCAGAACCCGTCGGGCTTTGAGAGCCGAACCCGGTTCACGAAGGAACCGGTGGAGAGCCGTACTCGCCGATGGCGAGTCGTACTCCCTTTTCTTTTAGAAAGGAGGTGATCCAGCCGCAGGTTCTCCTACGGCTACCTTGTTACGACTTCACCCCAATCATGAGTCATACCTTGAGCGCCTGCCTCCTTGCGGTTGGCTCGGCGATTTCTAGTACAGCCCACTTTCGTGATGTGACGGGCGGTGTGTACAAGGCCCGGGAACGTATTCACGGCGCCGTTCTGATGCGCCATTACTAGCGATTCCGGCTTCATGCAGTCGAGTTGCAGACTGCAATCCGAACTGAGCGCGCTTTTGTGCGATTAGCTCCCCCTCGCGGGTTTGCAACGCTCTGTAGCGCGCATTGTAACACGTGTGTAGCCCTGGACATAAAGGCCATGCTGACTTGACCTCATCCCCACCTTCCTCTCCGTTATCCGGAGCAGTCCTCATAGAGTTCTCCCTTGCGGGTAGCAACTATGAGTAAGGGTTGCGCTCGTTGCGGGACTTAACCCAACACCTCACGGCACGAGCTGACGACAGCCATGCAGCACCTCTACACAGGTCCCTTGCGGGAAGTCTCTGTTTCCAAAGATGGTCCTGTGCGGTTCAAGCCCAGGTAAGGTTCTTCGCGTTGCGTCGAATTGAACCACATGTTCCACCGCTTGTGCGGGCCCCCGTCAATTCCTTTGAGTTTCAGCCTTGCGACCGTACTCCCCAGGCGCAGGACTTAACGCGTTAGCTACGGGACGTGCCCCGTACAGGGCACACCCCAAGTCCTGATGGTTTAGGGCTAGGACTACCAGGGTATCTAATCCTGTTTGCTCCCCTAGCTTTCGTCCCTCAGCGTCAGTTGTGATCCAGCGAGCCGCCTTCGCCTCGGATGTTCCTACGGATATCTACGCATTTCACCGCTACACCCGTAATTCCACTCGCCTCTCTCACACTCTAGCATGGCAGTTTCGGAAGCAGCCTCTGGGTTAAGCCCAGAGATTTCACTCCCGACTTGCCACACCGCCTACGGACCCTTTACGCCCAGTAATTCCGAGCAACGCTGGCCCCCTACGTATTACCGCGGCTGCTGGCACGTAGTTAGCCGGGGCTTCTTATACCCGTACCGTCAAGCCCTTGCGGGCATTCTTCCGGGTCGAAAGGGGTTTACACTCCGAAAAGCTTCATCCCCCACGCGGCGTTGCTGCATCAGACTTTCGTCCATTGTGCAAGATTCCCCACTGCTGCCTCCCGTAGGAGTCTGGACCGTGTCTCAGTTCCAGTGTGGCCGGCCAACCTCTCAGTCCGGCTACCGATCAATGCCTTGGTGAGCCATTACCTCGCCAACAAGCTAATCGGCCGCGGATCCCTCTTCTGGCGCCTTGCGGCTTTGAAGACAACACCATGTGGCATCGTCATGTTATGCGGTATTAGCCCAATTTTCACTGGGTTATTCCCCACCTGAAGGAAGGTTATCCACGTGTTACGCACCCGTTCGCCACGCGCCCACACCCTGTATTGCTACAGAATGCTGCGCGTTCGACTTGCATGTGTTAAGCACGCCGCCAGCGTTCGCTCTGAGCCAGGATCAAACTCTCGTTTGAAATCTGGTGTTTCCACTCGTGTGCGTTGTCGATTCGCATCGAAACGCCACGGATGGGAACGAACTGTTTAAATCGCTCGGTTATCTCAAATGTGGTACGTACACCGGTACACCCGGCGCACGAACCGTAACCAAACGGGTTCTGGCATGTATCATCCGATTGTCAAAGAGCAGGTCAATCCAGGCCAGCTGGAAGGACTACAGACGAACCCCGATACTACCGAACAGGTGTCAAAGTGTCAAGCTGTAATGCAAAATTAATTGGGGGCTGAATCTGTGGAAATTTTCGGGGCTGTGGGATTCTTACGCAGCTGAGTGCTCGCACTGGCGGTGTATTTATATTGAGGAGAACGCGTGAGATCCGCAGATTTACCTACATCGTCAGCGTGCTTCTATTTTCAGTACGCTTCGCGGAGAGCTCATTGATCTGCGGAAACGATACGGGCTGAGTCAAGGCGAGTTCGGACGGACGCGCGCCACCTTCCTGCAAGGCTTTGAACGCCATTTCAACCGCGAGAATTGTGTTGGGCGGAATTACAACAGTTGCCGCGAGGCTGCCGTTGGCGACCTGCTTCTTGCCGGTATTGACGAGACCATCACAACCCAAGAACGGCAAGCTCATGACTTTATCGCGGACCGCGGCGTTCGATTGTTCCTGCAGTGCTTTTCTGGCGCCGAGAGCCATCGCATCGTTTTGCGCAACTACCGCGTCAATCGGCAGTTTGTCTGAAGTGGACAGGCGCAGCCAGGAACACACGGCGTTGAACGCGCTCTCCTGAGTCCATTGGCCTTTCATAGCGATGAGCTTGATGTTGCGCGGCATGGTTTCCTGCATACCGATTCTGCGCTGCACGGCCGCTGCAGTGTCTGATGGGCCTTGAATAAATAATGCGGCGCCACCTTGTGGAACCAGTGCAGCCAGCTGGCGGCCCTGGATGCGGCCGACCTCCAAATGATCGGAGCTGACGCAAAACACGGGCGCGTGACTGGTGCGGCGAAGATCCGCGAGGTAATCGGCCTGGCGGTTGAGCACCACCCAGGCGATCTCCGCAGCGGCGGCGGCGCGGCCCACATGAGGCAGAGCGGTGCCACTGACCGGCTCGAAGATAATCGCGTCGGGATGCTTCGCAGTGTCCCCTTGAATTACGTTCAATAATTGCTGACTTTGATTTATGGAGTCGTTGCCGGCGTAGATGATCTCTACATCAACGCCGAGACGCTGCGCGGTGGCTTCGGCGGCCCGCGCCTGCTCGACTTGGAAATCATTATCATTGGTGATAAGCGATACCAGAAAGCTGAGCCTTTTCATGGCCGGCACGCCCCAAGAGAGAAGGAAACTAGGACAAACATACAGCGAATACGACGGCCGCAAGAAAAAGAATTACGCATCGTGTTCATTTAGGAAATCGGCAAGTCCGCGCGAGGTGGGGAGCGGCGCGACATCGCCCGCAAGCTTCCCATCAGAATGTTAACTGTGAAGACGCGAAGCGAAGGTGCAGCGGCGAGCATCAAACAGCGACGGTCGCGCCGCTGGGTTCCAAGCGTGACTGTAAAACCGAAAGTTGTGCGAACATTGAGCTGGCGTAGCGAAGCGCGAAGCACTGGAACGCGTTTCCGAACAAGCAGAGAGAGAAGAAATGAAAGTACTCTCCGTAAATGTGGCGTTGCCGCGGCTGGTGGCGTGGAAGGGCCAGACGTATAACACCGGGATTTTCAAGAAGCCAGTGGATGGGCCAGTAATGATGCGCACGCTGGATTTGGACGGAGACCGGCAGGCGGATTTGTCCGTACATGGCGGCCTGCACAAGGCGGTGTACGCATATCCGTCGGAGCACTATGAGTTTTGGAGTAAAGAATTACCCGAGATGGATTTGCCGTGGGGACAATTCGGAGAAAATCTCACGACCGAAGGACTGGATGAGGCGGACACGAACATTGGCGACATGTTGCGGATCGGCAAGGCTATGGTTCAGGTTACGCAACCGCGGGTGCCGTGCTTCAAACTGGCGGCGAAATTTCAGCGGGATGATATCTTGAAGCGGTTTCTGCAGAGCGGGCGTTCGGGATTTTATGTTTCGGTGATTGAGGAAGGGCTGGTCGCCGCGGGCGATGCGATCGAGCGCCTGCAGGAAGATACGAACGGCGTTACGGTGAGCGACATCAACAAACTTTTCAATGGCGGAACAGATCGTGCTTTGTTGCGGCGCGTGACACAGCTGGAAGCGCTGCCGCTGGATTGGCGCGAACATTTTGCGGAGCAGTTGGCGATGCTGGAGCGCCATTCTTCGTAGCAACCAACAAATCATGCAGCGCAAGTCTATCCTCCATCAATCGTTTGAAGTAGGCATCTCGCTGAAGGGCGTGGGTGCGTTACTTGAAATTGCCGCCGGCCTGCTGTTGTGGTTCGTAAAGCCGTCGCAGATGAACGATATCGTGCGCGGGCTGGGTGAAAACCTGCTGGCGGATGCGCCGCATCATCCGTTTGCAGTGCATGTGCTGAATGCTTCGCAGCGGTTCGCCGACAACGGCACCACGTTCGCGTCACTCTATTTGCTGTCGCACGGCGCGGTTAAATTGGCGCTGGTGATTTGCCTTTTGCTCAACAGGATGTGGGCGTACCCGCTGACGATTGTGGTGTTCTCCGCTTTCATGGTGTATCAGGTGCGTCGCTTCACGCACACGCATTCGTGGGCGCTGATCTGGCTGACGGTTTTTGATGCGGTGATCGTCTATCTGACATGGAAGGAATACCAGGAGCAGAAGGCCAAACGCAGTGAAAAAAGCACTGCGCAGTAATCGAGGCTCTTAGTCGAGCGGTTCCGCGTCAATTCCGATGTTCTTCTCTCCGGCGGCTTTCTTTTCGTTGTACTTCTTTACCCAGGCAGCAAAGCTTTTGCCGGCGGCGGTGTCGCGTCCGGTGAAAGCCAGGGCTGCGATTTCGCTATAGGGGATTGCGAGTTTCCCCGGCTGATCCTTGGGCATGACGCGGATGCAGCAATCGGAGAGAGCGGGACCTTTGATTTTGCGATCGAAAATGTAGCCTTCGATTTTCTGGCCGCTTTTCAGAGTGATAGTGAGATCGCCGCGATAGTCGAAGGCCTTTTCGAGCGCTTCGTGAATTTCAGAAACTGACGCGAGCGCGGGAATCCATCCTTCGAGATTTTCGTGGACGATGCCGAGGCGTTCTTCCGTGGGGGATTCAGGCGAGGTGGACGTGTGCGGATCCGACATGGCTCGTAGAAGCGCTAAGCCTTCGGCGACATGGCGATCTGCACGAGCTGGCCGGAGTTTTTGCCAGAGTTTTTCGTGGCGCCGCCCATGGCGTCAGGGTCTTTGTATTTATTGAAAATTGTAGCGCGCACAGTGCGCAGGAATCCGCCGAGCGAGCCGAACATATCGTCCACGGCGCTGGCTTCGTAGCCGCTGTGGACCATGCAATTCGCGCACTTGGGATTGCCGCTTTCGGTGCCGTAGCGGTCCCAATCGGTTTCGCGGACGAGTTCCTCGAAGGTATCGGCGTAGCCGTCTTGCAGCAGGTAGCAAGGTTTCTGCCAGCCGAAAATATTGTAGGTGGGCATGCCCCAGGGCGTGCATTTGTAATTGCGCTTCCCCATGAGAAATTCCATGAACAGCGGGCTGAGGTTGAAGCGCCAGCGTTCGCTGCGGTTGCTCAAAATCTGGCGGAACAGCTCGCGCGTTTTTTTCCGGCTAAGGAAATGTTCCTGGTCGGGCGCTTTATCGTAGGTGTAGCCGGGCGAGAGCATCATGCCTTCGACGCCCAGATCCATCATATCGTCGAAGAAATGGCGAACGCTTTGCGCATCGGCGCCGTCGAAGAGCGTGGTGTTCGTGGTTACGCGGAAGCCGCGCTGCAGTGCGAGCTGGATCGCTTCGACGGCCTTGTCGTAGGTGCCTTCGCGGCAAACGGCGAAATCGTGCTCCTCGCGCTGGCCATCCATGTGAACGGAGAAGGAAAGATATTTGCTGGGCGTGAAGAGGTGCAGCTTTTCCTTGAGCAGCAGCGCGTTGGTGCAGAGGTAGATATATTTCTTGCGCGCTACAAGACCTTCCACGATTGGGGCGATCTGAGGATGCATCAAAGGCTCGCCGCCGGGGATGCTGACCATAGGCGCGCCGCATTCTTCGACGGCGCGGAAACATTCCTCGGGGGTGAGCTGCTTTTTCAAAACGTGCGCGGGATATTGGATTTTGCCGCATCCGGCGCAGGCTAAATTGCAGCGGAGAAGCGGCTCGAGCATCAGGACGAACGGGTAGTGCTTGCGTCCCTTCAGCCTTTGGCTGATGACGTAGGAGGCCGTCGTCCACATTTGCGAGACTGGAACTGCCATTTCTCGTGTTTCCCTTTTCGCCCTATACAGCGGTCACTCTGGGCATGCTCTATTAGAGTCTAATGTTACCGGATTCGATGCCTGCTGTGAACCCCGAGACTCATCTGGGGGTTATCGATAGGCAAGGGTTGAGTCGGGCGGCGCGGTATGGATCGCGGCGGGGCAATCGGGGCTAGCCGCAGTGCGGGGTCAGCGTCTTTTGCATGTGGCCGCGCATCGAATATTCGTGTAGATTTTCTTACCGTGACAGCGCAAACAAAATTTGGCGTCGGTTTGGTGCAAATGGCTGTGAGCCCCGATCCGCGAGAAAATCTCGCGCGGGCTGCTGCGAAGATCGAAGGGGCGGCGCGCGGCGGGGCGCAGGTAGTGTGCCTGCCGGAATTATTTCAGTCGCAATATTTCTGCCAGCGGGAAGATACGGCGAATTTTGATTTGGCGGAAGCGGTGCCCGGGCCAACGACCGAGGCGCTGGGCCGCGTGGCGCAAAAAGCGGGAGTGGTGGTGGTGGCGCCGCTATTCGAGCGACGGGCAGCGGGCGTGTATCACAATACGGCGGCGATCATTGATGCGGACGGGAAGATCGCGGGGGTTTATCGGAAAATGCACATTCCCGACGATCCTGCGTACTACGAGAAATTTTATTTTACGCCGGGGGATTTAGGATTTCGCGCTTTCACAACGCAGGCAGGGAAAATCGCGACGCTAATCTGCTGGGATCAGTGGTATCCGGAGGGCGCGCGGCTGGCGGCGTTGAACGGTGCGTGCATTCTTTTTTATCCGACGGCGATTGGGTGGCATCCCAGCGAGAAGGAATCGAATGGAGCGGCGCAACGCGATTCCTGGCGCACGGTGCAGCGCGGGCACGCGATTGCCAATGGAATTTATGTTGCAGCCGTGAATCGTGTGGGCCACGAAATCCCCGCGGCGGGCGGTGACGGCCTGGAATTCTGGGGCGGCTCATTTTTGTGCGACCCGCAGGGAGTGGTGATTGCTGAGGCATCCACCGATCGCGAGGAAATTTTGTATGGCACGGTGGACCTAGCGCATCTGGAAGACGTGCGGCGCAATTGGCCGTTCCTGCGCGACCGGCGCATTGACGCTTATCACGGCATCGAACAGCGATTCCTCGACGACAAATCTTGAAACCGTCACTTCGCACAAACCCTATGCCTATGAATGAACGGACGACACCTGCTGCTCTTGGTTTTTCCATGCCCGCCGAATGGGAGAAGCACGAAGCTACGTGGATCGGCTGGCCGCACAACCCCACCGACTGGCCGGATAAGCTGGAACCGATTCAATGGGTGTACGGCGAAATTGTGCGCAAGATTGCGCCGGGCGAGATTGTACGCATCCTTGTGAATTCGGCTGCGCAAGAACAGCACGTGCGCGGCATTCTGAAAAGAATAGGCGTGGATTTGAAGCGCGTGCAGATCTTTCGATTTCCGACCAATCGTGGATGGACGCGGGATTTCGGACCGATTTTTGTGAGGCGTGCCAAACCGCGGCCCGAAGCCGCGATTGCGCGATTCCGGTTCAATGCCTGGGCGCGCTATCCAGACTGGCTGAAAGATGATGCGATTCCGGGACAGGTAGCGCGGCGCTTGAAATATCGGATTGTGCCGGTGAGCTACCGCGGGCGTGGCGTGGTGCTGGAGGGCGGGAGTATTGATGTGAATGGACGCGGCACGGTGCTCACTACCGAGGAATGTTTGCTGGACCAAAAGCGGCAGGCGCGCAATCCGGGATTTTCGCGGAAGGACACAGAAGCGGTGCTGCGCGAAAGTCTCGGCGTGAAGAATGTTGTGTGGCTGGGCAAGGGCATCGCGGGTGACGACACGCATGGGCATGTGGACGATCTCTGCAGGTTTGTGGATGCGCGCACGGTGGTGCTGATCCGCGAGAAAAATCAACAGGATGCGAATTACAAACCGCTCGAGGAAAACCGGGAGCGTTTGCGCAGTGCGCGTTTGGAAGATGGGAGCAAGATGGAAGTGGTAGAGCTGCCGATGCCTGCGCCGCTGCATTTTGAAGGCGTGAGGCTGCCAGCGAGCTATGCGAATTTCTATATTGCGAACGCGGCGGTGCTGGTTCCTACTTTCAATGATCCCAATGATCGCGTGGCGCTGGGGATTCTGAGTGGATTATTTCCGGGGCGCGCGGTAGTCGGCATTCATGCGGTGGATCTGGTGTGGGGATTTGGCACGTTGCATTGCTTGACGCAGCAGCAGCCCGCACGGTAATTGCTGGCAAATTTGCGATGTACGTGGTTGTGCCAGCGCGCGGTGCCGGATATTTATTGGTATTACTACTTTTCTGGACGGTTGCGCACCGGGGAAGAAGAGGCGGTCCATCCCTCTGCTGCTTCGCTGCGAGCGGCTATGGTTCTGGACGAAGCGTGTATTTGATGGGCGTAGTTTATCGGCTACCCCCTCGCATCATTTTCCTTAGCTCAACTCGCCCCGCTCAATACCACTCACAGATGATTGGTTAATCGGCGCGCGATTCCATAACGCCGCGGCAGACTTGTAGTATTGTTTCGGTCGAACCGATTTGCGGACTCGACCTGCATATGACATTCGACAATTCGACTTGGCGGAACTGGCCTCTGGCCGAACGCGAGCGCCAGTATTCGCCGAGCACGTGTGTGACCGCGATTAAACCGTTTCTGGATGAATATATCGCGCGCAGCCGGGATGCGAAGGCGCGGGTACGCTGCCAAAAGGATTTGCGTTGGGGCGAGCGAGCAGATGAGCTATTCGATTATTTTCCTGCGGCCTCCACCGATGCGCCTTTGCTGTTTTTCATCCACGGAGGTTATTGGCAGGAACACTCGAAGGACGAATCGCTTTTTGCTGCGCCGGATTGCGTAGCGAATGGGATTGCGTTCGCGGCGATAGATTACACTCTGGCGCCGCAGGCCAGTGTTGCAACGATTGTGGAGCAATGCCGGCGGGCGATTGCTTCGCTGTATCGGCAAGCTGCGACGCTGGGATTCGATGCGCGGCGAATTCATGTTGCGGGCAGTTCGGCGGGGGCGCATCTTGCCGCGATGTTGTTAGTGGAGGGTTGGCAGGCCGCCTACGGAGTTGCTGACGATGTTGTCGCGGGCGGCGTGCTGCTTAGCGGCATTTACGATATTGAGCCTTTGATGGGGACGTACATTGATGCGGCGTTGCATTTGACGAACGCAGATGTGGCGGCACTGAGCCCTTTGCGGCTGAAGTTGGGGCGAGCGGTGAAAACAATCGTTGCCTGGGGCGACAACGAGACCGACGAATTCAAAAGGCAGAGTCGCGCGTACGCTGCTGCGCTAGTGCGGGCTGGATTTCCGGTTTCGGCGTTTGAGATTGTCGGAACGAATCACTTCGATATTGTGTTTGGATTGACGGATCGCGAGAGCGCGTTGGGTCAGGCCACGATTGAAATGATTCATGGGACGAAGGCTAAGCGCAGGTAATCGCGTATTCGGGCATGGCGCGAGAGCTTGAATCGTTCTGCGATTGCTGCTATTTGACTTCCAGCAGGAATTTATCCGCGAAGGTGTGGACATCCGTGAACGAGTTGTAGAGCGGGACGGGCGCGACGCGCAGGATGTCTGGCTCGCGCCAGTCGCAGATGATTCCCTGTTGCGCCAGGCGATCGCATACGGCGCGGCCGTCTTTTCTGATTTGCAACGAGAGCTGAGCGCCGCGTTGTGTGGGATCGCGCGGGGTCAGGATGGAAAACTCTTCGCTCGGCTGCGCCGCGAGGAGAAATTCGAGGTAGCTTGTCAGGATTTCGCTTTTTGCGCGCAGGCGCGCGATCGTAACTTCGTCGAAGACCTCCATGGAGGCGCGCAGCGCGGCCATGGACAAGATGGAGGGGTTGCTTAGCTGCCAACCCTCGGCGCCGGCGATGGGTTGGAAATTGGAGGGCATCTGGAAGCGGCTGCCTTTATCATGGCCCCACCAGCCGGCGAATCGAGGCAGTTCCTGATTCCGTGCGTGGCGATCGTGGACGAAGCATCCGGCGATGCAGCCGGGGCCGCCATTGAGATATTTGTAGCTGCACCAAACGGCAAAATCGACGTTCCAATCGTGGAGATGCAGTTGCAGATTTCCTGCGGCGTGCGCCATGTCAAAACCAGCGACGCAACCCTGGGCATGCGCGGCCCATGTGATGCGTTGACAGTCGAAGGCTTGTCCGGTGTAGTAATTCACTCCGCCGAAGAGGACCAGCGCGATCTGCTGACCTTTTTCCGTTAGCAACTTTTCGACATCTTCGGCGTGAATGCTTGTTTCTCCGGGACGCGGAGCGATTTCGAGCAGTGAGTCCGCCGGATGGTAACCATGAAAGGCGATCTGCGATTGCACGGCGTATTGATCGGACGGAAAGGCGCTGGATTCGATGAGGATTTTGTGGCGCTTTGGCGTGGGACGGTAAAAAGAAACCATCATCAGGTGCAGATTTACGGTGAGCGAGTTCATCACCACGACTTCGCCGGGCAACGCGCCCACGAGACGGGCGGTCGGTGCAGTTAAAAGTTCGTGATAGGGCATCCAGGGATTGCTGGCGTGAAAGTGGCCTTCGACTCCGAAACCCTCCCAGTCTTGCAGTTCCTGTTCGATATAGGCGCGCGCGGATTTTGGCTGCAGGCCCAGGGAATGGCCGCAGAGATATACGCAGTCGGAACCTGCGGGTGTTTTCGGAATATGAAAACGATCGCGATAAGCCGCGAGTGGGTCCGCGACGGTCATCGCCTGTGCGAAATCACGGCCGACTTCGAATTTGACGCTGGGCACTTAGAGATTCTCCAACGGTGTCAGGTCACGATGAATTAAATGATCCGCCTTCTGCCAGTTGAGATCTTCGATGCGAGAGATGGAATCGCATAATTCCGCCAACAGGCGATCCTGAATCTTTCCGCGCGAGAATGCGACCGAGTAAGGGACGCGATGAAAGGTGACCATCGCATATTTCGGGACGAAATGGTGCGGATATTTGGATTCGAGCGCGAGCTCAACTTTCTTTCGGAAGAGAAAGCGAGGGTCGGCGACGCGATCGCGCATTTCGATGAAGTTTTCCAGGGCCATGTCCGCGATTGCGTCCGTATTTTGCTTGCGGGCATGCTCGAATTCCTGGAATAGCTTCGGCCAGCTCGGGCCGTGCTGATCGAACAGCTCGAGCAATACGGTGCAATCCTCGAAGGCGCAATTCATGCCCTGGCCGAAGAAGGGGACGATGGCGTGAGCGGCGTCGCCGAGAAGCAGCGCCCTTCCATTCACGTGCCACGGCGCGCATTTGACGGTGACCATTGAACCAGTCGGATTGGCTGAGTAACTTTCCTGGAGCTGCGGCATCAGCGGAACGACATCAGCAAATCGCTCCTGGAAAAAGTGCTGAGCTTTTTCGCCGGTATCCAGGGTCGCGAAACTTTCGCGGCTATCGAACGGCAGGAACAAAATGCAGGCGAAGGTGCCGTCAATATTTGGCAACGCGATGAGCATATAGGCGCCGCGCGGCCAGATGTGCAGCGCGTTTGGCTCGAGAGCATGCTTTCCAGCAGCGCCGGCGGCGATTGTCAGTTCCTTGTAGCCGTAGTCGAGAGTTTCCTGTGAAAAACTCAGGTGGCCTAGTTTCTGCATATCCTGGCGAATGGCGGAGGCGGAGCCATCCGTGCCGATTACGATTTCGGAATTTAGCGTGGTTTCGCGGCCGGATTCTTCGTTGCGGAACCGCGCGGCGCCGGAGGTCCAATCGATTCCGGTGCAGCGTTCGCCGAAGCGAATCTTCACGCCTTCGGCTTCCGCGGCATTCATCAGCGCGACGTTCAGGTCGGCGCGCGAAATAGAATTGATGACTTCGGCGTCGTTTTTGCCGTAGGGCTGAAAGGTGAGTTCGCCGGCGAGGGAGTGCATCATGCGGCCTTTCATGGGAATGATGATGCGGCTCATCCGGTCCCACAAGCCAGCTTCGCGCAGGGCATGAATGCCGCGGGTGGAAACGGCGAGGTTGATGGAGCGGCCGGCGCTGGCGCCAGTGCGGCGCATGTCCGGGCGGCGCTCGAAAATCTGCACGGGAAATCCCCGCTGAGCCAGCGAGATCGCAAGCAACGGACCGGTGAGACCTGCGCCCACCAGCGTTATGGTGTGGGAGCTGTTCAGCGCGTTGTGCAAAGGTTTACGGATTGCGGCAGGATCGCGGCTCAAGCGATCATCCTTCCAGATACGTTCGCGCTTCCCACAGTTCAGGAAAGAATTTCTTTTCCAGTGTGTGCTTCAGGTAGGACGAGCCGGAACTGCCGCCCGTGCCCATGCGAATGCCAATCGTGCGCTCGACCATTTGAATGTGGCGAAGGCGCCAGCTGACGACGAGCTCATCGAACTCGGTGAGGCGCTCGCAGACGTCAATCCAGTCGCGGTGATTGCGTTCGTCGCGGTAGAGGGCGTGAATCGCCTTGGCGCGAGCTTGGAATTTTTCTTCTTCGGTTGCCATGGCGGCTGACGGTTTTAACGTGCCCAGGGCTTCCAGAGACTTAAAGAAAACATCACGCAAGGAATCTTCGCGCAGACGGCGGAAGAGGATGGCGTGCGTTTCGGGGGTTAGCTCGTGGTAGCGCAGCATTTTTTCGTCTTTCAGACCGCAAAGGAATTCGAGTTCGCGGAATTGTTCGGACTGAAAGCCGCTGGCGGGGGCCAGTTTTTCGCGAAACGCCAGGAAGTGCGTGGGCAGCATCGTTTCGAGGATGGTGAACTGTTCGACCAGCACACGCATGATTTCGGTGCAGCGGCGCAGTAGGCGTGCGGCTTCGTACACGCCGTCGCGCGAAGTGGGATTCTCGCAGGTGGCGCGCAGGTTCGCGACGACGGCGTCGAGGTCGTGGAGCAATTCCTTGAACCAAAGCTCGTAGGTCTGGTGAACGATGATGAAGAGCAATTCGTCGTGGTGCTCGGGAGAGGATTCGGGATGCTGAAGACGCAAAAGTCCCGGAACCTGGAGATAGGAGCTGTAGGTCAGTTTGGTGCCCGTGCGGTTGTCGATATTTCTGCTTGTCTGGTCGGCGGTCTCTGCGGATCCGCGCACGGGACAACCGAAGGAATTATTTGTTTGCGCTACCTTCTCTATGGGTGGCGCGGCTGGTTCTTGCGGCAGGTCGAGCCACGTTTGCGCATTCGCACCGAGCAATTTCGCTTTTGCATCGAGTGTAAGTCGGCTGCCGCGAATGAGGGTGCCGACGCGCTCTTCGCCGAGTGGGAACGGAAAGTCGGAGCCGAGCAGGACGCGGTCCTGGCCCATGATTTCGACGAGAAATTGCAGCGTGCGTTCATCGAAGACCGCGGAATCAACGTAGAACCTGTTGAGATAATGGTTCGGAGGAAATTGTGCGGCGCCTCGGGCGAGCGGCTGCTGTTCCCACGCATTCTGCAAGCGGCCGAGAAGAAACGCGAAGCTGCCGCCGCCATGCGCGAAACAAATGCGCAAGCTCGCTGGCAGCCGATCGAGCGCGCCGCTGACGATCAGCGCGACTAGCGCGAGTTGCGTTTCGGCGGGCATGCCGACGGTCCAGGGCGTCATGTAATTGGGCATGCGCTGCGCGGCCATCATGTCCCAGGGATGAACCAGGACGGCGGCGCCTTGGTCGGCGCAATGGTGCAGAAAGGTGACGATGCCGGGGTCGTCGAGATTTTTATCGCCGACGTGATTGCCGATCTGCACGCCGAGATGGCCGGCGAGCATGCAGCGAGTGAGTTCGGCGCAGGAAGCGTCAATATCCTGGAGCGGAACCTGGCAGAGAGCGCGCAGGCGGCCTCGGCCCTGCGCGCACAGATCGAGCGCTGCGTCATTAAATATTCGAGCGCACTGCAAAGCCTGTAGTGGTTCGCGGTTGTAGGCGAAGAGCACGGGAGTGGCGGAAACGATCTGATCGGTTACGCCGTCGCGATCCATTTGTTCGAGGCGGACATTCGCGTCCCAGCAGGCGGAAGTGACGTGACGGAACACGCGATTGCCGATCATGATCACGGCTTTACCGGGCTCGGTGTGTTTGATCTGCGGCCAATCGGGCGTGCTGAAACGTGCGGCGAGGTCTGGCCACGATTCGGGGAAGAAGTGTGTGTGGATGTCGGTGACTGGCATGTGGTCTTCTGTTCGCTAGTTTCGCGTTACTTTTTTTCCGGCTTTCCCGGGTGAACTTCGCCGCAATTGGGACACACGCGCAACTTTTCGTTCTGATAAAACTTTTCGAAAAGCGGCGGAAGGTCGGTGACAATGCTCTTCAAGAGCACTTCGGCGCGATGAACCAGATGATGACATTTACCGCAGTACCATTCGAAGCCGTCTTTCACGCCTTCGGGACGCGGTATTTCGATGACGAGACCGATCGTCCCGGGAATGAGGCGCTGCGGGGAATGGCGCGCGTGTTTCGGGAGCAGAAAGATTTCTCCCTCTTTAACGGGAATTTCGATGGGCGGTTTTCCCGGCTGTTCCATGACGCGGATGAAAATATCGCCCTTTAGCTGATAGAAAAATTCCTCGGTGGGATCGTCGTGATAATCCACGCGCTGGTTCGGGCCGCCGACGACCGTGACGATGATATCGCCGTCGTCCCACACCTGGGCATTGCCGACGGGCGGTTTGAGCTTTTCGCGATTGGCGTCAATCCAGCCCTGAAAATTGAAAGCCTTCATGGTTTTAATGGATGGCATTATTTCGTCCTTTCCGCTTCGGCGATGGGCTTGTAGGCGATCGCCTTCATTTCGATAAGCAGATGCGGGTGAGGCAATTGATGGACGGCGACGGTAGTGCGCGCCGGACCATTTTCGTTGAAGTACTCGTTATAGATTTCATTGTAGCCGGCGAAATCGTTCATGTTCACGAGGTAGCTGGAAATTTCGACGAGGTCGCTGAGGTTCGCGCCGACGCTCGCAAGAATGTCGCTGATGTTGTCGATTACGGCACGGGTTTGGGCGCGAATATCGAGTTGAGTGGCGCCCTGCGCATCAGCTTCCGCTCCGGCGATCGTGTTGTCCGCGCGACGCGAACTGGTACCGGAGACGAAGAAGTAATCGCCGGCGCGTTTGAGGTGCGGGAATTTGCCGCGCGGCTGCGCTTTCCCCGGAACGACTTTGCTTTCCATGGCCATCAATCACTCAACTTAACGCAGATATTGTTCAGTTCGGAATAAAAGTTCAGGGAATGTACCCCGCCTTCGCGGCCGATGCCGGAAAGGCCCATGCCGCCGAAGGGCGTGCGCAGATCGCGCAGAAACCAGCAATTAACCCAGGTGATTCCGACGCGGAGTTTCTCTGCGACCCGGTGGCCGCGTTTAAGATTCGTGGTCCAGACCGAACCGGCCAGGCCGTAGTGCGTGTCGTTGGCTTTGGCGATGGCTTCGTCTTCGGTGTCGAATGGGGCGATGTGGCAGACGGGGCCGAAGATTTCCTCTTTCACGCAGCGGGCCGATTCAGGGAGGCCGGTGAGAATTGTGGGCTGGATGTAAAAGCCGGCGTCGCGGGCGTCGCTAAATTTGGGGATGCCGCCGCCGGTGACGACCGTAGCGCCCTCTTCGCGCGCGAGTTCATAGTAAGCGAAAACTTTGTCGCGATGGGCTTTGGAAATCAGCGGGCCCGTGGTGGTGGCTTGGTCCGTGGGCCAACCAACGCGCAGGGATTCGGCTTTTTGTTTGAGCGCGGCGACGAAGCGGTCCATTAGTTTGCGCTCGACGTAGACGCGTTCCGCGCAGAGACAGACTTGGCCTGTATTGAGGAAGACAGAGTCGGCGATGCCATTCACGGTTTCGTCGAAGTCACAATCGGCAAAAACGATGGCGGCATTCTTGCCTCCCAGTTCAAAGGAGACTGGCTTCACGGTGGCAGCGACGGAACGTAGAATGGCTGCGCCGGTGCGGGATTCGCCGGTGAAAGTGATCGCGTCCACTCCGGAATGTGTGGTGAGAAATTCTCCGGCAGAGTCCGGACCGAAGCCGTGAATCACGTTGAAGACTCCGGCGGGCACACCGGCGGCTCGCATTACCTCGGCTAGCAGTGTGGCAGTGGCGGGAGTTTCTTCGGACGGTTTGACGACGACGCAATTGCCGCAGGCGAGCGCAGGAGCGACTTTCCATGTGAGCAGCAGGAGCGGCAAATTCCACGGCGTGATAATTCCAACGACACCGAGAGGCTTGCGGGCAGCGTAATTGAGCGCGATGACGCCGTCGGGAGTTTCGGTACGGAATGACTCCTGGCCGGCGGTCTTGATCACATCGGCAAACGTGCGGAAATTCGCGGCGCCGCGGGGGACGTCAATGCGCGAGGCGAGCGAGATAGGTTTTCCGGTGTCGGCGACTTCGGCGAGAAGAAAATCCTGGAAGCGTGCTTCGATGCCGTCTGCGATCTTGTGAAGCATGGCGGCGCGGGCGGGAACGGAAATACGGCCCCATTCTCCGTTCAGGGCTTCGCGGGCGGCGGTTACGGCTTCATCCACCTGCTCTTTACCAGCTTCGGATACTTGCGCGATTAGGGAGCCATCGGCAGGATTCACGTCCGCGAATTCGCGCGGGCCGCGCACAAAATGGCCGTTGATGTAATTTTGCAGGAGTTTCACGGAACCGTCTGCGCATCAGTCGCGACGTAGGGCAGCGGCTGAAACGCTACTAGCACGATACCAAAATCATCAGCACTTGGAACCCGGAAAAGATTCTAGCCTGCGGCGAGCCAGATCGTCGCGCGCCCCAAGCCGACCCCCTACGGTTTTCCTTGCGAAGGCTGTGTTCCTTGCGGAGGAGCTGGTTGCGGCGGCAAATCCTGATGCAGGACCTGACCGGGCGTAGGGATTTGCGATGCATCCCAGCCGCCGCCCAGCGCCTCGACGAGTTGCACGCTGGAAGTCATTTGCTGAATGCGCAGATTCACGTCGGTTTCTTTGTTGCCGAGGAGCGTGGTTTGCGCAGTGATGACGTTGAGATAAGGATCGATCCCCAATTTGTAGCGGTCGGTCGCGATCTTCAAATTGCGCTCTGCGGAAGTCACTGCCGTATCCTGCTGCTGAATTTCGACGGAAAGAATTCGCAACGACGCGAGATTGTCTTCCACTTGCTGAAAAGCGGTGAGGACGGTCTGGCGGTAATTCGCAACGGTTTCGTCGTATTGCGCGCGGAATTGCAGGACGGTGGCGTGGCGCAGACCGCCGTCGTAAATCGTTTCGGAGACGCTTGGTCCAGCCGAAAAAAAGCGGCTCGGCCACGTAAACCAAGAAGTGAATGACTTTGATTCGAAGCCGAGAGATGCGCCGAGAGTGAGCGTGGGATAATAGGCGGCGTACGCGACGCCAATCTGCGCGTTGGCTTGTTCCATCAGGCGTTCATTCGCGGCGATATCAGGTCGACGTTCGAGCAGCTGCGACGGCACGCCGAAGGGAATCGCCGGGGGATTGGATTTCAGAGGTTCGGCCGGAATCGAAAACGAGGATGCGGGCTGGCCGACGAGCATGGCGATGGCATGTTCGTATTGCGAACGCAGGATGCCGAGATTGGTGGCCTCCGCTTGCGTGGTTTCGAGCTGCGTTTCGGCTTGGGCCACAGCTTCGTCGGAATCAATGCCGGTCTCATAGAGAACCTTGGTGAGATCGAGCGATTCCTGGTAGGCGATTACTGTGGAGTCGAGCAATTGCTTCAGGTCGTCCTGTCCGCGCAGCGAATAATAATCCACGGCGACTTCCGCCTGCGCGGTGAGGCGAATATTTTCGAGATCCGCCGCGCTGGCTTGCGCGGAAGCGGTGTTCGCGCGGACTTGATTGCGCACGCGACCCCAGAGATCGGGGACCCAGGTGGCGTCAAACGGCAGACTGTAAAACATCGAGGTCCCAGGCGTTGTCGCCAGCGAAGCTGCGGCGCCTTCACGTGACCCAGTGATGGCGGGGCCCACGGAGACCGTCGGATAATATTGCGAACGGGCCTGCTTCACCAGCGCGCGTGCGGCCATGTAGCTGGCCATGGCGGATTGCACGTTCTGGTTGGAGATATTCACCTGCTCTTCCAGAGCGTTCAGTTGCGGGTCGTTGAAAATCGTCCACCAGTTGCCATGGAGGACGTTGTCCTGCGGCTGCGCAACTTTCCAACCGTCGGTCTTGCTGAAGTCGGCGGGCGTGAGTTCCTTGTACGCCGTGGGAGCCGGCGCGGACGGTCGCTGATATTTAGGGCCGACCGTGCAACCGCCAAAGACAAGCGTACTGACGAGGACGGAGACAATTAGAATTTGCGATTGGGGGTGAGTTCTTTCCATAGTAGAAATCTCATGAATCCATTGTGCTGTTGATTTGCGTGCTGTTCCCAGCAATTGCGAAACATGTTTCATCAGTCCGCCGGCTCCTCTGCCGTAGTGCCCAGGGTGCGATGGTGTGTGCGAGCCCAGCGTACCCGCATGCGATCCAGATAGAGATAGACGACAGGCGTAGTGTAGAGAGTGAGCATCTGGCTGACGATCAAGCCGCCGATAATCGTGATGCCCAGGGGGCGACGAAGTTCCGAACCGGTTCCCGTCCCGAAGGCCAACGGCACAGCACCGCAAATCGCAGCCATGGTGGTCATCAGGATTGGGCGAAAACGCAACAGACAGGCCTGGTAGATCGCTTCTTCGGATGTCTTGTTTTCCTGACGTTCCGCAGCCAAGGCAAAATCAATCATCATGATGGCGTTCTTCTTGACGATGCCGATGAGCAGAATGACGCCGATAAGCGCAATGACGTTGAGGTCCATGTGAAAAAGCAAAAGCGCCAGCACGGCGCCGACGCCGGCGGAAGGCAGCGTAGACAAGATCGTGACGGGATGAATGTAACTTTCGTAAAGAATGCCGAGGACGATGTACACAGCCGCCAAAGCGGTGATGATCAGAAACGGTTGGGTAGAGAGAGACGATTGAAATGCTTGCAACGTTCCCGAGAACATCCCATGGATCGTGGAAGGCACGCCCATTTTCTGTTGCATCTGACTGATGGCAGCGGCCGCGTCACTCAACGCCACGCCCGGGGCGAGATTGAAAGATACTGTAACTGACGGAAATTGGCCCTGGTGGTTGACGGAGAGTGGAGCGGTGGTGGGCTCATAATGGGTGACAGCAGTGAGAGGAACTTCTTTACCGACCGATGCGCGAATATAAATGTCATCTAATGAGGCGGGATCCTGCCAGAACTGCGGAGCAACTTCCATTACCACATGATATTGATTCAGGGGCGTGTACATGGTGGAAACCTGCGCCTGGCCGAAGGCTTCGTATAAAGTGTTGTCAATCATTTGTGGCGTGATGCCTAGCCGTGACGCGGTGTCGCGATCGTAAACCAGGGAAGCCTGCAAACCGCTGTTCTGCTGATCGGTGTTGACGTCAGTGAGCATGCGCAGTTTGCGCATTTCCGTGAGAAGGCGCGGGCCCCAGGCCACCAGGTCGTCAATGTTGTCGCTCTGAATGGTGTACTGATACTGCGCGTTGCTCTGCCGGCCGCCGATTCGTAAGTCCTGGCCGGCTTGTAAAAAGACAGTTGCCCCGGGGATGGAGACCAGTTTGGGACGGAGGCGATCGATCACCTGGCTGGAACTGATCTTGCGCTCCTCCAGTGGCTTTAGCGCCAAATAAATGAATCCGGTATTGACGGCGCCACCGCCGCCGGTGAACGCTCCGACGTTCTGGACTGCAGGGTCGGACTTGATGATGTCCACGAAGCGCAGCGTTAAATTTTGCATAGCCTGGAAAGAAATGTCCTGGGCGCCCTGAATGCCCCCAAAGACAGTGCCATTATCCTGCTGGGGAAAGAAACCTTTGGGCACGATCCAGAACAGGAAGACGTTGAGGCCGATGGTGACGAACAAGACAAAGAGAGTGATGGCGGAGTGTTGCAGCACCCATTTCAAAGTGCGTTCGTAGAATCCCAGCATGCCACTGAAGACTTTTTCACTCGCCTGATAGACTCGCCCATGCTGATCTTCCGTGTGAGTCTTGAGGAGCCGCGAACACATCATGGGCGTGGTAGTTAAGGAAATGGCCAGTGACACCATGATCGCCACCGATAGAGTCACAGCGAACTCGCGGAAGAGGCGGCCGACGATTCCCCCCATCAAAAGGATGGGGATGAATACGGCAACCAGAGAAAGGCTGATCGAGAGCACCGTGAACCCGATCTCACTGGCCCCCTTCAGCGCGGACTCCATGGGGCTCATGCCCTGCTCGAGATAGCGCGAGATGTTCTCGATCACAACGATGGCGTCGTCCACCACAAATCCGGTAGCGATGGTCAGCGCCATCAGTGACAGGTTGTCAATGCTGTAACTGCAGAGGTACATAACGCCAAACGTGGCGATGAGTGAGACGGGAACTGCGACGCTGGGGATCAGCGTGGCGCGCGCATTGCGGAGAAACAGAAACACAACCAAAATTACCAGGGCTATCGATATTACGAGCGTCCGCTCGACGTCTTTGACCGAAGCTCGAATCATGGTGGTGCGATCGAGAACCACGGTGAAGTCCATCGCCGCGGGGATGGACGCCGCTAGGGACGGCATTGCGTCGCGAATGCGGTCCACGGTGTCAATGATGTTGGCACCCGGCTGGCGAAAAATAATCAGCAACACGCACGGTTTGCCGTTCATGAATCCGGCGGCGCGAATGTTTTCGACTGAGTCCACCACCTCCGCGACATCGGAAAGCCTGACGGCTGCGCCGTTGTGATAGCCCACCACGAGATTCTGGTAGTAGTCAGCTTTCAGAAGCTGATCATTGGCTGTGATGTCCGCCGTGGTTTGCCCGTCGCTGATTTGACCTTTCGCGACGTTGGCATTCTGCAGGCTGAGCATGGACGCCACGTCTTGCAGGCCGAGGCCAAAACTATTGAGCTGCGTGGGATTGAGTTCGACTCGAACAGAGGGCAGCGAGCTGCCGCCGACGCTGACTTGTCCAACACCCTGAATCTGTGAAAGCCTTTGCTGGATGATGGTGGAAGCGGCGTCATACATCGGGCCGCGATCATAGACTTTGGACGTCAACGCCAAGAGCATGATCGGTGAGTCCGCAGGATTCACCTTGCGATAGGTGGGGTTGCTGGGGAGGTTTGCCGGCAGGTAGCTGCGAGCGGCATTGATCGCGGCCTGGACGTCGCGTGCGGCACCGTCAATATTGCGATTGAGGTCGAACTGCATGGTGATACTGGTGGTGCCGAGGAAACTGGAGGACGTCATTTCGGTAATGCCGGCGATGCGGCCGAACTGGCGCTCGAGTGGGGTAGCGACGGACGACGCCATGATCTCGGGACTCGCGCCGGGCAGCGCCGCAGCAACTGAAATCGTCGGGAAATCAATTTGCGGAAGCGCGGAAACAGGAAGCACCTGAAACGCAACCGCGCCGGCGAGCGCAATAGCGATCGTCAGAAGCGTGGTGGCGACCGGCCGATAAATGAATGGCGAGGAGATGCTCATGGCTAATCCGCGGGGACCGACTCCGCGCTACCCTGACCGGCACCGGCACGCGATGCCGCGACTTTCTTGGCCAGGTCATCGAAGAAGATGTAAATCACCGGCGTGGTGTACAGCGTGAGGACCTGGCTGAGTAAGAGACCGCCCACCATTGCGATTCCCAGAGGTTTGCGGAGTTCAGAGCCGATGCCAGTGCCCAAGGCTAGCGGCAAGCCTCCGAGGAGCGCGGCCATGGTGGTCATCATGATGGGACGAAAACGAAGCAGGCAGGCTTCGTAGATGGCGTCCTCGGAATTCATGCCATGCTTTCGTTCGGCTTCCAGCGCGAAGTCAATCATCATGATGCCGTTCTTCTTCACGATGCCGATCAGCAAAATAATTCCGATCAGCGCGACGACGCTGAGTTCCTGGCCGCAGATGAGCAGCGCGAGGATCGCGCCGACCCCTGCTGATGGCAGCGTAGAGAGAATGGTGACGGGATGGATGTAACTCTCGTAGAGAACGCCCAGCACGATATACACGGTGATGAGCGCGGCCAGAATTAATATCGGCTCGTTACTGAGCGAAGCCTGAAACGATGCGGCGGTGCCTTGAAACGCCGCCTGAACGCTGAGCGGCATGCCGATTTCCTGCTGCGCTTTGTCGATTGCTTTGGTGGCTTCGCCCAGAGACGCATTCGGAGCGAGATTGAAGGAGATGGTGACAACCGGAAATTGTCCCTGGTGATTTACCGATAACGGCGCGGTGCGGGATTCGAAGTGAGTGAAAGCGCTGAGTGGGACGGCCGCTCCATTCGGCGTAGAAACCGCGGTAGGATTCGCGGAGCCGGAGCTTCCGGCGGAACTGGACGCCGCCCGCGGGGAGGCACTGGACGAGGAACCACCCGAAGCGGTGGTGGCCGTGACCACGCCACTGGGGGTACCGGAGGTCGGGGAGGTGGTCAACGAATTGGAAGCGAGCGCCGAGCGCACATAGATGTCGTTCAACTTTGAGGGGCTCTTCTGAAAGTCCGGCATCGTTTCCAGAATCAGGTGATATTGATTCAGTTGCGTGTACAGCGTCGTGACCTGGCGCTGGCCAAATCCGTCATAGAGTGTTTGATCGACTGCAGAGGGCGTGATGCCCATGCGGGAAGCGGTCACGCGATCGATTACGAGCGTGGCTGCGAGGCCACCGGTTTGCTGGTCGGTGGCCACGTCGCGGAGTTCGGGAATCTGCTTCAGTTTGGCGACAAGCTTCGCGGTCCAATCGTTCAGCTCGTTTAGATCCGGATCTTCCAGCGTGTACTGATACTGCGTGCGGCTGACGCGATCTTCCACCGTCAAATCCTGCACCGGCTGCATGTAGAGTGTGATGCCATCCACTTTTTCGAGTTCTGGCTGCAGGCGGCGAATCACTTCGGAAGCGTTGATGTGGCGCTCCTCGAGTGGCTTCAGGTTAATCAGGATGCGTCCGCTATTGAGCGTGGTATTAGTGCCGTCAATTCCGATGAAAGATGAAAGGCTATCCACCGCCGGGTCTTTCAGGATGATGGCGCTGAGCTCCTGCTGCTTCTGAGCCATGAGTGGGAACGAAATGGATTCCGTGGCTTCGGAGATTCCTTGAATGATGCCGGTATCCTGCACCGGGAAGAAACCCTTGGGCACGATGACGTAAAGAATGATGGTGAGAACGAGTGTGGCGACGGCGACCACTAGCGTCGCTACCTGATGTTTCAAAACCCACTTCAGGGTGCGGCCGTAAAAATCAATAACGCTCTGAAAGCCGCGCTCGGACAGTTTGTAGAAACGGCTGTTCTGAGCTTCGGGATCGTGCTTGAGGAGGCGCGAGCACATCATCGGGGTTAAGGTGAGAGAAACCACGGCGGAAACCAGAATCGTGACGCTGAGCGTGATGGCAAATTCGCGGAACAGGCGGCCGACGATGTCTCCCATGAAAAGCAGCGGGATCAAGACGGCGATCAAGGAAATCGTCAGCGAGACGATCGTGAATCCGATTTGTTCGGAACCCAGCAACGAGGCGCGCAGTGGATCATCGCCCTCTTCGATGTAGCGGACGATGTTCTCGATCATGACGATGGCATCGTCCACGACGAAGCCGGTGGAAATCGTCAGAGCCATGAGCGTGAGGTTGTTGAGGCTGTACCCCGCCAAGTACATCACGCCGAAAGTGCCAACCAGTGACAATGGAACGGCAACGCTGGGAATGATGGTGGCGCGCACGTTGCGCAGAAACAGGAAGATGACCATAACTACCAGCGCGACGGTGAGGAGCAATTCGAATTCCACGTCCTTCACCGAGGCGCGAATGGTTACGGTGCGGTCCGTCAGCACGGTCACATGCACGGCAGCGGGCAAATTGCTTTGCAGCAACGGCAACAGAGCCTTGACGCGATCCACCACTTGGATGATGTTGGCGCCGGGTTGGCGCTGGATGTTGACGATCACGGCGGGCGTTTCGTTCATCCAGGCGGCTTGGCGGACGTTTTCCACGTCGTCCACCACGTGCGCGACATCTGAGAGGCGCACCGGCGATCCGTTGTGGTAGGCGACCACGACATTCGCGAATTCTTGGCTGGTCAGCAGTTGGTCGTTCGCGTTGATTTGATAATCCTGGTGCGGGCCGTCGAAATTTCCCAGCGCGGAATTCAGGCTGGTGGATTGCAGCGCGGTGCGGACATCTTCCAGATTGATGCCATAGGAAGAAAGCGCAGTGGGATTCACTTGCACGCGCACCGCGGGCTTTTGGCCGCCGCTGATGCTTACCAAGCCCACGCCGGGCAGCTGCGCGATTTTTTGGGCGAGACGCGTGTCGGCGAGATCTTCCACTTGCGAAAGCGGAATTGTTTTTGAAGTCAGCGCGAGCGTGAGAATCGGCGTGTCGGCGGGATTCGTTTTGCTGTAAATCGGCGGGGTGGGTAAGTCCGCGGGCAAATAGGATTGCGCGGCGTTGATGCCGGCCTGAACTTCCTGCTCGGCGACGTCAATATTCAGCTCGAGCGAAAATTGCAGGACGATTACGGAGCTGCCGTCCGAGCTCGTGGACGTCATCTGGCTGAGGCCGGGGACTTGGCCGAACTGGCGTTCGAGCGGCGCCGTTACGGCGGAAGCTACTACGTCAGGATTCGCACCTGGATAAAATGTGACCACCTGAATCGTAGGGTAATCCACCTCGGGCAGCGCCGAGACAGGTAGCTGCGTGAACCCGACGAATCCGGCGAGCAGAATCGCTGCCATTAAGAGCGAAGTCGCGACCGGCCGGATAATAAATGGGCGAGACGGATTCACGGACGGTTGCCCCCGTTGCCGGGCGCCTGCCCGCCAGACGCGACACTTCCTGAACCACTGCTTCCCGGTCCCGTACCATTTCCATTGCCCGAAGATGCGTTCGCGGAACCGTTGTCGCCAGTTGGCTTTTGGACGGAAACCTTTACGCCATCCTGAAGTTTGTCGAAGCCGGTGATGGCAATCACATCGCCGGACTTCACGCCTTGGACGGCAGCGTTACCGCCATCGGTGGTGCCAATTGTGACGGTCTGAATCGCAGCGGTCTGATTGGACTTCACGACATAGACGAAAGCGCCCTGGGCATTGCGTTGAATTGCCGCCGCCGGAACCAGCGTGGCGTTCTGTTGTGTATCCACCAGCAGGCGCGCGTTCACAAATTGATTGGGGAAAAGCGCGATATCGGAGTTTTCAAAAATGGCTTTCAGTTTTACGGTGCCGGTGGAGGTGTCAATTTGATTGTCCAGGGTCAGGAGTTTGCCGGAAGCCAACTTGGTCTGCTGATTGCGATCAAATGCATCCACCGACATTTTATTTCCCTGGCGCAGCTGCTTCTGAATCTGCGGCAGATAATCTTCGGCCACGCTGAAAATCACGGTGATTGGTTGCAACTGGGTGATCACGACCAAAGACGTGCCACTGGCCGCGGTGACAATATTCCCGGGATCCACCAGGCGCAGGCCGACGCGGCCGTCGATCGGAGCTCTAATGGTGGCGTAGTCGAGATTGGTGGTGGCGCTGGCGACCGTGCCCTGATCGTTCTTCACCGAGCCTTCGTATTGCTTCACGGTTTGCGTTTGATCGTCGAGCTGCTGTTTGGCGATGGCGTTGCGATTGAATGCGAGCTGATAGCGGTCCAGATCGATCCGCGCTTCGCTGAGCAGGGCTTCGTCATGCGCCAGCGTTCCTTCGGCTTGGGTTAGAGCTGCTTGATAGGGGCGTGGATCGATCTGAACTAGCAAGTCGCCCTTGTGAACCATCTGGCCTTCAACGTAATTCACGCTGACAATTTGTCCATCCACGCGAGTGGTGATGGTGGCGGTGTAAACGGGAGTGACGGTGCCGAGCGCGTTGATATAAATTCCGATGGGGCCGGTGGTGACGGTCGCGGTGGTGATGGGGACGCTGCGATTGGCGAGAGCTGCTTTGGCTTTGGCGGCGGCGTCGGCTGCTTGCTGTTTGCGGTAATAAACCAAGCCGCCTATGCCGAGAATTAGAATCAGCACGACCCAGATCCACGCGTAACTGCGGCTTTTGGCGACATATTCAGGCGCGGCCGGTCGCGGTTTCGCTGCGGAACCTGTTGAGGGCGCGGCTGTAGTTGTCGTGTCGCTGGCGGAGTTTCCGATCTTGGAAATATTATCTGGCACTTTGCTCCCTCATTCGATGATTCAAGATTGCGCGCGTGAAACGTGTCTTGATACTGACGACATCGGCCAAAAGGATGTCATTTGTTACCCTGCGGTCAAGTCAGCGACGCGTGGATAGCCTCCAGGGGCGACCACCTAGGGGTAAATTTAACACGCATTATGTTCCGACGAGAGAGGAGGGGGTTTGGTTTCAAGGCGTTTCGAGTGGATTTCAGTAGCTGCCAAGTACTGTGTCCCCGCGATTCCGGCTACTCGTGAATCCATTGGCAAATCAGGGCCTTAGCTTGTTTCGTTTCGGGCGATGCGCGAGATTGGAACGCCTGGTCAGTCGTTGCGGGGGGCGGACTGCGCGAGCCACTGCGCGGCGGCTCCTGCCAGAGCCGATTGGGAGCCGTAGCGCGCGTTCAGAATGGGGACACGGTGTGCGCCGGGATTGATTGCCCATGTTTCGAGAGTCCGCTTGACGCGGGCGCGGTGCGCGGTCATCACGCGGCCGATGCCTCCGCCGACGATGATCACTTCCGGCTCGAGCAGGTCAATGATATTGCCGAGCCAGATGGCCAAATGGTCGGCGGCTTCTTCCAGAATTTGACTGGCTAGCAGATCGCCGCTTCGCGCGGCGTTGTTTACGGTCTCGGTGGTGACATTAGAGATATTTCCGCCGACGATTTTCAGGATTTGCGAATGATTGTTGCGGCGCTGGCGGAGCAGCCTGCGGGCGCGTGTGGAAATTGCGGTGCCGGAGGCGTACGTCTCGACACAGCCGCGCTTGCCGCAGCCGCAGAGCGGACCGTTCAGGTTGATGCTCATGTGGCCGCCTTCGCAGCTGCCTCCGGGTCGTCCGTGATAAATTTTCCCTTCCCGGACGATCGCGGTGCCGATGCCAGTGCCCAGGCTCACGTAAAAGATGCTCTCGTATTTGGCTCCGGCGCCCCACTTTGCTTCGGCGAGAGCGGCGGCACTGGCGTCGTTGGTGAGGCGTGTGGGCAGGCCGTAATGTTTTTCGATTTTTTGCGCCATTGGGAAATTTTTCCAGCATGGCAAGTTCGTGGCGCTCAGCAAGACTCCTCGCTTACTGTCGACCCATCCGGGGGCGCACACGCCGATGGCTCGTACTCGCGCCGAGCGCGCGTGTGGCATCAAACGATCGATCGCATTCTGCACCGCGCGAAATCCTTGTTCGGCGCTGCCGCGCGCGACCATTGGAGCGCGGCCGGCGTAGTTAATTTGACCTCGTGAATTGACCAGGCCGACGGCCACTTTCGTGCCGCCGATATCGACGCCGAGGACGATTTTGTGGGAACTTGCGGCGGAGGTGCTATTTTTCAACGATGGCTATCCTTGTGGCGAATTGCGCCGCTTGGATAATACAAAAGCGCTGGAATGAAAGGCAGGCCTAAATGTTGGATCGTCGGCGGGTGGGCACGTGTCAGTTTGATTCGGCAATTTTGGTGGTTTGTGCGTCCTTGATGTGAGATATTGCGCGGGTGTCGTTATGTTACGAAATATAGCTTTTTACTTCTTTTTGTATCTGGGGGAACCATGTTGCTAGCCGCCTTCGTCCACCGCGAGAAGTCGCAATTCGCGCTGCGCTCCGCAAGTTTGTTGCTTTCCACCGCCGGGCTCTTGTTGTTTGCAAACGGTTGCGGAAAGGAAGCGACGGTGAGCGCTCCTCCGCCGGCCAAGGCGCCGGAATCGCAGGTGCAAGTGATCGCGAGCGCGACTGGCGTGCTGGTGGATTCTTCCGCGGCTGAATTTTCGATCGCGCCGAACGGGTACGTGGCTGCGAGTCTGCTGAGCGGTGGGCGAAAACTTTCGTTGGATGATGCGGGAGGCGGTTCTGGAATCGCGGTGACGACTGGCGCAAAAGAGTTGCCGGATGTGGTCTTCGATATTGCGCATCCGCAGATCTCTGCGCCTCACGGCCGGCTGGGAACAAAAGGAAAGCACATCGAGCTGACCGGTAAGAGTTCCGCGGCTGATCTGGAAGAAACGCTGGTGGTGGAAGTGTATGACGAATATCCGAGCGTGGCGCTGCTATCCGTTTCGATTCGCAATGCAGCCAAGAGCGAAGTGAAGCTGGACTCGGTTGACCTGGATCGCCACCGTTTCAATGCTTCGCTGGCCGATCCCGCGGCTGCGCCGAACGATATGTGGTCGTTTCATGGAGCGAGCATCGAGTGGGGCCGGGAAAACGTGTTTCCGATTCCGCGGAAATTTTCGCAACAAAATCAGATGGGTTCGGTGGTGGACGTGAAGGGCGACCTGGGGCGCGTCGGCGGCGGGATTCCCGTGGTCGCGTTCTGGACGAAGACTGTGGGCGAAGCGATCGGACACGTGGAGACGCTGCCGCTGGTTCTTTCAGTTCCCGTGAAAACGGAAGCGGACGGCCACGTGGATGCCAGCGTCCATCTGACTCCCGACAATGCATTGCGGCCGGGCGAAAGTTATTCCAGCCCCGAAACGTTCATCGCGGTCTATTCCGGAGATTATTACCAGCCGCTGCGAATCTATTCGGACGTGATTGACGGCGAAGGCTTGAAGAGGCCCGCCACCAACAGCGAGGACTATGCTGTGAGCTGGTGCGGGTGGGGTTACCTGGCAGACGTGACGCCGAGGCAAATGCTGGGAACAATTCCCAAACTTAAGGAATTCGGAATTCACTGGGCGACTCTGGATGATCGCTGGTTCAACAATTACGGCGATTGGCAGCCGCGCAGCGACACGTTTCCCGACGGTGAAATTCAAAAGATGGTGCAGCAATTTCATCAGCAAGGAATCAAGGTGCAGCTGTGGTGGTTGCCGCTGGCCGTGGAAGATGGCGGGCCGGGATACGAATCGCATTCCTA
>CAWBPZ010000011.1:0-149435 GCA_963790855.1 uncultured Acidobacteriota bacterium
ATTCCTCGTAACTTCGGCCGAACCCGTCGATGGGATGATCGACGTGTAATTGTTCCTGGTGGCTGTTGAAAAGTCACTTCCAGCACCTTGGGGGTGATCAAACGCTCGCGGGCTTCCTGCAAATGATCCTCACCAAGTTGGGAATATCGCATAGTCATGAGGTCTGCGTTCTCCCTTCCGTCAAATTGCATATCGTTGATGCAAACTTTCATTCAGAGATCAGGCTCGGCCTCCGCGGAGTCCCCGGGCGGAGGGGTTGACCGGCTTTTCTTGGCGTTCAACTCGGCTTGCGCTTTCACTACGGTCCGGCGAGCATAGTCCTGCGGGCCATGCTTGTCCTGAGATCGAAAGTCGGCGATTTTCCGGATTACTTCCTCGGCATCTACGCCTCGGGCCAAGTTCCGTTTGGCATAGGCCCAATCGTGCTCTGACTGGCTCAAGGTATGCACACCTGACGAGGATTCCTTCGGAGGCGAACTGCGAAGGGCCTGACGACCAGAATCGAGAGATTCGGTTCGCAAATTGAAATCGAGGAGATGATACGTGCGATCGGAATGCTGTTCTGCTTTGACGATGAATTCCGAGTCGTATTTTCGGTTTGCGAATCCCGGAAGGCGGAGCACGCGGGTGGAATCCGTCGCGGCCGGGTCGCCCCCAAATTTACGCGCGATCGCCCTGAGCAATGGTTCGGCCTGGTCGCTTGTAACATCCTCAACCTTCCAGACCACCTGAAACTTTCCCGGAGACGTGCGGAGTACGTAGTTCGGAGCAGGCACCAGGCTCGACTGCTCGATGCTGGCCAGCGACGCGTCCCCATCGTGATCGAAATCCGAATAGAGGTGCCGAATGGTCCGGATATCCTGTTTCGTCCGAGAGCGTGCCTGCGGTTTCAGGGGATTCATGCCTATATAAATGTCGGAGAATTCCTGGTAGTTCTTGAACCGCAGCCAATCCTGGAAGCTTGGCTCTATGATCTTTGCGGCTGAGGTGATGCGCTGAATCGTTTCGCCGCGCTGGGGGTTGCGAACTAGAATCGCCAGACGATCGGAGGGATGAAAGCTCGCGCGAACATACTCCGCTGCGTTGATGTCTTTCGGTCTTGCTCGCTCGCTCATCACGCTCTTCCCTCCACTCTTTGATACACCGCGCAGTAGTCGAAGAGATCGACATCCGGATCGTAGCTGTTAATTTCAACGACTTCGGAAATGAATCGGCGTCCTGGCCGGCGTTCGACATGGATAACGACGTTAAGTGAATCGGCGATGTTGATCTTAACGGCGCGATAAGGTAATCCCACTCCGCTCTGCAGAACGCAGCTCGTAAATCGAGCAAGGCCCTGCCTTGCAGAGTTCGCGTGAATGGTGGACAGAGTGCCCGAGTGCCCCGTGTTCAAGAGCTGGAGGAGATCGAAGGCCTCTCCGCCGCGAATCTCCCCAAGCAGGATGCGGTCGGGGCGATGACGCAGGGAAGCTTTCAGCAAATCGCGTATCTCGACAGCGGGAAGCCCGTTCTGGGCTGGACGCGCTTCGAAGCGAACCAGGTTGCCGTGTGGCATCTGGATTTCAGCGGTGTCTTCAATCAACAGAATTCGCTCGTCTCCGGGTATGAATCGGCCCAGTGCATTGATGAGCGTGGTCTTACCCGAACTGGTACCCCCGCTAATGAGAATATTCTTTCGCCCGAGGACATAATCCTCGAGGCGGTTCGCAAGAGTCTGATCCAGTGTTCCAGCGCGAACGAGATCTTGCACGTCGAGATGATGGCAATTGAACTTGCGAATCGTTAGGACCACGCCGTCCAGACTGCAGGGCGGTATGACTGCGGCGACCCGGCTTCCATCGGGGAGACGTGAGTCGAGAATTGGCTTTGATTCCGAGATGTCATCGCCCAGGCGGCGGGCGATATTTTTCACTGCAACCATGAGCGCTTTTTCGCCGAGGCAGACACCCTGCACTTGTTCGAGGAATCCCCGCTTCTCGATGAAGATGTCGCATGCGCCGTTCACCATCACTTCGCTGACGGAATCATCGAGGAGCAGATGCTCGATGGGCTTCAGGAACGGCAGGATGGTCTCGAATCCATTCATCAGAGTCTTCCTTGAGCGAGCTGCTCGAAATAAGAGGTGTTGACGTCGTTGAAGTACGGCTTCAGGTAACACAACGTCGGGGGCATGGGATTAAGACCGTCATAGGCGATTACGACGGACTGTGCATTCTTGAGTTCGGTGAAAGTCTTCGTATCAAAACGCAAATCGGAGTGTGGGTAGTAGCTCTTCGATGCGGTGATGTTCGCTTTGTGGGAAATGGCCTGGCCCGTGAGCAGACTGATGCTGGCATCGTGTCCACTTTCCGATAGGTTATAGCTGACCTTGAGCTGATCCTCGCGCCCGCACAGCTCGCTGGCTGTTTTCGCCGAGAAATCATCGGAAAGAGCGAGGAAAATCTTGGTGCGAAACGTCTGCAGAAGCGTGCGCCAGCTGTCGCCCGGCACTGCGGATTTTAGAGAGCTGATGCTTTGTGTGGCGATAATCGCGATGCACTTTGGCTGTCGGGAGAGGCTGAAAAACTTCTCGTCTCCGGTCGGTTCGTTCTCGCCAACGGTGACGAAGTGCTGGTATTCGTCACAAAGGAACAGGGTCTGGCGGAAGTATTGCTCTGGATGCGCTTCGATCACCGGGATGCGATTGACAACGGCTCGTTGAAAATCAAGCTTCATCATCACGCCCAGGGCTCTGGCGAGCCCCGGATTCATGGCTACTGGGAAGTTCAGGGCGCAGACTTTGCCGCTTTCAATGAGCCAGGTGAAGGAGGGGAGCGGCGTCCCATAGCGGTGATCGGCATTAGCCAAGCGATCGTAGCATTCTGGTGGCGGGCAGAAGGTGCGTTTGACGCTGGGGTTGTCGTCGAACAGAGAAAGAAATACAGAAATTCCCTCGACAATGGATGTTCGAAGCTTTGGTTCGATGCGTCGCCAGTCATTGTAGAACCAACGTTTGACTGCTTGTAACTGCTCCTGACGCTCGAGATAGCTCTGGTTGAAACCCGCTTCACTCCAACACTCGAATGCCATCGCTCCGGACTCAAGAAAGCGCCGCACAGCGGGTGTTTCGCTCGCGCGGTACATTCCGGTATCTTCGTCAAAGAGGAAATCAAACGGTTTCAGGTCCGCGACGTGAGTCCGGAAGTCGTTCGGAGAAACCAGGACAAAATAGCGATCTTCGAGGCGGCGTTCCGCGTCATGGATCTTGCTTTCGAGGACTTCGGAGGCGATGGCGCATTCGTAGACGTCAAAGAGGGTGACGTAATCATAGGCGATCTTGTGAAGCAGGATGATGAATTTGACCAAATTCGTGTAGGCCTGCTGCCAGAATGGTTCTCTTCCCTTTCCAAACAGGTTGTTCAGCAGCGAGGCGATACTGTAGGCCAGTGCATAGGCGTCGAGATCATTGTGCAGAGGATTGTAACGGTACTCGGATTGGAGGCTGATTTCGACGTAGTCGCTCGCGCGTCCATTCCGTTCGAGAATGCCTTTCACCTTGCGGCAGAAGTCCCCTTTCACCTCCAGAACAAGTCCGCCGATCTTCCGCTCCTGGTTTGCTGCCTGATAGGCAAGAATCTGCTCCGCAAACGGGTACATGCAGCAGCTCGTCTTTCCACTGCCGATTGCGCCGAAGACAGCGATGCCTGTGGATAGCCCACGCTCAGGAATCGTGAGCCAGTGGGGAGATTCGGCGGGGCCCGGAGTGCGGGAGTTGTGGACTTCGCCAATCACCAAGAACAAATTCTCACGCGCGGGCGGGTCGACATAAGCGGGCAGACGTCCGGGCCGAGTCTTTTGCGGAATCTTCAGTGCAAAAATGTAGATTCCCGTGAGCAAGATCGAGTAAATGATGAACGGCGTAGTGTAGAGGAAAACGAAGTAGGAATAGCGGAGTCCGAGGAACAGTGATCGAGCGCGCAGAAAGAGGAGTTCGACAAGGAAATTGTCTGCGGGAAACGGCATCCGGAAATACAGAATGATCCCGGTGGTTGCAGCCAACACGCAGGCAATCAAATTCTTGGAATGGATCAGGCGCTGAATCATGTCATTCGGCTCTTGCTAGTCCTCTTGCTTTGGGCTGACCCGTATCGATCAGGTGGGTAGCGAATCGAATGTTACGTCGCGCGACGCTTTCCCCGTTCTGCAGTCCGGGTCCTGCTTCGGTCAGCTGCTGGGCGGCCCAGCCGTCATATAGATGTTCAATATCTTGATTCTTGAAACGGAGATTGGACCGCTCAAGCCATTCGACATCCTCATTCGAGAGCTTTCCGTACTGCTTTGCATCCCAGGCCGCCCGCAGCCGGAAATAGCGGATCAGTTCCAGCGAGTCGTACTGCTGAAGGGGCGTTGTCACCAGAGAGGTGAAACACTGTTCCGCTTGCTTGAAATGGGCGGAAGAGCTCGCGATATAGAGGAAGCGAAAATCGCCGAGGTGACGGAAGAGCGGCGTATAGGCGTGAAGGTGGCTTCGAAAGCCCGCCAGCCTTGCTTTTCCCGGGTCCACGTACGAAAAGGTGAGAGCGGGCATGCAGGGACTCTGTGAGGAATCGAGAAAAAGCGGAAAATTGTCCACGAAATAGCAAACGTTCGGCTCAGCAGCAGAGACGCCGTAATAGGACTTCGCCGGCAGGACGGTCCGCGGGACGCTCATCTCTTGACAGAAATAGTTCAGTTTCTCCCGCTCGGTTTCCAGGTACTGATGTTCCTGGTTGGCAAGGATGAAATCCAGAAGGATCAAGCGAGTGCGGATGAACTCGGTCGAGTGGCGGCGCCGGTTGCGCAGATTTTCGCGGTCGATCTGCCGGTAGAGCGTTTGCGAAGACAGATGATACGCACCGCCCACGTTCAGGTATTCACGCCAGGTGGCGTGGCCGCGGCTTTCCAGCTTGTCGGTAAACAGGTGCGAGCGTTTGCCCCGACTCCTCTGGTTGAAGGCGATGAACTGTCGTCGGAGGAAATACCCGGAATAAGTGGCTACCAGGTAGAGGAACTCTGCCTCCGCAGTCGTGTAGCCCAAGGCCTCCAGGGCGCTTATGTGGTGAGTGGCGACTTTCACAGGGAAAGAATGTCCGCCGTGAGTTCGTGCTGATCGAGCACGCGACGCAGACGGTCCGTCTCGCCATGTGGTGTATAGAGCGAGAATCCGGCACGCACCTTTTCTGCTATCTGACGCGGTCGGTAATGTTCGGTGACCAGCTCCAGATTGACTCGGGCCATTTCTCCCTGACCGTCTTCATACTCGATTGTCAGATCCGGAAGCGGGATTTTGTTGCGCACGACGCGCAGGCCGTTGCGCGCGGCAATTTCGGCTTGCGCTTGGGCTCCCAAGTTCGTGACGTCACGATTGATTTTCCTCTGGAGCTCGTAGTCCAGGATGACGCGAAGATTGCGCCCTCCCTTGGCCTCAATGCGGTGAGCTTCCTTCTGATAGAGGCGGTAAAGATCGGCGTCATGATTTGCTTTTCGAGGATTGACGAAGTCGTGATAGATCTCTTGGGTTGCGGGCAGCAGCCGGGTCGCGCGCAGCAAGCGGTGTCCTTTGCGGGTCAATGTCAAAAGTTCGCGCGGGCTGGCTTCAGGCCCCTCGAACGTGCGCTGGCGCACGAGCCCTTTGCGGATAAGACTTTGGCGGTCTTGGTCGAACTGATGCCGACGTCCGTGATAGGCGTGCTGCGCGAGGTCTTCCAGGGCAATGACGCAGAATTTCCCGAGTTCTGCGATCGTCTGAATCTCCGATTCGCGCAGGCGATATCCGCGATCCCGGTCATAAAGGGTAGTACGACTACGCGCGGAGTGAACTGGACGTGAGGGCTGCTCGAGCAATCGTTCTGTGCCGAGCTCTTCGACGGGCGAACAGACCTGCTTTCGGTTCACTTGAAGCGGAACCGATTCACTTTCAACAAGGCAGTCCTTGCGGACAGAGTATTCCTGTGGAACTTCTTCCGAGTCGCGTGGTGTGAAGTCGCGAGACATCTTAGTGCGGATCCTGGTTGGAGTGGGGAGCGGGCAGCGAGGAGTGCCCCGTGGCTAGTTGTCTGTCCAGGTGCGAGAGCTTGCGGCCCGTGTCCTTGAGGAAAAACTTACGCTGAATAAGATGAACGGCGGCAAAGATGTTCGTAGAGACGACGGTGAGCGCCAGCAGGATGGCCCCGCCGTAGTGGTGAAGTAGGACAGCCCGGTAAGGAATTAGGAATCTCAATTCGCCCATAAGCCAAAATCCCAAGGCCAACAGGATTGTGATCGTGATGATCAGAGTGTTGGCGATCATAGAGATCTCCTCGAGTCGCCGCGAGGTTCTGAAACGGGTTTTTCGATAACCTTTGTGCTTTTCAGGGAGCGGGCGGAAAGTGGGGCGAAAAGGAGGCCCTTCGGAGGCGCGCCGGTTGTTCCGGTGGCGCAGGTCGCCGGGAGGGGATGTGACCGCGGTGAGGAGCAGGGTCGCAGCGGCAGGCCGGCGCGCGCGCGCCGCGGCTCGGACGACGCAGCCCTGCGTCCGCCCGCGACTTGTTCCGTATGGCTGCGGATGGAAAGACTCATTGGAACGCCTCGTCTTCGCGGAAGTAGGTGATGGTTATTCCCAGCGGATTTATGGGTATCAGTTCGTTCGGGACCTGAGTCTTGAAGAGGAAAACAAAATTCGCGGTGTACAGATCACGTTTCAGCTCGCTATGGTCGGCGGGCGAGTAATAGACCATATAGAAGTCCACGCGCGCGCGAAACGGTGGTGTTTGCATCTGGTCCAGCGCGACTTTTTTTACCTGCACATCGATCTCTGGTGCTGCCGTATTGGTGATGAATTTTTTGATGATGTCGTCTTTGCGGTAGGCATCGAAAATGCCGTCAGCCAGCTTGCCGTCCAGAAAATAAAGCGACTTCGAGAAATCGTCCTGAATTGTGTAGCGGTTGCGACGATAGTAAAGAGCGCAAAACTGCGACAAAAAATACTTGGCCTCGGCATCCTGGGGTTGGTATTCCAGATTGTGGTAGTTGATGGCTTCCGCTCGGCCCAGATCGTCGATGCGGATAACCAAGGGGCGAAAATTCTGGAAGGTACGAATCGTTTTCAAATCCACGAGCGCCAGGCTAGCCGCGACAAGCGAGACGAAACAAAGAGCGATCTTGAGATACGTGTTCGTCACCATCGGGTCCCCACACTGCTCGAGGTAGAGGCGCTTCGCGTCTTGGAATGTTGCGTCTTGGTCCATCACATCACCCTTGTCAGGACCGCGGCCGGTGCTTCGAGCAGACCTGCGGAGGAACCGCCGGCCGTGCCGCTGAAAATATGATTGGTAAGCGAAGGGATTTTCAGCAGCACATAGATGGCAGCAAGAAAGGTAATGAAGAGGACCGGAAACCAGCCTATGAGCTGGGCGGTTGAGAGCGTGCCGGAAGGCGGCAGGCGAAGCGCACCGAGCATCAGGTTTCCAATGACATACACGACGGCGGCGGCGATGACCTGGTAGAAGGCATATTGAATGAAACAGCGGAACCATCCCCAGAACAGCCACTCCATCTTTGGAACGATAAAAAACGGAACGAAGACCGGACCGACGAGTACGCAAACGGCCGTCGCGATGAATCCGTAGGCGATGACCACGATCGCAATCGCCTGGGCCGTGGCGAGAAGGATGGTCACAAGGACGTAAATGGCGGTTCCCAGGAAGTCTCCCCAACCGGGCGAGTCCATGCGGGATTCGAAGTCGGCAACCTGCGTCACCACTGTTTGCAGTTGTGCCTGATCGATCTGAGTTGAGAGAAACTGCGCTTCGTCGGTTACCAGGTTGTGAAAGCTGGTTCCGATGCCAGGGATGGGCGTGCTGTAGTAATTGACCATGGCAAACCCAAAGCTGATGGTCAGCAGCAGGCTCGCGAAGTGATCGAACTGGAAACCAGGCCTGCCACTGGCGGAGGAAAGTGCGGACTTAATTCCGAACCAGGCCAGCAGGATTGTGGCGAAGGAGCGGAATAGATTTTGGCCCATGGCGTCGAAGAAGCCGAGGTTCTGGGTGAGCAAATTGTTGATCGCCTGAAAGATGTACTGCAGGAAATCGGTTTGCACTGCCGTCAACTCCTTCGACGCCTGAGCGTCCCCTTCCCTACGCTTATTGCATGCGGAAATTCTGCAGTGAGTCGGTGATGGTTCCGGTCACTTGCGCCATGTTCCCGGCGATGCTGGCCTGGCGACCGATGTCGGTGTTGATCGAGTTGGTGTTAGCGTCGCGTTGTTGTTTGGCGAGGATGGTCTGCTGCTCCAGAAGCGAGGCCAGGAGTTTGTTGGAGTCCTGCACGGTGCGAAGGGTTAGAACACCTGCCGCATTGATTTTGTTCAGGACGGATACTTCGCTGTTGAGATCGGAATCGCCCGAGAAGGAATCCGCCTCAAGATTTCCTATCTGGGTTTCGATCCCCTGCGCGCTGCCACGGATCGCACCAATGGTAGCCATGGCGTTCATGTTTGCGCCGTCGGCAAGTTCGATCGACGCATACTGCGACTGCACGCGTCCGAGTTCCATCGGATCCATTCCCGACAGCTCGTACGGGTCGTACGGAGAGAGTGCTGTCGTCGCTTTCAGATATCCCGTGTTGATGTTGGGAAGCAGGCCGGTGTTGATGCCGTTAATCCACGAGACCGTGTTTCCGAAAGTGTTGAGCGAGGTGACGTTTCTCCACTGCGAGAACAGCGCGCGGTAGCGGGCCGGCATGTTCTTGACGAACTGCGCCATCTGCAGGGCGAGGTTCAATTGGCCAGTGATTTTCGCGTAGCTCTTCTGCAGTTCGAGAAGGTGTTGCTGAAGCTGATAGTAGCGAAGCAAGGCGTTCTGGTAATTGGTCGGGTCGAAAACGACTCCGCTACCGAACTGCGCGGTCGCGGTTCCAACTCCTATTCCCAACGCGAGCAAGCAAATCAAAATCGGTCTTTTCATGGGACGACTCTCCTTTTGACCTTCACAGATCGGAAGGCATCTTGTGATTCGCGTAATCGGGTAAGGCGAGGTCACTCGAGAGATAGACTTTGACTCGGTGACCTTCGCGAATGGTTACCGTGGGCGGGATGTTCAGGAATTTGTCCAGGATCTGCGCCGAAGACTGCGCGGTACTTTGCGCGAAACCCTGGCGCATAAGGTCCGAGCCGTTGGCGTTGAGGGAGCCAGCCGTTCCGTTTTCGGCGACGGCTCCCAGGGCACCGATCGCGAGCGAGACACCGAAGATGCGAAGGTAGTGGTTGTTGACCTGATCCCGCAGCCCGGTGTCGCCGATCTGGTTGAGTCCCTTGAACTGATCGAGGCCGACGGCATACCCATCGGGCATGAGCAAGCGATGGAAAACCACGGCCAGACGGGTTTGGCCGAAGGTATCGACTTTTTTCGTTTCACCGAGCAGTTTTGATCCCGCCGGAATCAGCAGGTGTTGGCGGTCGTTCGAATAAACGTCGGTTGCGAGCAGGCATTCGACCGGGCCGGCGAAACTCCCGTCGAGACGGTTGATGAGCACAGATTCAAGGACCGTCCCTTCAAAAAGTACATAGGTCTTTCCAGCCGCCGCATTGGCGGAGCCCGCGATTGCGGCAGCGGCGTTTTTTGCGCCCTCCTTTGGATCGTGGTTAAGTTCCGCAGAATCATTTCGCAGCGGCGCGAGACCGGGCTTTCCCGGCATATCTTTCAAGAGCTGCGCGACCGCAGCGGAGTCGGGTCCGGCCGGGGCGAAGCTCTGGGCGCCAGGAGCAGTTTCGGATTCAGGCGCTGGCGCACCGGGCGAAGTTTTGCGATAAGTCAATGCGACGTTGGAGGCAAAACGCGACACGTAGGCGCGCCTTTTTCGCTCCGCTTGAATGGGATCTTCCGTTCGCTGGTCAGGCGCATTGCCGGGCCCGTTCTGCTGCCCGGCTGGCTGCGCCTCTTGCGGAGTGGCTCCGAGCAAACGCGTCTGCTGGGCCAGAGCGCTTTGCGCCACCAGTTGTTCGCGCTGCAGCTGCTCGATGCGGTTCTGCAGTTCGTTGATCTTGCTTTCGTTGACTTCGAATGGCGCCCCAACCGGGCTGGTGGGCGAGGCCAGCTTCGCCGGACTCGCGGGTTTCTTGCTTCCCGTAAGCCACATGATGGCGACCATCAGAAACGCCAGTCCGACGAGCAGCCAGGACTGTACGTGCTTCGGCAGAAGACCTTGGGGCTTGGGTGATTTTTCCTGTACTTCGACTGACTGGCTCATCGTGCATCCCTCAGTTGGCGGCCGCGTGCCGTGTAAATAGAAGTTTTTTCTCACCGATCGCAAGGTAGCCCGAGTCGATGACTTTTGGCGCGATGTACACGCCATTCTCAAACTGGAACGAAAGCAAGTTGGGTTTGCCATCCTTGATTTCATACAAAGCAGGTTTTTCGCGCGCGGCGCACTGGATATAGGTGAAGGACTCGTCGTGGTAGATGGCGGAAACCAGAAAGGGTTCTCGAGCGGATTTCGGGTCGAGCCGATAGTCGAATTCAAGCTTGGTCGCGTAACTGGAGCGGAAGCGGTTCACTTGTTCGGCGGCGGCCTGCTGCGCAGCGCGGATCTGCTCGGCCGCATGCGAGCGCAGCTGTTCGAGTTCCTTCCTGTATGCTTCGGCCTCTCCCGCACTGACATAGCCGCGCAGGGCCGTGTTCGCCGCAATACCGGAGCCTTCCTTTGGCTCGACGAAGATCTTGAGGTCGGGTTCGGTGTTGGGCTGGTTGCTGATCTCGGTCAGCAGGAATGAATAAACGTGGCCGCTGGCGGTAATAAGATTCAGATTGCTGCGAATGCCCGCCTCAGCCGGATGAACGTAGCAGAGGTTGTGGGCGCCGTTGATGACCCAGAATTCCTTATCGCCGGTCGTGAAATCGAGAATCTCTTCGTCCTCGGGCAGGACGATGAGCGTTGAAAATCGGAGCCTGGCACGCACGGGAATAATGTCTTCCTTCGCATACTTGACGACACGCGCTGTTGCGTCGGTTGCGGCGGCGTTTGCGTACGGGATCGCAACTGCACCCAAGACGACGATTGCGACTATACGAAGGAACCACAAGTGCCACTCGCTGCGAATGCGACGTTTCATCGTCTGCTCCTTTGTGAAGGCGAAATTTTTGAAATAATTCCGTCGTGAATGACAGTGACTGTGATGATCGATGTTGCAAGAAGCAGGGCCGCAGCGAAGCCTTCCGCCAACAGACACAACCTCGGGTGCGACGGCCCGAGCCTGCTCGCCCAGCCAAGGACGCGGAAGAAAAGAATCAAGGCTGTCCTCCTGCGAGCACTTCGAGACCTTTTTCGAAGCCGTAGGTCTCGAAAGCCTCGCGCCGCTTCTGGTTGTCATAGGGATCGTTGGTGTACAGCCAATAACTTTTGCGATCGACATGCAGGTTCGCGATCTTGGCGAGCTCCGGTGTCTTGATCAGGAACTGCTGCTTGGGGATCAGGCCGGAAATCAAGTCGACTTCGTTTTCGTTCAGGTGAAACTGGCGGCGGTAGAGCTCACGGTCCATCGCGGGGTTTGCGAGGAAGATTTTCGTGGCGCAGCTTTCGATGATGACGTCGAGAATGTCCGAGCGCTTCAGTTCGTCGAGGGACTGCGTCGACAGGACCATGGCGGCGTTGTGCTTGCGCCAGGTCTTGAGGGCCTCGACGACATACCGTTGAATACTGGGATTCTTCAGGAAGACCCACGCTTCGTCGATGAAGAAAGTCTTGAACACGGAGGAATTCTGGCGGTCCGTGATGACGGCATTCGCGCGGTGCAGGATGTAAAAGAGCAACGGTTCCAGAAGTTCCGGGTACTGACTCATGCGCTGGAAGTCGAACGACTGGAAGCGAGAGAACGAAATCGTGTCTTCGGCATTGTCGAACAGGAACCCAAACTGGCCGCCGCGGGTCCATTTGGCGAGGCGGCTGGCCAGGTCATGGCCCAGGGTATTCGCGAGCACACCCAGGGTGCGCAGCGCCGGGTCCACTGCATACAGATTTTCGATTTGCTGGAAGAGATCGCGCTCAGTTGCCGGATCGAACTCGCCCGGCCTGGTTCCCTGAATCAGAACCCTCACGAACAGGGCCAGGAAATCGAGATTTTCCTTGGTCGGAGGCAGCGAAAACGGATTGATTTTGAAGTTTTCACATTCCAGGCCCACGCGCACGTAGGAGCCAGCGAAGAGCTGCGTGAGACTTTCAAAGCTTCCGCCTAAGTCGAAGATGAAGGTGTGCGGTGAGTATTTCTGCAGGTTGGTGATGAGAAAGTTCAAGAGAAAACTCTTCCCGGAACCCGTTCGCCCCAGAATCATGGTATGGGCCACGTCGCGGTAGTGGAGATTCAGGAAATACGGCGTGTGGTGGTTGGTCTCTAGCACCGCGAGATATTCCTCGCGGAGGTGAGCGTTCCGAGGCTCGCCGCAATGAAGGGTGAAAAGGAACGAGAAATCTGCATAATTTGTGTTCAGGACGTACAGCAGTCGCAGGTTGAAAGCATGGTTGCCCGGAACAGCCGCGAGAAAGGCGTTCAGAAGGTTGTATTTTTCCTCATACAGTTGCGCGTCGTGCACGCTGAACACCTTGTAGAACTCGGCACAGGCCCGCTCCACTTTGTCTAAGTCCAGGTCGTAGATCACAATCGTTAATGAAAACTGGCCAAAGTAATTTCCCCGCAGCTCGATCTCCTGGATGGCGTCGCCGAGCTCCCTGACCTGCGATTCCTTGGAATCGTCGAGGAGCACATCTTGGGTCGGGGAGTCGTTGAGACTTACTTGACTGGCGAACGATCGCTTGGTGTTGTGGAAATGGCGGCGCTTGGTCTGGATGACCCGGCGCATCTTGCCGGAATCTTCTTTCTTCCATTCCGTCGCGACGTAATAGTTCGCCTCGACTTCGAGCAGGCGTTTGAAGAGGAGGGGAAAAGTCTGGGCCGAAGGTTCCTTGAGTGTCAAAACCTTGGCGTAGTAATCGTCGACGCGGAGATATCCGCGATGGCATTCGATCGGCGATTCGGGCAGGTAATAGTCGAGAAAGGTGTCGTATTTAAGTTTGGCGAGAGCGAGTTTTTCGGGGTGGAAATTGAGAGTTCCTTTGAGAACGCGAAAGGCTTCCTGTTTATCCAGCATCTGTACAGCGAGAAAGTCGCTGACCTGGAGAATGAAGCTGCGCGCTTTTTGCAGCAGCGCCGCCTGAGCGCTCGCAAGGTGCTTCCCGAGGACGACCGTCCGCTGCTCGGTCGAAAAATGAGCACGCAAATCAGAAATGGCCTTTTTTGGATTCTTGGGAAATTCGGCAAGCGCGCTTCCGAGCTTCTCTACCGTCTGAAACCCATGGTAGAGCACGACGTAGTAGACCGACAGGGAAAAGAGCCTGTCGGCCTTGCTGCCCAGGTAAGCAATCCGATTCCGGATTGCCGTATCGACGACGGGGTTCGAATAGAGCTTGTACGGGATGGCTTCGCGGTTCCGCTTGAACAGATATTGATAGAGGCGGTAGTTTTCATCGAACAGCTTGAGCGCTGACTCCAGGCGCTTCGTCAAGCCATCAATCGACGCGCCGTCCAGACATTCGTAGTCCACACCACGCACTTCCAGGATCACGCCTACTTCGCCGCTCTTGGTGAGAAAGACCTGCGGCCCAATGAATCCGTAGAGATTGATCTGCTCGTTGAGCGAGCCGGTCTCGTCGTAGTTCTTGAAGATTCGCTTAAGTCTGAGCATGGTCATCCCGGCGGATTCGAATGGGACTGAACTTCATCGGGTCGTATTGCGCACGAAGTCGCGCCGCGGTGAGCAGAAAACGTAGAATCTGGGGGTCGGTTAGCGTCGCCCAACGAGCCAGGAAGTAGAGCAACAAAAACATGAGCAATCCGCCAAACAAACTGTTGAGAAGGTTAAACGTGCCGGCGCCCAGACACATGGCGAAGAAGAAAAGCCTGCGCTCGGCCCCCAGGATCGTCAGGGGCCGAGAGAGCGATCGATGCACTCGGTTGCTTCGTCGGCCATCCGTCATCAGATTCTCCTTCGCGAGTTGAGCGCTTCAGTTGCCTGGAAACAACCACGCGAGGAAATTCACCGCGGCGATGGCCATGCCCACGCCGAACAGCACGCCAGCCAGCACGCGTTTCGAGCCGCCTTCACCAAAGGCGAACGTGAGACCAGCGACGACAATGGCCACCAGGGAAAGACCGCGAGCAATGGTGCTGGTGAAGGCCGTCATCAGAACGTTGACGGCGTTTTCCCAGGGGGAAGCGCCCTGCGCGAATGCTGGCGCGGTGAGAAGCAAGGTTAAACCGAGGGTAACCAGAGGCGAACGCAACCAGCGGCTGCGGACGTACTTTTGAAGAAACTCTTTCATTGTCGAGATTCTCCCGGTCTAACTCGAGCTCGCGAAAAGGGCCGTTGAGAGGGAGTCCGCGCTGGCTGCGGCTCGAACAAGGAAAGCGTGAGGCGATTGGGGAGACACGGCTGTATGCGCCGGTTCCTGGACTTTTTCCCGCCCAGGCACAATTGGAGCGTTAGCTCCAAGTACAGCGTTGTCCCCCAATCGCGTCCGTCCCCTGCTGCGGGCCGCACGCGACGCAAAGCGAATCACTGATGGTATCGATTGCGCTTTGTCCGCGGGAGTAACCGGCGAGAACTCCCCTCACCATACTAATCAGCCACGAAAAATGAAAACGGACCGGGTACTAGTGAAATATTTTTTCGCGCGTGCCTACGCGCGCCTGCGGGACGGAGCACGCGTCGAAGAAGCGGTTTTCAAGTGGAGAAGGATTCAGCGAGAGAAAAGATTCAGTTGTTCGGAAGTAACCGCGGTCCCTGGCTTTGCAGCAATGCGACGTAGTCGATCGAGCAGGCGCTGGATGCGATGGCGGATCGCGACCACCGAATGGCCGCTTCGAAGCGCGAGTTCTTGACCGGAAGTACCTTCGAGCTTGAACTGCGTCAGCAGTTCGCGTTCTTCGGCTGAAAGCCATCCCCTGCGCTGGCAATCATCAAGAAACTGTTGCAGCAGTATATTCGAGCGGGAATCCTGGCCGCTCACCTCCGTGTCCGGAAGCGCGACCGCGGTTCCGTCCCTATCGTTTCGCAAAGAGGTGCGAGACTCGCGAATGGCCCAGCGATATGCGCTGCGGCGTAACTTTCGCGCGATGGTATAGGCCAGGTGCGAGCGGCGGGATTGGAGTTCGCTCGAGGGGAGAATTTCGAGCAGAATGGTAAACAAGTGCTGTGCCGTATCATCGCGGCCGAGAGCGGGAAAGGCGATCGAGATCTGAGTGGTGGTGCGGTGGATGGTCGGAACGAACACCAGCAGCAGGAGTCTCTGTCCCATCGCATGCAACAGCGCGTCACCGCTTCGGCCGAGAACCTCAACAAGGATTTGGTCCGAGGATGAGTTCTGCTCGTGATCCTGCTGGCGGTGGAGGTGCAGGATGAGTTCGACGGCGGTCGGAAACGAGGACAGGGTTTGGCTCGAAGCGGCGAACAATCGGAATTCCTCTTGTCTTTGACGATCGCTCAATTCGGCGAGGAGGCTCGCTTCCAGCCGGCAGATTAGACAATCACAGCTCGACCCGGCCTTCATGGGGACGCTCCGGCGCGCGGGGTCGTTCCCGTCTGTGGAGGCCACAGGGAATGCCCTAATTCTCAGTTCACGAGCATGTTTCGAGCATCAGACGGCAGAGCGGAGAACGCCGGCTATTTTTCGGGTGCGGTACGCCAACTTTCGAGCGTCAGGCCGAAACCCTCGCAAGCGCCCTTGGAAAAGGGGAACGTGTGCAGTAGCCATAGAGTGCTCCGCGGCCCGGTTGGTGCGACGGATTTGTTCCGTATGGTCGGAAGGGCGACCGGTATAAAAAAGGGACCCGGCCGACACCAGGGCCCAATGTTATGCAACGCCGGAAGGAAGCCGCGTCGCGTTGTTCAGAGGATTCCTCCGGGTTCGGAGTGGCTACTCCGGGCTCGGGTTCGCAGCGCGCGGCGGTACCGCTGTATTTGGTATTCCCGTGCCGCCCGAATGGCAAGGTCTTAAGCCCGTCGTCGAGGCAGGCATACCCGATCCGTGACATTCTCCAGCTCCGCTGGTTGGATGGCGCCTTTGCTCACAGTTTCCTCCTCAACGATTCGGAGGAAGCTTTGATTCCGGAAGAATGACAGGTCATCGGCCTTGCTTCTGAGGCGATCGTTCGGTTCATGGCAGCGGTCGAGGAAGTGTTGGAGAGCGACCACGAAGGAAGAAGCTGCGCCCCCGTACTTGCGCGAAGGACAGCCAAGCCCCGCAAGAGATTTCCACACGAAAATCAACAACCTGGTTCTGGCTAAGAGAAAATTCCTCGTTTTGCACAGGCGCTGTGTATCGCCTGTGAGCGGTCTGTGAATTCAGACCTGACTTTGCTCCCGATCACCTCGGTGGGCACGATTATCCGCAGCAGCCTTGCAATTTCCACAGGACCCGATCGGCCGCATCCGATGCTGGCAATTGAGCTTGTGGAGATTTCCGCAGCATCCACAGGTGCGGCGACGGCGACGGTTTTATCTATATAAGATTTAAGGAAAAACAGCCTTGCCGTAGCCGGAAACTATTTCGAGCGATTCGTCGGACCTAGCTCCCAAACGACATAATGCCCTCCGCCGCTCGGTCGATGGCTCGAAGCGAGCAATAGAGGCGAGTCATGAATTCATTTCCGAGGCAAGCCTCCTCGTCTGCTGGAACAGCTAAATAAGCGTGGAGGACGTCGGGAATGCTGCCGTCCGCTCGTGCAATCTCTTCGACAAGATCCAGGTCTTCGACTTTTTGCTGTTGAACTTCGTACTCTTCCGCAGAAGCGTCCAAAGCCTCCGGGTCGTATCAGCCGTCCGGGAAATCATAGCCACGCGCAAAAAGATCGAATATCCACTGGCTGGATTGAAAAGCGTGCCGGAGTTCGGCTGTTCCTAGCATGTGATGAAATCTTCTCTTGTGATCGATGAATGAGGAAGAGAAAAACGGCAGCGGTCGACGGCGGTACAGATTATTTCGATTCAATCCAGTGACGGGCACACACTTCTCGGTCTTTCCGTTGGCGCCAGGCACCGGCGAAAGGTAGCGAACAACACCATCGATTGCCTCGGTCAAGATGGTTTGGCACTCTACCCCTACGGTGTCACCGTCCCATCCGCGGCGATCTCTTCCTGATATAGGGCCGTGTTCGGCGAGCTCTGGCACAGATACATTTGACGTTCTTACAGTTCATGGAAGGATCGAGCGCCGACTCCGTTGCCGCGGACGATCATCGCACCTGGTCCCGCGAGACAAGCCGATTCATTCTCCGCTGACCGCTTGTCACGTGCATACTTTGATGGAGGCTCTTCCGGGCCCTGGCGGAAGAGCGCCGATCGAGCAGCGTCTTAGCGAGTATCGGCAGCATATGCAGGCCCATCCTATGGATATTGCAGCCTTCCAAATGCGCGACGTGCCGATTGCCTTCGGCGCTGACAAGACGCCGATTGAGATTATTTGCTGTGCCTGGCTGACGGCCGAAAGGCACGCGCGATGAACGGACTAGCGGAATCCATCAGGAAACAATTTAGCGAGTATCCGCCGTTGTTCCTGGCGAGTGATCAAGATGCGATCAAGCTCGAACTGAAACCGTACTTACAACCATTCGAGGAGATTTTGGCACACCGCGAACTCCGTGCACTTATGGCGCACGGAGCTCGATTCGTTGCGGCGCAGGGCTACTGGCTGCTTTATTCCGAGCAGCCGGAGGGATTTCTGCGAGATCGCTTAACGTACTGGCAAAGAGTGGGAAGGTCCGTTCTGTCTCCTACGGCACAAAAGACGGTCGAACTCACTCAGAACGGGCCCGATATCCGGGCGTTGCATCGCGGTCGTCGATTGCGATACGGACCTCATGACATCCACGAATATAGGGGAAAGTTTTTTCCGCAGCTGGTGCGGAGCCTGATCACGATTGCCGGTACGCCGGAAGATGGTGTGGTGCTTGATCCGATGTCGGGCAGTGGGACGACGCCCTGCGAAGCAATCGCGTTTGGTAGATCTGCTCTCGCAGCGGACCTTAATCCACTTTCGGTGTTGATTTCTACGGTCAAGGCATCGGTACCTACTTTAAGTGCGGAGGAATTCCAGAAAACAATTTCCGATTGGATAGGGAAAGTGCGTTTCAAGTCCATCCAACCGTCCAGGATGTGGGATGCGGATGATCTGGAATACTTAAGTCGCTGGTTCGATAAGAAGGCGATTTCTGATTTGGCCCGATTGAAGGGGGCTTGCGCAGCGGCGACGACCGGTTTCGAGCGAAATTTCCTGCAGGTGTGCTTGAGCAACGTCGTGCGATCGGTGTCCTGGCAGAAAGAAATCGACCTGCGCGTTCGCAAAGAGAAAAGGGCCTATGAACCTGGGCGGGCGATCGAGCGCTTCAAAGAAAATCTCAAGGAGCAGGTCGAGAGAATCCACGCTTATCTGAGCGTACTCCCACAGCATGCGCGGAAGGCGACGCTGTGTGTTCGCGAAGGAAATTCTGTCGACGTGGAGAAGTTGTTTCGGGATTTTAAGGGAAGGGTGGATGTGGTTATTACGTCGCCTCCGTATGCGACAGCGCTTCCTTATCTGGACACGGATCGCCTGAGCCTCATCGTTTTGGGGCTGCTTTCACGCAGAAGCCACAAGGAGCGCGAGGCGGCGATGATAGGAACGCGCGAGGTGAGCGAGCGAGAACGCTTGGGGCACTGGGAGCGTTTTGAAAAGCGCAAACGCGAGCTTCCTGGCAGCGTGGTCAAGTTGGTGGAAAATATCGCTCGCCATTACCATGCCGAATCGGACGAGGTTGGTTTCCGTCGCAGAAATCTACCTGCGCTCCTCGGCAAGTACTACCTGGACATGCAAGACGCGATGCGGTCAGCGCGGAAGATGATGCGCAAAGGCGGCGCGGGGTTCTATGTAGTAGGCAACAACAGCACGGAAATTCAGGGAGAGCGCGTGGAGATAGCAACGGATGAGTTCCTTTTTGATATAGGCGAGAACGCTGGATGGAAGCAAGTGGAAGTCATAGGGATGGAGCTTCTACCGTCGCGCGATATTTTCAAGGAAAATCGGGGTTCGAAGGAGGCCATCCTGTGTTTCAAGGCGTAGTGATAAAAAGGGAAGCAATTTACACGAACGCCGAGGGCGTGCCCGGTCTCATCGCGGAGGGACAGGAATGGAATTTCCACGATTCCGATACCGGCGAACATCTTCACGGATTGCATCCGTACCCCGCGAAGTTTATTCCACAGATTCCGAGGAAGGCGATCCAGTTGTGGACCAGACCAGGGGATCTGGTTTATGACCCGTTCTGCGGTTGCGGCACGGCTTTGCTAGAGGCCCGGCTGATGGATAGACCGTCAATCGGAGTTGATAACAACGCTGTCGCCTGTCTGGTAAGTGAAGCAAAGACAGCGTCCTACTCGGTGCGGGACATTCGCATGGCAGAGAGTTTTCTAGCGACGCTGGACCGAAAGCTCGCGATGCTAAAACCACGAAACGATTTGATCCCAAAGAACGACAATTTCCTGTACTGGTTTAGTGTGCCGGTTCTAGAACGGCTTTCTGCGATTAAGGGTCTGGTATTACGACAGCCGGAACCACTGCGTACTTTGCTCCTCGCCGTGTTTTCTTCCATCATTGTCCGCGTGTCGTATCAGGACAGTGACACGCGCTATGCCAAAATAGAGCGAGTCGTGCAGCCCGAGAAAGTCGACACTGCATTCGTCAGCAAGGTTTCCGATGTCGTCAAACGGTTGCGATCAGTTCCTGCTGTTTCAAGTCGAGCGTCCGTTTCTGTGCATCAAGCGGACTCGCGTCGAGTTGGCTTTATCCCTAATTCCACGGTGTCACTGATTGTGACATCGCCTCCGTATCTGAATGCCTACGACTACCACAAATATCATCGGCAACGTCTTCATTGGATCGACGGGGACATAGCGCTTGCGCGGGATCTGGAGATAGGGACGCATGATGAATTTACCAGACCCAACGCTACGCCGGATGCGTACTTCGAGGACATGGACGCCTGTTTCGGTGAGTGGGAGCGGGTACTGCGCCATGGCGGGCGGTGCCTGGTCGTAATCGGTGACGCGATCGTGAGCAAGAAGCCGGTGCGGGTAGCGGACACGTTCATGGAATTGATGAACCGGCGTGGCCTGACGCTTGAGAGACACTGGATTCGCGAACTGCACGCCACGAGCCGCGCCTTCAATGTCCGCAATTCACGGATGACACATGAACACGTTCTGCTCTTCAAGAAAGAGGCTGGATCGAAGTCCGCTGCGCGGCTCTTCGATCGGAAGTCAACCACCTCACAAACGAAGTCTCATTCATAACCATCATAAATCTACCAAACCAGATCAAGAACGAAGAGATTGTTCTGCCGGCAATCCAACGGGAATCTGTCTGACCTGAGGACAAGTGACCTCGCCTTCTCGACTAAGGGTGGCTAGCACATTCTTCAACGCCATCCGAAGAATGTGTGAAAAATTGCCGGTCGGCGCGTCAAAGTTTACGGCGAAGATCGCAGAGAGCGCGAAGTCCGGTACGGTCCGGGTGAGTATGTCGGATGCCGCGCGCTGCCAATGAAAGGCAATCCCAAGAAGCGCGATATTTCAATCAGCCTGGTCGAGCGCCAAAACCTGACGATGCGGATGCAGATGCGTCGCTTCACGCGCCTTACGAATGCATTCTCAAAGAAAGTGGAGAATCTTGGGTGGGCCGTATCGCTTCACTTTATGCACTCTCCACGCGGCCGCCCTCCCCCCGAAGCGGATTTTTTGGGAGTTCTCGGGCTTTTAGTTTGTAAGGTAAGCGCGCTTCTCAGCAGCAACGGGTCAGCGATCTTGTTTGCCAGCGAGCGCGTGCATTGGCGATTCAGTGGGATTAGCTTTGCAGGCGTTCCTGCGCGTCGGCGTTCGGCCTCCGAAACGTGGACTTTATCGAACAAATTATCGGATTACATCCAGCCTGGCCCAACTGGCTACGGGCTCCTGCAACTCTCTTAGCTGTCGAAAAGCCTGCAGCACCGCCCGCACTTTTGCCGTCGGTTGCTGCCTTGGTAGGACAATCGCGAGTGACCGCGTGGCATTCACGGGCAGGTCGAGGATCTTTAAACCGGCTGGCAGCGGTTCAACTGATAACCGCGGAAGGATGGAGAAGCTGCGGCCTCTTCTCACGTGGGCCAGGATCGTTGAAACCGACGAAAATGACTTCGTCGGTTTTGCTCTCATGCCGTTGGCATGGCATTTGTCGACGATAGATCGGCTGCCTGAGCACCTCAACTCAATGAAATCCAGTCGTTCAAGATCTTGCCAAAAGTACCGCCTAGACGGGGTGTAGCTCCCCGCGACGATGACCACATAGTCGTCCTCTACAAAGGGACGAATCGATAGGCCGGCGCCCACGGGTAAATGAGCGATTCCGAGATCGGCCGAACCGTCGCGCACGCGTCTTTCAACGTCCTCGCGTTCGACACAGCCATCATCGATTTCAAGACGGATGTTTGGGTGCCGAGCGCCAAGAGCATCGAGGATTGGCAGCAAGAGATGAGTGGCGACACTTTGATAAGTTGCCAGTCGCACCATTCCGGACAGGGCCTGTGATTTCGACGGTATCGTGCTTTGCGCAAGTCTCAGAATCTCACGAGCTTTCAGAATTACTTTGCGGCCCGCTGTAGTCGGAGCCGTTCCGGTTCGGGAACGCTCGAGCAACTGATACCCAAGCGCACCTTCCAGCGCAGCGATCGAATGGCTAATGCGGGACTGGGTGCAGCCGAGCTCCGCAGCAGCTCCTCCAAAGCTCCCTGTATCGGCGATTGCCACTAGGGCCTGTAGCTCTGACATCTTGGGAATCCGAATGTTGTGATCGAAATCCTTCATGTATCGCATGCTAACAATCACCTGGTTCGGTTGTCCATAACGCGGGTTCCCCGTACAGTCGGGAGGTCGTACTCAATTCGAGGAGGTGTTTGTGAAGCCGTTAGCTGTCGCTTCCAGTGCTTTGATTGTCGTTGACGTGCAGAAGGGCTTCGACAATCTAGAAGCCGCGGGGACGCGGCGCAACAATCCCAACGCGGTAAAGCAAATAAGCAAACTTCTCGCAGAATTTCGGTCAAAGCGCGCGACCGTGATTCACATTCGCCATGCGGGTGTCGCACCGACGTCCTATTTCCTTCCGGAAGGCATCGGCTATCTGGTTCTGGACGAAGCACGCGAACTGCCCGGCGAGCCGGTGATCGTTAAGTCTGTCAATAGCGCTTTTATCGGCACTGACCTGGACACGCGTTTGCGTGCGATGAAAATCCAGACGCTCATCATTGTCGGCGCCACCGCGAATCACTGCGTCGAGACGACAACACGTATGGCGGGCAACCTTGGCTTTGATGCGAGACTTGTTCGGGATGCGATATGGGCCTTTGAACTCACCGGTCCGGACGGCGAACATCATACGGCTGAAGACGTTCATGCTATGACACTCGCCAATCTCTCTGGAGAGTTTGCGGAGATCGTCACGACAGCCGATGTGATCCGGGGATTGGGCGCGAAATGAACGGCATTATCGACGCGCGCACCAGGACACGGGACTTGGCTCTGAGGCTTACACGACGCGGGAGCGTCAACGGAACCTCGCAGGAGGCCTCCTACGCAGGCTTTCTCCAAGAGCTGATGGGCGAAATGCCATATTTCCGGGCGAATCCAGCTGATCTTTGGATTGAGTCGGTAGCGAGGGATCCTCTTCGTCGCGGGGTTGTCTTGGGCCTGGTTCGCGGACAGGGGCCACGCACGGTTGTTCTCACCGGTCATTTCGACACGATTGGTACGACGGACTATGAGCAACTGGAGCAGTGGGCGACCGCGCCGGCGGATCTTACATCCCGAATTGTCGAGCGCCTGACAAACACAAATGAGGATGCGCGGGCGCTTGACGATCTTAAGTCGGGTCGGTTCCTCGCAGGACGCGGTCTGCTGGATATGAAATCAGGTCTCGCGGCCGGGCTGGCGGTATTGGAGGCTTTTGCTTTGCAGGATAAGCGCGTCGGCAACTTGCTTTTTGTTGCTGTGCCTGACGAGGAAGACTCGTCCGTTGGAATGCGGTTCATAGCGCCGCGCTTGCCCGAGATTGCGAAAGAACGAGGGATCAACCTTTCATTGGCCATTAACTTGGACGCCTCCGGTGACGAGGGGGACGGGAACAACGGGCAAATCGTCGCTCTTGGCACAATTGGGAAGACTTTGCTGTCGGCTTATGTAGTCGGCCACGAAACCCATGCCTGCTATCCTTTTGACGGCTTATCTGCGTCGCTAATTGCCGCCGAATTGGTCCAGCTGATTGAATGCTCGCCGGTATTGACCGATGGCGCAAATCCGCCCCCTGCAACTTTGGCGATGCGAGATCTTAAGGGCGCATATAACGTCACCACACCGAGCCGAGCTTGGTGTTCTTGGAACCTCATTTCCCACAGCCGAAAATCCGCGGATTTGCTGACCCAAGTACTCGAAAAAACGAGCGAACATTTGCACCGAGTGGTGCAACGCCTGGCTAACGACGCCCAAAAACTAAATGCGCTGGATTCATTCGAACGGGTTGCGAGTCACCCCATCAAGATATTCACCTATGAAGGTCTTGTTCGTCAGGTCAGCGCGAACGTAGCGACTTTTCGCCGTGCTCTTGAAATCGTCGAGCGAGAAATGGCAGCGCAGCCGAACCTTGATTTGCCTACCCGTGCGCAGAAAATCACAGAATTCGTGTGGCGAGAAAGCGGACTTGTTGGGCCGGCCGTGATCTTTGGATTTGCGTCGATGCCATATCCTGCGACTAAAACTCTGAATGAGATTAGCCCGTTGCTACTGGGATGTGTTGCACGCGCAGCGACCGAGGTCTCGGATCGTCATAAAATCAAAATCAATCTCAGCGACCGGTTGCAGGTTATTGCAGACATGAGTTTCCTCGGTCCCATCGATTCGGATGACTTAAAAACGATCGCGGGCAATACACCCATCTGGAAGTCATCGATCCAGTGGGACCTGACGAAGACAGCGACGCCCGCACTGCCAACGATTAATGCCGGACCCTGGGGGCGCGGCTACCACCGCTGGCTTGAACGGGTCGAAGCGCGATACGCATTCGAGGTACTGCCCGACCTCATTATGGCGATTTGCCAATCGGTATTCTGCTTACCAGAAGAAGATCTGTGAGCGACACACCCAAACTTTACACAAAACCTGAGTGGTCGCCTCAAACAGATACAGAGGCGTTCGATCTCATTGACCGCACCGTGATGGGGGTTTTGGTGTCGTGGACACCCGCTGGGCTAGCGGTCTCGCACCTCACGTTTTTACTTGATCGTGCGCGTGGCGAGTACGGCACACTCGTTTCCCATTTGGCATGCGCCAACGAACACTCTGAATTCGTGCGACAAGGAACAAGAAGCGTCGCGATCTTTCGAGCCGAACACGGTTACATTTCCTCGTCCTGGTATCCAGCTGAACCAGTGCGCGACAGCGCCCCCACCTGGAACTTTGCTGTTGTACATTGCCATGGATGCCTGCGACCAACGAGCCAGGAGATCACCGCCCGCCATTTGCTGAAACTCGTCGACCACATGGAAACGGGTCGCGAAAAACGTTGGCACGTTAAGGAGCTAGGGCCCGACGGGATGAATCGACGCTTACCGCACATCCTCGGTTTTGAGCTGCCAATCGAGCGCCTCGAAGCGAAATTTAAGATGGGTCAGGATGAACGCCTGCGCGACACGCGCGCCGCGATCGAAAGGCTGCGCGACAAAATCGATCCACAACTCTCGGCTGTGATGGAGCGGCACAACGAAAAACGTTAAATTTCCTTATCATGCGACACAACTGTTTAATCCATGCCGGCGTGCGTTCCAGCATCACCCCTTGCAGTTCGCTGGGCTGGTTGTAAAAATCCGAAGATGGTTCCATCCTCTGTGCAACTGAAACGCGCTCGGGCTACGAACAGTTGGGATAGTTACTGTTCCTGGGTCGATTGAGCGGGAGGGAAATGACGATCTACCACGCATTGTTGGCCTTCACCCTCGCCGCAGGGCTTCTGACGATTATGCCGGGGATTGACACCGCTCTCGTCCTGCGAACCGCGGCTGTCGAAGGACCGCGCCGCGCAATGCTCGCAGGAGCAGGAATCTGCTGCGGCTGTTTGATGTGGGGGCTTGCGGCGTCAGTTGGGCTGGGGTCACTGCTCGCGGTCTCCCGGGTCGCTTACGGCATACTACGCATCGCGGGAGCTGGTTATCTGATCTTTCTGGGTTTGAAGATGTTGCTAGGAAAACATCCGTTGACTTCCGCGAGCGGTGACTTAACATCAGCGCCGGTGCCTGCCACCGCTGTGAGCCCAAGCGCGCCCCGCTGGTTCGTTCGCGGTCTCCTTACGAACCTGTTGAACCCTAAGGTGGGTGTTTTCTATGTTACATTCCTGCCGCAGTTTATCCCCGCCGGTGTTTCTGTGACTTCATTCAGTATGCTACTGGCGGCAATTCACGCGAGCGAGGGCATCTTATGGTTTTCTCTGCTCACTGTTGCGACGCGCCCACTCGCGCGCTGGCTATCCCGGGCCTCTGTAGTGCAATCGCTCGATCGCGCGATGGGCACGCTCTTGGTCGGGTTCGGATTCGGGCTCTTGCTCGATAGCCGGCGTTGATGCCGATCAAAATTCATCTACCGCTTACGGCGCGCTGCAGTCATGTCCCGAGCTGTCCCTCATAAGCAGACGCAGGGTGTTAGCCGACGATGTTGCGGCGCACAGGGAGCAATCAAGAATCTCTGACCACGTCCGTTCGATCCTCACCCGCATCTGTTTTATCGCATTCGGATAGCCAAACTGCTCTACCAGATCGGCGATCTTCTTGTAATCAACGAAGTGAGGCGGGCGAATCCCGCAGTTCTTTCCTGCCGGCAGGCCTATCGTTCGAATCATTTCCCTGGCGTCCTTTTGTCTGGTCACGATTCACCTTCGGGAGCGCTGGCGTGGACGAATTCCGTAGGGGTGGGTGCTCGTTTGGCGGCCCGGCAGATGGAGTCCGCCACAACCCATGCAGCGCCGGAGAGGGCGATGCTGATGGCGTTACCGGCCCAGTTGAAATGGTCGTGTGGATGGACGAAGAGTTTGGGAATCCAGTACAGCATCTCGAAGCCGAGAATCTCGGCCGTTATCAGTCGTGATGCGAGCCGAGCCATGACGCCCGAAAGGATGGATGCTGCCGCAAGAAAGAAGCCGATGGTTGTGACATAGAACCAGAACATCTGCGACGGCGGGAGCCATTTAGGAATCCCGCTCAACAGACCAGGCATGTAGTAAATGTGCCCGACGCCGAAAGAGATCGCAGAAAGGCCGTACAGACGCGCGAATAGCAGCTCGCGGCGCGAGACAAGCGATCCGGCCGGCAAGAACGATGCGAAGAGAACCGCTCCTGCAATCACAAGAGAAAACTCCTCAAAGACGTTTCCGAGCGGGTCGAAGTTGTGCAGGTTTTCGAGATATTTTGGAATCCACACAACAGTGAACCCGGAATAGAGGACGGTGAGCGTGAAGGCCCCTGCGCGAGTTGTTCGGCGCCATAACAGGGCGAGCCCGGCGGCCAGCTCGATGATGGCGGTGAGATAGGCGAGCGGTACCCGGAAGGGTACATGCGAGCCCACGTGCTGCCACCCGGAGGCGAAATCGCCCGAAACCAGACCGAGAAGGCCGAGAAAGATGGCGCCGACGGCATAGACATAAATGCCGAGGTTCAAAAGCTGGCTGCGAATCTGCATAATCACTGTTTCCAGTTACCGGCGCCTGGTGGTTGCGGATATTGCAAGACTACACTCTGCAGATCGGAAGCGGACAGTTCCCTTTGCCTTGCGTGCAGCGCTCGGCTTAACTCCTTCGAGAAAATGCCGCGCCGACAAGAAGATTGGGCGCGGCGGTTTCACAGGTCATGAGCGACTCGGACGGCGAGGATGGCGACGGGGACGGAGAAAAAGACTTTCTGCTCCTCGCAGTGGGGCGCGACATCGAGAAAATCATCGGTGAGCGCCTGGGCGAACATAGCGCGGATACGGTCCTCGTCGCCCTCGCGCGGATAGGAGCGGCGGAGCAATTCGTTGAGGTCCAAGGCGAGCCGGGTCCGTTCAACCTGCGGCTGGGGCAGGCCGGCCTCACTGAAGAGGGAGCACAGCTCTTCGATGGGCATGGCACGGGTGTGCGAAGGGTCGCGGAGTCGCTCCATGGCGTTGAAGGCGTCGGCTTTTGCTTCGGCGGGAGCACTATCGACGACGAGGACGCAGCCACCCGGCCGGCAGACCCGGCGCATCTCGCCGAGCACCCCAAGCGGCTGCGGGAAATGATGGAAAGCGAAACGGCAAGTCACGATATCGAAAGTTTGATCCCGATACGGCATTGCGGTCACGTCGTCGCAATCCCAGGAGACGTTGTCGATTCCCTGCTCCCGCTGGGTGCGGCGCGCCTGATCCAGCATGGCAGGGGTAAGGTCGATGCCGGTGGCATGGCTGACCCGGCGTGCGAGCGCACAAACTAGCAGGCCAGGCCCGCAGGCAACATCGAGGGCAGAATCGCCGGCCTGAGGCTGGGTCATGCGCAGCAGGCGCTCGAGGATTTCCTCGCTGCAGGCGGTGGACGACTGCGCGAATTGCCGCGCCTGGCGAGTGAACTGGTCGACGATTTCCTGCTGGTGACTCACGTAAGCCTGCGTCAATGTTTGCCGGGTTGGGTCCACGGGGTGTGCGGAGCCTCGTTCTGCGCCGCGATGGGTGCACGCAGCAATCTAGGCTACGCGAGCCCACTGCAACCGTCTTGAACGGATTTGATGCTACCCCGCCCGACGGCGGGACATGCGTATTCCAAGCCCGTTTAAATCATCCCATTGCGTTCTCATGATCGATCAGCAGCTCAGGAACCCGCCCGCAAGGTCAAATCTCGTAGAGTGACCGGCCAGTTCGTGCCTACCCTGACTTCGGAAGCCGTAAGATGGATCGAGTCCTCGATCTTCACTTGCACCTCGATCATCATGTTTTTCCATGGCGTGTGCGGCAGAACCTTCCACATCTGAGTGCCTGACGACAGCCGGAATCCAGGTCATGCCACGACCAAATAGACGGGCTACATATATGCAACCGCAGAGTGTCTTATGACCGACCAATGCAACTTACTGGCTCGTGAGGTCCAGCGTGGGAGGCGGATAAATCCAGGATTGTCTGCAATGCGTCCATCAATCGCCAAGTACCGCCAACGGACCAAATCCAAATAAATAGGCAACTGACAGAGTTGCATACAAAACAGCATTACGCTACCATCAAGTTGGGAGGCACTTAGGAATGAGCGACCGTATTGAAAAGCGAATCGAACTGAAGGCGCCGGTATCCCGCGTTTGGCGCGCGTTGACCGACTATCGGGAATTTGGTGAGTGGTTTGGTGTGAAGTTGAATGGTCCGTTTGTGCCGGGTCAGTCCGCGCACGGCCAGATCACTCATCCGGGTTATGAACATCTCAAATGGGAGGCACATGTGCAACACATGGAGCCCGAACGGCTTTTCTCCTTCACCTGGCATCCCTACGCGGTTGAGCCGAACAAGGAATATTCAGCCGAAGCACCGACACTCGTCGAATTTAAACTCAAGGAAATCCCGAACGGCTGCCTGCTGCTGCTCACAGAATCAGGATTTGACAAAGTCCCAGCGGAGCGCCGCAGCGAAGCGTTGCGCATGAACGAAGGCGGTTGGACTGCGCAGATGAAGAATATAGAGAGCCATGTCACTAAGAACCCATAGCGCTATTCACTCTTCGCTGAAGACACAAGCGCCCGTGTTTGCGGCCCTCGGCGATGCGACCCGCCTCGTTTTGATCGCGCGGCTCGCCGACGGCATCCCTTGTTCTCTTTCTCAGTTAACCGAGGGCTCCCGATTAACCAGACAGGCGATCGCCAAACATCTCCGAGTTCTAGAGGAGGTAGGAATCGTCCATAGCGCTCGGTCGGGTCGTGAGAGCCTCTTCAAATTCGACCCGAAGCCGCTGGGAAAAATGAAAGACCAACTAGACCTCTGGTCCGAACAGTGGGACCAGACGCTCTCGAGATTGAAGGCTTTTGTCGAAAATGAGGATCAAAAATAGATAGGAGCGCTGTTAATGATCAACATCGACCTAGCAGGGAAACGAGCATTCATCACTGGCTCAACCTCGGGAATCGGTTATGCCATAGCCAAGAGAATGGCCGAGGGTGGCGCATCAGTTATAGTCCATGGCCGCACCGATGAGCACGTCTTGCAAGCGTGCGCGCGCCTGACGAAAGAGGTTCCCGGTGTCGAGCTTTGCGGCCAAGTCGCAGACCTCACCGACGCAGCGGCTGTGAGACGTCTTATCGAGGCGGTTCCCAAGGTGGATATCCTGGTCAACAATGCTGGTTCCACGCCGTCGGTTCCGTTCTTCGAGGTCACAGACGAACAGTGGCAGCGATACTCTGACACTTATATATTGGGTGCAGTCCGGCTGGCTCGCCACTATTTGGCCAAAATGATCGAGCAAGGCTGGGGTCGGATGTTATTCAGCGCCGGGACGACGTGCAGCTTTACTCCAGGGGACAGCTTGGTCGCGCAGAAAATGACCGCATGGATCACCTGCAAGTCGGCTGTGATTGGGTTGGCTCGCGGCCTGGCAGAGATTGCTGCCGGGACAGCCGTAACCGTGAATGCATTTATTCCTGGTCCCAGCCCAAGCGAAGAGGCACTTATCTCGCACGGTGTACTAAAGTCCGGCAAGACTTTCCGAGATTTTGAGAAGGAGTTCATCGGGGGACCTGGAATGTCATCTGTTCTGCGCCGGTTTCTTCGGCGCGATGAGCTAGCCGACTTCGTAGTTTTTCTTGCTTCCGAGCAATCCTCAGGTATCACGGGGGCAACACTCCGCGTCGACGGCGGGATCATTCGCTCGATTTTGTAGAAGCGAGGATCGCGTGTCCCGCGGCTGCTGCCGCTTTCATCACGACTTGAATCAGCTTTATTCAGATTAGATCGACATTATCGATGTCAAATGCATTCAAGACATAAGCGATAGGGCGTGGGACGATTGCTGAAAGCACAAAGTGCCGGCGGGATTTTCGCACTGATCGGTGAAGATCAACCCGAAGTGTCACACACCCCGTTGAGTCCCGCCGACACCACACTGACGAGCCGAGAGCTGCCGGAGTGAGCGTGCGAAAACGCGTAATCGTTGCCACACTTCTCTTTCTATTTTCCTTTCGCGTTCCCCTTCTCGCTCAGTGGTACAAGGGCAACACCCACGCCCATACGATCAACAGCGGTGGTGACTCGACTCCCGATGATGTTGCCAAGTGGTATCGCGAAAACGGCTATGATTTTCTCTTCATCACCGACCATAAAATGGTAACCGACGTTACGCCGCTGAATGAGATCTTCGGAGGCGGGGGGCGGTTCCTGGTGATCCGAGGTGAAGAAGTATCGTCCAATTTTGTCGGCCCTGCTGGGGCAATCTTCGTACATGTCAATTCGCTGAATCCGCGGGAAGCAGCAAAGCCGGCTCAGGGCACGTCTGCGCGCGACACGCTGCAACAAGATCTCGACGCGATTCGCGCTGCCGGGGGCTTAGCACAAATCAATCATCCCAACTTCATGTGGCAACTCAACGCCAGCGACATCGCCGCCGTCAAAGGGGCCCGTCTGATCGAGATCATGAATATGCATCCTCTCGTCAACAGCTTCGGGGCGGGGCAAGCGTTCCCGGGAACAGAAGAACTGTGGGATCAGGTGCTTTCTCGCGGCTTGGTGATTTGGGGAGTGGCTTCAGACGATACGCACGCTCTCAAGTCGGGGGTCTCAGGCGAAACGGAAGGCAAGCCCGGCAAGGGCTGGATTGTGGTTCACGCCCAGCACCTGACTGCAGGTGAGATTATGCAGGCCATCGACGAAGGCAGCTTCTACGCCTCCACCGGCGTAGAACTAAAAGATTACAAAGTCGAGGGCAAGCAGATCACTGTCGAAATTCGAGGGCAGGATCGCTACATGATGAAATACCGGACACAATTCATCGGAAAAGATGGCAAGGTCCTTCAGGACGACACGGCGAACCCCGCTATTTATTTGATCAAAGGAAATGAAGGCTACGTGCGCGCGCGCATTACGGACTCCCACGGAAGCATGGCCTGGACCCAGCCAGTCTTTGTTCAATTGGAGCACCGAGACCAATGATTATGGCGACCGGTGGATTTACGCCGCCCCGGGGGACGGAAAAATGCCGCGAAGCGCGCGGTGTGACTTTTCTTGAATCTCTAATCCAGGATGCACGCTTTGCTTTGCGTATCCTGCGCAAATCCCCCGGCTTCACGGCTGTCGCCGTCCTCACTCTCTCTCTCGGCATCGGTGGCAGCACCGCTGTCTTCAGCCTGGTGGATGCCGTTCTGCTCAGGCCTTTGCCTTACCCTAATGCTGAAAGAATTGTTTTTCCTTGGCGTTTGCCTCCGCGCAGGCTGGACCTCGGTCACGACAAAATTCCCTGGGGCCGGTTTGATTTCTTGTTTCTATCTCAGGAATCGAAAACCTTCGAATATCTTGGTGCATTTCAGAGTGACTCGTTCAATCTCACGGGCTCGGGTGACCCGGTTCGCCTGGACGGCCTTCGCGCGTCGGCAGGATTTTTCCCGACCCTGGGCGTGTCTCCTCTTTTAGGCCGCACTTTCACTCCAGAAGAAGACTATCCCGGTCGCGAACACGAAGTGATTCTCAGTTATGCCCTGTGGCAGGAAAGGTTCGGCGCTGATGCGGGAATTTTGGGACAAACTCTGGAACTAAGCGGCGCTCCGTACACCGTAATCGGCGTGATGCCTCGAGGTTTTGCATTCCCGCGCGCGAATGAAATGCCAGACATCTTTGATTTTACTTCGCAATGTCTGCTTTGGGTCCCGCTTGCTCTCAACCGTGGTCCGCTCAACCCCCACGAGCCGTTCGCACTTGCCGTCGTCGGGCGGCTAAGGCCCCACGTAACGGTTGCGCAAGCTCAGGCCGAGATGAACCTCTTGGGAAAGCGTTTGGAAGCTCAGTACTTGGACAGAAAGGACTGGTTCGCTTCGGACGTCACTCTGCTTTCGCATCAAGTTGCTGGCGACATGCGTCAACCGTTGTTGCTGATTCTCGGAGCGGTTGGCGTGGTCCTGCTCATTGCCTGCTTTAACGTCGCCAGCCTGCTTCTCACGCGCTCGCTGGCGCGTAAGCGCGAGCTGACTCTGCGCGCGGCTCTCGGCGCAGGGAAGTTGCGTTTGATTTGCCAGATACTCACCGAGAGCATCGTCCTGGCTGGAGCCGGAGGCCTTGCGGGGGTGGTCCTGGCGCAGGGTGCAATCTATTTCGTGAAGATTTTCGGCCCGACTCGTATTCCAGGTCTTGGCGAAATGAGCCTCGACATTCGCGTTTTTGTTTTCGCACTCGGGGTCAGTTTAATTACAGGGATCATCTTCGGCTTAGCCCCTGCTCTCGGCGCCACACAGGGGAACCTTGTTGAGTCCCTTAAGGAAGGTGGCCACCGGTCCAGCTCGAGCGCTGCGGCGCAACGAGCCCGTCAGACACTCGTCGTTTCGCAAATCGCACTCGCGCTCGTTTTGGTCATCGCCGCCGGGCTTCTTACACGGACTTTTTATCGTTTACTCACTGTGGACCCTGGTTTTCGTCCTGCGCACGTTCTCACGTTTGAACTCTCGCTCGCCGCATTGAAATATCCTGACTCCGCTCATCTGATTTCGTTCTACCGTGATGCGCTACGCGAGCTCCAGAGTTTGCCGGGTGTCCAATCGGCCGGGATTAACGACATCGTGCCAATGGGAGGCGGCACTTACGGCACCAGGATCCAAATTCCCGGTCGAACCAGAGCGGATCCATCAGATAACCCCGTTGCGAACTACGGTGTGATTTCTCCGGGTTACTTTGCTGCCGTCGGAACACCCATTCTGCGCGGCCGTCCGTTTCTGGAGTCGGATACTGCTGACTCCATGCCCGTCACCATCATCAGCAGCGCCATGGCGAAAAAATTCTGGCCGAGCGAGGACCCACTAGGAAAACAAGTCGGCCCTCTAAGCCCGGAATACCCGCTCGCGACGATTGTGGGTATTGCGGCTGACGTCAAACATGTCTCGCTCCGCGAACCTCCTTCTCCAGAGATGTACATGCCCTACACCCAAAAGGTATGGATTTCCCTGCTTACCATGGATGTCGTCCTGCGCACGACTCAGGACCCGGCATCCGTCTCCGCGGCCGCGCGCGCCACGGTTCATTCTATTGATCCCGATTTGCCGCTGGCGGATCTCGAACCTCTCACGAACATAGTCGCCGACTCCATGACAGGGGCGCGTTTCTCCATGCTCGTCCTGGGAGCTTTCGGTGCGGTTGCCCTTGCGCTTGCCATGATCGGAATGTACGGCGTCATTTCGTATGGTGTTGCGCAGCGAACGCAGGAGATCGGCATTCGCATCGCCCTTGGCGCGCAGAGCCGTGATGTGTTGCAAATGGTGCTCGGGCAAGGCATCTATCTCGCCTCCCTCGGAATCGGCATTGGTCTCACGGCTGCATTCTGCGTGACGCGATTGATGGGCAGCTTTTTGTACGGCGTTGAGGCCACCGACCCGCTTACGTTTGTGTCCGTTGCGACTCTGCTCGCTCTTGTCGCGCTGGCCGCCTGTTACATTCCCGCGCGCCGTGCCATGCGAGTCGACCCCATGGTCGCGTTGAGATACGAATGATGCGTTTCGCTCCAAACCGACGCCGCCCGTAGCCCGGGCAGTGAGAAAGTTGATCGTTCGTTTCCGGCGGCAAAGGCTCGGTCGCGACGACGCTCTTCGAGCGACGCATCGTCGCGATAATTCTTCTCAAAAGCGACGCTCAACGTATCGCTGGCGAGCAGTTCTACCGTCGATGCGTTGTTTGTTTCTCCTACGACACGCACGGTTCTTGCCCGGTTCCTGGGCATCGTCAGAACCGTAACTTCAGTCCGAACGGTCATGAACTACCGTGGAGCACGAAGTTACGGCCGGCGCTTTGGTAGCAGCTGAGCTATTGAAGTTGCGGTTTCCTGGGGGCGAGTTCGCTCCCAATTCGGTTTGCGCAGATTTTCGGCAGGCTATACCGGCAGTTATTGCAGAGAACTATGGTCCGACCAGGGGCTGTCGAGGTTGTGAAATGGCTAGGCTTCCGATAGGGAGGATGCGTGGCGAGCGGGGACGATTTTCCGGTCCGTCGGTGGTTGAGCAATTCTTGTAGTCTTCCTTCATAGAAGGGACTTCCGAAGGAATCGCGACCCGAGAACTGGGCCGGTTGTTTGACGGGGCGGTTAGTCCGCGCGTAGGGGCGACTGCAGTTCCGCGCCCTGAGGCAGGTCTTCGGAGACTGCCAGAAAGCATTCCCTACCGTCGCGCTCGATGAGATCGGCTGAATAGAATGTATCGACAATCTCGCCCGAGTTTTTGCGAAAGCGCGTGATACGGTTCCTCACACGACCCCGTTCGCGAATCTCCTGCAGCATCCGGACACGTTCGCCGGAATCGTCCCAAAACCTGATCTCAAATACGGTGCGGCCGAGGAGCTCCCCGCGTGTGTATCCGTACCTGCGTTCGAACGCTTCATTCACATCGATGAAAACTCCCTCTTCGAGGGTCGTAATGGAAAAAGCAATGGGACTCGCCTGGAAGACCTTGGTGAATCTCTCCTCAGAAAGTGTGCGGCCGGCCTCTGCGTGCCGCAGGGCATTCTGAGTCTGCACTAGATCGTCGAGCCGTTGTTCCAGTTCTGCGCCGTAGATCTCCGCGCGTTCATAGAGCCGCGCATTCTGTATGGCGACAGCGGCAGGAATAGCAAGTGACTTCGCAAGCCGTAGATGTTCCTGGGAGAGGGCGTGCACGCGCGTGTCACCCAGCGCCAGCAGTCCCAGCACTTTCTGCGAAGCAACGAGCGGTACGCAGAGCCAAGAGCGAAAGTGTGAATTCCCCCTGAACATTCTCCAATCATTTTCTTGACCGGTGTCAGAGAGCAGCAGGCTCGTATTTGGACTGAGAGCGTGCAGGAGAAAACGACTCGCGGCCGCATCCCACGTTTCCGGACATTGGGGTGGGCGTCGAATCGATTCGTAGTGCTGGACTTCTCGTGCAAGGAAAAGCCGGCTCGGGGTTTCTAGGAGCAGGACGCGTGCCGATTCGCAGGGAACGAGCTTAAGGAGTGACTGAAGAATTGTGTCCAGGACGTTGTCCATGCTGAGGTTTTGTGTCAGTGCCAGCGTAGTCTTGCGGAAAGCGTCAGCTTCGGCGCGCGCCGATTCCGCCAGCGCAAGATTCCTGGCCATCTGGTCTTCGGCGGATTTCCGTGCCGTGATGTCCTGCGCGGTTCCCACCAGCCGCCATACGGTCCCGGCTGCATCCCGCACAGGAAAGCCTCGGACCGAGATCCAGCGGGTCGCATGGTCGGGCCGGATGATCCGGAATTCCTCATCGAATTGTCCGGATTCGAAGGCCTCTTCGAGACGAGCCAAAACTCGGACGCGATCTTCGGGGTGAAACAGTTCCTGACACGAAGCGGGATTGTCGCTAAGCGATTGGGAGGAACGGCCGGTTACGGCCTCAAACGCTGGATTGACATAGACAACGTTCTTGGTCGCAACGTCGATCATCCAAAATACCTCAAGAATGTTTCCAGCCATCTGCCGAAAGCGTTCGTCGCCCTCCTGGAGAGCAGCTTGGTCCTCGTGCTTTTGAGAAACGTCGCGCAGAACAGCAACATGGCGACCGGGCAAATAGTTCGCCTGAACGGTGTATTCGATGAAAATGGTTTCGCGCGTTCGCCGGAGCAGTTGCATTTCGCCGTGGCCTGATTCACCGCAAGCAAGACGCCGCCATGCATCTTCGTTCGCGCGCGAAAAGAAAGAACGGATCTCGTGCCCGAGAACCTCTGGACGAGTTGTTCCAAGAAGAGCGATCGCCGCGGGGTTCGCTTCGAGGCAAATGCCGCGGTCGTCGATGATCAATATTGCGTCCAGCGTACTATCGAAGATGGACTGGAATTCGCGCTCCGTCGCCTCGAATGCGCAGGTGGTCTGGCGCTGTTCGCGTCGAGCCAAGAACAAGAATCGGGCATGAAGCGCGATCGCCACTGCCAGAGCAATGAGAACAACCATGAGAAGCAGGGACGACAGGCGTCCGTCGTGAGACCGCGGCAACAGCGCAGCTGCCGACAGAGCGACCAGAGTTAAAGCAATGATGAACGAAACCGCTCGCGGCCGACCATCGAGTGCGCTCGCGCTGCTAGCGGAGTGAGTTGTTCTCATCGCGCTATAACCTTGCGGATGTTTCGGGGACGTTACGGCGCAACGAGCGGAATAAGCTAGTTACGTTTTAATATCGTCACCGTTCAGGGGCGATGCTACGCCGCAGATTACCGACAGTCAATACACGCCCGGGATGGCGGATAGGGACGGGAAAAAGGTACCACCCCGCGCGTCGCTTCTTAACTTTGGCGGCTAATTTTAAAAGTAGAAATTCGGGAGATCTGTGACGCAAAAAGCAAATGATTGCATAACAACTTCGGCTCCTTTCTCCGAGCCTGCGGTCGTCGATAAACCACAGTTTACCCGGGTCGAGGGGCCGGCATCGTTATGCAATCAAGTGGCGTACCAGAACTTCGTTTGTCCGGTTAGCCGTCTCACCGCTGGCCACAAGAGCAGCGGGAGATTGGCAACCTCAGTGACAATCGACAGATCTAAAGAATCGCGGCGATACAATCCACCTCGATGTCGAAGCCGCCATACCAAGCAGGAACATTGATAAAAATTCGAGCAGGAGGATTCTCCGGGAAGTAACGCCTGTAGACCTCGTTAACAGCAGGAAACATATCTACTGACGTCACGTAGACATTGAGTTTCAGGATGTTTTCCAACGACGAACCCGCCGTTTCGACACAGAGCTTAAGCTGGTCCAAAACGATCTCGGTCTGGCGCTCAATTGGCCCTCGGAAAATCTGTCCGGTTTTCGGATCGAACGGCGGAGAGCCTGAGACGTAAAAAGTGTCGCCGTGTTTAGTCACCATCGAAGCGGGCGCCTTCTACTTTTCGAGGTAGGTCGCCAGCGGCTCGACCCGAATGATTTCTCGTTTCATGGATTTCCTCCGTTTAGTAGACACTCAGCAACAGCATGTGTAGGGATGACCACATACCTATTCAGATGGCTCATGTTTAATTAACGCGTTTTTATTGCCGATTTTCAAGTGATCTCATAACAACGTCGGCTCCTTAGACCCGAGTAGACTGTGGTTGTTGACGACCAAAGGCTTGGGAGAAAGGAGCCGGCATGATCATTATAGGCGTGGATTATCACCCAAGCGATCAGTACATCGCGTTTGTCGATACAGAAACGGGAGAGTATGCGGGGCGGCAATTGAACCACAGTGATAGAGAAGCCGAGAAGTTTTATCGGGAACTGGCGGCCCGAGGAGTGAGCGTGCGCGTGGGGATGGAGGCCACGGGCTACTCCCGCTGGTTCGAGCGGTTACTGGCAGAGCTGGGAATCGAGGTATGGATCGGGGATGCGGCGGAGATCAAGACCAAGCGAGTGCGCAAGCAGAAGACGGACCGGGAGGACGCCCGACTGCTGCTGCGACTGCTGCGGGAAAATAATTTTCCGCGCATCTGGGTACCCAGTCCGGAGAATCGGGACCTGCGACAACTGCTGTGGCATCGGCATCGGATGGTGCAGATGCGGACGCGGATCATGAATCAGCTGCAGGCCCTGGCGATGAACGAAGGCCAGCGACGGAAGAAAAAGCTGTGGAGCGAAGCGGGGCGGGCACAGCTGGAAAAGCTTCCGCTCGCACCGTGGGCATCGAGGCGCCGGCAGGATCTGCTCAAGCTGCCAGACCGGATGAACCCGACCATCGAAGAGCTAACCGCAGCGATCGAGCAGGAAGCCAGGAAATGGCCCGAAGTGCTTCGGCTGATGACGCATCCTGGCGTAGGACCGATCACCGCACTCGCCTTCGTGCTGATCATCGGGACTCCGGAGCGGTTCAAGCGCGGCAAGCAGATCGGCAGCTATGTGGGACTGATCCCGTGCGAGGACTCTAGTGCTGGCAAGCAACGGCTAGGACACATCACCAAGCAAGGCAGCTCTCTGCTTCGTTTCTTGCTGGGAGAAGCAGCGCAAGCCGCAGCGCGTTGGGATGCGGACTGGCGACGACGGTACATGCATCTGGCGCTGCGCCGGCAAAGGAACATCGCCAAGGTGGCCATGGCCCGAAGACTCGCGGTTCGGATGTACTGGATGTGGCGGAACAGTTGGGAATATACAGAGTGGGTCAAGTTCGGTTCGCACGCGGGACAGCTCGGAATCAGGCATGGCGTGAACTAAAACGCCGCCCCAGTGAATGGGCATCCCGCTCCTTCGCAAGAGGGAGTTTGCAGTAGTAATCATGGTCGAAGTTTTGATCGAAGAGATGTTTAGGTCGGACTGAAGCCGACCGAAAGATTACAGGCGAGCCGTGGTCGTCAACGCTGAGAAGGAAGACAACCAAAGAAAACGAAAGAGAAAAACTCTTTTAAGTGAAAAGAAAGAAGTCTGCTCAAAAAATGTTTGACAGGCCCGACGTTGTTAGAGATGCCTGATAAGTTTAGTTTCGGCAACTTTCTGGGTGGGTTGACCCTCGTTAATAAATGGCTTTCGTCGTTTCCTCAATATCCCAAAGAGCAAGCCTTGGCTGTTTCTGGCGAGCAGCTCGCTAATTCCGCCTCGCGATTCATACAATCCGCCAGCATGGATCAACAACGCTTTTTCCGGTCACTTGGATTGCGTTTCGGGCAAATCGTAGAAAGGCACACATTCTGTAGGCTACGACGATACGAAATCCTCTGAGTAAGTAGTGAAGCTACCGAATGGTGGATTGAATCCCGGATGCATTATCTCTGTGAGGTATGTCTGTCAGGATATGCGGCAGCTATGGCTCGACTAGCACGCTCGCGAGTCGGTGTAACAGTTCAAGTTGCTGAGGAGTGCAATTATCCAAGATTACCTCAATGCGCTTTCGAAGATCCCGTTCATCATCTTCTCTTTCCAGGGACATAAGGATTCTTGGAGAAAGGCCGAGCCCCTTCGCCATAGCCACGATCGTATCGAGACTCGGAACCTTTTTTCCGCGTTCAACGTCCCCCCAAAAATTGGCGGTTATATCTCCGCGTTCTGCAGCTTTCTCGAGGCTGAGCTTGGCAGTCTTTCGGAGCCTACGAATACGTTTGGCGAATTGAGAGCGATGTTTCAAGGCCGTAGGTCGTCACACCATAGCGAGCATTTCGGCGTCGTTACACCATCAATAGGGTCGTGTTCGCATAAGTTAGAACTCTATAGAGTTCTATCGATTTGCCGTATCACGGGTGTTGTGCTCGCAGTTCCGTGCTCGTAGATCGCCTTCATGATCCGGAGGCCGAGCCCCCACTGATCTGCATTGCACAAGTTCAAAACATCATTGATCTGGCTTCTGAGGCTGTTGTCTGAGGGGCCATCTTCGAGGGACATCAGTATCTGGGGGGATACACCCAGCCCTTGGGCCATTCCACATATCGAAAGGAGGCACGGTTCTTGCTCGGCACGCTCGACCTTGCCCCAAAAATTAGCCGAAATTCCGCCCCGATCGCAAGCATCTTGGATACTCAAGCCGGCAGTTTCCCGCAGCCTGCGGACCCTCGTAGCGAATGTTGTGAGATAGTCCACGCTCGCTCACCAAGGCGAACGATAGAGGTGAATGGAGGGTTAAACCACATCCGATAGTGCGCATTTTGCTTGCACAATCAACTCTATAGAGTTATGTATAGTGTCATTGTGCCCTCTAAAGCGTTGGAGATAACTTTGCCAAGATTCACGCGGAGGGGCACGCTAGCGAGGACATAGCGAATGGATTCTCTCGCCGCAGCTCGGTTTCCGGCGGTTCCGCTCTCCAAACGAAAAGCGAGCGGCGACTGGGTCGACGTTCGCGCGGACGGGGCGGCGCCTGAAGCCTCCGACGAAGTGCTCATCACTCAACTCTGTACGGGCGACTGTGAGGCACTGGCAGTTCTTTTTCAACGCTACGCACGACTGACAAGAACCGTGGCTTCACGGATCTTGGGAGACGCAGCTGAAGCAGAAGATCTTGTCCAGGACCTGTTTCTCTTTATCCAACGCAAGTGCGCGATCTTTGACAGTTCTAAAAGCACGGCGCGGTCCTGGATTGTGCAGATGGCATATCATCGAGCACTGGATCGGCGCCGCTACCTAAAAGCGCGCCAGTTCTACGTCGAAGCATCGGTTGAAGAAAATGACGTTCGTGCGGTCGGAACCCCGACCACCGAGAGTGATTATTCCGCAGACGCTGTTTTTGGCCGTAATGGTCTGGAGAAGATACTGAGCTCGCTATCCGTCGATCAGCGCGAAACTTTGCGCCTCCATTTTTTTGAGGGGTACACGTTTGCTGAGATCAGCGAAAAGCTAGGCCAGCCCCTCGGAAACGTTCGGCATCACTACTATCGGGCGCTGCAGAAACTGCGGCAGCAAATGTTCGCAAATGATCCGCAAGCGGTCGACCGTTGTGTTAAATAGGTAGCAAGATCGAGAGATCGGGAAGTGCTCCAAGATGGAATCCCACGATGAATTCCGCGAGCTCTGTGCCATATCGACGTCTGGCGAGCTGAGCGAACAAGAACAGAGAAAGCTGAAGGAGCACCTGACCGCCTGCGCGGAATGCCGCCAGGCCTTGAAGGAGTTCGAGGCCGTTGTCGACGTCGGGGTACCCTTTCTAGCTTCCCAGTTACCCACCGAACACTCGGCGCGGTCCGCATTGACTCAACCGAGGGTCTCGAAGTCAAATCACGCCGAGGCGTCCAGGGGAGCCGCGCGATCGCAGGTCGGCACGGACGGCGTAGAGCTTGCTTCCGATGTTGCCGAGCCAGGTTTTGTCTTCGCTCAGAGAAATCGCTCCGCGCGCAAGCAAATGAATTGGAATTACCTGTGGTTCTCCTTTGCTGCTTGCGTTTTGCTCACAATCGCTCTCGGAATCTATGCGTATCGGAGTGGAAAAACCCACACCGCGAACGTGGCCCAGGCCGTCCCTGTTGGTGACAATGTGCAGATTGAGGCCCTGGAAGGGCAGATCAGCGACGCTGGACGTGAGCGGGAAGGCTTGCGATCGCAGCTCGCGCAGCGCGACAGGGCTATCTCTGATCTGAAGCGCGAGATTCAAGAGCAGTCCGTATCCTTGAACGAGATGAAGGATTCTCAAGCCAAGTTTGCAAAGTCCATCCAGGATGACGAAGCCGAGAAGCAGCGCGTGGCACATGAACAGAACGAACTCTCCCAAAAGCTCGCGAGCGCCCAAGCTTCTCTGGCAAAGGCGCAGTCCGATCTCGGCGTGGTGACGCAGCAGCGGTCGGAAGTTGAAATGAGAGCTGCAAGCCTCGAGGCCCAGATCCGTGATCTTTCCGGGGCACTGCGCGAAAGCGAGCTCACAGTGGGCAAGCAGGATGAACTGCTTGCGCACGACCGGGACGTGCGCGAATTGATGGGAGCCAGGGACCTCTATATTGCCGAAATTTATGACGTCGCCCGCGACGGCGTTACGCAAAAGCCGTATGGCCGCGTGTTCTATACGAAGGGAAAGTCACTCATCTTCTACGCCTATGATCTGGATCAACAGGCCAGTTTAAAAAATGCGCGCACATTTCAAGCCTGGGGCCAGCGCGGCCCGGATCGAAGCCAGGCCTTGAACCTGGGCATTTTCTACGAAGACAACGTAGCGAAGAAACGTTGGGTACTCAAGTTCAACGACCCGAAGACGCTCGAGCAAATTGATGCGGTATTCGTGACGGTTGAACCAAATGGCGGAAGCGCGAAGCCCAGCGGAAGTCCCCTTCTGTTTACCTATCTCAAGATCGAAGCAAATCACCCCTAGTTACGTACTTCTTTGGTACCGTCCATCCTGATGGCAGCGAGTGGTACATTTCCGTGCTCTCCGGAGTAGACCGAAGGAATGGAATGGAATTCCTTCACCGGAGGAGAAGCCTCATGTGGTTGCGCAGAATCGGTTTTCTCGGAACGGTGACACTGCTTTTGGCCAGTTATCTATCCGCGCAGTCTCCGAATGGAATTATCAACGGCCTCGTGCTGGATCCGGCCGGCCGGGCAATTGGCGGATCGGAGATCCGAATTGTGAACGATGCGACCGGCGTTCAATACAGCGGAAAGACGAATGATGAGGGGATTTACGTAGTGACGAATCTGCCTCCTGGCACCTACCGGCTTCAAGTTTCGAAGATCGGATTCAAAACGCTCATTAAACCCGACATCGTCCTCAACGTTCAGGACTTGTTAGCCATTAATTTCACCCTACCTCTTGGCGCCGCTTCAGAAACGATTACGGTTGTTGGCGGCGCGCCGCTCATGAACACGGAATCGGCGGTGGTAAGCACAGTTGTAGACCGACAATTCGCGGAAAACCTTCCATTGAACGGACGGAGTTTTCAAACGTTGATTCAACTCACGCCTGGAGTGGTCCTCACTCCGAACAATCAGGGCGCCGAGGGACAATTCAGCGTGAACGGGCAGCGCGCAGCCTCAAACTATTGGATGGTCGACGGTGTAAGCGCGAACATCGGGACGGGTGCGAACTTCAATGCCGGCAACGGAGTCGGAGGCGCGCTGGGAGCCTTTAGTGTTCTGGGTGGAACAAATAGCTTGGTGTCCACCGACGCGATGCAAGAATTCCGCATCCAAACTTCCTCCTACGCGCCAGAATTTGGCCGCACGCCGGGAGGGCAGATTTCCATCGTCACGCGATCGGGTACGAGCGAGTTTCATGGCACAGCATTCGATTACCTCCGGAATTCCGGGCTGGACGCGAACAACTGGTTCGCGGATCAAGAGGGGCTGCCCAAACCGGAAGAACGGCAGAATGACTTCGGAGGAACATTTAGCGGTCCGATTGTGAAGGACCGGACTTTCTTTTTCTTTTCCTACGAAGGGCTGCGGCTGCGTTTACCAGAAACGACCTTGACCGGCGTACCCGATCTGGCTGCCCGCAATTCCGCTGTCCCCGCCGTGCAGCCATTCCTCAACGCGTATCCGGTGCCGAACGGTGCGGACGATCCCGCAACGGGAGTAGCTCAATTCAACGCCAGTTATTCGAACCCGGCGACGCTTGACGCCTACAGCCTTCGTGTGGACCACAAACTGACGCACCGGCTGAGTTTGTTCGGCCGCTACAACTACTCGCCATCGGACTTGCAGGACCGGGCAGCGAGCACCCTCTATGCACTGAGTGACGTGGAAGCAATTCGTATCACCACCCAGACGGCGACCGCAGCAGTCGTTTGGGCCATCACGCCGTTCGCAGCAAACGATCTTAGGTTCAATTACAGCAGCACGAATGCTTCCAGTTCCAGTTCCCTCGATAACTTTGGAGGGGCGGCGCCCCCGGCGACGTTGCCATTTCCCAATGGGTATTCCACCGCGAATGCGGCCTTCATCTTCGGGGTTTTTGGACTGTCCCATCCCTATATTTTCATTGGGAACAACAGTCTGAGCATCCAGCGGCAGATCAATTTGGTGGACGGTCTCTCCATGCAGAAGGGCTCGCACAACCTCAAGTTCGGAATCGACTACCGTCGCCTGTCGCCATCGCACGATCCAGGGCTCTATTCGCAATCTCCTATTTTCCTGAATGTGGAGTCCGCGGTAGCTGGAAACTTAGGCTTCGCCTCGCTGCAGTCTCTCCGCGCATCGACATTCCGTCTGCAAAACCTCGGTCTATTCGCACAGGACACCTGGCGGGTGAATCCGCGGCTCACTGTTACCTATGGCCTCCGCTGGGACGTCGACTTTGCGCCGTCGTCCACCAGTGGCCCGAGCATTCCTGCGGTGACTGGCTACAATTTGAGCAACTTATCGAACCTTGCCTTAGCACCCGCAGGCACGTCGCCGTTCGCGACTCGCTTCGGGAATGTGGCTCCTCGGCTCGGCGTCGCCTATCAGCTTTCTCAGAGCCAGAATTGGGGACGGGTGGTTCGAGGTGGATTTGGCGTGTTCTACGACCTGGCGACATCGGAAGTCGGTAACACTCTAGGAACGTACTATCCATTTGGCGCCAGCAGTTTCGTCCTTGGCCCCGCATTTGGCGGTACCGCAACGTTTCCCTTGAGTTCGAGCGATGCTGCGCCGCCTGCCATAACACCCGCAGAGTTAAGTGCGCGAGGCGCCGTGCTGTCGGCGTTCGATCCGCATCTCGAGCTACCCTACACACTGGAGTGGAATGTCGCGTTGGAGCAAGAACTCGGCAAAGAACAAAGTCTTTCTGCTTCTTATATTGGCGCTGTTGGCCGGCGCCTATTGCAAACCGCGGATATCTCGTCACCCAACCCGAGTTTCGCCAACGCAGCACTTATCGGGAATACCGCGGCATCCAACTACCAAGCTCTGCAGATTCAATTTCAGAGACGGCTCTCGCGCGGTCTTCAAGTTCTATCTTCCTACACATGGTCACACTCGATTGACGACGGCTCTGTCGGCACCTATGGCCTTGGCAGTGACTACGTCCCCGGAGTCAGTCCCGGTTCGAACCGAGGGCCTTCGGACTTTGATCTTCGTAATGCGTTTTCAGCAGGACTCACCTACGACATTCCTGTTCCCAAAACGAATCGTTTCGGCGATGCGACTCTAAAGGGTTGGTCGCTTGACAGCGTCATTCAAGCATGGTCGGCCCCGCCAGTTAGCGTCTACTACTCGGCCTTTCAAACGCTTCTGGGGGCTCAGGCTCAAGTGCGCCCTGATGTTGTTCCCGGGCAGCCTTTGTATCTCTCCGGTTCGCAATATCCAGGCGGAAAGGCCCTCAATCCAGCCGCATTCACAGCGCCTCCGACAGACCCGACGACCGGACTTCCTCTGCGGCAGGGAGACCTCAGCAGAAATGCACTGAGAGGGTTCGGCGCGGCGCAATGGGATTTCGCAGTGCATCGTGATTTTGCGATTCACGAGTCGGTCAAACTGCAGTTCCGTGCCGAGATGTTTAACGTTCTAAATCATCCGAACTTTGCGCCTCCCGTCGGGGATCTGGAAAGTCCTCAATCGCTCAATCCACAGTTCGGTCTATCGACCGAAATGCTGGGGCAATACTTGGGTGGTGCAAACGTGGGCGGCGGTGGCTTCAATGAGCTGTATCAAGTAGGCGGTCCTCGTTCCATCCAAATCGCCTTGAAATTGATGTTTTAGGAACGGATCGCGGCGACGGTTTCGACACCGACGCGAGTTAGAGGAATTGTGTCGCCATTCGCAACCTTGGAACGGGAGGATTGTGAGGAATGCGGACCTGCCAGCTTAGACTACTGCTGATTCTACTCAGTTCTTTAATGTGTAGCGCAGCCACTCCCGACGCCATAACGGCGCAGGAAGCAAAGCCGCTTGCCGTCGAGGACGCTCTCCAAACCAAAGAGTTTAGCCCGCTGATGTCGATCGCGATTTCTCCGGATGGACGGCTACTCGCCTACACAGTTCAGGACAATGGACGCGCCAGGCCGTTCGATTTGGGGATCTACGACCGCACGGGTGTTCCGCCAGGAGCTCTGGGAGCTGATATTTGGATTCAAGACATCGAGTCGGGTACGGTCCGGAATCTGAGCGGCGGTCAAGGCGACAATTGGCTTCCCGCTTGGTCTCCTGACGGTCACTCGCTTGCATTTCTATCGAGTCGCGATGGCAGTCAGCAGGCGCGACTCTGGGTTTGGGACGTCGCGCGAGACACATTGAGAAAAGTGACCGATGCGAACGTGCGAGGAACCAAGATCGAATGGATGCACGACAACCAGCACATGCTCGTGACCATTTTGCCCGAGGGCCTCTCGCCGGAACAGTACGTACGGAAGCTCTCCTCGAACGCAGATGACGAGAAACGAGCGGCGAGCGACGTAAATGGATCGACAGCGGTTTTGTATCTAGCGGATGGCGCCCCGAATGCGGTCAAGACTTCTTCCAGGTCTGGTCCCTGGAATCTCGACCGGTACCTGCGGGACCTCGTGTCGGTTGATACCGCTAGCGGGAGGCCAAGAACCCTCACTCATGGCATCAGGATCACGACATTTTTGCTTTCGCCGGATGGCTCACGCATCGCCTACAGCATTCCCAAGCGATTTGCAAAACAGGGTTCGCAACAGACCTTGTTCGATCTTGCCGTCGTTGGAATTTCGGGGGATCAAGCCCGAATCATCGCTGCGGACATCCCGCTCGACTCTAATGGAGATCGATTCGGTTGGGCCCCAGACAGTCTGCGAGTCGCCTACCGTCAGAGCGGTCCGGGGATGGTGGGCGATTGTTACGTCGCAACGATCAATGGCGATGGTCCGGAGAATGTGAGCGGGCTTTCGCCCGCAGCACGTGACCGCTCTTCTGGGTCCGTTGAACCGTTGTGGGATGCCAAAGGGAAATCCATCTTCTTTATTCATGGGGGAGCGCTGTGGCGAGCAGTCGTCGGCGAGAAGCGAGCGGCGAAAGTCGCCGAAATACCGAACCGAGAAATCGAGGAGATGATCCCGCATTCTGGAAACCTGTTATGGACACTCGACGATGATCTCGCAACAGTCGTTGTGACCCACGATGCCGCGGGCAAACAGGACGGATTTTACAAAATCGATTTGCGAAGCGGCGAAAGCACCCCTCTACTCGAGAACGGTCAGTGCTACACCTGTTCGCGCGCGAACCGGAAGTTTGCCGTGACCGAGGATGGCCGGAGGCTCGTGTACTTTCGGGAAGACGCTCAGCACGGGTCGGACTTGTGGACGAGTGACACGGGATTTCACAGTCCGCGACGACTGACGAACCTCAATCCGCAATTCGAAAAGTATGAAATGGGTGCCGCTCGCCTGATCGATTGGCTCAGCGACGATGGCCAGCCGTTGCGGGGAGCTTTGCTGCTTCCCTCGAATTACCAAGAGGGGTTCCGTTACCCTCTCATCGTTTGGGTCTATGGTGGGCTTCTGCTATCGAACAACTTCGACCAGTTCGGCCTGGTAGCAACAGGACCATTTAATATGCAATTGCTAGCCACGCGTGGCTACGCGGTTTTGCTGCCGGACATGCCTCTGGGAGTCGGCACACCCATGCTAGACATGGCGAAGACGGTCCTGCCCGGAGTGAATAAGGTGATCGAGCTGGGTGTTGCCGATCCCGCGCGGCTCGGAGTCATGGGCCACAGTTTCGGAGGGTACAGCACGCTTTCGCTCATCGTGCAAACAAATCGCTTCAAAGCCGCGATCGAGGCTAGCGGACTTGCGGATCTTTTCGGTAGTTACGGAGCGATGAGACCAGATGGAACGGCGTTTGGGATTTCGATCGAGGAGCAGGGCGCGGGCTCGATGGGCGGGACGCCTTGGGAGGTTCGCGATCGCTACGTCGCAAATTCGCCTGTCTTCTATTTCGATCGAATCAAAACTCCGCTGTTGATTTTACACGGGACAGAAGACCCGACGGTCGCTTCGTTCTTGGGGGATGAGATTTTCGTAGACTTGCGCAGGTTAGGCAAGGAGGTCGAATACGTAAAATATGAAGGAGAGGGCCATCCGCCCTTGAACTGGAAATATGCAAACCAAGTGGACTTCTGCAATCGAGTTATCGCGTGGTTCGGCGCTCATCTGAAGTCGCCGCCGGAGAATTGATTTGCCATCAAGGACGACGGTCCGATCGCCTTGCGCTCATGCGGGCTCTCGGACACGCCAGCAAGAATCTGGAACCAGAAGCCGGAGCACTCGAGGCTCCGAGCGCTCCGGCACCCAAGTTTACTCGTCGGCTTCATACGCACCTACGGTGTATTCAAACAGCACGTCGACGACGAGACAGGCACACTTATAGTGATTCTGAATCCCCGTGCAGGCAGCCGCGATCGTGAGGACTTGAGGCTTTTCGTACTTCATGGCGTATCACCCCCTTCCGAATGAGTGTTTCTCGAGCGTCGGGATAGAGAAATGCTCTGTCCCGTTGTCGGACAAGAGAATTAGGATGCCGGAGCGCCCCACAATCGGGAACGCTCCGGCATGGCACTACTCATCGGCTTTGTACGCGCCGATTGTTTCCTCGAACAATACGTCAATGAAAATGCTCGAGTCCTTGAAATGATTCTGGACAGCAGCACAGGCAGAAGCAACCATGACAACTTTGGGCTTTGCGTACTCCATCTTTGTTCACCTCCTTTCTGTGTCGATCTTGTTGCGGTTGAACAGCATCCCTGTACACTCGGAGGAACCCCTCGGAAGCGGTTCCAAAAACAACAGTTGCGCCTCGGGCACCGCGAGATATTGCGCCGGAGCACTCCTGAATCAGAATGCCCCGGCACAGGACTACTCGTCGGCTTCATACGCGCCAATTGTTTCTTCGGGCACCATGTCATAGACCTGACTGGAGCCCTTGAGTTTCGCCTGGATGACGGCGCCAGCAGCCGCAACCATGACGAGTTCTGGTTTTTCGTAAGTCATCATTGTTCACCTCCTTTCTCTCTCGAGTCGCTCTCGTTCAGCGGGAGCGTTTGTACACGAAGGAACCTGTGAGAGCAGGCTCCCAGAACCAAGCGATGGGTTTGACGCGATGCGTGATGCTGCGCCGGAGCACCCCTGAACGAGAATGCTCCGGCACACGACTACTCATCGGCCTCGTAGGCGCCGATTGTGAAGCTCAGGTCGTCTGGATTATCAGGGACCTGACTGTTTCCCTTGTGGCCGCCCTGAATGGTGCCGGTCGCCGGTCCGACCACGAAGAGTTCTGGCTTTTCGTATTTCATGGTAATCACCCCCTTTCTCTATCGAATGTTCTCAGCTGAGAAATCGAAGGCACCTCTCAAGATGCGCAGCTCTGCTCCTGGTCGCTTCCTGACAGTTCGTGTCGCAGAGGGATTTTGATCGGAGTGTTTCTGGATTGATTGCATCGCCGCAATTCGCGCAGCCAAATTTCGAGTTCGATGGTCCGCATTAAAGTCACGATCGGAACTTCCTGCCCCTCTCGAGCCCTTTGCAAAATCTGTGCGAAGCACGCAGCGTTCACAATTCCCAGAGAACCGGCGAGCATGTTAGTGCTGAGCTCATCGAGGCTCGCGCGTTCTCTTGAAAGAGCTGCCAGGGGCGCGCGGGACACATAAGCCTTTCTTCTCCTGTCGAGAATCTCTGCGGGCACAATCCCCACGAGGGCGCGGCGCATCAAGGAGCGGCGCTGTCCGGGACGTACGATTTGCTCTCTCGGTACGGCGCACAGGAATTCCAAAAGATCACGATCGAGATAGGGATAACGCTTTTCGTAGGGCGGGTCCGATGGAAGACCGTTGCAGGTGAGTTGCCGACGCAGAGCGCCAAAAGTGGAAACATTTTCTTGGAAGCTGGGCAGCGGTCCGAACAGTTTTAGCCGGCTTTCATACCCCGCGAGCGCGAAACGATAGCGCCTCGCAAATTTCGGATCAAGCCAAAGAGGAGGCTTCCGGTCTTTCGGCGCCGGGACGATCGCGGACGGAAGAAACTGACATGCGGCTTCGCGTAGCAAGTGGAACCAAGGTCTTCTCTTCGCGAGCGCCCAGACCTTCAGTTGGCGCGCGAGAGTTCGGAAGCGAACCCGGGCGATGAGGTCCGCAAGCTCCGGGGTCTGAGTGGGAACACCACCGGTGACCTCATCACCGCCAATGCCCGAGAGAAGAACGCGATGGCCGCCCGCACGAATACAATTGGAACGCTCGGTTGCGGCTTTGTTTCGACGGTTGCCCGATCCTGGAGTTGCCTGAAACCCTTGCCGCTCAAGCTCGAACGGACGAAGGTCCTGGGAACCGAGGTCAATGTGAAAGCCCGTGCGTCCTCGCTTTTCTTCTACCTTGCTGAAATAGGGACGCTCGTTCCAATTGAGTTCGGAATCACTGAAGTAAGACAGGGTATCGATTCTTGGCGTTTCGTTGCTTTGCTGGGCTACGATGGCGTCCGCCATGCAAACGATAGAGGCGGAATCCATTCCGCCGCTGAGCTCTGCAAGGACCGGTGAATCCGAGCGCAGCCGCCGGCGCACCGATTCCCGAAACACGGCGCGAAAGTGTTCTTCGTATTCCGCATCGGTCGAGTAGCGGATTCGCTTGTCCGGATCAAAATCCCAGTATGTGGAGACCGTTCGTTGTCCCACCGCCAGGCGGACAAAACTGGACGGCGGAACGGACTCGATTCCGACGTAAGGCGTCAAGTGAGACGCGGGGAAGAACGAAAACCAGCCGGCGAGGTAATCTTCGTTCAGTTTGAAGGATTTTCCGGCGAACAGAACGAGGGGATCGAGAATGCTCGACCAGGTCATCTGGTCTTGATCCAAGGAATAGTAAAGCGGACGGGTACCGATGGCGTCTTTAGCCAAGATGAGTGAACGGTCGTGTGGATTCCAAATGGATAAGGCCCAGTCGCCGACAAACGAGGCGAGCGAGGAGGTTCCCCACCGTTCGTAGGCTGCCGCTACGATCGAAACATCGGGTGAATCAGACGCAATGCCGTTCCCAAGCGCTCCGAGGAGGGTCGCGCGGTTATCGAGCCGGCCATCCCAGGTCACGACAATTCCTGAAGCTGTAACCTGAGGCTGTTTTTCCCTTCGGGATTCCTTGGTTGTGTGCAGGGCAGAGTAGAGAATGTCAACGCCGAGCTCGGAATACGAATGGGTGCCGTCCGGAGCGTACCTAGCAACAGCGCCTTGCACTTTCTCAAGATAGCGTGGTGCCGGCGGCGCGCCCTGGAAATGCCATCGTCCAAACTGAATACTCATTGTTACCTCTGTTGGTTCCCCACTTTGATTGCTAGCATTTGTCTAGGACTTCGTACATTTCCGGCGTATAGGGCCAGTCGTTGACGACTCGCCCACTAACTTCCACCCAGGCATGCGCTTTGAACGGCATCTGTTGTGCGCCGATGACCATCTGAGCAGGCACTCCGTACCGCTTGAGCAAACAGGCAGTTGCGGCCGATCTCTGCAAGCACAGTGCTTCCTTCCGATACCAAATGCAGGCCATGTCGACAGCAGAACAAATCCGTTCAACCGCTCCCGGGTCGAGCGCTCCCGCTTTGATCGGACAGTCGCGGACCTTTTTGTAAAGCTTCGCAAAATTTCCACGGGCCAGGTAGAAATCGAACAGGATCAATTTTCCGTACGCCTGGAGAAAGAGTAGCCGCATTGGGATTCCTCCCCTTTAAACAGGTAGCTCGAGTTGCTCTGAGAGAAACGCCATCCGGTCCGTAAGAGCTTCGATCCGTTCGCTCAAGGGAAGAACGGGGGAATGTCCTCGAAATGAGCTGTAATCGAGGATGATCGGAAACGGTGATGCGTTTGCTGTTTGCAGCCGTGCTGTCATCTTTCGGGCATGGAGTGGATTACAGTTCCCGTCCGCATCACCGGAAACGATCATGGTCGCGGGATAGGCGACTCCAGGATGAACGCGGTGATAGGGGGAATAGGCTGCCAAGGCGGCGAAGTCGTCCGGATCGTCAGCGGTACCAAACTCGTCACGCCAGAGAATTGCGCTGTCGAATAAATGGTAGCGAAGCATATCGAGCAGGGGAACCATGCACACCACGGCGCGAAACAGGTCCGGTCGCTGAGTTATCGCTGCTCCGACAAGCAGCCCGGAGTTTGAACCGCCGAAGATGGCGAGTTTTTCGGAAGTAGTTTTGCGGGTTCGGATGAGCCATTCTGCCGCGCACAAAAAATCATCGTAGGCAAGCTGGCGGTTTCGCCTTGTAGCCTGCTTGTGCCATTCCGTTCCGAACTCCGCTCCGCCGCGGATATTGGGGAGCGCAAATAGGCATCCGCGCTCAATCAGATAAGCCACAAATACGCTGAATTGGGGCGTCATCGATACCCCGTGGCCGCCGTAGGAAGTCATGATGGTCGGATAACTGCCGCCTGAGAGAACCTTCCTTTTTCCCAACAGGAACATGGGAACTTCGGTCCCGTCTTTCGAGGTATATGACACCCGAATGTGACTGTAAATTTCAGGGTTGAAAGGAAGCGACTTTCTCGCCCATGGTTCAGGCCCGTTGACCTTGGCGGAATGACGGAAAACACCGATTGGTTCGGTGAAGGACTCTCGTTCGAACAGCAGCTCGTCGTCGGTTGAGCTTCCGACGAAGCGGATGGTTTCGTCGCCCGAACTCGGCATCTCTCTGATCTTTTGACCTTCTAGGTCAAAGATCGATACGTGGGAGGAGGCTCGTCGGATATAGGAGACGTAGATGCGATCGCCGACAACGCGCCACTGGTTAATTCGGGCGTCGCTTTCAGGAACCACGTTGTGCCATCGGAAGTCGCTGTTCTCTGCAGTCCGCAGCTCCACGATCCGAAGGTTAGGTGCACTGCGGTCGGTGAGGGCGAGTATCCGGCCAGGAATCAGACGCGGACCAAACACGAAATCCGCATCGAGAAGGACGGGCGTAGGAAGTCCATCGTCCTCGAATGGCCCGACATAGAAATCAGTCCGGACGTTATCCAGCAGACGGTACACCAGAATCCCGAGACGCTCCCGGTCGGAAACCATGCCAAGCCGAATCTCGTTGCTGTCACCAGCAGAGAAGATTTCCCGGTCTTTTTCGAACCTGTCGCCCAAGACATGGTGATAGATCGCGCGGTGGTACGGTCCTGTCGAATCGAGTTGCTGGTGGATGTAGTAAAAACTTTTCTCGTCTGGTGCGAAGGCGAACCCGCGCAGATAACCTCGGGGAAGAATGTCCGGCAGTGTCTTGCGATTCTGGACATCGAAAAGCGCAAACGTTCCACTACGCTCGCCACCCTGCTTGATTTCGTACAGCAGAAGCCGGCCGCTCGGCGACCCGCGAATCGGTTTGACCGCCGTGTACGGACCTGTTGCGAATTTGGAGGGATCGATTAACAGCTGATCGTCGCCAAGGTGGCTCGGGCGCATGTAAAGACAAGGCTGCTCCTGGCCCGGGAGGCGCTTGCGGAAGAAATAAAGGTCGCCAGATTTCTCGAGCGAGTCATAGGTTTCAACATCCAAAAGTTCACGGATGCGCGTGCGGATGCGCTCCCGTCCCGGAATGCGATCGAGATACGCACGCGCGTACCTACTCTGTTGCTCGATCCAATCGCGGGTTCGAGGCGAGTTCTGATCTTCGAGCCAGCGGTAGGGGTCAGTCACCGGCACACCGTGGAAAATTTCGGTGACTGGTTCGCTCGCAGAAATGGGCGAGGCTGCGATCATGCGACGCATGGTGCGCTCCTTGCTGCAATCCCCTGGGATTCGCGATACATGCGGCGAGTAAGTGCGCGGAAGTAGCCGGTGTGAGACCTCCGGCTGAGCGTTTCAGGGGAACGCCATGCGTTACTAGCGACCGCATAGGCAAAGACGGCAACCAGAGGAGACACGGCAATCGCTCGGTTCCAGTCCGCTGGGGCCACCAGAGATTGCCAGGGTTCGAGGTACGAGTTGACGAGATGCTCGACTGCCGTCGAACTGCTGATGGGCGTGCGCTCGAAGTGTTCGCGGAGGTATTCAAACGTGATGAGTGGAGTCGTCAGGCAAGCCTCTGACCAGTCGAGAAAAACGGAGCGGCCGGGGGCGACGAAAATGTTTCCGGGATTGAAATCCAGATGCCCCAGAGTATCGGGCAAGCCAGCTTCGCGAAGCGATGCGCATGCCTGTTTAAGGCGGCTTCCGAGACGAGCGAGTTGAGGATCCGTCAAAGGCGCCGGCTCTGTCTTTTCCTGCGCGGCCATGAACTCCCGCATGCGATCCAGGAACGGGTCGATCTGTGCGACGAGAGTCGGCAATCGTAAGTCCTTGCACTGGGCTTCGAGAAGTTGGGCTTGGCTTGCGACCGACTGAATCTGCAATTCCGCAAAGTCTTTCGCTGCCTTCGACCAAGTAGAAAACTCCCGGGTATGATCGAGACTCGTCCCGGAGACCTCTTGGGTGAGCCATCCGTTCCAAGGCGTGTGGACCCCGAGCAGTCGAGGGATATATTCGGAGAAAAGTCGGGCGAGACATGCCGTGACAGGAAGTTCGTGACGGTTTGGTTCTCCGGTGGCCTTGAACCAGACGGCCGAATCGTTCGTTTCCAAACGGACGAGGCTAAATGCGGGACTGGCGTTGAACTGCGTATAGTGTCCTGTAAGACGCAAGCCCAGCGGTTTGATTTGCCCATCGACCCACTCAAACAGTTCGGCCAACCAGCCGGGTCTAGCGAACGGAGCCAGTGTTGGTTCGTTTCGGTGTTTGCTCAGTCCTTCGATAGATTTCTCAATGATCGCGAAGTCTTCTGCGGAATCAATCGATAACCTCGTCGCCTCCGCAAGCGGAATCCAGCAGGTCCCGGCGGGAGATATCTCGCCGCTTTGGGACACTTCCATTACCGCGCATCTGGCTAGTTCGCCTGGACTGGTCGGAAGAAACAGGCAATATCCACGCCACCCGTGCTGCGCGCAAAGTTCTGTCGTAAGTTGCTCTACGATCCTCTGTCCTTGCTGAATCTCGACAGAGGGTAGCGACCAGCCGCTTTCGCGTCGCACGAGAAGAAATTCCGAAGCGTCTTGGCGCGTGAGGAAGAGTCGGTAGATGTCCCGCCCGATGTTGCGAACAGAGTCCACGAATCTCCCCCCTTTGCTGACGAAGCAATTAACTCAATCAACCGCCCTAGAGGACATGATGCTCTTGCAGGCTCTCGATGAACTCGAGAACGTCCGCCTGCACTTGGCCGGCATTGGTTCCAAATTCTCTGCTAATTTCAGCGACGATCTGAGGTGGTTCAAGACCGCGTTTCAGCATTTGAAAGACTGCTGACCCGATTCTGTTCAGACCGAGGATCTGTCCGTGACGGATATCGAGAAGAATCGCCCCGTCATCGGTGGCCGTGCTTCGAATTGCGTCGGAGACTTTGAACATCGCTTCCTTCATGACACGTGACGAATCGCGCTCGGTCCGACATATCGTGTGCGGGTAAATTTCACATTATCCGGCTCGCAATTCCACAGAACTGTGCGTTTGTTCGCAGAGGAGAAGCCCGGCACGCAAACAGTTCTGAGGTCGAGAGATAGTGTGATCGGCTTGACCAACTCGGAGATCCCGATGTTCGCGTCCAGGACTTAGTGCCACACGGGTTCGGTGAGGAATCGAACACATGAAACGTACCGGAATCGACGGCACGGAGTCTGCTCACTCAAGAAGTGCACGCGTGGAAAGAGCGCGGAGCGCTAGGTGAAACGTCTGAGAATTGCGGTGACCTGTCCCAAAACCTCAGCGTCGGTTCCGTTCTTGAATTCCCGTGGGCCAAACGCTCTTTCCGGATAGGGATGAACGACGACGAATCCGCGTTCAAGCGTGCAACAACCGCAGAGGTAGCGGCCGTCCCTTGCGAGAAGAAGATACGATGGCTGTTCCCAAAAAGTTGTTCCACGCCACGGGACGGGCTTTCTGACTCGGCGATTGACGGCGACGAACTCCGCATTTTCAAGCCAGGGGTGGATCGGGATTGGATCTGCGCCAACCCAGAAGACGTCGGAAACAGAGAAGTTCGGAACGCACGTTATCTCACTCAACGACTTCCGCAGGAAGAGCGGTATTTCCTGCCATCGTTTGAGAAGCGTCTCCCAGAAGCCATTTTGTCGTTTTCGCCCGAGTGTCTCTCCGCTCGCGGCATCAACTTTCCGTCCGGCGAGTGGAGGTTCACGGGGAACCAATTCGTCCGGCATCGGCTCGGTGCCCGCTCCTTCCGAAGACACACCGCCGGCGCGAAGGAAGTCCCAGAAGCCAATCGAGTAGAGGGCACACAAGGTTATGATCTTGTGAATGTGGCGGGGCGGAGCGGCGAGAGTCTCGTAGTCTGACAGTGTGCTTGCGGCAGCAAAATAGCGTGGATCAGCGAGCCTCTGCGCAATCGATCGTGTCAAGTGCGATGCTTCCCGGAACGAGAGGCCCGCGCGAACTCGCGATCGCCGGATTAATTGTTTGAGGCTCATTTGTGAATCCATTGGGGGCAGGCGCTGCAGTTCATGAAAAGTCGAAGCCATGAAGGGCGTGGGAGTAGAGGCGCGCTGCGGAAGTGAGCGGATCTCTGCATCGATCACACCCAGGATTCGGAGTTCCTTGTCGAGGATCAACTCGCCCGGTGTGAAGGGCAGCTGGGGCGATCGGAGCGTGATCCGGTTATTGCCTAGCGAGGACAGTCGAGTGCACGCGAAGCCAAGATCACGCTCAATCAAGAAAATCCGCTTATCACTGCGGTCTTTTGCAGGTGATGGTGTTTCTTTCGCTCTCCTGGTATCGATCCGGATGATGCTTCCGGGGCCAATATCTGGGAAAGCCAGAAAATCATCCTGACCGACCTTAGCGTATAGAAATCTTGCCCCACCAGGCGTGACCAATTCCCTGGCGCGCACCGGCGCACCGGGGACCACGAGCTGTCCCAACGGCGCAATCGTTTCTCGGAACTCCGACGCGGGTTTTTCTGCAAACCAAGGAATCCAGCATTCCGTGTCCTGGACAGACGAATCCAGAATCACCGTGCGATTCCGTGGGACCATGTACTGAAGGCTCGGAATCGCGTCGAGATCGAATCCAAAAACCGCGAACCAGTCGCTGAGGCGATAGTTTGTAATTCTGCTGAGCGCCAGAAGCTGCTGAATACCGGGGCTGAAGGCAGAGATCTCCAGATCATAGTACAGGCTATGAGGAATAAAGAATGGGGACAGCCTTCCAAAAATGTCAGCGGACTGTCGCGAGACCCGATAGAGGGTCAGGCCCCGGCTAGATAATATCTGGCGCACACGTTCAGCCCGGCGATTGGCAGGATCAAGCATTCTCAAGCGTATGGCCAGGACCAGAATGACGAAGTGAACATTCGCTACGGTGGCCGCACTTGCGACCAACTTGGAACTTTTCTTCTCATGGGGCAACTTTCGACTGTAGATAACAAGGTTACGTAGCTGGACATCCACTGAATCAGAGAGTAGTATGCCCGCCCATGGACGCAAGCAGAGTGAATGCACTTGGTGGTAAGCGTCTCAAGCTGCTGCGCGAGCGGCTGGGTTTGTCCACGCGTGACGTGCAGCGAATGAGCCGACAGATCGCTTCGGAAAAGAAAAACGAGGAGTTCTACCTTTCGCACAACTGGGTGACGGATATCGAAAACGGCAAGTTCCGGCCGGGCATGTTTCGCATGTATTCGATCAGCGCGATCTACAACCTCAGGTATACCGAAGTCGCTTCCTATTTTGGATTACAAATCGCGGATCTGCGTCGTGACAGCGCATCTATCCATCTGCCAAGAACGCATCTGCTCGAAAGAGTCAGTGAGTCAGAAACCGACACCGTATCGTTACCGGTTGAATTCAAACCCGATTTTCGTTTCGAAAAAACCAATCTACTGGCGAGAGTGGTCGAAAAATGGGACGCTGTGCCCGTCGGTTTGTTGCAGCATCTGGATCTCCGCACGTCGATGTACGGTTATATCGGTGTTGAGGACTTTACCCTCTACCCCCTAATCCGTCCTGGTTCCTTGGTGCAGATTGACGCAAGTCAGAGAAAGATCAGTCCTGCACCATGGAAAACCGAATTCGAGCGGCCAATTTACTTCACCGAGCTGCGCGACGGCTATGTGTGCAGCTGGTGCGAGATCGACCGGGGAAGGTTGATGGTGATTCCTCACGCACATTCGCGTCGCGAGGTGCGGGTGTTCGATTACCCGGCCCAAGCAGAAATCGTCGGCAGGGTGACGGGAGTGGCGATGTGCATTGTGGGCGCGGGTTCGCCGGAACGACACGAACCCTCTCGCGAAAAATGACCCTAACCCGATCTTGTAGCATTGATTTGTGCCTAGTCTCGGAGGATCGGTTGGAGTCAGCCATTCTGGATGAAGCATCCGTGGCACGCGGCACAGAAGTGTCCGAAGACGCTGTAACTATCGGCGGATTCTTTTCAGGAGATCGCCAATGAGAAAAGTGTTTCCGCTACTTCTATTCCTGTTGTTGCAAGCGAGCCTTACTGCGGCACAGACCGCCGTAGTCTCTCGTAATGTCAATCTTCGACCGGACGCTTCGACGAATGGAGCTCCGATCGACACGCTAAAGACGGGAACAAAACTTGAACTCATCGAGACAGCAAAGACAAATGGATTCCTGCATGTAAGGACAGAGGATGGCAAGGAAGGCTGGGTATGGAGTCGGAATCTCCACGTTCAGGCCAACACTGCGACATCGAGCATGCAGCATGTCGGGCCGGCAAACCTCTACCCCGATCCCAAGATGACGCCGGGATTGGCTGCCACGCTCGACGTAGATGATCTTAAGAAGACCTATACGGATAACTGTCCTGATTCGAAGCCGAGCTGTACCTATTCGCAGGACCATCGCAATGTACCTGCATCCGTTCACAAAAAAGTGTACGACGAATACAACGTGCCCCAAGACCAAAGGAATATCAAAGACGGCGAAGTCGACCATTTTTACCCGCTTTGTGCGGGCGGTTCGAATGAGATCTTGAATCTCTGGTATCAGCCGGCGGTGGGCGATTGGAACGGCAAGGACTTTGGCTATCACACCAAGGACAAGCTCGAGACATTTATATGCGCGCAAATCAAAGCAGGAAATCTCGATCCACAGGAAGCATACGACCGGATCACTCAAGATTGGGTGAAGTTCTATCTCGACGAAGGCCTGGACAAGTAGTACCGCTGCGGAACCGCCGATCGAGATGAACGAGAGTTAACCCTTTCGGTGGGCGGTCAGTGCCCCGTTTTCTAACTTCAGTCGCAGCTTGACTGAAAGCGGTGGGACTCAGATTGATCCGTTCGATGCGTCGAGCGGTCATGCACTTCTTCTTCGTTGGCGCGTCGCGGCTCCCGAGATGGCATGCAGCTCGTCGATCAGCCGTTGATTCTCGGAGTGAGTCCGGACCGCGATCCGAAAGTAGCGGCGGCCGAGCCCAGGAAAACCAGAGACGTCGCGAATGAGGATGTTTTGCTCTTCAAGTTTCTCACGCAGATCGGAGCTGGCGATGCCGGAAGCGAGGATGCGCACGAGCAAAAACTTCGATTCCGATCCACCAGCGCCCGGTGAGCGACGAGGTACCCGATCCGCAATCCGGCAGGAGCCCAGAATTTCGTCAGGGAGCGGACCACGACGAGATGGCGATGCTTCGCAGCCTCAAAGGCGCATGAGGGATATGGGGTGAAGTCGAGGAACGATATCGAATCGAAGCGCGTGTTTCGCCCGGCGGAAAAACGCTTTATTTCTCCAATTCACGCAACCCTTCTGGGGCAGATGTGCCAGGCCGAAGGTCGATCTGGCGGGTCGATGTGACTGAACTTCCTAAAGTACATGGGGCGCGCAGATAGTCCGACCCGCTCACTTCGGAATCAGCGAGCTGACAGACAGTCTCTTGAATATTCAAATGATACCTGTGGTCATACAGCCACATCTTCTCTGGAAATCTCCGATTACGGAGCAAAGCATGCACGTGCCGTGGTCTCTGTTCATCCTTCTCGTCGTGTTGCGGGCCGTGACGCCTAGGAGCTTGCAGCCATCTCGCATAATTCGCACACCCGTGCTGTTGAACGGTTTTCGATCAATTGATATTTTCTGAACAATCGGTACTTTCATGTTGCTGATGCGTTGCGACCATAATGCGCCGCAGCCGCGGAAAATCATGCAGTATGGAACGCACGAGTAGACCGTGGTAAACGAGCACTACCGTCCCGCGCCCGCCATCGGCTCGGAGCGTACGTTCCAGATCGCGGCGGTCAAACCGATCGGGGGCCGGTGGCTCACGCTGGTCACTGCAAAATCGGGTCTGGTCACAGCTAGGCCGGTCTCCGTCACATTCGGTCGTTCAACAAATTTGCTAGGGCCCATAATAACCGGGGATTTTGTTGTTCCCTGTGATGCGCAGGGGTGGATGTCAATGCACCTCTCCGCGGCGTCGAAGCGGCGTCGATTACGAGCGACACACGGGTCTCCAATGCGAATGAGACATTCTCGGAAAGATCGAGGCAATTCCGGGGGCTTTGTATTTGATCGTGATTGGCGCCAGAGTCTCGGTGGACGGGAACAATTACGATGATGCAGTCTTCGCGCCGGAGGGGATTCGCCTGTGGGATTGCTCCCACTCTCAAGAACTAGTGTAGATCAACATTAGGCCTTCCGGAAAACGCGAGAAGAAATCATCGCGCCGCCGAGAATCCTGCATCGGCACGATGCGGCACCGCGTCCGATTTGAACGTGGTGCTGAGGCGCGTCAAGGACCGATGGCTTCGGGACGGAGGCGGCCTGTTCATTATTCCTGGCGCGAGCGTGGATGCCTCGGGTTCGACCGACGCGCAATTGCGTCACGATCACAGGACAGTCGCTCCCAACAGCGGTGCTTCACCGTGATTACAACACCTGTGATGCGAGGGGTTGGCCAACGATACGTAGCACGTATTCAGGAAAGAGACACACGCGTCGCGGACACGATCGTTGCCGGATCGCCGAGACGAGAGCAAGACATAAGATTTATTGGAGTTTCGCTTCATCGGGCGGCATTGTCGGCTCGCTCTTCCGATTCGACCCGGTGACTGTTCTACCAGCAGGCGCAAAGGGAAAATCTCGGTTCGGGAGGCACTGTTCATGGTTCTGAAACGCACTCTGGTTCTTGCAACAGCGGTCATGCTCGTAGCCGGTCCAGCTCTTTCCAACGCAACCGATGACCAGAAATCCGCTAGAGGTGCGTACGAGCAGCAGGCGGGCTGGAACGAATCGCAGATGCAGCAGCCCGCCAGTGAGTCGATCGATCTTGGTGCGTACGAGGCAATTCGTGAAGAGGGCTTGCAGAACTCTCATGTGATGGACTACGCCGGTGGTCTCACCGACGGAATTGGCCCGCGCCTGACCGGTTCGCCCAATATGGCGAAGGCTAACGCATGGACGCGAGATCAGCTCGTCAAAATGGGTTGCGTCAACGCGCATCTGGAAGACTGGGGGGAGTTCGGCATGGGTTGGCAGCAGCTGAACACCTGGGTTCGAATGACAGAGCCGGACACAGCCGTCTTCGTGGCCCAAGCGACGCCATGGTCACCCTCCACAAACGGACCGGTGACCGCGCAGGCTGTCCCGGTCGTGATCAACACCGAGAGCGATCTAGCCGAATACAAAGGAAAGCTCTCCGGCAAGATTGTCTTGCTCGGCGCGATGCGCGATGTGCGGCTACCCGACAAGCCCTTCTCTGAGCGCTACACCGACAAGGATCTAGAAGATTTAGAGTCTCTGCCACTGGAAGGCAGTGACGCCGATCAGCAGGCGCGCATCGAACGCTACATCAGGCGTTCGAAGCTTACTGGAAAGATCATTTCGTTCCTGGCGGACGAGAAGATCGCGGGCGTTATCATTCCCAGCCGCGATAGCATGAATGGCGGAGGGACAGGCATCCTCTTTGATGATAACGGTCCCGCACTCGGCCGCGCTCCTTATCACCGAGATACGGCTGTTCCCTTTCCCGTAGTGGTAGCCCAGATTGAGAGCTATGGTCGGGTCTTTCGACTTATCGAGCACAACGTTCCTGTCTCGATTGAAATGGACGTAGAAACAAGATTCACGGGAGATCACCAGCACGGGTTTAACACAATCGCCGAGATTCCCGGAACCGATCCCAAGCTGAAGGATGAAGTCGTAATCGTTGGAGGTCACCTGGATAGCTGGATCGCAGGTACCGGAGCGACGGATAACGGCGCTGGCGCGATCGTTGCTCTCGAGGTCATGCGCATCCTGAACTCGCTCAAGGTCAGGCCGCGGCGAACCATCCGCATTGCCTTATGGTCCGGTGAGGAAGAAGGACTTTTTGGCAGCAGAGGATATGTCAGCCAGCACTTTGGTAGCGTCCCGCTCTCCACCGCCCCGGATCAGATGGAAGTCCCGGAAATGTTCAGGAAAGCAACTGGCCCGCTCGAGTTAAAACCCGAGTACAGACTCATCTCCGCGTATTTCAACATCGACAACGGAACGGGAAAAATTCGAGGCATTTACACCCAGAGCAATGCCGCGGTGGATCCCGTTTTTGAACAATGGATCGCCCCACTGAGGGATCTTGGCGTGACCACCGTCACCAACCAAGACACCGACGGCACCGACCACTTGGCCTTTGATGCCGTAGGCATCCCCGGCTTCCAGTTTGTTCAGGATCCGGTGGACTACGAGACACGCACCCATCATTCCAGTATGGATACCTATGAACACTTGCTGCCCGCGGACCTAAAGCAGATGGCTGTTGTCGAAGCGATCTTCGTATACAACGCGGCCATGCGGGAACGGATGATCCCGCGGAAGCCGCTGCCGCATCCCGAACTTCACGACCAACAGTCGAGGCCTCTCCCGAATCTCTATCCCTCCGCCGTCGCGCCGGATGCCGGCGAGGGCGCAGCGACAAAATAAGCCGACTCGTCTCTGTTGGCTGGTTGGCGCGTGCCGCAATATCGCCACTGCTGTCGTTGAAGTGGAAAAAATCATCAACGATTATTTCCGTTTCGTTTGAAGTCCGAATGTTGTCCTTCGTATGTTCATGTAGAAAGAAGAGCGAAGCAGAAGATGGTCCAGGCTTATGACGAAGTCAGTTGAGTTCACAACTAGGGGGAACGGTAGACCGGCGGGCTGCATTACAGCTCGGGAGCATCTTGCTCGGCGGCACGGCGTTTGGTCAAAGTACGATTGCAACCGTGCGATGCAGACATGGCCATACCGATTTCAAGCCAGCCGGAGTGATTGAAGGCTGCGGATTCGTAAAAAAGGAGACGTAATGTCCAGGATTGGGGCTCAGAATCGCGATCATACCGAGGATCTGTCAACTGAAATTGAACGGGAAGCGTTCCTTGAGGCGTCTCGTCGCGCAGTAGAATATTTGGCGCAGATCAGAGACCGGGCCGTATTTCCATCGCCGGAAGCCGTGCGATCCTTGGACCTGCTCGGAGGGCCCGTCCCCGATTCACCACGAGATCCTTTGCAGGTACTGGATTTGCTCGATCGCGTGGGATCAGCAGCCACCGTTGCAAATGCGGGCGGACGATACTTCGGTTTTGTGTGCGGTGGCGCGTTGCCCGCAGCGCGTGCCGCGAATGTCCTCGCCGCTGCCTGGGATCAAAACGTTGGTCTTCGCGTCTTGTCTCCCGTCGGCGCCTTCCTGGAAGAGATCAGTCTCGTGTGGCTTATCGATATCTTGGGATTACCTCAAACGTGCGCCGGGGCCCTGGTTACTGGCGCCACGGCTGCCAGCGTGACTGGGCTTGCAGCCGCTCGACACCAGATTTTATGGACTGACGGACGGGACGTGGAAGCACTGGGACTGTTCGGGGCACGGCCCATTCCTGTCTACGTAAGCGAAGAAGCGCACACAAGCGTCCTAAAAGCACTGGCGTTGCTTGGCCTTGGCCGTGAGCGAGTGATTATACTTCCCACTGACAATCAAGGCCGGATTGTTGTTTCTAAGCTGCCTCGAATCGCCGAGCCTTCCATCGTTTGTATACAGGCAGGCGATGTGAATACGGGTGCATTCGATAACGCTCGAGAAATATGCAGTTGGGCTCACCAGTCTGGGTCTTGGGTACATGTAGATGGAGCGTTCGGAATGTGGGCTGCAGCATCGCCAGCAAGAGCCCACCTAACAGCCGGCTTCGCTAGTGCTGACTCTTGGGCGCTCGACGGGCACAAGTGGCTCAATGTGCCCTACGATTGCGGGTTTGCTTTTGTGCGGAACCCTGAAAGTCTTCGTTCCGCAATGTCCGTACATGCGGCGTACCTTCAGGTAGGACAAGAACGCGAACCCGTACAGTGGAGTCCCGATATGTCTCACAGGGCCCGGGGCGTTGAAATTTGGGCTGCCATCCAATCGCTCGGACGAAGTGGCATCGCAGAGATGATCGAACGCAGTTGCCAGCAGGCTGTAAGGTTTGCAGCTGAGCTTGCTGGAGCTGGGTACGCTGTCTTGAACGATGTGGTTCTCAACCAAGTGCTCATCTCCTTCGGCAGTGATACCGAGACAGAGGAATGCGTGAGAGCTATTCAGGAAGAGGGTACCTGCTGGTGCAGCTCGACCAGACGGAGAGGACAATTAGCGATGCGCATCAGCGTTTGCTCCTGGGCAACGACAGACAAAGACATCGAGATGAGCATTGCAGCGATTATTCGGACCGTCGAACAATGCAAGAAGCGGCGACTGGAGAAAATGTGAGGAAGGATCATTTTCACCAATACATCATGTGGCCGCTCGAACCATGACACCGACGGCTGAACTCCAAAGAAAGGGCCAACGCGTTTCATGAGAAAGCTGGTCAAATCATATTTTCTGCCCACATGCAGCGCGGACAACAGATCGCGGATCCCTGTCCGCCAGCAACAGGCGCTAAGCACTATTCACAACCCGGAGCGCGGGCGGCGAAGAGTCTGTTTTCGCAGCCGTGGTCCGGCGGCACAATGTTTTTCTCGAAGCGCAGGCCGAGTTTTTCCAGCAGGGCGACGGAGGCTTGATTGTGCGGCTTGGTGATGGCCACGATGCGCTCGAGGCGCAAAGTCGTCCAGCCGTAGTGCAGCACGGCGGCGGATTCGTGGGCGTAGCCCTGCGACCAATACCTCCGCAGGAACGCGAAGCCGATGTCCGGGTGGTCGAACGAGTCGCGCTTGAGCAGGCCACAGATACCGATGGGGAGGCCCGAATCTTTCAGCGTCACCAGGTACAAGCCAAAACCCAGTTTGCGGTAGCTGGCTATGGGGCCGCTTAAAATGTAGCGACAGGCATCAGCGAGCGTACGCACACCTCGATCGCCGATATTTTCCAGGAAAGCGGGCTCGTTCAGGAGTTCGAGGATGAATGCACTGTCGTTCGGGGAGAGGCGGTGAAGTAACAACCTTTCTGTTTCGAGAATTCTCATCCTGGGAAAGATCTCTTTTTTTCGCATAATCCAGCGATTCTATGACGCGTTGCCGGCGGCCACCGGCACAAATGGCTTCTGTACTTCTGCCGCGCAGGACGTTGGAAACGTCACGCCGCCACGGCGATGGCGAGTTTGGGCTCGAGGGTTCGTAGCAACCAGGAGGAGAGTCATATTAGTAAGGCTCAAAGCCGATCCGAGGGGAAGCATTATCAATTCCTTCCTCTCTGCCGACGTATAGACCAACGAGCGGTCCAATCGTTAGGTCAAGTTCGAAAAAAATACACCGGTTAACAGCGACCTGTACGGTTCCCGCGCACTCGAGCATGTAAATCATCATTCTGCTCTATCTCCGGTTCTAGTGGGGAAGGAGGCCCGGGGGACGGAATTGCGCGGAGGCCGCTCTCGCGATTGTGCGCGTACCGCCCTAGGTGCAGATGATCATAATCCGCCGCAATCGCGCCAATAGGTCAAATGCATTCAATACGCGCCTCGACCCGAGTGTCATCCTTGCAATATGAGGCGAGCAAACTTAGAAGCGGATTCGGGCGAAGCTCGGCAAGGAGAGAATTGATGGTGCGAGCAAATATTTCCAGCGGAACGCCTTGGGAACCGGTGATTGGTTATTCGCGCGCGGTGCGGGTGGGCGCGAACGTGTGGGTTTCTGGCACCACGGCGACGGACGCGCAGGGAATAATTGTCAGCGCAGGCGACGCGTACGCGCAGGCGGTGCAGACGCTGAAGAACATCGAGAAGGCGCTGCAGAAGGCGGGAGCGGGGTTGACAGACGTTGTGCGGACGCGCATGTACATAACCAGTGCGGCGGATTCGGAGAAGGTGGGGCGCGCGCACGGAGAATTCTTCGGGAAAATCCTGCCGGTGACTTCGATGATTCAGGTGAGCGGATTCATTTCGCAGGAGATGCTGGTGGAAATTGAGGCCGAGGCGGTTGTAGAAAAAGAGTGGCTGTAGCCACAACGCGTGGGGTCATTGATTCCGCATTGCAAACGTCGAATCCAAGAGACGCCCAGCTTTTCCGGCGAGAGCGTGTCGCGCCTACGGCGCTCGGGACTTTTTCTCTCCATTTCCGCGATTACTAAGTTGTGGTTCAGACCGGCCAGATCTCTGGCACTTTGGACCGGGGACATTTCTGACACTGCAGTCGCTCGGGCGTCCAAAAAAGCGAGATGCCTTGGAAAGCGAGCAGTGTGGTGATGCAGAGATTTGTACCGGCGGGGGAATTGGAGCCTGGCATGGAACGCGGCGGTCCGCCTGACGTTTCAAGGAGGGGTTATCGGAACGAACCGATTCTTCTGTCGCAGACTGGAGCAGCATACTCGCTCGTGCACAGCTGAAATGCGGAGACCCTTCGGGTGTCTTACATACAATTTCCATCGGGGGCGGGCGATTAGGCGCCAATGAAGTTGCTTGAAAAATATTCATGTCTTCGATCTGAACATTTCATGTTTGTACGCGCACCATCTGCCGTCTAATAGGAACGTTGCGCTGACATTCTGGAACCGCCGAGATTTTTCCGTTTGTATTTTTGGCACGCATCGACGGGAACTTGGCTGTCCTCGATGCCAGATAGAATTGTTAGGCGAAGGGATATTGACTTTCGTGTTGGTGTCTTGCTCGATAAAGTTCCGATGGAGGAGAAGATCGGTTGCTGCAGCCCGCCTCTGTTGAATCGAAGCCATGCAGGATCGCGGTCAAGAAGCCGCAAGGTGTCCTGTTGATTGATCTGGCAGAACTGATCGCCGTAGAGGCCGCAGAAAATTATATCTTGCTCGTGTTATCGTCCGGATCTCACTTGATCCGAGATTCTATCTCGGCCATCGCTGAAAAGCTCAGGCACCACGGTTTCGTTCAGATTCATCGCTCCATCGTTGTGAATGCTTCACAGGTCCAAGAAATTCATCACCGCGCGGGGGGAGAGTATCTGGTTTGTACGAGGGGAGGCAAGCAGTACCCATCCTCTCGAACGTACCGACAGAATCTGAGAATGCTTGCACAGTTATGGTTGGGAAGTGATTCCCTTTTCGTCGAATCGCCTCGCGAAACCGAGTCCAGCCTGGCAGGAAATGAACCAGAACCCCGTGGCCGCCGATTGGAATAGCACATTTACCAAGATTTATGGGTCCAGCAGGCCGTTGGCCCGTTCCCTGGTGAGTTTCCCGCGCCGACGATATTGAAGGCCGAAGTAGGGGATTCACGGGATTCGCGTAGTTTCTTGAATTGTTCGAGGCCCAGGCACAAGCACCGAGTGTCAGCGCTTGCGGCTTCCCTGAGTTTGGTGAATATCGATGCATTTTCTGTTGCTGCCCAGTGTGGCGAAAATGATGCAGTACTAATGATGCGCATGGGCGCAAACTCATGACTAGAAAAGCCTTATGGTCCGGTCAGTGGTCATTGCCGGGCAGTAAGCCGGCCGACGCTGCGTATCATTATATATACGCGATTCATGGACGTACAAAGTAGGGACTACATATCCTGGAAACATGGCGATTGTTGGTTCTCTCTCGATATGTATCCCCAATATTGTTAAGCGCTTGGACCACAAGGCCGCCGTCCCTGTTTGCGCCGGAGTTCGGCTGTGTCGACCAAGAACAGGCGGAGTTTGGTCGAGGCGAGCTTGATCGTTGCGAGGAAACGATCAGGGGTCTCCTGGTATCGGGTGGCGGGATGAAGCGCTGAACTCTGCGACCGATCGTTAAAAGGGCGACCGGATCCTTTCCACGAGCCAAGCGCCCTTGCGAATCACTTCGCCGTACTAGCCTGTGTCGGCGAGAAGAGCCTTTCGGCGTGTCTGATCGAGGCCCGTGATTTCCCCATTGGCCGTCGCGTCATGAGTTTCATGGCGCGTGACCAGGAAAACGAGCGGCAGCGCTTCATCGTTGCGGCAGTAAATAGTCCGTGGAGGTAAAGGCGCGTGCTTTTTCCTTTTACATCGACACGGGCGGGACGCTTCGTCCACTGACCAGAGGTAAATACCTTTTCCGTAATGGGATGCACCTGCTCCATGCCAATCTTTGAAGAACGGGGAGTAGTTTCCGTAGGAAGTATGTTCAGCGATAGGCTGTAGCATACCCGCACCGCCGCCTTGAGCCGCGTAAAAAAATTATGCGAGAGGTGAAACAATGGGGACCGAAGTCGTGGGCTTTGCGACAGCTCTTACTGTTTCTCTGGGAATCCGTGTACCGATTATCCAGGCGCCGATTGGAAGCTTCTCATGTCCCGAGCTGGCCGCAGCCGTGAGCGAAGCTGGCGGCCTAGGAACCCTGGCCCTTTCTTGGGATTCTTTGGAGAATTGCCGGCGAAAAATAGAACAGACCAAGCTCGCCACGCGAGCACCATTTGGAATCAATCTCGTGCTCGAGTGGGATCAGATGGAGCGCCTGGACGTCTGCCTGGCCGCCGGTGTAAAAGTCATCTCCTTTTTCTGGGGAGATGCGGGCCCCTACATCTCTCACTTGCGTGGAGCCGGCGTGAAGGTAATGGTAATCGTGGGAAGCACCGACGAAGCACAGCGCGCCGCCGCAGCTGGAGCGGATATCATCGTCTGCCAAGGATTCGAGGCCGGCGGCCACGTACGAGGCACGACAGGAAGTATGGCGCTGATTCCCGCGGTGGTGGATGCGGTATCGCCCATCCCGGTGGTCGCAGCGGGTGGAATCGCCGATGGACGCGGCCTTGCGGCAGCGCTTGCGCTTGGCGCGGCGGCAGTATGGATGGGCACCCGGTTCTCAGCAAGTGCGGAGTCACGGGCTCATAGCGAATTCAAGAAGAGGTTAGTAAGCGCAAAGGAAAATGAAACAGATTACCTGACTCTATTTGACGGTGATTGGCCAGATGCACCACATCGCGTGTTGCGGAATTCGACGGTAAAGGCGTGGCGCGAGGCGCAGTGTCCAGCGCGCGGTGCGCGTCCCAATGAAGGCCAAGTCATCGGACAAAAATCCAACGGAACGGAGATCTTCCGCTACGACGACACACCACCTGTAGCCGACATGCGTGGCGATTGGGAAGCATGTGCGTTGTATGCGGGTGAGAGCGCCGGATTGATTCATCAGGTGCAGCCAGCAGCAACTATCGTGCGTGAGATTGTGGAAGAGGCGAAGCGAACGATTTCGCGCCTTGCGAACCATTTTAATCCAGACCGCGAACCGCAAGGCAGCGACGGGATGAAGAGCGCCTCGAACCACTCTACGAGGAAAGCACCGCGGCGCTGGAGGGGCCGATTGAGGTCGGACGCTGGAAACTCCTAGTCGGCTGGTTATGAGTTTGCCCGGAGCCCCTGAATTTGCGTTAACGACACCGGCAATGAAGTTGTTGATGCTCCTTTCACGCCGCGGCGTGGTTGAGCACCTTGCAGTTTTGATACGCTTGGACTCCCGTCGCACCACCTTCGTAACCGTACCCACTCTCCTTGACGCCAGAAGATGGAACTTCTGGCGCAACTCCCTTCAATTGATTTATGCCGACACTGCCCGCCTCTAGCTGGGAGGCAATTTCGGAGGCTAGGCGTGGGTTGCCGGCGAAGACGTAGGACGCCAAACCGTACGGATTCGAATTCGCGCGCACGATGCCCTCCTCAATTGACTCTACCGCCGCAATGGGCAACACGGGACCGAAGGGTTCCTCGTGGAAGATTTGTGCGCGTTCGTCCGCGTCCAAGAGCACTGTGGGAGGGAAGAAATACCCGGGTCGAGGCAGTCTAACTCCTCCGCAGCCGATGCTAGCTCCATTTGAGATCGCATCGGAGACAAGTACATGCATCGCATCGAGTCTGCGAGCGTTTGCAAGGGGGCCCATGTCCGCCTCCGGATCAAATCCAGAACCGACTCTCAGCTTGCTCGAAAGCTCGATAAATGCGGTAGCGAAGTCCTCATAGGCCGGGCCCTCGACGTAGATGCGGCTAGGCGCATTACAACTTTGTCCCGCACATTCGTATTTGTACGCAGCGATGGCGGTGGCCGCGGATTTAATGTCGGAATCCGCAGTCACAATCACCGGAGAGTGTCCACCGAGTTCGAGTACCGTCCGGATGAGGCGATTGGCGGCTAGGTGGGCGAGTTGTTTCCCGACCCGAGTCGACCCAGTGAATGACATGACCCGAATTGTCGGCGACGCCAGGAGCAGCGATGAAATGTCAGCGGGCCTTCCAAAGAGCAACTGCAGTGCGTTAGGAGGCAAGCCGGCGTCAAGCAATGCGCCGGCAATGGCCGCGGCACTGCTCGGAGTCTCCTCGGCCGCCTTGAGGATTACCGGACAGCCGGCGACAAGTGCGGCGGCCAGTTTGCGCGCGATGATCACAACGGGGTAGTTCCACGGTGTGAATGCCGCTACAACTCCGATCGGTTCCGGGATGATGATCCGATCTCCTCGCAAGCTCGTGATCGTTGTGGGAGCATTCAGTCGTTCGGCTTCCCGCCCATGCCACTCGAACGTCTCGATGGCCCTTTCCCATTCTGCGGCGGACTCTGCCAGAGTCTTTCCTTGTTCTAGGGTGAGCAGCCGAGCAAATCCCGGCAGTCGCTGTCTCAGGTAGGTCGCGGCGCGTAAAAGGATCGCCCCCCTCTCTGCGGGTCGACAGTTTCTCCACGGCAATGTGATTGCATTTGCACCTTCCAGCGCTCGGTAAACATCGTCCGGTGAAGCACACACGACGGAACCCACCGTCGTTTCCTCAGCGGGATTACACACCGGAAGGACCTCCCGTCCTTCGCGCGGCAAAAAACGTCCTCCGACAAGAATGCTGCATTCAAATTCTTCTTTCCAATGGGCCTTCATTTGCAGTCAACTCTCCGTTCCTTGCGGCACTCCCGGTTCGACGGCAAAGCGATCGTTCAATGAATCCGTGGTGACACACGTCCTGGCTCACCAGCAGGACCCTGCGAGCTAAGGCACCGACGGTCCGTCAACATGATGCGGACGAAGATCGTCACGCAATGCAAGGTGATCGGTGAGCCAGCGGTGCCGATCCACGAGACACTGCGGATCACTTAATCCATGATCCGCTTCGTACCAGATGACCGCTTTCTGGTCTCCTGCCTCATGGATGAAGCGTTGTGCCGAAGCTTGGTCAAAATACTGTTCATAGCGAGCGAATTGCAAAAGCAACGGAACCGGCGGCCTGCGACCAATGAAGTGAATCGCGTCGAGGGTACCCATGACGTCTACGTATTTTCCCAAATCTCCGGCAGGCAGCGTCTTCCGAAGTTCCGCCGCATCGGGATGGGCACTGTCCATAAGGTAATCAGCGATTCCAGGAACGCCGGCCATCAGCACCAGTGTCTTGAACCGCTGGTCGACTGCCGCCAGTATTGCACCCCACTGTGCCCCGTAGCTGTGGCCAACATATGCGATTCGTGCCGGATCCACATGGGAGAGCAGGAGCAGCAGATCAAGCCCCCTGCGGAATTCGATGACCGTTTGGATGTAGGTCTCTCGATCCAGGTGTGGTCCGTCGAAATGGTTGAGGGTTCGTCGCAGCGGTTCCTTTCTGTCCCAGGGGTAGTCTGGAATCAGACAGATTGCGCCGCCTCTGGCGTAGAGTTTTGCTTCTGAAATGAATTGCGCCCGCGTGCCGTGGCCCCAGTGTCCGAAGAGAACGCCTGAAAATGGGCCAGGTCCCTTTGGCGTCAACAGGTACGCGCCTACGCGTGAATCGGCTCCGACATAGGAGATGTCATGAACAGCAACATTCTTGCCCTCTCCGATGATCGCGTCCGCAATGTCAAGCGCCCGCTGTGCATCGTAGTCGAACCAGCGAGAAGTGTTGTACATCGATTCACCTGGACTGTTCCAACTCTGTTAGAGAGCGCGAGTTTCTGGCCGCGCAGCATGTGGTTCGTTACTTTGTAGCTCCCTGGTTTCTTACGAGAACAGGTGGAGATCTGTCGGATAGCGCGACAACCAAAATTGAGCGATGGCCGTGACACCGGACCTTGGCAGCGTCTCGACAGAGGCGAGCAACTGCCGACGAACTTACAATCGGTCTAGAACGGCCAAGACTTCTTCGGGATCAGCGCGCAGCGTGAAATCCGGCTCAGCGAAGCCGTACTCGATTCGCGCCGCGCTGGAGATGACGAATATTCCGGGAACGGGTAGGGTCCAGCTTTGTTCGCCGTTCTTCTCTGCCAGGTTGTTGCCGAATTCCTTCATTAGATTTCGCAGCGCGTCATCAACTGTGAATTGCAGGCCGTACCGTCGCGCAACAGCGTTCTTAAAATCACTCAACACCGGATACTCGATCTGTTCCTTGGTTATGAAAGATTGGCTGAAATCCGGCCTTTCCGGGGAGACGGCCACAAAAGCCGCCTTTCTTCTGTGAAATTCCGCGAGCCGCAATTGGTAAGCACGCAGCTCGATATTGCAATAGGGGCACCAAGTGCCGCGGTAGAATTTCAGAACCACCGGGCCCGACCGGAGCGCCTTTGCCAGTGCCCAATCCTTGCCTTCGTGGTCGGGCAATGTGAAATTCGGAGCCGGGCTCCCTATCTTTGGGGCAGCGCTGGCGACTCCGGACAACTGCAGGTTGCGCACGTGCTCCTCGAGAATGCGCCTCTTGCCATCTGCAAGTTTTTGCCTGGTTGTATGCTTGTAGTGCTCCAGCTGGTCTTTAAGATTCATGGTTCGCGATGAGCCTTCGGAATGTCGGTGACGTTCCCCGTTCTCTTGATAGCCTGAGGCTCGACGAGCATGATGTGGACTTCCTCCGGGGCGACCGGGCAATGCTCGACGCCCTTGGGAATAACAATGAACTCTCCCTTGTTCACCCAAACATCGCCTGTGCGGAGCTTCATAAGCAGGCGGCCTTCCAGCACCAAGAAGAGTTCATCCTCGGACTCATGGAAATGCCACAGGAACTCGCCCTTGAGTTTTGTGATCTTGATCGCGGTATCGTTTACCAGAGCGAGGGTCTGAGGGCTGAAGAATTTCTGGATGGCTGCTAACTCTTCCTCAAGAGAAACCGTCGTCAGAGAGCCGGAGCTCGTTTTTTCATTATTCATGTTCTTTCCTTTGAGATTCGCAAACGAACCACATTATAGTCTTTGCTGTGATATGCACAGCGTGATATGTTTGCACCTAACGTATGAATCTTATTCAAACCACTTCACTCGAGCTTGGAGATCTGAGCCTCATCGCGGCAGTATGCAAACAGGGAACGCTGAGCCGCGCGGCCGTGAGCCTGCATCTCAGTCAGTCCGCCCTGAGTCATCGGCTTTCGAGCCTGGAAGACCGCCTGGGCGTCCGGCTTTTCGATCGCCTGGGGCGGAGTATGCGACCCACAGCCGGTGGCATTGCTTTGGACCGATCTGCGAACGAGATTCTCGCGGCGGTGTTGCAGGCGGAAGAAGGCGTGCGGTCGAAAGCAAAAGCGCAAAGAGTCGTCCTTCGACTCGCGACACAATGCTATACCTGCTACGACTGGTTGCCGAAAGTTCTCAAGCAGTACAAGCAACAATGTCCCGCGTGCGACCTGCGCATCGTCCTGGACGCCACTTCGGACCCGATGCATGCGTTGCTCCAGGGGCAAGTTGATGTTGCGATTGTCGATCAGTTTCATCGCAAGGACAGGCGCGTTCATGCGCAGCGAATTTTTAGCGACCCAGTTTTGGCAGTGGTTTCCAAATCGCATCCTTGGGCCAAGCGGCAGGCAGTAATGCCTGAAGACTTTGCAGCCGAACGATTGATCGCGCATAACTGTTCTCCGAATCACAACGTGTTACTGCATCGCATTTTGCGTCCCGCCAAAGTCATTCCTGCCGACACCTACGAGATTCCACTGACAGAAGCGATCCTGGAGCTGGTGAAGGCGGGCTTCGGAGTTGCAGCGTTATCACGATGGGTCATTTCCACACACTTGAAAGCCGGATCGCTCGTCGGACTTCCGATCGGAAAAAATGGATTCAGCAGGAACTGGTCCGTTGCCATGCTCGGCCCGACGGGCCGGCTCGCGCACGTCAAACGATTAAGCGATCTCCTGATTCGTGAATTTCGGCCAGAAAGTCGCTGAAAGTTCGCACTGCGAAAGTCTCTCCTGTGTGCCGAACCTGGATTTTCCCCAACGCAGTCGGTCATGTGGCACGCAAAGCAACACCCGCACGCTATCGGAATCCGTTGAAGGAGCCGGTTGCTACTTTACAAGCGCCGGGAGCGTAGTCAGCAGCAGATCCACTTCCTCCGCGGTGTTGTAGTGGACCAAACCGATGCGAAGGAACCCTCCGTAGTTTTCCACGCCGAGGCGCTCGGTTAGGTTCAGTGCGTAGTAATTTCCGTCTTTTGTAAACAGACCCAGCGCACCCAATTTCCTGCTCAGCGCGAGCGGCGTTTGATTGGCCGTTTGACCAATCGCGCGCACGGCGAGCGTGGGACAACGCTGCTTGAAGCGTGCTGAGTGAGTGATTCCGTAAATCTTCAATTTGGGGATCTGCAACAGACCTGTAATCAGGCGGTCCATCAGTCCCTGCTCGTAGCGGTGAATGGTTTCAAAGGCCGCGACAATTGCGGCGCGGCGGGTGCCGGCCTGGGGACGAGCGCGGCGGCCGAGCTCGGCCAGGTATTCCACGCAGGCAGTAATACCGGCAATGCCCTCGTGGTTGAGCATGCCCCACTCCCAGCGGTTGGGAATCGCATCGCTCAGCGGGCGGACTTTGTAGGGGTGCAGTCGGGACAGATGCGTGCGCTTGCCGAAGAGCACGCCCACATGCGGACCGAAGAATTTGTAAGTCGAGCAGGCAAGGAAATCACAGTCGAGCGAGGCGACATCGATGAGGCCGTGCGGACCGAAGTGTACAGCGTCAACGTAGGTAAGCGCGCCGGCGGCGTGAGCCATGCGAACGATCTCTGCGACGGGATTGAGTGTGCCCACCGCGTTGGAGGCATAGCCGAATGCAACGAGTTTGGTGCGGGCGTTAATTTTGCTGGCCAAGTCGGAGAGGTCCAGAGTGCAATCGTCTTCGTGAATTTCGGCCCAACGGATCGCCACACCCTTTTCCTCAAGGGCAAGCCAAGGCGCAACGTTGGCATCATGATCAAGGCGAGTGACCAGGATTTCGTCTCCCGGGCCGAGGTCTCTGCCTATTGCGCGCGCGATGGCGAACGTGAGCGTAGTCATGTTGGGCCCAAAAACAATTTCATCGGCGCCGCAATGGAGGAAGTCGGCCATGGCGGCGCGCGCATCGGCGAGCATGGCATCGGTCGTGCGGCTCGTTCGGTACGCGCCGCCCGTATTTGAGTTGTCGCGCCCCAGGTACGCGGAGATGGCATCAATCACACGCTGCGGGACTTGCGTTCCACCGGGGCCATCGAGGAAAGCAGCAGGATGCCCATTGACGTCTTGCGCGAGCGAGGGGAATTGGGATCGGACCCAGCGAATGTCCAGTGCGGCAGAAAGAGCACTTTCAGTGGTCGGCATAATGTGGTTCTCCGGTATCGAGCGAAGCCGTCGCCTTGAGAACTGGGGACGGCCAGCATTTATACGTCTTCGCCGTGCTATGCACATAATGAAATATTTGCAGTCTATATATGAGCGACATTCAAGGACCTACACGCAACGTTGCGATGTGAAGTACCTGAATTATGGGACCAAATAATTCCCCGTTTCGGTATCGTCCTTTGCTTTGTCAAAGCGTCTCCCGCTCGTGAATGCAAGCTCGAGCACGTTTTAAGTCTCAACCGAGGGCGCACTACCGAACCAACTCGTTGGTAGGCGCGCCGGGCGCCTGGGCCACTCCGCCATACCGATCGTACGCGGCGTTTTTTCAGGGTCACTCGCGAATGCATGAACAAGTCAAATGGATTCAAGACTCGGCCCGCCGCGCCGTGGCACTGTTTGCGAGCACAATCGAGATGCGGAGCGGCAACAGTTGAAGGCGAAGACGGCGACGTTACGTTCTGCGCGATGATTTGTCTGTGGTCTTTTTTTAAGTTGTTCCCTGTCGTCTTAATCGCTTCGCATTTTGCTCCTGCGGTAGGACTTCGACCGAATCGGAAACAGCGGCAAAATATACGAGTTTCCGCTCGCCGGGATTACGCTTGACTCCCGCGGGAGATGTTGTCGATTTGCGTGGATGCCGTTCCTTGTGGCACGGGCTGCGTGCGGCGGTATGACTGCGTGAGTGGAGCGGCACGTTCGCCGGCAAAGCGCCTGGAGCGCGGGTCTATTGTCCAAGTGTGGCGCGGAAATGCTCCGGCAGGACGTGTTGATCTTCCGATTGAAGTGTTCGGGGAATGGAAAACGGTTGTAGTCGCGGAGTGGCAATGACTCGATCCGTAGTTTCATTTGAAACAGTGGGAAGTGGTCCGCGATTCGGAGTGTCTGGTTGCGAGGGCAGGCTTCAAACTGTTTCCGTTTACGAAAGCTTACGCCGCCTCCAATGACAAGAGAACACGCTGACGATTTTCCTCGCCTAGAATCCCCATCCTGCGAACCGATGGAAGCGAAGTGTTGAATGAGAACCGAAACCGCAAGGGGAGATTGCCGATGACAAACCCGATGAACGGTACGTTTACAAGTTCTCCCGTGCCGCACCCCCGCCCGTTGGCGGCCATCATCGTCGGTGGTGTGATTGTCGGAGTTTTGGATCTGGTTTACGCCATCGCCGTGTACAGTCCTCACAAGCCCATTCTCATTCCACAGTTCATTGCCAGCGGCATCCTCGGGCTGACAGCGTTTAGCGGCGGCTTAGAAAGCGCCATGCTGGGAATCGTCATTCACTTCGCGATCGCGTTGGGTGCGGCAGCGATCTACTATCTGGCTAGCCGCAAATTCACAATCCTGGTTCGGCACGCCTTCCTTTGCGGCCTCATATTCGGCGCGTTGGCTTACCTGTTCATGCATTTTGTCGTGGTGCCGCTGTCGGCGACGCCAAAGGGACCTACGCACGTCGTCTATCAGGCCTTTGAGTTTATCGAGCACTGTTTCTGCGTCGGCCTGCCCATCGCGCTCTCCGTGCAGCGCTATGCTCGCTGACCGGTGGTGTTTGACTGGGAACCTACATTCTTCCCCCCAAAACCGACAAACAGATATTGGTTTCGACACCTGCTGGTCTGAGATATGGGATCGACAGAGTATTTGCTCTGGGGAAAGTCGTGCCGCTGCTGTGGCCGCTGGCGGTTCCAGCGATTTTTCGTCGACAGTAGGTCCTTAATAGAGGCAAAAGTCCGCTGGTAGGAGGTGATCATCGCTCTTGGAATCAAGTCTGGACAGATTACGGGAAAGCGAAAGCTTATCGATCACATCCTTCTTCGGCGTACGACTTCGGATCGACTGGCGACGTGCCGAGGACTCTCGACCGTTGTGCCGGCTTGCCATTTCAGGAAATCAAGCGTTTCCCGCCGCGCTCCCGCCCGCGACGTCGATCCGTTCCGTCGTGGTGGCGCGATGCTCTACCGTGAGATTTACCGAGCGTCCTCCAATCGGACGTGTTCTGTGTACGATCCCCTGTGACACCGTAATCATTTCTGCCGCCTTGAGTACGATTTCGTGATCTTCGAATTCAATCCCAAGCTGCCCCTCTAGCACGAGAAAAGTTTCATCGGAGTCGGGATGGCGGTGCCAGAAATAAGGCTCCGTCATTACACTCACACGTACGACATGGTCATTCACTCTAGCCAAGATATCGTTAAGATATGCACCCTGCATCCGCTCGACCGCATCCTTCACCTTGACGATCGAGCCGGGTTGAAACTTTTCATCATGATCCATTTAGGATGCTCCTGCTGAACCTGTCAGCGACCGAGGAATCGTTGCACGCCGTCCCGACCACAATCCGTGTGGCCGACGCCGGAAAACAGTACGTCGGCACAGGGCGGGTGCAATCCCTCTGAAAACTCTACACGAACCTATCCTGCAAGGCCGCCATATCTGCGGGCATCTTGTACGCTGTAGTGAAATTCCCCTGTACTTCGCACACAAGAGCTCTTGCGTCGTTGCAGACTCGACCGGTTGGCAGAATTGGTAAGGTCTGGAGCGCGATTCGGAAAGGCATCTTATTTTCACGAATTCGCATTCTGCACCGAGCTCCATTCCGTGGGGTTTATCACCACATTTCGTCAACTGGAAATCTGCAGCGAGGTAGCCCAGAGTCATTTCAAGCGGAGTTGTCTCCAGCGGGCGTCGCGCGTTCCTTGCTTACCGCAGGTTCTGGTACACCGACTCTTCGAAGTCGTGAAGCGTCCGCAGGGCGCCGTCGTCGTAGAACGGTAGCACCTGCATCATCATGACGCCGCCGATGTGCTTCACCGGATCGATCCAGAACTCGGTGTTGTAAATACCAGCCCAGCTCATGCTGCCGGGGCTGCGGAATTTTGCGTCGCGTGGTTCGCCGGACGCGATCTGAAAACCGAGGCCGAATTTGTCGTGGCCGGCGCCCTGCGGAAACGGTTTGGCTAGTGATTCGTCTGCGCCGGGCTGTAGCTCGACAAAGATCGGCCCGATGTTGTTATCCCCCATCATCTTCACAGAGCTCTCACTCAGAATGCTCGCGGACCCCAGACGCCCGCCGTCGAGCAACATCTGCATGAACTTTCCGTAATCCTGCGCAGTGGAGTAGAGGCCGCCATCGCCGCGGAACGGAGGCATCGGTGTTGCTGGAATGCTCTTCCGCGGCCGCTCTTGCAAGAGATTCCCTACGCGGATGTACTTCGTCGCGACGCGTGACTGTTTGGCGGCTGGCACGGCGTACGACGTATCCACCATCCCCAGTGGTTGGAAGATGCGCTGCTGGAAGTAATCTTCGAGCGACTCGCCTGCGATTTTCTCGATGATCATACCGAGGACAGCAGTACTGGGACCGTAGTTCCATTTGTCGCCAGGATCGTTCACCAGAGGCAGCTCCCACTCGTCCTTGTTCGTCACCTCCGTGAGCCGGTACTCGATCGGGTTCGAAAATCCGTAGGCGATGCCGGAGGTATGCGTCAGCAAATGGCGAATCGTCATCGGCCGTTTTGCGGGCCGCGTCTGGTAGGTTGCGTCCTTCTCGTTGAACTTGGTAATGACCTGCAGCCTGTCAAAGCCTGGCAGGTATTGCGACACGGGATCGTCAAGCTTGAGCTTGCCCTCCTCGAACAGGATCATGATGGCCACCGACGTGATCGGTTTCGTCATCGATGCGATCGAAAAGATAGCGTTCACCGGCATAGCTACATCGTGCGCGACATCAAGCTTGCCGGCCACGCCTTCATACAGCACGTCGTCGCGCCCGACGACCAGGGCGACGACGCCCGGCGTGCCGCCGCGACTAACCGCATTGTTCAGCTCGAGCGTTAGCGCCCCCTTCCCCGCGTCTGAGAATCCCTGTTCCGCGAGGTGTTCGGCCGCGTAAATGGGACGGGATTTGGTTGTGGCGAGCCGGGTAGAAACCAGGCATCCGGCGACCGCCATGAGCGCAGCGAAGGTAACAGCGACCTTGTGAAATTTCATAATCTCGTGTGACCTGAGGTTCTCGCCTGGTTGGAGCGACACATGATTGAATAATTCAAATGTGACCTATGAACTCGGGGATCAGGCCTGTATTACGCCGTCCCCCGCAAGTAAGTACGATGCGGACGCTAAACTACACCAGCGTACGAGAGATCTCAAAAAGCGCCACGAGAATGGTTGTCCGCATGTGAATCCCAAGCGCAAGCCGGCGCGCTTCATCCGCAGTGCGTTTTCGAGGACTAATAATATAGGGGATCGGATACGAGCATCCGGCACAAGCAATCGATTTGCGACGCCGCAAGTTGCGAACCAACGTGTTTGACAGAGGCTGGAATCGCTCATATTTCGAACAGTGACACTGTTGTGGGTTCCGGGAATTCTGAGCCACCAATTCCGGAAATTCTGAGCCGTTTTGTATTTTCTGGCAAGGTCTCTTCCGGGTTGAGATGACGGGTTCTCCCGGAGGGGCCATCGAGGTGGATAAAGCGTCCGCGCTCGAGAACCCGATCGAGGATGGCTGCCGCCATATCTTCGTCGTGTAGGACCTTTCCCCAGTCATTCATTGGCTTGTTGGTTGTGAAGATCATCGGCCGCTTCCTCAGGTGCCGATCGTTCACGACATGGAAGAGCACGTTGGCAGCGTCCGGCCCATAGGTCAGATATCCGACCTCATCGATGACGAGGACGTGAGGGTGCGTGTAGGTGGTCAGCGATTCCTGGAGATTTCCACGCTTGCTGGCGTTCGAGAGGTCCTCGATGAGTTCCGCCGCGGTGGTGAAGAGAGTCTCGAAACCGTTCTGGATGGCGCGGTACCCGATGGCCACCGCCAGATGAGTCTTTCCTCTACCGGTCTTACCGTGCAGAATCAACGACCGCCCTTCGGTGACGAAGTCCAGCCCGAGGCAGGAGCCGATCACGGACTCCCGGAGCGTTGACAGCAACGCGAAGTCGAACTCGTCGATGGTCTTGAAGAACGGGAAGTGTGCGCTCCGCGTACAACGTTGCAGTCGCGTCTGTTTCCTTCGCGCCACTTCTTCGGCCAGCAGCAGAGCCAGGAAGTCCCGATAGGACCAACCTTCCTTCTCGGCCCGATCAGCGACGTCTTTGTAAATCCGGCGCGTGTGCGCCAAGTTGAGGCGTCGGAAGTGAGCCTCGAGCTGGCCTTCGGAGAGTTCCAGACTCTTCGACGTGTTGTCGTCCTGCTGGGGCGTCCGCGATGTCTCTCGCGGATTTTTCCTAACTTGTTCTTTCCTCATGGGATCTCCTCCTGAAAAACTAAGGAATGCTGAAGAAAATGCTCAATGTAGGTGGCACCAAAAACTTGCTCTTCGAGTCCCCGTTCCATGGCGCGGCGAAGAACCTCTGCTCCGTGGCTCTGCAAGATGTTGTGCAGCCGATCGATGTCGTGGAACCACTGCCCGGGTCGGCGGTGAACGATCTCGGTGAGGTAGAGAAAAGCAGACTCTCCGAGTTCCAGCAACTGCTGACGCTTCAGATAACGCTTGCCGCGCTTGCCCGATACCGCCGCCACCATGGCCGCGCGATGCGCGGCGAGCGTGGAACCCTGGTGCGCAACGAATTTCCGTGGATGGTTGACTTCATATCTGCCCGCCACGATGCGTAGGCGATCGGCGTACAAGTACAGCGTCGCCGGCATGCTAATGGCCTCGGGAGGCATCGAGTAAGGATGGCCCTCATGCAGAACCGTACCCGTCGGTCCTACATAGACAGGAATGCGAAGCGCTAGATCTTTCGGGTGCACCTTCAGGGAACGAAGTCTGGAGGCCTCTTGGGCAAGACGCACGGCGGGGATTATGCCCGTCGCGCGGCAGGCACGCTCCTGATTCACTTCACGATGCCATTCGATGAGTTGCTGTGCGAGATCTTCTGGATCGTGGAAGCGGCGCACTTTGAAGAAAGAGGACTTTACGAAACCCACCAGGTTTTCAACGGCACCCTTTTGCTGCGGACTATGAGGCCAACACAACTCCACCCCGACGCCCAGCTCGAGCATGACGTAAGCGAAGACCGGATTCCATTCCGTGACCTCGCCGTTTCTTTGCCACTTTAAGGCCACGGTCTTCGGTCGATCGAACACGCACATCAGCGGAGCTCCACCCCAACGGTCGAGATGTGCGGCCAGGTTGCGCACCAAGCTCTCCACGGCCTGGTCCTTCACCACACTGACGCAGACAAATCGGGAGTACTTCAGGCGAGAAGCGAAGAAGTGGATACGATGAATCGACCCATCAAGAAAGGTAACGTCGACTTCGCCGAAGTCATGTTGGCTAAATTCTCCGGGCAGACCTTCGAAACGAATCAGCGGCTTGATCTGTTTCGGACGAACAGAGGCCACCAGAGCGTACAAGGCGGTCTTGCCGCCCTGGTAGCCGGCCTCCCGAACCCGGCGAAGGATCTCCAGAGAAGGTAGGTCGGGTTTTTCTTCCAGAATGTTTACGACCGGTTTCCGAAAATCCTCAACGAGGCTAGGTCTGCCGATCCGCCGCTTCTCTCGCTCGGCGGCATCATCCACATGAACCACCGGAACTTCTTCTGCAATGCGCTTAACCGAGCACAGAGACACTCCCGCCAGTCGGGCTACTTCGGCCTTGGAGTGACCGGCCTTCAGTAGAATTTCGACTTCGTGACGCTTTAACATTCCTAACATCCTCCTCCCTCGGCCCTACCGGTTCACCGACCGGGGGCACAGAGAGAGTCTTAGCCCTTCCGGCTACTGCCGGATGGCTCAGAATTTCCGGAATGAAAAGGGTCAGAATTTTCGGAACCGACAACTGTGGAACCGAACTAGTCTTGAATGCATTTGACTTACTCGCGCAATTGCCGGTCGATAAGGGTTCAAGCCAAGACTAAAGCCTGCTCGCCATCTTCGCAGCCATGTGAAACAGAAGCCCGCGGTACTTATCGTCCATGCGTAAAATGTATTTGGCGAACGCCCGGAGTTCGCGGTCCTGTTTCGAGTCAGCTGCCCGACTGGGACGGATTTCCGCAGGTATCTTCGGCCGCTTCACGTTTTGTTCATCCGTGAAAAACCGGTACATCGGAATTTGCAACGCTGTGGCGATCTTTTCCAGGGTGTCGACGGATGGAACCGTGTGACCGTTCTCGACACGTGAAATGTAACAGCGGAGAAGTCCGGTGCGCTTTTGGACGTCGCCTTGGGACATATTTCGCTGTGCTCGCAACGCCTTCACTCTGTGGCCAATAACCATTCGAATCCTCCGCGCAAAATCATACTCTGCGAGTGGCAGCGCACCAAACGCTCTGCACTTGAGCCAGTCGAAACGCGAATTCAGTTGGTGGCTGCCCGCGGCTCGCACTCTCGGTAGCGTGCAGGGTGGTTGTGAAGGAATCCACTTTGGTGCCGACGGCACTCGCCGACGTTGACATCCCGTTCGCGGGGTCAGCCTACGCAGAGCTCTAGAACCGACACACCCATCGGCGACCTCGGTTTCGGCGCCCATCACCTAGCTGCAATGTTCAGCGCGATTCGTATAGGGTAAGCGCACCTGCAATGAACCCCCAACCTCCCTCGCCCGCAATCGCTGCCAGGCGGCAGCCGTTTTGCGCTCTGCACATCGAGTACTTGGCTGTGCAGCGGGTTCACTACTTGGCGTGTCCACTATCCGGCAAACCGAGCATCTATCGTTGATCCCTACTCTCTTACTGAACTTGCGGATGACAAGGGATTCGGTCTGAGCGAACCTAGCGCCTCACCTTCGTCGTTGAACTCGTGAGGCAGATTGCTCGCCAATGGCTCGGCGACATCCCATATGCTTGCTTAAATTGTCGCGTCATGTGGCTTTGGTCGGCGAATCCAGAGGCAAGCGCTGAGGTTGCGAGCGAATGTCCGGCACGTACCATGGCTCGAGATTGATCGAGGCGGCGCAATGTCAGATATCGATAGGGGCTGGTCCCAAACTGTCTCCGAAAAAGACGCGCGAGTACGTATCGGTCTAAGCCGGTGAGAACCTCAAGCTCCTCGGAAGAGACGATCCGATCATGGTGCGCATCGAGGAACTGGCGCGCTCGCTCCACCGCGGCGCCGCAAATCGTGGAGGGGGCTTTCTCTGGGGCTGAGGAGTCGAGCGCCAGCAGAGCTTCCGCAACAGATAGGACGACCTGGTCCCTCTGCAATGCCTCAAGAGGTCTATCCAGATCGTCTAGCGCTTGCCACAGCGCTTGCATCAAACGTGGATCGCTCAAAACCGGATTGCGTACAAAGGGCAGAGTTCTCATCTTCTCGCCCAGCGCATTCCGAATGAGGCGTGGCTCGATGTAAAGCATCCGGTAGCGAAAACCTGTATCCGACCCGGCGCGCCCATCGTGGAGCTCATCGGGATGCAAGACAAGGACCTTTCCCCTAATGCTGTCAGCTCGACTGCCGCGGTAGTCGAAGGACTGCACGCCGTTCATCGTATAGCCCACAGCGTAGGTGTCGTGCCGATGTGGGTCGTACGCGTGGCCCTCAAAGAACGCCTCGATCCGCTGCAGGCCTGCCTGCGGTGGAGCGAACCTGATCCAATCGTTCGGTGAGGCGCTGCACGATCGTTCAAGACGAAGCTGGTTGCGTTGGTTCAGAATCATGTCCATGAACTTCGATACTAAGATCGCTATCGTGGTGCGCGAGGATCTGGCCGCCTGGCAAAAACTCAACGTCGCATGTTTTCTCGCAGGCGGGCTCGTCGGACTCTATCCGGAACTCGCGGGACAGTGTTATGTCGATGCTTCCGGTAAAGCCTATGGGCCGCTCGTCCGGCAGCCAATCTTGGTTTTCGCAGGACCAGCAGAGCATCTGACCCGATCACTGCGGCGAGCCGTCGAGCTTCGCCTTACGCCTTCAATCTACACTGGCGCGCTGTTTACGACCAACAACGACGCTGATAATCGCGCTGCAGTCGCGGCGGTTCCAACGGATAGTCTAGATCTTGTTGGCATCGCACTCCATGGGGATCGCAAGGAAATCGACAAGGTCACCAAGGGCCTGAAGCTTCATCCCTGAAGACGCCCTAGCAGAGCTCAGCCGAGTGAGCAAAGGCGATGACGAAATGGCTGCTGCGCGTCGCCTAACAGAAATACCTAGACTAGCGCTTGAGGGCCCTGTCGCGTCTATAACGGAGGAAACGATGGCCAAGGGTGTGGAGTTTGACTTCGAAATTGATTCTCATCGCGGCAAGGTGAAAGGGCAAAAATTTCGTTTGGACATAGAAGGCAGTGACATCAGCGATCGGGAGCTCGCCGCCCGTATCGTCAAGGATCTCCATCTGCTGACGGAGGATAACGTCCACATCCTAAACAGGAACGTGATCTTTGCGCAGCACAAGCGATGGGCCCTTGAGCCTGATACGGGTCGAGCCGGGAGGCATTTCCGATTCATCGATCTGAGTCACTTGATTACGGACGGTTTGATTACCTACAAGGGTTTTCCGGCGCCTTTGATTTGCGATTACATGAGTCGCGAGCAGTCAAAGATGTTTTATGACGAGAACACTTCCTTTCAGATAGGGAAAATAGAGATGATTGCCAACACGGGCACCTACATCGATAGTCCCTTTCATCGTTTTCAGCAAGGCGCGGACGTCTCCGAACTCGAGCTGTCGGGTCTGGCGGATCTGGAGGCCGTGGTCGTGCGCGCTGAAGGCGTCTCGGCCCGAGCAGTGGACCGAGAGGTCTTTGTTCCGATTGACGTGACGGGCAAGGCGGTGCTCGTACATACAGGCTGGGCCAGGTATTGGGCGACCGATCGATACTTTCAGGGTCACTCCTTCTTGACAGAAGCCGCTGCGATTTATCTGAAGGAGCAACGCGCCGCGCTGGTCGGGATCGATTCGCTGAACATCGACGATATTTCTGGCGGTGCGCGTCCGGTGCATACGACTCTCTTGGGGGCGGGAATTCCCATTGTGGAGCACCTGTGTAATCTCGATCAGCTCCCGATGGAGCGTTTCACCTTCACTGCGGTGCCGGTCAAGATCAAGGGCATGGGTAGCTTTCCTGTGCGGGCGTTCGCAAAGTTACGCGATGGTTGATCGTTTCGGATATGCGATTGGATGTGAGTGGCTTGGCCGGGCCCTGGTTTGGTTGATTGCTTATACTTTTATTTCGCCCGGTCGCATCAGCACTGGTAGCTACATTTAGGCGTTCAACTGGATTGGCAACCTCGAGCTGCACAGCACTGTCGCTTGGTTCCGAGTGCAAGCATCTCGGATGGTAAGACTGACTTCGTTCGGCGCGCGCGGGGGTTCTGACCCGGGAGAGACGCAAGCGAAGATGCCCGCTGCAGCCGCTGGCACCGAGCAGGGCGAAGGCTGGGCGCATGCTGTCCGACGCATTGGAGGAAGAAATCTGTCGTAAACGGCCGACAGGTCGGATGTGCGCGGCCACAGGAAATCGCGCGATCGATTGCGCCTTGTGACTCGACAGGTGCTTGTTCTCGGCTCGACAACGTCCAATTTATAAACTCGGAGAAGATCATGACTGGTGAAGGTGTTATGCGCTCCATGAGCGTTCGTCGATTTACATTCATCCTCGCGAGCGCTCGTCGGGATGGAAACAGCGAATTGCTGACGCGCAAGGCTGCCGAACAGCTTCCATCCGTTATCGAGCGGCAGTGGCTGCGCCTTATGGAACTGCCGCTCCCTCCTTTCGAGGACATTCGCCATTCTGTCGGCGTCTATCCCCAACCGGAGGGCAATGAGCGTGTTCTGTTTAACGCCACGCTCGCCACCAGCGACCTCGTCTTTGTTGTTCCGCTCTATTGGTACGGTGTACCCGCTAGCGCCAAGCTGTACCTTGACTATTGGAGTGCATGGCTGCGCGTTCCTGGTGCGGACTTCAGGGCCCGAATGGCGGGGAAAAAACTCTGGGGCGTCTCGGCACTGAGCGAGGAAGACTCGTCCCGGGCTGATCCACTCGTTGGCATGCTTGAAAACATAGCCGATTATCTCAAGATGGATTTTGGCGGAGTATTGCTGGGAAACGGTAGTCGGCCCGGTGATGTGCTGGCCGACGCCGCCGCGCTCGATAAAGCTCGTACGTTCTTCCGGTGATGACCGATCTGAGTTAGGTGCAAATCCTGAGCGCAGAGGAGGGATGACGAAAGGACGTGGACGCGCTGATCGAGGTCGCCCATCGGGAATAGTCGGCCGTCACTTCCGCGCTCCTGCCTTGTCTGTTCAGGCCCTCTGTTTGCCGTTGACAGCAAATCGCAAAATTGTGGGATACGGAAAATTCGAAGAATAATCAGGCAAATCTTGCGAAGGGCGAAGTAGGAGAGAGTGTCGCTCTCGATTGCGCCGTGCGAAATTCTGGCTCTTCCGGGCATCGCAGAGAAGTGTTGTAGGCCGTCGCCGATCCGCAAACGGCGACCGGGCTCTTGCGGACTCTTAAGTCAAATGCATTCAAGACAATCATCGCCGTCACAATTTACTCTGCCTTTTGAAAACGCGTCGAGCTAGTCGGTTCGGTGTGTTCCGAATCGGACTTACTGTCCCCGATGAGTCCGCAATCGGCATGGAGTCCGTCGCTGATTCTGACGCAGGGCCCGGCGCCTTGACTGCTTTGCCGATTCATCGAACGCAGGCCTGCGCCGAAACTCGACCGATCGTTGAAGCGCACAACCTAGGAGACACTCGGTGTGGGGCGACTGATATGTTGGTCGGAACGGTTGCCATTCGTAGGCATCTGCTGCAGGGATTGGACGGCCTGCGTCTCATGCCCTGTCAGAGAAGTCATTCAGGATTCGCAAGCCAAGGCGGAAAGTGGAGGACGGAAGCTTCCGTGTCGGCCGTTACAGATTGTGCGGCCAGAGTCTCGACCATAGTTGGCAGCTGTCGAGCGTGACCGCTCCGCGTAAACAATGACCACTCTATTCCAAGACCTGCATTACGCCGCTCGCATGCTGCTTAAGTCACCGAGTTTCGCCGCGATCGCCATCTTTACGCTGGGACTCGGCATTGCTGCGAACACGGTTCTGTTTTCGATCGTCAACGGAGTGCTACTGAATCCGTTGCCTTTTCTAGATCCCGGCCAGCTCCTCGCGCTCTACGGAAAGAGTACGGGATTCGATCGAGCACCGATTGCTTACCCGAATTTCCTCGACTGGCAGCGCGAAACACAAACAGTGTCCTCGATGGCGATGTACCACGGTGAAGACTACAACTTAACCGGCAAGGGCGAGGCGGAGCGCGTGAGCGGATACATGATCTCCGCCGATTTTTTTTCGACGCTGGGCGTAAAGCCCATTCTTGGCCGTACGTTTCGGCACGAAGACGACCAGGTGGGTGTCGCGCCCGTCGTGATTCTCGGGGGAGGTTTCTGGCAGCGCGAATTTGGATCTTCCGATATCACCGGGCAATCGATCATCCTGAACGGTACCTCCTACACGATCGTGGGTGTGATTCCAGCGAGCTTCACGTTTTATGGCCAGCACCGTGACGTCTATACGCCCATCGGGCAGTGGAATGAGGCAATGTTTCACGATCGCCGCATCGCGCACAGTTCGGGAGCGATTGGTCGCCTAAAGCCGGGTATAACGCTACCGCAAGCGAAAGCAGATATGGAGAGCATCGCGCAGAATCTTGCCGTGGCCTACCCGGAAGCCAACAAGGGCGTTGGCGTCACAGTCATATCGATGAAGGAAGACATGGTCGGAAATGTCCAGCAATTGTTGCTAGTGCTGCTCGCTGCGGTTGGCTTCTTACTGCTGATTGCGTGCGCAAACGTTGCCAATCTGCTGCTGGCACGCTCGATGGCCAGGTCGCGTGAGTTTGCGATTCGAGCGGCGCTAGGTGCAAGCCAAAGGCGCGTCATCCGGCAGCTTCTCACCGAGAGCGTTTTGCTCGCTGGTTTGGGCGGAGCGCTGGGACTTTTTCTGGCCTATGGAGCCACCCAGGCGGTGCTCAGAACTTTGCCCAGCGCATTGCCGCGCTCGAGCGAGGTTTCTCTGGACTCCCGCGTGCTCCTATTTACCCTTGGCGTCTCGCTCTTTGCCGGAATCCTGTTTGGTCTCGCTCCTGCGCTGAAGACTTCCCGTGTCAATTTGCAGGAGATACTGCGGGAAAGCGGCCGGGGCTCGAGCGGCACCCGCCACGGCATTCAAGGAGTCTTCGTCGTCGTCGAAGTGGCCATGGCTCTGATTTTGCTCGTCGGCGCGGGACTGATGGTTCGCAGCCTCGACGCGTTATGGCGTGCCGATCCGGGTTTCAATCCAAGCCATGCCATTACCTTCAGTTTGTCGCTGCCGACCACGACCACAACCAACGCGGCGGAAACGCGCGCCCAACTGCGTCAGTTCGAGGGAAAAATGCAAGCCGTCCCCGGCGTTCAAGCTGTTTCCTCGACTCTCGGCTCCCGTCCGATGATCCATAATTCCACCGAGGCCTTTTGGATCGAAGGACAGCCCAAGCCGGTGAATGAGTACGACATGAACCAGGCGATGTTTTATCTTGTCGATCCGGGTTTCGTCGAAGCCATGGGAATCACGATGGAGCGCGGACGTTTTATCACGCCTGAAGATAATGAGCATACTCCGGTGGTAATCGTCATCGACGACAGCTTCGCGCGTACGTATTTCCCCAACGAAGATCCGATCGGGAAGCACGTCAATCTTGCGCTTTTCGGTGTGCAAGCCGAGGTCGTGGGCGTGGTGGGGCACATAAAGCAGTGGGGACTCGACGCCGACGCAAAAGCAGCCATCCAGGCTCAATTCTACTATTCCTTTATGCAACTTACGGACAAGGTCATGCCACTGGCTGCGACCGGGGTAGCCGTCGTACTGCGCACCAGAGGAGATCCCACGGCGGTGATGGGGTCGGTCCGTCGTGCAATCCAGGAAATGGATCCCCGCGAAGTAGTCTACAACGTCGAAACGATGGACGAAGTCGTCTCGAACTCATTCGCTGCGCGAAGGATGTCGATGATGCTTCTCAGCATCTTTGCGGCGCTGGCTCTGGTGCTGGCGTGTGTTGGAATCTACGGCGTGATTTCGTATCTAGTGGGTCAACGCACTCATGAAATTGGAGTGCGTGTGGCACTAGGCGCGCAACCGAGCGACATATCGCGGCTCGTGATTGGCCATGGAGCAGGTATGGCGCTGATCGGTGTCGCCATCGGAGCCGGCGCCGCGCTGGGACTGATGCGTCTGATGGCCAACCAGCTTTTTGGCGTCAGTGCACATGACCCGCTCACGTTTCTTGGAGTCGCGATCGTCTTGATGGTCGTGGCTGTCGCAGCGTGTTACCTCCCGGCCCTCCGCGCGATGAAGGTGGATCCCATCATTGCGCTTCGCTACGAGTAGAACGCACTAGTGCGATTGTGCGCGATGGGCCCGATCCGACATCGCGCCGGGATGGACCTTGCGAAGCAGATCATGGCGCGGAAAAGAAATAGGAAGGTCTGAGTGTAGCAAGCGTTCCGCCGATGCTGGTGGTCCCGGTGAGGCGGCAATCCGAACAAATTGAATTTCGGCGGCATGGATCACCGAAGACGGGTGAGCGGCCGCTTACTCCAAGGGGGTTAGTCCCATGCATGTTGAACCATTTACTATCTCCGTATCTGAGGAAGCCATCGCAGATCTCAAGCAGCGAATCGGGAGCACCCGCTGGCCTGATCAGATTGAGGGAATTGGGTGGGACCAAGGAACGGATCGGAATTATCTCGAGAGTACCGTGCAGTACTGGCGATCAGGTTTTGATTGGCGAACTCAAGAAGCCAGGCTGAACGAATTGCCTCAATTCCGCACTACGATCGACCAACACAAAATTCACTTTGTTCACGCACGCGCCAAATCCGGGCAGGGCTTGCCGCTTCTCATCACACATGGTTGGCCCGGGACGTTTGCCGAGATGCTCAAGATCATACCCATGTTGACCGATCCCGAGGTCCATGGCGGCAAGGCCGAAGATGCCTTTGACGTAGTCGTTCCTTCCTTGCCCGGTTACAGCTTTTCGTCGGCTCCGCGCCAAACGGGGATGGACACTTTCGCCATCGCGAGGCTTTGGACCAAGCTTATGGGAGTACTCGGTTACGAGCGCTTCGGTGCGCAAGGCGGAGACTGGGGTTCAAGTGTCTCCACCAACCTCGCTTTTCTGTTTCCCGAGCGTGTTCTTGGCCTGCACCTAAATCGCATCCCCGGATCGTACCTGCCGCCGCACGATCCGTCTCGGCAAGAAGACCTGACGGAAGAGGAGAGGACGTTTGTTGCCGCCCATGCAGTGTGGTTTGACACGGAAGGAGCCTACGGCCGACTTCATGCCACGAAACCACAAAGCCTCGCCTATGCGCTTAATGACTCGCCCGTTGGCCTTGCCGCCTGGATCATTGAGAAGTTTCGTACCTGGAGTGATTGTGATGGGGATGTGGAGCGTGCTGTCACAAGAGATGAGCTTCTCACTAACGTTTCGATCTATTGGTTTACACAAACCATTGGCTCTTCCATCCGGCTCTACTGGGAGAGCCGGCGGCATCCACTCCATTTCGGACCCGGTGAGCGTGTCGAAGTGCCCTGCGCCATCGCACTTTTCCCCCGGGAAATTATTATGCCGCCGAGAAGTTGGGTCGCCCGAGTCTATAACGTACAGCGTTGGTCACATATGCCACAAGGAGGCCATTTCGCCGCGCTCGAGCAACCGAGTCTGCTAGCGCAGGATATTCGTCTTTTCTTTAGGCAGCTGCGCGGCAAACGCTGAGCTAGTATGAATTCGAGCCTCTCGGCATATGGATACCTTGGCCACGGTCGACCGAATACTTGCGGCCACTTCCACAACCGTTCCGGCCATGCCTTGTTGAGGAGTTGAACTTCTGGTATGGGGCATTGCTGCGGCGTTGCATCGAAATGTTTACGACGCGTCGCAGCGAGGGAGCCGAGCGCAGCCTGGGTCAGCGCGTTTGGGTTCCTTTAACAATTGCGCCAGCGTACTAGGCGCAAAATCGTATCGCCTCGCGATCTTGCGTGCGCGTTATGCTGGGTTACAACAAAACCGTTTCATAATTCATTGGGATGGCGATGTTTCGCATGCCCTGAAAGCGCTGCACGCGCTGAACGGCAACAGGTCCTGGCACTGCGACTTTGGCCAGGAGTTCGGCGTGATCCGCAAACAGCTGGTTGGTGTGGAACGTGGTGCGCGTTCGGATCCCGAAGTCTCGCATGGCCTGAACGCTCGAGCGGACTTTCTCATCCTGCGCTGCGTAGAAAGCCCATGCCGACTCCAGCGAATGATCCAGTACGACCAGATCAGGGGCGAGAGTATGGGCATGGGTCAAAGACTTATAGGGATCTTCCATTTCATGGAGGCAGAATTCAAAATAGACTTCGTCACCCGGCAGAAAAATATCCTGGAAGTTTGAAGCCAGCACCTCCAGAGGATTCTCTGGGAACGATGTCGACAGGCCTTACTTCAATTGTGTGAGTGCCTCGGGATCCTTATCAATTGCTATAAGCTTCTTCGTCTTGATAGCTGGATCGAAGAGTTGTCTTCTTCCTGCACCGACAAAAAGCACCGTCTTGTTGCTGAAATCATGCGAATGGTGAAGATTTCGCGTCAGCTCTCCAGTATCAATTGCCAAGAAAAAGCCTCCTGGCCGGACTAGGTTTCCGTCTCACAGCTGCGTCGACCTCTTGCGGATGCCGACTTCCTCACAGAACTAGCTTACGCGTGGGCAATCTACCATAAGGTTGCGACAGAGTTCGTCCATGTGGGCGAGACGGATTTCGATGAGTGCGTGATTCGCGTCGCTCCCGGCTATTTAGAATTGACCGAAGGCGAGCAAGTCGCGCTGCACGTGATGGTGCGGGTCCAGCTCAGCACCGTCGGGAAATGTCGCTCCCAATTCCACACATTCGCTTCGCACAACGCTAGAAACCAGTGACGGGAGCCCTTCAAATCTCCTTCCCCTCAGCCAAGAAATGCGCTTCTTCGGCGGCCAACGTCGAGCGGGTCTGCGGGCCTAGTTCCGATTGCGCAGCGGCCACCGAAGCGATTCGGACGCAGATAATTCACAGCGTTGATCACCAGCCCATCGGATTTTGACCTCTAACGAGCGGTTACGATTCGAAGACAGCGATCTTTGCGGCTATCTCCCAGTCGGTTTTTCGTCCAGCAAGAATCTGAAAAATCTGTTCCCTGCCGACAGCAAGAGACCCGCACCGCACCCTAACTTTCCTGCGGCAATCGTGAAAGAACAAATCCTCCGGTTCCGAATATCAACATGTAATGAGGCGTCATTTGTATTTTCTCGCAAAAAATAATAATCCGAATATGTGTAACTCGCTGCAAAGCAATGTCTTATTTGGCATAGAAGATGGCGACGAACGTGCCATACAGCCTGCCGATAGAAGTCGGCCGTCAGATTCTCAGCCGCGCAAATTGAACGAACACTGGAGACGATAATGCTATTGCGTGAATACCTTAGGCTTGCTGCGATATTTGCGGCCTTGGTTCTTTTGCTATCGAATGCGCTTTGGGCGCAAAGCGTCGTGACTGGCGGCATCGCTGGCACGGTTACCGATTCTACGGGAGGTGTGATCGTCGGCGCCCGGGTCACGTTGAGTAATCCGGCAACGGGTTATGCCCAAACGGTCACTTCCTCTTCAGCCGGCACTTACAACATCTCTCTCCTGAAACCCGGCCATTACAACCTGAGCATTGGAAAAGATGGCTTCAGCACTGCCGCTCTTGGCGTGGATGTAATCCTCGGCCAAATCGTCTCTGCGAATGTGAAGCTGGAGCCGGGCAGCGTAAGCACCACCGTGGAAGTGACCGCCACAGGACCGGTGCTGCAAACCGAAAATGCCAATATCACGACCAATTTCGACACCAAACAGCTGAACGAGATACCGAATCCCGGCGGTGACATTACTTACCTTGCAAATACGGCTCCAGGCATCACCTCCAACAACTCGACCATGGGCGGCTACGGCAACTTCAGCGCTTTCGGTCTGCCGGCGGATGCCAACCTTTTCACCGTGAATGGCAATGACTACAACGATCCGTTCCTGAATCTTAACAATACCGGTGCCAGCAATCTTCTGCTGGGCGGCAATGAACTCCAAGAAGTCGCCATCGTCGCCAATGGTTACACCGGCCAGTACGGCCGCCAAGCGGGCGCGCAAATCGACTACACCACCAGGTCCGGATCAAACACCTTCCACGGTAACGCCGTTTATTTCTGGACTGGGCGTGCGCTAACCGCGAATGACCCGATTAACAAGCTATTCGGCGGCACGCGGCCTTTTGAAAACAATAATCAGTGGGCAGCTGCGATGGGCGGTCCGATCAAGAAAGACAAGGCCTTCTTCTTCGTCAATACGGAAGGCATCCGTTACATCTTCGGTTCCGTTCACGACGTCACTCTGATGACGCCCGCGTTTCAGAACTACGTCACCAGCAACATCCCCGCGGACGCCGCCACCCAGGCTTTCTACTCAAATGTTTTCAAGCTCTATAACGCTGCTCCGGGCATCTCCAAGGCTGCGCCGAACCTCGCCAATTCCACGGACCCCACCAATCCCGGCTACTTGGGTAGCTGCGTCAACTACGCCGTGAATGCTTCGGGCCAAATTTTCGACCCGATTTCAGGCGCCATCTTGCCCGCCGCGTTGCAAGCGGCTGGCGCGACACCGGGAGGATGCACGGAGAGTTACACCCAGTCCGTCTCAAACGGCAATAAGGAGTGGATCCTTTCGGGCCGTGTGGATTACAACCTAAGCGACTCGGACAAAATCTTCGGCCGCGTGAAATTCGATCGCGGTGTGCAGCCCACCTATACCGACTCGGTGAATCCGGTATTCAACGACAGTAGCGTTCAGCCTCAGAATGAAGGCCAATTGAACTACACGCACGTTTTCAGCCAGAACGTGGTGAACAATTTCATTGGGTCCGTGCTGTACTACTCAGCGATCTTCGGCAACCCAAACCCGGCTGCAGCGCTGGCTTTGTTTCCGGGAAATTTGGCATTCAACATCGACGGCTCTTCCGTTACCGCCCTGGGAACGGGCTCGGGAAGCCCCGGCGGGTTCGCTGGGGGGTTGCTTTTTCCGCAAGGCCGCGACGTCACTCAATGGCAACTCATCGATGATCTTGCCATCACCCGCGGAAGCCATGCATTCAAAATGGGCATAAACTTCCGCAGAGATGACGTCAGCGATTATTCTTCCGAGACTCTCACGCCATATCCGGTGATTCAAACCACCCTGCTCGGATTCGCTAACGACCAGATCTTTCTGCCCAACGTAGGCGGAAGTGTGATTCATAACTACTCCACCAGCAAGGATCAACCTATCGCCTTCTATAGCTTTGGCTTGTATTTTCAGGACGAATGGCGCGCCAACCCCAAATTGAAATTCACGCTGACCTTGCGCGCCGACCGCAATTCGGGAGGTGCCTGCCAGCACGCCTGCACCACATTGCCAGTCACGCCGTTCAATGACATGCCCCATGGTGCTGACATTCCCTATAACGCGGCTTATGGCGGATCATTCCGAACCGGAGTGCGCAGCATTTTGCCGGATGTGGAAAAGGTGGTGTTTGAACCGCGATTTGGTTTCGCCTGGACACCGCTCGGCGAAAACACCGTGTTCCGAGGGGGCGTCGGTCTGTTCACCGACCTCTACCCCGGGGTTATCCTCGGTCTGTATACGACGAACTTCCCGCAGTTCAATCCATGGAACGTGGCGGCCGGCAGTCTGGCATTTGACCTGAATCCCGCGTCTTCGACGGCGTTTCCCAATAGCGGCGTCAATGTCATCCAGCAATGCAACGGAGCTTTTACGACAAACTTCAATACGCCGGGCGGGAACCTCAATACCTACTCTGCGCTGGCTGCGGGGATTCCAGGAGGTTGCATCGCAAGCTCCACGGGTAATTTGATCGTGCCCGGTTTCGCCGATACAGACGGCAAGATTCTGAATCCGAAGTACCTTGAATGGAATTTCGAAATCCAACATAGTTTCGCGCGCAACGTGATGCTGTCGGTGAATTACGTCGGAAACCATGGGTATGATGAATTGATTCAGAACCCATTCTTGAATTCCTACTGTGATCCAGTCAACTGCGCCGGGTCTGGCTTTACTGATTCCGGCCTCCCGTCCGCAGCGCCGGACCCGCGCGTTGGCAACGTTCAACAGATGACCAACGCCGGGTATTCCAATTACGATGGCATCACCTTCTCGCTGCAGGAGACGGGCTGGCATGGACTGTCGGGGCGCTTGAACTACACCTACTCGCATTCCCTTGATGTGCTTTCCAACGGCGGCATCAACCCCTTCAGCGTTATTAACAGCATTCTGTTCCAGCTGAATCCCTACAACCCCGGCGCCAGTTATTCGTCCTCGGACAACGATGTTCGTCACAACATCAGCGCCAACTATATCTATGCTTTACCGTTCAAGACGGAGAACCGCGCGCTGAATTACGCGGTGGCGGGCTGGCAATTGTCGGGCTCGTTCTTTTGGCATACGGGCTTTCCCTTCAGCATCACCGACGGTGCCACGCTCGCCAAATTCCAAACGGACAACCTCTCGCTTGCCACGATTCTGGCCCAGCCGGACTTCGCGACGAGGAACTTCTCCAACTCCGCGCCGTGCGCAGCCGGCCTTGTCAACGGCACCGCTTGTTTCGGTGCGGCAGGGGCCACGAATACCGCGAACACGATATTGCCTTCCACCAATTTCACGGGAAGCGTGGTCGGACGAAATGCGTTCGTAGGTCCCGGATTCTTCGGAGCTGATTTCAGCCTCCGCAAGACGTTCGATCTCACCGAGCGCTTGAAGTTCCAGCTGGGGTTCAACGCTTACAACGTGTTCAATCACCTGAACTACGGAACACCTTCCCCGAACTCAAACGGCTCAGCTGGTCCGTTTGGAAACACTGTGTTCACGGCTACGATGCCGACGTCTCCGTACGGCGCGTTCGCAGCGGCAGCCACGGACCAGCGGATTTGCCAGATTCAAGGCAAATTCATTTTCTAAACTGATTTCCGGCAATTTGTGGCGACAGGCGGCCCTTCGCGCCGCCTGTCGGAAGCCGGAATCGGTCGATTCCCTGCGGCTGCCTGAACTCTCTGAGCGTTCTATTGGTACGGGCACTTTCTTACGATGGTCGCAACTTCAAGAACCCGAACGATCTGGAATGGAGCTTCGAGCAGCAGCGGGCCGCAGACGCCGCGAGTCACGACCGAGCTGGCACGTCGTCAGGTTAGCCGCGTAGGTGTGACAGCCAAATTGTGACAAAGTCTCTGCGCGCGACGTCGAGTCCATTCGCGCTCTCTGAGGAGGTAGCACTGCCTGAACTAATCTCGCTCCGGGGGATGCGATTCAGGCGGGCAACGGATGCAGTACTCAGCATGGGTTGTCCGGTGTTCGCGCTTGCAAACATCGCGTTGGGAGTAGAGACGATATTGTGTGCGCGATGTTCCGCGGAGTTGAGTGGGCAACAGATCGTCATTCCGGTGCTTCCCTTCCTGCCACCAGTCCCTTGGGTGGCTCACTTGTTTGGCGCGATCTGGATTACCTTCGCACTGGGTCTGCTATTTGAGAGCACGGTGCGGACGGCTTCCCTCGCACTGGGAAGTCTGTTGTTTCTGTCCACACTGATTCTGGAAGTTCCGAAATATGCCGCTAACCCTGGCAGCATGGAGTGGCGTACCGGAGTATTTGAGGTGCTCGCGATTGGGACGCTGGCTTGGCTGTTACCCGGTCCGAGTGCGACGTCCAGCTTGCTTTCACACGCGAGCCGTTATCTGCTTGCGCTGTCTCTTATCGTTTTTGGAGTGGACCATTTTCTCGCTCTGGCGCCGATAGGAACGTTGATACCGGAATGGATTCCCTGGCACGTGTTTTGGATCGCAGTTTTCGGCGCCGGTTTTATCGCCGCGGGTTCGAGCATTGCTTTCAACGTTTTGCAGTTATGGGGCGCGCTCGGTATCGGTCTAATGTTTGCGACGTGGGTCATCACCCTTCATCTCCCCAGAGTTTTGGGGCTTTATGCGATTCCTGGAGCGCAGCGCAACCCCGCCGAGTGGTCTAGTCTATTCATCGCGATCGCCTTGTGGGGAGGCCCCTGGGCCCTAGCCGGCATCGCGTGGCGACAGCGCCTCGTCAGCAAGCGCACTGACGCGGGGAAAAACCTGGAGCGCGCTAGCGGTTGATGTCTTTCTTTGGGCTCGCCTTCGCTAGCTTCAGCTTTGCGCGGCAGCTTAAGGCGAATCTCCAATTGCCTACCTGGTACTGCCGCTTGAGCCGCCTTTCTGGTTCTCCGTCCCTATGCTCTGAAGTTGACAGTAACTAAGAAAGAAACGCAGTACGCTAAGGAGAGTAGGCCGGGATCCTTCTTGATCTCGTGATGCCGCAGTGGAAGATACAAGTACTGTCGGAACAAGAATCCAAATCCGTCCCTATCGGGTCAACGAAAGACGTTTCTTGGCACCTGAGTGATCCATCGCAACGATTCCACACTCTCCCAACCTGATTTTTCTGGTGCTGCAGGTCAAACGCATTCAAGACTCTCGCGTTTCTCTGTGGCATGCTCGCGGCATGAGGCGATTTACAAATCGGCTCCTGGCTGACATAGGCTGCGTAGACGCGACATATCGCGTGATCTGCGCTGAGCGGTCGCGCGAGTATTAGCATGCCGCTCCAACAACTGGAATCATACGGACGTGCACCGGCGCTGCTGTCAGCTGCGTTGCAGCGGTTTCCCAAGAAGATGTGGTTTTTTAAGCCGTCAGTCGACGCTTGGAGCATCCACGAGATTATTCTGCATCTGGGCGACAGCGAAGTCTGCGCTTACGAAGTGTGTCGGCGTTTCATCGCCGAGCCCGATGGTCCGGTCGTGGCATTTGATGTGGTGCAGTGGGCGCGCCGCGTCGGATACTTTCATCAGAGCGCGCGCGAGGCCTTCGAGATTATTCGCCGCCTTCGCAGCTTCACCTACCAAGTGCTCGTTTTGTTGCCCGAGTCCGTCTGGCAACAAACCCTGGAGCATCCCAGGCACGGGTGCCTGAGTCTTGCGCAATGGGTCGAAATCCAAGAACGCCACATTCCGCGTCACATCGAGCAGATGAAAAAGAATTATGAGAAATGGCGACAAAGAAATCCACGGAGAAAGATGGCCACACGTTCTTCCATGGACCGGTCGGAATCGGGCGCTTCCTACAAAGGGAAACAAAAAACAGTTTTCTTGCGGAGCAATTTCAAAAGCCGTCGCGACAACTGAGTCCTAGTGGAGCAGTAGGGCATTCCGCCCCCGCGGAACGCTTCGAGGGCGGTTCGACAGTCCGATCGCTAGGAACAAAAGTTGCGGGGAGAAGTGCTAGTCACAATTCTCCGTAAATCACAAACACAGAGGAAACCAGGTCGAAGAGGTTCTGAGAATCACCGAAAAAATAGGAGGAAACGATGAGGCGTCTTGGATTGATGATTTATTTCTGCGCTGCGCTAGCATTTGCAGCGCCACAAGCTCCCCCCAAACCATCACAGCCAGACTCCGTGTCAGCAGGCGTGAAGTCGACAATCGAAGGCTTGGTCCGAGATGCCGCATGTCCCCTTCAAAACAGCGCTGCGACCGCGACTAAATTCACTTTGCAGTGCGCCTTGGACTGTGTGAAGCAAGGGTCGCCTATCATCATTCTTACGCGTGACGGAACCATTTATCTTCCGCTGTCCGATGCGATGCCCGACAAGGATCAACGCCAGCGGTTGATGCCATTTGTGGGAAAGTTTGTTCGAGTCTCAGGCACTGTTTTCGAGCGCAAGGGTACACACGGGATCATCATCGGCGAGATTCGAGAAATGAAGGAAGTTCATCTGATTACCGATGCGAAGTAATGTCCTCGCAAGAATTGCGTGTTTGTTCCAGCCAACTGGTCCCGACGCCGTAACTACGACCAGTCTATCGGTGATCGAAGTGAGTGAAGTCGCTTCATCGTTTTCTGCGGCACCCGGTGCGGCGCAGTAGAGATTGGAACGTGCAGCGGTCCGAAAAGATCCGTCCAGATTCTGCAGTTGCGTAATACCCAGCAGAGGGAGGCTCATGAAGATTTCCGCGCTACCCATGTCCATCATCAATTGGAGTGAGGTGACGCTTTGCGAGCATCCTGGGGAAAAAGGGCGGGCGCTGTCGAGGACTCAGACGTTTGGCGATATCCGTGTCCGATTGATTGAGTACTCTCCGGGATAGATCGCTGACCACTGGCGTTCAAAAGGACATCTGGTTCTTTGTTTAAGCGGATTCCTCGATATCGAACGGCGCAATGGTTTGCGCCTGTGCCTGGAGTCAGGGCAGTCCTACCACGTTGGCGAGGGCGATCCGCCACACCGTTCGTCGGCCCCTAAGGGCGCACACTTGTTCATTGTGGACTAGCTTTGGCGGTTCGTTTGGGGTGCGACGAATGATTTCACCGCGAAGTAAAGAGGCGGCTAGCTGTAGTTGCTGAGGAGATTATCGATCGCTTGGGTTTGAACTGAAGCTACGGTCGAAAGTTAGAAAATCTAGCGCGGTTCGTGGATTATCACGGATAGGCGCGCCGTGCTGGCGCATGGAATTTACTGGGTGATATCAGAATCGCAAGGCGCCGCACCGTACTCGGTTGAACGAGCCATCACAACCAGCTCGGAGTTTCCCGGGCTCATCTTCCTGGCGCAAGAGGTCAAACGCATTCAAGACTCGCGCTTTTCTCCGTGGCATGCTCGCGGCATGAAGAGATGCCGCTCGTCATTCGCGAACCGTCGGTTTGAAATCTGCTCGATTACAAATCGGCTCCTGGCTACGCACGCCATTGCGGTCGTTCTCAGTGTCGTGCTCATGACAGCAATAGGAGTGGCAGGACAAGACAAGACTCATCGTTTCGGCGATCCAGAGATCTGGCAGTGGGCACCGAGCCGGACCTATCACGTTGAGAATTATAAGCTGGCGCTGCACTTCGACGAACCGAAGGGTGAGGTCTTTGGCGATGAAGTCGTCACGCTCCGACCGTTCCAGCCGCATTTCCAGAAATTTTATCTGAACAGCGCTGAGCTAACGATCGATAGGGTGACTTTGGAGCAGGCACATGGCGCAGCGGTCCCGCTGACGCATGAGGTGCAAGACGCGCGCCTTTGGATCACGCTTGACCACGAGTATGACGAAACGATGGTGCTCCGGATACGCATCGTGTATAACGGATTTCCACGCATCGGCCTGTTTTTTGTGAATCCCACGCCAAGCTATCCGAACTGGCCGCAAGAGGTGTTCTCGCAAGGCGAACCTGAACTGAATCACTATTGGTTTCCCTGCTGGGACTATCCAAACGACATGGCCACCAGCGAGACCGTCACCACGGTTCCTGACGGACAAACCGTCGTTTCAAACGGCAAGCTGGTACAGGTGACCCGCTCGGCTGGGCAGGTGACTTACGATTGGGTAGAGAGCATTCCGCATAGTTCCTATTTGCTCTCCGTGGCGGTGGGCCCGTGGCGCAAATTCAGCGACAAATATAAAGACAAACCCGTCGACTATTACGTGGCCGACACGGTCGATGAAGCGACGGCGCGTCGATCTTTGCATTTAACGCCTGACATGATCGATTTTTTTTCGCGCGCCACGGGTGTCGATTATCCGTACGAGCAATATGCGCAAACCACCGTAAAAAACTACATATTCGGCGGGCAAGAAAACGTCAGCGCAACCACGCTAACGGAAGGGACGCTGCACGACGAGCGCGCCGAACCGGATTATCCCAGCACGATCCTGGTAGCGCACGAGTTGGGACAGCACTGGTTTGGCGACTATGTGCAAGGGCGCGACTGGGCCAATATCTGGCTCAACGAGGGGTTCGCGACCTACCTCACGGCACTTTATACACAGCATCATGAAGGGTACGACGCATATCGCTTCGAGATGTACAACGACCAGCTCGAGGAGCAGGAAGAAGATCGCGATAGCTATCGCCGGCCAATTGTTGACCGCCATTATAGCGATCCCATGAGCATGTTAGACGAGACGACGCACGAGAAAGGCGCGGCGGTTTTGGATATGCTTCGTTACGTGGTTGAGGGTAGCGAATCAACTTCGCATCCCGCGTCGCAAAACGAGGTATTGTTCCGAGCTCTCCATCACTATCTGACCACGCATCATGCGCAGACTGCGGATACGCCTGATCTGATCGAGTCGATTCGGACCGTTACGGGCGAGGAGCTCGGTTGGTTTTTCCGCGAGTGGGTGTTTAACGCTGGCCACCCGGAGTACAGAGTGGAGGCGAGCTACGACGAGAAGACAGAGAAGGTCACTGTCATCCAGGCGCAACAAGTCAGTGCGGAGACACCTATCTTTGAAATGCCCATCGAACTTGCGTTCTACGGCGCGAACGGTGAAAAAAAGAAGGTTCAGGTACACGATAGTTCTCAGCGGCAAGAGTTCGAGATTCCACTGGACTTCGAGCCACAGTGGGTGGATTTCGACCCAGACAATTTCATCGATAAGACGGTGCAGTTCGATAAGCCTGTGAGCATGCTGATCGCGCAGGCGGAGAAAGATCCGTCGATGATGAGCCGCCTGTGGGCCGTGCAGCAACTGAGTATGAACGCCACCGAGAATCCCGATGCGCGATCGGAAGCGCTCGCACACGTGCTGAGCAACGATATTTTCTATGGGGTGCGCGCAGCTGCAGCGACCAGCCTGGGTAGTATCGCAACGGAACAAGCCAAAATTGCGCTGGTCACCGCGTTGCAGCAGCCGGACAGCCGCGTGCGCGAAGCGGTAGTGGCCGCACTGGGGAATTTCTCAAGGGATCAAGCGGTTTGTGGTGTGATTATCAAAGCGCTGCACGACGAGTCCAGTTATGCAGTCCAGGCCGCAGCGGCCAGAGCGCTCGGCAAGTCGGGCATGGCGCAGGCATTCGATATTTTACGCGCAGAAGCGACGACGAACACAGAAGTACATGTGATGCGTGCGACACTGGCCGGCTTGGTGGCGACGAAAGATCCCCGAGCAGCGGAAATCTTGCTGGCGCAAGCACAGCCAGGCGTGCCCGAACCGGTCCGGATAACCGCGCTCGGCGACCTTGAAAACCTAAAAGAAACGGTCGCCCAATACCACCTACCGGAACTGATCGAGGTGGTCCGCAGCGGGCTGCACGATCCTTTCTACTACACGCGCGCGGCCGCTGAAGAACTGGTTGGAGTTTTTAATCTCGTTCAATTCGAAGCGGAAATTCAAGCAGAGGCCCAAGGCGCCCCGATGGCCATGCAGCGTGATTCGGCGAAGCAGGTTCTGAAACAATTGCATCCTCCGCGATGAGTGAATCGCGAGAAAGACTTCAGGTTCAGAGCGTGTGACGAATAGAAAGGATCAGTGAAATGCCGGAACAATTGAATCGTACAGCAGCACAATTGGTGTGTACGGTCCGCCAACCGGAACCAGGTGACTACGAACAAATGGCCGATTTGGCGGAACAGCTTCACTATCCATCGAGCGGGAATCAGATCCGAATACGGCTCAACGCGATGGCCAACTCGAAGCAGCATGGCGTCTATGTTGCTGAGCTTCCCGGAGGGCAAATCGGGGGCTGGATTGGTCTCTATGTATTCCATTCCGTCGAACAAGATAGCTGCGCGGGAATCAGCGGGTTGATCGTTGACGAGCAGATCCGTTCTCGTGGAGTCGGAAAGCTACTGGTTCAGGCGGCCGATCGCTGGGCGCGCAGCAACGGCTGCAAGGCTATCTCGGTGCACTCGAACGTTATCCGAGAACGCGCGCATCAATTTTACGCACGCAACGGTTTCGAGCACGTTAAGACTCAAAAGTTCTTGTTCAAGACGTTCTGATCGTATTCCGCCATCCATCGCGCCAATGCCGGTAAGAGCGAAAACGAGCACCACGCGTCATTGCTTTGCTCGCATGGCAGCATCGAGCAGCTGTCGTTCCAATAACTGAAGCGTCCATTTTGTATTCCCGAAAATCCATGGCTTTCACTGCTGTTCCGCGGAGTAACGACAAGTCAGGCAGATCCGGAACCGTCTACCGCAGAGGAGCGCGCGGTCTCCCTGACAAGAATGGATTCCCGGCGCCACGCGGCGGGCGTATTTCCTGTAATGCGGTGAATCCACCGGGTCATATGAGCTTGATCTGCGAAGCCCAATTCCGCCGCAATCGTTGATAGAGCATCGGTCCCGCCGGTGACGCGAAACCAAGCGGCGCGCGCTCGCAGTTCGGCTCGAAAAACGATCGGTGCGGTACCATAGGCTGCTGCGAATCCCCGAGACACAGTTTCCCGCGCCAAGCCGTTCGCCTCTGCCCACAATCCAATCTCCGTCGAGGTGTTCTGAGCCAGGTCGCCGGCCAGCAAATCCGGCCAATCGTTCTTCGCCCCAGGCGGAGGCGGCCAAGTGTTGCGCAGATAGTGCTTCAGGAGAAGCGCAGCTTCGGTTACATCTTTTTCGGCGGTTCGAGCCAACGCGTCCACTTCGTTCAAGTGATAAAGGCCGCTTACTCCATTGGTATCGGACCATTCGAGTCGAATCAACTTGACGCCTGCGCCGACCATTCGATTCGCGTGGCAGTCGAGTGTGGAGTGAATCAGGACATCGCCGGCCGTCGCCAGCACGCGCCCCGCGTAGCCCGACTCCTCAAGTCGGCCCGCCAGAACGACGGTAGCGTAAGCACGCATATGGCGATGTCGCGGCAAGCTGAAGCTGGAACGAAACGTCTCGATCCCGGGCGTAATCTGGCGAAAATTCGGCATATTGGACAATGTGGTCATAACCGATTCTGATACCCAAGCGCCACTTAAACGACGGCATCCCTCGCTCGCATCCTGTCAAACCAGATAAATTCAGGACCGCACTAACATCATAGTTCATTCGTGCAGAAGCAATCCGACATACTCACTTCCTTGCGAGTTCCAGTCAAGTTGGAGCAAGAATCGGCGACGAAAGGAAGGCTGCCATTTTGGTCGTTTGGGCAGCGGCGTCAGTAACTTCGCCGCGAGTCGGGACGAACCATCTCGTCCGCGTTATAAGGGTCCGTCTCGACACATTGGACGGAACCGCACGCGATCGGATAGCGTCCCTGCAGGAGGCGCCAAGGCTTTTTTGATCAAATCGGATGTTTGCGCGAAATCGCTCGAACGAGGGCCAGACTTATTCGATGAACCGGAGTGATGGCCTGTCTTGGTAATCGCTTGAAATGGCGGCCGTCCATAAAGTCGCCGAGGTGCCTCCGCAGCAGCGTTCTCGGCCGCGTAGGGCAGGTCATGACAGGGCTGTTCGCGTGCGCGGGCTCGTCTCATTCCCGAACCGGTATCCGGGGGAAATCTCATATTCCTCTCGTAACTGCCTTCTTTACAGTCGCTTAATTGACCATGGTGATTGGCCGTGGTCGTGCGACTAGTTCCTGTTACCGACTAGGTGAGTGTAGGTTCGGGGATGGCAACATTGTGGCAGGACCTGCGTTACGGTCTGCGCGTGCTGGCAAAATCTCCGGGCTTTACGGCGATCACGATACTCATGCTCGCGCTGGGCATTGGCGCAAACACGGCTATATTTTCCGTCGTGAACGCGGTGTTGCTGCGCCTGCTGCCTTATCCCGCGCCGCGGCAGATCGTGACGCTCTATGAATCCATCTTCATCAAGGGTGAACAGGACTCCGTGTCCGGCCCGAATTTTCTTGATTGGCGTGCGGAAAACCAGTCGTTTTCCGGCCCTGGCAGCGCACTTTACAAGTGGGTTCAATTTCACCGGTGCCGGCGACCCACAGCGCATCGCGTCCGAGTACATCACTGAGGACTATTTCAAGATTTTGGGCGCGAATCGCAGCATGGGCCGGTGATTCCTTGCGGAAGAATTCGCGGCGGGGTAACCGCGTTGTGATGCATCTGTACGAACGGTACGCTAGCGTACCGACTAGGTCCGATTTCTGTGACTTTAATTCTGAGTCCCGCCGGAGTGTTATGGCGTGCTAGCTGTTCGGAGATTCAATGCAGCTGCAACGAACATCTTCGAGGTGAAGTATGAACGAACTGCTCAAAGAAGCACTTTCGCAAGTGGAAGGCGATGCACGATGGTTGGACGATGCCGCGCAGTACTTTGAAGATTATGCAAGCCAACTTAGCGAGGATGAAAAGGCTAAGTGGCAGTTGCTCGCGGTCGTTTATCGTGAGAGAGCGCAAGCCAGTCAAAGTGTGGTAGGGAAAGTGCGTCAGAACCTGAGCGACCCACCCGACGTTAGCCGACATCCGAGCGCAAGCGGAAAACAAGAAATAACCCAATCACAATCCGACACAAGACAGGCTCGTTGAGACGAAAGTTTCATCGAGCCCTCGCTTTGCAAGCTGGACACAGCAATGTTAAGGGACTGATGGGTAGGTACGCTGGATGAGTGGCCATCATCACCCGGGATGCCTCCGTTCGATAGTTTCCGCAGCGAGGAACTATCGATCTACGACTCGCCAAACGGATAGCGCCCCTGCTTGCCGATGCCGCTGCCGCTGGAGTTGGTGATGAGCCGAACCGAGAGGTGATCCTGGTGCATATAATCAATATTTCCGCCGCTCGCAACCGCTAGCAGCCTAGCTCCACTGTCCGAATCCGCATATATAAACTCGCTCGAAGGCGAACTCGGAGCAGGCCCATTTTGATATTGAGCAATGATTTTCGATCCTGAATAAATGTCAACTGTCGTCGTCCCGTTTGCGCTCTGCTGGACGCGCATGCCGTTCCTGTCGTAACCGCAGCGGATCGGTGAAATCTTGTTGACTCCACAGCAGTTCGCTCGTGGTAAGTGATCCGCGCACGCCTCCAATTCTGGAAGAATTCCGGGACATTGCAAGTCGTCCACATGCCAAATAAATGCGGTGATAAGAATCTTGGTTCTACGGCCGGCTGGCAAATTGAATAATACACCCCAACGGCAAGGGATTGGCTTATGACAATGTCTCGTGTAGATTCTTTGCGGAGGCTCCATGAGCATATTGGCTGCAATTAGACGTGAAGAGCAGAAGGTAAAGAAGCAGTTATCCAAGTTGCAGAAGGATCTAGTTGGTTTGCAATCGGCAGCCAAGGCTTTAGGTAAAACTGCAAGCCGAGATATCACCCGCGCGAAGAAGCACGTGTTGTCGGCGAAGGGTAGAGCGAAAATCTCAAAGGCTATGAAGGAGCGCTGGGCGAAAGTCAGGGCGCAAGCGAAGAAGGCTGCGTCCTAATCTGGGAATTACCTGCGCGCGCCTCGTCATTAGGGACCAGTACCGATCCAATTTTAGTTTTCCGGTTCGCCTTGAATTGTTTCAGAGCGCGACATGCATAGAGCCTGGCTACGATTCCGCCTTGGATGTCGGACGAGGCGCGCCCAAGCCAAAAGTGTTCTTTCCGAAGCGGATGAAATTGCGTCGAGGTTTGCGCCGGAACAGCGTCGCAAAGCGCGTGAAAATAAAAGGATCGTTCTCCTTCGCCGTAGGTTGCAAACAAACTTTCGGGTAATACTGACCATCCTGTCTTGAAATAGACGGCCCTAAACGCTCACAATCAAGACCAGCTTCCAACGGCGAGGTCTCGAAAACGTTCAAGCATGGACGATAGTGTTCACCGGAGAATTTCCGTGGGGATAGCAACAAGGTCCACCAGTAGCTACCCTAACTCGTCCTCACGGTGCCGTAGCCACGAACGAACCGCAGCGCCTTGCGTTGTTGCGTCGTTCAAACGCGGTCTCATAGGGCCAAGCGTGCTAGGAATTCCTTCGGGCAATGCCAAGGTCCATATTGGGCCCGTATAGAACACTGCCAAAGGCGAATTCGCGATATCGCTTAACAACTGACAATCAACAACGAAACGATCCGAGTCAAATACATTCAAGACGCAGCCTGCATTGTCGTGGCACCGTGTACCCTATGCGACTACCAGTTTCAAGCAAGCCTTGGGCCTCGACAACGAAGTCCCCGGGATCGTGATCTCCGAGCCCACCGTGCGCGAAAAGGAAGAAGCTGGAGATGCGGCCCGCGAGCGTGGCTTCGTTCTCGCCCGCAGGATGCTCGATTGGGCTCGCACGGCTGGAACCGAGGGCATCGCGAAAGCCCACTTGGTTCCGCCGTTCAAGCGTTACGAAGAAATGCTGGAAGTCTTTTAATGCCTATTGAAAGCTCGGAGCGAGCCACGATGCGACAGAATCTCCTGGCATTTTTGGCTTTAACAATTCTTGCCGTCTTATTTTCCACAAGAGCTTCGGCGCAAAGTCAGAAGGCGCCGATTCAGATCACCGCCGACCTTTCAGACGCCCCGCGCAAACTTTTTCACGCCGAGATAGATCTACCGGTTACTGCCGGCCCGCTCACTCTTATTACTCCCAAATGGATTCCCGGTGATCATCAGCCAGCCGGTCCGGTGGATAAAGTTACGGGTGTGGTGTTTACCGCCAACGGTCAAACGCTCCCGTGGCGCCGCGACGATGTGGATCTCTACGAGTATCACGTGACGATTCCAGTGGGCGTGACCACGCTGCATGCGCGTCTCGATGCCATCGTTCTCACGAATGTTTCGCAGAAGTTGGCGTACCTGGAATGGGACAAGCTAATGCTTTATCCGGCTAATCTGCCGGTGCGTGGCATTCCAATACAGCCCTCGGTGATCGTCCCCGCGGGCTGGGGCATCGGCACGGCGCTTACTCCTATTAGTGGCGGCACATATCCGGTGCCAGCGTCCGGCAGCACCACACACTTCGCAGCGACCAATGTTGAACAGCTGGAGGATTCGCCGATATTGACCGGGCGATACTTCCACGAATTTGTTTTGGCTCCGGAAATTGCTCCGAAGCACTACATTGACGTGGCGTCGGACATCGCCGAGGATTCCAACCTTCGTCCAGAGGCGCTGGCAGAAATTGCAAATCTCGTACGCGAAGCGGACGCGTTGTATCGTTCGCACCATTACAACCAATACCATCTCCTGTTGAGTCTATCCGACACCGCAGGCGGCCTAGGCCTCGAGCATGGCCAGTCCTCGGAAAACGGCATTGCCGAGAAAGGATTCTCGGATGAAGAGCATCAGTTGGGTGACGCCGATCTGCTTGCGCACGAGTTCACTCATTCATGGAATGGCAAGTACCGCCGGCCGATTGGTCTGTACCAAACTGATTTCGCCACGGCGCAGGAAGGCGCGCTGCTTTGGGTTTATGAAGGCATGACGCAATACCTGGGCAACGTGCTTGCTGCGCGCTCCGGTTTGAGGTCGCAGGCGCAATACCGCGATGTTCTGGCCATCTCTGCGGCGAATCTTGACTACACGCCGGGCCGTGAATGGCGGTCGACCGAAGATACCGCAGTTGCAGCCAGCATTCTCCGCGATGACAACCCGGCGTGGGCCAACTGGAAGCGCGGGCAGGATTATTACGATGAGGGCGAACTCCTCTGGCTCGATGCCGACACTTTAATTCGCAAAATGACCAACAATCAGAAGTCCCTCGATGACTTCCAGAGGATTTTTCTGGGCAAAGGCGGAAATACCGGGCCGCTTATCGTTACTTATAGTTTTGACGAGCTCGTTCGCGATCTGAATCAAGTCGTGTCATACGACTGGGCGGCTTTTCTGAACGATCGCGTGGATAAGATTAATCCTCACGCCGATCTTGTCGGCATCGAGCGCGGTGGCTACAAGTTAGTGTACGCGGACAAACCGAATGCTTCTGAGCTTGTTATTACTGCCAATGCCGGCCCGGACGCTACGGTCCTCAACGCTTGGTATTCCATTGGGGTGCGGGTCGGCGTGGGAAATATTATTAAAGATGTTCGCTGGAATGGACCGGCAGATAAGGCAAAAATCATTCCGGGATCGAAAATCATCGCGGTTAACGGACAGGTCTTTTCCCCAAATGCCCTACGAGCCGCGATTCAAGCCGCGAAAGGTAACTCCGAGCCGATCCGCCTGATCGTCCAGTTAGACAATTTTGTTTCCATCGCCGACATCGACTACCATGACGGCGAACGCTATCCCGCGCTGGAACGTGTGGAAGGGACTCCGGCATACCTAGATGACATCACCAAATCCCTGGGATCGCCTCCTCCCACGCAACCCAAGGTTACGACCGGCAACCAGTAAACAAGCGCGCTCAGGATTTTTCAGCTGTCCGAAAAACTGAGCAACGACTACTGCTAATGAAACGCGGGCTTCACGTTTCACGCCGAGAATGACGACTCCTCGCTTCATCCGTGCGGCTACACGTTCGATTGACCGGAAGGATCCGTTAAGAGAGTCATTTCCTTGGCATTTCTGTGGGTGATGTCGCCGAAGGCGCGCGGAGGACCGAGTATTTCGGTGATGGATTTTGTTATGGTGAAGATTCGTTTCCAAATTCATTCAGTTTTTCTTATTTCTGGTAACTTTCGGCATCAATCCCGCTACTCCGTTACAAGTCACCGTGCGGGAGCGTAGTGCAGTTACTGCCGCTTTTCCGAAGTCGTTCGCGCTTGTGTTGGTCGCTGGAAACCGCTTCGTGTTCGCGGCCGGTATGATCGATCCGAGTCAAATAGATTCAAGACGCGACCTGTATTGTCGTGGCAGTGCCGTGTGCCGTGTGCCGCGATTGACTTTGTCGCCAGACAATCTGAGCTGGCAATTCGCCGGCTCACGACCCTGCTTCTGCTCCGGGTACACGGATGGATCTGGTTCGAGTCCGCGTCTGTTTACCGCTGACCAAACGTCCAGTTCCCCACGCGGACGAGAGCTTGTAGGTGCGCGGATTGCTCGAGAGCGGGGCGATTCGCCCGGGAGCAAAGGTGAGCGGAGTGCTCGGATCAAACCGCGTTGGGCCGGTGAGGATGCAATTGAAATTCGCATTCAGAAAGATATCGTCCGTCAGGTTTCAACCTGCATGAGGATAGCTCTATGACCTTGCTCGTCCGTTCTATCATTGCCGCGCTAGCGCTGTGTCTGACAAGTTTGCCGTTGCTCGCCCAAGACAAATCCAGCGCGTCCGACATTCCGGGAGAATTCAAATCGCCGACGTCAGATTATGACTACATCAAGCGCATCGAAATGATCCCGATGCGCGATGGCGTGAAATTGTATACGGTGATCGTAATTCCCAAAGGCGCCGTCCACGCTCCGATTCTGCTGACACGCACCTGTTATAACGCCGCAGGCCGTGCGGCGCGGACGGAATCGCCCTACATGCTCGACCAGCTTCCTCAGGGCGACGATGTATTTGTTAAGGCAGGTTACATCCGGGTGTTCCAAGATGTACGCGGCAAGTATGGCTCCGAAGGCGCATATCTTATGACGCCTCCTCCGGCCGGACCGTTGAACACTAGCGGAATCGACGACACCACGGATGCTTACGATACGATCGACTGGCTGATTAAAAATGTTCACGAGTCCAACGGCAAGGTCGGCATGCTGGGTTCTTCGTACGAAGGATTCACCGTGGTGATGGCGCTCATTCATCCGCATCCGGCGCTGAAAGTAGCGGCTCCGGAGAGCCCGATGGTGGACGGTTGGATGGGCGACGATTGGTTTCATTACGGCGCGTTTCGCCAGCCGAATGTTGACTACTTCACGGAGCAAACGAGCGTGCGTGGGAGAGGCCCCGCCATTCCCCGCGAAGGATATGACGATTACACGAATTTTCTGAGAAAGGGATCGATCGGCGATTTTGCCCGTGAGGCCGGCCTGGAGCAATTGCCCTTCTGGCGCAAGGTGGAGGAACATCCTGACTACGACGCTTTCTGGCAGGGGCAAGCCCTCGACAAGATCATGGCTTCGGTACCTCTGAAGGTTCCGACGATGTGGCTACAAGGATTGTGGGACCAGGAAGACATGTGGGGAGCTATCCACTGCTATGAGGCGGTGGAACCTCAGGATACTCAGAACGACAAAAATTATCTGGTGATGGGACCTTGGCGTCACAGCCAGGTGAACTACGATGGTTATTCGCTGGGGCCGCTGCTCTGGGAAGGCAACACCACCTTGCAGTTCCGTCGCGATGTGCTGCTTCCGTTTTTCAACCAATACCTGTTGGATAACGCCCCGAAGGCAGATACGCCGCCCGTGCTGATTTACAACACCGGAGAGAATCATTGGGATCGCCTAAAGTCATGGCCACTCAGCTGCGACCAAGGCTGCTCGAGCAAGTCACGATCACTCTATCTGACGGCGAACGGCGGTTTGTCCTTTGAAAGTCCGCAGGCGGCCGCGGCAAAATATGACGAATACGTGTCCGATCCGTCCAAGCCGGTGCCGTACAGGACGAGGCCGGTAGTTGCGACGGACACCGATGCATGGCGACACTGGCTGGTGGACGATCAGCGTTTCGTTGATGGCCGACCCGACGTGCTCACGTACGCAACGGAGCCGCTTACTACCCCGTTGCGGCTGAGCGGCTCGCCGGAAGTAAATCTGTATGCTTCCACGAGCGGCAACGACAGCGATTGGGTCGTGAAGCTGATCGACGTGTACCCTGATACGGTGCCGACACAACCGACGCTGGGAGGATATCAGCTGGCGATTTCTCTCGATATCTTCCGAGGCCGCTACCGCAATGGTTTCGAACATCCCGAGGCAATCGCGCCAAACCAGCCGTTGCTATACCGTTTTGCGCTGCCGACGGTGAACCATGTGTTTTTGCCCGGACATCGCATCATGGTCCAAGTGCAATCGAGTTTATTCCCGCTATATGATCGCAACCCCCAGACTTTTGTTCCGAACATTTTCAATGCAAAGCCCGCGGATTATCAGAAGGCGGTACAGCAGGTTTGGCACACTCCAGGCAGCGCCAGCTTTATCAGCGTCCCGGTGGTGCCGGGTGGCTAGCGATGGGACGACCATCCCTGAATCGTCACTGGCTTTCGTATCACCGCCACCGCGGGCGCTGAATCTAGGCAACCTTCCGGAATTTTTCGATCCCACGCATAGCCGGATCATGAGCGGCGAAATTCTGAGAGTTTCTGGCATGGCTGCAGGTTGCGGTCGATGACGTTTGCACACGATACCGATCGGATTGAATCGGAGCGACTCATCTTTCGCAGGATTGAACAGGCAGATTCCGAATTCTTTGCTCGTATTTATGCGGATCCAATTGTTGCCAGATATCTTGGAAATGGAAGGGCGCGTTCTATTCAGGAGACGCAAGCATTACTAGAAACGTTTTATGAGACTTACGAGAGCTTGGAACGAGGTTCTCTCGCCGTTCTGCGTAAGTCTGATCGAGTACTGATCGGTCGCTGTGGCCTGAGCGATATGGCACTCGAGGTAAACGCGGCATCTGGGGAATTGGCTCGGGTATGGTATCAACGCTCGCAAGTACCTTCGGATGCGAACGTCATCTATGAGCAAGAACTTGGATATACCCTTGACCGAAACTACGGGGGACAAGGATATGCCAGTGACATTCTCCGTACACCAGGCGATCTATGACCTGCTGCGCGAGAAGGGCTTGCCGGAGCGCAGGAACCAGGCGATACACAAGAGTTTTGATGAGGTCTGGAAAATTACTGGCAGTCGCTATAAGGCGCCGAATCCTTAGGTGAAATTAACCGCGCAGCTGTGCATGACAATGTCTCGCGCGTGAAAGTCGCCGATTTTCGGCCTATTTAGCGGATCAGCTTGCGGCAGGCGGCTATCCGGTCCGTCAGTTTCTTGGCCAGACGGTCGATAAGCGGATGGTCGAGCCCTTCTTTTTTCGTGCGCTTCGTCACTTCTGGAATATTTTCGAGGACGGTGTCCGCGATTTCGACGACGTGAGCTGTCGCCGCGTCGGGATCGACGCCGACACTCTGGGCCAGTTTTTGCCACTGATAGTTGCCGATGTTCCGCAGCCGGTATTCATTTCCGATTTTCGTTGAAGAGCGTGCCTTCTGAATGTCGATATCGGGGTAGGGCAGGATGCTCGCAATATCGTAAAGGGGAGCAAGGCGGACCTGGCCAGCCGAGGCAATCAGCAAGGCGTAATTCTTCGCATGGGCGTCTGTTCCGGCGATGAGCCAGTTGTAGTAGAGCGCATCGAGAAAGGTACCAATGTCTTCACGCGGTTTCGAGGAAAAGGTTTTTAATAAATCGACGATGTCCCGGACGCTGGGACCACCGTCGCTCTGATACTTGCGAGTCGGCTGGATGCTTAGAGCCTGGCAGGTATCCTCCTGATGGACGCGCTGCCAGACATTCCCGGCATGGACCCGGTCGTAACGTTCGATGACAATGGCGATCTCATTCTTGAAGCGCATGACTTCCGAATTTGCGACCGGGAGCCCGATGGCGCGCCCCAGCTCAAGGCAAAAATGCTCATTCTCCGCGTGCCCGTCGAAATGAGCCGTCGGCGGTTTGAGGATGTGCGTGGTCGGCGTGCGGCCGGAAGGAATGCCCCACCGGCCTTCCTCAAGGAGCAGTGCTGTTTTTGGCTGCGCGCCGGCGAGACTGAACTGGCCGATGTCGCGCGGATTGCGCCATGCGGCGTGGTCCTCTCGCAAGGAGCGAAGGCGCTGCGCGATGTCGCCCGGCGTCAGCCATTCGATTTCCGGAGGCTGTTTTCCCAGGATGACGTCGAGACGGTCGGGCCGCACGAACTGCACCGCGCCCGCGCAATCCTCACCAACGCCCGCGATAAGGCCGAAGGCGTTGCGGGACGAGACCTCAAATTTCTTGCCCCATTGATCGAGGACCTTTTCGTTGTCCGGGAGTAATCCCCATAGAAACGGGTCGGTTTTTGAATTCCCGTGCTCGCCGAGGGTGAGGGGCATCGAGAGGGAAAGAGGGTGGGCGTCGGCGGCGTTTCGCCACTTTTCATCGTAGACGAAAGAGACGCGCCCTTTCCTGTCGCGGAAGAACCGCCCCATCTCGCGATTGTCAACGATCGCGATCAGTTCCCTGATCTTCATTCACGCCTCTTCCGGGCCGCGTCGACGATCGAATCGAGAGTGATGGGTTGCGCCAGACTCGTGCCTTTTGTGGCTTTGTCCACGGTGAGAACGATGCCGAGCGCATCCGCGGCGCGCAGCACGAGGCCGATCTCCAGCCGCGGTTTGCCCTGCTCGGCATCGACAATCCATTGCCGGCTCACGCCGACTTTCTCGGCCAGGGTCCTCTGGGTCAAGACGCAGGGCTTTTCTGCGCTCGCGGATAAGAGCCCCCAGATCGACCGGTGTACGAATACGCATTTATCACCTCTGTTCTCAATGTCAGCGAACGGCGACATGGGCCTCAAACCACATCGGGCGGAGCCCTCGGGAATATTTCTGATTCGCCGCCGCTCTAGCTACAGGCGGTAGCCGAATTTCAGCTCCTTCCGCGGCCCCACGGGCCAGATGGACGCGCCCGGAAGAGGTAAACGCGGGGGAACCCCGCCGGGAGTAGTGCCCTTTCCGCCAGGCACGACCTGCTCGCCGTCACCGCCGCTCTTCTGAAATTTGAGCAACCGGCAATCAACAGAGAGGCAGTTGGGAGAAGCAGCTTACATTTTCTGTTGCTCGTGCCCTTGATTCCACCAGTGAAAGCCCAGAGCGCTGCTCACCAGGCAGGTGCTTTGTCCGTGCCGTGGAAGCACTCGAGAAATTTCTTACGGGACCCAGTTGGACCTAAACTTGGGAAGTCAGGCAAAGTGAAGAATTAGCAATCGATTGATTTGCGAGCAGATCGTTGGCAGCTGCGACGGGGACCGAACCGGTGACCCCTTGCTTGCGAAGCAAACTTAAAAACGCTGCGTGGTTGTCTCGTCTTGCCTTTACCTATGTCGTGTTATCCGGCTTTCGCTGGAGTTTTGCAGGTTCTGTTCCTGAAGTTGTTCCCTCGTTCGTGAGACGAGTGCATGTATCGAAACAACTCCATCGGGAGGACGCGCAGTTAGGGCAACGGTTTCTCAAGAGTCCGTTTCCACATAGTTTCCGAGTCGCCGACAAACCGTCTGTGACAGCATCTTTGGCTCGACCCTGAAGGTAGCCACGCTCTTGCTGGTTCTGCGAGGCCCGGAATATTCAGTGCCTAGCTAGACCTAGAACCGCGGACCTTCAAAGTGATGTAAACTCTCTGACTGGCCGTGGTACAAAAACTCGGTCCGGTCACGTTCTGCTCGTGCTAGTCGGAAGAAACTCCTACTTTTTTGAGTTGTGATGCGCTGGGCTTGGCGCCGGCGCTGGACTTGGCGCGCTCGCGGTAGTTGTTGCGGGCGTTGCGCCAGTTGACGCTGGGGAGGATTAACGAGGCGTCAATGCGGCTGCGGTATTTCACGGCTACTTTGAGGAGCGAGTCGAGCATGGTTTCGGAAAGAAGATGAGGCTGCAGGCCGAGGTCAATCAGCTTGGAGTGCTTGGCATTGTAATAGTGGTCTTCGGCTTCGACGCGCGGGTCGGGGAGGTGGCTGATTTCGACGGCTAGGTTGATTTTTTTGGCGGCGGCCTGAACGATTCCGGCGATATCCATTATGGAAAAACTTTCGGTGAACTGATTGTAGACGCGGCATTCGTGGCGCGCGGCGGGATTCTGGCAGGCGATTTCGATGCAGCGCACGGTGTCGCGAATGTCGAGGAAACCGCGGCGCTGGCCGCCCTTGCCATACACGGTGAGCGGATGTCCGATGACGGCTTCGACGCAGAAGCGATTGAGCACGGTGCCGAAAACTTCGTCGTAATCGAAGCGATTGACGAGCGCTTCATCGAGCGCAACTTCATCGGTGATGGTGCCGTACACCACGCCCTGATTCAGATCGGTGGCGCGTATGCCCCAAATCTTGCAGGCGAACATGATGTTGTGGCTGTCGTGCACTTTGGAGAGGTGATAAAAGGAGCCGGGCTGCTTGGGAAATGGCAGAACGTCCTTGCGGCCGTTGTGTTCGATGGCGATGTAGCCTTCTTCGATGTCAATGTTCGGCGTGCCGTATTCGCCCATGGTGCCGAGTTTGATCAGATGGCAATCGGGCTGGAGTTCGCGCAGAGCGAAAAGAAGATTCAGCGTGCCGACGACGTTGTTCACCTGCGTGTAGACGGCGTGGCCGCGGTCAATCATGGAGTAGGGAGCGGAGCGCTGTTCGGCGAAGTGGACTACGGCTTCTGGCTCGAAATTTTTGATTACGTTGCTGAGAAATTCGTAGTCGGTGATGTCGCCGACGTAGGACTCGATGGTTCTTCCAGTGAGACGGTGCCAGGCGGTAAGTCGGTCGGAGAGCGGGCGAATGGGGGTGAGGGTTTGCGCGCCCAGCTCGTGGTCCCATTGGCGGCGGACGAAATTGTCCACGATGGCGACTTCGTGACCTTGCTTGGACAAGTACAACGCGGTTGCCCAACCGCAATACCCGTCTCCGCCTAGGACTGCAATCTTCATACTTCCTCCGCTGGATGTTGCGTTCTTGTTTTCGTGTGAGCGCTGCTGGTTGAGGCTGGCAGGCGCCATCGGCAGCGATGGATTGCTGCGGCCAAACAGCTTTATATCTTACCGTTCTTGGTTGCATCTGGCGAGTGCGGCGATGCGCCGGAACTGGATAGAGGATGATTCGTTAGCAGAACCTTGCCGCCGCTTTGGGCGACTGTGTTCAGGTTTGCTGCACCAACGAGATTTTGCAGGCGGGGGACGCTCGTTTGAGCGCACACCAGGTAGAACCGCGGTTGAGTGGTCCAGAGATCTGCGAACTTTGCGTCGTCAATGAAGACGTTGGCGGCGCCTGGAGCGTTGGAACCGTATTCGAGATTCAGGACGCGGCCGTTCAACAGCAGCGCGGTGCGATTGGTGTAAAAAAAGATGGAAGACGTCGGGTAGTAGTGACGTTCGACGATCAGGGCGCCTTCGGGTGATCGCAGCAGCGCTTCGGCGAGCGGGCGCGAGGAAAGATAAGGATCGAACACCACCATGGCGGCGCGAGCGGCGTGGAAAAAAAGAACCATCATCAGCGCGGAGGCAAGAAAGGCGCGCAGGCCCGTGGAGCGGAGATTTCCCAGCGCGCCAACCAGAAAAGCGATGGATGCGAGAAGCAGCGGAATTCTTAGATAAGCGAAGGATGGGAGCGTGAGGTCCAGCATGTGTCCCAGGGAGAGGCTGTAGGATTTCGGATTGCTCGTTAATGCGGAGGAAATATCGCCGGGCGCGGGCAGATCGCGCACGTTCCAGTAGATGGCAAAGGCCGCGATTGCTGCGCAGGCCGCAATTACAGCTAGCGTGCGGGTGCCGCGACGGACCCAAATATTTTCCGTGGCCATGGCGGAGCCGATGAGCAGCGCCAGTGCTGGGTAGCACGGCATCGAATAATATTCCTGGGTAGTGGAGAACGTGAAGAAGATCAGCACGAAGCCGAGCCAGCAGAGAGCGAGCAGGCGGGCGCGGCCGGCGCGGTCAATGGGCTTGAAAGAAAGTTTGGCGACGGCCGGGAGGTAGACGCTCCAGGGGAAGAGCCAGATCAGATGGAACAGCCAGAAATAGAGGCGCGGGACGGTATTGTAATCGCGCGGGTAGCGAAGATTCAGAAATCGCAGCAGCTGTTCGTTTATGAAAAAAAACCAGAGAAAGCCATGATAGGAATTGGGGCCGCTGTGCAGAGTAAAAACGAAATACGGCGGATTGCGTAGAGTGGCGAGGATGTGCCAGGGCGCAGCAATCAAGAGGATGACGAGCGTGCCGCTGAACGGATGCAGGCGTTTCCAGATTTTCCAGGAAAAAAACTGGCGCGTGAGAAGAAGGTAGATGATCGCGGCACCGACGGGGAAAACGATGGCGATCAGACTTTTCAACAGCAGGCCCGCGCCTAGACTCGCGGCGAATAGAAATGCCCAGAGGCGCGGGCGAGGTTCAGCGTCGTCAATGGTGCGCAGAAAGGCCCACATGGCGAGGGCTGTGCTGAATGTGAGAGTGACGTCTGGAATCAAGACGCGCGTGAAGAGAAACAGACCGACGCAGGTCGAGATGCATAAGCCTGCGTAGAATCCGGCGCGTTTGCCGAAGGCCCACACCCCGAAAGCCGCGGTGATCCAGCAAAGAGCGAGCGCGGAAAGCGCGATGGGAATGCGCGCGGACCAATCGTGCACGCCGAAAATCTTGTAGGAGAGCGCGATCGTCCAATAGATCAGTGCGGGCTTTTCGAGATAGGGGACGCCGTCGAGGCGCGCTGTGACCCAATCGCCGGAGACGAGCATGTTGCGCGCGATTTGCGCCTGCACGGAATCAACGTCGTCCATGAGAGACGGCGGAGAAAAGATGCAGCCCACATAAATCGCTCCGGCAAAAAGTAAAACGATTAAGTAGAGATACCAGTTCTTTCCGGGGCCGAATAATGGCTGGCCGGAGAGGGTGCCGCTTGAATCCGCCATTCTTTCATCCATAGAAAAAGTATCAGTAGGCCCCACAGGTGATAACCCAGATTGGCGCGCCTGTCCATGTGGGCTTGCAAAAGTGATTGCACGACTTTTGAATTAAATAGGACCGGGTGATCGGCGAGGCCGGCGTTTACTGTGTCTGTCAGCAATTCGCGCAGGGGGCCGCGCAGCCATTCGTGCGCGGGGATATCGAAGCCGATTTTTTTGCGCGTGAGAACTGCGGGGGGCAGCTTGTTTTTCATAAGCTCTTTGAGGATAACTTTCTGGCGCGAGCCTTGGATTTTCAGGGACGCGGGGAGCGTGGCGGCGAATTCCACGATGCGATGGTCGAGGAATGGAGGGCGGACTTCGACGGAGTGCGCCATGCTCATGCGATCCACTTTGGTGAGGATGTCGCCGGGAAGAAAATATTTTTGATCGAACCAGAGGAAAGGCGCGAGTTGATCTGCGGCAGTGAATTTTCCGCGCAGCTCGCCCAGGATTCCGTTCAGCGCATTCGGCAGTGGAGATTGCAACAGCGCACGCTTCCCTGTGTCGGAGAATGTGCCGTTCCAGAAGACGTGGGCGCGCTCGGGCGACATGGTGCTGCCTTCGAGGAAGCGTTTCAATTTGTATTCGAAGCTGATTTTGTCGTCGGAAACGGGCCAGTGGCTGATCGCTTGCAGCGCGATGCGCACAGCGGATGCGGGCAAGTGTCTGGCGGTGCGCGCGAGTGCGTTGGCGCGATAGGTGAGGTAGCCGCCGAAGAGTTCGTCGGCGCCTTCGCCGCTGAGCGCGACGGTGGTCCGGCGCTTGCACATTTTAGAAAGGAACCAGACGGGAAGCGCGCCGGCGTCGGCAGTGGGTTCGTCGGAGTAGTAGGCGAATTCGGCGGTGGCGCCGGCGAGATCTTCGTCCGGAGTTAGGTCCAATTCCTCGTGTTCGGTCTGGTAGTCGTTCACGACCTGGCGGATATATTCGCTCTCATCGAAACTGCGGCCGCGGAAAGAAATAGAGAAAGTTTTTAGGCGCGAGGTGGAGACTTGCGCAGCGTAGTGCAGGATGGTGGAGGAATCCACCCCGCCGCTGAGCCAGACGCCGAGGGGCACGTCGGAAAGCAGATGCTCGCGCGTGGATTTTTGGAGCAGGGAGTCGAGTGCTTCTTTCGCGGAATCCAGAGTCCAGCTGCGCGGATTTGCGAACGGCAATTGCCAATAGCTGTCAGAGCGAATCTTTCCGTCGCGCCATTCGAGCCAGTTTCCCGGCGCGAGCTTTTCGATTCCGTCCACGAGCGTCCAGGGGCACGGGACGTAGTTCAGAGACAGGTAGCAATCGAGGCCGGCGAGGCTGAGACGCCGCGTGAGTTCGGGATGGATGAAAAGCGCTTTCAGCTCTGAGCCAAAAAGTAAATCCTGCCCTAGATGCGCGATGTAGAGCGGTTTGATGCCGAGGCGATCGCGGGCGAGGACCAGGCGGCGGGAGGATTCGGTCCAGAGAGCGATCGCGAACATGCCGCGCAGGCGGGTGAAGCATTGCGTGTCCCATTCGAGGAAGGCGTGGAGAACGGTTTCGGTGTCGGAGTGTGATTTGAAATGATGGCCGAGCGATTCGAGTTCGGCGCGCAGTTCCAGGTGATTGTAGATTTCGCCGTTGAAGACGATTACCGCGTCGCCATTGGGCGAGAAAATCGGCTGGTCGCCGCCTTCGAGGTCAATAATTTTCAGGCGCGTGGCGCCGAGCGAGCAAATTTCGGAGCGGAAGACGCCTTGCTGGTCCGGGCCGCGATGGACGAGAGTCGCCGCGGCGCGCCGGATACGGTCTGGATCGGGCGACCAATTTTTATGTGTGAATCCGGCGATACCGCACAAATTCTGAAGCTCCTCAGTATTCTGGTTCCATCAATCGTAACGAGAGTTTAGCGCATCGTCCATATTATAGATGCGATGGAGCGGTTGCAGGATTGGCGCCGGCGATGGCGCTATTAGCCAGTCCTTGAGCCGCTACTTTCTGCCGAGGAACACGAGCGTGACGCCGATGCAGACCAGGAGAACGCCAAGCCAGCGCCTGCGCGAAACGCGTTCGCCGAGGAAAACCTGGCCGCCAAGAGCGCCAGCGGCGTAGCTGAGGGCTGTGACGGGCACGACGAAGCTGACATTTTCCATGGAGAGAGCGCCGAGCAAGGAAAAGAAGGCCACGGCCATGAGCGCGACGCCCAGCCACATCCAGGGAACTTGAATGGCGCGGAACATGACGCGCAGCAGCGAGCTGGGACGGAAGTCGTGCACTTCGCCGATGGTTTTCATCGCGCGCGTGACGCAGAGTTCACCGGATGTGCCGGCACAGACAATCAGAAACAGCAGTACCGTTTCCCAAGCCATTATTTTTGCTCCGTGGTGCGCGGCGAGGTGTGGCCCACGATCAGCACGCCCAGACATATGACGCATACGCCGGCCCAACGAGTTGGCGAAATCGGTTCATGCAAGAGAAAGTAAGCCCAGAGAGCGACCACAGCGTAGGCGAACGAGCCGGCCGGCTGAACGAAACTGTAGTCGGCCCAGGACAAGACGAGCAGATAGGCTACAAAAAACATCAGCTGGAGCAGGATGCCGAGCCAGATGAACGGGGACTCGAGAATTTGCGAGCCGACGTGGAGCAGGTCGCCGGGACTGTGCACCGAAATGGCACCGATGGTCTTCATGCCTTTGCTGAGCGAGACGTTGCCGAGCGGGCCGAACAGGATCATCAGGAATATCAGAACGAAAGTTTTCAGGTGCAAGCCGGCGGATGACGTCATGCGTTGCGAAACCGTCCGGTGAGCGGGGCGCAAGGAGTTGGCGAGCGCATGGTGAATAGATGCGGATTTATTGTCATGGTATGTAAATTATTTTACTCGATTTATAGAGGGAGTGGCTAGTGATGAGTGGCTAGAAAAGTCCAACACTTGGCTTTTGCGCAAGTCGCTCGTTTCTTTCAGCGCGAGACATTTGCGGCGTCGCGGGGAGTGGCAGCTGTGAGTTTGCCATCACGCAAATAATAATTTATGCCGCGCCAGCGGATGGTGTGGCGGGCGAAGCTGGCCAGCCAGATGATGAAGGCCATCGCGTCCCACAGCGGGATCAGCAGCATTTTTTTCCAGACGCGTGGTTGCTTCATTCCCCAGATGCCGATGAGCCACGTCATTATTATTCGCAGGAACAAATATGTGCCGAGATATGCGGCGGCCACGGCCAGCGACGGATGTATTGCGATAGCGACGAGCGACCACGGCAATCCCCAGGTGAAGATGAGACCGAGGTGGCCCCAGGGGCGCATCAGGCGCATGACGGTCATCCAGCGCAGGCGCTTGTAGAGAAATTCACGGAGGGAATCGAAATCCGCGACAGAGTGCACGACGTAGGGTAGAAGTTTTACTTCGTAGCCCTGCTCAGCGACCAGACGGCCGGCGTAAACATCGTCGGCGGGGCGGTCTTCAATTGTCGGGTAGCCGCCGTAGCCCGCGACGGCTTTGCGCGTGGTGACGATAGTTTGGCCGAACGTGAATTTGATGCCGTCGAGCTGCCAGGCGACCATCACGCCGGCGAAGAAATCGGAGATCATGCCGATGGACTGCAATTTTTCGGTGAGATTTCTTTCTTCGGTGGCCGAGTACAGGCAGGTGGCAGCGCCCACGTGGGGATCGCGAAAAGGTGAGATGACGGTACGCAGATAATCGGGCTCGACGCGCACGTCGCTATCGGTGATGACGAAAAAATCGTGCTCGGCTTCGGCGACGAGGCGAGTGAGGCGCGCGACCTTGTCATTGACAGCATCGCGGCCAGAGCCGAAGAGCAGGCGGATGCGTCGTTGTGGGAAATCACGGATGAGTTTTTCAAGAATTGGGAGCGTCGGGTCGTCCGGATCCACGCAAAAAACGATTTCGTAGTCCGGATAGTCCTGGCGGCAGAAGCTGGCGTAATTTTCGTAGGCTTCGGCGTCAAGACCTTTCACCGGCTTCAGGCAGCTGAGGGGAGGCGCGAAATCCATGTTCGGGGCGACGTCGCCGCGCGAAGTGTGGAAATAGCGAACGGTGCTGTAGAGAGAGAGGAGGTAGTAGATGAAGGGGATGGCCGCGAGGAACAGAAATGCGTACGTGACAACGGTCAAAATCTTTTTACCTCGTGAAGGTTGCGGGAAACGTTCGGGCGCAAAATCCTAACATGAAATGGGAAAGTAGGCTTCAGCTGCCTATCTTCCTTATCTGGCTGGACCTACGAGCGCGGAGTTCGACGACAAGGCCGGCGGCGGACGTCAGGTAACACAGCTGTAACACAACCGCGATAGAATCTTGTGCTGCAAGGACGTCATGAAAAACATCGATGTAGCGGACCCACAATACATTTTCAACCGGCACCACTCGTGGATGCAATTCAACGAACGAGTGCTGGAAGAGGCGCGCGATCAAAGGAATCCGCTGCTGGAGCGGGTGAAGTTCCTGGCGATCACCGCGAGCAACCTGGACGAGTTTGTAGAGGTGCGCGTCGCGGGCATTCTGCAGCAGGTGGAGCACGGAAATTGCGAGCCCGGTCCGGATGGGCGCGTGCCGGCGGAAGTGCTGAAGGAGCTGGCGCAGAAAATTCACAGTTTCGTGAAAGCGCAGTACGACTGCTGGCGCGAAGAACTGCTGCCCGCACTCGCGGCCGAATCGGTTCGCGTGGTGAGCTGGAAGAAGCTGGGGCCCGCGGCGCGCTTGTACATTGAAAATTATTACGTCAAGTCCGTGGAGCCTCTGCTGACTCCTGTGACCGTAGACCCGGCGCACCCTTTTCCGCACGTGCTGAACAAAGCGCTGTGCCTGGCGTTTCTGCTGAAGCGCAAGCGCCGCGGTGGGCAGATTTATTTGGGAGTGGTGACCGTGCCGCGCGCGTTGCCTCGGCTGGTGCTGCTGCCGGCGAAAGACGGAACCGTCGAGTACGTGTTTCTGTCGGATGTGATCCAGGCGTTTGCGAATCGCCTGTATCACGGCTACGAAGTGCTTTCGGCGGCGGCGTTTCGCGTCACCCGCAACAGCAATTTGTATCTGGAAGAGGAAGAATCACGCAGCATTATGGACACGGTGGACGCGCAACTGCACCGTCGACGCAAGGGCGAAGCGGTACGGCTGGAAATTGAGGCGAGCGCGAATCAGGAAATTATTGACCGGCTGGTGGCGAACTTTCGGCTGGCACCGTGGCAGATTTTTCGAGTGGACGGGCCGCCGAACCTGGCGCGCATTTCGTATCTTTACGATCAGGCACCACGGCCGGATTTGAAATTCCAGCCGTTCGTGCCGCGCGAGCTGGCGCTGAAGCCCGGCGCGACTTCCCTCTTCGAGCTGATTCGCAAGCGCGATTTGCTGTTGCATCATCCGTACGATTCCTATTCGGCGGTGGTGCGGCTGATCGAGAGCGCGGCGAAAGATCCAGATGTGCTTTCAATCAAGCAGACGTTGTATCGCACCAGCGAGAATTCACCGATCGTACGGGCATTGATTGAAGCGGCGGCAAAAAAAGAGGTGGCGGTGGTGGTGGAATTGAAAGCGCGATTTGACGAGGCTTCCAACATTCGCTGGGCGCGCAACTTGCAGGAAGCGGGCGTGCAGGTGTTCCACGGAGTGGTGGGGCTGAAGACGCACTGCAAGCTTGCTTTGATTGCGCGGCGGGAAAGCGACGGACAGATCCGGCGGTACGCGCACCTCGGCACCGGGAATTACAATCCTTCGACGGCGCGTTACTACACCGATCTAAGCCTGCTGACGAGCGATGCGCATATCACGCACGCCGTGCATCATGTATTCAATTATTTGACGGCGTATTCCGAGCGGCCGAACTACCAGCCGCTATTTGTGGCGCCGTTGAACCTGGGGAAGAGCTGCTTGAAATTGATTGAACGCGAGACGGCTCATGCGAAGGCGGGCCGGCCGGCGTTTATTTTCGCGAAGGTCAATGCGCTGCTGGACGAAAAAACGATTCAAGCCCTGTACCGCGCTTCGCAAGCGGGCGTGCAGATTGAGCTTGTGGTGCGGGGAGCATGCGCGTTGCGGCCGGGAGTGCGCGGGATCAGCAGCCGCATACGCGTGCGCAGCGTGGTGGGGCGATTCTTGGAGCACAGCCGGATTTTCGTGTTTGGAAACGGCGGGAAGACGGAACTTTATCTAGGCAGCGCGGATTGGATGCACCGGAACATCTACGAGCGCGTGGAGGTGATGTTCCACGTGCGCGATGCGGAAATGTGCAGGCAGGTGTTTGGCGAGGTGATTGAGCCGTATCTGGCGGATACGGAAAAGACGAGGATATTGCTGGCGGATGGGCGTTATGTGCGCTCGGGCGATGCCGGAGCCGCTACGCATTCGCGCAACGGTTTTCGATTTAACGTGCAGGAATTTTTAATTGGCTTGGCGGAAGGGCGCGAGACGATTGGCGAGGTGCCGCGGGCGCCGAGTTTTATGAAACTTGCTCATCCAGATAAAAGCGTTTCCTCGCTGTAGGCTTCAGCGGCGCGGAGCTTCCCTCTCCTAGCGCCCCGAACTTTCCCTAGCGCTGCAAACTTTCGCCGTATAATCGCAGGCCATGGAAGAAGGATTACTTCAGCGCGTGGTGAACTGGCTGCTGGGGCCAGAGCCGATCACCCTGAAGCGGCCGGGACACTTGTGGCCGCGCTGGATATTTCTTCGCGCGCTGGGACTGATTTATCTTTCCGCGTTTTATTCGCTGCTGTTCCAGATTAAGGGCCTGATCGGACCGAACGGGATCCTGCCGGCGGCGGATTATCTGCAGGCGATGCACGCAGCGTTGGAAATGCGGAGCTATTGGAGCGCGCCGAGTTTGCTGTGGTTCGGAGCGAGTAACAGCGCGTTGCTGACGCTGTGTTGGGTGGGGCTGGTTGCGTCGTTGCTGGTGACCCTGAACCTGTGGCCGCGAGCGTCGCTGCTGATTTGTTTTGTGTGCTTTGTTTCGTTTGTGAGCGTGGCGCGGGATTTTTCCGGGTATCAGTCGGATGGGATGTTGCTGGAGGCGGGATTCATCGCGCTGTTTTTCGCGCCGCCCGGATTACGGCCAGGACTGGGCGCGGAGAATCCTCCTTCACGCGTGAGCCTGTTCCTGCTGCAGTGGGAATGGTTCCGGATTTATTTCGAATCGGGCGTGGCGAAAATCGGAAGTGGGGACCTGGCGTGGCGGCAACTCACGGCGATGGACGATTACTACCAGAACGGCCCGCTGCCGACGTGGATCGGATGGTACGTACAGCATTTGCCGCATTGGTTTCACGCTTCGGCGGTAGTTTACACGCTGGTTACGGAAGTGCTGATCGTGTGGATGCTGTTTCTGCCGAGACGATTTCGCATTGCCTGTTTTTTTATCGTGACGCCGTTCGAGATTTCGATTATTGCGACAGCGAATTATACGTTTCTGAATTATCTGGTGTTGCTGCTGGGGATCTTGCTGCTGGACGATCGAATTCTGGAATGGATTTTACCGCTGCGTTTGCGCGAGTTGATCCGCGGAAGGAGCTTCACGGCTGCTACTGGCGCAAGCGGTGCGATGCCAGCGGATCCGGTGCGCACGAGCGCCGCGGCGGAATGGCGCGAGAGATTCACGCCGCTGCGCAGAGCGTTTGCGGGGCTGTGTCTTGGATTAGTGTTTTATTCCACAACCGCGCTGCTTTTGTGGATGTTCATGCCCGGGCTGCCACTTTTTGAAGGGCCGGTGCAAGCGCTGGAACCGTTTCGCATTGCGAATTCGTATGGATTGTTTGCGGTGATGACGCACGAGCGATACGAGATCGAATTCCAGGGATCGCTGGATGGTAAGACGTGGATCGCTTATCCGTTTCGTTACAAGCCGCAAGCGATTGATAAGGCGCCCGGAATTTATGCGCCGTATCAGCCGCGGTTCGAATGGAATCTGTGGTTTGCATCGCTGGGGCCGTGGCAGCAATCACGTTTTGTGGTGTGGACGGAGGAGCGCTTGCTGAAGAACGAGCCGGACGTGCTGGCTTTATTCGCGAACAATCCGTTTGCCAGCGCGCCGCCGCGACAAGTGCGCGCGGTGAAGTATCAGTATTGGTTCACGGACATGCGCACGAAACGCGAGACGGGAAACTGGTGGAGACGCGAGGATTTGGGGCAGTACGCGCCGGCGCTGGAGCGCGAAGCGGACGGCAAGATCGTCGTGCTCGATTTGCCGGAACGCGAGCTTGAGCAACCTTGAGATGCGCTGCTGCTGAAAAACTGCGTGGCGATGGAAAAGCAAGTTTTGCTACGCGCCTGCAAATCCGTTAGCCTGTGCGGGACCGTATGACACCTCAACGCCATTCCGACGAACCACGAGAAGCGACCGTCGCGGACGAAGTTACTCCGGACCGGGTACTCGCACACCTGGCGACGCTTTCGCAGCCTGCGAGTATCCGGCACATCGCGCATGGATTGGGCTTGAAGCATCGTGGACGGCGCTATTTGCCGCGCGTGCTGCAGAAGCTGAAGAAGCATGGCGAAGTGGAGGAAACGCAGGGCGGCAGATACCGGCTGGCGGGGACGAAGCATGCGAAGAAGGAAGCGGCTGGGCAGGCTGCGGCGGCGAAACGTGTGAACGCAGCGAATTCAGTCGCCGCCGCAGCGTCAGCGTCGCCGGAACGGCAGACGCCGAATACGGATGCGGTTGCCGAAGGTGGTGCTGCGGCTGGGGACGCATCGCGCGTGGCATCGGCTGCGAGGTCGAATGTCGCATCAGGGCGCGGACGCGATCCGAATCTGGTGTCGGGCAGAATTGTGGCGCATCGCGATGGTTACGCGTTTCTGGTGCCGGATTCGCCTATGCCGCGCGTGGAGGGAGATCTATTTATTGGGCGCGATGGGTTAGGAGATGCGATGCACGGCGATCGCGTCCTGGCTCGCATCGAGCGAAGGCGCGCCGACGGGCGTGCCGAAGGGCGCGTGGTGCAGATTGTGGCGCGCGAGCATCCGACGATCGTCGGATTATTCCGCTACGGGCCGCACGGAAATGTGGTGCTGCCTTACGACGTGCGCATTCTGCATGAAGTGGTGATTCCGCCGGGTGCGGAGCTGACACCGGAACTGCGGGAAAAAGCTGCCAATGGCGGGAGTGGCGGCGGGGCTAGGGTCGGGAACAGCCGAGCGCGATATCCAGAGTTGGATGGCGCGGTGGTGAACGTGGAGCTTACGCGATTTCCAAAAGGAGGGCTGGCTCCGGCGGGGCGCGTGATTGAAATTTTGGGGCGGCCGGGCGAAATCGGCGTGGATGTGGAAATCATTATCCGCAAACATCATCTGCCGAACATTTTTCCGGACGAAGTGCAACAGGAGGCGCGCGCGACGCAGGCGCAGGTGGCGGAGCGCGACCTTGCGGGGCGGCGCGATTTCCGGAATTTGCCGATTGTGACGATTGACGGCGAAACGGCGCGCGATTTCGACGATGCGGTGCATGTGACGGCGCTGCCGAATGGGCACTGCGAATTGCAGGTACATATCGCGGATGTGGCGCACTACGTCGCGCGCGGTTCGGGACTGGATCGCGAGGCGCGGTTGCGCGGAACGTCGGTTTATTTCCCGAATCGCGCGGTGCCGATGCTGCCGGAGGAACTTTCGAACGGCATTTGCTCGCTGAATCCGAAAGTGGATCGGCTGGTGATGAGCGTGGTCATGGAACTGGACGGGGCGGCGCAATTGCTGCGGGCGGAATTTTTTCAAGGTGTGATCCGTTCGGCGGAACGGATGACGTACACGAATGTCAACAAAGTGATTGAAGGCGATGCGGAGATGACGCAGCGCTATGCGCCGCTGGTGGGCGAGTTTCAGAAGATGAAGGAGCTCGCGTTGCTGCTGAACAAGCGGCGGCGCGCGCGAGGCTCGATTGATTTCGATTTGCCGGAGGCGGTGATCGACTTCGACGATGAGGGACGGATGCTGAGTATTGTGCGCAGCGAACGCAACATTGCGCACCGGTTGATCGAGGAATTCATGCTGGCGGCGAACGAAGCCGTGGCGGAATATCTGGAAAAGCGCGGATTAGCTTCGCTGCATCGTGTGCACGAGAAACCGGACCCGAAGAAAGTGCTGGAGTTCGAGGAGCTGGCGCACGCGTTTGGATATTCGCTGGGAGTGGAAGATTTGGTGGAGCGGAGCGTGACGGTGCGGCATGGAAGGGCGCGTACGCAAGCGCGCGAGGGGGGTGGCGGCGGCGGTCGCGGCGGGCGTGGACGCATGCGGCCGATGAGCGTGACGATGCCGGCGGCGGAGGAAGTGGACATACGGCCGCAGCATTACCAGCGCCTGACGGAAAAAATCGCGGGCAAGCCAGAGGAGCGAATACTTTCGTACCTGATGTTGCGTTCGCTGAAGCAGGCGCGTTACGCGGTGGATGTGCTGGGACATTTTGCGCTGGCGACGAAGGAATACACGCACTTCACATCGCCAATCCGGCGCTATCCGGATCTGATCGTGCACCGTGCGCTGAAATGGGCGTTGGAAAATCCGGACGTGGCGCCGCTGCGCGCACACGTGGAGAACGCGCGCACGGGGAAAGAGCAAACTGTGGCGGTGTTGGGGCCGTACCGGCGCGTGGAATTGCGGGATATCGCGGCGGAAAGTTCGGAAGCAGAGCGGCGCGCCGATGCGGCGGAGCGCGAATTGATGGAATGGAAGACGGCGCAGTTCATGGAGAGCCATCTGGGCGAGGAATATTCCGCGCTGATTATTTCGGTGCAGAAATTTGGATTTTTCGTGGAGCTGGTGGAGATTTTCGTGGAAGGATTGGTGAGCATTGACCGGCTGGAGGAGTTTACCGGCCAGCGCTGCGCTTATCATGACCGCGACCATTCGATTGTTTGCGAGCCGCATCGCGGTTCGCGTCGCGGCGGAGTAGCGCGACGGACATTTCGGCTCGGGGATCGTGTGCGGGTGAAGGCCGAGCGGATCGATCCGTTCCGGCATCGCGTGGAATTTTCACTGATTGATGATTCAGACGAGAAACGTTGAACCTGCGGAGGTGAAAGATGGCGGCGAGGCAATGTCCTAACTGTGGAGCGGTGGTGCCAGCGGGAAAAGTGGCCGCGGACTCGTATGAGCTGGTTTGCGCGAGTTGCCAGCATGCGCTGGGCATTTCGGATTTGAGTCGAAATTTCGCGGCGTTCGTGGGGCTGGCTGCTGGAGCGATCGCCTGGTGGATCGTCACGCTGAATTTTGCGAGCCAACCGGGAGCGCTGGGCTGGGTGTGGCCGGTGTTCCTCGCTTATCTGGCGGCGAGCGTGGTGGCAGCGCTGACGTTGATGGTGGCGGCCACTTTGGAATTGAGAACCGCAGATCCCACGCCGGAAAACCACGGTGTTACACCTCAAATACCTCATCATTAACAGCGTGTGATTTAGTTATTGATTTGTATATACTGCCGCAGTCGGCGTGTGGGCTGATGTTCGCTAATCGGCTGACTGGGGTGGAATGGCTCGATACTCGGCACTGCTGGGCAAACGCGTGGAAGCGCATTATCGCGCGGGAGACATGCAGCTTTCCACGATCGGGACGCTGGCGTCCGACACGGGTAAGGCGATTTTCGTGGAGGAGCGCTTTTCGTCGGGCGGAAAAGAGAAGACGATGCGCGTGGAAATTCCTTATGCGTACGTGATACGCGTGGCTGAAATGCGCGACGAGGCGACGCAGCCACGGGCCGTGCCCAAGCCCGCGAAGAAAAAATAGAGTTGCCGCAGCAGAAGTTCCCGCCGCTTTTCGCGTAAGCCGCCACTCCAACTTGAAATCGCGCCCGCGCATTCGCATTTGTGTGGCTGCGCAGGTATATTTTTATGCTGATACGGGAGGCGAGATATGAAACCGACGATTGGATTGATCGGGTTGGGACTAATGGGCAAGCCGATGGGGCGGAACTTGTTGAAGGCGGGTTTTCCGCTGGTGGTGTGGAATCGCACGGCGGCGCGAGCGGCAGACCTAGTGAGCGAAGGCGCGAAGCTGGCCGCGAATCCGCGGGAGACCGCGGCGGCCGCGGATGTGCTGATCACGATCGTGAGCGATCCGCCAGCGCTGGAAGGAATTTTGTGGGGCGCGCAGGGCGCGATGGACGGATTGCGGCGCGGCAGCACCTATATGGATTCGAGCACGATTTCGCCGGATTTGGCGCGCCGCGCCGCGGCGGCGTGCGGCGAACGCGGAGTGGATTTTCTGGATGCGCCGGTGACGGGCGGCGACTGGGGCGCAAAAAAAGGCGAGCTTGTATACATGATTGGCGGCAAAGCGGAAGTGCTGGAGCGCGTGCGCCCTATACTGGAAGTGCTCGGAAAGAAATTTTTCTTGCTGGGTCCGAATGGTGCGGGACAGACCGTGAAGCTGGCGATGAACCTGATTTTGGCGCTGGAGGTGGAAGCGCTGGCCGAAGCGTTGGCGCTCGCTACTTCGGGAGGGGTGGCGGGCGAGAAGCTGGTGGAGGTGATGCAATCGAGCATGGCCCGCTCGGGAGTGCTGGATGTGAAAGCGCCGCTGATGTTGAAGAATGAATATGCGGCGAGTTTTCCGTTGCGGTTGATGCACAAGGACATGCGGCTCGCTTTGGAATTGGCGCGACAACAGGGGGTTAGTCTGCCCGCTGCTGCTGCCGCGTATGGGACCTACAGCGCCGTGAAAGATGCGTCGAAAGATGATCCGGATTATTCGGCGGTAGCGCGATTTTGGAGCAAAGGCGCGGGCTGAGGTTACGGTTTCGCGTTCGGTGGGAAAAAGGTGAGGGGAAGGTCGCGCGAAGTTCGCAGGCCGGCGTTGGCGGCCAGTATTGCGGGGATGGAATTGACGACCACGGCGGCTGTGGCGACATCGCCGTGCGTGCCGCCGGGAATGGTGAGGGCGAGATGCGGTTCGCCCTTCAGCACCACGGTGTCGGCAGGATGGCGGGCACCGACGTACATTTTTAGTTCCATGAAGATTTTCTCTTTACCGGCGGAGAGGCCGCGCGCGATTTGATGTACACCGGCGACCTGCCCCGGCGCCACTTCTAGAAATTCAGTTTTTATGATTTCTTCAGCGATTACCGGCTCGATGGTTTCCGAAATATCGTCCAGAGCAAAGCCCAGGCCATCAGCCACCATGGCGATGGATTCCGGCAGGCCGTGATGTTTGATCACGCCGGCGGCGACTTGTGCGTGAAATTCTTCGGGGATCATTCCGGCTCCGATCTTTTTCTGTAGGGGCAGGCGGCGCTTCGAAGCGTCCACGATGCGCACGGCGCTGAGCCAATCAATGCGTTGCGCGACGGCGCTGAGGGTGAGCGCGAGCTTGTCCATGACGAAGCCGGGGTTTACGCCGGTGCCTACCAGCGCGACGCCTTCTTCTTTTGCCGCGGCGTCTAGGTTTTGGGAAAGATCAGGATGTTTGCGGAAAGGATAGGCGAGTTCCTCGCACGTGGAAACGATGCAAGAGCCGGCAGCGATACATTCGAGAAGCTGATCCATCACGCTGGTCAAGTAGGAGGAGGTGGAGTGAATGATTACGTCCAGCGGTTTTTCGAGGACGTTCGCGGCATCCGGTGAGACAAGGACGCCCCACGGCGCATCGGGCGCGCCGACTACTTCTCCCAGGTCGCGGCCGGCTTTAGCAGGGTCTTTATCAATCGCACCGACGATTTCAAGCGAATCTTTTTGGCGCATCAGGCGAACGATGGAGGAGCCGATGGGACCGAGGCCGTATTGGGCAACGCGGATTCTCTTTTTCACCTTGGAGTTCCTGAACGATCTAAGGAGCCAATACGTTAAAGGGTTGGCGGACGGACTGCAACCGAATTTCAGGGGATCGCCGCGCCACTACGAAGGCCAGGTCAAAGGCTAAGCTCCGGTGAGACGCAGGCACGACAAAAACCGCGGCTTCGGTGGCTAAAGCCCCTTCTTGCCGTAGGTTTTACGGCGGGGCTGAAACCCCGCCCTTCCGCGCAAGTGATTCGGCGAACCGCGCGCGGTCAGTGCGCGGTGGAATATTTGGAATAATCCGGGTAGGCCGGATGCTTCACCGGCGGCGGCGGATTTTTCGCCAGCTCCTGCATGGCTACTTCGACGGCTTTTTCGAGTTGCGTGTCGTGGCCCTGGCGCCATGCCGCGGGATCCATTTCGATATCTATATCAGGCGCTACGCCATGATTTTCCACGTCCCAAGTTCCTTCCGTGGTGAAAAATGCAAAGCGGGGAGCGGTGACGAAGCCATCGTCAATCAGGCTGGGATAGCCGCCGATGCCGACCAGGCCGCCCCATGTGCGTTTGCCGACCAGCGTGCCGAGGCCGACGTGACGGAAATACCAGGGGAGCGCGTCGCCGCCGGAGCCGGCAAATTCATTGGTGATCATCACCTTAGGTCCGTAAATTCCGCTGAGAGGCGTCGTGTAATCGGCACCTTCGCGCGCGGTCCAGTAGTTCCAAATTTTTCGCTGCATGTACTGGATGATGTAATCGGCGGCCTGGCCTCCGGAGTTGAAGCGTTCGTCAATCACAGCGCCCTGTTTGCCGAGTTGCGCGAAATAGTAGCGATTGAAATTGGTGAATCCGCCCGCGCCGGTATTGGGAAGATAAACGTAGGCGAGTTTGCCGCCGCTGAGTTCGGTTACTTTGCGCAGATTGTCTTCGATCCATGCGCGATTGCGCAAACCGGATTCGTCCGGCACGGGAACGACGGTGACTTCGCGCGAACCGGTGCCATCGGGGTGCGGGCCAACTTTTAAAACTGTTTGCTTGCCGGCGGTTTCCTGAAAATAGCTGTAGATGTCTTGTTCGGCGCGAACGTCGCGTCCATTTACGGCGAGCAGATATTCTCCCGCGACGACATTGACGCCGGGTTGCGTGAGCGGCGCGTGCAGCTGCGGATTCCAATTTTCGCCGTTGTACACACGAGCGAATCGATAGCGGCCATTTTCGATCGTGTAGTCGGCGCCAAGCAGGCCGACCTGGAGTGGTTGCACTTCGGGTACGTCGCCGCCGCCGACGAACATGTGGCCGACGTTGATCTCGCTCAGCATTTGCTGGAAAAGATAATTCAGGTCGTCGCGGGTGGCGATGCGATCGAGATACGGCTCGTACTCCTTGGCCAGGGCCTGCAAATTCACGCCGTGGTGATGCGGGTCGTAGAAGAAATCGCGCTCGATGCGCCAGATTTCGTCGTACATCTGCTTCCATTCGGCGCGAGGTTCGACCCAGACTTCCATCGAATCGAGCTTGAGCGCGCCTTCGCCAGGTTTCGCGGCGGCCGCGGTGGGAGCGATGAACCAGGATTCGCCTTGTTGATACAGGAATTTTTCGCCGTTGAAAGAGACGGAGGCGTTCTGGATGCCGGCGACGATTTGTTCGGACTTGCGTTTGCTGAGATCGAATTTCGCCAGTACGAAGTTGGGCGGACCTTGGGCGTCCGGTGCGGGCGGAAATTCGAGAGTGAAAAGTTCGCCGGCTTTGCCGGGCGATAGGGCTACGTAATTCTTGGGAGGAAGCGGAAGAGCGAGAATGCGCTGGCTGATGTTGCCGAAATCAATGGTGACTTTGACTGGTTCTTTATCTTTGTCCTTGTCTTGCTCTTTACCCTTCTCCTTGTCCTTGCTCTTGTCGCTATCCGTGTCCTGATCCGATTTCTTGTCGCTATCCTTTTTGTCCTGATCGGATTTGGAACTGTCCGGGTCTTTTTTGTCCGTGGCGGCCTTTTCTTCGTCGCTTTCGGGCGCGAGCGGCGAGGGAAGATCCTTGCGGAGCACGATGACGTACACACTGCGCGTGACTTCCTTGCCGTCGCTCGACATGTCCAGGCCGCCAATCGCAGGGCCGGCATTGGTGCTGGCGGCGAAATAAAGATATTTCCCGTTTTTGTCGAACACGGCATAACGCGCGTCGCTCATGCCGTCGGTGATTTGCGTGGATTTTCCGGTGTCGAGCGAATAAACGAAGACAGCGCGGAAATGGCTCGGCAGAAGCTTGCTGTAGGCGATCCAGCGATTATCAGGAGACCATGCGGGATTGAGGCCCTGGGCATCGTAATAATCCGTATCCACTTTCACCGGAGCGGGTTTGTCCAGATCTACGTACCAGAGATTGAGCCATTTGTCGGTGTAAGCGATTTTCTTGCTATCTGGTGCCCAAGTGATGCCGTAGAAAAAGGACGGCTGAATTCCGAGATTGATTTTGCGAACTTCGCCCAAGCCGTTCTGCGCGCGCAGATGCAACGCGTATTCTCCGGACTCGTCGGAAAAGTAGGCGATGGTTTTTCCATCGGGAGACCACGCGGGGCCGCGGTCGGCGACACCCGGCGAATTCGTGATGTTGCGAATATCTCCCTTTTCGGCGGGGACGGTGAGAATTTCGCCGTGAGCTTCAAAAACGGCGCGAACGCCGGTGGGCGAAATCGCAGCATCGTTGATGTGCTTCGCGACCTTTTCGAAATGGGGGCGAACTTCTACGAGGTCGGGGTCAATGTGGACCTGAATGGCTTGCTGGCGATGAGTAGAGAGATCGAACAGGTGGAGCGAGCCGAATTGTTCGTACACGATCGCGCCGGGTCCAGCGTCCGCGGACTTAATGGGCAAGCCGGAATTTTCGATGAGCTGCGATTCTTTCTGGGATTTCGTGTCATAGGCGAATAGCGTGTAGGCGCCGTTGCGATCGGAGAGGAAATAAATCGTGTCGCCGACCCAAAGCGGATTGAGATCGTTCCAATCGTCGTGCGGGAGTTTCACGATACTGGAATCCGCGAGGTTTGCGATCCAGATGCGTGGCGAGGTGCCGCCGCGGTAGTGGCTCCAGTTGCCGAAAGGCGCAGCAGTGGGGCGATAGGCGAGATATTTTCCGTCGGGCGAGTAGGAACCTTCCCAGCCGATGGGGAGAGGGACTTTGGCGGGAAAGCCACCCGTCGCCGCGACGGTGTAGAGCGTCAAGGTGCCGTTGGGAAAGCTCTCGCGCGGCGATGCGAAGAGAATATTTTTGCCGTCGGGGGTCCATCCGGCGACGATGTCCGGCCCTGCGTGGAATGTGACGCGACGCGGCGTGCCGCCGCCCGCGGAAATCACATAGACATTTAATTTGCCGTCATACTCGCCCGTGAAAGCGATCCACTGTCCATCAGGTGAAAAATGCGGGCCGCGCTTGATGCCGGGACCGGCGGTAAGGCGGATCGCATCGCCACCTTCGCGGCTGACTTTCCAGAGATCGTTGCCGTACATGAAAGCGACGTCGCTGCGGCTCAGTGTGGGCTGGCGCAGCAGCAGCGGCTTGGCGTCTTGCGCTTGAGCGAACGACGGGGACGCGAGCGAAATCAATAGGATGGCGAGGGCGAGCACAGCCTTCTTCATCGAGCAGTCTCCTGGAGGACGCTTGGTTGCTTTGGGATGATACGTCAGTGCGGGTGAAACCGTTTCAACAGAGGTTAGACGCGGCCCGCCGGCGCGGGATAGCGGAATTTCGCGAATTTTGCAGCGCAAACGGAATGCGAGATTAGAACCGCGAGCGGCTGGAACGGTAGAACTCGCGCAGCGTGGTGACGTTGGGACCGTAGGAGCCGACGCGGCCGGCATCCACGGGTAGGCCGAGATATTCCGCTTGCTCGATGCTCAGGCCGGCCTGATCCAGTTCGGCGAGGCTGTAGCCTTCGGTGGGCACCAAGCGGTTGCGATGAGACAGATCCACGGGACGCGGAGGGCGATGCGCGCTCCACCGTTTGCGAACAATCAAGAAGAAGTCGTCCCAGTCTCGTCTATTCCACATGTCTTTCTCCCATGTTGCCCTGGTGCTGAAATTGGATGCACGCCGGGCGCTTTGGGTAGCATGAAGTTTCGCGCCAGCTTGCGGTCCAACCTTCGTGGCATAGCAAGGCCATTACCGGGCCAGCCAGGCCGCTCGAGGGACGGGAGCGGTGCCGATAATAACCCCATAAGTAGTGGAATGTCGCGGGCGAAGATTTGTTGTGGCTAGAAAGTTATCGGCGGATTGTGTGCGTGCGCGAGGGCCGGGTCAGCCGCCGCGGATGCGGCAGCGGGGTGTTATACTTTTGCGAAGGCCATACTCCATGAGCGCCGCGTAAACTTTTCATGAGTAATCCAATTATTGTCGTTCACTATCACGAGCTGTGGCTGAAGGGCCGCAACCGGCGATTTTTTCTGCGCAAGCTGCATACGGCGCTGCGCATCGCGCTGCAGGGAATTCCTGTGGAGCGCATCGAGCAGCCGGGCGACCGGATGGTGGTGTGGCTGGGCGATGGAGCGTCGCTCGGGGAAGTGACGGCGCGTTTGGACCGCGTGATGGGAGTGGCGTTCTACGCGGTGGCGCGGGCGGTCGAGCGGAACATGGAAGAATTGTGCCGCGCAGCGTGGGAGGAGATGGAGCCGCAGCGTTTTGAAAGTTTCGCGGTGCGTGCGAAGAGGAGCGACAAGCGATTTCCGACGACCAGCCTGGAGACGGAAGTAATTATCGGGCGACATTTGCAGGAGCGGCTGCGAGAGCAAAATCGCAGTGTGCGTGTGCGATTGAACCAGCCGGAGATGACCTGCTACGTGGAAATCACCAAGAGTATGGCGCTGGTTTACGCGCGAAAAATTCCCGGCGCGGGAGGTTTGCCGCCGAATACCGCGGGACGAATGATGTGTTTGCTATCCGGCGGCTATGATTCGGCGGTGGCGGCTTATCACATGATGAAGCGCGGGGCGCATTTGAGCTTCGTGCATTTTTACGGGACGGGCGCGAAGGCTGGGGAATCCTCGCTGCACGTCGCGAGTGGCCTGGCGCGCAAACTGGTGCCCTATCAATTTCATGCGAAGCTTTACCGCGTGCCGTTTGAATTGATTCAGCGAGAAATTGTGCGTTATGCGCCGGAAGATTTCCGCGTACTGCTGTACCGGCGGATGATGCTGCGCATCGCGGAGGCCTTGGCGAAGCGAGACCGCAGTTTGGCGCTTTTGACCGGCGATAGTTTGGGCCAGGTGGCGTCGCAAACCTTACGGAATTTGGTGGCTGTGGATGCGGCGTCGCGTATGGTGGTGTTCCGGCCGCTGATTGGCACGGATAAGACGGACATTATAGCGATGGCGAAAAAAATCGGGACCTACGATGTTTCGTCGGAGCCGTTTCACGATTGCTGTCCGGTATTTTTGCCGAAGAATCCGGCGCTCTATGCGTCTGCGGAAGATTTGGCCGAGGCGGAGGCGAAATTGGATGTGGCCGCGCTGGTGGTGCGGGGAGTGCGGGGCGCGACGCTGATGCGCTATGAGTACAAGGGTGGCGAGATCACGGAAGTAGAAACGCCGATGCGTAGGGCTTTGGCGCAGGAACGTAAGGCAATCGCGTAAATCTGCAGCGAGGCGCTCGAGATTTCTTGGAGAAACAGCCGGCGAGATCATGTTAGAAAATCCTGCGCTACGAAAACAAAAACGGACGCGCATCATGCGCGCCCGTTTTTAGTGGAAGAGATCTTGTCGAACTGAATTAGCGGTCGCGGCCGCCTCCGCCGCCCCCACCGTAACCGCCACCGCCGCGTCCTCCACGGCCACCGCCACCACCGCCTCCGCCGTGACCGCCGCGTCCACCACCGCCGCCTCCGCCACCGTGGCCGCCACGACCGCCGCCGGCGCCTCCGCCTTCACGTTGAGGGCGCGCTTCATTCACCACCAGCGCGCGGCCCAGAAAATCCTTGCCGTTGAGCGCTTCGATGGCTTTGTCTGCTTCGGCGTCGTTGCCAATTTCGGCGAAACCGAATCCGCGCGGCTGGCCCGTGAAACGATCGCGCAAAAGCGTGAGCGAATCAGGCTGCACTCCAATTTCCGAAAACAGCGCCGCTATCTGCTCTTCCGTGGCCTTGAACGACAGATTACCCACATACAGTTTCTTCACGGTCGCTCTCCTTTTGCGTCCGGCACGTGCGCGGGCGCAAAACACGAGGCTGAAGAGACAGGAAATCGGCCGCGCGGCCAGCGACCCCCTGACCACACCCGGCTGAAGCGAGCGCTCCAGTTGCTCAGGAGCATCTTGCTGCAATAGCCTGCGGCAGTCAACAACCGCGGACAACCGCGGATGGCGGAAGGGCTGGGCGGACTAGGTGCGATAGCTGGCGTTGATGTGAATGTATTCGGCGGTGAAATCGCAGGTCCAGACGCGCGCGCGGCCGTCGCCGGAATGCAGCGAAACGACGATGGGAACGTAATGCGCGAGCATCTTGCGATGCGTGACGCGTTCATCGAAGGGATTTTCGTGGCCGCGGCGGCAGACTTTTATGCCAGCCAGGGAAATGTCGGCGCGCTCGAAATCGAATGCGACACCGGCGCGGCCGGCGGCTGCGAGAATGCGGCCCCAATTAGGGTCGGCGCCGGCAATGGCGGTTTTCACCAGCGGCGAATTCGCGATGGTGAGTGCGATTTGCTTCGCGGCGCGATCGCTTGGCGCGCCGCGTACTTCGATTTCGATCACGTGCCGAGCGCCTTCGCCATCGGCGACGATTTGCAGGGCGAGCGATTGGCAGACGAGCTCGAGCGCGGCGCAGAATTTTTTCCAGTCGTCATTTGCCTTCGTGATTTTGGGCGCGCCGGATTCGCCGTTAGCGAGCAGCGTGACGGTGTCGTTGGTGGAGGTGTCGCCATCCACGGTGATGGCGTTGAAAGTTCGTTCGACGACTGTGCGCAATGCGCGGGAGAGCAGCGCGGGGGAAAGGGCGGCATCGGTGGCAAGAAATCCGAGCATGGTGGCCATGTTGGGATGAATCATGCCCGCGCCTTTAGTGCAGCCGAGGACGCGCACTTGTCTGCCGCCGATGCGGCATTTGGCGGCGGCCCATTTAGGGCGCGTGTCCGTGGTCATGATGGCGCGAGTGAATTCCGCGAAAGAGCGGGCGTTGTGATGGCGCGCGCGAACCAGACGCGGGATTGCGTTGACGATTTTTTGCCAGCGCAGCGGCGCGCCGATCACTCCGGTGGAACACACCAGAATTTGCGACGGGTGCAGACGGCCCAGTTCGCGCGCAAGTTTCAGTGCCGTGGTGGCTGCGGCTGAAAGGCCTTCCGAGCCCGTGCAGCAATTCGCGTTGCCGGAATTGACGATCACACCGCGCATTCGATGAGCCGACTGCCGCAGATGCAGCTGCGAGGCGATCACGGGCGCGGCCTTCACGCGATTGGTGGTGAAGACGGCGGCGGCGGACGCGGGCGTTTCACTAATGAGAATCGCGAGATCGAGTTTGGACTTTTTCAGACCACAGTGCGTGGCGGCGAAAGTGAAGCCTTGCGGGACGTCGGCGTTGGATAGGCGCGTGGTCATGGTCGGTAGATTAGCAGGCCGGAACCGGCGCGGCAGAATCGGCGAGGATGGGCATGGTGATGCGTTCCGGAATTACCGTGGCGATCACTGCGACGAGCTTGCAGGTGCGCTGCTGGGAACATGTGCGGCAATCGCGTTCGATTTTTTCGGTGAGCGACTGGCGCGCGGCTGCGGCGAAACCCTGGCGCTCGAAAAATTGTGGAGCGTGCGTGACGGCAAAGACGCGGGCGATGCCGCGGCGGCGAGCCTCGTTCAGAGCGGAGGCGATCAGGCGCGCGCCGAATCCCCGGCCGCGATTTTCGGGGTCCACGGCGATGGAGCGGATTTCAGCGAGATCGACGCCGTAACTTTCCAGCGATAGGCAGCTGACGACATGATGACCATCTTCCTGCACGATGAAATGGCCGATATTGGCGCGAATTTCCTCCGGTGCACGTGGGAGCAGCAGCCCCTGCGCGGCGTAATGCGCGACGAGCGCGTGTATCGCAGGGGCATCGGAAATTCTCGCGCGGCGCGTTCTCATGGATTTTCCTCAAGCTGGGCGAGGCGCGCTTTGAATTCCTGCAGTGCGGAGCGTACGGCGCCCGGTGCAGTGCCGCCGCGCGTGGCGCGACGAGCGAGCGCGGATTCGAGTGTGAGCGCGGTCGTGAGGCTGGGACCAAATGCTGAGGAGAATTCCTGCAGCCGTTTCATTGGCATTTCGCGGATGGAGATTCCTTCCTGCTCGGCGGCGCGCAGAACTTTTCCGACGATTTCGTGCGCTTCGCGAAACGGCACTCCGAAAGTAACCAGATAATCTGCGACTTCCGTGGCTACCAGCGCGGGATCCTGCGCGGCCTGGCAAAGACGGTCGGCGCGGAAACGCGTGGCCGCAAGAGTGGCCGCGGCAATCTGAATCATGGAGAGCGCCTGGTCGTGCGCACCGAAAAGCGGTTCTTTATCCTCCTGCAGATCGCGTTGATAGCTGGAGGGCAGTCCCTTGCAGGTAGTGAGCAGCGCGACGAGCGAGCCGTAGATGCGGCCGGTCTTGCCGCGGATCAGCTCCCAGGCGTCCGGATTTTTTTTCTGCGGCATGAGGCTGCTGCCGGTGGAAAACTCGTCAGGCAGCTCGATGAAGGCGAATTCGGGCGAGGCGAATAAAACGAAATCTTCGGACAGGCGCGAGAGATGCATCGCCAGCGTGGAAAGCGCGAAAAGAAATTCGAGCGCGAAATCGCGATCGCTGACAGCGTCCAGGCTATTGGCGGTGGTGCGAGAGAAACCCAGATCACGCGCGAGTGCGTTGCGGTCGAGCGGAAAAGCGCAGCCGGCCAGAGCGCCGGAGCCGAGCGGACAGTCATCAGCGCGCGCAGAGGCAGCGGCGAGGCGCTCAGCGTCACGATGGAAGGCTTCGCCATGCGCCAGCAGCCAGTGCGAAAGCAGAATCGGCTGCGCATGCTGCATGTGCGTGTTGCCGGGCATGGGAGTTTGCAGATTGCTTTCGGCCTGCGTGGCGATGGCGCGTTCCAGCGTGGCCAGCGCGCGACGGAGTTCCCGAGCCGCTTCGCGCACATACATGCGAAATTCCGTGGCGATCATTTCGTTGCGGCTGCGGCCCGTGTGCAGCTTGGCGCCGAGCGTCCCGAGTTTTTCAATCAGTGCGGATTCGACGAAATGATGAACGTCTTCGGCCGGTGAAGCGTTGAGCCACGCCGCATCGGCCTGCGCGCGCAAGGCAATTTCGCCGAGCGTATTGGCGATCCTTTGGCCTTCTTCTTCGGTGAGGATTCCCGCGGCGGCGATGGCACGCGCCCAGGCGCGGTCGAGCGCCAGTTCCTGCGCAAGCATGCGCCGATCGAAGCTCCAGGAGCGCTCGAATTCGTAAAAAGACGCATCGGGGCCGCGTTCAAAGCGGCCGCCCCACATCTTCGATTCGCGCGGAGCAGTCATCAGGCGTTGGCCTTCTGCGGAACTTTCTTTGGCGTGGCCGCTATGGTTGGTTCCTGCGGCACGGTAATGGGCAGCGCAAAAAGATTGATGAAGCCTTCCGCGTCTTTAGGATTGTAGCCGGTCATGGTGAAACTCGCGAGATTGGTGCGATAGAGAGAATACGGCGAGTTGCGCGAGGCGACGTTCACCATGCCCTTGCAAAGCGTGAGCGAAACAGAGCCCGTAACACGGCGCTGGGCGCTCGTGAAAAATGCGTCAAGCGCTTCGCGCAGCGGCGTGAACCACATGCCGTAATAAACCATTTCGGCGTAGCGCAGGGAGAGCAGCTGTTGGTAGTGCGCGGTCTCGCGGTCGAGCGCGAGCGATTCAAGTTCGCGATGCGCGGTGACGAGCAAAGTCCCACCCGGAGTTTCATACGCGCCGCGGGATTTGATGCCGACGAGCCGATTTTCGACGATGTCCATGCGGCCGACGCCATTTGCGGCTGCGATTTCATTGAGCTGATCGAGCAACGCGACCGACGCGAGATTTTTGCCATTCACGGAAACAGGAGTGCCGCCCACGAATCCGATTTCCACGGTGGTCCCTTGCGCGGGCGCGTTCGCGGGCGAAGTGATCCATTGCCACATGGCTTCGTCGGGCGCGTTCGCGGGATCTTCCAGCACGCCGCCTTCATGGCTCAGGTGCCAGATGTTGCGATCGCGGCTATAGATATTTTTCTTGGTCTGCTCTACGGGAATATTGTGCGCCTGCGCGTATGCGATGGCCTCTTCGCGCGAGACGATATTCCATTCGCGCCACGGCGCGATGATTTGCAGTTCGGGCGCGAGTGCTTTGGCGGCCAGCTCGAAACGGACTTGGTCGTTGCCTTTTCCAGTGCAGCCGTGCGCGACAGCATCGGCGCCGAGTTCTTTGGCGAGCTGGACCTGGCGCTGAGCGAGAAGTGGGCGCGCGAAGGATGTGCCGAGAAGATATTTATGTTCGTACACCGCTCCTGCGCGCAACGTGGGCCAGATGTAACCAGTAATGAATTCCTCGCGCAGATCTTCGACGTAGGCGGAGATGGCGCCCGTCGCCAGAGCTTTTTTTCGCGCTGCTTCCAGATCTTCCTGCTGGCCGAGGTCGCCGATCATGGCGATCACTTCGCAGCCGGGATACGTCTCCTTGAGCCAGGGAATAATGATGGAGGTATCCAGACCTCCTGAATATGCGAGCACAATTTTCTTGGGCAATGCTTTCTCCTTGATTGGTTGCCGAAATTAGTTGAGCAACGTCAGCAGAATCGCTTTCTGCACGTGCAGGCGATTTTCGGCCTGTTCGAAAACGATGGAGCGCGGCGAATCCATGACGGCTTCGCTGACTTCCGAGCCGCGATGGGCCGGAAGGCAGTGCATGAAGATGCCGTCCGGCGCGGCATGGGCGAAGAGATCGTCGTTGACTTGATAACCGGCGAACGCGGTGTCGCGCGCGGCGGCTTCTTGTTCCTGGCCCATGCTCGTCCACGTGTCGGTGTAAATCGCTTGCGCGCCGGCGACTGCTTCGGCGGGCGAGCGCAGGATTTCGATTTTGCCGCGCGTTTCGCGCACCACGCGCTTGGCCTCAGCGACGATAGTCGGGTCAGGCTCGTAACCCGTGGGCGTGGCGACACGAACATGCGCTCCGACGCGGGCGCCGATGCTGAGTAACGAGTGGCAGGTGTTATTGCCATCACCGACGTAGGCGACTTTCAAGCCGCGCAGATTTCCGAAGCGTTCTTCGAGCGTGAAGAAATCGGCGAACGCCTGGCAGGGATGATAGCGATCGGAAAGCGCGTTGATCACCGGAACGCCAGCGTTGGCAGCCAATTGGTCGAGTGATTCCTGTTTGAAGACGCGCGCGACAATGCCGGTTACCCAGCGCTCCAGGCTTTTCGCGACGTCCGGAATCGATTCGCGCTCGCCGAGATGCGTGACGGTGTGATCGAGAAACACAGAAGAGCCGCCCAGGCTGGCGATACCCACTTCGAACGTAACCCGCGTACGGAGAGAAGGCTTTTCGAAAATCAGCGCGAAGAAGCGACCGGCCAGCGCACCGCGGTAACGGTCGGGATGCGCCTTTACATCCGCAGCGAGATGCAAGAAGCTGCGGACTTGCGCGGGGCTCCATTCCATCCCGGTGAGAAGGTCGTTGGTCAAAGTGACGGGTGCGGCGGCAGCGGTCGTATTCATGTTTAAATTTACCTCGCGGCAGCCAGAGCGATCGGCTGCGCTTTGGATTTTGCGTTTTGGGTCGTGTTGAGTTTTGCAGCTTGCTTCAGGGCCTTTTCGAGCTTCGAGAGAAATTCTGCGACGTCCTTACGCCGGATGATGAATGGCGGCAGCAGGCGCAGGATGTGTTCGTGCGTACAATTGATGAGCAAGCCGCCGCGCAGAGCTTCGGTGACGATCGCGGCTCCGTCTATCGAGAGATCGATGCCGAGAATCAGGCCTTCGCCGCGCACTTCGCGGATGAGATCGAACTTGGCCGCGAGCTTTTCAATGCCTTGGCGGAGCTCGGCGCCGCGTTCCCGGATGTTCGCGAGCAGGTTCGAGTCTTCGATGATGTGCAAGAATTCCAGTGCCGCGGCGCAGATGAGCGGGCCACCGCCGAAAGTAGTGCCGTGCATTCCGGGGACAAACGCGGATGCGAATTTTTCGTTAGCGATGATGGCGCCGAGCGGCAGGCCGCCGGCGAGAGGTTTTGCTAAGGCGAGAATATCCGGACGCGTCGAGAATTTCTGGTACGCAAAGTGGCGGCCGGTACGTCCCAGGCCGCATTGAATTTCATCGGCGATCAGCGCGACGTCGTGTTGCGTTGCCAGGGCGCGCGCCTTCTGCCAGAACGCTTCGCTGACGGGGAAAATGCCGCCTTCGCCTTGAATGGTTTCGAGCACCAGCGCGCAGACGGTGTTGTCGAATTTAGATTCGAGATCAGCCACATCGTTGAAGCGCACGAATTCGACGCCGGGAACCAGGGGCACGAACGGCTCGCGATACTTGGCTGGATACGTAATGGAAAGCGCGCCAAAGGTGCGGCCGTGAAATGAATTTTCCAGCGCGAGGATGCGAGTTTTCGGTGCGGCGTTCGTGGCTTTTGCCTGGGCGTGAGCGTAGGCGCGGGCCAGCTTCAGCGCACCGTCAATCGCTTCAGTGCCGCTGTTGGTGAAGAATACGCGGTCGAGGCCGGACCACTCGACAAGTTTGCGTGCGAGCGGCGCTTGAAACGGATTCTGAAACAGATTCGAAAGATGAATGGCGCGGCCAGCTTCGCGGCGAATCACGCGCACCAGCCGCGGATGGGCATGGCCGAGCGCGTTAACGGCGATGCCTCCGAGGAAATCGAGATATTCGCGCCCCTGCGAATCGTAAAGGCGGCAGCCACGGCCGTGCGTGAACACCAACGGAGGACGCCGGTAGGTGTTCATGAGGTAACGCGCCTCTGCACCCCGGATTTGCGCGGGAGAGAGCGGCTTCCCTTTCGCCGGATTTTTTTTGCGCGCCATTTTCAACCCGTTCAACAGGGTGCTCCGTGAGCGGCCTTTGCAGCCGCATGAACGATGGGCAGAACGCGCGTGCCCGGGCAACGCGCGCCATTCACAGCAGAGAGCAGCGCGCGCGAAACAGTGCCGCCGACGATGCGCACTTCGGAGACGCCGCCTGAAAGAGCGCGTTTGGCGGCTTCGAGCTTCAGGATCATGCCGCCGGAAACTTTGTTTTGGCGGATGAGTTGCTCGATTTCGCCGCCACGCACGGCGCGCAGAACTTTTTGGCCGTCGAGCACGCCTGCGACATCGGTGAGGAAAATCAAGCGATCAGCGCGAATGAATTCCGCGGCGGCAGCGGCCATGTGGTCTGCGTTGATGTTGTAAAGCTCGCCGTCGGCGCCGAGGCCCAGGCAGGAAGCGACAGGGACGATGCCGGAGCGCCACAGGGAACGCAGAAAATCCACATTCACTTCGGTGAGATAGCCGACGAAACCGAGGCTGCCTTCGCGTTCATCGAGCTGCATGGGTTCGGCGAGAAAACACGCTGCATCGGAAGCGCTGATGCCCACGGCGGGCTGGCCGGCGAGGGAAATCGCGCCCGCAAGACGCTTGTTGAGCAGGCCGCCGAAAACCATCACCGCAGCGTCGCGCGTTTCGCGATCGGTGACGCGCAGCCCGCTGACGAAACGGCTGGAGATGCCCATGCGCGCGAGAGTCGCGGTGAAAATTTTTCCGCCGCCGTGAATCACCAGCAATTCATGGCCGGCGCGTGCGAGCTCAGTGATTTGCCGCGCGATGGTCTGTACGGTTTCTTCACTTTCCAGCAGCGCGCCTGCAATTTTGATTACGAGTCTCATAGTAAACCTGCCGTTTCCGGGTAGCCCCACATCCGGTTCATGTTTTGTACTGCCTGGCCTGCCGCGCCTTTGCCCAGATTGTCCAGGCAGGAGACGACGACGAGACGTTCGCCCGCGGGGTCGAGCGCGAATCCGATGTCGCAGAAATTGGTGTGGGTTACGTGCTGCAGTTCCGGCAAGCGCCCGTGCGGGAAGACCCGAACCATCGGCCACGCCGCGAAGTACTTGCGGTAGAGGGCTTCAATTTCATCCGCGCGGCGAGCAGGATTCAGCCACATGTACAAGGTAGAGAGAATCCCGCGCTCGACCGGCAGCAAATGCGTCGTAAAAATGAAATTTTCCTGCGCCAAGCCGCTGTGCTCGGTGATTTCGGGCGTGTGGCGGTGGGTGAACAGTCCGTAGGCGCGGAAATTTTCATTCACTTCCACGAAGTGGGTTTCGCGTTTCGGTTCCTTGCCTGCGCCGCTGACGCCGGATTTGCAATCGCAGACGATCCCACGCTCCGTGTTGATCCAGCCCGCTTCCACCATAGGCCGCAGCCCCAAAATCACAGAGGTGGGATAGCAGCCGGGATTGGCGACGACCCGCGCATTCCGGAGCGCGTCGGAATAAAGTTCCGGCAAGCCGTAAACCGCCTCCGCGAGCGTTGCGGAATCCGGCGCAGCGAGCTTGTACCAGTGCGCGAAAGTTTCGGCAGCGCGGAAACGATACGCTCCGCTGAGGTCCACGATACGAAGAGCGGGATTCGCAGCGAGAAGCGCGGGCACGAGTTCGAGTGATGCTTCGTGAGGCGTCGAAAGAAAGACGACCTGCGCGCCGCTCGATGCGATGCCTTCGACGGAAAGCGGTTTGCACGGCGCTTCGCCCCAACCGCGCAGCTGCGGGTACAGCTCCGTGAGGCAGCGCACGCCAGCATGGCCATCGCGGAGATAAAAAACCGGCTTTTCGATTTTTGGGTGCCGAAGAAGGAGGCGGGCCAGCTCAAATCCTGCGTAGCCCGTTGCTCCGACGACGGCGACCCGTAACGGGTCTGTCATCGCAGCATTTCCTCCACGCGTTTTTGGATAGCGCCGCGAGCGGTGCGCGACGGCGTGATGATTAGAACAGTGTCGTCGCCCGCGAGCGTGCCGGCAACTTCGCGCCAATGTTCAGAGTCCACGGCGGCGGCAAGAGGCTGCGCGCCTCCCGGAGGAGTCTTGAGCACGAGCATATTCTGCGCGGGGCGTATATCGAGCAAGAATTCTTTTAGAGCGCGCGCGAGAGCGGGAACCGGCGGCGCATCGTCGGCCTTCGCGGCGGCGAGCGGCTTGTAGCCATCTACCGTTTTCACCAGACGCAATTCGCGCAGATCGCGCGAAAGCGTGGCTTGGGTGACGCGGACGCCCAGGTGAATGAGCTGGCGGCGCAGATCATCCTGACTGGCGACCGCTTCGCCTGTGAGGAGCTTCAGGATCTGACCTTGCCGGAATTTTTTATGAGCGCCCATGTTTGATTATGCACATTTATGCATAACACTGCATAATCATACAGCATCTGCCGCGCGTGTCAAGCCTTGCGCAAAATTAATTGCAGTAAATTTCCAGCGCAAGTGATTGCCGCGGCAGTGGGACGCGAGAAAGGAAAATATTGCCGGAAAACTTCGCGCGAGAGGGATACAATCCCACGCGCTGCGAAGTCAGCGATGAAATCGGGAGGCATAGGGATGAAGCGTCTGGGAATTCCTGTTTTTTTATTTGCAAGCATGGCGTTCGTCTGCGCCGCGCAAACGCCGAAGAGCGCGGCGCCCGCTGAAGTTGCAATTCACGTGGGAAAAGTGCTCGATGTACGCACGGGGAATTATCTAAGCGATCAGACGATCTGGATCGAAGGCGATCGCATCAAGGCGATCGGCAAGACCGCGGAAATTTCCGGCCAGTTGCCGGCCGGCACGAAAATGATTGACCTCTCGAACGCCACAGTGCTCCCCGGGTTGATCGACTGCCACACGCATTTGACGATGACGCCGTACGATTCCGGTCCGGCAGGGCTGCATGCATCGTATCCGCGAATGGCTCTCACGGGCGCACGCAATGCCCGTGTGACGCTCGAGGCTGGATTCACGACGGTGCGGAACGTGGGTGCCAACGGATATTCCGACATCGCCCTACGCGACGCGATCAAAGCTGGCGACGTCCCGGGGCCGCGCATGCTGGTGTCCGGACCCGCGCTGGGCATCACCGGCGGCCACGCGGACAATAATTTCTTGGGGCCGCAATATCACTGGTCGGATGACGGTGTAGCGGACGGCGTGGATGGCGTCACGCTGAAAGTGCGCGAGGACATCAAGTACGGCGCGGACGTGATCAAGTTCATGGCAACGGGCGGCGTGCTCTCCGAAGGCGACAATCCCGCGCTCGCGCAGTATAGCCCCGAAGAAATGAAGGCAATCGTGGACACCGCGCATGGACTGGGCCGCAAAGTGGCGGCGCACGCACACGGCGCCACGGGCATCAAGTACGCGGTGCTGGCCGGCGTGGATTCGATCGAGCACGGCAGCTACATCAATGATGAAGACATCCAACTGATGAAACAGCACGGCACGTACCTCGTCCCTACTGTGTACCTGGAAGACTGGCTGACGGAGAATTTGCAGACGCTGGGATTGACGCCTAGCATGATCGAGAAGGCAAAGACCGTGCTGCCCATCGCGCAGAAGAATATTTCGCATGCGTTCAAGGAAGGAGTGAAAGTGGCTTTTGGCACGGACGCTGCGGTGTATCCGCACGGATTGAATGCGCACGAGTTCGCCAAAATGGTTTCGATGGGGTTAACGCCGCTACAATCGATACAGGCGGCGACGGTGAACGCGGCGGATCTGATCGGATGGTCAGACCGTGTGGGGACGCTCGAGACTGGAAAGTATGCGGACATCGTGGCCGTGCAAGGCGACCCGCTGGCGGATGTGCGGGTGCTGGAAAACGTGCGCTTCGTGATGAAGGGCGGCGAAGTAATCAAGAACCAGTAGCCGCGACGGGCGAGCAGGGCACCGCGGCTGTGTTAATATTGTGAGCAGTCAGTAGGCCCGTAGCTCAGTTGGCTAGAGCGCCACCTTGACACGGTGGAGGTCTGCGGTTCGAGCCCGCACGGGCCTACCATCTAACTTATTGACCTGCTCCCGTTTGTTACTTCCACTATTTGTCCGCCACTCGATTTCACCGTTTCCGTAGCGGGT
>CAWBPZ010000012.1:0-85847 GCA_963790855.1 uncultured Acidobacteriota bacterium
GCTCTATCGGAGGCGCGTTTTCACAGAAGCGTGGAGTCCGGGCGAGGTGCTCCGCGCGCGTTCGATAGAGCCGTTTGAAGGTGGGCGCTGGCGGTTGCGGCGGATGCGGGCTAGTGGCTGCACCGATCTAACGGCTATGGGAATTGAATCTTATTTCCCCTGTAGTGTATTGATTTTGCGTGGCTTAGGAAAATCAGAGAAAAGCGAAAATCGCAGTTAAAAGCTCTACCTTGCGGCATGACCTAAAGAGGATAGCACGCGAAGCGTCCGTCGCGCCAGCGACTACGTTCAAACGCATTATAAAGGAACGCCCCCCTTGGAGCAGGTTTGGAGTGTCGGCTCGAACCCACTTCAGAAAGGAGCACCTCTATATGGATAGCAAAAAGTATATCGGCATGGATGTGCACAAGGAAAGTATTTCGATTGCGGTCAGGAATGAACTTACCACGAGTTACTCGGGCGCTCGGTTACTGAAGTTACATTCGTGCAAAGATAAAACTGGAAGTTGCTGAACGCCCTACACGTGGCGAACAGACTGCATCGGATCCACCCGCATCCAGGGACGTGCGGCTGAATAGGCAATAACGACCGTCATCGCCAGCATCGTAAATGCCGCTCCGAGAAAGACAGACCATTCGATCGGCTGTATTTGATAAAGCAGCGATCGGGCCAACACGCTTGCACCGATCCCGCCAGCGATTCCGAGGAAGATTCCGATAATGGTCACGGCACTCGTTTGATGCAGGATCAATTTCCACAAGTCCCGCGGAGACGCGCCAAGCGCGACGCGGATCCCCATCTCTCGCGTCCGTTCACTAACCGAATAGAAGACCGCACCATAAAGTCCCACGGCTGCCAGCACAAATGCCAGCAGTCCAAATGCGCTGGTACAAATCACCGCCAGGCGTGGGACGTACAAAGCGAATTGATGCCATTGTGCAATCGTGAAACTCATAACGCCTAATTCCGGGGCCGATCTGCGCACCTTCTCCAGAATCGTTTCCGTCCACTGGGACGGATCACCCTGCGTGCGTACCAGCAAATACATGCCCGATGGATAATTTTGGGTCAGGCTGTGGTACATGAAAGGCTGCGGGGCCTCGTCAATGTCGGAGTACTTGATGTCTCCCACGACGCCTACCACGGTAGCGTGGCGGTTGCCATTTTCAATGTGGACCATTTTGCCAACCGGGTTTTGATTCGGCCAATATTTTGTTGCCATCGTCTGGTTGACCACGATGACTTCCGGAGATTTCGCCGTGTCCGAAGCGGCGAACACGCGCCCTGCCAGAATTGGGATTCCCAGGGTAGAGAAATATTGGCTGTCCACAACACCGAAGCCGACGGGCACTCGGTGTTCATTGTCATCGGGAACACCTGTGATGTGCACCTCGTTGGTGTTGATCCCGCCTGAAAACGGGATCGTGTCCCCAAAGCTGATGGACTTGATACCGGGTACCTGACCTACATCCGCGCGAAGCCGCTCGAATAGCGCACGCCCCTGTTGTTCTGAGTAACCATTGACTTGTAGGTCGTCGATTGCGTACAGCGCGATGTTGCGAGCGGAGTATCCCAGTTTTACTTGCTGCAAATTATGCAGGCTCTTCAGGCAAAGACCGACTCCAATCAGAACCACGGTGCAAGCGGTGACCTGCACCACCACGAGTAAATTGCGCATGCGGCCTTTGCGCGTTCCGCCGATGACGATCTCTCCATTGAGCGCAGCCGCGAGATTAGGCGTAGAAGCGTGCAGGCCAGGCAGCAAGCCTGTGGACAGTCCCACAAGGAAAACGACCGCGACCATCACAGCAATAACCGTGAGGTCAGGCCGGAAGTCCAAAGTAATCGGCAATACGCCGAGTCCGGGAAAAAATGGCTTGAAATCGATCAAGCGTCTGAGGCCATAAGAAGCAAGTACCAAGCCAACCGCTCCCCCCATCACCGAAATCACCAAGCTGTCGCCAAGAAGCTGGCGAACGAGACTCATGCGAGTGGCGCCGAGGGCCGCACGTATCAGGATTTCTTGCCGTCGTGCGCCGGCCAGTGCCAGTAACAGGTCGGCCACGTTGGCGCAGGCGGCAAACAGCACCAGTGCAACAACCGCCAGCATGAGCCCGCCCATCAACTTCGCGCCGGACATTGCGTTCGGTGGAAGCATGCTCGTTTCCGTCAGCGCGGCAATCCGGTCCTTGTTGGTTTCCGGATAAGTGACGGCAAGCTGGCGAGATAATCCTTGCATCTCCGCAAGAGCTTGCTGGCGCGTGACGCCGGGCTTCATGCGCCCGATCAAACTAAAAGAGTGATTGGTGCGATCTGCGAACCAGTCATAAGTCTGGTGAGAGATCGCGGTCGTTGCGGAAAGCGTATGCCAAAGGTCGGGAACATCGCTCAGAATAGTTCCCACAAAACCCCGCGGCGCTACTCCAACAACAGTAAGCGGAACGCTATTTATCTTGAGAGTTTTGCCGATAATGTTCGGATCGGCCCCAAGCCATTGCCAGTAGCCGTAACTCAGCACGGCGGACGTCGTCACTTTGTTGTCGTCGCCTGCGGCAAACCAGCGCCCGAGGAACGGCTGGACCCCGAGAACGGCGAAGTAGTTGTCGGACACGGCGTTAATAAGGCCACGTTTTTCACGTTGCTCGAAGATGATCGTTTGCAGGTTGATGCTGAACGGAATCGCGCAAAGGCCGGAGAACACACGATTGTTGTCGCGATAATACCGGTAATCCGGATACGAAACTTGGTTGAACGGTTCATTCGGCGTGACTGTGTAAACCGTCAGCAGCAGGTTGGGATCATCAACTGCAGGAGGCCGCAGCAACAGGGCATGGAATGTGCTGAGCCCCGCGGACGCTGCAGCCAACCCAATCGCCAGCGAAAAAACAGCAATGGATGCAAGCTTCGCGTGTTTGCGCAGAATCCGGAGTGAAAACCGAATGCTTGGGAGTTGTGTCATTTTGCCCCCGGTGCACAAGATCCTGGAGCTCGTACTTTTGTCTTAGCGCCAATCAGAAAATACACCTGACCATTCCGTTCTGCAACGCTGAGAGAGACTTCGCTGGCGTCCCTTTCCATCGGACCGCGGCTATTTAGACGGCCAGTGATTAACGCTGCCCTAACCTGACATCTGAAGTTCTGGAACAGGACTTGACTGGTTACGTCACCAATCGGGAGTTGACCAATAGCCGTAAAAAAACGCCGATTTATCTATGGGCACAACAGTCCTTGAAAAACGGCAGATTGAGTCATAATCAGCAGCGTTTCAGGTGTCGTCGATTTCAGCGGCAAGGCTTCTAGATTCGACTCCCGCCCGTCTGCCACGGCCTGTTTCCTCTTAAGCAGTCGAACCCTGCGCGAGAGAACTTATCTGCACACCACGATGGATCATGAGCCGAACCAATTTGCTGGTCGCCTTTCACGGGCGCTCTGGTTCAGCCCAAGTGTGAATGTTCATCTAGGGGCGCATGTCCCCATAACGAAGAAGTTCCCGCCGTAAGGGTTCACACTGTCATTAGTGACAATACCGTTGAGGTCCAAATGAGATAGCGTTGTTCAGGATTCTGTGTCTGGCTGCTCTGGAAGTGGCGAGCGCCGACCGGAACTCCCACGTGTAAATGTGGCTATGACGCGGCTTATCAGCATACGCCGCCAAACCAGTGACAGCGGTTTCGTGAGCATGCAGGCGCAGGTGATTGCAAGGAATCCTGCAGCGAACCGTATCGGAGCTTGTCAGTGACGACGAAAGACGCGCGGGGCAAGCGAGGGCAACCAGCTGCCGCGCAGAATGTAAAAAGCATTCGTGGCCCACATCCGCATGCGCAGGCCGCCCTGCGCGAAGGCGACCAGCTTTTTCGTTCGATCTTCGAAAATGCCCAGATCGGAATCAGCTTCTTCAGTATTGACGGTCATGCGATATTCACCAACCGCGCATTCCAAGAAATGTTGGGTTACAGCGAGCAAGAACTGAGCCGGTTGGATGATTGGGACAAGATCATTCATCCCGATGAACAAACTCTCGGGAAGGAACGATATGCGGCTCTTCTCCAGGGAAAGCGTGACACGGATGAATGGGAACAACGCTTTGTTCGCCGCGATGGTCGCATCGTCGTAGCAAACGCACGGTTCTCGTTGTTGCGCGACGCTGCGGGCAAGCCGCAGTACGTTACGTCTTTAACCGAAGACATTACGGAACGCAAGCGAGCGCAACAGGAACGAGATCGCGTCGCGCAGCAGATGCAAATGTTGTTGGAATCCACAGGTCAAGGCGTCTACGGGATAGACCTGCGGGGAAACTGCACATTCATCAATCGGGCTACTTGCGAAATGATTGACTACCGACCGGAAGATGCGCTGGGCCGGAATATGCATGATCTGGTACATCACCACAAGCCGGACGGCTCCATTTATCCCGTAGATCAATGTCCCGTCTTCCGAGCGTTCCAGAAGGGGGAGGGCTGTCGCGTTGACACAGAAGTAATCTGGCGACGAGATGGAACCGCGATACCGGTTGAATATTCCTCGTTTCCAATTCTCGAAGGCACGAAGATCACGGGGGCCGTCGTCACCGTCCTTGATATCACGGAGAGGAAGCGCGCCGAGGAAAAGGTGCGCGAGAACGAGCAGCTCTTCCGGTCGATTTTCGAGAATGCCCAGATCGGGATCGGCGTCTTTAAAATCGATGAACAGAAACTTAGCCCCAACCGCGCGCTGCAAGAGATGCTCGGTTATTCCGAGAAAGAGCTCAGCCACTTGGAGACGTGGGATCAGATTACTCCTCCTGATGAGAGCGCCGCGGACGCAAAACGATATGGCGAACTCGTCCACGGGAAACGTGAAAAGGACGAATGGGAACAATGCTTGGTTCGCCGCGACGGCCGCATCGTCATTACGAGCGTGCGATTCTCTTTGCTCCGCGATGCGACGGGCAGACCGCAATATGTGGCTTCCTTGCAGGAAGACATTACGGAACGCCGGCGGACGGAAGATGCGCTCCGCGAAAGCGAATCCTACAACAAGCTGCTCTTCCAAGAGTCCATCATCCCGATGCTCGTTTTGGACTGTGAGACCCGCCGGTACGTGGATTGCAATCGAGCCGCCGCCCTGATTAATGGCTATTCCCGTCGCGAAGAGATGTTGGGCAAAACCACTCTCGACGTTTCTGCGCCCACCCAGTATGACGGTACCGATACCCCAACCGCCGCGCTGAAGCGGAGCAAACTCGGCCAGGAAAAAGGCCATTCGATCTTCGAATGGCGCCACCAACGCCCGGACGGAACGATTTGGGATGCTGAAGTGCATCTGACGACCTTCACCCACCATGGGAGAAAACAATTTCAGCTCACGCTTGTGGACATCACCGAGCGCAAAGACGCCGAGCGCGCGCTGCGGCAGGCTAAGGAGTTGGCCGAGGAAGCCACCAAAATGAAGTCCGACTTCCTTGCCAACATGAGCCACGAGATCCGCACGCCCATGAACGCCATCCTCGGGATGACGCATCTGGCTCTGAAGACGGAGTTAACGCCACGACAGAGCGACTACCTGAACAAGACAAAAGTTGCCGCCCAGTCGCTGCTTGGCCTCATCAACGACGTTCTCGATTTCTCAAAAATCGAAGCCGGCAAGCTGGAAATGGAAAATGCCAGTTTCCATCTCGATAATGTGTTGGAGAACTTGTCCTCCGTCGTCAGCCAAAAAGCTTGCGACAAGAATCTGGAATTTCTCATCGCCGCGCCGCACGATCTGCCGGTGAATATAGTCGGCGACGCGTTGCGGCTCGGACAGGTCCTGATCAACCTCGTCAATAATGCGGTGAAGTTCACCGACCATGGCGAGGTGGTAGTGGCAGTCACTCTGGAAGAAAAACTCTCCGATCGAATCAAGCTGAAGTTTTCCGTGCGCGACAGCGGAATAGGAATGACGCCGGAGCAGACCGCCCGATTGTTCCGGCCATTTACTCAGGCCGACACATCGACCACGCGAAAGTACGGTGGCACTGGACTTGGTCTCTCGATCTCCAAGCGCCTCGTGGAAATGATGGGCGGAGAAATCGGGGTTGAGAGCCAGCACGGCACCGGCAGCACCTTTCGATTCACGGCCTGGTTCGGCCTCGGGCCGGGAGAGCCAAAGCGCAAGCGTTTCATCCCGGACCTGGTGGGCGTGCGCGTGTTGGTAGTGGATGACAATGAGCAAGCCCGAGAAATCCTGTGCGATGTGTTGCGCGGATTTTCCCTGCGAGCAGATTCGGCCGCATCCGGTGAGGAGGCGATCCAAAAAGTAGCCTCTGCCGACTCGCAAGATCCATATCGCGTGGTATTGATGGACTGGCAGATGCCTGGCATGGATGGTCTGCAAGCGAGCCGCCAGATTGTGCGCAGCAAACTTTCAAAACACACACCCAAGATCGTGATGGTGACTGCTTTTGGGCGAGAAGACTTGCAAACGCAAGCGCAGCAAGTGGGGATTGACGGCTATCTATTGAAGCCGGTAACCCCATCGCTGTTGTATGACACCTTGGTGGAACTTTTGGCGGCTGTGGGACAGAAGCGCAGCCGCTCGCAGTCCAAGAGCGAAGATACTGGTTCGCCACACTTCACTGGCACGCGGATTCTGCTTGTCGAAGACAACGAAGTGAATCAGCAAATAGCGACCGAACTTCTGGAGAGCGTGGGAGCCACCGTGAGGATTGCCAATGACGGTGTCGAGGCCGTGAAAATCCTGACAGAAGGCGAAGGGTCCCCGCCGTTCGACGTTGTTTTCATGGACCTGCAAATGCCGGACATGGATGGCTTCACTGCGACGAGCCGTATTAGGGCCCAGGCTCGGCTTCAGAATTTGCCGATTATCGCAATGACCGCACATGCCTTGGTTGAGGAGCGACAGCGTTGCCTGGACGCGGGGATGAATGACCACGTAAGCAAGCCCATTGACCCCGATGCGCTGTTTACGACCTTGGCCCGCTGGACCAAGTCACGGCAGGCGCCGCCTTCGGGCACCAAACCCCGGCCGGCAAGGCCGGCGGCGGTCGTGATTCCCAAAATTGACGGCGTTCACGTGCGCGACGGTCTGAAACGCGCCGCTGGCAATCGCCGGCTGTATCGAGACCTGCTGATGCGGTTCGCAAAAGACTATCTTGACGTAGGCACGCAAATAGCAACCGCACTCGAGAGTGGGGATCCGACGCAAGCCGCACACATTGCCCATACGGTGAAGGGAGTCGCTGGCAATTTGAGCATCGGCAAGATCTATACCTCGGCCGATAATTTGGAACAGGCCATTCGTGAGCGGGATTCCGCAGTGCCGAAGCTGCTGAGCGCATTCACGTCCGTTGTCACGCATCAAATTCACGCCATCCAGCACGCGCTACCGATCGCCGCCCCCGTTCGCGCGAGAAGTAAAGCAAATCGGCGCTTCGACCCTCAGAAAGCAGCGTCCGCAGCTGCACGCCTTCGGGAATTGCTCGATGCAAGTGATGGCGACGCCGCAGAAGCGTTCTCCGCTCTCACCGATGCCACGGCCGAATCTGTGGACAAGCCACGACTGGACGCACTGGGCGCAGCTATACATAATTTCGATTTTGAATCGGCGCTCCAAAAACTCAGCGAAATCGAACGTTTATACATTCATGGTGGCTATCACGATGAGCGGTGAAGCAGACAAACAAGTCCTCCTCTTGGTGGACGATACCGCTGCCAATATTCACATCGCGCAGGCAATTCTCAGGGATGAGTTCAAAATCCGTGTTGCCACCAGTGGCGTACGGGCCCTGGAGTTGGTGAAAATCGAGCCGCTGCCCGCGCTCATCCTATTAGATATCGAGATGCCCGGCATGGACGGGTACGAGGTGTGCAACCGGTTAAAGGCGGATCCGCAGACGCGGGATATTCCGGTGATCTTCCTCACGGCGAAGACAGAATCCGAGGACGAGACCAGGGGGTTCGAAGTGGGCGCCGTGGATTACGTTCACAAACCCTTTTCGCCCACCGTGGTGAAGGCCCGCGTCCGGACGCACCTGACACTGCGCGCAACCAGCCAGCAACTCGCCCAGCAACTGTTGGCGATCAACAATGAGCTAGAAATGGCGCGACAGATCCAGTTGGCAATTCTTCCGCGCGAAACCCCCAAGATCAGAGGCCTGGATATTGCAGCTCGCTATCTCCCCATGAGTTCGGTCGCGGGCGATTTTTACGATTTCATCATTGTGGACGAACAGCATGTGGGCATTCTGATCGCAGACGTTTCCGGGCACGGGCTGCCGGCTGCGCTGATCGCGTCCATGCTCCAGGTAGCCCTCACCGCTCAGTTAGGTCATGCCTCCGAACCCGGCCGCGTACTCGCGGGATTGAATCGAGCGCTGTGCGGGAAATTCACAAACCATTTCGTCACGGCGGCATACGTATTCGTGGACATGGAAAAAAACTCCATCAGCTACGCTGGAGCGGGACACCCACCGCTACTGCTATGGAGCGCGTCAACCAGGAGCACCTCAGAGGTTCTGCAGAACGGGCTCTTTCTAGGTCATTTCCCCGAAGAAACTTACTCAGTATTGCAGTTGCCCGTCCGAGCTGGCGATAAGGCCGTCCTCTACACCGACGGAATCTTGGAAGCGAGCAACCCGTTAGACGAGATGTTTGGAGCAGACCGCTTTAAGCGGTTTCTGGACTCGGACCATCATCCTGGAGCCGAACGGCTGGCCGATTCAGTGCTCGATGAGTTGTCTCGCTGGTCAGGACATCCCCAGGGAGAAGGCCAGCAGGATGATATGACTCTGTTGTCGATCGAATTTAAGAGCCAAGGATGATGGACGGGGGAATCGTTTCACTGTGCGGCTAGTGCCTGATAAACGCTGCCAGCTCAACCGGTCGACGCAACACAATGCAGTGCATTGATTAGGCATTGCTTCGACAGGAGAGTCATCCGTTTAGCTGTACTCGATCAAAACCCATCCAGAGTAACGTTCCGACTGGTCTCAGCCTAACAAGCGATTTTGGCTTTTGTTTTCAATGCCAGGCGGGTTCAAGCTTATGGTTGCGTCGACCCATTGAGATCACCGCGTTAATCGAGCATAACCCATTGCACGAGTACGTCTGTTCAGTTTGTGTGTTCTAATTGAAGAGAAATAAATTTCATGTGCGTCGTGACATTTACTTCTTCCTTCTTCGTATACCAGCCCGGCCCCAGGACAGTCACATAGGCTATATACCGGCCCGGAAGAACATTCTCGATTTCAAAGTATTTTACATTCGGAAGAGGAAGGGAACCCCGGAAGTCGATTGGTTGGCTATACGCGAGCAGATAGGCATCGCCATCCAGACCAATGAGAGACACAGAAACGCTCCGCGCGTCGAGTCCTGACTTGTCGTTGGTGGAGATGAGGCCCCGCACCGAATACCCTTTCTGCACGGGAATCTTGAAGGCGATGCTTGTTTCGGTCTGACCAGCCGTGACTGCAACCTTCGTGGCCTTGTTTTGCTCCCCCACACCCGGATAGTAGATTGCTGACGTCGGAGCTTCGGCTGACCCTCTTGCGAAATACAGATAATATTTGCCGGGAGCTAGAAATCCCGAGCAAAACGAACCGTCCGGATTGATATTGGCGGTCGGATGCTGCGCCGGAGAGTAGCCCACGGTGGAAAGAAATGAGAGGATTCCGGTATTCCCATCGCTTGCCTTTTCCGCCAAGACCTTACCGCAGATTTTCCCCGTCGCTGCCGCATAGCGGTTTCGGAATTCCTCGGCGTCACGGCGCCTTTGTGCGTCTAGCGCCGCATACTCGGCTGGGGTCCGCGATTGGGAAATTAACAGGTCTCTTGCAATCGGTTGTTCTTTCCGGAGATAGCGCAACTCGGTTGCCACGTTGCCGCCTGCGGTCCACCCGCCCGGGCTGCACATGCTGACGTACAAATCGCTGAGACTCGTTCCATCTGCGAACACCAAATAAGTCAGTCCGGGGTCGAAGGCCGCTCCGCAATCTCCACCACCCAATCCAGTCTTGATTTGGATGGTTGGCCCCAACGCACCCTTGTATGCTCTTTGCACGCGAAATGTGACGAGCATCATGGGACCGCAATTGGGCTTAGCACCCAAATTGTCTGCAGAAATCCTTGCTCCTTCTTGAGCCTGCATTACGTCCCACTGCAACTCCAAGTGCTCGGGAATGCCTTCGAAAATCACGGTAGCGGCGTTTGCCTCAAGCTGGGCGAGTTCCCAGTTATTCTTTCCGCGAAGCTTGGCTCCGCATTGACATCCGGCCGCCTGCCCCGTTGCAATCGCAGCAACGGAAGCCACGGCGATGACTTTTACAAACGGAGAGAATTTCATGATTTATTAGACACCGCGTTTAGCGTGCGGGAATGCCGCATCTCGCTTCCGGCATGCCAAGGGAACCGGTCCGAGTGTTTTCTCCAGAGCGGGCAGGAAGCGATTTTAGCAGCGGACGAGGATTCGACGCTCCCACTATGGAGAACGCTTGCCGAAAGGTTTACTGCAATCGCAGTTATGAGGAAAACGCGTAATCGGAAACTGACCCACTACCCGCTATCGGAATCGTTTGCCATCCCCGCGCTTCAGGTGTAACCTCGCCTTATGCAAATCTGCTGCCAGTGCTGCGCTTGCTCTTGTTGTATGTGTTGCGCACGCGTGTCTTCTGGCGCAGGGAGGCTAGGCAGCTAAGAATCGCAATCTAGCCCAGTAATTCCCCACCCACCGCCGGGAGCATCCCAGGCAGGTGGGTTTTTTATTTTGTGCCCGAGTTTTTGCAACGGTTCCCGCAACGAAAATCTAATTTCGAAGATCGACCAACAACGAGGAGACAGCAAATGACTGACTACAAGCACCCCGAAGTTTTGGTGACCACCCAGTGGGCCGCCGACCATCTGAACGATCCGAAAGTCCGCCTGGTCGAAGTGGACGTCGACACCACTGCTTACGACCAGAGCCACATTCCCGGCGCCATCGGCTGGAACTGGCAATCGCAGCTGCAGGACAACATCCGCCGCGACCTGATCGATAAATCCGCGCTGGAAAAACTGCTCGGCGCTTCCGGCATTTCCAACGACACCACCATCCTTCTGTATGGTGATAACAACAATTGGTTCGCCGCCTACGCTTTCTGGCAGGTGAAATATTACGGCCATAAAGACGTTCGCCTGATCAACGGCGGTCGCAAAAAGTGGGTCGAGGAAAAACGCCCGTTGACCACCGACGCGCCCAAAATCACGCCCACCACCTACCACGCCACCGGCCCCGATGAATCCATCCGCGCCCGCAAGGAAGATGTTTACGCCTTCCTCGACAAGAAGAAGGCCGCTCAGTTGGTGGACGTCCGTTCCGTGGACGAATTCACCGGCAAAATCCTCGCGCCTCCGGGACTTTCCGAAACCGCGCAACGCGCCGGACACATTCCGGGTGCGGCCAGTATCCCCTGGGCTCAAGCCGCCAATGAAGACGGCACCTTCAAATCCGCGGACGCGTTGAAAGAGCTATACGGCAAGAAGGGAATTAACGGCGCCGAAGAAGTGATCGCTTACTGCCGCATCGGCGAACGCAGCTCGCACACTTGGTTCGTGCTGAAATATTTGCTGGGATTTGGCAACGTGAAGAATTACGACGGTTCCTGGACCGAGTGGGGCAATCTCGTCGGCGCTCCCATCGAAAAGGAAATCGCCGCAGCCGCGCATTAGAGCTCGCAGTCTGTAAAGGCGGGTCCCCGTCGCGAGCTCGGGACCCGCTTTTGCTTTTGGATCCTTCGCTGCCTACTCGGGAATCTGATTCTCGGGCACGCCGTTGCGCCGCGCTTCGTCCTGCAGCGCGCTGATCTTCGCCACAATGTCCTCGCGCTGTTTTTGCAGGTGCGCCAATTCCTCGCGCCAGTCGTCAATCTTTGTCCCGGTGAAGTGCCGCGTGGAATTCACCGTGTCGCCGTTCAGCGTCGCTTGCAATTCCGCGATCTGCTCGTCCAGCGGCGGCAGCTTCGCCTGCAAACTCGTGATTTCGTTCTGATATTGCTTGGCGTTTTTGCCGCCCTTGGCATTTGCTGCGGGCTTCGCGTTTGCCGCTTTGCTGCTCGCTGCTGAAAACGTGGAAATCACGGAATTCTTGTGGACGTCGCCCATGTCTTCGTTGGTCCACACCTTCTTCGCGGGCGTTGACGCTGTCGTAGCACTCGCCGAAGTTGTGCCGTTCGCGTTGGCTGTGGCAGACCTGCTGGCTTGCACTGGAACCGCCGCTGGTGTCGCTGCATCTCCCGCTGGAGCCGCTTGGCCCGCAGCACCACCTTGCGCGCGCGCCAATCCTGGCAGGGAAACAGCTGCCGCAAGAGCCGAGGCCGCAACAATCAGCAGCGTTCGCCTATTCATAAAGCCTCCTCGAAGAACTACCTATGAGCGATCTGTAAGCGAGCAGCAGGTGGCCAGTGAGTTACCTATAAGTGACCAGCAAGCTCCGAGCAGCAAAGTCCTCACACGCCGACGATCAATTGAACGGAAGGGTACAGAGCTGCACTCGTTCTATTGTGCGCCCATCGCTATGTGGTTGAACCCGGGATGGACCGAAAAGTTACGGGTCGCCGTATGGGGCTTTGCCGCTGGCCAATTCGTTCTGCGCGATCGCCAGCGCCTGTTTGGGTGGTCCCACGCGGCGATACTGGCTCGCTTCGATGTACTGATGCTCTTCGAACGTGAACAGGAATTTACGCGCTGTGTAATCGTACTGATAGCGCGTGGGCAGCCATATTCCCGGAGCGACTTCCTGCTGCTGCATAAAAAATACTCCGCCGCGATAAAGTTTCCCCAGTATCCCGCCGCCAAACGAAATGTCGCGCATCACGTGCGCTTCTCCGTGCACCAACTGGTTGGCGTCGCGATCCACCCAGATCTTCCCCGTCACGCGCGTCAGCACGTCCTGCACCAGCGTGTGCGGATGAAAATTCGGATTCGGCTGCAGCTCGTACACATCGCACAAACGCCCGTTGCAAGTTTCCTGCCCAACCCATGTAGTAACGAAACCCTCGTGCGTCGCATCCAGCAGTTCCTTGCGCTCGTCCTTTCTTTTTTGCCATTTCGCGTACGCCGCCTTGGTTCTGGAATCCTCGGGCTTCAGCATCAGCTCCAGCAACTCTTCCCACGCCACCAGCTGCTTGCGATATTCCGCCGGATCCACCGGCCGCTCGCCCTCCTTCAGCAGCAGTTTCATCGTGCCGGTGCCGGTGGGCACTACGCGATAAGTTTTATCGTCGAGCACTCGCGGCGTCGTGCCCGCCGTGCGATCCACGTGATGCTCTACTCGCTCGAATTGTTCCAACGCTTCGTCGTTGGCGTGCTGGTGCTCCAACAGCACTTTCGCGCGAGCCGCGACTTCCGCATCCGTAGGAGGCCGCGCCGCCCCGGATTGGCTGCCCGCTTGTTGGCGCGCCAAGCGACTGCCCTCTGAGCCCGAATCTTCGGCAGGCCGCGGAACCAATCGGCTCGACGCCCCCGCCAAGCTCGCCAGCGCCAGCGCCGCAGCCAGACTCGATGCCGTAAGTCCTTTCGCCATGTTGGAAGTGCCCGTGAATGGGATGCGCGGCGCCATAGAATAGTCTGCAGTTTCGATTCTACCCGAATCCTCCGCCGATACCGCCGCCCGTAAACGCAGTCCCAGACCGGCTCCTCCGCATTTCGCGCGTCAAAAAATTATCCGTAACCTGAAGTTTTTCCCACCCCATATCCGTCTAATATAGTGACAGACATGAAGTCCTCCTATTCCCTATCCGAAGCTCGGCAGACCCTTGCCGCTCTGCGCGAAACCGTCTGGATCGCGCTCGATACCCTGCGCGCACACAAACTCCGCACTTTCTTGACCCTGCTAGGCGTGATCCTGGCCGTCACCACCCTCGTCGCCGTCATCTCCGTTCTCAACGGCCTCAACGTTTACGTCGCCGATAAAGTCGCCAACCTGGGCGCCAACGCTTTCGTCATAGACCGCATCGGCATCGTTACCAACCAGCAGGAATGGTTCAAAGCGCGCAAACGCCCCACGCTCGGCATGGAGGATCTGGAAGCCCTGCGCAACGGCATGAAGCTCGCCGATACCATCGCCGGTCAAATGAGAACCTTTGCTGACGTACGCCACGGCAACGACCTCAGCGAAGACGTGATGATCATCGGCGCTACGCCCACTTTCGCTTCCATCCGCGATATCGACGTCTCCAACGGCCGCCTGCTCACCGATATTGACGAGGACCATCGCGCCGGCGTTTGCGTCATCGGCACCGACGTCGCCAATAAATTATTTCCAGGCACCGATCCGGTGGGAAAAGAAATTCGCGCCGGCCAGGGACAGTACACGATCGTTGGTGTCGCCACGCCCAAAGGCAACGTGCTCGGCCAGCCGCAGGATAATTTCGTGATGATTCCGCTGGGCACTTACCGCAAGGAGTGGCTCACGGCGCAGGACTCCATCGTGTTTTTCGTGCAGGCGCGCGGCCCGGAATTTATGGATGCCGCGGAGGATGAAGCCCGCATGATTCTGCGCTCGCGCCACCATCTGGCGTATCAGACCGAAGATAATTTCGCCATTATCGCCCCCACCTCGATCATGGGTCTGTGGAATCGCATCACCGGCAACGCTTTCGGCATCGCCATCTGGATCACTTCCGTATTCCTGGTAGTCGGCGGAGTGGTGATCATGAACATCATGCTCGCCAGCGTCACCGAGCGCACCCGCGAAATCGGCCTGCGCAAATCGCTCGGCGCGCGCCGCCGTCACATCATCCTGCAATTTCTGGTCGAATCGTCCGTCCTCGCGGGACTGGGCGGATTTCTCGGTGTAGTCGCCGCTGTGGCCGTCAGCCAGCTCGTGCGCGTGCTTTCGCCGATCCCGATCTCCACGCCATTTTTTTCCATACTCGTCGCGCTGGTTCTTTCCACTGCCGTCGGCCTGTTTTTCGGCATTTATCCGGCGATGCGCGCCGCCAGGCTCGACCCCATCGAAGCTCTGCGGGCGGAGACCTAGGACAAGCAAATGCAAAGTGACTTTCGCGAAAATCTCCATCTCGCGCTGGACACGGTTCGCGAGCACAAGCTGCGCAGCTTCCTCGCCATCCTCGGCGTGATGATCGGCGTCGCGCTCATCATCCTTGTCGTTGGCCTGGTGCAAGGTTTTCGCCAGACCATCCAGGACGAAATCGTTTCCGAAGGAATTGATACCGCTTTCGTTTCGCGTTTCGACCAAGGCCCGCAAAACGGCCGTCGTCCCAAGGACGAAAAGCTGCGCAAGCCGCTCACTCTGGAAGACGCTATTGCCATCCGCCAGCTTTGCCCCGCAATCAAAGAGATCGCCGTGTCCGCATTCCAGTGGCAGCTATCTCACACCGCGCGCTATCAGGGCATGACAATCGAGGGCACTGATTTTCGCGGCACTTTCCCCGCTTATCTCACCGTCTATTCCAACGCCACCATGAAAGCCGGACGCTTCTTCACCGCGGCCGAAAACGAGCATCGCGAAAATGTTGTGGTCATCGGCGAAAATGTCGCGACCACTTTTTTCCCCAGCATTGAAGATGCCATGGGCAAGGAAATTTTGGTGGATGGCTCAACCTACCTGGTCGTGGGAGTGTTCGAGAAACCGCCCAACGGTTTCGGCACCGACGATGAAGACCGTCGCACCGTCATCCCGTATTACACTTTTATGAAGTTGTACCCCAGCAGCTACGAACTCGGATATCGCTTCCTTGCGTACTCCGGCAAGCTCGATGCCGCCGTGGATCAGGTCCGCGAAGTTCTGCGCCGCCGCCGCGAAGTTCCTTACGACAAGCCGGACAATTTCTCCATCCAGACTCAAGTGGAAGTCGTGCAGAAATTCAACGACATCATTGGCGGCGTCGTTCTCGTCGTCATTGTGCTCAGTTCCATCGGTCTGCTCATCGGCGGCATGGGCGTGATGAACATCATGCTGGTGTCCGTCACCGAGCGCACTCGCGAAATTGGCGTACGCAAAGCCATCGGCGCGCGCAGCCGCGATATCACCTGGCAATTCCTCTTCGAAGCCATGACCCTTACCGGAACGGGAGGCGTCATCGGCATCATCGTCGGCAGCGCCATCGTCTTTCTGATTCCGCTGGTCAGCCCGCTGAAAGCTGTCGTGCCCGCATGGGCCATCATCATCGGCTTCACCGTTTCGGTAAGCATCGGCCTGATATTCGGTGTCTGGCCCGCCACCAAGGCCGCGCGCCTCAATCCCGTCGAGGCCCTGCGCTATGAATAGAAATCATTTCGCGAGTAACTCGCAGGAAGCGATGAGCGTAAACCCCGGAAGCCCGGTTAACGAAGTCTTTCCGGCCCTTGATCGGGGTCCAGCACGATCGGGCTCTTCGGATTGAGTTCCGGCACTCCGTTCGCACCCATCACGTACGGAAATCCCTCCGGATCCTCCAGAGTGCCACTCACCAATCCCGCGTCGCGCAGTTCTTGCATCGCAGTGGGGAAGCGCCCGAATTTTCTCCAGTAGTCCTCGGAGCTCTCATTCAATTTCTTCAGCCCCAGCGCCGCGTCGAGCGAATGAATATGCTGCATCGCCCTGCGGCGAACAAGCTCGTCTTTGGTAGTCGCGTACACTTCGATCCAGATCAGCCGTGAAGTCTCCAGCGCGTTACCCGATTCCGCCACGCGCGCGGCCATCACCTTCATCCATATCTGCGCGTTCGGATTCTTGCTGCCCTCCAGATATGCCTTGGAAGCTTTTTGGTAATCCTTCAAATGGATTGAATATAGAAATCCCAGATCCTGATAGAGCCGCCATTCATCCGGATTTTCCGCGATGCCCCGCTTCACCAGGTCCACCGCCAAATCCGCGCGTCCCGGTCCAGAGGGCGGCTGCTCGGAAAGAAAAATCGCTCCGAAGCGGTAGGCGATCATCAACTTCGGATCCAACGTGGTCGTGATGTCCAGCAATGGCCACAGTGATTCGAAAGTCGCGCCGGGTTTGCGCGCTCTGCTGCCGTAATACTGCACCACCCGCGTCCAATAAATGTCCGCCAGCAACGGCTCGTATCCCAAACTCAGGTTTTTCAGCAGCCAGCCGGAACGCAGCAGCAATTCATCCTTGTCCTGATTCATCACGCGCGTATCGGCGTCAATCCGTACCTGCAGCGCCGCGCACAGTACGAACAGGGCCGGCAGGGCCACCAGCGCTAGCAATAGCGCCCGCGTGTGGCTTTTATTGTGGCTGCGCCTGCTCATTTCAGATTGCGTCCGGAAAATACGGCCGACGCGGCCACCAGAATCAGCGCCACATACAGCGCCGCGTACAGCGTGTTGTGCCAGATCAGTGCCATGGGCACGGTTTCGCCGTGCGCCGCTGCCGCGATCGCCCCGAAATTATGAAAATTGGGCAGCACGTAGTACACAAAGCGGGTAATCGCAGCCAACTCCCAGTTCTTTGTGAATTGGCTCACGCCCAATATCCCCGGCGCGAAAACTCCCGCCACGTAAATTCCCAGTGTGTACAGAGTCGAAAGCATCGGGCTGGTGAAACAGGAAAAAAACAGCGCCAGCGCCGTCACCAGCGCCAGCTCCAGTAAAATAAAATAGACCGCCACCAGAATCGTCGCGTCCGTCCGCTCGAATTTCCCGCCCACGAAGTACAACGCCAACCCCAGGCCCAGCGTCATCAGCGCAGTGTTCACCACCAGCGTCAGCAGCAGCCCGCCAAATTTCCCCATCAGAAATTCCCAGCGCCGGATCGGCTTCGAGAGCAGGCTGTACAGCGTGCGCTTTTCCATCTCTTTGTAAACCAGCCCCACGCCGATAAATATCGCCATGATGATTCCAAATATGGAAATCGCCGAAAGTCCCAGGTTGATGATCACCATCCGCTCGATCCCGATCGAAATCTGCCCCACCAGGATCGCCGCGCCGATCATCATCAATGCAAAAAATATCAGGTTGTACAGCACGCGGTCGCGCACCGCTTCGCGAAACGTATTGATCGCCACCACTCCCGGTAACGCGCTCATCGCACACCCACTTCTGCGGCGGGCACCTGCGTTTTCTGCCGTCCCACCAGATTGAAAAAATAATCTTCTAGCGACGGCCGCAGCGGCGCCACCGAAAGTATTCGCCCCTCGCATCCCCGCAATTGCTCCAGCACCGTGTACAGCTCCTCCTCCGCCACTTCAATCCGGTAACGGTTGCCGATATTTTTCGCGCGTGCTGCGATGTTCGCCGGCAGGGTCTGTTCCTTGCCCACTTCGAAAAGAATTTCCATCCCTTGCACTTCCATGGAAACAATTTCCCCCGGCGAACCAACGCCCCGCAATTTCCCTTCGACCAGCACCGCTACCCGGTCGCACAACATCTCCGCATCGGAAAGAATGTGCGTCGAGAAGAAAATCGTGCGCCCCTGGCGCTTCAAATCCAGAATGATGTCGCGAACTTCGCGCCGCCCTACCGGATCCAGCCCGGACATCGGCTCGTCCAGAAACACCACCTGCGGATCGTGCAGAATGGCCTGTGCAATTCCTACGCGCTGCAACATGCCTTTCGAAAATTTCCGAAGTTGCACGTCCGCAGCCGTCGCCAAGCCCACCAGAGCCAAGAATCGCGTCACGCGCTCGCTCCGCTCCGCCGCGTTGTAGCCGAAAAAGCGCGCGAAATATCCCAGCAGCTCACGCGCCGTCAGGTAATCGTAAAAATACGGCTGCTCCGGCATGTACCCGATCTCGCGATGCATGTCCACGTCGTTGATCGAATGCCCGCGCACCCGCGCCGTCCCCGACGTCGGGAAAATCAGCCCCATCATCAGCTTCATCGTGGTCGTCTTGCCCGCCCCGTTCGGTCCCAAGAATCCGAACGATTCCCCCTCCTCCACTTGCAGCGTCAAATGGTCCAGGGACCGGCGCATTTTTTTGCGCCAGAACCCCACCGGATAATCCTTTGTGAGCCGCTCGATTTCGATTGCTGGATTCGCCATGGCCCCTCATTATGAATTTTTCCAGCGCCGAACGGTTCATGTCAATTCCCCGCTGTTGCCTTCCTCTACACATCCCCGCCGCAGGCCGTGCAGGGATTTCCGCGGCGCCATTTCGTTTTTGCAAACAGATTTGAAGTTGGCTGCTGACTTCGTGCACCTATGTTCATTCCTGCGCCCATCCGTAATTCCCGCATCTACTGCAGACTGCGTGTGTCGGGATCGCCAACACAATAGGTAGACGTTTTCGACACCCGGAGCCTAAGATTTTGTGCTTTGTTTATGAATTTTTCTTGACAAGTTTTCCACAACCCCCGATACTGCGCTTCCAAGCTCGGGGGAGAATTAGTTGGTCGCAGCGTTTTTGCTGCCCCAACCAGTCGTAGAGCCGGACCGAGTTAACCGAAAATCTAAAGGGGCATCACCCCACCTAACGCCGCGCCTCGGTTTTCTTGCGCGGCTTAGCTGGGCTTTTGTCTCTTTTTTTTCGGCGCGAACGGCAACTGTCGCCGCTCCAAGGTCCTGCTGCTCCCCACAGTCAATTCTTGCGTGTACCTTTACGGTGCACATCACATCACCCACGGGGCGCCACTTAGGGGTAGAATGAGAGTTCTGCTCCCGCACGGCTCCCCGGCTCACATCTACACGGCACCACTGCCTGCGCGGAGGCAAAATGGCGGAAACAAGGACGGTATGGAACAGTATGGCCGAAACGAATCAGATTGCGCGGCGCACCACCGGGCTCGAATTCCAGCGGCGGTTCACGGACGGTAAAGTTTCACCTTTCGATAAGGTTGAGTGGGAACGTCGCACTGCTCTTATTGGCGATCATAAAGGTCAGGTAATCTTCCGCCAGGAAAACGTGGAAGTTCCCAAATCCTGGTCCATGACGGCCACTAACATCGTGGCCTCCAAGTACTTCCACGGCAAGCCCAACACCCCCGAGCGCGAAACCTCGGTCCGCCAGTTGATCGGCCGTGTAGTGGACACGATCGTCCGTTGGGGCGAAGAGGGCGGCTATTTCGCTTCGCCCGAATCCAAGAACATTTTCCGAGATGAACTCACTCATCTGCTCGTCGAGCAGAAAGTCGCCTTCAATTCCCCCGTCTGGTTCAACGTCGGCGTGCAGGCCAAGCCGCAATGCTCCGCCTGCTTTATCAATTCCGTCCAGGACAACATGGACTCCATCATGAACCTGGCCAAGACCGAGGGCATGCTCTTCAAGTGGGGCTCCGGCACCGGCACCAACTTCTCCACGCTGCGCGGCAGCAGGGAATCGCTCTCCGGCGGCGGCATCGCCTCCGGCCCGGTCAGCTTCATGAAGGGCTTTGACGCCTTCGCCGGCGTCATCAAGAGCGGCGGCAAGACGCGCCGCGCCGCCAAAATGGTCATCCTCAACGTCGAACACCCGGACATCATGGAGTTCATCCAGTCCAAGACCAAGGAAGAGCGCAAGGCTCACGTCCTGATCGAGCAGGGTTACGATCAGGCGATTGACGGCGAGGCTTACTCCTCCGTCTTCTTTCAGAACGCAAATCACTCCGTCCGCGTCACCGACGATTTCATGCGGGCGGTAGAAGAAGACCGCAACTGGTGGACTCGCAACGTGAACGACGGTAAGCCCTGCGAAGAATTCCGCGCGCGCGACCTGCTGCGCGAAATGGCAGACTCCGCCTGGCGCTGCGGCGATCCTGGCATGCAGTACGACACCACCGTGAACCGTTGGCACACCTGCAAAGCCACCGACCGCATCTACGCCTCCAATCCGTGCTCGGAGTACATGTTCCTGGACGACACGGCTTGCAATCTGGCTTCGCTCAACCTTTTGAAGTATCTCGGCCCCAACGGCCAGTTCGACTCCGATTCGTTCAGCCACTCCGTGGACGTCACGATCACCGCGCAGGAAATCCTGGTGGACAACGCCAGCTATCCAACGGAAAAGATCGCGCGCAATTCGCACGACTATCGTCCGCTGGGCATCGGCTACGCCAACCTCGGCGCGCTGCTGATGTCCCTCGCGCTTCCCTATGACTCCGATGGCGGCCGCGACTTCTGCGGCGCCATAACCGCGTTGATGACCGGCGAATCCTACGCACAATCCGCCCGCATCGCCGAACGCATGGGTCCTTTCGGCGGCTACCCGCGTAACCGTGAAGCCATGATTGACGTCATCCGCATGCACCGCGATGCGTTGCGCCCCATCAAGGAGGAGCACGTGCAGCCTTCACTCCTGCGCGCCGCACGCAAAGCCTGGGACGATGCGCTCGAGCTTGGCGAAAAGTTCGGCTACAAGAATTCGCAGGTTTCCGTGCTCGCTCCCACCGGCACCATTGGCTTCATGATGGATTGCGACACCACCGGCATCGAACCCGATCTCGCTTTGGTGAAGCAGAAGAGGCTCGTCGGCGGCGGCGTAATCAAGATCGTCAACAACACCGTTCCGCAGGCCCTGATGAATCTCGGCTACCCCACCGAACAAGTCGCCCAGATCGTTGACTACATTGACGCCAACGCGAAAATCGAAGGCGCTCCCGGCTTGAAAGAAGAGCATCTCCCCGTTTTCGATTGCTCGCTTTCTCCCATGGGCGGCGGACGTTCCATCGCCTGGCGCGGTCACCTTCGCATGATGGCGGCGGCCCAGCCCTTCCTCTCCGGCGCCATCAGCAAGACCATCAACATGCCGGAAGAATCCACCGTCGAAGACATCATGCAGGCCTACATCGAATCGTGGAAGTACGGCCTGAAAGCCGTGGCCATCTATCGCGACAATTCCAAACGCTCGCAGCCACTTTCCGCTGCCGGCAAGAAGGAAGACGAAAAGCCCGCAGCGGCAGCCGCACCGGTTGCAGAGGCCGCCGCAGCCCCAGCGGTCTCTGTGCCGCAGCAGGAAGAGCTATTCGCGCGTGGCGCAAGCCGCCGCAAGCTTCCCAACGAGCGCAGTTCCATCACCCACAAATTTTCCATCGGCGGCCACGAAGGCTATCTCACCGTCGGCAAGTATGAAGACGGCGCACCCGGCGAAATCTTCATCAAGATGGCCAAGGAAGGCTCCACGCTCTCCGGGATCATGGATGCCTTCGCTTTGTCCGTCTCCATCGCGCTGCAATACGGTGTGCCGCTCCGCGCGCTCGTGGACAAATTCGTCAACTCGCGCTTCGAGCCTTCCGGCTACACCGGCAATCCCAATATCCGCTACGCTAAATCCGTAGTGGATTACATCGGCCGCTGGCTCGGCGCGAAATTCATCTCGCCCGATTACCTCGACATAGACGCCACCGCCACCGAATCCGAAGCCCCTGCCACGACGGCTGCGGCGATGGCACACGCGGTAGCTCCAACGGCAACCGCCACCAAGCACCCTGACCCGGACGCCTCGACGCGCCAACGCGCCACGATAGACGACGCGCCCTCCTGCTCCGAATGCGGCATGTTAATGACTCCCAATGGCAGCTGCTACAAATGCTCCAATTGTGGAGGCACTTCCGGCTGCAGCTAAAATCCGCAACCAAGCATTAAGTTTTCGGAAACGTAAACCGACCGCAGATTAACGAGAGGGTTTTCTAAGGGCGGGTCTCAGACCCGCCCTTTTTTTGCGCCGTGACCGCTTCACCGGCACTCAACACAAAAAAATAGGGGGCCCCGTCGGGCCCCCTTTATGCTCTACCCCTAGTTCCGGTTCCAGCGCGGCGAAACCGGCCCACCCCGGGATAAGAGACAGCCACTGTACAGATTGCACGCTTGATGCCAGCCCGCTCACCATTCCCCGCAACGCACTCCGTGCTGTACCCACAGGGTTTAGCCACCGCAGAACATAAATCGCCTATGGTATTGCGGTATGAACATCCACTTTCTGAAATCGATCCATCATTTTTCTATGTTCTTTGGAAGAAAATCGAGCCTAGGCCTGAGCGCGCCGTCTGAATCGCTTCCAGATAAACCATCCCGGAACCAGCAAAATTGCCAGCCAGAACATAAGCGATGGCCCCACCGCAAACAGAAAAACCACCAGCGACACCGCCCCGTCTTCGAGGTTCGTAAACCCCTCCACCGCTGCGTTCCGGATCTTCGTGCCGGTCGAAATCGTCCCCGACCCCAAAACCTGGCGGTACTCTTCGTTCAGGTTCACGTCCACCGTTGCGTAGTTCACCCGGTGTACCAGCAGCGCGCTCTGCCCCTGCATGCTCTCGATCTCTCCCCGGACCCGCGCCAGCTCCCGTTCGGCCTCCAGCACGTCCTGCAGCTTCCCGGTGCGCGTCCAAAGCAGCTCGATCAGCCGTTGTTCGGTGGCTCGCGCGCTCTTCAGCCGCGCCTGCAGGTCCACATACTGGTCGCTCACCTCTTCGTTGGAACGCGTTTCCTCTTCGACATGCCCCAGCTTACGCACATCGGCCAGATAGCCATTGAGCTGTTTTGTCGGAATGCGCAGCGACGCGGAAAGTTCCCGCGCGTTCCCGGTCTGCGCCTTGGCGTCCAGCTTTTCCACGTACCCGCCATGCGTCGCAGCGAGCTTTTCGATTGACCCGCTGGCCTCGTCGTAGTTCGTCGCCAAAATCGTCAGCGAAGCCGTCTCCACAATCATGGGCCCAACATTTTCCGGAGCCTTCAATTCATCGCCAGCCGGCGACGTCGCACGCTCCGCAAATACCGGCAGCTTTCCTCTCGACGCAGGCTCGGGTGGTGCCGCGTCCCTTTCGCTGTTTTCAGTTGAAGTCTGATAGACATTCGTGCCGGATTGAGTCGCAGCGGTCCCGGCGTTGTCCAACCACGATTTGTAGCCGTGGGACTCTTGACTCAAAGCACGCGCAGTGGACGGCGAGGGCAATACGAGGCGTCTTCCCGAGATCCCAACAACCACCAGCGCTATCACAATCACAGCGCCAGCAATCGCCCAAGCGCGCGGATGAAAAACGAATCCCCTCCATTTCGAGCCCTTGTGCTGCGCTGCGTCCTTTGCGGGAGTGGCGCTCGAAGATTTGCCAGAATCCAGCGCAGCAAGCATCGTTTCGCTCATCCCCACCGAACGATTTTCCACTTCAAAACTCAGCATCCGCTCCGAGAGCGCGCGAAATCCCTGCGCAACTTCCTGACACTGGCTGCAACTCGCCAGATGCGCCGCCAGCGCAGCCGCTCGCCGCGCCTCCAGCTCGCCGTCGAGATAAGCCATCACCTCTTCGGCGTCAAACTCGTGTTGTGCATTTCGTTGCATAAAGTTCCTCGGCCTCAATCCTTCACTTCACCGGCAGCAATTGATTTTTCAACGACGCACGCGCCCGGAACAACCGCGAGCGCACCGTATTCACCGGCATGCGCAGCGCCGCCGCAATTTCGCCGTAACTAAGCTGTTCGTACTCGCGCAACATCAAAATCTCCCGCTCGCTCTGTTCCAGATGCCCGAGCGCCTTGCGCACCCATATTCCCGCATCGCTAGCTTCGGCGGCATTTCCTTCCGCTGCCCGGCCATCCAATTTCTCGTTCTCCGCAACTTCTCGCCGCAACTTCCGCCTCTCCGCCGACACCATATGAATCGCAATCCCGTACAAATAGCTCCGAAAACTAGCCCGCGGCTCATAGCGCTGCACGTTCTGCAAAAGCGCCAGAAAACATTCCTGCGCCAACTCCTCCGCTCGCGCCGGATGCTCCAGCCTCCGCCGAAAAAACCCATAGATCGGCTCGCGATAGCGTTCGAACAACTCCACGAACGCCTCGCGCGCCCCGCGCTGAAACTCCAATATGAGCTGGTCGTCGCTATTCATAAATCACTGCGGCACGCTCTCGGTCCAAGGTATTGCCTTTGACTTCGCCCTTGTAGCGGCGCACTTCAGTGCGCCATTTCTAGCGCGCCACCCACCGCCGCGACAAGGGCCTCAGCTCTTCCGTCGCGCGCCTCTCACCACTTAGAATGTCGGCAGTCGCGAAATAGTTCCCGAGGGATTCACGATTACCCGAAATAATCGGTGAGTATCCAGGGTTTCCAAAGAGCCCGCTCTTAGGGCAGAATGCCTCCTCAGAGGATGTCCTGAGTAATCATGAATCAAGTCGATCGCTGGCCGATCTGGCAACGTGCCGTTATTACGAATGTCATAACGGCAATTGGTGCCTACGTCGGGTTTACGTCATCAGACGTCAAACTTTCAGTCGAACTTCGGATTCGAATCGCAGTTTTCACCTTCGCGCTCATGAAATTGGATGCTCTTGGTGGTTCGCCCTCGAGTATTCGCACAGGCCTCAGCGGGAACTGGAACCCGAAACCCATGGGGCGTTTTTTACGAGGTCATAGTCGGCCGACCATTCATCCCGCTGCTGTGCGTCCTTCAGCTCGTGGGAGTGTCTCGGGCGACTTCAGCAACGGTCAAGTTCGTACAAGCTTTATCTAGCGACTACGTTCGAGCCTTGCCGAACGCCGAGACAGCAGCTCTGCACTTAATCGGGGCTTCGGCATTGATGGCAGTCGTCGCCGCTCTCTGGTTGCTCGCCGCGCTCGGCATTGGGCGGAGCGATTCCTGGGCGTGGTGGCTTGCGCTGGTCCTGAACGCGTTGGCCGCGGCGGTCACGATAGCCCTGCAACTCAGGAAGCGCGACGAGTTCTTGCTCGACCCATTAGCGATCGTAGCAGTGGTGCTATTGTTGTATCGGCCAGTGCGAATGCAGTTTCGAGGAATTCCAACTATGGGCCATCGGACGGCCCAACCCAGCGGCACAATCTGAGTGCAGTCTACGCCCCAATCGCCTCGCGCAGCGCTTCGGCCAGCGTCTGCGTCCAGCGCGTCACTTCCTCTTGCTGTTCGGCCTCCACCATCACCCGCGCCAGCGGCTCGGTCCCCGAATAACGCAGCACCACGCGCCCTGATTTCCCCAGCGCCTTTTCCGCCTCCGCCAAACCGCGCGCCACTGCCGGCAGCGATTCCAACGGCGGCTTCGACCTCACGCGCACATTTACAATCTTCTGCGGAAAAATCTTCAGATCGGCAATCAATTCATCCAGCGGCCCGCTCAGCGCAATGATCGATGCCAATTTCAGTGCCGTCAGCATCCCATCCCCAGTCGTAGCGTCGTCCAAAAACAAAATATGCCCCGACTGCTCGCCGCCCAGGTTCGCCCCCGTCCGCAGCATCTCCTCCAGCACGTAACGGTCGCCCACAGCCGTCCGCGTCAGCTTCAACCCGGATTTTTCCAGCGCGCGCTCCAATCCCAAATTCGCCATCGTCGTCCCGACGATCACATTCCCCTTCAGCTTCCCCGCGGATTTCAGGTAACGCCCCGCGACCAACAGCACGCCGTCGCCATCCACGAGCCGCCCCGAGCCGCTCGCGAAAATCGCGCGATCCGCGTCGCCATCAAACGCCGCGCCCAGCGACGCGCCCGATTGCACCATCCGCTTCTGCATCGCCTCCGGATGCAGCGACCCGCAATCCGCATTGATGTTCCGTCCGTTGGGGCTGTCGTTAATCGCAATCACCTCGGCGCCCAGCGAACGAAACAATCGCGGCCCCAGCTTGCTGGCCGCGCCGTTCGCGCAGTCCATCACGATTTTCATCCCCGCGAAACGCGCCCCCGGCAGCACCGCGGCGCGCAACCCGTCCAGATAATCATCGTCAATCTTCTCGTTGTCGTGCAGCTGCATTTCGCCGCGCGATTCCGGTGATTCGCTCGACGCGAGAATGAATCGCTCCAGCTCCGCTTCCACTGCGTCCGGAAATTTCATCCCAGTCGAGGAAATCAATTTCACGCCATTGTCGTGATAAGGATTGTGCGAAGCCGAAATCACCACGCCCGCCGCAAATCCCTCGTGATGCACCAGCCAGGCCACTCCCGGAGTCGTCAGCACCCCCGCGGAAATTGCTTCCACACCCGCCGCCGCCAATCCCCGCGCGATGCGATCCGCGATGTGCGGTCCCGATTCGCGCGTGTCCCGCCCGATCAGCACGCGCGCCCGCGCATCCGGTGAACGCCCGTGCGAACTCACATATTCGCCCAGCGCCAGCCCCACGCGATCCAGCGTGGCATCGTCCAGCGGCACTTCTCCAGGCACACCGCGAATGCCATCCGTTCCGAAAAGTTGTTTGGTCATGGAATTGTTATTGCGCGCCGAAAAATCAGGCACGCGATTCTATCATTGCGCCGCTAGCCGAGTCCCGCCGCACCCAAATCCCCCAGCGAAGGCATCACTACGGCGGCGCGCGTCCCCGCGGCCAGTGTATGCGCAGGCACACCGTTATTTGCGCGGCGCAGGCTGTGTTATCGTACCGCCATGCCTTTAGAGGAAGAGAAAATCGTCTCGGCGAGTTCCGCCAGCGGAAAAATCATCGCCGCCGGAATCGTGATCGCCTTCTGTTACTGGGCGTCTTCAATTCTGGTCACGCTTTTGGTCGCGGTGTTGCTCGCGTATTTTCTCGATCCGGTCGTCAACTTTCTGGAAGATTGGCACGTGCCGCGCGCTCTCGGCTCGCTCATCGTCGTTCTTTTCACCATCGCGTCCGTGCTGGTTGTCGCATGGAGCATGATCGAGCGCGTGGACCAGTTCGGCCGCGACTGGCCTCTGTACCGCAAGCCCTTACATCAAGTCGCCAGCGTCATCGAACAGAAGCTCGCGAACTTTGAAGAACACGTTTCGGAAATTGAGCCCGGCTCAACTCCGGGCGAGCACGTTGTCTCCGTCGGAGAGTCGCACCCCGTGCGCGCCGCACTGCTCGCGCGGCTAAGTTCCTTGTACGAAGTCGTCGTCGCCGCCACCTTCGTGCCCTTTCTGCTTTTCTTCATGCTTGCCGCTAAACGCCAGGTGTGGCACGCCACCATGCAGTTATTTCCAGCGACGCGCCGCACCGAAGTGAAGGAAACTCTCGCGGACGTCACCATGGTGCTGCGCAGCTACGTGGTCGGCACCGCGCTGGTTGGCCTGATTCTCGTCGTCTTCAGTTGGCTTTTCTTCTGGGGCATGGGTCTGGACTTCCCGTTCTTGCTCGGCTTACTTTCGGGTCTGCTGAATCTGATCCCGTATCTCGGCGTGGTGCTTTCCTGGGTGCCCCCGATTCTCATCGGCATCAAGCAGTTTCATACTCCCGGTCCATTCATCGGCATCTTCACGATACTCACGCTGTTTCACTTCATCGCCAACAATTTGCTGGTTCCCGCGCTGGTCGGCTGGCGCGTTCGTCTGAACGCGCTCGCATTAACTGTATCCTTACTCTTCTTCGGCTTCCTGTGGGGCGCGATGGGCCTGCTGCTGGCAATTCCCGTCACCGCCGTCATCAAAGTCATTTGCGACCACATCGAAGAGCTGCAACCCATCGGCCGCTGGCTCAGCGGTTAGCGTTCAGCGTGTGTAGTCGTTCGATCACAGCCTTCATCGCCGCGCCATCCCGCGCCTCCTGAAACATTCGAATCGCCGCAATCCCCGCCGCTCCCGCGCGTATGCACTGGCCTGCGTTTTGCTCGCTCACTCCGCCAATCGCCACCACCGGAATCGCCACGCTGCGGCAAATCTCACTCAGTCGCTCGACCCCCTGCGGTTCACCCATCCCGCGCTTCGACGGCGTTTCAAACACCGGCCCAAAAATTATGTACTTCGCGTCTGCACCTTCCGCTTCGCGCGCTTCCTCCAAACTGTGGCACGAAACGCCCACCACAAATTCTGCCGCAGCATTCCCGGCTCGACACCACCGCACCACGTCACGCGCGCCGAGCGATTCCCGTCCCAAATGCACGCCAGACGCGCCCGCGGCGAGCGCCACGTCCAGCCGGTCGTTCACAATCACCCGCGCACCGCCTCCGCCAGCGACAGCCTCCCGCACCAGCCCGAGCAACTCACGCCCGCACAAATCCTTCTCGCGTATCTGCACCCAATCGACTCCCGCTGCAGCCGCCGCGCGAATTTTTCCGAGCACACCTTCGCCGCCCTCGCCCGCTCCCAGCGATTTCCGGTCGGTCACATAGCAAACGATCGGTGTTTTAAGTGCGGGTAACAACGGTGGCAGTCCTGCGGCGAAACGCTTCCAGCGCAAACAGCACGTTCATCACTCCCAGCCCCGAAATCATTCCGCGCAAATACGGGTTCTTCAAAAAAATCGCCAGGGCAGGGTACTGATACAGAAAATAATTCACGTCCCAAACCTCGGACCAGGGCATCAGGATCAACAGCAGTCCCAGTTCCAGCCACAGCAGCAGCAGCACCACACGCAGAATCCGAGTGAACATGATTGGCCTACGATTATGGGAGATTATTGCCACAGTCGCAACTGAATCGCGCCACAGCGCGATTCACCCTGAGATTCGGCAGCGCCGATTCGAAGGGCAGCACCCGTCTTTCCTGTTATCGTTTTCGTGCCTCGGCAAGCACAAACGACCGGGCATAGCCCGCCAACCGCGCCGAAACCCGATAAAATTACCGCGAAATGAAAAATTGCAACCAGCAGAGAAAATCCACCGAGAACCGAGCCGTTCACCGCACCCATAAATCACCGAGCGCCTACATCACACTACTTGCAGCCCTGCTCCAGGTGCTCACAGCCTCGCCCACCACCGCGCAACAATGCACCACAAAACCTCCAGCAATCGCACTGGGCCAAACCGTCCGCCTCTCCTGTCAAATCCCCGTAACTAGCGCGAAACTCAACGACCGCACCGTCCGCCTCTTTCCGCAATCAAATGGTGGCTCGCAAGGCCTGATGCCCATCGCCGTCGCCGACACCCCCGGCACCTACCAAATAGAATTCCTCGCCCAAGACGGCAAGCCGCTCGCCTCCGCTAGACTCACCATTCGCCCCACCAAATTCCCAACGCAAAACGTAGTCCTGGCCCCGCAAATCGAAGCGCTCCACTCTACGCCCGAAGACATCAAAACCCTCACCGACTTTCGCAACACAGTCTCCGGCATAAAATATTGGGCAGATCCCCTCACCGCTCCCGTTCCCGGCTGCATCCTCTCTCCCTTCGGAGTAAAACGCCTCCACAATGGCAAGCCCACCGGCGAATTTCACGCGGGCATTGACCAGCGCTCGCCCGCCGGACGTCCCGTTCAGGCCGTAGCGGCCGGCACAGTGAAAATCGCGCAACAGTTCGCAGTTCTCGGGGGCACGGTCGCCATTGACCACGGCCAAGGCCTCGAAACCATGTATCTCCACATGTCAAAATTATTGGTCGAACCCGGCGCGCAAGTAAAAAAGGGCGAAGTGATCGGCTACGTAGGCGCAACAGGCCGCGCCAACGGCCCTCATCTTCATTGGGTGGTTGATGTGAACGGCGTCCCAGTAAACCCGCAGCAATGGGTTACCCTGAAATCCTGCGGCTCAGAAAAACCGAAGCCAACCACGAAGTAGTCAGCAGTTCTTAGCAACCGGCCATCGAACCAGCGTCCGTCATCGACTTCTGGTTACGCTTGACTCCTCCCATAGAACTTCGCAGAACCGACCACCGCAATCTGCAAGCTACCGAGTGCTGTCATTTTTGCCAATAGACCTCTGGCGCCTCGTCCGCCTAGATTGGTGAGCGGATCAAAGTAATCGCGATCCAGGAGAAGCTGACCAATGAAATTCCGATTCGTGCTCGCGCCACTGAGCGTCATCAATCTCGTTGTCGCCATGCTCCTGGCTGGCTCACCCTGCGTGAGCGCGCAGCAGCAGTCCACAGACATCCCTGCGTCAATTACCACGGCGAACAAAGTGGACACGCGAATCGGCACTCTGGAGTTCAAGGACGGCATGCCCAGCAAGGAGACTGTGGACAAAGTTTACGACAACCTGGACTTCACCCACGCATTCGAGGCGTTCGTGAATACCTTCCAGGGCGTGAACATGGCCGCCATTCGCGAGGCGAACGGCACCATCGGTGTGAAAGACAACGAATTCCTCGTGTTCTCCCAACTGATGGATGCCAAATCGCTGTTCCTGACGGCGAACGCCGACACCGTCTATTTCATCGGCTTCTTGGACCTGAGCAAAGGGCCTATGGTGCTGGAGACGCCGCCCAAGGCGCTCGGCACCCTCGATGATTTCTGGTGGCGCTGGGTGATCGATTTCGGAGCGCCCGGCCCGGATCGCGGCGAGGGAGGGAAGTACCTGGTTCTGCCCCCGGATTATGACGGCCCGCTGCCCGAGGGCGGATATTTCATCGCCCATTCGCGGACCACGCGCGTGGCCATACTCGGGCGCAGTTTCATGCAGAAGGACGATCCGAAGCCCACGGTCGAGCTGATCGAGAAGACCGCGAAGATCTATCCCTATGTGGAAGGCGGCGTCGGAACCAGCATCGCGGAGTTCCTCACCGGGAAGGCCCGACTCGCCGCTCCTGCTGAGCCGCCGCCGACCGTGTTCCACGACGTCAGCGGCAAATCCTTCAGCACCATTCCACCGAATGATTTCCACTTCTACGAGTTGCTTAACGACGTGGTGCAACAGGAGCCCGCCACAGCGCTCGACCCCGAACTGATGGGGTCGCTGGCCGCGATCGGCATCGTCAAGGGCAAGCCCTTTGCGCCAGATGACCGGATGAAGAAGATCCTCACCGATGCGCTCGCGCTGGCCAACGCCACCTCGCGCAGTCTGCTCTTCAACCCGCGCGATCCCAGCTGGTATTACTATCCCGGATCGGCGTGGATGAATTTTCTGTTCCAGTCCGGCTCAGAGTTCGAGACGCCCATCCCGATGGTCACGCGCGAAGGCGTGAAGCCCTTCCCGCCCACCGGTTATCGCCAGTTGAATGCGCGCACGGCGTTCTTCTACGGCGTCACCGGCATCACGCCGGCGATGGCCATGCGCTTGCCCGGTATCGGCTCGCAGTATCTCTTTGCGATCGTGGATGCCAACAAGCAGTATTTTGACGGCGCGAAGACATACAAAGTCACGCTGCCCAAGGGCATCCCGCAGGCGAACTTCTGGTCGTTCACGCTGTACGACAATCAGACTCGCTCGATGCTCGACACGCCGCAGCGCTACCCGCGAGCCGGCAGTCAGAATTATCCGTCGCCTGCCGCTGAAGCTGACGCCGACGGCTCTACGACCGTTTACTTCGGCCCGAAACAACCGGAGGGCGTCAAGCGCGGCAATTGGATTCAAACGATGCCAGGAAAAGGATGGTTCACGATCCTGCGCCTCTACAGCCCCCTCGAACCGTTCTTTACCAAGGAATGGAGGCCGAGTGAAATCGAACTGTGGAAGTGAGCGCAGTTCGTAATGTCATCACCGATGTGGTTCGCTCTTCGATTCAACTCAAGTCTTGATTAGCGCGCTAACCGGAAACTGATTCATCGCACATATGCTCACAACATGGATGGAAGGTGTTGCAGGCGAGAATCAATGCTTCTGCAGCGTAGCAATGCGGTCGGCCACATCGCGATAATCAATGTTAGCCGCGTATACCTGCCGGAAACTATCCAGCGCCGCGTCCGATTCACCCGCGGATTCCAGCGCCAATCCCAAATCGTAACGCAACGCCAAGGCCGATTCCTCTTCGAGTCCAGGCACTTGCAACGCCCGCTGATACCACAGCGAAGCCACCTTCGGCTCGCCCTTATCCATGAACGAAAGCCCCAGCATCACCGAGCAATTCATCTCGTAACGGAAAGGCTTGCCCTTCTGCACAGCCTTCGCCACCTTCTGGAATTCTCCGATGGCTTCATCCAGCAATCCCATTTCCCGGTAGGCGATGCCCAGATTGTAGTGCGTCTCCAGGTCTTCGTCCTCTTCGCCCATCTCGCCGAGCTCGCTGCGGAATTCCTGAAACACTTCCGCCAGCTGGTTCAGATTTTCCAGCGTTCCGGGCGTAGCGGCAGGCTCGGCCGCAACGTTCTTGTGTGTAGACCCATTCGTCGGCGGCGGCGTAATCGCGGCCATCGGCGTGGCGTTCGTTTCGGCGAACACTTGCTCCAAGCTCGCTTGTGTGTCTTTCGGCGCAGAAGCGGGTGAAGACGAAGACGCCAGCGCCGGCTCGCGCGAAGCATCCGCAACCGGAGCCTCCAGATCGTCCAGCTCGGCGACCAATTCGCTGATGAAATCCTCAGTCGTCGCCGCTCCAGCATGTTCCCGCGGAGCAGCTGTCTCGGGCGTTAGCTCCAGCTCAAAATCCGCAGCGCCGCGCGAGGCGGACGTCGCGGCCACCTCCTCTGCGGCAACAGGCTCGTCCACAAGCTCCAGCACCGCTTCCGGAATCGCTTCCGCCGGTGTCTCTTCTTCCGCCGCAACCTCAAGAATTTCAAATTCAGGCTCCGCCGCCGCTTCCACTGGCGCTTCCGCTTCGCGCGCCTGCGCCCCGATTTCGGATTGCGGAGTGTTCGCTTCGACCTGGAACGGTTCAGGCTTGGCGCGGTGGTCGGGCTCTTCGTCCGACAGCGCGCTCAGATCGAACACCGCCTCGAGCGCTGCATTCGTATCGGTCGCAGCAGCCTCGGCCGCAACCGGCTCCGGCTCCACCACCGGATCCAGCTCGACACTTGCCGCTTCGATTTCGTTTGCCACCGGCGCATCGGCGGTCTCTGTTGTTTCCGCCGCGATCGCCTCCCACTCATCGGAAAGATCCAGCTCTTCTCCAATTCCAGCGATCTGCGGAGCCGCTGCCTCCTGCGTCGCAGGCGCGGCGGCCACTTCTTCGGGCGCCAGCGAAATCGGCGCGGGCGGTAGAGCCGTCTCTGGTTCCACGCCACCCAGCGGAATTTCAAACTCGATGGGCGCGGCAGTAGGCGCAGCAGCATTACTGGCCGGCACAGGTTCTGGCGCAATCTCAAACGGCGCAGGTTCAACGGGCGCCGCCGTGGAGGCCTGCGCGGAAACAACCCCAGCAGCTCCCGACGAAGAAGTCACCGCCTCCGGCGCAGCCAAAGTCGGCGCTGCCGGCATATCTTTCTCCGTTAGTCCCGCCACCTTCGAATATCTCTGCCGCAGCTCGGCGAAACGGTCCGCATTCACGCCGTCGTTCCGCTCGCGATGAATCTGTTCCAGCTGTGCCGCCAGTTCCGCCGTGCGCCGATCGTTCCCTGCGCCCAAATGCAAATCCAGCAAACGCTCCAGCGTCGGCGTGTGCCGCGGCGCGCGTTGCAGCACGTTCTCCAGCAGATGCGTGGCTTTCTGCGTCAGCCCGTAACTGGAAAACAGGTCCACATCCGTCAGCGCCTGCGCAATATACTTGTGCGTTTCCTCGTCCAGCGCTTCTTCGGCAATCGCCGGCGGCGCAGGAGGCACCAGCTTGTTCTGCTCCTCAGCCGCGGCTTCCCGCAGACCCGCGGGGCTTGCCGCGTTCTCCGGACTCGAGCCCCCAGCCACGGGCGCCCCGCCCGTTCGCGCGCGCAGTTGATTCAGCCGGTCCACGAGCCGCTCGTCGTTCTTGTTCCGGTCCACCAACTCCACCAGCAATTCTTCCGCGCGCGGAAAATGTCCCTGCGCGGCATAACAATCGGAAAGCTGCCCCAGCGCCGCGTTCAACCGGAAAGGATCGCTCGTCGTTCTGCAGAAGTCCGCCAGCGCTTCCAGCGGTTCGGTCCGCCCCGGAAGCCGCTCGCAGGTGGTCGTAAGCAATTTCAAAAACTGATCCTGCGCGCCTGCTTCAATCATCGGCGCGCGCAATTCCGTCAGAATCGGCAGCGCGTGATCCGGCTGCGCCCCTTCGATCATTCCTTCGGCAACTCTATAAAGCATTCCGTAATGGGCGTGCCCGCGCGCCAGTTGACGCCGCGCGCGGTCCGCAGCCTTGTCCGCGTGTCCCGCCCGCAGCTCGTATTCCACCAGCAGCTTGGTTACATCGCCGTCCGTTTCCGCTTCCGGATGCGTACTCAGAATCGCGATCGCTTGGTCCGTCTTTTCGGCCGAATTAAGCGTCTTCGCCTTCAGCAGAATCGCCGCCGCATTGCCCGGATCCACTTCCAGCGCGCGCTCCACCAGCTTTTCCGCTTCTTCGGTTTCGCCGCGGTCAAACAGCCGGTGCGCGTACGCCTGATACGTCAGCGCCGCTTCCTTCTTCTGCCCCATCATGCCGTACAGTTCGGCCAGGCGCATTTGCACGCGCTGATTTTCCGGCTCCACTTCCAGCAAACGGTGCAGCACCTCCACGGCCTTCTGCGAATGATTCGATTTCAGGTGGGCTTCGGCAATCTGCAGGAATAAAGGACGCGCCTCGCTCAGCACCCCCTGCTGCACGTACAAATCCGCGAGGCGCTCCAGCGGCGCCAGCTCATTCGGCGCCAGCTTGGCGATCTTCTTGTAGATCGCAATGGCTTTGCTGTTGAACCCATCGTTTAGATAGACCTGCGCCAGGCGCTCGAAGTACTCGATGGCCTGCGTCATGTCTCCCTGGCGGGCAAACAAATCGCCCACCGTCATTAATGTCGCTTGATCCTTCGGGTCTGCGCGCAGAATTAGCTGGTATTCGCCGATGGCCTGGGCGACCTTGCCCTGGTTGAGGAATTTCAGCGCATTTTCCAGCGCTTTGCTTTTGTTGAAGGCCATGGATGATTTTTGCCTGCCGGACCCCGCACACTCCGGCAACGCTCTTCAGCCGCACGGACGGCTTAGACATGAAGGTTAGCACGCGCCAAAAACAAGGAGCAACGCGCCACAACAACCGAGGTGCCAAAGGCGACAACAGTGCCCGTTCCGCTCCCGGGAGGGCCTCGGCCTCTCGCTCCGGCCCTCCCAAGTCGCCGTCGCTCGGTTCTTCGCCGCTCGCACGGCACGTAACTATCAGCCGTACTAGCTGACCGCCTTTCCAGCGCCAGCCGTTCTCCGCCGGGTTTTCCCTTGACAAAATTTCCGCGCGGTAGCAAATTTCGCCTCAAGTAACCGGCTAGAAACGGGATCTCCTCCATCGCGAGAATCCCCTCTCTGAGCCGTGCGCTACACCCTCTTCTTGGGTCGGCCCTTATCACCTAAGCGAGATACGAGTTTGGAGGAGGCTCCATTGGAAACTGCTATTGGCGTTTTTGGCTCGCGCGAACGCGCGGAAGAAGCGGTGAAGGAATTGCTCGATAAGCATGTCCCAAAAGATTCGATCGTGTTTTTGACTCGCTCCGAGAACGAGGCCACGGCCCTCGCCACGGAACTGGGCACCTATGCGGGAGGCTTCATCGGAGGAGCTGCGGGCCTCTCCGCCGGAGTCGCTGCCGCAACGCTGTTTCTAATTCCTGGAATCGGTCAGGTATTTGCTCTCGGCGTTGGCGCCACTGCGCTGCTCGGGTTTCTAGGCTCTCAGACGGGCGCTGCGGTCGGCAAAGCGATCTCAAACGACGATGAAAATCCCCAACCCACCGCGGACGAGAGTTGTCCCGAAGACGCCGCTCTATTTCTGGAGCCGCTCAAGCAGGGCCGTTCTCTCGTCGTCGTGCGCACCGATTCTCCCCAGGCAGCAGCCACCGCCTGCGCCACCCTGGACCGCTTGGGCATGAGCATGCAGGCCCGCGCTGCTGCCAAGATGAAAGCTGCCATGCGCCAGGAAGGCGATATCAGTATTGTGGACATCAGCGGAAGGATTACGCTCGGTGAAGGTAACGTGATGCTCCGCGAGATGATGCTCGAGTTGCTGGAGAAAGGGCACAAACACATTCTGCTGAATATGACCGATGTTGTGCACGTGGACAGCGCGGGCATCGGGGAGCTGGTACGGTCGCATACCAGTGTGCGCAAACGGGGGGGTCATATGAAGCTCGTCAACCCCCATAAAAAAGTGCGCGAACTTTTGCAAATGACCATGTTGTCCGCGGTCTTTGACGTTCAAGAGGACGAAGCCACCGCCATCAAGTCCTTCGGCCTGTCCGCGAAAGCGGCGGGATAGCGCGGAATTATTTCGCACGCGTTTTCCAGGCTGCGGTGTTTCGAGTCGCGCGTCTGCGTTACCGGGCGAGGGTGTCCGTAGGAGCGCTCAGCGGCAAGGGATCCTGCGTCGCCCCCGAAGCCCAGCACGCCGACTGCCGCACCGGCGCATACGAAAACCGGTGCAACGGAGTAGGCCCGTGCCGCCGCAGCGCCTCCAAATGCTCAGGCGTCCCGTACCCCTTGTGTTGCGCCAACCCGTACTGAGGATACAAACGATCGAATTCTTCCATGCGCCGGTCCCGTTCCGTTTTTGCCAGAATGGATGCCGCCGCGATCGAAACCGACCGCGCGTCCCCATGAATCAGCGCCTTCTGCTCGATCGGCAGATCAATCTCCATCGCATCCAGCAGCATGTAATCCGGCAGGGGATTCAGCTGCGAAACCGCCGCCATCATCGCTTGCCGGCTCGCCTGATAAATATTCCACGCGTCAATCCGGCTCGAATCAATTTCCGCCACCGCCCATGCGAGCGCGTGCTCGCGGATGCGTGGCGCAAGTTCCGCCCGCCGCTCCGCCGTCAGTTTTTTGGAATCGTCCAGGCCAACAATCCGCCGTCGCGGATTCAGTATCACGGCCGCAGCGACCACCGGACCAAATAGCGACCCGCGTCCCGCTTCATCAATCCCCGCGACGCGTAGCCACCCGCACTGCCGCGCCTCCCGCTCATATCGCGAACAACAAAGTCTCCCCATCGGCCCGCGATTTTAGCACACACCGTAACAACCGAACTCGTCCGCAGCGAATCAGTTTCCGATGTCCGAGGTTCGACGCAAAGTCCAAGGGCAAGCCGAGCGCGGCCTAGGCTCCGGCCCCGGCCATTTTGCGAAGACGATCGTTCGCGAAATATTGCGCCTGGCCTTCTTCGACAGCCTGCAGCACGAGGCTGGCGACGAATTCCGGCTTGTCACCATCGGCATAATGAGCCGCGGGTCCGCCGCCTGCTGGATTGCCCATTCTGTTCTTGCCGAAGTTCGTCGCCGTGATGAACGGGTAGATTTCGCTGACGACGATGCGGTCCTTTTCCAGCTCGGCGCGCGCGGTAAGACTAAAACCAAGCAGCGCGCGTTTCGACGACGAGTAAACACTGTACTGCGGAACAGCCATGAATGCTGTTCCCGAATTGATGTTTACAATGCTGCCCCCGCCTTGCGCCCGCATCACTGGAATTACAGCCTGCATCGCGACAATCGGCCCCAACACGTTGAGGTGAAAGATTTCATCAAAAACCGCGGGTTCGATCTCCTCGATCGAGGCCGCGTAGCTGCGCCCCGCATTGTTTACGAGCCCATCAACGCGGCCGTAATGCTTCTGTACGGCGCCTGCGGCCTCCCGCACTTGATCAAACTTCGTCATGTCTACCGTGACCGGCAGGCTGCCGGGAAGTTTCTGCGCTAATTCTTTCAGCGCATGGGCGCTACGGGCGAGCAGGGCGACCTTGCCGCCGCGCTCAGTCAGAGCAATCGCCGTCGCAAGCCCTATCCCCGACGAAGCCCCGGTCACAATGAATACACGATCTTTGATTTCCATCGTTTGCTCCTCCCTATAGCAAAATCCCAATTCTAAAACTTAGCTGCGTCGCGCCGCAGCCGCGGCAATTGTATCAGGTGCGAAATAGTTCATTTGGTCAAGGTCGGAAATTAAACCTCTCTCCGTTGGACGCCATCCAAGACGTTGCCGTGTCTGTGCGCTAGAAGCCGCCAGATCCGCGCCCGCGAACATGGCCAGCCATCCAAAATGTTCCGCAGCCTTTTCCTGCGACAGGGAGGTCACCGGAACTTTCAAGCCGCGTGCAATCGTTTCGGCAATATCTCGCATCGGTACGCCTTCTTCGGCCACCGCATGATATTTCGCGCCTGCTTCATGCTTCTCCAGTGCAAGCCGGTAGAGGCGAGCGACGTCTAAAACGTGCGCTGCCGCCCAACGGTTGCGCCCTTCTCCGACATAAGCCGACACGCCTTTCTCACGCGCCAGAGCGATGAGGTAAGTCACGAGCCCCTGCTTGACCGTGTTGTGAACCTGCGGAAGGCGCATCACCGAAGCTTTAACACCCTGCAGCGAGAGAGCCGTCTGTTCCGAAACCCGAGGAAACGGGAAATCCGGTGGCAACACATCGTCTTCGGTCGCCACTTGACCGGGCGCAGACAATCCAGCCGTCCCCCCTGAGACAATGAGGGGTCGATCAGAACCCGCCAGCGCTGCGCCCAGAGCCTCAATCGCGCGCCTGTCGATTTCGCAGTTCTCCTTGAATTTGGAAAAGTCGTGGATGAAGGCGGTGTGAATCACTCCGTCGGCAGCGGCCGCTCCCGTGCGCAAGCTCTCCAGGTCTTGGACATCACCGCGATGCACCTGGGCGCCAGCGGCGAGCAGAGACTTGGCCCCAGCTTCTGAACGAGCGAGGCCGAGCACCTGATGCCCCGCTTTGATTAGTTCGGGCACGATCGCCGAACCAATAAATCCCGTAGCCCCTGTCAGAAATATCTTCATTGTTCGCTCCTCCTGTCGTTAGCCATCCTTCGTGATGATTAAATCTCTCCCCGACCATTTACCCGCAACGATGTCACCACGGAAGCGGGCCATCCTCGTTTGAGAACGTGCCCGTCGGACCATCGGGACCGAGCAGCGCGAGGCGCACTGGCTCGCGTGCGCCCTGCTCGACAGTCCGCGTCCCTGTATAGTTGTTGAGGTTCGTCTTCGTATAGCCTGGGCAAGCCGCGTTCACCTTGATCCCGGTTGACTCGAGCTCAATCGCCATGGCAAGCGTGATCGCGTTGAGAGCCGTCTTGGACGCAGGGTAAACGGGGCCAAAGATGGATCGCCACGGGGAAGCTGGGTCTGCATTCCTGGTGAGTGAGCCAACGCCGCTGGACACGTTGACGATGCGCGCGGCCGGCGCCTCACGCAGTAGCGGCAGCATCGCCTGGGTAACGGCGAGAACGCCGAATACATTGGTGTCCCACACCGCTCGCATTTCAGCGAGGGACACGTTGCTGGGACGGGTCAACTTCGCGTAGTCTTGGACGGACATACTTGGCTGCTTACTCGTATTCGAGATCGCCGCGTTGTTGACGAGCACGTCGAGGCGGCCAAAATGCTTGCGGATGCGCTCCGCCGCGGCGGTGATCGAATCCTGGTCCGTCACGTCGAGCTGGAGCGCGCGTGCATCCGGCCCAATCTGCTTGGCCGCAGCCTCGCCGCGCTCCTGATTGCGCGACCCCACCAACACAGTGAAGCCGTGTGCCACTAAATCCTTCGCGATTTGAAGACCGATTCCTTGATTAGCCCCGGTGACCAGGGCGACAGGTTTGTTCTGCATAGTAATCTCCTTAGTCATTTATTCGCTTCGAGTCGGTACCCACGTATCGCGTGATCAGGAGTACAGAATCCCGTCGCTCCTGCTAAAAGCACTTTTGATAATTCCTCGTTCCTAACGCGAAAAAGTTTCTCCGACCATTTCTTCGCTTTTCTTCCACAGCGCTTCGGCGTTGTTTGGGTCGAGTGCATAACCGCGCACACCTTCGCTGACGCCGCTGATCGTCACGGAGTCCGCCACGAGCTCGCCGACATGGCAGTTTTCGCAATACTTGCCGCCGATCTCTTCTGCCGGAGCGACTACTCCCGCCCACACAGAGGTTGCGGCGCCTTGCGGAACCGTCTTCCATTGGAACGGACCTGTCCCGTCCGCGACTTTTTGTTTGCGGATCTCGTCGATCATTGCCTGAATGCGAGCCGGATCGATATGACGTCCAAGTTCGGTTTGAATCACTCCCGGATGCACCGCTGCGGCACGCACGCCGCGTGCACGGTGGCGCCGGTCAAACGCGACCGAGAAAAGAATATTCGCGGTCTTCGAGCGGCCATAGGCGAGGAACGGTTCGTAAGCCGCCCGCTCAAAATTGGGATCGTCCAGGTCTACGTTGGAAAAACGGTGACCCGCGGAAGAGAGGTTGATCACCCTGCTGCCTTTGCGCAGCAGTGGCGCAATCCGGTTGATCAGCACAAAGTGGCCCAAATGATTGGTTCCAAATTGCGTCTCAAACCCGTCCGCCGTTTTGCCGAGCGGAGTAGCCATCACGCCCGCGTTGGCTATCACCACGTCGAAGAACTGCCCCTTGGCCAGCAGTTCATCCGCGCAGGCACGCACGCTTTTTAGGCTTGCCAGATCAAGCGCGACCAGCTCGAAGCTCCCGCCCGCAGTCGCAGCGTCTTTCCTCACCTGTGCAGTCGCTGCTTCCGCCTTCTTCAAATCGCGCGCCGCACCGACGACGTGTCCGCCATGCGCCGCCAGCGATCGCGCCGTCTCGATGCCCAGACCCGCCGAAACGCCGGTCACTAGGATTCGTTTACCCTGCAGATTCATGCCGTATAGAACTTCATCCGTTGTCGAGGTTGCTCCAAACACATCCACTGTATTCATATCCTTTCTCCTTCGGGCGGCCCGTAGGGATGGAGCCTGGAGATCGCTATTGACAAGCCGCCGCATCTCTAATAAAACGGAGAGTGTCTCCGCAACACATATGATAAGCGGAGACAGTCTCCGGATGCAAGTATTTTTTTTGCCATGCCCAAAAAGCACCCGAAAATCTTGCAACGAAAGCCCCGCGCGGACGCCCAGCGCAATCGCGAACGGATTCTCGAGGTGGCGAAAGAAGCCTTCGCTCGGCATGGTGCCAATGCCAGTCTCGACGACATCGCCAAGCAGGTAGGCGTTGGACCTGGAACCTTGTATCGACACTTCCCAACGCGCGCGGAACTCCTCGAGGCGGTTTACCGGGCGGAATTGGAAAAGTTGGCCGCGGCCGGTCAGAAATTCGCGCAGACGATGGCGCCGACCGACGCACTGCGAGCTTGGCTGTTGTTATTCGTTGATACCATTGCAGCGAAGCAGCTCATCGCGCCCGCGCTGAATACGCTGCTCGGTGATCCCAAGAAGGTGTTCGAAGCCTCTTACGCGAAGATGCATCAGGCGATTCGCGCGCTGGTGCAGCGCGGCATCGCGAGCGGCGAGATTCGCAGCGACCTCGATCCAGTTGACTTGGTCCGCGCTCTGGTCGGCGTCTCCCATGTCGCGTCCGCGCCCGATTGGCAGCCGAGCGCCAGAAGATTAGTGGATATCCTCATCGTCGGCTCGCGTCCCTTGAAATAGCGCGGGGATCTGAATCCCGGATGAGCGGCTACTCGGAACTTATGCTCGGACGGTTCGGCTAGGTCCTGACAAGTCTGTGTTGAATCGGAAGCTGACCTACCGCGAACTTGTCCGCAGCGTATCCTCGAACAGGAAAAAACAAAAAAGCCCGCCCCGATTTCTCGGAGCGGGCCAATGCAAATCCGTAAACGTTTTTACTTCGCTGCAGCCGCTGCTGCTTCCGTCGGCGCTTCAATCCGCGTGGCGCGCTTGATCCTCGCCGCCTTGCCCTTGCGCTTCCGCAAATAATTCAGCTTCGCGCGCCGCACGCGGCCGGCCTGCACGATCTCAATCGAACTGATCATCGGCGAATGCACCGGAAAAATCCGCTCCACACCGATTCCAAAACTCACGCGCCGCACGGTGAACGATTCGCCCAGCAGCTCCCCGCGCCGGCTCATCACGACGCCCTCAAACGGCTGGATGCGCTCTTTGTCGCCCTCGCCTTCCTTCAGCCGCACGTTAATCTTCACCGTATCGCCCGGGCGAAAATTCGGATGATCCTTGCGAATTTGGGATTGCTGCGCCTTATGCACAATCGGATTCATGACATTATTTCCAGGCAGACCCGCTCAGGTGGGGCCAGCACACAACGCACAATCTCCGATTCTAGCGTATTTCCCTGTGTTTTTGCTAGACCAAATTGCGACCCTCGCTCCCATTTCGTCTCGCCTGCAAATTTGCAGAGGGTTATGTAGCGGCCGCTCTCTCGCACGCCTTTCGCGACCGAGCAGGCAGCCTTTTCTTCTCGCTGACGGCTGCCTTACGATTTGCGCGCAATCTCACCCAACACTCGCCGATCTTCCGCCCCTAGCCCGGCCCCATCCAGCAATTCCGGCCGGTTGCGCCAAGTCTTCTCGAGCGCACACCGCCGCCGCCACTTCCGTATCTCTTCATGGTTTCCGCCCAACAACACTTCCGGCACATCCCACCCGCGAAACGAAGGCGGCCGCGTGTAATGCGGATAGTCCAGAATGCCACGATCCGTCGCGTGCATTTCGTTCGCACGGAATGAATTATCCGTGCGCTGTGCTGGCGCGGCACGCCGCTCCCGCTCGCTCTGCGCCGCACCTTCGCTGAACGATTCATTCACAATCGAATCCTCGTTCCCCAGCGCCCCCGGAATCAACCGCGTCACCGCATCCAATATCATCGCCGCCGGCAACTCGCCGCCCGACAGCACGAAATCCCCAATCGATATCTCATCGGTAGCCAAATGTTCCGCCACCCGCTCGTCCACGCCCTCATACCGCCCGCAAATCAGCACCACACGCGAAAGCCCCGCAAACCGCCGCGCCGTCTCCTGCCGAAACATTTTCCCCGCCGCAGAGAGCAGCACAATCGCAACATCCCCGGCCGCATCAGCCGCGCCATCCCCACCCACCAACGATTCCACAGCCTCAAACAGCGGCTCCGGCTTCATCACCATCCCCTCGCCGCCTCCAAACGGCCGGTCATCCACAGTCTTATGCCGATCATGCGTAAACGCGCGCAAATCATGCACGCCTATAGCAATCAATCCAGCCTCGCGCGCACGCCGCACAATTCCATACTCCAGCGGCCCCGCGAAAAACTCCGGAAATATCGTCACAATGTCAAAACGCATCGCGCCTAATCCTACCCCAAACCGCAAACAAGCGCCCGACGCCTTCGCGACAAAGAGACCACTACTCGAGGTTTAATTCGCGGAGTCCTTCAGGAAGCACCACCACAATCCGTCGCGTCGCCAAATCCACATCCACACAAATTTCCTGCGCCAAAGGAATCAGCAACTCGCCTTGCGCCGTATCTACCACCAAATTCGGCGTCCCCGAAATCTCATCACCATGAATTTCCACGTCGCGCACCAACCCCAAAACCGAAGCGCCATCCTTCTCCCGCACCGCGCATCCCACCAGATCGCTGATGTAATAACTCCCCGCCGGCAATTTCACGCGATCCGCCAGAGGAACTTGCACCTCCAGCCCCACCAATTTCCGCGCATCATCCACGGAATCGCTCGCAACAAAATGAAAAATCGCCTGCCCCCCGCGGCTATGCGAGAGCCAACACTTGCACAACTCCGCCCGTCGCGGCGCACCTCTGCCGTCCCACAATTCCACGCTCTTTAAATGGGTGAGCCGTTCAGGAAAATCAGTGAGGATTTCCGCAGCCACTTCGCCGCGCACGCCATGCGGCCGCACAATTCGCGCTACCGTGACGCTCGCCGCCCGTGGTGTTTCCTGCGTGGTGACTACTCCAGAATTTCCAGCGTAAATCTCTTTTTCAACTTCATCCCTGCAGCGCCCAGCAGCGTCCGTATCGACTTCGCTGTGCGCCCTTGCCGCCCGATCACTTTTCCCAGGTCGTCCGGCGCCACACGCAATTCCAGCACCGTCACCTGCTCGCCTTCGATTGAATTTACCTGAACCTGATCCGGATGGTCCACCAGAGCTTTCGCGATTTCCGTAACCAAATCCTTCATGAGTCCCCCCAGCGGGTAGAAGAGCCAGCGTAGTAGTGATTCACTCGGGACGTAACCCGAGTTCCATTAATTAGTCGCTGGGCTGAGGATTAGGACGTGTCAGGCAGGCTTGCGGTTACGCAAAAAACTGCGCACTGTGTCGCTGGGCTGTGCGCCCTTGCCAATCCAATAATCCACGCGTTCGCGGTTCAGGTCCACTGCCGCGGGATTCTTAAGCGGATCATACGTTCCCACGATCTCGACGAACCGCCCGTTCCGCGGCCGCGTCTTTTCCGTCACAATCACGCGATAAAACGGGCGCTTCTTCTTGCCAATCCGTGCCAATCGAATCGTTAACAAAGCCTCATTCCTCCTGATTCAAATCCCTACGCCAGATCGAACCAGTATAGCGAACCGAGCCTCTTTCACCAATGCTTTTGAATCGCGCCGCAGCGCGATTCACCCTGAGAGCCGGCGGTGCCGGTTCGAAGGGTCTGCGTCACAGGACGATTCATCCTGAGATCCCACAGTGCGGGTGCGAAGAATCTCTCTTCGACTTCCGCCCCGCTTCCTGCTCAATGCCGCCCCACCAGCGCCGTAGGTGCGATAGAAGCTCCTTCGCTATTGCCGTTCCCACGGCGGCGGCACCTTCACCGAAGCCATACCCGCCGCAGTCGCCGCCTGTATCCCCAGATCCGTATCCTCAAACACCAAGCACTCCGAAGCGGCCACCCCCAATCTCTCCGCCGCCAGCAAAAACGCTTCCGGGTCCGGTTTGCTCTTAACGTAATCCCCGGCACAAACCAAAGTCTCAAACCGATCGAGCAGCTTCAGCGACCCCAGCGACGCAGTCACCGATTCCCGCGTACCCCCAGACACCACCGCAAACGGAATCCGCCCGTGCTGCGCCTCGATATGCTCCACCACTTCCGGCACAGCCTTCAGCTGCGGCAGCAACTCGTAGTAGAGGTCTTCCTTGCGCGAGATTACGCCCTCGATCGGCATGTTCAATCCTTGCCTTTCGTTCAGCAGCGCAACGATCTCAGCCGTAGGAGTTCCGCCCCACGAATAAAAAAGCCGCTCCTCAAACGTGCAATTCCATTCCGCCAGCACCTTCTTCCAAGCGACATAATGTAGCGGCATCGAATCAACAATCGTCCCATCGCAATCAAATAAATAAGCGCCAAAAGCGCCATCCGGCAATTTCAGTTTCACGTTGTACGGTTATTTCCTTTCGTGGTGAATCGCGCTGCGGCGCGATTCATCCGGAGAACCGGCAGTGCCGGTGCGAAGGGTTGGCGCGACAACGCCATTCTTTCCGAGATCCAGCAGCGCGGATTCGAAGGACTACGATCCACCCTTCAACCCAGCGAATTTCCCCAGTCCCCGCATCTTCGTCTTCGCATAACTTCCATATTGCTTCATCATCTTCCGCATATCCGCATACTGCTTCAGCACCTGATTCACTTCCTGCACCGACGTCCCGCTCCCCGCCGCAATCCGCTTCCTTCGCTTCCCATCAATCAAATTCGAATTCGCCCGCTCTTTCGCCGTCATCGAATTAATAATCGCCTCGACCGAACCCAGCCGCTTCTCGTCAATCTGCGTATCCTTCGGCAAATTCGCGAACGGCCCCACCTTCGGCAGCATGCCCATCAACGATTCCAGCGACCCCATCTTGCGTATCTGCTTCAACTGGTCGCGAAAATCCTCCAACGTGAAATCGTCCTCGCGCAGCTTGCGTTCCAGCTCGCGCGCCTGCTTCAAATCCACCGTCTTCTCGACGCGCTCGATCAGCCCCAGCACGTCGCCCATGCCCAGAATCCGCGACACCACGCGATCCGGCAGAAATGGTTCCAGCGCATCATACTTTTCGCCCACGCCCACGAACTTCACCGGCGCGCCCGTCACCTTGCGAATCGAAAGCGCCGCCCCGCCGCGCGCGTCGCCATCCATTTTCGTCAGCACCACGCCCGTAATCCCCAGCCGCTTGTGAAATTCTCCCGCCGACCGCACCGCGTCCTGCCCGATCATCGCGTCGGCCACAAACAACAGCTCCGCCGGATTCAGCTCGCGCTTCAGCTCCGAAAGCTCATTCATCAATTCATCATCGATATGCAGCCGCCCCGCCGTATCCACCAGCACCACGTCGCAGGCGGACATCTTCGCTTCGCGCAACGCCCCGCGCACAATCTCCAGCGGCTTGTCCGTCCCCGTTCCCGGCCACAACGGCACGCCCGTAGCCTTCGCCACCTGCGCCAGTTGCTCGCGCGCCGCCGGACGATACACGTCCGTCGAAACCACCAGCGGCCGGTGCCCGTGCTCTGACAGCCATTTCCCCATTTTTCCAGTCGAAGTAGTTTTGCCCGATCCTTGCAACCCCACCACCAGCCACACCGCCGGCGGCTTCGACCCATACTGCGGTTTCGATTCCTTGCCCAACAACTCGCCCAACTCGTCCCGCACAATCTTCACAACTTGCTGGTCCGGCGATAACTGCAGCAGCACCTCTGACCCCACCGCCTTCGCCCGCACATGCGCAATAAATTCATCTGCAACGCCCACGTTCACGTCGCCATCCAGCAACGCCTCGCGTATCTCCGCAAGCCCCGCGTCCAGGTGCTCCTCAGAAAGCTTCCCCTGGCCGCGAAGATTTTTGAACGCGCGTTGTAGTTTCTCTGTAAGTGTTTCAAACATTTAGGTAACCCGTGATCAGTGAGTGGTGACTAAAGATGAGTGGCCCGTGATCCGCGACGGCGGCCACGCAATTCACGATGCGCTGAATTGTGTACGGCACAGATTTCATTGTAGGGGACGGACGGAGGGGGGTCAACGCGGCCGGCAGGCTGTGTGTAGCGAAAGCGAAGAGCGGTCGAGGTTCTGCTGCTACCGCAGCTATTTCAAAACCGCCCCCCAATGCCGAGATTGCTAAGCCGAAACTTCGCCGCTTCTGCGCTGACCCCCTATCCGGCCGCCAACAACACGATCGTGCGTTTGTCGATTCGTTGCGGCGCATGTAAATCTTTCTCGAGGAACTCGTAAGGCATCAGTCATTGCGCGGCGAAGCTATTCGCTTCAATCTCTCGCCAGTTGATAGCTTTAGCTGATTCGGAATTTCGCCACGCGACCCAGAAATCCTGGTCCACATGTTCTTCGAGGTCCTGATGCAAGAAGTGGTGTGCCAATTCGTGGGCGACCGTAAATTTTTGTCGATTGGGGTGTTGAGAGGTGTTTATTGCGATCATCACTGGGCCATTCTTTCGAATAATCGCACCGGAAATGTCATCGTCGGCCGGCAAGGCAGCCAACAACAAACCATATTTCTTGGCGATTTGCCTGACAGGCACGGGGGGTTTGCGGATATTGAATTCGCGCAAAAGTTCGTCAACTTTCGTACTGATTTTATCGGCCACGTTTCACTTCCCCGCGTGTGCGCAGAGTCGTATCCGGCGCTTTTGCCGCTCCCTTAATGTAGCGCGACGTCTTCTCCTCGTTTGTCGTCTCAGCTGGGGAAGGTTCGAATAGCCAGGCTCAAAGGAGGCCTCGCGATGCCGCTCTACAAATACGAACAACTCTTCAGCAAACTCGATGACGCGGAGTTCGACAAACTATATCCGCCAGCTGCGTACACTCCGTGGCCTGGAATCTGCAGATGCCAGGGGTGCGGCAAAGAAGCCGATTCAACCCACACACACCCATTGCGGCCGCAGAATCAGCATCAGCATACGGCTGCGCAGTTGGCGAATGATCCGAACGATGGATCTGCGTCCGGAGGGGATGCCCGGATTGCCGACGCCGCGATATTTTTCAAAGGCGCTTGCGGCGTGCCGAGCTTGGTCGGGGGCGGTGATCTGGCGTTTGCGGGTGATGCGGGCCTTTTTCTTCAGCGCTGTTTTTGCCATTCCCTGCTTTAGCAAGGAACTCCTTACTCCGGCGCCAGGAAAGCCTGCCGATTTCCAGACGCAGCCTTCCTCCGGCGCTTCCTTGACCGTCGCACGCAGGTCGTCTAAACTGCTTGTTTCGACTGTGCGCTCGATTCGTCGTAGTGCGGGAGTTACAATTAATTTCGAGGGAGAGGATCGTTGCCGAAACGCACTTTTCAGCCGCATGTGCGGCGCCGCCATAAAAAACACGGGTTTCGCAAGCGCATGAAAACTCAGGGTGGACGGAAAGTTCTTGCAGGACGCCGCAAAAAAGGGCGCCACAGCCTCACGCGCGTCTGAAGCGCCGCGGCTGGATTTTCCGCGCACTTTTCGCCTGCTGCGCCGCGCCGAATACGACGCGGTGTATCGCGAAGGGCGCCGCCGGAGCAGCCGCGAGTTCACCCTATTTCTTCGTCCCAATGGCCTCGACAGCAGCCGGTTCGGCTGGAGCATAAAAAAGGCGCTGGGTAACGCGGTCCGGCGCAACCGTATCCGGCGACGCCTCCGCGAAATTTTGAGATTGCACCGACAGGAGATCGCCCCGGGATGGGACATTGTGATTCATCCACGCAGCTCAGCCGCCACAGCGCAGTTTTCAGCGCTGCAGGCGGAGCTGTTGAAGCTGATGCCCGCCAGCGCGAAGGCGCCGCAATAGCGCCGAAGAATCCGCGTCCTTCCATGACGTCCACAGCGAACGCAAAGACTTTCGGCGCGTGGTCGCTGCTGGCCTTCGTGCAATTCTACAAGATCTTCTTTTCGCCCTTTCTCGGCGGAGCCTGCAAGTTTTATCCTTCGTGCTCGAATTACGCGCAGGAAGCGATCGAACTGCACGGCGCGCGCCGCGGAAGTTGGCTGGCGCTAAAGAGGCTGGGACGTTGCCGCCCCTTCACCAAGGGCGGATTTGATCCGGTGCCGGACGCCGAAGATTCAGACGCAACGTGGCTGCGCAGCGACGTGCGGATGGATGGAAATATGGAGAGCAAGGAGCGCGCGCAGTGAAGGAAATGTCCGACCAGGTCCGCGGAATATTGTTCGTAGTCGTGTCGCTGCTGATCCTTTTCGCCTGGGGCCATTTCTACAAGCCGCCCGTTCCGCCGCCGCAGCAGAATCCAGCGCAAGCTTCCACACCACTGAATCAGCAAGCTTCCTCGCAGCCTGGAGCGCCCGGAAATACTTCCGCAGGCGCTGCGAAATCGGGCGCGACTGCAGTACCGGCGAATCCGGCCGTGGTAGAAGCCAGCGAAGAGAAAACTGTGGAGGTGCAGAGCGCGCTGTATCGCGTGGAACTATCGAATCGCGGCGGCATGGTGAAAACCTGGCAGCTGAACAAATATATGGACGACCAGAAGCCGCCGCGCCCGCTGGACCTGGTGAACGACAGCGTAGCGCAGGAACTCGGCTGGCCGTTTTCGCTGGTGCTGGCCGACCCGCAACAGCAAGCGAGCGCGAACGCAGGACTCTATCAGATCGAAGCCCACGCTATTCCCTCTGCAGTCGCCTCTAAGTCAGAGCGGAAGCCCGGCACGACTCCATTTGTTCCTCCGGCATCCGGGACGGGCTTGTGGGCTCCGATCGAAGTGGACATGCACTGGAGCGACGGCCATCTGGACGTTCGCAAGAAGCTGACATTCGATTTGAATTACGAAACGACGGTGGAAGCCGCGGTGACGCTCGACGGGAAACCGCAGCCGGTGGCGATCGCTTGGCGCGGCGGGTTCGGCGACAAGGCTGTGTACAACGCGGCGCAGCTGGTTACCGTATATTACAAAACCGGCGGCAAACTGAATTTGCTGCAGTACAAAAAGCTGGGAGTTTCCGGAAACCAGAGCCAGCCCGCAGTGCAATACGGGCCGCTGGAATTTGCGGGCGTCGAAGACCAATTTTTTACCGCGGCGTTTTTGCCGGATGGTACGGACATCTCGCTGTGGCACTGGATGCAGAACCACAACTTGACGGCCGACGGCAAACAGACCAGCGAGCCGGAAGCAGAAATGGCCGCGGGGACCACGACGGGCGCTCCTTTACGCATGCGCGTATTTGTGGGGCCAAAAGATCTGGCGCTGCTCGAAAAAATCCAGCCGCCCTTGCCGGAACTGGTGAATTTTGGATGGACCGGAGTCATCGCGAAGCCGCTGCTGTGGATTTTGCAGACGCTGCACACCAAGGTATCGAACTGGGGCTGGTGCATCGTGCTGATGACGCTGGTCATCAACCTGGCGATGTTCCCGCTGAAAATGAAGAGCTGGCGTTCGATGCAGAAGATGCAGAAAGTGGGCCCGGAAATCCGCCAGATTCAGGATCGCTACAAGAAATATTCGATGAGCGATCCGCGCAAGAAACAAATGAATGAAGAAGTGATGGCGGTTTACAGCCGCGAAGGCATCAATCCGCTGGGAAGTTGCCTGCCCATGCTATTTCAGATGCCGATCTGGTGGGCCCTGTGGCGCGTGCTGAACGGCGCGATCGAACTGCGCCACGCGCCGTGGATGGGCTGGATCCATGACCTTTCGGCGATGGACCCGTATTATATTCTGCCGATCGGCATGACCATCATGATGTACTTGATGACCAAGATGACGCCGCAGACCACCACGGATCCGGCGCAGCAAAAAATGATGGCCCTGATGCCACTGATGATGGGATTCATTTTCTTCCGGCTTTCCAGCGGATTGAATTTGTATATGTTCACGAGCAACCTGGTGGGAATCGGGCAGCAATATTATTTGAATAAGTCCGAACCGATGCCCGCGAAGGGAAAGTTCAAAAAGAAAATCATCGATGCCTGACGAACGCAGCGGGGCCGGCAAGCGGCCTTTCACGAAAGATCGCGCGCAAGGCGAAGCGCGGCTGGATCGCGAACGCGCGATCGTAGAATTGCAGCGCTATTTCGATCTGGCGGTGCGCGAGATGGGTTTGGAAATCTCGTTTGAAATTTCCACACCAGCGACGGTCGGTGGCGCCGCCGACGAAAAAGATGTTCTGGTCGCATGCAGCGGCCCGGATCAGGATTTTCTGCTGGAGCACGATGCGGAATTGCTGCTGGCGCTTGAGCACGTCGGCCATCGCTGGCTGCGGTTGGATCCGCGGCTGCACGACCGCGTGCGCTTCGATTGCGGTGAGTATCGCGCGCAGCGGCTGGAAGAATTGAAGCTCTCGGCGCGCGTGGCCGCGCAACGAGTGCGCGAAACAGGCCAGGTGTTTCGTTTTAATCCGATGTCGCCGCGCGAGCGACGGCTGATTCACCTGGAACTGAGCGGCGCGCAAGGCGTGCGCACGATGAGCGAAGGAGTAGGCGACCGCCGCCAGTTGGTGGTGTATCCGGTAGTAAAGAAATGAGTGGTGATTAGTGGTTAAAGCGCTGTCGCGCGGCGTGCGTCCTGCAGAAAACCCGATTTTTGTAATCTTCAATTTCTAAATTTCAATTTTGAAACTTCATTTCTAAACTTCGATTGTGTAGCCTGCTTTTCCGACGTTGATGCATTGCGTTGTGCCCAAACGATCCGTCATTCCCGCGGTCTCGTGGATGTGCCCGCAGAATAAATACAGAGGCTGTTCCTTTTCCACCCACGCGCGCAAAGTGGGACTTCCCGCGTGCTGTCCTTCGGCGTACTCGTCGAGCTTCGTATCGAACGGCGGGAAATGTACGACGAGGTACAGCTTTTCCAGACCCGCGAATGGCGCAAGGGCCGCGGCAATTTCCGCTTCCGAATATTCTCCGGGAGTTTTGAACGGGGTGATGTTGCTATAGCCGAGGCCGGCCCAATTGCTGCCGTTCAGCTTGCGCGTCTGGCGATGAAAGTCCACGAAGCCGTGCTGCTGGCAGAAAGTTTTCGTTTGTTCGTGCGTTTCATGATTGCCCGGCAAAACGAACAGGCGTTCGCCGAGCGGCTGCAGAATCGGGGCGCAGCGTTCGAGACCTTTGCTGAAGTTGCAGAGATCGCCCGCGGCGATGTAAATGTCCGCGGGCTGAGCGATCACGCGTTCGAGCGCGCGCAAATCGCCGTGAATATCGCTGAAGATTAGGATTTTCATCGCACGTTCCCCGTATGAGTCGGCGCAATCTTGATCAAGCGCCGCACGTCCATGCCATCAGCCTGCCAGCCTTCTTCGATGGGTTCGCCGGCATCATTAAATACTACACGATAGGAAAACGGCGCGGGGCCCTGGCGATTGCGCGTGATGAATCGGTGCTCGTTGAAATCCACGTAATGGCGGCCGCCTTCGCTGGAGGTGCGAATCACCGGGAAGCGCGCGAAAGACCAGTAGAGCTGGACTTCGGGAAGCAGCAGGGCGCGCGCAACATACTCATTCGGTGGCGAATCGGCGCTGAACGCGAACACCGGCGCAGCGGAATCGCGCAGATCAAAGCGCGACTGATATACACCGTCGGTCGTGCGAATTACACCGCCCCAATCGAGCAGCGAAGGCGGCAGCGGCAGGGCCGCAATGCGATCGATCGGAATATGATTCGCGGCAGCGAAATCCTTCGTGCGCAAAAGCGCAGCGTGATGGGCGACGCTGCAGGCAAAGAGATAGGCGAGCATTACAACGCAGCCGGCTTGGCACCAACGCGCGGTGGTGATGCGGAAACCGACGTCGCCAAAGGCTGGAAGAAAAAACAGCGCGGCGATACCAGCGCTCGCAAGGAACGCGATCCACAGATGAAACGGAAATCCCACCGCGGCGGCGATTTTCCAGGCGCCGAACGCGCAGAGCGTGAATAGCACCCACATGGACGGGGCTCGGGCGGAAATCTTGTCGCGATCGGAATAAGTCCAGGCGGCCACTTGCGGAAGCAGAGCAATCGCTGTGAAACAGAAGTCAATGATGAACAGCAGGTCCCAGGCTACGCGTTGCTGCGAGAGCGGATACCAGATGCGCGTGCCGAAGGAAGTCATCGCATCCAGGAAAACGTGACTGGCGATCGCAACGGCGTAGATGATGAAAAGAATTCCCCACGAAGGAGTTTCCCCATCGCCAAGACCGCGCCGTTTTTTCGCGAATGCAAATCCCTCGCGAGTGAGCCACGCCAAGAGCGCGGCGAAGAGAGGCAGCGCGACGAAAGAATGGGTAATGGCGCGGTGATATTTGACGATAGCGAGAGGATCGCTGGAGAAAATTTCCTGGACGACGTCAACATCGGGAAACATGGCGCCTGCCGCGGCGGCGAAAGTTGCGACGCGGCCATTGCGCTCTGAGAAAAAGCCTTTGCCAATGAGCGCGCCGACAATTCCGTGAGTTATCGTGTCCATGAGTGATTGGAAAAAGTAAGAGTGTACACGATTGCGCGGAAATCAAACGACTTCGAGAAGCGGCGAGCGCCTGGCGGTAACCTCTCCAATAACACGGCCGGGGACATTGCCGCGTCGCAGTGCGGCCAGGGCGGCAGCGGCGGATTCCGCAGCGACGGAGGCAAGTAAACCGCCGGAAGTTTGTGGGTCGAAGAGCAGAGCGCGGAATTCGTCTGGGACGCTGGACGCAAACGCGGTGCAGCTTTCCACAAAATCGCGATTGTTCTTCATGCCGCCGGAGAAAAATCCGCGCCGCGCCGCTTCAATCGCGCCAGGAAGATATTCGATGCGCGTGTGATCCAGCTTCAGGGAGACGCCGCTGCCGATTGCCATTTCGCGCGCGTGGCCGAGAAGCGCAAAACCGGTGACGTCTGTGACCGCGTGAATCGGACGCTGCTCCGGCGCGTGCGCCGCGTCAATTTCGTGAAGCGCTTCGGCGGCGTCGCGATTTAGGCGCGTCATGGACGCAGTGGCACCGGCGACCCAAGCCTCTTCGGCTTGACCCTGTTTTAGCGCCGTAGAGATTACTCCGGTGCCGAGCGGCTTGGTGAAGATTAAAATGTCGCCGGGTCGCGCGCCGAAATTTTTCCAGATTCGTTGTGGATGAATCACGCCGGTGACCGCGTAGCCAAACTTCAGTTCGTCGTCGCGGATCGAATGTCCGCCGACGACGGTGCAATTCGCCTCGGCCATTTTTGCCAAGCCGCCGCGCAAGATTTGTTCGAGGACTTCAGGGGCGCCGGCAGCGGGAAACGCGAGGACGGTGAGGGCGGAAATCGGGCGACCGCCCATCGCGTAGACATCGCTGAGCGCGTTGCTAGCGGCGACCTGACCGAAAAGCTCGGGATCGTCGAGGATCGGCGTGAAAAAATCCACCGTTTGCACGATGGCGAGATCATCGCTAAGGCGATAAACGGCGGCGTCGTCGCTGGTTTCGAATCCGACGATCACGTTCGGATCGAGCTGCGGCGGAAGGCGCTTAAGAACTGCGTCAAGAATGCTGGGGCTTAATTTTGCAGCACAGCCCGCGGCTTTTGCGGTGGTGGTGAGCCGAACTGGTTCCGCCAATGTCATCTCTCCGTGGAATAGATGGGACAATTATAGCGCGCGGCGGTCGCGTGGTGCCCATGTGAACGAAAGGAACTGATTTGCCAGAATTAGCTTGCGGGTTATGCGTGCGCGGCAGCAGAGCGAATGGGAATGGTGATGGGTTTGGACGCTTCCGTCGCGGCGAGCATGTGGCAGCGGCCGTCGAAGATGGCGCCAGGTTCCATGATCAGGCATGGCGTATGGATTTCGCCGGTGACGATAGCTTTGGTTTGAATCTCGACTTTGCCCGAGGCTTTTATGGTGCCGTCGAAGTGACCGCCGATGATGACGTAGTTGCCGTCAATCTGCCCTTCTACATTCGAGTGCTCGCCGAGGATCAGCGTTTCGTTTGAAACCAGCGTTCCCTTCATCGCGGAATCGATGCGGAACGTGCCGCTGCATTCCAGACGGCCGTCGAGCTTGACGCCCTGGTCGAGAAAGCCAGTCCACTCTCCGGAATCATGTCGTTTGCGGTCAAACCAACCCATGCGCATTCCCCACGCTACGCGAATAGCGTAGCACTATTTTCGCATGAGTTGGTCGTAGAGGCGGGCCAAATCACTATCGTCGTAGTATTCAAACACTAACTGTCCGGGCTTGCTGCCGTGCCGCGGATGCAAGTGCACGCGCGTACCATATTCGCGCTGCAGCTCCTCAAGGGCAGCCTTGGTGTTGGCGTCTACCGAGAAAACGGCAACGCTGACGGGCGGCCTGGAGCTGCGCGTGGCGAGGCGCTCGACTTGGCGAACCGTCATGCCTCCGCGGGCGACTCGGCGAGCGATGGTGAGGCGAGCTTGGGGATCGTCCACGGCGAGCAGCGCGCGTGCATGACCGGCTGTGATGCGTCCTTCCTCGAGTAGGTCCTGGATCGGTTCTTCGAGCTTGAGCAGGCGAATCGCGTTAGCGATCGTCGCACGGTCTTTGCCTGTGCGGTCGGCGACTTGTTCTTGCGTGAGATGAAACTCGTCAATCAAGCGCTGGAAGGCGTGCGCCTGTTCGATGGGGTTGAGATCTTCGCGCTGGAGGTTTTCCACCAGCGTCATCTCTAGCGCCATTTCTTCCGAGACGTCGCGCACGACGACCGGAACGCGAAGCAATCCCGCGCGCTGCGCTGCACGCCAGCGGCGCTCGCCGGCGATGAGTTGGAAGCGGCCGGCAATTCTGCGGACGACGAGCGGTTGCACGATGCCGCTGGAATGGATGGAGCGCGCAAGCTCGTCGAGCGCTTCTTCGCGGAAGCGTGTGCGAGGCTGATAGGGGCTCGGATCGATCAGATCAATGTCGGTCTGAAACAGGCCCTCAGCTAGTGCCGGAGCCGCTGCCGTCGCTGCCGCCATCGTTGGCGCCGACATCACGGCTGTGGGGCGTGCCGGTGGAACCGGCTCCTGCTGCGGCGGCGGAGGCGGTGCTGCCGCTGGCTGTGGCTCCGGCTCCCGGATCAGCGCGCTCAATCCCCTGCCCAACGCGTTTCTGGGCATTCGCGATAACCTCCTTAGCAAGTTGGATATAGCTTTCGGCACCTTTACTATGTATGTCGTAGAACATTACTGGCATGCCGTGGCTTGGTGCTTCCGCAAGGCGTACGTTCCTAGGAATGATTGTTTCGAATACTTGCGCGCCGAAGAAACTTCGCAGATCGGCGGCTACCTGCTTTGAGAGCGTTGTGCGATCGTCGTACATTGTGAGGAGGATGCCTTCAATGGCCAGCGACGGATTGATGGTGCGACGGAGACGCATCAGTGTGTCCAGGAGTTCAGATACGCCTTCTAGGGCTAGATACTCGCATTGAATAGGGACTAGGACGGAATCGGCGGCGGCAAGGGCGTTCAAGGTGAGCAAATCGAGCGATGGTGGGCAATCAATTAGAACGTAGTTGTAGCGGGCCTGGATACCGGCGACGAGAGCTCTTAGCCGATACTCGCGATTTTCCATGTTTACGAGCTCTACCGCAGCGCCAACCAGATTCTTGTCCGATGGAATCAGGTCCAGGCCTTCCACTTGGGCGTCCAGAACAATTCGGTCGATCGATTCTTCGAGGATTAGAGCTTGGTAGAGCGTGCGACGGGCTGGGTCCTTCTGGAATCCTAGGGCGCTGGTCGTGTTACCCTGAGGATCGCAATCGATTATGAGAGTGCGCTGTTCGGAAGCGGCGAGTGAGGCACCGAGATTGACTGCGGTGGTAGTTTTTCCTACTCCACCCTTTTGATTGGTTATTGCAATTACACGAGCCAACGGCGATTCCCCCAGGAGCGGCGTAAATGTAACAGAGAGATTTAAGAAGAGGCAAGATGTTTCACGTGAAACAGTTTAAATAGTGGGACGTTCCACGTGAAACACCTATGACGCCAGAGTATGTTCCACGTGGAACGCGGAGTCGCGTCCTAGATTCTTGACCCGACTAGAATGACGCGCTTGTCGGATTGAGGAATCCGAATCGGCTCCGCCCAGCTCCACCCGATCTTCCGAGATATTTCATTCGCGGCTGTGTCGCCAAGCCACAGAACGACGGATCCATCTGAATTTAACGAGCTACCCGACCAATTAAGGAACCTGTCGTCAATTCCGAGGGCTCGAGCGGTGACAAAGTCGATCCTTTCATCGCGGAGGTCGACGTCCTCCATACGGCTCCTGCGCACATCGACGATTTTCAGATTCAGCTCTCTGACTATTTCGGCGAGAAAAGTAGCCTTCTTTTGATTTGATTCGATGAGAACCAGATCCAATTCCTCCGAAACCATACGGATTGGTACGGCAGGGAAGCCGGCACCTGAGCCAACGTCGGCGAGCCGACCGTGCCGTATGGGTACAGCGGAAGCGGCAAGCATGCTCTCACCGAAGTGGAAGCGTAGGATCTCGATCGGGTCGGTAACGGTGGTGAGAGATGTCCTCTGGTTCCAGCGCAACAAGAGATCGACATAGATGCGAATCCGATCGCAAAGCAGTGCATTGGCGGTTACGCCGTAGGGCAGAAGAGCTGCTTCGATCGTTTCGTTCGAGAGTAGTTTCACAGTTATATGCTACATATATAGTTTATAGAGACTCTTGGTCATCAATTATCTGCTTTATTTTCAGTAGTTTGTATCTCACACCTTGCAAGACCCGCTCGAACTCGGCTCGGAGCTAGCAGCCCGACCGTCAAGTCCGCCACGAAATGTGCCACTACGCACGGCAGAAGACTGCCCGTCCACGCCCGTATGGTCGAGAATAGAAGGCCGATTGTGAGCGTAGAAATTAAGCCACGGCGTCCCTGGTAAAGGTGGGCGAGTGCGAAAAATATAGCCGAACCGATCACAGCGACGGTGGCTGACTGGCCGGACCAATCCTGAAAGACACGTTGCACGAAACCCCGATAAATCAGTTCCTCGCAGAGGGCGACGGTCAAAACCAGGGCGAAAAAGGCCAGGCGTTCGACGTCGTCTTGCGGAAAAAGCTTCAGCGCCAGCTGCGGTACGATGCCGTGAGTTTTTTCGGGCTGCAAGACGAGGCGGCGCAAACCCATAATTTGATTGAGCAGAATCAGCGCCGAAAGCACCACGGTGACGCTGACTGCGAGCGCTGGATTGGGAAGGGCCAAGCCGAGCTGATCCGGGCGAATTTGGTGGGCGCTCGTGCGCCACAGGATTATTCCCGCTGCGATCCACTGGAATGCGAGAGTGGAGGCGTACAGCGAGAGGCGATCCATCTTTGTGGTGCTGGGCATTTGCATTAGCTGACGAACGCGGCGGCGTCCGAGCACCGGCACAGCGATGCCGAGAAAAAGCAGAATGAGAGCAAAATCCCAATGCATGAGAGTAAATGAAAGCACTTTTGCGGCGATGGAAGCAAGCCGAACCGGGAATGATTCTCCGGCGGAGTTGACACAGCCGGACGCACCGCCGTATCGTTCTTGTTCCTGCAAACGCACAGCATGAAAATTCTGATCATCGGCGGCGGCGGACGCGAGCACGCGATTGCGTGGAAATTGCGGCAGAGCACGCGCGTGGAAAAAATCTGGTGTGCGCCAGGCAACGGCGGAATTTTGCGCGAAGCGGAATGCGTGCAATTGAACGTGGGCGACGTGAAAGCGGCTGCGGATCTGGCAGCGAAGCTCGGAGCGGACCTCACGATTGTGGGACCGGAATTGCCGCTGGTCGAGGGCATCGCCGATGAATTCAAGCAGCGGGGTTTGGCCATTCTGGGCCCGCCGAAAATCGCGGCGCAGCTGGAAGGCAGCAAAATATTTGCGAAGGAATTCATGACGCGCAACGGGATTCCCACCGCAGACGTTTATGGCGCATTCGAATCGGCGCGTGACGCTCGCGCGAAACTGGATTCGGTTTCCTGGCCGGTGGTGGTGAAGGCAGATGGACTTTGCGCGGGCAAGGGCGTGCTGGTGACTTCTTCGGTTGGCGAAGCAAAGCAATTTATTGGGCGGCTGATGGAAGGCGACGAATTCGGCGACGCGGGAAAGAGAGTGTTGTTGGAGGAAGGGCTCGCAGGCAAGGAGCTTTCCTACATTATTCTGACGGATGGAACGAATTTTATTTCGCTGGCACCTGTGCGTGATCACAAACGCGCGTTCGACAATGATGAAGGGCCGAATACCGGCGGCATGGGAACGTATTCAACGGACGAAATGTTGACGCGCGAGTTGGAAGAACAAATTCTGGAGAAAATTGTTCGCCCGACGCTGGCGGGATTGCGGAAAGAAAGAGTGCAGTATCGCGGGTTTATCTTTTTTGGATTGATGCTCACGAAAGAGGGGCCGAAAGTTCTGGAATATAATTGCCGACTAGGCGATCCGGAAACGCAGGCGATTTTGCTGCGAGCGGACTTTGATTTTGCGGCGACTTGCATGGATGCGGCGCTCGGAAAGCTCGATGGTTCCCGTGCCAAGTGGAAGCAGGGGGCAAGCATCTGCGTCGTGGTGGCTTCCGAGGGTTACCCATCGAGTGCCGTTGTCGGACAGCCGATCAGTGGGCTTGAGGTAGCGGAGAAGGTCCCGCATGTGGCCGTGTTCCACGCCGGGACGCGGCGTGAGACAGGTAACTACTACACGAGTGGTGGAAGGATCCTAGGGGTGGCCGCGACCGGTGACTCTCTGGCAGAGGCGCATCGAGCCGTCTACGACGCAGCTAGTAGAATCACTATCCCCGGCGCGCACTATCGGAGCGATATTGGGGTGACGGATATGAAGCAGGCGAAGGTCGCGGAGGTTCGGGCGAATGGGTGAAGTGCTACATCTATTTACGTGTCTCGTGCACCGGTTTCCGATGCTGGAAGTGGCTGAGGTTGAAGTTCTTAAGGACAAGGGGCTCAAGGGGTGCATTCACGGACGACCCGGGAGCAAGCGGCAGGTCTGTTTGATCGACCGCGAAACTTTGGACAGGTTTGGTTTGGCTCCGGGCATCGTGAAGGAGAACATCACGACTCAAGGGGTAAACTTTCAATCCCTGGCGACCGGGAATGTGCTGCGGATTGGAGATTGCGTTTTGGAAATTACGGGACCTTGCGATCCGTGCGCACGCATGGACGAGATTCGCATGGGATTACAAGAGGAGCTGAGAGGCCGGAGAGGTTGGCTTTGCCGGGTGCTAGAGACCGGAGTGGTTCGCCGAGGCGACCGGATCGAGATGATCGAGTCGGCGGGCGAGAAAGTTGCGACTAACGACATGGAAGCGAGAGTGTCCAATTGATGACCGTGAACAAGCAGAGGGAAGTGCGGGTGGGCGTGTTGATGGGTTCGGACACGGATTTGCCGGTGATGAGCGAAGCCGGAAAAGTGCTCGATAAGTTTGGGATTGGATTTGAGATGGAAGTGATGTCCGCGCATCGCACGCCGGTGCGCGCGCACGAATACGCCACCACGGCGCAGAGCCGCGGATTGAAAGTGCTGATAGCGGCGGCGGGTGCGGCGGCGCATTTGGCGGGAGTGATCGCAGCAAACACTACCTTGCCGGTGATCGGTGTGCCGATGGGGACCAGTTCGCTGAACGGACTGGACGCTCTGCTTTCGACGGTGCAGATGCCGGGCGGAATTCCGGTGGCTACGATGGCGATTGACAAGGCCGGGGCCGTGAATGCGGCGATCTTCGCGGCTGAGATTTTGGGGCTGTCCGATCCGGACATCGCGCGGAAGCTCGTGGAACATAAAGAAGAACTGGCGCGGTCGGTGACGGAGAAGAACGCGCGTTTGCAGCAGCAGCTAGCGGAGCGCAAGTAGGGCCATCGCGCGCCAGCGGTAATCTGCAGCGAATTCAGATTTTTTCGCGCTCATTTATTGCGGTGACGAACCTTTCAACAGCGATGGCGCATCGGCGGGCCGTTCTTCTTCTCCCTGCGCGGTAGGTCTCGTCGGTTCCGGCGGCGGGCGAAGGATCCACTCGAAGCCCGTCTCGAAGACGATTGACGCCATGGTCTGCCTGGCGTGCGGCGGAGCCAAAACCGAGAGCGCGGCGCGGAGAAATTGCGTGGCGTCGGTTGCCATGATTTTGCCGCTTTGTCCTTCCAGCAAACGGTCCGCAACCTCCCGCATTTTGGCGTCGGAAGCGCAGATTTTTTCGATGCGCGGATCTTTTTGGCGCAGCAAATCGAGCAGAGTGGGCGTGGCGTTTTCGGGCGGATACTGAAATTCCACCAGGGTGTGCGGCTGGCCTTTTTCCGGAGGCCAGCTTTGGAGATACGCGGGATGGGAGATGTGCGTATCGTAATAATCCAGCCGCTGCATTTCCTGATTTAACGTGAAGCTGAGCTCCCAGACCTCCGGACCATATCCCTGAAGATAATCGGCGAGAATCAGTTGCGCGACAGGCTCGGTCGACGGCCAATCGAGTTTGCCGTGAAGATTGCCGGCGACGACGTTCATGCGTTCGAAAAGATTCTGGCCGAGTGCTTCGAGGTCCGTAGCTTCGGCAGTCCCTTGCGCCTGATTTAGATGGGGATTCGACGCGGTGAAATGGCCGTGGAGGTGGGGCAGTTCGGTGTCCAGGCGCGCGAGCTGGAGCTGCGAAGAGGGCGAAAACCAGTCCACGGCGCCAAGGAGGATGCCGGCGCGTGTGCGGTTCATCTGCACGGGAGTGGGCGGATGAGTTTGCGGCTCGATCTGATTTTCGATCGTGCCGATGAGGATCGCGTCTTTGACGACGGCGATGACGACACGACCGGCCGCGAAGTTTACGACGACTTCCTCGGTGGGCACATCCTGGACCTGTTGGGCGGCGGCTGGCGGCGTCGGAAAAGCAAAACCGACCACCGCGGTAAGCAGAAATATCGCCGCGGCATTCCGGTTGCCGCTGCAAGCGGTGCGGGAAAGCCAGCCCATAGCTCGACGGTACCACAAGTTCCAACCCGCAATAAAATCTCGCACTTTCGTCCATGATATACTTTGGTTTCTGGCAGAGGGGCTATGACCATCGACAACTCTAAAACGGTGCTGTATCGCCAGGAGGATGGTTCCTGGGTCGCCGAGATTCCTGCGATATCGGGTTGCTACGCATTGATGGAAACGCGCGAAGCAGCGCTAGCTGAACGAGAGAAGGTTTTTGCAATGGTCGCCGATGAATATCGCGACAAGGGCTTATCCTTCCCGGCAGACAGCACTGAAATTCTGCATGCCTAGCGCGACCGCGCGTGAATTTCAGAGAGCTCCGAAAAAACCTGGATTTGTATTCCAGCGGACGACCGGAAGCCAGGAACGATGGAATCATCCGGATGGCCGCTCGGTTACGATCCCGCTTCGCGGCGGGCAAATCGGGCCGCCGCTTTTCCATAAAATTCTGCGTCAACTAGGGATATCGCTGGAAGCGTTCAGTGGTTTGAAATAGTCGAATCGTCGCGTGATGCCCTAGTTCTAGTAAAATTCGAAGCTAAGCGGGTATCCTGGCTAGTCAATTGCTATTGGAATTCGGGCGGCATGGAAAGGAGTGGTGTGAAATCCCCCAAGAGCGTGAAGCATAAGGGCAAACGAGTATCGGAAATCATCGAGGCACACCAGCGATTCGTGCGCGGCGACGAGACGGGCGTGCGCGCGGACCTTTCTGGTGCGAACCTCGCAGGCGTGAATCTGGAGAACATGAATCTGGACCTGGTAAATTTCCAGGGAGCAAATCTGGAAGGCGCGCGTCTATACAATGCGCGGCTTTCGTCCGTAAATATGAGCAAAGCCAAGCTGCGGCGCGCCGATTTGCGCAAGGCGGATCTGACCGAAGCGAATCTGGAGGGCGCGGATCTGACGGAAGCGCAAGTGGGAGGCGCGGAATTGTTTCGCACAGATTTGCGGCAGGCGATCTTGCGGCGCGCGAACTTTGGCGCAGCGAATTTTCGCAGCGCGGAGATTCGCGGAGCTGATTTTAGCGGCGCGGAAATGCGCACCGCGATTTTGCGCGAGACCAACCTGGAGGGCGTGGACCTTTCGGGGCTGGATTTGAGCACGACGCTGCTGCCGCCGGGATATGTGGCGGCCGGAAGCGTCAAGAAGTAACGCGATGGCCAACCTGCCGTGGATCATGGTGGAAGACTACAAGTACCCCACCGGCTGGATCGGGTACGAGCGGCAGGAAGCGCGCGCGCGGGCTTACTGCGAGATGGCCGAGCGCGGCCAAATCTTGTTCTTCCGCGAATTGCCGTTTCATTTGCCTGCCGAGGACCAACAATTTCTGCGCGAGCAGGAATGGACCGAGCTGCGGCTGCACAAAAACGTTTCATACCGGCCGAGCGAAGATATTCTGCGCGGGGTTTCGGGGAACGCGGCGACCGTGGCGCGGCTGCATACCATCATGCGCAATTACAGCGCGCAGATCATCGAGTTCGTGGGGAACTTTCTTTCGCCTTACAGCGGCAAATGGAACCTTGATTTCGCGAGCTTTCGTCCGCTGGAAGAAGAAAATCGCGACCTGCCGGTACACAAGCGCAACGATCTACTGCACGTGGATGCATTTCCGAGCCGACCGACCAGGGGCGGGCGAATCTTGCGCGTGTTCACGAATTTGAATATCACGAGGCCGCGGGTGTGGACTACCACGGAAGGTTTCGACGCGCTGGCGCAGCAATACGCGCAGGCTGCGGGACTGCAGCAAATTGCCGAGGACGATTCTTTTTTGGGCCGCACCGTGCAGAGCTTGGGAGCGAAGCTGGGGATCGGCACGATGAGCCGCACGCCGTACGACATGTTTATGCTGCGGTTCCACGATTATCTGAAGGAGAACAACACGTTCCAGGCGAATTGTCCCAAGATACGGATGGAATTTCCACCGATGGCGACTTGGGTCGTCTTTACCGATGGAGTAGCCCACGCAGCGCTGAGCGGACAATATGCAGTGGAGCAGACATTCCTGATTCCGCCGAAGGCGCTGGTGGCGCCGGAGGCGGCTCCGTTTCGCATCCTGGAGGGAATCGCCGGACGGCCGCTGGTTTCGTAAGTCCTGCCAGAAGTTTGCGACCGCCACGTTTACGGAGTCATTCTTCCTTTGGTGAGATAATCCTGCGAAGGAACCCCGAACGCATCAGCCACGCGATTGAAAAAAGCGAAGAGCGCCGTGATGTAGACGGCTTCAGCAATTTGATCCTCTTTCCATCCGGCAACGCGCAATTTCTGCACGTCTGCATGGGTGGAGCGTGCGGCGTCTTTGGTGATCTTCTCGACGTAAACCATTAGCGCGCGCTCGGCAGGCGTCAGGCCGGCCGCATCGAGATTGCCTTCCAGAATTGCAGCTACGCATTGATCGGTGGCTCCCTGAACACGCAGGAAGTAGGCGTGGCTGTCGAGTCAATACGGGCAGCGATTGAGGAATGAAACGTAGCTGGCGATCATCTCCTTGTGGCGGCGCGTGAGATGGCCCTCTGAAAAGTGGACTTTGTTCGAGAATTCCACAACCTGCCGGAGAAAATCGGGGCGCGCGCCGAAACATTTGATGATGCCGGGGACCTGATTGCGTCCCGAGCCGGCGCGCCAGAAATCGTAAGCAGCGGCGGTTTCGCCAGCGGCTTCTGCGTCTTCGGTGATGCGAATTTTTGTGGCGTGCTTATCGGTTGAAGAATCGGGAAACGCACCGGGGTTTTTCGATTGACGCTTTTTATCGCGGGGCATCGAACACTCCATTCATCGCGCAAATCGTGAGAGTTATTTTTCCGCGTGGCGGACCCAGCTGTACACGGGCCAGCCCGCCAGCACCACAGCGCAGCCCAGCGCTGCTTCGCGTGGGCTGCGGCTGGCAAGCAGAACTAACATGATACCTACGAGAGCGAGGAACGCAATCGGCGTGAAAGGATAGCCAACCGTAAGAATAATTGTCTCTGGCTGCCGCGGTTTACGGCGAATTATAAAAAGGCCTGCGACCGTGAGCCCGAGGAAAAGAACCGCGACGAAAAAGAAATACGCGATGATCTGTTCGAACGAGCCCCACACCACCAGAAGGGACGCGATCACGCCCTGAATCATGATGGCGCGCGTGGGCGTGCCGAAACGCCGGTGAAGGCGAGCCACGGATTTCAGAAACAGGCCGTCGCGAGCCATCGCGTAATACACGCGCGGCGCGGACATAATGACCGCTGCCAGGCTGCCCAGCACGCAGATGATGACGATCGCGGCAAAAACAACGCCGCCAGCCGGGCCGAACAGAACTGCACCGGCTTGGGCGACGAAGGTGCCGTCGGATGCGACTTTTTCGATAGGCACCAGGTATATGAAAACGGCGCTGATGACGATGTATACGCTGGTGACTGCAGCCACGCCGACCACGAGAGCGCGCGGCAGGGTTCGGCCCGGATCGCGCAATTCACCCGCAATTTTCGCGGCGTCCCACCAGCCACCGAAGCAAAAAAACGCGCCGACCAAGGCGGCACCGAGAGCGGGCGCGAGCGGCAACGCACCGGAACGCTGAGCGACGAAAGGAACGAAATTTGACCAGGAGCCTAAACGAAAAACGAGCGCCCAAACGGTGAGAGTGGCGAGAACGGCGAATTTCAGCCAGGTAAGCCAGCGCAGAAAGCCCGCGCTAATTCGCGTGCTGAAAATATTCAGCGAGCAGATCGCCCAGATAGCAGTGCTGGCGGCGATTTTTACGATCAGCGGGGGCCAGTGAAAAATGTATGCCGCATACGCAGCGAACCCCACCGCGAATGCGGCAGTGAGCCCGGGATCGAGGACCAACAAACTCATCCAGCCATAAAGAAAAGCGGTGAGCGGGCCAAGACTTTCGCGCAGGTACACGTAGGGCCCGCCGGCGCTGGGGAAACGGCCGGCTAGTTCGCCGAAGCAGAGCGCGCCGCTAAGCGTCATGGCGCCGACGGCGAGCCAGACGATGAGCAGCCAGAAAGGTGACGCCAGAGATTTAGCCATGCCCGCGGGCGTGAGGAAAATGCCGACAGCGATTGCTTCGCCAGCCACGATTGCAGCGGCGGAGCCTATGCCGAGTTGGCGGCGAAGACCTTCTTGTGATGGAGGAGTGGTTCCCGTAACCGTTGCCATTCGTCAGTGGAAGAGAACTACTCCTTGCGCGTGCAAGATTTTGGGCGCGAGCCCAGCGTACCCGCTGCGCGACACGCCGCACGTGGTGGCGAGCGATGATATCACTGCGCGCGCTGGTAACAACGCTGCTTTCAAGCGCGCGCGGTTATCGTGCAGGCTGCGCGGCGGCGGGCGATTCCGATACGGAGTCGGCAGAAGGGCGGTCCGTATGAAGTAACGGTGCTTCGTGTTTGGCGCGGGCGAATTTCCCGCATGGCACAAGTAGCAGAGCAGTGATGACGACTGTTACGCAGAGCTTGCGGACGGGCGCGGGCGTTGCACGAACGGGGATCACCAAGCCGAGGATCATTCCGGCGAGCAAGCCGCCGAGATGGGCGGCGTTGAACGATTGAGAATGGATCCAGTCGGGCAAAAATCCCAGTGTGATGAAAAAGGCGAGCAGGAAGACGACCCACCATCGGCGCGCCAGTGTGGCGGATGGCACGCGCTCGAGGCAATACGCGCTCCATAGCGCGCCGACCAGACCGAAGGCCACGCCGCTCGCACCGAATCCGTAGTTCTGAGGCGAAAGAGCGAGCAATTGCGACATGCTGCCCGCGATGCCCGTCAGGAACCAAAGCGCAAGATATCCGGCGCGCTGAAAAACCGTCTCAGCGATGGAGCCGAACAGCAGCAGGAAACAAAGATTGGAGAGCAGATGATACAGATCAATGTGCACGAAAATTGCGGAGACCAGGCGCCACCACTGTCCCGCGAAGGCTGCTTCGCCTTTCATGCCGATCGCGAGTAATAATGGATCGTACGGATGTTTCGGTGTGGAATGATCCGCAAGCACTTGCAGGCAATAACTGGCGACGACCACAGAAGCGAGAAACAGCGTCATCCAGGGGACGGGTAAACGCAGCTCGCGCGATTTGTTCCACAGACTGCCTGAGCGCGCGGGCGAGGTGGAATCGCAGCGAATCTCTGCGACGCTTTCCGCGCGAAGGTCGGTGGAAGGCGCGGAAGACTTGAGTCGCGTTGTGCTCTGCTGGGATACCGGCACCTGGGGTCTCTTATCTTGTGAGGGTGAGATGGCTGCATACCGAGCTTAGGACCGGCGTCTGCATGAGTCAAAGAGGATGAGTCGAGTGCGTGCTCTAGTCCGCAACGAAGAAAAATCGATACGTGCCAAGGAGCGCTGCAGCAGACGGGTCTGCAGCGGCGGGTCTGCGACGTGTGGTGCCGCTATCGTGCGTGCAGAACCAAATGTGCTTATTTCCCGGCTGCGAATTCGGCTGGGTCTTCGCCGAAGGCACCTGCGCCGCGCGGAGACATGCTACGGCGGCGGGTCTCGATGCCGAGGCGTTTGATTTTCTGGTTCAGCGTGGAGAGCGGAACCTGGAAACGCTCGGACGCTTCGGTCTGATTCCAGTTCGTGCGTTCGAGCATGTCCACGATGATACGGCGCTCGACTTCCTCCAAAATTTCAAAAAGCGATGGTGCGGTGCCGGGTGCGCCGACTTGTCCGGGCAGCGGCGGCAAAAATTCCGCAAGCTGCAAGCGGACGCCGCGAACGATTTCGCGCGTACGAACGCTTTCGGGAAGAATATCGGCGTCCATGGCTTCCTGCGTCGAGAGAACGACGGCGCGTTCGACTACGTTTTCGAGTTCGCGCACGTTGCCGGGCCACTCGTAATCCATCAGAAGTTTCATAGCGCTGTGAGTGAACAGGCGCGGCGGCTTGCCGTTATCGGTGCAGAACTGGCCCAGGAAGCGGTCAATGAGCAGCGGGATATCTTCTTTGCGATCGCGCAGCGGCGGCAGGTGCAAAGAAATCACATTCAAGCGATGAAATAAATCCTCGCGGAAGCGGCCTTCGCGCACGAGTTTGCTGAGATCTTCGTTGGAAGCGGCGAGGATGCGCACGTCCACTTTAATGGTTTCGGTGCCGCCCAGGCGCATGAATTCGCGTTCTTGAATCACGCGCAGGAGTTTGGCTTGGGTTTCCGGGCCGATGGTCGAGATTTCATCGAAGAAAATCGTGCCCTGGTCGGCAACTTCGAAGAGCCCCTTTTTCGAAGCGACCGCGCTGGTGAAGGCGCCCTTCACATGGCCGAAAAGTTGCGATTCGAGCAAGTCCACAGGAATCGAACCGGTGTTGATCGGGATAAAGGCTTTGTCCGCGCGCGTGGAAGCGGAGTGGATGGCCTTCGCGATGACTTCTTTTCCCGTGCCGCTTTCGCCGGAGATTAAAACGGTGGAGCGAGAAGGCGCGACTTGCGTGACGAGGTCGAAGACGGCCTGCATCTTGTCGCTCTTGCCGACAATATTCGGAAAATTGTAGCGCTGCTTCAGGGCGCGCTTCAGCTGCACGTTTTCGTCGCGCAGGCGACGGCCCTCGATCGCGAGGGAAATCTGCGCGATCAATTCGTCGTTGGACCACGGTTTGGTGATGAAATCTTGTGCGCCGCCTTTGAAGGCGGCGCGGGCCATATCAATTGAGCCGAACGCGGTGATCAAGATGATGGAGAGCTGCGGATCGCGGCGGCGGATTTCGCGCAGCAACTCCAGACCGTTGCGATCGGGCAGACTGACGTCCAGCAGCATCAGATCGAACGGCTGATCTTCGAGCTTTTGCAGGCCGGCCTCGCCAGTCTCTGCGAGCGTGACTTGAAAACTTTCGGAAGTAAGAAGCGCTTCGAGACCTTCCCTGATTTCTATTTCGTCATCAACAACGAGAATCGAACCTCTAGGCATGGACGGCTTTCCTGGCTACGGGAAATTCCAGGCGGAAAGAAGTACCTTTGCCCGGAGTTGAGCGTACGTCGACTTTGCCGGCGTGCTCTTTAATGATGCCGTAGCTCACCGAAAGACCCAGCCCGGTGCCCCGTCCGGTGGCCTTGGTTGTAAAGAATGGATCGAAAATACGGTGGAGGTGCTCGGGAGAAATCCCCGAGCCCGTGTCGGTGACTTCAATTTCAACGGAGCCGTTCTGCGCTCCGGTACGAACTTCCAGCAGGCCACCCTGCGGCATGGCGTCGCGCGCGTTCATGAAAAGATTCAAGAACACTTGCTGCAGGCGTGTGATGGAACCCAGCACCGGCGGCAATTGCTCGTTGTAATTCTTGACGACATTCACTTGCGCGGTCTTGAAGGGATGCTGGACCAGCGTGAGGGTTTCTTCCAGCACGTTGTTGATATCCACTTCAATAAATTCAGCGGCGCCGGTGCGCGAGAAATTCAGGAGATTGTTGACGATTTCGCTGGCGCGGAAAGTTTGTTTCACGATCCGCTCGATGGTTTTCTGGCGCGGATCGTCTGCGGGAATTTGTTTCGCGAGCATCTGAATGTAATTGGAGATCACCGCGAGCGGCGTATTCACTTCGTGCGCCACGCCGGCAGCGAGCAGGCCGAGCGAAGTGAGTTTTTCGGTCTGCACCATCTGATCTTCCAGGCGAACGCGCTGCGTGATGTCGTCTAGAAGGATCAAGCGGCCCAGGCGCGCGCCATTCTTGCCCACGAGCGGCGCGATGGACGCGTTGATGACCAGGTGACGGCCTGCGCGCGTATTGAGGCGGAATTTGTATATGCCGGAAACGTGATCGCTGGCCGCGCGCGAAGTGATTTCGGCCACAAGATCTTGCGGCAGCACATCCGGCAGGCGATGCTTCAACGCCTCGGCGCGCGGAATGGAGAGCAAATCCTCAAGCTGCGGGTTCCAGGACTCGACGCGGTCTTCCAGGTCCACGGTTACGACGCCGATCTTCAGGGACTCAACGATATTTTCGCTGAAATCTTTCAGGCGCTCGATCTGCATCGCTTTTTGTTCCAAGGAATGATAGAGGCCGGCGTTTTCGATGGCGATGGCGACGTATCCGGCGATGGTGAAGAGCAATTCGAGGTCGTCACTGGAGAGGTAATCGCCGTCCACGGTCTTGCCGAGGCCCAGAATCGCGACGGTGCGTTCGCGGAAACGACAAGGAATGAAATAATTCAGGTCGAGCTCTTCGAGCGTGCGGCGAACGGATTCGGACTCCTGCAGCGCGGTGCGCGCCGATTCGAAGAACAGACAGCCACGTTCGAAGGCCGGACGAGCAGGGTCCAGGAACGACAGATCCAGCGGACCTTCGGGGCGCAATCCCATAGAGCGGGAAAGCACGAATTTTCCGGGAGCCGCGGGATCTTCCAGGAACACGGCGAGCCGATCAACCAGCAGCGTTTGCGAAACACGATCGAGCACGGAGCCGACCAGAGGTTCCAGGCGCACTTCGTTGGTGAGCGCGCGGCCGAATTCGATCAGCGTGCGGCGGTAATCGAGGCGATCGCGATAGAAAAAACGGTCCAGGCGCGTCTGTACCCACTCGCGTAAAGGTTCGATCAGAAATGCCGCGACGACGATGGCGATGATGCCGCCTGCCGGGCCGGTGGACAAGCCCGGTCGGTGAAACAGCTCGCCGATTACAGCGATCAGCGCGAAATAAATTCCGACGACGGCGGCTGTAGCAAAAGTGTAAGACAGGCCGCGCTTGAAGATGATGTCCACGTCCATCAGGCGGTAGCGAATGATGGCGTAGCCGAAGCAGAGAGGAATCAACGCCAGCGAATAGACAGAACTCTTCATCCACGCCGGAGGAACCACGCCCAACGCGTAGGGCACGATGTAGAAAAATACGAAAGGCAGACTTCCCGCGAATGCTCCGGCGGTGACCCACTTCAATTGCTGGCGCAGAACGCCGCTGGGTGCGCGCCGAAAACTGAAATAGAAAATGAAAGCGGCCAGGACAAAATAAATTCCCAGATTGACCTGTTCGACTTTGTCGAGCCAGTAACGCGTGCCAAGCGAGGGCAGAAAATCCAGCGTGCCGGTGGCAATGAACGCATGTAAAACGAAAAGCGCGACGGGGACAGAGTACACTGCCGCCAGCTTCGGCCAGAGTTTGCCGCGACGTTCTGGAAACACCAGCGCGAAGTGGACCAGCATCGCGGGCTGCAGCAGCACAGCCACCACGCTGCTCCAATAAATGATCCAATCGAACGAATTCAGTTTGCCGCTGTAATGAAAGCTGTAAAGGACGAAAGAGACCAGGCAAAAAATGTAGAAATGAATGGCGCGCGGCGCATTCCAGCGGCGTACAAAAATAAAGAGGCCGATGAAAAGGTAGAGCAGCGCGGTAACGCGCATATAATTTTCGATCGAAGAAGCGTTTTCCTGTGGCGCCGTAACCAATGGCGTTTCGAACGCGCGGCCATCGCGGCGCAATTCGTAGCGGATTTCGGTCCAGGGACCGGCGTGGAACAAGATGCGCGTAACGTCGAGCGCGCGATGGATGGTGGTGCCGCGGACCGCCTCCACGATATCGCCTTGGTGGATGCCGGCTTTGGCGGCGGGCGAATCAGCGACTACGTGCCAGGCGGCCACGCCTTGCGGGGAGTCCATCCAGGTGACGCCGTCATCGGGAAGAACGTATAGGGAGCGCTGCTGGAAGTTCAGAACTGCAAAAACGACAGCCGCCAATGTGAGTAGGGCTAAGATCACTGCCCCGAGCCGCATTCGCAGACTATCTTTCATCCGAGTACACCAATATCCTTGGAGGAATATGGTAGCACGTCAACTTCCAGCGAATCACAGATTCCGAATTATGTAACTCATTAATTTTAAGACACTTACAGAACCGGCCGGAACTGAGAATTGGTCTCATACCATTTGTGGAAGGCAGCTTCCCGTTTACAATATCGAGGCTTCTACTTAAAACTGGAAGCTCAAGCCGCCCCGGAAGAACCGATAGGTCGGCACGAGGACGACCTGGCCGTCGCTGGTGGCAAGAGTGACGTAACCTTGAGCGAGAAGGTTGCCGCAGTCGGCCAGAATTTCGGCATGGCCGGGGATAAATCCAGGCAGCCGCTGGCGAATCTGGACGCTCAGGTACGGGTCGATGTGGTAAGTGGATTGGCCGTAGGCGTCCTGCGGGGAGACAGCGGGCCCGCTGATCCATTTATAGCTGGAGACGATTTTAGTCCCCGTCCGCGGAATCGTGGCAGAAAATCTCGTGGCTGCGCTCGAGCGATAGATGGTCGCTAACTGATTTCGCAGCGCGCCTTCCGCCGGGGATTCATTCGGCGCCAGCGCTCCGGCGTAGGAATAAATCACGGTCATGTCCAGATTGGTGGCGATCTTCTGCTGGAAGACCAGACGAGCACCCAGGGAATTCATAGCGCCGGCATCGTAGGCGAAGACATTCGAAAAATAGTTGGGCAAGTAATCCGGACCGGAGAAGTCCCCGTGACCAAAGATGGCGGTATTGTTGGAGTGGTCGTCAAAGACCGCGGCCGTGATGCTGGATTTTTTGGTGAGGTCATGCTCGACCGCGATTTCCGCGTGCAGATCATCGTCCAGAACCGCATGTCCGTCGCGCAGCAGCAAAGTGGGGAAAGCGTCGAGCTGGTTGATGGTAGATTGCAGGCTTCCCGGCTCGCCGGCGGAATCCTGCCAGGTATTTGTAGTGACCAGCGCGGATGCGAGCCACGTGGGAGCAATGCGCACGGCCACTTCCGCGCGAGGTCGCACGGAAGTGGTGGTCGTCCCCAAACCTGCCATCAGGAAATCAGCGCCGTAGCGAATACTGACGCGCTCGCCCAATTGAAACGATGAATCATGCGACATGCGCAGGCCGTGGAACGTGGGGCCGGCGTTGCCGAGCTGCGATTCACGAATCAAAAGAGTGGTTACGGGGCCCGAGCCAGAATCGCCCGATGGCAGCCACTGTGCGACAAATCCGTTGGATTCCGAGCCTGCGTCGTAACTAAACTGACCAGCGATCAGGAGGTTGCCGAATCCGTTCAGCCCGTAATCGTAGGCAAAAGCGCTGCCCGGCGTGTCCGCCAGATTGGAAACGGAGCCGGGATGGTCGGATCCGGAAGTAAATTCAAGGCGCGTGCGCGCGGCCTCATCCTGCGACTTGTCGAATGGATTGGCGCGTCCGCCGAGAACGACGTCGCCATCCTGCCAGCGCAGGACGGGGCGCGTAGCAGCGGAGGTTCGCAGCACCCAACTCCAATCGTCCGCGGCGACTTGCTGGTCGGGCTGGCGGCGCAATTTTTCCAAGGAAGTGAAGACGGAGCCGAGAACAATTTCGAGCAACGTGGTGTGCTCATCGCGCACCTGGATGTCCTGCTCGACAGCTGGCAGAAAGCCCGCGAGCGTGACTTTGACCGAATAAATGCCGGGCGGCAGCGAAGCGCTGGAGAAACGGCCGCGATCGTTGGTCAACAGCTGAGACGCGATATTGTTCAGCAGCTGATTGGAGGAAATCACGACGGTCGCGCCCATCTGAGGAGTTCCCGCGGAGTCCACCACAAGTCCGGTGATCTTTCCGGAGCCCTGTGCCGCCATCACCGCCGTCGGAAGCACACACCAGAAGAGGCAAAGGATCATGCCTAGGCCCATGGCGCGAATCATCCGAAGATTCATAAAGCTCACTTCGCCTGCGGAGCTGGCGTGCCGGTTGGCCGGACGGTAAATTCCGTAGCCGGGGTGATGGTTTTCTTGGTTAAATTGTCGGTGACAGCGACTTCCAGCTTGTACTTTCCCGGCTTCAGCGAGCCGAGAGTGATGATGTTCTCCAGCGTCATTTCCTCGCCATGCAGAGGAAGTTTGTCGCCGCCCAAATCGTATTTGAGTATCGGGTCGTTCGCCTTGTCCATGGTTACTCGATATTGCACGCTCGCATCGGCCTTGTGAGTCTTGTCGTCCACCTTGAGGTTGTAAACCTGGAGGAACACGCCCATCTCATCACTGGCGACGAAAGAAGCATCAATGCGCGGACGGACCTTCACGTCGCCCAGTACGAACTGGCCCAGACCGATGTCGTGGGCGGAGACGCGCTTAATCTCGTCGGCGAGGATTAGAGTGCTGGACGAAAGGCTGTCGTCTTCAAAGCGCGGAACCGCGAGGCGAGTATTGACGACGCCTACGTTGCCGTTGTTCGTGTCCTTCAAAACGATATCCAGGCGATAGAGCCCCGGACTGAGCGGAATCGCCTTTTGATAAATGGAAGCGGTGGCCAGCGATTGCTGCAGCAAAGTGGATGGAACGTCGCGGCGGACGTTGTCTTCAAAAGTGTTCACGATGCGGCCGCTGAGGCTGGTGACGCGGCAGAACAAGTTGACGGAGGCGGATTCGACTCCGTTCTTCTGCTGAAAACTGAGCTGGCGCGTGGGAATCTGAATGGTGATGGGGACCAGAACGGTCTCGGACGTGATGCGCAGAAAGTCAGTGCGGTATTCGAACTTCACTTGATCGCGCACGAGGCGTGAGGAAACGACTGCTTCGAGATCCTTGAACTTTACTGGCGGAGCTTGCTGGATCTTCGCATACAGTTCCAGCCGCGAGAATTCGTTCATGGTTTCCGGAGTCATGCCCATCGGTGCGGCATCGTGGGTGCCGTCCGTATTGTTGAAGCGGGCAGTCTTGCTCGACATGCCCATCGATTCCATCGTCGTAAGACCGGCGCCGGGAACGTAGAGCAAAGCGTCCTTTTCGCTGGGGTCCATGGTGAGCCGGTACTCGCCGCTCATGGTGGGATCCACGAATTCGATTTCAACGTTCTCCCCGATTCCTTCCAGATAGCGATAGCGCCAATCTTCGAACGGATACGTGGAAGTTTCACCGCCGCCTTCGGCAGCTGGACGCTCATAGCTGCCTCCCGACGGATGCGACTGCACTTCGTCCGCAGGGCCCCACATGATGTAGATTCTGCCGCGATCTGTCTTCCATCCGGGAATGCCGGAGGAGAAGTGTTCGTTCGCGTAAGCGATGCGGCGATAGTGCTCTTCCTTGAAAGTATTTTCGGCGGAATCGGGATCAGGATTGCGGCGCTGCCAGAACGCTTCGATGAATTGCTCACGTTCTTCGTTGGTGGAAAGATGAAGGAACGAACTTCGCTCCTCCGGTGAAATGATGTAGACGACGTCTTCGTTCAGCCATTTCTTGTATTGGGAATCGAGCTCGTTAAAGAGGTCTTTGTCGCGCTTGGAGCGTTGCTTGGCGGCTTGCTTGGCGGCCTTTTTGTCGTTTTGGTCTGGCTGCTGGGTGGGGGATTCACCTTGAGCTGAAACGCGCGGCACATACACCACTGCGCATGCTAAGAGACCGAAAAGAAACACTTTTACGGTAGAACGCATATTTGAGCCTTTGCCCCGAGGCACGAAATTCTAACCTGTCCAATCGTACAGGTCAACGTCGGAATCCCCCTAACTGCCCTTGAACCATTGGAATCGGATGCTGGCCGGGGGGTTGCCTCGACCAGATTCACGGAGTACAGGGTGGTAACGGGAGACTTTGGGGGATGCGGGGGGAAATGTGCCGAGGCACAAAACGGGAACCTGGGCTTGGGATGCGCACGGCTGCAGAGGTGCGCTATGTCCTATTCTCTTGGAGTGCAATTCGCACTACAATGGAATGGCGAATGTGGGGCTGCGCCGCCCTTTGACGAATGACGGCGCAGGTTTGCCAGTAGGTACCGGGAAGTTGCAGAGTGGAATGCGATTGAGCAGAGCGACGACCTCCGAAATGTCATATTAGCGCCTGTCTTTACGCTTGCGCGAGCGTCTAACCTTGACCTAGAAACATTTCGTGTCCCCGGAACGTATTCAAGTCATAGCAAAGCTGTCGCCTTGAGAGGCCAGTCCAAGGGTAAAGCGATGAAAACGTGGCAGAAAGTCGGGATCGGTGCGGGTGTCGTCCTGGTGCTCGGCGGCATGGCCTGGTTCAGCGCCTATCAGGTGAATAAGGGCGTGGTGGCGGTTCAGACGGGGCACGTGGTGAAGGCCGATCTGACGTCGGTGGTGACCGCATCCGGTGAGATCCGCCCAAAGAATTATACGAACGTGCTGGGTGAGGGCATCGGTAAGATTACCGAGATCGTGGTGAAAGAGGGCGACCACGTAAAGAAGGGAGACATATTGCTGCGGCTGGAGAACATTCAGCCCGGTGCCGACGTGCAGGCGCAGCAGGCGGCAATTGACTCGACGGAAGCGTCGGTGCGGGCCGCGGCTGCCAGCTATGATTCGGCGGTTGCTACGCTGGCGCAACGCCAGGCAGACTTGGAGAAGGCTAAATTCGACTGGGAACGCGCGCAACAGCTCTATAAAGAACAACTTATCGCCAAATCAGATTACGATGCAAGCAAGGCTGCCTATGATGCTGCTGCCGCAGGCCTGAATGCGGTGAAGGCGCAGGTAGAACAAAGCCGCGCGGGCCGCGAGCAGTCGCGGTACAACTTGGATCAGGCAAGCGCCGTGCTGAAGCATACAAAAGACGTCCTGCGGAAGACGACCTACGTGGCGCCGATTGACGGGATCGTAAGCTATATTGCGGTGCGCGTGGGCGAAAACGTGGTGCCCGGTATCCAGAACGCCGAAGGCAGTTTCCTGATGACGATTTCGGACATGAGCGTCGTTACGTCCGAAGTGAAAGTGGACGAAACCGACATCACGAATGTGCGCGAGGGGAATCCCGCGGACGTGACGATTGACGCGATTCCCGGGAAAGTTTACAAGGGGCACGTCACCCAGGTGGGCGAGTTGGCGATTCTGCGCTCGTCGGGGCAAGCCGCTACTACGCAGGCCACCGCGAACACGCAGGAAGCGCGCGATTTCAAAGTGGTGGTTACGATTGATAATCCGCCCACGGATCTGCGGCCGGGACTTTCGGCCAGCGCGAAGATTCAGACGGAACAGAAAAAGGGTATCCTGACGATTCCGATTCAAGCGCTGGCGGTGCGCTCGCAGAAAGATCTGGAAGAAGCGCAGAAAGAACACGGCGGCAATGTGACCTTGGCCGCATCGAAGCCTGCTACAACAGCGGATGCCCAGCAAAAAGTGGATGTGCAGGGCGTTTTTGTGATTCGCGGGAAGAAGGCGATGTTCGTACCGGTGCAAACGGGAATTACAGGCGTCACGGACATCGAAATTACCAGCGGAGTGAAGGAAGGCGACGAAATCGTCATCGGCAATTACAAAGCGCTGCGCACGCTGCGCCCCGGCGCCGCTGTGAAGGTCGATAATTCAGCGCCGAAGCGTGAAGAGTCCGCGACGTAAGTTACCGGAATCCAGGAGCGCGTGTACATGGCCGTGGAAGAAATCGCCCCGTCGCAAGGTTTCCGACAGGATCTGGTTGACACCGGAATCGTTATTCAGACCGAGGAACTGTGGAAGACTTATGAGATGGGCGCCGAACAGCTGCACGCGCTGCGCGGCGTCACCATCGAGATTCACAAGGGTGAGTACGTCGCCATCATGGGCCCGTCCGGCTCCGGTAAATCCACGCTGATGAATTTGATCGGATGCCTGGATACGCCGACGAAGGGCAGTTACTGGTTGGCCGGCCGCTTGGTGAGCCAATTGGATGATGACGAGCTGGCGTATATCCGCAACAAGGAAATCGGCTTCGTATTTCAGACCTTCAATCTGCTTCCCCGCGCGACCGCTCTGCACAATGTGGAATTGCCGATGATTTACAACGGCACTGCTTCCGAAGAACGCCTGGAACGCGCGAAAAGAGCGCTGCAACAGGTGGATTTGAGCGAGCGCATGATGCACAAGCCGAACGAGCTTTCCGGCGGTCAGCGGCAGCGCGTGGCGATTGCGCGCGCATTGGTGAACAATCCTTCCATACTGCTGGCGGACGAACCCACAGGAAATCTTGATTCGCAGACGGGCGAAGAAATCATGGCGCTGTTTGCGCGGCTCCACGGGCAGGGCAACACGATCATCCTGGTTACCCACGAATCCGATATCGCTGCACACGCGCATCGCGTGATCCGCCTGCGCGATGGAAAAATCGAAAGAGACGAACGAACCCGCTAGGAATTTCCGGCCGTTAATTCGAGAAAAGATTCCGCGCAAGGAACAGCACGTTCGCCGGCCGCTCGGCCAGGCGCCGCATGAACCACGGAAACCAGTAGGTGCCGTAGGAGATGAGCACGCCGCAGCGGTAGCCGGCTTGCACCAGACGCAGTTGCTCCTCGCGTTGAATTCCGTAGAGCATTTGAAATTCCAGCAGGTTTTTCGGCACGCCTTGATCCGCAGCCCAGGCAATAATTTTGGCGATCAACGCGCGGTCGTGGGTGGCGACGGCCACGCGCACACGGGCGCGACGCGCTTCAGGGCTGAGCAAACGCTGCACGAGATGCAGAAAGTTTTCATCCACGTCTTTTTTCTTCGGATAGGCAATCTCCGCTGGCTCGTGGTACGCGCCCTTCACCAGGCGAATCGCGGCGCCCTCCGGAATCAGCATGTCCAGATCTTTTTCCGTGCGATAGAGATAAGCCTGCAGGCAGATACCGACGTTCGAGTACGCCTTGCGCGCCCGGCGATAGAGTTCCAGGGAGACGTCCACGTACGGACTTCCCTCCATGTCAATCCACAGAATTTTGTCGGCGGGAGTATTTTGGATGAGCGTGGCTAGATTTTCGTAGCAGAGGTCGGGATCGAGGTCGAGCCCGAGTTGCGTGAGTTTTACGGTAATTTCCGCGGGGATGTCGGTGGCGCGAAGGCGATCGTTCAGCTCGAGAAAATGGCGCGTGACCGCAGCGGCCTCGTCTTGGTCGGCAATATTCTCGCCGAGACGCGACAGCACCGATTGAATGCCATTCGCCGCGAGAGAGCGCGCGGCCGTGACGGCGTCCTGCGCGTCTTCGCCCGGCAGAAAACGAGCCGAGGCGCGGCGCATGAACCCGAAGTGGGGCGCATGCTGCCGCATCCACGGATTCTGCGATGCCGCCAGAATTAAGCGGCGCATCGGATTCATGACTGCATCATCGTTGGCTCGTCTTTCGAGCTGCCAATTGGTGGCTCGACGCCGGTCTACTGCCGATCCCTGTTCAGTTGACGATCATTGTGGAGATGAGAGCGCTTTCACCAGGCGATAGTAAAAATCCACGCCATCGTAAAAGGAAGCGACGCGAACGCGTTCGTCGCGGCCGTGCGAGCGATCATCGTCCACATCCATAAATAATCCGGGAAGCCCGTACGTGGGAAGCCCGGCCGCGCGAGAAATTGCGCCGTCGCTCGCGCCCGCATCCATCACGGGAACGATGGGGATGCCAGGCCACATTTCGTTCGCAACTTGCTTCAGCGCGGCCATCAGATCGGGACGCAGCGGCGAGGGCGGGTTGGGAATACCGCTGGACGCCAAGCCCGGCGCGTGCGTGACGACGATGCGCGAATCGTCGAGAACTTTCACCAGCGTGGCCCCGATTTCATCAGGCGAACGGCCGGGCAGTATGCGGCAATTCACGTTGGCATGGGCCATTCCCGGCAAAGCGTTGTTGGCATGGCCGCCATCGAGGCGCGTGGCAACGCACGTGGTGCGTATTCGCGCGTTGTAATAAGGAATGGCGGAGAGCCGTGCGAGTGCGGCGGGATCGGGCGGCGTCTTCAGAATGCCCTTCATGTCCGCGCCGGTCTGGCCGCCGACGATATCTGCTTCGCGTGCGAAATATTCGCGCGTCACTTCATTCAGCTCGAACGGAAATTGATATTTTTCCAGGCGCGTCAAGCCCTCGGCGAGCTGGTAAATCGCATTTTCGGACGTGGGCAGCGAACTGTGTCCACCGGGATTGGTGACCTTCAGATCGAAATCCTGATACAGCTTTTCGCTGGCTTGAATTCCGACGAGCAAGTGTTTCCCGTTGTCGAGTTCGAAATCGCCCGCGTCGGGATTGATCACGTATTCGGCTTCGATCAAATCGCGATGATTTTTGATGAGCCAGGCGACGCCGTTGGACGCGCCACCCTCTTCATCGGCGGTGAGTGCGAGGATCAGGTCGCGATCGGGTTGAAATTTTTCCTGCTTCAGGCGAATGAAGGTGGTGACGAGAAACGCGTCGCCGTCCTTGATGTCTCCGCTGCCGCGCCCGTAAAAATATCCGTCCTTCTCGATGAACTGGAACGGATCCATGGACCAGTCCTCGCGCCGGGCTTCCACCACGTCGAGATGGCAGATGAACAGCAGGGGTTTCTTGGCGCCCGTGCCGTGAATGCGCGCGACCATGTTGCCTTTGCGGTCGTTCGGTCCGAGGACTTGCACGTCGCTTGCCGGAAAACCGGCATCGCGCAGCCGCTTGGCCATGGCGTTTGCGGCAACCGTGGTGCTGCCAACGGAATCAGTGGTGTTGATCTCAACAAGCTGCTTGAAAATGTCGCGCGAGAGCTGCTTGGTGCTGTCGGTTAATTGAGCCCGGATGGCGCTCGAAGTCAGAAGGGCAAACATAAACAAGATAGCCGTGACGCAGCGCTTCATTCACAACTCCATTGTGAGGAAATAATTACGAGCAGTTGAGACTATCACAGGAATGGAAAGGGCTCGGACGGCGAGAACGCGATTTTTCGCTCAGGCAAATACGAGGCGGCCCTTGGGCACAGGAATCGGCCGTCCCAACTCCTTTGCTGTATCGATCCACCGGCGAATGACAACCTCTACGTTTGCCAGCGCTGCTTGGTAGGTTTTGCCATCGGCCGCGCAACCCGGCAACTCAGGAACCTCCGCGATGAAGGCTTGATCTTCGTCGCTCCAGTAAATAATGAGCTCCTATTTAAGCGTCCGATTCTCCAGCCAAGCGATATTTCAGTATAACATGGCGAACTTGCTTCACTTGGGAGGGCTTGCACTTCGGTCCCTTAGGCTGCAACTTCAATATTTCCTCTACGCTATCGCTTGTGAAAATGGGATGGCTGCCCGGAACCCGCTCTTGAGAGCCAGGCGTTTGCAGGACACGCCGCATTTGCGCGAATGCGATGTTTGCATCCGCATTTCCGCGCAGGATTTGATCGAGAACCCTTTCCCTTCGTGCCACAGTGCAGCAGGTCTAACCCAATTCTGCAGCGCCAAGTTCAGAAAGGCGGTGCGGAGAACGGCTTGTCTTTCGGCGATTCCAGAACCGAGATGGCGAAGCGGTATAGCTCGAGCTTGGTGACGTCAGTAACGGGGCCGGGGTCGAAAATCTGGCTGAATGCCGCGTGAATGATGTGCGCCTTATCTTCCGCCAGTATTCCAAGAAATTCACCGAAGCGATTCTTGGCCTTGGAATATTCGGCAGCTTCTTCGGAGGTGAGCGCACGTCCTCCGGTTATTCTCTGCTCATATCTCTGGTAGAACTCATAGCGGAACTGCTTCTCGTAAAGTGCGGCATAGGCAGATTCTTGCGAACCCGGCTGTTTATCGGTCACGGAGAGAGCTTTTGCCGTGAAATCATCCAGCGCCTTTTGAAAGTCGCGAAAGTTTCCCGTCGCTCCCATCAACGGGCCTCTCCCGCTCTTACCCAGCGAAGCAGCCAACTGATTCGTGCGCGCGTCGTAGCATTTTCCATAAGCGGTAATGCCGCGGACGGCCACAGGAGCAGACGCGACGCTAGCGCCGCCGGTTTTTTCCGCGAAGTGCGCCACCCAAGCGGTGGAAGTCATCTGCAGAATTTGCGCGCAAGTAAGCCCGAGCCGGTCCGTTTCGGCCGCCGTTTTCGTTGGCGCAGATTTGGCTTGCGGGAAGCAAACAGGTGCAAGGCCAACAGCAATCAACAGCGACAAGAAAATCTTCATCTTCCCGGGTCCCCGGGGAATTCTAATACGGTTCGTCTCCTGCGTCATTCGTTGCAGCGAGTGTAGGAAGAGGAGAATCGCCAAAGGTACTTTCGAGCAAGGTCGCGCGCATCCGAATGGCTAGAGCTTCGGTTCCGACAACATCGGCTTCACCAGCAGCGTGGTTACATCCTTGGCGGCATCATGCAACATCGCAATCTCAACCAACTTTGCGCCCCTCGCGTATTGGAAGACAAACCGCAACTTGGCGCAGCCATCCTTGCCGCCTGCGCGCAGTTCCGCAAATTTTCCGGCAAATTCCTTCACCGAAGCGCACGGCGCGACATCGCGAAAGAAATGCTTACCGATCACGTCTCTCGGAGCCAGGCCAGACAGCGCCGATTCTCCGCGGCTGTATCCAACGATAACTCCGTCGCCCGAGAGTTGAATCGCTCCGAACGGGAGAGCGTCAAGCAAATCTGTGTCAATGCCTGAGAGATCTTCAACCGGTTGCCCGGCAGCGCCCGCCATGCAAAGCAGACAGATGCCGTGCGAGAGGGGTGAACTCAAGTTTCCGCGCCGCATCTCCGCAGCGCACCACGCACATACGACCGGCCCGGAATTTCCAGCAAGATCCATCACGCCGAAATGATATCACTTTCATCGAACAGGACGCGGTCATGCCGAGCTCGCATAGCGCACTTCGAAGAGATCGAGTTCCTGCTCGAGCCGCCGCAACACTTCATCATTAATCGTATTGTGATTGCGCATATTCAGCAGCGCCGCCCGCTGCAGTGCGCGGATATTTTTGGAAAGCTCGCGATAACGCACGTAATCTTCGGGCGTGTAGCCGGTCTCGACCGTGCGGTCACCCGGCAGCAAATTCAGCTGATGTTGTTGGATGCGAATCAGATCCTGATACACAGGCGCAAAGCCGGCACTGTCCAGTTCACGCGCTTGTTCCAGATACGCGAGCGCCGCTTCGATCATCGCGTAGCGCGCCCGCTCCTCTTCCGGATTCTTGATGGCCGCGCTAGCCAGTCCCAAACGCCGAATGAAGAACGGCAGCGACAAGCCTTGACCTACCAGCGTCACGAAAATGACGCAGAAGGTGAGGAAAATGATCATATTCCGTTGCGGAAACGGCGAGCCGTCCTGCAAGGACCTGGGCAGCGAAATCGCGGCGGCCAGCGCCACCACGCCGCGCATTCCCGTCCAGCCCACGATAAAAACATATCCCGCGCTCGGCAGCGCGGCCTGCTGATGCTGCACGTGTTGCCGCAGCCAGTTCGAGGCCCACGTTCCCGGATACATCCACAGCAGCCGCAGCACGATCACCACGGTGCTGACCAGCAGGCCGATAAGTATCAGGTGAAACAGGCTGTGATTGCGAATCTCGGCGAGGATGTAAGGAAGCTGCAGTCCAATCAGTATAAAAACGATTCCATTGAGCACGAAGCTGAGCGTTTCCCACACGGCCGCGCCTTGCAGGCGCGCGCGTGTGGAAAAATACAGCGAGCTTTGATGGCCCAGATACATTCCGCAAACCACGGTCGCGAGGACGCCCGAAGAGTGCACGCTTTCCGCGGCGAGATAGGCAAAGTACGGCGTGATGATACTGATGGTGATTTCTACGGGCGCATCCGTGATTTGTTTGATGAGCCACGCCACTAGTTTAGCGATTATCAGGCCGATCACGATGCTGCTGGCCACTAAGTAAAACAAACGCGTCATGCGATCGTGAAATGGTGGCGTGCGTCCGGTGACGACCATGGCAACGGTGACCTGCAGGGCGAGCAGGCCGCTCGCGTCGTTGACCAAACTCTCGCCTTCGATCACGTCGGTGACTCTTTGCGGCAATCCCAATCGTCTGCTGATGGAGGTGGCGGCGATGGCGTCTGTGGTGCAAATTACCGCGCCGAGAACCAGGCCTAGGCGCCATGTGAAGTCTGGCAAAATCCAGCGAGAGGCGAAGGCTACGCCGTACACAGTGAACGACACCAGGCCGAGCGCGAGCAGGGCGATGCTGGAGATATTGAAACGGAAGTCGCGCCAGGAAGTCTGGAACGCGGCGGAGAAAAGCAACGGCGGCAGGAAAAGCAGGAAAACCACTTCTGGATTCAGTTCGATGCGCGGCATGTGCGGGATCAGGCTGAGGCACAGGCCCGCGATCACCAGCACGATGGGGTAAGGCGTCTGGAAGCGCTTGGCGAGCGTCGCGAGTACGGCGATGCACAGCAAGAGCAGCAGGAAGATTGGTTCGGAGTGTTGGATGTTCTGGCCGTACATATTTTTGTGAAGGGATACGATATCGCAGTTGTGCGCGCGCGGCACGCACTTCTGGCGCACTGCTGAAAATGGTCTGCGGGTTAGTTACGGCGGATGCGGGCGACCTTGGACTTGCGCGAAAGTGCGCGTTCGAGCAGAAAATCCATCGCGCGGCCGAGCCTGCGAATGCGTGTGTCGGTTCCCTTGGCCGAATCGAACCATTTGATGAAATGCCGGCGATGCCCGCCGGGGAGCTCATCGAAAGCCTTGCGCGCAGTGGGATTTTCTTTCAGGGCGAGGCGCAGATCGGCGGGCACGGACATTTCCCGCGACGCTCGGTCCAGCCGAAGCTCCACGCGCACGATGTCGCCAACGTCGGCGCGTGCCGCTTTGCGCAACGCAGTGTTGAGCTGGATGCGATAGCGCCCGCCGCCGGCCGGCATCAACGTGACCCGCGCGCTGCGCCCGTTCACAATCGCGACGACGGGCACGTGTTTCGGCCTCGCTGGCTTGCGGCTTTTGCCCGGCGCGTTGCGCGCGCTGGTTGCCTGGTTGGATTTGCTCATGCGAAGCTGTGCGATCAACGCGCCGGCAACGTCTGCCGGTACATCCACGTGGCGCATCATCCAGATTTTGTAGATCGTGGCTTGAAATTTCTGCGGTTCGGAAACCATCACTCAAGGACCCCACGCTTGGTTGCGCGCATTTTGCGCATGACATTATGCGCCAAAAGCAGCGGTCACAGAATTCGCGAAGCATCGAGTAAAATGGCACCCGCGATTTCCATCGCCAGAGGGTCTGCAAGTGGAAAAGCTGCCGAGCCGCAAGATTAAAAATTCGACTATTTGCGTTGTGACGTTGCTGTGCGCATTTGCAGTGGGAGCAGCAGCACAGGAACAGAACGTTGTGCTCCTGTGGCCGAATGGCGCGCCCGGGTCGGAAGGCAAGACGGGGCCGGAAAAAGTTCGGCTGACGCCGGACGGCGAGCACGTTATTTCCAGCGTGCACCAACCTTCGATTACCGTGTTTCTGCCGCCGAAGGAAGCGGCGACTGGCGCCGCCGTGGTGATCGCGCCAGGCGGCAGTCATGTGGAATTGTGGGTTGACCATGAAGGCTACGACGTCGCGAAGTGGCTCAGCGCGCATGGCGTCGCGGGCTTCGTAGCCTTCATGGTCAACCCACAATTCCACATGACTGCCGCCTGGCGCGATCACCACGGCGGCGCCGTCGCCGCTTCCTTCGGCGGCAGAAACACGGTAATCGAAGGTTGGTGCACGCTGGACGTGCTGGCCCTCGGCGTCAGCCGAACTTTTCCGGCCCCGGTCTTGCCTTGCGACCCCGGGCGCACCGTCAGTTCCCTGTGTGTGTGGGCCGATGGCGCGCCCGGGTCGGAAGGCAAGACGGGGCCGGAAAAAGTTCGGCTGACGCCGGACGGCGAGCACGTTATTTCCAGCGTGCACCAACCTTCGATTACCGTGTTTCTGCCGCCGAAGGAAGCGGCGACTGGCGCCGCCGTGGTGATCGCGCCAGGCGGCAGTCGTGGAATTGTGGGTTGACCATGAAGGCTACGAAGCCCGCGACGCCATGCGCGCTGAGCCACTTCGCAACATGGTCGCCTTCATGGTCAACCCACAATTCCACATGACTGCCGCCTGGCGCCGAAATAGCGGCGGCGCCAGTGGCCGCTCCTTCGGCGGCAGAAACACGGTAATCGAAGGTTAGTAGCGCTGGAAATAACGTGCTCGCCGTCCGGCGTCAGCCGAAGGAAGCGGCGACTGGCGCCGCCGTGGTGATCGCGCCAGGCGGCAGTCATGTGGAATTGTGGGTTGACCATGAAGGCTACGACGTCGCGAAGTGGCTCAGCGCGCATGGCGTCGCGGGCTTCGTGCTGAAATATCGCTTGGCGCGTGAGGCGGGATCG
>CAWBPZ010000013.1:0-130729 GCA_963790855.1 uncultured Acidobacteriota bacterium
CGCACATCGTAGTATTCAGGGCCAAAGTCTGGGCGAGCCGTACATTGAGCCACTGTGGTCTGCTCTCTGCCATCTTGAGCAGTCGTAATCTTTCATCGGGTGCCAATGCCCGACCAACTTGGCGGCGCTCCTTGAGGGGCTTGAGATCGTCGGCGACTCGATGCCACCGTTTTCCCCGCTTTGGGATTCTTCGAATGACACCCATTTCCATATGGATGTAAGCCGGCCCCTTCGCTTTTGCGCCCGTCCCTCCCGGTACTCAAGTAGGTTTTCGGAGCTGATTCGGGTCAAAAGGGGTGGCGGCAAAGAATCGCCATGGCTCAACTAAAAGCTGCTCCTCTTTCTTGAGGCTTCGTTCGGATACGTTGGCCATTTCCGAGCAGAGATCGAAGTCCGCGGGGAAGTCGGTCTGTGTGACGAAGCTGCCGTCGACAAACACCGTCCTATAGCCAGCGATTTTCAATGACAGGAGGACATCTTTCATCCCCGCCAAAAGGCGCTTCCGATGCGCATCTACCCCGAAACGAGCTTCAAGTTCTGCCCAGGTAGCAGGGTGGATTCCTGACGGTAGATTTCCAGAGATGTCGAACTCAGGTTTCATCGTCAACACAGCTGTATTGTTGTGTTGAGTGTTTTGCCAAGAGGAAGGAGTGCGAAAAAGACGAAGCGATGGCTGTTGACTATTATATCCAAAATGGCTAAAATAGCTCGGATATGACAGAGATTTTCCGCGGCCGCATTTTGCTTGTTGATGATGACCCGACTTTTGTGACGACCTACGGGCGAGCACTCAAGGATCATGGGTTTGAGGTCTCGAAGGCTGGTGATGCTAGCGATGCCTTCCAGCGTCTAAAGGACGCTTCCTTTGATGTGGTTCTCACCGATCTAATCACTCCGGACAACAACGGCCTAGAATTTCTGAAGAAAGTTCATGCGTTTTCTCCGAACCTGTCCTTAATCCTGCTGGTCGGGAAGCAGAGCAATGAAATTGCGGTTGAGGCTGCGGAGCTGGGAGCACTTCCTCTCGTCAAACCTATCAGCGGCGAACTCCTCAGCCGTACGATCCAGCGCGCCGTCCGTCTGAAAAGGGCACGCAGTGCAATGCCTGACACGTTGGCGCGATGGGGGGATGCACTTCGACCTGTCAAGATTACAGCTACAAAAGCGAAGAACCAGATGGGCCAGATGCTCAAAACTGTCATGCAGGGTGGAGTCGTATTGATCACAATACACGCAACCCCCGAGGCTGCGGTAATTCCGATGGCTGAATATGAGAAGTTGACAGCTGCCGCCGAGGCGCGACTTAACACAATGAGTCGAGCATTTGATGCTCTTCTTACGCGCATGCAAACTTCAGAGGCCGGTGCGGGAATGCGGGCGGCGTTTGATGCGTCCCCCGAACAGCTTGCGAAAAACGCGGTAAACTTTGCGCGGAAGCGTGGTTGAGTCTAGGCAATCCTCTAAGATTTACGTCCTGGCTGGCGTAAACGGCGCAGGGAAGAGCAGCATCGGCGGGGCGATGCTGGAACAGTCCGGAGTTGAATTCTTTAATCCTGACAAAGTAGCGCGTCAGTTCCAATCAATGTATCCGGGAATCAGTCAAGAGGAGGCAAATAGTACTGCTTGGCAGCAGGGCCGACGATTGCTCGAACGAGCGATTGATGAGCGTAAGGACTTTGCTTTTGAAACTACGCTAGGTGGAAACACCATCCCTGCCCTACTTAAAAAAGCTGCTTCCTCTGGCATCGAAGTCCGTATCTGGTACGTTGGCTTGGAAAGCGCAGAATTGCATATAGCCCGCGTACAGTCCCGAGTTTCGATAGGGGGCCATGACATTCCGGAGAGCAAAATACGGGAACGCTACATTCAAAGTCGAATAAGATTAATAGAGCTTATGCCTGTCCTGGCTGAACTTAAAGTGTTCGACAACACCGCAGATGGAGATCCGCAAAAAGGGCAGGCCCCACCCCTAAAATTACTGTTGCATGTGAATTCGGGCAAGATTTTAACAACTTACGACCTCCACCGGATTCCACAATGGGCGAAACCCATCATTCAGGCAGCAATAGCATCGTCATCGGACACGTAGCACGTAAAAGTGCCGAGATTCAGAGGCGCGACCGTGACGTGCCCGGGTTTTTTTGTAGCAGCGGGAATGAGAGAGAATTTGCTCGGTGATCCGCCTCTGTCCCACTTCGCGAGGGTTGCTGGTTTGAATCTAACCCGGGGAGTCAACCTCTGATTTATGACAACGCAGGATAGGACGAGAACATTCTGTTCCCCCTCCGCGGCTAGCCACCATCGAGGAGGGAGGCCACCATATCAAGCACGTCCGTTCTTAAGGGTAGTATGCCTATAAGTTCCTGAGTTCGCGGCAAGTCTCGGTAAGGACGCGCAGTTTGTCGCGGGTGATATCGAGCGGCACATGTCCGAAACCGCACTCGCTGGTGAGCAGCAAGCGATCCGAAGAAAAATATGCGAGCGCCGGTGTCAGCCGTTCGCGAATGAGCTGCGGAGTTTCAATCGGATCGCTGCGCTGGTCAATCACGCCGAGCGCCAGATCGCCTTTGAAAGGCCACTGTTTCCACAGCTCCATCAAATCGTAGCTGAGCGTGCAGTGCTCTAGAGAGACTTCATCGATCTTGATGGCACGAAAGGCCGGCACGATGTCTGTATATTTTGTGAAATAAATCCGTTTTCGCCTGGGGTTACCGCCGCAGACGTGCAGCGCGAATTTGACTCGCGGCAGAGAATCGATGAGTTCGTTCAATATTCCTGCGGCCCACAAACTGTCTTCGGGCGACTCGGTCCACATCGGTTCATCGAACTGAATGTAGTCGCATCCGGCGGCAATTACCTCGCGCAGTTCCGCCGCCAAAACCTCCGCGTAAGCACGACACAAAGCTTGCTCGTCTGGATATAGGTCCGGGCGCTGATTCACGCTAAAGCGCGTAAGCACATGCGGGCCCGTCACAGTCTGCTTGACGCGGCAGCAGGAAGGAGCCGCAGCGCGCGCCAGTTTCCAATTGCGCGCCAATTCGAAGCGCGAATTCTTGATCTCGCCGATCACGCGCGCGCATTCGATGCCGAATCCCGCCGTGCCGAAGGATTGCTTCACCATTGCTTCGAAAGTGATTCCATCAAGCCGCTTCTGATAAAAATAATACATATTTTCGCGATAGCCCTCGCCATCAGTAATGATGTCGAGTCCGAGGTCCGCCTGATCGCGCGCCGCCCATTGGATCAGTTCATCAATTTGCCTGCGGCTGAGCGAAGGCTTCCTCATCGTATCTTCCACGCTGGTATTTCGTGGATAGCTGCCTACTACCGTGCTGAGGAATGGTGGCATCGGTCGACGACCAGCGTGCTAGACAGGCGGCAAGCCGGCTCCTGCGCGCGCCTCGTTAATGTGCGCTCGCACGCCTTCTTCCAGGGGGTGCGGCGCAAAATCAATCTCGCGAATCAATCGCGTGCCGTCTTGATCGTCGATCAAGGGCGTCCCGGCGCCGTCGGTGAAAGTGATTTGCGCGTCGGGAATCCATTTTCTGACGATCGTCGCGATTTCTGCGGCGCTAACGCAGTGACCGCCATTATTGTAGACGAAGTGGGCGAGACTGGGCTTCAATGCCAGCCGCACGAGTTGTTCCGCGCAGTCGTCTTTATAGATCCAGGTATCGCGTGTTTGCGCGCTGAACGGTAAAGTGACGAGTTCGCCGATCGCAGGCTTAGAAGCGAAATGCTCGGCCCACATCACGGCGCTGCGTTTCCGGCCATGACCGAAAACAACAGGCGGCCGCGTACACGCGATGTTCGCGGCATACCGCTTAACATATCGCCGGCCCATGTGCTCGTTCAGGAGCTTCATCACCGCATACGTGAATGCGTGAGAAGCCGGATCGCAGAAATCGTCCTCGGTCACTGGCCGATCGCCATAAACTCGCTGCGATGGACCGGCTACGGTTTCACTGCTTGTGAACACCAAGCGCTTAAGTTTACGCTGTACAGCTGCTTCGAACATGTGGGTCATGCCCAGAATATTGACGCGAGTCGAGAGCGAAGTGTTTTCGTCAACCAGCGGCCCCATCACATAGGCCAGGTGAATGGCGTGGGTGATGTCAGGATGCCTGTGAAAGACAGCCAGCACATCGCGGAAGTCGCTGACGTCCATGGAAACAGGATCGAAACTCGCGCCGGCGCGGCTGGCCACCGCACGCAAGCCGGCTTGAGCTTCGGCATTTGCGGATTGATCGGCGGCGACACTGGAAATGCCGCGCTCGAGGAGATTGCGGACGACCGATTGGCCGATGAAGCCCAAGCCACCCGTTACCAGGAACTTCGCGCGTTCGCTCATGGGGTCGCTCGCTTAGTCATCTGCCGTTGCCAGCGATGGTTTATAACCGACGAAAGAAAAATAAATCACGATGGCGTAACAGAACAGGGGAACTGCAAAGGCCGCCTGGATCGAGCTACGATCCGAAATGTAGCCCATTACGGCGGGAACGATCGCGCCACCGATGATGGACATCACCAGAAGAGAAGAGCCAAGCTTTGTGTACACGCCGAGGTTTTTGATGCTCAGCGCAAAAATCGTCGGGAACATGATGGAATCAAAAAAACCGAGCAGCACCAAAGCCCACACGGGCGCCATTCCGACCGCGAAAATCGCGACGATGGTGCACACGGCGGCAGCCGTGGAAAAAAGGCCGAGCAGCCGGGGAGGAGCAACGCGTTTCATGATCGCAGCACCGGCGAACCGGCCGATCATGAACCCGAACAGGTGCCATTTGAGGTAGTCCGCCGCGGTTTTTTCCGGAGTACCCGGAAGCGCGTGCTGCGTAAATCGAATCACGAAGCTGGTGACGCCCACCTGCGCGCCCACGTAGAAGAATTCGGTGATGACGCCGCGAATCAAATGTTTGTGACGCCAAATGCCTCGGTGCGTCTTCGGCGCGACCCGCGACGCCTGCAATGCTTCGCCGCCCGACTCGCGCACTTCGGGCAGATGAGCAAAATAGATCAGCGCCGCGACAAACAGAAAGATTCCTGCGATTGCAAGATACGTGCCTCTGACCCGATTTGCTTCTGAAGCTGAATAAACCTGCCATTGCTCCGGAGTCATCGCAGCAAGCTTGGCAGCGGAGTACTCGATCCCCGAAAGTATAAAAGCTCTTCCGATGAACGGAGTTACCCAGGCACCCACGGCATTAAAAGATTGCGCCAGATTCAGGCGTCGCTCCGATGATTCTGTAGGACCGAGAATCGTGACGTATGGATTGGCGGCGACTTCCAGAATTCCCTGTCCACACGCCATTACAAACAGTGCGAACAGAAAAAATCCGTAGGTCCGAATCGAAGCGGCGGGGATGAACAGGAGCGCGCCAACAGCACAGGTTCCCAGCCCAACCAGAATACCTTTTCGATAGCCGATGCGCTCCATCAGCCATCCAGCCGGCAGCGCCGCCAAGAAATAGCCACCAAAAAAAGCAGTTTGAATCAGCGACGATTGAAAATCGCTGAGGTTGAAAGTCTTTTTTAAATGCGGGATCAGTATGTCGTTGAGATTGACCCCAAGCGCCCAGAGAAAAAAAAGGCTCGTGACCAGCACGAACGGAACCACATACTTCCGCTCGGTAAGTGGCGCAGAAGGTTTTCCCATGCGTCTCCGTTAGGCCAAGGCTCGGTCGAGGTGCACGTAACCGCCGTCCACATACATATGTTGCCCGGTGATATGCGACGCCTGCACGGAGATCAGGAACATAACCATCGCAGCGATCTCATCTGGTGTCGTCATTCTTTTTTCAAAGGGAATTCTGGCCGTGATGGTTTTGAGTTTCGCCTCGGGGTCAGGAAATCCGCTAAGCCACTGCTCATATAGAGGAGTCATCACCTCAGCCGGAACCACTGCGTTGACGCGGATGGCATGGGGAAGAAGCTCCACCGCCCACTCTCGCGTAAGCGCCAGGATCGCGCCCTTCGACGCCACGTAACCCGAAGTGTTTCCTTGCCCCGTCACTGCAGTCTTGGAACTGACGCTGACGACCGATCCTCGCGTCAGTTTTAAATGAGGTAGGGCGAAGTGCGTCATGTTGTAGTAGTGCAAAAGATTGAGTCTCAGCGAGCCTACAAATTTTTCGGGACTGCCGCGCTCGAGGCCGACGGCGTCGTTCACGCCCGCGTTGTTGATGAGCGCGTCAATTCGGCCGAACGCGCGAATCGTTTCCGCGACGACTTTCGCGCAATTCTCCGCAGGCTGCAGATCCGTGACGACGCGGAGGCCGCGGCTGCGATCGAGCCGCAATTCGGCAAAAAGTTTGTCGCAGGCTTCCCGGTCGCGATCGACAATCACCGGGATTGCGCCTTCACGCACCGAGGCGTTGGTAATCGCCGCGCCGATGCCCTTCGCTCCGCCAGTAACAACCACGACTTTGTCTTTTAGCTGTAAATCCATGCACTACTCCTGGACCAGCTCCGGCGAATGAGAGCGGCTATCCACGAAGATTGAAGAAGCCTCCATCGAAAGGAAAGTCCACACCCGTCACGAAGGACGCAGCGTCCGAACAAAGGTAGAGAGCAAGGGCCGCGACCTCGTGCGGCTCGGCCATCCTGCCGATCGGCTGCGAATGCGCCAGCTTGCCGAACATTTCTTCTTCGCGGCCGGGATAGTGCTGTCGCAGGTATCCATCCACAAACGGCGTATGGACTCGAGCGGGCGAGATGCAATTGCAGCGGATGTTGCAGGCGAGGTAATCTCTGGCAACCGAATAAGTCATGGCAATCACCGCGCCCTTGCTCGTCGAATAAGCAAAGCGGTCCGCCAAACCGGACGAGCCCGCGATGGAAGCCATATTGAGAATTACGCCGCCGCCGTTGACCTTCATGTGTGCGACGGCGGCGAGCATGCAGTGATAGATGCCTTTTACGTTCACCTGCAAAACTCGATCGAAGTCGCGCTCCGTGGTTGATTCAAGTTTGCCAACATGGGAGATGCCTGCATTGTTCACTAAGGTGTCGATTCCGCCGCGCTTTGCGAGTTCTTGAAATACCGCCCGGACTTCCTCCTGGTTGGTCACGTCACATTGATGAGCGGAAGCTTCACCGCCGCCGTCGAGGATCTCCTGGACCGTCTCCAGCGCCTCTTTCGAATGAATATCCAGCACACACACGTGCGCGCCGCTCGTCGCAAAAAGGTGAGCGATGGCTCTACCGATGCCGCTCGCACCGCCCGTAACGATCACCGTTTTGCCGTCGAGGCGAAACCCATTCGAATTCTTGACGAGATTGATCAGAGAGAGACTCCTCTTTTCCACGGAATGAAGTCATTTTGGCCCAGTATTTCTGCTTTTGTCTGGACTTGGCCGCTGGCTACCTCAATCACCCGCTCCAGGATGGCTTCTCCCATCTGCTCGATCGTCACTTCTCCGTCGATGATGGGACCTGTGTCGAAATCCACGATATCCGCCAAACGCCGCGCCAAGGTCGAATTGGTCGAGATCTTTACAACCGGCGCAACTGGGTTTCCGGTGGGCGTACCCAGTCCGGTGGTAAAAAGCACAACGCTGGCGCCTGCCGCGACCTGGGCGGTGACGCACTCCACGTCATTCCCCGGAGTGCACTGCAAATTCAATCCCGGTTCGGTTGAATATTCCGGATAATCAAGCACGGCTGTGACAGGAGACGTGCCACCTTTCTTTGCCGCACCGGCTGATTTCATCGCATCGGTAACGAGCCCGTCGCGGATATTTCCGGGCGAGGGATTCATGTCGAACCCGGAGCGAACCGCTTTCGCTCGATTGGCATAATCGCGCATCAGTTGAATGAATCGATCGCCAACTTCCTTGCGGGTGCTACGGTCGATCAGTTCCTGTTCGACGCCGCAAAGCTCGGGAAATTCTGACAAGATGGTGCGACCACCCAGCGCTGCGAGAATATCAGAAACGTGACCGATCGCAGGATTCGCAGAAATGCCGGAAAACCCATCGGAGCCGCCACACTTTAGGCCGACGCACAATTGCGAAAGGGACGCTGGCGCGCGTCTGCAGTTTTCGTTCATCTCCACCAGCCGGACAAAGGTCTTGCGAATTGCTTCCGACATCATCGCCAATTCCGACCCGCTATGTTGTTGTTCAAACACGAGCAGAGGCTTAGAGAACTTTGCATCACGCTTCTTGATCTGTTCGAGGAGTATTGCAACCTGCGAGTGCTGACAGCCGAGACTTAGAACGGTGGCTCCGGCTACGTTGGGGTGGTGGATGTATCCAGCAATCAGAGAACAAAGGTTATCTGAATCCTCGCGTGTCCCGCCGCAACCACCTTCGTGACTCAGAAACTTGATCCCGTCAACATTCTCGAATACTCGCGGAGCCGGCGGACGAGCGTCGGCGGCCACAGCGCCATGGCCTGCGATTTCATTGGACCGGCCCGCTTGATAGAGGCGGACGAATTCCGCTACCTGCTGGCGGTAAATTTGCGGCGCGGCAAATCCTAACTCTTCTTCAAACGCCTGCTTCAGGACCGCGATGTTCCGGTTTTCGCAGAAGACCAGCGGAACCACGAGCCAATAATTCCGCGTCCCAACTTGACCGTCCGCGCGGTGATATCCCAGGAACGTTCTGTCTCGCCATCGCGAAATGGCGGGAGGCGTCCATGAATACTCCATGGTTTTTTCGTGGAAGGGTGCAGCCTGGTGATGCAGATTGAGTGGTGTCAGGACTTCACCTTCTAGGATGGGCCGGATGGCCTTTCCGACAAGCACGCCGTACATGATGACATCGCCGCCTGGCGCCAGAGGCACCGTCGCGAACTTGTGTTTCGCCGGGACGTCCGTGGCCAGCGCGTAAGAAGCACCCGCGAACGTGAGCTGATCGCCCTTTCGCAAGTCCTTGAGGGCAACCAGAACATTGTCTGTGGGCGTTAGTTTGAGGACGCCTTCTTGTTTGGTGCTGCCTGACATAGTGATCGCAGAGTACCTTAATGCCAGAAACAGATGAAGCAACCCTTCCGAGGGTCGCGCCAAGCGATATAGCAAGCGCTTCGGGAATATTCAAGATAAAAAATCCACTTTTCACATGGCAAAATCTCAGGTATATAGTGCTGAAAGGAAGGGTGGCCTGGAAACGGATCTCTGTTTCCGGGGTTAGCGTCGCAAGTTTCTAAGTGGGGGGTAACGCATGATCCGTGCACGCCAAGCGAAATCAGCTCCGGTGGGAGTCGTCACCAAAGTGTTGAGAGTGTTCGAAGCTCTGGTCGCTGCGCCCGAGGGGCTGCCGCTCAAGGATGTTGCGCTACGAACCGGCATCAACAAAAGCACAGCCTATCGATTTCTTGCTCATTTGGAATTCGAGGGCTACCTTTTCCGGGACGATGCGGGCTCTTACCTAGTTGGCCCAAAGTTGGTGCGATTGGGCTCTGGGATCAGCTATCAAACGTCGCTCAGAAAGATCAGCCGCCCGGTGCTGCAGGATTTGTGGAAAGTAACCGGCGAAACCGTCAACCTAGGAACGCTGGACGGTCAGGACGTTTTCTATTTGGACGTTTTGCAAAGTCCGCACCCGTTTCGTATGGCCTCGCCTGTAGGGAGCTGGCGGCCCATCTACTGCACCGCGATGGGAAAAGCGATGGCCGCGTTTTTACCGCCGGAAGAAAAAGAGCATCTGCTGGGGTCGTTGAAATTCGAACGGCTGACGCCGCACACCATTACGCAACCGCTGCGATTGAGACGCGAACTGGAAAGCATCCGGCAGCGAGGATATGGGCTGGACGACGAAGAAGCCACTTTGGGCGCGCGCTGCATCAGCGCTCCTATTGTGATGGATCAAGAAAGAGTCGCGGCGGCGATCAGCGTGGCCGGACCGGTTACGCGGATTGGCCGCGACAAAATCCCGTTTCTGGCCAAGGCCGTGATGACCAGCGCGAAAGCCATCTCTGCGCGCCTGGATGCGTCCGAGTCTATGGAGATGGAATTTGCCGGTGGCACTCAGCACTAGACTCGCATCCTCGAGGACATCGCGGCACGAGTAACCCTCTGCCCAACTCCATGAAACTCATACGATTCGGCGATCGCGGTAAAGAAAAGCCCGGCCTTCTTCTGGAGGACGGAACTCGCGTGGATGTTTCCGCCGCTGTGACGGACTACAACGAAGAGTTTTTTGCAAGCGACGGACTCGAGAGATTGCGGTTGTGGGTGGAGAAGAATGTCGGCGCCTTACCCCGCGTAGAGTCGTCAGAGCGGCTGGGTGCTTCCGTCTGCCGTCCAAGCAAGATTGTTTGCATCGGCTTGAATTACAGGGATCACGCGGCGGAAACCGGGCAGGAGGTCCCCAAGGAGCCGGTGATTTTTTTCAAGGCCAGCAGTTCGTTGTCCGGTCCTAACGACAAGGTGGTGATACCGAAAGGCTCGACGAAACTCGATTGGGAAGTCGAGCTGGCGTTCGTCATCGGAAAGAAAGCTCGCTATGTCCAGCAGCAGAACGCGCTCGATCACGTTGCAGGCTACGTGCTGCACAATGACTATTCTGAGCGAGCCTTTCAACTCGAGCGCGGCGGCCAATGGGTAAAGGGCAAAAGTGCCGACACGTTTGCACCGCTCGGACCGTTTCTCGCCACACGCGACGAAATTTCCGACTCGGGCCATCTGAACTTGTGGCTCACCGTAAATGGCGCGACGCGCCAGAAGAGCAATACCGGGCAAATGGTTTTCGGCGTCCCCGATCTGGTGAGCTACCTAAGCCAATTCATGACGCTGCTTCCCGGAGATGTAGTGAGCACCGGCACGCCGCCCGGAGTGGCCCTCGGAATGAAGCCGCCGGCCTACTTGAAACCCGGAGATGTAGTCGCGCTAGGCATTCAAGACCTCGGCGAATCGCGGCAAGAGGTCGTGGCTTACCAGGAATGAATATTCTAGCCTCGCTCTTCCGCCCTCACCTGCGACTTTCGCGCCCGCACCTGTTTCCGAAGTCCAAAGAGCCCGCATGAGACGCACCTCTTTCTTCCCGCTGCTTCCAATCGCAATCGTGGTCGTCAACTTCGCAAACCTCGCTGCGAGTCCACCTGCACGACCCACGCAGTCCGCCGCTCCACCAGCCGTACATCCCGCCGCTGTGCATTTCGAAGATATAGCCCAGCGCGCAGGCATCACCATGCAAAACTTTTACGGCAGCGACACCCACAAGGAATTCATCATCGAAACCACCGGGAACGGCAGCATTATTTTCGACTACGACAACGACGGCTGGCCGGATATTTTTCTTCCCAACGGTTCAACCGTGGAAGGTTTTCCAAAAGGCAAGGAACCCACCGGGCACCTCTATCACAACGACCACGACGGCACGTTCACCGACGTGACAGAAAAGGCCGGTCTCGCGCGCCCCGGCTGGGGCCAAGGCGGCTGCGTAGGCGATTTCGATAACGACGGAAAACTGGACCTGTTCGTGACCTACTGGGGCCAAAACGTTCTGTATCACAACAATGGCGACGGCACTTTCACCGACGTCACCGAAAAAGCCGGACTCAAGACCGCGCGCGACGAATGGAACACCGGCTGCAGTTTTGTGGATTATGACCGCGACGGGAAAATTGACCTGTTTGTCGCGCGCTACGTGGACTTCTCCTACGATTCTGTGCCGCGTCCCGGCCAGGGACAATGGTGCCAGTGGAAGGGCTTGAACGTGATGTGCGGGCCGCGCGGCTTGAAGATCCCGGTCAACGCGCTCTACCATAACAACGGCGACGGAACGTTCAGCGATGTCTCCAAGAAATCGGGAATCACCACCACGTCCGGCTGCTATGGATTTACTTCACTCACCGCGGATTTCGATCACGACGGCTGGCCGGACATCTATGTGGCCTGCGACTCGACACCCAGCCTGCTCTACCATAACAACCACGATGGAACTTTCACCGAAATGGCCAGGGCGGCTGGAGTGGCTTACAACGAGGACGGCACATTGCAAGGGAGCATGGGCGTAGCCGCAGATGACTTCACGCATTCCGGTATGCAGGACATCGTCAAAACAAATTTCAGCGACGACACTTCGACTCTCTACTTGAATCGCGGCAACAATCTGTTCGATGACGTTACGCAATTTGCCGGCCTCGCCAAGATCACGCGCCTGCTGGGATGGGGAGTGCAATTCTTCGACTTTGACAACAGCGGCTGGCCGGGAATTCTAATTGCGAACGGACACGTCTATCCCGAAGTTGACGGCAAGGGGCTGGGTACCAGTTATCGCGAACCCAAAGTGGCTTACTACAATCTGCACGACGGAAAATTCGCGGACATTACGGAGAGGGCGGGCGCGGTGCTCAGCGAAATGCATTCCGGCCGAGGTATGGCGCTCGGCGATCTCTTCAACAACGGACGCGAGGAAGCGGTAGTGAACAACATGAACGAGCCGCCGTCGCTCTACTACAACACCGCGCCCGTCGCTAATTTCATCAGTCTGCAACTGATCGGACTGAAATCGAATCGCGCCGCGCTGGGAGCAGCCGTAACGCTCGAGCAAGGCGCGGATAAGCGCGAAGAGGAAGTTCGCAGCGGCGATGGATACATTTCGCAGAGCGATTTACGATTGCATTTCGGCCTGGGCCACGCGGTGAAGGCCGAAAAGATCGTGATCCGCTGGCCCAGCGGACTGGTGGAAACGTTGAAAGACCTGCCTGCCAATCAGTACTACGTCGTACGAGAGGGCAGCGGAGTAGATGCAAAGCTCACTCACGGAATAAGCGCAGTCACAGTAAAAAGCCGCGGAAGCGGATCGAACTGAATCGTTCAGGACGCATTGCCGATCGAGATCAGCACGATTGCTAGTACCAGGACGCCGACGCCGGCCCAGCAATATATCACCGCGCGGCGGCTCGCCTGCTTCCACTCGCCGCTCACCGCGCCCCAGAAAATTCCGACGATGATGTCCAGCGTCATGAATACGGGCCAGCCTATAATTCCGCCCAGCTTGCCCAGTGAAGCGGCGCCCATGCCGTATGCAACCGTACCACCGTACCAAAGCAGGCCCATGAGTCCACCGAGCAGCCAGTAGGTAGATGTGCCGCCCTTGCGGTAACCGTCCCAGCTTTTATTCTTGTTGAGTAGATACACGCAGTAGATGAGGTTCGAAAGAAAACCGCCGGTTACCGTCAAAGACCATATGGGATTTGCAGCCATCGCACTACTGGCTCCGCTTGCGAGAGCACGCAGGCGAATCTCATCGCCGAAAACGAAGCTGAAGTTGAGCATCGAAGAAAAAAGCCCCGAAAAGATGCAGATGACCAGGCCCAGGAAAAATCCCGAGCGTGCCGTTCCGCTCGTTCCCGCGTCGCGTTCGCGGCGCTTGCCTGCGAGTGCCAAGAAAAGCAATCCCGCGATCATCACCGCTGTTCCCAGCATCAGTGCTTCGCCGCGTCGGGTATGAAGTTCCTCGGGATGAAGCACCGCGAGAGGGAACAGCGAACCGAAAGACGCGGTAATTCCAAGAATGATCGCAAATCCCAGCGCCATGCCCACTCGGCTGATTCCAAGTCCGAAAAGTGTTGCACCCACTCCCCACGCAATTCCGAACACCGCCACCTTCCACAACGTGGCGGAGGACGCTCCACCATAAACGCCACCGACATTCGGTACAGTCAAGAAGGTGATGATCCACGGGAAAATAATTAAGCCCGTCGTTGCGAAAATCAGCCAGCTATTTTCCCAGCGCCAGGCCGGCATCCGCTTCATCGGCGCCGCGAAGCTGCCATTTAGAATACCGGCGACGAGCACCAGGCCGATTCCAATCGCTAGCTGTTCAGTCATCAGTTCTCCCAGGCGCGCGATGAGCATCCCGAAAGCAGAGGCGCGCACAAAATGAGGCATGCGCATCTGCGCGTCAAGGTAAATACTCGCGCGTTTTGCGCCGTTTCATGATTTGAAATTCGGAGTTCATTGACGATCTTGCAGCCTTTCGTTAGATTGGCCGTGCGTTTCGCAAAAGCTAGCCAGGAAATCCGATGACAATACGCAAGAGCACGGGCCGCCAATGCGCATAACTTCCATCGAGATTCGCGTTTGTCAGAACACTCGCACGGCGATGTCAGATTCAGAAATGCGCTCGGGCGGCAAATCCACTTTCGACTTCCTTGTTATCACCATGAAAACGGACGAAGGAATCGAAGGGTGTTCCTTCGGTTTTGCCGGCCGCGGCGCGGATATGGCCGGAGCCATCGCCGCGTCGGCGATCAAGCCGTTCTTTCTGGGCAAGGATCCCCTGCTACGCGAAAAGCACTGGCAGGATTTTCGGACCTACGATCGCTGGTGGAATCACGTTCCTATTTATTCCTACGGTCCCTTTGACATCTGCCTCTACGACATTGCAGCGAAGCAGGCGGGGCTGCCTCTCTACAAGCTGCTGGGTGCGTGCCGGGAGAAAGTCCCGATTTACGCCAGTTCGTTTGTGCTTCCCGCTCCCGAGGACTACGCGAAGCAAGCGGTCGCGGTGAAAAGCCGCGGGTGGCACGCCTACAAACTTCATCCGCCAGGCAAGCTGGCGTTCGATTTGGAAGCGTATCGCGCGTGTCGCGAAGCCGTGGGCCCGGATTTCAAGCTGATGGCCGATCCGGTGGCGGCCTATTCCCACGAGGAGGCTCTGCGAGTGGGTCGCGAGCTTGAGCGGCTGAATTACTACTGGTTCGAGGAGCCGTTATTCGACGTGGATTTCAGTGGCCTGCGCAAGTTGACGGACAAGCTCGACATTCCTATCTGCGGGACGGAAGTCTTGGCCGGCTCTCACTACTCGACGGCGGAATGCATCGCCAGTCGCGTGGTGGACATCGTGCGCACCGACGTTTCCTGGAAAGGCGGCGTGACGCCGGTTATGAAGACGGCGCATCTGGCGGAATCGTTTGGCGTGCGTTGCGAACTGCATACCACGATTTATCATCCGCTGGAGATCGTCAATCTGCACTGTTGCGCTGCGATTTCGAATTGCGAATTCTTCGAGGTGCTCTACCCGCCGTCATACATGGATTTCGGAATGAAGACGCCAATCCGGATTGATGCTGAAGGTTTTGCCCATCCGCCGGAGTCTCGCGGAATCGGCGTCGATTGGGATTGGGATTTTATCGAAAAGTGCACGACGAAAATTCTGTGAACCGAGGGTCTTGCCGCAACCATTCCGGCCAGTGAGGAAATCCTCTTGCGAGTCTCGGCCCTTGGGTCCACGATGCAGGCAATGCACAGCCGATTTTTGCCGGCGATTTTTTTTGCGATGCTCCTGCATATGGGCGCGCCCGCGGCAGCGCAAGACATTGATACGGTCGTCACCACCACCAGCCGCAATCCCTCGACGGTGGCGGACCAGATTGCCGATCCCGCCGAGAGAGCAGCCTTTCTCCGCCTCTACAATCACCGGGATTCCGCGGAGATGTTACAGGCATCCAAATTGTTCCTGCAGGACTTCCCACAGTCTGCATTTCTCGCGCAAGCGTACGAAGTCGCGGCGGATAGTAGTTTTGACCAGCACCAGTACGCCGCTGGATTGGAGTATGCGAAAAAATCGCTCACCTATCTGCCAGAGAACCCCCAGTTGCTGGTGGCCGTTGCCGACGTCCAGGCGCGCGAGCATCTGAACGATGCGGCCATCGGGAGTGCGCGAGCGGCGCTCGATTATTTCGAAAAGTTCGGTCGGCCGGGAGCGGTTGTGGAAAGTCAGTGGCCAGCCACGAAACGCCGCTTGCAAGCGTCGGCCAATTTCGCTTTGGGACGGGCACTGCTGCAAGAAGCAGTGAACGAGCCCGCTGGTGAAAAAAGAAACGCGCTGTTGCAGGAATCTGAGAAGACACTTTCTCAGGCCCAGGCTTTGAATCCCACAGATTGGGAGATCGTTTACACGCTCGGCCTGGCGCGACTATCATCGGGCGATTTTCCCGCGGCTGCGAGTGCTTTTGCGCAAGTGTACCAGCGGGGCGGTGAACTCGCGCCCAAGGCGCTGGAGCATTTGCAGACAATTTATAAGACGGCCCCTGCGATATCCAAAGGCGACTTCGAATTTTTCGTTCAGCAGGCCGCGCATTTGCAGGCTACAGAATTGCAGCAGTCGCCGTCCGAGAAACCAACGGTGACGGAGCAGATGCCTGCGTACGCCGGCTCCGATTCCTGCCGAGCTTGCCACGGCGGCATTTACCGGAACTGGTCGCACTCAGGCATGTCGAAGATGCTGCGCCCTTACGCGCCAGAAAACGTGATCGGTGATTTCACCCAGAACAACGAATTTTACCTGGGGGACGACGCCGAGTATAAAGGCGGGAAGCTGGAAGTCGTGCGCGGCGCGCATCGTTCACCTTTTGCCCGAATGCAAATCAGAGACGGCAAACACTACTTCGATATCATGGAATCCGACGGCCAGTGGCACACCTACCCGGTGGACTACACCATCGGTTCCAAGTGGCAGCAAGCCTATGCGACAAAATTGCCGAACGGCCAGATTCATGTGTTCCCAATTCAATACAGCGCCCGTGAAAAGCAGTGGCTGAATTTCTGGAAGCTGATTGATACGCCGGGGAGCACGCGCGCGGATTTGCAGTCCTGGCAAAAACTCGACGCGACGACGAGTTATCAGGTGGTTTGCGCGGTGTGCCACACCAGCCAATTGCGGAACGTCAAGGGCGGAGCATTCGCGCCCGAGAATCTGGAGTTTCGCGAGCCGGGAATTGATTGCGAAATGTGCCATGGCCCTTCCTCCCGGCATGTGGCCGCAATGGACAACGGCGACGAGTATAAAAAGCAGCCACTGGATCCGCCCGTGGAGTTCAAGAAGATTAACAATCGGGATTTTGTCGCGATCTGCTCGCAGTGTCATATGCAATCTGCAATTCGGACGTCTGGGCCACACGGTGAGTTGAACTACTCCACCGCGGACAATTTCTTCATGCGCAATCCGATGATTCCCTTTAGCGAATTTTCACGCAAAGGCTTCTACAAGGACGGCCGATTCCGCCAGACGACGTTCATCGTCGAAGCGCTCGAGCGTTCCAAATGCTTTCAGCAAGGGCAGGTAAGCTGTGGAACATGCCACAATCCCCACAGCCACGACGAACCATCGAACCTTACCGCTCTGAAGTTTCGCGACGATCCCAACCAGATGTGCACCGGATGCCACACGCAATTCCAGAACAAGCCGAAGCTAACAGCCCACACCCATCACTCCGCCGATTCGGAAGCCAGCCAGTGTGCGTCCTGCCACATGCCGCGCATCATGGATGCACTTTTGTTTCGCGCACGAATGCACCAGATAGACGACATTCCGAATCCGGATATGACGCAGCGATTTGGGCAATCCGAAAGCCCCAACGCGTGCCTCCTATGTCACGCCGAAAAAACCGCGCTCTGGGTGAAACAACAAATCTCCAGTTGGAAAGCAGCGGATTAACGTGCCCATCCGGCAGGCGAAGCAGCCAGAAACAATTTCAACTCGGCTCAATGGCGGAGTTCGCTTGCCCGTTTATCTTTGCGTGATGATTCTTTTACTGGCGGCGGCCTCCTTGTCTGGTAACCGCAAGAATTCCGTACGCAAGGCAGACAACGCGACGACGGAGCCCGCCGCCGCTACGATTTCCGGTATCGCGCCGGGCCGCGCTGGCTACGTGGGCTCGAAAGTGTGCGCGCAGTGTCATGCCCCAATCGCGAGCAAGTACTTCCGAACGGACATGGGACGTGCAATGTCCGAGATCACACCTGACCTGCTCGAAAAAATTCCGACTCCCGCTTCCGTCGTGGATGACCGCATCCATCGCCACTTCGATGTTCGCGTCGACGATGGAAAGCTTTTACAAAGCGAATATGAAATAGGTAAGGACGGCAACGAAGTGTTTCGAGAAACACATCCGGTGGACTGGATCATTGGCTCGGGTGCGAATGGTTTCGGCGTGCTCATAAGACGGGGTGAATTTCTTTTCGAGGCTCCGCTTTCCTTTTATTCAAAAACTCGGTCGTGGGCCCTCTCACCCGGATATGAGTTCGGCGACTATGGTTTCAATCGCCCGATTTTGCCCGGCTGCATCGCATGCCACAGCGGATGGCCACAAGCGGTCTTGGGCGGCAACGGCAGATTCCTCGACCCGCCATTCCTTGAATTGGCCATTGGCTGTGAAAACTGCCACGGACCGGGAGAAGCGCACGTGCGCGAAATGCGCGAAGGTGATTCAAGCGCCGAGAGCAACGCTCATTCGATCGTGAATCCCGCGAAACTCGAACCCTGGCTCGCCGATAACATTTGCATGTCCTGCCATCAAACGGGTGACGCGATTGTGCTGCAGCCGGGAAAGGACTATCGCGACTTCAAGCCCGGAACTCCGCTCGACAGTACGCTCGCGATTTTCATGGTCCCGCCACGCCGCGATTCGCCACAGACGGACCTTCTGGAACACTATTTTTCGATGACGCTCAGCAAATGCTATCGCAGCAGCGGCGGACATCTGAGCTGCATCACTTGTCACGACCCTCACGAGGAGCCTACTGCACAAGACGCTCCCGCGTATTACAGGACGAAATGCCTCTCGTGCCACACGGAAAAAAGCTGCGCGCTGCCGCTCGGAATCCGCCAGCGCAAGACTCCGCCAGATGACTGCGCCGGATGCCACATGCCCAAACGCGACGTGCAGGTAATTGCGCATGCGGTCTTGACGAATCATCGAATCGTCGCACGCGCCGAAGAGCCTTACCCGGACGCTGCGTTTCACATGACCGCGCCGCAAATGCCTGATCTTGTTCATCTCAGCGCAATTCCGGGCAAGCGCGATGAGCCAGTCTCGCCATTAATTCTCTTGCAGGCCTACGGCCAGCTGATGACTCCGAATCCTCAATATCGCGCGCGATATTTGGCGCTCGCGAAACAACGGGAGGCGGCGGATTCGGATAACGTGGACGTGCTTAAGGCGTTGGCGGCTCTCGCTATGGAGCAAAGGAATGACCAAGCGACCGTCCGCTATCTCGATGCCGCAGTGAAACAAGGCGCCACCTCGCCGGAAACCTACGAACAATTGGCCAGTCTCTTGATCGAAATGGGACGCCATCAGGAAGCCGTGGACGCGCTGGAGCGCGGCATCAAGCAGATGCCCTACGATGCGATGCTTTACAGACTACTCGGCTCGAGTTATCTCTCGCTACGCAGGAATTCAGAAGCCACCGCACTGCTGCGGCAAGCAGTGGGAATTTTTCCGCAGGATGCGGGCCTACGAAAACTTCTGGCGGATTCCGAAGAAACAGTTCCAAGCAAGAACGCACCGTGAGCGATCCTGGCTAATCTGTCGGCGAGCGTATCTTCGAGGAGAGGGGCGATTCAGGAACGCACCGAATGAATCTTCCGCTCCGTTTCAAGAGCGGGCGATTCCTGGTGAAATCCCATCGCAGAGGAAATGGCCTTGGCCGCATCAACCACCGCAGCCGATAATGCACCTACCTGTTCCCGTCCCACGCGCGTGACCGGACCGGATACGCTAATCGCCGCTACCGCCTCGCCGTCCGAACCTAGAATCGGCGCGCTCACGCAGCGGGCACCGAGGGTTACTTCCTCGTCATCCACCGCGTAGCCCTGCTTCCGGACTTTCTCCAGTTCCTGGCGGAACTGCACTAGATTCATGATCGTGTTCGGCGTCAGCGCCTGAAAAGTCAATCCGCTCAGGATCCGTTCCCGATGCTTTTCGTCCAGGAACGCCGCCAGCGCTTTCCCCAACGCGGTCGCGTGCAGCGAGCGCCGGCTACCCACGCGCGAAGAGAGCCGAAATTCGTGTGGGCTCTCCAGAACTTCGATGTACAACACGTTGCCCTGATCCAGCGTCGCCAGGTTCACCGTTTCTCGAGTTGATTTCCATAGCTCGGAAAGGATCGGCCGCGAGACCGCCTGCAGCGTCGCGCGATGGTCAGCGCGAGCTCCCATTTGCGAGAGCTTCGGTCCAATCAGATATTTTCCTCCGTCGGCGCGAATTAGATATCCCTCTCGCTCGAGGTGCTTCAGAAAGCGATGCGCGGTGCTTTTGTTCAGGCGGGTCGCGTCGCATATGGACTTCAGGCCCAGCCCGGAAGGCGCGGCCTCGATCGCCTCAAGAATGCGAAACACCTTTGAAATCACCCCTACGGCCACGACGCATTGACCTCCACGATGTATTGTTCCGCTACGACTACGCACTATAACAGAGTGATATCTAGTTCCAAAATATGAAACGGCCCAAGCTTTCGAGAGATTTACTGGTCCCGATTTGCCAATGGATTACCGTTACGGGGCCAGTCAGCACAGGCACTCGTATCATATGTTGAAACGCCGTTCGAAAGAATAAAATTTTTTGATTGACACCATTCACGATTGTTGCTAAATGACGTGAACATTGGGGGCGTCTGTTTGGGGTGGGCTCGGAAATTGCCGACCTAACCTCGCGTTTTTTGACTCTCTCCAAACGAACGGGAGCAACAGTTGTCGCTCGATCTTGCTCACCTGCGGCTGGGAGAAGCGATGATGACATCTAAGAGGCACCGCCGGATCTCGAAATTTTGCTCTTTGAGTTCGCTCGTCTTGCTCTTTGTTGGTCTCACCCTGTTGCTGCCGGTAACCGCCCGCGGCCAGGCAGGCGGCGCGATCAATGGGACTGTGCGCGACTCCAGCGGCGGAGTAATCCCGGACGCATCTGTCGTCCTGCACAATCGCGGCACGAACCTGGATCGCAACGCGGCCACGAATAGCGCCGGTTTCTACGCCCTCACCAACATTCAGCCGGGTGAATACAACCTCACCGTTAGCAAAGATGGTTTCAAGACGTCGCAGCGCTCGGACGTCACCGTCGATGTGAATCAGACTTCCACCATTGACTACACGCTCGATCCAGGCACCGTCCAGCAAACGGTGACGGTGCAGGCGACCGTCGCCGCGCTGGAAACATCCACTTCCGAATTGGGCGTCGCCATCGTCAGGCAAGAGGTGAACAACCTCCCGCTGAACGGACGAAACTTCACTCAGCTGCTGGATCTGACGCCGGGCGTCAGTACCATCAACGTTTCGCAAAATGGCAGCCTGGGAGGCGTGTGGTCAAACCCGGTGGGATCATTCAGCTATCCGTCAATCAACGGACAGACCAACCGCAGCGACTTTTTCCTGCTGGACGGCGTGAACAATCAGGGATCATTCGGCAGCACCTACGCCGTCGCGCCGATTCTCGACGACGTCCAGGAGTTCAAGGTTCAATCCCACAACGATGACGCTTCCTTTGGCGGCGCGCTAGGCGGAATCATCAACGTCGTCACCAAATCGGGGTCACAGGAATACCACGGGTCGGCCTGGGAATTCTACCGAGGTGCCGGGTCAGACGCCTTGCCAACATTTTTTCCCAAGAATACCCCCTATCAATTCACCCAAAACCAGTTTGGTGGCGCAGGCGGAGGCCCGGTAGTCATTCCCTGGCACAGCTCATCCGCGCCCAAGACTTTTTTCTATACCGCTTACGAGGGATACCGCTATACACAATCCGCCAGCGCTAACTACAATACTCCGAACGTTTCAAGTGAGCTCGGCGGTGACCTTTCCTCGGTTGCCAACCAGATTTACAACCCTTATAGCGTTGTCCCAGATGCTTCCAGCCCCTCTGGTTTCACCAACTCTCCCTTCTTGTGCACCGGAGGCCTCCCTTCTCCCCTACTGGCGAACAAGACCCAGGCATCCGGCACTCCCTGCAACATGATTCCCACAGCACTGATCGATCCGAACATGGTCACCTACGCACAAAAGATCTTCCCTGCTCCTAACCTGACCGGTAACCCTAGTTTTAACGGCGTGGACACGACTCCTTCAAACGTCCGCCAGGACACCGGGACGCTGCGGATCGATCACCAGTTCACCGAGCGCGATAACCTCTGGGCGCGCTACGTGGGCTTCTGGCAACCTGTAACGGACTCGGGAGGGTTCGTCGGGCTCCCGCATTCGCAAAAGACCGATGGCTTCAATCTCGGTGTTGGGTACAGCCACGCTTTCTCCAGCAGCAGTTTGATCGAAGCCAGGTTTGGTCGCGTCGTTCTCACAATCAATCAAAATTCGAACCCCTCGGGTGCCCCTCCCAGTTTCGGACCGACGATTTTCAACCCAAACTATGCCGGCAATTTCAGAGGCGGTGCTGAAATGGTCCCGGAGGTCGCCATCCTGGGGTACATCGGCAATTCCAACGCCAGCGCTCACAATGCTGCACAATATGACTACACCAAGGCGTCCGACATCTGGGAAGGTGGCGGCGCGTACACCAAAATCTATCAACGTCATACGTTCAAGATGGGTGTGGATTTCGCCAGCAACAATGCCAACGCGGTATATTTGAACTCCGGCGTCGTCTTTGCGGCAGCTAACACCTCGGCGGCCAACAGCAACACCCAAATCGGTACGGCCACCGGAGACGCGCTTGCCTCCTTCTTGCTCGGTCTCCCCAACAATGCCACCCGCCGCAATGTGGTCGAGTCCGAACACGGCGGGTGGGTTGACGGCGCCTATTTCATGGATCAGTGGAAGGCTACCGGCAAGCTGACTGTGAACCTGGGTCTTCGTTATGACCTGACCTTAATGCCGATTTACGGCAGCAATGGCGAAGCTAACAATTTTGTGGGCGACCTCGATGCCCGGCACGGGATTTACTATATCGAACGCAACGCTCCGGCTTGCGATCTCCCCACCATCGGTGCGCCGTGTATCCCCGGCGGAGTGCTTCCGGCGAACGTTTCCGTGACCCCGGTCAGCAACGGAGGCATCTATCACAACGATTTGACCAACTTCCAGCCGCGCATCGGTCTCGCCTATCAGATTAGTGAAAAAACCGTAATCCGTGCCGGGTACGGGAGGTTTTACGACAACTGGGCGGCCATTACTCAGACGGCGCAAAACTTCGAAGGCACCTGGCCCAGCCTTGACCAGCTCGGCGCCACCAACACCAACCCGATTACGGGTTTGCCGAATGTTTTCGCGGAAGACCCGCTCAGCCAAGGCACCACGCCTCCGGTTACTGGCCCCACCCCGTTTACCCAGTCCACCTGGTTTGCAGATCCTTACTTGAAGCGGCCTTACGCCGATCAGTGGAACCTGGGTGTGCAGCAGGAACTCGGAACTCACACCGTGCTGACGGCGAACTATGTCGGCTCCCACGGCGGGCGACTTGATCTCGGTCCGTACGCGAACACCGTGAATCCAGCCACCGGCCAAAAGCCGTTCTCTTTCATCACTCCAACCGCTTGGGACTACAGCGGTGGCAGAAGCCACTACAATGCTTTGCAAGTCTCTCTGAACGGCAAGCAGTATAAGGGCCTCACCTACCTCATTTCCTACACATGGTCGAAGAGCGTGGATATCGGTTGCACCGGCTGGTACGGCGTCGAAGGCTGCGGAATCGAAAATCCCTACAATGTCAACGCGAACGAGGGACCTTCTGCAATTGACCTGCCGCAAATTTTCGTTGCCTCCTGGACCTATCAGGTTCCCTTCGGAACCGGAAAGCAGTTCTCGTCGGGCAATAAGGCGTTGAACTATGTGCTCGGAGGTTGGGCGCTCAACGGAATCCTGACTCTTACTTCCGGGGCACCATTCGATCTGGGCGTGGGCGGCGACCCCGCACTCACGCAGAACTTCGGATGCTGCAACGGCTACTATGACCGGCTGAATGTTGTCAGTGGACAACCGTTGTACGCCTCCAACAAAGGACAATCCACTCCGACCGGCATCCATTGGATCAATCCCAACGCCTTCACGCCTCCGCCCACAGCGCTCGGATCATACGGCGACCTGGGCCGCAATTCGCTGCGCGGCGATAATTTCAAGAACCTTGACTTTTCATTATTCAAACAATTCCCGATCAACGAACGTTACCGCTTCGAATTTCGCTTCGAGACCTTCAACCTGTTCAATACGCCGACGTGGGGCTTCCCCGATCAAAATATATTGGATCCGAACTATAACGTGATCACATCCACCCGAAACGTCGCCGCCAGGCAGTTGCAATACGGCATAAAGTTTTACTTCTGAATTCGTGTGAAATACCCCCGCGCGAGGCACGGCTCGGGTGCCTGCGCGAAGGTCCGGGAGTGGCAGTCGCATCCTGTACGTATCGGCTTGCGAGCCGTACGCGCGCGAGGTGAACCCCCACCACCCCAGCGGTGTCGCTCCCGGGGTCTTTGTGCCACAGACAGCTTAATCTTTCAGCTGCATCGCGGAATCCGTGCCCGCAGAGATTATCAGGTGCTCTCGCCCGCTTCCTCTCTCGTTTCGTCGCGCCGCTCCGTTCCGGTGGCTTGGCGAAACGCCTCGGAATATACTTGTGAAAAAAATGGGCGTAGAAGGGTACGCTGCAGACGAACTCCAATGCACCGTGGCAAAATGTCGCGCTTTGAAAATGTGCGTGTGGGGATCTTGGCGCTCGGCTTCGCGGCCGCGTTCGCAGCCCCACCGCCGTGCGTCGCTCAATCGCCCGCACCACCTCACCAAGGAACCTCACCGAATCGTTCGGCAGCTCCCAGCGCGCTTCCCAAGCCGTGTCTGTTGCCAGAACACGCTTCCGAACAACTCGCCAGCTTGCTCGAAACGGTAAAAGATCATCCTACCGCCGGCGCTTACAACACTCTGGGCGCACTTTATGCAGCTGCAGGCGAGGTCCAGTGCGCCATCCCCGCTTTTCAGCTGTCGCTGCAGATGGATAACAAGAATTGGGAAGCTCATTACAACCTGGCGCTCGCGCTACTGACCGTTCGCGACCCCGCCCGCGCCACCGCCGAACTTCGAGCCGCCATCGCCGAGAAGCCGGATTCGGCGAGTTCGCATTTCGCGCTAGGTACGCTACTCTACAACGAAAAAAAGCTCGCGCCGGCCGCAACCGAATTCGACGCGGTAATAAAGATTGATCCCAATTTTCCCGGCGCGGTCATCAGCCGCGCGCAGGTGCTGATAGCGCAAGGGAACTCAGCCGCCGCCGTCGCGTTGTTGGAATCGGCGCTCGCGCAACCTCCCCCCGCCGAGCAACTCGTACCCGTCACGGTGGCGCTAGGTCTGGCGTACTCACAAGCCGGAGACGCGCGCAAAGCCGCGCAGACGCTGCAACAGCTCGTCGCAACTCGCCCGGATTCCGCGGACGCTCATATGGGCCTGGGAACTGTCTATGCCGAGAGCGAGCCTGCGAATCTGGAAGCGGCAGTCGCCGAATTTCGCGATGCCTTGCGGCTCGATCGCACCAAAGACGAAGCCCGGCTTGCGCTGGGGCGCGCGCTAATCTCGCAGCAGAAGTACTCCGACGCGCTGGTGCCACTGCGGGAATACACCGAACAGGAGCCGCGGGATTTTCAAGGATATTACGCGGCGGGGCTGGCGTACCGAGGCCTTGGGCAATGGGATTCTTCTATTGCATCTTTGCAAAAAGCCGCGCGGCTCGATCCTGAGAGTTACGAGGTCCGCGACGAACTCGGAGTGGTGCTTGCTGAAGCCGGCCAGAACGAGCAAGCCATTCGCGAATTGCAAATCGCAGAAAAAATCCGTCCGTCCGCGCCCGATCCCCACGATCAATTGGCTCGGTTACTCGCGAAGGCTGGCCAGGAAGAACTCGCCCAGAAAGAGCATGCGCAATACGCTTCTCTTATTTCGCGCGGAGATCCGGGTATCACGGCAAGTAAATTCAATGAGCAGGCGAATCAGCTCCTGGCAGCAGGGAAAGCTCGAGCAGCGGCGGATGCCTACCGCGAAGCACTGCGTGCTGACCCGAAGAATCCACAGTTGCACTACAACCTGTCACTCGCACTGGATCAACTCGGCGATCGCGCCACGGAACGTCAAGAACTCGAAAAAGCCATCCAGCTCGATCCGGAACTCGCCGTCGCTCACAATCAGCTGGGCGTGTTAGACCTCCAGAACAATCGGGCCTCCGAAGCTGAACAGGAATTCAAGAAAGCCATCGCCGGCGATCCGCGCTACGCGGAAGCACAGAACAATCTCGGCGTCCTTTACAACCGCGAGGGCAAAGATCAAGACGCGGCAACGCTCTACCAGCAGGCGATCGATAGCGATCCGAAATACACCAAAGCTCTGGTGAATTTGGGGCTGCTGCTCGCCCAACACGGCCAGGTCGCTCAAGGCGAGCAGCAATTGCGCGCCGCCATCCAAATTAATCCCAGCGATCCCTCCGCGTACACCGCGCTCGGAATGATTCAGGGCAAATCCGGGCGAGGCGGCGAAGCAGTTGAAAGTTTCCGCAAAGTTGTCGCGCTCCAACCCGATTCAGCGGAAACGCATTTGAATCTCGGCATTGCCTTGGTGGATCAGTACGATCGCACCGGCGGCCTCAAGGAATTCCAGCAGGCCGCGCGCATCGCTCCACAATCTCCGGCCGTACACTACAATCTAGGCCGTTTCTTTTTCGAAACCGCCAAGTATGAAGACGCGCGCAAGGAACTCGAGGAAGCCGTACGCCTCGATCCCAGCTACGCGCCCGCGCTTTACTTTCTCGCCCTTGCCGCAAAGCAAGATAACGATCTCGCTCGCTCCACCGAGCTCTTCGAAAAACTCCTCGCACTCCAGCCGGGAAATCCCGATGCGCAATTCCTCCTGGGCCAGAATCTCGAGCATCAGGGAAACACCAGCGACGCGGTTGCCCATTGGAAATTGGCTCTGCAGGCTGATCCCAACTATTCGCAAGCTCTCTACAATCTGGCACGCGCTCTGAAAAAGACGAATGATCCCGAAGCGCAGAAATATCAGGATCGCTACGACCAGCTTCAAAAGGACCAGCAAATCTCCGACCGCGTGCAACAACTCGGAAATTTCGCCCTCGCCGCGTCTAACGCCCAAAACTGGCCGCAAGCTTTTGCGCAGATTCAAGAGGCCATGCAACTTTGCGGCTCCTGCCCGGAGGCCGCACACCTGCACAAGAACCTCGGATGGATGTATTTCCGCACTGGAAAATTAGCAGAAGCTGAAAAAGAGTTAGGAATCGCGCTCAACCTGAATCCCAATGACGCCGACGCCCGGGAGGCACTGGCCGCCATCCAGAAAGCTCGCGCAGGGCAGACGAGGTGACTCTATTTCGTAAGGGGTGATTGATAATGACAAATATTTTCCCGCATCTCGATTACAAGCCGAAATTGCCGCGCGATCTCGCCCAAGGAATCGGAATCATCGGCGCCGGCGGAATCGTCAATTACGCCCATCTCCCCGCCTACCAGAAGGCCGGCTTCAAAGTTGTCGGCGTAACTGACAAAAATCCCGCCCAGGCCGAGAAAACCGCGCGCGAACATGGAATTCCAAAGGTGTATGCCAGCACGGACGAATTGCTAGCCGACTCGGAAATTCGGATCGTGGATGTCGCGGTCTACCCGGACGTCCAACTCGGAATCGTCGAGCAGGTTACCGCTGCGAAAAAACACTTGCTGTGCCAGAAGCCCTTCGCGGTTGAGTATGCCAAAGCGGTTCGCTGCGTTGACTTGGCGCAAAAGGCCAACGTCAAAATCGCCGTGAACCAGCAGATGCGCTGGGACGCCGGCATTCGCTGCGCGCGCTTGCTCATCGACGAAGGCTGGCTGGGCACGCCCTTCTATGCCACGATTCAGGTTCACTGCAAGACCGACTGGAGCCTGTGGCCTTGGATCTATGCTGGAAAGCGCCTCGAAGTGCTGTTCCACAGCATTCACTATATTGATTCGCTGCGTTATTTGCTGGGACAGCCAAACTTTGTATTCACCAGTGGCACCCGGGCTCCCGGTGAAAAAACCTCGGCGGAAACCAAGACTCTTACCACTTGGGAGTACGACTCCGGTCTTCAGGTGCTCATCGACGTCTGCCATTCGACGTGGACGGACGACCCTTATGCCATTTTCAGAATTGAAGGAACAGAAGGCGTGATCAAGGGCACGATCGGGCTGATGTACAACTATCCCTCAGGACGTCCGGACACGCTTGAATTCATGTCCAAGCGCAACCCCGGCTATTGGTTTTCCGCTCGCCTGGACACCATGTGGATCCCCGATGCCTTCATCGGTCCCATGGCGTCCCTGATGCGTGCCGTCGAGGATGATTCCGACCCGGAAACCAGCGGCCGCGACAACCTCCGCACGCTGCAGATCGTTTTCGCGGAATACAAATCCATGGCCGAACGCCGCGCGGTGCGTCCCGAAGAGATCACCGCATAAACTTTCTCAACCGGGGCGCCTTTATGAGGGTCAAGACGCTCGCGAACAATTTCACAACTAACAATCGCGGCGATTCGGCTGTAGCGAGCCATCCTCCCGCGGAAAGGATCCCAGCTCATGAAACGCTATGGCTCAGTCATCCGCGTGAAGCCCGGGGCGATCGCCGAATACAAGCGCTATCACGCCGCCGTGTGGCCCGAGATTCTCAGCATGATTCGAAAATGCAACATCCGAAACTATTCCATCTACCTCAAGGACGATTTCTTGTTCGCATACTTTGAATATCACGGCACCGACTATCCGTCGGATATGGCCAAAATGGCCGCCGATCCCAGGACCCAGGAATGGTGGGCCGTGATGATGCCCATGCAGCAGCCGCTGGAGACATGCAAGAAGGGAGAGTGGTGGGCCGAAATGGAAGAAGTATTTCACACGGATTAGATCTTCATTCTGGTCGCCCCGTCATCGTCGCATCATGGAATGAAATGAGTTCCTGCGCGTCCGCCACGACGCAGGTTTGACGATATTTTGAGTATTGAAATGCGGAAAAACTTTGATGAGATGCCTGGACTGCGTTGACGTACTGCGTGCATTTCGGTAGATTCAGCCGCGTGTTGCCGCGCCCCGCGAACGACCCATGAAAATCGTTGATACCCACCAGCACCTCTGGGACAAAGGCCTGTTTCATTACGCCTGGCTCGAACCGCTGCCAGTCCTCGATCGTTCCTTTCGGCTAAGCGACTATTCCGAGGCCACTCGCGGTCTGGAAATCGCCAAAACCGTCTTCGTCGAATGTGACGTAGATGAAGCACAAATGCTGGACGAAGCCTCGCACGTCTTGCGCCTGGCGAATAGCCCGGATAATCGCATCGAAGGGGTCGTAGCCTCCGCTCGGCCCGAAAAAGATAAATTCAAGCAATATCTCGACAAGTTAGCCGCGCATCCCAAACTGAAGGGCATCCGCCGTATTCTCCACACACATCCTGACGAACTCGGCCAAGGAAAGATGTTCATCGAAAACGTCGCGCGCCTCGCAACCTACGGTCTCTCCTTCGACGTATGCGTTCTCGCGCGCCAACTCCCCGTCGCAATTAACCTGGCATCGCACTGCCCCGATGTCGCATTTGTCCTCGACCACTGCGGAGTTCCAGACGTGAAGACCCAAGCCCTCAATCCCTGGCGCGCGCATATCCGCGAACTGTCAAGTCTCCCCAACGTTTTCTGCAAAATCTCCGGCCTCGTCGCTTACGCCAATCCGACAAACTGGCAGCCCGAAGATCTCCGCCCGTTCGTGGATCACGTGATCGAATCTTTCGGCTGGGACCGCGTGATGTTTGGAAGTGACTGGCCCGTGTGCAACCTCACTGCCAGCTACGGGCGGTGGGTCACGACGCTAATGTCGCTCACACACGCTGCCAGCGAAGGGAACCAGCAAAAACTTTTTCACGATAACGCAATCCGAATCTACCGGCTCAGCTAGACGCAGCGGCCGCGCACAAGGAAAGGTCACCAACGATTATGAGCGAACAAAAAACCGCTACCCTGGTAGAACGGCTCGCCCAGATCCCATATACCGGAGCCGTCAGCGACATTCTCGACGAAATGGGATTCCGCGATCAGGTATTGCCTCACGAAATTCAATCACTTCATCCCGGTCACGTTGTTGTCGGCAAAGCCTTGACGATCCTCGGCGAGCCCACCGACAGCACAGATCCGGAAGTGATTTTTGTTCCTTTTCTCAAAATGTTGGGCGACGTCAAGCCTGACAACGTACTCGTGAACCAGCCCAACGACAGTCTCGCCGCTCATCTGGGCGAACTGTCCACGGAGACCGCGCAATACCGCGGCGCACGCGGCGCAGTGATTGACGGCGGCGCGCGCGACACAGACTACATCCTGAAGCTGGGCTTCCCGGTATTTGCGCGCTACAAGACTCCGGCGGACATTGTCGGGCGCTGGAGGCTCGTTGCTCACAACGTCTCCATCGTTATCGGCCGCGTTCACATCGCGCCGGGCGACTACATTCTAGGCGACCGCGACGGCGTCCTGGTCATTCCTCAGTCCATCGTGGCAGAAGTCGTCACCCAAGCCGAAGCAGTAGTGCAAACCGAAAATCTCGTCCGCAAATCAATCCTGGAGGGCACGCATCCCGTCGATGCCTTCCGAAAATTTGGAAGATTCTAGAAGCCTACAGCGCAAACTCGTTCGTTATCAATTCGGTGTGCTCGCCCACTTTTGGCGCAAGCCTTCCACTTTTCAGTACGTGCCCATCTAAACGAAAAGGACAGCGCGTCGTTAGAATTTCCAATCCCTTCCGATCCGCGAGTGTTTGCAGCATGTCCAACTGCTGGAACGCCTCGCTGCTCAGAAGTTTCGGCCAGTCCAACACTTCCGAACACCAGATATCCGCGGCGTCCAAAATGCCCAGCCAGTGCTCGGTAGTCTCTCCGCGCAGCCGGTCCGCGATCAGGCGTTTAATTTCGTCCCGCCGCTTGAATCCTTCCGCGGAGTCTTTGATTTGCGTCAGCTGCGGAATTCCAAGCAATGTGCCGAGCGATGGAAGATGCGTCATTGCCAATGCCAGATGTCCATTTTTCGTATCGTACACGCCGTAGGGCGCTGCCAGATAGCTGTGGGCATTGCGAAATGCCCCGCGCTTCGGCGGCCGCCGTCCATCGTTCATGTACGTGGTGAGCACTTCGAACTGAAAGTCCATCAAGGATTCCAGGAGGCTGACCTCCACAAGCCCGCCGCGTCCCGTAACTCCGCGCCGCACCAGGCACGCCAGAATTCCCTGGCAAAGATTGTGTCCCGTAAGCATGTCCGCAATCGCGAGTGAAAACGGAGTCGGAGGGTCGCCTTCGTCTCCGCTCAACCACATAATCCCCGATCGCGCCTGCGCCAGCAGATCCTGGCCGGGCCGGTCGCGCCATGCCCCGGCGTCACCGTAGCCGCTAACCGATCCATACACGATGCGTGGATTCGTTTGCGCCACCGTTTCGTAATCCAACTGGAGCCGCTCGATCACGCCGGGACGAAAATTCTGCACCATCACGTCTGCGTGCGCGATCAAGCGGCGCAACTTTTCTATGTCCCGCGGATTCTTCAGGTCCGCCGCCAAACTCTCCTTGTTCCGATTGATGGCATGGAACAAAGTGTTCTCGCCGTTGATATCGGTGTCGCTCAAATAGAGCGTTCGTCCCAGGTCGCCCTGTCCAGGCCGCTCAATCTTGATCACGCGCGCGCCCAGATCCGCCAGCCGCAGGGTCGCCAGCGGTCCAGAAAGAAACTGACTGAAATCCAGGACCAGCAGCCCCTGTAATGGCCGATCTTTCAGAAGATTCGTCGAGGATCCGGTTTTCGTCATTTGCGTAACCTCAAGTTCCGCTCCACTCGATTTAGAGTATTGCATATATGAAATGCTATTTTCATTAGAGAAATTATCGTGTACACTGCCGTGCAGTCCTATGCGAGCTGCACGTCTCAATCGAAGGGTCCAGACCTCGCCGCCTGCCCCCGGCGCACGCTACGCTGCTCCCGCCCTCGACAAGGGTTTGGACATCCTGGAGCTATTTGCCTCCGAACCGGACGGGCTCACCACCAGCCACGTCGCTCGCCGCCTCGGGCGCACCGTCGGCGAAATTTTTCGCATGCTCGTTTGCCTCGCCGAGCGCGGCTATATTTCTCAGGTACTGCCCGACGAACGCTTCCAACTCACGCTGAAACTTTTTGAACTTGCGCACCGGCATCATCCACTGCAGCGCTTCGTCGCCAAGGCGCGCCCGCTTATGGAAGAAGTAGCGCATAAAACCCGCCAATCATGTCATCTCGCGATGCCCAGCGACGGAGAAGTTGTCGTCATCACCCAGGTGGACGCCCCCGGCAGCGCGGGCTTCGCCTTGAAACTCGGCGCGAAAATTGATCTCTTGAACACAGCGTCCGGCCACCTCATCCTCGCCTTTCAGCCCGATGAAGTGCGCGCGCGTTCCCTCGCTGCGTGGAAGCGCCGAACCGACCGGCCACTTCCAGCGGATCTGCAGGAACACCTCACGCGCATCCGCGAACGCGGCTACGAAGAAATGGCCAGCTATCAGGTCGCAGGCGTCGTGAATATCAGCTACCCCGTTCTAAATCAGCATCACGAAGCCATCGCAGCTCTCTCCGTTCCATTTCTGCCGCGCATCGGAGACCGCATTGGGCCAGCGCAAGTGAGGGCAGCACTCCAGGCAGCGAGCCAGGCGCTATCCATAGCCATCGGCGGACGCAAAGCGCAACTCACGGGTAATGAGGCTGAGCCATGACGAAAACGGAGTACTTCGAAGATTACGCAGTCGGCGCGCAGCGAAATACTTCCGGCCGCACGATCACCGAAACCGATGTTGTCTTCCACGCCGGCCACACCGGAGATTATTTTCCGCATCACGTGGACGCGGAATTTGCACGGGAAACCCCCTTCGGTCAGCGCATCGCCCACGGCACGATGACGTTCGCCATCGGAATCGGCCTCACCGCCGGCCAGATCAACCCGGTCGCTTTCACTTACGGATACGACCGCTTACGCTTTCCGAAACCGATCTTCATCGGCGATACGATCCACACGCGCGTCACCATCAAAGAAAAGCAGCCAGACGCCAAGCGCCCGGATTGCGGCCGCGTGACCGAAGCCTGCGAAGTAATCAACCAACGCGGCGAAGTCGTCATGTATTGCGAACACATCCTCGTCGTGCAAATGAAACCGGTGCCGAGCAAGACGTAACGCTGCAACCAGACCGCGCGCTTATGAGGGGAATTTGGACGTCACACTAACAGGACTCACTTGGGACCATCCGCGTGGCTACGCTCCGCTGCTAAAAGGCGCTCCGGAGTACCAGAATTCCCATCCGGGAATTAAAATCCATTGGGATCGCCGCACTCTTCGCGAATTCGGTGAAGCTCCGATAGAACAATATCTCGACCGCTACGATCTGATTATTATGGACCATCCCTTCGTGGGGTTCGCCGCGGCCCATGATGTGCTGGTTGACCTGAACCCGTTTCTCAGCGCGGATGAAAACGCCAGCCTCGCGCGCGACTCCGTTGGCCCTTCTGCGGAATCCTATCGGTATGCAGAGGGCCGCTGGGCGTTGCCGGTGGATGCGGCAACGCAGGTCGCGTCGTACCGCCCCGACCTTCTGCAACAGCTCGCCTCGAAGCCTCCGAAAACGTTCGACGAAGTTCTTCAGTTGGGGCAAAAAGCGCGCGCGATCGGTAACTTCATCGTCGTCGCGGCCTGCCCCATCGATGCGATCAGTGTGTTTTTCACGCTGACCGCCAATCTGGGCCATCCCATCGCCGAAAATGCCGATCCATTCGTAGAGCAGGTCGTCGCGCGCGAAGTTCTCGATCGCCTTCACGCGCTCATCGCCCTTGCGCATCCGAATTCCACCGACTGGAACCCGATCCAGATGTACGACCACATGGTCGCCGAATCCGACGCCGTCTATTGCCCCTGGGCCTACGGCTATTCCAATTATTCCCGCCGTGAAAATTCCGTACCGTTGCAATTCACCAATGCTCCCGCGGCCGGCGCGATTGGCTGCACCGGCACGCAATTGGGCGGCACGGGCGTGGCCGTCAGCAAGCAGAGTCCTCATCGGGACGAAGCCGTGATCTACGCGAAATGGCTTGCCAGTCCCGAACACCAGCGCGGAACGTACGTGAAGGAAGGGGGGCAGCCGGCCAGCCTCGCCGCGTGGCTCGCTCCGGAAATCAATGCCGCCGCCCACGGTTTTTTTTCGGACACGTTGGAAACTCTGCGAAAATCTTACGTGCGCCCGCGCTTCAATGGATTCGTGCGCTTTTTCGAAGCCGCCGGCGTCGAAATCAATCGCTGTCTGAAAGGCGAAACGGCCGATCTGCAACTGATTGACTCACTCAACAAACTTTTTTCCAAGCATCTCGCACTGGCGGCCACCCGCTCATGAAGAAATTCAATCATGTAGCTAGAGAGGAATCAACGTGATGAACCCTAACCCCGATCCCGCCAAGCACGAAGCAATTCGCATCTGGAATCAGGAAGACTGGCTCTACGAGGATTTCGAAATTGGCCTGCGCGCCCGCTCCATCCGGCGCACAATTTCGGAAGGCGAGAGCATGGCCTTCAATGCTCTCGTGCTGGACATGCACCCGTACGTTGCCGACGAAGTTTTCGCCAAACAAGACGGCATATTTGGCAGGCGCCTTGTAGCGGGTGCCATGGTGTTCAGCGTGGGCCTCGGTCTGATGGCGCACAACAACATTCACACCTTCAGCTACGGCTACGACAAGCTTCGTTTCATCAAACCAGTTTTCATCGGCGACACGATTTACACGATCCGCACCAATCTCGAAAAGCGCCCGAAGTATCCAGCCATGGGAATGGTCAAAGTTTCCTACGAAGTTTTCAAGATGCCCGGCGAGTTGGTCTTGTATTGCGAGCATTTGCAGACCGTGAAGTACCACGATGCAACGCAATTTGCGGATCAAATCGAAAAGCAGTAATTGCAGTCGCCGCAGGAATTCTCATGACAACGACGCTTGAAGAACGAGTGGCGCTCGTAACCGGCTCCGCCACCGGCATGGGGCGTGCCATCGCGGAGCGTTTCGCGCGCGCTGGCGCCAAAGTCGCGGTGAATTACCGCGCGTCGCACGGTCCAGCCGAAGAACTTGTCGCGCAGCTCCGCTCGACCGGAGCAAAGGCGATCGCGATCCAGGCGGACGTCTCGAGCGATGCCGAAGCCCGCGCCATGGTCGCGCAAGTCGAGCGCGAATTCGGACGCCTCGATGTGCTGGTCAATAACGCCGGCTGGAGCACGCGAGTCCCGCACCGCAACCTGGATGCACTCACAGACGACATCTGGGACAAAACCTTCGAAATCAATCTGCGCGGTGTTTTCTACTGCATTCGCGCCGCCGTTCCGTTCTTGCGCAAGCAACCCGGCGCCGCGATCGTAAACATTGCGTCCGTAGCAGGTTCTACTGGTGTAGGAAGTTCGATCGCCTACGCATCCGCCAAAGCCGGCGTCCTCACCATGACCAAGTCGCTCGCCCGCGCTCTCGCCCCCGAAATTCGCGTCAACGCAATTTCTCCCGGACTCATCCGCACGCAATTTGCCGGTCGTCCCGATTCCGATTCAGTATTTCAAGTCGAAGAAGGTATGACGCCGCTGAAGAGACTAGCCACCGTTGTCGAATGCGCGGAAGCCGTCTTTTTCCTGGCTTCCGGCGCCACCGCAGTTACCGGCCAAACGATTCTTATCGACGGGGGCTTGTACGCTCTGGGTCCCGATCGTTAGCAGCGGAAATATCGAATTGCTCTGAATCGTTGTTTGAAAACTATCTTGTGCGCTCCGGAACGGGTGCATCGGTTAACCGCATTGCTTGCGGTACAGTATGCCCTGCAGCTCACTCGGGCCTGCTGACCAGCTGGCCGTCCGGCACCCCTACCAGCGATGAATTCAGTTGCACCACTGAGGCGCAACCCAGCAACCTCATCGTTCGCTCCATTTCCGTGCGCAATATCTCGAGCGCTCGCCTCACTCCGGCTTGCCCAGCGGCGCCTAGACCATACGCGTATGCGCGCCCCACCAGCACCGCTCGCGCTCCCAGGCAAATCGCTTTCACAATGTCGGAGCCGCGGCGGACGCCTCCATCCATTAATACTTCCCCTTGCCCGTTCACAGCCGCGACAATTTCCGGCAACGCTCGCAGCGTTGCTGCCACGCCATCCAGTTGGCGACCGCCGTGATTGGATACGACCACGCCTTCGGCTCCTTCATCAATCGCCCGTCGCGCGTCGTCGCCCGTGAGCACGCCCTTCACGATGATCGGCGCCCGCCACGCCTTGCGCAGCCAGCGCAAATCCTCCCAAGTCACTACCGCGCGCGACAGCGCCGCGGCAACGTCGGTCATCGGCATGGCTTCGCCGTTGGCCGTAACAATATTCTCAAGTTTCGGCACGCCGCCATCCGCCAGAAATGCCGCCAGCCATCCAGGATGCGCCAGAAGATCTGGCAGGAACGGAATCTTTGCCAGCAGCGAGCTGCCCATCAACTCTTTCACGCCATTCCGCACATCGCGCTCGCGCAGCCCCGCCACCGGCGTGTCAATCGTCACCACCAGCGCGGAAAATCCCGCCACACGCGCTCGTTCAATAGCCGCTTCCGCCGCCGCGCGCCCTCCCACCACATACAGCTGATACCATAGCGGCCCGCCAGACGCCTCCTTCACCTTCTCCATCCTGTGGCCGGAAATGGTCGAGAGTACGAATCCCGTCCCCGTCTCCCCTGCCGCGCGCGCCGCAGCCACTTCTCCGCCCGGATGCATCAACCGGCTGTACCCAACCGGCGCAAGGATCGCCGGAAACGAAATCCCTTGCCCCACCACGCGCGTGCGCAAATCGCACTTCTCGTTCGCTACTGCTTGCCGCGGGCGCAGCACCACTTCCTGAAACGCGCGGCAATTCTCCCGCAGCGTCACTTCGTCTGCTGCACCGCCGTCCATGTAGTCGAACACCGCTCTAGGCAGCCGCTGCTGCGCCAACCGCCTCAGATCCTCGATATTGACTACATGCGGTGGATCCAACCTGGGCATGGTCCTCTTCGCATCCGACGCGAGCCGCGTACATTATAGACTGGCTTCGCCTCGGTTCCCCACGTTCCCTTGCGTTCAGTCTGGAACTCGTCCAGGTGGGTTGACAATCCCGTCGATCGCTTCGTATCGGAGTGCGATCCCGTCCTCCGTGAACAAGCGCAGTGAACCTTTGGTAGTGGAGACCAGCCAACGGACCTAAGAAGACCACGCGGTCGAACGAGATAACGTTTCGACGATCTTGCTGGTCGTAAAATTCGTCACCAAGACTCGGCCCTTGGGGGCATTCTTGAGATGGTCAGAATCGGAAAGGCAAAGTGGGCAAAGGGATTTAGCTTTCTGACCACACATATTGACACGGTGGAGGTCTGCGGTTCGAGCCCGCACGGGCCTACCATCCATCTCACTGATTCTACTTAGCCACTGCCAGTACTTCCTCGCCCGATAGGTGCAACTCGTCACCATTCGTCACCAATTGCGCGAGGTTTTCCACCGCTAAGCGTAAATGAGCCGGGATAGGTAGGGTATAAACCTCCAAAGTTGTGGACATTTTGCTGTAGCCTAGCTGTGCCTGCGCCTCCTTCAGAGAAGCCCCACTCGCCTGTAGGAGCGTAGCGTGAGTCCTTCTGAGGGTGTGCCAGCTCAGCGACGGCATACCAATTTTCCAGCCTGCCGGTTTCAAATGCCGGTGTAACAGATTGGTGTCGTTCAATGGTGTGCCATTGCGAGTCTGAAATACCAGATCCTCCCCCGCGGTCCGCGGAGCGCGCTCATAGATTCCATCCGAGAGAACTGTGAGCTACATTCAGGCGCGCCGCGCTTTCACCCGCACATAGACCGAAAGTTTCGTGTTGTTGAAGCCCTCAAACAGAAGTGATCCGTGGGGTCGCTGTTCCGCTTCGCTCAGGAGGCGGAATCAAGGCAGTCGGCAAGCGCCCGCTTGTCTTTCGCCTGCTCCACTTCGCGGGCGGCACATTGCGCGTCTTCATAAGAAGGAAAGGGTGCGGAAAGAATAATCGAGGCATTCCGGTTGTGCTGGTCGGCTTCGAGTCTGAGCCATTGTCCGTTCACTTCCCCTCCGTTGATATCGGAATCGTGCCGTTGGTCCGTCGAGAAAAGTGTGAGGTGGCTGCATTAACTTGCAGCCAACTCGGCCTAGCTATTACAGCCAGAGCAGTCGGACATGAGAAACCTATTTCTGCTGCTGTGACCTTTGTTGAGCTGTTCTAGATGCTTCATGCGCCTTGCCTGATTGCTCAAAAGCCATCGCTGAATGTTTCCTTGCTTCCTCGTGATTTCCGTTGCCGTGCTGCTCTGCGGCACTGCGATGCGCCTTGGCAGCATCGTCATGATGCCAAGCCGCTTCTAGATGCGTAACTTTAGGCATGATTCTGCTTGTTTTGCTCGGTGTACCAAAACGATTAGCCTGTCTGATGTCGCAAGGAGCCGTAGGATGGTAGGGAGTTGCGGCAGGATGCTAGTGAGACAATTCGACCGTACTCGCTTCTAGGCCAGATAGCTACCAAATAGGTGGTTTACGGAAGGTTCTTCAGGATGTTGAGCTTTCCAGTGGGACCGAGCTTCCGATAGTGGTCACAGCGGATAAAGTACAATCTGAATTCGTCGCTCGCCTAGAAGCCGAATGTAAGTGAAATCCGAGGTGATAGGATCGAACTTGTCGAATATCTCACTGGCGCGTGGCATCCAGGCTTGATCTATGAGCGCATAACCCAGACTTCCCGGTACGGGGATTCAGCCGATGTGACAGGCCAAGCGAGAAATACGATTGCTGCGAAAACCGAAATGATTAGAAAGAGGCCAATGCGCTTGCGGAGGGTAGAAGCAGAGGCGGTCCCGTGGCGGGAGCGGATGAAGCTTTCTACGACTTTGCCTTTTGTTTCTTGCCCTGCCTGCCTTTGTTCCCTGCCCAGCGCTGCGTTGCCTTTTTCCTGCGGTCAAGCTGCAGTTGTTTATTAATGTCACCAGCCTCCCGACATTTGTGCATTGAGGCGAGTGATCCTTCCGATTGGGACTGGCCTTGAAGTCTTGCTCCCGGAGCCTGGGTCACGATCGCTCGAAAATTGAGTGGGTCTCTGAGGTTTTGTAATTCCCGATAATAATAGAGCGCCGTGGGCCGTTTTCCCTTAATCCTCAGCTTCTTTAGAAACTCAATTTCTTCCTCGGTCGCACCATGGCTCAGGAAAGTGTCATGAAAGAATTCTGTCAGCCCGCGCTCTTCCTCAGCTTGGCCAGGCTCCCTTTCGACAAACTCAAATTTCTTTGGATCCCCTGGGGCTAGTCTCCCGTTCAGCACAATTTCCACACCAAAGGTCACAAGGTCCATGTCCCAGGATTCGATCAGCGGATCCAGGAAGGTAACGCAGTTCTCAACTGATAAGTTCAAGGCGTCCGTGTCTAGGAATTCGAGGATGCTGACTCGCATTTCTTCATAGCTTCGGCCGGTGAGCCGAGCCACTTGGTGGACCCAGTTTTCGCTTTCCAATTCTTCTTTGGCCACTCTCTTGGCAACGTCTAAAAGCTTTTGTATGACTAGGCGTTCGACTTCACCGAAGGGCTGCTTCTCAAACATGACCCGAAATTGTTTTGCTTTGTCGGGAGCGCATTTGCGGAGAACCAACTCTCGAACTTCCCTAAATAAAGGCGGTGGTGCCTGCCCCAAGGCTCTCTTCAATTCCTCCTTGCGCTGATGGTCAGCTAGTTTCGAAAGCTCAGCGCCTGGGAGGTTCAGGAATTTTCCAATTTTGTCGTAAATATCTGTTCGGCCGGCCGCGGGGGGCAATTTCTTCCGGGTGAGCAACTGGGAAATGTAAGACTCCGTAACTTCGGCAGCAGCCGCTAGATCTCTCTGCTCAAAGCCCAATTCCTCCAGCCGCTGCTTGATCACTAAACAGACATCCATAGGGCGCCTCTGCTCGGTTAACTGGATTAGATTAATAGCTCAAAATAATCCCAGATTCCACTTGACACGTCAAGTTACTTCACCTACCTTTGTTAATTGACTGAGGGATTCATCAGGTAATCTGAACTATAGATGGTTATCTAGATTTGCTCCTTGGCCGGGACAACCAAGGAGGTTGCCATGTTTGCACGCAAAGTTGCCATTCAACTGAAACCCAACAGCATTGCCGAATTCACCGAAACAATCGAAAAGGACATCCTTCCCCTGCTTCGAAAACAGACCGGGTTCAAGGACGAGATCACGTTTATCGGCCCGGGCGAAGCGAAAGCGTTCGCAATCAGTTTGTGGGAAAACAAAGAAAATGCCGAAGCCTACAACCGCGGAACGTATCCAGAAGTGACGAAGATCCTGGCGAGAGTCGTTGAGGGAACTCCTCAGGTCGAGAACTATGAGGTTTCCAACTCGACCTTCCACAAAATTGCCGCTGCGGTAGCAGCTTAGAGCCAATAGTTCTCTTCGTTCGGTGAGGGGCGGGTTCAGTCGGCCCCTCCGGGAACATTCGGGCTAAGCATTGCAATGGAGTCTTGAGCCTGCACATGGCGAAGCGTCAAAAGTCTCAGCCGAAGCAGGTAAAGATTAGCGTCACAGCAAACGGCAAGTAATTTGAATCTCAACTGCGGCGGGCCGGAGTCCGGCGGTCGCACTGACAGCGATGGAGGTTGCCATGTTTGCACGCAGAGAACCATCGGAAGAAGAGATCTCTCGCCGAGCTTATGAGCTGTATCTGCAACGGAGCGGCGAACCGGGAAAAGATGTTGAGGACTGGATAAGGGCCGAAAGAGAGTTGAGCGACGAACCTGTCCGGGCACTACCTAAAACGAACGCCGCCTACGCAGGGCAATAGTTTTCACGGCTTGGCCTACAAATATTTGGTTCGACGGTCAGGTCAAGTCCGCCCCTCACTCTTGCTGTGAAGGGCCAGCTGCGCGGAGAAACGAGGTTGCTAAAGGTCACGAGAAGCTTGACGGGGGTTTCCATCACGGCGTTGCTCCTGGTGATGATATTGCGCCCCTCCGCAAGTCACCAACTAGCGCTGGACTTTTTGGCTTGTGCGGGCGCGTTCATGATTGTCCTGGCTTTATTCTTGACAACACGACGAAGGGACCTCCTAGAACGCCAATAAAAGATCGGGATCCTGGGGAGCGAGTCACTGAAACGCTGTGAGCTGGTAATCCGGAGCGCCACGGTAAATACAGCCTTCGCCAACGCAACCCTACCAGATGCAACACGATACTCCGGAATTGGGACGAGGCAGCACCCAAGGGGTGGCCCGATTTTCTGACGAATCGTCCACAGCGAACACTGCTGCGCTGTCCGGCGTCGGTTGCTGCGAAACAACGGATCACCGTGGAACGCCGAGGAACACCCGCATGGCAAGAGCATTCAAGACGGGGACCATCCTGATCAAAGACGGCACACTCTTGCCGGACGCGCTTCAGATCGAGAGTGAGCCCTGCGCGACTGGCTGGAGAATAGTCAAGAATATCGATGCATCTGCATTGGGTCGGAAAATCCACGAAGCAGGATGGAGCTTTTTCTGCGTGGCCGGGGAGGTCAAAGGAACCATCCTCGGGATCGACGGGCAAGTCGCTGTGCGCCGAGCAGTGAAGCGGATCTTAGCGAATCTGAAATTAGAGAGGTTCAACGGTTTGGAAATTACGCAAGTTGAGGTAAAGCGATTTCTGGGGTTGCCCTATGCAAGGGTCTGCGCCCATTCCCGACATATCCAAGAGAACCCGTTCCTATTGCGTGCCAAGGACCATCAGGAGTGGGACCGAGCAAAATTGGCAGCCGTCTGAGCGAGGTCAGGGCCTTCGCTAGCAGAGGAGCTGCTGGGACATTGGAAAAAAAAGAAGGTTGATGACCTTGATATCGCGCAACAGAAGAATACGAATGCCTTCCGCCGATAAAGTCGGCCGAGGTCATAACGAGCTTACTCCTGGAATCTTCAGAATGGATTAAACGGAGGTTAAGAAATGACTGTGAATGTGACTCCCCTGCACGACCGAGTTTTGGTGAGGCGGTTGGAAGAGAAAGAAACAGCGAAGGGCGGCATCATCATCCCGGACACGGCTAAAGAAAAGCCTCAGGAGGGTGAGGTGATGGCCGTGGGAGCCGGGAAAATCGAGAAAGGCCTACGTGTTCCGGTAGATGTGAAGGTCGGCGACCGGATCCTGTTCGGCAAATATACCGGCAGTGACATCACGATCAGTGACCAGGAGTATCTGATCCTCCGCGAAGAGGAAATCCTGGCGAAGATTAGCGGGATGGCCAAAGCGGCATCCAGCAAGAAGTAGTTTCGACGATCCACACGGTCTTGGACCGGCCACGAGTACCCATTCGCCCAGGAGGGTGAAATCCAATGGCAAAACAAATTGTAACTGGGGAGAATTCACGTCAGGCAATTCTGCGCGGCGTAAATATTCTGGCAGACGCGGTGAAGATCACGCTCGGCCCGAAGGGGCGCAATGCCGTGATCGAGAAGAAGTTCGGCGCGCCGATCATCACCAAGGACGGCGTAACCGTGGCGAAGGAAATCGAGCTACAGGATCCGCTCGAGAACATGGGCGCGCAGATGGTGCGCGAGGTCGCTTCGAAGACCTCCGACGTTGCAGGCGACGGCACGACCACTGCGACCGTGCTGGCACAGGCCATCTTCCGCGAAGGTGTGCGGACGGTAGCAGCTGGCGCTAGCCCGATGGCACTCAAGCGCGGCATTGAGAAGGCCGTCGAAGTAGCCGTTGAGGAGATTAAGAGGCTCCACAAGGACGTGAAGGGCGACATGATCGCGCAGGTGGGCACTATTAGCGCCAACACCGACAAGCAGGTCGGCAGCATAATTGCGGAAGCGATGAAGAAGGTCGGCAAAGATGGGGTTATAACCGTTGAAGAATCCAAAACGATGGAAACGACGCTGGAAGTCGTGGAAGGAATGCAGTTCGATCGCGGGTACCTCTCGCCCTACTTCGTCACCGACCCGGAGCGCATGGAGTGCTTGATGGAAGACGTTCGCATCCTGATCCACGAAAAGAAAATCAGCTCGATGAAGGACCTGCTGCCGTTGCTCGAACAGACTGCCAAAATAGGCAAGCCGCTACTGATCATAGCTGAGGACCTCGAGGGCGAAGCGCTCGCAACGCTCGTTGTGAATAAGCTGCGCGGGACGCTGCAGTGCGCCACGGTGAAAGCTCCCGGTTTTGGTGACCGACGAAAGGCAATGCTGGAAGATATTGCAATCCTCACTGGCGGCAAGGCCATCACGGAAGACCTCGGCATTAAGCTTGAGAACGTGAAGGAGGAGGATCTCGGCCGCGCCAAGAAGGTGACCATCGACAAGGACAACACAACGATCATCGAGGGTGGCGGCAAGGCCAGCGAGATCGAGGGCCGTGTCAAGCAGCTCCGCGCGCAGGTCGAAGAGTCCACGTCGGACTACGACAAGGAAAAGCTGCAGGAGCGGCTAGCGAAGCTGGTGGGTGGCGTAGCGGTGATTAAAGTCGGCGCTGCAACGGAGACCGAGCTGAAAGAGAAGAAGGCTCGTGTTGAGGATGCTATGCACGCAACGCGCGCTGCTGTCGAGGAAGGCATTGTTCCTGGCGGAGGCGTGGCGTTGCTTCGGTGCATCCCAGCGCTTGAAAAGCTCCAGCTTCACGGTGACGAAGCCGTCGGGGTAAACATTGTAAAGCGCGCGCTCGAAGAGCCCATACGCCAGATTGCCAAGAACGCCGGGCACGAGGGCGCGGTGGTTGTCGGGCGCATCCGCGACTCGAAGGATGAGAGCTTTGGTTTCAACGCGGAGACCGGGGAATTCGGCGACATGATAAAGGCTGGAGTGATTGATCCGGCGAAGGTGACTCGCTTGGCATTACAGAATGCGGCGTCCATTGCCGCGCTGATGCTGACCACCGAAGCCCTCGTGGCGGACATCAAGGATGAGAGAATGATGGCCGCGGCAGGCGTGGGCCAGGGCGGCATGGGCGGAATGTACTAAGACTCCCAAGCTCCTTTCACTACGTCGGCGTCACGTGGGGTGAGATCGCACTTCGCAGGGCGAGGTGCGTTCGATTTGGGTTTGCCGAAACGCGTGCGCTGCGGCCCAGGGAGAGGATTTGCTGGTTGGCGTTATTTCATTGAGCATCAATAAGTGGTAACAAGCGAAGATTCGAAAGGGAGACGAGCGTGGCGCAATCACAAACGGCTCAGATCACCTGTAATCGATGCAACGCTTGGTACGATTCGGAAAGGGAGCTGCACGAGCACATGAAGTCGGCTCATCGCGAACGCGGCTCAGAACAAGACAGCGCCAATATTCAACCGCGTGAACACCAGACGGCACCTGAAGGTGAAGGCGACTCAGGATATGGTGGTCCGGGGGAGCCGGATCCCGGCGCGGCGGATAGACGGGTGGTGCCCGCTCCGGCTTTGAAGTGGTCGCGCCTGTAAAGAATATCCAGCACTTCGATGGCGTGGTAGCAGTGCTACCACAGGAAAATTGGGATCTGGGTTCGTGTGATTCAAAACCGTTGCGTTTCCAACCTAAAAATATCGAGACAAGGAACTGCTCCCTGCTACGGTCGCTAGCCCTTGATGAAGCCTTTGTAAGAGCTTTTTTGCACGTTCACAGAAAGTGTAACTTAGGGAGCTGCGCGAGTTCCGCCCCACTTCGTGGGAAAAATCGGCAGAAAATTCCGCGTCGATGGTGTATGTTGGCACGAACGATGGTCAGGCCGCGCGGCGCGTAATCTCTATCCACTACTCCCAACTTGGGGGTGGAGAGCAATGACGGACTTTGTGTCGGATCTTTTGAAGGTCCAAGAACAAATCGGGGCACAACTTCGAAAAGCTGATAGAGAAGCGGTAACGCTTGCTTCGACCGATATTAACTCTACAGAGGCTGTGCAGGCCATTGACAAAGAGTTGAAGTTGAAAGAGCTAAAGCGCAAGGTCGATGACCTTGTCGACCAGGTTTTCGAGATTTTCCCGTAGCACACCACATAACGCTGGGATCATTTGTTTTCGAACTATCAAGCCTTGAGTGAACTGTCTCGATTGAGTAGCTGCGATTGCCGCTAGCGCTTTGCGGGATCGCAGCTAGCCTATTTCAAAAGCCCCGCAGACAAGTTTTGGCACAAAGTCCGTCAGCACAAGGTGCACAGCTTAGAGAGGCCACTCATCCGAATCGAAAACTCGTCACCAATTCGTCACCAAAACTAGGTTGTTTTTCAGTCTTTTGGGGCCGGGAGAATCCGGAAAAGCAAAGCAGGCAAAAGGGTTTAGTGTTTGTACCTCAGAATTGACACGGTGGAGGTCTGCGGTTCGAGCCGGCACGGGCCTACCACTCGATATTCATCAATCGCACTGCCTACCGCTTCACGCGAAATCCAGTTCCACTTCGTCCACGTAGCACCAGCCCCAGGTCTCGCCTGGCTCGATGGACTTCATGATGGGGTGTTTGGTGGAATGGAAATGCTTGGTCGCGTGTTTATTTTTGGATGAATCGCAGCAGCCAACGTGGCCGCATTCCAGACAGAGGCGCAGGTGAACCCACGTGTCGCCCATTTTCAGGCATTCCTCGCAGCCCTTCGTATGCGGACTCACCTTGCGAATCTGATTGAGGTGCGTGCAATCTGGCATTTGCGTGCCTCCTTCGAAAGCGGGCCGGATGCGAGCCGCGCCTAAGAGCCGGACGCGGCCGCTTTGGCGTTATCAGCGCGTACCACCGGAACGTCCACCAGATGCTCGGCGAGGAACCAGACCTGCAGTTCGTTGGTCCGAATGATCTGGCTCACCAGCAAATCGTTGGTGCCGTCGTCGCCTGCTTCGGAGGCTTGCTTGGCCACGGTGCGGGCTTCCTTCAAAATAATTTCGTGCGCTTCCAGCAAGCGCGAGATTTGCACCGGAGCTTCTTCGCGACCGCGCGGCGGACGAGGGATGAAGGTAGTCTCGGCTACGTCGGGCGCCATGGCGATGCTGATGCCGCCCAGAAGCTGGATGCGCTCCGCGATGGCGTCCACCAACTCGGACTGCTCCTCGAAATGTTTGTCGAAAAGCAGATGCAGCTGATAGAAAGTGTGCCCTGCTACCTGCCAATGATGCTTTTTGTACATGTCGCGCAACGTCATGGTATCGGCGAGGATCTGGTTCAGCAGCTCGACGCTGGTGGCACAAACCCGCTGATCCAGGGCGATAGGCAACTTGGCAATTTTGCCGTAGGGCTGAATTTCGCTCGCGTGCTGGTGCAGGATCGGACGGGCGCGTTCGGAGCCCTCCGCGAGCAGGCTGGCCGGTGGGTTCTTCTGATTGGTTTTATTCTTCATGTTTAATTCTCCTTACTTTTCGATTGCCGCAGGTAGCGTGCACTTCTTAGGCTTTGGATGATTCTCGCAGCCAATAGGTTCCAACTCAGATTCGCCGAAATGTCTGTACCGAGTAGCCCATCCGTCGCGTGAATCGCCCATCGGCGGGCCTACCCCAGCGCGTTATGCAGGAATGCCAGGGTGCGCTTCCATGCATCGGCGGCGGCTTCCGGACGATAACCGTTGGTGTTATTCGGATTCTCGAACGCATGGCCGGCGCCGGGATAAACTTTCACGTCAATGCGGCGGTTCAGGCTCTTCATGGTTTTGTCGAATGCCTCAACGTCGGCGGGCGTGATGCCTTTATCGTCCGCGCCGAAATTTCCCAGCACGGGCGCGAAGATCTGCTGAATGTCATTCGGATCGGTGGGCAGTGAACCGTAATTCACCACGCAGGCGGCCAGGCGCGGCTGATGGATCGCGAACTGCAGCGAAAGTCCGCCGCCCATGCACCAGCCGATTGATGCAATGCGCCCGGGCTTCACATCCTTACGCGCGGCCAAATAATCGTAGGCTGCCTGCATGTCGCGGATACTGCGGTCTTGCGGCAGGCCGCGCATCAGTTCGTGGGCTTCGGAGGCGTCCGCGGCGACTTTGCCGCGGTAGAGGTCAACTGCGAGCGCCACGTAGCCTTGCTCGGCGAGCTTTTCAGTCTGTTCTTTCACCCAGTCGTTCAGTCCCCACCATTCGTGGATCACAATGATGCCAGGGTAGATGCCGGGCTTGTCCGGCACGGCGAGGAACCCACCGACCGTTTCTTTGCCGCTGAGAAATTCCACGGTTTGCGTTTTCGGCGTTTGCGCGCGAACCGCCAGAGCGGCGGCAATCAAGCCGAAAGCGGCGAGCGCGCAGATGAGCTTGACGGAACGATTCATGCTGAGGTGCCTCCCCTAGGAGCAAACGGTTTATTGTAAGCCTGCGGGCAAGCCCGCGCCACGTGCGATCGAACTTGCGCTGGCGTTGCGCTGATCTTGCACTGATCGCGCGACGATCAGCCGCCTGCCCGAGATGAACCCGCTGGCATGGCGCGCTGGCGTCAGTCGCCAGCGGCTGACTACGGTGCTAGGCGTTCTACCTGAACGGCGGTGCCATACGCAAGCACTTCCGTGACGCCTTGCATCACTTCCGTGGCATCGTAACGCATGCCGATCACGGCGTTCGCTCCGTGCTGGCTGGCGTGCTCCATCATCAGTTCCAGCGATTCCTCGCGCGTTTTCTCGCACATTTCCTCAAAAAGCGTGATATTGCCACCCACCAGAGTTTCCAGCGAAGCACCGATAGTGCCCAGAATACTGCGCGAGCGCACCGTGACGCCGCGCACCAGGCCGAAACATTTCACGATGCGATATCCCGGCAAATCGAAGGCCGTCGTAACCATATTCGGATTCACGCTTACGCCCATAAATCCCTCTCTTCGCAGGGCCGCCAGCCACTGCCCGCACGCCGGAGAATAACACAACGAAAATCGCAAAGGCGCAGCGCCGCCGTGGCGGCTAGGTGTAGCGGAGTGAGCGCACCAGTTCGACGATCAAGAGGCACTTGCCGCAAATCGTCGAGCTCGGAGCAAAGCTATGCGGCGAGAACGCCGAAAAATATCTACTTTCAAGCGCCGGGCATGTTGGCGAAAACGGACGCGTTACTACCACATCTGGCGCATGGCGGGTTCGCGCTGCACATGATAATATAAAAGTGCGTTTGTTGCTCCTGGATACCCCTTCTGGAACGGTCTGCACGGGATTCGATCAGGGATGCAAAGACCGCGCTCGTAAACCCTTTTTTGGCAGTCATCCAATGAAGAAAAGTATTCGTAACATCGCTATTATTGCGCATGTGGACCACGGCAAAACCACTCTGGTGGATGCGATGCTGCGGCAAAGCGGCATTTTCCGCGCCAACCAGGAACTGGTGGAGCGCGTGATGGATTCGAACGATCTGGAACGCGAGCGCGGCATCACCATTCTCGCGAAGAACACCGAGATCGAGTACCAAGGCACCAAGATCAACATCGTGGATACGCCGGGCCACAGCGATTTTGGCGGTGAAGTAGAACGCGCGCTGCGCATGGTGGATGGCGTGCTGGTTCTAGTAGATGCCAGCGAAGGACCGCTGCCGCAGACGCGCTACGTGTTGCAAAAGGCGCTCGCCGCGAAATTGCCGCCAATCATGGTGCTCAATAAGATTGACCGCCCGGACGCGCGCCCCGCTGAAGTGCTCGATGAAATCTACGACCTTTTCATTGATCTCGATGCTACGGAGGACCAACTCGATTTTCCGGTGATCTATACCAATGCAAAGTTGGGCGTGGCTCATTTGAAAGTGGGCGACGATTCGACGACTTTGCAGCCGTTGTTCGAACAGATAGTGAAATCCATACCGCCGCCGTCGGGTGATCCCGCCGCTGCGCTGCAGATCCAGGTGACCAATCTGGATTACAGCGACTTTCTCGGGCGCCTCGCCATCGCCCGCGTTTTCGGCGGAACTTTGGTACGCGGCACCGAAGTGGGCATCGTCAAGCTGGACGGAAAAATTCAGCCAACGAAGATCACCAAGCTATTCACGTTTCGCGGGTTGGAACGCGATGAGGCCGAGCAGGTGACCGCGGGAGATATTGTTGCCATTGCCGGCGTGGAAGGCATTCAAATCGGCGAAAGCATCACGGACCTGGCGAATCCCGCGCCTCTGGAACCGCTTACGATTGACGAGCCTACCCTGACGATGGTGTTTACGATCAATACGTCTCCCTTTGCTGGCCGCGAAGGCCAATACGTGACTTCGCGCGATCTGCGTGCTCGCCTGGAAAAGGAATTGCTCACCAACGTATCACTACGCGTGGAAGACACCGGGACCACCGACGCTTTTCGCGTGCTCGGGCGCGGTGAATTGCAACTGGCGATTCTGATCGAAACCATGCGCCGCGAAGGATACGAGTTGATGGTGGGCAAGCCGGAAATTGTGGTGCGCACGGAAAACGGCCGGCGCCTCGAGCCGCTGGAATTATTGATTGTCGACTGCCCGGAAAATTTTATCGGCATCGTGATGGAGTTGCTAGGCAACCGCCGCGGCGAAATGAAAAAAATGGTGAACCACAATTCCGGCCGCGTGCGCATGGAATTCAGCATCCCGTCGCGAGGGCTGATCGGATTGCGCAGCCAATTGATGACCGATACGCGCGGCACGGCGCTGATCCACTCGTTGCTCGAAGGCTGGACGGAATACGCTGGCGACATGGCGATGCGCCTGACCGGAGCGCTGGTGTCCGATCGCGCCGGAGTTTCTACCGCCTACGCCATCTGGGGCATCCAGGAACGCGGCGAAATGTTCGTGGGACCGGCGATTGAAGTGTACGAAGGAATGATCCTGGGTGAGAACGCGCGCGAAGACGACATGAACGTAAACGTCACCAAGGAAAAAAAGCAGACCAACATGCGCTCGTCTTCGGCCGACGAAGCCATCCGCCTGATTCCGCCGCGAGACATGACGCTGGAAAAAGCCATCGAGTTCATTGCCGACGACGAGTTTGTCGAGGTCACGCCGAAATCCATTCGCCTGCGCAAGAAAATTCTCGACGCCAAGAAGCGCCCCAAGCGCTGGCAGGAAATCCGCGCCAGCACGGAGTCAGCCTAGGTTTTTCCCCGGTGCAGCCATCTAAAACGGAGGCTGCAATCTGTCCGATACCGGGACGGACGATTCCCATGACCGGGCAAAATGGGCTCGTTGCGCTCTTGCAATACCCCTCTAAATGGCACAATATAAAGACGTTATATGAGTTGTAACACCGGAATTCGATTTGCGATGTATATATGCGAGGTTGGTATCCGTGGACATCGTAAGACCAGAAATTAAGCATAAGAAAAAGATGCGGCGCATCGGCTACATCGCCGCGGCGGTAGTGCTAATCCCGCTGATGACTTACGCGCTTTCGCGCCTGAAACCCGCGGCGCCCAGCGTGGACAGCGGCACCGTCTGGCAGGGTACTGTGAAGCGCGGCCCGATGCTGCGCGACGTTCGCGGCCTGGGTACGCTGGTCCCGGAAACCATCCGGCTGATCCCCGCTGTGACAGACGGGCAGGTTCAGACGCGCTACCTTCTGCCCGGCACTCCCGTCAAAGCGAACACCGTGATTTTCGATCTGGTCAATCCTCAGCTGCAGCAAGAGACGCTCGATGCTGAGTATCAGCTGAAGGGCGCGCAAGCGTCCTACGAACAGACCAAGGCCCAGTTGCAAAACCAGCTGATGGACAAGCGCACCCAGGCTGCGAGCATTTCCTCGCAATATCGCACCCAGGAAATGGTCAGGCAGACAAAAGAGCAACTCGGAGCGAACGGTCTGGCGCCGCAACTGGATGTGAAAACGGCGCAAGTGCAGGCGGAAGAATTGGCCAAGGAAAATGACCTGGCGCAAAAAGAAGTGGAGACTTTCAACAACTCCATCGCCTCGCAGCTCGCCGTGCAGGAAGCGACCGTAAATCAGAAGCGCGCAATGTACGAGCTGAAGAAATCGCAAATGGACCAGCTGCACATCCGGCCGGGAATTGACGGCATGTTGCAGGAGCTCGACGTGGAAGTGGGGCAGAAGGTGACCATGGGCACGGTGCTGGCGCGTGTGGCGCAGCCCACTCACTTGAAGGCGCAGCTGAAGATTGCCGAAACGCAGGCGAAAGATATCTTGATCGGGCAGAAGGCGACGGTGGATACCCACAACGGCATAATTCCGGGGCACGTCACGCGCATTGATCCCGCCGTGGTGAATGGAACGGTCACGGTAGATGTTGGTCTGGATGGCCCGCTGCCAACGGGCGCGCGGCCGGATTTGAGTGTGGAAGGAACCGTTGAGATCGAGCGGCTGGCGGACGTGCTGTATGTCGAACGCCCGGTGCACGGCGAAGCCAACAGCACGGTGGGGATATTCAAGGTCATTGATGACGGCAAGGAAGCCACGCGCGTGCAGGTGCAGCTGGGCCGCACTTCGGTGAACACGGTGGAGATTGTGAAGGGCTTGGAGATCGGCGACAAAGTGATCCTTTCCGACATGTCGGCTTGGGACAACTACGATCGCGTGCAATTGAAGTAGGCTTTTTGCCAAATGCAGGGAACTTTTTCAGGCGTCAAGCTCGTACCTACTCTTGGGATTCAGATTCGAAGGAGCGCAGAATGACAACGACGGAACAAGGGCTGATTCGCCTCGATGGCGTCACCAAAGTTTTCTACACGGATGAAGTGGAGACGCACGCGCTGAGCGGCGTCCATCTGGAAATCAAGAATGGAGAGTTTCTCTCCATCGCCGGACCATCCGGCTGCGGAAAATCCACGCTGCTTTCGATCTTGGGCCTGCTGGATTCGCCCACCGAAGGGAACTACTGGATCAATACGCAGGCGGTGGCGAATCTTTCGCTATCGGACCGCACGCGCATTCGCAATCGCGAGATCGGGTTCATCTTTCAGGCGTTCAACCTGATTGGTGACCTGACGGTGTACGAGAATGTGGAGCTGCCGCTCACCTACCGCAGCATGGCCGCGGCGGAGCGCAAGAAGCGCGTGCAGGAAGTGCTCGAGCGCGTGGGCATGGCGCACCGCATGAAGCATTACCCGTCGCAACTCTCTGGCGGTCAGCAACAGCGCGTGGCCGTAGCGCGCGCTCTGGTAGGCTCGCCCTCGATCCTGCTGGCGGACGAACCAACCGGAAACTTGGACTCCAAGAACAGCGAAGCAGTGGTGGATCTGCTTCGCCAACTGCACCGCGAAGGCGCCACGATCTGCATGGTGACGCACGACCCACGCTATGCCAGCATCGCGGATCGCACCATTCACCTGTTCGACGGACGCATCGTCGAAGAGACACTGGGCACGCGTTCCGCGAGCGTCTAGACGGAATCTGAAAACTTAATTTTTGCAGCGTTTGAAAAAAGTTTTTCGGCGCAGCGGGATGTGTGTGTCTGGAGGCGTGCAGAAATGGAAAGCCTGATTCAAGACGTGAAATACGCGGCGCGCGTGCTGCTGAAGAGCCCGGGCTTCGTGCTGATCGCAGTGCTGACGCTGGCGCTGGGCATCGGCGCGAACACCGCGCTTTTTTCGATCGTCAACGGCGTGCTGCTGCGGCCGTTGCCTTTTCCGCAGCCGAACGAATTGCTGGTCGTCTCCGAGAAGACTGCAAATTTCGACAGCTCATCGATTTCTTATCCCAACTTCCAGGATTGGCAGCGCAGCAATTCCAGCTTTACTTCGCTCGCGGCCTATCGCAACGACGATTTCAGCATCACGGGAAGCGGAGAAGCGGAGCGCGTGCGCGTGGGAATGGTTTCTGCCGGCTTCTTCGAGACGCTCGGGGTGAACCCCACTCGCGGCCGTTTGTTTACCGCCGACGAAGATCGCAAGGGAATCGCGCCCGTGGCCCTGATCAGCGCAGGTTTGTGGCAGCGCAAATTCGGCTCCGCGCCGGATATCGTCGGAAAAAGAATCACGATGAATGGCGATAGTTACACGGTGGTCGGTGTGATACCCGCGAGTTTTCATCTGCAATCCACAAATTTCAGCGACGACAAGGATGTCTTCGTTCCCATCGGTGGAGATCTGGACCCACTGTTCCACGAGCGTGATGTACATCCGGGGACGCGCGCGATTGGTCGATTGAAACCGGGCGTGACGCTCGCCGCGGCGCAGGCGGACATGGACCAAATCGCGAATAACCTGGCGCTTCAGTATCCCGACGCGGACAAAGGCGCAGGGGTGAGCCTGATGCCGCTGAAGCAGGACATCGTTGGCGATGTGCAGCCGTTCTTGTGGGTTTTGCTTGGGGCGGTGGGATTTGTATTGCTCATCGCGTGCGTGAACGTTGCGAACCTGCAACTGGCGCGCGCGACCACTCGTTCGCGAGAATTTGCGATTCGCGCCGCCTTGGGCGCGAGCCAGTCGCGCGTGATTCGGCAATTGCTCACCGAAAGCGTGCTGCTGGGGCTGGCGGGCGGCGGGCTGGGATTGTTGCTGGCGGCATGGGGGACGCAGGCGGCGCTCAAAGTGTTGCCGGAAACTTTGCCGCGAGCGCAGGAAGTCGGAGTGGACGGACGCGTACTCATCTTCACGCTGGTTGCTTCGGTTGCGGCGGGAGTTCTGTTTGGGCTGGCGCCGGCGCTGAAGATATCGCGGCCGAATCTGCAGGAAACATTAAAAGAGAGCGGACGCGGAGCGAGCGGCACACGGCATCGCGCGCAGGGCGTTTTCGTGGTGGTGGAAATGGCCATGGCGCTGGTGCTGCTGATCGGCGCGGGGCTGATGATTCGCAGCTTGCTGGATCTTTGGAATGTGAATCCGGGTTTCAATCCGAAAGGGGTTTTGACATTCGCGGTTTCACTCTCGCCATCTCTGGGCGCGAATGCGACGACGAGCCGTAACGCGATTCGCGAAATGGATGAAAAATTGAAGAGCATTCCGGGCGTGGAGAACGTCTCCTCCATGGGCGGCGCGTTGCCCATGAACGGCGACAACGAATTTCCGTTTTGGCTCGGTAGCGAACCCAAGCCGGCGGATCAGAGTGGGATGAAGCAATCACTCTTTTATCTGGCAGAGCCGGAGTACTTGAGCGCCCTGGGAATTCCGTTGCACCGCGGGCGCTTCTTTACGCGGGACGACAACGAGCATTCGCCGCCAGTGATCGTGATTGATGAAAGTTTCGCGCGCGAATATTTTCCGAATCAGGATCCCATCGGCAAGCGCATCAACATCGGCATCATCAACTCCGCGCCGGAGATCGTCGGCGTGGTGGGTCATGTGAAGCAATGGGGTCTGGACGCGGATGGCGACGCGAATCATCCGATTCACGCGCAGGCTTACTTGCCGTTCATGCAGATCCCCGACACATTCTGGACCGGACCTCCGCAGTCAGAAGTCGTCGTGCGGACGAAAGGAGCACCAGCAGGTATGGTGCCGGCCATTCGCGCTGCGATTGAAAAAATGAACAGTGAGAATGTGATGTACGAAACCAAACCGCTTGAGGAAATCGTGGCGGATTCGCTGGCGGCGCGGCGATTCTCGATGATTTTGCTGGGAGTATTTGCGGCGCTCGCATTGCTGCTCTCGAGCATCGGGATTTATGGCGTGATTTCGTATGTGGTTGGCCAGCGCACGCACGAGATCGGGATCCGCATGGCGCTGGGCGCGCAGCGCAGCCACGTATTGCGCCTGATGATGGGAGAAGGAATGAGGATGGCGCTGGTGGGCGTCGTTATCGGGATTGCCGCAGCGTTGGGGTTGACGCGTCTAATGACCAACATGCTGTTCGGCGTGAGCGCCGCGGACCCGGTTACGTTTTGCGCTGTCGCCGTGGTGTTGGCGAGCGTCGCCTTGATGGCTTGTTACATTCCGGCGCGGCGCGCGATGCGCGTGGATCCGATGGTGGCGCTTAGATACGAGTGAGGAGCGCAAGACTCGCCGTTTCTCATCACTTGCCACCCATCACTTTTTTCGGGAGCTCAAATGGCGGGACTAATCCAGGATCTTCGCTACGGCATCCGGACACTTGCGAAGAATTCGGGTTTCACGCTTGTGGCGGTATTGACGCTGGCGCTGGGCATCGGTGCGAACACTGCGATTTTCAGCGTGGTGGATGCTGTGCTGCTTCGTCCCCTTCCTTATCCTGAATCTGATCGGCTCTTCAGTGTTTATCAGACGTTGCCGCAAGATCCGGCGCAGAACACAGGCGTCTCCTATCCGAATTATCTCGACTGGGTGCAGCAGAACCAAGCATTCCAATCGACTGCGGCCGTTCGCGGCAACTCGCTGGCGCTGAGCGGCCAGGGCGAGCCAACTTACATTCAGAGTGGCTCGGTGACGTCGAACTATTTCGACGTGCTACGCGTGAAACCGCTGCTGGGGCGAACGCTGCAGCCTTCCGATGACGCGCTCGATGCGAATCCCGTGGTGGTGATGAGCGAATCGCTGTGGCGCTCGCGGTTCGGCGCCGATCCGGCGATTGTGGGGAGGACCATAACGCTCGAGCAACATCCGATCACCGTTGTGGGAATCGTGCCCGCCTACTTCCACCCATCGGTGCCGGATGCCGCAGCGCAATTGTGGGTACCGCTGCGGCAGGATGGCGTATTTTCCGATATGCGCGGACGACGCGGTGGACATTACTTAGCGGCGCTGGGGCGGCTGAAACCAGGCGTGACGGCTGCGCAAGCGCAAAGCGAAATGGCAGCGTTGCAACTGCTGCTTGCCGAGCAATATCCCGACGAAAACAAAGGGTGGGGAGTTCGCATCGTTTCATTGCAGGCGGACATGGCCGGCAACGTTCGCACAGCTTTGCTGGTGTTGCTGGGCGCTGTTGGATTTGTGTTCCTGATTGCATGCGCGAACGTGGCGAGCTTGCAACTGGCGCGCGCGGCATCGCGGCGGAAAGAAATTGCGATCCGCGTGGCGCTCGGGGCGGGAAGGCAGCGACTGCTGCGGCAATTTCTGACTGAGTCGGTGCTGTTGGGCATCATTGGCGGCTCTGTGGGATTGCTGCTGGCGTATGAAACGTTGCAGGGATTGATTGCGTGGTTGCCGGCGGATTTGCCGCGAGTTTCTGAGATTCACGTGGACGCAACCGTCCTTACGTTTGGCTTGGTGCTGTCCGTGGTTTCGGGAGTGATTTTCGGATTGGCGCCGGCATGGCACGGGACGGAAGCGCATCTGGCTGAGGCGCTGGAAGGCGCGCGCGGAGCGGGCGAGGGTAGAACGAGTCATCGCGCGCGGAATATTTTCGTGGTCGCGGAAACGGCACTCGCCATCGTCCTATTGATCGGCGCTGGATTGCTGATTCGCAGCTTTGCGCGTTTGCAGCAGGTGAACGTGGGATTCAATCCCGCGCAATTGCTGACGGCGCAGGTCGGCTTGCCACGCACGCAGTATGCGAAGCCGGAGCAATGGATTTCGTTCTACCACCAGACGCTGGAGCGGATGAACCCACTGCCCGGTGCGCAGGAAGCAGCCGTGGCGGTGCCTTTGCCGCTGAGCGATTCCTACATCAATCTGGCGTTTGCGATCGAAGGTCATCCGCCACGTTCCAGAGGTGAAGCGCCCACAGCGGATTTTGTGGCCATCAGCCCAAATTATTTTCGTGTGATGCAGGTTCCGCTGCTGCGCGGCCGGGAATTCAGCGATGCGGACTCGGAAAGCGGACCGAAGGTCTGTGCGATTTCTTCCAGTTTGGCGCTGCAACTATTTCCGAGTGAGAACGCGCTGGGCCAGCGAATTCTTATCGGATATCCGGAGAGCAGCGCGAGAGAGATCGTCGGGATCGTGGGAGACGTGAAGGACAGCGATCTTTCAGCGCGACAATCGGCGCAAGTGTATGTGCCGTTCGTGCAGAACCCGTTCTGGGCCGCGGATATTGTCGTGCGTGCGCATGGGAATCCAAGCGCGCTGAGCGGAGCGTTGCGCGAACAGATTCGCGCGATTGACCCGGCGCTGCCGGTTGCTGAGGTGAGGACGATGCCGGAAGTCATCAGCAACTCCGTCGCGCAGCCAAGATTTCGCACGACGCTCCTGAGTCTGTTCGGAGGTGCGGCGCTACTGCTGGCGGCCATCGGAATCTATGGTGTGCTGGCATACACCGTGGTGCAACAGACGCGCGAGATCGGCATTCGCATGGCGCTGGGAGCGAATCCGGGAAGAGTGCTGCGGCTAGTGCTGCTGCGCGGTTTGCAGCTGGCCGGAGCGGGCACGGCGATCGGAGTGCTGGCTGCACTGCTATTGACACAATTGCTGAACAGCCTGCTTTTCGATGTCAGCGCAACCGATCCGCTCACGTTCGCTGCGGTAGCGGGCTTGCTGCTGGGCGCCGCGTTGCTTGCCTGTTACCTGCCGGCGCGTAGGGCGATGCGCGTGGATCCGATGGTGGCTTTGAGACACGAGTGACAAATGATGAGTGAGGCGCAGCCGCTAGTCTTTTGCTCGTCACTCGTCACCTATCACTCATCACTGCTTTAGGAGATTTGAATGGAAAATTTACTGCAGGACATTCGCTTCGGACTGCGAACGCTGGGAAAAAATCCGGGGTTTACGATCGTTGCGATATTGACGCTGGCGTTGGGCATCGGCGCGAATGCCGCAATTTTTTCGCTGACGGATCAGGTTCTGCTGCGTTTGCTGCCGGTCGAACGTCCGCGCGAGCTCGTAGTGCTCAGCTCACCGGGTAGAAGTTGGGGCCGTTCATGGAGCGACGGCGACGGCGCAACTTCATTTTCCTATCCGGATTATAAGGACATACGAGATCGTAACGAAGTATTCGCAGGCCTGCTGGCGCGCTTTCACGTGCAAGTAAGCGTGGCCGGGCACGGAGAATCCCAACTCTCCGAAGCCGAGCTGGTGAGCGGAAATTATTTTCAAGTGCTGGGCGTGCGGCCTTTTCTCGGGCGAGTTCTCACTGCGCAAGACGAGACTGCGCCCGGTGCGAATCCCGTGGCGCTGCTGAGTTACGGATACTGGACGCGGCATTTCGGCAGTGACCCGAACATCTTGAATAAACAGCTCGTGATCAATGGGAATTCCCTGACCGTTGTGGGCGTCGTGCGCCCCGGCTTCACAGGCGTTCAGGTCGGTCAGGTTCCGGACCTTTTCATCCCGATCACGATGAAAGCGCAGATGACACCGAATTGGGATGGCCTGGCAGATCGAGGTGACCACTGGGTGGCAATTATCGGCCGGCTGAAGCCGGGGCTCTCCACAACCAAAGCCGAAGCCGGACTCCTTCCCATGTATCGGGCCATCCTCGAAACCGACGCTATTCCTCAAAAGTTTTCGCACGGCGGAGCGCATGAAAAAGAATTCCTGAATCGCAAGTTGGTTCTCGACACGGGAGCGCATGGCCGGGCGATCCTGCAGCACGACGCCGGACAACCGTTGCTCGTGCTGATGGCGATGGTGGGGCTGGTGCTGCTGATAGCGTGCGCGAATCTGGCTGGTCTACTGATCGCGCGAGGGGAAGGGCGTCAACGCGAGATCGCGTTGCGGCTGGCACTGGGGGCAGGACGTGTGCGGTTGGTGCGGCAGTTGATGACGGAAAGTTTATTGCTGGCGATTACGGGCGGCGCGGCGGGATTGGCGCTGGCTTCGTGGACGCTGAGCGTGATCGTTAACTCGATTCCTGAAAATGAAGGCGCCTCGGGACTGACGGCGCAGCTGGATTATCGCGTGCTGATTTTTGCGTGCGTGGTTTCATTGGTTACGGGCGTGTTGTTCGGATTGGCTCCTGCGATTCGCGCCACGGGCACGGATTTGCAGAGCGTCTTGAAAGATCAAGGCGTAAATGTCTCGGGCGGAAAAGCAAATGTGCGGGTGCGCAAGACATTGTTGGTCTCGCAAATCGCGCTGACGGCGGTGTTGCTGGCCGCGGCTGGGCTGTTCGCGCATAGTTTGTTGAATCTGAAGACGCAGGACCTGGGCGTTCGTCCGGATCACGTGCTGGAATTTTCGATTTCGCCGGAACTGAACCGCTATACGCCGGCGCAAACGATCGCGCTTGCGGACCGCGTGCAAAAGAGCATGGAACCGCTGCCTGGCGTGCGCGCGGCCAGTGAATCCGAAATACCGATGCTGGCGGATAGCAATTCGTCCTCCAACATTACAGTCCAAGGATACGCCGCGCAGGAAGACGAAGACATGAACGTGGATCAAAACTGGGTAGGTCCCAACTTCCTGGCGACCATGGGGATTCCGCTGCTCAACGGCCGGGAATTCTCGGACGCGGATTCCAGCACGTCTGCAAAAGTGGCGATTATCAATGAAGCGATGGCGCGCCGCTTCTTCGCGGGACACAATCCCATCGGCATGCGTTTTGGTTTTGGCGGCGGCAAGGACCTCAAGTTCGACACGGAAATCGTAGGGATCGTGAAGGACAGCAAGAATACCGACGTGAAAAAGGCGGCTCGCCCGTTTGTGTTTCTGCCGTATTCGCAGAGCCCGCATGCTGGAAACGCGACGTTTTATGTACGAACGAATCAGGATCCGGTGGCGCTGACGGCCACGATGCGCAATCTGATGCAAGGAATTGACACCAACTTGCCAGTGTACGGCGTGAAAACTTTGACGAGGCAAGTGGACGAAATCATGTTTACCGATCGCCTGGTCACGGTTTTCTCGCTGGGCCTCGGTTTGTTGGCGTCGTTGCTCGCGGCGGTCGGTCTGTACGGCGTGATGGCCTACGTGGTGGCGCGACGCACGCGCGAAATCGGAATTCGCATGGCGCTGGGAGCCACGCAGAAGAATGTTGCGTGGATGATCTTGCGCGAGATCATCGGGATGTTGGTCGCGGGCCTGGGCATCGGACTGATCGCCGCATACGGAATCGGCAGAGTCGTGGAATCGTTGCTGTTTGGCGTCAAGGCCGGCGATCCAGTGGTCTTCGTAATCGCGGCGGGATTGCTCGTGGCAGTCGCCTTGCTGGCCGGGTGGCTGCCCTCGCGCAAAGCGGCGAACGTGGATCCCATGGTTGCGCTGCGCTACGAATAATTTGCGAAGCTAAGGCCTGAGCACCGAAGAAAAACGGAAGCAGGCTGTCCGGCCGGAGTCGCCGGGAGGAAGACGGGATGCGGAACCTGATACAGGACCTGCGGTACGGCCTGCGAATGTTGCGCAAGGATCCTGGCTTCACGGCGATCGCCATCCTCACGCTGGCGCTGGGCATCGGCGCGAACAGCACGATCTTCAGTTGGATCAATTCCACGCTGCTGAATCCGCTTCCGGGAGTGAGCAAGACCAGCGATCTGTATGCGTTGACCTCTGGCGGCACCGCGGAGAGCCCGCACGTTTTTTCCTATCCGGATTTCGTGGACCTGCGCAACCGGACGCAAAGTTTTTCGGGGATGCTGGCGTCTTCGATCTATCCGATGGATCTGACGGGCGACGGAAATCCCGAGCGCACTTGGGGAACGCTGGTTTCGGCCAACTATTTTGATGTGCTGAACGTACGGCCGATCCTGGGTCGAGGTTTTCTGCCCGCGGAGGATGAGAAACCAGGGGGCGCGCCGGTCGTCGTGATCAGCTATCGCTTGTGGCAATTGCGCCTCGGCGGAAACCCGCGCGTGGTTGGAACACAACTCAACATTGACCGCCATCCCTACACGATCATCGGCGTAGCGCCTGCGTTGTTTCAGGGAAATCAGACGGGATTGCGCAGCGAGTTGTGGGTTCCCATTTCGATGGAAGCGCAGCTGGTGACAGATGGCGGTCGCCTGCAAAGGCGCGACCGGAATTGGCTGCTGGTGATGGGCCGGGTGCGCGACGGAGTGCGGCCGGAACAGGCGCGGCAAGAACTGGACCTGCTGCTGCAGCAACTGGTGCGGCAATTTCCAGACGCGCATCAGGCCGGCGTGCACGTCGGGATATATCCGTTGTGGCGCAGCCCCGCCGGCGCGAACGCGTATTTTTATCTGCTGCTGCCGATGCTGATGGCGATTGCGGGTGTGGTGCTGCTGCTGGCTTGCGCCAACGTGGCCAATCTGCTGTTGGTCCGCTCGGTGAGCCGGCGCAGGGAGATTGCAATCCGTTTGTCGCTGGGAGCGAGTCGCGGGCGGCTGGTGCGGCAATTATTTCTAGAGAGCCTGATGGTCGCGATCGCGGGCGGCGGATTGGCGATGGTCATCACGTTGTGGACCGCATCGCTGTTCGTCCGCTTCATTCCACCGGCAGGGATTCCGATTGGGCTCGATGTGCACGCGGACCGGACCGTGCTGGGCATGACGCTTGCGCTGTCGGTGCTTACTGCGATTATTTTTGGAGTGCTGCCCGCGGTGCGAGCTTCCGGCATCGCGCCGGTGACGGTGTTGAAGGAAGAGAGCGGCAGCGCGAGCGGTGGAATACGCAAGGCGCGCTTGTCCACGGTGCTGGTTGTGGCACAACTTTCTCTTTCGCTGCTATTGCTCATTTGCGCGGGACTGATCGTGCGCGGATTCCGCGAGGCGCAGCGCTTCGATCCTGGTTTCAAGTCAGACCATGTTCTGCTGGCGACATTCAATTTGTTTTCTTCCGGCTACAATGATCAGCAAGGGCTGGAATTTCAGCGCCAACTGCAAACGCGGCTGGAAAATCTGCCGGGCGTGAAATCCGTCGCGTTGGCCGGTTGGATCCCGATGGGCTTCGGTTTGAGCGAAACGTCGGTGCTGCCGGAAGGATACGTCGCGCAACCTCATGAAGACATGGCGGTGGAGGATGCCGAAGTAAGTCCGGGATATTTTCGCACGATGGAGATTTCGTTGATCGGTGGCCGCGATTTTGCGCTCGCGGACCAGCCGGAAAGCCAAAAAGTCATCATCGTCAACCGCGCATTCGCGGACCGTTATTGGCCCGGACAGTACGCGATCGGGAAACGCGTGCAGGCAAGCGGCGTGTGGCGGACGGTGGTGGGCATCGCGCAAACTTCGAACTATGACGATTTGAACGAAGCGCCCAAACCTTTCGTCTACTTGCCGCTCTTCCAGAGTTATTCATCGTTGGCTGCGTTGCACGTTCGAACCTACGGCGATCCTCTGATGGCAGCCAGCGCCGTGGAGAAGACTGCGCACGCGCTGTTGCCCGACCTGGCGCTATACGACGTCACAACCTTGGCGGCACGAGTCGAGATCGCCACTACCGGCGAACGCATCGCCGGAACATTCGTTGGCGCATTTGGCGTGCTCGCGCTGATCCTGGGCGCCGTTGGCATTTATGGCGTGGTCGCATACATTACGCGGCAGCGCACACATGAAATCGGAATTCGCCTGGCGCTCGGCGCCCAGCGTAGTCAGGTGATACGGCTGGTGCTGATTCACGGCTTGCGGTTGACCTCCGCCGGCTTGGCCATCGGATTGGCGCTCTCGCTGATTCTGACGCGCTTCATTGCACCGTTGATGTTCGACGTCAGTCCCACCGACCCTCTAACATTTGCGGTTGTTTGTCTGCTGCTTTCCAGCGTGGCCGTGGCTGCATGCGTCATCCCGGCGCGGCGCGCGATGCACGTTGATCCCATGGTGGCGTTGCGGCATGAATGAGAGATTCGCGTGGAACTTACGCGGACGAAATGACGTATCTGCTACAGAGGCGCAGCCATGGGAACAATGATGCAGGACATAAAATACGCAGTTCGAATGCTGGCCAAGAATCCAGGGTTCGCGTTGATCGCGATTCTGACGCTGGCGCTGGGAATCGGGGCGAATACCGCGCTTTTTTCCGTTGTGAACGGCGTACTGCTGAATCCTTTGCCGTTCGTCAATCCCAGCCGGTTGGCCGCGATCCATTGGAAGACACCGCAGTTCGACCAGGCTTCGATTACCTATCCTAATTTTTTGGATTGGCAAAGGGATAACCGTACCTTCGAAGCGATGGCCGCGTATCGCGAAATGGATTTCAGCCTGACGGGTTACGGCGATCCACAGCGGCTGCACGGGCAGCAGATTTCCGCGGAGTTTTTTCCGCTGCTCGGCATCCAGCCGATTCTGGGCAGGATGTTTCGGCGCGACGAAGATCAGGTAGGCGCAGCTCCCGTTGCGCTGATCGGCGATGGATTTTGGAAGAGCAAGTTCGCATCTTCCCCAGACGTCATCGGCAAGAGCCTGACTCTGAATGACACCGCGTACACAATGATCGGCGTCGTGACTGGGCGCACGCCGATGTTCGACCCAACTGTGATGGATGTTTACGTTCCGATCGGGCAATGGGCTGATCCCACGTTCCGCGATCGCAAAATCGGCATGGGAACGCAAAGCGTGGGAAAGCTGAAGCCGGGCGTAACTTTCCAGCAGGCGGACGCGGACATGAATTCGGTCGCGCGCAATCTTGCCGCCACATATCCTGACGCAGACAAGGGCACTTCGATCGGTTTGAATCCGCTGAAGAAGGATATTGTCGGCGATATCCGACCGGCGCTGTTCATTCTGCTGGGCGCGGTCGGCTTTGTGTTGCTGATCGCCTGCGCCAACGTGGCCAACTTGTTGCTGGCGCGTTCGGCAGGGCGCGCTCGCGAATTTGCGATCCGAGCGGCGATGGGCGCGAGCCAGTTTCGCGTGATTCGTCAACTTCTGACGGAAAGCGTGCTGCTGAGCGTCACGGGCGGAGCGCTCGGCCTGCTCCTGGCGAAATGGGGCACGAGTGCCGTTCTGGCAGCGTTGCCCGCTGCGCTGCCACGCGCTGACAATATTCATCTTGACGCAGGGGTGCTGCTGTTCACGCTCGGCATTTCAGTTTTGGCGGGCGCGATCTTCGGTCTTGCTCCGGCGTTGCGCACGGCGCGTCCGGATGTGGCGGGAACACTCAAAGAGGGGGGAAGAGGCGGGAGCGGCGCGCGCCATCGAACGCAAAATATTTTTGTGGTGATTGAGATGGCGCTGTCCTTGGTGTTGCTGATCGGCGCTGGGCTGATGATTCGCACGCTCGCGGTGCTGGGCAGCGTTGATCCCGGGTTCAACCCGCGCAACGTACTCACGTTCTCGCTGGGATTGTCGCCCACCAGCACGGCGACGCCCGAAAAAATCCGCGCTGCTCTGCGTGATGCCACTGCAAATTTTGCGTCGGTTCCCGGTGTGGAAGCAGCCTCTGCGTTTGGCGGCGGAATTCCCATGCAGGGCGATTCGGAGTTGCCGTTCTGGCGCGAGGGTCAACCGCGCCCCGCCACAGATGGCGAGATGAATTTCGCGCTTTGGTATCCGGTGCAGCCTCAGTACTTGCAAGTGATGGGCACGCCGCTCATTCGGGGCCGTTTCATCTCTGAACAAGATACGGGAAACGCGCCTGCGGTGATCGTGATCGATCAGAACTTCGCGCGGGAATATTTTCCGAATGAAGATCCCATCGGAAAGCGCATCAATATTGGCTTGATCAATGGAATCGCGGAAATAGTGGGCGTCGTGGGCCACGTGAAGCACTGGGGCCTCGCCGACAAAGGGCATCAAAATTTGCAAGCCGAGTTTTATTCGCCCATCGTGCAGCTTCCGGACCAGGTGCTTCCGCTGGCTGGCGGCGGCATCGGCATGGTCGTGCGCACGTCGGGGAATCCGGACTCGTTCGTGAGCGCCATCCGCCAGGCGTCCACGAGATTCGATAGCGGCCAGGTGGTTTACGACTTCACGCGGATGAGCAAAATCGTTTCCGACTCGATCGCCACGCAGAGATTCACGATGGTTCTGCTGGGAATATTTTCGGGACTGGCCCTGGTGCTGTCGTCGGTGGGAATTTACGGCGTGATTTCCTATCTGGTGGGCCAGCGCACGCACGAAATTGGGATTCGCATGGCGCTGGGCGCACAGCCTCGGGATGTGCTGCGCATGGTGCTGGGCGAAGGGCTGCGAGTGGCGCTGGTGGGCGTGGCCGTGGGAATCGCGGCTGCGCTGGGCCTGACGCATTTGATGACGCAAATGATTTTCGGCGTACGCGCCGTGGATCCGCTGACGTTCGCGGGCGTAGCAATTTTGTTGACGCTTGTAGCGCTCGCCGCCTGTTACATACCGGCGCGCCGCGCGATGCGCGTGGATCCGATCGTGGCGCTGCGATACGAGTGAACCGTGACGCGTGATAAGCGACGAGCGATGAGCAATAGCCAGCCGCGCGTCGCTGATCACGAATGGACGGGCATTTATCACTTGTCACTTTTCTGGGAGGTTGTAATGGAAACACTGTTGCAAGACATACGCTACGGCGCGCGCATGTTTCTAAAAAATCCGGGCTTCATGATCGTCGCTGTCATCACGCTCGCGCTGGGCATCGGCGCGAACACCGCCATATTCAGCATGGTGGACGCCTTTCTGCTACGCCCCCTTCCGGTGACGAATCCCGCGCAGATCACCGTGCTGGCCTTCCAGCAGCAGCATGGAAATTTCCTGACGCAATTCTCGCTTGCGGACTATCGCGACATCCGCGACCAGTCCAGCAGCGCGTTTTCCGATGTTTTGGCGTACCAATTCGGTTTGGATGGCCTGAGCGTGGACGGCAAAGCCGATCGCATCATGACCAACTACGTCTCTGGAAATTATTTCACGGCCCTAGGCATCAAGCCGGCGCTCGGCCGGTTTATTCTGCCTTCGGAAGGGGACGTGCCGGGCGCGGATCCCGTGATGGTGCTCGGTTATTCCTACTGGCAGACGCGTTTCGGCGGCGACCCGGGAATTGTGGGACGAAAAGTTTCGGTGGACGGCCATCCGATCACGATCGTGGGCGTCGCGCCGAAAGGTTTTGTCGGAGTCTACCCGATCCTGAGTGTGCAAGCTTATTTGCCGATGGGGATGGCCACCATCGCAGGCAATCCCAGCGACTTCATGACCAACCGCGAGGTTCGGAATGTGCCGCTGCTGGGACGGCTGCGTCCGGGCGTCAGCCTGCAGCAGGCGCAAGCTGTGCTGGACGTGATATCGCAGAGGCTGGCGCAGGAATATCCCGAAGCGCATAGAGCGCTGAGTGTGCAGGTATTTCCAGAGCTTCGCGCGCGGCCCAATCCGGATCCCAACAACACATTGCTCGTGGTGAGCAGCCTGTTTCTGGGTTTGGCTGTGATGGTGTTGTTACTTGCGTGCGTCAACGTCGCCAATATTTTGCTGGTGCGCGCCACGGTGCGCCAACGCGAGATGGCCATTCGCGCCGCGCTGGGCGCCGCACGAGTTCGTCTGATCCGCCAGTTGCTCACCGAAAGCATTCTGCTGGCGGTGCTGGGCGGTGTTGCCGGAGTTCTTCTGGGCTATTGGGGCAGCTCGGCGCTCGGCTCGATCAATGTGCAAACGGATCTGCCGTTACATTTTGATTTCGGTTTTGACTGGCGGATTTTTTCTTTCGCGACTGGGGCGGCGTTATTTACCGGAATCGTTGTGGGCATCGCGCCGGCGGTGCGCGCCTCGCGCGGAAATTTGAGCGCGATTCTGCATGAAGGCGGCCGCGGCGTCGTGGGAGGCAAGAACCGGCTGCGCAGCACGCTGGTGGTGGTGCAGGTGGCGGGTTCGCTGCTGCTGCTAATCATCGCCGGACTTTTCACGCGCAGCCTGGCGCAAGCGCGACGCACGGATCTTGGCTTCCAACCCGATCACGTTCTGAACCTGCTGATGGATCCGAACGAGATTGGATACAACGAGGCGCAAACTCGCGATTTCTACAGAAACCTTTTGCAGCGCGTGCGTGCGCTTCCCGGAGTCGTCTCCGCATCCACCGCGAATGCTACTCCGATGGGCTACTACAACAATTTCGCTTCACTCACCATCGAGGGATACCAACCGCCTCCTGGCCAGCCCGCGCCAGCTTCCCTCTACAACACTGTGTCCACGGATTATTTCCAGACGATGGGAATTCCCGTGCTTCGCGGCAGAACTTTCACGGAAGCGGACGTTGAAAACACGCAATATGTCGCGATCGTCAGCGAAACGATGGCCAAACAATTCTGGCCGGACAAAGATCCCATGGGCCGGCAGTTTCAGATGACCACCGAACCCAAGCACCCGCTGGTTGTCGTCGGCGTAGCCAAGGACATTCGCTTCAACGGCCTCACGGGCCCGTTTAGTCCGATGTTCTACGCGCCGTTCCTGCAGCATCAGGCTGGAAATTCCCTGCAGACGGTGCAGCTGCGCACGGCTGGAGCGCCGGAAATGTTGATTCCGGAAACCGAGCACGTGATCGAATCACTAGCGCCGCAACTCCCGATTTTCGATGTGCAGCCGATGTCTCAGGCTCTGAATACGCTGAACGGGCTGCTGTTCTACCAAATCGGCGCGGTGCTTGCGGCGCTATTGGGAATGCTGGGGCTGGTATTGGCAATCGTTGGAGTTTATGGCGTGGTTTCTTATGTTGCGACTCAGAAAACGCACGAAATCGGGGTGCGCATGGCGCTGGGCGCGCAGCCTGCGGACATTCTGAAAATGGTTTTTCGCGAAGGACTGCTGATTGTTGCGATTGGTCTGGTTGTGGGCATCGCGGGCGCATTGGCCGCTGGGCAAGTGGTGGGCAGCTTTCTGACGGTGAGCGCCCGCGATCCGGTCACGTACGCGGTTGTTACGGCCACGCTTTTGATTGTGGCGCTCAGCGCGTGCTTCATTCCGGCGCGGCGCGCGATGCGTGTGGATCCGATGGTCGCGCTCAGGTACGAGTGATCCGTGACGAGTGACAAGTGATCAGAAACGGAGAGGTTTTTGCCCGGCGCTCATCACTTCCTTAGGAGGATGCAATGGGAACGCTGATCCAGGATCTGCGTTACGGGATTCGCATGCTGACGAAAAGTCCGGGTTTCACCGCGCTGGCCGTCATCACCCTGGCGCTTGGAATCGGCGCGAACACTGCGATTTTCTCCGTGATCAATTCCGTGCTGTTGCGGCCGCTGCCATTTCACGAGCCCGGACGCTTGGTAGCGCTCTGGCAGACCGAAAGCGCGCCGGGAAACTTTCCACTGACCGGACCCGATTATCTGGACTGGCAAGCGCAGAGCCGCACACTGGAAGTCACCAGTCTTTACTCCTGGGAACGGACGGCGAACGCCAGCGGTGCCGGGCAGGCCGAGGCCGTTTCCGTGAACAGCACCCAGGCGAATTTTTTCAACGTGCTCGGCGTGCAACCAAAGATCGGGCGTGCCTTCGATTCTGGTGAGGACCAGGCTGGAAAAAATCACGTGGCGATCCTCAGCAATGCGTTTTGGCAGCGACAGTTCGGTGGCCGCGCTGACGTGCTGGGCAAAACCATCGAGCTGAACGATGAACCTTATTCGATTCTTGGCGTGCTGCCCGCATGGTTCAATTTTCAGCGCGCGACGGAAATTTGGACGCCCATGGACATGACGCCGAAAGCGTTGGGGCCGCGGGGCTCGCATTCCTATCGCGCGATTGCCAGACTCAAGCCGGATGTCAGCGTGGCCCAGGCTCAGGCCGAACTCAACAGCATCGTCAAGCAGGTGGCCAAACAAAACGGCGATAACGACAAGTATAACGGAGCTGTGGTCGTCTCACTGACGGAGCAGCTGACCGGAGAGTCCCGGCAAAGTCTTCTCATCCTGCTCGGCGCCGTGGCGCTGGTGCTGTTGGTGGCCTGCGCCAACGTTGCGAACCTGATGCTGGCGCGCGCCACAAATCGCCAGCGCGAAATTGCCGTGCGCGCCGCGATGGGCGCCGGGCGCTGGCGGTTGGCGCGGCAATTACTCACGGAAAGTATTCTGCTCTCTCTGCTCGGCGCCGCGCTGGGGCTTTTGGGCGCGTTCTGGGCGGTATCTCTTCTGCAGTCGGCCGAAACTTTGCCCATCCCTCGGGCCAACCCCATTCAAATTGATTTCGCCGTGCTGCTGTTCACGATCGGCGTCAGCATTTTGATGGGCGCGCTGTTCGGGCTGGCGCCGGCGATGCAGTCTTTCCGGCTGAATCTCAGCGAGGAGCTCAAATCCAGCGCCCAGGCTGTGGTTAGCCCGTCCGGAACGCGCCGCCTGCTGCGCGAGGCTCTGGTGGTCGGCGAAATTGCGGCTTCACTGGCATTGCTGATTGGCGCGGGTCTGCTGCTACGCAGCTTTTCGCGTTTGCGCAATTCAGGAATTGGCGTGCAAACGGAAAACGTAATCACGATGGGAGTGAAGTTGCCCAACGCAAAATACAACTCGCTGCCGACGCGCCGCCAATTTTTTGACCAACTGCTCGAGCGCATCGAGCGCGAGCCGGGCGTCCGGGCGGCAGCGGTCTCGACAGAAATTCCTTTGGAAGGCGGCACGAACGGATACGTCTCGGTGGATGGCCAAAATGATCCGACGCTGGCGAATCAGCTCGTCGAATGGAACAACATCACGCCGGATTATTTTCGCGCGTTCGGCGTGCCCGTTGTGCAAGGCCGCGTTTTCACCGCCGAAGATATGGAGCACACGGCCGTTATGAATTTGAAATTGGCCGATCTTTATAAGAATAATCCGAACCTGACAACCTTGCCGCCGGATATTGGATTTGTCGCCGTCATCAACCGCAAGATGGCCCAATTGTATTGGCCGAAACAGGATGCTCTCGGCAAGGTGTTTCACGCGGGCGGCGTTCCCGTCAGCGTCGTCGGCGTGGTGGGCGACGTAAAAGAATGGGACATACGCAAAGATGTGCCTCCCGAAGCGTATTTTCCGCTCACGGCGGCTCTCGACAGCGAGGGCTTTGGCGTGCAGCTGACGGTGAAGACCGGCGTTGCTCCGCGCAGCGTTTTGGCGGCGATTCGTGGTGATCTCCATGCTCTCGATGGTGGCTTGGCTGTTTTTCGCCCGCGAACGATGAATGAAGTCGTCGCCGACGCGATGCAAGACACCAGTGAACAGACCATGTTGCTTGGAATTTTTGCCGCGCTCGCACTGTTGCTGGCAGCTGTGGGAATTTACGGAGTGATGGCGTATGTGGTGACGCAGCGCACGCATGAGATCGGTGTGCGCATGGCACTGGGTGCGCAGGAGGGCGACGTGTTGCGGCTGGTGCTCGGCGAAGGCTCGCGGCTTACCGTCATCGGGATTGCGCTGGGCCTGGCAGCTGCGTTCGCGCTGACGCGATTGCTGCGCTCGCTGCTCTTTGGTGTTAGCGCCAGCGATCCGCTCACGTTTGCGGGAGTTTCGGTTTTGCTCGCAATGGTCGCGATGGCGGCGTGTTATATCCCGGCGCGTCGCGCTTCGCGCGTAGATCCGATGGTGGCTTTGCGCTACGAGTGATAGGCGACGAGTGACAAGTGACAAGTGAAGAGTGACGAAGCGGCGCGCGTCGTCTCTATTCTGAACAAGCAAAGCCGCCGAAGAATATCTTCATTGCTAAAAGTTTGCTAGGAGCCACGATGGAAACGCTGCTGCACGACATCCGCTACGGCATTCGCATGCTGGCGAAGTATCCCGGTTTCACGGCCGTCGCTGTTCTTACTTTGGCCTTGGGCATCGGCGCGAACACCGCAATTTTCTCTGTCGTCAACGCGGAGCTTCTGCGCCCGCTGCCCTACCGTGATCCTGGCCAGTTGGTGCGCGTGACCACCGCCAACGCGCGAATCCACACCGTAAGCGGCGCGGTTTCCTATCCCGATTTCGGCGACTGGCGCTCGCAAAATCACGTTTTCCAGGATATGGCCGCGTACACGGACTCCAGCTTCGCTCTCACGGGCACCGAACAGCCCGCGCACCTAGCAGGTGCGACTGTCACCGCCGCCATGTTCAATCTGCTGGGAGTCTCGCCGGAATTAGGTCGCGCGTTTCTGCCGGAGGACGATGAGCCGCATCATCACGTCGTAGTTCTCAGCCACGCGCTGTGGAAAGAGCGTTTCGGCGGGGACCCACAGGTTATCGGGCGCGTGATCACGCTCGATAACAGCGCCTTCACGGTGGTGGGTGTGATGCCGGCGAGCTTTCAGTATCTACTGCAGAGAGAGACGCCGGCGCTGTGGTCCAGCTTCAGTCCTTTGCGGGAATCCACCACGGGTTCACCCACGATGAGCGATCAGCGCGACGCGCATTTCTTGAGGGTGATCGCGAGATTGAAGCCCGGCGCCACTGTGGCAGAAGCGCAAGCCAACATGGACGTGATCACCGGGTCACTGGCCAAGCAATATCCCGACAGCAATAAATATTTCGGCGCGCGCGTGGTTTCCGAGCAGGAGGAATTGACGCACAGCATCCGTCCGGCGTTAATTGTGATGATGATCGCGGTGGGATTTGTGCTGTTGATTGCCTGCGTGAACGTGGCGAATCTGTTGCTGGCGCGAGCTACTTCGCGCACCCGCGAAATCGCGATCCGTTCGGCGCTTGGCGCTGGACGGCAGCGTGTGGTGCGGCAGCTTCTCACGGAAAGTTTTCTGCTGGCGTTGATGGCCGGCGCGCTCGGCGTGCTGCTGGCGACATGGGGAAGCGCCGCTCTGGTGCGCTTCAGCCCTGAAAACTTGCCGAGGATTGCCGAAATTCGGATGGACGGCTGGGTGTTGGCCTTCACTATGGGGTTGTCGCTAGCCACCGGAATGCTTTTCGGCCTCGCGCCTGCTCTGCAAGTGTCACACGCCAATATCGTGGACGCTTTGAAGGAAGGCGCACTCAGCAGCACGGCGGGTCGAGGACGTCACGCGTTACGCAGTTCTCTGGTCGTAGTTGAGATGGCGCTGGCGCTAGTGCTGCTGGTCGGCAGCGGGCTGCTGATTCGCAGCTTGATGCAATTGCAGAACGTGAATCCCGGATTCGATCCGCACAACGTGATGACTTCCAACGTGGACTTGCCGGACGCGAAATATTCGGACGCCAAGAAGGCTCAATATTTCAAGGACCTGATGGCGCAGCTCAAAACGCTGCCCGGAGTTCAGTCAGCCGGCGGCATTTATCCGCTGCCGATGGGCGGCGACGAGATTCGCACGAACTTTCAGATTGAGGGACATCCTGTGGCCAAGAGCGAGGAGCCGCACACTTCTCTGCGGGACGTGACGCCGGATTATTTTGCGACGATGCGGATACCTATTTTGCAGGGGCGCGATTTCGGCGCGCAGGATGTAGTTGCTTCCGCGCCGGTCGTCATCATCAATGAAGCGCTCGCGCGACAGTTCTTCCCTGGCCAGAATCCGATCGGGAAACACATTGAGCCCGAAGTTGCCGCGGACACCAACGTTCCAGTGATGCGCGAAATCGTGGGCGTGGTGGGCAACGTGAAATTTCGCGATTTGAGCGACGAGTGGGCGCCCGAATCGTACGTTCCGTACCCGCAAATACCCTTCGGATCGATCACGCTGGTGGTGCGTGCGACGCAGGACGCGCACAGCCTTGCCAAGCCAATGGCCGAAACTGTTCGTTCGCTCGATACGGACTTGCCCACATACGCGCCCAGGACCGTGGAAGAATATCTGAACGGCACCATCGCGCAACCCCGCTTCAATACCTATCTGCTGGGAATCTTCGCCGCGTTGGCCATGCTGCTGACGGCGGTCGGTCTGTACGGTGTGATTTCCTACTCGGTGGCTCAGCGCACGCATGAACTCGGCATCCGCATGGCTCTGGGCGGACAGCCGCGAGACATGCTGCGCCTGATTGTGGGTCAAGGTCTGCGCCTCGCGATTTTCGGCGTCGGGATAGGATTGATTGCCGCGTTCGCGCTGACGCATTTTCTATCGAGCATGCTCTTTGGCGTGAGCGCTGCGGATCCGGTTTCCTACGTCGCGGTGGTGGGTTTGCTGCTCGTCGTCGTCGTGGTTGCGTGCTACGTTCCGGCGCGGCGGGCGATGCGTGTGGACCCAATGATCGCGCTGCGGTACGAGTAAAAACGGTGGCTGCGAATCAGCTGCCGCGTGACAGGCATGGGTTCTTGAGGCAGCGAACGGCGCACTGTCCGAAATCGCAACAAGCATTCCCGCAACTGGTCATGCCTGCCCTGGCAGCACGTCCATCTTGGTCTTAATCTGCTGTAAATACAGGCCTTATATTAGTATTGGGCTGGAATCCCACCTGCCCATATTTGGGAGGCATCGGGTCAGAGAACTCTCCGCATCCAGCTCAGCGGGGCTCACTTAATGAACGCCATGACGCTTGGATCTACAACCGAAACTACCAAGATGCGGCCAAGAGTACTCATCGCGGACGATCAGCCCGACATCCTGGAAGCACTGCGACTGTTGCTCAAAGGACACGGTTATGTCACGGAGGCGGTGACGTCTCCGGCGGCCTTGTTTGCCGCCATTTCCCGAAATGGATTCGATCTAATCTTGATGGACCTCAACTATGCGCGTGACACGACCTCGGGGCGTGAGGGGATCGATTTGCTGGCGCGACTGAAAGCCACCGAAAATGCGCCGCCGATCGTGGTAATGACCGGTTGGGCCACCGTCGGCTTAGCGGTGGAAGCGATGCAACAGGGCGTCGGCGACTTCGTCGAGAAGCCTTGGGTGAATTCCCGGCTGCTAGAAATATTGCAGAGACAAGTACAGATCGGCCGTGAGCGTCGCGAAGCCCGGCAACAAGCGGAGGCCAATACCATCGCGCAGACCGAGATTGCCTTGCAGCTTCATGCGCAGGACCGCGAAATTGCCGAAGCGCGCGCGATTCAGCAGGGTTTTCTGCCGAAAGAGATTCCGCAATTGCACGGATTGGAGATTGCGGGAGCCTGGCAGCCGGCGCGCGTGGTGGGCGGCGATTATTACGACGTGCTTGCTTTTGGGCAGCAGACGCTGGGCATATGCATCGGCGATGTTGCCGGCAAGGGCATGCCGGCGGCGCTGCTGATGTCTAATTTGCAGGCGGCGTTTCGAGGGTTCGCTTCTCCGTCGCTGGCTCCGGAAGAATTGTGCGAGCGCTTGAATTCGCTGATCTGCCGCAATATTGCCACCGATCGCTTCATCACTTTTTTTTACGCGCAACTGGACGGCGCGGCTCGCCGGCTGCGCTACACGAATGCAGGGCACAATGCGCCGATCGTGTCGCATCGCGATGGCACGTACGACCGCTTGTTGGAAGGCGGCGGGATTCTCGGTGTTTTTCCCGTACAGGAGTTTTCCAGCGGCGCTTACGATCTGGCATCGGGCGACCGCGTGCTGCTTTTCACCGATGGAGTGACGGAAGCGCACGTTCCGGAGGGCGAAGAATTCGGTGAAGGGCGCCTGCTGGAGCTGCTCGAACAAAATCGTGAAGCCAGCGCGGAAGATTTGCAGAGAATAGTTTTGCAAGCCGCCGGCGAATTCTGCCGCGGACATTGGCACGACGATGCCACTCTGATCGTCATTGCCGTGGAATAATCAGCGCGGCTGCACGGCGGCAACCGAGACTCGAACCGAGGAGCAAACGATCGTGATCAAACTGATTGACGTGGAAAAATTTTACGAATCTGGCGCGGGCAAAACGTGGGTGCTGCGCCGCATCAACCTGGAAATCCGTGAAGGTGATTTCATCACGGTCATGGGGCCTTCCGGCGCAGGGAAATCCACGTTAATGGGCATCATCGGCATGCTGGATGGCGCCTGGAAGGGCGAATATCACCTGCTCGATAATCCCGTGCACAAACTGGATAATCGCCGCCGCGTGGAGCTGCATAAGAAATATATCGGCTTCGTTTTTCAGCAGTATCACCTGCTGGACAACCTCACTGTGGCCGAAAATCTGGACCTGCCGCTTTCCTACCGCGACATCAAGAAGACGGAGCGCGAAGGAATGGTCGCGGACGCTCTGGATCGCTTCCAGATTGTCGGCAAAAAAGCGCTCTTCCCCAATCAGCTATCCGGCGGTCAGCAGCAATTAGTGGCTGTGGCGCGCGCGGTGATGGGCAAACCCAAACTGATTCTGGCCGACGAACCCACGGGCAGCCTGCATTCCAGCCAGGGAAAAATGATCATGGACATGCTGAAGAAATTGAATGATGACGGCACGACGATCATCCAGGTGACGCACAACAACGAGTGGGCCGCTTACGGCAACCGCATCATTCAGCTCGCCGATGGCTGGATCGTGGATGGTCAGCCCGTGGCGGGCGGAGCGGCAGCCAGCCGCTGATTGCGAAACGTGCGCTGCGCAGCGGCCAAGGAGTAGGAGTTGCAAAACACGCAGTTCTTTGAAAATTTGCTGCAGGATATACGCTACGCGTTCCGCATGTTGCGCCGCAGCCCCGGTTTCACGGCCACCGCGATCGCCGCGCTCGCGCTCGGTATCGGCGCGAACACCGCGATTTTCACGGTCGTCAACACCGTTCTGTTGCAGCCGCTTGCCTATCCGCAGCCGGATCGCCTCGTGCAGCTTGAGCTTAGCAGCGCACAGGGCAATGGAAATATCACTTCGATTCCGAAGTACATGGTGTGGCGCGAACAGACGCAGGTCTTGCAGGATGTGGCCGCCTACGATTTAGGCGGCCCCGGCGTTAACCTCACCGGCGGTGACCGCCCGGAGCAGCTCAAGAGCGTGCATGTCTCAGCGAGTTTTTTCCCGTTGTTCGGAGCAAAGATGGCGGCTGGGCGCGCGTTTTCTGAGGACGAGGACCGTCCGGGCGGCGCTCACTTGGTGGTGCTCGGCAATGGATTGTGGCGCCGGCGATTCGCGGCGGATCCAAACATTGTCGGCAAGAACATCGAGCTTGGCGGCGCGCCCTATGTAGTGACGGGCGTGCTCGTTGCGACTTTCACTTCCGATCCTCCCGCGGATATTTACCTGCCGCTGCAAGCCGACCCCAACAGCACTGATCAGGCTCATTACTTGCGTTCCGCGGCGCGCATGAAACCCGGAGTTACGCTGGCGCAAGCCCAGGCCGCGATGAAACTCGCTGCTGAAGAATACAAACGAAAATTTCCCGGCAACATCGGCATGGGCCCGCAAGATAGCTTCACCGCCGAGCCGCTGCGCGACACAGTGATTGGCGACGTTCGCAAGTCGCTGCTGATCTTGTTGGGCGCGGTCGGCATGGTGCTATTGATTGCCTGTGCCAACGTTGCCAATTTGCTGCTGGTGCGCGCCACCATGCGCAAGCGCGAAATCGCGATACGCGCCGCGATGGGCGCTGGCCGCGGACGCATCATCCGCCAACTGCTCACCGAAAGCGTCCTGTTGTCGCTGGGCGGTGGCGTGCTCGGCCTGGTGCTTGGTTATTTCGGCGTGCACGCGCTGCTGACGATCAATCCCGGCAACATCCCGCGAATCGGCGAGCAGGGCGCTGCCATCAGTCTCGATTGGCGAGTGCTGGCATTTACTCTCGTCGTCTCTCTCGGCACTGGAATTTTGTTCGGACTGATACCCGCCTTCAACGCATCGCACGCAGATCTGGGTCTCACACTGAAAGAAAGTGGCGTGCGTTCCGGCAGTGGCCTCAGCCAGAACAAGGCGCGCGCAACTCTGATCGTCACGGAAGTGGCGCTGGCGCTGGTGTTGCTGGTCGGCGCGGCTTTGCTGATCCGCACTTTTGCCGCGCTGCGCGGTGTGGATCCCGGTTTCTCTACGGACAAGATTCTCACCATGCAGATGTCGCTCACCGGTACGCGCTTTGATACCTCTGCTGCGGTCAATCAGCTCGTGCGCGATTCGCAGCGCCGCGTGGAAAGTCTGCCCGGTGTTGTCGCGTTTGCCTCTACGTGCTGCCTTCCTCTGGAAGGCGGCTTCGGGCTTCCGTTCATCATCGAAGGGCGCCCGCTTACCGACGCTCCGGCACATGGTGGAGCGGGCTATCGTCCTCTGTCTCCGCGTTATTTTGATGTTTTCAGAATCCCGCTGCTGCGCGGCCGCATGTTTACGGACCACGATGACGGCGGCGCGGAACTGGTCGTCCTGATCAACGAGGGCATGGCCAAAAAATACTGGCAGGACGCGAATCCCGTGGGCCAGCGGATCATCATCGGAAAAGGTGTAGGGCCGGAATTCGAAGAGCCTGCGCGCGAAATCGTTGGAATCGTGGGAGACGTCAGAAACGGCGGGCTCGACAGCGATCCCGAGCCGATCATGTACATTCCTGTGGCGCAAATGCCCAACGGAGTGACCGCTCTGAATAACCGCATCATTCCGATTACGTGGATCGTACGCACTAAGGTCGAACCTTTTTCGCTTAGCACCGAAATTCAAGAGGAGCTGCGCACTGCGAGCGGCGGCTTGCCTGTCTCGCACATCCGTTCCATGGATCAAGTACGTTCCGAATCCACGCAGCGCACGGATTTCAATATGACGCTGCTGGTGATTTTTGCAGGCGTCGCGCTGATGCTGGCCGCCATCGGAATCTACGGCTTGATGGCGTATTCCGTGCAGTTGCGCACGCAGGAAATCGGCATTCGCATGGCGCTCGGCGCTGGGCCGCAAGATGTGCGCAGGATGGTGGTCAAGCAGGGGATGCGCCTCGCATTGATCGGAGTTTTTCTTGGCGTGGCGGCCGCGCTTGCGCTAACGCGATTGATGGTCAGCCTTTTGTACGGCGTGAAGCCTTGGGATCCCGCGGCTATTGTGTCGGTCGCTGTGCTGCTCAGCGCCGTGGCGTTGCTCGCGACGTACTTTCCGGCGCGGCGGGCTTCGCGTGTGGATCCGATGATCGCGCTGCGTTACGAATAGGAGAAATCGTGCGAACGTTATTTCAAGATATTCGTTACGGCCTTCGCATGATCGCGAAAAATCCCGCCTTCACATTTTTTGTCGTGGCCGTGCTGGCGCTGGGCATCGCGGCAAACACGGCCATCTTCAGCATTGCGGACGCAGTGCTGGTGCGCCCGCTTCCCTACCGCCAGGCAGATCGGCTGGTGATGGTGTGGGAGGACGCCTCGTCGTTCGGATTCCCGCGCGACACGCCGGCAGCTGGAAATTTCGCCGATTGGAAAGCGCGCAACCAGGTGTTTCAAGATATGGCTGCGTCGACATTCAGCGCTTCATTCAACCTAACCGGCGACGGCAATCCCGAGGAGATTCCTGGAGACTTCGTCACCGCGAATCTTTTCTCCGTGCTTGGCGCTCGCCCTGCGCTCGGCCGCGACTTCAGCGCCTCCGACGATATTCCAGGAGCGCAGCACGTTGCGATTTTGAGTCAAGGACTCTACCTGCGCAGATTTGGCGGCGATCCGCAGATCATCGGCAAACAGCTGTGGCTCAATTACGAAAAATACGATGTGGTCGGCGTGATGCCGCGCGGGTTCCAATTTCCGGATCGAGATCCCGAGCTATGGGCTCCCGTGCAATTTACAGCGGCGCAATTGGCGAACCACGGGAACCATCATCTCCAGGTGGTGGCGCGGCTGAAGCCCGGCGTTTCGCCGAAAGCCGCGAACGCGAACCTGGCGGCCATCGCCAAGCAATTAGAGAAAGAGAATCCGTCGTCAAACGCCAAAGTTGGCGCGTACGCTGTCCCGCTGCGCGAAGAACTTGCAGGCAAGACGCGCTCAGCGCTGCTCGTTCTGCTCGGAGCTGTTTGCTTCGTGCTGCTGATCGCCTGCGCCAACGTGGCCAACCTGCTGCTGGCGCGCGCATCCGGCAGGCGGCGCGAAATTGCCATGCGCCTGACGCTCGGTGCCAGCCGCTCGCGAATTGCGCGGCAACTATTGACCGAGAGCTTATTGCTCGCCGGACTCGCCGGCGCCGCGGGACTGATCCTCTCGACGTTCGCGACGCAGTTTCTCGTGAGCCTGATTCCCGAGGGCATTGCGCCCATGAACGGATCGGGCATGGATGGCCATGTTCTGACTGCTACTGTAATAATTTCGATCGCCACTGGAATTCTTTTTGGGATCCTTCCGGCGTTCCGGGTATCACGGCTCGATCTCGTCACATCCTTAAATCAGGGTGGACGCAGCGGCATCGGTTCCGGCCGGCGCTTGCGTGACGCGCTGGTAGTTTCCGAAGTGGCGCTGGCGATCGTTCTGCTCGCGGGCGCGGCGCTTATGCTGCGCAGCTTCGAAAAATTGGTGCATCTCGATCCCGGTTTTCGCGCCGATCATGTCCTGGTGGTCCGTACACCTTTGCCACGGCAGAAATACGAGGCATTTGCTCCACGAACTGCTTTCTATAGCGAAGTTCTCGCGCGCGTGGAGCGCTTGCCCGGCGTCACCGGGGCCGGATACACCACATGGGTTCCGCTAACCAATCACGGCGGGGCGACGGGCATCACCGTCGAAGGGCGCCCGCAGCCTGCACCCGGTCAAATTCCTATTCCGAATTGCCGCATCATCAGCGATGGCTACGTTCGCGCGCTGGGCATGAAGCTGATTGACGGGCGCGCTCTCGATCAGCGCGATGGCACGGCGGCGCCACCGGTAGCGCTGATCAACCAGACCATGGCGCGAAATCTGTGGCCGGGAGAAAGCGCGATCGGCAGACGCTTCAAGGAGGGCAGTTTCGAGGAGCATTCGCCCTGGATCACGATTGTGGGAATTGTGGGCGACGTTCACCAGGCAGGCCTTGATTCTCCAGCCCGGCCTGAAATGTACTTGCCCTACTTGCAGCAGGATTTCGGATTTGAACCGGAATACCTCGTGGTGCGCACGCTTGGGGATCCGATGCAAATGGCAGACGCAGTTCGCCAGCAGGTCTGGGCCGTGGATAAGGAGCAGCCGGTCGCGGGCGCGATGCCGCTGGAAGAGCTGGTGGACGATACGCTCGCTCCACGGAAGACGCAAGCGGGTTTGCTTGGCGGTTTCGCTGTACTCGCACTGCTGCTTTCCGCGCTGGGAATTTACGCAGTGTTGTCTTTCATCGTCACTCAGCGCACCCAGGAATTCGGCGTGCGTATGGCTCTGGGAGCGCAGCCCGGCGATGTTCTGCACCTGGTGTTGTCGCAGGGCGTGCGACTTTTTATCTTGGGAGCGGTCATCGGATTGGCGGCGGCTTTCGCTCTTTCGCGCACGCTCGAGCATTTGCTTTTTGGTGTGAGCGCAACGGATCCGCTCTCGTTTGCGGTAGTCACGCTGCTTTTGGCAGGCGTCACGTTGCTGGCCTGCTATTTTCCGGCGCGGCGCGCGATGCGCGTGGACCCGATGATCGCGCTGCGGTACGAATAAGTGGTGCGAGTGAAAGAAACGACCAGGCGACAGCACGCCCGGCGCGTGAAATGAATCAGCCTCGGAGGTGGACATCAAGTGACGAAGCAGTAAGATAGCCTGTCACTTGGGCGCTTCTCGGGGGCGAAAATTATGGGCACACTTTTTCAGGATTTGCGTTATGGCGTGCGCATGCTGCGGCGGAACCTGGGTTTCGCGGTGGTCGCGATACTGACACTGGCGATCGGCATCGGCGCGAACATCGTGATTTTCAGCGTGGTGAACGGAATTTTGCTGAAACCGCTGCCGTTTCCGGATTCCCGCCGCGTCGTCACCATTTGGGAGACGGATGCGAACCGCAACGTCACACGCGGCACGGCGTCGGCTGCCGAATTCCTGGATTGGCGCGACATGAATCACGTGTTTCAGGAACTTTCCGCTTCGCGCGCGCTGTCCTTCGCGATTACGGGCAGCGGCGATCCCGAACAGGTATGGGGTTCACAAGTGTCCGGGAATTTCTTCCGCATGTTGCGCGTAACTCCAATCATCGGTCGCGATTTTACGAATGAAGATGAACAGCGTGGCCATGAGCAGGTCGTACTCTTGAGTTACGGATTGTGGCAACGCCGCTTCGGCGGCGATTCTGGAGTTCTGAGCAAGACGATATTGCTCGATGAGAAGCCGTTCACGGTCATCGGAGTCCTGCCGCACAACTTCTCTCTGTACGGCACATTGCCGGATTTCGAAGTGTGGAAGCCGTTCGCATTCGATCGGACGCAACTCGATCGCGAAGATCACGAACTGGTAATTTTCGCGCGGCTCAAAGATGGCATTGCCATTCCTCAAGCCAACGCCGAAATGATCACCATTCAGGAGCAGCTCAAACGACAATATCCGGCCTTCGACCAGAAGAATGGAATTCGCGTCGTCGGCTTCCACGACGAACTCGTCAGCACGCTGCGCCCCGGGCTGCTGCTTCTCCTTGCTGCTGTGGTGTTCGTGCTGCTGATTGCCTGCGCGAATGTTGCGAACCTGATGCTCGCGCGCGCCGCCGTCCGTGAACGCGAAATCGCGCTGCGCGTTTCTCTGGGTGCGGGCCGGCAGCGAATTTTCCGGCAACTCCTGACGGAAAGCGCGCTGCTTTCGCTCATCGGCGCGGCATTCGGAATCCTGATCGCTTACGGAGGCATCCACATTCTGCGCGACGCCGTCATCACCGGCCAAGGCTCGCGCATTCCTCATCCGGAATGGATCGCGATTGACGCAACCGTGCTCGGTTTTACGGTCCTGGTTGCTCTGGCCACCGGAATACTTTTTGGCTTTGCCCCGGCCATTCAGATTTCGCGCTCCGCGTTGTTCGAATCGCTCAAGGAAGGAAGCCGCGGCTCGACGGCCGGCCGCCACAATCAGCTGGCTCGTTCGGTGCTGGTCGTATCTGAAGTGGCTTTTTCGCTGCTGCTCCTGGTGGGCGCGGGCCTGCTGGTGCGCAGCTTCGCGCTGATGTTGGGCGAGCCGCTGGGATTCGACCCCGAGAACCTCTTGACCGCGCAGATGCTTCTGCCCGATACCCACTACGCCGACGGCCCGCGCATCTCCAATTTCTATCAAGCCGTCGTCGAACACGTGAATGCGATTCCCGGCGTGACGTCCGCAAGCGCCGCCAATTTTTTGCCTTTGACCCGCTGGAGTGCGTTCTGTGATTTCGATATCGCCGGCCGCGCCACTCCACCGTCCGGTGAACACTTCACGGCTCAATACCGCGTCGCGGACTGGCGCTACCTGTCTACTATGGGCGTTCCGGTGAAAGAAGGCCGCGGCTTCGTTTCGTCCGATGGGCCCGAATCTCAGGGCGTCGCGCTCGTCAACGAAGCTCTCGCGCGCCGCTATTGGCCCAACGCGGATCCCGTCGGCCAGCAGATCCGCCTGATCTTTAACGCGACCAGAACTCCTTGGGAGCCCATTCCGCACCAGGGCTGGGTCACCATCGTGGGAGTCATCGGCGACATCAGGGATTGGGCTTGGTCCGAACCCAAGTCAGGCCAACTTTATTTGCCGGAGACCCAGAATCCTTCACGGCTCATGAGCCTGGTGGTGCGCTCCAGCGGCGATCGCGCGCAATTAACCGCTGCCGTGCGCCGCGCGGTCGAAACTGTTGATCCCAATCAGCCCATCACCGACGTGAAGACTATGGAGGACTATCTCGCGGTGGCGTTTTCGCAGCGCCGTCTGAATATGTCGCTGCTGGCGCTCTTCGCAGTCGTCGCCGCGCTGCTGGCCGCCATCGGAATTTATGGCGTGATGGGCTACGCCGTCACGCAGCGCTCGCACGAAATTGGCATTCGCATGGCCCTGGGCGCCGAGCCCGCTGACGTCCTGCGCATGATCGTCGGCGACGGCATGAAACTCGCGTTGCTGGGCCTTGCGATAGGAATAACCGCTTCGCTGCTGCTGATGAAATATCTCGAAAGCCAGCTCTACGGCGTCAAGGCGCGCGATCCGCTCACCTTCATCGGTGTAGCCGCCGGGCTCGCGCTGGTAGCGCTAGCCGCCTGCTATTTTCCCGCGCGGCGCGCCACAAAAGTCGATCCACTGGTGGCGCTGCGCTATGAGTAAGGAGGTTTGATGGGGTCATTTTTGCAGGACGTGAAATATGGCGTGCGTACCTTGGCGAAGAATCCCGGATTCTCGGTCGTCGCCATCCTCACGCTCGCTCTCGGCATTGGCGCGAACACCGCCATGTTCAGCGCCGTGAATGCGATCCTGCTGCGCCCTTTGCCCTATAAGAATTCGGACCGACTCGTGAACGTTTGGGGCACCTCTGCGAAATATCCCGGATTCCGCATGACGCTTTCTGTGCCCGAATTCAACGATATTAAAGCGCAAAATCATTCGTTCGAAGTCATGGCTGAGTACAACGACCATACGATGAACTGGACGGGGCACGGTGAACCCGAAGTGCTTTCCGTCACGAATGTTTCACAGGACTTTTTTGCGACGTTCGGTGTCTCACCGGCTCGCGGCAGAATCTTCACGCCCGAAGAACAGACTCCGGGCAAAGACCAAGTTGTAATCTTGACTGACGCGTTGTGGAAGGTGCGCTTCGGTGGCGACTCTGCTGCCCTCGGACAGACAATGATCCTTGACGGCGCAGCCTACCAAGTCGTCGGAATCATGCCGCCGGGTTTTGAGATTCAAAATGCGGGTGACTACTCACCTGAAATTTGGAAACCTTTCGCTCCTTCAGCAAGCATTAGTCAACAACGTAAGCAACGCGAAGCTTACGTGATCGGCCGACTGCGCCGCGGTGTCAGCGTCGAGCGAGCGCAGGCAGAAGCCGAGATCATCGCGGCCCGTATGGCCCAAACTTATCCCAAGGACGACGAAGGCCAAGGTCTCGATGTTGTGTCGTTGAAACAGGGCGTCGTGCATGGCGTGCAACCTGCGCTGCTGATCCTGCTCGGAGCAGTTGGCTTTGTCCTGCTCATCGCCTGCGTGAATGTTGCAAACCTGTTCCTGGCGCGAAATTGGAAGCGCCATCGGGAATTTGCGGTTCGCGCCACGCTCGGGGCCACGCGCTCTCGCCTCATTCGGCAATTGCTCGTGGAGAGCCTGCTCCTGGCGATTGCGGGCGGTTTCGCGGGACTGGCCGTCGGCACGTGGGGCATCGACGTCGTGCGCAGATTCGCCCCGGCCGAGACGCCACGCATCGCCGAAATTGGTCTTGACCGGTCTGTGCTCTGGTTCACGCTGGGTATTTCCATCATGACGGGAATCGTGTTTGGGCTCGCGCCTGCGCTTCAGACTTCCCGGGCCGAGCCTAACGTTTTTCTCAAGGAAGGCGCCGCGATCTCCGGATCGGGGTTTGGGTCGCGCGGCCACCATCGCCTCCGTTCATTGCTAGTCGTGAGCGAAGTCGCGCTTGCGGTCGTTCTTCTCATTGGCGCCGCCCTCATGTTGAAAAGTTTTTCGCGCTTGACTCACAAGAACCCCGGCTTCCGGATAGATCATGCGCTCACCGCGGAGATCTCACTTCCTGAAGCGAAATACAAAACGGAGGCGAAGCAGCGTGAGTTTTTCGATACGCTCTTGAGCCGCATCCAACGGCTTCCGGGCGTCGCAAGCGCCGCTTTGATGACCACGCCACTTTTGAGTGATTACTTGCGCATGACCGTCGCCTCGGTCGAAGGCCAACCGCAGAAAGATTCTCGTTTCGAGCCCTTTTTTGAAATGAAGGTGGTCAGCCCGGAATATTTTCCGACCGCAGGCATCCCGCTGCTGGCGGGGCGAGGATTTGATGAACGCGATACGGGAAAGAGTCCGGGCGTTGTGATCGTCAATGAAACTCTGGCGCGGCGTTACTGGCCGACGGGTCAGGCAATCGGAAAGCGCGTCAGCTATAACAGTGATAAGGACGGCCACCCGGATTGGTGCCAGATCATCGGTGTTGCCAGCGACACACGCGACGTTGCTCTGATCAAACTTCCCAAAGCAGAGGTTTATCTTCCGTACTCGCAAAACATAACAAGTTCGATAGATCTGCTGGTGCACACCGAGGGAGATTCGAGTCCCTTGGAACCGGCGATCCGCGACACGGTGTGGTCCATCGATCGCGAGATTCCCGTTCAAGCGATGACCACGCTCGAGCAAGCTGTCGCGCGCTCTGAAGCCGAGCCGAAGTTCCACACGCTGTTGCTGGGCGTTTTCGCGGCGTTGGGCCTCGCCATCACGCTCGTCGGGATTTACGGCGTCATATCCTATTCCGTCAGCCAGCGCACGCGCGAGATCGGGATTCGCATGGCGCTGGGCGCGCAGGCGCGCGATGTGCTGCGCCAGGTGTTATGGGAGGGCATGAGGCTGGCCTTTACGGGTCTCGCGATTGGAATCATCGCAGCGCTGGCGCTTACTCGCGTGCTCACGGCTCTGCTGTTCGAAGTTCGCGCCACGGATCCCGCAACCTTTGCGGTCGTTGCCAGCCTGCTCGCTTGTGTCGCATTGGCTGCTTGCTATTTACCCGCGCTCCGCGCCACGAAAGTCGATCCATTGGTGGCGCTGCGCTATGAGTGAGGAGACCATATGACCTATGCACCCGACATTTCAACGAACGAGACCGGCGGTAAAATCCAGGGAGAATCCTTTCGCGCCATGATGCCAGCCAACACACCACGAACCCGCATCCTCGTAGCCGACGATCAGCCGGATATTCGCGAGGCCTTGCGCCTGCTGTTGAAAGGCGAAAAATTTGAGACGGAGACGGTCGCGTCGCCAGCCGCGGTGATGTCCGCGTTGGAGGCGCGCGAATTCGACGCGCTGCTGATGGACTTGAATTACGCGCGCGACACGACCTCCGGGCAAGAAGGCCTCGACCTGCTTTCGAATATTCGCGCCAAGGACAGCACCCTACCCATCATCGTGATGACGGCTTGGGGCAGCCTGGAACTTGCCGTCGAGGCCATGCGCCGCGGCGCGAAGGATTTCGTGCAGAAGCCGTGGGAGAACGCGCGTTTGTTGGCGATTCTGAAAACACAGATCGAGCTTTCGCAAGCGCTGCGCAAAGGCCAGCGTCTGGAAGCGGAAAACCGCCTGTTGCGCGCGGATGGGCGCCCGGTGATGATCGCCGAATCCGCGTCCATGCGTCCGGTGATGGACCTGATCGCGCGCGTTGGGCCGTCGGATGCCAACGTATTGATCACTGGCGAGCACGGCAGCGGCAAAGAAGTGGTGGCGCGCACTCTCTACGCGCTTTCTTCGCGCTCGGGCCGGCCGCTGGTCACCGTGAACGCCGGCGGATTGCCTGAAGGAGTTTTTGAAAGCGAATTGTTCGGCCACGTGAAGGGCGCGTTCACCGATGCGAAAGCGGATCGCGTGGGCCGCTTCGAGCTTGCCGACGGCGGCACGCTCTTCCTTGACGAAATCGCCAACGTGCCCATGAATCTGCAGGCCAAGCTGCTGCGTGCACTGGAAACGGGCGAACTCGAACGCGTCGGCTCCTCCACCACGCGCCGCGTAGACGTGCGCATTATTTCAGCGACCAACGCGGACGTGCAAAACGAAGTGAGCGGCGGACGCTTCCGCGAAGATTTGCTGTTCCGGTTGAACACGATCGAAATCCACCTGCCGCCTCTGCGCGAACGAAAAGAAGACATCCCGCTGCTGGCGCATCATTTCCTGCGGCAATCGGCGCAGCGCTATCGCAAACAGCTGGAAGGATTCGAGCCGGTGGCGCTGCAGATCCTGCTCGATCATCCCTGGCCCGGGAATATACGCGAGTTGGACCATTCCGTGGAGCGCGCCGTGCTGATGGCAGAAGGGTCCGCGGTACGCGCCAGCGATTTGGGTTTGCGTCCCGCGCGCGAAGCCTCGCTGCGGCTGGACGAAATGAGCATCGAAGACGTGGAGCGCGTGCTGATTCAGAAAGCGCTGGCGCGTTTTGGCGGCAACGTCAGCCATGCGAGCAAGGCGCTGGGGTTGAGCCGCAGCGCGCTCTACCGCCGGTTGCAAAAATATAGCCTTTGACACCTCTGCTCTATGAACGCCGAATCTTGCTGCTGGCCCTGGCCGCGGGGCTGGGAGGCACGGCTGTAGCTTTGATTCTGCTGTGGACGGGAAGTTTTTCCTCCAAGCTGCAGTGGACCCTCACGGTGGCGATGGTCATCGCCTGGCTCAGCTTTGCATTTTCCGCGCAGAGCCGCGTCATGTTTCCGCTGCGCACGCTTTCGAACCTGCTGGCCGCGTTGCGTGAAGGAGACTTTTCCATCCGCGCGCGCGGCGCCAATCGCGAGGACGTGCTCGGCGAAGTCCTGTGGGAAGTGAACGCGCTGGGCGAAACGCTGCGCAAGCAAAGGCTCGGCGCGCTGGAAGCCACCGCACTGCTGCGCAAGGTGATGGAAGAAATTGACGTCGCGGTTTTTGCTTTCGATGGCGCGGGCTGCCTGCGTCTGGTGAATCGCGCGGGCGAACGCATCCTCAGCCAGCCGGAAGATCGCATTCTGGGGCATACCGCGAGCGAACTGGGCCTTTCGGAATGTCTGGAAGGCGAAACACCGCGCATCGCGCAAATAGCGTTTCCCGGAAAATCAGGACGCTGGGAAATTCATCGTGGAAGTTTCCGTGAAGCCGGACTGCCGCACCAGTTGCTGGTGATCACCGATCTCAGCCGCGCCTTGCGTGACGAAGAGCGCCAAGCGTGGCAGCGCCTGATCCGCGTGCTTGGCCACGAACTGAATAATTCCCTCGCGCCGATCAAGTCAGTCGCAGAAAATTTGGGCAGCATGCTCGGCCGTGAAGATCGCGCGCCGGACTGGCAGGAAGACATGCGCAGCGGCCTCAACGTGATCGCCGCGCGCACCGATGGCCTGGCACGTTTCATGAACGCGTACGCGCGGCTGGCCAAGCTTCCGCCGCCCGTTCTTCAGCCTATGAGCGTCGGCGTGTGGGTTCGCCGCGTGGTAGGGCTCGAACCACGCCTTCCCGTGCAATTGCAGGCCGGCCCCGACACCGAAATTCAAGCCGATCCCGATCAGCTCGAGCAGCTCTTGATCAATCTGCTGCACAACGCCGTGGACGCGGCGCTGGAAACCGGCGGCGGCGTGCGCGTCGGATGGGAACGCCAGAACGGCAGCATCGAAGTGTGGGTGCAGGATGACGGCCCGGGAATTCCCAGCGCCGCGAATCTTTTTGTGCCGTTTTTCACGACCAAACAGGGAGGTTCGGGAATCGGTCTGGTCCTGAGCCGGCAGATCGCCGAAGCCCACGGCGGTTCGCTCACTCTGGAAAATCGCCCCACGCATCGCGGCTCCGAAGCGCGGCTGCGCCTACCGCTAAACGATTAAAGGTTTTTCGCGTTGCTCGATCACCCGCAAAGCAACCGAATCCCACCGGCGCCAAAAAAAAACCGGCGGTTGGAGGCCATCCAACCGCCGGGCTTTCGAGGAAGAAAACTCGTTTACTGCTGCTGTTGTTGTTGCGGCGCTTGCGGATCTTTCTTCGCCAGGTCCGCTTTGGTTGGGTCCGCCGAGATGCCCGTTCCAGGCTTCTGGAACCGCGTCAGGAACGGCATGAACGGTGTGACTTCGAACGGCATCTTCTCACGCGCCGAGAGCAGCGGAATGGGTTTCGCCTTCACCAGCTCGACGCGATCGTTCCACGGGTCGAGTTTAAGGCGCGCGCCAACGGGAAGAGCGGAGATCTGGTCAATCTTCGTCGGATCGAGCGTCGGAGCGGCGCTCAACAGCGATGCACTCAGAGACACGCGATTGCCGAGGTGCGGATTGATCAGCGCCGGCAAGTTCTTCGATTGCGCGTCCAGTTGTTTCAGGAAAAGTCCGGCGCTTGCGAGCTTGTCTTTGTAAGGAGAATTCTTCAGCAGTTCCAGCGCCTTGTCATTGGCCATCTGAATTTGCGCCGGGCTGTCCTTGAAAGAAAAATGAGCCAGCGCTTCCGTGGTGGTTACGTTGGTGGTGTCGTTAAATCCCCACTGATCGGTGGAAGGCTTGGTCACGATGATGTCGGCCAATTCCTGTGCGAGCATGGTCGCCAGGCTGGCTTCGTCCGGCAGCACGTCCAGCAAGCCACGGCTCAGTACGATGGTATGCCCGATCGAGAACATTTCCAGAGTTCCGGTCAGCAGTACGCGGCAGTGAACTTCCGGCTGCACGTCCAGATTGTTCGTTACCTCCAGGTTGTTCACGACCGTTTCCAAGACTTTGTCCACCTCTCCTGGAGGCGCGAGCAATCCGATGCGCTGCAAGCGGTCCAACACGTTGATTTCGGCTACATGTTGCCATTCGCGCTGTGCTTCGATGGGTGAACGATCCTGCGATTGCGCGGCCTGGTCCTGAATAGTGGGAGATTCGATGGTCATCTCGCTGAATTCTTCCTGACGGCCCACATTCTTCAGGTTGTAGCCCCACAGACGCGTCTGGGCCTTGAAGCGAATATCGCCGCCGAAGAAGTCGCGGAGGTCCGATTCTTGGCTATAGATGTATGCCGGCAGCCAAAGTCCCGGCTGAACGTTCAGGCGCCAGCTGTCGAAATGCAGGTTGAACGAATTGATGCCCGCAATGGGCGTGTACACGCCGTTAAAACGCACAATCGTGAAAGTCTGATCGTCGGCCCACACGCGGCCCTTGAAGCGGCCTTTTCCGGATTTCGGCAGCGGAGTAATGTCGAACACGACGCAGCGCACTTCGCCCAGGAATTCGCGCCGCACGTAGTCGAACTGATAGTGCTGGCGATCGAACCCGTTGGTATCAATGTAAATCATCTGCAGGAAGCCTTCCGGTACGTAAGACGAAGTGAACAGGCCGCTCATGTGCGAGATAGGATTGAACGCATCGAACTTTCCTTTTCGCGCGCCCAGCATCGAGTTGTCCACGATACCTTTGGAGAGGTCCGCTTGGCCCAGGAAATAGTGGTCCTTCACGGGGATGGCGCCCATCTCTTTGTCAGTCTTCATGTCTTGAATATAGGTTTCGATCAACGGGCTAAAACGCCGAATCGTCGCCACTTCGTCGTGTTCGCGGGCGATCAAGTGATCGATCGCCTGATCCACGGTCACTACGGGCGTGGAATTGCTTGTCCCAGCCTGCGGCTGGGTTTGATCAGCCGTTTGCGTGGTCTGCTGCGCGGAGATTGAACCGGCCAGGAAAGCGGCCAGAATTATTGCCAAACCCAAGCTCTTGCACGTGCGCATCTCCATTCCCCTTTCAAGACGCCAATTGGAATACGATGTGGACGATGGCGGTCGAATCCACTGTTTGGCCGTCCTGTTGTGCCGGCTTGAAGCGAATCTGCCGCGCTGCCGATTGGGCGGATTCGTCAAGCCCGTAACCCAGACCCTGTACGACGCGTAGGACCTTGACGTCCCCCGACGCCGTGAAAACTACCTGTAGCAGAACTTCGCCCTCAATATTCTTCGCCTTCGCTTCGGTTGAATAAGTCGGTTTGGGCTTAAACAGAATTTCCACCGGCGTGGTTTTCGCTGCGACATTCGCCGTCTGCCGGATTTTCGGCGCTGCGACTGCGACGTTTTCGTCGCCAAAACCACCCTGTTGCACGGCGGCGTGCGGCGGCCCACCGGGGCCTCCCACTGCTACACCGTTACCAAACCCGGTGCTGGCGATTACACCCTTAGCGCCCTTCGCGCCGCCTGTCCCGTTGCCATTGCCCGGTCCAGTCGGCATGTCGTACGCGCCTTGAACATTGATGTTCGCGGCCTTGTTCGTCTTTCCGTTGGCCGGCACGCCGTTGGGATCGCCGAATCCACCCGTCTGCACAGCTTCGCGAGGCTTTTTCAGAGTTGGAATTGCCGAACTGCCCATGGACATCGGAGGCGTGGGATCCGGGAAAGCCTTCGCCACTTCCGTCATATCTGGCGTATCCTTGCGCACAGCGGGCTTCTTCACGATCGGGGCCGTGGGCACCACCGGCGCGTAGATGCGCGGCTTCGGCAGTTCCACCACCGGTTCCAGCTTCGGCTTGGGAATTTCCTTCACAACTTCGTGCTTCACCGGAACCGGTTTCGGCGCTGGCTGCACCGGCTGCGGCTTCCAGGCTACGATCGGAGGCGCCTCAATCGGTGTCGTGTAATATCGTTGCACGAAATTCAGCTTTTGCGGCAGCAGCAGAGGTATCACCACCAGAGCGGTTACCGCGGCGATCTGCAGGCCAAATCCGGCGCTGAACAGGTCCCAGCGCGGTTCGGCTTCCGGGAGCAGCGATTGATTGAAGACAGCTCGATTTCTAATCTGCGCCATAACGATCACCAGGATCCTTGAATCAAGATATTATGATTCGTCGAGACACAATTGCGGTTGACAATTCATTAGTACTAGAACGAGGGGCTGGGGAAAATAGGACTCGAGTACTATTCTACCCCCAGTCGTGCTGAAAGCGATAACCCAAGCACTGGGGGTTCCTAGAAGGTTAGCCCTTCGGCGGATTCGTTGCGAAGCGTCCACCCACATGGCAGCTCCCATGTATTAATCTAACCCGACTGCTGGGAACAGTCGCGGATTTTAATGATTAAATGTGACGTAAGTACAGGGGCCTGACTGTGGCCAGCCATGCCCCCGCACTCACCGTGTTTTTTGTTGAGCCGATGCAGCTTAGTGCGGCTGCACGACCGAATATCCCGTCACTCCGCCGTGATTCACCAGCAAGAGCAAGGGTTGATTTCCTGCTGCGGCAATTGCCTGCCGGTAATCACTCACGTTTTTGATTGGTTTGTGGTTGATCTCCGCGATCACGTCGCCGCGACCGATGGGAGGCTGCGCCGCAGCCGCCGGGCTGGATGGATCCACGGATGTAACCACCACTCCGTGGGCTCCCGCGCCCAGATTCAGCTGCTGCGTGATCTCCGGCGTCAGCTCCTCTACTTCCACTCCCTCGAGCCCGCCGCCGCTCTCGGTGCCCGTGCTCTCTTCAGCTTCTGCCTTTTCCGGCAGTTCGCCCAGCGTCACGGTGTAGTCCTGCGTTCTTCCTTCGCGCCATACGTCCAGCTTCACCGAGGTGCCCGGCGCCATCTGCGAAATTCGCAGGCGCAGGTCCACGTAGTCGCTCACTTGCTGGCCGTTGAGCTTCACGATTACATCACCCTTCTGCAATCCAGCCTTCGATGCCGGAGTATTCGGAGAGACGTCGCCAATCAGCGCGCCGCCACTCAAGTTGTAATTGAAAGCTTTGGCGATTTCCGGCGAGAGGTCCTGAATATGTACGCCCAGGTATCCGCGCACCACTCTGCCGTGCGACAGAATTTGATCCATCACCGGCTTGGCCATGCTCATTGGGATTGCAAAACCCACGCCTTCATTGCCGCCCGAACCGTGTGAAAGAATGGCCGTGTTGATGCCCACCAGGTTGCCGTGGATATCAATCATCGCACCGCCGGAATTTCCCGGATTGATCGCCGCATCGGTCTGGATGAAGTTCTCGTAGTCCTCAATTCCCAGTTGTCCGCGGCCCGTGGCGCTGACGATTCCCATCGTGGCCGTCTCGCCAATTCCAAACGGATCGCCAATCGCGAAAATCAAATCTCCCACGTTGAGTTGTCCAGAATCACCCAATGGAAGAGTCGGCAAACCGCTGGCTTCGATCTTGAGCACCGCGATGTCCGTCTTGGGATCGGCGCCCACCAGCTTGGCTTTGAATTCGCGCTTGTCGCTCAAATACACTTTGATGTCCGAAGCCCCGTCAATCACGTGATTGTTGGTCAGAATCGTTCCATCCGGACTCACGATCACTCCCGAACCGAGAGCCTGCTCGCGCTCCGCGTGCGGTTTGCCTCCGCCAAACTGATCACCGAAAAATTGGCGGAACATCGGGTCGTTAAAAAACGGTGACGACTGATTTGCTTGCGCCTTCACCATTTTTGAGGTACGAATGTTGACGACCGCCGGCAGCGCGGGCTTGATCACTGCGGAGAATCCATTTGCAAAATTCCCCAAGCTCACCGGCAGCGCGTTTTGCGCGACGGCGATGGGCTCTCTGGGCGAGCCCAGGACGGTGTGACCGGCCCAGTCCCGGAATCCCTGCGAGAGGAGGGCCCCCCCCGCGAATGCCGCGATCACCACGACTGTGGCGACCCAGCGGCGAATGCTGAAGCTACTGCGTTCCATGGCTGTCTCTCCTTAATATCGTCTTGTGTTGGTTTTTCATTATATCGCGAGAAGCGCTACGTTGGCGCTACAGCGAATATGGTATTTGACGTACCATCCGTAAATAAGTGTTCCCGCCATTGCCGCCCGAAGCCTGCTTCTCTTCCCGGTATATAGATGCAAGGAATGAGTTTGGGGTTCTCTGAGCGATTTTCTTCGCCAGGCGTCTAACGGTTCGGCTCTGGTATCCTTATATACCTTGCTGTAGCGTGGTGTGCCGCGTTTGGTCGCATTTGAACGCTGCGCCGCACGGCGGACGACTTGTCTTGTTTCCGGGGATTTCCCCGACACTGAAAGTGAAAAGGAGCTTTTGCATGACTCGAAAAATCCTCGCGCTCGTTTGCAGCGCGGCGTTCCTCTTGCTGACTGCACGGCCGGCAATCTCCGCTCCGGGCGAACGGAATAGCGCCGCTGCTGCAGACGATGACGCCACCTCGAAAGCTCTCGTCGCCATCGCCGGCGCCGGCGATTTGGAGGCGCATGCCTACCAGGATCTCGAAGAATTAAGCGACGACGTCGGCGCGCGCGTGACCGGCTCGCCTGACGCGGCTCGCGCCATCGCTTGGGGCGTCGTGAAAATGAAAGCCATCGGATTGGAGAACGTGCACACCGAACCCTGGAAGATTTCGCGCGGCTGGATACGCATTTCTGCGGACGCCGAATTGGTCGCTCCCATCCACCGCCGGCTCATGGTTGACTCGATGGGCTGGGTCGGATCCACACCGGCTGGAGGCGCCGAAGCCGACGTGATTGCCGTAAACGCCTACCAGCTTGACGATGAGTTGAAAAATAACTCCGGCAACTGGCGCGGCAAAATTCTGTTAATGGTGCAAAATGGCCCGGCCCCCAAAGATCGCATGAGCGCCTTCGTCAAGTTCGGCGGCTTTCTGATTGCCGCGCATAAAGCGGGAGCCGTTGCCGTCATCGGTGGTCAAGGCGGCCGTAAAAGCGCCGGCATGCACCTCACCCACACCGGCGCGCTGGGCTTTGACACCTACTACGACATTCCCGTCGTCAGCATGTCCGCAGAAGATCAGGAGCAACTCGAACGCTATCTTGCTCGCGGCCAATTCGTGCGCCTGAAAATGAATGTGCAGAATCGCGCCACCGATGGTCCGGTGGATTCCGCCAACGTGGTCGGCGAAATTCGCGGCACGCAAAATCCGGAGCAAGTAGTCGTTGTAGGCGGGCACCTGGACTCGTGGGACCTCGCCTCCGGCACTACGGACAATGGCTGTGGAACTGCGGTGACGCTCGGCGCGGCTGAAGCCATCGTCAAATCCGGATTCAAGCCACGCCGCACCATTCGCTTCGTCCTATTCACCGGCGAAGAAGAAGGTTTGCTCGGCTCGCTCGCCTACGTGAAAGCGCATCAGAGCGAAATGCCCAATTACGTCGCGGCGCTGATTCTCGATGCCGGACAAGGCGCGGTGACTGGCTTTCAGGTCGGCGGCCACGGCGACTTGATTCCCGCTGTGCAGAAATTTGCGGCGTCCCTGCAAGCGTTCGGCGATCTGGAAGTGGATGACGACGTGGAATTCGGCACTGACACTGGCCCGTTCACTCTCGCGGGCCTTCCTGGCATTAACCTCAATCAGGACACTTCGGACTACAAATACACGCACCATTCCGCCGTGGACACTTTCGATAAAGTGAAAGCGGATGTGCTGGATCGCAACGCCACGGTGATGGCGCTGGCTGCATTCTGGATCGCGGATCGGCCCGAGCGCCTCGCCAGTCCGTGGCCGCAGGAAAAGACCGCCCAAATGCTGATCGAAAAACACGAGGATGGAATGCTGAAAGCGTTCAATCTCTGGCCATTCGGCAATCTGGGCAGCGCGCCGGCAAACCAATAGCGACGCACCATCCCGCGCGAGGTTTTGGTTTGTATTTTTAGGGCCCGTCCGCGGGGAATCTTTATCGCTGAGCTAGGGGGCGCTGCTTGCTGCGGCCTTTCTCGGCAAGATGGCTTGAATCCAGGCCCTAACTGATGCGCCGCGCCAGCCAGTACGCCGCCGCGGCTGCCAGGCCTCCCACCATCACCGTTTGCATTCCGCCGCGCACCGGCTGCACGCCCGTGAAATGCCCTTTGATCGCGCCAAATCCGAAAAGTGCTACCAGCGTCACGACCACGGAATAGATCAGCGCCATGTTCACGTCCTGGCGGATGAGCATATACGGTGCCAGCGGCACGAACCCTCCGGCGATATACGCCGCGGCGATTGTTACGGCACTGCGGGCCGCCCGCGCGGGGTCCGGCGGTTCCAATCCCAATTCAAACCGCATCATGAAATCCACCCACTTTTTCTGGTTCGCGGTGATCGTCGAAACGATTGGCGCCATCTGCTCTTCTGTCAGCCCATAATCGCGAAACACTTTCGCTACTTCTTCGGTTTCAATTTCCGGCAGTTCCACCGTCTCGCGATATTCCCGGTCCAGCTCCGATGCGTAGTGCTCGGTGTCTGTCTTCGCCGCTAAATACCCACCCAATCCCATGGCGATCGAACCAGCCGCGATTTCCGCTAGCCCCGCCGTCACCACGATATGGGTCGAGTTCGTGGACGCTACCACCCCGGTGATGCCCGCGGCCAACGCGAATGGCACGGTCAGCCCATCCGCCATTCCAATAACGATGTCCCGCACCGCGGCCGTCGCGGTGAAATGCTTTTCCACATGCTCCACGGATGGCATCCTCGACTCCCTTACCTCATCCAATATTTCCAGCTGCCCGTACCCCTGTTCCCCGGCAGGCGCGTATAATTATGGGGCAGGAACTGCAAATCAGGAGGTACATTATGACCGCAACTTCTACAGGACAAGGAGCCGCTCCTCAGATGACTTTTACATTGCCGCCTTTGCCGTTTGCGTTCGACGCTCTGGAACCCCACATTGATGCGAAGACCATGGAGATCCATCACGACAAACACCACGGCGCCTACGTCACCAACCTTAATAAGGCGCTCGACGGCCACGCCGACCTGCAGAAACTTTCCATCGAAGAATTGCTGGCGCAAATCAATAAAGTGCCGGAAGCGATTCGCACCGCCGTGCGCAACAATGGCGGCGGCCACATGAACCATTCCATGTTCTGGAAGATCATGAAGAAGGGCGGAGGCGGCGAACCCGGCGGCGAACTGAGCAAAGCCATCAGCGCCGCGTTCGGCAGCTTCGCGGATTTCAAGGCGAAGATTAATGATGCAGGTGTCAAGCGCTTCGGCTCAGGCTGGGCCTGGCTCTTGTTCCGCGATGGAAAGCTCGTGATCGAATCCTCCGCGAACCAGGACAATCCCATCATGGATGGCGGCAAAGCCTTCTTCGGTGTGGACGTATGGGAACATGCTTATTACTTGAAGTATCAGAACCGCCGGCCCGACTACCTCGAGGCTTGGTGGAACACCATCAACTGGGCGCAAGTGGAAGAAAATTTCGCCCACGCCAAGAAGTAGATCCGTTCTCGACTGCTATTCGATTTGCAGGGGCGGGTCACGCATCTGCCCCTGCAAACTTTTCCTGGCTTGGTCAGGTCCCCGGCAACAACCGATGCTCCATCGCCAGAATCGCAATCGCTGCCAGCGTAGTGATGAGCGTCACAATTAATCCCACGCGCGCGAATTCCCAGAAGGTGATTTTCACTTTCTTGCCCGCCTGCTGCAGCACGATCAAATTTGCAACGGAACTGAACGGCGTGGCGTTTCCCGCCAGCGTGCTGGTGCAAGCGACCGCCAGCCAGATGTAATGCGTATTCGGAAACGAGGGCACCAGAGGACGGAACAGCAGCACCGCCGGCAAATTGCTCACCAGGTTCGAGAGGATCAGCATCACTCCGCTCACGGCGAATAATTGCGAAGTCATGCCGCCCTGCAGCCCGGACTGAAAATATCCGATCAGGTGTTCCAGCGCGCCCGACGCCTCGAACCCCTTGATCACCACGAACAGCGACGCGAAGAACAGCAGCAGTTCCCAATCCAGCCGCTGATAAATATTTTGCGCTTTCACGCGCCCGATGATCAGGATGAATGCCCCCACCGAAATCGCCACCAGTGGAAACGAATACCCCAGAATCCATAGCACAATCACCAGCGCCGCCGCGATACAGCATTTGATCAGCAGGCCGCGCTCCAATTTCACCGGCAGTGATGGCGCCTGGCGTTCTAGGGGGTGGCGAAAAATCTCATCGCGGAAGAAAAGTGAAAGCACGGCTACGTTGATTACCATTCCTACGAACGAAACCGGGGCCAGATGCGCCAGAAATCCCAGAAACGAAAAATGCGCCGAAACTCCGATCACCGCGTTCTGCGGATTTCCCGTGACGGACATCACCGACCCGATATTCGCGGACGTGGCCACCGCGATCACGTACGGAATTGGCGGAACTTCCAGCCGTTGCGTCACCACCAGCACGATGGGCGTGAAAATCAGGCAAATCGTATCGTTCACGAAAAATGCCGCCAGAATTCCCGTCGCGAACACCAGCAGCACGAGCAACTGGAAACGCGTTCGCGCGATCGCCGCCACATGCACCGCAATCCAGTCGAAGAATCCGGAAATTTGAAAATGCGCCACCAGGATCATTATGCCCAGCAGAAAAATCAGCGTGTTCCAGTCAATCGTCTGGTACGCCTCTGTAAGCGGCACCGCGCCCACCAGCACCATCGCCACTGCGCCGCAAAAAGCCGCGGCCGTGCGGTCCAGATGGCTGCCGCGCCCGCTTTCTACCGCGATCAATATGTAAGTGGCGAGAAAAATCGCGACGGGAACCCAGTGGCTTTGCGCGAGCGTTGAGGCAACGTGATTCATTATCCGAAAGATCGAGCTCCGGGCTCGAAGTACGCGAGCTTAACGTGCCTCCACCGCCGCTGAAAAGCGATTGTTTGCTTCCTACGGTGTTTTTCAGTTGCCGCTAGGGGGAAATACCTCGTGCTGGTGCTATTCCGAACCAAGAAATGCAAATCGCAGCAGGAAAATCGCAGACAGCACCCAGATCAGCGGGCTGATGTCGCGGTATTTTCCCGCGCCGATCTTCAGGCAGGTGAAAGAAAGCAAGCCCAGGCTAAGTCCCGTGGCGATGCTGAACGTCAGCGGCGTCGCTACTAACGTGAGGAACGCAGGAAACGCTTCGCTGAAATCGTTCCAGCGTACCTGTGCGATCGAGCCGCACATCAGCGCTCCGACTAGGATCAGAGCGGGTGCGGTCGCGTACGTGGGAATCGCGGCCACCAGCGGCGCGCAGAACATCGCCACGACAAAGAGGCCGGCGATCGCCAGATTACCCAGTCCCGTGCGCGCACCCGCTGCGACGCCCGCGGCGCTTTCGATGTAGCTCGTCACCGTGGACGTCCCAGTCAGCGCGCCCACCAGCGTTCCGAACGCGTCCGCCAGCAAAGCGCGACTCGCGCGCGGCAATTTCCCTTCGCGCAAAAATCCGCCCTGCTCGCACACGCCCACCAAGGTGCCGACGTTGTCGAACAGATCCACGAAGAAAAATACGAAGATCAATTCGCCCAGGCCCAGCCGCGTCGCCGAGCGCAAATCCAGTTTCAGAAATGTGCCCGCTGGATGCGGCCACGAAAATAATTGCCCGGGCCAGTGCGCCAGTCCCAGCGGAATCCCCGCCAGCGCGATGGCCACGATGCCCAGCAATATCGCGCTGCCCACTTTCCGGATCATCAAAATCGCAATCAGGATCAGACCAGCCGCCGCCAGCAGCACTTGCGGATCGTTCGTTTTTCCAAACGCGACGAACGTCGCCGGATTCGCCACAATAATTTTGGCGTTGCGCAACCCCACGAACGCGATGAACAGCCCAATCCCCGCCGCAGTTCCGTGTTTCAGGCAATCCGGAATGCCATTTACGATGTGCTCGCGCACGTTCGTCAGCGTCAGCAGCAGGAACAACATTCCGGACAAGAACACCACGCCCAACGCCGTCTGCCACGGCACTCCTCGCCCGATCACAATCGAGTACGTGAAGTATGCGTTCAACGACATGCCGGGCGCGAGCGCGATCGGATAATTCGCCCACAGCCCCATCACCAGCGTCGCCAGCGCCGCCGAAATGCACGTCGCGAACAGCACGCCTTCCACCGGCATGCCGCCCTCCGCCAGAATTCGGGGATTCACGACGACCACGTAAGCCATGGTCATGAACGTCGTCAACCCAGCCAGCAGTTCGCGGCGTACCGTGGTTTTATTTTCCCGGAGGTGGAATACGCGCTCGAGCAAAATGCCTCTCCCAGCCTAAAAGTGCGCAACTATAGGCCGCAGCCGATCCGTCGTCAATGCCATAACATCTATGGGACGAATTCAGAATGCAGCGGCGCCGCCACGGTAAAAGTGTTGCCCAAAAACAAAATCATGGAATTTGTGAGGAATCATTACACTGGTTCGCGCGAACGGAACTACCGGCTCATGGACATCACGAAAAACTTCATGAACTTCTCCACGTCCACTTCCGTCTGCGCCGACGCGGGATACACGCCTGCCGGCGGCGTCAAACGGCCCATCCATTTTTCGCGATCCACCGGCCGCGGACCACTATAAGGCAAAAAGAATGTCGGCATCTCTTCCGGTTTCTTCCACAGCACGGTGTGGCCGTACGCGGGGCCGTGATCAATATCCACATCCAAATACATCATCTCCGATTTCTTAATCACCGTCGGATCAATCAGCGACGCCACCAGCAACTCATCCCACATCATGGACCACATCGAAGTCCCCGCGGGCGCCTGTGCGTCCAGATAGACCTGCTTCACGTGTGCGGCCAGCGGCCCGCCCGCCTTCACGATTTGATCCATCAGCGCGGCGCTGGACCACACTTGCGCGCCCGCTTCGAATGGGGTGACGACTATTTCTTTCCAGGGCTCGCGCAGCACGATGGACGCCGCCTCCGGGTCCCACGACCAATTCAATTCCGAACCGCCCTGCAAGCTTCCTCCCATGATGTATATCGCTTTGCTCAGCGGCACGATTGTCGGGTCCATGCGCACAGCAAGCGCCACGTTCGTCAGTGGCCCGGCGCAATATAAAACGATTTCCCCCGGGTTTGCGTGAATCGTCTCAATGATGAAATCCGCCGCGCGCCCCGGCCTCACTTTCACCTTCGGATATCCCCCTGGCGGCGCCCACGTTTCGCTCGGCTTCGGGGCATCGGGATTAAACGAACCGTGCCAGCCAACACTCGAACCATACAGAGCCTCGCGCCGCTCCAGTTCTCGCCTTGAGTTCAGCAGTGGGTTTTCCGCGCCTTTCACGACCGGCACGTCCGTCCGCCCGGTCAGCTCGGTGGCCCACAGCGCAAATACCGTGGCGGGTTCCACCCATTGATCGCCGCTCACCGTGGTGATCCCCAGCAGATTGATTTCCGGCGCGCGCAACAGCATCAGCAGCGACAAGAAATTCGTTCCCTGCGGCCCGGCACTATCCTGATCTGCGATCACTTTTATTTTCTGCGCCGGTATCCTTTGCGCCTGCGCCGAAGACACCGGGCACAAGCCCAGCGACAGGACAAGCAGCGCGCCAAGCGCGAGTGCCACGTTCATATTTATTTTCATGGATTCGGTTTTCTCCTGAACGCGCCGGTACACCGTATTAGCGCGGAATTGTCGGCCTTAACCTGTGTCTCTTGCGCCCTCGCCAATCAGCCTGTATGGTACGCCATGCACGCGCCCGCAAATTCTGGCGAAACGCGCAACCAGCCGCCCGTCGCAAGCTCCTCGCCCCAACAAAATCCTGCAGCCGCCGGTTACGGGCTGCGCCTCGGCGCGCTCTCCCCGCTCGAAACTCTGGCGCAATCCGTCTCGACGATCGCGCCCACTACAACTCCCGCAGCCACGATCCCGCTGGTCTGTGCGTTGGCTGGCAATGGCACCTGGCTTGCGTACCTGCTCGCAACAATCGCCGTGCTGCTCGTCGCATTATGCATCGCGCGCTTCGCAAAATATTCAGCCTCACCCGGTTCGCTCTACAGCTACGCGTCCATGATTCTGCCGCCGTGGCTGGGCGCGACGGCCGCATGGAGTTTGCTGCTCGCCTATGTCGCGACCGGCTCGAGCGTCATTGGCGGCTTCTATCACTTCGCGAATCTCCTGTTACGCGACGCCACCGGCCACGAAGTCTCCGCCGTGCTACTGGTGCTGCTCGCCACCGGTGCGTGCGTCTGGATCGCCAGGCGCGACGTAAAAATCTCCGCGCGCATGATGTTGTGGATGGAAGCGGTTTCCGTCGCAGTCATTATCATCGTGATTGCGCTGGTGCTGGTGCGCCACGGCTTTCATCTCGATTGGGAGCAATTGAAATTGCGCGGCATGACGGGTAGCGGCCTGCGCCTCGGCCTGGTGCTGGCGCTCTTCAGCTTCGTCGGCTTTGAGAGCGCCACCACGCTAGGCGCCGAAGCGCGCAACCCGCTGAAAACGATTCCGCGCGCCGTGATTCAATCCGCGATCATCGGCGGAGCGTTCTTCACGGTCTGCGCCTACACCGAAGTTCTGGGCTTCCGCACCGCCGGCCAGGATCTCGGAAGCAGTCCCGCGCCGATGCACGTGGTCGCAGCAGTGGGCGGTGTTCCTCTATTCGGATTGTTGATCGATATCGGCGCGCTGATTAGCATGTTCGCGGGAACGCTCGCGTGCATCACCGCGGCCGCGCGCGTATTGCTGCTGATGGCGCACAACGGCCTTGCGCACGGCTCGCTGCGCACCACTCATAGGCGCAACGAGACTCCCAGCTACGCCGTCGTCGTTACCGGAATCGCAGCGGTGTTGCCAGTGGTCGTGCTAGCAGCGCGCGGCGCCAGCGGCCTCGACGTTTACGGATGGCTGGGTTCGCTGGCGACCTACGGTTTCATCGTAGCCTACGCGCTGGTCTGCATCGCGCTGCCGCGCTATCTGCGTAATCACGCGGCGTACACTCCCGGTGCGCAAATTCTTTCCTGGCTTGCAGGCCTCGCCATGCTGCTGGCGCTGGTGGGAAACCTCTATCCCGTCCCCGAAGGCCCTTACGGCAAGCTTCCGTACATCTATCTCGTATATCTCGCTGCGGGACTGCTGTGGTTCGTAATAAACAGCCGCGGCAAAAATACACCAGACGAGAAAATCTAGGGCTGGTCTTCCGTGTCCGGCTGCACTACTAGCAGCAGCACGATGCCAATAACCGTGAACATGCGAACGGCCACTTCCTGACCGTTCCACGCTTTCGATTGCCACATCAGAAACCATTCCCCGCCGACAGTGAGAAAAGCGACGAGCCACATCAGCAAGGCCGAAGTCAGTCCGATGACGGAAATTTTTTTAGCGTGGTGGAACACGACAATGGTTCCACGCGACATCCGCGCCAGCCGCAATCCACCCCACCAACACAAAATCATCGTCGCGGATTCCCACGCGATGATCGACAAATAAAACACGGTGTGCGCAGCCGGCTGGTTCAGCGCACGCCACATCCCGTGATTTCCCGGAAACGTCGAGTCCATCATCAGTACGTGGCGCACAAATTGATAATTCGAGTTGTAGTCCATGATGTTGTTGAACACCAGCAGCGTGTAGTACAGAGCCACGGCAAAAACCATCGCCACTTTGGCTGCGCGCAGCATCATCGGGGCCCCCGCGAGGACGGATGGTAGCGCATCGCCGGCCGGAAGCACGCGGGAATCTCCATCTCGCTAGGCGGCGAACTGCGAAACGTGCCCCGCATCCCGACGCTCCCTGTGGAAATCGCCCATAGAAATAATTGATACCTGCCATAGATTAAAAATACTTCGCTCCCGGAAAAAAAAGGCGTACCGTGCCTCCATCTTCGGGGTGAAGTAAGGAACCTGGACAACATTTTTCATAGAACGAAAATATCTACCGTGCGAGTTCTCGCGCGGCATTCCTGTTTGGGACTCTGTCAGCATCGATCGGAGGAACGAATGTTTGAGAGGATCCGGCTCTCGATTTTTTGGCTGGTGTTGTGCGTTTGCGCTGCTGTGGCGTTCGCGTCGAGCGCTCGCTCGCAGCAAACCCTGGGCGGCATCACCGGCACTGTCACGGATACCTCGGGCGGCGTGCTGGCGGACACATCGGTGACGCTCGTCGGCGATCAGACGACGCTCACGCGAACGCAGAAAACCAATTCCAGCGGCTCGTACGAATTTGTGAACTTGCCGATCGGCACCTACACCCTCACATTCAGCCACGACGGTTTCGAAACGCAGAAAATCCCATCGATCCTGGTACAAGCCGATCGCACTGTCAGCCTGAACCCTGCGCTAAAAGTCGGGCAGGTGGGAACCACTATCACCGTGGAAGAAACTCCGCTGCTCAACGCCGTGGATACGACGAACGGCTACGTCCTCGATAAAGCGGAACTCGAAGCCATTCCGCTGCCGACTGGAAGTTTCACCGGACTGGCCATTCTTTCTCCCGGTGTCAGCGCCGAACTCCCTGCGGGAACGGGCGCCAACGCCGGCCTCGGCAACCAGCCTATCTGGGCCAACGGCCAGCGCGACACCAGCAACACCTTTTTGTTGAACGGCGTGGACGCGAAGAATTTGTTCAACGGCAAGAGCACCAGCCAGGTGGCCTCTGCGCGCATCGTGAACAACACGGGCGTCAGCGGCGCGGCCAGCGGAAACGGTGGCGTGATTCAGAGCACTGCGTCGCCCTATCTCGCCGTGGGCCAGTCGCTGCCCACGCCCGCTCCGGAAACCATTCAGGAAGTTCGCGTCAACACTTCTATGTACGATGCGCAACAGGGTTCCACCAGCGGCGCGCACATTGATATGAGCACCGCGTCGGGCACCAACGCAATTCACGGCTCCGCGTACGGGCATCGCGGAACCAACGCGATGAACGCCGCTCCTTTCTTCTTCAACCAGGATCCAAATATTCCCGCCGACGAGAAGAATCCGGAGCTGCATCGCTACACCGCGGGCGGCACTGTTGGCGCACCCATCATCAAGAACAAGCTCTTCGGCTATCTCTCCTACCAACACGTGCACAGTTCCGATCAGGAGATCGGCATCGGGCGCGCTACTGTACCCTTCGACTTTACCGCCGACGGCAACGCTGCGGATGGCGTGCCGCCCTGTGGAGCCACGCGCGCCACTGCGACGCTCGCTCCTTGCCTTGCCGCAATCTCCAATAACAGTTTCTTCTCCATGCTGGATGGAACCGTCGGCACCGGTCCCAACCAGATCAGTCCGATCGCGCTGGCGATGTTTCAGTACAAGCTCCCCAACGGCCAATACCTGGTCCCCTGGAATGACGGCCACGTCCCGACAATCAACTTCCCGGAAAACGCTCTCATTCCCGGCACCGCATATTTCATCGCCGATCAAGCGGTCAGCGATCTGGACTGGATCGTGAACGCCAAGGACACCTTGGCGCTGAAGTATTACTACCAACACGATCCCAGCGTCGCGCCCTACGCATACTCCACGGTGCCCGGATTTACGCAGCACCTTGATGCCGGTAGCCAGGTCGCCTCCATCACCAACACGCAAATGCTCACGCCCAACCTCAGCGTCGCCGAAGTGTTCGGCTTCGTCCGAGAGAAAATCTACAGCACCATTGGGCAACCGTTCACTCCCGCGCAATTCGCCAGCTTCGTCGAATCTTCCACGGGCGCATCGCCCGCGGAATCCACCATCAATACATTCGGCTCCAATTTCTTTCCGGGCATCACCATCGTCAACATGCTGGGCTATGGGTCGAACAACTCGGGCTGCCCCCCCATCTCCGTTGATCCCAGTTGCATCCCCACTCCTGTGGACGAATCGCCGATGACCATCGGCCAGGGAGCTGCGTCGCAAGGAGCCAACACCGGTATATTCCAGAATCGCTTCATGCCTTCGGCCAACGCCACATGGAACCGCGGCAAGCACACTCTTTCGTTTGGCGGCACATATTCCTACACCCAGCTGAACACCATTGACCTCAGGCCCGGCACCGGCATGATCGGCACGGCGGATCTCTCGCAATTTCTGCAGGGATTCGTCACGCCCTATACCACCGATGGCTACGTCACCACCAACGTGTTGCAGGGCAATGCGAACCGTTACCTGCGCGCCAATGAATGGGGACTTTACGTTCAGGATAAATTCCAGTTCCGCCCGAACCTCAGCTTCACCGTTGGATTGCGCTTCGACGACGACGGCGGCATGTCTGAAAAATACGGGCGGCTTTATAATTTTGATCCCGCGGATTACGACTACGACGCTCCGTCGGACACGTTGGTGTCGAACGGCATCATCGTAGCCGGCAATAACAAACAATTTGCCAGCAAAGGAGTCAGCCCCTCCACTCTTACTGGCCGCCAATGGGGCCTTGCGCCTCGTTTGGGTTTGGCCTGGAGTCCCAGCAGATTTAGCAACAAGCTCGTGGTGCGCGCGGGATGGGGGATGTACTACGACCGCGGAGAGCTCTTTACCTATCTATCTCCGGGCTTTGCGGCCGGCGTCGTCACCGGCGGACCGTTCGGCGTCAACCAGGCTCCGCCATTTGTGAGCGCGCAGGAGTGCACCGCGTCCAGTCTCTATCAATTCTATATCCCAACGTGCGATCCCGGCACATACGGGCTTACCAATCCATGGGGCACGACATTGGGACCCCCTCCGACGGGCAACCCCGCTTCCATTAATGATTACCTGCCGAATACCGGCGTTCCAGGCGTTGGCATTGCCGCCGGCATCCTTGATGGGCAGCCGCTTTTCCCGTTCGGCGTTTACAACCGGAGGAACAAGCTCCCTTACACCATGAACCAAACTTTGGACGTTCAATGGCAACCACGCCGTGACTTGGCCATAGACGTCGGCTACGTCGGAAACTTCGGCCGTCACGAAGTGATTCCCGTGCCGTTCAACCAGGCGCGGATCGCCTCGCCATCCAGCCCGACCCTGAAGGGCACTCCGTTTCAGCAAAACTACACTTATGGCTATACCGTACAGGGTCCGGTGGGGTGCGACGTTACCGATACTTGCGCTCCGATAACTCTTCCTGACGGGACCACGATGCTCAACAACTACGAAGGAGGAAATTCGGATCTTCGTGTTCCGTACATTGGCTATTCGTCCGAAGCACTTTCGTACAACGCCGCGGGCGTCTCCGCTTACAACGCGCTGCAGGTCCACGTGGAAAAACGCATGAGCCATGGATTGCAGCTGGGCTTCTCCTACACTTATTCGCACGCTTTGGACGAACAGAGCGCCATGGGCTTGTTCTACAACGGAAACAACCCGCTCGACTTGCGCTCCGGATACGGCAACTCGGACTTCGACCGCACGCACGTCATCAATATCTCGTACCTGTATCAGTTCCCGAACAAGTTTGGCGAATCTTCCTGGAAGGGCAAAGTTGCGAACGGCTGGGCCATCGAGGGCATCGGAGTTTTTCAGAGCGGCCAACCGTACAGCATTGTTGACTATACCGGCGCCGTCGGCAGCATTTTCTACGGCGTCAACGATGGCATCACCAATCCGATTGTGCCGCTGGCGGCCGGTTGCACTCCGAAGAGCGCACTCACGGGTAAGTCGGGCGCTTACGGTACTCCCGACAGTCCGCAGTACGCGCTCAATTCCGATTGCTTCACGCTGCCGCTGCTTGCCCCCGGTGACCTGAATGGAGCCATTCCGCCCGGAGATACTTTCGAAACCAACTTCACGACGGGCCAGCGCAACATTTTCCGGCAAACCTGGCAACGCCGCACGGACATATCCATCGTGAAGAACACTCAGATCACCGAACGAGTTTCGTTGAAATACAGTTTCGATGTCTTCAACTTGACCAACACTCCCAGTTTCGACCTTCCGCTCGATGACGTCTCGCAAAACCAGTACTACAACAACGTTCCCGTGGAAGGCACACCGGCGCTGCCGACTGGATGCGGCACGGCGACCCCGGTGGACGGCTTTTACAACTGTCCCTATGGCCTCGGCGTGGTGAACAAGACCATCGGCAGCCCGCGCCAGATTCAGATGTCGCTCAGCCTGCAGTTCTAGTCCAGCCCATGCGCGCGGGAACCGCGGCCATCCCGGCTGCTGTTCCTGCTTTCCTCTGCCCATGTTTCTTGCGGCGCGCGAAATTCCATCGATTGCACGACAACGGATGCGGCTAGAATGTCGTCCATGTCCAAGGCCACAGCCCGCGGTCCCGTGCAACAACTCGCCGAGCACGTCGCCCGTGGAGACATCACGCCACGCGCCGCAGTCGAAGAGGCGCTCTCCCACGCGAACAGCAATGCCAGCCACAACGTCTATATTGCGTTCGACGCCGACAAGGTGCGCGCGGAAGCCGACACGTTGCCCCGGCGATTTCCGCCCGTTGACAGGCCGCCTCTCTACGGCGTCCCTGTTTCGATTAAGGATTGCTTCGACGTTGCCGGATCCCCCACCACTTTGGGTTCGCGCTTTTACGCCGCGCGCAACGCCGTGGCGCGCGAGAATTCCCCCGTCGCGGCTCGTCTGCGTTCGCAGGGCGCGATCATCATTGGCAAGACGCACATGCATCCTCTGGCCTACGGCATCACGGGAGAAAATCCGGACTACGGTGACTGCGTGCAGCCACGCGACGCGCGACGGCTAACCGGCGGTTCCTCTAGCGGCGCAGCAGCCAGCGTGCAGGAGCAGTCTGCGTTCGCCGCGATCGGGACGGACACCGGCGGCTCGATACGCTTGCCGGCGGCGCTGTGCGGACTGGCGGGATACCGCGCGTCGGTGGAGCTGGCGCAGCGAAGCGGATTGTGGCGCGGCGGCGTTCATCTGGCGCCTACTTTCGATACCCTCGGCTGGCTGTTCCAGGATCTGCGCGACGCGCCGCTGTTGGCCGAGGCGCTGTTTGGGCTGCGCGCGCCGGACAAGACCGAAACGCGCTTCCGCATCGGTTGCATGCACGACGACTTTCTGCACGATTGTGATGCGCAGGTACTCGCCGGCTTCGCCGAGTGGAAGCGAAAACTTGCCGACAGCGGTGCGACCATTATTCCGGCGGACACGGCGTATTGGGAAGAAGCGCCGGAAATTTACGCGGCGATCACCGCGCACGAAGCCGCGGCGATTCACAGCGCGAACACCGGCGGTGACTTTTCGCACTTTCCCACTGCGATTGCCGAGCGACTGGCGTGGGGCGCATCCCTGACGGTGGACGCAATCGAGCAGCTCCGCGCGCGGCATACGCGATTTCGCGAGCGAGCGGACGCGCAATTACGCGAATTCGATTTCTTCATCGCGCCGTGTGCAGCGCTGCACGAACTCGCAGTTGGTGCGGATCACGCTGCATCGCGCCAGGCCATCCTGCGCTACACGACTCCGATGAGTCTGGTTGGCGCGCCAGTGGTGACGCTCCCGACCACAGCCGGCACCGGCGTGCAATTAATCTGCCGCCGCGACGATGATGCCTCGCTGCTGTGGCACGTCCAGGCGCTGGGAACGCAGTTCGCGTAGAGCGCCGCCGCGAGCCATAGCCAACGATCGCGCCGGGGCAACTTGCGTCCGTCTTCGCGCAACGCAACGTCGCGCATCGCTCGTGCTATTCCTCTCCGATGTCTTCATTCCACACCGCGGGATGTGCGCGAATGTACTCCGCGAGGAGCGAAGCGCATTCGGCGGAATCCAAATCAATCACGTCGATGCCCAGAGAGCGCAGCCAATCAACGCCGCCCTGAAAGTTACGGCTTTCACCGACCACCACCGTGCCAAAACCAAACTGCCTCACCAGCCCGCTGCAATACCAACAAGGCGCGAGCGTCGTAACCATAATGAGGTTGCGGTAACTTCGCTGACGGCCGGCGTTGCGGAATGCGTCCGTCTCGCCGTGCACCGAAGGATCGCCCAGCTGCACGCGCCGGTTGTGTCCTGCGCCAACGATTTTCCCGGTGGTCGAGTCGAAGATCGCAGCGCCGACGGGGATGCCGCCTTCAGCCAGACCAGTGCGCGCTTCCTGCAGCGCCACCGCGAGCATGGCGCCATAATCGAGAGCAGTTGTCATGGACATCTTATACTCGGTGCGGCACCACTGTGAAAAGCGCGAATTGCAGCGAGCCAAGAATCGAAGTTAGAGCCGCGCTAACATGTGCTGCGCTTGCAAGCACGCTGATCGCATGACGACCATGATTCACATTCGCAACGTACCTTCCGCCTTCGGTCGCGAGTTGAAGGCGCGTGCGGCTCAGGAAGGCGTTTCGCTCTCAGAATACCTGCTCCGCGAACTGCAGCGCATCCTCGACCGCCCCGCCCTCGATGAAATGCGGAAACGACTCTCGCGGCGCCATCCGGTACAACCGCATCCCGCGCCTGCAGCCGCAGTGCGCGCGGAGAGGAATGGCCGCTGATCGTTAGCGGATCGAGGTTCGGATGAGCTAAATCGCTGCGGCCATTGCGATTCAACCGTTTTTTTCTACGGTGTCGGACCGATCTGCCCTATCGGGTTTCTTTTTTCAGCCGATGACATTCCTGCCGGAGGTGTGACTGCCATGCTCAAGAAAATAGCCAGGAAGCAACGAACCGTCCGCATCGCTCTGCGTAGATGTGATCTGAATTGGCTTCATAATGGAGAGACGATTACGTACCGGGTCATTCAAGCGAAAACAAGGCAGCCGAGAATAAGCCGGCGGCAAAACCGGAACATGCCGCTACAAAGCCGGAGACGCATAACGCGGCACGCCCTGCTCCGCCAGCCGCAAAACCAGAGACGTCACGCGCGGAAGCGAAACCCGTAGCTGCCGCGAAGCCAGCTGCAAAGCCGGAGCGTCAGCCTGCTCCAGCGCGCACAGAGAGCGCACCGAAGCCGGCCCCACAGCAACATCAGGCTGCACCGCAACAGCATCAGCCGGCGCAACAACAACATCGAGCTGCCGCAAAACCTGCAGCCGCGCCAAAACCGGAAGCCGCGCATCCCAGCGAGGAAAGACCAAAGTAAGCAGCCCCCGCTATGTTGTAAGGTCCGTGGGGACCGTCAGCTTTATCCCCCTGAGCGGTTCGTGCAAGCACACGAGCCGCTCATTTTTTGCGCAGTCGAACCCGCTGCGACACGGAGCTGTACCAGAGAGTTCTGTCGCACCCACGGCGTTTGCAGAACACAAAAAGCGCGACTATTCTGCAGAAAAAAATCACTCATTCGTAGCGCAAGGCGACCATGGGATCCACCCGCATCGCGCGGCGCGCGGGGATGTAGCACGCGAAAAGCGCGACCGAGGCAAGTAGAATTGCGACGGTTACGTAGGTAACGGGATCGCTGGCACTCATTTCGGTGAGCAGGTGCGTCATGACTCGAGTGAGCGCCCACGCCGCGGCCGTGCCGGTGGCGATGCCAGCGACTACCAGGCGCGCACCCTGCCGCCAGACCAGGCGGAGGATATCGCGCGAGCTTGCGCCGAGGGCTATGCGGATGCCCATCTCGCGGGTGCGCTGGCTCGCCGCGAACGAAACGACGCCGTAAGCGCCGACGACAGCGAGAATTAATCCGATGACTCCGAGCACTGCAGCAAGGGTGGCGGCGAGGCGGAACGCGAAGAATCCAAACGCGCCCGCGAGCAATTGGTCCATGGTCGAAATATCCACGATCGCGAGCGCAGGAGCCAGCTGAGCGATTTGTCCTTTCACCGGCGCAGCGAGTGACTCCGGCGGTCCGAGCGCGCGGATCTGCAGAACGAGTTTCGAAGCGAAATTCTGCGCCAGAGGAACGTAGAAGAAAGGAGTCGCGTCTTCGGCGACGGTTTTGTATTTGCCGTTAGCGGTAACGCCGACGACCTCCATGAACGGGCCGTGGTCGCCATCCACGCTGAAGCGTTTGCCGATCGGGTCTTCGTGCGGCCAGAAACGCGCGGCCATGGTTTGATTAATGATGGCGACGCGCGGCGCTGTTTTGCTGTCCGATTCGCTGAAGACTCGGCCGCGGAGAAGCGTGATGTGCATCGTCTCAAAGTAGGGCGGATCGACCGAGTTGGAGAGGACGCTCGGCGCTTGCTGGCCAGGAGGCGTGGGGCGACCCTCGAATGAAACTGGCCTGGCGTTTGGCCAGCCGCCCATCGGCACGTAGGAAGCAAGACTGACGGAGTGCACGCCAGGGACAGCGCGCACGCGAGACTCGAGCTCGCGGTAGAAAACGGTGGCGCGTGGCTCGTCGTAGTCAGCTTGGTGTGGATCCAGCGTCACGTTGAGAACGTGGGTCGGATCGAAGCCGAGATCGAAGGTCTGAACTCTTTGCAGGCTGTGGACGAAAAGTCCGGCTACGACGAGCAGCGTGAACGAGCCTGCCACTTGTGCAACAACCAGGAAATTGCGAAAGCCAGGATGATGGATGCCGAAGGAATCGCGCTGGCCCCCGTCGTGCAGGACGGAATTTACGTCTGCGGAGGAGGCGCGAAATGCAGGCAGTAGGCCGACCACAAGACCTGTGAGGAGCGCGGACATGGCGGCGAAAGCGAAGACGCGCAAATCAAAAGCAGCGTTCACGTGAAGTGGAAGGCTCTGCAGGTGGATCGAGCTAGTCAGACGACTGGCCCACATTCCCAGAAGCAAGCCAGCGGCGCCGCCGAGAATTGCGAGCAGGATACTTTCCGTGAGCATTTGGCGGATGAGCCGCGTGCGTCCCGCACCCAGCGCGGCGCGAATGGCCATCTCGCGGTGCCGCGTCGAGCCGCGCGCTAGCAGGATGTTTTCCACGTTCATGCAAGCGAGCAGCAAGACGAAGGCGGCGAGAACCAGGAACAGGCCGGAAACAGCTACGAAGAAATTGTTCGCATAGGGTATGGGCCGCGCAGATTTTTCGGGGATGGCACGCACGGTGAACCATTGGTCCGTTGCGGGATATTGACGGGCGAGGCGTGCGGTGATTACGTCAAGGGAACTCTGCGCTTCGCTCACGGTGATTCCGGGTCGGAGCCGCCCGAAGGCCAGGATTCGGCGGCGATCGCGATTGTCCCAAAACAGGCTTGCGGATTCCTCTTGGATCATCGCACTCATCGGGAGATAGATATGTGTTTCGAAGATGGAATACATGCCCTGGAATTGCCGCGGCACGATGCCAATGATGGTCGCGGACCTTCCGTTAACGAGGATTTGTTTTCCGACAGCGCGCGGATCGCTATGGAATCTTTTTTGCCAGTAGCCATAGCCGAGAACCACCAGGAGCGGCTCGCCGGGCGTTTCGCCTTCGCTCGAACGGTAGAGGCGGCCAACGGCAGGTTGTAAACCTAGGGCCGTGAAATAATTTCCAGACACATAGTTTGCAGAGCATTCCTCGGACTCATCGTTCGCAGTGAACTGTACGGTGCCGAGGACGATTCCAAATATGTTGGCAACCGTGCCGGCTTGTTTGCGGAAGTCAACGAATTCGGGATAGGAAAACCCCGAGGAGCCGACTGGCGCATCCTTCTGCTGAATCGCGAGCACCGTGATTTGCTCGGGCGAAGGCACCGGCAAAGGGCGCAGCAGGAATCCATTCACGATGCCGAAGATGGCGGTGTTCGCGCCTGCACCGAGTGCGAGGGTGACCACAACCACGGCCGTTACGCCCGGGGATTTGCACAGCATGCGAAAACCAAAGCGGATATCGCGAACGAAATTCTCCATCCAAGTGACTCTGCGCGCGTCGCGACATTCTTCTTTGCGTTTTTCCAGGCCGCCCATTGCTAGGAGCGCTGTGCGGCGGGCTTCTTGCTGTGGCATTCCCTGGGCGATGTATTCCTGCGTTTTTTGCTCGAGGTGATAGCGAAGTTCGTCGTCTAGCGCATGGTCCGCGGCTTCACGACGGAGCAACGAACGCAAGCGTAAAGGCAGCTTGTAGATCCAGCGCTGCGATCGCATCGTTTGCCTCCTTGGGCGCTCGTCGCGCCCGCTTCCTCATTCGTAGCGCAGGGCGACCATGGGAACCACGCGCATCGCGCGGCGCGCGGGGATGTAGCACGCGAGAACTGCTGCGCACAGCAAGACGATTGAAGCCCCGAGAAACGTCAGCGGGTCGGTTTGTTTCACCGCAAAAAGCATGCTGCCAAGCAGCGATCCCGTTCCGAGCGCCACCATGATCCCCAGAAGCAAACCCGCGACCGCCAATCGCAATCCTTGTCCGACCACGAGCCGAAAAATGTGTCGCTGATTCGCGCCCAAGGCCATGCGAACACCAATTTCACTGGTGCGCCGCGCGACGTTAAAAGCGAGCGTGCCGCACAGCCCGACGCAGGTCAATACGAGCGCGAGAATGCTGAACGTGGTGCAGAGCGCCGCGATCAGACGATCGGAATGCAGCGATTCGTCCACTCGTTCGCGAAGAGTTCGGATGCCGGTGACCGTTACCGAGCTATCGATTGAGTGAAAAATCACGGGCAGCGAGCCGGCCAGATTTTCTGCGGAGCCGTCGGTACGAATTTCAATGTCTCCGTGCGTTCCGGGAATATAGAAGAAGTCGCTGGGCCCTTCGCGCAAATCGTTGTACTTTGAATCCGCCACGACGCCGACGATTTCCAGCGGAGGACGATTCCCTTCCACAAAGTAAAAATGTTTCCCCAGTGGGCTGTCGTTACCGAAAAAACGGTGAGCCATGGTCCGGTTAATGATTGCCGCAGTGGTCGCACGGTTCGACGGCGATTCCGTATGAACATCTTCACTGCGGAAATCGCGGCCCGCGAGCAGTGGGATTCCCATGGTCTCAAAATATGCGGGTGAGACGCCGACGAAACGCTCGTTCGCGACTTCGCCGGGCCGCAGCGTGTAACCTTCCACCACCACGTTGATGCCCACTTCCTTCCCGCTGATGGGTGTGAAACTTGAATAGCTGGCGGCGCGCACGCCGGGTAGTTGTCGCACACGATCCAAGAGTTGGACGTACAACAGGGCGATCTGATCGCGGGCGCGAGACGCGGAGTAACCCGTCATCGTGACGATCAGCACTTTGTTACGGTCGAATCCCGCATCGAACGTTTCCAAATTGAAAAGGCTGTGCAGCAGCAACCCGGCCGTAGCCAGAAGCGCCGTGCACAAGGCAACCTGCGCCACAATCAGCGCATTCCCCATTCGCGTTTGCGCCGACGGACGGTGAGATCCCGCTCCTTGTACTTTGAGTTCTTCGGAAAGTTCGCCGCGCGTGGCGGCAAGCGCCGGAGCGACTCCACAGACGAGCACGGTGAGCGCCAGCGTAGCGATGCTGAAGAGCAGCGTTCGCGCGTTCAGGCTCGTCGAGAGGATGACGGGAAGCTGCAGCGTGGAGAGCGACGCGAGCAACACACGGCTGGTCCATTGGCCGACGACAAGTCCAGTCAAGGCGCCGGCAAGCGCGAGCAGCGTGCTCTCCGTGAGGAGTTGGCGAATCACACGCCAGCGTCCAGCTCCGAGCGCGAGGCGCACTGTGAATTCGCGCTTGCGTGCCATGCCACGCGCGAGCAGCAGGTTTGCGACGTTGCCACAAGCGATCAACAGCAAAAGCCTCACAACGATCATCAAAATTCGGGCGGGCAGCGAGAATATTGCGCGTGCCTCAGAGAGGCCGCGCGCGGCGGGAGTTATCAGCACGTGCGCGAACTCTTCATCGCGTTCGATTTGCGGCAATGTCGAGGTCCTCTCCACTTCGTGCAACAGAGGATTGAGACTGGCCTGCGCTCGGGCGATCGAGACGCCTGGTTTCAAGCGCGCGAGAATGGTTATCCATTGCGTCTGCCAATAGTCCTGCGTCGGCAGCTCCGTGGAATTTAGTGGCACGTAAAAATCGGGCGACTCACCTACTTTCGCGCCGAAGAATTCCGGTGGCGCGACTCCGATCACCGTAAACGTGTGCTGGGGAACGGACCCGGTGTGCGTGGCGTCAGATTGATCTCCGAACGCAATCGTCTTGCCGACGGCGTCAGGGCTCGAATTCAACTCCCGTTTCCAGAAAGCGAAACTCACGACGACAGCCGGAGGACCGTGCTCGTCGGATTCGGTCAGCAAATGGCCCGCGAAGGGACGTATGCCCAGTACCGCGAAATAGTTTGCGGACACGAGCTCGCCGATGGCCAAGATTTTTCGGCCATCGTAGTTCACCTCGTAAGGTGCGATCCCGGAGAACGCCAGGACGCTTGCGAATGCCGAACTCTTGTCGCGATAAGCATAGTACGTCTCAATCTCGGAACCCTCCGCAGGTCGTCCAAAGGTGCCGGTCGAGTTCACCCAGACGAGTTCATCAGGATTGCGCACCGGCAGTTTTCGCAGGAGTAGCGGGTCGAGGATTGAAAATATCGCGGTGTTGGCGCCGATGCCTAGCGCAAGAGTAAGAATCACAACGGTGCTGAAGCCCGGAGACTTGCGCGAAACGCGCAGCCCGTAGCGGATGTCCTGCAACAAATCCTGCAGCCAACTGACTCTGCGGGCGTCGCGGCATTCTTCTTTGCGCTTTTCGAGGCCGCCCATTTCCAACATGGCCGAGCGTCGCGCTTCTTGCGCGGTCATACCCTGGGAAATATACTGCTGAGTTTTCAACTCGAGGTGATCGCGGAGCTCCTCGTCCAGCTCTTGATCAGTTTCGCGGCGTTGGAACAGTGAGCACAGCCTCAGTGGCAGCGTGTAGATCCAGCGTTCCGGTTGCATCGTGTATTTTCGCGGGCGCTTCGTGCGCGCGGCCTCCCTGCTTGGCTCAGGTCTCCTTCAGCTTTACAACGTGCGAGATTGCTGTCGCCAGTCGGCCCCAGTTGTCCGCTTCCCTTTCCAGATGTTTTCGGCCGGGGGGGGTGAGCGAATAAAATTTTGCGCGGCGATTGTTCTCGGTGATTTTCCACTCGGCGGAAATCCAGCCCTCTTGTTCGAGTTTGTGCAATGCGGGATACAGCGAGCCGTCGCTCACCTGCAAGACGTCGCCGGACACTTGCTTCAATCGCAGGCTGATGGCGAAACCGTTGAGGGGCTGGAGCGCGAGAATTTTCAGCAGCAGCAGGTCCAGCGTACCTTGGACGAGATCGGATGGTTTGCTCATATGCTTGCCTCGGTAACCGAGTGAAGTATAGTGCTACTGCCCTCGGTAAGCAAGGGGAAGGATGCGGCGAGCGGCAGGGAGTGCTATTGCGTAATTTCGGCGTTGGGTTTGGTGTTACGCGCGCACACGAGCGAAGTGGTGATGCCGATGAGCACCGCGGCCAAAAACAAATACGGCAGATAGCGCCAGGGCGCAGCGGGGACTGGGAACACGGTGAGGGCGAGGACTGCGGCGAGGATCAGAAGCGCGGCGGCACTGACGGCGACGTCCAGGCCGCGAAGAATTTTGCGGCGGAAGAGAAAAAACGGCATGGCCAGGCACACGAGAAAATAGGCGCCGATGAAACCGTAGGAAGCGAGTTGAGTGAGATAGTTGATGCAATCGGGCAGCAGCACTTTTGAGAGGAGCAGGGCCGCGGGACAGGCGAAGGCGATTACCGCGACCAGCGCGATGGCACGGTGAGGAGTTTTGTTGACGGGATGTGCCGAGCCGAAGCTGGGCGCAAAGAGCCGATTCCGCGCCAGATAATAAAGGATACGCGCGCCGGCATTGAGCGAGCCCAGCGTGCAAGCAAAATAGCTGAGCGCAATGCCAATGGAACTGACGTAGCCCAAGCCGGCGAGATTCATGGAGCGCGCGACGGAGTCAAACGGAGCGTTGAGCTGATCGAGCACCAGACCATTTTTGCGGGCGAGCGCAGTGAGGCAATAAATCATCACAAGATAAAGGATGCCCACGGGAATCAGGCAGCTGACGATCACGTGCGGAATCGTGCGGCGCGCGTGAGACGCTTCCTCGCCCAGAGTCGTGACGCTTTCAAATCCGGCGAGGGTCATGAAGCCAAACACCATGGCGAATTGAAAGCCGGATAATTTTGCGGCCTCCAGGTGTAACTGCCGCCGATCAATCCATGCGGAATCATGGCGCATCGCCAGTGCGATGATGACGATGATGACAGCAACGGAGCTGAGTTCGATGGCGAGCATCACTTCGGTGGAAAGTTTGATGTCGCGGTACGCGATGATCCAGGCGACGATCACCACGATCGCAGTGAAGGCCGCGGGGCGAAGAAAAGATGCCGGCGCGCCGGTTATCTGGCGGAAGAAAAGATCGGCGTAGTACGCGGAAGAAGGCGCAGTGCCGGCCGCGCCAAACGCCATGGCCGCGACGTATGCCCACCCGGTCACGATGCAAGCGCCGCGGCCGAGTCCGGCCGCCGCGAATTCGGCCAGCGATCCCGCGGAAGCGCACTGCCCGGAGAAACGATGCACGCTGTAAGTGATCAGGGAAAAGGCGACGAGCGTGACCAGGAAAATGAGCCAAGTGGCGTTGCCGCCTTTGGCGATCAGCAGCGGCAGTACAATTCCGCAAGTGCCGGTGGGCGCCATCACGCCGAGGGTGAGCGCAGTGTCCTCGATGAAAGATAAATAATTGTGGCGCAACGTGGGGCTCGCGCGCACCGGGGCGTCTGTAGGTTCGGGTTGTGCCGGGAGACTCACGTGAGCAACAGTAGCAGTAGGCGTTTTTTGGCGCAAATTCGCGCTGCTGACTAAAAAGTTCCCGATGATTCGCGCAGTGCATTGCATATAATGGGGCCGTGCCTCCTGCGTTTTGCTTGCTGACCGGCGCCTTCCGACGATCGGCTTGTTGCGGAACGAACGCTGCCTTTTATTTCAAACCATGACGGAAAAACTGGCGGGGAATGAGGTGTCGGCGGCGAACCTGGTGCAGCGGGAAGCGGCGGGTTTGCGCGAGCAATTTCAGAAACTGTATGGCGAGCAGGCGCGGGTATTTCGCGCGCCGGGACGCGTGAATCTGATTGGCGAGCACACGGATTACAACGAAGGATTCGTGATGCCCGTCGCGATGGATTTGTACACGTGGGTGGCAGCAGCCGCGCGCAAAGATTCGCGCGTGCAGGTTTATTCGCAGAATTTGCGCGAGCGTGCGGAAATGGATTTGCAGGATCTGAATTTGCGCGTACGGCGGCACTGGAGCGCCTACGTGCTGGGGGTGGCGGCGAGTTTGCGGCTGTCCGGCGCGGAAATTGGCGGAGCGAACCTGCTGCTGGAAGGAAAAGTTCCGATGGGCGCAGGGCTTTCCTCTTCGGCGTCGGTCGAGGTGGCGGCGGGTTACGCGCTGCTGGAAAGTTCAGGGCTGTCGCGCAGTCCTGTGGAGCTGGCAAAGATTTGCCAGCGCGCGGAGAATGAATTTGCGGGAGCGCGCTGCGGAATCATGGACCAGATGATCGCCTGCTGCGGGCGCGCCAATTATGCGCTGGTGCTGGATTGCCGCACGCTGGGATTCCGTTTGCTGCCGTTATTCGCGGACGCGCAATTTGTGGTGTGCAACAGCATGGTGAAGCACGATCACGCGGCGGGAGAATACAATGCGCGACGCGGGGATTGCGAGACGGCGACGCGCATAGTGGCGGAGCAGATGCCGGGCGTGCGTGCGTTGCGCGATGTATCGCTTGCGGATCTGGAGCGCTATGCGAAATTATTGCCGGAAGTGGTGTACCGTCGCAGTCGGCACGTGATCAGTGAAAATGCGCGCGTGGAGGATGCGCGCGAGGCTTTGGAGCGCGGCGATCCGGAATCGTTTGGGCGATTGATGAACGAATCGCATCGCAGTTTGAAGGAAGATTACGAGGTGAGCAGCACGGAGCTGGATTTGCTGGTGGGAATCGCCTGCGGGGTTGCGGGCGTGTACGGCTCGCGCATGACGGGTGGTGGATTCGGCGGCTGCACGATCAGTCTGGTGCGCAGCGGAGGGGTGGAGGAATTTCAGAGAGCCGTCGCCCAAGGTTACGAGCGAGCGACGGGCCGGAAGCCGGACATCTATATAGTGCGCGCCTCCGACGGCGTGCGCGAGGCGCTGGAATAAACTGGCGCGGCGGCGACCAGGTAAGTCCAGACCGGGCAAACGATTTTAGAGGGAGCGTAACGTGGCCTCGTTTGAATTCGAGAAACAATCACACCGGCGATTGAATCCACTGACGGGAGACTGGGTACTGGTTTCGCCGGGCCGAACCGCGCGGCCGTGGAAGGGACAGACCGAAGCGGCGGCGCCGGAGAACGTGCCAGCGTACGATCCGCAATGCTACATGTGTCCCGGGAACAAGCGCGCCAGCGGAAAACACAATCCAAATTACACGGGGACATTCGTTTTCGAAAACGATTACGCGGCGCTGCGTCCGGATGGAGAAGCGTACGAGGAGAACATCTGCGGATTATTGGTAGCGAAGACCGAGCGCGGAAACTGCCGCGTGGTTTGTTTTTCTCCGCGGCATGATTTGACGCTGGCGAAGATGTCCGACGCCGAACTGCGCGCCGTGGTGGATGTCTGGACCGAGCAGTATCAGTTGCTGGGCAGCGAAGACGGAATCGAATCGGTGCTGATCTTTGAAAATCGTGGCGCGATGATGGGCGCGAGCAATCCGCACCCGCACGGGCAAATCTGGGCGAACGCCACGCTGCCGAACGAACCGGCGAAAGAGCAAGCGTCGTTCGCAGCGTACCAACGACAGCATGCAACTTGTCTGCTGTGCGAGTATTTGAAGATCGAAAAAGAAAAAAAGGATCGCGTGGTTTGCGAAAACGATGAATTCGCGGTGGTGGTGCCGTTCTGGGCGGTGTGGCCGTTCGAGACGATGGTGATCAGCAAGCGACACGTCGGCTCGCTCGAGCAGCTTGCCGAATCCGGGCGCGACGCGCTGGCGGACATCCTGCATCGCGTTACGGCGCGCTACGACAATCTGTTCCAGACTTCTTTTCCGTATTCTATGGGATTTCACCAGCGGCCCACCGACGGCGAATTGCATCGCGAGTGGCATCTTCACGCGCATTTTTATCCGCCGCTGCTGCGTTCGGCGGTGGTGCGGAAATTCATGGTGGGCTATGAGCTGCTGGGAACTCCGCAGCGAGACATCACTCCGGAGGAAGCGGCCGGACGATTGCGCGGAGCGGGCGAGACGCAGTAAAGAGTGCGACTTCAGCGGGCGGTGCGTTTCCCGTGCTGACTGCGTGGCGCTTTGCGATTTTCCGCCGCACCCAATTTGTGCGCCATACGAATCAGATCGCGTAGAGCATCGCTGTGCACGCGCGACAGGCGAACAAGAATCCATTCGTAATTGATGTAGTGATCCGTGATGTAGTACGCGGCGGGATCGGCGGCCAGCAGCTCCTCGCGCTGCTCGAAATCCGTGCGCACCACGAGCGATTCGCCGTCCTGATGGAAGCGCAAAAACAGAACGCCGCTTACGCGGAAACCGCGTGTTCCGTAAGACGGACCCTCTTCGACGTTGTCGAGAGAGAGCGCGAATTTGCGAACGGCGGCGAATCGGACGGGCATATTCCGCGACTATACCTCTTCCCTCTTTGGAGTAATTGCAGAAAATGTGGCCAGCTTGGCGGCTTTTCCTCCGGAATAACTGCAGGAAACACCTGACAGAAATTGCTTTCGCGTGTTGCGATCGAATTGAATTTCCGGTATGTTTTTTTCATGAATCGCGCTTTTCCAGAAAACACGTGTTGTTCCCAATGTCGTTTAGCACGCGGACGTGTGTTTTCTGGCGTAGGGAGGCTGAAAAGCTAAGTATCCGCCGTTAATTCAGCAGAGATGAATCCCGCCGCCGGAGTTGTACTGGCAGGTGGGTTTTTTTTGCTTCGACACGCTGAAATCCGCGTCGTCGCTCAAGCGGCAGACGTGAAATCGGCAATGCCGGGAGGTAAGGGGATGAGTGTCACAAGCATTGCGGATTGGCAGAAGGGGCTGTCTGCGGCGGAGGCGGAGTTGTTACATGAAGTAGCTCTGGCTCTACGAACCATTCGCTACGGATCCGTGGTCCTCACCGTGCATGACGGGCGGATCGTGGAGTTGAACAAGACCGAACGAATTCGCAAAAACGGAACGTAGACGATGCTGCGAGTAGCCTTGCCGAAATGTTCCGGAGCGTCAATCGGCATTGCTTGCCGGTAGCCGAGTGGCTGCCGCGATTTTTGTGAAGTTCACTGCGCGGTTCACGAGCAGCGTGTGGGCTCCGCTCCAAATCAGCTGCAATCCAGCGAAGATCGCGATCGTGGCTACGGCGAGCTTGAGTTTTCGCGCCGGCACCTTGCGGGCCAGCGAGCATCCCACCAGCACCCCTGGAATTCCGCCAGCAAGAAATTGCGTGAGCACCGGACCGTTGATCGAGCCGAACTTCCAGTGGAACGCGCTGCCAATCACAGCCAGCACCAGGCCGAAAAGAATGTCCGTGCCGACAACCTGCGGCGGGGTCATTTCGGAATAATTCAGCAGCAGGACCGTGCCGAGCGCGCCCGCTCCGGCAGACGAAAATCCTGCTTCCACTCCGATGGGAAGAGCGAGCCACGGAAGCCAGCGAGAATTCTTGCGCGCGAAACCAGGATTCTGCACGCGCGGAGCGAACGTGATGCCCGAGGACGCCGCAAGAATCAGCCCGAGCAGAATCACAACGATCGGGCTTCCCGAATCGTGGCTGAGCAAATGCAGCACGAATGTGCCGATGAGCAGGCCCGGGACTGCGCCTTGCACCATCAGCCAGAGATAGCAGAAATGAATGTGTTTGCCGAAGAGATAAAACGGCGCGGCAATCAAGCGCAGAATTCCAGCGAAGACGAAGGCTGTGCCCACCGCTGCGTTAGCCGGCAATCCGACGAGTAGCACCAAAGCCGGAACGGTGAAGCTGCCGCCGCCGATGCCGGTTAATCCCACTGCAGCGGCAATCAGGAATCCGATCAGAAAATTCATCGCTCCGCCTTTTCCGAAAACGTATGGATGCCGCATTCAAGCTTTTTTCCGCCCCAGCGGCCGGAGCGCGGATTATTAGGATCGTCGGGTATAGCGGTGCAGGGCTGGCAGCCGATGCTCAGGTAGCCTTCGTCGTATTGCGGCAGATAGCTGAGCTCGTGCGCACCGACGTAGTTCCAGACCTGTTGCCACGTCCAATCCGCGAGCAGGCTAACTTTCAAAAGCGTTTTGCCGCTCGGCAAGCGATGCTGCTCCACCGTCTTTAAATTTTTTCGCGAGGGAGATTGTTCGCGGCGCAATCCGGTGAACCAGATTTCGTAAGGCTCCAGAGACTGCATTAGCGGCTCGACTTTGCGCAGCTGGCAGCATCGCGTGGGATTCGATTGGTAGAGAATGCCGAATTGCGATTCCTGCTGCGCGACGGTCTGTTGCGGAAGCACGTTGACGAGATTCAGCTGCCATTCCCTGGCGATGCGGTCGCGATACTCGTAAGTTTGCGCGAAGTGGTATCCGGTATCGAGAAACAGGACGGGGATCTCGGAAATTTCCTGACGCAGCAGGTGCAGCACGATCATGTCCTCAGCCTGAAAGCTGCAGGTGAGGCAAGCTTTGCGGCGATCGGCGGCGGAAAGCACGGTTTCGAGCGCTCGGGCGAGAGGCAACGAATCCAAAGTTTTTGAAATTTGTTCGAGTTCCATTTAGTTCACCTGGTCCGGATGGCCGGATGCGCTGCGAATGCGGAGTGACTCGAACCGGGGTAGGATTGTTTCCAACGCGACATGGTCGTCACTGGCCAAATGCTCCACGGGGAGAATGAAGAAGGCATCTCCCGCGAGAGTGCTTAGCGCGTGCTTGGTTTTCAGATCGAGCGCAGCCGGCGAATAAATCAAAATCAATCCGGCAGCTTGTGCTCCTCTTGCCAGCGCCAGGAACTGGTCCGGCGAGTGGATCTCAGCAGCGGTCGCAAGCAGAACTTCGTAGCCACTCTGGAACAGAGCGCGCTCGAGCAAGCTGGCCAGAGCATCGCGGCCTTCCGCCAGCACGATTGCGGGACGATGTCCGTGGCGCGCGAATCTTTCGGCAGCAGTTACGGGCGTTTGCGCGAGCGCTTCTGAATTAGATTCGCGTTTCGACGAGCGTGACGGCGTCCACGCCTGATTCTCGGCGAGCATCGCAGCCCCGACCGTTGCGTTCGACAGCGGATCAATGAGGATGAAGCTGCCAGTAGTGCGATTGCGTTCGTAAGCATCGAAAAATAATGGGCTCGTGGATTCGAATTCCACAGACGCGATGTCGTTCATCTCCAGCGTCCGCGCGGGCTCGTGCGCAAACGTGTTTACATTCACGCGATGCTGAATTGCGATGGCCTGTGCGCGCGTGGTCCGCACCGTATGTTTCAGCAGATAATTCTTGCCGATCTCGAGCGGCTGCGGATGAAGCCACACAACCATCGCCTGAAAATGCCGCGAAACGTGCGGTGAGCTCTGTGGCGAAGGCGACACAAGCATGTCTCCGCGGCTGAGATCAATTTCATCGCCGAGGCGCAGCGTCACCGACATGGGATGCGTTGCTTCCGTGAGTTCGCCGTCGAATGTGACGATGGATTGAACGCGCGTGCGCTGACCCGAAGGAAGCGCGACGACCGCGTCTCCAGGACGAATCACGCCGCTGGCAACCTGCCCAGCAAATCCGCGAAACGCGGAGTCCGGACGAATCACGTATTGAATGGGAAATCGCACGGCGTCGGCGGTGGCGGCGGGACGCAGCGGAACGGTTTCGAGACGTTCGAGGAGCGTCGGCCCCTGATACCAACGCGTACGCGAACCGGGGCTGACGACGTTGTCGCCCTCGAGCGCGCTGATGGGAACGCTCAAAACGTTCTGAATGTCCAACTGCGCGGCAAGAGCGACAAAATCCTCCTGAAGCTGGAGGAAAATGTCCTCGCGGTAATCCACCAAGTCCATTTTGTTTACGGCGGCCAGCACGTTCGGAATCCCCAGCAGCGAAGCGATGTAAGCATGGCGGCGAGTCTGCGGAAGCAAACCCTTAGTCGCGTCAATCAACACGATGGCGAGATCCGCGGTAGAAGCGCCCGTCGCCATGTTGCGCGTGTACTGCTCGTGGCCTGGAGTATCGGCGATGATGAATTTACGGCGCGCGGTGGCGAAATAGCGGTAGGCCACGTCAATCGTGATGCCCTGTTCGCGTTCAGCGCGCAGTCCGTCGGTAAGCAGCGAAAAATCAATTGGACCGGCAGCACGATTAATGCGGCTTTTTTTGACAGCCGAGAGCTGATCCTCGTAAACGGATTTGGAATCGTGCAGCAAGCGCCCGATGAGGGTGGATTTGCCGTCGTCCACGCTGCCGGCAGTGGTGAAACGCAGCAAATCCTTCTGCAAGTCGCGGTCGAGAAACGCCGCGAAGTCTTCGTGCAGTTCCTGATGAGCGGCGGGCATGGCTAGAAGTAGCCCTCCCGCTTCTTGAGCTCCATTGAGCCTTCTTCATCGTGATCAATCACCCGGTTCTCGCGTTCCGAGCGCCGAAACGAAACCATTTCCTCGATGATTTTGGGAATCGTATCGGCTTCGGAACGAATCGCGCCAGTGCATGGCACGCAGCCAAGAGAGCGCATGCGGCATTTCAAGATCTGCGTTTGTTCGCTTGGAAGCAAACGATCGCCCGGGTACCGCACGACGATCGAGGCGCCGCGAATCACCACTTCGTGATCGCGCGCGAAATACAGCGGGACGATCGGAATTTTTTCCGCGTGGATGTAGAGCCAGATATCCAGCTCCGTCCAGTTCGAGAGAGGAAACACGCGAATGCTTTCGCCCTTGTCTATGCGCGAATTGAAAATATTCCACAGCTCGGGCCGCTGGTTTTTTGGATCCCATTGCCCCTGCGCGTCGCGGAACGAATAAATCCGCTCTTTGGCGCGGGATTTTTCTTCGTCGCGGCGTGCACCGCCAAACGCGGCATCGAACCCGCCTTCGGCCAACGCATCGAGCAGAGATTTCGTTTTCAGCAAGCCGCAGCATTTCTGTGTGCCCAGCGAAAAGGGATTGGTGCCCGCAGCGAGCGCTTCGCGGTTTTGGTGCACGATCAGTTCCGCGCCGATGTGCTGCGCGTACCAATCGCGAAACTGAATCATTTCCGGAAACTTGTAACTGGTATCGATGTGCAGCAGAGGGAACGGAATTTTCCCGGGAAAGAATGCCTTCTGCGCGAGCCGCAACATCACGGAAGAATCTTTCCCGATGGAATAGAGCATCACGGGGCGCGCAAACTCGGCCGCCGCTTCGCGCAGAATGTAGATGCTCTCCGCCTCGAGCGCTTTCAGGTGGCTCAGAGCGGCGGGCGCCGCAGGCACGCTTTGCGCGCGCGCGACCGCCGGACGTTCTGGTTGTTGTAAGACTTCTTCCGATGCAAAGCTCATTTTTTCCGCCGTAAAAACAAAAAACCCACCGACCGGGTCTTCCGGTGGTGGGTTGATTAAATCCTGGAGTGCGCTTACTTAGATTTTTGGGTTACCCACCCTCTCGGCAGACACATGCGCGCATCTCTGTACAACAACAGCTACAGACGCGCACAGTGCTCGCGGAATGGGTGTTACCTTTCACAGCCACTAGGCTACACAAACCTCCGAACAATCGCAAGGCTAGATTTGGCCACCGGTTTCCACGCGCGCGCAGCCATGGCGCAGCACAGAAACTAGTGGGCCCAGACCTTCGCCGGGTCGCTTTCGTAGGGATATACATGAACCATCCAGCCGAAGATCTGCGGGTACCAACGGCCACCGGCTTGTTCACACGCTTCCTGAGTTGCGATCGAGCCTTTAAGTCCGAACTCTTTGAAATTCGCTTGTTGCCAGGCAGTGCCCTTCGGAGGAAGGCACAGGTTGGTGTGCTTGTGCCAGCGAGCGATGCTGAGAGGTACGCGCGTGTTCAAATCGTCTTCGCTGGCCAATTTGCGATCGGTGAACATCGCGCCTACCAGCTCATAGCCGTCACCGGTTTTCTTGTAGAGCAAAGACGTCGGACGCGTCGGGTCGAACTCGAAGGCAGCTTCAAAACCGTAAGCGTAATTCGTGAAGTGATATATCGGCTGCGGAACGTTGGGCCCGAAAATCTTGAAGCCTTCGGCTAGGGCCACGCGATAATCCTTATATTTTTCAATCGCGGGGCGCAGCTGCGCGAGTATTTCCGCGGCGCGCCTCTCATCGGCAGGATTCGCTGGCCGCAGCGTGGTCATATACATGTGCGCGCTCATGCTTTCGTCCATATCGTGATCGGACATGGCATCGTTCGCGGCCTTGGTGGCGTCGGGGTTTTTGTCGGAATCGTGTTGGCTCATATCCATGCCTGCCATGGAATCGTGAGCTTGCGCACGCGAAGACGGGGCACTCTGAGATTGCTGCGCAGGCACAGACGCCACGAAGAAAGACGTCGCGGCCGTCAGCAAAACCAGTGCGAATTTCTTGTCCATGCTTGCTCCAATTATTTTACGAATGATTTGACTACTCATTCTGTAGCTCCTATAAATGATACGTTTCAGGCGGCTGAAAATTTCGCGCGAAACGCGCGGCGACGCGAATGAGCAACGTTACAAAGCGGGCACGGAAAAAAGAGAGAAGGCTCGGGGGCCCAAGCCTTCTCGCGGGGGTACATATTTAGGACAAATATGGCGCGGCAGCCTGGGGTGTGTCCCAATCGGCACGCCGAGCTATCGGCCACAGTAGTCAAACCCCTCCAATGGCGGTAAGTTTCGAAGAAAGTGTGTAACCGAGCATCAGCGGCCGTTTCCGGCTATGACGTATTGATTCTGTTACGCTTGCAGCACCACGGCGATTCAGGCCGCCCTGTCGTTTCTAGCAGGCGATTCGCCGGACCGCGTCTGCTGGGTGATCTCAACCGAAACAGCTGATTGGTAGCAACTTTCGTTCCACATGCGTCGTCCAATGATGGAACGCGCTGAGATATTTATTTGCTATTTCGCGCCGTGGACTCTTGACGGCAGCGTTGAAATCTGTAAACTGCGATTTTCCGATATGGCGACGCTGGCAAACCCGATCGAAGACCCGCTGCAGGAATTTGAATATCCGCAGCGCGAGGCGGCCTTTTTCTATGGCCTCTTTCTGCGCGGACATTCGGCTGAGGAACTGCGCAAGGACATACAGGTCCCTGCAATCGTTTTGGCGAAATGGGACAAGGAAACCGTGCGCGAGCCGCAACTACGGCCGCTGCTGGAACGAATCGTGCAGTACCGCCAACACGTGCTGGCGATTTTCGAAAATTTGATCTGCCACGACGCCGCTACGCAAAAACTGCAATAACTCTGGTTATCGCGCTACGATTTCGTCACTCCCAATGCTTTCACGTAGAACTGGCGGACATATTCCTTCAGCATGCGCCGCGAACTAAACTGCGGCGCCACGCTTTTGATCGCCGCTTTCATGACGCGCACGTAGTCGTGAGGAACTTCATCGTCCGGCCGCCGGTAGTAGAGCGGAATGATTTTTTCCTCCAGCAGGCGATAAAGCGCATCGGCATCTGCGGCGGTGCGATCACCGTCGCCCGCTTCACCACCAAACGCCCAGCCGTTTGCGCCGTTGTAGCCTTCGAGCCACCAACCGTCGAGAATGGAAATGCTCGGGACGCCGTTAGCGCCCGCCTTCATACCGCTGGTGCCGCTGGCTTCCAGCGGAGGCAATGGATTATTCAGCCACATATCCACGCCACGCACCATGCGCGCCGCCAGATGTTGATCGTAATTTTCGACGAAGGCGATGCGCGCGGCAAAATTCGGATCGCGCGCCAGTTGGAACACTTTTTGAATGAGCTGCGCTCCGGCGATGTCGGAGGGATGGGCCTTTCCCGCGAAAATAATCTGCACGGGCTGCAAGGGATTGGTCAGAAGGAGCTTTAAGCGATCCAGATCATGAAGGATCAGGTCCGGCCGCTTATAGCTCGTAAACCGCCGCGCAAAACCGATCGTCAGAATTTCAGGATCGAGCAACGCGCCAAACGCAATCACACTTTCGGCGCGCACGCGTTTTTTTTGCCATTCTTCGCGCGCACGTTCGTTGATTTCGTCAATCAGTACAACTTTCAGCCGGTTATGCGACGACCAAAGCTCTTCGTCCGGAATATTTTCAACGGATTCCCACATTTTCAATTGGTCCTGGTCGCGGATCCAGCCGGGGCTGACGTATTGGGCGAACAGCGGCTGCAGCCACTCGGGGTCCATCCATGTGAGCAGATGGACGCCGTTGGTGATGGCCATGATGGGGACGTCCTCGAGTTTTTTCTCCGGCCAGATGCTTTTCCACATTTCCCTGGCCACCTCGCCGTGTTTCTTGCTGACTGCGTTGCAAAAATTAGACATGCGCAGCGCGAACACAGTCATGTTAAATCCGGCATCAGGGTTCGCGGGATTGGTTCCCAGCTGCAACAAGCCATTGCGGTCGGTGCCGAATTTATCGTAGTGGCTGCTGAAATATTTTTCGAACAAGGGAAACGGGAAGACATCCGTGCCGGCCGATAGCGGCGTATGCGTGGTAAAGACGGAAGTTTCCCGAATCTTCGCGACCGCCGCTTCGAAGGTCGACCCGGTTTCCACCAGTCCGCGCGCACGTTCCAAAAACGCGAATGCCGGATGCCCTTCATTGATGTGTACAGCCGCCGGTTGAATTCCCAAGGCTTTCAGGACGCACATTCCGCCGATTCCCAGTACGATTTCCTGCCGCAAGCGCTGCTCAGGATCGTTGGTGTAGAGCCGATGAGCGATGGCGCGATCCCAGGGCTGATTCGTTTCCACTTCGGTGTCGAGCAGATAGACGGGGACGCGGCCGATATCCGCGCGCCACACGAGCACATGAACGGGAGGCTCAAAGAACGGAACCTGAACTCGCAGGGGCTCGTTGTTTTCGTTGAGCACCAGCTTGACAGGATCGTAAGTTCGATCCAGCGTCTTCTCGTCGTCTTCCTGCCAGCCGTCGTCGCGTATTTTTTGCGAAAGATAACCGCGCGAATAAATCAGGCCCACCGCGACCATGGGAATGGCGAGGTCGCTGCATTCCTTGATGTAATCTCCTGCCAGTACGCCCAGCCCGCCGGCATAAAGCGGTAGGGAATGATGGAAAGCATACTCGGCGGAAAAATACGCCAGCGGGTTTTGCGGCGTTCCGTATTCGGTCGTGAACCAGCCGGTTTGCGATGCGATGTTGGCGTCGAACTCCGCCATCACCGCGTCAAATCGTTCCAGAAACTCTGCGTCGCACGCGGCACTGTCCAGAGTTTGCTGCGGCACCAGCGCGAGCATGCGCAATGGATTGTGGTCGCTTTCGCGCCAGGCCTGCTGATCGAGCGCAGGGAATAGTTCGCGCGCTTCGCGGTGCCAGCTCCACCATACATTGTAAGAAAGGCGCGCCAGCCCCAGAATGCGCGCCGGCAAGTTCGGGAACTGCTGAGCGGGGTCTGAACTTTCAGCCATCAATTCTTGTACCTCTTAGTATTCGCCGGGTCGTTAAGCTGTTATAGCGATGCCATTGCCCCGCCGTGAATCGCTGCAGGCAGAATCGGAGCGAAGCCATATGGTCCCGTGCGTTGAAGAAAGAAATCCTACACGTTCCGCGCGTCCAATCCACGCACATTCACACAGCCGTGAAACCAATCGTGCAACGGAAACGCGCTCCATGGGCGGCAGATAAAAGCGCGTGCGCTGGGGAATATTCCACGTTGACGACACGCTATTGTCGCTTACGAGGTGTAATTTGGGCAGCGGATTTTATGCAAACTCGAAACGTTGCGGGCACTCATTGCTCGCCACCGGAACCCGAGCGGCCCCCGATAGATTCGTTGTGCGCGGTAAACTTGCACTCTCGAATCGCGGACGGCGTCTGGAGGGCGGCGTCTATCGAGCCTTGCGCGTGAAGTCGCCATTTGCGCAAGAAGCACCGCTGTCGTAAGATGTTTTGAACCAGCCGGTAACAAAACAGTTCCCCGGTAGCTCAATGGTAGAGCATTCGGCTGTTAACCGAAGGGTTGCTAGTTCGAATCTAGCCCGGGGAGCCATTCTTCTTCGTGAATCAAAATCACTTACGCAACGTGTGACAAAACCTCCCTGTGGGTGCATTAGGGTGCAACTCCGGGCTTTTCGGCCGGAAGTTCAAAACCGATCCCTACCTCTTCGGCGACTTTTTTGCGCAACGTCACGTCTTCCTTCAACTTGCTGTACAGGTCTGTGACGCTCTTGTTTGCATGGCCGAGCCAGAAACGAATCAAGTCTTCTGGGGCACGCTGCTTCCTTAGCCATGTCGCGCGGAATCGCCGAAATGCGTGAGCTCCGGATTTCGGTTGCCCCACACTTTTGAGAAGCGGATGCAAGGAAAGCCTCAAGACGTTCGACTGCAGTAACGGGAATCCGCTCTTCGCGTGAAACAGGTAGCCCGAAGTCCGGTTCCCAATGAACCTCTTGAGCATCGCAGCAATGGAGGGATGAAGATCCACGTCCCGAACGCCGCTGTCGGTTTTCAGAAACGATTGAACGTGTCCGCTCCATACTTTCTGCCGGATGTACAACGTGGAGAAATCGTCCGAGAAGTGCTTGTTAATTTCTAGCCCGAACGCTTCTCCGAATCGCAATCCGGTGGCGCCGAGGAGAACGTAGAGCATTTGTTCCCGCCCCGTAGTACGGTTCCCTCGCAGAAGCGGGTGCTCCGCCTCTGCGAGACGATTAGCGAGCTGACCGGACGGGATCAAATCCTGCTGGACCAGGGGATGGTGGTAGCAAAGCTCAATCGCGTGATGATGGGATGGGCCAACTACTTCTGTCTAGGGCCAGTCAGCAAAGCCTATCGGGCAGTGGACAGTCATGCCTGCAAGAGGCTGCGTCAGTGGCTGCGTAGAAAGCACAGTATTTCGTGGCAGGTGAGCCAGAGGTTCTCGGACGCCATTCTCCACGATAAACTGGGCCTCGCCCGTCTCACCAGACGGACCCGCAGTTTTCCGTGGGCGACATCGTGAGACTTTCTCCGAGAGCCGGATGCGGGCAATCCGCAAGTCCGGTTCGATGAGCGGGGTGTGAAGACGGACGCAAGGTCCAGCTACTGAGGCACCGACAGACGAAAGAGTCGGCAACGGATAGGCTGAACCTAAACCACCGCGTCACACCTCGACTCCACCAATGAGAACCCGCTCCACGGTCAACGACGATCAGCGTGGCCCGCGTCTACGGCGGGCAGCAAGGGAATGGCGCGGATGAGGAAAGAAGGTCCGCCGCTAGGGATACAATCGTCTTCTGTGTCTTTGGGTTTAGTGATAATCGAAACACGAGCGCATGCATTGATGTCGGTGACGGAGTCTGGGGATATTTGATGAGTGCGGCCGCCAACTGTATATTCCATGCGGTCGGTAAACTCACGAACGCTGTCCGCCCGAATCACTTTGCCATCGCTTAGATGCAAATAGGCAGGCTTGGGCACATCTTCGATCTTGAAGGCAAAGGTAATCGGGACTTCTGTCTCCCTGAGCGCTCCTACCGGGTAGCCTCCGATCATGAAATGCCATTGACGAACTGCCTTCATCGTCGACTCAATGAGTAGTGGATCACCGGAAATGGCTTGCAACTCGGCGATGGAATTGTGTTCACCAATTACCAGGAAGAGTTTCACTTCCCCTTGAATCCCCGCGAGCCGAGCTTCTCTGGGGTAAACGGGACTCACGGCATTTGAGGTAATGCAACAGAGCTGATCCTGCGTCATGCGAACACGCGCTTGAGCGGGCATTGCGCTTTGGGAAGCCGCCTGGGTAAGCACAATCGACAACAAGAAGCCGAAAACAACTTGAGCGAATCGCGCGGATGGCAGCATAAAACTCTTATAGCATCTTGCGGCGGAATGGCCAGCATGGTTGAAGACGACGGCCTCCAAACCGTTACGAGTTCATCTACACAGATGGTTCAAGGGACCCCCAACTCCT
>CAWBPZ010000014.1:0-105282 GCA_963790855.1 uncultured Acidobacteriota bacterium
TTTTTCAATTCGGAGGAGGATAGGAAACAGCAATGGCCAGCAAAGTGGAAACAATCCTGGAAGAAATCAAGGGTCTAACGCTGCTCGAAGCTTCTGACCTGGTAAAGAAAATGGAAGAAGCGTTCGGAGTATCGGCGGCAGCGGCAGCGCCGGTAATGGTAGCCGGCGGCGGTGGCGCAGGCGCGCCAGCGGCGGAAGAGAAGACGGAATTTGCCGTCGTTCTCACCGAAGTCGGAGCCAACAAGATCAACGTGATCAAGGCGGTCCGCGAAGTCACCAGCCTGGGCTTGAAAGAAGCCAAGGATCTGGTGGATGGCGCTCCCAAGACTGTGAAAGAGGGCGTCAACAAAGAAGAAGCGGCCACCATCAAGAAGAAATTCGAAGACGCCGGCGCGAAAGTCGAAGTCAAGTAACGCCTGGCGGTGCGGCCCGCGAAAGCATTGCGGACGGGCCGCGAAGGAATTCGCGTACGCGCGCACTCCTGAGGATCCTGGTACCTCACAATACGTCCTTCCCGGACTGACGGGGCGGGTGTCTATCCGCAACGTCATTTCCGGCATGAATTTATATTTAAGGATGGTCCATGAGCAATCGCAACGGTAATCGCGCCAATCGGGAACGAGCACGCCTGGACTTCGCAAAAATCAAGACCACGGTGCAGATTCCGAACCTGATTGACGTGCAGAAGAAGTCTTATCAGCGGTTTTTGCAGATGGATTTGCTGCCGAGCGAGCGGGAGGATTCCGGGTTGCAGTCGGTCTTCGCCTCGGTGTTTCCGATACAGGATTTTCGCGGCTTGTCGCAGCTGGATTTCGTGGACTACGCGATCGGGAACTGGGAGTGCAAGTGCGGCCATTTGCGCGGCCTGCATCACTTGCGCGCCACCTGCCGCAATTGCGGAGCTTCGGTCGTCACGAATCCTTACAAGACCGGCGACGTGCTGTGCGCGAAGTGCGGCACGTTCAACAAGAACACTCCGACTTTTTGCAACAAGTGCGGCGATCCGGTCACTCTGCAGCTGAAGTACGACGTGAACGAATGCCAGGAACGCGGCATGACCTATTCCGCGCCCCTGAAGGTGACGATTCGCCTGACGATTTACGACAAGGATCCGGACACGGGCGCGAAGTCCATTCGCGATATCAAAGAGCAGGAAGTTTTCTTCGGCGATATTCCGCTGATGACCGAGAACGGCACGTTCATCATTAACGGGACCGAACGCGTCATCGTCAGCCAGTTGCACCGTTCGCCAGGCGTGTTCTTTGAGACTTCGAACAACCGCAGCTACTTCCTCGGCAAGATTATTCCTTACCGCGGATCGTGGGTGGAATTCGAGTACGACACCAAGAACATCCTGTACGTGCGCATTGACCGCAAGCGCAAGTTCCTCGGCTCGATTTTCCTGCGCGCGCTGGGATTGAAGTCGAACGAAGACATCCTGCGCACGTTCTATCAAGTGGAGCGCATCTCGCTGCGCGATGGCGAGCTTTACTGGAACGCTTCGGAAGGCTTGATCGACCGCAAGTTGACCAAGGAAATCAAGCACCCAAAATCCGGCGAGACTCTGGTGGGCGCGCACAAGCGCATCACCGAGCCACTCTATAAGGAACTGGTGAAGGCGCGCGTCACCCAAGCCGAAATTGGCGTGACTGATCTGGAAACCGCCGTCACCGTGGGCGAACTGGTGAATCGCCAGACCGGCGAAGTTTTGCTCGAAGCCAACAAGCCGCTCACCGCGGAAATGTGGGCTTCGATCGCCGAAGCTGGAATCACGGAAGTGGACGTCTGCTTCCCGGACCGCGACGACACCGGCATCATCGTGACGCGGACGCTGGAAAAGGATTCGATCCGTTCGCCGAAGGAAGCGCTGATCGAGATTTACCGCAAGTTGCGCCCGGGCGATCCTCCGACGCTGGAAACCGCGACGGCCCTCTTCAATGGAATGTTTTTCGACGCGCGCAAGTACGATTTCAGCAAGGTGGGCCGGCTGAAGTTCAACATCAAGCTGGGCTTGGAAACTCCGCTGGAAAAGCGCACGCTGGATCCTTCGGACTTCGTCGCGGCGATCAAGTATTTGTTGAAGCTGCGCAAGAACGTGGGCTCGGTGGACGACATCGACCACTTGGGCAATCGCCGCGTACGCGCGGTGGGCGAGCTTCTGGAAAACCAGTTCCGCATCGGGCTGGTCCGCATGGAGCGCGCGATCAAGGAAAAGATGTCCGTGTACCAAGAGATGTCTACGGCCATGCCGCACGATTTGGTGAACGCCAAGCCGGTAATGGCGGCGATTCGCGAATTCTTCGGAAGCTCGCAGCTTTCGCAGTTCATGGACCAGACCAACCCGCTGAGCGAAATCACGCACAAGCGGCGTCTTTCGGCCTTGGGACCAGGCGGTTTGTCGCGTGAACGCGCGGGATTCGAAGTCCGCGACGTGCACCCGACGCACTACGGCCGCATCTGCCCGATTGAAACGCCGGAAGGCCCGAACATCGGCTTGATCAGCTCGCTTTCTTCCTACGCGCGCATCAACGAGTTCGGCTTCATCGAATCGCCGTATCGCAAGGTGAAGAATGGGCGCGTGATTGACTTCGTGCAGATCGTCAACTCCGGCGACAGCGAATTCAAGGCCGGGGAAATCGTCGAGAAGGAAAAAGTCGAAGACGCCAACGAAGAGCTGAAGCGGCGGCGCGTCGTGTGGGCGGCGCATTGCTTCTATCTTTCGGCCTGGGAAGAAGACCGCTACGTCGTAGCGCAGGCCAACGCTTCGCTCGATGAAAAGGAACGCATCACCACCGAGCTGGTGAACTGCCGCCAGGCCGGCAACTTCGTGCTGAAGAGCCGCGAGGAAGTTGATTACATTGACGTCTCGCCGAAGCAGCTGGTATCGGTTGCCGCCAGCTTGATTCCGTTCCTCGAGAACGACGACGCCAACCGCGCGTTGATGGGCTCGAACATGCAGCGCCAGGCGGTGCCGCTGATTCGTGGCGACGCTCCTCTGGTGGGCACGGGAATGGAACGCGTTACGGCTCGCGATTCGGGCGCCGTCATCGTGTGCAAGCGCGATGGCATTGTGGACCAGGTGGACTCCGAACGTGTGATCGTGCGCGTGGAATCCGATCAATCCGGCGTACTCAGCCGCGAAGTCGGTTCGGACATCTACCTCCTCACTAAATTTAAACGTTCGAATCAGAACACCTGCATCAGCCAGAAGCCGCTGGTTCGCGCGGGCGACCGCGTGAAGCAGGGGCAAGTGCTGGCCGACGGACCTTGCACGGATCGCGGCGAGCTCGCGCTAGGCCGCAACGTGCTGGTGGCATTCGTGCCCTGGCGCGGGTACAACTTCGAGGACGCGATTCTGGTCAGCGAAAAGCTGGTGGAAGAGGATTACTACACTTCGATTCACATCGAAGAGTATGAAATCGAAGCGCGTGACACGAAGCTGGGTCCTGAGGAAATTACGCGGGATATTCCCAACATCAACGAAAGCTTCCTGCGCAATCTGGACGAGAGCGGCGTAATCCGCATCGGCGCGACGGTGAAGCCGGGCGACATTCTGGTGGGCAAAGTGACGCCGAAGGGCGAAACCACGCTGACGCCGGAAGAAAAGCTGCTGCGCGCGATTTTCGGTGAAAAAGCCGGAGACGTGCGTGACGCTTCGCTCTATTGCCCGCCGGGCATCGAAGGCACCATCGTGGACGTAAAGATCTTCTGCCGCAAGGGCGCGGAGAAGGACGAACGCCACAAGGCGATCGAAGCCGCGCAGGTGGCCAAGCTCGAAAAGAACCTGGCCGATGAAATCCGCATTCTCACCGACGAACGCTTGAAGCGCTTGAACGACTTGCTGGGCGGACAAACGTTGACCGCCGACCTGCACGACGAGCGCACCAATAAGCGTTTGCTGACCAAGGGCAGCGAGTTGACGCGCGATATTCTGGAGAAGATCTCCACGCGCAACTTGAAGCGCCTGCGGCTTAACGACAAGGACCCGCTGCTCATCGAAAAAATCGACGAGGTCGAAGAAATGACCTCGCGGCAAATCGATGTGCTGCGCAAAATCACCGATGAGCGCATCGGCAAGCTGAAGAAGGGCGACGAGCTGCCTCCGGGCGTGATCAAGCTGGTGAAGTGCTATATCGCCATGAAGCGCAAGCTCTCCGTCGGAGACAAGATGGCCGGACGCCACGGTAACAAGGGCGTGATCGCGCGCATCGTTCCGAAGGAAGACATGCCTTACATGCCGGATGGCACGCCGGTGGAAATCGTGCTGAACCCGCTGGGCGTTCCTTCACGTATGAACGTCGGACAGATTCTCGAAACGCACCTGGGCTGGGCTTCGAAAGAGCTCGGCGAGAAAATCGGGAAGCTGCTCGACAAGGAAACGCGCGCAGAGGGCGTGCGCAAATGGTTCAAGGATGCGTTTGGTCCCACGGCGGTCTGGAAGACGATCACCGGCATGGACGACGACGAGATCTTGGACCTGGCGCATAGCTTCCGCGACGGTGTTCCGTTCGCGACGCCTGTTTTCGACGGCGCGCGCGAAGGCGACATCCGCCACTTGCTGCAATTCACCGAGCTGCCGGAAAGCGGCAAGATTTCGCTCTACGACGGCATGACCGGCGACCTGTTCGCGCAGCAAGTGACCGTGGGCTACATCTACATGCTCAAGCTGTCGCACTTGGTGGACGACAAGATTCACGCTCGCTCCATCGGGCCTTACTCACTGATCACGCAGCAGCCGCTGGGCGGCAAGGCGCAATTCGGCGGACAGCGATTCGGAGAAATGGAAGTGTGGGCGCTGGAAGCGTACGGCGCGGCGCACATTCTCCAGGAATTGCTCACCGCGAAGTCCGACGACGTATATGGCCGCGCGAAAATTTACGAGGCCATTGTGAAGGGTGAGCCGGGAATTGAGCCTGGCGTGCCGGAATCCTTCAACGTTCTCGTGCGCGAGTTGCAGTCCTTGTGCCTGGACATCGAATTGATGAAGCGGCAAAAACCGCAGCTGGAAAAAGTGGAAGCGGCGGACTAACTGCAGGCAATCGCTCCGCGGAGAAATTCCGCGGAGCGCAACATATCTTAGTAACTGTTCTTGCTTTACTGGATTTGGGTCCCGTTCCGCGGGACAGGAGGATCGCCCTTGTATCGATCGAGCCCGTATGATCGCGCCAGCCAGATAGCGGATTTTGATTCCATTCGCATCAGCTTGGCGAGTCCTGAAAAAATCCGTTCCTGGTCGCATGGTGAAGTGACCAAGCCGGAGACCATCAATTACCGCACCTTCAAACCGGAACGCGACGGATTGTTCTGCGCCAAGATTTTCGGCCCCGTCACGGACTGGGAATGTTTGTGCGGCAAGTACAAGCGCATGAAGCATCGCGGAGTGATCTGCGACAAGTGCGGCGTGGAAGTGACTCTGAGCAAAGTGCGCCGCGAGCGCCTGGGCCACATCGAGCTGGCTTCGCCCTGCTCGCATGTCTGGTTTTTCAAGGGTCTGCCCAGCCGCATCGGCTACTTGCTGGACATCACGATGCGCGACCTGGAGCACATTCTGTACTTCGAGACGTTCGTCTGCATCGATCCCGGCGAAGTGCTGGGACTGAAACAGAAGGACATCATTCCCGAAGACAAGCTGCGCGAGCTGCAGAAGGAATATCCCGGAAAGTTCACCTACGGGATGGGCGCGGAAGCGATTAAGGAATTGCTGCGCCGCGTGGAAGTGGACAAGCTGTCAGAAGAATTGCGCGAGAAGATGAAGATTGACCCGAGCCTGCAGAAGCGGATTAAGTTCGCCAAGCGGCTGAAGGTGCTGGAAGCATTCCGCAAGAGTGGCAACAAGCCGGAGTGGATGATTCTGGATGTAATTCCGGTGCTGCCACCCGAGCTGCGTCCGCTGGTGCCTCTGGATGGCGGACGTTTCGCCACCTCGGACTTGAACGATCTGTATCGCCGCGTGATCAACCGCAACAACCGGTTGAAGAAGCTGATGGAATTGCACGCGCCGGACGTGATCGTACGCAACGAAAAGCGCATGCTGCAGGAAGCGGTCGACGCCCTGTTTGATAACGGCCGCCGTGGACGCGTCCTGCGCGGCACAAACAATCGCCCGCTCAAGTCGCTGTCTGACACGCTGAAGGGCAAGCAAGGCCGTTTCCGCCAGAACTTGCTGGGCAAGCGCGTGGACTACTCGGGACGTTCGGTAATCGTCGTCGGCCCCGAACTGAAGCTGCACCAGTGTGGTCTGCCGAAGAAAATGGCGCTGGAACTTTTCAAGCCGTTCATTTATCACAAGCTGGAAGCCGCAGGACACTGCACCACCATCAAGCAGGCCAAGGAATTGGTGGAAGCGCAGGAACCGGTGGTATGGGACATTCTCGAAGACGTGATTCGCGAACATCCCGTGCTGCTGAACCGAGCTCCCACTCTGCACCGCTTGGGCATTCAGGCATTCGAGCCGGTGTTGGTGGAGGGTAAGGCCATTCGCATTCACCCGCTGGTTTGCACCGCGTTTAACGCGGACTTCGACGGCGACCAGATGGCCGTGCACATTCCGCTGTCTCCGGAAGCGCAAGTGGAAGCGTCGGTGTTGATGCTCAGCTCGCACAACATCTTGTCGCCTGCCAATGGCTATCCGCTGGCGGTGCCCACGCAGGACATGGTCCTGGGAATCTATTACATGACCAAGTCCAAGCCGCAGGCCAAAGGCGAAGGACGCGCGTTCGGCTCGCCGGAAGAAGTTGTGATGGCTCTGGAGGCGAACGAAGTGGAATTGCTGACGCCGATTCGCATGCGTTACACCGGTGAATTGATTGACCTGACCAATGCATACGACGATCAGGACGTCTCGCACACCGAGCCGGTGAATCTGAACAGGCAGTTCCTGCACACCACGGTTGGCCGGGTGATCTTCAACGATCACCTGCCGACCGACATGCCGTTCATCAACGGCTTGCTGAAGAAGAAGGGCGTGCAGGCGCTGGTGCAATATTGCTACCTGCGCTTCGGCCTGGAAAAGACCGTGCTGGCGCTGGATAAGCTGAAGGAGCTGGGCTTCCTGTACGCTACGAAGTCCGGAGTTTCCATCGGCATCAGCGACATGGTCATCCCGAGCGTGAAATTCAAGCTGGTGGATACGGCCGAGCATGAGGTGGTGAAAGTCCAGCAGCAATATCTGGACGGAGCGATCACCAACGGCGAACGCTACAACAAGGTCATTGCCATCTGGTCGGACGTCACGGAAAAAGTGGCTGACGAAATGTTCAAGGCCCTCGAGGAGCAGGACAAGCAGGGCGTGATCAACCCTGTGTACGTCATGGCCGACTCCGGAGCGCGCGGATCGAAGCAGCAGATCCGCCAGCTTTCCGGCATGCGCGGATTGATGGCCAAGCCTTCGGGCGAAGTCATCGAGACGCCGATCACTTCCAACTTCCGCGAAGGACTGACCGTGCTGCAGTACTTCATTTCGACGCACGGCGCGCGCAAGGGTCTGGCCGATACGGCGCTGAAGACGGCCGATTCGGGCTACCTGACGCGGCGGCTGGTGGACGTGGCGCAAGACGTGATCATCAATGAGTTCGACTGCGGCACGGCGGACGGCATTTACGTGGAGCCGATTTTGGAAGCCGGCGTAGAAGTCGAGCCGTTGCGCGACCGCGTGGTGGGCCGCGTGTCACTGGAGAAGATCAAGGACTACGAAGGCAACGTGATCGTCGAGATCAACCAGGAAATCACCGAAGAACTGGCCAACTCGATTCAAGCAGCCGGCATCGAGCGCGTGAAGATTCGCTCAGTGTTGACCTGCGAATCACGGCGCGGAGTTTGCGGACGTTGCTACGGCCGCAACCTGGCCACCGGACGCTTCGTGGAAATGGGCGAGGCCATCGGCGTGATTGCGGCGCAGTCCATCGGCGAACCCGGCACGCAGTTGACCATGCGCACGTTCCACATCGGCGGCACGGCTACTCGCGTCACCGAACAATCCAAAGTGGAAGCGCGTAACAACGGCTTCGTGAAGTTCATTGACCTGAAAGTAGTCGAAGGCCGCGGCAAGCAGATTGTTTCCATGAATCGTTCGGGCTTGATCGCCGTGGTTGACGAAAAGGGCCGTGAAAAGGAGCGGCACCATGTGGTTTATGGCGCGCGCTTGAAGGTTGAGGACGGGCAGCCGGTCACGCTGGGCCAGACGATGGTCGAGTGGGATCCCTACACGTTCTCGATTCTCACGGAAACTGCCGGATCGGTGCAGTTCAAGGATTTACAAGCGGGCATCACGATTGAAGAGCAGGTGGACGAAGTCACTGGGTTGTCGCAGCTGGTCGTGACGCTGCCGCCGGGTGATGAAAAGCACCAGCCGACGATCTTGATCCGCGGAGCACAGGGCCGCACCAAGAAATACTTGATGCCGTCCCGCGCTCACTTGATGGTGGTGGATGGCGACGAGGTCCAACCCGGCGACGTGCTGGCGAAGATCCCGCGCGAGACGACCAAGACCAAGGACATCACCGGAGGTTTGCCGCGCGTCGTGGAATTGTTCGAAACGCGCAAGCCGAAGGATCCCGCGGTCATCAGCGAAATTGACGGCGTCGTGAAGTACGGCGAAATCGTCAAGGGCCAGCGCAAGATTTACGTCGAAAGCGAAGACGGCAAGGGCGTTGCGCAGACGATCAAGGAATATTCGATCTCGCGCGGCGTGCACATCAACGTGCAGGAAGGCGAACACGTTGCGGCCGGCGAACCGTTGATTGACGGTCCGCTGAACCCGCACGACATTCTTGCCGTCCTCGGTGAAAAGTACACGCAGGCGTACCTGGTGAACTCGATTCAAGAGGTTTACCGGTTGCAGGGCGTGAACATCAACGACAAGCACATCGAGTGCATCGTGCGGCAGATGATGCGCTGGGTGAAGGTCGAGGACGTGGGCGATACGACGTTCCTTCTCGAGGAGCAGGTGGACAAGTTCCGCTTCCGCGAAGAGAACGACCGTGTGATCCGCGATGGCGGGCGGCCGGCTACCGGGCGTCCTTTGCTCCTCGGCATCACCAAGGCGTCGCTGTCCACGGATTCGTTCATTTCCGCGGCCAGCTTCCAGGAGACGACGCGCGTTCTTACCGAAGCGGCGATTTCCGGGAAGGTGGATTACCTGCGGGGCTTGAAGGAAAACGTGATCATGGGCCGGTTGATTCCCGCGGGCACGGGGTTGGAGCGGTACCGCAACATTCAGCTCCTCACCGAAATCCCGAAGGAAGAGCCGGAGTCCATGGAGCCGGAGCTTACCCCGGAGGAAGCGGCAGCGCTGGATTTCCTGCGCAAGGACACGGACGCGGTGGCCGAAAGCTAGCCGCGATTTACAATTCAACCAAAGGGGCGCTGCGATCTTTCGCGGCGTCCTTTTTTTTTGCGCACAGCCTGTCCTTCCGGCCTGTTATGTAACTTGGCATACGCCGCCGCTTTCTTTTCCTCTGTGGCGCGCCCTCTCAGTAAAATTGATGGGAAGAATGGAGCATTGTGGCTTTCTCTGCGGAGAAGGCGCGCGGATACCCGCATGTCCAAACGAATCTCAGATCAATCGCCGCCACGGGCGTCGAAACCCGCGGTTCAGCCGGCGCCAGAACCGGCGCTGCCGCAGGGTGCCGCGGGCGCTTCTACCGAAGCGCAGTTCCAGAAACTCGTCGAAGTGATTTCGCGCTCGCAGCTGAATTACCGTGAGCTGATTGACAGCCTGGACCACGCGGTTTTCACGATCGCGCTCGATGGCGAAATTCGCGTCGCGAACCGCCGCTTCGTGGAAATTCTGGGCGTCTCGTTTCAGGATTTGATCGGCCACCGGCTGGAAGAATTCATCGCCGTGCCCACGATGGCCGAAGCCATCGCCGGCCGCGACGCCTTTCTGCAGAAAGGGCATTGGGCCGGACGAATTACGATTCAGTTGAAGTGCGATCCGCGGCGACGCTTCTACGATTGCTGGCTGCAGGCTGTGACCGACGACTACCAGATAACGTCCGTGAGCGGCTGGGTGCGCGACGTGACCTCGCAGCACGAATCCGAGATTCGTTTCACGGAGCTGTTCGAATCGCTGCGCGAAGGAATTTTCTTCACCACCCCCGAAGGCACGCTGCTCGATGCCAATCCCGCCCTGGTGCGCATGTTGGGATACGAGACCAAAGAAGAGCTGAAGAAACTGAATTTCCGCGAAATTTATGCTGATCCGGCGCAACGCGACGCGCTGGTGCATCAGGTGGTCTATCAAGGCGCGGTGCAGGACGTGGACGTGATGTACCGCCGCAAGGACGGCGCGCTCATTCATTGCCTCGCTTCCGGATTCGCGATTCGCGACACTTTTGGGCGCACCATTCGCATGCAAGGCACGCTGGTGGATATCACCGAGCGCATTGAAATCGAAGCGCGCCTGCACCAGGAACAGGAGTTCGTGCGCCGCCTGGTGGCCAGCTTTCCAGACATGATCGCGGTGATGGATTTCGAGGGCCGCTTCACTTTCGTCAGCCCGCGCGTGGAAGATATTTTGGGGCATCCGGCGCAGCAGCTGGTGGGCAAGCTGCTCAGCGAGCAAATTCACCGCGACGAAGTGCTGCAACTACGCGAGGTTTTTGCCAATCTCATGAGCGGTCGCACCGCCAATGCGCAGTTCGACTATCGCACCAAGCACGTTGACGGTACCTGGCGCTCGATGCGCGCCAGCGCCAGCCCGCTTTTTGACGCGACGGGCAAAATCAATGGCGTGGTGGCCTCGGCGCGCGACGTCACCGAATCGAAAGCCGCGGAAAAGCAGAACCTGCAGAAGGAAAAACTCGCCGCCATGGGCGAAATGATGTCCGGCGTGGCGCACGAGCTGAATAATCCACTCACGGCGATTCTGGGTGTCAGCGATTTATTGCGCGAGCGCGCCCCGGATGACGCCACGCGCCGCCAGACGGAAATCATATTGAAGCAGGCGCGCCGCGCAGCCGTGATTGTGCAGAACTTGCTGGCGTATGCGCGACCCTCCGCGCTGGCACGCAAGAAAATGCGTCCGGAAGAAGCGCTGCAGGCGGCGATTGATCAGCAGCGCGCTGCGCTGTCGCAGAAAAATGTTTCGATCGAACTGGCGCCGCCGCCCGCGGGTCTCGCGCTGGAAGCCGATCCCAAACTATTGCACCAGGTCTTCGTGAATCTAATCGTCAACGCCGAGCAGGCCATCACCAGCCACGGCGAGCGTGGCGCGTTGCGCGTCTCCGTCGAACATAGCGACGGCAAGATCGCCTTTGTATTCGCTGACGACGGCCCAGGCATCTCTGCGGAAAACATCAGCAAAATTTTCGACCCGTTCTTCACCACCAAGCGTCCGGGCGGCGGCACGGGCCTGGGCCTGGCGATTTGCACGGCCATCATCAAGGAACATGGCGGATCCATCGAAGTGCAATCCGCACCCGGGAAGGGCGCGGAATTTCGCGTGTGGCTGCCGGAATATGTGGAAGAAATCAGCGCGCCGCCGCTTGCAGTCCGGCCCGCGGTTGCTGCTCCGGCGGGCTCGGGAGCGTTGCGTGGGCATTCCGTGTACGTGGTGGACGACGAAGAAAGTATCCGCGAGATCGTACAGGAAGGGCTTTCGGCGCGCGGCATGACGGTGGAGGGCGCGTCCAGTTCCGAAGAGGCGCTGCCGCATCTGGCCGCGCACAGCTACGATTTTGTGCTTTGCGATTTCAATCTGCCGGGTATGAATGGCGAAGAATTCTTCAAGCGGGTTCAGCCGCGGCCGGGAACTTCTGCTCCGAGATTTGTTTTCATGAGCGGTGCGCTGCTGGATTCCACCACGGTGGCGCATTTTACGGAGAAGGGCGCTTCCGTGCTGCAAAAACCGTTTCACATCGCCGCGCTGGCCACGCTGCTCACCGAATTGCTGCCGCCGCAAACCGCCGCAGGCAACTAGCCGCAGCGTCGAGCTGTTCCGCGTTCTCAGCTACTTCTATTTTTACTTCGGCTTGGTGCTCGCCGGTGGATTGGAATTTCCGTCCACGCCGAAATCCCAGAAATACAGGCTCGTCGCTCCGCCTGGCACTACTTCCGCCATCGCGTATTCACCCGGTTCTAGACTCGCGCCCAAAGTGAAGCGATACACGCCGTGCGCAATCTCCCATCGCTGAATAGGGATCGATATTAGTCCGGTCATGGCCTGCGTCTTAAAAAGTTCGTCCAGATTCTCCAGGTCGCGCTTGTCGCCCTTCACCTTCGCCCGGATCAAGTCCAATTGCGGCTCGCGCCCATCGGCCGTGCGCATGTAGAACTCGGTCTGCGTGCTTTTCAGCCGGAATTTCGCGCGCGTGCCGCGCAGAGAGATGGTGTGGCGCGTGGGGACGATCGGCACCGGGATCAGTACCTGTTTCAGCATTTGCGTCTTGCTGAATTTCATGTCCGCTTCGGCTTGCGACAGCGGATAGACGGCCTTTCCGTCAAACTCAAAAAGTCCGTCGCCCGGCGGCAAGAATACGTTCGGCGCGATCTCGATGCTGGCGTCCACGTCCATGGCGTCGGCGTGCCGCGCCACTTCCGCTGCGTGCACTTTTGCGATCAGTGCGGCCTTGCGCGCTGCCTCGTCTGCCGCGTTTTTCTTGGTGGCGTCCCAATCCACCAGCGACGCGGGGATCTCTTCCCAATCGCGCTGGTCAATGCTGAAATAACGCACGCGATCGCCGTCCACTTCGTACTCGCGGACCAGTTGGAAGCTGCCGTCCTTGAGCATCAGCTTCTTGCCGGTGGGCAGGCCTGTTTCCGGGGCATCTGGTGCCGGCGCCGAAGCTGTGGGCGAACCGGCGCTGGCGGCCGGCGGATTCGCGGGAGTTTGTGCGCAAAGCGTCGGGCACAGCAGCAGCAATGCGAAACCGAAGCGCACGACCGCACCAGTCAGGCGCTGCGTAAATCGTTCGAATTTTGGTTTCGACGGCATCCGCGGGCTACGTCTTTGAGCTTTATCGTGCCTGGCTCGGGCGCGTTGCCCCCCACACACCTAGATGCAAATTTCAGACCTAGGGTTGAGCGTTGCAAGAATAGCTTGAGCGCACGGAAGGCACAACATCCGGTGAGACGGGCAAAAAAATGGCCTTCCAGCGTACCGGAAGGCCCAAAACACGCGTTTCTAAACTCCGAATTTCGTGGCAACGATTAGCGACGATGTTTCGTAACCCTCGACTAGTGGTCGCAGCGCGGTTGCAGCACGGTGAGGATCATCAGATCGGAGTGCGAGAAAAGCCACTTTTCGGCTTCGGCTCCGGCGGCTTCCGCGGCGCGCGCGATCGTGCCCAGGTGCTTGTTCTGCGCCAGCTTGCGCAGATGGTCGGTGCAGATGCCCGTGAGGGAGACCACTTCGTCTTCGGTGAAGATTTTCTGGTTCACTCTGATTCGCACCATCGCCGGCCTCCTACCTGATTCGATGCTCACAGCAATTTAAATGTCGCTTAAGCTCTATGCAATAGCCCGACCGTTCTATGCGGCTAGAACCCTTCAGGGTACGGCTCGGCCGAACCCCCATTCTCTCTATGGTTTGACGCCAGAACAGGCGAATTTCCTCCGAAGGCCTTAATTGCACATTCTTGCCACAAACAGGAAAGGAAAGTCTAATGGTGGAATGTTTCTACAAGTTCACGGATTTGTTTCGCATGGCGCAATTCGTGGTAACCGATGGTGCGGAACCATTCGCACATGTTGAGGTTGCCGAGAAAGGGATGCTCAAAATGATAGGCGCTTACATCGTTGCCGCGCGTTGATTCGATAAACTGAAGCGTGGCTTCGCGCGTAGCCGCTAAATCCGCGAAGGATTTTTGCTTGTCGCGTACGCGCTCGGGATCCAGCGGAATTGGCGTGCGCACTTTGCGACCCCTCCAAGTGGCGATCGCCAACGGCCAATGGAAGCGCTTGCGCAGCGAAACCGGCTGGGGCGTTGTGCGCAGCAGCCTTTTCATGCCGAAAATAGTGCGTTCTTCGACCATGGCCAAATGCGCGATCACTTCGGCGGCGGACCAGGAATCTGGGGCCGGGGATTCGCGCCAGCTCAGATCGCTGATTTCTTCAGCTGCGGCGAGAAGTTCTGCGCGCGAGGTTTGCAGGTGCCGGACGATCGGAGCTAGATCTTTCAAAGGCGCATCTCCTCAAATCGAGAAGCCACCGGCCTTTTCAAACGCGCGAGCTAGTTGCAGGATGCGGCCTTCCCCGAAGTGGCTGGCGAAGATTTGCATGCCGATGGGCAGGCCCGCCGCCGTCTTTCCACAGGGGACTGAGATTCCTGGCACGCCCGCGAGCGACCCAGTAACTGTATATATATCAGCGAGATACATCGCCAGCGGATCAGCGGTCTTTTCGCCTAGCTTGAATGCAGGCGTGGGCGCGGTCGGCGTCAGGATCGCGTCAACCTTTTCGAAAGCGAGCGCGAAATCCCGTGCGATCAGGGCTCGGACTTTCTGTGCGCGCAGATAATACGCATCATAGTAGCCCGACGACAGCGCATATGTTCCCAGCATGATCCGGCGCTTGACCTCGGGGCCGAAGCCTCGCTCGCGCGTTTTGCGGTACATGTCCATGAGCGTGGTCCCTTGGACCCGCAGGCCGTAGCGCACGCCGTCATACCGCGCCAGGTTCGAGCTGGCTTCTGCCGTCGCAACAATATAGTACGTGGCTATCGCATAGTCCGTGTGCGGCATTTTCAGCGGCACACGCTTGCAGCCCATCTTTTCCAGCAAGGCAATCCCAGCCTGCACTTTGGCCTTCACTTCCGGGTCGAGGCCTGCGCCGAAGTAGTCCTCTGGAACGCCAATTCGCAGGCCGTCGATGGGTTTTTCCATTTGGGCGGAGTAGTTGGGTACGCCGACAGCCGCCGACGTTGAGTCGTTGGAGTCGTGTCCGGCGATTACCGACATTACGATCGAGGCGTCAGTGATGTTTGAAGCGAAGGGGCCAATGCGGTCGAGGGAGGAGGCGAAGGCGATCAGGCCGTACCTGGATACGCGTCCGTACGTCGGCATCAGTGCAGGTATGCCGCAGTACGCTCCAGGCTGCCGGATGGAGCCGCCCGTGTCTGTGCCGAGTGAAACCACGGCCAGACCTGCGGCCACGGCTGCGGCCGATCCCCCGCTCGAGCCTCCTGGCACTCGATCCAGAGCGGCTGGATTCCGTACTGAACCGTATGCTGAGTTCTCATTCGAGCTTCCCATGGCAAACTCATCGCAGTTGGTCTTTCCGAGGATTACGGCACCGGCTTTTTCGAGGCGCTCGATCGCTGTGGCGTCATACGGTGGCGTATAGTTCTCAAGAATCCTCGATCCGCACGTCGTACGGACTCCTTGGGTACTGATCACGTCCTTGATTGCCACTGGCACCCCCGCCAATGGCGGGAGCGGCTGTCCCTTGGCTACGGCGGCATCCACGCGGTCAGCCTGTGCATAGGCGCGTTCGGGGCAGAGGGCTAGGAAGGCGTTCAACTCCGGGTTGCGCCGCTCAATTTTGGCGTAGAAGCCCTGAGCCAGCTCGCGGGCGGAGGTTTTCTTGGCGACGAGCGCGTCGCGTACGGTCCCGATAGTCCACCTGGGAGAGGCGCTCATCGCTCGATTACCTTAGGGACGCGGAAGAACGGCTTGGCGGCGTCAGGCGCCTCCGACAGTACGGCATTGGCCACACTGCAAGGCGCCACGATGTCGTCGCGCAGCTCTGGCTCAGTTTCGACAGTCGCAGCGCCGTCGGCGGTGTGAGGGCGCATTTGGGTCATCGGTTCGACGCCAGAGACGTCAAGCTCCTGCAGCTTGCCAACGTACGCGAGGATCTCGTCGAGCTGGCCGCGGTAGGTCTCGACTTCTTCGGGCGCCAGCTCCAAGTGGGCGAGTTGCGCGACGCGCAGTACATCCTCGCGGCTAATTTTCATGTACGCACCGGGAAAGCGGCAGTCTGGCAGCGCGATCGATCGTGAGCAGTCGGAAATTCATGGCATCCATCTTAGTACAGAAGAGGTTCAGCGCAAGTGCCGTCGCGCGCGCGAAGGAAATCGTGGCGGCTGGGGTCAGGCTTTGCGGCGGCGGATGAAGGGAGTGTGCTCGTTGTCCAGCTCGTGAGAGATGTGGCGCGGCCCAGGCTTGGCGGCAACGAATATCACGTCGCGTACCAGCGTGCTGCCCCAGGCTTTATTCACTTGGGCGCAGAACTCGCTTTTCATTTCCTGCAGCTGTTTCTGCCAGGCCTTGCCGTCGGCGGCTACTTCCAGGCATCCCTTGTGGCAGCGCACCGGACGCGTGTGCCGCGCGAGTGTCTTTCCCACCACGCTGGGCCACACACCTGAAAGCCACGCGACCGCGGCCTCTGGACGCTTCAATTGGCGCAGCATTCCACCCAGAAAATTTCCGGCGCGTTCCATGGAAGCGGGATTCTAGCACACAATTCGTCACGAAAATATTTGCAGAAAATTTGAGCGCGAGAAGCGGATGGCCGTGAATTCTGAACCGCGGCAAAGTACGTGTGCAAGCGATGAAGCAGCGAGCACATTTTGCAAGTTCGCAAGAGGAGCAAGAAATGATTCCGATACGCGTAGTCGCGATACTCACGGAAATTGCCGACGCCGTTCGCACCACAAACAAAGACCCGCACTACGGGCATCCCGCACATACTGAGATCGCCGGCGAAGGCGCACCGTGCCGCCACTGCCTGCAGATCATTCCGTCCGGATCTGAGAAGGCTACGCTCTTCACTTATGACGCGTTCGAAGGTCTCGAATCGTTGCCGCTCCCGGGACCGGTTTACATTCACGCGGATGCGTGCGAGCGATATCCCGAGGATGGCGGTTTTCCGGCGGCGTTGCGGAATAGTCCGCGAACATTGAACGCCTACGCGCGGGGCCGACGGATGGTAGCGGTGGAGTACGTCGAGAACAGCAACGTGGAAGCAGGAATCGAGAGGCTCTTTGCCCGCGAAGATGTGGATTACATCCACGTGCGCAGCACTGCGGCGGGCTGCTACACATTTCGCATTGAACGTGCCGGGTAAAAGGGGATGCACACTCATGGACATTGTAGCGGGCGGGTCATAGACTCTCGCGCCTAGGAAAAAATTGAGTTTATAAGCGGTTACGTTGCGGCGACGATGCCGACGCCATTTAGGCCCAGCTCGGGCGCAACGCCGCGCAGCGCTGCAATGCAGAAGGCGATGTGCTCGTCGAGAGGGACGCCGAGTTCCGCAGCGCCTTTGTAAACGTCGTCGCGATTGACGCCGCGGGCGAAGGCCTTGTCTTTCAGCTTCTTCTTCACCGAAGCTGTTTCGACTTCGTGGATGCTTTTGCTGGGCTTGATCAGCGCGCAGGCGGTGAGAAAGCCGGCAAGCTCGTCGCAGGCGAACAGGGTCTTGTCCAGAGGCGAGGTGCGCGCGACGTTGCAGTAATCGGCATGGCCGAGAATGGCGTGGATCATTTCTTCGGAGTAGCCGCGCTCGCGCAGAATCTTCGAACCTTCGTAAGGATGCTCCTCCGTCGGGTGGTGAGCTGCGTTCGGCCAGCGCTCGTAGTCAAAATCGTGGAGCAGCGCCGTTACGCCCCACAGCTCTTCATCCGCACCCAATTTGCGGGCGTAAGCCCGAACGCAAGCCTCTACAGCCAAGGCGTGCTTGCGGAGGCTGTCACCCTGCGTGTACTCGCACAGCAGACCCCAGGACTCTTCCCGATTTGGCATTTTTCTCCGGTTCGGAGTTTACCCCATTAAAGAACCGCGCCGCCAGAGCCTGCCATAGGCCAGTATCGGGTATAAAGACTCGCGATAAGCCCAAATCCGGGGAGCATTTGAGCCGCCAGATAATAAGACTCCAATGAATGGCCGTATCGCGGGCGCCTAAATGTTCGCAATTGGTGATCCCGAACGAACCACCGGTTACGTTCAGCTCAACGCGGCAAGCGGTGCGGCTCAGCGATAGGACTTAGGGCAGAATTGTCTCAATCGGACTCGCGCGGACGAAATGAGACGTATTGTTTTGAGACAGTTTCGGAGGCGAGTGAGTAGTTGCGGCAAGCGATTCGGTGTTTGTTCTCTTCATTCATTGAACACAAACAGTTTGCGGGCGCTAATTGCGGAGCAACGAGCGGCAAATGGGCCGAACGAGCCTGAAAAACTGACGCGAAGCGTGGGCAACAGAATTGCAAGCACAAATCGTCAGCGGATGACGCTGAATGGCATTGTGTTCATCTCGTTAGCGGACGCGAAACGGCGAGGGCGAACAAAAGTCGCACCACTTTTTGGGCCGTGGGGGATGCGAAACGGCTTCTGATTGTGGTCTCCGCGGCGAAGAAGTCAGACTGGTTCCGGCTAGAGGACGAAAAAGGGCTTGACAAGAAATGGCACCGTGTGGAGAATCGCTCCCGCGCCTGTTTCTGCCTTCCCCTGTTGTGACGTTCCTCCCCTTCGCATCGCCGGAATAGTCTGTGAGGAGAACCGGTGGCGGAAAAAGAAGCCATAGAAGCGAGCATGGATTTGGATCGAGAAGTACTTCGATGTCAGGTATGCGGTTTAGTGCAATACCGGACACGCACGGACAACTGCCGTCGTTGTCTGCGTATGCTGCCCCCGAAGGTGACGTTCGTCATACCGACGCCGTCAGCCCAGGATTTGCCGGGGGACGACCGCCAACTGTTTGAGAACTGGCCAAACCGCGAAACTGTGGAAAACATCGGCCAGCGCATCAGACAATTGCGCGAGTCGCGTGGCATGACGCAGAGCCAGCTACAGGCACGCTCGCGCGTATCTCGCTCCTATTTGTCCCGGATCGAGAGCGGACAGATGACACCTAGTCTCGGCACGCTGGAAAAGATTGCCGAAGCGCTGGGCGTTGGACTGAACCGCTTCTTCGTGCCGGAAACAAATGGCGAGACGGTGTTGGAAGATCCCTTCATTCAGGGACTTCGCCCGTACCTGCGGCAGCTCGATTGGACGCAGTGGCAGGGCATCCTGAAGCGTTTGCAGGCGATCAGCGAGCATGTGAGCACCAATCACGTGCGACCGATGCCGCCGCAATCCGCGGAACGGTTGCCTCACCACATGCCCCGCCGGCAACAGCAGATGCCCCATACTGCGACGGCGCTGCACCGCTAGTTGTAGCAAATGGGCAGGATGGCGCGGAACGCCTGATGGACAGGTCGGATTCTGGGTAGGGCTTGGCACGCCTGCATCGGCAGGCTGCCAGGCTCGGTCCCGAAGGATCCGAACTTCGTTCGCGCCAGCACGACTGAGCCGGCACGCACAGTGCATCCGCACGCGTATACCAATCCACGAAAACTTGTGTTCGTTGTTTTGATCGGCGCGTTGGGAACCTGACAGCGCGAAACGCAGAAGCACGATTGCGTGGCGTTGTTTCGACCGGCTTGTTGCTTCGCGGTTTGTCGCTTCCGGGCGGAATGCGTCGCGGCTGCGTTCTTGGGGATTACTGCGCTTCCTTCTTTGCGGCGCGAAACAATACGATATCTACTCCGTCGCCTTTCTTGGTCAGCGCCACCACGCGCGCGCCGTCGCCGTGATCGTCCACGAATGCTATGTCCGTATCCGAGTCAACAGTTACGCCGTGAATCGGATGACTGGAAAGTTTTTCTTCGCGCCGGAAACTCGAACCCAGCCGGTGACCGTACCACTTGTCCACCAGGTCTAAATCGTCAGAGGTAGTGAAGTGCTCGACGGCGATTCCGACTCCTCCATCGCCAGCCGAAAGCTCTACTTGCGCATTTTTATCTTTGTCGGCAGAACTTGCGCCGGGATAGACCGGCAAACCGGTGGCGCGCGGCACATCTTTATTTACTTTGATCGCGCCGACGGGAGTCTGAATCTCAACGTTATTGCCCTGATTGTGTACGCGCAGGTTGCGGATAAACAAACTGGCGAGCGCCAATCCGAACAGCACCATCACCGCGATGCCGCCGGCGACAATGCCCAGAATCCACCATACAGCGTTGTTGCCGCGGCGCTGCGGTGGAATGGCGGCTGGTGGGCGTCCGGACGCGCTAGACATATTTCACCCCTTGCATGTTAGACGCCTATAGATACGCATGGGGGCTTGAATATGTTTCCAGTGTTCCCGGGCCATCTTCTTAGTTGAGACGCCTTAGTTGAAGCGCACTTCCACGCCTGGATGCCGGTCGAGGTGCACGGAATCAATGAAGCGCACTTCGGCTTCTTCGAGCGTCATGATCAGCGAGTGCGTGCGCGTTCCGTCGCGGAAGAAATTCACGCCATGCAGCAGACCGCCTCCAGTGACGCCCGTGCACGCGAAGATGATTTTCTTGCCCGGCGCCAAATCTACTGTTTCGTAAATGCGTTTGGGGTCTTTGATGCCCATCGCCGCGGTGCGTTCCAGATGTTCTGGCTTCGAGACTACTAATCGCGCCAGGATTTGCCCGTTCAAACAGCGCAACGCCGCCGCGGTGAGCACGCCTTCGGGCGCGCCGCCCGTTCCCATGACTGCATGCACAGAAGTGCCTCGCACGGCCGCCGAAATGCCGGCGGAAAGATCGCCATCAGAAATCAGCCGAATGCGCGCGCCGGCCTTGCGTATATCCGCGATCAGCTTTTCGTGGCGCGGGCGGTCCAGGACCACGATTACCAGGTCTTCGACGTCGCGATCGTAGCGGCGGGCGATTGCGCGCAGGTTGTCTTTCACCGGCGCGTCCAGATCAATTGCGCCCTTCGCCGGCGGCCCCACGATAATTTTTTCCATGTAGAGATCGGGCGCGTGCAGCAAGCCGCCATGCTCGCTCGCGGCCAGCACGACGATGGCGCCGGGTTCGCCCGTCGCGCAGAGGTTGGTGCCCTCCAGCGGATCCACCGCGATGTCCACTTTGGGGTACTCGCGCGTCTTGTCGCGCACCGCCGCGCCTACTTTTTCGCCGATAAAGAGCATGGGCGCTTCGTCGCGCTCGCCTTCACCGATGACAATCGTGCCATCCATCCCCACGCGATCCATTTCCGTGCGCATGGCCTCCACGGCGGCCTGGTCGGAGCCCGAGCGATCTCCCTGGCCCATCGTGCGCGCCGAAGCGATGGCCGCGTTTTCGACCGTGCGCAGAAATTCGAGGCTGAGTTCTTTCTCCATGGCGGCTCCTGAAATGTGATTTGCTTCCGGTAGCTGGGACGGTCCTTCCGGGCGGCCTATCATAATCCAAATGGGCGAAATTCAATCAAGGCGTTATTTGCACGTGCGGCCGACAAGCGTGACGAACATCTCCACCGTTTTGGTTCTGTGGACTGGCAATATCACTGGAGTCAAAAATCCTTCGTCCCGGTTGTGGAGCTGCCCGCGACGGTGAGTATTCCCTGGCAGTATCGCCGATGCTGCATCCGATCCCCTGTGCCAGACATCTACTTCTTCGTGATTCACAGGCAGGCGCATCGCTGCGCGGGAGCGAGCAGATAGCGTCTTTTCTCAGACGGAGTGAATATGGCGGCGAAGGTCGAATCAAAAATTTTCGTGCTTGCGGCTTCCCTGATGCTCGCAACACTTCAACAACCGGCCCGAGCCCAGGGCCAAATCGAAGGAAGGCAGCAGCCCGTGCAAAATCCAATCTCTCATCGCACGATACAGATTGACGGTCTCTCGATCTTCTACCGCGAAGCCGGTCCGAACGACGCGCCGACGCTGCTCCTGCTGCACGGCCTCCCGTCGTCCTCTCGCATGTTCGATCCGCTGTTCGTCCGCCTCGCCGATCGCTATCACATGGTCGCGCCCGATTATCCGGGCTTCGGGCACAGCGACTGGCCCGACCCGAAAAAATTCGCGTACACGTTCGATCACATCGCTGAGGTGATGAATCATTTCACCGAAGCGGTCGGGCTCAAGCGCTACACGCTGTACATGCAGGATTACGGCGGCCCCGTAGGTTTTCGCATGATTCTCGCGCATCCCGAGCGCGTCGAGGCACTCATCGTGCAGGACGCCGTCGCGCACAACGAAGGCTTAGGCGCGAATTGGAAGACGCGCCGCGCGTATTGGGCCGATCGCGCGCCGAATGAAGCCGCCCTGCGCACCAATCTTTTGTCGCTACCGACCACACGCGCGCGCCACGTCGGCGATGATCCCGACGGAGAGCGCCATGACCCAGATCTATGGACCGATGAATATTATTTTCTCAACCAGCCCGGGCAGGCGGACATTCAAAGCGACCTTTTCTACGATTACCGCACCAACGTGGAAAATTATCCCAAGTGGCAAGCTTGGATGCGCGAAAAGCAGCCACGTCTGCTGGTGATCTGGGGCAAATATGAGAGCTCGTTCGATCCTTCGGAGCCGGAATCCTATCGCCGCGACGTAGCGAAGGCCGAAATCCACATCGTGGATGGCGGACATTTCGCGCTCGATACCGCAGCGGATGAGATCGCGTTCATCGTGCGAGAATTTATGAAATAGCAGCCGCGAACGCACTCGCAGGTGGTTTGCCGGGTCGGGATCGCCAATCGATGAAAAACGGGAGCGGTGAGTCAGCAGAACTTGACATTGCTAATGTGACCTTATACGCCGCCGCGTTCTACTGATACTTATAGTACGACGACAACACGTCCGGGCCGGACCGAGCGCTCGGCGAGTTCGTGGGCGCGAGCGATTTCTGCGAGCGGAATCCGCTCGCCTATCTCGAAGCCTGGCCAACCCGCTGCAAGAGCAGCATTCAAATCCCGCGTCGCTTGCAGCTTCGCATCCTTTGGGAAATCGTCACTACCCAGAAAGAACACACGGATGTTCTTAAAAACCATTTGCCAGAAGGGAATCCTGGGTGTGGCGTTATCGGTGGCATAACTCGCGATCGAACCGCCCATCTTCAGGAGTTCAACGTCGCCTTCGATGTTGGCTCCGAACGCCACTTCGACGATGTGATCGACACCGTCGGGAGCCAGAGCTCTTACGCGCGAAGACAGTTCCTTATCGCTGACGACCACTTCATGGGCGCCCGCCTTCTTTGCGGCGGCTTCGTCCGATGGCGATCGCACGGTTCCGATCACTCGGGCTCCCGCGAATCGCGCGAGCTGAACTGCGCAAATACCCACGGCGCCTGCCGCTCCCTGCACTAACACCGTGCGTCCATTCACGCCGCCTGCGACATGCACCGCCCGATGCGCCGTGATCCCGGGTATGCCGAGGCCGGCGCCTTGTTCCATCGTTACGCCTTCCGGCAGCGGGGCGATGTGATCCACGGGCACGACTGTAAACTCTGCAGCCGTGCCAAACGGACGATACGATTGTGCCCCGTAGCACCACACCGAACGACCCATCCACTCAGAGGAAATGCCGGCGCCCAGTTGATCCACGCGGCCGGCGCCGTCGCTATGCGGAATCACACGAGGATAAGGCATGCCGACGCCAAAGGCATCCTGGCGCTTTTTGGTGTCACCGGGGTTGATGCCAGAGGCAGCAATGCGGATGCGAACTTCCCCGGCTGCCGGAATCGGATCCGGCATCTCCCCGACGACCAGCACATCGCGAGGAGGCCCCTGCTTTTCATACCACGCCGCCTTCATTTTAATCTCCGACCGGATCCTACTTGAATCTTGACCGGGCGCTTTAGCGGTCGAATCGAAACGTCGCCATCACTGGGTCAGTTTTCTCGCGCCATTGGATTATGCGCATGGCGCGCTTACGCGAATCTAAGGCGTTCTGTCTTTTGGTGTCAAGGTAGTACATCATCCTCGTGGCGACTGGCGGTGGCCCCACGGGTAATAGCGCGGGCCCAGCGGCTGGCGTGGCACGCTGGCTCAGGCCGATCTGCGTGGGTCTGCCACTTACCATGCAGCGTAAGCTGGCGTACTGCATCCAAATGTTGAGGAGTTCCCATGCGAGCTGACATTGTTCCCGGAGCCGTGCTTCCCGACTACGAGCTTTCCGACCATGCCGCGAAGCGCCGGAAGCTCTCCGATCTGCAGGGGCAGCATCCGATGGTTCTCGTGCTCAGTCGCGGCGGGTTCTGTCCCAAAGACCGCCGCCAAGCCGAAGGATTGGTGCAACTGCATCGCGAGCTGGAGGTTTCCTATTGCCGGCTGGTCACCATCAGTACCGACAACATCACGGAGACCAACGAATATCGCACGGGCATCGGCGCGCACTGGCCGTTTCTCTCTGATGCCGGGCGTGTGGTGCAAAAAGATCTGGACATCGCCGAGTACACCGATCCGGCGCACAATCCGATGATCCCGCACGTGCTGGTGCTCGAGCCGGGTCTAGTGATTTACAAGATTTACAACGGGTATTGGTTCGTCGGTCGTCCGACAGTGGAAGAGCTGCGCCAGGATCTGCGCGCGGTAACTAAGAAATGCCGGCCGGATTGGGATATCACGACGCCGGAACTGAGAGCTGCGTGGCAACAAGGGCGCAAGGAACTTTTCTATCCCTACGGCAAAACGTACGCGCAGACCATCGGTGAACAAGATTAGAGGCGGAGTCGGTGAGCTGCTGCGCAGGTGCTTCGTGTGGGGATCATCCGAGTCGGCGCTGTCTCACTCATACAGTTGAAAATTCCAGTGCATGATTAAAATTTCAACGGTATCCGCGCGGCGCGGGTCCGCTAACCGCAATCGTTTCAACCTTGCAAGCGCAGCGCGATGTTGGTATGAATCTTGCATTCAGGAGTCTGGTAGCCAACTGAACTGGAGGAAAACATGGCCACTGCAAAGAAATCGAAGAAGAGCGCAAAGCACCTCCGCAAAGCCAGGAAGCTGGAAGAGCAAAAGCCCCTTTCCAAATTGGACACCCCAACCGAATCGCTTAGCCTTAATTTCACCAAAATCGTGACGAACTAGCACTAGGACCAATCGCAAGGAGGCGTCACGGGTTCGCGCGAATTCGAATCTGCGAAAAAGCGAGGACGCGATGCCGACCGAGAAAAGGGCCAAGGCTCTGAAGAAGCCCAAGAAGCTCTCAGCCACCAAGCCGCTGCGCGCTAACTTTCAACCGCAGCCCATGCCTTACAAGTCGTAGAAAAAAGACGAAAAAACCCGCTCGCATGATCACGAGCGGGTTTTTTGTCAATCCGGTTTTTCGGCTAGCCGTTACGCCGACGGATGCTTCAGGATCTCCGCCAAGGCGCGCAACCGTTTCGCATCCGCAGGGCTGGTTGCCGTGGAAGCGCTGTGTTCTAACGAAGGCGCCATCGCGCTCAGCTTTGCCACTTTGCCCTTGTTCATGTGCGAGGTTTCCGCGCCGCTGATCGCCGTACGCAGAGCGGCGATACGCTCCGCTGGCAAAGCTTGCGAACGCTCCAGCTGATCCACGTAAGCCTTGGCCACGACCAAATGCGCAGGCCACACAAGCTTCTGCTGGTTCTGCACGTTCAGCGTGTCTACTGGTACAGCCTTCGCGGCATCAATTTCGTTCTGGGTCAGAAATTGCGTCGGAGTCAGTTCGAAAACATCCAAGCCGCGCGCAATTTCTGAACCGTAGATGTTGCCGTTGTACCAATACGCCGACCACTCGCCGCCCAGCACGAGCATCTTGGTATCAATCGGCCCGCGATCGAAGTAAGCAATCTCCTTCGGGTGCGCCGCGTCGGTGAAGTCCATCACCGAAACGCCGCCCTGATACCAGGCCTGCACTTCGATGTCACGCCCCGGAACCGGGATCAACGAACCGTTGTGCGCGACGCAATTTTCCGTGTCGCCCTGCGCGGCGGGCAGTTTGTAATAGCTCGCAAACGTCAACTTGTCTTCGTGCAAATGGAAGATCGCATCCGCGCCCCACTTGTTCGGGTCGTTAGGACGGCAACGCGCGCCCAATCCGCCGCCCCATTCGTCGGTGAAGACAACCTTCGTGCCGTCATTCGAGAACGAAGCGGAATGCCAGTAGGAGTAGTTCGGATCGTTCACCGCGTCCAAACGTTTCGGATGAACCGGGTCTTTGATGTCCAGCAGAATGCCGTTGCCAGAGCAAGCGCCCGCCGCGAGGCCAATTGCCGAATACACCGTGATGTCGTGGCACTGATTCGTATCCGCTGGCTTGGTCTCCTCGTCGTTCTTGCCGTGGCTGCCACCGTTATTCAGGCCGTTCAACGCGCCCGTACGCGGATCAATAAATACGCGCGGGCTGGCGACAACCTTCGCGTCCTGCGGCGCCGCCACCGGCACCTTGATCACTTCGATGCGAAACAGCGCTGTGTTCGGATCTTTGTCCGGCGCTTCGCCCGAGCATCCGGCTAATTCTTCCGCTTGTCGCACGAACGATGTGCCCGAGACGTAGATATAGACGTTGTCCTTGTCGTTCGGGTCTACCACCAGCGTATGCGTGTGCGAACCGCGGCAAGTCTGCACTGCAGCCATTTGCTTCGGGTTCTTGATATCGGAGATGTCGAAAATTCGCACGCCGCGGAAACGGTCCGCTTGGGCGACGGGCGGCCGGCGTTCCTTTTCATGGCCAGCGGGTGGAGCAGGCTCGGGCGGAAATCCCTGCGTGCCGCAATCCAGGCGTCCATTCGGCATTTCCACTGACATGAACATCAGGTTCTTGTAAACCGACACATCGCCCTGGCCGCCCGGGCAAACCATCGAAGTTACCAGCGTGGTCTGCGCGGGATTGGAAATGTCGTAAATATTCATGCCGTAAAAATTTCCCTGGAACAGGTGATTGCCCTGGAAGGCCAGGTCCGAGTTCGAGAAAGCAAGCTCCGCGATCACGAGTTGCAGCTCTTTCGGCAATTTCCTGCCGCCGCCGATCCCCAGCTGGCCGATCAGTTTCTGAACTTTCGGATCGTCGGGGTCGCTGACGCCCAGTTGAAACGAGTCCGGCTTCTTCACGAGCTGCAGATGGTTCATGCCCATTGACGTCTCGCCCGCGTCATACAGCCCGGGCGTGAGCTTGTAGCGCGGGTCGCTCGCATCCGATCCCGTCATTCCCGGCGGCAGCGGAGGAGCGGGCTGCGCGGCAAACGGATTCGAATCGGCATCCGGTGTCTTCGCCGGTTCCTGCGCGGCTGGCGGAGTCGCAGGCGCTTGAGCAGGGCCCTGCGCCGTTGACCGGCTCACGCCGGTACACAAAACAATTGCGGCCACCGCCACACGGAAAGCAAAACTGGGAACTCGAATCATTTTTTCTCCTCGGAGGATTTTTTCTCCAGCATAGACTGCATGATTTTAATCTCGGCGCGTTGCGTGTTGTCCGCATCCGTCGCGAAGTCGAAAATGTCGGCGTCTTGCCCCGCGCCGGCCGTATTAAACAGATCTTTCACCATGATTAATGCGCCATTGTGGTGCTGAATCATGCCGGTCAAAAATAAATGATCAAACTCCGCGTCCTTCGCGTTGCGCAGCGTTTCCATTTGTTCGGGCGTTAGCATGCCGGGCATCCGAGGCATCGGCTTCCCGGACGCGTCCATGCCTGGCATCCCGGGCATGGACGTCGAAATTGGTTCACCGCGAGCCGCGAGCCAGCGTTGCATAAACCTGATTTCGTCGGATTGCGAGCTGCTGATCTTTGCGCCCAGCAATCGCAAATCCTTGTTCTGTGTGTGCGAGGCGATCAGAGCCGTCATCTCGACCGCCTGCTGATGATGCATGATCATGCCCTGCATGAATTCCACGTCCGCGGGCGAGCGCGCTGGAAGCACGCCTTTCGTGGAGGGCGGCAGAGTCTTGGTAGGCTTGCCTGGCGCGCCCGGCTGCACGACCACGGGAGCCGTCGCCGAATCGGTTTGCTGTGCGCCGCGCGCGGGGAGGGAACTGAACGCCGCGGTAGCCCTTGCCGCGAGCAGCAGGACGCACAGAGCTATGGTTATTGTTGCCACAGGGAATTGTCGGGCGCGCGGTGGCTGGCCGAACCAGTGAAGCTCCGAATTGAGTGTATCGCTAAACATTTTCAGTGCTCTCATTCCAAGCGGCCGATACCGGCCTTCCGGGCGGATTATCATAATCCAACTGGGCGAATCCAATGACGGGAATCAGCGCGCGTCATGGCTGCGGCTGAATCTTCGCGTTTACCAGAAAGGGATCGTCGAATTCGGTCATTTCGCCGGGTTTCTTTCCGCTCACGGGTTGCAGGCGCGCCGCGAGCGGTTTGTGCCACTTCACCGAAAGGCTGGCGACATCGCCCAAGATGCGCTCCAGCTGTTCGGGCGTCACATCGCCGCGCATCGGAATGGTATCGAGTCCGGTCCCACAGACTGCCGAATACGAAAGCAGCGCGTCTGTTGAGAGCCGCCCTTCGCTCCAGCGTTGCGCGAGAACTTTATCCTCCAGTATAGGCAGCATCAATCCCGAATAGCCGGCCTGCTTCACCGGAATCGCTTTCAGAGCGCGCGTGATGATCGCAGCCGCGGTGAGCGTGCCGCTGGAACCTACTGGCGCGCCGAGGAAATTTTCAATCGCGCCGCCGATGGAGACGTCCATCAGCGGCGCGGGCGATAGGTCCAGGCCGCCGTATTTCCAACCGCTGCTGCTGCCGATTTCGGCCGCGGTCTTTTCGATTTGCTTCGCGTACTCGCCCAGAGTATTTTTCAGACGCGCTTCGGCTTCGTTCGGGGATTGCGTCGAAGCAAAAACTTCGCTCACCACGTTTGCGGATTGCAGGCCGACGGCGAATTGCTTTCCCTCACCGGTGAAATAAGACGCCGGATAAAAAGGCGTGCCGGAGGGAACCAGCGACGAAGCGGTAAAACTGAAATTTCCCTGGCTGTGCGGCGTGTTCGCTTCCAAATATTTAATTACGCCCGCCGCAGCGCGAATCGACTTCCAGTGAATGCCATCTTCTCCGGCGATGAAGACCGAGCCTTCCAGGGTTTTAGAATTTGCGATGATTTTCGCCAGCAGCTCGGCTTGGTGTGGGTCGTCCGCGTCGCTCATCATGGCCGGGCCGATTGCGGCGTCGAAGCCTTCCTTCACGGCCAACGCGTCGTAGTCGCGGAAGAAGGCGAGCACTTGCGCGTCCGTCATGCCGCGCGTGTATTCGGGAAACGGTTGCGTGGTGATGCGAATCGTCATCACTTCGTAACCGGACTTTTCGAATACAACTTTGGCCGAGCGCAAAAATTTCAGCGTCTCTTGGATTTGCTGTTGATACTGCGCGGGATCCAGGCGCACGAATGCAGTGATCGCACGCACTTTCGGTTTCGCCCGAACTTCCACTGCTCGCGCGGCAGTGAACGCAGAGAATAACGCGGCGAGCGCGCAGCTTACGATGCTCAGTGCAATCGCGGCGCTCCGCAGCCTAAAAGCGCCGTTCACGAGAACGCCGCGATGCCAGTGATGCGCTCACCGATGATTAATTTGTGTATGTCGTGCGTGCCTTCGTAGGTGAAGACCGATTCGAGGTTGTTCATGTGACGCATCACGCAGTAATCGTCCACGATTCCGTTCGCGCCCAGAATTTCACGGGCCATGCGCGCCGTCTCGCGCGCCATCCACACGTTGTTCATCTTCAGCATGGAAATGTGAGAAGGATGCACGCGCCCCGCATCCTTCAGTCGCCCTACCTGCAACGCCAGAAATTGCGCCTTGGTGATCTCCGTAATCATCCACACTAATTTTTCCTGAACCAGTTGATGCGAAGCAATCGGCTTATTGTCGAATTGCTTGCGCTGCTTGGCGTAGTTCAGCGCAGTGTCGTAACAAGCCATCGCCGCGCCGATGCCGCCCCAGCCAATTCCGTAGCGCGCCTGATTCAAACAGGAAAGCGGCCCTTTCAATCCTTCGACACCAGGGAGCAAATTCGACGCCGGAACTTTACAGTCCGTCATGGCGAGGCCGGATGTCACCGAAGCGCGCAGCGAATATTTTCCATGCACGTCCCAGGCCTTGTACCCGTGCATTCCTTTTTCCACCAGGAATCCGCGGATCACCTCGTCCTCGCACTTCGCCCAAATCACTGCCACGTCCGCAATCGAGCCGCTGGTGATCCACATTTTTTCGCCGTTCAGAATGTAGTCGCCGCCCTGCTTCACCGCGCGCGTCAGCATTCCGCCGGGATTCGATCCGAATTGCGGTTCCGTCAGCCCGAAGCAGCCGATCGCTTTTCCCTGTTGCAGCAGCGGTAGCCACTTATTTTTTTGCGCGTCCGAGCCAAACGCGTGAATCGGATACATCACCAGCGCCGATTGCACCGAAACAAAACTGCGCAGCCCGGAATCGCCGCGCTCCAGTTCCTGGGTCACCAGGCCGTACTCCACGTTGGACATTCCGGCGCAGCCGTAACCCTTCAGGCTCGCGCCGAAAAGTCCCAGCTCGGCCATCTGCGGCACCAGCTGCACCGGAAATTTTCCTTCGCGGTTGTACTCCTCGATGATCGGCATAATTTCCGCGTCCACGAATTGCCGCGCGGTATTGCGCGCGAGCTTTTCTTCGTCGCTCAGCACAGAGTCGAAGTCGAGGTAATCAACCCCGGGGAACGATGGCATCGAATGTCTCCTTGAAAATGGGCAGCGCGGATCGGCAGGTGGCGATTTACGGCGCAGTCCAAACCGCGATTGTATCGAATTCGCGGCACCCTGCGCCAGTAACTGCCAGCAGGCCCGGTGGGTCCGTTTCCGACAACGCGTCGTACCAGGACTCCGCCGCATTTTTCTCACAAGGGGGTCTATTTTGCCGAAGGAAACTGCTACACTCGCGCCTTTCACCACCGCAAAGGGAGGAACCAATGGCGGCCAACGAAACCAAGAAATGCGCGCATCCCGTTTGCACGTGTCAGGTCACGACGGGAGAGTATTGCAGCCCGCAGTGCGAAGCGATGGAAGAAATCCCGGACGTGGATTGCAAGTGCCCTCACACGATCTGCGCGGGCAGAACGGAATACGCGGCCCACGCATAGTCAGCGAAGACGCCGAACGCGGCGCATCTGCACCCTGTGTCTTCCGCGTCAGCTTAGCGGTCCGAAAAGTCACACGTAAAATTCATGATGGCAGCAGTGCGTCCACTAACGCCACGATGAAGAAGAATTTTCTGAAAATCATCCTGCCGCGATTTGCGGCGAACTAGGACCGTTGCGGCGGTTTCCACGGCTCCAGCCAGAAATCGAGGTGGAGCCACAGGCTGTAGGCGTAAGGCATGAGGAGGAAGCAGAGCGGGACGGCGAAGAGGACCCAGAGCGCGAAGCGAGCGTCGTGGGAGACTGCTTTCAAGTCCGGCAGAAGAAGCGAAACAAGAAAAACAGGGATCACGACCATGAGCGTGAGCCCATACGTGATGATCATGCCACCGATGTAATAACCTTGCTCGCGGAAGAAAGAAAGGCCGCAGCGCGAGCACTCCGGAAAGATTTTATTCGGCCAGCGTGCAAGCACCCGTCCCTGCTGGCAGTAGGGGCAGCGCATGCGCAGCGCGTCGCGAAGGACAGAGCGGAGGGGAAGCGGGCGCGTTTTCTGCATCGTGGCCAGTCGAACTGCAGCAGTATACTGCTATCCCTGATGTCGAGCATCTGGATGCCTTGTCGCTCGAACAGCCGCGCAGCGCCGTGTTATAAGCTTTGCAACGGTGCCGAATGAACAAGCAGAGCCTCATTCCCGCGTTGATCGCGTGCCTGATTCTGGCTTGCGCGGCCGTTCTGTTTGCCAGCCAACGCGCCGCCATCGCTGCGCGTGATGACTTGTGGCCGACCAATGGCTGGGCAACTGCCAGCCCCGGCAGCGTCGGTTTGGATGAGCAGGTGCTCCTCAGGCTGGACCATGATATGGCTTCAGGGAAATATTCGCAGATGATCGACAGCTTCGCGGTCTTTCGCTGTGGCAAGAAAGTTCTTGAACGCACCTACCCGCACGACTACGCAAACCTCTATAGCAAGGAAGCGGGGGAACGAGGGCCGTATAACGCGCGCCTCACCGGACGGTACAACTATTTCGATTCATACTGGTTCCCTTATTATCACGGCACAGATCTGCACACGATGCAATCGATCAGCAAGACGGTCACTTCGGTGGTTATCGGCGCGACGATCCAACGTGGCGACTTCAAAGCTGGCCTGGATACACCAGTCCTGAAGTACTTCGACACATCCAGGAGGAACTCCAAAGTGAAAAATGTGGACGACCGCAAGCGCCGCATGACCTTGCGCGACCTCCTGACCATGACCGCGGGTTTCGAGTGGAATGACGAGGGGTTCGTCACCGGCGATCCACATAACGACACGAGCTTGATGGAAGCCAGTGACGACTGGGTGCAGTATGCGATCGACAAGCCCATGGTCGCCGAACCCGGCAAGGTCTGGAACTACAGCAGCGGCGCTACAGAGCTCCTCGCATACATTTTTCAGAAAGAAACTGGCTGGGACATTGATGACTACGGCCAGAAATATTTGTTCGCCCCGCTGGGGATCAGGCACGAATGGAAGCGCACGTATCTGGGAGTGGTGGACACCGAAGGCGGCTTATATCTGAATGGCAGCGACCTGGCGAATATCGGGTACTTGTGTCTGCGCGATGGCACGTGGAATGGCCAGCGCATCGTTTCCAGTGAATGGGTGAAAGAGTCTGTGACGCCTTATTTCCAAACCGAAGTCGAGCCGGATTTCAAGGATGGATTCGAGTACGGCTTCCAGTGGTGGTTGTTCAAGCTGCCGGATTCCACCGAGTACGTCTGGATGGCTCGTGGGTTCGGCGGGCAGAACCTGCAGGTATTTCCAAACGAAGGACTGATCGTCACCTTCACGGGCTGGGACATTCTCCCGAGCTCGACGGGCAAAGAACCCATCCCGTCCGACTTTCTACCTCTCGTGAAGACCAAAACTTGCGCAGGCGATGTGCACTAGCGCAGTCGCCAAATAGATTCGCATTCATCGCAGGATCTGCCTTTGCCGCGAAAAAACCACTCGAGTTTCGCAACACCGGTTGGCAGCGTGCGTAAGCCGAACCTGCAATTTTCAATTCCTATTGAACGATTCGACAATTTTCGCGATTCCACATGCCTGCATTGCGGATTGGTGCATCCGGGTGTACATTCTCGCTGAGCTGGCGGTTCCAAACGGAGCTTCCGGCTTTTGGCGGTGTGAGGGAGGAATTCCATGGGGATCATCGCGTGGATCGTCGTTGGATTGATCGCGGGCTGGCTAGCCGGCCAGGTTATGAAAGGCGGCGGCTACGGAGTGCTGGTGGACATTATTCTCGGGATCCTTGGTGGCGTTGTCGGAGGCTGGATCTTCGGCATGTTGGGTATCTGGCAGGGCGGCGGGATGATCGGTTCGATCATCGTAGCGTTTATCGGAGCGGTGATCTTGGTTGCGATTACTCGCGTCCTGAAGCGAGCCTGACGTAATCTTCACAGCGACAAGAAACCGCGCGGAGCTCGGCAACGGCTGCCCCGTCGAGCGCGGTACTTGGCTACCTCCGAAGTCTGATCTTTCGGAAGCAAAGCTGATACTGCGGCCCGACGCGATTTGTCCTCCACCAAACTTCGATTGACGCCCTGACCGAACGTTGGACGAGGTCGTTCGGCAGTTGACGGGTAACGCAACCAGCTGTTCCCATTTCGGCCATAATCCCGAAACCACCGATCGAAATAATCAGGCGCGGAGGCGCCGTTGGCAAAAGTAATCGTCGGGATGACGATCTCACTTGACCGATTTGAAGCCGACCAAAATGAAAACGCAGGCCTGCTCGATCCCGACTTGTCCGCGCTCCGGCACACCGCATACCTGCGGGACGCCATCGAACAAACGGGTGCAGTTCTGATGGGGAGAAGAACGTTCGAGATGAGAGACCCCGCCGCGCACGTGGGCAGCTACGAATTCCAAGTGCCGATTTTCGTGCTGACGCATCTCCCGCCGCGCGTTGCACCGAAACAGGACGAGCGTCTGACGCGTTTGGGAGCGCCCGCCTGGAACGCTCCCGAGTCGAGAAAATCAGCGTCAGGAAGCCGGCGCGAGAACAAGCCTGAGATTCCGCTTGCAGCGATAATCGCTTCTCCGGAGTTTCGCCATGTCTCAAGCTTGTAACATTTGGGCGAGCGCTGCCATATCCGTTGCGTCCAGCGAGGCAGAGGGGTAGGATTCACGAACCAGCGGGTCCAAACCCAGTCCAGGCTTGGATCTCGACGTGACTCTACAGCCGGAGCGAAGCGCGCCTCGCCATCCGTGCCGGTGGTTTGATCAACTAGTTGCGCAACGTCTGGAAAGCAGTTGGGGTGGTGCCAGCCATGAAAAGTCCCCTGCGTCTTTCGGCCCTGTTGGTGGTTGTGGCGTTGGTTTGTGCCGGTTTTGCCCCTCGAGTTCATAGCGCTGTTCCTCCTCGTTCGCCTGCTGCTCAGGAGCGCATCGTCATATCAGAACCAGCGACAGCTACGATCCCGGGTCCGCTCCGTTCGTTCGAACGCATTGCCGGAATCAGCCAGAAAGCCAACGTCGAAGAAGTGATGCCCCTGCTCGCCCGAAACGTATTTCTGATCGGCTATCAGGGCACGGGCCTCGGCAGCCGCGCTACCGAATTTCTGATTCTGCTGCGGCGCTACGTGCAGCAAGCCAGGGAACTCTCCGATTTGGCGGGAAAAGACGGCGTCATTCGCGTCACTGGTTGTGCCGACGCCAAACAACTGCTCGAGATCCTCGGTTACAAGACCACGGCGGAATGCGGACAAACCTCCACATATGTAATGACGTCCGATCCGCGCAGAGCTTTCCTCACGATTGACTCCGGTTTCCCGCTGCCTGAGCTCGAAGCCACGCTGCAAGGCGGCAAGGCCTTCTCCTACCCATACATCAATTCCCAAGTGCCAATCGCCTTAACCGAACGAGAGTGGGTGGAGGCCGGTGGCGAAGCCGCCAAGGACAAAGACAGCCATCAATTGATTGATGCGCTGTTGCACGATGCTGCGCTCGCTCGTCTTTACTATGCATGGGCTCACGTGGACCCGGACACGCAGACCGCGCTGCTGCGTTCGCCCGGCCTGAAGAAACTAGTCTCGCTCGCCGCTCCCTTGGATTTTTACGGAAGCTACATTCGTGTGGAATCGGGACGCGTAATCGTGCCCGGCGGCCACAGCGCCGAGCCAGAGTGGAAGGAATTGGTGGGCGCCAGCCCGAACGCGGTGGGAGAATTTATTCCCAAGCTCCTCACAAAAGACAACGGCTGGCTTGCCGCCTATTTTGACTCGCTCTCGCGCATCCCGCCCGAGCAGCAAGCGCACTTCGTCGAACGCCCCCGTATGCGCAATTGCTACGAAGCGTTGCGCGGCAAGACGCTTTCTCCCAGCGCCATGTCGTCGGTGTTTCGTCCCGACCCGACGCTTTTGCTTCTGGTGACTCGCGTCCAGTGGGACCCCAACGGCGATCCGCACGTGCCCGGAAATCTGCAGGCATGGAAAACGATTTTGCGGCAGAAGACCAATACGGAGCTGGCGCGCAATTGGAGCGTGGAAACCAAAGCATGGAACAGTCCGGAGGGCCTGCTGGAAACCATGTTTGCCCTCTCCCGCGTGGGCATGGAAGGCACGCCGGCGGAAGCTTTTCTGGTGCTGAGTGAAATTGACGCCAAACGCGCGCCCGGGCATCGCTTGAGCGGCCCAACCGTCGAGTTGATGGCCACGCGCTTCGCGCAATTTCGCAATCAGTATTCGATGTTTTCAGAATTTCCGGAGCTGAGCGACGCGTCCATCACGGCGTTTCTAACCACAGCCGAGGCGCTCAATAAAGTTTCTGATCACACGCTGCGCGGGAACGCCATGGGCATCTTCGAGGCCAACATCCAGCTGTGGGAAATCATGGCTCGCCAGGGCGAGATTCCGCTCAGCGCCCGCGACGAATCCTGGCAGGGAATGATCAAGCCGTTTTCCCACTTCACCACATCCGCGCAACTCTTTGACGCCGGACGCACCTCGCTGGCGCACCTATTGCGCGCAGCCACCGGCGATTCCAGAAGCTCGCAGGATCAAATTGTTGAGTTGATCGCCGGCCCGCGCCAGACAAATTCCGAAGGCCAGCGCATTCACCGTGAAGTGGCGGAAAGAATCCGCGCGGTGCTGGACGATCAGCGCCTGGTTTCGCTGGATACGCTGCTGGCGCTGGGTGACGGCCTCACGCCCACCCCGCAAGGCATTCCCGCTGGCGATACGCTGCTGCCGCTCGCCGAACAACTTGGCGAATTCCAGATGCCGCGCCCCATCTTCACCAGCAGCGAGCGAACCACGTTCACCGCGGGCTCTTACAATAATCGCCACACCGATTTGGAAATGCGCACGGACATTGCCAAGGTTCTGAAATCCAAACCTTCCGGCATCGAATTGGAACAAGCGAAGGGACAACTGGTTCCATTTTTCCGCGACACGCTCGTTGGTTTCAGTTACGCCTACTACGAACCGCCCGGCGCGCAGGCTCTGCACAACAATCCGCTTCTGATTCGCTCGCACGATTTCTCCGGCGAGACGGTCATCGGCACGGAAGATTCGGTCTGGCAAACTCCGCGATTGTTCGGCGGCGGATCTCCCGCAGGCGGCGGCGCGCATTTGGTGGGCTCGCTGGCAGACTTGCCGTACGTTTTGGCGCAAATGGAAGAGGATTTTATCTCACCGGAAAATGTCCAGGCACTGATCTGGACGGATCTCGTGCCTTCTGTGTTGACCAACGCCGTTTTGCCGCGCTGGTGGAATGTCAGCCGCAACGAGCTGCACGCCGTCGCGCTCTACCAGCGTGCGGGAGAAGAAATTCTGGCTGCGTCCGTGAAGAGGGATGACCTGCGCGCGAAGGTCATCAGCATCCTTTCCGATCGCATGATTCCGCAGCGCGCGTCGCAAGTGGATGCTTCTCTGCGCGCAGGACGCCTCGCCGAAGTGTCGTCCGAAATCACACCTGCTGATACGTTCTACCTTACCGCGGAATTTCGCCGCAGATATCCAGACGACACGACTGCCTGGGGAATGGCTGGCCGCGAATTGCAGCAATTATCGCAGCAGGATCCAGCGGAGCTCACATGGGCGCGGCTGTCGCAGGATTTTGGCGTACCCCATCCCGTGCTGGCGCGTTCCTACGCCTGCGAGTTGCTGAACGTCAGGCCCTTCCCCATGTTCCAGGGCTATTCCAGCCGCTTGCTGGCCGAGACGTGGGATTCCACGAATCTGTATTGGGCGCGCCTGGCCGATGAAATGGGTTACGCGCCAGTGACCCTGAATCGCCTGGCGCCTGAACTGACTGGCCGCATGGTCGCGAAAATTTTTGCCACGGACTTGAATGATTGGCCGGCAATTTTGCGCGCCATGCGTGAAACCGGCGAAGAATTTCGACAGGGTAAAGTGAGTTCGCTGCCCGCCGGTTTTGGCGGTCCTCTGCCCTAAGAATTCTGTGGCTGTGCCGCCGCGGTGCAACATGCGCGCGGCCGGCCCTGCGAAAGTTTAGTAACAGACAACATCGAGGCCCGTCATGCGCAAAAGACTCGCCGTAGCAGTCGCTCTCGTTGCAGCCCTCTCTGTATTTGTCGGCCACGCTCCTGTCGCGCAAGAAAGCGGCCCGCCGCGCATCAACGTCACCGTGGATTTGGTGCAGCTGAACGTCGCGGTGACGGACAACAAGGGGAAGTACGTCACCGGCCTGCGTCCGCAGGATTTCGTGATTGCTGAAGACGGCATTCCCGAAGACATCGCGACGTATGGCGAAGGCAACGTATCCGCTCGCGCGCTACCGGCCAAGGGTTCGTCCGCTGGCGGCTCGCCCGATGCCGCCGGCCAACAAAACGACGCCGGCGCGAGCCTTTCCGGCAGTGAGCTTTCTTCTCTGGTGGAGGGCGCCAACGTTTTCGTGCTCTTCGACACCAGCAACTATATGTACCGCGGCTTCGTATTCGCGCAGGACGCGATCGCGGATTTCGTGCGTTCGCTGGAAGGCGCGGACAAAGTAGCCTTCTATTCCTACAGCCGCGATCTTTCTCGCGCTTCGCTGCTCACGGCCGACCGCACGCAGGTGTTGCGTGCTGCGCGCACCACCGTCGCCGGAGACGATGCCGCGCTCTACAATTGTTTGTTGCTCACTGTGCAGGACGCATCGCACTTCACCGGACGAAAAGTAATCGTGGTCTTCTCTAACGGACCGGATAATTACAGCATGGTGCCGCCGGAGGACGTCGCCGAGTTGGCGCAATCCACCGGCACTACCATTTATATGGTGAGCACGCAGGAAGCGCACCTGGAGCCTATTTCCAATGCCGTGTTTCAGCGCATGACTGCCGCCACCGGAGGCAAAGTTTATTTCGCAAAAAACTGGAAAGACGAACAAGCCGCCTTCGCCTCCATCCGCGACGATCTAGCCCATCTTTATTCGCTAAGCTACTACCCCAAGCCCAATCCCAACCGCGGCTGGCGCACCATCTCCGTAAAACTCGTCAACGACCAGCACAAGCATTATCACATCCGCACGCGCGACGGCTATCGCCTGCAACGCTCCCGTCTCTCCGCGGAATACGTTCCACCCGCGCTACCCGCGGCCACCGCCAAATAGCCTTCACCAGCGCGCCAATCCGCATCCCGCGAGCACACTCGCGCCGAATCGCGGCTCGGATTGGCTGATTGCGCCACAGTCATTAATTGACAGGACAGTTATCCTTAGGCAGAATGTCGCGTGGTGGCGAAGCGCCCATCCGCGGTTCGACTCTGAACCGACGTCCGCAAGACGACAGCAGCTTTTCACGGCGTCGCAATCGGTACCCAGAGGGTCCCTTGCCGAGGAAGCAGACACAGGCTGTACTTAGCGTGGTTTGCATCTTGGCGCTGCTGTTTCCAGCGACGCTGACGGCGTCGTTCGTTTCGCCCTCTCATCCAAGGCTCTCCGTCATCCAGAATCCACCGCCAAACTCAGCTGCTCCGTCGCCGCAGTCCGGTGCGCAGCAGGGCTCCCACCGAGCCCCCGCCGATCCAGCCCCTGCGAAAAACGCCAACGCGGTTTGCTCCGTAACTCCGGAAAGCGCCCCGACTCTGTCTCCTCCGCTGGCTGCCGCACTGCAGCTTTATCGCACCGGAAAATTTCCCGAAGCGCTCGCTGCTTATAGTGCCGTCGTTCCGGCCGGAGGCTCCGAGGCGGCCGCTGCGTACGCAGGTCTCGCGCGAGTATATCTGGCGCAAAAAAATCTCTCGGAGGCCTCTGCGGCGGCACAAAAGGCCATGGTGCTGACGCCCGATCGTGCGCCTGCCATCGTCGCGCTCGGAGAAGTCTATTTTCGGCAGGGAAAACTCGAAGAGGCGCAGGCTGCGTTCTCGAAGCCGCTGCACGCTTGCGATTTGGACGCGCGCGCGTTCCTGGGGCGATATGAACTGTACGCAATTTCGCTGAACTGGAAGCGCGCCAAAACCAATATTGACCAGGCCTACAAACTCGATCCCGCTGATCCGGACATTAGCCGAGCCTACATGAGCACGCTGAGCGGGAAAGAGCGGATCGCAGCGATCACCGAATATCTTGCCGGTGCCACTGACGATGATGAGGAATCGCGTACCGAAATGAAGCGCGAACTCGACGTGCTTCAGGCGCAATCGGACCAGCCGCTGGACGGATGCCGTCTGGTAACGAAAGTTAAATCCACCGAAGCCAAGCTCGAACCTCTATCGAACGGTCCGAAAAGCGTTCGGGGGTACGGCCTCAGCGTTAAGGTAAACGGAGTTTCGTCGAGGCTACTACTCGACACTGGCGCCAGTGGGATTCTCATTGATCAAAAAATTGCCGAGAAGGCGGGCGTCAAATCCATCACCAAAATCCACATCGGTGGTATCGGCGACGCCGGACCCGCGGCTGGGTTTCTAGGCCGAGCCGATAGACTTCAGATTGGAGAGCTCGAGTTTAGCGGTTGCCTTGTCCAGGTGACCGGCGCCCGTTCGGTTTTAGGCAGTGACGGGCTCATTGGCGCGAACGTGTTTCGTCATTTTCTCGTGGATATCTACATGCCAGCGAATAAGTTGAAACTGAGTGAGCTGCCGCCATATCCCGATGAGGCCGCAACCGAGATCTCTCTTGATTCGCGATCCTCCCAATCTTCGAATTGGCACGACCGGTATGTTCCGCCTGAGATGAAAGGCTACACGCCCATCTATATCATCGGCCACGGATTGGCAATTCCCACTTCCGTAAATTCCTTCCCGCCCCGACTTTTCCTCATTGATACAGGCGCGTTCGACAACCAACTGTCCCTTGCGGAGGCCAAAGAAGTAACGAAAGTGAGCACAGAGTATAACGCGGAGGTGCGGGGGCTGAATGGAAAAGTCAAAACGGTATATAGCGCCTCGAATGCCACGATTAAATTCTCGAATACCAGTCGGCAGCGCGAGGATTTGATTACGATTGATCTCGCAAACATGAGCGACAGTTTCGGCACGGAAATTTCGGGGGTTTTGGGATTCGCGATGTTGTGGATGCTGGACATGAAGATCGACTACCGCGACGGGTTGGTCAGTTTTACCGCCGAAAGCAGATTTGTTCAGTGAAATTCACGCAGTTTGTATTGCGGGCCAATAGCAGCTGCCGATGCGTGTCCGCGTGATCGGAATCGAATCTGTTCGGTCGCACGAGCCAAGATTCTGTGCCGAGTTCATGCCGCTCGGCCATATTTTTCACTCGCTGATGCCCACCAGAATTTGTAGTATGGTTTGAAGTTCCATGGACCCGACGCAGACCAACCAACGCGCGGCACTCGGCTCGATTGTCGTCGTAAGCGCCGCAGCAGTGTCTTTTCTGCTTTGGCTGCTGTATTTGCACCACGCTCCTACGCAATTCGCGGGCAGATTTGTGTTCTTGCCCGCTCTGAATGCCGTGCTGAATGGACTGAGCGCCATCGCCCTCTGCACCGGCTTCTTCTTCATCAAAAGAGGCGACCGCAAAGCGCACCGCGCTAGCATGCTGTTCGCGTTCGGTTTCTCGTCGCTCTTCCTCGTCAGCTACATCATCAACCATGCGCTGCACGGCGACACGCGTTTCCCGGCGGTCCACGCGACGATTCGCGCGATTTACCTTTTGATTCTCGCCAGCCACATCATTCTCTCCGTCGTGGCGCTGCCTCTGGTACTCATCACCTTCTTCTTTTCACTCAGCGGCCGCTTCCCGCAACACAAACGCATCGCGCGCTACACATTTCCCATCTGGCTGTACGTGTCGGTCACGGGCGTAGTCGTTTTCGCGCTGCTGCAGGCTTACGCGTATTAATTCACTGTGCATTCGGAGACATTCGCCGCCCTCCGCGCACCGTGGTGTATACTCCCGCAAAAAGCAGATAGACCCGTCACGAGAGGCGAATGATGAAGCGCCCGGCAGGTGTCACAATTTCCGCAGTGATCGTCTTCATCGGCTCTGGCCTGACGCTGCTTTCCGCCGCTTTCATGCTTTTTGGCTTCGCCGTGCTGCCCGCGGACAACCTGCCTGCGTTCACGCGCGGCGCGGGCTTCATCATGGCCATGTTCATGCTGGGTCTGGCGGCCTGGGGCATCGTCACGGGCATCAATCTGCTACAACTCCGCGAATGGGCCAGAATCTCGATGATCGTTTTCAGCGCCCTGCTTCTGGTGATGGGCGTGCCGGGCCTGCTCATGATGCTGGTGGTGCCGTTGCCGGTTCCGCCGGCGCCCGCCGTGCCGCCTGGTGCCGGGATGCCTTCCCCGGAGCAGTTGATGACGGCCGTGCGCATCGGAATGACGATTTTGTACGCGGCGCTCGCGCTGCTGGGCGGTTGGTGGCTGTATCTCTTCAACTCGCCCCCGATCAAAGCTCATTTCCGCGCCGCCTTGGGCGCGGCAACGCCAGCATCCACTTGGGCAGCCGCGGTGCTTGCGCCGACGGAAGTCCCCGGCGCCCGAAAGAGGCCCGTCAGCATCACGATCATCGCTTACCTAGCGCTGGTCGGCGCCTGCACTTTTCCGATGCTCAATATTTTGCATATGCCACTCACGTTCCTGGGGTTCTTTTTCACTGGGGGAAAAGCCGCGCTGATCGTGACCGGTTACATGTCCGTGCTGCTCCTGATGGCCTACGGTCTGCTGAAGCTGGAAAGGTGGGGCCGCAGCCTCGCTATCTACTATTTCAATTTCGCGATCTTCAACGCGATTATTTCCGTGATCCTGCCCGGTGCGCAAGCGCGTTACGCAGAGGCCGCCGTCGCGATGCAAACTTCGATGGGACTTCCGCCCACGTCGTTCCAAGTTCCTATCTGGTTCAGCCTGGTTTTCTCGCTGCCGATGATTGCAGTTCAATTGTGGTTCGTGATCACGCGCCGCCAGGCGTTCGAAGGTCCGCGCAACTCGCTCGCGTCGCGCTAGCCGCGCCCCTGCTTCACCCCAGCCCCACAATATTCGCGCGAAGATTTGTTGCGCCCGGCTGGCGCTACTGCGTGCGTCCGAAGTAGAATGGATGGAATCGAGTTTCTCTTTCCGCAATGCAAAAGGGCCGTAAAGCGTTGACGGGAGCGGGACTCGATGCGATAATCGCGGCCTTTGCTTGAGCCTAGAAGTGTGTCCTGGAGCGGCCGCGCGCAATTCCGGGCAACAGTGCGACAAACGATACAAACGACACAAATGGGGCAAAAGTATTCCTAAGCTTTCCTAACGATGGAAATCCTTCGCCAGCTCGGTGACCTGTTTCTTCAAGCTGTGCCTACGGTCATCATCGTTTTCCTTTTTTATCTCTTCATGCGTTGGGCTTTTTTCACGCCCATTCAAAAAGCCATGGCTGAACGCAGCGCGAAAATCGACGGGGCGCGCGCCGAAGCCGCGGCCGTGGAAGCTGCCGCGCGCCAGGATCTGGAGAATTACAACGCAGCGCTTCGCAAAGCGCAGGGCGAAATTTATCTGGAGCAGGAAGACGCTCGCCAGGCTGTGCTCGATGAGCGCGCCAAGAATTTGAAAGCGCAGCGCTCGCTTGCGCGCAAGGAAGTGGACGAGGCCAAGAAGAGGATCGAAGCCGAGCTGGCCGAAGCTCGCAAGGAAGTCGAGAGCCAGACTCCTGAGCTGGCCGGCGCCATCGCCCGGGGCATTCTGGAAGGCAGCAACCCTTCCCGCGGCGGTGCGCGGCAATGAGTTCGCAAACCATGCGCAAGGTAAAGTCCGCTGCGCGCGCTCTCTGCTTCCTTATTATTTTCCTCGCGCTGGCTGCCGTACCAGTATTTGCTGAACAGGGCGAAGCATCGCCTGCCGATTCCACCACCGGCTGGGTTTTTCGTTGGCTTAACTTCGCACTGGTATTCGGTGCTATCGCGTACTGCCTGATCAAATATGCTGCGCCGGTTTTCCGCACACAGGCCGAGGAAATTTCCAGAAGGATCGCGGAAGGCGCGCGCGCACGCGAAGCCGCCGAGCGGCAACGCGCCGAAATTCGAACCAAACTGGCGGGCCTGGAGCGCGAAATTCAGCAATTGCGCGTGGACGCCAAGCGCGACGCCGAGGCCGAAGCCCAGCGCCTTCGCGATATGGGCCGCGCCGAAGCAGAAAAAATCGAACTGGCGGCGCGCGCGGAAATGGATGCAGCGGTCCGCGCTGGCCGCATGGAATTGAAAGCGCTGGGTGCGCGCCTGGCTGTCGAGCGCGCGGAAGTATTGTTGCGCCAGGAACTCGCGCCCCAATCCGAAGCCGCGCTGCTGCGCACTTTCATCGCCGAGCTGGAAAGGAGCGTCAATTGAGCGCCGTCGCCGAACGCTACGCCGCGGCCCTGGCTGACGTCGCGCTCGAGCGTAAGAGCGGCGAAGCCGTGCGCAAGGATCTCGGCGCATTCGTAGAGACGTTTAACGCTTCGGCGGACTTGCGCAACGCCCTCGAAAGCCCCGCCCTGGATGGCGCGGTGAAAAACAAGGTGATTGCCGCAGTCGCCGCGAAAATGGGCCTGAACGACGCCGTGCGCAATTTTATTTGCCTGATCGTGGATCACCGCCGCACGCATCTGTTGCACGAGATTCTGCAAGCCTTCGGGACGGAATTAAACAAGCGCCTGGGCATCGCCGAAGCCGAAGTCACCACGGCGCGTGCGCTGAGCGACGCGGAGAAGAAAGAATTGCTCTCTGTGCTGCGGCGCCGCACCGGAAAAAAGATCGAAGCGCGCTTTGCTGAAGATGCGAACCTGCTGGGCGGCGCCGTCGTGCGCGTCGGTTCCACCGTGTACGATGGCTCGGTGCGCGAGCAATTGAATCGTTTGCGTGAACAATTGGAAGCTGAGTAAGAAACACGGCGCCCAGCAGCGCGCGCGAGCGCCGGCGTCAGTCGGTCACTAGAAAACAGGAGTCAGGATGGCCAACATCAAAGCGGACGAAATCACAAAGATCCTGCGCGAGCAGATCGAAAATTATCAGCAAACCCTCGCCGTCGAGGAAGTCGGCACCGTCATCTCCGTCGGCGACGGCATCGCGCGCATCCACGGCCTCGACAAGTGCATGGCCGGGGAAATGATCGAGTTTCCGCATGACGTATTCGGCATTGCGCTGAACCTCGAGGAAGATCAAGTCGGCGCCGTGCTTCTTGGCGATTACACTGAGATCAAGGAAGGCGACACGGTCAAGCGCACCGGCAAAATTATGTCCGTACCGGTGGGAGATGGCATGATCGGCCGGGTTGTGGATGCTCTCGGCAATCCCATTGATGACAAGGGGCCCATTCAATCCACCCAGCGCAATCCGCTGGAACGCTTGGCTCCCGGCGTCGTCGCGCGCCAGCCTGTGCGTGAACCCATTCAGACCGGCATCAAATCCATTGACGCGATGATTCCCATCGGCCGCGGCCAGCGCGAGCTGATCATCGGCGATCGCCAAATCGGAAAAACCGCGATCATCATTGACACGATTCTGAACCAGCGCGGCGGCGACATGATTTGCATCTACTGCGCCATCGGCCAGAAACGCTCCACGGTCGCGCAGGTAATCAAGACGCTCACTGATTACGGCGCCATGGAGCACAGCATCGTGGTCGCGGCTACCGCTTCGGAATCCGCTTCCATGCAATACATTGCGCCGTTCGCCGCCTGCGCTATCGGCGAATATTTCCGGGACACGAAACGCCATGCGATCTGCTTTTACGACGACCTTTCCAAGCACGCGCAGTCTTATCGCGAAATTTCGCTGCTGCTCCGCCGCCCGCCCGGCCGCGAAGCTTTCCCGGGAGACGTTTTCTTCCTGCACTCGCGTTTGTTGGAACGGGCCGCGAAACTAAACGACGAACTCGGCGCGGGCTCGCTGACCGCGCTGCCTGTAATCGAAACGCAGGCCGGCGATATTTCTGCGTACATTCCGACGAATGTGATTTCCATCACCGACGGCCAAATATTTCTGGAAGCCGACCTTTTCAATAGCGGCATTCGCCCCGCCGTAAACGCGGGCATTTCCGTCAGTCGCGTCGGCGGCAATGCGCAAATCAAAGCCATGCGCCAGGTAGCCGGCACCTTGCGGCTGGACCTGGCGCAATATCGCGACCTCGCGGCCTTCGCGCAATTCGGCACCGAGCAGCTCGACAAAGCCACGCAGGCGCAGCTCGCACGCGGCCAGCGCTTGATGGAAATTTTGAAGCAAGATCAGTACCAGCCACTTTCCGTCGAGAATCAGGTGCTGATTATTTTCGCTGCTTCCAACAAGTATCTCGACGATCTGCCGGTTAATGAATGCCGCCGCTTCGAAACCGAGCTGTATCCCTTCATCGAAACGAATTACAGCGGTCTGCTGAAATCGCTGCGGGAAAAGAAAGCATTCGACGACGCCAATAAGGCCGAAGCAAAAAAGGCGCTAGACGCTTTCAAAGAGCGATTCAAGACCACGATCAAGTCCGCTCCGGCGGCGGCTCAGGCGAAATAGTCCAACTCAATAATGCCAACACTTCTCGATTATCGCCGCCGCATTCGGTCCGTAAAGAGCACGCAGCAGATCACGCGCGCGATGAAGTTCGTCGCTGCGGCGAAACTGCGCCGGGCCCAAGAAGGTGTCTTTGCCGCGCGCCCCTACGCCAAGGAAATTATTCGCGTGCTGCGTTCCGCTGCGGCGCGCATGGAATCTCCCGCGCATCCGTTGCTGCAGCGCCGCCCCGAGGAAAAGATTCTGGTGATGGTGCTCACCGGCGATCGCAGCCTTTGCGGTGCTTTCAACTCCAATGTGCTGCGTCACGCAATGGATTTCATTCGAGAGCATCATGCGCAGAAGCTGGAATTGATCGTCGTCGGCAAGAAAGGACGCGACACGCTGCGCAAGCGCGGCTGTTCATTCGTCGCGGAATATCTCGACGTCTCCGCGAAAGTGGAATTTTCGAAGGCCAAGGAAATTGCCGCGCGCGTCGCCGAGCTTTACACCAGCGGCGAAGTGGATGCCGTGTACGCCATCTACAACGAGTTCAAAAATGTGATGGTGCAGAATCTGCGCGCAGAAAAACTTCTGCCGGTTGATCCGGAAGTAGTGAAGGAATCGCCGCACGCGGAAGAGCTAACGGCCCATCACGCTGGTCCCGGCGGCTCGCTGCCGACAGAGCCTGCTCCCGGAGGCCAAGGGCGCCTGGTGGATTACATCTACGAACAGCCCGTGGCGCAGATTTTCGCAGGTCTCGTCCCGCGCTACCTTGAAGGCGAAATTTTTCGCATTCTTCTAGAATCCGCGGCCGCCGAGCACGCCGCGCGCATGACTGCCATGGATTCGGCAACGCGCAACGCGTCGGAATTGATCGAAAAACTAACACTGCGGATGAACAATATCCGTCAGGCTGCAATCACCAAGGAACTGATCGAAATCGTGAGCGGTGCCGCGTCGGCAACATCGTGATCGGCGTCGGCGTGCGAATCACGAAGAATTAATCACGCTCTTAGAGGGAGAACGCTCATCATGGCGACAACAGCACAAAAAACCGGGCACGTCGTAGAAGTGATCGGGCCCGTCGTGGACGTCCAGTTTGAGGAAGGTCATCTTCCGTTGATTCACAACGCCGTGAAGATCACCAGCGAGGGCTTCAACAATCCCGAGCCGCTGGACATCGTCGCGGAGGTCGCGCAACACCTCGGCGAAGGCCGCGTGCGCTGCGTCGCGATGAAACCCACAGAAGGCTTGGTGCGTGGCATGAAAGCGCTGGACCTCGGCGAACCGATCTCCGTGCCAGTAGGCCGCGGCGTGCTAGGACGCGTGCTCAACGTCCTCGGCGAGCCGGTGGATAATCTCGGCCCCGTGAAATTCGAAAAGCGTTACCCGATTCACCGCCCAGCTCCTTTGCTCGAAGACCAATCCACCACACTGGAAATGTTCGAGACCGGCATCAAAGTTGTGGACCTCACCGAGCCGTACTTGAAAGGCGGGAAAATCGGCCTGTTCGGCGGCGCGGGCGTAGGAAAGACCGTGCTCATTCAAGAACTAATCCACAACGTCGCGATGAAACACGGCGGCGTCTCCGTTTTCTCCGGCGTCGGCGAACGCACCCGTGAAGGCAACGATCTCTGGCTGGAAATGCAGGAGTCCGGCGTAATCGTGCCGGGAAATTCTGAGAAATCGCGCTGCGCCCTAATCTACGGACAAATGACCGAGCCACCCGGCGCGCGTCTACGCGTCGGACTGACCGGCCTCACCGTCGCTGAATATTTCCGCGATGAAGAAAAGCTCGACGTGCTGCTCTTCATCGATAATATTTTCCGCTTCGTGCAAGCCGGCTCGGAAGTTTCCGCGCTGCTCGGACGCATGCCCTCCGCCGTCGGCTACCAACCGAACCTGAACACCGAAATCGGCGAGCTCCAGGAGCGCATCACTTCCACGAAAAATGGCTCGATCACTTCCGTGCAAGCCATTTACGTTCCGGCGGACGACTACACCGACCCGGCCCCCGCGGCAACTTTCGCGCACTTGGACGCTACCACCAACCTCAGCCGCCAGATCGTCGAGCGCGGAATTTATCCCGCCGTCGATCCGCTGGCCAGCTTCTCGCGCATTCTCGATCCGCGCATCGTCGGCCAGGAACATTACAACGTGGCCCGCTCCGTGAAAGCCGTTCTGCAACGTTACAAGGAATTGCAGGACATCATCGCGATTCTGGGGATCGAGGAACTTTCCGACGACGACAAGCAGACCGTCACCCGCGCGCGCAAAATCGAAAAATTCCTGTCGCAGCCGATGTTCGTGGCCGAGCAATTTACCGGCCTGGCAGGGAAGTACGTGAAAATCGAAGACACCGTGCGCGGCTTCAAGGAAATCGTGGAAGGCAAGCACGATGATTTGCCGGAGCAAGCCTTCTACATGGTTGGCACCATCGAAGAAGTTCGCGAGAAGGCAGAAAAGATGGCGGCAGGAGCAGCCGCGTAGTTCGCGCTGGAACGCAAAAAGCGAAATAAATGGCAACGCTACCGGAAAAAATCGAGCTGCAAGTGGTAACGCCCGAGCGGCACATTCTAAGCGAGGCAGTAGACTCGCTCGAAATGCCCGGAAAAGACGGCTACCTCGGGATTCTCCCCGGCCACGCTCCGCTGATCACCGAACTCGGCGTCGGCATCCTCACTTACCACAAGGGCGGCGAAACGCGTTATCTCACGGTGATGTACGGTTTTGCCGAGGTCCTGCCGGATCGCGTGATTGTCCTCGCGGAAGTTTCCGAGCGCGCGGAAGAAATTGACGTGGCACGCGCCAGCGCCGCTTTGGAACGCGCCAGGTCCGAGACGCCGAAGGCCGGATCCACGGAAGCCGATTGGGATGTCGCAAACGCAGCGATCGAACGCGCCACTGCTCGCCTGGAAGCCGCCAAGAAAGCCGGCTCAGGTTCCGGCGGGGCAGGCGCGGTGAGCAGAGCCGAGCGCTATCAGGCCGCTTAGCCCCTATGTCTCTTGTTTACTTTTGGATATCGTCGCATCCGCAGGCTTGGCGAGCGCATCTCATATCTATGGTACAAATGTAGTAGAAGGGGCGTATGTCAGACATTACTGTGTATTCCACTTCCTGGTGCTGCGATTGCCGCCGGGCCAAGCATTTTCTGCGCGATCGCGGCATTCCTTACCGCGAAGTCAATATTGACGACGATGCCGCCGCCGAAGCCATCGTCTTGCAGATCAATCACGGCAAGCGGAAGGTGCCGATGATCGGCATCGAAGGCCGCTACTTCTCCCTGAGCCCGTTCGATCCCTACAAATTCGCCGAAGAACTGAAAATCCCTCTCAACAAGTAAACGTCCGGCGCACTGTTTTCGTCACGCGTCTGATTTGCGTCGGCCGGCGGCGCAATCGTAGGAGCACGTATCAGACGCGCCCCTTGCAGCGACGCCGATACGCTACGTTAGTCCCACGCCGCGCGTCATCACTCCCGCCACATGCAGATCCGGCGTCAACAACACGAGGTCGGCATCGCCGCCAATCGCCAGAATACCTTTTTTCCCCGCCAAGCCTAGCCGCCGCGCCGGCAAAATCGTAGCCATGCGCAGCGCGTCCACAAACGGCACGCCCACTTCCACCATATACCGCAGCGCGCGGTCTAGCGTCAGCGTGCTGCCAGCCAATTTGCCTTCTGAGTTCCGGACCACGCCGCCCTTCACCGTAACTTCAAAATTCCCCAGGCGGTAATTTCCGTCGCGCATTCCGGTGGCCGATGTCCCGTCGCTAACCAGCAGCACCGTGTCGAACCCCTTGGTTCCCAGCAGCACCTGGATGGCCGGTCCGGCCACGTGCACGCCATCGGCGATGATTTCCGCGGTTATGTCCGTGTCGGTCATAATCGCGCTGATCACGCCGGGATCGCGATGGGTAAACGGCCGCATCGCGTTGTAGACGTGCACCGCATGCCGCGCTCCCGCCTTAAACGCAGCTCGCGCCTGGTCGTAATCGGCATCGGTGTGCCCCACTGCAACCACCAGTCCGTCCGCCACCGCGCGAGCAATCAATTGCAAGGCCCCGGGAATTTCCGGCGCCACAGTGACAATCTTTACCAGCCCATCTGCAGCGGCTCGAAATTTCTCCAGCACCTCGATCGAAGGAGTCGCAATCGACTCCGGCGGATGTACTCCGCGGCGCGCTTTATTGATAAACGGCCCTTCCAGATGCACGCCCACAATCTCCGCTGCCGCGCGCGCATTGTCTTCCGCCTTTTCGTGGCTCCGCACATACTGCGCGATGCCTTCCAGGCTGTGACAAGTATCCTCAACCGGCGCCGTCACGGTCGTCGCCACGATCGACGTCGTCCCAAAGCGGGCTACGGTCGAAGTGATCGCGTCCAGCGCCTGCGGAGTAGCTTCCATCACGTCGTGCCCGCCCGCGCCGTGAATGTGCACGTCCACAAACCCGGGCACCACCGTCATCCCCGCCGCCACATAGTCCTTCGCGCCGGGTGGAATGTGCACTTCGTCGCGATGGCCGATGCCCGTAATGCGCCCGCCTTCGACAACGATCACATTGTTCAGCAGTTCATCTTGCGGCGTCAGAATACGCTCTGCATAAATCGCGATAGCGGTCATAGCTCGTCCATGCTACTTGAAGTGAGACCGAAAATCAGCGCTCAGCCTTGCATCCTTTTCCTAGTCCGCTACAATCATGGGGCGCAACTAATTGGGAGGAATTGGATGTCTTACGACAAAAGATACGTAGCTCAGAAACGCCAGCGGCGACGCCGCAAGACCGCGAAGGCCAAGGTGAAGTTGTACGAGCAAGGAAAACTGCCGCACGACAAGCTCCCCGCGCTGGCCAAAAAATTCCTGAGCCGCAAGAACCGCGCTCTGAAAAAAGCCGAATAAACAAAAAAAGAGGGGCGCCCGTGGGAGCGCCCCTCTTATTGCTGCGGTGAATCGAGTCAGACCCGCCAAGGCGTGGCTCGTTCCATCGAAATGCGTTAGTTGCCGCCGGAGGTAGCAGCCTGCGCGTGCGTCGCATTCGCCTTTGGCACACTCAAGTATCCGGTGATCTTGTCCTTGCCTACCTGATTCACGACGAACTCCAGCGGAGCGCGTGCGCCACTCTCGAAGAAGTACAGCGGCTCGTTGGCCGTCAGGTTCTTCTTGTCATGGCGCTGGTCGTCAACAAAGATCGTGACGCCGTACTGGCTCTTCTTCAGGTTCGTGGCGTGCAGTTCCACCATCAGGTTGCCCACTTTCTCGCGCGAGTTCTTCTTATCAATCGTGAACTCGTAGTAATCGCGCTCGCCCAGGCGGCGAAGTTCTTCCACTTCGTCGTGGTTGCGCGCGATCAACGTGCCGAACTCGCCCCGCGCCATCTGCAAGTTGTTCTTGGTCGAGTCCAGGTCGGTCTTCACGCCGTTGACGTCCGTGCCGATTTTGTTCACGTCATCAACGCTCGCCTTCGTCGCAAGTTGCGCATTCGTCTGGTTCTGCATCTCCGCCAATTCCTTGGCGTCGTCTTCCTTGATCTTCTTGGCCTGTGAGCGCGCCTTGGATAGCTCGCCTTCGGTCAACTTCATCTTATCGGTCACAACGCTCAGTTCGCCTTCCAGCTGCGCGTTGGTGTCCTCAGCCTTCGCCAAGCGCTGGCTGATCACGTCATTGTTCTGCTTGAACTGTTGCGTCTGCGACGCGAGCGACTGCTCCAACTCTTTCGAGCGCGTGGACGCCGTCCAGCCTGCACCCAGTGCTACCAGTGAGACTACCGCGAGAGCGACCACGACGATGCCCACCCAGCGCGGCGCGCTGGCTTCGTCTGCGATCACTACGTCCTGTCGTTCTTCACTCATGTTTTTAGCTCCTCCGAAATTCCCTTGCAAGGGAGGGAAGTGCAAGCCAAGAACCAAAGTGGGACGGCGCGGCGAGCATCGGCAAGCCAATGATAATAAGGGCTTTATGATAATTCGGAGAGTGCGCAGGAGGCGATTCGCAGGCTTTCGCCCCTGCAAATTTTACGTGCCAGTAACATTTCTGCGTGGTGGAAGACAACAGGCACTACCAAGTGGTTAGGTCCAGTCGAAGTACTATGGCCCGCTTTTATCACTGCGAGCGGACGCCCCACCCTTCGGCTTTTTTGAGCGGTGGGGTTTACACTCTGCGAAACCCTACGACCGCGTGATCGTCATATTCCGCAATTCCGCAATCCGATCCGAAAGCGGCGGATGCGTGCTGAACAATCCCGCAAACAATTGTCCCGCCGTCAAAGGCTGCACGATACACAGCGCCGAAGTGGACGGCGGAATATCCATCGGAATCTTCTTGTTGTAAGCGCCCAATTTTTCCAGCGCGCTGATCAGCCCATTCGCATGTCCAATCATCTGTACGCCCGAAGCGTCCGCCTGATATTCGCGCTGCCGCGAAATCCCCAGCTGCAGCAGCACCGCTGCGATCGGCGCCAGAATGACCATCAACAGCGCGCCAATCCCGCCGCTGCGATTCCGCCCACCGCCGCCATAACCGCCGAACATCAATCCCCAACGGCCTACATGTCCGATCCAGGTAATCGCGCCGGCCAAAGTCGCGGCTATCGAAGACGTGAGAATGTCGTAATTCCGCACATGCGACAGCTCGTGCGCGATCACGCCTTCCAGTTCGTCGTCGTTCATGATTTCCATCAGCCCCTGCGTCACCGCTACGGAAGCGTGGCTGGGATTGCGCCCTGTCGCGAACGCATTCGGTGCCGCCTGCGGAATCAAATACAACTTGGGCATCGGCAAATTCGCCTTAGCGGCGAGACGCTCCATCACCGCATACAATCGCGGCGATTGCTCGCGGCCGATCGGCACCGCGCCGCTGGATTTCAACGCAATCTTGTCCGAGAAGAAATACGCGCCGCCATTCATCAGCACCGCAACCACCAGCGCGATCGTCATTCCGCTCGATCCGCCGAGCGCCTCGCCGATAAACAGCAACAGCAGCGTCAACGCCGTGAGCAAAAACGCAGTCTTAAGTGTCTTCATTTTATTCAGCCTTGGCGCCCGATAAACTGAATCAGGCGGCCCCTGCCTTCGCGGCCTTCCGCGTAAATTTCATCTCGGCGGTCTTCGCGTCCACGTCCACGTTCACATCATCGCCCGGATGCACTTCGCCATCCAGTATCTTCATCGCCAGCGGATCCTGTATCAGCCGCTGGATCGCCCGCTTCATCGGCCGCGCGCCATAAGCAGGATCGTAGCCCTCGGTAAACAGCAACGCCTTCGCCGCCGACGTTAGATGCAGCTTAATCTGCCGTTCGCCCAACCGCTTCACCAGGTGCTGCATCTGCAGGTCAATGATGTGCTCGATCTGATCCTTTCCCAGCGGACGGAAGAGCACGATATCGTCAATGCGGTTCAGGAATTCCGGACGGAAAATCTCCCGCAGCGCCGCCATGGCCTGCTCGCGCGCCTGCTTCGGATCCTTTTCCATCAAATCGAAAATCGCCGTTGAGCCCACGTTCGAAGTCATGATGATCACCGTGTTGCGAAAATCCACGGTGCGGCCTTTGCCGTCGGTCAGCCGGCCATCTTCCAGAATTTGCAGCAGCACGTTGAATACGTCCGGATGCGCCTTCTCGATTTCATCCAGCAGCACCACGGAATAGGGACGCCGCCGCACCTGCTCGGTCAATTGCCCGCCCTCGTCGTAGCCCACGTAGCCCGGGGGCGCGCCAATCATCCGCGCCACCGAATGCTTTTCCATGTATTCGGACATGTCCAGCCGCACGATCGCGCGTTCGTCATCAAACAAAAATTCCGCCACCGCACGCGCCAATTCGGTTTTACCCACACCGGTCGGGCCCAGAAACAGAAACGAGCCGATCGGCCGGTTCGGATCACTCAAGCCCGAGCGACTGCGGCGAATCGCATTCGCCACGCTCTGCAGCGCCACTTCCTGTCCCACCACACGCTCGCGCAAGCGCTCTTCCATGTGCACCAGCTTCTGGACTTCACCTTCCAGCAGCCGGCCCGCGGGAATACCCGTCCACTTGGCTACGATTTTCGCGATTTCTTCTTCGCCGACTTCTTCTTTCAACATCGGCTGATCTTTTTGCAGCTGGGCCAGCTTGTTCTGCGCGGCCTGCAATTCCTTTTCCGCTGCGGCCAGCTTGCCGTAGCGAATTTCCGCCACCTTCGAAAGATCCCCGGCGCGCTCGAAGCGCTGTTCTTCCGTTTTCAGGCGGTCAATCGCTTCTTTCTGCTTGCGGATGCGCGCAATCGCATCTTTCTCAGTCTGCCAGCGGCCCTTTAAAGCGTTAGACTGCTCGCGTAGCGTGCTCAGCTCTTTTTCCACTTGCTTCACGCGCTCGCGCGAATGCGCGTCCGATTCCTTGCGCAGCGCCTGCCGCTCGATTTCCAGCTGCATGATGCGCCGCTCGATCTCATCAATTTCCTGGGGCAGGGAATCAATCTCCATACGCAGCCCCGCCGCGGCCTCGTCCACCAGGTCAATCGCCTTGTCCGGCAGAAAACGGTCGGTGATGTAGCGGTGCGAAAGCATCGCCGCGGCGACAATCGCCGCATCTTTAATCCGCACGCCGTGATGCACTTCGTAGCGTTCCTTCAACCCGCGCAGAATCGCGATCGTGTCTTCCACCGAAGGTTCGCCCACATACACGGGCTGGAAACGCCGCTCCAGCGCTGGATCTTTTTCGATGTACTTGCGGTATTCGTTCAGCGTGGTCGCGCCGATAGCACGCAATTCGCCGCGTGCCAGCGCCGGCTTCAGCATGTTCGACGCGTCCATCGAACCTTCCGCCGCGCCCGCGCCCACCAAGGTATGCAGCTCGTCAATGAACAGAATGATCTGGCCGTCAGATTCGGTAACTTCCTTCAGCACCGCTTTCAAGCGGTCTTCGAATTCGCCGCGATATTTCGCGCCTGCCACCAGTGACGACAAATCCAGCGTCACGATCCGCTTCGGTTTCAATACTTCCGGAACGTCGCCTGCAACGATGCGGCTCGCCAGCCCTTCGACAATGGCGGTCTTTCCTACGCCGGGTTCGCCAATCAGCACCGGATTATTTTTCGTGCGCCGCGCCAGAATCTGCATCACGCGCCGGATTTCTTCGTCCCGCCCGATCACCGGGTCCAGCTTGCCGCGCCGCGCCAGGTCCGTCAGGTCGCGCCCGTACTGCTCCAAAGCGCGATAGGTGGATTCCGGATTTTGCGAAGTCACGCGATGGCTGCCGCGAATCGTGGCCATCGCCTGCAAGATCGCGTCACGGCTCGCGCCTGCGCGTATCAACACCTGCCCAGCCGGATCTTTTTCCGCTGCGGAAATGGCCAGCAGAATATGCTCGGTCGAAACGTACTCGTCCTTCAGACGCTGCGCCTCGTCGAATGCAGCCTCCAGAATCTTGTTGGTTGCAGGAGCCAAATACTGCTGCGACACGCCGGAAACTTTCGGCAGCCGCGCAATCTGTTTTTCCACTTCGCCGGCGAGCGTCGTCGGCGACACCCCCAGCTTCTCCAGCAGCGGCGGCACTACGCCGTCGCCCTGCGCCAGCAGCGCCCACAGCAAGTGCAACGGCTCGATCTGCTGTTGCCCCTCGCGGCCGCCCATTTCCTGCGCCGCTTGCAGCGCCTGTTGGGCTTTCACTGTCAATTTGTCAAAACTCAGCATGATGTAACCTTCTCACTCTATATTGACGCAGGCGGAGGGCCAGGGGATACCTGCTTCCAGAGGTGCATCGCTGCGCCTTTTCCGCATATTAGCTTACACGCATGATAAAATATGCGTGCTATATTGTCAAGTATATGTTATCTCCATTATATTAAGCAATATACATAGGATGTTCTACTCTATCACCTTTAGAACTAGCGCTTTAAGGTAGTGCGTCTCCGGCATCGTCAGCAGGATCGGATGATCCTCCGCCTGCGTTCTCCTTTCGACAACCACGACGTTTTTCCTGGCGTCGTTCGCCGCCTCCGCTATCAGTTGCAGGAACAGCGCTTCGCTTAGATGGTAGGAACACGAGCAGGTAACCAGGTATCCTCCCGGCGCCAGAATCTTCAGCGCGCGCAGATTGATCTCCTTGTACCCTCTCGTGGCCGCCTCCAAGCTATCGCGGTTCTTCGCGAACGCCGGAGGATCCAAAATCACCATCTGGAACTGCCGGCCCACCTCGTCGTACTCCTTCAAGACATCGAAAGCGTTCCCCTCGCGAAATGTCACGTTCGTGATCGAGTTCAATTCCTGATTTCGTCGCGCGGCCTGCACCGCCGCACCGCCCATATCAATCCCTTCGACGTGCTCGCATTCCTCTGCGACCGTCAGCGCGAACCCGCCCTGATAACTGAAGCAATCCAGCACCTCGCCTGAAGCATACCGCCGCGCCGCCCAATGATTTTCGCGTTGATCAAGAAACGAGCCGGTTTTCTGGCCCTTGGCAAGATCGTAGACGAAAGTGATGCCGTTTTCCTTTGCCAGAATTTCCGCCGGCACATCGCCGTGCAGCACACTCACGCTCTGCGGCAATCCTTCCAGCAAACGCACCTTCGGATCGTTGCGCTCCAAAATCCCCTTCGGCGAAAACTGCTCGACGAGTATTTCCACGATCAAATTCTTCTGCCGCTCCGAGGCCTGGCTCAACGTCTGGACCACCAGATAATCCCCATAACGGTCAATCACGATCGAAGGCAGCAGGTCCGCCTCGCCATGCACCAGCCGGTACGCGTCCGTATTTTCCGCCACCGTCTCGCGATAAGTTGCCGCCCGCCGTAATCGTTCCGTAAGAAACGCGCGGTCCACCGGCACGTTTTCGCGCGTCAGCAAACGCACGGCAATCTGCGATTTGTCGCTGTAAAACGCGCGCCCGTGAAAGCGCCCGCGCTCATCGGTAACCCGCACGATCGCGCCAGCCTCCGCCTGCGCAGAGCGCACATCACTGCGATACACCCAAGGATGCCCGGAGCGCAGCCGCTCTACTCCGCGCGTGCTGATCACCACCGACCCTTCCGCCACGTTTCCCGCCAGACGTTCGAGGATTAGACCGCTGATTCGTTACAATGATTCCGGCACGCGCTAGTATGAACCTCGACGAACTAAATTTCGACCTGCCGCCCGAGCGCATCGCGCAGCATCCGCTCGCCGCGCGCGACGCATCCCGCATGCTGCTCCTCGATAAAACCAGCGGCGCGTGGGACGACCGGCACTTCCGCGAATTTCCCGACGTGCTGCGCGGCGACGAACTCGTCATCCTCAACAATGCTCGCGTCCTCCCCGCGCGGCTCTTCGGCCGCCGTGTCGGAATCCACGCCGAGCCTCCCGGCGTCCACAATCCCGCCCGCCACGAACACCTGCAAGCGCCGATCGAAGTCCTGCTCGTCCGCCAGCTCACGCCAGACACTTGGGAAACTCTGGTCCGCCCTGGCAGGAAAATCTCGGTCGGCGAAAAGATTATCTTCGGCGAAGGTGAACTCGAAGCCGTCACCGAAAGCCGCGGCGAATACGGTCTGCGCGTCTTACGCTTCAGTTCGAAAACCGGCTTCCACGAAGCGCTCGCTCGCCTGGGCCACATCCCGCTGCCGCCCTACATCAAGCGCGCCGACGAGCGCGCCGACCGCGAACGCTATCAAACTATCTACGCAAGGCAGGGAAGCGCCGTAGCCGCGCCCACGGCAGGCCTGCACTTCACGCCCGAAATTCTCCAGCGCATAAAAGTCCGCGGCATCGAGATTGCCGAAATAACTCTCGACGTAGGCCTAGGCACCTTCGAGCCAGTCCGCACCGCTCGCCTCGAAGACCACAAAATCCATCTCGAATCCTACGAAATCCCCGAAGCCACCGCGCAAGCAATCGCGAATGCACAAGATGAGTCGAGACCGATCCTAGCCATCGGCACCACCGTCGTTCGCGCCCTCGAAGACGCCGCCGAAAAATCCGCGTCCAGCGCCAGTAGCACCGGCCGCGTCACGCCATCCCCCGGAAAATTTGAAGCCGCGATCTTCCTCTACCCCGGCAAGCCCCTCCGTGCCGTAGATCAGCTCCTCACGAATTTTCACCTCCCGCAATCCAGCCTGCTGGCGCTGGTCGCTACGCTCGCCGGACAAGAAAATATCCTGCGCGCCTATCGCCACGCCGTCGCCGCCGAATACCGCTTCTACAGCTACGGCGATTGCATGTTGATTCGCTGAACGTCGGTCGGGTCGCCGGACTTCCAGCTTCCCAGTATTCCCCAGCGCGATTTCGTGCAACCCGCTCACTCTTCGTCTATAATTCGCATCCTGCCCCTCGGGGGCAGTTTCATGCGCTACCTGATTCTCAGCGACATCCACGCCAACCTAACCGCACTAGACACCGCTCTAGCCGCCGCGAAAGGCCACTGGGACAAAGTAATTTGTCTCGGCGACGTAGTCGGCTACGGCCCCGACCCCAACGAAGTCGTCGATCGCATTCGCGAAATCGGCGCCATCACGATTCGTGGCAATCACGATAAAGCCGGCTCAGGCCTCGCCAACGCCGACGATTTTAATCCCGTCGCGCGCGCTGTAGCGCTATGGACCCGCGACCAGCTGCGCCCAGAAAATCGCGAATGGCTCGAGCAACTTCCCACTGGCCCGCTCAACGAAAATGGTTTCGTGATGGTTCACGGCGCCTTCCGCGATGAAGACGAATATGTTTTCGCGCCGGCTCAGGCTCTCGACAGCTTGCTCGACGCGCCCGCGCAGATTACTTTCTTCGGACACACGCATCTACAAGGCGGGTTCACGCTGCACAACGATCAAGTCGGCGTGCTGCATTTCAAACCCGCGGCCGGCCAACAATTCGCACCATTAGAAATCGAAGAAGGCACTACCTACTTGCTCAATCCCGGTTCCATCGGCCAGCCGCGCGATGGAGACACGCGCGCCGCGTTCGTAATCGCTGACGTGCCAAATAAGACCGTGCAATTCTGGCGCGTGCCATACGACATCGATGCAGTTCAGAAACGCATGGGCGCCGGCGGCCTGCCCGAGCCGCTGATTCAACGCCTGGCGTTCGGCCGCTAAGGCGCGCGAGGGGTCTAATCCATGGAACCGGGCGAAAGTTCCTACAGTGCAGAACGCCGCCGCTTCCCGATCGCATTTCTCGCCGGAGCAATCGTGATGGCGCTATTGTTCGGCGGCTTTTACCTGCTCACGCGCCTCCTCGGCTCCAACGGTCCCGCGACAGCCGTAAAACTTCCCTTCGGCGCTGCGGAACAGGCCTACGCCGAGCGCATTCATTTCAGCGACCTGCACATGTCGCGCTCGACCAATATGATCAAGCAGGAATTCACTTACGTAAACGGGGCGATGTCGAACGACGGCGTGCAAACGATCGCCGCGATGGAAGTCACCGTGGAATTTCGCAATGGACTCAATCAAGTGGTCCTGCGCGATTCCCAATTCGTGATCGCCCCTCATGGCGACCCGCCGCTAAATGCCGGCCTGAGCCGCGAATTCCAAGTCACACTCGAACATGTTCCCGCGGAGTGGAATCAAGAGTATCCTTCCATACGAGTCACTGGCCTTGTCTTGCAATAGCCGCTGGCAAGTTCTCGACGCGGCAAAGAAACCCATGACGGTGTGCAGTTGAATTCGCCTGCGAACGATTGGGCGGCTCTGCATCGCGCTTAACGATCTTGCGGCATCTGCAGGCGTGGAAGTGCGCGAAGATGGCGAGTGGCTCGCCGAACTCGCCCCGTTGCATTTCGATCTGCGCGTCCGCCGCCATCAACGCGAAGGCGAAATTCAGCGCGACGGATATTTCGCGGGCGTCGCGATTGACCCGCAGCCGCCGCTGGTTTGGCTCGTTTCGCCCGGCCTGCGTTTCCATTCCGCCACGGACACGGTGCTAAAATACCTCTTGCCGGAAATTCGCGTCACCAGAATTGGATTTGCAGAAAACTGGCGCCGCGGCCTGAAAATTATTTTCCGCCAGTAGGTATCTCAAATTTTAAGGAATTTTTTCGCGCCTGAAAAAAAGGAGGGGAAGCGGCCTGGGTTGAGCCAGAACCACTTCCCGGGGTGTGTCCTAGAAGCGATTACAAGATTAGACGCCTGCGGCTGGAAAAGGTTGCACCAAAATGCAGGCGTGGAAAAAATTCACAAAGCTCAGTAAAAGAGGTACTTGCGCCATTTCTCATCGCGATGCCCGATCAATCGCATCAGCTGCCGCGAAGTGTGCAGCGTAAAAGGTCGCGGCCGCCGCTGCAATTTGATTCCCGCTTCTTCCGGCGTGCGATCGCCCTTGCGGTTGTTGCACGTGTAGCAGCAAGCCACCAGATTTTCCCACGTCGAACGCCCGCCGCGCGAGCGCGGCATCACGTGATCCAGCGTCAGCTCCGAAGCAGGGAACGCCCGCGCGCAGAACTGGCAAGTATTCCGGTCGCGCAACAAAATATTTTTCCGTGAAAGCGCACGGCTCTGCTGCGGAATATGCCGGTAGCTCAGCAAACGAATCACCGACGGCACCTGAATCGCCTTCTGCATGGAATGCACTTCGGTGTGATTGGTTTCTTCGGCCTGCGCGACGCCCTTCAGCATCAGCACCAGAGCGCGCCGCACCGCCGTCACGTTGATAGGTTCAAAGGTGGCGTTCAGCACCAGCACCGGAGCTTGCATCACGGAAGGACGGCTTGCCGCAGGCTTAACCGGGGAATTTGCAGCAGCAGCGGCAATAGGATCCGACGCGATTCCGCCCAGCCCGATTGCGGGCCGGGGCCGTAAGCCATGCTTGAGCCGCATTTCCATTTGCGCCGCCTTTGCGTCGCTCGACGATTTTCCCTAGCTTCTAAGGATGCTCGTCGCACCCCGTTGGTTTCTCCTGCTTGATTCTGTATCTCGCTGCAGTTGCTGGGGACCCGCGGGCGACCAGCCTGGCACGACTCGCGCTACCGTCAACCGGATCACCGCCGCCGCGCCCGCCTGCTGCAGGGCTCGCGCGCATGAATTCAGGGTCGCGCCAGTCGTCAATACATCATCTAGCAGCAGAACTCGCAACTTGTCAACCCGCAGCCCTTTGCGCGTCGCGTAGGCGCCACGTACCGATTCCCAGTGCTCCTTCCGTGAGAGCACCAATCGCGCTGGACGGGGCTTAGTGCGCATCAGCAAATGAGCGCCCTGCTTCTGATGCAGCCGCCGGGCCAGGGGCCGCGCGATCAGCGCAGCCTGGTTGTAACCGCGCTCGCGTTGCCGGTCAGGATGCAGCCGCACCGACACGATCACCTTCTTATGGAACGCCTCTCCTTCCCGCGCGACAATCTCGGCCAAGCGCGCTGCGAACCAATCGCCCAGGCGGGTCACTTCTTCGTATTGCAGCAGCAGGATCGCGTGATGCAGCGCATCGTTGTAAACCCCGGAGCTGCGCGCGCGATCGAAAGCGTAGCAACCGTCACGGCACAGCCGGCATAGCCGTCGCTCGGCTTCGGTATTCGGCTCCTCAACCGCCGTCACTCCGGGTGCGGCCCCATTGGTTGCTACAGCTGCGGCAAACGGCAGCTCGGATTCCACACGCATCACAGCAGGAGCTTCCGCAGCGACCAGTGCGGGAAACGGCCGCCCGCAACACTCACACATCGGTTGCACTATCGGCTGGAACGACCCAAGACATGACTCGCAAATCGGTATGCGGCTGGCATTCAGCAGCGTCGTCCTGCAGATCCGGCAAGGGGCAAGGAACCGCACTGCGGCAAGCGCGTCAATGGCAGTTCGCAATATCACGATGTAACCGGCAAGCGAGAGGGGTAGGGCGAACGCTACTCCAGCAGAGAAGAGAAGGATGAACCGTAATTCTACGCACAACGATGTAGGCTCGAAGACTGCACGGAGACCCAGCCTTTGGCTTCGTAGCGCCGGTCTTCAGACCGCCAGCTGTTGACGTTGCTGTTGAATTGGTGCCGGCGGCCTGCCTTTTAGGCGGACGGTTTTGCCATCGCCTTAGATTTCCAGCGGCGCCCCGCCAAAAAAAGACGGCGGTCCCACCACGCAGGACCGCCGCCACAAAATCCAATCGCCGCGCTACCTACAGCTGCCCCTGCTCCGTCTTTTCCTGGCAGGTAATGCAATATCGCGTCCAGGGCACAGCTTCCAACCTCTTCTGCTGCAGCTCTTCGTGGCAGGAATTGCACTCGCCGTACGTGCCGTCCTTGATCCGCGCCAGCGCATTATCCACCAGCGCAAGCAGCGACCGGTCGTTGTGCGTCTGGCCGAACAGGAATTCCTTGGTGTAGGAATTCGCCGCCTTGTCGCCCAGATCCACCGTCGGATCTTCGTCCGCTTCGCGCCCTTCCTGCTCGGTACGCGCGATGCCGCGCACGAGTTCTTCGCGCCGCGTGGCTAATTTCTTTTTGTAATACTCCAATCGTTTCTTGTCCATCGTTCAGTCCCTATGCGAGGCCCAATAGCTCGCTCGAAGCCGCCCAGTTTAACGGCACCTACTTCCCTTGTCAAATGAGCGCCAATCCGTCGGCGACAAATGGTAACCGCCGGCCATCATCCGCCGCGCGCTGAAGCAACAATCGCCGCTAACTTTGACGCTCCGCCAAGAAGAATGTCTCTGGTCGGCTTGTGATAGATGCTGTATCAAACGAAAAGGATTCCAGTACGCGACCGCTGAAGTAGCACACAGCAGATTAAAAGGGGTTATGTAGCGGCCGCCGTGTCCCGCGCCTTTCCGGACGCAGCGGGCATCTTCCCTTCGCAACGAATCGAAGCTTCCAATTCTAGACCGTACGAATTAATGAGCTGCTACGCGCCAACCAGCTTCTTCGGAAATATAAAATGTATCCCCACGCCGCCAATGATCAGCACCAAAAACGCAAACACGCTGCCTTCCGGCCCCACCGTCCCGCCCGTCAACCACGTAGGCCCATGAAAAGTCGAATTAAACAAATGTCCCTTCGCCAGAAATCCGCTATCCGGCACGGAATAAAAAAATGTCTCTGACCAATCCCACGCCGCATGCATTCCAATCGGGAACCATAAATTCCCGGTACGCTGCAAAGCGAACGCCGCCAGCAGCCCAAACGACCCGGCCATCGCCGCGCCGAACCACGCTTCGCCGCCATTGCTCAAATGGATGGCGCCAAACAAAATCGAAAGCACAATCGCCGCCGGCCAGAACCCGATTGCCGGCCCCAAGGTCGATTGCATGTACCCGCGAAACGAAAATTCTTCAAACAATCCCACCATCAGGAACGCAAGCGCGTAAAGCCCGCCATATTTCAGCGCGTCCGCGCCCGAAAGCGCCAAGTTGCCTAACGAAAATCCGTGCAGGGCCGCGATCAGTCCCAACGCCAACGACAGCATTGCGAAACCGTACGGTGCGCCCTGCCAAAACCGCTTACCCAAGAACTGGTTTAGCGGCAAATAATAATCCGCGTACGTGCGCTTCTCGATCAGCGTCATCACCGCTGTTGCCACCAGCAGCGCAAATAACATGATGGCCTCGCTAAAAATCGCCACCGCCGGCGTAAAAACGTTTGGATCCTGCGCCTTGAACCACGCATTCACCCCCGGAATGTGCTTCAGCGTGAGCTGCTCTGCGGTGATGCATGCAAACCACAAGAGAATAAATATCAGCAGCCGCCACCCCGCGCGCATCCCATTCGGTCCCATGAAAACATTCTGGATTCCCGAGCGCTGCGCAACCGCGGGATGAAACTCTCCCACTGGTGCCGGCAAATTCCCCGTATCGCCGTTCGTGGTCATCGTGGCCCTCCGGAGTCCTGCTTACTATACGGCTTTAACACCCAAAGAGTTTCAATATCGCTCCGCGCAGTTCTACGTCCGGCCCGCCCGCTTCTGCGCAATCACCAGACCACGCGGCGTCGAAAGCAGCACTACCGAAAGCAAACCCTCCTGCTCCAGACGCAGCGCCGCTTCGCGCACCACCTTAAAGTGCGAACTAGCGTCGTGCACCAATATCAATCCCCGCGCATCAATCTGTGGCAAAAACCGGCGTATCTCCTGCTCGCGAATCGTCAAATGACTGTCGCTGAATAGTAGATCAATGGTCCCGTCAATCGGCGTTTCCAGGCTCGACGCATTCCGGTACTCGATCCAATCCCCCAGGCCAGAAGCGTCAATGCGTTCCTTGGCTTTCGCAAAAATCGCTGGATCGAACTCGATCGTAATCAGCTTCCCGAATCCGTTCGCCTTCAACCCCTCCGCCATCTTGATCGCGCTGTATCCGATGAACGTCCCCGTCTCCACAATCAATCGCGGCTTCGTCGTCGTCACGATCGATTTCAGAAAATCCAGCACCTCCAGCTCCGAACTCTGCGAATCCACCATCTGCCACCATTCCGGATGCGGGCACTCCGGCGTAGCCCCCACATACTCCGGCTGAACGAAATCCGCCTGCTCGCTGACGCGATCCAGAATGTGATGCCCCTCGTAGCGCTTTACAAATCGCGGCACGATGACGCCGATGATCGCGCCACCGGCCAATAGCGCCACGACGCAGGCCGTCACCGCCACCGCGCCGTGCGGCACACGCGGCCGACTGCCGAACACCGCTGTCTCAATCAGTTGATACCCGCCCGCAAGTACCAGCCATTCGCCAAACACAATCCCCGCCGGCCGCTGAAATTGCAGTTGGTGCCGCCCTTCACTCCAGAGGAAAACCGCCAGCAACCCAGCAGCCGCGATTCCCCAGCTTGCCGGCGCATAAAGCGGCACGCTGCCACGAACAATCGCGAGAGGAATCAGTCCAAACGCAGCCCCCACCGTCGCCGCCACACAAGTCACGTCCAGCGCGGTGAGCAAACGCCAACCGGCCGCGCTACGAAACGAAAGCCTCCTCCGCAGCAAATCCGTGCGCAAGGTGACACCCGCGGCGATCAGGAATAAGAGACAGGCAAACAATGTCATCGGAAATGACTCCGCTGCGAGGCAAGCGCGAGCAAGCCAACGTGCACGCGTAACCAGGCGTCAGACGAAAACAAGGCAATCCAATCTGGAGTTTGCGGTAGCGACTGCACCGCAGGAGTCTAGGAGGTAACCACGTCGCTTGGCAAGCCGCGCGTTGCTTGGCTCTGTGTTAGGCGTTTTCCGCCGACGCCACTTCCGCCGGCATCCCAATGTTCACCGGCATTTGCTTGTGCGTCAGCCTTCCCAACTCAAAAAACGCGCTCGAAGCCGCATTCTGCATAGCGAGGGAACTTTCCACGCCGCAGGTGCAGCCCGGGCATTCGCGCCGCACCATGGCCTCGCACTGCCGCACATAATCCTCGGACGCGAGAATCGTCTCGAGCTTATCCTTCAGAATATTTCCCACTGGCTTCAGCGGGTAGCATCCCGTCATCACGTCGCCATTCGACAGCACGAACATCTGCAGGTAACCCAGAATGCAAGGCGGCTCCGACACCAACTGCCGCTTGAAATACTTGGTCACATATTCCACTTCGTACTCCGGTCGTTTCAGGTCCTGGCGCAGGAATTTCGCGATCTCCTTTACATCCCCGCCCTCGGGCCACATCGAATCCATGTCCGCGTCCTTGATGAAATAAATGCTTTGGCTCAGTACGTTATACTGCACCTCCGCTCCCACTCCGTGCGCTACTTCCGCCAGTTTCCCCAGTTCCTTTGCGGAAATCCTGTTCAGCGTCACCGCAATCGAAACTTTCTTCCCGCGCAGCGCCTTGATCCCTTGCATCGCGAGATCAAAATAGCCGTCAATCCCGCGAATCAAATCGTTCGTTTCCTCGAGCCCGTCAATCGAAATGCAAACCTTGGTGATCGCCGACTCGTTAATTTGCTTGTGCATCTTCTTGATCAGCAGCCCGTTGGTCTGCAAAATCACTTCCGTAAAAGGGCGCATGTCCGCGCGCTTCATAATCTCGAACAGGTCCGTGCGCAGCAAAGGTTCGCCGCCGGTAAATCGCAGCGAACGAATTCCCGCCGCGCCGATCTCGTCCAGCAACTCCACCGCGCGATCGGCCTTGATACCGTCGTGCCAGCGCGTCTTCCAATAATCGCAGCTGATGCACTTCGCTTGGCAATTCTCGGTGAGTTTCACGTGCGCGGCCAGCGGGCGTATCTTCGAAGGCAAAAATTTCTCCGAAAAATTGCTGCCCAGCCACACGCGCGTCAAATACAAACCAGAAAACGACATCCAACGCTCCTCGGACGGTCCTGCAAGTTCTAAATCCCAACAATTCCTCAAACGTCCAACAAGGATTATACAGGCTCGCCCAAACCGCCGCAACGCGCACTCACCGCTATGTGTCGTGACTCACCGCTGTGGTTGCATTTGTAGCGGCGCACTTCAGTGCGCCATCGGTGTCGCGCCAAAAACGCTGGCCGTCGGAAACCTGCCTGACACTACCGCTCGCCCGTCGCACCTCACCGTCAGGGTTGCGGCCAACCCATACCGCTGTTAAAATCTTACGTTTGCGAGCCTGGAAGAGCCGCAATCCTTATCCGCTATCCTGGACATCCTTCCATGAACGAAACCATTTCGCGCGACGCACAGCTTTGGGGGGAGGACTGGTTTGGCTAAATACGATGTCGTGATCATCGGCAGCGGACCGGGCGGATACGTCGCCGCCATCCGCGCCGCGCAGTGGGGTCTGAAGGTCGCCGTCGTGGAAAAAGATCCGTTTCTTGGCGGCACTTGCCTGCACGTGGGCTGCATCCCCACCAAAGTTTTCCTGCACCACGCCGACATTTACGATCACTTCAAACGCGCCGAAGAATTCGGCTTCGAAGTGTCAGACGTAAAAATCAATTGGCCCGCCATACTCGCGCGCAAAGACAAAATCGTAAAAAAACACGCCGGCGGCATCGGTGCGCTCTTCAAGAAAAACAAAGTCGAAACGATTACCGGCTGGGGAAAAATCACCGGGCCTGGACGCGTCTCCGTCGAAAAGGACGGCAAAATCACCGAAGTCGAAACCACGAACATTCTAGTCGCCACGGGTTCCGCCGCGCGCTCGCTACCAGGCGTAGAAATTGACGGCGCCACCGTGCTGACCAATCGCGAAATCCTCGGGCTGCAGCAGATTCCGAAATCCATGATCGTGGTAGGCTGCGGCGCGGTTGGCGTTGAATTCGCCTCCATCTTCCGCACTTTCGGCTCCGACGTGACGCTCCTCGAAGCGCTCCCACGCGTAGTCCCACTCGAAGACGAAGACATTTCCGCTGAACTTCACAAAGCCCTCGTGAAGAAGGGCATGAAAATCGAACTCGAAGCTAAAGTCGAGTCCGTGAAGAAAGACGCAAACGGCGCCACGGTCGTTTACAAGGACAAAACCGGAAAAGCGCAAACCATCAGCGCCGAAAAAGTTTTAATCGCCGTCGGCCGCCGCCCGCTGACCGAAAATATCGGCCTGGAAAAAACCAAAGCCAAGCTCGAGCGCGGCTTCATCCACACCAACGCTTTTCTGGAAACCGACGAGCCGCATCTCTACGCTATCGGCGATATCGTCGCCGGCCTGCCGCAGCTCGCGCACGCCGCTTCCATGGAAGGAATCGTCGCTGTCGGCCGCATGGCTGGAAAAGACGTGCAGCCCTTCGATCGCAAGCGCTGCCCCAATTGCACCTACTGCGAGCCGCAGATCGGCTCCATCGGCCTCACAGAAAAACAAGCGCGCGACGCCGGCTTCCAGGTGAAGACCGGAAAATTCCCGTTCCTTGGCAATAGCAAGGCCACGATTCTCGGCCAGCACGAAGGCTTCATCAAAGTAGTAGCCGAAGAAAAGTACGGCGAAATTCTCGGCGTGCACGCCATCGGCCCGCTCGCCACCGAAATTATCGCCGAACCGGTTGCAGCCCTGGGCCTGGAAGCCACGCTTGACGACATGGCCGCCACAATCCACGCTCACCCGACGGTATGGGAAGCCATGGGCGACGCATTCAATTCCGTGCGCGGCTTGAGCATCAACTACTAGCGCGCGATGGAAAAATTTGCTCGAAGCATTTTTGGTGGCATAGGCAATCCCGCCTGTGCTGTTAGGGCAATACTGATCGGCGGCAATCCGCCGGAAACGGCTACGGTTTCGTGAAGCGCCCGGAAAAAATTTGCTGGCAAGTGAACGCAGGCCTCCTGCCCTACGGCCAAGCCTGCGCATTGCAGCATCAGCTCGTCGAAGCCCGCAAAGCAGCCGCTATTCCGGACCTCTTGCTCTTCTGCGAGCACCCGCACGTAATCACCCTGGGCCGCAACGGAAAAAGAGAAAATCTCCGCGCCAGTGAACGCCTGCTAGCCCAAATGAATGTCACGTTCCACGAATCCGACCGGGGCGGCGATATCACCTACCACGGCCCCGGCCAAATCGTCGGCTACCCCATCCTCGATCTCACCGCACACCGCCGCGACGTCCGCTGGTATGTCCAACAACTCGAAGAAACCATGATCCGCGCTTCCGCCGATTTTGGAATCACAGCCGCGCGTGTCGAAGGCCGCCGCGGCATCTGGGTCGGGCGGCCCCCCAGCGACGAAAAACTAGCCGCCCTGGGCGTGCACCTCAACCGCTGGGTTACTTCTCACGGCTTCGCGTACAATGTTGCAACCGATCTGCGATACTTTGATCTAATCGTTCCGTGCGGCATCGCCGGCAAGCGCGCCACTTCTCTGGAACGCGCGCTCGACCGCGCTGTCAGCACCGATGAAGTGCGGCGCAAACTGGCCGCGCATTTCGGCGAATTGTTCGAGCGCGACATGGTCCAAGTCTCACGCGCCGAACTCGAGGAAAAATTGCAACATCACCTCCAACACGCGCTCGCGCCACGCCCCAGCGAATATTTGGAATTAAAAGGGAGCATGGCATGAGCCAACCCGCGACCCAACAACTGACGCGCGCGCAGCACCTCGACCTCTATTACTACATGCAGCTCAATCGCCAGCTTGAAGAGCGCATGGTCCGTCTCTTCCGCCAAAATAAAATTGTCGGCGGCCTCTATTCCAGTCTCGGCCAGGAAGCCGTCTCGGTCGGCACCTGCTACGCCCTGGAAAAACGCGATTGGATCGCGCCTATGATCCGCAATATCGGCGCGCTGCTGGTAAAAGGCGTCCCGCCGCGCGACATCTTCACGCAGCACATGGCGAAATTCACCTCGCCGACGCTGGGCAAAGACGGCACTAGCCATTTCGGTGATCTGAAAGTCCGCCACATCGTCTCCCCCATTTCCATGCTCGGAGATTTGATCCCGGTGATGGCCGGCGTCGCCATGGCCGGCCGCTACCTGGGACAAAATATTGTCGCGCTCACATGGATCGGTGACGGCGGCAGTTCTACCGGCGCATTCCACGAGGGCCTGGGTCTGGCTGCGTCGCAGCGCGCACCCTTCGTCCTTATCATCGAAAACAATCAGTGGGCCTACTCCACTCCCGTTTCCCGCCAAGTCCCCATACAGAATCTCGCCGACCGAGGCGCTGCGTACGGCATAGCCAGCGCGATCGTTGACGGCAACGATGTGGTCGCCGTCTACCAGGCCGCGAAGGAAGCTGTGAATGAATGTCGCGCCGGCCGCGGCCCCCGCATCATCGAAGTCAAAACCATGCGCATGCGCGGACACGCGCAGCACGACCCCGCCGAATACGTTCCCAAGGAAATGTTCGACTACTGGAAGGCGCGCGATCCCATCACCCTGTACGAAAAATATCTGACCGAAAATAAAATCTGGGACGCAGCCGCAAAATCTGAAATTGACTCCCGCATCGAACGCGAACTTGACGTCGAACAGAAATTCGCCGAGGATTCACCGCTCCCTCCGCCGGAACTTGCCGAAGAAGGCGTGTACTGCGACGGCTGCCACAAGATCGAAGCCGACTGGAAGCGCTCGAAAGCCGAAGTCACGCCGCCGAAATCGAGCATTGATCCCACATGGCGCCTGAAAGATCTCCCCGCTTACACCCAAGCCGCAATCACAGGCGGCAACGGCGCGAAAAACTCAGCGCAGACCGCAGCGCCAGCTTCTGTAGCCGCTCCTGCGCCAGCCACCAGCGCCGCGATGCCAAAATCGGCTCCGGCGCCCGCACCCGAACGCGCTGAACTCCAGCCGGAACATTTAGCAGCGGGTGTTGCCGCCGAGGATCCAACGGTGCCCCGTGTCCCCTTCGGCCGCGGCCCGAAAGACAAAGCCTTCCGCCAAAGTCCAGAGAACCCGCAGAACAAACCCGCCTACACTCGCGCGCCCAAACAAAAATCCTTCGCGCAAAGTTCGCAGGAGAAGTCTTTCAGTAAGGGCCCGCGCAACAAGCCCTTCGGCAAAAATGCCCAAGGCAAGCCGTTCCCAAAAAATCCGCAGGATAAACAGGGGAGGCGCTAACGATGTCGCACACCGCTCCGAACCTGTCGTCGAAAGTCGTCCCCACCTCCGGCCCCATCACCATGGTGGACGCCATTCGCCAGGCCATGTTCGAAGAAATGGAACGCGACCCCGCCGTAGTCGCGATCGGCGAAGACATCGGCGTCTATGGCGGCGCGTTCAAAGTCACCGACGGCCTGCTCGCGAAATTTGGCCGCGAGCGCGTCATCGAAACGCCCATCGCCGAAACCGCCATCATCGGCGCGGCCTGCGGCATGAGCTTCCTCGGGCTGCGCCCCGTCGCCGAAATGCAATTCATCGATTTCATTGCCTGCTGCTTCAACCAGGTCACCAACTTCGTCGCCAAATCCCATTACCTCTGGGGCGCGCCGGTGCCCATGGTGATTCGCGGCCCATCGGGCGGCGGCGTGCACGGCGGCCCATTTCATTCCGCGAACCCCGAAATGTATTTCGTGCACACGCCCGGCCTGAAAGTGATTTATCCTTCCACGCCGTCGGATGCCAAGGGCCTGCTCAAGTCCGCGATTCGCGACAACAATCCCGTGCTCTTCTTCGAGCACAAATATCTGTACCGCCGGCTGAAAGAGGAAATGCCGCCGGGCGATTACACCGTGCCCATCGGCAAAGCCATCGTGCGCCGCCCGGGACGCGATTTAACCATCGTCAGCTACGCGGCGATGGCGCACACGGCCATGGAAGCAGCCGTCGAACTCGCGAAACACGGCATCGAAGCGGAAGTGATTGACCTGCGCACTCTGCTTCCGCTCGATAAAGAAACCATTCTCAGTTCCGTTAAGAAGACCAATAAGCTGCTGGTGGTGCACGAAGACACGCGCACCGGCGGCATTGCCGGCGAAATTGCCGCTCTCGTCTTTGAAGGCGCTTTCGAGGACCTCGACGGCCCGGTCGCCCGCGTCACCGCTCTCGATACTCCGGTGCCGTATTCGCCGCCTCTCGAGGAACGCTTTTTGCCCAACACCGAAAAGGTAGTCGCGGCCGCGCGCGAACTGGCAAAATACTAAGCGGACAAAGGCAGGACCGACACGATGGGAAAGACCAAGGGCATCAACAACGCCGAATTTGAAGTAGGCAGCGAAGTGAAAATCGCCGACCGCGCTTTTCTCGAGGCATTTCTCGAGGCCGGCCAGTATCACAACGAGTTGGAGCCGGAGCAGCTGGCCTTCGCCGGCAAAATCGCCAAGGTGAAGGCCGTTGATTTCTTCACCGGCGGCGACGAGATTTATACGCTGCAGGGAATTCCCGGCGTGTGGCACGAGGAATGTCTCAGCGCCGCCTAGATTTGTCGCGATCGAATTAGACCCGCGGCGCGCGTTCGAAACTACAGGAGAAGACCATGGCTGTGGACGTCATCATGCCCCAGATGGGCGAAAGCATTTTTGAAGGCACGATTACCAAGTGGCTGAAAAAGGCCGGAGACAAGATCGAGCGCGATGAACCGCTGTTCGAAATTTCCACCGACAAGGTAGATGCGGAAATTCCGTCGCCCTCGGCTGGCGTGCTGAAGGAAATCAAAGTCGGCGAAGGCCAGACGGTGCCAATTCAGACGGTAGTTGCCGTGATCGAAGCCAGCGACGGCGCCAACAGTTCCGCGCCAGCCGCAGCTCCTGCCAAACCCCCAGCCGCCACGCCAGCACCGCCTCCCGCCGCTGCAAAATCCGCCGCGCCTGCTCTGTCGGCGCCCGCATCGGCCGCGCCGCAAGCCGCTTCCAGCGGTGAAAAAGTTCGCAGCTCTCCTCTCGTCCGCAAAATCGCGCGCGAAAATAATATTGACGTCTCCCAGGTTCCCGGCACAGGCGCCGGCGGCCGCGTCAGCAAGAGCGACATTCTCAGCGCCGTGCAAGGCGGCGCACCGGCAGCTTCCCCCAGCGCAGCGCCGACAGCCGCGCCGTCCGCACCACCACCGGCCCGCCCTTCGGGAGTTCCGCCAGCCACTGGCGGCGCCAGCGCCTCCGCGGTGCTTGAAAACGCCGTCCCGCGCGAAAAAATGTATTTCGGTCATTACGAAGTTCAACCCATGTCCGTCATGCGCCAGCGCATCGCCGAGCACATGGTGCTGTCGAAGCACGTGTCGCCGCACGTTTATTCGGTGGACGAAGCGGACATGAGCGCTATCGCCACGCTCCGCGCTAAAATGAAGAACAAGTTTGAAGAAACCACCGGCACGAAGCTCACCTTCATGCCTTTCTTCGTGCGCGCCGCCGTGGAAGCTCTGCGCGCCTTTCCCACCGTGAACGCATCGGTGGATGGCACGAACATCATCCTGCACAAGGAATGCAACATCGGCATCGCCGTCGCGCTCGACTGGGGCCTGATCGTTCCCGTCATCAAAAACGCCGAAGAGAAAAATTTCCTGGGCATCGCGCGCACCATGAACGATCTCGCCGAACGCGCTCGCGCCAAAAAACTCAAGCCCGACGAAGTCGCCGAGGGCACTTTCGCCATCACCAACCCCGGCGTGTTCGGCGGCCTGTTCGGCTTGCCGGTCATCAATCAGCCGAACGTCGCGATTCTGGGCCTTGGCACAATCGAAAAGCGCCCGGTAGTAATTGACGACGCCATCGCTATCCGCTCCATGGTCTACCTCACGCTCTCCTACGATCACCGCGTCGTAGACGGCGCCGTAGCTCACCAATTCATGGCCAAGCTGAAGCACACGCTGGAGAATTGGACGGAGAGTATTCTGTAAGCCGCGGCAGCGCGGCAGACTTGACCCTCAACAGTTGAAAGTTAAGAGTTTTGAACCGGAGGCCCGACGCGCTGGCGCGGCCGGCGGTCTGTCTTGCTTTTAACTTTCGACTCTCAGCGTCGGCCTCTCAACGAAAGACCTTCGACGTCGAACTTTCAACTATGAACTCTCAACTCGTTCGCTGGGGCCGTCCCCCCTGGAAGATCTCGTTCACGCCGTCGCGCCACAAACTGCCCGCTCAAGTGGACTTCGCCATCATCGGCGGCGGATTCACCGGCTTGGCCGCCGCCGCATGGCTCCGCCTCCTCGCGCCCGATAAATCCGTAGCCGTCTTTGAAGCCGCGCACATCGGCGCAGGCGCCAGCGGCCGCACCGGCGGCATGGTCCTTGCTGAAACCGCTGCTGGCCATCAACCAGGCCTGGGTGATGTGCTCGCGGGCTTCCGCTCGATCCTGGAAAAATTAAAAGTGCGCTGCGATCTCGAACTTAGCGGCGCGTGGGAAATCGCGCGCCAGCAAAGTCCGGTACAAGCAAAACGCAAGGCATCACCGATCGAATGGAATGATTCCGGCACACTACGAGTCGTCAACGAAGTTCCCGGCGGCACGCTCGATCCCGGCAAGCTGGTCAGCGGCCTCACTCGCGCCGCCCAGCATCACGGCGCACAAATCCACGAAAATCAACGCGTTGAATATGTCCGCTGGGGCGCGACACCGGAACTGCATCTCAGCACCGGCCGCGGCGCTATGGAAAAAGTCACCGCCACGAAAATCCTCTTCGCCGCAAACGCTCTGTCGCTCCCGCAGTCGGGTCTGGCCGGGATGCATCCGCGTCTCACTCTCGCTGTCCTCAGCAGCCCCGTCAGCGAAAGAGTGCTCGCGGCAATCGGCCTCGCCGAAAGAAAACCCTTCTACACTGTGGATTTCCCCTATCTTTGGGGCCGTGTGCGTCCGGACCGTTCCATCGTATGGGGCGCCGGGCTGGTGCAATCGCCCGACGCCGACGACCTGGAAAAAGTGGACATCGCCGCCGAAGAATCAGCTGGGGCCTTCGATCGTCTGGAACAACGCGTGCTCCATCTGCACCCTGCGCTGGAAAAAATAAAATTCACGCGCCGCTGGGGCGGCCCGATCCTGTTCCGCGAGTCCTGGAAGCCGGTCTTCGATTGGCATCCGCAGAGCGTGGCGAGCATGGCGAGCGGCGAAACGCGCACCGCACAGGAGGCCAGCCGCAACGCGATCGTGCTCGGCGCCTACGCCGGCCACGGCGTAGCACTCTCCTCGTACCTTGGCACGTGGGCCGCCGAAGTTCTCCTCGGTTGCCGCGCGTTACCAAAATGGAGCGCGCTGCAGCCATAAGGGGAATCCATGTCGCTCATTTCCGTCACGCGCTTGCGAGTTCGCTCCTGGACATTTCTCCCCCAATTCCTGTGGGACACATTCAAATCAATCCGCCAGGTCCAGCGCAGCAAAGGATTTCTCGGCGGCCGGCTGTTAGTCAACGCTGGTTCCGTTTTTTGGACCATGACGGCTTGGAAGGACGATGCAGCCATGAATGCTTATCGCACCAGTGGTGCACATCGCGAGGCTATGCCCAAGCTACTCGACTGGTGCAATGAAGCCGCTGTGGTGCATTGGACCCAGGAGTCTGCAGAGACCCCGTCGTGGCAGGAAGCGCAGCAGCAGATGCTGGAAAAAGGGAGGCTGTCGAAAGTAAATCATCCATCCGCGGTGCAGGTGTCGCGGCAGATTCCAGCGCCTAAACCCGGCCGCATCGCAAAAACCCTCAAACCCGCGCGCCGGGTTCACGCGTGACGCAAGCCGCGCAGACGACGCAGTTAGCCCGGCGCTTCCGGGGAAGCGGCAGCCGCAGGAGCCGGCCACAGTAACGCCTCCAGCGGCAAATAGCGCGGCGCAAAAAAATAAATGGCGTAAGCCGGAAAAAAGACCGTCACCGGCACAGAGATCAACGCGATCGCGAAAATTAAAATCCCGAGCGCCACGGAGCTGTAAATCACCACCAGCAAAATGGTGTACAGGTTCCAATTCCAGCCAGCCGCGCTGCCGCCCAGCACCCCCAGCGCCGCCACTCCACCCAGTGGAATCAGCAGCACCAGGCACGCGATCACCGAGATGATCCCGAAAAGAATCGCCGCGCCGATGGCCAGCAGGATTTTGATACCGATGTATCCCGCGTAGCCGGCTTTTTCCGCGGCCAGTTGCGGCCACAGCCGGCGCCAGCCTTCCAGCGCGCTGATATCTTCCAGCGCCATCTGCGGCACCACAAAATCCTTGGTCATCATATGGACCACGCTCACCGTCAGCAGCAACGCCAGCAGAACCAGAAACAGCGTGATGCCGCCCAGAACCAGCCCCAGCGCGTGCTCGCTCGCGTGCCTGAACCAACCCAGCAGCCACGCGCCCCCGACCGGAACTCCGGCAACGATCAACAGCAAAGCCACCGATGCCAGCGAGAATACGAGCTGCCAGCAGAACAGACGAATCCCCGCGTGCCGCCGCCGCGCCCAGCCCCGGCGGATATGGCACTCTCGCTCCAACACGCTGTCAAATAATATGAAACGCATCACGCTCGCGATATAAGTGAAAAGCACCGCGAATCCCAGCCCGAACAGCAGGAACGCCGCCAGCAAGGCTGCAAACAGCGCGGGGTGCGCCGTTGCGAAGCCAGGCCAGGGCGCGTCCAGAAAGTGTTGCGTGCCGCGCGGGTGATTATTCAGGGGCACGTTGAAGTTGCAGCCGTTGAACGAACTCAACTCGCCCGCCAAAATTCCGACGAACGCAAGGCGCATCCATTGCGCAAAGCGAAACGGGCCAAAAAGCTGCTCTTTAACGTGGCGGAAAGCGAGGTCGATCACGTCCGTAGCGGAAAGGGTCAAGCCGGCGCCTCGTTTCTACGAATGACTGCAAAGACGGTACTGCGAAGATCGCAGGAGTTCAAGCGACTGGCCGCGGCGTGCCCCTTCAACTACGAGATTCATTCTCGAATCGATCGGCTGGCAGACGTTCGGGGTAGAAATTCCCGCTTGCGTGTTACTGGATGCGCTGGTCACCTCATTGAATGCGCGCGCGTGAATGTACCCCGCGGCATAAGCGAGAGCTTTCGCTTGCGGTAAATCGCGCCGCAACGAAACCGACTGGATGAATCCGCGCACGCGATCTTCCAGCTTGCCCAGGATGCGGTGCCGGCGGAACACGTCGTTCAGCTTGCTGCGCATCCAGTCGCGCGTATTCTGCAACAGCCCGCCCACGCGCCGCGCCGTCCGCATCACGAAAAAATATCGCCTGCCGCCCGTTGGTGTTGCAGGTCCACTTGTCGAACACCAGCATCCCGCAGAATTCCGCGATGTTGGTCACCTCGTGCAGCTGTTCATCGGGCAGAAAATCGTACACAGCCACGTCCACCAGATTTCCCGGATACCGCGAGCCAAACTGTTTTCCTGCCTTGCAAGGCGCGCGCCCGCGCCCCAGCTGAATCACCAGATCTTCGGTGTGAGCTATCAGCTCCGCCCGCACCTCCACCACTTCCCGCTCGGCCACCGACAATCCCATCCGCGCCGCCCGTCTGATACCAAGCAATTCGTTCGCCAGGATCCGCAGCCCCTGCGGATTGTTCTGGAATTTCACCACGTAATACGCCTGATTCGAACAGCGCATCAAATGCGATTGCGCTCCGCGACGCATTCTGCGCACCTGTTCGACTGCCAGCGCCATCCCGCGCCCATGCTAACGGTCCATAAACTCACCCGGCAATCGAGTTATTTTAAAACTGGGAACGTACCGCAACGGTGCACTGCCTTCTGAATCCCCGCGCCATGTCTGGAATCAACACACACTCAAGGTTTCATTTCAGGCGGGGGAGAACCAAAAGCAACCAGACAGAAAAATAAAAAGGGAAACACGGAAGCAGAAAAACGGAGAATCAAACTCTACAATCCGCGCAGCGCGCCGCCAATTCGCGCGACGCGCCAAAAAAAACGCGGAACCGCAAGCGCCTCCGAGCAACGCCTGCGATCCCGCGTAACGTCCTGCCGCCGAAAAAACTTCAGCGCTTCTTGCGCTTGGCCGCCTTCTTGGCCTTGGCCTTCTTCTTCGCAGCTTTCTTCTTGGGCTTGGCTTTTTTCTTCGCGGCCGGCTTTTTCTTGGGCGTGCTTTTCTTCGCCGCTTTCTTCGGCGCCTTCGCCTTAGGAGCAGCCGCCGGCGCTTCCTCTCCGTCCGGCTCTTCCTCGACGATGATCTCTTCCACTTCCTCTACGATATCTCCGTGAGGGAGTTCCGCGCCTTCTTCCCCCTCTTCCTCTTCGTAGCGGGGTAATTCGTCATCCTCTTCATCGTGCTGTTTGGCGTGAAACATTCGTCCCTCCCTGGTTTCGGGCTTCCCAAAAATGCGTATTAGGCCCTGCGCGCTTATAAACGGAGTGCCGGAACTTTGTCAAGATGCAAGGCCGCGAAAACGCAGGTGAGCTAAGAATAATTGAGGATATCGCCGAAACAGGGTGGTAACAAAAAGTTACAATAACAGGTAAGTTTTGCAGAATTAGAACTTTACAGCGACGTCAGGGCTGCAGGCGCCGTTAGCGCTGAATCGTCAATACATCGCCAGCTTTCAACGGCCGCTCGTCCAGAAATGAATTCGCCTGCCGGATGCTCTCGACGCTGGTCTTGTAAGCATGCGCAATCGAGTACAAAGTCTCACCCTGCTTCACATGATGCTCCACGCTCGCGGGTCTATCACCAGCGCCGGCAGCCGTCGCCGAAACTTTGCGCACCGAAACCGCGCCATTGTCGTCGCCCGCGGCACGCGCCGCGGATTTTGCGCGAGCCGAGCGGGTGGAATCGTCCGGCGAGCCACCTGCATAAATTTTCAAACGCGAACCGCGCGGCACGCTCGCCCCGTGAATATTGTTCCAGCGCTTCAATTGCGATACGCTCACATCAAAACGCTCGGCAATCCCCTCCAGCGTGTCGCCGCGCACCACGCGGTAATGCACCAGCCGCACCGCCGGCGGCGCAGCCGGCACATTCAACATGAATCCCGCCGGCACGACCGCGTGCGCTTCCAGATGATTTGCCGCTTCGATCCCGGCGACGGTCACATGGTAATGCCGCGCGATGTCCGCCATCGTTTCGCCCTGCTCCACGGTGTGCAGACGCCAGCTGGTCCATTTGTCCGCCGGAACCTGGCTGATCACGTTGAAAAATTTCTCGCCGTACCCCGCAGGCAGGTTCAGCTCGAAATTCGGGTCGTTGGGCGTCACGCTGCGCAGCATCTCCGGATTCAGTTCGCGCAGATCGTCCAGATCCGCACCGGTTGCGTCCGCCACCAGCCGCAGATCAATCGCATGAGCCGGATGAATCACGTCCACCGGCGCCGGCTTCTCAGGCGCCACCTGCACGCCATACAACGAAGGATCCTTCGCCACGAGCGCCAGCGCGATGATAATCGGCACATAATTCTGCGTCTGTTTCGGCAGCGCATGACGCTTCTGCAACTCCCAGAAATCCGCGTATCCAGTACGCTCCACAGCCTTCACCACGTTCATCGGCCCCGAGTTGTAAGCCGCCATCACCAGATACCAGTCGCCGAACATGTCATACAGGTCGCGCATGTGCCGAGCCGCCGCCCGTGTGGCCTTCTCCGGATCGCTGCGCTCATCCACATAATATGTGCGGTCCAGATCGTATTCCTCGCCGCGGAAAGGCATGAACTGCCACAATCCGCGCGCCCCTGCACGGGATACCGCTGTCGGTTGGAACGCGGATTCCGCCTGCGCCAGATACATCAAATCCTGCGGCACGCCTTCTTCCTTCAGCACGCGCCGGATCATGTCGTTGTAACGACCCGAGCGATCGAGGCCATGTTCCACCGTCGCGCGCCCCTTCGGCGTCGAAAAGAAACTCAGATATTGCAGCACCGAATCGTTCACCGTCAGTGGCAGATCGTGCGGAACGCGCATCAATTCTTTTTCCGCCTGCGCCGCCAGGCGCGGATCGCCCTTCGGCAAAGTCATGTCCGCCAGCGCGTCAATCGGCGCCGGCGTCCCGGTGCCCGCTTCCTCTTCCTCCGCATCCTGCTGCGCGCTGCGTTCGTAGGAATGCAGCGTCTCGCCAATCTGATCGAACAAATCCGACAGCCGCGGATCGGAATCCACTTGAAAGCCGCTCGCCAGCATCAATTCCACCGCGCGATCGTAATCCGCGTGCGCCTTGTCGAAATCGCCGGACTTATATTCTTTTTGCGCGGTGTTGAAAATTACCTGCACTTTGTCGATCAGGATGTCTATCGCTGGGCGGGTGTCGTACAAGGAAGCTAAAGATTCGGTGTACTCCGGATATGGCAGCGGTTCATACACGAACGCTGGGACCGGCGCAGGCGTCGCAGCCGGCGGCCGCGACTTCACCTGCTTGGTGGACACGGTATCATTGCATGCGGCCAGCGACAGAATCGCTATCGCAGCAATCCCCGACCAGCCAAACAGTCCTGCATGACGCACTGGCCCCACGACCCTCAGCTTCATGGTCTTCGTCCGTCCTTGCGACGCGCGATACCTCTCCGCAGGATTCTACGAAGCAACTTCGGGTCCGTAGCAGGCTTCATCCAACGCGGCGCCGCGTCGTTCACCCCCGTTAAGGGGTAACGGGAATCTTACGAACTACCTACGCCCGGGTCAATGGTCTTGCCGTACCAGCCATTGTCACAATCAGGACATCGCGCACCGACCCCTTTCCGCGTCCCTGAGCGGCTTGCCGTGCCGCTCAGATTGCGGCCTTGTACCACCCTCGCCGCGCGCGATGCCAGCTTGAAATCTTCACCCGCCAAAGAATCATCGATCGAATTCTCCGAACTCTCCGTAGATTCGGAGGCTCGTTATATCCTCATTCCATCATTCGTATAGACTCCGCCGGACGTGCACGTCACAGTCTCGCTATCCCTTTGTAATCAGGCAGTTGGGCGATGACAAGCTTTTGACAACCTCTGGCTGCCGAGATGCAATTGCCGGTTCATTGATTGCACGTCGGAGTAAGCGTGCTTCTCGGGGATGTGTCCCGACAGGGGGATCGGCATGAATTTTCGGCATCGTCTTCTCGGTGGTATCGGGACTTTCTTGATCATTCTGGGAATTCTCTCAGCGCCATCCGTACTGCGCGCACAGACCGCCAAAGTCACCGGCACGGTCCTCGACACTTCCGGCGCGGCCGTCGTCGGTGTCACTGTCACTGCCACCAACGCCGCCACTTCCATCGAGCGGTCCACCACTTCCACCGATACCGGCGCCTACACTATCTCCAGCCTGCCGCCCGGCGTCTACAATTTCAGTTTTACCAAGGCCGGTTTCAAAGTCGCCCGCTTCGCGCAAATCACTCTGACGGTTGATCAGACCATCACGCTCGACGCTAAGCTCGAAGTCGGCGCCGTTTCCTCCACCGTCGAAGTTGCTGCGGCAGACGTCGCGCAGATTGACACCGAAAACGCCACGCTCAGCAACGTCGTTGAACACACCCAAATGACGGAGCTACCCTTAATACTTCGCGACCCCTATCAGCTCGTCCTGCTCGGCCCCGGCGTCACCCAATCCGACGGCCTCGGCGGCGTCTCCGTAAACGGCGGACGCGAGCGCAACAACAATTTCCTACTCGACGGCGCCGATAACAACGACGCCGACGTGCCCGGCCCTCTGGGCGGCCTGATCGCCGAAAATCCAGACGCCACCGAAGAATTCCGCGTCCTCACCAACAACTTCGCTCCTGAGTACGGCCGCAACAATGGCGCCATCATTGACGTCGTCACCCGCAGTGGCACCAACCAATTCCACGGCAACCTTTTCTATTTCGGCCGTTGGGACGCGCTCGGCGCCCGCGACTATTTCAATCACCAGATTGATCCACTCACCGGTGACGTCGCCGCCAAGAATCCCTATGTCCGCAACCTCTACGGCGGCTCCATCGGCGGCCCCATCATCAGAGACAAGACCTTCTTCTTCCTCAACTATCAAGGCGATCGTTTCGTCACCAACCTGACCAACACGACCGTCGTGCCTACCGCCGCTTTCAAATCCGGGATCTTCACCTACACCAACCCGCAAACAGGCGCCAGCCAGGCGATCAACGTCACCACTCCCGGCGTCAGCAACAACGCCACGGGCGTAGGCCTGGATCCCGTCATGCAGAAAATCCTGTCCTTGTATCCCGCGCCCAACCAGGTCAATCCCGACGGCATCACCGGCCAGCTCTTCTTTCCCAGTGAGTCGCGCGAAAAGGACGAAGACGCCGTCCTTAAGATTGACCACAAGATTAATCAGCACAACAATCTCTACGCCCGCTACACTTACAATTATTTCGGCGACCCCAATCCCTTCCACAACGATTTTCTCCCCGGCGGCTTGGGCGATGTCAGCGAGAACAACAAAATTCAAAGCCTCTCCGTAGGCGTGACCTCAACTTTTGGAGATAGTTTCATCAACGAATTTCGCTTCGGCGCCAATCGCATCAACGAGTTCTTCGGTTGCGGCGGCGTCGCAACTTTCGACAGCCTGGGATTCATTGACGGCGTCGGGCACGGCGCGGACTTCACTCTGCCTGTCTTCCAGGGCGGTCAGGGCGGCCCGTTCGGTTTCGGTTGCCAGGCGCTGGGCGATGCCGACAACCAGGCCAGCAAACAAGGCACCTACCAGTGGTACGACGCCATGAGCAAAGTCGTGAAATCACACACCTTGAAGTGGGGCGCCGAGGTCCGCGACGTCTATTCCAACAACAACACCAACTTCGTCTCGCGTGCCCTTTTCAACTTCGACATCTTCACCGCCAACAACATCTCCACTCTCCAGAACCTCAACAATGGAGTGGATTCCAATCAACTCGAGGACACCGTTAGCGCTCTGCTCGGTCTCGTCAACTCTCAGGCGCAAACCCAGTTCTTTGATCGCGCCGGCGACCGCCACGCCACCGATGAACTCAATTTCGTGCAGCACGAGGTCGGCGGCTTCGTGCAGGACAGCTGGAAAGTAAAATCCAACCTCACCCTTACCTACGGCCTGCGCTACGAATGGTACGGCGTGCCCTACGAAGCCCATGCCAATTTCGCCACCCTCTTCCAGGACAGCAGCGGTCCTGCGCCATTCACTTTCCAGCCCGTCGGCCCCGGCACCGGCCTGCAGCTCTTTAAGGACTACTACAAGAACTTTGAACCGCGCTTCGGCTTCGCCTGGGATCCCTTCAAGAACGGACGCACTTCCGTACGCGGCGGCGTCGGCGTATTCAGCGACCGCATTTACGGCAATCTGGTCTCGGACGCGCGCGGGAATCCGCCGTTCCAACCCAGCGTCTTCAACCAGCCCGCGCCGGCTCTCGGCACAGTCCCCGCGGCGCAACTTCAGGCGCAGGTCGCTCCGGGAAATTTGACGCCCTCTCCGGTAGTTCCCGACGGCGCCGGAATTTTCCCCGATCTCTTCGATAACAATATCAAGCCGCCGCTCGTCGTCACCTGGAACATCGGCGTGCAGCGTGAGCTCACGCAAAATCTCAACGTGGATGTGAATTACGTCGGCAACCACGGCACCCGCATTCTCCGCGTGATCGACGGGAACCCGCCGCAGCCCGCGCTGGTCGCAGCCGCGCTAGCCTCCGGTGTTCCCACAGAAGACCTGCAATTTGCTACGCTCTACTTCGGCGCGCCCGGAATCAATCCGGTCGTCAACAACAACGCCTTCTTCGACACGTTCACTGACCAGACCTCCGGCCATTCCTGGTACGACGGCCTGCAACTGCAAGTGAGCGAAAAGAACTTCCATGGCTTGCAGATTCAGGGGTCGTACACCTGGGCTCACGCGCTCGATGATTCTTCTGATCCCCTGGTTCCTACGGTAGCCAATGGCAATTTCCCTGTGGATTCTTTCAACCTGCGGCGTGAAAAAGGAAATTCAGGCTTCGACACTCGTCAACGCGGGGTCATTAATTTCGTTTATCAGCCCAACATCGGCCGCGGCCGCGCTCATTTCGCCGAAGGCGTCTCCGGACGCATTCTAGAGGGATGGCAAATCAGCGGCATTGCCGCATGGCAAACCGGCCTTCCGTATGACATCTTCGGCATCGCCGATACTCTGCATACCAACTTTGCGGACCGTGTAACCGTCGTGAATGCCGCCGCTCTCAAGACCGTTCCCTCCACCGGCCGCGTGATTCCGAGCACTGGCGTCTTCACCGGTTACAATCTCGCCGCGTTCAATCCAGACGACCCCACCATCATGCCCGTGCCATTCGACGTCCCGTCGAATCTGCTGCGCAATCAGTTCACCGGCCCCGGCATCAACAACTGGGACATCGCCTTGATCAAGAACACCGTGATTCGAGAAAAATTCACGTTCCAGCTGCGCTTTGAGTTCTACAATCTCTTCAACCGCACCCAATTCACCAAACCCGACACCAATATTCAGGACTCTCTGTTCGGCTATTCCACCTCACAAGTCGGCCAGAACGACGGCACCACAGGAGCCCGCCAAGTCCAGATCGGAGCCAAGCTCAACTTCTGAATCCCGCAATCGCGGGATTGACCCTTCGAACTGGCAGCGCCGGTTCGAAGGGTCGGCGCCCATGCGCTGCGGTTCGCCCGAAGCTCCGCATGTGCTGGATCGAACAGTACCGCCGCACATCATGGCCCCGTTGGCGTAAGGGTCGATGCAGCTCTGGTGACCCCCGCTCTACTGGGCTACCTTTACGCGCTTGCTGGCCTTGCGATCACGATCGCTTCCTAAGTTTCCTGCGCCATCCTTCAGCGTCCTTTGCTTCAAATCCTTAGGCTCGCTCGTCACCCGCGCGTCCCTCTGCCGAAACCCGCCTTGACGCGAAAAGCAATTGAATCAATACCTCGAAAAGCTCTATGGATTCATATTTTCGTATGTCGATTATTCCAAAATTGGTACGTTGTGAGACATGCCTTGCGCACAATTCCATCTATATTCCCTGAAATCAGATAGTTAAATCACTTCCAGCTCCGGGATTAACTCTGGCTGCTCATATGCACTCAACAATTCATTCACATCTCGGGGTGGTCGTCCTTTTGGAGGGCTTTCCTGACAGGGGGGAGGGGAACCGTATGCGTTTTCGGCATGGCGTATTCGGGGGCATCGCCATTTTACTTATCGTCCTGGGAATTCTTGCTGCACCGTCTGTTCTGCGCGCTCAAACCGCGACTGTTAGAGGAAGCGCGCTAGACCCATCCGGTGCCGCGGTGGTGGGCGCGACTGTCACAGCTACGAATCTCTCCACCGCGTTCGATCGCATCACGGTGACGAATGAAACCGGTGCGTACAACCTGTCCGGCCTGCCCCCTGGCGTCTACAACTTTGCCTTCACCAAAACCGGCTTTAAGGTGATGAAATTCGACAGCATCAGTTTGACCGTAGACCAATCCTTAACGCTGGATGCCAAGTTCGAAATCGGCAGCGCCTCGGCCACGGTCGAGGTAGCCGCCAGTGAAGTCGCTCCCATCGACACGGAGAACGCAACGCTCAGCAACGTCGTTGAGCACACTCAGATGGTCGAGCTGCCTTTAATTCTCCGCGACCCTTACCAGCTCGTGCTGTTGGGTCCAGGCGTCACGCAGTCCGATAGCGGCCTCGGAGGTGTCTCCATTAACGGCGGACGCGAGCGCAATAACAACTTCCTGCTGGACGGCGCGGACAACAACGACGCCGACGTCCCCGGTGCGCTCGGTGGTCTCACCTCGCAGAATCCAGACGCGGTCGAGGAATTCCGCGTGCTCACGAATAATTTCGCACCCGAATACGGCCGCAACAATGGCGCCATCATTGACGTGGTCACTCGCAGCGGAACCAACCAGTTCCACGGCAATCTTTTCTACTTTGGCCGCTGGGACGCTCTCGGTGCCCGCGATTACTTCAATCACCAGATTGATCCCAATACCGGATTGGTCGATCCCAAGAACCCTTATGTGCGCAACCTTTACGGTGGCTCGGTCGGCGGACCGATCAGGAAAGACAAGACTTTCTTCTTCTTGAACTACCAGGGCGATCGTTTTATCACCAACCTGACCAACACTTCGACCGTCCCTACGACGGCCTTCAAGACCGGCGTTTTCACTTACACCAATCCTAGCGGTTCCGCTCCGATCAACGTCACCGTGCCGGGCGCGAACCAAAACGCCACCGGCGTGGGCCTAGATCCAATTATGCAGAAGATATTCGCTCTCTATCCCGCGCCCACCGTCAATAATTCCGACGGCGTCACCGGGCTATTGTTCTTCCCCAGCGAGTCCAGGGAAAAAGACGAAGATGCCGTTCTCAAGGTTGACCAGAAGATTAACAAGAACAACAGTCTTTATGCGCGCTACACTTTCAATTGGTATCACGATCCGAATTCCGGCCACGATGATTTTCTCCCCGGCGATCTGGGTGCAGTCAGCGCCTATAACAAAATACAAGGGCTCGCCGTGGGGCTCACTTCCACCTTCGGTCCCACTTTCATCAATGAGTTCCGCTTCGGCTTCAACCGCATAAACGAGGGTTTCTTCTGCGATGGCGTCAGCACCTTTGACGGTATCTCTCCTCAATTCATTGACGGTGTCGGGCGCGGCGCGGACTTTACTCTCCCCATCTTCAGCGGTTTCGGTTGCCAGTCGCTGGGAGATTCAAACGGACAGAGCAGCAAACAGGGCACCTATCAGTGGTACGACGGAATGACCAAAGTCCTCGGCGCCCATACTCTCAAGTGGGGAGCTGAGATTCGTGACGTCTATTCCAACGGCTATACCAGTTTTTCTTCCCGCGCCAATTCGGAGTTTAACGTTTTTACTTCCGATCAAGTGACCACAATCCAGAATGTTCCGGCCGCCGTGGCCAACGACAGTACTTTTCAATTCTTTCAGGACGAAGTCGGCGCTCTATTGGGCTTGGTCGCTTCGCAGTCCCAAACCCAGTTCTTCACTGCCGCCGGGAACCGGCTATACAATGACGAGTTGGACTTCCGCCAGCATGAGGTCGGAACCTTCCTACAGGATTCCTGGAAAATTAAATCCAATCTCACCATCACCTACGGCCTGCGCTGGGAATGGTACGGTGTACCGTATGAAACCCATAACAACCTCTCGAACCTCTTCACCGATCCCAGCGGCCCTGGCCCGGACTTTACGTTTCAAACCGTAGGCCCCGGCACCGGACGCCAGCTCTATAACGATTATTACAAGAACTTTGAGCCGCGTTTGGGTTTCGCGTGGGATCCATTCAAGGACGGAAAGACCTCGGTGCGTGGTGGTTTTGGACTTTTCAGCGATCGGGTTTACGGCAACCTCGTCGAGGACGCTCGCGGCAATCCGCCCTTTCAACCCAGCCTCGCTACGTTTCCCGCATTTGACCTCGGTCCAGTCCCGGCGGCTCAGCTCCAGAACCAGACGGCGCCCGGCGAGCTTACTCCGTCGCCCACCGTCGAGCCGGAATCGTTCATCTTTCCGGATCTTTTCGCTCCGAACATTAAGCCGCCTCTCATCGTCACTTGGAACCTCGGTGTCCAGCGCGAGATTACCCAGAACCTTATTCTGGATGTGAACTATGTCGGAAATCACGGCACCCGCATTCTACGCGTTGTTGATGGCGCACCGCCGCAGCCCGACCTGGTTTCCCAGCTCGTGGCGTTTTGCGTACCCGGCAATCCGGCAAACACTGGATTCCCTCCGCCCAACGGACAGTGCGATGTCTCCACGCTGCAATTCAATTCGCTTTACTTCGGCGCCGAAAACGGAGTCCTGCCCTTCGACGCGGTGAACAACAGCGCCTTTCTCCATACTTTCACCGATGAATCCAGCGGCCACTCCTGGTACGACGGGCTCCAGATACAGGTGACCGAGCGCGCGTTTCACGGCCTGCAGATTCAAGGCGCCTACACTTGGGCTCATGCGCTCGATGATTCCTCCGATCCGCTGGTGACCACTCTCAATAACGGCAATTACCCGATCGACTCTTTCAATCTGCGCCGCGAAAAAGGCAACTCTGGCTTCGATACCCGCCAGCGCGCTGTGATCAACTTTGTCTATCAACCCAATATCGGCCGCGGCCGCGGACATCTGGCGGATGGTTACGTGGGCCGGGCTCTGGAAGGATGGGAAGTGACCGGCATCGTCGCGTGGCAAACAGGATTGCCTTATGACATCTTGGGCTTCCTGGACACTCTGCACACCGGCCTTGCCGACCGCGCGACGGTGGTCAACCCCCAAGTCCTGAAAGTCATCCCGTCCAGTGGAAAAGTTCTGCCGGGCGGTTCGGGCGTATTCACCGGATATAACCTCGCCGCGTTCAATCCCGAAGATGGCAGCATACCGATTCCGTGGGGAATTCCCTCGAACGTGCTGCGCAATCAATTCTACGGTCCCGGCATCAACAACTGGAACGTGAGCTTGGCGAAGGACACCAAAATCAAGGAGAAGGTGGACTTTCAACTTCGCTTCGAGTTTTACAACCTGTTTAACCGCGTGCAATTCAATAAGCCGGACAATAACATCGGCGACGTCAACTTTGGCTACTCCACCTCGCAGGTTGGCCAGAACGATGGCACCACCGGCGCGCGCCAGGTGCAGATCGGAGCGAAGTTCAACTTCTAGTCTCGCTGGTTGGATTAGAATTCAGGCCATTGGCGCGGCGATCGCGTTGTCGCCGCGCCAATTCGTTTTCTCTGCGGCAAATCTCTTGCAGCCGATCCCAAACCGATCAAGCGAGCGCCTGCCGCAGATCCTCGATCAAATCCGCTGGATCCTCCAGCCCGATCGAAACGCGCACGGTTCCCGGCTCCACTCCCGCCGCCCGCAGCTCCGCTACCGACATGCGGTAGTGCGATGAATACATCGGCAGCACCACCAGCGATTCGGCGCCACCCAAACTCACTGCGAGCAAAAATACGCGCGTCCGGTCGCAGAACCGTCGTGCCGCCGCTAACCCGCCTTTCAAATCGAAAGCCATCATCGCCCCAAACCCCTTCATCTGCCGCTTCGCCAGCGCGTGATCCGGATGCGAAGCGAGCCCCGGATAATGCACCCGCGCCACTTTGGGATGCTTCTCCAGGAATCGCGCGATCGCCAGCGCCGTCTCGCACTGCCGCCGCACGCGCAGCTCCAGCGTCTTCATCCCGCGAATCAATAAAAACGCGGCCTCTGGATCCATCGAGCCGCCCATATAAATAATCATATCGCGAATTTTTTCGATCAATGAATGCCGTCCCGCCGCCGCCCCCGCAATCACGTCCGAGTGTCCCGCCAGATATTTCGTCGCGCTATGCATCACCAGATCAAATCCCAGCGCCACAGGCTTCTGCAGGACCGGGCTGGCAAAAGTGTTATCAATCAGCGAAAGCAATTCCCATTCTTTCGCGAAAGCGATCGCCTTGTGCAAATCCACCAAACGCAGCGTCGGATTTGTCGGCGTCTCGATATAAAGCACGCGTGTGCGCGGATTCACCAGCCGCTCAATTCCCGCCAAATCCGTTTCCACGTGACGCACCATGATCCCCATCCGCGGAAACACGTCGCGCATCAGCCGGTACGTCCCGCCATACAACGCACGAGTCGCGATGACTTCGTCCCCTGCCTTCAACACGGCAAGCAATGCGCTGGAAATCGCCGCCATCCCCGAAGCCGTCACGATCGCAGCCTCCGCCCCTTCCAGCGCCGCGATTTTCGCCTCCGCCACCGAAAGTGTCGGATTGCCATAGCGCGTGTAGATGTACGCCGGCTTTTTTCCCTCCGCCCACAGCCGCATTTCCTCCGTGTTCGCAAAAGTAAAGTTCGCGGTACGCGCAATCGAAGTTCCCACCGGCGCGCTCTGGCGAAATCTATTTTCGCCGGCGTGAATCGCAATCGTCGCCTCCGCCAACTGGCGGTCCTTCACAGCTTTTTTCATGGCGAGTCAGCTTGCCGCGGCGACGCGAAGTATCGCAAGCTCCAATTTGGCGTAACCAAACTCGCCGGCGCTTTCGCGCACCCGCGCCGTTGGCAAAGAGCCCAGAGTACGCAACAATGTCTCGCGCCGCGCAGCCGCGTGGGATGCGGCACCTGTTCGTCGGTGTAATTTTCCCGGAGCCTGCACCAATGCATGTAACACCCTCGCAAGTAATGGTCGTTTCCTGGACGCTCTTCGCACTTTACTGGCTCGCCGCCGCCATCGGCGTAAAACGAACTGCGAGACGCCAGAATCCGGCGGAGCGTTTGCTCTACCTCGTCTTCATGGCGGCGGGCTTCTTCCTCCTCTATCAGGAAAATCCCAACTGGGGTCCGTTGAATCGCCGCTTCGTACCCGACCGATTGTGGATCGCCTGGCTCGGCAGCGCCCTCTGCGCGGCAGGAGTCCTCTTCGCCATATGGGCCCGCCGCACCATCGGCAAAGACTGGAGCGCCGAAGTGCAAATTAAAGAAGGCCACCAGCTGATCCGCTCCGGCCCCTACGCCCGCATCCGCCATCCGATCTACACCGGCATTCTGCTTGCGACGCTCGGCACCGCTCTGGTCATCGGCGAATATCGCGGTCTCGTCGCCAACGTCATGTTCCTGGTTGGATTCACCCGCAAAGCGCGCAAGGAAGAATCGTTCCTCGCCGCTGAATTCGGCACGACTTTCGAGGAACACCGCCGTCACACGGGGTTCTTTTTACCCCGCATTTCCTGAAAACACGCGGCTTTTCGGGGCGCGCCCCGCAGTTTTCGCCTTCTATTTGCTGCTGTTTTCGCCTACACCTTCGCTGGAATTCTCTTGGCGGCCGCCTTTCCATGCCATCATCAAGCTATAGCTCCGGCCTTGTCGTCGCGCACTAGCAGACTTCGTGAGAGGAAACGATGAGCAACAAGCTCAGCGCTGTGCTGATTCTGTGCATGTCAACCGTGGGCCTTGCGGGCTGTGACCTGCTGCGCGTCAGCGGACCTTGCTATGGCGTAGGCTGCCCGGGTGGCACCGCAGGCCGCAATGGCCAATACAGACCAGGCGAAGCTCCCAAACCTCAAAATGCGTCCGCGCCTGTTCCCGCTCCTGTGCGAACCGCATCGGTACCGGCGCAATCGGCGAACGCGCAGACTGAAACCGCGTCTGTAGCTACGCAACCCAAGTCCGTTCAGCCCAGCGCGCCAGCGCAAACTGCAGCCCCATCCCCATCGACGCAACCCGCAGAAGCACAAACGGCGACGCAGCCCACAAACGCCGAAGCAAAGCCTTCGCCGCTGCATTCCATCGGCGAATTCTTCGCGCGCCTGATTCCGCATCACAATTCCGGCGCAAATTCCGGCACGTCCAACTAAGCCGAAGCCGACTTCCCATTCTCCTCAGCCTCGTCGCCCGCATGATGCGGTTTATGCGCCGCGATCACTTTTTCCGCGATCTCATTCGGCACGTAATCGTAATGTGAAAATTCCATCGCGTAACTTCCGCGGCCCTGCGTTAGCGAAATCAATTCATTGGCGTAGCTGAGCATTTCTGAAAACGGCACCAAGGCCTTGATCACCACATTCCCCGCGCGCGCTTCGCTGCCGCTGATTTTTCCGCGCCGCCCGCTCAAATGTCCCATCAAATCGCCCGAATACTGATCAGGAGCATACACCTCCACCTGCATGATGGGTTCGAGCAGCGCCGGACGCGCCTGCTTCATCGCTTCCTTAAACGCCAACGACCCCGCAATCTTGAACGCCATGTCGCTGGAATCCACGTCGTGATATTTTCCGTCGTACAAACTCACGCGGAAATCCACCACTGGAAATCCCGCCAGGTAGCCGCGCTCGGCGGAATCGCGCACGCCCTTTTCCACCGACGGAATCCAGTTCTTCGGAATCGCTCCGCCGAAGACGTCGTCCACGAACTCGATGCCCTTGCCGCGCGGCAGCGGTTCCAGCTTGATGCGGCAAAGCCCGAACTGCCCGTGTCCGCCAGTCTGCTTCTTGTGTTTGCCTTCCGCGTCCGCCTTCGCGCGAATCGTTTCGCGGTAGGGAACTTTCGGCGGATGAATCATCAATTCCACGTGGTACCTCTTGCGCAGCTTCGCCACCACTACCTCGATGTGTTGCTGCCCCGCCCCGCTCAGCAAAAATTCCTTGGTCTGCGGATCACGCCCGAACCGCAGCGCCAAATCCTCCTCGAGGATTTTGTGGATCGCGACGCCAATGCGATCCTCGTCTGCGCGCGTCTTCGGTTCCACCGCAAACGTAATCGAAGGCTCCGGTATGCGGGCTGGAGCACAAAATATCTGCGAGTTCTTGTCGCCGAGCGTTTCGCCCGTGGTGGTCTCCTTCAATTTCGCGATTGACCCGATATCACCAGCATGCAGTTCGCTGACTTCCGTGCCCGTTTTTCCCTGCATCACCTGAATGTGCTGAAATCTTTCCTGCGTGCCGCGATTGAAATTCGTCAGCGTCGCATCATTCTTCAGCACCCCAGACATCACCTTGAAATACGTAATGCGCCCGGCAAAGGGATCCGCCAGCGTCTTGAATACGAAAACGCACAGCGGCCCGGAATCGCTGACGGCGCGTTCGATCGTCTCGCCCTTGTGATCCCCTTTCTGGACGGCGGTTTTGTGGCACGCAATCAACCCGCGCGCCGCGGGCGATGGAAAAATCGCCACCATCAGATTCAGCACCGCATCACTTCCGATATTGTGCAGCGCGGAGCTGAGCATCACCGGGAACAGCCGCTTCGCCAGCACGGCTTCGCGCAAACCCATCACCAGGTCGTGCACCGGCAGCGTGCCCTGGTCGAAAAATTCCTGCATCAGCGCGTCGTTGCCTTCCGCCACCATTTCCACCAGCGTTTCGTGCCCCAGCTTTGCTTCGTCCGCCAGCGCTTGCGGAATTTCTTCCACCTTCGCGATCCCGTTTCGGTCCGGCGTATATATCAGCGCCTTCATCGTGATCAGATCTACGACGCCGCGAAATCCTTTTTCCCAGCCGATCGGCAGTTGAATCGGCACCACGCCGCGTCCGAAAACCTGCTGCACGGAATCGAGCGCTCGCTCATAGCTTGCCAGGTCTCGGTCCATCCAATTCAGCAGAAAAGCGCGTGGCAAATCGTATTCTGTCGCGTAGTCCCACACTTTTTCCGTCACCACCTGCACACCCGCGGCCGCATCCACCAGAATCAGGGCGGCATCGGCGGCGATCAGCGAGGATTTTGTTTCGTTGATGAAAGTGGAATAGCCAGGAGTATCGAGGAGATTGATTTTCGTCTTTTCAGGCTGCGCCGGAGCCTGCCATTCCGCGTGCGCCACGCCGGTATTGATCGATATCTTGCGCGCCACCTCTTCTTCGTCCCAATCGGTGGTCGTCGAACCCTCTGTGACTTTCCCCAGCCGCGGCGTCATCCCTGCCGTGTGCAATAACGACGACACTAGCTGGGTTTTCCCCGTGTCGCCGTGGCCGACAATGCCAACGTTGCGGATCCATTCAGTGTTGTAGTTTTTCATTTTTCACCTCGGAGGAATTGAAAGCAGAAAATGAGAAAACGAAATCAGAAGAGGGAAATGCGCTGCGCACACGCGACTTACCGCGAGGCCCGATCGGAATAGGCATTTCGTAAGGGGATAGAACGGACGTCCAATTCGAGCTGTGAGGCGAGGCGTACTTCATCACGGCGCCGCCCCCCGGCGGTTGCGCTCATGACCCTGCGGAAGCCCGGATGCTAGCACACGCCCCGCCGCAGATTCAACCGCAACAACCTGCGTACTAGGACCTGCTACTTCCGTTCTGAATTTGTGCTCTGCAGCCTCCACGCATCGCGCGGGATTCGCTCCATCTCGAACAAATCAGACGTCCGCGCGTACCATCCCGCTCCATGCATGCGGCCAATCAGCTGCAAGCCCGGCGTATCAATATGGTGTTTCACCGGATCGAGCACAAATTCGTCGCGCACATGCATCGCGAGTATCCGCCCCAGCACCAGCGCGTTCGGCGTCCCAAACTCCACAATCTGTATCAGCTCGCATTCCATCGACACAGGGCTCTCGGCAATGCGCGGCGGTTTCACGTGCACGCTCGCAACGGTCTCGAGGCCTGCCTCGTGCGGCTCGCTGACTCCGCTCTCGAACTCAATCGCCGTAATGTTCATCCGTTCGCGAGCTTCCTCCGAAACCAGATTCACCACAAACTGACCCGTATCGCGAATATTCCGCCGCGTATCCTTCGGCCGCCCCGGGTCGTGACTGCCGATTCCAATTCCCACCACCGGCGGATCCCCCGCCAGCGCATTGAAAAAAGAAAATGGCGCCGCATTCAACTGCCCCCGCAGATCCTGCGTCACAACCCAGGCAATCGGCCGCGGCACAATGGTCGAAACCATCAACTTGTACCGCTCTCTCGCAGGAATCGTGGCGAAATCAAATAGCATCGGCATTCCTCCCGTATAGGCAACCCAGTGTCCCAACAAGCACAGATTCCGTGCAGGTCCAGGCCAGTTTTCGTCCAGCAAGTACTGCTTCTGTACCTTTTCCGTACCGCGTCCGTCCTGACGCACAGCTGTTTTCTCCACTGCTAGGTGGTCGCTCAGTGCGGGAACGAAAGAATCAATAAATTTCGATATTCGCGCAACGGCGCCGGGTTCTCGGCAACCCGGCAGGAAAAAACCGTTCCCCGCTCTGCGCAGCCGCCCGCAATTGCTCCCATTTTCGCCCGATACCTCGCGGCCCTGTCCGCCCAAGAAATTGTTTCTAATCTCGAATCGCCCAGTGTTAGAAACGGAACTAAGTTGCTCGCAACAAAGGAGAAACTATTTTCTAATCTCCCGTTTTTCGGCACCTTTAGCCGTGCGCCTCCCACATTTTAGCAGCGGCGTGCAGTTCATATGTGGAAAGTTAGCGGGCGAAAGTTGCGATATACTGCGCGGCACTATGAACGTGATTATCTCAATGCTACGTGGCGTGAACGTCGGCGGCCACAACAAAATCAAGATGGACCAGCTGCGCGCGGTGTACCAGTCGCTAGGATTGCGCGACGCGCAGACGTACATACAGAGCGGCAATGTGGTGTGCCGCGCGGACAAGCGCGACCTGACGACCGTCTGCACGCGGATTGAGAAGGGCATCGAGCGTAATTTCGGATTTCGTCCGGGTGTGATTGTGCGCACCGCGGCGGAACTGCGCGAAGTCATCGTGCGCAATCCATTCGCGAAGCGCTCCGGCATAGACGGGAGCAGGTTGTTGGTGGCGTTTCTGGCGAGCAGCCCGGCCGCGGACGCGCTCGACAAAGTGTTGAAAATGAAGTGCGAGCCGGAAGAATTGCGCGTGAGCGGCCGCGAACTTTTTATTTACTATCCGGATGGCATGGCGCGGCCGACATTGCCGCTGGCGAAGGTGGAGCGGACGTTGAAGATTTCCTTCACCGGGAGAAACTGGAATACAGTGCGCAAGTTGCTGGAGATGGCGGAGGCGCTGGAGGCGGCGGGGTAGAGAAGCGCGGAAGCACGAACCAGATAGCCGAGAAGCTGAAAAGCGTGCCGCTTCGTCCCGAAAAGGCCGGGACGAAGCGGCCGCTACAAACGCAAACCAAAGGCTGCGTTACATTTTGCCTTCGTCGGCGGAGGGGCCGTACACGCTTGGCACCGGGACGTTATTCATGCGGAGATAGACGCCGAGTTGCGCGCGGTGATGGATCACGTGATTCATCACGAAGCTGCGCAGGAAGGCGACGCGCGGCATGACCATGATGGTTTGCCCGCCACCGAGAAGTTTCCAGTTCTTCATCAGATGTTCGTCGCTGGCGCTGCTGAGAGCGGCGCGTGCTTCGGCGACTTTTTTGTCGTAGGTGTCCAGAAGCTGCTGGCGCGAGGTCATCACCAAGGGCTGCATGGGCGGCGCGCCTACCGGACGAAAATCCAATTCATCCTGATTGATGATGGTGGCGGCCCAGCCGGAAAGTTCGGCGAGGTGTCCGGCGAGGCGACCCATCTTCATGGATTTCTCGTGCGGCGCCCAGTCAGGTTTGCCTTCGGGGACGCGTTCCAGAGTTTGACGCGTGCTGATCATCTCGTGGTCGAATTCGGCAAGCATTGCGTCGCGTATGGCCATCGTTTTCTCCTTGGGAAGGATGTTGTTCGGCACATCTTACATCAACCCGGATTGGACGGGGGAGCGCGGGATAAGTTGCTACGGGGCGATGCGGAATTTGCCGGATTCTTCTACGTAGCCGTAAGCCATGCGCGGAGTGTTGAAGGCGGCAGCGGGCCGGCCTTGGCGGTCGAGGAGGATGAGGCCGCCGGTGGTATGCACACGATGCGCGAGCTTGCGGATGCAGGCGTCAGCGACAGCCTGCGCGAGCGAGAGCGGGCCGGCTTTCTTGCGATGCGAAAGCAGGACGCGCTGGTCGTGCAAGAGATCGGTGGCCATTTTGGCCATCACAATTTTCATTATCCCTTCGCCGTGGCCAGTGCAGGAAACGCCGCCAGCTTCTGCGTCGGAATAGCAACCGCAGCCGATCAGCGGCGAATCACCGACGCGGCCGGGAAGTTTGCAGCAGGTGCCGCCGGTGGAAGTACCGGCGAAGAGGTGGCCGTGCTCGTCGAGAGCGACAGCGCCAACGGTGCCGGATTCGTGGCCGAGATGATGTTCAGCGGCGTGCGAATCGCTGAGACAACGGCGCCAGGCGATGCGTTCGCGTTCGTGGATCAGATCTTCGGGCGGACAGAGTTCGATGCCGTGTTCTTCGGCGAATTTTTCCGCGCCGGCAGCCACCAGCATCATGTGATCGCTGTATTCAAGGACGGTGCGCGCGAGGCGAATGGGATTGTGAATGTGTTCGACGGCGGCGACTGCTCCGGCTTTGAGCGAGCCGCCGTCCATGATGATGGCGTCCAGCTGAACGTGGCCGTCGGTATTCAGGTGCGAGCCGAAGCCCGCGTCGAACGTGGGATCGTCTTCCAGAATTACGATGGCGGATGTGACGGCGTCAATCGCGGGACCTCCGGAGGAGAGAATTTTCCAACCGGCTTCGAGCGCGCGCTGGATTCCGGCGCGGCAGTCTTCAACGGATTCGTCGGGGATATTCCAGGCGCCGCCGTGAATGATCAGGGAAGGCTTCAAGGGTCTGCGAAAACGTTCGCGGATTAATGATAGCGCAGGGAGGCGAGCAGGCGAGGAGGAAGCCGCGGCGTGTGTACGGATGGGTGAACAGAGGGCTAGACGCGGGCGAAGGCGGTTCGCGAACCGCCCCTACCCAGCTGGTTCAGGAGGCGATCGAATGTGCGACGGCTTTTTCGGCACCGAGGCCAGTGTTGGCGCGCACTTGCAGCTCGGCGAATTTTTCTTCGCCTGCGGGGTCGCGTTTGCTGAGCAGGGTGCCCAGAATTGCGCCGAGAAATCCGAGCGGGATGCTGAGGATGCCGGGATTTTCCAGCGGGAAAATTGGAGCGTGCTGGATGATGTGACGGGCGGCGGGCGCGACGGTGGGCGCGTCCAGGGTCATGATGCTGGGGCCGAGAAAGATGAGGACGATCGCGCCCAGCAGGCCCGTGGCAAGTCCGGTGACGGCGCCGACGGTGTTGAAACGCTTCCAAAAAATCGAAAACAGGATCACGGGAAGGTTTGCGGAAGCGGCGACGGCGAAAGCCAGCGCGACGAGGAAGGCGACGTTAGCCGTGGGGCCGAGGACAATCGCAATGGCGATGGAAATTGCGCCAACGGCGAATGCAGCGATGCGCGCGACGCGGCGTTCTTCACCGGGATTGTGTTCCTGGCCGTGGCGGATGATGTTGGTCCACACATCGTGCGCGAAAGAGGTGGAGGCGCTGATGGTGAGTCCGGCGACGACCGCGAGAATGGTTGCGAAGGCGATGGCGGAAATGAACGCGAAGAAAATGTTGCCGCCGAGAGCTTGCGCGAGCAGCGGCGCGCTCATATTGTTGCCGCCATTTTTCGCGATGTAGTCGCGGCCCACGATGGTGGCGGCGCCCCAGCCGAGAAATGTGGTGAGGATGTAGAAAATGCCGATGAGCCACATGGCCCAGACCACCGAGAAGCGCGCGGTCTTTGCGTCGGGCACGGTGTAGAAACGGACGAGAATGTGCGGCAAACCGGCAGTGCCGAAAATCAAGGCAATACCGAGCGAAAGAAGATCGAGCGCGCCGTACGGCGGTTTGTAGCGCAAGCCGGGCGTGAGGAAATCTTTCACGACTTCCGTGCCATCGGGCGCGTGGTAATGAACCTGGCTGACGGCGGCGAAAAAAGCACCGAGGCTGAAGCCGAAGTGCGCGAGCACCATGAAGCTGAGGAGAATCGTGCCGGAGATCAGCAAAATAGCTTTAATGATCTGCACCCACGTGGTGGCAATCATGCCGCCGAAGACGACGTAAACAATCATCAGGATTCCCACGCCCGTGACCGCAACGTGAAAGCTGATGCCCGAACCCTTGAGGAGCAGCGCGACCAAAGCTCCGGCGCCGACCATCTGCGCGATCATATAAAAGGTGCTTACGGTGATGGTGCTGAGCGAAGCCATGGCGCGAACCGGGCGAGCATGCAGGCGATAGGCGAGAACGTCTGCCATGGTGTATTTTCCAGTGTTGCGCAGCGGTTCGGCGACGACGAGCAGCACGGTGAGGTAGGCGACGAGAAAGCCGACCGAGTACATGAAGCCGTCGTAGCCGAAGAAGGCGATGAGGCCGGCGATGCCCAGGAAGGACGCGGCGGACATGTAATCACCGGCGACGGCGACGCCATTTTGCCAGGCGCTGACGCGGCGGTTGGCCGCGAAATAGGAAGCGGAGGAGCCGGAGAGGCGCGAGGCCCAGGCGGTGATTCCCAGAGTGACGGCGATGAACGCAAGAAAGAGAATGAGCGTGGTATTCACGGGTTAGTTTCCCTTCGCTTCGAGATCGCCGAGATCTTTGATTACCGCGGCGGCACGGGTATCGAAATCGCGCGCGGCGCGAACATAAAGGTAGGCGATGACCCAGGCGACAATAAATTGCGAGAGGGCGAAGAGGTAGGCGATGTTTACCGGGCCCCACACTTTGCGCTGCACGAACGCGGGGAAATAGCCGACGGAAATCGGCAGCGCGAAGTAATAGAGGATGAAGAAAATTGTGGCGGGAAGGACGAAGGCCTTTTTTGCGGCGAGGAGTTTCTTGAAGTCGTCGGTTTCGGCGACGCGGTTCCAGATGGAAGCGTTTGAGGACGGCGTGCGAGATTCCGAACTCGGCGGTGTGGCCATTTTTTCTCCTCGCCCTGATTGCGGGCGTGATGGTCGTGCGCGAAATTCGTGCTGGTGCGTGGTGCAGGAGTTTCTGTGTTTCTGAGCGCCACTTATATCACGAAAGCGGCGTCGGGCCGCAAGTCGCGGTGGACCATATCTCAGGAATATGAATGGCAGGTTAAAAGATTCGAACGGACGGGATGGCTGGAGAAAGAGTTAGCGAAAAGGGGCGAGTCAAAGGTGTGGGAAGAAGATCAGGGTGACGCCGATAGCGATCAGGAGCGGACCCAAGAGGAAGACGAAACTTACGCCGAGGAGGAAGCGGACGGCACCGTGGCGTTTGTGAGCGGCGTCTTTGGACGGAAAGACGGGCGGAGGGGCTTCGCGATTGTGCAGGAGGGCGCGGAAAAAAGTGAGATACGCGACGAGCCAGAATTTTATTTCGTGGCGCGATTGCCACAGCAGGTCCATCCCGGCGCAGATTACCAGCAGGCCGATGATGCCGAAAAGCTTGGGCACGGTTAGCCTCCGCGGCGGGCTGTGCGGGTGAGAAGTGGCGAAGATTCGTGGACGTCGCTGGGGATATTGGCCTGCAGCGAGGTGGGTGCGCCAGCTGGCAAACCGGACGGGTGCGATCCAGGACGTGCGTGCGGGCGTTGCGGAGATGCGGGCGCATGGCTATCGACTTTGGTTTGCTGCCAGGTGCGTATGATGCGATGAATGACCGTGATGTTCGGTCCGATCGCGAGAATCCAGAGCACCACGTCCATGCGATTCACGAGGGCGCCCAAAATCATGAGCACCAGGCGTTCGGGGCGTTCCCAGAATCCAACTTCGCCAGAAGGCACCAGAGATTCAGCGCGAGCTTTGGCGTAGCTGACCATTACGGAGCCGGCCATCGCGGCGCCCGCGAGCATGGCGTATCCAAACCGATTTACATGCGAGTAGTAAACCAGAAGGCCGAGGAAAAGAATCAGATCGGCATAGCGATCGAAAATCGAATCCAGAAATCCGCCGAACATCGAGACGCGGCCTTGACGGCGTGCGACGGGGCCATCGAGAAGATCGCAGAGACCGGCGAGAATCATCATTCCGCCGCCGGCAGCGAAACGCCCAGCAGCGAAAAGTATTCCCGCCCAAAAATTCAGAATCAGCGCCGACCAGGTAATTACGTTGGGAGGGATACCGGTAGCCGCCACCAGGGCTGCGAGACGTTCGATAGGCCAGACCAGGAGCCGGCCGATAGTGCGCGTCAGCATGAAATCAGTTTCACCTGCTATTCCTCGTCGTAGATAGTGGAGAGTCCCACGACCTCGTAATCTTTCAGGCCGGCCGGAGTGGTGACTTGCACTTCGTCACCGACTTTTTTTCCGAGCAGGGCGCGACCGATGGGCGAACTGGTGGAGATCAGGCCTTTGGCGGCGTCGGCCTCTTCGACAGTCACCAGTTTGTACTCGATTTTAGAGCGCTTCGCAACGTCCAAAACGGTGATGCGTGAGCCGTAAGCAGCACGGTCTTTCGGAAGATTGCTGAGGTTCAGCATGGAAAGGTCGGCCATGCGTTGATGGAGCTGGCCGAGGCGCGCGGAAACGTAAGACTGGCGCTCCTTGGCGTATTTGTACTCGGCGTTCTCGGAAAGATCGCCGTGCGCGCGGGCGACACTGATTTCTTTGGGGAGATCGGTGTGCAGTTCGTGTTCGAGAAGGGCGATTTCGTCCTTCAGTTTCTTCTTAATTTTTTCGGCTAGATCAACCATTTTTCAGGGCGCCTGGAGGGGTTCGATTTAGCGGGCTCGATCCCACTCTGCTGCGGACGTTAACCTAAGGATTATAGAGGAATTGCTTGGGACACGGCAAATTAGATGGGTTTGGAGGCTGATCGGATACAGCCAAAATGCGCGGGTGAGGGACCTCGCGCAACCGCATTTTCAGCGGCCGACGCTGTCTTGGATCACGGCATTTACCGAGGGGAGGATCCCAAGGTCGCGGTAGATGGGGCGGATCAGCTTGCGGATGGCGGGCAGTCGGCTGGCGAACCATGCGGCGCCGAAGATGCAGCAGGCTCCGCTGAGCATTACGGTGCGAGGCGCGCCGATCGCGTGGGCTAGTGTGCCGGCTAGGAGGCTGCCGAAGGGCGCCATACCTACGAAGGCGACGGTGTAAAAGCTCATTACGCGGCCGCGTTTACTTTCTTCTACGATGGTTTGGATAATGGTGTTGCTGGCCGCCATTTGTTGCATCAGGCCGAAGCCGCAGACGAGCATCAGCAGCAGCGACAGCCAGAGCGCACGCGACATTCCGAAAAAGACTAGGCCTGCGCCGAAGGCCGCAGTGGAGATTGGAATCATTCTGCCGAGACCGAGGACGGTTTTCCTGACCGCAAGCGAAATCGCCGAAATTAATGCGCCCACTCCGACCGCGCCCATCAGAAAACCGAGTGTGTGTGGGCCGCCGTGCAGGACCGTTCCCGCAAATACTGGCATCAGCACGGTGAACGGCCAGCCGAGCAGGCTAACCGTCGCGAAAAGCAGCAGGATGGTGCGGATGGGAGCGAAGCCCGAAACGTACGTCCAGCCTTCTTTCAATTGCATAAGCACGGTGTCGGTGGTGCGTTTGATGGCCGCGGCGTGCAGATGCATGGCGTAGAGCGAGGCGATGACGGCGAGGTAGCTGATGCCGTCAACCAGGAAGCAGTAGCCTTCGCTGGAGATGGCGATGACGACGCCGGCAAGGGATGGGCCGATGAGGCGCGCCATGTTGACCATCGAAGAATTCAGCGCGATGGCGTTGCCGAGATCTTGTTTGTCTTCGACCATTTCAACGAGGAAGGCTTGGCGGCCGGGCATGTCGAAGGCGTTGATGGTGCCCTGCAAGGCGCTGAGCCAGATGATTTCGTGAATGTTTATGCGGTGGGTCAGCGCGAGTGCGGCGAGCGCGAAGGATTGGAGCATTGCGAGGGCTTGCGTGACCAGCAGGACGTTGCGGCGATTGAGGCGATCCACCCAGACTCCGGCGAAAGGCGCGAAGAGGAAGGTCGGGATTTGTCCGGCGAAGCCGACGACGCCGAGGAGGAAGGCGGAGCCGGTGAGGCGATAGACGAGCCAGCTGGTGGCGAGGCGCGTCATCCATGTGCCCATGAGCGAGATGGTTTGCCCGGCGAAGTACAGGCGGAAATTTCTGTGTCGGAGGGCGCGCCATGCGTGGGAGAGGGCGGCGAGTTTGCGCGGCGGAAGATTGGTGGGAGGGGCCTGGGCGCTCACAGGTTTCTATTTTGACATTTATGATGAGGATGGCGGGTGCAAAGTTTGCGGTGTTCGATCCCCATCACGTCGACTAATCCTGCGCAATTGCCGGAGCGGTCTTTTAGGCCCACGCGTGCTATCTACATTATATATAAATAATATCTAGACATGCTCCGCTTCGAGTGGAATGAGGCGAAAAATAGGAGCAATCGGAGAAAGCTTGGAGTCTGGTGAAGAAGCTCAAAGCGCCTTCCGCGAGCCACAACTCGAATCCCAACTCAGCCAGCAGCCGCTCGAACCAGCGTGAATAGCCTGTCGCCTCCATCCCTACCCGCACGCGGATTCCTCGCTGCTTCAGGTCTCGATAGAACTTCTCTGCTTGTCCATCACTGTGGTTCAGTTCCTGTTCACCGCACTCACCGGTCTCTTCTACACAAAATGCAATCGCTTGGAAGCTCGGGTGGTAATCTACGCCTATAATCATCCTGTCCGGCTCCTTTCTCCGAGCCTGCGGTCGTCGATAAACCACAGTTTACTCGGGTCGAGGGGCCGGCATTGTTATGCAATCAAGTGGTTTTGCTTCGATTTCACTTCTCTGGTCCAGCGCGTCAATCAAGCAAGTGCCTCTCAGGTGGCCTTATGGGTTGAATTTCTGTTGTTGCACCTATACATTCGGCGACAGTCACTACATGCTTCGAGGCTACTTAATCATCGTTCTTGCGCTCTCCGCATTGGGTGCGGGCATTCGCACCCAGCAAGATACCTATCAGGAGGAGGCCGACCGATTGGCCACTTTGTTGAACTGGCACCCCGGCGATGTGGTGGCGGAAATCGGTGCAAAGAAAGGCCAGTTAACCGTTGCCGCCGCACAGCGCGTGGGTTCGACGGGGAGAGTCTACAGCACCGAACTGGATGCGGAAGCCTTGGCGCACCTGGAAGAGCTTGCGACGAGACAGACAAATATCATCGTTGTCAAAGCTGCCGAATCGCAAACAAACCTTCCGCCGACGTGCTGCGATTCCATTTACATGCGCCTCGTTTATCATCACCTCACAAAACCAGCTGAGATAGACGCGAGCCTTTACCGTTCGCTAAAGCCCGGTGGCTTGTTGGGAGTGATCGATGAGGAACCATCGAAGGGATCGATCATTCCCGAAGGCGTACCCGCAAATCGGATCGGACACGGCGTGCCGCAGCACGTCTTGATAAGCGAACTCGTCAGTGCCGGGTTCGAGGTCGAAACCGTGTCCAAAGATTGGCCGCACGATGAGTTTCATCAAATGTACTGTATCGTTTTCCGAAAGAAGCAGCACTAGTGACAATGAGTCCTGATTCGTCGACTTACCGAACACGCGCGGCACAGCCCTTGATCAATTCTTTCTCGGATCGCAGACCATATCACGGACAACGTTTACGCTCCGCTGTAGGCGACGCGCAGTCTTAGCGAGAAGTGGTTTATCCACCGGGCTCACCTGAGTGGATGCCTGATGTTTGGCAATTCGCTTCGCTAACGCCAGCCGTTCCGCGTCGAAAGTCGCGCTCATTCGATCTCCTTTTCTGCCCGTCGTCGTGATGCATGCGCCCGAGCTTGTTCTTCGTGGCGAAGGTACGCGTCCGCCAATTCTTGGTCGCTGAGCCGTGCCAAAGTTTCGCGCAATGCGCCAGCCCCGTGGCGACTCTCCAGCCTTCGGCGTAGCAAGCTGGCAAAGTGAGGATTATTTTTTATTCGCGTTTCGACATTCTGGTTGTCGGTCATCTCTGTTACCTCCGGTTGGATTTTTGCAGCATCAGCGAAACCAACATTCCGAGCAAGAAACACCCGACGCCGAAAGCCAAGCAGTCCGCAATCATCGCGCCGTTCCCTTCGGGTAAATTGAGACGTACGGTGCGGTCGGTACAATTTTAGAAACCAGTCTTGCTGTGACGCCGCGTGCCGAGATTGACTGTGCGTAGTCAATCGCTTCCTGAAGATAAGCAAATTTCGCGGACCGTACGAAATCGTCGGGCTCGAATTTTGAAGCGCAACCCAGAGATTTGCAGTGCGGGGCGAGAGAGCAGTTGTCGCCGTGTCGCGCGTACACCGAGACGGCGAGTTTGTCGGATCGCAGCTTCATGACCGCACCACCGAAAGGCCATCACGCTGTGCGCCCTGAATTATGTCCGCGATAAAACGGTGCTCGACGACCGTGCCACTCGCCCATTGCTGCGCGTCTTCGGGCAGAAATTCAGCAACCCATTCGCGGGCAGAGAGAGTCAGCGGTGTGAAAATGTAGATGGAACTGTGGCAAGAAACTTCAAAATCAGGTGTGTTTGCTGCGGGAGTGCTGAGTGTGGTTTTCAACGGATGCTCCTTTTGAGCACCCGTTTCGGCTAATGCCGCTGTGGTGATGATAGAATGTTTTGGTTAGGGGCGTTCGATTGTCTCAGCAACCGGGCGTCCCGCTTTATCTGTCAGTTCTTTTTCCGCTCCTTCAAATATTTGTCAACGGCCTCACGAACTTGCCAAGCGACCGGAGCCCCTTCCTTGACCGAGATGGATCGCAACGTCGAAAGTTGCTCGTCCGTGAGTTGGATCAAAATTCGTTCCATGTCGCTGACGATATCATCCGATATGCGCGTGGCATAATGGTACGTTAGTACCGTCAGTGCTACTCGCAGTAAACGGGCGAATTTCTCATAAGCGGCGGTTTGACGAGTGTCGGGCAAGCAGCACAGCCATCAGCACTTATGACCATGTTCTTGACAATATAACAATGACGTGTTATAAAGATCGCACCATGACAACGCAACTAAGAGAAGCCAGATTGATGCGCGGGCAGAACCAGCAAGAAGCAGCCAACCACTTCGGTGTGACTCAGGCCTATTTTTCGATGCTTGAAAAAGGGCTCCGAAAGCCCTCCCGAAAATTGGCCCAGAGATTTATGCGTTTTTATAAACTGCCGCCCACCGTGCTGCCGACAACCCCGTTTGACACTACCGAGGGATCGCCTGAAACTTTGGCTCGTGAACTTGGTTGGCTGGGCTACCCGGGCTTCGCACATCTTGCCACTGGGCAAAAGAAAATGAACCCGGCTGATTTTCTTCTCATGGCTCTGTCACAAAACAATCTCGAAGCGCGGACTGCCGAAGGGTTGCCGTGGCTCGTCGCCAAATATCCCGACATGAACTGCGAGTGGTTGGTTCAGAACGCACGAAGCAAGAACCTACAAAACCGTCTGGGCTTTGCTGTGACCTTAGCGCAACGAGCCAGCAACAACCGAACTCTTCTGAGTTTGGAAAAAGAATTGGAAGATAGCAAACTCGCCAAAGAGGATTCGTTTTGCCGTGATCTGTCCGATGGGGAGCGGCGCTGGCTGCGGGAGCACCGGTCAGCCGAGGCCGAGAAGTGGAACCTCCTGAGCGATCTTCGTCCCGAATCAGTGCGCTATGTCTGATGGCATTCCTTCGCCTTGAAAGGAATTTCTCCTCGAACTCGATGGGTTGCTGCCCGAGCAGGTAACCTTTGAGTGTGTCGGTGGATTCGCCGTCGTTATGGCATATGGCTTGCCGCGAAGCACGAATGATCTGGATTACTTCACTTTAGTACCACCCAATCTTACGATGGTCGTCCACGATCTAGCGGGACAGGGTTCTGCGCTCGCCCGAAAACACAAAGTTCACATTCACCGCGCCGCCATTGCAAGTCTTCCCGAGGACTATCAAGAGAGAATGACGGAATTGTATCCGGCGATGTTCAAGCAGATACGCTTGTTCGTTCTAGAGCCGTGCGACTTGGTGCTCTCAAAACTTTGTCGTAACGCTGAGAGGGATAGGGAAGATGCCAAGTACTTGATTAAGACGCAGCAAATTGACGCGGCTGTGTTCAAGGAACGCTATGATCGTGAATTGAAGTGTAACCTGATCGGCGACCCGAAAGTGATCGAAGGGGCGCTACAAATGTGGATTGAGGAGTATTTTCCACGTTAGCCAGTGACCAGTCCGAGTTTTTGTACCACGGTGAGTGAGAGAGTCTACATCACGCTCCTTTCACGCAGGTTTTGCGATTGCGCAAGAAAGAGCGCCGCGAAGGCCGAGGCGAATTGAACGTTATGTCTCAGCATTCCGTTTAGCTCGAATTTAGCTCGAAAAAAGTGGCGACTGGAGGGAAATAGGGAGACTGGAGAGACTCTAGGGGAAGAAACGAAAACAGCTAAGCTCCTGATGGTTCAGGATTTTCCAATAACATTGGGAGATTTTTGTTGACATGGCGGAGAGGGGGGGA
>CAWBPZ010000015.1:0-64269 GCA_963790855.1 uncultured Acidobacteriota bacterium
ATGCGATGAAGGGGCGCTTCCGCCCCTCGTGAGATCCGAGCATGCTCGGTCTGCCGAACACAAGGCGAGGAGGACGACCACCTCAATAGCCAGGCGCTTGCTTGAATCCACCAATCACGCCTCCGAGTCGGCGAGCGAAGTCGATCGTGGTGCGATCCTCAAGGTACGGACCTACAATCTGGACGCCGACGGGTAGTCCATCGGGGGTGTTCAACCGGCGCGACCATGGCCGGTAGATAGGACTGCCCAACCATTCCGGCCCACGTCATTTGGTCCGCATCCGGTCGCCGGCGACCACTTCCCCGCATGTCCCGAAAGATGATGGCTCCGCCGAAGTGGTGGTTGTGGGCGATGGCCGCCACCGGACTGGCCGGACACAACAAGACGTCGTGGCCTCAAAGAAGGCAGCCCACGCCTGCTGATACTCCTGGCGGGTTTCATGGGCCAGGATCCAGTCGCGGTGGCTGGCACCCTCGTAGCGAAGCACCCGGGACACCTGGTTGTCCCCTGGGACGGGCGGGGTGAAGAACCAAGGCACCTTCGTGGGCCACAAGCCGGCGAACGGCAGCCCATGGCAGATTGCCCGTACAGCAGCTTCTGGAAGTTGCGGAAGGAGTCCTTCAGGTTGAAACCGGGTCGAGCGTTTCATCAACTGCGACACCGGTTCGGCGCAAGGCATCAACTGTGGCTTGGAGGGGCGCCAGCACCTCGGGTGAGTGGGGCAGTCAGGATCGTCAAGCCAGGCACCGACGCGATAGTCAACCAGCGAGGAGCGCTGTGCCGCCGGAAGTTCGAGTCGCCAAGCGACCGAGCGAGCCTTGTCGGGACCAGCTAGGACATCAAGAGCCAGTTCGAGGTCATCAGCCGAGCGAGCAATCGGGGCCGGGGTGGCCATATCGTGGTCGGCCCGGTATCCCGGAGGAGATGGGCCCAAAAGGATTCGGCATAAGACCAAAGGTCGGCTTGTGGCTGTACACGCCGCAGTAGTGGGCGGGGATCCGGAGCGACCCGGCAATGTCCGACCCGACCTCGAGCCCAGTGAGGCCGGCTGCCACGGCAGCGGCCGAGCCGCCAGATGATCCTCCAGGAGTCCGCTTGAGGTCCCAGGGGTTGTGGTCGTTCCAAAACTCGAGTTGTAGGTCTGCACATCGGCGCCCATACGAGGCATGTTCGTCTTGCCCATGATCACGGCCCCCACGGCCCGGAGACGGGCCACCGGCACAGCGTCGTAATCGGGAACGAAGCGTCTGGTCGCACGATTACCACCGGTCGTGCGCATTCCCGACGTGGCGTAGTGATCCTTGACGGTCATGGGCAGCCCATGAAGAGGGCCAAGCGCCTCCCCCCGAGACAAAGCAGCGTCCGCAGCGTCGGCCTCGGCTCGAGCTCGCTCGGAATCCAAGGTGACCACGGCATTGAGGGCCGGGTTATGGGTCACGATACGGCTCAGGTAGTGCTCACACAACTCCCTGCTGGAAATGTGCCCATTTCGCAGAGACTGGGTCAACTTGACTGCTGACATGAAGCCGACGTCTGCCATGGGTATATCATTAGGGTTACCCTAATAATCATTCAACCCTATCTTTATGGTGACACCAATATGGGCCTCAGGGAGCAGAAAAAGGAGCAGATGCGCCGGCGGCTCTACGAAACGGCCATAACACTTTTCCGGGAGCGAGGCTTTGAGCAGACCCGGGTACGGGACATCATCGAGCAGGTCGAGGTGTCTGAGGCCACGTTCTTCAACTACTTCCCGACCAAAGAAGCCGTGCTGCGTGAATCTGAGCTGGAGTTCAAAGCGCTCTACGCCATCTATCTCCGAGAACTCCTCGGGCGTTCGGACAATCGGTCTCGGGGCGCGTGCGCGAACTCGTCAGTGTGATCGGACTGCTGTTTGGTGATGATCGGGCGTTCATGGCCAACGTGGTTGGTCGAACAGGAATGTTTAGTGGCTCGACCGGTCGAGCGATGGAGATGGACATGGAGAACTTCGTCCTGCTGGCTGAGCTGCTCGGCCAGGGTCAAGCGACCGGCGAAATCAACTCGATAAGTGATCCTCTGCAGCTAGCGGAGATTCTCACCGCCACCTTCATGCTCACCATCACAAACTGGATCACTGGTTGGTGGGGGGATGTTGGTGAACTCACCCCCGACTCATGTGCGCTGTTGGGATCTTCCTCCAAGGGTGTACGACGAAGTAAGCGCCCAAAGCGAGGGGCACGAGCGAGACTGGGTATGAAGAACCAGCTCATATGCCGCCGCCTGAGCACCACCAATCAGAAAGGGTGAATTCAAGACGCCGTCTGAGGCTGTCACCGTCTCAGGTGGATCTCGCACTACGGCGACGAGGGCGGTTACCGACCGTCGGCCGGCTACGAGGTCGAGCGGCGCCACCTCGGGCTTTGCGTGCAGTTCACAAACGGTGAGTACCCGGACTGCGCTCGCGCACCGATCTCCATGACGTACGAGAAATGCAATCGACCATCCGCCAACAGTTCAACTCCAGCACCCCGGCTCTGAATCTCCAGTCGGCGTCCATGACTCAGTCAGGACGTCTATTCCGAACTCCGCCGGAGCGGGAAACTCATCACTGGTGGTTGAACAATCTTGGCTCCATTTTGTAGCTACGGGGTAGCCCAGTTGTGCACGGTGGCACCCCGCCCCGCCGATAGGGGGCACCCCTCAGCACGAATGGCGGACGCGGATTGGGTCCTCGCCTGCGATTCCCGAGATTCTTCGATCGGGCGGCGGCTGGAACTCTGCACCTACGACGTTCTGCTCGCCACTGGGCCACTTCACCCCATCGGGCGCTCGGGGATTGTGCAAGCCATCGCGTCACGCCCGCTCACTTCGGAGAGTCCGGCGGCTAGAAGCGCTTGGGCAGCCCAATGGGCGACGGCGACGGCGTCGTCGGCGTCGAGCCCACAGACGTCGCGCAGGACCGTAAACGCTTCGACGCCGGCGACAAGGCAGAGGGCGCTTTCGAGGCGACGTCGTTCGGCGTCCGACATGGTCTCGCGTAGCGGCTCCAGTGTGGCCGAGATCCAACTCAGGCGGCGTCCTTCTCGCACGTGATGACGATCGCGTTCGCCCGCTCGTTCCGCCGCCAGCCAGGTGTCGAGGTAGTGCCTCTGCGCAGTACGGCTGATCCTTTCGTTCGCGGCGACGTAGCGATTGAGCTCGTCGAGGATCTCGACCACGCGCGTCTGAGGAGTGACCCCGTCGTCAAGCGGCTCGGCGAGCAGCTCCGCGAAACCCCTGTCGACATCGACGCTGAAGGAGAGCTCGACCAGCAGCGCCTCTTCGTTGGGGAAGTACCGGTAGACGGTGGTGCGCGTCATCTGCGCCTCTTCTGCGACTTGGGCCACCGTCGGGGTCTCGCCCCGATCAAGGATTGCTCGGGCCGCGGCAACGATGGCGGCACGGGTCCTGCGTTTCTGGTTCACCCGCCCAGCCGCTTCGACCAAAGGGTCTTGACTTTGTGTGTCCATCGCTTCATATTACATGAGTCATTTAAGTGAACAACTGCCATACGAACGTCTGGCACCTCCGAAGGGAGCCCCTAATGTCGAAGCCGCTCGTCGTCTCACCCGATCGGGCACCCGCGCCACTCAAGATGGTGGGGGAAGAGGTCACCGTGCTCGCCTCTGGCGAGCAGACCGGCAGCTATGAAATCTTCCGTCAGAGCGGAGCCGAAGGCAGTGGCCCGCCGCCTCACAGCCATCCATGGGACGAGGCCTTCTATGTACTCGAGGGGCGGGTCCACTTCGGAGTCGATAACGACCAGGACCTGATCGCCGAAGAGGGTACTCTCGTGCATATCCCCGGTGACACGACGCATTGGTTCCGGTTCGGTCTCGGCGGTGGCGCGATGATCTCGATCACGTCAACTGCCGGCGCCTCTGGGTTCTTCACCCAGGTCGATGTCGAAATCTCGCCGACCAATCCCGATCTCGGAGCATTGATCGGCGTTGCCGTTGCCCACGGACTTAGCGTCCCCGTCCCGTCCGCTTGAGCCGACCATGCCCGAAATCGCAACGATCAACCACGTCGGGGTCACTGTGACCGACATCGAACGCAGCACGCATTGGTACACCGAGGTCTTCGGATTTACCAAGCTGATGGAAGGGACCCACCCCGACGGCACCGGCTACGTCTTGGTACTCGGCAAGCCCGACTGGTCGATGTGCGTAGGACTGCACACGCATCCCACCAACCCGAACGAGCCGTTTGCAGAGAGCCGGACCGGACTCGACCACATCAGCTTCTTGGTGCCTAGCCACGCTGACCTCGACGCCTGGGAAGCACGTTTTGCCGAACTCGCTGTCGACCATTCCCCAGTCAACGACCAGCCTGGCTACTCAGCGCTTGTGTTCCGAGACCCAGACAACGTTCAGCTCGAACTCATCTCGATGGATTGAGATCGAGTCAGTTTGTCAAGACAGGTACCGCCTCGTGGGGTCATTGCAGCCTCTTGAATCGCATAGACCAGAATGCCTCGCCTGCGCCACGCGGCGAACGCACGTCAAATCGGCAATCTGCGCTTGGATGTGTCCTCCCAACTGCGCAAGCCGTGCTCGCCGAGGGTGCCCCACTCGTGCCTGATTCGTACGGAGGCAGGGGAGCCACTCTACTCCCAGCGTGGGCAATGTCCCAGAGAGGGTCGACGTTTCGGACGACATTCGCCGACGTCGATTGTCCGTTGAATCGGAAAGGGTGCAAGAGCGGCAGATGAGGCCTACTTCTTATGCCGCTGCATCTCCCCAGCGAACTCGATGCTGGATTTCGTCCAGCGTCGCTTTCAACGTGCGTCGAGTGTGTAATCCGCGGCTGCCTGCGTCTCGCTGAGCAATATAGCGATCGCTGACCACGCTGTCGGGACTCGCTGAACCGGCCGGAAGCGGGTCCGCCCTGGACGCGCCACGGCATGTTCACGGGATGAAAACGAAGACACATCAAGCGGTAGGCCGGTCCACCCGTCGCGGCCTGGACATCTGAAGAGAGCGGCCGACCAGGATCGAACTGGCATCATCAGCTTGGAAGGCTGAGGTTCTACCATTGAACTACGGCCGCGAATCGGGGAGCAGTTTAAGCCTCTACTCTCGACCTCGTGGACACACTGTACGAACGGGTCGGCGGGGAGCTGTTCTTCGTCGATTTGGTCGATCGCTTCTATCTCGGCGTGGCCGGGGACCCACTCCTGCGGCCGCTGTACCCCGATGATCTGGTGGAGTCCTCACGGAGCAATACGGGCGATGGGGGGGGGCGTTTTGTTTGCCGTCTTCCTTGGCTCAGTTACATATACTTACCTACGGCGTATCGGACGTGGTGAAAGAGCATCCGGACTGGCTGATTCTGGATAAGCAGGGCAAGCCGGCGCGCATGACGCGGAATCTGGCGACGCTGTGCCCGGCGGTTCCTGAGGTGCGCGCGTACTACAGACAGCTGACCGAAAAATTCATACGCGATTGGGATTTCGACGGCCACAAGCTAGACAACATTTATACCGTGCCGGCCTGCTACAACCCGAAGCATCATCACAAGACGCCGTATGATTCCGTTTACGCTATGGGCGACGTCTATAAGACGATTTTCGACACCACGCGCGCGCTCAAACCGGATAGCGTGACGCAAAGCTGCCCGTGCGGCACGCCGCCGAGCATTGCGTGGCTGCGCTATCTCGATCAGGCGGTGACGGCCGATCCGGTTGGGTCCGTGCAAGTGCGGCAGCGCGTGAAAATGTACAAGGCGCTGCTGGGCCCTAATTCCGCGGTGTACGGCGATCATGTGGAATTGACGCGAATCGCGAACCCCAACGGGAATGAGAAGGACTTGGGTTCTGATTTTGCTTCGACGATTGGCACCGGTGGCGTGGTCGGCACGAAATTCGCGTGGCCGAACTACGGGCCGAAGTTGGCCGATGTTTATTTGACTCCGCAAAAAGAGGAGTACTGGAAGAAATGGATCGGTCTCTATAACCAGAACATGCTTTCGCGCGGCACGTTCCGCGATCTGTACGTTTACGGCTACGATTTTCCAGAGGGATACGCGATCGAAAAAGATGGCGCGATGTATTACGCTTTTTTTGCGCCGCAGCCAGCGGCTGCCGCTCCGAAGGCCGGGCAGCAGGCATCGTGGGCCGGCGAAATCGAACTGCGCGGGCTGGCCGCGGGAAAATATCGCGTGGTGGATTATGTCAACGGCGAGGATCTGGGAGAAGTGACGGCTCCGGACGCAAAACTGAAGACCAGTTTTACGGACCACCTGCTGATAAAGGCCACGAAGGAGTAGGAATTTGCGTCTGGCGGGAGCCGAATCGCGCGCGATGCTGAGTTAGGTGCGCGGAGTCAAGTGCTCGCGAAAAAACTCTTCGACCTTTATGTGGTCCTTAAAAGCCTCGGTCCCACCTTCGCAGGTGGTTGAGAATGCTCCAGCAATGTCGGCGTAGTCGAGACATTGCTGCGGAGTGCCACCCTGCAAGTAGCGATGAATGAAGCCGGCGTCAAAGCTGTCGCCCGCGCCCACGGGATCCACCGACGCTACGCGCAGGCCGTTGCGGCGCCATTCTTCGGCACCTTTGCGCGCAACCGCCCCGTGTAAGCCGAGTTTCACGACGACAAATTTGCACAACTGCGCGAGCCTTTCGATCGCTTGCTTTAGATCATCGCTGCCCGCTACTTTTTTTGCTTCGCGCTCGTTCGGGAAAAATATGTCAACGAACGGAAGTACGCCCAGCAGGTCTTCGCCCCACTTGCCTTCCGGATCGTCGTTCGTGTCCAGCGAAGTGGAAAGACCTTTGGCCTTGGCTTCGTGAAACAAATCAGCGATGCGAGGGCGCAGGGCGCGGTGCAGGAAATATGAGGATAGGTGCAGGTGCCGCGCGGAAAAAATATAATCAAGATCCAAATCGGGGTAGCTGAGTTCGAACATGGTGCCTGGATAGGTGAGGATAAAGCGATGCCCGGGCTGGGCGAGAATCACACTAAGCCCGGTGGCAGGGCCGCTGGCGGCGACACGCACGCGCGTCAAATTCACGCCGGCATCGGCGAGCCAGTCGAAAGCCATCTTGCCGAGGGAATCCGCGCCGATTTTTGAGACCATGCCGACGCGCGTGCCGAGGACCGCAAGATTGTGCGCGAAAATCGCGGACGAGCTTCCCAGAGTCAGCCGAAATCCGTTGACCAGCGATTCTTCTTCCGGTTTCAATTGCGCTGGCACACCGTAAAGAATCAAGTCCGGATTAATCTCGCCCACCACGCAGACATCCAACGCCATTCGAGGGACCCCTGTTATTTTGTTTCCAGCATTACCACGCGGGATAAGTTGCGCGGCTCGTCAGGATTCAATCGTTTTTTGATTCCGGTGTAAAAGCCTAGCAGTTGTCCGGGAATCACGCTGGCGGCCGCGCGAGCTATTTCCGGCACATCGAGCGACAATTCCACGAAGTAATCGGCGGCGCGACGAATAGTCGAATCGCCGGCATTGGAGACAACCAACGTTGTCCCGCCGAGTCTTTTGATTTCCTCCAGAACCGCTACTTCCGCGGCAAATCCCGATTCGCTGATGATGAAGGTGATCAGCGTCTCGGGGCTGACGATCGCTTTGGGGCCGTGGCGGAATTCGAGCGTGTGAAAACATTGTGCGTAGGAGCAGGACATCTCTTTTACTTTGAGCATGCATTCCTGCGCGATTCCGAAGAATGGGCCCTGGCCAAGAAATACGTAGTCCGCGAAGACGCGCGAGTCTGCCAGCGACTTGATGGTGCTGTGGATTGCGTTCAGCCGACCCGCGACTTGGTCAGGAAGTTTGCGCAGCGCATCCAGAAATTCGCGGCTGGCAGCGCGGATGGCCGCAAGCGACTGCAGCGTGATCAGCATCGAGGTGAAAGACCTCGTCATCACGGTGCTCTTTTCATCCGCGGCGGGCAGCTGGATGCAGTGCGACGCAATTTTTTCAATCGGAGTGCCTGTGCTGCACGTAATAGCCAACGTTCGCAGGCGCAGTTTCGTTTCCAGATATTCGGCGGCCTGCAAAACTTCCGAAGTGTATCCGGAGCGAGTGATCAGAACGGGTTGGCAGGGACCCGGAAATAATCGCGGAAAGAGCGTGATTTCAGATGCTGGAAGGGCACGCGATTTCTCGCCGGTCAAAATGGACCAGCTAGCTGAGGCCGCCTGGGCCAAATAGAAACTCGATCCGCAGCCGATGAACACCCACTCGATATTTCTGGGAAGTTTTTCATTCAGCGATTGCAGCTCGCCGCTCTGTTCGATAGCCTGCAGGCACGATTTCCATGTGGCAGGTTCCGAAAGTATCTCGGCGATGGTGTGAGCGCCAACTTGCGATTTCAAATCTACCAACTTTTCCTCCGCAATAATTACGAGATGAAAAATCACACCACGACGACTTTGATATGTGCCGCGCGCAGCCCGCGCAGGTGCCGGGCGGAAATCTTGCCGTCCGTGATGGTGTGATGGACAGCCGAGGTGGGCGCGATAAACGAAAGGCTGCGCCGCCCGAATTTGCTCGAATCACAGACGATTATCGTGGTCTTGGCATTTTCCATCATGACGCGATTCGCGCGCGCTTCCAGCAGGTTCGGCGTGGTCAGGCCATACGCGACATCGAAACCATCCACGGCGAGAAACAGAAGATCGGCGGTGACGTGCCGCAGGGAGTCCTCCGTAAGAGGCCCGACCAGTGAAAACGAATTCCTGCGCAGCACGCCGCCCGTTAGAATGACTTCCACGTTCGTGCCCGCAAGTTCGGCGGCGATGTTCACGGCATTGGTAATCACCGTAAGGTCGCGAACATGTTTGATGGCGCGCGCGATGGCCGTGGTAGTGGTGCCGGAATCCAAAATCACCACGTGGCCGGGGCGAACCAGGCGCGCGGCGGCCGTGGCGATTTTGAGTTTTTCGCGGCGGTGCAACTGTTCTTTTTCGTGCAGCGTGGGATCGCGCAGCGCGGCGGCGTCTATAGGCAGCGCACCGCCATGCGCGCGTTGCAGGCGGCCCATTTGGTGGAGCGATTCCAGATCCTTGCGAATCGTTATGAGCGAAGTGGAAAAACGGCGCGCCAGGTCTTTGACGACAACGCGGCCGTCGCGCTGCGTCAATTCCAATATTTTTCGCCGCCGCTCTTCCGCCAGCATGGCTAAAAGCCTGCTTTCGATTTCTTACTTTTTGTTACTATTTCGCACCAGAGGGTGATAGCTTGGCACAAATGCCAGCCAGGAGCAAGGATTTATGCCCGGTCCAACAATCGTTTGCGTAAGCGCCAATCCGGCCATGGATCGCCGCCTGCGCATGGAATCGTTGGCCGTCGGCGAAATCAATCGCGCGGTGAGTGCGCAAGGTCTGGCCGGGGGCAAGGCTGCGCACGTCGCGATGGCCGCGCGCGCGCTGGAAGCCCAGCCTGTGTGGTTGGGATTTCTGGGCGGAGCGATCGGCCAGGAATGCTCGCGGCAAATGGAAACTCTGGGAATTCGAGTGGTTGCGATTCCCACGCAGTCCGTTACGCGCGTGAATCTGGAAATTATTGACGCAGTGGGACGCGTGACGGAGATTCTCGAGCCAGGCGCGGAACCGACCGCTCAGGAGCGCGACGATTTTTTGCAGACCTGTGCGCGGGGACTTCGCGAGGAATGGAAGAACGCGGTGCTGGTGATTTCCGGCAGTTTGCCCTCGGCCGTTGGGCCCGATTTTTATGTTCGACTGATTGAGGCCGCGCGCACTGCGGGCGCCAAAGTGTTTCTGGATACCAGTGGCGAGGCTTTGCGCGCTAGCGCGCGTGCGCATCCGGATTTTGTGAAAGTGAACCGCGCCGAAGCCGAATCGCTGCTGGGCCGGCCCCTCGCGACGATCGAGGAAATCGCCATCGCCGCGCGCGAGATCATTGAACGAGGAGTTGGAAGCGCGGCGATTAGTTTTGGACGCGAGGGGCTCGTGTGGATGGAACGCAAAGGCGGGCCGATGTGGAAAGCCAAGCCGCCACACATGAATGTGATTTCTGCTGTGGGATCGGGCGACGCGACGTTGGGAGGTTTTGTGTACGCTGCAACGCAGGGGCTCGCCGGAGAAGAGGCGCTGCGCTTGGCCGCGGCATGCGGCGCGGCCAATTGCGTGGCGTCTGCGCCGGGAAAAATCGAACTTGCGACGGTGCGCGCGCTGCTGCCACAGATCGCAATTCAGCGCCTATCTTCTTAGGTGCGTTCTGTCGCTGTTTCGTGAGGTGGTCTAGATCGAACGCGCCAGACGATGATCGCGCGCGGCGTTTCTATTTCGCAGGCTCCGCGATCCCAGGAATCCAGTGCACGGCATTATCATGAAAGATGCGGCGCAGAACCGGCACAGGCAGGTTCAGCCCCTGGATTTCGCGGCCCCTGAGCTGCAGCATCTGATCCGTGGCCAAGAATTTCCAATCTCGAGCGTACGTATCTTGCCAATCCTTCAAGGCCTCAGGAGTAGTTTCCTTCACTAGGAACTCGAGGTCCGTCCCATACACCACGCGGTCCTGATACTTAATGAGGAAGTTGCGCACTTTTTCACGCGGAGCGAGCATTAAGTATTCCATGCGCGCCGCCGTGTCCACCGCAAAATTGGGATAGCGGTCAAAGCGTTTCGCGATTTCATCCACGTCGGTTTCCATGCTGCCCAGGTGAGCGCCGACGACGCGCAACTTCGGATTTTCCGCGAGCAGATGATCGCGCGCCGCCAGGATCACTTCCTTGCGCGGATGATCCGGGTGAAGGTACATGTACCACTCCGGATTTTCCTTGTAGTAATCGTAGTCGGGGCTGTCCGGGTTGGGCGGCTGCCAGCAGGAGGACGGCTCGGCAACGTGAGCGACGAGCGTCTTGTTTTCCGCCGCGATTTCCCGATAGATGGGCGCGAAGGCCGGATCGTCGGGCATCACATACTTGCCGTCCGGCGTCTTTAACTCCATGCCGATATTTTTCCAGATCTTCACCGCCACCGCGCCTTCGGCGAAATCCTGGTGAAGCTGCTTCACGGTATCTTGCGCAAAGTTTTTCTGCTGGAACGTGAACGGATCGAAGGTCACGCACAGCCTAGCGTGATCGTGGCTGGCCGCGATGAAATCCTTGGCTCGCGCGGTTTGGGCGGCCAGTTCATTGTAGATGCGGTGGTTATCGGCCACGCAGATATCCAGCACATGCAATTGCAGGCGCGCCATCAGCTCCGTGAAAGAAGGATCAGTCTTGAACGCATGAACATGAGTGTCGACCGGTTCCATCGCCGCGAACGCCCGGAGCGCATCATCATCATTCTTACTACCAGAGGCCGGCGATGGCTGGGCTGCCGCGGCCGCAAACATCGGATTGGCGACGACCCGAAACGCCAAAACCGCCAGCGCAAGCAGAGTGGCAGCAAGCAAGGAGGGTAAGAGGAGCTTTTTCAGAAGTGCGCGCATATTCTCCATCAGTGTTTGGACGTGCCGGAACGCGTGCGGCCTTTCGCTGATTCATTTCTCTCTGGCTCGGCGGACGGTTCGCGCACGTCGGCAATGATCAGTTCGACTCCGACTTCGCGCAGCGGACGCAGATATTGCGGGTCGGTGCCGGAATCCGTCACCAGGATGTCAATGTCGGTTGTCGGCCCGACATACGCAAAGCCCTGGTTGCCAAATTTACTGTAGTCGGCGAGAGCGATGCTAACGCGCGCGGATTTCAGAATCATTTTCTTGATTTGCGCTTCGGCTTGGCTGGCGGTGGAAATGCCATAAGCGGGATCGATCGCGCTGACGCCGAGCACCGCTTTATCGACGCGTATCTCGGAGAGCGCGCGCTGCGCCCAAACTCCGGAGAGGTAGAACACATCTTTTTGCAGTTCACCGCCCGTGGAAATTACTGAGACGTGCTGGCTGCGCTGTAATTCATCCAAGATCGGCGGGGAGTTCGTGATCACGGTCAGGCGGTTGCGATGCACCAGGCGCCGCGCGAGTTCATAAACCGTGGTGCTGCCTTCCAGAAAAACTGTTTCGCCATCCAATATCAATCGCTCTGCTTCCCGCGCGATAGCCTGTTTTTCGGCGCGATTGCTGCGGCCGAGCGTTTCGTACGACGCTTGAAAATTTGTACTTGAGGCGCGTGATACGGCGCCGCCGTGTGAGCGGACCAGCACTCCTTCTTTCTCCAAAGCTTCCAGATCGCGGCGGATGGTGGCCGCGGTGACGCCCAGCGTGCGAATCAGTTCGGAGGCGGTAACGGTTCGCTCGCGGGATAAAAGCTCGCGGATGCGAAATCTCCGTTCCTCGGCCAGCAGGCTCATTAAAGCTTCTCCGTCCCGTTGCAGATTCTAAAAGCAGCCGATTGTGCCATAAATCGATTAGAATTGTTCACAATAATACACAATGCATCAGATTCGATAAAAAAAGTTGACAAACGTGCATAATAGGACTAATTACGAGAGCGATCGAGGTCTGTTTCTCGTCGTCCTGCGGCGTGGGGTGCTCCGCAGCCAACTTCCATTCCGGGAAACAAGGGCCCAACTAGGCGGGGGAGGGTTATCGGTGAACAAATTCGTGCGCTTTTTTCTATCCGGTCGAGCAAGTGCCAACAGCCTACTCGAATATCCTGGCGGCAGAATAACCACGAATTTGCGTGTCGTCGTTTGCGGCTTGGCGATAGCCCTTTCCTGTGGAAGCTCCTGGGCGCAGAAGGACACAGGGGTAATCGCGGGAACTGTGAAGGATGCGTCGGGAGGAGTTGTCGCCGGCGCGCAAGTGAAAGTGATTGATGTGGACCGCGGAACCGAGTTTGACACCACCACGGAGGGAAATGGAGAGTACGTCGCCGGTCCGCTGAAGGTTGGCCGCTACACGGTCACCGTCGAGAAGCCTGGCTTTAAGACGGCGGTGGCAGGGCCAGTGCAGCTGGACGTGCAGGGCCGCATCGAAGCCAACGTGAAGCTGGAGATCGGCCAGGTGTCGCAGAAGGTGGAAGTAACCGTGCAGAACCCATTGCTGGAAACCGAGACGAGCACGATGGGCGAAGTGATGGATAAGACGCGCATCGAAACTCTACCGCTGAATGGAAGAAATTTCGCGCAGCTCGCCCAACTTGGTGCCGGAGTAGTTCCGAGCGAGCCGGGTTCGCGCGTGAGTGGAAATTTTGGATTCAGCGTGGACGGCGCACGCTCGTTGCAAAATAACTTTCTGCTCGACGGGATTGATAACAATTCGAATTTGGGCGATGTGCTGAACGAATCGTCCTACGTGATTCAGCCGCCCATTGACGCCATTGAGGAATTCAAAGTTCAAACCAACGACTACAGCGCGGAATTCGGAAGAGGCAATGGTGCCATTCTGAATGCGGTGATCAAATCCGGCACCAATGCTTTCCACGGAGATGTTTTCGAATATTTTCGGAATGACGTCCTGGACGCTTCGCCCTTTTTTATCGTTGATCAGAAGCCGGCCTACAAGCAGAACCAGTTCGGCGGCACGTTTGGCGGCCCGATCAAGAAGGATAAGACCTTTTTCTTCGGTGATTACGAAGGATTTCGCTTGCGCCAGGGAATACCGCAGACGGCGACAATTCCCGATCAGAACATGGTGAATGGCGATTTCTCCGAGCTGCTAACGAATACCCAGGCAATGGCCATTGACCCGAACACTGGTAATCCCACGGGCGCGGTGGCGCTGGACTGTAGTGGCAACCAGACTTTCGTGGGGGAAATCTTCAACGCCAGGCAAACGACAGTAGTTCCAGTAACACCGGCCAATCCCAGTGGGCTGTGCGGCACGCCAATTGGCGTGGGCCCCGGAGGCGTTCCTACCAACGTGTTTCCCACGGGATCAACTGATCCGCTGGCTTCGCGGCTGGCGGCGCTTATTCCTGCGCCGAACTCGACCAATCCCGCTTTCAATTACGTCGCGGTGCCAACCCGCAGCGAAACTCGCAACAATTTTGACGTACGCGTGGACCACACGATCTCGAACAAGGATTCTTTGTTTGGAAGGTTCAGCTACGAGAATCAGCCCAGCTTTATTCCCCCGCCCTTTGACAACGTGCTGGATGGCGGCGGTTTTTTCGACGGTATCGAGGACTTCTCCTATCGCAGCGTCGCGTTAAGCGAAACTCACGTTTTCGATTCAACCCACGTGAACGAGTTTCGTTTCGGCTACAACCGGATCAACGCGCATCGCTATCAAAACAATTACAACGAGAATGTCTCGGCAGACCTGGATTATCCCGGCGTTCCTTACGAGCCGGGCACGTTTAACGGCGGCCTTCCCGCTCTGACGTTCAGCGACGGCTCCGCCCCCGAACTCGGCAGCTCCGGGTTTTTGCCCTCGATCGAAAAACAAAACAGCTTCGTCCTCACCGACAATTTCACGTGGGTAAAAGGCCGCCATTCGCTCAAGATCGGCGCTGAGCTGCGCTTCGAACAATTCACGATCTTTCAGCCATCGGCCTCGCGGGGCACCGCCGATTTCAGCGCTGCATTCACGGATAATCCCGCGGCGCCGGGTAGCGGCGGATATGGCTTTGCCAGCTTCCTTTTGGGCATTTCCGACGGCGGGTCGATCGTGAACCTGCACAACGTTGATTATCACCGGGAGATCTACGCGGGATTCATTCAGGATGATTTCAAAGCATCACCCAACTTGACGCTGAATCTCGGCTTGCGTTACGAATATTATTCGCCGGTGAAGGCCGCGGGCAACGAGCAAGCCAATTTTAATTTTGATTGTGGCTGCCTGATTGTACCCAAGGGACAAACCGCCGAGCTGACTCCCACACTGGCCACGCAGATTTCCATTGACCGGACTGGCTCGACCGGACTGGTCAATCCGGACTATCACAACTTTGCGCCGCGCATCGGCCTGGCCTACAAGATCAATGACAAACTGGTTCTGAGAAGTTCTTACGGGATTTTTTATGGCGGCCAGGAAAACGGACCGTATTCCAATCCAAGCCCGGGATTCAATCCGCCATTTTTCGTGACCCAGGGGTTCAACCAGCCCTGCTTGACGAATTCCGCGAACCCCAATCCCGGGCAAATAGACTGTTCGATTCCAGGATTCAATTCGCTGCAGCAAGGGTTCCCGGCGAATTCCCTGGTGGATCCGAATACTCCGTTACTTTTTTCGGTCAACCCCAATATCACCACGCCTTTCATGCAGCAATGGTTCCTCGGTTTCCAGTACGCACTGCCGGCGAACATGGTGGCTCAGATTTCCTACGTCGGCTCGCACGGGGCCAATCTGTTCGGCATGTTTAATGGAAACCAGGCGGTCCCTACGGCGGATCCGACGATTCCTACCGCGCCACGCCGCCCCGATCCCAATATTGATGGGGGAATCGAAACTCTGCGCTCGAATTTATTTTCAAACTATAACGGATTGCAACTTCGCCTTGAAAAGCGGTTTTCTAACGGCTTGCAGTTTCAGGCGGCCTACACCTATAGCCACGCGCTCGATGACGCGTCGTCCGCCAGCCTGGGCTCGCAGAATCAAGGAGATTTCCGGCTGCAAACAGAGCCTTACCTGGAATACGGCAACGCTGATTTCGACGTGCGCCACAGGTTTGTGGTCAATTTTGTGTATGACTTGCCTTTCGGCAACGGCCAGCACTTTGGCTCCAATCTTACCGGGGTTGCCAACCAGATCGTGGGCAACTGGCAGGTGACCGGAATTGTCTCGGCACAGTCGGGCAATTGGTTCACGCCTACGGACGATCTGGTGAACATCTCCAATTCCGATTGCGGCGGGGAGGTCTTCAATTGCGCGCGCCCCAACGTGGTGGGAAATCCAAACGGGCCGCGCTGCGAGCCCGGAACGCTGTTTAATACTTGCGCCTTTGTGGCCAATACGCAGCTCGGCACTTTTGGAGACGCGGGGCGAAACATCATCCTCGGACCGGGCCTGCAAAATTGGGATCTATCCTTCATCAAGCAGTTTCCAATCAAAGAACAAATGCGATTTGAATTCCGCGCTGAGCTGTTCAACATATGGAATCACCCGAACCTGCAATTCGCGGATCCGACAACGACCAATGAAAATTTCTCCACCGAGCGCGGCACTTCGCAATTCGGCTTTGCTACCGCGTCGCTGGCTCCGCGGCTGGTGCAGTTTGCTTTGAAGTTTTATTTCTGAGACTGCATCTGGGAACGGCCTGGCTCGTCCGGATGGGAGCTTGCAGGCTAGACGCGCTCAGCGGGCGCTTCATGCAACGCGAACACGATCGTCTGACTTCCTAGACGAGGGTGCTTGGCCGTGAGGCGCACAGTTCCTGCCTTCTCGTTCGCGCGAATCCAAACGGCGCCGGTGCCTCCGACCAGGGCGAATGGATTGTCGCCGATGATTTCCGCGGGGCCTTCGAGCCTCAGGGCGATGGGATCGTTCGCATAGGGACGAATGGCGCCAAACTCATCCGTGACACGGAAGACAACGCGGGTGGTGTCGGCGCCATCGGCGCCAAGCTCGGTATCGTCAGGATGCACTGAGAATTTTTGATCCACGCCGCGGCCCGAATAGGTTTTCGATACGACCTGTTGGCCTTTCAGATAGCCATCAACCCGCAAATCGCCCCATTCGTGCTGCACTTTGGTTAGGTCGATGCTGAATGGCGCATATTTTAAATGCGCGAACTGCGCGCGATCGGGATCGGCTTCGACGATCAAATCCCAATTGTCTTTCGTTTTCACGTAAAGCTTCAGGTGATCGCAGTTCGAGCAAATCATCGCCACCGTAAAGCGCAGCGCCTCATCGCCCGCCGCCCAGTGAAATGCCGGCTCCAGCACAATTTCCTCCTCCGGGTCGCATTGCGATTTATAGAAGCCCGCCGCGGGTTTTGGTTCGCGGAAGATGTCCACCACGCCGTGATAACAGATGCGATCTCCCGCGCCGAAATCGGAGTGGGTGTTGTAATCGAAAGCGCACCAGCCGATCCCGCCGGCGTACTGAGGATTGGAAGCAAGCTGATCGTGCACGCGCGCGTGGCGGATGGTGTGTTCGCGCTGGCGCACGTTGTCATCAATCGTCTTGACTGGGTAGGTGTGGCCGACAAACTCCGTATTCAGATAACGCGGGTGATTGGGAGGTTTCAGCGGCCAGCCGAAATCGTTCATGGTGAAGACGTCTTCCAGAAATTCAGATTCTTGAAAATAGCGAATGCCTCCGGTCTGTCGCGTGGGGTCGAGGTTGTGTGCCAGCGCATTCGTGCGCGTGTAAAAATCGTGATTGTCGCGGGATTCATTGATGCGCACTCCCCACAGAACGATCGAAGGATGATTCCAATCGCGGCAAATCATGCGATTTACATTGCCAACGGAGAGGTCTTGCCAGGCCTGATCGCCAATATATTGCCATCCCGGAATTTCTTCCAGCACCAGCAAACCAAATTCATCGCAAGCATCGAGGAAATGGCGCGATTGTGGATAGTGCGAGGTGCGCACGGTGTTGCAATGCAATTGTTTGCGCAGAATATACGCGTCCTGGCGCTGCACGCGACCCGGCATCGCTTGCCCGACGAAAGGAAAAGTCTGGTGACGATCGAGCCCGCGCAACTTAATCACTTTTCCGTTCAGTTCGAAACCATGATCTGTGAATTGTGCCTCGCGAAAACCGATTCGGCGCGTGTCTTCGTCTTTCACCCGCTCGCCGTCGAGCAAGCGCACGCGCACGGAGTAAAGATGCGGATTCATATTGTCCCAAAGCTGAATGCCGGAAAGCGGGGCGAAATTCAAGCTGTAGGTCGTTGGCTCGGCCATCGCTCCCGACGCAGGAATTTGCTGCGCGGTCCTGCCAATCGTGTTCGTGCCATCGAACAGCACAGCCTCCAGTGTCAGGGCGTGCTGCGAAGGCTCGAGGCGCTGGATGAAACACTGCACATCGAGCGCTGGGTGTTCGCTCAGAGCGTTCTTTGGTTGCGCGAAAATATTTTCAATGTACGTTGCGGGCACGATGCGCAGCGCGACTTCGCGATAAATTCCGCCGAAGGTGAGGTAGTCAATTCGATTGCCGAAGGGAGGAATATCCGCGCGTTCGGAAGAATCCACGTCCACCGCCAGCAGATTTTCTCCATCAAAATTCAGATGCGGGGTCAGCTCAAACGAGAACGGTGTATAGCCGCCTTTGTATTCGCCCAAACGATGGCCGTTGATCCACACCGTGGATGCGGTCATCACTCCTTCGAAATCCACAAATACGCGCTGGCCGCGGGCCGCGGGAGGTAGCTGGAAACGCCGGCGATAGAGCGAGACGAATTCATAAGTCTTGTCGTCAAATCCATGCCACGGCAGCGGGACGTTTGTATGAGGAACTACGACGCGGTCGAATCTCGAATCGTCAAACTTAAGGTCGTGACCGCCTTCCACGAACGACGGGCTGTAGCGCCAACCGCGATTCATCGGCAACACCAGACGCGCCCCATTTTCCGAGCCTGCACCCTGCTGCGCAAAATCGGTACGGTGCAGCGCGGCACTGGCAAGCAGTGTGGTTGCCGCCTTCATGAAATCGCGTCGGTCCATAATTTCTCCCAGGCTTAAAGCGATTGGAACCGCACATCAAATGGCTCACAAGTCTTGAGCTGTGAGCAACTTACATCGCAAGCAGCCGCGCCAGTTTATTCCAGCGCCTCGCGCACACCGTCTGAGGCGCGCACTATATAGATGTCCGGCTTCCGGCCCGTCGCTCGCTCGTAACCTTGCGCGACGGCTCTCTGAAATTCCTCCACCCCTCCGCTGCGCACCAGACTGATCGTGCAGCCGCCGAATCCACCACCCGTCATGCGTGAGCCGTACACGCCCGCAACCCCGCAGGCGATTCCCACCAGCAAATCCAGCTCCGTGCTGCTCACCTCGTAATCTTCCTTCAAACTGCGATGCGATTCGTTCATCAATCGCCCAAACGATTCCGGATCGCCGCGCTCCAAAGCCTCGCGCGCATCCTCCACGCGCGCATTTTCACTGATCACGTGCCGACTGCGACGGTACACCACTTCCGGCAATAATTTCGCATAGCGCTCCAGATCCGCAAGCGATACATCGCGCAACGCACGCACGCCCGGCATCTGCTCCGCCACTATGCGCGTCGCCGTCTCGCAATCCGCGCGTCGCGCATTGTATTCTCCCGCCGCGTGATCGTGCTTCACCATGCTGTTGCACACCACAAATTGCGCGTCCGCGAATAACGGCAGCAAACGGAATCCCAGCGTGCGGCAATCCAGCACCAGCGCATAATTGGCGCGCCCGCAGCAGGCGATCATCTGGTCCATGATTCCGCAGCGCGCTCCCGCAAATTCATTCTCCGCGCGCTGGCAAATCTTCGCCAGCTCCACAGGACTGCGCGACAGCCCTGAACTTTCCAGCAGCGCGTAACCCGCCGCCACCTCGACCGACGCCGAAGAGGAAAGCCCCGCGCCCATCGGAACTTTTCCTTCCAGCAGCAGGTTCGCTCCGCCAATTTCCGCGCCGGACAGCCGCAAACTCGCCGCCACCCCCAGCACGTAGGCGCTCCAGTGCCGCCGTACGCGCAAATTCAGATCCTGCAGATTCATTTCCGCACGCTCGCGCAAATTCTGCGAATAAACCTGCACACGCGAATCTTTGCGCGCGGCTGCTGCCACCCACGTGTACAAATCCATGGCGACGGGCATCACGAATCCTTCGTTGTAATCCGTGTGCTCGCCAATCAGATTCACGCGTCCCGGCGCGCGAAATACCCGCGCCTGCTCGCCATACAATTTCTGAAATTGCTCGCGCAAACCCTGTGTTTCCGGCTGCACCAGGCTCGCCGCCGACACCTCATTCCCCGCTAGTTTTTCCGTCATGTTGATTAATCAAGCTGCCTTCGTCATTCAGAACGACACCGGGTCCGGCGGCTCGCGCAGCGGCGCATTGGATTCGTATCGCGTCAAATGCGCTTTGAGCGTGCTCGCAAGAGCGGTCTTTCCCTGCTGAGTTGCAACGGCAATGGCCTGTTGTTCAACTTCGATGGCGTTCGGAAAGCGGCCCGCTTCGGCGTAGGCGGCGGAAAGCGTGTCGAGGATCGCGGCGTCCTGTCCGTGGGTAAGAGTCTGTGCCCGATCCGCGAAGGCGAGTGCGTCGGTGCTATTGCGAAGTGAGGAGTCCGGGCAAGTCGCGAGCAGGCTGGCGGCGAGGTTGAGATCGGAGACACGTTCGGGATCTGCTTCGAGGGCGAGGCGCAAATGCATCAGGGAATCCGCGAACTTGCCTTGCAGATAGTATGCGTAGCCCAAATTTTCGTGACCGGCCGCAAAGTTCGGCCTGATGCGCACGGTATTCAACCAGGCATCGATGGCCTCGTCCACGCGATTTTTCTTCGCGAGCTCGAGGCCGAGATTGTAGTAGGCCTCAAAAAAATCGGGGTTGATCTGCGTCGCCTTGCGCAAGTACGCGATGGCGCCATCGGAATCTCCCGACACCGACAGCGCGATCGCGATTCCGTTATTGGCGCGGGCGTCGTTCGGGTCGATATCCAGGGCCTTTTTCCACTCGGCCAGTGCGGCGGCGTTATCACCTGCCTGCTGCAACGCCAGCGCGTTATCAATGATGCGATAGAGATCGGACGCCGGTACTGCAATGGACTGCATCTGCTCGGGTTTGATATTCACAAACTCCGGAAGATTCACTGCACGATTCGAGGCCGTGGAATTCTCAATGTAAATGGGGGGACTGTCCTGGCCCTGGTCGTCAATGTGAGTGAGATACATCTGTGTGTAAACCGAACGGCTCTTGGACGAAAAAACGAGCCAGCGTCCATTGGGCGAGAAACTGTGCCACGAATTCATCAGCGAAGTGTTGCAGCGCATGCGGCGCGCGACTCCTCCATTCACAGGAACAATGTAAAGTTGGCTATCGGGCCGCATCAACTGGCCGTTGCGGCACCTCACGAATACGATCCAGCGCCCGTCGGGTGAAACCTTCGGAAAATTGTTGCTCATGCCATTGTTGGAGGCGCCGAGAATCGGCTCGGGCTCACCGCCCTTCCCGCCATTGAAAGGAATTCGGTACAAGTTGTACTGGATTTGCACTTCGTTGGGATCGTTGGCGTGGGTGGGAAGTTCCTGGCCAGCAGGATACGGGTCCTTGGCCTCGGCGCGCGCGAAGATGATGAACTTTCCATCGGGACTCCAGACGCCATCGGTTTGCACGTAACGCGGATCATCGGCGCCGGGAAGCGGTTCTCTGCGGTTGGTGGCGCGGTTGTACACGGCTAAAATTCCGCGCGTGGGAAAAAACACCTGAAGAAAACGGTAATCCTTGAAATTCTGCACGAAAAAGGAACTGGGAATGTTCTGCCCCTGGCCCGCAAAGGTGGAGAGAACATATTGTCCGTCGGGGGAGACCTGAGACATAAAACCGACGCGCGATTTTCCTACACTCATGTCGCTGTTCCAGGAAACCATGTCCTGATTGCGAATGGACATGTTCGCGCGAATCGGAACCACGGCGTACAAGCCCTTGTCGTTCTTGGGGCCATCCACGTCAATGCCCATGGTCTTGCCATCGGTGGAAAACGAGTGGCAGTTCGCGCAGGTGTGCAGATCGTGGATCAGAAGGCGGCTCTCGGGCTGATCAATAAAGCGAAGGCGCCAGTTGATGAGAAACAGCGAGGACGGCGCGAGAGGCTGAATAAAATTCTTGGCGCCCTCGGAAGGCATCAGCGGCACGTCGCGGTAGAAAATTGGCGCGCCTACGGGATCTTTCGAGGTGGTCAGCGTAACGCGGCCCTCGGAGACCGGCGTTTCCGACGCACTGTCTGTTACGCCAGTGAACTCAACGGTGGCGGGATGCTCAACCGAATGTTGCTTGATGAATGCCCACGATTCTTCATCGGGTTTCCAAGTGCGCGCGATGGCTTGTTCCGGGGTCAGTGACGGAGGTTTGTTGTTCTCGGAAACGCAACGCGGATCAATTTTGCCAATCTGGATGGGTTCGCCGTGCGAAGTGGCGCGGATTGGCTTCGAGCCATCCGCAAAGGTGACCACAATGCGCCACGTCTTGGCGGAGGCGTCCGCATCGCGCCAGATGAAAGTCGGCGGAATGATGTCGGGCGGGAATATTGAACCGTCTTGGGGATAATCAACCGTGATGGATGCGCCGGCGGCGGGTGCGAGTCGTGCAGTGCTGCCCGGAAGCGATGCGGCTGCGTGGGATTCGTCCGCGAAGATGCTGGCGACGCCCCAATATATGGAATGATCCGATGACTGGCGCGGCACGAGTGGGGTCAGGATCAAACCCATTCCGGCAAGTGGAATCGCGAGCCGCGCGATGTTACGGGCGAGGCCGCGTGAGTCTTTACGGATCACGCTACTCCTCCGGCACTTCGCGGAACATCGCTATAGCTTCGATTTCGACAAGCAGTTCGGGGCGGCAAAGTTTGGCTTGGACGCCGGTGGATGCGGGTACTGGATCAAGCCCCTGCTCTATGTAGAACGCGGTGCGCTCTTCGTTGAACTGGGCGTAATCGCGGTCAATGTCGCGCAAATAGCACGTGGTGCGCACGATGTCCTTCCACGTAGCGCCTTCGGACGCCAGCAGCGCGGTAATATTCTGGAAAGTGCGGCGACACTGCGCACGGAAATCTCCCACGTGAACAGTGGCGCCACGTTCATCAATGCTGGCGGTGCCGGAAATCAGCAGCATCACCGCCCCACCGCCCAAATCAACGCGCATGCCCCGCGAGAATGAACTGGGTTTGGCGTAATCGTAGGCTTCGTTGAGGACGCGATGGTTGGTGATGGCGCGCTTTGCGACCGGTTCGATGGCTAGGTGTTGCGCGGATTTTCTGACGATGCCCATGGATGTCTCCCGAACAACTTGCCCGTGCATATACGAGTGACGGAACTCGCGCCCCGCATCGAGGCGCGCGCCGCAACTTTGAAAATAGCGCAATCGCAGCCCATGACGCAATTTTCGCCGCGCGCTCTGGCCGCACGCGAGCGAATGCCGGGCAGCCCATGACGCACGAGCGCAGATCCCCGCTAGAAAGTGACGCGCACCTCGTACTCCGGCACTGCGGTAATCGCGCGCACATCTGAAATCTGTTCCGCAGATCCGAAATCGGGGCGAGCCTTGGGCGAGAAGTAGATGGGAGCGTCTTTGCGCAGAGGAAGAACATCCAGAGTGAGATTTTGACCAGCAAGCGGAGCAAAACGCTTCAGCCCGATTTCCCACGTGTCGCCATGATAAAAGTCGTCATCCAGCAACAGCTTGCCGACGTAAAGGCGCCCGATATCGCCGACATAATTGATCCGCAAAAACACGTCGCTCAGGCCCGTCATTTCATTCGCGGGCATAGTGATGCGCCAGGCGGCTGCGTTCTTAAATGCGGAGTCGTCTGGCGCGACTGCTACCGGGACTTTGCGCTGCAAGGAACTCGTCTGGACCGGGTCCACATGCCCCGCCTGCTGAGTTTGCGTCCATTGAATATCGAACGCGCGAGGATCCACATTCGCCGCGTAAGAAGTAAACATTCCATCGCTACCGGACTTTCGCAGCGGAGCATCAGCTCTCGGTTCCGCAGCCAGTGCGGGGAATATCGAGAACGAGAGAGCCGCATGATCCCGCGAGCGGAGATGCAGGGTTGAATCATCGAAATAAACATCCGCGCCCGACAGGACCAGGCAATGCTTCCCGCTCAACTGAATCTTCCAGAGGTTCTCAGCTTGTTCCTGGGACAGCAACAAAATGCGGATCGCTTTGCCCGAGGACGGCTGAATCGAAATTGCCTCACGAGTGCTGGGCTTGAGGCCGCTAACATACACGTTGCCGTTCTCTCGAATTTCGGTGGCGCCATCAGTGGTGATTTTGCCGGCCGATTTTTCGTCGAAGGCGAATTCCGGCGTTATGCCGGGAATCGCGAAGAAAACATAGAAAGTGGAGTCCGCGGTGTCCAGCTTCGTGAGCAGCTGCGCCGTGCTGTAAACCAGACGCGTCGAGCCCATGGTGAGATTGAACGGCCAGATGAAGTACGCGCCCGCGGGAATATCCGCCGATTTGCGCGGCAGCTGAATCGCTTCCCTTGCCAAACGGACGCGGAAAGCAACACCCTTGCGCTCGGGCAGCGGCAAATTGTGCACGTAGTTGTTGACGAAGAGAAACCCACGGTTGCCGTCCGTGCGCACGGCGCTGCGCACCGTGTCGGCGTCCGCCGCGCCCTTCGGCGTCTGCTCGGGCAGGAATGCGACCATCGGCGCGAGCTGCGCTCCGAATTCGTTGTAAAACTGATGCAGCAGTTTTAGTTTGCGGAACGACGGATGCATCTGCCCGTATTCCCCCAAAGGAGCCTGGAAGTCGTAGGAAATTTGCGGCAGGTCGTTGGGATATCCCGTCGCATGAGTTTCTTGCAGCGTGGTGAGCTTGCCCTGAGGATTGGCGCCGCCGTGAAACATGTAATATCCGAAAAGGTTCGCGCCTGAACCGACGTGCGTCACATTCACCGCGGCGATATCAGCCGGCTGCACCAGCGGGCGGCGATGATAGGAAAGTTCCATGCCGCCGCCGGCTTCCGCCAGAAAATAGGGATCGTGCGCGAAGGCTTTGTCTTCCTGGCCGGCGAAGCGGGCCAAGTCCGCGGGGTTGTCATTGATGTCGCGCTTCAGTGTGAAGAGAAATGCTTCGTCGGGCGGCGCGTCGCCCGGGTACTCCTGCCAAAAACCATCGGGATAAGCGCCAAAAACTGGAATCACTTCTTGCGGCGGAAAATCCGCGCTGGGCCATCCAGTGACGGTAAACAGCGGAGGATTGATTCCGCTCTCCACCGCGAGTTTTTTCAGAGCGCTGATGTGGGCGGCTCCGGCATCCGGTCCACGCTTGCCATATTCGTTCTCCAGTTGGACGCCGATGATCGGGCCATCATCATTCCAGTACAGACCCTGCAACTGTTTGCCGATCTCGCCGTAGAAACGCTGGACGTACGACAAATATGCAGGATCATTCGTGCGCACTTTTGATTTCGCGAGCACCCAATCTGGAAATCCGCCGTTACGCACTTCGCCGTGGTCCCAAGGGCCGATGCGCACGACCACGTACATTCCATGTTTCCCGCAGAGTTCGACAAAATGACGAAGATTTCGCTGGCCGGACCAATCGAACTGACCCTCAATCTCCTCGTGATGAATCCAGAAAATGTAAGTGGAAACCACCTGCACTCCGCCCGCTTTCATTTTCAGGATTTCTTCTTCCCAATACGCTTCGGGGTAGCGGGCAAAGTGGAACTCGCCCATCACGGGCAGCCAAGGCTGCGAATTTTTCACCATGTAGCGGCTGTTGACGGAGAGAGAGTTCCCGGATTTGGAGACTCCCCCGAGATGGAAGTAGCCGGTTTCTGGATTCGCGATAGTACGTTGCGCATCAATCGTAACGATCGTGTCCGCGGACTGCTGGAAGCCGAACGCCAGGATTGTAAATGCCGGAAGAAAAGACAGGCACACTGCCGCGAGCACTGCTTGCTTAAACTTTTTCATAGCTCCGAAATCGTGTCGTCCTGAAGCGTAGAAGTCTGATCGCCAGCTATGCGACCAGCGTGCGGTGCTGGACATCCTCACGGCCGCTGCGCTGAGTACATCGCACGTACTCGACTTCCACTAAGAAATCGCGTTCGCCCAAAGAATCCTGGGCAGCCCCGGGGGTGGGCCGGGGCTACCCAGCTTGGGGGGTAACAACATCAGAATGCAAATTTCAGACCGGCCTGCATAACGCGCGGCGGAATCGCACGCTAGGCTGGTGATTTGGCCAAAGTTTCCAAAGCCCACGGTGTTACCGGGATTGGAAAAGCTGGGATGTGTTGAAGGCATTGAACATTTCCCAACGGAACTGGAGACTGTAGCGTTCGTGAAAGATCCAATTCTTCGCAATGGCCGCATCCATGGTCTTGATGGGCGGGCCCTGCAGCATATTTTTGCCACTGTCGCCAAAGGTGCCTGGGCCATTCGTGCGTGAACGCCGCAGTATTGAAATAGTCGACTCAGCCAATTCGAGTTTGCCGCCTTGGCGCACGCTCGAGCCCCTGGCCGGCTGACGAGATCTGCACGATCGCGAACTGCTGTGAACCGGAGTTATTGTCCCCATCGCCGCCCATAATAGCGAACGGAAAGCCGGACTGGAAGGTGACGATGCCACTCACTTCCCAACTTCCCAGCGTCTGTTTGATAAATTGGCTCTTATCGTTCAAAGCTGGCGTGAGTGTAGATGAGGTTGCTTACCCAAATGAACGGAACGTTCAACGCTGAAATCCCGCGGTTGTAGCCCAAGTCGAAGGGGTTGGGAAGCTGGTTCGTGCCCAAAGGAAATGTTTCCCGACGAAGCGGTGTCCATCGTTTTCGACCAAGTGAAGTTCGACTGCCACTGGAGACCGTGGAACAAATGCTGTTGTGCGCTGAGTTGCAAAGCGTTATAGCTGGCCGTCCCATTGCTGAAATTGTCGAGGATGCTGAAAAAGTCAGGAAAGGTTGTGCGCCCACCGTTCGAACATGTGCCCGCCTACGACAGGCCCGCATATTCCGGGGTTCTGATCAATGATGTCCGACTGGTGGTAACTTTGGCTGGCCACATAAGCGCCACGAACCACGATGTTGTACGCGAATTGATGCTCGATCGAGAGATTCCAACTTTCCGTCACTCCCAACTTGAAATCTTGATGCAAAGACCGCCGGAATGCTAAATGGCGGGGCGAAAGGAGCGTTTGAAGGCGGTTTGAAGGGAGCAAACGGCGGGAACGGACTCACAAAATTCGTTCCGGCATTCTGTGCCCACGGATTGCTCAGATCCAGGGGCGTATTCGCGCCTCCGTTGAGGCCGAATGTCGGGCTGAACGGGCTGATGTCGGCGGTGTGGTTATACATGGAGTACTGCAACGGCGCTGTAAACATGCCAAAGGCTGCGCGAATCGAGGTGTGCGGCAAAAAGCTCGGTTGCCAGGCCAGACCCACACGCGGTTGCCAATAGGCTTTATAAGTGTTCGGCATCAGCCCATTGCTGATTCCCTTGTCCCCTGGAAACACCAAACCGAGTGGCGAGTTCGGGAAAAGCGTGCTCTGCTGCCCGGGTACGAATGCTGCGCCGCGGCCACCAGCCACGGCAGGGGCAGTGTTGGGATCCCAGCGCAGCCCTGCGGTAATGGTCAGATCGGGCCGGATGCGGAACTGATCCTGGCCATAAAAGCCGTACTGCCATCCCGAAACCACCGCGATTTCTCCCGCTCCCTGTGTGTAGATTGCATGTAGCCCAATAGCCAATCAGCAAGTCCGTTGCCGGTGTACTGTCCGTTGAAGCCTATGATAGGGGTTGTCGGGATATTGCGTGTTTTCCGCAGCGTATTGGTGCTGCAGGTTCATACCGACCGAAAGAACATGTTTCCCGAAAGTATGGCTAAAATTGTCGTAAAGCCCATAGGTGGTGCGCACTTCCTGCGACGGCTCCGTCCAACCACCGTTGAAGCCCCCGTTACGCTACTGAAAATCCCTCCATATAGCATTGGCCGGGAAGCTCGTTCACGTTGATGTAGCGGGACCAGCACATATTCTGCCCGCTACTATCTTTCACGGCCGAGGCGTTATGGGCCGACATCTGCGTCCAGAACACCGAGACGGTATTCACCGTCGTCGGCGAGATCGTCCAGGTGTGGCTGAGCACCTCATTATAGAACTCCATCCTCTCCCCGAATACTTCCGACCACGGACTGGGATTCAGTACGGAAAGAATGTTGCCGGGTATGTCCTCCGACGGCTGAACCAGAGTGTCCACAAAACTGCGCAGCGTGAGGCGTTGGTTGGGAGAAATGTTGAAATCGAACCTGGCAGTGCCTTCGTTAAAACTTTGGATTACCGCGATGCTCCGGGATAGAAAACGCCTCCCGGCAAATTGTTCGCGTCTCCTCCGAGCGGAAGTCCAGTGGTCGTGACGGTGACCGCTGCTTGATTGAACAGAGCCGGGTTTACTTGATTTGGCTTGCCGCCAACCGTCGCAAACGGACACCCTACAGGCGTGTTCGGACCAGGAGCGCATAGAGTCGTGGGTACTGCGCTGAAGTCACCTTGCAACATCGGCCGCCGTGGGAGTCTGGGTAAAGTTGGAGGAGGCTGCGCTGTTGGACCGCGTACCCTGATAATTGAGGAAAAAGAAAAGCTTGTCCTTCTTAATGGGCCCGCCGCCATAGCCGCCGAACTGATTCCGCCTCAGTGGATCCACGGATCCAGTGAGAATCACGTTGCTGGCGTTTAAATCCTTGTTGCGCAGAAATTCAAACGCTCCCCCATGGAAACTATTTGATCCCGATTTGGTTTCGATGCTGACCACGGCGCCGGGTGCGAATCCATAAAGAGCGTTGAAGTTGTTGGTAATGACACGGAACTCCTGCGTAGCGTCGGCGTTGGGAAATGGCGCCGTTAGTCCCATGTAGTTGTCCATATTGGGCACGCCGTCCAAATAGATATTCGGTGCTGCCTTGACGTCCCCCATTCGCCGAGGCTCCCGTCTCCGTGGGGAACGAGAAGCCAGCCTGCACGCCGGGCTGACCACCCAGGCCCGACCCGTTTGTCCGACGACACTCACCGTTCCGGGCGATAGAAAGACCAGCGACGAAGGGTCGCGGCCATTCAACGGAAGTTGAGTGATTGCGGCTTCGTTAACCGTAGTGCCCAGTTCCGGCGTGGTGGTGTTGATCAGCTCAGCGTTCTCGAACACAGTGACGGTATTCTTGAGGCTGCCGGTTTTCAGAACCACATTCTGAGTGGAGGCGACGTTCACTGACAGTTCAATGCCGTTTTGCACGTAGCGTTCAAAGCCTTTGGCCTCGATCGTCGAGCTTGTAGTGGCCAGGCGGCAACGGCATGATCAGGTAGATTCCTTCTCCGTTAGTGGTCGCCGTCTGCGCGAGGCTGGTATCCGCGTTCGTCGCGGTGACAGTCGCTCCCGGCACCACGGCGCCGGAGTTATCGGTAACCTGTCCGGTGAGGCTGGCACTGGTGCCTTGCCCGAAAGCGGTAGTTCCCCCAAGAAACAGCAGCGCGAGGATCAAAGCAAACACCAATCGGTTCAACAAAAATCGCATGGCTAAGCCTCCACGGAATTAACCTTCCAAGCCCCACCCAGTGACCCCGCAAGCCGTGATCCTGGCAAATCAGTTTGCGTTAACGTACACGGTGATTTCGCGCATAATCGCTCCTTCCACCGACCCTTGTCAAGGATTTTCTGATGACTTTCATCAGATTTTACGATATTTGTATCTGGATGATACTAGCCAGGCCTGCGGTAGAGTGGACGTGGACGTAAACGACGCAAAACCTTTATGAGCGAAACGGCCAAAATCCGTGATATTGCCAAGGCTTTGGGCATTTCCATCGGCACCGTGGACCGCGCCTTACACGACAGGCGCGGCGTAAATCCGCTAACCAAGTCCCGCGTCCTCCAGATGGCCAAAACGATGGGGTACCAGCCGAACCCGGCGGCCCGTTTCCTGTCGTCAAAACGCAGGCTGCGGATTTCGGTGAACCTGCCGGCACAGATCGCTTCCTTTTGGGATACGGTGCGGGAAGGAATCGAGGAAGAGGCCCGCACCTTCGCGGCATTTGGCATTGACGTCGAGTTTCGTACGTTCCCGCGCATGGGCTTCGGTGAACAAGCCGCGTTTGATGAAGCTCTGGCCTCTGAAGCCAACGGAATTATCATCGCAACCGGGCGTCCGCAGGATCTGCGCCTGTCAATTCTGAAAGCGTCCCGCGCCCGTATTCCTGTGGTGTCCGTGGTTACCGATGCTCCCGGCACCGCGCGTCTCGCAGTCGTTTCGATCGATTCGCCGGCCAGCGGCGCGCTGGCGGGCGAGTTATTAAGCCGCCTGCTACAGGGAAGGGGAAAGATTGCCGTGATTACCGGAGACCTGGCCATCATGGACCACGCGGAGAAATACAATTCGTTTCGCGGGTCCGTTAACGATGCCTTCCCTGGGATACAAGTGCTGGAGCCGGTACAAAATCACGAAGACGAAGCGGAAGCGTACGAAACGAGCCGCACGTTGTTTCGGGAACAACCGGATTTGAATGGACTGTACATCAGCACGGCGAATTCTTCGCCCGTGCTGCAAGCGCTGAAGGATGTGGGCAGATTAAACGATCACATGACCGTGATCACCACTGACCTGTTCCCGGCGCTGATCCCACACATCGAATCGGGCGCGGTAGTCGCCACACTCTACCAGCGGCCCAAGAGCCAAGGACAACTCGCCTTGCGCATGCTGCACGAATTTCTGGTCGGTGGGCGCTGCCCTTCGCACCAGCTGCGCCTGGCTCCGCACGTGATCATGAAAAGTAACCTCAGTTTCTTCCTGGATCGGTTATCCATGGAGTCCGACGAGATCAACGATCCGAATACACTCAATCCTGCTGCGCCGGCGCGGAAAATTCCCAAGGTTTCGAGCTAAGATTGTTGCTGCAGCGGTTCGCGCTCATGCCAGTTCGAGTGCCGCTCGGGGGCGGCCGTTGCGAGAGTAATGGCGGACGGCGCGACGTGCTAATTGGTGTGCCTGTGAGTTTTTTTTTCACTTTAGAAAAGTCGGGTGTGGCAGTCCGCCGCGGAGGGAGCGCCTCATCGCGTGCAAGCCGCTCGCCCGTACTTTATGCGCGAAAGTTCGCCCGAGCTATCGCGCTCGTATTACCGCTGGCACTGTTTATCCCGACACCTTGCTTTGCAGCGACTTGCAGCGCTTCCCCAACTCTTGACGCGAAGTTGCAAGCCCATCCCAGCGCGGAAAATTACACCGAACGCGGAATGTGGTTTGACGATCATCGCCAGTTTGATTGCGCGGCGGAAGATTTTCAGAAAGCATTGCAGCTGAATCCAGACTCCGCGCGCCTCGCATATCTGTGGGGCCACAGTTTGTATTCCTCAGGAAACGCAGCGGACGCCATTGGTGCATTGCAAGAGTCGGTGCGGCTCGATCCGAAGCTGCTCAAGGCTCACATGCTCCTGGGAGCGGCGCTCGATCAGGCGACTCGCACCATGGACGCCGAAATCGAATGGCGAGCTGCACTTGCGATTGATCCGAAATCGACGACGGCACTCAGCGCGCTCAGCACAGACTTGCTCGCGGACAAAAATTACAGCGCGGAAATCGCTCTGCTCGGCCCACGCTCCCATGTAGCGCCGTTGACGCCCGGGCTGACCCTGGATCTGGCGATGGCCTACGGTCAAACTGGAAAACTGGACGAGGCCGATGAGATTTTACGCAATGCGCTGCGCGCCCATCCAACTTCTCTGCCGCTCGCCGAAACGTTAGCGGCCACGCTCGTCCTGCAGGCGCGACGGCAAGAGGCTTCGACCGTACTGGAAACGGCGATCACGAATCACCCAGCGGATTTGAAAGCCCGGGTGCTCTATTTGTGGGTCCTGGTGCAGCAGGATGAGGCCGAAAAAGCGGGACAACTCGCAAAAAAGTTACTCGCAGAGGCTCCGCACAACTGGGAAGTTCTGTACTTGAATGGAGTGCTGGAGCGACGCACCGGCGAATACCAAGCTGCGCGCGATCATCTGCAGCAAGCCGTGACCTTAAATCCGACCCATGTAGAATCGCGCCGCAACCTGGGCAGCGTGCTGGCTCAACTGAAGGACCCGCAAGGAGCGCGCGAGCAACTGCAGAAAGCAATTGATCTGGGAGACCAGGATCCGGCGGTGCGCTTCGAACTGGCCGCGGTGCTGCGCACGTTGGGCGAAAATCAGGAAGCTGACAATCAGCTGAAAATCTACAAACAAGAGGCGCAGGAGAAGTCCGACCTGACGCAGGCTTATGCCAAGTCTGATTTTGCTGATCAGAAACTGGCCGCGGGAGACACGCAGCAAGCGATCTCTCTTTACCGCGAAGCTCTGGCGGCAAATCCGCGCGACGCGTCGCTTGCTTACAAGCTCGCGATGGCGCTTGAAAAAACCGGCGACATCGAAAACGAACGGCTGGCTCTGGAGCAGGCGATCCAGATCAATCCAGGTCTTGCGGAAGCGCACAATCAGTTGGGATATTTGGCATCGCGCGTGGGAGACGCAGCTTCCGCCGAAGAACATTTCCGGTTGGCGGTGCGCGCTTCTCCTGGATATGCCAAGGCCTGGGTGAATCTGGCGGCAACTTTATATTTGGAATCCAAGCTGCCGGAGGCGAAGGAAGCGGTCGCGCGCGCGTTGCAGCTTGATCCCGGCAATCCGCAAGCTCAGAAGCTACTCGGCAAAATGAATTCCCCGCAGACGCAGAATTAAGCGGCAAGCAACGACGCGTAGCCACAAAACCTAATCTAGTTCGGATACTTTTCGCCCGCTCGCACGATCCTTATGAAATGATCCGTGAACTTCGCGTGCATCTCGGGCACATCGGATTTTGGCATGTGGCAGCCGGTGCAGTTCGCCCTCGCCACGGGACATGTTGCCGGGCTCGCATCATGGCCCGACGATTCGGCTCCTCGCGCTGTATGGCACGCCAAACAGCGTTGGTCGTAAGCGCCCGCGTCGCGCACCAAGGGCTCGTGCGGATTGTGACACGCGATGCAGGTCAAGCGTGCATCTCCTTGCGTTCCCCAGCAACGGCTTTTCTCCAGGCGATAGGGCTGGAACCGGACATTAATAGGTCCGTAGGCCTCTGTGGATTCCACCACGTCCACCGTGGTCCGATGGCACGCGCCGCAGAAGTCCACAGATTCCACGGGGCTCAGATGCGCGGGATTGAGTATGGCCTTCACGGCTTCGTCGCGTTGATCGGCGTGGATCGCATTGATGTGCTGCGCACCGGGCCCGTGACATTGTTCACAATGGATTCCCGGCACTGCGCGCGTAGCGTCAAATTTGGAATCCGTCGTCGAATAGGTGGTGTGGCAGGCAAAACAGCGCGCTGCGGCGGGAGTTGAAAGTTGTTCGCCCAGCGCATTTTTCAAATTGCCCGCAGCCACCGGCGTGTGCCCTGGAGTTAGATCCATACCGTGCAGAGCGGCGAAGCTGCTCACCTGGCTTTCGTAGAGTGCGCCATCATGATCGAGGATGTATGTCTGCCCATGCACACCCTCGCCAAAGATCCACGCGATGCTCGCGATGATGGATTGTTTGCCGGAGCTGACCGCCAGCCGCGAACCGGGTTGGCCGGAAGAAATCCGATAGAGATAAGGTCCAAGCTGCAAACTCCCTGCAGCGATTTCCGCTGATGGAGCGCGCTGCGAAAGCCGAACCGCTGCCTGGGCCATGGGCGTAGTCAGTTGCGACGATGTTTTCTTGGAATGGCATTCACCGCATGCGTTTTCTCCGGCGAACGCTGCGAAAGGAACTGTACCGTTCGTCGGCCACCAGCGCTGCCTGTTCACTCGATCTCTTGTAGCGCTGGGGGAATCGGCGGGCGACTGACCTGGAACTGCGACGCCTGCGAGCAGAAATGCCACCAACACGGCAACGGCGACGATGTAATGCGAACGCGCGCGACCAGTTGACGTTTCTGCTGCCGCTTTCCGCACAGATTTACACATCACAGTGGCTCAAGAATGTTTCGACCCTACCAGAGCGAAGACGACTACGGAAAGTTTATTTTGCTTTTGGAATTTGTCGGTTGCGCCAACGACATCGCGGCCGACGTTCGCGCGTGTGTCGCGCAACCTCTGTGCTGCAGACCGACAGTGCTACACTGGCCGCGATGATTCCCCGGATGCCTGTTTCATGGACCCGGCGTCGCCTGCTGAAAACGATTCCAACGGTGCTGGCCTCAGCCTTCGTTCCGAAAAGTTGGAGCACCAGCGCCGGTCCAGGGTCCGGACCCGCACCCATCAAACCTCAGACTCCGTTCTCTCGATTTGTGGACATAGCTGCAAGCGCCGGCCTAACTCACACGATGTTCTACGGCGAGAGCGCCGGTGCAACCTACGTCACGGAAATCATGGGCGGCGGCTGCGCCTTCTTCGACTACGACAACGACGGCTGGATGGACATCTTCATACTCGGCGGACGGCGGCTAGAAAATATTCCGAAAGGCGCCAGCAATCGCCTATACAAAAATAATCGCGATGGCACATTCACGGATGTAACCGAAAAAGCCGGCTTGCACGATGCCGGCTGGGCCGTCGGCGTCTGCGTTGGAGATTACAACAACGACGGATTCGAGGATCTTTTCGTCACCTACTACGGCCAGAATCGCCTGTACCGCAATAACGGCGATGGCACGTTCACCGACGTCACCGTAAAAGCCGGCCTGCTCGAGACGAGCACAATCACCAGCACGCACCCGCGCTTCGGTTCCGGCTGCACCTTCGTGGATTACAACCGCGACGGCCTTCTCGATCTGTTCGTCGCGAATTACGCGGACATCGACCTGGCGAACGCGCCAAAACCCTCCTTGCAAATGCCCAACTGCCAATACGAAGGGGTGCCAGTGAACTGCGGACCGAGCGGCTTGCCTCTGCCCACGCATCTTCTATATCGGAATAATGGCGATGGAACTTTCACCGACGTTTCCAAGGGGTCCGGCATCGCGGCGCTAAAAGGTTCCTACGGCCTCACCGCCGCAGCGTTTGATGTGGACGACGACGGCTGGCCCGACATCCTTCTCGCCTGCGATTCGACGCCCAGTTTGCTGCTGATGAACAATCACGACGGCACATTCCGCGAAGAAGGATTGCAGCGCGGAGTGGCGCTGAACGTCGAAGGCAAAGAAGTGGCGGGAATGGGCGTAGGCGTGGGCGATTACGACCTCGACGGGCGCCTCGACATCGTGAAAACTCATTTTCAAAAACAAGCCACCGGCCTCTATCACAATCTGGGCAAAGGAGAATTTGAGGACGTCACTTCGCAAGCCGGCCTGGCCACGGAACGCCGCTTCATCAGTTGGGGCACCTGCATGCTGGATCTGGACAACGACGGCTTCCCCGACATTTTCGCGGTGACCGGCACGGTTTACGCGGAGTTGGAACCGGTTTACCCGCAGTACCCCAGACGCGGGCCTCGACTGGTCTTCCGCAATCTGGGCGACGGAAAATTTCTCGAACTAGGCGAAGAGGCCGGCCCCGGAATCTCTGCGCGACACGTCAGCCGCGGCTGCGCGTTCGGCGATTTTGATAACGATGGCGACATAGACATGGTGATTATGAATCAGAACGAGCCGCCATCCCTTTTGCGCAACGACGCTCCACCGTCGAATCATTGGCTGAAAGTCCGGCTAGAGGGAACGAAAAGCAATCGCAGCGCAATCGGTGGTCGCGTAATTGTCCATTATGGCGGCAAGACGCAAGCGCAAGAAGTGATGAGCCAATCCAGCTACGTTTCCGCGAACGATCCGCGCCTGCATTTCGGCCTCGGCGCTGCAAAGACCGTGGACATCGAAGTGCGCTGGCCGCTCGGCGCAACAGACACTTTCAAGAACGTCGCCGCAAACCAGCTCGTCACCATCCGCGAAGGCTCAGAATCCGCAAGAGGAACGATTCAGCTACAAAGTTTGCGTCGCACGTAAATTTCCTGAGCGGGATGGCAGGCGATATCTTAGACTGCGGCGATGGCGCGGGAACGTTGGCGCAAAGTTTCCAAAAACGCCAGACACTCGGCCATGCCTTCGCCGGTTTTGGCCGATAGCTTCAGCACTTGCATGCCCGGCCGCACGGCCTGAATGTTTCGTCTCGCAGCGGATTCGTCAAATTCCACCGCAGCCGCGAGATCTAATTTTGTAATGATGGCGACGTCCGCGCTATTGAAAATAGTCGGATACTTCAGAGGCTTGTCCTCGCCCTCGGTAACCGAAAGTAGCACGATCCGCAAATCTTCGCCCAGATCGTAGGATGAGGGACAGACCAGATTGCCGACGTTTTCGATGAACAAGAAATCCAAATCGTGCACATCCCAGCCGTCGAGCGCATTTTTCACCATCGCCGCCTCAAGATGGCAAACCGTGCCGGTGATTATTTGTTTCACGGCAGCGTGGCTGCGAGCGAGACGAGCTGCGTCATTTTCCGTGGCGAGATCGCCCACCAGCGCCGCGACTTTGTAGCGCGAGTGAAGAAGCGTCAGGGTTTTCTCAAGGAAGGCCGTCTTACCCGAGCCTGGACTGGAGACGAGACTGATCGCCACGACGCCGGCTTCGCGAAAACGTTCGCGCAACGCCCGAGCGAGGACGTCATTTTGCTTCAGGACGTTTTTTCGGACTTCGACCAGCCGCGGTTCTGCGTTCACGGTCGTAGCTCCAGCGCAGTCACCATCAGTTCACGTCCTTCCAGGATTTCAGGCGTAGGCGTGCCGCATTCGGCGCAGCAGAGCGACTGCATTGATCGTACCGAGCGGCGCTCCTGGCAGGCGGGACAATTCACGACGATGGGAACTTCCTCGATGAGCAGTTTCGAACCTTCCAGAGGCGTCTGCTGGCAAGCGATTTCGTAGGAGAAGAGCAGCGCTTCTTTTACCACGCCAGAAAGCGGCCCGAGCCTTAGATAGACGACGTCCACACCCGGTGCACCACGTAATTCCGCTTCCTCACAAGCGAGGTCAACAATGCTCATGGCAATCGAAAGTTCGTGCATTGGCGTGCGTCACCTCGTCTTCCGTCACAATCACAACCTCACCAGCAGAGAGCATGCTTACGTCACCTGCGCCGTCCATTCAGCTTCCGATTCCGTTTCAGCCCCCGCACCGTGTGAGTTGCGATTTCCCAGCGCGGCCAACGCGGCTTGCCCAAGGCTGATCCCGCCGTCGTTCGGTGGGACGGCGTGATTGGTCCAGATTTGCAGCTGTTCAGGTTCCAGGAAGTTCTTGAGGTCGCGCAGGAGCAGTTCGTTCTGAAAAACACCACCGGAAAGCACGGTGGTATCGGTGTTGTGCGCGCGGCACAGAGTTGCGACCGCATCGTGAAGACCTTGTGCGATCCCGCGCTGGAAGGCACGCGCAATTTCACGCGGCTCGCGACCGCAGAGCCTGTCGCTGATCACGCTTTCAAGCAGCGGACGAAAATCCAGTTCATCGCCGGCCATGGGGAACGGATATGCGTCGGAGGTTCGCGCATGGCGAGCAAGGCGCTCCAGCCACATCGCGGCCTGACCTTCGAAAGTGATTTCACGGGTGAAACCAAGCAGCGCCGCGGCCGCGTCAAAGAGTCGTCCTACCGAAGTCGTGCGGAAGCAGCGCACGTTCGTGTTGACGAGCTGCAACGCATCTCGATATCGCGAAGGAAAGGAAAACGGAGGAGCCGCAAAATCCAGTGTTTCATCTAGCTGCGCTAGAAAGCCGGCGGCGGCTTGGACGGGAAACGAAGCAGCCGCATCCCCGCCGGGCAGAGCCGCAGCACGCAGATGCGCGACACGCTCGAAGCCTTCGCGCACACTACCCGCGAAAATCTCTCCGCCCCAAATCGTGCCCTCGTCGCCGTAACCTGTGCCGTCGAAGCTGACGCCGACAACGCGCTGATCCCAGGCATCGCGCTCCGCTAGCACGGAAGCGATGTGGGCGCGATGGTGCTGCACGGCGCATTTTTCCGATGCGCGCAATTCCGCGGCATGTAGAGTGGAGACATATTGAGGATGCGCATCATGCACGAGCAATAGTTCGCACAGATCAATTTCATACATCGCAAGCAGATCGCGGATGGTCTCGCGGAAAGCGCAGAACGATTCGTAATGATCCAGATCACCAATGTGCTGGCTGACGAAAGCTTGGCCATCAACGACGAGCGTGACCGTGTTTTTGAGGTCCGCGCCTAGAGCGAGAATCGGCCGCTCGGTCGGCAGCGAAGCAGCGGCGCCAGGAGCATAACCGCGGGCGCGGCGAAGTATTGTTGGGCCGAAATCGCCGACGCGAGCGACGGAATCATCCACGCGGCGGGCGATGGGGCGTTCGCCGATGAGAAAACTGTCCGCGATGCCGGAAAGTTGCTGGAGCGCGTCGTTGTTCTTGTAAGCGATGGGCTCGCTGGAGCGATTGCCGCTGGTCATGACCAGAGCTTCGGGGGCTCCGGCGGCAAAGAGCAAATGATGCAACGGCGTGTAGGGCAACATCACGCCGAGCTCATCGTTCTCGGGTGCGACTCCCGGCAAATCAATCCTAGCGGGTGCCAGGACGATGGGCCGTGCAACAGAATTCAACAATACTTCTGCATCGCGCCCCAGTTCAACCAGACTGCGCGCGACGCCAACATTTTTCACCATCACGGCAAACGGCTTTTCCTTGCGGAATTTCCTGGCGCGCATGGCGCTGACCGCTTCGCCATTTTGTGCGTCGCACGCCAGATGGTAGCCGCCAAGGCCTTTCACAGCGACAATTTTGCCCGAGCGAAGATCTTCTACTGCTGCGCGAATGGCCGCTACATCGCCGCGTTCAATCTGGTCGCCGGCTTGATAAAAATAATGCGGGCCACACGCGGGGCACGCGACAGGCTGCGCATGAAAGCGGCGATTCGCAGGATCGCTGTACTCCGCGGCACAATGAGCATCGAGCGGCCACGCAGCCATCGTGGTATTGGGACGATCGTAGGGCAGGCAGCGAATGACGCTGTAACGCGGTCCGCAGTTCGTACAATTGATGTAGGGATAGCGCGAGCGGCGATCACGGGTATCGAAAAGTTCCTGCAGGCATCGCTCACAGACCGGCAAATCGGGCGCAATCCGAACGGTGGGCCGACGTTCGCCGGCACTTTCGCGAATTGTGAATTCGGCGGCGCAAGCGGTCTCGGCAGCTTCAACTCGCACGTCTGAAATCTGCGCCGCCTGCGGCGGATGAGATTTCATTTCCACGAGAAACGAGTGCAAAGCGTCTTCGCTTCCCTCGAGATGGATTTCCACGCCTTCTTCCGCGTTCAAAACCCAGCCCTTCAAATTGTGCGCACGCGCCAGATTGTAAACAAAAGGACGAAACCCAACGCCCTGCACCACGCCGCGCACCTGAATGGAATAAGCGTTGACCATGGACTTTATTTCGAGTTCATCACGCAACCGCGACCCTGCCAGCCTACTTGAATCACTTTACCGTCTTCAACCAGCAACGGAACGGTGAACGGAGGCTGTGCCAATCCGCGCATGCGTTCGCGAGCTTGGATATCGGCTTCGACATCGAACTCGGTGAACTCGGTTCCTTTCCATTCGAGCCATTCGCGCATTTCGCTGGTGTAAGGACAGCTGGCCGTTCCGTAGAGTTCCAGATTAGGCATGGACGAACCCCTCCAGACCTTCGCGAAGCAAATGGTAAATCGAGGCTTGCACTTCCTGAATGCGTGGAATGTAGTCTGACCGGACAATCAGCGGAAAATCCGCGAGGCCACGGCGCAGGACTTCGCCGCCGTCGTAACCGAGCAACGCCATGGTGAGCAAATTCCGCTTTCGCGCTTCTTCCAGCGCCATGACGATATTTTTCGAGCCGCCGCTGGTGGAAATTGCGATCGCCACATCATCGGGCCGCGCCTGCGCGATCAGTTGGCGCTGGAAAATCAATTCGGTGCCGACGTCATTGGCGATCGCGGAAAGATTCGCTGGCTCCATGGAAAGTGAAATGGCGGGAATGGCCGCGAATCCGACGGGCGGCATGATGCAATCAATGGCGAAGTCGTTCGCGTCAGTGGCCGAACCGCCATTGCCGAAAATAATTAGCTTACCGCCGCGCGCGATGCGCTCGCGAATGGCTATGGCAGCGTTTCCGATTTTTTCCGACTCTTCCTGCGCCACCCGCGCGCGCAACCGTGCGTCGTCCTGCGCTTTCATGCGAATGGAAGCGGCGACTTGCGCAACGATGTCCGTCGTTTCCTGCTTGTCTTTGCCCAGAAACGGATACAGAAAACCGGCTTCGCCCACATCGTGGCCTAATTCGCGGTGCTCGAAGAAGACGTGCACGGTCTCCCAAAGCGTGTGATAGAGAATCTCGATGAGTTCCTGGTGAACGAAGGCATCGTGCGTGGCAGGGCTGCAAAAGTAGCAGCCCTCCGCGCCCGGGAGCGCAAACGTCATCGCGCGACGCCGTCGCGCCGCGTCCAAAGCAGCCCAGACTTCCGGGTCTCCTTCCGGCGGACCGAAACCCATGACGATGTCGTCGGTGTGGACGAGCGTCTTCAGCCACGGTTCGAAGGCGAGAGAAAGGTCCAGCGCCGGCAGCGCGCGCTTTCCAACAATCACCGGATGCACGAATTCCACCGAGACGTGTTGCGCGTCGGTGGCGTACGGCCCACGGCCAAAAGCGAGCAGCCTGCCGCCGCGCAGAAATCGCTCGGACATTTCGCGGCAAGCTTCGGCCAAACGCAACGATTCCGCAGCGAAAAACGATTCGATCAGCTGGTTGCGCGCCAGTAATCGCTGGCCGATTTGCTCCGCGAGTCCAAGTTCGGTAGGCATATGCCTTCCTAACAGATGCGCGGCAGCGGGTCGCCCACGAGCATATCCACCAAGCGGCTGCCACCGTAAAGAGTCGTCACCAAAACAGCGCTGTCGGGCTGTTCGCGAACTTCGCCGATAATTATCGCTTCCTCTCCGCCGGGCGTCGCGCGCAAAGCCTGCAGCGCAGATTCGGCTTGCTCAGCGGAAACGAGAGCTAGAAATTGTCCTTCGTTCGCGATATGCAGCGGATCCAGGCCCAGCAGCTCGCAAGCGCCGCGCACGGAATCGCGCACGGGAATTTTTTCTTCGAAGAGGACGATGCCCAAGCCGCAATCCCGCGCGAGCTCGTTTAGTGAAGTGGCGACGCCCCCGCGCGTCGGATCACGCATCCAGCGGACACTCTCGCCAGCGTCGCGCACCAGCGCCTGCACCATCGGAAAAACTGAGCGCGTGTCCGAGCGCAATTCTGCTTCGAGATCGAGATCGCCGCGCGCCAGCAATATCGTGATGCCGTGATCTCCGATGGGACCGGAGAGCAGAACTTTGTCCCCCGAGCGCACCGACTGCGGAGCTATTTCCACTCCAGAGAGCAGCCGGCCGATTCCAGTGGTGGTGACGTACATTCCGTCGGCCTTGCCATGTTCGACGACCTTGGTGTCTCCGCCCGCGATTTTGACCCCTGCCTTCTCCGCGGCATGGGCCATAGCGCGGACTTCCGCTTCTAAAATTTCGGTTGGCAACCCCGCTTCCAGAACGAACGTGACGACGATCGCTTCCGCTCTGGCGCCCGATACGGCGAGATCGTTCACCGTGCCGTTGATGGCCAGCTCGCCGATGGAACCGCCGGGAAAACGCAATGGCTTCACCACAAAACTGTCCGTGGTCATGGCAATTTTTGTGCCGTTGATTTGAATGTGAGCGGCATCGGCCAGCGGACCCGGCGAGGAACCGAACAGAAGAGGCGCGAACAATTCTTCGACGAGCCGGCGGCTGGCCTTGCCTCCGGCGCCGTGCGACATTTCGATCTGCGGTTCGCGAAACTTAATTTTTGTAACAGCGGTGGCCATGAATCTCCCATTTGCTTAATGCGCGGCAGCGTTCGCGATGGTAATCGGTTTGCGATGCTCATAATTGTAGTAGGCGGCGCAGGAGCCTTCGGACGAGACCATAAGCGCGCCGACCGGTTGTTCGGGCGTGCATTCGCGTCCGAAGAGTTTGCACTGCGATGGTTTGAGCACGCCTTTCAGCACTTCGCCGCACTGCGCTGCCTTGGGATCGGTGACGCGGATTCCGGGAACAGTGAAGCGCTGCTCGGAATCCCAGGTTGCGTAGCTCTCGCGAATCTTCAGCGCCGACTGTGAAATAAATCCCAGGCCGCGCCATTCGAAATATGGGCGAAGTTCAAATACTTCGGCCATGGCACGCAGCGCCGCGCGATTTCCTTCCCACGGCACGACACGCTTGTACTGGTTTTCGACTTTGGCCTCGCCGTTGCGCAGTTGGCGCAGCAACATCACGATGGACTGCAGAATATCCAAAGGCTCAAAGCCGGAGACAACCACTGGCTTGCCTTCGTCTTTCGCGATCCAGTCGTACGGCCTGCAGCCAATGACCGTGGACACGTGGCCGGGGCCAACAAAGCCATCCAGGCGCATGTCCGGCGAATCCAGAATCGCGCGGATGGCCGGAATGATCGTGACGTGATTGCAGAATACGGAGAAATTTTTCAGCGCTTCGGCTTTCGCGCGCACGAGGGTTAGCGCGGTGGAGGGCGCTGTCGTCTCAAATCCAATGGCGAAGAACAACACGTGCTTTTCCGGATTGCTGCGCGCCAGTTTGAGCGCGTCGGCCGGAGAGTACACGATGCGCACGTCCATGCCGCGCGCTTTGTATTCTAGCGGGCTGCCATGAGTGCCTGGAACACGCATCATGTCACCAAACGCGGCGAAAATAAAATCAGGCTGCGCCGCGAGCGACAGACCATCGTCAATGCGGCCCATCGGCAGAACGCAGACCGGGCAGCCCGGCCCGTGAATCAATTCAACATTTTGCGGAAGTAAATCCTTCAGGCCGAAACGATAGATCGCATGAGTATGCCCGCCGCACACTTCCATGATCCGGTAGTGCCGCTGAGGATCGGCCAGCCTGCGAATTTCTTCACCGGCTTTAGTGATCAATTCAGGCGCGCGAAATTCATCCACGAATTTCATTGCTTCCACCTTTGCAGCGGCTCATTTTGCATTTCGTTCTCGAGGCCGTAGCCGCGGACTTCCTGCATGGCCGCTTCCGCCTCGCCGAGCAGCGCAAGCGTCTGCATCTGGTCGGCGGCGTCGGCTTCGCTGATTTTGCTCATGGCAAAGCCAACGTGTATCAGCACCCAGTCGCCCGGAACCGGCGGTTCATCCTGCAACAACCCTAAATCCACTTTGCGGCGCACGCCAACGACGTCCACCACAGCCAGTTGCGCGTTCTGCGAATCAATTTCCACGATCTTTCCCGGTATCGCCAGGCACACTGTGCGACTCCCTTTGCTGCAGTTCCGTTGCAGCTACGCGCTCGCTCCCGATTCTTCCTGCACGCGAGCTACAAGTTCAAAAGTGAACTTGAGCTCGTCCTTCAATCGCAATGCTCCGCCAGCGAAGGAGACTGGCTTGATTCCGTAATCCGATTGGCGCAAAGAGAAATCACCAGAAATCCGCAGCATCGTTGCCATACGCGTGACACGCGCGTCCAGCGAATGTGTCTGCGTGACGCCGTGAAATGAAAGCGTGCCGCTGGCGCGAGCTAGCAGCAGATCTTCGGTCTGTTTCTGGACGGTTATTTGTTGGCTCTCGTATACGGCGGCCGGGAAGCGCTGCACGTCCAAAGCGTCATACATTGTCTGTTCGAGTTTCTTGCGGTCGTCGCCGCTCATCTCATCGAGAACTTCCATCGCGCCGGTTCGCACCGTCACACGCACGACGGCGTTTTCGTACGTTTCCGGAACGAACTGCATTTCGCCTTCATAATCGCGCATCGCGATTTTGGGATTATGGCCGAACGTGGAAAGCAGTCCGGTGGCGAAGGCTTGCACGGTGAAACGGCTGACGCCGGTATCAATCACAAATCTCACTGACGCGAGACCTCTTTCTGTCGCGGTTTGCACAACACCATTCCAATCTTCGCGATCTGCGCGGCGCCCATGAAGCGTAGAGGGCATACGCGAGCCCATTGCGATGCTGGTGGGCCTTTACATCGAGCGCAGGCGAAAATATCGCTCGATGTCCGGTATCGCGGCGGAAGCCAAGTTTCCCACACCAATTTGACCGAGATAACGGCGCACGGTGGGATTGGACAGCACGAGGCCGGCTCCGAATATAACCAGAGCCACGCCGCCGAGCATGTAAAGGGTCTCTTTGTCCGTTCCGTTCGAATCTGCCGCTTGATCCATTAGTTCAACCGCCATGGTTTTCTCCTTTGCGCGCTGGAAATCCATTTCATTTTTTGGCAGGCCATTCTCCCGAGAGAATTCGCGTCACTAGCGCTTCGATCAGCCGCACAGCTTCGTCCACCGCGGCCGCGATGGGTTCGCTGAGGCCCATCTTTCCCTCGTCCGGCCCGAGCGTCGCTGGCACGCAGCCGACGAGCAGGACGCGCTTCAACTCGCCGCCCATGTTTGTCGCCATGCGGAGCACGTTGAGCGGATCCATCCCGTGGGGATCAACAAAACCCGGCTGCGTTTCGGCAGCATTCGCATTTTGCAAATCCGGTTCAACAATGAAGAGCGTGCCCGGCTGACCTTCGCCCGGGTAGGCGTCCACGAGGATGGTTGTCTGGTAGCCCTCCATCAAGGCATAGGCCAGATCAAATCCTCGGATGCCGAAATCCACCACGTGAACACCCGACGGAAACGTTCGACCGGCAAGACGGCTGGCGACTTCTACGCCGAATCCGTCGTCACCCAGAAAAATGTTACCGACCCCGGCAATCAGGATCGCCTTCGTCTCCGCTGCCGGAGTTTCTTCGCCCGCAGTGACGGGTTCCACTTCTTCTGGCGCGAAGAAAAAGCGGTGGCCCGGTTGCCGCATCAGGCCGATATCCCTGCCGGGATCTTCATCCACGACGACGCAAACGTGCAGCTTGCCTTCGTAATCCTGCTCGATGGATTCGATCGTGGCGATCTTGCCTTGGAGCGCGAGATCGAAGACATCTCCGCCGGCACGCGGCCGCAAACGCACACGCTCGCCCCGGCGGACCTGTACGCCTTGGAGGTCGAGCGATTCGACGGTCGTCTTATCTTCCAGGGCTTGGAATTCCCATTCGTTCACGGCGCCTCGCTCTTCACGGCGCGCAGTCCACGCAATGCGCCGTGGAGTTTCATCAACTGTTCCGCTGGCAGAGTTTCGGTGCGCTCCAGAATCTGCCGCGCGCGTTCGTCGGACTGGCGCATTTCGCGCTTTTCTTCGTCCGTCATGGTCATGATGCGCAACGACAATATTTCGTCTATTTCCGCACCATCGAACAAATCGCCCGGGCTTTCCGGTGCGATCTGCGGGTAGTCGTACAAAATGATAGGTGAAGAGAGCATGGTGTCGCGCTGGCCGTATTCTCCGACGAGGACTGGCCACGTTCCGAGGTTTTGACACGCCTGGACAAATTCCCGGTACACATCCGGAGGGTCAACCGGAGACACGAACTCTCCATTGCGCGCTTCCAGGATCGTGTGGGCTGAGACCAGAGCACGGGCGAGCGCTTCTTCGCGATCCAAGGAGCCGGGACCCGCGATGCGCGAGACGTTCGCAATCCGGGTGGTGAGCTTGAACACTCCATCGTTCAGCCGCTGTGTGGCAAGTTCGACCACACCGGCGATGCTCGCTTTTTCGCGCACGATGATTCCGACGATCAAGCCTTGTTCGTCCAGAATCGCCTCTCTTTCCCGGGCCGACGATAATCGGAATGGCCATTGCAGCGCCTGGGCGTAAAGAGTCGATAGATTGAATTCCGTCGGTTCGATCACTTCTTCCACGGCCTCTTGCCACGATTGGAAAGTCTTGCCGTTCGCTTCCAATCTTTCCACCTTTTCGATGGCGGCCTCTGGAACCGAAGCGAGATCGTGTGAAGGCATGCGCAACTTCGCAATCGTACGGGTGACCAGGCGTAAGAATCGGACGCGCACCGCGCACTGAGTTCGATCATCTCCAAGCACAAGGCACTCCGTCTGCATCGTCCAGGCATCCGCGCCGCCTTGCGCCTCGCAGTAGGCCCGCGGATAAACCACGCCAAAATTGAATCGCTGGCGGTTCTTCACCGCGGATGGCCGGTAAGGGTAAAGCATGTAACCTTCATAGAGCACGGCCTTCACGACGGCGTCCACCAGCGCGGCGTTCACGAGCGCACCGGCTCGGGAAGCGCGTTCAGCGCCCGTTCCAAGGCTTCTTCCCAGGTGGGAATTCCTTCGCGCACTTTGAATTGATAAAGTTTTTCGAATGCGTCTTTGCGCAGGGCGAGCCAGGCGGAATTCGGGTAATACGCGTCCATCAAATCTTTCCACACTTTCACGGGCAGGCGGTATTTGGCTTCTTTGTCCCAAGAGATCGGCGCGACTTGCAGCGATTCATCCTCTCCCTGATAGAAAACCGTGCCGCTGAATTGGAAGCAAAGCGGCAGATCGCCACTGGTGACACCATGAAAGTATTTCGTCGCCGCGACGTTGAAATCAAACGTGCACGGCACCGAGACGTCGGCAACGGTGCTGCCGCAAAATCGCGGAACCACGATGCTGGCATGAGTCCACAGCATGCTGCGCAACGTCTGACCCCAGCGATCGGGTTCTCCAAAAAGATCCATCAGGCGCGCTTGTTCGTCGGCGTCGTATTTCCTGCGCGTTGCTTCGATCTGAATTTGGGAGCGCAGCGCCACCGTATGGATGATCTGCTCGCTGGGCTGATTGCTGATGCGCAGCTTGAAAGCCAGCAACGGCGCGGCCGCGTATTGGACCACTTCGGCTCCCTCGATCGTGAGCCGCAGATCAGGCATGAGCGCCCTCGCGACCGGCTCCGGCCCGCTGCTTCAACGCGGCAAAGAACGCGCCAATTTCGCGCCACACTTCCGTGCCTCCGGAAAGCCCGCGCCAATGCGTGCGGATCAGTCCGACGAGCTTGTAGCATTCATCAATAGGGACCAGATAATATTCCGCAGCGATCGAACCTTGATTGTGTCCGACCCGGTTGACGAGCAAAGCCATTACATCCGCGTCCATCGTATTAAGAATGGGATTGGCCTGTTCGATATCCACCCAGGTTTCTAGTGAGAGCAACGATTCGGTCGGGCCGGCCGGACTGGGATAAAGTGCGATCACTTTTCCGTGGGGCGTGCTCTTGAAGAAAAACGCCATATCAATGGGAACCATCAATCCGTCCCACTGACCATCCGTGAGCTGAAAATCCGCGAGGAACTGCACGCGGCGCGGCACTCGTTTGAATTTTGTGCCGCTCTGTCCGTCGAACAGAATCGCGCAGGCATCGCAGGAACAGATCAGCCTGCGATTGGCTGGTTCCACCAGGTGCTCGTGTTCGGGAGCCAGTTCGCGGCTGCACATTTCGCAACGCTCGATGGGCGCCCGTTTACGCGCGAACTGCCGCAGAGTTGCAAACGCGCTTTCCTGCAACGGTGAAAGCGCGGGAGCCATATCAGTCACCGCTCCGCTCGGTTCGCGCGACGGACAAGGAGGCCATGCCCTGGCCGCTCGCGAGCTGCGCCAGCGAAACAAATCCAGATCGCGGCATTCCGTTGTCGGCCTCTTGCACGAGGATCGAAGTGGCGTCCGGCGCGGCGTCCTGTATGGCCGCTTCGAGCGTGGATCTCACCGTCGCTGCCGTGGACCCGCAGCCGCCGGGCTTGAGCGTAAGCCGCAGCGTAACCGCACCCTCTTCGCTGATCGAGGTCAGCTCCGCTTTGGCGCCGTGCGAATCAAGAAAGCCGCGCGATTTCTCCAGTGCGGCCGTCACGCGGGTTCGCATATCGTCCGGATGCAGCCCATAGAGCAGCAGCACACTGCTGATGAGTTGATCTCGGCCGAATTTTCTGACGACACCCTCTCCCGTTGCACCAGCCTCGCAAGCAATGCTCAGGATTCGTTCGAGCGCGGCTCCGTGCAACGCCATCAGCGATTCCAGAAGTTCCTTGGCCATGGCGCGCGCGTTGGGGTCGGTGGTTGTCTCAAGTTGCTCGACAATTTCGCCGATCCGCTGCATTCGTTTCTGGAGATCTTTATCCTGCGGCATAGGCTCCTTCAGAAATGAACCGAAGCGGGTGGTTGCGACGGATGCGGCAAACGATCCCATTGCGCCCAGACCTGCTTGCCTCCGGCGCCTCCACCCGCTTCTACTGGGAAATATCCAACGTCAAGCGTGCTGGCCAAACATCGGGGAGTGATGTGTTTCGAGCACCTTGCCGTTGCCGAGATACATGTGCACACCGCACGGCAGGCAGGGATCGAAACTGCGCACGGCGCGCATGATGTCTATGCCTTTGAACTTATCCGGGCCATTTTCTTCGAAGATGGGCGTGTTCTGCACCGCGTCTTCGTAAGGCCCCGGAGTTCCGTAAACGTCGCGCGGATTCGCGTTCCACGGCGTCGGCGGGTAAGGATGGTAATTCGCGATCTTTCCGTCGCGAATGACCACATGATGCGACAGAACTCCGCGCACCGCTTCGTGGAAGCCGCAGCCGATAGCTTCCTGCGGCACGGTGAATTCCGACCAGGTCCTGGTTCTTCCCGCATGCAATTCCGCCAGCGCCTGCTCGACGAAGTACAGAGCGCACGACGCGGCGTACACCTGGAAGTAAGTCCGCGCGCGATCGCGTTCGATGGCGTTGCTCCACTTCGGTATCTTCCATTCGAACTCGACCTCCGGCAGCGACATGGTCTTCGGCAGATACATCTTCACGCTGCGGCCGGTGGACTTTACGTAGCCGATGTCCACTAGGCCGGCCAACGCCGTCGCCCACAGTCGCGCGATCGGCCCGCCGCCCGTGTCCAGCGCCAAATGATCGCCGGTTCTTTTGTCCAGCCAGCGTGGCGACATGACCCAAGTGTATTTCCCGCCGAAGTCGCGCTTCTGCGGTCGGGGGATGGTCGTCTGATTCCAGGGATGATTCTGATCTACCGGATTGCCCAGCGGATCCTTCTGTACAAACTTTTCAGAATTCTCCCAGCCGTCGTAATACGAGCTGCCCAGCAGAATGCGTATATTGAGGTTAATGTCCACCAGGTCGTTGGTTACGAGCTTATCGTCCACGACGACGCCGGGCGTGACGTACATCGCGCGGCCCCACTCGGTCATCTTCTTGTAGGAATAATCACAAACCGCTGGATTGTTGAACGATCCCCAGCAACCCAGTAGAACGCGCCGCTGACCCACCTTTTCATATCCGGGCAGCGCTTCGTAGAAGAAATCAAACAGGTCGTCATGCAGCGGAACCACTTTCTTCATGAACTCCACGTACTTCATCAAGCGCACGAGATAATCCGTGAAGAGCTGAATCGTCGGCACGGTTCCCACTCCGCCCGGATACAGCGTGGAAGGATGCACGTGGCGCCCTTCCATCAGGCAGAACATCTCGCGTGTCATGCGGCTCATCTGCAGGGCTTCGCGATAAAACGATCCGACGAAAGGATTCAGAGCCTTCATGATGTCCGCGATGGTACGATAGCCATGAAGATTGGCGCCCGGCGCGGCCGTCTTCTCCGCCTTGGCGTAAACTCCAGGATTGGTTTCCTTCACCATCTGCTCGCAAAAATCCACGCCGACCAGATTGTCTTGGAAAATGTTGTGGTCGAACATGTACTCGGCGGCTTCGCCGAGATTCACGATCCATTCCGCCAGCGCGGGCGGACGCACGCCAAACGCCATGTTCTGCGCGTAGGTGGCGCAAGTCGCGTGGTTGTCTCCGCAAATTCCGCAGATGCGGCTGGTGATGAAATGCGCGTCCCGCGGGTCCTTGCCCTTCATGAAAATGCTGTAGCCCCGGAAGATCGAGGAAGTGCTGTGGCATTCCGCGACCTGGCGATTGTCAAAATCGATCTTGGTGAAAATCCCCAGGCTGCCGACGATCCGAGTTATCGGATCCCAGTTCATTTCCACGAGTTTTCTGGAACCGGTCGGCGTTCCTTTTGCTGAAGCAGTAATCGTCCCCATTTTTTCGGCTCCTTTTTTCTTAGTACGCCCCGGGTCTATAGCCAGTGGTCAGTTCTGGCCGGGAGTGGCGCCACTTCGGTTCCTTATTCACGGTGTCGTTCGTGAACGAACGCAAAGCGCGAATGGTCTTGCCGTAGACGCTGATGGCAGCGGCCGAAACTTTCGCACCAGGCGGCTCGTCCATGAACGGCATGAACTTGTCCGGGAAGCCCGGCATGGTGCATCCGATGCAGATGCCGCCAACGTTCGGGCAGCCACCGATGCCCGCCATCCAGCCGCGCTTGGGCACGTTGCAATTCACCACCGGACCCCAGCAACCCAGCTTCACAATGCATTTCGGCGAGCCGTAAACCTCCGCGAAATCGCCCTGCTCGTAATAGCCGGCGCGGTCGCATCCGTCATGTACTGTTTTTCCGAAAAGCCAGAGCGGCCTCAGTTGGTCGTCGAGCGGAATCATCGGAGCGAGTCCAGCGACCTGATATAGAAGATAGAGCAGCGTCTCCATGAAATTATCCGGTTGCACCGGACAGCCCGGGACGTTGACGATGGGCAAGCCCGCTTTTGATTTCCAATCCCAGCCCAAATAATCGGCTAAGCCCATCGCTCCGGTGGGATTGCCCTGCATCGCGTGGATTCCGCCGTAGGTCGCGCACGTACCGCAGGCCACCACGGCCAGCGCCTTCGGCGTAAGCCGGTCAATCCATTCATTCGTCGGGATGGGTTGGCCCGTCTTCGAATCAGTTCCGAGCGCGGCCCAGTAACCTTGCTTCTTGATTTTCTCGTTAGGTATCGAGCCTTCGACGACTAAGACAAACGGCTCCAGCTTCCCCTGTTCGGCTTGGTACCAGAACTTCAGAAAATCGTCGCCGTTCTCATACGCGAGCACCGGATTGTGCAAATGCACGCGCGGCAATCCGGGGATCGCGCCCAACAAGACGTCCTCGATGCTGGGCTGTGTGGCGGCGGTAATGGAAACGGAATCACCGTCGCAGCCGAGTCCCGCGGTAATCCACAGAATGTGGATATCAGAGACGGGTGACGGCCTTTGTGTCTTTCGGCCGTAGGGAACCGCTTCGGGTGTCATGAGTCAATCCCTCCTCTCGAATTCGTGTGAATCCCGGCAGATACAAATTGCGCGTACCCAGTCTCGAAATATCCCGTGCACTTGCAACGCGCAGGAAGGTCAAGGGCTTCTTGCGCGAAGCGATTGACCCAACTCGGGACACGACTGCCATCCAAATTTCGAATGGAAAGCATTACTCTGGCAGGGGTGCAACTACAATCAGGAACAGGTGGTATTTAAGATAGGGGACAGTCACTTTCGGCCATAGGGGAAATCCTGATCGTATAAATACGGTCAGTAGCCGCCGTTGAGGTTCACGGTCCATTCAATGGCATGTTGCACCAGCTCCCGTGCGTTCCGCAGGGCCAGTTTTTCCTTGATGTGCGCCTGATAGGACTCGATGGTTTTCACACTGAGGTGCAACTCGTCCGCAATTTGGCGCGTTCCATGTCCTTCGCCGATCAAGCGAAAAACTTCCAACTCCCGATCCGTAAGATTCAGCAGCGGCGAACTCTTGGTGGGCGCGGCTCCTCTTACAAATTGCTGCAACATGGTGGTGGTGAGCCGATCGCTGAGATAAACATCGCCCTGCAATATTCTGCGAATCGCGATCAGCACTTTCTCTGTTGCCTCTTGCTTCATGATGTAGCCATTGGCTCCGGCTCGCATGGCGCGCTCCGCATAGATCGACTCATCATGCATGGAAAGAATCAGCACGGGCAAAGCACCGCTCTTCATCCGGATTTCCTTGAGTACATCCAATCCATCCGGCCCGCTCAACGAAATATCCAACACCACGATATCCGGCCGCAGCGTTTCGATCGCGCGAAATGATGTATGCGCTCCCTCCGCTTCCCCGCACACGCAAAGATCCGTTTCGCGGTCAATCAGCAGCGCTAGTCCCTGGCGCACGATGGGGTGATCGTCCACCAGCAGCACCCGAAATTTTTTTGCCTGCACATCCAGCTGCGCTTTTGTGTTCATCGGAGCTCTCCGCTATTCAATACCCCGAATCGGAAACGTGCAAGTCACGGTTATTCCCCGGTCCGGATTCGGCTGAACCTTCAGCGAACCCCCAACCATGTCAGCCCGGTAGTTCATGATGTTCAGCCCAACTCCCGGCGGAGCGGCCGGCTTCTGGGCGAATCCCTCGCCGTCATCTTCGATGGAGAGCGTGCCCGTCCCGTTTCTGCCCGACAGCCTGATGACGATATTTTTGGATTTACCGTGGCGGATCGCGTTGTTCACCGCTTCTTGCGCAATTCGATAAAGATGGGTCGCCATGTTCGCGTCGTGAATCGCCAGCGGCTTCTCGCAGCGGAAGCTGCAGCCAATTTGAAAAAGCGCTTCCACTTCGCTTGCCCACTTTTTCAGGGCTGACATCAATCCCAGTGGCTCCGCTGCCACCGGATGCAGGCCGCGCGCCAATTGCCGTGTGTTATCGATCGCCTGGTTCACCATTTTCACGATCTGCGCCGCTTCCACCGCTTCGGGCAAAGTCTTGTCCGAAAGTTTCTCCTCCAGCACCTTGCTCATAAAAGCGATGCCCGTCAGGTGCTGGCCCAGGCCGTCGTGCAAATCCTGCGCGATACGCCTTTGTTCGCGCGCGCTGATCTCCAGAATCGCTTCCTCCAGACCTTTGCGTTCCGTGATGTCAAATCCCACGCCGTGGATGAACCAGGGCCGGCCATCCTCGCGGCGAATCATTTTCGCTTCGCACTGAAACCACAGCACGCGGCCATCGCGCGCCATCACCCGGTACGACGAGCGCAACGGCTTGCCGGAAAGAAACATCTCCGCGGCTTCCTCGCTCCAGCGCATCTTGTCGTCGGGATGAATCTGTTGATACCAGCGCACAGGATCTTCCAGCCACTCGCTCTGCGAGAAACCCAGCGCTGTTTCAATCTGCGGGCTCACATAGGCTTCGCCGATGCCTTTATCCAGGTACGCCATGAACACCACGGCGGGGATTTGTTCCACCAGAGCACGGTACTTCGCTTCCATGCTCAACAGAGGCGCTTCGGGACTCAGTTTTGATTCTTCTGCTTCCGCTCGATCAAGACTTGCGCCGGAAATCGAAGACTGTTGTTGTAGAAAAACATTGGCGAGTTCCTGAAGCGCTTTCTCCGCCTCTGACAAGTTTCCGCAAAGCTTGTCCACGGCACTCGTTCTTGGATCGCCGCGCGCTTCATTTCCGTGCGTGAGATAATCCAGCGCCATTTTCCGCCTCTTGCATTACCCGAGCAGTGCCCTAACAATTCGATTCGACGCGCAGCGGTCTGCGTTGCCCCGGCCGGTAATTTCAGCCTTCTGTGCGGCTCCTCCAGGTCGGCTCCTTGTTCAGTGATGCTTGCGTAAACCTTCGCAATGCATGAATTGCGCGCCCGTAGGTCATCACCGCCGCTGAAGAAAGCAGCGAACCCGGTGGCTGGTTCATAAACGGCATGAACTTATCCGGAAATCCCGGCATGGTGCATCCGATGCAAATCCCTCCGACATTCGGGCATCCGCCGATGCCACCCATCCATCCGCGCTTTCCCACGTTGCACTGCACCACCGGTCCCCAGCAACCGAGTTTTACGATGCACGTCGGCGATCCATATTCATCCGCGAACTGCGCCTGTTCGTAATAACCGCCGCGGTCGCAGCCTTCATGCACGGTCGCGCCAAAAAGCCACGTCGGACGCAGCGCGTCGTCCAACGGAATCATCGGAGCGCGTCCGGCAGCCATGTGCAGTAAGTACAAAAGAACTTCCATGAAATTGTCGGGCTGCACCGGGCATCCCGGAACGCAAACGATCGGAATGGCCGCGGTGGATTTCCAATTCCAGCCGAGGTAATCCGCCAATCCCATGCAACCGGTGGGATTCCCCTCCATCGCGTGAATCCCTCCGTACGTTGCGCACGTCCCTGCCGCGATTACCGCCCACGCTTTCGGTGCCAGGCGATCGATCCAGTCACACGTCAGAATCGGCTGACCGGTCGCTTGATCTGTTCCGAACGTCGCCCAGTATCCTTCGCTCTTGTTTTTTTCGTTGGGGATTGATCCTTCCATCACCAGAATGAAGGGAGCCAGCTTGCCTTCAGCCGCTCGATGGAAATGCTTCATGAATTCTTCGCCGTTGTCATAGCTAAGAAAAGGATTGTGCAGGTGAACTTTGGGGATCCACGGAATCCCGCCCAGAAGGATGTCCTCGATGCTGGGCTGCGTAGCCGCGGTCATTGCGATGCTGTCTCCATCGCAGCCGAGCCCCGCGGTAATCCAGAGTATGTGGATTTCCTTTATCGGGAGCGGCGTTGCATCAGCCACGCGTCCATGGTCGCTGGAATTCGCCATGCGATCCCCTCTCTGGAAGCCGGACCTGCTTTGCCGTGTGAAACGATGCCTTGCGAAGAGCCTCCCGCGCGAAGCGCCTCGCGGCGATTGTACCGAATCAAAAGCCATGTGTCCGGTTTTCTTCTCTCTCCCAGCGGGATGCCGACTTAGGCCTCAGCCAGCTCGATTACTGTATTTACCGCGGCTAAATCAGTATTCGTCCGTATGTGCAAATTCGCTGCCCCGTGCTTTTCTTAAGCTGGCAGCGAAGCATTCGCGAGGTGTACTGTGGCGAAAATTGTGATTCTCAGCGTAATTGTGCTTTTCTTGATCATCGGTCTGGTAAAAATGATTCCCGATTTCATCCGCTACATGAAGATACGCGCAATGTAACGTGTCGCTGTGCGGGTTCGCTAGGCCTCGATGCAGAAGGAGTGCGGTTATCCGAATCATGACCTCTGATCGAGCCATTTGAGGAGCCACCGCGCCCGAGGGATTCAAAAGACCATCGAAGTCAGTTTGATCCACGGCAACAGCAGAATTGATACGTCAGAAAAGAGCCAGAAACCAAACGTGCCAATAATAGCGCGCGGAGGGGACTATGGAAAAAATCGGGGGCGTCTCCGTCGCAGAGCTGGAGGAAATGGGGATGTCGACTACCTATATCGAGTATATTCGTGACACCGCTTTTACTTTCAGACAAGAAATCACCAGGTCGGGGACAGTGGCAACGAGTTACGGGCCGGCGTTCGTCATGGAAGCCTTTGAACAGGGCATCGCACTGGGAATTGCAGAAGCGATGAGATTATCGGGAGTTCCAAGAAAGATCGGACTTTATTGGCCAACGATCACGGCGACGTGTGCGCCCGGAGGTGGGCCCTCGCTCCAAGAGAAGCTGAGGGAAAGCGACTAACAGTTTGTTGAAAAAGGCTCCTGAACTCGCCATTACGAGCGCAGCGAGGAATTCCTCACCGCTAAAACCCAACAAAAAGAGAGATTCCGTGTCGCAGCGCACCTCGAAATGACGACCCGAAAGAGTTTTTCAACAAACTGCTAATCGCGGGGGCCGAGACTTCAGGGCCGAACGGCGTACGCCTCGAGATTTTGTGGTCGCAGTTATTCGTTCCGAGCGGAGCGGCAGGGACCGCCCACCGTTCGGGACGAGCCAGAGCTTGCGGAATGCGCCGGACGCTCGGCAAAAAATGCGGAGATCGTGCGAGACGTATCGATTTTGTGCAACATGGACGTCTCTTCGATTCTGAAGTCAGCTAGATCGAAGCCCCGGACGATCCGGGGTGATGGTGTCATCTCGAACCAAGCTGCGCCTCTTCCGGATTACGGTGAGGGATCTGCTTATCGCTTTAAAATCTTGTTGGCAGTCAGTGCGACGCTTCCAGCAGCGCGACAACTCAGCCTCCAGCTTGCTCAGATTAAAGTCGTGATCCAGCAGTTCCACGGCTCCGGTGACTAAGGCGATCTTGTCCTTGAGGTTCTTCATGGTATGTTTTCTCCTTCAACCGTGATACGCTACGGAGCGTAGCGTATGTTTTACGAGATACGCTACGTATCGTTTTGCTTGCAAGAGATTTTAACAAATCTTTGCAGCTGCCTAGTCAGGGACGGAAGGGAGCACAGACCTTATGCAGGAAACACGCAGTGGACGCCCAAGAAGTGAACGACGCCATAAGGCTATATTGCAGACAGCCATGGACTTAGTCATCGAGATCGGATTTCGAGCAGTGAGCATCGAAGCCATCGCCGCAAAAGCAGGCGTTGCAAAGACGACTATTTATCGGCGTTGGCCAAACAAGGCAGCGGTGGTGATGGATTCCTTCATGGAGAGGTTATTTCGACCTGAATTCCCCCCGAGCAAAAAAACTACCGAGAGCATCCGGCTGCAGATGCGCAGTATGGCGAGAGGGTTCAGAACTAAGGACGGCGCCGTATTGAAGGCGCTGCTTGCCGAAGCGCAATTTGACGCGAAACTGGCAACAGCCTTCCGCGAGAGATGGATGCTGCCGAGGCGCAAGATTGCTCTCGCAGTTCTTCAAAAGGCCGTCAGCCAGGGAGAATTGCGTTCTGACATCGATTTAGAAGCGACTATCGATCTGCTTTACGCACCCCTGTACTACCGTTTGCAGATGGGCACGGCACCGCTCTCCGATGCGTACATCGACGAGATCTTTGACCAGGTCATGAAGGGGTTCCTTCAGCGCAAGGACTAGAGTCAAAGTATGGGAAGCGCTAGCTGATTACGCAAGTCGCAGAACAGTTCCCTAGCCTGGGCAATTCGAAAATTTTCAGCGACAGAAAGTCTGGTTGCAAGAAGTTCCACCGGATAGGTACCGGGACACGCGCATCTCGTCAGTGCTTGATTTCCTGATGAGATGCCGACTTCCCGTTACCAATCCTTACCTTTGTTCAGCTGTCTCTCGCCGGTTCAGGTTCCCCACAAAGCGACCTATCGGCAGTTGGCCGCGTTGTGCGACGGTAGGTTCCAAGTGGCCGACAATTCGCCCGTAATTTCGGTTAGAGCGTTGGGGCGATTTTGTGGGCAATTCGCACTTGCGGAATGCGAAGACCCGGAGAGCGCAAATGGGCAAAATCAACTGGAGCCGTGTTCTCCCCGGGGGCTTGCAGCAGGAATTGTAATCGACATCGTTGAGATTGTTGCGAACGGCCTACTTGCCTCAGACTTGACTGCGACACTGAATGCGAATCGGGCAGAAACCGCCTTCTGGCGCGGTGGCTTTCGCGGCCGCGGCTGTATCAACACTGCCGCAGATGCGACCTCGGAAATATTTCAATGAATTCGTGGGTGGCACCACGAACGCTTATAAATCCTTCAACGATGAAGGGGTGAACCTGGGAGAAAGGTCGAAGGAACTTGCGGAATACTACAAGCAGGAGCTGAAACCAAAGGGCCTGCGCGCTTCTTTGAGGTTGTCACCGAACGCGGTCGCCCACACTCCAAAATCCCCATCGATGCAATCGTTCTGGTTCGTGCTAAGGTGGTGCTTCTTTTTTTCCGCAATCTCATCGAGTATCGTTCTGGGCCCATTTCTTCAGAGGTGATTCAATGAATCGGCGTCGTTTTCTCTGGCAGGGCCTTTGTTCCTCCCTCCCGTTCCTCGCGAATGCGAACCTTCCTAAGCTAGTCGCTGCTCTTCCGGTTTCAAAGCCAAATAATGTCGATCTCAAGACCTTTGTCCGGGGACTGACTGGGACAGCCTTTAGACCCGGCGATCCGAACTATGAAAGGCTTCGCAAAGTCTACGCGGCCAAATATGACGCGCATCCGGCGCTCGTCGTGCATCCTGTCAACCTGCAGGACCTCCAGGCCACTCTGAGCTTCGTCAGGTCCAATGGTTTGCCCCTCGCTATCCGCTGCGGAGGCCACAGCTATGCCGGCTACTCAACCTGCGAGGGAGGCATTGTGCTAGACATGTCCGGCTTCCGCGGGATAGCCGTTGGCGTGGAAAAAATGTCCGCCCGCGTTGGAGGTGGCGCATTGTGCGGTGCCGTTGAGATAGAGACAGCCAATGCAGGGGTTGCCACCGCGCTGGGTCAGTGTCCTTCCGTCGGCGTAGGAGGTTATCTTCTCGGAGGCGGCGTCGGTCCCCTCATGAGCAAGTATGGCCTCGGCTGCGACAACATTCTCGGGGCGACCGTGGTGCTGGCTGATGGGCGCCAGGTCAAGGCCAGCGCGCACGAGAACCCGGACCTTTTCTGGGCCATTCGCGGAGGAGGAGGCAACTTTGGGATCGTCACTGAGTTCGAGGTGGCGCTGCATCCGGTTTCGAAGGTATTTGCGGGGAATATCACGCTGGAGTCAGCGGACCCACGTGAGTTTTTGCAGGCGTTCCAAAAGCTTGTTTCTTCAGCGCCAGACGAGCTAACTCTGATTGCCGTGGTGTCCGCGGAACCCAATCACAAGCCGCAAATCGAGATTCAGGCGTGCTATATCGGTGAGCAGGGCGCGGGAGAGAGTGCGCTGGCGCCCATTCGTCATCACCCGGCAGTCGTGCATGACACGGTCCAGTTAAGATCGTATCTCGAGCTAGAGCAGATGGTGCCAGCAAATATTCCGCCAAGTTATGAGGAACATTTCAGCGGCTTTTTCGGAGAGCTGGATGATCGCCGAATCGAGATTCTCGCCAAGGCATTCTTGAGTGCGCCGCTCCCTGTCAATTGCTTCCTCATTCATCTTCACGGCGCGGTAACGCGGGTGCCCGTGGATGCGACGCCGTTTCCCCTGCGCAGGGTTGGTATAGGCTGCGACATCGCAGCCTATTGGAAACCGCCCGATGGCCAGCGAGCCGCCAGTGAGTGGATTGAAGGACTGAAAACGACGCTGCCTGTGGACGAAGACGGCAACTACGTGAACGTCATGGAGCGCGAGGGAGAAAACAGCGTCCGGCACGCATATGGCCCCAACTACGTACGGCTTCAGCACCTCAAGGCGCGCTACGACTATCGCAATCTGTTCTCTCTCAACCAGAACATACGGCCCGCATGACGGCTCGCATAGCAAATTCGTTGTTTAACGGACGTGAACAAGCGATTAAAAGCTTTGACCCTGCCGGGCTCAGTCTCTAAACCATCATAAACGATGGCGGCAATTTGTTCCCTCCCCCAGGCGTTCATCCGCGCGACCGCTCGGCGACGGAACTTCTGGCTGTACCTTTCTCTCCATTTTCTTTCCACTTTGCGGCTCCTTTTCTACAGACTGTGCCTTCTGAAAGGGTCTCAAGTTAGGGTCGGCTTGTGCCTATGTGCAGACCGGTGAGATGAACTTCGTATGGTGACAATCGGAGTTAACGCTAAAGGGATCGGTCAATGGGTGGTAGGGAATTCGGAAGACGGCGTCACACGATCGGGCGCCGCCTATCCTTTAGGTTTACGCCTGTGGCATTTGCTCCAGCGAACGGATGTACTCAACGACCGCTTCGCTCCAGCCGTCGATGTGCGTCCAGGCACCGTAGCCTACGCCGTTTTTGTTGCTGGCAACGTTGATCACGTAGCCGCGGCCGCGCGGGCCGGGTACGCGATCATGCGCCTGCTGTATGATCGCCTACATGTCCGCTGCCACGCGACACAATGTCACGGACACCGGAATCGAAACGCTGGAATATGTTTACGTTGTCGCGCCCGCAGCCGACAAATAGTTGATCGCGCCCATGCGCGCAGCTGCTGTTACCAGCGCTGCGGAAAGGAACCGGCCCGGCCCGAGCTGTGTTTGGCATCTTCTCTTGCCTATGGCGGCGCGTCATTAATGTTTTCCGAGCGGTGGATACCAAGCTACGCAGATTCACTAATCCAAAACTACTATTGACCCACCTTTGGGTCTAAAGGAAACTGCGCCGACTAATCGTCCGGATGGGGTGTGTGCTGTATGGCGCCGGTGCGGGCTGGGGACCTTCGTTGAAACGAACTCTCGAACACCTAACGATCGCGCTGGCGGTCAGCGCGCTCTATCTCTTCGCGTGGCCTTTGGCGAATGTGCCGTACTTTGCGGCAATCGTTGTGCATTTGCTGGCGGGGATCGCGTTTCTTGTGGTCTTGATCTTCACGCTGCGCCCCATTCTGCGGAGCGGGCCCACGGCGTCGCGGCTCGGCTGGCTGCTTCTTGCGGTGGGAGGAATTCTCGGCGCCGTACTGATCTACACCGGCACGCGGCGCGCGGAATGGCCGCTGCTTTATACCCACATTGGCGCGTGCCTGGCCGGTTGCGCGCTTCTGATCTCCGCCTGGGCGTCGAAGCGCGGCTTCCTTGCGGACGGCATCGGTTCTGGGCTGCTGCGCGACGCGTTGTGCCTGGCCCTTGCCGCGCTGATCGCGGCTGGGGCCTGGTGGTTGCGCACGGTTCCGTGGCAGCACGCGCACCAAATTCAAAATCCGGCGATTGCCCCCGCGAATATGGATAGCGAAGGTGACGGCCCGCAAGGCCCCTTCTTTCCCAGTTCCGCGCAAACCTCCGACGGCCAGCACATCCCCGCGAATTACTTCATGGAGTCCGATTCCTGCCAGCGCTGCCATCAAGACATCTACAAGCAATGGCAAGGTTCTGCGCATCATTTTTCGTCGTTCAACAATGCGTGGTATCGCAAGAGCATTGAGTACATGCAGGACACCATCGGCGTGAAATCCTCGAAATGGTGCGCCGGATGCCACGACCCCGCGCTGCTATACAGTGGGATGTTCGATCGTCCCGTCCGCGAAGTCGAAGCTACGCCCGCGGGACAAGCCGGGCTGGGCTGCATGATGTGCCACTCGATCTCGCAAGTGAAGAGCACGATGGGGCAGGCGGACTTTTTTCTGGAATACCCGGCGCTGCACAGGATGGCCGCCAGCAAGAATCCCATCGTCGTGCGCCTGCATGATTTTCTTACCGAGCTGAATCCGGAGCCACACCGCCGGGTGTTCTTGAAGCCTTTCATGCGCACGCAGACGGCGGAGTTTTGCTCGACGTGCCACAAAGTCCACCTGGATGTGCCAGTGAATAACTATCGCTGGGTGCGCGGCTTCGATGACTATGACAACTGGCAAGCCAGCGGCGTTTCATTTCAGGGCGCGCGTTCGTTTTATTATCCGGCCAAGGGACAGATGTGCGCCGATTGCCACATGCCGCTCACAAAATCCGCGGATGCCGGAAACATCGCAGGTTCGATCCATTCGCACCAATTTCCGGCTGCGAATACCGCGCTGCCCACGGCCAATCACGACGCTTCGCAGCTCGCCGCAACGGAGGACTTCCTCACCAAGGGCGCGGTGAGCGTGGACATCTTCGCGATTTCGCCGGAGAAAAGCGCAGCGAAAGGTGCCGGCGAAGAGGAAGCCGCGCCGGTCGCCGCTCCTTCAATGCCAGGACTGCAAACGACTTTTGCCGTGGGCGAGGAAGCGGAATCCGCGATTCCGGTGAATTCATCGCCTGGGGCCGCGATGCCGATCACCCTGCTCACTGCGCCGCTGAATCGCACGAGCGCCGCTGTGCGCCGAGGCGGCACGTACCGCGTGGACGTAGTGGTGCGCACGCGCAAAATGGGCCACTTCTTTCCCGGCGGCACGGTGGATGCGTTCGATTGCTGGGTGGAGCTGACGGCGACCGACGACAAAGGCCAGAATATTTTCTGGAGCGGCCGCGTGGCGGACGACGGCAAAGGTCCCGTGGATCCCGGCGCGCATTTTTACCGCTCGCTGCAGATTGATGCCCACGGAAACCCCATCAACAAACGCAATGCCTGGGCCACGCGCTCGGTCGTCTATGTGCGCCTGATTCCGCCGGGCGCGGCCGATACGATTCACTACCGCGTGCAAATTCCGCCCACCGCCGGCGACAAAATCCATCTGCACGCCAAAGTGAACTATCGCAAGTTTACTTGGTTCGGCACGCAGTTTTCATTCGCGGGCCAACGCGCCCCTGACCAGAAGGACGGCTTGGTCGCGCCCGGCTACGATGACTCGCGTTACGTCTTCAGCGGCGATCCTTCCAAATTGCCCGGCGGGAGCCAAGGCATTCCGAATCTGCCGATCGTAGTGATGGCGGAAAACGCGGTGGATTTAAGCGTCTTGCCCGCCAGCGCGCCGCAACCGGCGCCGAATGTCGCGCTCAATGCGAGACGATTGGACGCGCTGGAACGACTACGGCATCGGACTGTTCCTGCAGGGCGACCTTTCCGGCGCAGCGTTCGCGTTCGGACGAATCACGCAAATGGCTCCCGCCAATGTCGACGGATGGACCAATGTCGGGCGCGTGCGCCTGCAAGAAGGAAATCTGGCCGCGGCGCAAGCAGTGCTGGAGAAGGCGCTGGCGCTGAAGCCCGATCTGGCGCGCGCTAATTTCTTTTACGCGAAAGTGCTGCGGCAGCAGGGCCGCTATGACGATGCGATCCCGCATCTTCAGACGGTCCTGGCGCAGTATCCGCGCGACCGCGTGGTTCACGACGATTTAGGCCGAATTTATTTTCTGCAGCGCCGCTACCAGGACGCCTTGAAGGAATTCAACGCGACGATTGCCATCGATCCCGAGGATCTTGAGGCGAATTACAATCTGATGCTTACTTATACGGGATTGGGTGAAGCCCGACGTCGCTTCGGAATTTCAGAAGCGCTATTTGCGTTTCAAAGCCGACGAATCCGCGCAAACTCTTGTGGGACCCTATGTGCTCACACATCCGGAAGACAACAATGAGCGGCAACCGATCCACGAGCATCTTTCAGCGCCGCTGGCCACGGCAAAGTCCGTGGTGCCGAAATATGCAGTTCTCCCGCACAAGACCAAGGAATCCGACTAATGCACAGTCACAAGACTGCAGTTCTGTTCGCCGCGGTGTGCGTCGCGTTGTCCGTGATCAGCATCGGCTCGATGGATGCGCGAGGGACTGCGGACCATGCCGCACCGCAGCAGGCGGCCGCGGCCACGGGAGTCCGCTTCGAGGATGTAACGCGCGCAGCCGGAATTCACTTCGTGCACAACAATGGAGCATTCGGCAAGAAATGGCTGCCGGAGGCGATGGGACCAGGCGTCGCCTTTCTTGATTACGACAACGACAGCTGGCAGGACATTCTGCTGGTGAACGGCATGGACTGGCCAGGACACGCGCACAAACATTCGACGCTGGCGCTGTACCACAATAATCACGACGGTACATTCACTGACGTTACACAAAAAGCCGGCCTAGCCGTCGAGATGTACGGCATGGGTGTCGCCATCGGGGATTTCGACAACGACGGCTTCGACGATATTTTCGTCACGGCGCTGGGCCAGAATCATCTGTTTCGCAACAACGGCAACGGGACATTTTCCGATGTCACCAAGCGCGCAGGCCTGGAAGGCCCCAGCGAATTCAGCACCAGCGCCGCTTGGGTGGATTACGACCGCGATGGGAAACTTGATTTGCTGGTAGCGAATTACGTGCAGTGGTCGCCCGAGACGGACCTGTATTGCGCGTTGGACGGCAGAACGAAATCCTATTGCACACCCGAAGCTTACAAAGGCGCTTCAGTGCGCCTGTGGCACAATCGCGGCGACGGGACCTTCGAGGACGTAACGCAAAAGGCCGGACTATACGATCCCGCGTCGAAGAGCCTCGGAATCGCCATTCTGGACGCCAATCAAGACGGCTGGCCGGACATTCTGGTGAGCAACGACACGCAGCCGAATAAGCTCTACGTAAATAACGGCAACGGAACATTCACTGAGAAGGGCGTATCTGCCGGAATTGGATACAGTGAAGACGGCATCGCGCGCGCGGGCATGGGCGTGGACGCCGCCGATTACGACCATTCGGGGTATCCCAGCGTGGTCATCACGAATTTCTCGAATCAAATGCTTTCGCTGTATCACAACGAGCGGAACGGGCTGTTTGTGGATGAAGCTCCACAATCGGCGGTGGGGCACGCATCGCTGCTGACGCTCGGCTTCGGGTGTTTTTTCTTTGATTACGACCTGGATGGGTGGCTGGACCTGTTTGTCGCCAACGGACACATCGAAGATGCCATCGAGCGCGTGCAGCCGCGTGTGCGCTACGCGGAACCGCCGCACTTGTTCCACAATCTGGGCAATGGAAAATTCGCGGAAGCCACGCAATCGGCCGGGGCCGCCTTTGCGACGCCACGCGTGGCTCGCGGCGCCGCTTACGGCGACATAAATAATGACGGCGCGCCGGACCTGCTGATCGCGGTCAATAGCGGCCCCGCCGTGCTGTTCCGCAACACCGGCGCGACGAACAACAGGCTCCGCATAAAGCTGATCGGTACGAAATCAAACCGCGACGGAGTTGGCGCGACCGTGCGCGTAACCGCGGGCAGCGACGCGCAAACCAAGATGCTGCGCAGTGGGTCGAGCTATCTTTCCTCCAGCGAACTGGTGTTGACCTTCGGTCTGGGGACGCACTCTCAGGTGGATTCCGTCGAAATCCAGTGGCCCAGCGGAGCAAAGGAATCTCTCTCCAAAGTCAGTCCCAATCAATTCATTACCATCCAAGAGGGTTCGGGTATTGTCTCCTCGCATCCCCTCGCGTTTGCAAAGCCCGCATCGTAAGCCATCATCCGAGCGGTAAGGAATTGTTATTCGCCTATGGGAACCTGCGAATTTCACATATCGAGTTGGCATACGGAACCACAAGTAGATGATCCTCCCGAATTTCACACCAGCTGCAGATATTTTCGTCGCGCAGTTCGCTGCGATACATATTCGGATGGTTGTAGGGTTTGCGAACGTGGTTGAAGAGAAATCATTTTGGTTGCGGCGACCTGATTTGAACCAACGGACGTGGGGAGGGCCCTGCTCACCAGGCAGGTGCTCTCACCGTGCTCCGGACGCTCGACAGGCGCTCCTCTCAATCGGACCACCTGCTCGCTGAGAAGGTAGTCATTCTCACGAAATTCCATTAGACTCACTATTGGAATCATATAGTTGCAGGGGGCGTGTAGCTCAGCT